>NZ_CP121445.1:0-10000 GCF_029689925.1 Anaerocolumna sp. AGMB13025
ATGAATGAAATACAAGATAAATGGGACGAAATACTGGAATATCTCAAAATCGAACATTGTGTGACCGATGTTTCTTTTAAGACCTGGTTACTTCCTTTGAAAGTATATTCCGTAAAAGATAATTTAATTACCATATCCATAGATGACAAAATGATCGGCCCTGACAGTAAAAATTTCATAAGCAGAAAGTACGGAATTCCTCTAAAGGTAGCAATTACTGAAATTATGAATCACAATTACGAATTGGAATTCATATTAGAAAGTCAAATCGAACCTGTTAAAAATAAAAATGAAACCGCTGCGGCTGCTATCAATAAAAATCAGAAAAGCAGCTTATCTTTTTTAAATCCCAGATATACCTTCGATACTTTTGTAGTAGGAGCCAATAATAACCTTGCACATGCGGCATCTTTAGCTGTAGCCGAGTCCCCGGCTGAAATCTATAATCCGCTGTTTATCTATGGAGGTGTTGGACTTGGTAAAACTCATTTGATGCACTCCATAGCTCATTATATATTAGAACAGAACGCCAACAGTAAAGTAATGTACGTGACCAGTGAAAAATTCACCAATGAATTAATTGAATCCATCCGTAATGTGAATACAACTCCCACAGAATTCAGGGAAAAATACCGTAATATAGACGTTCTCTTAATTGATGATATTCAATTTATTATAGGAAAAGAAAGTACACAGGAAGAATTTTTCCATACCTTTAATACTCTCCATGAATCCAAAAAGCAGATTATCATATCGAGTGATAAGCCGCCCAAAGATATCCTTACTCTGGAAGAAAGACTTCGTTCCCGTTTTGAATGGGGCTTAACCGTAGATATCCAGCAGCCGGATTATGAAACTAGAATGGCTATTCTTAAGAAAAAGGAAGAGTTGGACGGGCTTCAGATCGATAATGAAGTAATGAAATATATAGCCACCAATGTTAAATCTAATATTCGAGAACTGGAAGGTGCCCTAACTAAGATAGTGGCCCTTTCCCGTTTAAAGAAACAGGAAGTTAATGTTACACTTGCGGAAGAAGCCTTAAAAGATCTTATTTCACCGGATGATAAAAAGCAGATAACACCAGCCTTAATTATAGATGTTATTGCGGAACATTTTAATCTTACATCTACCGATATCTATTCTGTCAACAAGAGTAGGAACATAGCTTACCCCAGACAAATTGCCATGTATTTATGCCGTAAATTAACGGATTTTTCCCTGTCGGATATCGGTAAAATAATGGGAAACAGAGATCATACCACTGTTCTTCACGGAATAGACAAAGTCGAAACGAATATAAAGAAGGATCCTGGCATGCAAAATACCATAGAGGTTTTAACCAAGAAAATCAATCCTTAATAAAGGTTTATTTTTTTCCACAAACCACTGTTAGTAAGTTGTTATTCTCATGTGATTTGCCCTTGGATAACTTAAAGTTTATTTTTAAGCCAAATTTTTCATACAATTTTTCATTTATTTTTATCACAAGGTTATCCTTTCCCTGAATCCTTTGTTTGTATGGGATTGAGGTACTTATACACAAATTAACAGCGCCTATTACTACTGCTAGAAAATTTTATTATATATATTTACATGAAAACCGCGAAGGGAGTTATACACAATTATGAAGATCGTTTGTACCAAAACTGAACTACTTAACCGTGTTAATATAGTTTTAAAAGCAGTTCCAGCAAAATCTACGATGCCTATACTAGAATGTCTGATTATTGAAGTTAAGAATGATACTATAAAATTAGTTGCCAATGATATGGAACTGGGAATTGAGACTTTAGTGAAAGGAGATATCATAGATAACGGAACCGTAGCCGTTAATGCTAAAGTATTTTCTGAAATTATTAGGAAACTACCAGATAATGATGTAACAATAGATACCGACAGTAATTATCTATTAACTATAATATGTGAAAAAGCCAAGTTTACCATATCCGGTAAAAGCGGAGAAGAATTCCCGTATCTTCCAAACATTGAGAAAAGTGATGCTGTTACATTATCACAATTTACACTAAAGGAAGTTATCAGACAGACCGTATTCTCCATATCCGATAATGAAAGCAATAAAATCATGACTGGAGAATTATTTGAGATTAACGGCAATGAATTAAAAGTAGTCTCACTTGACGGACACAGAATATCAATCCGTAAAATAACCTTAAAAGAACAATACAATGATCTAAAAGTAATCGTTCCGGGTAAAACTTTAATTGAAGTAAGTAAAATATTGTCAGGTGAATTTACAGATGAAGTAAGTTTATTCTTTACGGATAAGCATATCATCTTTGAGTTTGATGATACCATAGTATTATCCAGGTTAATCGAAGGAGAATATTATAAAATCAATCAGATGTTATCCAGTGATTATGAAACCAAAGTAACCATCAATAAAAAAGAATTACTAAGCTGTATCGACAGAGCAACACTATTAATCAAAGAAACTGAGAAAAAGCCAATTATTGTAAAGATAGATGATAAAAACATGGAACTTAAAATTAATTCCACCATCGGTTCCATGGATGAAGAAATCGACATCACAAAAGAAGGGAAAGACATCCTGATCGGATTTAATCCAAAATTTTTAATTGATGCCTTAAGGGTAATCGATGATGAAGATATCGACATTTACTTAATAAATCCAAAAGCCCCATGTTTTATCAGGGATAAAGAAGAATCTTATATTTACCTGATACTTCCGGTAAATTTTAATTCTGCAGTACAATAGTAATCTATAAGCCTTTCGGATTATAGATTAATAATATTGTTTTATATTATAATAAAATTGACGATAATAAAGCAGAAAACAGAAATATGTTTCTTGCTGATTATGAATTATGGCTTGAAGTCCAATCAGTTATTGTAAATATATGGTTGAATCAAGGTCTGGAAAGGCATGGATTTTTATATGCAGATAATAAAATTAAGAGAAGAGTTCATAAAATTAGGTCAGGCGATAAAAGCAGCTGGTTTAGTTGAATCCGGAGTAGATGCTAAAGCCGTTATCCAGGATGGATTGGTTAAAGTGAATGGGAATATAGAAACACAAAGAGGTAAGAAATTATATGATGGTGATGTTGTAGAGTTCAATGATGAGACAATTAAGATTGAAAAATAATCGGAATAGTGGTGTTTAAATGTATATCAAAACCCTTGAATTAAAAGATTACAGAAATTATAATAATCTTTTTATGGAATTTCATAACGGCATTAATATTTTATACGGTGATAATGCTCAGGGAAAAACCAATATTTTAGAATCAATCTATGTCTGTGGTACAACAAAGTCTCACAAAGGAAGCAAAGACAAGGAAATTATCAAGCTGGATAAGGAGGAATCCCATATAAGGATTCTTGTAGACCGGGATACTATATCACACAAAATAGACATGCATCTTAAGAAAAACAAACCAAAAGGCGTGGCTATTGATGGATTGCCGATTAAAAAATCCAGTGAATTATTCGGTATTGTTAATATTGTATTTTTTTCTCCGGAAGATTTAAGTATCATAAAAAACGGTCCGTCAGAAAGAAGAAGATTTATTGATCTTGAATTATGCCAGTTAGATAAAGTTTATTTATATAATCTAACGAACTATAATAAAGTTATCAGCCAAAGAAATAATTTATTAAAACAGATTAGTTTTAACAGGAAATTACTGGATACACTTAGTATATGGGATATGCAGCTGGTGGAATATGGCAGCCAGATCATACAAAGAAGAAATCTTTTTATTAAACAGTTAAATGAAATCGTATACGATATACATAAAAAGCTGTCCGGTGATAAAGAACAATTAAGGATAAATTATGAACCCAATGTAAGTGTTAAAGAGTTTGCAGATAAACTTACCAGTTCCAGAGAAAGAGACATTTCTCTTAAAATGACCAATGTTGGACCTCACAGGGATGACATAAGTTTTTTAAATGGGGATATTGACATCCGCAGGTTTGGATCCCAGGGTCAGCAAAGAACCTCAGCCTTATCCCTTAAACTTGCTGAAATCGAATTAGTGAAAAAGATAACCAATGACAAACCAATTTTATTACTGGATGATGTGTTATCGGAACTAGACAGAAAAAGGCAGAACTATTTACTAAATAGTATTCAGGGTATCCAGACTATTATCACTTGTACAGGCCTTGAGGAATTTATCGCAAACCGGATGGATTGCGATACTATTTACCGGGTAGTAGAAGGAACAGTTAAGAACGAAAATACTTTTACATTGGAATTCATCCATAGAAAAACAGGAGGCAATTTATGAGTACAGAATACGGTGCAGATCAAATCCAAATACTGGAAGGTTTAGAAGCAGTAAGAAAAAGGCCTGGTATGTATATTGGCAGTACATCTTCAAAAGGCCTGCATCATTTGGTTTATGAAATTGTTGATAATGCAGTTGACGAAGCGTTAGCAGGAATCTGTGACAGGATTGAAGTAATAATTAATAAAGATAATTCCGTTACTGTAATTGATAATGGGCGTGGAATACCGGTAGGGATTAACCATAAAAAAGGGATACCGGCTGTTGAAGTAGTATTTACAATCCTCCATGCAGGCGGAAAGTTTGGCGGCGGAGGATATAAAGTTTCCGGTGGACTTCATGGCGTAGGTGCATCCGTTGTGAATGCTTTATCCGAGTGGCTGGAAGTAACGATATATTTAGACGGTAAAATTCATAAGCAACGATATGAAAGAGGCAAAGTGGCTAAGCCCTTAGAAGTAATTGGTGATACTGACAGAACAGGTACAACAGTTACTTTTTTACCGGATAAGGAGATTTTTGAAGAAACCGTTTATGATTACGAGGTCTTAAAACAGCGACTTCGTGAGATGGCCTTTCTGACCAAGAATTTAAAGATAATATTAAAAGATGACAGGGAAGAAACCCCTGTAGTCAAAGAATTTCATTATGCCGGCGGTATTAAGGAATATGTCGAATACTTAAACAGACATAAGGATCCTTTGTACACGGATGTTTTATACTGTGAAGGAAGTAAGGAGGACGTCTATGTTGAAGTTGCCATGCAGCATAACAGTTCTTACACGGAAGGTTGTTACAGTTTTGTAAATAATATAACCACTCCGGAAGGCGGAACACACCTTACCGGTTTTAAGAATGCATTGACAAAAACCTTTAATGATTTCGCAAGAAATTTAAAATACTTAAAAGAAAACGAAGCCAGTTTAAGCGGTGAAGATATCAGAGAAGGGCTAACCGCAATTATCAGCATCAAAATACCGGAACCCCAGTTTGAAGGACAAACCAAGCAAAAATTGGGAAACAGTGAAGCGCGTGGAGCAGTTGACAGTATTGTAAGTGAACAGTTAACTTACTTTCTGGAACAGAATCCGGGAATTGCCAAAACCATACTGGAAAAAGCTGTTTTGGCTCAGCGGGCAAGAGATGCTGCACGTAAAGCAAGGGATCTAACCAGAAGAAAAACAGCTCTAGAAGGCATGAGTCTGCCCGGTAAACTAGCGGACTGCTCCGATAAGGATCCAAAGAACTGTGAAATCTATATTGTAGAGGGTGATTCCGCGGGAGGTTCCGCCAAAACAGCCAGATCCAGGGCTACCCAGGCAATTCTTCCTTTAAGGGGAAAAATCTTAAATGTTGAAAAATCAAGGCTTGATAAAATATTAGTCAACAATGAAATCAAAGCAATGATTACGGCCTTTGGAACAGGAATATCAGATGATTTCGATATTGCCAAATTGCGTTACCATAAAATAATAATAATGACCGATGCGGACGTGGATGGTGCCCATATCAGTACTCTGCTCCTTACTTTCTTTTATCGTTTCATGCCGGATCTGATTAAAAACGGTCATGTTTATATGGCTCAACCACCGCTTTACAAAGTTGAAAAAAGTAAATTTGTAAAATATGCTTACAGTGACGAAGAATTAAATGAAATTTTAACTGAAATCGGACGTGATTCCAATAATAAAATCCAGAGATACAAAGGTTTAGGCGAAATGGATGCCGAACAGCTTTGGGATACTACCATGGATCCGGAAAAAAGAGTCCTTCTTCGGGTAACCATAGATGAAGAGGAATCTTCTGAAATTGATTTGACATTTACCACCTTAATGGGAGATAAAGTTGAACCAAGAAGAGAATTTATAGAAACCAATGCAAAGTATGTTAAAAATCTGGATATATAATATATTACCTCAACCTACTGGTACGGAAGTATCCATATAGGTTAAAAAGCAGGTTAACATAATAGATGGAGGAGAATAAATGGACGAGAATATCTTTGACAAAGTTCATGAGGTCGATCTGAAAAAGACAATGGAAACATCATATATTGATTATGCCATGTCCGTAATCGCATCCCGTGCACTTCCCGATGTAAGAGATGGTCTGAAGCCGGTGCAAAGAAGAATATTATATGCAATGATAGAGTTAAACAATGGTCCTGACAAGCCGCACCGTAAATGTGCCCGTATTGTCGGTGATACCATGGGTAAATATCATCCCCACGGTGACAGCTCTATCTATGAAGCATTGGTAAAACTGGCTCAGGATTTTTCAACTAGATATCCTTTAATTGACGGTCACGGTAATTTTGGTTCCGTGGATGGTGACGGAGCTGCCGCAATGCGTTATACCGAAGCACGTTTAAGCAAGATTTCCATGGAGATGTTATCAGACATCAATAAAGATACGGTTGATTTTATACCAAACTTTGATGAAACAGAAAAAGAACCAACGGTACTTCCCTCCAGATATCCCAATTTATTAGTTAATGGAACATCCGGAATTGCTGTTGGTATGGCAACCAATATTCCTCCTCATAATCTGAGGGAGGTTATTGATGCAGTCCTTAAAATGATAGATAATAACATAACAGAAGACAGAGATACCTCTATAGAGGAGCTGTTGGAAATTATAAAAGGTCCTGATTTTCCCACCGGAGCAAGTATTTTAGGTGTCAGGGGTATTAATGAAGCATACCGTACCGGCCGTGGAAAGATAAAAGTAAGGGCGGTATCCGATATTGAAGCCATGGCAAACGGCAAGAACCGCATTGTAGTAACGGAACTTCCCTACATGGTTAATAAAGCAAGACTAATCGAAAAAATTGCAGAACTGGTGAAAGAAAAGAAAATTGACGGAATAACAGAACTCAGGGATGAGTCTGACCGTACGGGTATGAGAATTTGTATTGAACTCCGCCGGGATGTCAATGCCAATGTCTTATTAAACCAGTTATATAAACATACCCAGATGCAGGATACTTTTGGTGTAATTATGATTGCCCTGGTAAATAATGTTCCCCAGGTTCTTAATCTTCATGATATGTTAAAATATTACTTACTGCACCAGGAAGAAGTAGTTACCAGAAGGACAAGATATGATTTAAACAAGGCAGAAGAACGAGCCCATATTTTAAAAGGCTTGTTAATTGCCTTAGATAACATAGATGAAGTCATCAGTATTATCCGTTCTTCCAGAAGCGGTAATGTTGCCAAAGAAAAATTAATCGAAAGATTTGCTTTAAGCGATGTTCAGGCCCAGGCAATCATTGACATGAGACTTCGTGCATTAACCGGCTTGGAACGAGAAAGACTGGAAGCTGAATATGCGGAATTAATGGAAAAAATCGCTGAATACAACGCAATATTAAATGACAAGAAAAAGCTCCTCACCGTTATTAAAGAGGAGATAACTATCATTCGTGATAAATATGGTGATGACAGAAGGACTTCCATCGGATTCGATGAAGATGATTTGTCTACGGAGGATTTAATTCCCAATGAAAATACCGTTCTCGCTATGACCCGTTTAGGTTACATAAAGAGAATGACGGTGGATAATTTTAAGAGCCAGCACCGTGGCGGAAAAGGTATAAAGGGAATGCAGACCATCGATGAAGATTTCATTGAGGAGCTGTTAATGACAACAACACATCATTACATTATGTTCTTTACCAACAAGGGAAGGGTTTACCGTCTAAAGGCCTATGAAATTCCGGAATCCGGAAGGACAGCCAGAGGTACGGCTATAATAAATCTACTTCAATTGCTGCCAGAGGAGAGGATTACTTCAATAATTCCTTTAAAAGAGTACCAGAATAATAAATATTTATTCATGGCAACCCAAAAAGGAATTGTAAAGAAAACTCCAATCAAAGAATATGAGAATATAAGAAAGACAGGGTTACAGGCTATTAATCTCCGAGAAGATGATGAATTAATCGAAGTAAAAGCAACCAATAATAAAAAAGATATTATTCTAGTAACTAAGAATGGACAATGTATCCGTTTTAATGAAAAAGATGTAAGGAAAACAGGCCGGACCTCTATGGGTGTTATTGGTATGAACCTGGATGACAATGACGAAATAATTGGAATGCAGTTAAGTACTCAGGGTGAATATTTGTTATTTGTTTCAGAAAAAGGTATGGGAAAACGAACCGGCATGGATGAATTTTCTGTACAAAGAAGAGGCGGTAAAGGTGTAAAATGCTATAAGATAACCGAAAAAACCGGTTATGTTATAGGCGTTAAAGCTGTAAATGAAGAAAATGAAATCATGATTATTACGACAGAAGGCATATTAATACGGTTAGCCGTAAACGGCATATCAAATCTTGGACGTATCACCTCCGGTGTTAAGTTAATAGATATGGATGCTGATATAACTGTAGCTAGTATAGCAAAAGTCAGGGATAATAATACTCAAAATTCAGAAGAAGACGTGATCAAACAACTGGAACAGGAATTAGAAGATGAAACTTCAAATAATACTTATCCAGGAGAGAGTCAGTTAGAGGAAGATGAGGATTATGAGGATGATTTAGACATTGATCAGGATAGTGAAAGACCGGAAGATGAAAGTGAAGCAGATATTGAAAATGAATAACAATTCAAGTTTTGGTCTGCAGATGAATAATGAAAGTGCTATCAAATATTTATTTATGTCAAACTTTAAAATTGGTTTAAATCAATAACAGAAGAGAAAATTACGTAAATCCAGTTTGTTGACTGTTGCAGATTGTTGATGACTGCTTGCTAACTGTTTGTCAGAATTTCAAACTGTAGGATATTAGCACTTAAAAATATGTAATTCTAAGTTATTCATCTAGGATTAATTAAGATAAGCCTTAACCTAAATACTAAAAAGATCTGAATATAGTATTCATAGTATACTTTTTCAGGGTATTAGGGTGGGGCTTATTTTTTAAAATACTCAGTATTACTCAAAATGCTAAATAGCAAAAATAAATACCCAAAATAAATACCAAAAATTAAATACCAAATACAAAACTAAAAACTAAATACTTTAAATCTCATGAAAGGAATACTATATGAAAATAATTCATACGGATGTAATTATACAAAATATTAAAGAAATGTGTATCGAAGCAAATTATAATCTCTCTCAAGATATGGAGAAGGCAGTCAGAAACTCAATTAAGACAGAACGCTCCAATATAGGCAGGCAAATTCTTGAGCAGCTAGATGAAAATATGAGAATTGCCAAAGCAGATCATATTCCAATTTGCCAGGATACCGGAATGGCAATTGTATTTATAAAAATTGGACAGGATGTCCATATTGAAGGAATTAACCTTAATGATGCCATTAATGAGGGTATACGAGAAGGTTATGAAGAAGGATATTTAAGAAAATCTGTAGTTGGAGATCCTCTTATTAGAGTCAATACAAAAGATAATACACCTGGAATCCTCCATTATGAAATTGTGCCCGGAACCAATATAGAAATAACGATTGCTCCCAAAGGGTTTGGAAGCGAAAATATGAGCAGAGTATATATGTTAAAACCTTCAGATGGAGTAGAGGGAGTAAAAAAAGCTGTTTTAGAAACGGTTTCATTAGCCGGTCCCAATGCCTGTCCACCAATGGTTATAGGTGTCGGTATTGGCGGTAGTTTCGAAAAGTGTACTATACTAGCCAAAAAAGCCTTGATCAGAAACATTGAAAATCATTCAGAATTAGAACATATCA
>NZ_CP121445.1:15000-115000 GCF_029689925.1 Anaerocolumna sp. AGMB13025
GAGATAAGTTGGGTAGTCAAAAGGGAAAAAGCCCAGACCACCAGCTAAGGTCCCAAAGTGCGTGTTAAGTGGAAAAGGATGTGGGATTTCGAAAACAACTAGGATGTTGGCTTAGAAGCAGCCATACATTAAAAGAGTGCGTAATAGCTCACTAGTCGAGAGGTCCTGCGCCGAAAATGTCCGGGGCTAAAACACGACACCGAAGCTGTGGAATTGCATTTATGCAATTGGTAGAGGAGCATTCTTAACTGCGACGAAGCGGTACCGTAAGGAGCCGTGGAGTGTTAAGAAGAGAGAATGCCGGAATGAGTAGCGAGATAGAAGTGAGAATCTTCTAGGCCGAATATCCAAGGTTTCCAGAGTAAAGCTGATCTGCTCTGGGTAAGTCGGGACCTAAGGCGAGGTCGAAAGACGTAGTCGATGGACAACAGGTTGAAATTCCTGTACCTTATATAAACAGAACTGTGGGGACGCAGAGAGAAAGCCAGAGCCGGGAATGGAAAGACCGGTGCAAGCGGGATAGTAGTGTGGCAGGCAAATCCGTCATACAATACGAAGACGTGACGCGGACCGAAACTATAAGTAGGGAAGCTGGTGAGCGAACTGCCAAGAAAAGCCGCTATTGTTTTATATAAGCCCGTACCGTAAACCGACACAGGTGGATGAGGAGAGAATCCTAAGGCCGACGGGAGAAGCATTGTTAAGGAACTCGGCAAAATAACCCCGTAACTTCGGGAGAAGGGGTGCCTGTAGCAATACAGGCCGCAGAGAATTGGCCCAAGCAACTGTTTAGCAAAAACACAGGTCTATGCAAAACCGAAAGGTGAAGTATATGGGCTGACGCCTGCCCGGTGCTGGAAGGTTAAGGGGAGATGTTAGGAGCAATCCGAAGCGTTGAACTTAAGCCCCAGTAAACGGCGGCCGTAACTATAACGGTCCTAAGGTAGCGAAATTCCTTGTCGGGTAAGTTCCGACCCGCACGAAAGGCGTAATGATTTGGGCACTGTCTCGACAATGCACCCGGTGAAATTGAAATACCAGTGAAGATGCTGGTTACCTGCGCCAGGACGGAAAGACCCCATGGAGCTTTACTCTAGCTTGATACTGGGATTCGGTATTGCATGCACAGGATAGGTGGGAGGCTATGAAACTATGACCCCGGTCGTAGTGGAGCCGCTGTTGGGATACCACCCTTGCAGTATTGGATTTCTAACATGTGCCCGTGATCCGGGCAGTGGACAATGTCAGGTGGGGAGTTTGACTGGGGCGGTCGCCTCCGAAAGGGTATCGGAGGCGCTCAAAGGTCTTCTCAGAATGGTTGGAAACCATTCGCAGAGTGCAAAGGCAGAAGAAGGCTTGACTGCGACACCGACGGGTGGAGCAGGTACGAAAGTAGGACTTAGTGATCCGGTGGTATAAAGTGGGATTGCCATCGCTCAACGGATAAAAGCTACCCTGGGGATAACAGGCTTATCACTCCCAAGAGTTCACATCGACGGAGTGGTTTGGCACCTCGATGTCGGCTCATCGCATCCTGGGGCTGTAGTAGGTCCCAAGGGTTGGGCTGTTCGCCCATTAAAGCGGTACGCGAGCTGGGTTCAGAACGTCGTGAGACAGTTCGGTCCCTATCCGGCGCGGGCGTAGGATATTTGAGAGGAGCTGACCTTAGTACGAGAGGACCGGGTTGGACTGACCTCTGGTGGATCGGTTGTACTACCAAGTGCATGGCCGAGTAGCCAAGTCGGGAAGGGATAAACGCTGAAGGCATCTAAGCGTGAAGCCCCCCTTAAGATAAGATATCCCATGCGAAAGCAGTAAGACCCCTTGAAGACGACAAGGTGGATAGGTTAGAGGTGGAAGTGCAGTAATGCATGGAGCTGACTAATACTAATAGGTCGAGGGCTTGACCAAAAAATAGGTTGTTCTTTGGAATATCCTATAAGGTATTTGTTCATGAATATAAATGGATGGTTTTAATGTGTTAGTGTAAGTCAAGTATTGGCCTAGTGGCTCAGTTGGTTAGAGCGCCGCCCTGTCACGGCGGAGGTCGAGGGTTCGAGTCCCTTCTGGGTCGTTTAGTTAGAATATGGGATCTTAGCTCAGCTGGGAGAGCATCTGCCTTACAAGCAGAGGGTCATAGGTTCGAGCCCTATAGGTCCCACTTATTAACAATAACTAAGCGTAATGTTGCCGACGTGGCTCAATTGGCAGAGCAGCTGACTTGTAATCAGCAGGTTATCGGTTCGAGTCCGATCGTCGGCTTAGGTGAAAAAATTCACCTAAAATGTGTAATTAATATTATTATACTCTTTAAATTGATACTAAGATGGTAAATATCTTGTATATATGGATGGATTCCCGAGTGGCCAAAGGGGGCAGACTGTAAATCTGTTAGCGACGCTTTCGAAGGTTCGAATCCTTCTCCATCCATTTGTTTTATGAAACATAGAACAAACATACAAAAAAATATTGTCGCGGGGTGGAGCAGTCTGGAAGCTCGTCGGGCTCATAACCCGAAGGTCATAGGTTCAAATCCTATCCCCGCAATTCGAAAACTGAATAGTTTTCGTTAACCCGAGAAGAATGTAAGTTCTTTGGTGGTCAACGAAGTTGGCCTTGCCCAGATAGCTCAGTCGGTAGAGCAGAGGACTGAAAATCCTCGTGTCGCTGGTTCGATTCCGGCTCTGGGCATTTTTTATTGGACATACGAAGTACATAATTATATTTATTATGAATATCATTAGTGTCTCAATAAGTATGGGATATTAGCTCAGTCGGTAGAGCACTTGACTTTTAATCAAGGTGTCCCGGGTTCGAATCCCGGATGTCTCATTATTTTCTATAATGAATAACCATTAAGACTATAAACATTATAGTCTTTTTTTATTGCATAGGAAACTTCTTCGACCTTACCTATGCAATAAAAAAGCCTTCCAGGCAGGATGCGCATGACGCACTTAAGGAAGATTGTCACTGTCGTGACAGTGCGTCAGCGCTAGAGTCTGGCGAGCCAGACTCTTTGTTCTTTATTAGGAAAGTTCTCCTCCAGAGAACCTGTGTATTAAATATGCCCGCTATAAGCGGGCATAGGAAACAGACGAGATTGCTAGAAGATATAAAAACCCTCTTCAAATTCGTCCTCATCAAGGTCATCATCCTCGGTAAGAAAATAATGCATGTCGAGCAGATCAGAATCAGTCATGTTCCGAACAAGCTTAGCTGTCATTCCTTCTGGAGGATTTTTGATATAGTTTTGTCTGAGTTCCTCTAGTTGTTTTGGATCCATTAGTAGTGCCTCCCATCTTAGAATGATTTAAGTATGGACCAGATGGGATAGAAAATCAAGTAGCTTTACCGCTGGAGCGGCAGTGAAACTTTGCCATTGCCCTTTCGTAAAGTTCAACTAGAGATACACGTTTGTGGTTATAGTAGAGTTCCAGAAACTCCATGGTATGATTGCACTTTTGACATTTCAAGGGATCGTAACCAAAGGACAAAAGAATAAGGTTACGCCATTTATTAAAATCCAGAATTATCTTGTGTTTGGATTTGGGTACAGCTTTGGTAAGGCTTTTATCTAACTCGCGATGACGAGCATAAAGACCATAATAGCGTGTCATCTTAAAGTTCTTTTCAGGGATGTGTTGGATAAGAAGCTTAATAAAATCTAACACAGGAATTGTTTTCTGAACATAAGAATTATCCTCATGTTTGTTATAATGAAAAGTTACATTTTCACCATCGTAGGAGTCAATTCTTGAAGTAGCAATAACAGGACGACTAAGATAGCGACTGATATATTTTACAACGGTATTAGGGTCACAAAGATTTGGTTTTGCGTAAACATAGAAACCATTTTTATCTTTCTTGTAGATGGCGGCCTTGGTTTTTTTGAAAGATGGACCGATATGCTTCTCCATTTCATTAAGAAGAGCGGTCTGAAAAGCTTTTCTAAAATAAGAGTAATTAAAATGTTTTACAACACGCCAGAATCCATCATCGGAGAATCCACCTTCGGTAAGTAGACAGTGAATGTGAGGATTCCATTCAAGAGGACGGCCAAAAGTATGTAGAACACAGACAAAACCGGGAACATAGTTCTTACTTTTGTTCATCTTGTGGAACAGTTCAAGAACAACGCTACGGACCGCCTGGAAAAGACAGTTAAGAAGGGAACGGTCTTCCAAAAAGAAGTGACGAAGTTCTTCGTCAATAGTAAAAACACAGTGGCGGTGAGTGCAACGAATTAACTTAAAAGATATCGTGGTAGAACGATCGTTGGAGTATTTGCTGCCACAGGTAGGGCAAAACTTGGAGTGACAGCGGAAAGGAACGAATTTAAGTTCACCGCAATGGGAACAGCCGTACATGGCACCACCAAAGGAAGGATCGCCGCAGTTAATCATCTTTTCAATGTTTTCCATAACAACATGACGAGGATGAAGAGAATATTTAATTATTTCATAATTGTCATTGAAAATCTTCTGTAATATATTCATATGACTATTATGAAGCAGAATGACAAAAAAAGAAACCCCCAGATTCCCCTCATGAATGAGGGGCTAGGGGAGCTGATGTGTCGAAGACACTTTTTTATTACATGATTGTGGATAACTTACTTTTAAAATTAAGTAATAGTGTATATTCAGGGCAAGATGGTATGGGCTTTATACTATGGTTGGCTATTACCTTTATGAAAACCCCAATGAAAGAAAAATTATTCACAGAAAGAAACTGATACTAATACTAAGCTCTCAAAATGCATCTTGAGAGCTTTATGTTCTTACATTTATTTTATTTGAGTATCATGTATAAATTTTGTTATGGCCGCATGCTGTAATAAATTCAGGATATCAGGGGCCTTACCGCCGACAGGTATTCCATCAATCTCAGATACGGCAATACACAGGGCACCGGCACTGGTAATAATTATTTCATCTGCATGTATTAACTCATCCAGGGTATATGGTGATTCATCTACAGGTATGTTGTTATCATGGCAGAAATGAATTAAATGCCCTCTGGTGATACCGGGTAAAATCAGGTTATCTAAAGGGGCGGTTCTTAAAACATTGTTCTTTATGATAGATATGTTACTGTGTGAGCATTCGGTAACTCTTTCGCCACGATGGAATACTGCTTCGTCACAGCCTGCTTCAAAAGCTTTTTGGCTTGCAATCACATTGGGTAATAAATTTAAAGTCTTTATGTTGCAATGAAGGTATCGGGTGTCTTCTACAGTTATTAGTTTAAACTTCTGGTTAAGATCTTTTATAGTACCGGGTTTTATCATTATCCATAAATTAGATGGAATATCAGAATCCGGAAACGAATGATTACGCAGTGCTGTACCTCTGGTTACCTGCCAGTAAATAAATTGATCTGGACTATCTACTTTAATAACCATTTCATTAAGTAAATTCTTTAATTCACTTTTTGTTAATTTAAGTGTTATATTTATCATTTCTGCACTATGAAAGAAACGGTCTACATGTTCATCCAAATCATAAATAATATGATTTGCTGCATAAGTGGCATCATATACACCGTCTCCGAAATAGCAGGCACGGTCATTCATTGGAATTTTCATTTCTTCAATTAAACCATATGATCCACAGTAATACCCCAGATTTTCCATGTTTATTATCTCCTATAAAATATTTGGTTTTATTTACAGCTTTAGTATACCATATGCGGTCAAAGTTTTCAGTGTTTATAACGATCAAAGATTAAAAATGTTTAGCACCTATAACTTATAACTAATTAACTATAACTAATTAACCATAACTAATTACCTATATTAATTAACTATAACGAACTAATTCTAACTTTCGAAGTTATCAAATTAATGAAATGAAATTATTGAGCTTACACAAAAAAGTATTTTGTCTTTAAAAATTTATGTAATATTTATTTTTATATTGCATTATATTATTGATTATAGTATATTATATTTGTATGTAATAGTTTTAGATACCTCATAGAGATATTAAGTTCATACCAGTTAAATTTTAAATTTGTTCAGTAATTAAACTAAATATAAAACTAAAACCAAGGGGGCTTTAAAATGAAATTTTTTATTGATACTGCTAATGTAGAGGATATCAAAAAAGCAAATGAAATGGGCGTTATTTGCGGTGTTACTACAAACCCGTCTTTAATTGCAAAAGAAGGCAGGAATTTTGTAGAAGTTATTAAGGAGATTGCAGCTATCGTTGATGGTCCAATCAGCGGTGAAGTTAAAGCAACTACTGTTGATGCTAAAGGTATGATTGAAGAGGGTCGGGAAATTGCTAAAATTCACCCCAATATGGTTGTTAAAATACCTATGACAGTTGAAGGATTAAAAGCTACCAAAGTTCTTTCAAGTGAAGGTATTAAAACAAATGTTACATTGATTTTCTCAGCTAATCAGGCATTACTTGCAGCAAGAGCCGGTGCTACTTATGTATCTCCGTTTTTAGGACGTCTTGATGATATTTCAATGCCAGGAATTGATTTAGTTAGAACCATTGCAGAAATCTTTAATATCTATGGTTTAGATACAGAAATCATTGCTGCAAGTGTAAGAAATCCGGTTCACGTTACAGATTGTGCCTTAGCTGGTGCAGATATTGCTACCGTTCCTTACAGTGTAATTGAACAATGTACGAAACATCCATTAACAGATCAGGGTATTGAAAAATTTCAGAAGGACTACAAAGCTGTTTTTGGAGAATAATTTATAGATATCATAGGAGGAATAAAAATGAGTAACATTGATACGTTATCGGTAAATGCCATACGAGTTCTGTCTGCTGATGCAGTACAAAAGGCAAATTCAGGACATCCTGGTCTGCCATTAGGTTCCGCTGCAATGGCATATGAATTATGGGCAAAACATATGAATCATAATCCTAAGAATCCTAAATGGCCTAACAGAGATCGTTTTATCTTATCTGGTGGTCATGGTTCTACTCTTTTATATTCATTATTACATTTATTTGGATATGGTGATTTGTCTAAAGATGATTTAGCTAATTTCAGACAGTTAAATTCTTTAACTCCAGGTCATCCGGAGTATGGTCACACCGTTGGTGTGGAAGCAACTACCGGACCTCTTGGCGCCGGAATGGCAATGGCAGTTGGTATGGCAATGGCGGAAGAACATTTGGCAGCTAAATTTAATAAAGATGGATTTCCGGTAATGGATCATTATACCTTTGTACTCGGTGGCGATGGCTGTATGATGGAAGGTATTTCCTCCGAGGCTTTTTCTTTAGCAGGTACCTTAGGCTTAAATAAATTAATAGTCTTATATGATTCCAATAAAATATCAATTGAAGGTAGCACAGATATCGCCTTTACTGAAGATGTTAAAAAGCGTTTTGAAGCTTTTGGCTTTCAAACTTTAGTTGTAGAAGATGGTAATAATCTAGAGGAAATCGGTGCGGCGATTGAAGCTGCTAAAGCTGATAAAACCAGACCTTCCATGATTACGGTAAAGACTAAGATCGGTTTTGGCTCTCCCAAAGAAGGCATGGCAAGTGCACATGGTGAACCTCTTGGGGTTGACAATGTAGCAGCTATGAGAGAAAAACTGGGATGGTCTCATACGGATGCATTCTTTGTACCGGAAGATGTATATGATAATTTTAAAGCAATTGCAGAGAAAAATGCTTCTGTTGAGGCTAATTGGAATCAGATGTTTGAAGATTACAGTATAAAATATCCGGAGATGAAAGAACTTTGGGATAAATATCATGATGAATCGATTGCAAAAGATTTAATTGATAACGAAGAATTCTGGGCCTATGCAGACAAGCCAGAAGCTACTAGAAATCTTTCAGGGGTTATGATTAACAGGATTAAGGACTTAATACCAGGCTTTATCGGTGGTTCTGCAGATCTTGCGCCATCTACCAAGACTTATATGAAGGATGAAGGAGATTTCTCAAAGGACAATTATGCGGGACGTAATCTTCACTTTGGTGTAAGAGAACTTTCAATGGCAGCAATTGGTAACGGGTTGGCATTACATGGCGGTTTAAGGCCATTTGTTTCAACTTTCTTTGTATTCAGTGATTATGTAAAACCTATGGCAAGACTCACTTCTTTAATGGGACTGCCTTTAACATATGTTTTAACCCATGACAGTATTGGTGTAGGTGAAGATGGTCCTACTCACGAACCGATTGAGCAGCTTGCTATGCTGCGTGCTATGCCTAATTTTACAGTATTCAGACCAGCAGATGCTACGGAAACCATCGCAGGATGGTATTATGCCATTACTTCAACCAACACACCTACTGCTTTAGTACTGACACGTCAGAATCTTCCACAATATGCGGGTTCGAGTAAAGACGCATTAAAAGGCGGGTATATTATTGCTAATTCTGCAAAAGAGATTCCGGATGCCATTATTCTGGCAAGCGGTTCTGAAGTTGAAATTAGTGTCAAAGCTAAGGAAGAATTAATGAAAGAGGGCATTGATGTCAGAGTTGTAAGTATGCCTTCTATGGAATTATTTGAAGCTCAGACTGCCGAATATAAAGATAGTGTTTTACCTAAGTCTGTAAGAGCCAGGGTTGCTGTTGAAGCCGCTATTGATTTCGGCTGGGGTAAATATGTAGGACTTGATGGAGCGTATGTAACCATGAAAGGCTTTGGAGCATCTGCACCTGCCGGAGAATTATTTACAAAGTTCGGATTTACTACTGAAAATGTTGTGGCTGCTGTCAAATCTGTTTTATAATTTTATCACAGATAAACAAAGTATCTATGCAATATAGTATGGATATTAAAATATAGATATAGTCCAATAAAGGTAATAAGTATTATTAATGCAAGTAGTAAATATTGTAATCAAATAAAGTAATCAAAGAAGTAATAAAAAAATTAAAAATTAATCAAAAAATTAATCAAAAAATTAATCAAAAAATTAACCAAATAAATTAACCAAATAAATTAACCAAATAAATTATAAAATAAGGTAATCTAGTAAATTAGTAACATAATATACTAAATAATTAACTAAATAATTAACTAAATAAATAAACCACTGGCAAATGATAATGAGATTTTCTTGCTCGTGGTTTATTTTTTATGTAAAAGATAAAAGATTTAGTGAGCTTAATTGTTAATTACTATATGTTGTGAGTATTGATGGAGAGTTTTAATAAGGCTATAATTCTGTAAATCTGTAACATCTCTTAATTCTAATAAAACTTTAATATATAGTTATTGAAAAATAGTTGTTTAACCGATAGAATGGTGATAGAGATTTCTTTTGGATAGGAGGAGTTGTATAGTATGGCGAAAATATTAATTGTTGAGGATGAAAGCAAGATAGCCCGGTTTGTTGAACTGGAATTAAAGTATGAAGGTTATGAGGTTGATATAGCAGCGGACGGCAGAACAGGTTTGGAAAAAGCCTTACAAAAGGATGTTGATTTAGTACTTTTGGATATAATGCTGCCAGGGATAAGCGGAATAGAGGTGTGCAGAAGAATCAGGACAGAATCATCAGTTCCTATTATTATGCTGACAGCAAAAGATGATGTTACAGACAAAGTCGCCGGGTTGGATACCGGTGCCGATGACTATATGACAAAACCATTTGCAATTGAAGAATTACTGGCTAGGATCCGTGTTGCCTTAAACAGACATTCTAAATTAGTTCAGCCTAAGGCAGACATGCTTCAAATCGGTGAGTTAAAGCTTAATCTGACCAGCCATAGTGCATACTACGGTGAGGATGAATTGACATTGACCAAAAAAGAATATGAATTACTGGAATACTTAATTCGCAATAAGAACATAGCCATTACCAGGGAACAGTTATTAAATAATGTATGGGATTATGAATATTTAGGAGACACAAATGTAGTTGATGTATATGTTCGTTATCTAAGACAAAAGATTGATGATAAATATGGAATTCATTTAATTAATACAGTGCGAGGGGTAGGTTATATTATTAAGGATGAAATTTAATATAAAGGAAGATGTCAGACAACTTTTAATAAAAATCGTATTGCCTTTCAGAAGAAAAAAAGAGGAATGGCTGGGAAAATTCCGTTTTTCTATTGCTTTTCGTATTTCGCTTCATTATTTGAAATTATTGGTTATTAATGGTGCTGTGTTTGTGGTTGCTTTTATGATGCTTTACTATGGCGCGGAATGGAAAAGCAGTAATAAAAAAGCTGATAAAATAATTGATTTTATTCAGAAATCAAATCCGGAAGCGATAACCGCTGAGACAGTCAATCCTTATTTTATGGATGGTATTACTCTTAAAGTTGTTGATAATACGGATAATACGGTAATTTACGATGACCTGAACAAGGACTTATCTGAGGAAAAGAAAATATTCGGGCATATTTTTTATAAAAGCAGCGATGATTTTTTTATACCGATTGTTATAATGACAGATACAGAGGAAATAAGCACGGATATTAAGAAATATACCGTACATTTTCAGTATGATCTGACCGAGAGTGGTGAAAAGCTTAAGTGGCTCCTTGGTTCAATGACTATACTGTATAGTATATTAGTGTATTATATTATTAAGCAGGGAAAGAAAAGTGATCAAAAATTACTGGAACCCATATATGAAATGTCTGCCACAGCGAACCGGCTTACAGTTAATAATCTCCATAGCCAGCGTCTAAATGTAGAAGGGACAAAGAATGAATTAAAGGATCTGGCCAATGTTATAAACAGTATGCTGGATCGAATTGAAGTATCCTATGAAAGTCAGAAACAATTCGTATCAGATGCTTCTCATGAACTCAGGACACCAATTGCGGTTATACAAGGATATGGAAATCTGTTAAACCGCTGGGGAACCAAGGACGAAGAGGTATTATTGGAATCCATTGAGGCAATAAACAAGGAAGCAAAGTCAATGCAGGATCTAGTGGAGAAATTATTATTTTTATCAAGGCATGATAAAAAAACCTTAAAGTTGGAAAAGGTTAAATTTAACATGTGTCATGTAGTGGAAGAAATGGTAAAGGAAACAAAGCTGGTGACGGCTAACCGGATAATAGAGAGTCCAATACTCGAAGATGTGGTAGTCTATGGGGATAAACAGGCTTTAAAACAAGCAATCCGTGTATTTATTGATAATGCAGTAAAATACACCAGAGACGGGGATTCTATAACGATTTTATGCCAGAACGATGATGGGGACTGCATAATAACAGTTTCGGACACCGGTATGGGAATGACTAGAAAAGATGTGGATAATATATTTGAAAGGTTCTACCGTTCTGACCAAGTTAGAAATGAAAAAATCTATGGACACGGACTTGGTTTATCCATTGCGAAGTTGATTATATTAGGGCATACAGGCAGGATTAAAGTGCGGTCCCAGCTGACGAAAGGGACAACCTTTATTATTACGTTACCAAAAAGATTCTAAGTGTATAGCTATTTGGCTAAAGATTATTAGAGGTAAAACGACGGAAGCAGAAAATCCGTAATTTATATTTACTTATTTATTGCCCATTTACTTATTAACTGCTAATTTATTTTAAAAAAAAATAGAAAATTACTGACTAATCAGATAATCTGATACCAGTCAGTAATTTTCTAATTAAGCAGATAATTTTTATTTTCTGTTACGAAAGTCCTTTAAAAGTCACAATCTCTGAGGCATCTAAACCGCATTGGATAATTCCAGGTCTGCCGATTAAGGAAAGGCCGGTATATTTAAATAATTTGCCATCGACTTCACGAAAAGAGAATCTTTGATTTACTTTTGCGGCTGGATTGTCCAATATTTCTATGAATTCATAGGTCTGAGTACCTTTTTCCCGACTGAAGCAAAAACCCAGGATATCTTTATTACTGGTTTGAGTAATAACACCGTTTTCATTAATCAAATGCAGCTCGGTCAATCCAGTTTCAATTGTCAAGCGGACTAAATCCTCTGAAGTTAAAGGGTTTTCTGCATGGAGCTTTGCTATATGTGAACCTGCCAGTAACATTTGTTCCCCGATGACTTTATCATATTTCTCCATGATTCCCTCCAGATTATCAGAGATAACCAGTAATTCCTTTGTGCTTTCATTATTAAGCTGTACATCTTCTAGTCTTGTTACTACTACACTTGCAATTTCCTGGACAGAGGCAGTACCAGTATGTCCTTTATCGGCGAGGTTTTTCGTACTTTCTGATATGAGATCCGTATCCTTAGCTTGGTGGTTTACATCATTAGTAATACGTTCCATTAAGGCTACGGTTTGATCCATAGCCCCTATAATATTATTTAAGTTATCTTTGGCATAATCCGAGAGGACTACACCTTTATCAACTTCTTCCCGGACTTGTTTCATAGAGGTTACGGCGTGGGATACTTCTGTCTGTATGGTTAATATAAGGTTATTGATTTTATCTGCCGCTTGTTTGGTTTCATCAGATAGTTTACGAACTTCTTCGGATACAATGGCAAAACCTTTCCCATGTTCTCCTGCTCTTGCTGACTCAATGGCAGCATTTAATGCCAGCATATTGGTCTGACCGGCAATGGTAGTTATGGAAGCGGTTATATCACCGATTTCCCTTGTAACCAGTTCCAGCTTAGATATGATTTGGGATGCATTTAAGACATTATCCTTAATTTGATACATAGATCCTGTTAACTCTGAAACGGCAGAACCACCTGTGACTGCGGCGTTATTGGCACAATGGACACTGTCGGCTGCACAAGCGCTATTGGATGTAATATTTGTGCTACTTAAAGCTAATTGCGTGGTGGCAGCAGCCACATCAGTTAACATTCCGGTGGTTTCTTCAAAAAACCCACGAATATCTGTCAGATTTTCATTTAAGTCCTCCATTTCAGAGGTTGTTCTGGTAGAGGAGGAATTAATCCTGTCTGCAGATAGTTTTATGGATACAGCAGAGTGTAGAAGTTCATAGACCCAGGTGTTAAACATATCTTTCAGCTTGTCAAACTGCTCCATGACGGATCGTATTTCTTTCTGACCTGTTTTAATATTTAGATGTCCGGTAAAGTTCCCTTCGTTAAATTGGATTAGATTTCGCTTCATCTCCGTAACCAGTTGATTGATTTGTCGGTTTGTTATAATAAGAATGATTCCAGAAAGGAAAAATGATGCGAGAAGAAAGATAATTAGTGGTAGATAAGGGACTAAATCGAAGCGTCTGGTAATTATAGGTATACCGACGTAGAGCAAGGTGTTCATTCCTACAAGTAGTAGAGTTTGTTTTAAGTTAAGTTTTTTAGTCATTTTTTACCCATTGCCTATCGATAGTTAATTCTCGATAGCGCCACATAAAAGGTGAAACAAGTTTCACCGGTTGAAAGAATCATAGAGTGGCATCCTTTCAAATCAAAATTTTCTTTCAACCTTTGAAAGAATCGTAGAGTTGGCATCCTTTCTGTTTATATTTTTTTCAACGTTCTAAACCGGATGCCACTTTTGGGGCTACTCAAACTATAAAGTATAGAAGAGCTAAACAAATTACTCAGGTATCTTTTTGTGTTTTTACAGTGGTAAGTAAATTAACTCTTTGAAGATACTTTTTTCATAACACTTCGTGAAAGAGTTTCGCCTAAGTAGACGAATGAAAATTGAGTAAAATAAGATAATTAAACCGCTCAGAATTAACTGTTATATTATTTACATTACATATCCCAAGTCAATTGCATTACTCCCGCGAATAAACAGGTTAAATTGTCAAGCTTTACCTCCTTTGTATAAAAAAAGTGCCGGTACAAGTTTTACACTTGAACTCAACACCTTTTATTGAACGAATTAGTTGTAACTTTTTATTTTTTACAAACAAAACAGGAATGAATAGCAGCCATGTTATCATAGAAGTTACGAGCTATTAAATTTTGATAGAAATAATATTTATCCATATTATCACACTTTTGTTTGATTGACCAGTATATAAATTAAAATTTTTAGATTTTTAGATTTGATGATATTTTATAGTTTAAAGATGAATAGGAAAGGCTAGATGGATAGGAAAGATTAGATGAATAAGAAAGGTTAGATGAATAAGAAAGGTTAGATGAATAGGAAAGGTTTGATATATAGGAAAAGCTAGATTAATAGGAAAGGTTAGATGAATAAGAAAGGTTAGATGAATAGGAAAGGCTAGATGAATAGGAAAGGCTAGATGAATAGGAAAGGTTTGATATATAGAAAATTCTGTATAAATAGAAAAGGCTGTACAAATAGAATAAGTGGTATATTCTGTAAAACAATTACTATCTGGTATGAAATAATTATTAAATTAAGGAGTTGTGGGAGTATATGATTTCTATTAAGTTGAACCTATTATTAATAAACCATTGGGGCAGATTTGGATGTGTTGCTTTCCAAACTGCCCCAGATGGTTTTAAATTATTTTATTTTAAATTAGTTATAATCCATAACTTTGATTTAAATATTTTTAAATTGTGCCATATATAAATCATAATACATACCCTTTTTCGCTAATAACTCACTGGCACTACCCTGTTCCTTAATACCTCCGTCGTCGATAACAAAGATACGGTCTGCTTTCTGAATAGTGGATAAGCGATGGGCAATAACAAATGAGGTTCTTCCCTTTAATAAGGCCTCTATTCCCTGCTGTACCAGAAGTTCTGTATGGGTATCAATACTTGAGGTTGCTTCATCAAGGATGAGGATCTTGGGCATGGAGACCATAGTTCTGGCAAAGGCAAGAAGCTGTCGCTGACCCACGGATAAACCGGTTCCACGTTCCTTTAATTCGGTATCGTAGCCTTTTTCCAGCTTCATGATGAAATCATGGGCATTAACTGCCTTGGCAGCTGCGATAAGATCTTCATCAGTCGCATCTAATTTACCGTAACGCAGATTATCTTTAATGGTTCCCGAGAATAAGAAATTATCCTGGGTCATGATGCCCATCTGCTGTCTCAGACTTTCTATAGACACTTCTTTTACATTATAATTATCAATAAAAATATTACCTTCCTGTATATCATAAAAACGGCTGATCAGATTAACAACGGTGGTTTTACCGGCACCGGTTGGTCCAACCAGGGCGATGGTTTCACCGGGTTTTACATGAAAGCTTACATCTTTAAGAACCTGAGTATCTTTGTCATAAGCAAAGGATACATGCTCAAAACGTATGCTTCCTTTAATCTCAGGAAGCTCTGTTACTTCATTACCATCGTTAATCTCAGGTTTCGTGTCCATAATCTCAAAGATTCTTTCCGCACCGGAAATGTTGGTCACCAACTGATTATAGAAGTTGCTTAAGTTCATGATAGGTCGCCAGAACATGGAGATATAAGTTCCAAAGGCAATCAGGGTACCTACCTGTACTGCGTTGGTACCGGTTAATTTAACGCCGAAGTAATAAAGGGATACCATACCAAGTCCCCAGCAGAAATCAATTACAGGTCCAAACGCATCATTGAGTACAACAGCCTTTACAAAGGCACCCCGGTGTTCTGCAAGTAATTCATCAAAAGCAGCTGCGGTTTCCCCTTCGGCTGTAAAACTTTGTACTACCCGCATACCGGAGAGATCTTCATGAATAAAGGCATTTAAGTTAGAGTTCTTTTTACGGTAGGTCTGCCATCTGACATGAGAATAGATCTGGATCAGCCACATTCCTATAATCATTACCGGCAAGCTGATTAAAGCAGCAAGTGCCAGTCTGTAATTCATTACCAGCATGATACCGACAACCGCACAGATTGTGATGAAATCAGGTATTAAAGTTGTAACACTGTTGGACAAGACATCTTTTAATGAATTAACATCCCCAATAATTCTTGCCAGAATCTTACCAGTGGGGCGGCTGTCAAAAAAGCTGAAACTTAGTTTCTGTATATGGGTATAAAGTTCCTGTCTGACAGTTAGCAATACTTTGTTGGAAATTTTGGCCATAATATACATTCTTAGTTTTACTAGCAGGATAAATATTATATTTAATCCGATTGCAAAGATGCCAAGCCTCACAAGACCATGTATATCGCGTTGTTTGATATTAACATCTATGGCATGTTCCACGATGAGTGGGTTTATTAAGCTGATTGTTACGGTAAGAGCCATAATAATAAGTACTATGACAATTTCCTTTTTATAAGATAGTAAATATTTAAATAATCGAAGTAAAGTTATTACTTTACCAGTGCTGACGGATTTTTCATCGTCACGGACTGAATTAACTGACATTCGTTTTCCTCCTTAAAAGGATTTAAAGATAAATCGGCGAAATTAAACTGCGATGGTATTGCTTTTTAAATATTCGCCGTACTGAGCCATATAAGTCGCATAATACAGACCCTTTGCTTCCAGTAATTCTTCATGGGTACCACGTTCTGCTATGGTGCCTTCATCCAATATGATAATCTCATCTGCATTTCTTACTGCAGAAATACGATGGGCAATTATAATTTTAGTTGTGTTGTTAAGTTCGCTAAGCGCTTTCTGTATTAAATGTTCGGTTTCCATATCAAGGGCGGAGGTTGAATCATCAAGTACCAGAATAGGAGTCTTTTTAGCCAGGGATCTGGCAATACTGATTCTTTGCTTCTGGCCGCCGGACAAACCAACACCTCGTTCACCAATAATGGTTTCATACTGATTATCCATGCGTTCGATGAAATCATTTGCCTGTGCATTGGCGGCGGCGTGTAATATTTCTTCCTCGTTAATAAGAGCCCTATTACCTAATTTAATGTTTTCCGTAACCGTATCAGAGAATAGGAATACATCCTGCATTACTAAAGAGATGCTGCCCCGGAGTTCTTTTAAGGATAAATCTTTGATATTTACCCCATCCAGCCGAACTTCACCTTTATTCACATCATAAAATCTTTGTAACAGATTAATAATGGAAGATTTACCTGCGCCCGTGGCACCCATTATGCCGATGGTCTTACCGTGTTCCAGTTTAAAATTAATATCTGTTAAGATACTCTTATCACCCTGGGAAAAGGAAACATGGTTAAATTCGATGGTACCTTTTACATCCTTCAAATTTGTACAAACTTCTTTTTCTTTTATGACCGGTGTTTCTTTTAAAATCTTTTGTATTTTTTTGTTGGAGGCAAAGGCAGAAGCTAAGTCATTGCTTAACCAGCCAAGCATTTCCATGGGCCATACAATATTGTTGGAGTATTCAGTAAAGGCACCTAAGGTACCAAGGGTTATTTCATCTCTGATAACCAGGATACCACCAAATATGATTACTAAAACCGGAAGTAATTTCGTGATAAATTGAAAATACGGATTATATTTGACAAATACTCTGGATTGTTTCATATTCAAATCATAATAACGCTGGTTATGGGATAAGAATTTTTTTATCTCAAACTTTTCACGGGCAAAGGCCTTAACAGTCCTTACACCTGCCAGATTTTCCTGGGCTACCGTGTTCAGTACGGCATTTTCTTCACTGATTTCTTCATATACGTTGCCTAAACTTTTTTCCATAAAGATTGCAATGCAGGCAACAATGGGCATTGCGATCAGAGGTATAATAGTTAATTTAGGGCTTAGCTTAATCATGCAGTAAAGGACAATGGAAGTATGGATAACTACTTCTATTACCAACATTCCGACAAATCCTAAGGCACTCCAGATTTTATCTACGTCATCCTTAACCCTTGACATTAACTCCCCTGTATTAGTTTTATCAAAAAACTGGATAGATAAGGTCTGGATATGACGGAATAGATTTCTTCTGATATCAGCTGATATCTTGGAGCTTACCAGGTCGAAAATCAACTCTTTTAAGTATCCGAAAATACATCTTCCGACGCCGATAATAAGAATCATAACCAGTAATCTGGTCAGTAAACTCATATTACCCCCTACAATTACCTCATCTATAATTCGTTTGGTTATCTGCGGTGACAGCATATCCAGGGATACACCAATTATCATGCAGATGAGTGCAAAAACATACGCATACCAATATTTGCGCATATATTTCATAATTTTATTCATAAAATCCTCCCACGCTGAGTCAAATGTTAACAAAAGATCCTGTCTCAATAATAAATTAATCGCTTTTATTCCCGCTCTGTTTTAAGGGCAAAAAAAAGCCGTGGCAATTACCACGGCAATAAAAGTCAATCTCATATAAATGATTCCATAAGTAGAATGGTGCTTTCTAGATATGTTTCAAATCATTAAATGTTAAAACCTATTATTGAGGTAATCTTACATAATGTTATGGTCTTTAAGTTACGGCTTCTAAATATTAAATTCATCATGGTTTTTACCTCTCTTTCTTTATAGTCTTTTCCCATTATAACACATTAGTAAATATTGTCAACCAAAAAATTAAATTTATTGATAAACAATTATCAATTATTTAGAAAGATTAATATTTTATTAACTTTTCCAATATTCAAAGATTGTTCATATTTGTATGATATAATAAGTCGAAATGGGTTTTAAGGGGTGTTCCTTATTTAAGGAGGAGAACAAGGACTATGGATCTACCTATGTTTTACAACGAAGAAGAAGAGTGGAAGAAAGTCATGCTAATGTATGATTCTGCTCTAAAAGAAGTAAATACAAAACTTGAAATATTAAATGAAGAATTCAAATTGAATCATCAATATAATCCGATAGAGCATATTACCTCACGTATGAAATCGCCTCAGAGCATTGCCAAGAAGTTAAGGCATAATGGCAGGGAACTAACCGTTGAGAATATTGTAAAGTATGTTAATGACGTTGCAGGTATCCGTATTATCTGTTCCTTTACCTCAGATATTTACCGGATAGCGGATTTAATTGCAAAACAAAGTGATGTCCAGGTATTGAAGGTAAAAGACTATATTATGTTTCCAAAGCCCAACGGCTATACCAGTTACCATATGATTATCTCAGTACCTATTTATTTATCAAATACCATGATTAATGTAAAGGCAGAGATCCAGATAAGGACCATTGCCATGGATTTCTGGGCAAGCCTGGAACATAAGATCTATTATAAGTTTGAAGGGAATGCCCCTGAGAGAATCCGCAAGGAATTAAAGGAATGTGCCGATATTGTGTCTTTTCTGGACCATAAGATGTTAACGCTGAATGAAGAGATTAAATTATACAATCATGAAGATGAATTAGAACAATATAAGGAAATTCTATCGGAAAACTTTCAGAGTATGATGAGGGAATCCTACGGAACTATTGTAGAAGATGATAATGAAGAAACTGATATCCATGAGATAAAAGAAACGGTAAAACTGGAAACTGTGGAGGCCATATATCAGACAGCGGTATATAAAGAGGAACCGCTTGAGATACAAAGCGAACCGAATAATACCAACAAAGCAGAAACCGGAAAGAAAAAGGAAGATAAAAAACCCGACGGAAAACATGCCAAGTTTTTCAGACTGAGATAATCATAAACACCCCGTATTGTGATATTTTTTGTAATGACTAAAAATACTTATTTTTATGTGTTACATTATAATTGGTAATTGCGAAACTATTTAGTTCTCTGAGTATACCCTACAATTAATACGAATTTCATAGCTTCAGTTGCCCTCTGGGCAAGATTCAGCTCTGAAATTGTATTAATTGCAGGGTATATAGATAAAATAGTAGAGTTTCGCAATTACCAATTTATATTATAAAGTATGAGGATATAAAAATTCAGGAGACGATATCAAGAATTCAGAGCAGGTCATGTTATACTCAATTCTTGATATGACTCCTGTTTTTTAATTACCTCAAAACTTATCTATTCACCAATCCTAATTATAAAAATTAAGAAAAACAAAAACATTTTTATATAGAAGAACTAATATTAGTAGAAGCAATGAGGTAAAAAGAATTATAATTTAATTTTAGAAAGAAGTCCTGCTAAGCCGGTGGAAGCTTCTCCGCCGCTGGTGTATTCAAAAGGGACTTCGTCCACATTCTCAAGGACTTCTGCTTTTTCTTCTACAGCTTTCATGCTAAGGCTTACTTTACCATCTTTTACTTCCAGAATTTTAACAGTAACTTCATCTCCTTCTTTAATTATTTCGTTTGGAGTTTTAATGCGTTTGCCGCAGATCTGTGATATGTGAACCAAACCGGATAACCCTTCTCCGATATTGATAAAAGCACCGTAAGGAACGATTTTTTCAACAATGCCTTTTGTAATTAAACCAACTTGAAGTCTTGATATTTTACTGTTCTTATCCTCAAGGGCTTTATCACGTTCTACTTCTTTACCGGAAAGCACTAGTTTTTTGCTATCTTCGTCTACGGTGATTACGATTACGGAAATTTCTTTATTCATCCAGGAGTCTAAGTCTTCCACGTAACTTAGGGATAATTGGGATGCGGGTATAAAACCGCGAATACCTTCTAAAAAGGTTACTACACCGCCATTAACGGTCTGTGCTATTTTAACCTTTAAGATAGTTCTTTTTTCCATATACTCTTTAAGAGTTGCCCAGGACAATACATTGTCAGCTTCTTTTTTGGATAACAGAATATTGCCTTGTCCGTCATCTTCCTTTAGTACAACACTATTTATTTCCTGACCAATTACTACATCGGCTTTAATGGAAAAACGGGGATCATTGCTTAGATCCTCAAGTCTTATAATACCTTCTGCATAATAGCCTAAATCAACGGTTACTTCGGTATCAGAGATGCCAATAACCGTCCCTTTTACAAGCTCCCCTTCGTTGATTTTAATAAAAGATTTGTTAATCTGGTCTTCAAAATCCCCCATGGATGGTGTGACTTCCTGGCTGGATTCCTCAGAGACGGTATCAGATACCATATCTGTAGTAGTTTCAGCAGTTATTTCCTGTGTTACGTCCGATTCATTTTGATTCAACATATTTTTCTCCTATCTGAGCTTAACAAGCACTAAAATTAATTAAATTTATTATACCATAAAAATTTAAGTTAATTCAAGGGTTGAAATCAGCTAAGAACAGGTTGGTTTATCCACTCAGGCTGCCGTTGTCCATCTCATAAACTTTATCACATAAAACCTCAATGTCTTCGTGATTATGACTGGCGATAATTAACGTTTTGCCTTCACCTTTTAATTTAAGGAAAAGCTTCCGCATTTCATCAACACCGTTATTATCTAATCCATTCATTGGTTCATCCAATATCAGAATATCCGGATGTTCCATAATAGCCTGAGCGATTCCAAGCCGCTGCCGCATACCGAGCGAATAACGGCCAACGTGCTTTTTGCTGTAGGGATCAAGCCCGACCAGTATCATGGCATCCTTCACTTCATCTAGTCCGATTTTCCGATTGATGGAAGCGAGACTCATTAGGTTAGCAAACCCCGATGAGTTACGCAAAAAACCAGGAGATTCGATTATAAAACCAATGCCTTTCGGAAATTGTGAACCGTATCGTACCTGCTTGCCCTGAACAAATATTTTACCCCTTGTAGGGGGAACAAAACCACAAATGCACTTCATCAGCATGGTTTTGCCAGAACCATTACGACCGACTAGTCCGTAAATGCTGCCTGAAGGGAAATCTACACTGACATTATTTAGTACCGTTTGCGTTTTGAATTGTTTTGTAACACTTTGAACAGAAATAATAGTATCCATAAAGATTACCTCCTCTTTTTCAGTTTTTGGAGACCCAGAGCTGTCAGGTATTGTATTTTTTCACCAAAGACGCAGGTAACTAATAGAAGGCTGAGGGAGATGACGAAAAAACAAATGGAATAATGAAGTGTAATACCACCTAATTGTTGATTAAGCCCTGTCATAGAAGCAAGCTGTGCCAAAGTAAGAGGCGAAAACTTATAGGATGAAAAAGCCCATTCATTGGCAAAAGTAATGTCCAGGAGCACAACGCCAGCCGAAGAAAACGTTCCAATTGGTTTTAAGGTCAACAGATTACCTGCAAAGGTAAGCAGTCCCAGCCATGCAGCACATGCCCATTCCAAAAGAAAAGTGTAAACCATTGCCTTTAGCGGCATATAGGTTCCAACCAGATAATCACTGACCCCAAAAGCAATACCATACTGGCTGCCTAGATTTGTTTTTCCCAAAGTATTTATAATTTTCCCCCAGCTTTCACCAAATTCCATATGAGGAAATAATGCAAGTGTGCTGACCATCACAATCATCAGTATAAAGAGAAAGGATAGGGCAAGGATATATATAACATGACCGATTGTCCACGATAACCGCCCGGAGCGGTATTTAAAATAGATCGTTCCTTCGGTTGTAAAAGGTGCATCACAAAATAATACTATGATTGCTCCCATAAACACAAGCTGGCAGATGAAGTCATTTACCAAATGAGGGAATAAATAAGGGCGGCATAGTATACCCAGTGCAGCAGACAGTTCAGAAACCTTTTCAACATTGGAGTATACAAAGATTGCAGTCAATGTAAAAATAAGCGGAACCCGTGCAGACGAAAAGGATAAGCGAAAGCGGTATAAAAACACACGCAGACTTTTAGCTAAGACCATCTTGTCCCCTCCTTACCACCTTGTGGGTAAATAAAAATGTACAGCATGTAATAATTAATAAAATTGATATTCCTAAAAGTACTAATGATTCAGAAGGGTTTCCCCATTGACCACGCCCGTAAAGCAGCATTTCCAGCCGGGTATTGTTTGGTAAGAACAGAAAGCGGGAAATCTGTATTTGCAAAAAGCAAAGTAAAAACGGTGAAGTGATTACAACATAAGTTTCTTTTACGAATGCGGATATGGCACAAGCCAATGCCCCCCACAACATACCTGTAAGAAACATTAAAAATAGCATGGCTGCAAAATAAGGTATGCCGCCTTTTGATACCAGCAAATCATAATAGGGAATCCATTGATGTTCCGCTAAGTCAGAAGGTAAAGTCAGTTTTAACTGTGTTGATAGGAGGAGTATGAAAATCAGATTGCCTGCAAAGAGTGCAAGACCGCCGGATATGGCACTAATAATCATTTTAGAAAAGCAATAGTTCCAGTGTCCTGTTCTGCTGATAAGATAAGGTGTCACGCCTGATTGCCTTTCTGTTATATACCCTGTGGAATAGGGAAGAGCCGCTATCATAGCAAATAGATACCTCGTAAATGCGCCTCCAAAAGCTACTGCGTTAAAATAAAAATAAAAAACACTGGTGGTATCCTCTGCGATATCAGGACTGGTGAAGAACGTATTCCATAAAGTACTATAATTATCGAATATAAGGCAGGTCATCACAGCAAGTACCGAAGTTATAAAGGGCAGTTGAAAAGCCCTTTTTATGTCTGCTTTGAGGATACGAAAAAAAACGTTACCCTCCATAAGCCAAATCCGCTCCTGTAATGGCATTAATCCGCTCGGCACTGTCTAATTCTCTCTCCTCCATCTTACCGGTTTCGTCGTCAAAGCTTGCCAAACGAAAGCACCAATACGGTGTCAAGGTAACCGGTGCATCGGGTTTTTGATTATTGTTATCGGATATCGGAATATATTCCAACCAAACCTCTGTAATGCATTGTTTACCAAAGCGGACGGTATCTTCGTATTTCTCCACAAGCTTACTAAGGGCTTGTTCCCCGGAAATAATTGCTCGGGGTTTTGATGTAGTTCCGTTTGCACTAATGCCACCCGCTATTGAAAAATACCGCAGGCCTTTTGACGTAACCAGCATAGCTGCTTTTGCTGATAGAGGAGCAAGACCATCACTTGCAGAAGCTATGGACGGCTCCTTGTCCTGATTAAAGATAGGAATATTCTGATATTGAAAGGAGAAGGTGAGCAGGTACGCATCATCGCCCGCATCCAGATCCTTTAGGATAGTTGTTTTTCCTATGTCTACGCCTTCCTTATAGCCGCTGTCCTTGAGAAGCTCCTTTTGCCAATTCATAATTTCCTCGGCCTCAAGTCCCACGATTTGCTCGGAATTAATATCCATGAGACCTAACTTTTTAATCAAGTCTTCTCCTTGCTTTACTGCGTCCTTTGGGGACATAAAAGACAAGGGTCTGGGCTCTTTCTGGGGGTGTACACTACCGTAGTTTTGAATCACATCAAAAATGTCCTCATCTTTTGCAGGAGTTTCCGAATCAAAGGAAAGCTGTCCGCTGCGATGGAAGATTTCCTGACCACCTTTCATGGTAAGAAGAAATCCTTTGGGATCATAGTGGTCCTTTGCTTGTGTTCTTATTTCCCGCTCCCCCTCCTGTAAAAACAAGGCAATTGCATTCGTTTGTGTTATTGTCATAGGGCTTGCCTGATAAGTAGGCAGGGAAGAAAAATTAAGTATCGGGATATCCGCGTCAATTTCCAAGCCATCACATAGCTTTTTGCTCATGTGAGCCTGCTCGGACTTGTTGGAACTGCTTGGATTGGCGGGAGTTTTCTCTCCACTGTGACCTGGTGGCATATCCGATACATTAGGTGAGCTATTACAAGCGGTAAACCAAGGTAAGGATGTGCAAAGCAGAATTATAAAAATAGTTTTTTTCATATAGAAAAGCCTCCTTATTTGTTCTGCTTTTAGGATATAAAAGACACCTGAACAAAATAGGAGGGTAAATCTTATCAAATTCTTAAATTTTCAGATTTACTTTGGAAGACAAATGTCAAAAGCTGTGCCGTCAAATGTCTGCCGGGCAGTAAGTGTTCCATCATGTAATTGTATAATACTCCGGCTGATAGGTAAACCAAGACCTGAGCCACCGGTTCCTTTAGCGCGGGATTTTTCAAGTCGATAAAGTTTATCAAAGATATTCTCAAGTTCACTGGCAGGGATGGGGTTTGCGTGGGTGGTAAAGGAGATATATATTTTTTTGTTATCTGCTTTTGCTTCAATGTCAATATATTTTCCTTCTTTGGCATAGCGGATGGCATTACCGATTAAATTATCAAATACTCTGGCTATTAAATCCCCATCTGCCTGAATGGTGGATACAGATTTATCTAAATAGAGGCGTATTTCCATGTTGGCCTCATTAAGCTGAGGATACAGTTCATCCTGCTTCTGATGGAGGAATTTTATTAGGTTAATCTCTTTTTTGTTCAAAGTAATCGTGTTCATGGTAAAGTTTGCAACGTCAAAAAAAGATTCAACAAGGGTTTCCAACTGTTCTGATTTTTTTAAGGCAATCTTTGCATATTTTGCGGAGAGTTCCGAATCAAGCTGTCTCTCGCTGATAAACGACAGGTAACCGATAATTGATGTAAGAGGTGTTCTCAAATCATGGGCAATATTTATGATAAAATCGTTCTTGGCCTGTTCGGCTTCCTTACGTTCTCCCTGGCTGTCCTGCACCTGTGCAGCCAAGGCGTTGATACCCTGTTCAATTTGACCTAAGCTATCCTTGTAGTCGTTAGGCAGCAATACACGGAAGCTGCCCTCACGCATTTGCCAAACAGCAGATGAGATTCCACTCATGCGCTTTGTTGTCCGTCTGGTAAAAAGCCACATAAGGATAACTGCAATGAATAAGGTCACAGCCATATAAACAAGGCACCAGCCAGGACTAAAAAGACCTTCTGCAACCGATACCAGCCACCTCACTTCCAGGCGAACAAGGGCATTATCAAAGAGTTTATAATACCCGTAAGCAAGCACCAATGTTGCAAGACTACCAAGAAAAAGACTAAGGATAGCATATAATAGTATTATTAGTGTGAATTTCCAAAATTTATTTTTCAATTTTATACCCCACTCCCCATACGGTATGGATGTATTTGGGCTTTCTGGCGTCATCGCCTAATTTCTCCCGTAGTTTTCTAATGTGCACCATAATTGTATTATCTTGTTCATAGGCAGCTTCTTTCCAGACCTTTTCAAAGATAGTCTCAGAGCTGAAGACCTGTCCCCGGTTTTGCACCAGCAGCAGAAGAATGTCAAATTCCTTGGGTGTGAGCTGACAGGGTGTTTCCCCCTTCGTTACCGTGTGTTCCAGGGTGTTGATGCTTAGATCCTTAAGGACAATTGTTGTTCCATGGTTTTCGTTATGAGGATTAAGCTGGGTGAATCTGCGCATTTGTGCCTTGATTCTGGCAACTAATTCCAAAGGGTGAAAGGGTTTTGTTATGTAATCATCTGCACCGATTGTCAGACCTTGAACCTTGTCTATGGGATTCGTTTTGGCAGTCACCATTATGACAGGTATATTGGAGTATTCACGCAGGTTTTTGCAAATAGTCAAACCGTCTAAATGAGGCATCATAATGTCTAGCACTAAAAGGGAAATATCATGATTGTGTAAAAGCTCGGCGCACTCTATTCCGTCATATGCCTTTAAAATATCGTAGTTTTCTCCTATGAGATAAAGCTCGATTAAATCCACGATTTCCTGGTCATCATCTACAATTAATATTTTTGGGCGTTCCAATTCGTTTACTCCTCTCAAATCCATCATCAGTAATCCATTTAACCCGAACTGAATAAAAGGTTTTCCGGTATTAGCCAGGTTTTCATAACAATTCTATATAAATATCCTAATATTGTCAACTTGTATTGCGGTATAGATACCTTCGTGTGACATTAAGCAGCCTTATAAATAACATAAAAGGAAAGTTATTCAATTCAGTATATGATATTACATAAAAATAGCTGTAATATACCTGTTAAAATAATCAAATTGCTATAAACTTGCATATATGTTAAAATAATTATATTAATATAAACACTATTTTATCATAAGTTAAGAGAATGCTAATTTGTAATAGTGATATCATAAATATAATACAGTGTCTGTATAAATAATAATATATGAAAGGACATGTTATACCGGTAAGGAATATGGATAATAAAAATAAATTTCAGGAAATGCTTTTAGATGTAGTCGAAGTGGCAAGAGTTCAGGGGAACCAGCTGGGAATGAACGAAATAAAAGAATTATTTGGAGATATGAGTTTAAATGAGGCTCAGTATGAACATATATTTGCTTATCTGGCGGCTAATCACATCACGATAAAAGGTTATGTGCCAGGGGAATCTGAGTATACAAAAGCGGTGCAAAAAGAAATGGAAGAAAGAGAAGAGGAAGTTAACCGGAAAGAGGAGGAAGCTAAAAAGGCTGCTAAGGATGGCAAAGGGTCAAATACTCACAAAGAGGACTCGGCATATTTAAAGATGTACCTGGAGGATATTAAGGATATTAAAGAGGGAACGTGTGAAGAGGAAGAAGTTTTGCTGGAAAAAATAGCAAAAGGTGATATGCATGCTAAAAACCGTTATATTGAGGCTAACCTCCATTATGTGGTAAGACTTGCCGCAGATTATAAAAATCAGGGAGTTACCGTGGAGGATTTAATCCAGGAGGGAAATATAGGGCTTATCAGTGCGCTGGAGACAGTGACTGCTTCCACTGACAGCAGACAGGGAAAGGAAATTGTTACGGAATATATCAGAAAGTTTATGGAGGCTGCTATCCTTGATCAGAAGGAGAGCACAGGCTTTGAAAAAAATATACTTAAGAAAATTAATTATATCCGGGATGCAGCAGATGAACTGGCAGAAGACCTGGGCAGAGAAGCTACGATACAGGAATTATCAGAATATATTAAAATGACGGAAAAAGAAATTACAGATATACTTAAGATGTCAGTGGAAGGAGTAAAACTGGAAAAGGACCACGGTCATACCCATATGGACCATGAGCATTCAGACCACTAAACTTATAGATACTCATTGTTAGCAGGACAATAAGCAGAAAGCAGGAGTGATTCCCATGGATAGCCGCCAGGAAGTAGTCAGAGATAATAATTGCTTAGTTGATACAGGTGAAAAGCCAGGCAGTAAAAAATGGTATATGGCTCTAAAAAAGAAGAGGTCACTGCTTTTAATCGTGATTCCGGTTTCCTTTTTTATTCTGTGGCTTGTACGTAATAACCCTAAGATAGCGGAATTTGTATTTGCCAGAGGGATCTATAAATGGATATCTCAAGGAATTAGTTTGATAACCGGCTTATTTCCTTTTTCTCTTATGGAGCTTGAAATCATTGTAGTTCCCATTATTGCTTTATACCTAGTAATCCGTTTTATATGGAAGCTGTTTCACTTATCACGTAATAATGCTGGGGAAGCAGGATATACCTTTACCTTGGGTATATTAAACGGGGTCTGTGCCTTAGGAATTATATTCTTCTTATACGTAATGCTGGGAGGAGTTAATTATTACAGATATTCCTTTGCAGCTTACAGTGGTCTGGAAATAAAGGAATCATCAGTTAATGAATTATATCAGCTATGTCTGGAATTAGCCGATGAGGCAGCAGGAATCAGAGACCAATTACACCAGACACCAGGAGCGGAGGACGAAAATGGGGTATTAAAGCTAAATAATCAGGATTGGAAGGCAGTATCAGATAATATGGAACAAGCCTTCATGAAATTATCAAAGGAATATCCTGTACTAGGTGGAAATTACCATTCCTTAAAGCCGGTGTTTTTCTCGGAATTTATGTCCAGAATGGAAATTACGGGAATATTCTGGCCCTTTACCATGGAGGCAAATGTTAACATAGATGCAGCCGATTATTCCATACCTGCCACCATGGGGCATGAGTTAGCACATTTGCGTGGATTTATGCGGGAGGATGAAGCGAATTTCATCGGATACCTTGTCTGCAAGGAATCTGATAACCTGGATTATCAGTACAGCGGCATTATGCTGGCCCTTACTTATGCCGGAAATCAGCTTTATAAACAGGACCCTGGGTTATATGAATCCGTAAGGAAGCATTATAATACTGAAATGACAGCAGATTTAAGAGATGAATATTACTACTGGAAACAGTTTGAAGATACGGTAATCAGTACGGTGTCAAATACCATGAACGACAATTACCTAAAAGCCAATAAGCAGAGTGACGGTGTAAAGAGTTATGGCAGGATGGTAGATTTACTGCTGGCGGAGTATCGGAAGAATCATCCGGAGGAATAAATATGGAAGACAAAGGGATAAGAAGTTATCTGGAATAAAGATAAGCCCTCCCTTTTTTTCCAATCCGCTTTACAGTCCCGACATGATTTAATATATTAAGAGCCGTTATAGCATCTTTTTGCCGCAAACCAGAAGCTTTCTGGTAATCTTTAGTGGTGAAATTCTCCGGAAGATTCACCGGCAGTAGTTTTTGATATTCTGCGGCATTATTAATAATAACCTCCTCCACAAGTGCTGTGGGAATACCATCATTCCTGGTGGAACCTTTCTTTTTATCCTTGCTCCAGCCATTTAACAGGCGGTATTCTTCAAGGTCCATAAGTATAATATGTAATCGCAGATTAGGATTTAAAAGATAACTTTTAATCTTATATAATTCAGGAAATATCATATAGGGAGTTCCGGTCTTTGGTGATTTACGGGGCGGACTTATTTCGCCGGTTTCCTCATTAATCCATCGCAGCCATTTGGTGTGAGGAATGGGATATACGATAGTAACAGGAGATAAGTCCAAAAAAACATCCAGTTTTCTTCTAAGTTTATCAAAATTTCTGGTTTGGATTTCAATAATACCATTCTCATCAACAATATCAGCATAAAAGTTTTCCACTTTAATCTCATGGCAGGATTGGTCTGCTACCAGATAATTTTTTAAGATTGCATGTATCGTTTTTTCACTAAGGGTACCAATACCGCTGCCTTCCCGTTTACTGTCTATTATTTTTGTGCATGTGTCCTGGAATAAAAGCTGATTCATAAAAGACACCTGCCTTTCATCAGAATTTTTTACTAGTTATATCGAATATTTTATTACCATATTTAGCATATAGTAGTCAGGCAATTACGTCAAGATAAAGAAGTAATACTAATTGTTACTCGTTATTGAATATGAGTTAAATATTTTTTTATTGGTATAAATTTAATAATTTTATTATATGATGTCGGGTCAAAAAAGGTAAAAATCAAGAATTTCTATGCTAAATATACAAAAAAAAATAGCATTTGCATGTTCTATAAGAAGTTTTCGATTTACTTCTATTCTGCAATTTACAAAAGACCATTTGCAAAATGACCTTTTGACCGCGACATTATTATATAAAATTGTATAATTAAGTAACCACTAGTATTATTGATAACTTTATATACCAAAAGCGGGAAAAAATATCACCAAGAACTAAGGCAGTAACCTGGCCGGCTTGTAATTTTTTTGTATTGGAAAGGTTCCCCTGGAACTTAAACTTGGTGCACTGCGCCAAGGAGGAAAAGAGCAACTGTTTGAACGAAGTGAGTTTTGCTCATTTCCTCCTGCTTTAAGCAGTTCACCAAGTTTTAGTGACAGGAGGAACCTTTCCCTACAAAAAAATTACAAGCCGGCCAGGTTACTGCCGCCCCCTTGATAATTTTTCTACAATACCATTACATGACTATCTTAAATTCCTCTATTGTTTATTTTGATACCATAGACTATAATATTCATAAGTATGTCTATAACAAAAGAGGTAAGGGTTGAAAGAAAATCTAAGAATTGAAAGGTGCCACAATACGATTCTTTCAACCGGTGAAACTCGTTTCGCCTTTTATTATGTGGCAGTATCGCAAGTGAACTTGCGGTATGCAAGGGGTATAAACATGAGTCATAATACGATTGCGTTAGAATTACTTTCCTATATCAAAGCCGCAACCGCACCCTACCAGGTCGTGGAGGAAGGGATAAGAACCTTAAAAGAAGCCGGTTTTGAGGAAGTTAAAATGAAGGAGAGCTGGAAGCTTAAGGCAGGCGGTGCATATTATATTAAACCATATGGAACTTCCCTGTTTGCCTTTACCATAGGTGAGGATTGGAAAACCGGACAAAACCTTCGCATAGCGGCCGCCCATACCGATCATCCCGGCTTCCGCTTAAAACCCAATGCTGAGATGACGGCAGGTGCTTACTGCAAACTAAATACCGAAGTTTACGGCGGTCCTATTTTAAATACCTGGATGGATAGACCCTTATCCATTGCAGGAAGGGTAGCCTTAAAAAGTAAAGATCCTTTTCATCCCGAGATGAGGTTAATTGACTTTAAAAAACCTCTTCTGACCATACCTAATCTGGCGATTCATATTAACAGAGAGGTTAATAAAGGGGTGGAACTGAATAAACAGACAGATACGATTCCTGTCATTGCTACCTTAAAGGAAAGCCTTAATAAAAATAATTTCTTTATCACCTACTTAGCCAAAGAATTAGAGGTGAATACCGAGGAGATTCTGGATTACGATTTGTACATATATAATGCAGAAGAGGGAAGTTTAATTGGAATGGAGGAAGACTTCATATCCTGTCCTAGACTTGATAACTTAACCTCCGTGTGGGCGCTGTTAAAAGGTATTATTCATGGACGGCGCAGGGAAGGCATTAATTTCATTGCGTTATATGACAATGAGGAGATTGGAAGCCGAAGTAAGCAAGGTGCGGATTCCGCTCTTTTAACTATTATGCTGGAGAAGATTTATGAAGGGCTTTTAGTAGATAAAAGAACCAGTCTTTATGAAGATGTTTCTGAGGGTATTTTATTATCTGTTGACGTGGCTCATGGAGTCCATCCAAACCGGCCGGAAAAATATGATCCTGTTAATTATACCAAATTAAACGGCGGAGTCGTATTTAAGATAGACAGTAATCAAAAATACACCTATGATACGGAAGCAATAGCAGTTGCCCAGCAAATCTGTCAGTTATGTGAGGTGCCCTATCAGAAGTTTGTAAACCGTTCGGATATGCCCGGTGGTATGACCTTAGGTCCAATGATTTCTTCCTGGTTACCAATGAAAACGGTAGATCTTGGGGTCCCCTTGCTTGGAATGCACTCATCCAGGGAATTAATGGGAACGAAAGACCAGGAGCATCTTGAAAAACTAATAAAGGGATTCTTCGAATTGTAAAAATTTACTTGGCGATATTACTAAATAATAAAAAAAAATTATCAATCTATTGACAAATCCTACAAAAACTGATATCATTTAATAAGTCGATACAAGAAGGTATTGTACTAGAGGAAGTAAGCGCGTTGGGGAACGTGAGAGGGCAGAAGCTATTATAAAGTAAGACTAACTAATACATGTACTTGGTATTCGGGGTGCATATTTGGTTAGTCTTATTTTATATCTTTTAGGAAATTAATTGCAAAAAATGGGACAATAAGTTATATACAAAACGATAGAACAATAAGTAACTATTACAACAGCGAAAGTTAAAGGATGGGAATCCCAGGATGGTTGTGCAAATAGCAGTATGCGATGATGAAATCATATTCTTGGAAGATATGGTGAATCAGATAGCTACACAATTTAGAAAATCAGGCAGTGAAATTAATATAAATTCTTTTATGGATGGAACAAATTTACTGGAGGAAAACTCCAATATTCCTTTTGATGTATTATTTTTGGATATAGAAATGCCTGGAATCAGCGGGATCGAAGTGGCTGAGACAATAAGGGCATCGAATCCTTTTGTAATTATTATATTTATAACAAATCGGGATGATCTGGTATTTCATTCACTCCGTTACAGACCGTTTCGTTTTATCCGGAAAACTCACTTAAGGGAGGAACTCCCCGAGGCAATTGAAGCAATCGTTAAAAAATTAAGAAGCGAAAATCAGTATATTACAGTGAGCTTTAACAACTCCTCCACGCAGATTAGAATAACGGAAATTATGTATGTGGAAAGTTATAAGCATGATATTTTTCTTTATATCCAGGATGAAAAGTACCGTATTAAGAGTAATTTAAAAATAATGGAAAAAGAATTGGAGGGTTATGGTTTTATACGGGTGCATAGTGGTTTTCTTGTAAATTACCGGTATATTTTTTCCATAGACAAGACAAAAGTGATATTAAATAATAAAGAAATGGTTCCTTTAAGCCGCTATCGTTCAGAGGCGGTAAAACAAAAGCTTCAATTATTCTCAAGAGGTACGCAGTGATGATGTGGTTGTTAATAGAGTATCTGGCAACGTTTATACAGTGTTTTGTTTCCACGGAGTTTGTTTCCAGGTACTTAGGGTTTAAAAGAGAAGGCCAAAGCAGATACATCGGTTTTATGGCAGCGTTTGGAGTCCAGTTCGGAGCAACTTTAATTATGAATCGTATTACCATTTTTGAAGGAGTGGCTGGTCTTATTTATCCGGGAATCGTTGTTTTATACGGCATCTTCTTTTTAAATGGTTCTATATACGAAAAAATAGTAATAGCCTGCATCGATAACGGCTTGAAAATGATTACCGGAATATCAGTACTGACCTTAATCAGTTATATTTCTCCGCTTGAGGTAACGAATTTGATTACGAAACCGGGAATCAACCGTTTCATTGTACTGATTATGGCTCAGTCTAGTTATTTCTTTTTAACACGTATGCTTTTACGTCTACAAAAGAATAACAAGTTTTCTTTATCCATTATGGAATGGATTGCAATATTAAGTGTATTTATTACTTCATTTGCTGCAGGTGTATTGGTTTTTGAAATATTAATAACAAGTCCTAATACAAAGCAGAATGGCTCTTATGGTATACTGATTTTACTGTGTTTAATCTTAATTAATGTATTATGTTACTATATATTTGTTAAGATAAGTGCAAAAAATAAAGAACGACTTAAATATTCCTTAATGGAATTACGTCTTAAGGAGCAGGAAAAAAATCTTATTGGCATGAAACAGTCTTATGAAGAAATCCGTAAGCTCCGTCATGATATGAAAAATTATATTGAATGCGCGGTAACCCTATTGCATAACGGAAAAGAGTCGGAAGCGGAAAACTATTTAAGTACTCTTATGGAAAGCAAAATAAGCTTCGGTACTCAGATTGTCCTTACAAAAAGTGATGCAGTCAATGCGGTAATCAATTCCAAGCTCGCTGTATGCAAGAAAAACAATATTGCGTTACATTATGAAATAACCGGAAGCATAGAACTGTTGCCGGAACTGGATTTAAGTATATTGCTTGCCAATCTTTTGGATAATGCAATTGAAGCTAGTATGAAATTAAAGGAGGAAAGAAAGATATCCTTAAATATATATAATGAAAGAGGTTATATCGTTATTCTCATCAGTAATTATATAAAGGAATCTGTTCTCAATAAAAATCCTCATCTGCATACTACAAAAAAAGATAAACTCCAGCATGGAGTTGGAAGTTTAAGCATAAAAGATATTGTGAATAAACATAACGGAATGATTAATATTTATGAAAAAAACCAGTATTTTACTGTAGATATTTGGCTTAAATACAGTACGGAAAATGAAGGTATACCAAACGTGCCGTATGCTTGACCAAACGTGCGCAGCCTATTGAAAAAACCAATCAAATCAGTTATCATCTAAGTGAACTTAAGGCAATCCAAAACAATGCTTAAGCATTAGGAGGGGGTATATTGGCCAATCGAGTTGCTGTGAAGATAGCTGATTTTTTATGCATTAATGATATAATACGGCATGAAGAAAAGGATATTTACATATACGGTTTTGAAATTTTTTTTTCTAATCTTATTAATTTTACTATTGTGGTGGTTTTAGGCTTATTGCTAAATCAATTTTTCCATGCGATGCTGTTTTATGTGGTATTTGTAGTAACCAGGTCCTATTCAGGAGGTTATCACGCCAGTACTTATTTAAAATGTAATCTGACATTTGCATCCGTGCTTTTAGTAACCTTGTTGATATCCAGATTATTACTTCCTACAATATCACTGGCTTATTTACTGGTCTTTATGGCTATTTATGTCGGATGTATTCTTGAATATGCGCCGATTGAGAATAACCATAAAAAGTTACTGGATTCGGATAAAATTAAGTATCGGAAAATCAGCATCGTAATTAGTATCTGCTGGACAGCTGTAGCTATAGTATTGTATTTTATTGCGAAAGAATTTGCTGCTACATTAACACTGACATTGGTGATGGTTGCCATGTTAATGTTAATTGAGGTAAATAAAAGAAAGGAGCTGTATTAATATGAAGGTAAAAAAATCTTTACTAAATGCCATAGCAAAGCTTGGTTACAAGAGTGCTATGACAGCTGGTGGAACTGCATCTCAGTATGGAGTTTACCAGGCAAGAGAACCAAAAGCAGTTTCTGATTTAAGAAGTAAGAAAAAGGCTTAATGTAATGTAACCGATGAATACTGGGGAGTATATCATTATAGATGCCCTGAACCATACAGATAATTGTAAGGTTCAGGGTATATTTTTATTTTATGAGGCTGTCGCAAATCAAAGACTAAATTACCTGGGAGAAAATAAGGATTATATTTTGCAACAGCCCCTGTAAAATAAAAACAGGACCTGCTGGTAACGGCAGCCAGAAGAAAAGTTTCATTAAAGCTTTTCTGCGTATCTGCCGAAATATGTTTTAATAAAAGGAAAGCAATTCCGGTAAAAGAGAGAGTGAAATCGATGAATATTAATGGAGTGTATGGGAATGGAAATCTTTTAGTACAAGAGCAAGCGACCAGCCCGGTACCAAAAGAAGAAACCAGCAATCTGAGTGTGAAAAACAATACTGGGACCGAAACTATACCGGCTGTCAATGATACAGGTTATACTACCTATGCCCAGGAGGACCTGCTAAATAAGACAGAAGAGAAAGATAAGGAAGAAGACTCTTCTCAGGATAAACAACAGGATACTACATCGGACCGTATGACAGAGGAGGACTATAAGTCGATTCATGACGAGGGTATCTCCCTGGAGAAATATGACAAAGAACGGTTAGCCAGAGCCTTAGACCGGGTTAAAAATCAAAGAGAAGAAAAAGAGACCGGTATCACAAAGCAAAAAGAAATTTTAGATAAAAAAACGGAAGACATACAGAATATGACTGACCATGGTACTAAAACGGAAAAGATCGTTCAAAAGTTAATAGAAACGGGGTTGCCGGTAACGCCTGCTAATATTGCCAAAATAGCTACTGCCATGGAGCTGGCAACTAGTGCCTATAATTTTTCTGACAAATCCATGATTTATTTAATTAAGAACAATTTAGAACCTACCATTGAAAATTTATATAAAGCCCAGTATACCGGCAGCTTTCATGCAAAGAATGAGATATCTGAGCAGGATTTTAAGAGCCTTTATGGACAGGTAAATGAAATAATAGAAAAAGCAGGTCTAAAACCAGATAATGAGACGATACAGTCAGCCAAATGGCTATTAAATAATCAGTTACCCTTGACAGAAGACACACTTTGGGCGTATCGGGATTTAAAGCAGTTAAAGAATAAGGCAGAGGAAGCTGTAATATTAGATAAAGCAGTGAAAGCATTTGCTGCCGGTAAAAATCCGGAAACAGCCTCTCTCGGGACGGCTGATTTGGACAGGGCAGGGGAAGCCATTAAGGCATTTTCTGAGATATCGGAGGATGACGTAAAAGCGGTTGTAAAAGACCTTGATCTAAACCAGATTAACTTAAAAGAATTACAAAAAGCCAGGCAGCAGCTTAAAGATAATGTAGCCAAACAGTCCGGGAAACCTGTAGAGACCGAAGCACTCTTAAAAGAAGCGAAGGAGGAGGATTCCTCAGAGATCGATATTAAGACGATAACGGTAAGAAGACAGTTGGAAGAGATCCGTCTTAAGATGACTTTAGAGTCCGGTCAGCAGTTAATAAAAAAAGGCTTCAGACTGGATACAGATGCTCTTAGCAAACTGGTGGATGGTTTAAAAGAGGTAGAAGACAGATATTATAAAAATCTTTTAAAAGAAGGAAGCGCCCAGGTTAACGGGGAGAATATTAAGACCTTAAAGAATAGTTTAGAAAGTGTAAAAGAATTAAAAAGCATACCCAGCTATATTCTTGGAAGTACCCTTTCCGGCCGTAATTTAGAAACAGTAAACAGTCTTGTCAGTGCAGGTACCGAGTTAAAAGACAACTTGAGTAAAGCGGGTGAAGCTTATGAAACCCTAATGACAAAACCCAGGGCTGATATGGGGGATTCCATAACCAAAGCATTTCGTAATGTAGATACTATATTAGAGGATATGAAGCTTGAAACCACCCAGGCTAATGAAAGAGCAGTCCGTATCTTAGGTTACAACGGAATGAATATTACGGAAGACAATATATTGGCGGTTAAGTCCTATGATGAACAAGTGAACCAGTTGATGAAAAATTTTAAACCGGCAGTTGCGGTAGAATTAATTAAAAAGGGAATTAATCCCCTTAATATGCCTATTGAAGAACTAAACCAGCAGATAGAAGGCATACAAAGTGAATTGGGAATCACAGAAGATGAAAAATACAGTAAATATTTATGGAAGCTGGAAAAAAGTAAAAGTATCACGGAAGATGAAAAAAAATCTTATATCGGAATTTACCGTTTATTAAATACAGTAGAGAAAACAGACGGAGCAGCGCTAGGTTCCGTATTAAAAGCGGATAAAGAGGTAACCATGCAAAACCTCCTGACCGCAGTCAGAACCTTTAAAAGCGGCGGTGTGGATACGGCGGTGGATGACGGTTTTGGTTCCCTCACAGAGCTTTCCTATTCCAGAGAGAGTATAACGGAGCAGTTAAATACTGTCTTTAAGCAATCCGGACAAACGGATGATTCCAGTGAGATACCCGGTAAACACACGGAAAAATTCAACTATACGAATCGGTTATTAAAAGATATTATGGAAGAAATAACGCCGGATAAGCTGAATAAGCTTGGTAATACCGAAGAGATATTAACCATGTCTGTCGAGGCACTTAAGGAGGGACTTAACGTTACTACGGAAAATGCTGATACAGACAGCAGGTACTGGAGTCAGAAACTAGAGGATTACCAGGAAATAATGAACCAGTCCGACAGCGCTCTAAAGCTCCTAAATTCTTATGAGGTTCCGGCAAGCCTTCCGAATATACAGGCTGCCAAGGATTTACTAAGTACAGACAAATCATTTTATAAGCAGTTAGACCGTCTGTTTAAGGGAAATAGCGTAAATGATACCAAAGGAGAGGATATCAAAAATACTGGCAGAGATACCCTAGGAAATAATTATGCAGGTATTGATAATGGTGAACTAGAAAGTTCGAACCAGGCGACGCAGGATTTATCAAATATTTCAGAGGGGCTTATCGATGCTTTAAAGAGTCCGGCCAGTATGAAAGAGCAATATAAAGTAGTAGAACAGGATGTAACGAAGCTCTTGAATCAAATGTATGCAAACCCGGTAATTACTTCCCAGGATATTGCCACCTTGCAGCGGATTAATTATGGGATGTCTTTTCTTACTACCATGGCCAGTAAGGAAAGTTATGAAATTCCTCTTGCGGTTGGAGAGGATATTACCAATGTTAATGTTACCGTGTTAAAGAATACAGGAGAAACCGGAAAAGTTAATATTACCTTCGATTCACAAACACTGGGAAATATTACGGTTAATCTTTCCGTCAGGGATAAGGGGTTAAATGCTCTGATAACTTCTGATAACCGCCAGGGGCTGAATGAAATCCGAAATAATAGTCAGGCTTTAAGAGAAGCAGTTACCGGTTTGGGGGTTGAAATCAAACAATTAAATTATGGAATAGGTAATAAATTATCAGATACTTACCGATATACAAATTATAAAACGGATAGAGAAGTAAAAGAAAGTGAGAATACGGAGACAGATGAGGTCTCAACAGGTACGTTATACAGCCTTGCTAAAACATTTTTGGTACACATAAAACAGATGGAACAAGATGCATATAAACCGTGAAGAACAGATAGGAGTCAGATATGAGAATTAACCATAATATTTCAGCATTAAAATCAAACAATCAGTTAGCCAAAACAAATAATGCCCTGGATAAAAGCCTGGAGAAATTGTCCTCAGGTTTTCGTATTAACCGTGCCGCCGATGATGCAGCGGGCATGGCTATTTCCCAAAAAATGAAGACCCAGATAGCAGGTCTTGATCAAGCCTCCAGAAACTCCTCCGATGGTATCTCAATTATTCAAACAGCGGAAGGTGCCTTAAACGAAGTAAACTCTATGCTGCAAAGAATGAGGGAATTAGCAGTTCAGGCTGCCAACGGAACCAATACCCTGGAGGACAGAAAGTCTGTACAGAGTGAAATTGACCAGTTACAGGAGGAAATTAAAAGAATTTCCACTACCACGGAGTTTAATACAAAAACCTTACTGGATGGAAATCTTGATAATATGTCCTATTCCGATAATTCTGCAGTAAAGCTGGTGTCCTTATCGGATCAGGTGGAGCCTGGAAAGTACACAATAACGGTAACAGATGAAGCAAAGAAAGCCGTAGCTACCGGTGCGGCTACAATTGATAAAGACCATATCATAACGGATGCTGAGGCCGGAACCATTAATATTAATGGAAACGAAGTGAAAATTGAGGCAGGGGATACCATGGAAGAGGTATTCGAGAAAATCCGTAATACCTGTGACACTGCCAACGTTAAGGTATTTACTACAAATAATCTGACGGCTCCGACTCCGGCACAGGTAATTGCTTCCCCGGATACTGCCGGATACTCTGCGGTTGCTCTGGCTGATAATACAGCACTGGTATTTGTATCAAAAGGTTACGGCAGTGATGAATCTATCAATATTTATTGTGATAATGCAAGTTTAAAAACTGCACTTGGAATTACGACAGTTACTGCAACTGCAGGCACAGATGCCAAGGCTACATTAGGGGCAGGATTTTCTTCAACAGCTACCGTATCCGTAGAGGGAAATCTGGTAAAGGTTACTGATAATAATGATTTTGAGATGGTATATGATGCACAGCCAGGCTCCTCGGCTGGTACGGGTGTTACTAATACAACCGTTTTAGATGCGGGTCCTATGAAACTACAGATTGGAGCGAATGAAAATCAGCTTATGAAAGTACGTATACCCAAAGTAGATCCTTCTACCTTAGGTATTGACAGTGCCAATGTCTGCACCGATGAGGGAGCCCAGAAAGCCATAACCCAGTTTGAGGACGCCAATACAAAAGTAACCGGAATCCGTGCGAAACTGGGTGCTTATCAGAACCGTCTGGAACATGCTATATCAAATCTGGATACTACCTCTGAGAATATGACAGAAGCTTTATCCCGTATCGAAGACGTAGATATGGCAAAGGAAATGGCGAATTATACCCAGAAAAATGTTTTGTCTCAGGCAGGTACTTCTATGCTTGCACAAGCCAATCAAAGACCACAGTCTATATTGACATTATTACAAGGCTGATAGTTCTTAGTAAGTTAATACAGAAAGGCATTGGTATATAGATGGAAAAGGATATGATGAAGGCTTTTGCGGCCAGGGTAACACAGGCCTCCAGAACGGAACTGGTGGTTATTATGTATGAAGTGATTCTGACTGACATTGATTGTGCGAAGACCTGTTATAACAAGGAGGATACCGTAAAATTTGAGCAGGAATTAAAACATGCGCAGCGGTTTCTCAATGAATTGATGGCAACGCTTAATTACCGCTATGAACTTTCCTATCAGCTTATGAGCCTGTATATTTTTATCAATAAGTCTTTGGTGACTGCTGTTTTTCAGAAAAACGCCGATATACTGGAGGAAGCAGAAGCTGTACTTAAGGTTTTATTAGAAGGGTTTAAAGGTACTGTTAAGGAGGATTTATCGGGACCGGTTATGCAAAATACCCAGCAACTATATGCTGGACTTACCTATGGCAGAGGTGTTTTGAATGAGACATATCTTAATGCGAATGAACAAAGCAGAGGGTATAAGGCGTAGATAGAATTCGTTTGGAGATAGTTTAAAAGCCGGTAAAAGACTGAAAAAGTCTTTACCGGCTTTATTTTTTTCCATAGTATTTCTTCTTTTATTATTTTTTTTGGGGGTGTATCTTTTTGATTAGATGCAATGTAAAATATACGGCAAATGCTGGCTTAAGAGCCGTTACTTTTCCTGAAAATTCTGATTATATGATGGAGTAATCGTTATCCATTTCTTTTGCTTGCTTTAGGAGAAATTTATATCTTTTTTGAATGGCGTTTACTTCATAAATATAGCAGTCAATTAAATCAGGATCAATTACGTTTTCAAAATTAGAATATGCGGATTCCAGAGCAAGCTTTGTCTTTTTAATTTCGCCCAGCAATGCATCATTTTGCTTCTTTTTCGTCTTTGAAAACAACTTCATTCATGCTCCAATCTACCTGATAGCAGGCTAAAATAAGAATTATTATAAATATAGTATAGTCAGGCTGTTACTAGAATATACTAATTTATAGAAAAATTTACCTAAAATATTAAAAGGAGGAAACGATGGAAAGTCAGATATTCGTGGTTATCATTATAATTTGTATTGCTTTAATTGCATTTGGATTAATTAAGCACCGTTTTGATTTACTAGTTAATTTTGGTCTTCGTATCTTTTCCGGATTACTTGGTATCTATCTGCTTAACAGCTTATTATCAAATTTTCATTTGGCTTTAGGAGTCGGAACCAACGGGTTAACTGCACTTGTCATAGGGCTGCTTGGTCTGCCGGGATTTTTGCTGGTTTATGGTGTGGCAGCGTTTTATTATTTTACATAGAGAATATCTCATAACTTTGCATTTTGAATAGTAACAGCTTCTTTTAAACCTCTAAAGGTTACTTTAACTGATAAAAGTTTTAAGGGGATAATAGAGCAATATAGTTCTTCTTGGCAAAATAGAACAGCAAAAGATTTTGAAAATATAGATATAATATTGAATAAAAATATTTATGGATTTGATAACGATGATAGAATAAAAATGAAAATGGACGTGAAAGAATTTATTGCTACGACTACTTATGGACAGTTAGTAATTAAAAAGATTAACTCAGGTTTAGATTATTTAGTTGAAAAAGAATTAGGATGCTTATTATTATAGGTATTACTATTCTTTTTTATTAGTAAACATTTTTTATAAATTAGTTATGATTATAAGCATATAATGGAAGTCTTTTATTAATAAAAATCTGAAGATTATGTTATATAATTTATGTTAAAAGCACTAAAAATAGTGAAATTTATTGTGTACTATGCCATGTATGACTATATTAATTTGAACGTAAAAATAAATAAAAAAAAGTATATAATTTGGTATAAGTAATGAAAATACAAAAATTACATAATTTTGGTTGAAAAAAATAAAAACAGGGTGTAAGATAACGTTATCTTAAAAATCTGTGAGGTGAGGTCCATCAGTTTAAAAATGACTTGCCTTGTCTGCCTGCTTCTATTGGCTGTAATAATGGATTTAAAATCCTATAAAATCAGCAATTATTTAATTCTGACCGGAGTGTTTACCGGATTCATTTTTCAATATTATGAGCATGGTCAGGCTGGTATAAGTTTATGTTTTTTTGGAATGATTATGCCTATCGTGATTTTGTTTCCTTTATTTATAATAAAAGCCTTAGGGGCGGGGGATATTAAACTTCTTTCCGTTATCGGAAGTTATATGGGCATTATCTATGTGTTTAAGTCTATTGCAGCTGCTTTTATAATCGGAGCAGTTATGTCACTTATTTATCTTATAAGATACAGACAAGTATTTTATCGATTCCATTATCTTTTTTGCTATATTCAAACTGTTATCTCCAATTTTACGGGTCAGGAAAAAACCAGAGAAGGAATAAAACCTTATTATGATAGGAAAAGAGACGGGAATAAAGGGGTTATACATTTTTCTATTCCTATTTTAGGCGCAGTACTGTTGCAGGTTATTCTGGGGATTTACTAACCCCTGACTACAAAGCAGATTATAAAAGGAAAGGGGGTGGAAAATGAACAATACATTAGCTGTTTGCGACAGGGAAGCAGAGTATGCCAATCATCTGATGGAATATATAAAAAGAAAACAAAAAAAGCAGTTTCAGGTATGTGTTTTTACTAATATGGAAAGCCTTAAAGCATATTTAAAACAAAGTACGGTGTATATTTTACTGATACAGGAAGAATTGGCAGAAGAGGCTTATAATTGTGATAATATAAAACATATTTGTATTTTATCTGAGACAGATTACTCTGGATCCAAGGATAATGTACCGATTATTTATAAGTATCAATCTGCAGAAGTTGTCTTAAAAGAGCTGTTTGGCTTTTTTCCTCTAAACGATACCCAGCCAAAACTTAATAATACTTCAGGGCGCTATGCAGAAATCATCAGTGTATTTTCGGTAGGTGATGATATCGTATCCCAGTTATTTGCATATGCTCTGGCAAAGCAATACTCCTTCTTAAGAAGGACCTTATATATTAATTTAAACATCTTACCGATTCTACCCGCTATATCAGGCTATAAGACAGATAAAAGCCTATCTGAATTTATCTATTTTCTTAAACAGAACAATCCCAATATGACCGCCAAAATGTATGAATATATAACGAATCACGAAACTCTTGCTTCTATGGAGGGGGTAACCTTTGGTCCGGATTTATATGAACTGCTACCGGAAGATATCGTCCATTGGCTGAATATTATTCTGCAAAACACGAAGTATGAAGTTATCGTATTTGATGTTGGCAGTTATTTTCAAGCTGGGTTGGAAGTTTTTAAAAACAGCACCAGATTACTGCTTCTCTTAGGGCAGGGTTACTGGGAACAGTGGAAAGCTGATAATTTTAAAGAGCAGCTGGAATGGTCGGGAAATGAGGAGATAGCAGAGAAACTTATCCTGGTACCGGTTACAGATGAGATAAAGATTAATTTACAAGCTGTTACTGCGGAGAATTTTGAGTTTGAAACCGGTAATTTAAGTCTGGCAGCAGAGTATATTATAAAATGAGAGGTTGGTATGGATGATCAAAAGCAAGAACTTCAGGAATTGGTTATAAGGGAAATTGATTTATCAAAAGAATTAGAAGATGAAGAAATACTTGAGGTAATAGATGAAATTCTTTTAAATAAAAGCAGGACGAGCTATATCAGTATGCAGGATAAAAGAAGGCTTAGAAAAGACATTTTTAACTCTATAAGAAGACTTGATATCCTACAGGAACTGGTGGAGGATACGTCTATTACAGAAATTATGATTAACGGTGCTAAAAATATATTTATTGAGCAGAACGGTGCGATCAGACCCTGGATTAAGCAGTTTGAATCGGAGAAGAAATTAGAGGATGTGGTCCAGCAGATTGTATCCAAGTCAAACCGTATCATTAATGAGGCTAGTCCCATTGTAGATGCCAGACTGCCGGATGGGTCCAGGGTTAATATTGTACTTCCCCCTGTGGCGCTGGAAGGACCCGTAGTTACCATCCGAAAGTTTCCGGACAATCCAATTACAATTGATAAACTAATCCAAATTGGAGCAGTAACCATAGAAGTCTCCAGGTTTTTAGAGGAGCTGGTAATTGCAGGGTATAACATATTTATCAGCGGAGGAACAGGTTCTGGCAAAACCACTTTTTTAAATGTACTATCCAACTTCATTCCAAAGGATGAAAGAGTCATTACGATAGAAGACTCTGCCGAACTCCAGATCAGGTCCATACCCAATCTTGTGAAACTGGAAGCCCGGAATGCCAATGTAGAAGGTAAGAATGCGGTTACCATAAGGGATTTGATTAAGGCAAGCCTACGTATGCGGCCGAACAGAATAATCGTCGGGGAAGTCAGAGACGCCGCCGCAATCGATATGCTGCAGGCTATGAATAGCGGTCATGACGGCTCCATGTCCACAGGACATGCCAACTCAACAATTGATATGCTAAATCGTTTGGAAACACTGGTGCTAATGGGAACCGATATCCCCCTTATGGCAGTCAGAAAGCAGATAGCCTCTGCAATTGATATTATTGTACATTTAGGAAGGCTAAGGGATAAAAGCAGAAAAGTCCTCGAAATCTCGGAAGTCCTTGACTGCATGGATGGAGAAATTGAAGTTAACAAACTCTATGTATTTAAAGAAGAAGGAGAAGATGAGAATGGCAGCGTACTGGGGAAACTGCAAAAAACCAATAATGAATTAATTAATTTATCAAAATTAAGTAAGGCGGGAATTCTGTGATAATCAATTATAGTATATATCATTATTCCAACAAAGAATGGATGGGTTATTTCCTCCAGGGAGCTGCTTTTGGTGGGTTTATCGGCTATTTATTTTATGCCGATCTAGCAGGGGTTTTCTTATTAACCATCTATGGATTTGTCCATGTACATATAAAAAGAAAACAGCTCATAAAGGATAGAAAATGGCAGTTGAATCTGGAATTCCGGGATGGATTGTCCAGTTTGTCGGCAGCATTAAATGCGGGTTATTCCATAGAAAATGCTTTTAGCCAGGCTGTTACCGATTTAAAGCTTATGTACTCTGAGGAGGCCTTAATTGTTCAGGAGTTTGAAGGAATTGTAAAACAGATTAATATGAACCGGACAGTGGAAGAGGCGTTAAACGATTTTGCCAATCGAAGCAGTGTTGAGGATGTAATCAATTTTGCAGAAGTTTTTGCAACAGCAAAACGAACTGGCGGGGATATTATTAAAATTATACGGACGACAGGTAATAGTATGAATGACAAGCTAGAGGTGAAAAGGGAAGTAGTTACATTAATTACCGGGAAGAAATTTGAAGCTAATATCATGAGTCTGATACCCATCTTTATTATTATTTATCTTCGGATGTTTTCATCAGATTTTTTGGAACCGTTATATCATAATCTGTTTGGGGTTATATTTATGACGATTATATTGATTTTGTATTTAGGGGTTTATCAATTGACTAGAAAGATTATTAATATTGAAGTTTAAGGGTAAGTGGTTGTATGTATTCTTAAAAAGGGAGGTTAGATGGTCTTATTAAATTTAGTTTTATTAATTGCATTCGTGATACTTTGGTTACTATCTAAAAAGTACCAAATAGATGTTGTTAACAGCCTTGATGAAAAAGAGTACCATTTTAAAGCTTTGTATCCGTTCGGTTTTTACCTTATGGATAAGTTTGGACTTTATAAAAAAAAGTCCTCCAATCACCTAGAAGAACCCTTAAAAGCAGTTTATGTAGGGGAACAGATGGAGATTGTTAAAAGACTTTATCTATGCAATAAAGTAGTCGTAGCAGCCCTTATCATATTTGCAGCCAATTTCTTTGGATTAATAAGCGGTGTACAGTCTTTTCAGAATAAACAGCTTTTGGAGGGAAACTATCTGTTAAGACCTGGTTATGAGCAAGGCTCAAAATCGGTTGATTTAAAAGTAAATGTATCTGAAAAGGATACCTCGGTTCTGGAAGAAGAGATACATATTGAGTTGGAAGAAAAACAGTATGACGAAGCAGAAATCAGGAAACAGTTTCAGCATGCGAAAGACTATATTGATGCTCATCTACTAAACAATAATCAATCCCCAGAGCATGTTCTGTCAGATCTTAAATTTATTACTAAAATACCGGATACCAGGGTATCAGTTACTTGGACCAGTGATAATAGTGAAATAATTGATACAGAAGGGAAGGTGCATAATGAAGAGTTAGGCGAAGGCGTACTTATACCAATCACCGCAAAGCTTATATATCAGGATATGGAAGAAGAATATACCAGGTATTTTAAGGTACTGCCAAAGGTATATACCAGGGAAGAACTTACAAGAAAAAGTCTGACCGAAGCACTTAGTGCCGCGGATAAAGCTTCAAAAATGCAGGACAAGTTGCCTTTACCGGATTCCCTGAATCAACAGAGGGTCTCCTGGGCGGAAAATGAAAATAATACAGGTGGAATGCTTCTGATATTTGGTGTAATAGCAGCGATTCTATTATATTTTTTAATGGACCGGGACCTATATGGTAAGGTTGAAAAAAGAAACCGGGAAATGCTATTGGATTATCCGGAGATCATTAATAAATTTACGCTGCTAGTCGGAGCCGGCATGTCTTTTTCTAATGCCTGGAATAAAATCTCAAAGGATTATAAGGAGAAAGGAGGGAAAAAACGGTATGCTTATGAGGAAATGGTCATTACCTATGGAGAATTAATGTTAGGAACTTCTGAAATAACCGCCTATGAAAGATTTGGACGAAGAGTAAAATTAATACCCTATCTGCGGTTTAGTTCCTTACTTGCCCAAAACGTAAAAAAAGGTTCTTCTGGTCTGTTAAGCCAACTGGAGCTGGAAGCGGCAGAAGCTTTTGAAGAAAGGAAAGAGCTTGCAAAACGAATGGGAGAAGAAGCCGGTACAAAACTACTATTTCCCATGATACTAATGTTATTGCTGGTATTGGCGGTTATTATGGTTCCTGCATTAATTTCCTTTCAAATATAAATCATGAGGCAATTTTTATTACCAGAACATATGGATAAAAGATTAGAATTACATAGTGATAGAAAATAACACATAGGGAAAGAAAATAACACAAAGCTGAAAGAAAATAAAACATAGAAAGACTGCCAGCAATAATCCAGCAATAATCTTTCAGCATTTTAATTATGGCAGTGTTGCAAAGTGACTTGCAATATACATGAGGTAAAATTATGAACCTGATAAAAGAATTTATTAAGGAAGAAGAAGGTATTGCAATTGTTGAAATTATTTTAATTTTAGTACTGTTGGTTGGCTTAGTTCTTATATTCAGGCAAAAAATCACAGATATCGTAAAGAATATAATAGATTCCATTGCCGGTGACATAAATAGTATTACGAAATAAAGCAATATGTCTTGGAAAGACAGATAGGAGTAAGTACATGTGTAAGCAGAAGGAGGGATCCATTACTGTTTTTTTAAGCCTTGTATTGTTACTGATTCTGGCTATTACTATGACCACAATAGAAGCAGCCAGAGTGAATGGAGCTAAGGTATATGCGGAACGCGCCTTACAGACAGCTATGGATTCTGTCCTGAGTGAATATTACAGACCCTTATTAGAGGAATATCACTTGTTTGGGCTGGAGGGTAGTTATGGTACGGATAACCTGAATACGGATGTCATAGCAGCTAAATTAAGGAATTATATGGAATATACCTTTAATCCAGGTAAGGATCTTAAAGATTCAGGGGGGAATCCCTATCAGCTTTTTAATCTATATGGTATTAATACAGACAATGCAGCTATTAATAAAACCAATACATTAACAGATTTTAATGGAGAATTATTTGTTAATCAGGCAGTTTCTTATATGAAGTATAAAGAAATCAGCGGTGGAATAGAAGGTTTTTTGCCTAAGCTTTTAGACACCCAGGAAACAGAAAAAGCACAGGCTGTTCTGGAAGAAAAACAAGAAACCGAAGAAAGTTTATATGAGATTGATGAGAGAATATTAAATCTGATGCGTTTAATTGACGGTATTACGATTAATGAGAAAGGCGTGAAGGTAAACAGGGACGGCAAAATAGCAATACAGAATTATTTTGTTAAAAAAATCATTACATTACCGATAACAAAAGCGAATCTTGGCATACAAAATGACCTTGTATACAGCTCTCTTATGGGTCATTATAGTAATCCAAACCCAAAAATAGACCAAGCGCAAGAAGCAATCAACTCCCTCAATTCTAATGCAGCAAAAAAAGAAGAAGCAGAGGCAGCTTACCAAAGCTTACTGTCAATAGACCAAAGCAGTATAAAAGACCCGGAAGAGTTATCTGCCCTGAAAGAATCTATAGCCGCGGCAATTGATCGATTCGATACCTACAAGCAAATCGAAAAAGGTTTAATCACAACCTTAAACAATAATATGAAAGACCTTAATAATCTGGTAGAAGGAATCCAGCCTGCCATAAAGGCTGCTCAAGAGATAATAGATGAATTAATTCCCTTGCAGGAAGAAGCCGCTTTAAAGATTGAGAATTATGAAACGTATCTAGCGGAAAATAAAGAACAGCTGAAGGAGGAATTTTATCAGGGATTATTAGATGATTTAGCCCAATTAGAAAAATATAAAGGCGGGGGTAACCAAAGTGACTCTATTACACAATATGATTTTATAGGTATGAGAGCTACTCTAAATGCAAATGAAGCTATCTTAATCGCCATAAAGGCAGATACAAGACTAACCGTCACAACGGAGAAAGAATCCTGGAAGGATGTAGAAACAGCACTAACCCACATAAGAAGTTTATTAACAGCTTATAGTCATGATAAACTCCAATTTGATTACAGTACTTTGGAAAAACCGGTAGAAAGCGATTCTTTTTTTTCAGGCATTAGGTCAATTCTTGAAGAGGGTATTATGGGTTTACTAATTGAAGATAAAAACCAACTATCTGATAAAAAGCTAAGTGGTAAAGAACTGCCTTCCACGGTACATAAAATTGAACCGGGGGAAGAGCCAGAGGATATTTCGTCCTCCGTCTCAAATCTTGATCTGGCAGGGGGCGGCAGTTTGTTTTCTGAATTAATGAATGATTTTTCCAAAGGGTTTGATTTGAAAGAAACTGCTGGCAGTGGTGTGGAAGGAGCTGCTAAATTCCTGTTATTACAGGAATATTTATTCGATCATTTTGGAAGCTATAGCATCGACGAACTGCAGGAGGAGATAAAAGCTCTCGATTACGAACTGGAATACATTATAATGGGTAAAAGTACCGATTATGAGAATTTGAAAGCAGTACTGACCCGTCTTCTTTTGATACGCACCGTAATGAATATGATAACCCTGTTAAGTGATAAGAAAAGCAATGAAGAAGCCCGTGCCTTAGCCATTGGATTTGTTGGTTTTACAGGGCTTCCAGCATTGGTAGAAATAACGAAAATGATTGTATTAACAGTCTGGGCTTTTGCTGAAGCACTGGTTGATGCTTCTGCATTGCTCCAGGGGAAAGCGCTGCCCCTTATTAAAAAGAGTGTTGAGATACAGATAGGACTTCATGAGATTTTTTATCTTAATAAAGTACTTATAAAATCCAAAGCAGATCAAATAAAGGAAACAAAAACCGTGTTGGAGCTAAGCTATCAGGATTATCTCAAGTTATTTTTATTTATGGAAAGCCAGGAAAATAAAAGTTTTAGGGCAATGGATCTGATTCAGGAGAATCTGCAGCTTAAATATGAGGATACCTTTTATATAAAAAACTGCCTCTTTGGTTTTTCAACAAAGGCTGATTATAGTATGGATTCCAGATTTATTAAGCTGCCCTTTGTTAAAGAGATGTTAAGCAATGAAGATTATAAGTATGTTTATCATGTGGTTATGGAGTATTCCTATTAAACCAAAATTATAAGGAGATGATAATTTTAATAATAAGAATGCAGATAGGAACGCAAATAAGAACGCAAATAAGAATGCAAATAAGAATACAAATAGGAACGCAAATAGGAACGCAAATAGGAACGTAAATAGGAACGTAAATGAAAGAGTTAACACAAAATATATAATGGAGGTTAAATAAAATTTCAAATTAAAAAATATCATCTTAAAAGGTTTAATAAATTTTACCAATCAACAGTCTAGTTTAGAATGGATCGGGATATCCGTTCTCGTCTTTTATTTCTATAAAAACTAAAAATATTTCAAACAATTTCTCTCTCCAAGAAAACATCATCCAAAACATTTTTTCAGGAACGGATATCCCAATCCATTCTAAGAGGCTGTTTATCCAGTATAAAAAGAGGAAAAGCCATGAGAAGGAATAATAAGAATTTAAAGGTAGCTTGTGGTTCCTTAACGGTAGAGGCAGCACTGGTGTTACCGATTTTTATATATATCATGATTGCTTTTTTGTATTTTCTGCAGATTATCAGATTGCAGGAAATGCTGCAGAATGCAATTACTGAAACAGGATTTTTTACCGCAAAGTATGCTTATGTGTATGATTATATTAAAGAATACGAAACCGAAGAGCCTGAGGATAATAAAAATCTGAAAGAGAATACCTCAGAATCCAGTATAGAAGCAGCTATAGCGAAAACCATTGACAGTACTTTCTATAAAATTAAAATGAAGGATTATCTTAATGTAAATTTATTAAATCAGTTTTGTATTAAGGGTGGTTATAGCGGTATTCATACCAATTTGTCTGCATTTATGGATGAAGAGGAGGCCATCGATATTATTTTAACCTACGATATCAGACTTCCCTTGCTTTTCATTCATATTAAGGATATTCCGATGATGCAGCGGGTACGGCTGCGAGGTTGGAGTGGACATAAGGTTTCTGTTAAAACCTCTTCTCCCGATTCCACCAATGGGAATGAACAAATGGTATATATAACCCAGACCGGCACCGTATATCACTTATACAAAGACTGCACCTACTTAAAACTGTCCATAAAAGAAGTAAATCTAAGTCAGGTAGATGCCCTGCGAAATGATTCTGGAGGTAAGTATAAAAAATGCAATGTATGCGAAGGTGCAATGCCACCGGATTTAAAAACGGTATACATAACAAATACCGGTGACCGGTATCATTGGAATTTAAGTTGCAGTGGTCTGAAACGTACTATATTAACGGTTCCAATTTCGGAAATCCGGGACAGGAGTTTATGCAGCCGGTGCGGTTCGAAGGAATAATATATTATTATAGAAAGGCAGGGTTTTGAAATGCTATATAAAGATTACATCATGACGGCTATTGTTAGTATCTGGTTAATCCTATGCAGTTGGCAGGACATCCGAAAGAAAAAGATACAGTTAGCTTTAATTGGAGCCGGGTTTTTATGCATAATGGCTTACTCGTTTTGGGCAGGCGGTATTACGATTTGGAATCGGGCAGCAGGATTAAGCCTGGGGGTTTTATTACTTATCCTAAATCCCATCACCAGGGGGCAGATTGGCATAGGAGATGGTCTTATCGTCAGTATTATAGGTATCGGATTAGGTTTTCACCGGCTTGCTTTTATACTTGTATATGGTTTATTCGGGGCAGCTATCGTTTCTATTGGGCTAATTATGTTTCGTAAGGTGAACAGGAAAGTTACGATACCCTTTATACCCTTTTTGCTGCTTGGATATTTGGGAGGACTTATCAGCTAATGAAAGGCGGGTTTAATCAAGGGTATCAAGCACAAGACAGCAATACTTCCAGGGTAAGTTACTATGTATCAGGAAGTTATACGGTAGAAATGGCTCTGCTTTTTCCGGTTATAATATTCATAATTGTAGGATTGATTTATTTAGGGTTTTATATGCATGATCAGGATAGGGTGGAAGCAGTTATGAATGATACCTTATTAAAAGGCAGGAATTTAATTCAAAGGGAAGCGGATATGAATACCGGATTCATAGACTATGAGGCATATTATAATCGTGGAATTTTATACTCCTTACAGGACAATCTCCAGAGTAAAGAGCAGGAAATCTACAATTATTTAGAAGAACAGTTGAAAAGCAGATTATTTATAGCTGACATTACCTCTATTGATATTGACGCCAGCCATACCAATTTAAGCATTGAAATTAAAGGAGAAATGATACTTCCATTTCCTGGAATCCGTCCCTTGTTTTCAAAAAGAGGTACTGCGGTAACTGTCACACAGCAAACCTCTATACAAAACAGTGCAGAATTTATCCGGATATTCAGCATATTTTCAGGGGTAGCGGATAAAATGCCTGTAATAGATGAGACATTAAAAAAATTACAGCAAATATTGAATAAATGAAACGAATAATAAGTCGGGTCTATCGTATGGGAGGTGACTTATGTTACAAGCAGAGTATATCAGGGATATGCATAGTAATTTTGTTGTTTTAAAGGGAATAGAAGGCAAGTCATCCGCGTATGGATCAAGGATGATCTTACATAATAATATTCCAGGATTACTAAAAACAGAGTTAAGATCCATTGATAATATGGATTTATTTTATTATGATGTAACTTCTAAAAAATCCCTTGCGGAGATTTGGGAAAATAAATCCCTTAACTATTATGAACTAAGAAAAATAGTATCAGATATTCTTATAACCATTCAAAACAGCGGAGAATATCTGCTTTCAGAGAATGATTTTATTATAGAACCTAATTATATATTTCTGGATACCGGCTCTCAGAATATTTTATTATGCCATCTGGTGGGCAGGGATGAGAATATAAAAGAGCAATTGAGCAGACTGATGGAATATCTAATGAATAAAGTAGATTATAAGGATGAAGCAGCGGTAGTTTTAATATATGCTTTATATAAAGAAAGTAAAGAGACAGACTGTACTTTTGAGAAATTATTAAAGGAGATAAATAAAAAGGATAATGAACCGAAAGTAAGAAAAATTAATGTCCAACAGATAGAGAAGATGGAACACAGGAAACCGGAAACAGACGAAACATATTCTGGGCAGAGTGGAGAGAAAACTAGAAAATTTAAAGCCAAAGAGACCCTTTTGGGAAAACCATCTATTCAAGATCTGGATAGTAAAAAGAACCAAAGAGTGAATTTCGCAAAAGAAAAATATAAAAATCAAAAAGTTCATAATCAAAAAAATAAAAACCAGAGGACACAAAACCAGAAGACACAAAAACAATTAGATCAAAGTAGAATAAGGCAAAAGAATCAAAAACGTATGAGTCAAAATGAAAAAGATCAAAATGGAAAAACTCAAAAGACACTAATTCAAAATGCACGAAACCATAATGTTATTCAGCCAACACAAAATGTTTTTGTTCAGAAAAACTTTAATAAAATAACACATAACCCCGGTTATCAATCATCTTTTCATCAAAATATAACGATTCTTACTGGAAAGATCCAATTCTGCATAAAAAATTTATTTCATAAATTTATTGTTAAAAGTACTGAGTTACCTCCCCCTTCACTGGAAAATCTGTCAGAACTGGAAGAGGTGGAAAGTGAGAGAGAAGTTCAGTATTTCGGATTAAAAACATTTGTTTTAGCGGGTATTTCTATACTAGCCGGTATCATCATTTTGATAATAGCCTTGCAATTTAACTTATTGGATAACACCTTTGGTACACAAATAGATAGTATTAAACTTATTAGTTGCATTATCATTTTGGCTTGTATGGAAGCTTATGCCTTAATGAAACTTTTTGATACAAAAAACAAATTATCGAGAATCAAAACGGTAATAGAATATGCAGAAATTGAACCAGGGGATGCAGAATCAAAACCTGAATATGCAGAAATCAATGCAGACAAAGTTGCAGAATCAGAACCTGAATATGAAGAAAAAAATACAGATAAAGAAATGATATGGGAAGGCAGCAGGTGTTTTGATGATAAGGATAGTCAGGTTCAGGAGACTACTCAGTTTTTGTGGCAGAAGGACAGCAGTGACGAAGCAGAGAATACAGTAATTTTATCACAGCTTAAACCCTGGAAGCAGTACCACTTGGTTAGGTCAGATAATGAGATACAAAAGGAAATACCGGTTGATCATTTCCCGTTTCTTATTGGAAAATTAAAAAAAGGTATGGATTTATTAATAGAAGATACCTCCGTCAGCCGAAGACATGCCAAGTTTACAAAAGAAGGGGAGGATATATTCCTTACGGATTTAAATTCAACGAATGGTACCTATATAAATGGTATAAGGATGGCAGCAAATAAGCCATATCTTCTTCATGAGAAAGATGAAATCGTATTCTCGCAGGTGAAGTATATTTGGTCGGTATTAATCAGAGAGAATTAAGTTACATTTGATAACAGATAAGAATCATTATAAAGCACGGCAAGAGACTGCTGCAAATTTCAAAGAATAAATCATCTGGTAGAGAACAAGGATTATAATTTGTAAAATTTTATGGAAAGTAAGCGCGGAGGACTGCAAGAAAGGAAATACAGCCGCATATGCGCTTATACCTGGAACAAAATTTTGACGAAATATAATCCTTATTTTATACGCAGTTTGGTATTCTACATTTTATAACAGTCTTTTTTAAAAACAGCCTTCTTGTATTAAAAGTCAAAAAATAGTATAATCTACCATAAGGAATCGTATATTCCATGGGTATTTGAGCAATTCAAACCATAATGTGGAGGGAAGTTACGTGAAGAAATATGTAATGGCGTTGGACCAGGGAACCACCAGTTCCAGATGTATACTATTTGATAAGAAGGGTCAGATGTTAAGCATTGCACAGAAAGAATTTGAACAGATCTATCCGGTAGCCGGTTGGGTAGAGCATAATCCAATGGAGATATGGTCATCTCAGATCAGTGTGGCAGCGGAAGCCATGGCAAAGATCGGAGCCAGCGCAGATGAAATTGCATCCATCGGGATTACCAATCAGCGGGAAACTACTATCGTATGGAATAAGCATACGGGGGAACCAGTTTATAATGCAATTGTATGGCAATGCAGAAGAACCTCTGATACAGTAATGGAACTTAAAAAATCCGGATTTGATAAAGTGATACGAGAAAAAACCGGATTAATACCGGATGCCTACTTTTCCGGTACCAAAATAAAATGGATTTTAGACCATGTAGCGGGTGCAAGGGCAGAAGCAGAAGCCGGCAACCTTCTGTTTGGTACGGTGGATACCTGGCTGATCTGGAACCTTACTAAGGGAAGGGTGTTTGTTACGGATTACACCAATGCTTCCCGGACAATGCTATATGATATTAAAAAACTGGAATGGGATGAGGAGATATTAAAAGAACTGGATATCCCAAAATCCATGCTGCCGGAAGTAAAACCCTCCAGTTACATTTATGGTCATACGGATTCCGGTCATCTTGGGGGTGCCATACCCATTGCCGGTGTAGCCGGGGACCAGCAGGCTGCCTTATTCGGACAATGCTGCTTTGAGCCGGGTGAAGTTAAGAATACTTATGGAACCGGCTGCTTTTTATTAATGAATACAGGAAATGAAGCCATCTGGTCCCAGCATGGCTTGTTAACAACAATAGCAGCCAGTGAACCGGATAAGGTTCAGTATGCCCTCGAAGGCAGCGTATTTGTAGCAGGAGCAGCAATTCAATGGCTTCGGGATGAACTTGGGATTATACGGAATGCAGCCCAATCAGAAGAATATGCCATGTCGGTAGATGACACAAGCGGCGTTTATGTAGTGCCTGCATTTTCAGGACTTGGAGCACCATACTGGGATCAGTATGCAAGGGGTACCATTGTTGGTATTACCAGAGGGTTTAATAATAAACATCTGGTACGGGCAACCTTAGAAGCCATAGCTTATCAGACCAATGATGTACTTAATGCTATGGAACGAGATGCAGGCAATCGGTTAAAGTCCTTAAAAGTAGACGGTGGAGCGTCTGCTAATAATTTTTTAATGCAGTTTCAGGCTGATATATTGGATACAGTGGTTCACAGACCTTCCTGCATTGAAACTACGGCTTTAGGTGCTGCATATCTTGCCGGACTAGCAACCGGATATTGGAAGGATAAAACAGAGATTAAGGAAAACTGGGCACTGTCAAAGACCTTTACTCCACATATGGAAGTGGAAAAGCGGGTACAACTAATAACCGGATGGAAAAAGGCAGTGAAGCATTCCTTTAACTGGGCCGAGTAATAATTAACAAAGCAGTAGCAATAATAAATTAATAAAGCAATAATAATTTATGTAATAATATATAACTAAGAATAACTATACATTACCAGGTAATTCTTCTTATAGGGAAGGGCAAGATCAAGGAAAAGGATCATAAATACATGATAATAGATAGAATCAGATCAAAACTGTTACAAAGAGGGTTTAAGGAAGTTCAGGTAAATGCAGACGGTATTTATCTGCTTTCTTATAATGCCGGTCAGGAAGTTAATGTGATTGTATTTTTTGACTGTCCCGGGGGCTTGGAATTTACTACGGAACAATATAAGAATATCAGGGATCAGCTCCAAAGGAATTATTCCCAGAGAGGTTTTACCGGCATCCGTATACAGCTTATCATCTGTACGAATCACATTGAAGCAGTTAGAAGGCTCCAGCCAGGCGAAAGCAATGAATGGCTCCTGGATATGAAAAACTTACGGTTAATTATTTATGAAAACCAGAACCCTGACTTTATGGGTATCAGAAATGAGATAGAAGAAATATTATTAAGCGCACAGGTATCAAATCTTGGGGAAGAATCTTTACACACACCATTGTATGAAAAACCGGTATATCCTGAGAATCGATCCTTATGGTCAAGGTATTTTTCAAAATGCAATACCTTTCTTATCCTTATTAATGTACTAGTCTTCCTATTTGTAGAAGGGAAGGACAATACCTCAATAGCTACGAACAAAGTCCTTGACTTTGGTGCTTTGTACTGGCCGGCAATCCGGTATAATTACGAATATTACCGGTTATTTACTTATATGTTTTTACATGGCGGCATTGAGCATCTGGGTAATAATATGATTGTGCTTTTAATTATTGGTGATAATTTGGAGAGAGCAGCAGGAAAGTTTAAGTACCTGTTAATCTATTTTGGCTCAGGAGTTATTGCAGGGATTGTCTCCATGAGTTATAATATGTTAAATAATACGAATACGGTGTCTATCGGAGCCTCAGGTGCCATCTTCGGAGTGGTAGGCGCTGTGGCGTATATAGTTGTAGTAAACAAAGGACGCTTAGAAGACATCAGTACAAGACAGATTGCTCTTTTTGTTGTGTTCAGCCTATATGGCGGACTTACCAGCCAGGGTGTTGACAACGCCGCCCATATCGGCGGTTTGGCAGGAGGAATCCTATTGGCAGCCATATTTTATCGTAAACAAAAGAAAAGAGAACCGGAAAGGGGTTAATGTATGAATGTAAATATCTACTACGGCGGACGGGGGTTAATCGAAGACCCCACAATATATGTCATTAACAAGTTAACTGAGGTTTTAAACGAAATCCGTGTTAATGTGGTAAAATATAACTTATATGAAGAAAAGAACGCCATTGCTGTTCTGCCTAAGACCTTGAAAGAAGCAGATGGCATCATATTGGCTACAAATGTGGAATGGTTAGGAATCGGGGGCTATATGCAGCAGTTTTTGGATGCCTGCTGGCTGTATGGAGATAAGGAACATATCAGTAAATTATATATGATGCCCATCGTTATGGCTAATTCCTACGGAGAACGGGAAGCAGAACTTTATTTAATAAAAGCCTGGGAAATGCTTGGAGGGATAACCTGTAACGGACTCCGTGCTTATGTGGAAGATCATGTGGATTTTGAGACGAATTCCACATATGGGCAGATAATTGAGAAGCAGGCGGAATTATTTTATAAAGTAATTAATCAGAAGACCAAGATGCTGCCGGCAAGTAATTCAGTAATCAGAAATAATATGCTAAAAGGCTTTTCCAATGATTTAACACCCCAGGAGAATGAACAACTGTCCATGTACGTATCGGACGATACCTATGTTAAGAAGCAGAAAGAAGATATTGAGGAGCTGGCTCAGATTTTTAAAGGAATGCTTGGATCTCAGGAAAAGGAATTAAAACAGGAGTTTATCCATAACATAAGAGAGAATTTTCATCCTTTAAATGATTTTAAAGCCAGTTATACCATAGAAATTAATGATACCATGAAAACCCTGGTCATTGATGTAAACGGTTCCAATCTTAACTGTTATTATGGAGAGAAGGAAGATGCGGATGTTGCCGCCAGAACTACCTATGATGTATTGAATAAAATAATTAACGGACGGATGACGGTCCAGAGAGCTTTTATGTCGGGTGAACTCACAGCAAAAGGTAATTTTAAAACCTTACGGACCTTCGACCAGATATTCCAGTTTAATATCATATAGCTCTGCTCCAAGGAATATTTTTTGTAGGGATTCAAAGGATTAGCGGAAACTAATCCTTTGAATAGGATAAAACAGGTAATTGGGACAAAATTATGTAAAATGATTCCGTCGTAGACATCAGAATAAGCAGTATGGGGGGAGTACCCATATTGTTATACGGTTGTTATTAAGATAATGGAAGGTTGATAATAAAGCTGGTCTTTTCCTCAGTCGAGGTTACTTCGATCGTACCGTTGTGGGCATCAACGATGTTAGAAGAAATTGCTAGTCCGAGACCGGAACCACCAGGCTTATAAGTTACAAAGGGCTTGAAGATTGTGGGTAATTCATCAGCCGGGATTATCTTACCGTTATTCTGGACTTCAATTATTAGATGGGAAGGTACTGAAACTCTGCATACTATATTGATATAGCAGCCTCTCTCGGTTGCTTCAAATGCATTTCGAAGCAAGTTTGTAAAGACTTGGGTAATCTTTACCGGGTCTAAGGAATAGCTGATATAGTAGGGTATATCAGCTTCTGCTATCGTTAATGTCAAATCAATACCGTTTTGTTCGGCTAGGGGTAAAAAGGTGCTTATTACCGATTTTAGTAAAAGAAGGAAATCCTGCTTTTGCTTTGTTATTGATTCACTATGATTGAACTTACTAACCTCAGTTAACAAAATTTCTAATCCGTTTATATCTTCCGTTAATTGATTCCAGTATTTAAATTCTTTGGCTTCTGGGTGGACGGTTTCAATTAACTGGGCTGTACTCTTAATCAAAGTTAATGGATTTCGAATCTCGTGAGAGATTTGTGAGGTAAGAATATTACATTCTTTCATAGTTTTGTTAATAAAGTAAGCAAAATCATCATTGGAATTCATTAATTCCGTAAGTTTTTTTTGTTCTTCCTTCGTAAACATTTTGTTCACCTCCTGAACTAATATTAGCAGAATATGGTATATTATACAATATAATCTCATTTACAAGAAACGACAGTAAACACTTTGAAAATGATTATAAAATGTATATTAATGTAGTATTATTTGTAGAAAATTATATAAAATGATTTAGGAGGCAGAAATATGAGTAATAATTGTATATTTTGTAAGATTATTGGGAATGAAATTTCTTCGGTTTCGCTGTATGAAGATGACGATTTTAAGGTAATAATGGACATTTCCCCCGCTGCAAAGGGACATGCTGTTTTAATTCCCAAGAAGCATTTTGCCAATCTATTTGAAATGGATGAGAATACCGCTTCAAAAGTTTTTGTGGTAGTAGCCAAAGTGGCCAAGGCAATAAAAGAAGAATTAAACTGCGACGGTCTTAACATCCTGCAGAATAATGGAGAAGCAGCCGGTCAGACGGTATTCCATTTTCACATCCACTTTATCCCCAGATATTATAAGGATTCTGTAGATATTACCTGGGGACATGATCGTTACGGGGAAGGAGAAGCAGAGTCAATAGCAGAAGCAATCCGAGCAAGAATTGTTTAGGTAATGAATCATGAAAACACGCCAAATCAAAAGATGAAGTATTCTAAACCGAAAGATATCCGCAGAAAGCCATTAAGGTGAAAGAAAGCTTCATAACTTGATATGACGTGTTTTTTATATGAAAGTTATTATATTTAATTTCTGATTCTAAAGCTACATCAAATACTTGTAAAATATTTTTAAACAATTTTATAGGATATTGTAAAACCACAATAAGTACAAGTTAAAAAACTATTTTCATCATTTTAAAAGCAGTACCAAATTAAATTTACGTTAGGCTGGCGGTTAATGTGAAATATCCTTGATCAGTTTTATAATCGTTTCGATAGAATTATTTAACTCGCTCTGACTCATCGCCTCAATATATGTCTTTCGTTTTGTATAAACGGACTCAACGGCATCTAATAAAGAATCCTTTGATAAGGCTTCTTCCTTTAACACATAGCTGTAACCCTGACGTTCAAAAGACTCGGCATTTAAAATCTGGTCACCCCGGCTGGAAGCTGCCGAGAGAGGAATCAGAATGTGGGGTTTTCTTAGTGCCAGCAATTCGCAGATTGCATTGGCGCCTGCCCTTGAAATAACAACATCGGCAGCCTCTAACAGATCACTTAATTCTTTCTTTATATACTCAAACTGGACATAACCCGGAGTATTTCTTAAGCTTTCATCCAGTTTGTCTTTTCCGCATAGATGGACAACCTGAAATTTCTCCAGTAAGACAGGAAGAATGGCTCTTACTGCTTCATTGACCACTACGGAACCGGTACTGCCGCCTACTACTAATAACACTGGTTTATTACGGGAAAATCCGCAAAAGTCAAGTCCCCTCAGCTTATTGCCGGAAAATAGCTCCTGTCTGATGGGAGTTCCGGTTAAGACAGCCTTGCCCTCCGGCAGAAATTTGACTGTCTCGGGAAAATTGGCACATACCTTTTTGGCAGAGGGAATACTTATCTTATTGGCAAGACCGGGAGTCATATCAGATTCGTGGATAATAACCGGCACACCTTTTCGTTTGGCTGCAAGTACCACAGGAACCGATACAAAGCCTCCTTTGGAAAATACGACATCCGGTTTTAGCTTCTTAATTAAGGTCAACGCCTCAAAAAAACCTTTTACCACCTTAAAGGGATCGCTGAAATTTTTGGGATCAAAATACCGTCTTAATTTACCGGAGGATATGCCATAGTAAGGAATAGTAAGCTCCTCGATTAATTTTTTTTCAATGCCGTCATAGGATCCGATGTAATGAACCTCATATCCTTCTCTCTTTAGTGCAGGAAGCAAGGCGATGTTAGGAGTAACATGCCCGGCCGTTCCGCCCCCGGTTAAGACAATTCGTTTCATTTTTATACCCATTGCATATCGCAAGCTCCTTGCGATACTGCCACATAATAAAATGTGAAACAAGTTTCACAGGTTGGAAGAATCGTAGTGTGGCATCCTTTCAATTCTATATTTTCTTTCAACCTTTATTCAACCTTATTTTTTCCATTCCTTTAAGGCTTTTGTCAGCTGATCAGGACAGGAAGTTGATTTAAAGCCGCATTTTGTCCCTTCTAACCTTGTAATTACCTCATCAATGGACATACCTGCAACTAATTTAGAGATACCCGCAGTATTACCGGAGCATCCTCCTATAAAAATAACATTCTTAACAATATTGTCTTCTACTTCAAAACTGATTTCAGAGCAGCAGACACCAGAAGTCTTATATAACATAATCATCATATCCTTTCTATGTAAATGGTAACCCTTGAAATATTCAGATTCAAGTTCTTTATTATTATAACATTTTTTGAAGCCGGTGCAAGAATGAATTTAGATAAAATCGTTACAATTGCCGGATAGCCATAACACCTTGTGTATTTTGTGCAGGAATAATCTTGCAGTAAACCCTGAATTCCGTTATAATACATCAATATAGAGTATTGGGTAATTGCATTGAACGCAGATATCATATGGAAGGTTCTCAATTACCAATATAAGTTATGATTGTGAGGAGATGTAAGGTATGGATAGAATTGGTATAATTGGTGCAATGGATGAAGAAGTTAACCAGTTAAAGGGTAAGATGACAGAAGTAAAAGTTACCGGTAAAGCCGGAATGGATTTTTTATCCGGTAAACTTGGCAGTAAAGATGTTGTTATTGTACGTTCTGGTATCGGCAAAGTAAATGCAGCCATAAGTACTCAGATATTAATTGATGATTTTCAAACGGGTGTTGTAATCAATACCGGAATAGCCGGGTCCTTAAAAGCAGAAATCAACATCGGGGACATGGTTGTGTCAACTGATGCTCTTCATCATGACATGGATGCGACTGGCTTTGGCTATGAATACGGTGTTATTCCAAGAATGGAAACCTCAGTATTTAAAGCGGAAGAAGAGCTTGTTAAAAAAGCAGTCCGGATCTGCAGTCAGGTAAATCCTGATATAGCTGTATACTCCGGCAGAGTCGTAAGCGGTGATCAGTTTATCAGTGATAAAGCTAAGAAAACCTGGATCTCAAATCAGTTTGAGGGATTTTGTACAGAGATGGAAGGTGCAGCCATAGCACATACTGCATACTTAAATAAAGTTCCTTTTTTAATTATACGTGCCATATCCGATAAAGCAGATGACAGCGCCAATATGGATTATGGCAAGTTTGAAGCCGCAGCCATTGCCCATACGGTAAAATTTGTTACAGCCCTGATTGAGGAACTGTAAAAATCCCGTAATTAAATTATAGTAAGAAACTGGAGTCGATAAGACAAGTTTTCATTGACTGTAATTGACACAAAACTTTATAATACATCATATTTTTGAGAAAATCTTTGAAAATAATGATGAACCCTAAAGGCTTACGTTCCTGTATGACCGGATTTGTCAATCGATTTTATGGTCCCCTCTCTTTTCAAATGGTCAGTTATTCGATATAATAACTGTAAATTAATGGGAAGAAAGGGGACTTTATTGTGGTACAAGAGTTATTTGACAAAAATATTTTCTCGTACATAATGTTAGCTCTTTGCGCATGTGGAATATTATTAAAATTAATATTAAACCTGGTTTATTCACGGCTGATTAAAGCATCGGATAATATGGCAAAGTCAAAGAATAAATTAACGCAAATGATGAAAAAGAAGTTCGAAACGTATTACACACTTAAGATAGGTGTGAATAATGTGGATATCTTTGTGGATAAGTATGTATTTCGCCATAGAATATGTGGAATTCTTTTATCAACATGGGAAAATATCGGTGGACAAATTTTAATGCTTTGCCTTTTAATCGGCTCAATCAGTACGATTATAGGCCTTATTTATGAATGTGGAAAACAGCAGATTTTAAGTACATTTTCTGTGGGTATTTTAACAAGCGGGTTGTTGATATTTTTAGAGGGGCTCATTAACCTTGCCGGAAGAAAGGAATTAATCCGGCTGAATATGAAGGATTATTTTGAAAATATCTTAAAGGTCCGACTGGAACAGGAGCAGATTCAGCCTGAATTAATTGAGCAGTATAAGAAGGAATATCTCCGTGAGGAGGCAGCCCAGGCCATGAAGAGTTCTGAACTTATGGCAGCTTCAAGTGAGCAAGCCTTAAAACTGTCCAGAAAAGATAAGAGGGACATGCTGTCTAAGCAAAAGGCGGAAAGAATAAGAAAAAAGAAACAGCAGAAAGAGGCTAAGAGTCTTGAGCAGGCAGCGAAAAAAGCAGAGGCAAAAGCAGCCATAGCAAAGAAAAAAGAAGAAAAAGAACTGGCGAAGGAAAGAAAGAAATTACAAAAAGTCCAAAACAGGCAGAAGGCCCGTGAGGAAGACGAGCGTATTAAGAAAGAAACAAAATTGGCCTTAGAGAGAAAAAGAGAAGCAGAACGGGCTGAGATTGAGCGAATCAAAGCAGAAGTAAAAGCAAGTGAAGAACGTAAAAAAGAAGAAAAACACAGACAGGAAGAAATTAAAAAAGCTTTGATGTTAGAAAAGAAAGCCTTAAAAGAAGAAAAAGTGAAACCCCAGCCAGTAGAGTATAAAACAATAGCCCAGGAAAGAAAAGAAAATTTAAAGAGAGAGATCAGAGAACGCAGAAACTTAGAAGCTAATGAGGAAGCAAAAGACGTAATCCTCTCAAACAGGCAGGAGGATAAGATTGCAGCTGCTTTAATGGATGGAAAACCTGTGGAAGTAAAATCGTTTAAGGAAAATACCGGAGTTGAAGAAAAATCCCCTGAATCGGTTAGTGCTTCCAAAGCAGACAATGAAAAAATAAATACGAATAAAACAAGTATGGAGAAAGTTAATACAGAAAGAATGAATTCTGAAAAAGTAAATATAGAAAAAGCTAATATAGAAAAAGCCAATGCAGAAAAAGCAAATATTGAAAATATCAGAGCAGAAAAAGCTTATATTGAAAAGGCTAATATGGAGACTGCCCATGTGGAAAAAGCCAATATGGAAAAAGTCAAAGTAGAAAAAGCCCAGGTATTTAAAACCAGTACATCTTTAGAACCAGAAGTAAAGAATCAGGCTGTCAAAGGGGATACATCCTCTACAGTAAAGGCAAAACCAGTTTATAATAAGAAGGCAAAAACAACGGTTTCAGAAGATGAGAAATTAATAGAAGATATTTTAAAAGAATTTTTAGCTTAATAAATACATCCAAACTGTAAAAAAATATATTGATTAACCTGCATCACTTTGATAGAATAAAGAGGAAAATGAAATAATAACCCTATAATCAACTATTAAAGGAGTGCGTGAAATGAGCAAAAATGTAACGTTTGATTATTCAGCAGCAAAAGGGTTTATTGCCGAATCTGAGATTAAGATGATAGAAAAAATTGCAGAAAGTGCAAAGGCAGAGTTACTGAATAAAACAGGTGCAGGAAATGATTTTCTGGGATGGATTGACCTACCAGTAGACTATGACAAAGAAGAATTTAACCGTATACAGGCGGCTGCAAAGAAGATCCAGCAAGATTCCGAAGTTTTGTTAGTAATCGGAATTGGTGGATCTTATTTGGGTGCCAGAGCAGCCATAGAATTTTTAAGACACAGTTTTTATAATTCTGTATCAAAAGAAATCAGAAAAACTCCTGAAATTTATTATGTTGGCAATAATATCAGCAGTACTTATATCAGTCACTTAACCGAAGTGATCGGGGACAGGGATTTCTCCATTAATATTATAAGTAAATCCGGTACAACCACTGAACCAGCCATTGCATTTAGGGTATTTAAAAAGCTGTTGAACGAAAAATACGGCAGAGCAGAAGCGGCTAAGAGAATATATGCCACTACCGATAAGGAAAGAGGAGCGCTTAAGAACCTGGCAACAGAAGAAGGTTATGAAAGCTTTGTAGTTCCTGATGACGTAGGCGGACGTTATTCTGTTTTAACAGCAGTTGGTCTGTTACCTATAGCTGCAAGCGGTGCCGACATTAATAAATTAATGGAAGGCGCACAGAGCATGAGAGAACGCTGCCTTAACAATCCCTTTGAATCCAATGATGCTATGGTTTATGCGGCAGTTCGTAATATTCTCTTAAGAAAAGGAAAGAATATTGAAATTGTTGCCAACTATGAACCCTCCCTTCATTATGTATCTGAATGGTGGAAGCAGTTATACGGTGAAAGTGAAGGTAAGGACCAGAAAGGAATCTTCCCCGCAGCTGTTGACTTAACCACCGATCTTCACTCCATGGGTCAATTTATCCAGGATGGACAAAGAACCATGTTTGAAACAGTTATCAACCTTGTGAAATCTTCGAATGAAATTATTATGGAAGAGGAAGAAATTGACCTTGACGGATTGAATTATTTAGCTGGCAAGAGTGTGGATTTCATTAATAAAAGTGCAATGAACGGAACCAGGCTGGCTCATACCGACGGTAACGTTCCTAACTTAATGGTTAATCTTCCGGAACAGAATGAATTTTCTTTAGGTGAATTATTCTATTTCTTTGAATTTGCCTGCGGTATCAGCGGTTATATTCTGGGTGTGAATCCATTTGACCAACCGGGTGTGGAAAGCTATAAGAAGAATATGTTTGCACTTCTTGGTAAACCAGGCTTTGAAAAACAAAGAGAAGAACTTTTAAAGAGATTATAATTAATAAAGGGATTTAAATATTTAAGAGATTATAATTAACAAAGGGATTTTAATTATTTAAGAGCCTATAATTGACAAAGGGATTTTAAATATTTAAAAGCTTATAATTGACAAAATGATATTAAGTAAAGATATTATATATTGCAGTCTTTTACTGTCATATGAGTAAAAGATAAGGGGTTGTACCGGTGAATTCAAACTGCGGTGCAACCCCTTTTGCTATGTAAAGTAAAAGGAAGGTGAGTCTTATTACTATTCCAGGGTTTTCTGAAAGTGCTGGTAGTCCGGCTCAGTTTTCCAAAAGCCGCCCCAGGTGAAGCCTCGTTCTGTGAAAGCCTTATAACAGAGGTCTTTTTTGTTTATATAATAAGGACAGTCAAGTGTCCGGTCTGCATATTTACTGCCTTCTTCCGGTAATATGATAGTACCCTTCTTTGTATACTGGATATAAGGATTATACAGGGGGTTAATATCAATTGCCAACCCAAGTGCATGTTTAGATAAATGTGTGGATCCGGGTACCGGGCGGTAATTAAAAGAAGATGTGTTATTCGCTGCCATAGACGTATTATCATCCGCATCGTACTCATCCACCAGAACCATCTGTTCAATGGGATATTTCTTTTCATATAATTCTGAAAATATATCGACAATATCAGAGGCAATCCCTTTATTTACAATTAGCTCGCCTATATGTGTTTTCTCATCAAAGCCATAATATAAAACTCTTACATATCTTAAATCTTCAAAAGGTACGGTACAATCTTTCTTGTAGGATTTTCCAACAATACGTTTCTTAATATCCGCTTTAATCTTTTCATAGTAAAAACAGTTATCCATTATGAGGTCTCCCGGTTTCTTTATGTCAATTACCGTACCGGCTGATACTGTCCGAAGAGACTTTTTCGACATTGGCAGGGTACTAGTTGCTTTACTTGATTTACTATTGTTATTGCCGGCAGAGGTGCTGACTCCCTTAGAAGTGCTTTGGTTACCCCTGGCAGATAAGCGGATTCCGTCCAGACTAACAATCTCAGCCTTTGTACGATTGATTACAAGGAAAGAAACCAATATAAGAAGTAAAAATAGTGAAATTCTTCTTTTCATAATAACTGCACCATTTTATTTAACCCTCCTCTATAACATGAATCTCCAGGTAATCGAATTCAATCCGGTCAATAAAATTATCCTGGGTAAACCTGGTCTTATCGTGCTTTTTAAAGTCTTCAATAGTAGAGTCCAACCAAAATGGTTTTGACAAATCAAACTCATAACAGATTTCATCAATAGCATCAAAAATCTTTTTGGTACGGCTTAACTCTATTTTATCGTTACAGATAACCGTATCCTTAAGCATACGATTGTCCTTAAATATTTTGGCCCATAATCGGAACATAGCATTCTCCATTCGTCAAATAAAAATATTAATATCTGGTTTTACAACTACTATATCATTTCTTTTCACCCATTATAACATATGAACATCAGGACTGTATAGTTTTTTAGAGGCGGTTGTCTTTATAAACCTTAGCATAATTTATCCTCGTAAAGGTAAAAATAAGAAAAATAAACCTAAGGAGCAGAAATTATGATTGGATTTAGACCAGAGGAAACGAAGCAGATACCCGGAAGTTTGACAGTTAAATGAAGAATAAATTGCTGTAAGCCTTGATATAGGCTTATTTTTTTGTCAAATTTCGCGTAAATATATGTAGCTATTTTTGGCTATATATGGTATAATAAGGCATGGAGGTGTTTTTTATGAAACTAACTGTTAGTAAGTCCAAAAATTCTTCATCTTTCTATGTACAAAAAACCATACGCAAGCAGAATGGCTCTGTTACCACTGTTACAGTTGAAAAATTAGGTAACCTTGATGAAGTAAGAACAAAAGCTCATGGCATGGATCCATATATTTGGGCTCAGGAATACGTAAATGAACTCAATCGTAAAGTGTACGACGAACAGAAAGAGATTATTGTTAGTTATTCCCCTACTAAACTCTTAAAAAAGGGTGAGCAAAAAGCTTTTAACTGCGGATATCTTTTCTTGCAGGATGCTTACTACAGTCTTGGTCTCCACAAAATATGCAGCTCAATCCGTTCAAGGCATTCCTTTGAGTATGACCTAAATGATATCCTTTCCAAACTTATTTATACAAGGATTCTCTATCCTTCTTCTAAACTGGCTTCAAACAGGCAGGCCGACGTGTTCATAGAACAACCTTCTTTCGAACTGCATGATATTTATCGTGCCTTATCTGTTCTGGCACAAGAAAATGACTTTATCCAGGCAGAGCTTTATAAAAATAGTCAGAAAGTCGTGGAACGACGCAAGGATATCCTTTACTACGATTGTACTAACTTTTACTTTGAACTTGAAGAAGCGGATGATCTTCGCAGATACGGAAAGAGCAAGCAGCATCAGCCTTTACCCCTGGTTGGTATGGGTCTTTTCATGGATTACGATGGTATTCCTCTGGCTTTTGATATCTTTCCCGGAAATCAAAGCGAGCAGCCTACTCTGAAACCTTTAGAAAAAAAGGTGATCAGTGATTATGGTCTGGATCAGATCATTGTCTGCACCGATGCAGGGCTCTCATCCAAGAGCAACCGTAAATTTAATGATAAATCCATTGGAGGCGAGCGACTCCGTAGTTTTATTACTACGCAGTCAGTCAAACAACTCCCTTCCTATCTAAAAGACTTTGCCCTTGATCCAGATGGGTGGCGCCTGGCTGGCGACAGCCGAACCTATAACATTAGTGAGCTGGATGAAACAGAAGATTACAATAAGATTTACTACAAGGATCGCTGGATAAAAGAAGACCTGTCCCAAAGAAAAATCAAACAGGGTGCTACCCCACTGGAACAGCATTTGATTGTTTCCTTTTCTTTAAAGTATCAACGCTATCAACGCAAAATACGTCAGGGGCAGATTGACCGAGCACAGGAGCTTATCAATAGTGGAAAATATAAACAACGTCCCAAAAATCAGAACGACCCACACCGTTTTATTGGACATGAGGTTGTTACGGAGGATGGTGAGGTATGTTCAAAAGATATCCCATTTCTGGATGCAACTGCTATCCATGAAGAAGAACGATATGATGGTTTTTACTCCGTATGTACGAACCTTGAGAACATGGGGATTGATGAGATTATTAAGATTAACAAGAAGCGCTGGGAGATTGAGGAATGCTTCCGTATCATGAAAACAGAGTTTAAAGCCCGCCCTATATATCTTCAGAAAGAAGATCGTATCAAAGCACATTTCATTACGTGCTACATTGCATTATTCGTGTTCCGGGTACTGGAGAAAAAGCTTTCTGGAGAATACACCTGTGAAGAGATCATGGATACCTTGCGAACTATGATGATATCACGCCCAGGAGAAAAACTTGGTTACATACCAGCCTACACAAGGACAGACCTTACGGATGCTTTACATGAAGCCTTTGGTTTCCGTACGGATTATGAGATTATAACCGACGTTAACATGAAGAAGACTATTCGAGAAACAAAGAAAAAGTAATAATATATAGCTACATTTTTTCATCATTAAAAAGCGGAAAATGCCTTATAAATACAGCGTTTTCCGCTTTTGACCTGTCAAAGATGGGATTATAACATATGAACATCAGGACTGTATAGTTTTTTAGAGGCGGTTGTCTTTATAAACCTTAGCATAATTTATCCTCGTAAAGGTAAAAATAAGAAAAATAAACCTAAGGAGCAGAAATTATGATTGGATTTAGACCAGAGGAAACGAAGCAGATACCAGGCAGCTCAGAACAGGAAGTTCCGCCTGAGAAACCGGGGAGAGAAATAGGAATACCGACTCCATTTACCATACCGTCGCCCCAGCCGGATACCATAATAACCAGTCCGTCTCCGGAAATAACTCCAATACCATCAGAAAGTCCGGCAACAGTACCTGGACAGGAGTTACCGCCGATACAACCGGTTGAGTTTTTCTAAAAAGTAAAAGATTCTGTAATAAAGATACCCGGAACATGTTCAAGTTATGCTAGGAACTGCTTCCTGGTATCTTTCTTCATATAATATGTATAGTTCCCCTAATTGCCTGCAAATTGCTGCAAACAAAGTGGCAGAGCTTTTGAAGGTGCTATTCACGACTGGAATATCTTGCATTTCCTATCAAGATATTATAGAATTACATTATGATTTTGAGTTTTATGCCGATAAGGAGGAGTATGGAAATGGAAGGGCAGGAACGCCGAGAAAAATTAATAGAACTGTTGCAAACTGCAAAAGAACCCATATCCGGTACGGAACTGGCGAAAAAGCTATTAGTCAGCAGGCAGGTCATCGTTCAGGATATTGCCCTTTTGCGTGCCACAAATAAGAATATCCTATCGACTACAAAAGGTTATATGATATACTTTCAGGAAAAACAAAAAGTAAACCGCTGCTTTTTAGTAAAACACTCAACGGAAGAAATAGAGGATGAATTATGTACAATAGTAGATAACGGCGGGAAAGTATTAGACGTTATCGTTGCCCATGATCTTTACGGAGAAATCGCCGCCGATTTAATTATAAAAAACCGGCAGGATGTATATGACTTTGTAAAAAAGGTAAAATTAAGAAATACAGTTCCATTAAAAGAATTAACCGACGGTGTCCACCTTCATACGGTGGAGGCAGATTCAGAGGATATTTTAGACAATATCGAAAAAGCCTTAAGGGAGAAGAGGTACTTACTGGACCCCTGACACCTTAAGATAAACCTTTTGACAATCTGCCATGATATTGGTAAAATAAAAACGAAAGTAAGAGAAACATAGACTGGCTGTTTACAGCTATGTTAAAAGAGGAAGTGCAAGGATGTCATATACTGCTCTTTACAGAAAGTTCCGGCCAGGCGATTTTAATGATGTCAAGGGTCAGGATCATATTGTAACAACCTTAAAGAATCAGGTAAAAGCAGACCGTATCGGTCATGCCTATTTATTTTGCGGGACCAGGGGAACCGGTAAGACTACCGTTGCTAAAATACTCGGCAAAGCCGTCAACTGTGAACACCCGGTAGATGGTAATCCCTGCAATGAATGTCCCACCTGTAAATCCATTAATAACCAGACGTCAATGAATGTAATTGAGATAGATGCTGCCTCTAACAACGGTGTTGATAACATAAGGGAAATCGTGGAGGAGGTTCGCTACTCTCCCACGGAAGGCAGATTTAAGGTATATATTATCGACGAGGTTCATATGCTTTCAGCGGGTGCTTTTAATGCCCTGTTAAAAACCCTGGAAGAACCCCCGTCCTATGTAATCTTCATACTGGCAACGACAGAAGCTCATAAGATTCCCATTACAATTCTCTCAAGGTGCCAGCGCTATGATTTTAAGCGAATTACCATAGATACCATAGCAGCAAGGCTTACCGACTTAATTCAGCGGGAAGAAGTAGAAGCTGAGGAAAAAGCGGTCCGCTATGTAGCCAGAATGGGTGATGGCTCCTTAAGGGATGCTTTAAGTTTGCTAGACCAATGCATCGCCTTTTATTTCGGGGAGAAACTGACCTTTGATAAAGTGTTAGAAGTACTTGGTGCAGTGGATATTGAAGTGTTTGCAAGACTGCTTGACTTCATACAAAGCGGTAATGTATCCGGTTCCATGGCTTTACTTGAGGAACTTATTATAAAAGGGAAAGAATTGACTCAGTTTACCATTGATTTTACCTGGTATTTAAGAAATCTGCTGTTAGTAAAGACGTCGGAGGATACCTCTGAGGTAATCGAGGTATCAACGGATAACCTGGTTATTTTAAAACAACAGGCAGAAGGTATGGATGTGGAGACTTTAATACGCTACATCCGGATTTTTTCAGATTTATCCAATCAGATAAAATATGCCTCCCAGAAAAGGGTCATGGTGGAAGTGGCACTCATTAAATTATGCAGACCCCAGATGGAGACGGGTTATGAAGATATCATAAACCGTCTGAAACTTATTGAAAACAAACTGGAGAACGGTATCATAGCAGCACCTGGTGTAACGGCTGTGGATAAACCGGTAATGATGGCTGTAAAAGAAGAACCATCCGCGCCGGTAGTCCTGCAAAAAGCAGTATCCGCAGATTTACAGGAGCTAGCGAAGAATTGGAACAATATTGTAGCCGTAACTTCCCGTTTAACCAAGGCTTCCCTAATGAATGCGAAGCCCAGTATCGGTAATAATGATTCCTTGCTTTTGGTATTTACCGAATCCATGGACAAAGATTTAGTATCCCAGGAAAGCCACATGGAGGAATTAAAAGCAGCCATAGCAAAGATTATCCATAAAGAAGTAGAGATACAGACAAAACTGTTAACAGAGGGAAAAGAAAATCTAGATGATATTCCTGATTTAACAAAAATAATAAAGAATATATCCATTGAATACGAAGATTAAGAATCGGAAGGAGAATAAATCATGGCAAAACGCGGTGGATTTCCGGGAGGAGCAATGCCCGGCAATATGAATAACTTAATGAAACAGGCTCAAAGAATGCAAAAGCAGATGGAAGAGAAAACCAAAGAGATAGAGGAAAAGGAATGGGAGGCTTCTGTTGGCGGCGGAGCGGTTACGGTTAAAGTATCCGGCAAAAAAGAACTTACCTCCGTAACCTTATCCAAAGAAGTCGTTGATCCTGATGATATCGAAATGCTTCAGGACTTAATAACCGCAGCAGTGAATGAAGCGTTCCGTAAGATGGAGGATGAATCACAGGCTGCTATGAGTTCCATAACCGGAGGGTTAGGCGGCGGCTTAGGAGGATTTCCTTTCTAATGAATTATTACAGCAGTCAGATCAGTAAATTAATCGAAGAATTATCCAGACTGCCGGGAATCGGAGCGAAAACTGCACAAAGGCTTGCCTTTCATATCATTAATCTGCCTCAGGATCAGGTAAATAGTTTATCAGAGGCGATAACCTCGGCTAAGCAGAATGTCAGATACTGTTCCAACTGTTACACACTAACAGACAGTGAGTTATGTCCAATCTGTGCCAGTGAAAAGCGTAACAGAAATGTCATTATGGTAGTAGAGAATCCAAGAGATCTGGCGGCTTATGAAAAAACCGGAAGATTCGATGGCGTATATCACGTACTCCATGGTGCAATCTCACCGATGCTTGGCATCGGTCCGGATGATATTAAATTAAAAGAATTAATACAACGCTTACAAGGTGATGTAGACGAAGTCATAATAGCGACGAACTCAAGCCTGGAAGGGGAAACCACTGCTATGTATATCAGCAAGCTGATTAAACCTACCGGAATAAAAGTAAGCCGGATTGCAAGCGGTGTTCCTGTTGGCGGGGATTTGGAATATATAGACGAGGTAACATTACTTCGGGCCCTGGAAGGGCGGGTAGAGTTGTAAAGATAACAAATCACTTGTCACCAGGCACTACCCTTTATCCAAAAGGCAACTCCGTATCCTCGAGCAAGTAGAATTGGTTGGCATATTGGAAATTGTAATAGAAATTATAATAGAAATAAAACAGACCAGGAGAAAGGTATTAAACCGCCCCTCTGGTCTGTTTTTTTTGCTTAGTTGATTTGTCTAAACTTTTTATCTTTTATTGAATCGTTCTATAAAGACTGACACTAATATCCGAAGGATAGCGACTCCTAAGATCATAGTTTATTGGACAATGTCCTGACAGTGCAATTATTTGCTCTCCATCTGATGCCGAAAAAGTAAATCTACGCGTGCTGTTCTCGTCCACGCCATAAGTATTACTCTTTTTATTCGAGGTTATAATTAATTTGCCTATGGCAGGATTACCCAGGTAATCCACAAGGTCCTCGGAGATGTTAGTGATATACTCATCCTTATCTAAAGTAAAGGTGTATTTAGTACCTCCTATTGCCCCATGGATGGGTGTATAATAATTGGAATCATATACAAGCTGAATGGCATCTACTACCTCTCCAGCATAAACGATAATAGAGGTAAGCTTTGATTTCGAATAAGCCAAGGTATAATCATTAAATATGGTTGAACTATACTGTGAAACAGAGAGATTGAACAGCGGAACCATTACATTATTTCTGAGATTTACATCACCGTAAAAGGTAAATGCATCATGAGCCCATTGTTTGTCAGGTGTTGGATTTTTCAGTTCATATCCCTGTGCACCCGGGCTGCAAAGTCCTTTTGCATCAAGACTGTACATGAATGAGATAATACTGGGGTCAAGCTCTATGTAATTAGGGGTACTATCATCCGTAGCACCTGTATAATTTATATTATAAGGTTCCCGGTCTTTTATAACCTTATTAATTTTTACCTTTTGGATTTGTTCGTCAGTATTCGCATCGGTTATTTGAATCCACTCTGGTTTCCAGTCATCTGAAATTCGAATATAATCCTTGCGCAGGCAGAAGGCGCTGATGTTACTTTTAGGAATATTAAAAGGCAGCTCAAATCTGTAGCAGTCTACATCACCACGTTCAAAGTCATTATATCCTGCTCTGTCCAGTAGTATTTCATATTTTTTCTTATCCTTTGTAAGCACACCAAAATAAACGTTATCGTCTGTTCCAGACCATTTATCTTTGCTGGTTTTTATTGTTATATTTAAATTTCTTATGGTACTAATGCACCGCTTATGCTCGTAGTGTGCCACACCACCCTTTTCCTGAGCTAAGGCATTCAGATTATCAGGTCCTATAAGGCACAGCTTACACATATTCAGGCAATTGTAAAAGGCAGTAAAATCCTGATTGTTCGTATCTCTTGATTCTCCGAAGTTCCCGAAGTCTCTGTCAAGCTGCTCAGTAATATTGGTATCTTCAAATAAAAATCCGTTATTTAAAAAGGTTGCCGGATCTTTCAGCATATCTTTGATTTCCTGTATCGCAGTTTCAACGTCGTCATATTCTCTGCCGGTAGCAACACATACAAATCGTATAATCAGATTTTTAACAATATTATGAAGAACTTCCTTAATCTGATTTAAAATAGCTAGATTATCAATAATTTCTGAAACTGCATGGAATGCTTCTACCATAAAATCTGGGACACCTATCATCTTTAGGAAATAGTAGGAGAACCATTCCTCCATGTCAGCTTTCATCTTCAAAAAACTATCTTCACTCATGGAATCCGCAGCAATCCTGTTCCAGGTAGTAATCCACTCAAGAATACCTTTATCAATATCTTTATCCCAGCAATTAAAATAGTTAAAGACATTTAAAGAAGCATAAGTATTTTTCTGGGAGATTTTATGTATGCTATTGGACATCCTGGACATGAAATCAAGGATATTTAACGAATTATCATCGGGATATCTTGCTATACCTGCTGGGTTAGTAAAGCATTCTTTTATAAATAAAGCAGGCACCTTTATTGACAGGTCCTCATCTGCTGACACCTTTTGATCCATATAAGCTTCTACCAGGATATGTCTAATTACAATCTTTGCATTTTCAGTATTAGTGGGATCCAGAATATCATTAATAGATGGGAACCAGCCCTTAGCCCAGCCATTTACATAATCATGTCCGTATAAATCCCCTGCATAATGCATCATTACACCACAATAGAAGGCTATAATTTCCTCCCTTTTTGTATCCTGGGGTGACAAATCTAATACCGCTTGAAATAAATATTCCAGCCACTCCCCGGAGTTTTCCGGATGGATAACCGTCTGACCCACAATCATATCCGGTAAAAAGTCTGGTCCAATGGAACCTGCTCTAAAGTACTCCGGATTGTTGATAATGGCTTGTCTGATTTCTTTGGGAACTGCATAAGAACCTATTTGATTCAGATTAAGTTTCCCTTTCTTCAAATCTTCAAGAATTAAGTTTGCCATCAAAATATGTGTTTTGCTTTTCATATAAACCTCCTTAGTAATTTTTTTATATTATTGAATACACCTATAAGAATTTACCTCTGTTTAAATACAGCCTACCACAGATTTGTCTTAGGAACAGGTTCCAATACCTCTCTTTTTATCCGAATAAGTACTATAAAAACAGAAGAAACCCTCTATCGTGCTTCATTAATACAATTCTAGCACTTCACTTCCTACATAAAAATTACACTAGTGTGAGGTTAATTAAAATTAAATTTTTAACTGGTCATTTGCCAGTGTGAAGTCTTTTAGAATAGCGTTAGATTAATTTTAAGTAAAAGTATAATACCTACTGCGAGTCAAAGACTGAATTAACCAGGAAAGAATAAGGATTATATTTTGCAAATATCAACAAAATATAATCCTTATTCTTTCCTGGTTGATCTAGATTTTAAAACTGCTACAGTTATAAATTATAAAAATAAAATATCATGAATCAATAATACCTAAACTTTTTGCTTTTAAAATAGCATCCACGGCACAATTGACACCAAGCTTTAAATATACCAGCTTTGTATGAGCTTTGATGGTATTGATAGTCAGTCCGGTCATTTTTACGATTTCTGCATTTTTGTAACCTTGTGCCAGCAGCTTAAGGATATATGTCTGCTGTTTTGAAAGCTTAACCGGTTTTTCATTTAAGTATGCCGTGATTCCTTTATGTTTTTTGGAGACCTTATAAGCACAGATATAAACCTGCTCCAAATAGTGACGATCAATCTGCCCCTGATAATCTGCTCTGTCGGTCTTAGCAATTATCTTTTTTAAAATTGGCAGTACTGACCCACCTTCATCTGCAATGATACGCATAACCCAGTAAGGCTGCATTGCAACCAAAACGGTTTCAAGGGTTTTAACAGCTTCCTTTTTAAATCCTGTTGCCCATTCAAGTACTGCCTGTAATACGGCTGCTTCGGCAATATCTAGGGGTCGGTGATACTCTGTTCCAATTTTTTTTAATTTTTGGATAATCACCAGGGCTTCCTCCCGTTTTGACAGCACGATATAAGCCCTTACAGTAGTGAAATATTGATAGAGCTTATAAAAATAAAGCTGTTCATCATTAGTAACAAAAAATTTCTCCAGCCATAATTTCGCTGCTTCTTTATCCGCATCCCATAGTCTTTGCTTTACATCAATAGCAGACATATTCGGCAGCAGATAAAGGGCATTTTCCTTCTTAATGTACTCGGAAATAGTCATTCTTGCAGTTTCGGATTCTTTATTTTTTTCCATTGCATTTAGTATAAGTGATAAAATCATAAATACACAGAAACGTATTTCCAGCCGGGTGTCTTTTTTTAGCTTGCTTTGAGCTAATAGAATTACCTTATTGGCTTTTTCAAGTTCATTCAGTTCATAATAAAGGCCTGATCTAACGCAATAGCAAAACAAATCGGTTTCATTGGCATAAAAAATACCGAAAGCTTCTTTTATGGCCTGTAAACGGTTATCCATATCAAGCACGATATCCAGGCAGTCAAAGATAGAACGGTGCATAATCGGAAAATTTTGCGTCATGGATGGCGTGTACATATTGATGCGATAGAGATTTTTTTCAGGTAGTGTATTTATCCAGTTTGAGAATTCTTCGGAATACTCATAAAGGCTTTGGCGGAAATCAGCGAATCTGATTACACTGACATAACCAATCATATCTTTTTCCATGATCACCTTTACTTTTTCTTCCGATTCAAGATAATCATATATCATATCAATATAATGCAGGGTAGCCTCTGCATTCCCATTTAAGAAATTAGTCCAGGCAAATTCAATTAGGAGAGGGATATCTTCTTTAATAAATTCATCGGAAAGCTTGTCATGAACAAGAACAGAAAAAGTATTAAGCCATTCTTCGACACTAAAATCCATATAAATAACGTTTAATTCGTAGAGGGACATATCAATGCCGTCATGATTTCTTGCACGGACGTAGTAATCCAGTGCTGTGAAATATTCCTTCCGGTCAAAATACAGGCTTGCAAGTTTAAGATTTAAGGCAGATATTTGGATATCCGTACATTCCATTAACTTTCCACGCAGAAAATCTAAAAACAAGTGGTGGTATCGGTAAGTATTGGCTGAGGTTTTGATTACAAAGGCGTTTTGAACAATAAGTTCATGCAAAACTGCTTCTGTATTTTGCCTATTAGTAAGAATGCTGCATAACGGAGCATCTAACTCATCGGCGGCAGAGGTAAGGAGCATGAATTCCCGTAACTCCTTGTCCCATTTTTCCCATATATTTTTATTGATATAATTAGCGAGTATCCGGTCGTCACCCTGTACCGGCTCAATCTGTTCACTTTTGGAAAGTACACCGATTCCCATAGCCCAGCCGCCAGTAATATCCAATACGGTCTGTGCCTGGTTTCTAGTTATAGCTCGTCCTAAAGCACTGTAATATTGCTGTATTTCTACTGCAGAAAAGGAAAGCTCGAGGGCGGTAATAGGAATAACTTTTCTGACGTCTGTAAGCTCGTTGAACTCTTCGGATAGATTGACTCTGCTTAAAAGCAGAACATGAAAGGAATGTGGCAGACGCTTTAAGATAAAGGGCAGGGATTTTAAAATTTCTTTATTGGTGATGGTATGTAAATCGTCAAGAATTAAGACATAAGTCTGTTCGTCCTGTACAAACTCGGACAAAAGATTGATGGTATATTCAATTGGCGCGGAATTGAAGGCTTTGCTGGATAAGATCTCCTGCATTTTTGTGTTGTCCGGCTGGGCAGATAAGATACCGGTGCAAAATAATTTATAGAATACAAATTGGGCGTTATCGTATTCATCCAGCCCAATCCACACTGATTTGCGCCCTGACGCTTTGACCCACAGCAAGGTTGAGATTGTTTTACCATATCCAGCAGGTGCACAGACTACTGCCAATCGGTTTGCACTTGCCTCATTATATAGATTTAAGAGTTCTTGTCTTGGTGCGCAGATTCCGGGAAGCGGTGCTGGTATGAATTTGTCATTGATACAATTAATAACTGCCATAAAAATTATCCCCCATATTTAACATATTATACCATTTTATTTGATCGGAAATCAAGGGATTTTATTAACTGTATACTCAGGTGAATGGGATGATATGGGAAAGGCAGGTAATAGAAGGTCTGAAAGAGACAGATGTGCATAAAAGACTGCTAGGAAACCTAAGTTATTTAGTGACTTAAAAAAGTCAGCATCCGTTTAATATTAAACGTAAATGCTGACCTTTTGACCTGTTTTTACAGCAAATAGCTGCTTCAGGCTTTATGAGATTTTTATGGTTGTCTGCCAGGTATCTCTTTATTTGACAACTACCTTTAGCTTTTTTTCTTTATCTAAAAGAGTCACAACCACATAGTCTGTTCCGGAAGATACTGCTTTTACTTCACCGGTCTTTTTATTAACAGTTATAATGGACTTTTTTGTTGTTGCCCATTTTATATCTTTTTCATCTAAACCGTATGCTTTTACCTTAAAGGTAAAGGTATCCCCGACTGACATTTTGGAGGTGCTTTTTGTAAACTGGATATAAGCTTCTTTTACGGTAACAGAATTTTTAAAGGTCTTTGATTCTCCATTGTAAAGCTTCACGGTAGTATAAATGGTTACCTTTCCGACACCCACAGCAGTAATGATACCATTCTTATCTACCTTGGCAACTTTATTATTATCAGAACGATGGGTTATCGTTACACCGCCAATTGCCGATTCCGAGGTCTTGTCTGATAAATCCGTTACTAGTTCTAGGGTTGCTGGAAGCTTGACATGAATAGCAGATGTTTTATCCCTGGATCCGTCTGCGTATAGGAATGCTTTTGGTTCCGTTATGCTAATCTGATTTTTCAATGGAGTTATGACACCCTTTGCTGCCGGTTCCTCAAGCAATACATAGTTGGAGCAGTGAACAATATCAATAGTGATATAACCATCCTTATCTACAGAACTACTGTTAAAAGGCACTGACATAAGCTTTCCGGTTTCCGGGTCGTAATGATACAGATAAACGATGCTTCCTGCCATAAGTGTATTACCCACATAAAGTTTTACACCAGCCTGGCTTGGCAATATGCCGTCATGTGAAAAGCTGATAACAATACCGTTCTGGGTTTTAGTACCGTTATCCTCTAAACGTTTTTTAAGACTTTCAGTACTGTTTACACTGGTAACCTGAAGATATAGATTAACCTTTCCCAGTTCCTGTTTTGAATTCGTAAGATTATCCTTGGTAAAGGTCCAGGAGTAGCGTTCCTTCCCTGTTTCATCATGAACGGATACGGTGATATTCTTCCCTGCTTTCTTTGCTGCCTCAAACAGTTCAGGGGCTAAATCGATATGGATCTGTTTTACTTCCTCACCTGACAATCTGGATGAGGGTAAGGTAACGGTGATAGTTACCTGGTGTGCGTTGGAGGTCTCAATCTCGTTTAGGATATCTGGGGTTGTAAGTGGAATAGTAAGCTCTTTTTCTTCATTCTCATAAGCTGGGGTAAGAGTAATATCAAGGTTAAGTATCTCATTATCCGGACTATGGGAAATCTTAAACAGAACACCGCCCGATTCGGATACATAATTACTGGTTTCAACATTTGAGGAACTGCCGCCACCGCCATTGTTGCCTGAATGGCTGCCATTATCGTTTGATATAGCCCGAATGGTTATGGTGTAGGTGGTGGTTTTGCCGCCTACCGTTACGGTTAACACTTGATTTACTGCTGGTGCACTGCTGTCAAAACCGCTGATTGCCCCTCCTGTGACGGTTTCTATTTTATTATTGCCGTTGCTGTATGTACCTATCACTACCAAGCCACTGATATCTAGACTATCTCCTACGGTATAGATTAACTTAGAGGCAGGAGTCATGATTGCGATGCTCTCAAGGGTAGCTTCTCCAGTGTTGTTATCAAAGAACGATACGGTATAGGTGGCAGTCTTTCCATCCACGGTTATGGTCAGCACCTGGTCAGAAGCTGGCACACTGCTGTCAAAGCCACTTATGTTTGCCGCTGTCAGGTTAACTATTTTAGTAGAGCCGTCACTGTAAGTACCCGTCACAACCAAGCCACTGAGATCTAAGCTGTCTCCCACAGCATATAGTAACTTAGAGGCAGGAGTAGTAATTGCGAGGCTTTCAAGGGTAGCCTCTCCAGTGCTGTTATCAAGGATCGATACGGTATAGGTGGCAGTTTTTCCATCCACGGTTATAGTCAGTACCTGATCAGTAGCTGGCACACTGCTGTCAAAACCGCTTATGTCCGCCGTTGTCAGGTTAACTATTTTAGTAGAGCCGTCACTGTAAGTACCCGTCACAACCAAGCCACTGAGATCTAAGTTTTCTCCTATGGCATATAGTAACTTAGAGGCAGGAGTAGTAATTGCGAGGCTTTCAAGGGTAGCCTCTCCAGTGCTGTTATCAAGGATTGATACGGTAAAGGTGGTAGTTTTTCCATCCACGGTTATGGTCAGTACCTGATCAGTAGCAGGCGCACTGCTGTCAAAACCGCTTATATCTGCTGTTGTCAGGTTAACTATTTTAGTAGAGCCGTCACTGTAAGTACCCGTCACTTCCAGTCCACTGATATCTAAGGCATCTCCTACGGCATATATCAGCTTAGAGGCAGGAGTAGTAATTGCAATACTCTCCAAAGTTTTCACATGAGCCCGTATCGTAACGCCGGTGTCGGCTGCAAGTGGGCCGCCTCCGGTAGAGTCTGCATATTCACTGGTTGAACAGGATACGGATACATTGGTAATATCAGTATCATAATCTTTGGTTGAATTACCGGATAGTTTTATATTAACTCTATGGGCGTCCACTCTTTCTACAGAACCCAATGTGACACCATCGGGAAGGTTTGCCACCGTCCAATTCGCAGGTGTAATGGTATCTTCAAATGTTCCTCCTATCAAGGTTACCGTAATTACTTCCCCGTTCTCAGCTCCTTCCCAAAGGTTACCATCATCTGTAATGGATATGGACTCCATATCGTCATTAGCGGCTATGGATAAGGTATCAGATAATTCATCTCCAGAAGTGATTTCGGCACCTGCAACTGATATACCCAGATGATTTATATCCGAGTCAAAATCCCTAATACCACTATATGCCAGATTTACTGTACATACCCCGCTATTATCTGTGACACTTTCAATGGATAAGCCAGCAGGTGCATTGGTTAAAGTAAAATTTTTTGTATCATAGGTAGTATCTTTAAAACTGGTTCCATATAGTAAAAGACTTAAACTTGCTGTGTCCAAGGTATCTTCCGACAGGTTTTTAGGTGTTGTAACAATGTGGGGTAGGGTCATTGCTTTGTTTTTAATATTGTAGCTATAAACGCCGGAAGCCGCCTGATCTACCCAGGATACAAAGAGTAAATTATTATGTACTGCAATTGCAGGGGGATTTTTATAATAATTAGTATCCGTATTAAGGCTGGTTTCGGTGCCATTTAGCAAATTGGTTATATTCATACCATCATATTTTAGAACGCAGGTTTTGTAAGTTGAAGCACCCTTTATATAAACCAGGTAAAGACTGTTATTATACACTGCAATATTATAATGAGAAACCATTGTTCCTGCCAGACTAGTAGGTGCGCTCCAGCTGTCTGAGGATTTATCATAGCTTCTTATCCAAAGTTGCAGATTTTCCTGCCAGACTGCATATAAGGTGTCATTCATGGCAAATAGTTTAGAATTATAACCAGCCTTAGTAGAATTATTGTTAAGTCCGGTCTCAGTGTTTCCGCTGACAGAAATCCAGTTATACGTACTATCTGTATTATCTACATCACAGCGCTTTACAATTACCTGGCCAATAAGACTGGTATCTTGTTCGTACCAGGTAGCATAGAGCAAACCATCATAGGAAAACAGGGAAGGGTTAAAAGCTTCGTGACCAGGGATTTGGTTAATCCCAGTTAAAGTATCTCCATCAACAAATTTCCAGGTATTGGTGTTGCTGTTATACTGCTTAACATGGATTTTATAATTCTTAATACCAACGTAGCCCTCTTCCCAGACGGTGTATAAGTTATCTCCATGAACCTCCATAGAAATGCTGTCGGCATCTGGAAATTCATCATAACAAATGCCGCCGGTGCCGCCATCATCCACCCGGGTCCAGGTAGTTTGCCCATCATATCTCTTAACATAAATCGCATATCTTGAGCCGTCTCCGGTAGTACATTGCTCCAACCAGGCTATATAGAGGCTCCCCTGATAAATAACCAAACTCGGATCAACGGCATTCATACTAGAGCTTATATTTAAGCCTTCGCCTCCGTCAATGGTATCCCAGGTTGAACCATTATATTTTTTAGCTCTTATGATAGAATAAGTACCACTTCGTTCCGCCCATGCAGTATAAAGGTTGCCACTGTGGTCGGAGACATAGGCTGCCTTTGTATTACTCGTCATAGCGGAAGTTATCGTACTATCATTTATGTTTGTTGTTTCAGACCACTCCATCGGTTGATCTGTAGAGGCTTTTGCTGTTGAAGTTATACTGCAAAACCCGACAAAGCAGAGTATAACAAGTAGTAATGTTCCTGATTTTTTCACAAAATTTTACTCCCTTCTTGTTTAAACGAAACTATTGGCAAGTGAAAACACGAATATTGTATTGGGTAATATAGTACATCCTTAAGCATGTAAATCATCATTCCAGTCTTATAACATTTATTTCATATATAATCGGTTGTATTGCATATTCGACATAAACTGAAATTAAATTACTTCCAGTTACCAGATTGATATCTCCGGAGGATTCTCCGCTAAGAAGTAACTTTCCGTTTACATTCACCACGGCAGCTGGGGTTCGGGCAATCGCTGTCACGTTAACACCGGTTACATCAGCATCTACATAAGCTTCATAAGCTGTAATATTACTGTTAAAATTCGTGGTCATAGAAGCTAACGGTATTATTATATCGTCAATATATGGAGACGGATTTTTAATTACCGTAACAGTATAAGTTTCTTTTATATTGGTATTATTAATGGTTACTACAATTGTAATTATGGTGGTGTCATTATCCAAATTAATATTTTGTGAAACATGAGAGTTTGCGACTGTTTGACCATTTACTTTTATTGTCGCATTGGCAGCAGAGGTGGTTGGAGTGACATTAATTTGCAGCTGGTCCTGAGGAACCGTTGCAGTATAGGTAAAGGTCTGCTTATAAAAGGCTGGGGTTAAGGTTCCGGCGGATAAGGTTAGTTTGGAAAGATAAGGGGAATCATCGTATTCCTCCAGACCAAATTCAACAATAGAGGCCACCGAATTATTCACCGCAAGTCCCTTGCTAACGTAGGTTCTAAAGTATTGGTAACGGCAGGGGGAAAAATTCATTTCAGTCGTAACAAGGGTATTATCAGAAATACTGCTGACCTCGGTCCAATTTTCACCATCGTCGCTGCCCTGTAAAGTATAGTCTTTCATTATGTAGGTTTCCCATCCTGCTATGCATCCCATATGTTTAATTGTCCATTGGTTAATCCAATAGGGATAACCTAAATCAAGCGTAACAAAACCGGGTACCGTTCCTACCCATCTGTCAATGGCAGCAGATATTCCTGACACTGCTTTATCTGGTGTAAATGGTGCTACTGACATGTTTGAGGAAGCTATCTTGTTTAAAGCCACATTGCCCATTGTAGTATACATCCTTTCCTGTATCGTATTTTTTTAGTAGCTTATTTTATAGAACATATATTTCTATATCTTATATATTTTCTCTATATCCTTTTAATGGTTACGATCCAACCGGATAATAGCCGTCAATTGCCATATAGTATTTTAAATTGGGGTCTGGCTCTGCGCCGATCAAATTTGGTATATTAAAATAAGTCTTATTATCACCGCCATATGTAAAACCAATTAATTGAAATAGTGCAATACTTTGAGCTATATTAAATTTAGCCCCGTTACATAGTATCCAGCCCCTTGGTGAATAATTATATGGATATAATCGAATTGTACCTGTATAAACTTCCAAAGTAATACCTTCTTTCTGAATTTTATTAATGACATAACGATTCACTGGGCAGATCCTTACCCGGAATCATAAAAATTAATACTGGTAAGGGTAATCACCTACGGTTGCAATATAATAACACATAAAACCATCATTAACATTAAGCGGGACAGCATTGGTTAAATCGGGCACAGCAAAGTTTGTTTTACCATCTCCTCCAAACTTAGTTAATATTAAATAGAATAGAGCTTCATAACTTCCTATAGGCAATATGGCTCCGTCACACAATACCCAATTAGGAGGAGCTGAACCGAAAGCAAATAGTTGTATTTGTCCAATAAATGGTGACATAAAGTTTCACCTTCTTTCCTTTTTTTCTATTGGCAGTGCGTTACAAATTACAGAAATTATTACTATGATTACAGCACCGGATACTCACCAGCTGTTGCAATATAATATTTCATGTAGGGATACGGTTCTGTACCTAACAGATTAGGCAACTGGAAGTTGTCTTCATCACCGCCATAGGTTGTTTTAAGCAGCTGATAAAGCTTCGGATAAGCAGATGTACTTAATGTGGTTCCGTCACATAATGCCCAATACACGGGTGCATAATTAAATGCAAAAAGTTCAATAGTTCCGAGATATATATCCATTTTTTGCACCTCCTTTCTTTGTAAAAATCCAGAATACACATATACACGGAATTTTATATGCGGTTGGTTTTTACCAGTATAAACAGGGAAATAAGTTCTCTATCCTTCGACAAAATAATTGTAGCAGAGTGTTTTTTAAAATAATATTACACCAGTGTGAGGCTTTCTTATTTTTTACCTGCTTCTAACAGAAAGAAATCTAAGTGCTTTAAAAAGATTACGAGCTGATTTTGTATTGGTATATACAGTAACCTTTGAAGGTGAAGCAGCCAGAAAGCCTGATGAGTAATAAATAAAGGTTGCCTATGAGCTTATTACTATAGTATAATTGTACTGATGAACCCCACAGTGGTTAAAACAGTAACCTTTGAATAGAGGCAGCCAGGTAATCTGCCCAACGACACCCTTTTTTGATGCCTGTTAATAGGAGATGTGAATGGAATTAAGAGTATGCAAGAATTGCAGGAAGTTATTTAAATATATTTATGGACCGGAATTATGTCCGGATTGTTCCAAAATAGTTTCAAAAGAAAAAGAGGAACCTGTTAACACAGAAAAGAAATATCTGCTTCGTCCGGTGTTAAGGGAAGAAGAAGAAAAATTCGAACAGATTAAGGACTATATTCTGGCTCATCCCAAAGCAACCATTGTAGAGATTTCAGAAGCAAATGATATTTTGCCCACAAAGCTGTTGGAATGGGTAAGGGAGGACCGGCTGGCTTTTTCTGATGATTCCGCCGACGCCTGGTTTACCTGCCAGAAGTGCGGTGCAAAAATTAAAAGCGGAAGACACTGCAACAATTGTAAAATAAGCTAAATACATAATAAATAAATAAATGAAAACTGCCATGGTAAAAAAATCTTTATTACCATGGCAGTTTTTATTGCAGTATTGTAGTAAGGAAAGCTGTGGATATATGATTCACGAAGAACTAAGTCAACAACGTATTTCATGTGTGAAATGTGCGAAATTTGTGAGGAAAAGTTTTTATGAAATGAAGCGGGAGATAAACGAAAACGGCACCGGGTTAGTTGGTGGTAATAGGGGATGATACTATTATTAGAGGAGTGGGACAGCAGAAATTAAGTTGTATGTATTAACGGGGGAGTGTCCTGCCTTTCGGTCAAGATTGAAAACACATATTTTTTCTGCAGTCCCTTATGAAAAGGTATAATATATGTAAACAAGGGAGAGGGACTTCCTTGATTGATACCTACATTATATTGCCCGAATGTGTAGAAAGTTTGTTGAAAATTTGAAAAAAGTGTGAAGAAATATAAAATTCTGAGTGTCTTCCGTGCTGAATAATTAGTATATCGTGTTTCATTATCTCGCACGATTTACAGCTATTTTATTAAAATGTAAACTTAGAATCATTGAAAAAGTATCGATTAACACATATAAAAAAGAATATAATAAACAATGAAAATAATATCGTATTTTGTCTAATTATGGCATTGCATATTTATTAGAAGTAATGTATGATATAAACCGTGTGTTTTGATATGTTCTTTATATAAATAAGAACGATAGAGAAAGCCGACATTAATAAAAAGGGCAAACTTATCGAAAGGTAAGGACGCAAAGCCAAGGGCCTAAGTTTAAAGAGTAATAAGGCAGCCGGTTGCTGTTATGTTTATGAACCCCTTTTTTTCTGATGCCCAAAAGAAGAAAAGGGGTTTAATTTTTTCACTATAAATTAAAATACAAGCGGAGGACTGTATGAAAAGTATCAAAACTAAACTGATTGTGTATTTTTCGTTATTGGTGTTATTGGTTTCCTTGCTATTGGGAGCTATCTCAATAGAAATGTTCAGTAAATCAATAACAGAAGAAGGGGAAAAAGCATTAGTATCCCTTTCTATGGAAGATGCCAAATTAACCCAGAGCAGATTAGAGACCCAGAAAAGGACTTTGAATATGCTTACCTTGAATAGTATCATTCAGGGCATGGACTGGGCATACCAGCAGGCACTGTTAAAATCCTTATTAAAGGACACTGGTTTTCTTGACATGGCTATCGTTGACTTAAACGGAAAGGCCCAATATTCAGACGGAACAACCAGTGAACTTGCAGACAGAGACTATATACAAAAAGCCTTAAAAGGTGAGACGACTGTTTCGGATGTCCTAATAAGCAAGGTCACAAAACAACCGGTAATTATGATTGCAGCACCCATTTTTAACAAGAGCGGGGAAGTAACAGGAGCATTAATCGGTCGCAGGGACGGCAATGCATTAAGTGAGATTGTAGACGATACAGGATATGGAAAAGATGGTTATGGGTATATCATTAACAGTAAAGGAACTGTTATAGCACATCCGGACAGAGATAAAGTATTAAGCCAGTTCAACCCGATCGAAGCGGTAAAACAAGAACCGGAATTAACCTCTTTAGCAGAGTTATTCAAAACAATCACCTCTGAAAAAAGCGGTGTAAAAGCTTACTCATATGAGGGAAAAAATCTATATGCAGGTTATGCAGCTATTGAAGGGACAGACTGGAAATTCGTAATAACCGCAGATCAGTCTGAGGTATTGTCTTCAATTCCCATATTAAGAAGTACAATAGTTATTATAACTTTGATAATCTTAGTAATATGTATGGGCATCGTGTATTTACTTGGCAGCTCCATAACAAAACCTATAATTAATACAGTAAAACATGCGGAAAAAATAGCTTCTCTTGATATAACAGATAATATTGATGAGAAATATCTTAAGAAAAAAGATGAAATCGGAACCCTTTCTATGGCATTACAACGTATTACGGACAGCTTAAAAAACATACTTGGAGAAATTAATAATTCCTCAGAGCAATTGGCGGCAGCTTCGGAAGAACTTACAGCCACCACCGAACAGTCAGCCACCGCCTCTGCAGAAGTAGCGACTACAGTGGAAGAAATAGCAAAAGGAGCTTCCGATCAGGCAAAACATACGGAAGAGGGTTCAGTTAAAGCGGACGCATTAGGCAAAGCCATTGAAAGAGATCAGGAATATTTAACCGGAATGAATTCGGCTACGGAAAAAGTAGTATCCGTATTGGAGGAAGGATTAAAGGAGATAAAACTTCTCTCTGATAAAACGGAAGAAAACTTCCAGGCCTCTAAGAATATCCGGGACGTAATATTAAAAGCCAATGACAGTTCCAATAAAATCGGTCATGCCAGTAGTGTAATATCTTCCATAGCAGAACAGACGAACCTATTAGCTTTAAATGCGGCTATCGAAGCAGCAAGAGCAGGAGAGGCAGGCAAAGGGTTTGCTGTGGTTGCAGAAGAAATCCGGAATCTGGCGGAACAGTCCGCAGCCTCTACAAAAAATATTGATGATGTGGTTAAGGAGCTGCAGACCAATTCAGCCGATGCGGTTAAAACAATAGAAGAAATAGCAGCTGTTATGAAAGAGCAGACAGAAAGCGTGGAAAATAATAAAAAGAACTACCTGGCAATTGCAGAAGCGATTGATCAAGCAAAAAAAGCGGTAAATAACCTAAATGTATCCGGACAGGAAATGGAAACCATGAAAAATGAAATCCTGGAAACATTACAGAATCTTTCTGCCATAGCAGAAGAGAATTCGGCCTCTACCCAACAGGTAACAGCCTCGTTAGAAGAACAGGCTGCCTCCGTTGAAGATGTTGCAAAGGCAAGCGAGGGACTTGCCGGCATGGCTCAGGATTTACAGTTAATTATAAAAAAATTTAAACTATAAAATAGTACATGCAATGGAATAAAGCACTTATGAAACATAGCATAATCATACTAAGTTAATACTGCAATTAATATCATGTAAATTTTGTATTTGATTCAAAGTATAATGACATTATAACGGTAAAAAACATAGGATTGATACAGAAAAAATCAAGGCAATTAATGCAGGATAAACTTGTAAGAAATACAATATCATTAAAACAATTCTTTGGGGAGAATTATATATAAGCTATAAAATGGCTGTTGCAAAATAGTAAGATTACCTATCTTCGGTCCGAAAACCAGATTGTGCTTTCACCACCAGGTAATTTACTCTTAAAATTTTGTGACGGCCCTTTATTATCTCTTGACCAATTTTTACATAACCAGTAAAATAAAAATAGAAAATATAGGAAACCATTAAAAATCTTGAAACATAATGCCGGAAAAGTCAATAAAGTGAGGAAAAGCATATGAGTTATACGGTAAAAGCAGTTACGGAGGACAATAAAGAAATATTTGCTGAGTTTTTAGGAAATCTGGATTTTAGTCATGCACCACATTGGGCAACCTGTTTTTGCAGATTTTATTTTACAGACTGCAGCCAGGAGGAATGGATGAGACGGACCGGAGAAGATAACAGAATGGAAGCGCTGCAGGAAATCAAAGCAGGTCATATGAAAGGTTATCTTGCATTTGACAATGACAAATGTATTGGATGGTGCAATGCGGATAATGCGGACAAGTTTATCCGTATCAAGGAATATATCAATCCGCTGATAAAAGATGAGAAAGCAGGCTGTGTAACCTGCTATGTCATACATCCTGACTACCGCAGGCAGGGTGTTGCAAGACTGTTATTAAAACAGGCCATAACGGATTTTAAACTGCAAAAATTTAATTCTGTCATTGCGATGCCGGTAAATTCTGTACAGTCATCCGAACTTAGTTACCGTGGGTCTATGAATATGTATGCAGAAAACGGATTTACAGTAATCGATAAACAGGATAGCGTAAGAGTGATGAAACTGGATTTATAATTTGGCAAAGCACTTAATATCCATTGACCTTTCCTGGCATATCTAGTAAAATCGAATATAGAAATATTTTGTTGAATACAGTAGGTAAACATATTACATCACATAGGAGGAAGGATATATGGAAGGTAATATATTATCCGGCGGACTGAATGACTTGAATGGACTAAAAGATATATTATCGGAATTGGACGGTTATAAGGACAGGAACGATGAACTGGTAACGGAAGAAGCGAAGCTGGAAAGAAATATAAAAAATAAAGAAAAGGCCATAGCCGACGAAATTGCCGCTACTACCAAAAAACGAAAAGATGAAATAGAAGCAGCCTATGATGAACAACTGGAAAAGACACGGGCCAGAATTAAAAAAATCCGGGGCAGAAAAGAGAAATCGAAAAGTGCCAAAATTTCAGAACGTATCGAAGAGGAAACCTTTCAACTAAAAGAAGAATACCGGCAGATGGCACTTGAGAGCAAAGCCCTGTTAAAGCAGAATAAAGTACCTGCTTTTAGTAATACCAAGCTTTTTTATGCCTTATTTATGCCAAGGGGTATGGGAGATCTGGCTATTATTGCGGTAGCCCTTATAGCATGCCTTTTGGTTTTACCTTGTTTTATTTATTTTTATGTAATTCCAAAAGAAAATATGGTATATCTTATATTAATCTATTTTATTACCGTTATATTCTTCGGCGGTTTATATATGTTAATCGATAACAATATAAAAGACCGGCATAAGGAGACCATAAAACGGACTTACAGGCTCCGCCTGCAAATCATCGACAATAAAAAGAAACGGGATAAAATCAGAAAAGGCATCTTAAAAGACAAGGATGAAAGCAAGTATGGCTTGGAGGATTTTAATCAGGAACTTACCGAACTGGATAATGACTTAAAATCCATATCGGAGCAAAAGAAAGAAGCTTTGAGCGTATTTGAAAATACTACCCGGCCCGTTATCGGGGAAGAAATTAAAGCTAGAAACTTAGACGATTTAAATGCTTTGAAAAAAGAATATGCAGAGGTATATATTGAGCTGAAAGACATAGATGACAAGATAAAGAACTTATCTATGAGTATAGCAAATAACTATGAAGCGTATCTGGGAAAAGAACTTATGACAATAGAGAAGTTAACCATATTAACAGATATCATGACCGACAATGATTTAAAGAGTGTATCCGAAGCGATCGCTTTCTATAAAGAAGGGAATTATTAATTACCTTATATTATTATAGCAGTATAAAATTTAATTAGATCTTATTGAAATAAAAGGGGGGCTGTTTTTAAATCAGAAAAACAGCCCTTTTTGCTATTCTTTAGCCAGTTTATAAAAACAATAATTAATTCCGGTGCAGATAAAATCCGCCAGAATCATAACAATATTCAGTCTGGTGGTCTGTAACAGCATATGATCTAGCATTCCGGAGAAGTTAACAATGCCGGTTATAAAGATATCACCTACCGGCGGAAGTGCCTTATCTACTCCGGCACCGGGTAAAAGAGGACCTTCGCCAAGGGTAATATACCCAATATGTCCGGATTTACCAAGAGAAGCGTCAATTGCAATAACCATGGCACCCTGATGTTTTTCATAAATATAATTCATCGTTTCACTAAGATTCTTCGCATGGACAGGTTGTTCCAAAGTTCCATATAATATAATGTTATGCTGGAGTTTGGATAATTTATAGCCGACGATAGGCCCTAAGCAGTCACCGGTTGCCCGGTCTGTGCCTATACATAGAAATACGATCTGCTTTTTATTATAGATCTGTTTTTGTATCATTTCTTGTAATGTCTTACTAAAATCATACACAGAATAACGATCTTTCGTATTAAAATAAAATAATTTCTTTTCTGCCTCTAACTCTCTATTCATTAATAACCTCCTATTAATACTCGTACACTACAACCATATTCTGTAATAACAAAAGTATTACCTCAAAAAAGCAAAATAGTCAGAATATAGGAATAATTTCAAAGTCAATTTTCACCAACAATTGAATTAATTCCCACACAAAATAGACAAGCAGGGGACTAAATTGACAGAATGTGAAAATTCAGGGCGAATAAAGAAAGATAAAACAGGTAAGATATTTAAAAACAGCGTATTGTTTTGACATAATATTTAACCTCCATATGGTACGATTGCAACTAGTAATATTATAGAAATAAACGTAAGGTTTCTATAATTTAAGGCTATATATATCATTGTCTGAATGAGACTGTGGTTAGGAGGATAATAAGTTATGGACAACTCATACGGCAAGGGCGGAACTACCAATAACCAGCCAGAGCCTGTAAAACCCGCACCTGTAAAAGCGGTACCTGCAAAAATGCCAAAGAACGTAAGACAGGTAGGAAGCATCGGCGCCCGTAATAAAGTAATCTATGTAGAAGACTATGTTATGACTTATATAAAACAGCTATCCGATAAAGAACATTCCGGCTGCAAGATAGCGGTATTACTGGGATACTACGTAAGGAATGAAGAGGGCAAGAATATATTCATCAAAGGTGCCCTTGAAATGGTGAATACGGATTTTAGCAATGGAATCATACTTTCCGACGAAGGCTGGACAAGTATCTATGAGAACATTAAAAAATATTTCAGCGATATTGAAATTGTCGGCTGGTCCCTTATCGGTCCCGAATTTTTTATTGAAAGTGTTGATAAAATACGTAAAATCCATATGGACAATTTCCAGGGACCAGATAAAGTCCTTCTTAAAATGGATAGTATGGAAAAAGAAGAAGCATTTTATTTAAATGAAAATAATCAATTAGTAAAACAGACCGGCTATTACATATATTACGAAAAAAACGAAGAAATGCAGAATTATATGGTGGAAAATAAGGAGATTCCCAGTGAGGAGAAAACTTACAGTGATCATACCACCAGAAAGATACGAAATGTAATACAGGAAAAAAAGGAAGTTAAGGATGACAGAAGTGTTATCCGTCTTTTGTATGCCGCCAGTACCTTGTTGGCAATTATAGTATTAGTGATTGCCGCCACGATGCTTGACAATTATGATAAGATGAAAAGTATGGAGACAGCCCTGAATACTATATCCAAAAACCTTAATTTAAGCGGAAATTCAGAGCTGTCGGAAACTGCGGAAGTAAAGGATAAGGAGGCGGTAAAGGCAGCCGAGGGTGATAATGAGGATAACAGTCAGGTGGCGGAAAACACAGCAGAGCTAAACAGCGCAGATGACGCACAGTCTCTTAAGGAAACCGAAAATAACAATACTAATTCAACGGATGCAGATGAGGAGAGTACAAAAGTAGAGACCGTAAAAGGAAATCTTGACAGCAAAGAAGAGGAAGATAATACCCCTGCCGGTTCAAAAGAGGACAAGGCTGCGGAGGATAACTCCGGAAAAAAGAGTACAGTTAAAAAGGATACCGACAAAAAGACAGATGCGGCAAAGGCAGAGGATAAGAAAGACACGAATACCAAAAAGGATTCAAAAGAAGCTGTTCCGGCGTCTGCCCAGGTTAAATATTATATCGTGCGTGCCGGTGATTCCCTGGCCGCCATCAGTTTTGAACTGTACCATACCTTTTGCTATATGGACGAAATAAAAGAATTAAACGGTATAGAAGATGAAAACAAAATATTTGAAGGACAGAAGTTAATCGTACCGTAAGGACAGTGGCAAACGATCAGATTAGGTATTATTTCCTATATAATACAGGAATCATAGAATTATGAAAAGCTGCCCTTCTGAGCCCTGATATTCAACGCTCAGGAGGACAGCTTTACTAATTTAAAAAAATAAAAAAGGTAGTGTCAATACGTGGCAAATAAGGTATAATTATCGTACATGTACAAAATAAGGTATAATATCATACAAAGCCGGAGGGATAGTGATTTTCGTATAATGAAGTTCCGGTTCAGAAAAAAGATATGTGGTATGTACAGTTATAAAAAGGAGATATCATGGCGATAGAATTAGAGAAAAATGAATTAAGAAGCTATGAATTAAGAAAACGAAAACATAAACAGTTCATAACGATATTGATGATTGTAATAATAATTGCAGCAATTGTATTTATATTCTTTGCAGTCAATGCAGTTTTACATAAAAACTATACAAGCTACCAAGTAATTCATAAAACCCAGAGAAGCGACAGCAATTCAGCCCAGTATGAGCACTATGGCAGTGGGGTTATCCGCTATAGCAGGGATGGTGCCATGGCTATGGACGGAGCCGGCAATCTCTTATGGAATGGAACTTATCAGATGAAGGATCCTATTGTTGATGTCTGCGGTAAATATGCAGTAATCAGTGACAGAGGTTATAAAACCCTCCAGATATTTAACGGGGATGGCGGTATGTCAACTATTAATGTAGCAAACGCAATTATCAAAAGTGAAATTGCAGAACAGGGAGTAGTTGCTGTTTTAATGGATGGGGATGGGGCAAATTACCTTAGCATTTACAGTGAAGACGGGGTAGAACTGGTTGGTAAAAGAACCATAAATAAAAATGACGGTTTCCCAATGGATATTTCGATATCCAATGACGGAAGAAAATTAGTTACCAGTTATCTGTCCTTTAATGGCGGTAAAGTGAATAGTGTTATCACTTTTTATAACTTTGGAAGTGTTGGGCAGAATTTCGGGGATAGGTTGGTAGGCACGGAAGGTTTCAACCAGACAATCGTACCTAAAATAGAATTTTTAAATAATGACACAGTATGTGTTTTTGGAGATGACCGATTCAGCCTTTATTCCATGGAGCAGACTCCCAAGGAAATCTACAAAGAAACCTTTAAATCACAGATAAAGAGTATATTTTACAGTGATAAATATGTGGGTTTTGTTTTAAATAACGGACAGGGAACCGATAAATACCAGCTGCTATTGTATGATTTAAAAGGTAAAGCTGTTTTAACGAAAAGCATTAATTATGATTATGATAAGATTATTATATCTGGCGGAGATATTATCCTCTATTCCAATTTAGACTGGACTATATTAAATACAAATGGTGATATAAAATTCCATTACACCTTTGAAAGTGATATTTCCTATATTCTTCCGGTCAATAATGCAGATAAATATATTTTAATTGATAATACAAATATGGAAGAAGTAAAATTGTCAGAAAAAAAGAATAAATGAGCCGTCCTTCTCTTTTGTTATTGCAGTATCGAAAGGGTTTTCCATTTGCGATTACTAAAAAATAAACAAGATAGGGCAGCATCATTAACGGTGAGTGGTTTTTACTCTGCCTCTATCGTTTGAAAAGCCACACCGAGATAAAGAATAAGAAAGAAAAATTATGATGATGAAAATTTATTTAGTACAGGAACTGGTCAATAGCAATATAGTTAAGGGGGTCACAATGAACTGGTTAGTAATCCTTGTAATAATAGTACTGGCAGGGTATGCCTTTAACGGACATAGGAGAGGATTTATCCGTACCGTATTTACGCTCTTTTCAACAATACTTTCGTTAATCCTGACCATGTGGGTCAGTCCGGTAATTAGTAAAGAACTGCAGAAAAACGATAAAATCATGAATTTTGTAACAGAAAAAGTTGAAAAGGTAATTACGTTTACCGATGAAGGAAATAAAATAACAGATCAGGTAAATTTTATCAATAAACTGCCCTTGCCTAAAATAATGAAACATACCCTGATAGAAAATAATACAAAAGATGTCTATCAAGCCATGGATGTCAACAATTTCAAAGATTATATCAGTGAATCCGTAGCAAGGATTATTATCAATGCGGCAGTTTTCCTTGTGATAGTGCTTTTTATAACCATCGGACTGGCACTGCTTTGCGAAACGCTGGATATAATAAGCAAACTGCCTCTGATAAACGGACTTAATAAAACCGCCGGTCTTCTTGCGGGGCTTCTGCACGGAATTATAGTAGTATGGATTGGCTGTATATTTCTGACCCTTTTAAGCAGTACGGAGTGGGGTAAGACCATATTCGAACTAATAAATAAAAGTGAGTTTTTAAGCACCCTGTATAATAATAATCTCTTACTAAAATTCATTATGAATCTGGGGAAAATACTATTTTAGCAAAACCGGATTATATCAGATTGGTATAGCTGAACTGGTATACCAGTTTCTAAAATTTTGGCATAATTTATTGAATTTACAATTTTAATAGGGTATACTGATACAAGATAAATATGGCATAACAGACTTCTTGCGACCAGGGATTACTGATATGCCAAGGACAAAAGTTACATATCAATTAACAGAGAAAGGAATGCCACCGACAGTTTTAATTTTATGTGGCAGCAGTATTGCAGGTTGAACTGCAATATACAGCGGGAATTAATATGAACGAGACATTAATGAGCATTAAAAAGATGGGTATTGTCCCAGTAGTTAAACTAGAGCGTGCAGAAGATGCAGAACCTTTAGCAAAGGCACTGTGTGAAGGCGGTCTGCCCTGCGCGGAAGTAACCTTTCGTACCGATGCAGCTGAAGAAGCAATACGTATTATGACGACAAAGTACCCGGATATGCTTGTGGGAGCAGGGACCGTATTAACGACGGAACAGGTTGACCAGGCAGTAGACGCGGGTGCTTCTTTTATAGTGAGCCCCGGGCTCAATCCCAGAATTGTACAGTACTGTATCACCAAAGGGATTCCGATAACCCCGGGCTGTGCCAACCCCAGTGATATAGAACAAGCAATTGAATTAGGTCTTGAAGTAGTTAAGTTTTTTCCCGCAGAAGCAGCAGGCGGGCTGAACATGATAAAAGCCATGTCGGCACCATATGTTAATATGCAGTTTATGCCTACGGGAGGAATTAACGAAAAGAATTTAAATACCTATCTGGACTTTCCCAAAATTATTGCCTGCGGCGGTAGCTGGATGGTAAGTGATGCGCTGATTCAGAATAAAGAATTTGAAAAAATCAGGGAATTAACAAAAGAAGCCGTAACCAGAATGCTGGGTTTTGAAGTGCGCCATATTGGAATTAATGCCTCGGAGGAATCAGAGGCAGATAGTATTGCAGCATCTTTTGAGAAACTGTTTGGCTTTACACGGAATTCCGGAGTCAGTTCTGTATTTGCCGGACTTGGAATTGAAGTTATGAAAACACCATATCTCGGAAGTAATGGTCATATTGCGATTCAGACTAATTATATCGAGAGAGCAATCTACCATCTTGAAAAACAGGGCGTAGTTTTTAATAGGGATTCTGTAAAATATGATACTAACGGTAAAATGGCTGCAATTTATCTGGAAGAAGAGATTGGCGGCTTCGCCGTTCATTTACTTCAAAGGAAGTAGGAATACTTTATATAAGGCTATATAATGATGTCAGGGTCAAAAGTTCATTTCTCACATGGCTCTTTGTAAAATTGAACAATAAAAGTATATCGAAAACTTCTTTTTGAATGCAATTTTTTTGAATATATTCAACATAGAAATTCTTGATTTTTACCTTTTGACCCCGACATCATATAATTAACTTAATATAACCAAACTTAATATAACAATCTTAATATAAACATATTTAATATAAACCCACTTAATCATTGTTGTATATAAATGAAGTGCAATTATGGAGGACATATGAAGTTTTCAGAAGAAATAAAGGAATTTGATGCCCTGGCATTCGGTGAATTACTATTAAGATTATCATCACCTCTGAATGAGAGAATGATATCAGGAGCAGTGTTCGAAAAAAGAGCAGGTGGTGCGGAGCTTAATGTAGTATCCGGAATGTCTTTAATGGGTCTGCATACAGGAATCATCTCCAAACTCCCCAAAAGCGAACTTGGGATGTATATCAGGAATAATGTCCGGTTCTGTGGCGTAAGCGATGAAGGATTGATCTATGATGAAAGTCCGGAGGCAAGACTTGGGATTTATTATTATGAACATGGAGTATATCCAAGAAAACCTACCGTTGTATATGACAGAAAAAACGCTTCTGTTAATTCAATAAAACCCGAAGATATTCCTGAAGAGATGTTTAACAGTACCAGATTGTTTCATACCAGCGGCATTTCACTGGCCCTTTCAGAACAGACTCGTAACACCGCTACAGCCTTCATAAAGAAATTCAAAGCTGCCGGTGCGTTAATATCCTTTGATGTAAATTTCAGAGCGAATCTGTGGTCCGAAGCAGATGCTAAGAGATACATAGAAGAGATTCTGCCTTACGTAGATATTTTGTTTATATCAGAGGAAACTTCCAGACGGACCTTTGGAAAGACCGGTGAATTAAAGGATATATTAAAATCCTTTGCAAAAGAATACAATATAGGAGTATTGGCATCAACCGAGCGTAAAATCATAAGCCCTAAAAAACATACTTTTGGTTCCACCATTTATAATGCCGAAGAGGATAAGTTTTATCAGGAAGAACCCTATGAAAATATTGAAGTAATCGATCGTATCGGCAGTGGTGATGCATATGTATCCGGTGTTTTATATGGTCTCCTTGCTTATGGTGACTGCAAAAAAGCCCTAGAATACGGTAATGCCGCCTGTGCGGTTAAAAACACGGTATTAGGTGATCTGCCTTCTACAGACAAAAGAGAAATAGATAGAATTATAGAAGGACACCAAAGTACCGGTTATCAAAGTGAAATGAACCGGTAAGATACATTCCTGTTTTAATACATATCTGAATAAGACAAAATTTATAAATATATGCTTTGAGATTTATTGTTTTAAGAACTATGTTGTTTTAAGAACTATGTTGTTTTAAGAACTATGTTATTTTAAGAATTATTTTGTTTTAAGAACTATGTTGTTTTTAAGAATTATTTTGTTTTTAAGAACTATTGTGTTGTTAAGAATTATTGAATAAAACCATTATTTCATATAAATGCATCTATATAAAACCTTAAAAGATAACATTGACTAATGCCAAAAGGCGCAATTTTAGAGGTTTCTTATAGATGCATTTTAATATAATTATATAATAGAAATGTCCAAATTAATTCTTACTTTATGTTTAACTTTAAATCAAGAAAATTAGGAAGCAGCACTAAGGCTGTAACTTTCTGGATAAAAATGTTTTGTACAAACACTCGTGAAAAAATTATGCATACATTGTACTGAAAATAAAAATGAGTTGTCAGAAATTTTATATTTCAGGAGGTTAAATTTGGGCGGGAACAATTATAGTGATAACTATAATGGAAATAACTATAATGGAAATAACTATAATGGAAATAACTATAATGCTAATAATCATAATAGAAACAATTATAACAACAGTAACAATAATTGTAAAAAGCAAAGCCATACCCATGAATACCTAGGCAGCGTTAAAATTGCAGACAAGGAAGACCCCCATAATCATAGATTTGCAGGTGTTACCGGAGAAGCAATACCAATGCCTGGCGGAAATCATTATCATGAATTAGAAAATAGAACCGATTATTATGAAGATCATTTTCATATGATGTGCAATAAAACAGGACCTGGGATTCCAGTGGGAAATGACAGACATGTTCACTGCGTTAAAGGTGCTACCAGTGTAGATGATAATCATTGTCATGATTATATATTTGTTACCTTAATAGATGATCCTACAGGCTGTAAATAGGTAAATTAATATCTGGTCTAGTATTTTCAGTAGTTTCAATTTAATATAAATCTCTTAACCTGCTTATTAGTATAAATTAATAAGCAGGTTTCTTATTTGGTACCCCTGGCGGCTCACGTTTCAAAGAGTATTATTTGAAACTATATGAAACTAGAAAACCGCCGTGTACCAAATGATATGTACGGTGGTGATGTGAATGAAAGGCA
>NZ_CP121445.1:120000-530000 GCF_029689925.1 Anaerocolumna sp. AGMB13025
CGCTGTTGGGATACCACCCTTGCAGTATTGGATTTCTAACATGTGCCCGTGATCCGGGCAGTGGACAATGTCAGGTGGGGAGTTTGACTGGGGCGGTCGCCTCCGAAAGGGTATCGGAGGCGCTCAAAGGTCTTCTCAGAATGGTTGGAAACCATTCGCAGAGTGCAAAGGCAGAAGAAGGCTTGACTGCGACACCGACGGGTGGAGCAGGTACGAAAGTAGGACTTAGTGATCCGGTGGTATAAAGTGGGATTGCCATCGCTCAACGGATAAAAGCTACCCTGGGGATAACAGGCTTATCACTCCCAAGAGTTCACATCGACGGAGTGGTTTGGCACCTCGATGTCGGCTCATCGCATCCTGGGGCTGTAGTAGGTCCCAAGGGTTGGGCTGTTCGCCCATTAAAGCGGTACGCGAGCTGGGTTCAGAACGTCGTGAGACAGTTCGGTCCCTATCCGGCGCGGGCGTAGGATATTTGAGAGGAGCTGACCTTAGTACGAGAGGACCGGGTTGGACTGACCTCTGGTGGATCGGTTGTCATACCAATGGCATGGCCGAGTAGCCAAGTCGGGAAGGGATAAACGCTGAAGGCATCTAAGCGTGAAGCCCCCCTTAAGATAAGATATCCCATGCGAAAGCAGTAAGACCCCTTGAAGACGACAAGGTGGATAGGTTAGAGGTGGAAGTGCAGTAATGCATGTAGCTGACTAATACTAATAGGTCGAGGGCTTGACCAAAGAATAGGTTGTTCTTTAGAATATCCTATAGGGTATTTGTTCATGAATACCAATTTCTCTAGAGTTGTAAGATTCGAATTGAATCGGAAAATTCTAAACTTGTTGAAGATATTATCAGATGTAGTTATTCCTCGATAGCTCAATGGTAGAGCACACGGCTGTTAACCGTGGGGTTGTTGGTTCGAGCCCAACTCGGGGAGTTTTCCTAGTATTATTTAATTTTGTTTAAGTGATATGTTTGAACTTAAATATGGTATATATTTATTTGACTAGTAAAAAATATATTGGTATAATTAGTTATATATATATTATGGCGACATAGCCAAGTGGTAAGGCATGGGTCTGCAACACCCTGATCACCAGTTCAAATCTGGTTGTCGCCTCTACAGAAACCCCCCAGAAACTTTTAGTTTTGGGGGCTTTTTTATGTTTAAAAAATGATCTGTAAGATACGTATAAACTAGAAGTAATAAAAGATCATCTAAACTTTTAAATAAGGCTTAAAGATTCTTAGTGTACTCTGCCAATGCCACTTTACTAACAAGCATAATTTATAACTGCAAACTCAGGTTGCCAATCTGCAACTCTAAAATGGTTGATTTTGCTGATAAATACAGTATACTTTACCTAAAAAACAAAGAAAAGAGGTAGCTAATATGAGCTTTGCAGATAATTTGCAATCGATAAGAAAAGAGAAACAACTCTCCCAGGAGGAGTTAGCCGAACTGATTGGAGTAAGCCGCCAAGCGGTTTCGAAATGGGAACAGGGGAGTGGTTATCCGGAAACAGAGAAATTACTTATCTTATCCAGAAAGCTGAATGTTTCTCTAGATTATTTAATGTTAGGAGAAAGAGGTAACACAATTAGTGAAAAACCATTAGCGCAAAATATAATAGCACCAACAGGAAAAATTACAATAAGATCCTATGATGGAAAATCAATTGTTAATTGCTATAAAGTACTGGCATCGCTGGTTATGTTTAAAGCGAAGGAGGATGAGCCCAGGTATTGGTTATTTGGAGTAAATAATGGTGCATTTTGGGGAGAACAGTCAATTTTACTTGGATGGTATGCCAATGAAGGTAATATAAAAAAAGAAATGGATGATATCGCAGAAGCCATTAAGAAGGGAATTCCAGCTTACGATTTGAAATATGCCTCTAAGGTAAAAAATAAATTGCTGAGAGTAAAACTAGATGAAGATTGAAGGGGTAGTTTTTTAGTTACAGCATCAAGTTTATAAATCATAATATAGCCAAGCTTATTATCTTTGTAATCCATAATGTACCTAATCCATTATCATTGATTTTTTATCAGGTACATTTATGGCATTTGCTATGGAAAGAATACAAGTTAGAGAATATAATAGAATGTAATTCGTTGTAAGAAAACAGCTCACAAAGATGAATGAACCACTGTGAGCTGTTTTTGAGTTTATAATACTGTACTGTCTTATATTAGTAATTATACTGTGCAGCTTAATATTTTGTATCATAGGGCCAAGGCTGACCGCCGGCGATACATCCGCCATCCACCCGGTACTCACAGCCGGTGATATAAGCAGATGCATCGGAGGCAAGCAGGATGCAGGTACCGACAATATCCTCCGGATATCCCGGGCGGTTCATAGCAATCCGGTCAAGAAGATATTTGGAACGTTGTGGATGCTGCCAGGTAACGGTTGTGAGAGGGGTTTGTATATGACCGGGACTGATTGCATTGGCTCTGATATTGAATTTGGCCCATTCTACGGCTTGAGCTTTGGTTAATGCAACGATTCCGCTTTTGGTCGCCGCGTATACGGAGCAGCCGCCAAGGACCCAACCGGTATTATGAGAGCCTATATTGATGATGCTTCCATAGTTCTGGGTTCTCATGTAATGACCAACAGCCTGGGACACAAGGAATACTCCTTTTAAATTGATATCCATAATTCGGTCATAGGTTTCTTCTTCTACATCGAGAATACCTTCACGCTTATTTATTCCGGCACAGTTTACAAGTACATCGATATGTCCATATTGTCCGACCACTTCATCAACACAGGTTTTTATATTGTTCTTGTCCATGACATTTAAAAGATGGGTGGAAGCATTACCTCCGGCTTCCACTATTTTTGCCTTTAACTCCTCCAGCCGCTCTTTGTTAATATCGCACAGAGCGATGGCTGCTCCGGCTTTCGCTAACCCTTCACATAGTTCGCTCCCGATTCCTCCGGCAGCACCGGTAAATATTACAACCTTCCCTTCAAGAGAAAATAATTTCTCTAAATAAGATTTTTCTGACATTTAATAAACCTCCCTAGTTAGTCTGATAACTTATTCTATCTGACAAACTTCATATGACATTACTTAGTTTTTACGACCCATTAATGTTCTCACACACTATTTACGGATTTCTGTACCGGATAACTTTTCATAATACAAGGCAATACCGCTGTGGTCATTCTGTCCATAACCATCTGCATGGAGCATCTGAAGCATCTCCATTACTGCTGCGGTAAGGGGCAGGGGAGCGCCTACGCTGTGTCCGGTTTCCAGAGCATTATTTAAATCTTTTATATGCAGGTCTATCTTAAAGCCAGGTTTGAAGTTACCCTCGGTAATCATTGGGATTTTGGCATTCATGACAGTTGATCCGGCAAGACCGCCTTTGATTGCATCAAATACTTTTACCGGGTCAACACCGGCTTTTGTGCTAAGCATAAACGCTTCTGATACGGCTGCGATATTTAGGGCAACGATTACCTGATTGGCCAGTTTGGTGGTATTACCGGCACCTATATCGCCGCAATGTACGGCACTTGCACCCATCAGCATCAAGATATCGTATACTTCATCATATACGGTTTTATCGCCGCCTGCCATGATAGATAAGGTTCCGTCAATTGCTTTTGGTTCACCACCGGATACCGGAGCATCAATCATTCTTACACCCTTATCTGCACAGGCTTTTTCGATTTCCTGAGAGGCAATTGGTGCAATTGAGCTCATGTCAATAAGTATTGTTCCTGGTGCGGCACCTGTAAGCACACCGGTTTCACCAAGTATAACCGACTTTACATGTGGACTGTTGGGTAACATGGTTATAATTAATTTACATTCCATTGCAACCTCTCTAGAGGAGTATGCTGCGGTTGCGCCGGCTGTCACAAGCTCTGCTACATTTTCCGAAACTACATCGTATACAACCAGTTCATGTCCTGCCTTTATTAAATTTTTTGCCATGGGTTTACCCATAATTCCAAGTCCGATAAATCCTATCTTCATGTTAACTTACCTACCTTCCTTTTGCTTCGCTCAGGCACAAACCCTCAATAAAGTGCCTGTGTGTTTTTTTACTTTTCTGTTATATTTAATACAATAGCTACAATGACAGTGTGTTGTGGGAGAGTAATATAATTGCTTTCTTCGCTTTAATAAACAAGTTCGTTAATTAGCGAGTGCCTCGTTTCATTTTCAAGCATAACTAATTATCTCTGGGAACCTTCAATCAAATATTGTAAAACAGTTACTTAGGTTTCTACAACACAGGCTTATCACAAGGTTCCTGGTAATATTCCTAAATTTGAAGATAAAACAGTCAAAGCACTGACCCCAACCCTGCTATAATGTACGTTTAAGATATCCTTTCCATAGGATAATCTTTGTAAGAACAAGTTATTATGTACGATCTATTAGTCCTATCCGGTATTATAACGATTCTCTACAGCACCATCATTTTTTCAATAGCCTTTACAATGGATTCTTTTGTCAGTCCGTAATAATTTAAGACATCCTTGTAATTATGTCCGCTGCTGCCAAAGGTATCCATAACACCTACATATTCAATGGGTTTACACTCTTTGCATAGAACTTCTGAGATTGCACTGCCAAGGCCGCCGACTATACTGTGTTCCTCGGCTGTGACTACGGCTTTGCAGTCCTTTACCAGGTTGATTATGGCTTCTTTATCCAGCGGTTTGATCGTACTGACATTGACCACCTTTACTGAGATTTTATCTTTTACTTCCTGGGCAGCCTCTAAAGCCATCCCAACCATTATGCCGGTGGCAAATACTACAATTTCACTGCCGTCCTTTATTACACTTGGGATACCAATTTCAAAAGGTTTATCCTCTGTGGTTACATTCTCATAATCATTACGGTTTAACCGGATATAACAAGGACCATCCATATTTACTACAGCTTTTACTGCCTGTACGGTCTCATTGGCATCCGCTGGGGAGATAACGGTCATATTAGGGATTGCTCTCATAATAGCCAGGTCTTCTACCGCCTGATGAGTTGCCCCGTCACCGAAATCCGACATCCCGGAGGAGGAACCGCAGATTTTAACATTGAGCTTTCCGATTGCTATGGTCTGCCGTATCTGGTCATAGGCCCTGCCGCCTGCAAATACAGCAAAGGAGTTTGTGAATGGAATCTTCCCGGTCTGTGCAAGTCCCGCAGCGACGGAGGTCATATTAGCCTCTGCAATTCCCATCTCAAAATGTCTTTCCGGATAAGCTGTTTCAAATAATTTTCCCATAGTCGAGCCGCCAAGATCAGCATCCAGTACTACAATCCTCTTATCCTCACGTCCTAATTCAACCAATGTATTGCCATATGCCATTCTTTGATTTGTATATGCCATTTTTTTATCCTCCTGCTTACGATAATTCTTTGAGTGCTTGTGCATAGGTTTCTTCTGTCAGCATTCCGTTGTGGAAGCTGACAACATTTTCAGCAAAGCTTACACCTTTTCCTTTTACCGTGTGGGCCACAATTACCGTGGGCTTACCTTTTACGGTATCAGCCTCATCGAAAGCTGCAAGGATTTCTTCCATGTTATGTCCGTCTATTTCTATTACGTTCCAGCCAAAGCCTTCCCATTTTGGAATCAGGGGCAGGGTGTTAAATCTTTCTTCGATTTTGCCGTTTGCCTGAAGCTTGTTGTGATCTACGATTGCTACCAGGTTATCCGCACCAAAAGCACTGGCTGCCATAGCTGCTTCCCAGATCTGACCCTCGGCAATTTCACCATCCCCAACCAGGACATATACCTTGCGGTCAATTTTATCAAGCTTCATACCAAGTGCCATACCAAGGCCTATGGATAAGCCCTGACCCAGTGAGCCTGTGCCGGCTTCGATACCAGGTGTCTTTAGGACATCCGGATGCCCCTGGAGATAAAAACCGATTTCTTTTGTGTTTTTTAAATCCTCCACTGGAAAATACCCAGCTTCAGCGAGAGCAGCATACTGTAGTATTGCTACATGACCTTTACTTAAAAGAAAACGGTCCCTGTCGGTCATACCGGGATTCTTGGGGTCATGCTTCATTTTATGGAAATATAAAGCGGTTACTAAGTCGGCAGCAGAATTGGAACCGCCAATATGACCTGCAACTCCAACTCCGATGCTTATGACAACATCCCTTCGAAGTTTCTTCGCTATGTGGGTTAATTCCTCAATCAATTCCTTACTGTAAACCATATTCATCCTCATTTCTGCGCTGCTTTTTGTACACCCCAGACCTGTGAATGCAGCGCAAACACAAATCTGTTAAGTTACATATTTTTAAACTACATATAAATTTTATAAATAGCCTTCTCCCTAATGCAGATAATTCATCATTATTATTTCAGTCATTACCCCTGGTGGATGATTTCTCTTTACATATTCAGTCTTCGTCCTTGTACAGTAATATATCCTTACAATTTCAGTCATCACCCTAGTGCAGATGATTAATTCTTATAATATCGGTCATCACTCTAGTGCATATGGTTAATTCTTATAATTTCGGTCATTACCCTAGTACAGATGGTTAATCTTAAAATTTTCGTCATCACGCTAGTGCAGATGGTTAATTTTTATAATTTCGGTCATCACGCTAGTGGGGATGATTAATTCTTATAATTTCGGTCATCACGCTAGTGCAGATGGTTAATTCTTATAATTTTTGGTCATCACCCTAGTGGAGATGGTTTATCTTAATAACCCTTGTACAGATATTATCCTTACTAGTCCAATCTACAACTTGTGGGGATGATACTTCCTCACATTTACAGATTGACTGACCGGCAGCCCTCAAGAGTGCAGGAATAAACATTTATAAATAAACGTACAGAAAAAAGTACAAAAAGCAATTTTATAGCTCCTTATATTCAAAAGAATCAAAATCTGCATAAGCTCCCTGACCGGAAAGGTCCTGACAGCAGATACCGATGAAAGCGCCGGTGAACATGATATGTCCGGTAGAGGCATAATAATCATCTGAGAGTACGGTGGCATCCAGTTCTGTTCCAACCTTTATAAAACTGTTACCCTCTAAAGAATAAGAAAACTGTGCCGTTTCTTTGTCTGTTGTCAACCTTAAGTAAATTTCCCCTGTCTCCGGTAAAGATATACCTGCGCCAATTGGCTGTGTTCCCTTGCCAAGAATACAGGATATAATACTTAACACTCTTCCGGCAGTTTCATCCTCGGACACATATAAGTAGTAATAGCTAAGGGAATTATAGTAGTAGACCAGACCAGCCATAGTCTGGAAGTTTTTCGGTCTAAAATCCAATTTGGTGGTAACTTCGGTATAAAAGCTCTGCTGTCTGTGGGCTAAGAGGGACTGATGATGGAAGGAACTAAAGGATTCTCTTCCGTATAAACGTAAATAACCCTTCCGCTCTGTTAAGGAGGCGGCCGCTCCTAAAGGCACCCGCAAAGTTTGCAGATGAATACTATAGGCATCCTGGTCAAAGTCCTCCAGCAGATATTTTTTCTCTATAATAGAAGTGGTCTCTATTCCGTCGATTTCAACTCTTTCACAGGGGGTGTTCCCGCCATTTGCCAGGCGAAGCCATCCGTCTTTAAAGACAACTTCCTCCAGTGCAGTTTCCCGTCCCAAAATGCATAGACGGTCTTTGCCTACAGGTCTTGCGCATAAATGGGCCAAATACCATTTTCCATTGTGTCCCTTTGTTAAACTTCCATGTCCAGCTTTTTGAAGGGGATTTAAAGGGTCATGCCAGGCGGTTAACAACGGATTCTTTGGATCAACTTCATAAGGACCATAAAGAGTTTTGCTCCTTGCCATGGTTACCGCGTGTTCATAACCGGTTCCGCCTTCCGCAGTCATTAGATAATAATAATCATCCAGGTGGTATAAGTGGGGTCCTTCCGTAAATCGCAATTGTGTCCCTTTAAATATGTTAACCGGTTCGCCTACCAGTGCTTTCTTTTCCGGTGAATATTCCTGTATTATAATTCCACCGAATTTAGTGCTAAAACTCCGGTGATCCATGAGCATATTCAGCAGATATTTTTTCCCATCCGTATCATGAAAGAGGGAAGGGTCAAAACCGCTGGAATTTAAGTATACCGGTTCTGACCAGGGTCCCCGGATATCGGTGGCAGTTACAAGGTAATTATGAGTGTTCTTAAACATGCCGATAAAAGATTTCACATCGGTATAAATCAGATAATACGTCCCTTCACAGTAGGATAAGCACGGAGCCCAGATACCGCAGGAATCCGGTTCACCTATCATGTTTAATTGGGATAATCGTTCTAGGGGATGGCAGATTAACTCCCAATGGATAAGATCCGTTGAATGATGAATCTGCACTCCCGGAAACCATTCAAAGGTTGAGGTTGCAATATAATAGTCATTACCTACACAGAGAATGGAGGGGTCCGGATTAAAACCGGTTAAAATTGGATTGGTTGCATAAGCCATATAAAAATCTCCTTTCAGCCTTTTAAACCTGTGGTTGAGATGCCCTCAACAAAATACTTCTGGGCAACAAAAAATATAATGATTACTGGTAATACTGCCACACAGGCCATTGCCATTACTTCATTCCACTGGATTACCGACTCTGCATCAATGGATAGACGCAGGGCAAGTGATATTGTAAACTTTTTAACGGTATTAATATATATTAAGGAATTAAAGTAATCATTATAAGTCCACAAGAACTGGAATAATGCGGCTGAAAACAAGGCGGGCTTTAAAAGGGGTAATAAAATACGGTAAAGAACCTTAAAGGTTCCACAGCCATCCATATAAGCGGATTCGTCCAGTTCCACCGGCAGTCCTCGCATAAACTGGATTAGCATATAGGTGAAAAAAGGATAACAGGCAAAGAGTGCCGCCATATAAAATGGATTGTAGGTATCAATAAAATTCAGGGACCGGAAGATGGTATATCTAGGTATGATAATTACCGCATTTGGAAGCATTAAAGTAGAAATCAGTATTCCAAATAAAAATTTCTTCCCTTTAAAATCAAAACGAGTGAAGCCGTAAGCCACCAGGGTACTGGAAATTATGGTAAAGAGGGTAGTTGGGATCACAAGTTTAAAGGTGTTTAGAAAAAATCTTCCATAAGTCATTCCACCTACACTTTTCCAACCATCGATAAAGGGTTGTATACGAAAGCTCTTTGGAAGTAATGCAAGAGATCCAAAGATTTCATCATTGGTCTTAAAACTGGCAAAAAACATCCAGATCAAAGGATATATCATTATGAAACCTAAAATTATAAAACGGGCATATACGATAGCCTCGTGTATATTTTTCTTTGTTTTTTTATTCATCTTTACACCCATCGCATATCGCAAGTTTACTTGCGATACTGCCACAATAATAAAAGTTGAAAGAATTAAAATGTGGCATCCTTTCGATTCATAAATTTACTTTCAACTTTACACCCATCGCATATCGCAAGTTTACTTGCGATACTGCCACAATAATAAAAGTTGAAAGAATTAAATGTGGCATCCTTTCGATTCATAAATTTACTTTCAACTTTACACCCATTGCATATCGCAAGTTTACTTGCGATACTGCCACAATAATAAAAGTTGAAAGAATTAAAATGTGGCATCCTTTCGATTCATAAATTTACTTTCAACTTTACACCCATTGCATATCGCAAGTTCACTTGCGATATTGCCACAATAATAAAAGTTGAAAGAAATAAAATGTGGCATCCTTTCGATTCATAAATTTACTTTAACTTTACACCCATCGCATATCGCAAGTTTACTTGTGATACTGCCACAATAATAAAAGTTGAAAGAATAATAATTTCGGGTTTATTTAACATCATCCTCATAGAACACCCAAAAGCGCTGAGTTCCAAAGAGGACAAGTGTGACTGCTAAAATCAGGATAAAGATAACCCAGGAAGAAGCACTCGCGTATCCCATCTTATAATAAGCAAAACCGTCATTATAGAGCTTTAAACCCAGCATATACGTAGATTTTACCGGTCCGCCCTTGGTAATGACAAATGCAGAGGTAAAGTTTTGCAAAGCATTAATTGTCTGCATGATGATAGTAAAGAATAAAATAGGAGTAATCTGTGGAAAGGTAACTTTAAAAAAGGACTGTACTTTATTGGCGCCATCAATACCAGCTGCTTCATACAGGGATTGGGGTACCTGTTTTAGTGCGGCCAGAAACATAACCATGGAGGAACCAAACTGCCATATTTCCAGGGAGCTAAGTGTAGTAAGGGCAACTTTGGGATCGCCTAACCAGGATACCGGACCAAGCTTAAAGATATGTAAGAGAGAATTCATTAAGCCGTTATCCATAAACAGCAGTTTCCAAAGGAGTGCCACTGCTATACTGCCGCCAAACAGGGAGGGCAGATAAAAGATTGTTCTTAATACGCCGATACCTTTTCTTGTTTTATTAAGCATAACGGCTATGGCTAAGGATAATATGATTTTGCCGGGTACGGTTAATAAGGTATATTTGATTGTGACTCCCAGAGATTTATAAAATTCTTTGTCTTTTGTAAATAATCTAACATAATTATCGAATCCAATAAAGTTCATTTTTCCAAAAGCATTATAATTTGTAAAGGAATATAGTAAGGAAGCTATAAATGGATACAATTGTAATACTACCAAACCAATCAGCCAAGGTAATATATAGATATAAGCCTTATGACCCCTTTTTGCTATTTTTGAATGTTTCATTTCCTATCACCTCGCGTGTTAAAAGGAGCTGCCGCAAAATTGTAAGTTTTTTAAACCTGGCAGGTTAAAGGAGTCCTCCCTGTCAAGTACATTACGTTATGAATTTGCAACAGCTCCTTCTTTTAGAAGAATTGTTCTATTTTTTTTAGTCTACTATTGTAAGGATAAATAATCTGTTATTAATGATACCACTTCTTTTGCCTCATCGGCAGGTGATTTTTCACCAAAAGCAACATTTTCATAAGCATCAATTAAGATAGCGGTAACTTCTGCACTGGTAGTCATACCGGAATCGGATTTACCATTGTACTGCATACTTACATCAACTGCCATTTTTGTTAAAGGATTTAAGGTACCTGCCTCTAAGGTTAACTTCTGAGCTTTTTCCGTAGGTGGAACAGAACGTACGGTACCAAGTGTTTTCATGGCTTCTTCATTTGTAAAGAAGTAGTTTAAGAATAAAGCAGCTTCCTCTGGATGCTCGGATTTTGCATAAATACCTACATACTGAGGGCAGTCATTGACCCAGCCGTCACTTTTGCCATCAGCTAACAGCGGAAGCTGCCCGGCGATGTAATTCGGAGTTGGATTAGCCGCCTGCATAACATCAGCAGAGGAAGTATAGCCTACGTAAGCTACGTATTTGCCGGCAATCCAGTTAGGATCATCTTGATTGTTTACGCCATAGGTAGCCATATAAGACAAAGGTACTGCTACATTATTCTCGTATAACTGTTGTACAAATTCTAACGCTTTTGTAAATTGTTCTTCTGTCATATTCAGTTTATGTTCTGCATCATTGATGATGGGAGCTCCGTTCATCTGTCTTGCCATAGCGCGAAGTACGAAGGGCATCATGTAGGAATCGTTGCCGGAGATCAGATACATGGAGGGATCATAAGCCTGTACCTGTTTGCCCCACTCGATTAATTGTTCCCAGTTATAAGGTTTGGTGAAATCAATGCCAATTTTGTCAGCCAGATCCTTATTCACAACAATTGCGGTACCAGCCCTGCCCATAGGAATTGCATATTGGCTGCCGGAGCCGAATTGACCGTTGTTTTCTAAGAAGGTTGGGTCAAAGCCGGAGAAATCAATGCTTGTTGTGGAAAGGTTTAAAAGCTGGTTCTGTTTATAGTATTCCGGTGCCGCACCAGTTTCCAGCTGGATAATGTCAGGTGCAGTTTCAGAAGCAAACTGTGTCATCAGCTTGTCATTATAACCATCTTGTGCCCCGTATTCCGCTTCAATGGTAATCCAGGGATATTCCTTTTCAAATGCGTCTATTACTGCTAAAGTAGCTTCATGTCTCGCATCTCCACCCCACCAGGAGAAACGAAGGGATACCGGATCCTGCTTATCACCTGAAGTGGAAGCCTTAGAATCGGTAACCTTAGTTCCGGCGTCGGAAACCACATCGGTGCTGCCGGAGTCTTTTTTGCTGCATGCTCCTAAGGAAACCGCCAACAAAGAAGCAAGGATAACAGCTGATATCATTTTCTTTTTCATAAATAAAATACCTCCTATTTTTATTTATTGAAAGTTCTTACAGGTATGAAAATAAGCCTTTCAATACTAATATTGTATCATTGGTAAACCCATACAAAAAGGTATCCATCCTAACATAAGAATTCATATTTTACGGTGTTTTTAGAGGATGGTATCATCTTTACTTTTTTTTCTGCTTAATTAATGGTTGGAGCTGTTTCTGACCCAGAAGCCCTTGGAGTGTTATTGGGTTTGTCGGTATCCCGGATTGGAATTTTAAAGCTGATGGCAGTGCCCATGTCTTTTTTACTTAGGATATGAAGACCGCTGTATTCACCGTATTGAAGAATCAATCGGCGGTTTAAGTTGGTCAGCCCGATATTCTTTGACTTGGAATCATTAATCTTTACCTTTACTTCCTTTAATGTCGTTCTGGTCATACCACAGCCGTTATCTATGACATCAATGCAGATGTCCTCCTTTTTCCGGCGTATTTTGATTTTGATGCAGCAGCGCTCATGATAAGACCTGATACCATGGCTTACACAATTTTCAATAATGGGCTGAAGCATAAGCCGGAATACGAAAAATTCCAGGAGGGAATCCTCCAGCTCATAATAGATGACGATGTTGTTATTAAACCGTACCTCCTGAATTTCAATGTAAGCCCTTAGGTAATCCAGTTCTTCCCTTAGTGAAACAAATTCTGTTGGATTAGTCAGGGCGTATTTCATGATATTGGATAACTCCTGGATTAAGATGTGCAGTGTGGACTGGCCTCCAAGTTCCTTTAACACCTCCAAATCCATGGTCTGGAGAGTATTAAAAATAAAGTGGGGGTTAATCTGGAGCTGCAGTGCCATTAGCTCTGATATCTGGTATTGATGCTGCTTCTCCATTAAATTGGCCTGCATCTGGCTGTTTTTAATAAAGAGAAACAAAATGTTATTAAGTATCAGATTATATTCATCCTTAATAATCGGTTCCGGTTGTCCGATTACTTCCCCTCTTTCGGCAGAACTGAATACATCTACTAAATAGGTAATGTGCTTAAAGGCATCTTTGGTTATCATCCAGGCAAGGAGCATTACAATAAATAGGTTAATTGCTAGGATTGCTAAGGCTAGCCGTATAAAGTCTGTTAATTTTTCTGCAAATGCTTGAAAGGATATCATGGACAATAGGTAGGTCTGTTTGTAATCATCGGGTTTTACAGTGATAAGATAGTATTTATTGTTTAATTTAACCCATTTTTGATTGAGGGAAAACCGCCCCTTGGAAGCATACTCTTTTGCTATTTTATTAAACAAAGTAGATTCAGAAGCAATACTTAAAGACGTTTTCTTATTGCTCCGGTACAAAACTTCACCGTTTTTATTTAAATAATAAAAGCTTTGACCTGACATCAGCATATCATTTAATCTACGTCCAAAATTATCCGACTTGACATTTAAGATAACTACACCTTTGGCATAAGACATCCGCCGGTAAATGGTAATTACATCCTTTGCTTTATCATAGCTATAGCGTTTTAGTTTTCTGGTCTCTACAAACTGACTACTTTCCTGTGGTATTTTCTTATAATGGTCGAACCATTCCGTATCATAAAAGCTTTGAAAGGAAACCAGCTCATCGGAGGAGGAGGCCAGAAAGTTATTCAGACCATCCATATACAGGTAAATGGAATCTATGTACCGGTAAGAGGTCTGGGCACTTGTCAGATAGTTAATAATGGAATTCATAAAAATAATATCCCGGTATTCTAAAATATCATGCCGCATGAGTTTTTTCATAGAAATCATATACTGGGCATTCCGCATAGCTACGTCCTGCTGGTAAATGGAACTGTAGATTACATTAACAATATTATCATTAATGTTAGTTAAGGTATTTGATCCAATCTTTTTAAAATCATTTTGCTGTGCATTAATTACCAGATAACCCATAATTCCGAAAATTGTCATTAAGGGAATAATCATGATTAAAGCAAAAGACCGAAAGCGCTTGAAGAAAAATTTCTGCATCATGAATTAGGGTTCCCCTTTCTCTGTCCATTTCTATACTCCATGGGACTCATATTAAAATGAGCCTTAAATGCTCTGGAAAAATTCTTTGGATTATCATATCCCACATAAAAGGCTATTTCGTAATGCTTATAACTGGGGTCCATTAAAAGTTCACAGGCTTTTTCCATCTTAATCCGGTTCAGCCGCTCTAAAAACCCGCAGCCGGATTTTTCTTTGTAAATCTTTGAAAGGTAGTTTGGACTTAATCCCACTGCCTCGGCGGCGCCTTCCAGAGAGGCTTTTTGGTAATTGTCTGACAGATATTTGTCTACCCGGGTGATAATCTCGCTGTAATAAGTCTTTGGTTTAGCTGCCTCCACAAGGTTTTTCTCGTCAAGCTTTGATCTGATTTTTTCAAAACACAGAACCAATTCGTCGTATCTTATAGGTTTAAGCAGATAGTCAGATATTCCGTACAGGATTCCTGCCCGCATGTATTCGTAATCTTTATAGCTGCTGAAAAGGACTATTTTAAGATTGGGAAAACGTTGTAATTCCTTTGTCAGCTCAATGCCATTCATATTTGGCATGGATATGTCGGTCATAACCACATCTACCGGGTTATTTTCAATATAGGATAATGCACTCCGGGCATCAATAAAACGTGCCACTACGTGAAAGCCAATGTTGTTCCAGGGAAATAATTCTGAAATACCCTCTAAAATCTTCTCTTCGTCATCAATAATTACTAATTGATACATAGTTCTTCTCCTTTGCCCCAATATGGAAGATTCGGTTATTGCAAACTTATTTTATTTTTTTATTATCATTGTTACTTAATGCTCTGCCTTGTTCGGAATACTTAGCAGAATAATTCGTCCCATTTTAGTTTCAACTTAATTATATCATAACCTTAATTAACATAATATAAAGTAGTTTAAATACCCGTAAAAATGAAGAATTATCATAAATTTTGGGTCTCTTAGTAAGGACTTGTTGCTATGATTTAGGGTATTGGACCTGGGCATAGAATAAGGATTATATTTTGTAAAAATTTTGATTAAAGATTGCGCGAATATGCAGCTGCATTCTTTTTCTTGCAGCTATTCGCGCATACTTTCCACAAAATTTTTACAAAATATAATCCTTATTCTCTCCCAGGTAATTTAGTCTTTGAATTATGCAATGGCTAATAATATATTTAAAAACTCGATAAATAATGATGAAAAGAAATAATTTATCATCCTTTTCGTCTCCTGGTACCTGTGTTATGATTATTTTATGATTTACCACATCTTGATTTTATGTGCGCTTATGTACACGGATAGGAGTTAAGTTGAAAACCAAAAAAGGTTTTCAACATCTTGATTTTATGTGCTCTTATGCGCACAGATAGGAGTTAATATGAAAGTTGTTGTAGCTATTGATTCGTTAAAGGGAAGTTTATCCTCAATAGAGGCGGGTACGTCAATTAAGGAAGGCATTCTAAGTGTTTGCGAAGCTGAGGTAATTGTAAAACCTCTGGCGGATGGGGGGGAAGGTACGGTTGAGGCTTTGCTTGCCGGTATGGGAGGCAGGGAAATTATACTTGATGTTACCGGACCCTTGGGTAAGAAGCTTACCAGCAGTTATGGGATTCTTACGGATAATAGGACGGCAGTAATTGAGATGGCCGCTGCCGCAGGGATAAAACTGGTTTCTAAGGAAGACTTAAATCCACTGTATACGACCACGTTCGGAGTTGGTGAAATGATTAAAGATGCCATTAACAAAGGGTGCAGGAATTTTATTATTGGAATCGGTGGAAGTGCAACCAATGATGGAGGGCTTGGGATGCTTCAGGCTCTTGGGTATCAGTTTTTTGATGAAAGGGGAAAACTGGTTGGACCAGAAGGCAGAGAACTTAATAAAATTGCAGATTTTAGTACTGTTTTAAGTTTAAAGGAATTAAAGGAGTGTACTTTTAAAATAGCTTGTGATGTTACAAATCCTCTTTATGGTCCATTAGGAGCTTCTCCTGTATTTGGTCCTCAAAAAGGTGCAACACCGGAAATTGTTGAAATTCTGGATAAAGGTCTTAAAAATTTCGCAGAGGTGGTAAAGAAAGTACTCGGACAGGATACGGCTTCTTATCCGGGAACTGGAGCAGCCGGTGGTCTGGGATTTGCTTTTCTGACCTTTTTAAATGGCACGCTGGAATCCGGTATCAATATTATATTAGAGGAAATCGGTCTGGAGGAAGATATTCTAGATGCAGATTATGTCATCACGGGAGAAGGAAAGCTTGATTTTCAGACTTCCATGGGGAAAGCCCCCGTTGGCGTTGCTAAATTAGCCAAAAAGTATGGAAAAAAGGTAATTGCTTTTGCAGGCGGCACCACAAAAGATGCGGCCAAATGCAATGAAGAAGGTATCGATGCATATTTTAGTATTTTGCAGCTTCCCATGACAGTAGAGGAAGCCATGGAGTTTAATACTGCCAGAATGAATTTATTTTCCGCTGCCGCCCAGGTCTTTCGATTAATAAAAGCAGTAAAAGCATTTTAATGTTTATGACATCTTTTTAACAAACACTTGGAATACTATTCAAGTGTTTATGGAAATAACAGGATGTTTAAATATGAATTCGATAGGGGGAGTAAATATGCATAAGACGCTAAAGAAGATTTTGTATCTGGTAATGGTAATTTTTATATATATTCAGGCAGGTAAAACCTGTACGGCAGAATCGGTTTATACTTTTTCGAACGATAATCCGTATACATATAAGGGAGAAGAAGTATTTCAAATAAAAGAAAATGTAACGGCTGATGATTTTAGTAAGGATGGAAGTGTTAGTTATCCCCAGGTAAAAGAAATTATTGTGGCCAAGGGAGTTACTGTTTTTGATTGGGATTCATTAACGAAGGGGTATTTCCCCAATGTAGAGACAATAAAGATAGCTGGTACGGTTACGGATATAAAAAGCAGCGGGTACAATTTCTACAATAAATTGGTAAGTTTAAAAGACATTCAGGTTGCAGAGGATAATCCCATTTTTTCAATGGAAAACGGTTGTTTCATTAACAAAAAGAAAGCTTTGTTGATTCAATATCCACCGGCAAGGGATAATACTTTTTGTGAAATCCCGGATACCGTAACTACAATTACGGGCAATGCGTTTATGAATGCCGGTAACCTAAAGACCTTAACCATAGGGGCTAAGTTAAAAAGCGATCAGATTAAGAATATCAGAGAGCAGTTAAACTTTATACAAGAGTTTAAAGTCAGCAGTAAAAATCCTTTTTTTCAAGCAAAGGACGGCGTCCTATTTAACAAAAAAGGTGATACTCTTCTTTTTCATCCGAATGGAAAGGGTGAATCCTATTCCGTACCAAAGGGAACCCTTACCATCGAGACTTATGCATTTTATCAAAGCAGCCTTAAGACAGTTGCTTTACCAAAAGGGCTGAAAACAATAAATGACAATGCTTTTTCTACATGTTTTCAACTGACCGGAATTACAATACCAAAATCGGTTACCAAGATAAAGATCTCTGATTTCAGGCAATCAAAAGAACTGGAATATATCGGGATGGAAAGCGGAAACAAGCTGTATTCCTCCTACAACGGTATACTGTATAATACAGCAAAGACAAAATTAATATTAGTACCAAAGGCGTACAAGAAATCAGCTTTAAAGTTTCCGAATACCTTAACTGAGCTGAACTTAAATAGTTTTGATTTATCAGAAACGACAGAAATACAGATACCGAAGGCTTTAAAAAAATTAGATTCATTTACGGATACTCCAAAATGCTTTGATAAAATCACCGTGGATGCCGGTAACAAAAATTTTGTATTAGATAAAGGTTCTTTATACAGTAAGGATAAAACAATACTTTATTTATTTAAAAAGCAAACCAAAGGAGAGTTCCCAGAGGGGCTTATGGAACTTAATATCCTCAATCTGCTTGATAGCGGTATAACAGAATTAGCTCTTCCTAAGAAGGCTAAGATTATATCCTGGACAGAAAATATTTATGATATTCCCTCTCTTAAAAAGGTTACAGCCAATGGCAGTATGTATTATACCTTAAAAAACGGTATGCTTTTAAGTAAAGACGGGAAGATTCTCTACGATATTCCAAGGAATAGGAGTACCCTGGATATTCCGGATACGGTAAGAGAAATCGATTCAATTTTTACGTTATCAAGGCGGAATTTTACCCAGATTAGCATTCCAGAGTCCTTTCCGGATCTTAACACGAATAGTTTTGATAACTTTACCTCAGTTACTTCGGTTATTGTAGATAAGGATAATAAATCATTTACCAGTATAGACGGAGTTCTGTATGACAAGGGGGTTACCTTATTATTATATTATCCTATTAGGAAAACTGATAAAAGTTATGTAGTTCCAGATACCGTAGAGGTTATCCTTGCTTCTAGCAGTCTTGTAAATAACCCTTATTTGGAAGACCTGACCTTATCAAAGGCATTGGAGTATAGGGCTTATGATTTGCATATGAGCCGGTCCCTGAAAGAAATTAAGGTAAGTGACGACAATGCATTTTACAAAGGTTTGGATGGTGTACTGTATAATAAAGATATGACGGAGTTACTGGCATACCCTCACCAAAAGCCTGATAAGACATTTACAATACCAGATAGTGTAATTACTGTATCTGGCTTTTGCGGTATCAAAGAACGTAATTTAATTGATGATTATCAGTATACAGTGGAAGCAGTTTCAAATCCTTATCTTGAAACCTTGAAACTTGGGAAAAATGTTAAAACTTTGTTCAGTAGTTATGATGGGGACCCAATTTGGGATTTTAAAAACCTTCAAAAGTTTGAAGTGAATGAACAGAATAAGTATTTTAGCACGAAAGACGGAATTCTTTATAATAAAGAATGTTCCATTATGTATCTTTATCCAAAGAAATCCAGAAACACGGTATTAACAATTCCTGGGGGAGTTAAAAAGATTGAAACTACCTGTCTGGCATCAGCCGCGAACAATAAATATTTGACATCAATTGCAGTGAAAGATGATAATAAAGCATTCAGTGCGGACGGCAGTATTTTAATGAATTATATGGGTAATCATAAATATTTTGAGATTGGTGATACAGAGTATAACAAGGTGATCTATAGTGATTAGATATAAGCAGTTAGAAGCTTTAAACGATCTGATTGTCATTCAATAAAAAGTGTAGATGTTGGAGTTACTCTCTAATATCTACACTTTTTTGGTACTTAAAAACCCAATGGCAAAAAACATGAGGGAATAAACAATACACCAAGTTTTTCGTGGCATAAGGGTTTTACCTATAATAAAAATACTAGTGCTATCGGATTTTTGAAATTATCCTTCCTTTATGGGTATATAAGTGAAATTTCTTTTGTGGGGAATGTGGCATTTTCATTTGTACATCACATCATGGGTATATATGCGCTGAAATTTCTTGACTTACTATTTATTATGAGGTATTATCAAAATAATTTAAAATTATTAATTGGAGGACATAAACATGTATTTATCTAATATGCATCATCATAATCATTGGAAAAGCTAGCCTATGAATATTCATGGGCTTGTTTTGTTGGTTATGCCCATGAGATGCTTATTTGATAAAGGTGAAAGTCTTTCTATCTTAAAAAGCCATCCAGGGATAACCCGGATGGCTTTTTTTGCACAGTAAATTTGCCGATTAGACAGTAAATTATTAAATCAGGAGGAAAATAAAATGGAATTTATTAAAACACCAGTAAAAGGTATGTGTGATATCTTACCGGAGGAAATGAGATTAAGGGAATATGTGCTTACTATGATAAAAGATACCTATGAGTTGTACGGTTTTTCTCAAATAGAAACACCGGTTGTGGAACACATCGAAAATTTAACAGGAAAGCAAGGCGGTGAAAATGAAAAATTAATGTTTCAAATTATGAAAAGGGGAGAGGAGCTTAAAAAGGCTTTTCAGGAGGGAAAAGAAGAACTGGCGGATTTAGGTTTACGTTATGATTTAACAGTACCCTTGGCCAGGTATTATGCAAATAATATGAATAAATTGACAATGCCCTTTAAAGCCTTGCAGCTAGGCAATGTCTTTCGGGCTGATAAGCCCCAAAAAGGAAGATTCCGTCAGTTTATGCAATGCGATATCGATATATTAGGGGACAACACAATTCTTGCTGAAATAGAATTGATTGCTGCTACCTCGGCGATGTTAACTAACATTTTTAAGGAAGTCGGTATAACTGAATTTACCGTACACATAAATGACAGACAAATACTAAAAGCTATAGGGGCTTATGCTGGCTTTTGTGAAGCCGACTTCAATGAAGTGTTCATAAGTCTTGATAAGATGGACAAAATCGGTGCAGAAAAAGTGAAAGAAGAGTTGCTCTTAAAAGGATATTCCGTTGAGAAGGTGTCAAAATTTATCTCTGTGTTTGACAACCCATACATTGATATTAGCTGTGCTGAATTCTGCGAGTTTTTAACTAAGGGTTTTATTGACACACAAGTAATTAAAAATTTGGATACCATAATTACTAGTGTTAAAAACATGATTAACAAGAACGTGAAGTTAGTGTATAATCCTGCCCTGGTAAGAGGAATGTCTTATTATACCGGTACTATTTTTGAGATCGGTATTGAGGGATATAATTTTTCAATCGCCGGCGGTGGTCGCTATGATGAAATGATAGGGAAATTCAGCGGTCAAAGTATAGCAGCCTGCGGCTTCTCCATTGGTTTTGAGCGGATTGTCACAATCCTTAAGGATTATGCAAAAGAAAATAATTTTAGTATAAAAAAGAGGCTTGCCATTTTAATTGATAAGAATATGAGTGCCGAAAAAACCATAGATATACTTAAGGAGGCAACTGTTTTAAGAAAAAGCGGAGCCATAGTTTTAGTTCAGCCTTTGAATAAAAATGTCAAATATCAAGTGGAAAATCTCGAGAGAGAGGGATATACAGAGATAAGGAAAGTATATACCTAGCTAGGAGTATAGGATAAGGCTTTCTAGGATAATTTTATTTTACCCTAGAAAGCCTTATAAATTAATCGCTATTGGAATTGTTTTTAATGACGTTAAAATAGTAATCTAGTATATTACTAACAGCAATCCTTACCTTTTGATAATAGTATAATAGGGGTTTTTTAGTTCACTTTTTTTAGTACATAATAATAAGGTTTCATACCTCCCATTGTATAATCTCCGGATTTCCATTCAAAAAACATATACTGGGAACCGTCGATTTCTTCTATCGTATATTTACTGGCGGTCTTGTCATTATGGTGAAGAATATATCCTTTTGTCCAGGTCAGCCAATCAACCGGTGTAGTTTCGTCTGAGGTGACACCAGTGACAACAGGCTGTGCCATTTGACCATTGGGAAGCAGTTTAAGGCTCTTAAGAAATAATTCACCTTGCCAGGATGGTTCTCCTACATTGAAGTCTTCAATTTCCTCTACAAAATCAACACTTTCCCACTTTCCAAGCGCATCTTGATCATCTACAAAGGGATAATCAATATTATCTTCAATTCGCTGAGGTGTGGTTACCTTGGTGGTATCCGCTTTTGTTTCCGTTGTGCCTGTAAGAAAAGCCGCTCCGGTTAGGAGCAGTGCTGCCAGAGCAAAAGCAGATAATCGATAAGAATTCTTCTTAAATACTTTAATCATCTTAATTCTCCTTTTTATTTTAGATTTGTTATTTATAATGCCTGCCACTGCTGGCAGACATGGCGCCCCAATTGATAATTCTGCGATTCTTATAATGGTATATCCATAGCTTTTTACTTCCGGCTCACTTAAAACAGACAGGGCAAGAGAATCACAGCAGATTTCTCTGTCTTCCCTCATTTTGTGAAAACCATACCAGATTAGAGGATTAAACCAGTAAAGGATACTTAAAAAGCTTACAATATAATTTATTAAGATATCTTTCCGCCTTACATGTGCCAATTCATGCAAAAGGATATACTTGAAATGGATTAAATTATTTTTGTCTAAAGAATATTCTGGTATTAGTATGATGGGATTAAAAAAACTAGTGACACAGGGAGATTTAACAAGGCAGGTCTTAACTATAGAAATATTTTTTGAAAGGTTCAACAGGTGTTTACATTCATTAAGGTTAGCTAATATGTTAGGGTCTTTCACACGGGGAGCTTTTTTTATGCGGAAAAAAAATAATTGATTAGTTATCAATGTCACCGTACCGAAAATTAAAACCCCGGATAACCAAATAAAAGGAACTATGTTCTTAGCTGAGGATATGATAGTTATAATACGCTTTGGTTTAGATTCCACTTTTACCAAGGGGGTTTCCGCTTTTTCTTCACTGGCCTTGTAGGTAGTTTCATTTACAATGAGAGCTTTGGTAGGGGTTGGATTAAAAGTTAACGTGCTGTTGTAAGAAGGAATATAATTAAATAAGCTTAAATTGCTAGATGGAGTAAATGGCACGATCAAGCGGAGAAGTAATATGAACCAGACAGCATACGAAAACCTCAACCCAATCCGGTCTTTTATTATTAACTTACTAAAAAGAATAAAAGCTACAATAAAACTACCCATAAAGGATAACTGAAGGATTTTATGAAATAGTAAATAAATAAATGCCATAAAACTACTTCCTTTCATTCAGAATGGATTTTAATTCTTCAATCTCTTCTTCTGATAAATTTTCTTCCTCCATAATGTTAAGCAGCATGGATTTTAATGAACCACTGTAAACCCGGTGCAAAAAGGATACGCTTTCTGATTTTCTGCACTCATCTTCATTCACCAGAGAGAAATATTTATATTCCCTTCCATAGGGTTCAAAACCAACAATCTTTTTATCAATTAACCTTCTTATTAATGTTTTTATGGTTTTAGGCTTCCACTTACTGGTATCTTTTAATTGCTCTATGATTTCCTGCGCAGTGCAGTTGGGGTTTTTCCATATAACATTCATTATTTCCCATTCGGAATCGGATATGTTAGCATTATTCTTCATAATTAATTTCCTCCTAATCGATTACAAATGTAATCTATGGAAATATATTACTGCTATTGTGTAATTTTGTCAACTAATATTTTATTACTGGTTTAACACGAAAATTTATTACTGATTTAACACGAATATTTATTACTGGTTTAACACGAATATTTATTACTGGTTTAACACGAATATTTTATTGCTGGCTTACTATTATTGAATGATATTAAAATTGGTATGTTATTTCATTTCATTATGGCTTAGGGAATTAATGAAGACCGGCAAAAAGAGCTTCAATATTTTTGCAATTTGTCTCTGATCGTATACAAAAATAAATTTCTCGCGAGAATTTTGCGAGATGCGTCTGATACAATTTAGTTAGTACATTAGTCCTGCTAATTGCTGGGGAGAAGTAAATAATAAACTATGATTTTTGATAAGGGAATATGTCTAAACAAACTATGAAACTAAGGAGGAAACGTTATGAAAATGTCTAAAGCGAAACAAAAGCTTCTTTCCTGGCTGCTGTCAGCAGCCCTTATTCTGGGTGGTATCACGTTCTTACCAGAAAGAACCCTGGCTGAAACTACCGACTTTGAGGCTGTGACAGATATTATGGAACTACCGGACACAGCGGTAGCTGGTACAGACCTGACACTGAGCGGGCAAGTAATCCCTAATAGTGCTACCAATAAAGAGATAATATGGCAGGTGGAAAATCCAGGAACAACTGGTGCGACGATTAATGGTAATATCTTAAGTACGATTGGGACAGGTCAGGTGAGAGTATCCGCAACGGTTGTCAGCGGTGCGTCAATAACAGCCGATTTTGTCAAGAATTTTGAGGTTTCAGTGAATGAACCTATGGACGTCAGTGGTGTCAAGGTAGTCTCATTTAATACTGCCCAAGTGCCATATGTTACTACACTTACTGTTACCATGGCGGATATAGGACTTGACAGCAGTTCGTTTTCGGTTGCTGATAATACAGTACCTGGTTCAACCGTAACAGTAGATAGTGCCGTGTATTCGGGGGATAACTATACGGTAGTGATAAGCGGTATGAATTATGATGATGATTATACCTTAACGATAGAAAAAGAAGGGTATGGAACTTATACAAATACCAGCTTTTTCGGAACCCTTGCAGAGGCTGCTGACTTGGATTTGGCAAATGAGCCGAATATATTTACAGGTTTTGAAAGAGTATTAACCGGTCCGGGGCTGGTTTCTATCAATAACAGCAACTATGCTGCAAATGCGAGGCTTTATTCCGGAACGACCTATACTGCGATCGACAGTAATAATGGTAATCCGGATAACGGTACAGCAACGCGTCTAATCGGAGTTTTCGCACAAGCTCCTGCCGGAGCCAAAGCCGTAAAAACCTTAAGAACCAATGGACAGGTACTTCAGGTGACAGAGGATTCTCTAATTGATGGCAATCCTAATTTACAGGAGACGGTAGAAAACGGAAAGGACTATTATAATAATCACAAAATGGATGCTGGGTTTGTAGATAACGGATATTGGCAGACAATTGCCTTTTTGCCAATGTACAGTCAGATTGCATCGGAGCGGCAAAGTGATAGTTCACGTATATTGGTGGACCCCGCAGACAGATTTCGTATTATTGAATGGTATGATAATGAGACCTGCACCGGCAGTCCTATAAAAGTCCTCCGGTTAATGGTTGAGGTAAATTATAACGGAAGCCTTTTAACAGACGGAGGCGCTTCCCTGCTTCGTGTATTGGGTAAGACAATTATAGCTGGTTCACAGGCGGGCACTTTGTCAGAGCCGGTAACTGCAACGGTAAGTGTAATCAGTTCCATTGACACTTTGAAATTATCAGAGATAACAGCAGAAATGGATGCGACGGTTAAACTGTATACCAATGCCGCATATACACAGGAGATAACCGGAACAGATTCCATCCCCCTGGCAGCTGGAGGAGAAACCACAGTCTACATCAAGGTAACCGGCAGAAACAGTACACCCATAAAGTATTATAAGATTAGTATTAACCGGTCAGCAATCACTTCGGAGGTTACTGCGAATGATTCGGAAGAATTAGCTTATTATATGGAAGACCCGAAGGTATCCGTTATTAATCTCTTAAGCGGCAGTACTTACCAGTATAATGGAGGTATAATTTCAAGAAATCTTACCATTAACGGAAATCATGCAACCATTGTGGCAGGACAGGGAGTTACGGAAAATATCATCCGAAGCGATGGAGTTATATTTTATGGACTGGGTAACTTTATGAATGAGAAAACCTTTCTTAAGGTTGACGGACAGGAGGGGTTCTTAACACTTAATCAGCTTACACTCTGTAATGGCTCCATGAAAAATGGAACAAATACAGATGATGACGGTATCTGCGCGGTAATCAATATAAAGCCAGAGGCATCCTTTGAGATGGACGGCGTTACGTTGAAAAACTTTGATAATAATCCCACAGAAGGTTTTAAGAATGCTTTTGGTGTCCATGCGGAACCAGGTGCTGGTAACATAACCATAAGAAACAGCACCTTTGACAGCAGCAATGCCTTCCGTAATGCCGTTGCTATAAGGACTGGTAATTATGACATCAGCGGAAACACGTTTCAAGGAACGGATAACCCCTTAAAACTCAGACGGGATGATGGATATGAATATGCCATCTATATCTTTGGAGGAACCGGGACAATCAGGAATAATAATATTACTCACTATAACAGTACAAATTTCCCGGGGTATTCCAGCGGTGGTATCTCTGTTATTGGCTTTTACCCTGTAGATGCGACCATTGAAAATAATATTCTGGATTACAATTCCAGCGGGATTGACATTACTGGTTACTGGTCAAATGCCGGAACAAACCGTAGTCTGATCGTAAACGGACGAACCTTAAGTACCAGCGAGGATGCCTATGCAATCGGAGAGGCAATGAAACAAGCCAATCAACAAGATTATGTAAATGTATCCTTTGATCAGAATGATGAAGTTTCTGTTACAGATAGTAATAATAACAGCTATTATACTGTATTGGGTGGTTATCGCTCTCCGCTTATTTCAGTTGCAGAGACACAAGGGAATACAGTAACTATACAATTTCCAGAGGATGCAGTGGATATTATGAATGCAGCCATCACAAAAGAATTTGAAGTCAAACTAGACGGCAGTGCGGAATGGACGGAATTGTCAGGGGCTCATATTGAGTGGCTTTCGGCAGTGAAAGCAAAATTGACCCTAGAGGCTGGACATAGTTATCAGCTGCGTTTTAAGATGAGTCATAACAGTTACGTAGAAGAGAATGATCCAGAAGAACGGACACTGACAACCTATTCCAATCCGATTTCTAGTCCGGCGGCACCTGGCAATGTGAGCGCGGTAACAGGAGATGAAAGGGCAGTTGTAAGTTTTGCTCCACCGGTTAATAACGGGGGAAGTGCGGTAACCGGTTATCAAGTATATGTATACGAGAATGGGGTAAGACTGGATGCATTAACCGCCTCAGGCAGCAGCAGTCCCATAACGGTAACCGGATTAAAAAGCCAGACCACTTACACTTTTAAAGTTGCTGCGGTCAATGCCCTGGGAGAAGGAGTAGAATCCACCTCCTCCAATGAAATAACCACCTATTCAAAGTCGGCTGCCTTATCAGGCCTTTTAGTAAGCGGGGGAAGTTTAAATACCGCCTTTGCTTCTGGCACCAACGCCTATACGATGAACGTCTCCTACAGCATAAGCAGTATAAGAGTTACTCCGACTACCGTTCATGCTAATGCAATTGTAACAGTTAATGGAAATACCGTACTAAGCGGACAGGCATCAGATGCAATTAATCTGAGTGTAGGGCCGAATCTGGTGACGATTCGAGTAATGGCAGAGGATGGTGTTACTACTGTAACCTATACGATTACAGTTTTCCGCAGTGATTATGTACAAAATTCTTCACCGGACCCAGTACCAGCCACAACTCCTGCTCCAGGTACGGAAATAATTACAGTAGATGTGAAGCAGGGAAATACAGATAAAACGGTAGCGCAGATAACCATTGAAAGAACCACGGAAAAAGACGGAAAGAAGTCCGATAAAGTTACTTTTGGAGAAGAAAAAGCCGTAGAAACTGTGAAAGCTCTGAAAGAAGAAGGGAAGGATACGGCAAGGATCGTAATTCCTGATAGAAAAGAGACGATATCAGAGACTAAGGTTACTATTCCGGCTAAATCAATTGCAACCTTATCCGATGGAAAAATTAATTTACAAATAGATACGGAACACGCAAAGATTGATATTTCTAAAACAGAGCTTCAAAGTATCAGCAAGAATTCTGAGGAGGATATGTATTTCCGCCTGATACCGGTAAAAGAGAAGTCACAAAAAGATACTGCCGTTAACCATGCAATCCTTCAGGCAAACTTAGTAAGTGGTAATCAGAAGGGTTCTGCATCCATTATTGGCAGTCCAATAACCATTGAAACGAACATGCCGTCTACAGAGGCGGATATCACCTTACCACTTACGGGTATCACCCTCCCCTCCAATCCAAAGGAGAAAGCTGCCTTCTTAAATCAGCTTGCAGTCTATATTGAACATTCTGACGGAGACAAAGAGCTGATACAAGGCGAACTGGTGGAATATAAGGAAGGGGTATATGGCATACGTTTCCATATCAAAAAGTTTAGTACCTTTACTGTGGTAAAGACCAATGCCTTTATAAAACCAGCTCCTGTTAAAAAATCCAATGAAGCTAACCTGCTTAAGGTTATCACTCCGGCAAAAGCCTCGGTTATGGGAAAGGTAGTTAAGGCTACAACAGAAAATAAAACTGCATCGGTGACCCTTAAGTTAAAGGTAAGTGAGAAAGCAACCTGGAAACTCTACAGTAATCAGACCTGTACGAAGCTTATATCTGGTAATAAGGTAAAACTGAAGGAAGGCGATAATACCGTATACGTAAAAATAACGGCTGAAAATAAAAAGACCAGTAAGGTTTATACCGTAAAGATAACCCGGAAATCACCGGATTATAAAGAACACATCATGCTTGGTCTGATCGGAAGTGAGAGCTATGCGAAACAGGTAGCTAAGATTTTTGCAGAGGAATACGATTGTAAGAATGTCACGGTTACACCAGAGGGCAAGTACTACAGAGTATCCATGGACTTTATAGATAAGACAGCCGCTAACGTGGCCTGCAAGGATATGATAACCAGGAAATATATAATCAATTATTATTTTGAAAAAAAGAAACAGTAAAAAACAGCCTGTGGTAAAGCAGTAAATAGTACAGTGTATCAAAACCTAAGGTAATCATAATCAGAAGGAGAGGAGTAAGTTGCTGATCAGCAAAGTACTCCTCTCAGCTTTTCAAATATCTGCAAACCAGAATTTACTCTTTCATTTAGCCCTTTTAAAAATCACACTGTATTATTCGTCTCAGTTAATAGAAATTACAAAATAAGACTTTCCACCTTGTTCACATAATGGCTCATATTGGATTCCTTACAGCCGTCAACATTACAAAATAATAGTATTAATAATTTACGGGTTCTGAAACGACTGATACTGGTACTAAAGCCAGGGGCATCTCCACCATGACTAACCTTATCCCCATTGATATACCAACCCATGGCATAGCCGTTAAAAACAGGTCTAAACATTTCTGCTAGCAATTCCTTGCTTAACAGAGAGTTTTTATATAAGGTACTATCCCATATGCATAGATCCGCTGCACTAGAATAAACTCCACCAGCACCTGCAAAGGAGTAAATCGGGGTTGCTTTTTCCCATTTGGAAACACGGGGTGATTTATATCCTACTGCCAGTTCCTTAATAAATTTTGGAGCTGTAAGTAGTCTGGTATTATCCATACCAAGGGTCTTAAAGATATTCTGCTCCATATACTCACCTAAGCTGAGTCCTGATATTTGTTCAATTAATTTACCTAGTACGATATAGTTAGAATTGCAATAATTGAAATTTTGATGTGGCGGATTGTAGTCAGTAAGAGTTTTGATGAATTCATAAGAATCCTCCGTTGTAATACCGTCGATTTCCTGCCAACCCGGTTGGTTCCAGTATTCTGGCATTCCAGATACCATGTTTAACATATCGCGTATTTTTATGTTTGCGCCATATTTAAAATCTGTTAAATAGTTACCGATATAATCGTCAATTGAGAGTAATCCTTTTTGCACTAACAGCAAAATACTCATGGCTGTAAATTGTTTTGTAATGGAGCCTATGCTGTAAACAGTATGTTCATCTGCGACTTTTTTTTCACTAAAATCAGAATATCCAAAGGACTGTTTAAATAGGAGTTCATTACCTTCTTTGATCAGAATATAACCATTAAAATCCTGAAAAATCTCATCTTCCCTATACAATTTGTTTAGTTTTTGCCATAGCACAGTGTTCATATTGACTTCTCCTTTTGGGTTTTCTTTTATTGTAAACCTTACCCTAAGGGTAAAGTCAATCATTTACCTTGGCTATAAAGAGGAGCCCATCCAGAGTTTTTATAACCATAAAATTTGAGAACTGAATATAGAATTAAAAGAGACATTAACTACCATATTGAAATACAGAAACGTATCAGCTGGAATTTAAGCAGTGTGTTTCTTACTAGTTAAGTAAATAGATTTAATGAAGGTTCATTATAACAATGCATTACAAATTTTTATGAACTTAGCAAAACTGGACCAGAGAAACAGGGAATTTTACGTTAAGCTGTTATAGAGGATTTTTTACATCTTCATTTAAAGCATATGTTAAAAAGGAGATTTTGAATGACAGCGAAACTATCTGCTTATAAAATTTACAACATTTATTCCCTGGTTACGGCTTTTCTCTTTTCCATGGTATTTACGGTTAATCTGGTTTATCAGGTTGAGATTCTTAACCTAAATCCGTTGCAGTTAGTTCTTGTGGGTACCGTGTTAGAGGCCACCTGTTTTCTCTTTGAAATTCCGACAGGGATCGTTGCAGATCTATACAGCAGGAAGATCTCGGTCCTAATCGGGTTGGTTTTAACGGGATTTGGTTTTATTGTGGAGGGTGCGGTGCCTTATTTTGCTGCGGTACTGACCGCCCAGGTATTATGGGGAGTGGGCTATACTTTTATCAGTGGGGCGATTGACGCCTGGATTGCAGAAGAAGAGAAGGTTATTAATCTTGATCGTATCTATCTAAGAGGAGCAAGAATTGGTGAGGTTGGTTCTGCCGTGGGGATTTTAATTGGTACAGGTCTTGGGAATGTATCACTTTCACTTCCTATCATTACCGGAGGGAGTTTGTTCCTTGGACTTACCTTATTCCTATTGGGTTTTATGCCGGAAAATAATTTTACACCTACGAAAGATCTTAAGACAGGTATTCTAAGAAACATGGGAAATACTTTTGTGTCCGGGTTTACACAGGTAAAGGGCAATAAGGAAATCCGAAGGCTTTTATTAATCACCTTATTTTATGGGCTATCCAGTGAAGGGTTTGACAGACTTTATACGGTTCACTTCCTAAAGGATACGGTACTGCCTAAAATCGGCGGGTTTGGGTCTGTGACCTGGTTTGGGATATTTAGTATGGCTGGCACGGTACTTAGTATTACCGCGCTGCACTTAGCTGAAAAGCTGATGAAAAGTAAATTAAATCAAGTGTTATTTTTAATCTATATTAATAGTTTTACCATCGTAGGAATACTAGTGTTTGCCTTAACAAAAGACTTTAAGGTAATGCTTGCCGCATATTTACTGACTGGTTGTTTTAAAACAATTAATAATCCGGTTTATAATACCAGACTGAATGGTTTTATAGAGGAGAATGCAAGAGCTACCGTTTTATCTGCCAGCGGACAGATAAATGCATTGGGACAAATCCTTGGGGGACCGTTGATTGGTTTTATTGCAGCTAAAATCTCTGGCAGCCTTGGGATTTTTTATACAGGTCTATTATTAATCCCTACAGTAGCAATCTATGCATTCTCCTTGAGGGAAGAGAAAAGAAATCACGTAAGCAGCTAAAGAGTTACATTCTCATTGCCGCATCAAAAGCTAACACAGACCGTTCACATTCATCCGTCTGCATAGTTAATTGAAAACATAAGGGGCTGCCTTTCATTTTCTCGGAAGCATAGCTAAGACCATTGGTGCGCTCGTCTAACAGTGGATGGTCAATTTGTTCCGGGTCACCAAGTAAGATTACTTTCGTGCCTTTTCCTACCCTTGTTACGATACCTTTTACCTGCTTGGGGGTAAGATTTTGCGCTTCGTCGATAATTAGATAGGTTTGGGTTATGGAGCGACCCCTGATAAAGTTCATAGCTTCCGTGGTAATGACGCCCCGGTCAAACAGTTCATCTATTTTACCCCTGAGTTCTTTCTCATTCTTATACCGTTCTTTTTCACTTCGGTCTACTAAAATCTCCAGATTATCAATGATCGGACGTAAATAAGGAGCTATTTTTTCCTGTTCACTTCCAGGGAGGAAGCCGATATCCTCATCGAACTGGACGTTAGGTCTGGTAATCAGGATTTTGCGGTAAGCTTTACTGTCTGCCTCTAAGGTCTGTTCAAGACCTACGGCCAGGGAGTAGAAGGTTTTAGCAGTACCGGCTGTTCCTTTGACAATAACCAGGGGTGCAGTGTCTGCATTCTGCATTAAGGCTTCCTGTAAAAACCGCTGACCTACATTCTTGGGTTGGACTCCGAAGGGTTCTGCTTTCAGGCTTTTCAGCGGTATAATGTTTTTGCCGTCATATCTGCCAAGGAGAGTTTTCTTTTCACTGGTTTCCGAATGGATGATAAAAAACTGGTTTATCTCCGGAAGGACGGGTATTTTATCGGTACCGTCCATCACATATATATTTTTTGGTGCAATTCCTTTTTTCTTAAACTCACTCATAACTTTATCAGAAGTATAGACATCCATTCTTCCGGTATACTGTTCTTCAATATTTGGAGCTTGTTCTGTTGTAAAATCTTCGGCGGGAATTCCTAACATCTGGGACTTTAAGCGGACAATAATATCTTTGGTGACCAGAGTAACAGAATCGCCTTTGTCCATTAAACCTTTGCAGACTTTTAATATCCGGTTGTCGTTAGAATCCGTATGAAAGCCGTGAGGGAGTTCTACTGCCACAAAATTAGCCTCAATTCTAATAATTCCGCCAAATCCAGTAAAAACACCTTCAAACAAGCTGCCGGTCTGCCGCAGTTGTTCTAAGTAACGGATTGCCTGTCTTGCATTGGCTCCCCGTTCTCCATCATCATTTTTTAATTTATCTAATTCTTCTAAAACTGCGATTGGAAGTACTACCTTATTATCTTCAAAAGATAATAAAGCATAAGGAGATTGAATTAAAACATTCGTATCGATAACATAAGTTTTTTTCATGGATACCTCCGTTATGTGATTTATTTTAGTGAAACAAAGAAGAGACTTACTGCTAAATACGAATATCCTGCCAACTACAATTTCTGTCCTGCAGGGCTTCTTGTTTCCTAAGAAATAGAGTGAAACTTTCTTTGAAAATAACAAAATAATGCTCACTGCATCTTCGAGGCAGCAAGCATTACAGTAATATATAGATTGTCTTTTGAAGTTTGAAGCTTATCACTTGTAGAAAGATAAATAAACATAAAAATTGTAAGAAGGGCTTCCAGACCAAACAAATAGATGGAAGGATAAAGAAGGGTTCTATGAACCAGGAATAGCTTAAACATAGGCAGTTACCTCCGTGGAAGAAATACTAGCAGTGTCTGAAAGGCAGTTATCAGATGTTATGATTCATTTATATAACATTAGCTGGAGAAAAACTATCATACTTACGTAAAGTATAGATTATCAATGTGTAAAACTGCAAGTACTTGTGTTTGGCATAATCAGTTTTGTTACGGCTATTATATGTAGTTATACCAGGTGATGAATACAAACGAAAAGAAATATTACCATATTCAAGGCATAGAATCCTCATACCGGCTTTTGGGGGCATCTTACCATAGCTGTATGGCAACTCACCAGGTGGTATATTGCGGAGGCGGGAAAAGATACATATACTTTTAAACATACGCAAAGATAGCAGCAGGAGTGCAAAAAGAAAGTGAATTATGTTACTGGGCGGTTTAGGAAAGGAGTAATTTATGGAGGATATCATTAAAGTCAGGAACCTAAAGAAATATTTCAACGATATAAAAGCGGTGGATGATATCAGCTTTCAGGTTGAAAAGGGGCAGTTGTATGGATTTTTGGGAGTAAATGGTGCGGGTAAGTCCACTACGATCAATATACTGTGTACCCTGTTTCCAAAGACGGAGGGAGAGGTCACCATATGCGGTTATCAATTAGGCAGGGACAATGACAAGATCAGGAGCAGGATTGGAGTGGTGTTTCAGGAGAATTCACTGGATAACAGACTTACCATTAAGGAGAATTTAACAATCAGAGCATCACTTTACAATAAAGATACGAAAGCAATTAAAAAAAATCTGGATTCTGTCTGTGAAATCTTAGGGATAGGAGAGCTTCTTAACCGGCAGTTTAGAAAGTTATCCGGGGGTCAGAAAAGACGCTGTGAAATTGCAAGAGCCTTAATGAATACACCGGAACTATTATTTTTAGATGAGCCAACCACGGGTTTGGACCCTCAGACCAGGCAGCAGGTCTGGGACAGCCTGGAAGGTCTTAGAAGAGAAAAACATATGACCATATTTCTTACCACCCATTATATGGAGGAGGCCGCGAAAGCCCAGTATATTGCAATCTTAGAAGGCGGAAAACTGGCAGCAGGCGGAACACCCCATACTTTAAAAGAGAAGTATGCCAATGATTTTCTTAGAATCTATCCAAAGGATAAGGATAAAGTAATCCAATATCTGAAAGAAAAGTCCTGTATCTATGTTGAACGAAGCAATCATATCCGGATAAATGTTGCAAATACCAAACTTGGTTTAGCGCTTTTAAATGGGATCAAAGAGGAGCTAAGTTCCTGTGAAATCCTTCAGGGAACCATGGATGACGTGTTTTTAAATGTTACCGGAAAGTCACTGTAATTTATACGGATTTTGTATTTGTAAAAATTTACACTATCGTTGTAATTGAAATAAATTAAAGATAAGTTACGAAACTCTAATATGATAACTATATCATGCAATTACTAGAATATTAAAGGTGAAGCTTACAAAAAGGCAAGTAAAACTTTTTATCTAACGAAAGGGTCTAAAAAGAGGAAAGGAAGTTCATTCATATGACATTATGCAGATTGGTAAAACGAAATATTCTGGTTTATTCCAGAAACAGATCCACAATATTCTTTTCTTTATTGTCAACAATTATAATCATTGCTTTGATGGCTATGTTTTTAGGACAGTCAAATACGGATAATGTAGTAAATCTTTTAAACCAATATGGAGGGGTAAGGGATGCGGCAGCAGACAGGAACAATGCGGAACAGCTGGTATTATTATGGACTCTGGCAGGTATTCTTGTTGTAAATTCGGTTACCATTACACTTTCTATGGTTGGGTTTATGGTTTCTGATGAAGAATATAATAAGTTATCGTCTTTTTATGTTTCACCTGTTAATCGGGGAGTTTTCGTCCTGGGATATATCGTTGCGGCTATTGTAATGGGAATTGCTATGTGCTGTCTGACCCTTATATTTGGGGAATTGTTTGTCTGGTATACCGGCGGGGAATTATTAAATGGGGGTCAATTATTGCGAGTTCTGTTATTTATCGTATTAAATGTATTTATGTCCTCCAGTCTGATGTTTTTTATAACCAATTTTGTTCACAGTACCAGCGCATTTTCCGGTCTAAGTACGATAATCGGGACTTTAGTGGGTTTTTTAGCGGCTATCTATTTGCCTATGGGTGCATTACCGGCTAAAGTACAGACTGTAGTGAAAAGTCTGCCTTTGTTACATGGCTCAGCCTTAATGAGGGAGGCTTTTACGGAAGAAATACTTAAGACCACTTTTCAAAATTGTCCAGGGGAACTCCTTAAAGGGTTCAAAGATTACATGGGGATTACGGTACGTATGGGAGAGCATCTGGTTAGCAGTCAATTTCAGGTGGCATTTTTGTTCATTAGTGGTATAATTTTAATCATAATATCTGCGTTTATTCAAAGAAAAAGAAATACGGTTATCAGATAGGAGCAAATCTCCATGAAGATTATTATTGAAGATATCAATCCAGGAGAAGAAGAGCAGATTATCATACGCTGCAACAGCTTGAATGAAAAAGTTCTGAGTTTGATATCGGAATTAAAGACAGAACAGAAAAAACTTACGGGAAGTAAGGATGGGATCATTACGATGATTGACACCAAAAATGTATATTATTTTGAAGGTGTTGATAACAAGGTATTCATATATTGTAAGCAGAGCGTTTACGAATCTAAGCTCAAATTGTACGAAATTGAGGAAACCTATGAGAACTGCGATTTTTTCCGGGCGTCAAAATCAGTTATTTTAAATATTTCAAAAATCAAAAGTATCAGCCCGGCATTTTCAGGACGTTTTGAGGCTTTGCTTTTTAATGGGGAAAAGGTAGTTATTTCAAGACAGTACGTTCCGGAGCTTAAAAAAAAGCTTGGGTTATAAGGAGGCTTTCAAGATGTCAACGATTAAAAGTATGTTTCGGGTTTTTATTTATGTTTTGGCAGGTAATGCCATAGGTGCAGCGCTCTATCTGACCTTGTTTGCCCGTGATGCAAGACTTGATTATATGTTCCTCTGGCAGATTATTGCCATTGCGGCAGCCTGCGCTTTTACAAAGGTTATCTTCTGGTCCAGAAAGGAATTAAGTAAAGAACAGATAAAGGTACGGTATGTTCTGCATTTTCTCTGTGACGGGCTGGTTGTATTTGGTGGTGCGTTTCTCTTTCATTGGATTGAGCCGGATCAGGTTAAATATGTTATTCTGATTGGTATCTTTTTTACGGTAACTTATATCTACATCACAAAGGCAATGATTGAAAGTGATAAGAGAGTGGCAAATGCCTTGAATAAGAAGCTTAGGAAATATAATGCCGGGGAGGATGACGTATAAAAGAAGTAATTTTATTCACCGGCTGTCACATTTTATTTTTTAGCTGATTGATGAAAGACAACAAGCCGTTATCTTCATAGAAGGTAACAATCTCCCTGTTGTTATTATTGTAACCTTTCCGGACAAATATCATGGTATTATATACGCATACCAGCAAGTTATAATTGTGACCATATTTTTTCGGATAAGAAAAAAAGCGCCCCAAGGGGACGCGGTGTACTTAATCGTTACTTAACAGATGACTATTAAGTAACGGTTAAGAATGGTTTTGATGGTTTACTTTGATGTATTTTTTAATCGATAAACATTGCTTTTCCAATTCGTCAATTTATAACCATTCGAAAAGATTAATATATTTAGTATAGTATCATCCGTACCGGTATAAGGATCAATTCTAAGGACAGAATGGGTTCCAAACCACATCTTAAATACCATTTCTTCTTGCACATCTTCGGCTTTTACTGTAATCATTCGTAGACCTCCATTACTCTATGGGTACAATTTATAACAAAATGGAACGAAATTCAAGAAGAATATGTTCGGATGCCAGTTACGGTTAATACCATATTCAAGGAAGGTTTTAGTGCTGACTGCTTCGTTTCAGACACCTTTACTCCGATTACTTATTGCTGCGGGGGGGTATATTATCATTGACATCACATTGAAATGTGGTTTATAATGTACTTAGCAAGACAGCCGGAAGATAGCTCAAACCTATCCGCCTCGGCGAAAACTAAGAACTTATAAAAATAGTCGTCCTAACCTTTGCTGAGACCGGGACGGCTATTTTTTGTGCTTGTCATTTCTGACAAGTGTTATTATAGCAACTATCATAATTACAAAAGTAAATAAATCACTATATGTAATGTACAAATGTACCACCCCTTTCGCAAGACTCGAAACGGATGGCATGGTCGCCCTACCGGCTAGATAATCTTGCCTTTGAGAGCATAGGGAAACAGTTTAAAATCAGCAGATCGGCAGTAAGACAGATGCTATTGTAACCGTCTTATCAAAAGGAATGCCGGAATAAGGCGATTAGCCATTGAAACAGGGCTATGGGATGCAGACAAGCCCTTTAGTGCTGCTATGGTGAAGAGACATTGTGAAAGAGGGCATTATGATTATCTGGATAAGAACGAATTAAGGTATGCCCGGAGGATGGGATGGGTGGATGAAGAACGGCTGCAGGGATGACTTATCCGAGGGATAGGATACATATTCCCATCTTATATAGATGAAATAATTAGCCACTCCGATTTCGGATATACCTTTACTTCCAATAGTTGATTATGATCAACACTGTCTATCATTCAAAAAAGGGAAGAAAGGAAGAGTATAAAGTACCTACCCTTTGAGGGGGTATTCATAAAGTGAGTAACCCTTCCGGAAAAGTTCTGTCCGTTAAGTGGACACCCTTCAAAGGTGGTCGTTTGAAACGACTACATACTAACTGCCCTAAATTGTATTGAGGGCATTCATCAATATGAGGTATACCCCATGAGGCGATAGACTGACTTATACGGTGGGGGAAGTGATGAAAATAAATATTTCTTTTTGTCATTTATTGGGGTATAATGAAAAATAATACTTGCTGAAAAGAGGAATATTTATATGTCTATAAGCTATGATGATTTTAAGGATTTTATGGATTGGACAAATGTAAAAAGCCAACTTAAATTTGAGCCTCGTACTGCTAAGGATTTTCCTATCAACTACAATTGCATATATTGGGCTTATTTGGGATGTAATATTGGATCAGAGGAAGGAAAGCATAGACCTGTATTAGTTACTAGAACCTATGGTAGATCTACCATAGTGACAGTGATTCCATTAACTTCACAAAGATTGAATGATGGTTTCTGGTATCATGTTGATTTAGAAAATAGAAATAGTACAGCACTGGTAGAGCAAATGAGAACTATTGACATAATCCGAATTGAGAAGCCCTTTAGAACAGCTGGTAAAATAGCAGCGATAACAGAAGATGACTGGAAAAAAATAAATAAACAAATCAACTACCTCTATAAACTTAGTCCATTAAGTGAAACATAACAAGTTATATAAAAGTATACAAAATTTATTATAAAGTATTATAAAGTTATAAAAAAGTATAATTTGTGTATCAAAATGTATTGACAAACATATAATAATAGTGTAATGTTTAGTTATAAATAAAAACATTATTTTTCCACAGCTTAGGCTGTGCAAATCATTATTTTTCCAAAAGGCATTGACTTAGGTTAATGCCTTTTGTATTTATTGAAAAAGATATTTAATTCGGTCAGCAACTTCCCTCTAGGTGGTTGCTTTTTTGTTAATCAAAAATCACGGTGGAAAAAGTTGGCATTTTGTGTTGTAATTTATTTACTTAAGGTATATAATGGGAAAAAAGTACTATTGGCAGGGTATATAATGCCACACGTTTAAATGGAAGATTGGTGGTGCATTTAATGGCTGAAAAGATGACCTATATTAATCCAGAAATGTTAATATGGGCGAGAGAAGAAAGCTGTACACTTATAGATGAGGTAATAGAAAAGTTTGGATCGGAAAAGGTTACTGCATGGGAAAACGGAACAAATTATCCTACATATAAGCAGTTAAAAGATTTAGGTAATATTTATCGTAAGCCAGTTGCAGTTTTTTTCTTTCCTGCTCCTCCGGTAATGAAAAATATTGTTACTTCATGTAGAACCTTACCTAAAGATATGGGAATGATGTTCACACGAAACATTAAAAGGCTTATGGATGAAGCTAGAATTATGCAAATCAACCTATACGAGTTAAACGAAAATAAGAATGAGAAAATAAATAAAATTGTTAGGGAAGAGTTTAATTGTTTTGATATCAAATCAACTGCAGCAAAGCTAAGGAAAATAATGAATGTTAGTTTGGAAGAACAAAATAAATTAAAAAAATATGATACTGCATTTGAATTTTGGAGAGAAAAATTTTATCAAATTGGAATATATGTATTTAAGGATGCCTTTAAAGATGAAAGAATCTCTGGATTCTGTTTATATGATAAAGAATTTCCTGTAGTGTATATTAACAATTCATTTTCTTTTGCAAGACAAATATTTACACTTTTTCATGAAATTTTTCATATACTTTATAAGACTAGCGGTATTGATATTTTTAATGATTCAAATGGCTGTAGTTATTATAATGAGGCTGATGAATTGATTGAGATAAATTGTAATAAATTTGCCGGTGAGTTTTTGGTACCAGATGTTGAGTTTGATAGCAGGATCAGGGGTAAAATATTCAATGAAAAAATTATTGAACAATTAGCAAATACCTTTTGTGTAAGTAGAGAAGTTATTTTGCGTAAATTTTTAGATAAAAAAGTTATAGATAAGGAATATTATAACGAGTTACGAAATGCATATCTAGAAGACTATAAACGTATTACAGAAATTAATGATTCAAAAGAAAGTAGAGGTAATTATTATAATACTCAAATGTCTTACAAGGGAGAAAGATATGTAAGATTAACATATGGATGCTATTACAATAATAAAATTACCATTATGCAGTTATCACAATATATGAATATGAAGATACCATCCTTAAAAGTTATTGCTCAGAAAAAAGGGTGGGGGGCCCTGTGATGTATGATAACATATGTAGTTGATAATAATATTTTTTCAAGATCATTCAGGAACATTCCATTAGATGTCTTTGATGATATATGGGAACCTTGGTCAAAGTGTATGAAAAATGGTAAAATAATTTCTGTAGATGAAGCTTATTGTGAAATGGAAAAACGTTGGGGACCAGATACGGAAGAGGGTAAATGGCTAAAAGAACATAAAGGCTATTTCTTAAAACCAACGAATGAAGAGGGTTTTTATATTAGGGAGATATTTAAAAGTAAGAAGTTTAGAGAAGGTATTAAAGAGAGTAGTCTTCGTAATGGAACCCCTGAAGCTGATGCGATCTTAGTTGCAAAAGCAAAAGTAATAAATGGAATTGTTGTTACCGCGGAAAGTGATGAGAAACCTAATTCTGAAAAAATACCAAACATTGCTGTTAGTTTAAACGTTCCGTATATGAATATATCAAATTTCTATAAATTATTGAAGAATATTTATAAAAGTAAAAATGAGTATGAGGAAGTATATATATGCAAAGATTTGTGTGAACCTATATTATTGAATGAATACTTAGGTAACCTCAGGGAGCGAGCGTGATACTAAAATGATACTAAAATCCTTCAAAACTCATTTTATTCACCAAATAATAAATTATTTTAGATAGGAAGTAATTCAATTATAAAAAGCAGCTATCACAAGGTAGCTGCTTTTATAATGCAGTAAAATTCAATACTGACAAACCCCAATTAAACCCCAAGGCATCAAAAAACCACTCATTGCTGAGTGGTATAATTTTTTATTAATTGCCGTAACCCTTGATTTTCCTATATTTATTTAAGTGGAGCATAGGGGACTTGAACCCCTGACCCCCACACTGCCAGTGTGGTGCGCTCCCAACTGCGCTAATGCCCCGAAATAATTGTGATTAATTTAAACAAGTTTGCTTATATAATATCAAAAAACCGTAATCACCAGACTATTATAAAACGGATTCGCATTAATATCAATAAAAATTTATATATAATAGCAAAAAATTTAATTTGAAAGCAAAAAACGCTTAAAACATAAAATATTCTTTCTAAAAAAGAAAGAAAACAATAAAAAGTAAAGTCGATTAAAACAATAACTATAAAAGATAACACCCCCACACATAGCTATCATTCATTCGATAACTCTTCCAAAACATTAAATAAAGTTATCAGCACATAATAAACGTTAGAATAACCCTTGCACTGACTCCTCAATAATCCCCTTCAAATTAAGACTCTCTAAAAATCCAGGCTCCAAAACAAGAGACCGGTTAATGTATTCCATAGCTGTTTCCAGTTCCTGCATATTGTAATAACATACTGCAAGTTCGTAATTAATTGCCGCATCTTCTCCATAAAACTCCACGGAAGACTGATATAGCTTAACAGCATCCTTATCACAGCCAAAGTACCCCAATAAAGAACCTAAACAATAAAATAAATTACCGTCTTCCCCTATGGGAAAATAATATTCCCAGACTTTATAAATTACGTCAATCAGTTCCTCTTTTGGAAAGTCCTTTTCCTCTGAAATCCTCTCAAGTATGGTATTATAGAATTCTAAAAATGTCCTTGAATCCCAGACGGTATATCGTAAAAAGGTCAGCAGTTCTTTTGTAGTAAATGATTTATGAGAAGGCACAACAGCTTTTTTTATTGTATAAAAATCATCCGGTCCTATACTTTCAATAACCTCGTTATATGCCATAGTGGTTTCTGTAAAGTTATGTGAACGTTTGCTTAGTAAAAACATGGACATAGTAACACTTTCCTGTTCATAAATACTATGAATCGCACTTCCTCCATGACTTCTAAAATACAGCTCCAGAGCGTGAAAGTTAACGGTCAGGGAGATGGAGCCATGTTTTGATAAGTAGGGATGATAATTTTGGTTCATGGAGGCGGTATCTTTATACCCTTTATCAGCGGAAATTAAAAGCAGGTCATCACCAAAGAGGGTCTGTAATCTGCTAAGGCACCTTAAGGCTGCAATCGGCAAGGAAAAGGCTGTATCTTCAAAACAATCTTTATAATACAAAAGTATTTCATTCAGATTAGCTTCTTCATAATAATTACTTCCTTGTAGCTGCTTGTCGGTATAGTAATAATCATAACCCGCCAGGATGGATTTATCCAAAGAGTCTGCCTGACCATCCTTAGCAGTTATTGTAATCAGTCCCTCGAAAAGCTTGCCTTTATTAACATAGAACGTATCCTGAGGAAGACTGTCAAAGGTATAATTGGCAAATAAAATCAAAGGATTTTTAACGCTGCCTTTACCCAGAACTTCGCCGCTGATTCTTAACGTAAGTGCGTTATCCCCTGTCATATCAAATGTTGCACAGTCAAGAATTCCACTTTCAAAATAAGGTTTTAAATAGCTGTGGCTTTGCCAGTATATCACGTTTCGCTCGGCAAGATCTGTTATGATATACTTAAATTTTAAGTCCTTTAGCGGCGAATTGGCAAGGAGGTGCAAAAATCTTTTAAGAAAAGTATAAGTAAACCGGCCTACTCCTGCTGCAAGCTCCATTATATAAATGGTGGTATTTTTATTAAAGCTTTTACTGGAAGCAATATCTCTGCAGTAGCCAAATACTATTTTGGCATATAGATTAGCGATATAAGGATTTGTAGTTATATATTGAGGTACAATTCCTTTAATCCAGGCCTCTGGTCCTTGACTAGCATAGAAGTCAGCTTGAAGCTTCCACACCATGGACAGTGACAAGGGTTTATTAGCTTCGAGTATGAAACCGGAATCCTCGGTGGTTTTTTCTGAGGCTTTTAAGTTATCTATTTTTTTGATTGTATATTTTTTATTTATTTTTGACACAAACAGTTCCTCCGAAATATAAGCAGTATTATAAAGATTTTAAAACAATATTATACAACAGATACATGAATAAAACTATCTAAAGATTGATGCTGGCTGCAACTGGATATAAAATTAGCTGTTACTATAGATTGAAGGTAGTTGTTTTTATTTCTGGGATAATTTCAATGATATAAGCCCCCTTAAGTACCAAGCCAATACAAATAGCAATAAGTATTTCCAGAATACAGCGATCGTCCCTTTAAATTATCCGCTATTATTTAGACTGTTTTAGTAATGTTTTTACTGGTTGTTGATACATATAAGGAGGTTAAGATTTATAAATAGCAGGCTTACGGGTCAATATTACAGCATGTCCTTAGCACGGTACTGCTGCGGTGTGATTCCGACAGTTTTCTTAAATTGTTTATGAAAATAGGAACTGTTGGAAAAACCGGTTGCATCCGCTATGGCCTGCAGCGATAAATCAGTGGTTATAAGAAGTTTTTTGGCGGCATGAATCCGTTCGCTTTTTATATAGGTGCTAAGGAGCTGACCGGATTGTTTATGGAAAAGATAAGAAATATAATCAGGATTCATATGGATTGCTTCTGCAATGGAATTCCGGTTTAAATCTTCGGAGTCTAAATGGGCTTTTATATACTTTTTGACAGACTCCACAAAAGAAGCAGAATCAGCATTTACCTTCAGAATTTCTTCGGTGTCTGAAAGCAGATGCCCTGCCCAAAAGAGGAAGTTCTCTATGGAAGAAGTTGCTTTAATTAAGTCTGTATGATGAGTCAGTTTCGGGAATAATTCGTTGATTGAAATTTCCTTTGATTCCAGAACTGAAAATACGGTTTGTAATACGCCATAGTAAATAGCGATAAGCATCTTGGCCGGATAATAGGTGGAAGTATCTTTGAACAAGGCTTTAATTTTATCAAGAATCAGAGATGATTTATATTGCAATAGGAGCTCTGTCCATTCAGCCAGAGGTATGTTCTTCATCTGAGAGTCCGAGAATTCCCAGGTATGGGGATCTGATAACGTATGAACTGGTATCACGATACTTTCCTTAGTAAAGATACTTGATTCAAAATTCTTAAGGAGCTGGTAACAGTCAGCAACAGAGGTAACCGGTGTTTGGTCCGACAAATAGATTGAAAACCGATAAGAGGGCAGAGCCTGACATAGTTTTCTTACGATATCTTCGGAGAAGTCAAAGATATGCTGATAGCCCTTAAAATTACCGGATATCATAGCCAGTAAAAATTCGGAAGAAGAAATCTTATATATGGAAGCATCTTCTTTATCACAGATCAGCTCAGAAACAATGGAGAGTATTTCACCAAGTGGAATCGGGTCTTCCTCATCACCGGTAATATTTTTGGCATGGACATCAAACAGAAGAAAGTAAAAATCCTCCTTTAGCCAGGACACCGGCACGTTCAGGCGATTCATAGCTTCTGTAATACTGGTTTTTGAAGAGGATATAATTCTTGTAAAGACTTCCTTCCAAAACATTTCCACACGGAGGGATTTGCTGGAATCCCAGGATTCTGCAATGTTTTTAGCCCTGTCAACCTTCTGGTTTTCATATACTTTTTCTACCGCAAGCGTTAGTTCTTCTTCCAAAACACTGTATTCAACCGGCTTTAAGATATATTGGAAACATTGTAACAGGATAGCTTTTTGTGCATAATCAAAATTCTGATGTCCAGTAAGCAATAACTTGACAGGATGGAAGTTATTCTCATTTACCCAGGCAATCAGGTCAAGACCACTGCTTTTTGGCATTTCAATATCGGTCAGCAGAATATCGATTTCCTGTTGCTGTAAAATCTCCTGAGCCTGTTTCATGCTGTAGGCAGTATATACAGCATGGATTCCCAGGTCATCCCAATTAATATTTTTGGTAATACCTTGAACAATATAATATTCATCGTCAACTACAAGTATATTCATGTGAGCATCCTCCTATCGGTTCGCTTATTGCTGAAATGGAATATATGGTATTTCAATATCAATTCTTGCACCGGAACCTGGTTCGTTGGAAAAATGTATTACGGCGGTTTCGCCATATACAAGTGCAAGTCTTTTAGCAACATTGTGGACCCCCAGATGACGTCCGTCTTTTTGACTGGGCTTTTTATTATTGATATCTTCCAGGGTTCCCAGTATATCTGAGCTGAAACCATCCCCCGAATCAATATGGGTCAGATGGATCCATTTTTTATTCTCTTTTTCAATCATATAAGAGGTGATTTTAATCTGTAAGGGTTCCCCCATTACCATATTGTATTTGATTGTATTCTCGGTAAACATCAGCAGGATAAGAGGAAATACGGATGCCTCCTCAGTCTCTGCGGCGATATGGCTTTCATAGGTCAGACAATCGGGAAATCTTATTTTAGTCAGTTCTATATAATTGTATATGAACAGTAATTCTTCTTTTAACGCAACGGTGGTACGGTCTGATAAGGTATAGCGCAGATGATCGGAAAGGGTTTGGATCATTTTCGGTAATACTTCCTGATTTTCAGAAATATCAGCAGCCATTGATCCAATGGAACACAGGCAGTTGATTAAAAAATGTGGTGCAATCTGTGATTTTAAATACTGGAGTTCTATTTGGGATTTTGCAAGTTTCTCCTCATAAATATCGACGCGTAAGTTATGTATTTCGTCGATCATGTTATTAAAGGCCGTATCGATTTCTATAATTTCCCGGCAGTTCGAGGCATCGGCGGTTACTTTCTGTTCAAAATTACCAAGCCGAATGGATACGGCAGCATTTTCTAACATAAATAAGGGCCTCGATAAAAATTTACTTACCGATATCAGAAGAAACAGAGTAAGGATAATTATGAAAACAGCCATAATAAGGAGAATCTGATATATAGTATAAAGCTGCATATCAATATTTTTAAGGGGTATCAGTGCCAGCAGATAATAATCGCAGTAATCCAGTTCATTGGTAACTAGCAGGGCTTTGCTTTTGTCATTCATTGTGAAAATGCTGTAATTGTTTAGTGAGCTTTCGACATCAAAGGTATAGCCGGAAAGCTTATTTTCACATAATGGAACACCGCCTTCGGTTACATAGATAACATTGCCGCCATGCTCGGCTATATTTTTGAAGGTAGATGTAAGCTGGTCAACATTTGCCCATGCACCCAGGTAGGTGTTATTTATTCTTAGTATCCGTATAAGGTAATAGGAATTATTAATCTCTTTGGTAAACCAGGTTTTTATATTGATTTCATCCAAATTGCTGCTGGCATTTAAAGATCTTAAATAAGTCCGAAGGTAATCTGCTGCCAATGCATCATTAGTCAGTTTGTGGGACTGTATAAAAGTATCATTAATAGGGGCATAAATAAATAAACCGCCAATTTCTGAAAACGCAGGAAGGCTGTAATCGAGTAAATCTTTGGCTCGCATAATATTATTATAAATATAATTCACATCCCCCATGTAGGAAATGGAAGAGATATCAGAACTATAGGAATTCATTTCATAAAGGTAGATATCGAGTTCCTCTAGTGAGTCGCTTAACTGATGATTGTATAATTCCAGGGTATCTTTTAAGTTATCATAGGTTTTTTCCCGCAATACACTGGTAAAATAGCTGGATAACCAGCCAATAATAAGAATAAAGGATAAAAATATAAGACAGATAATAGTAAACATACGGCTTCGGAACGAATAGGTCTTTTTTGCGGCATTGTAAGTATTTACATGCATAATTGTCACCCTCTTAAATAACCATTGTATAAGTTGTATGGATTGGTATGGTATAGGATTAAAAATTAGATATTATATACAATAATCTAAGGAAAGTAGAATAACCTCTAAGGATAATTCCTTACATTGTTTACGCTATATTATATAATATCCTTGTAACTAATATCAAGGGAAACTTGGATCCTGGAGAAGATCCTTCCACGTCTTAAGCAGATTTCCTTGAAGATATGAAACGAAACGGAGGTATTTTTATGAAAAAGTTTTTAGCAGTACTACTTAGTTTGGCCATAGTAATGGTAAGCCTTACCGGCTGCGGCAAATCAGGTTCCAACAACACGGGCAGCAAGGATACAGGCAGTAAGGATACGGTATCAAGTACTCCTGAGGATACAGCTTCCACCCAGGAAGCAGATGCTGGGGCCAAAGCAATTGCTGACAGAAAAGCCAGCGGAAAAATTCCGACAGTTGTTATGGCATTTATGAACTGGTCAGGTTCACCGGCTGGTTTGGAGCGGATTCAAGGACTAATCAGTGATTATACGGAAGAAAAATTGGGTGTTTCCGTAGAACTTGAAATCCTGGATTTTGCGTCCTACAAACAGGGTCTTACGTTAATGCTTTCCTCAGGGGAACAGGTTGATATTTTTAATGCAATAACTCTTGGGTATACATCTTCAATTAATAATGGTTATTGTCTTAATCTTGAAGACGATAATCTGATTCAGACATATGGTGCAGGAATCCTTAATACCATGGATCCGTCCTATGTAAATGCCTGCCGTGTAGGCGGTGCTTTATACGGTCTTCCGCAGCAGCGGGATATGGCAATCGGACTTGGAGGCTTTTCTATTGGTAAAGAATACCTGGATGGTATCGGATATGATTATGCCTCACAGTACAAAGACGGCGATGAAGTAATCTATACGGATATTAATACAATCAGTGATATTTATGCAAAGCTTCATGCGAAGTATCCCAATTTATATGTATATGCTCCCCAGGAGGCTACGCTTGGTCAGTATGTAAAATATGATGCCCTTGGCGGAGATAATTATGGTGTTTTATTGGATCCGGAAAATAGCCTTACTATGAATGATCTTTGGGGAAGTGAACAGTTTAAAAACTACTGTGAATTAATGTATCAATGGAATCAGGCAGGCTATATATCAAAGGATGCACTGACGGATGATACATCTGCTACTGCCCAGGTGAAAGCCGGTACAGCAATGTCTTATGCTACCGCCACAAAACCTGGCATCAGAGCCCAGGAAACCGGTCTTTGCGGACGCGATATGGTAATATTCCAGACAGGAGATGACTTCCTTAAATCCTCAGCAGTTGCTACCATGCCATGGTGTATTAACTCAGGAACAAAAGACCCTGAAGCTGCCATGCAGGTATTAAATGCTTTCTACACAGATCCTTATCTTTCTAACTTACTTTGCTGGGGTCAGGAGGGTACCGAATATACAAAAACAGAAGACGGACATATTAATTTTGCAGAGGGTGTTACGGCAGCAAATTCAGAATATTATAACAACGTTAACTGGCTTATGCCAAACCAGTTTATCGCGGAAATCTGGGATGGCAACCCGTTAGATATCTGGGACCGCATGGCCTCATTTAATAAGGATTCCGTAAAATCAAAAGCACTTGGTTTTTCCTTTGATAACAGCAGTGTGTCAACAGAATATGCCGTACTTACTAATGTTTACAACGAATATGCGTTCCAGCTTATGTATGGATTTAAGGATCCTGCTACCGGAATACCGGAAATGTTAGACAAGTTTAAGGCAGCCGGATTAGAAACGTATATGAAGGCAAAACAAACCGCTCATGACGAGTGGGCTAAAACAAATGGTGTAAAATAATAAGATAAATATGGTAAAAGGATGGGGAAGCTTAAGACCTTGCTGGTCCATCCTTTTGCTAAAGTTAAGAATGCCGGGTTATGGAGGTTAGGTTGAAAAATAGATTTTTCAACCACAAGTTTGTGCTTGCGCACCGCAAACTTGGTATGTGCAAAGAGCGTGCGCAAGAATAGAGGTTAATATGGCTAAAACAGTTACAGCCGCCGGGTCTTCCTATAAAAAAAATAAAAATCTGGCACAGTTCAAACGGTGTCTGCCGCTTTATTTTATGGCTCTGCCCGGAATCATATATCTTTTTATTAATAATTACATGCCGCTGCCGGGACTGGTATTGGCATTTAAAAAGTTCAATGCCAGAAAGGGTATCTTTGGTTCGGATTGGGCAGGGCTATCAAATTTTAAGTATTTGTTTACCACACAGGATGCCTTTATCATTACAAGAAATACAATCCTTTATAACTTAACGTTTATTGTTATTAATACAGTTTGTGCAATTGCGGTAGCAATTATACTTGCGGAATTGACATCAAAGGTAAAGAAGTTTTATCAATCCGCAATCTTACTTCCGTTTCTGATTTCAGCGGTTATTATCAGTTATCTGGTATTTGCATTTCTCTCAACAGAAAATGGGTTTGTCAATAATTCTATCTTAAAACCGTTTGGAATAGAGGGAATATCCTGGTACACGGAAAAGAAATACTGGCCCTTCATCCTGATACTTGTTAATACCTGGAAAACAGTTGGCTATAATTGTATTATTTATCTATCGACCATTGTAGGATTTGACAGAGCTTATTATGAGGCGGCTTCTATCGATGGTGCATCAAAGTGGCAGCAGCTGAGACGCATAACAATACCCCTTTTGAAACCTACGATTATAATGCTTACTTTATTGTCAATCGGACGTATATTCTATTCCGATTTTGGATTATTCTATCAGGTGCCTCAAAACTCAGGAGCTCTTTATTCCGTTACGAACACCATTGATACTTATGTTTATCGTGGATTACTTGAGCTTGGGGATATCACAATGTCTTCCGCGGCAGGTCTGTATCAATCGGTCATTGGGTTTATACTTGTTCTGTCTGCCAACCTGATTGTACGTAAGGTTGATTCTGAAAATGCACTTTTCTAATACCGCAAGGGAACTTGCGATATGCAATGGGTATAAGGCTGAAAGAAAATATATGAATTGAAAGGATGCCGCAAAAGGATTCTTTCAGCCTGTTTAATTTAGTGGCAGTATCGCAAGGGAACTTGCGATATGCAATGGGTATAAGGTTGAAAGAAATATATGAATTGATAGGATGCCACAATAGGATTCTTTCAACCTGTTTCATTAGTGGCAATATCGCAAGGGAACTTGCGATATGCAATGGGTATAAGCTGAAAGAAAATATATGAATTGAAAGGATGCCACAATAGGATTCTTTCAGCCTGTTTCATTAGTGGCAGTATCGCAAGGAACTTGCGATATGCAATGGGTATAAAATATGAAAACAAGAGAAGATAAAATATTTCAAACCAGCGGTCACATCGTTATGATGCTGTTGTCTGCCTGTGCAATTATTCCTATTGTGTTGTTGGTAATCTCCTCTTTCACCGATAATGACACATTAATTAGGAATGGATATTCGTTTTGGCCGGAAAAACTAAGCTTTTATGCATATGAATATATTTTTAGAACCGGTAATTCAGTAGTACACGCATATGGAATATCCATATTGCTGACGTCAGTTGGAGTCGTGTCCTCCCTGGTCATTACTACAATGCTTGCATATACCATATCCAAAAAGTATCTTCCGGGAAAAGGGATTCTAACCTTCCTGGTATTCTTTACACTGCTCTTTAACGGCGGTCTGGTTCCAACCTATATGAATTATACGAATACCTTTGGAATTAAAAATACTTTCTGGGGACTTTTAATACCCAGTCTTTTGATGAATGGTTTTAATGTACTGCTTATGAAATCCTATTTTGTTACCGGTGTACCGGATGAAATCCTGGAGGCAGCTTATATTGATGGTGCTTCTGAATTTAAAACCTTTTATAGGGTGGCACTTCCCCTTGCAAAGCCCGTTGTTGCTACCATTGGGCTCTTTGCGGGAATCGCTTACTGGAATGACTGGCAGAACGGTTATATTTACCTTACGAAACGAACAGATCTATATTCCATACAGAATCTGTTAAATAGAATGATACAAAATATACAGTTTTTATCCCAGAATTCAGCTAATATTTCCAATGCCAATGTAGGGCTTGCCGCTATACCGTCGGTCTCTGTCCGTATGGCCATTGCAGTCATTGGCATACTGCCGATTATCTTAATATATCCCTTAGTACAGAATAACTTTGTAAAGGGCATCACACTTGGGGGCGTAAAGGGGTAAGTGAAGGAATAAGCAGAAATTATGCCTCTTATTAAGGAGAAAACCATGGAAAAGTCTATTAACGAAGCATTAAATAATAAAAACGGGAATTATCTGATGCCCTTTCTCTGGGTCCGTGGTGAGGAAGAAGCTATACTTCGTGAGGAAATTCGGAAAATCTATGAGTGTGGAATTTATGCCTTCTGCGTAGAGGGAAGGCCTCACCCGGACTACTGTGGTAAACAGTGGTGGGAGGACTTAAAAATAATTTTCGACGAAGCAAAAAAGTATGGCATGAAAGTGTGGATTCTTGATGATGCCCATTTCCCCACCGGCTATGCCAACGGTATTATTGCAAAAAAGTATCCGGGAAAAAGCAAGCAGTATTTAAAAATACAGGCTACAGAAGTGGCTGGACCGTTGAACGGAGTTACCTTTGATACAAAAATCCTTCTGAATCTGCCGATACCCCCTAATCCTATGAGTGCTTTTTTAGAGGGCGGTCTTTTAAAGCCGGAACTGCCAAAGGACGATTCTGTCTATGGGGTAATTGCCTGCAGGGTAGAAAAAAGCGGTAACATGAGTAATCCCATCGACCTGACGTCAAATCTTAAGGACGGTATTTTGCATTGGGATGTCCCTGCCGGTATGTGGAAACTGTATGTTATTCTATTGACCCGTCAGGGCGGCGGCCGTCTGTCTTATATCAACATGCTGGACCGGGATTCCGCCCATCTGCAGATTGAAGCAGTATATGAGGAACATTTTAAGCATATCGGAGAAGAATTCGGTAAAACCCTGGCAGGATTCTTTTCTGACGAAGCCGAGATTGGAAACTCCGCCGGTTATAACTTTAATGATAAGCTGGGACAAGGTCCAAAAGCACTTCCCTATTCAAATGAACTAGGTGAAATGCTTCGCAATACGTATGGACCTGACTGGAAGAAACAACTGCCCTCCCTCTGGTTTCCCATGGAGGAGGAGAAACAGTGCGCGGCCTTTTGCTATGCTTATATGGACAGTATTACTAAACTAATCTCTCGTAATTTTTCAGAAGCTCTGGGGGAATGGTGTAGAAAGCACGGTGTTGAATATATTGGTCACGTTCTGGAAGATAACAACTCCCACAGCCGCCTGGGGTGCGGTATGGGTCATTACTTCCGGGCTTTAAGCGGTCAGCATATGGCAGGGATTGACGATATTGGGAACCAGGTTATATTTGGCGGTGAAAGCAGCTTAAGAGAGGGTGGTATTGCTCCGGGCGACGGAGAATTCTATCACTATGCCCTGGGCAAACTGGGTTCTTCCCATGCACATATAGACAGTAAAAAGAAGGGACGTACCATGTGCGAGATCTTCGGCGCTTATGGCTGGGAGGAGGGCACCCGCCTGATGAAGTATCTGGCGGATCATTTTCTTGTACGGGGAGTCAACAACTTTGTCTTCCATGCATTTTCACCGAAGTTCCCGGATACGGACTGTCCGCCTCATTTTTATGCCCGTGGGCATAATCCGATGTACCGGCCCATGGGTCTGTTATCCAGGTACATGAACCGCGCCTGCCACGTGTTCTCAGGGGGCAGACAGCAGGTAAAGGTTGCAGTTTTATATCACGGTGAGGCAGACTGGATGGGAAATACCATGCTGATGCAAAAGCCCGCCAGACAGCTATTGGAACACCAGATTGACTTTGATTTTGTACCGTGTGATCTATGGACAGCAGAAAATCCCTATCATAGCTCTTTTGTTGCGGGTGTTCTTATCTCAGGTTCTGCAAAGTATCAGGCCCTGGTCATTCCCCAGTGCGATTATCTGCCTGTTGATGTAGGACGCTTTATTGCAAAAGCAGTACCGGAGGGTTTTTTCGTTTATTTTATGAATGCGCTTCCAAAGGCAGTGATCGGCGCTGAGGCAGAAGAGGAGGAAGTGATTCTGGCAGCCCTAAAGACCTGTAGGATCGTGCAGCTTGACCAAATCGCTGACGTACTGACGAAAGAGGGTTTGGCAGAGGTTACCTTATCCCATCCCTTTCCCATGCTTCGATATCTTCATTATCAAAAGTCCGGACATATTTATATGTTCAGCAATGAAGACCCTTCTGAAACGTTTTGCGGTTGTGTGACAGTACCGGCAGCAGGAATTCCGGTGGTCTATGATGCCTATCACAATACCTTGCATACCGTTAAATTTACAGCAGAGCCTGGTAAGTGTCGTATGGAGCTGTCACTGGCTCCTTATCAGTCGGTGATTATCAGCATGGAGCGAGAAATTACAGAGCAGGAAATTACAGAGATGGCAGCACCAAGGATTATCACCCTGCCCCAGAGACAGGAAATTACCGGTCCTTATAAGGTATCTTATGCCAGAGCAAAGAATTATCCTGAGTTTACGGATACTGAGATCTGTAAGGAGTTGATTAATATTTCCGAACTGCATCCTGACTTTAGCGGTACAATACGTTATGAAACGGCAGTTAGGTTAAAGGAAGTACCGGATAACGCAAGAATCAATCTTTTAGATGCCCATGAATTTGCAGAAGTTTGGTTAAATGGGGTACTCCTTGGCAGCGAGATTTGTCCTCCTTATGAGTTTGATTGCGGTAAGACCTTAAAGACAGGTGAGAACCAGCTGGTTATTGAAGTTTCAAATACACTGGCCCATGAAATTAAGTCCGGTATCAGTTTCTTTGGCGGGTTTCAGGTAACTGCACCTTCGGGGCTTTTAAAAAATCCAGTGTTAGAATTTTGAGCTAAATCCTGTAAAATTAATGAAAGAATCAAAGAAAGAATTAATCAAAAGAGATACAATTAAAGAAAGATGCAATCAAAGAAAGATACAATTAAAGAAAGATGCAATCAAAGAAAGATACAATTAAAGAAAGATGCAATCAAAGAAAGATGCATTAAAGAAAGATGCAATTAAAGAAAGAATTAAAGAAAGATACAATCAAAGATAGATGCAATCAAAGAAAGATGCAATTAAAGAAAGATGCAATCAAAGAAAGATACAATCAAAGATAGATGCAATCATAGAAAGTGAAATTATAGAAAGTGAAATCATTGAAAGTGAATCATAGAAGTGTAAACAAAAAATGGGTTTTTACAAGAGACAGGGTAAACAGCTTAAATCTGACTAAGTAGGTACGCAAGTAAGTACAGATAGGAGTAAAATGGTAAACTTTAAGATTGATAATAATATAAAAACAGACTTTCCCCATTACTGGGAACTGTGTGTCGGCAGCTGTCATGCATATACTGCATTAAGAGAGGATTACAGAAAGCAGTTAAAAAAGGCCCATGAAGAATTGGGATTTCAATATGTGAGATTCCATGGGCTATTAGATGATGATATGTGTGTGCTGGTTATGAAAAAAGACTTTATGGGCAATGAACTGGGCTTAGTTTATAATTTTGTAAACATAGATAATATCTGTGACTTTCTGTTAAGCATTGGAATGAAACCTTTTCTTGAGCTGGGATTTATGCCTTCTGCCTTAGCCAGTGAAGACAAAACAGTATTTCACTATAAGGGAAATATTACCCCTCCGATGGATTATCATGCCTGGGCAGAACTGATCAGAAGACTGACGGAGCATTTAATCGAAAGATACGGACTTTTGGAAGTCAGCCAGTGGTATTTTGAAGTCTGGAATGAGCCAAATCTGGCGGTATTTTTCTCAGGAACCAAGGAAGAGTATTTTAAGCTTTACGAAGTTACTGCACGGACCATCAAGGAGGTTAATAGCAGCCTCAAAGTGGGGGGACCTGCCACCTCATGTAATTCCTGGATAAAAGATACAATAGATTATTGTGAAACCAATAAAGTACCTCTGGATTTTATTTCTACTCATCATTATCCCACAGACGATCCTCTTTGGAGGTCCGGGATGGATATCACAGATTTCTTTAAATCAGGGCTTGCCGGCAAAGGGGAATACGAACGGGGTATATTAAGGAAAATGACAGAAAAGGCCAGGGAAGAAGCAGGAGAGTATCCTCTTTATTATACGGAGTGGAATACCTCAGCCATGACTAATGCCGACCGGCATGATGAATGTTATGCCTCTGCAATGATAGCAAAAACCCTGGCTGATAATGACGGGCTTGTAAAGGGTTATTCTTACTGGACCTTTACCGATATCTTTGAGGAAGGTTCTCAAATCCCGGGTGCTTTCCACGATGGGTTTGGACTAATGACCTATGCGGGAATCCCAAAACCGGCTTATCGGTTATTCGAATTATTTCATGGACTTGGAAGCAAGCGGCTTAAGGTTGAAAGTGATGATAAGGACAGCACCGTGGAGCTGTTAGCTACGGAAACGGATAAGGGCCACAGGCTTGCAGTTTACAATCATAATATCATGACAGGAGCCATTCAGGAGGAAGAGGTTACAATTCATATCCCGGGTATGGTTACCGGCAGCGAGGTAATGGTCTACCGGATTGATGAAGACCATGCCAATGCAAAAAAACTCTGGATAAAAATGGGTTCCCCGGAATATCTGAAAACAGAGGAAGTGGATAAACTTATGACAGAATCTGAGCTGAAGGCTGAAAAACTAAGCTGTAATGATACAATTACATGTACCGTTCCACCTCATGGTGTTGTAGTGATAGATTTTTAGTTTACAGATAGTGCCTCCTCAGAATGGTTTCGATGAAGTTCGTCCTCCATTGTTTGAGATACCGCAGAAGTGGCAGCATGACGGGAAGGTTGAGAAATATAAGCAGGTAATTGCGAAACACAAATATTGTATTTCTATATCCTACAAATAATACTTTTTTCAGCGCTGAATCTTGCCAATAGGGCAACTGAAGCTAGAAACAAGTTTATTTGCAGGATATATTCAAAAAATCATATCGTTTCGCAATTGCCTGAAAATATAAGAATGGAAAGGATACCACGATACGATTCATTCAAACTGCATACTGATGGCAGTATCGTAAGGGGTGTAAAATATGAATGAAGTAATTTACAATAAAACAGTAGAAAAATGGGGCTGCTTTGAAGCCTCTATCCCGGGCAGGACAGAGGGTAATCCCTTTAGGGATTATACCGTTATGGGATGTTTTGAAGCAAATAGTGAAACTATTACGGTACATGGTTTTTATGATGGAAATGGATGCTATAAAGTGCGTTTTATGCCGTCTTATACGGAAGTTTATCATTTTAAAATATGGGGATCTTTCTCTGAACAGATTTATACGGGAGAATTTAAGGGGACAGAACCATTAGAGAAGAATCATGGACCGGTGCGGGTCAAAGATAAAATTAAGTTTGCATATGAGGATGGAACGCCCTATTTAAGCCTTGGTACCACTTGTTATGCCTGGGCATTTCAAAAAGAATCGCTGCGCCAGGATACACTGGCTACTTTAAAAAACGCACCATTTAACAAAATCCGTTTCTGTGTTTTTCCAAAACATTATATTTATAATTTACACGAGCCGGTTTCTTATCCTTATGAAGGTACGCCCTGTGATTCCAGCAATCTTACGGAAGAGAATTTTGTCCTGTTTGGAGAAGGTGCCATTGATCCATCAAATAACTGGGACTTTTCCCGTTTTCAGGTAGAACATTTTGCCCTTTTGGAAGATTGTATTAGGAAACTTATGGAACTGGGAATAGAAGCGGATCTTATCCTTTTGCATCCCTATGACCGCTGGGGATTTTCTAAAATGGGACTGGAGAATGAAAATTATTACCTTAAATATGTTGTTTCAAGGTTTGCGGCTTACCGGAATGTCTGGTGGTCATTGGCAAATGAATATGACTTGTTTTTTGGTAAACCGGTAAGTGATTGGGAAAAAAATGCCGGTATTCTCTGTGATTATGATCCCTATGTGCATTTGCGTTCCATTCATAACTGTTTTCAGTTTTATGATTTTCACCAGAACTGGATTACCCATTGCAGCATACAGCGTACCGAGCTTTACCGCACCGCTGAGCTGACGGACCAATGGCTTAGGGAATATCAAAAGCCCGTGGTTTTGGATGAAATATGCTATGAAGGAAACATAAATTATGCCTGGGGAAATATAAACGGAGAAGAAATGACACGAAGATTCTGGCAGGCTGTGCTACGAGGCGGTCATCCGGGTCATGGTGAAACCTATCTTGGACATAATGATATTCTATGGTGGTCACATGGTGGAAAACTATATGGTGAAAGTACAGAAAGAATCCGGTTCCTCTCTGATATTATGAAGGAGGCAGACGGAGAAACGTTTACTTATCAGGAAATGGAATGGGATGAAACGGTGGGAACTGCTAAGGGGTGTTCGGTTCACTATTATGACCGTTTCAGACCTTCTTTCCGGGATTTTAAATTAGAAGCAGATAAAAAGTATCTGGTTGAGGTTATTGATACCTGGAATATGACGGTTACTTTTATAGGCAGATTTCAAGGGAAATTCCGTATACCATTGCCAGGGCGGGAGTTTATGGCAATCCGCATAAAAGAATGTGAGTAAGTATTTTTTCACTGACATATAAACACTTAAAAGTGCTGCTGCAAATCCGCAGGATATAAATCTGGGTTAGAATCTTTATTCTCTTCCAGGTAATTTATTCTTTGGATTTTGCAGTGGCATTTTGTTAAAAATAACCATTTTTATAACCATTATCTGTGAAACATCATTATTGACAAGCCTCCTATCTATAGGTAGTATAAAGTTACATCATTGTAAATATATAACATATTCTGACATCAACTCTGTTTTTACTTACTCTCTCCTTCGCACATGCTCCGTTAAAATCACTAATTTACCCGGAGCTTATCAACGCTTACATGATTTCCCGGCTAATATTACTACTGCATGATTCATCGAATGAAACCATCAAAAACAACAGGCTAATACCCAGATAATTCTGTGCATAATGGCACGCCATTTTATATAAATACTTGGTATTTACTTTTGATATAAAAAAGAAGGGAGGTCAGTAGAATATATGGTCTTATATCGGTAATAGCCATTATACAAATAATGCGGTGAGTATTAATTAAGAAATGTCCCTGGTTAGGGATATTCAGAAAAGAGGGTAAAAGAATGAAAGGAAAACTAAGAATAACCATTGGTTTATTAACGGCAGCGGCTATGATAATTACCTCAGCTGCAGCACTTATGGTTCCGACAGCTGTTTCGGCAGAAGTAACCAGTGAAGCTTACAACTGGAAGAATGTACAGATTGGCGGAGGCGGATATGTAGATAATGTAATCTTTAATCCCGGGGAAAAGGATTTAATCTATGCCAGAACCGACATGGGCGGGGCATATAGGTGGAATCCTTCTACCGGAAAATGGATACCCCTCATGGATACCATCGGTTTTGATGACTGGAATAACTTAGGCTGTGACAGTCTTGCAGTAGATCCAGTGGATACCAACCGTGTATACATAGCGGCAGGAACATATACTAATAATTGGGCAGTTGCAAATGGCTGTATCCTGCGTTCCACAGACAAGGGAGATACCTGGGAGGTAACAAATCTGCCTTTTAAGTGTGGTGCCAATATGATGGGCCGGTCCATGGGAGAACGCCTTGTGGTGGATCCAAACAGCAATAATGTTCTTTATATGGGAACCCGAAACGGAAACGGCTTGTGGAAAAGCACGGATTATGGTGTAACCTGGAGTAAGGTAAGTACCTTTACAGAGGTCGGCAATATTGTACCTACAGATTTAGATCCTACAGTTTATGATAATACAATTACCGGTGTGGTATGGGTTACGTTTGATCCTGCTTCCAGCACAGCCGGTACACCTTGTAATAAAATTTATGTTGGGGTAGTCAATAAGGCAAAGAACGGCGAGGCACCTAAGAATACCGTATTTTATACTGCCAATGGCGGCCTTACCTGGAGTGCAGTGGCCGGACAGCCAAAAGACGGCTATTTCCCTCACCATGGAGTATTGTCATCCGAAGGTATTCTGTATATACCTTACAGCAACGGTGTAGGACCCTATGACGGATCGAAAGGGGACGTCTGGAAATACAATACAGGCACTGGTGTATGGACCAAGATTAGTCCGGTTCCCTCCTCCAGTGAAGACAATTATTATGGATATGGCGGACTCTCTGTGGACGCACAGGATCCGGATACTTTAATTGTTACGACCTTAAATAGCTGGTGGCCCGATGCCAATATCTTCCGTTCCAGAGACGGAGGTGCTACCTGGACCAGATTCTGGGACTGGAATGGATATCCGGACCGTACAATTCGGTTTAAACAGGATATTTCTGTCTCACCCTGGCTTACCTTCGGTAAACAATATATTCCGCCGGATGCCATTCCCAAAATGGGCTGGATGATGGGTAATATAGCAATTGATCCGTTTAATTCAGACCGTATGATGTATGGAACCGGAGCAACCGTATATGGAACGGACAACCTTACAGCAATTGATTCCGGCGGTTTAGTAAATATCTCTGTAAAATCGGTAGGAATCGAACAGACAGCAGTACTTTCCCTGATAAGTCCGGACAGCGGTACAGCTCATTTAGTCAGCGGACTTGGTGATCTTTGCGGTTTTGTACATACGGATTTAACAAAAATACCAGCCATGATGATGATAACTCCTAATTTTACCTCTACTACCAGCATGGATTTCGCACAGCTGAATCCAACCAGGTATGTAAGGGTGGGAAATACAGATGCCGGGACAAACCCCAGAATCGGTATCTCCTATGACTCCGGCAATAACTGGTCTGCCGGTACCAACTCCTGGTCTTCAAATAGTTCTGATACGACGGAAGGTGGAAAAGTAGCGATGTCCGCTGACGGCAATACCATTGTTTGGGCCCCCGCAGGAAAAGCACCTTCCTATTCCACTACCTCAGGAAGTTCCTGGACAGCCTGTGCAGGTCTGCCGGTAAATGCCTTTGTTGCTTCCGACCGTGTGAATTCCAATAAGTTCTATGGCTACTCAGGAGGGACTTTCTATGTAAGTACCAATAAGGGAGCTACCTTCACAGCTACTGCCACCGGACTTCCAGATCCGTCCTCCAGCCCGTCCCCTGAGACAACTCCGGTTAACTTTAAGGCAATGCCTGGCATTGAAGGTGATATCTGGCTTGCAGGGGGAAGTGAAGGTTATGATTATGGTTTGTGGCATTCCACCAATTCCGGAGCTACCTTTACAAGACTTGACAATGTGGAAGAAGCAGATGTTGTCGGCTTTGGTATGGCTGCCCCGGGTGCAGACTATATGGCACTTTATATCTGTGCGCAGATTGATGGGGTAAGAGGAATCTTCCGCTCCACAGATGCAGGAGGAAGCTGGGTAAGAATCAACGATGACAGCCACCAATACGGAAGAATTAACATGTGCATAACCGGTGATCCCAGAATATTCGGGCGTGTCTATGTCGGAACCAACGGAAGGGGTATTATCTATGGTGATACCACCACAACACCTACCGTTACACCTACACCCACGGCAACGCCCACACCTACCGTAACCCCCACGCCTACGGCAACACCAACACCTACCGTAACGCCTACGGTCACACCGACAGTTTCTCCCACACCGACAAATTCGGCCTCTATTTCACCCCAGACGGCTGCATTTGATAAAAATACTACCCTGCAGGCGGATATTACCGTAACGCTTACACCTAACGGCAATACCCTGAGTGCAATAAAAAATGGTTCAAAAACCCTTACGGCAGGAACAGACTATACGATATCCGGTAATACGGTGATCATTAAGAAAGCCTATTTATCTAGCCTGTCTGTAGGCAGCGCCAGTCTGACCTTTGACTTTAGCGGTGGAACTGACCCGGTATTAAGCCTTGTAATTTCAGATAGCACCGGCAGCGGCAGCAGTGGATTGACGGTTCAGATGTATAATAACCCACTTACTGCCAGTACCCAGAGCATAGCTCCCCAGTTTAAGCTGATCAATAACGGAACCAGCCCCATCAGTCTGGAAGGTTTAAAGCTGAGATATTACTATACTGATGACGGTGCGGTATCACAGAACTTCTGGTGTGACTGGTCCTCTGTGGGTGCTGTTAATGTTACCGGGGCATTTGTAGATATGACTTCTGTTAAGACCACGGCAGACTGTTATCTTGAAATTACTATTTCTGCCGGTGCAGGAAGCCTGTCCCCCGGCTCCAGCGCATTTATACAGACCAGATTCTCAAAGTCTGACTGGAGTAACTATACCCAGACCAATGATTATTCCTTCAATTCCAGTGGTACGTCCTATGGGGATTGGAGTAAGGTAACGGCTTATAGGAATGGCAGCCTGATCTGGGGAATTGAGCCGTAACCGTTAAAATCAGACCGTAATCACATAGAAAAAGGTTTTCGGACACATATAGTTTCTGAAATATATCCGGTCATCATTGAGATATTATAATTTATACGGCTCTTTATGAAAGAGGGGGATGATTCCTGTGAATCATTCCCCTCTGAACGTTTGTCAGTATAAATATGCTAATTCGTTCGAATTAGGTTTATATTTTAAATGCTGCTATACTTATCACGAACTCAATAACAACAAAGTTATGGAACTCGATCATGGTGTTTATATTGTGAAAATCATTATATAAGAAGGTCTGTTTTGCTATAAGAAGGATGTAAACAGGGAAAAAATTGACTATCGGTTTTTCTCACTTCGTGCAAAGAAATAGGTACCGATTACCAGAAAAACAACCGTAAGTACAGCAATGACAATCAGGCTGACAAGAGGGTTAAACAACACCACACTATCATACTCTTTTGTTCCAGAATAAACCACGGCACGGGTCAGATCAAGGCAATAGGTCATGGGCATGATACGGGATAATACATATAGAATGCCTTTTGAATTATTGATTGGAATAATGGCACCGGATAGAAACATCTGGGGCATGGTGATCAGCATAACTGCCATGTTTGCCATTTTATTGCTTTTGATAAGTCCAATAACGATCATAGCCAAGGCACCGGCAGATAAACACATGAAGGGAGCCATTAAAAGTATTAATAAATATTGTCCGAGGGTCAGGGAAATACCCATAAAGAATCCGGTTACTATTGTGCCAAGCATTCCTACGATTGCACCAAAAGAGGAACCAAGGATTTTGCCGATTACAATGGAATATCGGGATATAGGCGAAATCATCATTTCCTGGGTGAAATCTGTTACATGGTCTTCCACTAAGGAGGAAATACCGGAAGCGGTAGTCATAAACAGCATATTTACCAGCATGCCAATCAACAGATATTGATTATAATTAAAACCAAGTCCTCCTGCCATGTTTTGAGAAAGGCTGCCGCCAAGCATGCCCATCATAACGATAGGCATGGCAAGACTCATAATCAGCATACCCGGAGATTTGAAACATAAGTTGATATCACGGGCTAATATGGTAATTACTACATTTATTTCTCTTAGGAGTTTTGGTACGGGCTTTTTTAATGTCATTTCATTCATACGGTTTTTCCTCCGGTTCTTAATAAATAATCTACATAAGCATCTTCCAGTGTTGGCTCCTGCATTTTAAGAAGTGTAAGCTTGGTTTTTAGTTTAGCTATAATTTCCTGGGCTGTCATATCCTGATATGGAACGATAACGTGATCTTCCACACGATGTTCCATTCCCATAGCCGATAATTCATTTGTAAGGGCCAAACGATTATCAGAATCTAAAATAATCTCTTGCTTAAGCAAGTCTTGTTTCATGGAGTCAGGAGTCCCGTTAAAAGCTATTAGTCCTTGATTTATAATGCAGACTCTGTCCACATGTTCTGCTTCATCGATATAATGGGTCGTTAGGAACACGGTAGTTCCGTTCTCCCGTCTGACTGCATTAATATAGTCCCATAACCCACGTCTGCTTACTGCGTCCAGTCCTTGTGAGGGTTCATCTAAAAATAATATTTTGGGAGTATGGATTAAGCTGCGGATAATCTCAAATTTACGCTGCATGCCACCCGAAAGTTTTTTGATTGGTTTGTTTAAAGCATCCTGTATGCCAATGATTTCAGCCAGTTCTAATACCCGCCTGCGATAAGCTGCAGGCATCATTTTAAAAGTCGGACGGTAGCTGTACATGCCATATAGACAGGCATGAAACCGGATATTTTCTTCGGCTGAGAGCTGGGGGTCAAGACTGGGCTGCTGAAAGATAATTCCTACATTCTCCCTGACGCGCTTTGCTTCTTTACCAACATCATAACCGGCTATGAACACATTACCGGAGGTTTTGGACAGGGTGGTGGTCAGGATTGAAATTGTCGTTGTTTTGCCTGCCCCGTTTGGACCTAAAAAAGCAAAAAATTCCCCTCCTTTTACATCGAAATTGATACCCTTAACGGAGGGCGTTTTCGCTTTATCATACTGTTTTACTAAATTTTCTACTCGGATCATTTTTTCCATATTTTCACCATTGCATATCACAGGCAAAGCCTGTGATACTGCCACAAATAAAACAGAGTGAAAGAATCACAGCGTGGCACCTTTCTTTTTTCAACATTTTCTTTCACTCATTACACCCATTGCATATCACAGGCAAGACCTGTGATACTGCCACAAATAAAACAGAGTGAAAGAATCACAGCGTGGCACCTTTCTTTTTTCAACATTTTCTTTCACTCATTACACCCATCTAAATAAATTAACCTCTGTTTTGTTAACAACCTTATCATAGCGTTGTTAATTAAACAGAGGTTAAACCCAATTTAAACGGAATGTAAACCTATCAAATTACTTATCGAAATATTAATATGGAAAAGTTTAGTCGGACTCCTTTTCTTTGGGGAATTTAATCGTGAAGGTGGTTCCGTTGCCAATAGAACTTTCCACTTCTATTGTTCCGTTGTGAAGCTCAACAATCTTTTTTACCAGAGCGAGACCAAGACCGTTTCCGCCCAGATCCCGGTCCCTTGCTTTATCCACCTTATAAAAGCGCTCAAAAATATGGAGTTTATCTTCCTCGGAAATTCCAATGCCGCTATCTGCAATACGGCATACAATCATAGAATCCTCACGTAAAACAGAAATAGTGACCATGCCGCCCCTGGGGGTAAACTTAATGGAATTGTGAAGTAAATTAATCCAAACCTGAGCCAGTAAATGTTCATCACCAAACATAGATATGTCCTCTGCTTCCAAAGAAATATCCAGATTCTTCTCCGACCATAGCGATTCCAGCAGTAAGAGTGAGCTTTGTATCTGCTTGTCTAACCTGAATTTAGAACAGGAGAGCGGAGTGGCATTTGCGTCCAGGGAAGATAACTTAAGGAGATTGTCACTTAGTTTTGAAAGTCGTTTACTTTCAGCCGCTATAATGTCAATGTAATGAGCCTTCTCTTCGGCAGTGACCGAACCGTTCCTAAGTAATTCGGCGAAGCCGGAAATAGAGGTAAGGGGAGATTGTATCTCATGAGAAACATTGGCAATAAAGTCCTGCCGTAGATTTTCCATGGTTCCCAGCTCATGAGCCATTTTATTAATGGTTTCGGCTAGTTCTGAAAAGGGGTCATACTTTTCCACTTTCATTACTACAGAAAAATCACCCTGAGTAATCCGCTTCATGGCATCAAGTGCTTCCCCCAAAAGTTCCCGGTGGTCATTGTGCTGATGTTTTCTGCGATGGGTAGTAATTATAATTTGAGCAAAGGCCCAAAAAATGTATAGTCCCACAACACCGGTAATGATATAAGTCCAGATTTTTACCGGCGCTCCGGTATATTGATAGATAAAGTCTGTTAGGAGATAAGATAACCCAAAACATACACCGAAGAAAAAGGTAGAAACGATGATACCAACTGCAAAACGGAAATTATCTTTTTTTCTATTCCTGTTCATGAAGCACCTCCAGGCGATAACCTAATCCTCGGATGGTGGAGATCTTAAATCCGTATTGCTCACTGGGGAATCGCTCACGCAGGCGATTAATATGAACATCCAGTGTACGCTCATTGCCTTCAAAATCATAACCCCAGATATCTTCTATAAGCTGATCTCTGGTAAGGGTTTTTCCTGTCATAGAACCAAGCTTATACAAGAGTTCGAATTCTTTCATCGGGATGTCACTCTGGGTGTTGTTACAGGTGACAGAGTAACTGGACTTATCGAGGAGAAGAGTCCCAATTTCCACAACATAATCAATTTTGTAACGTTTTAGCAGGGATTTTACACGCAGGATAAGCTCTATTCCCTCAAAAGGTTTTGTTAAATAATCATCTGCTCCCAGTTCAAAGCCTTTTACTTTTTGACTTAACTCCCCTTTTGCCGTTAGCATCAGAATCGGTAGATCCGGATAATATTTTCTGGCAAGGCGGCAAAATTCAAAACCATCCATTTCAGGCATCATAAGATCAAGTACACATAAATCGATTTTGTTTTCTTTTAACTGCTGCAGGGCTTTTCGCCCATTGGCGGCTTCGAAAATCGTATAGCCTTCGTTTTTAAGCAGGGTTCGCTCAAGCTCACGGATATATAGGTCATCATCTATAATCATTATATTGGTCATAAAAAGTATCCTCCACAATCTGATTGTAAAGCAGGAATGTAAACGCAAGTTAAACAAAATGTGACAGGACTGAACGATGACAAGCGGATTACCTGTTTACCATAGAGTTATACGTCTTGTTTTATCAATATACATTTTATCATTGATTGAAATATTATATGTCTTATAAAATTCCTCATTGTTTTTTAGAACACCATTAACCCTCAATTTATATATAAGATGTTCATCTACAGGAATTAAATTATAAAGGTAACTTTCTTTATATATAATTCTCCAAGTCGATGCAAATGTTCGGAAGAATAAATCAAAGTCTGCATTGCTATATTCATTTAATAAATCAAGCATGCATCTCATAGCACAGTTATCAGCGAAATTTTCTTGTAAAGTTAACTGCCCGTCAACCTTTAAGTCCTCTATAATACTCATACCGTTATAGAAGAGTACTAGTTCTTCCAGCTTTTTATTATGTAATGCGTTATCATCAATATTTTCTGTAAAATTACCTTGATAATCATAGGTTAGTCCATTGGAATCAAAGGAATGCGCAATTTCATGTCCAATTAAAAACCCGATTGTAGCCAGTAATTCTTCATACCTATAGTTTTCAGTCAGAAGTCCATTTATTAGCCCTAAGGGAATATTAATAGAATTGGTATTAAAATCATAAGAAGTATTGGTGGAATAAGTTTCTTCGCCATATGCATTTGGAATTTCATTCATATTTTCATTCAAATATTTCTTATACAATATAATATTTTCAACGATAGTTTTATTATAATTATTGTTTATTAGATCAAGATTATGAAACAAATCCTTTTGTTCTAAACATCCGATATTTCGTTTCATTTTTCTTAATTTAATTATTGTATGCTTTTTAAGTGGTGCTGAAAGCCAGTCTACATTGTTCAATTTTGTAATATAACATTGAATGATATCTTCTGTAATTTTATTTACCAATTCCAGTTTATGCTCATTATGATATATTGACGCGTATAGAATACCTAAGCTATTCCCAAAAAATTTGTTTGTTATATGCAGTGCAAATTCATCAGAAGATTTACTGACTTCCCCATAAAGATCCGCATCATATTTATCTTTATATTCTTTGAATTTGCCGCCAATATAGTCGATATAGAATTTGAGGGTATTGGTCTCAATAAAATTTTTTATGATAGTAAGGTTATTTTCTACGAAATATTCATTTAAAAATTCTAACCATTTCGTACCATATGTAACTATATCCATCTCTTCATGCAATCTAACATTATTTATTATGCTGCCAATTGCTTTATTACAATATCGGTTTCTAAATTCAGCATCCGAATATTGAAAGGCACAATCAACATCATCGCAATAATTACTTAGTTTTTCTTCTAGTATCAAGGTATTTTCAACTTTTTCCTTGGCACTATCGTAGGTATAACCTATTAGAAGATAGTTTTTCATTAGATATTCTTTGTAAATTGCTCTTTGATCGTTATTGAAATCAGGTATATTGGGCGGACATAAGTAAATACTATTTACTTCGTTATTATATATATTGGGTTCTATATACACTTGAATTAAATCAAATTCTATACGAAAACCATTTGCCAATAAGATTAAATCATTCAAATTGTTAACCATCTCAATTTCATGGATTATATGATATAACTGATTCGTCTCATTGCTCGAATTTTTAAAGGAATCTAATATACATCTGTAAAAAAATTTAACTTGACAAAAGGTGTTAGAGTATAATTCATCACCTTTCAATAAGTTTGTTAAAATCTGTATTTGATTATCTTTTAATTCTTGAAATACCGAATTAACTTTATTATTATTATGTATCCGTGCACTATTAAGCCATTTTTCATTAATAAATGTGTAAAAATCATCTTTTAATATTGCCATAACTGCCTCATTTTTCCTATTAGTATATTTAATTCGAGTACCAAAAGGTCAATTTTGCACATGATATTCATAAAATACACGTTGAGAGACTTTTGACACTCGAATCATATTAGCTAGTATTTCATTAATAGTTTATTTTTTATAACATATCTTTCATTTGAAATATTTTCAAAATACTCATCGTGACTAATAACTATAATTTTCTTTTCGATTGACTGGTTCTTAATATATTTTATAACATTTGTTATACATTCCATATCAAGATTAACTAAGGGTTCATCTAATATCCAATATTCTTTATTTCGGTTAAACCAAAAAAATCGACACAAAGAAATTTTCTGCTGTTGTCCTAAGGAAAGATTTATAGGAGATAATGTGATGATTTTATTTAAAAAATCCATATTAAAAATTTCAATCATCTCTTTTATAAAACTATCATCCGGATCTTCATCTATAAAAATATTGTTAATCACTTTATCTTCAATAAATAAGTCTGTTTTAGCCATCATTCCGATATTCTCAGTAGTTGGTACAATGTTTTGATTTTTACCGGATCTTATTCCGGATGAAAACCCCATAATACAATTCATAAAGTAGGATTTACCGCATCCGTTTTCTGCATTAATTAAATATAAATTTGGGGTTTTTATTACGAAATTATCAACATAAAACAATTTATTATCCTCAACATATACTTCAGTGTCAGATAGTTCTAATTGATTTCCATATTTATAATCATTCTCTTCCGAACTTTCAAATTTTAGTATATAATTAATGCGATTAAAAAGTGGCTTAGCATTTTTTAAATCAATACGTACGGACACGATGGAAGTAATTTCCTGAAACAAAAATACTATAATCTGCGACATCATGATTAATTCGCCAAAGCTGATTTTATTATACATAACCATAACAGCACCGATACAATATAATAATATTAGTGTTGATTGATCCAGTAATCTTGGCAAAATTTTTAAAAAAGTATAAAAGAAATTATATCTAATTCTCGTACCTCCCCATTTATCCAGTATTACAGAAAATCTGTTTAAAAAAAAGTTTTCTTTTTTTATCATTGTAATGGCTTTTTTATTATCTACAATATTATTAAAGCATTTCACAACATTATCTATATCATTTCTTTCTTTTTCAATTGATTTGTTAAAATCCTGCTGATTTAATTTCGAGAATATAATGAATATGGGTATTATCATAATTGTAATAATAGCGATTTGAAGATTAACAACTCCAAGCACAATAATGTATATGGCTGTTTGAATTATTGTTGTAGATAACAAAATTTTATTATTAAAAAATGCAACAGCGGCAATATTTGTTTCAGATATAGCGGTGTTAAAAACCATTCCCTTATCAAGTTTATTAAAAGCGCCGGATGACATATTTAATATTTTACTAATTAATTTCTTTCTAATATCATTAGCTAGTATCGTACAGCACTTATCACCCAAATATTCAATAAAATAGAAATTGAAACCATACACTAATATGGCGATAAAAATTGAAATTACTCCCCATAAGATTATTAAATTCAATTTCTGCGTTATGATTATATGATCAACTAACATTTCAGTAGCTAAGGGAAAATATAACATCATTATTTTACCAACTAAATGTGTTATGAAAAGGAACAAAAAAGTTCTTTTCATACTTTTTGTATATGGTTTTAAAGAATCATACATTTATTAATCTTTCCTCCCTGTTGTAAGCCATTACCCAACGATTTATATCGTACTTTCGTATCCATACAAACGGATTAACTCATTGTACTGATATTTTTCCGGAATACATTCGTCATCTCCTAAAGTCTCCAGATTATAACACCCCCCAAAACATATGGGGAGATATTTGCATTCTTTGCATTTCTCTTTTTCAAAGATGTTCCTATTTATTTTTGAATAGTAATTGCTATATAAAACCATTTCTCCATCTTCAGATATTTTTCCGACACAATTAGTTCCGGATGTAGCAGAGCAATGATATAATTTCATATCCGGTGATATTAAAAAAGTATTTATACAATCAAATAAGCAGTTACAATATTTCATACTCGAATATCTTGGAATACCTAACCCTTTATTGATGATTGTTTTATATACTTGAATCAAACTCTTTGCATAATCATTTTTATTTTTAAAATATAAATCAGATTTTTCATGATTAAAATCATGGGTCTGCTGAAAGCTAAAGTCAACTCTATCATTTGTTAAGATACCATGCTTTTCCATTTCAGTTAGATATTCGGAAATATAATTAACATTATTTGTATTCAAATTAATTCTTATAGTAAAAGTTATATCACTATCAATTTTTAAGCAGGACACTATATTGTTTATGATTCTTGAGTAGGTACCTTCTTTACTATGGGTTATTCGGGTTAAATTATGTATTTCTTCTGGTCCGTCAATCGTTATCTGTATATCCTTTATATTTGTATATTCAGTAAAATTTTTGTATAGGTTAGCATCAAGAGAGTATCCATTGGTTGTAATATAATTACTTATTTCTAAGCCATTATTATTAGCTTGTAACTTAGTTAAATATTTTTCGATATTTAATATACAGTCAACATTTAATGTAGGTTCACCGCCAAACCAATGTATTCTGATATTGTTTATTCCTCTGCTAATTGAGTTATCGATAAATTTAATAAATATTTCCTGACTATTTTGATCGAATGTAGCAGGGATATGGTCCTGATAGCAATAGGGGCAGGAAAAATTGCACATATTAGTTGTCTGCACAGTGACATGCAGTTTCGTACTATCATATTTCATTCGCATGTTATTAAAATATAGCTCTTCAACCTCGTCAGTATCACTATAAACGATAAAACCCATATTTTTAAATGTTTCAAGGGTCTCATTATCTGTAACTTTATTTAACTCGCTAAAGGTTTCATAATTCATTTTGTCCATTTGTACCATGTAACCGGATTTGGTGTTATGCAGGAAAAACCCATCCTCATCTTTTACTACAACATTATATCTTGAATATTTATATTCCATATAATTTCCCCTCATTGGTTAATTATAAGGGAATCATTTGCTAAAAAATGATCCCCTTATAATTTTTTTGTTAACTTAATAAATTGTCAACTATCTGGGTTTTGTTACTACTGAACCATTGCAGCAATTACCCTGTGCCTTTTCTTTTCTGACAGGTTTTTGAATGACTGAGAATTTAATCATTATACTACCTCCTCTCTTGGTAAGATTAAATATGTATAGTGTACGAAACACTATATTGGAATTATATACCATATAATGGACATGAGCAACCATATTTATACAAAATTTACCAATTGATTCTACGGTTGAATTGACACTGTAATTCGCTGACAAAATCTAATAAAATCCAAACTTAACCATAATTTTTAGAAAGCAAGTAAATGAAATAAAAAAGAAGTAGAGTTTCTATAAACCCAAGATTTCAGGATCCATGTAAAGAAAATAATACATATAAAAAATTGAAAACTATTCATTTATATCATGGAATAACATTACAATTATACGAATAGCAAGGGTTTTTGCCGAATCCAATTCTTCTTGCGGTCTTGCATTATGAATAGAATCATGGCTTACCTGTTCCACGATACCATAACTAATTCTTATTTTTTCGAGCAGATTGGTTTTAGAAAATCCCCCAGCCGTCAATAATTCATAAAGCTTTGTTAATATAGAATCTTCAAAATCATGAAATAAAATATATATATCTTTTTCAAGCAGAGACAATGCCATAAACTCATTATGGGCTTCCACATTCATTACATGGGATGAAATGACAATGTCAATTAAGTTTTTTATCATGTCAGACAGATTATCCTGGCTTATCGGGTTGTCAAACAAGGGCAGGAACTGCTCAGAAAGAGAAGCAAGATAGGACTTGACAACTTCTAAGAGGATGTCTTTTTTATCTTGAAAATAACTATATACGATACCCGTTGAAATACCAGCCTCTTTGGCAATTTCCGCTGTATTGGTTTTGTAGTAACCTTTATCACAAAAAAGCTTGTAACTTGTTCTTATAATACGTTGTTTTTTCTCAATTGAACGCTTTTGCCTTGGTTCCCTGATTTCCAGTTTTGCCATATTACTTCCACCTGCCTTAGTTTTATAACCTTATTATATAATAAAAATAAGGAGTTATCAATAAATGTGAAAAATATTTCATATTATATTGACAACCACCACCGAAAAGAATATGATATGAAATATGAAATTAGTTTCATGTTTATACTTGAATAGGCAAATAGAAGGGAGTTAGGTTACTATGAAAAAAAACAGAACAGGTATTACAATGAAGCACTATAAATTTTATCTCACCTTCATGCTTCTTGCTTGCGGAGGCGCATTTATCTGGCAATTCTTTATACCAAACTTAAGCGGGCAATTTACAAGCTGGGGAAATAATATGGGCTGGCAGCGCGAAATAGCCTTATGGAACATAGGTATTATCACAGCAATTATTGTGGCACTCATAAAAGAGAACCTGGAATATATGAAAATACTAACCATCCAATCCACTGTTCTTTGCTGGCTGTTAGGACTTAACCATCTCATTTCCTTATTACTGGATTTTTCTTTAGGCTATATTATACATGTTATGGGAATTTTTGAGGTTTTGCTTCTAGGCGGTATCTGGGGTACAATTTTACTATGTAAATCTATTAAGGTAACGAAATAAGTTACGTACTTTTGTTAAAACGATAGTTTCGAGGACTTTTACCAATAATGGCTTTAAACTGTTTGGTGAAATAGCTGGGGCTTCCAAACCCACAGTGTATCGCTATTTCAGTGATTGGTAAATTAGTAGTGCGAAGCAGTTTGGCAGCAGCGGCAATTCGATAATTCATTAAGTAGTTCATCGGAGTAGTATGTAAAGTGGCAGAGAACGAGCGTTGACATTCTCTAACACTTATTCCGGCAGAATCGGCCAGTTGTGTAACTGTAATGGAATCAGAATAATGAAGCTCTAACCATGTGAGCATATCCTTTAATCGTAATTCCTGCTGTGAATTGTGGGGTGTCTGTAAGTAATTTTGATTGCTTTTCAAGGTAAGAAGGATGTGTGATAAAGATTCTCTAACAATGAATTCGTAACCTTCTTGTTCCATGGCACAAGCCTGGTAGGCATTTTCAAATAATAAAAAGATATCTGAGCTGGAATCACGATTGCCTTGATACAGGGCCCTTATTGGAGAAGCATGTTCTATAAAAGGCCGGACGTACAACAGATCAAAAGCACTGCCGGGTGCACCGGCTATAATGACCGGATCAAATACAATGGAATGAAAACGGCATGGCCTTTCGGTCAAGGCATAGATTCCATGAAGAACATTGGAATTCACAAAGTAACCATCGCCAGAATGAAGTTCAAACTCTCCATTCACTGTTGTGATGCGGACTTTGCCTTCGTCAAGAACAAATAGTTCCATTTCACGATGCCAGTGTGACGGCAGATTTTTTGTGACATATTGATGAATATCACCAGTATATGCGGAACATGGAAAGAAAACGGTTCCTCGTTCGATCGTTTCTTCTTTCTGTTCATTCAGGGAAATATCATAGGTTGTTGAAAGCATACGTTACTCCTTGCAGATTGTCGTTATAATTATAGTTTATGGCGTATATTAGAAAGAATCAAGCAAAAATATGCGTTATAATTATAAAATGATAAGACGGAAAGGATAGGTGAGAATATGGCATTGAAATATTTTATTTTTGACTTAGATGGGACCTTAATTGATACGGAGCAGGCCATTTTAAAGACATGGCAGCAAACCCTGAACGAATATGGATACACTTATTTGATTGACGAAATTAGATGTGTTTTAGGAGTGACGACAGAAATAGGATTAAAGAAGTTAGGTGTTATTGTTGATAACGATTACACAAACAAATGGCAGGTTAACTACTCGAAACATGCGAAGGAAACCGGCTATTTTGAGGGAACTAAGGAAATGCTTCTGCATTTGAAAGAGAAGGGCTGTTCTGTCGGAGCTGTCTCATCACGGTCAAAGAAGGAGTATGCTGACTTCTTTTCAGGATTTGGGTTTGAAACTATATTTGATAAGGTTATTTTAGAAGAAGATACCGCACAGCATAAGCCGGAGCCGGAACCATTATACAAATATATGGAATTAGTGGGAGCAAGTAAAACAGAATGCATATATATAGGCGATATGCCAAGTGATATTCAATGTGCAAATAATGCGGGTATCGTGTCAGGGTTAGTGACCTGGAACGGTGCAGGTGTTGTTTGTGAGGAAGCAAAAATGATCTTTAACTCTATTGATGATGTACTGGCTTTGGTATAACATCTTCAATTAATCTTTCACACATTCTTATATGTGGCTGTATCACAGACCAGCCTAGGATATATATGGGTATAAATTATAAAAATGACTATTCAAGGAATAAAAATATGGGCTCCTGATCCGAAGGTTGTAAAGCCATCTTCAAATATATGTTACTGGGATATAAAAGATAAAAATATAAACCGGGATAGAGATATGAGAATAAAATATAAAAAGGTATACCGTCAAGCTTATTAGGTGCTTCGGTATACCTTTTTTACTTTATAGCTTATATCTATATTACTATTGCATTTATATATTTTACTTATATTAGATAGGATGCTATTATACATATTATACTAATTTTTATTGAAAGGAACTTTATTTTTATGAATATTTGTAAAGTTTTTGTGCCTTTTGGTGCACTTGGTACAGGAATCACAGATGAGGCTTTTGCCAGAGGCATGGAACTGGGCCCAGACATTATATCTGCAGATGCGGGTTCCACAGATTCCGGTCCCTATTATTTGGGAACAGGAAAGGCGAAGTACGCAAAAGAAGCAGTAAAAAATGATATGAGGATGCTGATAATTGCCGCAAATAAGCAACCCATCCCCATTACCATAGGTACCTGCGGTACCTGTGGAGTGGATGCCTGTGTTGACGAACTGGAGGAAATCTGCAAAGAAATCTGTACAGAAGAAGGTATCTCTGCTAAAATTGCAAAAATTTATACCCAACAATCCCCTCAGGTTCTAAAGGAAAAGTATCAGGCCGGAAAAATCAAGCCATTATCTGCTGCACCTGAAATAAATGAGACCCTATTCGAGGAATGTTCCAACATCGTTGCTTTATCCGGAGTCGAACCTTTTATTGAGGCATTAAAGGCCGGTGCCGACATTGTTTTATGCGGAAGGGCCACCGATACAGCGGTAATAGCAGCAATGCCGATTCTAAAAGGCTGTAATGAAGCAGCTGCCTGGCATGCGGCCAAAACAGCCGAATGCGGCTGTATCTGTACAACCAACCCTGCTGGAGGCGGTGTCTTTCTTACGGTGGATGAATCAGGCTTTTTAGTTGAGGCTACTGCACCCGATAGCAGCTGTTCTGTATATTCCGTATCAGCGCATCTTCTATATGAGAATTCCGATCCCTTTTATCTGGTCGAACCCGGTGTTGTGATTGACACAACACAGTCAGTCTATGAACAGCTTGATAACGGAAAGGTTTATGTTAAGAATACAAAGCTTAAAAAAACCCCCTATACCATGAAGCTGGAAGGAGCCGCTCCTGCAGGATATCAGACCATATCACTTGTTGGCATTCGAGACAGAGATATCATGAAAAATCCGGAAGCATGGATTTCATCCCTGAGAGAGTATACCGAAAAGAAACTGCTCAAGCTCGGTTTTGATCCTGCAACCTATACCTACTCATTAAAACCTTATGGCTGGAATGCTGTATATGGAGGTGCTGTACCGGAGGACTATATCCCAAATGAAATTGGATTACTGCTGTCTGTAACAGCAAAATCACAGGAACTGGCAACAAAGGTTGCTAAAGTTTTCAATCCCTATCTGCTTCACTTCCCGGTACATAAGGATAAGCAGCTTCCTACCTTTGCATTTCCTTTTTCTCCTGCAGAGATTGAAAGAGGCAAACTTTATAAGTTCACGCTGTATCATGTCGTTGAAGTTGATAATCCACTGGAGCTTGTTCGGATGGAAATGAATGATGTTCACAGACAGGAGGTAAAATAGTATGTCAACAATAGCAAATACCGCTTCCTATGTACGATCCAAAAATGCCGGTCCTTTTTGGATCACCATTGATATTTTCTGTGAGACACAAGAGGCGTATCAAATGATAGTAGATTCGACAAAATTAACCCCGCAGGCAATTTCAAAATTATATAATGTCTCCGAGAAGGATACGAAACTTTTTTATCTGCCGGATTTAAAAACAGTGAAAATATCCATTCCCAGATCAACCCCCCAAGGATCTGAATACGAACGTGATATGCATTCGGGACAGCAATATGTACAAATTCTAGACTTTGAACTTTAGATATCAATAACAAAGGAGAAGATATCATGTTAGCAATTGTAGGCTTTATAATGATTGGTATTTTAATTGTAGCTTTAGTCAAATTTAATTGTCTTCCCATCACTGTATTCTCAACCTTACCGCTAATCGCTGCACTTATTGTCGGAAGCGGTGTGTCCGGCTCAATGACAATGCTGGCGAAAGGAATTATTCAGGTATTACCCACCGCCGCTTTATTCGTTGGATCCATTACCTATTTTGGCATAATGAATGATGTAGGGCTTTTTGACCGCCCTATATCAATGCTATCCAAGAGGATAAAACCCAATGTTTTCAGTGTTCTGGCTATCGCCTCAAGCGTTGCCATGATCGCTCATTTAGACGGCTCCGGTGTTGCAACCCTGTTAATTACCGTCCCTGCATTCCTTCCCATTGTGAAAGGTTTAAAAATCCGTGTGATGCCTTTTAGTTTTATTGTCACCATGTGTATTGGGGTCATGAACTTTTTACCCTGGGGCGGTCCCATCGGCCGTGCAGCCACCGTCGTTGGAAGTGATGCGGTAACCTTATGGAAGACCGTTCTTCCGGTCCAGATATTTGGTATCCTCCTGGTATATGTCGCCTGTTTTCTTATTTCCAGGCAGGAAGTAAGAAAAGGTTACTTTGTATATCAGCCGGATGTACGTGTAAGTTTACGTGAGCTTTCACAGGAAGAGCTTGAATTGCGCCGTCCAAAGCTATTCTGGTTTAATTTGCTCCTCACTGTAATGATACTTGTCATGCTCTTTATCGGTATCCCTGCGTTTATCCCGTTCCTGATGGGAATCGGTCTTGCACTTCCGGTCAATTACGGAAAAGGTGGAGAAAAAGCACAGAGTGCACGTATTAAGGCTCATGCCAAAAATGTACTTCCAATGATCATTACCATCATTGGTGCCGGTATGCTCCTTGGCGTCATCACTGATACCGGTATGGTGAATGCCATGGCAAAGGCTATTGTTGGAGTTATCCCCAAGGCATTAGGTCCGTTTATCCATATTATCATGGGAATTCTTGCGGTTCCTCTGTCCCTGGTATTTGACCCTGACACTTTGAATTACGGTATCCTTCCAGTAATCTCAGCTATGGGACAAGCCTATGGTATTACACCTACTCAGTCCGCTCTTGCAATTGCAATTGGTCATAATATGGGTGTCGGTTTATGTATGACGAGTGCTTCCGTTTATTTTGGCTTAGGTATGTTTGGCCTTGAATATAAAGAAGCCTTCAAATATAGCTTTGTTAAATCCTTACTCTTTTGTGCCGCTTTAATTATCTTCGGGGCAATCATTGGGGTGCTTTAACAAGAAATAATACAAACAGCTTTGATTTATTCATCTCTCAAAGCTGTTTGTATTTGAATCTCCTGCTCTCTCCGTGGTATAATAAACAAAAGGAGGAATATTTACAATGGATATCAGAGAATATACTTATATACTTTCCATTATAAATCATGGAAGCTATTCTAAGGCTGCTAAAGCTCTTTTTATTTCCCAGCCGTCCCTAAGTATCTATATCAGAAATCTGGAAAAACGTCTGAATATAACCTTCTTCGAAGACAGAAAGCTGACACTGACACAAGAGGGCAAAGTGTACATCGACTATGCACAGAAAATCGTGCAATTAAACAATGACCTCCAGTATCAGTTAAAGCATATGGCTAGATTCAAAAACAGCCTGGTAAGAATAGGCATTACTGTTACCAGAGGTTCTTACATACTCCCTAAGCTTTTTCCTTTGTTACTTAAGGAACATCCGGATATCCAGATTAAAATCACAGAAGCCATCTCAGAGGAACTAGAAAATATGGTTCTGGAAGGTGAACTTGATTTTATCATAGTCAATTATCCCTTTAAAGAACATGCGCTGGATTATATAAAATTATATGATGAAGAAATCGTCATTGCCGTGTCCCCAGATAATCCAATCCTTCAAAAAGCCCGTCCTGCAGAAGGAGCGAAACATCTATGGATTGATATCCGCGAACTGGAAGAGGAGCCCTTCATTTTGTTAAAATACGGGCAAAAAATGAGGCAAATAGCAGATTCCCTCTTTCAGGACGCAGGCTATTCCCCTCATATCATACTAGAAACCAGCAGCGCGGTAACTGCGTTTCATTTATCCTGCACCGGTGTTGGTGCAACAATTCTCATCGATACTTTTTTGAATTTATCGGAAGTTAAATCTCTGCCCGAATTATTGTCTGTTGGAAATCCGCGGCTAAATAGAGAACTGGTACTTGCTTATGCACCAAACCGTCGTATTTCACCAGCTGCCAGAACTGTAATCGATACCATTCAAAGATATATCAGTACAATTAACCTGTCATAAGAGTTTGCAATTGCTGCCATCACTAGATTCCTGTATTATCCCAAGTTCTGGAACCTAGGGGACAACCTCACGGTAAAGTAAACCAACCTAGGTTCTATAACCTATATTTTGCAACAGCCCCATCGTATCGTATTAATACAACTATTAACCTATGTATTTAACGCAGTGCCAGAAAATTTATTCCGATGGCCATTTGTTGATTTCGCTAACTTTCAGAACCGGAAGCTTTGCATCCTTAAGGGTTTGAGCATATTGAAAAGCCTTTTGTACCTTCTCTTCTTCTCCATCAATGGCAATAACCACGGAACCCTCTGCCCCTCCTAATCCTCCAGCTGAAATAATTTGAGCTTTTGCGCCGAAAAGAATGTCTATGGCATCTATTTCGTCTATTTTTTGACCATCCACTGGAAAGACCCCACAAGGCAAGCCCATGGACAGCTCTGCTTTACGGTTGACATAATGGCACACCTCTTTCATTGAACCGGGGATCAGCTTTTCATATCCGACCGGAAAAAGGATATGAAAATTCTTTTGCCGCTGTGCCGTCAATACACGGCCGATCGTTCCGCCGCCACCCGCCGGATTCGCGAATAACACTCCCACATTTCCCTGGGCATCCACGGCATTCACTCCTTTGATGTAGACATCATTTTCTCCCATTTGATTGAGGATATCACCCAAAGCAGCGGCATCCTGCAGCACACCCTGATGGAAAAACCATGCTTGTCTTGATACCTTACGGGGATCATGTGCCCCAGGTCCTCTCGCCAGTATCATTTCTGATGCTTCACGAGAACCTGTAAGACCGCTGGGAGCAATCACTCCACACACCCACAACCCTTCCGGAGGTTTTCCTACCAGTTCTTCATACATAAAGTAGGTACTGCTGCTGGGATGCAATACAAGAATTCCCTCTTTCAGAGCGTTCTGCACGATGGGAAGCTGTAATACCGCATGTGAGATCAGCTTTTTTGATTCTGTAGGGGTAAGTACAATCTGAGCCTGCATATTTTCCTTATATGATATTTATAGAGCTATATATCATATTTTCCTTTCTATTAAGTTTTATGAATTATCAATACATGGACTAAAGATTTGTTTTTTGTAGTGTAAAGTCTTAAAGGCTGGTATTGCCACATCTTAATCCTACCTATACAATTTGCAGAACCGCAAACGGAAAAGGCTTTCTATGGATTAAAAAAATCATCATAAAGACTTTATAAATTAACTATTCAAACTTCGTAGTTGTTTATGTAGTTGTATACTTGGTAAAATCAGCACCTAGTTAACCTAGAAAGTATTGATTAGGCTATGTTTCATAAGCTTAGGATTCTGAGCCTAGAATTCACTAATTTTTTATGCGGTAAAGCAAGACCCAAAAAAGCACAAACTCCTTGCGATGCTCGTCAAACAGTGTGCATTTTGAGTCTGAACCACCTGAAAAAGTCATAAGTGAATTTTCAGACTCAGAATAAAGCACTTATGAAACATGGCATAATCATGCTTTCAATTCAGATTTTGGGATGATTTTATCAAGTGTTTTTAGTTTATTTACCTCGAAGTTTGAGTTAACTAATTAATTATGTCCAAACAAAGCATATCATAAAAACAATAGTATGTATAATATATAGAAACTATAAAAGTATATACTTCACCTATATCGGAATGAATCATTCTATACGACCGCCTTTTAAGAGCCAAATTAGTAGTCGACAGATAGCAGTAGAGAATCATACTTGACGATACCTGCCAGTGATTCGCCAGTGCCTAATTGTGATAACGTTCAATCCCAGATAATACAGCGACTTAATTCTTTATTTCATAGTCTTACTTTCACCCATCCTGGCGACTATTGCCTACTTATATGACACATAAAAAAAGCATTAGCTTTTGGGCTGATGCTCTTAATGATTCTACAAAGGATAACAGGAAAAGCGTGATTCTTAAAACTTATGGAATCACGCGGGAAGAATAAAAGATGCTCAAGGCTTCAATTCAGCTGAATAATAATTTCTATCAAATGCTATATTTTTTAAATAATCTTTAGCTCTTGTACTATAGGAAATGGATGAACTTTTCTTTACTTCCTTAGCTGTTTTATAAACATCTCCATGAATCCCCACAAAAATACGATTTCCAGATTCAAGTTTATAAAAAATATCACCTATAAATATACACTGATCACCAGTTTTAGTAAAAATAAAAGGCGAATCCAAAGAAACTATTTTAGCTGGAGCAAAAGTACTATCATCATAAAGTAATCCTAAATATATTCTTGGTTGCAATTCATAAGTATTGGAGCCAAGAAATTTATCTTTATTAAAAGTATATGCTTCCATATAACATATTGCATAACGTATATCTTGATTTGATTGTGAAGAAGGTTGACTATTGTCAGCTTTAAATTGATTAATTTTTTCTTTACTTATTAGATTGTTATGCTGCATATCTGTAAGAACTTCTTGAAAGCTATAGGTATCTTCATAAGGTAAAGTGGAAAGTTCATTGATATCGACACATTTTAAGGGCACATATTTTTCTTCTACACTATTTGCGTATGTACCAAAAAACATTACTACTAATAATAATGCTGATAGTGCTATAATAATTTTCTTCACTTCTATCTCCTTAATGAAACAGATAGCACGGTTAGTTAAGTAAATTATAACAGAATAATTATATTAACACAATTTTTTACAGAGCTTCTTTAGTTTTTGTTTTGACTTAAACAAAAAAGGGGAAACCCATATATTAAAGGTTTCCCATACATTTCATCTAAGCGGATAACGGGAATCGAACCCGCATCTCAAGCTTGGGAAGCTCGCATTCTACCACTGAACCATATCCGCAGGATTACTTCCACATATGAAATTTATATCCATACTTGTATATTATATAGCTAATTTATTCCATTTACAATATAATTTTTCAATAATTTTAAATTTATAGCTTCCATATCCAATGTTGATCTGTCGCGCCATTGGGCCCAACCATAGACTGTTCTAACTTAAGAACCGCCCAGCCCTCTTTAATCTCTTATCCTAACCGCTTGAATTTTAGTATAGTATTTACGGGGAAAAACCCGGTAAATACTATATAAAAACTGCACTCTGCCAGATTTAGAAGCGTTCCGCTTTATCCCCAAATCTCTTTCATTTCATTACAACTTATCAACAATTCCTCTAATTTACCCACTGCCGCAATCCGGCCCTCCTTCATAACAATGATCTGGTCTGCCTGTTTTAGTGCACCTCTACGGTTGGATACTACAAGGCAGGCAGCAGGGCGGTTATGAAATAACCTGCTCCATAATTTATTTTCCGTTTCCACGTCCAGAGCACTGGAGATATCATCAAAGACCAGAAGTTCCGCTGTTCTGGCAAACATTCGGGCTACGGCAACTCTTTGTATCTGTCCGCCGGAGAGTTTTACGCCTTTGGGACCGATTACGGTTTCCAGTCCGTTTTCCAGTTCCGTTAGATCCGTCTCCAAAACCGCCGAGTAAAGGGAAGCCTCCAGGTCAACTTCCTCTTCCTTTAATCCGAACAGGATATTATTTTTAATGCTGTCACTGAACAGGTTAGGTATCTGGGGAGTGTAGGCACAATGGGGCGTTACGAAGAATTCGGAATCCGTTACCGGTTTGCCGTTCCACTTAATACTGCCTTTTTCAGCGGGCAATAATCCTAGAAGTACTTTTAATAAGGTGGATTTACCGGAGCCAATCCGTCCGGTAATGACCGTAAACGAACCGTTCTTTAAATTAAAATGAATATCTTCTATACCATTACCGGAAGATTCATATTTATATGTCAGCCCCTCTACGGATAACTCATTTAGTTCATTCCTCTCAAATGCCTGATTTGCAGCACTTTGCTGAGGTTTTGTTTTCAGATAAAGTTCCTTATGTGCTACCGCTTTGTCAGGGGTATCCTCCTGCATTAATTCTGCAATCCGAAGAAATGATATCTTTGCCTGTCTGTTATTGGCAATAAAGCTCCCAAAAAAACTGGTAAAATCAGATATAAAATTCAGATAATAGATAAAGAGGGACAATTCGCCCACTGTCATGGCTCCACTTTTCATAGAGCCTGCCGCAAGTAAAAGTATAAAACCGGTTCCAATACTTACGGTATTGTAAAAGACAGAGTAAAGGGTCTGGGTCAGCAAAGTGTCTTTTAACATCATTTTGTGACGTTTCCGGTTTAGTTCTTCCAGGTGGCGGGTTACGTTTTCTTCTTCTCCGGCTACTTTGATGGCCTGGACGGCTGAGAATATTTCACCCATGGCACCGGTTACCAGTCCCGTGGCTTCTCTGGAAGCCTCTCTGTATTTCAGGAGTTTGGAGCGAAGCATCTGGACGAGGGCTACCACTGCTACTAAAGGGGTAAATACAAACAGGGTTATTCTGGCATTAATGCTAACCATTATAGTAACTGCAACAATTACAAACACTACATTTCCTATAAAGTCCAGAGTCCAGCTGATGGAATTCTCAATGGTTCCGGCATCATCCCGGAAGCAGTTTAAGGCTTCCCCCTGGGAACAGGGCATGGAATTCGCCCCGGGCTTTTTTAAGATACCTTCAAACATATTTCTTCTTAGCAGCCCACTCATGATAAAACGGTGAGTATTATCCGCCATAGCGCCGAAATGAATGTTTATCATTCTGCCGGCGGCATAGGCTATTGTTACTGCAATAATACTTAGCAGATTCAGGGTAAATTGTTCCCCTGGAATTAAGATATTAAAAAAATGATTAAAGATAAGACCCAATATAAGGGGTTCCACATGAATCAATGCCCAAAGAAAGCAGTTTAGAGTATATAATCCTGATTTATAAGTCATCATTTTCCAAAACAAAGGCAGGACAGAGATTTTCTTAAGCTTAGCTGAGTTGTCCGTACCGTCATGAAGAGTATTTGTTTCCATTAAACCAGCACCTCCTCGATACCGTATCGTAGTAATTCATTTAGTTTGGAATCTGCCTTTTGTAACAGGTGTTCCCGTTTCCCGTATTCTAGCATAGCGCCCCTTTCTAAAATCAAAATATCATCAGCCTGTTCTACGGTTTTAAGTCTGTGGGCAATAATGATGCAGGCCCTGCCTTCCATAAGTTTATTAAGAGCCTGGTCCACCAGCCGTTCCGTTATAGGGTCAAGTCTTGCTGAAGCTTCATCCAGTATCACTAATTTTGGATTCTTTAAAAATAGCCGTACTAAGGTTAAGAGCTGTGCTTCGCCGGAGGACATTCCTCCCCCGGACTGTATCAGGGTATCAAGACCATCACTTAAATTCTCATACCAGTCTTTTAAACCCATTTCATAAATCGTTCGGGTAATCAGAGAATCATCAATTGCGGTATTAAAAAATGTAATGTTATCCCGTACACTGGCATGGAATAACTGTACCTCCTGGGTCACATAGGCAATTTGGTTTCTTAATTCCTCCTGACTGATGCTTTTTAATGGTTTGTTATTCAGATAAATACTGCCGGCTCCCGGGTCATAGAATCTTACGATAAGCCTTGCCAGGGTGGATTTTCCACAGCCGGTATGACCAAGGATTCCAAGGATTTTACCCGTTTGAAGGGAAAAGGATATGTTAGTTAAAACCGGTAAGTTATCTTCATATTCAAATGACACCTGCTTAAGGCTTAGTGCAGTATCAGATTGTTTATATGCATTTACCGGAGAGTGGCAGGAGGATACTAGGGATACTTCAGGTTCTTTGCTGGTATCTAAAGCCTCTGTTGTTTCAATTTTTGATTTTATCTGGAATAACTCCTCCATACGAAGGATACTGGCAGATGCCTTTTGGATATCCAGCAGTTGTTCCCTTAATTGTTCCAGAGGTTTTTCCAACAGCTGGATGTAGTTAATCATAAGGTAAACCATACCAATAGAGATCCTTCTTGTATACCACAAATATCCCCCCAAGGCAAAGATCATGACATTACCTGCTCCGAAGACACCTTCTAAAGTAATCCAGATTTTGTAACCGGACAGGAAGGCTTTTAACTGTACGGGCAGCCATTTTCTTAGCAGGTGGTAGAAACGCTCCATAACATAAGGTCTGGCACCGTTGGTCTGAATATCCTCGGTACTGCCTAGATGTTCCCCTAAAAATCCATAAAACCGGGCATTGAGCTCCCGCTCTTTCCCAAAGTTATCAACTGCACCACCCTGAGTTTTCCACATAACCGCCAGGGAAAAAAGCAGAAAGAGGAAAAAGAAGACTCCCACTACCGGGCTTTGGATAGTCAGGATGAGAATAATACCGCCCATTAAAAGAATATTGTTAATAAAACTTACAAAGAGTTTGGAAAAAAAGTTAAATAAGGCGGTTACGTCACCATCGATCCGTTCTACAATCTCCCCGGACTGGTGTTCCTTAAAAAAAGTCATATCAAGACTCAGACAATGCTTTACTAAGTCAAGCCGGAGGGAATTGGTTGCCCTCCAGCCGATGTTCTGGCTGAAAAAGGTAGACCCCACAGCCAGGACCTGCTGGATTAATGCAGATAGGATAAATAATACTGCAGCAATAAACAGGGTATCCATTGGTTTCTGTTTCTCTATTCCATCAATAAAATACCGGACTATTTGTGGGTTAAGCAACTGGATTATTATGCTTGCACCCATAATCAGGCTTAAGAATAGTAATTGCAATTTACAGTTCTTTAAATATTTGGTTAATAAACCAGTGTAATTTTTTATATACTTTTTCATAAAATCTCCATTCCGCCACCAAGGGGCGGCATAAATAGTAAGTTAAAAATAATAGCTATCTGACCTGTCAGGCAGGAACAAAGAGTCTGGCTCGCCAGACTCTGGCGCTGATGCGCTGTCACGATAGTGACAAATTCCTTGGCGCGTCATGTGCATCCTCCCGGAGGGTTTTTTATCGAATAGGAGCACTTTCTTATTCGAGGAACAAAGAGTCTGGCTCGCCAGACTCTGGCGCTGATGCGCTGTCACGATAGTGACAAATTCCTTGGCGCGTCATGTGCATCCTCCCGGAGGGTTTTTTATCGAATAGGAGCACTTTCTTATTCGATAAAAAAGCCACAGGCGGAAAACACCTGTGGCTCCCAGATATAAAAACAATCCGGCTTATGGTTTTTTGACATAAAAAAACCCCAGGTTAAGCACAACCTGGGGCTATCTGCATATATGTTATAATCTGCGTCATATCCTTATATAGGCCGGTCATGCGGGTAATATTTTGTTGATTTGTGTTTCTTATTAAAATAATCATTTTGCCTGACCTCCTTTTTTAATTTTTTCTACTGTATAAAGTTACCATTTATCATTCGGTTTTGCAAGTTATAATAATAAAATAAATGATGTTTGTTAAAGTTTACTAAAAATACCAGGAGGGGCTCCGGGTATTTCTGTCTGAAAGATACAAGGATTTACACTTGACTTTTGGGTTCATATAAGCTAAAATACATTTGACATTACAGGTGACAAGACAGACAAGTATACAAAAAATCAAAACGGTAAAAAAGCTGTTCCACTTAACTTCAAACGAAAGTCAGGAGGATTTTATGAATCGGAACTACAAATTACAAACAATGACGATTGCAGCCTTACTTAGTGCAATCGGGATATTAATTCCCATGTATGCACCCAAGATTGTGATTCCACCGGCATCTTACACCCTGGCAAGTCATGTGCCGATCTTCATTGCCATGTTCATCTCACCCTTTGTAGCAATTGCAGTGGCAATCATCAGCGGGTTTGGATTCTTAATTGCCGGCTTTCCTCTTGTAATTGTACTGCGTGCTTTTAGTCATATCGTATTTGCAACTGTTGGTGGATTTATCCTTAAGAAATATGGGAATTTACTCAGTACAACAAAAAGCACTGTTTTATTCGGTTTATTTGTATCCCTAATCCATGCGGTGTTTGAGGTAGGGGTAGTAACTTTCTTTTATTGGGGAACAGCGATGCCAAGTACTTATTATGATAAGGGCTATTTAGCAACCGTAATCGGTCTTGTGGGTGTGGGAACCATCATTCACAGCATGGTTGACTTTACCATTGCGTTATTTGTATGGAAACCGATCCAGAATGTTGTTTCCGTACCGGCAAGCGTAAAGAAAGTACGTTAATCGAAGGAAAAGTACAGGAAAAAAATTTATAATACCCAAATTTATTAACTGGTAAAAACCAGGTAAATACTAGGTAAAAGATGGATAAAAACTAGATAAAAACTAGACAAAAGCTGGGTAAAAACTAGAAAAAGCTAAGTAAAAGCTAAGTAAAAGCTAGATAAAAGCTAAATAAAAACTAGATAAAAACTAGATAAAAACTAAATAAAAAGATAAAAGCTAAATAAAGCGAAATAAAAGCTAGATAAAAACGATTCAATAATCAGATGAAGTACCTGATTATTGGCTTAGAACTTTAAATAAAAGCATTACAAAGCTTTATTAATAAGATACAATATGAAAAAGGCCTGACCTTATATTTTACTTCCAAAATCAACAGAAACTTTAATTAGTTTCCTAAAAAGGAAGGGAAATATAGGATCAGGCTTTTATAATAGTTACAAAGCGTATAAGGAAAAAAGCAGGAATCAGCTAACTCATGCCCTTGGCTTTTTCCCTTGGCTTCTCTGTTGAAAACATTACAATAACAAATCCAAGGGCAGTAACCAGGGTGCCCAGGAGCAGCATATCTGAAACTCCAAAGGTATCCAGAATTTTACCACCGGTTATATTGGCAATGGAACCGGCGATTCCCAAGGTTGCTACTCCCAGCATGGCCTGACCCTTCACCTTATCGTGATCTTCTACGATAGAATTCACATAATAAACCGAAGCAGGAGTAAAAATGGCATAGGACAGCATCTGACAGGCCTGGGAGACGTGGATCATGAGTACATTTGGGGCCAGCCAGGTAATAAAAGCCTTGATAAAGAAGAAAAATGCTGCTACCATGACCAGTTTATTGCTGGATATTTTTCTTATAATATATATGAATCCTGCCATGGCCGGCAGTTCTAAGGTCGCTGCTATGGAGAGGGAGATTCCCATATCCGTACTTCCGCCCCCAACCTGCTTCATTATATTGATTAAGTAAGTATTAATCAGGCTGTGTGAATAAAAAATCATGGACACACCAATCAAAAAGAAAGAAAACTTCTTGTACTTTATAAAAAAAGTTAAAATACCAGTGGGTGCAGTCTCTTTGAACGGTTCCCTCCCGCTGGTAACGGATATGCCAGAACCAGGATTTAGGTCGGTGGAAACCATGGTTTCCGGCAGCTCTATTTTAAATAAGAAAGCCGAGAGAATTGCAAAACAGTAAGTCCCGATAAACATGACAGGGATGATTCCTGCTCCAAACCGGTTTACCAAATTGCCGAGCAGGTAAGACATAATGGCAAAGGCGATGGAACCCATACCTCTTGCCAGACCATAATTCATAGGTATTCCACGATTTAAGTATTCCAGAGCCAGGGAATTAAAAAGAGGATTTAAGGTAAATGATATAGCGCCAACTATTACATAGATTACCGCTGTCAATAAAAAGGAATTCGGCAATAGATATAAAAGTATAACCAGCAGATAAACCATAACCATCAGTACCGCGACGATATAACGGAGGGGTACTTTCTTTGTTTTATCTGCAAAGGCAGCTACTACAGGCTGCAATATTATAGATAGAATGGCAGCCAGTGCAAGTACAATGCCAATCTGCATGTTATTAAAATTCTTGGATTGCAGAAAGACTGCTGCAAAACTATAGATAGCACACTGGCAGATCCAGTAGGTGCTTTGTAAAAAGGCGTATTTAATTGTTAACTGATTCGCTAAACGCTCCATGTTATCTCCTGCTGCGGATATACTTCTAAGGTAAGAGGATCTTAAAACCATTCCCTTAAAGTAAGGCTTTTTATGTATGTTATGAACTCGAGATACAGTTTACCTTCTTTTAAGGAATATGGCAAGTTATTTATTATGATTTAAGAGCCTCCGCCTAAGCTAAGGGATAATTACGTTTCAGCCATTTTACGACACCGTCTTGTGTGTTGCTATCTAAAATATGGTCCGCCGCGGCTTTTACTTCTTCTCTGGCATTGCTTACCGCACAGGTAACCTCACATGCCTGAAATAAAGGCAGGTCATTTAAATTATCACCGAAGCCTACCACCCTTTCAAAATGATAATGTTCCCTAAGATAGTTAACCGCATTGTACTTGGTGGCATTTACGCTGAAGATTTCAAGATACCATAACCCCTCCACAGAATAGACATCTTTATAATAAGCATAGGAAATATCTGAGCGGTTTTTAAGTTTCTCACAGGCACGGTCTAAATGTTCCCTGGTATCTAAAATGGAAAAGTAAATAATATGCTCTGGAGCTACCAGGGAAAAATCCGATACCTGTTTAAATTCTTTATGGTATTTTCTGACCCGTTCCTCATAAAAGTCTTTTTGGGCACGATTGCTTAGTTCCTCATAATAAGTCATCTGTTTATGGTCTATAATCTCATACATAAATCCTGTCAATTGGAATTCTTTTAAAATTCCCTGTATAAATAACAGGCTGTCTTTGGCTAAATATTCAATATTGAGATAACGCCTAAGAGTAAAATCATAGACTAAAACCCCATTCATAAGGATGATGGGCAGAGGTAGAATTACGTCTTTTAATATGCTGTTAACCGAGGCTGCACTTCTGGCGGTGGCAACAGTGAAATTCATGCCCTCCTTAATCAGGGCATTTAAAGCATTCAGCGTGAATTGGGAGATTTCGGCATTTTGATCAAGTAAGGTGCCGTCTAAATCAGAAATATATAAAGTGTTCATATGAGTGACCTTTCCCGGGTTTTGGATATGACAGGCGGATTAAGCCGGTCCATTTTTTAACCTGTTTCAGGATTAGTATACTAATAACGGATCATATCGTCAATGTGAAAGAAAAGACAGGTGTGGCCAATCTGCATTCTGCCCGGTATACGAGCTGGAAAATGCAATCAAAAGCCGCAGTTTATCTGAAAAATAATGGCTTGTTCACTTGCTTTTTTTTACATTAACATATAAAATAATATACAATGATTTGAAATAGTAGGGTTCCTTAAACATAAGGGAGGTTTTTTTGTGGAAAAGATTGTAATCGAGGAACGACAATCGAAAACGATAAAACTAATGTCAATCGGTTTATTGTTATTAATTCTATCGGTTATTATATGGATTATCGGCATGCGGGAACGAAAGACGCTGTTATGGATTACCGGATTATTATCTATGATTATTTCCGGTATCGGTTTTCTCATTTATCTGGGGCGGGCTCTTCAGAGAAAGCCATTGCTGACCATAACCTTTGACGGCATTATCGATAGTTCTGACCGCAGTTCTATAGGGTATATACCCTTTCAGGATATTGAGAAGTTTTGCATAATTAACAACATGGGGCAGAGAGTAATCGGAGTGATTCCCAAGGATGAACCCCTCTTCCTGGATAAATTATCACCCATAAAGCAGAAAATAGCCAAATGTAATATAGATAATCAGCACCCTCCCCTTACCATTCATGTGGAAAAGGCAAAGGATATGTCGCTGGAGGATATCTTTACCCTGCTTAACAAGAGACTCAATGACTACAGCAGTTTATACGATTAAGACTTCATGTCTACCAAGGCTAAATTGACAGGCAGAAAGGAATAAAGATTTGAAACAGTATATATTATTAGATCTGGATGGTACCGTTACAGAACCGGAGGAGGGCATTACAAAATCCATTCAATATGCCCTGCACCATATGGGAATCGAAGTAGAGGATTTAAAAACCCTGCGAAAACATATCGGACCGCCGCTAAAGTATGGTTTTATGGACTTCTGGGGATTCACAGAAGCAGAAGCGGACCGGGGAATTGAATTATATAGAGAGTATTTTACTGTAAAGGGTATGTACCAGAATTATGAATATGAAGGTATGAAAGACTTGCTGCAAAGTCTTAAGAATGCAGGAAGAACGCTGATTTTAGCTACCTCCAAGCCGGAGAAGTTCGCTAAAATGATACTGGAATACTTTCATTTGGAGGGGTATTTTACTGATATCTGCGGTGCCAGTATGGACTCTACCAGATCTAAAAAAGGGGATGTGATCCGTTACGCACTTCATAAGAACCATATAACCGATTTGGAACAGGTGGTTATGGTGGGGGACAGGTTCCATGACATTGAAGGAGCCAAAGAGAACGGAATTGACTCCATTGGTGTGCTATATGGTTATGGCACCAGGGAGGAATTAACCCAGGCTGGAGCAGGACAAATTGCAGAAACAATTTTGGAACTAAAGACAATTTTATTAAAGGACGACGCCCGTTAGTACGGGCAGGGAGGAGCCGTATATGAGATTGATATCCTGGAATGTAAATGGACTTAGGGCTTGTCTTAATAAGGGATTTTTGGATTTCTTCCATCAGGTGGAAGCGGACGTATTCTGCATACAGGAAACAAAGATGCAGAAAGAACAGTCGGAATTATCTTTGGAAGGATATACTCAGTACTGGAACAGTGCAGTTAAAAAAGGTTATTCCGGTACCGCAATATTTACAAGAATAGAGCCTTTATCCGTAGCATATGATTTAGGGCTTGAAAAACACAATGAGGAAGGCAGGTCCATTACCCTGGAATTTGAAGAATTCTATCTGGTAACAGCATATACGCCAAATGCCCAGAGAGAGTTAGCAAGACTTGACTACCGAATGGAGTGGGAGGATGACTTCCGCAACTATCTGGTGAAATTAGAACAGGTCAAACCGGTTATCTTATGCGGGGATTTAAATGTGGCGCATAATGAGATTGATTTAAAAAATGCCAAATCCAATATCGGAAATGCGGGTTTTTCCAAGGAAGAGAGGGGCAAGATGACAGAGCTTTTAAACAGCGGCTTTGTGGATTCCTTCCGTTTCCTTTATCCGGAGGAGACCGGCGCTTACACCTGGTGGTCTTATATGTTCCATGCCAGGGAAAAGAATGTGGGCTGGCGGATTGATTATTTTATCGTATCTGAAAAAATCAAATCGAAGATAAAAGACAGTATCATCCATAAAGATATCCTGGGAAGTGACCACTGTCCGGTAGAACTGGACATCTCTTTGGGAGAATAAGCAGCTGCCTGGGATTTATTGACTAGAAGAACAATTCTCAAATACAAAGGAGCTTTATTATGAAACTATATGATATTACACAGGAGCTATTTACCAGTGTTGTTTATCCTGGAGATGTGCCTCCGACCTACCTGCGCCAGTTACAAATCAAGGAAGGAGCTCCCTGCAATGTTACGGTGCTTAATATGTGTACCCATAACGGAACCCATGTGGATGCCCCTTATCATTTCCATGAAGACGGCAAAACTATTGATGAGCTGGATTTAAGCAAATGTATCGGCAATTGCAGTGTAGTTGAATTTACCCATCAGCCGGATGCAGCGCAAATGAGAGATGTCCTAAAATATAGTGAAAAAAGGCTGTTATTAAAAGGTGATGTGGTAGTTACCTTAGAACTTGCAAAGCTGATGAACGAATATAACATGGAACTGATTGGAATCGAAGGACAGAGTTTTGGACCTGCAGACGCACCAAAAGAAGTCCATCTGGAATTACTGGCCAAGGAAGTAGTCCTCTTAGAAGGTGTCCGATTAGGTGACGTACCTGAGGGCAATTATCTGTTATCCGCAGCACCGGTTAAGCTTGGCGGCAGTGACGGCGCTCCCTGCAGGGCAGTGCTGATTGAGTTATAGAACAGGAGTTTAATTATGGATACAATGGATTATATCATTAAAACCCTGGAGACGCTGGTTAATATACCAAGTCCCTCCGGTTATACCAGGGAAGTCATGGAGTTTGTAAGAAAAGAGGCAGAGGGTTTTGGATATGCCTGTGAAATGAGCAAAAAGGGCGGTCTGGTCATTCAGGTGAAAGGATTAGGCGGTGAGACGTTAGGATTGTCCGCTCACGTAGATACGTTAGGTGCCATGGTCCGTTCGGTATCAGGGGAAGGAATGTTAAAGTTTACCATGGTAGGCGGATATACCATGCAGAGTATCGAGGGCAGTTACTGCAAGATACATACAAGGGAAGGTAAGGTCTATACCGGTACCATCTTATCAAAAAGTCCCTCTGTACATACCTTTGATGATGCCAGAACCTTAGACCGTACCGAAAGAAATATGGAAATCCGTATTGATGAAGTGGTTAAGAACCGAGAAGATGTGCTAAAACTGGGAATAAACAGCGGAGATTATGTCAGCTTTTTGGCTAATTTTGAATATACAGAAAAAGGCTTCATTAAATCCAGGCACTTGGATGATAAAGCTTCGGTTGCCGTACTGCTTGGTCTACTTAAGGATATGTCGGAGCACGGGCTTACACCAAAGCGAAACATAAAGCTCTTAATCAGCAATTACGAAGAGGTTGGTTTTGGTGCCAGCTGGATTCCAGAGGATATTACAGAGTTTATAGCGGTGGATATGGGTGCTTTAGGAGATGATTTAAACGGTACGGAATATGCCGTATCCATCTGCGCCAAAGATTCTTCCGGACCCTATGATTATGATTTGACGACCGACTTAATTAATCTGGCAAAAGAGAATGGAATTGATTATGCAGTGGATGTTTTCCCTCATTACGGTTCTGATGTATCGGCAGCCATGCGGGGAGGTCATAACATTAAGGGTGCATTAATAGGGCAGGGCATTCATGCTTCCCATGGTATGGAGCGGACCCATAGGGATTCGCTTATGAATACCTTAAAGCTTTTGAAGGTTTATGTGATTTAAAAGAGTAAGGAAGGCTTATAGATTTCGTTTACGAAAGAGGCTGACTAAAATCTTAGGGTTATTGACTTGGGCATTCCCAAGTAAATGAGTCCTTGGATTTTAGTCGGCCCTTAATTTATATTCTGGTTCTGTCTGCTGTCAGTAACTGATAGGTTCTGAAGATGTCTAATAGTCCGTAACCCCAGTCCGGATGGGGATATTCCAGGTTGTAGCTTCGTCGGGCTCCTTGTATCATTAGTTTCTTGATGTAAGCATTATTCAGGGTGGTGCAGTTGCCGCGAATGATACCCCATTCCAGCAGCATGGCAGCTATTCCGGCGGCGTGGGCGGCAGCAATGCTGGAACCGGTGGCATTCACGAACTGGCTGTCTTTTGTGGGACATAATATATTAACCCCGGGAGCGGCTAAATCTGCTTTGGGGTAGTTAAGCAGTGTAAATCCCCGGCTTGCATTGTAATATAAGCTTTGGTTTACATAATTGTAAGCCGTAACACAGATTGGACCGATGGAATTACCAGGAGTGGTTATTGTGGTTTCATTATTGGATTTTGTAAAAAATGTTCCCGGTGATATGAATCCGCTGATAGGAAGCCATAAGTGATATTTTAAAGGCAGGTCGCTTTTCTCTTCATAAATTAAGAATCTCCATACACCAGGTATTGGATTATGGAACCGAAACAGGATAAATTGTTTGTTTGTGTGGGATTCTTTCGGATCGGTGTCCACGGTGATGCTGGTATCATGAAGGGTAATATTCAAGGTATGCCGCAGGAGAGGCGGAATTCTTGTTACAAACTCACCGGTAGGAGCAAAGATATCAAGCCAGAAATTATTCGGTGACAAGCCCCAGAATTCCATGGAAAAACCGGAATCATGGTTTGCAACAAAAAGTTCAACTGTATCAGGGCTTTTGTTTGGTTTTTTTTCACCGTAATAATGGTGTCCGGTATTTCCTTCATTTCCGGCAGATACGATAACTGCAGTGCCTGGATTTTCTATAACGGAGGACAAATACTGGCTTAAGATGCCATGTCCCTCATGATCACCCTGAGAAGTACCCATTCCGATACAGATTGCAATTGGCCGGTTTATACGTTTCGCGAGTTGAGTTAAGTATTTGACACCTAAAATAATATCATTTTCCTGATAGCAGTCCGAGCCTTCCGGAATGGCAAAAAATTTTTTAAGGTAAGGTTTGGCAGTTTTTAATTTTACGATAGCTAAGTCCGAACTGGGCACCACCCCCATAAAGCCATGGTTACTTACCGGTGTACCGGCAGCAATGCCGGCAAGCATGGTGCCATGACCGACTTCATCGGTGCTGGGCACAATAGATAAGGGAGTTTCGCTTCTTAAAGCTGTATTAATGAGATCTCTGTCATATTCTGTTCCGTAATAATACCCATCCGGAGAATTACCGTCCTCAACCGTCTGATCCCAGAGGGAGATGATTCTGGTGGTATTATCAGAATTCTTAAAGGCGGGATGAGTATAATCAATGCCGGTATCTACGAAACCGATTAAAACCCCTCTGCCCCTTAATTCCAAATCAGGGATATTTCGGATTTTGGATATTCCCGTAGTATTATAACCGGGGGCGGATAATAAGCCATAGCAGTTTGGCAATGTAGCATAACCGTATTTTGATATGCTGTCCGGTGTCATATTACCGACCGGAATATGAACCACGGCAAACTTATGATCGATTAAATTATAAGAGCTGTTCGGATAACTTTCTAACCGGCTATAATCTTCATTATATTCTATTAACAGATCCGCATAAGCGTTGCTTGCTACCTTATATTTTTCTTCCTCATTCATAGCTTTGATATCCTTTATCTATTATTATTTCAGATATATGTTTATTTACATAAAATGTGTCAGATTATAGTAAGAATCGAAAGGTCAGGTTAGGTCAGATAAGGGGAAGGGGGAATAGCAGAGGTAGTATTTGGCAAGAGCATAGTCAAAGAATTAACTACTTTGGTAATATTTAAGATGCCATAACCCCAGTCCGGGCTTGGATAGGTTATTAAGGGATCACGGTCGGCACCCTGGATTAATAATCGCTTTATGTTAGCTGTATTCATTTTGGTGTAATGACCTCTTACAATGCCCCATTCCAATATCAAAGCAGTTACTCCGGCTATATAGGCGGCAGAAATACTGGTACCTGTACTGGCGGCAAAATGATTGTTTGTAGTTGGGCTTATGATATCTACCCCCGGTGCGGTAAGGTCTGGTTTTGGTTCATTGTTTATGGTAAAACCTTTACTGGCATAATAATATAAGGTCTTGTCGGCTGGGTTATAAGCAGTGCTGCAGATCAGCCGCAGCTGGTTACCGGGTGCCGTAATTGTGGTATAGTTATCCGACCGGTAAAAGAAAGTACTTTTACTGATAAAATCCTGGATAGGAAGCCACAGGTGAAACTGCATGGGTAAGGATTCTAATTTATTATAAGTATATAACCGCCAGATTCCGGCAGCCGGTTTACGGATACGGAAAACCATCAATTGGGTATTGGTCTGAGGCTCTAAAAGGCTGTTGTCAACTACCAGAGTAGTGTCCTTGTAATGATATGCCAGAGTTTTATTAGGAATTGGGGGAATAGTGACCACAAATTCTCCGGTAGGGGCATAGATATCAAACCAGAACTGGTTGGGGGAAGTACTCCGAAACTGCATGGAAAACCCTGGTTCATCCTTTCCTACATTTAAAAATACATTATCTGTGTCCAGTGGATTTTCAATAGCTCCATAGTAATGATGTCTGCGGTTTCCTTCGTTACCGGCTGACACAATGATGGCATTTCCTGTCACGGCACCAACGGCTGCTAAGTATCTGCTGATGATCCGGTTGCCGGTATGATCACTTTGCCCGGTTCCAATACCCAGGCAGATGACCAGAGGGCGGTTTAACCGTTTGGCAGTCTGGAACAGATATTTTACACCTAATACAATGTCGTTTTCCTGATAGCAGATTGCATTTTCAGGTATGATAAAGAATTCTTTCAGATATGGTTTGGCTTGTTTTAGTTTAACGATAAGAAAGTCAGCATCTGGTGCAATTCCTGAAAAACTGTGCTGGTCCTCAGGTGAACCGGCCGCAACGCCTGCCAGAGCAGTTCCATGACCGATTTCATCGAGACTTGGAACAACTGACAGAGGATCCGGGACCGCTAATGCCTCATTAATCCTATCTCTGCTGTATTCCGTTCCATAATAAAAACCTTCGGGATATCTGTCACTGTCCACAGTCTGATCCCAAAGGGAGAGGATTCTGGTCGTATTTTCAGAAGTTAGAAATACAGGATTGGTATAATCAATTCCGGTATCAATAAAACCGATTAAAACACCCTGACCGGTTAATTCATTTTGAGGAGGGTCATTAGGCAGGCTGTCTGCTTCGTAACTGGTATTCTGACAGACAGATAACAGGCCAAAGCAGGTTGGTATGGAAAAATACCCATACTTACTGATACTGTCCTGGGTCATATTGTATACCGGAATGTGAAGAATTGCAAAATCCTCATTAATATAATTTATCGAACCACTGGGATAATATTTGAAAACGTCCATATTACCGTTATATTCAATTAATAAATCGGCATAATCATTACTGGTAATCTGGTATCTCTCCTGGTCTGTCATAGCTATCCCAACCAATAAGTATTCTTATTAATCTATATGATGTATATAAGAAAAAGTGCCGGGTATTCAAAAATTTTGTACTTAAGCGAAGCCAAAATACCGGAGTATTCCCTGATAGATGCCCTGGGCAAAGAGAGCCTGGTCATCTCGTAGTTTCTGTGCATCGGAAACGTTTGTAACATAAGCTAATTCAATCAGTAAGGAGGGCATGTTTGTTCTTCTTAAAACATAGAGGGACTGATTCACCCGTATTCCGTTATTTTTGGTTCCTACGGTTTGAACAACTGCATTCAGAATCTGTTCGGCCAGCCAGTTTGCCTGGGTCATATACTGATAGATATAGACTTCGGTTCCGTTGACTGCGGGATTTGGATTAGAATTGCAATGGATGCTGATGAAATAGTCCGCAGGCCATTCGTTGGCCAGACGGACTCGTTCCGCAAGACTGGTGGTGTTTGTTGTACCAAGGACGGTAGTCGGAGTTGGTCTTGAGACACGGGCTTCAAATCTGGGATCACTATTTAATAAATTCTGCAAATCAATACCGACCTGATAATTGACTTCGGATTCCTGCACGCCGTTCGCTACCGCTCCGCTGTTAAAGTTACCGCTTGGATTATGGCCCTGATCTATAAAAATTTTGATAGCCAAAGTAACACTTCTTTCTGTTTTCTTATTATTAACATTATATTCTAAGTGGGGAAAGATGTTACTTGGGGGGGCGTTGGTGATGGCGAACGGGAGTTATTAAAAGGGGGCGGCAGTATCCTGGCAGGCTTGTAATTTTTTTGTAGGGAAAGAACCCTTCTGGCACTAAAACCTGGTGAACTGCTTAAAGCAGGAGGAAAAGAGCAAAACTCACTTCGTTCAGACAGTTGCTCTTTTCCTCCTTGGCGCAGTTCTCCAGGTTTAAGTGCCAGGAGGGTTCTTCCCAATACAAAAAAATTACAAGCCTGCCAGGATACTGCTGGGTCTTTGGTTTTAATTTGATTACCCCCGTACGGGCCGCCGTATAAGGTCATGATTTACTCAGAAATAACGTCATAGTGATCATTTTTAATATTCTATTTAACTTATTTCATCTTAAAAAATTAAAGGTAAGGAGAGGGCGTTTCACATTGAGGGTATATGTTAGTTAGGGGCAGAAGAACTATCTTTATTGTCAAGTATATTTGTTTTTCGAATAGTTTAGTGCTATAATTGACTCTGTTAAATTTTAGGATATGTAAAAAGTGAAAAGGTATCTTGTTGATTGTCCAATATGATAACTCTTTTCGGCATCGCGATAGCTAATATGGCAGAGATGCTTTTACAGTTTAATCATGACAGGAAGTGAGAGTAAAATGCAGACTAAGGTACACAAATTATTATCTAATTTCAACCAGACAAAATGGAAGATTGCTTTTAAAAGTATATTAATAGGAGTATTTGCCGGGTTATTGACGGTTCTTTACCGTATTGGTATTGAATATGGCACGGAATATGCAGGTAAACTATATGAATATTTGCGAGGGCATCCGAATTACATAGTTCTATGGCTTTTACTGATCGCAGGAGCAGGTTTGTTAATCGGGTGGTTTGTTAAATTGGAGCCAATGGCTTCCGGAAGCGGAATTCCCCAGACAGAAGGCGTACTGCTATATGGAATGAAAATGAAATGGTATTCTATTCTGGCAGTCCGTTATGCCGGAGGACTAGTCTGTTCCCTTTTTGGGTTGTCTTTAGGCAGGGAGGGCCCTTCTATTCAGATTGGAGCAGCCGGAGGAAAACTCTTATCAAAAAAGTTAACCAATACCCATATTGAAGAAAACTATCTAATTACAGGCGGTGCGGCAGCCGGTTTATCCGCAGCATTTAATGCCCCATTATCCGGTATCATATTTGCTTTGGAAGAAGTTCACCGAAGTTTTTCGCCACTTATTCTAATATCTGCAACCACAGCTTCACTGACAGCAGATTTTGTTTCTAAGAATTTCTTTGGACTAAAACCAGTGCTTCATTTTACAGCGACACCTCAATTACCCATAAATCTTTATATTTGGCTGCTGCCATTAGGTGTCATAGCGGGAATTGTCGGCACCTTAATGAATCGCTCTCTTCTTGGGTTTCAATCCCTGTATAGTAAAGTTCCGGCAGCTTTCAGACCCTGTATTGCGTTATTGATTGCCCTGCCCTGCGGTATTTTTCTTCCGGAAGTACTTGGAGGAGGGCAGAATCTGATACGTTTATCGGAAAATGCCGAGAAGGGGATTGTATTTTTGGCAGTCTTACTTCTTGTTAAATTGTTGTTTACCAGCACAAGTTTTGGAAGCGGTGTGCCGGGGGGAATATTTCTCCCTATTTTATCCGTAGGGGCACTGGCGGGTAGTATAGTAGGTTTGTCAGCAAGGAATGTGGGAGTACCCTCTCAATACCTGGCGGATTTTGCAGTATGTGCTATGGCTGGTGTTTTATCGGCATCGGTAAAAGCACCGGTAACCAGTATCTTGTTGACGGTTGAAATGTCAGGAACGCTGGTTCATATGCTTCCCGTAGCAGCGTGTTCCTTTATTGCCCTGTTTCTTTCAGACCTATTAAAAACCGAGCCAATCTATGAGGCGCTCCTTGAGAGATTTGTTGAAAGCAATGGCAGCAAAATGTTAGATGAGGAAAAGGGCGGAATCCATGAATTCCCAGTAGAGCTCGGCAGCATGATATGCAGAAAGAAAATCAGTGAAATTGCATGGCCGGAAGGTGTATTAATCGTTGGAATCAGAAGGGGAATGAAAGAAATTATCCCGAAAGGAAATACCATTATTATGCCCGGAGACTATCTGGTAATTATGTCGCCGGAAGAACAGTATAAGGATATACGAATGAATCTGGAAGGTTACTGTTATGTTACGGATCAGTTGACTTAGCAGAATAAAAGCTTTCTTCCTTTAATCGTTGTTGCAGGTGTCAAATCATTCGTTAAAATTGTAAAAATTCCTCTTGCAAAACTATATTATAGGTGTTATAGTGGTTATAGAACAGATAAGGATTAACTTAAACTAAATTTTTATATAAGTGGAAAGGCTGGTGTAACCCTATGAACATTAACAAATTCACACAAAAATCCATGCAGGTGGTGCAGGAATGTGAAAAGACTGCTATGGATTACGGACATCAGGAAATTGATCAGGAGCATTTACTGTACAGTTTGATAACGGTTGAAGATAGTCTGATTCAAAAATTATTAAAGAAAATGGACATCACCATGGAGGTTTTTACTGCCCAGGTGACCGGGCTTTTGAATAAGAGGCCGAAGGTAAGCGGCGGACAGGAATATATCAGTAATGATTTGAACAAGGTATTGATTTATGCGGAAAATGAAGCAAAGCAGATGGGGGATGAATACGTATCCGTGGAACACCTCTTCTTAAGTCTGCTAAAACAGCCGAACCGTGAGGTAAAAGAACTGTTTCATAATTTCCGTATTACCAGAGAAGACTTTTTGCAGGCGCTCCAGTCCGTAAGAGGGAATCAAAAGGTAACCAGCGACAATCCGGAAGCAACCTATGATACGCTGGAGAAGTATGGTTCTGACCTGGTGGAGCGGGCCAAAGCCCAGAAACTTGATCCGGTTATCGGCAGAGATTCCGAAATCCGTAATGTGATCCGGATTCTTTCTAGAAAGACTAAGAATAATCCTGTTCTAATAGGTGAGCCAGGTGTTGGTAAAACTGCCGTAGTAGAAGGACTTGCCCAGAGAATTGTTCGGGGAGATGTGCCGGAGGCTCTTAAGGATAAGAAGATATTTGCCCTGGATATGGGAGCTTTGGTTGCAGGAGCTAAATACCGTGGTGAATTCGAGGAACGGTTAAAAGCAGTATTAGAAGAAGTTAAGAACAGTGATGGTCAGATTATTTTGTTCATAGATGAGCTTCATACCATTGTAGGAGCCGGCAAGACAGAAGGGGCCATGGATGCAGGCAATATGTTAAAGCCCATGCTTGCCAGAGGAGAACTCCACTGTATCGGTGCTACCACCCTGAATGAATACCGCTTGTATATTGAAAAGGATGCAGCTTTAGAACGTCGTTTTCAGCCGGTTATGGTGGAAGAACCAACCGTTGAGGATACCATTTCCATCCTTAGGGGCTTAAAAGACCGATACGAAGTATTCCACGGGGTTAAGATAACGGACAGCGCCTTAGTATCAGCAGCGGTATTATCAAACCGTTATATCTCCGACCGATTCCTGCCGGACAAAGCCATTGACCTGGTTGATGAAGCCTGTGCCCTTATTAAGACAGAGCTTGACTCGATGCCTACGGAACTAGATGATATCCAAAGGCGGATTATGCAGATGGAGATAGAAGAAGCTGCTCTTAAGAAAGAAACCGACCGCTTAAGTGCAGAACGCCTTGAGGATTTAAGAAAAGAACTGGCGGAACAAAGAGAAATTTTTGCCGCAGGAAAAGCAAAATGGGACAATGAAAAGGCAGCCGTAGAAAAGGTAAGAAAATATAGAGAAGAACTGGAAGCCCTCAATAACGAAATTGAAATAGCAGAACGGAATTACGACTTAAATAAAGCCGCTGAGCTAAAATATGGTAAACTTCCCTCCCTTACCAGACAGCTTACAGAAGAAGAGGATAAGGTTAAAAAAGAAGCCCATACCTTAGTTCATGAGAATGTCAGCGAAGAGGAAATTGCAAAAATCGTTTCCAGATGGACCGGTGTTCCGGTAGCCAAGTTAACGGAAAGTGAACGAAATAAAACCCTCCATCTGGACACAGAACTTCATAAACGGGTCATCGGACAAGAGGAAGGGGTAACCAAAGTCTCTGATGCCATTCTCCGTTCCAAAGCAGGAATAAAAGACCCGGCAAAACCCATTGGTTCCTTCTTATTCCTTGGTCCCACCGGTGTCGGTAAAACAGAACTTGCCAAAGCACTGGCAGCTTCTCTTTTTGATAATGAGCAGAATATGGTCCGTATTGATATGAGTGAATATATGGAGAAGTACTCCGTTTCCAGATTAATCGGGGCACCTCCCGGATATGTAGGTTATGAAGAAGGGGGACAATTAACGGAAGCAGTAAGAAGAAAACCATATTCGGTTGTACTATTCGATGAGATTGAAAAGGCCCATCCGGATGTCTTTAATGTACTGCTGCAGGTTTTGGATGACGGAAGAATTACAGACTCCCAGGGAAGGACTGTGGATTTTAAGAATACGATATTAATTATGACTTCAAATATAGGTTCTGCTTTCCTCTTAGAAGGCATCGGGGCCGACGGCAATATTTCTGAGAATTGTGAAGCTTTGGTAATGAATGATTTAAGAAACCATTTTCGTCCGGAGTTCTTAAACCGTTTAGATGAAATCATTTTGTTTAAGCCTCTTACCAGAGATAATATCGGGAATATAATTGAACTTCTGATTGCAGACTTAAATAAGCGGTTATCCGACAAAGAAATTACCATAGAACTGACCACCGGAGCTAAGAACTTTGTAGCAGAACAGGCCTATGATCCCGTGTATGGTGCAAGACCCCTTAAGCGGTATCTGCAAAAGCATATCGAGACGTTAAGTGCCAGATTGATCCTTAGCAACGAAGTCAGAGAACAGGATACGATTCTTATTGATGTAAGGAATGATAAATTGACTGCAAGTATTAAATAAGAAGATGGCTTACTAAGCAGAAATGCAGCGGTATAAAAAAGTACGTAATCTCTTTGGGGTACAGTAGAAGGTATGTTATGTAACAGGCATACTGCTGCTGCACCCCTTTTATAAGTGTAATAATTTTCCCGTGCATTTCTAGCAGGAATACGGTATAATACCCTTGAACCCGTTCCCACTGTATTCTATGAGGTGCCCCAGGTATGACAAAGTTAGATGAATTAGTAAAAGTAATAACCAAAGAGCATATATATATACAGATGCATAACTATCCGGATCAGGATGCGCTGGCATCTGCATTCGGGTTACAATATCTGTTAAGCCAGAGGGGAATAACCTCTACTATCTGTTATAATGGGCAGACTGATAAGTACAATACCTTAAAGATGATAGAACTGCTGAACATTGAGATATATAATAATAAAGAATTTGTTATGAACGAAGATGATGAAATTATACTGGTGGACGGACAGATGGGCAACGTTAACATGGTGAATTTTATCGGGAAAAAGATAGCCTGTATCGACCACCACCCCAGGCAGGAGGTCTCCGAATACCGTTTCTATGATATAAGAAGTCAGGTGGGGGCTTGCTCCACAGTAATAGCCTGGTATTTTATTGAGAATAAGATCGAGATACCGGTAGAGTTAGCAACTGCGCTAGCCTACGGCATTAAGATGGATACTGCGAATCTGACCAGAAGGGCAGTGAATCTGGATGTAGATATGTTCTGCCACCTGTATAAAAGAGCGGATAAGGATATTCTGTTAAGTTTTGAAAGCAGCAGTCTTAGGAGAAATGACCTTCTCGCCTATCAGGAGGCAATCTCTAACCTCAGGCTCCACGGAAGAATCGGGATTGCTAAAATAGGAGATGATTGTTCTGAAGCCATTATTGGCAGTATTTCCGATTTCTTAATGACCTTATCGGAAGTCGATTTTACTCTCGTTTATTCTTACCGGGTCGGAGGTCTTAAGTTTTCGGTACGCAGTGAAGCAAAGACGGTAGATGCCGGAAAAATAATTAAAGAAGCCCTTACCGGATTAGGAGATGGAGGCGGTCATGCCACCATGGCGGCAGGTTTTCTGCCCAATCTGAATACGGAAGAGGAAATCACTAAAATGGCACATCTGGTAGAACAAAGGGTAATACAACTGGTCATAAGTAACTAGGAAAGCAGACCTTATTTGAATTGAAAGGCAACTAAGATATCTACCCAACAAAAGTACACCAATATTCATAACAAAAAGATACTAAAAGTAAACTATACTAGTAGTAGGTATAAAAGCGGCTTGTCTGTTGGCTTGCATATCTGCATCTCGTATAGTTTTCTTATATTTTAACTAGGAATAAGTAAATCCTCTGAAATTCCTATGAAACAAAAAGTCTGGAGGGCAAGAGACAGCAGTACCATTTCAAATGAAATTGCTGTTGGTGCGTCAGCGTTTTCCTGGCAGATAAGTCGTTACAATAAAATAATAAGGAGTATGCCCATGGATAAAGAATTTTTCCTAAATCCCATCACGGACCCGGATTACAGCGTATCCGGTTTCTGGTTTTGGAATGACGAAATAACGGATGAGAGAACAAAAGAACAATTAGCAATTATGAAGCGGATTTCTGCAAACCAGCCGGTGGTCCATTCCAGGTTTGGACTGCAAAATGAATATCTCAGTCAGGATTGGTTCGACCGGATAAAAAGTGTAATAGAAAACTGCAAGGAAAATGGACAGAAAATCTGGCTTTATGATGAAAATAACTGGCCAAGCGGAAACTGTTCCTGGTCAATAACCCTGGAGGAAAAATACCGGGAGCATTATTTACAGTTTGAAACCATACACTTAAAGGAAAATGAAAGTTTTGTACTGGATTTAACTGGAAGGAATTATATTGCGGTTTCGGCCTTCACCGGTGACAAAATAGAAGACCTCATGATTCAGGAAAACCCATATAACTTTACAGCCCAAAAAGAAACAGACATAATAAAAGTTTATGTGGCAGTCGATGAGTACGAGCCGGTTGGAAAGTTATGCGTGGATTATCTAAGCAAAGAAGCCATTGGCGTATTTATTGAAAAAACCCATGAAAAATATCTAGAACAAATGGGGGAGGAATTCGGTAAAATCATATCCGGTATCTTTATGGATGAAACCAGGTTCTGCAATGCCATGCCCTGGACGAAAACCCTGCCGGAGGAATTCTTAAAGAGAAAAGGCTATGATATGCTGCCCTTCTTACCATTATTAATCCGCAAAACCGGCCGGTCTAATAAATTCCGTTATGATTATTATGATGTCATATCAGACCTTTATAACGAAGCCACTTTTAAACAGGTTTATGATTGGTGTAATCAGCATAATATGAAGTCAATGGGACATTTTCTGGGGGAAGAGACGATCGCTGCCCAATCCTATTTTGGGGGGGATATGCTTCGGGGATATCAGTATTTTCACGTACCTGCAATCGATCATCTGGGAAATGGTATCGGAAGCCTGGATGCGAAATTTGCAGTAAGTGCCTGCCATAGTTACGGTAAGAGCCGTATTGCCTGTGAAGCGTTCGGCGCCTCCGGCTGGGATATAACCTATGAAGATATGGTACGTATCTCTAACTGGCTGTTTCAGCAGGGAATTAATTTAATTATTATGCATGGTTTCTATTACTCCATAAGAGACGAAAGAAGCAAGGACTTTCCGCCCTCTTATTTTTACCAGTGGAAATACTGGGATTATATGCCGGGCTATGTAAAAATGGCTAACCGTATGATGAAACTATTAAGTGACGGCAGACATGAGGCGGAAATCCTTGTGTATACCCCAATGGAGACCTTCTGGAATTATTTTGAACCGGACCTTACGGTTAAGACTGGTTTCTGGAAGGAAGGACCCTGGATTAAGGAGGAGCGGGCTAAGTTTATTGATAATCAGTTCCAGCTTTTGTGCAACGGTCTTACGGATAAAAATCTGGATTATGATATTTTACATGGGGATGCTGCCTGCAATTTCAGAGTAGAAGGAAAAGAACTGGTTAACACCTTATCAAAAGAACGCTTTCAGGTCTTTATCCTGCCGTTAACGGAAATCCTTACAGTGGACATGGTCAGGCTCTTGAATGAATTCTCTGAGAACGGCGGCTGTATCCTAAGTTATGAATCCGAGCTGAAAGAGGTGGTTGCAAAAGATGGTTCCCATATGAGGACTGAAAAGCTGCCAGATCTTGACAATACAAAGCATATAACCTTTGATAAGATATCTGCCTTAATTCGTTACTGCCAGGATACGGTAGAGCTTCCCTTTGAAATCCGTAAAGGGGTAGACGAAATGGCACATAGTTTATCCAGTTACCCGGCCAGATTAATTGATCCTTATATCCATGACGGAGAACGAGTCTACGGAGTAGGGGTATCCCGTTATATTAAGGATAAGGAGAGAATCTATAATTTTACTAATTACAATGAAAAGGAGGAAGAGTTAACGGTCTGGGTGGATGTAACCTCAGAGCCTGAACTTTATAATCCTGAAACAGGTGAAATAAGTCGTCCGGCTGCAAGAAAGTCCAGCAGGGGAGGGTATGAAATATCCTTTACCATACCCGGCAACCGGACTTTATTCCTTGTTGGTGGTCTCAAATAAAAGGAACTGGAATACACACTTGAACCACTTCTTAATCAGTGCCTCATGTAACAGTGTCATATAACGGTGCCATGTATACAGTACTTTATTTACAGCACACTATTACCACGGCACATAGTATAACAACCCTTATTGCCTGAAATTACTTCGGTATTGTTCGGGTGTTACTTTCTCATAACGTTTAAAGACACGGAAAAAATACTTAACATTATCATAGCCTACGGCTTTTGCAATGGTGTATAGTTTTTTATCCGTGTCTTTTAACAGTTGTTTTGCTTTTAAAAGTCTGACGGAATTTACATAATTAATAAAGGTATCACCGGTTTTTTCTTTAAAAAGATGGCTTAAGTAACTGCGGTTCATATAGAGCAGGGAAGAAATAAACTCTATGGTTAAATCCTTTTGGTAATTTCGTTCTATATAAATCTTCATTTTCTCTATGGTGTTATCCGTAGCATAAACACTTTTCTCCGCCAGAATTTTTGAGATGTTGGTAAAAAACTGGAGATAATACTCCTTAATTTCCTTCAAACTGAACATGGTATTAAGAATATTCTGAACGCTGGAGTTAATGGAATTTGGATCAACCTGGTCAAAATATCTGGTCATAATTAATTTCGTCTGGTCAGCCAGGGCAAATAAGTAGTTTTTAGCATCATAAAGGGTGCAGGTGGGCAGTTCGGTGATATAATGGAATAAATCCTCTAAAAGGGAGGAAATCTCCTCCGTCATACCAGCTTCAATACGGAACATTAATTCCTCAGAGCGTGTCCATTCAATGGCAAGGGTTGAAGTATTCGTAATCTGGTTAAAGAAGTATGTCTTTCCCTGTTCTTTTACCTCCATATGATTTAGAGCCTTCACCGTTTCCATAAAAGCTTCGTTAAGTTCTGTCAGGGAACTATGGCTTTCACTAACGCCAAAGGAGGTTATAGTGTGACTCGCAGCAAAAAGGGAGGACAGGCTCCGAATAACCTGACTGCACAGATCCCTGGTCCCAAGAGCCGATCGCTGTGGGATAAATAATATCATAAAGCCCAGATTCTGATTATGGATATGCTGTAAATAAAGAGCCAAATCTCCAAAACCATTTTCCTTCAGGAAACTTTGGAGGGTTTCTTCTGTCAGGGGAGATTTCGAGTGGAGGGTCACTAAAACCAGATTATGGGTATCATTAATGAAATTCAGCTTCTCAGAGGTTAAGCGTAGTTCGGTGGTATGATAGCCAAGGATACTGTTTTTTAGCATGGTAATGTCATAATCATACTGGGCATTCTCCTTCTCTGCTTTATTCGAAACCAGCTGCTTTTGCATTAGGGTGGAATCTTCAATGAGCCGGAGGGCATTTTCAACAGACTCGATTAAATCCTCCTTACGGAAAGGCTTTAAGATATAGTCCACGGCATTTGCCTTAATGGCATGTCTGGTATATTCAAAATCTTTATATCCGCTTATTACAATAATGTGCTTATCCGGATATTTCTTTGTGATTTCCGGAAGAAATTCGCCGCCGTCCATAACCGGCATATTCATATCCGTTATTATAATATCTGGATTCAGTTCTTCAATTAGCGTCAGGGCTTCCCTGCCGTTAGAGGCTTCCCCGATACAGGTTACCCGGTCTGAAATAGAGCTTAATTTTTTGATGGTTCCTTTTCGGATTAAGGATTCATCATCTACCACAATATACGTATACATAGTTAATCTCCTCCCTTTAAAAGCGGTACCTTTAAGGTTATGGTAGTACCGTAATTCTGCTGGCTTTGTATCTGCATCCCATAGCCTTCCCCATAATAAAGCTGAATTCGTGTATGGATGTTTTTTAAACCGATACTTTGCTTGTTTCTATGACCAAGTTCTGTAAAATGTGCTTTTTCAAGAAGACTTTTATTCAGTTCTTCCAGACGTTCTGGGGTCATACCGGTACCGTTGTCAAAAACCGACAGGTAAATCATATCCTGTTTTACATATCCGTTTAAGATTATGAGACTTCCCGCACTGCAATACTTAAGACCATGATAGAAAGCATTTTCCACAATGGGTTGGAGTACTAATTTTAGTATCTTTAAGGAATACATTTCAGGCGGTATCAGTAAGCGCAGTTCAAACCGGTTATCAAAACGTATCTGTTGAATAGAACTGTAATCCTTAACATGTTTTAGCTCATCTGCTATGGTTACCAGCTCGCTGGTGGTTTTAATGCTGTAACGGAACATATCCCCAAGTGCCAGTGACATGGTGCTGATACTTTCAACCTCTTCAATTTCTGCGATACTGTTAATGGATTCTAAGGTGTTATATAAAAAGTGGGAATTAATCTGGGCCTCTAAGGATTTCATCTGGGAATCCAGAGTAATCAGTTTATTTTCCAGTTCGTTCTTAATGTAGAGATTTAATTCTTCAATCATCCGCTGGTATTCATTATAAAGGATACCGATTTCATCGGTCCGGTTCAGATAAGGTTCCTTATCAACCGTATGATCACCACCCCGGACCGACATCTTTTTACTTAAGTGGATAATTGGCTTAGTTAAGGAGGTGGAGAGAAAAATGGAGATAATAATAAAAACCAGTGCACAGACGATAGAAATAGCAAATAAGGTAAGTCTGGTGGAATTAAACTCTCTGTAAAGTCCTACTGTATTAAATGCAGCCACGAAAGATAAATTATTCCAGTCCAGTTTCTTGTTATATTTAATGGAATTCTTATAGCTAAAATCCTTTGCCAGAGTATCGATATTGCTGTATAGAATCTGATTACCCTGCTCAATGGATAATAAAGCGGTATCCGGCAGTGTGTTAACGGTAGATAAATCAAAAACCTTGGGGGAACAATCGATTAAGAGCACCCCTAAAAATTCCTTTGTATAAACATCGTATATTGCAGAGGAAAAAGAAATAGAGGGTTTGGAGTTAATAATATATTCTTTGGAGCGTATTCCGTCAATATAGGTTTTTCCCTCTAATTTAAGGGTCTGCTTGTACCATTTGGCATTAACCGGGTTATACCCGTACCGGATATCAATATTACCGCCATAGCCGTAGCCTAAAATTTCACCGCTGGGAGTGAAGACAAAAATACCGTTGATATAAGAGGAATTAAAAATAAGGTTTTGGCAGATTAATTTAAGATTGTTATTGGTATTAAATACATCATAAGTGGTATAATCCCTTTTACTGCCGGTATATTTATGCAGTTCACTAACAATGGATTCTTTGCTTCCGGCATCAAAGTTAAACAGCTCAGAGATGTGCTTAATATTACTCAAGGTCGTATTGGCAGTGGACAAAGCATTTTCCACAATACTGTCTGCAACCTGGGTAGTCTGACGGTTAATCAGGTAAGTATACCGGTTATAGGTATAAATGGTCATAATTAAGATGGGCAGATTGGAAATCAGCATAAAAATTAAAAAGAACTTTTTTCTTAAGCTCATGATGTACACCCATTGCATATCCCAGGCTGGCCTGGGATACTGCCACTAATAAGAATTGTGTGAAAGATACTCAGTGTGGCAACCTTTCTCATTATAAATTTCTTTCACAACGTTTACACCCATTGCATATCCCAGGCTGGCCTGGGATACTGCCACAAATAAGAATGTGTGAAAGATACTTAGTGTGGCAACCTTTCTAAAATGTGCTGCTTGTATTATAACTTTAATGTGGAACAGAAACTTTGTCAAACATTTAATTAGAATCAAGTGCCAAAAAGTCAATTTTGCACAAAATATGGATTGAAATACTTTTCTAAAAATCAATTCTTAATATAGAATCATAAATCCAACAATAGTATACTTCATGTTCCAACAAAAATGCACTAAAGGTATGATATTATCATATCAGCAACAAAAAACATTTATTAATTTGAGGAGGTTAATTTATGAAACTTAAAAAAATCCTGACACTGGCCTTAACAGGTATACTGGTAGTGTCTGCCTTAACCGGCTGTAAAAGTACGTCATCCGGCAACGGCACTGACACCGGCTCGAATACCAATACCGGCAGTGGTGACAAAGGCGGCAGCAAAGAAAATATTACTATTACAATGATGTATTCGGGAACTACAGCAGAGAATGATTTTGAAACAGAAATTCTTCCAAAACTTGTACATGATGCATTCCCAAACATTACACTGGAAGTGACAAAGCTTCCCGATGACCAGTATTATACTTCTTTAAAAACAAAGCTGGCTTCTGGAGAATGCCCTGATCTTATCCTGGTTCAGCCTAAGTATGCAGGAGCAAATTCGGTAATCGGTCTTGCAAAAGCAGGATATTTAGAGCCCTTAACGGACCTTAAAGTAATGGATAAAGTAGGGGAGGCAGGGTTAGAGTCCTTTAAATATAACAATGAAGTATATGGTATACCCGGTGGGGTTACTATGCTTGGTACTTATTATAATAAGGATATGTTTGATGCCAACGGATTATCCGTACCGACAAACTGGGAGGAATTCTTAAAGGCATGTGAAACCTTAAAGAATGCCGGTATCCAGCCGATTGTAATGGGTGACAAAGACATGTATGTTATGCAGTTTGGTCTATACCAGCTGGCGGCAAATAAAGTATATCCTAATAATCCCTCCTATGACGACCAGTTAAGGACCGGAGAGACGAAATTTACCGATAAGGGAATCTGGGATACGGTACTTGAGATGTATAAGACTTTATATGATAAAGGTTATATTGCTTCGAATTCCCTTGGACTTGGTGCGCAGCAGGCAATCCAGAAGTTTGTAGACGGAGAAGCTGCAATGACCTTTGACGGTTCCTTTAATGCAACAGCGATTCAGGCAAAAGGTGCAGTTGATTTTGAAAGAGGATACTTCCCGTTACCAGGTAATGCGGTAGGTGAACAAACCTACGCTTCCATGGCTATGGGTGCTGGACCTGCGGTGTATTCCGGTTCCAAATATAAAGAGGAATGTAAAAAAATCCTGGATTTATGGTTTGACGGAGAATCTGATATTTATAAAGCTTATGCAGATTCCGGTAAGGTAATCGTTACTTATGGATATGGTTCTGATAAAGTAAATCCACTGTTTAAAAACTTCCTGGATTTATATAATGACGGAAAATCCTTCTATTGGTGCAATCAGGGCTGGCCTTCCGGTACGGAAACTGAAATGGAAACCTTATTCAGTGAAAGCATCGGAGGACAGGGTACTACAGTAGAGGACATTGTAAAAGGTATGCAGACAAAATTTGAAGAACTGAATGCCGAAAAATAAACAGGGTATGCTGCAAAATAACTGGAAGCCTTATATAGACAGTTATTTTGCAGCCTCCCGTTCCATTAAGGAGGAGCTATGAAAAAAAAGAAAAAATCATCCGGTATTCTTTCGTTAGTTTTTCCAAGGAGGATGTATCTATTCGTATTACCGGCCTTGATACTGTTCTTAATTTTTTGGGTAATACCGGTATTTCAATTGTTCTATTACAGCATCACGAATTTCAACGGAATTGACCATAATTATGATTTTGTAGGATTTAAGAATTATTTGACTTTATTGAAAGAGGGTACACTAATTAACTCTATCAAGAATACGTTAGTTTATGCAATTACCATTGTTATTGGCAGTAATCTTCTTGGTCTGGTTATGGCACTGTTACTTAACCTTAAGTTACGGGGAAAAGGATTTTTCCGTACCGCGGCTTATATACCGGCATTATTCAGTGCGATCGTAGTAGGGTTTATCTGGTCTTATGTATATATGCCGGATTCGGGCATGATTGCTTCTATTATGAATTTAATCGGGTTGGACGGTTCTTCTTTTAACATACTGGGTAATTATAAAACAGCACTTTTTGGTATATCGACCGTTGATATCTGGAAAGGCTTTGGTACCACTATGATTATATATCTTGCAGGTCTTCAGACCGTAGACGACAGTTTGATCGAGGCAGGAAAGATAGACGGCTGTACGGAGTGGCAGCTTATTAGAAAGATTAAAATACCTCTTATTTCAGCGACTATAACCATTAACATGATATTAAATGTAATTGCCGGCCTGAAAGCTTTTGACTATTCCTTTATTATGACTAATGGGGGACCCGGTAAATCTACAAACACGTTGATGTTTACCATATATAAAATCGCCTTTACCGACCAGATGATGGGTAAGGCAAGTGCGTTCTCCGTAGTATCTTTTATCGTTATAATAGCAATTACCATATTTATGCTTGTGTTTTTAAATAAGAAAGAGGTGGAATTATAATGGCTAAAAAGAATTCATATAAAGAAAAAGAAAAGACCGAAAAGTTTTCCCTTTCTATATTTCTTATATACATTTTACTGATCCTCTTTTGCATCGTGATTATTTCACCACTATTAATCGTATTCTCCAGTTCCCTGCGTGAACCGGGCAATATGCAGTCACCACTAAATCTGTTTTCTCAATTTTCCCTGGATAGTTATATAAAAGCGTTTCAAAAAATGAATTATCCAAAGCAGTTATTAAACAGTATTATGACCACCGGTGGTTCTGTCCTGATTATTGTATTAATATCTTCTATGGCAGCATATCCTATTGCAAGGATTAAAGCCAGACTTAGTAAAGGATTGTACTATTTCTTCATCGCGGGTTTGGTAATTCCTGCCCAGATGGTAATTGTGCCAATTGCCCAAATGTTTGGAAACTTAAATATTCCGAACAACAGATTTACCCCCATGATTATGTTTATTACTTGCAGCCTTCCTTTTTCAACCTTTTTATTTACGGGATTTTTAAAGGGAGTCCCGGTAGAGGTGGAGGAATCCGCGTACTTAGATGGTACTAATCTTTGGCAGCGGTATAAAAGTATTGTGTTCCCCTTGTTAAAACCGGCAACGGTTTCCGTAGTCATTACCCAGTCCTTGTGGATTTGGAATGATTATTTCTTTCCTATGGTTTTCATCTCAAAATCTGCCCAGTATTCCCTGCCGGTTGGTATGATACAGTTTTTAGGGGACAGGGAAAATCCGGCCCAATGGAATATTTTATTTGCAGCCTGTGTCTTAAGTGCACTTCCTTTGATTATTATGTTTACGGTTTTGCAAAAGCAATTTATTAATGGTATCGCTGCCGGAGCGGTAAAAGGATAAGTTTAAAATAGATGGAATTTTTTGAATTTACAGAAAAATTTCTATAATTATATTATTTTAAGAAAATAATTGACGAAACCAATTTACCGTGTTATAATACGGTTGGTATATTTATCTGGATTAAGCATCTGGAGCATAGGAATAGTTTAAGAATAGTATAGTTCATACATTATATATTTAAGCTCTCTGTCCAAAAAAGGCCAAGAGCTTTTTTTATGCAATAGGAGTTTTCCTATTCATATAAAACACTCTGTTATGGATGCACATGCTGCACTGGGAAGATTTTTAAGAAATCATAACTGCCGGTGCTTGAGTCTACAAAGACTCTTTTGTTACGGGTAAACATATTAGGGGAGGATTAAAAATCTTGGACTTAATCCTCCGTAACCAGGATAAAATAAGAAAGAGCTTTTAGAAAGAAAGGAACCGAAATAAGAATGCAGACAACGAAATTTGAGGAATTAGGAATTAGTGAACCGATATTAAAGGCAATCGTTGAAATGGGATTTGAAGAAGCATCTCCGATACAGGCCAATGCGATTCCCATTATGTTATCCGGTAAGGATATTGTGGGGCAGGCTCAGACAGGAACCGGTAAAACCGCTGCTTTTGGAATTCCCCTGTTACAGGCAATTGATCCTAAAAATAGACATTTACAGGCTGTCGTATTAAGTCCCACCAGAGAATTAGCCATTCAGATCGCTGATGAAATCAGAAAATTAGCTACCTTCCTTCACGGCATAAAAGTACTTCCAATCTACGGCGGACAGGAAATCTCCAAGCAGATTCGTTCCTTAAAAGCCGGTACCCAAATCGTAATTGGAACCCCCGGTCGTGTTATGGACCATATGAGAAGAAAGACTGTTAAATTTGATGAAGTAAAGCTGATTGTACTGGATGAAGCCGATGAGATGTTAAATATGGGTTTTCGTGAAGATATTGAAACCATATTAAAGGATGTACCGGAAGAAAGACAGACTGTATTATTTTCCGCTACTATGCCAAAGCCCATTATGGATATTGCAAGAACCTACCAAAAGAATGCGGAAATTATTAAGGTGGTTAAGAAAGAATTAACCGTACCTAAGATTGAGCAGTATTATTATGAAGTAAAGCCAAAGAATAAAGAAGAAGTTTTATGCCGTCTAATCGATATGTATGACCCGAAGCTTTCCCTGGTGTTTTGTAATACGAAGAAACAGGTGGATGAGCTGGTATCTGTGCTTCAGGGCAGAGGATATTTTGCAGAGGGACTTCACGGTGATTTAAAGCAGCAGCAACGTGACCGTGTCATGAACAGTTTCCGTAACGGCAAAACAGAAATTTTAGTAGCTACGGATGTTGCCGCAAGAGGTATTGACGTAGACGATGTGGAAGCAGTTTTTAACTATGATGTTCCCCAGGATGATGAATATTATGTTCACCGTATCGGCCGTACCGGACGTGCAGGTCGTACCGGAAGGGCTTTTACCTTGGTAGTAGGCAAGGAAGTATATAAATTAAAGGATATCCAGAGATATTGCAAGACTAAGATTATTGCTCAGCCCATTCCTTCTATTAATGATGTGACGGCTGTTAAGGCTGAGAAGATTTTAGACCGTGTCAATAACATTATCGTTTCGGAAGATTTAGCAAAGATGGTAGAAATTATTGAATCCCGTGTGAATGTGGAAGATTACACCTCCCTTGATATTGCGGCAGCCTTCCTTAAGATGACCATGGGTGAAGACAACGAGCAGATTGAAGAAAAAGCAAGTTATGAGGATTACGGCGATACCGGAGCAGAAGCTGGTATGGTCAGACTCTTTATTAATATAGGCAAAAAGCAGAACACCAGACCGGGAGATATTTTAGGTGCTATTGCCGGTGAAACCGGAATGCCCGGCAAATTAATCGGTTCTATTGATATGTATGACAAATATACCTTTGTAGAAGTGCCAAGAGAGTATGCATCTGACGTGATTCAGGTTATGAAGGACGCTAAGATCAAAGGAAAGAGCATTAATATTGAACCGGCTAACAGGAAGTAACAGATACAGTAGAGAAAGATAGTATCTAGATATATTTATATAGAAAAAACAAACTGGAAATATTAATATAGAAAAAAGAAAATAGAAATATTTGTATAGTAATGGAATTTAGAACTATCTGTATAGTAATAGTATATAGAACTATCTGTATGTTAATAGTAGTAAATAGAAATATCTGTATACTATTACTATATAAAATAGTTGAATAGAAAAAAATAGTTATAAAGAAAGTTGTATAGATATAGTTGTCTTGACACTTTCGGATTATATAAAGACCGCTGCAAATTCGAATTAATTACTTTAAAGTAATTATTAAAATTTGCAGCGGTCTATTTTTCGTTAGGAAAGTTCATCCTGCAAGCGCTGTTTTTTCAATTAATAATCATAACCATAAGCGTCCATCATCTGGAAGTTATTAAGAATTGCATCACTGTTTAATTTTTTCTGTCTCAGGGCTTTATCGCTTCCCAGCAAAGCAGTATATATAATATCGATTACGTATAAAAACATGAGATTGTTGGATAATGATACAGAATTATTTGCCACAATCTTATCAGAAATAATAAACTTATAATCAGATATGTCACCCAGTTTTGGGGAATCATAACTGGTTATGGTAAGATTTTTCGCTCCGCGTTCCAGGGAAGCATTGGCAATCTGGTAGATGTCCCGCATCATAATGGTAGGAGCGATAAATATGGATAAATCTCCCGGAGCTATGTTACTGGCTTCTATCCGCATATCAATAATATCCGTGGAGGTTTTGGAGCGGATTCCTACCTGGTCAAATTTAAACTGCAGTTCCCTGGCGATTAAAGCTATGTTGGACAGGGAAAATATATGAATATTCTTAGCGGCCTGTATACCTGCAACCGCTTCTGTTACCGTATTCTCATCCAGCATAGCGGAAGTGTTCATAAGCATCTGCCTGTAATCGGCGGTTACAGAAGAAATAAAACCGTTGTCACCGGAGTAGGAATTCTGTTTCATAACATTATTATAGAAGTTTTCCTGTGCAAGGGCGATTTTAAAACCGTTAAAACCTTTGTAACCGATTTTCTTGCAGAAACGGTTAATACTGGCTTCGGAGGTGCCGGTTTCTTTTGCAATTGTGGTAATTGTATTGGAAACAACCAGATCCGGATGATTAATAACATACTGACTGATTTCATTTTCACTCATGGTAAAATTATGCTGCATGGAAACGATTTTAGAGATAACATTTGACACCATCGAAAGACACCCTGCCTTTTATTTAATATTCCATATTATACTACAATGGAATTTAAAAAGCAAACGGAAACCATTTTTGTGAAAATCATTTTCAAAAAACATCAAAAAATATAAAAATATACGTCAATACTATTGACATAAAATGAAATGCATGCTAGCATTATAACATAAAAGCGGGTTATATATAAGAAAATTTATTAGAAATGAACAAAGAATATGAAAATAATATTCAATAATATGAAAAACAAGAAAATTATTTTCATAAACAAAAGTATTTACTGATTAAGTAAATAGTTGAAAGATCAATATCAATCAGGAGGTAAAAAGCGAAAGATGGGTGTTTACGACAAGCTATATGATGTAGTAATAGCCGGTGGAGGTGTTTCAGGTGCTGCTGCGGCAATTGCAGCAGGAAGAAGTCAGGCTGACGTTTTAGTTATAGAACAAAGCGGATATCTTGGCGGAAGTCTTACCGGCTGCGGCGTAGGACCGATGATGACCTTTCATGCTGGGGAGAAGCAGGTTATAAAGGGAATCATGGAAGAAATCGTGGAACGCATGGTACAAAGAGGTTACAGCCCCGGTCATATTAAGGACACGACTCAGTATATCAGTTACCTGACGCCCTTTCATTCGGAAGGTCTAAAGATCGTACTGGATGAGATGGTAAAAGAAGCCGGCTGCGATATTTTATTTCATACCTTTATTGGTGGAGCAAAGACAGAAGAAGGAAGTATAAAGTCCCTGACTCTTTGCAATAAAGACGGTCTTAATGAAATAAAAGGTAAAGTCTATATTGACGCCACCGGTGACGGGGATGTTGCTGCCTTTGCAGGTGCGCCGGTAAGCAAAGGAAGGGAAAGTGACGGAGCCATGCAGCCCATGACCATGAATATGAAATACTGTAATGTGGATGCAGAGGCACTAAGGGAACATATTAAAGTGCATAAGGAGGAGTTCCCCCGGATGGTTCATAACATTGACCTTATGTACCAGACGGTCAGGCTTTCCTTTGCCGGGTTTACCAAAGAATTTAAGGAAGCCAGAGACATGGGAGAGCTGGATATCCAAAGGGAAGAAATTCTGTGTTTTGAGACCAATACTCCCGGTGAGTTCATTGTAAATACTACAAGGATATTAAATCAGGATGGAACCGATGCCGTAAGCCTGTCGGAAGCGGAAATCACGGGCAGGAAGCAGTGCGAACAATTAGACCGCTTCTTAAAAAAGAAGATTCCGGGCTTTCATAAGGCTGTCCTGGAATTTACAGGACCTTCGGTTGGCATCCGGGGTTCCAGGCAGTTAAGAGGTAAGTATACCCTGACTGCTGAGAATATCCTGAAGCGGAAGAGTTTTGATTCCGTAATTGTACATTCCGCCTACCCCATTGACATCCATAATCCGAAAGGGGAGGGAACAGACAGCTCATTTATATCGGAACCGGGTACTTATTACAGCATCCCTTATGAGGTAATGGTATGTGATGAGATCAAGAACCTTTTGGTGACCGGCAGATGTGTTTCTGCCACGTTTGAAGCCCAGGCAGCAATACGAACCACACCTACCGCAGGTGCCCTGGGGCAGGCCGCCGGACTGGCCGGAGCGCTGGCTGCAAAACAGAATGTGGATACCAAAAACGTTAACATAAAAGAATTACAGAAAGAGTTAAGGGTACAAAACGCATATCTGGATCTTTGCCTTGAAGGGTAAGACAAACTGTACCGCAGAATATTGAAAGTCATAGGCGGTGCAGGCAGAGTGCCTGATACAGCCATGAATAAATAGAAGGAGGATTTTTTATGACTTTACAGATTATTGGAATTCTTGGTTTATTTGCGCTTATGGTCGCATTGATGATGGCCCGCAAATTACCTACACTTCTGGCACTGCCTATTATGGCGGTGGGAATTGCATTCATAGCAGGGATTCCTTTTAAGGGAGGGGAATTCAGCATTACCGCTGATGTAGTGGAAGCGGGTGCCATGAGGATGAGCACTGCAATTGCAGGACTTTTCTTCGGAGGATTTTTTGGCAAGGTGTTGTCTAAAGTTGGGGTTACACGTACTATTATCCGCAAGGCGGCAGAGATGGCTGGAGATAAACCCCTGCCCATCGCTTTGGTGTTCTTGGTAGTATGTTCTATTATTTTTGCTGCTTCTAACGGGCTTGGAATGATTATCTTAGTTGGTACTATCATTGTACCTATTATGATTAGTGCCGGATTAAGCCCTATGGTGGCTGGTACCGTATTATTATTAGCCAATGGTATCGGCGTTAATTTCAGTGTCAGCACACTGGCAGTTTATATTGATGTATTAGGTCTTCCTCAGGAGACAGTTACTTCTTATTCCCTGCTTTGCGGTATTCCGTTAATTATTGTGGCACTTGTAATGATTATTATATTTACCAAATTCGGTAATAAAACCAGAAAAGCCTGGGCTATGCCTGCAGCCGGTGATCTGTCATCGGAAAAGAATGTACGTTCCATTGCTTTAATCAGCCCAATAATACCAGTAGTACTTGTATTTGTTTGGCATTTACCATTAGTTTCTTCCATTATAATCGGAATACTTGTAACATTAATTCTGGCTACACCAAAGAATGCGGTACAGGTTATCTCCAGTGCCTTTGTAGAAGGAATACAGGAAACCGCAGGCGCTGCAGCTCTTATGATCGGAATTGGTATGGTTTTAAAAGCGGTTATGGCACCTGAAGTAGCTACCGTACTGGAACCCTTGATTAAAGGTATTATACCTACCAACAAATTACTCTTTATCTTGATCTTTGGAGTGTTATCTCCTCTTGCTATTTACCGCGGACCTCTTAATGTATGGGGATTAGGAAGTGGTATCGTAGCCTTGCTTGCAGCCAGCGGCATGAACCCCATCGCTGCCATGGTAGCCTTAAGACTGGATTCCAATGTACAGGCAGTTTGTGATCCAACCAATTCCCATAATGTATGGGTAGCTGATTTCACCAAAACCGATGTCAATGAGTTTACCAAAAAGACCATTATCTGGATTATGGTATCTACCTTTGTTGGTTTAATTGCAGCAAGTTTTATTATAACATTATAGTGCTTTAAAAAATGTTGATTTACAGTGACAGGAATTTTATAAAAGGTGAGTAAAAGCTAAGACACCTTGATTAAAAGTTATTTATCTGCCGAAGGAAGACAGCTTACGGGAAAAGCTGGGTAAAAAGCTGTCTTCCGACAGCGGATCCTTGAAAACATAAACACAAGTTCAAAATAAATACAGTGAATACCAATTTTATGGAAGTCCTTTGTTTTATCAATGAACAGGAAAATAACAGTATTTATTACGTTTATTATATAGATAAATCAGTAACCCTTTAACACAATAAAAGATACGGTAAGTATCGATAGACCCAAAAAGAGGTGCGAAAACATGAGAAAAAAAGTTAGAATCGGTATTGATGTCGGCGGTACCTTTACAGACGCAGTACTTATTGATAATGATACCTATGAAGTTATGGCGAAACGGAAAATACCTACGACCCATAAGGAAGGTGTTGCGGTAGGGATAGTAAAAATCATATCGGAGCTGATGGAGGAAAACGGTATTTCACCGGAGGATGTGGTATTTATCGCCCACGGAACCACCCAAGCCACCAATGCCCTGCTTGAAGGTGATGTGGCATCGGTTGGAGTAATCGGTATGGGTACCGGAATGGATGCCAGAAGTGCTAAGAATGAAACCAATGTAGAAGATATTGAACTGGCACCGGGAAAGTACCTGCGCTCCAATCATACGTTTATTGATACCAAAGATCTAAATGATCAGTCCATTGAAGCGGCTATAAAAGAGCTGCTGTCAAAAAAATCAGAAGTCATTGTGGCCTCTGGGGCCTACAGTGTTGATGATCCGGAAGATGAATTAAAGGTTATGAAAAAGGCAGAGGATAAGAACTTATTCTATACCGGGGGACACGAAATATCCCAGCTCTATGGATTAAAAATGAGAACCAGGACCGCCGTTGTTAATGCCAGTCTGATTCCGAAAATGATGGAGACAGCCAATATGACGGAGCAGGCTGTCTTGGATATGAAGATTAAGTCCAATTTAATGATTATGCGCTGTGACGGCGGTGTCATGAGCATCAATGAAGTAAGAAAAAGACCTATACTTACCATGTTGTCCGGTCTGGCGGCTGGAGTAGCCGGGGCCCTTATGTACGAAAAAATATCAGAAGGTATTTTCTTTGAAGTAGGGGGAACCAGTGTGGATATCTCCGTAATTAAAAACGGAAAGGTAATGATTAAATATGCCCAGGTAGGGGGACATAAGACATATCTGCAGTCCCTGGATGTAAGGACCTTAGGTGTTGCCGGAGGCAGTATGGTCCGGGTCAGAGATAAAAAAATCGTGGATATCGGGCCAAGAAGCGCTCATATTGCCGGTGTAGAATATGAATGCTTCCAGAACGACGGAGTCATAACCGGCGGGGAAGTGAAATTTGTAAGTCCAAGAAAAGATGATCCGGCAGAATATGTATTAGTTAAAGCACAGGATGGCGGGGAATATTCCTATACTCTTGCCGGGGCAGCCAATCTTCTTGGTTATATTCCGGAAGGGGATTATGCAAGAGGAAATGACAGCTGTACCAAAGCCTCCTGGAAGGTGCTTGGCGATTATCTTGGAACCAGTGCCCAAGAAGCGGCAGGTCAGGTAATGAAACTGGCTCTAAAGAAGTTAGAGACAGTAGTAAACGAATTAGTATCAGAATATGAACTGGACCGGAAGTTCATCACTTTAGTCGGCGGCGGCGGAAGCGGTGCCGTTGTAGTGAATGCCCTGGCAGAGCATATGGGTTTTAAATGGAAGCTTGCTAAAAATGCTCCTTACATTTCAACCATAGGAGTTGCCCTTGCCATGGTAAGGGAACAGTTTGAACGAACCATTGTAAATCCTACGGATGAAGATATTAAAAAGATCCGATTGGATATTATAGAGAAAATAGTCCAGTCTGGTGCCAAAGAAGATACGGTAGACGTTTCCATAGAAATTGATTCCCAGAAGAATATATTAAGAGCCATCGCCACCGGTGCAACGGAACTGAGACAAAAGGACTTAAGTTCCTCTGATATAAGCAAAGAGCAGTTACAGGTTATATCAGCAGAAGCCCTGGGAGTTCAGCCAGAGGATACTTCCTTTTTGTTTGAAACAGGTCGCTGGAATGTATACAAGGCAATAACAAAGAAAAAAATATTGGGGATTTTCTCCACCAAGAAAGTAAGCCTGTGTGTCACTGACAGAGAAGGGGTTGTGAGACTTAAGAAGGAAAAAGCTTTTAGCATCAAATTCATGAAAGGAAACCGGACAACGGAATTCAACCGGTTTTTAGATGAAAACACCATTTATTCGGATGCCAATGCCACCATCCCCAAGGTATTTGTATTTTACCGTGAAAAAATGCTGGATCTTACAGGCATGCAGACTGCTGAGCAGCTCTATTCCATTCTGAATGTGGAAACAGAAGCCCTGGCAGACCAGGAAGAGATTATAGCTGTTGCGTATAAATAAAAGAAATAATGTGAGTACCTGACAAGATGGGATATTAACGAAAGATGTTTACAAACAGTGCTGCGCCAGTATACAGTTAGATATAATACAGGCAGTATATTTCTACAGTTTTTGGAACTGGCTTATAACAGTTATAGGTCCATAAAAGGCGAAAAAAGGAAGAGGTTATCATGATAAAAGACGAGGTTTTGGCATTATGCGAATTATCCAACGATTTACTTTATCATAAAATACCAAAAGAAAAACTGGCTTACTATATCAAAGAATCCTTACGGCACGGAAGAGAAGCGGCAAAAGCTTATCAGGGAAAAGATATTTTAGCTTTATGTGAAGAAAACCGGATTGAAATAGAGTATATCAAAGAAAGCAAAAAAACCTATGGGGTATCGTTCCGGGCTCAGGCTGAAATGGATAAAAAACATACGAAAATCTGGCTGTATGAAGGTTCCATCAAAGAACTTGCTAAAAACTCAGGGTATGAGGAAAGAAAAACCCTTACCTATGAAGAAGCTTTAAAGATACACCTTAGCCATGAATTTTTTCATTACCTGGAATATTCCAGTCAGCATTTTGTAGCTGAACAGTTAGAGGAAGTCGTCACCCTGCAGCTGCCATTTTTCACAAGGAAAGCGCGGATACAGCGGAGCAGTGAAGTGGCTGCCCATGCTTTTGCCAAAGAATTCCTTGGCTTAAAGGAACTTCCAAACATCTATGATTACATTTACCTGATAAACAGTAACAAAATGAAGAAAGACCAATTTCTTCAAATGGTGAAAGGTTTTGAGGCCGATTTAGAGAATATTAACTGATAGATAACGGAGGATAAGTTATGCTGGTGAAGTTAAATTATCAGGATGCCCAGGCAGTGGCCGATACCATGGGCGGCGAATTGATATCTTACAGAGACGGCAGTGGGACAGAATATTTGTGGAACGGAGATGATCGTTATTGGAGCGGCCGGTCTCCTCATCTGTTTCCTATAATTGGGACTTTAAAAGGCGGAAAGACCTGTATACAGGGAAAAGAGTATTCCCTGTTAAAGCACGGATTTGCAAGAAATGGCGAGTTTGATATTTATGATACCGGTGAGCATTTTATAACGTTTGTCCTCCGTGACAGTGCAGAAACCAGACAAGTCTATCCCTTTCGCTTCTCTTTTTATGTTACCCATACACTGGTGCCAGGTGGATTTACGACTTCTTATAAGCTTGTAAATGAAGGGGAAGAGGAACTGTATTTTAATATCGGGGGACATGTGGGGGTGCAATGCCCGGTCTTTAAACAGGAGGTTTTTGAGGATTATGAGATTGTATTTGACAGACCTCTTACAGTCCGGGCCTGCTTCCCGCCAAATGATGATCCCATTATCTCCGAGTGGTATGAGGAGTTGTTAGTGGGAGAGGACACGCTTTCTCTGTCTTATGACTTATTTGAGAAAGGTCCTCTGATCATTGACCAAATTGCCAGTCATTCCTTAATGCTAAAGAATAAGCATAGCGGCAGGGGAATCTGCTTTTGGTATGACGGGTTTCCGGTACTTGCCTTATGGACCTTTGGAAGAAAAAAGGCACCGTATCTGTGCCTGGAACCCTGGCATGGATTGCCAGCTATGGAGGAGGATGGACCTCTATTCTCAGAGAAACCCTATATTATCTCTTTGCAGCCTCATGCAGAAAAATGTTTGCAATATCAGGTAAAAATCTTATAAGGAAATACTTTGGCTGTAAAATAAGCGTAAGGAATTTCGGGAAGGAGTCAGATGAAACCACGCTGTACTTTAATTACAAAACCTTTTAATGATGCTGTTTACCAAAGAGATGGGAATAATTACGCCCATATTCCATTGGAGGTATTATATACAAGACCTGTATGCAGAATCCGTATAAAAGCGGTGCGTCAGGATTATATCTCGGAATGGACCGATCTAACACTGTATTCCGGAACAGCCTCAGGCAGTATGACCCTGCCAGCAGGGGATTGGTTTACTCTTTTCATGGAGGCGGTGGATGAAACCGGTAAGGTAGTGGAAGAAGATAAGATAGACAGAATCGGTGCCGGGGAAGTCTTTATCACCTGCGGGCAGTCCAATTCTCTGAATTTTGGTGAAGCACTTACAAAAGCAGAAAGTAATCTGGTGACATGCTTTAACCCCCGGTCACATAACTGGGAAGCCTGCAGGGATCCCCAGCCCTGTGAAGCCGGACCGGAAGTGGATATGGGAGAAGGCGGTTCCATATGGCCAACGGTGGGAGATTTGTTGGCCGAACAGTTAAAGATGCCCATTGGATTTTATGCAACGGGCTGGGGGGGAGCTGCGCTGGAGGAATTTGGCAGGGAAACGGTAAAATATAAAAGGCTCCTAAGTGCAGTAAGTAAGGCTGGTGCCTTTGGAGTAAGAGCGGTACTGTGGCATCAGGGAGAAACCGATGCGGTGTATGCTACGGATACGCAAAAGTATAAAGCTCTGTTACTGGATTTAATCAGCCGTACAAGAACAGACAGTGGATGGAACATCCCCTTTATGGTAGCGCGGGCAGCCTATCACCCTAAAGCGGAAAGGGATAAGGAAACCGCAATCAAGACAGCACAGCTGCTTTGCTGCAATGGGAAGGATATTCTGGAAGGACCGGACAGTGATACGCTGCAGGGAGAACTCAGGATAGCAAACAGCGCACATTTTACTTTACCTGGATTACAGGCCCATGGTAAGCTATGGGCGAAAGCACTTTTAAACTATTTATAACAACGGAAATACACTTAAAATTCAGAAAGGATTGTGAGTGTATTTTTTTTACGAGGAAAGTTCTCTGAACTATCCTGTAAAAAGCATTCCGTGCAGGATGTGCAGGACACTAGAGAGGAAGGTGTCATTAGTGTGACAGCACGTAAACGTTGCTCTGTAATTTCTCCGCGAAATCCAATCACATCGAAAGTGTTACAATTTTCTTAATATTGTAAAGTTCTTTTATTACTTGGCCGATAATAACGGTAGGAAATGGAAAAAACATAAGGATATTTCTAAAAACTTCAAGGGTAACATGGAAAGATCTATTTGTAAACTCAGATAAAAACCAAGTATAAAAGGGGGATAAATAAAGCAATGGTAAGAATAGGCAGACAGGACAACAACCGGGCAGGTAATCAGAATGTGTCGACGAATGATAAGACCCGGGAAAAGCAGGATGGCAGTAAGCAGGTAAAGCAAGACGGTGTGAATGACAAACAGGATAAAAAAGGTAAAGGTACCATCTTTGCCGGAGAGTTAAATCTCGGACAAAATGATCTTCTGGCTAAAAAAGAACAGATGCAAAAGACTGCAATGCAGGTCATATTAGATGCCTTTGCCGGTGATACAAAGCTTGATGAAAATGTTGAGGAACACATGGATAAAGCCCAAGAATTTGCAAAGCAGGCTGATGAAGCCTCCGGTGAGATACACCGCATGAGGGAGTTAAAGCAGAATTTACAAAAATCCTACAGCATAGATGCTGACAGCGATGAGCAAAAGGATTTGGAACTTCTGGAGAAAAGTAAGGATATCCGAATGGGTTTTTCTAATTCCACCCTTACTAAGGAGGAAGAGGAAAGATTAAAGGATATGGGACCTTTAACAGAATACCAGCAGGCAGCCCTGAATTATCATGACATGGAGTTGGTCTGGCGTCAAAGGCTTACGAAGGCCAACGATAAAATATTCAATGAACACAGGACAATTGAATCAATACAGCTGGGACGTGTAAAATATCACCCCCTCATTGATGCGAAGAAAGAATCCCAAGACCTGTTAGAGTCCGCCAGCAAAGAATTAGTAAACGGACTGGTGGGTGAAGCGAAAGATACCATAGACGATAAGATTGGGGATGATTCTGATAAAGCACAGGAAGTAAAAGATAAGGACAAGAAAGCCCAGGAGGAAGCTGCTAAGGCCGCCAATAAAAAGTCGGAGGCCAAGAAGGCAAAAAAACCAAACAATGCTGAAGTACCCACTGAGACTGTGGAGCGGGAGATTGACTGGGAAAAACTTAAGCTGGAGGCGAAGGCCACAGCAGATAAGGCAAACTTGCTTTTGGAAGACTTAAAAGGTCTGACAGTGGATGAACAGATATAGATATGATTGATTGGTAAGCCTTACGATATTCAGGTTTATGATTTAAAAGTCCGGTTAAAATCATAGAGTCAGCGGCAACAACGAATAAAATCCATAAATTATAGAACTTAATCAGGCTCAAGGGTGTTTAGATACGCCCTTGCAGCCTGATTATTATTTTGTCCAAATAAACCTCTTTTATAAAAATGAGATATCCCTTATATATGTTCACGGTCTATCAGATTTGGCGATGCAGCGCTGTATCAGTAATGGTTTGTGTCATTATAGAATTATGACATACAGTATTAAGTACATACTGATAATAAAAAATAAGTCCCGAGGTATACTAAAGTGAAAGCTATGTAATTGAACAGGAATTGTTATTGATAGCATAAGACTAAAATGCACGATAAATGCACAAAAAATATGCATGAAATGTGCATAAAAAGCACTTTCCCAGCTTGTATTAGCATTTGGTTATGTTATAATAAAGATGCAAATTTACTATGGAAGGACGGATATATCATGTTTATCAAGGAAGTAAAGGATAGTCTCGTTAATAATATAATTCCTTTTTGGAAAAACTTAAGAGATAATCAGAACGGTGGTTATTACGGATATTATGATTTTAACTTGAAATTGCACAAAGAAGCAATAAAAGGTGTGATATTAAATAGCAGAATTCTTTGGTTCTTTACCAATGCATATACAACCACAGGAGATCAGGACTGTTTAGATCATGCGAAGCATGCTTACGAGTTCTTGAGGGAATCCTGTTTAGATCAGGAATTTGGCGGTGTATACTGGTCTATTACCTATGATGGAAAGCCAGAGGATACAACGAAACACACGTATAATCAGGCATTTGCAATCTATGCCTTAGCTTCTTATTATGACGCCGCTAAGGAGCCTCAGGCTTTAAAGCTGGCATATGATCTATATGATCTGGTAGAAACAAAATGCAGGGATGATATCGGTTATCTGGAAGCCTTTGACCGCAGGTTTCATCCCGTAGATAATGAAAAATTATCAGAAAACGGTTTAATGGCAAGTAAAACTATGAATACCCTGCTTCATGTATTTGAGGCTTATACAGAACTATACCGGGTAGACAAGAATGAAAAAGTTGGCAGCTGCTTAAAGTGGATGCTGGATCAGTTTGCAGAGGTATTGTACAATCCTAAGAGAAGGATGTTAGAAGTATTCTTTGATGAAAATATGAAGACATTATCCGATCTTAACTCCTATGGTCATGATATTGAAGCCTCCTGGCTTATTGACCGGGGCTGTGAGGTCCTTTCGGATGAAACCTATACCGTAAAGATGAGAAAAGTTACAGATGCCTTAAGAGATCATATCTTAGAAGAAGGCTTTGATGGTACCTCCCTCAATAACGAAAGCTTTAAAGGCGAGGTGGATACAACTAAAATCTGGTGGGTGGAAGCAGAAGCGGTTTTAGGCTATATCAACGGCTATCAGAAAGACCCCTCAAAAATAGAATATATGGAAGCAGCAGCAAAAATCTGGGATTTTATAAAAGAATATATGATTGATAAAAGAAAAGGCTCCGAATGGTTCTATGACCTCGATAAAAACGGTGTCCCGGTAAGCAAAAAAGAAATTGCCGGTCCCTGGAAATGCCCATATCACAATGGCAGAATGTGCTTTGAAGTAATGAAGAGAAACGTAGATTGGTAATGAAAGCCATATAACGAGAAACTTCGTAGGTAAAGTGACAGTATGATTAAGAAGAACATTTGCCAGATAGATAGGTAGCTTCATGAAGTAAAACCTAGATGAAGTAAAACCTAGATTAAGTATAACCTAGATTGATTAAGGAGATATACAATCACAATAAATTCAAGAAGGGCAGAGCAGATAATAAAGACTAAGGAATAAAACATAAAATTAGCAACTTTTATTAGAGAAAGGCTGGTCGCAATATGCATCCGAATTATTATGTACAATTAGAAAAATACAATAAATTAATTAATAAAAAGAATGAGGTAAGCCCGATATATAATGGTATTTATGACCGTTATGTAAGTCCTGTATTAACCAACGAACATATTCCCCTGTTCTGGAAATATGATTTGAACGAAGAAACCAATCCCTACTTTATGGAACGCCTGGGAGTAAATGCCGTATTTAATTCCGGTGCTATTGAATTAAACGGGAAATACTACCTGGTGGCACGTATTGAAGGAAATGACAGAAAATCTTTCTTTGGTGTAGCAGAGAGCGACAGCCCGGTAGACGGTTTTAAATTCTGGGATTATCCGATTTTACTGCCGGATACCTGCAAGGAAGAAACCAATGTGTATGACATGAGGCTTACGAAGCACGAAGACGGCTATATTTATGGTGTATTCTGCTCCGAAAGCAAGGACTATTCTAGTAATGATTTATCCGCAGCAAAAGCAGAAGCCGGAATAGTAAGGACAAAAGACCTTAAAACCTGGGAACGGTTAAACAATTTAAAGACCTTAAATTCTCCCCAACAGAGAAATGTAGTACTTCACCCGGAATTCATAGACGGCAAATATGCTTTTTATACCAGACCCATGGATGATTTTATTAATACCGGTTCCGGCGGCGGTATCGGTTTTGGCTTATGTGAAGATATCACCAATGCGGTTATCGATGAAGAAATCATCACTAGCCAGAGAAAATACCACACCATCACCGAAGCGAAAAACGGAGCCGGAGCCGTACCCATTAAGACGGAAAAAGGTTGGATCCATATTGCCCATGGTGTAAGGAATACAGCGGCAGGTCTTAGATATGTTATCTACGTATTTGCAACCTCCCTTTTAGATCCTGCCAAGGTCATAGCAGAACCCTCTGGTTTCTTTCTTGCACCCCTTGGAGAGGAGAGAGTCGGTGACGTCTCCAACGTAGCCTTCACGAACGGTGCAATTGCTAAGGATAATGGAGAGGTTTACATTTATTATGCCTCTTCTGATACCAGGCTTCATGTGGCTGCAACTACCATAGATAAATTACTGGATTATACATTTCATACACCGGTTGATCCTCTTCGTTCCGTAGAATGCGTAAAGCAAAGATGTGACTTGATTACGAAAAACCTGGAGTTACTGGGTAAAAAATAAATCGTATGGATGGTAGAGCGGAAATAGTGATCGGTAATAGGGTGTAAAATAGCTAATGAAAATAATTAATTAATAAAAATAGTCAATAAAAATAAAATTGATCTTATAGAATAGAGCAAAAGAATCGGAAGTGATTTTGGGGAAATCACTTCCGATTCTTTTGTTAAAAAATATATGTAGGGATCAAATATAATATATATAACTTGGGGAGGATTATATATATTAAGAAATTGGCATTATAATGATTCGGTATTTTTCTATAGTAAGTAATGGTGTTTTATCTGCTTGTATTGCTTGCAAGGAGGACTTAAAGCTAGATAAAACACCTTCTTTAAGACAAACGAAATAGGCTAAATTTATTAAAAATTTGTTATAGTATTATGCAAAGTATCTGTCTAACAGGCCTTTGAAGGCTTTTCCATGTCTTGCTTCATCTTTTGCCATTTCATGTACGGTGTCATGAATTGCGTCAAGATCAGCAGCTTTGGCGCGTTTAGCAAGATCAAACTTGCCGGCAGTAGCACCGTTTTCAGCAGCAACTCTTAACTCAAGATTTTTCTTTGTGCTGTTAGTTACGACTTCACCAAGTAATTCAGCAAATTTTGAGGCATGTTCTGCTTCTTCGAAAGCAGCTTTTTCATAATATAAACCGATTTCAGGATAACCTTCTCTGTGGGCAACTCTTGCCATAGCAAGGTACATACCAACTTCACAGCATTCTCCGTTGAAATTATCTCTTAAATCTTTTAAAATGTCTTCGCTGACACCCTGTGCAATACCTACAACGTGTTCTGCTGCCCAGGTTAATTCTCCGGATTGTTCTGCAAATTTTGATGCAGGTGCTTTACAGATTGGACATGCTTCTGGTGCTGTATCTCCTTCGTAAACATAACCACATACTTGACATACAAATTTTTTCATACTTAAAAATCTCCTTTAGGTTTATTTATTTTTAATATTAATAATAGTAACGATTACTGATATTATATTATAATACATTGATGGATTTGTCAATACCTTTTTTTATATTTTAAATTTTTGTATTTTTTTATATTTTAAATTTTTGATTTGAGAGTCAAAAGCCTAATTTAGGTTGTAAAATGAATAACCCGGTATATATATTTATTTTGTCTACCTTACCTTCCTGCGGCATGTCCTTTGTAGAGCCTCATAGATGCAAAAAGCATCGCACTGCTCAGCTTTTTGCTGAGTCTCTAGTCGGACATAAATACCATCTTCCACAAGGTTAACTGCTTCATTTTGCCACCTATCTATTATCATCTTCCATAAATTAGTGCTTCAATATCATCAACTATCTATTATCTACTTCATATAGTTCCACACTTATTAGATCCTCATAAAAATGCCCGTCGGGCAGAAAAGGACCCGGGGGACAGCAGGATTGATATTTTATACCTAGATATTAATTTGAAAAACACAGAAAAACTGCCCGTTTTCACGATTTTGATTCTTTCATCAAAGATCAGAAAGGGCAGTTTTACTCGGATATCCTTAAGGTTAAAATCAGTGGTCATGAACGGATTTAGCAAGCTGTAAGGTATGATGTCAGGTGGTCAGTACACTTGAATAAATAACCAAAAGGAATATCAGATGTGTTCCTTGCATTTAGAGCATTTACCATAGAAGAATGTGGAATGACCCTTGATCTCTCCGTCAAAACCAGCTTCCGCTATACGGTTAATATGATCGAGAGCTCCGGGTGCAATATCCAGATCCTGTACGCAGGAGCATTCTGTACAAACAAAATGATAGTGCGGATGGGGATTACCATCAAATCGGTCGCATCCGTTGCCAGGTGACAACTTGATTATCTCGCCTTGATCAACCAACAGGTTTAAATTACGGTATACGGTACCTAAACTTATATTAGGAAATTTTTCACGTATACTCATATAAACGGTGTCTGCAGTAGGATGTTCTTTTGTATGAGACAGGTATTCCTTAATGGATTCACGCTGACGGCTGAACTTAGTAGTTGTCATATCTCACCTCCAATAATAGTAATCATTATTAATTCTAGCATATGCGGAATATGAAGTCAAGGTGTATTGCGATGGCAAAGTTAGGATGAATGTATTGGTGAGTATACAGCATATCCTGGCAGCCTTGTATTTTTTTAAAGGGAAAGGTTCCTCATGACATTAAAAATTGGAGAACTGCTTATGGCGGGAGGAAAAGAGTATAGTAAAAGTTACTCTGTTCCTTCCCAACCCAGTTCTCCAAGTTTAAGTGTTATAAGAAACCGTCTAATTCAAAAAAATACAAGCCTACCAGGATATTACCTCATTCGTTGGATTATACTACTTCATGTTTAAATTCATGTTTTTAATCTGAACGGAAATGGAAAACCGTAAAGGTATAATATCTGTGATAAACGAAACAATTACAGAGGCATAAGTGCTACAAATTTATACATTAATATGAAGTGGCAGGCGCTTCCGCCCAGGCAGAACAGATGAAAGATTTCGTGGGAACCAAAATACTTGTGTTTGTTATTAAATATAGGGAGTTTTAATGCATAGATTACTCCACCCACCGTATAGATGATACCACCGGCAAGCAGCCAGTTAAAGGCATCTTTTGGCAGGGCGTTGAGCAACGGAGAAAATGCAAGCACACAGGTCCAGCCCATGGCAATATAGATAATGGAAGATACCCACTTGGGACAAAATACCCAAAAAGCTTTTAAACCAATTCCTAACAGTGCCATACTCCAGATAATTGCCAGTAATACCATACCAACTCTTCCGTTTAGTACAATGAGGCATACAGGGGTGTAGGTACCGGCGATTAAAATAAAAATCATCATATGATCAAATTTTTTTAAACGCTTGTTAATCTTGTCAGATAAATCAAAGGTATGATATACTGTGCTTGCAGTATATAATAATATCATACTCAGTGCAAAGATACCGAGGGAGATAAAGTGTACTGGATCGGGAGCTTTAGAAGCCTTGATTAATAACGGGAGAGCTGCAAAAGCTGCCATAAGCATTCCGATCAAATGAGTGATAGCACTGCCAGGGTCTTTGGGTTTCATAACATATTTTGCCATAATATCAATCCTTTCTTTCTTAACTATTATTTATTTTCTACATTAGTATTTGCAGTAGTATTATTTTAATTACCAATTAGATAAGGAAAATACATCAAGTAGTAATTAAAACTACATCATCTATAAAGGTATACTACATCATATAAAATAAAATTGCAAGGGCTAATTTTATTTTTTTAAAAGGAAATATTTACTAAAATTAATTTGTAAATATTTCATTTGTAAAAGGTTTAAATAAATAGATTTTGGTTGTAAAAAATACGAATCATAATAACTTAATTATTTTAAAATGGCGTATTAATAAAATTTTGTTTGCTTATAGAAATAGATTAAATACAAAAAGTAGCTTATTAGTAAAAAATAGTTGATTATAAAAAAGGCTTATTAAAAAAATAACATATAAATATTAATTTAATACAAAAAATAATAACAAAAATAATTTACAAAAAATAAGTTATCATAATTATGTAATGATATACAAAAATAACTATCTGTTAGTTAATCAAGTCTAAAATAGATTTATGGAGGCATACAATGGATATCCAGGTTGGAGATATTTTAAAATTAAAAAAACAGCATCCCTGCGGCAGCAGCCAGTGGGAAGTTCTGAGGGTGGGCATGGATTTTCGCTTAAAATGCCTGGGCTGCGGTCATCAGATTATGATACCCAGAAAACAGGCCGAAAAAAGTATCCGGCAGATTACAAAACCTGAGCCGAAAGAATAGGTTACAAGGTAGAAGAATTCTTAGTTCGTAATAAACTCATAATTAATGGAGGTAACCGCCTCCCCTTCCATTAGAAAGGTCAGCTTTGTTTTGCCTTTGGTATAGATCAGGGAGCCGTTATCTTCTGTATAGTCTTTTCCATATGCTTCTACCACTTTGTCCCTGGCAGCCCCAAGGGTGATGCCTTCTTTGGTTGAAACACTGTCATCTGAAAAGTCAATAGCAGAAACATAATCACCATCTGACCCCGGATAGGTGGACAGGTTAAAACCACTGTAATAGTAGATTTTATCCAGCCCCTGGAAAGCGCAGCTAGGCGCTTCAAAGTAATCCTGGGGTTTTCCAAGGGCTTCTACAATCGTATCCGCTTTATCATTCATATGAATGGCGATATTGTTATAATCAAATTCAAAGCCAGGCTGGGCAGTGACCGTACCCTGGGGATTGTTTCCTTTGGCGGCATTGTCACCGTTTGTGGTACCGCAGCCGTACAGAAACGTTAATAATACAATTATAATTACGATATATACAAAATTTTTCATGTGTATGCCTCCTATTTTTGTGTGCTAATCGTTATCTATGGTGGTTGCCTGGGCCCCAAGGCTCTTTAGATAGCCGTATTGTTTTAATTCTTCCTGCTGTGCTTTTTCGGTGGCGTAATATAAATCTATTTTTTCTTTCCAAAGCTTACTTAATGCAGGGTCTTTTCGTTTGTCTTTCAGCTTAAAATCTTTGCTTAAGATATTTCCTAAATAATCTGAGAATTTTTCAGCGCCTGCAAGGTTTAAATGCAAACCCGCATCACAGGTATCCTTTGTAAAGTCAATGCCCATATCATCAATATAATTGAGAAAATTAATATAGACCAGATTATTTTTACTGGCATAATCCGTCATCTGTTTATCCCACTCTGGATACCAGTAAGGGTATACACTGGGAGACTTGATTAAAACAAGCTGAATGCCGTTTTCCTTACACAGAGCTGTCATGCGGTTCAGGTAATCATAGCTGTTATCTCCGAACTGGTAATCTGCAAGCTTTTTACCCGTTGGGACAAGGGTGACCGGTTTTACATCCACCCGCATCAGATAACCGTTAATAGAGACCTGTTTTCGTTTAAGCAGGTACTTAAAATCCTCGGAAGTAAGGTCGGACCATCTGGCATGGTACCTTAAAAATGGAAACAGGTAGGAAATCATAGTTTCACCTTCTGTCATGGAGGCCTTTATATCCTTTAACTTAATTGCAGAGAATTTCATACCGTCCAAGGTCATCCGGTTATAGGCTTCCTTTTGGGGTTCATTGTATTTCATAGCCAATACGTTATATACGACGACTTTCGGCTTTTCATATTTTAGAGTTTCCATAAGCAAATAGTAGGACTGCCAGATAAGCTGCTGTGCACTGCCTCTGATATAGCTGTTAATACCGTAATCCTTCCATAAGGTAACGGGAGATACGTTTGAGAACACTTCGCAATCTCCGATAAATATTACATCGTGATTCTTTTCCTCTGAATAATATTCTTCAATTAAATTGCCTTCATGGATTTTGGATACATACTTGGGCATAAACAAACGCTGTAAAAATAAAAGAAATACCAGGCAAAGACCTATGACAGCGAAATTATAAAGAAATTTCTTTTTCATCTTATCCTCCAATCTCCTGAGGCTTTTTAAAATATTAATAGCAAAACTTTGGAATATATAATAAACGCGTATACTTTAAATAGTCTTTATCTTTTAACTCATAATTATTTATTAAACTGCATATTTTTATAAACTGTCATTTTCTATAAAACAGCATTATAAAAAACAGCATTATAAAAAACGGCATTATAAAAAACAGCATTATCATAAACAGCTCAATCTAAAAAACAGCACTTACGAATAACGTAAAGTGACAAAAGGCAGTGCCTAATTATAAAACTAACTATCTTTAAATAACTACTATTACAGAAATAACTGCCAATTGTATTATCTTAAAACTGACTATAAATAAACTGACTCGCATCGTAGCCGATACCGTAAGCTCCGAATATCAAGATGGAGAAAACCAGTATGATATACACTGCGTACCGGAACAAAATCGGTTTTGAGGCCAGTTTCACCCTGACACTTCCCCTTCGCTGTATTAAGCTGATAATCAGCAGGATAGTTACACTGAGTAAAAGGATGATATAATCGGATACTTTAAGTCCGAGACCCATAAAACCACCGCCTAATACGTCTGCCAAATTTAAATCTGAAAAGACGGAGCCATACATTTTAAACGTAGTAGTTACATCCCGGTAGCAGTCAAAAGTCCTTAAAAAGCTCATAAGCCAAAAGGTCCTGATAACCTGGAACAGGCGATAATAGAAAGTATGTTGTATATGGTATTTGTTGTGGAATTTTTCATATAGAGGGGCACATTCCTGGGATATGAGGATAATAATACCGTTTCCCAGACCCCATACAATAAAGTTCCATTTTCCGCCGTGCCAGAAACCCGTGGTAAACCAGACCACCAGAGTTGCAAGGTAAACCGGAATCCGCTTCCCGATATTTTCCCCAAGCCGTGTACGGCAGGCTTTCGAAAGGTTAAGCATGGGTTTACATACGGAGATTGGGTAAAACATATATTCCTTAAACCAGGTACCTAAAGAAATATGCCACCTGCGCCAGTATTCTACGATGGATTTGGAGAAATAAGGTCTGATAAAATTTTCTTTTACCCGTATTCCAAGAACCTGGGCAATGCCTATGGTAATATCAATACCGCCGGTAAAGTCCGAATACAATTCGAGGGCATAATAAAACATCCCAAGCAGGACATAAGCGCCTTGATAAGTATCTGGATTACCGACAATGGTATTTACAGCAATTAACAGACGATCCGCAATCACCAGCTTCTTAAAGTACCCCCATAAAATCCTGGTAATACCAAAGGTAATCCGTTCTCTGTCAAAATGATGCTCTGAAAACATAGTGTCTTTCAGGTCATCAAACCGGCTGATCGGACCTTGGATCAGTTGAGGGAAAAAGGAAATAAAGAGGGCAAGCTTTCCAAGGTTTTTTTCAACCGGATATTTTTCTCTGTAAACATCAATGACATACCCCATGGTCTGAAAGGTATAAAAAGAGATACCAAGGGGAAGGGTGAACTGAAAAAAGGACATTTCCCGGTTAAAGACCATATTAATGTTATAAATAGCAAAGTCCGTATACTTTAGTATTGCAAGAATGCCAAAGTTAAGGCAGAGACAGATTTTAAGCCAAAAAAAACGCTTACGCTTCATCTGTGCCTTGTAGGCTTTTTTCTCTTCTCTGGGCAGGGAATCTTTTCGTTCCTTTAGATAGGCTTCCTGTGCGCCTCTAAGGCTGTCCATTTTTCTGGTAATCAGATAGGAGGATAGGGTTGTAAAGAGGATATATACCAGATATCTGATACCTGCAAAGTAATAAAAAGTGTAGCTGGCAATTAACAGCACCGGCCATTGTAATCGTTTGGGAATCAGGTAATATATAATAAATAACAGTATTATGAAAATGATGAAATTATGGGATGTAAAAAGCATGAAACCCCCTCATTCTTATTTAGTAGTTTAATCATCAAGTAACCGTTCGACTAATTGCCAGAGTGCCTGTGCAGAATTAAAATTCTCCGGTATGATTTCATCAGCCGGAATGGCCACATCGAACTCATCATTTATCTCAGAGATAAGGGTTACGATATCAAAGGAATCTATAATATTATCCTCAATTAAGGTATCACAGGTTTCGTAATCAACTTCCGGATGTAAACTTTTTAATATTTCTATCAGCTGTTCCATAGGTTAACTCCTTTCTTTCTGCTATAGCCGCTAAACATGGGAGGTTTTAAACGTTTATTCCCCAGTTTCTAAGGCTGGTTTTTATCATTACAAAGTCACTCTAAAAGGCATACTCTATTATAACTTAGGCTTAATCAGTTTCTATCTATTACAACGATTGGGTTCGATAAACTTCTATCGATTACATAGGGAGTATAGTCCCTTTCCTATACTGTTCCCGCAGCAGCACCCGATTTATTTTACCGTTGGGGGTCAGAGGCATTTCTGCCAGATTTTCTATTACATTGGGAAGCATGTACCTGGGTAGTTTATCCTTTAGACCGGCTATGATTTCCCTGGCAGTTAAAGCCCCCACATAAAACAGCAGGATTTTTTTCTTAACATCATCAAATAAGCAGCAGGCACTTTTAATACCCTCGATATTATTAGCAGCATGTTCAATTTCCCCAAGCTCTATACGGTGGCCCATATGCTTAATCTGATTATCCTTACGAGAGATAAACATAAGCTCTCCCCGGTCATTATACTTACCCAGGTCACCGGTTCGATAGATTAGTTCAGGATAGATCTGATTGAACGGATTCTGTGTAAATACCTCCTGCGTTTTTGCAAAATCACCGTAATAACCTAAGGTAAGGGAGGTGCCCCGGATGCAGATCTCGCCTGGATTTCCATGGGCAGGAACCTGATTTTGTTCATCTAGTAGAAGAATTTCTGTATTTGGAAAGGGTTTTCCGATGGGCATTACTTCCTCTGGTCCAAACTCCCGGTTTACATAGAAGTAACAGGACATACCGGTGGCTTCTGTAGGACCGTAAAGGTTAAAAAAACGGGCCTCTGGCAGAGCCTCTTTCCACAGATTAAACTGTTTTATGGGAAATACCTCGCTTCCAAAGGCAATGGTATGAAGGGTCTTCGGTATTAATTTTTCAAACGTATCAAAAGCAGAAATCATGGTGAGGGCTGATACGACCCAACAAATAGTGTTAATGTTATACTGATTTAAAAATTCAACCAATTTTACCGGAAATCGAAACAGGCTTTTGGGAATCAGGTAGGTGGTAGCGCCGAATTTTAAAGTAGGGTATAGTTCTTTTAAGCAGGCATCCACATATAAGGGAGTCTGGTTTCCAAAGATGGTAGTTTCGCTAAACTTAAGTACGGTAGAAAGGCTTTCTATATAATCGATTACCGACCGGTGGCAGGCTATTACACCTTTTGGAATACCGGTGGAACCGGAGGTAAATACGATATAGACTGGGTCCGTATCGATAGCTTTTTCCCGGACAGCGTCTAACCCCTCTTTATCTATGCTAGTTTTAATCAGATCCTCATATAAAAAAATGTGACTCTCCTTTCGGACAGGGACTAAATTCCTGGTAGCATCGTCACAGATTACAGCCTTGGGGTTTAACCGTTCCAATATCAACTGAATCCGTTCCTTTGGCATCTCCTCATCCAGAGGCACATAATAATTGCCGCTGTACACAATTCCATAAAAGGCAGTAATGGTATCCGGGTGTTTTCTCATAAACACGATGACAGGCTGCTTATAGAGTTCTTCCCGAACTAAAAAAGTCCCTACAGCCCTTGCCCGGTTATAAACTTCGCGAAAGGTAAGGCTTACCGTTTCATTGGCATATGCAGTTTTATCAGGTTTTAAGTTCACGGTAGTTTCTAAATATTCCAGGACATTATGCTGCATGTTTTCTCCTTCCTGATGGGTCTATAATGGAGTTAATTGTTTGTAACAAAACTTTATCTTGTGATCAAATCTTTATATTCTTCTTTTAGCCCCATATCACAGGATAATACCGACTGTGCCGCCAATACTTCCAGAGCATCTAAATAACCGGCTCCAAGTTCATAATCCCGCTTGACAATCGATAACTCTGTGCAGCCGATTATGATAACCTCACAGCCTTGATGTTTTAACTCGTCTGAGGCGTAACTGAATTGATCCAATTGAAACGGCTGCCCTGCTTTTATAGTATCATAGATTAAATGATTGACTGCTTCCTGACCTTTTTTTGAGGGAGTGACCAGGCGGATTCCGTGTAACCGTAATTCCTCCTGAAATAGTTTGCAGAAAACGGTTCCTTCCGTAGCCAATAACCCGGCTGACTCTACGTTATTATTTTTCAGATACAGTGCAGTCTCCCGAATCATGTTAAGGATTGGTACCGCAATATTCTGAGATAAAAGGGAATGGTAAAAATGAGCAGTTATACAGGGAATAGCGATATAATCAACGTCCAGGGAAACTAATTTATTAGCTATTTCAAGCATTGGGATTACAGGGTTTCTTTTGCTTTTACCAAGAATGTGGGAAGTCCTGTCGGGGATGGAGGGGCAGTTATAAATAATCATTTCCAGGTGCTCTTGGTCAGTAGCTGCTTCTGTCATTTTCAAAATCAATTCAAAAAAATAGTTTGTGGCAAAGGGACCAAGTCCCCCGATAACTCCTAATTTCTTCGTAGGACATTCTCCTTTCTCTTTCGCAGATTACCAGGTAATTGCCAATCACCTGTTGCAAAGCCTTCCAGGCAGGATGCGCATGACGCACTTAAGGAAGATTGTCACTGTCGTGACAGAGCGTCAGTGCTAGAGTCTGGCGAGCCAGACTCTTTGTTCTTGCTATTTCTCTGGTGTTGAGGGATATAAAGTCTTATTGTAATTGTAATAGTTATTCCCGCGTTTTTTAGACAGTGCTGCTAATTCGGTATCCGTTAGCATAAAAGATTCCCGGTGGTCCACATTAGGACAGGAATCATAGTGATACCAGCCGTTTCCGGTATTGATGAGGCTCCAGTAATGTCTGGTGGTACCGCCGACTCTGGTAATATCCATAGTTTCAATTCCGGTTAAGGTCAATAATTCCTTGGATACGGCAAAGTAGGTAAAGCAGTCACCTACTCCTTTTTTTATTCCGTTGTTGGCTTCTTTCACCCAATCGCTCTTATCGGAATATCCGGTGTAGGATATATGGCCTTTGACCCATTTATAGATGGCATAAGCTTTTTCCTTTTGGGTCATGGAGGAAGTGGTAATATTATCTAAGATATCCGTGGCTTCTGCATCCAGTAAATCCTTATCAATCACATATTCCTTTATGGTAACGGTAATGGTTTTCTGGGTTTTATTGCCACTTGAATCCTCGGCACTGTAAATAACGGGGTATGAACCCACTTTTCTTAAATTTACCGCACTGCTGTCAACTTTTAACTCGATCTCTTTGTCTTTATTATCCGCTACCGATACATTGGCCTTGTAGGAAATCTTGTCACCAATATAGACTGTCTTGTCCATGGCTCCGGTTATAACAGGCGCAATGGTATCCTCTTTTATTGTTAGATTTGCGGTTAATTCACTGATATTTCCGCTGGTATCTTTTAGCTGGATAATCGGATTATAGATACCTGCTTTTTTTGTATTAAGATAGTTTTTAAAGGATACGGTGACCTTTGAGACATCCGTAATATCTTTTACCAGGTCCTTGGCTTCTATGGTTTCTCCGGTCCAGATTTCCAAGTCTACAGCGGTAGCTTTAGGTGGAGTGGTATCGACGACTTCAAGCTTACTGGTAACGGTATTATTATCTGCTTTAATTTGGATATCATACACACCTGGTTTATTTATATTAATTTTATTCATATCCGTTTTATAGGAAAGGCTGTAATTTGTGGTATTTCGATATTCATTTACATTAGGAACCTGTGAGCCGGCTTCGATCTGTACTTTATTCTTAATATCTATAATGGATAGGACAGCGGGCAGTTCGGTTTTATTATTACTGGTATCGGAAAGCACCAGAGTAAGGGACTGATCCCCTGTTTTATTAAAGTCAGGCTGTGATTTATATGCGGTTGTTACCTGGGTAGCATCCGTTACTTTAGTAAGAAACCGGTCGGGGGTTATCTTTTCACCTGCCGGTATGACCTGATTAACTACCTCGGCAGCAGGCGGCTTTGTATCAACAATAGTTAGATTTGAAGTATAGATTTTACCATTGGTCCTGATTTGAACCGGATAAATCCCCGGAGCATTCAGGTTAAGGGTGGTAATATCGGTTTCAAAGGCTGCCTCTTCCTCTTTGCTAATTAAAAATTCTTTGACCTCCGGCGGTTTACTGCCGGCTTCTAAAGTAAGTGATTTCTTTACTTTGGGTAAAAAAAACTGGTAGCTGAATATACCTATGGCAATGGCTGCAATACAGAATAACGTAATTAGAAGGATTACGGTTTTGTTTCGTCTGTGTCGTCGTTTCATGTATACCTCCATATAACTATTTTTAGTGGACAAATAATGAAAGTATTATATGATTATCCATTAAAATATAAACATGGAATGATAAAAATAGGGCACTGTCTGGCATGGAAAATGCAGGGGAAATTAATATTAATTAATGTTCAGTGAGTTTTTTTGTGAGTTTAAAGGAAAAATTAATATTAAAATTGGTTTAATATTAAATCTCGTAATTATATAAGTATTGATTACTTGATTAAATCAACACGTAATGAAAGAAAGCACGGATTATAGTATATTAAGCGTAGTATTCTTCGCCTTTATTCACTTAGGGAAGTATGAGATATTACTTTCTTACAAGAATACTTTCTTATATTAAATGTTTAAGCAGTAAGAGATATAATTGATACGAAAAGCGGATGCAAAGATAAAATTAAAGAAGAGGAAAGAGAAAGGAATAAGAAGAGAAAGGAATAAGAAAGAGAAAAGGAACAAGAATGAGAAAGGAACAAGAAGAGAAAGGAACAAGAAAGATAAAAACTGTAAAAACTAAATAAAACTGTCAGTATGTTAAAAAATATCTGAGTATGTGAACAAAATCTGGCGAGGATTGAGATCCATCAAGATGCATCCCAATCCTCGCCGGTTAGTAAAGTTTTATATTATTAAACAGTCGGTTCGATAACCCTACTGTATGCCCAATTCCATCTTAGCCAATTGGATACAACCCATAATACCCTGGTTATCATTAAGGGCAGCCGGAACAATATAATTGTCAATATCGCTTAACTGGGCAGTTCTTACGTAACCATTTAACAGTTCTACTACCTTCTGGCGTATCAGAGGAAAGAGCTGTTCCTGATGCATAACACCGCCGCCTAATACGATCCGGTGAGGAGAAAGGGTTAAAATATACCCAACTAAAGCCTGGGCGATATAATAAGCTTCCATTTCCCAAACTTTTTCATTGTCCTTTAATTCAATGGCTTTTTTGCCCCAGCGTTTTTCAATAGCAGGACCTGCGGCCAGACCTTCAAAACAGTTTGGATGGTAAGGGCATGCACCTTCAAAGTGATCCTCCGGATGTTTGCTTAGTAAAACATGTCCGGCTTCGGGATGCAGCATTCCGTGAAGCAATCCGCCATTTTGGAAAACACCAACACCGACACCGGTACCAATTGTTATGTAAATACTGGAGTCGATTCCTTTTGTGCTTCCCCAGGTTGCTTCGCCAAGGGCGGAGCCGTTTACATCCGTGTCAAAACCAATGGGAAGGTCAAGAGATTTTTTAATATTGCCGACAAAATCATAATTAGCCCAGGCTAATTTGGGGGTAGAGGTAATGTATCCGTAGGTCGGTGACTTTTTATCCAAATCAATAGGTCCAAAGGAACCAATACCAAGAGCAGCAATTTCTTTTCCTTTAAAATAATCAATTATTTTAGGAATCGTAATATCAGGAGTTTCTGTAGGGATTGAAACCTGTTCAAGAATCTCCCCGTTTTCATTGCCGATTGCCAGTACCATTTTAGTACCACCGGCTTCTAAAGCACCAAATAACATGTTAAAACCTCCAAGTCATATTCTAAAAATCTGTTTTATCTGCCTGTTTGTATTAAGGCAAAATTACTTTCTCTTATTTTACCCCATGTTTCGTAAAAAATATAGTACTAAAATAGTAATAAAAAATGGAAGGAACATTTCACAATTCCAAAATCGAAAAACGACTGATAAAAACAACTCATAAATGAAATAAAGACTGAAAATGAAAGACGAAATAGAAAGCTGAAATAGATAGTAGAAATAGAAAGCTAAATAGATAGATGAAATAGATAGCCGATATAGAAAGTAAAATAGAAAGCTGAAATATCAAGACGAAATAGAAAGCCAAATAGAATCCGAAATAAAACTCTGTATTTCAAATATAACTGAAATATAAACTGAGAAGTTTAAACCAGTAAAAAAAGCAGTTAAAATGGCAGCAAAATCAAAATGCACCGCCATAATAACTGCTTTACGTAACGATTAAGTATTCTGTCAGCTAGATAACAAACTGTTGTAAATATCGTTTGCTAAGCAGCAGGGAATTCTCAATTTCTTCCTTAGAACCTTCAAAAGCTTTATCTTCGATTTCAATACAAGTGTATCCTTTATAGCCAATATCGGTAAGAGCGGATACATAGTTACCCCAGTTAACATCACCAAGTCCAGGAAGTTTCGGAGACATGAACTTAAGGGGCGGAGCCATAATGCCTACGTCGTCCAGTTTGTCACGGAACACCTTGATATCTTTGTAATGAACGTGATAAATACGGTCTTTGAATTCATATAAAGGTTTGATATAGTCAATCATCTGCCATACAAAATGGGAGGGATCATAATTCAGACCTAAATTTTTGCTTGGTATAAGTTCAAACATTCTTCTCCAATTGGCGGGAGTGGTTGCAAGATTCTGTCCGCCTGGCCATTCATCATTGGTAAATAACATGGGACAATTTTCAATTGCTATTTTAACCTGATTTTCTTCTGCCAGTTTTACGATAGGCGGCCATACTTCTTCATAGATTTTAAAGTTCTCGTCCACATTTTTATGAGAATCTCTTCCGATAAAAGTCGTAACCATGCTGATACCCAGTTTTCCAGAAGCTGTAATGACTTTCTTTAAATGTTCGATATACACCGCCCTTTTTTCTAGATCTCCATCCATGGTATTGGGATAATATGCAAGAGAGGAAATTTCTACCTTTCTATCGGAACAGTACTGTTTTATGTACTTAATTTCCGCTTCCCCTAATTGATCTACGTCGATGTGGGTGACACCTGCGTATCTGCGTTCTGCTTTGCCCTTGGGCCAGCAAGCCATTTCCACACATTCAAAGCCATGTTTTGCAGCGAAATCGATAACCTCTTCAAAGGTATAATCCGCCAGTACTGCACTTACAAATCCTAATTTCATAAATAATACCTCCTTTGGTAGTTTTAGTGTATCATTTTTTACTGTTTAATTCAATCTTGTGAATTATATAGTTTTGGAACTAAGACTTTAGGCAAACGGGGGGATATTTAAAGGGGGCGGCAGTATCCTGGCAGGCTTGTAATTTTTTTGTAGGGAAAGAACCCTCATGACACTATAAACTTAGAGAACTGCTTATAGCAGGAGGAAAAGAGCAAAACTCACTTCGTTCAAACAGTTGCTCTTTTCCTCCTTGACGCAGTTCTCTAAGTTTAAGTGTCATGAGGAACCTTTCCGATACAAAAAAATTACAAGCCTGCCAGGATACTGCCTTAGTCTTTGGGGTTATTTTGCTTTATGTGGTTATCTTAATTTGGTATTTATTCCATTACTGCTAATTGGTGGGTTTCGTGGTATAATATAGAGTGGTAAAAGACATAAAAGATTAATATAACTTTTAAAATGAGGATATTAAGGTTTATAGAAAGATAAAATGACATTATGTAAAGTTATGGACTGTAGAAGTCAGGATTTTAAGGAATCGAAATGTTTGTAAATCGGTTTTTTAAGGAAGTCAGGATTTTTTAAAGGAAGTAAGTCCTTAAAGGAAGTAAGCCATTAAAAGGAGCAGGTCATTAAAGGCTGTCGGGTTGTCAAAGGTAGTTGGGTTATAATCAGCACTTCCGGCAATAACAAAGGAAAGAAGTCAGGTCTTCTAGGAAATCCATGATTGAGAAAGGGACAGGTAATTGAGGGAATGAATAAATCAGATTTAAGCAGGAATGGATATATGTTAAAAGGGCCTTTAGCGGTCACAGGTTATGACTGGTGGTGGCATAATTTTACTGGGTACAGCAGAAGAACAGGTGAAGAAAGGACGTTTTTTATTGAGTACTATATCTGTAACCCGGCACTTAGTAGGGATAATCCGGTATTGGGGCAGTTGCCGGAAAATAAGATTTTAAACAAAAAACCATCCTATGCAATGATTAAGGCAGGGGTTTGGGGAAGGGAGCCAAAACAGCTTCATAATTTCTATCCGATTTCAGAATTTACGGCTTCGGAGGCTTCTCTTAATGTAAGAATAGGTAATTGCATTTTAACAGAGAAACGGATGGAGGGCAAATGCAGGGTTACAAAGGAAGAAGCCTTATTACATCCGGAATATATGAGTGATGCAGGGTCCATGGAGTGGGAGCTAACCATTCATAAAAAAATAGCCTATCATGTCGGGTATGGAGCTTCTAAGTTTTTTAGAGAATTAAATGCTTTTGAGATGTTCTGGCATGCGGAGGGAATCAAGACTAAATACAGCGGCGTAGTGATTTTAGATGGTGAGATTTATGATGTATTTCCGGAGAAGTCCTTTGGTTATGCAGATAAGAACTGGGGGAGGGACTTTACTTCACCCTGGCTTTGGATTAGCAGTTGTGACCTTAGGAGCCGGATAACAGGAAAAATCTTGGCGAATTCTGCAATAGAATTCGGTGGGGGAAGACCGAAGGCATTTGGTATTCCTCTAGGTGGTAAACTTTTGGGCGGTTTATTTTATGAAGGTAAAATGTATGACTATAATTTCTCTAAAGTCTGGACGGGATCGAAAACCCGGTTTCAGTTTAGAGAAGGGGAAAATATGAATATTTGGAAAGTAAAAGCTTCCAATATTGACTCCGAGCTGGAATTGATTTTAAAGTGTCCGAAGACGGAGATGCTGTTAATTAATTATGAAGCGCCAAATGGTAAGAAACTTCATAACCGCTTATGGAATGGCGGGACTGGATATGGAAGAATAAAACTTTACAAAAAAGATAAAGGCAGAAGACTGCTGATTGATGAGATTGAGATGAGGCATACGGGCTGCGAATATGGGGAGTATGACAAGTAAGGTATTTGCTGTAATTTTATCCAAGAACGGATGAATTTTATAAAAAAGGCATTCGTATAAAAAGGCATTCGTATAAAAAGGTATTCGTATAAAAAGGTATTCGTATAAAAAGGTATTCGTATAAAAAGGCATTCATATAAAAGGCATTCGCATAAAAATGCTTAAAGAAACCATAATCTAATAGGAATGAACCGGAATCAAACAGCATATTCCATAGATAGACGAACTGATACAGTCAGATTTTCATTGGAGGATATGCTATGGGAGGCAGAATGGAATATTTTAAGAATTTATTTGTAGATCAGGGGTTAAGACCTGTTTACGCGCGGTATTTAGCAGGTGGTATCATGATACTGATTATTATTGTGCTGTGCATAGTGATTAACCTTATTATAAAGAAAGTAGTACTAAGGCTCCTGGCGGGATATATCGAAACCACGAAGTATAAATGGGATAATATAATGTTGAAAAACCAGGTGTTTCACAGGATTTCCTATATGGTACCAGCAATTATTGTGTACAATTTTGCACCGGTTTTCCGTAATTATGAACCTATTATTAAGAGAGTTTCGCTAACCTATCTATTTATAATCGGGATACTGGTTTTAAATTCGGTGCTGGATTCTGTAAATGACATATATAAACTCTACCCTGTATCAAAGCTCCGTCCCATTAAGGGGCTTATTCAAATCGTTAAAATTGTAGTTTATATTGTTTCTGGAATTATCATAATTGCCGGTCTGATGGGGCAGAGTCCCATTGTATTCCTAAGCGGGATTGGTGCTTTGACGGCGGTATTTTCCTTAGTGTTTAAAGATTCTATCCTGGGATTTGTAGCAGGGATTCAGCTTACCTCCAATAATATGCTCCAAATTGGCGATTGGATTGAGATGGACAAATATGGGGCAGATGGGGAAGTAGCAGAAATAACCTTGAATACAGTTAAGGTTCAAAACTTTGACAAGACCATTGTAACCATACCCTCCTATGCCCTTGTCTCCGATTCCTTTAAGAACTGGCGGGGAATGCAGGAATCTGGCGGCAGGCGGATTAAGCGGGCTATTTATATTGACACCACCAGTATCTGCTTTTGCAATGAGGAAATGATAGAGAAATTTAAAAAGATTCATTACCTGAAGGATTATATTACAAAAAAAGAAGAAGAGCTGAGAGAATATAATGAAGAGAACGGGGTAACGGCGGATATGCTGGTTAATGGCAGACATTTAACTAACATTGGTACATTTCGTATGTATATCTTAAACTACTTAGAAAACTACCCCGGAATCCATGGTGGGATGTCCCATACGGTTAGACAACTGCCTCCTGGCGAATATGGTCTGCCCCTGGAAATATACGTATTTACCAAATATACCGACTGGGTCAGTTACGAGAGTTTGCAGGCGGATATTTTTGATCACATTTTATCGGTAGCGCCCGAATTCGGACTGCGGATTTTTCAAAATCCCACCGGTCAGGACGTAAGAATGTGGGGCAGGCAATAATATATGAAAATGATCTCTGCAAGATTTGAGAAAAATCTGTGTATAGCTTATTGAAACCAAAGTTCAACTTTATTTCTGGAAATTGTGTAAGAAAGAATAAAACGCTACATCAACTGGTTAACCTGATAAAAAGTATTATACTGCCAGAGATGTTTTCACAAGTATTGCCGGTGTTTACAGCCGTACTGAATTAAGTGAAGTTTAAGCTGGCGTATTGAGATGACACCCGGAAATCAATTGAATTATATGTATGCAATAGGCATAGAAAAGAGGTAACATGTACAAAGCACTTAAAATTGGAAATCTTACGGCAAAGCTTCCCATTATCCAGGGCGGAATGGGAGTAGGAATCAGTTTAAGCTCACTTGCCGGAGCTGTCTCTGCCAAAGGAGGCATTGGAGTAATCTCCACTGCACAAATCGGATTCTCGGAACCGGATTTTAACCGCAATCCGCTGGAAGCCAACTTAAGAATGATTGGCGAACATATTAAACGGGCAAGAAAATTGGCACCCTCAGGAATCTTAGGGGTTAATATAATGGTGGCAACTCAGAATTATGCCAGATACGTAAAGGAAGCTATTAAAAATGGAATTGATTTAATTATCTCTGGTGCAGGTCTGCCTACGGAATTGCCGGAAATTGCAAAAGGCAGCAAGGCGAAGCTGGTGCCCATCGTGTCTTCTTTAAAAGCAGCCAGTGTTATACTTAAAATGTGGGATAGAAAGAATAATATAACCCCTGACGCTATTATCATTGAAGGTCCAAAAGCAGGCGGACATCTGGGATTTTCTACGGAACAGTTAGAACATATCGATGATCTGGCATATGATGAGGAAATCAAGAATATTATTGCATTAACGAAAGATTACGGTACGAAATACGGAAAAGACATTCCGGTCATAGTAGCCGGCGGAGTACAGAACAAACAGGATATGGAGCATTATTTTGATCTGGGAGCAGAAGGCATCCAGGTAGCCACCAAATTTGTGACCACTGAAGAATGTGACGCGGATATAAACTACAAGCAGGCATATATTAACTGCAAGCAGGAAGATATCGTAATCGTAAAAAGCCCCGTGGGAATGCCGGGACGAGCTATAAAAAATAAATTTATGGAAAAGGTATTTTTCGGACGAATCCCGATAAAGCACTGCTATAACTGCATTAAAAGCTGTAATCCGGCCCAAACCCCTTATTGTATCACTGAAGCGTTATCCAATGCCGCAGTGGGCAATTTAGACGAAGCACTCTTATTCTGCGGAGCCAATGCTTATATGGAAGATAAAATCAGAACGGTACAGGATGTACTGGATGATTATTTTGCATAGGGGGAAGGAATGAAATAATCCGAAAAAGGGATTATGGAATATATTTGTGTAATACTTACAAGGATATATTTTTAAATTGATACAAGAATATATTTTTAAATTGATATATGGATACATTTTTTAAATTGATACAAGGTAGTATTTTTAAATTGATATCTGATTTTAACATTATCGTATTAAAGAAGTAGAAGGAGATAATAAGGGGTTAAAAGAAATGAAAAGCTTTGAAAAGGACAAAAAATAATAGAAGTGATAAGGCTGTTCAAGAAATAAATATTAAACAAAATATGAAAAATAACTTGCCAAGCCTTGCTATCTATGGTAAAATAAATATTCGTGATATGTTATACAAAATTTTCCTTGCTCTTTACATTGCGTTAAAGGGCCAGAGACCAGAAGGAGGTGCAGACAACTATGAACCAATACGAATTAGCCTTAGTTGTAAATGCAAAAATCGAAGATGAAGCCAGAACAGCAACAGTAGAAGCCGTGAAAGAACTTATTGTAAGATTTGGCGGAGCAGTTACTAACGTTGATGAATGGGGTAAGAAGAGATTAGCTTACGAAGTTCAGAAAATGAAAGAAGGCTTTTATTATTTCATCAAATTCGATGCTGATTCAACATGCCCAGGCGAAGTTGAAGATCGTATTCGCATTATGGAAAATGTAATCAGATTCTTATGCATTAGACAGGACGCATAATAAAAGGAGGTATTCCTTAATATGAATAAAGTCATTTTGATTGGCCGTCTCACAAGAGACCCAGAAGTAAGATACTCTCAGGGAGAGAATTCCTTAGCAATAGCAAGATATTCCTTGGCTGTAGACCGTAGATTTAAAAGACCCGGTGAACCAGACGCAGATTTTATCAATTGCGTATCTTTTGGAAAAGCTGCTGAATTCGCAGAAAAGTACTTAAAGCAGGGAACAAAAATTGCAGTTACCGGACGTATTCAGACTGGAAGTTATACCAATAAGGACGGACAAAAAGTTTATACTACCGACGTTGTAGTGGAAGAGCAGGAGTTTGCCGAGAGCAAAGCAGCAAGCGGAGATTCCGGTTCAAACTACCAGCAGACCCAAAGACCGGCACCAAGCCAGGCAGTTGGAGATGGTTTTATGAACATACCGGATGGATTAGATGAGGAATTGCCATTTAATTAAGCATTAAGAATAATATAAGTATACAAAAAAATTGTATTCATCGGATAAGGAGGTCAGTTATGCCATATAATAGAAATGATAGAAACGATAGAAATGATAAAGGCGATTCTCCAATGAAGAGAAGAACCACTCGCAGAAGAAAGAAAGTTTGTGTATTCTGCGCTGATAAAAACCATGCAGGTATTGATTATAAAGATGTTAACAAGTTAAAGAGATATGTATCTGAAAGAGGTAAAATTCTTCCTAGAAGAATTACTGGTAACTGTGCAAAACACCAGAGAGCTCTTACAGTAGCGATCAAGAGAGCAAGACACATCGCATTAATGCCTTATACAATGGATTAAGCCCTTATTTTATTAGGGTTGCATAGGTTGTGAAGGGTCGTAGTACACGATTTGAAAAGAAAATTAAAATAGCCGTTACATGACTTTAGAGTTGTGTAACGGCTTTGTTATTTGTAAATCATTGGGGAAAGAGATGAAAGGAAATAAGTCCTAAAATCATTCTGATTACATCAATACAACGCCAGCTAAGAGTAATTCTAATAACTGATCTTTTGAAAAATAAACGAAAAACATGTTAAAATTTCTGATAAAAGGTATAAAAGGAACTGATAAATAATTAATTAGCATTTAGGGGTTATGGATAATTTATGCTGGAACAAGAAGAATATCAAGAACAGTTTGAAATAGACAATAGTTATGAGGTCCCAAAATATGATGACGATAAGAAATATATAGGTATGTGCAAAGGTTTTGTATTACAACCAGTAAAGGAACAATACCAACGAATGAATTTTTGAATCGTATGGTACGTGCAATCGTTAAATGTATATAATAATGAAGAAAGAAAAAGAGCTAAGGAAGAAGAGAGGAAAGAAAAACTGCTTCCAATATTCTCGATACATTGTAAAAGACATACATTTGTTACACAATCCTAAAGTAGGCAAATGCTTGGATTGAGCGTATCCATACTGATTTTAATATTTTAAAAGCAGATATGGAAAAAGCATGGGGAGCATAGAACATAAAAATAGCATATAGTATTCCAATTAGAGCATTAGTATTTTTTAATACTGGTGTTTTTCTGATAGAAGCAGATTTGAAATATATGGTAAATTAATGTAGAATAAAGGTAAATTGTAGATGAGGATAGAATTAGTTAGAATAAAGGAGGACTATGTATAACGATACAATATATAATGTAATTATTGCACCTCACATTGAGGACAAACTATTTAAAAAACGTTATGATTTTACGAGATGGCTTTGGGGAGGGGTTATTTTACTTTTTTTTGACATTGCATATTTGGTATATGGTTTAATTAATCAATACAATGAATTGGATTGGATTTATACTGTTATATCAGTAATGGGCATAGTCTTTGTGTCTTTGGGATTTTATGTTATGTTCCATAATCCTTTACGAAAGTATCATATATCTTTACAGGTATACTTGTACCTATTGTTTATGGATTATTTTTATTTTAAAAATGAAAAGTATCCGAATGGACTTAAGGTAAAAATGCAATATGTTATAATAGTTCAAAGCTGTATTGACTCTATTGACAAATACATTAAGATGATGGAAATATTACTAATAAGTGGAGATAATACAATAGCTCGGATTAAATATTTACGTGCATTAAGAAATTTACTTTATAAGATGAAAGGAGAAGAGTTTTTTAAAAACAAAATAGTATTATTTAGAAGTGTACTTGATAACTTTTACGCCAGCACACATATTGGATTAAAAGCAGTAATTGATTTTAATGAAAATGTTGAGTATTTTGAGGATAGTAATTTAGAGTTAAGAATTCAAGAGTGTAACAATATTCTTATACAAAATGAGGCTTCATTAGAGAATAACAGCTCTCAAAAGGATGATAAGATTTCAGGAAGAAAACGCAATATGCTAATTGTATTGGTCATATCCTTAATAGTAACTATAGCAAGCTTAAAAATTCCAGATAGAATTTGGGCTATAGTTATCATAAATATATCAGTAATAGCAGATATGGTAACAGTTTTTTGGTCTTCGAGGGATAGCAAATAAATATAAAATAACTATTGTCGATTGTATTAATACAGAGGAACAAAATGCAATATTGCCATATAAGAGCTGTTATTATCTCCTCAATATGCAAGAGTATGATACCATTTTACATCATTATAAAAAAGGGATTTGAAAGAGTGTGAAGTGATTGCCGTTGACGTTAGTGGGAAAAAGAGCAAGATTAAGTTGGACTTGATGCTACCATCTACTCAGGCAAGAAAGGGGGAGATATGAAAAAAGTATTTACATACATAGTTACTATTTTTATAGGTGTTTTTTATATTTTATTTTTGGGTAACTATGGTAATGATATAATGGCGGCATTTTCAGAGGTTATATTACCATGTGTTTGCATTGGTATTATGTTAACAGAGCAGGTTTTAAAAAGTAAAAAAATATATTATGTTCATGAGTATTTGAAAATTAAAAAAATAGATGATTGCTCATTAAATAAGCATGATAGAAATTATATTATTAATATTGACCTAGACATAGATAAGACAATTACTGCAAAGATATTGGCTAAAAAAAAGGGGTATGGTGAGACGTGTCTTGATATTATTTCTTTGTTATTATCAATATTGGCAATTGTCGTTATAGTTGCACGTAAGCAGATAACAATAACCAGTTTGATTTCTTATAGTATTTTTGCTAGTACTATTATTAATCAGGTTATAACTAATCGTGAAAACAAATCTGAAATTTTTTTTAGATATGTTGAAATTAATAAAAATGATAAAGATGAGAGCATAAAGAATAATATAAATGCATTGTTTTTAGAAAATATGACACATATTATTATCAATAATGATTTTTATGATTTTATGGGGAAAAAGTATTTTATCATTATATATAGAAAAATAGCTGCATGGGAGAGATTTGTACTAAGTTATTTAAATGTATGTGTTGAAGGTATAGCATTTTATTTAATGGTGCGTTACGCATGGATAAATGGTCTAATGAGTGTTGCAGTCTATTTACCAATCTTATTGCCTTTGTTTGTTTGGTGTTTTATAGATGGTAAAGAGTTTCAAGACAGAGTAGCATTGAAGCAGGTTCATGTTAGCAAATATTCCAAAAGTTGGATTATTGATTATGATATAGACGAAATGATGTGTCTTGAGATTAATGAGGAAAAGTATAATATGGCATTTGAAAAGATTGGAAAGTTTAAAGCTATGAAATTATATGCAAATTATAGGAATAAACGTTATTGATAATTGTTTGTTAGTACACGATATCGTACACGTTTTAACTAAAGATGGGGTTACGACGGAGTCTGATGAAAATATGGGAATAAGAGATGGAGTGTGAAGAAGTAGCTATAATTTTAAGGAGTGAGTCGTGTGCTAATGACCCATATGCGGAGTATAGTTATAAATAAGCAGAATTATTACGAAAAAAAAGATGGGATATGATGAAACAAGATGAAAAAGTGAATGTATAGAAAAACGTTGAAAATAGGGCATTATAGCATAAGATGATAAAAAGGCTGCAGATTGATTATAGGATTATTTTAACAGGATTTAACAGAAAAAGATTGATATTCAGATCTATATATGCTAAATTACTCTATAAGAACATTTGTTTGAATGACGCTATTTAAAAGTTAATGGTAAATTACTGCAAATTGTTTTCCATAACAAAAAGTTTGTGCTATAATATTATATACTCAAGTCATAATAAAAGTGAGGGGTTTACAAATGACTAATAAAGAACATTACATAGCTAAAATTTTATATAAAAATAAAGTCCTTCAATATAAAGGGCAAGCGTATGAAGATTTTTTTGTGGCTATAATGACTAGGCAAAATGTAAATTTTAAACCTATAAAAGCATATGGTAGGATTGGTGATCATAAAAATGATGGTTTTGATAGTATGACTGGAACATATTATCAAGTTTTTGCACCAGAAGATATTAATAAGGATTACACAATATATGAAGCAGTTAATAAATTAGAAAATGATTTTAAAGGGCTGTTGATTCACTGGAATGAGTTGTGTCCTATAAAAAAGTATTATTTTGTTATAAATGATAAGTACGAGGGAGTTCCTGCACCCATTGAAGAAAAGATACTTTCGCTTAGAAATGAGCATAAAGATATAGTAATCGATACTTTACTGGCCAAAGATTTAGAGAAAAAATTTGAGACATTAGAAGATACTCAAGTTTATGAAATTGTGGGTTATCTGCCTGATGAAGCAGCAACTGTAATTGGATTTGATGCTTTATGTGAGACAGTCAATTATTTAATGAGCGTTGAAGTTCCTTTTGTAGAAGCTAGTGGCTTAATTGTCCCTGATTTTGATGATAAGATTGTATTTAACGGTCTTAGTACATCAGTTGGTAAAATGCTAGCAACTGCTGGATATCAAGACGGCTCTTTAAAAAAGTACTTTAATTCCAATCCTGGAATTGATGAAATACTACAAGAAAAATTTCATGCTCTATATATAGAGGCAAAGACCGTAATAGACGATAATAAAGATAATTTTGCAGATATGCGCTTTTTTTATATTTTGGATAAAGCTTGTGTAAGAAAAACTATACCGATTCAAAATAGTGTAATAGCATTAATGTCTTGCTATTTTGCTAGTTGTGATATATTTGAAGAGCCAATAGAATAGTAATTTATGAATAGTATGAGAGGAGGGGAAAATATGATATTGCCGAAAAAACATCTGTCTATAAGTGAATCATATTTTGGCTTTGGTGCATTTTTATTAGCGAAATTAGAAGAACCGAATACAATTGAATCATTATGGAACTATTATAAAGATGCATATTCAGCAAAACAGTATCCGGTTAAATTTTCCTTTGATCAATTTATTTCAGTAATTGACTATTTATACATGATAGGTGCTATTCAACAAAATGGGGAAGGAATGATTTGTTATGAAATTGCTTAGTTTAGGAGCTAATAAGAATACATTCCATCCTATACAATTTAAAGATGGAATTAATATTATTGTGGGAAAACAGGTTGCACCTCATGATAAAAATGATGGTAACACATACAATGGAGTTGGTAAATCTCTTATTATTCATTTAATACATTTTTGCTTAGGCTCAAATAAAATAGATGCACTTTCTGTAAATTTACAGGGTTGGGAATTTACATTAAGATTTAAAATAGAAGGCATAGAATATTATACGACAAGAGGAACAGAGAATCAGTCAAAAATAGATTTTAATGGAGAAATTGTTTCGGTAAAAGAATTAAGAAGAAAATTGCTTGATTTAATTTTAGGAGATATAGAGTTGCCTAAAAATATGTCATTTAATACAGTGTTTTCTAGATTTGCACGTAGATATAGAAGTTGCTATACTAAGTATGATACATTTGTACCTAAAGAAACAGACTATAGTAAAATTTTAAATAATTGTTTTCTGTTAGGCATTGATACAAATCTTATTGTGGAAAAGAAAGAATTGAGAGATAAACAAATAGCGGCTAAAGATACCGAGAAAGCTATTAAAAAAGATCCAATGTTTAAACAATATTATTTGGGAAAAAATGATGCAGAAATTGATGTAGCAGAATTACAGTATAGAATAGCGGAGTTAGAAAAGGAGATATCTGAATTTAAGGTTTCTAATAATTATCATGAATTAGAAAAGGAAGCAAATGAGAAAAGCTATAAGAAAAAAGAGCTTGAAAATGAAAGAGTATTAATACAGAATTATATAACGAGTATTGAGCAGGCTTTTAAGGAATCCGCTGAGATTAAGCAAGAAAAGATAATAAAAATGTATGAAGCTGCAAACATTGAAATTCCAGAAATGGTAAAAAAGAGCGTGGAAGATGTATTACAATTTCATAGTAATCTATTAGCGGCAAGAAATACACGATTGAGAAAAGAACTATACAGGTATAAGCAAGAACTTGAAGATATCGATAGTCAAATAATGAGTATTGGGTCTAGAATGGATGATCTACTTGGCTTTTTAGATTCTTATGGTGCTTTAGAGGAATACACAGCGTTAACCAAACAATTAAATGGGCTTAAAAATGAGCTGGCTAGAATTGAAGAATACCAAAAAATATTAAAAGCCTATAAGGATATGGAAATAGATATTAAAACTAAGTATATTGAGCAGGATAAAGAAACTGAGTTGTACTTGGATAGTGAAGTACAACATATTTCGAATTTAAGAACAATGTATTGGAACTTTGCAAAACGTTTTTATCCTAAAAAGAAAAGTGGATTTGTTATTAAAAATAATTCTGGAGAAAACACATTAAGATTTGTTGTAGATGCTAGGATAGAAGATGATTCTTCAGATGGAGTAAATGAAGTTAGAATGTTTTGCTTCGACCTGTTGTTTTTATTGAATAAGATTAGTAAAATACAGTTTCTTGCTCATGACAGTAGGCTATTTGCAAATATGGATCCTAGACAAAGAGAGACTCTTTTCAGAATTGCTAATGACGTTTGCAATCAAGAAGGTTTTCAGTATATTTGTACTATTAATGAAGATGCATTACTATCATTTGAAACATTGATGCAAGCTGATGAATTTAAAGAAATAATTCAAGATAATATACGTTTAGAATTAACTGATGATGCACCAGAAAGTAAGCTGTTAGGAATTCAAATTGATATTGACTTGGAAGACAAAGGGAAAGAAAATGATTTAATGTAGTATTTATGTGTTTGAAGGCATACACATCTGCGTACACGATTTGAAAAAAACAGACGAAGAAAGACGGTATATGATGAATAGTCGATATTATAAGAAACGTAGTAACACAGGGCATCACAGCGTAACATGGAGCATGATGAATTTGTATCAGTCCATATCGTACTTATGTCTTACACAATGGATTAAGCCTTGCAAATCAAGGGTTCCAGAAGTTGAAAAAGTTGTAGTACACACTCTGAATATGGAAATAGAAATGGCCATTACATGACTTCGGTTGTGTAGTGGTCTTTTGTTATATAGATAAGTATATATTATGAAAAAAATGTAAAACTAAGATATCCATTATACACTTACCTCATTCATTAAGAATGATAAAAAGTTTATTGGAAATGTGTAGGAAATTTATACACAACAGTAAAGGAACTATTTCGACAAATGAATCGTTAAGTAAGGAAAGTGCAGGAGATACTATGATAAGGGGATTATTAGTTGATTATTAAAATTTACTTCATAAGAAATTTATCATAGGGCTAGAAGGTTCACAAAATCTAGAATTTGAATTTAAAAATATTAATTTTATGCACTTAATTAGACTTCATAAATTAGATGATATCTCTGTGATTCAAAAGTTTAATGACAAAAATGTCATGCGGTACGTCTATATATTAATTATAAATGTAAGAAATAAACTGCTCTATTATTATAATAAACACCATCTATGACCAAGAATATGCAATACTGAATTCTTACTCATAGATGGTGTTTTACAATAGACATCAAATAATTTTCCGGTCATGGCACGTCATGACACTTAAGAGGAGGGTGTCACTGATGTGACAGCGCTTAAGCGCTAGAGTCAGGCGGTAGAGTCAGGCAAGTCCAGACTCATTGTTCTAAAAGGATGTTTTATTACTATGGAGTTTAGTTACTGTCATAGGATACCCAGTCATAGGATGCAGTCAGGGGAGTCCTTCCATTATAAGCCCCAAGCCAGCTGTCTACACCAGTACCAGGCCAGATGTTCATCATGATTTTACCGGCATGGGAAGGTATGTTACTGGTTGCTCGGTATACCTCATTGCCATCAACTAACCAGGCAATGTAGGTGGGCTGCCAATTGAAAGCATAAGTATGATAGGAAGCGGATGCATCAAATCCTAAATTATAGATCTTCTCGTGATTACCAACACCATTTGTGAAATAGTTAAACTGGACTTTCGTAGTATCCTTACCTAAGAATTCAATATCGATTTCATCCCAGGGAGACCCGTTATAAGTAAAGAAAGACGAAACAATACCAGAGTTTTTAGCGGGTTTCATTCTTACCTGATATAATCCGTAGCTATAGGTATTTCTTGTACGATATTCTCCGCCGGCATAGGGCTTGGAGCCACTGTCATTTGTGATTGATAAATTCATAATACCACCGCTAAAGCTACAATTACTATCTCTCCAGGTGCAGTTGAACATACCGCCATTCGTCCACCCATTTGACTTTTCCCAAAGGGAGGAATTATAACTGTCAAATGCCTCTCCCAAATGAGTTTTCGCACCAGCTGGTATTGCTATCGTAAAGCTTAGAATTAAGCTTACGATAATAGGTAAAACAATCCTTTTTCTTGATTTCATAAGAAACCTCCTTATTATTGATGCGATAATTATAAGGTATTCCAAATTTTAGAAATATCAAAATGATGCTAAATATTATATAAATATGAATAGATTTTTTGTAATTATTAGTAAGATAAAAAACTTATTCTGTAAAATAAAATACCGCGCAGGAGGATACTTTAAAAGGATATTAGCTGTAATTATTCCAGAACGGAATCCGTCTTACGGACAGACTGTTTAGTCCTATCTTTATTAAACTTATGCAGCCGCAGCACATAGTAAGGCAGGAATACCACAGAGTATGTAATAATGCTAAGGACCGTAGAGAAGCCCCGGATGTTGGCCGCCAATACTAGCATAACATGTACATATAAAAGCACATAAAATACATAGGATAATCGCTGGAGTTTTATCCAGTTTGCTGACGGCATACGTTTTCTCACTGAGCGGAAGGAGGTAATCATTAAAGGAAGCATAATGAGAATAAGTATTAAGGTGGTACAGGTTGCAATAATATAAGGAAGTTCCAGCTCACCGGAATTAGTAAACAGGTGAACAAAGTAGTAAATTCCATAATATACATTATGCCCAAGAGCCAGAATACAGCCGATGATGGACATCTCGCCACGTATGGATTTTAACTTGCGTACATAAGGATTCTTCGGATTTAGAACACCAAGATACATAACAAGTGCAAATACTGCCGTTGATAAGGAACCACGGGAAAACTGAAGAACCACATAATCCATAAACCAATCCGGCCACCAATCGTAAACATTTAACAGATAAGAGCCAAAGAGATAGAATACCACGCAAGTAGTCAGCAGATAAAACAGGACAGGCGTTTTCTTGATTTGCTTATGAAAGACTACAAAAAAAACAAGAGATAAAACAAGGGAAATAAGAAATAGCATAAAGCCTCCTTTAATGAAAATAATAATAAACGATGGTTAGCTTAAGCTAACTAAAATATATATAACTGATTAAAACACAAGTGTCAACGACTATTTAGCGGAAAGAACCCTAATGATATTTTTTCTCATAATTAGACTTAAATACTGACAAAATAGGGTATTCCCATGCCATTATCATTTATTTAGAGTTACTTTCTTCAGGTCAATAACGGCAACAAGATTGGAGAGAACAGTTAAAACATTTAAATATTTGTACAACTGTTTTTTATTAGTTGCTTTGTTCAATTGTATTAATCTGGTAAAATAGGTTTGACGATTAACTTTACTTATATTAGAATTATATTAATTAAAGGAATATATTGAGTGTAAAACGAATGAGAGGGAGAAAAATTTATGAGCAAGTTTTTATTTATCATTTTTATGTCTATTTTGATGGCTGTCTACCCAAATGGCGGCAGTAATGTTATGAATGCACCAACAGACAATATAAATCTATCCCAACAAGAAGTTCAAAACCCCGGAACTTCTCAAAGCGCTGAAACTAGTATAAGTCCTGAAACTATCGAAAGTCCAGAAACCTCACAAAGGGTTCAGTATCCCAAAATATTAACCCTAAACTCTGCTACTCAAATAGAGTATGCCGTAAAATCGGAAGGGGTATATTGCATCTATAATGGTAAGAAATATGGTTTCATGAATGATAGCGGAGTAGAAATAACTCCATATCAATACGACTATGCCTATCCATTAAGCGAAGGGCTGGCCTGTGTCCAACTAGGCGGTAAGTATGGTTTCATTAATGACAAAGGAAGTACAAGCATATCCCTTGAGTATGATAAAGCAGCCCCTTTTTCCGAAGGCCTGGCATATTTTGCAAAAGGAGATAAGTATGGTTTTATAGATAAAAACGGGGAGGTGGCGTTTCTTTTAAATTGTGACAGTGTCAGCTCTTTTAAAGAGGGCCTGGCATATTATTTTGACAATGGCAAATACGGTTATATTGACAAAACCGGTACTATAGTAATTAAACCAATCTATGATGATGCAGATTATTTTAAGGATGGTCTGGCAAAAGTCCGTATCGGTCTAAAATATGGACTTATAGATAAAACTGGTACAGAGATAGTTCCGGTGGAATATGATGAGATATCCTATGATGGTCGGTTTATTACCTACAAGGTTAAGGGCAAATATGGTTGCTTTGATAAGAATGGGAAGTTAATATTTCAACCTTTGTATGATACGATAACGATACTGCCCAGTGAAGATGCCGCCATAGTTTATAAAGGTGATAAGCCGGAGATTATAGATTTCAATGGTAATAAAATGACTACGGCTAATTATGACAATATTACCTATGACGGTATAATAACCTACGATGGCAGAATCTATGACGGCAGTGAAAACAGTGATGGAATGATAACGGTTCAGTTAAAAGGCAAGACAGGATTTTTAGACGGTAGGGATTTTAAAGAAGTTATACCACCGGTTTATGACCTGGCCTCATCATTTATTAAGGGGAAGGCAGTCGTAGTTACTGGCGGCGGCTATCAATGCGGTGTTATTGATAAGAGCGGGAATATAGTAATTCCATTAAACTATAATTATATTCAGATGTTTCATAACGGAACCGTTGCACTTAACAAAAAGGGTACCTATGTGTTGGCAGATGCCAGCGGAAAGATTATTCTAAATAAAGAATATGATAATATTTATGAAGCCGGGAACTTTTATATCGTTGAGACAGACGGCAAATATGGAATTATAGACAATGCCGGTAAGGAAAAAGTTCCGCCAATTTACGATTCTATTTCAATTAGAGGTTATAACACGGTGTATAACTCAAGCAGCAGCTTTGTGGCTACGGTTTACGGTGATGTACAGAAAGAATATATGATTGAAACAGGACCGGAACAGACTGCGGACTTATCAGACCTGCTTTTGCAAAACGTAATCACCCCCAGAATAAAGCCATATAGTAAGTTTTATCAAACCGGTAGTTTTCATATTCCTGCCGGCGATAATAGAACCAGTGAGATATCTGTGGGGGATGATATAAAGGATTGTATTATTCATCTTAAATTGTATGATTTAGATGGAAGTGGAGAGTCCCTGCTTTATTGTGTTGCGGTACCTCTAATTGGTAGAGGCCCCGGTCACTTATCCTACAGTGGGCTTTATTCCGAAAAAAATGGCAAGCTTAAGGAACTGGTGACGGGATATGAATGCGGCGGTACCTTAGGCGGTGATCTGGTAAGCATTTTTAAAGATACCGAAACAAATAAGCTCCTTGTAGGCAGTGTCAATCATGCCGGCGGGTTTATGGGAAATGCAAGTGGCTGTGATATTTATGATTATCAGAACAAAAAAACGAAAAAAATTGCTTCGTATGAGTGTATCACACAATCAACTGAGAATTATAAAAAAAGTGATTTAATGAAACAGGCAGAATTGTTTTATGATGATAACGACAAGCCATATAATAAGGACACCGTTTTGCAGGCAGATACAGTAACCGAATATCAGGTTAATGGTAAACAGGTAACCCGGGAGGAATATAACAAAATTGAGAAAAGATATGAATTAATGGAAGATTTTATTACTAACCAGAATGACTTAATTAGATAGGAAAGTTAGTCTATTCTTATTGCAAATAAAGGGTTCTATTAAAAATGTCAGGGTATATTGATGATTTATATGAAGATATATTTCAACATTTTTACTTCAAAAGGAATATCCATCTATATAAAAATCGTGCAAGGACAACTATATGATAGGCTCCCTCCTAAGTGATTAGTTTTATTACTTTACTTGTCACTTAGGAGGGAGCCTATCAGACCTTTTGGGGCTTAATACTTTCGCATTTATGCTATATGGTAAAGACAGCAGTTATGCTATTGATGTTTTCCGCCATTTCATAAAGGGTGGTTACACTTTCTGCAATATTGCCCATAACAAGATTATGCTGCTCTGTAGAGGAGTTGATTTCCTCAATGGAACTGGATACTTCTTCTGCTTGTTTGGATAATTCCTTTAACAGACGGGATAAGGCATCTTTCTTACCGTTGATGGAGGTGTTGTATTCCGCAATGTGGTTAATACTGTCAACCAAAGCCTTTAATTCCTCAGCAATCTGATAAAAGGAAGTTTCTGTCTTTTCTACGGTTTCATTGATTTTTTCTGCGCTTAAGGCATTTTTCTTCACATAATTTTCAGCCAGTGCAGAGTGACTTTGTACTTCAGTCACCATATGCGTAATTGTCTCCACTGCGGTTGAGGTCTCATTCGCGAGCTTTCTGATTTCTCCGGCAACGACGGCAAAGCCTTTTCCTTCTTCTCCAACTCTGGCGGCTTCAATACTTGCATTTAAAGCCAGGAGATTGGTTTGGTCTGCAATCTGGGCTATTACCGTAACAATGGTTCCAATTTCCTGAGTCTGGCGGTACATGGCTTCAATGGTTGTTTCTAATTGGGAGGAAGAGTGATGATTTTCTTCGCTGGCCTCTTTTAAGGCTGCAACGGATTCAACACCGGTATCCTTAAGTGCCAGGGTAAGTTTTGCACTTTCTCTGGCGGCTTCACTCATTTTAGCGCTTTCTTTAATATTCTCGCCCAGGGAATTCATCTCCTGTACACCTTCGTAGATATCCCCTACCTGACTGTCACTGGAGGCTGCAATCTGTACAATGGAAGCTGCTATGGCTGAACTTGCTTCTGTGGAGGTATCATAGGAAGCTTTTAATTCTGAGGAACAATTGCTTAAGTTGTTGCTGGACCTGGCAAGAGATGTGGCAATTTCGTGAAAGCGGTCTATGAGAAGATTCACACTGTCACTTAATAGTTTCGTTTCATCTTTTGCTTTGGTATGTATCTTACTTACGGTCAGATCACCTTCTGAGATGCGTCCTAATGACTTAGCAATTTTTTTGATTGGTGAAGTGATTCTATTGGCAAAGATTACAATAAATATCATGGCCAGAACAAGGATGGCTGCCAGGGATAGGATATTGGTTTTAAAGATAATATCAGGTCCTCTTAAAAGATCGGAATCATAAATAACGGCGGCTACCACCCAGTCCCATTCTTTAAAATACATGGTATAAACAGTTCGGCCCTCGGAAACGGAGCTGTTTGTGGAGGATAAGGAGTATTTTAATTCTCCGCCTCCCTTTTTGGCCAGTTCGATCATGTCCTTTATAACAGGACGTCCGTCCTTGGATTGTAAGTCATAAAGATTATCTGTTAAAAAGGGGTGTGTGATAATATCACCCTTGGAATTAATGATAAAGAAATATCCGTTTTTACCAAGGCTTAATATCGGATCCATATCTTCTGCGGATACCGTTGCACTTGTCGCTGCATCAGCAAGTGCCTGGGAAGCTTCTTTACCGGTCATAAGCTCATTTATGGTATTTAGAGCCGATTTTTTGGCGTCCTCCTCGGACATCCGGCTATTCTCGCCTATGGTATCATTATAATTCTTCTGAATTTCATAAAGGGAGATTTCAATGGAATTCTTTAATAAAATACCATTGGAACGGTTCATTTCTTTGTTGGCTATAATATAGTCAACGATAGAGATTATCAGCAGTGCTACGATCAGTGTTAAGGATGTTCCTGCTATTAATTTGCGTGTTATATTCATGTTAAGCTTCATGTGTGCTCCGATCCTGCATCTGATGGATAGCAGACGCAATTTTTTCTTTAAGTATAACTTGCAGTATACTCCTATTATAACTGAAAGTGAAAATTTATCCAGCATTATTCTACAGTTAAATGTGAAATTATTATTAATAAGGTATAAAAGATTAATGATTACTTAAATTAGTGGAATCAGAAGTAAAATCTTCGATTTCAGATGCAGGATATAAGTTTATTAAGCGATATCTGGATATGGCACAGCCCATTCCATAGGAAGAAACGCTGCAACTCAGTAATATATAAGAACAGCGTTCCTTCTGGAAAGAAGTTTTTTAAAGCTATTATAGTAAGTGTTTAGAGAGCCATACTAATGATATGGAAACTAAGAAGGCCAGCAGAGCGCTTCCTAATATATAAAAAGCTTGTTGATAAGGCCGTTTACCATATTCTTGTTGTTTTTCTATTTCGTCAAGGCGTTTACCTTCCGTGAACGCTACAATTTCTTTGTAGGTCTGGATATCATTTTCTTTTTTAAACTTTTCTACTTTCAGGGCGTAGAAAAAGGTAATGCAGAACAGGATTAAGGTGATTAATAATCCCAGGTAGTTCCATAACAGTGCAAATGGTACACACGAAAATAAGGTTGTAATAAGTAATACGATAAAAATCTTGGAATTTCGATCAAATTTTTTCAGATCTGCTTCTTTAATTTCTGTTTTCATAATATCAATATCTCCTTTAATTAATTGGTCAAGAGATATATTAAATAATGAACTGAGCAAGAGCAGACTATGAATATCAGGATAGTTTTTATTATTTTCCCAATTAGAAATGGTTTGTCTGGTTACATAAATTTGTTCAGCTAACTCATCCTGTGTTAAATTCATGGCTGTTCGGTATTTTTTAATTTGAGTATTCAGTTTCAGTTTAGAATGCCTCCTTCCTGATAGATTGGTTCTCCTGACCTGAACCAATCTTATGACATTCTTAAAATATGTTCTATCTAAGGGCTTTTGCATTACCCTAAATTATATGTAAAAAGTTTTTGACACGATAATTATACACTCCTTTTGCTATATAAGATACCCTTTGAATGGGGGTAATCAAAAACAATACAGAACTATTTATGAACTTGCATTAAAGTAAGCTTATGCTATAATAGAAATATGTGAATTAAAACCAATTACCTTAAAATATTTATTCAGGAGGAATTCCATATGAAATCTTTAAAAGCTGTTGACCGAAAACTTATCTCCGCGCAAAGACCACAAATAAAATAGTCGGCGATGCTTTGCTCGGAGATCTGATACTATAGTAGCTGGTGATAATATAACGCCTTATTAGCCTTATCCTGAAAGGAGGGTCTAGTTGTTATGTTTTCACTTGTCTGGTCTCAGATTGACATATGGATTTTTATAAATCGGATTTTATATTAAATCTTTACTGCAGCGGGGGATAATGCCAGGCTGCAGTTTTTTTGGTCTTTGCTTCATCAATAATTAAGTGATTATTAGAGGAGCAGAGATATGAAATATATAAAAGCCCAGGATATTTTGCCTGATGAACTGATAAAAATATTACAAGAATACGTTGATGGTGATTATTTATATATACCCCGCAAGGATGGAGAAAAGAGAACCTGGGGGGAAAAGAGCGGAGCCAGACGTTTATTACGGGAAAGAAATCAAGAAATTTATAAAAAATATAAAAAGGGAAAAACCGCAGAAGAACTAGCCCTGGAATATTACTTGTCAGAACAAAGTATCAGACGGATTCTAAGCCAGATGAAATATTATGTTTAAGTTCTTTACAGAAAAGAACGTGTAATAGCTTTTATTAAAACTTTCTTATATAGTTAATTACAGGTATCAACGTGATGATACAGGTATCAACGCGATGATGCAGGTATCAACAAGATGATACGACTTTTCTGAGAAAGGAATGAAACAGTATGGCATTAAAACCCCATAGAGGTAAAACATTATGGAATTTACCGTCCCATGGCAGGGGAACATGTCCGGTTTGCAAAACAAAAAGGATTAAAGTATTATATCCGCTAATTGCTGAGGATGGAAGTAAAGCAACCGTATGTAAAAGATGTAAAAATAAAAAAATTGATTCAGTTAATCCACGGTAAAGGGTTGTAAAGATTCGATATAGATTCGGACAATTTTCAAGTGCAGTAAAGGAAAGCTTAATATAACTCATACCTTAGCTTTAACAAGATAAATTTTAGGGGTTTGCAATTTAGTTTAGGTACGCAACTATTTTTACATCATTATTTACTTAATAACCAAAATAACAGCCGTTATATGAAACTAAAAAGTCATATGGCGGCTGTTTTTTTCAGCTATTTCCTAAAGTCTTTGACAAGGCAGAAGCTGTGGCTATAGTTTGTATTACAGTTTTCAAATATAAGTTTATCTTTTACTTATGACAACAAGTACTAAATGTAAAAATAGAACATATTCTTTATATAAATAATCGTAACAATAATAATTCTTTCTAAAGATAATAAGCGCCCTATTCATTCCAGCAAATAATTGACGGAAAAGGTAACCGTGTTGGGTACATTGCACTAATATCACTATATTTTAAAGTGATTAATATTTAACTTACCTAAAAATAACTTAATAAGCCTTTTACTATTGACAAAGTAAATCCAAAAGCATATACTACGGATAACAAATCATACACTACTAAACAGGTATGAATAGTATGAATTACTGACTTGGAGGACAAAAGTATGAAAAAATTGAAAAAGTATCTGTCTTTGATACTAGCAGGAATTTTAGTTACTGGTATGCTTACCGCCTGCGGAAAAGGTGAAACGGAAGTAGCAACAGCAGGAGGGGATACGTCAGGGACAGCCGGTACAACCGATACAAAAGATACTGCTGCTACGACAGATACTACTGATGGCGGGGTACAGGAGCTTAATTTAAGAGCCTCTTCCTTTGGTAATAATTATGACGTCCAGGACATGGGCTGGCGCTGGATGATGGCAGAGTGCTATGAAGGTCTGCTGCGTGATGTAGGAGGACCTGACGGAGACAAATTTGAGCTAGCAGGTGCAGAGTCCATAGATGTTTCAGAAGATGGACTTACCTATACCTTCCATTTGAGACAGAATGCAAAATGGTCTGATGGCAAACCAGTTACGGCTAACGATTATAAATACGGCTGGGACCGTTTAATTGATCCTGAAAAAGGATATAGTTATGCAGCCTTTATTTTTAATGTAGTCGGTGCAGAAGAATATTATAACGGCACTGGTTCTTTGGAGGATGTGGCAATTACAGCTAAGGATGATTATACCTTTTTAGTTAAATTAAAAGTTGCAGATCCTACTTTTGAATCAAAACTGGTAGCAACACCTCTTTATCCGACCCGTAAAGACATTGCGGAAGCCGCCGGTGACAACTGGGGCAAAGACTGGAGATTAAGTGTTTATAACGGACCTTATGTATTATCTGAACTGGTAGAAGACAATAAGATGACCTGGACGAAGAATGATTATTACTGGGACGCAGCCAATGTAAAACTTAATAAGGTTAACTGGTTTGATGTTGCAGAAGATGCAACAGCGGCTACTATGTTTGATAACGGACAGTTAGATGTCATTGACGGATCCGGTGATTACATCAAGAAGTATGATGAAGAAGCAAAAGCAGGTAAAATACAGACTCTTGCTACCCAGTATCCAGGAACTGCAGTGTTAAGCTATGAATTTAAGAACGGCGGTAAATCCGGATTAATGAATAATGTAAATATCCGCAAAGCAATCTCTTACAGTATTAACAGAGAAGAAATGGTTGGCGCGGTTTATGGAAGATATTCACCAGCTTATGGTCTGATTTCACCGGCAATTACCTTTAACGGAGAGTCCTATCGCTCCCAGGCAGCAGAACCTATTAGTGCTGAATATAAAGAATATGCAGGAGATAAAGATAAACTTCAGGCACTCTTTCAAAAAGGTCTGGATGAGGTTGGCGTAAAGACCCCGCTTAAGGATGTTTCTATTGTACTACTTACCTATGGTTCCTCAACTCAGAATCAGACAGAACGTGAATACCTGAAACAATCCCTGGAACAGAATCTGGGAATTAAAGTGGAACTGAATACCGTAGGTGATTCTTCCCTCTTTACCTCAGAAAGAGATGCCTTTAATTTTGATATTATGATTTCTGCCTGGTACAGTGATTACAATGATCCGCTGGATTACCTTGATATCTTTAGAACCGGAATTTATCATTCCTATGGTTTATATACCAATAAAGACTATGATGCGTTGTTAGATTCCCTCACCGGTCTTAAGGACAATGCAAAACGTTTTGAAATCTATCAGAAGCTTGAGAATAAGTTATTGGTGGAAGATTGCGGGGCAGCACCTCTTTATTACGCCGATAAACATTATTATATCCAGAACTGGGTAAAAGACTTTCATACCTCTTCCTTTGGAGCAAGCCAGGAAGTATACAAAACATCGATTTCTGGTAAATAAAACTATACATTAAGATTGCAGAAAAGGGCTTAGATGTTCAGCCCTTTTTCTGCTGTCCGTTAAACATAAGACATCATTTGGCTGTAAAGGAGTGCTGCAATGGGGAAATATTTAATACGCCGGCTGGCGGAAATGTTACTTACGCTGTTTTTAATTGCTACGGCTACGTTCTTTTTATTAGAGGCGGTCCCAGGGGATCCCTTAACCCAGAGAGCAGAGAAACTGGGACCAACGGTAAAAGAAAATTTATACAAAAGATATGGGCTGGATAAACCCATGATGGAACGGTATGTAATAACCATGAAAGGAATTGCATCCGGTAATTTTGGAGAATCTTTTGTCTATGCAGGTCAGACGGTACAGGGGTTAATTCATGACAGGCTGCCGGTTTCGGCTCGCCTTGGAATCCAACAAGTCCTTGTAGGAATCACGGTTGGTCTGCTTCTTGGTATTTTAGCAGCTATGAAACGAGGTACGTTTTTTGATTATCTGGTAGTGGTTTTTTCGGTATTGATGATATCGGTGCCTCATTTGATATTTGGACTGTTATTGCAGAAGATATTTGCAGGTAATCTGAAATGGTTTCCAACCATCGGATGGCCGGTGGGTAAAGATTTATGGTTTGGCGGGTGGCAGTATACGGTTTTGCCTACCCTGACGGGGTGTTTCAGTTATATAGCCTCTTATGCGAGACTATTAAAAACTTCTATGTTAGATGTGATCGGGCAGGATTATATACTGACGGCCGAATCCAAAGGACTCAGCCAGGGTACCATTATACGAAAGCATATCCTTCGGAATTCCTTTATTCCGGTTATTACTCAGCTTCCTATGTCTGTTGCAATGTGCATAACCGGTTCCTTTTTTATTGAAAGTATCTTTTCTATTCCTGGAATCGGGCAGTACTATGTAACTGCGGTAAATAATCAGGATCTTTCTATTATAATGGGAGAGACAGTTATTCTGGCGGCTTTGTACATTATCGTCCTTTTTATAACGGATCTGCTGTATGTAGCTGTGGATCCTCGTATTGGACTGATGGGCAAAAGCAGCTAAGGGAGGAGGGAAACTATGACAGAATTATCACCGGAGAAATTTAAAATTGTTGGTTACAAACAAGAAGATATCAATAAAATCACCCGTCCGGCTATTTCTTACTGGAAGGATGCTTTAAGACGGCTAAAGAAAAACCCCATAGCAATGGTTTCTATAGTAATACTTATTTTCATGATAATAATGGTTATAATTGGTCCTTTAATACGGGGATACGATTATGTTTCCATGAATGTGGCACAGAAGAATCTGACTCCCACCGCTAAGTACTGGTTTGGTACGGACAACCTGGGAAGAGACTTATTTTCCCGTATCTGGGCAGGTGCCAGGGCGTCTATTATCATAGCTTTGGTGGCAACGGTATTAAAGTTGGTTTTTGGTACCATGTACGGTGCTGTAATGGCACATTTTGGCGGATGGGCAGATGAGGTTTTAATGCGTATTATTGAAGTTATTAATTCCATTCCTAACCTCCTTATCACTATTTTAATTATGATGGTTTTAGGTAACAGCCTGTTCTCCCTTTTGGTAGCCTTAAGTATTACCGCCTGGTGCAATACCGCAAGACAGGTCAGGGGTATGATTAAGCAGTTAAGGGAATCCGAGTATGTTTATGCGGCAGAAGTGCTGGGAGCAAAACCGATACGTATTATTTTTAAGCACTATATTCCTAATATGCTTGGAATCCTCATTCTGGATGCTTCAACGGCAATTCCCGGCTTTATATTTACCGAGGCAGGCTTAAGTTTTCTTGGTATAGGTTTAAAATCGCCGGCAATCAGTCTGGGAGTTTTGATTTCTATGGGGCAGCAGTCTATGGATTTTTATCCTTATCAGTTGTTTTTCCCGTGTCTACTCCTGTGCATAATCGTTATGGCATTTAACCTGCTCGGAGACGGTCTTAGGGATGCCCTGGACCCGAAGCTTCGCAGATAAGGAATGAACTGGAATTGGGTTACAAAAGCCCGGTTTTGGTTTATTAATTCAATTTAGGGCTTTTAGTACGCTAATCTTAATAGTTATAAAGATTTTTAGCCGGAAAGGAGATACAGAGTAAATGAATGGAAATGAACATATTCTGGAAGTGAAAGATTTAAACGTTTCTTACCATACCTATGCCGGTGAGGTAAAAGCAGTACGAGGCGTTTCTTTTTATCTGAATAAAGGAGAAGCTCTGGCTATTGTGGGAGAATCGGGGTGTGGTAAGTCTGTGACTGCGAAAGCCATTATGGGACTGATTAAAGGTCCTCAGGGAGAGCTGAAAGCAGGCAGTGAAATCTGGTATAATGGAAAGAACATTTTAAAATATAATAAGAGTCAATGGAAAGAATATAAGGGCGGAGAGTGTTCCATTATTTTTCAGGATGCCCTTGCTTCCTTAAATCCCACCATGAGAGTTGGGAAACAGATTATGGAGAACCTTATGGCCCATAAGCAGATGAATAAGCAGGAAGCTGCTCGGGAAGCCGTGGAAATGCTTCGCAGAGTGGGAATTCCTGAACCGGAAAAAAGGGTGCAGCAATACCCTCACGAATTTTCCGGAGGCATGCGCCAGAGAGTCATGATTGCCATAGCTTTTGCCTGTAATCCAAATCTGCTTATCTGTGATGAGCCTACCACTGCACTAGATGTAACCATTCAGGGGCAGATTTTAGATATCATTAAGGATTTACAGGAAAAGCGCAGGGTTTCTGTTATTATGATTACTCATGATCTTGGTGTAGTTGCCAATATCGCGCAGAGAATTGCAGTTATGTATTCCGGGAGGATTGTTGAAAGCGGAAGTGCCAAGGATATATTCTATACCCCAAAACACCCCTACACCTGGGCACTGATTCAGTCGGTCCCAAGACTTGACCTGGAAAATAAACAGACACTCATGTCCATACCCGGCACACCTCCGGATCTTTTAGACCCTCCGGTGGGCTGTCCCTTTTGCACCAGGTGCAGTTATTGTATGCCGATATGCAGGGAAGCCATGCCGGAGAATACGGATTTTGGCGAAGGACATCAGGCTGCGTGCTGGCTGCATCATGCGATGGCTCCAGAGATAAACATGCCTGACTTAAGAGGCGTAAGGTCACAATTTTGACAGATAGGAGTTTTGAGATGGAAGATAGGGAAATCGTCCTTTCCGTACAGCATTTAAAGAAATACTTTAATGTGGGGAAAGGCTCTGTATTAAAAGCCGTTGATGATATTTCTTTTGATATATATAAAGGAGAGACCCTTGGAATGGTTGGGGAATCCGGCTGCGGAAAGACTACCTGCGGGCGGACCTGTATTGGCTTATATGATAAAACCGACGGACAGGTGCTTTATAAGGGGAAGGATGTCCATACCTTAATGGGTAAGGAGCGTTTTGAATTTAAGAAAAAAGTCCAGATGGTATTTCAGGATCCCTACGGTTCTTTAGATCCCCGTATGACAGTGTCTGATATTATTGGGGAAGGAATTGATATACATCATCTGGCTTCAGGCAAGACCGAGCGCCAGAATATGATTTATAATTACCTGGAGATGGTAGGTTTAAACCGTGAACATGCAAACCGCTTTGTCCATGAGTTTTCCGGCGGACAAAGACAGCGGATTGGCATAGCCAGGGCACTCGTTGTGCAGCCGGAGTTTATGGTATTAGATGAACCAATTTCTGCTTTGGATGTGTCCATTCAGGCCCAGATTGTAAATCTACTGGTGGAGCTACAAAAGAAAATGGGTCTTACCTATCTGTTTGTAGCCCATGATTTATCTATGGTAAAGCATATATCAGACCGGGTAGCCGTGCTATATCTTGGAACTTTAGTAGAACTAACTACTTCTGAACAATTATATGCAAACCCGAATCACCCTTATACCCAGGCCCTTCTTTCCGCAATCCCCATTCCTGACCCTGAGATTGAACAGGAACGGGATAAGAATAAAATTAAGTTAGAAGGCGAAGTTCCAAGTCCGATTAATACAAAACCCGGCTGTAAATTCCGCAAGAGATGTAACTATGCAATGCCTGTGTGTGATGAGAGAATGCCGGAGCTTAAGGATATCGGGAATCAGCATTTTGTAGCCTGCCATTACTGTGATCAGCAAAGGAAGTTATAAGAATGAAGATAAAAGGGTTATTTATGGACTTGATAAAAGCGATAATATTTGGATTGGCAGTTTCTGCGGCAATGGGGTTACTGCTTTTTCTGGGTGGTTTTCTTTTTGGCAGCTTCCAGGTGGAAAACGGTCTGGAGGTGGGGAAGGACGGACTGCTTATCCTTGCTTCCCTTGGAATGTTTCTTTTAGCTGGAATGCTGTTGTCAAAAGGAAAGAAACCGGAACAGTTTGTTGAAATAGAAAGCTGGAGGAAGCATTTTCGGATAATAGGATATAAAACAGTGATGGGGGTTTTATGTCTGGACTTATTAGGGGCAGCCTCTGTTTTTGATGGGTTGTTATAAATTTCAGTTAAAATTGCGTCCTATTTCATAAAAACGCTCCGCTATGGATGCACACCTCGCGGAGAGGAAGTTTATTACTGCGTAATCCACTCAGGCGTGAAAGTGTCAGTAAACCTGGCACTTTGTTCTTTCATAGGAAAATTCTACGAACTTCCCTCGTATGAAAGAAAAGGCCCTCCGGGCGGGATGCGCATGACGTGCTATTGGAAGTTGTCACTAAAGTGACGCGCGTCAGCGCCAGACTCTTTCTAATATATTTACCGATGTTGTACCGATACCATGTTAATGAATACTTTTTTCAATGTTGAATCTTTTTGGCAGGGCAGATGATGCTGGATCAAGTATTAATTTACATGGTATATTTTATCATTGTAGTTTTGTAATTATCTAATAGGATGTAAGGGTTAAAGGGCTTCCCGGACTGTATTTATTAAGTATAGGATTTACCTTCTAATACTTGAATTCAGCACTTTCCTGGTTTACTCTATTTATAATAGTACGGACTTTGTTACGTTCCAATCACATTTCTGATATAAAATCTTAAACAATATTTAATTCTCTTGAGATGAAATCCCTGTAAATAAGATTATAATTGTCTTTGTAAGTTAAAATACTGCTATTTGAAAGAACGATATGGTGTGAGAAGTTAATCAGGCTTAAGATTTATATAAGCTCTGAAATGAAATCTTAATAATGTTAAAATTATCTTAAGATGAAAATTCCATTGATATGATTATAATATAGTATAGTAAGTATTTTTATTAAAACAGAAAAAACAAAAGGTGGAGGCACAAGAAATGAAACGATATGAAACTTACATAAGAAGGGCTATACTCCTAAGTGGGATAATCCTGGCAGGTTATGCCGGAAGCAGGAATACTTCCGATGTGGCATATGCTTCTAATACAGCAGTGAATCTGAATGGAGTAAAAGTTGAAAACGTGGGAGTTTTACCAGCTCAAAAAGTAGTGGATACGAATGCTTTATATCCCATATCTGTTCAAACAGAGGAAGGAATTAAGTATGGTTATATTGATGCCACAGGTAAAACGGTGATTAAACCCATCTATGATAATGCTGAGAATTTTTCAGAGGGCTTTGCGGTCATATATAACGGTAATAAAAGCCAGGTAATCAATCAAAAGGGAGAAGTAATCTTTGAGTGCTCCGGTGCGATTCAGAATTTTCATGATGGCCTGGCAGCCTATATGGATACCAAAGCAGATTACAAACAAGGTTATATCAATACAAAAGGAAAGGTTGTTATAAAACCTCAGTTTACCTTTGCCGGAGACTTTAAAGCCGACCATACGGCTATGGCAGCAAAGGGAAATAAATTTTACAAAATAGACAAGAAGGGCAAAATCTTAAAAACCTATCAATTGGATAAAAAATATGAAAGCTTTAATATTGCAGATGACGGATATATTATCGTAAACGATCCTAAAACCTATTTGCAGGGTGTAATTTCCTTAAGCGGTAAGGTTATTTTAAAACCGGTTTACGGTGAAGTTACCTATCTTGGTAATAATTTATTTGGTGTGAAAAAGAAGGTGGCTGATGATGAAGGCTATCTGCTCAGCTTAAAACCGGCAGCCATATTTAATAGTGAAGGAAAAAAGCTAACTTCTTATCAGTACTATGATTTAAGCCAATTTAACGGTGAATATGCTTCTGCAACCGATGATAACTACACTTATTTTATAGATAAAAACGGTAAGAAAGTGACGACACTACCCAAAGTTTTCGGCAGAGGGAATATGGAAGTACTAGGAGATGTGGTTAAGGCTAATATCTACAATGAATTCACATATATGAAAAAAGACGGAACGATAATCTGGAAAAAGGCTGATACAACCGTGTTAGCTGACGGCATTAGCGTAAATACCCTCAATTTAAGACCAAATAAATATGTTATCGTAAATTACCCGGAAGTTGACGGAATTCGTGATGCAAGCGTTGAAAAAGCAATCAATAAAAAATTGAAATCCTTATTTACAGATTCACGTAAGAATTTAAAAGCAAGTGATAATCTATCAGTAGAGGATACTTATACCGCTTCCTTAATAAAAGATGTTCTGATTATAAACCAAACGGGATATGATTACCCCGTTGGTGCAGCGCATGGTACTCCCCTTAATTTTTATTATTTCATTAATGTAAAGACCGGTGAGTTCTATCAATTAAAGGATTTATTTAAGAGTAACAGCAGTTATGCAAAAAAACTGGAGACAATAATTGCCAAGCAGATGAAGGCAAACACCAAGAGCGGTATGGTTTATTTCGCCGACAGCAAGGGATTGATTGGTAAAGACCAGTTTTTCTATATCAGCAAAGACAGTCTTATGATTTATTTTGACCCAGGGGCAATTGCCGCATATGCCGCAGGTTTTCCTAAGTTTGAGATACCCTTTAAGGATATAAACAGTATTATTAATACAGAGGGTTCTTTCTGGAAGGCATTTCATTAAGATAGAATAAGTCCTTAATAAATAAGCTACAGACAGACCTCTTTTAAGCAGACCGGAAAATAATCGGAAAATAAAAAAATGTTTTGATACCTTCAATTACCAAATGGCAGTTGGAGGTATTTTTATGTAAACAAAGGCTCCAAACAACACAATATGTATATAATAGTAATAGCAAATAGTATGGAGAAGCAGGTATGAGCGAGTTTAATCCTGATAAGCTGACGGTAGAATTTATGGAAGGAGTTACAGAAGTTTCACCGCTTATTCCCAGGCGGTATACACTAACCCATTCGGATATAACCGGAGAATTGTTTTTGACCATTGGTCTGGATTTTGATTATGGTAAGATTACTCTAATCCGGGATGAAGTCCTGGGGGAATGGATTTGGCTGGAGGAGGGTATACAATATCATGTTTATCTGTATGTGGATGGTGAACTAGGGCAGGGAAGAGCAGAAATCCGTGAAACCATTTTCCGAAGGGAACTGCCCCTTGCCCTTTCTGCAATCCGGTATGGTGACCGGATTTTCTTTCATAGGTGGACAGAGTTTGATCATGATCCGATTATCGTACACTTCCAGTTTACAAATACGGAACAAAATAAAACAGAGTACTGGGGAACCTTCTCCGATTATGTTGTATGACCATAAGTTCACTGGTGAGTAAAAGCAATAACCTCCCTAAACATGTATGTAAATTGACATTTATTACAGATTGCAATCCGTATTTTAAGAATGTTACAATGAAGTTATGTAAACTGTTTATGTAAACCGGATGGCGGTACGGGATACCATTTGGTAAAGGATAAGAAGCTATTTGGTAAAGGATAAGAAGCTATTTCGAAAGGATAATCGATATGAGGCTATCTGGAAAACGATAAAAAGCTCCTTCGTAAACCAAAATTACTGTTAAATAATTCAAGCATATCCTTAAGGTAAGCAGATTCATAATAAGCAGTCAGATTCTTTGCACAATGTAACATGAAAAAGACCTGTAACGAGAAACTGGAGGAGAAAGATAAGTGAACGTAAAAGGTAAATATCTCATCACACTATTCATAACAACAGCTCTGCTGGTGTTAATTAAGAGCATACCGGCCGACGCCTATGTAGGAAGCGTTTTTACGTATACGTATAATAATCAGACGATTACCTATAAAGTACTTAGTGAACCCACGGTAACTGACAACGGAACGGCACAAGTCATTTATGCGGATGGCATCAACGAAAAGCTGACCGGAGAAGTAATTATCCCTGAGACGGTTACCAATAAACTTATGACTTATACGGTGACCCGGATCGGATCGGATGCATTTACAGAGGCAGACAAAATAACAAGCATTAAGCTGCCTTCTAAAATAACATATATTGGTGACAATGCGTTCAGAGACTGCAGCAGTTTGGTTCGTGTTAATATTCCAAGCGGTGTTACGACCATTGCCGATTATGCCTTTTATGGCTGCAGCAGCCTTACAGGGATGTATTTGCCGGAGGGGGTTACTTCTATTGGAAACAGCGCCTTTACAGACTGTAGTAAGCTGACTGGTATTACCATACCCCAGGGAGTCAAAAAAATCGGAGCCAGTGCCTTCTCGGGCTGTAGCAGTTTAACTTCCGTAAACATACCGGATGGAGTAACCAGTATAGAAAACAGGCTGTTCCAGGATTGCAGCAGTCTGACCGCCGTCAATCTGCCGGAGACCATTACAAGTATTGGTAAGAATGCATTTTATAATTGCGAAAAATTAAAAGAAATTCATTTATCCGATGAAATTACCAGTATCGGAGAGTATGCATTTTATAACTGTGCAAGTTTAACTAGTATTAAGATACCTTATAAAGTAACTAAAATTGAAAACAGGGCATTTTTATTATGTACGAAGCTTACCAGCATCCGGTTTCAGGGTAAAGTGACAAGCATTGGCGATTTCGCCTTTTATGGCTGTAGCAGTTTAATCACGGTTAGTATTCCGGATAGTGTGACCAGTATAGGGGATTACGCTTTTTATGGCTGTGATAATTTACGACCGTTAACGATACCCAGGGGAGTAAGCAGTATCGGAGTTGGTGAATTTCCTTATACCGGTGTCCTGGTGTATAAAAATTCTTATGCCGAAGGTTTTTTTGCGGAGAAATTCCCGAATTATTATCAGATTATCCGGGTGCCGCTGGAAGAAATGACATTTGCAGAAGAGGTAAAGAACTTAGGGGTAGGTGCTTCACTGACATTAAAACCTGTTTTTTACCCGGCAGATACCACGGATACAGCCGGAACGATTAAGTGGACCAGTTCTGACCCAGAAGTTTTATCGGTAGAGGCGAATGGAACCATAAGGGGCCTAAGAGCCGGTGAAGCTGATATCACCGCGGTTATGGGTAATTTTCAGGCAGTTTGTCATATTGTTGTGGGAGGCACTGTAGTAAATCCTACGTCAGTTAATATAACCGAGAATAACCTGGCAATGAATAGAGGAGAAGCAGCAAAGCTTCACTTAAGTTTTGCACCGGCAGAGACAACAAACCGGTCTGTTAAGTGGATAAGTTCCGACACTTTTGTGGTAACTGTGGATAATGGTCATGTATTTGCTAAAAATCCCGGTACTGCAACGGTCAGGGCAGAATCCGGGGGAGTTTATACGGAGTGTAAAGTAACCGTTAATAATCCCCTGAAAGAGATCTATTCCGATTATAATGCCATCAGCCTGAACAAAGGAGAGACCAGAAAACTGTCTGTTTCTCTGGAGCCTTACGATACCACCGAAGACAAAACGATTCTCTGGAATAGTGAAGACGAAGCCATCGCCACCATAGCGAATGGTGTATTAAAAGCGGTGAAGCCTGGCAGCACAAAGGTAAGAGCAACGGTTGGCACCTTATCCTATACCATATCAGTAAGTGTGCAAGCCCCAGTTAAAACCCTCTCCTTTTCCCAGAACTTGGTCCTGTTAACCTCGGGACAAAAGCTGGCCGTACCCCTTACGGTTCTGCCAGAGGATACTACCGATCAGGTCATAATTACTTCCTCCAATCCGTCGGTTGCGGAGTATAAAGAGGGTGTAATTGTTGCAAAAAACAATGGTAAAGCTACCATTACCGCGGTGTGCGGCTCTTTGACCACAACTGTTTTGGTTACCGTAAATACAGATATACAAAGTATAAAATTAGGCAAAACAAGTCTTACTCTTTATTTAGGTGCCAGCACCAGCCAGTCAGTCACCTTTAATCCCGTTAAACCAGCAGATGACAAAACCATTATCTGGACAAGCAGTAATGGCAACGTTGTAAAAGTAGACTCAAAAGGTAAAATAAAAGCTGTTGGAACGGGTACAGCGACGCTTACTGCAACCGCCGGAGGAAAAAGGAAAGCGGTGTGTAAAGTAACCGTTAAGTTAGGGGTACCCTCTTCTGTAAAGGCAGTTTCGTCAGGCTACAATAGTTCTAAGATTACCTGGGGAGCAGTAAGCGGCGCATCAGGCTACCAGATATACCGTGCTTCCTCAATAACCGGGACCTATACTGTGGTAAAGGATATCACAGCAAAGTCCTTAACCAATACCGGTTTAACCTCCGGCAACAACTATTATTACAAGGTCAGGGCATACTTAAAAAAAGGCAGTGCAAAAGTGTACAGCAGTTTTTCACCGGTTATTACAGTAAAGCCCATACCTTCTACACCTGTTCAAGGAAAACTGAAAAAAGTCAGCTCAGGAAGAATTGAATTTACCTGGGATAAAGTAAAAGGTGCCTCCGGCTACGAAGTATACCGTTCTTCCGATAAAACCAAAGCCTATAGCAGAGTCACTTCCACCACCTCACAGCATTTTATCAACTTTGGTTTGACGAAAGGAAGAACTTATAACTATAAGGTAAGGGCTTACAAAATGGTAGGAACTAAGAAAGTCTACAGTAAATTTACCAAGGTTTATTCGGTTAAAATATAAAGGATCAACGGTGTATTTTAAGGTCATGTAAGAGAGGTATATCCAAAGTCATGTAAGAGGTATATCCAAGTTTTGTAAGAGGTATATCCAAGATCGTGTAAGAGGTATATCCAAGATCGTGTAAGAGATATATCCAAGGTCGTATAAGAGGTATATCCAAGTCGTGTAAGAGGTATTTCCAGGTTTATGTAAGAGTATTTTAAGTTCATATATAATATTTTTTAAGGTTTTATAATCAGGATTTAAGTGAATGAATATAAAAGTGCCATTATACTGAGAAATGTATGATGGTACTTTTTGGTTTTTGTAAAGAATTTATAATGGATTTATCTTTTAACTACCGGAAATGTATAACAATTATTACTAAAATTTACTACAGCAGCTTGCTGAAATTAGTGATTTAGTCTAATAGAAACAAATGGTAAATTATGCTATACTGGTTACGTGTTGTCGAAATGCGTAGAAAATAATAGGAAAAGGAGACTTTTTAAATGAAAAGAAAAAGTGTATTAGTTTTACTATCAGTTTTATTAGTATTTAGTTTTGTTTTGGCTGGATGCGGCAGCAAAGGGTCAAAATCACCTTATATAGGAACCACATGGGCAATATCCGGAGGAAAAGATGCAGCAACCGGTATTGAAATTACAAAGGAATTCCTTGCAATGGGCGGTATCGAAGACTTTAAAATTGAACTTAAAGACAAAGGTGTTGCTACCGTTACTGTATCTGGAGATACAGAGGATACAAAATGGTCAGAAAAAGATAATGTTATAACCTTAGAATCCGGTGGTGAAGAACTTAGCGCTACGATAGAAGGCGATAAGATGACAATTGAACAGGATGGCAGTGAATTATATTTTGAAAAGCAAAAATAATTAATTTGACGACGACAACACTTGAAATCCTGGAAGTTAATTGTGGGAGTTATCTTCTAAAAAAGTAGATACATAATAATTAAATAGCTCAGATCACAAGTATAAATCCGTTTTAGTTTTATGACGGTACTTGTGATCTGTTTTTTTATTAACATTTTATGTTTTGGGGGGCATGATTGAATTTTTGATAAAATCAGACGGAAGTCTTTGAAGGAAGCATTGCTTGGGATTTGTTTCATAAGCTCAAATGTTTCACTTGAATTCACTAATGGCTTTTTCCTGCGGTAAAGCAAGAGTGAATAAGCACAAACTCCTCGCTGCTCTCGTCAGACAGTGTGCTTTTTCACTCTGAACCGCATGAAAAAGCCATAAGTGAATTAGCAAGTGAAGCATAACGAGCTTATGAAACAAATCCCAAGCAATGCTTCCTGTTTTAAGTTTTTTGCTGATTTTATCAAGGATTCTATCAAATTTTTATTAATGGCATGGATGCCTGTTTCTAGAATTTATTTAAGCATTGGTTCCGTAGTAAACTCTTAAAATCTTTTCAAATACAGTGCAAATTGAAAAACATGTAGGATATACATAACATATGGAAATGAAATACATATTTATAATTTCAATCATAGCTTGAGTATGCTAATTTTAACACAATATTTATTAATCAAAATATTTACATTTATTTCAACCATAAGTTTATATCTATCGTCTAATTAGTAGTGAGAGTAAAGTCTGGTTTATGAAGTTTTTAGTTTTGGAGTATCCTGTACGCTAGATAGTTCTATGACTTTTTCGTCTGTGAGAAGTTATATAATTATAATAGTCCGATTATCGCTGGTTGAGTATGGAGCGGAGGAGGAGGCCATATTGTTGTACTTGATGGATATTCTGAAGATTCAACTAACTATGTAGACTATATGGACCCTGCAGATGGAAGTTATAACTTTGCGACATATTCATATGTTAAGGGTGGCAGTTCTTATGACCACATATGGATAGAATCGCTTAGAAGAATGAACTAAATTATTAATTAGATTGGAGGTATTAACTATGAAAAAATTGGTCGCTTTACTAGTTGGCGTACTTTTATTACTATCCTATCCAAACTTTGTTTATGCTGATGATTATGATGTTCAGCAAGAAGTTCAGAGTGCTGCTGACAAAGGTGTAGAATTTGCAAAGGATAAATTCAGTAAAGATCCTGAAAAATGGGGATTCAATAAGGATGATGATATTAGCAGAATAACTCTTGGTAACGGGTATAGGCTTCGCTATTTAGATAAAGATAAACTTATGAATTCAAATAGCAGTAAATTAATGGATGTAACTATTGAGTCAGATTTCTGGCTATATATTATTTATTTAAATGATGCTCCTAAAACCTACATGACGGTTGGTCTTTTAGATGGAGAGTATAAAATAGTACAACTGGGAGGAAAGGCACAGGGACTTGATGCCACAATTAATAACTTTAACCAACTTACAGCTAAAACCGAAAAAAACTCAAAACCAATTGTAGCAAAAATACAGAATAACTATTTTTTGATATCACAGGCTAGTGATAATAGTAACGAGCAAGTCTTACCATTAATCTCAGCGGAATCAGCAAATAATTTTTCAAATGTAAATAATACTGAATTTGTAAACTCAGAAGAAATAATAAAAGCTTTAAAAGAAAGCAATCAGGATTCGATGGAGGGAAACCAATATGGAGTCAGCTATGGTGTTTCTGATACAAAAACATCAATTAATGAGGGTAATTCCTTAATAAAAGTAATTATTTCCATAAGCATTTTATTAATAGCGGGGTTCTCTGTTACATTGTACCACCGAAAATCAAACCAACTTCACAATGAATAATTAAAACTTAAAAGTAATTTAGCTATTATCATAGAGACCAATAGACAACTGACTAATTCCTATTAATTGGAGGAGCCAGTTGTCTTGTGCTTTAAGAGTTGTGGCTTGTTCTACTAGCAAAACCACAGAAGTTATAAGAAGTAATGAAACGAAAAAGCCCTTCTGAAAATCGACCAGAATACCGAAATCCATATATTAATTCAATAAACCCACATATAACCGGTATAAAAACTACATAAAAGCCCACATAAAATCCGTATATATTCTTAAGTAAACCTGAATTACTTGATAAAATCAGCTAAAAAACCCCTAAACCAGAAAGCATCCAGGGGGATATGTTTCATAAGCGCTTCATTCTGAGTCAGAAAATTTACTTATGAATTTTTCATGGGGTATAGAGTAAAAATGCACACTGTCTGACGAGCAAAGCGAGGAGTTTGTGCATTTTTGCTCTGCCTTACCCCATGGAAAAGTCATTAGTAAATTCTGACGAAGAATACTAAGCTTATGAAACATATCCCCCTGGATGCTTTCTTCACAGCAACAAAGCTGATTTTATCAAGTACCTCAGCCTATTTTTTTACTATCACCAACAACTACACATTGATAAATGTCATATTATGTATTATGATACAGTTAGTGTAACCATGCGTTAATACATTGCAGGAGGAAATTACAGTGTTCAATATACTAACGATAGAAGATAACTTAGAGCTGCAGAATGAAATCAAAGAATTATTGACCTCCGTGGGCTATCAGGTCTTTTGTGCCGAAAGCCGCGCGTCAGCTTTAGCAATCCTAAAATTTAATAAAATAGACCTTTGCCTTATGGATGTCCAGCTGCCGGACTGCTCCGGTTTTGACCTCTGTCTGGAAATCCGCTCATTTTTTATGAATCCTATTATTATGTTAACCATATGCAATGAGGAAGAAGATATAATAACCGGACTTAAAAACGGTGCCGATGATTATATAACAAAACCTTTTTCCATACGAATCTTATTAATGCGGATTGAAACCCAGTTAAGGCGGAATGAATGGCAGACCAAAAAAGATACCCAGATTATTTTCAGCGGAGATCTAAAGGTAGATTTTAATACCAGGAAAATATATTATAACGAAGAAGAGATAAAGTTAAGAAGTATCGAATTTGATCTATGCGAAATTTTGCTTAAGAATAATGGACGGATTATTAAGAGAGATCTATTATTTGAACGTATCTGGGATTGCAAAAATAAGTTTATAGAAGAAAATACATTAAACGTACATATCAGCAGATTAAGAAAATCCTTAAAAACATACCATGGAATGCAGTATATTGAGACGGTTAAGAGCTTTGGATACCGTTGGAATGTGGAAATAATAAAAAACTAAAGAGGACTGCAATATGAAAAAGAATCAGTTTTTAGATGGACATTATATTGGCATCGTAGGGGTGGTCATATTTGTATTTTACATAGCCAATGTTTTATTTATGTCATACACCATAAGAAGCAGTTATTCGGAGCGTATAATCCGTGCTTTGGGAGCCATGACAAAGACCTATGGGGAGATTAGTAAGGAAGTAGTAGACAGTGTAATGAACAGCAGTGATGAAACCTATGCGGAAGGAAAAATTGTTCTAAAAAAGTATGGCTATTACTTAAGCGGCGATACCCTAATTAAGAACTCCATGAACCAGGAAATCCTTGACATATCTGTTCTTCTCTTTATCAGTATAGCATTTCTGCTGACAAGTCTGTATTTTATGTTTAAAAATCATTTGAAATTCCTAGAAAGGCTTGACGGATATCTGGATGATTTTAACAACCTGACCGATTCCTTTCACGAATCCAATCTGCATATAAGAAATATTCTGAATAAGCTGCATCGGTTATCCTTAAATGCAAAACACAACATTAGCCTGCTGCAGAAAGAAAAAGAGAAGATCCATGACTTTATGGAGGATTTATCCCATCAGATGAAGACACCTCTGACCGTTGCCCATATATGCATCGAACGATATATATTTGAAAATCCCCAGCTTAAAACCGATAAACTGGAAGAAGGCTTAAAGCAGCTGGAAAAAATGACACTATTAATTAATTCCTATTTAAAAATCGGCATGCTTAAATCCTGTAATACTAAAATAGAAGCAAGACAGCATAATGTATATGCCTTTTTGGAAGAATGCAGTGAGGATGTACAGCCGCTGCTTGATAATCAGAACATAGAGATTACTATTACCGGAGATCAGAAGGCAGTATTCGCCTTTGATTCTTTCTGGCTAAAGGAAGCTGTTATTAATCTGTTTAAGAACAGTATAGAACATTCTCCTGATGATACAACAATAACGGTTGAATATATAAAAGGGAGTCATGATTTAACAATAAGGATTACGGATCAGGGCACTGGAATAGAAGAAAAGAACCTGCCCCTTTTATTTGAACGGTTTTTATCCAGTATCCGGCAGAAAGACGGCAGTAACGGGTTAGGGCTTGCCATAGCCAAACAGGCGGTTACCCGCCATTTCGGACAGATAGGTATTAAAAACAATCAATCCGCGGGAGTAACCTTTGAAATCCGGCTGCCGGCTATAAAGGGAAAAGATGTATATAATTCTTATCATGTAAGATAAATGCAAGCTTTCCCTGTTATAGTAATAGTTATTGATTGTATTTAGCATTAACGGGGATTTATATTATTTATGAATTAAGGCCGGGGGGAGAACATGAGTATTCTAAAGATAGAGAATATCGTAAAGACCTATGGAAAAGGTTCCGGGTTGATGAAAGCCCTTAACGGAGTAGATCTTGCCATAGAAAAGGGAAGTTTTACAACGATTATCGGGAGAAGCGGTTCCGGTAAATCCACCTTATTAAATATTGCGGGGGGACTAACGGCTCCGGACAGCGGCAGGGTATTATTAGAGGAAACAGACCTATATAGTCTTAAGGATCGTGAATTATCAAAGTTAAGAAGAAAGAAGATAGGAATTGTATTTCAGGCATTTAATTTAATACCGGAGTTTACGGTACTTGAAAATATATGCCTGCCGTCTTATCTTGACCAGAGTAAACCGAATATGAAATTTATCGACGAAATACTGGATTTCATTGAACTTTCCGGTATGAAGGATAAGTATCCCTACGAACTATCCGGCGGAGAGCAGCAAAGAACAGCATTAGCCAGAGCTTTATCTACCAAACCGGAGGTTTTACTGGCAGACGAGCCTACCGGTAACCTGGATTTAAAAAGCGGGGAACAGGTTTTGGATGCAATTCGGTATTGCTACCGGATTTTTAACCAGACCACCCTTTTAGTTACCCATAACTTAGAGATTGCCCAGCAGTCCAAGCGGGTAATTACACTGCAGGATGGCAGTATTGTATGTGATTCGGCTGGTGAAATGATATGAATTATTATAATTACCTTGCAAAACTAAATCTGAAAAAATTTAAAAAATCCTATCTGTCCCTTTTTACAGTGATACTTTTATCCTGCACCTTTACCCTGGCCGTAACCATATTTAGTGACAGCCTGATTAAAACCCAGGAACAGCAGCGTAAAAGCATATACGGCAGCTGGCATATCTCCGTTTATAACACAGATGACACGTTGTATCAGGATATGGTCCATCACGGAACAGTACAAACCGTGGGAAAGACTTCTGAATATGGTGAAGTCCTTGGAGCAGACAACAGTGCAGTGGGGGTTATCGGTTCTGCGGATCAGAGCATGTTACAGTTGGGCATTTCCTTAATGGACGGCAGTTTACCTAAAAAGGATAATGAAATAGCAGTCGAGATGTCCTATCTGTCCATGCTTGGGATCTCCTATGAATTAGGACAGCAGATTCCTCTGAAAGTTAAACTTTATGACAGTAAAAGCCACGGATACCTGCTAATTGAGAAAACCTATACCCTCACAGGGGTTTTAAGGAATTATTCTTCCATTTGGAAGACAGAGGATAATTCCCTCGTATCCTTTTTTGTTACGGATTCGTCCCTTGGGATTTTACCGGTGACAGAGAATGTTTTTGTCTCTCTTAAGAAGGAATATGTTAAAAATGCAGATGAACTGGGCATGTTAACGGTGAACCGTGGTGAATTTGTAAAAAATGATTACACGTATTACCAATTTATACCAAAGCAGCATGTTCGTTATGAATCTTTTCTGTCCGGTTCCTTACTGATTCTTATCGTAGCCTTAACTTCTGCCTTTTTTATATTTAATATTTTCTACATTTCTTTAAGGGAACATAATAAGAGCTTTGTAATCATGCGCAGCTTAGGAGCAAGTAATTATGAAATATCCAGCTTGTATTGTAAAGAACTTGCATTTATACTGGTGCTGTCTTTTGCCGCAGGGATTCTTTTTGGCTTCCTCTCGTCCTATGGAGGTTATCTGATTATAAAGCGTTTTATTGTGAAAAGCTTTGTGCTTTATTTTGAACCGGTTAAATTGATACTCTTATTAGGGATTATGATTTTTTGTGTAGTTTTGTTAGCAGTATTTTCGGTAAACCATATCAGAAAAATACCTTTAACCGGCAGCATAGCATTACAGCCCGATTATAGGATATCTCCAAAGCACAAAAATAAATTTAAACCCTTGACTATAAAGCATATGGTAAAGATTTTTAACTATACTCATAAGAAGGAATCCTTAGTCTATTTTTTGTTAACCATCGGGTCTTTTCTGGTACTGGTAAGCACTTTTTTTAATTCCTATCAGAAATTTTATGAATATTCCACTGTGACCAATACTTATCCCGAAGATTATGACTATGGATTTATGGCTACCTTTTTTGAACCGAAGTCACATATAGAAGAGGCTGAGGTTGAAAAAATAAGAAAAATTTATGGTATTGATTATGTTAGGGCTTACCGGTGTTCCAACTATTTGCCGGTGACCTGGAACGGTATCGAAAACAGTGAATATGCGGATAGTCTAAAGACAGGTTTTTTTAAAAAGTATGCAGGGCAGGCAGGTATATTTGCTTCTGTTTATGGATTGACGGAGGATGAGAGGGATTATGAGTTCTACCTAGAGGAAGTGGATCAAGGGAAGGTATCAATTGACGAGCTGCGAAAGGGCAATGAAGTACTTCTTTATCTGCCCGCTTATCATAAAACGGAGGATGGAAGGATGATAAGCAGTCTTAATGTGGTCAATTCTTACATAAGACAGCCCTATCATGTTCTGAAAGAAGATACCATAAGACCAGGCGATGAACTGATAGTAAAAGGGGATAAGGGGGAGGTGACTGTTAAGATCGGAGGAATTATTTATAATTTTGACAAGAAAAACTCCCAATCTTTTTTAGCAAAGCCATATTCCATTATATGTAATGATTCGTTGTATGATAAATTAGTAGATAGTACTAAGGATAAGACCTATGAATATCTCCAGATATTTACCAATAAAAATGCCAATTATGAAAGAACCGATGTGGAAATATCCAAGATAAAAAATAATTTCTATTTTCAAAATTACCGGCTCCAAAAAGTAGACGCGAAATACAGTGCCATGGTAAGCAGTGTCATTTCCCTGGTGTTATGTTTTATTTCCCTGATTATTACAGTAACCGTACTATACAACAGCCAGGTGGTTAAAATGGAGTCAGATTACAGACGCAACCGTATATTAAGTGTGCTGGGGATGGATAAATGGAAAATACATTTCATTTACCTTTATAACATATTAAAAAACAATCTTCTGGCAGCACTGACAGGTTTCATTGCAATTTATCTATATCAGACGTTTCTGTTTATAAAGGTGTTTTATTTCATCCCTGATGACGGTAAGATTATTAATGCAGACAGTTATGTATTGAAACAGTATTTACACAGTCTGCCTTGGGCTTATATTGGAATTTTTACGCTGTCCTATTTAACGGTTAATATACTGATTGCCATAATTCCGGTAAAAAAATATCGAAAATTAAAGGAATAAATAAAAGAATGTCACTTTAATGTAAGATTGCATTGTTATACTTTTCTTATAGATAAGGAAAGGAGATTTACCAATGAAAAAAATTGCAGTACTTTTTTTGTCAGTAGTAATGATTTTATCCTTTAGCCTGACTGCTTTTGGAGCTGAAACAACAGGACTAAACAGCAATACCAAGGGTGCAGTATTAGAAAGCGGCACCGTGATTACTCCTAACTCATGGTATTATTCCTATGACAAAACCATAAGCCAGAGTTATGTTTTTAGTGAAAGTATTCCGGATTCAATTTATTACAGCGAATACAACACAGGTATTGGTGCTTATTGCAGTGGATATTTGTCTTTGCAAAATATCACACTTCAGGCAAACGGAACATTCAAAGCAACTTTTAAAGGAACAATTGGTACATATGTTTTCTAAGTATTCCTTAATCATCATGAGGGGAGATTAATTATATATTAAGAAAATAACTGGGCTTTTAAAACCTCCGGAAAATGGCTTGCTGCTTTTGCAGCAGGCTGTTTTTCATATAGTAAGAAGCTAGGTCCTATAATATGCCTTATTTCGTCATAATACAACTTTTGGGCGAGGCAAATCGTATGTTCGGGTGATTGTTATTGGTTGGAATGATATGATATAAATTATTATATTATACTAATTGGATAAGAGAGGGATATAGCATGAAAAAGATATCAATAAAAGGTGCTTTAAAGGCTGTTGTGGCAGTGGCATCACTTGCTTTATTAATGACAGCTAATGTAAGTCATGCCAAGGCGGCAGATGGGGAATTAAAAGCAATTACAATTAAAACAAGAAATCAGGATGTATCATCTTCTAGTATTTCCGGTAAGATGACAGCACAACCAGACAACGAATATGTAAGATCCGATGTAGTAAAAGTTAAAATCGACTGTTCTGGATTAATCCGCTTTTATATTAAAGGAAACAATTCGGATCAACTTTCTCTGACTTTATATTCAGACGAAGCTCTTCAAAAGGATGTAGCCTATACGACCTTAAGCACAGATGAAGATAAAACTGCACCAGTAACAGTACCCAAAGCAGGAACCTATTATTTGGATATAAGAGGCTTTGAGACAGAGGATGTAGATTATACCATATCCGCAGACGTTACCTCTTCTGAGAATGACACCATCACAAGCGGTAAGGCCAAATATGTAACACTTGTTGACAGCAAAGATGTTAACTACTACCAATTCAGCTTAAAGCAGGATGGTGCAATTAAAGTATATACTACTTACGGCAATGGAACAAAATGCGAGGCCCAGGTGGAAGTGTGCCAGAAAGCAGGCTCAAGTTATAAAACTGTTGCAAAACTGGAATCAGCCGTAGAAGGCTCCGTTGTTGGTCTTGCAAAAGGCACTTATTACCTTAAATTAAAGGGTGAAGCCAGCTATTACTCACTTAAATATGACTTGACGGTTTCTTCTGACAAGAGTGGTTCCTCAAAACAAAAAGCGGCATCCTTAAAGCTTGGAACAGCTGCAAAAGGCGTAATTACAGTTCAGGATAAAGCCAGCAAAGCAGACTGGTACAAAATCAAACTGACCAAAAATCAGTCCGTAACCTTGTCCTTATCCGGAGATGTAACCGGAATCGTTACACTGGAATTCTATGATTCTTCCAATCTTTTCTGGGGTGGTCTTGTAATCAGTGAATATACAAAAGATGATTCTACCGTACCGTATTTAGTAAGCTTTGATGGGAAAGGCAAAAAACTGCCCAAAGGAACTTATTACATAAAGATTACAAAAGATAAAAGTAGTTCTTCAGGTTCTTATTCAGTAAAAGTTAAGTAAATAAAAACAGCAGTAAGGGGGATAAAATGTTGCGTAGCATTTTATAACCATAAAGCAAAGTAGGGAGCAACCGGGAGAGTTTGTGTACCTAATAGATATTTAGCGGATTAATTATTAATCTGCTGGAAAAGAAGTATTTACAAAACAGATCTGTTTTGTGAATGCTTCTTTTTTCTATTTGTTCGAAATTGACAGCATGGAATAGGTAAAGTTATTTTAAGTTATTACATCAAAGTTTATCAAATATAACAGAACAAAACAAACACACATAACTTGTGTTATAATAAAAATATCAAAACAGGTACGGCACAAAGGGGGGAGAGTAACAAATGTTTCATATTGCAATTTGTGACAGCTCATTGACCGACAGCTCAAAACTAGAAGAGAGTCTTGAGAAAGCTGCTGAAGTATTTGGCGAAAACTATGAGATAGAAGTATTTTTAACAACCTCGGAATTTTTCAGAAGTTTTGAAACCATTTCCTTTGACCTTATATTCTTAGAAGCTGATATGGAAGATGGAAGCGGTATTGAGACAGGTAAACGGATTCGGGAACAATTACACAATGATACGGTCCAGATTATTTACACAGCTTATGCAAAAAACTGTGCGATGAAGCTTTTTAAAAGCAGACCCATGGACTTTCTAATTAAACCCCTCTCCTTTTCAGATGTTTTCGACAGCCTCTGTATTTTAAAAAGGCTGCTTATAAAAAAATCAGCATACTTTGAGTATCAGGCAGGTTACAGTCTATATAAGATACCCTTTTCGGAGATTCTGTACTTTGAGAATTCCAAAAGAAAAATCAATATCCTGACAGTACAAGGCAAAAGCAGCTTTTATGGAAATATGGAACAGACGGCTCGGCTGTGTAAAGCCCATCCCTTCACCCAGATCCATAAATCTTATTTAGTAAATGCCGATTATATTGTAAAATATGAGTACAATCAGGTTACCTTAAGTGATGGTACCCTGCTGCCCATAAGTCAGCCGAACAGGAAACGGATCAGAACCCAGAGACTGCGCCATGAACAGGGAAGAACTTCGGATGTAATCTGAACAGGAGGATTATGATAACAAAATGTAATATAGAGGAACTAGAGGTAATCACGAATCTGGCATATGAACAGAATAATAGACCGGAGTACAACTCTGCTTATTGCTTTAAAGCCAGAGAAGCCATAAAAGATGACTTTCTGCAAATGCTTAAAAGTAAAGAAAGTTTTGTGTTGGGTTATTTGAATAAAGGTACTCTTATGGGTATCTGCGGATTTTATGTGGACAAGGAGAAAAAAACTGCGGATTTGGTGGGACCGTTTCTTAAGGAAGGAGATTACCGGTCTGTTTCAGCGGATATGCTCGCTTTCGCAGATAGAAAGCTAAAGGAGGGTTACCGGTATAACTTTTTCTTTGATGAGCAAAACAGCAGATATCTGGAATTCATGGAAGAAATCCAGGCAGAATATCAGGACCAGGAATATAGCTTATTACTTAGAAGAAGTAATTATAAAAAGCATCAGACTAAAAAGCGGGCTAAGGAGCTGTCCCCAAATTACGCAGATAAAGTGAAAGAAATACATGACACCAATTTTAAAGACAGCTATTTATCCGGCAAGGAGATGATATCATCAGCAAAAAGCGAAAGAAAAGTAGTCTACATCACAGCAGGGGGGGAATTAGCCGGGTATGGTGCCTGTCGGTTCTGGGTAACCCCGGACCGTGCCTCCATAGATATTATTTATGTGGTGCCTGCCCTGCGTAATCAGGGCTATGAACAGGCCTTGCTGGACGGAATGATAGCAGGTATTTATGAAAATGAAGAAATAGAGTATATCGGAATCGTAATCGAAACAGATGACAGAGATTTCCTTGAAATCTGCGTGGAGGCAGGGTTTGAGGTTACTTCAAAAAATTGTTCTTATTTTTTAAAGAGAAATTAAGGTGATAACGATGTAACAATAATAACGATATCTAATAATAACGATGTAACAATAATAGCGATATATAATAATAACCTTATGACACTCAAAACTAACGATAGAATAGAAGGAGAGAAAAGTTATGACATTAGAAGAATTTGAATTAATAAAAGTAAAAGCGGGATCTTATCGCTATCATTCCTTTGAATATCTGGACTATGAATCGGTGGCGGATTATAAAATAATACAAGCAGATGAAGTGTTATTGCTTATATATGGAAGAAACCAGGAAAATGGAATAGATGCCGCTTACTGGGCAGCGGATGATGTAAGGATACTGGCAGAGGGAGTGAAATGTCTTGGGTCTGAAACACTGATTAATTTTATCCCGGGGGAATGGAAAGAATATCTGTCTGAACAGGGTTTTTCCGATTATGCCATGTACCGGGAATACTGGATTGACGACATTGAATCCGTCTTGAGCCTTCCAACTTATTCCTTACTTGAGGAGCAGGAATACGAGCAGGCATCCCGTGTTACCAAATCCGTTAAAAACCAAAGCCGGGGATTTCATGGCGAAAGCACCGAATGGATTGGGAACTGGATTAAGGGAGAGAATACCAATATGGATGATATTACGGACTGTAACATTATTGTACATAGAGAAAATGGGCAAGTGGCAGGAGTAGCCTGTGTAGGAATCTACGGTCACGACAGTAAAAAAGGAGCCGTATTATGGCTTCGGGAATTAGCAGTTTTACAAAAGCTCCAGGGAAAGGGAATCGGCAGACAGCTGATTATGCAAAGTATTGGTTATGGAAAAAGTAAAGGTGCCAAAAGAGCCTTCCTAATGGCGGATGACTGCAATATCAATGCATTAGGGTTATATAAAAGTACCGGTTTTATTCCAAACGATGAAATTGAAATTAATATGGTAAGTAATCATTTGTAGTCATAATGGCAAGTAAAAATGACAAGTAATAATGACAAGTAATAATGGCAAGTAATAATGACAGGTAATTATGACGAGTAATAATGGCAAGTAATAATGACAGGTAATAATGGCAAGTAATTATGACGAGTAATAATGGCAAGTAATAATGACAAGTAATAATGACAAGTAATAATGACAGGCAATTATGACATGTAACAATGGCAGGCAATTATGAAATAATTAACTGAAAAATGAAATAAAATATATGATACTTTATCAGTCAGGATCTAAGGGGCTGTTCTAATGTATTTTGATGATGTCATTTAAACCTTATTTAAACCATCATTAAGATACATTTTCAGGACAGTCCTTTTTGTGTATCTGCTTAAAATTTGGGTAACAATACTTGATCTAATGGGTGATATCCTTTATAAAATCGTACATATAATCATTTAATTTATAAAAAAATCTTTTATTCCAAACCCATAAATGGTATAATGTACATCACAATCAAATTATAAGGAAAACCAGGCTATTTTTAGGATGCCAGGTTTGGCTAACTCTTTATTATAGATTTCATAAGGAGCAAGGGAAATGAAACGGAATGTAAAAATCAAAGGAGCATTAAAGACATATTTGCGCTGGCCGCTAATGCTATCACTGTTATTGGTGTGCATGGATATCACAATTTATGTGATAGACGCTCAGGCAGGAATCGTAATGCTTGGTTTTCTTGTGCTGTATATAGTTATAGCCATGTTTCTGTACTTTTTTAAAAGGCCTGGCATCGTCGGGGATTTAATCCGCTATGCAGCCGACTACGGACAGGTACAAAAACAATTATTAAAAGAAATGGCCCTTCCTTATGCCATATTAGATTATGACGGCAGGCTATTATGGGGAAATAATGAATTCTTAGATATTATTGAGAATGAAAAATCTGCCAGAAGGTCCATCTCCAACATATTTCCTGAGATAACCGGGGCTTCCCTGCCAAGGGATATGCAGGATAAAACTGTAAGAGCGGCTAAAAATAACAGTTACTATAAGATTATCTTAAGGAAAATCGTAGCAGTTGATTTTTCCGACAGTGTACCCTTTGAATATCAGGAAGATGACATGGGGTTAAACGATTCCAATACCTTAATTGCCATGTATGTCTACGATGAGACGGAAATCAAGACCTTAATCCGGGAGAACTATGACCAGAAGATGATTACAGGTCTTTTATATATTGATAACTATGAAGAAGCCTTAGAAAGTATTGATGAGGTAAGGCGTTCCTTATTAGTCGCCCTGGTAGACCGTAAAATCAATAAATATATGCAGAGTATCGATGCCATAGTGAAAAAGCTGGAAAAAGATAAGTACATCTTTATGTTCAAGCAAAAATACCTGCCTCAGCTCCAAACCAGTAAATTCAGTCTCTTAGAAGAAGTCCGTGCCGTTAATATCGGTAATGACATGTCGGTAACCATCAGTATCGGGCTTGGTGTTAATACAGAATCCTACCTGATGGGCTATGAATATGCCAGAGCCGCCATTGACCTGGCACTTGGCAGGGGCGGTGACCAGGCAGTGGTAAAAGACGGAGATAAGCTTCTTTATTACGGCGGTAAGAGCATCCAGTTAGAAAAGAGTACAAGAGTAAAAGCAAGGGTGAAAGCCCATGCCTTAAAGGAATTCGTAGAAGCCAAGGATAAGGTAGTCATTATGGGACATGCCATTGGTGATGTGGATTCCTTTGGTGCCGGCATCGGTATTTACCGTATTGCAAAAACCCTGAATAAAAAAGCACACATTGTAATCAATGAGGTAACCACTTCGGTCCGTCCATTAATGACCAGATTCATTAATAATCCGGATTATGAGGAAGACATGTTCTTAAAAGGGGAACAGGCAATGGGTGTGGTAGACAGTAATACCCTGTTAGTCATTGTAGATGTTAACCGACCCAATTATACGGAATGTAAGGAGCTTCTTTCCCTGACCAAAACCATCGTCATATTAGATCACCACCGTCAGACCGGTGAAGCCATTGAGAATGCGGTATTATCCTACATTGAACCCTATGCGTCCTCCTCTTGTGAAATGGTAGCGGAGATCCTTCAATATATCGGTGACGGACTTCGGTTAAAACAAGTAGAAGCGGATGCCATGTATGCGGGGGTTATGATTGATACCAATAATTTCTTAACCAAAACCGGTGTAAGAACCTTTGAAGCCGCTGCATTTTTAAGAAGGAATGGAGCTGATGTGACCCGTATCCGAAAAGCCTTCCGAAGCGATATGGATGAATATAAAACAAAAGCAGAAGCAGTCAGTGCAACAGAAGTATATCTGGATCATTATGCCATTACCGCCTGTACAGGCGTGGGAATTAACAGTCCGACAGTTCTTGCAGCCCAGGTGGCCAATGAACTTTTAAATATAACGAATATCAGGGCTACCTTCGTCTTTACAGAATTTAATGATAAAATTTATCTAAGTGCCCGTTCTATTGATGAGGTAAATGTACAGCTTATCATGGAACGATTAGGCGGTGGAGGGCATATGAGTGTTGCAGGTGCCCAGTTTACCGGTGCCACCCTGATGGAAGCTATGTATAACTTAAAAACCACCTTGTCAGCTATGAAACAAGAAGGGGAATTATAGGATTAACGAACAACGACACATTAAAAATTATGCAAATCGCTTACTTAATTGAAAGGAGAATATATATGCAGATTATATTATTACAGGATGTAAAAGCATTAGGCAAAAAAGGAGAATTGGTGAATGTAAGTGACGGCTATGCCAGAAACTTCATTTTACCCAAAAAATTAGGTCTGGAAGCAAATGCAAAAAACCTGAATGACTTAAAATTACAAAAAGCAGCTGAAGATAAAAGACAAAAGGAAATATTAGAAGAAGCACAGGTTTTAGGCAAGGAATTAGAAAGCAAGACCTTGGAAGTTAAGATAAAAGCGGGAGAAGGCGGAAGAACCTTTGGTTCCATATCTTCAAAAGAGATAGCCAGTGCGTTAAAAACCCAGTTTAATATAGACATTGATAAGAAAAAATTACATCTTCCCGAACCTATTAAAACCATCGGAACCCATACTGTTCCGGCAAAACTCCATCCTCAGGTAACGGCTGAACTTAAGGTTAAAGTATCTGAGCAGTAAAAGGGATGTAAACTTAGGAGGATAGGCAGATGGATGAGGCATTTATAAAAAAAGTGTTTCCGCATAGTACAGAAGCAGAGCAGTCTGTAATCGGATCCATGATAATGGATAAAGATGCTATTGTGGCAGCTTCTGAAACAGTAACCGGGGAAGACTTTTATGAACGGCGTTATGGTGTTTTGTTTGATGCCATGCTGGAGCTCTTTAATGAAGGAAAGCCGGTAGATTTAATTACCCTGCAGAATAAGTTAAAGGAAAAGGATGTTCCTCCTGAATTATGCAGTCTGGAATTTATCAGTAATTTAATTACTTCCGTACCGACCTCAGCCAATGTCAGGTATTATGCTAACATCGTAAAAGAGAAATCGACATTACGCCAGTTAATAAAAGTAACAGAGTCCATAACCAATGAATGTTACCTGGATAAAGAGAAATTAGAAACCATACTGGAGGATTCCGAGAAAAAGATGTTTGACATTCTTCAGAAAAGGAACTCCGGAGAGTTTGTAGGTATTAAGGAAATCGTATTTAAGTCCTTGGAAAGCATTGAAGCAGCAGCAAGGAATAAAGGAAGTGTAACCGGTGTAGCCACCGGTTTTTATGACCTGGATTATAAAACAGCAGGACTTCAGCCCTCAGATTTAATACTGATTGCCGCAAGACCCTCAATGGGTAAAACAGCTTTTGTATTAAACATAGCAGAGCACGTTGTATTAAGAAATAACGTAACCACAGCTATTTTCAGTTTGGAAATGTCAAAAGACCAGCTGGTAAAACGTATCATGTCCATGCATTCCAAAGTAAATTCCCAATCCATGCGAACCGGGGATTTAAGTGATGAGGACTGGTTAAAGCTGGTTGAAAGTGCCAGGGTTATCGGTAATTCCAATTTAATCATAGACGATACGTCCAGTATCTCCATTAGTGAACTCCGCTCCAAATGCAGAAAATTCAAACTGGAGCACAATTTAGGGCTGGTTATCATCGATTACCTGCAGTTAATGACCGGCAGCAAAAAATCCGAGTCCAGACAACAGGAGATTTCAGAAATCTCCCGTTCCTTAAAAGGACTTGCCAGGGAATTAAGTGTCCCGGTAGTTGCCTTGTCCCAGTTAAGCCGTGCCGTAGAGCAAAGACCCGATAAACGCCCTATGCTATCCGACTTAAGAGAATCCGGTGCCATCGAGCAGGATGCCGATATCGTTATGTTTTTATACCGTGATGATTATTACAATCACGATTCAGAAGAAGCCGGAATATCAGAAGTCATAATCGGTAAACAAAGAAACGGCCCCACCGGCACCGTAAAACTAGCCTGGCTCTCCCAATTCACCAAATTCGCCAACCTGGAAAGACAGGGAAACCCGTAAACAATATCACTTTTATTCACGAACATATAGCAGCAAGGCTTAGGTAATTACTAAATAAAATCAATCATCTAAAAATAAAAAATGGATCAAAAAAGTTTATATTGAAATGATACCTTTAAAAAGTGTTGGGCGAGAGAATAAGTTCTCAAACCTCAACACTTTTTTGCAAATAAAGTATATTTATTCTAATAAAAACCCTCTGGGGTATGCTCACGATGCACCAAGGACATTTATCACTAAATCCACCCCGCGAAAGCGACAGTTAGCTGACACCTTATTCTTCACAGAAAAAAATAATCTAAAAATCTAACAAAATGCAAAACATAAACTCAACCATTCAAATCCGCCAATGTTAATCTAACAGCCAATACACCCAGCATTAAGTAAGTAACCAACAAACTCACGCAGAAGCTTCACAGTTCGGCAACTAAAAAATACTTGATAAAATCAGCCCAAAAACTAAAGCAGAAAGCATTGAGCAGGCGCTCGGTCATAAGCGCTTCATTCTACATATGCTAATTCACTTATGACTTTTTTATGTGGTTCAGCTTGAAAAAGCACACTGTCTGACGAGCCCAAGCGAGGAGTTTGTGCTTTATCAAGCTTGCTTTACCACATAAAAAAATCATTAGTGAATTCATATGAAGAATTCTAAGCTTATGACCGAGCGCCTGCTCAATGCTTTCCTCACAACCTTAAAACTGATTTTATCAAGTATCCAATCACATTCCAACTGTGAAGCTCCACAACTGTGAAGCCCCCCGCTCCCCAAAAAAAGTTCCAAAATGCGAAATGCCGTATAAATATGTCAAGGACTGCTGAGCCGGACAAGCTTCTGAGGAACCCTGTCGATAAGTTAATTAAGAAAGTAAACTAGATATCTTGCAATGAAAAACCACTGTGATATAATTAAAGAAGTGTAAAAATATTACAAAAAAACAGAGGAGGAAGAGCGATGCGCGAAACTCGATATATGATATCAGAGGCCTCAAAAAGAATAGATATTGAACAGCATACATTACGGTATTGGGAGGAAGAACTGGATTTACATATACTAAGAAACGAAATGGGGCACCGGTATTATAGAGAAGAGGACATAGAAGTATTAAAAGCGGTAAAAATCCTAAAGGAAAAAGGATACCAGCTGCGTGCAATCAAGATGCTTTTGCCGGAAATTCAAAAACTAAGTAATCTGGATAAAGAAGAAGTTGAAAAAATGCAACAGGAGTGGGACAAAAAATATATGGATGCAATCATTGGGGAAAACAGCAAGGCTTCTTTAGCCGTATCAGAAGCCGGTATGTCGGAGAAACCAGAGGGATTTGTTCATAAAAGTTCCGGGAAAATGGATCAATTCAGAGCGCTCATGAGTGGTCTTATTACGGAAGCCCTGGATAACAATAATGAAGCTCTTTCCGATACGGTCAGCGATGCCGTAACCAAAAGTGTTATAAAAGAAATGGATTTTTTGCTTAGGGTGAAAGAAGAAAGAGAAGAAGAACGTTTTAAGCAATTTGACCGGACCTTAAGAGAGTTACAGAACAGCCGCGCAGAATTTGCGGTTTCAAAAGCAGATAGATTCAAAAAGAAAAAAGGGATTTTTAATAAGGGCAGCAGAATATAAGTTTAGATATCTGAAAATGTTTATTTATATGATTCGGGTATTTAAGAAAACATGAAAAATCAGGGGCTTCATAATGAATGTTAATCCTTGGATAAAACAACAAACCGTATTGTTTGTCAAAGAATTAGGATCCATTATGAAGCCCCTGAGAATTTGAATATATTAAGCTTCGATAGCACCGGTTGGACATGTAGAAGCGCAAGCGCCGCAATCCAAACAAGCATCAGCGTCGATTTCATAATGACTAGCGCCTTCAGCGATAGCGCCTACTGGACATTCGCCAGCACAAGCTCCGCAGCTTATACATTCGTCAGTGATTTTATATGCCATGATTATGTACCTCCTATTTTAGTTTTCTCCACTATTTTAATATAAAATTGAATATAATACAAGTTAAATATATAAAATTTCTTTTAGTAAAAAATTCTTATAATAATAACCCCATGTAGTTTGAAAATTAAACCCTTGACGGGTTTAAAAACTTAGATTATAATGAAGGAGTTCACATATAAATTAATAATAATCGTTTTCGATAAACGTAAGGAGGTATATACATGGCACAGATTTCAAAAGAAATGACAATTGGTGAAATTATCAGAGTTGATCAGGGAATTATCCCGATTTTAATGGCATCTGGTATGCATTGTGTTGGATGTCCTTCCTCTCAGGGTGAATCCTTAGAAGAAGCTGCAATGGTTCATGGAATGGATGCAGAAGAATTATTAGAAACAATTAATGAGTATCTTGGAACAAAATAATTGTTCCTGGAGTAGACATATAATTGCTGATGAAAGACTTTGAGAGACCGTTTGGTAGACGGTCTCTTTTTTTAAGCTTTTATTTCTATCTGGTTTAAATCCGAATCTGTTATTACAGTGAGAAAGCCAATGACAATTGTCATATGAAGTATTTACAATTAACACTGTTTCTTCCTGCCAAGTATTGGTAGAATCAATGTATAGTTAATAGTATGGAGGATAATTACATGAGTGAAACAGTTGTAAAGATTGAGAATCTGGTAAAGAGATATAAAGAACTTACGGCAGTGGATCATTTTAACCTTGAAATAAAAGAAGGAGAGATACTTGGGCTTCTTGGACCTAATGGGTCGGGTAAAACAACAACCCTTAATTGCCTTCTTTCACTTCTTGATTTTGATGAAGGTACCATTGAAGTATTTGGTCAGAAGATGAACCCAGACAGTTACTCCTTAAAGCGGAATATTGGAGTCATACTTCAGAATGTGGCATTATTTGATACTCTTACCGTTTACGAAAACATTGATTTTTTCTGCGGTCTATACATAAAAGAGAAAGCTGCCAGAAGAAAATGCGTAGAAGAAGCCATACAGTTTGTAGAGCTTTCAGAATTTCAGAAATTCTATCCTAAGAAACTATCTGGTGGGTTGCTAAGAAGACTCAACATTGCCTGCGGAATTGCCCACAAACCGAAATTAATCATTTTGGACGAGCCTACCGTGGCAGTAGATCCTCAGAGCCGGAATAAAATACTTGAGGGTATCGTGGAATTAAATAAGCAGGGAACCACCATCATTTATACCTCCCACTATATGGAGGAAGTAGAAGCCATATGCTCTAGAATTGTTATTATGGATAAAGGAAAGAACATAGCAAATGGCACAGCCAATGAATTAAAGACCATGACAAAGAATAATGAGACTATATTTATCGATATGAGGGTGCTGCCGGAAGAAGATCTTCTGAATATAAGTAAGTTAAATCATGTTGCCGAGGCCTCCTATACCAATGAAGTGCTTATGGTAAAATGCAATGGGGGCAAGCATAACCTGATTCATATCATGAATTATTTACAGGAAAAAGGTATAACCTTTGGCAGAGTCCACTCTGAACTGCCTACCCTCAACGACGTTTTTCTAGAAATAACAGGTAAGGAACTTAGGGACTAGGAGTTCAGAAAGGAAAGAAATCATGTTTTTTCACTTATTTAGGTACAAATTAAAAGTGCTGTTTCGGGAAAAGGATTTATTGGGATGGATATTTGCCTTTCCAATTGTATTAGGTACCTTCTTCTATCTGTCCTTTGGGACCATAATGAATAATGGTGAGAACGACTTTAAACCGGTACCCATTGCGTTTGTTTCAGAGAGCAGTAGTGACGCAAATTTTGCAAAAGTATTGGAGGAGCTGGGAAAAAACACAGAAAATCAATTGTTCCAGGTAACCAGGACGGATAAGAGTAACGCAGAGGAATTGCTAAAAAAAGGAGATATAGACGGTATTATAGAGGACACGGCAGGTATTTCAGTAATCGTAAGTACAAAAGGGTTAAACCAGACGATTATAAAGTCCTTTCTGGATACTTATCTAAAGCACCGGAGGGTATTACAACAAATCGGAAGCACCAATCCAGAGAAGCTGTCTGCTGCAATGGATATTCTGACAAAAGAGATCAGTTATAATAAGGAAACATCCTTTGGCAACAGCAAAATGGATAATTTATCTCAATACTTCTTCGCACTTATTGCTATGACCTGTATGTATGGTGCCGTTATAGGCAGGAGGTGTGTGGAAGATATTCAGGCCAATCTATCACCACTGGGTGCCAGAAGAGAGATTTCGCCGGCACATAAACTGACCGTTATCTTTGCTGATTTCTGCGGTGCAGTAGTCGTTGATTTTGCTTCGGTAGTATTGTTGTTCTTTTATCTGACGGCAGTACTGAAGGTAGATTTCGGTACCAGGATACCTTATATCATACTAACTGCATTTGCCGGCTCTGTAATTGGTGTCGCTATGGGCACCTTTATCGGTTCCATTGGCGGGATTTCAATGAATGTGAAAGAAGCTTTGGTATCAGTAATCAGTCTGGGCTTATCTTTTTTAAGCGGACTTATGATTAATAATATGAAGGATATTGTAGAACATACAGTGCCTTTTATAAACCGGATCAATCCTGCGGCCTTAATTACAGACTGTCTTTATTCTCTGAATATGTACCAGACATTTGACCGATTTTACACCGATATTGCAATTATGGGGATTATTGCGGTACTGTTTATCTTTGGAAGTTATCTGCTGTTAAGGAGGAACCGATATGCAAGTATTTAAGGCATTTTTTATTACACTTAAGAAACAGTCTTTTAGTATATTGATTTATTTTATCATATTTTTGGTTCTGTCCCTGGTCCTTTCCGGTAATGGCAGAACCCAGACAGAGGTGGTTTATAACGATGCAAAAATAAAGGTTGCAGTGTTTGACAGAGACAATACCGCTTTAAGTAAAAGTCTGTACGACTATCTGAATAAGACTCAGGAGCTTGTATCCATAAAGGATGATAAGGAATCCATAAGTGATGAGCTGTTCTACCGAAATGTAGAATATGTGCTGATAATTAAAACTGGTTTTGAAGAGAAAATAAAATCCGGCAGTTACGAGGACCTCCTTGAGAACGTTAAGGTTCCGGATAGCATAAGCGGTAAATTGCTGGATAATAAGATTAATCAATATTTATCGGTGCTGTCAGCTTATACCGCAGGGGGTTTAACCACAGACGAGGCAGCTGCTAAAACCCTTGAAACAGCAGATCTATCGGCTAAGGTAACCCTTCTTAAAGTAGAAGGAAAGCAAGCAGAAAAAAGCAGTGCTTACTATTTTTACAGCTATATTCCTTATGTTTTAATCTGTATGCTGATAAGCGGACTCGGCAGTATCCTGATCATCTTTAGGAAAAAGGATTTAAACCAGAGGATTAAGTGCTCAGCACTTACGGAGACAGGACGTAATACGGCTTTGATTTTAGCCAGCTTGTTGTTTGGTTTTGTTTGCTGGGCAGTCTTTATCCTTTTATCTGTCATTCTCTATAAGGGGGAAGTAACCGGGATAAAAGGCGGACTCTTTCTTTTAAACAGCCTGGTATTTTTGTTTGTGGCGATGAGTTTAACTTATCTGGTCAGTTTTCTTGTGAAAACCCCAAGTGCATTAAACATGGCCTCCAATATTATCGGCCTTGGTTTAAGTTTCCTTGGAGGAATCTTTGTTCCACAGGAATATATGAGCAGCAGTGTATTAAGATTTTCAAAATTCCTTCCCACCTATTGGTATGTGGTAACAAATCAGACTATTGAATCTTTTAATTCCACTGCAGAACAGTTTCATATTGTAATAAGGAACCTGGGAATTGAAGCCGTATTTGCGGTTATCATCTTTGCCGCAGCAATTTTGCTGTCCCGTTCCAGGACCCTGGTTCAGAATGCCTGATAGCGCAAAAAAAAATCTGAAACAAGAACTTATTGCCGCAGATTACAAATACTTTTGAGTGAGCAGGGCTACTGACCCTGCTGGCTTTGGGTTCATACAAGAATCTTTATACAAGGAGTCGTTCTGTAATATAAAAAGGCCTCCGTCAAATTGACGGAGGCCGATGTTTACATAAATTCGAATTTACACAAGCATTATATAGTTTTTAATAATTAATCGGAAGCTTACAGTGCGGCTAATACCTGTACAGCGTTGTTTTTGATTAGCGCTTCAAAATGTTCTTCGTAATAAAACGGACTTGCATAAGTCGTGCGTTCCGGGCGCCCATATTCCGAAATAATATTACATATCTTATTAAACTCTTCCGGCGAATGGTCGGATTTCGTAATAATTAAATAATACATGGAATTAACAGGGTTTTTATATAAACTATTATTACCCTTATAGTAAGTAGAAATTACTTCGGATAATTTTGATACTTCGTTAAGAGTTTTAAAGGAATATACTTTCATTAAATTTGTCTGATAAGAAACGCTCTTCTTATTATCCTGCTCTTCTTCCTGGGATTCATCTTTATTAATGGATAAGGCTTCGGCAAGGGGTACAAAATCTTCTTTTTCATCTTCACCTGATTCACCGATTAAGTCATCCATCTGACCGAATACATTAATAATCTCATCTGCATAAGAATCATCTGCTTCGTCATCATATATATCTTCATGTTCATCCGAGTCGGGTGAAAACTTTGAAAAACGCGTATCCAGTTCGTCAGGGTCTTCCACTTTCGTGATCACTAATATTAAACATTCAGGCGAAACCGGAATGGCTTCTATCATCAAGGGAATATCCTCTGCTTCAAAACCAAATTCATAGTTTGCTTGCTGCATCATATCTCGAAATAAGGCCTTTGCTTTCTCACTTCCATAAGCGAGTTCACTAATTCGTAATTCACGATCAACTAAATCATCTCTGCTTAAAGTACAGCGAATCTGGCGTTCACTAATTTTCTCTATCTTCATAGAATCACATCCTTTTCTATGTGCTGGCCTGGAATATATAAATTAAAGAGTAGCAACATGCTCTATTTTAAGGTATAAGAACACCTTTCGCTATGTTGTAAACAAAGTATAATTTAAATGCGAAATAAAGTCAATATGATTATTTATGAAAGATTTATTAAATATTTACTCCATTTCCCATAATATGACAGATATACTTATTAACAAAATAACCAAAGAAATAAAAAAAGTTTGGTAAAAGAGTCGAAGGAAAAACAGTTGAGATACAAATCAGGTTAGTATATAATAATAATAGAATTACCAAAAAGATTTATACTGATAGGAAAGGAGAGAATGGCAGACCAGATTTGGTTAAATAAGTATCGGATCATAAAATTATTAGGGCGTGGGGGCAGTGCCGAGGTGTATTTGGCGGAACATATAAAGCTAAAAACCCTCAGAGCAATCAAGCGAATTAGAAAAGATAATATCCTCCACGAACAATTACTTAGCGAAGCTTATATTCTTAAGAATCTAAAACACTCCTGTATACCGGTTATCTATGATTTTGAAGAGGATGAGAACAATTCATACATCATTGAACAGTATATAGAAGGTGTATCTTTAACGGTATTAAAAGAACAGCAATACCTTAAGTTTAAAGAAAATCTTATTATCGATTTTGCAATTCAGATCTGTGATTTATTACTATATTTATATTCCCTGGATAATCCAATTTTATATTTAGATTTAAAACCGGATAACATTATTATTATGGATCAGACAGTTAAGCTGATTGACTTTGGTGCGTCCGGTTCAAAAGAGCAATTAAAGGAAAGAACGTTTTCAGTAGGAACGAAAGGATATGCAGCTCCTGAGTTATATACTGTGAATATGCCGGATGAGCGGACGGATATTTACGGGATTGGATCCCTGCTTTTTTACATGGCTGCCGGGAGGTCTTATGACAGACAGCTTTCGAAAAAAATTCAAAGAAAATTCTTAAAGCACTGCTCCAAAGCATTGCAGCATATTATATTTCAGAATCTGCGTTATAACCCGTTTCTCAGATATTCTTCTGTATTCATTCTAAAAAATAAATTATCAGGTATAAATCGTAAAAATCCAACAGGTAATTCTCCCACCACCAAACCATTAAGCATAGCCGTTGCCGGTACGCAGCATAGAATTGGGGTAACCCATCTGGCTATCCTTATCACAACCTATTTAAATAAATATGGTAAGAATGCTTTTTATATGGAAAAGAATGATTCAGGCCATATACTAAAAGTGTTGAACAGATATCAGAATATAAAGACGATAAATGGTATCTGCAGGCTGTTTCACTGCAAGATAATCCTTGAGTATGCTGCGAATGATTTCCTTAAGGAAGAAGACTGTCCGGTTACGGTTATGGATTACGCAACATTACATACTAAAAATCTGGAAGAGTTTTTAGAAGCAGATATCAAGCTGGTAATATCCGGTGCAAAGGAATGGGAGCTAGAGGCAGCGGAGGAAGTGCTTAAACTGCTAAGGGATGAGAAGAACATAAAGTTTTTATTCAACTTTTTAGATGGCAACCAATACAGATCAATTTTAAAACATATGGACAGGCTGGATTGTCAGCGGATTCCTTATGAACCCAACCCATTTACATGGAAGAATAATGAATATTTGGAGGATTTCATAAAGAATATAGCTGATGGCGTATAAGTTAAATAGGATAGGAGTACCCTTTATGCTGCGAAAACCAATATTAATGAACAAACTGAATAAGGAAAAGTCACAAGGGAAACTAGTCATCGGGTTAATCGGTACCCACACCGGTGCCGGGGTAACCCACCTTGGAATATTACTGGCGGTCTACTTAAGTGAATGCCTGGGGCATAAAACTGCTTTTATAGAATGCGGTGGAAACAATGACTTAAAGCATTTGCAGGAACACTTCTTTCATCCCGAAGAGGAGCAGTATAACCAGGAGTCCTTTACCCTTAACCGGGTAACCTTTCATAAGAATAAAAGGTTACAGGGACTGCCGGAAATTATAGGTGATAAGTATGACTGTGTTATCCTGGATTTGGGCACGGATTTGGCAAAGCACAAAAGTGAATTCCTGAGATGTGATAAAAAAATAGTAATCGGCAGCCTGGCTGTGTGGAAAACTCACGAATTAGAGAAATTTATCAATATAACCGCTCCTATTAAAAACTGTGAACAATGGATTTACGCCATACCGTTTGCAACAAAGAAAACAGTAAGGGAGGCTGAGAAAAAGTATAAAAGGATAATCCAGGGGGTACCTTATGAGCCGGACCCATTTCTTTTAACCGGAAATATCATAAGGTTGTTTCAGAAATTAATATAATCAAAGGGAAGTATAGTTCCGTTTTGAATGAATATAAGTAAGCTTTTGGTAAGTATGACATATCACAAATGACCTTCTTATCCATAAATAAAACAGGTTGAAAGAATTGCCTTCCAGTGGGAAGAATCTTTCCACCCTTTGATACCCTGCATATTTTTATATTGTTTAAAAAGGAACTGCCCGGGATAAAATAACTGTTATAAGGCCTGTCAACCGTATCCTCAATGCTAAGGACAGATAACCTGACAAATGACTAAGCTGTATGATTGATAGATTAAAGAAGAACTTTACCAATCAATTAAGGTAGGTCAGAGATATGGTTATGTTAAAGAGCTGGCTTATGATAAAGATAAGCCAAATAACCCGGGCAAATACTGCCCTGTAAATACTTGCCCAGATACTGCCCTGCACATACTACCCGGGCAGATACTGCCCTGTATATGCTGCCCTGTATATAACGCCGTGGAATACAGACCGTATCACAACCTATAGTTGAAAAAGACCGTTGCGAAATTGGATACTTTCTTTTGCAGCGGCCCTTTCTTTTTACATCAGATTTTTCTAAATCTGACAAATATTTATGTATTAAGACTTATTTAAGTATTTTTTTGTAAAAAAGTCGATTTAAATAATGACGGTATGTTAATTCAATGCTATAATAGGATAGGTGAATCGGTACTATTTAAGCAGTACCTATATTATTTCAGGAGGATTGGTATGGATAGAAGAGGAAAGCAGGCGATCATCGGCACTTTAATAGCATTGGTCTTATTTGCCGTAATAATTGGAGCTGCTATAATTAAGAAATTTACGCCCAGCAATCAGGTAATGAATCTGACGGACTATTATAAATTGAATACACAGGAAGTAGCGGTAATCCTGCAGGATAAAATCTATGATAAAAAGGCTTTGTCTGAAGGGGGGACTATTTATCTGGATTATGACACTGTAACCGGATTGTTGAATAAACGGTTTTATTGGGACGCCAATGAGAACCTTCTAAGTTATACTACCCCAACGGAAATAATTAAAGCAGAAGCAGGCAGTAAAGACTATACCGTTAATGAAGATAAAAATGAAATGGATTATCCTGTTGTTATCCGAAAGGGTGAAGTTCCCTATATCGCCCTTGATTTCGTTAAGCAGTATTCGGACATGCGTTATGAATACTTTAGTACTCCTGACCGTATTGTTATACAATACCAATGGGGGGATTATTTATTTACCAAAGTGAAAAAGGATTCCAAACTCAGATATGAACCAGATATTAAAAGTGATATACTTGCAGAACTTAAGGCAGAGGATCTTTTGTCTTATGTGGATACCAGCGAAGTGGTAAAAAACGGTTTTAGCAAGGTAATGACTAAGGATGGGATTATTGGTTATGTACAGAGCAAATATGTGGAAGAATCTTATTATGATTCGGTAAAAAGTGACTTTAAAGCACCAGAGTATACTCATATCAAAGAGGACGGAGCAGTCAATCTGGTCTGGCATCAGGTAACCAATCGGGATGCTAATAACAACCTTACCAAATTAATAAATAAAACCAAAGGTGTGACGGCTATATCTCCCACCTGGTTTACTATAACAGACAGTACAGGGAATATAGCTTCCCTTGCGGATAAAAGCTATGTGGAAAAAGCACATTCCCTGGGTATTAAGGTGTGGGCCCTGGTGGATGATTTTAATACGGAGGTTAGTATGACAGAGTTACTGTCCCATACCTCATCCAGGGAGAAATTAATTCAGGAGTTATTAAAGGAAGCAAAAGAGTATGATTTAGATGGTATTAACATCGACTTTGAGAAAATACCGGAGGGAGCCGGTATACACTATATCCAGTTTATCAGGGAACTTTCTGTAACGTGCAGGAATGAAGGAATCGTATTATCGATCGACAATTATGTTCCTTCCAGTTATACCACATATTATGACCGTGAAGAACAGGGAATTGTTGCAGATTATGTAGTAATAATGGCTTATGACGAACACCACGCCGGTTCCGAGGAAAGTGGTTCTGTATCCTCTCTTGGCTTTGTTGATAATGCCATTACTAATATTTTGGAAATGGTTCCAAAAGAAAGAGTTATTATGGGGATTCCCTTCTATACAAGGCAGTGGAAGGAAACCACAGAAGATAACGGCAGTATATCCGTTTCTTCCGAAGCTTTTGGAATGGTAAATGCCCAGTCTGTATTAGAGAATAATGGAGTAGAACCAAAATGGGATGAAAAAACCGGTCAATATTACGGTGAATATGAAAAAGACGGCGCAACATATAAAATCTGGCTGGAAGAAGAAGACTCCATCGAAGCCAAATTAAAACTCATAAATAAGGCAGGTATGGCAGGTATCGCTTGCTGGAAGTTAGGTCTTGAGGACAGTAAAATCTGGAATATAATTAATAAATATATAAAATAGACAACTCTATTCATAGCAGGGTCTTTCTTTTCATAGAATATACTAAAGTCTGGAATCTGGTAAAGGTTATGAAAAGGAAAGGATTTAAAAAATATTTTAATATTTTGTTTTTTATTATGGTGGCGTTAGCTGTCATTTTGTTGGCCAATCCGGCAATTGATGTTATGAAACGAGCGGAACATGCAATAAGACCGGCAGAACAAACCGGAGAAAAGGAATCAGGAAGTTCACCGGATAGTAAGATGAAAAGACATGAAATATCAATTGTTTTAGACGCCGGTCATGGAGGACGGGACCCCGGCAAGGTAGGTATTAACGGGGCACTGGAAAAAGATATTAATTTAAGTATTGCTAAGAAATTAAAGACCCTGCTGGAGCAAAATGATATTAATGTAATTATGGTACGGGAGGATGACAGCGGTTTGTACTCGGACAGCGACCCTAATAAAAAAGTGGCAGATATGAGAAACCGGGTTGATTTAATTAATAAGAGCAATGCGGTATTAGCAATTAGTATACATCAGAATAGTTTTACCCAGGAAAGTATTAAGGGCTCCCAGGTGTTTTATTATAATAATTCCAGGGAGGGTAAAGAATTTGCAGAGACGATGCAGGAACAGTTAAAGAAAAGCTTAAAGGACGGCAATAAACGTGTAGCAAAAGCCAATGACAGCTATTATATGCTTAAAAAAGTGGAATGCCCCATTGTTATTGTGGAATGTGGTTATTTGTCCAACAGTACGGAAGCAACCCTGTTAACAGAGGAGAGTTACCAGGAGGAAATGGCATTTGCCATACATCTGGGCCTTCTTTCCTACCTAAATGGCTATCAGGGCAAATAATGATGGAATAATACATTCGTTAGTGCTATAATGTCATTTGATAATATAAATAGACTCCTTTTGGGAGTTTTGCATCGTGGATAACCAGGGATTACTACTGGACTGATAAGTAACCGGAATGGATATAAAGATGAGTACAAAGATGAATGCAAAAACGAAAGAAAAGCTGAATACAGAAGCAAATGCGAAGATGAATAAGAAAATAAATACCAGGATAGTAACAATAGATAGCAGTAATATCAATCAAACGGATATAGAAGAAGCAGCAGAGGTTTTACGAAAAGGGGGACTGGTGGCATTTCCTACGGAAACCGTATATGGCTTGGGAGCAGACGGTTTAGATGGGAATGCCTCCAAAAAGATATATGAGGCCAAAGGCAGACCATCAGATAACCCTTTGATTCTTCACATAGCGGATTTAGAGGCTCTTAAGGAACTCACTGCGGACTGTCCGGAAAATGGAATTAAACTTGCGAAAGCCTTCTGGCCCGGTCCTCTTACCTTAATATTTAATAAAAGCAGCAAGGTACCCTATAGTACTACGGGTGGTTTGGATACGGTTGCAATCAGAATGCCCTCCCATCCCATTGCCAGGGAATTAATAAAAAGGTCCGGTCTATATATTGCTGCACCCAGTGCCAATATATCCGGCAGACCCAGTCCAACCAGGGCAGCCCATGTAATTGAAGATTTTAATGGAATCATTGATATGATTATAGATGGAGGAATGGTGGAAATCGGACTTGAATCTACCATAGTAGATGTAACCTCAGCTGTACCGGTTATTTTAAGACCGGGCTATATTACCGCAGGGATGATATCAGAGATCATAGGTGAAGTTGAATTTGACAAAGCGGTCCTTGCTAAAGTACAGGACTTAAGCATAAAACCCAAGGCACCCGGCATGAAGTATAAGCACTATGCACCAAAGGGTGATCTTACCATTTATGAAGGTAATAGTGATAATGTGATAAGAGCAATTAATATAATTACCAAAGAAAAAATGAAATCTGGTTTTAAAGTTGGAATTATTGCCACGGATGAAACCTATGCCCTTTACGAAGAGGGCATAGTTAAGACCATTGGAACACGAAAAGATGAAAGCACTATAGCCAGGGGTTTGTTTGAAATTTTAAGAGAGTTTGATTCCGAAGGAGCAGACTATATTTTTACGGAAAGTTTTGATAATAACCAGTTAGGACAAGCCATAATGAACCGGTTGTTAAAAGCCGCAGGGTATCATATCGAAAAAGTTTAGGACTGGTTCAATTAAAGTTAAAATCAGGATGGATATTATCAGTCTCATATCCGGAAAAGAGGTTTATATGATTAAATATGAAAAAATCATATTTGTATGCACCGGTAATACTTGCAGGAGTCCAATGGCAGAAACAATATATAAAAGTCTGGAAACCAACAGTGATATAAAGGTTATGTCCAGAGGACTGGTAGTGCTGTTTTCAGAGCCCTCCAATCCAAAGGCAGATACGGTTTTAAAAAGCCATAATCTACAGCTTGAGGGACATATTTCAAAAGGGCTTAAGAATTCAGATATTGATGAGAATACTCTTATACTTACCATGACAGACAAACAGAAAAAAAGTGTCCTTGAGACCTTCCATAATACAGATAATGTTTATACAATTAAAGAATTTGTAGGGGAAAGCGGTGATGTTACCGATCCTTATGGCGGAACGTTAATTGATTATGAAGAATGTTATATCGAACTTGCACGAATAGTGAAAAAAACCGTATATAAACTTAACGAGGAGGAAATCGTATGATAGCAATTGGTTGTGACCACGGTGGTTTTGAATTAAAGCAGGAAGTAATGGAACATTTAAAGTCAAGAAGTATAGAATATAAGGATTTTGGTACTTACACCAACGAATCCTGTGATTACCCGGTATATGCAAAAAAAGTGGCGGAAGCTGTTTTAAGCAAAGAATGTGAACTTGGCATCTTAATCTGTGGAACTGGAATCGGTATTTCCATTGCTGCCAATAAGATCAAAGGAATCCGTGCAGCCCTCTGCCATGACTGTTTCAGCGCAGAAGCCACCAAATCCCATAATGATGCTAATATTCTTGCTATGGGAGCCAGGGTAGTGGGTGCCGGCCACGCACTGAAGATTGTGGATACATTCCTTGATACTCCTTTTTCTAATGATGAAAGGCATATCAGAAGGATTAATTTAATTGAAGATTAATTGAAGGCTTCAGGTGGTTTAGTGTTTATCTTGAAGTTTAAGTTTATTGGATACTTGATAAAATCAGTTTTTTAGGCTGTGAAGAAAGCATCGATTATGATATCTTTCATAAGCTTAGTATTCTTCGTCTGAATTCATTAATGACTTTTGCAGGTGGCAAAGCAAGAGTGAGAAGGCACAAACTCCTCGCAGAGCTCGTCAGACAGTGTGCCTTCTCACTCTGAGCCACCTGCAAAAGTCATAAATGAATTGGCAGACTCAGAATTAAGCGCTTATGAAAGATATCATAATCATGCTTTCTTATTAGGGGTTATTAGCTGATTTTATCAAGTGTTTTTTATCTTTGAATTGTGTCTGTTTGGGTGATTAGAATAATTTATATCAATAATAAAGGGGCTGGCGTGGGGCGTGTGATGTCAAGGTTAACGGTTGATGTTATTAGTTAATGATGTTAGTTAATGTAGTTTATGATAAAAGTTTATGATAGAAGTTAATGTTGGAGTCAATTAACTTTTTTGATTACATAAAACATATCTTCATTATTTCTGAATTTATGTAAGCCAATGCATTCCATACCGATTTTTTCAAGGACTTTGCGGGAGGCAATATTGTCAGGATGTGCCATACCATATATACATGATATGTCGGTTGCTGCAAATGCTTTTCCTATGATTGCCCTTCCAAGTTCCGTAGCATATCCTTTTCCCCAATATCCTACACCTAATTTCCACTCAATTTCAGGCTGTTTTTCTTTATAGGGGTTAAGACCCGTCCGTCCGATTATTTTATTACTTCCCTTTAAAACCACAGCTCCATGAAATAATTCTAAAGTCTTAAAGTCTCTGTCAATCATATAACGAATGTAATTCTCAGTCTTTTCCATATCCCAGGCACTGTCCTCTGCATAGGTATGCACGAAATCATTTGACATGATGTCAAAAAGCGCCGGTATATCATAAAAGGACCATTGCCTGACAATGAGGCGTTCTGTTTCAAAGTATATCTGCTCCATTCATACCTCCGAATAATTCATTTCCTTAAAGCATCACTATGCAGTGTAAGTTACAGCCCTACCTATGGACACCTGCTTATATTTTGACATGACCCCGGTGAAAAATCAAGCCTTACGCCTTGGTTTTAAGAGATATTAAGAGATATTAAGAGATATTAAGAGATAAGTGGCTTAGCAATTTATTGTTTGAAAAAAATTCGGCTAAATCATAGACTAAGGCAGTATTCTGGTATACTTGTAATTTTTTTGTATTGGAAAGGTTCCCATGTCACTAAAACTTGGAGAACCGCGCCAAGGAGGAAATGAGTAACTGTCTGAGCGTCAGCGAGTTTTACTCATTTCCTCCTGCTTTAAGCGGTTCACCAAGTTTTTTAGTGACATGAGGAATCTTTCCCTACAAAAAAATTACAAGTATACCAGAAAACTGCCGCCCCCCCTATAGACACATATTTCTTTTATCCTGCTTAATAAATATAAAATTTAATCAATTAACCACTGTTAACTTACTAGATTTGTATATATCGCAAGTTTCTGGGCAGAATATGGAAGAAGATATAATTGTATAACTGCAGTTCCAGAAAATGGACTTTATCGAGAAAGGTATTTGGAAAGGAAGTACCTGTATCATTTGGAGGTTAATAAAAATATGAATACAAGAAGTAGTTTTTCAAGACGGCTGAAATCATTGTTCGTTGGGAAAAAATCAAAGTTTACAATATATGTTATAGGTGTACTATGGATCGCCGTAATCATGCAGGTTGCGGTAAACTCGATGCTTAAGCCGGAGCACAATATACTGGAAGCGTTTGTAAGCACGAACGCAGAGGTTTCCTCTTTTGAATTGGAGATGGTTGCAAATTATGGTAATCAATATTTAAGCGAGTCAGATAAAAAAGAACTCATTTTATATGTAGCAAACCAGATTGGACTGGATGCCAGCAAGGATGTGACCATTAATAGAAATGGTAATGAAAGTGAAGTTTATGCGCAGAAGAAAGGCAAAAATGCGGAAACCCTGATTAAAATTGTAAGTATGGATAAAGAAAATCAGAAAGGCTTAACAAACTTAAATCATTATCTGATCGTTAATCTTAAATTATATAAAAATATGGATAGCGCCTTAAAGTACAGGGATATACTAAAGAAGATATTTCAAGATCTAAAAGCCTCGGATATACAGACAAACATGCAGCTATGCAGTAATTATAAGGGAAAATTAAGTCTTGCCAACATGAATAAGATTGCAGACAGTATGATTGACAGTCTGGAGGGTAAGATTGCTTATGAGAACAGAAAGGAAAATTTATTTACCATATATGCTTACAGCGGACTTTTGGATGAATATGTGACCTCTTTAGGAACTAAAATTAATATTCATGTTGCTATTAATTATGACGAAACTACCGACAGTACGAATGTATATTTAGGAACGCCGGTAATTAACGGTGGTTATTAGTACTTTATCAGTCTAGCTTAAAGAGATAATAAAACTACAATAAATACGGTGAAATAAATGCTCCCCGGACAGCACACAGGTATAATAATCTGTCTGCGATATGGGGAGCATTACATTTTAGCATTAACAATTTTTCGTTTGGGATTGGTAAAGGAAATTGTTTTAGAACCAGCGTTTTCTTCCTCTGTAACGTCTGCGGCGATTTAAGATTTCGTTAAATAATAATACTTCTATGAGATCCCTTACCCATCTGGGGTTGCGGTCACGGCGGTCGTAACGGTCACGGCGGTAATCCCAATCGGAATTATATTGGTTGAATTTCAAGGAAGCTTCTTCTGTACCATGTATTGGGTTTGCCGTATTAATACTTTCGGAATTAACCTCGTCTTCTTCCATATATTTAAACTTGTTGTAAATTTTATCTACAATGCGTCCAAGATAAACTTTATCTGGATATTCGTCAAACATACAGCTGCCGTCGTATTCAAGTTTATCGCATTCATCTTCAATATCGACAAGTAGCTTTCTGGCTATTATAGGATACATCTGTTTCATATAATCCCAGTCTTTATCGGCATCTTCACAGTTGTCATAGCCATACAAAGGCATCATGGGAACACCCATGGGAACGCGGTAAGGATTCATATCCGAGATATAAAGCCCATTATTTCCATATGGCGGGAATGGGGCATAATCATAATCTGACCGGCTGTCAGTATAATTAGCATAGGATTCCTGATATGGTGCTGCCGGTCTGGACTGGAAAATCATATTAGGCACAGGTGCTGTAGGTGCAGTTGGCATAGTAGGGGTAATTGGTCTTGGTATAGAAGGTGAAGTGGTACCCGGCATGGTTGGAGTACCTGGCGTCGTTGTTCTGGGTACTGCCGGTGCGCCAGGAACGGTTCTTGGAGGTGCCGGAACTGTCGGAGTCGACGGCATAGCAGGCATATTAGGAGCAGTCGGCATAGTCGGAACGGAACCCGGAGTAGTCGGCATACCGGGAGTAGTTCTAGGGGCAGACGGAGTAGCCGGCATACCCGGAGTGGTTCTAGGGGCAGACGGAGTCGACGGCATACCCGGAGTGGTTCTAGGGGCAGACGGAGCAGCTGGCATACCCGGAGTGGTTCTAGGTGTAGACGGAGTCGACGGCATACCCGGAGTGGTTCTAGGTGTAGACGGAGCAGTCGGCATACCCGGAGTGGTTCTAGGTGTAGACGGAGCAGTCGGCATACCTGGAGTAGTCCTTGGAGCAGTTGGAGCAGTCGGCATACCTGGAGTGGTTCTAGGTGTAGACGGAGCAGCAGGCATACTCGGAGTGGTTCTAGGGGCAGTTGGAGCAGTCGGCATACCTGGAGTAGTCCTTGGAGCAGTTGGAGCAGTCGGCATACCTGGAGTAGTCCTTGGAGCAGTCGGCATACCCGGAGTGGTTCTAGGGGTAGTCGGAGCAGCCGGCATACCTGGAGTGGTTCTTGGAGCAGGTGGAGTAGTAGTCCTTGGTGTTGCCGGGTTGGAAGGTACAGATCCTGGAGCACCTGGTGTTTCAGGCATTGTACGGCTTGGATTATTAGGTATCGGAGTAATCTGGGGTATATTTGGAGCTACAGGCCTTGGCATGATTGGAATGGAAGGTGAAGTGCCTGGAGAAGGCGTTGTCGGTCTTGAGGGACCTGTAGAACCCGGAGTCGAAGGAGTGGTAGTCCTTGGAACACCTGGACTGGATGGAGTGCCAGGACCACTTGGCATACCGGGTGCGGCTGTACCTGGCGAAGATGGTATTCCCGGTGTCAAAGTATCAGGAATTGGCGGGATCTGGGTACCTGGTACCGGTGAACCAGGCATCGAAGGAGTGGTAGTCCTAGGTTGAGTCTGCATATTAACAAGGTCAGGAAAAGACTTCGACGCATTACCTGTCATGTCCGAGTAATTTGGATTCGAGGATGGTTTATAATAATTTCCAGTTGAATTACTTGGCAACACAGTCGAATAATTTGGGATTCCTCTTCTTGATGCGGCCTTCATACTGCCCGTGAAACTAATATTAGCTTCTTGGTCATTGGGATTATTAAAGGGTGAATATTCAGGCAAGGAATATTTCATTAGATCCTCCTTGGATTTTGGTATCATTTTATTTATCAATATATGCTTATGAAAGCGAACCGTGCATAAATAAAGAACAGGAAGTTTTTAAAAATAGTAGGAATATTTTAGCTTATATGATAAAATACATAAAGAAGATTAGAAGACAGCCCGCGGGCTGCAAGGAATGAAGGGCAAAGTTATGGCAGATCAGAATATAATAGAGATAATAAGCAATAATTTAAATATAGAATTTATAGATATGATACTTAGTAATCCTCCTGCTGGTTCCGAAATCAGTAAGATTAAGATCCGGTCGGTAATGGTAAAAGACAATCTCATATTTCAGGCGACTGAATTTCGTGACAAGCAGGTTTTCCACAGTAATTATACTAAGGAGGAGCTGCTTGACAAATTGTCTGAATGGTTAAATTCATATATGAAGCAACTCCTTTTAAGGACACAGAGCAGGCAGATTACTGTATTAATCAGCAAAAAAGGTAAATCTAGCATAAAGGTTAAGAATTATGAGGGACAAAGGCAGATGGCTCCGGCACTTGAGCATAACAGAGAGAAGGAATACATCCTTAAAGAAGGAAATACGGTCCCTTTTCTTGTTGATTTGGGAGTAATGACGTCGGAAGGAAAGATTGTAAAACCAAAATACGATAAGTTCAAACAGATAAACCGTTTTCTGGAATTTATAGAAGATATCCTGCCATTTCTTGATAAAGACAGGGAACTTACAATTATTGATTTTGGCTGCGGGAAGTCTTATCTGACCTTTGCCATGTATTACTATTTGAAAGAATTAAAGGACTATCCCATACGTATTATCGGACTGGATTTAAAGAAAAAGGTGATTGAAGACTGTAATAAACTTGCCGCCCGTTACGGCTATGATAAACTAACCTTTTTAGAAGGCGACATTGCTTCTTATGAAGGTGCCGGTAAGATTGATATGGTAGTGACCCTCCATGCCTGTGACACAGCTACGGATTACGCACTCCATAAAGCGGTACTTTGGGATGCAGATGTCATATTATCAGTACCCTGCTGTCAGCATGAACTTAATTCACAGATTAGCAATGACCTGCTTAACCCGGTACTGCACTATGGACTTATAAAGGAGCGTATTGCAGCCCTTACCACCGATGCCTTAAGAGCAGAAATACTGGAATTAGTAGGTTATAAAACACAGATTCTGGAGTTTATTGATATGGAACATACCCCTAAGAATATTCTTATCAGGGCAGTTAAAAGACCGGGTGCAGCCATACAAAAGAGCAAATTAATTGCATATGAAGAATGCAGAAACTTTTTAGGAGTGGAACCTGCTTTATATAAACTGCTGTCTGACCGGTTTATATCACGTATGGAGTAAGGAAGTGAATTTATGTTAAAATTATTATATAGGGGTATTATATTAGTGTGTATCTTCGCGGCTTCCCTCTACTATTTTGGACGGGATATCAAGGAGGAAGTATTTGATGTGCAAAAAACCATTGAGATGGGAGAAACCTCATTTCCCATCCTGACCATAAGACTGAATCAAGAGGAAATTAACCAGCTTCATGGCTACAGCAGCAATTTAAGTGCCAACATGGTAAGGGAAACCATTACTCCCCTGGATACGGATCAAAGCTTTGAAGTAATAATAGACGGAAAAGGTAACGATGTAAAACGGGTTATCTATGAACTGCGTTCGGTAACGGATAATAAGCTGATAGAAACCGGGACTATTAATGCACTGGAAAAAGAAGAGGATAAAAAGACGGCCAAAATTAAATTTAAAACAGCCCTATCAGAGGATTTCGAATATGCTGTTAAATTAACCATAGTTACCAGCCAGAGCAGAAAGATGAATTACTACACAAGAGTAGTGTTTGAACCTTCTTCCTATTATAAAGAGAAACTTGATTTTGTAATGGATTTTCATAATGCGCTTATGGATAAGAAAAAAGCAGATGATATTATCAAATATTTGGAGCCGGAAGGGAATGCGGATAATTCCTCTCTTGCCTATGTTAATATCCACTCCAGCTTTGACCTGGTAAAATGGGGGAGCTTAAAGCCTGTAGTACTTGGTACCATTGTGCCGACTGTAAACGAAATTAATTCCGATACGGCTTCTGTTCAGTTAAAATATATGATAACAGCAAAAACCGAATCTGGACAGGAGTATTATTATGTGAAGGAATTTTACCGTGTACGTTATACCACAACAAGAATGTATCTCCTTGATTATCAACGTACGATGGAGTCAGTTTTTGATATTGGTCTTACCAGCCTTAAAAAAAGTGAATTAAAGCTTGGTATTACGAATCAAAGTAATACGGATCTTTTTACAAGCACCGATAATAATAAACTTTCCTTTGTAAGGCAGAGGGAATTATGGTATTACAATCTGGCAGAGAATACGGCAGTCAAGGTGTTTTCCTTCCGCCAGGAGGATACGGATTATGTCAGGGATACTTATGATGAACATGATGTCAGGATTCTGAACATGGATGAGGACGGCAATATTGATTTCTGTGTCTATGGTTATATGAACAGGGGCGTCTATGAAGGGCGTGTCGGCATTGTGCTTTATAAATATTACAGTGCACAAAACCGTATTGAAGAACAGGTTTATATACCCATGAATGTAACTTATCAGATATTAAAAGAAGAACTGGACCAGTTTAGTTATGTAAATCAGTTGGAGGTCTTTTACTTTATCTTAAATCATAAAATATATGCTTATAACCTGATAACAAAGGGATTAACAGTAATTGCTTCCGATGTCAGAAGTGAGGATTATGTCATCAGCAAGGAGATGCATTATATTGCGTGGCAGAATAACAGTGCACCGGATAAAGCCACAGAAATAATAATACTGGATCTGGAATCCGGTAACAAACAGAAAATAACCGCACCAACGGGGCAGAATATTAACCTCCTTGGTAAAATTGATAATAATATCATATATGGTTATGTGAAAACCTCCGCTATTACCAGGCAGATTGATGGCAGCCTGCTGGTTCCCATGCATAAAGTAATAATTGCGGATTCTAATTCAAAGATTTTAAAAGAGTATTCCAAAAAAGGATATTATGTGTCGGGAACCACAGTAAAAGATAATGTAATCACGTTGGACCGTGTAAAAAAAGAAGATGGAGCTTATGTAACCACGGAGACAGACAATATATTAAATACAGTTATTGAAAAAACAAACCCCATCGGGTTAACTACAAGGATTCCCAAAGATACCTTAACGGAATATTATATTTCCCTGCCCTCGGGATTTGCTATGGTGGAAAAGCCGGAATATACTAAGACCATCAATACGGTTATTACAGAGGATACAACTCTAAGGTTTGAGGATTCCGATATTGTATCAGAGCCTTACACCGTTTATGCTTTAGGCGGCATTACAGGTATTTATGAACGAGCAGGGGATGCCATTGATGAGGCATATAATACTTCGGGTGTGGTTCTGAATCAGAATCAGCAAAAGATTTGGGAACGGGGAGTCAAAAGCAGTGTGAAAGAAATCAGTAACATTACTCCGGTCTATACAACAGGGAACCTTGACAGCGTTGAGGCCAGTGTACAGATGCTTTTAAGCTACAGAAGCGGGGGCGTAAATGCCGGCAACCTAAAATCCGGAACCGTAAGTGATATGTTAAGCCAAAGCATGGGGGACAAAGCATTAAACCTGACGGGCTGTACTTTGACGGAGATTCTCTATTACATTGATAGAAATATTCCTGTCATAGGTATGAAAGATAAAGACAGCGCAGTATTAATTGTTGGATATGATGCCTATAATATAACTGTAATCGATCCGTCTCTTCATATGAAAAAGAAAATAGGTCTTGGTGACGGAACAGCCATGTTTGAACAGACCGGAAATCTGTTCTTTGGGTATTTGCCAGGCAATCAGTAAGGTATTGAGCTTTAGGTGGTTATGGTACATAAAAGCCATAGCAGCACTTAAAAGCCATTTATATAAGTATTTCATATATAATAACGGGGTATGCTAAAACAGCGCCGCGGGAAAGAAAGGATAATCACAATGGATGAAAGAATAAAAGTATTGGCTCACAACTTAGTAAATTATTCAATGGCGGTAAAAAAGGGGGATAAAGTATATATTCAATATATTGGAAATTCCACGAAGGAACTGGCCGGAGAGATTATTAAGGAAGTATACTTAGCCGGCGGACTGCCTTTTCCGCATTTTACAGATCAGACCATACAAAGGAAGGTTCTCTTAAACTGCACGAAAGAGCAGATTTCCCTTATGGCCAAAATAGATGCGGCGGAAATGTCGGAAATGGACTGTTACGTAGGAATAAGAGGTACGGATAATGCTTCCGAATTAGCCGATGTACCTGCCGAAAAGATGGAGATATATGAAAAATACTACTCCACTCCGGTTCATCACGATATTCGTGTCAGCAAGACCAGATGGGTAGTACTCCGCTATCCTAATTATGCAATGGCTCAGCTTGCTAATACCAGCTTAGATAGTTTTCAGGATTTTTATTTTGATGTCTGCAATTTGGATTATTCCAAGATGGGAAAAGCCATGGAGAGTCTGGTAGCACGGATGGAAAAGACAGATAAAGTTAAGATTATTGGACCGGGAACGGATTTAAGCTTCTCCATAAAAGGAATTCCTTGTATCCCCTGTGCCGGAGAATGCAATATACCAGATGGTGAGGTATACACAGCACCTGTTAAGGAATCGATTAATGGAACGCTTTCTTATAATACCCCGGCAGTCTTTCAGGGCTTTACTTATGAGAATATTCAATTGACTTTTCAGGATGGAAAGATAGTAAAAGCGACAGCCAATGATACAGAGCGGATTAATAAAGTGTTTGATACGGATGAAGGTGCCAGATATGTGGGGGAATTTGCCATCGGCGTTAATCCTTATGTGTTAAAACCTATGAAAGATACCTTATTTGATGAAAAAATTATGGGTTCCTTCCATTTTACACCAGGTAATTGTTATGATATAGCGCCGAATGGCAATAAATCTGCAATTCATTGGGATTTAGTATGTATCCAGACTCCTGAATATGGCGGCGGCGAGATTTATTTTGATGATGTATTGATTCGCAAAGACGGTCGGTTTGTAATCCCTGAATTAGAATGTTTGAATCCTGAGAATTTAAAGTAATCATATTAACTGGTCTTCTTTTTCAATAGCTTTTCACCGGCTTTTTCCCGGTCAAGAAGTAAGGCTTTTAAAATGATGATGCAGCGCTCTTTATCCTCGTTAGAGAAGGAGTCAAATAATTGGTCAAACTGGACTTTAAGGGATACCGGATTCTCTGATCGGACAATGTGACCAACCAATCTGTCTATGGAGATTTCGAAGAAATCCGCTATTTTGATTAAGGTTTCAATGTTAGGAGAAGAGATATCTTTTTCATAGCTGCTTATCATCTGCTGGGTGATACCCAAGGCGCATCCTAACTTGCTCTGACTGATTTTGCGTTCTTTTCTAAGTTTTTCTAAATTTGAACCGAATGACATAAATTACCTCCGGAAACGTTTTTGTTTGTATTATATCATTCGTGAAAAAGTAAAACAACGAAATAATTCTTACGTTTACCTTACTAAAATTTAATATTTCTTAATTTATAGGGATATTAATTGATGTTTATCTTTTATGTTTTATAATACTTTATATGGATATTTATGATCATTAGGAGGAAGATGCAAAATGAAACTATTAAGTGTGGCAATACCATGCTATAATTCTGCCGCATATATGAAGCATGCGATTGAAACCTTATTGACTGGCGGCAGTGACGTAGAAATAATTATTGTCAATGACGGGTCATCCGATGATACGGCTGGAATAGCGGATGAGTATGCCGCTAAATACCCGGATATCATAAGTGCAATTCATCAGGAAAACGGTGGACATGGTGAAGCGGTTAACACTGGTCTGCTCCATGCAAAAGGGTTATATTTTAAAGTAGTGGACAGTGATGACTGGGTTAATGAAGCAGCACTTAGAAAAGTCCTTGATAAGTTAAGGGAATTGGTGGTAGACGGACAAAGTCCGGATCTTATGCTGGCTAATTATGTGTATGAGAAACCCAGCATAAATAAGCATAAGGTTATGGATTATAAGACAGCACTTCCACAGGATCGGATTTTTACCTGGAATGATATTATGTATTTTAAACAAAGCCAGCAGATTATTATGCATGCTGCCATTTATAGAACCAAGCTGCTAAAGGATTGTGGACTTAAATTGCCCCAGCACACCTTTTATGTGGATAATATTTTTGTCTATCACCCCCTGCCGCATGTAAAGACGTTGTATTATCTGGATGTAAACCTGTACCGGTATTTTATCGGAAGAGATGACCAATCTGTAAATGAAAAGAATATGATCAAGCGTATTGACCAACAGATTTATATTACTAAAATAATGATTGATGATATGGATGTAATGACAATAAAGAACAAAAAACTCCGCAATTATATGATAAAATATCTGTGTATGATGATGACTGTTTCTTCCGTATATTTAATCAAAGAAAATACAGAGGAAAGTCTCGCCAAAAAGCAGGAATTATGGAACTACTTAGAGAAAGCCAATAAAAAGCTGTATACGAAGATCTATAACCGTTTTCTTGGAAGATCTATGAACCTCCCCGGAAAAGCAGGTCGTAAGATAGTAGAAGTCGGTTTTAAAATTTCCAAAAAAATATATGGTTTCAGTTAAAAACTGAAACCATATATGCGTTATTAACTATAGTAATGATGTTACTGCTATCAGTGATTTAAAGATAACATCAATATTGTGCAAATACTTTCTTTTCTTTTACTTTTGCTGCTTGTTTGCTGCCGCTTAAGACATAAACCAGAAGATACATTACTATACTTAAGGCAATGGCAGCGATGGCATCAAATGCAGAATGTTGTTTTAAAAACATGGTTGAAAGGGATATGAGAACGGTTAATATCGTGGAACCAGCTCTTAACCACTTGTATTTTTTCAGAGCCTCACTTCGATGAATGGCTATATTGGCTCCAATGGAGTTAAACACATGGATACTGGGACATACATTGGTAGCGGTATCCGTACTGTAAAGTGCTTTTACAATATGGATAAAAACATTGTCCCTGCCAATCGTTGACAGGTCCGGTCTTAAATTCTGTCCATTCGGCCATATCGTATAGATAATCAGGCATACTGTCATTCCGATAAATAAAAAGGCGGTTACTTTATAAAAGTCTTCTCTGGAAGTAAGGAAAAAGTAAGCAACGGTTGCAAAGATGAATACAAACCATAAATAATAAGGAATAACAAACCATTCATTAAAAGGTATGATATCATCCAGCCAGATGTGAACTGGTGTATAATTGGTCGTAATATGTTTTTCCAATGCAAAAAACCAGACAATGTAGATGAAAAAATAGGACAGAACCCATCCGTGTTTATATTTTAATATTAATTGTTTCAACAGTATCAACCTTTCTGAAATTAGAAATTAAGTGTAAACTATAATAGTATATTTATTTAATTATAATCATATTAATATCATTCATTGGCGATTATAGCACAAAGCCGTTCACACCACAATATCTAACAAAGAATATTCAGATAAATTAAGGAAAATGTAAGAAATAAAACAAGGTAAACAGAGGGTTCCGACCACTATACTTGATTTTTACTTTATTATTCTTAACAGAACTTCCTGTTGTTATGAAAAAGAAGATCAGTAAATTACAAAGCTATTTAGTTAAAGGAAGGAGTTTTCATGAAAATTGTAATACAAAGGGTAAAACAGGCCTCGGTAACAGTGGAGGGAGTCTGTGTAGGAAAAATCGGAGAAGGACTTTTGCTGTTTATTGGAATTGGCAGAGAAGATACCATGGCAATAGCAGATAAATATATTGAAAAAATCTTAAAACTTAGAATTTTCTCAGATGAACAGGGGAAAACGAATCTGTCCCTCCTTGACATAAACGGCGAGATACTTGCAATCTCCCAATTTACCCTATATGCAGATTGTAAAAAGGGTAACCGTCCTAATTTTCTGCAGGCAGCCGACCCACAGAAAGCACAGGAGTTGTACCGGTATTTTCTTGATGGCATAAAAAATAAACTTGGAAAAGTAGAGGCCGGTGAATTCGGTGCAGATATGAAAGTAGAATTGTTAAATGACGGACCCTTTACGGTAGTTCTTGAGGATCATGAACTGGGAATATGCTAGACATGCCTGTTTAAAACATGTTCTGTATTTAAAGTACATTCATAAATTCCTTGTACCGCCCCGTTCTATAAAGGGTAGGAATAAAAAACTTTCGCAATTTATGCTATAAAGCAAAGAGAATTACTAAAAATCGAGGTCTGCAAAAAAACATATAATTACCTGTATTGCCAGCTATGTGCGAATAATTAAAAGAAATAAGCAGTATTGAAAAGAATTACGAAACATTTCATCATAACGGGAGCGGAAAAACCGTCGAAAGGTTGTCTGTCATTCGGTTTGTAACCCATATCGTTTTACGGTATAATAAGATGCTGTAAAAATATGGATGACATTAAAATCCACTCGTGTGCTTGGAGGTTTATGATGAAAGGTTATAAATTAATCCATAATTGGGTTATTCTGCTTATTACAGGACTTAGTTTGTGCTGCCTTGGTATCGGATATGCTGTCAGAGCAGATGCCGATCCCGTTAAAGAGGATATGCCCCCCACCCCGTCTTTTATTTTTTCAAAAGATAGTGATCAGGATTTTAATCTAAGGCTGGTTTATAACCTGGCGGGAGAAAAATCTGCTTCCGATACTGTAAGTAAGATAGAAAAAAATGGGTCTTTGGATGCATATATGAATTATGATAGTAAGACTCTGGGTATCAGCGGAGCAGAGGCATTTGATCTTACTGATTTTATCAATGGCTTGGTAAGCCTGGCAATCGATTACCGCATGACAAAAGATGAGCCTGGCCAGAATACCAGTCAGGTTACTCCCGGAGTTTATGACCTGGGCAATATCCCCCTGTTCCTTACCAGGGAAGCCCCATATTGGTGTATTGTTAATAAAGGTGGTGCATGGGGAGTTGGATTACCGGATATAGGAGTACCTGACGCTATCTATAAACTAATACCGGAAAATATATCTGGTATCCTTGGATATAACACCATAACTTCTTATAGTAAAGGTGTACTAAAGGGGACTGTATCCATTGGGAATTATAGTTTAAGGGAAGACCATGCATCAGAAGGACAAGCTACACCCCAGGAAAATCTATCTTTCGGGTATGACTTACAGACTTTAAAGAAAACGCAGGAAATTAACCTTAGCAGTTTAGGGCTGCCCGAAAAAATAAACCAGGAGATCCTTTCATCGGGTCAAAAAGCCAGCTTTTTAGAGGTTGTAGCAAATTATTATTTTAGTGTACCCATAGGTCTGAATCGGAAAACCAGTGACGATATCCAAAATCCTTCCAAAGCCGCCGGTTATGATCTGCTTACCGGACAACCCCAGATTCAGGGGCAGATAACATTGAGAACTCTGGTTAAAGTCCTGCATGATATAGAAACAGGTCAAGGCGGATAAGATTGCATAACAAGGGTATTACCATATGATAGAATCGTTCTGGTATCTCATCAGGGAATGGGATACCTTTTTTAATTTACGAGGAAAGTTCTAAGAACTTACCTATAAATTAAAAAGCCTTCCAGGCAGGATGCGCATGACGCACTTAAGGAAGATTGTCACTGTCGTGACAGCGCGTCAGCGCTAGAGTCTGGCGAGGCAGACTCTTTGTTCTTCTGGCGAGGCAGACTCTTTGTTCTTCTGGTGAGCCAGATTCTTTGTTCTTCTGGTGAGCCAGATTCTTTGTTCTTGTTGCATAGAAAAGTTCTCCGATATAAAATCAAAAGCCCGGTCTGAATAAAACAAGTGAAAGAATAATACAATAATCAGTATGGGAGTATAGAAGCAACAATCATTTGGTTACTGTTCCCACGATGTTTCGCTTTGCTGTTCTCACAAAAGAAATGCCGCAAATACAAGTTGAGAACAGTATGAAAAATAATTCATACTAATCATATATGAAATATTAAAATAATCGTTGACAAATGGTATTCACTGTGTTAGATTATATATAAACCAAACGGACTTAGTAAATTAATTTCAAGTTATAAAGAATATAAACATTAAAGGAGAATAAGATTATGGCAAAAATAGCAAAGAGTTTAACAGATTTAATCGGAAGTACCCCGTTACTGGAGCTGACTAATTATGGAAAAGCCAATGATTTAGCAACAGCTATCGTAGCAAAATTAGAATATTTCAATCCCGCAGGAAGTGTGAAAGACAGAATAGCAAAGGCTATGATTGATGATGCCGAGGCAAAAGGAATCTTAAAACCGGGTGCAACTATTATCGAACCTACCAGTGGTAATACCGGTATTGGTCTGGCCTCCGTAGCAGCTGCAAGAGGTTATAAAATTATTTTAACTATGCCTGAGACAATGAGTATAGAACGTAGAAATCTATTAAAGGCCTACGGTGCCGAATTAGTACTGACAGAAGGTGCCAAAGGTATGAACGGTGCTATTGCTAAAGCAGAAGAATTAGCGAAAGAAACTCCGGATTCCTTTATTCCTGGACAATTTATAAACGCTGCCAACCCGGAAGTACACAGAAATACTACCGGACCTGAAATTTGGGAAGATACCGATGGTAAAGTGGATATCTTTGTGGCAGGTATTGGTACTGGCGGTACTATAACTGGTGTTGGTGAATATCTAAAGAGCAAGAATCCCGATGTAAAGATTATAGCTGTTGAACCAAGTGCTTCTCCTGTATTATCCAAGGGAACTCCCGGACCTCATAAGATCCAGGGAATTGGTGCCGGTTTTGTTCCTAAAGTACTTAACACAGGAGTTTATGATGAGATTATTACTGTTGATAATGAGGATGCATTTGCAACTGGCAGAGCCATTGCAAAGCATGAAGGTTTATTAGTGGGTATTTCCTCCGGTGCTGCAACTTGGGCTGCCACCCAGGTCGCAAAACGTCCTGAGAATGCCGGTAAGACAATTGTTGTATTGTTACCGGATACCGGTGAAAGATACTTATCAACTCCTTTATTTGCAGAATAAATTGTAAGAATATAACCCATTTGTCATAAGGAATACAAGCTGCACTGTTGATACCAGAACCCTTTTGGTATCTTACGGTGCAGTTTTTCGTGCATCGCGAAGCGTGTTATTGTTCATATTACTGCTGTTTTTAGCAGTGGCGTGAACAGAATTTTATCATTTACTGAAATAGGATTCCGACAAAAATACGTTGCACAATCGTCTTGATGCATGTATAATATGGAGTGCTAAAGCCTGTATCAGGCTGTATTGGCAGAAAGGCGTGGTTTACTTATGAAACGGAATGATTTAATACTGGCGGCAATTATAATAGTTATAGCGGCAGCCGGATTGATTTATATGAACATAGCAAAGCAGAACGGAGATGTAGTAGTAATCAGAGTGGATGGAGAAATATATAAAGAACTGCCCCTTAATAAGGATACCTCCCTTGAAATTAAAGGAGTAAATGGCGGAACCAACCAACTGGTAATAAAAGACGGGCATGCGGATATAGTAGATGCCAGTTGCCCGGATAAAATCTGCGTGCATCAAAGGGATATTGAAAATGATGGTGAGACCATAGTCTGCCTGCCTAATAAGGTAGTAGTGGAAATTGAAAGCAGCAAAGAAAGCGAAGTCGATGCGGTAGCCAATTAGAACCGGATATTAATTAAATACAGAAGGAGTTTAAAATAAGGGCGGCTGCTTTATCTACTACAGATTTGGCAGCCACCCTTTATGTAACGATTGCTATTTGTCAGGTTTGTCTATAACCTGGGTTTGGGTTTTAAGGCGTTACTTTGAAAGTACAAACTCCTTAATAAACTCCTGAGCTTTGTTAATACTATTAATAACTGCAGTTGATGAAACAGTAGCACCGGATACGACATCGACTTTGGTGGAAAGACCGGGGGTATTATCAGGAGTGGCTGCCGATTGTGGCTCCTCTGCTGATTCAGGTACAGTTTCGTTACCGGATGTCTGCTCTGACGTGGATTCTTCCTGGGTATTAACTTCCGGTTTCTTAGCAGCAGCATCTTTGAGGCACTCCTGTACCAGATTTATAAAGTCACGTACTGATATGGTAACTCCGGTCACAGCATCGGTTTTACCTTCCGCATTCATAGTAATGGTATCGATAGATTGCTGTTTTACCAGATAATCGGTTATAGCCAAAGCCTGTTCCTGCCAGGTAAGACCGCCGCCTTCCATTTCATAGATACCGTCGGCTGATAACACACTCTTTAATTCACCTTTATCATTATAGGCATCCCAGATGACTTCTGTCATCTTACCGTTTTCAATGGTTAAGGTAACCTTATCTTTGTATCCCTGGTCGTCAAATTCCGGTTCTTCTGCTTCATAGGTTCCGTCTGCCAGCACGTTGCCAGAGGTTTCGGAAACAGTATTCGTTTCACTGGTATCTGTTTCTGTGGTTTTAGGTTCAGATGTCTGGGCATCTGTTGTTGGCTCCGTACTATTAACATCATCTGAACTAGTTTGGTTATCGGTACTGTTAAGATCCTCGCCCGATATGGAAACTGGGGCTGTTATACCGTTAAACTGGCTTAAGAAAGCTGGGTCTGTAATCTTGTCACCATAGCCCTTGGATTCCTTCTGATTCTTGACTGCCACAGATTTTACGGTATCTCCTGTACTGTCAAAGGTAATATCTAACAGTAAGTCACTCTTATAACCTTTGCTTTTCGCAGTTACCAGAAAACCATCGATCTTGCCGTCACTGGTATACAGATAGGAGGCAGACTGGATAACGATGTCACCGGTATTTGGATAACCCGTCAGGTCAATAGCACCGGAATTATTGCCATCCATACCGGTAGTGGATTTGGATTGATTATAAAACAGTATACCAGCGGTTATAATGACTGCCAGTACAACAATGACACCTGCAATTAAAATTCCAATAGATTTGTTGTTTTTCTTCATTTTCTTACTCCTGTCTCCCGTTTAAAGCAGATAATACTTTATATATGCTTAACTGGGGCTGTTTCATACTTTACCTGTTTCATTACTTTACCTGTTACTTTAAACGTCTATATTGCTAAAGATTGGACTTGCTCAATTATTTTATCATAATATGGGTATGCAGTAAAGTCTTTCCCGGTTAATTCCTCTTAGGTTTGCCCGGGCAGATGAAAGAAATATATGGACAAGTACAGGTATGAAAGTATATAATAATATGTCTGACTTTATTTCGTTATGGATAACGAATAGATTGGGATTTACAGGTTTATATGAATTGTTTCATAGGTAAGGAGTTTAAGAATGGAAACAGAAAAACGTGTGGAAGATTCCTTTACGGAGCAAATACAATTACTGATGCCCCGTCATATTAACGGAAATGGCAGGTTATTTGGCGGTAAACTCCTGGAATGGATTGATATAGTAGGCGGCGTAGCAGCCAGAAGACATTCCGGATGTAATGTTATAACGGCAGCAATCGATAACCTTCAATTTAAAGAGGGTGCCTATGTTAACGATACTCTGGTGTTAATTGGAAGGATCACCTATGTTGGGAATACCTCTATGGAAGTCAGGGTCGACACTTATGTGGAAGAATTATCAGGAATCAGAAGGCCAATTAACCGGGCTTATATGGTTTATGTAGCATTGGACAGCGAAGGAAAGCCTGTCAGAGTACCTCGCTTAATAATAGAAACAGAGAACCAGCGGGGAGAATGGGAAGGTGCCCTTAAAAGGAACGAATTACGTAAAATAAGAAGAGAAGAAGGCTATTAGTAACCAGACATATCATTGGACAAACAAGCATATATTTAAAAAAACAAGCTTGGGGGCCCATATGATGCAGCAATACATTGAGGATAGAATAATCGAGCTGGCTTATTACACCATCGAGACAAAAGCGACAGTCAGGGAAACGGCTTTAAAATATGGAATCAGTAAATCAACTGTCCATAAAGATCTGCAGGACCGTTTGCCGTATGTCAATAAGCAATTGTATCATGCCGTAAACGAAATACTTATGATGAATAAATCAGAAAGGCATATTCGAGGCGGGATGGCTACAAGGCAGAAGTATCTTAGTATTGTTGAAGCGATCTGAAAATCCAGGGCGTCTTAGGATGTGCTTAAACAGACGCCCCGGTACTTAAGGAGGAATGAAAGCATCAGGTCTTAGCAGAAAGCAGGGGAAAGTCTTGGTACAGAACCCAGGCTGTTATTAAAAAGTAAAAAGGCTGCTTTGGAATTTAATTTCAGTTGATTGATTAATCGATTCAAACGGTAAGATTTTAGTTAAACATAGATAAACCGATATAGCCGTAGTCAGTTTAAATTTGACTGTCAGGAAATTAATCCAGTCAAGTAAACCAAGATTAAATATGCGAAATCCATATGAACAGATAGATAAAAACAATAATATACAGGAGTTATTATGGAGAATAAAAAAGAACATTATGGGCTGTTAACAGCAACAACTATGATTATCGGTATCGTGATCGGATCCGGAATCTTCTTTAAAAGTGATGATGTATTAAAATATACCGGGGGTAATATAGGCCTTGGAGTACTTGTATTATGTATTGGGGCGTTTAGTATCATATTCGGAAGTCTGACCCTTACCGAACTTTCGATAAGAACTAAGAAAAACGGAGGTTTTGTGGGCTATTATGAAGATTTTATCTCGAAAGGAGTAGCCTCTGGGTTTGGCTGGTTTCAGACTTTTATTTATTACCCGACTTTAAATGCGGTAGTTGCCTGGGTATCGGGTATCTATACCTGTTCCCTCTTAGGTATTAACGGAACCCTGGAAAATCAGATAGCAGTTGGTTTGGGATTTATGACACTTATTTATGGGTTGAATATCTTATCCTTAAAACTGGGTGGGTATTTTCAAAATCTTTCAACGATTATTAAGCTGATTCCGTTACTGGGAATCGCAATCCTTGGCGTATTTTTAGGAACAGCCAGTCCTGAAATCCCGCAGGGGATAAAGGTGGTTACGGAAAGTAATGTGGGATTTGGATGGCTGGCGGCCCTGGCACCAATCGCCTTTGCCTATGACGGCTGGATTATAGCAACCAGCATCACCAATGAAGTAAAAAAACCGGAGAAAAACATGCCTCTAGCCTTGATTATTGGACCATTGGTGGTATTGGGTGTATATCTTTTATATTTCCTTGGAATTACCAATATGTTAGGAGTCAGTTATATCTTATCAACCGGAAATGATGCGGTGAATAAGGCTGGTGAAATACTCCTTGGCAGCCATGGAAGTAAAATAATCCTGGTCTTTGTAATTATCTCCATCCTTGGAGTTGTAAACGGTATAACCCTGGGAAGCCTTAGGATGCCCCAGGCACTGGCCAGCAAGAATATGCTCCCTGGCGCCGCAAAAATAGCAGTAATTCATCCAAAATACCAGTTATCCTTAAAATCCTGTCTGCTTTCTTATGTAGTTACTCTTGTATGGATGGGGCTGCATTATCTAACACAGAAAAGCGGAATTATAGGAAACAGTGATGTTAGTGAAATAGCTATTGTATTCAGCTATGTTTGTTATATTATCCTGTATATAAAAGTTATTAAGATGAAAAAGGCTAATATTATAAAAAGTACCTTTAAAGGCATTATCTGTCCGGTTTTAGGAACACTGGGCTCTTTCATAATCCTGATTGGGGGAATTGTCTCCAATCCACTGTATGTACCTATATTCATGCTGATCTGTTTACTTGCAGGTGGGATTGGATATGTATATTATAATAGTAAAAAAAAAGAAATGCTTAAAAGTTAAATTGTTTTGGCAGCTTGTCTTAATGCTTAAATATACGGGAATGAATCAGATATTCTATATATTTAAGGCATTACAGGGAAGCTGCCTATTATTTTTTCGGAAGAAGATTTCTTTCTAACGAAACGAGTACCTTTGAGAGGTTTCGAATCAATGCCTGCTTCGTTTCCACTTAAAAAGTCTTGACATTATAAGTGGAAAACGATAAGGTATTAGTAGGTACACAAATACGTAAGAAAAGGAGCAGAAAGGATATGGAGACGTTAGACTTAGCACTTTCACTGGAATTTGATTTAGAGAAATATTACACAGAACAGGCAGAGAAAAATAAAGATAACAGCCTGGCAGTTGTATTTAACATGTTAGCGGATGAAGAAAGAAAACATGTGGAAATTTTACTTGGCAAAGCAGATTTGCTTGACGTTAATGTAGAGGATAAAAATATTCTGAAAGAAGCGAGAGATTTATTCTGGAAGATGGCCGACTTTAAGAGTGATATTAAGGAGCTTCCGGGCCAGCTGGATTCATACCGGATGGCTCTTGAGATGGAGGAAAAAAGCCTCAAGTTTTATAGAAGCCTCCAGGAGGCGGCAGAGGATAGTAAGGCAAAAGAAACTTACCAGTACTTAATAAAACAGGAAGATATCCATTGCATTATTATGGAGGAGCTGGTAAAACTTACAACCAGACCAGAGGAATGGGTTGAATCCGCAGAATTTGGTTTAAGAGAAGATTACTAAGCAAGGAATGGAATCTTCCTTGCTATCAAAGAAGATTTTATATGTATTCTTTATTGTAGAAATAAACTGCCAGAGGCTGCTTTATTATTTTACAAGGAAAGTTCAGCGCGTCAGCGCCAGAGTCTTTGTTCTTTAAGCAGTCCTGGCAGTTTAAAATCATCATTTTCTAAATGGGGTACAGCCCCATCCCTATCATCGGATATTCTTATCAATCAATCCCTGTTATAAGAAAATATGCTGTTATTTGAGTAAAGTTAGTAACCCTAAATAGGATATAATTTAAAACCTTCACGCATACAATATAGAAACAAGTACAATAGGGGGATATCCTTTTGAAAGGCTATATAGAAGAACGGGCAGTAGAAATAGCCAATTACATAATTGATAATAATGCAACCGTGAGGCAGACAGCAAAACAATTTGGCATTTCTAAATCAACCGTACATAAAGAGGTAACAGCAACGAACGTTTTACCATAAATTACAAACTTTATTCTAAATGGAATCATTCAATCGGTTCATTATATGTCACCAGGTTAATATAAATATAATAGAGAATAAAATTGGAGTGACATAGTTGAATCAAACAGAACGGGATATGAATTTGATGGTTGTGGAAGCAATCGAAGGATATGCCCATAATCATGCGCTCAATGCAAAAGATGTACTAGAATTGTTTACCAGAAAGGGTATTATCCCCCTCCTTCGTTCTCAATATCAGGCACTGCACTCCCAAAGCCTGGAGGAAAGCATTTATTTTGTTGAAGATGTTTTGAGGAGAAAACAAAATGAAGGATGAGCTGATTGTATACCATGGGACCAATGTAATATTTGACCAGGTGGATTTAAAACATTCCAAGGATAAACGGGATTTTGGGAAGGGGTTTTATACCACCACCATGGAAGAATATGCAGTCAACTGGGCTGGGAATATGTACATTAGATATGGCGGGGAAGGTATCTTTGTTATGAAATTTAAACTGACACCTTCTAAGGAATTGAATATAAAAACCTTTTACGGACTTACCAGGGAATGGCTTACCATGATTAAAAATAATCGTATGTTCGGCGGTACCCAGCATGGCTATGATATTGTAATCGGTCCTGTTGCAGATGATAATACCATGAGAACGGTTGCATTATATGTAGCAGGCATTTATAATGAGGAAATGGCCATCGAACAGTTAAGAACCTATGAACCTCATGATCAGGTTTCCATACATAGCGAAAGAGCATTGAAATGTCTAGAGTTTTTAGGGAGGACGAAGACTCATGATTAATCGGTATATTTATAAAGGTCAGGATGTCACGTTAGATATCATCATGAAGATTGAGCATGTGGTTCGCTTGATATCAGATCAGACGGACCGACCTTTTGATGAATGTCTCTATGATTTTTACCAATCAAAGGTTTATGAAGCCTTACAAAAAACCGGTTCCTTAATGTGGTGTGAAAGTGCTGAGTTTATTGTAGACGAATTTTTCAGAGAAAAAAATTTATAAGGGGAAAACGAATTGGATGAAAGAATAAAATTACTAAAGAAGTATTTTGGATATGATGATTTTCGGGAAGGACAGGAGGAACTAACGGGCAGCATTCTTAACGGAACCGATACCCTTGGCATAATGCCGACCGGAGCAGGCAAGTCAATCTGCTTTCAGATACCGGCTCTGTTGCTTGAGGGGATTACCCTTGTGATATCGCCATTAATATCCCTTATGAAGGACCAGGTCAGTACCTTAAACCAGGCAGGGATACATGCGGCATTTTTAAACAGCTCTTTGACGGCGGGCCAATACCGGTTAGCTCTTTCCTATGCAAAGGAAGGCCGGTATAAAATCATCTATGTAGCACCGGAGAGACTGATAACCGAGGAATTCTTAGAGTTTGCCCTAAATACAAGAATCTCCATGGTCAGCGTAGATGAAGCCCACTGTGTATCCCAATGGGGACAGGACTTTAGACCAAGTTATCTAAAAATTGTGGAATTTTTGGACAGGCTCCCTGTAAGACCTGTCTTAAGTGCGTTTACGGCAACTGCCACCAGGGAAGTTATCGAAGACATAATAAGGATTTTAAGGCTAAAAGCTCCTACTGTCAAAGTTACCGGCTTTGACAGAAAGAACTTATATTTTGCCGTAGAAACCCCCAAAGATAAATTTGAAGCATTGAAAAACTATATGCAAGATTATAAAGACCAAAGCGGAATTATTTACTGTCTTACCAGAAAAGTCGTAGAGGAAGTCTGTGACCGCTTAAATAGAGAGGGAGTTCCTGTGACCAGATATCATGCCGGTCTCAGTGATGCAGAGCGCAAAACCAATCAGGAGGACTTTATCTATGACAGAAAACCCATAATGGTAGCTACCAATGCCTTTGGTATGGGCATCGATAAATCCAATGTGCGTTTCGTGATTCATTATAACATGCCAAAGAACATCGAAAGTTATTATCAGGAAGCAGGCAGGGCCGGGCGAGATGGGGAATCGGCCTTTTGCATTCTTTTATACAGTGGGCAGGATGTTATTACAAACCAGTTCTTTATTGAAAATAATAATGACAATGAAGAACTTGACCCAGAAACCTTAAAAGCGGTTAAGGAAAGAGACCGGGAACGCCTTAAGAAAATGACCTTTTATTGTTTTACCAACGAATGCTTAAGAGATTACATCCTTCGGTATTTTGGCGAATATGGTACAAATTACTGCGGTAATTGTTCCAACTGTCTGACCCAGTTTGAAGAAAGTGACGTAACGGACATTTCCATGAAATTAATCGGCTGTGTCAGTCAGTCCAGGCAGCGTTATGGTATGGGGGTTATTGTCGATACGGTTCACGGTAATAAAACCGCCAAGTTAAGGCAATATCATATGGATGAGAATGAATTTTATGGCAGTTTGGCAAAAGAAGCCGTATACCGACTCAGGCAGGTGTTAAACTACCTGGTATTAGAGGATTATCTATTTCTGACGAATGAAGAGTATTCCATTTTAAAATTAACAGACAAGTCGTGGGAAGTGCTGGAAGGCAAAAAAGAGATTATCATGAAATTAGCAAAGGAACGGGAAATTAGTAAGAAGGAAAAGGTAAAGAAATCCGGACTTAAAAAGGCAGCAGAGAAAGATGCCCGCAAAACCGGCAATGGGAAACAAAATTATGAAGAAGCAGATGAGGTACTATTTGAGCTGCTTAGAAAACTCAGAAGTGACATTGCCAAGGAAGAAAAGATACCTCCTTATATTGTATTTTCCGATAAAACTCTGCTGGAATTATGTCTTCACATGCCTCTTAGCGAAGAGGACATGCTTTCCATCTCTGGAATCGGACGATTTAAGTATGATAAATATGGGGAACGGTTTATGGAGGCTATTAAGGAGTATAAAGAGAAAGCAGAGACGGATTAAAATTGTAAGTTTAATTGAAATAAGATAATAATTTGTTTAGGAAACGGAAAAACCAAGACAAAAAATGATTTTTGGGTTGTCCTGGTTTTCCCTACTGCTTTGTGTACTTGGTGTTAACAAGTTATAAAAACTTCTTCTTTTTAAAATATATGATGCAGATGACTGCCACAATAATACTGATGATAATTACAAAAAGATACCCGTATTTCCAGCTTAACTCCGGCATATATTTAAAGTTCATTCCATACCAGCCTACAATCAGGGTAAGGGGAAGGAATATGGTGGTAACGACAGTAAACATCTTCATGATATTATTAAGATTATAATCTAACTGTGCATTGTAGGCATCTCTTACATGCACGCAATAATCCTGAAGCATCCTGGTGTTGTTGCTTAGCCGGTTGACCCGGTCGGTAAACAATTTGAAGTAACGCAGATTTTCATCTTTAAAAATGTCGATAGCATTTTCCTCTAACTCTTCTCCGATGACAATAAGCTGCTCGTAATAATTATTAAGCAGCAGAAGTCTTTTCCGGATGCCGGTGATTTCGTAGTTGAAATTACGGCTTAATTTATTGTCGTTGATTTTATCTTCGTGGGTACTTATTTCTTTCTCAATCTGTTCAAGACCAGAATAATTATCAAAAATCAGCCGTTCCAAAAATCCGTATACCACCCGTTCCAAAGATACTTTAGCCAGGTTTAAATGCTTTAGGGATTCAAATAATTCCAGTCTCATACTGTCATCCTGGTCCTCAATAACCACAATCAAAAATAAATTCTTCTTTATATAAATTCCAATTCTGTCCTCTACCTGGATAAAATGCCTGGTATCGATACCCGTAATTATTCCAAAATGATAGTCCTCGTACACTTCAATTTCACCGTGTACCTGATGGGTATCATGTTTACATTCCAATACTGTGATTCTGGCAAAACCAAACTTCTCATAACACTCTTCCAATTCCTGAAGCGTAATTACGCCGAAGGTCAGAATACCCTTATCATATTCGTCAAGGGTTATAGGTTCTAAATCATCTTGAATTTGATAAAACATAATTCGTATCCTTTCATCAAAATTTATTAGATTAGGCAAATGCGAAACTATGTAGTTCGTACCAAGTGCAGGGTATATGGATGAAATGCTAAAGAATCGCAAGCTGCCTGTTATTATTATCTAAGAGTATAACATATTTTTTGCAAAAACATAACAAGGATTTCCAGTATCTAAAACGGATCGTTGCGTAAATACAGGAATGTTAAGAAACAATAGAATAAAACAAAGAAAATATAACACTATAATAGAAAAAGAATCAGGTCTATTTCTTTTGATTAACCGAATTTATTTAAAAAACCACTGATTTATAAGCATAACGACCTTTATTAATTAATAATTCTAATAAAAACCACTATAAAATTAGATTGAATAATCAATATAATCATGTATAATATACCTGTTCATAAACACTTTATAAAATTTATTAATAATATTTAAACTAAGAGATTCCTTACGAAAAGATTAGTCATGTGAATTTCTTAAGATAAAAGTTAAAGGAGAAGGTTATGGAAAAATTTTTTAAACTTAAGAAGAACGGCACGACGGTTTCAACGGAAGTAGTTGCCGGTATTACCACTTTTTTTGCAATGGCTTATATCATTATCGTTAATCCGGAGATGTTAAGTCAGACAGGGATACCAAGTGGGGCGGTATTTCTTGCAACAATTTTTGCATCGGTAGCCGGCACTCTGGTAATGGCTCTTTTTGCTAATGTGCCATATGCGCAGGCTCCGGGTATGGGACTTAACGCATTTTTTACCTACAATGTTGTATTCGCTCTTGGGTTTTCCTGGAAGCAGGCATTGGCTATGGTATTCTTATGTGGTGTTATTAACATTATCATTACCGTTACAAAAGTCCGTAAATTAATTATCAAAGCCATCCCGGTCAGCGTTCAGAATGCCATCGGCGGTGGTATTGGTATCTTTATAGCCTATATTGGTGTTAAGAATGCAGGATTATTAAAATTTACTGCGGACCCTGATACTTACACCCAGTTAAAGGATGGTACAGTAATAGCGAACAGCCGTATTGTACCGGCATTGATTGAAATAAATAAACCTGCCATAATCTTAGCGATCATCGGAATCTTTCTTATGTTCGTACTGCTTATTTTAAAAGTAAGAGGCGCTATATTAATTGGTATAGCGGCTACCACCATCATTGGAATTCCAATGGGTGTAGTGGATTTATCAGCACTTAGCACAACTCCTGACTTAAAAGAATCTTTTAGCCAGCTTGGGACAACTTTTGGAGCAGCCCTTGGTAAGGATGGATTATTATCTTTATTTAAAGACGCTTCCCAGATTCCTTTGGTTTTAATGACTATTTTTGCGTTCAGTTTATCTGATACCTTTGATACACTTGGCACCTTTATTGGTACTGGTAAACGTACCGGAATTTTTGATGCGGCGGATGAAATAGCCCTTCAGGATGGTTCCGGATTTAAGTCCAAAATGGATAAAGCTTTATTTGCTGACTCCATCGCAACTTCCATTGGTGCCATCTTTGGTACCTCCAATACAACAACTTATGTAGAAAGTGCCGCCGGAATCGGTGCCGGCGGACGTACCGGTCTGACTTCTGTTGTTACAGCTTTATTATTCCTTGCCAGCATGTTTTTGGCACCAATTGTAGGCATTGTTCCAACTCAGGCTACCGCACCTGCACTGATCGCAGTCGGTATTATGATGTTATCTTCCTTTAAGGAAATTAACTGGTCTGATCTAGACGAAGCAATCCCTGCGTTTTTTGCAGCAATCTTTATGGCGTTCTGCTACAGTATTTCTTATGGTATAGCAGCTGGATTTATCTTTTACTGTCTGGTTAAGATCTGTAAAGGCAAAGCAAAGGAAGTACATCCGGTACTTTGGGTTGCAACCGGACTGTTTATCATGAATTTTGTTATTTTGGCAATTCTTTAATTTTTGTTATTGGCTTCGAAGTTTTTTGTAATGAATACTTGATATAATCAGCAATGGATGCTATGAGAAAGCACTGATTCTGATATCGTTCATAAGCTTAGTATACGGAGTCTGAATTCACTAATGACTCTTTTATGCGGTAAAGCAGAGTGAAAAGCCACAAACTCCTCGCTATGCTCGTCAGACAGTGTGTCTTTTCGCTCTGAACCCCATAAAAGGTCATAAGTGAATTTGCAGACTCCGTATAAAGCGCTTATGAACGATATCAGGATCATGCTTTCTATTTAGGTTTATTAATCTGATTATATCAAGTATTTTTAGGTTGCGGACTGGGAAATTTTAACTGTATTTTTGGGATACTATTATAGTGTAGTCTCTGGCAGTCGGGCGATGTTAAAAGGTTTATAATAAGTATGCGTGGCTGGATATATGTTTCGTTCTTAGAAAAAATAGATATTAAAGTTAGTTTTAAGCCTATAACTGGGATGGGGATTTGTGTTATAATTGGGATATAATTCAGCCGTAGGGTGTTTCGTAATATATCATAATAAAGGCAGGGTTATAAACGGATAAGTTACTTAACCGGTAAATTTCTGATAAGGAGTTGATATTATGTCTGATCAAAGAAAAGTAGTAGTATATATTGCAATGAGCCTGGATGGATATATCGCTACGGAAGATGATTCTCTGGAATGGCTTTTTAAGGTGGAGGGTGAAGGAGATAACGGGTATTCTGCATTTTACGATACGATTGATGCGATTATTGTTGGGCGAAGGACTTATGACTGGGTAATCCAGAAAGAGGGTGAGGACAACTTCCCTTATAAAAATGTGAAATGCTATGTTTACTCCAATACGTTAAAAGGGAAAACAGAATACGTGGAATTTACGAATGAAGAGGTATCTGAGCTTGTAGCCAGGTTAAAGCAAGAGGAAGGTAAGGATATCTGGGTTATAGGCGGCGGGGATTTACTCCATGATTTTATAAAGAATCGTTTGATTGATGAATTTATTATTAACGTGGCACCGGTGTTGATTGGTAAAGGGATACCCTTGTTTCAAAAAAACAGTTTTGAAACGGAATTAAACTTAGTTGATATTAAAAGACATAATCAATTTGCTGAATTACATTATGTAAGAAAATAGAAGATTATTAGAATACAGAAACTTAAAATACAAAAAATTAAAGTGTAGAAACTTAAAAGCAGTTACTTAAAAAGCAAAAACTTAAAATGTAGAAACTTAAAATGCAGAAAATTAAAAAAAATAGAAGATTAATAAAATATAGAAGCTTATTAAATATAGAGGTATGAGATTTTATCTTAGACCTCTGTATTTTTTATTTTAAAGATTTTTCTGATGGCAATGTGCTATAAGAGGAATACTAAAAGAAACGGACAGGTAGAGGGCTAGCAAAAGCATTATTGATGCGAATAAAACAACATGCTGTGATTGTTAAGCTCCCGTTTTTTATTTCTAATAAAATAGGAGTTTGTAAATAAAATAAATTACCTCTTGACAAAATGTACTTTAAATATATAATGTATATATAAAGTATATACAATAATAACATTAAAGAGGTGAATCAGTGGATATCATTATCAGCAATTCAAGTGGTAAACCAATTTATGAACAGATAACCGGGCAGATGAAGAATATGATTATAAACGGTGAGCTAAAGCCCGGACAGTCCCTGCCGTCCATGAGGCTTCTTGCCAAGGAATTAAGAATCAGTGTAATTACAACCAAGAGGGCTTATGAAGATCTGGAGCGAGATGGTTTTATCACCACCCTGGTGGGCAAAGGCAGTTTTGTTTCCGAAACCAATACAGAGTTTGTCAAAGAAGAGCAATTAAGAATAATAGAAGAATGTCTGCAAAAAGCAGCTGATAATGCAAAGATGAGCGGTATCAGGCTGGAAGAATTGCATGAAATATTAGATATGGTATATAAGGAGGATTAAATTCATGGAATATGCGGTTGAACTTAACAATGTAACAAAGCATTACAGCAGTTTTCAATTAGACCAGGTATCCTTTGGAGTGCCTCAAGGCTGCATTATGGGTTTTGTCGGTGAAAATGGAGCAGGCAAGACTACAACCTTAAAGACTATCCTGAATCTGGTTGATATTAATGAAGGAGAGATAAAAGTCTTTGGGTTGGACCATAAACAAGATGAGAGAAAAATTAAGGAACAAATTGGAGTGGTATTTGACGAAAGTTATTTTCATGACAATCTGACCATACGACATATATCTAAAATTATGGGTAAGGTATATTCCAACTGGCAGGAAGCTACGTTTGAAAAATACACCAACCAGTTTAAGCTGCCCAAAGATAAGATCATCAAAGAATATTCAAGAGGTATGAAGATGAAATTATCCATAGCGGTTGCCCTCTCCCATCAGGCGAAACTACTAATACTCGATGAGGCCACCAGCGGGCTTGATCCCATTGTAAGAGACGAAATCCTAGATATTTTTCAGGAATACATCCAAAATGAGGAACATACCGTGTTGATTTCGTCCCACATTACCAGCGATCTGGAAAAAGTTGCGGATTACATCACCTTTATCCATAACGGCAGAATCGTATTCAGCAAAAGCAAGGATGATTTAATATATAGCTGCGGAGTTGTACATTGCAGAAAAGAGGACTTCGATAAATTGGATAAAAACCACATAATAGGTGTCAGAAGAAGTCAGTTTGGTTACGAAGTCATGGTGGATAATAAAGAGGAGTTAAAACGGGGCAGAAAGGACTTAGTCGTTGACAATACCTCAATTGAAGAGATTATTTTATATAAAGTAAGAGGAGAATAACATTCAGCCTGTTAAAGATATAAAAGCCAATTAATTAGATTTTCATAAATTTCTTAAAATTCATGAACCTCAGGAATCCTATCATGATGGAAAGGAAGAAAGATAATCTATGAATTGAAAGACTGCATCAATATGATTCTTTCAAAGGTTGATAGAAAATATAAGAAAAGGAAAGGAAGGCAGTATTGCAAAAGAACTTGCAATCTGAAAGGGTAGAACTATGTACGGATTATTATTAAAAGATATCTACAACTTAAGGAGATATGTAAAACAAATCAGCATTTCGATAGTGGTATTTGGATTATTTGCCATTAATCTGAAAAACCCGGCATATTTAATTGGCATGATTACCATGATGACCTCCATGATGGTAATAACCTCCATGTCCTATGATGAGTATGCCAAATGGGATAAATACGCCTTAACCATGCCGATATTAAAAAAAGATATTGTACTGTCAAAATACCTTCTGTTAATATTAAGCACCGTAGCAGGAGCAGCTTTATCTACTATACTGGCCCTTATTATGTCGGCATTTATGAAGTTACTAAGCCTCAAAGAACTATTATTGGCAAGTGGAGCGGTCTCATTAGTAATGCTATTTCTATTTGGTATATTAATACCGGTATTGTACAAATATGGAATAGAAAAAGCGAGAATGCTTATGTTTGCAGTATTTGGAATACCAATTCTGTTAGTCACCTTATTTGTTAAACTTATGCTAAAACTAAATGTACCACAACCTAGCCAGGAGCAAATAGAAATGTTATGCTATGCTTTTCCGGTCATTGTTTTAATTGTACTATTCTTATCTTATAATATATCCGTAAAAATATTTAATAAAAAAGAATTATAAGTCACACATCCAAAATAGAAGCAGTATGAAATCAGCCCAAAACCTCCAAACAGGAGCAGCGGCTGTCCCGTCATTTGATTATGGTTTATTCAAAGTCTGTAAATTCAGGCAAAGAATCTAAGCCTTCAAACGACAGGACAGCTGCTGCTTTTTCAGTAATCAAAAGTTGATTTCATTCATTTTTCCCCACCCAGGTCACAAAAATTCACTTTTTTGCATATAATCCCACCTGCATTCATATTAAAACAAGCATATCTAAAATAAAACAAACATAATATGTACAAATCACTTAATTGGCAGAAAAGATGGAACAAGAAAAACAATTCACACAAAAGACTCCGCCAGTCAAAACAACACCCCCCAAAAAGCAGGTTAAAAAAAATAAAAAAGCCAGCCGGTATCAAATAAACTTCCACAATCCCAATACAGCAGAGGATACGGCTGCGTACGTCCTGAAATTACTGCTTTGTTACTTAAGGGACAGTTAAAACCATAAAGACCCACAGATAGTAAGTAACTAAAGTTTGGGAAAGGGGACAAGGGATGAGAGCAGCAGCTTATTGCAGAGTATCCACCAGTAAAGAAGAGCAGCTGGACAGTTTAGAGAGCCAGCAGAAATTTTTTGCCGAATATGCAGTAAAGAACGCTTATGACTTAGTAAACATATATGCAGATGAGGGAAAAAGCGGTACGAAGATGAAGAACAGAACCCAACTCTTAAAACTGCTTTCCGATGCCGCGCTGGGGAGCTTTGAGGTAGTACTGATTAAAGACATATCCCGTCTGGCCCGTAATACAGTCGATTTTCTGACAAGCATACGTAAGCTGCGTGCTCTAAAGGTCCGGGTGATTTTTGTGAATTATGATCAGACCTCCTCAGACAGTTCTGAATTCATGCTGACCATGTTAAGCGCCATTGCTCAGGAGGAAAGTGCCAATACCTCCAAACGTGTCCGGTTTGGAAAGAAACAAAATGCCGAACAGGGAAGGGTGCCCAATTTAATATTCGGTTATGATAAAACGCCGGGAGATTATTTTCATCTGAATATAAATGAAATTGAAGCTCAGACAGTTAAAAACATATTTGAATTATATACCGAACAGTATATGGGAACAAACCGGATTGCCTGCCTGCTTAATAAAGAAGGCATAAAAACAAAACGGGGATGTACCTTTACCCAGAATGCTGTCTCCCGAATTTTATCCAATGAAATATATACCGGTAAGGTTATAAACGGTAAGCAGGAAATAGAAGATTTCCTTACAGGTAAAAGGAAAAACAGAGAAGAAAATCAGTGGCTGGTAGTAAACAATACAGAGCTTAAGATTATTTCAGAAGAAGTATTTTATAAGGCTCAGAAAATACGGGAGGAAAGATCCGGATTATTTTATTCAGAAGATAATGGAAGCGGAAGCGGTAACAACAGGAGCAATAACAGCAGTCGTCATAACAGCAACAGCAATAACAATTATAGTAATGCCGGCGATAGCAGTAACAGCAGGAGAAACATCGACGGGAGCAAAAACATCGATATTAGCAGTAATAATAAATACAACTACAATAAATACCTGTTCAGTCAGCTGCTAAGGTGCAGTCAATGCGGCTCTGCGTTTCGAAGGCTGGTCAGGACCTACAAAAATACCTATATCACCTGGGTCTGTAACGGGCGTAACAGTAAAGGAACAGAGTACTGTGCCAATAAAACGTCAGTAGATGAGAAAGTGCTGTCGGATGCGGTTAAGGATTATTTTCTTATGGGTTTAAAAGAAAATCCGGGTATTGTTTTGAATGCTGTAATGGAGTACAGCCGTAAAACCCTGCGAAACGGGGATAGTAAGGAGAAAGAGCAAGCCTGCACCTGCCGGTTGAATAAGCATATTAGAGAAAAACAAAAATATATGGATATGTATACCAATGAAATAATAACAATAGAAGAATTAAAAGAAAAGTCAAATCAGCTTACTAGTGAAATTAAAAAATTGAAGCTGGAACTGGAAATCTATAAGACACAGAAAAATAAAAAGCCGGTTACCTATACCAATAATGATTTTATGGAGAAAATTACAGAACTCTTTGAAAATCCGGATACCTGTGGATGTATTGTGAGAAAGCTGATAGATTGTATCGAAGTTGATGCGGCCGGTAAAATCGACGTATACTTAAAGTTATTTACTTAAAGGTTTACATACAAACTCATCTTTAAAGCACTATCAGGTTGAATTAGCTGATAGTGCTTTACGAATATCAGCAAAAAATAATCATACGATTAAAAACTACTCTTTTTTCAAAAGCCAAAGAATGCTAACATTCAAAGCTTCGGCAATCGCAACTAATTCAATATCTGTAACCGGACGTTTATAGGATTCTATCTTAGAAATGGAAGTACTCTCCATATAAATTCCGCGGATTGCCAGTCTTGCCAATAAATCTAACTGTGTTATCTTTGGATTCCTTCTATGGCGTGCTTCTCGCACTCGGTCGCCTATTAAATTCTTCATTTTCATGCATCACATCACTTTTCTTATTTTTATATTGGGTAAATATAGAATAAAACTCCACAAAATTACATAATTATACCAAAATATTCTTTTTTATGTATTTTTTTGCTGATATAACTTGATTATAGAGTAAGTTTAATGGTATAATTTGCTTATTAAGCAAGTTACATACAAAAATGTATGACATAGTAATTTGGTACAAGATTGTTTTCATTAACAAAATCATGAAACGTGGGAGGGTATCCGTTAATTTAAACAATAGAACGCCACCAGGTCGACTCTATTGCCGGATAACAATTTTGTTGGGGGTTATAGAAATGCAATATAAAATCAAGGAACTGTTTGATTTAAACTTATTGGATAAGTTGCTGCATGATTTTTATAAAATCGCTAAAGTGCCGATATCCATAGTTGATATCAGCGGGGAAGTCGTTGTGTGTGCGGGCTGGAAAACGACCTGTTCCAATATTCAGTGTAAATATGAGGAGATTCATACCTTATGTTTAAAGGAATATTGGAAAAATAATGCGGATTGTCTCCAATGTGAAAGGGAAGTCAGCTGCCTTTGCGGATTAAAAATGTATAGGATACCAGTATACATAATTGATACGGTAATAGCTAATATTTTTTTATGTGAAAATATGACAGAAACCCCATATAACAGCACATGGAAGGGATTTGAAAAAGAGCAGAAGGATCCTTTTGAAACGAATGAATGTTCTGCGGAAAAACCGGACTATTTGGAATCGATTATAGGTTTTATTGAGAACCATGTAATCCTGATAAGCAACTTCTTGTCATATCAGCTAAAAGATCAGGAAGAGAGTAATAAGTTGCTGGATAATTATGCAGAGATGAAGCTATCCTATGAACAACTGATTACTATAAATAATGACTTAAAATTTAATCTCTGGGAACTGCAGCAAAGATTAGGTGAAGAAGATACCATAAAGAAGCAGAAAATATCAGCCAATGAGAAAAGGTATCTGATGGATACGGTTACGGCACTGGGGCTTCTCGTAGAAAAACGGGATTTATATACCGCTAGACATCAGAAAAAAGTGGCATATTTAGCCTGCAAGATTGCAGCCAGAATGAAACTTGAAAAAGACTGCTTTGAAGGTTTATACATTGCCGCCATGCTGCATGATATCGGCAAAATTGGTATACCCTCAGAAGTATTATCAAAGCCAGATAAGTTATCGGAAGCGGAGTTTGAGCTGATCAAAACCCATGTACAGAATGCTTATGATATTTTAAGCCAGATTAATTTTCCGTGGCCGGTAGCAGACATCGTATTACAGCACCATGAGAAACTTGATGGGTCAGGCTATCCGCATGGTCTAAAAGACAAAGATATTCTTTTGGAAGCTAAAATTATATCCGTTGCCGATGTAGTCGAAGCGATTACGGCTCACAGACCCTATAAACCTGCCCTGGGAATTTCCTATGCCTTAAAAGAGATTAAGAAATATTCCGGAATATATTATGACGCAGAAGTGGTGGATGCCTGCATCCAGGTCTGTACTGAGATGAATTGGAATTTAATATTTAACGAGGATATGATAGTGCTGAGTAAGGAATACGAAAGAAAGGATTAACGTTCCATTTAAATACATCCATACATAAAGATGTTACAGAACGTCTTGGACAGATCAATCCATCCCTTGCCAACAGAGCCAGAGTGGTATTAGACCTTAACAAATCCGAAAGACACATAAGAGGAGGTTTAGCCACAAAAGAAAAGTACCTTCATAAATCAAAATACAGTCAGGTGTTTTAACAGAGATTAAGATTTTACATAAAAATAGGAGGGCCTGCAGAAACTATTGTTAAAGATTTTTCCGCCTGTCCCTTCTATAAAAATAAGAAAATCAAACAGAATATGAAAAATCACAGAACCGGTGACCTCAGGAAGGAGAGCCGGTTCTTGCTAATTTGCACCATAAAACCTATAAAATCTATGTAAATAGTAACATAACCCACAAAATGCAGACATCATCTGGAAAAATATAGGAGCGTAATTGTTATTTTAAAAATATTACATAAATTAGATGTATTATTTTTGCGAGCATTATGTTATAATGATATCATTGATTTTTTTGATTCACAAAATCTGTTAATTTAGAATAATGAGAACGATTATTAAAATTTTAACAATTCATTGACGGATTAGGTGAAATTTGTTACAATGCATCTGTAAATTTGGCAAAGGAGAAGAAAATGGAGAAAAAGATTGTTATAGTCGGTGCTGGGTATTCCGGTATTCTGACTGCAAAGAAACTAGCAAAGAAATTTAAAAAGAACAATGATGTAAGTATTACCATCATTGACAAAAATCCTTTCCACACAATGCTTACTGAACTTCATGAAGTTGCAGCAAACCGTGTTGATGAGGATAGTATTAAGATTAGTCTGAAAAAAGTGTTTGCAGGTAGAAAAGTTGATGTAAAGCTTGATACTGTGACTTCCATAGATTTTAGCAAAAAGACGGTTGTAGGAGCAGGTACTTCTTATAAATACGATGTTTTAGTATTGGCAGCAGGTTCCAAGCCTACCTTTTATGGCGTTCCAGGCGCAGAGGAATATACCTTTAAGCTCTGGTCTTATGAAGACGCTGTATTATTAAAGGACCACATCCATAATACCTTCAGAAAAGCAGCCTGCGAGCCTAATGCAGAAGTAAGGAAGAAATTGCTTTCCTTCTATGTAGTAGGTGCTGGATTTACCGGTGTTGAGATGATTGGTGAATTAGCAGAATACGTACCAATACTTTGTGAAAAATATGAAATAAACAGACAGGAAGTTACTATGGTCAATGTTGACGGTTTAAGCAGACCAATTCCTAACCTGCCTGAAAAATTATCTAACAAAGTTGCAAAACGTATGAACAAAATGGGTATTGAACTTATCATGAATGCTACGGTTAGTGCTGTAGGAACCGATTTTATCGAGTTAAAGCAGAATGACAAGGTACTTCATAACACGGCCGGAACTGTTATTTGGGCTGCCGGAATCCAAAGCGCAGATGTAACCCAGGAAGCAGGAAAAACTCTTGAACTTACAAGAGGCGGACGTATTCAGGTAGATACTTATCTGCGCTCCGTAAAAGATGAGAATGTGTACATTACCGGTGATAACATGTTTTATATCCCGGAAGGGGAAGAACGTCCCGTTCCTCAGATGGTTGAAAATTGTGAACAATGTGCTGATGTAGCAGCCCATAACATTGCCTGTGCGATTACCGGACAAGGTAGTATGGAAGTTTATAAACCTTCTTTCCACGGTGTAATGGTTTGCATCGGCGGACGTTATGGTGTGGCTCATGTTGGACTTCCGAATCATTTCTTTAGCCTGCCCTCCTTCTTTGCAATGTTTGCAAAGCATTTTATTAATATTATCTATTTTATCCAGGTACTTGGCTGGAACAAGATATTCAGTTATATAAAGCACGAATTCTTTACGGTTCGTAATTGCAGAAGTTTTGTGGGAGGTCATTTCTCCAACCGCACACCTAGCTTTTTATTAATGCCTTTAAGAGTATGGCTTGGCGCAGTCTGGGTATATGAAGGTGTTATGAAGATAGTAGAAGGCTGGTTTAAAGGACCAAAGCTTACTGGCTTCTTTGGCGGAGCAAATTCCTGGTATAACAGTATTCTTAATATAACCACCAGTACGCCTGGCGGAACTGATGCGGTATCTAGTGCGACAGCAGCCGCAGCAACCCCTACCCCTGCAGTAGCCGATGCGGTAGCAAGTGCAACCGGAGCAGCAACGGATGCAGCTGGAGCAGTAGCCGATGCAATTGGTCAGGTATTAGTACATTTTAACTTTTTAAATATATTCAAAGTTATTTTCGTAAGCGGTAAAGATTTAGCAAGCTCCACTATCAGTGATTTAGCATTTAAGTTAGACGTACCTGCAATGAACTGGTTTGTTAATACTTTTATTTTACCTCATGCAGCAGTTCAGACAGCAATGCAGATCTTCATCGTACTTGCAGAAATTTTAATTGGTCTTGCTTTGATTGGCGGATTATTAACAACACCTGCAGCAGCATTATCACTGATACTTAATTTTATGTTTGTAACTACAACTGGATTATATTTAAACACCTTCTGGATGATATTTGCCGGAGTGGCAGTATTAATCGGCGGAGGCAGAACTTTAGGTCTTGACTATTATGCAATGCCTGGATTAAAAAAATTATGGAAGAGAATACCACTCGTAAGAAAGTTGTATATTTATAATGATTAATGATAAAACAAAAGTGAATGACAAGATTGAATTGATAGGATTTGATAAGGCAATCGAGTTGGTGAAAGAGGTCTCGGATAACACCCTGGCCAAAGCACCGCTTATAATTCGCAGTTATACCAAGCATCTGATGGCTTCCCATGGCAAGTTTATCCGCGCCAGGTCAGTCATTATATGCGCGGAGGATAAAGACGGCTTCGTAAATCCTAATGCCGTTAAGATTGCCGCAGCGATTGAAATTCTTCATCTTGCTACCTTAGTGCATGATGATGTAATTGATAACGCTGATTTAAGACGTGGCGAAGTTACCTTACAGAAAAAGTACGGAAAAAGAACTGCAGTTATATGCGGTGACTATCTTTTGTGTACGGCACTTAATCTGGCGGCTTCCATATCCGATAAAAAGGATTATCTGGACATCGATATGCCGGATTATATGGGTAAAGTCTGTTTGGGCGAGTTAAATCAGCACGTTAATAATGCCAATATTAATTTATCGGTTTACCAGTACTTAAAGATTATTTCAGGAAAAACCGCTGCTCTTTTCGAGGCTTCTTTCCATGCCGGTGCTGTTTTTTCAAAAAGCAGCAAGGAAGAATGCAAGAGATATAAACAATTGGGGTATTATATTGGTATGATCTTTCAGCTGACGGATGACTGTATTGATTTTGAAGATACAAAAGAGTCAGCGAAGAAGCCGGTACAGTCGGATTATGAGCAGGGAGTTATAACGCTGCCCCTTATCCATGCATTAAAAAACATCAGCAGTTTTAATGAGAAAGCCATAAACGATGGAGTTTCCCGAGCTGAAATCAATGAAGCGGTAAAAACAAGCGGTGGTCTTACTTATACCCATATGGTAGTTAAAAAATATTACCGTAAAGCTGAAAAGATTATTCATGAATTAGATGTTTTGGAAAGCAAAAGAGAGAAGCTTATGACAGTTTTAAAGAAAGCCTCCCGTATGTGATAGAACAAGAATTCGGGTATGATACAGGTGGTTAATTTAAACTGGAATAAGGGTCTGATAAGGAGATTCATGTTTAATAGATTTTTGGATTATGTAGAGATAAGGACTAAGATAACAAGTACATTTACCTTTTTCATGACGATTGCCCTGCTTTTATACCAGAAGCGGACCATCGACTGGAAACTGTCTCTGCTGTTTTTCGCTTCCATGTTTTTATTTGATTTAACAACTACAGCAATAAATAATTATATAGATTCAAAGGGTAATGGACAAAAGTTACCCTTTGACCGTAAAACGGCACTGATTTTGGTTTATGTATTATTGGGTCTTAGTATACTGACCGGTTTATTGTTAGCCTGGTTTACTGATATTGTAATTTTAATTGCAGGAGGTTTCTGCTTTTTGTGCGGTATTTTATATACTTATGGACCGGTACCCATATCCAGGCAGCCTCTCGGAGAGGTTTTGTCGGGAGCTTTTTACGGTATACTAATTCCATTTATTTTATTTTATATCAATGCCCCGAAAGGAACGTATGTCTTACTTAGTCTAAATTTTAACACAGTTTCTTTCACCTTACAGGTAGTACCAATTTTATCCCTGCTTATCTATTCTGTTATACCTTTTTGTGTAACAGCCAATATTATGCTGGCTAATAACATCTGTGATATGGAAAAAGATATCTTGGTCAAGAGGCATACACTGCCTTATTATATTGGGAGGAAGTCAGCGCTTGTGTTGTTTGCTTTGCTTTATTACATGACTTATGCAGCGGTGATTGTCATGGTCATTGTTAAAATTCTCTCGCCGGTATGCCTGCTTTCTCTGCTTACCATAATTGCAGTCCAGGGGAATATTAATAAGTTTAATAAAAAACAGGAGAAATCCACTACCTTTATACTTTCCATCAGGAATTTTATCATTATCATGGGCAGCAATGGAATCCTGATATTTCTAAGCTCCTTTCTTCGTTAAAGGTAAGCTTTTGTAGTACTTAATTGGTACTGATTCATATGTTACAGTTTATTCTTCCGTTTTTATCATTCTATAAAAGTTTTTAACTTTTATATAAATTGATAAGAGACGGATTGAAATAAAAAAAATTATCTAGGAGGATAAAAAATGAAAAAATTATCAGCTTTATTACTTAGCTTAATTCTGGTTGTTGTTATGGCTACCGGATGCGGCAAATCAAGCGAAACCAGTGGTGATTCAACAACAACACCTACAGTAGAACCTACAACAGCTGAATCAACAGAGGATGCTGCACCTACTGAAGCAGCAACGGAAGAAACAGCAGCACCTACAGAAACAAGTACAGGAAATCCGGCAAAAACCGGTCTTGCTGTTATCAATGACATAAGCTCATCTACAGATGCAACTGCAGATGCAGATGGTGTTAACCAGACTAATTCTGTTGTAGTAGCAGTATTAGTTGGTCAGGATGGAAAGATTCTGGATTGCAAACTTGATATGGCTCAGACAAAAATCAACTTCTCTAAAGAAGGTAAATTAACTACACCTGCTGAATCAACATTTAAGTCAAAACAGGAACTTGGAGCAGAATATGGAATGAAATCCGCTTCCGGTATTGGCAAAGAATGGTTTGAACAGGCTAATGCTTTTGCTGATTATGTAACAGGCAAAACAGTAGATGAAGTAAAAGGTATTACAATTAGTGACGAAGGAACAGCAGCAGATGCTGACTTAGCTTCCTCTGTAACAGTACATATCGGAGATTTCGTTGCTGCAGTAGAAAAAGCAGTTGCTAATGCACAGGATATCGGTGCAACAGATGCTGATAAACTTGGACTTGGCGTATCAACTAATATGGAAAACTCCAAAGATGCAACAGCAGATGCTCCTGGTGTAGCTCAGGCATATTCCTACTATGTAGTAACAACTTCTGATGCAGCAGGCAAAATCACAAGCTGTTTAATCGATGCATCTCAAGGTGTTGTTAACTTTGATACAACAGGTAAGATCACAAACGATATTACAGTTGCTCCTCAGACAAAAGATGAGTTAAAAGAAGCTTATGGTATGAAGAAAGCATCCGGTCTTGGTAAAGAATGGTATGAAGAAGCAAATGCATTTGCTCAGTATGCTGTTGGCAAGACTGTAGACGAATTAAAGGGAATCGCTGTTAATGAAGAAGGCGGTCCTACCATTGCTGACTTAACAAGCTCAGTAACTATCGATATCAGAAACTTCGTAACATCTATCGATAAAGCGATTGCAAACTCAGCACAGTAATTACAATATTACGATGTAGTTTAATACGTTACATTGGGGCTGCTGCAGGTCATAAATTTATGATTTATGCAGCAGCCCTATTTTCATGAAAAGTTAGCCGGCCTGTCGGTTACTGATATGAGGTGATTAATTTGAGCAGGAAATTACTAGCATGTTTATTGTCCATAGTTTTTGTCTTTAATCTGACTGCCTGCCACACAACGAAACTAAAACGTTTTGATGCAAGCTTCCTGGAACTTTTTGATACGGTAACAACCATTACGGGATATGCCAGTGACAAGGAAGAATTCACGAAATATGCCCAGATGATATACGATAACTTAAAGGTCTATCATCAGCTCTATGATATATACAATGATTATGATGGAATTAACAATATTAAAACCATTAATGAAAATGCCGGAATAAAACCGGTTAAAGTTGACAAGAAAATTATAGATATGCTTACCTTTGCCAAGGAAGGATATGAACTTACCGGCGGGCAGATGAACGTAGCCTTCGGTGCCGTTCTCAGTGTTTGGCATGATTACCGCACCAGTGGGGTAAATGACCCCGCTAATGCCAAACTGCCTCCTATGGATGTCCTAAAAGAAAGAGCAAAGCATACAGATATCAATAAGGTAATCATCAATGAAAAAGATTCAACCGTATACCTTGAGGATCCCGAAATGAGTCTGGATGTCGGTGCAGTTGCCAAAGGATATGCTACGGAACAGGTAGCAAAGTATGCTTATGAACAGGGCTTTAAAAGCGGATCCATCAGTGTTGGCGGTAATGTCCGTACCTTGGATTCCAAAGCGGATACCAAAGAACCCTGGAGTATCGGCATTCAAAATCCTGATTTGGAAAGTAAGGATAAATATTTATATATATTAAATCTGAAGAATATGTCGTTGGTTACCAGCGGTGTATATGAGCGGTATTATACGGTAAACGGCAAACAATATCACCACATAATTGATCCCGATACCCTGATGCCTGCAGAAGGCTATTTATCCGTATCCATTGTTACCAAGGATTCTGGTATGGCAGACTGTCTTGCTAAAATAATTAATATGCCTTTTAAAGAGGGGCTTCAGTTAATTGAATCCATACCGGATACCGAAGCCTTATGGGTGTTTCAAAATGGTGAGGTGAAATACAGCTCGCATTTTGAATCTTATATTAAGACTTCTTATATAAAACAATAAAAATAACTGAGAAGTTTGAATAATTAAAAAATAATTTAAAATGAATGGTCTGGAATATGGATTATGTATTGTTCAGACTTTGTGCAAAGTACACGGGATGGCTGCCGATTGGAAGGCAGCTGTCTATTTATAGGGACTTAGGACAAAGTATGATAAAAATAATCCGCTTTCCGGGCTTAAATTTTATGCCGAAATAGTAATGAAAACACATCAAAATATTATCCAGAACATGGTAAAGGTATAAGGCTCCATAAAAAAAACTACAAAAATCATTGGTTTTATGTTAGTATTATATTACGTGACTAATTCAGTCCGGAATTAAGTTGTGATTTAATAAAATAATACAGAAAGAAGGCTAGTAATATGGGAACAGCGACATTTAAAGGCGGAATTCATCCCTATGAAGGCAAGGATCTGTCGAAAGACAAGCCGACTACAGTTTTAATGCCAAAGGGTGATATGGTATTTCCAATGGCACAGCATATTGGTAAACCGGCAATGCCGCTTGTATCTAAGGGTGATTATGTACGGATGGGCCAAAAAATCGGAGAAGCAGACGGCATGGTTTCAGCGAATATTATCAGTTCCGTATCGGGAACGGTAAAGGCAGTTGAACCCAGAATGACAGTATCCGGAGCAATGGTATTATCTGTAATTATTGAAAATGATAATAATTACAGTGCTATTGAAGGCTTGGGAGAACAAAGAGATTATACCAAATTAAGCAAATCCGAAATAAGAGATATCATAAAAGAAGCCGGTCTTGTAGGACTTGGAGGAGCAGCATTTCCTACCCATGTAAAATTAACTCCGAAAGATGATAACAAAATTGATTATGTTATCGTCAATGCTGCGGAATGTGAGCCGTATTTAACATCGGATTACCGGATGTTAATGGAAGAACCTGAGAAAATTGCAAGCGGGCTTAAAATCGAACTTAGTTTATTCCCTAATGCCAAAGGAATTATTGCAATTGAAGATAACAAACCCGATGCCATTATAAAGATGCAGGAAGTGGTTAAAAATGAACCAAGAATTGAGGTTAAAGCGTTAAAAACTAAATATCCTCAAGGCGGGGAACGTTGGCTGATCTCTGCTTGTACCGGACGTAGAATCAATTCCTCCCTGCTTCCTTTGAATGTGGGATGCATTGTTAATAATGTAGATACTATAATCTCAATCCATATGGCTGTGGCGGAATCTACACCATTAATGAGAAGAATCGTAACCGTAACCGGTGATGCTGTAAAAGATCCCCGTAACTTTATTGTAAAAACAGGAACAAACTTTAGCGAGCTTATAGAAGCTGCAGGCGGTTTTACCAGAGAGCCGGAAAAGATAATTTCCGGAGGTCCCATGATGGGTCAGGCATTATATTCGCTGGATATTCCCGTAACAAAAACCTCATCTGCCATATTAGCATATGGAAGAGACAGGGCGGCCAAAATGCAGCCAGCTGCCTGTATCCGCTGCGGCAGGTGCGTAGAGGCCTGTCCGAGCCGTATCGTGCCACAGAAGCTGTATGAATATTCTATTCGTTTTGATGGCGAGAGTTTTGAAAAGTATAATGGAATGGAATGCTGTGATTGTGGATGCTGTACTTTTGTATGCCCTGCAAAGCTGAATCTAAATCAGTCATTTAAAGAAATGAGAGCAAGCATACTAAATAACAGAAAAAAGTAAAAGAAAGAGGTGCCGACCTTGAATAAATTGTATAATGTGTCCGCTTCTCCCCATACAAGAAGCCGGACAACAACCGCGACGATCATGCAGGATGTTACCATTGCATTAATTCCTGCCAGTATCTTTGGAATTTTTAATTTTGGGATGAATGCCCTATTAATAATTTTAACTTCTATTGTGACCAGTGTTTTGACAGAATATATATATGAAAAGGCCATGAAAAAGCCTTTAACCACCGGAGACTTCAGTGCGGTTGTAACCGGTTTATTACTGGCACTTAATCTATCACCTACCGTTCCCTTGTGGATTCCCGTAATAGGAAGTATATTTGCAATCTTGGTAGTTAAAATGCTTTATGGCGGCATTGGACAGAATTTTATGAATCCAGCGTTGGCTGCCAGGTGCTTTTTATTAATCAGTTTTGCAGGAAGAATGAATAATTATGTAATTGAACAGGTAAGCGGATCTGCTTCCACCCCCAAGATATTCCAATACTTGAGTAAAGGAGTCGTTGCAATTGACGGTATATCCGGTGCAACGCCCCTTGCATCCTTAAGAGCTGGAGAAACAGTTGATCTTCTTAACTTATTCATAGGCAAAACCGCAGGAACCATAGGTGAAACCAGTGTTGCTGCCATATTAATTGGTGGTATCTATCTTTTGCTTAGAAAAGTAATTACCTGGAGAATACCGGTTTTATATCTTGCGTCTTTTTCCGTCTTTGTCCTGCTTTTTGGGGGCAGAGGTTTTAATATGAATTTTCTTATAGGACATCTCTTTGGCGGCGGACTTATGTTAGGTGCCTTCTTCATGGCAACCGACTATTCAACCAGTCCGATTACAAGGATGGGGCATGTTGTTTATGGCATTATACTTGGTATTATGACGGGAGTATTCCGTTTATTTGGAGCCTCACCGGAAGGAGTTTCCTTTGCCATTATATTCTGTAATATGCTGGTGCCTTTAATAGAGAAGGTAACACTTCCAAACATGTTTGGAAAGGAGGCAAAAGCCAATGAGTAAAGAAGCGAATGCAAAGAAAAGCGGTACGATTTTAAAAGATGCGGCTATCTTGTTTATTATAACCTTAATTGCTGGTTTTGCCTTAGGATTTGTACATGAAATTACCCTTCCGGCGATAGAAGCTCAACAGCTTCAGGCTAAGATGGAAGCCTATCGTACTGTATTTCCTGGTGCAGCCGAATTCACGGAAGAAGATATACTTAAAGAAAAACTATTAGCGGCACCTGAGTTACTTACCTCAAAAGGATACACCAATATAACAATCGATGAAGCACTATCTGCCACCGATGAAAATAATAACAAACTGGGATATGTAGTCGTAGTTACTACACAGGAGGGGTATGGCGGAGCAATTACATTATCCCTTGGTTATACCTTAGACGGCACTGTTAATGGAATCGAACTCTTATCCATGAACGAAACAGCCGGGCTTGGTGCAAAAGCCAGTGGTAAAGAATTTAAGAGTCAATTCGCAGAGAAAAAAGTGACGGAATTTGCCTATACCAAGACCGGAGCAAAAAGTGATAATGAGATAGATGCTCTAAGCGGTGCAACGATTACCACCAGAGCCGTTGTTAATGCAGTGAATTCAGGATTATGCTTCATAGCGGACCTGAAAAATGGAAACTAAAGGAGGGGACAGGATGAGTAATAATAACGAGAACACTAACAATAAAAAGACAGATAAACCAAATTACATGGAACCGTTAATAAACGGACTGATAAAAGAGAATCCTACTTTTATCTTAATGCTGGGTTTATGTCCAACCTTAGCCGTAACCACCTCCGCAAGTAATGCTATAGGCATGGGGTTATCTTCCACAGCCGTACTTATTATGTCGAACTTATTAATATCTCTATTAAGAAATATAATTCCGGATAAAGTAAGAATGCCTTCCTACATTGTAATTGTTGCGTCCTTTGTAACGATAGTACAGTTCCTGTTACAAGGATATGTACCTGCTATTTATGATTCCCTGGGTATCTATATACCGCTTATTGTAGTAAACTGTATTATCCTCGGAAGAGCGGAAGCCTATGCCAATAAGCATTCTGTCGGGTTATCCGTAATGGACGGTATTGGAATGGGTCTTGGCTTTACCGTGGGACTTCTCTTAATTGGTATGTTCAGGGAAATCCTTGGCAATGGCACAATCTTTAATATACAGGTTATGCCAAAATCCTATGAACCTGCCATTATATTCATACTGGCCCCAGGTGCTTTCTTTGTCCTGGCCGTACTGACGGCATTGCAGAATAAATTTCAGTTAAAGTCTGCCACCAACGGATCAGCGCCTAGCTCTAATCTTGCCTGCGGAGGAGACTGCCAGGCTTGTGGCGGGATTTCCTGTATGGTGAACAGAGAGAAACTGGAAATAGAAAAAATAAATGAAAACACAGAGAAAAAATAAGGAGGAAGGATTTAGATGGGAGAATTATTACTGATATTTATAGGATCTGCCCTTGTCAGCAATGTCGTGCTAAGTCAGTTCCTTGGCTTATGTTCCTTTGTAGGCGTTTCAAGAAAAATAAAGACAGCAGCAGGAATGGGTTTTGCAGTAGTATTTGTTATGACTATCGCTTCAATCTGTGCAAGTTTAATCTACCGGTTCATTTTGATACCAAGCGGTTTGGAATATTTACAGACTATCGTATTTATATTAGTTATCGCCGCTTTGGTGCAATTTGTTGAAATGGTAATCAAGAAATACAGCCCTGCGCTATACAATGCTCTGGGTGTATATCTTGCCCTTATAACTACCAATTGTGCCGTACTGGGTGTAGCCCTGATCAATGTTAAAAAAGACTATGGCATTATTACCAGTGTGGTAAACGGAGTGGGAACAGCAGCCGGATACCTGATTGCAATTGTACTCTTAGCTGGAATACGTGAGCGGATCGAGAACAATGATATAACCAAATCCTTTCAGGGAATGCCCATAGTTTTAATAACTTCTGGACTTATGGCTATTGCTTTTTTCGGATTCTCTGGTTTATTATAGGAGGAGGAAGATATGAATTTAAATCTGATAGTAATGCAGGATATCGTTAACAATTTTCCGATCCTTGCACTGAATTTTAAGGGAGTAGGTATCGCAACACTATTAATTAGTGTAACCGGAATTATAATCGGAATTTTTCTGGGTGTAGCGGCAAAAAGGCTGGAAGTTGAAGTGGATGAAAAAGAACTGCTGGTGCGTGAACTCTTACCAGGTAATAACTGCGGGGCCTGCGGTTATCCGGGATGCGATAATCTGGCCCAGGCAATTGCCTCCGGTAATGCACCGGCCAACGCCTGTCCTGTGGCAAATAGTAAAGCCCATGAAGGAATTGCCGAGGTAATGGGTACTAATATAGAAGAGGGTGAAAAACAGGTGGCATTTGTAAAATGTGCCGGAACCTGCGATAAAACCAAAGTGAAATACAATTACTATGGAATTCCTGATTGTAAAAAAGCTGCCTTTACCCCAGGTAAAGGACCAAAACAATGCGGCTACGGCTGTACCGGCTTTGGTTCCTGTGTAAAGGTCTGCCAGTTTGATGCTATTCATGTAATAGATGGCGTGGCGGTTGTTGATAAAGAAAAATGTACTTCCTGCGGTTTATGTATTAAGGAATGCCCCAATCATTTAATTGAACTAGTACCATATGAAACCGGTCATTTTGTACGCTGCAACTCCAAAGATAAAGGCAAGGACGTTAAGGCAGCCTGCAGTATCGGCTGTATCGGCTGTATGATGTGCGTAAAGGCCTGCGAGTTCGAGGCAGTGACTGTTGAGAATAATCTTGCCCGTATTGATTATGCCAAATGCACCAACTGCGGCAAATGTGCCCAGAAGTGTCCGACTAAAGTCATCCTTGGGGAATTGAAGGAGAAAAACATCAGTGCTTAAAAGTGTAAAAGCTTAAACAGACAGGGTAGAATACAGAGCTGTTGCACGATATTTCTTTCAGGATAAATGGTAACAGCTCCTGTACTCTTGTCCATAAGAATGGGGAAAAAGGGAGTTTACGAAAGGAAGTAACTGGAATGAGGAATTCTAGATCAAAAAGGATTGCCTTATATGGCATGTTTGTTGCCCTGGCTTTTGTTTTTAGTTATATAGAAGTATTAATTCCCTTCTCGGCGGTAGGAGTTCCTGGTTTTAAGCTTGGACTTGCTAATATAGTGGTACTCACGGCATTGTATGCCATGGGGGCAAAAGAAGCGTTTGTAATATCATGTATCCGTATTGTTCTGGTAGGATTTACCTTTGGCAATATGTTCAGTATCTTGTACAGCCTGGCAGGAGGACTATTAAGCTGGGGGGTTATGTGCCTTTGTAAAAAGATAAAATCCTTAAGCATTGCAGGTGTCAGCATAGCCGGAGGTATCAGCCATAATATTGGTCAGATCGTTGTGGCAGCTATCGTGCTGCAGACAAAAAGTATCGGTTATTACTTACCCGTACTGCTTATATCTGGTACAGTAACCGGACTGTTAATTGGACTTCTTGGGGGTTGGATATTAAAAGTACAAATAAAAATATTTAACTCATAAAGGGAAAATGGTATTAAAAGTGTGAAGAAAAGCATCTTCACAAGAGTTAAGATACTTAACACTGGAAGAACTTCAAAATGAAATCAAGGAATTTCATAATCAGCTTCTTCTATTGTTTGAGATGCTGCTTCTGCAGCATCGTGGCGGGAAGGTTGAAAGAAAATATAAGAATTGAAGGGATGCCACTATACGATTCTTCCAACCTGTGAAACTTGTTTCACATTTTATATGTGGCAGTATCACAAGAAGACTTGCGATATGCAGCGGGTATAAAAAATGGCAACAATTAAAGATCTTTCATTAAGATGCGGTGTGTCAGTTTCAACGGTCAGTAAGGCATTAAACGGTTATCAGGACATCAGTGAAGCAACAAGAGAAAGAATATTAAAAGCAGCCAATGATGCAGGCTATTTTCCAGATGCCAATGCCAGGGCCTTAAAGATGAAGAAAACCTATAATATTGGTGTTTTATTTTCCACCATGTCAAAACACGGATTAAGGAATGAATATTTCGCCCACATACTGGCATCCTTTAAAGAAAAAGCAGCAAAACGGGGTTATGATATAACTTTCATTGAACATAATATAGGTAATCGTAAGATGACTTATCTGGATCATTGCCGTTACCGGAATTTTGATGGTGTATTTATTGCCTGTGCAGAATTCGGCGAAGCGGAGGTATTGGAACTGGTGAACAGTGATTATCCGGTGGTGACGATAGACCATGCCTTTAATGAAGCAATATCAGTATTGTCTGATAATGCTGACGGAATGAGGCAGTTAACCCAGTATATCATCGATCAGGGACATAAAAAGATAGCCTATATCCACGGGACGAAATCCTCTGTAACCCATAACCGCCTGGTAGGCTTTCATAATGTATTAAAAGAAAATGGAATCTCCATTCCCGATGAATATTTTGTGGAAGGCATTTATCGCAGCGCGGAGTCCTCGGAGGAACTTGCCCTAAAGCTTCTTAAGCTTCCCAATCCGCCGACCTGTATTCTGGCCTCTGATGACTATGCGGCCCTTGGGGTAATGAATACTGCCAGAAGATTAGGTATTAAAATACCGGAGGACATCTCGGTGGCAGGGTATGACGGTATCTCAGTGGCTCAGGCCCTGGAACCCAAACTTACCACGGTGAAACAGGATACAGATAAGATTGGTACGGAAGCAGCCAAGCAGTTAATCAATCTCATTGAAAGTCCAATGACTACATCTCTTGATAACATTTATCTTAAAGTCCAGCTGGTTAAGGGAGCGTCTGTCAAGAACTTAAATGAAAACAGATAAAAAGCGGATTCAGACAGTTATTTAACGGTTAATTATTTACGGCGCAAGTCCGTAAATAATTTAACCCAGACAGCAAGTAAAGAGGACTTCATGTTTAATTTACATTCTATTATTAATTTTTTCTTGAAATATAGAGAGCAAAGTATTATAATAATAGAGCACTTTAAAAAAAATATTGACGTACGGGATAGAGTATGTTATATTAGACTAGCGATGGAAGAGGTCTTTTTTTTATGCCTAAAAACCCAGTGTACTGTTGTTTTACGAAATACTTAAGCAATAACTTAATTTATAAAGTAAAATGAAAGTCCACATAATTTAAAATTTAAGCGGAGGTGGATAGTTGTGCGCGTAAAGATCACATTGGCATGTACAGAATGTAAACAACGTAATTATAACATGACAAAGGAAAAGAAAACACATCCAGACAGAATGGAAACAAAGAAATATTGTAAGTTCTGCAAGTCACACACATTACACAAAGAAACAAAATAAAATGTCTAATCTTCTATACAAGCAGAGAAACACTATAAAGGATTTATAAGCATAAGGCATCTTTGCAAGATGGTTTAGGCAGCTTTATAACTGCATTGTTAAGAAAGGAAAGTGAAAACATGGGAGAAACTGCTAATACCACAGAGAAAGCTCCAAAGAAAAGTTGGTTTAAAGGTCTGAAAGCTGAATTTAATAAGATAGTATGGCCTGACAAAGAATCACTAGCGAAGCAGTCAGTGGCAGTCATTGTAATATCCGTAATTTTAGGTGTAATAATCTCTATACTGGATTTGGGTATTAAATATGGTATAGATGTTCTTATCAAATAGGATATAGGTGATTATATGTCAAAGACGAATTGGTACGTTGTTCATACTTACTCAGGATATGAGAATAAGGTTAAAGCCAACATTGAGAAAACAATTGAAAACAGAAAACTTCAAGATCAGATCTTAGAGGTTTCCGTTCCGCTTCAGGATGTTATCGAAGTGAAGAACGGCGTTAAGAAAAAAGTTCAGAAGAAGATGTTCCCTGGATATGTTTTACTTAACATGGAAATGAACGACGATACTTGGTACGTAGTTCGTAATACGAGAGGCGTTACAGGCTTTGTCGGTCCCGGATCCAAACCAGTTCCCTTAACGGATTTAGAGATGAAATCCATGGGAATCAAAAAAGACGATGTTGTGATAGACTTTGAATTGGGTGATGCCGTAGAAGTTATTTCCGGTGTGTGGGAGAATACAACCGGTATCATCAAGCAGATTAATACGCATAAGCAGATCGTCACAATCAGTGTAGATATGTTTGGTCGTGAAACTCCTGTCGAAATAAGTTTCACAGATATCAAAAAAATGTAGTGGCTTTTAAGTCGCTATAGTTACAGAATGTAGACAAAAAACATCCGGATACTAATTTTTCCGTTGCAAAACCAATCCGGATGGTGGGAGGGCAATCCCGATAAGACCACAATTTTAGGAGGTATGCTATAATGGCAAAGAAAGTTACAGGTTATATTAAATTACAAATCCCTGCTGCAAAGGCTACACCAGCTCCACCGGTTGGACCAGCTTTAGGTCAGCACGGTGTTAACATTGTACAATTTACAAAAGAATTCAACGCAAGAACAGCAGATCAAGAAGGAATGATTATTCCTGTTGTAATTACAGTATATCAGGACAGAAGCTTCAGCTTTATCACAAAGACTCCGCCTGCTGCAATTCTTTTAAAGAAAGCATGTAACCTTAAGTCTGGTTCCGCTACACCGAATAAGACAAAGGTTGCTACAATCACTAAAGCAAAAGTTAAGGAAATAGCAGAACTTAAGATGCCTGACTTAAATGCAGCAAACATTGATTCAGCTATCAGCATGATATCCGGTACTGCAAGAAGTATGGGAATCACAGTAGTTGACTAAGATATCGTAATACTGTGGGAGGGTAATGGTTGCAAGACAACCAGTGGCAGCACAGCAACAGTGGCTGTAGCCGCCATGAAAAATTGCGAAGCAATTTTTTAAGCATAAACGCAGTTTATGCTACTCCCGATACTACCACTAGGAGGTTAATAGAATGAAAAGAGGAAAAAAATACGCTGAAGCTGCCAAGCTTATCGACAGAGCTACTTTTTATGATGCAGCAGACGCAATTAGTTTAGTTAAAAAATCAGCAGTTGCTAAATTCGATGAAACAGTAGAAGCACACATCAGACTTGGTGTTGATGGACGTCATGCTGACCAGCAGGTTCGTGGTGCGGTAGTATTACCTCACGGAACTGGTAAAACTGTTAAAGTGCTTGTATTCGCAAAAGGCGATAAAGTTGCAGAAGCAGAAGCAGCCGGAGCAGATCACGTTGGCGGTGACGAATTAGTACCTAAGATCCAGAATGATGGATGGTTAGATTTCGACGTTGTAGTTGCAACTCCTGATATGATGGGTGTTGTAGGTCGTTTAGGACGTGTACTTGGACCGAAAGGCTTAATGCCTAACCCGAAAGCAGGTACTGTTACCATGGATGTAACAAAAGCTGTTAAAGATATTAAAGCAGGTAAGATCGAGTACAGATTAGACAAAACAAATATTATTCATGTGCCGTTGGGAAAAGCTTCTTTTAGCGAAGATCAATTAGCGGACAACTTCCATACGCTGATCGGTGCAATCAATAAAGCAAAACCATCTGCTGCAAAAGGACAATATCTTAAGAGCGTTACCTTAGCTTCCACTATGGGACCTGGTGTTAAATTAAACACAGCTAAATTAAGCCAGTAATTTTGCAAAAGAAAATTTTATTTATGGTTGACACTATAATAGATTAATGTTATACTTTTGAATGCAATAACTGCCGAAGACAGTAGGTGCCGTAAGGCATAAGGTGAAAACGCCTACCGAGGGATAAGAATCTTTAGATGACTTATGAAGTCCCTTACTGTTTTTCAGTAAGGGACTTTTTTAGGAATATCCTGATAGAGAACGTGTTGTAAAGCAGTGAAGCAGATAGATAAGCTTATCTAAACGTGAATGCGGTCATGCATTTATGTAAAATCTATAAGGAGGTGTACTAGAATGGCAAAAGTAGAATTAAAACAACCTATCGTTGACGAAATTAAAGGTTATGTAAAAGACGCAAAGGCAGTTGTGGCTGTAGACTACCGTGGACTTACTGTAGAAGAAGATACAAAACTTCGTAAACAGTTAAGAGAAGCAGGTGTTGTATATAAGGTTTACAAGAATACATTGTTAAAGCGTGCATTTGAAGGAACAGAATACGAAGCATTGACCAAACATTTAGAAGGACCAACAGCTATCGCTTTCGGTCTTGAAGATGCAACAGCTCCTGCAAGAATCATTAACGATGCAATAAAGACTGCTCCTAAATTAGAGTTTAAAGCTGGTGTTGTTGACGGAACTTACTACGATGAAAAAGGTATTCAGATTATCGCAACAATCCCTTCAAGAGAAGTACTTATTTCCAAATTACTTGGAAGTTTACAGTCTCCTATTACCAACTTCGCTCGTGTTCTTAAGCAAATCGCTGAGAAACAAGAGGAAGTAGCATAAGGAATGTCATAACGGAATGTTATGGACAAAGATAGAATAATAGAATAACAGTAAAACAAATATAAACGGAGGTATTTAAAATGACAACTCAAGAATTTATTGAAGCTATTAAGAGCTTAACAGTATTAGAATTAAATGATTTAGTAAAAGCATGTGAAGAAGAATTTGGTGTATCTGCAGCAGCAGGCGTAGTAGTAGCAGGTCCTGCAGCAGGTGGAGCAGCAGAAGAAGAAAAGACTGAATTCGACGTAGAATTAACAGACGTTGGTCCTAACAAAGTTAAGGTTATCAAAGTTGTTCGTGAAATCACTGGCCTTGGCTTAAAAGAAGCAAAAGATCTTGTTGATGGAGCTCCTAAGACACTGAAAGAAGCAGCATCCAAAGATGAATCAGCTGATATCAAAGCTAAGCTTGAAGCTGAAGGCGCTAAAGTTACAATTAAGTAATTTATGCCTTATAATGAAGTCTGTCTCATATGTATTTGGGACAGACTTTTTATTTATTTATAGGAAAGTTCTCCGAACTTACCTATAAATAAAAAGCCTTCCAGGCAGGATGCGCATGACGCACATGACGCACTTAAGGAAGATTGTCACTGTCGTGACAGCGCGTCAGCGCTAGAGTCTGGCGAGCCAGACTCTTTGTTCTACTGGAAAATTCTCCGAACTATCCGGTAAAATAAAAGTACTTTGTGAAGGCTGCGTATTAGATTTAAGAAAAAGGTATCACGGATGTGACAGCTGTTAGGGTTAGAGTCTGACTCGTCATATTATTTGCTCCGCTTATTTTAGTAATCAATTCATACTATAATATAATTCGTGAAAAGGCAGGGGTTCCGGTATAGAGCTGGTATTTTTGGGCAAACAATATAATTAAGGGATAATTTGCATAAATTCATGCTGAAATAGAAAAAGTCAACAAAAATATGTTGACATCTTGAAAACCTTGTGATAATATGAAAGATGCACTATTGTGCTGTGATATGCCTACAACATCTATTATAGCACATATATGGGAAAATGAAAAGTATTTTCACAAAATTATTCTATAATATTTCTAAATATGATAATTGGAAGTAAAAGTGGGCTATTTCTTGGAAATATTTATGGGATTCAGACGATGGAATTTATCCGGGCAGATGTCAGGATAAAAGCCACATGCTAAATAAAATTTCAAGGGGTGAAAACGTCAATGGATAAAAACAGGATACGTCCAATCAAAGTTGGTAACGGCGTAAGAATGAGCTACTCGAGGCAAAAAGAAGTATTGGAAATGCCAAATCTTATTGAAGTTCAGAAAAACTCATATCAGTGGTTTTTAGATGAAGGACTGAAAGAAGTATTTGAAGACATTTCTCCTATCGAAGATTACAGCGGTCACTTAAGCTTAGAGTTTGTGGATTTTGTGCTGTGTGAAGATGATGTGAAATATTCAATTGAAGAGTGCAAGGAAAGAGATGCAACTTATGCAGCTCCACTTAAAGTTAAAGTCAGACTTCACAACAAAGAGAACGATGAAATCAATGAGCACGATATTTTTATGGGCGATTTACCATTAATGACAGAGACTGGAACTTTCGTTATTAACGGTGCCGAAAGAGTTATCGTTAGCCAGTTAGTACGTTCCCCCGGGATCTATTTTGCAATTGGACATGATAAAATCGGTAAAAAACTGTATTCCTCAACTGTAATACCAAACCGTGGAGCTTGGCTTGAGTATGAAACAGATTCCAATGATATTTTCTATGTTCGTGTAGACCGTAACAGAAAGGTGCCCATTACCGTTCTGATTCGTGCACTTGGTATAGGAAGTAATGTTGAGATACAGGAGTTATTTGGTGAAGAACCTAAAATTGTAGCAAGTATAACAAAAGATCCATCTGATAATTATCAGGATGGTTTACTTGAATTATATAAAAAATTACGTCCCGGTGAACCGCTTTCCGTAGAAAGTGCAGAATCCTTAATCAACAGCATGTTCTTTGACCCTAGAAGATATGATCTTGCTAAGGTTGGCCGCTTTAAGTTCAACAAGAAGCTGGCCCTTAAAAACCGTGTCGTTGGTTTTACTTTGACAGAAGACGTAATTAATAAAGAAACCGGAGAGATCATTGCAGAAGCCGGCACCGTGATTACGGAACAGATTGCAAGAGAAATTCAGAATGCTGCTGTTCGTTCTATTGTTGTACAAGCGGAAGAACGTAATGTAAAAGTTCTGTCAAACTTAATGGTTGACTTAGCTTATTATGTTGATGTCGATAAAGAAGAACTCGGTGTTACGGAAGAAGTATATTATCCCGTATTAAAAGGTATTTTGGATGAGTTTAAGAATATAGAAGATATTAAGACTGCAATTAAGAAAAATATCAATGAATTAATACCTAAACATATAACAAAAGAAGACATTATTGCATCTATCAATTACAATATCCATTTGGAATATGGTATTGGTAATGCAGATGATATAGACCATTTAGGAAACAGAAGAATCAGGGCAGTTGGTGAATTACTGCAGAATCAGTACAGAATCGGTCTTTCCAGAATGGAACGTGTGGTAAGAGAACGTATGACTACACAGGATTTGGAAGGCGTAAGCCCTCAGTCTTTAATTAATATTAAGCCTGTAACTGCCGCAGTGAAGGAATTCTTTGGAAGTTCCCAGTTGTCACAGTTTATGGATCAGCATAATCCCTTAGGTGAATTAACTCATAAGAGACGTTTATCCGCTTTGGGACCGGGTGGTTTGTCCCGTGACCGTGCAGGTTTCGAGGTTCGAGATGTTCACTATACCCATTACGGCAGAATGTGCCCTATCGAGACGCCAGAAGGTCCTAACATCGGTCTGATTAACTCCCTTGCTTCTTATGCAAGGATTAATGAGTACGGATTTATTGAAGCGCCTTATCGTAAAGTTGACAAAACAGATCCAGCAAATCCGAAAGTAACAGATGAAGTTGTTTATCTGACGGCAGATGAAGAAGATAAGTATGTTGTAGCGCAGGCAAACGAACCTTTGGATGAAAACGGATACTTTATTGGAACTAACATATCCGGTCGTTATAAAGAGGATACCTCTGAGTTTGAAAAGTCCAAGATTGATATGATGGACGTTTCCCCTAAGATGGTATTTTCCGTGGCAACAGCCATGATTCCATTCCTTGAGAATGATGATGCGAACCGTGCGTTAATGGGTTCTAACATGCAGCGTCAGGCCGTTCCGCTATTAATTACCGAATCACCGGTAGTTGGAACTGGTATTGAGATGAAGTCTGCAGTTGACTCCGGTGTCTGCGTGGTTTCCAAAAAATCAGGTACTGTAGAAAAATCTACCAGCAAGGAAATTGTTATTAAGAATGAGGATGGAACTAAGACTTCCTATAAATTGTTAAAATTCTCAAGAAGTAATCAGGGAACCTGTATCAACCAGAGACCAATTGTGTTCAAAGGTGACAAGGTGGATGCCGGTCAGGTTATTGCTGACGGACCTTCTACTTCGGAAGGTGAATTGGCACTTGGTAAGAATCCGTTAATCGGATTTATGACCTGGGAAGGTTATAACTACGAAGATGCTGTACTTTTAAGCGAAAGACTGGTACAGGAGGATGTTTATACTTCTGTCCATATCGAAGAATATGAAGCAGAATCCAGGGATACAAAACTGGGACCGGAAGAAATCACAAGAGATGTTCCCGGTGTTGGTGATGATGCCCTTAAGGATCTGGATGAAAGAGGTATCATAAGAATCGGTGCAGAAGTACGTGCCGGAGATATCTTAGTTGGTAAAGTTACGCCCAAGGGTGAAACTGAACTGACTGCAGAAGAAAGACTTTTACGTGCAATTTTCGGTGAAAAAGCAAGAGAAGTAAGAGACACTTCTTTAAGAGTTCCTCATGGTGAATATGGTATTATTGTTGATGCGAAAGTATTTACCAGAGAAAATGGTGATGAATTGTCACCAGGTGTAAATCAGACCGTACGTGTATATATTGCACAGAAGAGAAAAATCCAGGTTGGTGATAAGATGGCCGGCCGTCACGGTAATAAGGGTGTAGTATCCCGTGTATTACCTGCTGAGGATATGCCGTTTTTACCAAACGGAAGACCTCTTGATATTGTATTAAATCCCTTGGGCGTGCCTTCCCGTATGAATATCGGTCAGGTACTGGAAATCCATTTAAGTCTTGCTGCAAAAGCACTTGGAATTAAAGTTGCTACACCGGTATTTGATGGTGCCAACGAGTTTGATATTATGGATACCCTGGAATTAGCCAATGATTATGTCAATGAAGAATGGGATACTTTTGAAGAAAAGTATAAAGATGTTTTAGACCCGGATATCCTTGATTATTTAGATAATAACAAAGCTTACAGAGAAGAGTGGAAGGGCGTTCCTATTAACCGTGACGGTAAAGTTAGACTTCGTGACGGACGTACCGGAGAATTCTTTGACGGCGCTGTAACCGTAGGTTTCATGCATTACTTAAAACTTCACCACTTGGTAGATGATAAGATCCATGCACGTTCTACCGGTCCTTACTCCTTAGTAACACAGCAGCCTCTCGGCGGTAAAGCCCAGTTTGGTGGACAGAGATTCGGTGAAATGGAAGTTTGGGCACTGGAAGCATACGGTGCTGCATATACACTACAAGAAATATTAACAGTAAAATCCGATGATGTTACCGGACGTGTTAAGACCTATGAAGCAATTATCAAAGGTGAAAACATCTCCGAACCTGGAATTCCTGAGTCCTTTAAGGTACTCCTTAAGGAATTACAGTCATTGGCACTGGATGTTATTGTATTGGATGAAAATGGTCAGGAAGTTAAGATGACAGAGAATATAGATTACGGCGATGGAGATTTAACACCATTAATCGAAGGCGACAACAACTTCAGATACGATGAAGATTACAGTGACGCCGGCTACCGTGAAACAACTGCGGAAGAGGAAGAAAGTTTCTTTGATTCCTTTGAAGAGGATACGGTTGAGATAAGTGATATGGACGATGACCTTGACGACTAAATAAGACCGGAGAAGTCAGGATAGGCAGTAAAGCTGTCTGTTCCTGACCATCCCCGGATACCAGGCATCCGTTATAGCTGATGTCGAATGCAAAAAAGCGGATAAAGCAATCCGTTACTATGAAAGGGAGTGCCAGATGATGCCAGAAGTAGTAAACAATGAAACTATCGGGGAAATTACCTATGACGCGATTAAAATTGGCTTAGCTTCTCCTGAGAAAATCAGAGAATGGTCAAGAGGTGAAGTGAAAAAGCCTGAGACAATAAACTACAGAACCTTAAAACCGGAAAAAGACGGTTTATTCTGTGAGAAAATATTCGGACCCAGTAAAGACTGGGAGTGTCACTGCGGTAAATACAAGAAGATCAGATATAAGGGTGTAGTATGTGACCGCTGCGGTGTTGAAGTTACCAAAGCAAGTGTCCGCAGGGAACGTATGGGTCATATTGAACTTGCAGCACCAGTATCCCATATATGGTATTTTAAAGGAATTCCAAGCAGAATGGGTCTTATTTTAGACTTATCTCCCAGGACCTTGGAAAAAGTACTTTATTTTGCAGCTTATATCGTTTTGGATAAAGGCAGCACAGATTTACAGTACAAACAAGTTTTAAATGAAAAAGAATACAGAGAAGCCTATGAAAAATATGGCAACAAGTTCCGTGTAGGAATGGGTGCCGAAGCAATTCAGGAGCTTTTACTTGCCATTAATCTGGAAGCAGAATCTGCGGACCTGAAGAAAGGTCTAAGAGATTCCACCGGTCAAAAAAGAGCAAGAATCATCAAAAGACTTGAAGTAGTAGAAGCCTTCAGAGAATCCGGCAACAGACCTGACTGGATGATCTTATCCGTAGTACCGGTTATCCCTCCGGATTTAAGACCAATGGTACAATTAGACGGTGGTCGTTTTGCGACTTCCGATATGAATGATTTATACAGAAGAATTATTAACCGTAACAACCGTTTAAAGAGACTTTTAGAACTTGGCGCACCGGATATTATTGTGCGTAATGAAAAGAGAATGCTTCAAGAAGCAGTGGATGCCCTTATAGATAACGGCAGAAGAGGCAGACCGGTTACCGGACCAGGAAACCGTGCATTAAAATCCCTATCTGATATGTTAAAGGGTAAACAAGGACGTTTCCGTCAGAACTTACTTGGTAAACGTGTTGACTACTCTGGACGTTCCGTTATCGTAGTAGGACCGGAATTAAAGATTTATCAGTGCGGTCTTCCCAAAGAAATGGCAATCGAATTATTTAAACCTTTCGTTATGAAAGAATTAGTTGCCAGGGGAACTGCTCATAATATAAAATCAGCAAAAAAGATGGTTGAAAGACTTCAGTCTGAGGTTTGGGATGTATTAGAAGAAGTAATCAGAGAACATCCGGTTATGCTAAACCGTGCCCCAACCCTTCACAGACTTGGTATCCAGGCATTTGAACCCGTATTAGTAGAAGGTAAGGCTATTAAGCTTCACCCTCTGGTTTGTACTGCTTTTAACGCCGACTTTGACGGTGACCAGATGGCTGTCCATCTGCCTTTATCTGTAGAAGCACAGGCAGAATGCCGATTCTTATTACTGTCTCCGAATAACTTGTTAAAGCCTTCAGATGGTGCACCGGTTGCCGTTCCTTCACAGGATATGGTACTTGGTATCTATTACCTGACTTTACAAAAACCTGGCGATATGGGTGAAGGTCACTGCTTTAAGAGCGTAAATGAAGCAATTCTCGCTTATGAGAATGGTGCTATTACTCTTCATGCCTTAATTAAAGTAAGGAAATCCGGTATGAACAATGATGGTGTAATGGAAACCAGAACCATTGAATCCACGTTAGGCCGGTTAATCTTTAATGAGATTATCAGTCAGGATTTGGGTTTTGTTGACCGTACAAAGCCAGAAAACTTCTTAGTGCCGGAAGTTGACTTCCATGTAGGCAAAAAGCAGTTAAAGAAGATTCTTGAGAAGTGCATCAATACTCATGGTGCTACTAAGACTGCTGAAACTTTGGATGCAATCAAAGCCTTAGGATATAAATATTCCACAAGAGCTGCCATGACGGTTTCTATTTCCGATATGACAGTGCCGCCTCAGAAGAAAACCATTATTGCGGATGCGGAAAAGAGAGTGGAAGAAATCTCTAAGAACTTCCGCCGTGGTCTTATGACGGAAGATGAAAGATATAAAGCAGTTATTGATACCTGGAAAGTTGCCGATGATGATATTACGGATGCACTTTTAACTGGTCTTGATAAATATAACAATATATATATGATGGCTGACTCTGGTGCCCGTGGTTCCGATAAGCAGATTAAACAGCTTGCCGGTATGCGTGGACTTATGGCGGATACCTCCGGTCGTACTATCGAGTTGCCTATTAAATCCAACTTCCGTGAAGGACTTGACGTATTGGAATACTTTATTTCTGCCCATGGTGCCAGAAAAGGTCTCTCCGATACCGCACTTCGTACCGCCGATTCCGGATACTTAACCCGTCGTCTTGTAGACGTATCCCAGGACTTAATTATTCGTGAAGTAGACTGCTGCGAAGGCAAAGAAACTCCTGGTATGTGGATTAAAGCTTTTACCGATGGAAATGAAGTAATCGAAAGTCTGGAAGAACGTATCACCGGAAGATATTCCTGTGAAACCATTGCAGATGATAATGGCGAAGTAATCGTAAAAGCCAATCACATGATTACACCAAGAAGAGCAGCCAGAATCGTTGCAACCCAGAAAGTACAGGAAGCTGGTTTTAATGCAAAGATTAAGATTCGTACGATTCTTACCTGTAAATCCCATATCGGTGTATGTGCAAAATGTTATGGCGCCAACATGGCAACCGGCGAAGCAGTACAGGTTGGTGAAGCGGTAGGTATTATTGCGGCTCAGTCTATCGGTGAACCCGGTACACAGCTTACCATGCGTACCTTCCATACCGGTGGTGTTGCGGGTGATGATATCACACAGGGTCTTCCCCGTGTCGAAGAACTTTTTGAAGCCAGAAAGCCTAAGGGTCTTGCAATTATCGCTGAATTCGGCGGTGTTGTAACCATTAAAGATACAAAGAAAAAACGTGAAGTAATTGTAACCAATGAGGAAACCGGCGAATCTAAAGCTTACTTAATTCCTTACGGTTCCAGAATCAAAGTTTTAGACGGCGATATACTGGAAGCTGGTGATGAATTAACAGAAGGTAGTGTTAATCCTCATGATATTTTAAAGATTAAAGGTGTTCGTGCCGTTCAGGATTATATGATTCAGGAAGTACAGCGAGTATACCGTTTACAGGGTGTTGAAATTAACGATAAGCACATTGAGGTTATCGTACGCCAGATGCTTAAGAAGATCCGTATTGAAAACAGCGGTGATTCCGAATTATTACCTGGTAAGTTAGTGGATACTCTGGACTTTGATGATATCAATGAAAAGCTGGAATCCGAAGGCTTACCAATTGCAGAAGGTAAACAGGTAATGCTTGGTATTACCAAAGCATCCTTAGCTACGAATTCCTTCCTATCTGCCGCCTCCTTCCAGGAGACTACGAAAGTCTTAACAGAAGCTGCTATTAACGGAAAAATTGATCCACTGATCGGTCTTAAGGAAAATGTTATTATTGGTAAATTAATTCCTGCAGGTACCGGTATGAAGAGATACCGTTCCGTAAAATTAGACAGTGATATGGATGAGGAATTATTAATCTCTGAAGATTTCGAAGATGATGACTATGAAAACTTCCATTATTCTGAGTCTGGAATGGATGACATTGACGGTATTGAGGTTGATGAATTTGATGACGAGGAAGAGTTAATGGACGAAGACTTTGAAGATGAAGAAGAATTTGTTGCAGAAAGTTATTCAGAGAATAACGATTAATAAAATTGGTTTTAGTTTATGTATAGATTGTTAATTTAAAAGAGAAATCCGTTCGGAGATGAAAGTTTTTATCATTTCTGAGCGGATTTTTTCATTAATTCAAGGTTTAATTTATTTTTTTATTTATTAAAGAATTCTTATAAGCAATTTGAAAGTACATTCAGTGAATGTAAAATATAATAAATTATACTTCTGCCTGAAATATTCATGGCGATAAATAACAATAGATTTCTATCTCTATTAAATTAATTATATTTTATAAACCTATTAAATGATATGACTTTTAATTATACTAAAACTAGGTACTTGCAAAATTTCTGGAAACATAGTAATATCAAGGAGTTAGCTATGTCTAACCTGACAATAACACTACTTAATGTTTTCTATATTAGGCAATTGCGAAACTCTATTATTGTATCTATCTACCATGCAATTAATGCAATTTCAGAGCTGAATCTTGCCTAAAGGGCAACTGAAGCTCTGAAATTCGTATTAATTGTATGGCAGATTCAGAAAACTAAATAGTTTCGCACTTACCAAAATGTCTTCTATATATAAGAAAGGAGAGTCATGGATTTTGATTTAAATGAAATAATCCAGTCTGTTGCAAAAGCAAACATTGAACTGTATGACATATACTGCGTAACCATACTTCCTGGGGGTAAATCCTTAAATAGAACTACTTCTCAAGGGGTCTGTGGAATTGTGGTTCCGCTTAAAGGTAAGGCCAGGTTTACTATAGACCGGCATCCCGTTGAATTAAAACCCGGAGTCATTTTGCATGCCGGCTCAGGAATAGAACTGGATAAGGAAGTTCTGGGAAACTCGGAATGGAAATATATACTGCTTCACTATAAATTAAATGGAGAAGATAGTGCCAAAAAGCATCTGGAAACAAGTAATTTTACGTTTCATATTGGTTTAAATAAAAGCCTGGAATTAGAACCAAAGTTGCAAAAACTTTTAAAACTGCAGGAGGAGAGAGGACCTATGAGCGGTTTAAAAAGCAAAACCCTGCTTTATGCATTTTTAGAGAAGTTACTGCAAGCAGCCAGAGAAACTATGTTTGCCTCAAAGGAAGAAACGATGGATTTCATTTTAGATTATATTGAGAATAACCTGGATAAGCCGTTAAGTATATCCCAACTGGCAGAAAAGGCAGGTGTGGACTCCAGGCAGTTTTATTACCTGTTTTTAAAAAGAATGGGAATGTGTCCGAAGAAATATCTGATACAATGCAAGGTTAAGCGCGCAAAAGAACTTTTAGAGGATGAAAATTATTCCATAACCCGGATATCTGCAATGGTGGGATATGAAGATGCTCTGCATTTCAGCCGAATTTTCAAGAAGAATACTGGCATCTCCCCAAGTCATTACCGAAATAATTTTGAAAAAAATCCATGGCGGATTTGAAAAAAACCTATTCTACAATTCCTGAAGGTATGTTATATTTTATGAGTCTAATGAGAATGAAAATCATAATCAGTGTAACGTGTCGAAGAAAGGAATACCACAAGGTATATAGGTGTTTAATATGAAAAAACTAATCAGGTTAATGATAACAACAGCAATGATAGCAGTTTTTGCGGCGGGATGTGGTAAAGAAAGCAGCAAGATAACCACAACTGAGGGAGTGAAAACAGATCAGGAAGCTTCTGAGGATGGAGAAACCGAAGGGGCTTTGGAAAAAGGTACAACAAAAGAGGATACTGGGCCAGCGGGTACAGAGGATCAAGCTACCCAGGAAGATAGCGGTGTACCGGCAAAAAGATATCCCTATACCTATGTAGATGTATCCGGGAGAGAAGTTATCCTTGAGAAGGAACCGGTAAAAATTGCAACGGATTATCTGCCACTTTGGGAGACCTTACTTTTACTTGATATAACGCCGGTTGCTGCATCCGGTGCAGAAAATTACCTGGCTACCTGGGATCCTTTTCAGGATCTTAATATGGGAGAGATAATAGACCTTGGTTCTTCTGAGGTAAATCTGGAGCTGTTATTAGAGCTTCAACCGGATGTATTCTTACATCAGGTAGCGGATCCAAGCAATATTGATGTTGCCAATTTTGAAAAGATTTCACCTGTAGCGGTATTTGGCCCCGAAACGAAGATGGATTGGAGGTTAAGCCTCCGTGAAGTCGGTAAACTGGTCGGAAGAGAAGAAAAAGCAGAAGAAGTAATAGCTGAGTTTGATAAAAAAATAGCGGATTCCAGGGAAAAATTACAGGGAAAATATGAAGGACAGACAGTTTTTCAGATGTCTTTAATGGATGTGGATAAATACTACTGCTCATACCGTCCTGTTTTATATGATAAGAAAGCAGGACTTGGTTTGACTGCCCCGGAAGGTCACACTACGTCAGAAAATTATGAGCAGGTATCTATGGAAGCTATAGTAGCAATGAATCCGGATTATATTTTTGTTAACGTTTTTGATGGAGATGAAGCAATTTATGAAGAACTTACAAATAATTCTGTATGGAAGTCATTAAAAGCAGTGCAGGCAGACCATGTAGTAAAGCTTGACGGGGCTGGTCATGCCAATAGCGGACTGGCAATGCAATACACCATTAATAAAATCGTAAACGCACTTTTGATTGAATAAGAACAGGGTATAAGCAAGGCAGCTGCTTGAAACACCATAATATGATTATAACAGTGAAATAGTTTCAGACAGAATAATATCCGGGAGCAGTATCAGCAATGAATGATAAAAACGGAACCACTAATATAAATAAGAGCAGAGGTGTTATTGCTGCAGTTGTAATAGCAGTTGGATTGGCTCTTCTTATCTTTATAATGATTATATCCATCACTCAAGGAGCGGCATCTATTCCTGTTTCAGGGGTAATTAAGGCCTTTACTTCCTTTGAACATGATAATTCAGGACATTTACTGATCCGGGACATGCGGTTGCCAAGAGTAATCGGGGCCGCTTTTGTGGGTTGTGCTCTGGCTGTGGCAGGTGCACTTATGCAGGGAATGACGGGAAATCCCCTTGGGGATACGGGCATTATGGGACTTAATTCAGGTGCAGGTCTGGCGGTAGCTTTATGTTTTGCTTATTTAAAAGGAACATCCTATACCCAGATCATAATGGCTTCCTTTCTCGGAGCAGCTCTTGGAGTCGCGCTGGTTTATATTATCAGTAATTTGGTTCCGGGCAGGAACCATCCTATGAAGCTGGTTTTAGCCGGAGCTACTGTCAGTACCCTTTTATCAGCTTTAAGTCAGGGTATCGCACTTAGCGGCAATGTTACTTTAAACATTACCTTTTGGACCATGGGCTCCATGGCTGGTACCAGTTGGAAGCAGATACAATTTGCGCTTCCTGTTATATTAGCGGCGTTTGCCGGTTCAATTTGTATTTCCAGGGGCGTTTCTGCCTTAAGTATGGGAGAAGAAGTGGCACTGGGTCTTGGTGTAAAAACAAGGCTGGTTAAATTACTTGGAACCGTGTTGGTAGTCTTGCTGGCGGGGACCTCCGTTGCGATCGCAGGTACGATTACGTTCATCGGTATGATGATACCTCATTTTGCTAGATTTCTGGTAGGTCCGGACTATCGTCTTATTATTCCTGTAAGCGGGGTTTTAGGGGCAATATTACTTACTGCGGCAGATTTATTTTCAAAAACGTTCATCCCTCCGGCAGAACTGCCTGTAGGTGCAGTTATAGCGTTGTTAGGAGTCCCCGTATTCTTATATTTGGCAGGAAAACAAAAAGGGGGACTATAAGTGAAGCAAAAAAATACAAAAAGAGAATATAAAATAGTGTTACTGCTTGCTCTTTTACTTCCCTTGCTGTTTTTCTTAAGTATAAATGTAGGTTATACGGATATCAAGCTGACGGAGTTGTTTCAAGTGATGACCGGTGGAGGTTCGCCCAGGAATAATATTGTGGTATTCCAGTTCCGGCTCCCAAGAATCGTAATTGCCATGCTGGTAGGTGCGGGATTTTCATTATCCGGCTGCATTTTACAGGGGATTACAAAAAATCCCCTGGCAGATCCGGGATTAATGGGAATCAATGCCGGTGCGGGCATTGTGGTATTAACGTTTATGGTTCTAAGCGGTACACTGACAACTGGCTGGATACTATCCCTTCCGGTGTTCTCCTTAGCAGGGGCCTTATTAACGGGAAGTGTCATTTATCTGCTGTCAAACCGGAAAGATTACGGAATATCGCCTATGAGGTTAGTGTTAAATGGTGTAGCCATACAGGCAGGAATCAATGCAGTCATGACTTTGCTGGTCTTAAAATTAGATGATACTCAGGCAGAATTTCTGGCAGCCTGGCAGGCAGGCAGCATATGGAATTCAACCTGGAATTCCGTAATCGCTTTACTGCCATGGATATTGATGGGTTTTATATGCCTTATCTTTATGGCTGGAAAGCTGGATATTCTGGCTATGGGAGATGAAATATCCCTTGGCTTAGGGATAGCGGTGGTGAAAGAAAAAAGAAAATTACTCTTTCTTGCAGTAGCTTTGGCAGCGGCCAGTGTTGCAATCAGCGGTAATATTAATTTTGTAGGGTTGATTGCTCCTCATTTATCCAGAAGACTGGTGGGAGCCAGACATAAGATACTCCTTCCAACTAGTGCTTTGGTTGGAGCCATACTGGTGACTGGAGCAGATATTATTTCCCGGACGATTATAAAACCGGCTGAAATCCCTAACGGGATTGTCGTGTCCATTATCGGAGCACCTTATTTTATAGTTTTATTAATAATAAATCGAAGGGCAGCAGTGTCATGATAATTGGAAGAATGATATACATAAACGTATACGGAAAATGGAGGCAAAATGGAAAGAATCCGTGTGGAAAGCATTCAGACAGGATACGGTGATAAAGTTATTATAAATGATTTATCTACTAAAATCCCAGTGGGTAAAATTACAACCATTATTGGACCCAATGGCTGTGGAAAATCTACGCTATTAAAAACAATGGGGCGTATTTTAACAATAAAAAAAGGTGCCATTTATTTGGACGGAAAAGAAATACATAAGATGTCCACAAAGGAGCTGGCTTGTAAGCTGGCGATTTTACCCCAATCCCCCGCAGCGCCGGAAGGGTTGATGGTGGAAGAATTGATCTCATATGGAAGGTACCCGTACCAGAAAGGAATGGGGAAGTTAAAGGCAGAGGATAAAAAAATAATATCCTGGGCCATGGAAGCTACAAACCTGGAAGAATTAAAGTATGAAATGGTTGATAGCTTATCAGGAGGTCAAAGACAGCGGGTCTGGATTGCGATGGCACTGGCTCAGGAAACAGACGTAATTTTACTGGATGAGCCTACCACCTATCTGGATATGGCTTATCAGCTGGAAGTATTGGAATTGTTAGAGCAACTGAATAAAGAGCATGGCTGTACCATAATTATGGTGCTGCATGATCTGAATCTGGCTTCCAGATTTGCAGATTTCATGATTGCCATGGGTTCCGGAAGAATAATAAAGTCGGGTTCTCCAAAAGAGGTTATGACAGAAAAGGTATTGGAGGCGGTCTACCAGATACGGGCGAATATTGTTTCCGACCCAGAGACAGGCTGTCGGGTCTGTATGTCTTACGGACTGTTAAATAATGATAAGAAAAAGAAACGGATAAAAAGAGGAGCTTAATCTTTCTCATACAAATTTTGATATGAAACAGGTAGAAGAACAAAGGAAGGAGTGCCGCGGATAGATTTCGTGAGCGGTTTCTGTCCGTGGCAATAACATACCGGCCAAATGGTATGTTATAGGTGATAATGAGTTGAAAAAAATAGCGGTATATGGAAAAGGCGGAATCGGAAAATCCACAACAGTGTCCAATCTCTCTGCTGCTTTAGCTTCAAAAGGGATTAAGGTAATGCAGATTGGCTGTGATCCGAAAGCTGATTCCACCAGAAATCTGACAAAGGGCATAAAGATTCCGACAGTGCTTGACATACTCCGAGAGAAGGATAAGGTTGAGCTTAAGGATATTGTTATGGAAGGCGACCTGGGGGTATTATGCGTGGAAGCAGGCGGGCCGGTTCCCGGCGTTGGGTGTGCAGGAAGAGGAATCATTACCGCCTTTGAAAAACTGGAGGAACTCAATGCTTATGAAATCTATCAGCCGGACATAGTGATTTATGATGTCTTGGGAGATGTGGTATGCGGCGGTTTTGCTATGCCCATAAGAGGAGGATATGCGGAAGAGGTCTGCATTGTAACTTCCGGTGAGATGATGTCGTTATATGCGGCAAGCAACATAGCCCATGCGGTCAAAAGCTTTGGAAAACGGGGATATGCTTCTTTAAAAGGTCTGATATTAAATGCCAAAAATATAGAAAAAGAAGAAGAGCTTGTTAGGAATGCGGCAAAGGAAATCGAAACAGATATCATATACAAAATTGAACGTAATCCATTGGTCCAGCGGGCAGAAGAGGAAGGAAAAACAGTGGTTTCTGCTTTCCCGGAGAGTGATATGGCTTTAGAATATAAGAAATTGACAGAGTTATTATTTGGCTGAGGAATTACCAGATAAGGAGATTTATGATTAAAGAAGAGTTTGCGTTTATAAACCGTCTTTCGGATATTAATAATAATGCCGGAGTAAAATTTTTAAGCAGAGCAGCAGCTCCCGGAAGCCATTGTCCGCTCCACATGGCGCTTGGAACAATAAAAGCTATAAAGGGAGTCTCTAGTCTTGTGGTTGGTATGGCAGAATGCGGCTATTACAGCAGATTTGTGGCGGCTTCACCCTATGGCGGCAGCGGGGAGCTTCATTACGTTTATGAACTGGATTCCAGTGAGGTAGTCTTTGGCTGCAGAGAAGGCTTAAAAGAGGCTCTTTTTTCCATGGACAGGGAGGGTGCTAAAGTAATCACAGTTATTATAACCTGTGTTCCGGCTTTGATTGGAGAGGATACAGCCTCATTAATTGATGAATTAAAGCCTCTTATGGCTGCAAAGATAGTATTTATAGATGCTGCACATTTTAAAAGAAATGGGTACCAGTATGGGTATTTTGGAATCATAGAGCAGTTAATCGGAATACTGAATAATACCGAAACCAAGGCAGAATCTCAAGATGGCTTTATCAATCCTTCCACAGCAAGTGTAAATTTATTTGGTGCGGCCGGCGGGAAAGAATTTGAATTGCTAAAAGAGATAATTTTAGAAAATGGATACGAAATCAATGAGTATTCCGGTGGGTTTTCCTTTGATGATTTATGCAGGTCGGAGAAAGCGGTTTTAAGTATTATTTTTAACCGTAAAATGTTAAAAGCAGGGAAAGCGCTGGAAAATAAAGGTGTACCCTATGTCAATATGGCTGACAGGTATTCGGCTGTGGACATTGAAGAAGGTTATAAAAAAATCCGGCAATTATTGAACCTTATGGATTATAGCAGACTTAGGAAGGGAAAAGAATATCTGCTGAAATTTCAGCAGGAGATTCAGAAGAAATTTGAGGGAATTACTTATATTGCAACCTATCCGGAACTGGACATCCTCCCTGTTGCCGGATATTTATGCAGCCTTGGTATGATACCGGAACTGCTCCACGTAGAAGAGTTTGAGGAAGATAGTTTTTTACATAAAGAAAACATCATTGCTATGGGGCATAATCCGTATATAACTTATATCACAGACCGTTCAAAAGTAATTCAGACATTCTTTGATCCGATACCTGAGCTATCCCTTGGAAGCTGTACCGGTTTAAAACAGAATAGCTGGATACCGGATTCTTCCCTGGCTTCCCTATCTTCCTTATGCGGCTTTGAAAGAAGCAGGGAACTTCTAAGCATGATTCTTAAAACCGAAGGAGGAGAAGCAAAATAATATGGGATTATACCGTTATGCACCAAAACCCTCCGGGAGAATGGGATTGTTATGGACATTAGGATCTATAAAGGATACTGCCCTCCTGGAATTTGGATCCATGGGTCATATGCTCTATGCAGAAAGATGGATGTGGCAGTCTGTCCCCAGCCACCAGGGAAAACTTTATACCACCCATCTGGACGAAAAAGATATTGCCCTTGGGATTACAAAACGATTTTCCCTTGCCGTCAGGGAAATTATTGAGAAAGAAAGACCGGAGGTTATCTTTGTCCTTCCGTCTGCCATACCGGAAATCACAGGTATGGATATGGAAATTTTATGTAAAGAGGCAGAATCAGAGTTTGGACAAAAAATCATTCTGCCAAGAAAGGGAGGTTTTCATGAAAAGCTTCATCATGGTATCGAAGAAGGGTTATACTGCCTGGTTAAAAAAGTACCGGAAAAAAAGATTAACAGGACGGAAAAAATAACCTATAACCTGATTGGAACCTGTATTGATGCAGCTAAGTTCCAGGCAGATGCCTATGAGGTGCAAAGAATATTAGAAGGTGCTTTTGGCATGGAGGCCCTTTGTATGCTCCCACTGGATACTTCCGCCGGTCAAATAAAGAATATGGGAGGGGCACATATTAACCTGGTTCTTAGGCGGGAAGGAATAAAAGCAGCAGAATTACTAAAAGAAACTTTTCAGACGGATTATCTATATGGCAGTCCGTATGGATATCAGGGAACTCTCAGATGGCTTAAGGAGATTGGAGATAAACTCAACCTGACCCTTAACCTGGAATTTGTTGACCGTGAACTGGAAGAAGGAAGCCACATCCTCCGTTACTGCCGGCGGGTTGCAGTCATGAGCCCCGAAAAAGCCTGTATTTCTATTGGAGGAAATTATGATGCTGTGAAAGGGATTCTGGATTTTGGTATTACGGAAGCCGGTTTAAAGAAAAAGTATGTCTGGTGTGATGTAAAAGACTACGAAGACGAGTCTATACCCTATCAGACAGAAGAAAATCTGATTAACAATATCACAACAGGCTTTAGCGGCATATTAATGGCGGATAAAGCAGCGTACCAGATGGCAGGCAGAATATCTGGTCCCATCATAAACCGGAGCCTTAACAACAGAAATTTTAATAAGTATGAATCTCCTTATATGGGCTTTCGGGGAGCAATGAATCTGTGCTCACTGTGGCTGGAAGAACTGTTATAGCTTTCTTACAGGGTAATAATTGATTTAGGAAGAAAATATGCAATCAAGGTATTGAAAAATGAACTAAACTTTTCAATACCTTTTTTGTATTGGTTAATAGATTATAAAAGATCCCGTGAATTATCAAAAGGAGAATCTCTTGGTTATATATTTGCAACTGCAACGCAGCTTTTGTGCTTTAGTAACATTTCATCTGTATTGACATATATATAGTATGGTGATATAATTAGCAACACAATATATAGTGTGTTGAATATGCGTAAGTAAAACAGAAAGAACAGAAAGAACATAAAAAACCAAACATAAAAAACATAAAAAACATTAAAAAACATAAAAAACATTAAAAAACATTAAAAAACATATAAAAACATATTCCACAAATGAAAGTATGATAACAGACCTAAATTTACAGAGTAAATATAAGGCAATGGAATCATAATAGTATTGAATTATTTAGTTCGGAGGAAAACCTATGGCAAACATATTATCGGAACATTTCTTAAATAAATACAAAAATCAAAAGACACCCTTAAGTCCAATCGGCGAGTTTGTTTATCTGAGGACTTATTCAAGATACTTAGAGGATAAAAAAAGAAGGGAAAACTGGTATGAAACGGTACTTCGGACTGCCGAGTATAATATAGACCTGGGAATCGCTTATAAAAAGAAACAGGGTATAGCTGTCGATTTGGCAGCGGAAGAAAAGGAAGCAGAGCTTTTATTTGATAACCTTTTTCATCTGCGTACTTTTACCTCTGGAAGGACTTTATACATGGGCGGAACCGACATTGTAAAGGAATACCCGCTTTCTAATTATAATTGCTGTTTTACCGAAATAGAAAACTTTCATGATTTTGTCGATGTATTTTATCTGCTGATGTTAGGCTGCGGTGTGGGTGTCCGTCTGGATTTGCAATTAATCGGCTTATTTCCAAGGGTAAGAAAAGTCAAATTAGAAGGCATTTATAATGCGGATATACGCAGGCAGACACCGAAAGATTTAATGGAGAATACTGTTATAGATACTAAGACTGATAAAACAGGCAATGGCAAAACCGCCCGGCTTACAGTAGGTGACAGCAAAGAAGGCTGGTGTGAAGCTCTTGATCTATATTTTAAGTTAATATCAAAAGAAGAGTACGAAGATATAGTTAAAATAGAAATCGATTACAGCTATGTTAGACCAGAGGGTGAGAGACTGCGCAGATTTGGCGGAAGAGCTTCCGGTCATAAATCCTTAAAAAGAATGTTTGAAAAAATCAACTCAGTAATACTAAAAAATGAAAACGGTAAACTACAATCCATCGATATGCTTGATATTGCCACAATAATCAGCGAAAATGTGGTGTCCGGCGGTGTTAGGCGAAGTGCCATGATGGTTATCTGCGATGAAACTGATGATGCAGTAATTAATGCAAAAAAAAATATTTACACCGTTGTAGATGGTAATTGGGTGGAAGATACGGAAATCTCCCATAGAAAAATGAGTAATAATTCTGTAATCTATACGGGTAAACCTACTCTTAAAAGAATCAGAGAAATCCTTGAGTCTATCAGGATAAACGGTGAACCGGGATTTATTAATGCAGAGGAAGCTTTGAGAAGAAAAGGTACTTTTAAAGGACTTAATCCCTGTGGAGAAATCTTATTAAGTTCGAAGCAATGCTGCAACCTGACTACGAATAATCTACTTGCATTTGTGGATGAGGATAATAAATTAGATGTGGCAGAACTTAAAAAAATCCTGAGGCTCTCTATTAGGGTTGCCCTGAGGATGACTCTGGTTAAGGCAGAACTGCCGGAGTGGAATAAAGTTATGGAGGAAGACCGGATTGTAGGCATATCCCTTACCGGTATTATGGATATGGTGAATAAAACCGGTATGAGTTATGAGGAACTAGGCAGACTTTTTAAACAGTTAAGGGAAACGGTCCATGAAGAGGGAAAGCGTTTTTGTGAGGAACTAACTATACCTGTCCCGTCTTTAATGACCACCATAAAGCCGGAGGGAACCTTATCAACACTTCCTTGCGTAAGCAGCGGAATCCATTATGCACATTCGAATTATTATATCCGCAGAGTCCGGATTGCCACCTCGGACCCCCTCTATAAAATGCTTGAGAAGCAAGGCTGCTATCCTATCTATAATGAGGTGGGGCAAACAGATGAAAACTGTACCATTAAAGTAATAGAATTCCCAGTAAAAGCACCGGAGGGTCGGACAAAATATGATGTAGGTGCCATCGAACAGCTTGAGCTATATAAGTTATCTATGCTAAACTGGACAGATCATAATACCTCCATAACGGTCCATGTCAGGGAACAGGAGTGGGGGGAGGTTGCTGATTGGCTTTATGATAATTTTGACTGCGGTGTTGGCATTACGTTCCTTCCATTATATGAAGAAACCTATCCCTTGCTGCCTTTTGAGAGGACTACCAAAGAGGATTATGAAAAACGCTTAAACAGCATAAAACCCATTGATTATGAATTGTTATCAAAATTTGACGTGGATGAGACTCAGGAACTTATGGAGGCAGACTGTGAAAGTGGTTTTTGCCCTATCCGTTAGCTATTTTACAGAGATTTAACCTTATGGTTACAGGAATTAATTATAAACTATTGACAATCTTTAAAATATAAAGTATAATCAGTAAGCGCGATTTTATATTGCGTCAATGTTTATGTGCATTCAAGCAAAAACCAACAGCAGCCCAAGTATTTTTAATAATCATCAGGAGGTGAAAATTAATGCCTACATTTAATCAATTAGTAAGAAAAGGTAGAAAGACAGTAGAAAAGAAATCTACTTCTCCAGCTCTTCAAAAAGGATTTAACTCCTTGAATAAGAGATCAACTGATGTTTCATCACCACAAAAAAGAGGTGTTTGTACAGCAGTTAGAACAGCTACTCCTAAGAAGCCTAATTCAGCTCTTAGAAAAATTGCCAGAGTTCGTCTTTCTAACGGAATCGAAGTAACAAGCTATATCCCTGGTGAAGGTCACAACCTTCAGGAGCATAGTGTTGTTCTGATCAGAGGTGGTAGGGTAAAGGATTTACCTGGTACCCGTTATCACATCGTCAGAGGTACACTGGATACAGCAGGTGTTGCTAAGAGAAGACAGGCCCGTTCCAAATACGGAGCGAAGAGACCGAAAGCAGGTAAGTAATATAAAGGTTTTTTTCACTAATCATTAAGTGCCGGGTTAATTTTTATTTTCAGATTTCGGATAAAATTTTAAGGGTTGCGTTTTATCACCGACGTTTAAGAAACTTGTTTTCAGAAGGACGAATAGATTTGAAAGAGAGTTAAACTGTGCGCGAACACAATGATAGTATGGGGAATACCCGTACTGACCCAGACTCTGGGGCTATGTGAGTACCGATGAATTAAGAAAATCTTATTGGATTCCAATAAGGATTATTAAGGAGGGAAGAAACGTGCCACGTAAAGGACATATACAAAAAAGAGATGTATTAGCAGATCCGATTTATAACAGCAAGATTGTTACGAAACTTATCAATAACATTATGTTAGATGGTAAGAAAGGTACTGCACAAAAGATCGTATACGGAGCATTTGACAAAGTAGCAGCTAAAACTGGTAAGGAAGCTATCGAAGTATTCGAAGAAGCTATGAACAATATCATGCCAGTATTAGAAGTTAAAGCAAGACGTATCGGTGGTGCAACATACCAGGTACCAATCGAGGTTAGACCGGACAGAAGACAGGCCTTGGCTCTTCGTTGGCTTACACTTTATTCTCGTAAAAGAGGAGAAAAGACAATGGAAGAAAAATTAGCCAATGAGCTTATGGATGCAGCGAACAATACTGGATCCTCTGTTAAGAAGAAAGAAGATATGCATAAAATGGCGGATGCAAATAAGGCATTTGCTCATTACCGCTGGTAAGAAGACTACAGATAATAGGAAAACTTTTGGCAGTGATCGTACTAGGAGTATAATTACTGCCGTTAGTGGTATATTATCAGAAGCGGCATTTTTTTGCATTTTACTATGAAATTATTGATATAACCTGTTATCGATTATGATCGAATGGGTGAACCACTTGAATTAAGGAGGAATTTCCTTGGCTGGAAGAGAATATCCATTAGAGAGAACTAGGAACATTGGTATTATGGCTCATATAGATGCTGGTAAGACAACACTTACCGAACGTATCTTATACTATACCGGTGTAAACTATAAAATCGGTGATACTCACGAAGGAACTGCAACCATGGACTGGATGGAGCAGGAACAGGAAAGAGGTATCACAATTACTTCAGCCGCCACAACCTGTCATTGGACTCAGGAATTTGAACATAAGAAAATTCCTGGTGCTTTAGAACATCGTATCAACATTATCGATACACCGGGACACGTTGACTTTACAGTAGAAGTTGAACGTTCCTTACGTGTACTTGATAGTGCCGTGGGTGTATTCTGTGCTAAGGGCGGTGTTGAACCCCAATCTGAAACAGTATGGCGTCAGGCTGATAAATATAACGTACCCAGAATGGCCTTTGTTAATAAAATGGACATTTCCGGTGCTGATTTCTACAACGTAGTAAGCATGATCAGAACAAGACTTGGCAAGACTCCTGTACCGATTCAATTACCAATCGGTAAGGAAGACAGCTTTATCGGTGTTATCGATTTATTTGAAATGAAAGCTTATTATTACAATGATGATAAGGGCGAAGATATTTCAATAAAAGAGATTCCGGATGATATGAAGGAATTAGCTGATAAATACAGAGCTGAAATGATCGAATTAATCTGTGAAACAGATGATGAATTAATCGAAAAATTCTTAGAAGGTGAAGAACCTACTACAGAAGAATTAAAAGCTGCTCTTAGAAGAGCAACCATAGATGTAAAACTTATCCCTGTTACCTGCGGTTCCGCATACAGGAATAAGGGCGTTCAAAAGTTACTGGATGCTGTTATTGAATTCATGCCAGCTCCTACTGACATCCCTGATATTAAGGGTGTTGATGATGATGGTAACGAAGTTCACAGAAGATCTTCTGATGATGAACCTTTCGCAGCATTGGCATTTAAGATTATGGCCGATCCTTTCGTAGGAAAGCTTGCTTTCTTTAGAGTTTATTCCGGTACATTAAACTCCGGTTCTTATGTACTTAACTCTACAAAAGGAAAGAAAGAACGTGTTGGACGTATCTTACAGATGCACGCTAATAAGAGAGAAGACCTTGAAAAAGTATATTCAGGAGATATCGCAGCCGCAGTTGGTTTCAAAATAACCACAACCGGTGATACAATCTGTGATGAAAAATCACCTGTTATCCTTGAATCCATGGAATTCCCTGAACCGGTTATCGAAGTTTCTATCGAACCTAAGACAAAAGCCGGACAGGATAAGATGGGTGAATCTCTTGCAAAACTTGCAGAAGAAGATCCTACATTCAGATGCTATACCAATGAAGAAACTGGTCAGACTATTATTGCAGGTATGGGTGAGCTCCACCTTGAAATTATCGTAGACAGACTTTTAAGAGAATTCAAAGTAGAAGCTAACGTAGGTGCACCTCAGGTTGCTTACAAGGAAACCTTTACCAAAGCAGTTGAAGTTGACAGTAAATATGCAAAACAATCCGGTGGTCGTGGACAATACGGACACTGTAAAGTTAAATTCGAGCCTATGGATGCGAATGCAGAGAAGACTTTTGAATTCTTATCAACCGTTGTCGGTGGTGCTATTCCTAAGGAATACATCCCAGCAGTTGGTGCAGGTATTGAAGAAGCTTCCAAAGCAGGTATTCTTGGCGGATATCCGGTTCTTGGTATCAGAGCTACCGTATACGATGGTTCTTACCATGAAGTCGATTCCAACGAAATGGCATTTAAGATTGCCGGTTCCATGGCATTTAAAGATGCGATGCACAAAGCAGGCGCTGTTCTTCTTGAGCCAATCATGAGAGTAGAAGTAACTGTTCCGGATGATTACATGGGTGATGTTATCGGTGATATCAGTTCCCGTCGTGGGCGTATCGAAGGATCCGAAGATATTAACGGAACCAAGTTAATCAGAGGATTCGTTCCGTTGTCTGAAATGTTCGGATATTCAACATCCCTTCGTTCCAGAACACAGGGTCGTGGTGCTTATTCCATGTTCTTCTCAAACTACGAACCAGTTCCTAAGAATGTTCAGGAAAAAGTTCTGGCAGCAAAAGGCAAAAATTAATCTTAAAAACCAGCCAATTCACAATGGTTCGTAAGAGCCATTGTGACTGGTATAGTAAAGGTAATGATTTATTATTAGTTTAAAATGAATAATGCACAAAAACTTTGTGTGATTCATTAATTTAGCTTGAAAATATTTCTAAATTGAAATATAATTAGGCATATAAGACAAACCCAATAGCCCAAAATGGGCAATGCCTTAAAAGGCAATGCAAATAAGCACATGCTTATCAAGAGCATTTATTTAAAGGAGGACTTTATAAAATGGCTAAAGCTAAGTTCGAAAGAAACAAACCACATTGTAATATCGGAACCATTGGTCACGTAGATCATGGTAAAACTACATTAACAGCTGCAATTACTAAAACTCTTCATGAAAGATTAGGAACTGGCCAGGCAGTAGCATTCGACCAGATCGATAAGGCTCCGGAAGAAAGAGAAAGAGGTATCACTATCTCTACAGCTCACGTTGAGTATGAATCAAAGAACAGACATTATGCTCACGTTGACTGCCCAGGACATGCCGATTACGTTAAGAACATGATTACAGGAGCTGCTCAGATGGATGGAGCTATCCTTGTTGTTGCTGCTACAGACGGTGTTATGGCTCAGACAAAAGAGCACATCTTATTATCCCGTCAGGTAGGTGTTCCTTACATCGTTGTATTCATGAACAAATGTGATATGGTTGATGATCCAGAACTTCTTGAATTAGTTGAAATGGAAATCAGAGACTTATTAACTGAATATGAATTCCCTGGCGATGATACACCTATCATCCAAGGTTCTGCTCTTAAAGCTCTTGAAGATCCTTCAAGCGAATGGGGAGATAAAATCATCGAATTATTCGACGCTGTTGACTCCTGGATTCCTGATCCTCAGAGAGAAACAGATAAACCTTTCTTAATGCCAGTTGAAGACGTTTTCTCCATCACAGGTCGTGGTACTGTTGCTACAGGCCGTGTTGAACGTGGTGTTCTTCATGTATCTGAAGAAGTTGAAATCGTTGGTATTAAAGAAGAAACTCGTAAAGTAGTTGTAACTGGTATCGAAATGTTCCGTAAACTTCTTGATGAAGCTCAGGCTGGTGATAACATTGGTGCACTTTTACGTGGTGTTCAGAGAAACGAAATCGAAAGAGGACAGGTTCTTTGCAAACCAGGTACAATCAAATGCCACAAGAAATTTACAGCTCAGGTTTACGTATTAACTAAAGATGAAGGTGGACGTCATACTCCTTTCTTCAACAACTACAGACCTCAGTTCTATTTCAGAACAACTGACGTTACTGGTGTTTGCAACCTTCCAGAAGGTACAGAAATGTGCATGCCTGGCGATAACATCGAAATGTCTATCGAATTAATTCATCCTATCGCTATGGAGCAAGGTTTAGGCTTCGCTATCCGTGAAGGTGGTAGAACAGTTGGTTCCGGTAAAGTTGCTACAATCATTGCTTAATTAAATATGAGCCTAGACCCTTAGACTTACTGGGTTTAGGCTCTTTTTTTTATTTCTCTTGATTCTGCTTCTTGCAGATATAAGTTTTCATCCGTATAACAGACACATATACCAATCTTGTCTTATACAAATAATCAAACACTTAGAAGATATACCTGGTGTTGGAAAAAACAGTTGATTCTTTTAGTTTTACACCAGCCTAAAATCTCAATTCTTAATTCTTTCTTAAAAATAGCTCAAATCCTCATTTTTTAAAAAATTTCCTTTGAATTATTCCAAAAATATGTATATAATATAATCAAGTATGTTTAATTGACAGCGTATTGGAAAAAATTAGATTATACAATACAGAGTATAGACGAAGTATGCTTTAAACAGAGCATTGTACAAAAGGATAGAATAAAGTCCGGGGCAGCTTAAATGGTACAAGTCCCCAGACAGAATATAGCTGGTAAGTGAAAGGAGATAATTATGTTAGGCAGTGACATTGGAATTGATTTAGGAACAGCAAGTGTTTTGGTTTATATAAAAGGTAAAGGTGTAGTGTTAAAGGAGCCGTCAGTAGTTGCCTTTGACAGGGATACCAATAAAATAAAAGCAATTGGGGAAGAAGCCAGATTAATGCTTGGTAGAACTCCAGGTAATATTGTAGCAGTCCGTCCATTGAGACAGGGTGTTATTTCTGATTATACCGTAACAGAGAAGATGCTTAAATACTTTATTCAAAAAGCAGTCGGTAAACAACGTTTTCGTAAACCAAGAATCAGCGTATGTGTGCCCAGCGGCGTAACAGAAGTTGAGAAAAAGGCTGTTGAAGATGCAACTTACCAGGCAGGTGCCAGAGAGGTAGCAATCATTGAAGAACCAATTGCAGCGGCTATCGGTGCAGGTATCGATATCTCCAGACCTTGCGGTAACATGATTGTAGATATCGGCGGAGGTACATCAGATATCGCAGTAATCTCTTTAGGCGGTACAGTAGTAAGTACATCTATTAAAATTGCCGGAGATGATTTTGATGAAGCAATTGTAAGATATATGCGTAAGAAACATAATCTTTTAATCGGTGAAAGAACCGCGGAAGACATAAAAATTAAAATTGGATCTGCTTACAAAAGACCGGAAGTAGTGACTATGGATGTAAGAGGACGTAATCTAGTTACCGGACTTCCTAAAACCATAACCGTAACTTCTGATGAAACGGAAGAAGCTTTAAAAGAAACAACTTCCCAAATTGTAGAAGCCGTACACAGTGTTCTGGAAAAGACCCCTCCGGAATTAGCAGCAGATATTGCAGACCGTGGTATCGTTTTAACCGGTGGTGGCTGCTTATTATATGGTTTGGAAGAATTAATCGAATCCAAAACTGGTATCAATACCATGACTGCCGAAGATCCTATGACAGCAGTAGCAATTGGTACAGGAAAATTCGTAGAGTTCTTAAGTGGAAAGAGAGATTAGCCGATATATAGATAGTGACTTGAAATTTGAACAACCTTTTTATACCCTGGCAACGGGAAGGATAGGAGTAAAATATGGTAAGAGGTCTATATACAGCTTGGACAGGAATGGCAAATGAGCAAAAGAGATTAGATATCATCTCTAATAATCTGGCCAATGCGGCGACAGTAGGATATAAAAAAGACAGTGTTACCAACCAATCATTTAATGATTTTCTCACTTTAAAGATCAAGGACTCTTCGGAAGGCTACAATGACAGACCCATAGGCACAATGAACCTGGGGGTAAAATTGGGTGAAACCTATACGGATTATAAACAGGGATCTTTAAGAGAAACCGGTAATACATTTGACCTTGCAATTGAAGGCAAAGGTTTTTTTAAGATCGCTACGAAAGATGAGAATGGTAATGAGGTTACGAAATACACCAGAGATGGTTCCTTTACAAGAAATCAGGACGGTAAAATAGTGGATGTCAATGGGAACTCTCTAATGGGTGAAAGCGGAGAAATCACAATCCCTGTGGATGCCGGTAATATTGCCATAGATACAGATGGTTCCATTTATGCCGATGGAGTTTATGTAGATAAGATTACAACAACGGACTTTGAGGATTATAATTACCTCAAAAAACAGGGTGACAGTATGTATGTGCCTGTTGAAGGTGCTACCACAGTGAATGGAACGGCAGCCATTAGACAGGGTTATACAGAACAATCCAATGTTAATGTTATTTCAGAGATGATTGATATGATAGCTGTTAGCAGAGCATATGAGGCAAATCAGAAGGTAATCCAGACAGTAGACGGTACTTTAGACCTTGCGGCTAATTCAGTCGGCAAGATTTGATAATAAAGCAATAACAAAAGAAAGGATGTAAGCCTATGATGCGTTCATTGTGGACAGCTGCTACTGGTATGATATCACAGCAAACCAATGTTGATACCATTTCCAATAACTTAGCTAATATTAATACCACCGGATACAAAAAAGAAAGTGTCCAATTCAAATCGTTGTTATATCAGACATTGCAGGAGAAATCCACCAATGCCGACGGAACTGAAAAGCCGGTTGGAATACAGACCGGACTCGGTGTAAGAAATTCTGCTATTGTATCTCAATTTACTCAGGGAACTACCCAGCAAACCGGTAATGACTATGATTTCGCTATTCAGGGCAATGGTTTTTTCCGTGTTCAGACTGCTGATGGTAGTATAGGATATACAAGAAATGGTTCTTTTGGTTTATCTATGGGAACCAATGGTCTTATGTTAGCTACTTCCGAAGGATATCCGGTGTTGGATACGACGGGTGCACCGATTATCTTTGATCCTGATATCGATGCCCAATCAATAAAAATTGATGAGAGTGGCAATATTGAATATCCCGATGAGAATGGGAATACAAAGAGTGTCCAGATAAGTCTTGTCCAGTTTAATAATCCTGCCGGACTTGAAAAAACTGCTGACAGTATCTTAAAGGATACACCTGCCTCCGGGACTCCAAGACTTGAGTCCGAAGATGCTAATCTTAAGAAAAGTGTTATTAAAAAAGGATATCTGGAAGGCTCCAATGTACAGGCTGTGAATGAGATGGTGGATTTAATTGTTGCTCAAAGAGCTTACGAGATGAATTCAAAGACAATAACAGCAGCAGATGAAATGCTGCAGCAGGCTAATAATTTACGCAGATAATGAGGAGGTAAGAAGTTTATGAGCATAGCAATCGGTAATGATCCTTTATTTGGCATGGACAAAACCACACTGAATACCTCAGCTAAGACAAATAAACTGGAAGATAAATTAAAGGATAATTTTGATAATTCTTCTGACAAAGAGTTGATGGATGTCTGCAAAAGTTTTGAGTCCTATTTCATTGAGCAGATGTTTAAAGAGATGAAAAAAACAGTACCTGATAATGGGGAAAAAAATGAATATCTGAATTATTTTGGAGACATGCTTACGGAACAATATGCTGACGATGCGACGGAAACCGGAAGTTTAGGCATAGCTCAAATGCTCTATGAATCCATGAAGAGAAATAAATAAAGATACATAACACGTCCCAGATTAGAGATTTAATTACGCCTAGAGAATTTGACTGACCCGAATCTATAAGATTACTTGTAATATAGATGCCTTATGAAAAGGTACTGTGTTACGCTAGATTAGGGTTTTAGCACTCCTTCTAGGCGTTATTATTACTGTTTGGGGCGATGTTTTATTTAAAAGGTATTTCTCAGCACGCAAGTTTGCTGTGGCTGCTTAAAGGCCTGACAAGGAGGTGGTAAATAAATTGTCTGAGATATTAGAAGGGTATGTAGATAAAATAGTGTTCCGTAATGCTGAGAACGGATATACGGTATTAACTTTGGTCAATGATGAAGTGGAAATGACCTGTGTAGGCACATTTACTTTTATCGGAGAAGGGGAATTTATCAAAGCCACCGGCAGTTATACGGCACATCAGCTATATGGAGAGCAATTTCAGGTTCAGAGTTATGAATTTATGGAACCGGAAGATTTAGAGTCCATAGAACGGTATTTAGGTTCCGGAGCCATCAAAGGGATAGGAAATGCACTGGCTGCCCGAATTGTAAGAAGGTTTAAAAAAGATACGTTCCGTATTATCGAAGAAGAACCGGAACGGCTTTCGGAAGTAAAAGGAATCAGTGAACATATGGCAAGAGAGATTGCCAAACAGTTTGATGATAAAAAGGATATGCGGGGAGCCATGCTGTTTCTTCAGCAATATGGCATCACCACTGCTCTGGCGGTTAAGATTTATAAAGAATACGGCGCAAAGATGTATCAAATTGTGAAGGAAAACCCGTATAAACTGGCAGAAGATATAAGCGGTATCGGTTTTAAATTGGCAGATGAAATTGCAGCAAAAGTCGGTATCGGTACTGACTCGGATTACCGGATTAAGGCTGGTATTTTGTATGTTCTTTTACAGGCAAGTTCGGGGGGACATGTATTTCTGCCTGAGGATGTACTAAAGGCTAGAACAGCCGAAATGCTGGGTATAGATATAAGCGGTATGGAACACCATATCATCGATTTAGCCATGAATAAGAAAATCATGATCAGAGAAAGCGAAGGAATGAAGCAGATTTACGGTGCCAGTTTATTTTATCTGGAATTAAACTCTGCAAAGATGCTCTGTGATCTGAATATAAAATATGATTTGTCTCTAACGGAAATTAACCATCGATTATCAGCTGTTGAAAAGCAATTTCAAATCGAGCTGGATGACCTCCAGCGGACAGCAGTGGTTGAAGCAGCTAGAAATGGACTGGTTGTTGTTACCGGTGGTCCGGGAACCGGTAAAACTACTACGATTAATGCAATTATCCGCTTTTTTGAAGCGGAGGGTATGGATTTATTATTAGCCGCTCCTACCGGCAGGGCTGCCAAGCGAATGACGGAGACCACAGGATATGAAGCCAGGACGATTCACCGTTTGTTAGAAATCTCTAAAATGTCCGGTGATATTGAAAATAAATTAATATTTGAGAGGAACGAAGGAAATCCTCTAGAGACAGATGTGATTATTATCGATGAGATGTCTATGGTGGATATCAGCCTGATGCATGCTTTGCTTAGGGCGGTAACCGTGGGTACAAGACTGATTTTAGTAGGTGATATCAATCAGCTTCCGTCCGTCGGTCCTGGCAATGTATTAAAAGATATCATTAATTCCCATCATTTTAATGTAGTTAAGCTGACTAAGATATTCCGCCAGGCTACGGAAAGTGATATTATTGTCAATGCACATAAAATCAATGCCGGTGAACAGATCAATCTGGATAACAAAAGTAAGGACTTTTTCCTCTTAAAGCGATCGGAGGTTACCGCTATTATTCAGGTCATCGTCGCTCTGGTACGTGATAAAATGCCAAAGTATGTTAATGCAACTACATTCGATATTCAGGTTCTGACGCCTATGCGAAAAGGAGAATTAGGTGTAGAGCGATTAAACCAGGTATTACAGCAGTATTTAAATCCTTCCTCTCCGGATAAAAAAGAAAAGGAATATCATAATTATATATTCAGAGAAGGCGATAAGGTCATGCAGATAAAGAATAACTATCAGCTAACCTGGGAAATAAAAAGCCGGTATGACATAACAACAGAGAATGGAACCGGTATTTTTAACGGTGATACCGGAATTATTAAGGAAATCAATCTATTTGCAGAACAGGTAACGGTTGAATTCGATGAAGGCAGAATGGTGGAATATACCTTTAATCAATTGGAGGAACTGGAGCTGGCTTACGCAATTACCATCCACAAATCTCAGGGAAGTGAGTATCCTGCGGTAGTAATGCCATTATTAACTGGACCTAAGATGTTAATGAACCGGAATCTTTTATATACAGCCGTGACCAGAGCTAAAAACTGTGTAACAATAGTAGGGAGCCAGAATATGGTCCAGCTGATGATTGATAATGAGAGTGAACAAAGAAGATATTCAGGATTATCAGAAAGAATTAAAGAACTATACCAATAATTGGTACGAAATATTTTCGTGCAAATTATGGAAAATTGAGTTATAATTAATATATAATATGATAAAATGACATAATAAACATAGGAAATACCTGATTATAGGAAATTTAAGTACAATGACTTATTTCAATCCTACAAAAGATAGATTATAATAAGAAAATTAAGAGTGCGGAAAGTCAGGAAATGAAAGGGGATCTTTATGAGAAAAACAACACTTGTAATAATGGCTGCAGGACTAGGAAGCAGATATGGAGGAATCAAACAATTGGAGCCGGTTGGACCAAGCGGTGAGATTATAATGGATTATTCCATATATGATGCGATAAAAGCAGGTTTTAATAAAGTAGTTTTTATTATAAGAAAAGACCTTGAGGAGGACTTTAAAGAAATCATCGGTAACCGGATTTCAAAAATAATAGAGGTGGATTATGTTTTTCAAGAGCTTACTAATCTGCCGTCAGGGTTTGACATACCATCTGAAAGAACAAAACCCTGGGGAACCGGACAAGCGGTTTTATGCTGCATGGGTGTGGTAAAGGAACCATTTGCGGTTATTAATGCAGATGATTATTATGGTAAGGAAGCTTTTGTAAAAGTCCATGATTATCTGGCAGGACTTGAATCAGAGGATAAGAGCGACTATTGTATGGCCGGATTTATATTGGGAAATACCTTAAGTGATAATGGTACGGTCACCCGAGGCGTATGTAAAGTGAATGAAGCGGGATTACTGGTTGATATTGTGGAAACCAGAGAAATAGAGCAAAAAGGTGATATTGCAGTAGCTTCTGACGGTAAGGGCGGAGAGCTTAAGATTGATTTAAACTGTTCCGTTTCTATGAATATGTGGGGGTTCACCACAGGTCTCTTAAAGGAACTGAAATCAGGTTTTGTAACCTTTTTAGAGGAACACGGCAAAGAATTAAAATCCGAGTATTTACTTCCTGAGGAAGTAGGCAGGCTTGTCAAGGAAGGCAATGCCGTGGTTCATGTGCTAACCTCCAACGATAAGTGGTTTGGGGTAACCTATAAAGAAGATAAACAGCTGGTAGTGGAATCCTTCCGCAAATTAATTGATCAGGGAGTATATCCAGAGAAACTATTCTAATACGGACTGGGGAGAGAGATAATGGCAGGGGGAAGTTTTGATAAAAGCAATTTATGATGTATTGTATCCAAGAAGATGTCCAATTTGTGGGGAAATAGTCAGCCCCAGGGGGGAATTGGTATGTCCGCCTTGTAAACTAAAATTAAATCCAGTGGAAGAACCTCGATGTAAAAAGTGCAGTAAACCTATCATTTCAGAAGAAAAGGAATATTGCCATGATTGTGAGACAAAAAACCATCATTATGTCAAAGGGTATGCTTTATGGGTATACGATGCTTCCATGAAGAAATCCATATCAGATTTTAAATATCATGGAAGAAGAGAATATAGTGATTTTTATATTGATGAGATAATAAAACGGTATGGTAAGGAGATAGAAAGTATTGCTCCGGATGTATTAATACCTATTCCAGTTCATAAAAGCAAGCAGATAATGCGGGGCTATAATCAAGCGGATATCCTTGCCAGGGGTATTGGAAGTAAGTTAAATATAACAGTATTATCTCATCTTTTGCAAAGAGATAAAAAGACATTGCCTCAGAAATTGTTAAATGATAAAGAAAGATTAAAAAATTTGGAAAAAGCATTTACGTATTCAGAGAAGGAAGGCGATTTATTTGCAGTCCCAATACATAAGGTAATGCTGATCGATGATATTTATACCACAGGAAGCACCATTGAAGCCTGTACAAATATATTAACGAAAAACGGTATTGACGAAGTTTACTTTCTAAGTGTATGTATTGGTAAAGGATTCTAAGGAGGATGAAGATATGGATGTACGAAATTGTAAAAATTGCGGCAAGTTATATAATTATATCAGCGGAATGCCCCCATTATGCAATGCCTGTCTAAAAGCACTGGACGAAAAATTTGCGGTAGTAAAGGAATATATTTATAATCACCCCGGAGCAGGAATGCAGGAGGTAGCAGAAGAAAACGAGGTTTCCACCATGCAGATCCAAAAGTGGATCAGGGAAGAGAGACTGGCATTTTCAGAGGATTCCGTAGTGGGAATAGAATGTGAAAATTGCGGAACCATGATTAGGACCGGTAGGTTTTGCAAGGCTTGCAAGGATAAATTGGTTAATAATTTAGGCAGTCTGTACAAAGATGAGGAATCTCAGGTTCAAAAACCGTTTTTTAAGGATAATCAGAATCCTAAGATGAGATTTTTGGACAATAAATAGAATTAGTTATTTAAAATAATTTTAAATTTATAAAAACTTTGCAGTTTTGTTTGTATTGGGTACTTGATAAAATCAGCTTCGGAATATATGAAGGATATCATAATCATAGGTTCCAGTTAGGCTTTGGAGCTGATTTTATCAAGTTTTTTATTTTACAGAAAAGCTCTCTGAACTATCCTGTAAAATAAAGACACGACCGACAGGATGCCCAGGACCCTTAATAGGAAAGTATTACTGATGTGACAGCGCGTCAAAGCTAGAGTCTGGCGAGCCAGACTCTTTATTCTTTTATAGACAGTTATTATCCTGCTTTATATTATTCCTTCACTTGAGTAATGCCTGTATCCGATATGGTGATGCGACCTTCTTTCATAAGTCTTCCGATGGCACGCTTGAAAGCATTTTTACTTAAGTTGAAGTGGGCTTTGATTGCTTCGGCATCAGATTTATCGTGGTAGGGAAGGAAGCCGCCGGCATTCTGTAATTTTTCAAATATCATTTCTCCATCGGAATCCAGCTGTACATAGGATTTTTCGCGGAGACTTAAATCCAGTTTACCATCTTCTTTTACCTGGGTAACTCTGGCTTCTACGCTGTCGCCTACTTTTAAGGGGCGGTGTAGTTCTTTTGTGGGGATTAAGGCGCAGTATCGGTTGTCTACTGCCACGAAGGCTCCAAAGTTTTCAAGAATCTCATAAACAGAGCCGATTACACGGTCATCCTTTTTATATGGGGAATTACAGTCCAGGTAATTGTATACTTTCATCGTTGCGCATAGCCGTTCGCTTTTGTCAATATAAAGAGAAACGACCACATCTTCTCCGGTGTGGACTCTTGCAGTCTGTTCTTTAAAGGGCAGCAATAAATCCTTAGCCAGTCCCCATTCTAAGAAGGCTCCGATGGTTGTAACTTCCTTCACACGTAAAAGAGCAGTTTTTCCTAAGGTTAAAGCAGGGATAGAAGTGGTGGCTATAGGACGGTCCTCCGAATCCTTATATATAAATACCTCTAGTGGATCTCCTATCTTAACACCTGCCGGAACCTGATTTTTTGGCAGCAGGACTTTGCTGGTATCGATTTTTTGCCGGGCGGTCTTGTCAGAACGCCCATGGTTGGTCCCGTAGGGATTTTTCCATGAAACAGCCGGTTTATTCACTGCTGTAAATTCCGGTGTATTGCCGTCACTTCCTTCTTCGGCAAGATAAATTCCGAAATCTGTGGTTTTTATCACTTCCAGAGTTTGTACTTCACCTAATTTTATCATAAAACCTCCTGTTGTTTAAATTCAATAATCGTAAAGGGCTTTCCTTCTGTGTTGGCCAGCACCACGGTATAGGTAGTATCTTCTTTACAGACCATAGGCACAATGACATCCCCTAAAACAGCTGACATCCTGTATTCTGCCCTCATCTGTCCGATTGCAAAACCTGCCGGTAAAAACTCCTCTGCCATTTTAATATATTGCCCATTGTTGACATGGTCATTGGTGTCAATATTAGATCGGGTAACCAAAAAACCTGTTAAGGGTTCCAAGGTTTTAGGCAGAGTGATCTTGCGGGGAGCATAATCCATATCAAATTTCGGTTCAGGATGATAGTCTCTGACATCTGCTTCCGTAACTTTGACAGGACGTAAGCTTTCCGTATCCATATACACCCAGATGGAATTAGCGGCGGCTGTTACTAGTCCCTTGGAATCTTCAATAAGAAAATTCCTGTAGCCGTACATATTATTAAAATCATAAGCCCAGGTAGATACAGTGATCTCTTCACCAAGGGCAGGGAAACGGTTTACGATAATCTGCCATGCATTCATTAACCAGACACGTTTATTTTTCTCCAAATATGTCAGTCCCATACCAATATCTTCAGATTGAAATGTACTGCAATCCTGAAAATAATTAATTATGGAATACATATCCATTTTTTTGTCCCTGTCAATTTCACTGTAACGGACACGGCTTTTAAAACTGTACATAGTATTGCTCCTTATGTTCGATAACTAAATATGAAAATTTTATTTTCTTTCTTTACCATTTATTATACCATTGTTTTATTTATTATGATACAACTATTATTTTCAGGGTTAAAGTTTCTTCATAAAAATAGTGAAATCCTTGTACAATTGGTATATAATTGTTAAATGATAGGAAAAATAACCTTACGGAGGTAAATAAGTATGAAAAAAGTAATCAGCACAACCAAAGCACCTGCGGCAATCGGTCCTTACTCCCAAGCGATAGAGATAAACAATATGATTTATACATCCGGTGTTATACCCATTAATCCGGAAGACGGAATCTTGGTAGAAGGTGATATAAAGGTACAGGCGGAACGTGTTTTGCTAAGTTTGTCTGAGCTGTTAAAAGCCAGCGGCACCAGTCTGGATAATGTAGTAAAAACAACGGTATTTATTAAGAATATGGAAGATTTCGCAGCAATGAATGAAGTTTACGCCAGGTTCTTTACCAATAACTGTCCTGCCAGATCCTGTGTGGAAGTGGCAAGGCTTCCTAAGGATGTATTAATTGAAATTGAAGCAATTGCAGCATTATAATACGTTTAGTATTTAGCGGAAAGTAAGGGAAACCGGCTCTGCCGGTTTCTTAAATATTGGCAGTTATATTTTTGACGTAATTAACTGGATATTTCACAGATTGTCTGTTATAATAATACTATTGCAGATTAACAAATAAATTTTAATGTAATAATAAATAATACCGGTTTGTTATATAAACGTATTGAATTGAAAGGATGGGTTTTGTTGGACTCGATAGACTATTATAGTAAGTACGCGAATTTATACTTTGAAAGTACAGTAGAATTAGATATGGGAGATATTCTGGATAAGTTTATTGGTTATTTACCAGAGGGCGGAGAAATTATGGATTTAGGCTGCGGTTCTGGGAGAGACAGCTTATACCTGATTGAAAGAGGCTTTGGGGTAACTGCGGTTGATGGGTCGAAAGAACTGTGTGAACTGGCTTCTATACATATCGGACAGGATGTTCTACAGATGCAATTCTCTGAACTGGATTTTGATGAAGTATTCGACGGGATTTGGGCATGTGCATCTTTATTACATACAACACCGGATGAATTTGAAGATATTTTCGTCAAGGTAATCAAATGCTTAAAACCGGGCGGTGTATTATATATGTCCTTTAAACATGGAGAATTCTCAGGATTTCGTAACGGACGGTATTTCAACGATTTTAAAACAAAAGAAATGAAAGATATAATTAATAGATTTTCCGAACTTGGGTTAATTGATATCTGGAAAACCCCCGATGTCAGAAATGAACGGGGAGAAGAAGTTTGGTTAAATGTATTGGTTAAGAAAATAGATGACAAAGAGCAGGAGTAAAGCTTAATGAATAGAGTAAAATCAGTGAACCGGGTATTTTTGGCCACGGTTCTGTTATCCATAGCGGGTTCTTTTATTAATACATGGATTATGGGCTATACAGATAATTATTTTATTGTGCTATTGATATCCCAGCTGATACTGATTATTCCCTCAGCAGTTTATCTTATGTCCCAGCAGGTTGATGTTGCCCATGCTATCAGGTTCCGTAAGATTAGAGTTTCTAATATTATACTGATAATTATATTTGCATATCTGATTTCGCCACTGATGAATCTGATTAATGCAATATCCATGCTTTATGTGCAGAATGATACAACGGATTTTATGAATAATATCGTATCCAGGAATGGATTTTTCCTAAGCCTTATTATGATTGCTTTTATACCCTGTATTCTGGAAGAATCCGTTTACCGTGGAATATTTTACAATGAATACAGCAAAATAAGCCCACTAAAAGGAATATTCCTTAGCGGATTTTTATTTGGAATCATCCATGGCAATCTGAATCAGTTTTCCTATGCGTTTGCTATGGGAGTTGTTTTTGCCCTTTTGATAGAAGCAACGAATTCCATTCTTGCCACCATGATTGTACACTTTGTAATAAACGGGACCTCAGTGGTGGTAATGGCAGTATATCCTATTCTGTTCAAAGTATTAGAAGCCTTTTACGGTTCGGATCAGTATAATGCGGATGAACTGATTAAATCAATGAATTCAGGTCTTCTTGATAATATGAACCTAGGTACTATTATCCGGGCTTATGGTTTAACAGCTCTGATTACAACGGCATTAGCGTTTGTGGTATTCCGGACCATAGCTAAAAATTCCGGAAGATGGGATTATATAAAAGGCATATTCAGCAAAAATGGTGTAAGGAATACCCAGCCTGAGATGGAATATTATACCGAAGAAGGGGACTTAGGTCTGCAAACCACACATTATGAGGAACCGGTCAAAAAGAGACGGCTGATTACAATCAGCTTAATTATAGGTATTGTCATATGCGTAACTCTTATGATTGTGAATGAAATGTATGTACCAGAGGTACAGGAACAAAGCGGCGAGAAATTTTATGCAATTGTTCGTATCTTTTCCTTCCTGAAGTTTAAAGGGTAGGGATAGGAAAAAAGAATTAGCACCTGTATTAAATATTATGCTATAAATATTTGCTAACATAGACAAAACACAGCCCTGCCTAATCTTTAGGCAGGGCTGTGTTTTGTCTATTGCTGGCAGCTCATATGTAATAACCAGAAGCTGTCCGTTAGTACGAGGTTTCAGATTAAAACAACCGCATTTATAACTTGATATCTATGTTCTGCCCTATATTTGGATTGACAGACTGCTCCATCATTTTTATCAGGTTATCTGCTGATTGTTCCACCGTATCCAGATTCATTCCAAGCACAGCAGTACTTACATTGGTTGTAAGTTGGGATTGACTTTGTAAAATTGATAACATTGCAATATCCATATGTACTCCCCCTAATTAAATCATTCCATTCAGGTAATAACGAAACCAAACCATTCTAATGGCATACCAGGCAATTAATATAGTTTCTAAGCCAAATCTACCCGGAAGGCAGCAAAAGCATTGAAATACACATTAATGGAATATCCAACCCAAAGCTGCATAGTTTCCTACTTATAGCTGATTCCCAGTATGAAGTAGTTATTACAAATGAATAGGAATTTTAATATGCAATATAATGTGTTATAATATAATATCCAGATAGTTAAACAAATTCCTTATAACAGTGATTCCTGATTTTATTATAACATAGGATTGGTTTAAAGGATATACATGAAAGCAAAAATGTATGTAAAGAATGGAGGATATGGATTATGGATAAGATTTATGATGTAATAATAATAGGTTCCGGTCCGGCAGGACTTGCAGCTGCACTGTATGCCGGAAGAGCGGAATTAGATACTATAATAATTGAAAAAGCACCCATGAGCGGCGGTCAGATCATTAATACTTATGAGGTAGATAACTATCCGGGGATACCTGGCATAAGCGGATTTGAGCTTGGTACTAAATTTAGGGAGCATTGCGACCGTATGGACATGAAGTTCATCACCGGTGAGGTTATTAATTTCCGTGTTGAAGACGGTCTTAAGATCATAACTCTGGATAATGACACCGTATATAAAAGTAAAACAGCTATTATTGCAACTGGTGCCAATCCCCGTAAGTTAGGCGTTAAAGGTGAGGAAAGACTGGCCGGCATGGGAGTCTCCTATTGTGCAACCTGTGACGGAGCATTCTTTCGAAATAAAGTAACTGCTGTAATCGGCGGCGGGGATGTCGCTGTGGAGGATGCCATTTTCCTGGCAAGATTATGCAAAAAAGTATATGTAATTCACCGCAGGGACGAATTCAGGGCTGCCAGAAGCTATATCAATAAATTAGTATCCATGGAAAATGTGGAGATTATATGGGACAGCGTGGTAGATGAAATAGCAGGGAAGGAACAGGTAGAGAACATAACGGTTAAGAATCTTAAAACGGCAAATTCAACAGAACTGCCGGTGGACGGGGTCTTTATTGCCGTAGGCAACATACCAAACTCTTCGGTATATAAAACTGCTATTGAGGCTGATCCAAGTGGTTATTTAATAGCGGGTGAAAGTTGTGAGACCAATATTCCCGGCGTATTTGCAGCTGGAGATGTCCGTACAAAAGAGTTAAGGCAGATAATTACAGCAGCTTCCGATGGAGCAAATTCCATTACAGGCGTAGAAAAGTACTTAAATACATTATAATTAAGTAAATTGCATGAAAACTTAGAAAATAAGCGTAACTTTTAGTGAATATGGATAAAAAAATGACATAGATTTGCCATATTTCGGTTGACAGGAGTAGAATGATTTGATATAATGACCTCAGTGTATTTAATAGAATTGTAACATTTAATAGAGAAATGAAACATATGATGGCTTATTATGAATGTTTTATTACATTCGTATGAATTACAAGGAGGTCACTTATCAAATGATGAAGGGAATGGCTGTCAAAGCATCCTTATGTGCCACAGCAATATTGCTTTCCTTAAGTTTTAGTGTTACAGCGAAAGCGGCAACGAGTACATCGGATAAAGGAATTGCAGGAATAACTCCTGTTTTGGATAATTATTATACGGCTACGGCAGATAAAAAGACCGGAAGTGCAGAAAAACTAATGGAAACACTTTCTAATGAGAGCAAGAAAGCGGTTAAATTAAGTGCTACAGATATTACAAAAGTAGAATCGCCCTATGCTAACCTGGGAATCTCAATTGCGAGTGAGAGTAGTTATGTTAATATAAGAAGCAAGCCAGACCAGGAAAGTGAAGTCGTAGGTAAGTTATATCCGGGCTGTGCAGCAGACATCCTTGAAACCCAAGGAGATTGGGTCAAAATTAAATCCGGTAAGGTGGACGGATATATTAAATCAGAATTTTTAGCCATTGGTGAAGAGGCAGAAAAACTGATTGACAAAGTAGCAAGCAAATATGTCATAGTCGATACGGAAACTCTTCGTGTGAGAGAAGGTCAGGGAACCGATACCGATATTGTTGCATTAATACCTCAGGGTGAAAAATATTACATAGTTAATGAATATAATGAATGGGTAGAAATCTTAATAGATGAAGACGATTCCGACGGAAGCGGAGCCAAAGATCAGATAACCGGATTTGTATCCAAGGATTTAGTTAAGATAGAAGTGGAATTTAAATATGCTATTTCCATTGAAGAAGAAAAAGCGAAATTAGAAGCAGAAGAAAAAGCGAAGAAAGCCGAAGCGGATCGTTTGGAACAACTTGCGAAAGAACAGGAAGCCCAAAGGCAAAAGGAAGCTCAGGATAAAGCAGAAGCTGAGAATAAGGCAGAAAATAATGAGCAGACCAGAAATGATTCTTCCAATAATAGCAGTACCGATAACAGCAGTTCCAATAATAATACAGACAGCAATAGCGGTAGTTCTTCCTCAGGAAGTGAAGTTGCCAATTATGCACTTAATTTTGTAGGTAATCCATATGTGTATGGTGGGACAAGCTTGACAGGCGGAACCGATTGCTCCGGATTTGTACAGTCAATCTATTCGCATTTTGGTTATAGTATTTCAAGAACCTCCAGCAGCCAGTCACAATCTGCTGGCAAGGAAGTAAGTTTAAGCAATCTTCAGGCAGGCGATTTGATTTTCTATCGTAACAGCGGCGGAAGTGTCAGTCACGTTGCAATGTATATCGGCGGCGGCAAGGTTGTTCATGCAAGTAATCCAAGAGACGGTATTAAGGTATCCAATTACAATTACCGTACTCCATATAAAGCAAGAAGAGTTATGCACTAAATGAATAGACAAGATTATGCTGATTATGTAAATTACATAGTCAGCATTTTTTAATTTATAGAAAGTTCTCCGAATTTTAATGGTACCAAGGAGCGCAACCTATACTCCCTGAGAGCGAATAGTGTAACGTTATGTTGGAAAATGTTATTGAATTTATCAGTTAATATTAGACATAATAATAAAAGTAGTAAAATGTTTAGAAAATTGTTTGAAATTAATTAAATTGTTTTTTTACAAAATATAGGATTATATTTGAAAATAATACCCTTGACAAATTATAGGGTATACAAACTGCACAAAATGGTTATATGTGTTTATACACACAGGGGGAAGAGTTGAAACGCCTGTGCATTTATCCAAAAGTTATCCACATCCAGAAGACCTGATTTCATTCGAAAAAGAAGTTATGCACTGAGTTATCCACATTATCCACAGGTAAATGACACCACTGTGGAAAAAGGACAGGCTGTCAAGCGCGAATATTTGTTTTGTAAGTAATGATAAAAATGGAAATAGTTGTACCATCTGACAGATTGTCGCAATAAAACATTATTGTCAAATAAATAAGAAATATGTTGTACAATTAATGAAAGAGGACTGAAAAATTGAGATTTATATCATAATTGAAAAAAATAATAGGTGAATTCGTAAAAACAAGGATAAATATAAAAACGGATTATCTCATTCCTTTAAATAGCTTGTCACCTTTGGCAATTTGTGATATAATATTGATACAAAGTTATAAAAGAAAGTTAAAAGGAGTTGATTATTATGCGTTATATAATTAGCGGTAAAAATATTGAAGTGACAGAGGGTCTTAAGACTGCTGTTTATGAGAAAATCGGCAAACTAGAGAGATATTTTACTCCTGATACTGAAATCCATGTAACTATGAGTGTAGAAAAAGAAAGGCAGAAGATTGAAGTAACAATTCCTATGAAGGGAAGCATGGTACGTGCAGAACAAACCAGTAATGATATGTATGTTTCCATTGATTTGGTAGAAGAAATAATTGAACGCCAATTAAGAAAATATAAGAACAAAATAATAGAGAAAAAACAGGCAGCAGCTAATTTAAATCAGGCTTTTATGGATGATGATTTTGAAGAAGACGATTCCATTAAAATTATCAGGACTAAGAAATTTGCTATTAAGCCTATGGATCCAGAAGAAGCTTGCGTGCAGATGGAATTATTAGGACATAATTTCTTTGTATACCGTAATGCAGAGACAGATGAAGTGAATGTTGTGTATAAACGTAAAGGTAATACCTATGGTTTAATCGAACCGGAACATTAAACCGCTGGTAATGGTGTCATTAGTAAGACAATAAGAGATGTAATATTATCCTTGTTGTATTGGGGGCTGTCATAGCCCCCTTTTTTTAATAGAGCGTTATAGTGCAGCCTTTTTTCATAAAAAACTACAAAGGCTGTATAGAAGGAACCAAGGGTATTTGGCATTGAGTAACCGCGTGCCAGCTTAGCTGTAAAATTATGAAAACAGCGAAGGTCTGACTGAGGCAGGGTTATTAATTAAATAGTGGTAATTTTCTTAAATTCCTATAAAAAGGAAATAATTCCTCGCCAAACGGATATACTTTACGAAAAGTGTTGAATAGTAGCGGTGTAAATGATACAATATAGGTTGAACTGTTAAAACATAACTTAAAGTGGGAAGTTATTATCATTTACTGAATGAATAGAATAAACAGGAGTGAAACGAATATGAGCTTTATAACTAAGATATTTGGTACACACAGTGAAAGAGAATTAAAGCTGGTTATACCTATAGTGGATCAAATCGAAGCACTTGAACCGACCATGGTCAATCTTTCCGATGCTGAATTAAGAAATAAAACAATTGAATTTAAGAATAGACTTAAAAATGGTGAAACCTTGGATGACCTTTTGGTGGAAGCCTATGCAGTTGTAAGGGAAGCAGCTAAAAGGGTATTGGGAATCAGACATTTCCGTGTTCAGTTAATGGGTGGTATTATCCTCCATCAGGGCCGAATCGCAGAAATGAAAACCGGTGAAGGTAAGACTTTGGTTTCTACCCTTCCGGCTTACTTAAACGCTTTGGAAGGCAAAGGAGTACACATTGTAACTGTTAATGATTACCTGGCAAAACGTGACTCCGAATGGATGGGTCAGATACATGAATTTTTAGGACTTAAAGTTGGTGTTATTTTAAACAGTCTTGATAATGACCAGAGAAGAGAAGCTTATGCCTGTGATATAACCTATGCTACCAATAATGAATTGGGCTTTGATTATTTAAGGGACAACATGGTTATTTATAAAGAACAGCTGGTACAACGGGGACTTCATTATGCTGTTATCGATGAAGTTGACTCTGTATTAATCGATGAAGCCAGGACACCACTTATTATCTCCGGACAAAGCGGTAAATCCACCAGACTTTATGAAGCCTGCGATATTTTGGCAAGACAGATGGTCCGTGGTAAGGAAAGTGCGGAATTAACCAAAATGGCTGCCATTATGAAGGAAGAAATCGAAGAAGAAGGCGATTTTGTGGTTAATGAGAAAGATAAGAATGTTAACTTGACCGCTGATGGTGTGGCTAAAGTTGAAAGTTTCTTTAAACTCGAAAACCTTGCAGATCCCGAAAACTTAGAAATCCAGCACAATATTATCTTAGCACTGCGTGCCCATAATTTAATGCACCGTGATAAGGATTATGTAGTTAAAGATGATGAAGTATTAATCGTTGATGAATTTACCGGACGTATTATGCCTGGAAGACGTTATTCCGATGGTCTCCATCAAGCCATAGAAGCGAAGGAAAAAGTAAAAGTTAAGAGAGAAAGTAAAACCCTTGCGACCATTACTTTCCAGAACTTCTTTAATAAATATGCTAAGAAGAGCGGTATGACTGGTACAGCTTTAACAGAAGAAAAGGAATTTAGGGATATTTACGGAATGGATGTTATTGAAGTTCCTACCAATGTGCCGGTTGCCCGTGATGACAGACAGGATGCAGTTTATAAAACGAAACGCGAAAAGCTGAACGCGGTTATTAATGAAATTATGGAATCCCATAAAAAAGGTCAGCCCGTACTCGTTGGTACCATAACGATCGAAGCTTCGGAAGAAATCAGCGAACTTCTTAAAAAGAAGAATATTCCTCATAAAGTGCTCAATGCTAAGTTCCATGAACTGGAAGCTGAGATTATTGCAGATGCCGGACAGCCAGGGGTGGTTACCATTGCAACGAATATGGCTGGTCGTGGTACCGATATTAAATTAGGCGAAGGTGTGGTTGAAAGCGGCGGTCTTAAGATTATTGGTACGGAACGCCACGAATCAAGACGTATTGATAACCAGTTAAGAGGTCGTGCCGGACGTCAGGGTGACCCTGGTGAGTCACGTTTCTTCATTTCCCTGGAAGATGATTTAATGCGTTTGTTTGGTTCCGAACGTCTAATGGGTATGTTTAACTCCCTTGGTCTTCCGGATGGCGAACAGATTGAGCATAAGATGCTAAGCAGTGCCATCGAAAAAGCCCAGAAGAGAATTGAAAATAATAACTTTGGTATCAGAAAGAACCTCCTTGAATATGATCAGGTTAACAATGACCAGAGAGAAATCATATATGAAGAAAGAAGAAAAGTCCTTGACGGCGAAAGCATGAGGGATTCTATCTTCAAGATGATTACAGATACAATTGAAGATTGTGTCAATACCAGCATCAGCGATGACCAGCTGCCGGAAGATTGGGATTTAAATGAGCTTAACAACTTACTGATTCCGATCATACCGTTGGAGCCTATTACTCAGGATTCTACCGACTTAAAATATTCTAAGAAGAATGAACTGATCCAAAAGCTTAAAGAAGAAGCAATCAGTTTATATGAAGCGAAAGAAGCCGAATTCCCAGAGAAAGAACAGCTTAGGGAAATCGAGCGGGTTATCTTGTTAAAAGTAATCGATAGAAAGTGGATGGATCATATTGATGATATGGATCAGTTACGTCAGGGTATTGGTCTTCAGGCATATGGACAGAGAGATCCGTTAGTGGAATTTAAGTTCATGGGCTTTGAGATGTTCGATGAAATGACGAATGCCATCCGTGAAGATACGGTAAAAGCCTTAATGCATGTCCGTATTGAACAGAATGTGGAAAGAGAACAGGTTGCTAAAGAAACCGGCACCAATAAAGATGATTCCCTGCAGCAGGGACCCGTAAGACGTGTTGGTAAAAAAATTCAGCCCAATGATCCATGCCCATGCGGAAGCGGTAAGAAATATAAATATTGCTGTGGAAGAAGCTAAGGGACGTTTGCTTTTTTATCATCCGGAATATAAGATAAAATAAATAATAAGCGATACAATTAAAACAATTAATTTTATATTAGTTGTTTTAATTGTATGTTTAATAATTTATTATATAATTAGTAAATAAAGAGACAAAAAATAATGAATTTAATGAGAAGTAATAAGTAATAAAATCTATTAGGTTAAAGAAAAGGAAAAGTAAAATTTAATAGATTTAGTGATACAAAATTTAGCAGATTAAAGAGAAATACAATTTAAAACAAAAAGGAAGTAAATAATAGCAGTAAAAAAGAAAAGTTAAAGGTTTAATGCAATAAAAAAATAGTTTTATGAAAGAGGTGAAATTGTGGTTGAATTAGATCAGTTAAAATATACGCTTACTACCTACCAACAGCCATTAATCGAAGTGGGGGATTCACTTTGACCTGGGCAATAAATTAGAAAGAATTGACATGATAGAGCATATCATGGAAGAACCTAATTTCTGGGATACAGCAGAAAAATCCCAGGGCTATGTCAAAGAACTTAAGAACTTAAAAGATATTGTTGATGAATATAACTCCTTAAAACGGGAGTATGAAGACATTGAAACGTTGATTGAAATGGGATACGAAGAGAATGACTCATCTCTCATTTCTGAGATCCAAGAAGCCCTTGATAAGTTTACTCAGGATTTGGATGAACTGCGTCTAAATACCCTTTTATCTGAGGAATATGATAAGTATAATGCTATTTTGACTCTTCATGCCGGGGCAGGGGGTACGGAAAGCTGTGACTGGGCAAGTATGCTATTAAGGATGTATCAGAAGTGGGCGGATAAAAAAGGATATTCCACTGAAATACTCGACTTTTTAGATGGAGAGGAAGCTGGACTTAAATCAGTTACCATCCAGATTAACGGTCTGAATGCTTACGGTCACTTAAAATCGGAAAGAGGTGTACACCGTCTGGTTCGTATATCACCTTTTAATGCAGCCGGAAAAAGACAGACCTCTTTTGTATCCTGCGATGTCATGCCTGATATTGAGGAGGATACCGGTATTGAAATTGATGAGGGGGATTTAAGGATTGATACCTTCCGTTCTAGTGGTGCCGGCGGTCAGCATGTCAATAAGACCTCTTCTGCTATCCGTATCACTCATTTACCAACAGGTATCGTGGTACAGTGTCAGAATGAACGGTCCCAGTTTCAAAACAAAGATAAGGCAATGCAGATGTTAAAAGCAAAACTTTATCTGTTAAAGCAACAGGAAAATCAGGAAAAGGAATCCGGTATCCGGGGGGAAATGAAGGAAATCGGATGGGGAAGCCAGATCAGATCCTATGTTATGCAGCCCTATACCATGGTAAAAGATCATAGGACGAATGCAGAAATCGGGAATGCAGCCAGTGTGTTAGATGGTAATCTGGATCCCTTTATTAATGAATACTTAAAATGGTTAAGTATAAATAAAAAATAAGCTAATTTAGACAGCAGAGTGTAAGGATGTCATCACTTTGGCTGTATCACTGAAGGATGAAAGAAGGGGTACGAAAGATGGAGACTAAAATAAGCGTACAGACAACTCAAATGAAGCAGGTAATTTTTACTTTAGGTGAAGAAGAATTTGGATTGGATATTATGTTAGTAAATGCAATTGAAAAATATACCGATTTAATTCCAATTCCCAATGCACCATCCTATATCCGTGGAATTATTAATCTTAGAGGGGATGTTATCCCGGTATTTTCCTTGCGGAAGAAGTTTGGACTCGCCGATAAAGAAGCAGATGATAATACGAAATTAATCGTTACGAAATCAAACGGAATATTTCTGGCTTATGAAGTAGACGCGGTAAAAGAAATTTTGGAGATACCTGCTGAACATCTCAGTGAAACACCAGCCATTGTAAAGAGTATCCATACCTCCTATATTCAGTGTGTGGCAAATATAAACGGCAGAATGATACTTTTGTTGAATCACGATGGTATATTATCGGATAAAGAACAGGAAAATATTCAAAGTATCATGTCAAATCAATAAGTGAAGCTTATTAAAGTAGGTTGTTGCAATATAATAAATTACTGAACCTGGATCTGATAGATTGGTTTTTCTTCTGGAATTTTGTTCCAAGCTGTGCTTGTAAAGGCTGTATTTTATTCTTTTAGTCTTTCATACGTGCTTCCTACAAACTTACAGGAGTATTAACCGCAATTCCCGGGCAATAGGTATTTATAATTTGCAGCGGCCTATTTTTTATTTCATAGAAAATCCTCTTCACTTCCTGATAAATAAATAGTCTGCCAGGCAGGTGCATACTTCTTCGTAATAATTTTGTCAACTTGGCCGGTCATCTGCGGCGTGAGAAGGTGCCAAGGTACATTCCTATTTTTTTATCAATAAAGCTCCAGATATTGTTATAATATACTGTATAGAAATATACAAAAAAATGCATATTATGACGGCGGGTGACTGGAATTTCCATGGATTTTGTTGCTAAACTGAATAATATACGAAACTTTATTCAAAAAAATAGTTGCATTTTTAAGAAAAATATGATAAGATATCTTCCTGTGAAAGACATGTGTTTTTCCTGTACATACATATGAAAAACTAACAGTTTTTAGGAAGTTACTCCCTGCAAAAAGGGGTTTTAGTTAACCGAAAATAAGCGCATAGGAGAGCCGTTATGGATGAAAGCAAGTATTTCATAGTTAAAAAAAAGGCCGTTCCGGAAGTCCTTCTAAAAGTAGTTGAAGCAAAAAGGCTGCTGGACTCAGAAAAAGTTTTTACAGTACAGGACGCTGCTGATATCGTTGGAATCAGCAGAAGTTCTTTCTATAAATATAAAGATGATATTTTCCCTTTTCATGAAAATGCCCGAGGCAAAACTATAACATTTATGCTTCAGGTAGATGATAAACCAGGATTATTATCCTGCGTACTAAATTGTGTTGCCAAAAATGAAGCTAATATATTAACGATTCATCAAAGTATTCCGGTTAATGGTATCGCATCCTTAACCTTAAGTATTGAAATCCCGGGTCATATTGTTGACACCTCGGTAATATTTGATGACATAGAAGCTTTAGAGGGTATTCACTATTTAAAAATATTAGCCAGAGAATAAGTAATCCGGCATAAACCTTAAAAGCCGGCAACACTGTACTAGGGTAAATAAGGGCATTAGGACTACTCCGATTTAGGACTTTAAAGCACAAAGGTAAAAGATGCCCAGGTAGGAATGAATTGATAGATATGCAGAAAGGAGCTTTTATGGTTAATATAGCAGTATTAGGTTATGGCACAGTAGGATCAGGTGTTGTTGAAGTACTTAACGTAAATGGTGATAGTATCAGCAAGCGCTGCGGTCATGAAATTAACGTAAAATATGTTTTGGATTTAAGGGATTTCCCGGGGGATCCAATTCAGGATAAGATAGTCCACGATTATGCCACAATTATGAATGATCCGGATGTAAAAATTATCGTAGAAGTAATGGGAGGAGTCGAACCTGCTTATACCTTTGTCAAAGAGGCGATTACAAAAGGCAAAAGTGTATGCACCTCCAATAAAGAATTAGTGGCGAAACACGGAGCTGAGCTATTAGAGCTTTCCAAACAAAAACGCGTAAACTTCTTATTTGAGGCTAGTGTCGGCGGCGGTATTCCTATTATCAGACCATTAAATCAATCCTTAACTGCAGATGAAATAGAAGAAATAACAGGCATTTTAAATGGTACCACAAATTATATCCTGACCAAAATGTCCGGTGAAGGCTCTGATTTTGATACCGTATTAAAAGAAGCGCAGCAGATGGGATATGCAGAACGCAATCCGGCAGCAGATATTGAAGGTTTTGATGCCTGCAGAAAAATTGCAATTTTATCTTCTCTGGCTTTTGGTATGCAGGTGGATTTTGAAGATATTTATACGGAAGGCATAACTAAAATAACGGATATGGATATTAAATACGCCAAGGCCATGGGAGCCAGCATAAAACTCTTAGGCACCAGCAAAAAAGAGCAGGATCATGTATATGCCATGGTTGCTCCAATGCTAATAAAGCCGACTCATCCTTTATTTAGCGTGAATGATGTATTTAATGGCATATTTGTAAGGGGCAACGTTATAGGCGATGTTATGTTTTATGGCAGCGGAGCAGGTAAACTGCCTACAGCCAGTGCGGTTGTAGCAGATGTGGTAGATGCGGCTAAGCACATTGGCACCAATATTATGACTCTGTGGAGCAGCAAAAAATTAAAACTTTCCGATATGAAACATTCGAAACATAAATATTTTGTACGGTTAGCCGGTAATACAGATGAAATCAAAGAACAGGCAGCATTATTATTTGGTCAGGTAGAAGAAGTGAAAGTTTCTGATATCCCAGACGAATATGCCTTTATTACTCTGCTCATGAGTGAAGAAACTTATCAGGATAAGGCAGCTAAACTTGGTAACATCGTAAGTATGATCCGGGTAATGTTTTAATCATTCTACAGAGTTTGATGCACCTTTTATGGCTGTCTGGGCAGTTATGCCTCGAATAAGTGAAAAGGAAACTGCAGGGCAGTTTTCTTTATTAATATGATATTTTGCCTCTATGGTTTAATACTCATATTTCACTTGAACAGTTATTGCTATTTGTACAGTTGCAGAGAATGCAGATAGGAGCCAAAAATGAAATATATAATTATTCTGGGCGATGGTATGGCGGATGAACCAATTCAAGAACTAGGTGGAAAAACTCCTTTGGAATATGCTGTTACTCCGACTATGGATCTGCTGGCTAAAAAGTCGGAAATCGGACTTTGCAGCACCATACCGGAGGGAATGAAGCCTGGCAGTGATACCGCTAATTTGTCTGTGTTAGGCTACAATCCAAAACAATATTATACGGGACGATCCCCCTTGGAAGCATTAAGCATCGGGGTGGATATGAAACCTACGGACATTGCCCTTCGGTGCAATATTGTTACGGTGTCCGACGACGAACTTCCTTACGAGGAGAAAACCATAATCGACCACAGTTCCAGCGAAATTTCAACAGAGGATGCGGCAGTTTTACTGGAGGCTGTCAGAAAAGAACTGGAAACGGATACTTATAAATATTATGTAGGTACAAGCTACAGGCACCTTACCATATGGGATAAGGGTGAGGTTGTTGAGCTGACACCGCCACATGATATTTTAGGAAAAGTTATAGGCACATATTTACCGGAGGATGCATATCTGAAAGATATGATGAAAAAAAGCTACGATATATTAAATAACCATCCACTTAATATAGAAAGAGCGAAAAAAGGATTGAATAAAGCGAATTCCATCTGGTTCTGGGGAGCGGGGACAAGACCTGCTTTAACCTCCTTTGAAGAAAAGTTTCACAAAAAAGGTGCTATGGTTTCAGCAGTTGACTTATTAAAAGGCATTGCAGTGGGTGCTGGAATGAAAGTCGTGGAAGTGGAAGGGGCTGACGGAACCCTTCATACCAATTATGTCGGAAAAGCAATGGCCGGCGTAAAAGAATTACTTGAAAATTCTTATGATTTTGTATATATTCATATAGAAGCCCCTGATGAGATGGGTCATCAAGGGAGTATCCCGAATAAGATAAAAGCAGTAGAGTATTTAGATGAAAAAGTCATAAAAGTGGTAAAGGAACAGATGGATCTAAGCCAGGTTCCCTACCGGATGTTAATTATGCCGGATCATCCTACTCCGATTCATTGCCGTACTCATACAAGTGACCCGGTTCCATATATGCTCTATGACAGCATGCTCAATATGAGCACGCTCATATTGAGCAAGAAAGAACTGGATGTCTCCCGGAGTTACAATGAAGCTTTTGCAAAACAAAGCGGGAATATCGTAAATCATGGTTATGAAATAATTAATAAATTGTTTGAATATTGATTCATACAAAAGTTAATTTAACAATTATAGCAATTTCTGGTCTGTGGGTTGTTTGCACAGATGCAAGTAAATAAGGAAAATAGGAGGCAGCGTATGCTTATTGTTAAAAAGTTCGGTGGTACATCAGTAGCCGATAAGGAAAGAATTTTTAATGTTGCCAAAAGGATTATTGAGGATTATAAAAAAGGCAACGAGATTGTAGTAGTATTATCTGCTATGGGCAAACAGACCGACGTACTTTTAGCCCAGGCAAAAGAAATTAACCCTAGTGCATCAAAAAGGGAACTCGATATGTTACTAACAACCGGTGAACAGATTTCCGTAGCTTTAATGGCGATGGCGTTAGATTCTTTAGGAGTACCTGCCATATCTTTAAATGCATTCCAAGTGGCTATGCATACCACTTCTGTTTATGGTAATGCAAGGCTTAAGAGAATTGATTCCGAGAGAATCAGAAATGAACTTGCAGCGAAAAAGGTAGTCCTTATTACCGGGTTTCAGGGAATTAACAAATTTGATGATCTTACAACCCTTGGCCGCGGTGGTTCCGATACAACAGCAGTAGCTCTTGCAGCGGCTTTAAACGCAGATGCTTGTGAAATATATACCGATGTCGACGGTGTATTTACAGCCGACCCAAGACTTGTACCAAATGCTAAGAAGTTAGACGAAATAACGTACGATGAAATGTTAGAACTTGCTTCTTTAGGCGCAGGAGTGTTACACAACCGATCAGTTGAAATGGCTAAAAAATATGGAGTACAGTTAGTAGTGCGTTCTAGTTTAAATTTATCAGAAGGAACCGTAGTGAAGGAGGAAGTTAAAATGGAGAAAATGCTTATAAGCGGCGTTGCTGCCGATAAAAATACTGCCCGTATTGCAGTGATTGGATTAGAGGATCAACCTGGAGTAGCTTTCAAATTATTTAATCATCTGGCAAAATACAATATTAATGTAGATATCATTCTTCAATCTGTCGGACGTGACGGTACCAAAGATATCAGCTTTACGGTGTCCGAAGACAGCCTTGACGAAGCAGTGGAAATCTTAGAACGTCACAGATCCGGCAGCTTAAAATGTCAGAAGATTGATGTGGAGAAATCCGTTGCCAAAGTATCTATCGTCGGAGCCGGTATGATGTCCAATGCAGGAGTTGCAGCTAAGATGTTTGAAGCATTATATGACGTCGGTGTGAATATTAAGATGATTTCAACTTCCGAAATCAGGGTTACAGTTTTAATTGATGAGATTTATGTGGAAAAGGCTATGAAAGCAGTTCATGATAAATTCAGCCTGTCGTAATTTATGATCGGTATTTAGATGAAGGCAAATTATTAGAATGTTACATTTATGAATCGAAATCGATAGATTGACTTAAGAATGAAATTCATATAATTAACTAGAGAGTTGAAGCAAATAATTGACTAGAGTAATTAACTCGAATGATTGATTATATTATGTTTTCTGCCATTGTATGAAATATTGGAAGGGCAGTGAAAAGTAAGAAATCAAGCCGGTGACTTTGAATATAGGTGGATGCACTTATAAACAAAGAAAACCGGCTTGATTTATGCTGAGTGCTGATTATAGGCTTGATTCATGCTGATTGTAGATTGTGGGATTAATTTATGAGGATCGCTGATATAGAATTATTTTATCCTGATTACAGATTATAGAATGGAATATGGTATATAAGGCTTCGTTTCTGTAACTGAATTCATGCAGGATACTACTTTTATAGAGGAAGAACGTAAAAAAATAGGAAATAGAGGGTTTATGAATGAAAGTAAAAAAGATTAATAGCAGAAATATTATATTTACTTATCATATACCTGATGGATGGGATTTAAACCTCCATCTGATTATGGGGGACAAATATAATTATGTGATCGATACCGGTTTAGGATCATTAAGCATTGCACCAGTAATAGAGTATCTCAAGGACAGTGAGAAACCCTTTCTGGTAATTAATACCCATCATCATTGGGATCATATCTGGGGAAATCATATGTTCCCTGACAGCCTGATTCTTTCGCATACCTTATGCAGGGATAGGATAGAGGAAAAGTGGGAGGATATGCTGTTAAAAAGCAAATATCTGTTTGGAGAAACCAAAAAACAGCTACCCAATCTAACTTTTGATAATGAACTATATTTTGCTGAGGATAAGATTAGATTATTCTATACACCTGGACATACAAAGGATTCCATCAGCGTACTGGATGAAGCTGACAAGGTTTTAAACCTAGGAGATAATATTGGAGATTCTATGGAGGAGCTTATCCCAAGTATAGAATGTGAAAAAGAGGAATATATGCAGACCTTGGCAAACTATAAGAAGCTGGATTTTGATTATTGTATATCTGGCCATAATGTTGTTTTGGATAAAATGGTATTCGATCAGATTTTAAAGCTTCTTTGAAAGGTTTCAAACTAACCTGATAATTTCTATCATTTCTATTGTTTCTTGTAATTTACTATGTACTTTTAATTTTGTTGTGATATAATGTTTCGTGGTCTGACAAAGTAACCGGACAGATACAGGTAGAACAGGGGAAAGCTGCAATCATAAAAAAAGGGAAGGCAAGATAATTAAGATTTAATATACAAATAAGACGGATAATGTAAGACAAACAAGTCTAGAGACTAAAGAATGTGAAAGAAAGTAAAAGAGAGTAAAAGGATGAAAGAAGTTATGAAAACATTTATAAAAGCAATTATGGCGGGAATTGCCATAAGTATCGGAGGAACCATTTATTTAACCCTTGAAAACCATATAGCAGGAGCATTTTTATTTTCCATAGGGCTGTTTACTATATATACATTTGGTTTAAACCTGTATACAGGTAAGGTGTGTTACATACCCAATGAAAAACCAAGATTTTTATTAACGGTTTTGATCGTCATATTGGGCAATGCGGTTGGAACTGTGGGAACGGGATATTTATACCGGGGTACCAAACTGGTTAAACTGGTGGATCACACTTCGGAGCTGGTAAGTCTGAAGCTGTCAGATACTCTTTACAGCACGTTTATTATGGCTGTCTTCTGCGGTATTATGATGTGTATTGCAGTAATTGGCTTCCAGACTATAAAAGACAGCGTAGGCAAACATCTGGCTCTGATTCTTCCGATTATGGTGTTTATCCTGTCCGGTTTTGAACATAGTATTGCTGATATGTTTTATTTTTCCCTGGCAAATGCGTGGAATGGAAAAGCCTTCGTTTACATAATCGTAATTGCACTTGGTAATCTGGTAGGCGGGAGTTTACTGCCCCTTGCAATCCGGGTTCTTGATAATGAAAAATTAGGAAGTCATTAATAACTATCTATATCTGATAATCACGAATCTCATTATTCCGATATTCCGTTGGACTGAAACCGTATATCTTCTTAAACTGTTTGGAAAAATAGTTAATATCTTTATAACCAAGCTGATAGCTGATCTCATAGATCTTCTGGTCCGAATATTTAAACAGATATTCGGCGCGGGACATTTTGATAACTGTAATGTAATCATTAAAGTGGATTCCCGTCTTGGTAAAAAAGGTATTGCTTAAATAGGTATTATTAATAAAGAATCTGGAAGCCAGTACTTTTAATTTTAAGTCTGCTTCCGGATTTTCTAATATATAAGTAATTATATCTTTTAGGGTATTGTCATGAATCGGGGGATCAAGTTTCAGTATGAATTGAAGCAGGTAAGTGATTTTTCTGATATAAAAGGATTGAAAGGAATCGGTATTTCCTTCATGGATATAATCGATTTCTTCAAAATAGTGTATATGAATAAAATAGGATAACCAGGTAAACTCTTGATAAACGGCAGAAATAATGTTGTGGTAAAGCTTCTTAATCATTAAGTCAGATTTGATTAAATTATCTTTCAGGGCCTCATAAACTTGTTCCAGGGTATTCTGGAATAAGGTAATCAGAGCAGTATCCTTTTCTTTAAAATAATGGATCAGCATTTTTTCTTCAGACACCGGATATGCCCAGAAATCTTCCTCTGTATCAGCGCCATTACTAAGAGACAGCTTATTAGCAGGCAGGGTATCCAAGTGTTTTCGGATCCTTTTTAAAAGTGGGATTAATTCTTTCTCACGGGCAGGTTTTACCAGATAATCAAAAGCTCCGTATATAATTCCCTGGCGGGCATACTGAAATTCGCTGAATTCGCTTAAGAGAATTACACAGGGGCATAGGTTTTCGTTCTGGATTTCATGAAGGAGCTGCAGTCCGTCAATGATAGGCATACGGATATCCGTTATTACCAGGTCATAAGCAGTTTCATGCAGCAAATCCAGGGCCTGACGTCCGTTACCGGCTTTGCCCGTTATCTCAAATCCGGAGGGTTCTCCCCAGATATGCATTCTCTTTAATTCCAGTAAAAAGATTTCCCTGTCGTCCACGATCAGAGTCTTATACATGGCTGCCTCCTTTATTTTAGAATATCTTCCGGTGCTAGGGTAAAATAGGTGCAGGCGCCTTTACCGACTTCACCGGTAATCCTTACGCTGCCGCCTAAGCTTTCTATCATTTTCTTAACAAGGGCAAGACCTAATCCGCTGCCTTCAAAGTCATCCACCGAGTGCATTCTCTGAAACATTCCAAACAGCTTCTCTGAAAACTTCATATCAAAGCCCACACCGTTGTCTTTAATATAAAAGACAGATACCGTATCCTCCTGCCGGTATCCGGCGGTTATGATACCGGGATCTTTCCCCCGGGTAAATTTAAGGGAATTAGAAATAATATTGGTAATAACCTGCTTCATTAAAAAACGGTCGGTAAGTATCATGGGAATTGTGCTTTCATATTCCAGTTTAATGGAGCTGCCTTGAAGATAGCTTCCCACAAGCTCTTCAAAAACCGCCTGGATCATATTCTTTAGATCCACAGGCTCCTTAATGGGCTCCATTTCCGCAAACCTGGTATAGTCTAAGAGCTTATTAATTAAACCAAGGGTATCGTTACAGATACCTCGGATATTCTCAATCAGTTCCACGCCATTTTCATCAATCTGTGCGCTATAGTCCTCCAGAAATATTCTGGCATAGCCGTCAATAGCACGAATCGGAGCCTTTATCTCGTGGGTGATGCTGGAGTTAAAAATCCTTAAATCATTGCTTGGCCTGGCTGACTCGGATATTTTATTTTCTGTTTTTTTCTCATCATCAAAGGTACTGATAATTATCACTCCACAACTAATTGGTCTATGTCTGCTGTTTTTTCTTTGATGTTAAAACTGTTAATGACCGGATTATCCTTATCCTGCAAGGAAATTATAACATAGCTTAATTTCGGATCAAATGCAAGACGGATGTCCTCTTTAGAAGGCCTTGACGGAGTAGAAGGGTGGCTGTGAAAATTACCGATCAACTCTAAATTACTTTTCCGGATCTGGGATATAGCCTGAAATTGTTCCTTTACATCCATAGAAAAGTGTTCAGGACTTTCGTCGATGTTCTTTAAATAATAAATCTGGGTAACTGTCTTAACTCCATCTGTTATGGTTCCTGCCAGTAAACCGCAGCTTTCATTGGGTAGACCATTCCTGCAGTAGGCAAATAAATCTTTAATGTGTTCTTCCTTAAATATAATCATGCGATTTCCCTCTAATTTTTATTATTATGTATATCATCAACAGCGAAAGCCGTTATGATATCAGAAGAATCTCATTAAAGTATATATACCCTGTAAACTTATAGGAATAATATAATTAAACTATATAATGAGTTCTCCTTTCTGTCAATATTAAATACGTTATTTCAGAAAGAAAGTCAATTTCCCTATGGAAATGCTAAAGATTCTCTGCCTAAGACCTAAATATAGTCACATTGTCAGAAAAGATAGGGCATTCTATAATGACAGTTATGAAGAAATAAAATGATGTCAGATATTTGCTTATGGCAGACAGGAGGGAAAACCATGGATGAGCAGGCATATAAAGAGCTGAAAAAGGGCGGCTTTATGAGACAGATACAGGAGGAAAAATTTTCTCTGCGGTTAAGAGTGGTAGGCGGACAGTTAAAAGCCAATCAAATCGCAAAGATAAGTGAAATAGCAGAAAAGTATGGACAGGGTTACATACATATGACCTCCAGACAGGGAGTTGAAATTCCCTTTATTGATTTTAAAGATATTAATGCGGTGAAGGAAGAACTGGCAGAAGTGGATTTACAGCCGGGAGCCTGCGGCCCCAGAGTAAGAACCATAACTGCCTGTCAGGGAAACGGCATCTGCCCCAGCGGGCTGATTGAAACCAGCAACCTGGCAAAAGAACTGGATGCAAAATATTTTGCAAAAGATCTGCCCCATAAATTTAAAATCGGAATTACCGGCTGCAAAAATAACTGCCTGAAGGCAGAAGAGAATGACCTTGGAATTAAAGGCGGTATCTTGCCGGAATGGGAAGAAGAGGGCTGTACTTACTGCGGCCTTTGCGAAGCAGTCTGTCCGGCGAAAAGCATCTACGTGGATAAAGGAAATCAAAAGCTGGTGTTTGAAGAAGATAAGTGCATTTACTGCGGCAAATGTGTGAAATCCTGCCCTCTTGATAACTGGACAGGAGTCAGCGGGTATATTACCACGTTCGGCGGATTATTCGGTAATACCATTGCATTTGGAAAGCCGCTGCTTCCTTTGATTACAGAAAAGGAGACTTTATTCACGGTAATTGATACGGCCATAGAATTCTTTAAAGAACATGGAAAACAGGGCGAACGGTTCCGTTTTACCATTGACCGGACAGGTATTGATAAATTGAAGGAAAAGCTGGAAGAAGCAATAAAATGAATTTAGCCAAGTGCACCCAGAAAGGAGTCCATATGAGTGAAAGAAAACCGGATGGTTATGTTGATATAACAGATGTGGTCTGCCCCATAACTTTTGTTAAGACCAAAGTAGCATTAGAGGAACTGGAAAAAGGACAAATCCTTCAGATTAAACTAAAGGAAGGAGAACCCATCCAGAACGTACCCAGAAGTCTGAAAAATGAAAAACACAAGGTAATAAACCTTGAAAATAATAACGACGGTACCTATACCATAGAGGTTATTAAGGGCGGACTGGCGGAATGAAAGAAAAGTAAGGGGGGAAGGGGATTGTAATGCAGGAGATTAAAGTTTTAATCGTTGAAGAATTTAAATATATTGCCGATTTGAATGTTCTGGAATTAAAGCGGGGGGGATTTCTGGTTGACAGCCAGTTTGTCAGCAGTGAGGAATCCATGATCCATGCCCTGGAGCAAAAAGATTGGGATATTATTTTATCGGACAATTCAACACCACATTTTAATGCAATCCAGGCTTTGTTTACCAGAAATAAGATATCACCCAAGACGCCTTTTATTATAGTATCCGAAGATGTTTCCCCGGAAAGCATTAAGTTTGCAATGAAAAATGGGTGTTGTGCCTACCTGTTAAAAGAAAATCTTCACCAGCTTGCTATTCTGGTAAGAAATATCATAGGCAGGAATGTAGGGTATTCCCTGGTTAATCACGATTAGTGCCATAAAGCACGGATAGGAGTCCATATGAATTTTACAAACGCGCAACTTGAGCGTTACTCAAGACATATTATTTTAGAGGATGTCGGAGTAAAAGGACAGGAAAAGCTGTTAAACAGTAAGGTACTTATTATAGGCACCGGAGGTCTTGGTGCACCGGCTGCCCTGTATCTTGGAGCCGCAGGCATCGGAACCGTTGGTCTTGTTGACGGGGACACAGTGGATTTGTCCAATTTACAGCGTCAGGTCATTCACAGCACAGCGGATGTGGGTAAGGCAAAAGTTATCTCAGGGAAAGAGAGTATCAATGCCATCAATCCCGATGTGAAGGTGATTCCTTATCAGGAAAGGGCTACGGCTGATAATATAAAAGATATTATAAAGGATCAGGACTATGATTTTATTCTGGACGGAACGGATAACTTTCCGGTCAAGTTTCTAATTAATGATGCCTGTGTTATGCTAAAGAAACCATTTTCCCATGCAGGAATTATAAGATTCCAGGGTCAGACCATGACCTATGTGCCGGGTAAAGGCCCATGTTACCGCTGTGTATTTAAGAATCCGCCGCCTCCGGATGTGGTTCCAACCTGTCAGCAGGCCGGTGTATTAGGGGTTATGGGTGGTGTCATTGGTACCATTCAGGCCACGGAAGCAATTAAATATATAACAGGTGCAGGCAGTTTACTTACCGGGTATCTGTTAACCTATGACGCGAAAAAGATGGAATTTCGCAAGGTAAAGCTTGCTCATGATAAAAACTGTGCGATATGCGGAGAAGACCCTTCAATTACCGAATTGATCGATTATGAAATTGCAGCCTGCAGTATCGCAGATAATAAAAAATTAGGATAATAGAGTTATTCGGAGACTGGAAATCAACTATATTATTTACTGCTGCGTTTGAGGCTATCAGACAGTATACGGTATGAAAACCGGTATTAGAAAGGAGTTTTTAAATGACGATTATTTTAAATGGCAAGGAGACTTCCTTTGAGGAGGAACTTACCATACAGGAACTTTTAGAGCAGGGATATGTGGAAATGCAGGAATATGTAACGGTGCAGGTTAATGAAGATATTATTTCCCGTGCCGATTATGGAACCTATGTAATTAAGGACAAGGATGTTGTGGAATGTCTTTATTATATGGGCGGTGGATGTTGATAAATGAAAGCAAATTAATTAAACCTACAAAATTGATTTGAGTGTCATGTGTATTTTATGAATACGAGCGTAATATTTACTATCGTAAATATATATTCAATTTTGCGTCGGCCTGCCGCGAAAACTGCTTATATTTTGTCAAGATTCTGGCCAAAAATCAAGCCGGCTGGCTTGATTTTTGAGGCGTAACCAATAAAACGAAACTAACCAGACAACTGGAGGTTTTAGAAAGCAGAATGGTATTTTTCTGTCTTCTAAAACCTTTTTTTATAATCCTATTAACGAGGAATTTCGGGGATTTTTTAAGATAAATAGCCATAGAATTCAACATGATTAATTTATAATATTATTACATTGAAAAATCTGATTAGAAAGGCAGCCGTTTACTCGTTACAGATAACTGTAAAAAGTGCGGTATACAAAGGAGATAATATGAAAATCGGCATAATAGGTGCAATTGAAGAAGAAGTCAGACTTTTAATGGAGGAGATTGAAGTTCTGTCAGAGGAAACTATCGGAATGAGAACTTATTATACAGGAAATCTGTTTGGAAAACAGGTCATTCTGGTTTATTCCAGATGCGGAAAAGTAGCGGCAGCCTCTACGGTTACTACTCTGATTGGGCATTTCGGAGTAGATTTAGTCTTGTTTACCGGAGTTGCAGGGGGTGGAAATCCAGAAAGAAAGATAGGGGATGTTGTAGTTGGGGGTAAATTATTGCAGCATGATATGGACTCCAGTGGAATACCAGGTGCGTTAAGATTTGAGATACCATTACTTAAAAAGATTTATTTTGAAGCAGAACCGGCTTTACTGGCTAAAGCAGTAGAATCTGCAGGTTACTACATAAAGAATCAGATGCATAAAGAAATTGACGTATCATTACTACAGGAATTCGATATAACTGTGCCTGCGGTAGTAGTTGGTACCATTGCAACCGGAGACCAGTTTATATCGGATAGAAATAAAATAAATACGTTGAATTCCCAGATCGATGATCTTCAATGCGTGGAAATGGAAGGTGCCGCCATAGCTCAGGTATGTTATGAATATGGTGTTGATTTCGTTGTGTTCCGGGTAATTTCAGATAATGCAGATGAGAATGCCCATTACAATATAAAACGGTTCTTAGAGAAAACGGCATCCTATTTAACACAGGGTATCATAAAGCAATTTGTCAGGGAGTTGGAGTAAGCTATATATAAAATTATGCAAACCGGCTGCGGGTGTTGATTACAGCCGGTTAGTTTTTTCAATTATTTTATACCAAGCCTTACCCTCTTCGGTTCCTGTGCAAAGGTGAAGTCTTTAATCAATCATTAAAGATGATATGGTTACCATTATAATGGAAAAACCAATACGGCGAAACGGTATATAGCTAAGGGATAACAGCAGTACCGTAATATCTGATAATCTTTATCTGTAACTAGGAAAAAGTTTATAGGTTCCGGTAAGGTCATTGACATTTGAAAGGGGAAAACCTATAATCAACTTCATAAATTCGACCTATGAAGATAGTAGAAGTTATTGAAAGCTTAATGGAAAGCTTAGATTCAGAAAATAGAAGAAAGAATAAAACTAACCAGACAACTGGAGGTTTTAGAAGCAGAGATAAGGAAAGGAGATTCTGCGTTCTAAAGCCTCCTTTTTTATTAAAGGAGAATAGGAAATGAGCAAAAAAATAGGAAAACACATTGCAATCTACGGAAAAGGCGGCATCGGAAAGTCCACCACCACCTCCAATATCAGCGCAGCCCTTGCGGAAGCAGGGCATAAAGTCATCCAGATTGGCTGTGATCCGAAAAGTGATTCCACCAACACCTTAAGAGGAAATAATTATTTGCCGACAGTCCTTGACAGTCTGAGGGAAGGTAAAAAGATCCACCTGGAAGATGTTTCGGCAGTGGGCTATAAAGGAATCCTTTGTATTGAGTCAGGCGGTCCGGTACCCGGTGTAGGCTGTGCAGGCCGTGGCATCAATGCGGCGGTAACACTTTTGCAGGAATTAAACCTGTTTGAAGAATTCAAACCGGACTATGTATTGTATGACGTCTTAGGTGATGTAGTGTGCGGCGGTTTTGCAGTTCCTATCCGTGACGGAATAACTGACAGAGCATATGTGGTCAGTTCCTCTGATTTTATGGCAATCTATGCAGCCAATAATTTATTCAAAGCAATCAATAAATACGCACCCTCCGGCGGCGCCAAACTGGGAGGTATTATCGGAAACGGTCTATCCGCCGGTTATTCCCAAGCAATCATCAATGATTTTGCCGAACGGACAGGAACCAAGGCAGTTGGTTACGTTCCCCGATCCTTAGTAGTATCCCAGAGCGAGTTATACGGCAAAACCGTAATCGAAGCCCATCCGGAAGATCCCCATGCTGACATATACAGAAATCTAGCGAAATACATAGCAGAAAGTGATGAACTGGTAGTTCCAAACCCTATTGCCGTAACAGAACTAAGAGACTGGGCAAAAGAATGGGGCGATAAAATATACGATCTGGAAACTGGTGTTTTAGCAGGAGCAGCAGGCATTTAAGAGGAAAATAAGGTTGGGATTCAGGAGGATAACATGGGATTATTAGAAGAAAGAAAAGTTATATCCAGAGAAAAAAGGGCATCCACCATTACTGCTTACCAGGGAATCAATAAGGTACTGAAGGAAGATTTAAGCGTAACGGATATCAGACAGCGGATCCGGACATTCTCCCAGGGAAATAAAGATGAAATCATATATGCACTGGCCCTGTTAAGCCGCATCAAGGATGCACCTGTTATCATACACGGAGCCATCGGCTGCAGTACGGCGGAACTCTATTTTTACAAAGGAGCACAGGAAGGAACCTGGTATTCCACGGATTTAAATGAAAGGGATACCATAATGGGTGGAGATGATAAACTGCGGAAAACCATTGAGCAGGTATATTACAAATATAAACCTAAAATTATTTTTGTAGTTTCCACTCCTGTGGTGGCTATCAATAATGATGATATTAATTCTATCATACTGGAATTGGAAGAAGAGTTTGATACGAAAATCATATCCATATATACCGACGGATTTAAAACAAAAGCCGGAATCAATGGTGTGGACATTGTGCTACACAGCCTGGCCAGATATATCGGTGAAGGAAGTGAGAAGTTGGGAGCGGGAGCAGAGGAAGATGATTTTATTAATCTTATCAGCATCTCTGAAAATGAAAAAGCCATAAAAGAAATCACCCGTTTACTTGAAAAACTTAATGTCCGTTACAACACCATACCCCAGTTTGGGTCAGTAAAGGATATCGACAACGCAAGATTTGCAAAAGCTTCCGTAGCGGTCATAGATGACGAGGCAGATGTACTGCTTAACGGTTTGGAGGAAAAATTCCACATACCGGCAATAAAAAGCACTGTACCTATTGGTCTGAAAGGAACCGGAGAGTGGCTTTTGGAACTTGGCAAAGCCCTCGGAATACAGAACAGGGTAAATGAACTGATTAATTCAGAAGAAGAAAGGCTGAGAAAGTACATAAGTAAAAAGCCGTTAGCCAGAAAGAAGGTATTTCTTGATATTGATATATCGGCGGCAGCAGGACTGGCAGAGTTCATTGAAGAACTGGGCGGGGAAGTAAGCGGTATCTCCATCAGCCATATTGACAGCTTAAACAGGAATAAATTAAAAGAACTATCGAAAGAGGTATTTTTTACAGTCGGAGACGGGCAGCCTTTTGAACTGGCCAATATATTAAACAAGAATAAACCGGATTTTTATATCGGCGGTTCGGAACATACAGGTCTTGCAGCCGGTCTCGGAATTCTTCCCATTGCGGTAAACAGTAAAATACTTTACGGATATGAAGGTGCCATCCAATTGATTCAGGCAATCTTAAAGGCAGAAAAAAGAACGGGTTTTGCGGCCTATCTGGCTGAAAATACAAAGGAACCTTACCGGGAATCCTGGTTAAAGAAAAGTGCGAACTGGTATATCAAGCAGGAGGTGAAATAGATGCAGGAGAGCATAGAAAGAGGCAGATATGGATGTAACCTCCAGGGGGCGCTCCAGACCATAGCCGAAATCAGAGGAGTTGTACCTATTTTGCATACCACACCGGGCTGCGGAATCCAGAATTACCTGTCGGGGAAAGCCGGCAGCGGTAATACCGGTTATTTAAAAGGATATTCCGTACCGAATTCCAATGTATATGAAAAACAGGTTATATTCGGGGGAACCTCCAGATTAAGGGAGCAGATTAAAAATACGGTTAAAGTAATCGAAGGTGATTTATATGTAACCATATCCGGCTGTGAAGCGGAAATGGTAGGGGATGATATTATATCCATGACCCAGGAAATCATTGACCAGGGGGAAAATGCCATCTATTATAAGGCTGCAGGCTTTAAGGGAAACCAGTTTACCGGATATGAGGGAATCCTTAACGCGGTACTGGATCAGTTAATCGTCAACTCTTCTGATCAGGGAGTAGAGAAGGGACTTGTAAATTTGTTTGGAATTTTACCGAAGCAGGACATTTACTGGCAGGGAAATTTAGCAGAGCTTCAAAGAATTCTTGGTAATATCGGTGTAAAAGCCAATACCTTATTTGGCTCCAGTCAGGATATTGGCAAGTGGAAAGACATACCGAAAGCTGAACTTAATATTGCGGTTTCCAAGTGGGGATTAGATGCCGTTAAAAAGGCAGAAGAGAAATTCGGTACACCCTATCTGTATTTTCCTTTTCCGGGCCTTGGGGAGAGAGCCACAGGAGAATTCTTACAGGGAGTCGGTAAGAGACTTGGAATTGATTCTGAGCTAATTGAAAGTTATCTGGAAAAGGAAAAGGCCCATTTCACCCATGTAGTAACACAGATTACAGAATACTATTATGATTATGATTTTCAGAAAACCATAGCCATTGTAGGGGATGAAAGTACGGTAATCCGCTATGCAGCATTTTTAACAGAGTATCTTGGAATGGATGTGGAGCTTGCCATAATTACAGATTCTTCGGAGGAAGAAGAACAGGAGGAAGCTTTATCTTTAATCAGTCAATACACGGACCGGGTTTACTTTAACAAGGACAGCAGTGAAATAGAGGAGATTATTGAAAACAGCAATGCAGAGCTGATCTTTGGAAGTGGACTGGAAAACCGGGTTGCAGAAAAACTTAATATTCCGAATTACATCGTATCCTATCCAGCCTATGGAAAAGTAATCATAGACCGGAGTGATATCGGATATACAGGGGCTGTTTCGCTGATAGAAGATTTGAGCAATTTACTAATAAATAGTGATAATTAAGGCGGAATTAAGACAACAATCACAGATAGGAATAAAAAAGAAAAGAGGAAAATCATATGGGAAGATTATTTACATCAGAATCAGTCACAGAAGGACATCCGGATAAAATCGCGGATCAGATATCCGACGCTATCCTGGATGCATTAATTGAACAGGATCCCTATTCCAGAGTTGCGGCAGAAACTACTGTTGCCACCGGACTGGCGTTGGTAGTAGGAGAAATTACCACCAATGCTTACGTAGATATCTCTAAAATAGTAAGAAATACCATCCGGGATATCGGATATACCAAAAACGCCGGTGGTTTCGATGCAGACTCCATTGCAGTTTTAACTTCCATTGACGAACAGTCCGCAGATATCGCCCTTGGAGTTGACAAGGCTTATGAATCCAAGCAGGAAGGAGTAAAAGAAGATTTCGGAACCGGAGCGGGAGACCAGGGTATTATCTTTGGGTATGCCACCAACGAATCTCCTGAATATTTACCCCCAGCAATATCCTTTGCCCACAGGCTGGCAAGAAAGCTGGCAGAGGTCAGAAAGAACGGAACCCTTAACTATTTAAGACCCGATGGCAAATCCCAGGTTACCGTGGAATTTGATGAGGCCGGTAATGTAGCAAGAATCCATACCATTGTTATCTCCACCCAGCACAGTGAAGAGGTGACCTTAGAACAGATCAAGGAAGATGTGATCAAATACATAATCAAAGAAGTGATTCCTTCCAATCTGTTAGATGAAAATACAAAATATTATGTTAACCCTACCGGACGTTTTGTAATCGGCGGTCCTCAGGGGGATGCCGGATTAACAGGTAGAAAGATTATCGTAGATACTTACGGCGGAACAGGAAGACACGGCGGCGGAGCTTTCTCCGGCAAAGACCCCACAAAAGTAGACCGTTCTGCAGCTTACGCAGCCAGATGGGTGGCAAAGAATTTAGTTGCTGCCGGTGCAACTGATAAAGCGGAACTGGAAGTTGCTTATGCCATCGGTGTTGCAAAACCGGTATCCATTACCGTAGATACCTTTGGAACCGGTAAAGTAAGCGAGGAGAAGATCGTTAATATCATAGATAAAGTATTTGACTTAAGACCAGCTGCCATTATAAGCGCTTTGGATTTAAGAAGACCGATTTACAGACAAACCGCAGCTTACGGTCATTTTGGCAGAACGGATATTGATCTGCCCTGGGAGAGACTTGATAAGGTTGATGAGATTAAGAAATACCTTTAGACTTTATGAGAAGAAATTTAAATGAAAGCAATAGCTATAAAGTCTGAATGCCGCAGAATGGCAGCAGGTCAGTATGGTTGGGAGAAATATTAGAAAAGGATAAAGCTTGCAGCTGCCGTTCTCTTCCACCTTTATATAAGGCAGTACCGCAGATGGCTCTGCGGCAGGCAACGGGTATAAACATGCAGAAAGTTAAACAGCTGGCACTAAGCAGTATCATACCGATACTTATTATAATCGCCTGGTATTATGTAACCAATTATACCGATACCCCAAAAGCCATTTTACCTAAAATCAGTGCTGTAGGTGCTGCATTTGTAAAACAGGCAAAGAACGGGCAGCTGGCAGCAGATGTCAGTGTCAGTGTGAAACGTGTATTGGAGGGCTTCTTCTTTGCAGCACTCTTAGGGGTGGCTATGGGAACTCTAATGGGAATGTCCGTAACGATCCGCAGCATATTTATGTTAACCTTAAACACCATTAGACAGATTCCCATGATGGCCTGGATTCCTATGATTATACTCTGGTGCGGCATTGAGGATTTATCAAAGATTGTAGTAATCGTCCTGGGCGCCTTCTTTCCAATCATGGTAAATACCCTAAGCGGGATTACCAGTACCCCCCAGGGGTATATCGAAGTGGCGAAGCTTTACCGCTTAAGCAGCTGGCAGATCTTTACCAAGGTGTATTTACCCTCGGCCCTGCCCCAGATATTTGTAGGCTTAAAGCTTGGCCTTGGTATCTCCTGGATGGCAGTGGTGGCAGCGGAATTAATTGCCTCCAGTAAAGGGATCGGTTACCGGATCAGTGATGCCAGAAACTTAATGAAACCGGATATTATGATCGTAGGTATGCTCTTAATCGGTATCATCGGTATCTTAATGGACCGGATATTAAGCTTTATCGCGAAAAAGGTAACACCCTGGGTAGAAAAGGGGAGGGCTTGATATGGCAGAAGACTTGTTAAAAATCGAGGGACTTTATAAGTACTTTTCGGTAGATAAGAAAAAGGTTGAAATCTTAAAGAATATTAACCTTAACATAAAAGAGGGAGAATTTATCACCATTGTAGGACACAGCGGCTGCGGGAAAAGCACCCTGCTTAAAATTATAGCAGGTCTGGTGGATTATCAGATCGGAACCGTTACCAACAACGGAGCCCCCATAGCCGGACCGGATATTGACAGGGGAATGGTATTTCAGGAACACCGGCTGTTACCCTGGTTATCCATTAAAGATAATATCGGATTTGGATTAACCAATAAAACGAAACAGGAGAAAGATAAAATCGTAAAGGATATTATCAATCTGGTAAAATTGGACGGTTTTGAAAATGTATATCCTCACCAGTTATCCGGCGGAATGGCCCAGAGGGCGGCCATAGCAAGAGGACTGGTCACCAATCCCAAAATATTGCTATTGGATGAACCCTTCGGAGCTTTGGACGCCCTAACCAGAATCCAGATGCAGAAGGAAATCCTAAGAATCTGGGAAACAGAAAAAACTACCATGATTTTAGTCACCCATGACATTGATGAAGCAGTTTATTTAGGACAGAGAATCGTAGTGATGTCTGCAAGACCCGGGGAGATAAAATCAATTATAGATGTGGACACGGCGGGCTCTAAAATCAGAGGCAGCGCAGACTTTGCATATTTGACCAATAAAGTATACCAGTACTTCTTTGAGGATGAGAAGCAGGAACTGGAATACAGCATCTAAGAGAAACTGTCAGGGGAGAGGCAGTTAGAGCCAGGAGGTAAGAATGAGCAGTAAAGAACAGTTGTATAAGGAACTTTATACGAAAGCCAGGGTGATTTCCAATGGAATTAATGTAAAACCCGGTATATTTAAAAATATTGCCTTAGGTTCCGAGTATATGGAACAGGTACACGGCCTTGCGGAATCCGACCGCCATACCCATGTGGGAGTGGATTTCCCGTGTCATTTTACATCCCCAAGCGGAATTGTCTATAATTTTGTCTGGGATTTAAGATCACCCATAACCATTGAATACCGGGACGGAAACTATTATCTGTTTGACACGGGTAAAGAATTATTTCCCATAACTTTTGCAAAACGCCCCCATTATTATGGTCTTAAGACCTCGGATGGAGTGGAAATGTCCCACATAGCCAACTTTACCCCCGGTAATACGGTAAGAGCGGCTTACAGTAACGAATGTTCTTTAAAAGATAAAGGTCTTGACTGCCTTTTCTGTAATGCCAACGTGACAAAAGATACCTACGCGGAAAAAGAAGATATTAAATGGAAAACGCCTAAGCAGATTGCAGAAACCGTAGCGGCGGCTTATAAATATGACGGTTCCAGGCACATTCAGATAACCGGCGGGTTTATACCAGAGAGGCGGGAAGTGGAATATTATCTGGATGTAGCGGAAGCGATTCAGGAGCATCTGGGGAAAAAGGATTTTGACGGCAATGCCTGTGTAGGCGCACCTCAGGATATTTCAATTATAGAGAAATATAAGGAAGCGGGATACCGTACCATAGCTATTAACATTGAATTCTGGGATAAAAACTTTTTTAAGACCATCTGTCCCGGAAAAGAGCAGGAATGCGGAGGGTTTGACCATTGGGTGGAAGCTTTGGAATACTCGGCATCCGTGTTTGGTTACGGTAATGCGGGAACCAACTTTGTAGCAGGAATCGAACCCAAGGAAAAGACTTTGGAAGGTATTGAATATCTGGCCTCCAAGGGTGTAGTGGCAACAGCAGGAGCCTTTAACCCCAATGCAGGTTCCAAACTGGAGGGACACAGATCCCCCTGGGAAGAATGGAACATTGACCTGGCGCAAAAAGCTTACCGGATCTATAAGAATGCAGGGTTTACGTTTGATAACTTATATTATGTAGCACCGGCAGATAACACCTTGATTCATGATGTATTTAAAATTGAAGAGGGACTTCTATAAATACAGTAAGGCGATAACTGGTAAATATCATCAATTCATAGACCGAATATAGTGCGGAATCTTAATTTTAACTTTATAACCGGTAACTCTATAACCCAATATTTTTATAAATAATTAAACTTTAAACTCAATAACTGATAATTTTATGACATCAAACAGGAGGAATTTTATGAAAAAGAACAGAAAAATAACGGCACTGTTATTGCTATTCGTACTTGTTACATCTCTTTTGGCAGGCTGCGGTAAGAAGACTTCGGAAACCGGTGGGGATAGCAGCACGCAGACTCAGACAGCAGATACCGCCAGCGAAGTAAAATCAGAAGATACAGGTACGACAACTGCCAGTACAGACACATCCGGTACAGAAGCAACAGCAGAAACCGGAACTACAAGCGAAGCCACCGCGCTGCCTGCCGGGCACAAGGCAGATACGGTTAAAATCGGTTTTGTAGATGTTACTGGCACCGGCTTGATTTCTGATACACTGGGTGTTGCTAGAGATCAGGGATATATTGATGAAGAATTAGGAGCAATTGGAGTGAAGGCTGAATTTGTGCCTATGACAGGCGCTGGTCCTGCAATTAACGAAGCCTTGGCAGGTGGAAGCCTTGACATAGGATTTTTGGGTGATGTTCCGGCAATTATCGGTAAAGCGGCAGGTATTGACACCCAGATTATAAGTTTGAGCGGGTTAAACAGTGGGGCTTCTCTGGTAATTCCGAAAGATTCCTCCTATCAATCTGTTCAGGACTTAAAAGGGAAAAAAATCGCCACACAAAAAGGTGCTTTTATGCACAAGGTTTTTATAGATATATTAACAGCGAATGGCTTGACTATAAATGATGTGGAGTTTGTTAACTTAAATGCACAAGGTTCTGCCGAAGCATTGATCTCAGGCAGTGTTGACGGTGCGGTGGTAGGCGGCAGCACATTATCTAATTTAATTGAAAAAGGCTATGGCAGGGTTCTGGTGGATTATAGAGATCATCCGGAATGGAATTGCGGTGGCTATGGTGAGGCCAGAACCGCTTATATTAATGAGAACCCTGACATTATCAAGGCATTGTTAAGAGCATTGGTGAAAGCCCAGAAGTTAGCCAAAGAAGATGATACGGTAATGGTAAAACAATGGATTACTACCGGAGATACAGAAAGTTCTTATGAATATCTATACCCCAAACATGATAATTACTATAGTATTAAAGCCGACGATACCTTGATTGAGAGTGGCCGGAGCACGATTAAATTCTTACTGGATAACGGTTTGATTGAAAATGAAATTAACTTTGAAGACTGGATTAATAAAAGCTTTTATGAAGCAGCATATAGTGAGCTTGGTGAATAATGACAGGAGGCAGACCGATGAGTGATTTAAAAGATATATTATATAAAGAGCTGGCGCTCAAATCCAAAGTGAATGTAGAAGGTATTAACGTAAAACCGTCTATATTTAAGATACTGGAGCTTGGGACCAAATATCAGGAACAAATCCACGGATTATTTGAAATGGATCATGTAGACCATGTGGGAACTTTATTTCCTTGCAGTTTCACCTCTCCAACCGGACTCAATTACAACTTTAACTGGGATCCCAGGTCGGAAGTATCTCTTGAGTACCATGACAACGAGTTTTATCTGGTGGACCGGGGAAAAGAGCAGTTTCCCATAAAATTCTTCGAACGGCCCTATTATTACGGCTTAAAAACAACGGATGGAACGGCTATGTCCCATGTGGCAAGTTTTAATCCCACAGGTACTGTTGGAGTTGCTTACAGCAATGAATGCGCCCTTAAGGATACTGGACTGGACTGCTTATTCTGCAATGCCAATGCCACGAAGAATACCTATGCGGAGGCTGAGAACATAAAGTGGAAAAATCCAAAGCAGATCGGAGAAACCGTGGCGGCAGCCTATAAACATGATAACGGACAGCATGTAAACATCACCGGAGGTTTTATCCCAGAACGAAGAGAAGTGGATTATTACATTGACGTGGCAGAAGCCATCCAGGAACATGTAGGAGCAGAAGATTTTAATGGAACGGCAGTAATCGGTGCCCCAAAGGATTTAAGTGTAATTGATAAATATAAGGAAGCAGGGTATAGAACCATAGCCATCCAGATTGAAATCTGGGATAAAAACATCTTTAAGACCATCTGCCCCGGCAAGGAATCCGAATGCGGCGGCTGGCAGCACTGGGTGGATGCATTAGAATATGCCGTAGGAGTATTTGGCTGGGGTAAGGTTAGAACCGGTTTTGTATCCGGAATTGAACCCAAGGAGAAAATTTTAGAGGGTGTTGAGTACTTTGCAAAAAGAGGTATATTAAGCCTTACCAACGCCTGGAATCCCAATCCCGGCTCAAAGCTTGAAGGACACCGGACACCTTATCCGGAGTGGCATTTGGACCTGGCGAAAAAGACTTATAAAATATTCAAACAAGTAGGATTTACTTTTGAAGAATATTTTGACGTATCACCTTCAGCAGACTTTTTAGTACATGATATATTCAGAATTGAAGAAGAGAGACTGCCGGTATTTAGTAAATAAATCATAAAGGGAGTTGATAAAAAGGCGGATATCTCTGCATCCTGTATGACTTTTACGGTATTTCAGATAAACATAAAGAAGATATTAAAAGCAGGAGCAGGCGTACAGGTATACTGACAGAAAAAACGAGAGATAGAAATAACAGAAAGAAAAACAGAATAATAGGAAAGTGAAAAAACAGAGAAATGAATGACAAAATTTACCTGACGCCATGAAAAAGTTTATGGATTCCGGTCAGGTAATTGACAGCATTACCGGGTAACAATTATAATCAACACATGAATTACATATGTATATCATCCAAAACTAACCGGATAACTGGAGGTTTTAGAAAGCAGAGGAATAGACTACTCAGCTTTTTAAAACCTTCTTTGCTGTATAGAAACTAGCAGGGCATATAGGTAGCCTATTCAGAAAAGAATCAGATACAATCGAATAAGAACTGGGAACTGACCGGACTACGGAGGTTTAAAAATGGTGAAACATTTTTAAACCTCTTTTTTAAAGGTCATTGCGAAATAATACAGTTTTTGTAGGCAATGTTTTTGGCTGAAAGGAGAATGAAATGCTAAAAAAGCTGATTATGAATGAAGGAAAAAGGAGTTATCTGTGTTACGTTCCAAAACGGCAGGCTGAAAGAAAACATAAATAAAGAAAGGATGCCACTTAAATATCTTTCAACCTGTTTATTTGGGCAATAAAAGTCATTTGAGCCTATTTTAATATGTGGCAGTATCGTCTTAAAAAGAGTGATACGGTATGTATTATGAAAAAAAATAAATTAATACTTACTGCGGTAATTTTATTAATATTAAGTTTAGCAATTGGAGCCCTTACCGGATGTTCCGGTAAGACCAATACCAAAGCAGCTGGGAGCGGGGCGGTTGTGGTCGAAAGCGAGGAAACTGCTGATACCGGGAAGTCTTCAGATACTTCCTCCGACACTGGGGGCAGTGAGCCATTTAAAATTAATATTGCCGTGGACTCCGGCACCTTTGCCTATCCGTTCTGGGTAGCACAGAATAAAGGGATTTTAAAGAAATACAACATTGAAGCGGAATTTCAGACCTATGCTTATGGAATCGATACCATCAATGCTGTACAGCTAGATCAGGCAGATCTTGGAGAAGCCATGGACTTTGCTGCGGTAAGCCGTCTGGGTGGTGCCAGTGAACTGCAGTTTATATCCTTTATCGCCGGTAATAAATTAAGCGGCTCAGAGCTTTATGTACTGGATGACAGTATAAAAGAAGTAAAGGACTTAGCGGGGAAATCTGTAGTGGTCCAGAAAGGTACTGTCAATGAATATATCTGGGCACAGCTTTACGCCCAGTACGGAATCGATCCGGCTTCTGTCAACCCACTGTATATCAGCAGTACGGCAGAAGGGCTGGCACTGGTTAAATCTGGTGAAGCAGATGCGATCTGGGCAGGAGGGGATACCAGCGCACAGATTGAAGACCTGGGAGGAAAGAGTCTGGGGGATTACAGTCTGATCGGATTTGCGCCACAGGGATTTCTAATGCTTAAGAAAAGCTATTTGGAAAAGAATGAAGAGGGAATTGAAAGACTTTTAAAAGCCTTAAAGGAAGCTGCAGATGCCATTAATTCAGACCAGCACGAAGCTGCCGAAATCATTAAGGATAACTTTAAAATACCGGCGGAGAATATTGAGAAAGTTTTAAAAAATACCATATTTGACATCCGGTTTTCCGAGGAGGATTTTAACCAGTTAGACAGTGTTACCAAATGGTCCATTGAAAACAAATTAATCAAGTATGATTTTAATGTAAAAGATTATATTTATCTAAATCCATTACAGGCAGTATTTCCGGATACCATCACTTATAAAGAGTAGCACACTTAATAACTTAATTATCTGGGTGATAAGATTCTAAAGATAAGAAGATTCTAAAGATAAGAAGATTCTGAGGCTTATAAAGAATCGCGTGTCTAAAATAATAATAGGGGGTTGCCGGCAATTACTTATAGTGACGATTCTCTGGTTTGATTATCAGGATTACCAGGATGAAACCAGGTGCGGCAGCAGGTTGCGGGGCAGGGGTTACCGGTCATTATGAATAAGGAGGTTACTATTTCATGGGTGAAACATGGATTAAGATTGAAAATGTATCAAAAAAATATACGGATAATGAATTCGGCACCAAAGCCAGCCAGAACGTCATCACAGGCATCAACCTGGAAATAAAGAAAGGGGAGTTTCATATCCTTCTAGGGCCCAGCGGGTGCGGGAAATCCACATTATTAAATATAATTGCAGGCTTTCTTCCAAAGTCCGGGGGAAGCATAACCATAAACGGAGAAGAAATAATTAAGCCGGACAGAGACCGGGGAGTTGTATTTCAGAATGCGGATTCTGCCATATTCCCCTGGCTTACGGTCAGGGAGAATGTGGAATACGGATTAAGAATGAAAGGCATCAAAGCAAAAGACCGGAGAGTAATTTCCGGAGAATATATCAAACTGGTTGGTTTAAACAATCATGAAGATAAATATCCCAAGGAACTATCCGGAGGAATGAAACAGAGAGTCCAGATTGCCAGGAGTCTTGCAAATGATTCGGAAATTCTGATTATGGATGAACCCTTCGGGGCTTTAGATGCCCATACCCGAAGAATCCTGCAGATTGAACTGGTCAAAATCTGGGAACAAACCCATAAAACCATAATTTTCGTAACCCATGACATTACGGAAGCAATCTTACTGGGGCAGAGAATCAGTATTATGTCTAAGGCCCCGGAAGCTGCTATTTATAAGATTTATGAGGTAGACCTGCCCTATCCCAGAAAAATAAACTCTCCGGAATTCAGTGAATTATTCGGGCAGGTACAGGCGCATTTTGATTTTGGGGTAAACATTTAAGACCGGAAAGGAGTAAACTTACATGGACAGAGTAATTACCGTAAAACAGACGAAACCAATAGGGAAAGAAACAGTAAAAAGAGAACCGGGATTCACTTCTCATACCGGTGCTGCACTTTATAAAGCAGTCTGGTATCTGGCGGGAAAAGGAATATTGACCTGGGTGTTTCTCTTTGGAATCTGGGGGATAGCATCTCTTAATTATACCGTAGATTTTCTTCCAAGCCCGTTAGAAACCATTACAGGTGCCAGAGAAATCATATTGGACGGAACGTTATTTCAATATGTGCTTATCAGTTTAAAAAGGGTATGTTTAGGCTGGGGGCTTGGTATGCTCCTTGCAATTCCCATCGGGCTTATTATCGGAAGAATTGAGCTGCTGCGCCGTATCTTTGAACCTTTTATTGATTTCCTGCGGTTCATTCCGGCCATAGGGTTTCTTACACTGTTTCTTATGTGGTTTGGAGCAGGAGAGAAATCAAAGGTCATATTGATTATGTATGCAACGGTATTTGTGATACTGATCAATACCATCAGCGGAGTATTAAGCATCGATAAAAACAGGATACAGGCAGCCAGATCTCTTGGAGCCTCGGAAATACAGATCATTTATTCTGTTCTTATTCCTTCGGCAATTCCTTATATTTTTACTGGAATCCGCTTAGGACTTGGGGGAGCCTTTACCTCTATTGTGGCAGCAGAAATGCTGGCTGCCAAGGAGGGTATTGGATTTTTAATCTATACCTCAAGGTTATACTTCCGTACGGACTGGATTTTTGTTGGTTTGCTGACCCTTGGACTTATGGGGTATATCTCAGACCGGCTGATTCGGCTGTTCGGGAAGGTAGTACTGAGGCGGTATGGGATTTATGATAATAAGAAATTTGATTAATTTATTTCAAAATGAATGATAAAGCATAATTGGCTTAGGAAGAATTCCAAATTAAATGAACGTAATTTCAGTTTGAACTTCTTCCCATGGTTTAAAATACCGCAAAAGGGCTTCCTGACTGAAAGAGCAAAAGAACTTTTCAGCAGGCAGGTGAAGCCGGACAGTGTTAAAAATTTAACGTGTGCATATGGCATGTACAGAAATGGAGGTAACGATGAGTTTAAAAAGTGAGTTATATGAAGAAGTACGTCTGAAAAATGAAGTTAATGTGGAAGGAATCCGGATTACCAGGGAAGTCAATGACCTTTTAAAAAATGCAGACCTCGGGGAAAAATATCAGGAAGAAGTACATGGTATGTTTGAATATGATAAGGAGCCTCATGCCGGGATTGCCCATCCGGCAGGCTTCCGTTCACCAAGCGGATTTATATTTCCTTTTAATTCATACCGAAAGTCCAGATTTTCCATCGGGTATGAAAAAGGCTCCTTTATCCTGACGGAAAATGATCATAAGGTCTTTGATATTGACTTTCTGGAACGGCCCGAATATTACCGTCATAATACAAGTGACGGAGTGCAGATGAAGAACATCGCTGTCTATAACCAGGAAGGGGTCGTATTTGTAACTTACAGCAATGAGTGTCATCTAAAAGAAAAAGGCCTGGACTGCTTATATTGTAACATCAATGCTACGAAGGATACTTATGCCCAGGTAGAGGGAATCACCTGGAAATACCCGAAACAGATTGCAGAAACCGTAAAACTTGCCTATAAGGAACCAGGAAACCATCATGTGACTTTAACCGGAGGCTTTATACCGGAACACCGGGAGATGGATTATTATTTTGATGTGGCAGAAGCGATACAGAAGGAAACAGGCTTTTATGACTTTAACGGAACCGCGGTAATCGGAGCGCCGGAGGACCATACTATCATTGATCGGTACAAAGAAGCCGGCTATAGGACCCTGGCAATCAATATTGAATTCTGGGATAAGAATATATTTAAAAGTATCTGCCCTGGAAAAGAACAGCTTAGCGGGGGCTGGGATAATTGGAGGGAATCTTTAGAACATGCGGCCAAGGTATTCGGACACGGCAGGGTACGCTCCAATATCGTAGCCGGTATAGAGCCGAAACGCTCTACCTTAGAAGGGGTTGAATATTTAGCCTCCAAAGGAATTGTCTGCTTTGCAGGTGCCTGGTGCCCGAATCCAGGTTCGGAGTTGGAAAACCACAGAAGCCCGGAACCGGAGTGGCATTGGGATCTAACGTTAAAAATCGCTGAAATCTTTCGTAAAAATGGCTTTACCTTTGATCAGTTATACGACTGCAGTGCCTCTGCCAATTCCTGCATCCATGATATATACCGGATAGAATACGGACTTCTGCCTGCGCTTAAGGAAAAAGAATTAAAAGTTGTATGAAGCAGAGCAGCAGCTCAGTTCCGAATAATGAAGCAAAATCTAATTAAAATATTGTTTGGATATAAGCCGCTCAAACCAAATATTTGTTATTACAAAATGATAACTGCAAGAGTCTGGACTAAGTTCCGGGATTCTTGCAGTTATGCTAATATGGGATCATTAAATTTAATAAACCTGATTCTCTGCAGCTACAAACAATTCATCTATTCAATCGCATAATTATAATAATTCATAACCGACATTTCTTCAAACCCGAAGGATTTATATAAGTTCAAGGCATTTCTGTTTTTGCTCTCCACATCAAGTTCTACATTCGCTATGTTTTTCCCTTTTATAATAGAAAGCGTATTTGAAAAGGCTGATTTACCATAACCCCTTCCCCTGAACTCCGGAAGGATTCCAAAGCCGTAGATAAAGGCATAATTGTCCTCATAGTCCACATGAATTTTACCGATGGTCTCACCTTTTAACTGAATCATATAGATACCATCATGCAGCATGGATTCATCTAACAGGGCAGCTTCACTTTCTTCTGTGGTGTTAAAATGTAGGGCATTTTGTCTGGCGATCTCGTTAAGGTCAGATTGATCCGCTGTTTTTAAGGTGATATCTTCATAAGCCGCGAATCCCTTTAACTCTGTTTTCTCAAATAATTTCATGCGGAATTCAGAAGTTTTATAGCTGCCGCCGGCTTTTTCTATGAACTGATTACCAGAGACTGATTTTTCATCGGTTAATAACAGGACAGTTTCCTGACCGGCACGTTTTGCTTCCTGTACGGCAAGAGCAAACAGCCGTCCAAATAACCCTTGTTCTCTATATTCCGGATGAGTCAATCCGTTTAGCTCCAATACATTTCCTCCAAAATCGCAGATTCCAAGATAGGAGACCAGATTACCGTCATAATAATATAAATATTCGTTGATATTCTTGAGCCGGTCCTTTTCATGCTTAACTACTGTTAATTTGTAATCCAGTTCCAGTTTCAGATTAGTTTGGTCGTTAGCATAACTAAGTTCCACAAGTTTTTTGATTTGGTCACAATCCCTGCTATCCAGATATTCCTTAAGGGTGATATAAGGATTGGAAAAATTCGCTGACATGTTAATCTCCTTTATAATGATAATATAGTAGTAACTAATTAGTAATTTATCAGTTACAAGATATCTTAAAAAAAATAAGCATACTAAGGCGATAAAAACACCTTAGATCTGGGGCTCCAATACTTGTAGTCCTGCATCGTTACATATTTTTATAATAAGATTATACTGTCCGGGGTCTGATGCTGTCAATTAGTATAAAAGCTTTTCCCTGGTTTTTAAAGGCATAAGTTAATAATCGTGAACAATACAGGGGTTCTCCCTTTTGTAAAGTGACCGGCCAGTTACCTGGTACATCCCTTTCAAATTAACCAGACCGATTACTTTATCCTGTTATCGCGGTCCAGTTATTTGTAAAACAATAAACTATGATAGAGGCATAGGAGAGTTTAGAACAGTATTATTTTGTTTTGTCCTATTTTTTGTACCAATAATATGCTATAAACAGTTTTAAATTAATCCTGGTAAACAATAATTCCCAGACATATATAAAGCAAGTGCTAAAACACCTGTGTTATAGTTTATTTATCAAATAAACCAGGAGGGTATTTTATGAGAAAGAAAGTATTGGGATTAGTATTAACAATTGTGATGCTGATATCATTAGTTGGATGCAGCTCAAACAAAGATGTATCAACATCAGGTGGAGATGCCACTAAGGATACACCGGCAGCAACCGAAGCCCCTGCTACTGACAGCACCACAGAAACAGCACCGCCGGCTACTACCGACAAGACATTCAAAGTTGGTATTTCTATGCCGACAAAATCTTTGGAACGTTGGAACAGAGATGGTTCTTATCTTCAACAGCAATTCCAGTCTTTAGGTTATGAAGCTGAATTAACCTATTCTGACAATAAGAGTGACCAACAGGTAAATGACATCCAGAACTTAATTGCAGACGGTGTTAATCTGTTAGTTATTGCAGCGATTGATGGTGATACGTTATCAACCGTATTACAAGATGCCAAGGCACAGAACATTCCGGTTATCTCCTATGACCGTCTGATCATGAACACAGATGCAATTTCCTATTATGTATCCTTTGATAACTATACAGTAGGTAAATTACAGGGACAGTATATTGTAGATACATTAGATCTTGATAATGCTGGAGATAAAACCTTTAATCTTGAAGTTACAGCAGGTGATCCCGCTGATAACAATGCAACCTATTTCTATAACGGCGCTATGGATGTGTTAAAACCTTACATTGACAAAGGTACATTAAAAGTTCCATCCGGTCAGACAAAATTTGAAGAAGTTGCAACTGCAGCTTGGGATACCGCAACTGCTCTTGACCGTATGCAAAATATCTTAGCTTCTTATTATGCAGACGGAACACAGCTTGATGTAGCTTTATGTTCAAATGACTCCACTGCCCTTGGTGTTACTCAGGCTATCGAATCCGATTATGCTGGAAGCAACACTCCAATCATTACCGGACAGGACGGCGATGTTGCTAACTTAAAGAACTTATTAGACGGTAAACAGTCCATGACCGTTTATAAAGCCGTAGCTAATGAAGCCGTTGTTACTGTTGCACTTGCACAGGAAATCCTTGCAGGCAACAAACCGGACGCATCCTTAACAGACAAATTTGATTGTGCAGCTACTTATGATACAGAATCTTATGATAACGGTACCGGCAAAATTCCTTCTTACCTTTTAGTACCGGATGTTGTTACAAAAGATAATTACAAAGAAAAACTTGTAGATACCGGATATTATAAACTCGGTGATGATGGATATTTAGTAGCAGCTCAATAAATTGATAAATTAATGACCGGATTTTAAAAAGTTTCGTATTCCGGTATCATGGATATTTAAGTAATCGCTGCTTTATATGAAATGTTATGGGCGGGAGATTCTCTCGCCCATATTATAGTATATGGACATGCGGAAAAAAAGGAGGATTCTAATTTGGCAGAATATATTCTCGAAATGAGGAATATCGTGAAAGAGTTCCCCGGAGTGAAAGCTTTAAATAATGTTAATTTAAAGGTAGAGCGAGGAGAAATCCATGCCCTGGTAGGGGAGAACGGGGCAGGTAAATCCACGCTTATGAATATTTTAAGCGGTGTTTATCCTTTTGGATCCTATTCTGGTGATATTATCTATAATAACCAGGAATGTAAGTTTAACACCTTACGGGACAGTGAAGAGAAGGGTATCGTAATTATTCATCAGGAATTAGCGTTAATACCGTCTTTAAGTATTGCAGAAAATATGTTTTTAGGAAATGAAAGAAAAAGCCGTTGGGGGATTAACTGGGATGAAACCTTCCATCAGGCCGAGAAACATATGCGCCAGGTTGGCCTTAAAGATTCTCCGGAAACACTAATTAAAGATATCGGAACAGGGAAGCAGCAGTTAATCGAAATCGCAAAAGCACTTTCAAAAAACGTAAAATTATTAATACTGGATGAGCCTACCTCTTCCCTGAATGAGGAAGATACGAAGATGCTGCTTGACTTATTATTAGAGTTTAAAAAGCAGGGCATGACTTCTATTATCATATCCCATAAATTGAATGAAGTAGCTTATGTATCGGATAATATTACAGTTATCCGTGATGGCTCCTCTATTGAAACCATTAGCAATGCCGCCCATAATATTGATGAGAGCCGCATTATAAAAGGAATGGTAGGCCGTGAGATGAAGGACCGTTTCCCGAGCAGAGAACGTAAGGTAAGTAAGGAAGTTGGTCTGGAAGTTAAGAATTGGACTGTATATCACCCGGTATATGAAGAAAAAGTAATATGCAAGCAGATTAATTTCCATGTAAACAAAGGGGAAATCGTTGGTTTTGCCGGTCTACAAGGCGCAGGACGTACGGAACTTGCTATGAGTATCTTCGGTAAAAGTTACGGACAGAAGATATCTGGAACTTTAATTGTCAAAGGAAAAGAGACATCACTTAATAATACCAAGGAGGCCATTGAAGCAGGTATCGCTTATGTAACCGAAGACCGTAAGGGAAACGGTCTCATACTTGCCCAGCCAATCAGAGTAAATACAACTCTGGCTAAGACCTCCAAAGTAAGCAGGCATGGAGCCTTTGATTATGATAAGGAACGCATGGTTGCAGATGAATATAAAGAAAAGCTTAATGTTAAGTGCAGCAGTATAGAGCAGCGTGTTGGCAATCTCTCCGGAGGAAACCAGCAAAAGGTACTGCTGGCAAAATGGATGTTTGCCGACCCGGAAATATTAATGTTGGATGAACCAACAAGAGGTATCGATGTTGGCGCAAAATATGAAATCTACGGTATTATGAACCAATTAGTAAAAGACGGAAAAAGTGTTGTTATGATCTCCTCCGAATTGCCGGAACTGCTTGGTATGTGTGACCGTATATATATTATGAATGAAGGCAGTATAGTCGGAGAGTTATCAGCCGGTGAAGCCACTCAGGAACGAATTATGTCCTGCATACTGTTAAATGATAAAAAGAATCAGGAGGTTGAAGCCGTATGAATGTAAAAGCTAAAAATTTTCTCGTTAAATATACCATGGTTATCGTTTTGGTTATCGTGTTTCTTTTATTCAATATGATAACCGGAGGTAAAATGGTGTACGCCCAGAATCTCTCCAATCTGCTCCTTCAAAATGCATATGTAGTTATTCTTGCCTGTGGTATGTTACTGTGTATCCTTACCGGCGGTAACATCGACTTATCCGTGGGTGCTATTGTATGTCTGGTTGGTGCATTTGCCGCAAAGATACTCTCTATATCTGATTTGAGTGCCTTTTTGGTTATTATATTAGGCTTGGGACTGGCACTGCTTATTGGTGTATGGCAGGGCTACTGGGTTGGATATTCCAGAATCCCACCCTTTATTACTACCTTAGCCGGTATGTTCATCTTCCGTGGTATCGGTCGTGTTGTACTTGACAGTAAGACCATACCCATTAAAAACCAGCAGTTCTTAGATACCTTTACCGCTTATCTTAATATTCCGGGACTGGATTCCGGCAAGATAAAGTATTCAGCAATAATAATTGGTATTATAGCGGTAGTAGGTTATGTAGTATTTACCATAATCAATAACAGTACGAAAAAGAGAAAGGGCTATAAGGTTGAAAACCCCATAGTCTGCTATACCAAAGTAGCTATTATCAGTTTATGTATCCTGGTTTATAGCTGGAAATTATCCAATTATAAAGGTATCTCCGTAATGTTATTATGGGTTTTGGTAGTGGTATTTATCTATGCTTACATTACCAATAAATCCGTATTCGGACGTTATTTTTACGCCATCGGCGGTAACGAAAAAGCAACAAAATTATCCGGTATCAATACCAATAAAATATTCTTCGTAGCATACACACAGGTAGCACTTCTTGCAGGACTTTGCGGTCTTTTAAGTGCAGCCCGTATCGGATCCGTTAACGGTGACAGTGGTAACCAGTATGAAATGGATGCCATCGGTTCCTGCTTTATCGGCGGTGCCTCAGCTTATGGTGGATCCGGTACCGTAGGTGGTGCCGTAATCGGTGCAATCCTAATGGGTATCATCAATCAGGGTATGTCTATCTACGGACTGAACTCTAACTGGCAGTATGTTGTAAAAGGCGGAGTACTATTGTTTGCCGTAATCTTTGATATTAAATTTAACAACAAGAACATGAGTAAGGCATAAGCCGCCGCAGTTTACAGACAGGAGGTCTATAAGAATGAAATGGAATAACATATTTAACAGGGAAACCAGTAAGGAAAAGAAAGAATACAGCAGACCGGGGGATGGCAGCAAAGCCATATTATATTACCTGGTAGCCATCTATATCGGATATATGGGTTACTCAATCCTTAATAACCGCCTGACCGGAGATGATACCCTGTCCTATCCAGTTGCAATCTTATTTACTTCCGTATTTGCTATCGGTGCAGCCTGGATTGTATGGTATGCTACAAAATTAAGAAAAAATGCATCTACTGCAGAAATACAAGGGGATACCATGGAAGAACTCCACGAAACAGTCCCTGAAAATATCCAGGAAGAAACGAAAAATTATTAAGACCGCGTTTATGCAGATATCACTGGGATACCTGGAAAGACCTTGGGATTCCGATTTCCAATCAATAATCACACTGATACCGATTAAATAAACCGGAAAAAAATAATCAAATTCAGGAAAACTCTCAAAGCGGTGATATTCGTATAGAAAATCTATGCCGCTATGAAAAAGAAAACTTGAAAATGCCCATCAAACAATTCACGAAACAACCATAATAATCTGAAAATCAGGAATCCCTGAAGTGGAAAACCTGATAATGGAAGAAGAACAGGATAAAATAAAAAAACGGTGCAACAATAATAAATTGAATAATGTTGCATCGTTTTTTTGTAATTACAAATAAATAATGATATAATAAACATATAAATCTAAAAAAAGAAATAAAGCTTCGCAGCCCAGTAAACTCAAAGAACTTGATAAAATCAGCTCGAAAACCAGCCTGGAAAGCATGATTATGATATCGGCCCTAAGCGCTTCATTCGGAGTCTGCCAATTCACTTATGCCTTTTTTATGTGGTTCAGAGTGAAACGGCACATTGTCTGACGAGCGGACAGCGAGGAGTTTGTGCCGTTTCACTCTCGCTTTACCACATAAAAAAGACATTAGTGAATTCAGACCCCGAATACTAAGCTTAGAACCGATATCCTAATCAATGCTTTCCTCAAAAACCTTAAAGCTGATTTTATCAAGTACCACAACCCTCAACTGCGAAGCCACCCCCCCCCCGAATTAAAAATTTAAAAATACCTTAAAAGGTAATTACTTTTCAGGAAGGTAGAATAAATTGAAAAAGAAGCCTTATATAATTGGAATCCTCATAACGGTAATCCTCGTAGCCGTTATGATCTTCCTGTTTGAACAATATAGTATCAACGTAATCGATGGCAAAAATCAGACCCAGGCCAGGGAATATAAAAAACACTATGTCATGATATCAAAAGACATCACCACCACCTTCTGGCAGTCTGTTTATAAAAGTGCTAAAGAAGAGGCAGAAGCCAATAATATATATTTAGAACAAGTCGGCAGTAAGCTGTCGGAAAAATACAGCATAGCAGATTATCTGAGAATAAGCATTGCCTCAAAAGCAGACGGTATTATCGTATGTCCCGATGGGTCGGAAGAGGTGACGGAATTAATCAATGAGGCCGTAAGAAAAGGAATACCGGTAATTACAATCTTAAATGATGATATCAATACAAAGCGGGCCAGCTTTGTTGGAATAAATTCCTACGAATTGGGCTTGGTTTACGGAGAACAGATTCTGGACCAGATCAATAAGGACACCAAGAACATATCCATTCTGTTTCATTCCTCCGAATCCAACTCTACCAATGACCTGGTCTTTAACCAGATCAAGAAAAACCTGAATGATAAGCTGGGAGAGAACAGAGTGAACATAGCTCCTTACTCCATTTCCGCAGACAATGAATTTGATTCAGAGGAAGCAATCCGTGATATATTTATAGCACAGGAGGATCTTCCGGACATCCTTGTCTGTATGGAGGAAGTGGATACAGAATGTGCCTGCCAGGCAATTGTTGACTATAATAAAGTAGGTAAGGTTACCATAATAGGATCATATTCTTCAGAAGCAATCCTAGAAGCAATCAGCAAGAACCTGGCTGCGGTTACCGTTGCCATGGATACGGTGCAGTTGGGAAAACAAAGTGTACAGGCTCTTCAGGAATATCAGGAAATGGGATATGTGAATAACTACTATAATGTGGATCTGCATATTATTAATAAGAAAAATGTACAAACCTATGAAGACGATGCTTTAGACAATGTTAAGGAATGAAGGTTATTTATCAGGCAGTAAATGTTTTTTACTCAGATTTGATTGCCGCTCTGCGGCAGCTGGAGGTTAGGTTGAAAAAACATGCATATGTTCAAAAGTACACAGATGGGAGTTACTATGATTAAATACTTAATTCAAAAATTCAGCCGTTCCATCAGCGCCAAGTTGATTTCCATATTCTTTTTATTAACGGGTATTTTATTTATTACCAATTTGAGCGTGAACGCCTATTTGAATAAGTCCCTGCAAAAGGTAAATACCGTCTATGCCTCCAACGTGACTTCCAATATACTGGCGGAAAAGCTTAAAGAGGTACAGGCTAATGTCTATGAATACCTAAACACCAAAAGTTCCAATTCCCTGGTTAATTATTATAAAAGTGAGCAGGACTTTAGGAATCTCATGGAAAATCTGAATGATAAGATAACAAGCGATGATATGCTCATGCTTGAGAAGAATATTAAAAATATGTCGGATACCTATCTCGCTTTGACCGATGAGACCGTGAAAGAAAAGAGAGGAAGGAATGTTGAAAAATACAAAACCTCTTATGAAGAGACCAAACTCTTAAATCAATATATCAACTCCTATATCAGCAACCTGAACGCGGAACAGTTAAGACAGAATTCACAGAACTATCAATTACTGTTAGTATCCTTAAGGTACACAGAAGTCATCAGTCTGGCAATTATAATCTCAGTAGTAATCGTCAGTTTATTCCTGCTGCTGTTTATATTGCGGAATATGATCGGACCGCTGGTACAGTTAGCACATAATGCCAATGAGGTGGCCAACGGTAATTTTGATACGGATTTTATAAAGCCAAAATCAAAGGACGAAGTGGGTATACTGGCAAGTACTTTTAATACCATGCTTCAAAATATTAAGAGCTATATTGAACAGATCAGAAAAGATATGGAAAATGAACAGAATTTAATCGAGCAGCAGCTGATGATGGAAAATCATCTAAAAGATGCCCAGTTAAAATATCTTCAAGCACAGATTAATCCTCACTTTTTATTCAACTCTTTAAATGCGGGTGCCCAGTTAGCTATGATGGAGGATGCGGAGCAGACTTCTCTGTTCGTGGAAAAAATGGCGGATTTCTTTCGTTACAATGTAAAGAAGATGGAACAGGATACCACTTTACTAGAAGAAATCGAATCGGTAGATAATTATATTTATATATTAAATGTACGTTTAACCGGTGATATTCTCTTTAGAAAAGAGATTCCGGAAGATATAGGAGAAGTCTGGGTACCAAGTATGATCTTACAGCCTATCGTTGAAAATGCAGTGAAACACGGCATTGCAGATATTGACAGAGATGGGGAGATTCTGCTTAAAGTGGATCAGTATGAGGAATATCTGCTTATTATAGTAAAGGACAATGGAGTCGGAATGTCAGAGGAAAAAATAAAAGAGGTATTATCCGGCAACTACAATACGGTAGAAGATGACAACTCTACCGGTATCGGTCTGCATAATGTAATCAGCAGGCTGCAGCTTTATTACGGACAGGAAAATCTACTGACCCTTCATTGTGATGGAACCGACAAGGGAACGGAAGTAAGGATTGTCATTCCGAAACTTGCCAGTGAAAAACGGAAAGGAGCCAATCATGTATCGAATACTTATAGCGGATGATGAAGGCATCATGTTGTATTCTCTGCAGACCATGATTCAAAAGAATCTGGGAGGAGAGTGTGAGGTTTACACGGCAAAAACCGGAAGGGCAGTGGTGGATATGGCTCAAAGCCTAAGACCCGATATCATTTTTATGGATATACAGATGCCGGGGATGAATGGTATTGAAGCCATGCAGGCCATAAGAATGGAGAATAAGACCGTACTATTTATTGTAATAACAGCTTACAGCAAATTCGATTATGCTAAGGAAGCCATAGAAATCGGTGTATTTGACTTTTTAACCAAGCCGGTGAATAAAGATAATTTCCTAAGGGTCATAAAACGCGCCATGGCACAGGTAGATGTAGAAAAGAACAATCAGATGGCAAACCTTAGGATCCGTGAAAAACTAGATACGGTGGTTCCTATTATGGAAAGCGGCTTTATTAATTATCTTATGCTTCAGACCGGAGGCGCTGAAAGTACTTACTACAACTATAAGGAACTTCTAGATATTGAGGAAGAGACAGCTTATGTTATCCTCATACAATTTGGTGAAAGCTATGAAAACGGTGTACTGACCAATCCGGTGGGAATGAGTATGCGTTCCCAGAAGTTTTATCCGGAACTAAGAGATATTGTAAAAGAACATTTTAACTGCATTATCGGTGCGGTTATGGCCAATAAAGTAATTGTTATGGTACCGGATCAAACAGATGGCATGGAATATGAAGAACGAATTAAAATCATAGGTCAGGCCAGGAACCTACTACATTCCCTGGAAGCCAGGATTGATGCTAAATTCCGTATCGGTATCGGCCGCACCTGCCGGATTGATGAGTTAAACGAATCCTATCAGGAAGCTTTCAGGGCCATACAGGAGGGAGAAGGCAGGGTTGTCCATGTAGGAGATATGCCTCTGCGAGGGGAATACGAAGGAGAATATCCTATTGATAATGAACAGCTTATCTTCCAATGGGTCATTAAAGGTGACATCGAAGCTGTCAGGGAGCAGGCCTCCATATTCTTTGACTGGATGGTAAATAATTATTCTGAGTATATGGACAGTATTCGTCTTAAAGTGTTAGAGCTTATTATGCGGGCGGAAATGGATGCTTTCTTAAACGGAGGCCTTAATTATGGTTTTCTCTACCGCAAGGACTATTTATCTGAGGTGCAAAACAGCAATAATTATGATGAAATAAGAAGCTGGTGGTTGAAAAAGATAACGGATATTACAAAACATATGGCCAACCGAAAGAAGGCACAATCGGAAAATATCGTGTCCAAAGCAATTCGTTATATAGAGGAGAATTACAGAAAAGACATATCTCTGGATGATGTATCCAGAGAAGTTAACATAAATCCATACTATTTCAGCAAACGATTTAAAGAAGAAACCGGTGTTAATTTTATAGACTATCTTACGGGCATACGAATAAATAAAGCCAAGGAACTACTGGAGGATCCTGCCCTAAGCATTAAAGAGATTTGTACCATGTCCGGTTACAGTGACCCCAATTATTTCAGCAGGATATTTAAAAAAATTGAAAATATCACGCCAAGTGATTATAGGGAGAAACGAAGAATATGAATAAGAAAATCCTATACGGTATGCTAGCTCTTTTGGTTAGCATAGTAATGGTTACCGGGTGCAGCAGGAAGGATCAGAATGAAAATAACAATATAAAAAAAGAAGATACCCCGCAGATTGGCATTAGTTTTGATTCCTTTGTTATTGAACGGTGGATAAGGGACCGGGATGCTTTTGTTATGACTGCTCAGGATTTAGGAGCGGAGGTTAACGTTCAGGTGGCCAATGGAGATGTGGATACCCAGATTTCCCAAATTAAATATTTTATTAAAAAGAAAATGGACGTAATCGTAATCGTTGCAACGGACTCAGCTGCCCTCACCGATATTGTAAAGGAAGCGAAAGACGCAGGTATTAAAGTAATATCCTATGACCGTTTAATAAAAAATGCCAATGCAGATTTATATATATCCTTTGATAACGAGCAGGTAGGAAGTGAGATGGCAAATTCCTTAATTACCTCCATACCAGAAGGTGGTGATATCTATATCATCAGCGGTCCTGCCAGTGACAACAATGTGGATATGATAAATAAAGGATTTTTGGACCTAATAAACAAAAGTAATTTAAATGTGGTATACAAAAATTCCTGTGATAATTGGAGTGCCGAATTAGCTGCAAAGTATGTAGCGGAAGCCTTAAAAGAATTTCCAAATGTAAAAGGCATCATGTGCGGAAACGATGATTTAGCCAGTGAAGTCTTCCTTACGCTATCGGAAAACCGGCTGGCAGGAAAGGTATTTATAGTAGGGCAGGATGCAGATTTATCTGCCTGCCAGCGCATTGTGGAAGGAACCCAGACCATGACGGTTTTTAAGCAGGTAGAGGATTTAGCGAAAGCCGCCGCCTATTTGGCAGTAGCCTTAGGAAAAGGAGAGGATATAACGGATAAAACCCAGAATTTTACGTATTATGTAGACAATACGATTAATGATGGTGCATACGATATTCCTTATTATAAGTTAGATACCATTCCGGTTACAGCCTCCAATATTGATAAGGTTATTATAGACAGTGGTTTTCATACGAGAGAGGATGTTTACTTGAATATGAAATAAGGAAATACGGTAGAGAGGAAGGGCTTATCAAATGTTTCGAGGAAAAAAGATTCGAATAGAACATAAGGAGATAGAGGGATTAAGTCAGTATTTTATTGATTATAATAAAATAAAAGAACCGGTTCCATTTTTGATAGAAGTAATTCAGACGATTGCAGCAAATCAGAGTCTTCTTATGGTGGCAGATACAGAATTTTCTTATGAAAAAGATGGGGCTGTCTTAGAGGAGCGGATTACTGAGTTAAAAGGGGTACTGGATCAACAGGCGGTGGCCTACCGGGTAGTGGTAAATAAGAAAGACTCAGATAAAAAGATACTGGGGATTCGTCTGCAAAGCACGGAAAAGGTTAATGTATACCAGCTTGGCTTTGCAGTTTCTGCAAACCAGCTTGACAAGTTAACAGCGTTTTTAAAGGACAATCTGTTCCTTTATATTGGAGATGCAAACCGACAGGCAGAGGAAATGAACGATCAGTTTTACGAGGTCCATGGCCAACGGGAGGCATTAGGTGAGTTTTATGCCATTCAGCTTTACAATGATTCTTATTTTCGCCGTATCCGGATAAACAGCCGGAGGGATATAAGCAATGTAATCAGGGAAATAGAAGTAAGATATAATGGATAAGGATTAGAAGAGTCTTGATTTTACTGGAGTTGGATGATATGATGTTAGTTAGTTTACAGGAAAGAATATGAAATGCAGCTAAAGGAGAAAACATGGATATCATTAAACAACTAAGGGACGAACTTGACATCAGAATAGAACAGGTGGAAGCGACCGTAAAATTAATTGATGAAGGTAATACGATACCGTTTATCGCCAGATACCGGAAGGAAGTAACCGGCTCCTTAAATGACGAGATTTTAAGAAATCTTCACGAACGGCTATTATATCTTCGGAATCTGGAAGAGAAAAAAGCCAGTGTCTTATCCAGTATAGAGGAACAGGGAAAGTTAACAGAAGAATTAAGGCAGCAGATAACGGCAGCCACTACGTTAGTGGTAGTAGAAGACCTTTACCGCCCTTACCGTCCAAAGAGAAGAACCAGGGCAACCATTGCAAAGGAAAAGGGCTTAGAACCCTTAGCCAATATCATACTGTTACAGATGACAGGCAATCCACTGGAGCAGGAAGCCGCGAATTATCTGGATGCCGAAAAGGATGTCAATACGGTGGAAGAGGCTATAGCAGGTGCTATGGATATCATAGCGGAAAGCATTTCCGATGAAGCAGATTACCGTATCCATATCCGTAAGGTTACCTTCCAGGAAGGCAGCATTACCAGTACTGCCAAGGATGAGAATCTTGAGAGTGTTTACGAGATGTATTATAACTTCGAAGAAAAACTTACCAAGCTGGCAGGTCACAGGGTACTCGCCTTAAACAGGGGTGAGAATGAGAAGGTCCTAACCGTTAAGCTTACGGCACCAGAAGAGAAAATCTTACGGTACCTGGAAACCAAGATTATAACCAGAGATAATAAAGAAACAACAAAGGTCTTAAAAACGGTAATAGAAGATAGCTATAAACGTCTGATAGCCCCTGCTATCGAGCGGGAGTTAAGAAGTGATCTGACAGAAAAGGCAGAAGACAGTGCAATTAAGGTCTTTGGCAAGAACTTAGAACAGCTGCTTATGCAGCCTCCAATCGTAGGACAGGTAGTCTTAGGCTGGGATCCGGCTTTTCGTACAGGCTGTAAATTAGCAGTAGTTGACGGAACCGGAAAAGTTCTGGATACGGTAGTTATTTATCCTACCGCACCTCAGAATAAGGTGGAGGAAGCAAAAAAGACAGTCACCGCCCTCATTAAAAAGTACGGCATTACCTTAATTTCTGTAGGAAACGGTACAGCCTCCAGGGAATCGGAAATGATAATTGTAGATATGTTAAAAGAACTTCATGGTAATGTACAATATATTATCGTAAATGAAGCAGGGGCTTCCGTATATTCTGCCAGTAAGTTAGCCACAGAGGAATTCCCAAACTTTGATGTAGGACAAAGAAGTGCAGCCTCCATTGCCAGAAGACTTCAGGATCCGTTGGCGGAACTGGTTAAAATTGATCCTAAATCCATAGGTGTAGGTCAGTACCAGCATGATATGAATCAGAAGAAATTATCAGAGGCTTTAACCGGAGTAGTGGAAGACTGTGTGAATAAAGTGGGGGTGGATTTAAATACGGCTTCTGCCTCTTTACTGGAATACATTTCAGGCATTACAAAGGTGATCGCGAAAAATATAGTAACGTATCGAGAAGAAAACGGAAAATTTACCGACCGTAAACAGCTCCTTAAGGTAGCCAAATTAGGACCCAAGGCCTTTGAACAGTGTGCTGGTTTTATGAGAATTTTAGATGGAAAAAATCCACTGGATGGAACCAGTGTGCATCCGGAATCCTATGAAGCAGCCTTAAGTCTCCTTAAAAAGCTGTCTTATACCACAGAGGATATCAAAGCCGGCAGCTTGACAGAACTCGGAAAGCAGGTAAAAGACCGGGCAGCCCTTTCAAAGGAACTGGGAATCGGTGAGATTACTTTGACAGACATTATCAAGGAACTGGAAAAACCGGGCAGGGACCCTCGTGATGAGATGCCAAAACCGATTTTACGTACCGATGTATTAGAGATGAAGGACTTAACGGAAGGTATGATCTTAAAGGGAACAGTCCGCAACGTAATTGACTTTGGTGCGTTTGTTGATATCGGTGTTCATCAGGATGGTCTGGTTCACATATCGCAGCTTACCAATAAGAAATTTATCAAGCATCCCCTTGAAGTTGTCAGTGTTGGTGATATTGTTGAAGTTAAGGTTATGAGTGTGGATGTCTCTAAAAAACGGATACAGCTGACTATGATTATTTAAACCGGAGAGATTCTCTCATAGGTCGAAGTAAGTCTAAGTCTGCACTGGATTTAATCATTACTCTTTACCAGAGCATAATCCTCTGCGATATTATATAAATATTAATACAAATAAATAAATATAATAAAATCCCCATGGATCAGAAATTGATTCATGGGGATTTTTGTCTGTCAAAAACGAATTGGACAGAATAATAGATGAGGAGATACTATGCTGTAAAATCATAAATTGTCCTGATTAATTAAGCGTTTTTATGCGATGAAAAGATGGGAATTTTACAAATTTTATCTTGTTAATTAGTATTAAGTGCTTTATAATCTTAGATACTTGGTAAATATTTACTGTAAATAAATGTTGTTAAGTGAATAAAAATAAATCTGTAACCCAATGCTTATTATTCAAAGAAGAATAAATTGAAAGCTGGGTTGAATTTTTATCCTTTGATTCAGCAGTACCATAAACCAAGAACCTTTGAGCTATATAAAGATACTTTTGACATAAGGGGGTAATTTCATGAGTAAACGTATTATGCTTCCGTTTATTACCATGCTCGCACTTGTTTTAATCCTATGTACTGAGGCGGCAGCAGGAAGCTTAAATACGAAAGAGGAAGGCAGTATACCGGTAGTGTCCGGTAATCTTAGCTTAAGTAAGGATAGGGAATTAAATGAAGCGGAAAAAGTTATCTTAAATCTTCTCAATATCAATGGAAATACCCAAAATGAGACGGGGCTTGCCGGTGACTATAATATCTATACTAAAAGTCTTTATGATCATTTAGAAAAACAGGGTGTTGCCCTTACAACCTCGAAAGCTTATGAAGCTTTAAATAAAATAATGGAGTTAAAAGCCATTATTAACATAGAGCAGGAAAGTGATTTTAACAAAATGTCAGTAGACGGCAGAGAACTGGCCATTAACTTATCTAAGGAAATCTACAATATCTGCGGACTTAGCCTGACCTGTGATATCGGGGGAAACATAACACGTATAACCGATAAAGCTGGAAATTACTTATACCTGAATACAACGACTGTAGAAACTGCACAAATACATTTTAAGGCACTGTTTATTACGCTGGCAGTAATAATGATATTACTTGTTCTATGTATTATCATAGCAAGGAAAAATCAATTATTTATAAAGGACGTGAGATACGATGGATTTAAAGAAGAAGGATTTGTTCAATAAATACATATTGCTGGTGGATTTATGCTGCATCATAGCATCCTTTCTGTTAGCGACCTGGATCCGCTACGGGAAAATTACAAAAGACTGGTCAGAGAACATATACACCTGGTCCTCCTTGTTTGTGCTCATGTTATATATTACCATATTTAATCTGTATGATACTTACAGTAACCTGTTCAAACGGGGTTTTTTAGAAGAGTTCACCATTATAATAAAAATAAATTGCATCCTGGCAGTCACTTCCACTGCGGTCATGTTTATCTTTCAGGAGGGGGCTTCCTATTCCAGGTTGTTCTTTCTGTGCTTTTTCCTGCTTAATATACTGATTACCTATGTCTGCAGGCTGTATTATAAAGTATTGTTTTTAGCAGTTTATAAAAAAAGTAAATCCAATAATAAAATTATGATTGTAACCACTTCCGATCAGGCCAAAGAAGTAGTACGCCGCTTTCAAAGTGAAAACGAGTGGGAATACCAGGTTACGTATCTTACCATACTGGATAAATATATGGTAGGCCGAAAAATCGAAGGAATCGAGGTAAAAGCAGATTTTATCGATATGTATGAAATTGCCAAACAACAGGTGTTAGACGGAATATTCATTCATATACCCAGTGACTATGTACCTCAGCTGAATTTAGAGGAAACCATTCTGGAATTTGAAAATATGGGAATAACGGTTAACCTAAGTATCAACACCTTTGGCCTTAAACTCCGTGAAAAGATTGTGCAGGAAATGAGCGGCTATCACGTTTTAACCTTCAGCTCCAAATTATTTAATGCGACCCAGCTTCATTTAAAAAGGCTGGTAGATATTACAGGCGGTCTGGTGGGGTGTTTTCTTACGGTAATAATCGGTTTATTTGTAGCACCGGCCATATTAATAGAATCCCCCGGTCCGGTGTTCTTTTCACAGATACGGGTTGGAAAGAATGGAAGACGTTTCCGTATCTATAAATTCCGTTCCATGTATCTGGATGCGGAGGAGAGAAAGTTAGAACTCATGACCCAAAATGAAATGGATGGGTTCATGTTTAAACTAAAAGATGATCCCAGAATAACCAAAGTGGGTAAATTTATCAGAAAAACCAGTCTGGACGAATTTCCTCAGTTTTTTAACATCCTAAAAGGAGACATGAGTCTGGTTGGCACCAGACCACCTACGGAGGACGAATTTCTAAAATATGAAGGCAGGCATAAAAGAAGACTAGCTCTAAAATCCGGTCTTACCGGGCTTTGGCAGGTTAGCGGAAGAAGTGATATCAAGAACTTCGAAGAGGTTGTTAAGATGGATCTGGATTATATTGATAACTGGTCCCTTATGATGGATATAAAAATCCTGCTCAAAACCATATGGGTCGTAATAATAAACCGAGGATCAAGGTAGAATTGGGGGAAGGATAAGTGAATCAGTGGATTGATATTCATTGCCATATACTGCCTGCCGTAGATAATGGCTCCGTAAATATGAAACAGACGAAAAACATGCTGAAAATAGCACATGAAGAAGGCATCCATTCAATTATAGCCACGCCCCATTACGGAGTGGGGTGCAGGAACCCGGATCAGGAAGAACTAAAAAGGAAACTGGAATTGGTTCGGGAGGAAGCGAAGCAAATTGATGAGTCCTTTTGTATCGAACTTGGAAATGAACTGTATTTCAGTGATGATATCATTGAGCATCTGAGAAAGAAAAAAGCCCTGACCTTAGCCGGTACCAGGTACATATTAGTGGAATTCGCCTCAGATGAAGCGTATAACACAATAAAAACAGGTCTCCACCGGCTGCTGATATACGGGTATTTACCGGTTTTAGCTCATGTGGAGAATTATGAATGCCTGTATCAGAATTATGAAGGCATTTATGATATGATCCGTCTCGGCGTTTATATGCAGATGAACATATCCAGTATTACCGGCGGATATGCCAATCGAAGGGCGGGACACTGCAGAAAGTTAATCGAATATGAGCTGGTCCATATCCTGGGTACAGACGCCCATTCTGACTATGTCAGGGCTCCCAGAATTATGGAAGGGATAGAAGTAATACGGAAAAAGTACGGTGCTGATCTGATTCAAAAGCTATTAACGGAAAATACCAACAAGCTATTGCAGAATCAGTACATATAAAAAATAAAACACAGGGGGTCCCCATTATGCAAACAGTTAATCTGGAAAAGATAGAAAGTTATAACTTTAGAAGTACGGAAGCCTACAATGCTATAAGAACCAACATTCAGTTTTGCGGAAAAGATATTAAAATAATCTGTATTACCAGTTCAATTCCAGGGGAAGGAAAAACCGTAGTATCCTTCAGTCTTGCAACCAGTATGGCAGAGAGCGGCAAAAAGGTATTATTTATCGATGCCGACTTAAGAAAATCAATTCTCATATCCAGATTAAAAGCAGATTCTGCAGTTCTTGGACTTACTCATTACCTTTCCGGATTAAATGGATTGGAAGATGTTCTCTGCCAAACCAATATTGAAAATCTGGACCTCATATTTACCGGTCCCATACCTCCAAACCCCTCCGATTTGCTGGATAGTGAAATGTTCCGGGAGATGGTTGCATCTCTTAAGGCTTCCTATGATTATATCATTATTGATACACCGCCTCTTGGTGCGGTAATAGACAGTGCCAATGTAGCCAAATGCTGCGACGGGGTAGTCGTAGTGATTCAGGCTAACGCCATCAGTTATAAATTTGCCCAGAGAATCATTAAGCAATTGGAAAAGGGCAGCTGCAAAATACTTGGTGCAATCTTAAATAAAGTAGAATTGAAAAATAACAAGTATTATGGAAAGTATTACGGCAATTATTATAAGACTTACACGGACAAGTAACAGCTATTATTCGCTTTAGTGCAGTAAGCAGTTGTTTTATTAAGGGCAGGGGGACTTGTAGGTGAAAGGAAAGAATGAAAACATAAAGCAGCTTCGCAGGCAGGCTTGCGATATGCAATGGGAGTAAATATGCAAAGAGAAAGAACAAAAAAATCTAAAATAATCAAAATAGCGGTTTTGATAGCAGCAGGCATACTTCTGATACTTGCACTTATGGCATATTTATTTATACAAAGTTATATCCATAAACTAAATCTTGTAATAGCTACAGACAAACAGGACCCTGCGCCGGAACAGATAACCAAAACAGAAACCCTGCCTGAAGACACAGAGCCCGGAGGGACAGAGGCCACGGAGGCTCAGGTCAAAACCCTGGAAGATAAAATCAGGGAGAACATGGAAAAGAACAGTACCCCGATCCTGCAGGATAAAGATGTCTTTACTATCCTATTAATCGGAAGTGACAGCAGAACCGTGGGAGAGGACGGTCGTTCCGATGCCATGATCCTTGTCTCCATTAATAAAAAGACAAAAGCCCTGATTGCCACCTCTATCTTGCGGGACATTTACCTGTCAATCCCAGGTGTGGGTAATAACCGGGTCAATGCAGCCTATGCTTATGGCGGTGCAGACCTGTTAATGGATACCATTGAACAGAATTTAAAAATTCATGTCGATCGGTATGCCTCCATAGATTTTTATTCCTTCATGGAGGTAATCGATGCCCTTGATGGGATTACACTTACGGTGACCCAAGAGGAAATCCCGATTATTAATCGGTATATAACAAGCTTAAATAAAATTACGGGACAAAAAGAAGAGGACGGTCTGTTAAAGGAAGCTGGTACCTTAACCCTTAACGGTAAACAAGCTCTAAGTTATGCCCGCAACCGCTACATCGGCATGGATTTTGAGCGGACCGCAAGGCAGAGAAAGGTGCTGGAAAAGGTATTTGACAAAGTAAAAAAATCAAATCTAATTGAACTAAACCGTTTACTTAATATTATTTTACCCCAGGTTACCACCAATCTGACTCAGGGGGAAATATTCTCACTATTACTAAAACTGCCGGATTATAAAAACTATGATATAGCCCAGTGGAGTATTCCGGTGAAGGGTTCCTATTCCTTTTTAAGAATCCGTGGAATGGACGTTATTGATATGGACTTTGATAAAAATATAAGTGAAATTGAAAAACGGATTTTTGGTGAGGGAGAAGAGTGAAGAAAAGATCTTACCGAAGTGTTTGAGATGCTACAAAAAAGGCATCATAATGGGAAGGCTGAAAAAAGGAGTATGGCTGAAAAAAAGTAAGGCTGATAGAAAGTAATAGTAAGGAGTGAAAATGTCTGGATTTATCGATATACATAATCATCTGTTGCCGGGAGTGGATGATGGTCCAAAGAGTATAGAGCAGACCATAAATATGCTGAGGATAGCATATGCGGAGGGAACTCGGACCATTATTGCAACACCACATTATCAGGAAGACCGGTATATGGTTAATAAAGTTGTTTTGGAAGAGAAAGTACGGGAGGTTTCAAAAGCAGCTAAAAGTGCAGGAATAGAAATGGACATTTTTCTGGGGTGTGAGATTTATTATAACCATAATTGTGTGAAGCTACTTAAGGAAAAGGTTATCCCAACTATGGCAGGAACAAAATATGTATTAGTGGAGTTTATACCGGTTGCAGACAGCAGATATATAAAGAATGCCCTACAGGAGATTTTATTGGAAGGATTTTGTCCCATAGTAGCCCATATTGAGAGGTATGAAGCCTTTATTAAGGATCTGACTTTTATAGAAAATCTTCTTGATATGGGGGTGTATATGCAGGTTAATTCTATGAGTATAACTAATAGCTGGGGTAAAAAAAATAAATCGGCTACTAGAAAACTGTTACGTAACAATTTGATACAATTTGTTGCTACGGATGCCCATAATGAGTTGAAACGCATTCCTAGAATAAGGAAATGCTATAACTTTCTGAGAAAAAAATATGGTGAAGCATATGCTGATGAACTGCTTTTTGGAAATCAACAGAAACTTTTATTAGGACAAGATATATAAATTATAGTGTGGGAGAAAACAGGTGATTTGGTTTATGGATAAGAAAAAGAATAAGGATGGTATTTTTTATGAGGCTTGATTTAAATAATAAAACCATATTGATTACTGGTGTCGCTGGATTTATTGGCTCTAATCTTGCAATACGTTTAATTCATTCATCAGATAATATAAAACTTATTGGTATAGATAACATGAATGATTACTATGATATTAAATTGAAAGAAAGCAGGTTAAAAGAATTAGGCGACTTTAAAAATTTTACATTTATAAAAGGAAGTATCAGTGATAAACTCTTAATCAAAAAAATATTTGCTGATTTTATACCTGATATCGTTGTAAATCTGGCAGCCCAGGCAGGGGTCAGATATTCCATAACAAATCCGGATGTCTACATTGATTCGAATTTAATCGGATTCTTTAATATATTAGAGGCCTGCCGGCATTCCTATGATGATGGTAAGAAAGGAGTAGAGCATCTCGTATATGCTTCTAGTTCTTCCGTTTACGGTTCTAACAAAAAAATACCTTACAGTACGAATGATAGGGTAGATAATCCTGTCAGTCTTTATGCAGCCACAAAGAAATCCAACGAGCTGACAGCACATGCATATAGTAAACTGTATGGAATTCCATCCACAGGATTAAGGTTCTTTACCGTATATGGTCCTGCTGGACGACCGGACATGGCGTATTTTGGCTTTACAAATAAGATGGTAAAGGGTGAGAAGATACAAATATTTAACTATGGAAATTTGTACCGGGATTTTACTTATATTGATGATATAGTAAGTGGGATAATAAAAGTAATTCAAAAAACGCCTGAATTTACTGATGATGGCGTACCATATCATGTATATAATATAGGCAACAATAAGCCAGTTAGTTTAATGTACTTTGTAGAAACACTGGAAAACTGTCTTCTTGAGGAAGGTATTATAAGTGTTCGTCCGGAGAAAGAATTACTTCCGATGCAGCCAGGAGATGTTTACCAGACCTATGCAGATGTAGATGAGTTAATAAAGGATTTTGGGTTTAAGCCTGAAACTAGTATTGAAGAGGGACTTAGGCGGTTTGCAAAATGGTACAGGGGCTATTATATGCAAGACAGCCAAATTCAGGGGGAAAACAATGAAATCAAAAGTACATAACAGGCAGCCTAGGATTTGTTTTGTGTCTTCCTCAGGCGGGCACTGGGAACAGCTTAAGAAATTAAATCCTTTGTCAATAAAATACCAAGGTTTTTTTGTAACAGAAAAAACCCAGTTTTCAGAGCCATTAGCAAAGTATTTTATGAAACAAACAGACTTAAAAGATAAATATATGTTTTTAAAAATGTTTTGGAATTCCTTGTATGCAATAATCATATGGATAAAAGAGCGTCCGGATTTTGTTATAACGACTGGTACAATGGTAGCCTATCCATTTTATCTGATTGCGGTTCTTTTACATAAAAAGTTTATTTTTATTGAGACCTTTGGAAGAGCTGATATGCCAACTGTTGCCGGGGTAAAAATGGAAAAGCATAGTGATTTATTTATTGTTCAATGGGAATCTCAAAAAAAATATTATAAAAAAGCGGTTTATGGGGGGTGTTTATATTGATATTTGTAACCGTAGGTTCAAGAAACTATCCATTTGACCGCTTATTTATAAAGTTGGATGAATTATATGAAAAAGGATTTCTCACTGATAGTATATTTGCACAGATTGGTACTTCCACTTATAAACCTATACACTATGAATATAAAAATTTTATCTCCAATGAAGAATTTGATGAAAAGGTTAAAGAAGCTAATATTGTAGTAAGCCACGGTGCATCAGGTTCTATTATGAAGGCATTGAATGCTGGAAAACCTGTTATTACAGTTACAAGGCTTGAGAAGTATGGTGAACATATTAATGACCATCAGATACAGAATAATAAGGCATTTGCTGATAATGGGTATGTAATCCCGGTGTATGAAATGGATGAGCTTGAGACCGCATTTAAAAATATTTATGAAGAAAGTAAAACTCTTAAACCATGGGAAAACAAGGATCCAATGGCTATTGTCAATATGATTGATCACTTTATTAAGGAGAATTGGTAACATGAATGAGGTAGCTAAAGGGATTGTTATGACACCATTTAATTTGCTGTATAAGCTTTCTCCTAAAACTGAACTAAAAGTTCTTTTCAAGCTAAAGACGGGCAGAAGATTAAATCTAGTGGAGCCCAAAAGTTTTAATGAAAAAATGAATTGGTTAAAATTATATGATTCAGATTTAGCAAATCAATTAAAACCCCGGTTATGCGACAAATATATGGTACGTGAGTATGTTCAGGAAAAGATGGGTAATAGTGAAAGCGATATATTGAATGAATTATATTGGGAGGGGTTTAACCCAGAAGAGATACCTTTTAATCGTTTACCTAAGCAATTTGTCATTAAAGTTACCCATGGTTCAACCTTTAATATTATCGTTCGTGATCAGGACGAAATTGACCGTAACAAGATAGTTCAAAAATTAAAGCTATGGCTTAGTGCAAAGTTTATTCCCTGTTATGGTGAATGGTGGTACGGTATTGTAAAGCCAAGAGTTATTGTAGAAAAATATCTGGAGAATAAAGATAAAGGTGAATTGCTGGATTATAAGGTTTTTTGTTTTAATGGAGAACCAAAATTAATTGATGTACATTCTGGTAGATTTGGAAATCATAAAAGAAACGTATATGATACTAATTGGAATTTTTTAAAAGATGTTAATTTTAAATATCCTCACAGTGAAGCCATTGATAAACCCTTAGTGCTAAGTGAATTGCTTCAATGTGCAAAGATTCTGTCCCAGGATTTTATGCAAGTAAGGGTAGATTTCTTTATAGTTGATAATAAATTATATTTCAGCGAATTTACATTTGCTAATGGAGCTGGCTTTGATCCGATTACTCCATATTCCTTTGATCTTAAAATGGGGAGTTGGATAAGCCTTGATAAGGCAGGTTATTCATTATGAGTGAGCCAATAAGAGTATTACATATATTACAAAGAATGGAGGCAGCGGGTGTACAGACTTTATTAATGAATTTATACAGGAACATTGACAGGGAGAAAATACAGTTTGATTTTCTGGTACACTATAAGGAACGGCAGTTTTTTGATGATGAAATTGAGAAGCTTGGAGGAATTATTCATCGTTTATCTTTTCGGGAAGACTATAATTGTATGAAATACTATAGAGATCTGAATGATTTTTTTAGTACTCATAAAGAATATAAAATTATACATGGTCATATGCATAGCCTAGGCGCAATTTATTTTCATGTGGCACAAAAGTACAATGTACCAATCCGAATCGCACATTCTCATACAAACGCAACTCAAAATGATGCGAAAAAATATATCAAAATCTTTATGAATCATATGTATAAAAAAGATGCCACTCATTTATTTGCGTGTTCAAAGGATGCCGGATGTTATATGTTTGGTAATTCCGCTTTCAGAGTAATTAATAATGCTATTATAACAAAAAATTTCGTATTCTCTTCCGATAAAAGACTTCAGAAAAGAAAAGAACTTGGTGTTGGGAATAATATAGTTCTAGGAAATGTAGGAAGGTTTGAAATACAAAAAAATCACAAATTCCTTTTGGAAATTTTTGAATGTTATCATAAAAAACATCCGGAATCAGTATTGCTATTGATCGGTACTGGAAGCCTTTTAAATAATATTCGTGAACTAGTTAAAAAGTTGAATCTTGATGATTCAGTTAAGTTTTTAGGAAATAGAAGAGATGTAGCTGAATTGTATCAAGCAATGGATGTGTTTGTTTATCCTTCTTTGTTTGAAGGACTGGGGATTGTAGTAGTCGAGGCACAAGCCGCAGGCACACCAGTAATATGTACAGATACACTGCCGGTAGAGATACATATTTCACCCTTGCTAGAGACAGTTTCATTAAACGATAAGGTTGATACATGGGTAAAGAAGATAGAACAGGCTGAAGTGAGCAGGTATGCCCATCAGGATATGAGTCTCTATATAAAAAAAATGGGTTATGATATGGATACAGTTTCTAAAGAACTTCAAGAATTTTACTTGAGTCTATAATTTCAGCAAAAGAAAGAGGGTGAACCAATGAATAAAAAGGTTGTATTTGTTATGCCGCGGCTTGGAGGAAAAGGATGGGGTGGAGCTCATAGAGTATCTGTAATGTTAAGCAATTATTTAGCTAATAGTGGATATGATACCACAATAATAGTACGTGAAAACTCCTCCATCGATTATCCCGTAGATTCAAAAATAAGAATTATCTGCTTAGATGCAAAAGATAATTCAGCCTCGGAACGATTGAAATGCTGCTTTTCGATACGTAATATATTAAAGAATTACAAAGATGCGTATGTAATTGTATTTATATCAAGGATAGCGGTTGAAACATATCTTTCCTGTCTTTTTTTGCGAGTCAAAATTATTGGTTCAGAAAGGACAGATCCACGAAATGAACCCAAAAGAGCAGCATTTCGGTTCTTACGAGGTCTCATCTTTGGGTACATGTACAAAACAGTCTATCAGACCCCGGAGGCTATGAAGTATTTTCCAAAAAAGGCACAGAAAAACGGAAAAATTATTCCAAACCCTATATCACCTAATTTGCCGGAACGATTCAACGGAATCAGGAAAAAAGAAATTGTTACTTTTTGCCGGATAGATAAACAAAAAAATCTTCCGCTGCTTATAGATTCCTTTATTGAAGTTCATGAGAAAGTACCCGATTACATACTTAGGATATATGGAGAAGGTATTATAGAAGATGAAATTAAAGCATATATTTTAGATAAAAATGCGGATACATTTATTTTTATGGAACCATTCTCCAATGAGATACATGAAAAAGTAGTAGACTGTACTGCTTATGTCTCCTCATCAAATTATGAAGGTTTGTCTAATTCAATGCTGGAGGCTATGGCAATTGGTCTTCCAAGTATTTGCACAGACTGTCCCATTGGCGGGGCAAGAATGGTGATTAGCAATAATGAAAATGGAGTTTTGGTTCCTGTTAATGATAAAGATTCTATGGTTTCAGCAATTTTAAAGTTGATTCAAGATCCTGTGTTTGCTGATAAATTGTCGAGGAATGCTGTAAAAATACGTGATGAACTCTGTATTGACAAAATATGCAGGGAATGGGAAATGCTTTTACAATAATATAAGTTATATGAAATTGATTAGAATGTATATCTGCTAAAGTAAAAGGTCTGGATCTAAGTTTTTACACATAGAGAAAGGAGAATATTATGAAGTTTGCAACAGTAGTTGTTACATTCAACAGAAAAAATGAACTTGTACATAATATACAGTCAGTATTATCACAAACCCGTATTCCAGATATGATGTATATTATTGATAATCATGGTAGTGATGATACGAAAGGATGTTTAGAAGAGAAGGGTTTTCTGGAGTTAGATAACCTGAATTATATATATCTGGATGAAAATGTTGGAGGGGCTGGAGGTTTCCATGTTGGTACGAAGCTAGCCTATAAGGCAGGATACGATTACATATGTTTAATGGATGACGATGGGTATCCTTTTGATAAAAATACATTTGAAAACATTATTAAGTTTGCAGAAAAACTTCATGACCAAAACGAAAAGCTTTTATTAAATTCTCTGGTATTTGGAAAGGATGACATTATGTCATTCCGCTTACCAGGTGGAATAAAGACCAAAAAAGATGCCTTAGCACAGGCAAAAGATAACATGATAGCTGACCATATCAATCCTTTTAACGGGACTTTTATCTCGAAAGAGCTAGTGGCAGCAATTGGATACCCTAACAAAGATTTCTTTATAAAAGGTGATGAAGAAGATTTTACCTGGCGTGCCAGAAATGCAGGTGCATTCATAGCAACAATCACAAATTCATACTATTTCCATCCCATATTAGAAAAGAAACATATGAAAATCTTGGGAAAAGTGCGTAGAATTTCTACCGAAGCTCCTTGGAAAGAGTATTACCGGGTCAGGAATTATACATATATGTTTAAGCGAAGCAAAGAATATAAGAAGATGCTTCGGCAGCCACTACGTCAAATTGCCTGGGCTGTTATTGCGGGGCAGCAGAAGAATCTCGCAATTAAATTAATAATTCGTGGGTTTTTAGATGGATTTTTTGGAAAGCTTGGCAATACAGTAAAGCCATAGTGCTGGTAAATAATCTTTATCAGCGGATCATATTGAGTAAGAGGTATCATCATGAAAAGCGTTAGCTTAAAAAGTGTTCTTGAATATACAGTAGCTGTTTGTCTTGCTTTGGAATGCGATAGTATATGGAAATGGACAAATGGCAGTGGTTATTTTAAGTATGGTATATATTTTTTATTTACAGTTTCAATGCTTGGGCTATTAGCAATTCAGAAACTGAAAATAAACAGAAAAAATCAAGTTGTGGTTGTCGCAGTACTTAGTTATTTACTTGTATTCCTGGTGATAAACTATAATGCTGTACGGGATACATTTCAGTTTGTTTCAGTACTGCTTTTATTTTTCGTATATGCAAGTTTTACCTCAAGCAATAATATGTTATCTATAATAAAAAAATACTCTTCATTTATTGTATTCCTTGCTTGTTTATCATTAATCTTTTTTATATTTGGCTCCCTGCTTCATATAATACATACCAATACTTCTGTTATCGTATGGGTTAATAATATGCCAAGGGAAGTAGAATCTTATTGGTATCTTCATTATGAAAGACAATTTGATGATACCTTTGGGTTAAATACATTTAGAAATACTGGTATATTTGTTGAAGCTCCCAAATATTCGTTGAATCTTAGCATTGCACTGCTGTATGAGCTATTGGGCTCAAAAAGAGTTGGTAATAAGCTATCTGCCAGAGCTTGGATATTAATTATAACAATAATAACTACATTTACCACGACAGGAATTACTTTTGTTTTAGCTGTTTTGGTATTTAAAATTCTATTATCCGAGTCTAAATCAAGAATTGTTCATTTTATGAAATACCTGACATTATTGTGTATGGTATTTGCGGCTATAGGAGCAATTAATTATCTCTTTCATTTAAAGGCAGCAACAGACTCCTATGATTCACGTATTGATGATTATACAGCAGGCTTAAAGGCATGGCTTAAATATCCCCTGTTTGGTTCTGGATATATGAATATGCAGGTAATCCATAAGTATATGAGTACCTTCCGTTCAAAAAATGTCGGCTTTAGTAATTCATTATTCCGGGTACTGGCGCAGGGGGGAATATATTTATTGATTTTATATCTTTTGCCAGCATTAAAAATTATTATTAAAGGGATAAAAGAAAAACAAATAAATTTAATTATTTTTTCTGCTGCATTTATATATTTATTTGTTTCTACATCATTCCCATACAATTATATAACAGGATGCATACTGGCCTGTTTCTGGGTGAATGCTTTTAAGAAAAAGTATGAATATAGCGGAGATTTGAATAGCAAAGGTAGAATGAGGTGTAAACTTGCAGAAAATGAAGTCAGTTAAACTAAATTTTATTATGAATTCTATCCTAACAATGTCCTCCTTTATATTTCCGTTGATAACCTTTCCATACATATCGCGCATTCTGTTACCAGCAGGAACCGGAAAAGTATCTTTTGCAACGGCAGTGGTCTCCTACTTTTCCATGTTTGCACAGTTGGGAATTCCGACATATGGTATTCGTGCCTGCGCCAAAGTTCGGGATGACAAAGAGAAGCTCTCCCGCACCGTTCAGGAAATAGTATTGATTAATATTATTATGATGGTGATAATCTATGTAATGTTTTTTGCGGCAGTAGCTTGTGTACCCAGATTCAGACAGGACAAGACATTGTTTTGTATTGCCAGCGCAACCATATTTTTTAACTGTATCGGTGTAGAATGGTTATATAAGGGACTGGAGCAATATACATATATCACAATCCGTTCTATTATTTTTAAAATAATTGGGTTGATTTTCATGTTTACATTTGTACATAGGCAAAGAGATTATATCATATACGGTGCAGTCCTGGTTCTTGCCTCTGCTGGGTCTGGTATTTTGAACTTCATTAATGTCCATCGTTATATATCAATGAAGCCGGTTGGTTTATATAATCTCAAACCGCACCTGAAAGCAGTGTTCATATTTTTTGCTATGTCTGTAGCCACAACAATTTATACCAATATGGATAATGTTATGTTGGGGTTTTTATCGACTGATTCAGATGTGGGATACTACAGCGCTGCAATTAAAATAAAATGTGTATTAACTAGTATAGTGACAGCGCTGGGGAGTGTATTATTACCTCGCTCCGCCTATTATCTCGAGCAGAAAGATATTAAAAAATTTTTACATCTGAGCCAGAAAGCCTTGAATTTTGTAGTTCTAATGGCTTGTCCGCTTGGGCTGTACTTTGCAATTTTTGCACATGAGGGAATAATATTTCTTTCAGGCAATCATTATGCCAAAGCTATATTGCCAATGCAAATAATCATGCCAGTAGTACTACTAATTGGTCTCAGCAATATTATGGGGATGCAGATGCTGGTTCCTATGGGTCTGGAGAAAAAAGTCCTTTATTCAGAAATTGCAGGTTCAGCAGTTGATCTGATTATAAATCTTACCTTGATTCCAAAACTGGGCGTTGTAGGTTCTGCAGTAGCCACCTTATGTGCAGAGCTGACAGTTACGGTTATTCAATTTATAGCATTGCATGAAATTGTCATTTCGATGCTAAAGACGATACGATATGATGCAGTTATTTTAGCACTAGTACTAGGAGCTGGGGTTTCCTTTGGGTTTAAATTCTTATATTTACCGGAATTTCCAACTCTTTTTATCTCAGCGACAGTATTTTTTGGAATATATTCTACTGTGCTTTACATCTGTAAAGTACCTCTCGCGGTACAGATTAAAGATCAGGTTTGGCAAAAATTATTGGAGGTTAAAAACAAAAAAAGTGTGGATATCATAAATTTGCATTCATAGCGATAAGGAAGTCTGAGTATGGGAAAATTAATAATAGAAGATATATGGTCAGCAGCAGAAGAGTATATGCCATTAGCAGTTGTTACTGGAATTATTATATTAAGTTTATCATGTATTTTATATATTGTATACAATATAGTAATTCACAAAGAAGAAGTTATGGGGATTCGTCCGGGAAAAGTAATCCTGCTATACACTCTTTATGTTTATATTTTCATGATAATTTCCATCACTTTATTATCCAGGGAACCAGGTTCTAGGATACGTGTAAATTTAAGGTTATTCTCTACCATTACCAATGATATTTATGGTAATAGTTATGTGGTAGAAAATATTATGTTATTTCTTCCGTTAGGATTTATACTGCCTTTACTTAATAATAAGTTTAATACCTGTAGGGCATGTTTGATTATTGGTTTTTTATGTAGCTTTTTTATTGAAGGTATACAATATCTCACACAGAGGGGCTATTTTCAGACGGACGACATAATAATGAATGTAGTAGGAACCGGGCTGGGTTTTATTTTGTTAAAAATTATTTTGCAAATAAAGAATCTATTTGATTGACATCTTTAGGCTTGATTAGTTAAAAAAAGTTATATTGCAACAGATTATTGAAAAAAACAAAAATAATGGTTTAAATTAAGATTTGCTGTAAATCAATAATTACATATATTACCAAATTATGATTGTAATTGAAGTTTGGGTATTATATAATTTTCTTGCTATATAAAATCAATAACTTTAAAATATACAAAATTAAAAAAATAACATGTATTGAATAATACAAAAAATACTTAGTAAGGAGAAAAATAATGGAAACAAAAAATGAAGATATGATAGAAATGGATTTTAAAGATATTTTAAGTAGTCTGGTCCGTAAGATGTGGTTAATAGTAGTAGTGGGGTTGGTCTTCTCTGCTCTTTTAGGTTTTTTTAATCTGTATTTCACAACGCCGCTATATACTTCAACCTCCAAAATATATGTAATCAACCGTCAGGATGAATCCAAAATCACCTACTCCGACTTACAAACTGGAACTCAGATCACCCAGGATTATATGATATTAGTAACCAGCCGTCCGGTTTTAGAAGCAGTAATAAAAACCTCAGGTGTAAACATTACGCCGGAGGAACTATCAGGAAAGATCTCCATAATCAACCCCGAAGGCACAAGAATCCTGGAAATCAGCGTAACCGATTCTGACGCCGCCAGAGCCAAGAAACTGGTGGATGCCGTAGCGGATATCTCAGCCGAACAACTGGTAAACATAATGGAAATAGAAAAAGTAAATGTAGTGGAATATGGTATTGTACCAGGTTCCCCCACCGGACAGAACATTACCCGCAGTTTTATGGTAGGCGGATTATTAGGTGCAGTCATAACTGCTGTTATTATAATCGTAATACATATGTTAAATGATAATCTTAAAACGGCAGATGATATAGAGCATTATCTCGGAATTACCACACTGGGGATGATACCCATGGAGGAAGCCTTAAACATCAGAGGCCGCAGACTCAGAAGAATAAGAAGAAAAATGGCGTTGGCCTCAGCACGGGTGCGCTTGGGAGGATATTAATAAATTCTATAAAATTACCATACATCAATGTAAATAATTTATATACGGAGGAAAACCATGAAGATTAAACCAGGATTTTTTCTACGGGAGATAGCAGATACATGGGTAGTAGTTCCAATCGGTCAAAGAGTAGTGGAATTCAACGGGCTTATGAGCCTTAGTGAAAGTGGTGCACTGCTTTGGAAGCGATTGGAGGACCCGGTAGAGAAGGAAGAAGAATTAGTAAAACTCTTAGAAGAGAATTATAAGGTGGATACCAGTACCGCAGCCGCAGATGTCAAAGAATTCTTAAATCATATCATGCAGAAAGGATTTATGGAACAATGAGTATGACCTGGGAGCAATTAGGCGGGATCTTAGACCGGAAAACAATGGTGAAACGGATACCTCTGATTGGAGAATTCGAGTTAACTGCCCGTTGTAATCTAAGATGTAAAATGTGCTATATCTGCCGCAATACAAACGAGAAAGAAGTGATAGAGAAAGAGCGTTCCGTTACAGAGTGGATCAGGCTTGCCGAAGAAGCCAGAGATCAGGGGATGCTTTTTTTATTACTCACAGGCGGAGAAGTATTCCTAAGAAATGACTTTAAAACCCTTTATGAAGAACTATCCATGATGGGATTTCACATAACTATATTTACCAATGGGACTTTGATAACCCCGGCAGTTGCTGACTGGCTCGGCAGCAGGATGCCGTCCCAGATGGAGGTAACCTTATATGGTGCTTCTCCCGAGACCTATGACCGGGTCTGCGGGGATTATAGTGGTTTTAAACGGGCAATGAAAGGCATAGAATTACTAAAGGCTCAGGGCATTAACTTACAGCTTAGGACCACCATTGTAAAAGAAAATATAGGAGACTATGAATACATGGAGGATATTGCCAAGACCTTTGGTTCCTCATTAGGTATCGTAAATTACATATCGCCAAGGCGTGAGGGAAATTTGACAAGCCCGGAGACAGAACGGTTATCCCCTGTTGAGCTGGCTGAATTTGAAAACAGAGTTAATGAAAATAGTCTAGTATCCGGTTTGGCAGATCAATACACTATAGAACAGTTTAAGGAAAGTATCCCCCAAGGCTTATTGGAAAAAATGGGACTAAAAGATGCCTTTCCCTGCAGTGCCGGAAAGAATTCCTTTTGGGTTACCTGGGACGGGAAAATGATTCCTTGTTCCTTAATGGATAAGGTTCATACCTACCCTTTTGAACAGGGATTTTTGAGGGCTTGGAAAGACCTAAAAACACAATGCGACCGTGTTCCTGTGTGCAAAAGCTGCAGCAAGTGTTCCTTACAGGATTATTGTACCTCCTGCCCGGCTAGTTTAATGAATGAAACGGGAAGTTTTATGAAACCGTCATCATATTTATGCGAACTTGCACAAGAGAGAAAGAACCATGATTACGAAAGAAGGTTAATTCAAAACAGGAGCTAAAAGTGCGAATGAATAGCATATTCACGCGGAAAGTACTTCGTACTCTAGTGTTTGAGATGCTGCAGAGGCAGCATCATTACGGAAAGGTTGAAAGAAAATATAAAAAAGAAAGGATGCCACGATGCGATTCTTTCAACCTGTGAAATTTGTTCAACTTAAAACTTATTTCACATTATAGTATGTGGCAGTATCGCAAGTGGACTTGTGATATACAGTGGGTGAGAGAATGAAAGATTATGTGAAGCCGACAATCGAAATTGTTGAACTGCGTCCGGAGGAACGACTTGCCAGATGCAGAGAACATTACTGTGGTCCCAATTGGATTGTGGATGTATTAGCATCCTTATTAGGTCTGTGCAGCCCTTGTAAAAAAAGCTGGTCAGGCAGCCAGCATTGCAGTTAGAATGTTACTATTTTGATTCCCAAACCATTAGGTTATAAATAACGGAGGAACAAATGACAATCACTATTAATATAGCGGGGATACAGATTCAACTTGCTTCGGCAGTAGCTTTCAAAGTAAATAAAAAAATAAACTGTTTTTCTTCTGCAGCCTGTCAGGTGGCTGATTTAACGGTATCCCTGATAAGCTGCGAAGAAATAAGGCTTCCTGAGAATTCTCTGGCTATGGATGAAATTATGTACTGGAACCGAGACCCAGACAAAGCAGAAAATACCTCCATATACATAAAGGAACCGGAAACCGGCAAGATAGTCTACAGACTCCTTGCGGATAAGGTATGGAAGAAAGCAGAAATTTCATATTGTCAGGACAAAAGGAATATCCTGACTCCCTTTTTGGAATCCCTGGGCGAAATCCTGTTTCGGAATTCCCTTCTGTTTCATCAGGGTATCGTAATCCATGCCGCTGCAATTGAGTGGGAGGGGCAGGGGATTATCTTTTCAGCTCCTTCGGGAACCGGTAAGACTACCCAGGCTAATCTCTGGCGGAAGTATAAAGGTGCCAGGATAATCAATGCAGACCGTCCAGCAGTGAGGGCAGGGGATAATAAAGCTTATGTTTATGGGACACTTTGGAATGGTTCCTCAGAAAAATATAAAAACCGGTCCCTTCCTCTGACTGGGATTATTCTTTTAGAACAAGCGAAGGAGAATTCCATAAGAAGACTGGATCCAAAAGAAGCCGCCGCCAGACTGATGCCCAGGTGTTTTCTTCCTTATTATGAGGAAGAAATCATGGAGCTGGCATTTCAAAATATTGAGAAAATAATAGCCGTTACGCCTGTGTATCTTTTAAAGTGCAGGCCGGATGGTGAAGCAGTGGAGATCGTATATCAATGTCTGAAGTGAAATTTATTAAAGCAAGTAGTATGATACCAGCAGCAGAGGAATTATTGGAGGCTGGTAAAGGGGTACGTATCACCGTAACCGGTATGAGTATGTACCCTTTTTTGCGGGAAAATAAGGACAGTGTGGAATTGGTAAAGGTATCTTACAAAGAGGTCAGTAAGGGAGATATCCTGCTGGTTTTAAAGGATAGGGAACATTATGTATTACACAGGCTCTTCTTTAAGAGAAAAAAGCATTTTTATCTAAATGGTGATGCCCAACAGTGGTTTGAAGGACCAATATACCCAGATCAACTTATTGCAAAAGTAAGTAAGGTCTATAGAGAGGATCGGTGCATTGATTGCTCGGACAAGGGCTGGAGGGCTTTGTCCTTTCTTTGGCGCCTTATATTTCCCCTGCGGTATGTTGCTATAAAATCCTACCGGAAGTTTCAACGGATGGCAAACCACAGAATAAGGAGTACATTATCATGAAAAAGATATGGCCGGTAGTAAAATGGATAGCAGAGAAGATTCGTACCTTTTTAGTGGCTCTGATTTTGATCATTATACTAAGTGCGGTGCTTTCTCTTTGCAGGGTTGCTATGGCAGTCTTAACAAAAGGATTAATTGACGCTGCTGTTGACGGAGACCTGCAAAAAGCCGTAAAAACAGGCATTTATTTCACGGCAGCTATCATCATACAAATTATATTAAAGGGAGCCGTATCCTTGTTATCAGTCAGAACCCAGGAATCCATGTCCAACCGTATCCGGTACCGGCTATACAGAAAACTGATCCGGGCAAAATGGATGGAGTATGCAGGGTATCATTCCGGCGATATCGTAACCCGACTGACCAGCGATGTCAATGTAGTAGTAAGCGCAATTGTTAGTGAGATACCAGAAATCATATCCCAAAGCGTAGGGTTAGTGGCTTCTTTTATAGCACTGTTCGTATTTGATCCGGTACTGGCAGTATTTGCATTTCTTTTAGGACCGGCAGCAATACTGATGAGTCTGTTATTTGGAAAAAAATATATGAAAATCCATGAAAGAGCCCAGGCAGCGGAAAGCGCTTACCGTTCCTACCTGCAGGAATCCATGGAGCATATGCTGGTCCTAAAAACGTTCTGCCAGGAAAATGAAAGTGGAAAACAGGTATATCGGCTGCAGGAAAATAAAAAACGTCTGGTGGTACGAAAAAATCTTGCCACAGTAATAGCCGGCTCGCTGGCTGCTTTTTGTTTTTATCTGGTGTATCTGGCTGCTTTCTTGTGGAGTGCAGTCCGTTTGTTTAGAGGTTCCATTACCTTTGGTACCCTTACCGCTTTTTTGCAGTTAATCACCCAGATACAGGTTCCTTTTTTGGGTCTGTCAAGTGCCCTGCCCCAGGTTCTTGCCATGACAGGTTCTGCCAGACGGTTAATGGAATTAGAAGAGCTGGAGGGGGAAGTTTATAAGGAAATTGATGATACAGACTTAACAGAAGTGGAAGAGCTGAACGATATTGTTTTTGAGCAGGTTACTTTTTCCTATAAGGAAAATTACCCAGTTCTAAAGAATATAACTGCAAAAGTATACGCCGGAGAAATAATCGGATTAATCGGCACCTCCGGTGAGGGTAAAACCACCTTGATTCATCTGCTGATGCAGCTTTTGGAACCATCCCAGGGAAGAATATATTTTCATTATGAAGAAAAAAGTTCAGATAAGTCAGAGCGTGTGGCAATTGCCGATAAAATCAAAACAGGAAAAAATACCATGCGTTCCCTGATATCTTATGTCCCTCAGGGAAATACCCTGTTTTCCGGCACCATAGCATATAATCTGAAGATAGGCAACCAGGCAGCAACAGAAGAGGAGCAGATTGCCGCCTTAAAAGGGGCCGATGCCTGGGAGTTTGTAAAAGAACTTTCTGAAGGTCTTAATACGGTAATCGGAGAGAGAGGTCTTGGACTATCGGAGGGACAGGCTCAGCGGATATCAATTGCCAGAGCTTTACTGCGAAACACTCCTATTTTATTACTGGATGAAGCAACCTCCTCCCTGGACATAGATACAGAAAAGAAAGTACTTACCGCAGTTATGTCCCAAAATCCGAAACGTACTCTTATCATCATAACCCACAGACCCTCCATACTGGATTACTGCCACCGGGTATGGCGGCTTACAGACGGTAAATTATCGGAGGTAGAACAGGCTAGTAAAGCTCAAGCCACTTAAGGAGACTGGCTCTTTGTTTTGTGATTGTTTCTATGCCATTGTGTTTCATGGCTTTGTAGGTACTTATTTTTTTTAGGTTGTGGAAAGCACGGTGGAGCCAGGCCAGGGGTAATAAGAAGGGAAGTCGTTTGGCATAACTGTATTTTAAACTTATTTTATCAGTGGAAGGAAATAAAAAACTTAATTTATTGCCTATACGGTAAAGCTCCCTTTTATTATCACTAACATCAATATATTTCATGAGCTGGGTGCTGGCCTCCCGGGTTTTTAACTTTCTTCCATATACTCCGGAATTTAAGACATCCTCTATCAGCAAATCGATATAGCAGGGCTCCTTAACGAAGGTATCTTTCATAAAGGAAATATCTGTATCAAATAACGTATGGCATACAAAGAATATGGATAATGAAAACTTCCTTATGCTATAAACTTCAGTTTTGGTATGAATATAATCCCAGTTTATTGCCTGCCCTGCATTCTCGATAAGCACCACAAAGTCACAGAGCTGGCGGAGTCCAAAGCCTGAGGTCATCGTGTGATGGGCAGTATGAAAAAGAAGATGAAGAATTTGATCTTCAACCGACAGACAAAGAACCGGTGCTTCATTAATCGTAGTTTCCTCAACCCGTTCCCAGATACTGTCCGTAAATTCAGAGGTAGCTTTCCTGCATTCCGCATCGCTTAAAGCCCAATGGAGTTCGATCAGAGGGTAGCTTAGATAGGAAAAACTAATATGTCTGGAGTAGGATAAGGTGATTTTATAACCAAGGGACAGCAAAAGGGCTTTTGACCTTTCTACATCTTCTTTGTGTACCAACAAGTCTGCATCCCCCATAGTTCTTAATTCCGGCTTTGGATAAAAGTTTCTTAAGACCAGTCCTTTTAAAGCAACAACCGGGATGTTCTCCTTATGAAACCCGAATAAAACCTTCTCCATTTGTTTCATATGTTCCAATTGATGTAATCCTGCCAGTACAGCGCCTCTTTGCCAGCGAGACAGGATTTTAAAATCACAGCAATCCTTCGGCAGAGCAGATATGACAGGATATAATAATCCATGTACCTGATGGGCAAAAGCTTCCTGATATATAGTGTCCCAGTCTATGGAATTATCCATAATTTTAATTTGGATTTCCTGATATAATTCATGGTCCGGTATCAAAGCCCTGATTGACAGAGATAAGAAACGAATTAGTAAAGTGCTGTTTGCATCCATAGATTCTGCTCCTAATAGTAAAATATTTACATATATTATAACACCAGGATATCCGTACAACAACTATAACAAAGTTTCAAAATAAGGGATTAATCCGCCGGAACTGTTATAATTCTACCGGACTTTGAGCTGTGTGGGTGGTTATTTCCATATAATTCTTGATAATATCAGCGTAATGGTGTATATTTACTATAATAATACACGAACTTACCGGTGATATGCCTGGAAGGTTGAAAGAAAATATAAGAATTAGAAGGACGCCACAGTAAGATTCTTTCACATAGTATTCTGTGGCAGTACCGCAAGCAAACTTGCGATATGCAATGGGGGTAAATATGAATCGAATCAGAAGGCTATTAACAACTATTTTATTATCAATTTCTTTGACACTAGTACCAGTATCTGCGAGTCTGATTAACAGTGAACAGGTTGAAGCTGCTGCTGTAAAACTGAATAAAACCAGTATTTCTTTGTATACCGGAGATACCTATAACTTAAAGCTTTCCGGAGTCAGCAAAGCAAAATGGTCATCGGGGAATAAAAAAATTGCAACCGTATCTGCCCAAGGAAAAATAACCGGTGTAAAAAGCGGAACCACAACGATCACAGCAACCCTTGGAACGAAAAAGTATAAATGTAGTGTAACTATTAAGAATCTGGTCATAAGTTCCAAAACCTTAAAAATGCAGGTTAACACTACCAAAAAACTCTCAATCAATGGTGCGAAAGGCACCATTACCTGGAAAAGTGCGGATACTAATATTGCAACGATAAGCTCAAGCGGTGCGGTGAAAGCAAAATCAGCAGGCGTCGTAGTAATAACCGGTAAAACAAACAATAAGAGTTATACCTGTAAAGTTACGGTCATAGATAAGAATGCCAGTGCCAAATTAACGGCAGAAGAAGTATATGCCAAGTGTTCTCCTTCCACGGTCCAGATCAATACCAATGAAGCCATAGGTTCCGGATTCTTTTTAGACAACAACAGAGTCATAACCAACTATCATGTAATTGAAGGAGCAACCTCGATTAAAGTACAGCTCCAAAACGGAAAAACCTATGATTTGGAAAAGATTCTGGGATATGACAAAGACCTGGATTTAGCCATCCTTAGTGTTCCGGTACCCAATGAACCCTTAAAAACCAATAAGCACGGAGTAAGCATCGGTGAAACGGTATATGCAATCGGCAGCTCTCTTGGATTTACCGATACCTTTACCAACGGCATCGTAACCAATGCCTCCAGGATCATTCAAAATGAAGAATTCATTCAGACGAATGCAGCCATTACCCATGGAAACAGCGGTGGTCCGTTATTAAATGCTTACGGAGAAGTAATGGGAATTAATACAATGCAGTATGTAGATGGTCAGAATCTGAATTTTGCTATTAATATCAATCAGCTATCGAAAGTAAATGTGGATAAGCCTATAAGTGCACAAGCGTTTTACGATAGCAACAAAGCAAGTGACAACTCAGGAACGAAGGTTTCCGGCGAAGACAATCCAGGTAATGACAGTGATATCATGTATGAAGATACAACGAAAAGTAAAAGTCCCGATACCTGTCAGTCAGTATCCTCAGGGATATATGTATATGGATCTCTTGCACATAATGATTTGGACTATTATAAATTCACAGTTACCTCAAGCGCTACGGTATATTTAGCCGGATTACCGGAACTAAAAGCCACAGACGATATATCGGATTATTATTTTGCCATACTCGATTCTAACGGTGAAGTCACTGCAGCTGCACAACCCCAGACAGTAGATAACGGTCAGCTTTTATTTCTCAGTGAGACCTTACAGCCTGGAACATATTATGTTGCTGTATTGGCAGACCCTGATAAAATAATCAATGAGACACCTTATATTTTTACACTGAGTTATTAATGAAATAATAGAGTATTTAAAAAGGGAGTTGTTATACAGCTCCCTTTATTTTCTCTTTTCATAGACTAACTGCAACTGCATGAAACATCAGATTCTTGATGGAGTTAGAAGAAAAAATAGAAAGTATGAAATTGACTACAGTAGCACAATATGAGACAATTGAACAGGGTGGATTATTATAAGGTAAATTTATAATAATCCACTCTTTTTTTGTTACAGTGGAAATCGTGACCTAAAAACACTCTGCATTGATGCGATCTTTCTACGGAAAGAAAATATGTTGCTTATAGGTGCTCTGCCAGAAAAGAGTTTCTAAACTGGCACTTAGCTCTTGTGTAAGAAATTTAACTTAGGCCTTAATAAAACCATTACATTTTTCTGTTATCGTAAAACTGTCAAATGAAAAAATTTAGTATTAGAAATTTACCGAAGCGTAAAATTATATTATTCTAAATAAATTTGCAGAAATTTTCTTGGTTCGTATGTTAAAATTCGCTGGTGTTTTATGTCAGAATAGCTCAGGAAAAATATGTAAAATATATTTGTGAAATGGAAAATTTAGGGATATAATAAATGGAGTTACTATAAGAAAAATTCTTACTTTAAAAATATTTTTTAAAAACCCCAGGAAGGAAAAAGCAGATAATTTAAAATATCAGGAGGTAAGCATAGAGATGCCGATTCTTTGTATGATGCCTAAAAGACGGAATGAAAATATAAAATTAAAAAGAGTCGTACAGAGATACTTTCAGCCTATTTTATTTGCAGCAGTAACCCAAGGGGGCTTTAAATGCAATGGAGGTAAAATATGAAAATTACAATAGCCGGAACCGGTTACGTAGGATTATCCAATGCAGTTTTATTATCTCAACAGAATGAAGTAATTGCACTGGACATCCTTCAGGAAAAAGTGGAGCTTATTAATCAAAGAAAATCACCAATCGTAGATAAAGAAATCGAAGAATATCTGACTCAGGAAGACTTAAACTTAACAGCAACAACAGATGCCTATAAAGCCTACAAAGATGCAGACTATGTAATTATATCTACTCCGACGAATTATGATCCGGTTAAAAACTATTTTAATACAAGAACGGTAGAAGCGGTAATTGCAAATGTATTATCCATTAATCCGGATGCGGTTATGGTCATTAAATCTACTGTACCAGTTGGCTATACAGAAAAAGTGAAAGCCATGTTTGAAACTGATAATATCATATTCTCACCTGAATTTTTAAGGGAAGGAAAAGCCCTATATGATAATTTATATCCCTCCCGGATTATCGTAGGCGAACAATCGGAGAGAGCCCGTATATTTGCCAAACTTTTAGAAGGAGGTGCAATAAAGGAAGATATACCGATATTATATACCAATTCAACAGAAGCAGAAGCCATCAAACTTTTTGCTAATACCTATCTTGCCCTCCGGGTAGCCTACTTTAACGAACTGGATACTTATTCAGAAGTCCGGGGGCTTAATACAAAGCAGATCATTGAGGGAGTCTGCCTGGATCCCAGAATCGGCAGCCATTATAATAATCCCTCCTTTGGTTACGGTGGATATTGTCTGCCTAAGGATACGAAACAACTGCTGGCCAATTATTTTGACGTACCCAACAATATTATCGGAGCAATTGTAGATGCCAACCGGACCAGGAAAGACCATATAGCAGAGCGGATTATACTTAGAAATCCCAGAACCGTTGGTATTTTCCGGCTGACCATGAAAATGGACTCGGATAACTTCAGACAATCCTCCGTTCAGGGAATCATGAAGCGGTTAAAAGCAAAAGGCATTGAAGTAGTAGTGTATGAACCGGCATTAAGGGAAGAATTCTTTTATAACTCAAAAGTAATCAAGGATTTAGAAGAGTTTAAGCAGGTATCCGATGTAATCGTAGCAAACCGCTGGTCGGAGGACATCAGTGATGTGGAGGAGAAGGTTTATACCAGGGATTTATACGGCAGGGATTAGAGCATAAGTTTGGTAACAATTAGAGCATAAGTTTGGTAACAATTAGGACATAAGTTTGGTTACGATTAGGACATAAGTTCGGTAATGATTAGGGCAGTAATCAGAGCGGAATAGGCCATTTTTAGTTAAAATCATACATAATTAATGATAAGGGTTATAGCTCTCTTATATTTGTAAAAAGGGCAGTTTTGAGATCAGACGGGGTAAGTCTGATATCCGATTGACCGGTTACAAAGGTAGGGAGCTATAACCCTATCTATTGTAATTATCAATATAGAAATTATCCAGAAACATCTAAAAATAATACGTTTACTATGATAGCAGAATATAGTATAATGTGTAGAAATATGTAAAAAAGGGAGAAAGGGGATAATTACAAATGATTAAATCATTAATGAACAAAATTCTTATTGTCATAATATTGATTACCTTTATCTGTTCGGCATCCTTTATGTGGGTGTCCTATTTTATGATTCAAAAATCCGTAATCGCCCAGATGGAAAGTGACGGTAAAACCTTGGTTCTGAATACAAAACGTGAAATTATTAGTAACAATGTTTCTGATTTAAATCAGCTCCAGGATATATTTAAAAATATTAAGGATGGCAGCGACGGAAATATTGTCTATGTCTCGCTATCAGATGAAAGCTCCAATGTCATAGTGTCTGATAACAGTAAACTGACACAGGATGCAGGCGGTGCAGATGCAACCTCTTCCGCAACACAATCAGGAGATGTAGCCGCTGTAATAAATAATCAGGAAACACTGGGACAGATACTAAAACTTCCTTCCGGTGAAAAAGTGTATAATATATCAACAGAATTCTCCAATGGCAAAGAGATTACGGGAGCTCTAAATATAGGTATATCTTTAGAAAGCATGTATGACCAGATAAAAATGACCCTTACTGAAACGGCAGCAATCGCTGTCATCAGTATGGTTTTGGCGGTTCTTTTTGGTTCGGTATTGGCAAGAAGAATCATTAAACCTATTATCAAAATATGTGATCGTTTGAAAATATTTGCAGAGGGAGATTTTACAGGCGGGTTTGAGCATAAAAGCAAGGATGAACTTGGTAAAATGAGCGAAGCCCTTGAAAATATGCGGCAGACCTTTCGAGGAGTCGTGGGGGAGATCAAACAGAATGCATATGAGGTTGCCAACAGTTCCCAGAGTCTGGCAACTGTCTTAGAGGAGAATTCAGCCACTGCCGAGGGTATATCAAAGGCCTCTGAGCAGTTAAATAACAGTTCTGCAGCCCTTGCTAACGATACCCAAAAAGGAATAGACCGTTTAAGTGCTTTAGCCGACAAGATTAATGAGTTAAATAGTATGACAGGTGTTATGTGGGACAGCATTAAAGAATCCAAGGCTGCCAATCAGACCGGAACCCAGTGCATCGATGAGTTAAAAACAGCAGCAGATGAGAATGCACAGATTACGGTGCAGATAAAAGAACAGGTGGATTTATTAAACAGCAAACTAGAGGCAATGAGTGAAATTACTACTGTAATAAAAAATATTGCAGACCAGACCAAGCTGTTAGCTTTAAATGCTATGATTGAAAGTGCAAGAGCCGGGGAAAACGGCAAGGGCTTCACTGTCGTAGCCGATGAAATTGGTAAATTGTCGGAACAGACCTCAAAATCCATATCCGGGATTGAAACAATTATAGACGAGGTTGGACTGGCAATTGATAAAACAAGCGAGTATATGAAGCAGGGAACTCTGGCAGCCGTAAAAACCACGGAAGTCTCCAAAGAGTCCGGCGAAGCCTTTGAAATCATAGACCGCTCCATAAGCAGTGTAATTGAGGAGATACAAAAAGTAATCAACAGCATAACTCAGATCAATGGCGATAAATCAGAAGTGGTAAATACCATGGAGGGAATTTCTATGATAATTCAGCAGTCCAGTGCCTCTACCCAAGAGATAGCCATGTCCCTGGAAGAACAATCCTCAAGTATGGATAATGTCAACCAGTCAGCTCAGGAATTGCAAAGAATTGCTTATGAGCTGGAGCGACTGGTGGATCGGTTTAAATTGTAGAGAAGACAGCCGATATGTTTTATGAAAACCGGATAATCTCCTGTTAGGAGACACTTTTTATTGTTTAGAATAGTAATACTTGGTGAGAATATTTATATCAATAGTATATTCTGAATAATAAATAGAAAGGTAACAAGAGGCATGTCAATAAAGCGTCTGGCTAAATTATGGGTCTGGATTCCGGTTTTATTTTTATTAGTACTAATCTTCAATTTTTCAGGAACGGACGGCGTACAGTCCAATACCTTAAGTGTGAGTCTGACCGACAGGCTTGTTAACGTATTCGTTGCAGTTCCATTTTTAGATTTTAATTCTGGTCAGGAACAGATATCCTTAAATATTCTGAACCTCCTTGTGCGCAAACTAGGTCATTTCACAGAATATGCAGCCCTTGCCTTTGCCCTTGCTTTTGCCTTGTACCGGTATCATATGAATAAGGGAAGGCTGATCCTTATTAGTATGGCTTTTGGATTTTTTTATGCCTGTACGGATGAAATACACCAATTATTTGTCCCTTTGCGTTCCGGTAGATTCACGGATGTTTTAATAGACAGTCTTGGCATGTTTTTTGGTATCCTGTTTTTTTATTCTATCATTAACATTTATCAAAGGATTAAGCCAGGTAAATGGGAAACGAAGTAGTTATTAGAAGGAGAAAAAGTTTGAAAAGTAAAATTGGTTTATTAACCTGGCTGCCGGCCCTCATCATGATGGTTATCATATTCCGGTTTTCTACTGCCAATGGAGATCAATCTTCTGCATTAAGCTCAAATTTAACAAATCGGCTTGTAAATACGGCAGCAGCCATTATGAAGATAGAATTAACCCCCGAACAAAAACTGTCAATAGAAGATTCCATACATACCCCTATCCGTAAATTAGGTCATATGACAGAATACGGTTTATTAGGCATAGCAGCAGCCTTTGCCTTGTATATCTATCACAAGAAAAGAGGCTGGAATTTGTTTCTATGGTGTGAAGGAATCTGTGTCCTTTATGCCTGTACGGATGAATTCCATCAATTATTTGTACCGGAGCGCTCTGGTCAGCTCCTTGATGTACTTATTGACAGTATCGGAATAACTTTGGGCTTAGGATTCTTTTGCGTTGTCTTATTGTGCAGGAAAAAGAACAAAGAAAAAAGTCTGGATTTACGATGAGATCAAGGTTTTGCAAACTTGACAAATGAAATACGGCATGCTATTCTCCCATCTTTGACAGGTCAAAAGCGGAAAACGCTGTATTTATAAGGCATTTTCCGCTTTTTAATGATGAAAAAATGTAGCTATATATTATTACTTTTTCTTTGTTTCTCGAATAGTCTTCTTCATGTTAACGTCGGTTATAATCTCATAATCCGTACGGAAACCAAAGGCTTCATGTAAAGCATCCGTAAGGTCTGTCCTTGTGTAGGCTGGTATGTAACCAAGTTTTTCTCCTGGGCGTGATATCATCATAGTTCGCAAGGTATCCATGATCTCTTCACAGGTGTATTCTCCAGAAAGCTTTTTCTCCAGTACCCGGAACACGAATAATGCAATGTAGCACGTAATGAAATGTGCTTTGATACGATCTTCTTTCTGAAGATATATAGGGCGGGCTTTAAACTCTGTTTTCATGATACGGAAGCATTCCTCAATCTCCCAGCGCTTCTTGTTAATCTTAATAATCTCATCAATCCCCATGTTCTCAAGGTTCGTACATACGGAGTAAAAACCATCATATCGTTCTTCTTCATGGATAGCAGTTGCATCCAGAAATGGGATATCTTTTGAACATACCTCACCATCCTCCGTAACAACCTCATGTCCAATAAAACGGTGTGGGTCGTTCTGATTTTTGGGACGTTGTTTATATTTTCCACTATTGATAAGCTCCTGTGCTCGGTCAATCTGCCCCTGACGTATTTTGCGTTGATAGCGTTGATACTTTAAAGAAAAGGAAACAATCAAATGCTGTTCCAGTGGGGTAGCACCCTGTTTGATTTTTCTTTGGGACAGGTCTTCTTTTATCCAGCGATCCTTGTAGTAAATCTTATTGTAATCTTCTGTTTCATCCAGCTCACTAATGTTATAGGTTCGGCTGTCGCCAGCCAGGCGCCACCCATCTGGATCAAGGGCAAAGTCTTTTAGATAGGAAGGGAGTTGTTTGACTGACTGCGTAGTAATAAAACTACGGAGTCGCTCGCCTCCAATGGATTTATCATTAAATTTACGGTTGCTCTTGGATGAGAGCCCTGCATCGGTGCAGACAATGATCTGATCCAGACCATAATCACTGATCACCTTTTTTTCTAAAGGTTTCAGAGTAGGCTGCTCGCTTTGATTTCCGGGAAAGATATCAAAAGCCAGAGGAATACCATCGTAATCCATGAAAAGACCCATACCAACCAGGGGTAAAGGCTGATGCTGCTTGCTCTTTCCGTATCTGCGAAGATCATCCGCTTCTTCAAGTTCAAAGTAAAAGTTAGTACAATCGTAGTAAAGGATATCCTTGCGTCGTTCCACGACTTTCTGACTATTTTTATAAAGCTCTGCCTGGATAAAGTCATTTTCTTGTGCCAGAACAGATAAGGCACGATAAATATCATGCAGTTCGAAAGAAGGTTGTTCTATGAACACGTCGGCCTGCCTGTTTGAAGCCAGTTTAGAAGAAGGATAGAGAATCCTTGTATAAATAAGTTTGGAAAGGATATCATTTAGGTCATACTCAAAGGAATGCCTTGAACGGATTGAGCTGCATATTTTGTGGAGACCAAGACTGTAGTAAGCATCCTGCAAGAAAAGATATCCGCAGTTAAAAGCTTTTTGCTCACCCTTTTTTAAGAGTTTAGTAGGGGAATAACTAACAATAATCTCTTTCTGTTCGTCGTACTCTTTACGATTGAGTTCATTTACGTATTCCTGAGCCCAAATATATGGATCCATGCCATGAGCTTTTGTTCTTACTTCATCAAGGTTACCTAATTTTTCAACTGTAACAGTGGTAACAGAGCCATTCTGCTTGCGTATGGTTTTTTGTACATAGAAAGATGAAGAATTTTTGGACTTACTAACAGTTAGTTTCATAAAAAACACCTCCATGCCTTATTATACCATATATAGCCAAAAATAGCTACATATATTTACGCGAAATTTGACAAAAAAATAAGCCTATATCAAGGCTTACAGCAATTTATTCTTCATTTAACTGTCAAACTTCCGGGATTTACGATGAGATCAAGGTTTTGCAAACTTGACAAATGAAATACGGCATGCTATTCTGAATGAGATAATGAATTGGAAATTCTGTAAAAACTGGTTTAAAAACTGTAAGTGGAGATATAAACGTAAATTTATAATGCAAATAGATGAGACTCTAACAGTAAAGATGAGTTGAATAAAAGAGTTAATAAGAGACAAATGCTCTCGTCTTTAAGTTTTTAAAGACGGGAGTTTTTCATCTTATGAATGGTTTATTTCCAAATCTGTATTAATATATCGAAATCACAAACATGGAGAAGGATGAACGACATGAAACTAAATCACGAAAAAGGCGCCCCTCCTTTATATTTTCAAATCGAAAATATTCTAAAGGAAAAAATTGAAAAAGGTGAATATGCCTACGGTGAAGTATTACCCAGCGAAAAGCAGCTTCAGGAACTTTATGATGTCAGCCGGGTGACCGTCAGACAGGCAGTAAGTTCGCTGGTGAATGCAGGATACCTGCAAAGTTCACAGGGAATTGGTACCACTGTAATTTTTGAAGAAAAAATAGATGAGAAATTAAAGCGGGTAATCAGTTTCTCCGAAGAGATGGAACAGCATGGCATTAAAATGGAAACGAGTTACTGCGATATTACGTTGGAAAAAGCAGATAAATGGATTGCCTCCAAATTAAATATCAAAGAAGGGGACGAAGCCTATAAATTAGTTCGTGTAAGAAGCGCGAAAGCTGCTCCAATCGTATATTCCATAACCTATTTAAAAAAGAATTATGACCTGCCCTTAGATCCGAGGCAGTATATGAAATCCCTTTATAACTTATTGGAGTCGCAATACGGAGTTAAAATTGTAAAAGGACAGGATACCTTTGAAGCGACCCTGGCCGATAAGGAAATCGGCAGATATCTGAATATATCAGCCGGGTCGCCGGTTTTTAAAAGAACCAGGAAGACGACCAACCAGGAAAATGAACTGGTGGAATATGCGGTTTGTTATTATCCAGGTGATAAATATAAGTATTCGGTAGAATTATAAATCTTATAACATAATGATTGTTATGAGAAGGAAACATAGATTAGAAGCATAGTTTAAAAGCATTTGATTAGAAACATAGATTAGAAGTATAGTTTAAAAGCATAGATTAGAAGCATAGTTTAAAAGTATAGATGAGAAGCATAGATTTAAAGCATAGATTAAAGTAGATTAAAAAGCATAGGTTTAAAAGCATAGATCATAAAGCATAAATAAAAGCATAATAATAAGCATAAACAAAAAACATTCATAAAAAGCATTCATTATAATACAGGTACCAGAATATCGTTCAAAAGATATTTTGCTAAGAATTACTTGCATTTATAATGGATGTTTTTTATGTTTCTAGACAAACAGACCAGAAGCAAGGATACAAAAATGCATTCCAGAGCAGATTACTCCAGCAATGCCAATATCAAGTTAAAAATAATACTCCGGGGGTGGGTTATTCAGAGGGGATGGGTTATTCAAAGAGGGCGGGTTATTCAGTGGTTATGATTATGAAGCGGTAACTAATATGAAGCGGTAACTAATATGAAGCGGTTAGAATATTCAGCGGATAAAAACATAGCTTTATAAAATACTTAAAAGATAAAATAAACAACCATATCTATGTACCCAGTAATATTAAACAGTCAATAACTACTAGATTATTAAGAATGAACTAGGTTTAATATTTCAATTGACAAGTCGGATTCCATATGTTAGTGTATATTATAACGTTATAACATTATAACGTTATAATAAATTAAACGGAGGGTATTATCATGTTCAAGATGAAAAAACTGTCAACGTTATTATTGTGTGTAGCAATGATGAGCATCATAGTTACCGGGTGTGGGGGCACCAAAACAGAAACAGAAGGGGCTGTAAATTCTGTGCCGGAGGGCACAAAAACGGAAGACACCAAAGCAGTAGACACCAAAGCAGCGGGCAATACTGAATTCTGGCTTGACAAACTAGGTGATCAGGCAATTATCGACCAATTAACATTAGTCTGGAAGAATGACTCCGGTATAGATGTCAAAATCGTCAATTACCCGGATGTAGCAGCATACCAGACTTCCCTGCAGCAATCCATTGATGATAAATCGGCACCCGGAATGTTTACCTGGTGGAGTGGAGCCCAGTTAGAGACACTGGCTAAGAATGACAAGTTAGAAGATCTCACTGCAGAATGGGATAATTACATAGCAGATGGGGTTTCCGCAGATATTAAAGAAGCGTTTACAATTAACGGAAAAGTTTATGCGGCACCATACAGTGTCTTATATAACACCTGTATATATAATAAAAAAGTCTTTGAAAAAGCCGGCATCGCGGATACACCAAAAACTTTTGATGAATTTTTAGCTGACTGCGAAAAAATAAAACAGACCGGAGTCACACCTATAGGCTTAAAGAATGATTCCTGGGCAAGTTTTATCTGGTTTGAGCAATTAATAGCAGCCTATGAACCCCAGCTATATCTGGATATCTGTAACGGCACCAAAACCTATACCGATGAGAGTGTAAAAAAAGTAATGGAAATCTGGAGGGATATGTTTGCAAAAGGATACTTTGCAAAACCTCAGGCCTACGCGGATATGACCAAGACCTTTGCCAAGGGTGAAATTGCAATTATGCTGGAACCGAATCCAACTGCCAACTCACTGGTGCTGGAATACGGTCTGGATTCTGGTAATGATTTTGATTCCTTTGTTGTGCCAAGCATGAACGGACAAAAAACACTATCTTTTTCGAAGCATCTCCAATTTGCGTAGCAAAGGCAAGTAAGGATAAAGCAGCAGCTATTGCAGCCCTCCGTAATTTTTACAAACCGGATACTCAGAATGTAATGTTAAATGAGAATGGTATAGCGAATACCAGTACAGTAACCGTTAGTAACATGACGATCCAGAATATTTTAAAGATGACTGCAGACTCCGATAATTATCAGTTATATTTAAGATATTATGAAAATACACCGGAGGATATCAGAAATTATGCACTGGATGAGCTGTCCAGATTTATGTACAGTGGTGCGGATATCGATGAAGTATTAGGCAATATTCAAAAGAAAGCAGATGAAGTATTCAAAAACTTAAAATAAAAAAAGCGTAAACTATCTCTGAGTGCTATCCCTGAAAGTTATAACTTGAAAGTTATAACCAGAAAAGCTCCATAAAATTCAAAAGGTTTTATGATTTGCAGTGACTTAAGGCTTGCATAACTTAATTAATTCAAATTAAATTTATAACATAAACCGGAATTGTTTCCTGATAACATCACGAGGCCCGGTCTGCCGGGCCCTGATGTTTTATCCATCGTTCATATTACATATAAGAAAGAGGAAGAAAATGGATAAACAATCAATCAATAGTAAAAAGTTAAAAAAAGGTCCCAAAACCTTAAAGAACTATTTATATCTTATGCCAGCAGTAATACTAACAGTCGTATTCTTTATTACATCAATCTTTTACACGATTTATTTAAGCTTTCATACCTGGGATGGATTTTCACCCATTAAATTCGTAGGTTTTTATAACTACATTTATCTGTTCCACGATGCCAACTTCAAGATATCCGTAATGAACACTATAATCTGGGTAGTCTGCTCTTTACTGATCTCACTGGTAATTCCATTGCTTTTTGCCATACTGGTATCAAGGAGTTCCTGGCTGACAGGTTTTAAAAATATATTTTATTTCCCAACGGCATTATCGGCAACGGTAGGAGGTATGATTATTGCCTCTATGATATCCACATATGGTCTGCCCCAGATTTTTGGGCTGCTTGGGATGGATAACCTGGTATGTGACTGGCTGGCAATACCTTATATCAATACTTTTATCATGATAGGAATGGGAATGTGGCAGGGAATCGGTCTTAATATGATTTTATTTATATCCGGTCTTAACCATATTCCGGCTTCTCCGATTGAAGCCGCAGCTCTGGAAGGTGCAGGAACCCTTAGCATGTATACCAAAGTGATATTCCCGTTGTTAAAGCCTACAACCATCGTAGTATTTTTAATGTCCCTGGTAAATAGCTTTAAGATCTTTGATTCCATCTGGGTCATGACAAAAGGCGGTCCTTACCGCAGTTCGGAAACTCTTGCCTTAACCATGTATGAGGAATCCTTCATAAGAAACCAATTTGGTATCGGTTCAGCGGTAGCAGTGGTCTTGTCTATTGTTATTCTGGTAATTGCGTACTTTAATCTGAAAAATACATTTGCAGATAATAACCTGACCGTATAACCTGCAAGAATAAGTATAACCATAAAGGATAAGTTTGGATTGGCAGTTATAATGGTTGTCACCCAATTTCCAAATCCAGATTAAGATAAGGAGGTCATTATGATAAGACAAAAAAAGAGCAAAAAAATCATGATTAATACAATACTGTCGGTACTGGCTACAATTTGGATTTTTCCAGTGATCTTTACAGTTATGGGTGCTTTAAAAGGAAAACAGGAGTATAATTTAGGAAACATATGGGATATGCCTAAGCACTTTCTGCTGTTTGAGAATCTCGGATATTTAAGCAAGGGAGCAGACATTTACCAGGGGATGCTAAGCAGTTTCCTGTATTCGTTCAGCGGTGCACTTTTATCGGTTATCCTTGCGGCACTGGCCGCCTATGCCATCGCAAAGCTGGAAATCAGATTCCGGATGTTCTGGTTCTTATTAATATACTGCGGAACGATTTTTCCATTCCAAATCTATCTGATTCCGGTATACAGGGGTTTCGCTAAGCTGCATCTTTATGATACCAGAGCTGGAATGATTTTATTCTATACCGCCATCTGCATACCCTTTAGCATGTTTGTACTCCGGAATTTCTTTATGGGAATATCCAATGAAATTTGTGAATCAGCCAAAATAGACGGTTGTAAGGATATGCAGATATTAACCAGAATCTTTGTCCCAATGTCAAAAGCACCGTTATCTGTGGTATTCTTATCCCAGTTTACCTGGGCCTGGAATGACCTGATGTTTGGTATCACCTTTACAAAGTCCTCAAATATAAGACCGGTCATGGCAGCCATATCCTTAATGGGTAAAGCCCATGTCCCAGCCTTGCTGGTGGGCTGCATCATAGCCTCCATACCGACCGTATTATTATTTATATTCCTGCAAAAGAATTTTGAAGCAGGCTTTGCTTATCAAAGTAAGTAAGCAAGAAAGCAATAATTACATTATATAATAGAAAGAAGGTCTATATATGAAATTTAAAAAAGAATGGAATGTGTACCTGATCCACCATTCCCACACAGACATTGGTTATACGGAGCGTCAGGATAAGATTATCAATTATCACAAGGACTTTTTAAAACAGGCTATCGATATCTTAAATGATATCCATAAAAACCAGAATGCCGACAGCAGGGGCTTTGTATGGCAGTGTGAGAACTTTTGGCAGGTGGAGAATTTCTATGCCAGTGCCAGTAGTGAATATAAAGAGGATTTTGAAAAATACGTAAAAAGTGGTGAAATCGGCTTATCCGGCAATTATTTAAATATGACGGAGCTAATTAATTATGACATTTTAAAGTCCAGAATCGGAAAGGCAAAAACTTATGAAGCAAAAACCGGAATTCCGGTAAAGAGCGGTATGAGTGCAGATATTAACGGCTTTGCCTGGGGGTACGCCGATGCCTTAGCTGAAAATGGAGTAGAGCACTTATTTTCCTGTCTTCACCCACATCATGGCATGTTCCCGCTATATAAGAAACAGATTCCCTTCTACTGGGAAAGTCCAAAGGGAAATAAAATCTTAGTCTGGAACGGAGAACACTATCACTTTGGCAATGAGTTACAGTTTGCGCCTCATGCCGGTACCTCCTATTTCATCCGTGACGAAATAACGGAAAAAATGAGGAAGGATATTATGTATAAGGAAGGTCTTGAAGCGACAGAAGAAGAGGAATTTAAAGTACTGTGCAGCCGGTTGGAGCGTTATTTAGTTAACCTTGAGGAGGAAGGATATCCATATGACCTAATACCCTTTATGGTATCTGGTGCAATTACGGATAATGCACCCCCAAGTGCTTCCATTGCCAAACGTGTCAATCGTTTAAACGAGACCTTTGCCGGACAACTTAAAGTTAAAATGGTTACGTTAGATCAGTTTTTTGAACAGGTGAAAGATAAATGCTTCGATATCCCCACCTATAAAGGAGACTGGAATGACTGGTGGGCAGATGGTGTAGGTTCTACCCCCTCAGTAGTAAAAAACTTTAAAGATGCCCAGAGAAAATACAACCTGTGCAAAAAGCTGGATGCCTGCGGAACCCTGGGAGATTCCCGTTTGGTGGATGAGGCCTCCGAAAACCTGATGCTGTATGCGGAACATACCTGGGGATATTCCTCCTCCGTATCAGAACCCTGGGAAACCCTGGTTGGAGACCTGGAATTAAAGAAATCAGCCTATGCGATTAACGGCAATACAGCGATTGCCAAAAACCTGGATCAGATTTTAGCTAAAAAAGGTGAAGTCACAATTAGACAGGACAGACCACAGGAATATACCATAATCAATCCTCACAGAATTCCTCTAAAAACCACTGCGCTGGTATATATCGAATTCTGGGAATATTTAGACGGCATAAATTACAGCCTTGATATACCCGTGGAAGTAGTGGATGTAAATACCGGAGAAGTTTTAAAACACCAGATAAAACAGATAGCCCGTGCGATTCAGGTGGAAGTAGCAGTTAGTCTTGATTCGAAAGAAGAAAAGACCATAGCAATACATCCTACAAGAAAACCGCATAATGCTACGGTACAAAACCACGCTCATATAGGCGCCGAAGGAATCCGTGATATTCTTTTACCGGATACCTATGAAGAAAATACATCCTGCATTGAGACCGCATTTTATAAAGTCTTACTAAGTGAAGAAAGAGGAATATATTCCATAATTGATAAACGGGATGGAAAAGACTTAGTCCGTTCTGAAATTCCCTATGCACCTTTTTCCGGTGTTTATGAAGTAACAGACATCAAAACCAATGCCTGTGAAGAACGAAGAAGAATGGGCAGAAACCGCAAGGATGTTTCCACAAGACGGTACGGCTCTAAATTAAAAGATATCCGGATTATAGAAAATGGTGATATTTATACAGCAGTACAGTTAGACTATCATCTGGAAGGAACCAGATTTTACAGTGTCTTCTTAAAGGTTTACAAAGGAATACCAAAATTGGAAGCCATGGTCCGTATTCACAAAGAAAGTGTCTATGAACCGGAGAACCTGTATATAGCACTTCCCTTTACAGCAGGGGAGGAGGAAGTAACATATATAGATAAAACCGGCTGCATCCTTCGTCCTGGTCTTGATCAGCTTCCGGGAAGCAACAAGGAGTTCTATCTCCTGCAAAATGGTATTGTAATGGAAGGTGCCAAGAAGGATGTAATCCTTGCTATTAAGGATGCACCGTTAGTTACCTTTGGGGATTTAAAAGCCAAACCAATTAAACTTTGTGACGGCAAGGATACAGAATTAAACAAGAGTACTGCCTACTCCTGGATAATGAATAATTACTGGGAAACTAATTTTAAAGTAGATTTAGGCGGCTTTTATGAATTTGCCTACTCCCTAACCACCACGGATAAAACCTCCAAAGAAGAGGCCATGGAAGTATGTGAAGCAATGAATGAAGGCATGATATCTTTCTATATATAAAGAACAAAAAAAGGTATAAAAGCTGATATAAAAACACTTATAAAAGTAGGATATAGAAGCAGAAATAAAGGCAGAAATAAAAGCAGAAATGAAAGCAGATGTAAAAAAGAAATAAAAGCAGAAATAAGATCAGAAATAAGAGCAGAAATAAAAACAGATATAGAAGCAGAAATAAAAGCAGATATAAAGCAGATATCAAAAACAAATAAAAACACAGATCAAAAACAAATAAAAAGAACAGGGAAGAGAATGGAGTAAGGAGTATATGATTTATTATGTAATGCTGGATGTAGGCGGCACTCAGATTAAAGGCGGAATTCTGACGGAAACCGGAAGACTGCTTCATGATATAAGCACCTTTGATGCCAAATCAAACCGGCCAAAGGAGGAAATCTTCGTTAACTTTGCTGATATCATAAGCAACCTGATTGACACCATCGAGGAGCCTGAGAAATGTATTGCCGGTATTGGGTTTGCCTTTCCGGGTCCATTTGATTATGAACATGGCATCAGTAAGATGATAGGCTTGAATAAATACGACTCCATCTATAACTGTGATTTTAGACAGGAACTTATAGCGGTCATAAAGAAAAAGGGCACATACAAGTACTTTAGAAAAGACTTCACCCTTGTATTCGTTCATGATGTGGAAGCCTTTGCCATCGGCGAAAGCCACTTTGGTACTGCCGCAGGCTTTAGCCGTGCCATGTATCTATGTATCGGCACAGGTTCTGGTACATCCTTTACGGAAGACAAAATTGTGCTAAAAAAAGAAACGATAAATTTCCCGGAAAACGGCTGGATTTATAAAACGCCTTTTAGAGACAGCATTATTGACGATTATGTATCCAGCAGGGGTTTACAAAAACTATCAGCTAAGTATTTAAAAGACCCTGTGGAGGGAAGGATTTTATATGATCTGGCAGTGAGGGGAGAGGAGACAGCGCTTCTGACTTTTAAAGAGTTTGGAAGTGACATAAAAGAAGCCATTGAACCTTTTTTAGAATCTTTCTCACCGGACTGCCTGGTACTTGGCGGACAGGTTTCGAAAAGCTTCTGCTTTTTTGGCGCTGAGTTAGAACAGTATTGTAAAGAACATCAGATTGCAGTCAGACTAACAGAAGATACGTCAGTGAGTATTTTAAAAGGGCTTTATGTTCGGACTAGGAGGTAAGAACCTGACCGCAATGTTTCATTATACTTATGAATGTCAGATTAAAAGGAGAAAAAAATGGGTGGAAAATACTCAATTTATAATAATTATGATTTGTCACCCTTTAAAGTGATTGATGGTTTTGACAATCAGGCTTTTGAAGGTTATGAATCCATATTGTCGGAAATACGCAGACTGGAGTCAGAGGGAAAACGCATTTTCGTATTTGATTTATATCCGGGAGTGGATAAAAGTGAGCTTATCTTTTGGTTAAAGCAGTTAAATCCCTCTTTACTGATTGATTCTGAGGAATGTGCTTATGACAGCGATAAAATAACGGAAATCTTTGAAGATAATTTAACGAAAGACCGTGTATTTGGTGTAATGACCCATAAAAAACTTGAGGATTGCTTTGATAAGGCTAAAATAGAACAAGTACAGACGTTATTGTCAGAAGAGGAAGATAAACTCATAGTTATCGTGGGTGTCGGAGCCGGATTAATTACCTTGGGTGATGTGTACTTTTACTTTGACCTTTCCAGATGGGAAATACAGCTTCGGTACCGCAGGGGTATGCCCAACTGGAGATGTTTAAACAACGATGCACCGATTTTAAGTAAATATAAACGTGGATTTTTTATAGAATGGCGCCTGGCAGATAAACATAAAAAAGCTCATTTCGAAGATATTCATTATCTGGTGGACACCAATCTTCCCAACCAGCCTAAGATGATTACTGGAAAAGCATTCTGCGAAGCACTAAACCAATTATCTGCGGGACCCTTCCGTCTGAAACCCTATTTTGACCCCGGGGTCTGGGGCGGGCAATGGATGAAGGAAGTCTTTGGGCTTTATCAGGCGTCCGATAATTATGCCTGGAGTTTTGACGGCGTACCGGAGGAAAACAGCCTGACTCTTAAATTTGGTAACGTTATGGTGGAAATCCCCTGTATGGATTTGGTATTATACCGCCCGGAAAAGTTACTGGGTGAGCGCGTCCATGCCCGTTTTGGAGCGGAATTCCCAATTCGTTTCGACCTTTTGGATACCATGGAGGGCGGTAATCTTTCCCTCCAGGTACATCCCATGACAGAATACATCCAGGAGACCTTTGGTATGCATTATACTCAGGATGAAAGCTATTACATACTGGAGGCTTCAAAGGAAGAAGATACCTATGTATATTTGGGAGTAAAAGAGGGCATCAAGAAAGAAGACATGATACGGGATTTAGAAAAGGCCAGGGGGGGTGAGCATTCATTTCCGGCAGATACTTACATTAATAAAATACCTGTGAGAAAACACGACCATATACTGATTCCTGCCGGAACCATCCATTGTTCCGGAAAAAATACGGTGGTTCTGGAAATCAGTGCAACCCCTTATATCTTTACCTTTAAACTATGGGATTGGGGGAGAAATGGTTTAGATGGAAAACCCAGACCCATCCATTTAGAACACGGAATAAAAAATATTCAGTGGGACAGAGATACCAAATGGGTCAATGATAATTTAATTCATCAGGCTAAGACCTGTCATGAGGAAGAAGGTATAACCATAGAGCGGACGGGACTTCATAACTTAGAATTTATTGATACCTACCGCTATACCTTTGAAAAGTCTATTACCTGTCTGTCCAGAGACAGCGTAACTATGCTGAATCTGGTGGATGGAGCACAAATGACCATATCAAGTACAGCTGGAGAATTTAAACCTTTTGATGTTCATTACGCAGAAACTGTCATCATCCCGGCAAGTGTTAAGGAATACCAGATGACCCCCAGTGGTCTGTCCCAGGGAAAGCAGGTAACTGTAATTACTGCGTCTGTTAGGGGATAACATTACTGAGCCCATTAAGGGATAATATTACTTAGTCCATTAAGGGGTAATATTACTGCGTCGATTAAGGACTAATAATTCGTGAATATGTAAGGGAAATATATACTATCTTATCGTGATATAAAAAATGGTTAAAAAAATAGGATTGACAAGAGCCATCCAAAGTTGTAAAATGAAAAAAACTAAATAAGGAAGTTCTTCGGGGCAGGGTGAAATTCCCGACCGGCGGTATAGTCCGCGACCTGATTTCTGACTTATCAAGAAGTTATTGATTTAACTACATTGATAATAGCAGTGAATCAGTTGATTTGGTGTAATTCCAAAACCGACAGTAAAGTCTGGATGTGAGAAGAGAAAATATTGCATAGCAAGCAACTAATCTTAATCATTAGCCTCGAATCAATAGATTCGAGGTTTTTTATTTTATGAAAAATTCGTTATATTTCCATGAAATAAAAAGCCCTTCCGGGTAGGATGCATAAGCGATAATCCATGCCCGATATAGAGGGCATATACGCCGTCAGTAAGATTACAATTATATAGTTTTCCTGTGAAGCGTACTAATAACCAAGAATTTTCCTTTATAATTAAATGAAAAGGAGAGATTATTATGGCATCAATTACCCATCAAACAAAATCACCGAATTCAAACAAAGGTACCGCCTTTACCACCAGGGCTATGGTAACCATCAGCTTATTATCAGCCTTATCCTATGTTCTGATGTTACTGGAATCACCACCTTTTATCGGCTTTTTAAGACTGGAACTTAGTGATATACCTGCTATCATAGGAGCATTTCAATTCGGTCCAATGGCAGGACTTGTAATCGAGTTAATTAAGAATTTAATTAAAGGTATCACTGCAACGAAAACTGCAGGTGTGGGCGAACTTGCCAACTTTATTGTAAGTGCTGCATATGTCGTACCTGCCGCAATCTTGTACCGAAAGTTAAAGAATCATTATAAACCGCTGATTTCCTTTGGCGTTGCTACCATCTGTATGACTGTTGCAGGATTTTTAATGAACTACTTTGTAACCATACCTTTATATGCCACTCTTTATGGCGGTATGGAAAATGTACTTTATGCGGCTACCGTAATTCCCGGAATCAAAGATAAATTCACTCTGATTCTTTTTGGTATTACACCGTTTAACTTATTTAAAGGCGTATTCCTTGGCGTAATCGGTCATTACACCTACCGGTTATTAAGAAATCGTCTCTAAGACAATAAACTTGCCACTTCTCATTCCAACTTAAATAATAACCCCGGACAAAGGGGCTGCTGCAATCCTTACTTGACTTAACTGCGAAAGTATCCATATATTTTAGCAAAAGTTCAGTGACTTTCATTTGCAGCAGCCCTTTCCGGCTGTCTAAGATATGGTCTGAAACGTTTACCGTTGTCCTACTTGTAATTTTAGCCCAATCTGCTATAATTGCACATAGAAACAAATCCACCGGAGTAAAGTGAGATAGCTATGATGATTGAAAGTTTTAATATGGAAGATACCTATAACTTAGGCATACAATTAGGGGAACAGGCCATGGCAGGGGAGGTATACTGTTTATTAGGTGATTTAGGCACCGGCAAGACCGTATTTACCCAGGGCTTTGCAAAAGGTCTTGGAATTACGGAAGCGGTGAACAGCCCTACCTTTACCATAATCCAGGAATACGAAGAGGGAAGGCTGCCCTTTTATCATTTTGATGTTTATCGGATTGAAGATATAGAAGAAATGTATGAGCTTGGTTATGAAGACTATTTCTATGGAAACGGAGTCTGTTTAATAGAGTGGTCCAATCTGATTGAAGAGATACTTCCAGAAGCTCCGACAGTCATTACCCTAGAAAAGGATTTGGAGAAAGGCTTTGATTACAGAAAAATTACAGTGGAGAGCGGAAAATAGATGAAAATATTAGCGATAGACAGTTCAGGTTTAGTTGCCTCCGTTGCAATGGTAACAGAGGAAAAATTGTTGGCAGAGTATACAGTAAATAATAAAATGACTCATTCCCAAACCTTATTGCCCATGTTGGATGAGATTGTTAAGCTCCTTCATGAGGATTTAAAAGAGATCGATGCAATCGCTGTAGCAGGCGGTCCCGGCTCCTTTACCGGACTCAGGATTGGCTCTTCTACCGCCAAGGGGCTTGGTCTGGTCTTGGACAAGCCGATTATAAAGGTGCCTTCTGTAGATGCCCTGGCCTATAATTTATACGGAACAGACCGCTTAATCTGCCCCATTATGGATGCCAGAAGGAATCAGGTCTATACAGGAATTTATGAATATAATCAGAAGGGTTTTCAGGTCCTGACAGCCCAAAAGGCAGTGGAAATCACCGAGATAGCGGAAGAATTAAACAAGCTTGGCAGAGAAGTAATATTTTTAGGAGACGGGGTAGAAGTACATGCCAATACCCTAAAAAGTATAATGAAAGTTCCTATTCAATTTGCCCCCATACATTTGTCTAAACAAAGAGCGGGAGCAGTGGGAGCCCTTGGAATACTTTATTATAAACAGGGTCTGACAGAAAGTGCAGATGACCATGAACCGACCTATCTTAGGATGTCCCAGGCCGAGAGAGAATATTTAGAAAGAGAAAAAGCAGAACAATAATGCTTTGCCGACATATAAGGTTGAATAACATAGGCATTATATCAACCGTTTGAATTGGTGTGCCGGTGAAGACAGACGGGGGTTAACGTGATAATTCGAAGGATGAAAGAAGAAGATTTGCCTGAGGTTCAGGAGATGGAGAACAGTATATTTTCAAAACCCTGGAGCATAACAGACTTCAAGGACTCTATGAAAAAACCACATAATATATATCTGGTTGTGGAAGAACGAAGCGAAATCGTTGCCTATTGTGGATTATGGGGCGTTGCAGGAGAAGGACAGATTAACAATGTGGCAGTTAAAAAAATGTTAAGAGGACAGGGAATTGGACGTAACATGTTACAAGAGCTCATTGATCTTGGCAAAAAGCAGGGGCTGGTGGCCTTCACCCTTGAAGTACGGGTCGGCAATTTATCAGCAATCGCATTATACCGCAGATTAGGCTTTTTAGATGCTGGTATAAGAAAGAACTTCTATGAAGCACCTGCCGAAGATGCCCTGATTATGTGGCTTCAGTAAGAAGGTAAGAATATGTTTCCATTTTTTAAGGGGGGACTAGTTGCCCTCCTTATTATCAGTACGTAACTGATTCAGTTCCATAAGGATGCATGAAATTATGGGAAAGACTCATTCAGATATGGCACTGGATATTCCTAGTAGAACGAGATACAGTAATTCCCACTGTAAAAATACCATGGAAAACGTTATAATGTTAGTAAGAAGTGGGTCAAGTTAGCAGGAGGGATAACACATGGACAAGGTCAAGACGAAAATCCGCATTAACGAGGACATAAGTTGCAACGTGTGTGGGAAAAAGATTGTCATCGAGCAGGGAATCATGAAAGAAGATGTATTTGAAGCAGCCAAGGAATGGGGATACTTTTCAAAATATGATTTGGAAATTCATAAATTTAATATATGTGAAGAATGTTATGATAAACTTATATCAACGTTTAAAATACCAATTGAGGTTGTTAAGAAAAAAGAAGTTCTATAGCAGGGGTCAGGCTGTTCCAGAGCTGTTTGCCGGAGTGTCCGAGAAATCGGAACCGGGAGCAGTCAGGAACAGCCTTTTTGCTTTCTATATAGACCCCAAAAGACTAAAGCGGTATTCTGGCAGGCTTGTAACATAATGGGTTGGAAAGAGATTCCTCATGACACGTAAACTTGACAAATTGCGTATGAGTTAAAAAGAGTAACTGTTTGAGCAAAAACCGCTTAAAGTAATTCGCCAAGTTTTTAGTGACGGGAGTGACCTTTCCCTGCTTCTCTTCTGATGTAATTCTTCTTTTGTATGCCGTGTATTTGACCCCTCAAATGCTTGATTATAAAATGGCATTATGTTACTATTAAATAGAGACCTATAAGAAAAATATGTGTATGTTCCCAGGATAAGGGTAAACTAGAAAGTATGGGAATACACATTTTAACTTCTGAAAGAGGTAATATTTCAAGAGATTTAGCACCAAAGAACTCACCTATTTAAAAATGAAGGATAAAAATGATAGGAATCACTTGGCTGTTGAATGAAAAAGACCGATATAATAAAAGAATAAGTGAGGATAATTTATGTTAGATGTTTGTTTACTTGGTACGAGTGGTATGATGCCTTTGCCAAACAGATGGCTTACGGCATTAATGACCAGATTTAATGGATCGAGTTTATTAATAGATTGCGGAGAAGGCACCCAGATTGCCATCAAAGAAAAAGGGTGGAGTTTCCATCCAATTGATATCATATGTTTTACCCATTACCATGGGGATCATATCAGCGGCTTGCCGGGTCTGCTTTTAACCATGGGTAATGCAGATAGAACAGAGCCGGTAACCATGATTGGACCCAAAGGTCTTGAACGGGTAGTTAATGCACTCAGGATCATAGCACCGGAACTTCCCTTTGAGATTAACTTCATAGAACTTACGAATCCTACGGAAGAAATAAGAATGAATGGTTATGTGATTCAGGCTTTTAAAGTCAATCATAATGTAATTTGCTATGGATATAATGTAGTAATTGAGCGGGGAGGCAGATTTTATGTAGAGAAAGCCAATGAGAATAAAATTCCTCAGATGTACTGGAACCGTCTGCAAAAAGGTGAAACCATCACAGAGGAAGACCAGGTATATACTCCGGATATGGTCTTAGGTCCGAAAAGGCAGGGCATAAAACTTACTTATTGTACGGACACCCGCCCCATTGCAGTAATTTCTGAACAGGCTAAGGAAGCTGACCTATTTATCTGTGAGGGTATGTATGGGGAAAAGGACAAGGAAGAAAAAGCCATTGACCATAAACATATGACCTTTTATGATGCCGCAAGACTCGCCAAAGAAGCCGGAGTAAAGGAATTATGGCTGACCCATTACAGCCCTTCTTTAGTTAAGCCGGAAGAATTCATGGAAGATACAAGAGCAATATTTCCCAATGCCAAAGCTGGAAAAGACCGTAAAAGCATTACACTTGAGTTTAATCCTGATGAATGAAATCTAAAATAATCCCTGAAAAGGAGACGGAAATTATGAAAAAATCAAAAAAACAGTCAGTTAAAACCATTGTTTTCATGTTTATCTTTTCAACCGCCTTAATCTCCACGTATTTATTTATCAGAACCAGGACTAACCCTATTGCAAGCAGCTCCGCTTCGTCAATGAATGAAGTGGAAAAACTATTATCAAAAGACATATCAGCCAGTTATCCTTCTTCGCCCCGAGAAGTATTAAAGTTATACAGCCGGATAACAAAAGTATTATTAAATGAGAAACTAAAGCCTGACCAGATTGAGAAGCTTGCAGACCAGCTTCGTCTTTTATTTGATGATGAACTCCTTAAGAATAATCCCATGGACAATTATCTAATGGACTTAAATGTTGAAATCTCCGATTATAGGAAAGCCAAGCGGACAATTATGAATTATGTAATTGATGAAAGCAGCGCAGTTAAGTATTGGGAAAAGGAAGAAAAAAAATATGCTTCTCTTGTTGTATCTTTTACCACAAAGGAAGATGCCAACTATACGAAACTATATGAAAACTTTCTTTTAAGGCAGGATTCACAAAATAAATGGAAAATAATGGGATGGGAAATAACCGATAAGAAAAATAATGATTCAGAGGAATAACCGATAAGAAAAATAATGATTCATAGGAATAATGATATAGAGGAATAGTACAAATAACACTAATAATATAATATTTGTTTTCATCCATAGATCTACAGATATAAAACAGTAATAAAATCCGAAAAATACAGATTGAAGGAAAACTCTTCTCTAACTCTGTATTTTTCGGATTTTTATAATTGAACTTAATATCAATTAAAATTGTAATTCCAAACGATAATTAGTAATAATAATTCTTAACAACGATAAGCTTAGCAGCCTCAACCTTAATTAACCGAATTTATCATATCTAATATCCCAAGGATGTCTTCTTCTTTTATAGCACCATTGCCAAAACTAACAATTGCTCGCAAGGGCATATCCTGGAACATAGCTGCCATCATAGCTTCGGTGCCTTCCCCTAAGACATCGTCTAAATTACCGGAGTCACCTACAAGACCTAAGGTATAACCGGCAATCAGCGGTTCAATAACCCCTTTTGCCCTCGGATCTGCCAACAGATCCCCAAAGGTACTATTAAGGGTATATTTCTTTGGAATTCTAACTGTAGATTCAATATTAAGCGTTTTACTGCAGACAATATCTCTGGAAGATTTACCTATTAAGATGTCGTAATCACCAGATTCTACATGCCAGTCTTTAATCACCGTATTGTAATAAGCAAAAGCCCGTTTATTTAAAGTAAAGGAAACAGTCTTTGTTTCACCCGGCTCCAGATAAATTTTAGCGAAGCCTTTCAGCTCCTTCACTGGGCGGATTACGGTGTCTTTTTGGGGGGAAACGTAAAGCTGGGCGATCTCTTTTCCGGATACAGCCCCTGTATTGGTGATATCCACCGTAACGGTAATGGTATCGGTATCCCGGATGGTTATAAGATTGTCATCCCCATCTGAGTTTATTGTTTTACCTGTATGGAGCTGTAGATTGGAATAGGAAAACGTAGTATAACTTAAGCCGAAGCCAAAGGGAAATAATACTTCCATTTTCTTTTTATCATAATAACGATAACCAACAAATACCCCTTCTTTATATTCCACCATATCATTTGCACCCGGGAAATTAATATAGGAAGGATTATCTTCCAAACGAAGCGGGAATGTTTCTGCTAGTTTGCCGGAAGGATTGATCTTTCCAAATAACGCATTTACCACTGCGGAGCCCACAGCCTGCCCGCCCAGATATGCCTCGATAACTCCTTTCACTTTATTAATCCAAGGCATTTCCACCGGGGAACCGTTATGAAGTACTACTACTGTATTAGGCTGGACCTCACAAATCCGATCAATCAGATAATTCTGGCAATCCGGCAGGGACATATGGGTTCTGTCATAACCCTCGGACTCAAAGGCATCCGGAAGGCCTGCAAAGATTACTGCTATGCGGGAAGCTTTCGCAGCCTTTACAGCCTCTAAAACCAAGTTCTCATCAATCGTATCTTTTTTAACCTCGTATCCAGGGGCATAAGTTACTTTGGCAATGGCTTTTACAGCCTCTAAGGCGCTGGTGGTCTTAAAGGCATTGATATGGGAACTGCCACCACCCTGATATCTCGGCTTATCGGCGAAGCTTCCGATAAATGCAATAGAATCAACCGGATTTAAAGGTAGCACACCATCATTCTTTAAAAGAACTAAAGATTCACTCTCGATTTTATGAGCCAGTTCATGATGCTTTTCTTTATCAAATACAGTACCAGTTGTTTTGTTATCCGTATACTGAAATACTTTTTTCAGTATACGTGCCACTGCCGTATCAAGAATAGTTTCGTCAAGAGTTCCTTCCTTAACGGCTTTAACAATTTTGCTGTCATTTATTCCTCTGGATCCTGGCATTTCCAGATCGAGTCCGGCTTTTAGTCCTTCCACTCTATCATTAACGGCACCCCAGTCACTTACTACATAGCCGTCAAAGTTCCACTCATTTCTTAAAACCTCCGTCAGGAAGTAAGGATTTTCTGAAGCATATACGCCATTTATTTTGTTGTAAGAGCACATAACCGTCCAGGGTTTTGCATTTTTTACTGCTCCTTCAAATGCAGCCAGATAGATTTCCCTTAAAGTTCGCTCGTCAACCTCGGAACTTGCTGTCATTCTCCGGTGTTCCTGATTGTTGGCCAGGTAGTGCTTTAAACTGGTACCAACATTTTTACTCTGAACACCATGGATGTGATTCGTAGCCATTTCAGCCGCCAGATAAGGGTCTTCAGAAAAATACTCAAAGTTTCTTCCACATAAAGGAGAACGTTTGATATTAACTGCCGGTCCTAATATTACAGAAACATCCTCAGCCTGGCATTCATCACCCAGTGCCTCACCCATGGATTTTATTAAATCCCTGTCAAAGGAGGAAGCTACCGCACAACCGGCCGGAAAACATACTGCCTCTATACTTTCGTTGATTCCCAGATGATCTCCCTCCGACTTTTGTTTTCGGAGTCCGTGAGGACCATCACTTAACATAACAGAAGGGATATTTAACCGCTCTACAGCTTTTGTTAACCAAAAGTCTAATCCGGAACATAAACCTGCTTTTTCTTCCAGTGTCAATTGAGATACTAAATTATTGATATCCATGTATATTATTCCTTTCTTTATGGGGTACTCACAGTTACTATGTAAAAACCATATACTTTTATTGAGCTTTATTAGTTTTTGGAGTACAATTTGACCAATATTATATATATACAACATATTATAAGTTAAAATAAAGAAAAAATCCACAAAAATAATATGGTACAAGGCTGATGCGTTGTTATAATATAACATATACTATTGGTGATATATATTAAAAATTAAACATTTTGCTTAGATTTTATATTAAAATATTTATAAAAAGTAAAGAAAAAATCTTACATTGGATTTTCTATAAAAAATAATCAAAAAGTATTGCAGTAAATTAAGTAAAAGGTTAATATTGTATATGGAAAATTCCTGCCTCAGAATGATTTAAAGCAAATCTTTCTGAGGTAATATTAATTTATCAAAAACCCCCAGCTTATACTAAGTCTGGGCATCAAGTTTCAGTTGAGAAATAAAAGTATGGACAAATAATGCATAATCTGCGTAATATAAAAGTTAAAGTAAGAATAATTATTGGATTTATGTACTGCTATCAGGAGGTAATGTTATGGATAAAGATATATTAATACTGGCAATCGAATCATCTTGTGACGAGACAGCTGCCGCCGTGGTTAAAAATGGAAGGACTGTGCTCTCCAATATAATTTCATCGCAAATTGCACTTCACACACTATATGGAGGAGTAGTACCGGAAATAGCCTCTAGAAAACATATAGAAAAAATCAATCAGGTCATAAAAGAAGCCTTAACCGAGGCAAAGGTAACCTTGGATGATATTGATGCAATCGGAGTCACCTATGGACCGGGACTAGTAGGCGCTCTCTTAGTCGGGGTAGCAGAGGCCAAGGCAATCAGTTATGCCTCCGGTAAGCCCTTGATTGGCGTACATCATATAGAAGGACATGTATCCGCTAATTTCATTGAAAGCCAGGAACTAAAACCGCCATTTCTTTGCTTGATTGTATCAGGAGGGCATACTCATCTGGTTATTGTTAAGGAATACGGACAATATGAAATCATTGGACGGACCAGAGATGATGCTGCCGGAGAAGCTTTTGACAAAGTGGCAAGGGCAATCGGACTCGGATATCCGGGTGGTCCAAAGGTCGATAAGCTGGCGAAGGAAGGCAATAAGCATGCAGTGGAATTTCCCAGAGCCAATATCGAGGGTTTCCCCTATGATTTTAGCTTCAGCGGAGTAAAATCAGCAGTATTGAACCATTTAAATTCCTGTGCCATGAAAAATGAACCGGTAAATACAGCAGATATTGCGGCTTCTTTTCAAGAAGCGGTCGTTGATGCACTAGTTTCAAAAACAATTGCAGCGGCAAAAGAGTATCATATGGATAAAGTCGCAATTGCAGGGGGAGTAGCTGCAAACTCCGCATTAAGACAAGCTATGGATACTGCCTGCAAAAAACAGGGAATACAGCTGTATTATCCTTCCCCTATACTCTGTACCGATAATGCGGCTATGATAGGTGCAGCGGCCTATTATGAATATTTAAACGGAACAAGACACGGACTGGACTTAAATGCCGTACCAAATTTAAAAATCGGTCAGAGGTAGTGTCTGCGCAATCGGAAACTATTGCCACGATTTAGAAAGGTGTGTA
>NZ_CP121445.1:535000-672500 GCF_029689925.1 Anaerocolumna sp. AGMB13025
TCAAACTCCGAATGCCATACAGATGATGACCAGGAGTCAGACTGCACGAGATAAGTTGGGTAGTCAAAAGGGAAAAAGCCCAGACCACCAGCTAAGGTCCCAAAGTGCGTGTTAAGTGGAAAAGGATGTGGGATTTCGAAAACAACTAGGATGTTGGCTTAGAAGCAGCCATACATTAAAAGAGTGCGTAATAGCTCACTAGTCGAGAGGTCCTGCGCCGAAAATGTCCGGGGCTAAAACACGACACCGAAGCTGTGGAATTGCATTTATGCAATTGGTAGAGGAGCATTCTTAACTGCGACGAAGCGGTACCGTAAGGAGCCGTGGAGTGTTAAGAAGAGAGAATGCCGGAATGAGTAGCGAGATAGAAGTGAGAATCTTCTAGGCCGAATATCCAAGGTTTCCAGAGTAAAGCTGATCTGCTCTGGGTAAGTCGGGACCTAAGGCGAGGTCGAAAGACGTAGTCGATGGACAACAGGTTGAAATTCCTGTACCTTATATAAACAGAACTGTGGGGACGCAGAGAGAAAGCCAGAGCCGGGAATGGAAAGACCGGTGCAAGCGGGATAGTAGTGTGGCAGGCAAATCCGTCATACAATACGAAGACGTGACGCGGACCGAAACTATAAGTAGGGAAGCTGGTGAGCGAACTGCCAAGAAAAGCCGCTATTGTTTTATATAAGCCCGTACCGTAAACCGACACAGGTGGATGAGGAGAGAATCCTAAGGCCGACGGGAGAAGCATTGTTAAGGAACTCGGCAAAATAACCCCGTAACTTCGGGAGAAGGGGTGCCTGTAGCAATACAGGCCGCAGAGAATTGGCCCAAGCAACTGTTTAGCAAAAACACAGGTCTATGCAAAACCGAAAGGTGAAGTATATGGGCTGACGCCTGCCCGGTGCTGGAAGGTTAAGGGGAGATGTTAGGAGCAATCCGAAGCGTTGAACTTAAGCCCCAGTAAACGGCGGCCGTAACTATAACGGTCCTAAGGTAGCGAAATTCCTTGTCGGGTAAGTTCCGACCCGCACGAAAGGCGTAATGATTTGGGCACTGTCTCGACAATGCACCCGGTGAAATTGAAATACCAGTGAAGATGCTGGTTACCTGCGCCAGGACGGAAAGACCCCATGGAGCTTTACTCTAGCTTGATACTGGGATTCGGTATTGCATGCACAGGATAGGTGGGAGGCTATGAAACTATGACCCCGGTCGTAGTGGAGCCGCTGTTGGGATACCACCCTTGCAGTATTGGATTTCTAACATGTGCCCGTGATCCGGGCAGTGGACAATGTCAGGTGGGGAGTTTGACTGGGGCGGTCGCCTCCGAAAGGGTATCGGAGGCGCTCAAAGGTCTTCTCAGAATGGTTGGAAACCATTCGCAGAGTGCAAAGGCAGAAGAAGGCTTGACTGCGACACCGACGGGTGGAGCAGGTACGAAAGTAGGACTTAGTGATCCGGTGGTATAAAGTGGGATTGCCATCGCTCAACGGATAAAAGCTACCCTGGGGATAACAGGCTTATCACTCCCAAGAGTTCACATCGACGGAGTGGTTTGGCACCTCGATGTCGGCTCATCGCATCCTGGGGCTGTAGTAGGTCCCAAGGGTTGGGCTGTTCGCCCATTAAAGCGGTACGCGAGCTGGGTTCAGAACGTCGTGAGACAGTTCGGTCCCTATCCGGCGCGGGCGTAGGATATTTGAGAGGAGCTGACCTTAGTACGAGAGGACCGGGTTGGACTGACCTCTGGTGGATCGGTTGTCATACCAATGGCATGGCCGAGTAGCCAAGTCGGGAAGGGATAAACGCTGAAGGCATCTAAGCGTGAAGCCCCCCTCAAGATAAGATATCCCATGCGAAAGCAGTAAGACCCCTTGAAGACGACAAGGTGGATAGGTTAGAGGTGGAAGTGTGGTAACACATGCAGCTGACTAATACTAATAGGTCGAGGGCTTGACCAAAGAATAGGTTGTTCTTTAGAATATCCTATAGGGTATTTGTTCATGAATACCAAATTTCTCTGGAGTTGGAAGATTTGAATTGAATCGGAAAATTCTAAACTTGTTGAAGATATTATCAGATGTAGTTATTCCTCGATAGCTCAATGGTAGAGCACACGGCTGTTAACCGTGGGGTTGTTGGTTCGAGCCCAACTCGGGGAGCTGATACTCTAAGAAACATAAAGAGTATTAATAAGATAAATAAGTGATTGACAAAGTACAAGTAATATGTTATAATTGATGTTATGGCTCCATGGTCAAGCGGTTAAGACACCGCCCTTTCACGGCGGTAACAGGGGTTCAAATCCCCTTGGAGTCATTTTTTATTATTCAGATTCGTCCGATTATAACTTGCCGACGTGGCTCAATTGGCAGAGCAGCTGACTTGTAATCAGCAGGTTATCGGTTCGAGTCCGATCGTCGGCTTTTGGACCTTTAGCTCAGTTGGTTAGAGCAACCGGCTCATAACCGGTCGGTCCGGGGTTCAAGTCCCTGAAGGTCCATTAAAAATGTATATGGCCTAGTGGCTCAGTTGGTTAGAGCGCCGCCCTGTCACGGCGGAGGTCGAGGGTTCGAGTCCCTTCTGGGTCGTTTCTTTATTTATAAAGAAGCACAACTTAATTATCCCTTGGGATCTTAGCTCAGCTGGGAGAGCATCTGCCTTACAAGCAGAGGGTCATAGGTTCGAGCCCTATAGGTCCCATTGAATCTTTGATTCAATATTGAACGAATTGTTCAAATGCCGGCGTGGCGGAACTGGCAGACGCACAGGACTTAAAATCCTGCGGGACTAATCTCCCGTACCGGTTCGATTCCGGTCGCCGGCATTATAAAAACAAGTAAGTCAATATAAATCAGTTGTACGTGCGTTTAGCTCAGCTGGATAGAGCGTCTGGCTACGGACCAGAAGGTCGGGGGTTCGAATCCTCTAACGCACATTGTATGAAAAAGATTAAGACTTAAATACACTTGTATTTAAGCCTTTTTTGATGGAATATCAAGATTCTTATTAGGCTCCATGGTCAAGCGGTTAAGACACCGCCCTTTCACGGCGGTAACAGGGGTTCAAATCCCCTTGGAGTCATCTTAAGTTATTTACCTTGATTGGTAATGAATGGATTAGATAATAATATAAGCTAAGACTTGAATATCATTGATGTTTAGGTCTTTTTTTTATGTTTGAAAAAGTTAAAGGTAAAATTCTTTTTGTACATAGTACTGGGGTAAAGCTTTCAGCTAATTAAGTGCTAATACTAAGTGCAGGCTTATATATGCATAGTAAGTAAGGTAGCCATAAATTATATAATTGCAAAATAACAACATATTTGTAAGAGTACTTAGATATTAATATGTCAAATAGGGATATATAATTCAGATTAAGATATGGAAAAAATATGGTAGCACGTTATGATATAAACTATAGGATGCAAATTTCAGGCTTAATATTTATTAACATGGTTAGTTAATTATAGCTAATTAGTTAATTATATCTAGCTAGTTAATTATATCTAGTTAGTTAATTAAATCTGGTTAGTTAATTGTATCTGGTTAGCTAATTATATCTAGTTACTAATTATATCTGGGTGGCTAAATAAATCTAGTTAGTTAATTATCTGGTTAGTTAATTATCTGGTTAGCTAAATTATCTAGTTAGCTAATTATAGACTTAGTAAATTATATTTAGTTAATTACAGGTTTAGCTAATTACATGCTAAGTTATTTACTAACTTAGTAAAGTACTTGGCTGGAGTTCGCTGGAGAATTTGTATCGTTATGAATAGAAACAGAGAGGGGGAAACAGTAGTACTGATTGAGGCAGGACAAAAATGGGGTAACATTGTTTTAGTACAATAAGTTAAAACTATATAAAATGGAGAGGTAATTACAATGGGTAATAAAAGTTTGTTTCAAAGAAGGAAATGGTATGTCTATGTTTTTACAGCAGTATTGGTATTTTGTAGTTCAGGATATTTAGTTTATGCAAGTACTGCTTCAAGTGCCATACCATACAATAAACTAAGTGCCACACCATACAATAAACTAAGTGCCACACCAAACGATACACCAAGTGACATACCAAGCAATACACCAAGCAATACACAAAGCAATACACCAGCCAATAACTTAAACAATATACCAGAAAATACGACACCGAAAGAAGCAGATAAGGCAGAGACGGCTGCCAAGGATTCTTATACTTATGATAGTATTTGTACCTTATACGCAGAAAATGCTGTCTTACAATACGGAGCGGCAGCATTTGCAGTGGATGATAAATCATCAGGTAAAAGAATCACAGTGGTTGGTGTTGGTACGGATAATGTACCGGATCGGGAAAATGGAACAGCCGTGTTTACTGATATTAATGTAGATGAAGCCGGACTTTACTGGATGGACATTTATTATATGGCAGATAATGACGACCGATACTTTGATTTAAGTATTAATGGTATAAATCAAGTGGTCCATTGTCCGGCCAGCGGCCCCTGGTATACGCTGGGAACCTATCGGATTCCAGTACAGTTACAGGCTGGCAGCAATGAACTTGCTTTTAGTTGTAAAGGCTGGTATGCCCCTAATCTTTATAAAATTCAAATATGGAGTAATAAAATAAATATCGAGGCAGAAGAGGCAGAGCTTACCTCGGGTGCCGCTGCCTATGAGGTGACCGATACTAGCGGGAAGAAGATTACTATAATCAGCGTTGGTACGGATGCACAACCGGACCGGGAAAACGGAACTGCGAAGTTTTCAGATATAGAAGTTTCTGAGTCTGGAACTTACGAGCTAACGCTTTATTTTCTCGCGGATAACGACCAGCGTTACTTTGATATGTATGTAAATGGTGAATACCAAAAGGTAAATTGTCCGGCCAGCGGGCAATGGTATACTGTGGGTACCCACACGATAGACGTTACCTTACAAAAAGGCAGCAATGAACTTATCTTTAATTGCAGTTCCTGGTATGCACCTAATCTTGATAAAATAGTACTGACTAAAAGTAAAAAGGAAGAAAACAGCCTGAATTTAAAGCGAATTAAGTTGGAGGCCGAAGAGGCAGTTTTATCAGGAGGTGCATATGCAGATAATAATTCGCAGTTATGTTCCGGTTCCGGTAAAGTAAATAATCTTGGAGGAACCGGTTCGGCAACCTTTGAGAACATTACAGTACCTGAGGGTGGAAATTATGCTCTGGTTATTGATTATTGTACGGCAGTAGACAGGACATTTGAGATTAGTATTAATCAGAACCCCAGATATGTATCCTTTACCAGTTCGGGTAATTGGGATGAACCAAACAGCCAAGTAATAGTAGTAGAACTTCAGGCAGGGACGAATACAATATCCTTTGCTAACAGCAGAGGGAGTGCACCAAATTTGGATAAGATTGAACTATATCCTTGCGAGTATTTTAACGGCAGGAATTTAGAGCTGATTTATGATACGGTTAATGGTGTATATTCTGTAAATAATCAGGATAGATGTATTATTCAGGACGCTTATGCTCAGGTTAAAGTGAATGAGGTTGATTATAATACCAATAACTATTCCTTAAGAGACATAGAGTCGGAAGAAATAAGCAATAATTTTGGATCTGGTATCCGAGTTACAGTTACGAGTACGGAAAGTACACTTCCAAGTATGGTACAGGAATTTGAACTGTTTCAGGATCAGGAATATCTATTGACAAAAGTATCGGTACTTGAAACCAATAATAGTGGAATAGCAACCAATTTTATCTCCCCCCTTACAACTTCCGGTATGGGAAGTGTGGAAAACCGTATTGACGGTTCGGATTATTTTTTAGAGGTACCTTTTGATAATGATGGATGGATTACCTATGATACCAAAGGAATTAATTCATCAGGAGAAAGCCATGAAGTAACGGCGCTTTTTGATAAGGTAAGCGGTGCTGGACTTGTTATTGGTTCAATCACTCATGATACCTGGAAAACAGGAATCCGCTTTAAAGGATCAGGAAACCAGATAAATAAACTAGAGGTTTTTGGAGGGGCAAATACCAGATTAACAAGGGATAAATCCCCTCACGGAACGGTCTCCGGCAGTCGAGTTGAATCGCCGCTTATTTTTGTGGGAGCCTATAATAAGTGGCAGACTGGTCTTGATGATTACGGCATAGCCAACACCAGGATTATTCCAATGAAAGAAGCCTATACAGATAAAGTCCCTTTTGGCTGGAATAGCTGGGGAGCGGTACAAACAGATATTAACCTTGATACAGCCAAAGGTATCTCAGATTATGTTAAGGAGAATTTACAAAGCGCCTGGACTCAGTCACCAGAAGATGTAGTATATATAAACCTGGATTCTTACTGGGATAATATGACGGACAGTGAGTTAAAAGAGTTTGTAGAGCACTGCAAAGCGAATGGGCAGAAAGCAGGTATCTATTGGACTCCTTTCGTTGCATGGCACAGCCCTGAGAATTTAGAGACTAGTTATGTAGAAAATACTAATAATGAATATACGATTGCAGATATTGTGCTTCGAAAAGAAAATGGTGAAATGTACGGCAATGATTTGGCAGGTGCTTTTCCTATTGATGTTACTCACCCGGGAAGTAAACTTAGAATGGATTATTTTATCGACCGATTTAAAGAAGCGGGCTTTTCCTATATTAAACTGGACTTTTTGACTCACGGAGCATTAGAAGGCAAGCACTATGACCATTCGGTACAGACCGGAATGCAGGCCTATAACCAGGCAATGCAGTATATAAAAGACAGAATTGATGGAACCATGTTCATTAATATGTCCATTGCTCCTACCTTCCCCTACCAGTATGCAGACGGTAAAAGAATTGCCTGTGATGCTTATTATAGCATTGCTAATACCGAATATACACTAAACAGTTTAACCTACGGTTTCTGGCAGAAGCAGCTGTACCGTTATCCTGACCCTGATAATATTGTAGTTTGGGGGAAAGACGGAAAAGCAGGAATAGAAGAAGCAAGAAGCCGGGTGATTTCCGGTGTTCTCTTAGGAACCAGCTTTCTTGCGGGAGATAATTTTATTAATCCGGTAGGAAATAGGATTGAGGCTGATAGCCGTTTTAAAACACTTTTAACGAATGAGGATTTAATCAGAACAGCCAAGATTGGCAAAATATTCAGACCACTCAGTGTTAATCCGACTAATAAAGCAGCCAATATATTTGTTATGGAGGATGAAGGAAATACCTACCTGGCGGTATTAAATTACAGCTCGATAGAAACTACATTTACACTTAGTCTGTCCGATTATATGAAACCAGGCAAAAATTATCAGATAAAAGGGGCATGGAGCGGGATAACAAATGAGGTAAATGGGAATAGTTTTAACTTGATATTGAAGGGAAAGGACTCTGAATTGTTTATCTTGAGTGAAAGGTAAAATTGATGGAGATGACAGAAATCAACGGGTGATAAAAAGAAAGAGTAAATTGAAAACCGAATTAAGCAATAAACCGAATTAAGCAATAAACCGAATTAAGCAATGAATTGAATTGAGTAATAAACCGAATTAAGCAATGAATTGAATTGAGTAATAAACCGAATTAAGCAATAAACCGAATTAAGTAATAAATTGAATTAAGTAATAAACCGAATTGAGTAAAGTAATAATTAAGAATTCAAACTTCGCAGTTATTTTTGTCTTGGTATACTTGATAAAATCAGCAAGATAGGTGATTAAGAAAGCATTGATTATGCTATGTTTCATAAGCTTAGGATTCTGAGCCTGGAATTCACTAATGATTTTTTCAGGTGGTAAAGCAAGACCCAAAAAGCACAAACTCCTCGCTATGCTCGTCAAACAGTGTGCATTTTGAGCCTAAACCACCTGAAAAAGTCATAAGTGAATGATCAGACTCAGAATAAAGCGCTTATGAAACATAGCATAATCATGCTTTCAATTTAGCTTTAGGGCTGATTTTATCAAGTGTTTTTATGTTTATTAACTGTGAAGTTTGAGACAGGCTCAGCTTTTTCAAGAAAGATCTATTACTTATGGCAGACCAGTATAAGGGACTGGGCGGGTTCCAGCTTTACCGTGAATTCATTGCCGCTGTAGCTATGGGAACCATCCAGGGAATTAAAAACCGGATTCTTTGGTAAATTACCTAACCGGGAAGCAGAGATGGGTATAGACTGTTCCTCCCTGGTATAATTAAATACTGCCAGATAAAATCGGTTTCCGTCATCCCGAACAAACATACGGCTGGCCCGGTCTGCAGTGGCAGTTTCTACCGGTATAAAGGTGGTTCCGGTTTTAGCAATCTCTAAAAGCTTTGGATTTAATAATTTTTCTGTGCGTAAAGCAGCCTCCGGGTTACGGTAATCATCGCTTAAGAGCAGTACGGTACCGGCAATAACGGAAGCATTTAACCTTGACTGTGCTTCATAATAATCGGAAACAGGACGGTCCACACTTTTATAAAGACAAGTATGGTCAGGGTCATTGTAGGCGTAAATACGGTTATTCTGCCAAAAACCGTAAGTCAGAGAGTTAAGCATATATTCCGTATCTTCGATCTGGCCAAATACATCGCAGGATATACGGCGGGCATGGGCAAACTGATAAGGGAAAATCGGTGCAATGGAAAAATCAATAAAGAATGGTCTTCCAATATCTTCAGGTTTTAAAAAACTGCACATATGTTCAAGACCATAGCAATAGGCCTGAATACCGGTAGTTATATCTCTTACGTAATGTACGGATTCACAAGCACCATGGGACATAAAATCTACTTTTAAATAATCAAAACCCATTTCCACGCAGTAATGCATCATGGCTTTTACACGCATTAAATTACCTGGATGGGTGGGATCGATGGGATATCCACCTGCAATGGGAGGCAATATATTACCGGAGGAATCCCTGGCTACGATATCGCGGTATGTAAACTTTTCATCGGTATTTTCTACATATCGGTCGAAATTATCAGACCAGCAGACAAAGGGAGTATAATAAATTCCGGCTTTCTGACCACGGCTATGGGCAAGTGAAATGGCAGCTTTCATCTCTTCTTTGCTTAGGTTAGTCCAAAAGGAATCAAAATTAATATAGACTGTATTATCATTGATAAAACCCCGGTCTTTTAGTCCGTCCAAAGTTTCACTGGCTTTTCGAAATACCTCATAATTAATCCCAGTGGTGACGCAGGCCCAACTGTTCCAGCCAAAGGGTACGCCCAGATTCCAGGTAAGTTTCGGGCAGAAAACCGCGTTGGCATCACCATATTCCATAAGCCCTTGACGGAAATCCTCGTAATACCCAGTAAAGATAAGGGGTGAACGGACAATCTTACCTCTCACCGGTCCATGAGGCATTGCCTCATCTCTGGTGTCTGGAGTTGCCACACCACCAAAAACCGTAAAATTACTAAGTGTACCGAAACCTCCATGAGTACTAATTCCGGTTTTCCAAAGGTCATGGGAGATGGAACCAATTACATAGCCGTTGCGGGATTCATCATCATATACTGCACTTAATTCATAACTATGACCGCATTCCTGGAGCTCCTGGGCTTTATAGCGAATCCACTTATCATTGTCATAGGGGACATAAAGCAGTCTGGGGCGTTTTGCAGCCTTTAAAGGGAAAACCTGACCGCTTAAAACCATGGGAGCCATATAATCGCTTTGGATGTAATCCTGGGATACCAACTCACATTGTACCAGCATAAAAGCTTTATCCGGAATCATTCGAAAGGTCTGCCGTACCTTAAGTTCACCCCAGGACCGTTCCACCGCTGCGAATATCCCCCCTCCAAAACCATCCTTTCTTTCTTCCAGATAAATCGTGGCTGTGGAATTGGAAAAGTCTTTATGGGTATAAATCTTACCTCGATATCGGACTGAAAAACCTGCATCACCGGTTGTAGAATCCAGAGCATCAAAACACATGCGGTAAATGCATTTCTTAATATCATAGGTAAATTGAATTTTACCAGAGTCAAGGTATAGATATTCTTCCGTCTGACTAATGGTACAGTTACCAACTTGGTTCATGTAGTTCACCTCTTCTTTTATTCATAGTGAGTATAAAATATTCCTTTCATTTTTGGATGTCAATATTACTATAAGAAACATGTAAAAATGAAATAAAAATGTGGGTTAACGACATGAAAAAACATTGTAAGGATTTAATGATTGTTGAAATGCTATATAATACACGGAAATTATTATATTTTATCGTGAAATATGATGTTATAATCGATATTGCAAAGCAGAAAGGTTAATACAAAATCGATATTGCAAAGCAGAAAGGTTAATACAAATTAACAATGGAGGAAACAGTATGCGAAACAAAGTATCAATGGCAGCAGTTACTATGCCAATGGACAATAAATGGAATCGACTGCAAAAAAGCTGGAAACATCATAAGTTTATATATATTATAATGCTGCCAGCTATTCTTTGGGCAGTTATTTTTTGCTACGCACCGTTATACGGGCTTTATATGGCATTTGTAAATTATGTACCGCAGCCCCATTTTTTTACCTCCTTATTCAATCAGGAGTTTGTGGGATTATCATGGTTTCAATATTTTTTTGAAACTGGAGATTTCCTGCGTATTATGCGAAATACTCTGGCAACCAGCTTTATCACACTATTAATCAGCTTTCCGGCACCTATCCTTTTAGCTCTTTTGTTTAATGAGTGCAGGGCTGCGGGGCTAAAGCGTGCAGTGCAGACCGCTTCTTATCTTCCCTTTTTCATATCCTGGGTTATCTGTGCCAACATATTCTTAACGATTATGTCCAGTGATGGTGTAATTAATCAGCTCCTTGAAGGGTTAGGTATCATAAAAGAGCCTATTTTGTTTTTCCAGAAGGGGAAACTATTCTGGGTTTTGTTAGGTATAGCAAATGCTTGGAAAGGTATGGGTTATAACGCTATTATCTATCTTGCGGCGATTGCATCCATCGATCCCGAAATCTATGATGCAGCTGCTATTGACGGTGCCGGCAGGTTCCAGAGAATCCGATACATAACATATCCCAGTATTATGCCAACAGTATCCGTTATGTTTGTACTGGCGGTGGGCGGTCTGTTAAATGCCGGTTTTGAACAGCAGTTATTACTAAGTAACAGCACAATTATGGAATATTCAGATGTTATTGATACTTATTCCTACCGGTATGGTTTCGGCAGCGGTATGTACTCCTATAGTACTGCGGTTGGCTTGTTTAAATCTGTGGTCAATTTTGCATTGGTGTTAACAGCCAATAATTTTGTGAGCAAAATAAGAGGAAGGACTTTGGTTTAAGAAAGGCGGATGGAAATGATAAAATCAATTAAAAAATTTTTGGGACTAAGAGGCTCTGCTTCTACCGTTATATTTGACCTTATTGTTTACATACTATTGATTCTTGTTTTTATTGTATGTTTATATCCGTTCTGGAATATATTCGTTATTTCTGTCAATGATGCGCAGGATACCCTAAAAGGCGGTTTATATTTCTGGCCCCGGATCTTTACGCTGGATAGTTATAAGATGGTATTTCGAAACAGTGAAATTCTCCATGCAGCTTTTATATCGGCGTCCAGAACCGTCATTGGAACCCTGTTCTCTTTGACCTTTACAACTTTATTAGCATATGCCATGAGTAAAAAGGACTTATTCGGCGGCAGGATCATTAGTATCTTCTTTATATTTACCATGTATTTCGGAGGCGGACTGGTGCCGTATTATATGATTTTAAAATCGTTTCATTTAATTGACACCTTTATGGTTTATATTATACCGGGTGCCATAGGTGTATATAACATGATTTTGATCCGTATCTATATTGAATCCCTTCCGGCAGAGTTAGAAGAGTCTGCATATTTGGACGGAGCAGGGGAGAGTATTGTTTTTGTCCGTATAATCCTTCCGCTGATTAAACCGGTATTAGCCACCATAACTCTGTTTACAGCAGTGGGACAGTGGAGTTCCTGGTTTGACACCAATTTATATACCTATAAGAACTCCTTAAAGACCCTGCAATTTGTTCTGGTACAGATCTTAAATAATTATGATCTGGGAACTAGTAAAAGCTCTACCCAAATCTTGCAGGAGGTAGCCAAAATGACTACAGCGTCCAGCGATTCCATAAGAATGGCCACGGCCATGGTTGCCACGATACCCATACTAATTGTATATCCCTTTCTGCAAAAATATTTTGTTAAGGGTATGATGATAGGAGCGGTAAAAGGCTGACCCTGCCCATTTGTGAAAGGCTTTGTGGTCTAAGGCTCAAAACTCAGGGGAGAACTTCATTAGAGAGACAGCTCTTAGTTTAGAATTCAGAAAATACCATGGGATTTTATATTAGGAGCAGGGTTTGGTCCAAGGGTTAAAAAACAGCTGTGGAGGATTTCGCTTTAGGTACAGCTCTTTCATTTCAGATTCTCTAAATCTGTCCGGGCAGCAGGTATGTAGATAAAGATTGATAGCGTAACGGAATAAATATATCCGTTTTGACTAATAGAAAAAAGAATGAATGGAGGATAAGGTATGAAAAAGAAGAAAGGTGTTTCGATTCTTCTGGTTATGGTACTGTCAGGAATGTTATTAGCCGGCTGCACCCAAAAGAATACAGAGGGGGATAAATCAGCCTTGGCACCGGTTACAACAAAGGATGCAGACCAGGAAAACAGCAGTAAGGCAGAAGGGGAGCCGCTGGTATTAACTGCTTTTTTTAAAACAGAACTGCCCTGGGATACGGCAGTGGCAGAGGAAATTACCAAAAGAACAGGTGTTAAACTGGAGTTTGTATCCGTTGCAGGGGATCCCGCGGAGAAACTTAATTTGATGATGGTATCAGATTCGGTTCCGGATCTTATTACCATTGACCGAGGTGCGGCTGCCAACGATCAGTATATTACCAATAAAAAAGTAATTCCCCTGGATGATCTGATTGCTCAATATGGGCCGGATGTGGCTTCCCAGTTGGGTAATACCATGGCTAAAATTAAAAATAAAGATGATGGAAAAATCTATGGAATACCATCCTGGTTCCAGGACAAGATTGCACCTTCGGCTGTATTTGGCTTCAACATCCGTATGAATTATGTAAAGGAATTAGGTTATTATGATACATATGTTAACAAAGGTTATTTTACAAAGGATGAATTCGTCAGCTTATTAAAGGACTGGAAAGCAAAATACCCTACCGTAGACGGTAATAATTCGATTGCCATGGCCTTTAATTCAGAGAATGAAGGTGATTATACCTATACCTTTAAAGGAATGTATGGAATTAATTCCTTTTATAATAAGGATGGGGTACTCTATGATAACATGCGTAATCCACGTCTGAGGGAAATGTATTTGTTTATAAATGAACTATATTTAGATGGTTTACTGGATAAAGACTGGCCGGTTACCAAAAAGGCCTTATATGATGAGAAAATCAGCAATGGGTATGTTTTAAGTTCACCGGCGGCTTATTGGAATATTCCAAACACGGTTTTAGGTACAGATAAAGACGGCAACAAAACTCCGGATAATATGATGTATCCATTTTTGGTTGCCGCAGACGGAGTAAAACCAGAGGAAACCACCTACGGACCTTCCAGCGTACTGGGTTGGTCATATACCTATATTTCCAGTTCCAATAAGCATCCGGAAGAGACCATGAAGTTTATGAACTTCTTAATGAGCGAGGAAGGACAATACTTAACCCAATGGGGTCGGGAAGGTGTAATCTGGGATAAGCAAGATGGTAAACGTGTAATTAAAGACGAAGTACTAGCAGATATGAAAAAGGATATGACTTCCGTACTGGATAAGGAAGGTATCCGTAAGTATGAAATCCTGTTTAAATCCGGTATTGCCAAGGATGGTCAGCCCTATGATATTTATAACGGCTATAATCAAATCACCGGTGAAGTTGATCCGGTTACAGCCTTTGCCAACCAATATCTTGGAAAGACTGCTTACGATACAACACTTTATGATGACCTGGGTCCGGACGCCGGCACCACCGAAGCATTGGTAAAAACCAAGATTGATGATCTGATGAAATCTACGGTGCCCAAAATTATACTGGCTGAGAGTAAAGAAGAAGCCGGCAAGATTTATGACCAGATGGTAAAAGATGCGGAGAATGCAGGGCTGTCTAAAATTGAGAAGATTAGTAATGAAAAATACAAAAAACGGCTGGAAATCTGGGGGGATGTCCGTTAGTAACGTTGTGGAGTGTGTAGGGATATGATATTATTAATTTAACCTTACGGTAAACACCGTAGAATATTAGGTAAGCCTCTTCGGAGGCTTTGCCTGCGTGGCGGGTTGTCCCTAGGCGGGTTAACTCTCTAGGAGATTAGCGTACAGATAACAGGGACTGTTGTAGAATTCATAGGTAGATATCTTGGGATAGAAAAAGAACCATGAACCTCAAGTTTTATCACTTTACAATTTTGCAGCAGCCCCTTGTAGCTGTTTCTATATCTGCAACGCATTGGGGAAGATTAATTTATGATATCCAAGATTATTAATGTGAGAGTGGGGATAATCAGTATGGTAAAACTGGCAATTGTAGAAGACGAAAAAATATTGCTTGATGATTTGGAGAATAATATTGATTGGGAAGCAATGGAGGTAACCGTGGCGTTTACGGAGAGAAACGGCATTCATGCGTTACGGCGGATAAAGAGAGAACCGGTGGATATAGTCATCACAGATATCCGCATGCCTGTGATGAACGGAATTGAAATGGCTCAGGAGCTTCATAAACTGGACAGTAACATACAGATTATATTCCTTACGGGTTTCGATGATGTGGAATATATGAAATCAGCTATTCAGTTAAACATAGTATCCTATATCTCAAAACCATTCCGGGAGGAGGAACTGCAGGCAGCAGTACAAACGGCATTAAACCGTATCAGCCTGCTCCAGAATGCTGTGATCGGCAAGCAGAACCGACTGGAAAAAGCATTGTCCGAACTGATTTTTTCTGGCAATCAAAGTGGTAATCTGTTCCAGGGTGACTTTACTATGATGCTTGCCTGTATAAGCCGGTTTAATGCAATCTACAACGCAAGATCGGCAGCTGAGGTAAATTGGCTGGTAGAAGATATAAAGGAACGAATACAATATTTTTTATCCTGCAGAGTTGAAAAATATGTGGTTTTATATCTTTCCAAAGGACATTATCTTATATTGACAGATGCGGGATATGATTTTAAGAATCTGCAAAGTGCAGATTATACCGAATTAAATGATACTCTCGAAAATTCCATACATATTGATTTACATTATCAGGATATATGCAGTAAAGTAACAGCAGATCAGTTTCAAAAAGCATATCAGGATATAATGAAAGTATACGAAAATAGTTTTTACACATTAAGTAGAAGGAATCTGGTAAGAGACGCTGCAGTTGTAGTAAAAAAGCAGTTAATGTCCGGAATTATATCCATGGAGCAGAACAAATGCCAGCAAATCCTGGAAAGGTATTTTAATGCCCTGGCGGTAGAAAAGCCTTCTAAAGATACCATAAAGGCAGAGTGTTATGAAATCTGCAATAAAATATATGAGTTGTTTTTTGCTGCTTCCAAGGAAATAGAAGCAGTAGTAAGGGAAAAGCGGGATATATTAAAAGCGCTGGAGGAGTATGATAATATCGAACAGATTGAAAAGTATATCAGTACCCTTTTACGGAATGCGTTCCATTACAAACAAAATCTGGAGTCCGGCACAGACAATGATGTACAGATGGTAAACCGTGTGATACTTTATATTAATAAAAATTATGATAAACCGATTTCCGCAGAAAATCTGGTGGAACAATTCTACTTTGCCTCTAATACCATTCGGTCTATTTTTAAAAGACAGACTGGAAAAACTATTCATGAATACCTGACAGAGACAAGGATGGAGCGGGCAAGAGTTTTATTGGAAAATGGTTCTTTAAAAATCAAAGAAATATCGGAACGGGTAGGATATGATAGTGTATCTTATTTTTGCATGCGCTTTTCCCGTAATTTCGGCGTCTCTCCCCTTAGTTACCGCAAAAAAATTGTCTGCCTGAAGGAGCAGGAAAACAGTGAATATGAAACGAATCAGATTTAATAAACTCCATTTTCATACCAGACTGATTCTGGTTATGTCGGTTACAGTAGTGATTATGTTTGGATGTATTTCATCATTTTATATTGTAAAAATCCGGAATCAACTAAGAAAACAGGTCCTGCAGGAAATCGAGGTTACTACGAACCAGTTACAGACAGAACTTAATACTAAAATCCGGAACATATCCAGCATAACCGATATGCTCTATACCAATAGCGATTTAAACCGGAGATTGACAATGGAGTATAAAAAGCCGCTGGAATATTGGGAGTTTTATAACTATCTGACACAGTACAGCTCCGAGATTATGATGACGGATAGAAATATTACACTCATCACTTTTTTTACTGCGAATCCTACATTGCTGCCGGATAAAAAGAATGTCCGGCTATACCAGGAAATCAAGGAAAGCAGCGTATATCAGGATATTGTGAAAAAAGGCGGAAGCTGTTCTTTTTATATGATGCGGGATGTATTTTCAAAAAATTATTTTAAGTATAACAGTGTATCCGATCCCAGGAATATCTGTCTGTTTCGGTATTTAAAATATAATAGTTCCTATTATATTATGGCGGTAGAGATATCAAAAGACATGTTTGCCGGCAGTTTTAAAAATGAGCGGAATAAAGAGATGTATGTTTTGGATGGCAGTGATAACATCCTTATGCATTATAAAAACGGAAAAAATGTCTGGTCTGAAAAGGATGAATTGTCCCAACTTAATAACCAGCAGGGAAAAGTTAATTCCACCTGTATCCTGAATAATCAGTGGAAGATTATCGTATCCACCGATACAAAAACTATGTTTCTTACAATTAACAGGACCATCTATGAGATGTTATACGCCGGGGTATTAATTATTTTAGGAGCTCTTTTTATTACTATATTAATCATTAGAAAAATGTCCTCTAGAATTATGGAACTGAATCAGATGATCCGTGAAGTCCATCAAAGCTATGACGATATGGATTTTGTAAAAGAGGAGATGGACCAGGATGAAATCGGGATAGTTATTCTATCTTTTAAGCGTTTGATGGAGCGGGTGCAATATTTGATGAAAGAAGTATATGAAAAGGAAATCAAAACCCAGAGTATTGAGTTAGAATTACTGCATTCACAGATTAAACCTCATTTTTTATATAACACCTTATCCTCAATTTCATCTTTAGCCAGAAAATATCATGACAGGCAGCTTTTAGAGATGATAAGTTCTTTATCGGACTTATACCGTATTTCACTCAATAGAGGCAAAAATCTAATAACATTAGAATTGGAAATTCAAATCACACGCTGTTATATCTATATTATGGAAAATCGGTTTAAGGATTTCATCCATATCAGTATGGACATTGAACCCGATACCCTGGAGGGAATTATACCCAAAGTTATTTTTCAGCCCTTTGTAGAAAATGCCATTAATCATGCCATGAAACCGGAACAGATTTTAAATATCCATATTTCTTCAAAACGGGAAGGGGACAACCTGATCCTAATGGTAAAAGATGATGGCGTCGGTATGGATTTGGAAAAACAAGAGTCAATCTTTCATGATATGGAAGGAAGGACGGGATTTGGAATACGGAATGTACATCAGCGGATTAAAATAACCTATGGAGATGAATATGGAGTGAAAATGGTGAGTACAGAAGGTGCCGGGACCACAGTAATGATTCGTATGCCATATTGTCAATCGGGATACGGCAACAATTGAGCGATAAGATCAAACCCATACTTATTATTTTTTTAAAGTTGACCTGCAGCGGGTATATTAAAATAAGTTTATAAACATAATAAGTTTATTAACAAATGCTCCAACTATTTACGCACTTTATTATTTGTGTTAGAATAAAAAAAATGCTAGTTCGTTATTAATTTACAAAATAGTATTTTTGTAATATGATTTTTTGCCAACTAATAATAATTTGTGTCAGATAGGAGGCATACATGACAAAGAATGAATTTATAGACGGCTTAAGAGTTGCCTTAAAGGGAGAAATACCTGATACGGAAGTAACAAGCAATATTCTTTTTTATGAAGATTATATAAAGAGTAAAAGCAGTACGAACCAGGAAGAAGAGGTTATATTTCAACTAGGGGATCCAAGATTAATAGCAAAAACCATTATAGAAACTTATCAGATCAGTCATGGTCCATTATATGGCAGTGCTAAACAGGAAGGCACATATCAGGATACCCAGAACGGTGGCAGCACTTCATATAAGGAATACCAAAACAATTATGAGGATGGAGCCGGTGACTTTAACAGAAAATTTAGGATTAATCCAGGTACTTCGTTAACCTGGTATCAAAAGTTAATCTTTACCATGGTTGCTATCCTGGTGATTGTTTTATTCTTTATTATCGGCGGCATCTTGTTACGGTTGTTTTTTACCGTTGGCTTACCCATCCTGGTTATATATCTAGGTTATAGGCTGATAATTAATAACTACAGACGGTAATTATCAGGTCTTTTCCTATGTTTACAGTTACTTGCCTATAGGAGCTTATAATTCTTAATTTATCAATAGAAGTAGATTACAATGAAGAAAGCACCCTAAGATTGTTGAAGTGTATCGAAATCTTATGGGTGTTTTTATGTACTTTCATATAAAATACATAAAATAATTATGTCTGTGTTAAATATAAGTTGGTTTTATGTATTGATACAAAGTGAAACGCCCGCGAGGGGGAGCCAGGCGGGCGTTTCGATGAGGGGAGTATAAATAATTAATAAGGGGTTATATAGTGTGTTAGGAGAATCACGAATGAATCTCTTTAACACAATTACATTATAATACATTAAGAGATATAATGCAATAAAAAAGATGAAATTTTATAAAAAATTTTTATGAATTTTTATAGCAAACATGTAAGCGGTATTTTGGAGTTTTATTACTGAAATATAGAAATAATTGATAATGTTTTTTTCCTATTATTTAGAAGTTTTAATTAATGTTGGGTGTATATTTTAATATAAAGATGCTCATAATATCCTATGTAATCTAAATTATAGATTTTCAGGAGGTTAATTATAATGGAAAATAACTCTAAAGACACGACATCAAGAAATTCAAGCACAAGCAACACATCAAGAAACGCAAACACTTCTAACTCTACAGGAAGTAAAAACTCAACTGGCTCACAAAATTATACGACTGGAACTTCAAGAAATTCTAATTCAAGAAATACCAGTACCAATAATTATCGTGATTCAAACGAAAGATAGTTTAATGTACGGACATTTGTAGTAAAAAAGTCTTCATCAGCTTTGATGGAGACTTTTTTATGATGGAGAGCATTCCATTAAGCCATATGCACATTTATATTTCATAAAGAATATGATAATAATGAATTGAAGGTGATTTTATGGCTTTTGAAACAATACGTGCAAAGGATATAGAGTATTATATTGGCCAATATTATGTATTGATTATTGATTTAAGAGAACCAGAAGAATATCAAATGGGGCATATACCAACTGCTGTAAATATTCCATATTTGGATTTTGAAACGATTAAGAGTGACTTACCTTCAGACCGTTTATTAATATTATATTGTGATAGAGGCAATTTAAGCTTATTATTGGCACGGGAACTCAGTAATGACGGATATCAGGTAAAAAATATTTATGGTGGAATTCATGCCTATAGAGGACAGTTGGCTAAATAATTATGGTAGGATACGAAGGTAGTTTTGAGTGCTTTGGTTACTCTAATTAAAACATATATCATATAAAAACTAGCATTGGTTTTTTATGATAGAAAATAGTAAGGGGTTGACATTTGCAAAGAGTCAACCCTTATGTTATAATCTATTGTCAGTGAATTAACCTCAGGCAGCAGTGAGACCGAGGTTTAAACGGCATATAAAAGTGAGATTCAGTTAACAAATCGGTACGCGTAGATTACGCAGATGGGAGCACAAAAGGATGAGCCAGTATGAGTATTTGGCGCCATGCCATTTCGGCTTGGAAAGTGTTTTAAAGAAAGAGATAGATGATTTAGGATATGAAATAAAACAGGTGGAAGACGGAAGAGTTATATTTACCGGTGACGAATCGGCGGTAAGCAGGGCTAATATATTTTTAAGAACCACGGAGCGTATTTTATTAAAGGTGGATAAGTTTAGGGCAGAATCTTTTGAGGAATTATTTGAAAAGACTAAGGCAATTCCCTGGGAAAATTATATTCCTGCCAACGGTAAGTTCTGGGTAGCGAAAGCCACCTCCATAAAAAGTAAATTATTCAGTCCCTCCGATATCCAGTCCATTATGAAAAAGGCTATCGTAGAACGACTTAAAAAAGTATATAAAATTGAATGGTTTCCGGAAGACGGCAATGAATTCCCTATCCGGGTTACCTTTATGAAAGATGAAATAACCATTGGAATAGATACTTCCGGTGAATCTCTTCATAAACGCGGATATCGTAAGCTTGCAAGTAAAGCTCCAATTACGGAGACCCTGGCTGCAGCCTTAATACTGCTGACACCCTGGAATAAAGACAGGATTCTCATAGACCCTTTCTGCGGCAGCGGTACAATACCAATTGAAGCTGCTATGATAGGAGCTAATATAGCACCTGGTATGAACCGTTCCTTCCTGTCCGAAAACTGGAGTGGGTTAATTCCTAAAAAAGCCTGGTACTCTGCTATTGAAGAAGCAAATGATGTGAGGAGAACTGCTGTGGATATGACGATCCAGGGCTATGACCTGGACGGCGAAATAGTAAAAGCAGCCAGACAAAATGCGGCTTTGGCAGAAGTGGATCAATATATTCATTTTCAGCAGAGGTCGGTAAGCGATTTAAGCCATAACAAAAAATATGGCTTTATAATAACAAATCCCCCGTATGGTGAGCGACTAGAGGAAAAAGAAGCTCTGCCGGGATTATATAAAGAGATAGGCAGAACATTTAATGCACTGGATGCCTGGTCTTATTTTATTATCACCAGTTATGAGGATGCTCAGAAATATATCGGAAGAAAAGCAGATAAAAACCGTAAAATTTATAATGGTATGCTTAAGACGTATTTCTATCAATTTATGGGTCCAAGACCACCGAAAAGAGATACCAAGGATAATTTTCCTCAGAATAATAATACAATATCATAGATAAGTAAGAAATAAACACCTCATACATCTAAAAAGAATGCTTTAATAAAATGTTTGATAAGTAATCATTTTATTAAAGCATTCTTCTATAGATGTATTTTATTTATACAAAGTCAAGAAGGTGTTTATTACAAATGTTTGCCTTTATACTTTAGATTATTCACAAATACGAGTAGGGCGTTCTTTAGTAAATCTAGAGTTGTTTCATAATCCAGGTCTGAATATCCTTCATAATTTCATCTGCATTAAGTTCCTGAAGCAATTCATGTCTGCATTCTGGATACAGCTTACCGGTAACACGGTTATAACCCCACTTATTATATAAAGAAAGCATATGTTTTACTTCTTTGCCATTACCCCCCACAGGATCACAACCGCCGGAAATAACCAGGATGGGCAGGGAATTTCGTGTCTTTTTCATCAGCGAAGTGTTTGAAGCATTCGATACTAACATTAACAGGTCATGATAAAAGCTTATCGTACAGATATAGCCGCAGTAAGGATCATGTATATAGGCGCCGACAGACGGGTTGTTTCTTGAAAGCCAGTCAAAGGAAGTACGGGTAATCAGGCTTGAATAGGATTTCCCGCCAAACATCATCGTATTAAGGAAGGGTGACCGGTGGGTAGGTCCATAGAGAAATTGGATCATTGCAGCAAGTGCCTTTCCAGGTCTGGTTTTAAGCCTGGAAGGATGAGTGGTTCCACACAAGATAACACCATCCATACCATCGTACTGCTGTATAACATTACGGGCAATTAGGGAACCCATGCTGTGTCCCATCAGGATCAGTTTATTGCTCCGCTTATTCTGATTGACATGCTGTAGGATTAAAAGAGCGTCTTCAACAACTTTTTTATAACCTTTCGATTCACTAAAGTATCCTAATTCTTTCATAAGTTTATCCGTACCATGTCCCCGGTGGTCATATAGGTAAACGTCAATATCATTGGCGTTTAAAAATTTGACAAAGGGATAATAGCGTTTATGGTGTTCGGCCATTCCATGTAAAATTACAATACTTGCTTTTGGTTCCGCTGCACTGAAAAAATGATACAAAATGGACTTATATCCATCTTTTTGTACAATCAGTTCTGCATTTGAATCCATACTAGAACCCCTTTCCTGCCCCATTGATCAATCGTTGATTGATATATGATATAATATGATATATGCGGTATATGGAAGAACAATACTACTTTGCTTCTATTATACCAAAAACATGTAAAATATGCAAATTTATTCCATTAAATGCCATAAAAATCATCATTCCTAATACCTGATAATATAAGAAGAGGAAACCATGGATAAAATTTTTGTAATATCAAAAACTATATTGTAGAATTTTATAATGCATAGTATAATTCTCATATCAGGGGGAAAGTAAATGGATGAAAAACTTCTTAGACATATGGCTGTCAACAGTGTTGCATTAATGTTAGTGGTAGTTTTGATATCTGTTGTAATATCACACTATGACCAAACTTTAACCTATGCAGACAGCAATCGTTTAAACGGCGATTCCTCGAATCCGGAATCAGATAAGGGGAACTTGCTGCCTACTGATTCCGGTAAGGCGGGAGATTCGGATAAGAAGGCGTTATATGATGGTAACATACTAGATAAACTGGGAGATAAATACCTGGTTATTAAGAAACCGGACAAAGCTCAATATACGGTTGATATAGAAGACCTTTACATGGACAGAAGCATACGCCTGACTATTCCGGGGGTTAAAAAAGAAACCTTTGACGGAACTTCTCTTGTGAGAATAAATCAGGACACGGAATTTACCGGCACACCAGGGAGCAAAGTCTCCCAAAGAATGGATGCCTCTAAATCCAAGCAAGGCAGTGAGACAGCTCCCATCCAAACAAGTCTTAACAAGGACTCAGAGAATGAAAGGTTGTTAATACCAAAAGTAATATCTGCAAACGGTAAAATAACGGATTATGGTACTGTTTCTCAGACACCTTTATCTGATCCAGTAAAAGATTACAGTATTGAATACAGACAGGAAGAGATTGACCACCAATATACTGTAACCATTAACATAGCGCTGGATTTTATATATGCACCGGTGCTTTATCAGGATGAAGCAAATATCTATGTGGATTTAAGGCGCCCTAAGGATGTTTATGACAAAATAGTTGTCATTGATGCTGGTCATGGCGGCAAGGATTGCGGGACCTTCTCAAAAGGAGAGCAGTATTATGAGAAGGATATGAATCTTAGTATGATATTAAAACTTAAGGAAATACTGGACCAGGAAGATTATAAGGTATATTATACAAGGACTGGGGATAATACTATTTTTTTAAATCCCAGAGTTAATTTTGCTAATGACGTAGAGGCGGATTTATTCATAAGTCTTCATTGCAATTCCAGCGAATCAGCAGAGCCTTATGGTTCTGAGGTCTTATATAACGAGAATCAGCAGGGAGCTGGATTTTTGTCGGAACAACTGGCAGAGATAGCCTTCGAAGAAATCAAAAAGGTGACCCACAGAGTCAACCGGGGACTGGTGCCAGGCAGTGAAATGGTTATTGTAGGTAAGTCAAAAGTTCCGGTGGTTCTAATAGAGGTAGCATTTATGTCCAACCAGGAGGATTTGAATTTCCTGTTAAAGGATGAAAATCAAAGGGCCATTGCAGAAGCTGTGAACAGAGTGATTTTAAGGTCTTTTGATAAAATGAAAAAATAAAGGGTAAGAGGAAACGTATGAGGAACAGGATAATATTTGCTACGACCAATGAAGGTAAATTAAAAGAAATCCGTTTGATTTTAAAGGATCTGGATTATGATATTATATCGATGAAAGATGCGGGGATTTGTATTGATATTGTAGAAGACGGCAGTACATTTGAAGAAAATGCCATTATAAAAGCCAGAACAATCATGGAACTTACCGGTGAAATGGTACTGGCAGATGATTCCGGGCTTGAAGTTGATGCCATGGATAAAGCACCTGGAATTTATTCTGCACGGTTTCTTGGTGAAACTACTTCTTATGATATAAAAAATAATTATATACTTGACCAGCTAAAGGGTCTGCCCTTAGAAGAGAGAAGTGCAAGGTTTGTATGCGTCATAGCCTGCGCATTTCCAGATGGGGAAATTGTTACGAAAAGAGCAACAATTGAAGGGTTTATTGGTAATGAAATAGCGGGGGATGGCGGTTTTGGATATGACCCGATCTTTTGGGTGCCGGAGTACGGATGCACCTCAGCCGAGCTGTCCACAGATATAAAAAATAAGATCAGTCACAGAGGAAAAGCCCTGGAAGCAATGAAAGATGTGATACGGGCATATGAAAAATCCGGAGAAAAAATTTCACATTTATAAATTAGGCTGGAGTTTATATGAAAATATTAATAGTAAGTGACTCTCACGGAAGGAATACGAATCTTGAGAAGGTATTGGAAAAAGTAAAACCGATTGATGTATTCCTTCACCTAGGTGATTTTGAAGGCAGTGAAGAGTATATCAGAAAGATTGTGGGCTGCAGGGCAGAGATGGTTCCGGGGAATAATGATTACTTTACCGGACTTGAAAAGGACAAGTTATTGACATTGGGTAATTACACAATATTTCTTACTCATGGGCACCGGTATGGTGTGAATTTCGGTACAGAACGATTAAAAGAGATTGCATTGCAGTATGGTGCCGATATTGCGATATTCGGACATACCCATAGACCTCTTATTGATATGAGTGGTGCCGTCTGGGCTGTTAACCCGGGAAGTATAACCCAGCCCCGGCAGGAGGGCGGAAAACCTTCTTACATTATTATGGAGATCGATCAGAACGGGCAGGCACATTTTACTTTGAATTATTTATAAATAAAGGGTTAACAATAGGACTATAAAAGCAATAAAGCCGGATAGCACCCTGTAAACACCTTTCTTTTCAATTTAGTAGTAAAATGCTAAAAAAAATTAAAAAAGTTGTTGACAATATAGAATCCCTATTATATAATAGTTCTTGCGTCACGGACGACAAGAAAAAATTCTTATAAAGCGGGGTGTAGCGCAGCTTGGCTAGCGCGTTTGATTTGGGATCAAGAGGTCGCAGGTTCGAATCCTGTCACCCCGATTGAATCATCTTATAAGAAGTGATTTCTTGGATAAGAATTATGAAGCAACAAGCGTTTTATGAAATATGCGGGTGTAGTTCAATGGTAGAACACTAGCCTTCCAAGCTAGATACGTGGGTTCGATTCCCATCACCCGCTTGATGTGTGTAACAGCATATCTTAAAGTGTGCTAGTAGCTCAGTTGGATAGAGCAATGGCCTTCTAAGCCATGTGTCGGGGGTTCGAATCCCTTCTGGCACGTTTTTTTATCTTGAACGGTTTAATCATAAGAATGATATACAATCATATTACTTTTGTTTGTAAAATTAACTAACATATTATAGTATGATATCGGACAAGATAAAGATAACGTAATTGAATACGGTGGGTATAGCGCAGTTGGTTAGCGCGCCAGATTGTGGCTCTGGAGGCCAAGGGTTCGAATCCCTTTATCCACCCTGGTTTGAAACCTTTGGGCTGTCGCCAAGCGGTAAGGCACAGGACTTTGACTCCTGCAGTCGCTGGTTCGAATCCAGCTAGCCCAGTTTCTGATTAATTAGATTAATCAGAATATATAAATTAGATGGGATATTAGCTCAGTCGGTAGAGCACTTGACTTTTAATCAAGGTGTCCCGGGTTCGAATCCCGGATGTCTCATTTTTATTTTTTTTTATTAGTTATTATGCGGATGTGGCGGAACTGGCAGACGCGCTAGACTTAGGATCTAGTGGGAGACCGTGCAGGTTCAATTCCTGTCATCCGCAGTAGAGAGAGAAAGACCTCGTAAGTTTTGTGCTTACGGGGTCTTTTTAACGATTTGAGGAGACAAGGGACTTGTCTTAAGCTCAGTAATATTTATTGAAGTTATATGGTTTGAATAACCGGTATAAAACGGTAAAGAATAATAAACGCAGAGGGATATGGTCTACCGGTACTTACTATAAGTCAAGCGGCATTGGATAGGATACTCTTTATCAGTAGTTACATATTATTTGAAGGAGATTAACCTTATGGATAAAATTGCACTAATTACAGATTCGGCTTGTGACATCGATTTAGAAACTGTGAATCAATATAATATACGTATTTTGCCTTTCAAGATTATATATAGTGACAGGGAATATACGGACAAGGTAGATATTACACCGGAAGAGATTTACGAAAATATGAACATCGAAATACCAAAGTCTTCCTTGCCGGCTATGGAGGATATCGAGAGGATTTATAAGAAATTAGCAGAAGAGAACTATACGCATGTCATAGCGGTGGTTATCTCAAGTGGTTTATCCGGTACGTATAATGCATTTAAACTGGTCAGTGAACAATTCCCGGAGATAAAAACCTATGTGTATGATACCAAATCAACTTCTGTGTGCGAAGGTATTATATTGAAACAATGCGGTGAACTTATTAACGCAGGGAAAAGCTTTCAGGAAATAGCCAATCAAATTCCTGAGATGAAAAAGCGGATGCACTTCTTCTTTGTCTTTGGTACGCTAGAGTATGCAAAAAAGGGGGGCAGGATAGGAAAAATCTCTGCAACCATCGGTGATTTTCTGGATATCAAACCAATTGTCGGTTTTGATGAAGACCATGGACAATGTTACACCTATGCTAAGGTCAGGGGAAGAAATAAATCCTTAAATAGACTGACGGAGTTAGGGAAGGAAACCGCTGAACAGAAACAATGTGATGCCTATATCGTTCATGGTAATTCAAAAGAAGATGCAGAAAAAGTTTACGAGCAGTTAATAAAGCTTCCCAGTATTAAACATGTATACCTGATTGGACAGATCAGTGCCATAGTAGGAGTTTATTCCGGGCCGGGAACCATAGGTGTTTGTTATGTAGAGCAATAAATTTTGAAACGAAAAGATCATATTACTTAGATATCCGCCTGAAACTAGTATTAGCTTGATCAGGCGGATTAATATCTTTTGAAAATTATTATAACTGAACTTCTTCTTTGCCGCCGCTTATATTATAGATGGTTGCAGTAGCTTCGGTAAAATAAAGAACTGCTAATATACCGTCGTCGATGCTGTACATTTTCTCTAAACCAGGCTGAGCCTTTAACATAGCTTCCTTGGCTTCTCTTCTGTCATCGGGTACTAACTTGCCGGCAATACGGATCCAATTGTAGGACTTGTCCATAGAAGTAATCTCTACCTTGGGATTCTTAAGAATCTGAGCATATACCTCCTTCTTATTGTTTGTACTGATATAAACTTTTCCTTCCCATTCCATAACTGCACCAAAGGGGCGTACGCGGGGCTGGTCATCTTCTACGGTAGCTAAGTAAAAAGTCTGGCTGTCTGCTAAAAATTGAGCTGCTTTATTCATGATATTGTTCCTTTCATTAATCTATGTTATAATGCTTTACAGAACAATTATAGCAGATATAAAAGTTCTAACAAGTACGATTATTTTATTGTGTTAGTATAAAATATATACTAAGCAGTTGTCAGGATTACATTGCTAAGGTTTAAATATCTGAATGATAATTAAATTATAGCGAATAAACGAAACAGAAAGGAAATTTACATGGAGCAGGAAGTTGACTTATTCGGAGTCTGCCCGTATACTACGGCGCAGAAAATCTTTACAGGCAAATGGGCTATTTTGATTATTTTTCATTTAACCGAAAAAACCCATCGCTTTGGCGAACTGCAGCGTAAAATACCGGGTATTACCCAGGCTGCACTGACAAAGCAGCTGCGTACTCTGGAGGAATATGGCATGATTAACAGGTATGTTTATCCGGAAGTCCCTCCGAAAGTGGAGTATTCCCTTACAGAGATTGGAAGGGAATTCATTCCGGTACTGAAGCAGTTCAACAGTTTCGGAACGAAATATATTACGTATCTAAAAAGCAGAGAAACCACCCAAAAGTAAAGGATAACATACACATGACGGAGACGATTCAAATCGGAGGCAGAGCCATAACTTATGAACTTATCCGGAAAAAGGTAAAAAATATTAACTTACATGTAAAAGCAGACGGAAGGATTATTATTTCTGCCAGTAACCGGGTCAGCAAAAAATATATCGAGGATTTTATTTTACGAAAAGCAGACTGGATTGAAAAGAGCCTGGAACGGTTTGAAAACAGAGAACCTGATAGTAATCATGAGTTTGAGCCTGGGGAGGGAAGTATCATAAAGCTTCTTGGAATGCAGTATCAGCTCCATATCACTGCATCAACCGAAAACTACATTGAATTAACAGACACAGATATCAGGATTCATACAAAGTACCCCAAAGATCAGAAGAAGATTGGGTCATTATGGGATAAGTGGTATAAGGAATTTATAAAAGGTGTATTTTATCAGGTGGTAAATGCCGTCCATCCAAAGTTCCTTTCCTACAAAATCCCCATGCCCGACATAAAGATAAGGAAAATGAAAGCCCGCTGGGGTTCCTGTGCCGTATACGACAGCCGGATCACCTTAAATACGGCACTAATCCATGCACCTCTTGTCTGTATTGAATATGTAGCGGCCCACGAACTGACACATTTTATCCATCCGAATCACAGCACCAGGTTTTATGCCATGCTTGGCAGTATTATGCCCGATTATAAGGAGCGGAAGAAATTATTGGAGCGGCAGGGAATCTACTATTAGTGATGCCTGATAATTTAAATCATTACTGTGTAATAAGCATTGGTGTGAAAATGAACATAATAAACATAGTAAATATTTATTAGTCGACACAAAATATTAAGTATTGACATAAACTATTTTATAAGCTAATATTATCAAATGAGTAGGGTAAACGGCTATTTTGAATAAACGAATAGTTTTAGCGGAATTAAATTGATAGTTACATGAAGGTTCTAATAAATTAAGAAATACCATAAATAGTGGTCTAGAGTATCTTTCGATGGAGAAAAGACGGTTATTTTTGGTATTTTTTTTGTTTATTCAAAATCAGATACCTTGATTATTAATTATTAGAGTAATGTAACAGCAATAAATTCATTTAAGTTTAGAAGGTGATTTTTATGAGAGAGACCGGTTGTTTTGCACTAAAGGGAAATATTATTTATCCGGATTCCATAGATCAGATACGTTATGTACCAAAGGGGTATCTAATATGTGAAAACGGAAAAGTAATGGGGGTTTATAATAACCTGCCGGAGGGCTATCTTAATATAAGAGTAACGGATTACGGTGACAGGCTGATAATACCAGGACTTACAGACCTTCATATCCACGGACCCCAGTATGCTTTCCGGGGTCTTTCCATGGATTTGGAGCTGATTGACTGGCTGAATGAGAATACCTTTCCAGAAGAAGCCAGGTATTCCGATTTGGAGTATGCAAAAAAGGCTTATACTATATTTGTAAATGACTTAAAGAACAGTGCGACTACAAGAGCCTGTATATTTGGAACAATTCATGAGGAAGCCACGGTCTTGTTAATGGAGCTTCTTGAGGCAACCGGACTTAAGTGTCTGGTAGGAAAAGTAAACATGGACCGGAACAGTCCCGATTATCTTTGTGAGTCCAGTGCCTGGTCTGCTAAGAGTACCAGAAGATGGTTAAAAGACGCCCTTAAAAAGTATAAGAATGTGGCACCAATTATTACCCCAAGGTTTCTGCCCACCTGTTCAGAGGCATTGCTTAAGGAACTGGCAGCTCTTTCGGAGGAATATATGTGTCCCGTACAGTCCCACCTGTCTGAAAATATTGCAGAAGTGAAATGGGTCAGGGAACTTTGTAAAGAGGCAAAAAGCTATAGTGATGCCTATGACCGTTTTGGACTATTTGGAGGGAAAGTACCAACTGTTATGGCACATTGTGTATACATAACGGAAGAAGAGATTGAGCTGATGAAGAAAAATCAGGTATTTGTTGCTCATTGTCCGGAATCTAACACGAATTTATCCTCAGGCATTGCACCGGTAAGAAAATTCCTTGAGGAGAAAGTGCCGGTGGGACTGGGCTCAGATGTGGCAGCAGGGAGTTCTAACTCCATATTTAAAGCTATGGCAGCTGCGATACAGGTATCCAAGCTTCGGTGGCGTTTAGTGGATTCTGATTTAAAGCCCCTGACCATAGAAGAAGCTTTTTATATGGGAACGAAAGGCGGCGGAGCATTCTTTGGCAAGGTAGGGAGTTTTTTAGAAGGGTATGAATTTGATGCGGTTATTATAGATGACAGCAGTTTAGCTCACCCGCAGCCTCTTAACTTAAAACAGAGACTGGAACGAGTGATTTATTTATCGGATGATAGACATATCTGTGATAAATACGTTTCTGGAAGCCGGATTGAGATAAGGGATACGGTTAAGGATTTGAGGCAGTTGATGTAAAAGGATTAGATTGATTAATTGAACAAAGCGATTGACACAAAGTGGGAGCCAAGTTATACTATAGGGTAATCCAGAAAGGATGGGATACATGAGAATTAAAAACGGGGATGAAAAGCCAGAGGAGAAGATACTGGATGCAGCACTGGAGGTTGTTATTGAAAATACCATATGCGGAACCAGAATGCATTTAATTGCGGACAGAGCCGGAATGGTACAGTCGAATTTACATTATTATTATAAGACAAAAAATGATTTGATGCTTGCTTTGCAAAAGAAAGTATTAAGGCGGTGTTTAGAAATCAGGGATCGTTTAAAAGTAGATGCGAAAAATACTCTGGAAGGGCAGCTCGATGTATTTATCAGACAAAAGCTGGAATTTATTCTAAAAGAAGAGGAATATGATTTTGCTGAGATTGATTTCTGGGTTCAGGGACATATTAATACTGAGATTCAGACAGCCTTTGCCGCTTCCTTTGAGGGATGGAGGAAAGAAATTGGTGAAATGCTAGATAAGTATGAACCGGATCTGTCAAAACAAAAGAGGGAATATCTTCCTTACCTTATTGTATCTCTCTTAGAAGGTGCATCCATACAGTTTCTAATTAATAAAGGCCGGTTTAATGTGGAGGAATATTTTAAATTATGTAAAAGCATAATAATAAAAGCCATAAAAGAATAAGCGTTAAAAACATATGAAAAATGTAAAAGCATATGCCAAAAGGTAAAACACAAGAAAAGGTATTTAGATAAATATACACATAAGACAACGGAATAATATAATCGAATTTACATAGGTGTAAAATACAGGTAGGAGTCTGTCTATTTACATCTTTTTTATTATAAACGTTTCATATAAAAAAGGAAGTGAATTTTTGAAACTGATTAATACGACGGAAGCAGTGGGACATGTAATATGTCATGACATAACCAGGATTGTAAAAGATGTGGCCAAGGAAACAGTATTTCGTAAAGGTCATATTGTTACAGAAGAAGATATACCGGTTTTATTATCCATAGGCAAGGACCATCTTTATATCTGGGAGAAAACAGAAGGAATCCTTCATGAAAATGAAGCGGCCGAAATACTATATGAAATCTGTAAGAATGAACATATGACTCCTTCGGAAATAAAAGAAGGAAAGATAGACATATTGGCTTCTATAGATGGTCTGTTTAAAGCAGATAAAAAGCGGCTGAGGCAGATTAATTCTCTGGGGGAAATCATGATTGCCACAAGGCATGGGGATTTTCCGGTTAAGAAAGGGGATAAGTTAGCCGGCACCAGAGTCATACCTCTGGTAATAGAAGAAAAAAAATTAAATTTAGCAAAAGAAATCGCGGGGAAGGAACCAATACTTCAGATACTGCCCTTTGTAAACAAAAAGGCAGGTATTGTTACCACTGGTAATGAAGTGTTTTACGGCAGGATAAAGGATGCCTTTGGTCCTGTAATAAGGGATAAGTTAAGTGAATATTCTGTTGAAGTTTTAGGTCAGAGCATCGTTAATGATGATACGGATAAAATTACCGGTGCAATCCTAACATTTATAGAGGAGGGAGCAGATTTTATCATATGTACCGGTGGTATGAGCGTGGACCCGGATGATACTACTCCAACCGCTATAAAGAATACCGGTGCCGAGCTTATCTCTTACGGCGCACCGGTACTGCCTGGAGCAATGTTCCTTCTTTCTTATTATAAAGGTACTATTCCTGTTATTGGTCTTCCCGGCTGTGTCATGTATTCCAGGCGGACAATATTTGACCTTGTACTACCACGTATTATGGCAAATGACCGGATAACCAATGAGGATCTTGCCAATCTTGGTCATGGCGGGCTTTGCTTAAACTGCGAAGTATGTACATTTCCAAACTGTGGTTTTGGAAAGTAGTAATTATTAATTTGTAAGGAATTAAGAAGGAAAAGAATTAAGAAGGTAAAGAATTAAGAAAGTAAAAATTTGAAAAGTAAAGGGTAGATGTATCTGCTATATTTGGTGTAATGCCTTTTCGTACCAGGTCATTAGATTGGACAATCAATCAAATTAATAATACGATAGAAATCAGGTGATACCATGGATAATCAATTCAGCCATTTTGACAGCCGCGGCAATGCGGTTATGGTAGATGTTACTGAGAAAGAAGTGACGGAGAGAACAGCCGTTGCAAAAGGGAGCATAATAGTAAATAAAGAGGTACTTGACCTAATTAAAAGTGGGGAAGTTACAAAGGGAGATGTTCTTGGAGTTGCAAGAGTGGCAGGAATCATGGCCATAAAACGAACCGGAGATTTAATACCCATGTGCCACCCGCTTATGTTAACCGGCAGTTCCATCGACTTTACAATAGAGGAAGCACAAAGTAAGATTACAGTTACCGCGGTGGCAAAACTATATGGCAAAACAGGAGTTGAGATGGAGGCATTAACCGGAGCAACGGTTGCCTTACTCACTATTTATGATATGTGTAAAGCTGTTGATAAGAATATGGAAATCACAGAGGTTTATCTTGCTAAAAAGACTGGAGGGAAAAGCGGAAATTATCGTAATCCCAAGGAAAAGTAAGACAGCAGTTCTGTAGTTATGTTAACAATTTGACCCATTAGATTGGAGCAGCAGATGATAGATCAATATGGCAGGAACATAGATTATATGAGAATTTCGGTAACTGACCGCTGTAATTTACGTTGTTTATACTGTATGCCAGAGGAAGGTATAGAATGTTTAAACCCTTCGGATATTCTAAGTTTTGAAGAAATAGTAACGACAGCAGAAGCGGCCGCTTTGCTTGGCATTAAGAAAATTAAAATTACCGGTGGGGAACCCTTAGTCAGAAAAGATATTCCAAACCTTATAGGAAAAATAAAAGGTATTAAGGGAATTGAAGTAGTAACTATGACTACGAATGGTATTTTACTAAAAAATATGGCAAAGGATTTAAAACAGGCAGGTCTTGACGGTATCAATATAAGTCTTGATACCATAGACCCCAAGCGGTTTAAGGTGCTGACCAGGTTTGATAAATTAGATGAGGTTTTGGCGGGTATCCGGGAAATTTCTTCTTTGGGGATTAAAACAAAGTTAAATTGCGTTCCGATCAATAAGATTGGTGAAGAGGAACTTACTAAAATAGCAGAGTTTTCTGGTGGAAATATTCTGGTTCGCTTTATAGAGCTGATGCCGATTGGTCTTGGAAAAGAATTTCAATTAATACCGTACCAGACAGTGAAAAAAATACTGGAAGACAAATATGGAGCCAGTCGGTTAAATCCTAAGAAATTTGGTAACGGTCCGGCAGTTTATTATGATTTTCCAGGTCTTTCTGGTAGTATTGGCTTTATCACTGCTATGAGCCATGAATTCTGCGGGACATGTAACCGGATACGCTTAACGGCGGCAGGGGATATAAAACTTTGCCTCCATCACATGGAGGGGATTTCCCTAAAGCCATATCTTGAAAACCATATATCAAAAGATAAGCTGGCAGAACTCCTTAAAGAAGTTATTTATCAGAAACCTGCCCATCACTGCTTTCATGAAGAAAAAGGGCAGGATGTGGAATGGCGCAACATGGTTCAGATTGGAGGTTAAAGGTTGGAAGAAAATATTAGAATGGAAAGGATACCACATTACGATTCTTTCAACCTGTGAAACTTATTTCACATTTTATTATGTGGCAGTATCGTAAGTGAACTTGCGATATGCGATGGGTATAAAAATGGGTAAAGTAATGGCAGTATGTATCAGTGAAAAGAGGGGCACTAAAAAAGTTAATGTCAACGAGGCAAAATTAATCCCAAACTTTGGGCTGGACCAGGATGCCCATGCCGGGAACTGGCATCGCCAGGTCAGCCTCTTATCCTTTGATAAAGTAGAAGAATTCCGTAAAAGGGGTGCTGCTGTTTTAGAGGGAGCATTTGGCGAAAACCTGTTAGTGGAGGGAATTGATTTTAAAAGCCTACCGGTAGGGACTAAATTCTCCTGCGGGGAAGCTGAACTTGAATTGACTCAGATTGGAAAGGAATGCCACTCCCATTGCGAGATATATAAACAGGTGGGGGACTGCATTATGCCTAGAGAAGGGGTATTTGCAAGAGTCTTAAAAGGCGGGACTATAAAAGTAGGAGATGATTTATATGTCATTTGAGCATAAATTCCGGGTCGGTATCCTTACTGCAAGTGATAAAGGAGCTGCAGGGGAAAGAGAAGATTTAAGCGGGACGGCTATAAGGGATATCATTACGGAGTGGGGATATATGGTGGCAAGTTATAGTATATTACCGGATGAAGTGGAGGAACTGGAGCAGGAGATGAAACGCCTTGCAGACGAGGATATCTGTGATTTAATTCTTACTACTGGAGGCACCGGCTTTTCTGTAAGGGATGTTACTCCGGAAGCTACGCTGGCGGTATCGGAACGCCTGGTGCCTGGAATTCCGGAAGCCATCAGGGCTTACAGCATGACTATCACCAAACGTGCCATGTTAAGCCGCGGAACAGCAGGGATCCGTAAACAGGCTCTGATTGTCAACCTTCCCGGAAGCCCCAAAGCTGTAAAAGAAAGCCTTACTTATATTATGAGTGAGCTAGAGCATGGGTTGATGATATTAAAAGGGATGACTGGTGAATGTGCCAGAAAGGAATAGGGAACTTATGAATTTCTATGGGAAGCTGTTGAAAGCCTTGGATAACAATGAGAATAAGCTGGTCATAACCACCCTCGGGAAAACAGCCGGAACTTTAAATAGTGACTTTGACCGGAACGTATTAAATACAGCGGATATGTTTACTGACCGGAATACTAAGAGCAGTCTCACAAATCATGAATCACCAGGTAATGGAATAACATATATCAACAGAATAACGGATAATGGAGTAGATAATAACAGAGTAGATAATAACAGAGTAGATAATAACAGAATAGATAATAATGTAATAACAGATAACAGAAAAAAGGATATAGAGTTAATAGATACGACATTAACAGATATGGATTTCATAAACTCTGCAAAAGAAGTTCTAAAATCTGGAAAGCCCAAAGTTATGAAAGAGGGTGAAAAAACCATCTTTATGGAACCTTTTTATCCAAGAGAGAGGCTTATTATCCTTGGAGGTGGTCACATTGCCCTGCCGCTTGCTGAGTTTAGCGCGAAAACCGGTTATTCCGTAACCGTAGTGGATGACAGACCCTCCTTTGCCAATAAAGCCAGATTCCCCTACGCAGAGAATGTGATCTGTGAGAGTTTTGGAAAAGCCCTGGAGCAGTTAAAACTGACGGCCTATGATTACCTTGTGGTTATTACAAGGGGGCACAGGCATGATACGGAGTGTTTAAGATATATTTTAAGACAGCCGGAGACAATCTATCTTGGTATGATAGGCTCAAGGAGGCGGGTTGGGGTAGTTTTGGATATGTTAAAGGAAGAAGGTTTTGACAAAGAGCGGATAAACCGCATCTGTACCCCTATCGGGCTTTCCATCGGTGCCGTAACGCCAGAAGAAATCAGCATCTCCATTCTGGCTCAGCTTATCAGCAGAAAACGCCTGGACCGGAATGAAACCTTTACTGTGAACCGGTCTGATTTAGACCTTAAGGTGCTTGAGCTGTTAGCCAGTGAGGAAGATATTCCCAAAAGTATTGTTACCGTTATTGATACGAAAGGCTCCACCCCAAGAGGAGTAGGAGCTAAAATGATTGTTTATGAAACGGGTCAGATTGCAGGAAGTATCGGCGGTGGCTGCAGTGAAGCACAAGTGATACACAATGCCGTTGGAATAATCGGCAGTAAATCCTTTCTGTTACAGACCATAGATATGACCGGAGAGACAGCGGAATCGGAAGGTATGGTGTGTGGGGGGATTATGGAAGTTCTGATTGAGGATTGCATATAAGAAACTGTGAGGAGTACTATTTTGAAAAATATGGTAATTATTTTATTTATACTATGTCTCAATGTTTTTTCAGTTGTTGGTTGTTCGTCAAAACAAAAAGCACCTGAACTAACAATCTCTGTTAAAGGTAAAGAAATACCATACACTGTTGAAAAATTGGAGGATAATGAAGTTGATAGGGAGGATACAGAGGAACAATTAACTAAAAACTTAATTGAAAATGAAGAAATACCATATATAAAAATTGGAGAAATCATTATAATACAATTTGGAAAAAAGTATCCTGATCAAATAGTAGTTAAGGACTGTTTATTAAATAAGGATGGAACACGAAAATATTCTGAAAATTTAACTAGGGAGACACAGTTAGAATTAAAGGAAGATACACTGCAATATGAATTAACTCCTCACATAGCGACTGGTTTAAGTTCTGATCGTAATGATTATTTAGATGGAAATGTGGTAAGAGGAGTCTCCTTTGTATATGATAGGGATGGAGAAGAATATGAATACACATTTGTAATAAAAACAGACGCTAAGTAACGAATAGATTCTCAGAAAAAAGGAACTTAACAAATAGGTGAGAACTGCAAATAAAAAACATTTGACTTTTCAATATACCGGTGGTAAACTACATACAATAAATTTTAACTCATAGGCGAGATATGTTACGAAAGTAATGTATTCCGCCTTTTTTTATTGTATAGAAAATTCTTTAAGTTCCCTTTTAATGAAATATCCTGTCTGGGAGTAATCACTACTTGCAATGTTTTGGCGGAGGGTCTGAGTGCCCTTATCGCAAGAGGAGGTAAGGATTTTATTACCGAATTGGCAGCCGGTAAGCGTTGGAATCTAACGAGTTGGGGAGCAGTTCTGGTATAATTTTGATTGACTAATCAATCTAGGACTCAATGGTCAACGTGAAAAAGAGCATCCTCTTCCTCTATTGTTTGGGATACCCAGTAAAGAGGAGTGACGGGAAGGTAAAAAGAAATTAATGGTAAAAAGTATTATAAGAAATGAAAGGTTGCCACGATATAATTCTTTCAAAGATTGAAAGAATCTAGTCCAAAAGGATATTTGTGGCAGTATTCCAGGGGAGCTTGGGATATACAAAGGGTATAAATATGAACACGGATGCCGTAATTCTGGCAGGAGGTTACTCCTCCAGAGCCAATGCGTTTAAAATGGAACTTAGCCTGGAAGGAAAACCGATATTACAACATGTAATTGACGCATTTTTCCCTGTATGTAACCGCATTATTGTAGTGGGAGGTTATCAGGTGGAGAGGCTTTATCCTCTGGTAGAAAGCTATAAAGACAAAGTTTTGGTGGTAACGAATAAGGAGTTTGAGAAAGGCATGTTTACCTCAGTAAAAAGGGGAATAACAGAAGTTACCGCTTCCCGTTTCTTTTTGACTCCAGGAGATTATCCTCTTATTACTACGGATATCTTGAGAAAGCTCTTAGAGAATGAAGGCGAAATTGTAAAACCGGTATACCAGGGGAGGGGAGGACATCCTATATTGCTGCCCTTTAGCTGTATAAAAGAAATTTTAGCAGAACCGGAGGATTCCAATCTAAAATTGTATTTGAATAAAAAGCAGATAACGCAAATAGAGACAGAGGATGAGAGCATATTATTAGATGTAGATACTCAGTTGGATTATGAAAAGGTAATACGGTTTAAAAGTGTAAAGTCTAATGGTAATGAAAAGTAATAAATAGATTGGAGTGATACTTAGTGGATTTAGGAATTGTTAACGGCAGAGTTTATATAGATGGGGAACTATATGAAGAAAATATTTATATAAAAGACGGAATAATTAACACCATAACCAAAGAATTTTTACCTTGTAAAAAAGAATACGATGCAAAGGGCAATATGGTTCTGCCGGGGTTTATCGATCCACATGTTCACTTTCATTTGACTGTAGGGGCTAACACCTCCAAAGATGATTTTCATTCCGGTTCCATTCAGGGGGCATTGGGAGGCGTTACCACCTATATTGATTTTCTGGATCCTATAAAATATGTCGGTCAGTTTGAAGAAGCTTTGCGTAACCGCAGGGAGCTGGCAAGTGGAAGTGTAACCGATTATGGATTCCATACAACCATAGCAAATCCGGCAGATAGTGCAGAAGATATTATACAGGCAGGCTTAAGGGAAGGAATCCCCTCGGTTAAGTTATTTACCACTTATTCTAATACGGACCGGAGAACCTATGATGATTATATTGATTCATTACTAAAAGTGTCCAAGGAATTAAAGTGCCGGATTGTGGTCCATGCAGAGAATGACCTCCTGGTAAAGAGTGATAGCAATATCCTGGTAAAAGACCATGAAAAATCAAGACCTGTAATCAGTGAGAGAACGGAAATCCTAAAACTTGCCGAACTTGCCAGAGAACGGGACGGCTTATTGTATATTGTCCATGTCAGTGCCGGCAGTTCTGTAAAGCTGCTTTCGGAGAATTACCAAAGAGAGCTTACCAATAAAACCATAATTTTAGAAAGCTGTCCTCATTATTTTTTATTTAACAGCGATTGGTATGAAAAAGAAGAAGGATATCTCTATACCATGACTCCTCCCTTAAGGGAGGAAAAGGAGCGGAAACTTATTAATAAATATATGGAGGAGATTACGGTTATCGGAACCGATCACTGTCCTTTTGATACTGCCCTTAAAAAGGCTTTCAGGACCAGTCAGATTCCCATGGGAGTTGGGGGCATCCGTTATTCCTTTGTTACTATGTTTTCGGAATTCGGACCGGCAATCATTCCTAAATTCACCGAAGGACCGGCAAAAGCTTATGGAATGTACCCGAGAAAAGGTACGCTGATTCCAGGCGCGGATGGGGATGTTGTGATATTTGATGACAGTATTACGGTAGAAATACAGGATGAGGATTCCATTTATCATAAAAGAAGTGTAAAGGGAAAAATACAGGGAGTATTCTTAAGAGGAAATCAAATTGTGGATCAGGGTATATTTTTAGGAGGCCACGGTGGATATATCAGTCGGAAATTAGGACTATAGTGGATAAACCGAATGTTTAGGAGGTAAGGATATGCATAAAATCAGCCAGTCAGTAACCAAAGCTGACCACAGGGAAAAGATGAGCGGAAAAGCCAGATATATAGCAGATTTAAACTTTGACGGAATGCTTTATGCCAAGATCCTTCGTTCAACGAAAGCCTGCGGAGAAATCAAAGAGATAAAGCTTCCAAAACTTTTAGAGGGATATTATATTGTTGATTATAGAGATATAAAAGGAACGAACTTACTAAAGGTGGTTACCAGTGAACAGCCCATTTTTGCGGAAGATAGAGTGAACTTTATTGGCGAGGCTATTCTTTTGGCAGCAGGACCGGAGGAAGAACGGGTTAAGGACATAATCAATTCCATTGAAGTCATATATAAAGAAGAAACACCTGTTTTAACCTTGGAGGAAGGAAAGGAAAGTGCCGCTGAATACGAATATAAAAAGGGAGATGTAGAGAAAGCATTTTCAACGGCAGCAAGGGTAATTGAAGAAACTTTTTATACCGGTTATCAGGAACAGGCCTATATTGAACCCCAGGGAGTTATCGGGTGCTTTAAAAATAATAAAGTTACCATATATGGTTCTATGCAGTGTCCTTATTATGTAAAGGATGCAGTCGTCCAGACCCTGGGAGTAAAAAAGGATCAGGTTCAGATCATCCAGGCAACGACCGGAGGCGGTTTTGGCGGCAAAGAGGATTATCCCTCCTTACTTGCCGCTCAGGCAGCAGTAGCCGCGGTAAAGATAAAAAAACCCATTCGACTGATATTAAGCAGAAGGGAAGATATGGCAGTTACTCCAAAAAGACATCCGGCGAAATTAAATTACAGAGTGTCTCTTGACGGTGAAAACCGCATTACCGGAATGGAGATTGATATTAAAATAGACGGCGGAGCTTATGCCGGTTTATCCAGTGTAGTATTGCAGCGGTCTTTAATCTCTGCAACCGGAGTGTATCTGATTCCAAATCTTAAGGTACAGGGAAAAGTCATGTTAACCAACACAGTACCAAATGGAGCATTCCGTGGATTTGGTGCCCCCCAGAGTTTTTATGCAGTAGAAACCCTTATGGCACATATTGGGAAAGAAATCGGAGTAACGCCGCTGGAACTTAAGAAGGCTTATCTGGTGAAACAAGGAGACATAACTGCTACCAACGGTAAATTCCATTATCCGGTTATTTTGCCCCAGATGCTTGATAAAATAGAAGCCATGTCAGGCTACAGCGAAAAGAAGGAACGTTACCGGAATCAGAATACCAGATTTAGAAAGGGAATTGGCATGGCTTTATTCCTTCATGGCTGTGGTTTTACCGGTTCTGCGGAACGGGATCATATAAAATCCGTTGTGAAATTAGTAAAGAACAAAGACGATACCATAGAAATACTGGCCAGCAATACGGATATCGGGCAGGGACTTAAGACTACTTTAAGTAAAGTAGTAGCAGAGGTTTTAGAGATACCCTTAGAACAAATCACCTATTCAAACCCAGATACGGACCGGGTACCAAATTCGGGACCCACGGTGGCTTCAAGATCCCTTATGATTGTCGGTAAACTCTTAGAGCGTGCAGCCAGGCGGCTGAAAGAGAACTGGAATTTGGGAGAATATCAAGTTGTGGAAGAACATTATAAACAACCCTATATGATACCCTGGGATCCAGAAACCTTTTCCGGAGATGCGTATCCTACTTATTCCTGGGGAATTAATGTGGTGGAAGTGGAGGTAGATACCCTCCTTGCGACCACGGAGTTACTGGGTGTCTGGGGAGTATATGATGTAGGTACGGTAATCGATGAGACAATTATGAGAGGGCAGATGGAAGGCGGTATGCTTCAGGGACTAGGCTACGGTTCGATGGAAAAGATGGAGAATTACCAGGGGGCTGTCAAACAGGCAAGTCTTACAGATTATATTATTCCAACGGCAAAGGATACCCTTCCCTTTGAAACTGCTGCTATGGATAACCCATATGACGAAGGACCGTTTGGAGCGAAGGGAGCCGGCGAACTTACTATTTTGGGAACCGCACCTGCTTATTCAGAAGCCATCGAGCAGGCAGTCGGAGCTAAAATTTATAGTATTCCGGTTACTCCTGAAAAATTATTGGAACTAATCTAATCAGCCACACTAACTGCGAGGCGTTTCTTATCGGTAATAGCAAACACGAATAATGATTCCCAACCGCCATATTCTCATAACAGAAAGGACTGTAAATTATGATAGATTTTGAACTAAATGATAAAATGGTACAGTCAGCTGCCGACCCTTCATCCCGCCTGCTGGATGTTTTACGAAAGGATTTCGGACTTTTAGGACCTAAAGAAGGCTGTGGTGAAGGCGAATGCGGAGCTTGTGCTGTTTTAATAGATGGTAAACTTATTAATTCCTGTCTGGTAGCCATAGGAAGCTTATCCGGAGCAAAGGTTATGACGATAGAAGGATACCAAAGGACTAAGAGGTATGAGGTTCTTGAAAATACATTTGCAAAGGCGGGTGCCGTTCAATGCGGATTTTGTACCCCTGGAATGATAATGGCAGCAGAAGCCCTTCTTACCCGTAACCAAAACCCAACCCTTGAGGAAATCAGAGAAGCCATATCCGGCAATCTGTGCCGGTGCACCGGTTATAATATGATTGTCGCAGCAATAAAGATGGCTGCCAGTGAGGGGGAAGGTTTATGGTAGGCTTAACCCCAAAAGACTTAAAAGAGGCTGTTATTATAAAATATAATAATATAGAAGCAAAATTTTATGCCGGTGGAACAGATTTTATGGTTCGCCATGATTCTTGTGATAAATTGATTTTTTTAAATCAGGTAAAGGAATTAAAACAGGTTTATAAAGGTGACGGTTATCTGCATATCGGTTCCGGCTGTACTTATGTAGAACTCCTTGGAGACAAAAGGATTCCTTTCATATTAAAAGAGGCCATAAGGGGTATTGCAGCCCCAGCCATACGAAATATAGGTACCATAGGAGGCAATATCTGCAATGCCTCACCAGCCGGAGATACCTTGCCGGTTCTATATGCCCTGGAGGCAGAAGTAGTGCTGATCTCCATTGCAGGTGAGAGAACCATGCCAATTATGGAGTTCATAACGGGTATTCGTAAGCTGGCGCTTCTAAATACTGAGTTGTTAAAGGAAATCATTCTACCGGATAGGGAATTTGACATAACATATTATAAAAAAGTCGGAGCCAGAAAATCCCAAGCCCTGTCAAAGCTTTCCTTTGCCGGGTTTGCCAACAAGAGTGGTAACCGGGTGACGGATCTGCGGATTGCCTTTGGTTCTGTAGGTATCACCGCAGTCAGAGTGAAAGCGTTGGAGACTAAGTATGCTGGACTCTCTGCGGAGGAATTAAAACAAAGACTTGAAGAAATCCTGTCAGATTACTCGGCTTATATAAAACCCATTGATGACCAGCGCTCCACAGCCGCTTATCGTAAGAAGGTGTGCTTAAATCTTTTAGGGGATTTTATTGGTAATTTATAAGATAATGCAACTCCAATATTGTATTGAAATACCAGAAAATGAATCAATATTACAAAGAAGGTGTTTAAGGAGGAAAGCCATGCTTTTAGTGGGAAACGGCACGATTATAACCAGAGACCAGAATAATACCATAATCCCAAATGGTGCAGTCTGCATCCGCGGGGAATTTATTTGTGAGGTGGGTCCTCTTAAGATACTGAAAACCAAATATAAAGATGCCACGTTTATCGATGCCCATGGCGGATTGATTATGCCGGGGCTTATTAATACCCATAATCATATTTACAGTGCCTTTGCCAGAGGCTTGTCCATACCAGGTAATCATCCGACGGATTTTCTACAGATTCTTAATGGCACCTGGTGGAGGCTGGACAGGAAACTAACATTAAAACAGGTGGATTTAAGTGCAAAAGCAGTTTATACAGAATGTATTAAGAATGGTGTAACTACGGTTTTTGATCATCACGCCAGCTTTGGAGCCATTGAAGGAAGCCTGTCTGTAATAGGTGAAGCGGCAAAGAAATACGGAGTGCGTTCCTGTCTGTGCTATGAAATCTCTGACCGGGACGGACAGGAGAAGAAATTACAATCCATACGTGAGAACTTTGAATTTATAAAAGCCTGCAAAACGGACACCACCGGTATGTTAAAAGCTATGATTGGCATGCATGCCTCCTTAACCTTAAGTGATGAAACCCTTGGGTACTGTGTGGAACAAAATCAAGGGGAAAACGGATTTCATATTCATGTGGCAGAAGGCATTCAGGATGCACAGCATTGTCAGGAAACCTATCACATGTCTATTGTCAAACGTCTGTATCAAAAAGGAATTCTAGGCAGGAAAACCATTGCTGCCCATTGTGTCCACATCGATGAAACTGATATAGAGTTATTAAAAGAAACCGATACTTGTGTCGTTCATAACCCGGAATCCAATATGGGTAATGGGGTAGGCACCACAGCGGTGTTGCCGATGTATGAAAGAGGCATTATGTTAGGTCTTGGCACCGATGGCTATACCAATGATATGCTGGAGTCCATGAAAGTGGCCAATCTTCTTCATAAACATAACAGCGGTAATCCCTCGGCCGCCTGGGCAGAAATACCGGATATGATTTTTAAGAATAATGCAGAAATAGCAGGGAGATTCTTTGAGGATCCGATAGGAATTTTAAAAAAAGGTGCTTATGGAGATGTTATTGTCTTAGAATATGATCCCTTAACCCCTATGAAGAAAGAAAATATCAACAGCCATCTACTCTTTGGAATGAATGGAAGAAACACAATTACAACCATCATAAATGGTAACCTGCTTATGAAGGACCGGGAGCTGCAACACATTGATGAAGCAGAACTTATGAGTCAATGCAGGGAAGGAGCTATTAAGCTGTGGCAGGAATTGTAATTTTAAACAGTACGGAATGTAATGAGACCTTCTTATGGTATGGATATTTGCAAAATTACAATATATCAGCTATATAACAAGGGGATATTTTATAATTACATGGCTTGCAATTTGAAGTTTTAAGGTAATAAGAAAGGGAAGATAATGTATGAGTGACAAAATGAGACCAGTACCTTTTGAGGAACTGTTAAAACAGGCTTTATGGGAATATAGGCAGAAAGGTTCCTTCTTTTTCGTACCAGTTGAAAAAATAGACAGCCAGATCCCAAAGGTCCACTTAAGCGGTAAGGAAATCGAATCACCAATTGGACCGGCCGCCGGACCCCATACCCAGTTAGCCCAGAATATAATTGCCGCTTATGCTGCCGGAGCCAGGTATTTTGAATTAAAGACAGTTCAGATAGTAGAGGGAGAGAGTTTAGGACTTAAGAAACCCTGTATTTATGTAAGTGATGAAGCATATAATACGGAGTGGTCCACGGAGTTAACCGTTATTCAGGCCTTAGAGGAATATATCAAAGCCTGGTATCTTTTAAAACTGCTGATCAAAGAGTTTAAACTTGGAGACCCCGAGGGATTTGTATTTAATATGAGTGTGGGTTACAACCTAGAAGGCATAAAATCAGAAAAGATAGATTATTTTATAGAAAGTATGAAGGATGCCTCTAAGGTGAGGGCTTATCAGGACTATGTGCGGTTTACCATAGAGCATCTTGACTGGTTTACCTCTCTAACCAGAGAATACGTAACAGGTCTTTGGCCTTATATCAGCAATACCATTACTCTTTCCACCATGCACGGCTGCCCGGCTAAGGAAATTGAAAGTATAACCACCTATTTGATGGAGGTTAAAAAGCTAAATACCTATTTAAAATGTAATCCAACCCTTCTTGGTGTTTTACAGGTAAGGACTATTCTTGACAAGATGGGATATGAGTATGTCACATTTGATAGAGAAAGCTTTGAAGCAGATATTTCTTTTGAAGCAGTAACGGAACTGCTTGCGCGTCTCCAGACTGTGAGTAAAAGAGTTAAGGTGGAATTCGGGGTTAAACTTACCAATACCTTTCCGGTACGGATCAAAGAGCAGGAATTGCAGGGGGAAACCATGTATATGTCCGGTCCGGCTCTCTATCCGCTGACCATAGGAGTTGCTGCAAAATTAAGCGAGGCTTTTAAGGGTAACCTATCTATATCTTACTCCGGCGGAGCTGATACCGGGAATATCGGGGCAATCTATGAAACCGGAATCTGTCCCATTACCGTATCAACCCTTTTGCTAAAGCCGGGTGGTTACCGGAATTTAACCAGGCTGAACAAAGCATTGGCAGATAAGCCTGTGAAACAAAAACAGAGTATTGAGACAGAGCTGGTAAAGAAATTGGCAGAAAAAGCGGTACAGGATACAAGGTATTTTAAGACGGATCGGAAGAAGGAAAAGAAAAAATTATCAGTCACTTCCTATTCTCCCTTTTGCTCAAAATGCAGAAATTGTGTGGAGGTTTGTCCAAACCGAGCAAATCAGTCCTACGAATGGAAGCAAAAAAGTTATGTCCTGCATCAGGACCGGTTATGTAATGAATGCGGAACCTGTTCCTTCTTCTGTATCTTGGGGCATGTACCTTATAAAGAGAAATTCACCGAGTTTTATAACCGGGAGGATATGCAAGAAAGTGATAATGATGGGTTTTACAGGAAACAGGAGAGGTTCACAATCCGGATAGCCGGTCAGGTCCATACAGGCAGTTTAACGGAGCTGCGTACCATATCAGAGGAAGTAACTGAAATATTAGAACATCATTATGCAAATAACCGGACGGATTACGCAGGATAAACTTTCATCTGGGAGTTTGAAGAAATAATTCGTTCTGTCAATTTGAAGGAATAAATCGTTCTGTCAATTTGAAAATCATGTACTAGAGCATATAGAATCATTTCATATCTAACAGGAGGAAAATCAGTGAGCCAGTTTGAACTCGTACAGTATAAGCGGAAAAAAGGAACGAAGAAGAATCTGGACCATTTAGGTCTAAATGCGGCGAAGAAGGCACAAAAATTTCACAGCAGTTTTGATATGTATAAAGAAACACCCCTTGTTTCTTTAAGCAGTCTGTCAAAAGAATTAAACGTAAAAAATATATACGTTAAAGATGAATCCTACCGGTTTGGTTTAAATGCCTTTAAGGTATTAGGGGGCAGTTTTGCTATCGGCAATTACATAGCAGAGAAGTTAGGAAGGGATATCGAGGAACTTCCCTATCATACTATGATTTCTAAAGAAGTAAAGGAAAAACTGGGGGATATTACCTTCATATCCGCAACCGATGGAAATCACGGAAGAGGTGTTGCCTGGACAGCGAACCAGCTAAAACAGAAATCCGTGATTTTAATGCCGGCAGGCAGTGCAGAGGAACGACTTTACAATATCCAGTCAGAAGGAGCAAAAGCATCTATTACAGATTTGAATTATGACGAGGCAGTACGTTTAGCTAACCGTTATGCAGAAGAAAATGGCTGGGTACTAGTTCAGGATACTGCCTGGGAGGGCTATGAGGCAATACCGACCTGGATTATGCAAGGATATACAACCCTGGCGTATGAAGCTTATTTACAACTACAGGGCGTAAAACCTACCCATATTTTTCTTCAGGCAGGAGTTGGATCCTTTGCCGGTGCAGTTCAGGGATTTTTCGCAAGTGTTTATGGGGACGACAGACCGGTTACCACCATTGTGGAACCAAATGCCGCCGCTTGTATCTTTCAGACTGCAAAAGCAGAGGATGGAAAAATACATCCCGTAACCGGCAATATGAACACTATTATGGCAGGGCTTGCCTGTGGGGAACCGGCTACGGTAGCCTGGGAGGTATTAAAGGATTACTCCGATAATTTCGTCTCTTGTCCGGATTATACCGCAGCCCAGGGAATGCGGATACTTGGCAATCCTTTAGCTGGAGATGAAAAAATTGTGGCCGGGGAGAGCGGAGCAGCAGGTTTTGGATTAGTCAGCGAGGTTTTAAGAAATCCCGAGCTTGACTGGTTAAAAAAGGCTTTGGGTATTGATGAAAATTCGGTTCTTCTCTTTTTTAATAGTGAAGGGGATACCGATAGGGACAATTATAGAAGAATTGTCTGGGATGGGTTTTATAAAAGAACGGATATGGACTAATTAGCACTTGAAAATAGTCAAAAACCAAAGTAAAAGCCTGGAGTTTAAAATTAAAAACGAACTTACAAACATATTAATATTCAAATTAGAACTTAAGGGTTAGCGCAAGGTTCAAGTTACAGAGTTTGCAGTGCTTAACGTTCTTTATTTATAACTCATTTATCTCATTTATATTGTATGTAATTTTTATCAGGGCTTATCTTTTGGTTATATATTATATATTTGCATGAATAAATATTAATTTTCCACAGGATTCAGAAAAAGGAGGAAAAACCGTGTTAGATAAGAACAGGGAAATGGAAGTGATTGCATTATGCCAGAAACTGGTCCGGGCCAAGAGTTATTCCGGAGAAGAGAACCTGGCAGCAGAAGAATTGTCTGCATTCTTTAAGGAGAAAGGCTTTGATGAGGTAACCGTAGATAAATACGGCAACCTGATTGGAAGGATAAAGGGTAATCGCCCGGGAAAAAAAATCCTGTTTGACGGTCACCTGGATACCGTTGTGGTGGGAAAGGAAGCAGACTGGGAGTATCCTCCTTTTCAGGCAGAGATTCATGAGGGCAAAATATACGGCAGAGGAACGTCGGATATGAAGGGTGCAGTAGCAGCTATGGCTTGCGCGGCAGCGAATTATGCCCAGGATACCGACAGAGAATTTGCCGGGGAAATCTATGTGGCCGGGGTGGTACATGAGGAGTGTTTTGAAGGAATAGCAGCAAGAAATATCAGTGCCTTGGTAAAACCGGATTATGTTATTATCGGAGAAGCCTCAGACCTTAATCTTAAAATCGGCCAGAGGGGACGGGCGGAAATAAAGCTAGAAACCTTTGGCATACCTGCCCATTCTGCCAATCCGGAAAAGGGAATCAATGCGGTTTATAAGATGTCAAAAGTCATTGAGGCTGTCAGAACGTTAGAGCCCACCAGTCATTCGGTCCTTGGAAAAGGCATACTGGAACTGACGGACATCAAGTCAAGTCCTTATCCGGGAGCGTCTGTGGTACCGGAATACTGTGCGGCAACTTATGACAGAAGGCTTTTGGTAGGAGAAACGAAGGAAAGTGTGTTACAACCCATTGAAGAGCTGTTAGAACAGTTAAAAGCAGAAGACCCGGAATTAAAGGTGAAGGTATCCTATGCAGTGGGAAAAGAAAACTGCTATACCGGTGAGACCATAGAAGGGGAGAGGTTCTTTCCAGGGTGGCTCTTTGACAGAGAAGAACCCTTTATTGCAGAAGCCTTAAAAGAACTAAAAACCCTGGGCTATGAAACAGAAATAACCCAGTACAATTTTTGCACCAATGGAAGTCATTATGCCGGTGAAGCAGGCATAAAAACAATGGGTATGGGACCGTCAAGAGAAAATCTGGCCCACACCATGAATGAATATATTGAAATCGACCAGTTAACGAAAGTAACGGGAGCTTATTATGCAATTATGAAAGCACTGCTGGTGTAAGGCAGAAGGGAGCCGGTATGAAACTATTGATAAAAGGCACCACAATCGTTGACGGAAGTTCTGACCAATCCTTTTACGGGGATGTACTTATGGAAGACGGAATCATAAAAGAAGTGGGAAGCATTCCAGATAAAACATACACAGGTACGGTAATCATTGACGGCAAAGGACTGGTCACAGCACCTGGTTTTATTGATACCCACAGCCATAGCGATTTAAAAGTACTGACAGAACCAGAAATTTTACCAAAGGTCATGCAGGGCATTACAACGGAGGTACTGGGTCAGGATGGCATATCCATGGCGCCTCTGCCTAAGCAATATATTGATACCTGGCGTAAAAACCTTGCTGGTCTGGATGGGGAAAGTGACTTGATTAACTGGGATTATGAAACTACAAAAAACTATCTCAAAATGATAGAAGCTGTGAAACCCGGTCTTAATGAAGCCTATCTGGTACCTCACGGCAACATTAGAATGGAAGCTATGGGTCTTGATAACCGGCAGCCAGATAATAAAGAGCTGGAAATCATGTGCCGCATTACCAGAAGAGAGATGGAGGCAGGCTGCCTTGGGCTGTCTTCCGGTTTGATTTATACACCCTGTGCCTACTCAGCAACCTCTGAAATTATTGAATTATGTAAAGTAGTGGCAGAATACGAGGGAGTCTTTGTGGTACATCAAAGAAGTGAAGCTGATGGGGTTCAGGAATCTATGGAAGAGATTTTAGAGGTTGGCAGAAGGTCCGGTGTCAAAATACATTTTTCCCATTTTAAAGTATGCGGAAAAGACAACTGGGATAAATTAGAGGATATGTTAAAATTATTAGACCAGGCAAGGGAAGAAGGCATCCAGGTATCCTTTGACCAGTACCCTTATGTGGCGGGCAGTACCATGCTTTCAGTCATACTTCCGCCCTGGGTCCATGACGGAGGTACCAATGAGCTGATGAAACGGCTGGGGGATGAAACGCTTCGTATTAAAATGAAAGAAGATATACAAAACGGAATACCGGGCTGGGATAATTTTATCCGTTTTGCCGGTGTGGAGGGGATTTTTATTACCAGTGTGGCAACGGATAAGAATAAAGGGCTAATTGGTAAAAATTTAAAGGAAATCGGAGAATTACAAGGCAAAGACCCTTTAGACGCTGCTTTTGATCTATTGGCAGAGGAAGAGAATGGGGTTGGCATGGTGGACTTTTACGGCTCTGAGGAAGCGGTCATAAAAATCCTGAAGAGAGCGGAAATGAATGCCTGCACCGACGGGCTTTTATCCGGTAAGCCTCATCCAAGAGTATACGGTTCTTTCCCTAGAATCCTCGGAAAATATGTAAGGGAAGAAAATGCACTTAGTCTGGAAGAAGCCATATACAAGCTTACCCATAAAGCCGCAAAAGCCATGAATATAAAAAACAGAGGGTTGATAAAACCCGGATATTATGCCGACATTACTATGTTTAACCCGGATACCGTATTAGATCAGGGAACTTATACAGAACCGATGCAATATCCAACCGGTATTGCGTATGTAATTATCAATGGAGAAGTTGTTGTTAGTAAAGGCAAGCCTACCGGAGTAAGAGCTGGACAGGTAATTAGAAGAATAAGTTCTTGAAAGTCACATGTTGTCAAAAAGGAGGAAGCTCATGTACCAATTTACAATCAATCACCAGACGATAACGACAGAAGAAGAGGTTAACCTCCTGGAATATATGAGGGATGTCCTTGACATTACTTCGGTAAAAAACGGCTGTATGGAAGGCGCCTGCGGCGCTTGTATGGTCTTAATGGACCAAAAGGCAGTCAGAGCCTGCCTTTTTACTACCGCCAAAGCAGACGGCAGGGAAATACTTACCGTGGAAGGGCTGTCCAAACGGGAGCAGGAGGTCTACTCCTTTGCCTTTGCAGAAGCCGGAGCAGTGCAGTGCGGCTTTTGTATACCGGGCATGATAATAAGTGCCAAAGGGTTACTTGATAAAAATCCAAAGCCTCTTAAGTCAGAGGTGAAACAGGCTATAAAGGGCAATATCTGCCGCTGTACCGGTTATGTTAAAATAGAACAGGCTATTCTTTTGGCCGCCGAATATCTCAGGGAAGGAAAAGAAGTGCCGGTTAGGGAATTTTCCGGACAGGTCGGGGAGCGGAGCCACAGACCGGATGCAGAAGGGAAGGTACTAGGAACCGCCAAGTTTTCAGATGATCTTAAAGTACCTCGTATGGTTTACGGCTCTGCCCTTCGGTCTAAGTATCCCAGGGCTTTGGTAAAGGCAGTCCATCTGGAACAGGCTTATAAGCATCCGGAGGTTATAAAAATCGTATTGGCAGAAGATATTCCTGGTGAGCGCTACATCGGGCATCTGACCCATGATTGGCCGGCTATCATAGCCACGGGAGAGGAAACCAGGTATCCCGGAGATTCCATCTGTCTGATTGCAGCCAGAACGAAAAAGGCGCTAAATGAAATTAAGGACTTAATCGAAGTGGAATATGAAGAACTTACCCCTATGCTCAGTCCCTTTGAGGCTATGAAAGAGGATGCGCCGCTTATTCACGACAGCGGTAATATATACCGTAAGGAATTGATTCATAGAGGCAATGTAGAAGAAGCCCTTAAGAATTCCGCTCATGTCGTTACCAAAGTATATAATACCCCTGCCCAGGAACATGCTTTTCTGGAACCGGAAAGTGCTCTTGCTGTACCGGAGGGGGATGGTCTTACGGTATATACCGGAGGACAGAGTATTTATGATGAATACCGGGAAATCGGCATGCTACTTGGTATACCACAGGAAAAACTGCGGATTATCAGTGCTTATGTAGGCGGCGGCTTTGGCGGGAAGGAAGATATGAGTGTTCAGCACCATGCAGCCTTACTGGCTTATCTATGTAAAATGCCGGTGAAGGTAACCCTGACCAGAGAAGAAAGCCTCCTGGTTCATCCAAAGCGCCACCCAATGGAGATGGAGCTGACTACCGGCTGTGATGAAACGGGCAGGCTGACCGCCATGCGACTGCGCCTTACTGCCGATACGGGAGCTTATGCATCTCTTGGAGGACCAGTGCTCCAGCGGGCCTGTACCCATGCGGCTGGACCTTATAATTACCAGAATATTGATATTATCGGTCTTGCGGTTTATACCAATAACGTACCCTCCGGGGCCTTTAGAGGGTTTGGGGTGACTCAGACTATGTTCGCTACGGAGTGTAATCTAAATTTACTGGCAGAAAAAGCAGGTCTTGACCCCTATGAAATACGTTATCTAAATGCAATTCGCCCGGGTCAGACCCTGCCCAATGGACAGCTTGCCGATGAAGGTACTGGTCTTTTAGAAACCTTGGAAGCGGTTAAGGAGGAATATTATAGGAATTATGACCGGGCAGGAATTGCCTGTGCCATAAAAAATGCCGGTGTAGGGGTAGGTATTCCCGATACGGGCAGAGTGCGCCTTAAAATCGTAGACGGAAAAGTGTCTCTTCGTACCAGTGCCGCCTGTATGGGTCAGGGAATTGCTGCTACCATGCGTGCAATCTGCTGTGAAACCACAGGACTTAGGGCAGAAGAGGTAATTGTTGCAAGACCGGATACAAAGTATACGCCTAATTCCGGTACCAGTACAGCGTCCAGACAGACAGTTATAACCGGTGAAACCGTAAGAAGGGTTTCCCTCCTGCTAAAGAAAGCTCTTGAAACACATAGCCTAAAAGAGCTGGAGGGGGAAGAATTCTATGAGGAGTTTGTAGGAATTACAGACCCAATGGGAGCGGATAAACCCAATCCGGTCAGTCATTTGGCATATGGCTATGCCACCCAGGTGGTTATCTTAAATGATGAGGGAAAGGTTGGGACAGTGATTGCCGCTCACGACGTAGGCCGTGCCATTAATCCAAGTAACGTGGAAGGTCAGATTGAAGGCGGGGTAGTAATGGGACTTGGCTTTGGACTTACCGAGAATCCCAGAATTAAAAGCGGAAGACCAACTGCGAAATACGGTACCCTTGGGCTGTTTCGTGCCCCCGAGGTGCCTGAAATTAAAACAATACTGATAGAAAAGAATAAAGCGGAATTAGCTTATGGTGCCAAGGGAGTCGGTGAAATTCCGTTAATACCAACATCTCCTGCGGCCCAGGCAGCTTATTATAAGCGGGACGGCATATTCAGGACCAGCCTGCCCCTTAAGAATACCCCATACAGCAAGCAGGAGTAGCCTTTATAAAAATCGTTCTATATTTATGCGTTATTTTGCAACATTATTAAAAACACACGAAATACTTGTTGTAAAATTAAATTTACTTATTAATAGCATTAAAATTTATATTATAAAATTTGCTTGATTAGTTCATCAAATAGATTGACAAAAAACTATTTTATGATATACTAAGTAATCATTAAAGTTAAAACGCTTGCGCAGGCGTTGTATGTATATTATATCGTATAAGATACTTACAACACCTTTTTCATTCAACAATTGATTTATTATTTTATCAAACCGGATGGAATTATAGGCCCAAAGAAGGGAGTTGTATGCACATATAGTACATACAGCTCCTTATTTATTTTCAGACTATAATTCAAAACGTTCCCCAATTTTCGTACATATGCTTTAGGAGATAGACAGGAAATGTCTGTGTAAATGCGGACATACATCAATCCTACGGGCATAATGTGATATAGGTATCATAACAAGATAAACAATTCTTACAGGAGGAAGTTAATTATGAAAAAAGTTTTTACGTTATTTTTGGTACTTGCTATGTTAACTGGTCTGGTAACCGGTTGTAGTTCTTCGGATAAGAAAGATACTACGGAACCAGCTGCAACCACCACCCCTACAGAGGCAGCTACCACTGACAGCACAGCATCCACAGATGAAGCAACACCGGCACCTACTACGGAAGCTACAGATGTATCTGGTATTAAAGTTGGTATCATCTATGTAGGTGATGAGAATGAAGGTTATACCGCCGCTCATATGGCTGGTATTGATGAAATGATTAAAACTCTTGGTTTATCAGAAGACCAGGTAATTGAAAAAACCAACATTGCTGAAGACGAATCCTGCTACGATGCAGCAGTAGATTTAGCAGATCAGGGCTGTAACATTATCTTTGCAAACAGCTTTGGACATGAAGATTATATGCTTCAGGCAGCAAAAGAATATCCAGAAGTTCAGTTCTGCCATGCAACAGGATATAAGGCAGCTTCCTCCGGTTTACCAAACGTACATAACTACTTTACATCCGTTTATGAATCCCGTTATGTATCCGGTGTGGTTGCAGGCTTAAAATTAAATGAAATGATCGAAAAAGGAACTATCACCGCAGATAAAGCAAAAATGGGTTATGTAGGTGCTTATCCTTACGCAGAAGTAGTATCTGGTTATACCTCCTTCTACCTTGGAGCTAAAAGCGTATGCCCATCCGTAACCATGGAAGTTCAATACACCAATAGCTGGGCTGATATGGCAGGCGAGAGTGAAGTTGCCAAGAAACTGATTCAGGACGGATGTGTATTACTCAGCCAGCATGCTGATACAACCGGTGCTCCTACCGCAGCAGAAGAAGCTAAGGTACCTATTGTTGGATACAATGTAGACATGACTTCCGTAGCACCGAATGCAGCTTTAACATCAGCTACGATTAACTGGGGTCCTTATTATACTTACGCAGTAAAGAGCATCCTTGATAAAACACCAATCGCTACTGACTGGTGCCAGGGCTTTAAGGAAGGCGCTGTAGGCATCTCTCCTTTAAATGATGCAGTAGTTGCAGCAGGAACAGCAGATAAAGTAGCAGAAGTAGAAGCAGCTTTAAAAGACGGCACCTTAAAAGTATTTGATACCAGTACATTTACGGTAAACGGTTCCAAAATTGAAGACTTAATTAAATCAAATGCCGATTTTGAAAAATATTCCGCATATGTATCCGATGGATATTTCCATGAATCTGAAGTAATTTCTGCTCCAGCATTTGACTTAAGAATTGATGGAATTACAGAATTAACGCAGAATTAAAAATAACCAGAGAAGTTAAGCGCGCAATTATGCTATATAGACAGTGTAAAAATATAACAGCTAATTGTAATAAGCTCATAATGTATAATTAACAGTAATAAATGAATTGAGCCAACCAAGTAAAAGAAACAGCAATAGAGACAGTAATAAGAACACCGATTGCAGGAATAGTATATATTCCTGCAATCGGACATATAGGGGTTGAAACTATCACCAATTAAGCGGAACTGCACATGCACAGTTCCGCAAATTTACTGTATAGGAGGTCTTTTTGTGGAACAGATTAACGCGATTGAGTTGAAAAATGTTACCAAGCGTTTTGGTGAGGTCATAGCGAATGACAATGTCAATTTATCGCTTAGGAAAGGAGAAATCCTTTCTATCCTGGGAGAGAATGGAAGCGGAAAAACTACACTGATGAATATGCTTTCCGGAATATATTTTCCGGATGAAGGCCAGATATTAATTGACGGTAATGCGGTAACAATCCGTTCCCCAAAAGATTCCTTTGCACTGGGCATAGGAATGATTCATCAGCATTTTAAACTGATTAACATTTTAACGGCTGCGGAAAATATTATATTAGGCCTTCCTGGCGGAGAACGCTTAAAGATGAACCAGGTTAATGAGGAAATCAATAAGCTTACAGCCAAGTATGGATTTGACTTAAATCCGGCACAAAAAATATATAATATGTCAGTATCCCAGAAGCAGACAGTCGAAATTGTAAAGGTGTTATACCGAGGTGCAGATATTTTGATACTGGATGAACCGACAGCAGTGTTAACTCCCCAGGAGACAAAGAAACTCTTTGATGTACTCCGTAATATGAGGAAAGCCGGTAAATCCATTATTATCATAACCCATAAATTAAATGAGGTATTAGAACTCTCTGACCGTGTAGCCGTACTCAGAAAAGGAAAATACATTGGAACTGTCAATACGAAGGAAGCCAGTGTATCCTCCTTAACGGAGATGATGGTAGGCGAAAAGGTAAAGTTAGATATTGACCGTACCGAACCTGTGAAACCGGAAAAAAGGATTGAAGTACGTGGAATTACCTGTAAAAGCAAGGAAGGGCTTACTTTACTAAAACAGGCTTCCTTCTTAGCTTACAGCGGTGAAATCCTGGGTGTGGCAGGAATTGCTGGCAGCGGACAAAAAGAACTGTTAGAGGCCATAGCAGGTCTCCAGCAAATTGACAGCGGTGAAATCTTATATTATGCACCAGAGGGGAATACCGAGAAGATTTCCGATATGAAACCGGCTCAAATCAGAGATTTAAAAATTCAGCTTTCCTTTGTTCCGGAAGACAGACTTGGAATGGGGCTGGTAGGATCTATGGATTTAACAGATAATATGATGCTTAGAAGCTATGCGGAAGGAAATCGTTTCTTTGTAGACCGTAAAAAACCTAAGGATCTGGCAATGGATATTGTAGACAAATTAGCTGTAGTTACGCCGGGAGTAGATACTCCTGTCAGAAGACTTTCCGGAGGTAATGTACAAAAAGTATTGGTAGGGCGTGAAATTGCCTCCAATCCAACGGTTCTTATGGTAGCTTATCCGGTAAGGGGACTTGACATTAATTCTTCCTATACGATTTATAACCTATTAAATGATCAGAAGAAAAAAGGTGTGGCAGTTATCTGCGTCGGTGAGGATTTAGATGTATTACTGGAACTGTGTGACCGGATTCTTGTATTAAACAGCGGTAAGGTATCCGGTATTGTGGATGCGCGTAATACAACAAAAGAGGAGCTTGGTCTTATGATGACCGGTTCCGGAAAGGGGGCACATACAAATGAGCAAAGAAACAGCAAATAATGAAGTATTTGTACGTATGACAAAGCGGGATACCATCTCGAAAAAGAAAGCCTGGAGTATCCGTTTTCTGGCAATTGTACTGTCCCTGATCGTAAGTGCGTTGGTTATTGTAGCAATTACTCATAAGAACCCGATTCAGGTTTATCTCGGCATTATTAATGGAGCAGTCGGTAAAAACCGGCGCTTATGGGTAACCATTCGTGAAGCTTTGACCTTACTGTTAATTGCAATAGGTTTAACCCCCGCTTTTAAAATGAAGTTTTGGAATATCGGTGCGGAAGGTCAGATCTTAATGGGCGGTACCGCGGCAGCAGCTATGATGATTTATTTTGGGGATGCAATGCCAAACTGGTTGTTAATCCTTGTGATATTTATTGCAAGCAGTCTTGCCGGTATGCTATGGGGACTTCTTCCGGCAGTCTTTAAAGCCTATTATAATACCAACGAAACCTTATTTACTCTGATGCTTAACTATGTTGCCATGCAGATTGTAACCTTCTGTATCGTTACATGGGAAAACCCGGCTGGCTCTAATACCGTGGGAATTATTAATTCGGCATCCAGTAAAGGTTGGTTTGGCAAAGTGTTCGGCCTGCAATACGGACTTAACATTATTATTGTACTGGTAATGACTCTGGCAGTTTATTTGTATATGAAACACAGCAAGCATGGCTATGAAATTGCCGTTGTAGGTGAAAGCCAGCATACTGCAAGATATGCAGGTATTAATGTAAAAAGAGTCATAATAAGAACCATGATGATTTCCGGTGCCATCTGCGGTCTTGCCGGAAGTATCATCGTAAGCGGTGCGAGTCATACCATTTCTACCAGTACGGCCGGCGGTAGAGGCTTTACGGCAATCATTGTTGCCTGGATGTCTAAATTCAATCCCCTCGCCATGATAGCAGTATCCATATTCCTGGTATTTATGCAGCAGGGTTCCATCCAGATTGCATCCCAGTACGGCTTAAATGAAAATGCTTCTGATATTATCACCGGCATTTTATTATTCTTCTTAATCGGATGCGAATTCTTTATTAACTATAAATTAGAGTTCCGTAAAAATAGTAAGGAGGTGCAGTAATATGTCGTTGATTTTAACCTTTATCCAAAATGCTATCGGACAGGGCGTCAGCATTCTCTATGGTGCCTCCGGCGAAATCGTAACGGAAAAATCCGGAAACTTAAACCTTGGGATTCCCGGAATTATGTATATGGGCGGTATATCAGGACTTATGGGAGCCTTCTTTTATGAGAAATCCACAGAACACCCCAATGCGTTTGCAGGCTTAGTGATTTCAATCCTCGTAACACTTTTAGCTTCAGCCTTTGGAGGTTTGATCTACAGCATATTGACCATAACCCTCCGGGCAAATCAGAATGTTGTGGGTCTGGCATTAACCACCTTTGGTGTTGGCTTTGGTAACTTCTTCGGCGGTTCTATCTCAAAGCTTGCCGGCGGTGTGGGCCAAATCTCCGTAAAAACCACCGCAGCAGCCTTTCGAGCAAGAATACCAGGGCTTTCAGAGATACCAGTAATCGGAGATGTACTGTTTTCCTATGGCTTTTTAACTTATCTATCTGTCATACTTGCTGTATTACTTACCTATTTTCTAAAAAGAACCAGAAAAGGTCTAAACTTAAGAGCAATCGGTGAAGATCCGGCAACCGCAGATGCAGCCGGCATCAACGTATCCAGATATAAATACATTGCTACCGTATCCGGTGCAGCAATAGCCGGTCTTGGCGGTTTATACTTTGTTATGGAATACCTAGGCGGTACCTGGACCAACAATGGTTTCGGTGACAGAGGCTGGTTAGCAATCGCATTAGTAATCTTAGCACTTTGGAAACCGGTCAATGCAATCTGGGGCTCCTTCCTCTTTGGCGGACTCTATATCCTCTATATCTATCTGCCGGGACTAACAAGAGCAACCCAGGAACTATGCAAGATGCTGCCTTATGTGGTAACTATTATCGTATTAATACTAACCAGCAAACGCAATAAACAGGAAAATCAACCCCCTGCAAGTCTTGGCGAAGCATATTTCAGAGAAGACAGGTAATTAAAGAAGCTAGCAGAAAACAGTAATTAGTTAACAGCGATTCGTTAACAGTAATTTGTAAATGTCCAATTTAGTTCTTTATTTCATACTTCTGGGGCAATTGGCTTAATAAATTAATTCCTTGGTAAATTACTCATATGTAAATAAGAATTATTTCTTATATCAAAAAAAGCGGCATTGTATTTCAGACAATAATGGAATACAAGCCGCTTTTGCCAAAACCTAAACCTACTTGATAAAATCAGCTTAACAAAACCTGAATTGAAAGCATTGATTGTGATATCTTATCTAAGCTTAAATTTCTGAATCTGAAAAATTCACTTATGACTTTTTCATGTGGCTCAGAGTAAAAAAGCATACTGTTTGACGAGCAAAGCGAGGAGTTTATGCTTTTTTACTCTTGCTTTATCACATGAAAAAATCATTAGTGAATTCAGCTTCAGAAATTTAGGCTTAGAAAAGATATCACAATCAAACTTTCATCACAGCCTAAAAAGCTGATTTTATCAAGTATCAATAGCAAATCAATGAGGAGAAAAGTGTGAAAGAAATTTATAATGAAAAAGGTTGCCACACTGAGCATCTTTCACACATTCTTATTTGTGGCAGTATCCCAGACCAGCCAGGGATATGCAATAGGAGGAAACCATGAAAAAAGTTTTAATTAAAAACATAAAATATATCGTAACCTGTGATGAGGAAGACAGACTAATACCGGAGGGCTTTATCTACATTGAGGACGGAGTGATAAAAGAAATTGGCAACCAGGTATCTGGAACAAAAGCTGAAGATGGCCTGGAGGAAATCATAGACGGAAAAGATATGATTGTCTATCCGGGACTAATCAATACCCATCACCACCTATACCAGTACTTTACAAGAAATCTTCCCCAGGTACAGAATTTAGAACTCTTTGACTGGTTAAAGACACTTTATGAAATCTGGAAGAACCTTGATGAAGAGGTCATAAGATACAGCTCCTTGCTTGGAATGGGAGAACTGATTAAGAATGGTTGTACTACCTGTTTTGACCATCATTATGTATTTCCTCATAAAACCGGAAGCAGGTTAATTGATGTACAGTTTGAAGCGTCAGAACAGTTAGGTATCCGGTTTCATGCCTCCCGGGGCAGTATGGATTTAAGCAAGAAGGACGGAGGATTACCACCGGATTCTGTAGTACAAGACATTGATTCCATACTAAATGACAGTGAAAGACTGGTCAGACAATATCATAATAAAGAAGCTGGTTCCAGAAAGCAGGTGGCATTGGCACCCTGTTCTCCATTTAGTGTATCTGCAGACCTGTTAAAGGAAAGTGCAGTTCTTGCCAGGAGTCTGGGGGTAAGACTCCATACCCATTTGGCAGAAACTCTTGACGAAGAAACCTATACCCTTGAAAAGTATAATATGAGACCCTTGGAATATATGAGTGAATTGGGTTGGATTGGGAAAGATGTCTGGTTTGCCCATGGCATCCATTTTAATACGGCGGAGTTAAAACTGTTGGCAGACACCGGTACCGGTATTGCCCATTGTCCCATCTCTAATATGAAATTATCCTCAGGAATTGCAAGAATACCTGACATGCTAAAACTAAATGTTCCGGTAGGTCTTGCAGTAGACGGCAGTGCCAGCAATGACGGTTCTAATCTGTTAGAGGAAATCAGGGTAGCTTATTTGCTTCATCGGCTGAACTCAAGTAAAGCTGCTCCATCAGGGTATGATATCTTAAAGCTTGCAACCGCAGGAAGTGCAAGAGTCCTTGGACGTAAGGATATTGGGCAGCTTTCTGTTGGAAAAATGGCGGATTTGTTCATGATAAACAGTAACAATCCTGAACTTACAGGTGCAGATTTTGATCCCAAATCCATGCTTGGAACCATTGGAATCAAAGGAAATGCAGCTCTTACTATGATTGGGGGCGAAATTGCAGCCAAAGACGGCAGGCTTATGACAGTTGATGAGGAAAAGACTGCCTATATGGGCAGGCAGTCTGTATATAAGCTAATGAACCAATATTAAAAACTAAGACTAAAAAGTTACAATCATTATTCGTGTCAATCTAGAAAACTGTTTGGTTGTTCTTCGAATTAAGATAAAACTTCATCTATTCTAAGCGTGTGATAACAGGGGAAACATGGAATAATTCAAAAGGGCTTTTGTCGAAAGAATATTGTTTCCCCGGACGAAAAGGGTGGTATCCGCATCCTTAATTAATTCACGGGTAAAGGAAGCCTCCTTAAGGGGAGTAAAACCAAGACGTATTTGTCTGTCACTGTCTTGTGTTATGTCATTGGATATAACACTTTCAGTGATTGCTGCCTTGGAAGCAGTATGAATAGCAGAAGCAGTATTTATCATGGTATTGATAACAACCTCTAAATCTACTGCTTTTTCACTAAATACATCAGTGATTACTACCTGGTCATTATCAAACTGGGCAATAACAGCCGTATCAAGGGCATCAATATAATAGATATCGTCTTTCATAAAAGAATCACAGTAAAACATAATCAGTTCGTTATTATTGACCATGGAAACCCGGGCATTTGGGTACCGGCCATGAATTAACTTAAGGAACAGATTTCTGTCCATTTCCTGATCAATATGAAGCTTACGGAATGTTAAAGAATTCTTATGACAGGTATCGGAATCCTTATTAAATTTATAAGATTTGCTGTATTCATATTCTTGTACTTTCTCAAATCCAAATTTTGGATAGAAGTCAAGAACATTGTCATTGGCAAATAAATAAATAAAGTCATGAGATTCTTCATATTTTTCTAAAATAGCATTCATTAATAGACGGATTAATCCCTGATTGCGGTGGGAATTTTCCGTCATAACGGTTCCAAGCTGTATAGGCTTAATAGCCTTGCCCTGAACCATAAATTCCATAGGATTAACAGAAACGTTAGCAACAATCTCATTTTCATAAAGGAAAGAGTAGGGAATATAATTATCTTTGCACCAACCTGCCTGATACCACTTTTCAAAATCAAATCCATAGGTCTTATTCGTGAGGCGGTTAAAACTGGCACGGTAATGCTCCTCATGTTTAAAGTCTGTAATTAAAACGTATTTCTTATCCTTAATAATAAATTCCTTGACTTTGTTCATATGTAATCCTCTCAATCAATTTCAGTCTGCTTGTCTTTCATAAAGGAGAGTTAAACGTATAGACTCTTAATATCTTTTGGAACAATAAGGACTGCTGCATACTCAAATATGAAACACAAATTTAAACCTATCAATTATAAACTGCCCTGGTAGAATTCAATACATAATGTAAATGAGATGAGAACGGCTGCAAGAAAGAGGTTGCAGCCGTCTATTAACAGGAACAATATATAATAAAGTTAAAGTAATATACTTAGCTTCCGGGTTCAACTAATTTTTAAAAGGCAGCCTGGCAATGGTACATACAAGTTCATTGTAAGATATTCCTTTACTCTTTGCTTCCTGAGGAATTAAACTGGTTGGTGTCATACCGGGCAGGGTATTGGCTTCCAGGCAGATGAATTCACCTGATTCATCTAAGATAAAGTCAATCCTGGAATAATCTCCGAGTCTTAAAGTCTTATGGACTCCTAGAGCTAGATTCTGTAATTTAGCGGTCAGTTCAGGAGATAAATCAGCAGGGCATACTTCCTTCGTCAGACCACCCTGATATTTATTTTTATAATCATAAAAACCTTGAATAGGAATAATTTCTATGACCGGCAGTGCTTCTTTATCCAATATGCCTACGGAAAATTCTCTTCCTCTTATCATCTTTTCCACTAAAACCGTTTTTTCATAGGCAGCGGCATAATGTAAGGCTTTTTCTAACTCCTCCGTATTATTTACAATAGAAACACCAATACTGGAACCGCAGCTTAAAGGTTTAATTACACAGGGAAAACCTATTTTGCCAGTAATCTTACTATAATCACGGAGTGCTAAATCTGTTACGGCTATTTGACTATCCGTTATCTGGCTTTCAGTTATAATGCTATCAGCTACTTGGTTGTCATCCATTGGACTATAAACGAGACTATCTATTATATGATTACAAGCATTCGAAGTAGTATCGGTAATAATTTTATTACCATTTATTATAGTATCATATTTGCTGCTTTTTTCAAAGCACTTATCTGTTATATCATATAAAATCCAGTCTGCTGTAGGAATGCCTGCCTGAACCAGCAGTTTCTTGGTAAGATCTTTATCCATAGCTAGTAAACTGCCGATATAGCCGGTTCCTGTATATTTTATGTCAAAATTATCAAAGGTAGCCTGAATCTGTCCGTTTTCACCCATGGAACCATGTAAGGCGATAAATACTACATCGGCCAGTCGGCACAACTCTAATACATTCTTTCCAATGAGGGCTGCCTGATTATTATTTCTCTTTTTAATTTCATTTAAATCCGGTTCCTGTTCCGAGACGGTATAACTATATTTTTTACCTTCCCAGGGCTTTGAGAACAACTGGTTTAAATCTTTAACATAATCCTGAAAGCCCTCATAAACGTCTAGAAGCAAAACCTCATGACCGGATTCCATTAAGGAATTGGCTATTAAGCTTCCGGAAGAAAGGGAAACCTCCCGCTCCGGACTTAAACCCCCCGCAAGCACGACAATTTTCATATTTGCACCAATTGCATCACAAAATTACTTGTGACACAGCCACAATGTGGCATCCTTTCTATCATAATATTTTCTTTCAAATCTTATACAAAGTGTATATTGCAAGTTCTCCTGCGAAACTGACAAATAATAAAAGTGAAACAAGTTTCATTCTTCCTGTTTAAGTTTTAGAACATGTATAGATGCCTTTCTTAATACCTGCCTCTATATGCTTATGAAATAATTCTTTGTATAATTATACAAAACATTTTTTTGCTAAAATATCATAATAATGCTTCAAACATTGCAAATAGTGCCATGACAAGTTGCTTAGGTACTTTGCGTGGTAAGCCCATAAAAGAAGAAACAGCAAAGGGGTCCGGCAGTATCCTGGTATGCATGTAAATTTATTGTAGGGAAAGAACCCTCATGGCACTAAAACTTGGTGAACTGCTTAAAGCAGGAGGAAAAGAACAAAACCCACTTCGTTCAGACAGTTGTTCTTTTCCTCCTTGGCGCAATTCACCAAGTTTAAGTGCCATGAGGAACCTTCCCGATACAATAAATTTACATGCATACCAGGATACTGCCGGACCCCTTTGCTGTTTCTTCCTTCATGCAATATCTCATAGATACCAAAAGTTAAGCTTGTCAATCATAAAAGGAATGGTATAATAAAATCAAAAAGGAGTGATTATATGGTATATATTTTTTTAGCAGACGGATTTGAAGAAATCGAAGGACTTACCGTCGTTGACTTATTAAGAAGGGCACAAATAGACATCTGTATGGTATCCATTACCGGTACGAAACAAGTCATAAGTTCCCATAATATAAAGATAGAAGCAGATGAGAACTATGGGGAATCCGATTACAGCAAGGGGGACATGCTGATACTTCCGGGAGGTATGCCTGGTACCAGGCACCTTGCCGAACACCAGGAGCTGGTTACCTTGTTAAAACAGTTTAATGAAGAAAGAAGAAATATTGCAGCGATTTGCGCCGCTCCAAGTGTGCTGGGAATGGCTGGAATCTTACAGGGAAAGAAAGCTACTTGTTTTCCAGGTTTTGAGGACTCCCTTAAGGGAGCACAGGTTACCGGTAATAAAGTAGAAGCAGATGACAATATTATTACCGGTAAAGGTATGGGAGTTTCTATTTTGTTTTCCTTAGCGATTATCGAAAAATTAAAGGATAAGGAAACAGCAGATAAAATTGCCGCTGCTATTCAGTACATCTAATACCACGGTATAATAGCCAAATGGAGAGAACATTTGGAATAATCATAAAAGCATTTAATAGGTCGGACAATTCCCATACAAATTCCAGAGACAGTATGGCTCCGATAAATATCATAACAATATAACAAATGCGGTAGGTTCCTATTCCTTCTTTTCCGAAGAGGTAGACTACCGCTTTTTCTCCGAAATAAGACCAGCCGATTAAGGTTGCGGTAGCAAAGGCAATTATGGACAGACCTAATATGTATCTGCCAAAAGGTATCTGCTCAAAGGCAATTGTTGTAAGCTCCGAGGCAGAAGCACCCTTTGCTGAAAGAGGATTTTTTAAAATATTGGAGACAATAACAAGACCGGTAACGCCGCACATAACCACGGTATCCCAAAAGGTAGCGCTCATAGATACCAGAGCCTGATTATGAGGATTATCGGTTTTGGCGCTGGCGGCAGCAATTGCGGCAGTTCCTATACCGGCTTCATTGGTAAAGAGTCCTCTGGCAATCCCATATCTGGCAGCAGTTTTAATAGTACTGCCAATAAAACCGCCTACCATAGCACTGGGAAGAAAGGCCGAACGGACAATTAATTGTATGGCCGGAAGCAGATAGCGGTAATTCAGCACCAGAATTACAAGACAAGCCAGTATATAAAAGAATCCCATGGCCGGAACCAGCCTGGTACAAATATTACCGATGGATTTTATTCCGCCGATAATAACAAGACCTGTAAATAAGGCAGTGATAAAACCGACAAGGTAAGGTGAAAATCCCCATAAATTAGAGGTAACATCCGTAATGGAATTAGATTGGGTGGAACAGCCCACACCATAGGAAGCTGCCAGGGTAAAAAAGCAGTATATTACAGCTAAAGGTTTGGAATGAAGACCGTTTTCTAACACGTACATCGGACCGCCGGAGTAGGTTCCGTCTTTACCGATACGCCGGTACTGAATTCCCAGATAACATTCGGCGTAAGTAGTTGCCATGCCAAGAACACCGGTCAGCCAGATCCAGAGGATTGCACCAGGACCTCCCATAGCAACAGCAGTAGATACTCCGATAATGTTTCCAATTCCAAGTGTAGCCGCAAGGGTGGTGGTAAGTGCAGCAAAACTGCTGGTTTCACCCTCTTCACCAGAGTCTGACTTGGTGGATAGACGAATACCTTTGCCGATTTTTTTTTGAATGAATTTCAAACGGAAGGTAAGAAAAAGATGAGTGGCTAAAAGAATAAGAAGCATGGGACCATTCCAAAGGAGTTTATTTATATCTTTGATTACAGACAGTATTTCATTCATAAAGTACCTTGTTCCTAACAGTTTATACAGTATATGAAGGAAAAGGGACAATTAGTATTCTGATTTAATAGATGGTCTTTTTCAATTTTTTTAATAATTAAGAAACCATAATCAAAAACTATATTAATAAGAGAAAAATAAAAAATAGTTCCATTACTTACCATTATAATATTTCCCTCTTCTGTTAACAATATTACTATGATAAATGATTCTTAAAACAAATCATTTATCTAATCAATTGGTATCTTGTTTTAAGCAAGTAATTAGTTGATACAACAATCTTATCGTGGAGGTGAATTATTATGGCAAGTAACAACAGCGGTTCTAACAGAGCAGAAGTACCTCAGGCTAAAGAAGCACTCAGCAGATTTAAAATGGAAGTTGCATCTGAAATCGGTGTACCTTTAAAACAAGGATACAACGGTGATTTAACCAGTGCACAGAATGGATCTGTTGGCGGTGAAATGGTAAAACGTATGATTAGAAGACAAGAAGAATCCATGTCCGGAGGTTCTTTCTAAGCGAAAAAGATTTATTGCAAAACCGTTAACTTAAATTATACAACAGATGCTGCATAATTGCTTTATAAGTTAACCCTATTCACATCATCTGTATATAGGATTGAAACTCTGTTTAAAACAGAACTTCAGGAATATACTACAGATGATGTTTTTTATTATCAAAAGGAGCAAAGACCTAAATCAAGCATATGATAGAAAAGTAGCAACTTTAACTTAAAAACCCTTGAAACAGAATCTGTTGCGATAATTACCAGGTTATGTTACAATCGGTTATATGCTTTGCATACGAAGGGAAAATACAGTTCCGATACGTAAGCTGCCTTATGTCAGGCTTTTGTTCTTGAATTGTATGAAATGAATGGTATATAGAAGCAATATTGCTTATCAATTACTTGAATCGAATTTCAGATAAAAGGAGTTAGAATATGGGTAAATATTTTGGAACAGATGGTTTTCGTGGAGAAGCCAATGTAGACTTAACGGTAGAGCATGCCTATAAAGTAGGAAGGTTTTTAGGGTACTATTACGGAAAAGACCATAAAGCAAATGTAGTAATTGGAAAGGATACAAGAAGATCCAGTTACATGTTTGAGTACGCCCTGGTTTCCGGGCTTACGGCAAGTGGTGCGGATGTATTCCTTTTACATGTAACCAGTACCCCCAGTGTTTCTTATTTAATAAGAAGCGAGAATTATGACTGTGGCATTATGATATCGGCAAGCCATAATCCATATTACGATAACGGAATAAAAATATTGAACGGCAGCGGATATAAATTAGAAGCAGAAGTAGAGGATCTGATTGAAAAGTACATAGACGGTACGGGAGAAGACATCCCTTTTGCAAAACGTGAGAAGATTGGAAGAACGACTGATTATTATATAGGAAGAAACCGTTATATCGGATACTTAATATCTCTTGCCACCAGATCCTTTAGCGGTATGAGGGTAGGGCTTGACTGTGCTAACGGTTCCGCCTCCACCATAGCAAAAGGTGTATTTGACGCCCTTGGAGCCAAAACCTTTACCATCCACAATGAACCAAATGGTACTAATATAAACGATGGCTGCGGATCCACCCATATGGAAACCCTACAAAACTATGTTATCGAGAATAAGCTGGATGTAGGTTTTGCCTTTGACGGCGACGCAGATCGCTGTTTAGCGGTGGATGATAAGGGCAATATTATAGACGGAGACTTAATATTATATATCTGCGGTTTATATATGAAGGAACGCGGTGAATTAAACAATAACACCGTGGTAACTACCATTATGTCCAACCTCGGTTTATACAAGGCTCTGGATGAAAAGGGAATCGGATATACGAAAACTGCCGTAGGTGATAAATACGTCTATGAAAACATGCTGGAATATGGTCATTCCATTGGCGGAGAACAATCCGGGCATATTATCTTTAGTAAGCATGCAACTACTGGTGACGGCATACTAACTTCCCTTAAAATTATGGAGGTTATCTTAGAAAAGAAAATGAAACTTTCCGATTTGATCAAAGAAGTATATATTTATCCTCAGCTTTTGGTCAATGTAAAAGTAAAAGATAAAAAAGCTGCCAGGGAAGATGAAAAAGTAAAAGAAATTGTAGAACAGGTTACGAAAGAACTTGGTGAGGAAGGAAGAATCATAGTCAGGGAAAGTGGTACGGAACCGGTAATACGAGTTATGGTAGAGGCAAAAAGTAATGAACTTTGCAAACAACATGTGGACCATGTGGTGGAAGTCTTGAGAGAACAAGGTCATATCAGAAATGAATAATAAAAAAATATGGTATTTACAGAACAGCTATGTTATAATATACTAATGTCAAAACGTCAGAGTGGGAATCTGCCCTGTTTTATACGGATTTTAATGTTCTTCGTTATTACTATAGGAGCCAGTGAAAAATACATTGACGAAAAAATTAACTGGGATCGTATCAGGAATATACGTTCACATATTTAAGGAGGAAATCAGTAATGAGTTTACAAGTTGAAAAATTAGAGAAAAATATGGTGAAGCTGACCATAGAAGCGACTGCTGAGGAGTTTGAAGCCGCCATTCAGAAAGCTTATGTAAAAAATAAAGGCAAAATCAACGTTCAGGGTTTCAGAAAAGGAAAAGCTCCCCGTGCAATCATTGAAAAATTATATGGACCAAGCATATTCTATGAAGATGCTGCCAATATCGTAATACCGGATGCTTATGATAAAGCTGCTGAAGAAAGTGGATTAGATATCGTATCCAGACCAGAAGTCGATGTTGTTCAGATAGAAAAAGGCAAATCCTTTATTTTTACAGCAGAAGTTGCTGTAAAACCGGAAGTAACCTTAGGCGACTATAAAGGAATTGAAGTAGAAAAGACTTTAGTAGAAGTTTCAGAAGAAGAAATCACTGCTGAAATCGATAAAGTAAGAGACCAGAACTCCAGAGTTATCAATGTGGAAGACAGACCGGTTGCGGATAAAGACATGACTGTAATTGATTTTGAAGGATTTGTTGACGGCGTACCTTTTGAAGGCGGAAAAGCAGAAGATTATTCCTTAACCATTGGTTCCCATTCCTTTATCGATACCTTTGAAGATCAGTTAATCGGTAAAGCTATCGGTGAAGAAACAGAAGTTAATGTTACTTTCCCGGAAGAATACCATGCGGCTGAATTAGCTGGAAAGCCTGCATTATTTAAAGTAAAAGTGAAAGAAATCAAAGCAAAGGAATTACCGGAATTAGATGATGAATTTGCACAGGATGTATCTGAATTTGATACGTTAGAAGAATACAAAGCTGATGTAAAAGCTACAATCTTAGAAAAGAAAGAAAAAGAAGCCAAAACTGCAAAAGAAGATAAAGTAGTAGATAAAATCATTGAAAAAGCTACTATGGAAATCCCGGATGCCATGATTGAAACTCAGGTAAGACAAATGGCAGACGATTTTGCACAGAGAATCCAATCTCAGGGCTTGACCATAGAACAGTACTTCCAGTTTACAGGGTTAGACAGTGCAAAATTATTTGACCAGATGAGACCTCAGGCTGTTAAGAGAATTCAGAGCAGATTAGTACTGGAAGCAGTTGTAAAAGCTGAAAATATTACCGTAGCTGATGAGGACGTAGAAAAAGAACTCACACAGATGGCAGAAACTTATAAGATGGAAGTCGATAAGTTGAAAGAATTAATCAGCGAAAAAGAAAAAGAACAAATCGTAATGGATATGGCTGTACAAAAAGCAGTCGACCTTATTGTCGAAGCTGCTGTTGAAGTTTAATAAATAAACTTTAAGCGGTGCTGCATCTTTATAGCCTGATAAAGAAAAGGAGGATTTACTATGAGTTTAGTACCTTATGTCATTGAGCAAACAAGCCGTGGTGAAAGATCCTACGACATTTATTCCAGATTATTAAAAGATAGAATTATATTCCTGGGAGAAGAAGTTTCTGATGTTTCAGCAAGCATAATTGTAGCTCAGTTATTGTTTTTAGAGTCAGAAGACCCAAATAAAGATATTAATCTGTATATTAACAGCCCCGGTGGTTCTGTTACAGCAGGTATGGCTATCTATGATACAATGAATTACATCAAATGTGACGTATCCACTACCTGTATCGGTATGGCTGCCAGCATGGGTGCCTTCCTTTTATCCGGCGGTGCAAAGGGTAAGAGATTTGCTCTTCCCAATGCAGAAGTTATGATCCATCAGCCTTCCGGCGGTGCAAAGGGTCAGGCAACCGATATTAAGATTGTGGCAGAGAATATATTAAAGACCAAAAAGAAATTAAATGAGATACTTGCTGCCAACACCGGCAAACCTCTTGATGTAATCGAAATCGATACCGAAAGAGATTATTACATGACCGCAGAAGAAGCGAAAGCCTATGGTCTTATTGACAGTGTAATTACCAGCAGGTAATTAAGGATAACTAAAAGAAGGGAGTTGATAATTGGGTGGCAAACAGAACTGATGAAAGAAAACAGGTAAGATGTTCCTTTTGTAATAAAACCCAGGATCAGGTCAGAAAACTGATAGCGGGTCCCGGTAATGTATATATATGCAACGAATGTATTGAAATCTGTTCCGAAATCGTAGAAGAAGAATTTGATGAAACCGTTCAGGATGCGGACATCAATTTATTAAAACCTACGGAAATCAAGAACTTTTTGGATCAATATGTAATTGGACAGGAAGATGCCAAAAAAGTTCTGTCGGTATCCGTTTATAACCATTATAAACGTGTATTGGCAGGAAGAGATTTGGATGTGGAATTACAAAAGAGTAATCTCCTTATGATAGGACCAACTGGTTCCGGTAAAACTTTCCTGGCTCAGACGCTTGCTAAATTACTAAATGTGCCTTTTGCAATTGCAGATGCCACAGCTTTAACAGAAGCAGGTTATGTTGGAGAAGATGTTGAAAATATCCTGTTAAAGTTAATTCAGGCTGCTGATTTTGACGTAGAGAGAGCGGAACACGGAATTATATATATTGATGAAATAGATAAAATCACCAGAAAATCTGAGAACACTTCCATCACTCGTGATGTATCCGGAGAAGGTGTACAACAGGCATTGTTAAAAATCCTGGAAGGCACGGTTGCTTCTGTTCCTCCGCAAGGCGGAAGAAAGCACCCCCATCAGGAATTTATCCAGATAGATACGACCAATATTTTATTTATCTGCGGCGGAGCCTTTGACGGACTGGAGAAAATTGTTGAAGCGAGAACCGGACAAAAATCCATCGGATTTAATGCAGAGATATCTCAGGGTATTAAAGAGAATATCGGAAAACTGTTCAGGCAGGCAATGCCCCAGGATTTCGTGAAGTATGGTTTGATTCCGGAATTTGTAGGCCGTGTACCTGTTATGGTTGCCTTAGATTTACTGGATGAAGAAGCATTAGTCCGTATCCTCACGGAACCAAGGAATGCAATTGTAAAGCAGTATAAAAAGCTGTTTGAATTAGATGGAGTTGAACTGGAATTCGACGAGGAAGCAATCCGTGTGATAGCGAAGCGTTCCCTTGAGAGAAAAACAGGAGCAAGAGGGTTGCGAGCTATTATGGAATCCGTAATGATGGATTCTATGTATAAAGTCCCATCGGATACACAAGTCTTGAAGTGTATTATTACCAAAGAAGCTGCGGAAGGTGGAACCTTGCCTACTTTAATTAGCTCAGAGGATAATCAGCCAAGAAAGCCGATATCGAAACGGGTACCGAAAAAGAATAGTAACGAGATTGCTTAAACATTTATAGACAGGGGGCTGTCTTAAAATACCTTTATTGTTCCAACTAACTTCATGGGTTAAATGTAGTGAAGTTCATGGATTCGATAATAAAGGCATTTTAAGGCAGTCCCTTTAACTTAAGATGGCAGCCAAAACAGGGTTTAGCCAATGACTCAAACACAGGTAGGTGGAGGTTAAGATGAGTGAATATAGTAGGAGGGTTCCTGTTGTAGCATTAAGAGGTATGGCAGTTCTGCCCGGCATGTTGATTCATTTTGATGTAAATCGCAAAATGTCCATTGAAGCAATTGAAAATGCAATGGAAAATGATCAGTTAGTACTGCTTCTGACCCAGCGGGATTCAGAGACAGAAACTCCGGGTCAGGAGGATTTATTTCAAATAGGAACAATAGCAGAAGTAAAACAGATTATTAAATTACCTGGTAATGTGATACGAGTTTTAGTTTCAGGAACAGAACGGGCTCAATTAGAAAGCCTGATAGAAGAAGAACCCTTTCTCCTTGGTGAAATCGGTCTTCTAAAGGACAGCAGTGAAAACCGGATAACAAGTTCTGAAAAAAAAGCTATGCTCAGAGGCTTAAGAGACATATTAGAAGTATATTTTATAGAGAATGCGAAAATAGGGAAGGAAATAATAAAACAGCTTATGAAGTTAGTGGAACTGGAAGAATTAATAGACCAGATTGCTGTTAATATACCCCTTTCCGTTGAAGATAAACAAAGTTTAATTGAAGCAGTAGACCTGCTTGAACGGTATCAGAAAATAACAGTCATTCTTACAGAAGAGATTGAAATCTTAAGAATTAAGAAAGACTTGCAGAATAAAGTAAAAGAAAAGGTAGATAAAAACCAGAAAGAATATATTTTAAGGGAACAGCTTAAAATCATTCGTGAAGAACTTGGTGAGTCGAATACCCAGACGGATGCGGATAATTACCTGGAGACAGTAAAAAACCTTATAGCAAAGGATGAAATAAAAGAAAAAATTATTAAGGAAATAGAACGTTTTAAGAATTTATCCGGGAATTCTTCAGAAAGTTCAGTTTCAAGGGGGTATATTGAAACCTTGTTAGCGCTCCCCTGGGACAAGGCAGGAGAAGATAAAACCGATATCAACCATGCGGAAAAAATTCTGAATGAAGATCATTACGGACTTGAGAAAGTAAAACAAAGGATTCTTGAATTCCTGGCCGTACGGATTCTGACGAAAAAAGGAGAAAGTCCCATATTATGTCTGGTGGGACCGCCCGGAACCGGAAAGACATCCATAGCCCGTTCCGTAGCAAAAGCCCTGAACAAAGAGTATGTCAGAATCAGCCTTGGCGGTGTAAGGGATGAAGCCGAAATCAGAGGGCATAGAAGAACCTATATAGGAGCTTTGCCCGGCAGGATTGTAAGTGGAATCAAAAATGCAGGTGTTAAGAATCCCCTCATGCTCTTAGATGAAATCGACAAGGTCAGCAGTGATTATAAGGGTGACACCTCATCGGCACTTTTAGAAGTCCTGGATTCAGAACAGAATAATAAATTCGTGGATCATTATATCGAACTGCCGGTGGATTTATCTGAAGTATTATTTATTGCTACGGCAAACTCCGTTCAGTCTATTCCAAGACCTCTACTGGATAGAATGGAATTAATCGAGGTGACCAGTTATACGGAAAATGAAAAGATGCATATAGCAAAGGAACATCTAATTACGAAGCAGATCAATAAGAACGGGTTAAACCGTAAGCAGTTAAGTATCTCCGATAAAGCCTTAAACCGTGTAATTACTGGATATACGAAAGAAGCCGGTGTCCGTAACCTGGAAAGAAAAATCGGGGAAATCTGCAGAAAAGCCGCCAAAGAGGTCATTTCGGACGGAATCCAGAAAGTCCATGTAAATGATAGGAACCTAAGCAAATATCTTGGCAATGAAAAGTATACGTTTCAGACTGCCAATGAGAAGGATGAAATCGGTATAGTAAGAGGTCTGGCCTGGACAAGCGTAGGCGGAGACACTTTACAGATTGAAGTAAATGTTATGCCGGGCAAAGGGAAGTTTGAATTGACCGGGCATCTAGGTGATGTAATGAAGGAATCTGCAAGGGCCGGAATTAGCTATATACGTTCTATCAGTAAAGTATATGAGATTGAAGATGATTATTTTGATAGTCATGACATCCATATTCATATACCGGAAGGAGCAGTTCCAAAGGATGGTCCTTCTGCCGGAATAACCATGGCAACAGCTATGTTATCGGCAATTATTAAGAAAGCCGTCCGCGCGGATATCGCTATGACCGGAGAAATCACCCTTAGAGGCAGGGTACTGCCAATTGGTGGTTTAAAGGAGAAGATTCTTGCGGCAAAAGCTGCTAAGATTAAACTGGTATTAGTTCCAAAGCAGAATAAAAAGGATATCGAAGAATTATCCGAAGAAATTTTAGACGGAATCAGTGTGAAATTTGTAAATACAATGGAAGAAGTATTGACAAATGCTCTGGCCGGTTAATTAGAATAAAAACCTGAGGTGCTTGCAGAAAATAAATACGGATATGTTGCAAGAATACTAGTTGTAGTTCTCATAATTTGTATACGGTGTCGTTAATAAGCGAAATTATCATTCTTGCTTCTACGCTTTTCTGTGTATAAATTATCAGGGAACTACAAGTTAGGGAAATGGGAGTAAAAAATAATGCATGTAAAAAGTGTGAATTTAGAAACAGTTTGTGGGATTACCAGTACTTTGCCAAGGAATGAGAAGCCGGAGTTTGCTTTTGCAGGCAAGTCTAATGTAGGCAAGTCTTCTTTGATTAACGGACTGATGAACCGCAAGTCCTATGCAAGGACCTCTGCCCAGCCGGGTAAGACACAGACGATTAACTTTTATAATATTAATGAAGAAATTTACTTCGTGGATCTTCCCGGCTACGGATATGCCAAGGTTTCGGAAGATTTAAAGGAAAAATGGGGTAAGATGATTGAAAAATATCTTAAGACCTCAGATCAGTTAAAAGTCATCTTTCTATTGATTGATATACGGCATGACCCTTCTGCCAATGACCGGAATATGTATGAATGGATTGTTTATCAGGGCTACCAACCGGTAATTATTGCTACGAAGTTAGATAAAATCAACAGAAGCCAGATTGATAAGCAGGTAAAAACCATCAGAAAAGGGTTAAATGCATCGCCTTCTACCAGAATTATTCCTTATTCGTCTCTGTCCAAACAAGGCAGGGAGGATATATGGGCTTGTATTGAAGGCAAACTATCGAAAGAGGAAGTAACGATAGAAGAACAAACAGAGTAACGCTGGAGAAACAGGGAACAACACTAGAGAAACAACGGAAAAAGATAGAAATACAAGGGAATAGCAATAGAGTCTCGATAGAGGGACAACAATAGAGAACAAGAGAAGCAACAGAGTATCAATTATGGGAACAACAGATAAATAATATTTTACAATATCAGCTTTGAAAGCAGGCAAGTATTCTGATAAAAGGGTGGGGCTATTATAAAAGTTTAAGATTAACGAACCTGGGGGTTAATTCACTCACAAGTAATTTTTTCTTTGAATTTTGTAACAGCCTCGCCCTTTTAAAGGCTTATTATAATAAAATGCAACAGTACCCCAGGAAAAAAGATAATTCCCAAAACGAAGGCAGGGTACTCTAGGTCCATGCGTCATTTACTTTCTTAAAGGTCTACAAATCTTCCTTCAATAAATTACTTAGCACATAAGCATAAATCTGCTGACTCTGGGTACGCCAATTATCGCAAATCTTTATTGCATCTTCTTTGGTTGGAACTGCAATATTAAGATCGATGATTGACTCCTCTTTTTCCACAACCCGCAGACGTACCATAAACTCGCCTTTTTTCGCCTCATAATATTCGGATAGACTGGATACTTCATCTCTTAAGGAGTACTTGTTCTTTTTTAAATAATCCAAAATGTCTGATTGGATTGCATTGGATATCATGTAACCAAAAAAGGAGAGGGTTTCCCTTCCAGAATCGGTAATCCGGTAGTGGGAACTGTGACCGATGGTTTCAACAGTCAGGAATTCTGCTTCAATTAATTCGGCTATGGATTGCTGAATATTAAAATAGTTGGTATAGTCCTTTTCTAAAATAAAGTTGGATAACTGCGCATTGGTTAATGGAAAATCCACCTTGTCCAATAAAAACAAAATAATTAATTTGTACAATGTAAAGGCATCTGATTGCATATTACAGCTCCTTTCCTATAATCATCTGTTTATCAGGCGTAAATTAAAAGATTTTAAAAACTATCTGTAGGCTATAGATCATTACTGTCAGACATTCTAACTCCCATTTGTGTAGGGCACACTAGTAAATCAGGAGGTTAAAAAAACGAGTCTTGTTTTGTTAACCTACCCTGCCAGGTATTCTTAAGTTTAAGCTCCTGATTGATCCGGTTTAAAACTAACTTTTTATTACCGCTCCACAAAGGTGCTATTAGCAGGTTTTTTGGACCGTCTCCGGTAATTCGGTGAACCACCACAGTCTCCCGCAGAAGCTCAAGACTCTTAATAATAAGATCCACATACTGTTCCAGGGTTAAGGCTTGATAGGGGTATTCTGCCAGATCTGTATTTTTTAAGATATGCAGTAACTGGAGCTTGACACCCTGTATGGGGATTGAGGCTGTATAGGCTACGGTTTTTAGCATATCCGATACACTTTCGCCCGGTAATCCAAGGATTATATGGACAATGACAGATATACTGGCTTTTCGCAGCCGGTTTACGGCATCTTCAAAAACAGAAAGGGGATAACCCCTGCGTATAAATTCAGCAGTCGCTTCATGGCAGGTCTGAAGTCCCAGCTCAATCCATACGGGCTTTATCTGGTTTAATTCTGTCAACAGGTCTATGATTTCATCCTCTAAACAATCCGGTCTGGTGGCAATGGACAAGACGGCAATATCCGGATGACTTATAGCCTCCATAAATATACTGCGAAGAGTAGAAACATTACCGTAAGTGTTGGTATACGCCTGAAAATAAGCAATATACCGGCTCATAGCCTGTCCCTGCTTTTCTTCCTTCTCCGGTAAGACATTCCGGTCCAGCTTAGAAGATACCAGTTTTTTTGCGGTTTCAATCTGGTCAGTGATGGATAAAAGAGAAGAAGCCGCGAACTCTCCGGAACCTCCCTCACTGCAGAAAATACATCCTCTGGTATCTATGGTGCCATCGCGGTTTGGACAGGTCATTCCTGCATTTAAGGACAATTTATATAATTTTCTTCCAAATTCCTGTTTCAGATAATAATCCAGGGAATAATACCGTTTATCTCCCCAAAAGGTTTGTTTTGCGTTGTTTAAATCATTGTTCAAGGAAATTCTCCGTACTTATTTAATATGAGTCTTTACAGCATTGCTGACAGCTTCGCATACTCGTGGATCAAAGGGCTGAGGCATAATATTATCTTCGGTTAATTCATCTTCGGCAACCAATCCGGCAATAGCAACGGCAGCGGCTAATTTCATCTCTTCCGTAATCTGTTTAGCCCTGCCTTCTAAAGCACCTTTAAAGATGCCAGGAAAAGCAACTACATTATTCACCTGATTGGGAAAATCGGAACGACCTGTACCAACGACTCTGGCACCGGCAGCTTTTGCAAGGTCCGGCATAATTTCCGGTACCGGATTTGCCATAGCAAATAGAATGGAATCTGAATTCATAGAAGCCACCATCTCCTTGGTTACAATCCCTGGAGCCGAAACCCCAACGAAGATATCGGCACCCTTTAAGGCATCGGCTAATAAACCTTCTTTACCGGATAAATTAGTGATTTCCATCATCTGCTTTTGCATCCAGTTAAGTCCTTTAGAGGCTTTTGAAAGAATTCCTGCTTTGTCACAAAGGGTAATATGTTTAAAACCGTAGGTATATAATAGCTTTGCGATTGCTATTCCGGCAGAACCGGCTCCGTTAACAACCACTTTACAGGATTCTTTGGATTTTTTAGTAACTTTAAGGGCATTGATAACACCTGCTAAAACAACGATGGCAGTACCATGCTGGTCATCGTGGAACACAGGGATATCTAACAATTCTTTTAATCTGTTTTCAATTTCAAAGCAGCGGGGAGCACTGATGTCCTCCAGATTGATGCCTCCGAAAGCAGGAGCAATGTGAACGATGGTCTTAATGATTTCTTCCGTATCTTGGGTATCAAGACAAATGGGAAATGCGTTTACGCCGCCAAATTCTTTAAAGAGTACAGCTTTACCTTCCATTACCGGCATTCCGGCATACGGACCGATATTACCAAGACCCAATACGGCGCTTCCGTCGGAGATTACTGCAACAGTATTCGCTTTTAATGTATATTTATAAGCAGCTTCTTTATCCGTTGCAATTACTTTACAAGGCTCTGCTACACCGGGGGTATATGCTAGTGCCAAATCTTCTCTGGATTTTACCGTGCATTTTGCTGTAGTTTCAATTTTGCCATTCCATTCCTCATGCAGCATCAAAGCTTTTTCACTATTTGTCATATGAGAATTCCACCTTAATATCGTATTTTTATAAGCTAAAATTATCATATCACTTAAAGAATGGTAAATCAAGCCTAAAACTGCTATCCATTTTCCGGTATCTAAAGGGTTTTCCGGTATAGAAACCCTACCTATATATAAAATTTTTGAAAAAAAGCTTTTTTTTCCTGAACTTTAGGTGTATAATAGTGGCTAATAATATATTTTGGGTGCAAAAATCATAAGAACTGTCTAGATCAAATCGAAATCCATTCCCTTTTGAAACTAAAATAATTTTATACTTGTAAAGGAGCAAGATTACATGGAAGCACAGTATAATGAAATGTCCTTAGCAGAGCTTAGAACGTTGGCAAAAAACAAAGGTATTAAAGGTATCACCGCATTACGGAAACAAGAATTGATTGATGCATTGGTGATGCATGATCAAGCAGACGAGAAAACTGTGGTGGATTTCCAATCTGAGAAAGACAGTGCTTTAAGTGCTGACCGGACAGAAGGAACAGCCGGAACGAAAACAGAAGAAACAAAAACAGAAGATACAAAAACAGAAGATATAAAAACAGAAGCCATAGGAAAGAGAAAATCTAGCTCAGTAAAACAGACAGCACAACCTCAGAAGCGTTCTGTTGATACTGATTTTGAGATTAAAAAAACAACCAAAGCCCGACCGGATACCGATTCAAGAAAAAGTATGGCAGTCCAGCCAGATACAGATACAAGGAAAAGTACGGTGAATCAACAAGATACAGATACAAGGAAAAGTACGGTAAATCAACAGGATACGGATATAAGGAAAAATAATCTGAACCAGCAGGAAACGGATATAAGGAAAAATAATTTGAGTCAACAGGAAACGGATATAAGGAAAAATAATTTGAATCAGCAGGAAACGGATATAAGGAAAAATAATTTGAATCAACAGGAAACGGATATAAGGAAAAACACAGTGTCTCAACAGGATACAGATCGAAGAACCAGCGGAGCTTCTCAGGAAGGGGATATTAAGAGGTATGCAGGGATTCAGCCTGAGACTGACGCAAGGAAGAATCTAACGGGGCAGACAGAACCAGATTATAAACGGGGAACCGGAAGCCAGCAGGAATTGGATAACAGACGAAACGTAATGGCTCCTTCAGAAGCTGAACAGTTAGACAGCGGAGAGACGAAAGAAGGTATTCTGGAAGTAATGCCGGATGGTTATGGTTTCATTCGCTGTGATAATTATCTGCCGGGAGAAAATGATGTATATGTTTCACCTGCCCAGATCCGCAGATTTGGACTAAAGACAGGAGATATCGTTGTAGGTAATACCAGAATCCGTAATCAGGGAGAAAAATTCAGTGCTCTTTTATTTGTAAAAAGCGTGAATGGCTTTCATCCTTCAGAAGCACAAAGACGTAAGAAATTTGAAGATTTAACACCGATATTCCCAAATGAACGCATTCATCTGGAAACTCCGGGCTCCAATGTATCTATGCGTATGGTTGATTTAATTTCTCCGATTGGTAAGGGACAAAGAGGAATGATTGTATCCCAGCCAAAGGCAGGTAAAACCACTCTATTAAAGCAAATCGCAAGAGCAATTACAAAAAATCATCCGGGAATCAGCTTAATTATACTTTTAATTGATGAACGTCCCGAAGAAGTAACCGATATAAAAGAATCCATAGAAGGCAAGAATGTGGAAGTAATTTATTCCACCTTTGACGAACTGCCGGATAATCATAAACGTGTTTCAGAAATGGTTATTGAACGTGCAAAACGTCTGGTTGAACATAAAAAAGATGTAGTTGTATTACTAGATAGTATTACAAGACTTGCAAGAGCTTATAATTTAACCGTACAAGCCAGCGGCAGAACTTTATCCGGTGGTCTTGACCCGGCAGCCCTATATATGCCAAAGCGCTTTTTTGGTGCCGCAAGAAATATGAGGGAAGGCGGAAGCTTAACCATACTTGCAACTGCTCTGGTTGATACCGGCAGCAGGATGGATGATGTGGTATTTGAAGAATTTAAAGGAACTGGTAATATGGAATTAGTCCTTGACCGTAATTTATCAGAGAAACGTATCTTCCCGGCCATCGACCTGACAAAATCCAGTACCCGCAGGGACGATTTGTTACTCAACCAGTCTGAATTAGAAGCTACCTTCTTAATGCGAAAAGCATTTAACAGCATGAAATCAGACGATGCCGTGGAACGGATTATAGATATGTTTATAAAAACCAAATCCAATATAGAATTCATTGAAACGATTAAAAAAACTAAAATTGTTTTTTAGGTATTGCATTAGAAGATGACCTATGCTATAATTAAAAAGCTGTTTAAAAGATGATAATAGATTGACTTAGGTCAACCTTTTAAAAATTACGTTAGTTTGTGAAGAGGTGAAATCATGAAAGAGGGAATCCATCCTAATTATTACCAGGCAAAAGTTGTTTGCAACTGTGGTAACGAATTCGTTACTGGTTCAACAAAGAATGATATCCACGTAGAAATTTGTTCTAAGTGCCATTCATTTTACACCGGTCAGCAGAAAGCTGCTGCAGCACGCGGTGCTATTGATAAGTTCAATCGTAGATATGGTCTTAGCAAAGAACAATAGAATGACGGTAACATATCAAATGTTAAAAATCAGGTTGAGGTTTGGTAATCTCAGCCTATTTTTAAATTCACGAACTGATGTGCTTATATATTACAAATAATTCAGAATAAAACAATAAGAATAAATCAATAAGAACAAATCAATAAGAACAAATCAATAAGAGTAAATCAATAAGAACTAAACAATAAGAACAAGATAAAAATAAGGGAATCATTTATAAGTAATATACTGTTTGGCAGCCCAGAGCTGCGAAATTTGAGAAGGGATGTGCGGTATATGAAACCATCAGGAATAGGCGGACAGGCTGTAATTGAAGGTGTAATGATGAAAAATAAAGATCAGTATGCCATTGCCGTAAGAAAACCGAACAATGAGATTGTTGTAGAAAAAAATACATTTGTCAGTGCAGCTGAAAAATATAAGATATTAAAACTTCCTATTTTCCGCGGAGTGGTGGCATTTGCCGAATCCATGATAATTGGAACCAGGACCTTGACGTTTTCGGCAAGCTTTTTTGAAGAAGAGGAAGACGTAAAACAAAGCAAAGTAGATAAAGCCCTTTCAAAGGTATTTAAGGATAAAGCGGAAAACGTTATTATGGGACTTACCTTTATCGTTGCTATCTTAATGGCAGTAGGGATTTTTATTGTGCTGCCGGCTTTTACGGCTAATCTGCTGGGTAAAAAGATTCCATCAGACACCTTACTGGCAGTCATAGAAGGCGTTATTCGTATTCTTATATTCGTAGCCTATATCGTGGCAATCTCTCAGATGAAGGATATTAAACGGATGTTCATGTACCATGGTGCGGAACATAAAACGATTAACTGCCTGGAACAGGGCTTTGAGTTAAACGTTGAAAATGTAAGATGGCAGTCCAAGCAGCATAAACGATGCGGTACCAGTTTTATGTTTATTGTTATGTTTGTCAGCATTATTTTCTTTATATTTATCCGTGTGGATGAGGCATGGCTGAGATATCTGATAAGAATTCTGCTGATACCGGTGATCGCAGGGGTATCCTATGAGTTTATACGTTTTGCAGGTAAGAGTGACTCGAAGGTTGTTAATATATTAAGCAAGCCAGGTATGTGGCTTCAGGGACTTACCACAAAAGAACCAGATGATACTATGATCGAAGTGGCAATCCAGTCGGTAGAAGCAGTATTTGACTGGAGGGAATTCTTAGAACTTGACCGTTCAAAACAAAATGGCAGTAAGGGTAAAAATTCTAAGAATAGTAAAAAGGGCAATACAAAAAAGCAGAATCAGAACAGCGGAGCAAAAAATAGCAACAGTAATGGTAGTAACAACAGTAATAACAGTAATAATAGTAACAACACAACTAATAATCAAGTAAAAACATCTGCAGGTAATACAAACAATAAACCAAGCGGTAACCGTCAGAACAATCAAAAGAAAAATCAAAACCATAATGAAAAGTCAGCTTTAGAATTACAGGAAAAGGAATCCAGAAAAGCAGCGGAGGAAACTGCATTTACTGCTGAAAAAGCAGTAAAATTACCGGTTCATCCAAACTTTGAGGAAGAAGAGGACGAAATACTAAGGGCTCTTGATCGTTATCTGGTAGAGGATGAGGACGAGACCGGTAAGGAATGATTTGTTATGAAAACATTAGAGAATGCTTTGTTAGCGGGAAAGCAACTGCTAAAGGAAAAGGGTATAAAAGAAGGCGATTTGGATGCCTGGTATTTATTCTCTCATTACTTTGAGTTAAGCCGCACCCAGTATTTACTGCATTCTGGTGCGGAAATTACAGAAACCCAATATGAAGAATATCTAACCCTTATAAAAAAAAGAGGGAACCATATTCCCCTCCAGTACATTACCAGAGAGCAGGAATTTATGGGACTTACGTTCCAGGTGTCAGAAGATGTATTAATTCCCAGACAGGACACGGAAATCCTTGTGGAAGAAGCTTTAAAGGTATCGCAGGATAAAACGGTTTTGGATTTATGCACCGGTTCAGGCTGTATAATAATAAGCCTGGCGAAATTGGGTAATATTAAGAGCGGTACAGGAGTGGATATTTCAGGAAAAGCCCTGGAAGTTGCCAGGGAGAACGCCAGACAGTTAAAAGCAGAGGTTTTATTTATCGAAAGTGATTTATTTTCACAACTGACGGGCAAATATGATATAATAATATCGAACCCGCCGTACATCCCCACTAAGGATATATATGATCTTATGGAAGAAGTGAAAGATCATGAGCCTGTCCTGGCTTTGGATGGCAGTGAGGATGGTTTGAATTTTTATCGCTTCATAATAGAGGGTATTAGCCGGTTTCTAAAACCGGGTGGTTATATTTTTTTTGAAATAGGTTACAATCAGGGTGAAGCTGTCAGTGAATTATTGCGGGAGGCAGGAATTATGGATATAAAAATAATAAATGATCTTGCCGGTCTTAACCGTGTGATTAGCGGCCGGTACAAAAAGGAAGAGGAGCCATTCACTTAGCTGTTTATCATAAATTAACGACATGAAAAAAAGATAAATAGTTTTAATGAATTGAATGGAGGATTAACTATGTTTGATAAATTAGAGGATCTTTTAATACGTTTTGAGGAATTAATTGAAGAATTAAACGATCCTGGTGTTATAAATGATCAGAGCAGATTCCGTAAACTTATGAAGGAACAGAATGATTTAACGGATATCGTTGAAAAATATAAGGAATATAAAGAAACAAAAGCCCGAATTGAAGACAGTCTTCTCATGCTGGAAGAAGAGAACGATGAAGAAATGCGGGAATTAGCCAAAGAAGAATTAAATGAATGTAAGCAGAAGCTTACAGTAATTGAAGAAGAACTTAAAATTTTATTACTGCCAAAAGACCCTAATGATGAGAAGAACGTTATTGTGGAAATCAGAGGCGGTGCCGGTGGTGACGAAGCAGCTTTATTTGCAGCGGAGCTATATAGAATGTATATTAAATATGCGGAAAGACAGCGCTGGAAAATCGATATGATGAACTTAAATGAAAACGGACTTGGCGGTTTTAAGGAAGTTGTCTTTATGATTAACGGTAAAGGTGTATATTCCAAAATGAAATACGAAAGTGGTGTTCACCGTGTTCAGCGTATACCAGTAACCGAATCCGGTGGACGTATTCACACCTCTACGTCAACCGTTGCCATTATGCCGGAAGCAGAAGAAGTGGATGTAGAATTAGACTTAAACGACTGCAAATTTGATGTATTCCGTTCCTCCGGTAACGGTGGACAGTGCGTTAATACTACCGACTCAGCTGTTCGTCTGACTCATATACCAACCGGTATTGTAATTTCCTGTCAGGATGAAAAATCCCAGTTAAAGAACAGGGATAAAGCGTTAAAGGTACTGCGTTCCAAATTATATGAACTGGAACTTGAAAAAGCCCATAACGCAGAAGCAGAAGCCAGAAAGAGCCAGGTAGGAACCGGAGACCGTTCTGAGAAAATCCGTACTTATAATTTCCCTCAGGGACGTGTTACCGACCATAGAATTAAATTAACCCTTCACCAGTTAGACAATATCTTAGACGGTGACATGGACGAAGTAATAGACAGCCTCATAGCCGCCGACCAGGCCGCAAAGCTTGCAAAGATGAATGAAAACTGATTGCTGGTCGGCTTCGACCAGACCGCAAAGCTGGCAAAGATGAATGAAAACTGATTGCTGGTCGGCTTCGACCAAGCCGCAAAGCTGGCAAAGATGAATGAAAATGACTAAATATAAAAAGGTAAATGAATGAGTTGAAAATTAGTTACCTGAGGATTAAAGTAAGAAAGACTTATACCAGTTTAAATGGCTGATATAGGTCTTTTTTTTGTTGGAAATGTATTTTAAGCTGACCGGGAAGAGGCTATTCGTGGTATCGAAAATATTTGATTATGAAGCAAAGGGGATTTCACAAAATTGAAACTGAATTAAAATATAAAACATGATATAATTGCCATTGAATATTAGATACATAATTTTAATATAGTTGTTCTTTCTGCATCTTAAACAGGAAAAAATACCGCTTGTGTATAACGCTATTGCAGAATAATAAAATAAATATATACTGCTATATGAGAGGTGAAGTTGATGAAGTTAACGCTGAACCAGATAAATCAGGGCGAAGAAGAGGTTATCATAAACTATCTGGAAATGAATGAAACGGTTAAGGATATTATTACATGTGTCAATGGGAAAGAGAGACGGATAGGGGGCTGGAAAGATGACCGAGAGTATCTGATACCCGTTGGGGATATTCTGTATGCGGAAAGCGTGGACAGGGGGACCTTTGCATACACACTTGAGGCGGTTTATAAAATTTCATTTATTTTAAATAAAATAGAACAGGAATTTGCATACAGAGGATTCTTCCGGTGTTCCAAATCCATGGTTATTAATATTCATATGATTGATGAACTAAAGAGTGAGTCCGGCGGACGGATTGATGCCTTGCTTTTGAATGGTGAGCATGTGATGATCTCCCGAAGATATGCGAAAGCATTAAGAAGGGTTTTGCGGGGTGAAAACGATGAATAAACTTACAAAATTTGAAAAGTATTTAACGAAAGAAATTAGTATAGAATTTAAAGCATGCCTTTATTTTTATAGCATTCTGTTCTTTTATAGCATGGTGTTAATCCTTCAGGGAACTTATAGTGTTTCGATCTTAACCATGGCAGAAATGATTTTTGCCGCATATGTAATCTGCTATATTCAAATGTTTGTATTTCACAATTTTGATGAGGCGGATCGTCTGGGGGGCATTGAACTCCTTGGAATAATAGTCTGTACAGGAATCTATACCGGTCTTAGTTATATATTGAAATGGTTTCAAAGGAGGACTGATATAACAGTATACTTTACTCTTTTTATGATCTTTACTTATATCTGCGTTTGTTTTATTAATAAAGCGAAAAGAAAAATAGATTCTAAAGAATTAAATAACCTGTTGTATGAATATAAAAAAAGGAATGGTGAGCAGGTGTTATGAACTCCAAAATAGAAGATGTTATTAGAATTGAAAACCTTAGTAAATCCTATGGGAGGAATCGTGGTATTGACCAGGTATCCTTCACTGTCAAAAAAGGTGATATATTTGGTTTCTTAGGTCCAAATGGTGCAGGAAAATCCACAACCATCCGTTGTTTATTAGGTTTAATCCGGTTTGAGAAAGGCAGTGCCAGAATATTAAATCAAGATGCCGGAAAAGAGATGAAAAAAATCTTAAGCAAAGTGGGGTATATGCCCTCTGAAGCTATGTTTTACCCTTCCATGAAAGTATCGGAAATAATAAAATTTGCGGCCGATGCCAGAAAAATGGACTGCAGGGAGGAAGCTTTAAAACTATGTGAACGCCTTCAGGTGGATGAGGGTAAGAAAATAGAAGAATTATCACTGGGTAATCGGAAAAAGGTAAGTATTGTGTGTGCGATGCAGCATAAACCGGAACTTTTTATATTTGATGAACCAACCTCCGGACTGGATCCTTTCATGCAGTCTGAATTCTTCCAGTTGATAATAGAATATAATAAAGCCGGCGCAACCTGTCTTTTATCCTCTCATGTCTTATCGGAGGTCAGAAAATACTGTAATAAAACTGCAATTATAAAAGAAGGGAAAATTATCTGTGTGGATTCCATGGAGAATTTAGCCCATACCAATTCCAAACGGGTTAAGGTAACAGGGGCAGTAGAGCTTTCACTTACTGGCATGGAACAGGTTAAAAGAACCGGGGACAGTATAGAATTTTCTTATCACGGAGAGATGAATCCTTTATTAGAAGCTTTACAGGGAAAAAGTATAAAGGATTTAGTAATAGAAGAGTCACCTCTGGAAGATATCTTTATGCATTTTTATGGAGAGGAGTAAGGAAAAATGACAGTATTAGTTCATGAATTGAAAATGAATTTAAAGAACTTTCTGATATGGTTTTTAAGTATAGCGGCTTTATGCGGGGGTTGTATCTTTTTGTTTCCAGTTGTGAAAGATTCGATGAAAGAAATGTCTGATAGTTATGCTAATATGGGAGGCTTTTCAGCGGCATTTGGTCTGGATAAGTTATCACTGGCTACCATAGAAGGCTTTTTTGCAACGGAAATAGGGACCATGTATGCACTGGGAGCAGCTATGTATGCAGCACTTCTTGGAATTGGTATGTTCTCCAAAGAAGAAGTCTGGCATACCAGTGAGTTTTTACACACCCTTCCCCTTGGAAGAAACAGTATTATTACAAGTAAACTTGGAGCCGGGGTGATTTTGCTAACTTTCTTTGATTTGCTTAATTTTTTGATTTTCCTGTTTTCCTTTATCGGTATAGGGGAAAAGGTGGATATTAAACCCATTGCAGTCTATATGCTCGTTCAATATATCATGCATTTGGAAGTTGCAGTCATCTGCTTTGCCATATCTGCACTTAGTAAACGGAATCAGTCCGGTGCTGGACTTGGTCTGGTACTTATCTTGTATATGTTAGATCTAATCAGCCGGATTACAGATAAAATGGAAAAACTCAAATATGCAACACCTTTTTATTACTCCAATTCCTCCGATATTATCGGAAATGCCGGTGAGGTAAACGGCAGTCTTCTTCTAATTGCAGGGCTTATGATAACCTTGTGTATTGCAGCAGTTTATACGGTTTATGGAAGACGGGATCTGGCTGCTTGACATAAAAACCCAATTAAGTTATTTGATAAATTTGATGTTAAATTTTAAGGATATCTCTTGTTTTCAGATGTGTTCACGTGTATTATGTTTGCAGTATAACTGACTACAAAGGAGTAGCATAAGATGCATAATAATGTAATACATAATAGATCATTCTTAAAACAAGGCTCTAAAGCTGACCGGTTTTTAGAAAAACAGTTAGGCAGCAGGCTGTTTACCTATGGACAGATTCTTAAAATGCTGCTGCCGTTGATTCTGGATCAGCTTTTTGTGAATGTAATAGGGCTGTTAACAACGGCGATGATTAGTTCCTCCAGCCAGGAATCCGTTTCTGCGGTCAGTTTGGTTGGTCCCTTATATATGATGATTTACGCAATTTTCAGCGCAATTTCTGTAGGCGGTACTGTAATTGTGGCACAATATAAGGGCAGAGGCGATACGGACAAAATCCGTCAGGCTTCTGGACAGGTTATTCTTGCAACAGTAGCCCTGGCGGTTATATCGTGTATGATTCTGATTCCCAGTTCCGGCTATCTGATACGTTTGATGTTTGGAGCAGCAGATGAGGCTGTCATCTACAAAGCCACCAGTTATCTGGTGGGAGTAGCAATATCCATGATTTTTCTTTCCTTGTATATGGCGGCATTTGGGGTATTCAGAGGACTAGGTGAAGCAAAGACTTGTTTAAGACTTACCGTCATTATTAACGTAATACATTTAGTTGCAAGCCTGCTATTTTTAAATGTGCTCCATCTTGATATATTCGGAACAACTCTTTCCTTAAATATTGCCCGGGCAATAGGCGGGTTTGCAGCCCTGTGGTTACTTATGCGTCCTAAAAGTATTGTGAGGGTACAAGTAAAGAATATCTTTACTATAGACAGAGGTTTATTAAAGTCTATCTTTAAACTGGGAATTCCTTTTGCTATGGAGCAGATCTTCTTTAACGGCGGCGGGCTCCTGGTCCAAACCTTTATTATGGAACTTGGTACGATTAGTGTTGCAGCGAATGCCATTACCGGCTCAGCCTTTTCCGTATTATTTGCTGCCGGTACTGCTGCTGGGACCCTGGCAACTACGATTGTGGGACAATGTGCCGGAACCGGAGACAAAAAACTTGCAAGACACTATGCCTCAAAAATGATTTGGCTGGGAACTGTTATGGTGCTTTTGTCAATACTGATTTTCCTGCCCCTGATGCCTTTTATCTTAAGGATGTACCAGGCTCCCAAAGATACCTTATCTTTAATCTATACCCTGCTATTTACTGTATTAGTTCCAATGCCATTTTTCTGGTCTGCCTCCAATGTACTGCCTGGTGTACTCCGGTCTACCGGAGATTCTGCATTTACCTCAATGGTTTCCCTTATTACAATGTGGATTGTAAGAGTGGGACTGGGCTATGTATTTGCCATGGTGCTTGGATTTGGGGTTCAGGGTGTATGGATTTGCATGGGAATAGAATGGGCGGTTAGGACCTTTATATTTTACCGGCGTTATCGCTCTGATGTGTGGCTGTATAAAAAAGCAATTGATTAGATGATACGAGTATTAATAGGTCAATTTAACGTGCTGAATGATAATATACACGGATATCATAAAATATAGGTTGAGAGACCTTTAGACACTCGGATCTTAGATAACGGAATTATTACAATTACTTTGATAATAATGTATTTTCATAAAAAAAGTGCTATAATACTTATAAAAGTGCAACAAATATCAAGCCGCGAAATATTATGTATGGTAAGCTTTTAATAAGGAGTGATTAACAGTGTCAGTAAAAACCATTGAAAATATGATTGACTGGGTGGAAGAGAATATAGAACAAACCCCTACACTAGAGGCAATGGCAAGGCATGTAGGGTATTCTTCTTATTATTGTTCTTCAAAATTTCATGAAGTGGTAGGAATGTCCTTTAAGGAGTATGTAAAGCACCGTAAACTGGAACGGGCGGTTTGTGAATTGCTAAATACCGACAGACGTATATTAGATATTGCAATCCAGTACGGTTTTTCCTCCAATGAAGCATTCACCAGAGCGTTTTCAAAAGTTTACGGAAGTTCACCCAATGAATACCGTAAAGTAGCCCAATAATAATTTTTAGGTTGATACAGCATGTTGATAAGCTCTGTACTATGAAAGGAGCTTTTATTATGGGAATAAACCGGAATGGAATCTGCTGGTGCGGAAGTAATAAAAAGTATAAATACTGCCATCTGGCTATGGATGAAAAAATAGCAGAATATAAAAGAAACGGCTATGAAGTACCAAGCAGGAAACTTATTAAAAATGAAAAACAGATTGAAGGTATACGGGAAAGCGGAAGAATTAACACCTTAATTTTAGACAGTATCAGTGATAAAATTACAGAAGGAATTACGACAGAAGATATTAACCGTTATGTACATGAGCTGACCTTAAAATTAGGAGGCATACCTGCCCCCTTAGGCTTTGAAGGATATCCAAAAAGTGTATGTGTATCCGTTAATGATCAAGTCTGCCATGGCATCCCTTCGCCAGACAGAGTTTTAAAAAGCGGCGATATTGTTAATATAGATGTATCAACTATTTACCAGGGATACTTTGGGGATTCCTCCAGAATGTTTTGCATCGGGGAGGTATCTAAGGAGCGCCGCCTGCTTGTAAATACCACTAAGGAAGCCATAGAGGAAGGTCTGAAAGCAGTACTGCCTTATAATACCTTAGGTGATATGGGGCAGGCAGTTAATGATTATGTAAAAGCAAAAGGGTATTCTGTGGTCTATTCCGTAGGAGGTCACGGTGTAGGACTGGAATTCCATGAAGCACCTTATGTAAGCTATGTCTCTAAAAAACATACGGAGATGTTAATGGTACCCGGCATGATATTTACCATTGAGCCAATGGTTAATGAAGGAAGTCCGGAGGTATATGTCGATGATGATAACGGCTGGACCATATATACAGAAGACGGTTCGGATTCTGCCCAGTGGGAAATCATGGTACTTGTCACGGAAACCGGATATGAGATATTGGCACACTAGTCCCCATAACGCCACTGGTTAAAGAAGTTTCCTCCAGTTTAAAGAAGTTTCCTCCAGTTTAAAGAAGTTTCCTCCTGTTTCAAGAAGTGCCATCCGGTTTTAAGCCGCTCACCTGGTTTTGGTGTCAGGAGATTCTGATTTGGTTCTTGAAAAGCATGTGTATATGATGTAGAATATATAGTTAGCATACGTTATAAAAACGTTATAAAAAGTAAATTCAAGAATCGGTAGTACAATCCGAAACAGGTAAGGGAGTATCATGATCAGCAGTTCATCGAATCCACAGATAAAAAATATAGTACAATTGCAGAAAAAACCAAAGACCAGAACAGAACAGAAAGCCTTTGTAATAGAAGGTATTAAGATGTTTGAAGAGTCTAAAGAGAGCGGCTATCTGATAAAGGCTTATGTATCGGAAAGTTTCTATGAAGAAAAGTTAAGGGAAGCCCCGGACTATTTTAATGGATTTTCCTACGAAATAGTAACGGATGGGGTGTTAAAGGAAGCCTCGGATACCCTTACGCCCCAGGGAATTATGGCAGTTGTAAAAATGCCGATCTATACTCTTGATAAAATCATAACTGACCAGAAAGCCAATCTGGTACTATTGGAAGATATCAGGGATCCGGGCAATCTTGGGACCATCTTAAGAACGGCAGAAGGAGCCGGCGTTACCGGAATCATTTTGAGTAAAACTTCTGTGGATATGTACAATCCCAAGGTAATAAGATCAACCATGGGAGCCATTTACCGGATGCCTTTTGTATATGCAGAGGATTTTGAGACTGCCATAACGGAGGTTAAAAAAAATAAAATATCTGTTTATGCCGCTCATTTACAGGCTGCCCAGGCTTATGACGAAGTAAATTATCAGGAGAAATGTGCAATATTAATCGGCAATGAAGCAAACGGGTTAAGCAATGAAATTGCCGCTATGTCAGACCAGTATATCAAAATCCCCATGTCAGGGAGTGTAGAATCCTTAAATGCAGCCATAGCAGCGGCAATCCTGATGTATGAGGTATACCGTCAGAGAAGAAAAATAAATTAGTTTATAACTTAATATAAAATCAGAGAAATTCGTAAACAATAAAATCAGCAGTAAAAAATTACTTCGAATAGACATCAGTCCAGTAGGTAATGATTTACTGCTGATATTTTTATCACCTTGGAGTACAGTTTGTCCTGGACGATAATATCTACTGGAATTTGCCCACGATGAAAGAAACGGTTTAGGAGGACAGCTTTTTCCTGTATCTAAAAAGTGTATCCGGCATATAAATCAGTAGATTTCATTAGCTGGCAGAAATCTCATTAGAATTCGATTATAATATGGTTAAATTTAGGAAATAAAGCAAACTTTCCTTGTAAAATAAGTAGTTATGAAGTAAAATTAAAGTATCAGTAAATGAAACGGAAAGGGGGGCACAGAATGAATTCAAGTTATTGGTTAATAGCACTTGCCGTATTTTTAGTTATTGAAATTATAACCTTGGGACTGACGACCATATGGTTTGCCGGCGGGGCATTAATAGCGTTCCTGTTATCGTTAGTTGCGGATAACCTTATCTTGGAACTAGCTGTTTTCTTAGTTGTTTCATTTGTACTTTTAATTTTTACAAGACCGATTGCACAAAGGTTCTTTAATTTGCAGCGGATAAAAACAAATTACGAGAGTCTGATTGGGAAAGCCGGTAAGGTAATTGAAAAAATCGATAATTTCAATAATTCCGGACAGGTAATCGTAAATGGCCAGGAATGGACGGCCAGAGCTTTAAACAGCCAGGAGATCATAGAACCAGGCAAACGTATAATTATCAGGGAAGTTTCAGGCGTAAAATTAATCGTAGAAGCAGAAGTGGAGGAAAATTAATTATGACTCAGATAATATTAATAGTTTTTGTAGTGCTTATATTGTTGGTATTGGCATCCTGCGTTAAAATCGTACCCCAGGCACAGTCTTATGTAATGGAACGTCTTGGCGGGTATCAGGCAACCTGGAATGTAGGTATTCATATAAAGATACCGTTTATAGATAAAGTTGCCAGAAAAGTATTACTTAAGGAACAGGTTGTAGACTTTGCTCCTCAACCAGTTATAACCAAAGATAATGTAACAATGAAGATAGATACGGTAGTATTTTTTCAGATTACCGATCCCAAACTATTTACTTATGGTGTGGAACGCCCTCTCATGGCAATCGAAAACTTAACAGCAACTACCTTAAGAAATATAATTGGTGACCTTGAACTGGATCAGACTCTGACTTCAAGAGAAATCATTAATACCAAGATGAGAGTATCCCTTGATGTTGCAACGGATCCCTGGGGAATTAAAGTTAATCGTGTGGAATTAAAAAATATCATTCCGCCTGCCGCTATTCAGGATGCCATGGAGAAACAGATGAAGGCAGAACGTGAAAGAAGAGAAGCCATCCTTCGTGCAGAAGGTGAAAAAACATCAGCAATCCTTGTGGCAGAAGGTAAAAAGCAGTCTGTAATTTTAGGTGCGGAAGCGGAAAAAGAAGCTGCTATCTTACGCGCTGAAGCTAAGAAAGAAGCTACGATCCGTGAAGCAGAAGGTCAGGCAGAAGCTATTCTTGCAGTTCAAAAGGCCAACGCAGATGGTATCCGTTTCTTAAATGATTCCAACCCTGGCAATGCAGTTCTCCAGTTAAAGAGCCTGGAAGCTTTTGCTAAAGCTGCGGATGGTAAAGCGACCAAAATTATTATACCTTCTGAAATCCAGGGAATCGCAGGATTAGTGAAATCCCTCACAGAAGTCGGTAATGATAAAAATATAACTGCAGAATAATACCTTAGTCTTTTTGAAACATTAAAAATAGCATGGATTCTGATAAGGTTATGCTCCCTTCTGGGTTCTAGGCTGACAAGTAAAAGAATAAAACTTGTCACTTAGGAGGACGCATATCAATAACAAGAGTTCATGCTGTTTTTATGCTATAGTTTTTTGAATTACAAAAAACGTCATAAAACACTCCGTCAGGAATGGGCACCGGAGGAAAAGAAGTTTATTGTATGACAATCCGATTTAGGTTACTTTAGGACTTTGGGTTTTTATGAATGCCAGGAATTAGACAGACTGAAATGGAATGATTGCTAAGTTACTGGACATGCTAAGTATAATGTAGTTACAAACAATTGTGCATGTTAACAGGGGCAAAAAATAATCCAAACCTATTCTGAGATTATATAATAAACCTCATTGACCCAGAGCCTGGCAAATATTAAGAAATTATTAAATAATTTGATATTTTAAGATAAAATTAAGAATTCTAGCCTTGATAATAAAATAACTATGAGCTATTATATATAAGAACCAAAAAGAGGAGAATAGTTTTTAGCTATAGTTATTAAAGGAGAGTGTATAAAATGCACCATTTGAAGAAAATTTTACAATCGCCTTATATGATTCTTTTGCTTTTTGCGGTAAAACTGATGATTTATTATAGCCTTATTGATGTGGACTTAAAGGACATTACCTTTATCATATTGAGTGTTACGGCTATGGGAATTATCTTTGTATTGTTTAGCCGCAGCAAGCTAAAGAGGAAGAAAGGTCTGTTTTTAATAGTCTACAGCCTATTAAGTTTATTAATGTTTGCAGACTCTATGTATTATAACTACTATAATCAGACGGTATCCATAAAACAGCTGTGGCAGGCAGCTAATGTTGCTGCGGTTCCGGATAGTTTTGTAGCAACACTGATACCGGCAAGCTTTTTGCTGTACCTGGATATCCCTTTCGTTTATTATTACTTTAAAAAACATATAAAAGAGGACCCGAGTAAAAACAGTTGGAGTTTTAAAAAAGAGATAAAATACATTGTTGCAGGATTATGTGCAATCTTTGCGCTGTTAGTGGTAAATCCCATGGACAGCGTGGCAATCGATAAAGTTAACAGCGTTGAGTTTTTTACAAACCATGTCAATGACGTGTATAATGCACTGACAGAAAATATAGTAACAGAGGAAGTACCGGCAGAGGAAGTACTTGATAAGGTTGAAAATGTAGCCGTACAAAATCCCGGCAGACAGCTAAATGGAATTGGTGCAGGTAAAAATCTGATTTTGATTCAGGTAGAGGCCTTACAGAATTTTGTTATTAATGCACAATATAACGATCAGATTATTACACCTAACCTGAATGCATTCTTAAAAAACGACACCATATACTTTGACCGCTATTACAGTAATATCGGTAAGGGCAATACGGCAGATGCCGAATTTTCAACCCTGAACAGTTTATACCCTGTAATCGACAGGGAGTGTTATACCTTATACACAGACAATACCTATGATGGACTGCCCTGGCTGTTAAGGGACAAAGGCTATCGAGCCTTCGCCATTCATGGATATAAGGGAGAATTCTGGAACCGGGAAGCTGCTTATCCGGGACAGGGATTTGAGGATTTCTACAGTATGGAAGATTTGGATGCAAGTGACATCATGGGTCTTGGTATTTCCGACAAATCCATGTTCAAACAGTCAGTGGAAATTTTGAAAACGCAAAAACAGCCGTTTTTCAGCTTCATCATAACATTATCAAGCCATCATCCATTCTTGATTGATCCGGCAGATGCCACCCTTACATTAAAAGAGGAAGATGTGGATACAAAGTTCGGCGCTTATCTGCAAACCATCCATTATATGGATGAAGCATTTGGTCAATTTATTACTGACTTAAAAGCGTCCGGTTTATATGACAATACAGTAATTGCCTTATATGGTGACCATCATGGCTTGAATGTAGGTATGGATAATAATGCGGAGATAATGACTAATTATCTTGGAAAACCCTATGATTATGATGAAATGTTAAGAGTGCCTATGATGATACATGTTCCAGGCAGCGGAGTGACAAAAACCATATCCACTACGGGAGGACAGATAGATTTTCTGCCTACCATAGCCAACATTATGGGGATTGATATTAAGCAGCCCTATGTCTTAGGTCAGGACTTAGTGAATGCAACAGATGGATTTGTAGCATTTACTGCATATCTGTTTGAAGGTTCCTTTGTTCATAATAATGTAATGTTCGAAATATCCAGGGAAGGCGTCTTTGATGGAAGCCGGTCCTGGGATATCACAAACAGCCAGCCCCTTGACGCCTCTAAATATGAGGCGGATTATAACCGGGCAATTACACTGAAACAGACTTCGAAAGAAATACTTGATCAAAATTTAATCGCTGATTACATTCAACGGGGGACCCCAAGTGAGGAAAATCAGTCGACGGAGGATTAGTTACCGAGAGGGACTGCTGCAATATAATTTCCAGACGTAAGTTCAGAAATAAAAAATTGCAGCAGTCCCCCTTTTATTATAATTTATAGGAGCAGCGGATGGATAAAGTATTTGACTTAAGTAAAGAATACGGCGTGGTCTTAGAAGGCGGCGGTGCCAAAGGAGCCTACCAGATTGGGGTCTGGAAGGCTTTTTTGGAATGTGGGCTTAAAATCAAGGGGGTTTCAGGGGTGTCTGTTGGGGCGCTTAACGGTGCCTTGATTTGTATGGATGATTATGAAGAAGCTGAAAGTTTATGGAAACGGCTCACCTATTCTTCTGTTATGAATGTAAATGATGAACAGATGGACAAACTAATGAAGCGGGATCTAAAGGCAATCAATCTGAAAGAACTAACAAAAGATACCGGCAAAATTCTGTCGGAGGGGGGGATTGATATAAACCCGTTGAAAAAACTTATTGAAGAATGGGTGGATGAGGAGAAAATCCGTAAGTCCCAGATAGAATTCGTCTTTGGTACCTTTTTGGTATCTAAGTTAAAAGAAGTTGAAATAACTGCCTGGGAAGCAGAGAGCACCAACTTAAAAGATTACCTGTTAGCCAGTGCGGCCCTGCCGGCATTCCGTAACGAAAAACTTCATGGAATGAAATATCTGGACGGAGGCATGTTTAATAATGTCCCGGTGGATATGCTTATAAACCGTGGCTATAAGGACATCATAGTTATCCGTATCTATGGAATCGGTTTGGAAAAACCGGTTAAGATACCAAAGGATGTTAATATTATTGAAATTGCTCCCCGTATAAACCTAGGAGGAATTCTAGAGTTTAATCCGGATAAAATAAAGCGTAATATTGAAGTTGGTTATTACGATGCAATGCGGTGTCTTCGGACCTTAAAAGGTAAAATATATTACATTGACAACAAGCTTTCGGAGGAAGCATGTATTAACGAACTGATATCAGTCAATGAGGCCGCCAAAATGGCTCTCCTTGAATATTATAAACAGGATTATTCCAACAGCTTGGTCTATAACAGAAAGTTTTTGGAAACGGTCTGTCCTAATATTGCCAGTGCCTTAAAACTTACAAAAGACTGGACTTATAAGGAGCTATATATTGCACTGCTGGAACTTTGCGCAAAAAGCTTACGAATTCCGAAATACCGGATTTATACGGAAGAAGAGCTTATTGATTTAATTAAGGACAAGTACCAGCTGATGACCAGAAAGGGTTTTCAGTTTCCGGTCTTTCATATGCTTATTATTAAAATGATGATTTTATAAGACAATCCTTTGATAAACCGTATAGAAATTTCTAAAGTTCAAGAGAACAACCGTATAGTCAATTTCTAAAATTCAAGAGTACTACAGAAAATCAGTAGAAATATCTTCTTGACAAATGTATAAAAATTAAGTATAGTGTATAAATAAACACATATATATTATTTTGTATTTTTCATCGGGGAGGTATTCGCATGAATTTAAAAGGACGCAGTTTCCTAACATTAAAAGACTATACACCAGAAGAAATTGAATATTTAATCGAACTGGCCGCAGATTTAAAAGCCAAAAAAAAACAGGGAATAACCGGTAACAGCTTAAAAGGCAAGAATATAGCATTGATTTTTGAAAAACCTTCTACGAGAACCAGGTGTGCATTTACCGTAGGCTGTATTGATGAAGGGGGACATCCGGAATACTTAGGCAAGGATGACATTCAGTTGGGACATAAGGAAAGTGTTGAAGATACCGCAAGAGTACTGGGAAGAATGTTCGACGGTATTGAATTCCGGGGATTTAAACAAGAGACAGTAGAGAAATTGGCACAGTACAGTAAGGTTCCGGTCTGGAACGGTTTAACGGATATCGACCATCCCACTCAGATATTAGCCGACTTTTTAACGTTAAAGGAGCAATTCGGACATTTAAAGGGTCTGAAGCTTGTATATGCCGGAGACGGAAGAAATAATATGGCAAATAGCTTAATGATTGGTTCTGCTAAATTAGGTCTTCATTTTACCATCTTATCCCCGAAAGCATTGTGGCCGGAGGAAGGTTTGGTTGCAGCTTGTCAGGTATATGCAGATGCTTCACAGGGTACCATTACAATTACGGATGAGTTAGAGGCAGTAAAAGGCGCAGATGCTATTTATACCGATGTATGGTGTTCTATGGGTGAAGAAGCTTTGGCGGGTGAGCGGATTACGATCTTAAAGCCTTACCAGGTCAATCAGGAGATGCTTTCTATGACAGGGAAGGAAAGCACAATACTTTTACATTGCCTGCCTGCCGTTAAAGGATATGAGATAACGGAAGATGTATTTGAGAAACATGCAGAGGTGATTTTTGACGAGGCCGAAAACCGTATGCATACGATAAAAGCAGTTATGGTAGCTACTTTAGGCAATTAGTCATATATATGCTGCCGATATAAGTAAAATTCAGATTCGAAGATATCGTATATGAAACATAGCATAATCAGCTTTCATTAGGCTTTCTAAGCGGATGGCTGCCACAGAGTAAACTTGACTCTGCGGCAGCCTTTCTCTGATGTTTACTTTCTAAGGAAGAAAGCCTATAATAGAAGTTGAGTTAGTAACAGGGAAAGGAATTTAACATGGACGATAAAAAGCTTGATCCAATCTTCATTGAAACTAGAATGATAACAAAAAACTTTGGAAAAAAAGTCATCTATCATGAAGAAATAGATTCAACCAACACCGCTGCAAAGGAACTTGGAAAGCAGGCAGGCAGTCATGGTGTGCTGGTTTTAGCAGAAGAACAGAACCAGGGCAGGGGACGTCTTGGACGGGACTGGAGTTCTCCAAAGGGCAGCGGGATATTTATGACAATTGTATTACAGCCCAAAATCCCCCCTGTTCACGCCTCTATGCTCACACTGGTAGCTGCCCTGGCAGTGAATCAAGGAATACGAAAGGTCACAGGTCTTGACAGTTATATAAAATGGCCCAACGATATCGTAGTGAATGGAAAAAAGGTCTGCGGCATCCTTACGGAGATGAGTACCATGAATCAAAGACTGGAATGTGTGGTAATCGGAATGGGTATTAATGCAAACAGAGATGTTTTCCCCGAGGAACTAAAAAGTACCGCTACTTCACTTAAGCTGGAGTGTAGTAAAGAAATAGATCGGACGGAACTAATTGTTGCTGTTATGAATTTTCTGGAGCAGTATTATGAGTTATTTTTAGAAACAGAATCTTTAAAAAATATGTTGACAGAATATAATGAGGTTTTGATAAACAGGAATAAACAGGTAAATATAATAGGATCTGACAAGGAATACACCGGTACCGCCCTTGGAATTAATGAGGCCGGTGCATTATTAGTACAAACCGAAGAACAGCACCAGGGTATAAAAACCTCCATAATCAAAACGGTTGTATCCGGGGAAGTATCTGTCCGTGGTATGTTTGGCTATGTCTGAGGATAGAAGTTGTTTGAACATTCAGTTACCTGGTGTTTTGGACCGTTTCATCTTTATCTTGAAATATTAAGCTTTTCCATATATGATAGTAATGGGAAAAGCGATAAGGGAGTGATGCCAATGAAAAATACAATGTCAAAAGCAGTATGGGGTGTCTTCTTTGTTCTTCTCGGTGTTGCGTTAGCAGGAAGGGCAGTAGGAGTTTTTAATTTTAATATATTTTTTCCGGGATGGTGGACCTTATTTATTATAGTACCAAGTGCCATAGGACTGGTTAACCGTGAAAACAGGTCAGCCTCCATATTTGGCCTTGGGACAGGCATTCTATTGATGGCTTCGGTTCAGGGGATCGTTGACTGGTATACCTTTCCAAGGTTGATCATAGCTTTGATTTTTATCGCAATCGGCAGTTCTTTTTTGTTCCGGAGAGACAAAAGCGACCGTCGAGAAAATTATAATTCAAAATACAGCTATGATACCAGTCAGGAGTCCGATACGTATCAGGATTATAACGCCAATCAGGGACATAATACGAATCAGGATTATAGTGCCAATCAGGGATATAATACGAATCAGGATTATAGCGCCAATCAAGGATATAATACAAATCAGAATTATAATTCTAATCAGAACCCTGGCGGCAGTGATGACGGTTACTTCCGCGAAACCAACCACGGTGGGTATAATCACTTTACCGGAATTTTAAGCGGGAGGAATATTCAATTTGTAGATGAAGAATTCAAAGGCGCTGATGTGACTTCCATATTAGGCAATGTTCAGTTAGACCTTAGGAATGCAATTCTTAAGGATGATGTTGTAATTGAAACTACCTGTATTCTTGGCGGAATTGATGTCTATGTCCCCACGAATGCAAAAGTGGTATTAAACTGTACGCCTATCTTAGGCGGAGTAGAAAGCAAAGTAATACCGCCTTATAATACCTCGGATACTACCTATACCATATTTATCAGGGGAACTTGTATTTTGGGGGGAATAGAAGTAAGATAATTAGACAAAAAGAGCTTTCAAAATCACGAAAGATTTTTAAGCTTATTGATAGGAGGAAATGCAAGTGTATTCAGATAAATTAGTATTATGTGCGAGCAGTTCATATGAACAGAAATATTATTTAAACGAAGACTTTAATGCTCTGCCCGAAAGTGTAAAGGAAGAGCTTAAAATAATGTGTGTATTATATACCGAAGATATTGGTGGTATTTTAACCCTGGAATTTGATGAAGACGGTAATCTGATGCTTAATGTAACAAGTGATGAAGGGGACCTATTATTTGATGAAATTGGAAGTGTACTTAAAATAAAGGAAATTCAGCGAAATAAAGCTGAATTATTAGAAGCCCTGGAACTTTTTTACCGCGTCTTTTTATTAGGGGAAGATCTGGCTTAGCCAAAAATTTGTATCAAAACCCATGCCGCGTCGGCATGGTTGTAAGTGTGAAAGAAAATTATAATAAGAAAGGTTGCCACACGAAGCATCTTTCACATATCCTTATTTGTGGCAGTATCCCAGGCTGGTCTGGGATATGCAATGGGTGTAAATTATGTTATTAGTAATAGATGTTGGAAATACCAATATAACTCTGGGGATTTTTAAAGAGGAAGAGTTGGTTGCCAGTTTCAGAATGACGACAAAAACTCCGAGAACTTCAGATGAATATGGTATAACCATATGCGACCTGTTAATTAATAGAAAGGTTGCTGTCGCAGATATTGAGGCGGTTATTATCGCCAGTGTTGTACCGGGAATTATGCATTCTTTAAAAAATAGTATTATAAAATACTTAAACCTTACACCAATTGAAGTTGGAGCCGGCACCAGGACCGGTATAAAAATTGTTACAGCGAATCCGAAAGAAATCGGGGCAGACCGTATTGTGGATGCGGTGGCGGCCTACGATATCTATGGGGGACCCTTAATTGTCATTGATTTTGGAACAGCTACGACTTATGATTTAGTATCCGAAGACGGCTCCTTTTTAGCCGGTGTTACAAGCCCTGGAATCCGTATATCGGCCGACGCGTTATGGAATGAAACAGCAAAACTGCCGGCCATTGAGATTAAGAAACCGGCATCTATTTTAGCGAAAGAGACGATTACCAGTATGCAGGCAGGGCTTGTATACGGCTATATCGGACAAACAGAATATATCGTCAAGAAGATAATTGAGGAATCCGGAATTCAAAATATGAAAGTCATTGCTACCGGCGGGTTGGGTAAAATCATTGCGGAAGCTACTGATGTCATCCAGGTATATGATCCGAATTTAACGCTAAAAGGATTAAAAATCATTTATAGCAAATGTAAAGGGAAATAGATTTAAGGGAGTATGTAAATGAGTTTAAACATTGGTAATGTTAAAATAAACGGCAATTTAATACTGGGTCCCATGGCAGGTGTAACAGACCTGCCATTTCGTATCTTGTGTAAAGAACAGGGTGCCGACTTAATCTACACCGAAATGGTGAGTGCAAAGGGAATACAGTATAACAATAAAAATACGGAAAGTCTTCTTGAAGTTGCGAATGAGGAGCGTCCGGTTTCTCTTCAGCTATTTGGAGCAGATCCTTATATCATGAGTGAAACCGCCAAACGCATTGAAGATCGAAACTTTGATATATTGGATATTAATATGGGCTGCCCGGTACCAAAAGTAGTTAATAATAATGAAGGGTCAGCATTAATGAAGGACCCCGAACTGACCGGCAGAATTATTTATGCCGTTTCTAACGCTATAAAGAAGCCCCTTACAGTAAAAATCCGAAGAGGATTTACCGATACTACTGTAAATGCAGTAGAAATTGCAAAAATAGCGGAAGCAAATGGTGCGGCTGCCATAGCAGTACACGGCAGGACCAGGGAACAGTATTACAGTGGAAAGGCTGACTGGAATATCATAAGGGCTGTGAAAGAAGCGGTATCAGTACCGGTTATCGGTAATGGCGATGTCTTTACACCGGAAGATGCAAAACGTCTATTGGAGGAAACTGGCTGTGACGGTATTATGTTGGCAAGAGGAGCAAGAGGAAACCCCTGGTTATTTAAGCAGGTTAAGGAATACTTAGACAACGGCAGAAGGATAGCTGTTCCGCCAGTGGAGGAAGCAGTGGAAATGATGCTTCGTCATGCCAGGTTAGCAATCTCCTATAAGGGTGAATATATTGGTATACGGGAAATGCGCAAACATGTGGCATGGTATACAACCGGCTATCCCCTGGCAGCTAAATTAAGACAGCATGTCAATGAAATAGAAAGCTACCAGGATTTGGAGGAACTGCTAATGAACTATTTGAATTCCATAAAAGACATAAGGTAAAAGTCTTATTTATGGGCACGTTCATTGACTAATCCCGGAAAAAAGATATAATAGAGATAGGGTAACCGTTGATGGTGTTTTATATCAGAGGAGGCAAACCTATGAAAGATTCCTATAAAATAATTGCTGCTAAGATTAGCGAAGGTGGTAAAATCGGTGAAGCCAAGATGTGTGTACGGTGCAAAAGGATGTTTACCTATCTTGGGTTTGGCCATTATTACTGTCCTATGTGCAAAAAAGCGGATGAAGAAGATTTTGCAAAAGTTAAGAATTATATCTATGATCACGGTACGGCTCCGGCTATGGAAGTTTCAGAGAAAACCGGTATCAGTCTGGAACGGATTAATCATTATCTGCGGGAAGGAAGGCTTGAGATTCCGGAGAATTCCCCTATATTTATAAAATGTGAGATGTGTAACATTGACATACGTTCAGGCAGATTATGTCCGGATTGTGCTTCCAAACTGACACATGCCATGAGAGAGAAGATGGATTTTGATGATGAACAGATTGGTCCTGTACCAAAGAAAATGACTGGGAAAATGAGGTTTCTAACAAAAGAAAAATAGCCAATGAAACAGGGCAGGGAATACCTGTATTCATCAATATTCACAAAAAATGAATATTTAGTAGAAAATAGTTGATTTTTATAAATAAAAATAGTAATATATTTACTACAAAGACATATGTGCGCCGTGTAAATACATAATGATGAAAAGTGTGTATTGGTGCCGTGTATAATATAGTAAGAATATCGGGTAAAGTTGAAAGCAAAACCTTTTCAACATCCTGATTGATAGTGCGATTGAGCGCACAGATCGGAGTTAAGATGAGCAAATTAAGAGTTGGTATCTTGGGTGGTACCGGAATGGTAGGACAACGTTTTATTGCATTATTAGAAAATCATCCCTGGTTCGAGGTTGTAGTAATAGCTGCCAGTCCAAGAAGTGCAGGAAAGACGTATGAAGAAGCGGTCGGTGACAGATGGAAGATGACCACACCAATGCCGGAGGCTGTTAAGAAATTAATTGTAAAAAATGTCAATGAAGTAGAGGCAGTAAGCAGCGAAGTTGATTTCGTATTCAGCGCTGTTGATATGACAAAAGATGAAATTAAAGCAATTGAAGAAGCTTATGCCAAAGCGGAAACACCTGTTGTATCCAATAACAGTGCTCATAGATGGACTCCAGATGTGCCTATGGTGGTACCGGAATTAAATCCGGAACATTTAGAAGTAATTCCTGATCAAAGAAAGCGTTTGGGAACTAAAAGAGGATTTATTGTGGTTAAACCCAACTGTTCGATACAAAGCTATACCCCAGCTCTCCATGCCTTAAGAGAGTTCGGACCTAAAGATGTAGTTGCAACTACCTATCAGGCTATTTCAGGCGCTGGTAAAACATTTAAAGACTGGCCGGATATGATTGATAATGTAATACCTTATATTGGTGGCGAAGAAGAAAAGAGCGAGCAGGAACCCCTTAGAATCTGGGGTAAAGTGATGGACGGTCAGATCGTAAAAGCTACTGCACCGCTTATTACTACACAATGTATCCGTGTACCTGTTTCAGACGGACACACTGCCGCAGTATTTGTAAGTTTTGAAAAGAAACCTACCAAAGATGAGATACTAAAGGCCTGGAAGGAATTTAAAGGTCTGCCTCAGGAACTCAATCTTCCAAGTGCTCCAAAGCAGTTTATTCAATATCTGGAAGAAGATAACCGCCCCCAGGCTAAATTCGACAGGGATTATGAGAATGGTATGGGAGTGTCCTTTGGCAGGTTACGTGAAGATACCGTTTACGATTATAAATTCGTAGGATTATCCCATAATACAGTGCGGGGGGCTGCCGGTGGTGCAGTATTAATTGCAGAATTACTGAAAGCGCAAGGGTATATTGCAGCAAAGTAATAAATTGAATATTCAGTAAGTCAATCAGCCCGGTTAGTATCGCATTATGGATACCTACCCGGGCTGATTGACTGTGCAGGACACTTAATCATATTCAATATAACATATAATTTGTAAAGTATATTCATTAAAGTCTTAAACATTAAACCAATAATAAAAAAGATAAGTCCTAAAAGTATTACTTTAAATCAAAAAGATATTTTATAAATTCAACTGCATTCTGCTTATACTTAGAGTTTACCACAATACCTAACACGGGTCTGTCAATAAGAGTTCCATTGTTATCATAGATCTTTGCACCATCCAGATAAATACCGTAGGGGCTGGTAGCAGGATCATCCTCTGTATCTGAATTATAAAAAGAATTAGCCAGTTTCGTGCAAAGCTCAGTAGGTAGTTCATCGGTTAATTTACTTAAATTGCCAAGATGGGCGTAATTAGCAAAAAATGATTCCGGTGCAATCAATACATCAATTTGACCTGCAAAAAAATACGTGCTTAATTTCTGCTGGACAGACATGGAATATTCGGACACATTACTGTCAGATCCTAAAAAGAATGACGTATCGATCATAATCTCCTGAGTTTTTGGATCAATTCCAAGTTTATTACCGAAGTCTGTCTGAAGGTTCTGTGCAGTTTCGGTATCTATAGCTGAATTAATAACAGCTGCATATAAAACAGGTTCCGGTTTAGGAGTTACTATATTATAAATCAGGTAAATAACTGCGGCTATTACAGCTATGATGACGATGGTAGCTACCCGGTAGTAATTATTAAAATAAGTTATTTTTTCTTTCCAGGTCATTTCACTAAGCTTTTGCTTTTCTGTCTGTTCTTTCCGTGGCTTATATATTTCAGCAGAATCATCAAGGACAGAATCTTTTAATTGATCTTTCTCAACCACAAAGGATCCCTCTTTTCATAAGATATACAGCAATAGATAGAAATACACAATAAACAGTGTTTTTAATTATGCTAGAACTAGTTTACCATAATCAATCGACAAAAAAAAGAAATTAATTCTTAAATATTCATAAAAAAAGAAACAGCGTAAAGCAAAGCAGAGTCTCCGGTATTATTACACGGTTTTTTGTACTATTACAAAGACGGCTGCATGCTTTGCGCTGTTTCATCTAACAATTAATTGTTTTTTTGTATAAACTATTAAAAACTCTGTAGCGTTGTAAATATCCGAACGTAAAATGGATTATTATACAATGATATAGTACCTTTTATGAAACAGGTATTTTAATAATCGGTATTATACAAATAGGATTCTATAAGACTGCTTAAGTCCAGTCCGGTTACATCCTGTACACGGGTAAGGAGACCTTCAAAATCAGCAGTTCCCATGTAGGAATAAATATCATTGTTTCCATCATATACTTCACCGTCGCTAGGAGGAAGCTCAAAATCTTTATATTCCCCTTTTTTACTGGTAATATCAATATCAGCTGCGTCTATTCCGCCGTATAACATCTGGAATTTTATATTTTGCTGATTAGCATCGCCTTTACAGTCAGCTACTAATTCAGCACCCATTAAAAGAGCAGAGGTAAAAGTATATTTACCGTTAATATAACCATTATCCTTGTCAAACTTTGCATTCTCTATAGCAACATTAAGAGAGACAGTAGAGTTATCATTGTTACCTGCAACGACGTCAGAGATGTTAAATACTGCTTTTCCGCTGAAACCAGCAGCAGTAATTGAACCGTCTGCAGAGAAGTCCATTATACTATTACCGTTCTCTTTTATCCAGGCAGTTAACCCGACTTTATTGCCGTTAACAATCAGATAATAACCGGCTCCTGTCGCATCATTGCCTGAGCTTGTGAATTCACGTCCCATGATTTTTCCGTTTTTATCTACATAGACCTTCATATAGACCACATCATCAGAGGAGATGTCAGTAGAGTCGTCTATTTCTTTCATTGCATTATCCACTAAATCTGCATATTCTTCTTTGGTGCAGAATTCTAAAGCAACTAGCAGATTTTTAACATCTTCATCATTTTTAGCTTCTTTTAGAATAGCTGATACAATAGAATTTAAATCTTTTTCAGTAAGTTCAGCAGTTAATTCATTGAAATTGCCTTTTAAGTCGGAGGCTGTTAAACTTACATTCTTTTCTAACTTTACATTACTGATATTATCAATAATAATAGAAGAATATTTCTTTAATATGGTATTCAATGTTTTTGGGGATACCGCATCATTCGTAATAAGTTCCTCTATCTTCTTTGCGTATTCTCTGGAATCATATCCGTACATTGATTCACCGGAATAAGACATAAGATCATCTAAAGAAAATAACAGGTAAGCACTGCTAAGTTCAGGTATATTAGTATATAATTCACTGGTATCTGAATTCAAAAGAGCATTAATGGTAACTAGTGCCTGGTCATTATAGGAAAGACCTACCGTTGTTTTTTCGTTTTTACCCTTAGTGAGGGTAGTGATCTTAGCTTCTACAGACTGAAAATCAGCTAAACCCAGTAAACTGGTAAATTGTTGATTTATTGTGGTTTTAACATTCGCTTCGATTGCATAGCCGGTATTCTGACGCTCCTGATACAAAGCAATATACTTTTCATAAGAGTCTGTTAAATCGTCAATACCTTTATTGATGCCTTGTTTTTCAATGCTTGAATAGTAATCAGCCGGGCTTTTCGTCATTAATGCAATCGTATTTGCTAAAGAGCCCGTTGCAAGAGCAAATATTGCCCCGCCTATAATTACCACTGCGATCAAAACGGCAGCAATTAATTTAGTTTTTGGCTTTTTAGGGGAAACTGGTTCCGGTGCAGTTTCATAACTCTGATCATAAGATGAACGTTCATTCGTTGGCTGCTCATAAGATTGATTATGGGATGCCTGCTCATAGGACGTCTGTCCATAGGGTGACTGATCAAAAGATGGCTTCTCCTCAGTTGCTTCTTCGTCAGTTGCCTGTTCCGTTTGGTTCTCAAAACCTTGACGGAAGTATTCGTTAGGATCGTTATCTGTAGCTTTCTGATTATCTGGCGTGAATGGTTTATTATCAAATTCACTGCCTTCATTTGGATTGTTGTTCATATCTCCCATTTTGAACCTCTTTCTTTTTAGTTGGATTAAACATCTTCAATCTGTGAATATATGTAAGTTCCAGTGTCGTTAATTGAAGAATATAATCGTATTATAATATTCACATAAAAATGGTATCAGATGAACATAATAAAGTCAATTAGAATATCATTAGAAAACCCTTATAATAGGGCGAATGGAAGTAATTGCAGAAACATGGAAGAAATAGGGATGCAGGTGAACGAAAGTGTTTCGTTAGTAAATAAAAGAAGAAATCTTGCATTGTCGAAACATTTCGAAAAAATTATTGTAAAATCAGCGAGGATATGTGTAAATTTTTGTTTATAATACTAGTTGAAATAATTAGGGAATTATTATATAATTATGCCGTGTTATATACTAAATTTTAGTTAAAATATCAAAACATATGTTTTGTACCGTATGAATTCAGAGGTTCTGAATTACATAAATCTGAATATTTTTCTAAATTAAGTTCTTACGAAAATTTTAGTAAAAATGACAGATGAAAAATTTATTAAAAGTTTTTGTAGAACAGGAGATGCCGTGTGAAGAAAAAGGATCTCCACAAATTTGTGAGATGCCACAAAATTGGTATCTCCTTTTAAAGGTTGAAAGAAAATTTAAAAGAGAAAGGATGCCACAATAGGATTCTTTCAAAGGTTGAAAGAAAATTTTAAAAGAGAAAGGATGCCACAATACGATTCTTTCAACTGGTGAAACTAGTTTCGCATTTTATTATGTGGCAGTATCGCAAGCAGACTTGCGATATACAATGGGTGTAAATATGAAATACGGTTTTTTTGACGACGCCAAAAAAGAATATGTAATTACTACGCCAACGACTCCTTACCCATGGATTAACTACTTAGGTTCTCAGGAGTTTTTCTCATTAATATCCAACACCGCCGGAGGATATAGTTTTTATAAGGATGCAAAATTAAGAAGAATTACCCGCTACCGTTATAATAACGTACCTCTGGACTTGGGAGGCGGACGTTATTATTATTTGTATGACAACGGTGATATCTGGTCCCCGGGCTATGCTCCCGCCAAAACGGAATTAGACAGCTATGAATGCCGTCATGGTATGGGCTATACCAAGATTACTGGTAAAAGAAATGAGATAGAAACCGAAGTAACTTTTTTTGTACCCCTAGACTTTAACGGAGAAGTTCATAAAGTGGTTGTAAAAAATACAGGCAGTGCGAAAAAAGAAGTCAAGTTATTTTCCTTTATAGAATGGTGTTTATGGAATGCCCAGGATGATCAGACGAATTTCCAGAGAAACTTTAATACTGGAGAAGTGGAGATTAAAGGCTCTGTTATTTATCATAAAACAGAATATAAAGAACGCAGGGATCATTATGCTTTCTTTTCCGTAAATGCTCCGATTGACGGTTATGATTCTGACAGAGAAAGCTTTTTAGGTACTTATAACGGATTTGAAAAACCCCAGGCGGTTGCGGCCGGAAAATCAAATAACTCGGTTGCTGACGGATGGTCACCTGTTGCGTCCCACAGCCTGGCAGTTACCTTAGAACCCGGTGAAGCAAAAGAATATGTATTTATCTTAGGGTATGTGGAGAATCCCATCGAAGAAAAATGGGAATCAAAGAATGTTATTAATAAGAAAAAAGCGGAAGCAATGATTGCCCAATTTAATGACAGTAAGGCAGTTGATAAAGCCCTTGATGACCTGGCGGCTTATTGGGATGGGCTGTTATCAAAGTATACCATTAAGTCCGCAGACGATAAGTTAAACAGAATGGTTAACATATGGAACCAATATCAATGTATGGTAACCTTTAACTTATCCAGAAGTGCTTCTTATTTTGAATCCGGTATTGGAAGAGGTATGGGTTTCCGTGATTCCAACCAGGATTTATTAGGTTTCCTTCATCAGATACCGGACCGTGCCAGAGAGAGAATTATTGATTTAGCCTCTACCCAGTTAGAGGACGGTGGTGCATATCACCAGTACCAACCCCTTACCAAAAGAGGGAATGATGAAATCGGAGGTAACTTTAATGATGACCCGCTATGGCTTATTCTTGCCGTGGTTGCCTACATTAAGGAAACCGGTGATTACAGTATCTTAGAGGTGATGACACCTTTTGATAATGATGACAGTAAAGCAACTCCCCTTTCTGATCACTTAAAGAGATCCTTTGACCATGTAATTCATAATGTTGGTCCTCATGGTCTGCCTCTTATTGGCAGAGCAGACTGGAATGACTGTCTTAATTTAAACTGCTTTTCCACAGAGCCCGGAGAACCTTTCCAGACTACCACCAGCAAAGACGGCAGGGTGGCGGAATCCGTTATGATAGCAGGTATGTTTGTGTACATCGGTAAGGAATATGAAGTATTAATGGATAAGATCGGCAATAAAGCAGAAGCAAAAAGAGCCGGTTTAGAAGTTGATAAAATGAAAACTGTTATCATGGAACACGGTTTTGACGGCGAATGGTTCTTAAGAGCGTATGATGACTTTGGCAGGAAGGTCGGCAGCAACGAATGCGAAGAAGGAAAGATATTTATCGAATCTCAGGGCTTCTGCGTTATGGGCGGCTGCGGTACGAAAGACGGCAAAGCAATAAAAGCCCTGGATGCGGTTGAAGAAAGACTTGGTACAAAGTACGGTCTTGTCCTTAATAATCCGGCTTTTACAAAATATTATGTAGAGTATGGTGAAATCTCCACCTATCCGGCCGGTTATAAAGAAAATGCAGGTATTTTCTGCCATAACAATGCCTGGATTATGTGTGCGGAAGCTGTTGTGGGCAGGGGAGATAAAGCCTTTGATTATTATACTAGAATAGCTCCGGCTTATACGGAGGAATATAGTGAAATCCACAGAATGGAACCCTATGTATATTCCCAGATGGTAGCCGGTAAGGATGCAAAGAGATTCGGAGAAGCGAAAAACTCTTGGTTAACAGGTACTGCTTCCTGGAATTTTGTAGCCATTACCCAATATATCTTAGGTATTAAACCAGATTATGACGGGCTGATGGTGGACCCTTCCATTCCCACAGCCTGGGATGGTTATGAGATTACCAGACAATTCCGCGGCGATATCTTAAAGATCTCCATTAAGAATCCGAAGCATGTATCCACAGGTGTTGTAAAAATGATGGTAGACGGCAAAGAAGTTGCCGGTAATATTGTTCCTGTTGCAGGAGATGGCGGGGAACATGAAGTTTTAGTAATATTAGGGTAATACAGAGAATACTCAGCAAGGTTGGGTTTTAAATACTTGATAAAATCAGCTTAGTTATTAAGAAAGCAGCAATTATGCGTTTTTCATAAGCATATCATTCTTAGTCTGAATACGTTCATGATTATTTCACGAGGTAAGAAAGTGGTAACAGTCATAAGGAATTGACAGACTTAGAATGAAACGCTTATGAAACCTAGAAACCTGCTCTTAATTAGAATTTCAGCTGATTTTGTCAAGTATTTTTTGTTGGGGCTGTGTAGTTGTTTTTTGTTGTTTTTGAAATAAATTATGGTGGAAATGGTTACTGATATACTAAATCAGATTATTATCTTGGACGAAGCCAGGAGATTTCTTAAATAAATATTAATTCTTGATTTTTTAACTGGGTCATTGTAAATTAATAATAATAATCAGTTAAAGGCATATAATTGAAGTAAAACTTTAAGGAGGAGGCCATGGATAATAGAGAAGAAGCTTCAAAAGACACTGTTTTAGCTGGAGATACCAAAAAACAGCAGAAAAGAATACTGGCAGCCGCGGGGAAAATCCCTCCGGATCTGATTTTACATGGAGGGGGAATATTAAATGTTTTTACCGGTGAAATTGAGTACAGGGACCTTGCTGTATATGACGGTATGATTGCTGGTATCGGACATTATGCGGACCTTGTTAAAGTAGACTGGTATACAAAAATGATTGACTGTACGGGACACATTATATGTCCGGGTTTTATGGATGGGCATATTCATATTGAAAGTTCCATGTTATCCCCTGCTGAATTTGCAGCGGCAGTTATCCCTCACGGAACTACTGCGGTAATAACCGATCCCCATGAAATCGTCAATGTAGCCGGACTGGCTGGACTTGATTATATGCTGCAGGCTTCGGAGGGACTGCCTGTGGATGTTTTTGTAATGCTTCCTTCCTGTGTGCCAGCAACTTCTCTGGATGAGTCCGGTGCAGTATTAATGGCCAGGGATCTGGCGGCTTATATGGAACATGACCGTGTTTTAGGACTTGCTGAGTTAATGGATTTTTACGGTACTGCGGCTGCCAGGGAGGATATTATCGATAAAATAATGCTCACTCAAAAATTCAAAAAGGTGATAGATGGTCATGCTCCAGGTTTAAGTTCCTACGGGTTAAATGCTTATGTCGCAGCCGGTGTTAGCTCTGACCATGAATGTAGTGACCAGGAGGAAGCCCTGGAGAAATTAAGGCGGGGTCAGTGGATTATGATCAGGGAAGGGACTGCTGCCAAAAATATGATGGCGCTGATGCCTTTATTTAAAAAGCCATATTCCAGCCGCTGCATGTTGGTAACGGATGATAAACATCCGGGAGATCTGATAAAACAGGGACATATAGATTACCTGATTAAAAAGGCAGTAAAAAACGGAGCAGATCCCATTACGGCAATTCAGATGGCAACCATTAATACGGCTGCTTATTTTGGGCTTACCGGCAGAGGGGCAGTAGCACCTGGCTATATTGCAGATTTCGTTATCCTAAAGGATTTAGAAAGCATTACCGTAGAAGCAGTTTACAAAAGAGGAAAGTTAGCTGCAGGAAAAGAGATATTTGATAAGTCAAAAGCGGATAAGGCAGATCAGAGCCCAATATCTGTTAAACCCGGTAAAACATATGAGTGGAACAACGGTAAGAGAGATGAGCTGTTAGGAAGTAATAATCAGTCAGGTGTATTTCATTCTTTCCACTTAAAAGAGTTAACTGCTGAAGATTTTTATTGTAATGAATCGGGAAATACAGTAAGGATTATCGAACTGGTACCCGGAGAGCTTTTAACGAAAGAAGTGATTCTTCCCTGTATAGAGAGTTACAAGGATATTGTAAAGTTGGCTGTGATAGAGCGGCATCATAATACTGGTCATATAGGACTTGGATATTTAAAGGGGTATGGTTTAAAATCCGGTGCAATTGCCTCAAGTGTAGCCCATGACTCCCATAACCTGATTGTAGCCGGTACCAATGAGGGAGATATGTGTCTGGCGGCAAATCAGGTAAGCAGAAACCAAGGAGGTTTAGCAATAGCCTTGGAGGGTAAAATAATAGGGGAACTGGCACTTCCCATTGCCGGTCTTATGAGCGGTGATAGTGCGGAACAAGTGGATATAAGCTTAACGAACCTTAAACATATTGCCAGAAGATTAGGTATAAAAGAAGGGATTGACCCCTTTATGACGCTTGCATTCTTAAGTCTGCCTGTTATACCAGAGCTTCGATTAACGACCAAAGGTCTTGCAGATGTTAAGACACAAAAAATCGTGAAAACATGGTTCTAAGGTGTTAAGTCAACCCTTTTTAGATTTTTCACATAAAGCAATTCTAATTATTCAATAAAAGAAACAGATATTAATATTTAAATACATGTTTTAATTTATTCTGTAAATACATGTTTTAATTTATCTGTAAATACATGTTTTAATTTATTCTTGCATTATTATAGGAAATAGGATAATATACAATTACAATTGAATGAAATCAGGAGAATCCTTATAACAAGTTAGGCTTTCGCGAACAAAAAAAGTTCATATAGCTTTCTATTGCACTTAACGTATGTTGAGGCGGTAAGAAAGAGATATCATAAAGCAAGTTATTATAAGGTAAGATCCATATTCCATAAATAGAGTCTTGACCCAGGTTAAAGTATTCGCGGCAGGAACTGGACAATGGTTATATTCAGTATGAAGGGGCTGTAAAGCTAGCTTTTTTATACTGCTTTAATTATTGAGAACACCATAATATGCGCCGCATACAAAGCTAAGGGAATGTCTTGCTTTTTATGCCGGTGCTTTTATTTTTGCTCTGAATACCACATCACAGGAATGCAAATACTTTTTGGGAAAACAAAATTCAAAGGGAGATTGTTCAATTGTCAAATTAACCAATACTTTTATAGATTGGATCAATAGGAGGATGAAATATGAACACGAACAGAAATCAACATACTTTAAAGCTGGTGCAGCTTGGACTTTTTACAGCAATTATACTGCTGATGGCATTTACACCCCTAGGTTATATTAAGACCCCTGGGCTTGAAATCACTCTGCTGGTAGTTCCGGTCACAGTTGGCGCTATACTATTTGGACCAACAGGAGGAGCAATTCTTGGTGGAATATTCGGTCTTACCAGTTTTATTCAGTGCTTTGGAATGAGTGCCTTTGGAGCAGTACTTCTGAATATCAACCCGGTCGGAACTTTTATAGTAACCGTCGTTTCACGTATACTTATGGGGTGGCTTACGGGTCTTTCATTTCACGCTTTCCGCAAATGGAGCGTTACAAAAGGGATACCTTTTGCAGCAGCAAGTTTAGCCGGCCCGTTATTAAATACAGTTTTATTTATGTCGACCCTGATGCTGTTCTTTTATAATACAGACTATATCCAGGGAATCGCCGATGCACTTGGTACCGGCAATATTTTTACATTTGTTATCGCTTTTGTTGGTATTAACGGTCTTATCGAAGCAGCAGTCTGCTTTGTTCTTGGAACGGCCATAGCAAAGGCTGTGGATGTATTCACCAAACGATCGGGGATACAGACAAGATAGTTTATCTTGAGGAATTAGCCATATACCACTGTTCACAAAGAGTAGTGAAGGCGGTCTCAAACCGCTCATCATCTTCTTTGGAACGTTTTTTCATAGAGCTGGTGCGCCCACCAGCTCTTCTTTGCTTTTTGGAAAGATGACGTTCAAACATAAGGAGATCAATATTCTCTTCCGTATAGAATTTGCCGTTCTGATTAATTGCAAAAGCCCGCTTCCCAAGGGCCATAGAAGCAACACCATAATCCTGGGTTACAACGATATCTCCGGAATCCGTCCGGTTAATCAGAGCAATATCCACAGCATCAGGGGCTTTGCTGACCTGAATTATTTTACTATATTCTGATTCCAGGATATGGCTGGTGTCAATAACCATAATTACCGGAATAAAAAACTTCTTGGCGATTCTTTCAATAATTTGTTTCACCGGACAAGCATCTGCATCTACTAAAATCTTCATAGTAAACTCCCATCTGTGCGCCCAGGCGCACGTTAAAATCAGGATGCTGAAAAAGGATTTTTTCAGCGTAACTCCCATCTGTGCGCCCAGGCGCACGTTAAAATCAGGATGCTGAAAAAGGATTTTTCAGCGTAACTCCCATCTGTGCGCCCAGGCGCACGTTAAAATCAGGATGCTGAAAAAGGATTTTTCAGCGTAACTCCCATCTGCAATTACAAATATTATTTGTTATATCAGATAAATTAAAGTTATTGTTATTTAATACTTTCTTCATTATACCAGACTTAGGGGGTTATTATGACTATTTTTATTAAAAAGTTACGGAGGGAAAGAGCTGTAATCAGATAAGATCAACGATAACCGGTTCATGACAGACTGCGGGCAGGAATTTATTAAGTAAATCCTCAACTTTGATTTTAAGGCTTGATGTGTTGATACAGGGATGGCAGCCGATGTATTCCTGATTTAGAACTTCACGGTCTATTAATAACTGCACCCGGTTGTTGCCGTCATTCATTAAACCTAGTACACTTACTGAGCCAGGAGTGATATCAAGGAATTCCTCCATATATTCATGACTGGCAAAAGAAAGTCTGGCAGATTGGATCTGTCTGCTCAAATCAGCAGTTTTGAATTTTTTATTCCCTGGTATCATTAGTAAATAAAACCGGGTTTTCTGGGCATTGCATAAAAACAGGTTTTTGCAGATTTCAATTTCTAAAATTTTTTCAACTTCCAGGCAGGATTCAATCGTAGCAGTAACTCCATGGTCGATGCGGATAAAGGGAATAGTAAGGTGCTCCAGTAAATCATAAACCTTGATCTCTTTCCTGAGCCTTCCGTCAGAATTTGGTCTTTTCGTATATAGAGTTGGATCGATATATAAGTCAGGCATATGAACCTCCTTTGTATTGAAAGCGGTAAAAAAAAAATTATAATCTAACATCAGCCGATTGTATGTCTTTGTAATTGATTATAAGGAGCAGATTATAAGGAACAGATCATAAAATCAGATTATGAAACTATTGTTCTTTAATAGCCGGCTCCATAACTATATTCTCAAAAGGACCCCCATGGGGTTAATAGGTTCGAATACACAATAACTATTTATATAATACTTATAATGAATTTTCCCTGCATCTTGAGTAATTAAAAAGACGGTCTGCTGATAAACACTAATTTTTCCAGAATAGTATATAGGATACGCAGCGGTAATGCAAGATACTTAATTAAATTTCACTGTAATTATTACCACAAGAAATTTAACATAGAAATCAGCCTAATTATGTATTGAAAAATATATGGAAATCATGGATAATAAAAAGATGTAAAAAAATCTGGAAATCTGGGTAGGGAGTTAGGTATGAAAGAAAAAAATAGTATTGGTAAGTATTTAGGACGGTACAAATGGAAATATTTCCTCGGAATAATGACCTTATTTATCGTGGATTTTATGAATTTGTACATACCACAGTTCACCGGGGAAATTACGGATGGTTTAAAAAGCCAGACCATGGATATGAAAGGTGTACTTCAGGGAATTATTAAGATTGTACTGGTAGGTATTGTTCTTACTGTGGGGAGATTCAGCTGGCGTTACTTTATCTTCGGTTCCGCCAGATCAATTGAATATGACCTGCGAAATGACTTATTTGCCCATCTGGAGAAACTGTCCATGGGCTATTATAATAAGAATAAAACCGGAGATTTGATGGCTCACTTTACCAATGACCTGAACGCAATCCGAATGTCGGCAGGACCGGCGGTTATAACCTCCTTTGATGCCTGTATTATGACTCTTATGGTGTTAACAAAGATGATACTCTATGTCAATATGAAGCTAACTTTTCTGGCAGTCATCCCTTTAATTTTTATCGCAATAGGGGGAGTTTATTATGGACGATCGGCGGAAAAAAGATTTGCCGAAAAACAGAAAGCTTTCTCTGATTTAACGGATCAGGTACAGGAAAGTATCTCCGGTATCCGTGTGGTTAAGGCATTTGTACAGGAACGGCAGGAACAAAAAGCCTTTGCAAAAGCAAACCAGGATAATAAAGATAAGAATATGCAAGTAGTAAAATTGCAGGCAGCGGTTATGCCGCTCCTTGATGTGGTAATAGGACTCTCCAGTTTAATCACTCTTCTTTACGGAGGGTATTTAACCATTAATGGAACCATTACGTTAGGAAGGTTTGTGGCGTTTAATCAATATATCGGAATGCTGGTCTGGCCTATGATTGCGGCTGGGGATAGTGTTACCTTCTTTTCCCAGGGGGCAGCTTCGATTAAGCGGATAAAAAGTATATTTAAGCAGACACCGGAAGTTTATGATGTGGCCGGTGAAACAGATGATACAATAAAATATTTGGAGGGTGCCATTGAATTCTCTGGTCTTAACTTTAAATTTACTCAAGAAACCCCAGAGGTTCTTAAAAATATCACTTTAAAAGTAGAAAAGGGCAGCACCTTAGCAATTCTTGGACGGACCGGCAGCGGGAAAACCGCTCTGGCAAATCTTTTGCTGCGCCTGTATAATGTAAATCCCGGAATGATTGCGATAGACGGACAGGATATCCGTAAGGTTCCTCTTAAAGTTTTAAGAGAAAATATTGCTTATGTTCCACAGGATAATTTTCTCTTTTCAGATACACTAAAGAATAATATTGCGTTTGGAGCGGAAGATAACGATATCAATCTGGTGCAAAAAGCGGCAGAAGAAGCCTGTATCCATGATAATATCATGGAGTTCCCTGCCGGTTATGATACCCTGGTAGGGGAAAGAGGCGTGACAATATCCGGCGGACAAAAACAAAGAAGTTCCATTGCCAGAGCATTAATGAAAGACGCTCCGATCCTGATTTTAGATGATTCCCTGTCAGCGGTGGATACAAACACCGAAGAAGAGATTCTTAAAAGGCTGAAAACCAACAGGGAAGGGAAAACTACCATTATCATAGCCCACCGTATCTCTACAATCCAGAATGCAGATCAAATTCTGGTTTTAGAAGAAGGCAGTATGGCGGAATACGGAACCCATGAGGAGTTATTGCACAGGCAGGGAATTTATGCAAAAATGTATGAAAAACAGCAGTTGGAAAAACAGCTGGAAGCAGTATAGACAGCAGTGGGCAGTGTTATGATGCAGGAAGAAGCTGCAGTAAGACAGGAAGGCTTAATGGTTGAAAGAAATAATATAGAAAGGATGCCATACAAAGCTTCTTTCAACCTATCATATGGCATGCAATGGAAATAATAATGGAAGATAATAAGGAATGGAATGAGTACCAATCCAGAAAGGGCAGTGTCCTAAAAAGGCTGATGGCATATGTAAAACCCTACTGGCATTGGATGGGTTTTTCCTTTCTATTAGTGTTGTGCATTACCGGCTTCGAGCTCTACCGCCCTATTCTGGTAGGAAGAGCCATTGATGAATTTGTAGGTTCCGGTGACTTTAACCGGGTAAAAAAGATTGCTCTTACTTATCTGGTGGTGTTAATCGGAAGTTTTATCTGTAATGCTTTGCAGACCTGGATCTTACAGCTTACGGGACAGAGCATAATTTATAATATCAGACAGGAAGTGTTTGAACATGTACATAAATTATCCCTCCGGTTTTTTGATATTACACCGGTTGGACGGATTGTAACCAGAATAACCAATGATGTGGAAGCTTTAAACGAAATGTACGCCAATATTTTGGTCAAATTATTTAAGAATTCCATTAAGATCATCGGTCTGGCGGCGGTCATGTTAACCATAGATTTTAAACTGTCTTTATATGCTTTTCTCATGCTGCCTTTCATCATTGGTCTGACCGTATTATTTAAGTTCATATCAAGAAAGACTTACCGGGTGGTAAGGACTAGGATAACTGCAATCAACACCTATTTATCCGAGCATATCTCCGGGATGAAATTAATTCAGATCTTTGCCAGAGAAAAAGAAAAATATGAAGAATTCCGACAGAAAAACACGGAGCTATTTAAGGCCAATTTCAAGGAAATGATGGTATTTGCCATATTTAGACCGTTAATCTATATCCTCTCCATAATATCCTTAGTTACTATTATTGGAGTAGGTGGCGATGCGGTGTTAAAAGGTGCTATCTCCATTGGTACCTTATATATTTTTATCCAGTATATCGGCTCCTTCTTTGAACCAATCCAGGAACTGGCTGAGCAACTGGGGACACTTCAATCAGCAATGGCTTCCGCAGAAAAAATATTTACTATTCTGGATGAAGAGCCCCTGATTGTCAATGCAGACAAGCCAAAGAATTTACCCGGAGTTAAGGGCTGTATTAAGTTCGATCATGTCTGGTTTGCATATGAAGGGGAGAACTGGATCCTTAAGGATGTAAGCTTTGTAATCGAGTCCGGTCAGCGGGCTGCCTTTGTGGGAGCTACCGGTGCAGGCAAGTCCTCCATTTTAAACCTTATCGGAAGATATTATGATATCCAGCGGGGAAGAATAACCATAGACGGGGTGGATATCAGGGAATTAAGCACGGATCAGCTAAGAGGTGCTATCGGGCAGGTACAGCAGGAGGTATTTATTTTTACTGGTGATATTAAGAGTAATATACGTCTAAAAAACGATGAGATAACGGATGAGAAAGTAAAACAGGCAGCAGCTTATGTCAACGCGGCAGGTTTTATTGAGAATTTAAATCATACCTATGAAGAAGCCGTAACGGAACGGGGAGCTACTTTATCCGCAGGACAGAGGCAGTTATTATCCTTTGCCAGAACCCTGGCGTATGATCCGGCTATCCTGGTTATGGACGAAGCAACTGCCAATATTGATACGGAAACCGAACAGATCATACAGGATGCGCTGGAAAAGTTAATGACTGGGAGGACTACCATTATGGTTGCTCACAGGCTTTCAACCATACAGCACGCAGATAAAATTCTGGTTATGCATAAAGGGGAAGTACGGGAAACAGGAACTCATCAGGAATTATTAAACTTTGGGGGTATTTATAAGAAGTTATATGAACTCCAGCTGCAATAGATTGAGATAAGAGGGAAGCGTTGCCAGAGTACAATATTGATTGACAAATAAGCCCAGCTATATTATAATTCAAGAAATATCACTTTGCACTGCATATAAGCTACAGTACAAACTGAGCAGGCGATGAATCGTACCGATTCATAGGGCTGGGCTGAATTTTTCGGCAACAGATGAATACGATGCATCTGTGGGACAGTAGTATGTTCCATAGGTGTTTTTTTTATCGTATAGGAACGTTCGTCCTATTCGAATATGGATGTGTATTCGTGGAGAGGATATGGATTGTCCGCATTCTTTTTCAGTTTATTGAAAATAATAACCCCAGGAGGAGTTATATGACTCAATTATTAGTAAAATTATTTGTAAAAAATTACAATGAAACAGATAAATCCAGAGTCCGGACTGCCTATGGAGTACTCTCAAGCATTGTCGGTATTATCTGCAATACTGTGTTATTCGGCGTAAAAATTACGATTGGTCTGGTAATTAACAGTATATCCGTTATGGCAGATGCTTTTAACAACTTATCAGACGCAGCGTCCTCTATCATCGGTCTGGTAGGAGTTAAACTGGCAGAACGCCCGGCGGATAAGGAACATCCCTTCGGTCACGGAAGATTTGAGTATATTGCTGCCTTTGCAGTATCCTTTTTAATCTTACAGGTGGGCATCTCCTGTTTTAAAAGTTCCTTTACCAAAATACTACATCCGTCAGCCGCTGGCTTTAACTGGGTATTAATCGGAATTCTGGTGTTATCCGTATTCTTAAAGCTATGGCTTTCGGTCTTTAACCGGAAACTGGGCAGACGAATTAACTCCAATGTAATGAAAGCTACGGCAACGGATGCACTTGGAGATGTGATGATAACCACGACAACTATTGCTTCTATCATCATCGGGAAATTAACCGGACTAAAAGTAGACGGCTGGATGGGAGCGGTTGTATCGGTCTTTGTATTACTGGCAGGCATTAATATTGCAAAAGAGACTTTAGAACCTCTTCTTGGAGAAGCCGTGGACAGAGAGGTTTATGAAACCATAACAAAAAAGGTGGAGAGTTATGAAGGAATTGTTGGAAGCCATGACCTGATTGTACACAACTATGGACCCTCCCATACCATGGCAACCATCCATGCGGAAGTTCCCAACAATGTCAATCTGGAGGTCGCTCATGAAACCATAGACCGGATTGAACGGGATGTCTTGCGGGAAATGGGAATATTTCTAGTAATCCATATGGATCCCATTGAAATTAATGATCAGAAGGTGGTTGAAAAGAAAAAGGAAGTGATTATGACAATTAAAGAGCTGGAACCCAAAGCCACCATTCATGATTTTCGTATGATAAACGGGGAGGAACATATTAATCTGATTTTTGACTTGGTAGTACCCTTTTCTTATAAGGAACACCAGGAGGAGGAACTGCTGTTACAGATTGAAAAGGCTCTTAAAACATTAGATGATAGATATCAGGTTGTAATAACCATTGAAAATAGTTATATAGCTGAGTAACCAAACATACAGCTTATGAATATAGTGATAGTATATTATTCATTCTCTTTGCACTGCAAAAACGCAAGTAAACGCGTATATCTACAGTACAAACTGATCAGGCCGTATTTTTTTTGGAGCCGGGCTGTTATACAGCAGCGGGTTTTAACACCTGCGGGACAGTAGTTTACTACATGTGTCCCGCAGGTGTTTTTTGTTGTTTGCCAGATATCTTCTAAATGGATATAGGGTATGAGCAAAAAGCTTTGGTGTGACACAGAGTAAGTGACCTTTGCCGGAAAAGAGAGCTATATTGGAGGGCTTTTTGTGAATCGCTTAAAAGTTACAGAAATAGAAGGAAAGGAAAAAGGATTAACAACGGAAGAAGTCATTGAATTACAAAAAAAGTATGGCAAAAATGAAATTATTACCGAACATAAAAAATTACTGATACAAAGGATCGGCACAGCCTTAGCGGAACCGATATTTTTACTTCTTATCCTGGCTTCCCTGATTTATTTCCTGTTGGGTGAGGCAAAGGATGGAAGTATAATGCTTCTTTTTGTCTTTGGCATTGTCATTATGGATGTGGCACAGGAATGGAAAACGGATAAAGCCTTACATGCTTTAAAAAACCTGTCACAGCCCTTGGTATCAACTGTCCGTAACGGTGAAGTCATTCAGGTATACAGCATGGAGCTGGTACCAGGAGATATTATACTGGCCAATGAAGGCTGCAGGATACCCGCAGACGGCTATGTATTATCTTCCCACGATTTTTGTATGGATGAGAGCTTATTGACTGGAGAGGCAGGAGAAGTATGGAAGATTCCGACAGCGGGAGCAGCTAAGAAGAAGGAACCGTTGGAAGTAACCCTGGAATCCGTCCATTATACAAAGCCGGACTATTGCTATGCAGGAACCATGGTAATTCAGGGCAATGCGGTTATTTCTATTGATAAGACAGGGAATGAAACGGCTTATGGTAAAATTGGGCTAAACTTAGCAGAGATAAAACCCAAGGTAACGCCGTTGCAAAAACAGATGAAGGAACTTACCGGTTCTTGTACCGTAATTGCAATATTCCTGCTTTTTCTGGTTAGTCTGTTCACTTACTTTAATCTAAAGGATTATGATCTTTTAGACCGGGTCATACAGAGTCTATTAGCCGGAATAGTTCTTACATTATCCATGATACCGGCAGAATTTCCAGTAATCCTTACCGTTTTTTTATCTATGGGTGCTTTCAGACTTATGAAAAAGCATGCCTTAGTCAGAAGACTGACGGCGGTAGAGACTCTGGGAGCGGTATCTGTAATCTGTGTGGATAAAACGGGAACCATAACAAAAAACCAAATGACGGTTCAAGAGACATACCAATATGATTGCAGCGAAATCCACCTGGCCCAGATTGCTGGTATGGCCTGTGACGATACGCCCCATGACCCCATGGAAATGGCAATTATATCGTATTGTAATCAACTGGGGTTGGGTAAAGAAGAAGTATTTGGCGGCAGTTTCTTAAAAGGTTATCCCTTTACCCAGGAGTGTAAAACCATGACCCATGCCTGGAATCTGGCAGGAAAAATCCTCCTGGCAGCAAAGGGGTCACCGGAATGGCTCTTGGATCATTGTACCTTAACCGGTACAGAACGGGTCTTTGTGGAAGAACGAATGAAGCACATGTTTAAAAAAGGGCTGCGGGTTCTTGGTATAGGAGTTATGGAATTAAAAGATGAGAACAGTATTCCGGATCAGCTTCACACCTGTACGTTTACCTTCTTAGGACTGCTTGGTCTTAAGGACCCTCCCAAGGATACCATTATAGAGGATATGAAACGATGCAGGGAAGCTGGAATACGGGTAATAATGATAACAGGAGATAATGGGGATACGGCAGCATCCATCGCAGAACAAATCGATTTTGGCGGTAACCTGATTCCTGTAAATGGAAGAGAATTAGAGCAGCTATCAGACTCTGAATTACGGGAAACCGTAAAAAAAGTTAATATATTCTCAAGAGTAGTACCAGAGCAGAAACTGCGTATTGTAAAAGCCATTAAGGAAAATGGTGAGATTACTGCAATGACCGGTGATGGTGTGAATGATGCCCCAGCCTTAAAATATGCGGATATCGGAATCGCCATGGGTCTTAGGGGTTCTGAGGTAACCAGGGAAGCGGCCGATTTAGTACTCTTAGATGACAATTTCTCCACTATTTTGGATTCCGTGGAGGACGGAAGAAGGATTTATCAAAATATCCGTAAAGCAATTGGTTATGTATTTACCATCCATATACCCATTGCCTTAATCTGCCTGTTTGGTCCTTTGCTTCATGTCCTGCCGGACCGGCTGATGTTGCTGCCGCTCCATGTGGTTTTACTGGAACTGATTATGAATCCAACCTGTGCGGCAGCAATAGAGCGGCAGCCGGGAGAATATGATACTATGAAAAAGAGCCCGAGAAATTCTCAAGAAAAGTTATTGAAAAAAGGTATCCTGCTTAAAAGTGCAGTCCAGGGAATTGCAATTTTTATCAGCTCTTTTGGAAGTTATTACGGATTTCTTCTAAGGAATCCAGACCGCCCGGATACTGCCAGAACCATTGGGCTTAGTATACTTATCCTATCCAATCTGTTATTAATTCCTGTGAATACCTCGGAAAAAGAATCTGCCTTAAAAGCTCTATGGCAGTTCAGAAAAGAAAAAGGTATCGTCTTTGTCCTGCTCACTACCTTCTGTTTACTCGTATTAATAATATACAGTCCATTGCACAAGGTTTTAAAGCTGAATCAGCTAAGTATGGCACAGTTCTTATATACTGTAATAGCAGCTTTTTTCTTCGTATTTTGGTATGAAATCGTAAAAAAGTTAAAAAGGTATAGCTTCATAAGAAAAGATAAGTAAAGCCAGTTTATTGATAGAAATTTTTCAGGGGTTACCCTGTAAGAAATGCAGGCAGGCGAAAGGTTTTAGGTGCTTATATAGCCGAAGACTTTTCGTCCATTCTGTATATTTTACAGGGCGTTTTATTGGATATACTTGTGATGATTACCAATAACTAGTGGTTGAATAAGCATATTTATTATGTTAACCTTAGTGCGTAACTTAGTTGTAGATAGCAGATAGGAGGACATATCGAATGAAAAAAACTTTAGTAACTTCCATGATCACGTTAACGTTAGTATCATCAACATTATTTGGAGGAAACCTGAGGGCTTTCGATGTTAACAACACAGCAGTAGCTGCTGCGGCCACTACAAAAAGCATTACGAATTGTAAACCAACCGTTAGTGTCAAAAGTACAACAGCTACCACTGCAAATCTTAACATTAGTAAAGTAAGTGGAGCAGATTGCTACAATGTATACAGAGCTACTTCCCCGGATGGGTCTTATAAATGTGTTGGTACTACAAAGTCTACTAGTTATAAAGATACCGGCTTAAAAGCAAATAAGGCTTATTACTATAAAGTAAAAGCCTGCGACAAAGTAAACGGTAAAACTCTTGGAAGCAAGTTATCAAAGCAGGTAAAGGCAATCCCATGTAACAACGGAACGAAAACAATTGTATTAAATTCCTGTCCCAGCAATACCGATGTTAATTCAATTATCCAAAACGCTTTAAAGGGTACGACAACTACTAAGACACCGACAAAAACCCCTACCCCTACAAAAACCCCGACTAAAACAACGACACCATCTAACACAAGTACCAGTGACTCAAGCTTTGCTAATCAGGTTCTTAAACTTGTTAACGCAGAACGTGCAAAAGGCGGAGTATCCGCACTTACCATGTCCTCTCAGTTAACTGCACCGGCTAATAAACGTGCGAAAGAAATCGTACAGCAATTCTCTCATACCAGACCAAACGGAACTCAGTGGTCAACCGTATTGGATGAGTTTAACGTAAGTGTAAGCGCAGCCGGCGAAAACCTTGCCTATGGTTATAATACTCCCGAAGCAGTTGTAGAAGGCTGGATGAACTCTCCGGGACACAGAGCTAACATTATGAATCCGAATTTCCACAAGATTGGTATTGGTGTCTATAATAATAACGGAACGGTTTATTGCACCCAGTTATTCTCTAATTAGTGTGGAATAACCACGGATAAATTCAGACTAAATTACCTAACAGATAAACTACGGTAGATAGATACAATAGAGATATGTATTATTACAGACAGAATAGTGATTTATCAATAGAATAGATGTATGGAAGAGAGTGTTGAAAATCGCCCCAGTGGTTAAATTCGCAGCGCTCTCTTTCATTTTATTTTGTAATATCCTAAGCGATCTGCTAATTATCGGGAAGCGAAGTACTAGTACTTCGCTGTATGTTCTGATATGTAAAAAAGGCTATCGTACTTATAGTGATATACTCCCCCATAAGAGGACACTATACTATCCGACAGCCTATCTAAAGTATTTAATTTAATTATTCAACAATAGACCCATCTGTTGAGATGGTTACTACTTGCCAGGGTATCATTTTACCGCTGTTAATCAGAGCGGTCTTTACTGCATTTACAATTCCGCCGCAGCAGGGAACAATCATACGGACTACGGTAATACTCTTGATCTCATTATACATAAGGATTTCAGTAAGCTTTTCAGAATAGTCTCCTTCATCCAGCTTAGGGCAGCCAATTAAGGTAATTCTGTTTTTAATGAATTCATTATGGAAGTCACCATAAGCAAAAGCGGTACAATCTGCTGCAACTAAAAGGTTGGCACCATCAAAATAAGGTGCATTCACAGGTACCAGCTTAATCTGTACAGGCCATTGGTTTAACATGGACTGAGGTACCTCTGATGGAATAGTAACCTTCTGTGTAGGAATCTCTCTTTGAATCATTCTGGACTGGGATCCGGGACAGCCGGAAAACTGGGGAGCGGTTCTCTGTACTTGCGGCTCTTCTTTTATCATGTTCTTTTTCTCCATATTCTTTTTGACTTCTTCCTCGTTATAATCAAGGGCTTCCCTTTCTTCAAAGGTAATTGCATTCACTGGGCAAACCGGCAGGCAGTTGCCAAGACCGTCGCAATAATCATCACGGAGCAGTACTGCTTTGCCATTCACTAATCCAATAGCACCTTCATGACAGGCATCTACGCATAAACCGCAGCCGTTGCAGGCTTCTTTATCAATCGTTATAATTTGTCTCTTCATATATAAGCTCCTTTTATAAAGTAGTAGGGTTTCTAGGTTCTTGATTTTTTCTTCATGTAGTAATCATATAGTAAAATCAATATAAAATCGGTTGCATTTGCAACAAATATCAATTAAAATATAAAATGAAATAAAATATATAATAAAATTATTCAAACTTCTCAGTTAATAAACTTAAAAACACTTTATAAAATCAGCCCTAAAGTTAAATTGAAAGCATGATTATGCTATGTTTCATAAGCGCTTTATTCTGAGTCTGATCATTCACTTATGACTTTTTCAGGTGGTTCAGACTCAAAATGCACACTGTTTGACGAGCTTAGCGAGGAGTTTGTGCTTTTTGGGTCTTGCTTTACCACATGAAAAAATCATTAGTGAATTCCAGGCTCAGAATCTTAAGCTTATGAAACATAGCATAATCAATGCTTTCTTAATCACCTTCCTTGCTGATTTTATCAAGTATACCAAGACAAAAATAACTGCTAAGTTTGAAGAATGAATTCGAGTGTCAAACAAGAATAAATAAAGAAATCGAACAGATGTAATCAAAAATAATAGGAGAGAACTATGAGACAGGAATTTCAACTATTAAAGCAGGTCGCATTGTTCCAGGGAATTGAAGGGGAAGGCATAGAAGATATCCTTAGTTGTCTTGGCGGAACTGTAAAGAACTATGTAAAGAACCAGACTATAATATTTAACGGGTCTGATATTTCATCCCTTGGTATTATTTTAAAGGGAAATGTTCAGATTATAAGAGAAGATATCAGGGGAAACCGGATGCTGGTGGCAGGACTTTTTGAAGGTGAAATCTTTGGGGAGACCTTTGCTTGTGCGGGAATTACAGAAAGCCCGGTCAGTGTCATAGCAATGGAACCCTGCCAGATACTCCTGCTCTCCATAGACAGAATTGTGACACCCTGCTCCAATGCCTGTAGTTTTCATAGTAAATTGATTACCAACCTGTTACAATTGCTGGCCAGAAAAAATATGTATTTAAATAACAAAATGGAATTATTATCAAAACGAACCATACGGGAAAAGATTATGGCGTATCTTACCCTGGAAGCAGAAAAACATCACTCCAATTCCTTTGCAACGGATTTAAACCGTAATGAACTGGCAGATTACCTTTGTGTAGACCGCAGTGCCATGTCCAGGGAAATCAGCAGACTAAAAGAGGAAGGAATTATTGATTATTATAAAAATAATTTTAAAATATTATAATGCTGAACGTTTCAAAAAAAACTAATTAGGTGGGCTGTAAAAACAATATACCTTGGAACGGGGAAGTAGTAACTACCCGTTGACCTTGATTCACTGTGGTTATGTTATTTAACAGCCCAGTAATCAGCTTATAGTATCACTTAGCAATAGCTCCAAAGTAATCCTGTAATTTAACCGGACCTTCAAGTATTACTTTGTCTACATATAAGGATCTGTCTTTTCTGGTTTTTACCGTCCATTTAACGAGAGTAATTGTTCCGTTTTCGATTTCTATGGCTGTTATGCAGCGCGGATGTACACAACTTCCGTCATTAAAATATAAAGATTCCTCCGGCTGAGGGAACATCGGTCTGTGGGTATGACCAGCTATTAACATGTGCTTTTGCTTCTTTGTCCATTCCGTTAATTTCTTTTCCACTTTTTCTTTTTTGGTATAATTTTCAGCCGCACTTGTAGGATCTCTTACACCCGTTAACTCAAGGGGACGCCATAGATAGCGAACTAAAAATCTGGATAATTTCCATAAGTCATAGTTCAAAAAATCAGCCTGGTGTCCGTGGGTCAGAAATATTTGATTATCTGAGTTGTTATAATTTAATACTAAAGCTTCATGTATTTTAATATTCGGGAATAAGGCAACCCGTTTTTTAATACTTTCTACATAATATGACTTTAAATTGTTCCCGGCGAAATCTTTCTCTTTTTTAACTTGATCATGATTGCCGTACAGCATATATAACCGGCCTTCTTTATAGAACTTTGACATTAGCCAGAAAGCATCACTGTGTATATTGATAATACGGTCTATTTTACGGTTTTCCCATAATTCGTCGCCGTCCCCAAGTTCAATGTAAGTGAAATCCTTCCTGTAATAAAAATCCAATGCTCCAAAAAACAAATTCTGGTTATTTAAAAAATTATCGCCCCAGTTACCGTCACCTCTATGGCAATCACTCATCAGCACTATTTTTGAGGAATCGTCAAAAGATATTTGTTCTGCAGCCTTAAATACCTTATTCAGGCGTGATTGAGTAGACATTTGTTAAATCCTCCCTGGTTTTACTTCATTAACCTCATCCTTGCATTCTGAACCTTCTATAGTTTTACTAGCTAAATTTTCTAAAGCATCGGTCAAATCTGGTTCTGAATAAACAGTAACATAATCTACCTCCGGTTGTACACTAAAAAAGATTCCGTTTTGCTTATCAATCTTCCTGACCGGTTCCCTGATTCCAAGGAAACGTCGGATTAAATCATAACCTTTAAAAAATTCCTTGGTACTGCCGATATTAATGATCTTATGATACAGTTTGGGAGCTGCATATCTTACATAATTTAATCGGTCAACGGTATTGGTATAAGCTCTTGTTGCAATATTATATGCGGTGGTATTTCTTAAATTGTTGTCCTGCATATAACTTTCTATGAGCGGAGTTCTGGTAGAAGGCTGTTTGGAGTGAGGGGTTGCGTAAACAAGCGAAACGGTATTGTCTTGTATGGTAAGGTCTTCAAGGGAATAGCCGGTCTTTAATAAACCGCCTATGAAAGCATCTCTCATTTCGGTATCTTTTAAAGTAATTCCAATATCTACGGTCAGTTCAGAAGGCCAGGAGTATTCCCCAAGCTTAAAGGCGGTAAGCCACCAATGATGTTCACTTCTGCGAAAGATTTCCCGTCCGTTCTTTTTTAGTACAAATGATAATGGCATATGATCTTCTTCGGCTGCACAAAAATAAAAAGTTCCGTTAAACACTCCCGGTATATTAAGGCTTGGTCCCGTTGTAGTATAGATGCCTATTTCGCAGCCAGTAGTCATTCCATATTGACCTTTCCAAAACTCAATCAGCCATTTTTTCCCACCGTACTTAAAATACACCGGTTCACAGTCAATAATCATGCTCAGCGTTGCAGAACCCTCATCATAGGCCTGGCAGTATCCGCATTCGCTTTGCCAACCGTACATAATGGAATAAAAGAAATCCTGATCGGGATAATAAGCAAACCCAAAGGGCTTCAAATCCGTATTTAAGGCTTCCAGATCAAGCGGTATCAAAGGGTGTTTCGGAATGTTTTGACTTATCACATGATCCTCATCCGGTAAATTGGATAACGGCGGATTCTGAACGAAACCTTGTGCAGGGGTTAAAGGCGTTATATGGTCTGGATTTGATATGGGTTCCAAAGGCGTTATATGGTCTGGATTTGATATGGGTTCCAAAGGCAATATATTCTCTAACGCTGATACAGAATCAGAATCAAAAGCCGTTACCTGGTTTAAAGTTGGTATAGAATCCATTGATTCACCCTGATCCAAACTTGCAGCATGTAAAGTAGTCACTTCCTTTTTCTGATGTCTTCTAAAGACAAACCAGAGAAGAATTCCGCTAACTGCTATTAATATCAAAAGAATCAGGACAGGTATATAAAATTTTTGATTTATTGTAAAAACCAGGGGTTTTAAAATTATAGTTAAAATTTCATAAATCAGCATAATTTTGCTCCTTTCATATTAGCTTATATTATAGTATTCGGAACAGCCCCGCTATGTTAAAGGAACGGAATAAGTACTTTAAAATCTTATAAATTTTATTGTAAAAACAGAAGATTTTAATAGGTGAAAACTATCAACATATAATTTAATAATTGCTGAAAATTCTTATAGAATAATATTAGAGTGAAACTACTTCGAGAAAAATTAGTATTGAAATAAAAAATAAATTAGTAGTTGTAATTTTAGAACAGAAGGTTATAATAATATTAGTAACAGTTATTAATATTATTTATTAACATACAAAAATATAAAAGAGAAGAAAAAGCAAGGAGGTAACACTATGAGCAAAATCATTGTTATTGGCGCGAATCACGCCGGAACAGCCGCACTGAATACAATACTGGATAATTACAAGGAACACGAGGTCACAGCGTTTGATGCTAACAGTAATATAAGTTTCCTGGGTTGCGGCATGGCACTATGGATTGGCAGACAGATAAGCGGTCCGGAAGGTTTGTTTTATTCCACCAAAGAAAAGCTGGAGGAAAAAGGTGCAAAGATCTATATGGAAACCCCGGTAGATTATATCGATTATGAAAAAAAGTATGTTTATGCAACGGGAAAAGACGGAACAAAATATCAGGAACCTTTTGATAAGCTGATATTAGCCACAGGTTCTGTACCCATTGTTCCTAATATAGAGGGAAAGGATTTAGAAAATGTGCAGCTGGTGAAGCTGTATCAGAATGCACAGGAAGTCATTGAGAAATTAAAGGACGAATCCATAAGAGATGTTGTAGTGGTAGGGGCAGGCTATATTGGCGTAGAACTGGCAGAAGCCTTTAAGCGCTGCGGTAAATCAGTTACGGTTATTGATTGTGTTGATACCTGTCTGGCCGGTTATTATGATACGGAATTTACGGAAGGAATGAAGAAACATTTAGAGAAAAACGGTGTAACCCTCGCCTTTAATGAAATGGTTCAAAAACTTGAAGGTAATAAGAAAGTAGAAAGAGTGGTAACGGATAAAGGCAGTTATAAAGCAGATATGGTTATAATGGCAATCGGATTTAAACCGAATACCAAACTAGGTGAAGGGAACATTAATTTATTCCGTAATGGTGCGTTTATTGTGAATAAACATCAGGAGACCAGCGTTCCTGACGTCTATGCAATCGGTGATTGTGCAACCGTTTATGATAATACTATTGACGATTATAACTATATTGCCCTGGCATCCAATGCAGTCCGCTCCGGCATTGTGGCAGCTCATAATGCTGCAGGGATTTCCATAGAATCAGCAGGTGTACAGGGTTCCAATGGAATCAGTATCTGGGGATATAACATGCTTTCAACGGGACTTACACTTGCAAAAGCCAGGAAATCAGGAATCAATGCAGTAGCGGCCGACTTTGAAGACCTTCAGAAACCTGCATTTATGGAGAAAAATAATTCAGTCAAAATCAGAATTGTATATGATGCAGATACAAGGATAGTACTTGGTGCGCAAATGGCTTCGGATTATGATATATCCATGGGACTTCATATGTTTTCCCTTGCAATTCAGGAGAAGGTGACTATTGATAAGCTGAAACTGCTGGATTTATTCTTCCTGCCGCATTTTAACCAGCCTTACAATTATATAACTATGGCTGCATTAAGTGCAGTCTAAAATTTACAAAGAAAATAAAAGAACCGGACGGTTTAAAAACATGATTCATACTGTTTTTTTATCGTCCGGTATTCTTATATAAATATTCTATTTGTATTCAAGACCTTATTCTTCTTTAGAGGATTTATTTGGTAATTTTTTCTCAAACCATTGTATAAACATAACTAAAAAAGTAATAATTAGAATCACAGCAAAGATACCAACCATTCCCTTCCACATAATATCAAGGGATATTAAAAACGTATGCATATCAAGAAACATAAGATTACTCCTTTCCAGGTAGCTGTTCATTATTAATATGAAGAACTACAGAACTTCTTATTGTGAACTTAAAGTTTTAACAGTCAACTGTTACAGAAGACCACTTACCAGACCGATAATAATACCGCCGGCTACAACGGAAGCAATTTGTCCGGATACATTGGCCCCGATTGCATGCATTAATAAATGATTTGTAGGATCTTCTTTAATAGCCATCTTCTGAACAACACGGGCTGACATAGGGAATGCAGAGATTCCGGCAGCGCCAATCATAGGATTGATTTTATTCTTACGGAAAAGGTTAATAATTTTAGCGAACATTACCCCACCGATGGTATCAAATACGAATGCCACTAAGCCAAGACACATGATTAAGAGGGTTTCCCAGGTTACAAACTTATCTGCTCTCATACTAAAGGAAATAGTAAGACCAAGTAATAAGGTGATCAGGTTAGCCAGAGAATCCTGTGCAGTTTCGGATAAGCTGTTTAATACACCGCACTCGCGAAGCAGGTTACCAAACATTAAAAAACCAACTAAAGCAACTGACATAGGTGCAACCATACCGGCAATAAAGGTAACTAAAATAGGGAATATTATCTTAATTCTCTTTGAAACGGCTACCGGATTATATGGCATACGGATAAGACGTTCTTTTTTGGTCGTTACTAATCTTATAGCCATAGGCTGTACCAGCGGAACTAAAGCCATATAGGAGTAGGCCGCCACGGCAATGGCACCGACATATTTGGAATTTAACAACAGAGATACCAGGATAGAGGTAGGACCGTCTGCTGCACCGATAATACCGATGGAAGCTGCATCTGCTAAATTAAAGCCTAAGAGTGTAGCTACTGTTAAGGTAAAGAAGATACCGAACTGTGCAGCCGCACCGAATAATAACATAATCGGATTAGAAAGCAAAGGACCAAAGTCAATCATGGCGCCGATACCGATAAATAATAAAAGAGGCAGTGCTTCTGAGGTTTCAATTCCTACGTGAAAGAGCCACTGAATAATACCTTCTGTTTCTCCAAGACCGCTTAAAGTCTGATTGAGTACGCCTGACAATGGTAAATTCACTAAAATAGCGCCAAATCCCATAGGTAATAATAAGGCTGGTTCAAAGCCTTTTTCAATAGCCAGGTAAATTAATAGTATACCGATGGCATACATAATTAGTTGCGGGATTGTAATAGAAGTAATTCCCGATAGTAAAAAGTCCATAGCATGATCTCCCTTCGTGCTTGTACGAATTTTAATTAATAGGGGGGTTTTTAACATCAAAAAGACCTGTATCCTTTCGAAAGGATACAGGTCTTGTCTTTTCAAATTAAACCAGAACGTTTCGTTCATGATGTTGATTTAACTGCAACAATAACCCATAATTGAATAATTATAACTTATTACTTGCTGACTACTCCCCTATATCTAATTACATTTAAAGTACCATAAATAATATAAGAAGTCAATATAAATGAAAGAAAAGTATACAATTAAATGAAAGAAAAGTATACAATTACTACAAAACTGCAAGTTTTGTGTTATAATAATAATAAATATTTATAAAAAATTAGATGCGCCATTGTATGCACTGGACGTATTAAATCCTAAAACAAAAAAGGAGATTCATGATAAGAGACACTTTTGAGAAAATAAAGCAAAATACTGATATCAGGCAGAATTTAATCCAGTTAAGAAGCGAGTTAAAAGAAGGTTATAATAAAACTGCGCTGCGGTATCAGCTTAGTGCAGATTGTTCAATTTTTGAAGATTTACTAAAACACGAAGATGCTAAGGTAAGAAAAAATACAGCATTGATAATAGGAGAACTTGAAATTCCATCCTTTCTTGATAAGTTAATGGAAGCTTATAAAACAGAAACTAAACTTTTTGTAAAAAGTGCTTATTTAACAGCATTAAAAGGGTTTGATTATAAGGAGCTGCTGCCGGAGTTAAAGGAGAGGCTCACAGTTTTAAGTAACCTTAAGCCAGAAGATTCCGATAAAAAGCATATTAATGAAGAAATGAGGGCACTCTCCGAACTTATTATGTCGGCCGAAGGTATAAAGCAGCATGAGTTTACAGGTTTTCAGGTCATGTCACGAGTAATACTTTTAACAAACCGGAATTTTATAACGATTACTTTGGATCAGATCAGGGAGAGAACTGCAAAGGAATTCAATGCGGGTGTACTTGTTCAGACGGATGACTTAAGATCCATAACAGGAGTCAGGACTTACAGCGAATTGCTATTTATGTTAGAGGACCTGCGTACCTGCAGCAGAGATAGCAGGGAGGCTGCAAAAGCTCTGGCAGAGAGCAGTCTCCTTGAATTCATGAAGGCGCGTCATAAGGGAGACGCACCCTTTTACTTTCGGATAGAATTAAAAAGTAAAATGGAGCTTGACAAGAAGAGTGCCTTTACGAAAAAATTCGGAATGGAACTGGAGCAGTTAACAAAGAGACAACTCATTAACAGTACCTCCAACTATGAATTTGAAATAAGGCTTATTGAAAATAAAGAAGGTAGTTTTAACATCTTAATTAAATTGTTTACCCTGCCAGATGAGAGATTCTCTTACCGTAAGAAAGTAGTTGCAGCCAGCATTCAGCCGGTGAATGCAGCTTTGATCGCAGCACTTTCACAGAAATATCTGAAAGAAGGGGCACAGATATTAGATCCCTTCTGCGGTGTCGGCACCATGCTCATAGAACGTAATAAAAAAGTTCCTGCCGGTACTATGTATGGACTTGATATCTATGGGGAGGCGATTGAAAAAGCGAAGGAAAATGCAAAGGCTGACCATTTGGTCATTAATTACATTAATAGGGACTTTTTTGACTTTAAACACGAATATTTATTTGATGAAATCTTCACGAACATGCCAAGAGTCATGGGACATAAAGAAGAATCAGAAATTTTTGAACTTTATCGGAAGTTTTTTATGAAAGCACGGGATCACCTAATAGAAAATGGAATCATGATACTATACACCCATAACCGGGATTATATTAAAAAGCTAGCTAATCCAAACGGATATCGTGTGGAACAGGAATTTGAAATCTCAAAAAAAGAAGGGGCATATTTGTTTATTCTTAAGTGTGCAACTAAGAAAGGCTGAACGTAAATATAAAATGAATTGCTCTAATCGGATTCATCAACCTGTTTATTACTGGCAGTATGGCAAGGGTCTTGCGATACTGCCTGGGGTAAGTAGGATAAACGATGAAATACAGCTTAACTAGCACTTGATTGTTACCATGATATTCATTATTATTCGTTAACTAAAATGCTAAGAGAATAAAATTAAAACAATTATGTGATGCCAGATTTAAATAACCTGTATAAAAGTTACGGGAATTACAAAATTTTACATGAAAAATATTGACAATTAAGAAAATTAGTAGTATAGTTAATTTGTATTTGGATGTTTTTTAGATTTCACATATTTTTGTAAATCTTTAGCCCGTTTAAAGACTTACAAAAATATGTGATTTTTTTATAAACATAAAAAATATAATATATATTTAAGGAGGTATCTTTGTGAATAAAGGTACAGTAAAATGGTTTAACGAACAAAAAGGTTTCGGATTTATTACAAACGACAATGGCGGTGATGACGTATTCGTGCATTTTTCAGGAATCGTATCCGGTGGATTTAAAACTTTAAAAGAAGGTCAAAAAGTTACATTTGAAATAACTCCCGGTAATCGCGGTATGCAGGCAACCAACGTAGAAGTAGCTTAATTAGTAGCTAATAATTCTGCATACGTATTAATATATGTAAAGGATTAAACCTGTAAATTATGTTGACGGGTCATTCTATAGGAATAACGCAAATGCATTTATGTATTTGTTCTATAGAATGGCTGGTCACTTTTTTATTCTCCTTGGAAAGTTTGTCCTAGGAGTAAAGTGACTAACCTATATCCTATTTTTAACGAGAAACTACACGATATATATCCGGTCAATTCATGTCAGGCATTTCAATGCAAATAAGGTGGAGTCTGTAACGAGCGAGCGGCATCCAGTTTTTTATATCGGATGAACAAAGTGTTAGATTGGTTGAACAAAGTGTTAGATCGGATGAACAGATTGTTACAGGTATAACCATCAGATGGTTGCTTTTTTTCACTTGATTAGGTTATCTGTCCTTGGAAATATACTTATAATATTAGATTGAGACTTATAATATTAGATTGAGACTTATAATATTAGATTGAGACTTATAGTATTAGATTGAAACTTATAATAATAGATTGACATTTACGGTATAATAGAATTATTAATCCGGTTTTGTTAATATGGAAAGTAAATAAGCGGCTGGATAGACTAATTAGATAAGAGACACTAATGAAAAAACTTTATGAAAAAAGCAAAATAAAAAAAGTCAAATGAAAAAACTAAATGAAAAAACTTAATGAACTAAATGGAAAAGCTAATTAGAAAAGCCAAATGAAAAAAGCCAAATGAAAAAAGCCAAATGAAAAAAGCCAGATGAAAAAAGCGAAAAAAGCTAAATAAGAAAAGCTAAATAAGTAAGCTAAATATGAAAACAAGATAAGTTAAGACAAATAAGAAAGCAATAAAAATACTTTATAAAACGCAAGATAGGAGTACAGTATGCTGAAACTGGGTTCACATGTCGGAATGAGCGGAAAAGAGATGCTTTTGGGATCTGCGAAAGAAGCAGAGGGTTATGGAGCCAATACTTTTATGATATACACAGGAGCTCCCCAGAATACCAGGCGTAAAAAGATTGAGGATTTAAATATAACTGCCGGACATGATTATATGAAAGAACATGGTATATCTGATATCGTTGTTCATGCTCCCTATATCATTAATTTAGGTAATGCGGCAAAGGAAGATACATTTGCAACGGATTTCTTAGCAACAGAACTGCTCCGGACAGAAGCCTTAGGCAGCCAGTTTCTGGTTCTGCATCCCGGTGCCCACGTAGGAGCGGGGGAAAAAACAGGTATCGCTGAGATTATCAAAGGTATCAACGAAGTCCTTAATCGGGATTCTAACGTTTATATTGCTTTAGAAACGATGTCAGGAAAGGGGAGTGAAATCGGAAAGACCTTTGAAGAACTGGCACAGATCTATGACGGAGTAAAATATAATGATAAACTGCGAGTATGTTTTGATACCTGTCATACCTTTGATTCAGGATATGATATTGT
>NZ_CP121445.1:675000-3017500 GCF_029689925.1 Anaerocolumna sp. AGMB13025
GTTCCCGGGTCTTGTACACACCGCCCGTCACACCATGGGAGTTGGATATGCCCGAAGTCAGTGACCCAACCGTAAGGAGGGAGCTGCCGAAGGTGGAGCCAATGACTGGGGTGAAGTCGTAACAAGGTAGCCGTATCGGAAGGTGCGGCTGGATCACCTCCTTTCTAAGGAATATAAGTAGGGGTTGTTTTACTGTTGAGTTATTAAGAGACCTATCAAAATTTAATAAATCGTAACAGGATATAGGAAAGAACTGGGAAGAAAACCACTCGATCGAACAAGAAAGAGTTGGCGCAAGATTACCCGGTATGATAGGACCAACTTAATATAAAGATTTCCGGTGGTGATGCGCTTATGGGACACACCCGTTCCCATCCCGAACACGTTGGTTAAGACGTAAGCGGCCGATGGTACTATACTGGTAACGGTATGGGAGAGTAGGTGGCTGCCGGATTTATAAAAAATAACTTCATAAATTGGATTATAGCTCAGTGGAAGAGCGCCTGATATCAGGAGGCATGAGTTCAATTCTCATTAAACTACTGTTTCTTATATTATATCTTATACAATGTATCTTATTTAATGTAAGATGTCATATCACAGGATATAAAATAAAAAGAAACAAACCCAGGAATGGGCAAACAATTGTACCTTGAAAACTACACATGAAAATTGATTTATAATCGAAAGATTATGAGACAAGACATCTAAAATAATTAAACCAAACGACCAACGAATCTGTCACGCTAGACAGAAACGTATAAGGTCAAGCTAATAAGAGCGCAGGGTGGATGCCTTGGCACTAAGAGCCGATGAAAGACGTGATAAGCTGCGATAAGCTGCGGTGAGGAGCAAATATCCTTTGACCCGCAGATTTCTGAATGGGGAAACCTGACGGAGTACTCCTCCGTTACTGTATGGTGAATACATAGCCATGCAGAGGGAACCCGGGGAACTGAAACATCTAAGTACCCGGAGGAAAAGAAAGAAAACTCGATTTCCAGAGTAGCGGCGAGCGAAAAGGAAACAGCCTAAACCGAAGGATTTATCCTTCGGGGTTATGGACCGCAACAAGTGAGTTTTAGGATAGCAGAATGGTTTTGGGAAAGCCAGCCAGAGAGAGTGAAAGCCTCGTACGCAAAATCCGAAGACAGCGAGCGGGATCCGAAGTACCACGAGACACGAGAAACCTTGTGGGAAGTCGGGGGGACCACCCCCCAAGGCTAAATACTACTTAGTGACCGATAGAGCATAGTACTGTGAAGGAAAGGTGAAAAGAACCCCGGGAGGGGAGTGAAAGAGAACCTGAAACCCTGTGTTTACAAGCTGTGGAACCTCTATTTACAGAGGAACCGCGTACTTTTTGTAGAACGGTCCGGCGAGTTACATTTACTGGCGAGGTTAAGGACGGAAAGTCCGAAGCCGAAGGGAAACCAAGTCTGAATAGGGCGTATGACTTCTTTGAAGTCCAGTCAGTGAATGTAGACCCGAAACCGGGTGATCTACCCATGTCCAGGTTGAAGCTGCCGTAAAAGGTGGTGGAGGACCGAACACACATCCGTTGAAAAGGGTGGTGATGAGGTGTGGGTAGGGGAGAAATTCCAATCGAACCCGGAGATAGCTGGTTCTCCTCGAAATAGCTTTAGGGCTAGCCTTGGTTTAGTCTGATGGAGGTAGAGCACTGAATATCCTAGGGGGCGTCAAAGCTTACCGAAGATTATCAAACTCCGAATGCCATACAGATGATGACCAGGAGTCAGACTGCACGAGATAAGTTGGGTAGTCAAAAGGGAAAAAGCCCAGACCACCAGCTAAGGTCCCAAAGTGCGTGTTAAGTGGAAAAGGATGTGGGATTTCGAAAACAACTAGGATGTTGGCTTAGAAGCAGCCATACATTAAAAGAGTGCGTAATAGCTCACTAGTCGAGAGGTCCTGCGCCGAAAATGTCCGGGGCTAAAACACGACACCGAAGCTGTGGAATTGCATTTATGCAATTGGTAGAGGAGCATTCTTAACTGCGACGAAGCGGTACCGTAAGGAGCCGTGGAGTGTTAAGAAGAGAGAATGCCGGAATGAGTAGCGAGATAGAAGTGAGAATCTTCTAGGCCGAATATCCAAGGTTTCCAGAGTAAAGCTGATCTGCTCTGGGTAAGTCGGGACCTAAGGCGAGGTCGAAAGACGTAGTCGATGGACAACAGGTTGAAATTCCTGTACCTTATATAAACAGAACTGTGGGGACGCAGAGAGAAAGCCAGAGCCGGGAATGGAAAGACCGGTGCAAGCGGGATAGTAGTGTGGCAGGCAAATCCGTCATACAATACGAAGACGTGACGCGGACCGAAACTATAAGTAGGGAAGCTGGTGAGCGAACTGCCAAGAAAAGCCGCTATTGTTTTATATAAGCCCGTACCGTAAACCGACACAGGTGGATGAGGAGAGAATCCTAAGGCCGACGGGAGAAGCATTGTTAAGGAACTCGGCAAAATAACCCCGTAACTTCGGGAGAAGGGGTGCCTGTAGCAATACAGGCCGCAGAGAATTGGCCCAAGCAACTGTTTAGCAAAAACACAGGTCTATGCAAAACCGAAAGGTGAAGTATATGGGCTGACGCCTGCCCGGTGCTGGAAGGTTAAGGGGAGATGTTAGGAGCAATCCGAAGCGTTGAACTTAAGCCCCAGTAAACGGCGGCCGTAACTATAACGGTCCTAAGGTAGCGAAATTCCTTGTCGGGTAAGTTCCGACCCGCACGAAAGGCGTAATGATTTGGGCACTGTCTCGACAATGCACCCGGTGAAATTGAAATACCAGTGAAGATGCTGGTTACCTGCGCCAGGACGGAAAGACCCCATGGAGCTTTACTCTAGCTTGATACTGGGATTCGGTATTGCATGCACAGGATAGGTGGGAGGCTATGAAACTATGACCCCGGTCGTAGTGGAGCCGCTGTTGGGATACCACCCTTGCAGTATTGGATTTCTAACATGTGCCCGTGATCCGGGCAGTGGACAATGTCAGGTGGGGAGTTTGACTGGGGCGGTCGCCTCCGAAAGGGTATCGGAGGCGCTCAAAGGTCTTCTCAGAATGGTTGGAAACCATTCGCAGAGTGCAAAGGCAGAAGAAGGCTTGACTGCGACACCGACGGGTGGAGCAGGTACGAAAGTAGGACTTAGTGATCCGGTGGTATAAAGTGGGATTGCCATCGCTCAACGGATAAAAGCTACCCTGGGGATAACAGGCTTATCACTCCCAAGAGTTCACATCGACGGAGTGGTTTGGCACCTCGATGTCGGCTCATCGCATCCTGGGGCTGTAGTAGGTCCCAAGGGTTGGGCTGTTCGCCCATTAAAGCGGTACGCGAGCTGGGTTCAGAACGTCGTGAGACAGTTCGGTCCCTATCCGGCGCGGGCGTAGGATATTTGAGAGGAGCTGACCTTAGTACGAGAGGACCGGGTTGGACTGACCTCTGGTGGATCGGTTGTCATACCAATGGCATGGCCGAGTAGCCAAGTCGGGAAGGGATAAACGCTGAAGGCATCTAAGCGTGAAGCCCCCCTCAAGATAAGATATCCCATGCGAAAGCAGTAAGACCCCTTGAAGACGACAAGGTGGATAGGACAAAGGTGGAAGTGTGGTAACACATGCAGCTGATTGTTACTAATAGGTCGAGGGCTTGACCAAAGAAGGAAACTTCCTGGATGATATAAACAATCATCTAGTTAACGGATGGTTTTAAATATAGATGGACAATTACATGTGTAGTTTTGAAGATATAAGTAACGGCGTGTTGCTAACTAATTTACATTAGTTTAGCAGTGCGTCTTTTTTGTTATAGGAAAATACGTCCTATTTTATGAGAACACTCCCCTTTGGATGCATAAATCCAGGAGAGGAAGTTATTGCGGTCAGATCTGCGAGGGCACGTAAGTGTCAGTAAACTGACACTTTGTTACTTTACGAGAAAAAGACCATTGAACTATCCTCGTAAAATAACAAAGCACTCTGTACTGGTTGCATGACGCTTAAGAAGAACGCCTCACTAATATGACGCTGCGTTAGACTTTTGTTGAAACGTTAAAACTCTTTCAGAAGTATTTATTATGTGCTAGTTTAAAATCTGATGGTATAAATCCAGGGCGAAACTGGATTTCACAGGTTCGCCGTATTCAATAAGAAAGGATCGGCTCCCATCAGCAGCCCTGCCGGCACGAAGGAAGATACAATCTTTTGGTGCTTCATCATAGAGTTTATGGGCATACTGAAAAAGATGCGTTACAAAGAAAGTTAAAATACCATAAGAGCGAAAGGCAGCGAGGATTTCCTCTGCCAGATAACTGGCATCATATTCAGTGGTAGTTGAGAAAGACTCATTCATTAAAAGTAAGCTGTCTTTGTTCAGAAGAGGAATAATAGTATGAAGCCTCTGTAATTCCTGTTCTAGTAAACCGGTACGCAGCTCTCTGTCTTCTTCGTCTGGAAAATGGGTAAATATATTGTTATATAAATAACAGAAAAAAGTAGAGGCAGTTACAAATAAACCGCATTGCGCCATAAGCTGTGCAAGTCCGATGCTTCGGAGAAAGGTTGTTTTACCTCCTTGATTAGCGCCGGTAATCATGCACAAATTTTTATCGGAAAAGGAAAGAGAAGTTCCGACAACCGGACCCTGGGTTTTTAACACCAGCCCCACATCTTTTAGGCTGGAAAAATTATAACCCTTTTCCTCTAAAAATTCAGGATAACATATTGTTTCATCAGCTTTGGTTATATTTAAATATAAATTTATCGCGCCTGTATAGAAACCAAACATCTCCTGCACGGTTTCGAAGAAATCATGCAAATCACGATTAAAATCACTAAGAGTTTTCAGAATCCATACCAGACTGGAATTAATGATTTCCTGGCTGTTGTTGATTAACACTGGGTTATCCAGGAGTATGACAGCATCTGCTTTTTCCGATTTTTTGCTTTTGTTTTTATCCATAGCCTTATGAAAGCTGGAAATTGTATGAAGCTGTACCTCTCTTAACTTTAACCCAAGCCCCGGATGCCCGCCTATGGTTATTTCAGAAAGACCTTTTAATTCCATAAGCCTATTTAGTATCTCTGACGTCTCATGGAGAAAAGTTTTTGTATATTTTTTTTGTGTCTGCCGTATAAATTCATTTAAAGTTGAAGAGGAAAAGGAAGCAGTACAATCTGCAATAACTTGAAGTAAAGCTTCCAGATGGGAAAGATTTATAAAAGCGATATCACACTGCGTCAATATCTTCTTTGCTTCGGGTATTATTTTATCGTATACGGGGTGGGAAGTATCACCGTAATTGTTGATTTTCGCAATGGATTCTGTGGATAAAAGATAAATATTTCTAAAAAATTGTTGATAATGGAGGGCTTCGGACAGGATTTCCTGACGCATCTTTATTTCTTTAATATCATTGGAAGGATGTAAAAATAATTTCTGATACAAAGTTTTAAGATAAGGGTCATCCATCGATATCGCCATTAATATAAGGTCAAGTTTTAAGTCCCGCAGAAAGCTATCTTTGACTGGATTTGATTTAGTAATTTGATTATCCCGGTTATCTGGATTTATATATAATATATTACTGTGCATTATTTAAGCTCCTCCGTAATCTGATGAAAGGTAAGACCGTATTTACCGGCGATATCGGCTGCATAGGCAGTAAGTTCCGGTGGTTTTGGTATGATGTGGTAGGTACGCCGATTACTCTTTTGAGGTCCTGTTTCCGTTCCCAGACTTAGCAGGTCTTCGCAATCTGCTGCCAAACTCGGAACATGGGTTACGCAGATAATAAAAGAATTTAATTTGGTCAATCTTGAAACCAACAGCTTGCTCATATCAAAAGCATCGGAAGTGGTGGTGGAGGAAAATAATTCATTTAGTATAAAAAGATTGTTGCTGCCGGAGGCGTAGGTGAGCATTTCATTTATATGTAGCAATTCTTCTTTCAGTTTCCCATTATCGGTTCCAGCGTTTTCCTCTGCACAAAAGTGAGTAAAAATTCCTTTAAATAGCGGTAGTTTAGCATAAGAGCAAGGAACCGGCATGCCAAGTAAGGTGAAATATGCAATTTGTCCTAAGCTTCTTGCAAAGGTCGTTTTACCGCCCTGGTTAGCTCCCGTTATCCATGCACCAGAATGGGCTTCATCCAAAGAAAAATGATTGGTAATGAGATCAGAAGCCTTAAATCTGGAAGCCATAGCAAGGTCATAAACCCCATGCAGCTCAACCTTTCGCTCTTCTAAAACAACTGGATAACAGAAAGAAAAATTTTTTGACTTCAAACTTTGGATAAAGTTATGACAGGAAGTATAAAATTTTAGTTCCCGGTGTATTTTGACCGTCAAAGGGTTAATAAAGTCAGAATAAGCGTCAATAAAATCGGATACTTCTGAAAATAATGATTTCTCTTTTTTATACAGCAGGTCAGCGAATTTTAGTTCCAGATCTGTCAGTGTGACCTGCCGGAAGAATATGAACTCATTACTGTCTTTTGTGTCTGGCAGAAAGGTATCCTTTATATTCTGGCTGAAATCATTTTCGTTACCGCCAAAGTAGAACAGTATCCGATCGGGTAACAAGGTTAAATGGTACTTAACAGCTTCAATCCTTTCATTCAAGGTCTTGCTTTTTTCCCTTAATTTAAGAAAAGTTTGGCTCGAAACATAAGCTGTATATAGAGAATGAAGCCTGGTTAATCCGGTAGATTTAAGAATGAAAGCAGTTGCTTCGAGAAATCCGCTAATTCCGTCATAATAAAGGATCATAGCATCCAGCATATATTTTTGATATTGTATGGGATGATTCGCTTTAGTGGCATATTCCCGAATACGGTAGACCTGACTAATGCAGCTTTGTAATCTCAAAACGGCTTGATATACATTCTCGTGTTCCAAATCCCTGAATATGTCCTGTCGATATAAGATTGCTTCCCTATCCTGAAGCAGCACCTGAAAGGTTTCAATTAGTAAGCTGTCGTTATCCTCCAACAAGATTTTATCAATAACCTGATCTAGGTTTAAATCCTTAAAATAAGAGGGTATTTTATAATTCTCCTTAGTTAAGTCAACCTGGACTTCAACCATTTTGTTGCCACTCCATTCAAACTTTCGTGCTTTTTCAGGGGAAATAACTTGATAAGGCTGGGCTTTTGCTTTTTCTTTTCCATCATTTTCTTTCCATTCAGTTTCATATAATAAACTAAAATACGTCATAGTATTACCTCCTTTAAAAGGAGTGTAAACTATGACGCAGGTGTAAAGTCAATAAGAAAATGTAATGAAAGTGAAATGTCACAACCATAAAATCTCTGAAAAAAAGTTCTCCAGCCTTTCATTTTCCAGACACACTAATCTGGAGAGCATGAAGGCTTCCTGTTTTGGATCTGATTTATTTGTTTTATCATTCTTTATACCAGTTAATATGGATTCTATAATTTCATTATCGCAGACGGCAATGTCAATCAGCTTCTGATTTTCAGTTTTCCTCTCGGAAAGCTTAATTACAATGATATCTTTTGCATACCCGCTTAATTTTATTTCTTTTATATCTTTTAAGGTAAGTCCTAGTTTTTTAAAACTAAGTATGGTATTTAGTTCAAACATCTGGTCGGTATCATAATATCGGTACCCATTGGATTCATCCGTTTTATCCGGGCAGAATAATTCAATCCGGTCATATAAATGTAGCGCTCTGGTGGATACTCCGCTGAATTCTGCAAAGTCATGTATTTTCAATAACATGAAAGCTCTCCTTTTTCTGCTGAATTTAGTAAGCGAAACCACTTTAATCAGACCATGTAGTATTAAGTCAGGTGTCCCGCCTGTATGTAATTAAGGATATAATGAAATGAATAAAAAAGCAACCATAATATGGAAAGAATGAGCAGGAACGAAAGTAGGGCTCTCGTGATCCGGTAGTATATAGTAGGATTGTAACGTTCAATCAATAAAAACTACCCTAAGGATAACAGGTTTATTATACCCAAGAGTTCACACGACGGAGCAGTTTAGCACGTTGATGCAGGCTCATCGCATCCTGGGGCTATTGAGGCTAATAAATTGAGGCTATTGAATTGAGGCTATTGTATATTACATCTATTAGGAAAAAGGAAAACTGTAAAACCCTTATTCTATAGGAAGCAGCTCTAACTGTGCTTTCTTTAGCTTTTCTGCTGTAGAAGGTGAGGCAGTAAATATCATTAATTTCAAATCGGGGCAGTCTATTAGCTGAAAATTGACGTGTTCAAACTCCAATTCTCCAAGTAGAGGGTCATCAAAACGTTTATGGCAATCAGTAATCGTTTTAACTTCATAGCGGGGCCACCAGGAAGCAAAAAATTCACTTTCTTGTTTGAATTTTTCAATCATTTGGTTTAACCTCGAATCCTGAGGGTATCTGGCATAATCAGCCCTGAATCTTGCAATCGCGATTTTGGCCTGGACCTCCCAATCCGAGTTGCTTTCTTTATTTAGTGGATCAAATAAAACTTGCTGCAATATGTTCGGTTTTGGGCTTAAGTCGGCAGAATAGGAAGGAAATCGAAATAAAAATTCTGCCGCAGGATTCCATAACAGAACATCCCAGTATAGATCCATGACATACGCAGGATTAGGTTCCAATGCGAACACAGTTCGTTCTAATCCTACACTGATTTTAGTATATAGTTCTGATGTATCAGCTTCATCCGATTTAGATAATAAAAATAAATAGTTGCGTTCATCATCGGATAATCTTAACGCAGCAGCTAAACTATCCAATACCTGATAAGAAGGGTGCACATCTTTTCCCTGCTCTATCGAGGTATACCAGGAAACACCTACATTGGCAAGCTCCGCTACTTCTTCACGGCGAAGGCCTGGTGTTCGGCGGCGTCTCCCTTGTGAAGGCAGTCCAACCTGTTCCGGTGTAAGGCGAGCTCTCATGGCACGCAAAAAATCACCCAGCGATTGCTGTACGGTTATCTCTTTCATTTTTATCCCCATTGCATATCGCAGGTTTACCTGCGATACTGCCACAATGAAATAGTTGAAAGAATCATGCTGTGGCATCCTTTCAATTCTTAGATTTTCTTTCAACCTTAGTATCCTCCAAATATCCTACTACTCTCAATCGTAGGATAAGTACAATATGGTTAAGCAAATTAAACCCTGATATAATCCTATTGTATCATAAAATAACTTATTAACAAACTGTTTAGACTGGAGTGAAAGAAAATTATGAAAATATTTATTACTGGGGCCACAGGCAAGGTCGGGAGCCGTCTCGTACCATATTTACTTAAGCAGGGTCATAGTGTTCGAATACTGGTAAGAAGTGCTGAGCGAGCACTTGCTCTCAAAGAACAAGGAGCAGAAGTGGTTCTGGGGGATCTTTTAGATAATGAACATCTTTCTGATCTTATACGAGGGGTTGATGCTGTAGTGCATACGGCAGCTCAATTTCGAGGTGTCATTAGTGAAGAAGCAGCTCGCAAAGTGAATCTGGACGCAACGATTGCATTAGCAAAGGCAGCTTTAGAAGCAGGTGTCACAAGATTTGTATTTACAAGCACCAGCAATGTATATCGTGACCTGACTATTAACAGACCAGGCAGAGAAGACGATATTCTTGTACCGGCTAAAGAGATATATCCCAAAACCAAAATTGCCGCAGAAGAAGCTTTACTGAAATTACACCGAGAACAGGGATTGGATATTCGTATAGTCAGACTGGCATTTGTCTATGGTGCTGGCGATCCGCATATTGAGGAAGTTTTACCTTATATGATGAACTGGAATCCCCAAAAGAAACAATCTATGGTGCATCATGAAGATGTTGATCAAGCAATAATGCTTGCAGCAATTACACCTGGTGTTGGTGGCCGCATATACAACGTTGCTGATGATTATCCCATAGAGATAAGTGAATTGTACAAGCTAAATAAAAGACCTGAGCAAGTACCAGCAAAAGATGGGTGGCTTATGTCTAATATATGGGAATTGACGGTAGACACAGAGCGGATTAAAAATGAACTTAATTTCCAACCCAAATATCCTTCTGTTTATGCTGCCAGAGATATGGGTGCTTTATAATTTAAACAGAGATAATATTTTTTACAGAGGAAAGTTCTATGAACCCTCCTGTAAAATAAAAACACGACCTGCAGGGTATAATGGCTATCAGGGGAAGAACTGGTCTGTCGTAGTGAGAGATAGTTTAGATTAAGGAAGTTGTTAAGTATAAAAAGAATGTTACTGCCGGATAAAAGTGTAAAATTTTATCCGGCAGATAAATTAATTCCACGCTTGTATAAACCATGAAATAAAGAATTAATTTATGTAAGTAAAAAGTCTCTCTAGGAAAGACAGAGGGCAATTAAATCATCTACATGAGCAATTGCCAGGCATTCCACTGTGTCGGAGGCACCATAATAAATTTTGACCTCACCGTTATCTTCTAAGATCATACCTCCCGGAAATATAACATTTGTTCGGTAACCTTCTTCCGTTTCATAGCGGGTTTCCGGAGCAATTAAAGGCTTTTTGTACAAGCCGATTATTATAGTGGGATCCTCAAGATCCAACAGCATGATACCTGCACAATACCGTTTCTGCCATTTCTCTTCCCAGCCGTTTTTCCCTCTTGTTCTGTCAATATCCACGGAGTGGAATAAAGTAAGCCATCCGGCTTTGGTCTTGATCGGAGGTGCTCCCGGACCGATTTTATCATTGGCATAGGGAACATCCTCCACTGCGAATAAGAGTTTTGTGTCCCCCCAGTAACGTAAATCCGGTGAAAAGGAAATCCAGGTATCAAAGCGGTCGGTTCCGCCTCTTGAATATACGGGAAAAGGACGTTCTAAGCGTACATAGTTACCGTTTATTTTTTCAGGAAAGAGAACCATATTACGGTTATCCGGAGCGGTTAAGGATAACACTTCAATGTTTTTTAAGTCTTTTGTAACGGCAATGCCTCCCCGGACGCCGTGCCTGGTATCTACCGCAAAACAAAGATAGCACTTATCATCAATTACCGTCAGCCTTGGATCATATATTCTGGTAACCTCGGTATCTTTCATATCTGCAACCGTTAAAAAGGGTTTCTTATTTACTTCCCATTTTATTCCGTCCTTGCTAAACGCTAATCCGATAAAACATTTATGAAATCCACCTTTTCCGTTATAATCATAATCATTGCGGAACGCCATTACATATTTATTTTGGTATTTTACGACGCCTGCATTAAAGATACACTCCGCTTCATAGGGCATATCTTTGGCACTTAAAACCGGTTCTCCGGCGTTTACCCGTGTGATTACGGAGCTGGACTTTAGTTCTGGTAACAATTTACTCATTCTAATTCACCTGACGGGCGGCTGCCCGTATCGCCAATAAAAAGTGATACTTGAATCAATTCTTTATGGCGATCCTTTCTTTATTTTATTTAATATCCTGATTCGAGTGTAAAAAGTCATTTTTTTATTATGAATACGAGCGGATATATATTCAATTTAATTACCTTTCCCTATAAACACTATATTTTTTGGAAAACCTTTAGCATCTTAAAAATCATGTCTTATGTCTTCCGAGTTTTTCCGACTTGATTTCTGACCAGAGTCTTGACAAAAGATAAGCAGTGTCCCAGACCGGTCGACGCAAAAGCTCGTATCATCCTTTTACAGAACCCACTAATAAACCCTTGGTAAAGTAACGCTGCATAAAGGGATAGATGCATAATATAGGGAGTACACAAACAATGATGGTAGCCATTTTTAAGGTATACGAATTGGTTAAGGAATCTGCTGCGGAGGATTGGCTGGCCAGTGCCATACCGTCATCTACTACCATTTCACGTAAAACCAGCATTAAGGGCCATAAGCTTCGCTTGGAGGTATATATGATTGCATTAAAGTAGGAGTTCCACTGGCTTACAACGTGGAAGATGACAAAGGTTGCAAGGGCAGGTTTTGACAGGGGAACAATAATTCTCCATAAGACCTGAAACTCATTAGCCCCGTCTATGTAAGCGGACTCTTCCAGACTGGCTGGGATACCTGATATAAAGTTCTTCATTAAAATCAGATTGTAGGCTCCAAGACATCCGGGCAGTACTAAAGCCCATATGGTATCATATAAATGAAGGCTGCGGATAATATAAAAATTAGGTATCAAACCGCCGTTAAAAAACATAGTAAAGGTAATCAGGGCCAGGATAACATTTCTGCCTTTTAAGTCTTTTTTAGACAGGGGATACGCGGTTATACACAACAATATGATATTTAAAAAGGTTCCAGCAACTGTAATAAATATGGTTACCCGGTATCCGGAATAGATTAACGGTAAATGCAGCAATTTATTATAGGCCGATAAATCAAGTTTACTGGGAATTAATCTAAGGGGGTTTTCCAGATACTCTGCATAGGGAGTAACGGAAATGGCAAATACATATAAAAGGGGATACAAACAGATCAGAGCGAAAGCGGTTACCAAAACATATACAAATATCTGATATATAATATCGATAGGAGACATGTTTCTTAACCGGACTGCAAAATTACGTTTATTTTTAATAGGTATCGTTTCTTTTTTCATAAAAAGCCTTCCTTTTCTTTTTCGATAGGTCAATTGCACGAACTTTCATTACCAGATTCCTTCTTCTCCCATTTTATTTGCAATTTTGTTACTTGCTAACAGGAAGATGATACCGATAACTGAGGTAAATAAGCCTACCGTCGTTGCAAAGGAATATCTTCCCCCAAGGAGTCCAAGCCGGTAGGTATAGGTTTCAAATACTTCGGATACGCCAAGATTTTTGGAATTCTGGAGAATAAAGATCTGTTCAAATCCATTATTCATAATACTTCCCAGTCTTAAAATCAGCATAATTACTACGGTGGATTTAATACTGGGTAAGGTAATATATTTCAGGCATTTTAATTTATTGGCCCCGTCAATTTTCGCTGCTTCGTATAAATCACTGGAAATACCAGTAATCGCAGCAAGATATATAATGGTGCCCCAGCCGGAATCTTTCCATATGCTGGTTAGTATAACAATGGGTTTGAAATATTTATTCTCTGCCAAAAAGAAAATCGGCTCACCGCCTAAAGATTGTATCAGAATATTGATAATACCACTGACCGGCGATAAAAAGTTGATTAGAATACCTCCGATCACCACCCAGGATACAAAATGAGGAAGGTAAAACAGAGTTTGCATTACTTTCTGGTATTTCGAGCTTTTTATATCATTAAGCAGTAAAGCCAGAAATATCGGTATGGGAAAGGTAAATAAAATTCTTAATAAACTTAGCAGAATGGAATTCTTAAATACCGTATAAAAATTATCTAATTGAAACATATATCTGAAGTTCTCTAATCCAATCCATTCACTGCCCCAAATCCCCTTTTTAAAACTAAAATCCTTAAATGCGATGAGGATTCCATACATTGGTGCGTAATTAAATACTAAAAAATAAATGATTGCCGGTATTAACATAAGGTAAAGGTACCGTTTCCTCAAAATATAATTCCATATACTGCGGTTTTTTGAGGCTACGGAGGTTTGGCTCCTGATAGGAACAGAGTCTATAGCTTTTTTAAACATACCCATTCGTCATCCTTTCTAATTACAATTTTGTCATCATTATAGGGTAGAGGAATAGCCAAGTAAATAGAAATAATGCCTGCAAATAACAGAATCATTAGGAATTGTCACCAGTGACATAAAAATGAAATTGATATCGTATAGCATTAATTTGTCATGCAAAATTGTTATGGTATTTTTTTATGTTATTGAATAATACCTAGCACACTTTTATACTGAATATAGGTCATTTATCGGGTGGATTCGTTATTTTTGCACTGGTGATTTCCTCTGAATTTATTTGTAATGAGAAGCTGAAACAGGCAGAAGAGTAAAAAAAGCACAAAGGCAGATTAGCACTGAAGGGGCAGTGCATCATCGCTGGAGTCTGGTTAGCAAGACTACAGCGATGATGCGCTTAAGGCAGGATGTCGGAGGAGATGTTTATGGAAAAGAGAATTCGGAAGTATTTTATCATTTTAATTTCAGGGATTTTACTGGTTATATTAATATCAGGAATTATCCTGTTTAACAGTATGATGCGAAGTGTTTATATCAAGCAGATGGAGCAGGCGAATAAAAATCTGACCGGTCAGATCAGCTCTTCCTTTGATTTAATCATACAGCAGATCTCAGAGCAGGTGAATAAGCTTGCAATTTATGATAGTGAATTCGGGGATTTAGTCCGGGAGCGAAACTTAAAAGTTGCCAATTATCTAGACTTATATGATGAATTAAAACAAATGGTAATGGGAAATCAATACATACATTCCGTCTATTTATATTCGGAAGAAGAGGGGATCTTTTTTGATTCGAAGAGGGGAAATTGTTTCACAAAAGAAAAATTCTTCGATCAGGAGGTTGCAAAAGCGGTTGACTCCAAATATCTTTCCACAGTTTCGCCCCATTTAATTAAAGGCAATGTATTGGTATACTCCCTCATTGTACCGCTAAAACCTGATTATACCAATGAAAGATATGTGTTAAGTATCAATATTGACATGGGTATGCTGTATAAAGATGTTATGAGACGCAATACCGGGGATAAGGAGATTCAGCTTTACGTATATGACGAGAATCATAACATAATCATATCAAAAGATTTCGAGGACTTGAATAAGAATATAGAGGAAAAGCAAGATGAAATCAGCAAAGCGTTTCCCAACAGTAATATCTGGTCAGTTATGAATGAAAAGGTTGGGATTATGGAGGCGGTTACCTACTCCTCTTCACTTAACAGTTATTTTTATGTGCAGATGCCCTTCTCCTACAATTTTAATAAAATGTTTAATAACTACTTTTTACTTATTATAATACTCCTGTTATTTGGTGCTGCGATTATCATCGCTTATATCATAATGTGCTATACCACAAAACCGATTAAAGAAGTCCTGACGGATTACAATGACAAACTAATGCGGGATTTCTTAACCGGTGCGTGTCATGAGAAAAATAAATCCCTTCAAATGACCTCCATTATGGAAAAATATTTTAAGCATGACGATTATAGTCTTTTGTTAATTGATGTCAATGATAATCAGCTGGAGATCTATAAAACAGTGGCTTCAATAATGGAAGAATTACAGATGCCTTCTGGAAATTATATGTTAAAACACATCTCCATCTTTGGCAGCCGGGTTGCGGTGATTGTCAATTATAATAATTTTTCCGCCATGGAACAGTTTACTAATATCTATGTGCGCCAGCTTTACCAAAAGCTGAATGATAAATATTACCAGCAGGTTTATATTGCAGTCAGTTCCGGTATCACAGATCCTGCACTGTTATCCATTGCCTATATGGAATGTGATGAAATACAGCAGTACAAGCTTTCTATGACAGATCATATTATTAGTTACCGTCAGTTTCTGGAAAAGAAAACACCTATTATTTATCCCGTAGAATTAGAGAAACAGTTAATTAATAATCTTCTGGTCAAGAATACGGAAGGCTGTATTTTTTATACCAGAAAGTTTTTGAAACATATCTTAGAGGATGAAGGTTTACTAACGGATATCCAGATAAAAAACTACGTGTATCAATTGCAGAATGAAATACTGACCCGTATTTCTTCACTGCCCATCTCAATTAAAACCACCGGCTCCTCCGATATGAAAAATATTCATAACAGGAGCCAGATTCACGATATTTTACTGAATTTTACACAATCCATCTGTTCTGAGATTGCCAAGAAAAACACAAATAATGAGAGTATCATCAATGAGGCCATAATCGAGTATATCGATGCTAATTTAACGGAAAATGATTTCAATCTAAATTCCATATCCTATCAGTTTAATATGAACCGGAACTACCTGGCAAAATTAATTAAAGAAGAAACCTCCTACAGTTTTAATGACTATGTCAATATGAAAAAAATCTCCCAGGCTAAGGAGTTATTAGCTGACCCTATGTTAACCGTGGAAGAAGTTGCCCACCGCACCGGATTTACCTATGCCCACTATTTTATTAAGGTATTTAAGAATCTGGAAGGAATCACACCCGGACAATTTAGAGAAATGCGCAGCAATAGCAATAATGCATAAAGGCAGTATTTGGGAATTGTTTTGTTATGAGGAATCATCATTGTCATTTACTTTAAAGACCCGGGAAAATATAATTTGGCATGTGAAAGAAAACGGGGTAAACGTTAAAATATGGCGAGAGTGTATTTTAACTGCGCTGTAAAAAAACTATGGAGGTATTATCTATGAAAAAAGTTTGGTTTAAAAAGTTGACTGCAACAGTCTGCATTATGGCAATGACCATAGCCATGTTTACAGGATGCCAAAAAACAGAGAAGGTAAAAGAAACCGATGCGGTAACAGGGGAAGAAAATAAAGACAAAGACAGTCAGAAGGAAGAATCCGTTAAACCTGTAAAGATTCATATCCTGAATAGAGTCAATGCAGAGGTTATCGTAGAAGACAACCCTATACTAAAAGAATTAGAAGATAAGTTGAATGTAGAAATTGAATATGAAGCTCCTCCGATTAATAACTACAATGAGAAACTCCAGATTGCCATGGCAGCCGGTAATGTACCGGATATCATATATAACTGGGGAGGAGCAGATACGAACTATGAACAATGGGCAGGAGATGGGTTATTAGCAGAACTGGATGATAAAATTCAGAATTATCCCAATATTATGGCAACGGTGCCGGAAGATTATTGGCCTGCCATACGATCTACGAAAACAGGTAAAATTCACGCGATTCCTAAATGTAACGTTGATAATTACTGGGGTTTTATTATCAATCAGAAGTGGCTTGATAATTTAGGGTTAAAGGCACCTACTAACCTGCAGGAATTAAAGGAAGTAGCACATCAATTTACTTATAATGATCCGGATCAAAACGGTAAAAAAGATACCTATGGACTTACCTATACCTCAGCAGATGTTGCTCCCCTTAAGTACTCATTTGGGGTAACGGATGGGGTAAAAGATACGGATGGTCAATATAAAATCCAGCAGAAGAAAAGCGGATATATTCCTTACTTAAACTATTTACGTGACCTTTATGCGGACGGATCTTTTGATCCGGAGTTTTTCACTAACGAATATAATGTTGATGTAGAGAAAGTAGTAGCCAATACAGTTGGTATGACCGTTGCACATCAGGTCGGAGTACTAAGACTCTTAAAAGATGCTCCGGACGCAGTAGAGAGATTTACCTATATCGGCGCTATGGCCAATGATAAAGGGGAGAGAAACTGCTATTTAACTCCGTCTATGTGGGGAGCCTGGATGATATCTGCAGATGCCGATGTTGATAAATGCTTAGAAGTGATTGATTACGCAATGTCAGAAGAAGGATTTGCATTAATGTCCTTAGGAAAGCAGGGAGAACACTATAATTCTTATGACTATAAAACCAGAATGGTTGACAGAACGGAAGAGCAGACTGCGGCTTTAAACAGTATTACAAGTTCTTATTTTACATTTACCTATGCGAAGGAAGGTGCCGCCGCAGTTGTAGAAAATGCTACAACGAAAGAACGTCTGGACAAATACTATACTGATTTTAATGCAATGCAGGCATCGGTAACCGCAAATAAAATTCCAAACATTAAAGCTCCTTTAGTGACTACCTTCTCGGCAGATAATCCGGATTTGGTAACAAAATTATCGGAACTTGAAGTTCAATATATCGTCGGGGAAATAGATCTTGCCACATTTGAAGATTTTCTGAATAATACTTATTTCCCGGCAGCTGAGGCAATGAATGCGGAATATGTTAAGTGGATGGAAGATTATGATGCTGCAAATAAGTAATACAATCACCTGATTATAGCAGACCGATTAAAAGTTTACCTCTCTTTTACTGTTTTACAGTTGATAATTGCGAAACTATTTAGTTTTCTGAATATACGCTACAATTAATACGAATTTCATAGCTTCAGTTGCCCTCTGGGCAAGATTCAGCTCTGAAATTGTATAAATTGCATGGTATATTAGATACAATAGTAGAGTTTCACAATTACCAAATTGTTTTACAGGTACTTTTATAAACGAAATTTTATAGAAGTACCTGTTTTTTATTGCATAGGAAACTTCTTCGAACTTACCTATGCAATAAAAAAGCCTTCCAGGCAGGATGCGCATGACGCACTTAAGGAAGATTGTCACTGTCGTGACAGCGCGTCAGCGCTAGAGTCTGGCGAGCCAGACTCTTTGTTCTTTATTAGGAAAGTTCTCCTCCAGAGAACCTGTGTATTAAATATGCCCGCTATAAGCGGGCATAGGAAACAGACGAGATTGCTAGAAGATATAAAAACCCTCTTCAAATTCGTCCTCATCAAGGTCATCATCCTCGGTAAGAAAATAATGCATGTCGAGCAGATCAGAATCAGTCATGTTCCGAACAAGCTTAGCTGTCATTCCTTCTGGAGGATTTTTGATATAGTTTTGTCTGAGTTCCTCTAGTTGTTTTGGATCCATTAGTAGTGCCTCCCATCTTAGAATGATTTAAGTATGGACCAGATGGGATAGAAAATCAAGTAGCTTTACCGCTGGAGCGGCAGTGAAACTTTGCCATTGCCCTTTCGTAAAGTTCAACTAGAGATACACGTTTGTGGTTATAGTAGAGTTCCAGAAACTCCATGGTATGATTGCACTTTTGACATTTCAAGGGATCGTAACCAAAGGACAAAAGAATAAGGTTACGCCATTTATTAAAATCCAGAATTATCTTGTGTTTGGATTTGGGTACAGCTTTGGTAAGGCTTTTATCTAACTCGCGATGACGAGCATAAAGACCATAATAGCGTGTCATCTTAAAGTTCCTTTCAGGGATGTGTTGGATAAGAAGCTTAATAAAATCTAACACAGGAATTGTTTTCTGAACATAAGAATTATCCTCATGTTTGTTATAATGAAAAGTTACATTTTCACCATCGTAGGAGTCAATTCTTGAAGTAGCAATAACAGGACGACTAAGATAGCGACTGATATATTTTACAACGGTATTAGGGTCACAAAGATTTGGTTTTGCGTAAACATAGAAACCATTTTTATCTTTCTTGTAGATGGCGGCCTTGGTTTTTTTGAAAGATGGACCGATATGCTTCTCCATTTCATTAAGAAGAGCGGTCTGAAAAGCTTTTCTAAAATAAGAGTAATTAAAATGTTTTACAACACGCCAGAATCCATCATCGGAGAATCCACCTTCGGTAAGTAGACAGTGAATGTGAGGATTCCATTCAAGAGGACGGCCAAAAGTATGTAGAACACAGACAAAACCGGGAACATAGTTCTTACTTTTGTTCATCTTGTGGAACAGTTCAAGAACAACGCTACGGACCGCCTGGAAAAGACAGTTAAGAAGGGAACGGTCTTCCAAAAAGAAGTGACGAAGTTCTTCGTCAATAGTAAAAACACAGTGGCGGTGAGTGCAACGAATTAACTTAAAAGATATCGTGGTAGAACGATCGTTGGAGTATTTGCTGCCACAGGTAGGGCAAAACTTGGAGTGACAGCGGAAAGGAACGAATTTAAGTTCACCGCAATGGGAACAGCCGTACATGGCACCACCAAAGGAAGGATCGCCGCAGTTAATCATCTTTTCAATGTTTTCCATAACAACATGACGAGGATGAAGAGAATATTTAATTATTTCATAATTGTCAGTGAAAATCTTCTGTAATATATTCATATGACTATTATGAAGCAGAATGACAAAAAAAGAAACCCCCAGATTCCCCTCATGAATGAGGGGCTAGGGGAGCTGATGTGTCGAAGACACTTTTTTATTTACCCGGAACATTCTCGCGATAGCCCTGTAAATAAAAAGGTACTCCGTGCCCCTGGTGCTTTGAGGAAGGTGTCACTGATGTGACAGCACGTCAGGGCTTAAGTCTGGTAAGTCAGGCTATTTGGTTTTATACTTTTTGAAGGTGATTTGTTATATACTTAATTTTTATAAATTTTGATATGTTGGAAGAAATACAAAGTAAAGGATATGCTTCTGCCGCCTCTTCCAATTAGTATTTGGCAGTTTACTTATAAATATTGTAAGTGCAAGGGTAATTAACATGGTTAAATTAAAGAAAACAGGAATTGTAATGAGTCCCCTGAAAGATCAGTTAGGATGTTTTGCCCGGTTTAATCCCGGCGTATATTTTAAAGACGGAATCGTACATATGTTATACAGAGCTACCAATAGTGACATAAAAGATGGTGCAAACTATATCTCTTCTATTGGATATGCAAAGCTTGATCTGGATAATAAGATTTTATATGATTCAAATAAAAAAGTAATTTTTCCTACGCTCCCAGTAGAAGTAAAAGGCTGTGAAGACCCAAGGATTGTTGAATTTGAAGGATGCTGCTATATTTTTTATACCGCTTATGATGGGGTAAAGGCAAGAGTTTCTATTGCGAAAACAACAGATTTTATACAATATAATAAACTTGGTGTTATCGATCATTTTGGTTATGATAAGGATGCATTTATATTTCCTGAAAGGATGAATGGAAAAATTGCTTATATGCATCGGATTTCACCTAATATACAATTGGATTATTTTGAGAGTATTGAGGAGTTATTATCAAAAGATGCCTGGACCGGTTATGAGGATAGAATTGATCGTTCCGTTATTATGAAAAGTGAGTATGATTGGGAAAAGAGAAAGATTGGCGGAAGTACACCTCCTATAAAAACCGAAAAAGGATGGCTGTTATTATATCACGCAGTAGATGATAAGGGAGTATACCGTGGGGGAGCGGCGCTCCTTGACCGAAAGAATCCGTCAAAGCTTATTGCACGTTTACCTTATCCGATTCTGGAACCAGAGGAAGAATATGAATTATTCGGAGATGTAAACAATGTCGTTTTTCCGGAAGGTGCGTATGTGTTTAACGGTCAGCTAAAGGTATATTATGGTGCCGGGGATAAATATATTGCCGCAGCCCAAATTGACCTGGACGAATTACTAACAGAGCTAATCAAATATCCGGTACCAAATGCGTAACTAATACGTATGGATGGAAGATAAGGTTAAGGGGATGACGAAAAAAGCTTTTACAATAGCACTCAACGCGTCTTTTTGAAGTTAATAGTATATAATAATCTTGATTATCAGAATAAGAAAAAGAATTAGAATTAGAAAAAGAATAGGATAAGAAAAAGAATAATAAAAAGAAGAATAATAATTGGTATGTTATAATGAATGTGAGAAAAACAAATAATTTAACATGGTAAAGTGCTACCTTAACAAAATATTTTATTGACATGGTCATAGCCGTATGCTACTATTATGTATGCTTATTAAAAAGGGCAGTATAATTATTCAGATAATTATGCTGAATTATGGAGGTTAATGAAATGAAAAAAATTGTTAAGTTGCTTGTTATGACAATGTTTCTTCTTATTTTGGCAGCAGGTTGTTCTAAGAAAGACAGTGCGGATACATCTCTGGAGGATATTATAGCAAAAGGGAACCTGATATTAGGACTGGATGACGCATTCCCTCCTATGGGTTTTAAAGATGATAATCAGGAAATCGTCGGTTTTGATATTGATGTTGCGAGGGAAGTCTGCAAACGTATGGGGGTCGAACTTAAAATTCAGCCAATTAGCTGGGATGCCAAAGAACTTGAGCTTTCTACGAAAAATATTGACTGTATCTGGAATGGTATGACCTATAATGAAGACCGTGCAAAATCCATGACGCTGACGATGCCATATATGAAGAATACCCAGGTAGCCGTTGTTCTGGCTGATAGCAGCATCAATACCTTGAAAGACTTAGCAGGTAAAACTGTAGTAATCCAAAATGGCTCTACTGCATCAGATGCCATCGATGCGAACAAGGAATTTAAAGATTCATTAAAAGATCTGGTTAAGGTAGATGATAATGTACAGGCACTTTTAGACCTGAAAGTATCCGGTTCTGATGCCGTAGTAATGGATGAGGTGGTTGCCCGCTATTATACGGAAAAAGAGGCTGGCACCTATAAAGTTCTTGATGAAACTCTTGCCAATGAAGATTATGTGGTAGGTTTTAGAAAAGGTGATAAATCACTTTGCAAGGAAGTAGAAAAACATCTAAAAGAAATGGCAGCGGACGGCACTTTGGCTAAAATCAGTGAAACCTGGTTTGGCAAAGACCTTACTACAGTAAAGTAATCAGGAAAAATAGTAGTATAGAATTGGTAGATTAAGAATAAAAAATAGAAAGATGCAATGAAAAAGTAATCGACTTTACAATATGAATAATTAAGTTGCTATGAATAAATCATAAAAAGCTAAATCATAAAAAGCTAAACCATAAAAAGCTAGATCAAATCATAAAAAGCTAGATCAAATCATAAAAAGCTAGATCAAATCATAAAAGCTAGATCAAAACATAAAAAGTAAATCAAATCATGAAAAGTAAATCAAATCATGAAAAGCTAAATAAAATCATTAAAAGCAGTATTTAAAAGCAATACGCCTGTTTATTAAGCTGTTTCCCTCATATTTTTAGATAAAATATAAAAGTCTGACCATTTTTGTGTAACATGCATGAAAATATGGTCAGATTTTTATTATGTACTTTTATAAGTGTCCAAAGATAAATGCTCTAAAGATTTGCAGTTAGTAAAAAAGTGGTCAGTAAAAAGTGGTCATAAGAAGTAGGACAAAAGCAAAATTGGATAAGTAAGAAGGTCAGAAGGAAAGTAGATTAATAGACTAAAAGATATAAGTATAGCTCCAAAACATTTTATTGTAATGATATATTACTTCACTAATGCAGTAAAGTGTGCTATAATAGTAAGGTATTTGATTTAACATAAGGAGGATAACTATGTCTCAGGAAACACTTCTTGAACTACTTAAAATAATGGGGGCTGCGTCTCTTGTTACCATAAAAATATTTGTACTTACTCTGGTTTTTGGGCTGCCGCTTGGCTTGCTTGTATCCTTTGGAAGAATGTCAGGACATATCCTAATCAGTGGTCCGGTCCGGTTTTACCTGTTAATTATGAGAGGGACACCACTAATTCTACAGTTATTTTTCTTCTTTTATTTTCCGCATTTTGTGTTTGGAAATACCCTTCCCAGATTCTGGGCCGCTATTGTTGCAATGTCGATTAATTATGCGGCTTATTTTGCTGAGATTTACCGCTCCGGGATTGAATCCATGCCAAGGGGGCAATATGAGGCAGCCACCGTGTTAGGTTTCAGCAAGCAACAGACTTTTTTTAAGATTATCCTGCCTCAGGTTATCAAAAGAATTCTGCCTCCTATGAGTAATGAATTTATGACACTGGTAAAGGATACGGCGTTAGTCAGTGTTATCGGTGTCGGCGAAATCTATGATCTGGCAACAGATACCATGTCCCGGGTGGGTTCCCTGATTCCTTTAATTATGGCAGGAGCCTTTTATTTAGCCATGAATAGCGTGGTATCAAAATGTTGTTCCATAGCGGAGAACAAAATGAGTTATTATCGATAAGTGGAGGCTTTTCATGAGTATATTAGAAGTTAAAAATTTGGAAAAGAGTTTTGATAAATTACAAGTTTTAAAAGATATATCTTTAAGTGCGGATAACGGTGAGATTATCTCCATAATTGGTTCCTCTGGTTCCGGTAAATCGACTCTGTTACGGTGTCTGAACCGTTTAGAGACAGTTGATTCCGGCGAAATTATAGTGGATGGCGATACAATGGTGTCTACCGTTAATGGTAAAAGTATATATGCTGGTGAGGATATATTAAAGAAAATCAGGATGAAAACTGGTCTTGTATTTCAGAATTTCAACTTATTTCCTCACTATGATGTGCTGCGAAATATTACAGAAGCACCGGTTTTTGCCGCAGGGATTCCCAAAGATGAGGCAGAGAAAACTGCTTATGGCTTACTGGAACAGCTCGGTTTAAAAGACAAAGCAAAGGCATATCCTTACCAGTTATCCGGCGGACAATCCCAGAGGGTATCAATAGCCAGAGCACTGGCATTAAAACCGAAGATCTTGTTTTTTGATGAGCCTACTTCTGCACTGGACCCGGAACTTACAGGGGAAGTCTTAAAGGTTATCCGCTCTCTGACCAGCCTTAATATGACGATGATTATAGTAACCCATGAAATGGATTTTGCCAGAGAGATATCCGACCGCATGATTTTTATGGATCAGGGAGTAATTGTGGAAGATACCACACCGGCAGATTTATTTAATTCTGATAATGAAAGAACGAAAGCATTTCTAGGTAAATTTCATGAATCATAAATATGATTTGAGTATCAGAAAGTCTCTTGACGTGTATTTTATGAATACGCTCGTGATGAATACGCTTGTGATGAATACGCTTGTGATGAATACGCTTGTGTTCATTCAAAACTCAAAATAAACTTATTGCACACGAATCAAATATTCTTAGATTTATTTTAAAAAAAATCCACTTTATGCTCCTTCTCTATACCTGTCATTGGTATCAGAAGGGAGCAACTTGGATTTTATAGGTTATTATTATAGAGTATTAAAAGGTTATGTTAGCAGAAGATAATATAACAAATGCTATTATCAAAGCTATTAACAGAAACTATTATAACGACTGGTTAACAAAGATCATTCAAAAAAAGTCTATTTTAAAATGATTATTTTAAGTTATTTCTTAGTTATGTCATTCTGTTTATTTTTCCCACTTATTCCTGAGGCATAAAATGATCAAAAATAAAATAATCGAAACAGTTCCGGCTTTCATTTAAGCCCTCCTGGCTCTTTATGGTCCAGGCAAAGGCAGGGATTCTGTATAAGTTGCGGCATAGTTTAAAGGAAATCATATTACGGTGAATATAGTTATAGGAGATAAAATCTGGTTTTGTTATAAAATTAAGCATCATATTCTGCAAAATAAAATACAATATGGCACTTCCTACCTCTTTATCCTTAATTAGATTACTTGCCAATTGCCCCCGCATAATCTCCGGACGTCTCTTTTTATACCAGAACAATACCAGCGGATTAAAGGATTCTATACAGTACAGTCCGTTATAGCGGTCTAACATAGGAGCCGTTATGCTGCATACGGAAGTATCGTGAAGTTCCACCTTAAATTCTATAATCAGGGGAACCTGACCATTTACCATATCCAGTACAGACTGTAAGGAAGGTATCCGTTCCTTGGATTGATATAAGGTCAGTTCCTGTAATTCTGCAAAGGTCAGTTCCCTGACCTTTTTATCCACACCACATACCCGTTTCAAATTATAATCATGAAAAACCACAGGAATTTTATCCTTTGAAAGCTGAACATCCATTTCAATCCCATATTTATGGCTGACAGCGAGTGAAAAGGCAGCCATGGAATTCTCAGGTGCTTCGTTTTGGTGTTGATGAAGTCCCCGGTGGGCATAATACTTTCTCCGCCAGCGGGTCAGGTCGTGCCTGCCCCTGACCTTTGGCATAATAGCCAGTAAATATAAAACCAGAATCAGAACAATAATTGCAAATGTAATATAAAACCACATAGTATCCTCCAAAGTAGTCACATTGCTGCCAGGTTTAATCGTCTACGTCAAAGTGTTCCAGGGCACTCCTTTTTTTAGCCGGTTTGGAATCACCATGTTTTACGCAGAGCATGGTACAAAAAGAAAGTATGGAAAAACAAAAGGAGTAAGGAAAAAGTGTCCGGTAAGATATATGCTCCAGTAAAATACCTGACAGGATAGGAGTAAATATCTGTGCCGACATGGAAAAGGTATAATATAGTCCGGTATATTTGCCTACCTCGGATCCCCGGCTCATCTCTACTACCATGGGATAGGAATTAACATTAATGGCAGCCCAGCCGATGCCGGTAAAAGCAAATATTACGAAGACTCCGGGGGAAAAGGAAGTAAACCAAAAGCCGGAGAAATAGGACAGGGTCATCAGTAGTATGCCACCAAGGACAGTCTTCTTTCGACCAAACCTGCCTGATAGAAAGCCGATCGGCAGATAACTTAAGGTAGCTGCTCCAGTTGCCACTAAAAGGGTATTGGCGAAACTGCCGCCCTGAAGACCCCAGACTTTATCCGCATATCTAGTAAAGGCAGTGGTAACAGCATTATAAGCCGTAAACCATAAGAATACGGAAGCAAGTATGAATATCAGACTGCGTTTTACTTCCCTGGGTAAAGCGCCTGCCGGAGAAAGGGAAACTTCCTGTTCCGGTTCCAAATAGTCTGAATTAATTTTCTCATTTTCTTTCACCAGTTCATTTTCCCGAATTGTGATAACCAGCAAGGAAACAGCTACAATCATAAGGATTGCAACGGTTATATATATCGGTATGTAATTAGGATGATTTACTTTGGGGATTAATATACTTGACATGATCAAAGTAAATATGGCACCTAAAGTTCCCATTAAATTAATGATGGAATTGGCACTGCTTCGTAAAGGTTTAGGTGTTACATCCGGCATCAGTGCCACAGCCGGAGAGCGATATGCTCCCATTGCAACTAAAACCACTCCCAGGGAAATAAAAAATAATACAAAACTGCCCAATTGATCGGCAACCGGGATAATAATCATGAAAATAACTGCAAAAATCGTTCCTAGAATTATAAATGGAGTACGTTTTCCAAGCCTGGTATGGGTTTTATCAGACAAAGCACCAAACAGAGGCAGTAGAAACAGGGCTAAAACATTATCTAAGGCCATAATCGCTCCGGTCATTGATTCTCCCAGACCAAAGGTATTAGATAAAATCAAAGGTATCAGATTGTCATACAGCTGCCAGAAAGCACATATGGACATAAAGGCAAATCCGATAAAAAAGGTCCGCTTATAATTTAACTTCATTTAAAAAAGCTCCCCGCCCTTCCTAGTTTTTTCTTTATTATAGCATGGGCAGGATTTGGTTACAATGTGGTAAGTGCTAATTTACAAAATATTAACGTAGTATCAAGATATTACAGTAAAAAGGGGTGAAGGAAAAGAGCCTCTGATTATTATTAGCAGTTGCAGCAACGATATACTGCTCTTACTGCCGGCATATTTATTGGTATAAAGCTCTTATGAACAGTATGAAATTTTAAGGCTTGAAGCGTGTTATAATTCAAATTAAGAACCGGAAGTTAGAATATTAGCGGTTCCCAATCATATATATAAATTAAATTGATATTTAAAGGATGAATGATCTTGGATCAAGATTGCGGTGAACGGATTTATAGTGAAGATTATGCGGATTTAATGATCGAATATCGCAGGTTCCCGGAGGAACTTACCAATATTCCAAATAGCTGTTCTAATATAATTAACGATACCTATGCTATCGTATATGCTCCAATTAATCAATTGCCAAACAACCTGGTACAGACGATTGGATACAGTGTTTATCCCAATTTATACGGATTAGCCGATACTGGCAGCTTAGAAGCATCCGGCATAACAAGACTGCGGAATATACCAAACTTTGATCTGAGAGGGCAGGGGGTTTTAGTTGGATTTGTAGATACTGGCATAGATTATACCCATCCGGCATTTATTAATGCAGACGGAACATCAAGAATAATTTCAATTTGGGACCAGACAATACAGACAGGTCCGTCACCGGCAACCTATTATTACGGGACGGAATATACCAGGGAGGAAATTAATGTAGCACTTGCCAATCCAGATCCAAGATCCATCGTACCATCTGTTGACGAAATTGGGCATGGTACTTATTTAGCAGGGATAACAGCAGGGAATCCAAGTCTTGAGAATAATTTTTCAGGAGTGGTACCATCCTCTGAGATAATAGTGGTCAAACTAAAACAATCAAAACGTTTTGTCCAGGAATTTTTTCTGGTACCGGAAAGTGCAGTGAGCTATCAGGAATCGGATATTATGTTTGGAGTCCGGTATTTAATTGAAGCAGCAAAGGAACTAAACCGGCCCATTGCTATTTGTATCGGCTTAGAATCTTCACAGGGTTCCCATGATGGGCGGGGAGCTTTAAGCAGTTACCTCTCTCTTATGGGGGATCAGGAAGGGATAGCAATTGTAATCGCAGCAGGAAATGAAGGAAATACGGGACACCATTTCAGAGGAGTCATTGAACGAGGGGGACAGCAGTCTCAGACCATAGAGTTACGGGTGGGACCTAATAATCCCGGATTTACTATGGAGTTATGGGGGGACTCACCGGGTACATTTTCGATAGATATACTTTCCCCTACCGGAGAATATATACCAAGAATACCGGCAAGAATCGGTGAGACAAGAGTAATCCGGTTTATATTTGAAGAGACCGTCATTAATGTGGATTATGTCTTATTGGAGCAGCAGACAGGGGATGAACTGATTCTGATGCGGTTTGTTAACCCTACGGAAGGAATATGGCGTTTTCGGGTTTATTCGGCAGGGGATCTGAATTCGACCTTTAATATCTGGCTTCCGATTGAAAGTTTTTTGGCCAGTGAAGTTTATTTTGTTCAGCCAAGTCCGGATTATACAGTAACTTCTCCTGGTAATTCGGTTGTTCCGATTGTAGTAACGGCATATGATTACACTAATAATAGTTTATATTTGAATGCAAGCAGAGGGTATACCAGAATAGATACGATTAACCCGAATCTTGCAGCACCTGGGGTCAATCTGGTAGTACCGGCACCTGGGAACACCTACACCACTGCCTCGGGAACCAGCCTGGCTGCAGCCCATACAGCGGGGGTAGCGGCTATGTTATTGGAGTGGGGCATTGCCACCGGTTATTATTCCTTGCTTGACAGTGTGGAAATTAAGAACCTGTTGATTCGTGGAGCCAGAAGAGACCCTAATAATACATACCCAAACAAAGAATGGGGTTATGGAATTTTGGATGTATATAATACCTTTGCAAGTTTAAGAGGAGATCAGTGACGGCTTTTTTGATTCTTGTTGAAAAGGGGACAAACAGCATATAGAGTGCTTAAAAAACGCATCATCTGGCAGAAAAGTCAGACAATGCGTTTTTTAATTAATTGATCCAGGATACAAGAATATCGTATACTTCTTTAAAATTTTTCTTTATATTAATCGGTTTAAATTCCTTATTCACAAAACAATGTTCCGATTCGCCGGAGGCTTTTAAGGAGTGGGTCTGTGCATCCAGGATATAGTACCGGATATTCATTTTAAAGCCGTTAAAGCTAGTGATTTTTGGTAAAATGATTACTTTATCATTAAAGTGTACGGAGGACTTATACTGGCAGGTCACACTAAGAACGGGGATTAATATGCCGTCTTCCTCTAATCGATCATAACTTAAGCCGATTTGCTCCAGAAAATAAGTCCTGGACTCCTCAAACCAGCGGATATAATTGGAGTGATGGATTACTCCCATCTGATCTGTTTCATAATACATGGCTTGTCTGGTATAAGGTTTAAGTAATTCACCCGTTACCACATTGGTAGAGATAGCTTCATCCATAAGGTCACTGCTAAGGCTTGAAGCCGCGGTTCGGGGCGGCTCAGCAGGTGATTGTCCAGAAGGTGATTGCCCAGAAGCGGATGGCACAGGGCTTTGCGTGGCAGCCGCTGGATCAAATGATTTAAGAGCAAGAAGGACATTTTGAATATCTGCGGGTGTGAAGGAATCAATGGAATCACCAGACGCGTTTTCCCCAGCATCAGTATCAGGAATCCCGGGTGCTTTAAAGATATCAGTATTTAAATTTGCAGCGGTAACAATTCCGGTATCTGTTGGATTAAGGGGTTCCAGTATTCGATCGGCAGCAGTTACTTCACTGCTAGCCGCTGCTTCGGTGATAGCATCGCTGCTATCTGATGTTTTATTACTATCAAAAGCTTTAAAGGTATCTATTAAATTGTTTCTTAAACTCTTTTTCATATATACTCCCTTTGCATATCGCAGGTTTCCTTGCGATTACTGCCACATACAAAACAGGTTGAAAGAACCGTAATGTATGGCATCCTTTCAAATGTTATATTTCTTTCAACTATATACCCACTGCGTATCGCAAGTTCTCTTGCGATACGGCTGCCAATAAACATACTCCATGGCATTTTCCTATGGGATAATAGTAGCATTTACTTTTAATAAATTCAACTTAAATTTTAACCGGCTTATAGTTCAGGTAATGGTGGAAATTGTATGGCAGGCGTATGCATTCTAAACGAAGTATTTTATTTCAGTATTTTTTGATCTTCAAATATGCTTATTATAGTGAAATATTGGTATTTTACCCAACCAAAAATTTGATAAATGGAAGTTGTTGAAATTATTTCAAAATTTTTAAAAATTTTACTTGAAATCTGCTTTTACATGAGTTATAATATCATTCGTGGCTGACGAACAGCTAGTACTTAGAGCCACAAAGCAATTATATATTGATGGGCTATCGCCAAACGGTAAGGCACTGGACTCTGACTCCAGCATCTCAAGGTTCGAATCCTTGTAGCCCAGCTAATGCAGTAAAACATAGGTTTTCTGCACATCTCAGAGTTTCTGTAGTAAAAGATTAGGTACTGGATCATTCCTATTAAATTAGGTAGTCCAGTGCCTTATTTTTTATTCTGTTTTTACAGAATTTTCAGCAATATTCCGTAGGTTCTGGAGTAATTATAACAGTATGGGAAAGAACATAAAAGCACTGTCATTTAACATTTAGGTGTTTCGCTTGTCATTTTCTAGCTATTTAAAATACGAATATTTAAACAATAACTTTTTCAATTTCATATTGAGAATTAACAATTAACCATAATTGAGGATTAAAAACAGTTATATTCCATATACTTATCCCTTTAAGATTATATTTTGATACCAGATCTAATATAGCATTAATGGTTCGGGAATTAATAAACCATACAACATGATTTACAAATTCATTTGTAGTATAAATAAAATAAGGGGTTTGAGACACATCATCAAATTGTATAGTTGCTTCATATTCTTTTGCAAAATCATTAACGTTATCAAACGAGATAAGATTTACGTTAGAAATACCGGCTACATAAGGCAACTCCCAGTCATAGCCCAGTGTTGCTATTCCTATAATTAATTTGTCAGCCGAAATATAATTAAGTACATACTCCAAAAACACTTCTGTTTGATAAACAGAGGTAATCGGTGAGGGTGGATTAATGCTAAACGCCCATTCATAACTTGTAAATATTATATTTTGTGCTAATCTGTTAATAATGGAATAATCTACTTTTTGAAAGGTTACTTCGTTATTTACCAGATTGATATTGGGGTTAATTGTAACAAATACTTGATATCCTTCGCTGTTCAACCTGTTTGTTACCTTTGTAAAATAATCTTCATATAGCTGGATATTAGCTAAATTAATGTATTGTAATGAAAGATTTAAGCCGTAATATCCTTTTGATTTTAAAATCGTTAATATATTTTCAATCTGTCTATTTTGGAAGTCTTCGTTTAAAAGTATGCTCGTATCCACTACTAAATTTGCTTTACCTTGAATGGTTAATGTAGTCAATAACATAAGTGGGGCTACACCATAAGATTTTGATATCTGTATGATATCTGTATCGTCATAGTATGATATTATTTCTCCTGAATTTGTAGCAGTATAGTTCAAAACAGAAATGTATGTTAGATATGGTAAAGTTTTTCTTAACGTAGTTTTATTAATGGTAGGGACAGTATTTCCATGTGTTGTTAGTAATCTTTTTCTGATGTAACTAATAACAATAGTATCACCTGGATATAAATACTCTCTATCCGAAAGGTAAGGATTGTTAGCTAATAATTGAATTACTGAAACATTATAACTATTAGCGATATTTAATAAAGTGTCTCCCTCCTTTACTGTATAAATAGTTTCTGGTTCTGGTATAACTATAGATTGACCGACTACTAAATTATCAGAGATAAGTCCGTTATCTTGTATAAGCTGATCTGCGGATATTCCGTAATATTCTGCTATTGACTGAACGGTATCGTCAGATTGAACGACATGAATTATCATATTAAACCTCATAAATATAATTATAATAAATATATGAAATCGAGTAGAAAAAGTTTATACGTAGTGATGTATGTAATTCCTTTTGTGAGCTGCCAGAATTTTAAAAGCTACAATCTTAACACTCTCGGAAGATAGAATCAGGAAGATAAGGATTTAATGGAATGAAAAGGAACTGTGCTCAGACAGACGAAACTGTTGCATAGTTCCTTTTTTGTTTTACCCGGTATTGTTAAAAAACTTGTATTAAGTCAAATCGTATAATAAAATGTAGAAAATAATAAATTACGTTATTAGATTTTAACAAGTCCTTATTCCGCCAAAGGAGATACTCATGAAGAAGCGCATAAAAGATTTAAGTATCCAATCAAAGATTCAAGTAATCTGTATCATTATAGCAAGCAGTGTGGTATTAATATCCTTTCTTGCTTTTTACCAGCAGACCATGAAAAACGTTATGAATACCGCCAAGCAGTATATGAATCAATACATCTCCTTTTCCGACAGTGAATTCACAGATATGCTCAATAATGCGAAGCGACTTTGTCTGACGGTAGCTATGGACCGCCAGGTTATTTCCCCGGTTCTAAAAAAGCCAAGCAAAGAGGCCTCCTATGAAGCTTATCAGGAAAAGAAAATGATTGGAAGTTACCTCTCCGGATTAATATCCAATGAGGAATATGTCAAATATATCTCAATTATTACGGATAAAAACGGTATCTTTACCTCGGACGGAACCAGCTTGTATTTAAAAGATATTGATAAACGGTGGTATCAGGAAACGGTGAAGGAAAATAAATTAAAAGTCTATGTATTAAATGATGATAATGAAAAGGGTATCGTACTATGCAGACCGATCTTGTATAAACAGAAATGTTACGGTGTTGTAATTGTGTGGATGGATTATGACAGCATCATCGATATTTATGATACGGAAGTATTAAAGGACGTTGATTTTTTCATCTTTTCAACGGAGGGAAACTTGTTTTATCAAAAAAATGCCGCCCTGCTTAATCCGGACAATGAAAAAGAGGTCAGCGCTTTGTATCATAATAATCAGACCATTATTAACCTAAAGGGCCGGGATTATTACTACCTTGAATATAAATCCAGTGATATTGGCAAGACAATCAGTCTCATACCAATTGACAGACTGACCAAGGATGCCAACAAATTACGGATTATTTTTGCGGTTATCATGGTGCTTTCCATTCTGGTAATCTTTGTGATATCTAAATTCTTATCCGCAGAAATCTGTAAGGATATTCAGCTGCTTCATAACAGTATGAAAAAAGTAGAAGAGGGCGATTTAACAATCCGGGCAGTTGTCCAGTCCGAGGATGAAATCGGTAAAGTTACCAATCGCTTTAATCAAATGATGGATCAAATCAACATGTTAATTAAAGAAGTCCAGGAAAAAGAGGAGGGAAAACGTGAGGCTCAGCTTAATGCCCTGGAGGCACAGATTCAGCCCCACTTTCTCTATAATACCCTGGCAAGCATACAGCATGTTGCCCATATGAGACAGGAAACTGAAATTGAAGAAGTATCCAGTGCACTCTCAGAACTTCTGCGCAGTGTCCTCAATAACCGGAATGAATATGTTACTTTGTGGGAGGAATATGAGTATATTGAAAATTTTATTAAGATAGAAAATTTTAAATTCCGGAATCAGTTTGAAATCTTATGGGATGTAGAAGAGGAAATCTGGCTGTATCATCTGCCAAAGCTGATTATTCAGCCAATCGTTGAAAACTCCATTATTCACGGAATTGTAGATATGGAAAAGGGCGGTGTCATTAATATTAAAGCATACCGGGAGGAAGAGTTTGTTATTATCCAGGTCATCGATAACGGGAAGGGAATCTCTAAGGAAACCATCGAGAAGCTCGAGAAAGAAATACAAAGGCATGATAAATTAGGCTTCCGTCAGGTTGGGATTGCTAATGTATTTAATCGAATCCGGTTATTATACGGTGAAAAATATGGAGGTTCTATCTACAGCTATGAAAATGCATTTACCTGTATCGAGATGCGCTTCCCGGGCAGGAAAGATAAAGAGGTTTCCGGTGTTTCACTTTATGAGGTTTAAAACGTTGCCAGCTTAAAACATTACCAGCCTAAAACATTATTGCGGAAAGGATTACCCGATGAGAGTTATTATTGTAGATGATGAAAATGTATTCCGGGATTATATAAAAAGTATGGAGATATGGCAGAAAGGTGAATATAAACTTGCCGGGGAGGCAAAAAGCAGTAAGGAGGCTCTGGAACTGTTAAGGTCCTCCAAAGTGGATATCGTTTTAATGGATGTCTGTATGCCCAATGAAAACGGGGTTTACTTATCCACTCAGATTGCCCATGAATTTCCCAAAGTCGCCATGATAGCAATAAGCAGCTATGATAACTATGATTATGTCAGGGATATATTAAAAAACGGAGCCTTTGATTATATACTAAAAAACCGGCTGACCGAGGAAAATCTGGAAACAGCCCTGAACAATATTACAACGGATAAGAAGCAGATCTCACAGGTGCAAAAGAAGAATCAGGACAGAAACACCTTAAAAGCATGGATTGAAAAAGGAGAACGGTTAACGCTGCAATGGGAAAGAAAAAGAAAAATGTATCTGATTGGAACATTATCTAAGCTGGAGGATATGGAGGAAACCATAAAAACGAATTATATAAAAGGGATTTTAACCATATTAGAGGAAAATGATGCCACCGATAAAGAGCTGGTCGCCAGCTATTTTCATAACGGGTACTTTGTGGTTATGATCTGTTATACGGATTTTACCTCGGAGGCAGAGCTTTTACAGCAGACGGAAATGATTAAAATAAGGGCATTAAACAATATCCAGCGTATATTCCATATCAGTCTAAAAATTCAGGTATGCCCCCAGATGTCTTCGGAACATGCACTTCTTTCGTATATACGCCACTGCTTTCATGGACCCGAAACGCCGGGTGATAAGGTCAGTAACCTGACCCTGTCATTAAACCAGAGAAAATGCCTCTATATTGCCTTGGAATCTGACAACATAGAAATTGCAGCAACTTATATTGAACAGATTTATGGTGATATCAAAGAGCAGGAATACGGCAAGATTATGATGACCACCGCAGAACTGTTTGATATTCTTGAAAAGGCCTGTATGGATGTAAATATCAATCTGGATTTTATCCCAAAGAACGAAGAACTATATGAATATGTAAAGAGAAAAGATAAAGAAAATCTAGTAAGCAGTATGATCGGATTGTACCGGAATGCCTTAAAGGAAATTGCGGAACACAAGATTACTTACAGTGAGAAGGTTAAGGCAGCAATTAATTATATGAACCATAACTTTGAAAAAATAGTCGGAATGAGTGAAGTATCCGATGCGATTGGGGTATCCGGTTCTTATCTTAGCAGGATTTTTCATGTTGAAACGGGGAAAACTTTGATTAATTATTTGAATGAAATACGTATCGAAAAAGCAAAGAGCTATCTGCAGCTAAATAAAATACCGTTAAAGCAAGTAGTTACCTTGTGCGGTTTTAAGAATTACTCCTATTTTATGAATGTATTTAAGGAGTATACCGGGAAAACCCCGAAAGATTATCAAAATGGGATAGTCCAAAACAGCAAACAATAGGCGGTTATGTAATCCGATCCTATCCTCTGTTCAAAAAATTGAATAAGAAAGTAAAAAAAGTATACAAAATCAATGATCCGCGGTACCCAATAATGATTATACTGTTACTATCATAATTTAAGAGGAGGTTACTTATGAGAAAGTGGAGAGTTTTAGCAATTCTACTGTGTATTACATTAGGTCTGACCAGCTTAACCGGCTGTAAAAAGTCCGAGGGCAGCAAGGAAACAGACGTACAAGGTACAACGGAGGGACAGGTTAAAGACAACAGCAGTGAAGCATCATCATCCAATTTGAACCAGACGGGTTTTCCTATTGTGAATGAACCGGTAAGCCTGACGGTGTTTGGTGCCAGGGACCCCAATCAGGCACCCTGGAAAGATATGAAGTTTTATCAGGATTATGAAAAAATGTCCAATATCAAACTCAATTTTCAGGAAGTACCAAATGACGGCTTTGTAGAAAAAAAGCAATTGGTATTTGCTTCGAATGAATTACCGGATGTGTTTATCCGCTGTTCCTTTACACCGGCAGAAATTACCCAGTATGGTGTAGAAAGTCAGCAGTTAATCCCATTGGATGACCTGATTGAACAATATGCACCGAATTTAAAGAAATTAATGGAGTCAGATTCCACCATCAAAGACGGAATTACAGCGTCTGATGGTCATATCTATACCCTTCCCGCAGTGGATTTGAGTGAATCCGGGCATATTTCCTTTAAACAGTTTATTAATACAAAATGGTTAAAGACAATTGGAATGGAAGTTCCGAAAACGACAGAGGAATTAAAGGCGGTACTCCAGGCGTTTAAAGAGAAAGATCCCAACGGAAACGGTGAACAAGATGAGATACCTCTTGGTATCCGGGATACGGATTCTGTTTATACCCTTGGAGGCTCCTTTGGTCTTGAGCATCAGATGAAGGATACCTATAGTCTGGTGGATGGTAAGTTACATAACTGGCTTGGTGATGAAGAATTCAAACAATATCTTCAATTCTTAAATGAGCTGTATACCGGCGGTTTACTATGGCCGGACTATTATAAAAACGATCTGGCCTCCTGGAGAAGTAATCTTGCTTCAGCAGCTTATGGAGTAATGTACATGCCTTATACGGATGTATTTAAAAATGTTGAGGACCAGTATGAAGGATTTGATGCCTTAACCGGACCGGGTGGCAGCAGTATATGGGCAGATGCCAATAATAGTGACGCGGTAATCGGAGCATTTGCAATCAGTAATAGCTGCAAAGACCCGGAAGCAGCAATGCGGTGGGTGGACTATTTCTACAGTGAGGAAGGTTCTATCTTCTGCCGTTACGGAGTGGAAGGAGATACTTTTAATTATGATGAAAGCGGAGTACCCCAGATTAGCGCGGAGATTGCCAATGCAGAAGAAGGATTTATGACTGCACTTGGTAAAATCAATCTGGTTCCCGGCGGCGGCTTCCCCTCCCTTATTACCGATAAGACAGATGGAATCGTAGCAAGCCAGAAGACAAAAGATGCAGCTGCTTTACTAAGCGATAACCTTCCAGGTACCATTGTGCCAAAACCTGCCTTAAGTATTGAAGACGGAGAGCGTGCCAATGCAATTGAACAGGATTTGTTTACGTATCGAAATGAAGCGGTTACGAAATTCATCATTGGTGAATGGGGCTTTGATAAATGGGATGATTATTGTAAAACACTTGAAAAGACCGGTATAAAGGAATTGGAGACAATCTACAATAATGCAATAAAGTAGACCTTTGGGACTGATACGTTGTCACTTTGGTAACGAATCTATAACTGGAGCTGCTGCAAAAGATTCATCCAGATTACATACTTGCAGCAGCCCCAGTAATTTTTTAAACGACTTTAAGCTGAAAGAAAATATAGAAAAGAAAGGAAAGCCACTTATAGATTCTTTTGGCCGTTAATTTGTGGCAGGAGGCTGCAGAAATTTGCTTGTAGAATCCGGGGAAACCGGTCTATAACCGAATAATCTTGCGGCAGTCAAAGGTATTGCTATGTCGAAACGTAAATATATATGGAAGCAGATAAAAGCTTCAAAGGAATTATACCTTCTATTCGCATTTCCTCTGGCCTGGTATATCATCTTTAACTATGTACCCATATACGGAATCCAGATTGCTTTTAAACGATACATTCCAACCCTTGGAATTACAGGCAGTCCGTGGGTGGGTTTTAATTATTTCAAACAGTTTTTTAACTCTTATTATTGCGCTGAGGTTATCTGGAATACGATAAAACTCAGTTTATATACAATGGCAATAGGATTTCCGGCACCGATTCTGCTAGCGCTGTTGATTAATGAAATACGCAGCAAGAAGCTTAGTAAGACGGTACAGAATATTACCTATATGACCAACTTTTTATCCGTAGTTGTAATTGTAAGCATGCTTAATATATTTTCTGATCCGGCATATGGGCTGTTTAATAAAATCTTTGGAGTATTTGGAGCAGCACCGGTTGATTACATGGCAAAAGCCTCAGCCTTTAGCCCCCTGTATGTTTTTTCCAATGTATGGCAGTTCATGGGTTTTAATGCCATTATCTATATCGCGGCATTGGCGGCAATCGATCCCACCTATTATGAAGCCGCCTCGATCGATGGTGCCTCACGTTTTCAGAAAATTATACATATATCGATTCCCTGTATCATGACAACGATTATCATTATGTTTATATTAAGAATTGGAAATCTGATGACAGTGGGCTTTGAAAAAGTTTTACTAATGCAAAATAGTGTAAATACCTCGGCAAGTGAAATTATATCCACCTTTGTCTACAAAAATGGTATTCAAAAGGGGCAGTTTGGATATAGTACCGCAATCGGGCTAATCAATTCCGTTATTAATTTTATACTTCTCATCAGTGCGAATACGGTGAGCAGAAAAGTCACAAAAACCGGATTATGGTAACAGGACTAAGATAATCATCTTCTCTGTATTATCTTAAGCATCTATAGCTGCGGGCATCTATAACTGCGAGCAGCTATTCCAAAAAGAAGGAAAGATAGTTTTGAAAAAGAAAGGTGCCACGCTGTGATTCCTTATATTTTTATGATGTGGCAGTATCACAGACCGACCTGTGATACACATGGGTGAAAGAATGACAACTATAAAAAACTATAAAAAAACCAGAAATGAATTTGCCTTTAATATGGCGGTAAACACCTTAGGTATCCTCATTATCATAATTGTACTGGTGCCGTTGCTTTTTGTTCTGGCAGCATCCTTTTCGGATCCGGATCTGGTTTTAAAGGGCAAAGTCTTACTGATTCCAAAAGGGTTTACCCTAAAAGCCTATCATATGGTCTTTGAGAATTCAGATATCTGGAGAGGATATTTAAACACAATTATCTATACAGTAACAGGAACTTCCATTAGTTTAGTATTAACCATTCTGGCGGCATATCCGCTTTCCAGAAGCCAGTTATTTGGAAGAAAATACTTACTCCTGATTCTTTTATTTACTATGTATTTTAACGGCGGTATGGTTCCGACCTATCTCCTGGTCAGAAACCTGGGACTTTATAATTCTATATGGGCGATTGTATTACCGGCAGCAGTATCTACCTATAACTTAATTGTTGCCAAGACCTTCTTTGAAACCAGCATTCCAAAGGAACTGTATGAATCTGCTTTACTGGACGGCTGCGGTAATATCAGAATGTTAACGAAAATCGTTCTGCCCCTTGCCAAATCAATTATTGCAATTTTGGTATTATACTATGCGGTGGATATGTGGAATTCCTATTTCAGTGCTTTAATATATCTGAATGATGACAAGAAATATCCCCTTCAGATTATCCTGAGAAATATATTGCTGATTGGTCAGACCGAGCAGTTTGGGACAAATGATGTTGGTATGGCGGAAAAAATTAAAATGGCGGAAGCTTTAAAATATTCGGTCATTGTGGTTTCCAGTATTCCCATGATTATATTGTATCAGTTTGTACAGAAGCATTTTGTGAAAGGTGTTATGATAGGAGCGATAAAAGGATGAAACATACAAACCATGACAATAAACCCAACATTATCATTATTATGACCGACCAACAAAGAGCGGACTTAAGACAAAGCTGCGGCTGTCCTCTTAATACCATGCCTTTTCTGGATGAATGGGCAAAAGGCGGAGTGGACTTTGAGCGGGCATATACCCCAAATCCGACCTGTATGCCGGCAAGAGTGAGTATGTTTACCGGCCGGTATTCACAAACTCACCATGTAAGAACCAACCATAACAGAGAAGATGCCTTTTATACGGAGGATCTTCTTGATGTCCTGAAGAAAAACGGATACCAAACCGCACTCTGCGGAAAAAATCATTCCCATCATGATTATGAGGAATTTGATTATTATAAAAAGACAGAACATTTAGGGCTCTCAGAAAAAAATATGTCCAAGGAGGAACGGGTCTTTTCAGACTTTTTAAATCAGACCAATTTCGTAGACAGCAGGACACCTGCTCCGGGAGGTGTAACGGTTCAGCATCCCTATCGGAATGTATCGGACGCCCTGGAATTTATGGATGGCGTCGGGAATAAAGCTCCGTTTTTCGCCTGGATTTCAATGGCAGAACCCCACAACCCCTATCAGGTGCCAAAGCCATATTTTGATATGTTTCCGCCGGAGAAGCTGCCGGTGTGTATCAGTGGAAAAGAAGCGGGGGACGCTCATAAGGGAGAACGTTTCCTGCGTCTTAGCAAGGTATGGGAACAGGTATACGGACCGGAGGCAAAGGAGCATATGGATCGCTCCAGGTCAAATTATTATGGTATGCTGCGGCTGATTGATGACCAGCTAAGACGGTTAATGGAAGGATTGCAGGAGCGAAACCTTGAGGAGAATACCATCGTAATTTATCTGTCCGATCACGGTGATTTTGTGGGAGAGTATGGTTTGATGCGAAAGGGCACGGATTTATCGGAGCTATTAACCCACATTCCAATGATATTTAAAGGTCCCGGAATTGCTGCTGGGGGTAAAGAAACCCAGGCCTTTGCCAATATAGTCGATATACTGCCCACGATCTGTGACATAATCGGAGAAGAGATTCCGGTTGGAGTTCAGGGTAAGAGCCTGCTGCCGGTATTAAGACAGGAGAAGGGGTATGAGGCAGAGTTTAACAGAGCATACTCCGAAAGCGGTTACGGCGGCTTGTATTGGGAGGATAAGGATCAGCTGGATTATAGAACAGAAGGTGCTACCGTTGACATGACAGGCTTTGATTGTTTAAATACCTGGACTCAGTGCGGACAGATCAGAGGGCTTCGTATGGATCATTACCGTATTCAGGTTGATATGATGGGAGAAGGGTTTTTATATGATCTGTCAAAAGATCCAATGGAACTGCATAATTTATGGGAGGATAAAGAATATTCCAGCGTGAAAGCAGCCATGATGCAGGAATTATTATCTGCCATGATGCAAAATACCGATGTGCTGCCGGTGCCTCATTACCGCTATCGTATGAAGATACATCCCAAAGGATATTGGCATCAGGACTATATTGCACCGGATTCTGGTGTCAATCCGTCAGGTACTGTGAAAGCAATATATTCGAATAGAAAATATTATAAATAGTATTTAAAAAATATTATAAATTAGTATTATGATGTCGGGGTCAAAAGGTCATTTCGCAAATGGCTCTTTGTAAAATTGCACAATAAAAGTATATCAAAAACTTCTTTTGGAGCATACAAATGCTATTTTTTTGTGTATATTTAACATAGAAATTCTTAATTTTTATCTTTTGATCCCGACATCGTATTAGAATCAAATACTATAAATAAGTATATAACCCTGACAGACGAATAATCAGACAGGCACAGTAAAGTGAAAGAATCGGGGGGACTTATGTTAAATGGTATAATAATATTGGCAGTCAGCTTTTTAGCATCTGTGGCCGGGGCAATCTGTGGGATAGGCGGCGGAATCATCATAAAGCCGGTATTGGATTCCCTTGGAATTATGAATGTGGATACCGTCAGCTTTCTGTCGGGCTGCACCGTAATGAGCATGTCCGGTTACTCGGTCATAAGTGCAGCCTGTAGAGGAGAACTTAAGGTACGGTTGAAAACCGGAGCGATGGTATCAGCTGGTGCCGCTGCCGGAGGCATCCTTGGCAGAGTGCTGTTTCATCTGCTAAGAGAGGGCTTGCAAAACCCGGATTATATTGGTTCCATTCAGGCAATCTGCTTATTTTGGCTGACGGCAGCAATGCTTTTATATTCAAAGAACAAACAGAAAATAAAAACCTGGCATATATCGAATTCCCTCATAAGTATAGCGGCTGGTTTGCTGCTGGGAGTTATCTCCTCTTTTCTCGGAATTGGAGGGGGACCGTTTAATCTGGTGCTTTTATCATTTTTGTTCTCCATGGGAATAAAAGAAGCAGCTCAGAATTCCCTGTTCATTATTTTTTTTGCCCAAATCTCTAGTATACTGCTTACCTTAACCGAGGGCACGGCACCGACCCCACCTTTAAGCATACTTGGAGGTATGGCCCTGGCAGGGATTGCAGGTGCAATACTTGGCAGGCGGCTGAATGCAAAAATTAAGGATGAGACTGTTGATCAACTATTTCAAGGTTTGAATCTGGTTATATTAGTGATATGTATGTATAATTTCGGTAAATATTTTTAGAAGAAATAAATAAAAAAACTGGCTCTGGGAGATAAATCTTAGAGCCAGTTTTTTATGGTATCATGGATGTGACAGCGCATCAGCACTAGAGTCTGATGAGCCAGAATCTTTATTTTGTTTTGAATGAAAGGTTGCAATATTATTTACTATAAACAGTACCTGTATAAGTCGTAAATATCCTTACCTCCAGATAATTTCCTACAGCGATGGGAGCAGAACAAGCGGCATAGTTTAAATTAAGAAGCCCGCTATAGGTTCCGTCATTATAGTAATAGGAGGCAGGTACATAGGATCTGGGGGAATTCATATAATCAGAAAACTGTGCAGGGGTGATGGTGAAGGTGTAAGACTGATCATACGATACGGTTTTTGATTGGTCAGGTGCATAAACAGTGCCGGAGTAGGTTGTATATATGTCCACCTTTAGGTAATTCCCAACAGAGATGGGTGCGGAACAAGCAGCATAAGTAAGACTTAGCGTTCCCTTGTAGGTGCCGTCATTGTAATAATAGGTTGCAGGTACATGTGAAGCGGCGGAATACATATAATCCGGGAATTGTGAGGGAGTAATTGTAAAACTATAAGTCTGGTCATAAGATACGGTTTTTTGCCTGTCACCTGCAAAAGCAGTGATACTCATACCATTTAATACAAGCACTGCCATTACCATAAAACATACTGCTAGTTTTGAAAATTTAATTCTTGAATTCATCTTCGATCCCCTTTCTTCTTTGTATGGCTTTTTTATAAGGTTGAATTGATATTTTATTAGTAAACTAGCTTGGTAATCTAATTTTAGCATCGGCTTGTGTAAATGTCAATATTTAACAATTCATGATTTTCGGATAGTTTGTTATAGTACAATCCGAATAAGGAATGATTTATATTCGTAAATTGCTTATACCATGGAAGCTGATATATGCTATACCGGACAATAGGGAAATTGGAATCTATAAAAACTTACTGTAGTTAGTTTAAGTTATGGAAAATATTACAAATACATGTTATAATTTCCCATGAAAGCATGAACCTGTTAGTTTAGTAAAACGGGACTATCCCTCTGAAAGGAGCATAGGTTGGATTATAATTCAGAACTACTGGTAAAAAAAATTATATGGCTTTTTACTGTTTTACTTAGCTTGTTTATTATATTGCTGCGTATCTACAATCCATGGAATTTAGTCCTTATTTCAGGCTTTCTTTTATTGTCGTTTACAATTCGGGGAATGAAATATCCTTTGGTGTTCAGATTTTATAAGCTAATCGCTTTTTTGGAAGTAATTCTAATTATGGGACTACAGATGAATGATCAAAGTGGGTATTCCCGTGTGTACTGTTATATACTAATTGCCGATGGAGCAATCAGTTATTCTTATGTCTTTAATGCCTGTATTGCAGTATTATGTATCATTACCAACTTTATTTATTTAGGTATTAGTTATGGTAACCTGTATACAAAAAGTTTTTATAACCGGGCAGCAGGGGATTCTTTCATGCTTATAGTATTCCTATCCATTATGTGTCTGGTAAAGTATGAAATAGGTCAGCGAAAAAAAATCAGCAAGATGATGCAGGAGCTGAAAATAAAATCCAAACAACTGGAGGATACCAATTTAAAATTGTGTGATAATGCAACTAATCTAGAAGAAATCACCATATTAAAAGAGCGGAACAGAATTGCCAGAGAGATACATGATACGTTTGGACATACACTTACTTCGGTCTTAATGGAACTAGAGGCAGGTGAGCGGCTGTTAAGGCTTGAAAAAGAAGCAGCCGCAGAGAAAATCGGACTTGCTAAAGGGCAGGTTCGAAAAGGGTTAACGGATATAAGAGAGTCGGTTGGTATACTCAACAGGGGTAAAGCCGTAGTTGACTTTACCGCCTCTTTAAAACTGCTGTTGGAGGAAACTAAAAATTATGGGGGAATTCATATCCGGTATGAAATTAAGGAGCTGCCGCCCTTAACCGAAACTCAGGAAAAAGCTCTCTTTCGGGCATTACAGGAAGGCTTGACTAATGGTATAAAGCACGGTAGTAGCAGTGCATTTATCTTTCTATTAAACTATGATGGGAATAAAGTAACGTTTCATTTACAAGATAATGGAACCGGATGTGAAAAAATTGTATACGGTTTTGGTTTATCGGCTATGGAGCAAAGAATACGGGAAACAGGAGGGAAACTCTGTGTTACTTCTGCCTTGCAGGAGGGATTCTGTATAGATATAACCCTCCCCTTAAGAAAGGAGGAGAGTCTGGATGAAGATTAAAATAATCCTGGCAGATGACCAGGCGTTAATCAGGGATGGTTTGAAAACAATACTTAATTTAGAGGAGGACTTAGAGGTCATAGCAACCGCTGAAAATGGAAGGGAAGCCTTTGAACTTGCCGGAAAACTTGTACCAGATATTCTTCTGCTGGATATAAGAATGCCGGAAATGGACGGGGTTGAATGTATAAGAAAGTTAAGGAATATCAACACGGTTACCAAAGTTATTATGCTGACTACCTTTAATGAGGATGATTATATTCTAAATGCTATTGCAGCAGGAGCAAAGGGATATCTGCTAAAGGACATGGAAGTCTCAGAACTGATTGAGGCAATTCATGATGCAGCAAAAGAAAAACTGGTAATGCCTTCTAAGGTAGTAACAAAGCTGGCAGAAAGCCTCTTAAAAGTAGTAGAGGGAAAAAACAAAGGACTTAGCACCGACAGTTTCGGCTTTTCCGACAGGGAAAAGGAAATTGCAAAAATGTTGTCACAAGGTTTTCATAACAGGCAGATAGCAGCGTTTCTCTATATTTCAGAAGGAACCGTACGCAATTATATCAGTAGTATCTATTATAAAATCGGAGTGAATGACAGGACACAGGCAGTCTTATTTTTAAGAGATTATTTTACGGAATAGATAACCCTGTGAGGAAACCTGTAAAAAGGAGATTGTATGAAACCCCTTTCCGCTTTAAAACAATCCATAAATAATAAAAGAAAGTTTTTAATCATGTTCCTTCCTGTATTGCTAAGCATAATAATCGTCTATCTGATACAGATGTTCCTTTCTTCGGAATTTCGTTTGGTTGAAAGAACCTATGTAAAACCCCAGGACTATTACTTTAGTATAGCAGCCAAAACAAAAGTAATCGATAATACAATAATAAACAGTATTATGAACCAAAAAGAGGATTATGAAAGAGTATTTCCTTGGGTAGCCCATTACACATATTTTGATGGTCTGATTGAAAAAAATATAGGCAGTAAGGTATTTACCGTAAAAAATGAGGATATGAAGTGGCTTATCAGAAAAATGAAACTGAAACTGATTGCAGGCCGTCTGCCGGCGGCTGGAACCAATGAAATTATTTTACATAAAACAATAGCCAGAAATAAGAAGCTTAAGATAGGAGATTCTATTGGAAGCAGCTTGAAGAAGGAGGAAACCATAGAAGGTAAAAAGGTGATTGTAGGTCTGCTGGATGGGGAATGTATTGTATCCTTTGATTCCCTGGAATATTGGATGAAACAGTACCAGGTGGAATATGACGATTACAGTACCGGGATTATTATAGCCCCCAAAACAGACAAAAGAAAAGATATGGAACAATTCCTCGAACAAATAGATTCCCAGGGATTAGATGTAAGAACCTATGGCAGCATATCCCGTCAGAAACAAAAAGATGCCAGTAATATAACGATTATTATGACGGTAATTAATTTAATGATTCTGATTATGATAACGGTATGTTCGGGCTTTATAAGCTATATAAATGTCCTTCACCGCAGAAGTGAATTCGGAATTCTAAGTGCCATCGGTTATACTGCAGAGGAAATAATGAATCGTTTGAGCCGGGAAATATTTCTGGTGAATCTGGCTGCCCTGGGGTTTGGGATTATGATTTCTGTTTTATTTGGAGGGGTTCTAAACGTATTGTTCTTTACTCAAAAAGGAATACCTTTGATTCTGGCAGAACCGGATTTCATGGTTCAGGCAGCCTGTATACCGGTTTTTGTTTGTATTTTCTCCTTAGTACCGGCCTGGAATACATTACATAAATTAGATCCGGTAAGTATTATCGAAGGGCTGGTGTAACAATGCAGATAACAGGAAGAGGATTAAATCTTATTTATGACTTAAATCAAGAAGAATGTACCTATGGATTTAAAGATATTACCATCTGCTTGAATCCTCACGAAATGGTGGGAATTATGGGACCCTCGGGCTGTGGGAAAAGTTCCCTGCTGTATGTGCTTTCCGGTATGAAAAAGCCGACAAGCGGAACAGTATATTATAATGATATTGATACTAAGGATTATTCCATCAGTGAAATGGCCAGTATTAGAAAAGCTAAATTCGGGCTGATATTCCAGAAACATTTTCTGATTGAATATCTTTCGGTTCTGGATAATGTTCTTGCTCCAGTTAATTCACAGAGAAAAGAAGAGGTGGAAAAAGCCATGGAGATATTGGAAGCCTTGAAGATCAGCCATTTGGCTAAACGCAGGCCAGGGCAGATATCTTGTGGACAAAGACAAAGAGCTGCCATAGCAAGAGCCCTTATCAATAATCCGGAGGTAATTTTTGCAGATGAGCCTACAGCTTCTCTGGATCATGATAATGGATCTGAGGTAATCAATATACTGAATAAATTCAAGGATAGAGCAGCCCTTGTAATAGCAACTCATGACAAGACAATGCTAAAACAGGCAGATCGGATTATAGATCTATGGGATGGCAGGACGGTTAAATAACAGGATAGTTGAATAACCTGATTGTTGAATAACAGTATAGTTGAATTACAGTATTGTTAAAAAGCAGGATAGTTAACAGCAAAAAATCAAGAAACAGGCGGAATGTCATATGACACCCGTCATAAATTATATTACAGATATTATGATACAAAACACTGATAAAATTAGTGCATTTTTGGTATATTTTAATCACCGGAGAACTACGATAATTAACCGTTGCGGCTAAATTTCATAGTTCAAATAATTTAGGAGGGTTATGATATGCATACTAATGTAATAAAAAAAGCAGCTAGTATCATTCTAATGTTTTGTATTGTCTGTTTAAGCAGTTTGTTCGTAAGTGCCGCAGAAAAGGAAACCGGTGGAGAATTTAGTAAAATTGATTCCTTTATCGAAAAAGAGATGAAGGACTGCCGTATTCCGGGATTGTCTCTTGGAATTGTAAAGGAAAATAAAATTATCTATCAGAAAGGTTATGGAGTAGCAGACCCGACAGGACGAAGCGTAACTCCGGAGACCCCTTTTTTGATTGCTTCCTTAAGCAAATCCTTTACGGCTATGGCTATTCTTAAGCTGGCAGAGGAAAAGAAATTAGAACTTGATAAACCGGTCCAGGCGTACATACCTGGGTTTCAATTGGCAGATTCAAAGGCAGCTTCTGAAATTACAATCCGTGAACTGCTAAACCATACAAGCGGGATCAGAGAAAAAGATGAATATGCCGTGGAAAATTTAAGGGATGACGGGGTGTCACTGGAGGAACAGATTAAAAGAATGAGACATATAAAGCCCGGTCCAAAAGTCTTTCAGTATGGGAACCTGAATTATAATATTTTAGGTAAAGTCATAGAAAATGTAACTGGTTTACCTTATGGCGACTATATCAATGAAATTATTATTAAGCCACTTGATATGAATCACAGTTATGTGTCACGGGATAAAGCGAAGGAAAATGGATTGGCAGCCGGCTACCGGTCATTATTTGGATTTCCCGTACCGGTGGAATTACCTTACCGAACCTGTAACCTTGCCTCTGCCGGAATGATATCCTGCGCAGCAGATATTTCAAATTATATGCTGGCATTGTTAAATAAAGGCAGTTACCAGAACAGGCAAATCCTTTCAGAGAGCAGTATCCGCAGTTTAATGACACCTTCATCTAACGTATCGAACCATGTTTCTTATGGGTTTGGGTGGTATGTCACCTCAGGCAGTGTTTATCATGGAGGCGAGTTCATGAATTATCAGTCAAAAGTCAAACTGCTGCCGGAGGATTCAATTGGAGTTGTTATTCTGTATAATACCTCTAGTGCTATTTATACGACTCTTTTTAAATCCGGTTATAGAGACCGCATTGAGAGCGGAATTATTAGCATCCTATATGGTTATGAACCGGATACAGTCCAACCTGGCACTAAAATCTTTGATTTGAACCACTATCCTATGGGTGTTACTTATACCGTATATATCGGATTATATCTGCTTCTTGGCCTGGTGCTTATTATGTCTGCGTTTAAGTTGAAAAATTTTAAGAATGGACGGATGAAAGATCACAGATTTATTTTATTTCAATTAACGATTGCTGTCATTGTGCAGATACTTCTGCCGGTGTCCGTTTTATTTTTGATTCCCTGGAGAACTGGTACACCATGGACATTTATCTTATATTATGTTCCTGATCTGGGGTATTTTATCTTATCGAGTGCTGTTATTGAGATAGGGATTGGAATGGTTACCGTATATTTACTTGTGAAGGCAAAGATGTCTGCTTTATTATAGTGAGGCTGTTGTAAAATTCTGATGTAAATAACTGTTGCGAGAATGCATATTTATTTGTATGAACTTGGTACAAAATTCATATAAAAGTAATACGCATTCTAAGTCCAAAATCAGGAATTTACCAGTTTACAACAGCCTCCGTATATTATTAATTGTCTATTATTAAAGTATTAGAAGCCCCGTCTCCATTGGAAGAGGGCGTTGATTGCTTTTTAGCATCCTTATCCTTGACTTTCTTTTCAATTTTTTCCATGGTTTTCAGTGTATACTGATATTGTGCATTATAGCTGATTGCAAGCAAAGCCTTGTCATATCTTGAGAAAGTCATCGAGGCGACCTCACCGTTTTCACCTTTAATATTGAAGGTGATATCTGGGTCGTTATTCTTGTAGCCCTGACAGTTGTATTCAACCGATGCAACAGCTCCGTGAACGACATTTAGTTTCTCGGCTGTTTTCTTTGCAAGTTTTGCATATTCCTGTGGGTTTTTGGCAAGAGCTGCGTCATAAGCTACAGAAACTTTTTTATCCAATGTTCTGCTGCGGATTACAGAGAACAAATCACCTGTTACAGAGTCGACTTCAAACCAGTAACTGAGCTCACCGTTAATCAGGACATTAGCATCCCATGTTGAACGGGGGATATCTTCCGTTGCCGTATGATAACCCATTTCAATTACCTTCCCCTCCAAACTTTGTTCATATACGCTCCACAGAGCTTGTGCTCCAATCTCGGCAGCATTCTTTTTGTCCATGTCCTTACTTGTGGGAGTCTGGTTGCGGTAATACTCAAGATCAATGTCACCGACTGTATAGTTTGCTTTTTTGTAACCTTCCGGCAAACTGTTCTCCGCCGTATTGGTTGGCTGTTTCACATAACTTACGTAGCTTGTGGGAACCGTATTTGTCTTATTATAAACTGTTGCTGCGGCTGCCTGTGTAAGTCCCTGGAACATCAATGTGCTGGCTCCGATAATCATAGCGGCGGCTAAAACGGATTTTTTAGCATATTTACCTTCTAATCTGTTTGTGTTCATGTCAATCGCTCCTTTATTGTTTTATAGTTTATTTGTGATCACAGGAACCAGTATATAGGGTCTGAATTATAGAATCATTATCAAGTTATTATTAAGTTGTAAAAGTTATTTTTACGGTTGTCCCTTCACCGGGACGGCTTAAAAAGCTCAGTTGTGCCTTGTGGCTTGAAGCAATCTGCTTGCAGAGAGCAAGTCCTAATCCGGCACCGCCGTCGTTTCTGTTCCGTGATTTTTCTCCCCGGTAGAAGGGTTCCGTGATTTGCGAAAGGATTTCGGGTGTCATACCTTTTCCGTTGTCCCGGACACAGATTATTTTCCTTTCCGCTTCCATAATCGCACTTACAACAATATTACCACCCTTTCCGCATGCCTTTGCCGCGTTGTCAATGAGATTAATTAACAGGCTTTCCATCAGATAGGAATCTCCGCGGATTGATTCAATTTCACAACGGAATTCTATTTGTATCTCGTTATTAGCAAGCTTACCAGTCAGTGTCTGAAGGACTGCTTCAAAGAGATTGGACACCTTTAGTTCCTCACAGGTAATCTGATTGTTCTGCAAATTTGCCAGTTCCAGCAATTGATATGCTACCATTTGCAGCCGATGGCTTTCGGACATGATGTAATTGAGTGCCGAAAGTCGGTCATCCTCAGACAGTACGGCTTTTTGCAGGTATTCTGCATATCCATAGATTGCTGTCAGTGGTGTGCGGAGCTCGTGAGCGAAATTATCGACGAACTGCTGCTTTTTCGCTGCGGCGTCTTTTAGCTCCGTCATCTGGTGCTGGATTTCCGCTGCCATGTGATTGAAGCTCTGGGACATTTCGGTAAGCTCATCATGGCCGGATACCGGAAGTCTGGTTTGATATGCTCCCTCCGCGATATCCTTGGAGGTTCTGGAAATCTGCTTAAGAGGTCTGAATATCCGGTTTAGCACGAGAAGAAGACCGAAAGCGAACAGAACCGAGAGCACAAATCCCGTGAAGAATAGTATATTTTTCAGGTGTCTCCATGAGTTTATGGCTTCCGTTGTATCATATAGATAAACCAGCGTGTAGGAAGCATAGGGAGCAGGAAGTTTTCCCGAAACGATTACATAAGTTCTATCATCAACTTTTTGTATGGTTGCCAGTCGGCTTCCGTCCACTGGAGGCTCCAGGGAATTGTCTTTAAGCACGGCTATGTCTTTGCTGGAATAGATAAGTTGATTATTTTTGTAAAATGCAAGCCCCGCCGTATTATCCCCGGACAGGAAGCTGTAAGGCTGGAGCAGTGAATTTAAAGATCCGTCTATGTCGGTTCCACGCCCTTGTACGGCTTGAAAATCCTTTATCAGAGCGGACGCTATAAAATAGTGTTCGTTCAGACTCCGATCTTCCGCACGGTTTATCATATCCCTGAACATTGCCACAGAAACAATTAAGATTCCAAGGTTAAAAAAGAAGAGAAAAAGAGTCAAAGTTGTTAAAAAAGTCCTCTGCTTCATCGGCCTGCCTCCAGACGGTAACCCAGCTTGTATACGGTTTTTATCCGATCTTCCCAACCCAGCTTTTTTCGTAGCTTTTGTATATGTACGTCCACAGTCCTGGTGTCGCCTTCAAAATCGTAACCCCAAACCAGCTCCAGCAGTTTTTCTCTTGAGAGCGCAATGTTGCGGTTATTCACAAGAACCTCCAGCAACTCATATTCCTTTGGGGTACATTCGACCAGTTGCCCGTTATGGAATACCTGATGGCTGCTAAAATCAATTTTTACGTTTCCTGTTTCAAAACGACTTGCTGTCTTCTGAGTCCGCCTTAAGACTGCTTCCACCCGGGCCAACAGTTCCAGCATTTCAAAAGGTTTGGTCAGATAATCATCCGCTCCCATTGAAAAGCCCTTAATACGATCTTGTAAGCTATTACGTGCGGTCAGAAAGATTGTGGGTGTTTCATTCGCTTTTTTGAAAACCTCAAACCCGTCAAGTCCCGGAAGCATGATATCTAAAATCATCAGGTCATAGGTATGGCATTGCATATCGGAAAGGGCAATCTTCCCATCAAAAACCGAGGTACAGCAATGCCCTACAAGCTGTAGATTTCTTTTAACAAGCTCATTGATTGATATTTCATCTTCAACAATTAAAATAGATGCCAATTAATCACCTCCTCATAACAACTATATTATCAATGTTTTGTTATGAAGTTGTAAAGGATTTTTTTCTTAACAAAGAATTTAAAACACTGGGAAAAGAAGCCGAATATTTGATTTATCTGAGAACTGATATGATAATTGAGGAATATCCTACGGTTTACCAGACTGTTATAGTCGAATTAAGTTCCTTGTAATAAGTCCTGGAGTTTTTAAAATATTGCCGGATTATCCTAATGCTACAACGAGAATAACTTCAATCCTACTTTACACTTTATAAAGGACATGCTATACTTAGTTACAGTAAATGCACATTTAAAGAAAGGAGACATTGCTATGAAATCATTCAACATAAAACCAGTTATAAATCTTACACATGACCGTTTACAACAAAGTCAAAGTAAACATAATAACATAATAGGCTATTGTTATAACCATACTCGGATTTCATGCAGTGAATTCTGAGTTAAAGTTATAGATGATTTAGCGATAGCGTATGTTAAGTGCTATCGGCTTACCTTATATAAAAAACATTTATAGAGCCGATTATATGTGATTTTATTTGAATCATATCATAATTGGCTCTATTTTTGATTAAATGGCATTTACGTGAAATCATTTAACTTAAACTATAATACACTGAAATTACAATACTTAAATTAACAATACTTAAATTAGCAATACTTAGACTACTAAAATATTTAGCAGGAAATATAGACGATTCATAAGTAAAACACGAAAATTTATCGGAGGAAATAATGCAGATTATAACAGGAAAATATAATAACGCAAAGGTTTTTACAGAAGTTGTGGAGGAAACCGCAATGGAGCAGATTAAGACCCTTTGCAATCAGGAATATGTAAAAGATTCAAAAATCAGAATAATGCCGGATGTTCATGCCGGTGCAGGCTGTACCATTGGGACAACCATGACCATTAAAGACTGTATTGTGCCTAATCTTGTTGGAGTGGACATCGGCTGTGGTATGGAAACCATTCAGATTAAGAATAAGCATATTGAATTACAGAAGCTGGATAAGCTTATCTATGAAAAGATTCCGTCTGGCTATCATATCAGAGAGTCGGTTCATCGGTATAACGAGGAAATCGATTTGAACCAGCTGCGGTGTAAAACAGAAGGAAAGATTAATCTGGACAGGGCAGTTAAGTCTCTTGGTACTCTTGGAGGAGGCAATCATTTTATTGAAGCAAATAAGGATGAAGAAGGTAATATCTATCTTGTGATTCATTCCGGTTCCAGGCATCTGGGATTAGAAGTAGCAAACTTTTATCAGGAACAGGCGTATAAATCCTTAAACGGCAATACCCCAGAGGATATGAAACAATTGATAACAGAATATAAGGCAGCAGGCAGAGAACAGGAGATACAAACAGCACTGGAAACCCTGAAAGCACAAATAAAAACAGAGATTCCCAAAGCACTGGCTTATGTATCGGGACCGTTGATGGAAGACTACCTCCACGATATGAAGCTTATCCAAAGATTTGCCCTGCTTAACCGAAAGGCAATGATGGATGAGATAATCAAAGGGTTAAAACTCAAGGTAGTGGAGGTATTTACCACCATTCATAATTATATTGATACAGAACAGATGATTTTAAGAAAAGGGGCGGTTTCTGCTAAGTCAGGAGAAAAACTGTTGATTCCCATCAATATGAGGGATGGTTCCTTAATTTGTATGGGGAAGGGAAATGAGGACTGGAATTGCTCTGCACCCCATGGTGCAGGAAGACTGATGTCACGTACAATGGCAAAGAATTCATTTACCGTATCCGAATTTAAAAAGCAGATGACTGGAATCTATACCACTTCCGTAGGTGCCGATACCTTGGACGAGTGTCCTATGGCTTATAAAGGTATGGAGGATATTGTGAACAACATAAATGACACTGCGGAGATTGTTAAGATTATTAAACCTATTTATAACTTTAAGGCTGGGGAGGAATAAGAAAGGCGTAAATACCTGGATTTCCATATACTGTACTAGGGTGATGTTCCTTACTAATAATTGACATATTCAGACTATTTGGTAAAATAATTGGTATCAGCTATTTTAATTGAAACGCATAGATTGAAATTGCACAGATTGAAATTGCACAGATTGAAATTGCACAGATTGAAATTGCACAGATTGAAATTGTACAGATTGAAATTGTACAGTTTTTAAGAGAAAAATCCTAGCTCCACAGGTTACAAATATATAGGTTTATAATATACATAAAATACACATATTAAATTGCATATGAATAAAATACATAAAAGTATAATAAACAGAGAGAGGATAATATAGCTATGAGTGAGTCGGTTCCGTCCATTGATAAAGAAACACAGGAGAAATTAAAGAGGTACAAAATATTAAACCAATACGTAAAAACCGGACAAGTCCTTTTTACGGGCTCTTCCCTGATGGAGCAATTTCCAATTTATGAATTTCTACAGGATTATGATATCAAAGAAACCATATATAACCGCGGAGTGGGGGGCTTTACAACTGCTCTGATGTCTGAATATATGGATATTATGGTCTATGAACTAAAGCCTTCTAAAATATTTCTCAATATCGGTACCAATGATTTAAACGCACCGGATTATACCAAAGAAGCATTAATGGAGCGCTGTGAATGGATTGTGAGACAGATACAAAAACATTTACCAGAATGTAAAATCTACTACATGGCTTATTATCCGATAAATGGTGAATATGATTTTGGAGACGAGAATATGAAACAGGCTCTTAAAGTCCGTACCAATGACAGAATCAGGGAAGCAAATGCCGGGCTGGAGCAGTTGGCTGCCAGAAATAACATAAAATTCATAAATGTAAATAAGAATCTTTCTGACAATGCCGGAAATTTAAAGCAGGAGTATTCCATTGAAGGCATGCATATATATCCCAACGGATACCAGGCGATTTTAGAGGATATTATGAAGTATGTAAGAGAATAAGGTGAAAAGAAAAAGAGTGTAAGTGAGTGTAAAAGAATGTAAAACAGAGCATTTTTTAGCTGTTTGCTGTATTTCTCTTGAGGACACCGCAAAAATCTTAACAATGCAATGGAGTAAGGAATGAATAAAAAGATTCTAAATGCAGGAAAACGCAGGGTTCTACTATATTATCCAGATGCTTGTATCGATTGCCCTATTGTGTACACACATGCATCGGAGGAGGAAATGGAAGGCGTTGTTTCGCTGGTTAAAGATATAAGAATAATACTTGCGGCAGTGGAGGAAATAGACTGGAACGGCGAACTCTCTCCATGGCCTGCGCCGAAAGCCTTTCGTGGTGGAGAGGATTTTATGGGTGGGGCGGATGCCTATATAAGGGAATTTACGGAGCAGATTGTGCCAGTGGTGGAAGAATCAGTTGGTTTTATACCTCAAAACAGGTGGATAGCCGGCTACTCTCTGGCAGGATTATTTGCCGTTTATGCCTTATATCAGACGGATTTGTTCAGCCGTGGCGCATGCATATCCGGTTCCCTGTGGTATGACGGGTTTTTGGATTATATGAAAGAAAGGACTCCTCTTCGGATACCTGACAAGGTATATTTCTCATTGGGTGACCGGGAAGCTATAACAAAAAATCAGAGGCTTTCGAAGGTTCTTGATTGTACTATGGAGGCGGAGAACTTGATGAGGGAGTTGGGTTCAACAGTCCTGTTTGAGTTAAATGCAGGAAATCATTTTGTAGACGTTTCTGAGCGGGTAGCGAAAGGATTAAGGTGGTTATATGACTGATAGATTCATAGATGACTTTCAGTTTTTGTGTTTACTAAAAGTACAAAATCTTTATTCAGTATACGAACCTTGCTTCAAAGTGGCAAAATGGAAGATGGATAAAAAGCCGATAAAAAGCCGATAAAAAGCCGATAGATATTAATAGAAAGGAAATAATGCGTGAATTCATTGAGTCCAATGGTTCAATTAGTAATAAAGAAGCTAGAGAATTTTTAGGATTAGCAGAATCAACTATAAAAACCGCACCTATCTAGTTAATATATATTGATTATCAGAACACAGGCATAAAAATATTGTTCTAAAATTAATGATAAAATAAGGGTGAGAAAATGAGTAAAAGGTACATTATAACAGTAATTATACTAGGTTTCAGTTTACTTTTATCTGGTTGTAAGGAAAAGACAGCAGAATCTGAGACTAGTGCAGGTAATAATGGGGCAGAAGCTGCACAGACGCAGAATTCGGAGGAAGCGCCAACCGTTGTACCTGCAATTGAAGATAAAAGAACAATCAACCTGAATTTTAAAGAATTTGCAAAGACAGATAATACTTATCCAGAAAACTTACACGAAACCCAGGCAGAGCAGATTAGACAGACGTATAAAACCTATGAATATAAGGGGTTACAGTTTATAGTATATGATGGTATGGATGATAGCCTGCATATTGTATTTATAAGGGAGGGCGATTACTATTCCCTTTGTCAGATCGATAATTGGACTGACAGCATCGACAGAGAAACATTTGAAAATGGAAAGAGTTCCATAAATTTTTATGAATACCAAGAGGTATTAGGAACCTCCGGTGTTCATCTGGTTTTATGGAATGGAGCTTCCGCAAACAATGAATTTTATATTTCAGTTAATGATAAAAGTAATAATCCTGCCTTGTTGATTTCCTATTGTACCGGAGGTTTCGATGAGGTAAACTTAGAGCAGAATAAGGAAAAGGAATTAATTAGCTATGGAGGAGGATTGCCCACTGATTTCTTTTTGATTGTCTGGAAAGCAGGTAAACTGATGTGGACGGATTATCTTTATTATAATGACAAACCGATCTTCTATGATAATAATACAAATGAGTTTTTTATTATTGAACACTCAGATAAAAAGACCTATTTTGATTATAATATGGAAGACGGGATTTTAACTGAAAAATGAAGATAGCTCCCATAGGAAAGTTGGTTGAAAAAATCCTTTTCAATTCACAAAAAGCGCAGAGGGTGTTTACTCAGAATTTGATTAACGCAGATGCAGAAGGTGAGAGTTATTATGAAAAAAAATATAATCATTTCAATATTTGCACTAATAATAATCATGCAGTTTTCTATTATTATTTACATAACACGATTCAAAACGATACCGCAAAGTAACGCAGAATTAACGAAGCAGAGCGAAGATAATACTCATAATGATGAAATCAGCTTCGGAAAAGAAGAATTATGGAATTCGTATCTTATGAATAATTCCATTGATGATTATTTTAGTGTAAAATTAAACAGTAAAGTTGAACTAGAAGTCAGAGATGCCAAAGAAGCTTATGAAATGACCTGGGAACAGGAATATAATAGGGTTATGGATATTATTGATAAGAAATGTGTTTTTGATAAAGACCGGGAAAATATTAATAAGTTCAAAGAAAGCGTTAAAAAATTGATTGAAACAGCGACGCCGGTTTTAGAAACAGAAATTTTAGAAAATTATAATTACGACCCGGCTTCTATAGGAAAGCGTGGTTGGGGAAATTCTACTTATGCAGCCCTGCAAGGTATAAAGGGACAGATATACAGAGACGCCTGCATGTTATTGATACCATATTTGGAAAAGGATTATCAATTTCCTGATACATCGTTGAACAAGTAAAGGTGCTGTTACAAATTCAAGAATAAATTACCTGGGAGAGGGGTTTATAATATCCAGGTTCTATATTCTGCATTTTGCAACAGCCCCTCCTGCAATCTGCCTCTAAAATTTCATAGATTATTTGGAATATATTTAGTAATTCTTTTTCCGAATCTTACACCCACCCAGCCAAATGCAGCGGAGAGCATAGTAATTATTAAAACCCAAATCATTCCTATTTCAGCAAAAACACCACCAATCAGTGTTTTTGATACAAGTAAGGATATTCCTCCAGCCAATGCTGAAAATAGAATACTTCCAATGTAAATCCGCTGTTCATGAGGGCGGTTTTTTAATAAACACATCGCAATATGCGTAGTCAATGTTGTTAATATAATTGCTATTCCCATATAAATACTCATCAATGACATGAGTCCCCCAAAAACACCTCCCAACCACATTATTCCATTATGAGATTTTATTTTGTTTAATATTATAAATATTGCTGCTGACAAATACGGCGACATCATAATGAATTTTACTCCAGGCAGAGGAAATATATGGCTGATTTGATATATAACCATGCCTCCGCCTATGATAGCTGCAATACCCACTCCAATAGTTGTTATATTTTTTATGTTTATTTTATTTTTCACTAAGAACCACTTTCCATGTTAGAAACAATTATTTTTCCATATGAGAATAGTCTAAAAAATTATCATCATCATCATCAATAGGTCTTTCATATTCACAATAACCTGAACCCGGAACAAAAGATGAACCCATTGGAATCTCCATAATTCCAATTATTTTGTTATCTTCCTTTATCGGTAAATGTAAGACCGTTAAATGACCACCTTCAAAAATAGGTACTTTAGCACTAATAAAGCTAAATGGCTTTCCTTTTTCAAACTGTTTGAACAGTCCCTCTATATTTCTGACGTTCAGATTGGAATGACAGTCCTTAACATTTTTTCCAAGAATATCTTTGGCTCCAAACATTTTTTCATAAAATTCCTGTGCTTTTTCATTCATATAAATCATATTCATTTCTCGATCAAACACAGCAATTGACACTCCTAATTTATGATACATTTCTGCAATTTTATTATTATTTATTACTTCCATTCTTCTATACCTCGCTTACATATATGTTATTTTTGTTTCTGCCTTAGGTGTTGTACGCAGATAATTTGTTTTTGGATAACCTAAAACAAATATTGCATACATTCTCTTTGTTTGATCAATTTCAGGGAAAAAGTCCATCATTTTTTCAGGCTCAAGTTCTGAAGCAGTAATTGCATAACCTAACCAAAAACCGCCTAAGCCCATAGCATGTGCCATCGACTCAATATGAGTCATTCCATATGCCGCATCTACTGGATGTTTTGAAAATACAGCAATTGCCTGACGACCTTCGTGGAAAAAGGGATCTTTGGGGAATTCACCGTTCATATACATATTAAAGTATCTGACAAAATCATTTTTATTAACCTGGTCCCCATGAAGATCCATATAACGGTCCTTATCGATTTCATCCTTGAGTACATACAATAAATGCTTTTTAAACTCCTGAAATCTCTCATCAATAACAGCATATTCCGTAGTCTGTATATTAAAGTAAGAACCATCATTTATAGTTGCATATTTAATTAGTTTATCAAAGGTTTCTTTTGAAATATTTTTATCGTTATAGAATCGGGAGCTTCGTCTTGTTAAATAAAAATCTTTCAACTGTTCCGGTGTTATATTATGATTAATATCTTTTGTTGGTATTACTGGACTTGAAGCTAAACGTTCAACGGTAATTGCTTCTTTTGGACATACTGCTTGACATTGACCGCATTGAATACATAAACTATCTTCTTCTACAGATTTTTTTTCTTTTATAGTAAGGTGATAGGCTGGACAAACTGATACACAGATTCCACATCCAATACATTTATCTTGGGAAATCAATAATTTTTTCATTTTTAAAACCTCCTAATAAAAAAAGCGCCGGGGGATTAACCCAATCAGCGCCTTTGCTTTAATTGAACTGACTTTATACATCAATTCAAAAATTATTATTTTTTACTCGATTCATATGAATTGACATAAGTATAACTAACAATATAACACCAGTCAATATGGTTTGCGAAGAACAGGTGATACAGTTTTAATCTTTTTTTTGGACACAGAACATCATAAATACTCTTTCCAAGCTTCTTTTAAACGTAATACGCCTTCTTGTATTTCTGTTTTATTTAAGAAAGAATATCCTATTAAAAGAATATTCTCAGGACATTCATCTGTCCAATACTCATTGACTGAATAAACACGTACATGTTTTCTTGCAGCTTTTTCAATGAGCGTTTCTTGACTGTCTGCTTCGATGACACGAATCAATATATGAAGACCAGCATCATTCCCTATTATTTCAACTTTGTCCTTAAAATGTTCTTTAAATGCTTGGACAAGAGTATCATATTTTTCTTTAAAGAAAATCCGTGTCCTGCTAATATACCTTGAAAAATCATCCATCGCCATAAAATGATATAAAGTTTTCTGAGTTATCCATGGAATCCCGGAAGGATAAAGATTATATTCTCTATCATAATCAGGTAATAACTTTTTGGGTAAAACCATATAACTGATACGGATACCTGGCAAAAGTATCTTAGAAAAGGTTCCCAAATACAAAACACAATCATTTAGATCCATTGATTGCATAGCAGTCAATGGTTGTGATGCATATCGGAATTCACAATCATAATCATCTTCTATAACAATACCGTTTGTTTCAGCCCCCCATTGAAGAAGCTGCATTCTTTCCTGCAGGGAAAAGGTGTAACCGGTAGGAAACTGGTGAGAAGGAGTTGTAATTGCAATTTTAGCATTACTCTTCATTAATGATTCAATATAATTGTTTTTAGGATATACAGATAACTCCAGGACTTCGAAACCATTGCGGCTGAATATTTTCTTCCACAAGGGGATGCCCGGAGATTCTAAAGCAACCGTTCCAGGAGACATTATACGGCATAATATTTCAATGCTATGCTGAATACCTGAGCATACGATTATTTGTCCCACATCGCAGTTAACACCTCTGCTTACTGCCAGATATTTTCTGATTTCTTCTCTTAATTCCAGTTCTCCTTTCATATCATTATATTGACCCATTTTATATACATCAGGTCCCAGTAACGCTTCTTTCGTGTATTTTAACCACTTCATCACTGGAAATAGTTCCATGGACATTCTTTGATATGTGAAATCATATTCAATATGATTTTCTTCAATAATACTATTTCTTTGCTGATTAACTTTAACCATCTTATTATTTGGGTTTCTGTTTATATGATATTTCTGTATATCGACCACAATATACCCTGATTTTGGCTGACTTTTAATATACCCTTCATTCTGCAATAGCTTGTATGCCATTCTAATGGTATTAACGCTGACATTAAGTTCCTGGGATAGACTTCTTACCGAGTAAAGTTTTGATTTTGCAGATATATTTCCATTAATGATATCATTTTTTATCTGACGGTATATTTGTATATATATTGGAAGTTTTTTATTTTTGCTAAGTTTTATCATAAACACTCCATTCCGCCACCGAAACAGGTGGCATAAATTATATAAAAGAGTTAAGCTCATTAACAAATTTAAACTTAGTTAATCATTTTGATATACTGTAGGCTTCGTTTAAAAATATAGATTTATTCCAAGAATTATCCTTTTTTTTATAAAAGTGTATTAATACTCCAAACTTCAAATTTGTACGCCCTGTCAGGTATAAAGGGACAGAGATACGGAGACGACTGCATGTTAATGATACCATATTTGGAAGAGGATTATCAATTTTTGATATTGCATCAAAAAATTAATTCAAAAATAAAGTGTCAAAACATAGGTGGTATTATATTAGTACCAGTAAAGTGGTGTGAAGCTTATCAGAGGATTATCCGTATGGGATGATTTTAGTTTGCATTTCTCCCTAGGAGACGTTCTATTTATCAGCTAATCAACTTCTAAAATTTTATTTTCTGGTACTAAAATAAATTATTTATCTGATAAAATCTCCAACATAATCAGTGAACCATATTTAAAACCATTTACAAATGCTTCAGCCGCTTCGTATCCGCCTATATCATTATGAATGTCAAATAAGTTTATCATAATTTTATAATCTTCAATGGAAACTTTCTCTTTTAATTTATTACCGACCTCAATTGCCTCCTCAATAAGTTTACTGTATTTTGGATCAGTTGGTCGATTAATATCATCAAGACTAAGGGTATCATAGTATAATTTCTTAAGTATTGATTCCATTTTATCTCCTTTTACAATGGTAGTAAAATAACTACAAAATTGACATGATTTTATTAATTATACCTTAACTGGTAATTCGTATTGAGTTTTAGCGAAAATATCACTAAGACAATCTTATACAAATACTATTGAGTTTTAATTTAACTACAAAACCGACAGGTTAATATCTTAATTGAAGATAGATTTTTGATTTATTATATGGTAAAATGTAAAAATATAGGATTAAATGTAATAATCAAAGATGAAAAAGAGAGTGCCATATGAATGACTTATTTATCAAAGGAATCAAAATAAACTGGGACAATGCCGGACCAAATAACTATGTCAGAAAGATACCTGCTGTCAGTTCCTTGAACACCCTGGAGTTTCATAGCAATATAACCTTTTTCGTAGGGGAAAACGGGACAGGTAAGTCAACCCTGCTAGAGAGTATTGCCGTGGCTTATGGGTTTAATCCGGAAGGGGGTAACAGGAATTTCTTGTTTTCAACCATGGATACCCATTCGGACTTACACCAGGCAATAACGGTTGTGAAAGGGAGCAGACGCCCGAAGGCCAACTTTTTTCTCAGAGCCGAAAGTTTTTATAATGTAGCCAGTAAAGTGGAAGATTACCGGGACAGGGATAGTTATGAGGATTATTATAAAAGCTATGGCGGTAAATCACTCCATGACCAGTCTCACGGAGAAAGCTTCCTGGCTTTAATCCAAAATAAGTTCAAAGCCCAGGGTATCTATATACTGGATGAACCCGAGGCAGCGCTGTCCCCCCAAAGGCAGTTAACTTTGCTGATGTTTCTTAACAATCTGGCGGAACAAGGGACACAGTTTATCATTGCCAGCCATTCACCAATACTGCTAGGAGTTCCAGGAGCGTTAATACTTTCCTTTGATAACGGAATGATTAAGGAGATTCCATATGAAGAAACAGAAAGTTATAAGATAACGAAACTATTTATCAATAATAAAGAGCTGCTATTAAAGAACCTGCTTGATAGCGAAGGATAATAGGGCTGAAAGCAGTACTACAATTTGGCTTTTATATAAAATAAAACAAAAGATACTTATGAAGATACTTAATAAAAGGAGAGGAATGAATGAACGGGGATAATGAAAAGAGGAGCGGCCAGTCTGAGAACGGCGGCACAGATGGCTATAAGGATATATGGAACGATACCGGTAACAAATCCAAAAGCCAATATGAGGACAATCGGCACGATGGCTATGACAACCGGTTTAGGGATTATGACAACCAGTATAAGGATTATGACAAAGAGTATAAGGACGATGACAACCAGTATAGGGATTATGACGATCAGTATAAGGATTATCAAAAGGATGATTATAAAGACTATGAGAATAAAAATTATCAGTACGATGATTACAGGGGTATGACAGAACCAGAACAAAAAAAGTTAGAGGTTCCAGGCTGGATAATTCTGTTTCTGATATTGGTAGTAGCCCTTGATGTAGTGTGTATGATACGCTTCCCAAAAGTTTTAAGTGATTACAAGGTATATGCGAAAGCGGAAAACAGGATTTCAAGCGGGGAAACTACACAGGTCATAAATGATTTAAAGTTATTATCAGACAAATATCCAGATTCTGTTCCGGTTTTAACGAAAAGTATTAAACTGTCTATGGAAAATGGGTATTATGATGTGGCAGGATACATAATGGATACCTATCTGACTGGAAAAAGCCTATCAGACTCGGAATACGACCGAATTAACCGTTATTATACACAATTAGAGGCATATTATAAAACGTATGATGCCATTGATGAACTTACGAAGCCTTTCTCAGAGAATGCCTCTGTCAGCGAGGCAGATTATGAAAAGCTAAAGACAGACCTTGAGTCCTTATTAAATGAAGCCGGTCAGGATTATGCCACCATTTACTATTATCTGGGAAGTATCGAAACTGATCTGACCAATTCCCTAAATTATTTTCAAAGTTGTTATGATACCGATCCGGAAATATATGATGTACGTGTGAGGCTCGCTGTATTATACCGGAGAATGGGTGATTATAAAACCGCAGAAAGGTATGTTAACGAAGCTCTGGCAAAAGAGAAGACAGATTCCGATGCACTTCGCTCTATGGCTATCCTTAAAATGCTGGAAGGAGACTTAGAAAGCGGACGTAACCTTGCAAAAGAGGCATATGACATGAATCCCGACGGCAACTATATTAAGGAAACCTATCTCATTGCATTAAGCCAGAGTGGTATGAAAGCAGAGGCTGAAAAACTGCAGGAGGAAATTATTAAAAAAGACGGTGCACTGGATGAGGATACGGTAATGCTCTTAAATGGTGACATAACTTTGGAAAATTATTATGTGGAATAAAAGTGTGTTTTGTACAGGAACATTTTACTCGAATAAATATGGTAAAAGTTGCTGTTGAGTGAAAAAAGTTGATACTCAAATTAAAAGAATACTTAACAATAAGAAAATTGGCTCTATCGCATCAGGAGACTGGTGTGATAAGAATAGGGGGCAAGAATGATAATACCTGGAATAGTTATTTCCATTATCACATTTCCGGGGGTGATAATACATGAACTGGCACATCAGATTTTTTGTTATATATGCGGCTTGAAAGTATATGAGGTGAAATACTTCCAGGTTAAGAATCCAAGCGGTTATGTGATCCATGAAGGAACAGATCATCCAGGAAAGGTCTTTTTTACTTCCATGGGACCCTTCTTTTTTAATACATTGCTAGGATTGCTTATTATGCTGCCGGCATCAATTGAAATTGTTGCATTTAAAGATTACCACAATATACTGAATCTAATTCTTGGATGGCTGGGTTTTTCCATACTTATGCATGCATTTCCCAGTACCGGGGATGCAGGGGTTATGATGGATCGAATCTTAAAAAATAATGAGGTGGGCATAATACCTAAAATCCTTTCCGCGCCGTTCATACTATTGGTTTATATCGGCGCCCTGGGTTCCGTATTTTGGCTGGATGTTATCTATGCGGCAGCGGTGGCAATGCTGATACCAAATCTGCTTGTAAATTTATTTTAATGGATGACGGACCTTTATTCTGGAGCTGGTTATTTTATAACGATAAAGATAAGGATAAAGGTAAAGATAAGGATAAAGGTAAAGATAAGATAAAGGTAAAGATAAGGATAAAGGTAACGATAAAGATAAGGATAAGGAAACGGACAAATTGGGGGCTGCTATACTTGCGATAACCAATTACGAACCAATTGCTATATTTTGATTAAAATTATTAAAGAAATGTTGAGATTTGCCAAATTCAGTGATAAAATTATTAAAACTGACTTTTGTTTTAAAACATATCAAAAGGGGCGGCATACATGGAATATTCGAAAAAAGCATATGTAATCAGCAAAGTTATTGAAGTAGTGCAGATGATAGTAGGTATTGTTATGAGCACATTGTTTGGACTTGTTTTTATTGTTGGTCTGGTAGATAATGAAAAGGATGACATCAGTTACCAAATTATAGTGCTGTTGATTGCAGTTTTAGGTGTTATGCTTATTATCTTTGCCAGAAAGCGTAATAAACTACTGAAAAACCTGAAAGCATATTATGCAAGACTATTAACGGATCAGACAGGTTCCATTACGAGTCTGGCAGCCTCATTACATATATCCAAAGAGGTTGTAACTGCAAATCTGGAGAAAATGATTGATAAGAAGTTATTTCCCTTAGCCTATATTGATGAAAAGGAAAGCAGAATCGTGTTTCCAAGAAGCACCATCGGTGATACGATAACAAAAGGGAATCATTCTAATTTGGAATATTTAGCTATAACCTGCAAAAACTGCGGCGGAGTAAACAAGGTGATTAAAGGCAGAGTGATTGAGTGTGAATTCTGTGGTTCCGTTATACAAGGTGATTAAGGAGGCGGGGATATGCCTGGGATGAAGAAAGATAGAACTTCTGTTATACTGGTATTTATTACACTGATTTGTTTTTTTCCATTGGGTATTTATCTTTTACATAGAAGGTTAACAGAGGATAAGTCAGAGTTAAGAAGGAACAGCGGAATTGTTAAGGTATTTGGATGGGTTTTGACTGGATTAGGAATATTCTATATGATAATATTCAGTTTCAATGATACTGAGTTTGATGGTTTTTCTGTGTTTTTCATTACGTTTGTTTTAATAATATTTTTACTTCCAGGGATAATTATTTTAAGAGGAGCCAGGAAAATGAGAATCCTTGGCGAACGGTATAATAAGTACTATAACATTATAAATCGTGGAATAACAAGTATACAGGAAATAGCAAAAGAGGCTAAAGTACCGGCAGCAGTAGCAGCAAAGGAAATTTCTGATATGATGGACTCATATTTTTATAACAGTACTTATGTTGACACTGCATTAGGTGAGGTAGTATTACCGGGCATATTAAACAAATCGGTTATCTATAATCAGGCAGTAAAGCAGGGCAGATCAAAAGCCATAAATTGCCGTCACTGCGGAGCCAATAGCGTGGTTTTTGAGGGTGTCACTTCGAATTGTGAGTATTGCGGTTTGCCGTTAATATATTAATCGCTTAAATGCGTATACGGCTTAAAAAGCGTATATTCTTGTATAAATAAATGAGGACATTGCGAATTAATCTTTGTTAGAAAAGGAAGCAAATCATGATTAAGATAAATAACTTTATTAAAAATGACGAAGAGAGTGATAGTAGGCATATATGCTATAATTTAAATACAAGTATAAGAATCTTTAACCATTTACTCGAGGATGAGGATTTAGAAGAAGTCTATATATATGTCGCCAATGATATACAATTAGTATCGATAATAAATCATATAGTAAATTACATTGACTGGTTTGCCACTTGTGAAACTGTATTAAAAACATATTATGAAAATAAACTTGGTGAAGAAGTGTATGATGCATGGTTTAACGATATAGAAGTATATAGAGTAGACATTACATTCAATAATGAATATGACTATGGTGCAACAGTCTATTGTGGTGACAGAATATACTTGGATCATGCTTTAGAAATAAATTTTGACAAAAACAATATATTAGATATAGGGTTGAATGGGTAATTAAAAGCTTTATTCTGAGGCTGCAAGCTAACATTAGCGAACAGCCTCAGAATTATTATATAAAAGGATATTAAATTAATGGATTGAAATTTTTTATTAAGAATCTTCTTTATTTAATCCTACCATTCATTAACCAACGGTCTTGCTTCTTTCCACCACAGTTCATAATCCTTCGTATAACAGGTCAGGATTTCGCTATAATCCTTAGGGGGTATATAGGTCATCCAATTAGTGGTTGCTTCTACAAACTTTTTAACGGATTCGTCGTCCAGTTTTGTTAAAAATTCCTGACCTAACAAAAGAATGTCCTCTGGTTTATTCGGTGCTTTAGCTACAGCCTCTTCAAGCCTGCGGTTACAGGGAAAGAGGAGTTTGTTCTCCTGTAAGATAATGCGGTAACAGCAGTAGGAGATTTCTGCGGCAGCACGGATTTTCATATATGGATTGTCTTTCGTCAATGGCCAGAAATAATGGTAATGAAGGCTTAAGGAACTGTAAAAGGATAATAATTTCTTACTCATATCCTGTTCCTGGAAGATGGGGATACTAGCTACGATTCCCGGAATCTCTGGGTCTTTACTGAATAAAGCATATGCCCCAAGAAAAGCATTTCTGGCGGGTTCACTGCCGATTTTGGAGGTCGTACGAATGAAGTCCTTGGTATAATATTTTAAATCAAAATATCCGCCTTCATAGGTGCACATACTGCCGATACATTCAACTACTGTATTTGATTTCACCCTCTCTGCGTAATATTCTTCGGTTACAATAATCATAGCGTCTATATCAGAATCCTCACGGGCTACACCTTTTGCTACGGACCCCCCTAAGATTACTGCTATAATTTCCTCACGGTTACTAAAATAATTGATCAGATTTTGAATGGATTCTTCATGATGTTTATACATAAACCTTCTCCTTTTCATTATGGAACTAATTACTAAATTTCCTAATAATAGGATAATTATAGTATATTATTGAAAGGGTGTAAAGTGCGATAAATTATGATATTAATAATAGATGATTTAAAAGGAAAAAAATGTAAATATTCTGCAGCTTAGATTAATATTTTTATATTTTTCAGTTTGCTTACTATATAAATTCCCTAACGGGATATTTATAGTTGTTGGAGAATCTAATAATCCCAATAAAAAATGATGTAAAACCCAATAAAAAAATGATTGACAAAACCCAAAAACTAATATAAAATACCTATATCATATAATTCATATATAAATGGTATGAATAAGAAACACAAAAATCAGCAGAGGAGACTATCCCTATGAAAAAGTCATTCAATTTAATATCTAAATTACATACGGATACCCAAAGCTGCTGTTGCATGAATCAACCCCGCCTTATGGAATAATGCATGCAGGTTTCTTGATTATGTTGGTTTATATCTTGCAATGGTGCAGAAATTCCTTGGGCAGGTGCAGTTTAGCAACTGCTATTTTTGTGCGCTGAACTTAAAGCCATTTTCCAACAAATCAAATAAATGAATAATCCTAAGAAGGGACTGTCAAATGAATTATGAATTTATAAAGGAATATTATCCGCTTTATATAGAAGCAGCTAAACTTACGGTCAGAATTGCTTTGATTGGAATTATCCTTTCTATCATAACTGGTTTTCTCTGCAGTTTAATCCGTTATTATAAAATACCTGTACTGCACCGGATTATAGGCATATACATAGAGCTTTCTAGAAATACTCCGTTGTTAATACAACTGTTTTTTCTCTATTTTGGTCTGCCAAGGGCGGGCATTATACTAAGTTCCGAAACCTGTGCCATTGTCGGATTGGTTTTTTTAGGCGGAAGTTATATGGCCGAAGCATTTCGAAGCGGCTTGGAATCCATATCGGAGAGCCAGTTGGAATCTGGTTTGAGTTTAGGGCTTACGAAATTACAGGTAATAAGATATATCATAATGCCCCAGGCAGTATCGGTCTCTGTACCGGCATTTGCGGCTAATACCATCTTTCTTATCAAGGAAACTTCAGTTTTTAGTGCGGTGGCACTGGCAGATTTAATGTATACGGCAAAAGATCTGATTGGGCTGTACTACGAGACAAATGAAACCTTGTTTATGCTGGTAATTGCTTATTTGATTATTTTATTGCCGGTATCCATCGTATTTTCATTGATAGAAAGGAAATTAAGGTATGCAGGATTTGGGAATTAGTGTTCTGTTTCAAGGCAGGAATTTTGAAAGGCTTTTGGAAGGTCTGTGGATTACCATAGGAATATCCTTAATTTCAGTAGCAATATCCATTATACTGGGAATTATACTGGGCATGATTATGTCGGTGAAAAATCCGGTAATCAAAGTAATTACCAGAGTTTATTTGGAGTTCGTCCGCATTATGCCTCAGCTGGTTCTTTTATTTCTTGTCTATTTTGGAGCCACCAAGGCCTTTGGGATACAATTATCCGGAAAAGTTGCTGCCATAATCGTATTTTCTATGTGGGGAACCGCTGAGATGGGGGATCTGGTGAGGGGAGCGCTTTCCTCTATACCAAAGCATCAGTACGAAAGTGGTGAGGCAATTGGTTTGACCGGACTACAGATTTATTTCTATATCATCATTCCGCAAACCATAAGAAGACTGGTACCGTTAGCTATTAATCTGGTTACCAGGATGATAAAGACTACATCCTTAATTGCATTAATCGGAGTTGTAGAGGTGGTTAAGGTGGGACAGCAGATTATAGAAGCCTCCCGTTTAACCGTACCCTCTGCGGCTTTATGGATATATGGAGTTATATTTTTCTTATATTTTATTGTATGTTATCCCATTTCCTTACTATCTGCAAAGTTGGAAAAAGCATGGAAGAACTAGTTATTTTGAGGCAGTATCGCAAGGGACTTGCGATGTGCAGTAGGAGTTAATATGAGCGAAAAAGAGACAATTTTATCTATAAAGAATCTGAGAAAGAGTTTTGATACCCTGGAGGTTTTAAAAGGGTTGTCCCTGGAAGTTAAAAAGGGTGAGGTAGTCGTTATTGTTGGTCCGTCAGGATGCGGAAAAAGTACCCTGCTTCGATGTATTAACGGATTGGAGAGCATCCAGGGCGGTGAAATTTCCCTTAAGGGAGACGTAATCAGTGGTCTGTCAAAAAACATGCATTTGGTGCGTCAGAAGATTGGCATGGTATTTCAAAGCTATGATTTATTTCCCCATATGACCATTCTTAATAATATTCTGTTAGGACCGTTAAAAGCCCAGACCAGAGAGAAGAAAGAAGTAACTAAAGAAGCGGAGGACTTATTAAAACGAGTGGGTCTGCTTGATAAGAGGGATGCTTATCCAAGGCAGCTTTCCGGCGGACAGAAACAGCGGGTAGCCATTGTAAGAGCTTTGTGTATGCATCCGGAAGTTATGTTATTTGATGAAGTTACGGCGGCCTTAGATCCGGAGATGGTGCGGGAAGTGTTAGATGTTATGTTAGGTCTTGCCAAAGAAGGAAGTACCATGATCATCGTTACCCATGAAATGCAGTTTGCCAGAGCGATAGCAGACCGGATTATATTCCTGGATAAGGGAGAAATTGTGGAAGAAAGCTCTCCGGAAGCCTTTTTCACAAATCCGGAGACAGACCGGGCAAAGAAGTTTCTAAATGTTTTTGAATTTGATACCGTGAAAGGTGTTGAAGATAAAGTAACAGATTAATATGAAGTTAATCTGAAACAAATTTGGTGAAAACCAGGAAAAGAGGAGATTATAATGAAAAATTTCAAGAAAGTATTTAGTTTACTGCTCATAGTTACCCTGTTAACAGCGGCATTTACCGGCTGCCAAAGTAAAACAGGAAACAATACAAAAGATAATTCTGCCACAGGAACAGAGACCGGAAAAAACGGAACCGCAAGAACCTTAGAGGAAATCAAAAAAAGCGGAAAAGTAATTATTGGTGTTTTCAGTGATAAAAAACCTTTTGGATATGTGGATGAAAACGGTGAATTCCAGGGATATGACGTTTATTTTGGTAATCAGCTTGCCAAAGATTTAGGTGTTAAAGCAGAATATATTCCTGTAGAAGCAGCAAGTCGTGTAGAATATCTGGTTACTGCAAAAGTTGATATTATTCTTGCCAATTTTACCGTTACAGAAGACCGTGCCAAACAGGTGGACTTTGCGAAGCCGTATATGAAAGTCGCTTTAGGTGTGGTATCCCCTGACAGTGCTTTAATCACTTCTCCGGAACAGTTAAACGGTAAAACCTTAATTGTCAGCAAAGGTACAACTGCAGAAACCTACTTCACAGAAAATTATCCGGATGTAAAATTATTGAAATTCGATCAGTATACAGAAGCTTACAATGCGCTTCTTGATGGACGCGGAGATGCATTCTCAACTGATAATACAGAAGTACTTGCCTGGGCTCTTGAAAATAAAGGTTTTACGGTAGGTATTGATTCTTTGGGTAACTTAGATACCATTGCTCCTGCTGTTCAAAAAGGAAATACAGAGTTATTGAACTGGATTAATGACGAAATCGTATCCTTAGGAAAAGATAATTTCTTCCACAAAGATTATGAAGAAACCTTAGCACCAGTTTACGGTGATGCAGCTGATCCTGACAGCCTTGTAGTAGAAGGCGGCATTGTAGAATAAGTTGCAGCAAAAATAATAGAACTCAGATTGACACCTTTCGGGGATTCTCTCCGTTAGGTGTTTCTTATATTTAGTTGCTATGGTATTATATATAGCAATGGTATTATATAGAGCTATGGTATTATATATTGTTATGTTCTTAAAATAGTCATGGTCTTTATGTAGTTATGGTCATATATATAGTCGTCATATATATAGTTGTTATAGTTTTATATTTCACTGCCTTAGTTTGAATTTTTTAGGTAACAGGATTAAGAATTAAGAATATAGAAAAAAATTACAAAAATCATGGTAAAAAATTACTTTTTGATTTATAATATGAATATAGATAATTAATATAGGGGATATAGTGAAAAAATATAGCCTTATGAAGCATCCTGTAACAGTGGTATCACATGGGGAGTGATATCCTTTGGGAGAGATATCCTTTGGGAGAGATATCCTTGGGGTGTAATATCCTTGGAGTTGCAGTATCCTTGGAACTGCGATATCTTTTGGGGTGCGGTATCCATCGTGCTGTGGTGTTTTTGTGAAATGGGATATCTTTGGGGCAGGGATATCTTTTTGGTTGGAGTAATATGTTTGGTGGCAGCATGACGATATACAGCGGACTTAAAACAATGATTAAGGATAGTAGATAATGGATATGATTGGTAAAGAAGATTCAATTTGAAAGATATCATAATTACTGCTGCAAAGAGATTCAATAATGTCCGTAACTTCATAAACAAATTAAAAGAATAAGTCAACGAGCCAACCTATGATTACTTGTTTCATTATGACTGTTATAATATAAAAGTAATCGATAATGTTATCATGAACTATGGAACGACGCCTATTAAGCCAAGTACCCCCTAAGAAAAAGCCATCGAGACAAACGAATACCTATAAACTTCTAAACGATAATTTGCTACAGACTATCCCGACTTACTATCTAAAGTTCTCACCTTCTAATCCTCTGAATTATAATAAAAACTTCACAATTCATTAAAAATAGTAACAATACAATAATTCCCTTTGTAAATTATATCGGTGTATTTATGCCTAAACTAAGCAGATATTTGGCTATAACAGGATTTTTTATGCCAAAATATTAATCTTGTAATACTGATTACATCAATGTTATAATTCATTTAGACAAAAAGTTTCAAAAAATTACTTAAATTATTCAAAACAACGTAACGTACCCAACTGTGTTCCCATAAGCAGGCAGTAATTGCGACGGTATCATTATCGCAGCTTTACTTAAGGAGGTTAGTATGGTAAAAAAAATAATAACACTTATGCTGGTATTAACTTTAGTTTCTTCGCCGGTTGAGGCTAGTGCCAAAACCTATACATCTAAAACCGATGTCTATAATATAATCAAAAAAAATCTGATTTCCCATGAGGAGAATTTCAGTATTACCATGGATTCCGAGGTCATGGATGCAATCGGAAGAAATACGGATATATTCAGCAAAGTAGCAGCAATTGATAGTGCAAAAACTGCAAAAGATGGAGATTATCTCCGTTTATCCGTAAGCAGCTGGAGAGCAGGCTGGAGATGGTCAAGCGGTGGTGGCAGTGCGACTCTGTCCTTCTCAGCGGATTATAAGACCTCTTTGCAGCAGGAGAAGGCAGTTGATACTAAGGTAAAGAGTATAGTGAAATCCCTGAAACTGGAGGGTAAATCAGACTATGCCAAAGTAAAAGCAATTCACGATTATATCATTAATAATACCAGCTATGATGAATCCTTAGAGAAACATTCTGCTTACAATGCTTTAATCGATAAGTCAGCAGTATGCGAAGGGTATACCCTGGCGGCCTACCGCTTATTTACGGAGGCAGGCATCAGCAACCGTGTAATTACCGGTTATGCAGGCGGTGATTCCCATGCCTGGAACATTGTAAAAGTAAAGGGAAAATGGTATAACATTGACCTTACCTGGGATGACCCGGTTACGAATACCGGTAAACCCATGCTGACCTATGATTATTTCCTGAAAAACTCCAAGGATTTTAGTGACCACTCCAGGGATTCCATCTATAAGACCCAGGCATTTGTTAAGAAGTATCCAATAGCGAGTGAAAGTTATAAAAAGAAATGATTAAAGTTTAGATTACAGTTAATTTGAGGATTGTAGTTAATGAAGCATGAAATATAATAAATATTAGCAATGCATTGGTATGGGTGATATGAGTGATATAGTTCATATTATAAAATAATTAACCTGCTTCCTTACGGATAAACAAAAGCTGTTAATCTGTAAGGAAGTTTTTTGTTAGAATGAAGGAAAGCATTGCCTTAATGCTGTCCGTGTTGTAAGATAAAATTAGGAATGAAAGTGAAACGAGGAAGGATGTTCACATGAGTGATTTTTTTAATGAATTGCCTCTGACAAAAGAGAAAATGGAAGAGCGTTATGTCTCTTCTCTGGCACCTTTTGCGGTAAAATACCCGAAGGAAAACAGCAGAGAATACCCAGAACCGGTTAGAACGGATGAAAACAGAAGTGAGTTTCAAAGAGACCGGGACCGTATCATACATTCAAAGGCATTTCGCAGATTAATGTATAAAACCCAGGTATTTGTCAATCATGAAGGGGATCATTACAGGACCAGACTGACCCATACCTTAGAAGTTGCCCAGTTTGCCAGGGGTATCTGCAAGTCTCTTACTTTAAATGAAGAACTGGCAGAAGCAATTGCCCTGGGGCATGATTTGGGCCATACACCCTTTGGTCATGCCGTGGAGCGGTATCTTAGCGAGGAACTGGGGGACAGAGGTGAAGGTCTGTTTTTTCACAATGAGCAAAGTGTAAGGATTGTAGATTTTTTAGAAAAGCGCTGCAGGGAATATGACGGTCTTAATTTAACCTGTGAAGTCCGGGAAGGTATTTTAAAGCATAACGGTAATAAGGACAGAAGCGGAATATATAAGAAACTAAACCATGACAGGGTATGTTCTACCTTAGAAGGCCAGATTGTAAATAAAGTAGATACTATCGCCTATATCTGCCATGATTTGCAGGACGGGATCAAGTCGGGACTGGTAGAGGAGGCAATACATAAAAATCCGGATTATGCCAAAAAGATGGAGGAACTAAAAGCGGTAATCGCCCAATTTTTAAGCTGTGATATAGAGGAAATTGAGTTTACACCATACAGTGAAACCTATTTTATCAATGATTTGATACACAGGCTGATTATGAAGATTACAAAGAGCAGCGTTGCAAATCTTAAGGCATATTCTATTTATTCCCTCGAGGATGTGAAAGAAAAGGCCGATAGAAATATTGAGATAATTGCTTTTGATACGGAAACGAAGGACGTTTTTGATCAAATTAAGACGATTGCTTATTCTTATATATATGGTTTGCATACCATACAGGCTATGGATGAGAAGGCAGTCCAGGTGGTAAAGGATTTATTTGAGGGCTTTGTTAATAATCCGAAACTCCTGCCGCCGGAATGGTATTACCGGTATAATAATATAACGACTGATGACAATTATGACGGAGCTAAGGATAGCAAAATTCGGGTCATCTGTGATTATATCGCGATTATGACAGACCGGTTTGCCCTGGAGGAACACGAAAGACTATATAATCCGAGAATTAAGATATAAATTGCTAACAAACCTACAGGAGGACTGTTATGAATAAGTTACAGGGATTTTATGCACTGGCTAAGTCGAATCTGCCTGCTGTCCCGTGGAAGAAGTATGGAGAACATACCGTATTTGACCCGGATATCTTATGGACGGTAAGAAGTGCTGTGACAGAAGGCGAAGATTTAAATCTGCCCCGTAAAGTGGGTATTAATGCAAAGACAGCTAAAGAATTTGCAGAAGAATTAAGCCAGAAGTTACGACAGGAGGATCTTATCTTATACTATCCATACTTTATTGCATTAAAAAGCGGTGTAATTGATATCTCTTTGCATAGAACGGCGATTGAAGCGGTCAAGGACGATTTATGGAACCTTGTAACCGATAACAGGAAAGACGTCACTATTATATTTGAAGAAGATGACGTGAGATTTATTGGGGATGATTACTTCTTAAACCAGGAAGAAATGATGGAACTGGTGGATTACTGTACGGTGATAAAAAGACAGTTTATGAGTGAGCTTGCAGGCGGAAAAAATATTCTCCTGGAGTGGAGTTATGCCTGTCCTTCGGATTTAAACGGATCGCCGGTTGGAAAGGCAGCTTTGGTGTTTTATGAGATAAGGACGGTATAAGTTATAGTACGCTTTTATAAATAAAACAGTCTTATAGAGACATTAATTTTAATCACCACCAGTTTATAAAAATTATAAGTTCTCTTTATATGCTCAATAAACATATAGTAATATTTATATAATGGGATATTTATTAAATCAATCTGACACAAAACTAAAGGACTTTAGATTTAGAGAAGCAATTTATATGTAATCGTGCTAAATATTTGAATTATTTATATAATTTTGATTATAATATGACGGCAGGATGTCATATTAAGCGTGATATATTTTACTTATAAAATAAAGAGGTAGGAAAATTATGAAATTTGAATGGAAAAAGCAAGAAAAAAATTTATATTTACCGAAAGAGAAACCAGATTTAATAACAGTACCACAACAAAAATTTTTTATGATAAACGGAAAAGGAAATCCAAATGATGAAGAGTTCTCTGAAAAAATAGGTGTTTTATATTCTTTAGCATATGCAGTTAGAATGATGCCAAAACAAGGGTACACACCAGATGGTTATTTTGAATATACTGTTTATCCACTTGAAGGAATATGGGATTTAACAGAAGAAGGAAAACAATCTAATATATTAAATAAGGATGAATTGTTGTATACCATAATGATTAGACAACCTGATTTTGTAACGCAAGAAGTGGTTAATAAAGCGTTTGAAAATGTCAGGAAGAAAAAGCCACATCCTTTATTAGATGATGTAACTTTTGAAACTATGGAAGATGGACTATCTGTTCAAATAATGCACATTGGTTCATATGATGATGAACCACAAAGTTTTGAGCAAATGAAAAATTTTATAAAAGAAAATAATCTTGAAATAACCAATCTAAAACATAGGGAAATTTATCTTTCAGATGCAAGAAAAACTGAAAAATCAAAATTAAAAACAGTTTTAAGATACATGGTTTCCAAAAGACGATGAGCATAAAATTTAGTTATATACAGTTGCAAATATTATTAAAGTACGAAAAAAAGGAACTCCTTCACATGAGTTCCATTTTTATATACTATATTATCAACATTATTCATTAACACAGCCTAATTTAAAAAGGGGAGAACTAAACTATGCTCTCCGTAAAGGTAACCTATCCAGAAGATGCCGATATTAATAAAGTATAGAAAGAAATGAAGAACAAAATGACAGGTTGGTAACACTGTTGTAATAGAGTGTTCTGAGAAAGAGATAATAATTAAGAATGAAAAAAGTGAATTAAAAAATAAATAAATGATAAATGAAAGCAACTAACCCTGCAATTTCTCATTTTTTATGATATAATAGCTACTTGACAGCAATATCATGACAGAAAGAGCAGGTTGTATTTTTGCGCAGGAAAAAGAGAAAAATCAAAGCAGGAAGCTTGTTGGTTACAATAATTAATCTGGCAGCGATCTTTATGATTACCAAGTATATCCATAACGGATATTTTAATATAGAGAAATTTGGAGCGGATGATAGTTTTATCCTCGTATATTTTATTCTATCCACGATTTTTATTAAAGTATATTCTGACCATAAATTAAGGCATATGTATTTGACTAGCAGTCTGGAAGAGATTGATGAAATGACTGGGATTGAGTTTGAAGTTTATTTATATCATAAGTTTAAGAGACAGGGCTATAAAGCGAAACTGACTCCGGTTACGGCTGACTACGGTGCAGATTTGGTATTAAAAAAGAGAAGAACAAAACTGGTGGTACAAGCCAAGAGGTACCATCAGGATGTAGGAATTGCAGCAGTCCAGGAGGTAATTGGTTCCATAGCATATTATAACGCGGATGCAGGAATGGTGGTAACAAATAGTTTTTTTACTCCCAATGCGATGAATCTTGCAAGGGCGAATGATATTACTTTGTGGGATAGAAGGGCATTAATAAGATATTTAATCAGAGAAGAAGAGTACGACCCTAGTTTGGAGGACGTTGTATCTGAGAAGTCCTATACCAGATTTTGTCCGGTCTGTGGTAAAAAGTTAGTACGCAGAAATGGAAAATATGGCTATTTCTTAGGATGCAGCGGCTATCCCCAGTGTAATTATACGGAACCGGTACCAGAGGGTGAGATGAACGGTTTGTAATAAGGATAAACTCCAAACTGGTATGCATTGAAGAAGCTGTTGCAAATCAAGCCTAAATTATCTGAGAGAAAATAAGGATTATATTTATTAATAATTTTGTGAAAACATGCGTGAATAGCTGCAAGAATGAGAATGTAACCATTTATTCGTGGGTACTTGGAACAAAGTTTTTATAAATATAATCCTTATTTTCTGTCAATTTAAGATATTCTTTATTTTTAAATCGGCAGATACATCTCATACTGTTCAATTTTATCCTTCTCAAACCCAATTTTGCGGAAAAAACCTTCCAGTAAAGCATTGCCCGGGATACACACCGTTATATTCTTAACCTCTGACTGGCCTGCGGCCTGATATAAAAGATAATGCCCAAGCCCTTTTAACCGGTAGGAGGGTTCGACCCACAGAAAATTTATTTTCCCTTTCGCATTCATGGCAATCAGTCCGATTAACTGATAATCATCATAAGCACCTAAATAGATATAGGATTTACTGTCCTCATAATACGGAATATCACTTTGCCAGTTAATATGGCAGGCCATTAATTTTTCACGAAAGCTTTTGATTACGGATATGCCGACGGCTGTTACTTTATAGGGAGGAATCTTTTCCGGAGCTGCTATTAAATCAACCGGTGTTTTATAATATTTTAAGATAGCTGCCTCCAGGTAGCCAGCTTTGGCATAAAACCGGACTGCTCTGTGGTTTTCCTTAATTACTTCCAGAAATAACTGTTTACAGCCTGCATTTACAGCAGCTGCCTTATGCATTAAAAACAATTCTTCACTAATGCCTTTTCCCCGTAAGTCCGGTGCCAGACATAAGGCACCGCAGCGCATGGTCTTTATGGTGTCAAATATCCGGATACCTCCAAGTAAAAGTCCTATGGGATGAGTATCACAAAAAGCGATAAAAGAATATTCCAGCATGTTCCCCTCAGGTCCAAAGAAATGTTCCTCAAATTCCGTTTCACTGGAAGAAAGGGGAACGAAATAGTCGGAAAAACCAAGGGAAAAAGCTTCATAAATCTGGCTAAAGGGTACATCCGTACAAGTTTTATAAGTAATCATGGTATTACCTTCCTCTATTAATATGAAAGAAGCATTCAAATTTTTATTTCATTCATTTTATCTATTCACTTTATTTCATTCATTTTATTTATTCATTTTATTTCATACTTTTTATTTCATACATTTTATTTCATACATTTTATTTCATACATTTTATTTCAATCATCTTACTTCATTCATCTTATTTCATTCATTCTATTACATTACTTTTAATTTTGTATTCTTATAATACCATTATTGGCATTTCTAATACGTATTATCCATGTAGCTGTCAGGGGATGTAATATATGGGAGATATGCCCAGTGGGGATATGAAAAGCATGTAAAATTATGACGAAATTGGTAATTTTTTATATACAGTGTTCGATTATTATGCTATAGTGATATATGTAAATTATATCTAAATAACAGGTGATTTACAATACCAATCTGTTAACTTGGGATTATCCCTTGTATAAATTAGTATAATAGCGGGAGGTACATGATATGGAGAAACTAATGAAGGCAGGTACAGGTATATTTGGTCTGGGATTAATATCCTTCTTATTATCGCTGGTAGGTCTGGAATTTAGATCTATGCGGTTTTTAGGTGAATACAAACTGTATGTTGAAATTGCCTGTGTCGTAATTGGTTTGATTCTTATACTTATTGCAAAGTATGGGAATAAAAGAATGGATGATAAATTGGACGAAGAATAAAACTGCCTAAGATGAATCCATATACAAAAAGAGTGTCCCTTGGGATGCTCTTTTTTGTGAAAATAAATAATCCATCGTTGTATCAAAAAGCGGTCAGGACCAGGTTTTATTCACATATTTCCTTGCTTTGAATAGAATAGTAAGACGAATTACTCCTGGAGATTTAAATGGGATATTATGTTGCAGTTGAACCGAATGTAAAATACTATGTGGAGGATCTTAATCCGGAAGGGAATAAAACCATTTTGTTCCTGCATGGCTGGCCCGGAAGTCATAAACTTTATGAATATCAATTTGATGTTTTGCCAAAGCTGGGTTTTCGCTGTATTGGTATAGACACCAGAGGTTTTGGTGATTCGGATAAGCCGTTTCGGGGCTATGATTTTGACCGGCTCTCAGATGATGTAAGATGTGTGGTAGAGGAGCTTAACTTATGTGATTTCACGCTGCTGGGGCATTCCAACGGCGGTGCTATTGCCTGCAGATACATGGGACGCCATAACGGGTATGGAGTTAAAAAACTGGTGTTAGCTGCGGCAGCAGCGCCCAGTCTGATTAAGAGACCCAATTTTCCTTATGGCGTAGATAAAGAAGTAGTTGAACAGATGATTGAAGAAACCTATAAAGACCGGCCACAAATGCTTCGGAATTTTGGAAATATGTTCTTTTTCCAGTTGATAACCCAACCCTTTTCCGACTGGTTTTTCCAACTCGGTTTACAGGCAGCAGGCTGGGCAACTGCCAAAATGCAAAAAACCTGGATCAGAGAAGTATTGTTTAATGATCTGGCGGCAATCCGTGTACCTACTTTAATTATTCATGGAATCCATGACCAGGTGGTTCCCTTTGCGTTGGGAGAAATCCAGGCTCAATACATTAAAACTTCAAAGTTAGTACCGTTCCAGTTCAGTGGTCATGCAGCTTTTTATGATGAAAAGGACAGATTTAACGAAACGGTTGTTGATTTTATTGAAGGAAAGTGTTAAACCTATATAATATGATAAAACAGTTTTATACCCAGTAGTTCTTTCATGGGTTACAGTTGACATTTTACAGTGGACATTTTTCCGAAACGATGCTAATATACTGGTAACCTTAACATAATTTATATCCGAGGGAATCTCTTATGAGTTCCTGGGTGATAAAAAAAGCCCTGCCGGGCAGAGAGCACACTCACGCTGAATGATTTTGTCGGTTTTACTGGCTTCTGTAAGTATGAGTAGGTGCCAAGGCGCATTTTTTATCGAATAGGAAAGTGCTCCTATTCGATAAAAAACCCTCTGGGAGGATGCACATGACGCGCCAAGGAAATTTGTCACTATGGTGACAACTCGTCAGCGCTAGAGTCTGGCGAGCCAGATTCTTTATTCTAGAAAGAAAGGAAGGTTGATTATGGCAAAGTCAGGACAAGTGCATTCCCATGTGGATGCAGACGGCGTGGAATATACCCATACTCATGAAGAGAGTTTACCCCATAAACATACTCATGAAAATACCAAAGCAGTATTAAACCGGTTATCCCGTGCAAGCGGTCATCTGGAATCGGTAAAGCGGATGATAGAAGACGGTAAAGACTGCAGTGAGGTACTCATTCAGTTATCAGCGGTGATAGCAGCCCTTAATAACGCCGGTAAGGTTATTTTGCAGGATCACATAGGTCATTGTATTGTAGATGCCATTGAATCCGGAGATGATACAGCCATTGAAAATCTGAATAAAGCGATTGACCGGTTTATTAAATAATTCAACAATAAGGTAATAGCGAAAATCCGTCTGCTATCCCCATCCGGGGCATAGGAAACCGTTTGGTTCATAAGAGTATTACAGTAATGTTCTAGCTAAACTTATAAAAATCTATCTATATTTCAAAGAAAAAAATTAAAATTTATATCCCCTATACGGGCTTGTATTGTATTTGAAACATAATATAATAAAATAAAGTACCAAGCGTATAGGAGGATTTTATTATGCATATGGCAGATGCACTGCTTGCGCCTGCGGTAGCAGGAACCATGTATGTTGCCTCAGCGGCAGCTGCTACATATTCAGTGAGAAAAGTTAGATTAGAAAATGATATAAAAAAGATTCCGGTTATGGGGGTTATGTCTGCGTTTGTATTCGCGACCCAGATGATAAATTTTACAATTCCGGGCACCGGTTCCAGCGGACATTTATGCGGTGGACTTTTACTTTCCATTTTGCTTGGACCTTATGCCGGATTTTTATCCATGATATCGGTTTTAGTAATTCAATGTCTATTATTTGCCGACGGAGGCTTGTTAGCTTTAGGGGGCAATATCTGGAACATGGCGTTTTACGGATGTTTTGTGGGATATTTTCTGATCTACCGTCCGATGGTTAAGAAAAGCATGAAATCCGGATGGATTATTCTTGCTTCCGTCCTTGGCAGTGTAATCAGTCTCCAGCTTGGGGCACTAAGTGTAACCCTTGAAACCCTGGCTTCCGGTATTACAGCATTATCCTTTGGACAGTTCTTACTGCTGATGCAGCCAATCCACTTAGCAATCGGTACGGTGGAAGGATTAATTACCGCAGCAGTGGTTATCTTTATTAAGAATACCAGACCGGAGCTGCTGGATAATCGTATAGCAGATAACCGTATGAGCCTGAGACAGACACTGGTTATCTTATCGGCAGTTGTGGTATTGATCGGAGGCGGATTATCCTTAGTGGCCTCTAGTAATCCAGACGGATTAGAATGGTCCATCCAAAAAATAACCGGTGATACAGAAATCGAACCGGAGAACGATTATACAGACGCTGTCAAGACATCCCAGGATATTCAGGACAAGACAGCGGTTTTACCGGATTATGCATTTGCTGGAAGCGATTCGGCAGTCGGTACTTCGGTATCAGGAATAGTTGGGTCGGCGGTTGTAGCAGCGATTTGCATCGGCTGCGCCTTTTTATTTAAATTCTTTAAGAAAAAGGATGCCCCTCAGACCTAAATAAAGAAATTGCGGATTATATTGATTTTTGATATCAGAATCATGAAACCTATGGTATAATTAAATAAACACATATATGTACATGGTATATGGATATGTATGGGTAGATTCCAGAGTATATTTCTTGGAATCTACCTACTTTTTTATAATTAAAACAAGGTATCAGAACAATGTAAATTTAGCAGCAGCTCAATATTCATTGTTCTCCTGATCTTCATGTGTCATAGGTGGTTATATTTATATGTGCGACCATACCGTGATGGGTGGAGATGTCTCCTAATGCAGTGTGACGACAGAAAGAGTGATAACATGGGAAAAATATCAAGTGCCCTGTATGAAATACATGAATTGGATGAAATGGCAGAAAAGAATACCAGGCTTAACGAGGTACACCCCCTGGTAAAGCTTACCATAACTGTAGTGTATATTACCTGTGTGGTATCCTTTCATAAATATAACTTATTTGGATTACTGCCTTTTCTTCTTTATCCGCTGGTTGTTTTTAATCTTGCGGAAATCTCTATCAAAAGCTGTTTTAAAAAGTTAAGGGTTGTGCTGCCCCTGATCTGCTTTATTGGGTTGTTCAATCCTTTTTTTGACCATATTCCTTTATACCGGATCGGCAGTCTGGTAATAAGCGGTGGGATGATTTCTATGCTAACGCTGATAATAAAAGGTACTTTTGCATTAGTGGCATCCTTTTTATTGATTGCTACCACCGGAATCGAAAGAATATGCTATGCCTTGAAACTGCTTCGATTACCAAGCATTATCGTGACGCAGATACTACTAACTTACCGTTATATAACACTGCTTTTAAAAGAAGCCAATGCAGTTTTTCAGGCCTATTCCCTTCGTGCCCCCAATGAAAAAGGGGTCAGGTACAAGGTCTGGGGTTCTCTTTTGGGACAGCTCTTATTCCGAAGCATTGACAGAGCGGGGAATCTATATGACAGTATGCTGTTACGGGGGTTTACCGGGGAGTTTTATTATGCCCGTACTCAGAAGAGTTCCGGCACAGATTACGGATATCTCTTTTTATGGCTAGGAATCTTTTTAGCCCTTAGACTCCTTAATATTGGGGCATATGTAAGTCTATTGTGGTAAAATAGAGGGAATAAATTGAAACTACGATCGTAAGCAGTAAATAAGAGTGCTGACAGAATTTATAAGATAAAAAGGAATGATTAAAATGAATCAGTTTTTAATAAATTGTAAGGAACTTTGCTTTTCCTATGAAAATGGAATAGAGATTCTAAAGGGAATCTCATTGCAGACCAGACCCAAAGAAGCGCTTGGCATTATCGGGGCTAACGGAGTGGGAAAATCTACCCTGCTGCGTATTCTGGTGGGGTTAGAGTTAAACTTTTCGGGGGAGGTATTCGTCAAAGGAATACCGGTAAATAAAAAATCTCTTCCGGAAATACGCAGTAAGATCGGTTATTTGTTTCAGGATTCCGATAACCAGCTATTTACACAAACCGTATATAATGATGTAGCCTTTGGACCGAGAAATTATGGCTTAAAGGAGGAGGAGGTAAAGGAAAGGGTTGAGTCGGCACTTACCACAATAGGTATTACCCATTTAAAGGATAAGCAGATTTATAAGATGTCCGGAGGCGAAAAGAAGATGGCATCCATTGCTACTGTACTTGCCATGAATCCGGAAATTATTTTATTAGATGAACCAACCATTGCTCTGGATCCGAAAAACAGAAGAAACCTGATTCAGACTTTAAACCGGTTGGAGTATGCCAAAATTGTTGCTTCCCATGACCTGGATATGATACTTGAGACCTGTGACCGGGTAATCCTAATGTCCGAAGGTAAAATTATCAGAGAAGGTGCCACAGAACTAATACTCAGGGATAAGGAACTTTTAGAAGCATTTGGTCTGGAGCTTCCTCTGTGTCTTAGGGGATATCAGGGAAGGACCAGAAATTCATATAGGTAGGGAACTTCCTGTTTTTATCAATGGGTACAAACTCTACGTCTTCTTTAATAAATCGAGATGGCAGCGGATAGGACCGCCGCCATCTCGATTTGTTTCATTATACAATTGATAAGCCACCGCTTGCATAACCTGTAACAGTGTTTATCAGAGTCACGCCGGCTGCAGTTGCGGAGAATACCAATAGCAGCCTGGTTTGCGGAGTTACCGGGATTGATAAGCCGGTAGTTATACCGTTACTTATTGCACCCAGGCCTACTATACCTGTAAGAGGCGGAGCAAGGGTTACAACAGCGCCCGGAATTGCAGTAAAGGTATTGTCAGGAGTATCGGAACTATATAGCTGTGCTGTAATGGTTATTGTAGTACCTACTAACGCCAGAGCAATCGTGTTGCTGAAGTAAGCTGCAATGGAAGTTATCGTACCCGCACGAGGAGCTGAGAAAGCAAAATTGATTAGCGGTCCCACTAAAGTTCCGGTAAGATCTATAACTCCGCCTACAAGGCTGATACCGGTTGCAGAACTTCCGAAACCGATAAGACTTGTAGTACCGGCTAATCCGCCTGCAATAGTAGTCATAACAGCTGGCCCACCAGAGGCAAATGGTATGATGGCCCCAGCGCCGGTAGGACCAGTATCGCCAGTCGGTCCGGTCGGTCCAGTAGTTCCTGCGGTACCAGCGGCTCCAGTCGGTCCGGTAGGACCTGTAGCTCCCAGAGTGCCGGCAGGACCGGTAGGACCAGTATCGCCGGTAGGTCCAGTAGTTCCCGCAATACCAGCGGCTCCTGTTGGACCAGTAGCTCCCAGAATGCCAGCAGGTCCGGTAGGACCAGTATCACCAGTGGGTCCGGTAGGTCCAGTCGGTCCAGTCGGACCGGTATCGCCAGTTGGTCCAGTCGGACCAATACCTCCTTCGCCAGCGGGTCCGGTCGGTCCAGTGGGTCCGGTAGCACCAATGCCAGCGGGTCCAGTCGGTCCGGTATCGCCAGTCGGTCCAGTGGGTCCGGTAGTACCAGTACCAGCGGGACCGGTAGGTCCGGTATCGCCAGTCGGTCCAGTGGGTCCGGTAGCACCAGTGCCAGCGGGTCCAGTGGGACCAGTCGGTCCGGTAGCACCAATGCCAGCGGGTCCGGTAGGACCAGTTGGACCAGTCGATCCAGGAATGCCAGGAAGACCAGCGGGTCCAGTCGGTCCAGTGGGTCCGGTAGGTCCGGTTACACCAGCATCTGACCCATAAAAGAGAACTAACAAAGGTGAAAATGGAAGCTCTGCATCATCACTGCCAAATCTCACTACGGTGGTTCCGTCATTATTAACCAGAGCGAGACCATAATTCGGGAAAACTCCCGTTATCCATTGATTTACTAGATCGGTGACGTCAATAGCAACAAATCTCCCGATATCACAGGGAACAATATTTATAACTATGCCGGTGGGTACAATAAGCGGCCTGGTATTGTAAGTAACAGTTTGTGTATCAAAGGGGGATATTACCCTGTAAAGCTCTACCGGGCTGGGTGTAACACCTGTTTTATCGGCCACATAAAGCACAAGAGTTGCGGCTGTGACAGAGGGTACAGGTAATATAGGCAGATTAAACTGAAGATAACTTATCGTAAATTGATACAAGGGATCTGTACCTACCAACAAAAGAGGGTTGGATGAAAAATTAGTATCAGGAAAACTGCTGGATACAAAGGTGGCACCTGTTGGTGTCAAATTTACTGATGGCATTTATAATCATTCCTTTCCTTACTATAGATTTTTTGGAATAGCAAACAGTATCACAATGTCATTATATGTCATTTTATGTAGTATGCTACTGTTGTGTTAAGAATTTCTATATATAACTTTTATTGATTGCTTCGTCAAATTAATAAAAACAGTGGTAAAAATGCCTTGCCTTTTGTAAGCTCTAAAGACTAGTATCTTCATAAAAATTCATTTTTAAAGTATATACGTATATATATTAAAGTATCCAAGGCGGATATATAACAAAACATAGGATTGAAAGATGTTTAATATATGTTTAAAATAAGATTGAAATACGATTGAATAAGAAGATTCAGCAATTTATCTATGTGTTTAGATCTTATTAAACATGACTTGACAAAGGTATCATCCGTGGTGTATGATATGTTAAGAGTTTAAATATATACGCATATAGTTTTGGAGGGCTTCATGAAAGTTACAATAGAAGATGTGGTGAAAAAATCCGGATTATCCTATGTAACAGTATCCAGGGTAATCAGTAATGCACCTAATGTCCGAGAATCCAACCGCAGAAAAGTCATGGAGGCAATTGAAGAATTGGGATATGTCCCCAGCGCAGCGGCCAGATCATTGGCAACAGGCAGGACTAATGTAGTTGCGATGTTCGTTTCCGATATCGGTGATTATTTCTTTGGAAGCATCGTCAAAGAGGTTAACAATCAGCTTTTAAGACAAGGATATTTACTAGCCATATCCATCTGCGATGGCAAAGATGATACCATTGATACGGCATTTTTAAATCAGAACAGAGTGGACGGTGTAATCCTGCTGGTTTCTAATAAAGAGAAATTCTATATTGATATACTGAAAAACCAGAAAGTACCCTTTGTAGTAGTAGACAACCAGACGATTAATACCGATATCATTTCCGTATTAGCGGATAATGTAACCGGCGGTTATCTGGCAGTGAAGCATTTACTGGAACTGGGACATACCGAAATCGGACTCATTGGGGCAACCCCTTACGGACTTTCTACCTTGGAACGGCAGATGGGGGCAGTCAAAGCCCTGACGGAAGTATCCTTACAGCCGGCAGGCATCGAATACGGAAAATACGACCAGATGACGGGATACAATGCCATTATAAAATGGCACAGGGAAGGAAAGCTCCCTTCCGCCGTATTTGCCTTTGATGATCATATTGCTCTTGGAGCGGTGAATGCGGTCAAGGATCTGGGGCTAAAAGTTCCTGATGATATGTCCGTATGCGGGTATGATGACAGTCCCCTTGCCAATCACTACACTCCTAAGATCACCTCGGTAAGACAGCCTGCCGAAGAAATGGGGCAAAATGCGGTAAACCAGCTACTTTCCTTAATCAGACATCAGGATAATGGCTCTTATGCCATGAAACTGGCACCTAAGTTGGCTATTAAAGAATCAACTATGAGTAATAAAAAATAGAAGTCAAAAAACAGTAAGAAAAAATGCAGTAAATTAAAACGGGTAAAAATAAAGCAGGTAAAAATAAAAGCAGGTAGAAATAAAAGCAGGTAGAAATAAAAGCAGGTAGAAATAAAAGCAGGTAAAAATAAAAGCAGGTAAAAATAAAAGCAGGTAGAAATAAAAGCAGGTAAAAATATAAGCAGTAAAAATAAATCTGGTAAAAATAAAAGCAAAAAAATAAAAGCAAAAAAGTAAAAGCAGCTAATAAAAAAGCAGATAAAAATAAAAGCAGGGTAAAAATAGCAGGTAAAAATAAAATGCAGTTAAAAAAATTCAATCGATATAGAGAGGAGAATATTATGTCAAATATTAAATTAACCATAATCGGAGCAGGCAGCACTTATACTCCAGAGCTGCTCGAAGGTGTCATTATAAGGAAAGATTCATTACCGGTATCTGAAATCGCGCTTATGGACATTAACAAAGAAAAACTTTCAATCGTAGGCGGACTCTGTAAACGAATGATAGAGAAAGCAGGTCTTAAGGCAAAAGTCATTTTAACGGAGGACCTGGAGGAGGCTTTAAAAGGCGCTGATTTTGTTCTGGCCCAGATTCGTGTGGGTCAGTTAGCCTGTAGGGTGTTAGATGAAAAGATCCCGTTAAAATACGGTCTGATCGGACAGGAAACCACAGGTATCGGGGGATTTTTCAAGGCACTCCGTACTATTCCGGCGTTACTGAATATAACAAACCACATGGAACGTATCTGCCCGGACGCCTGGCTCATTAACTTTTCCAATCCTTCGGGAATATTAGCGCAGGCACTTCAGAACTATACCAAAATCAAGACGATTGGTTTATGCAACGTGCCCATTAATATGATTACCGGAGTCGAACAGGCTTTAGGTGAAAAAGATCTGGATATAGAATATGTAGGACTGAACCATTTAAGTTATATTACCGGTGTAAAAAAAGGCGGTAAGGATCTCCTTAGCGAAGCCCTGGAGCAGGGCACAGGCGGACAGGGAATGAAAAATATTCCATTGCAGGGCTTTAGCAGTGAACTCATTCATACCATAGGTGCCCTCCCTTCTTCTTATCTGGAATACTTTTATTTTAAAGAGGATAAATTAAAACACTTAATGGAAGAAGAAAAATGCCGCGGTGAAGTCTGCATGGAGATTGAAGACAGGTTACTTAAACTGTACAGGGATGAAAATCTGTCCGTAAAGCCGAAGGAACTAGAAAGCAGAGGCGGTGCACGTTATTCGGAAGCCGCCATCTCACTGGTGGATGCTATTTATAATGATAAAAAGGAAGTTCATGTGGTGAATACTCTAAACCATGGAGCATTGGAGTTTATGGCAGATGACGATTCCGTAGAACTATCAGCTATTATCGGGAAAAACGGTGTAACCCCTGTTCCCATCCGGGGCTTTAGAAATCAGCATGTCATGGAACTGATGCAGACTGTAAAAGCCTATGAACGTCATACCGTTCAGGCAGCCATTAATGGGGATGAAGACGAGGCAGTCAAGGCGTTATTAATTCACCCTCTGATTGGTGATTACAATAAGGCCACCGCCTGCTTTAAAGAAATGAAAGAAGCCCACAAAGCGTATCTTCCCCAATTCAAAAAATAATGGACGGATTCAGATGTGAATGATAAATTCCAAATAAACCACTATAAAAAAGGAGAAACCCCATGGAAACGAACTATATTTTAGGAGTAGATGGCGGCGGTACGAAGACGGATTATCTCATTTTTACGACTGAGGGTCAATGGGTAGACAATATCCGTGCCGGAAGCAGAAGCCACGAATTTCTGGAAGGCGGATTTTTAGAAGCGGAAGAGAAGATCTTAGCAGATATCGAGGAACTTCTTAAGAAAAATTCAATAAAAAAATCCCAGGTAGCCGGGGCTGCCTTTGGCATGGCGGGAATCGATACACCGGTACAGTTAGCTAAGATAAAGGAGATATTGAATAAAACCGGATTGAACTACGCGGTGTCCAATGATTCCATTCTGGGCATAAAGGCAGGCTGTCCTTCCGGAGTTGGAATCTGCTCCATTAATGGAACCGGTACGGTTGCCAGCGGTATAAATGAAAAGGGTGAAATACTCCAGATCGGCGGTATCGGCAGAGCTACCGGAGACAGGGCAGGCGGTCACTACATTGCGACCTTAGCCGTATGTTCGGTTTATGATTATTTTTTCCGGTGCGGTCAGAAAACAAGTTTGACCGGGAAGATAATGGATTATTTTGGAATTGAAAATCCGATTGAACTGCTGAATGTAATCAGTGACAGATTTTACGGGGACAGCGAAATGGATAAAACAATTGTAACCTATCTGTTTGAAGCAGCCAATGGAGGGGATGAAGTCTCTACAGGTATTGTTAAAGAAGTGGCTGACCAGCTAGCCAAATCGGTATCCGGCTGTATCCTAAAACTTAAATTTGAAGAAACTCCGGAAATCATATTGGCAGGTTCCGTATGGACAAAGTCGGACTGTCCCCTTTTATTAACCCATTTTAAAGAACGAATCTTTCAGTATACGGGTAAAGTTCTGGAACCGGTGCCCCTTAAGGTCATCCCGGCGGCAGGTGCCCTTCTTTGGGCTCTTGAACTTGCAGTGAACCATGCACCCGGACCAGAGCAGAGAAACAGGATTATTACGAGCGAGGTATTAAAAAACCTGTAAGCTTGGAAGAATAAAGAAGTATGGATTTACTGGTTTAAGACCAGTAAGATCAGTTGGTGCAATCTGGTATACAGTTGATAACCTGGATGAAAGCCTGATGAAAGCCTGATTAATGCTATCCATTTCCTTTTTATGAGAAAAGGTTAAGTGGAAAGTCTTAATCAGGCTGATTTATGTTATCTTATACCTTCATATATTTATTCTTAAACTGTTTCGGTGATATCCCCTTATATTGCTTAAACTGCTGAATAAAGTAGCTGGAGGTGGAAAAGCCTACCGCCAGGGCAATTTCTGTTATATTAAGTTCCGAGGTACTAAGAAGTTTCTCGGATTTGGAAATCCGGACATAGTTTAAATATTCTTTAAAATTCTTCTTCATGATCTTTTTAAAGGCTCTTGAAAAATAGCTATAGCTTAAATTACATAAGGCTGCCATATTAAGAGAAGTAATGTCGTTTTGATAGTTGTTTTCCACATAGTCAAATACGGTCTGAAGCCGTTTGACCATATCTTTGTTTACCTCCGGATTTATATTTAAGTCCATATTCTGAGAATTCCACCGGCGTAAAATAAACAAAAATAAATTAAAGATGTTCGCACGTACTGCCAGTTCATACCCATAATACTTGTCCCGGTATTCCTGCTGGATTCCGGTAATAATATCTGGGATCACGGAATGCTCGATTTCCTCCCGCTTAAATATCTTCTGATGGGTTGATTCATTCAGGATAAAAGGCATGACATATTTCATTTCAAAAACAGACTGGGTAGTGGTGTAGAGAATTTCGGGTTCGAACTTAACTACGATATATTTATTAGGACCATCTGTCAGAGAAATAATATTATGTATTTCGTTGGAATTGATTAAGACCATATCACCGGAACCAAAATAATAATCTTTGTTATTTAAGAGAATCCTGAATTTTCCGGTTATGGTATATATAATTTCAATATAATCGTGTATATGGGCAGAAGCGATGGTACCTGCCGTATATCCTTCCTGGATATGAACGCTGATGGGCAGCGGCAGATCATCCAAGGTATCTTTTTTCTCAACATAATACTCCATATAAAAACCCCCCAATGACAAAAAATTGATATTTTATTCTAAAATTATTATATCATAATAATTATGGGTATGCTATATTTTTAGTTAAGTAAACAATTGGTTTTGGTATGAAAATCAATACGACTTCATAACCGGACCAAGAATATAAATATTAAAGGAGATAAAACACTATGGAGAAGAAAATTAAAGTTGGCATTATCGGTTGTGGAGGTATTGCAAACGGTAAGCATATGCCTGCCTTAAGCAAATTATCTGATGTAGAGATGGTAGCATTTTGCGACCTCGTGGAAGAAAAGGCACAAAGTGCCAAAGAAAAATACGGTACACCGGACGCTAAAGTTTATACAGATTATCAGGAACTGTTAAAAGACCCTGAAATCGAAGTAGTACATGTATGTACCCCGAACCGTTCCCATGCACCCATTTCCATTGATGCCCTTCATGCAGACAAACATGTAATGTGCGAAAAACCTATGGCAAAGACTGCTGAAGATGCAAGAAAGATGGTTGCTGCTGCAAAAGAAACCGGCAAGAAACTTACCATTGGCTATCAGCACAGACATAAACCGGAATCTCTTTACTTAAAGAGCGTGATTGACCGCGGGGATTTAGGAGATATCTATTTTGCAAAAGCATTTGCAGTAAGAAGAAGAGGAACTCCGAACTGGGGTGTTTTCTTAAATGAATATGAACAGGGCGGAGGACCATTAATTGATATCGGTACCCATTCCCTTGATGTAACTTTATATCTGATGAATAACTATGAACCTAAGATGGTAGTTGGTACTACCTATAAAAAAGTAAATGATCCAGAATGCGGTAATCCTTGGGGCGGCTGGGATAAAGATCAGCATACTATGGAAGACTCTGCCTTTGGTTTTATCGTAATGAAAAACGGCGCAACTATCATATTAGAGTCCAGCTGGGCACTTAATACCTGCGAACCGATTCCAGAAGGAAGCACAGTACTTTGCGGAAGTGATGCCGGAGCACAGATAAAAGGCGGCGTAACCATCAACAAAGGTGAATTTAACAGACTGATTGAAATCAAACCTGATTTAAGCAGCGGCGGAGTTGCTTTCTATGAAGGCGTATCCGATAATCCTGCGGAAGTAGAAGCAAGACGTTGGATCGATGCAGTTAAGAACGATACCGAAGTAGTTGTAAAACCGGAACAAGCCTGTGTTGTATCAGAAATCCTGGAAGCAATCTATAAATCAGCCAAATCCGGACAACCGGTTTACTTTGACTAAAAAGAATAGAGGAATTTACTATGAACATAGCTGTAATCAGTTATTGGCATGTACATGCCGAAGGATATACGAAAGAAATCATAGAAAAGACAGACAGTAAAATCACCGCTGTCTGGGATGAAGAAGCAGCTCGCGGAGAAAAGTACGCCGCTCAGTTTGATGCAAAGTTTTATAAAGATTATGATGAATTGATTGCGGATCAGTCCATTGACGGTGTCATTATAACTTCTCCTACCTCTATGCATAAAGAGCTGATTCTAAAGGCAGTCAATGCCGGTAAAAAAGTATTCAGCGAAAAAGTACTGGCACTGACCACAGCAGACTGCTTAGAGATAAAAGAAGCCCTGGTAAAGCATAATGCAGATATTACTTTATCCCTGGTTAAGAAATGTGATAAAGAATTCCTGTTCGCAAAGCAGCTGGTAGACAGCGGAGTTTTGGGACGGATTACTTATGCAAGAATGCGCAACGTGCATAACGGAAGTATCGGAGACTGGCTGCCTGCCCATTTTTATAACAAAGAACAGTGCGGCGGGGGAGCTATGATGGATCTGGGTGCTCATCCTATGTACTTATTAAACTGGCTGTTAGGCGAACCTAAGACAGTTCAGTCCGTATTTACAGAGGTTACGAACCGCGGAGTGGATGACAACAGTGTTTCGGTTATTGAATTTGAGAATGGTGCCATCGGAGTATCTGAAACCGGTTTTGTATCCGTATATAATCCTGCCAGCCTTGAAATCAGCGGAACCAAGGGTGCGCTATTCATCCGCGACGGTGTATGGTATGCGACAGAAGAAACAGAAGGCAAATGGGTAGCTCCAAAGCAGCTGCCGGAATCACTGCCCTCCCCTGTAGTTCAGTGGGCAACCGGAGAATTTAATAAAGAAGGCGCAGCCTTTGGAATAGAGGATGCCATTGTCTTGACCAGAATGATGGAAGCGGCATATAAATCCAGCGAAAACGGTAAAAAAGAAACCATTTAAGCTGCCAATAAAAGAACGAGGTATACAAGAAATGGAAGTATCTTTACAGTTATACTCAATTCATGAGGAAACGAAGAAAGATTTTAGGGCATCGGTAGAGCAGGTTGCAAAGCTCGGCTACAGCGGTGTGGAATTTGCCGGCTACGGCGGATTATCCGCAGAAGAATTAAAGTCCCTGCTAAAAGAGAATAACCTGTATTCTGTTGGCACCCATACTGGTCTCCAGGTTTTTGAGAATTCCTTTGACGAAGAACTAAAGCTTAGTAAAGCCATTGGTTCTAAGTACATTATCTGTCCTTATGCAGAAGTGGATACCATAGAAAAGATTGACAAATTGGTTAATCTTCTTAACAGTGCTGCAAAAAAAGCTGCTGGGGAAGGGATAAAAGTGGGCTATCATAATCATGCCCATGAATTTACTGAAATTGACGGCAGATTTCCACTTGATATTATAGCTGAGAATACCGACGACAATGTAATACTGGAACTGGACGTATTCTGGGTAGCTTATGCCGGTGTCGACCCCGTAGAATATATTAAGAAGTGGGGTAAGAAGGTAGAGCTGATTCATTTGAAACAAATGGATGGTGATAAAGCCAATGTAGATATGGCAGACGGTATCCTTGATATGAAAAAGATCAAAGATGCTTCGGTATATGCAAACTATTTTGTAGTAGAACATGAAGAATATGATAAACCGGTCTGGGATGGTATTAAGAACGATTTTGATTATCTCAGGCAGATTGTATAAGATTGAAGGAACTGCATAGTTTCCTCAAGATTTATATAAATAAACCTTATTTCTCCCAAGTAATATAGTCATTGAATTTATTTCAGCCCCTATTAAGAAACCCGTACAGAAACTAACCTCTGTGCGGGTTTCTTTTTGTGACTAAAAGCAGAAAAAGCAAAGCAAGACTTCTTGTTTGGAAAGGTAATTCAGAAGAAATAGTAACATTTGTAGTTTTTTATGTTTTTATAGCGAAAATCTGTCCAGATTTTAGTTATATTGCTGATAATGAAATAAATATTATTGATTAGTGAAATAATTATCAGAGTCACATGCTCTAGAACCTGTTTTTTGTAATAAAAATTAAACAAATCAATCAAATAATTACAGCAGATTTATGGCTTTACAAAATGAATTGTTTATAAAATGTCTAAAATAATTCTAAACTACACCTAATTGATTGTTTAAACTATAACAATGTTAATCATTGTAAAAGAATTTTTGATATGCTATAATAACTCGTTGTGAAATTTGTATATTATTTAGATAAGGTGACGATTATGAATGTAATTTATGCATTAATTTTATTCCCATTGGTAGCCTCCATTATTATCTTTCTTGTCAGAAACGATGAAGTAAGGAATGTCATAGTAAAGGTCAGCGCATTTATAGTAGCAGTACTGACAATCTGTGTATTTGCACAGTTCTTTCAGAATGGAATTTCATTTACCCCCGCTTTCGAAGAAGTAATAAATGTGATTATCATGGCCGTTGAGGTTGTGGTTGCTGCCTACATCATAATTACAGGCTTAAAAAACAAGAAGTACTTGGTATCAGTTTTCGCTGTTATACAGACCCCCCTAATACTGTGGTTTGAATTCACCAGGGAGAGAAGCATCGAAGTAGAAAACAGTATTGTATTTGATAAGCTTACAGCAATTATGGTTTTAATAATAGGTGTGATCGGAAGTTTAATATGTTTGTACGCCGTAGGTTATATGAGGACGTACCATAAACACCATAAGGAGTTTAAGGATAGAAGAAACTTCTTCCTGGCTGTATTATTCTTATTCCTTTCCGCCATGTTTGGTTTAGTATTAAGTAATAATCTGACCTGGCTATATTTCTGCTGGGAGTTAACAACCCTTTGTTCTTATCTGCTTATCGGCTATACAAAAACCGAGGAAGCAAAAAACAATTCCTTTCGGGCCCTTACGATTAATTTAGCTGGAGGAGTTGCATTTGCAGCTGCAATAGTATTTATTGGAATGAAGTTTGGCACGTTGGAATTATCAGTTTTAACTAAAATGGAACCAGAAACAATGGTATTAATACCTGTATTCCTGCTTTCTTTTGCCGCACTTACAAAATCAGCACAGCTGCCGTTCTCTTCCTGGCTCCTTGGCGCAATGGTGGCCCCTACACCTTCTTCTGCGTTGCTGCACTCAGCAACCATGGTTAAAGCAGGTGTTTACCTTATTATCAGGCTGGCGCCGCTTTTAGGTCTTAGTGCGGTTGGATTAATCGTAACTGGCATTGGCTGTATCACCTTCCTTGCCTGTTCCCTGATTGCAATAACCCAAAGTGATGCAAAGAAGATTTTAGCATATTCTACTCTGGCTAACTTAGGCTTGATCGTTATCTGTGCAAGTGTAGGGACACAGGAATCCATCTGGGCTGCAATTTTACTGGTAATCTTCCATGCAATATCAAAATCTTTGTTATTCTTATCTGTAGGTTCTATTGAACACCAGATTGGCAGCAGGAATGTTGAGGATATGGATATCCTGCTTCATGTATCCAGAAGATTGTCTTTATACATGATAATCGGTATAGCAGGTATGTTCTTAGCACCTTTTGGCATGCTTATCTCAAAATGGGTTGCCATGAAAGCTTTTATCGATTCGAATCATATAGTAACAGTGGTAACAATAGCCTTTGGCAGTGCAGCAACGCTTCTCTACTGGACAAAGTGGATGGGTAAGCTGGTGTCCAATGCCAATGTAAAAAACCCTAAGAAACATGTATTTTATGCAGAAGAAGAAATTCCAATTTTTATTCAGGCGACCCTTGTAGTAGTCTCCTGTCTAAGTTTTCCTCTCATATCAAAATATGCGCTGATACCATATTTGACGGATTTGTATGGAACGAAAGCAATCATACCGATTGGAACCAGCGATGTTAAGATTATGATTACTATGTTAATTATGCTCTTAGTGATACCAATCAGTTTTATTCCGTTTTATAAACAGGATAAACGAAGAATTGTACCTATTTATATGGCTGGTGAGAATACCGGCGATAATGAGACATTTTACGGCTTTGCCGGTGAAAAACAAAAAGTGGAATTAAGCAACTGGTATTTAGAGAGCTATTTCGGACCGAAAAGATTAGCCTTTTGGAGCGATCTGTTAGCGATCTGTATGTTATCTGCCGGGGTAATACTTCTGATTGGAGGCTTAGCAAAATAATGATTATGTTTATCTTAAGTATTATAGGAGCTGTTATTTTAACCCCTTTCGTCGGCGGGTTACTTACCGGAATAGACCGTGTTATTACGGCGCGAATGCAGGGCAGGCAAGGTCCTCCAGTGTTACAGCCTTTTTATGATGTATTAAAGCTGATACAAAAAGAGTCTATAGAAGTTAATTTAATGCATCGTTTTTACGTATATATTTCGTTAATCTTTATTGTGTTTACAGCAGTTATTATGCTGACCGGCGGAGATATCTTATTAGCAATCTTTGCTCTGACATTAGGCTCCATCTTCTTTGTACTGGGCGGATATGCCTCAAATTCCCCCTACAGTCTGATTGGTTCAGAAAGAGAACTGTTACAGATGATGGCTTATGAGCCGATGGTATTACTTACTGGTATCGGCTTGTATTATGCGGACAAGAGCTTTTACATTAAGGATATTATTACAGCTTCGGCACCAGCAGTTCTTCAGTTGCCAGGTTTGTTTTTAGGACTTTTATTTATATTGACTTTTAAATTAAGAAAGTCTCCCTTCGATTTTAGCATGGGTCACCATGGACATCAGGAAATCGTACAGGGTATTACGACTGAATATTCCGGCAGGGATCTTGCAGTCATAGAGATCACACATTGGTATGAGACCGTGATTGCCTTGACCTTTGTATTCGTGTTCTTTGCAACAAAAGCGCCAATCAGTTATGTTTTTGCTACACTAGCCTGTATCCTGGCGTATTTTTTGGAGATAGTAATTGATAATGGCTTTGCTAGAACAAAATGGCAGCTTGCACTCAATTCCAGCTGGATTATAACGGCTGTGTTAGGAACAGTAAATTTACTTGTGTTATCTTTCTTCAAATAAAAGAAGTGAATGGAACTGCGTGCTAAAGCACGCAGTTTGGAGTAAAGTTAAAAAATGAAAGGCGTATTTTTTAACTTGTCTTGATTTAAAAGCGTGCTAAAGCACGCGGACGGGAGTAAAGTTAAAAAATGAAGGCGTATTTTTTAACTCATCCTGATTTAAAAGCGTGCTAAAGCACGCAGACGGGAGTAAAGTTAAAAAATAAAGGCGTATTTTTTAACTCTTCCTGATTTAAAAGCGTGCTAAAGCACGCGGACGGGAGTCTAATATGAATTATATTAAAAAATCCCCATGGATTTTACATTATGATGGTTCAAGCTGTAATGGCTGTGATATTGAAGTACTTGCCTGTCTGACACCTTTGTATGATGTGGAGCGGTTTGGTATTATTAATACCGGTAATCCAAAGCATGCGGATATTTTATTAATAACCGGCAGCGTAAATGAGCAGAATATACCCGTAGTGAAACAGTTGTATGAGCAGATGGCAGAGCCTAAAGTGGTGGTAGCGGTTGGGATCTGTGCTACTTCCGGTGGTATTTTTGCAGAGTGCTATAATGTGGTCGGAGGAGTAGACAAAGTATTGCCGGTAGATGTATATGTGCCAGGCTGTGCCGCTCGTCCGGAAGCGATTATAGACGGCGTTGTGAAAGGCCTGGCTATATTGGAAGAAAAACAAAAATATGCACGTAAAGGAAGCAAAAAGTAAGCAAAAAAGTGAGCAATTAGATTACCGGAATTAAGGGGATATACATTTTCTCAGAAAAACGTGGTATAAGAACACAGACGTTTCTGGGAGATACCTTATAGAAAGAAAGTGGTTTAGTATGGAACAACAAATTAAAAGTATTCAGCCAAATGAATTGATAGCAGAAACTCTGCAATTAAAAACTGACGGTTATCGTCTTGTGGCTATTTCCTGTTCAAGCAAGGAGGATTTGGAACTTAGTTACTCCTTTGACAAAGAATATGACTTTATTAATTTAAGAATTAATACAGATACGGAAACGGAGATCAGCAGTATCAGCAGCCTGTATTCCTATGCCTTCTTATATGAGAATGAAATTAAGGAATTGTTTGGGGCAGATATTAAGAATATTTCCATTGATTTTAATAACAACTTATATAAAATTCCGGTAAAAACTCCATATAAGATTGTTAAGGAGGAGAAATAATGGGAAATAGAACGGTAATTCCCTTTGGTCCTCAACATCCCGTACTGCCGGAGCCAATCCATTTGGATTTAGTGCTTGAGGACGAAAGAGTAATAGAAGCAATACCGCGTATTGGATATATTCACCGAGGACTTGAAAAACTGGTAGAGAAGAAGGACTTTCAGCAATATACCTTCGTTGCAGAGAGAATCTGTGGTATCTGTTCCTTTATGCACGGCATGGGATACTGTATGTCAATCGAAAGTATTATGGATGTCAAGATTCCAGAGAGAGCAGAATTTTTAAGAACCATCTGGGCAGAGTTATCCCGTATTCACAGCCATTTATTATGGTTAGGACTGTTAGCAGACGCCTTTGGCTTTGAAAGTTTATTTATGCATTCCTGGAGGCTGAGAGAACAGGTTCTTGATATATTTGAGGAAACCACCGGAGGTCGTGTTATTTTTTCTGTATGCGATATCGGCGGAGTAAGAAAAGATGTTAGTAATGAGACTTTATATAAAATCTCTGACATTCTTACCAATATGGCAAAAGAATTAGAGGAGCTTACCCAGGTATTTTTAAATGATTCTTCTGTAAAATACCGTACCAAAGGAGTAGGTGTATTATCAAAAGAATTAGCCTATGACCTTGGAGCAGTTGGTCCTATGGCGAAAGCCAGTGGTGTCAGCATCGATTTAAGAACCCAGGGATATGCCGCCTACTCTAAATTAATGTTTGAGCCAATAATTGATACTGCCGGTGATTCCTATGCCAGAACTTCTGTCCGTATCAAAGAAGTCTTTCAGGCGATCGATTTAATTAAGCAGGCAATTGCAATAATACCCGATGGAGATATTAAGGTGAAAGTAACCGGTAATCCAAAGGGTGAATATTTTACTAGAATAGAGCAGCCAAGAGGAGAGGTAGTGTACTATGCAAAAGCAAATGGAACAAAATTTCTTGACAGAGTCAGAGTAAGAACACCAACCTTTGCTAATGTACCGGCATTACTCGAGACCTTAAAGGGTTGTGCACTGGCGGATGTACCTATATTAATTCTTACCATTGACCCATGCATCAGCTGCACGGAACGATGATTGTTTATAGATAGGACGGAGAATTATGTCAATTTTAAGTATGAGTAAGACACTCTTTAAAAGTCTGATCCACGGACCCTATACCGTATTATATCCCGTTAAAAAGAAAGATAATTATGAACGTACCAGAGGCAGTGTAGGTATTAATATATCCGAATGTATCTACTGCGGCTTATGCCAGAGACGCTGTCCTACCGGGGCAATACAGGTAGATAAAGCCAGTGCCTCCTGGAGTATTGAAAGACTAAAATGCATTCAATGCAATTACTGCAATGAGGTTTGTCCAAAGAAATGTCTGAGAATGGACAATGGATATACCACACCTTCCTTTGGAAGCGTAAGGGATGATTATACCAATGCACGAGTATCCGATCACACAGAGAATAATTGAGATAGCAGATGAATTTGCTGCGAAGAATGAAGCTGCTGAGGTAAAGCAGATTAATCTGGTAGTAGGTGACTACTCCGGTTATGTGGCAAGTTCTATTGAATTATATTTTGAAATTATTGCACAAGGAAGCTTATGTGAACATGCGAAGTTGAATATTGAGCGTGTGATACCGAAGTTAAAGTGCCAAACCTGCGGCGAACTTTTTGTCAGGAAACCTTATTCCTTTGAATGTCCTGTCTGCAAAGGGGAGGGAAGGCCTACAGAAATCGGTCAGGAATTTTATATTAAGTCGATTGAAGTGTAAGGTAAGGACAGGTTAAATGTAAGCTTTTTATTTGAAGGGTTTATATTTAACCTTTTGTCAAACAGTATAGAATTTACTTAAGGAAGCTTTTTTATATTGTATTGCTTCTAGTTAAAATACAGTGAGGAATTGCTGCTAAATAATTATTGCTGCTAAGCGTCGGATGGAGGTAATTATGTCAGAAAAGAAAGAAATAGAAATTATGCAGTCGGTTTACGATAAAAACGATGAGGTTGCCACACAGATTAATGCCTCCTTTAATGAAAACGGAATCTTCGCAATTAATGTTATGGGTGCCCCGGGAGCCGGTAAGACCTCTACGTTGATTCAAATAATTAAAAGACTGGAAGGTATCACTTCTTATGTAATTGAAGGTGATATAGAGGCAGATTTTGATACAAAACACCTCCAATCCCTGGGAGTACAGGCAATCCAGATTAATACCGGTGGAGCCTGCCACCTGGATTCTCCTTTAATCGGAAAAGCTGCAAAAGAACTAGCTTTAAAAAATGGTGTATTATTCATAGAAAATATAGGCAATTTAGTATGCCCCGCAGAATTCCAGATTGGCGAACATGTTAAGATGTTAATATCAACCGTAACAGAAGGCAGTGACAAGCCCTACAAATATCCGTTAGCCTTTGAAAAAGCAGATATTATTATCTTAAATAAATGTGATCTGATACCATATCTGGATTTTGATGAAGAGTTCTTCATGAAGGGTGTCAGAGCGTTAAATAAAACAGCTCCGGTGGTTAAAGTATCCTGCAAAACGGAAGAAGGTTTTGAGGAAGCAGTAGAATGGATCAAGAACAAATTAAAGTAGTCACAAAGAAAATAAAGATATTTGGCATGGTACAAGGGGTTGGCTTTAGACCCCTTGTATTTCGCCATGCAGGGAAATACGGAATAAAAGGAACTGTCAGAAATATCGGCGGAATTGTTGAAATTATAGCCAATGCTCCAGAACAAAAAGTAGCAGACTTTCTAAAGGAATTGCAGGAGAACAGGGAAGAAGATTATGAAATCGTTCATATTCAGGTCGAGGATATAAGTGAGGAGTTCAGTGAGGATGTCTGGGAGAACGATGGAGAGGATGTCAGCGGGAATGGCGGAGAGAATACTGCCGCGGATGTTAGTGGGAATGACAGAGAGAATACTGCCGAGGATGTCAGCGGGAATGGCGGAGAGAATACTGCCAAGGATGTTAGTGGAAATGACAGAGAGAAGATTACCGAGGATGTTAGCGGGAATGACAGAGAGAATATTGTCGAGGATGTCAGCGGGAATGACGGAGAAAATACTGCCAAGGGTTCCAGTAGGAAAGATATTAAATATGACGCTGAGAACATCCGAGAAAAGATTATGCAGGGAGATAAGATTCGTTATAAGGATTTTAGAATCTTAAATAGTGCGGCGGAGTCTGAGATATCCATCCTTCCGCCAGATCTTCCGGTTTGTAACAAATGTAAAAAAGAGCTGTATGAAAGCGGCAACCGGAGATATAAGAACCCTTTTATCAGCTGTACCTCCTGCGGTCCCAGATATACGATTATGGAACATCTGCCTTACGACAGACATACTACCACAATGAAAGAATTTCCGATGTGTGAGGCATGTAACAAAGAATATACAGACCCCGAAAGCAGGCGATTCCATGCTCAGACAATCTCTTGTAATGACTGCGGACCTTATGTAATATTTCAGGATTTAGAGGATGATACGGTAAAAGAAAAAGATGAAAATAATAAAGTAATACCTGATAAAAAAATAGCTAATGCAGTAATAACTGATAAAGTGATAGCTGGTAAATTAGTAAGAAATAAAGCAGTAACAGATAAAACAATAACAGGTAAAGCAATAACTGAAATAGCCACTAATAAATCATTCCTAAATGAAGAAGCAATAACAAAAGCCGTTTCCATCCTTAAATCAGGAGGAATCCTGGCAGTAAAAGGAATCGGCGGTTATCATTATGTCTGTTCCCCAATGTCAGAAGAAACCGTACTTAACCTGCGGAGGTTAAAAGGCAGGGAGGAAAAACCATTTGCAGTTATGTTCCCGGATCTGGAAGCCATTGAGGAATACTGTATGGTATCAGAGGAAGAACGGGAGCTCCTGTTATCAAAAGCAAGACCGATTGTACTGCTTTATACCAGAAATGATTCCATGGCAGAAGCCACTAATAAGGGAGGTATCTACTGCGGTGCCTTTTTGCCTTACACTCCCCTGCAGATTCTATTAACCAGACACTGCGGACCTCTTATAATGACCAGTGCGAATCGATCCGGTGCGCCAATAATAAAAGACGATATCAGAATGCTGGAAGTAAAATCACCTTATCTTAAAGGTATCTTATATCACAAGCGGCGGATTGTCCGTTCTGTAGACGATTCTGTAGCAAAAGTAATAGATGGAAAACCTCAGTTAATCAGACGAAGCAGGGGATATGTTCCTTACCCGGTATTTATAAACCCAGATAAGGAGGCTATGGAGAATACTAAGAGAGAGCGCTGTGACACGGCGATTTTTGCCGCAGGCGGTGATTTAAAAGCGGCTTTTTGCCTGTATAAAAAAGGCAGTGCAGTAGTCTCCCAGTACTTCGGTGATTTGGAAGAACAGACCGTACTGGAGGAATATAAAAAGTCTTATGAGGATTTGTCAGGTCTGTTAAACATTACACCTGGTCTGGCAGTATGTGATTTACACCCGAATTACCACTCTGGCCTCTATGCAAGGACATTAAACCTTCCTGTCCTTGCAGTCCAGCATCATCACGCCCATATTGCCTCGGTTATGGCAGAACACGATTTAAAAGGACCGGTTATCGGCGTTGCCTTTGACGGAACCGGATATGGTACGGACGGTAACATCTGGGGCGGGGAATTTTTAATCTGTAAAGGTGCAGGATTTACCCGGGCGGCCCAGTTAAGTTACACACCAATCCTTGGGGGAGACAGTTCCATGAAGGACGGGAAAAAGACCGCCACCTGCTTTTTATTACAAGCGGGTCTGAAAGAGGAAGTGAAAGATGAACGGGTAGATCTCATCAAAGCAGCCCTTGACAATAAAATCAATACGGTACTGACCTCCAGTATGGGACGGTTATTTGATGCAGCGGCTTCCCTACTTGACATTTGCCAGGAGAACCGTTACGAAGGCGAAGGTGCGACCCTTCTTGAAAAAGAGGCAGTATTAGCCGTAAGAAACCACCTGGAACCGGAAAACCTTACCTTTGCAATTTGTAAAAAAAGTGGCATAATAGAAATTGATCCAAAGCCGGTCATAAAAGCCATCAGTACCTTAAGAGGGACAAGGTCAAAGGCCTCTCTGGCCCTGGGCTTTCATTATAGCGTGGCAAATGCCGTGTTACGGGTATGTGAAATAATAAGAGAAGAACAGAATATGAATACAGTAGCCCTAAGCGGCGGAGTATTTCAGAATACAATCCTGACAGAACGGGTTTTAAAACTGTTAAGGGAAGCGGATTTTTCAGTATATGTCAATATGGCTGTCCCGCCAAATGACGGCTCCATCAGTCTGGGGCAGACTTATATCGGGTTAATGAGTTTAACCTGAATTGGGATTAAGGAGGATAACTTATGTGTGTTGCAGTACCTGGTAAAATCATTGAAATAAGCGGTGACATCGCCAAAGTAGATGTATTAAATAATATTTGTGAAGCCAATGTAAAACTGGTAGACGCTAAAATCGGTGATTATATCCTGATTCATGCCGGTTTTGCCCTGGAAGTCATGAAACAGGATATGGCGGAAGAACTAATCAGTATATTTGGGGAACTTGAGGAGGATGGGAATGAAGACCCTCGAACAGGTAAAGACTGAACTTAAAAATTATACCGGAAAAAAGATTAAAATTATGGAAGTCTGCGGAACCCACACTTCCAGTATCTTTAAAAATGGAATCCGGAGTCTGTTATCCCCTGATATCCAATTAATATCCGGTCCCGGCTGCCCGGTATGTGTTACTGCCTCTGCTTATATTGATAAATTAGTGGAATATGCCTTAAAGGAAAACACCTGTGTGCTAACCTTTGGGGATATGATGAAGGTAAAGGGAAATCAATACTCCTTAACAGAAGCAAAGGCTCTGGGCGGTAACGTTAAAATCTTGTATTCGCCCCTGTCTGCCATGAAACTGGCCAAAGAGGACACCCATACGGAATATATATTTGCAGCAGTAGGTTTTGAAACAACCACACCGATTTACGCCTTAATGCTAGAGGAAATCATAACGAATCATATAACGAATCTTAAATTCCTTACTTCCTTAAAAACCATACTTCCTGCACTTTCCTTTGTCTGTGAAAATGAAAAGGAAATTGATGCCTTTCTTTGCCCTGGGCATGTAAGCGTAATTACCGGCTGTTCCATTTACGAAGAACTGGCCCAGAAATATCAGAAACCCTTTGTCGTTGCGGGCTTTGAAGGAGAGCATATAGTAGCTGCTGTGGATGAAATTCTTCACCAGCTGAAAAAGAAACAGTATTCCATGAAAAATATGTACACCAGTTCCGTTACCGAATTAGGGAATCAAAAGGCTGCGGCAATTACAGATCAATATTTTGAAACCGCAGATGATTACTGGAGAGGAATCGGGATCATAAAAAGTTCCGGTCTTAAGCTTCGATGGGAGTACCAGCAATACGATGCAGGCAGCAGAATAACCGATTATACGGAACAGGTTCCAAAGGGCTGTAGATGCCAGGATGTTATATTGGGGCGGATTCAACCGGTGGACTGTCCGCTTTTTCAAACCGTCTGCTCGCCTCTTAATGCCGTTGGTCCTTGTATGGTATCAACGGAAGGCGCCTGTGGAATCTGGTATAAGAACAGGAGGGTTACTGTATGAAGATAGATATGGCCTACGGCAGCGGTGGGAAACAGACCAGCAGCTTAATCAACGACATATTCTTAAGAAATTTCGATAATAAAATACTTGCAAAAATGGAGGATTCCGCCGTTTTAAACGTAAGCGGAAAAATTGCCTACACCACGGATTCCTTTGTAGTTACGCCACTGTTTTTCCGCGGAGGGGATATCGGCAAGGTAGCCGTCTGCGGAACGGTGAATGACCTTTTAATGATGGGAGCCATGCCCAAATACCTGACTGCCGGCTTTATAATAGAAGAAGGCGCAGATGTGGATGCCCTGGACCAGATAGCAAAATCCATGGCTTTGGCAGCCGCAGAGGCGAAGGTGAAAATTGTTGCCGGAGATACAAAAGTCATAGAAGGAAAGGGAGGCATCTACATTAACACCTCCGGTATCGGAGAGATACAAAGAAGTGGAATAAGCATCTCAAAGTGTAAAAACAATGATGTCATAATCCTTTCCGGCAATCTGGGGGAACATCATGCCGCTATTATGTCCCACAGAATGGGCATTGAAAATACCATACAAAGTGACTGCGCACCACTTCGTGCTATGGTTAAAAATCTTCTGGAGCATGATATTAAGGTCCACTGTATGCGGGATGTAACAAGAGGAGGTCTGGCTACCGTATTAAACGAAGTGGCGTCTAGTTCCTCCTGCGGAGTAGAAATTAATGAGACCTCACTGCCAATCAGCAGCGAAGTCCGCGGTTTTTGTGATATCCTGGGACTTGACCCTCTTTATATGGCCAATGAGGGCAAGCTGATTGCAGTAGTTCCCAAAGCTCAGGCAGAGAAAGCCCTGGCTCTTATAAAAAAGAGCAAATATGGGGAAAATGCCGCAATCATCGGTAAAATAAAAGAAGGCAGCGGAGTCACCATGACAACTGCACTGGAAGGCAGCCGCATTATTGATATTTTATATGGTGAAGGACTGCCCCGTATTTGTTAGGGAGTGGGCGATTACCGCTGACGGATTTGATAATTTATCAAGTTTATTCGGTATGTGAAATTCGTGAAATTATTTTGATTGAATAGATAAGCTCATAATTAAGTTTGCAAAATAAAGCTGATAATCTGTTTTAGAGAACGGATATCAGCTTTATTTTATTTAAATAATAAACTTGAGATTATATAGTAAAACACGCAAAGTAAATGATCCAAAAATATAGCGATAATTATGGTTGTGCTGTTGAATTAATTGATTCAGGTAAAATTTGTAACTGTAAGAATATAGAAAAACAGAAAACAATAAAAGTAAAAGCTTTAAAAGCATGAAAAGCATAAAAGCATAAAAAATAATAAAAAGTAAAACAGAAAAGCAGTAAAAGCATAGATAAGCCCTAAGGTAAATAGATAATCAAATAATTTTAACGGGTGTCCCAACGGATACCTGTTTACTGAGTTCTAATACATCATCATTATACATCCGGATGCAGCCATTAGAGATATTTTTACCGATTGAAGAAGGATTATTGGTGCCATGTATCCCGTAATCGCCATTTGGCGCATTAAGACCAAGCCACCTTACTCCAAAAGGGCCTCCGGAATTAATTGCCTTGTTCATAATTTTAAAAGAGCCTTTGGGAGTCGGAGTGGCAGCCTTTCCAACTGCCACAGGATAAACCTTAACAACCTTTGCTCCCTGATATAAGGTTAGGGTATGATTCGCCGTATCAATTAATATGGAATAAGCCGTATCGTTTTTGTCATATTGAAGTATGCTAAAGGGTTCTTCTGTGTAAATAGATTGTAATGAATCCGTATACATAATAATAGGTTCCTGTTTTGTGATCTATACTATTATATCTGCAATAATGTCAGATGGTGAAACGAACCGGCATCAATTTAAGGGATAGTATAAAAATAGTAATAATCTATGGTGCCCGAATTCTGCGCGGATATATAAGAAGCTGCGGGAAGTTGTAACGAGATACATCCATCACAACTTTTTTTTACCATTTTGTTGATTATATAAAAAACGAGCCGATAACCGTGTTTGTGTAACGGGTTATCGGCTCTGCGTCTTTGCGTCTGGCTCATTGATAACGGACATATGCATTTCTTGAACATGTAGTAATGTTTCTTGTTTACACTTCGGACAGAACAATGGGAAATTCGTTAGTATTGTGTCTGGTCGTAGTTTTATCCGAGTTTTGTTTTTACAAACTGGACACAATAACCAGTCATATTTATCCATAATATCACCTACCTTTTTTTATTTAATGGGTTCAGCCGCAAACATTCTCCGCGCAATGAGGGCGATAACAAACATCAGTAAACTAACAGCTGAAATTGGCACATATAGCACGTCGCTAAACGATTCGAATATAACACCATATATAACCTGACCGATCGGTGTGGCACACCCTGCAATAGCCATGATGATTGCCATAACCTTGCCCAGATTCTCATTTGAAGTCACCCGCTGTACTCTCGCAATAACAATGATTGAAATTATAGCTGCAAACATAGCGATGGGAATCGCACCGAGCATAAACAGGGCGAAGGCCGGATAATAGCCAAGTCCAAGGTAAATGGCAACACGGATACGGCTATTGGCATAACGAATAAGGCAGTAGCAGCAATCAATCGGTACAGCGTATTCATTTTAATTCTTTTGGCAAAAACTCCAATACTCAATGTGCCTAAAATGCTTGCAAAGCTGATAAGTCCGACGCCGATACCCTGCATGGTACCGCTGCTTTGCATAGTGACGCGTAAAATAATTGGACTACCTACTATTAAAAGTGGTGATAAAACAAAATTGATTCCAGCGGCTACAATCATTGATTTTAGAATAAAGGATTGTTTTACAACAAAGACAAAACCCACTTTCATGTCCTTACCAATAGTTGCAATAATATGCCCATCCCATTCACGTCTGACAAACGGTATCTTAATGAACAGTTCCATTACAGCTGATAGAAAAAACGCAATACAGGTTGTGAGAACGAGAAAACGAATCCCAAATGCACTGTATAGCACACCGCCAAGAATTGGTGCGGCAACACCCGATAAAGCCTGTACAGCCTGTGCAATACCATTTGCACCCTCTAATTTTTCAGTCTCCACCAACAGAGGAATACTGGCTGTGACAGTGGGAGTTTCCATTGCACTGATAATGGACAGCAACACCATAATTACACCAATCGGTATAACCGTAGCCAATCTAGCAGAAATAAGCAAGAACAGGCACATAGCAACCGAGCTGCTTGCAAAATCAAGAATTACCATTAGATTACGCCGGTTAAATCGATCTGCGATTGCGCCGCCCACAGGCGAAAACAAAATCGGAATATTTGATATTGCGTACATTGTGGCAAACAGATCAGCCCGTTTCGTAATATCCAAGATGTAAAGGGATAGAGCAAATCGCAAGAGTACCCCACCAAATATGGAAATGACTTGCCCAAATATTAGTAACTTAAAATTTTTCGAGTATGAATTAACTGTTCTTCGCATAATACCCACCTTATCTAATTACGGAACAGGTTATAATTGATACCCGCACTTATCAGGGCGACAATACCAAAAACGATTGCCCATATAGCCCATTTATTCTTTTTTTGTTTCTTTTTAGCAAAAACCATTGCGGCTACACCGCAGATAATAAGCGAAACTGCAACAATTGCACCAACAATATATCCAATATGCATTACGCGACCTCCATTTTATTTACTTTGTTCGATAGCTCGATCATTACTGCAACAGCGACAACAAGACCGATACCACTAATCAACATACTAGATAGAATGCTGCTTGCATTAATTGCGGCATTACCGTAGATGGTACTCAGTAAAATGGCACTAATCAGCGTTGCAGGAACGGATTTTTGGATAAAACCGATTCTAAGGGACACAATCCCAATTCCGCCAAGTGCAATAACAGCAACACTTGATGTTTTCAATGCATCTGCCACCAAGCGTACTGTCATAACATCTTGTACGACGATTGGCGAAACCGATTCTGTTATGCTAAAAACAAGATAAGGTATCGCCGTACAAATCAGCATGGAAACCGACGTAAATACAAAAACCAAAAGTAATTTAGCAAAAAGGATCTTGCTTCTGCTAACAGGATAGGAAAATAACAATGCCGCCCGCTTACCCGTATATTCGCCTATAATCAGCCGCGAATACATTATTGCTGACATGGTGGCAAAAACGACCAGACTGATTATCCCGGTCAGACGAAAAATGTTGGTATAGCTTCTAAATACAATCTCACGGGCACTGCTATCTTCAAGTTGTGCCGCATAGGCTATAAAATAAATTAGCACAAGCAGGACTAAGCAGGAAACAGCACTTGACACCAAATAAGTACGAAGGTTATTTCGTCTAAGTTCCAGTTTAATTAACTTCTTCATGATATATTTCCTCCGCTCATAATATTAAAAAAGTATTCCTCTAGCCGTATGTCACTTTTCCCTTTGATTTGTTCAAGAGAAATCTCCTGTAGGATAGTACCGTTTACAATCACGCCCACCATATCGGCGATATGCTCGATTTCACTTAGAAGGTGACTTGACAAAAGGATTGTCATGCCGTGCTCTTGTGTAAGAGTAAGAAACAAAGTCCGCATATCCCGTATTCCCACAGGGTCGAGTCCGTTTATGGGTTCATCTAAAATCAAGATTTTCGGCTTGTGGATGAAAGCCCGGGCAATACCTAATCTTTGCCGCATACCAAGCGAAAATTTGCTGACAGGCTTAGTACCTGTGACTTTTAGCCCCACCATATCAAGTGCGGTTTCCGCTCCAAAGCCTGTTACCCCCATATAGTCAAGGTGAAGTGCCAAGTTTTCGGCGGCTGACAAATGCTCATAGAACACCGGAGCTTCAATCAGACTTCCGATACGTTGCAAGACGTTTTCCCTGTCTTTTGTCACATTAAACCCCAAGACTTCAACAGTTCCGCTTGTCGGGGATAGTAAGCCAGTAAGGATCTTAAATATTGTTGTTTTTCCAGCGCCATTTGCGCCTAAGAAGCCGTAAATGCTACCTTTAGGAACGGTCATATTGCTGTCCTTGACAACAAAAGTATTATCAAACTTTTTGGCAAGGTTTTTGATTACAATAATTGGTTCACGTTTCATCGGACCTCCAATTTATATATAAATTTCTATTCATATATTTCGTCGATAATGTTGTCGAGTAACGTACAGAACACTTCATAATGGTCGTAGTAAAGGATATCTTTGTTCGTTACAATAGCAAGCAATGCATTAAATATCCCGATTGCTTTTTCTTTGCTCATTTTCAATTTAAGATTGGAATTGAAAATATTATCCGCAATAAAACTTTCGCTGATTTTTTGAGTTTTTTCTAACCATTCTTTGGGTGCCCTGTTTAGAAAACTGATAAAATCCGGGCTATTACGCTGTGTGAGTATCTTTGTTTTGTCGTATTCAAGATATAATTGTTTCAGCATACGGCAGATATCTTCTTTGACTGGAAATGCGGGAAGTGTTTCTTCAAGTGCCTTGTGCCTTTCTTGAAAAACATCAAATACCCTGCAAAACAAATGCTCTTTCGAATCAAAGAAGGCATAGAAAGCTCCTTTTGATATTCCAGCTTTTGAGCAGAGTTCATCAATCTTTGTGTTTTTGTAGCCAATAGTTATCCAGCTTTTCTCGCATTCCTTTATTAACTTATCACGGATATTGTCTTTTTCGGCTTCTGAAAAACTCCTTGCCATTTTAATTTCCTCCTTATAATAATCTATGACCGAAAATAATAAACGGGTCATAGGTTTATTATATGGAAAAGATGTTTATTTGTCAACATCCATTATTAAGTAAGACGAAAATGTTTCTGCATTGTTAAGTAAGACGAAAATGTAAGTGATTTATGTGATTTATACTGCTTAACCTAAATAGTAATTGTAATTAATACCATGATATTTGTAAGCATTAGTAATCGGAAAGGTCAAAACGAAAGTCGATGTCGTAGCAATCTGTCAATAAACACCAAATATAAAGATTTTATAACTTTACAGGCGAAAACTTAATGAATTCATAATCTTTATGAAATGCAAATCGTAAGTAACTCATACTAAAATAAGTAAATAATTATAACTAGCTTGACATGATAACGAAACTATAAATGAAAAATAATATCTGAGAAAATAGAAAATGAAATAGAAAATAAAATAGAAAGTTAAAATAGAAAATGAAAAAAGAAAATGGAAATAGAAAATAAAATAGAAAATGAAAATAGAAAATAAAATAGAAAATGGAAAATAGAAAATGAAAATAGAAAATAGAAAATGGAAAATAGAAATACGAAATAAAACAAACAATTAAGAAAATATAAAATAATTCCGGAAATCCTATCAAAATAAGCTGAATACTATAATTCGCCAGATATAGATATTTGTTCTAATTTTATTAATATATGAATAAATTGTTAATGAAAAATGAACAAAAATTGTGAAAGAATGGTGAAAACCATTGAAATGTAAAATATTATATGCTAATATAATTCTTTGTTGTAATACCATAAAGTGACCGGAAGATAAATTACTATAAATCCGGATTGTTCATAGAAGGGAAAGAATCGATTCAGATAAAGATTTTTTCTTTTGAAAAGAGGAATTACTATAGAAAATAAAGCAGCGATAAGACGTCAGATTGATGAGTCTTTAACATATACCAATATAATAATAATTACTGTTACATCCATTTTTCTACCTTACATATTTGCAGGGATCCTGTTGGTTGGATTAGGTATGTATCTTATACTAAATAAACAGACCCGAAAAATAATATTTTCCCAAAGGTGCTCGAAATATATTATTTCGTTTTTTGTTTTTTACTTGCTGGAAGCCTTGTTTTATGGAAACTGGTTTGGTGTAGGGGCAGGATTTGGATTAATACTTGCTTTGGCGATTGGCTTCTTTCAACGCAGTTTCATGACTACGGAACTTTATGAAAGAGTATTAACACTGGTCTGCATTTTGAGTATAACCAGTTCCAGCTGCGCCATAACCCAGAAGTTTGTGATATCACTGGTGGATGATTTTTATAATTATGACAGAATCTCTGCTATGTTTTTGCACCCCAATTATTTTGGGACGATCACAGCTACCGTTATCATTATCTGTGCTTATAAAATACTCTCAAATCAAGGCTCTAAATGGGTGTATTATATAGTAGGGGTTATGAATATTATAAGTATCTATTTATGCGAAAGCATGTTTGCCTGGGTAGAAGTTTTTGTAGGTATCGCAATTTTACTACTGGTAATGAAAAAATACGGACTATTTAGCCTATGGTTAGGCGGAGCAATGATTGCCGGGTTTGCTATATTTGAATTAAACATAGATTTAATCCCCCGTTTGTACGAGGCAAAAGAAACCTTAAGCCTTCGTCTTAAGATCTGGCAATTTGTGTGGGAGCAATTCATAAAAGAGCCGTTGTTTGGCCACGGTTCCATGTCCACAGCATTCCTAAGCAGTAAAGCCGGTAACCTGATACCACATGCCCATAGTGTCTACCTGGATACCCTGATGAATTATGGGATGATCGGAACAATACCGATTGTGATATATTTTATGAAATATCTGATCAGGATTTTGAAAATATGTCTGAAAGAAAAGAAACCAATGATCACTTCACTTATCCTGGCTGTAATGGGAGCTGCCTTGGTTCATGGCTTGACAGACTTAACGCTTTTCTGGATACAGACGTTGCCGCTTTTCATTTTTATACTAACCGGAATCGGTGCTTATGAAAGCAGAGAAGATAAAAAAGTGGTGAATTTGCTGATCAGGCAACGGTATATTGAATAATCAGAACCCAGAAGTAAAAACGATAAGAAGTTAATATATATTCAAATAGGAATAGCCGTGTCGGTAAGAGGTAATGCCGGCGCGGCTACATTTTTACATGATTAGCTGTTTATATCCTTGTAGCACCAGAACCAGTCCATACAGTCCAAACACATCTTTTCAGGATCATTAACCCGTTCCGTTAATTGATCATATGTGCGGGGCGGAGGGACCATAACGGGACTGCCAGGCTGCCAGTTTGCCGGGGTAACTACTTTGCATTTATCTGTGGTTTGAAGTGCAATTAACAGGCGCAGAATTTCTGCTATGTTTCTGCCGTTTGTCAGAGGATAAATAAAGATTGCCCGGATCACCTGATCGGGGTCAATAAAAAAGACATTCCGCACGGTTTCCTGTGTGCTTGCATCAGGAGCTATCATTCCGTAGAGCTTCGCAACCTCAGCCATACGGTCTGCGATGATTGGGAAAGGAATTTCGATGCCGGTTAATTGATAAATTTGATTCACCCATGCCAAATGAGAAGGGTTGCTGTCAATACTAAGTCCAATCAGGTTTGCATTGAGTCCTTTAAATTGATCATTGGCTTGTGCAAATGCGATAAATTCTGTAGTACATACAGGAGTAAAATCTCCCGGATGAGAAAACAGAATGACCCAGTGTCCTTTGTAATCAGAAAGTCTCATTGGTCCGAAGGTGGTAGTGGCAGTAAAATCAGGGGCTTTCATACCGATACTAACATTCATAGACATACCCCAAAAAATAGTTTATATTATTATATGACAATAAGAAAGTAACTGTTAATAGTAATATTACATAAATAGAATCATTTGGGATATGGTAGTGATATAAAAAGATTGTAAAATATAGAAATGAAAAATGATCTGATAACTATATAAATAAGGAAATACAACTACAATCCCATGATATAATAAACGAAGAGCTGCCGCCAACAGGTACGACGCTTTAAATAGAACCTTTTTTTAGTTCCCCAATATATTAAATAAAACACCCAGGAGAAGAGCCGAATGTCACTAGCGAATAATGTAATGTATCAGATTCTTATCATGTTTATCCTTATCCTTATCGGTTATATCAGTTTTAAACTACGGTTAATCGACAAGGAATTGAATAAAAAGTTATCGGACCTATTGCTGTTTTTAGTGTCCCCGTTTCTTATATTTAATTCCTATCAGAGGGACTTTAGCAGTGAACTATTAAAGGGGCTGTTAATTTCTATTGGTCTGGCGGTGCTGACCCATTTGGTTGGAATCGTAATTGCATATGTAGTTTTAAGAGTCAGGGATAATGACGATGTTGTGATTGAACGGTTTGCTGCTATGTACTCAAACTGCGGTTTTATTGGTATACCGATTATCAACGGAATTTATGGCAGTGAAGGCGTGTTTTACATCACCGCCTATATCACAATCTTTAATTTATTTGTTTGGACCCATGGGCTTATTATGATGAATGGGATTCAGGACAGAAGAACCATGATCAAAACCCTGATCTCACCAACCCTCATATCCATCATTCTGGGGTTTGTATTTTTTGCTCTCCAAATAAAACTTCCACCGATTCTTAACAGTTCCATGAAGTACATAGCGGATATGAATACCCCTCTTGCTATGTTGATTGCGGGAGTTACCATTGCCCAGACGAATATTGTTAAGATATTCTTTAAAGCTAGGATTTATCTCGTGGTGCTTTTAAAATTAATGGTAATTCCTGTGGTAGTGCTGTTGCTCTATACCAGATTGCCGATAGAACCTACCGTTCTGACAACCGCCATCCTGGCCGCCGCCTGTCCAACCGCTGCCACCGGTACCCTGTTTGCCATCCGTTATAATAAGAATGCTCTCTATTCCTCTGAAATCTTTGCTATGACTACGTTGCTTTCACTAATTACTATTCCGGTTATTATGGCATTAACGGATTATTTGGATACATTATAATGTAAAAAGATATTATTAGGATAATAATATGTTAGTAGACAGCTTTACCTTTAATGAAAGAAGTATATTATAGTGAGAAAATTGCAGTATCCGGGATTTGTTTTTATTTGATGGTTATTTAAGTCACATTAAGGTAAATAAATGTATTTCATAAATAAAGATTCTAAAATAAATGTTGGGGTGTGTTGAACATAGTTCCAACAACTTATTTTTTAGGCTCTTTGCAATAGTTGGAGCGGGATTAATGAATCCACCCCAACTATTGACAAAGAGTCTTATTTTAAGCTTAAATATTTATCATTATCTTATCATATCTTGCTTAAGAAATCCCTTATATAACAATTAGTTATTTAGTTATAATAAACAAATTGAATCTTTTATTAAGAGAAATACCGATTGGAATTTTTCAAATTCCTCCTCATTACAACCAGCGGTAATAGAATATACTTTATTATTATGTATTATAAGATATTGCATAAATGACAAGTGATTATTATTAAATTTTCCATTATACAAGAGTTTTTCTTCACGTTCATTTATTATTATATCCTCATTAATAACGAAATCGTTCAAATATCTCGATAATTCAGTTTTCGTATTGTGTACTAATAATTTTAAGTCTAAAGACCGATTATCCGAATATATAAATATATTTAGATTTGGTATTATATCTTTGTTAATCAAAAATTCGTGTTCTCTACAAACTATTGCAACAATAGAATCTGCATAATTTTCTATACATTCCCATTTTTCTGGATATTCTAATGAAAATTCATACTCATTATTTATATACTTTTTCATCTACATCACTCCATGTTTGCTATACGTTCTTTAGGAATTTTTTTTACTAAAAGAAATGAAATATATAATAATACAATTCCTGTTATTGTTGATATGCTTAAAAATATTTTAGGAATAAGTACATTCGATAATTTAATTGAAAGATTCCAAATGCCAAAAAACATAATCATTGGAAATAAAAATCCAAATATTTTTACATTCTTAAAGTACCAATATGCCACAGAAATTATTGCTAAAATGCCAAAACACAATATTGGCACTGTTACGAAGACTAATAAAAAAGAAATTACATTAAATTTTACACTTACACTATAAACAACCCTTACCATTATAATATTCAGTCCAACAGATAGCAAACTTATTACTTCGCTTGTTACTATGGTCACAAACATCTTTGCGGTCCATATAGCTGTTTTGGGCATTCCCGAAGCTAACATAACATGTATCGTTTTATTCATTCTTTCTTCATGGATAAATCTGTCTATCAATGTATGCCCATGGAAAAAAAATATCATAGTAACAACATAAACCATAAGAAAACTGATTTGCTCTTCAATAATAGATTTATTCATGCCTGAATTTACAACTTGATTAATCGTAGCATATTGTGTTACTAATATAGTTAGAATGCATACAAGAGATAAACCTTTCATCGTTGATAATACTTCTAAAAGTTCCTTATAGATAAATGCTTTAAATGTTGATAACCATAATTTGTTCATTATTTCACCATCCTTAAATAGATATCACCTATATTTTCCTGCATATTATAAATCTCTTGAAAATCAATTTCATTTTCTATCAACATTTTTTTTATATTTATATTTTCTTTGTTTGAATATGATAAGGTTACTGTATAACCATTTTGAATTATGCTCAGAATATTTGGCTGTTTTTTATTGCATAATTCAACAAATAAATCTTTATCACCTTTATTAGCAAAAACAACCTTGACTTTAGTATCTTGTGACAAATCTCTGAATTGATCAATAGGCATATCTGCCAATATCTTCCCTTGCTTTAAAACTACTACTTTAGTTGCTAGTTCCTCAATATCTGCCATTACATGTGATGTTATAATTACGCTCATTTGATAATTAGTTTGATATTTGTTTATCAAACTAATTATTGTATTTCTATTTTCCATGTCTATTCCATCAAAAGGTTCATCTAAGATAAGTATATCTGGTTGAATTAAAAGTAATCTGGCTAAGGCAAGCTTTCTTTTCATTCCTTTTGAAAATGTCTTTACTTTATCATACTTAACTTCATCCAATTTAAATTCTTTTAAAATACTTAAAACTAATTCTTTATTATAACCATGTGAGTTAGAACATGCTTTCATAAAAAATTCTAAATTTTGCATTGCTGTTAATCTTTCATACAATCCGTTGGAATCAAATAGTACTCCTACTCTTGGGAAAACTTTATCATAATGCTTCCCTACATCATATCCGAATAAACTAATGCTCCCACTACTAATTTGACTTAGTCCAACAATAGATTTAATTGTTGTTGTTTTACCCGATGCATTAGGACCTAGATATCCCATTATTTCACCTTTAGATAATGTAAAAGATACATTATCTAATACAATTTTATTTCCATATTTCTTAACTACATTTTTCACATTTAGAAGTTCCATTCAAATTCGCTCCTTGTATAATTAACATTTTCATTACGCCATTTTCCCTGCTCTGGTTTATAGTTGCATATGATTTCTAATTTATTATTATCTGCTTCAATTTCTTACTCCAAGTTGAAACAATTTGAGCACGCAAACCTATTTTCACATTCTGAACAACGAGCCACACTATTTTTACTGTACTCCCAAAAATCTCCATGTAACTATCGTAAAAATTATACAGGGAGAATGAAAGAATATGGTTCTTAGTAGTTGTACAGTAGTTGTAATGTTTTATGTGATTCTGAATGTTCTGGTAATTGTGTTCTGGTATGTACAGTGACAGAAAGGTGTAGGAGTAACTAATTTTTTCGCAAAATATTCAAATTTCAGATGAGGATATTTATGGCTACAGATAGATTTTATCATTTTTTGTGTCTTTTCCAATATATTCTGCATATTCTACATGTTTTCTGCATATTCTACATGCATCAGGCATGGTCACTTAAATTCAAAATAATACATTGTTATAATTTGGTAGTATTTTATTATGGCACAATCAATATTTCACTATTTACTATTACTAATATGCAGAATTATTTATTCAGAGCGTGCGGGGTCTTACGGTTATTATACGATAATCCGTACAAATAGAATGCGAAAGAATGGTGATACATAACTTAGACAATTTTAACCAGGCTGTGACTAGAAAAATTGATTATGACTACACTGTAGATAAACATGAGCATAATAATAAGACTTATGCTTGACAAAGAGCTGAAATAAAAAAGAGAAAACCCAAGATTAAGGTTTTCTCTTTTTTGCTTTATGTTACGTTATAATTTACAAGGCTAACGTTTGAATTAAATCTAGTAATTAGTCCTGAGTCATTCTAACTAATTTAGCATATTTTGCTTTTGCACTCTTTTCAGCTTTTGCAAATAATTCTGCTGCTCTTTCTGGATTAGAACGTGCAAGAGAGCTGTAACGAACTTCGCTGGTAATGAATTCCTGATAATCAGCAGTAGGCGCTTTGGAGTCTAACTGGAATGGATTCTTACCTTGTTCCTCAAGACGAGGATCGAAGCGGAATAAATGCCAGTATCCGGCAGCAACAGCACGTTTTTCTTCTGTCTGAGCACCCTTCATACCGCCTTTGATACCATGGTTGATACAAGGAGCATAAGCGATAACGATGGAAGGACCTGGATAGCTTTCAGCTTCTACAAATGCTTTTACGCACTGGTTGTAATCAGCACCCTGAGCGATCTGCGCTACGTAAACATAACCATAGCTCATTGCAATAGCAGCTAAGTCTTTCTTCTTCACTTCTTTACCGCCGGCAGCAAACTGAGCGATTGCACCGGTAGGAGTGGATTTAGAAGACTGTCCGCCTGTATTGGAGTAAACTTCTGTATCAAATACTAAGATGTTTACATCTTCGCCGCTGGCAATAACATGGTCTAAACCGCCGAAGCCGATATCATAAGCCCAACCATCACCACCAAAGATCCATTGGGATTTCTTGGATAAGAAGTCGCTGTTTGCTAAGATATTGTCTTTATCAGCGCTTTCGATGCTGCTGTCAGCTAAAGCTGCAAGAAGCTCTTTGGAAGCAGGACCGTTTGATACGCTGGATTCTTTTGTTGCAAGGTATTGGTCACAAGCAGCTTTTAAATCAGCATTATCAACTACGGAAGCAAGCGCTTCTACAGAAGAGATTAAGCGTCTTCTTAAAGCTTTCTGAGCTAAAGCCATACCATAACCGAATTCTGCATTATCTTCGAATAAGGAGTTAGCCCAAGCAGGACCATGTCCGTCTTTATTAACCGTATAAGGTGTAGAAGGTGCGGAACCACCCCAGATTGAGGAGCATCCTGTTGCGTTAGCAATGTACATTCTGTCACCGAATAACTGAGTAACTAATTTAGCATAAGGAGTTTCACCACAACCTGCACAAGCGCCGGAGAACTCAAGTAAAGGCTGTTTGAACTGGCTGCCCTTAACCGTAGTTTCTTTGAATTTCGTTACAACTTCATCCGGATATCCGATTTCAACGCCGTAATCAAATAATTTCTGTGATTCTAACTGGCTTTCTAAGCTCTTCATTGTTAAAGCTTTTTCACCCTTCTTACCAGGACAAACATTTACGCAGGAACCGCAGCCTTGACAGTCAAGAGCAGATACGGAGATAGCGAATTTAAAGCCTGCTAAACCGGTTAAATCCATAGTAGTTGAACCTTCAGGAGCAGCAGCTGCCTGAGCTTCTGTCATAGCTACCGGACGGATGGAAGCGTGAGGACAAACATAAGAACAGAAGTTACACTGAATACAGTTGTCTGGATTCCAGCTTGGTACATCAACAGCGATACCACGTTTTTCAAAGGCAGCAGAGCCAAGAGGGAAAGTACCGTCTGCGGAATCAACAAAAGTTGAAACAGGAAGGCTGTCACCGTTTTGTGCATTCATAACATTCTGAATCTTGTTAACATAATCTACAACGTCTTTTCTTGCTCCAACAGCTACGGTTGATAAATCTACGTCAGCAGCATCTGCCCAGGAAGCAGGAATTGCGATTTCTTTTACATCTGTGATACCACGGTCAATTGCATCATGGTTCATCTTAACAACTGCATCGCCTTTTTTGCTGTAAGAAGCAGTAGCAGCAGCTTTCATATAGTTAACAGCATCATCTACAGGAATGATATTTGCTAATTTAAAGAAGGCAGCCTGAAGAACAGTATTGATACGTCCGCCAAGTCCGATTTCTTTACCGATGCTGATACCATCGATGGTGTAGAATTTGATGTTGTGTTTTGCTATGTAGCGTTTTACCTGTCCAGGTAAGTGATGTTCGATCTCTTCCATAGTCCAGCCGCAGTTAAGAAGGAAAGAACCACCATCTTTTAAGTCCTGAACCATGTTGTATTTAGCGATATAAGAAGGATTATGGCAAGCTACGAAGTTAGCCTTGTTAATTAAGTAAGTAGCCTTAATCGGGTCTTTACCAAAACGTAAATGGGAGATTGTAACACCGCCGGATTTCTTGGAGTCATAGGAGAAATATGCCTGAGCATACATATCGGTATGGTCACCAATGATCTTAATGGAGTTTTTGTTAGCACCTACAGTACCATCCGCACCAAGTCCCCAGAATTTACAGCTGATTGTGCTTTCCGGAGTAGTGTTAGGATTTTCAGTAACTTCAAGGGAAAGATTCGTAACATCATCCACAATACCGATTGTGAAGAGTTTCTTTGCCTGATTCTTGTAAACAGCGATAATCTGTGCAGGAGTTGTATCTTTAGAACCTAAACCGTAACGTCCGGATAAAACAGGAACCGCATCGAATTTCGTATTCTTTAAAGCAGCAACTACGTCAAGCCATAAAGGTTCGCCAAGTGCGCCTGGTTCTTTTGTTCTGTCTAAAACAGAGATTTGTTTTACGGTATCAGGAATAACATCGATTAAGTGTTTTGCACTGAATGGTCTGTAAAGTCTTACTTTGACAACGCCGACTTTAGAACCGGCAGCGGTTAAGTAATCAATTGTTTCATCAATGGTATCACATACGGAACCCATAGCGATGATTACGTGTTCTGCATCAGCAGCACCGTAGTAGTTAAATAATTTATAGTCTGTACCAATTTTGGCATTGATTTTATTCATATAATCTTCTACAATACCAGGAACCGCATTGTAATATTCATTACTTGCTTCTCTTGCCTGGAAGAAGATATCAGGGTTCTGAGCAGTACCGCGGGTAACTGGATGCTGAGGGTTTAAGGCATGTTTACGGAAAGCTGCAACCGCGTCTAAATCAGTAAGTTCTTTTAAGTCTTCATAATCCCAGGTTTCAATTTTCTGAATTTCGTGAGAAGTTCTGAAACCATCAAAGAAATGAAGGAAAGGAACGCAGCCTTTGATCGTGGAAAGGTGAGCTACAGCGCCTAAATCCATAACTTCCTGTACATTACTGGAGCAAAGCATTGCAAAACCTGTCTGACGGCAAGCATATACGTCGGAGTGATCACCAAAGATTGATAAAGCGTGGCTTGCTAATGCACGGGCAGATACATCGATAACGCAAGGTAATAATTCACCAGCAATTTTATACATATTAGGAATCATTAACAATAAACCTTGAGAAGCAGTAAACGTAGTTGTTAATGCACCAGCTGCCAAGGAACCGTGAACAGTACCAGCTGCACCAGCCTCGGATTGCATTTCTGTAACCTGTACTTCATGTCCGAAGATGTTTTTTCTACCTTGAGTAGACCAAGCATCTGTAACTTCAGCCATTACTGAAGAGGGTGTGATTGGATAGATAGCGGCTACGTCGGTAAATGCATAAGACACATGTGCCGCGGCATTATTTCCATCCATGGTTTTCATTTTTCTAGCCATATTATAATTATCCTCCTTATGAATGCAGCAATCAAGGTAAATTGCCTTTAGACAGCAAAATACAGAGCCGCCCTCATAGCGCCCTGATTACTATGAAATATGTATTTAATAAATACCTATACAGAGAATATCACTATTCGACAGAAGTGTAAAGGGTTTCTTCGTACTAATTCAAAATTTTAATAAAAAATAGATAAAATGCCAAAATATTAATAAAATGGATGATAAGATTCCAATTTGTGTGGAATAATTTTTAGGTCAGCTAGATAAGATATAGAATAGCCACAAGGGAAATGTAAAATCCTTATAAAAATAGCATAAAGTATAGGAAATAAAGCCTTATGTTGTTGACAAGAAACAAGTGATACGTTATAATACTTTGAATGTATCGTAATATCGATTAAAACGGAGGAAGGGTGTTTAAATATGGCAGACAAAAAGAACATATTGACCTATGAGGGATTAAGACTTTTAGAGGAAGAAATCCAGGATTTAAAAGTTAACAAACGTAAAGAAGTCGCGCAGAAGATCAAAGAAGCCAGAGAACAAGGAGACTTATCTGAGAATGCGGAATACGATGCTGCGAAAGACGAACAAAGAGAAATAGAAGCCAGAATCGAAGAAATAGATAAAATCCTTAAGAATGCAGAGGTAGTTGTAGAAGACGAAGTAGAAGTTGACGTAATCAACATCGGCTGCAAAGTTAAAATATTAGATTTAGAGTTTGATGATGAGATGGAATATAAAATCGTAGGATCTACGGAAGCAAATAGTCTCAAAGGAAAAATCTCCAACGAGTCACCCGTCGGAAAAGCATTGATTGGTGCCCGTATTGGGGATATTGTTAATGTTGAGACCCATTCCGGCATGCTCCAATATAAGATACTTGAAATACAGAAATCAAATTAAGCAGTATACCCCGGAAAAAATGTTAAGATAGAAAGGAAGTAACTATTGTGGCGGAAGAAAAGATACAAGCAGAACAGGATCTGAATGAGCTTTTAAAGATTAAGAGAGCAAAATTAACCGAATTAAAAGAGAATGCCAAAGACCCATTTCAAATAATGAAATATGACGTAACACATCATTCTGCAGAAGTTGGTGCAGATTTTGAAAATTTAGAAGGAAAAACAGTTTCCATAGCCGGACGTATTATGTCCAAACGTGTTATGGGAAAAGCTTCTTTCTGCAATATACAGGATGTAAAAGGCAGCATTCAGACTTATGTAAAAAAAGACGTAGTCGGCGAAGATGCCTATGCGGATTTTAAAAAATTTGATATTGGTGATATTGTAGGCATTACCGGTGAAGTATTTAAAACCCACACGGAAGAAGTATCGGTTAAGGCAAACCAGGTTGTGCTTTTATCAAAGAGTCTGCAGGTTCTTCCAGAAAAATTCCACGGTCTTAAGGACACGGATACCCGTTACAGACAAAGATATGTAGATTTAATCGTAAATCCTGAGGTTAAGGATACCTTTGTTAAGCGTTCCCTGATTATCAGAGAAATCAGAAACTATCTGGACGGTAAAAGTTTTATCGAAGTAGAAACTCCTGTCCTTGTACCCAATGCCGGCGGTGCAGCGGCAAGACCATTTTTGACCCATCACAATGCCTTGGATGAAGATATTCATTTGAGAATATCTTTGGAATTATATTTAAAGAGATTAATAGTCGGCGGTTTAGAACGAGTATACGAAATCGGCAGAGTATTCAGAAATGAAGGTTTATCCGTAAGACATAACCCGGAATTTACCCTGCTTGAATTATATCAGGCTTATACCGATTACTACGGTATGATGGATTTAGCCGAAGAGTTATTCCGTACCGTTGCTAACAAAGTGCTTGGGACTACAACGATCAGTTATGATGGCGTTGAAATAGATCTGGCGAAACCATTTGCCCGTATGACAATGGTAGATGCCGTTAAGGAATATGCAGGTATTGATTTTAATGAGGTGAAGACCGAGGAAGAGGCGAAAGCCCTTGCGAAGGAACATCATATTAAGTATGAAGACCGTCATAAGAAAGGTGATATTATTAATTTATTCTTTGAAGAGTATGTAGAAGAGAAATTAGTACAGCCTACTTTCATTATGGATCATCCGGTGGAGATTTCACCCCTTGCTAAGAGAAAGCCAAGTGATCCGGACTTTACGGAACGGTTTGAGTTATTTATTACCAAAAGAGAAATGGCGAATGCGTTCTCTGAGTTAAATGATCCGATTGACCAGAGAGGTCGCTTTGAAGCACAGGAAGCACTTCGTGCGGCTGGTGATGATGAAGCGAATTCTATGGATGAAGATTTCTTAAATGCTCTGGAATATGGTATGCCGCCTACTGGTGGTATTGGGATTGGGATTGATCGATTTGTTATGTTGTTGACGGATTCGGCGGCGATTAGGGATGTGTTGTTGTTTCCGACGATGAAGAGCTTGGAGAAATAAAGTTAGAAAAATCAAGGATATGAAGCATGTCGAACTACTAGAGGACGGTTAATTGACAGTCCATAGTTTGAAATAGTTAGTGATAATTTCAAATATCCTTATAAAATCTAATTTAAGATATTTGCACTTAAAGGACACTTTTCAAAAATAGACTTTTTGAAAGGTGTCCTTTATTGCGTTGTAGTTGAACAATATCAATCGTTTTTAAGTTTGAAAGGAGAACAGCGTTATGGCAGATTCTAATTTTAGAATCGTAAGAGGAAAAGAAATAAATAAGAAGTTCGTACGATATAAAGGAGCTGATTTATATAGCATGAGTCAGTCAAATTTTGAACAGATGGCTAAGAATATTGGAAACGATCTATAAATTGAATAATCTTATACTGTAAATATGAGAGTTTTGATGACTACTTAGAGTCATTGCAAAAGCTTTCAAATTTAAGTGATTCGGAATATATGGCGAACTATATAATATCTCTATCATCCATGTACAAAGTAAGGGTATATATATTGAGATGAAAAATAATCTGGATTACAACCATTTAATTCGGTTATTATCATTCATCAATTTGAGCTTGTTCACATTCCAATCCTACAAAAAAGTCATTAAATTCGGCATGAAAAATCATTTTCAATGCCACCAATTCACTAACACGAATATTCATACGGTTTGTTTCCAATTTAGCATAAGTGCTCTTAGAAATGTTAAGACCCATAAGATGCATATGAGCAATGGTTTGATCTTGAGTCAATCCTGTCTTTTGTCTAAGTATCTGAATATTTCTTCCGATATCCATATCCGGTCTCAATTTCATAGTTGTAAATCCTTCCCTGATAATTCGTAATAACGAAATAATTTAGATTGATTTTACCTGTTATTTATATTATAATGTTTCGTAATAGCGAAATAATTCTTTGTAACGACATAAAAGTTGAATTATTATGGATATGTGTAATTTATTCAAAAAAAAATGTGAATACTAAAATTCGTTTATCATTATGATGATCAGAAGAGCAGATGAAATCTAAAAAGGCTTGTATTCAAAAGCATTAAATATATTGCCTTAAATGATTAATTTGCAGTATCGAAAAAGGTCATTTTCATATGAAACTAATATAGCTAAGTATTGGGGGGACTTATATGAGTAATAAGTATGGAATCCGAACAGAGAAAACGTTGAATCGCCTAAATATAATGGATATCTCAGAGCTTGATGGTATGGTATTATCCAAATTTATTGAAAACTATCCCAACGAAAAAATAGAGAAGAGTTTTATTGCAGAAATGAACCAATGGGGATATTTGTATCCTAAAGAAGGAGATATTTGTTTAAGTGATATCCAAATGACTACCAGACTGCGAAATATACTTGCCAGAAATGGTATTTACTTTATTTCGCAATTGGGAAATTATTCAAAAGAATCCTATATGAAAATGCGCAATTTAGGTGAAGTAGCTTTTCAGGAATTACTAGAGGTATGTGTACGGTATAAAGTGGAACTATCAACAGTGAAATTGTTGGAAGATGATTTACAGCCTGTTAAATTCTCAACAAGCCAGGTGCTTACACTTTATGAAAGTGGCATAAATTTGGCGAAAGATTTTGAAGGTTATACTATGGAAGAATTACAGGAAAAGTATGGTTATGATAAGAGATTATATAGTGGGATTTGTAAGGTGATTGAAAAGAAGGGGCTGAGATTAAGGAGGAGGGAAAATGTTGTTCGGATAATATCTTGAAAGAGATGCATTGGAGACACTCGTGAGAGTGTCTTTTTTAGTGGTAAAGAAAACCAGGAGGAAAAAGATGTTGAATTAATTGTTTGCTATTTTAAGGTAAATTCTATAATGAAATCTACAGGTAAAAGCTAAAATGTATTGCTGAAATGTATGAACCTTTTTAAATTTTAATTCTACTTTAACCCTACTTTAATTCTAGATTGTAAAATAAGAAGAAAGTTGCACAAAATCAAAGAAAAGTGGTTGAAATAAAAGAAATATGTTTCTATAATATAAAATAGGAAAAAACTAGTAGAAAAAATGTAGCAAAAAGTGGTTTTATGGAGGCAGTTTATGTTTTTAAACTACAATAATTTATGGAAAACACTAATTGACCATGGTGTAAAAAAAGGTGAACTTTGTAAGAAAACTGGTATTAGCAGTAGTACATTAGCAAAGATGAGTAGAAATGAACCAGTGTCTCTTTCGATAATACATAAGATATGCGAAATACTTGACTGCACAATCGAGGACGTTGTGTCTGTAAATAAAAAGAGTGAGTGAGGTGTCATATGGGAAGTTGTAAATTTTCAAATGAATTAAATAGACTAAGAAAATCTTCAAGTGATTCCATTGACAATGTGGAGAAGTTTGACAGGTTTAAGGAGTATATGCATGTAACAAGAACTGCGGAAGAGGATCTAAAAGACATTCTCAGAAAGGTAAATGCATATGGGAAAAAAACATTAGTACTATTATGTGGTAGTGCAGGAGATGGTAAATCACATTTGCTTTCATATCTTAAAAATTCAGACGAAGAGCATTTGATACAGAATTATGTTGTTTATAATGATGCAACAGAAAGTAGTGCACCATCAAAGACGGCAATTGAAACAATGAATGATTTATTATCTTCGTTTAAAGATACAAATATAAAAAATCTGGGTCAAAATGTAATATTAGCGATTAATCTGGGGGTACTTAGTAATTTCATCGAATCTGAATATGGTAGAGAATATAGTCAATTAAGAAATTATGTTGAACGTAGCAACATTCTTACGACACAGGTTAATAATAATGCATTTGACCAAGAGAGCAGTTTTCAGCATGTGAGTTTTTCAGATTATCATATGTTTAGTCTTACTGAGGAAGGTGTTCATGCAGGTTATATTGAAGCTATTCTTGATAAAGTGTTTTGCGAGAAAGATGAGAATTTGTTTTATCGCTCGTATATAAATGATTGTTCAGGATGCCCATTGGCACAAAAATGTCCTGTGAAAAAGAATTATGAATACATGATGGATAAGAACCGTCAGAAATATGTAGCAGAGCTATTGGTGGAAACAATCATACAAGATAAGGCTATTTTGACAACAAGAGAAATCTTAAATTTTATTTACGACATATTAATAGCTCAAAATTTTAGTTATACAAATTTTCAAAAACTTTTGATTGATGATTCGGCATATCTGAAGGAGTTTATTAAACAAATAACTCCAGCATTACTGTTTGATTCTGTTGATGTAACGGTTTTGATGAATATGTTAAAAAAATATGATCCATTACTTAATAGATCAGAAAAAGCAGATGAGATTGCAATTTCCTATTATGTAAGTTCTGATGTTTCAAAAGATATTAACAACGCATTTGCAAATGTATCCTATAAAGAAATAATATGTGATTCGACTATGATTGCAAGAATCAATGATGATAAAATGCTTAAATCGAATTTATTTAATTTGATTGTGAGAATTCAATCAATCGATAGAGGGGATTTGGGTAATGATGTATATAAGAAATATTTGTCGGATCTTTACATGTTTAACGCTGGAAAAGGGAAAAAGCTCGGTATTTTATATAACATGGTAGAAAGGGGTGTAGCGCAATGGTGCGGATGTGATGAGGATGGAAATTTATGTTTAGATGATAAGCATCCTGGTTTTTCATTATATGAGAAGATTTATTTCAAGGAAAATTTGGATCATATACCTTATCCGGCTGCTACAGATGAATTACAGAGATTTGTACCGACTGTTTCTACTGCTTTTAAAGATTCTGATGGTGAAAGGATTTTACTGAACATAGATTTTTCATTATATGAGTTGATTTACAGACTGAACCATGGATATATTCAAACTGCAGATGATAGAAATAATCATGCTGATTTTATAAGTTTTGTAAATAGAATTTTGCAAACTGGTTCATTGACAGAAACAGTGTCGATCGTGTCAAAAGAAGGTAAGAAGGCTATTATTTCTCAAGGCATGTTTGGATACAAGTTTAAGGTGGTGAAATGATGGAATACATATTCGATGAAGAAAAGTTCATAGAAAGCTTTAATGCAAAATCAAACGAAACAAAATCTGCAGATTCTATGAGACTCACTCATAGGGCAGATAATAAATTTAAATTGTTTCCGTATAAAGCTTCTGGAAAAGCTCAAGCACCTATTGTTACAGATTTAGAAGATGTGGTAAGCGGTTTTTTTAAAGAGGCATTGAATAAAAAAACAGATCCTATAGATTTTGAGGATTTGTGTAGTGCTATACTTGACGAGATTAATGTGGATTGTGAAGATCTGGAGTATTTTAAAGATATGCTACAAAGTATATTCTTTAAAGGTGACAATTTTGTTGCAACAAATTTAGGCCTATATCCATATCAAATGGCAACAAATAATAAAAGTGCAGATAACTTGGCTCACTTTTTATTCTCGGTGTTTGGAATAAATAAGAGGGATTGCGATGCAATTACTACAGCAAAAAATAAATATCATTTTAACGTACTTGAGGACATGGTAATAAAAACAATAGAGACGAAAAAGGTATCCGAAGCAGAAAAAAGGCAACCTTATTTTTCTATAAAACCAGACATTCAAGGTCGATTCAGAAAAGATTTTTATTTTATGCTTGAATCAGGAATGACATCATTAGAAGATATTTCAAATCTCTTTGCTATTTATTATTTTTACTATGTTTCGCAAACATGTATTATATTGGATCATTATTGCTCGGGTGAGCGAGATGGCGAAGTAAACTTATATTATGCACTGGATTGGGAAAAAGTCAGTAAAAACAGAATGTGCTGTATAGAAGGCTGGGAAAAGTTACAAGGCAGCATTAGTCATATGTTTAGTCATGCGATTACATTGGAGATATTAAATCAGACGACAGAATCTGAAATGTGTGATTATATTTCTCTTGGTAAAATGGCAGAAGAAAGCCAAGAGATAGACGAAAAAATAGCAGGAGAAGTAGCTAAGGCAGAGGTGACATATTGTTCTTATGTTGGAGACTATAAAGATTTTGATAAGATTGCATATCAACAAGGATTAACTGAAACAGAAAAAGCAATACGTCATTTATATAGATGTGTAGAAGCACAGTTCATGAATACGGAACGTAAAAGAGCAAATCAATTCTATAATGAGAAATTTTCTGATTTCTGTAAAAGTCGTTGGGTAAAAAATAGAAAGAAATCTGGTCTGGTTTTGAATCTGACAGAGAGAGATGTAATTTTTTTGACAAAGATTTGTTTAAGAGACGAAGATAAAATTAGATTGAATGAATTATATAAAGAATATGAATATAGAGGTATATATTTAGATAGTACTTCAAAAGAGTATTTACAAGATTTTTTCACTAAATTAAACCTGATTGATAAAAAGAGTGATAGCGGAGATGCACAGTATGTTAAACGAATTTTATGATTTTATAGCAAAAAAAATAAATAGTTACTTTCAGACTGCAGCATCTGAAGGAACTTTATTAAAAGGAGAAAGTTTCTGTCTGAAACTTGATAATGATGATATGGTTATCAAGGTTACAGAGGCTCTAAAAGATCTTGCCACAAGTAATCAGTCTATAGGTAAGTATGAATACTTATGTGGAGATGAATCGATATATAAAACGTATACTTTAAAAGTAATTGATGATGAGGTTATTATAGCGTCACAAATCAATGGAATGACTAATGATTTTTTATGTGCCACTTTAAGAAATGCAGCAAATAATGAACAAAAGCCATTGCTTATGATTTCATCAAATCCAATTGATAGCGCAAAAAGTGGATCTAGGGATATGTCATCAAGCGGAATGCCTTTTTATGCAGATCAATTAATGTTTGAAATTAGAAATATGGTTAATGAAAGCACACAGTTAACTAATACTGAAAAGCGTATTCTACAGTTCGAATTAAAGAGAAGAGATGCTGATGTTTTTAGCGATAAAGCTTCAATTTATGAATATAGAGACTTACTTGCTATTATGAGTAGTGGAAAGATTGATACAAATAATTTCCCGGGATTTCGTTTGTTTTCAGTAGATGGGAAAAAAGAATATCTACATTATGGAAATAACCAAGTTGATAAAGAGTTAAAAAATAATAACGAGCTGTTTGAAAAAATAGATAGAGGAATTCGTTTTGGAAATCTCGAAATTGAACTGGCAAAAGTATTCGAAGATAATGTGATAGTAAGAATAGAAAAAGCACATAAAGATGAAGTGGAAAATTGGAGCAGATTATTTACATACGCTGAACTCTTGGCTGCAATGGAACGTAAACAGGCTAAAATGGAAAATCCTCTAAAGATAGAGAATGATGACATTGAAGTTTATGGTGATTTACCATTTAATACCATTAACTTTGATGACGGATTTTTGATAAGAAATGAAGGCTCTCAAACAGCAAAAAAACGTACAAAGAATTTGCTGATTTTTAATCCGGAGCATTATGCTAATATGCATATTCAAGTGAGTTGTAATGCAAAAATTATTAATAGCGGTATTATGGCGGATGATTCTAAATATGTTAAAGCGGGTAAGAATATAATTTTTTTATTTGATCGTGAAGGAATGACCTTTCATAAAATTGAGATTAAAGATGAAGCCAATGACATTACATATATTTTTAAGATATGCATTATTGATATTTCTCCAGAGTTTATGTATTCAACAGTAAAACACAGCTTTTCTATTGATTATAAAAAAACAAAGAAGAACAGTCGTATAAAGTTAGCAGGAGTAGGAATTAATCTTATCTTTAATAAGAATGGTGTGGAAGTTTCATCGTGTAAATTAGAAGATAACGAGATTTATAGCTGCGGTTATGGAGAAAGGTTGTTGATTTATTCTTCAGAAGAAGAAATATCCAACTTTGGAAGTGGAATAAAGATAGACGTTAATTTTTCAGGCGTTCTTGTGCCGTTTATACTGTTTCCAGATGAGGTAAAAAGTGTTGAAATTATTGGAAGAAAGATATTAAGGGATAAATTATCAAATAAAAAGAGCTTTGAGTTTGATGATGGAGCCATTTTAAGCGATTCGCAGGAGTATTTTGCAAAGGCAAATTTACTTAGAGAATTAAGATTAGAACAGGATATTATTGATAATAGTATCCTCTGTGGAAATGTAAAGAATTTTTATGTGTCAGATTCTATAAAGATTGATTCGCGAGATTTGACGATTTCCTCAACTCTTAAAGATGCATTTTTAAGTATGTTGTCTGCTTTTAAATTACATCGTACAATCCCAACCCTGGCTTACCTTGGAGGCGATTTACAGGATTCTGTAAAGAATTTTATAAAAGCTTTTGAAGAATGTTTCGAAAATCTTAGTGATGGAGAAAATTTATCACAGGAGCAGGAATATGCATTATATCTAGGAACGTTATCTGTGGGAAAAAATAGTGAAGAGATACTATTAACACCTTTTCATCCGCTTAATTTAAAATATCAGCTAACTCTATTGAACGAGTCTGGTCTAGAATATGCAACAGATATTGTAATGGATCGCCTTAATTCAATTAACCTTCTGCCATATATACAACGGATGAGGAAGATATACAAGGTGTCCGATCAGCTTTATTCTCAAGAGTGGAAATACTATGCGCCTGTAGAAAATAAGAAATACCGAGGAAGTCGTAGGTATGTACCTAAACTGATTGAAGAGAAAATCTCTGAATTTATTTCTCATTTTAGGTATATATTTGATGACATCAATAACAAGAAAATAAGAGTAAATCTTATCAATATTGGAGATTGCAGTGAAGTTTTTATTGGACTGGCGCAGTTCTTCATCCATTCTATTAATAGAAATGCTGATGCTGAGCGTCTTGCTAAATTTGAACTTCACATTTATACCGATGATATTACAGGAAATGCTTTTTCAAATTTAAAAGAATATTCTTTACTTAAAGAATACTTAGCAGAGCAGAAGTTATTTGTTATTAATGGAACATCAATGAATAGCTTAGAAGGAATTCTTTCCAAAAATATTGAATGCTATTTCCATAAAGATAATGGTAAAAATTATAATTATGCGCATATTTCTTTCTATGAAATGGAATCAGAGATTATTTCAGAGCAGGCTACTATGAATCAGATCGAAACAGGGATTTCACTTGGAGGAATTTTGTCGGGAATTCCATCAAGTAAATATGGATATAAATATAGAACTGGTTATGGAGTAAGATATGCAGAAGATACTTCTCTAACCAGGCTTTCATCACTGTATAATGCGCTGATGCAAGTAGAAACAACTGGAAATCCGTATCATTCTGGAACGAGTATTTCTACACAGATTGATGAGCTCGTAGAAAATAAAATGGACTACATCTACAAGAATTCAAACTGGGTGGTATTTGTAGATCCAAAAGTTGATTTAGACTTCTTTAGTGAAAAAGAAGCAAACAGTGATTTATTAATTATACATTATAGTGATCAATATACATCGAGTAGCGGATATGATGCAATTACCGTTACGCATAAGTCTCAGCAGTATTCTCTTGTTATTCAGGAATACCTTAAGACAAAAGGTGTGAGTGCGGAAGTGGAAGATGTCCATAAGATTATAAATCTGTTTAATGCAGTTAATGGTGATTGGCTTCTTAGATTGGTTTCTTCAAAGAAAGGAAATAAAGATTCAACATTTAGTAGAGAGAAAATCAGTATTGTTGCCACAATCAAATTTATGCTTGCTTTTTTAAAACATAAAGACATTGTCTGGATTCCGATATCATTAGAGGAAATGCTAAGAATTTCTGGCGGAGCAGGACTGTCACAAGACGAGGGGATTCTTTCGGCTAAAAATCTTGGATTCGAGAAAGGACCAACAAGTGATGACTTGCTGTTTATTGGTTTGGATCGAAGTGGAGATGTGCCAAAGGTATATTTATACCCTACAGAGGTAAAGACAGGAAATAATGATAATGCTGTAATAAAAAAAGCGTTTGAACAGGCTTCATCAACTGCCAGTGGTCTTCACAATGCATTTAATCCTGGTGGAGAGATGATAAATACAATTCTTTATAAAGTAAATCGTAATTTCTTAATGCAAATGCTTGTAACAAGCTGTAAGAAAATGCAGGTTTACCACGTGGATGACACTCAGAATTGGGATATTGTTTTAGATACATTTCGAGAAGCCCTATTAAATGAAAAATATGTTTTATCTGAAGATATTCAGGAATTGATAGGAAAAGGAGCAGTGCTATCTTTCAGGAAAGCATTAGTATCAAGAAGAACTTCATTTAAAGAAGATGCAATTAATTTCATTGAAATGCCAGAAATAGACGAGTTTGGTTTAATATTGAAGGATGTATATGAAATTTATGAGGACATTCGAAATAAAAAAAACACGGAATTACTTATCTTAGATGACTGTGTGGTTGATAAGCTAACAGGAGATTTGTCAAAGTTATCTATAACAAAATTAGAGGATAGACCAGATGATAGCGGAGATGGAGACAAAATAGAACCTGATCCAGTGAAAATTCTTGAATCAAAAAGAGAAGAACCTGATAAACCAGAAGTTGTGGTACCACAACCGGATTCGACTACAGAAGACGTGGAAGATGAAGAAAGGTGCATGCATATACTCTTCGGTACAAATGCGCAAGACGGCAAACCGGTAATATGGAAACCAAATGATACAACACAACTTTTCCATACTAATACAGGTATTATTGGTACGATGGGTACAGGTAAAACACAGTTCACAAAATCACTCATTGCTCAATTATATCGTGATCAAGATCATAATGTAGATGGTCAGAAGTTAGGTATTTTGATTTTTGATTATAAGGGTGATTACAACGAAAGCAAGACAGATTTTGTTACGACTACAAATGCAACAATACTTAAACCATATCATCTTCCGTTCAATCCGTTAGCATTAACCAAATCATCTGTGTTTAAACCGCTGCTTCCTATTCATACAGCTAATGCATTTAAAGATACAATATCAAAAGTGTATGGATTAGGACCAAAACAGCAGGATACGTTATTCCAATGTATTATTGAAACTTATCAAGCAAGTGGAATTACGCCATCGAATGCAACTACATGGGATAACGAAACACCAACATTTGATCAGGTTTATCAGAGATATGCGAATGATGAAGAAATAAAGAAAAATGACTCTTTAGCTGCAGCTATGAATAAACTTCATCAGTTTGAAGTGTTTGAGGCAAATCCAAGTAATACAAAATCATTATTTGATATTTTACAAGGTGTTGTAGTTATTGATTTATCAGGATACGATTCAGATATACAGAGCTTAATTGTTGCTATTACCCTGGATCTATTTTATACGCAAATGCAGGCCTCTGGATCAAGCAAAATGTTGGAAAATTACCGACAATTAACAAAAATAATTTTGGTTGATGAAGCAGATAACTTTATGAGTGAAGGTTTTTCAGCTCTGAAAAAGATCTTAAAAGAAGGACGAGAATTTGGTGTAGGAACAATTCTTTCCACCCAGTTCTTGAAACATTTTGGAAGCGGTGAAGATGACTATGCAAAGTATATACTTACCTGGGTAGTACATAATGTATCAGACCTTAAAAATTCTGATGTAGATTTTGTATTCAAGACAGAGACTAAGAGTCAGGAAAATCAAGTATTGTATAATTCAATAAAGGGTTTAACAAAACATCATAGTATTGTTAAGATTGGAAACAATAAACCAGTCTATGTTCAAGATAAAGCTTTTTGGGAGTTGTACAAAGAATTACATTGACTATTATAATAAAAATGCTATACTTAAGTAGTATACTTAAGTATAGCATTTTTGAGATGGAGGCATTATGGATTACGCATATAAATTTCCAGTGGTAAGGGGAAAACAGGCAGGAAGAGAGTATTTTATAGCAATGGTACCGCTCAAGATGCTTTCGAAAATATTTCCAAATGAAGATGAGTATGTTCTTCCGGAATACAGAGCTCAGAGAAAGTTAAATGAAGCCAGAATACCAGTAATAAGTAGATATATTACAGAAAATAGGGATTCGTATGTTTTTTCGGCATTAGCAGCATCTATAGATGGAGAGTATGAATTTCATGAGAGTAAAGATGGAATGGGAACAGGAGTACTTGAAATATCAATGGATGCTCGGTTCTTAATTAATGATGGACAACATAGAAAGGCTGCTATTCTCGATGCAATAAATGAAGATGTATCGTTAGGAAATGAAACAATTTCTGTTGTGTTTTATGAAGATCTGGGGTTGGCACGGAGTCAGCAGATTTTTACTGATTTGAATAAGCATGCTGTAAAGACATCCAATTCTATATCTGAACTTTATGATTCAAGAGACGAGTTAGCTGTTGTGAACAGAACCGTTGTAACTAATGTTGGATTTTTATCTGAATACACAGATAAAGAAAAAGATAACCTTGGAAAATTCTCTTCAAAACTGTTTACGTTAAACACATTTTACATGGCAAATAAAAAAATAGTAGGTAATATGGAATTAGCAGATGACGCAGAGGAGTTCATGATTCGATTTTGGTCTGTGGTATCTGAAAATATTTTGCAGTGGAAAGAACTTACAAATCATGAGATATCCAAAGTAGATTTAAGGGAAAACTATATTGTAACACAGGGCGTTGTAATACAATCTTTTGGTGTAATTGGATCATATTTTTATAAGAATCGCAAAGAAGATATGGAAAAATACTTGATGAATTTGAAAAAAATCGACTGGAAGAGAAGCGCATCTCAGTGGAAATTGAGAGTTATTAGGGCAGATGGAAAAATTATTCCAAGCAATAGAGCGATTAATCTGACTGCTATAGAAATAAAAAAGGAAATCGGATTAGGATTGACCGATGAAGAAAAAATAAAAGAAAAGCAATTTATCAATTCAATAAACGTTTAGGAGAAATAATCATGGCAGAAAAATGCGAAAGCTGTGAAGCAAATAAGCAGGAAGTAACAATTACCAAAGAGATCATTGATGGGTTGATGGAAACAGTAAGAAATTTATACCTATGTGATGATATTCCATGGGTAATCGGATATTCAGGTGGTAAGGATAGCACTGCAACATTACAGCTTGTATGGCTTGCTCTTTCAGAGTTACCAAAAGAACAGTTAAAGAAGCAGGTTCATATTATTAACACAGATACAATGGTTGAATCCCCTATTATCTCAAAATGGGTTCAGAATTCACTACATATAATGGATGAGGCTGCCCTAAGCCAAGAACTTCCATTTGTAACTCATAGACTGACTCCTGCAATGGATAATACATTCTGGGTTAATTTTGTTGGTCGAGGCTACCCTTTTCCAAGAAAAAAACTGCGTTGGTGTACAGATCGACTTAAAATTCAACCAGTAAATACATTTGTTAAGGAAAAAATTGCAGAACATGGTGAAATCATTATGGTCATTGGTACTCGAAAAGCAGAAAGTGCACGAAGAGCAAAAACAATGGCTTACTACGAAAAGAAGAGGGTTAGGGAGTTATTAAGTCCTAATCAATCTATGGTAAATGAGCTTGTTTTTTCACCCTTGGAAGATTGGAATGACAATGATGTATGGGTTTTCCTAATGCAGTATAAGAATCCATGGGGATATTCTAATAAAGAGTTACTCACTTTATATCGTGGTGCGACAGCTGATAATGAATGTCCGATGATGGTTGAAAAAGGACTCCCAAGTTGTGGAAAGAGTAGATTTGGTTGTTGGGTTTGTACTATGGTGGAAAAAGACAAATCTATGGAAGCAATGATATCAAATGATGATGAAAAGGCATGGATGTCAGCACTGCTAGAATTTAGAAATAAATTTGGCGATGAAGAGCATGATAGAGAACGCAGATCATTTCGTAAAATGCAGGGATACCTTCAAGGCAGTTACAAGCAGCTTCATCATGGACCATACAAGAAGGAAATTCGAGAGGAATGGCTCAAAGAATTATTGGAAATTCAAAAGGATATCAATGAAAACGGGCCAGAAGAATTTAGTGATTTGGAGTTAATCACCTTACAAGAGTTGAGACATATTCGTCGGATTTGGGTTAATGATAAACATGAATTCGATGACACATTACCTCGTATATACCAAGAAGTGATGGGAAAAAAATTTGAAGATCCAGAATGGATTGCTCTAGAAGCTTTTAAGAGTGAGGAATGGGAAATATTGAAGTCTGTAGTAGATGAATTGTATCCATATGAAGAATTGGCATTTGAGATGGCTTACAGTCTTATAGATATTGTGAATCATTCAAATCGCCTTAATCAGAGAAAAGGTGTGGCAGATGCTTTAGAAAGTTGTATTCAAAGAACTTTCTATAAAGATGAAAAGGATGCAACTGAATACTATATAAGTCAAATGGCACGTAAAAAAGATTTAGGTGGTAAATATCATGAAAAAGCATTAGATAGTACGTATGATGAGCCAACAGAAGACGAAGAATCTGATGAAGACGAGGACTTTGGTAAATGAGAATAAAGAGACTTATTATGCATAACTTTGGTGTTTATGCAGGTACAAATGGTTTGGAATTTAAAGGGAATAAGCCTGTAATCCTAATTGGAGGAATGAATGGTCGAGGTAAAACGACCATCTTAGAAGCTGTTTTATTGGGACTTTATGGATCAAATTCTTTTGCATATACAGAGAGCAAATATACAACATATGGACAGTATTTGAAGTCATATGTTAACAGGGCTGATGGTTCATTGGAATCATATGTTGAAATTGAGTTTTCAATGGATGATTTTGAGGAGGAAGTTTACTGTGTACATAGAGAATGGGATGGAAATAGTCAGCGAGTAAGAGAAAAAATCCGTGTAAGGAAGAATGGAGAAGAGAACACATTCCTTACAGATAATTGGGCAATGTTTGTTGAGAATATTTTACCAAGTGCGTTATCAAGCTTCTTTTTCTTTGATGGTGAAAAAATTGCAGAACTGGCAGTTGAAGAAACAAGCGAACAAATGAAAGAATCAGTTAAAGCTATGCTTGGAATAACTGTATTGGATATTTTGCAAGGAGATATCGGAAGGATAATTAGCAGAATCAGCAAGGAAAACAATGGAAATCAGGATTTAAAGAGATTAGAGGAGCTTAGAATTGTAAAAGAAGAAGCAGAAAAGGCGTTAGGCAAAGCAGATGAAAGATTACAGACCTTGAATCTGGAAATGCAGGAATTACAGCTAAATCTAGAAAAATTAAACGTTGAATATTCCGTGAAAGGTGGGGGTATTCTTGAACAAAAGAATATGCTTTTAAAACAAAGGGCAGAAAGTATTGCTGCCGTTGCTAGCTGCCAGGAGCAATTAATTGAACTTGTAGCTGGGGAGATGCCACTGCTTCTTGTTTCAGAGTTGTTAAGGGACATTCAAAATCAGAGTCAAATTGAGCATGAAAGAAAACTTAATAGGATGGCATTGGATAAGATTAAGTCCACGTATGGAAAATTTAGTGAAAAATCAGATCAGATCACTGGATTTATTGAGTTTATGCAAAAAGAAATGAGTGCTAGTAAGGAAGAAGATGTATACCGTCTTTCAGATTTGAATTTATTTCAAATAGATGCGTTAAATATAGATGGGTTACAGAGATGTGGTGACAAAGCAAAATCTTTGATCAGTAAGCGTAATAATTATCAGAAAAATGTTGATGACATTGATAATTCATTATCTGTTGATATTGATGAAAAATCTTTAAAAGATTTATTTAACGCTATTAGAAATAAAGAACGAGAGATAACCAAAAAGCAAATTGAAATCGACATTTTGGAGAAGGAGAGAACATCATTACATGGAACGCAAGTAATAGCTGAATCTGAGTTTGGAAAGTATGCTGAAGGAATATTGTCAGTTCTTGAGTCGGTAGATTCTAATGAAAGAACTGTAAAATATGCTCATATGGCTATTGAGATTATAAAACTTTACAGAGTTCGCTTGCAAGAAAGAAAAACGAATGTATTAGCACAAACGATGACAGAATGCTATAAAAAACTTGCAAATAAGAAGAAACTTGTTGACTATATCAAAATGGATTCTGAATCCTTGGATTTGCATTATATGAACAACGAAGGTGTGGAAATTGCTAAAAAAAGACTTTCGGCTGGTGAAAAACAGTTAATGGTAATTTCCCTATTGTGGGCATTGGCAATTTGTTCAAAGAAAAAACTCCCAGTAATTATTGATACTCCGCTATCAAGACTTGATTCATCTCATCGTCAGGCATTGATTAAAATTTATTTTCCGAAAGCTAGTGATCAAACAATTATTCTGTCAACAGATTCAGAGATTGATGAGAACTACTATTCATTGATGAAGAACAGTGTTGGGGATGAATTCACATTGAAATACAACGATGAAACAAAAAATACAACGATAACACCAGGATATTTCGGATGGGGAGGTAGTGAATCATGATCGTAAAGCAGATAAAGTTATCTAGCATTTCGAAAGATCGTTTAGGAAGATTAAAAGGAAAAACTGGTATTAAGAATTGGAATATCCTTTGTAGATGGGCTCTTTGTTATTCACTCTCAGAGAATACGATACCTACTGATATGCCAATAGTTTCAGACAGCAATGTTGAAATGTCATGGTTTACTTTTGGTGGTGAGTATAGTGATATTTATGATGCATTGATGATTGCTTGGTGCAAGAAAATGAGTTTACCAACAGATGAGGAGACACTGGCTAAATATTTTAAGCTTCATGTTGAAAGAGGAATAGCACATTTATCTGGTACAAACTTTATAAAGAATCTTGATGATTTAATGAATTTAACTATAGAGGATTAAAAAATGGGAATTTATTTAGATTACAATGCATCAGCGCCAGTTGATGAACGCGTACTGGATGCAATGGTAGATGTGTATAGAAATACATATGGAAATGCGGATAGCAGAACGCATGATTATGGGGATCATGCTCGAAAACTAGTAGAAAATGCAAGAAAGCAGGTGGCTTCTCTGCTCGGTGTCAATGCGGGAGAAGTATTCTTTACAAGCGGTTCGACTGAAAGTAATAATATTGCAATTCGAGGACTTATTGATTATGCGAATAAAACTGGAAAAAAGCATGTTATTACTTCGACTATAGAACACAAGGCTGTGTTAGAAACTGTAAAGAGTTTAGCAAATGAGGGATTCCAGATAGACCTTGTTAATCCAGATGAAAGAGGACGAGTTAACGCTGATGAAGTTTTACGTTTAGTTAGAGAGGACACATTATTAGTTAGCCTTATGCATGCCAATAATGAAACAGGTACAATTCAGCCGGTTAAGGAAGTTGGAGAAGAGTTATCAAAGAAAGGTGTCTTTTTTCATGTGGATGCAACTCAAAGTTGCGGTAAGCTAGTACCTGAAATGAAAGCAATAAAGTACGATATGCTTTCATTGAGTGGACATAAATTGTGCGGACCACAGGGGATTGGTGCACTTGTTCTTAGAAAGAAAAAATATAAGCTACCTCCAATAAAAGCAATTACATATGGTGGTCAACAGGAACATGGAATTAGACCAGGTACAATACCGGTTGCATTAGTTGTTGGGCTTGGGGAAGCTTGTAGATTGGCTGAAACTGAATATGAAGCTAATATCGAAAGTATGATAGAAAAGAAAAAAATTGTAAAAAAACTAATTGAAAAATCTGGTCTTGCTTATCAATATAATGGTAGTCAAGATTTTTGTATGCCGAATACATTGAATGTAAGTTTTAACGGAGTAGAATCAGAGGCACTCATGCTTTCTACGAAGCAATATTGTAGTATCTCAAACGGTTCTGCATGCACATCACAGGATTATAGTCCAAGCTATGTATTGACAGCAATGGGGCTAGACCAAGACAGGATTTCCTCAGCTATCCGATTAAGCTGGGGAGCAAAGACAAATAAAGATGAATTAATCAGTCAATTACTGGAAGTGGTAAATGTTGCAAAAGGATTAGTATTTTAAGGAGAAATCATGGCTGGATGGGAGCTGAAAAATGGTTCAATAACTGAATATAGCGTTAATGAAGACGGAATCTGGTCCTTGTTTAACTATGTATTCTCTGATTCGAGCAGAAAACGAAATACTTATAAATTTGGACTGGTTAAGTCACTGCTTGATAATGTATTCAACGGACAAAATACAGAGACAGGTATCAAGTATACTTATGAAGAATTATTTTCGAGATTTCCTGAGAATTATTGGAACTTGGTCATTAAATATGGTCTCAAAAAAATGAGAAAAGATGGAAAGTCCATTTATTCCAAAGTTGAAACTATATTGATGACAGCAGTTGCCGAGAATCCTACATTGGCACTGTTGGAATTTGAAATTATAGATGAAAGTACAAAATCTTCAATTATCAAAAAAGTGACAGCAGAGTGTAAAAAGTTTGTTGTTGGTGCCCTGTATGATGATTTTGACGGAATCTTATATTCATTTGACTTAAAGGATGATGGAATAACCCTTAACTACTGTGTATATGAATTTATGTTAAAATATAAGGCAGAGCTGGAACGATTGAATTATTATTCATGGGCTCGTTTCATGGAACAGATAAATGATGATAATGCCTTGATAAGAGTTATCGATAAGCTTGAACTTTCAACACCAAGAAGAGAAAATCTTTCTGTATATCGAGAAATCCTTAGACGAGAATTTGAAGAAGATATTTGTTTTTATTGTGGTAAGAAATTACAGAAGAACATGCATGTGGATCATTTTATTCCATGGTCATTCGTTAAAGATGATAAGATATGGAACTTTGTCTTATCTTGTCCAACGTGCAATGTTAAAAAAAATAATCGAGTTCCTAGCCAGGATTATCTTAATAGATTAGAAGATAGAAATAGAAAGATACAATTATTGCAAAATACTGTTATTCAAACGGAATTTAACAGATACACGGACAATTTGCTAAAGAGAATGTGGCATTATGCTAAGCTTAGTGGGATAAAGGAGTATGTGAAATAAATTGATTGAATAGTAGTTTAGGTTGTAATCTGAAAAGAACAGATTACAACCTTTTTTTTATTACTCATTTCAATTATTGTTGTTTTTTGGTATAATTAGACTTATTGTGAATGTCATTACTTTGCAATATACAAATTGTTAATGAGACGACATAGCAAATAGATACTAACAGAAGAGGAGAACTGTATCAATGAGTAACCTTAGTGCAATAAAAAATGTTCAAGATATTATTTCATTGAAAGAAACAACGGTATATGAAATTGTGGGAAATCGTACTAGACCTTTTCCTCTCGAGAAAAGTCGTGTTTATATTATTCCTGGATATCAGCGGAAAATTCGTTGGTCTTCAGAAAATGTTCAAATTTTAATAGATGATCTTCAAAATGGGAAGAAGTTTTTGGGAACAATTACTTTAAGTACATCATGGGAAGGAAAATTTGAAATTATAGATGGGCAGCAGAGAATAACAGTTATAACTATGTTAGTTACTTATTTGAAAATAGTGGTTCCAAACAAAAAGAATATAGACGGTTTGTGTAAAATTGATAATCAATCATTTGAAAAGTTTAATGAATTACTAGATTATGGATTTGATTATTCGCGTGTTGAGAATGAAAATAAACCATTATATGATGCATTATTGAAAAGTGATGTATTAGATCAAAAAAAAGATTTTAAAGAAATTTGGAAAAGCATTGTTGAAAGAGTGGATTTGCTTTCAGAACCGGATCAAGAAAAGCTTTATTCAGCGTTACTTGAGAGTGATATAAACATAATAATTAATAATTCACAACAAACAGATTCAGGACGTAAATTTTGTGTGGACTATTTTATAGATGTAAATAATAAGGGTGTTCATTTAGATGAGTTGGATATAATAAGAGCTTATGCATTTAAAGAAGATTTTGATGAAATGACAGGGAAATGGGTTGATATTCAAAATAAATGTATACAGTTAGAGAAGAAAGTTAAGTATACAAGAGAAGTTCTTTACTTTCAGTATTTTATATGTAATGTCAATAAGGAAATTGGATATAAGCTAACAAAATTAGGTGAGGATTATAAAACTCGAGAAAATATTAATCTTAACGATAAAAGATATGATTCTGGTACGTTCGTATGGAATTTATTTGCGAACGAAAAATTTTATTCTAAGATGCTACGAGATCTCAATGATTATTTGGATTTCTTGTTGTTAGTTGTTAATCAGGAAACAGGAGGAAGCGACGAGTTCAAAAAATTGTTTTATACAGAAAAAGGAGAACTTTCTGATGAAACTAGAATTCTGAATACTCATACTGTTATTAATTCAATTATTAGAAATGATGATTTGGTTCCTAAAATGATGGTGATGAAATATTATTTAGAAGTATTGGAACCAGAATTTGTTAATAGAAATAATTATAAAATAATACATAATATTAATGCAATTGCATGCGTTTTCACAATGAGCATAAGAGGGAAGGGATCGGAACAAATTGCTGGTCGATTGTTACAAGAAAAATGGGAAGACGCAATAAGAAAATACAGTTACAAATATGTTTCGGATACTATAAGCACAATTGGGTTTGATAAAGTAGCTCAAATAAACAAGTCATATACTGTTGAAAGTGGTCAATATATGGCGAGGCGATATTTTAGCATGTATGATGCATATTCATGGGATAGTGGAAATATTAGTCCGGATGAGGATGTATTTAAGAATGCAAATATCACAACTGGTGATAAGAACATAGAGCATTTTATTGTAAATAGAAAATTTGAATATGCCTTATATTTAAATGATGGCAAAACACTTGATATTGAAATCAAGATTCCTAGAAAATATCGAAAATACATTGCGACGATTGCTAATTACCTAATTTTAAATAGTACTTTTAATACTGAAATAGCTAATCGACCTGTATATGAGAAAATAGAAATGCTTGATAAAAAAATCGAAGAGTTTGGTATTGATATAGTTATTCCAAATACAAGAAGTCAATTGCACTACTTGGTAATACGAAAGATAATGCATAATGAAAGTGCCTATCCGGTAAAACAAATCAATGAAGCAAAGAATAAGATTGAAAAAAAGAAGGTGTTGCAGGAGTATTATAAGAAATATTTTGAAGATGAATATCAAAAATTAGTAAGTACTTTGAGTCGTAAAGAGCTTGTAATTGCTACAAAACTGGAGTATGATCTTTTGAAGTCGGGATTTGTTAAAGATGAAGATAGTTTCTCTTATGAGTCAGATACTAATTTTTCAAATGTGAAGGCAAATATCAATGTAAAAAACAAACGGTTAATTATGTCTGCAGAATTATATAATCCTTTTTATGGTGAAGAGAATGGAAGTGATGATTATCTAGAGCTAATAGATAGTGTGACAGAAGAATTTAAAAGATATTATAAAGATGAGCCTTGTATTCGTTCTAGTGATGAATATGGTGGAAGTGATGATGTAAGTTATACATTTACATATGATTTTGAACCAAAAGTCGAACATGCAAATATATTCTTATCAAAGTTGCAAGAAATATCAGAGAAAATTTAATATGTTTACAGTAGGGGCAGCTGTGTAAACTATCCCAAGAGCAGAAGGCTCTGGTTTCTATTTCGGTAAGAATCAGGGCTTTCCTTTTTGCCTTTCAGTACGGCTGCGGGTACATGCTGTCAACATATAGGATATGGTTCTGGATGGCTTGAATATAACATGATAATTTATTTGCAGCGTAAAAATCCCAGTGTACCAGGCATTGCAGATAAGCTATACCCACCACAGGAAAGAAAGCTGGAGAAAGTTAAGAAGTATTGGAAGTTGTTGCTTTCGCTAAAGCCAATTTATGATATTTACGGGCATGAACTATTGACTTCACAAGATATTTCAATTGATCATTTTGTCCCCTGGTCATATGTTGCCCATGATGAATTGTGGAATCTTCATCCTACAACAAAAAGTATTAATAGTTCTAAAAGTAATAGACTTCCTGATTGGGAAATTTATTTTCCTCAGTTAGCTCAGGTAGAGTATTTCTCTTATGAGATGATATGGAAATATAACAAGGTACATAAAGAATTTGAAAAATGTGCAAGAGAGCATCTAAATAATGATGATGTAAGACGACGTATTTACCGAGAGGGAATAGAATATCCGGAATTTGCAGGAGAACTGGAAAATGTGTTGCATCCGGTTTACCAATCTGCAAAAAATTGTTGATTTAGAAACTGGATTTATGGAGCAAGTAGTTGAGTATGAAGAATTATAATGAGTTGTTTAGAGATAAACACTGGAAATTATAGAAGTCCGGAAGTAATGCGATAAATCACGGGATGTGAGGGCGACAATAACAAGAAACCAAAAAAATATCGTGTTAACGATGTGTCGGTTATCTGCGTCAGTAATTCGTACAATTGCTTTTTTACAAGGAAGTTTTATGGCTGTTTGGGCAGAAAATGGGATTATTCAGTGGTCTGTAAAATCACCAAATTGTCGGATGATATTACCCAAACGCCAAAGCAAAGTCCCAATCAATAGTATTGCACATCAGTGTTTTGCAGAGAACATTAAGCCACCACAAAATACATATATTAAAGTGCCAAGGGATACGTGGCAAAGCGATTGCCTAAAAGAAAAAACATCGACAAGAGAAATGACAGTGTTCTTTAAAAACTATAATGCCATTCTTTCTGTTATAAAAGGCTAAGTATGGCTCTAACATTCGGGTTCTGACCGTCATTGATGAAGTAACGCGGGTTGCCCAAAGAAATACTGACGGATAACGGCTCTGAATTTACGAGCAATGTTATGAATGCCTGGGCGTACGATCACAAAGTGGAGCATATATTTATCGATCCGGGGAAGCCCATGCAAAACAGTTATTATAGAAAGCTTTAATGAAAAACTCCGTACGGAATGTCTCAACCAACATTGGTTTCACAGCCTGTCCGAGACACAGGAAATCTTTGAAAATTGACCGCTGGAATATAACCGAGTTAGGCCCATTCCTCCCTTGACAACCTGACACCGGAAGAATATGCGTTGAAACATTCAAGCAATTACTAACATTCCCTGTATACGAAAACAGGGAGCAGGTCACTTTGCCCATCTTTGTAACAGTAAATATAAGGCATTGTTAACATTTGAAAACGTTTTGCTTGCAACTGTGTGTTTGTGATAATTAGTCCAGCCTCGTAGAACAACTATTGCTACTGAAGTCTGGTTTTTTAAAGAAAATAATAGAAAACTTGATTGTCGGTTGAGTTACACTATACAGAAACAATCCTTACTTCAAGTTTGAAATTTATGAAGTACGATTGTTAATAAAGAAGAGTTGACAAAACTTAAGTATTATTGAGTGCTGTTCTTGGGAAAAAACTATTCTAGTACATCTATACTATTCTTGGAAGTATACCGCTATATAAAGAGGAATATCAAGATATAAAGCACATTATGTTGTGCTGGCGCGTGGGTTTGCAGTATTGTGAAAGAATAATTTTCATTTGACTGAAAAATGTGGTCGAAAAATGCTAACACATTTCGTTGACGAGAATGGTTAGAATGTGTTAGAATGTGTGTTAGGAAAAAGGAGGTCTGAATATGAGGTTTATAGAAGGATTAAATCTGGAATTAAAGCGACAGGTGGTCGATGATATCCGTAAAACAGTAATAGCCTTTGCCAATACAGATGGAGGAATTGTTTATGTTGGGATTGAAGATTCTGGAGAGATCGTTGGAATAGAGAATACAGATAATGAAATTTTAAAATTATCCAATATGATACGTGATTCAGTTAAACCGGATATTACTCTGTTTACTTCATACGAGACAGGAGAGTTGGAGAATAAGAAAATTATTAAAATTATAGTACAAAGAGGGACAGAGAGTCCCTATTATCTGATAGGAAAAGGGTTGCGTCCTGAAGGCGTATTTGTTCGCCAGGGCGCTTCCACGGTACCGGCATCGGAAAGTGCAATTCGAAAAATGATTAAGGAGACAGATGGGGACAGCTATGAGGATATGCGTTCTTTAAATCAAGAAATCACCTTCGAAGCTGCTCAAAGGGAATTCTCTTCTCGAAAGGTTCCTTTTGGCACGGCACAATACAAAACACTGAAACTTGTTAATGCAGATGGAATCTATACAAACCTTGCTTATCTGCTTTCCGATCAGTGTGTGCATACCGTCAAGGCAGCCGTATTTGAAGGAACTGACAAATCGGTATTTAAGGATCGGCATGAATTCAATGGTTCACTGTTACAGCAGCTGAACGAGGTATACGAATACATTTCCAAGTATAACCGCACTCGGGCGGAATTTGCCGGGCTTCACCGGATAGACAAGAGGGATTATCCGGAAGATGCATTAAGAGAAGCGTTGCTGAATTCTTTAGTCCACCGGGATTATTCTTATAGTGCGAGCACATTGATTAGCATATTTGATGATAGAATCGAATTTATATCGGTGGGTGGGCTGGTCAGAGGTATTTCGGCTGATGATATTATGCTTGGTGTTTCTATAACTCGCAATGAAAATCTTGCACACATTTTCTATCGGCTTACACTGATAGAGGCATATGGAACGGGAATCCCAAAGATTTTAAAAAGCTATCAGAGTTTTCCACTACAGCCTAAGTTTGAAATCTCTGAAAATGCCTTTAAAATTACACTCCCTAATAAAAATATATTGCAAGAAAGAGGTTTATTGTCTGAGCAGGAACAGGCTGTAATTGGGCTGGTTGAGAACAAAACAGAAGTCACACGAAAAGATGTGGAGGAGCTTTTGAAAGTATCTCAAACAATGTCTGGTCGTATATTAAAAAAACTAGTAGAGCAAGGGGCTCTTATACCAGTTGGAAACAGTAAAAACAGAAAGTATATGTTGAAATAAATGCAATTAGATTATCTTATACCTATATTTTACGCATATGGTGTTGGAATAATTGAAAAATACTATATGCAGTGATAATGTTAAACTGTATTTGATTTTTGGGCGTGATTCCTTGGAATCTATTATTTTTTGAGATAATACAGGGACAAAACTCGCATTTCACACGTCGATTCTTTTTTTGAAGAACTCATTGATGAGATGATTGCAGATGCGTGGTATATGGTAACGGAATATCATTTGAAACTTGGACCGAAGGATACGTTAGAGATATTGGTTTTATATATGCAAAAAGTCAGTGGTATAAAGTCGGCAGAGAAAAAAGATATTATACTGGATTATCTGAAGAATACGTCCGATCAAGAAATACGAAAAAGAAAAAGAACATTAACATATATAACGTTCCATATCAACTCCAGGCACCATTTATGGAACTGGTAAGAGGAGAGGTATGGAAGAAATCTGAGAGTTCATTGGTAGCAAAGATTAATCAGGAAAAAAGATTAATGTATTATTTTAGTGCTTTAAACGGGATGAATACGACAATCATAATTCAGAAAGATTGGAAAGTTATATTGTAAAAAATCAGGAGATAATCAAAGGATGGCTTGAATATAACATGATAATTTATTTGCAGCGAAAAAATCCCAGTGTACCGGGCATTGCAGATAAGCTATACCCACCACAGGAAAGAAAGCTGGAGAAGGTTAAGAAGTATTGGAAGTTGTTGCTTTCGCTAAAGCCAATTTATGATATTTACGGGCATGAGCTATTGACTTCACAAGATATTTCAATTGATCATTTTGTCCCTTGGTCATATGTTGCCCATGATGAATTGTGGAATCTTCATCCTACTACAAAAAGTATTAATAGTTCTAAAAGTAATAGGCTTCCTAATTGGGAAATTTATTTTCCAAGGTTAGCTCAGGTAGAGTATTTCTCTTATGAGATGATATGGAAATATAACAAGATACATAAAGAATTTGAAAAATGTGTAAGAGAGCATCTAAATAATGATGATGTAAGACGACGTATTTACCGAGAAGGAATAGAATATCCGGAATTTGCAGGAGAACTGGAAAATGTGTTGCGTCCGGTTTACCAATCTGCAAAAAATTGTGGATTTAGAAACTGGATTTATGGAGCAAGTAGTTGATCATTAAGAATTGTAATAATTTATTCAGAGATAAAACACTGGACATTATAGACAACTGGAAGTAATGCGATAATACTGTTCTTTCCAAAGAAAAAGATTAATCAGCACTTGAAGAGAAACCATTACAGAAAGATGCTAATCGTATGATAAATCAAACTAAATGAGACATCCTATAACCGAAGCAGATTTTTTGGAAATATCTGTTGGGAAAGTTGAGTTATTGACAGATAAAGTAATTATAAAAAGTAGTGGAGGTAGAAAGTGGAAATAATAATTTTAGAAAATAGCATTAAATTGATACCAATGACATCAGAGCTATATCATAAAGAAAGAATGAATTATATAGCTGATCCAATGATGTGTGACATACCATATGTATACGACAGAGAAAATGCTCAAAAAGATTTTGATAAAAAAATTCATGATAAAAACCGAAGATGGTTTGCAATAGTGCAAAATACTAATGTAATAGGGAATGTGTATTATAAAAACATTAACTTTGAAAAGAAAACAGCAGTACTTTCAATTGCGCTAACACAAGATATTCATAAAGGAAAAGGATATGGTACAGTAGTAGAAAAGAAAATGTTAGAATATGGCGTAAATCAATTGGGCTTGCAAATTGTATATGCTGATACAGTTTTGAGGAATACCCGTAGTCAGCATGTTCTTGAAAAAGTAGGTTTTAAGTACATAAATGAGGACAGTGATTTTATATATTATGAATATACCAAAAATTAATGAACTATATCTAAATGAAAAAATTAACCCTCCAGCTATAAAGGGGTGATACAATAATCAGAGGTGTTACGTAGGTTATTAATAAGAAACTGCTATGTTAAGATGAAGTTGTGCCACAAGACAGTATCCAAGAATATTTGTCGATATTAATATAGAGTTAGTTTATCACATAGTGAGTCCTGAATGCTAGAGGATACTGAAAGAATTATAGTAACTGCTTTCTAAGAGATGGAAGTAGGTCTTCCGCAATCGGCATACAGGTGAAGATTGCAAAACACCCATAGGTGCTGTAGTCAAAAGCTATGGTATTGAGCGTATGAGGAAATTGAGCAGGACTGGTTATTTACCATTTACCTTGTTAAAAACAAAAACCATATATTCTATGCTGCCATCATCTGGCGGCTTTGTTTTTTTGTTGCCGGTACGTATGATTTACCGCTTACTTTTCTTTTTCACGCTTCGCATTCCTGTAACTTGTATAGCTACAGGGATTTTGTGTTGCTTGGAAAATATAAATTTAATAATAGATAGATTATTTGGTAGGTTATTGGGCATCCATTGATTGGATATCAACTTATTTTATAGCTTTTTTAAAGATTGTATATATACTAATAGTAGATATGAGTAATATATAATCTACTACAAAAACTGATAATATAGGGTTCAGTCCTTTTCTTATTGTCGAGTTGAAACGAATCTACTGGGAGGAGAGATAAAAAAATACTATGAATATAAGACTATAATTTTAACATAAAAACATAAAATATAAAAAAGCTTACAATTTTATTAAGAATTTGGTAAAAACTTGAAAATAATTGGGACTCAATGTAAAATAAAGTATAATATTTACGGAAGGGAGGAAAAACTGTCATACTTTTTAACGAGATATCTATTAACTAATTTTGAGAGGGCTAAAGCCCATGGGAGGAAAAATGAATAAGAGGTTCTTTAAGAGAATAACATCCATAATGTTATGTGTTATTATGTTTTTTTGTATCAATGCTAGCCATGTAAATGCAGCTGATATAAAAAGTCAAAATCAAAGACTATTGCAAAAAGTGAATGACAAGATAAACACAGCTGTTGAACAAAATATTGCTCCGGAAGATATAATTGTAAACTTAAGTGACTCTGATATTGAGATTCTGAAAAATTCATATTCTGCTGTTTCTGAGAGTGAAAATTTAAATTATGGATTCTCAAAAGATGTTTTAAATAACCCGGAAGTAGAAATTATTGATAATTTAGCCAAAGAATATTATGAATATTATACGGCATACGGTGAATTTCCAAATTCAGATAGTTTAATCAATAATTCTCAAAATATAACTCCAAGCCTTATTACACCGGCATATAGTTATGCAGGTGATTATTCGGAATTAATGAAAGGTTTGGGTTATACCTTTACGGTTGATCAAATAGCAAGACAATTAGTTTCGATTGGCACTTATATTAATATTGGAAGTGCTTTTCCATTTCTTGATCTTGTTGCGCTTATAGCAGGTATGGGTTTAATTACCTTTACAGCTATTGTTATTGCCTATTCAGCAGTTGCAGTAGGTGCTAATAATTTGATACTCACATGGTATGTTAATTCTGCATCGGACTTACTCAATGCGAGAACTACTACCGCTGCTGTAGTGGTCCAGAAGCAACAAGGTGCAAAATATTGGTCTGCATATTTGGTTGATTATAAAGGTCTAGGTGGAATAAGGGTTGCTGAACCGATAACTATAGATAAAGCGATTACAAAAGTGCTTGCTAATAATTCTTATGCTGGTGTATTCACTTATGAAATAAATATAGCAACTCATCTTGCTCAACAAGCATCACCAATATATGGTTATAAAAAGGATCCTGCGCACAATTCTGGTAAACAAATTTACAATTTACCCCATGTACATATAAGAATGAATGCTTCCGGTACACCTGGGTTAACACATATATGGTATCTGGGTATATAATTATGATAACAATTGAGTTTGATTATGTTGTTTCATTATGTGTTAATATTCTAGAAAATAGTAAATTTGCAAATGAATATAATAAATATAAATTAAATAACACTGTAAATGAAGATTTTGAATTTTATTATAATAAAGATTTAGTAAATTTCATGGTTAAGGTTCTCCAACTGGGTGAAAGCTTTGATTTCGCCGAGCATAATCAATTGAATTTATTATTTCATTATATACATAATATACTATACTTAAGAGATAGAAATGAATTATTGAAAAAACAGAATGATTATATAAAAGTTGCATTACAGAGTCAACAGTCTGATATATTAAAGGAAATCAATAATTATGTATTTGAGGACAGTATTTTACTTAAGTTTGAAGTAGATTATGAAGAAAAAATATGCAAGTGTTTTTTCTCTAATGTTTTAATCTACGGTGATAAAAGGAGTAATCCGCTTAATGATGTTGAAGTAGATAACTTAATGTTGCATTTTATGGGATTAAAAGATTTTAAAGTAAAAGGTTCATTGAATTTTGATCTTTTAAAGAGTAATAGTATTTTTTTATGTACATATTATAAAGTTAGTGACAATTTATATAGTTTCATTTTTTTATGTACTGCAAACTACGAACACTTTATATTTGAGATAACTTTTTCAGATGTAAATGCAGTGAGGTTTGAGTACGATGAAACCAATTATCAGTTTAATATGTAATACACTAGAGTGTTAAAAACGATAAAAGATATTGATAGAGCATGTTATAGGTCTCTATCAATATCTTTTTTATATTGTAGGATCTACGCTCAGCAATAAACCACCCGCTATGCGGGTGCGTAAACTGTTATGGCTCATTGGTAATTCAATCAAGCCAGTTATACATGCAGTGACTGATTATTCTCGTGCGCGGTGAAACCGCAGTTCCGGAGAAACGGAAACAGAGAGTCCGCTTATCATCTTTTAATGACGGCTAAATCGATATTGTATGTTATAATTTAATAATATCAAAGTAAAATAATATTTCATTAAAAAAATAAACCATTAATAGAATAATTATTTGTGTAATTACTCTTGCAGTTATAGTATACTTCTCAAAAACATATCCTTTTATGCCCAAACCAATATTCGAGAAATATAGCAGTATTATTAATGTAATAGTTTGCATTACATTTCTTAAAGTATCGTTGTTAATATTTTGACAGAAATATATATCTATATAAAATATATAACTATAAATTATTGATACGCCTACTAACTTAGCAATTTTTTTAACTATATCCATCAATTCACCTCATATTTTATTAAATAATCTTGATTGTGTCACATTGCGATATGACCATCAATATCCGAATATATTATTTGACAAAAATATTAGTTTCTAGTTTTCCATCACGTTTTTACACAAGTTAAATATTATTCCTTACCATCCACAAGATAATCATAAGTTACATTAAAAACCTGGCATAAAGCACGAAGTTCAATGTCAGTTACATATCTTTTGTTCGTTTCTATTCTGGTAATCACATTTTTATCCATATCAAAGCCTGCAAGTTGAAGCTTGTGGGCTAAATCACGTTGAGAAAGTTTATTCTGTTTTCTTAACTCAATCAAACGTTCACTGATAAGATTTTTCTCGCCAGAACTGGTTCTTGGTTTAGGCATAGCAATCCCCCTTCTTTATATGTCGAATATTGTTTAATGATTTGTCTCACTTTTTGCACCATTTTTATTGATTTTACTCTAAAAATGTATTAAAATCGGTTGTAAAAGTGAGACAAAAAGATTAAATACATATCGGCAAGTTATTTAAAAGAGTGAGTGAATATTTTGCAGACTTAAGTAGAATCTTGCCTACAGTATATAAATGATAACTCAAAATTAAAATAACCACTTAATAGGAAGAGAGGCGAAGAAAATCATGTCAGAGAGCATAAGCCAAGAAGAGCAAAAAGAGTATATAGAATACATGCTCCACAACGAAAAAATTGAAAAATCTCTAATAAATTGGAAACAAAACCAGAACAGTGATACATTAGCCAAAATGCTAGAAATCATAGCCGCTGAATCAGAAGAATGCGCAGGGTTAATTCTATCAGTAAACAGCGATACGATTCCAACAGGAGCAGATAATATCGTACTATTTACAGGTACGGAGAGAGGGGATATCCATAGGCTAATAGATAAAGCAGGTAAATCCTATGCCATGGTTTTTACATCGAAAGAAAGATTTCAGGAGTGTAACGATACTTCTGGTTTTGTTATGTTTATCGATGATCTCTTTCATTTATTAGCGGAGAAAGGAGAACTGGATGGTATGGTTATTAATATAGGTCAGGAGGATATTGCCTTTAATAAATACATGATGAAAGTTGTAATATGGCTGATCGGTCAGGTAAAAGAAAAGAATTTTGATCACACAAATTCCGATGATGATTCCTCTGACTTATTATAGTCTCAAGAATTCTAAAAGTTAAGATTTAAATTAAGAAGGAAAAGCAGAGACTATTTTAAAAGAGTATATATTCACCCGGAACGTCGGGACTGAAGATGATAAAATTAGTAAACATATATTAAAACCAGCAAATATATTAAAACCAGCAGATATATTAAAACCAGCAAATATATTAAAACCAGTAGATATACAATAAAACCATTGTATATTGCTTTTACTGCAGGATTTTATTCAAAAGCTACCGAACTTGCCTGTCCATGAATTGACGAGTATAATGACCATAAACTAAAGAAAGAAGGCACTCCCTTATTGATAACTGTGTTACCAGAACAGTCATCGGGAATGCCTACCAAAACTATGATTATTATCCAAAACTATCGTCTTGATGCAAGACTTCAAAAGATTTTTTTATGACACAAAATGAAACCGGTGGCACTAACACAACTAAAGGCACTAGTGAGTTTGTCATAACCTGATAGTATTTTACAATAAAAAAAGGGAAAAATAGAGATATGAATTAACTTTTCTAAAGAGGGAGAAGTATTTTATAAGAGTACAGAATTAATATGGTTTACTTTTGTGCGATTTAGATGTATAATTCACACAAAAGTAAACAAAGGAGATGATATCCATGACAAAAATTGAACAGCTTAAAGCTATGACTGAGAAAAATAACGGTTATCTTTTTACTGCTGAGGTTGTTGAAGCAGGTATTTCGAAAACCTATTTATCCAAATATTTGAAAGAAAATCAATTTGAAAAAGCTGCACATGGTATCTATTTCTCTGAAGATACATGGTTAGACGAATTATATGTTATTCAAATGAGTAATCCAGTTGTGATTTTTGACAGAGAAACAGCACTGTATTTGCATGGTTTGACAGACCGGGAGTATTCAAAGATTCATGTGAGCGTTCCTAAAAATCATAATACCTTTCGTCTTAAAGAAAAGGGATTGGTTATTCATAGATATCATAAAGAATTATATCAAATGGGGATTATTGAAGTCGAGTCTAATTATGGAAATCTATTAAGGATTTATGATAAAGAGAGATGCATTTGCGATATGGTTGCGGAACGCAGTGATGTCGAGGTTCAGACCTTTCAAACGGCGATGAAGGAATATATGAGCAGTTCAGAGAAGAAGATGGATGTTTTGCTTATGTATGCCGAGAAACTAGGATTAAGAGATGAAATTATGAAATACGTGGAGGTAATGCTATGATCATGACATAGTTCTTAGTCGAGATATTGCGAATACGAGAATGAGAGATTTCTATGACATTTATTTTCTGAGTAAAGAGAAACAGGAGGAGTTACAAGAGGGGACTTTGTTACATAGAGCATTTTTGGCTACCTGTAAGAAACGTGCAACTATTTTTACAAAAGAAAAAGCAATGCAGATATGTGAGAGAATATTACATGACAAAGCAATGGAAGTTAGATGGGAATCCTTTAGGTTAGATAATTATTTTGTAGGAGAAATTGAATGGACCGTTGTTATGCAACGAGTTAGTGAAGTAATGGAGTGGTTCCCTGAACAATAAATTGTATTGATAAAAACGCACGAATATGGAATCTATATGTGAAAAATCATATATAGTTTTTTTTGTGTGCCAAAATAAACGAGTTTCTTCTAAGTACTAAAAAATTTGATCGTTCGCCACGAGTAAAGCCTGAAAAAATAGCCAAAGATCTTGAAAAAGTATTACCGATAAATAGATAAGAAGGAGAAAGCCTATGTTTTTAACATGGAAAGAATTAAGGTATTCTAAAACAAAATTTGCACTAATCATTACTGTCATTTAAGGATTTATTCGTATTTACTAACACATCTAGTTTGAAAGATTTTTTTCAATAATTTGAGCTGTGAGCTGTGCCATTTGCTTTGGAGGTTCCGTTCTGCCGTTTTGGATCCATAAATTTGTGATGGCATCCATGCCTGAGATGATAAAGGCAATTGTATAGGCATCCGTTGATGGAGGGAGCACGGTCATGATATCAGAAGAATAAATTGTTCGAAAAGCATCAAATAAGGATTGTAACTTATTTATTTTATAAAAGTGCTCGATATGTGGTGATTCATAAATGAGCTTATATCTGAATTCCATGAGGTCAAGTAGAGAGAGTTTTTTATCTTGAAGCTGGAGTCTTGCAACTTCGTAGTACTGTTTAACTTTGTAGAGAAGGATATCATCTTTTTCTTTAAAGTGTCTATAGATTGTCATCCGACCAACACCAGCAGTTTCCGCTATCTCAGTTAAAGTAATATCTTCCTCTTTCTTTTCTTTTAATAATTGCATAAACGCTTCAAAGATGAGTTCCTTTGATTCATTTATTTGTTTCGTTCTTTTCATGATGCATATTCCTCGCTTTCGTATCAGTTAATGATATCGGATTGATTAATCCTTAAGTTCATTATATAATACAGATGCAAATGATACAATGTATCATTTAACCAAAAAAGAAAGGATGACATTATGAAAAATATCTTAAGGAAGAAAGTTTTAATCGGTTTCGTTATTATAGTGTTAATTGCTGCAGGGGTGCTGGTATATCTGTTCGGCGGTGATATGAAGGAGTTCGCCAATAGAATTCCAGAAGTAGAAAAATCCCAATATATGGACGATGTGAAAGACAAGAGAGATTTGCGATATGGAGAAATCATTCCGGTTTTTAGTAAAGGTGCAAAGTTGTATGTAGAAGTCTATAATACCATGGGATCGAATGAGTTGCCTCAAGAACTGTGGGAAAAGCTGGATGCTGAGGAACTGGCAAAAACATATGGTGCAAAGAAAGTAATACTAAATGGTCCCAGGTATTGGGTGTTAAATGAAATTGCAGGTGCGAATCAAACCGCGGAAGGAAAAGTGGCTGATTTTGGAGGAATCGAGATGACGCAACGTGCGGTTCTGCATTCGAATATATTCAGCGGTACAGTCGGTGGTAAAACGTATAAAGAAAATGTTGTAAACCGATCGACCACATATGAATACTGGAAAGGTAACATGGTCTATGAGTTAATAGCTCCGGATGGCTCCGTATATAGAATGCAGTCTTATTCACAGCAGATAGATCCAACACTAACAATTGCTGATCTTGAAACCCTTGGATCAAGGCTTAAATTACCGGAAGGGTGGAAGTATAGTGCCAGAATTTTGAAAGAGGATTCAATTTTGAAAGCGAATGGTGAAGCTTTAGTAATTAATGATGATTTAGGGAATTCCTATCAAAAAATTATGGACTAATATAGGGGAGTAAAGGTTGTAAAGGATATTGGCATATTTACTAGTAAAATGTTGAAAAAATTATATTAAAAAGTTATTAAATCACTTACAATGGTTCCTTTTAGTCAGGGGGTTAAGGATAGGAGCCACCTTTTACTCCCACCTTTTAATCGGACATTTTTAGGTAATCTTTAGGTTGAGTTTAGAATAACTTCAGGTTTCTATGTTATCCTTTATATAAATCATCTTCCTCCTGACATGAATTTAATTTTATTAAGTAGTTTATAAATCTAAATTAGAAGGTATTGGACGACGCTTATCAAAAAATCCAGAGAATATTTAGCGCCACTGGTACAGTAGCATTTGATTAGGTCTTAGAAGGCCTGATGGAAAGTAAAGATGACCTTTATTTTCTAACATAATAAATATATAATCACTATCAGAAAGTATAATCTATGGTATGTAGGAAGGAGCATATGAAAACTAGTGAGGAGAAAAATTTTAATTGCAGATGATGAAAAGGAAATTGTTGAATTAATTGAAATTTATTTATTAAAAGAGAAATTTGAAGTGATAAAAGCTTATGATGGTCTTACTGCATGGAAGCTGATTGAGGAGACGGAAAGTGATCTTGCGGTTATCGATATCATGATGCCGGGCATGGATGGTTTTCAACTGGTACGGCGGATTAGAGAAAAGTACCACATACCGGTTATCGTTTTATCGGCAAAAAACACAAAAAATGATATTATTCTTGGACTTGGTCTAGGAGCGGATGATTATGTTACAAAACCTTTTGATCCTCTAGAATTAACAGCAAGAATTCAATCACAGATTAGAAGATTTTATCAGCTTAATCAAGTAATGCCTAAGGAAAATAATAAGAGAATAATCACGTCTGGGAACATCACTCTTGACTTGGAGAGGTGTATTATAAAAAAGTGTGAGAAGGAACTCTCTTTTACTTCTACAGAATTTAGAATTCTATCCATGTTGATGCAACAGATCGGCAGGGTGTTTACAAAGAAACAAATTTTTGAACGGGTATGGGAGGATCCTTATAATTCAGATGACAGCACTATTATGGTACATATGAGTAATATTCGGGAGAAAATAGAAGATGATCCTAAAAACCCGTATTATATAAAAACAGTCAGAGGCTTAGGATATAAATTTGATGGTCGTTTTGACAGCGAAGGACGGTAAAATTGAGAATTCGTTCAAATAGTCTACATGGAACATTAATTCGTAATTATATTATTTTTATCGTATCATTAGTTATTACTCTGGTCTTAGGGGTTATTCTCATCTCATTGTTGAGTATGTCTCTTTTTGGAAAGGGACAGATACCTTCCGTCATCTCCGCTAGCAGGATTGTGCGTCCGGATTATAAAAATATTGATTCAGAATTTATCAAAGATTTAAAAGGTTGGGTTGAAATCATACATGGAAGAGATGTCGTTTATGTCATTGGAACGAAAGAAGATGATAAATTCAATTATTCACAGAAGGAACTACATAATATGGCTACTCCGGGATATCATCTGAATGGTTACAGTTATTCTATAACTAGTTTTAAAGGAGTAGAAGGGAACGATTATTTTTGCATCGTAAAGATTCCTAAAAAATCGCTGGGATCCTTATTTATCTACATGGAAGTAAACGATCCAATTGGCAATTCCAAAGCTGCAATACTGTTTTTTGTTGTTGCCTGTATTCTAGTGATTTCCTTGTTAATTATAATTAACATCATACTATACAGCCGGTTAACCTACCGTAAAATTATAAAATCCTTGATAATGATTACGGAAGGAATTCAGAAAATGACGGAGGATAACTCAAGATTAAAGCTGGATTTTAAAGCAGAACGGGAATTTCTTATGATACGAGATGCTTTTAATACAATGCTTGAAAAACTTCAGGATTTAGAAACGGAACAAAAGCTTACAAACGAAAGAAAAAAACAAATGGTAATGAATATATCCCATGATTTAAAGACACCAATTACTACCATCTATGGTTTTGCAAAAGCCTTAAATGAAGATATGATAATGGAAGATCGTGATAAAAAGAAATACCTTCAATATATCCTTGATAAATCAAATAAGGTGAATGGAATGGTAAATGAATTATTTCTTTATTCAAAGCTGGATATGGAAAATTACGAAATAGCGAAAAAAGAAACGGATATTGCTGAATTTCTGAGAGAAGCCATTGCTTCATGCTTTATTGAGATTGAAAAGCAGGGATTTGATCTGGATTTGAATATACCGGAAAAAGAAATTATCTTTCCGATAGCAATGATAGAAATGGATCGTGCCATTACTAATCTATTGAGTAATAGCTTAAAATATAATCCAAAAGGAACCATAATATCCGTAGAACTGTTAGAAGAGGAAAATTCCATCATAATTAAAATCAGAGATAATGGAATAGGTATGTCAAAAGAACTTCAAGATAATGCATTCCGTGAATTTATAAGAGGAGATGTTACCAGACCCAGTGATGGGGGGGCAGGCTTGGGGTTAACTATATCGAAGAGAATTATTGAGAAACACAATGGAACTATTAGAGTCAATTCGGAACTGGGGAAGGGTACGGAGTTTATAATACAATTTTATCGTAATAACCAGTCATTATGACAACCTGCACTTGTATATTGGTATCAGTGGTAAGGATACAGGTGTATTTGCTGCCATAGTCAAAAAGGGAATGGAAGGATGGTTGTGATTGATACTATTTAACCGGAAATAAATTAATGATTTTGCTGTTGGATGATTTCACTTAAAATTACAACTTTAACTAAGGAGGATAGGTTGAAAAATAAAGTTTTCAACCGCAAGTTTGTGCTTGCGCACCACAAACTTGGTATGCACAAAGAGCGTGCGCAAGAACAGAGGTTAAAATGAAAAAATTACTCATTATAAGAATTTTAATTATAAGTATAGTAATAAATATGTTAGTTTCTAGCACAAATGTATATGCTGCCCAAGCTCCACTTGTTCAAACAATGTCATTAGATGGAATGGAAAATACAATTGACAAGTATATGTCTCAATATATAGGTAATACAACAATGGGAGCAGCTGTAGCAGTTATAAAAGACGGAAAGATGGTATTTTCAAAAGGATATGGATACTCGGATAAAGAAAACAGAAAAAAGGTTAATGCAAATTCAACGGTATTTGAATTCGCATCGATCAGTAAGCTTTTCACATGGACAGCTGTTATGCAACAGGTGGAAAAAGGTAAAATTGATCTGAATGAAAATATACTTAGTTATTTGCCTCAGGAGTTTATAAAAAAGCTAAAACATAAATTATCGTTTGAAAAGCCAATTACAATGCTGGATTTAATGAATCATACTGCAGGTTTTGAGGAGAGGTACTTTGACGGTGATGTAATTCATCAAGATGAATTGTCTGGAAGTTTAGAAGATGCACTTTTGAAATCAATGCCGAAACAAGTATATAAACCAGGAACGGTTGTAGCCTATTCAAATTTTGGTGCTGCGTTGGCTGGATACATTGTGGAATGTGTAACTGGTGAAAAGTTATATGATTATCTGGAAAAAAATATATTCCAGGTGATTGGAATGACAAGCACTACCGCTAATCCAAGATATGCTGATATAAGCTATATAGTTGATAATAAGGCAAAGGGTTATGATAGTAATTTAAACCAAAGTTCGTGGACATATGTGGACGCTTACCCTGATGGCTCTTTAAATGGAACAGTCACTGACCTTGCAAATTTTGCAATTGCTTTTATGAAAGATAAGACACCACTTTTTGAAAAACAAGCAATACAGAATGAATTATTTACAACAACTTATCAAGCAAATAAAGATATGACAGGATGTGCCCATGGATTTTGGGAATATATGGATGGTGTATTATATTACCAGCATGGAGGTGCTCAAACTGGTTTTACATCGTTGATGTCATTTTCACCTTCAACTAAAACTGGGCTAATTATTTTGACTAATAATGCAGGAGAGACAAATGTTACATATGGATTAACTAAAAAGCTATTAGGTAATAATGAACCAAAACAGATTCGTGCAGGAATAAATTTACCAGATTCACATGAACTAGATGGTATGGAATTTTCAACTTCACGAAGAAATTATACTGATGTTACAAAATTATTAGGAGTTTTAAGTGGTAATGATAAAGTAAAAGCAATTGATAATAATACTATTAAGTATAAAGACTTAACCTTTGTACAAACGGAACCTTATTTATATGAACTTAAGGATGAACATGTATCAGACGTAGTCAAAATGGTAGGTAATAAAATATTTTTTGTAAAAGATAAAGACAACAATATTTCAAAAATAAATGAAGGTGGTGTAGTAGCGAAAGAATACTTAAGAATGAAACCTCCGTATACTAATTTGTTCTTAATAGTTGAAGGAATTCTATATTTAGTTATCGTTTTAGCATTTTTATTGTATCCTTTGTTTCTTATCATTAGTACTGTATTAAATAGAAAAAAGAAAATATTATATAGCAAAGAAGAGAAAAAACAAAGGGTAATATCAATATTGTTGAATCTGATCGGTTTTGCAATTACATTAAATCAAATTTTATTAATGAGTTATCTATTAGGAATAAATACGTCACCATCAATAGTAATTACTAATTTTTTTATTTACCTAAATATTATTTTGTTATCAATTTCTTTCATCCTGTTAATTTTTAGGTTTATTTCAACTATAAGAAATAAACAAATAAAGACCATAAAATTAAACGATATACTTTCAACGCTAGGTATAATAATAATGACTATATTAATGATTGCATGGAATTTTACAACCCCAATTGCATAATTTTTATTGTAAAACACGTATTCTCTTTCTATAAATGGAAAGGTAAGTTACTTTTGCTTATCCTTCATTGTTTCCTTCTTTACCTTTATAGTACTGGCTTTGTATATCAAACATTTCTTTCTATTTTCTGTTAAGACATTACTTGTCTAATAATATTTGTATATATTTGAATATATGTATATATTTGTATATTTAGCTCCATTGATAAGGAGTAGCATTCACTGTATACATTTGGGAATGATACAAAATAATTTATACATGAACTAAAAAGTAAGTATTGACACATTATAAAAAATTGCATACAATTAAATTGTAAAAAATAATAATATAACAAAACAATGAAAGTTAAACTGATTTTAGTATTGTATGAGTGAGTTTTGCAATAATTCTTAAAAAGATATACACTGCGAGTAAAGTCTGAAAAAATAGCCAAAGATATTGAAAAATTAGTATCCCAAAATAAGTAAGAAGGAGAAAGCCTATGTTTTTAGCATTGAAAGAATTAAAGTATACGAAAACGAAATTTGCACTAATCATTACGGTCATTTTTCTTATTAGTTATTTAGTATATTTTTTAACGTCGTTAGCCACCGGTCTTGCTACCTCATATACCAATGCCATTGAAAAATGGAATTCCGATCAGATTATTTTAACCGTTGATGCCAACGATAATATGATGATGTCCTATATGGACCAAGAGGATTTTGATTCGGTCAAAACAACCGGTTCAAAAGCAAAATTGGGTTTGTTTCCAGCCGTAATTAATAATCCATCTTCAGAAAATAATCCGGATTCAAGAATTAATGTGTATTTTTGGGGTATTGAAAATGATAGTTTTATTAAACCCCCTGAACTTAACGATCTTACTTTAACCGGTAATCAAGTTATTGTAGATGAAGAGCTTAAAAAAGAAGGTTATGAAATCGGAGATTTATTTGGTGTCACGGGAAGCACAGAGCAGTTTGAAATAATTGGATTCTCTAAAAAGAGTACATATCAAACAGCACCTGTCATTTATATGAACTTAGATACCTGGCAAACGTATCGTTATGGAGCAAATAATAAGCAAGACCAATTTAGTGGTATTGTAGTCAGGGGTCAAACAGATAAATTATCAAGTGATTTAATTAGCTATACAACAGATGACTATATTGCTACCTTACCAGGCTATACGGCTCAAGTACTAACTTTTTCTGTCATGATTATTTTCCTGATTATTATTACAGCCTTTGTATTAGGAATATTTATATATGTATTAACCATCCAAAAAACCAGTATGTTTGGTGTCATGAAAGCACAAGGTATTTCAAATGGATATATTGGTGGCTCAGTTATTATACAAACATTTTTACTGGTGGCATTTGGAATTATCTTAGGTTTAGGGTTAACGTTAGTAACAGGAGCATTATTAGCGGATGTGATTCCCTTTGCTGTAAATGTTGTGTTTTATTTCGTAATAACAGCGGCTTTTTTTATATTTGCGTTTTTGGGAGGACTGTTCTCAGTGAGTGCAGTGTTAAAAATAGATCCATTAAAGGCGATAGGGAATTAAGTTAAAAAAACAAGAACAGCTTGCTAAAGCACACGAAAGGGAGTTAAGTTGAAAAAACAAGAGCAGTTTTTTCAACATACTGATTTAGATGGGAGGTTAATATGAAACAATTAATAGAAATGATTGGTGTGACAAAAGATTTTTTACAAGGTGATAATGTTATTAATGCCCTTAAGGAAACAAGTTTTAGTGCTTCAGAAGGAGAACTAATTGGAATTGTAGGGCCCTCTGGTTCTGGAAAATCTACTTTTTTGACTATCTTAGGCGGACTGCAAAAGCCAACCACAGGAAATGTCTTATTAAATGGCAAACCTTTTAGTGAATTAGATATCAAGGAAAAATCAAAACTTCGTTTAGAAAATATTGGCTTTATCTTGCAGGCATCTAATTTAATTCCTTTTTTAACAATACAGGAGCAAATGGTTTTATATAATAAAATTACGAAAACAAAAGTAAACCTACCCTGGATAAATGAACTATTTTTAAAGCTTGGTGTAGAAAAACTAAAAGATAAATACCCCAATGAATTATCGGGAGGAGAAAGACAACGGGCAGCCATTGCCAAAGCCTTATATCATCAGCCGTCGGTAATCTTTGCAGATGAACCAACGGCAAGCTTAGATACCAGTAGGGCCTTTGAAGTCGTTAAGTTATTAGCAAAAGAGACCAAGGAACAACAGAAGGCAACGATTATGGTTACCCATGATGAAAGAATGTTGGAGTTTTGTGATAAGGTATTCGTAATTGTTGATGGAGTGTTAAGTCAAAGAACCGATTGAGGAAGGATTGCTGGCGGACCAACTCACCTATGCAGCATTTGCAAAGTATTAAGGTTTTCTTCTAAAACCATGGTATATACACCAACCGATAAAGGAATAGATTATCGACTTACAAAAATGCATCTCGTTTTACAACTGACCAATTCAAAATAGTAACATAAAATATTGTATAATAACAAAAAAGATGTTACTATATAAAACTATTACGAGAAATCTATATATAGAGAACTAAAAAACCTCAAATAGAAGGGTGGTATAATAGATATCATAGAGTTAAAGAATTGGGCACTTGAACACAAAATTGAAGAGCAAACAATAAACTCATTTTACGAAATGTTGGATAATTATAAAGCTGATGATCCGGAAGAGTTTAATGATGTATTCAAAAATATAAGAATTAACGATCTATCTTTACAAGTGCATACAATATCATTGAATTTAGGTAATTGGCCAGAATGCAGCTATAATACGGTTTCAGCATCAATGTGGATACACCACAAAGAAAAGCAAATTGCAAGTTATAAAGCTACTTATTCATTAGATGGGGAACCAGAGGATGATTTTTTTGATTTATTATAAGAGGATTATCTTAGGATAAGGGAGTGAGATTATGTATATCCATTTCTTTAGAAGCTGTTGAATCATTGGAAGTATTCCAATGGAGCGGGGAAGAAGTAAAATGTACGGAGATTATTGATAAGATTAAGGTAGAAATTGCCGATGTGGTAAATTATTGTGTACTTATGTCGGATGCCTGTAGACTGAATCTTGATAAATTATACTGGATAAATCAAATGAATAATTAGAAATATCCTGTAAAAGGCACATTGCATCTCGATTAAAACTGACCTGGTCGAAAATATAATCAACCGAATACTATTATTTAGTGAACCGCCATACAGGAAACAAATTTCCATATGGCGGTAAACTAGTCTTTATTTGCCGAACATATCGGAGTGCGTTCCTGTGCGAGTTAAGGTGAGTACCAACACATCATCATCCACCCGGTAAACCAGCAGCCAATCTGGCTGTATGTGACATTCCCGATGTCCGACCCAATCGCCGGAAAGCGCGTGATCCTTATTTTTCTCCGGGAGTGCTTCACTCATAGCCAGCTGAGTGATTACATCCTCCAGCAGCGATATATTCAAGCCGCGTTTCATAGCCAGCTTGTAATCTTTCTTAAATTGTGTGGTGAGCTTTACGGTCAGCTTGGTTTCTCTCATTTCTTCAGATCTGCGAACAGTTCATCCAAATCAGTGTAGCCTTTGACCGATGGGTCTTTCGCATTCCTTTCCGCTTCCAGTATAGCAGCAATGGTTTCCTTGTTAGGACGATCTGCTTTGATCTCAAAGGGAATACCACCTTCACGTAGCGACTGTCGAACAAAAATGTTGAATGCTGTAGTCAGATTCATGCCTAACTCATTGAACAGTTCATCCGCTTGTGCTTTCAGTTCGGAATCCATACGGATGCTGATGTTTGTTGTAGTTCCAGCCATACAATCAACTCCCTTCCTTGCTGGTACTTACATTATATGCTGATTGCACGAAAAATACAATGCATTGCACAAAATAATTATTAATCTTGTAAATTAAAGACACAACTTCATTGCAGATTTTATTATAATTTATATTGCATAAAATTCCCATTTTTTTCGAATCCATAATTATTATATAAAAGAACTCCCATATCGGATGCGGAAATATGTACAGCACCGCAGCCATATATTTTTGCTTCATTCATTACATGATCCAGCAGTTGTTTAGCGATTCCTTTTCTTCTGTACGGCTCTAAAGTGTACATACTTGATAATAAGCCGATTTTGCCGGAAGGATTACTGTAATAGGGTGGTTTTTCCACAAAAGATATACCGCTTGTGGAAATAATTTCATCACCACATAAAGCAATCCAAGACACAAAAGTGCCATCGGCAATATGTTTATCATAGTAAGCATATAAAGAAGGTGCTAAATCGAATATTGGCTCAGCTCCTTCTTCCTGTAATTGACACATTCTTAATCTTATAAATTCTGAAATATCTTGCCAATTTAATTTTCTATAACTAATTGTATTCATATCAAAATACCCTCTCATTATAAGCATAATGTAATATGGCTACGTCACGAAAACCTGCAGATAGTCCTTTTTAATATTTTATTATATCATACAAATTTATAGAATAGAATAGGATATCCTCTAAACGTTACCAGTTACAGCATGACTGTGCATTATCTATAGAAACCCATTCCAATGTGTTTGAGTTCTATGAGAATATATAAATATGATAACAGCAGTAGCTTAGTATATATGTAAACCTGTATTAGTGGAGAGACCGGAGCACCTATTGCCAATCGATTTCAAATTTCTAGTGAAATTCATCAATGAACATGAGTATCTTAGAGAACATAGTTTGCTAAAAGGAGGAACAGATAATATTATGAGATTAGCGTAATAACTGTGAAAATTTGTTGAAAATGTTCGTATATAAGAATATACTAAAATGGTAGAAGTTGTAGATTTTAAGGAAAAAATATGGAATATGAAAACTACAGCAGAAGTAACAGTATAATGCAATATTTCACAGAGAAGATAGACATTTATTGTAAAGAAGAAAGATTTAAAGCAGCAATCATCCAACCATCAAAGGAAAGCATTGCTTAACCAGTGGACATAGAAAAACCAGGGAACGCGCCCCGAGCAAAAAAACAAAATTAACAAAGGATAATATATATGGGAACAGAGATAAAGCCAATCGTCTACAAAATCTCAAACAATCCAAATGGATTAAAAGAGTTTCACAACAATTTAAAAGCGAATGCTTCAGAAAAAGAGCAAAATATTATACTGCAGTTTCCAACAGTATATATTCATAATTGGAAAGATACAGAGGATTATGAGGTGTATATTGGGGAATCCAATAATATTATTCAAAGAACAAAGCAGCATCACGATAATCAGTCAGGTGAATGGCAGCAACAGCTCATGAAAGCTGATGCGAGTTTATATATTATCGGACATGAACATTTCAACAAATCCATGACTTTGGATATAGAGAATCGATTGATGCTTTATATGATGAGTGTTGACCGGGTGAAAAAGATTCACAACATGAGGGGGAATCCCCAGAACAAATATTATCCAGACAGTGAAATGGATGATATTTTTCGAATGATGTGGTCTAAATTACGAAGGGATAACAAAAATTTATTTCCAAGAGAAAGTACAATTAAAGACTCTGCGGTATATAAGGCCTCTCCGCTACATAAACTGACAGTTGATCAGGAGAAAATCAAAGGCATTATCATTCAAAGAGTATTTGATGCATTAAATACGGGAAAGAAAAACCAACTTATATTCATAGAAGGCGAGGCAGGAACTGGAAAAACAGTTCTTAATAGTAGCACCTTCTATGAAATCTTTGCAAAAGCAGCGGAAGAAGATAGGGAGCCATTACAATGCTATATGATGGTAAATCATGATGAGCAGATTACTGTATATTCACAAATTGCACAAAAGCTTGGTTTAACGGAACGCTTTGGAGAGGTTGTATGTAAGCCTACGTCTTTTATCAATCATCATAGGATAGAAGAGCCGGTGGATGTTGCTTTTATTGATGAGGCACATTTGCTATTAACACAAGGAAAACAATCCTATCAGGGTGATAATCAGCTGCAAGATATTGTAGATCGTGCAAGAGTTACTGTTGTCATGTTTGATGAAAATCAAATTCTTACAACAGAACAATATTGGGAATCACAGATCTTGGATAAATTCAGAGAACAAGCTAAGTGTAGCAATAATTATTATGAACTAACGAATCAGCTTCGTATCAAAGCCTCCAAGGAGGTAGTAGATTGGATTGATGGATTCACGAAGGATCAGATAATTACTAATATACCGTCAAATCTTGGAGGATACGATATTCAGATATTTGATGAACCAGAGAAGCTGGAATTTGCTTTGAAGCAAAAGGCATCGGATGAGAATCATCGTCTTTCCCGTATGATCGCAACCTATGATTGGGACTATAAGAATAAAGCGACAACAGAAGCTAGGCTGAGTAAATATAAATATTGGGAAGTATTGATTGGACCCTGGCATAAGCCCTGGAACAGAGAGCTGGAGCAGAAATTATCACGCAAAGAAAAACGTGCAATCAAATCACTTTCTTGGGCAGAGCAGCCACAGACCATTGATGAGGTGGGGTCAACCTTTACGATTCAGGGATTTGATTTAAATTATGCAGGAGTAATTTTAGGACCTTCCGTAAAATATCGTGATGGAAAAGTAATCTTTGATCCAACAGCTAAGAATTATAAGAAAATGACGCAAAATCGTACCCTATCCGATGGTACGAAAAAGCAGTTTGGCGAAACCTTAATACAGCATGAGGTTAGAGTTCTGATGACACGCGGTGTAGAGGGCTTATATGTTTATGCCTATGATAAGGAACTTAGAGAAGCGCTTCTTGCAGCGTCAAAAAGGAGATAAAAGATTATGACACAAGATACCATAAATAAAATATTACAATTTCGTGATGAACGTGATTGGAAGCAATTTCACAATCCCAAGGACCTGGCCATATCCATTTCCTTAGAAGCAGCTGAATTATTGGAAGTATTCCAATGGAGCGGAGAAGATGTAAAATGTACGGAGAATATGGACAAGATTAAGGAAGAGCTAGCAGATGTGGTTAATTATTGCGTACTTATGTCAGATGCCTGTGGACTGGATCTTGATGAAATTGTACTGGAGAAACTCAAACGCAATGATGAGAAATATCCGGTAAATAAGGCATATGGAAGTAAGGAAAAGTACAATAAGTTAAAATAAGGCGGAGCTTGGCATGGGATGTGGAAATTGATTCATTTGCCGTTAATGTTTGGTTTTATATAGTAATCTCGAGGGTCTTTTTTTATTTGCATTTTTTGGATCATTTACTTAGAAATGTTGTGAAATGTTGTTAAAGGTTTGTAGAGCCATATAAGGGAGCGGTACATTCGGTTCAATGAGAGGGAAATAATTCTTAGCAATTATTTCCCTCTTCAATAGACTGGATTGGATTTTAAATTATGCAGATATGGCTGAGTACTCATATTTCTAATTCCCTCTTTAGAATCTCTATCATTGAAGTTGTAAAAGTATAGTCAAGTTCTTCAATTCTTTCCAAATAGTTGTTCATTTTCTCAAGATGGTTCGGATTTTTTTGGATTGTATACTTAAGGAATTGGTTGAATAAGTTACAACTTAATTTAGAAATTTTATTACATAATAATAAGATTTCATCATCAATGTGGATTGAGCCTTTGATGTATTGTAAAAGAATAGTTCTTGATTCCTTATGTTCCCAGAAGAATCTAAGTATTCGGTAATCTAGTAAGTTCTCTGAATTTTCCATTTGTATCGGAATCATTTCCAAAAATTCGAATAAGGCTTTGTAAGTATTCATCCCGTAGATACCAAATGATTCTAAGTCATTTGGTGCGACACCATTTAAGTAATTGTTGAATTCGGTATATATCGTGTGAAGATCTAATTCAACATTTTTACTATCATCAATATATAGAGTCTTAAATGTTACATCTAAATCAGTGTTTATGTTATATAATGACTCTTCAATTTCTTCTGCTGGAACTTTCAACAGGTGTAGATTGGCATTACTATATGCTTGCACCAAAAAGGAGTCATTGTCATAGCCATAGATATACGTATCGTGAATATAGTGTATGCTTTTGTATGAGGCGGAATAACTCAGATAGTAATCGTCAACCATGTATAAAAGAAGATATTTGTTATCATCAATACATTTTTTTAACAATGGAACAAGTTGGTTACGAGGAATATTTTTGAGGTTGTATTCATCGATCTGTGCAAAATTATACGGACGAATATATTCCCAATGATTGGTGATATATGTAAGTTCAGTGCTGCGAGATTCAGAAGAATTTCGACATTTTAAGTTAATAAAATTATTATAATAGTAATTCTGTATACTAGGATGTGCAATCAGGATTGCAATAAAGAAAGAAGTACATTGGTAAGTTTCTGAAGGAGGTGGGGTTAATAAAAGTGATTTTTGCATAAAATCTTCCTTTCGTTATACTTTATTTTTTATAATAATACGAAATTACAAAAAATGCAAATAAATTACATAAAATAGTAATTCTATTAGCTGATATATAAATCAGGGAAATCACATGCGATGATTTTTACATCAAAAGAAAGATTTCAGTATATTCAAACGACCACACCCACTATTCTAATTTAATTTCAATAGAATGCTTTAAACAATATAGTTGCTGATAGAAGCAAGCCATATATACCTCTTTAAAGTCAGCAAACCTATAATTTGCATCCGCTAATTTAGTTGCCTCCATTTGTAATTTACTTAATTTTGTTGATGAATATAATCCGCAAGCAAGGGTAAGTACCGAAGAAATAAAATTATTTATATTATCCTCGCTGGCGTCAGAAAAAAGCTGGCTAATAAAGTTTACTAATTGTTGATATGATATAAGTATTTCTTTTTTAAACTCAGCTAAAGATTCTAGTGAAACATTTTTTTCGATGGTTGTATAAAGGATACCATATAATTTTAACAGCCGTTCGTTTTCTATCAGCCTGCATGTCCATATATCTGTAATTTCGTAAAGAGAATAAATTTTATTAATTTTAAATGATTTAATAAAAGCTGAAATAAAGGATTTAAAGTCTTCCTTCAAAATAAGAAGAAGGATTTCATCCTTTGTTCTAAAGTATTTGTAGATATTTTGCCTTGCAGATGAACAATATGGAATATCGTAAACTTGGCGCGACGGGTATAGAAGTTCCGGCAATGGGGATTGGTACAGTGGCGTGGGGAGAAAAACTTGTTGGATATGGTAAAAGATTTACCCGTGAGGATCTGTTCAAGGCGTATAAGACGTCTTTAGATGCAGGTTTAAATTTTTTTGATACTTCAGAAAGTTACGGAGGAGGGATATCCGAGCAGCTGCTGTGTGAATTTCATCATCAAGATGCCCGGCCAATTGTAGTAGCAACTAAATTTTCACCGGCAAAAATTTATGATCCATCTACTCGCTTTTCAGCTAAGGACATTGTTAGCACCCTTGATGGAAGTCTAAAACGTCTCGGACTGAAAAAAGTTGATCTATACCAATTACACTATCCCGTTCCACGTCATAAACTTAATAAGTATTTGGATGCCCTTGCTGAAACAGTGAAAAGCGGCAAGGCAAAAGCAGTTGGTGTCTGCAACTTCAATACAGAGCGTATGAAGTATGCCCATGAATATTTTGCAAAGCAGAATATTCAACTGGCCTCCAACCAGGTTGGATATAATTTGTTACACCGTCTTCCTGAAACGAATGGCATGCTTACAGCCTGCAAAGAGCTTGATATTGCGCTTATAGCCATCCTCCCTTTAGGAGAAGGGGTTCTTACCGGAAAGTATAGAGTGGGCGGTGATGCTCATCCCTCCAATCTGCGTAGCATCGCTAGGGTTACACAACTAGATATATTCAAAGACGGAGACCCATCGCCCCTTATGCGACGTCTCTTTACAAAGCCATATTTGTTGGAGCGGGAAAAGCTTGAGTCTTTATTTGAGCTTATGGATAGAATTTCTCATAAGTATAACGCAACCATTTCACAGGTAGCACTAAACTGGCTGATTGCAAGCAATCCACGAGTAATCCCTATTCCGGGTGAAAAAAATGCCAGACAAGCAGCCTCCAATGCAGCCACATTAAGTTGGAAGCTGACTCACGAAGAATTCGAAAGCATTAGTCAAACGGAGAGTTCTATTAGGAAGTCATTGTAATGTTATTGCATAATGTATAAATTAGTAGAAGAGGTTCGTTTTTGAACTTCATTAAGAATTTTCATCAAGATCTGTATGTGTAGGCGGACACCGTTCGGAGGTTAACTTTTTGAACGGTGTTCTTTTAAATATAGGGAAGCGGTAATTGGGCAATGGCATAAGCGGTGGAATAGAAAGTCGGAGCGGGAATTGTCACCCTGGACTATCTTAAGAAATAGACACCCAGGACTATCAAAAAAAATAGAACACCCATGTCTATCGAAAAAAATAGATTGACATTTATAACAGAAGACAGTATCATAGGTTTAGCAACTATACAGTATAAAAACTAAACAATAGAGAAGGGTAATCAGATGAGAGATTATAGAGCCATATCAGCTTTGATGGAGCGAACAGTCCACAAATATAATCAAACAGAGAATAAGCAAAGAAACTACGGGACAGATTTAACATTTTCAAGGGCGGAGATACATACCATTGAGGCAATCGAAGATATGGAAGATATTAATATCACACGCCTGGCAGCCTATCAGGGAATTACGAAGGGAGCAGCTTCCCAGATGGTTTATAAATTAGTTGACAAAGGTGTAGTGAAAAAAAGAGTTTCGCCAAACTCAGATACAGAAGTGAGGCTTGAGCTGACGGAGATTGGGAGAAAGGCTTATGAAGGGCATAAAGAATTTCATAGGGCTTCCAATGAAAAGCTATTCGAAATGCTTCGGGAAATGCCGGATGAGTTATATGAAAAGATGGAAGAAATCCTTCATTTATTTGATGAGATGATGAATGAAAAATTAAAAGGCGATCAAGATGAAAAATCAAAATAAAATGGGACTATTTGAGATATCAGTTATTTTGTTTTTTTATGTGTTGCCAATGGGCTGCATTTTAATTGATAGGATGATTAGCCCTGATACAGATCTATGGGCAGTCATGATAAAGTGGTTTGTATTCTTTGGGGTTGGACTACGACTAGTTACCTGTGGAATGAAGCAGGCTATATCACCAGGCTTCACGGCGAAAGCGATTTTTGAATTAGAAGACAGCAAAAGTTATCCCTTGATCCGTGAGCTTGGATTTGCCAATATATGTACCGGATTATGCGGCATTTTATCCCTGGTGTACATAAATTTCCGTATCACTGCATTATTCATAGGGAGTATATATTATGGACTGGCATTCCTGCAACATGCCATAAGAAAGGAAAAGAATAATACGGAACTCTTTGTTACCCTTACCGATTTATCCATTGTTTTGGAATTACTGCTTCCGTTTGTTATGAATACAATAAAGGCTTAATTTTTTTACCCATAAAGTATAGATGCTATACAGTATATAAACTAAACACGAAAAGAGGAAATGGTTTTGGAAAATGAATCAAAGAAATTATTTTTACTAAAGGATGAAAAAGTATCAAAAGCACTTATAAAGCTTGGAGTACCCACCATGGTGGGAATGTTAATTGCTGCGTTATACAACGTGGTAGATACCTATTTTGTGGCACAATTAGGAATAGCACAGATGGGGGCAGTATCCATAGTATTTCCGCTAGGAACAATAATGACTGGAATTGCATTACTATTCGGTAGTGGAGCCTCCTCCTATTTATCACGGCTTTTGGGGAACAAACAATACAAAGAAGCCAATCATTGTGCTTCAACAGCTTTGATTAGCAGTTTGTTTACAGGTGGAATCTGTATTCTTTTTGTATTATTATTTATGACCCCAATACTTAAAAGCCTGGGTGCAACCCCAACCATACTTCCATATGCAAGACAATACGGTTATGTCTTTATAATCAGTCTGCTGTTTAATGTGTTTAACGTAACCGTCAATAACATTATAACTTCAGAAGGCGCTTCAAGATTCAGTATGGTTGCAATGCTAATAGGCGGTCTCCTTAATGCCGGCTTAGATCCTCTTATGATATACGGATTTCATATGGGAGTTATGGGTGCTGCAGCAGCAACCTTGATAGCTAATATAGTTTCTACCACACTATATGCAAGCTACATGTTCAGTAAGAAAAGTGTTTTCCGTATCTCTATAAAAAATATAAGGATAGAAAAGAAAATATATATTGAAATCTTTCAGGTGGGACTTCCAATTATGGTATTTCAAATATTGACAAGTGTGGCGGTAGGCATTACTAATTTTGTGGCAGCCGATTATGGGGATTCCGTGGTGGCAGCAATAGGAATTGAAGCTAGAGTCATAGCACTTGGCACAATGGCAGTCTTTGGCTTCCTCAAAGGCTTCCAGCCCTTTGTAGGTTATAATTATGGGGCAGGAAGAGGGGACAGAGTGGAACAGGCTAAAAAGTTCGCACTAAAGTTAACAAGCTGTTTTTGCATATTGGCAGCAGGAGGAATTATCTGCTTTTCTAGTAATATCATTGAAATATTTAGTAAAAATGATTCCGTAGTCATGAAAATAGGGCAGGAAGCCCTTATTTTGAACAGCATTGTATTCATAACCTTAGGCTTTCAGCTGGTTTATGGTACCTTCTATCTGGCACTTGGAAAATCAAAACAAGGTGGCATCTTAAGCATCTGCCGACAAGGAGTATTTTTTATTCCCCTTGTTTTACTATTACCTGGAATTTTTGGGGTTCAGGGAGTGTTATTTTCACAGCCAATTGCAGATGTTTTAAATGTTATTTTAACAGGAATATTTGCTTATCGGATAAATTACATAACTCAGGTGAATTAGAGAGAATAATAGCTGATGTGTGGGAAAGTTTTTGTATTCAATACATAACAAGGAGCAGTGGATCAAGAGAAATTAATTCCATATTGACATACCTATGAAAACTATGTATAATAACACCTATAGAATCTAGGTATGGAGAGTAATGAATATGGACAAAAAACTTATGAATATCAGTATATCGATGATGCTCTTAAAACTATTAGAAAATCAGGATATGTATGGGTATGAGATGATTAAAGAGCTAGAAGCAAGAAGCGAGAATGTATTTTCTTTGAAAGAAGGGACCCTATATCCGGCATTGCATGCGTTAGAGGCAGATGGGGCAATTGAAAGCTATGAAAAAGTTTCTGAATCAGGAAGAATACGAAAGTATTACCGTATTTCCAAAAAAGGTACTAAAATACTGGCAGATAAGACAAAGGAGTGGAATACTTATCAGAAAGCTGTCAATCTCGTGATTGGGGGTAATGGATATGGGACTGCAGTATGGAGCAACTAAGGAAATAGACCAATTTCTTGATGATGTAGTAGAGCAGATTCAATATAAGCCAGTACGAAATGAGATTAAGGAAGAATTGGCTGCCCACATAGAAGATAGAAAAGCAGAATATATTCTTCAGGGTATGGAGACTTCAGCAGCATTAAAAAAAGCGATTGAAAATATGGGGAATGCAGTTGAAATAGGAGTTCATTTAAACAAAGTGCGTAAGGTGCAAAAAAATCCTTTTATTGTGATATTAATTGTACTATTAATGTGTATAGGTATAGCAGGCAGTGTTCGGGTAAGGAGGTTTCCTAGTAATAGCAGCTCCCTTACGGATATTTCTTACTTTTTCTATGGATTAACAATTTTCTTCCTTACATATCATTTTGGTTATGAAAATATAGTAAAGAACAATAAGATATATTTTAAAGTAATTGTTGGAGCCTTGCTGTTTTGTCTGGCCTTCTTTATGATTCAAAGAATATCTGTATTAGAATTAATCAGATTGAGAAAGCCTCAAATTCTATTTGCATGGGAGCTTATGATTATTCCGATTATTATCAATATGGCATATTACTATAAAAACAAAAAAAATAAATCAATCCAATTAACTACCCTAATAGTAGCAGCGATTATATTATGTAATTCGTTACGTTTTAATGATTTTTTTGTGTCGGCTAATTTCATATTACTTTTAACAATATCTTCAACCTTGTTATATATGGTTGTTACAGGTATGCTGGAAGGAAATGTAAGAAACCAATTATTCACGTGGTTGATAGGTTTTGGTATTATGCTGGCAGTATTTTTGGCAACCTTTAGCGGGAATTGGAAACGTGAGTTTCAACAATGTTTCTATCCGGAAAAAGTAGTAAAAAATTTCAGGGATGATTCTTATAATAGTATATTGATAAAGGACTTATTAGGTAAATCTAAACTAATAGGACAAATAAATCTGAGTCAAGATGAATTAAGATCTTATTTTACAAGTGAATGGTATTTTAAAAATTTGGATGATTTCGATTATAATTATAGAATGCAATATATTGATAATGGTGATGTAACACAGCTGGAGGATATTCTGCCAGTACACTACCAAACTAATTACAGAATCGCCTATTCGATGATAAAATATGGATTGCTGCCGTCAGCAGCTATAATTTTAATCATGACAGCGGTTTATATTATGCTGATACGAATGGTTTGTAAGATAAATAATAAAATAGGCAAAGTATTAGCGTTTTCCTGTGTTTTCGCCTTGGTACTACAATTTTTATTATATATGTTTGGAAACTTTGGATTTCAATTCGGGTGGTTTTGCAATCTTCCGTTTGTTTCGGAAGGACATAGCAGTATTATTACAAATGCAGTTTTAGCTGGACTGGCGTGTTCTGCTTACCGTTATGATAAAGTTTTTAAGTAACAATAAGAAAGGAGCATTTGATGCGGTTTACTTTGGGATAATGATTTGTCATAGGGTTTCTGGTCAATATCACATCCCCTCCCCCTTAAATGCTCTATATTTCGAAGGTGTAATCCCATACTGCTCTGTAAAAAGCTTATTAAAAAAGTTCCGATTGGAATAACCAAGAGTTTCACATATCTCACTTATTTTCAGATCTGTTTTAAGCAATAGATGGCAGGCTTCCTTTAACAGGAAGTCTCTTTTATATTCCGACAGATTTTTTCCGATTCTCTTTTTTACTATGCGGTTTATATAGTCGCGATTGTAATTGAGCCGTTGTTCTAATTCTTCATTGGAGATATGCCCGTGACAATCCTCCAAAATCATGGAAATTTGATAAACCATTTCTTCTTCTCTGGAAAGCTTACCCTGATGGGTGGTGACCTGATACTTGAGGGGATTGGTAAGCAGCTCTATGAACCGGCAGAAATAGCCTTTAATCAGGTAGCTTCTGCCAGATCTTTTTTCACTTAGTTCTTTTAAAATACTATTGATAATGGAAAAGAAGAGATTCTGGTCAAATTCTTCTTTTAAACGGAAATCAATATATTCTTTCGCTGTGTAGATGCTTATTTTTTCATTTTTTAAAAATAACCGGTGGAATATGTTGTCTTTTTTATATATATTACCAGATTCATCATACAGGATGTCTTCTTCAATGACGGAGCGGATATATTCTTCCTTGAACATAAACAGAAGAAGTTCAAAATCATGATCTTGAAGTTCACGGTGATGGATATTTCGATTGCAAAGGCAGCAGTCTCCGGCGTGATACGTAACGAATTCATCCTCAATCTGAATCGTAACCTCTCCCGAAAGCACAATGGTCAGCTCATAGAAATCATGGGCATGAAGAGGGCGTTCCCCGAGAACCTTAAGGGCGCTGCGGGTGGAATAGATATAGTTTTTACGGCTTTCCGTAAACTCAAGGGTAACGGCCTTGTCCTGTCCTGCGATGACGGATTCGTAGAGAATCATATAGGGCATACCAATTTCCAGATATTCAATAACAGAACTGCCGAAATTACCGAATTTTAAAAAGGATTTTTGGATTCCCAGGTCTTTTAAAAAATTATCCTGAGAAAGTTTATCATTCTTTTGGAGCTCTTGATTTGTTCGACGGCTCACAAAAACCTCCATGTCGGATTCGGATACATTTTTTAATAAAATATGCTATATCAGATATTTCTAAGTAGTTATATACATGATAACATAAATACAGCAACAAGGAAAAGGTAATTTTTAAGCACTTAGAAAAAAGAACTTAGAATAATGAAACTACTATAAGAAATGAGGTTTACTATGGAAGAGAAGAAGTATTTAAAGGCGTTTAACAAATTTGGTTATGGAACTGGTGACTTTGCGGCGAACATGGTATTTGGACTGTTATCCAGTTTTGTTATGATTTACCTGACCAACACAGTTGGCATGAATCCGGCGGTGGTTGGAACCCTGATTATGTTTTCAAAGCTATTGGATGGGGTGACGGACATTTTCTTTGGAAGTATCATCGACCGCACACATACCAAACTGGGAAAAGCCCGACCCTGGATGTTTGGTTCCTTTATTGGGAATTCCGTTTGTCTGATCTTAATCTTTGCTACTCCTTTGGGAATGGGAAAAACTGTCCAGTATGCGTATTTCTTTATCACCTATACCCTGTTAAATGCAATATTTTACACTGCCAATAATATTTCCTATTCCACTCTTACCGCTTTGATTACAAAGAATGGTAATGAGCGTGTACAGCTAGGTACCTTCCGTTTCATCGGTTCTACATTGGGGAATTTAGTGGTTTCTAATTTTACATTAAAGTTAGTAGAGAATTTTGGCGGCGGAGCCACAGGCTGGAAAGTGACTGCTATCATTTTTGCAGTAGTTGGTCTTGTTATAAATACCTTTGCCGTATTTTCTGTAAAGGAACTGCCTGAGGAGGTTCTAAATAATCATGCAGCAGATGCTGCACCGGAGAAGGTTGGATTCGTAGAAACAATGAAATTACTCCTTTCTAACAAGTACTTTGATATGCTTACGATTCTTTACACTGTTTTTTACATGAGTATGGCAATTTCCATGGGTGGTGCGGTTTACTTTTGTATCTATGTGCTTGGTGACGGTAATAAATTTGGTGATTTTGCTACGGCGTCTTCTATCGCCAGTGTTATTGGTCTGATTTTAGTGCCAATTCTGATTAAGAAGTTTCATAGTATCCGCACTGTCAGCCTTGGCTCCTTTAGTCTCCATGTCGTAATACGAATTGCCTTTATCGCAGCTGCACTTACTAAGAATGTTCCCTTTATGCTGATTCTTTTTGCATTATCCTTTTTAACCTGCTGTTCACTGGGTGGAACCTTTAATGCATTGGTTGCAGAGGCCTCCGAATATACTTTTAGAAAAACCGGAAAAAGAATTGACGGCAGTATGTACTCTTGTACTTCCTTCGGTATGAAAGTTGGTGGTGGTCTTGGAACCGCAATCAGTGGATGGCTTTTAAAAGCATCAGGCTTTAATGCACAAGAATTAGTTCAGGCAGCTTCCGTTAATAATATGCTGACCTTCATGTTTGCTGGAGTTCCGCTAATTGCCGGAATCCTTGTATTAATCATTTATTTTAAGTTAAATGTTCAAGAGGTAAATGCAAAAGATAAAAAAGAAGCAAATTCTTAAGCGGTGGATAAGTTGAAAAAACAAAAGCAGTATGTGTGCTAAAGCACACGGATAGGAGTTAGAATGAAATTATATGTTAACATAGCTGCCCCCAGACCGGGAAACGGCAGCAAAGAAATGCCCTATAAGTGTATTAATGATGCAGCCCAGGCTGCAAAGCCAGGGGATGAAATCCTGGTTGCACCGGGAGTATACAGAGAGTATGTCAATCCAAAGAATGCAGGAGAAGAAAATGCGCGGATTACCTACCGGAGTGTAGAACCTCTGAAAGCGGTAATTACAGGTGCGGAAGAAATCAAAACCTGGGAAGTATATCAGGATAAGGTATGGGTATGCCGCATCGATAACGGTGTATTTGGTTCTTATAATCCCTACACTACCCTGGTATATGGAGACTGGTATTTTGGCGCGCCTGACAATCACACCGGTGCGGTGTATTTAAATGACCGTATGCTTTATGAAACTACGACCCTGGAGGAATGTATCAAAGGGGAACGTTACGCCCCTTCCTGGGAACCGGAGTTCTCTATTTATAAATGGTACACAAAGCAGGAGGGAAATGAAACGGTAATCTATGCCAACTTCCAAGGGCTGAATCCAAACCAGGAAAAGGTTGAGATTAACGTTCGCAGAAACTGCTTTCTACCCTCAGAGACAGGAAAATCCTATATTACCGTAAGTGGTTTTCATATTAATAAAGCCGCTACTAGTTGGGCACCGCCGGCAGCTTATCAGGATGGAATGATTGGACCTCACTGGTCTAAAGGCTGGATTATTGAGGACTGTGAAATTAGCAACAGTAAATGCAGCGGTATCTCTCTTGGTAAATATCTCGATCCGGAAAACGATCATTACTTTACAGTAAAACATGTTAAGAGTGCAACCCAGATGGAACGGGATGCAGTCTGCCGTGGTCAGTATCATGGCTGGTCAAAGGAAACCATCGGAAGTCACATCGTCCGCCGCTGTAATATACATCATTGCGAACAGACTGGTATTGTTGGCCGTATGGGATGTGTCTTTAGTATCATTGAAGATAATCATATCCATCATATTAACAATATGCAGCAGCTTGGCGGTGCGGAAATAGCCGGAATTAAATTCCATGCGGCAATTGATGTTACCTTCCGTCGGAACCACATCCACCATTCCACCATGGGAATCTGGTGTGACTGGCAGGCACAGGGAACGCGTATTACCCAGAACCTGATGCATGATAATGAAACTCCTGCGGATACGCCAAAGGCACCTGGGACGATGATGAGCCAGGATATCTTTATTGAAGTCGGACATGGTCCCACCTTAATTGATAATAATATTTTAATGTCCAAAGCAGCAGTCCGTATAGCAACACAAGGTGTTGCCTGCGTCCACAATCTGATTCTAGGCGCGTTTACTTCGGTTGGCGGCGGAACGGATATGAATGTTAATGGTGTTAACCAGCCACGATATACCCCGTATCATATCCCCCACCGCACGGAAGTTTCGGGCTTTATGACAATTCTTCATGGAGATAACAGAGTTTATAACAATATATTTGTTCAGAAAAATCCGGTAATTGAAGTGGAAGCTAAGGAAGATATGGGATTTATGATGGCCGATAACCAGGTGGTGGGAAACAGCGTATTTGATGAGTATCCCACTTATGAGGAATGGATTAAGCTATTTGATATGAAAGACCCATATCCAAACATGTTCAAGCTTCAGGAGTATCATTTTAATCGTCTGCCGGTTTGGATTAATGGAAATGCTTATTTTAATGGCGCAAAGAAGTGGGAGAAGGAAGCAAATGCGCTTGTTGATTTGGAACACGAAGTATATGTGCACCTGATTGAAAAAGACGGAGAATACAGCATTGATTCCAATGTATACAAGTTTATCAATGACTTTAAAAATGGAATCATTAACAGTGATATTCTTGGTGAAGCGTTTGAGCCAGAGGAACGCTTTGAAAATCCTGATGGCAGTGATATTGTATTTGACAGCGATTATCTTGGTGATCACCGCGGGGCTTATACCATTCCGGGACCATTTGCTGTGGCGGAAGCGGTACAGAAGAAAATCTGGTAATGCAAATATTTTCCTGCTCCTTATTTGGGATGTTTGGCCATATAAAAAACATATCATTACGACAAGCTATACAGGGATCAAAAGGGATATATATCTTTTTAATCCTATCGGGAATTGCGTTAATTGTTGCGTGGTTGCCTGATGTAATCCCTACAATAATAAAGGGAACTACTCTTTCGCTGATTGGAATATATACCACGAATATTACGTATGTGTTGGATATGGGAATTATTAGTGTGCTATGTTATGCTGCACTTTATCTGGTAAAAAGAAGAGAGCCCTTAGGGACATTAATTCTTGCCTGTATTTTAAAGTTATGTATTGTGGTAGGAATCATGATGTTTCCACAAACAATCTGTCAGTTGGCTTCAGGTGTATCGCTGCCACTGCCCGCACTTATTACGAAAAGTTTTTCCTTTATAGTATTAGGTGGTTTTGCATTTTATTTTAATCATAAAATATATAGGGAGTTAGGAAAACAATAGAATTTACATATAACAGATGATGGTGAATAAAAGGCTATTACATATAACAGTGTAATGGTCTTTTTCTTATGCATTTTTAACTTTTATATCCAAGAAAATTAAAAATGTAAAATACTGCTTAACCAAATATAAACAAAACCGCAATGTTAAGCAAGCATTAACAATTTTAAATATGTTAACAACCCTTAAAAAAGATAAATAATTGCCAACTATTTATATATATTCAATCAATAATAAGTTATATTACATACAAAAATGTTAAAAATAATGATAAATACTATTAAAAATGTTGACAAAACCAGAATTAGTAGTTATGATTAGTTAAAACATATGTTAATTATATGTGTAAATTATGTTAAGTTAAAATGGTACGATAGTTGCCAGTAAATAAGGCAATTATAGACGATTATGCAAAAAGTATAATGTTAACATTTATTTTAACGCCATACAGGAAGGAAGCAGCAAATCTATGAGTGAAGAAATATTTGAGACAGAAATGACAGATAGCAGTGAAGAGAAGATCTTGGATGGAGTACATAATTATAGTTCCGCCAGGGATTACGTAAAACCGACGGATCCAAAAGTGTTAAAACAATTAGAATGGTTTCAGGATCAGAAGCTTGCGCTTATGATGCATTGGGGACCTTATTCCCAGATTGGGGTAGTGGAGTCCTGGGCTCTTAGTGATCAGGATGCAGATTGGTCACGGGACTGTATTGACTGGGAGGTTGACGCAGAAACCTTCAAAAAGCAGTATTTTGATTTAAATAAAACCTTTAATCCCATTCGGTTCCAACCGGAGGAATGGGCAAAGGCAGCAGAGGCAGCCGGGTTTAAATATTTGGTATTTACAACAAAGCATCATGACGGCTTTTGCATGTGGGACAGTAAATATTCTGATTATAAAATAACCGCAGAAGATTGTCCATATCATACCCACCAGTATGCGGATATCTGCAGTCATTTGTTTGAAAGTTTCCGTAAGAAGGGTATGGGAATTGCAGCGTACTTTTCAAAGGCTGACTGGCATATACCAAGCTATTGGAACAGCGAAACCGGAAGAGGAACCTTCACCTGGAGAGGACCTTCTTATGATACCGAGAAAAATCCAGAACGCTTTGAAGAATTTGTTCAGTTTACACAGAATCAGATTCTTGAGCTGGCTTCCAATTATGGTAAGATAGATGTTCTCTGGTTTGATGCAGGCTGGGTGTGCAAGGAATCAAAGCAGGACATCCGCCTGGGTGAGGTGATTGATAAGATTAGGGAATTCCAGCCCTGGATTTTAAGTGCCGACAGAACCGTTGGAGGTCCTTATGAGAACTATGTAACCCCAGAACAGTGTGTTCCGGATGAACCTTTAGGTGTTCCGTGGGAAAGCTGTATCACTATGGGAACATCCTTTTCCTTCCGTTATGAAGATACCTATAAAACCCCCAGAGAGATTATCAATCTTTTGGTAGATATTGTTGCAAAAGGCGGAAATCTTGCTCTTAATGTGGGACCTCAGCCCGATGGAAGATTGCCGGAAGGCGCGCTTAGAACCATGAAGGGCATGGGTGAATGGTTAAGCGTATATGGAGAAGCAATCTATGGCACAAGAGTATGTGCGCCATATAAGAAGGATAATGTTGCTTTTACCAGAAAAGATAATACAGTATATGCGTTCTATATGTATGCTTCCGAAGAGGATACGGTTCAGACAGAAATCAGTGTCCCATTACCTCTTGAAATTAAATCGGTTCATATGGTTGGAACTGGTGAAGCAGTGGAATACAAAAAAATAAAGGATAAGTATGTGTTCAGACTTCCGGCAGGAAATTATGAAAAAGCGCCTATTGGACACGTATTTAAGATAGAGATACTTTAAGGAAAGAGTTGGTGGAAAGAATGGCTAAAATAGTAGGAAAGGCTTTGCCTGATATGCCTTGGAGGGATAAGCCCGCAGGTAATAACAATCCGGTATGGAGATATGAAAACAACCCGATCATAAAGGCGGATGCAATACCCAGTTCAAACAGTATCTTCAATAGTGCAGTAATCCCTTTTGAAGATGGCTATGCGGGAGTGTTCCGTTGTGACAGCAAAGCGGTCAGCATGGATATCTTCGCAGGCTTTAGTAAGGATGGACTGAATTGGGAGATTAATCACGAACCCATTGAATTTATAGGTGACGATAAAGAAATCCTGACCAGGGAATACCGTTATGATCCCAGGGTTTGTTTTATAGAGGACCGTTATTACATAACCTGGTGCAACGGTTATCATGGACCAACCATTGGACTTGGCTATACCTTTGATTTTAAGACTTTTTACCAATTGGAGAATGCATTTCTTCCCTATAACCGTAATGGAGTTTTATTTCCAAGAAAAATTAACGGAAAATATGCAATGCTTAGCAGACCCAGTGATACCGGACATACACCCTTTGGAGACATCTTCTTAAGCATGAGCCCGGATCTGGAACATTGGGGACATCACCGCTTTGTTATGGGAACCTTCAGGGGGGACCGTTCAGCATGGCAGGCAACCAAGATTGGAGCGGGCCCGGTGCCCATTGAGACAGATGAGGGCTGGTTATTAATCTATCACGGAGTTTTAGCAACCTGCAATGGCATGGTGTACCGTATGGGATGTGCGCTGTTAGATCTTTTAGAACCCTGGAAGGTTAAGATGAGATCCCGTTATTACATATTAGGACCAAGAGAATATTACGAATGTGTGGGAGATGTTCCGAATGTTGTCTTTCCTTGTGCGACCTTAAATGATGCAAAAACTGGACGTATCGCAATATACTATGGCTGTGCCGATACCGTTACCAGCGTAGCCTTTACTACTGTGGAGGAACTCATGAGCTTTATGAAGGAAAATCCTTTATAAGCCAAAAGCCGCGTTTTCGTAATCGTTAATAAAACAATATTAATTGCTAAATGATTGTATGAGGAAAAATATATGAAGATGAAAAGTAGTAACCCTAATGATACGACCAGGAAAAAGACCGGGTTTATGAAAAAAATGAAAGTGGATATCCCGCTATGGCTTTTTGTTCTTCCTGGTATGGTTCTTACATTTATATTTAGTTATATTCCTATGTATGGTGTACAAATAGCGTTTCGAAATTATAATGCCAAGCTTGGATTTTTTAACAGCCCCTGGGTGGGACTAAAATATTTTGAACGTTTTTTCCACTCTCCATATTTTACAGACACCATAAGTAATACCTTAATCCTTAGTGTATATGCTTTGATTGCAGGATTCCCGATACCGATTTTGTTTGCCCTTATGCTGAATTCCTTTCGGCACAAAAGATATAAGAAGATTATTCAGACAGTGACCTATGCACCTAATTTTATTTCAACCGTAGTTATGTGCGGAATGATTGTGTTGTTTTTATCTCCCAGTGTCGGTGTAGTAAACCATATAATTGAGTTCTTCGGCGGTGATGCTATTAATTTTATGGCCAATAAAAACTACTGGCGGCATATTTATGTATGGTCTGGTATCTGGCAGGGAATGGGCTGGAGCTCAGTTATTTACTTTGCGGCTTTAGCTGGTGTAAGCCCCGAACTTCATGAAGCAGCAGTTATGGATGGAGCGAGTAAGTTTCAGTTGGTACGTTATATAGATTTTCCTAGTATTGTACCAACGGCTACAATACTGCTTATCTTAAGCTGCGGCAGTATGTTATCCATTGGTTTTGAAAAAGTATTTTTATTACAAAATGACTTGAATCTGAGCGTATCCCAGGTTATTTCAACTTATACCTATCAGGTAGGTATGGTAGATCATAATGTCTCATATTCCTCGGCAATTGGTTTGTTTAACTCGGTTGTTAATGCGATACTGCTGATTACAGTAAATAAAACCGCAGACAAATTATCTGGCGTAAGCTTGTGGTAAGGGAAGGGATAACGGTTGAAAGAAAATTTAAGAATTGAAAGGATGCCACAATAGGATTCTTTCAACCTATTTTGTTTGTGGCAGTATCACAGGTGAGCCTGTGATATGCAAACGGGTGTAACTATGAAAAAAGTAAAAAATAAAGTAAAACGCTCAAGACAAGATGTGATTTATGACACCATAATATTCACAATCCTTACCTTCCTATTTTTAATTGTAGCATATCCGCTGTATTTTATTATAATTGCTTCCATAAGTAATCCGGATGCGGTAGCCGGTGGTAAGGTGGCTTTATTTCCGGTAGGTTTCTCCTTGGCAGGTTATGCGGAAGTGTTTAAAAATAGTAAGATTGTCACAGGCTTTTTAAATTCACTGCTGTATACGGCTTGTGGTGTCATGATTAATCTTGCCATTACTCTTCCGACCGCTTATGCATTATCCAGAGATAAGTTTGGCGGAAGAAAATTTGTTACTGTCTTTTACATGATTACCATGTTTATCAGCGGTGGTATGATACCTACCTATTTGGTAGTAAAGAATATGCATCTCCTAGACAGTATGTGGTCACTGATTCTTCCTGGTGCAATCAGTGTATTTAATATGATTGTGGCAAGAACCTTTTTTAAATCAAATATTTCCGAAGAATTATATGAAGCAGCTCAGATTGACGGCTGTGGTGTAACACAATTTTTCTTTAAGATTGCGCTGCCCCTTTCCGGCGCCATTATAGCAATTATGGTGCTGTATTACGGAGTTGGTCATTGGAATTCCTATTTCTCAGCTTTGCTTTATTTAGATAATGAAAAAAAATATCCTTTGCAATTAGTATTAAGATCTATCCTGGTGCAAAATGCCAGCCAGCTGGCACAGAATGCACTGACACCGGCGCAGCAGGCGGCAATCGAGCAGAAGCGCCAGCTCACCGAATTAATGAAATATTCTCTGATTATCATCTCCAGTATTCCGGTATTGGTTATGTATCCTTTAGTGCAAAAGCATTTTGTAAAAGGTGTTATGATTGGTTCTGTAAAAGGCTGATAATAACACAGAGGGAACGTTTTGTTTCCGGTTCTTTATATTAAAATATCGGGTCATTGGAGGAGGATTAAAGGAGTTTACATCTGATGACTCTGATAATATATAGTAAACAGGAGGAAAATTATATGAAATTGAAAAAAGTGATTGCTTTAACGCTTGTAGCTTCCGTTTTTGCTACTACCGCATTAACTGGCTGCTCTTCTAAAAAGTCAGATGGAGAAAAATCAACTGCTGAAACCAATGCAGCAACCAGTACAGAAACTGCATCCTCAGATGGCAGGGAAAAGGTTGACGGGGTAATGTATAAAGAAGGGCTGCCTATTGCGGACCCGGGCACCTATACATTTTCTCTGTTTGTGGATGACGCCAGTGAAACTGGTCAATATTATATGATGGACGAATTGCAGAAACAAACGGGTGTTACGGTTGAGTTACAGCAATACCCCTATGATGTAGCAAAAGAAAAATACAGCCTTGCCTTAAGCTCAGGAGATTATGCAGATTGTATAGGCGGCTGGACAGTATTAGATTCCGACGTTCTTACCTATGGTGTGGATATGAAGACTTTTATTCCCCTTGAAGATTATTTTGAAAAATATTGCCCTAATATCACAGCTATGCTTAACTTAGAAGGTGTTAGAGAAGCAATGACAGCTCCGGATGGTCATATTTATTCCATTCCCTATGTATTAGAAGCTCCGGAAGTTGACTTTAATCCCTACATAAATACAAAATGGCTTAAGAATTTAGGTCTGGAAATGCCGAAAACAACAGAAGAATTAAGAACTGTTTTAAAAGCCTTTAAAGAAAAAGATGCAAACGGCAATGGTGATCCTAACGACGAAATTCCTTTCGCTTTTGATCCGGATAACAGACATCTTGGATATTTATGCGGATGGTTTGGAATGTCAGTTGATAATTACGGCTTTACTATGGTAGATGATAAATTAACCTTTGGAGCAAATTCAGAACAATTTAAAAACGGTATTAAATTCCTTAACAGCCTCTACAAAGAAGGGCTTTTAGACCAGGAAATGTTTACACAGGATAAGAGCCAGTGGAAAGCGAAAGGTTCTCAGGATTTATATGGTGTTAGTATGATGTATGGCAGTGGAGATATCATGCCTTATGATGCAGGTGTAACACCAGACTGGGTTCCCCTTTCTGTATTAAGTGCAGAAGATGGAAGCACACCGGTTTACTTAAAGAGTACTTATGGAACGACGGTTCTTAAGAATCAGGTTGTAATTACAGATAATGCAAAGAATCCCGAAGCAATCTGCAGATGGTGGGATAATGTAATGGCTATGGATAATTCCGTACAGATTAACTGTGGACCTCTTGATAAGGTTGTTTTCAAAGAAGGTGACGGTTACAGAGCAATTGACATTAAAACGTTATCAGAAGAGGAGCAAACAAAGTATAACTGGTCTAACTTATGGCCTCAGTCCTTGCCGAAGTATTTACCAAAAGGTTTTGCTTTAATTGAAGATGTACCTATGTTTAAAGAGAAGCCAGTTGTTGATAAACAATATGAACCTTTCCTTACTAAGTCAATTATCCCTACTTACTGGGCAAATGCTGAGGATGCTTCTTCTATGGCTGAATTACAGACTTCAATTAAAAACTATCTGGATCAGAAGATCGCTGAATGGGTATCCGGACAAGAAGATATTGATAAAGGTTGGGATAGCTACATAAAACAGCTTGATAATCTTGGACTTCAACAATACATTGAAATGCGTAATAAAGCGTTAGAACAATAAAATAAGAAGAATAGGACCGGGCGGCATACGAAGAGAATTGTATGCCGCCCGGTCCTGTTTTGCGCAACGAGAGTGTAAATATTTCTGTGTTTTCTCCATTATTTTCATATGATTCAAGGAATAGTTTATATTCCGCAGAAGCCTTGATTTTTAAGGATTTATGATCTCTGCCCATACCCGACCTCAGGAATTATTAAAAGAGCAAAGACACAAAATTAAAAACACTACCTGCGCAAACTTAGAAGGTTTTGTCTGATTACACACTCCACTGCTGCAGCGGTCTATACGATTTCTCGCAGATAGTCTGCATACCACAAGATAACTTCCTGTAACCGATATAACTCACCTTCTTTGGAACTGCTCCTCCAAAGTTCTTTGTAGTCTTTGAACCAGTATTCAAGAGCAACTGCCAGGTCTTTCGGGCTGTCAGATTCTGTGTCAGGTAACTTAAGGAACTGCTTGGCGATTACAAGTCCAATGGAATTAAAAAGTTCCATTCCTTTTGCTGCGATCAGATAAGCTTTTACCACAGCTCTATTTTGGCTGTCCAGCTGGGGTAAACTCTGATACAGTTCTTTAGTGGATTTTATAATAAGCTGATTTGAGTGTGGAAGCGTCTTAGGGTTAACTTCCTGTAATAACTTCGTAATCTCTTCCAGAGGAGCATCGCGTTTGGTTAATTCCTTAAACTGTACGGTATGTGACCACAGATAATAATCCTGACTGCCCATCCGATCAAAGATGGAAACCAGATTACCCGAGCGGTCCAGATATTCTACCATAGAAATCTGTCTATTTATCTCATCATAACCAGGAATATCCGAATTCCAGGAGAAAGCGGCACCGTATATCATTCCGGGAATAGAAAATTCCGGCTGGTTAATATGTCCATAATCACCCCAATCCGTGTTAAGCAGGCCTAAGACGTTATAGCTGTGAGCATATTTACTCATTTCGCTGATATTGTCGTAAGCATTACGAAGGTGGTTAACCAGGCGGCGCCATCCGTGTACCCCGGGGCAAAGATACTGTACTGCACCGGCGTCCTTTAATTTCTTTATGTTTGCTTCGGAGGGCTTGGTACAATAATCCCAGTTCAGGCAGATAATATCCTGAGGCAGCTGCTGTATGGCAGAAGGATTGGCAACAATAATATCCCCCCAGAACATAGGACGTTTCCCATGGTGTTTTACAACCTCGCATATTTTAGCAACAAAATCCACATACATCTGCTCGGTGCCGATTTTGGCTGCTAACTCCTTACTTTTACCCTTTCCCAGGTCAAAGGTTTCATCCGCACAGATGTTAAAGTGTTTCGAGGAGAATAAGGGTATGAATTCCGTAAGCATGTTCTCGATCATAAGAAAGCTTTTGTCATTGGTTATATCGACCGTATGATGTTCCATCCGGCCCATGTAGGAAAAGGAATCACTGTTCGAACCATTAAGCTCACATAATTCCTCATAGGTTTTCGTACAAAGTACCTTGTGAAGATGTCCAAAGCTGGCAATGGAGGGAACCAGTTCGATGTTAAGGTTGTTACAATAGCGGTCAATTTCCAAGATTTCCTCCGCAGTTAACGGGGTATCATCCCGCCATACCTCACTGAAATCCTTAAATAGGAAACTATGTTCTACGTAAAGCTGAAGCTGATTTAGCTTATAATAACTGAGTTTGTCGGCCAGAGCTTTCAAAGTCTCTAAGGTAGGAATTCTTCCCCTGGTAACGTCATAATAATATCCACGGTTTATAAGTTCCGGATAATCACTGATTTCAAGGCAAGGGATAACGGCCAGGCATTGGCTGATCATCTGGGACAGGGTCTGAACAGCGTATAACAGACCGGTACTGCTGCCGCCTGTTAAGGTTATTTTTGTTTCCTGCACACTTAGGGTATATTCCTGTTCCTTTAAGGAAGGGGACAAGTTAAGATAGATACCATTATCCCTTTGGTCATCAGCCTTTGTAATATTTAGTCCAAAGCATACATGTTTCTTGATATTATCCTTAAGAATTCGGGCGTAATTATATTCCATAAAACCCAATCGGGAATTAAGAATGATTTGGGTGTCATACTTCAGAGTGAATTCATTGGGCGTATAGGTTAATTTTTGAGGACTGGGAATCAGATACATAGGTTATTACTCCTTTGTTGGATTTTAATATAACGGTCAGGTTCCGGACATAATTCAGAAGAATTCTTTCACAGTATAGGAGATTAATATTTCCTATGTAAGGATAGACCCTGTCTGGCAGGAGGTACATGTTACAGAAAAGAAGTACAGTAAAGTACATTATAGCAAAACTTATCTGTGATGCCGTTATGCAGGAAACCTGAACCGATATAATTTTAATATCATAGCATGTTTATTAAAAAAAGCTATACATTTGATAACAAAAAGTAAATATAATTTTAATAAAAACCTGTAAAATGTTAACTATTTTGTAAAATTGATTGTTAAATCATAAAAATTATGCTATAGTTTAGAAGCGAACGTAACTATATGATAAAATTAATGAACCAAGATAGCAAAGGAGCTGTTTATGAAACCGATCAATTATAGAATACCGATGCCTGCTGTCCCATTTAATCCACCTGTTTATGTGTGCCAAAGGGCGTTAGAACCCTTCCAGTTGGATGGTAATATCGATAAGACCTTCTGGAAAGCTGCTCCCTTTACCACGGATTTTGTAGACATCCAGGGAGAGCATATGCAAAAGCCTCGTTTTATCACAAAGGCAAAGATGCTGTGGGACGATGAGAACCTTTACTTTGCTGCTTTACTTGAAGGCAATGAAATCTGGGCCAATGTAACTGGGCGGGATGAGGTTATCTTTAACGACAACGACTTTGAAATATTTATAGATCCGGATTCTGATACACAAAAATATTATGAATTTGAAATGAACGCTAGGAATACAGTTTGGGATCTGCTCCTCACCAAAGCCTACCGGGATATGGGTACACCTATTAATGGCTGGGATATTAAGGGACTTAAGACCGCAGTACATATCAATGGTAAGTTAAACGACCCTTCAGCCGATAATAAATCCTGGTCCGTAGAGGTAGTCATGCCCTTTGCGGCTCTTAAGGAATGTGCGTATGAAACAAGAAAACCAGAGAGCGGTGAATACTGGAGGATTAACTTTTCCAGAGTGCAGTGGCTGGTGGAAGAAAAAAATGGGGAATTTTACAAAAAAATTGACAAAAATACTAATTTACCTTATCCTGAAGATAATTGGGTATGGGCTCCAACTGGGGTAATCAATATTCATTATCCGGAACTGTGGGGCTTTGTATTCTTTGAGGATAACAGTAAGGACAGTGGAGTGAAAGAGTATGCCATCCCGAAAGATGAGAGGATTAAATGGCAGCTAAGAACGGTATATTATGCAGAACATAGGTATTGGGACGAGTACGGATGTTTTACTGCGGATCTTTCAGTGTTAAGTGATGTTAACATTGATAACCGTGATATTAAAATTGAAGTAACAACCAATACCTTTGAAGCAAGCTGCCGCAATGAAGATAATACAAAGGATATTATTATCTTTTCAGACGGCAGAGTGATTGCCGTAGGATAAACAGATAAATCATGGGACACTTATCGTCAAAGAAAAAGCTTTGACAAGTAACACCATAGTAAAAATTATAACAGAGAGGTTATATACTATGAAAAAAGTCACGATGCAGGAAATAGCGGAGGCACTTAATATCTCCAGAGTTACCGTTTGGAAGGTATTTAGTAACAGGGGTGGAGTTTCAGAAGATTTAAAAGCGAAAATCATTAAAAAAGCGGAAGACATGCATTATTTAGTTCCGGATAATATAAGAGCCTCTTCCGAGCGTGATGAAACGGAGAAGGATGAGACGATTACAGTTTCTGTAGCAGTATCCAGACCAGAGAGTTCCCTCTTCTGGATGAAAATAATACACCGGATGGCAAAGGAACTGCTTACTTACAATGTAAATCTGCTGTATACGTACCTGCCGACCTCGGTACCCGCTAATTATGTACTTCCAGCTATGTTAACCAATCAATCGGTTCAGGGTATTATTGTACTTAATGTATATGACAGTAAGTTAATACACCTATTAAATGAAGTAAATATACCAAAGGTATTTATGGATGTGGATACCGGAATGCCCTTAGAGACTTTAAATGGGGATCTGGTTTTACTGGAAGGATTATATAGTATATCCCAGATTACCGATTATATCATTAAAAAAGGACGTACTCAAATTGGGTTCATAGGGGATATCAATTATGCACTCACCAATTACAGGCGGTACGAGGGCTATCTTCAGGCAATGAATCAAAATAATCTTCCGGTTAATCCTAAATTTTGTCTGACGAAATCCATAGGAATTGACAGCTACCAGGAAGAAATCGAAGATTTCCTGGATAACCTTGAAAAAATGCCAGAGGCCTTTATCTGTGCCAGTGACTACATCGGACATATTGTAATACAGTACTGTGAAAAACATAATTACCGTATACCCCAGGATATCGCCATATCTGGTTACGATAATAACCAGGAATATGCAGATGCAGAAAACTTAACTACCGTTCAGGTACAAAACGATACCATTGGTAAACGTCTGGTAGTCCAAATGATGTACCGTCTGGAGAACCCAGAGGCCTCTTATGAGATAGTAAACCTGCATTCCAAGGTTGAGTACCGTAAATCAACGGATTTTTAACAACAGGAGGATATCATGGGAATAGTAACCGTGAAAGACAATAGCTTTTATATAGAAGGCAGAGAATTCACCATCCTATCGGGAACCATCCATTACTTTCGGGTTGTGCCGGAGTATTGGGAGGATCGGTTAAAAAAGCTTAAGGCCTGCGGCTTTAATACAGTTGAGACCTATACCTGCTGGAACCTACATGAAAAGAATGAGAATGAATTCGATTTTACCGGGATACTTGATATTGAGCGTTATATAAAAACTGCCGCAAAGTTAGGTCTGTACGTTATCTTAAGACCTGGCCCTTATATCTGCGGAGAGTGGGATTTCGGCGGTCTGCCCTGGTGGCTGCTGCGTTATCCAAGGATGAGGCTTCGCTGCTATGACGAGGTGTTCTTAAGTAAGGTAAGAAGATATTATAAAGAACTTTTTAAAAGAATAAAGCCCCATCTGTCCACCAATGGCGGTAATATCCTTGCGGTACAGATTGAGAATGAATATGGCAGTTATGGAGATGACAAACGTTATCTGGAAGCGATTGTGGATATTTACAAGGAAAACGAAGTAGATTGTTTATTGTTTACCTCTGACGGTCCGGGTTATTTTATGTTAAACGCAGGGTCACTAAAGGATTATCTGGTAACCATTAACTTTGGAAGCAGCCCGGAGGTTAACTTTGCCTTATTACAACGTTATCGTGAGAACCAGCCGCTTATGTGTACAGAATATTGGAACGGCTGGTTTGACCACTGGTATGAGGAGCACCATACCAGAGAAGATGACGATACCGCCAAGGTATTTGAAGAGATGCTTCAACAAAAGGCTTCTGTGAATTTTTATATGTTCCATGGAGGAACTAATTTCGGTTTTACCAACGGAGCCAATTACGATAAAGGAATACAACCTACCGTAACCAGCTACGATTACAACTGCCCCCTAACCGAATGGGGGGATTTAACACCGAAATATTATGCCATAAAATCAGTAATAGAAACCCACTTTGGAAAAGCACCTGACATTTTAGTCGGTAACCTGCCCAAAAAAGCATATGGAATGGTTCCATTAACGCAGGCTGCCTCCCTTTTTGAGAATCTGGAGAGCTTATCCCAGCCGGTAGAAGCCTCCTATGTAATGACCATGGAAGAACTCGGTCAGGACTTTGGATATGTATTATACTCCAGTGTGCTAAAGGGACCCTTTGAAGAGCTGGAACTAACCATTGACGGACTCCATGACCGGGCAATTATCTACATTAACGGAGAGAAAAAGGGTATTAAAGAACGTACCGGTAAAAGAAACGACACCATAAAGCTGGAACTAGGCTTTCATGAAGAAGCAAAACTAGATATCCTGGTAGAAAATCTGGGACGCATTAATTATGGTCCCAAAATCAGAGATGAGAAGGGCATCCTAAGGGGCGTTAAAATTGGTCCAGTCTATCATTATGGCTGGAAGATGTATCCTCTCCCCTGCAGAGATCTTAGCCCATTAAACTATATCGACACCCCAGCCCTCAGTGATGCCAAGCCGGTCTTCCTAAGCGGCAGCTTCACAGTAACAGAACCCCTTGATACCTTTGTCCGCCTGGAAGGATTTACAAAAGGCAATGTATTCATAAACGGTTTTAACCTGGGACGTTACTGGAATGAAGCAGGACCCCAGAAAACCTTATATTTACCAGGACCCTTGTTAAAAACCGGTGAAAATGAAATAGTAGTCCTTGAACTGGAACACTATAACAAACCCCAGATTCTGCTTACAGACCAACCAAATTTAGGATAACCTTAAGCCAGGACCAAACCCAGAGCCTGTAAATCCACGATGAGGACACTGTAAAATAAAAGATAAGATTACCTGTTCATCAAGCGTTGTTGCAAGTGAATTTCCGGCAGCAGTCGGACTAGTTTGAAATATTCTTGCAGGAAAGGAACCCCTATGTCACTAAAACTCCGGAGATTGCTTAAAGCAGGAGGAAAAGAGTAAAACTCGCTGCCGCTCAGACAGTTACTCTTTCCCTCCTTGGCGCAATTTCCGGAGTTTAAGTGTCATAGGGAACCCTTTCAATGCAAGAATATTTCAAACTAGTCCGGCTGTTGCCTGGTTTTTCACAGACAGAAGGTGTGGTTTTCATTCTCAAAGCGAAGTAAATGTATTTGGATTAGAAGATCAAAAGACCTTTCACAATAAGGGCTGTTGCAAACCTCAAAGAATAGATTACCTAGGAATAAATAAGGGCTGTTGCAAACCTCAAAGAATAGATTACCTAGGAATAAATAAGGGCTGTTGCAAACCTCAAAGAATAGATTACCTAGGAATAAATAAGGACTGTTGCAAACCTCAAAGAGTAGATTACCTAGGAATAAATAAGGACTGTTGCAAACCTCAAAGAATAGATTACCTAGGAATAAATAAGGACTGTTGCAAACCTCAAAGAGTAGATTACCTGGACATAAATAAGGGGTGTTGCAAACATCGAAGAGTAAATTACCTGGGAGAGAATAAGGATTATATTTTGAAAAAATTTTGTGGAAAGTATGCGCGAATGGCTGCAAGAAAGAGAATGCAGCCGCTCATTCGCGCGAGCTTGGAACAAAATTTTTTCAAAATATAATCCTTATTCTATGCCCAGGTTCAATACCCCTAGGTGGTTTGCAACAGCCCTTATTCTATGCCCAGGTTCAATACCGCCCAAGGTTGTAACAGCCCCCAAATTACCCAAAATCAAGAAAAAACCCTGTTTCTTTAAAAATAAGGCTCGAAAATAATTGGCCAATATGTTATAATGTATGATAATACTGTGAAAAATACAATTATATTAACAGAAGAATGAGAAAAGGGGACAGGGGTTAAGTAATAAATCGGAGGTAGTTTCATGTTAAATAATAAAAAAATCAGAATCATGACCAAGCTTGCTTTGTTTGAACAAAGAGACGGTAAGGAAGATATCAGAATGGGGAAGTATTATAAGACAGACTATGTCAGACTCCAGCTCCTTAAGACAATTGTAAGCGTTACAATCGGTTATCTGCTGATTCTGATGCTGATAGGAATGTATAAAGCCGAATATATAATAAGTAATCTGGTTACCTTTAACTTTATCCGTATAGGACAATATATCTTGGGATTTTATATTATGTTGATGACAGTATTTATAGCCGGTTCCATTATAGGATATTCGTTAAAATATGATAAGTCCAGGAAAAACCTATCAAAATATTATAAATCCCTGAAGAAATTAAGCAGTTTCTATCAGGACGAGAAAGCGAACGGATAGTTGGGAGGCAAATAATAATGATGACATTTTTAGTACTTAGGGCAAGGCTGCGAAATCTGTACCAAAAATATGAAATATATATCGATACCGTTGCAAAGTTTCTGATGGCCCTTGTTGTATTCCAGATTATAAACAGAGTTCTGAATTATGACCAGCGTTTAAAACAGATTACCATAGTATTTGTATTATCGTTGCTAAGTGCATTTACACCATCTGCCATATTAGTACTGCTGGCAGCGTTGGTATCCGTAATTCATATATATTATATATCAAAAATTTTATCAGTTATAGTTATAGTGATTATCTTGATTATGTACTGCTTATTCTTAAGGTTTACACCGAAATTAGGATATGTGATATTAGCAGTTCCCATTCTGTATTTTTTAAAGGTACCTTATATCATACCTTTATTACTTGGATTGTTTGCAACACCACTTTCCATTGTGCCGACAGCCTGCGGAGTTATTATATTTTACTTATTTGGAGTCATACGGGAAGCAGTTACTTTACCGATTAATGTCAGTGTTGAGGACACGCTGCAGGTATATACTTATGTCATAGATGGTTTAATCGGTAATAAACAATTATTTATGACCATAGTCATATTTTCCTTAGTTATACTCGTAACATATATTATAAGGCGCATGAAATTTGATTATGCCCGTGAAATTGCCGTGGCAGCCGGAGTACTTACCTGCATTTTGGGATTCTTATTCAGTGATTTAAAGCTGGATGTTTCGGAACAGATTGGTATTATGATACTCGGTACCATAGCTTCCGGCATTCTTGCAGTCATTATACAATTTTTCCACTTGACCCTGGATTATACGGGTGTGGAGCATGTACAATTTGAAGATGAAGATTATTACTATTATGTAAAGGCAGTGCCTAAAATAAACGTAACGGCGCCCCAGATTAATGTAAAAAGATATAATACACAGAAAAATGCAGGTATACAGCAGGGATTAACCGGAAAGCTTAACAATGATGTATTATCTGATGAAGAAGAGGAATACGAAGAGGACTACGAGGAGTACAAAGATTATGGTATCAATGGTAAAGACGATGCGAAATAATACTATATAAAGCAGGTGTGTTATTATGGAGACAATTATTAGTTTTTTTAAAGATTATGTAGCGTGGCTGTCACTGCCCAAAATAGGATTTACGGATATTTTAGAAATTCTTATCCTTGCATTTGGAATTTATAATGTAATCAATTGGGTAAAACAGACAAGGGCCTGGATATTGGTAAAAGGCCTCATTGTGTTACTGGTTTTATGGCTTGTTGCCTCCATCTTGAATTTAAATGTAATTCTTTGGATATTCTTTAAAAGTATTAATGTAGGACTGATTGCGGTCATCATTGTATTTCAGCCTGAGTTTCGAAAAGCCTTGGAACAGCTTGGGCAGAATAATCTGGTGTCACCGTTCTTTAATTTTAATGACTCCAAGGACAAAAGCGAGCGGTTTTCCGATCATACGGTTGCCGGTATCGTAAAAGCTGCATTTGAACTGGCGAAGACCAAAACAGGAGCATTAATTGTCATTGAAAAGGATATTTCTCTCTCTGAATTTGAACAAACCGGTATTGCCATTGATTCCCTCGTCAGCAGTCAATTATTAATTAACATATTCGAACATAATACTCCTTTACATGACGGTGCGGTGATTCTTAGAGGAAACCGGATTGTCGCGGCTACCTGTTATTTACCTTTATCGGATAACATGCATCTGAGCAAGGATCTGGGGACCAGGCATAGAGCCGGTATTGGTGTCAGTGAAGTAAGTGACAGTTTGACGGTTATTGTGTCGGAGGAAACCGGCAAGGTATCCATAGCTACTGGCGGCACACTGATTCGGAATGTGGACGGGGATTACCTGAGGAATAAAATAACTGCCCTGCAGAATAAAGTAACGGACGTTAAGAAGATCAAACTATGGAAGGGAAGATTCAAGAATGAAAGAAAGATTGACTAGGAATTTAGGTCTTAAAATTCTCTCGCTGCTTGTTGCTGTCCTGGTCTGGGTTGTCATCTTAAACGTTGATGATCCTGTGACGACAGATACATTCAACGATATACCTGTTACAAAAATCAATGAAAATGCACTGGCTCATAATAATAAAGTATACGAAGTCGTATCTGGTGACACAGTGGATGTTAAGGTAAAAGGAAAGCGTTCGATCATAGAATCCTTGAAGAATTCTGATTTTCAGGCAGTTGCCGATTTATCGGAATTGTCGATTACCAATGCAGTGCCAATTGATGTAACCGTCCCAAAATATGGCGATAATGTAGAAGTCGTTAAAGAGAATTACACCATGCAGGTAAGCCTGGAGGACCTTGTAGAACAGCAGTTTCGAATTGATGTGGTAACTACTGGTTCCGTACCGGATGGATATTATATCAAGGATAAGACTACTAGCCCTAACATTATTAAGGTATCTGGACCAGAGTCTGCAGTGGATAAAATAAAAGAAGTAGTAGTGGAAGTGAATGTAAGCAACGAAAGGGAATCCTTTAAAAAGACTGCGGTTCCCAAGGTTTATGATAAAAACGGTACTTTAATGGATTCCGGTAATATAACCTTAAATTACGAGGAAGTGGATGCTTCAATAGAGCTATTAAAGACCAAAACCGTTAACTTGTTTATTGAGGTTAAAGGAACTCCGTATTACGGATATATATATAAAGACCCTAAATTTGAACCTCATCAGGTGGTAATTGCCGGCACCCAAGAAGAGCTGGACAAGGTACAATATATCATCGGTGAATATTATATTAATAATCAGAAAGAAGATATTGAAGACAAGGTAAACATTGCAGATTTCATCAAGAATGATGTAATACTGATTGATGACAATCAGACCGCTGTAATCAATATAAATATAGAAAAAATGGAAAGCAAAGATGTCAGTCTGAACAACAATGACATTGAGCTTAAGAATATACCGGATGGTTTATCAGCTGAACTAAACAATATTGAACCGATACAGGTGGAGGTTATGGGAGAAGATGAGCAGCTTTTAAATGTAAGCAAATATAATTTAAAACCATATATCGATTTATCGGACGCGGATATTGGAACCAAGCTGTTCAATATCCAGTTCAGTCCAACGGAGGAGGGAGTTACTATCCCAAGTACCAGTGTAAGCGTAACCATAAGCAAAGCTGCAGGATAATAGCACCGGTAAGACCAGCGGACCGAATACATACAAACAACGAAAGGCGGTTCATAGGAGGTAGAAAAATGGTTAGTGGTAAAGTAATAGTGAAGAATCCTACCGGATTACATTTACGACCCGCGGGAATACTATGCAAGACAGCCATAGGATTTCAGTCCAAGGTAAGTATTCAAATCAAAGATACAACTGCCAATGCCAAAAGTGTTTTAGGCGTATTAGGTGCATGTATAAAAACCGGAGATGAAATAGAATTAATCTGTGAAGGTACCGATGAAGAAGAGGCGTTGGAAACTCTTTTAAAAGCTGTGGAAACTGGCTTGGGAGAGGATTTGCCGGATTAAAAGGTCCTCAAAATATAGGTTGTATTAAAATGGTTACAATGATATAATGGAGAACATCGAAGAAGCAGAAATATAGGCAAAAATAGATATCAGAAATATAAACAGAGGTAAATATCAAAATAAATATCAGAAAAATAATCAGAAATGAATATATGAAATAAATAAACAGAAATTTAACAGAAATCAATAAGCACAATTAATAAAAGAAACAATAAGCATAGGAACAAGGATGGGGAAGTAATCATGTTAAATTATACCCGCTATCAAAAAGTACCCGTTGTAGATTTTCCGGAACGGCAATGGCCTAATAAACAGATAGAAAAAGCACCGATTTGGTGCAGTGTGGATTTAAGGGATGGTAATCAGGCCTTAATTGAGCCTATGGTTGTAGAAGAAAAGATAGAATATTTTACTTTGCTGGTTAAGTTAGGGTTTAAGGAAATTGAAGTTGGATTTCCATCCGCTTCCCAGATAGAATTTGACTTTTTAAGGCAATTGGTGGACAGAAAGTTAATACCGGACGACGTAGTAGTACAAGTATTGGTACAGTGCCGTGAACATTTATTAAAGAGAACTTTTGAAGCACTAAAAGGTGTAAAAACCGCAATCGTCCATATTTATAATTCTACTTCAACCCTGCAAAGGGATGTGGTTTTTGGTATGTCCAGAGAAGAAATCAAACAGATTGCCATAGAGGGCACCAGACTGGTTAAGGAATATGCGAAAGACTTTCCAGGCAATATTATTTTGGAGTACTCACCGGAAAGTTTTACCGGAACAGAGTTAGACTTTGCTTTGGAGGTTTGCGAGGCGGTTATGGAGGTTTGGGAACCGACCAGGGATAAGAAGATTATTTTTAATCTTCCGGCAACCGTTGAGATGAATACGCCTAATGTGTACGCAGATCAGATTGAATGGATGAATACCCATTTTAAGAACAGGGATAGCATTATTCTAAGTGTGCATCCCCATAATGACAGAGGGACCGGTGTTGCCATCAGCGAACTGGCACTGCTTGCCGGTGCAGACCGAGTGGAAGGCACACTTTTTGGTAATGGTGAAAGAACCGGTAACGTGGATCTCCTGACACTGGCCTATAATATGTTTTCTCAGGGAATTAATCCGGAATTAGAGATAGATAATATCAATGAAATAATTGAAGTTTATGAGCGCTGCTGTAAAATTCCCGTGCACCTGCGCCATCCATATGCAGGTAAGTTAGTATTTACCGCATTTTCAGGCTCCCATCAGGATGCGATTAATAAGGGAGTCAAAGCGATGAAGGAAAGAAAAAGCAGTATTTGGGCGGTGCCTTATCTTCCCATTGACCCCGCGGATATCGGCAGAAAATATGAACCCATTGTCCGTATTAACAGCCAGTCCGGCAAGGGCGGTGTAGCCTTTATTATGGAAACCTATTTCGGCTTTAAACTTCCTAAGGGTATGCACAAAGAGTTCGCCGACATAATTCAGGGTATTTCTGAAAAAAGCGGTGAAGTGGCTCCGGATCAGATTATGCAGGAGTTTAGGCTTCAGTATCTGGATAGAAAAGAGCCGTATCATTTTAGAAAGTCCAGGTTTGAAGATTTATCTGATACAGATTCTGACTTTGATACCTTAGCGGTTGTCACCTATACGGATCATGGAACGGAAAAGACTTATGAAGCGACTGGTAACGGTCCCATTGATGCGGTACAAAGAGGGCTTATAAAAGAGCTGGGTATTAAAATCAAGGTACTGGATTATTCGGAACATGCTCTGGGCGAAGGCTCCAATGCACAGGCAGCAGCTTATGTGCATTTGCTGGATACAGAGTCCGGTAAGGTATCTTTTGGAGTCGGCATAAGTTCCAATATAACAAGAGCTTCCATACGGGCTGTCTTTAGTGCCGTAAACAGATTAATACTATAAATGCATCAACGATAACCCAAGTTATGACCTGAGGCAAAACAAATGGAGGATACAACACGAGCAAGTGAAAGAACTTGTTGTGTCCTCTGTTTTCTGTTGTTTGGAGTGTTTTGAAGTAATCGAAAGGAAATAATCAATTTAACCTAATATAAAACAATAAGATAAAATTTAAGAAAAGAGGTATGCTTATTATGAGGAAAGTTATTACTTATGGAACCTATGATTTAATCCATGTAGGTCACATCAATTTATTAAAAAGGGCAAAGGAGTTAGGAGACTATCTGGTGGTGGTGTTATCCTCAGATGAATTTAACGCCATAAAGCACAAGACGGCATATCATTCCTTTGAAGACCGGAAGATTATATTAGAATCCATTAAATATGTAGATGAAGTAATTCCCGAATTTAACTGGGAACAAAAAATCAGTGATGTCATAGACAATGATATCGATGTTTTTGTTATGGGGGATGACTGGAAAGGTGAATTCGATTTTCTCAAGGATTATTGTGAAGTTGTATACTTACCTAGAACAGAAGGGATATCGACAACAAAAATAAAAAATGACCTTCACTTAGGTGCTAAAGTCAGGTAGGAGATATACATGGATATTCCTTTTATAGGACAGGCAGGCAAGGCAGTCAAAAAGAAAATGAAACATGCCTTAAAATTCGTAAAAAAAGCAGGAAGAAGAGTGGTTCTTCATCTGTACCGGATTGAGACCAAACTAGTACCGGTGCAGAAAAATATCGTTATATTTGAAAGCAATATGGGGAGAAATTACACCGGCAATCCCAGATGCATATACGAGGAAATGGTTAAACAGGGTCTGGATAAAAAGTTTCGCTGTTATGTAATGTTAGATGATGTCAGCACCTATGTGCCGGGTAACGCCAAAAAGTTAAGAAGAACCAGGACTATGTACTTTCTGATTATGGGCATAGCAGGAACCTGGGTAAGTGATTCAAGAATGCCAAATTATATCATTAAGCGCAAAGGCGTACATTATATTCAGACCTGGCACGGTACCCCTTTAAAGAAGCTGGCTCTGGATATGGACTCTGTTAATATGGCAGGGGAAACAGATATTGAAAAATATAAAGAAAAATTCTACAAGAATACAAGAACCTGGGATTACTTAATCTCACAGAATCATTTTTCTACAGAAGTCTTTAAAAGTGCCTTTGCCTTTGATAAGACAATGTTAGAAATCGGTTATCCCAGAAATGACATTCTATTTTCCGGCAATAATAAAGAGTATATAGCTGACTTGAAGAAGAAAATGGGACTTCCGCTGGATAAAAAGGTAATTTTATATGCTCCGACCTGGAGAGATAATGAGTACTATGAAAAAGGTGCTTATAAATTTAACCAGGCTCTGGACTTTGATTTATTCAGGAAAAAACTTGGTGACGATTATGTCTGTATTGTAAAATATCATTATCTTGTTAAAGAAACCCTGGACTGGTCGGCCTATCAAGGGTTTGTATATAAGTACGACATGTGCGAAGATATTGCCAATCTCTATCTGGTTTCTGATCTGCTGATTACAGATTATTCCTCAGTTATGTTTGATTATAGTGTATTAAAGCGTCCTATGTTGTTTTTTGCTTATGATTTGGAGGATTATAAGGACAATTTAAGGGGTTTCTATTTTGACTTCTTAAAAGAAGCACCGGGTCCTATTACACGTACCACAAAAGAGTTAATCGATTCCATCGTAAATTATAAGGCGGAAGAATTTTCAGAAAAATATGAAGCCTTTCATAATAAATATAACCACCTGGATGATGGAAGTGCATCACAAAAAGTAGTGCAGCTTATTCAGGATATGAATAAATAAACCTGACAAGAGCGATATCTTTTTATAGGATGGGAATACTAAGGTTATCAGGCAGGGAAAATACGGAAAGGTAATACAATATGATCAATAAGTGGAAAAGCATTTTAAAGATTAAAGCAAAGGGTATTATACATAATTTTCAGGCAGTTATTGAAAAAAGACAGGTGAATGCAAGGCTTGCGAATTATGACCCGGGTATACTGATAAACAATAAGCCGTCAAAGGTTCAAAAGATAACCTTTGTGATTGAACGTATGGCAAAGTATAACGGGGGTCAGACCTCCATCCTGAGATTGGGAACAGAATTGTCAAAGCTTGGTTATCAGGTGGGATACGTGGTGTACAAAACCCAGACAAAGTCAGATATGGAAGAATGCGCAAGCTGTAACCTTAGCAATTATCAGGGAGAGATGTATACCAATAAGTATCTGGATAAATTAAATTCTGATATTGTCATTGCCAGTTCCTGGGATACAGTATCCTTTGCCAAAAAGATGAAAGGCTATAAAATGTATTTTCTCCAGGATTATGAACCCTATTTCTATTCCTTTGGAGAATTGTTCCTTATGGCCCAAAAGACATACGAACAGGGGCTTCATATGGTGAGCCTTGGTCCCTGGAACAAGGAAATGGTTGAGAAGAACTGCAAGCTCATATCTCCGGTGGATATGATTGAATTTCCTTATGAAAAAAAGGAATATCCCTCCTGTAAACGGAATTATGAGTCATATTCAAAAAAAACGACCTTTACACTGGCTGTCTATTTAAAATATTACGGAAAAAGGCTTCCCTGTATTACCCAATACCTGTTAAAACAGGTGAAAGAGGAATTTAGTAAGGAAGGTATTACTCTTACTATCAAATATTTTGGTGAGGACAAGAGCTTTCACTGTGACGCAGGTGAAAACCTGGGAATGTTAAATAAAAAGGAACTATTGGCATTATATAAAAAAGCAGATTTTGGTATGGTTGCTTCCATGAGCAATATTTCGCTGGTACCCTATGAGATGTTAGCCACCGGACTTCCGTTAATCGAATTCGAAGACGGCACCTTCCCATACTTCTTTCCAGATAACAGTGCAATCCTCACGTCCTTATCTTATATGGACTTATATCACAAGATCAAAGCAGTTATAGAAAAACCTGAGCTGCTGGAAGAGATGCATCATACGGCTGGGACATATATGGAATCCTTAAGCTGGCAAAAGTCCGCCAGTCAGTTTAGTGAAATCCTTAACAACCTGTGCGAGAATAATAAGAAGAATAATAAAGTCATTATTCAAATGGCACAGGAAAACGAAAAGAAGTAAGGAATCCCCAGGTCAGCCTGTGATATACAAGAGGTGTAAACATGAGAAATCGTATCAAACAACTATTGCCAAAGCAGATATTAGAGTTATTAAAAGTAATAAGGTATCTTTGGATTACAGCCTTGTTTCATATATTTCATCTTATGCCCATACATAAGACCAGAGTAGTAATCTGTAATGTATGGGGCTTCGGGGATAATGCCAAATATGTCGCAGAAGAACTGGTAAAGAGGAAAAGGGCCGGGAAGGAACTGGAACTGTTTTTCATTGCCAATCACCCGGAAACCGCTTACGCACCTACTGGTATTACGGTTTATAAGACCAATTCCATTAAGGCTGTTTATGTCCTTGCAACGGCAAGGGTATGGGTGGACAATAACCGGAAGGAAAATTATATACGCAAAAGAAGGGGGCAGTATTATATCCAGACCTGGCATGGAGGTATTGCCCTTAAGAAAATAGAGAAAGACTATAAAGAAAAGTTAGGACAAAAGTATATAGCCAATGCCAAACAGGATTCTAGGATGACGGATTTATATATCTCCAATAGCAGTTTTTGTACCGCGATGTACCGGAATAGTTTTTGGTATCAGGGTGAGATTTTAGAGTGCGGCAGTCCAAGAAATGATATCCTACTTAATAAGTCCACTCATGTTGCAGCAGGGGTCAGGAAAAGACTCGGTGTGATTGAAGCAGTTAAAATAGCCATATATGCACCTACTTACCGGGAAGGGGAGAATAATACAAGCTCTTACCAGCTGGACTTTCATAAATTAATCGCTGCCCTTCAGAATAAATTCGGGGGTAACTGGGTCGTGGCTGTAAGGCTTCACCCTCTGGTTTCCGGACAGAGCGGATTTATTACTTATAATCAGCAGATCATCAATGCTTCCCATTACCGGGATATTTATGAACTGATGTCGGTGGGAGATGTATTGATAACGGATTATTCCAATCTTATGTTTGAATTTTCTTTTATGAGAAGACCAGTATTTTTATATGCCTTGGATGTAACGGAATACGAAAGGGAAAGAGGCTTTTACTTTGAATATAATTCTCTGCCTTATAAAAAGGCCCGGACTGGGGATGAACTGCTGACTAATATTAATGAGTTTGAGGAAGAAGAATACAGTGCCCAGGTAGAAGCTTTTTTAGGTAGTCTGACCATATATGAGTATGGAACTGCTTCGAAAACTGTGGCAGATCGGATTATAAAAGTTATCGGCAGGTAACAATTAACATTAAATAAAAGTAGTTTGTAATAAACAGAAATTAGAAATAAACAGAAATTAGAAGCAAACAGAATTTAGAAGCAAACAGAAATTAGAAGCAAACAGAAATTAGAAGCAAACAGAAATTAGAAACAAACAGAATTTAGAAACAAATTGAAATTTGAAATAAATAGAAATTAGTAACATATAGAAATTTAAAAAAATAGAAATTAGAAATAAACAGAAACCAGAAACAAATTGAAATTAGAAATAATTAATGCTAATATGAGCTGACAGATTGCTATAAGGAGCTACTACGTATTAAAAACTAAATAATTTGGGCATAGAATAGGGATTATAGCTTGGAATAATATTTTTCCAAACTGTAATCCCTATTCTATGCCCATGTTGGTTAAACCATAGTCTGCACATTCCCTTTTGAATAGAGCTTATAGGGATACATAGTATTTATTTATTAGGCAGCAGGGATAGGTTGTCCTGCTAAGGTCTTCCTTTATTTTTTAGGTCCTGTAATCTCAAGAATCGTATCACTTGTTTCCTTAACCTTTAAGGAAGGAACATAGGAAGCATCATTAAATAAGAATTTGTGAAGCTGTGAGACATTGGCAGCTAAATCGATTGGAAATACATAAGAAACTTTCTTGTAATATTGTGCCACGTTATCAAAGGGGAAACCAGTTTCATCAACAATGTGGTAAGACAAGATATCTTTTGCAAGATTCAGCATATCCATGGTATCCAGATTGGTGTAAATCTGAGGAAATATTTCATTTAAAATATTGTTAATGGTCAGTAAATCAGCAGACTGGGCTTTTTCAAAGATCTTTTGTATTACGATTCTCTGACGTTCTGCACGTTTGATATCACCACCCTTGGTATAACGTATTCTGGCATAAGCGGTTGCATGGGTACCGTTTACCACCTGGGTGCCGGCGGATTTCAACTTTCCGACCTTTGTTCCGTTAATCTGGTTTAATTCTTTGGTATAGCCGTTCACGTATTTTAATTCTTCTTTGGTGATATCGAGGGTGATACCGCCCAGTAAATCAATAACCTTACAGACTGCATCAAAATTAACAGTCACATATTCCTTAACATCTAAGTCAAAGTTGGTATTAATCGTATTTAAAGCCAGAGGATATCCCCCTTTAAAGTATGCTGCATTAATTTTATTAAAGCCATTATCAGGAATGTCTACATAAGTATCACGGTATATGGAGGCTAATTTAATGTCTTTGGATTTCCGGTTGATACTTGCAATGACAATCGTATCACTATGAGTGCTTTTCTTTAAAGCATTATCCCTGGAGTCAACACCAAATATGGCAATATTTCGATAACCTCCGATTTCCTCACTGTCAATGCTATTGGTAACGATGGATGAATCACCGCTGGTATCTAACTGGGTTTTACCGGTTATATAAATAAAATAACCAAAGCCGGCAACAATCAGTAAAAGAATTAAATCAATAAACAACAGTACTTTTCTTTTCAGTCTTTTTTTCTTTTTTTTCGTATTCATCCTAAACCTGACCCTTCTAATCTTGAAGGGGCTGCCGCAATAATTGTAACAGCCTGTTTTGAAGATACAAAACAGCGAATTATTGCGGCAAGCCCGAATTTTAATTTAATATGCATTTTTATTGATAAAACCATTAAAAACAGTAAAGAATAATATTTTAATATCCAGAGCAATTGTCCAGTTTTCAATATAATATAAATCACATTCAATACGTTTACGGATAGAGGTATCACCCCGGAATCCTTTTATCTGTGCCCAACCGGTCATACCGGGCTGAACCTGATGTTTGATCATATACCGTGGAATTTCTTCTTTGAATTTATCTACAAAGAACGGTCGTTCCGGACGGGGACCTACAAGACTCATTTCACCTTTTAGTACATTAAATAATTGAGGTAATTCATCGATGCTTGTCCGGCGTATGAGTTTACCGATTTTAGTAACCCTGGGATCATTAAAAGTCGTCCAGGCTTTTTTCTCTTTGGTATCTGTTTGTACTTCCATGGACCGGAATTTGTACATCTTAAATTCTTTGTTGTGGCGCCCAATCCTGACCTGGGTAAAGATAACTGGTCCGGGAGAAGTAACTTTAATAATTATAGCAACCACCGTCATAGGAATAGAGAAAACGATAAGTGCCGCGATACAGCCGATGATATCAATAATCCTTTTTAAAAAGCGGTTAACGGTATTGCTAAGAGGTACATTACGGATATTAATAACAGGAAGTCCGTCTAAATCTTCCGTATAAGGTACCGTAGGGAAAAAGTTCTGGTAATCCGGGATGAACTTAGTATGGACACCGGATTTTTCACAGACTCCAACAATCCGTCCAAGTTTGGAATACTCATCGATACTTAAGGTGATTGCAATTTCATCCAGGCGGTTCTGGGGAAGTATTTCCAACAGGTCATCAATGGAACCGATTACTTTGATATTCTTATATAAGGTTCCCCGTTCCATGGTATCATCCAGAATTCCATGTATATAATAACCCCACTGAGGATTCACAAGTATTCTGTCAATATAAGCTTCTGCCGCTCGGCTGTATCCCACTAACACAACATGCTTTAAGTTATAGCCTTTTCTTCTGGCTGTCTTTAAGGAGTAGGTTAAAACAGCTCGGAAACTGGCATTAAATATAACATTAACAATAAAAAAGATGGCAATCATGTAACGGGAATAGTTAATTTCTTTTACCGCATATAAAAGGAAAGTAAAGTAAAAGGTACCAAGAAAGTTAGCTTTTACAATATTCCATAAGCTGACCCGGGTACTCTGGTCCCGTTTGGGAGCATACAAATTACATAAATAATATATAATTAAATAGCCCGGAATTAAAAAGATTAGTATCTGTGTATACTGCTGTAAGGATAAAAATCGGGTAGAGGGTTCTAATTTAAATATCTCACGTAACGGGGTGTAAAAGCGCAGAAAATAAGAAACGACGTAGGATAATACCAGTAAACAGCCGTCTATAATAACATGTATTCGATTAAAGGTTTTTTGATTGTCTTTTATCATTATTTCTCACCAATGACCCTATATATGGGCTTCTTACATAATTTATCTTTTAAAGTATTAGCGTAAAGCATCATTAATATAATACATGATTAAAAGTCAATCCACAATATATAAATTCTTAATATTTGAGGGTCTAATCTTAAGAATTGCTTACATCTGAGGACAAAAATTTTTCAAATTTTATTCACAATCTCTACACAAAGTACTGTTAGAATAAAAGCATCAGATAAGAAATAGGTTGAAAAACTTGATATAAGTAATTGGGAAGGAAGTAACCCTTGAAGAAAAAGGTGTTATGAAGTACCAGAATATGGAAAGGAGCATTTATATGTCAGATGATTTATTTAATAATAACGAAGATCAGTCCAAACCGGACTTAAGCAGAGACCAAAACCAGGAAAACAAAGTTGTCAACAATGACAGCAGCGATATTAATTACAATAATAATCAGAGTAATTCCGGGACAGAGAATGTGAAAGACAACAACAGGATACTTAGCAGTAATACTATGGATAGCAGTATGAATCCTAATGTTAATAATAACTTAGATAACAATTTAAACAATGACCGGAATAGCTATTATAGTAATACTATGGATTTAAATTCGGATTCAAATAGGAACAACAATATAAACCTAAACTCAAACAGCAATATGAATCAAAACAGCAATATGAATTCAAACAGCAATATGAATCAAAACAGCAATATGAATTCAAACAGCAATATGAATCCAAGCAGCAATATGAATCCAAACAACAATATGAATCAGAACAACAATATGAATTCAAACAGCAATATGAATCCGAACAGTAATATGAACCCGAACAGCAATATAAACTCAAACAACAATTTAAACCCTAATGCGAACGGCAATATAAGCTCCGATGCGAATGCAGGCAGTATGAACAATAACGGAGTCCCGGGTCAGAATAACTCGACTTACAGCTTTTGGGCAGAACAGGTAGCAGCTTCCTCCCAGAACCAATCGGGTCCGGTTTATCAGAATGGGCAGTACAATAATATTTATGATGACAGGCAGAGATTTAATTCGAATAATTATAATAATAATGGTAATGTTTATGGAACCCCTGGGGATACTATCAAGAAGAAATCCAGAAGTTTTAAATTCCTTAAGAAAGCTGTAAAATTTGTTGCAGGAGCAGCCGTATTCGGTGTTATAGCAGGAGGATGTTTCCTTGGTTTTAATCTGGCTTATTATAAGATTAATCCGGAGGCAGCACCCATTAGCTTTAATATCGGTGGAGACAGCCCGTTTAAATTGAATCTGTCTACCGGGAATGATCAGCAGATTGAACCAACTGCGGTAACCCAGGAGGGAGTAAAGCAGAGGACAGATATTACGGATGTAGTTGACGAAACCATGCCCAGCATTGTAATGATCACGACTACCTATAATCAGTCCTTTGACTGGTTCGGTCAGCAGATTGACCAGCCTAATGAAGGGGGCGGTTCCGGAATCATCGTAGGTAAGAATGATAAGGAACTTTTAATCGCAACCAATAATCATGTTGTTGAGGGAGCAAACCCTATTAAAGTTAAATTTATAGACGGAACAGAAGCAACAGCTATCATAAAAGGTACCGATGCAGTAGCGGATTTAGCAGTTGTCTCCATAGATATCAGCACCATTAAGGAATCTACGTTAAATGCCATTAAAGTTGCTAAATTAGGTGATTCCGGATCTGTTAAAGTTGGTGAGATGGCAATAGCAATCGGTAATGCTTTAGGTTACGGTCAATCTACAACCGTTGGATATATCAGTGCAAAAGACAGAAAAGTAGAATTAGAAGATAAAACCATGGTGCTGTTACAGACCGATGCAGCCATCAATCCCGGCAACAGCGGCGGAGCCTTATTGAACTTAAAAGGTGAAGTAATAGGCATTAATACAGTTAAATATGCTTCAAGCGAAGTGGAAGGAATGGGTTTTGCAATCCCGATTTCCAAAGCAACGCCGATTATCAATGAATTAATGAACCGTGAAATATTAAAAGATAACGAAAAAGGATATCTTGGCGTATCCATTCAGGATGTAACTGAGGATATTGCGAAGGCCTATAACTGGCCGGTTGGTGTATATGTTGCCGAAGCCCTTGAAGGAGGCAGTGCTGCAAAAGCAGGTATTGTTACAGGGGACATTATTACGAAGGTAAATGATACTGAAATCACAGCAGGAACCCAGTTAAAGGAAAAAGTCACCTCCTATCGTGCCGGTACGGAAGTCACAATTACCATAATGAGAAACTCTAACGGTAAATTTGAGGAAAAACAAATTAAAGTTAAACTTGGAAAGAATCCGGACAGTAAATAATCGTAAAAAGCCATCCTTTCCGTTAACAGCAATAATACAGACCGGGGATTCGCTAATCCATAAAGGCTTAAAAACCTTTAACGGATATAGCAATCTCCGGTCATTTATTATATAATAATAGAGAAATACCAATATCCTGTAATTAATGACATTCTTAGTGAATTATGGATAAAAATATGATAAAATAGAACTGTAATTTTTTATTTTTATTATAAAAATTAAATAATTTGTCAGAATTTATTAGAATAGTTTATAAAAATTTAAATTTTAAACTATTGTACACCGCAACCGTGTAGGATATAATGGTATCCACGCATTATTTTTATAATATTTACAGGCAGCAGATGTTTACTCAATAAATGGCCTTTGGCTTAAATAAAGGAGAGGTAGTTATATGGCTAATGATTTTAACGATAACAATGATAATATAGATAATATGAATAAAACCGGAAGTACGGAGAATACCAAAGAAACAAAGGATAAGGATGATTATGAAGCAGTCTGCTATATCTGTCGAAGACCGGAGAGTAAAGTAGGCAAGATGATCCGTATTCCCAATAACATATGTATCTGTTCTGACTGTATGCAAAAAACCTTTGATACAATTAACCATGGTTCACCCTATATGGAGATGATGGGATTTCCTCCTAATATGACGAATTTAAACAATCTTCAGAATGAAATCCCCAAAAGCCAGAAGTTAAAGAAGAAAAAGCCTGCGGAGGATAAGACAGAGGAAGAAGCTGTCTTAAATATTAAGAATATTCCCTCCCCTCATATTATAAAAGGCCAGCTGGATGAATATGTCGTGGGTCAGGAACATGCCAAAAAAGTGATATCGGTGGCAGTTTATAATCATTATAAAAGAGTGGTTACCAATACTATGGATGATATCGAAATCGAAAAGTCTAATATGCTGATGATCGGACCTACCGGCAGTGGTAAAACCTTTCTGGTCAAAACTCTGGCAAGGCTTTTGAATGTGCCTCTTGCCATAACAGATGCCACTTCCCTGACAGAAGCCGGTTATATAGGAGATGACGTGGAAAGCGTAGTTTCAAAGCTTTTGGCAGCAGCCGGCAATGATGTGGAAAAAGCAGAGAGAGGTATTATCTTCATTGATGAAATTGATAAAATCGCCAAGAAGAAAAATACCAATAACCGTGATGTCAGCGGAGAATCCGTACAGCAGGGAATGTTAAAGCTATTGGAAGGCAGCGAAATTGAAGTACCCGTAGGCGCCTCCAGTAAAAATGCCATGGTTCCCATGACAACAGTTAATACAAGAAATATTTTATTTATCTGCGGCGGTGCCTTTCCCGATCTGGAAGGCATTATAAAGATCAGGTTAAATAAACAATCCTCCATCGGTTTTAGTGCCGACTTAAAAGACAAATTTGATAAAGATCCGAATATACTGCAGAAAGTAACGGTGGAGGACTTAAGGGAATTTGGTATGATTCCTGAATTTATCGGACGTCTTCCTATTATATATGCATTAGAAGGCTTAACCAGAGATATGTTAGTGAAAGTACTAAAAGAACCTAAGAATGCCATCTTAAAGCAATATCAGAAGCTGCTTTTACTGGATGAGGTTTCACTGGAATTTGATGATGGGGCTTTAGAAGCAATCGCAGAAAAGGCTTTGGAGAAAAAGACAGGTGCCAGGGCTCTAAGGGCAATCATAGAAGAATTCATGCTGGATATTATGTATGAAATACCAAAGGATGAGAATATCGGTAAAGTAATCATAACCAGAGATTATATAGAGAAAAAAGGGGTCCCTTTACTGGAGATGAGAGGAACCGCCCAGAAGGCATTTACCCCGATGCTTGAACAAAAGAATTAGAATTTTTATAAATCCTGTCCTGATAACTTATTATATCTATGAAGTATTAGGGCAGGATTTTGTTCGAAAACGGTCCATATATCCAATCAAGATTAAAGAGAGAGATGGTAGTATAATCCGGTTAACACAAGGTTAAAAGGATAAAAGTTTAAAAGGATAAAAACCCGTTTACACACCGGCCAAAAGGATAAAAAGTCCGTTTAAACACCAGATAAAAGGTTAATGGATCAATTACAATAAGCAGCTTAAGTTCTAAGCTGAAACCCGATAAAAAACTGAAAAAAAGCCAGAAAAAACCAATAAAAAAGCCGAAAAACAGCGAATAAATTCGCTTGTTATCTTGGAAATAATTAGATATACTTAGATTTGGACAATCAAATAAATGGGAGGAACAATGCATGGAAGATAAGCATTTGCCGGAGATAGACGGTAATCTTAGAAAACACATGGTCCGTGTACCCCAGGTCATAGACCAGGTAAGCGGAATTCGTATCTTCGGAAAATTAATAAAATCCCTGGTATTTACTACCGATGTAGCAATTATACGTAACTGCAATGCAAACGCGGTAATCGCCGTGTACCCCTTTACACCCCAGCCCATCATTACCCATTCTATAATCAGCTGCTCCGATGTACCGGTATTCTGCGGAGTCGGAGGAGGAACAACGACCGGCCCCAGAGTACTTAACTTAGCAGAAGATGCAGAGTTCCAGGGAGCAGTAGGAGTAGTATTAAATGCACCTACCCCCAACGAAACCATCGAATATTTAAAACAAAAAATAGACATACCCATTGTAATAACCGTAGTATCCGAGAAAACAGACTTAAAAAGCAGACTAGAAGCCGGCGCAGATATCTTAAACATATCCGGTGCCTCTAAAACAGTAGAAATCGTAAGAGAAATCAGAAAAGAATACCCCAAAGTACCAATCATCGCAACCGGAGGACCTACAGAGGAAAGTATTTTACAGACCATCGAAGCAGGAGCCAACGCAATTACCTATACCCCTCCCACCAACGGAGAAATCTTTAAAAAACTGATGAACAAGTACCGCGGCGAAGAAAATATTATATAAACAATCCAGTGAGGAACCCCTATGTCCATAATCGATCAAATAAAAACAATATTAAAATTCCAAACCCCCCAATCAAAGCCCGAACAAACGATAACAACCCAGATCAATGAAGCTGTACCATCAGAACCAGAAGAATACGAAATCGTAGAAAAAGAAATCCTGCCCGAAAAAATAATCTGCCCCGATTGCGGAGGCATCACTCTGGCAGGACTGGACTTTTGTGACAAGTGCGGCGGCGAACTTACAAACCGCGATAATTAATCCTCTAAAAGAATTTGAGTAGAAAACATGTTTATGATAAAATCAACAAATCAATAAAATCAATAAATCAATAAAATCAATACTATAAAATAAAAGCTTCGCAGTAAAAAAACAATAAGAAAACTTGATAAAATCAGCTCTAAAACCTCAAAGAAAAAAGCAGTGATAATGCTGTCTTGCATAAGCGCTTCATTCTGAGTCTGTCAATTTACTTATGACTTTTTTCTGTGGGTTAAGAGTGAAAAGGCACACTGTCTGACGAGCTGTGCGAGGAGTTTGTGCCTTTTCACTCTTGTTTTACCACATAAAAAAGGCATTAGTAAATTCAGACTCAGAATATAAGCTTATGCAAGACAGCATTATCACTGCTTTGCTCATAACCTCAAGGCTGATTTTATCAAGTATCCATAGTCTCCCCCTGCGAAGCCCCATGCCAATTACTAATTGAATTACATATCCATTTACCTGGATACCATGTAGAAACTATGCCCGCCACACAAGGCTTAAAACAGGCATTAACCATTAATTTACTGATAAAATAGCAGTTGACAAATACCAGTTACAATAGTAATATATATGCAGAATAAAGGCGTTCAGTAATACTATGTTTTGAACGCCTTATTTTATATCTATTCAAGACATTTTAATGAATGTTCCTTATTTTCTGGTTTTATACCCTAAAACTTTAGCGCATTACTATGCAATAAGTTCAAAGCGGTAAACCACTATAATTAATAATTCAATTAAAGGGAGGATATTTTATGAAAAAAACGATGAAAAGAGTTTTAAGCTTAGGCCTTATCAGTGCTATGGCAGTAGGAGCATTAGCAGGCTGCGGAAAGAAAGATACGGGGAGTTCCAGTGAATTTTTAATCGGTGGTCTTGGACCCTTAACCGGACCGGCAGCTTCTTACGGCGTATCCGTAAAACAGGGGGCAGAAGTGGCTATTGATGAAATCAATAAAGCAGGCGGTGTTAAGGTCGGAGATTCTACCTTAACGTTAAAGCTTGATTTTGCTGATGATGAAGCATCCGGTGATACGGCAATGTCTGCTTATAACAGCTTGATGGATAAAGGGATAAACGCCCTTCTTGGAACCGTTACCAGCGGTGCAGGTCTTGCAATTTCCGAACAGACCAATGCAGATAAAATCTTCCAGATTACACCCTCTGGTTCCGCTAAGGATCTTACCGCATATGACAATGCCTTCCGTTTATGCTTTACCGATCCAGTGCAAGGTGTTACAATGGCTCATTACGCCGTTGAAGATTTAGGACTTAAGAAAATCGCAGTTATTTACAATAATGCAGATGAATATAGTACTGGTGTTATGCAGGCTTTTGTAGATGAAGTTAAGAAAATCGGCGGAGAAATCGTAGCCAGTGAAGCTTTCGTAACCGATGCGGTAGATTTTAATACACAGTTAACCACGATTAAGGGTACAGATGCTCAGATTATCTTTGTTCCTGCTTATTACCAGGATGCAGCTTATATCACTACTCAGGCAGCAGAACTTGGAATGACCCTTCCTTTTATCGGTTCTGACGGCTGGGACGGCGTACTTTCTAAAGCAGTAGATCCTAAAGTATTAGAAGGTGCTGTATTCTTAAGCCCATTCTTTGCTACAGATTCCGATCCTGCGATCCAGAAATTTACGGAAAACTATAAAAAAGCATATAATTCAGTTCCTGATCAGTTCGCAGCAGATGGATATGATACAGTATATGTCATGAAAGCAGCCCTTGAAAAAGCAGGCTCCACCAAGAGTGATGACTTAATCAAAGCTATGACTGAAATCGAGGTAAAAGGACTTACCGGTGATGTAACTTTTAATGCCGATGGTGAGCCGAATAAAGGTGTTAAATTTGTTAAAATCGTTAACGGCGAATATACTGCTTTAGATAAACAATAATAGGTAAAGACATAGAAGTCATTAATTGACTGGTTAATCTAGACATACTATTGGAACAAAAGGAAAAATTAATGAGGGATGGCAGGTTTTGCCCTCTTTCGATGATTCTTCCTTTTGTTCTTGTAATTCATACAGGTTTTTAATGCATAATCTGAGCTTCTTCGCTTGGCGCAGAGCCGGGAAGAGGTGTGTTCTGAGCTTAGCGAAGAAACTTAGGTTTAAAAAGGAGAAAGAGGTGATATTTAATGGTCAGCATAATCGAACAATTCATTAACGGATTACGTTCCGGCAGTATTTATGCTTTAATCGCATTAGGATATACCATGGTTTATGGTATTGCCAAAATGATTAATTTTGCCCATGGAGATATCATTATGGTAGGTGCCTACACCTTATATGTAGCCACTGTAGGCTTAAAAATGCCGATTATCGCGGCAATTTTATTTACCATAGTAGTATGTGCCATTCTGGGTATTACAATAGAGAAAGTTGCTTATAAACCCCTTAGGAAGGCTCCGGCCCTGGCGGTATTAATTACAGCAATTGGTATGAGCTTTCTATTGCAAAGTGTCGCACTATTAATTTTTAAAGCGAACCCCATTACATTTAAATCAATCATTAATGTAAAAGCCATATCTATTGGGGGAGTTACCATTAATGGCATCACTATTGTGACCCTGGTAGTAACCACAATCTGCATGATTGCCTTAACCTTATTCATAAACAAGACCAAAGCCGGAAGTGCTATGAGAGCTGTTTCGGAAGACAAGGCTGCGGCAGAATTAATGGGTATCAATGTAAATCGTACCATATCCATGACCTTTGCCATAGGTTCTGCCCTGGCAGCAGTTGCAGGTATTATGTTCGTGTGCCAGTTCCAGTCCATTAAACCGACTTTAGGAGCCCTTCCTGGAATTAAAGCCTTTGTTGCCGCAGTACTAGGCGGTATCGGCAGCGTACCGGGAGCAATGCTTGGCGGTATTTTGCTTGGTGTCATCGAAAGTATTTCCAAAGCATATATTTCTACCGAACTTTCCGATGCCATTGTATTCGGCGTTTTAGTTCTGGTTCTCTTAGTAAAGCCGTCCGGACTCCTTGGCAAGAACCGGATCGAGAAAGTGTAGGTGGAGTATGAGCAAAGAGGTGAAAGGAAATATGGGGCACAAAAACAATCTGATCAATAAAAAAAATATCATTCGTCTGGCAACTATTATAGCAGTATATATCGTGATTGTTATTTTAGTGGATGGTAATATATTAAACCGTCAGTTTAAGTCCTTATTGGTTCCGATCGGTATTAATATTATACTGGCTGTGTCCCTGAATCTGACGACAGGATTTTTAGGAGAGCTGTCCTTAGGACATGCAGGATTCATGGCAATTGGTGCATACACTGGCTCAATCTTTACGTTACATGCTAATTTACCGGGAGGTCTTGAATTTTTACTCGGTATCCTCCTTGGGGGTATTGTAGCAGCAATCTTTGGTGTAATAATCGGTGTTCCTGTTTTAAGGTTAAAAGGTGACTATCTGGCTATTGTAACTCTGGCTTTTGGTGAAATTATCCGTTCTATCGTCAACTTTTTAGGAATAACCGGAGGAGCCATGGGACTTTCTAAGATTCCAAGATACTCGAACTATACCTGGACCTATGCTATCATGATCGTAACCCTTTTGGTAATTGTAAATCTAGTTAACTCCAGGCACGGCAGGGCAATCAAAGCCATTCGTGATAATTATATTGCAGCCGAGTCCATCGGTATTAAGGTCAGCCGCTATAAAATTATGGCCTTTGTAATCGCAGCATTTTTTGCCGGAATTGCCGGTGTCTTATACGGTCATCACTTGAGTATCGTAAAGCCTGGGGATTTTGATTATAATAAATCCATTGAAATCCTGGTTATCGTCGTTTTAGGCGGTATGGGAAGCATTAAAGGGTCGGTTATTTCTGCAATTATCTTAACCATTTTACCAGAAATGCTCCGTGCGGCCGACGATTTCAGAATGTTACTGTACGCTATCGTACTAATTGCAATGATGCTGTTTAACTCCTCCGGTATCCGTACCAAGTTAGAGGAAAGCGGCAAATTGCCCAAACTGCCCTTACTTGCAAAAAGTAAAGCAAAATAAAGAAGGGGAAGGTGGATGAATATGGCTTTATTAGAAGTGAAAAATCTGGGAATCTCCTTCGGGGGACTCCGGGCTGTTGATAATGTAAATCTTAATATAGAAAAAGGTCAGCTCTATGGTCTAATCGGACCCAACGGAGCAGGTAAAACAACAATTTTTAATCTGCTGACCGGTGTTTACCGTCCTACTGACGGAACCATCAAAATAGACGGAGTCGATCTGGTTGGAAAATCTCCTTCTGAAATCTGTCAGTCAGGCATTGCCAGGACCTTTCAGAATATCCGGTTATTTAAAAAAATGAGTGTGCTGGATAATGTAAAGACAGCACTTCACAACCAGACAAAGTATTCCCTGGCAACCAGTTTTTTCAGACTGCCTTCTTATTTTAAATCAGAAAAGCAAATGAATGAGAAAGCCATGGAGATATTAAAGGTCTTCGATCTGGACGGTCAGGCAGACTATCTTGCCAGTAACCTGCCTTATGGAAAGCAGAGAAAACTGGAAATTGCAAGAGGATTGGCAACCAATCCAAAACTTTTGCTGTTAGATGAACCCGCTGCCGGTATGAATCCCAATGAAACAGCAGAGTTAATGGAAACCATCCGTCTGGTAAGAGACCGCTATCAGATAACCATACTGTTAATTGAGCATGATATGAAACTGGTAACCGGAATCTGCGAAAAATTACTGGTATTAAACTTCGGTACAGAGCTTGCAGCCGGTACTCCGGAAGAGGTTTTAAATAATCCCGAAGTAATCACCGCTTATCTTGGTGAATAATTTTGGGGAAAGAATGGAGGAATTCCCATGGCAATGTTGACAATTAAGGACCTTCAGGTCTATTACGGAGTAATACAGGCAATAAAAGGCATCTCCTTTGAAGTAAATGAAGGGGAAGTAATTGCATTAATTGGTGCCAATGGTGCCGGTAAAACCACAATTCTTCATACTATCACCGGTTTGGTAGATGCCAAAGAAGGAAGTATTTTGTTTGAGGGAAATGATTTAACTAAAATTCCTGCTCATAAAATCGTATCCTTAGGTATGGCTCATGTACCGGAGGGCAGAAGAATCTTTGCGGAACTGACGGTATTTGAGAATTTAAAAATGGGTGCATATACCAGAACAGATAAAAAAGAAATTGAAGACACCATAAAAAAAGTATATAAGCGTTTTCCCCGTCTGGAGGAAAGAAAGAGCCAGATAGCAGGAACTTTAAGCGGCGGCGAGCAGCAAATGCTTGCCATGGGACGTGCCTTAATGTCCCATCCCAGAATTATACTGATGGATGAACCCTCTATGGGCTTATCACCATTATTTGTATCCGAAATATTTGATATCATAAAAGAAATAAGTGAAAGCGGCACCACCGTATTATTAGTAGAACAAAATGCAAAAAAAGCATTATCCATCGCAAACCGTGCATATGTATTAGAGACCGGCAACATTGTTTTAGAAGGCGATGCCAAGGAACTTATGAACAATGACTCTGTGAAGAAGGCTTATTTAGGAGAATAAGAGACAGTTGTAGATCTTAAATTTATATGACTTATGGGAATGCCTTGAAGCAGGTATTCCTATAAGTGAAGGAGGTTACTATGGAGCATTATGTAATTACCATTGCCAGAGGTTATGGCAGCGGCGGTAAGACCATGGGCATGATGTTAGCGGAAGAATTGGGGATTCACTTTTACGACCGGGAATTGTTACGGTTAGCATCGGATGAGAGCGGTATCAATGAAGAATTATTCGGAAGGGCAGACGAAAAGTTAAAACAAAGCCTGCTATTCCGCATCGCCAGAAAAGAATATAAAGGGGAGTTAATCCCGCCGGACCGTGAGGATTTCGTCTCAAATGATAACCTGTTCAACTATCAGGCTAAGGTAATAAAGCAGATTGCCGAACAGGAATCCTGTGTTATTGTAGGAAGATGCGCCGACTATATCTTAAAGGATATGGACAACGTGGTGAAAATCTTTGTCCATGCTTCCTTAGAGGACTGCGTGGGAAGATTAAAAGGGATGTTCAGCCTGCCGGAAAAAGAGTTGGAGAAAAAGGTTATTACCACGGATAAACGCCGTGCGGCTTACTACAAATACTACACTGGTAGAAATTGGGAAGATGCCCAGAACTATGATCTATGTCTTAACAGCCAGCAGTTAGGTTTTGATAAGGGCGTGCAGATTGTTAAGAATTATTTGGATATACGGTTTCAGAAATAGGTTTAAGGGTACCTGAATTAGGTATGATAAAAATTATTTGGGTTGTGAAACTTCGCTGTTTTAAGGTTGTTGGATACTTGATAAAATCAGTTTTTTAGTCTTTGATGAAAGCATCGATTATGATATCTTTCATAAGCTTAGGATTCTTCGTCTGAATTTACTAATGGCTTTCTCCTGGGGAAAGCAAGACCTAATATGCACAAACTCCTCGCGCTGCTCGTCAGACAGTGTGCATTTTAGGTCTTAACCCCAGGAGAAAGCCATAAGTAAATTTCAGACTCAGAATGAAGCGCTTATGAAAGATATCATAATCATGCTTTCAGAGGGAGAGTTTTGGCTGATTTTATCAAGTATTTTTTGTTGCTGGCTGCGAAGTTAGGGAAGGTTATGGGTTTATGGATTTGAAGTAGAGAAAAAATTTTTGACTTTATAGTATTGTAGAGGCGAAGTATTGATGATAAAATGTAAATAAATGGGATGAGATAGGGGTTATAATGAAACTTAAAAGATTATTTGTAATATCATTTGCTGTATTATTTTTTTATCAATGTCAACAAATTCTGCAATGGCAGCTACTTATGTTGGTGCCATTTGTTCAACTACTGGGTATACTAGAATTGGGGAGTTAATAGTATAGGCTCTTCCGGCGGATATGCTACTTTAGATATAATGGCAATGAATGTTTACTTGCATTATGTGGATTCCGCGTATATTAGGCTTGACATGAAAAAAGCAATGGTACTATAACAACAATGTATTTTACTGCATCACAAGGACAGTCATTATATTTTGGGAATGATTATGTGCAATATACGGTTTATGCCATGTTACCATCCCAATTAAAAAAGCATCCTTCGGGATGCTTTTTTTAATACATTAGAAAATTAAAATACACAGCTTTAAGGACATATATCCAAAGACTAAGGCAGGGGAAGGGGGTCTGGTGGGGGCGGTTTATATTGGGAAGGTTCCTGATGTCACTTAAACTCTGTGATGTGCGCCAAGGGAGCAAAGAGTAACTGTCTGAGCGTAAGCGAGTTTTACTCTTTGCTCCCTGCTATAAGCACACCACAGAGTTTCTAGTGACATCAGGGTTCTTCCCCTATAAACCGCCCCCACCAGACCCCCTTCCCCTGCCGCCCCCTTTAGACTAACCTAAAAGCAAGCCCACAAGAAAACCTTGCAATTCAATACGTTACTGTGCTATACTAATCGAAATTAGATACGCAATAACAAAGAAAAGAGGATGCTGCAATGATATCAAATAAAATGGTTGGTTTGGTGCAAAATAGTTCTGTTATCCGTGCAATGTTTGAAGAAGGAAAAAGGCTTGCGTCTATATACGGAGCAGAGAATGTCTTTGACTTTAGTTTAGGTAATCCAAGCGTCGAACCGCCGAGAGCAGTCAAGGACGCGGTAATAGAGGTAATCAATGAAGAAAATGCTAATCTGGTGCATGGATATATGAATAATTCCGGATATGAAGAGGTCAGAGAAGCCATTGCAGCTTCGATCAATAAAAAATTTGCAACTGCATTTGGGCAGGAAAATATAGTAATGACAGTAGGCGCTGCCGGCGGGTTGAATGTGGTATTAAAGACACTTTTAAATCCAGGAGAAGAGGTAATTGTTTTTGCACCTTTTTTTGGTGAATACCGGAATTATGTCAGCAACTTTGACGGAGAATTAGTGGTGGTAAGCCCCAATACAGAAACCTTTCAGCCCAATCTGAACGAATTTGAGAGTAAAATAACAGCAAAGACGAAAGCTGTTATTGTAAATACACCTAATAATCCTACAGGAGTAGTATATTCGGAGGAGACCATTAAAGCGCTGGCGGATATATTAAACCGCAGGCAAAGTGAGCTTGGGACCTCTATTTACTTAATCTCTGATGAACCCTATAGAGAACTGGTTTATGACGGAATTGAAGTACCTTATTTAACAAAATATTATAATAATACAATTGTAGGATATTCCTACAGTAAATCCTTATCCTTACCTGGTGAAAGAATTGGTTATCTGGTGATACCGAATGAGGTAGATGATTTTTCTGAGGTAGTGGCAGCGGCCAATGTTGCCAACCGTATTTTAGGTTTTGTGAATGCTCCGTCATTAATTCAGCGGGTAGTTGCCAAGTGTTTGGATTCTGAGGTGGATGTTTCTGTTTATAACCGTAACCGGGAATTACTTTACAACAGCTTAATTGAATATGGTTATACCTGTGTGAAGCCAGAAGGTGCTTTTTACTTATTTATAAAGGCTTTGGGAGAAGATGATAAAGCTTTTTCTGCGGCAGCTAAAGAACATAATATACTTATTGTACCGGGTTCTTCCTTTGGCTGTCCGGGATACTGCCGAATAGCTTATTGTGTGGATTATAAGACTATTGAAGGTTCTTTAAGTGGTTTTAAAAAGCTGGCTGAGGAATATTTAGCGAAGTAGATCAGGATTAGGATGTAATTTTCTGAAACGAATGCAGCAGAAGAGGTATCTTTATAAGATAAAGGTGGTTAGCATTATTTGGGAATTGGGCAAAATGAGAGGACAAGTGTGAAAGAAAATTTAAGTAAGAAAGGTTGCCATTTGTGGATTCTTTCACCCTTTTATTATTTGTGGCAGTATCGCAGGCCGACCTGCGATATGCAATGGGTGTAAATTATGAAAAACTGGGAAAAGAATATAAGAAAAGTGATTCCCTATGTGCCGGGAGAACAACCGGATGCACCGGGGATGGTTAAGTTAAATACCAATGAAAATCCTTATCCGCCTGCGCCAGGTGTTAGGAAAGCGATACAGGAATTTCAGGTGGATAAGTTAAAGCTATACCCGGATCCGACTGCAGGGATATTGGTAAAAGCACTGGCCGATTATTATCAGCTTAAAGAAGACCAGGTTTTTGTTGGGGTTGGTTCGGATGATGTACTTGCGATGGCTTTTATGACATTTTTTAATTCGGATAAACCGATTTTGTTCCCGGATATTACCTATTCGTTTTATGATGTATGGGCGGAATTATTGCACATACCATATGAAAGACCAGTTCTTAATGAGGATTTCAGGATAAGAAAAGAAGATTACTACAGGGAAAATGGTGGAATTGTAATTGCCAATCCCAATGCACCGACTTCCCTATATGAAGATGTGGGTTTTATCAGAGATATTCTGGAACATAATCAGGATTCCATTGTAATTGTAGATGAGGCTTATATCGATTTTGGTGGAACAAGTTCATTGGACCTGATTAAGGAATTTGACAATCTTTTAGTGGTCCAGACCTTTTCCAAGTCCCGTTCCATGGCTGGGCTGCGGATTGGTTATGCCATGGGAAGTTCTGTGCTGATTAAAGCCCTGAATGATGTAAAATATTCATATAATTCTTATACCATGAACCAGACATCAATTTATTTTGGGGTGGAAGCAGTAAAGGATGAGGCATATTTTAAGGAATGCCTGGGCAGGATTATCGATACCAGGGAATGGACCAAAAAGGAATTAGGAAAACTGGGTTTTTCTTTTCTTGATTCCAAAACCAATTTTATCTTTGCTGCACACAAGGATATTCCGGCAGAAGAAATCTTTTTGGCGTTAAAGGCTAAAAATATATTTGTAAGATATTTTAACAAACCAAGAATAAGTAATTATCTTCGTATTACGATTGGTACCGGGGAAGAAATGGAGAAGCTGGTAAAAGCTTTAAAGGTTATTGTTTTCGATGCCTCAAAATAAATAGTATCAGCCCTTCCGGCGATGATGCCAGGAAGGGCTTTTCCTGTTATGGGAAATTTGTCCTCTTTTTTTACAATCTGATTTTGAAAACTGATACTTTCATGGATACTTTAAAAAGATTTTGAATGCATTATATTGAGGTACCGCATCTGTACAATAAGATAACAGTGCCTTTTATTTGCCTGTATATACAGAAAAACACTTCACAAAACCACGGGTTTAGAGTGTAACTTTCGATAAACTTTATTTTTTTACCTGCTTTGACTATTAAAAATAATTGTGGTATGATATAGCTTATGAAAACATACTGCTTTTTAAGGAGGAATTGCCATGGATAATGACGGCATAGGGCTAGAAAACCAGGAACTGCGTAAAGATACGGATATGCAGGCAGATAAGGAAATTATTTCTAAGAATTTTATAGAGCAAATTATTGATAAGGATATAAAGGAAGGTAACTGTACTACAGTTACAACCAGATTCCCGCCGGAACCCAATGGCTATCTCCATATCGGACATGCCAAATCCATCCTGTTAAATTACGGATTGGCGAAAAAATACGGCGGAAAGTTCAACTTAAGATTTGATGATACGAATCCTACTAAGGAAAAAACGGAATTTGTAGAATCTATCATTGCGGATGTAAAATGGATTGGCGGCGAATTTGAAGACAGATTGTTTTTTGCCTCCGATTATTTTGAGCAAATGTATGAAGGAGCTGTTAAACTGATTAAGAAGGGTAAGGCATATGTCTGTGAACTTACTGCCGATGAAATCAGAGAATACAGAGGTACTTTAACGGAACCTGGTAAGAACAGTCCTTACAGAGACCGTACCATTGAAGAGAATCTGGCACTATTTGAAGGAATGAAGAATGGGGAATATCCGGACGGCTCTAAAGTACTTCGTGCCAAAATTGATATGGCATCCCCAAACATTAACATGAGGGACCCTATAATTTACCGTATTGCCAGAATGACCCACCACAATACCGGTGATACCTGGTGTATTTATCCTATGTACGATTTTGCGCACCCAATAGAAGATGCCATTGAAGGAGTAACCCATTCCATCTGTACCCTGGAGTTTGAAGACCATAGACCTTTATATGACTGGGTAGTGACAGAACTGGAATATGTAAATCCTCCGAAGCAGATCGAATTTGCCAAAATGTATCTTACTAATGTAATTACCGGAAAGAGATATATTAAGAAATTGGTAGAGGAAGGCATCGTAGACGGCTGGGATGATCCAAGATTAGTATCCATCAGCGCTCTGCGCAGAAGAGGTTTTACTCCGGAATCCATTAAGACCTTTATGGAACTTTGCGGAGTTTCCAAGAGCCAGAGTTCTGTTGATTATTCCATGTTAGAATACTGTATCCGTGAGGACTTAAAATTAAAGAGACCAAGGGTTATGGCAGTGCTTGACCCGGTTAAATTAATCATTACTAACTATCCGGAAGGTCAGGTTGAATATGTTGAGGCCTCCAATAACCAGGAAAATGAAGAAATGGGTGTAAGACAAGTTCCCTTTAGCCGGGAATTGTACATTGACAGACAGGATTTTATGATTGAGCCGCCAAAGAAATATTTCCGTTTATTTCCCGGCAATGAAGTACGTTTAATGAATGCTTATTTTGTAACCTGTACGGATTATGTAACGGATCAGGACGGTAATGTGACAGAAGTACATTGCACCTATGATCCCGAAACTAAGAGTGGAAGCGGGTTTACAGGTCGTAAAGTAAAAGGCACCATACATTGGGTTGCAGCATCGACAGCAGAAAAAGCCGAAGTAAGATTATATGAGAATATTGTAGATGAGGAAAAAGGTGTATATAATGAAGACGGAAGCCTGAATTTGAATCCGAATTCCATCACCGTATTAAAGGAATGCTATATTGAGCCAAGCGTAAAAGGCGCAAAAGCTTATGAAAGCTATCAATTTTTAAGACATGGTTATTTTTGTATTGATTCTAAGGATTCTACAGAGGATCATTTAGTATTTAACCGGATTGTGTCCCTTAAGAGCTCATATAAACCCGAATAGAGGAGGAAGAAGAATGGCAAATTTATTTTCAGGGCTGGAAGCCTTTGGACTTGGTAAAATGTCTGACTTGGAAGTTTATGCTCCGGATGATAAAAGCAGTAAAAAGCCCGGTGATGGAACCGAGGCGGAAGAAAAAAAAGTAGTAGAAGCTGATTTGATATTTGATAAAAGTTACACCTGCCCTGTTTGTGATAAAGAGTTCAAGTCAAAAACGGTTAAAACCGGTAAAGTTAAGCTAATATCTGCCGATACGGATTTACGACCTAAATATCAGCTTGTGGATTCACTGAAATACGATGCAATCGTATGCCCTCATTGCGGATATTCTGCTCTTAACCGTTTCTTTAATTATATGACCTCTGCTCAAGCAAAGTTAATTAAAGAACAGATTTCGTCATCTTTTAAAGGCATTAGAACAGACGGCGAAGTATTTTCATATGATGACGCCATTGCAAGACATAAATTGGCTTTGGTTAATACTATCGTTAAAAAAAGCAAATTAAGTGAACGTGCCTATACTTGTTTAAAAACAGCCTGGCTCCTTCGCGGTAAGGCAGAAAGCCTGGCTGCAGAAAATGGGGAGGCTAACAAGGATACCATTACTCAATTGCAAAAGGAAGAACTGGAATTCCTTACAAACGCATATGAAGGATTCCTGGAAGCATTTTCAAAGGAAATGTTCCCTATGTGCGGAATGGATGAAAACACCATGACCTACTTAGTTGCAGATTTGGCCAGAAGAGTCGGTAAATACGAAGAATCCAGCAGATGGATTTCAAAAGTATTGATTGCCAGGGATGCAAATGAAAGAATTAAGACAAAAGCAAGGGAATTAAAAGAGCTTTTGAAACCGAATCTATAATCTTTACAGAATAGAATGAAAATATAAAAACGGAGCCGCCTTAATTATGGATATCATATAGAGTACATAAAATATATTCCATAAAGAGGGTTGGCTCTTAATTATTTACATAGTTTAAAATAAAATGTGTGCTGGTAATGAAAAAATACCAACACTCATTGTCATACCTAATTAAACGAAAGACTAAGGCGGTAACCTGGGAGGCTTGTAATTTTTTTGTGTTGGAAAGGTTCCTCATGAAACTTAAAACTTAGAGAACTGCGTCAAGGGTGAAAAGAGTAATTGTCTGAGCGAAGCGAGTTTTACTCTTTTCACCCTGTTATAAGCAGTTCTCTAAGTTTTTAGTATCATGAGGGTTCTTTCCCTACAAAAAAATTACAAGCCTCCCAGGTTACTGCCGCCCCCTTTATACATTTACCGTATTGTATAAGAAAGATTTAGGTATTCTACTTTGAAACCGCATCCTTATTTATTAAGCTGTTGGTTTTAATCATAGTACGTGGAAGCGCATCTTTTGAATTTTTCCAGGGTTCATTCACATAACGGTAATCAAATTTATCAGTAAACCATTCCAGCTCGTCCCTAACACGTTTCATATTCTCCAGGTATACGAAATTCAGAGATTTCATAAAATCTTCGGCACGGTCTGTTTTTAGATGTTTTGGTGCTTCTTCATATAAAAGACCGTAATGGGAAGTACAAAAGCCCTTTGATTGCTTCAATTTATTTCGAAATTCGTCATCATTTTGATAAAGTAAGAATATGGTATCGATATAGCGGTTAAATGTATTATTTATTCGTTCACAGATGTAGCAGGAATTATCTATGTGGTCTATATAGGCTTTAACACCGGAGAGTTCGGTTTTCTTCTTAAATAAAGAAGGGGAGGATACTTTTCCGGTATTGGCTAATTTTTCTATGTCTTTTATTGTTTTGTCCATATGGGTTTTTAGCATAAGTGCCAATCCCAGACGATTTTGGTTTTCATATAATTTTTCTATGTGATGGCTGCAGAACCCGATTTTGTCAGTTTCTGCCCTTACGTCATCTTCCATATAGCTTGGTCCCATTGTAAAGTCAATGGCATTGTCTTCCAGGGTTTTCTTCATCAGACAGATGGGGCACTCGCAGTCTGCTTGAAATGCTTCATTTACCGGTATGGTGTATAATTTTTCTTTCAATTTAATCCCTGCCTTTGGTTTTTCATTTATTATAGCATAGGAGGGGGGGCTTCGCAATTGGTGTTTGGGGGCGCTTTGATGAATAAGGGGGGCGCTTTGGGAAGGGACGCTTTGCGGGGAGGTTGTGAATATGCGGGAGTATCCTGTTTTGTATTTTCTGTTCGGGAAAGATTCCCTATCGTTTCTAATGCTCTGGGTATCGTTTATAACATTAAATCAGAGCCAGAACTCCTCATGAGTTATTCTAACTCATTCGTCAAACAGCTGGCTCTGATTTAATTGGCACGATTCCCAGATCATAAGAAACGATGGGATTCTTTCAATTCACAGAAAATACAAAACAGGATACTCCCGCATATCGTAAGTTTTTGGGCAAAGCTGATATTGGATAATGCGAATGATTAAGTAAAGCAGTATTTGAGTAAAGGTAATTGGAGAGCAAAGCTGATATTGGATAAAGTGAATGATTAAGTTAAGCAGTATTGAGTAAAGGTAAATGGAGTAAAGCTGACATTGAATAAAGTGAATGATTAAGTTAAGCAGTATTTGAGTAAAGGTAAATGGAATAAAGCTGATATTGGATAAAGATAAATTGGGAAAAGAGATATTGTTCAAAGCTAATATGGATCAAAGTAGATGTGTAATGTTATATTATAAGCTGATAGTAGCAAAGTTGACTCGTAGCAGTTTGCTTGTTCAATAGGCATGCTTGGGGATTAGTTTGGGAAAATTAGATGGGGATGTCGATAAAAAGTTAAGAAGGTATACAGCTGTAATTAAAAAGCATTATTCAGTATTGTTTAATATTTAAGTTGATTTACGTTTGGGATACATCTGTGATATGATTGGGATATGTTTGTGTGATTGGGATATACTTGCGATATGTTTGGGATATGTTTGGTCCTATGTCAAGTTTGCGATATAAGTGTGATATAATGTACAATTATTTGGTTTATTATTTATAGCTTATTAATTTCGTTATCATATGTTCATTTCTCATAAGTATACGTATGATTTTACTAATTATGGGAATGTTTAATTATTATGGGGATTTCGGGGGTAAGTTTTAAATAAGTCTTTATATGGGAAGGAAGGTATCGTGTTTAAAAGGTTAGGAATGAAGGTTAGCAGGGATGTGAAAGGGTTTAGTCTGGCTTGATTTTCTTAGATATTATAAAAAAGTGAGAAAAAAAGAGATATAGAGACTATGCGTTAAAAAAGTTAATTTTAAAGGCTATTTTGCTTATTTTTTAAACAGAAGTAAATTTGCATAATAAAAGTAAATTTACTAATATATAGTTTATCAGTTAGCACTCAACTTAAGCGAGTGCTAATAATAAGTCAAGGACATACGGATTTGGATGTCTTTCAACATAAGCCTTTTAATCTTAAATAATTTATTTATAAGGAGGAAAATGATATGAAGTTAGTACCATTAGGAGACAAAGTAGTTTTAAAGCAATTAGTCGCTGAAGAAACAACAAAATCTGGTATCGTTTTACCAGGTCAGGCAAAGGAAAAACCACAGCAGGCGGAAGTTGTTGCAGTTGGTCCTGGCGGTGTTGTTGATGGTAAAGAAGTTACCATGCAGGTGAAGTCAGGAGATAAAGTAATCTATTCTAAATATGCCGGAACTGAAGTTAAATTAGGGGACGAAGAATTCATTGTTGTGAAACAGAACGATATTGTAGCTATTGTGGAAGACTAAGAATTTAAAATATCATTTATAGGAGGCAAATATAATGGCAAAGGAAATTAAATACGGCGCAGAAGCCAGAGCAGCATTGGAATCTGGTGTTAATCAGCTGGCTAATACAGTTAAAGTTACATTAGGACCGAAAGGAAGAAATGTTGTACTTGATAAATCATTTGGTGCTCCTTTAATTACCAATGATGGTGTTACTATCGCTAAAGAAATTGAATTAGAAGATGCTTTTGAAAACATGGGAGCTCAGTTAGTAAAAGAAGTTGCCACTAAGACAAATGATGTAGCTGGTGACGGAACTACTACAGCTACTGTTTTAGCTCAGGCTATGATTAATGAAGGTATCAAGAATCTGGCAGCAGGCGCTAACCCTATTATCTTAAGAAAAGGTATGCAAAAGGCAACAGAAGTAGCAGTTGATGCCATTAGCAAAATGAGCTCTACATTAACCGGAAAAGCTCAGATCGCTAGAGTAGCAGCCATCTCCGCAGGTGATGATTCTGTTGGCGAAATGGTAGCAGATGCGATGGAAAAAGTGTCTAATGACGGTGTTATTACCATTGAAGAATCCAAGACTATGAAAACAGAACTTGATTTAGTAGAAGGTATGCAGTTTGACAGAGGATATGTATCCGCTTACATGGCAACTGATATGGATAAGATGGAAGCTAACTTAGACAATCCTTACATCTTAATTACCGATAAAAAAATCTCCAATATCCAGGAAATCCTTCCTGTGTTAGAGCAGATCGTTCAAACCGGCGCAAGATTATTAATTATTGCAGAAGATTTAGAAGGCGAAGCTTTAACTACCATTATCATTAATAAATTAAAAGGTACTTTCACAGTTGTAGCTGTAAAAGCGCCTGGTTATGGTGACAGAAGAAAAGCTATGCTTCAGGATATCGCAATCTTAACCGGTGGTACTGTAATTTCTGATGAATTAGGCTTAGACTTAAAAGAAGTTACAATGGATCAGTTAGGACGTGCAAAATCTGTTAAAGTTCAGAAAGAAAACACAATCATCGTTGATGGTGAAGGCGATAAGAAAGATATCACTGCAAGAATTTCTCAGATTAAAGCTCAGATTGAAGAAACTACTTCTGAATTTGATAAAGAAAAATTACAGGAAAGACTTGCTAAACTTGCAGGCGGCGTAGCTGTTATCCGTGTTGGTGCTGCTACCGAAACCGAAATGAAAGAAAAGAAACTTCGTATGGAAGATGCTCTTGCAGCTACCAGAGCAGCAGTGGAAGAAGGTATTGTTGCAGGCGGCGGTTCTGCTTATATTCACGCATCCAAGGAAGTTGCCAAATTAGCAGCTGAATTAGAAGGCGATGAGAAAACAGGTGCCAACATTATATTAAAAGCTCTTGAAGCTCCTTTATTCTGTATTGTTGCTAATGCAGGTCTCGAAGGCTCCGTAGTAACTAACAAAGTAAAAGAACACAATCCTGGAATGGGATTTGACGCTTTAAAAGAAGAATATGTAGATATGGTATCAGCTGGTATTCTTGATCCTGCTAAGGTTACAAGAAGTGCACTTCAAAATGCTACCAGTGTTGCGTCTACTTTATTAACAACAGAATCAGTTGTTGCTAACATAAAATCCAATGAACCAGCTATGCCAGCAGGTGCAGGCGGAATGGGTATGATGTAATAAATACCTTTATAAATAAATCAAATTAGATAATGATAAGAAGTCCCAGAGTTTCTGATGAAATTCCTGGGACTTTTTTATTGCATAGGAAACTTCTTCGAACTTACCTCGTATGTTAAATTGATATTAGTTCCTTACTCTTTTCTTGAGTAAGTGTATACTGTTTATAGGCACTGTGGATTAGTCGAACTTACCTAACGCTTAGACGTTTGTTCATAGGCTATAACCACAGTTGCCTGCTTAAATGTTGATCAGTTAGATAACGCATGACGTTTTAATTAGCACGAGGCTACATAGCAGGCAGTTCTGTGGAATAAGCAACAGTGTCAATCTACTAAAAGGAGCTATTATTATGATTTACGTAGGCATTGATGTCGCAAAGAATAAACACGATTGTCTTATCACCAGTTCGGACGGCGAAATTCTTTTCCCTGTCTTCACCATTTCTAATGATCTTATTGGATTTTCTCTTTTGCTTCAACGTATGCAATCCTTCACCAATAACCCTGAAACAATAAAAATAGGGCTGGAAGCAACTGGTCATTATAGCAACAATATCGCTGATTTCCTCGCTAATAAAAACTACCACATTTTTATTATCAATCCGCTTCACACTAGTCTATACAAAAAAAGTCTAAGCTTTAGAAAGACGAAAACGGACAAGGCTGACGCCCAATCAATCGTATCAATGCTGATGACACAGAAGCTAACGCCCTATGCACCTGCATCATACCATGAAAAAGAACTAAAGTCACTAACAAGATATCGTTTTAACCTTGTAAAAGATTGCTCCAGGCTCAAAGTATCGTTCGCTAGGTTGATGAATATCATTTTTCCCGAATTAGAGAAAATAGTTCATGAACTACAGGTTAATTCGATTTATCACCTTATGAGTGAATACACCAATACTAACGCTATTTCAAAGGCTCATCTGACTCGTTTGACTAACCTTTTATCAAAACATTCAAAAGGTCACTATGGTCGTCAAAAAGCAATTGATATCAAAGAAGCAGCCAAACAATCAATCGGAACCTGCGATGGCATACAGACCATTGAATTACAACAAACCCTAGCTCGCATTTTTCTGCTGCAGGAACAAACCGAAGTGATTGAGAAAAGAATAAAAGAGATTGTTAAAAATATAGATTCTCCTTTTATAACGATTCCCGGTATTTCTTATACAACTGCAGCTATCATTCATGCCGAAATAGGTGATTTTTCTGATTTTTCTAATGCCGAAAAAATACTTGCATTTGCCGGAATGGAGCCATCTATCTATCAATCTGGGCAGTATACGTCTACCCATGCCAAAATGGTTAAAAGAGGCTCAAAATACCTGCGTTTCGCACTTTATACAGCCGCTAAAAATGTTGGTAAATGGGATACTAATTTCAGTTTATTCTTACAGAAAAAACTGGCAGAAGGAAAACCTTATAATGTTGCAGTTTCCCACGTTGCAAAAAAACTGGTCAGAGTTCTTTACTGTATGGAAATGAAACATGAAGCTTACATAAAGTAGTTCTTATCTCTCATATCAATTTTTCAAGGCAGCTTTCAAGGTGCTTTATTTGTCATGCTATTTTCAAGGTACAATTATATAACAGTAAACTAATATAAAATAACTACTTGACATAGTTAGTCTATGCAATAAAAAAGCCTTCCAGGCAGGATGCTCATGACGCACTTAAGGAAGATTGTCACTGTCGTGACAGTGCGTCAGCGCTAGAGTCTGGCGAGCCAGACTCTTTGTTCATGAAGGGAATTCTATTTACTGAGTAAAAATCTTTCGGATTAGTTGAAAATGAAGTAAAATGAAGTAATTGCATGTAATAACTTATTTTTTCGTGAATAATCATTAATTATTCGGGATAATTTAGAAAAATATTAGAATTATTTTAAGTTATAGGCTTTAACTTTAGCTTGAATTTTAGTATAATGTCAGAAGATAGACATGTTTGCTGAGAAGGGAAACGGTTTTTATTTAGAAGAATCTTAAATTAGAGAAATATACAGGAGGTAGGATGAATGAATGAATTATATGCGGAAGCAGGGGTAAAAAGGAAGGAGACCGCCGGAACCTATGCAATTCGCTTTTTATTAATTTTTGTAGCGATAATAGCATTCTTATTTACGTTCCAAAGTTCAATACTACTGTTTGTTGCAGCTATAGTAATTGTGGGCATAGTTTATATATTTCCAAGACTTAGCGTGGAATATGAATATGTATTTTGCGACGGTCAACTGGATTTTGATAAGATAATGGGTAATGCAAAGCGCAAAACGGCATTAAAGATTGATTTTGATCAGGTTGAGATTATGGCTCCGGAAGGTTCACATGCTCTCGATGGATATACCTATGTTAAGACCGTTGTTAAGGATTTCAGCTCCAGAAGTAAGGATACGAAACCTTATGTTATTATAGTTCGTCAAGGCGAGACTGCCACAAAAATACTGTTTGAGCCAAATGAAAAGATGATAAACTGCATCAAGCAAAAAAGCCCCAGAAAAGTTGCCCAGTATTAATAGCTGTGAAGCGCAGCCTTAACAATAATAATTATTATAATTTTCTATCAGAATTCTTTTAGGAGAATGAGAAGGTAAACCTTGTAGTCAAAACAGAAGGCGTTCCGGCTAAATCGTCGGTTCCTTTCAGTAAGACAAGTTAAGGGTTACAGATTTCATTCTCCTTATTTTTATATCACAGGAAAATTCTAAAAATCCTTACATAAAAGCTCTTGGCAGTCAGGCCGTTTATGATGTATTCAGGAATTATGTCATTTGCATGATAGTTTACCAGCTTAAGAGTCTGGCAAATCAGACATTTATTATTTTAAGAGGGAAAGTTCTCTGAACTATCCTATAGGATAAAGACAGGATCTGCAGGAGACTACTCCGCGGAGAGAAAGTTATTGCTGTGCAATCTGTTCAGACGCGAAAGTGTCAGCTTGCTGACACTTTATTCTTCTATAGAAATTGTGTCTTATTACACCAAAGCTCTACAATGAAGGCACACTTCGTAAAGAGAAGGTTAAGTACTGCGTAATCCGCTCAGGCTCAATCGTGTCAATAACCAGAGCATTATTCTAGAATAAATCAGAAAGACAGATGTACGCGAGGTACGGACTGACGTGGTTTTATGTTTTTTTACAAAAGACAAGATAATTATTGATTAGTTATTGACAAGCATACCTTAATTGGTTATACTTTTAAAAATCAATAAAAATAAAACCCCAAAACGTGCAAACCTATAAGAAAGAGAGGATAATTAGAATGGGAACTATAATCGGTGAAGGAATTACCTTTGACGACGTCCTGTTAGTGCCGGCATATTCAGAAGTGATACCGAATGAAGTCGACATATCTACGTATTTGACACAGTCAATCAAGTTAAATATTCCAATGATGAGTGCAGGAATGGACACAGTTACTGAGCATAGAATGGCAATTGCCATGGCTAGACAAGGCGGTATTGGTGTTATTCACAAGAATATGTCAATTGCTAAGCAGGCGGATGAGGTAGACAAGGTAAAGCGTTCAGAGAATGGAGTAATCACAGATCCATTTTATTTATCACCGGAGCATACTCTGGATGATGCCAATGAATTAATGGCGAAGTACAGAATTTCAGGAGTTCCTATTACAGAAGGCAAAAAATTGGTTGGTATTATTACGAACCGCGATTTAAAGTTTGAAACCGATTTTTCCAGAAAAATAAAAGACTGTATGACTTCAGAAGGCTTAATCACAGCACAGGAAGGCATCACCTTAGATGAAGCTAAGAAGATATTAGCTTCCGCAAGGAAAGAAAAATTACCGATCGTTGATAAGGATGGTAATTTAAAAGGTCTTATTACCATAAAAGATATTGAAAAGCAGATTAAATATCCAATGTCTGCAAAAGACTCCCAGGGACGTTTAAGATGTGCTGCAGCAGTTGGTGTTACTTCTAATATATTAGAACGTGTGGAGGCCCTTGTTAATGCCAAGGTTGACGCAATTGTAGTTGATACTGCCCATGGACATTCTGCCAATGTTCTTAAAGTTGTTCAGATGGTCCATGAAACCTATCCCGAACTGCAGATTATTGCAGGTAATGTTGCAACCGGAGAAGCTACGGAAGCTTTAATTAAAGCCGGTGTCAGCGCAGTTAAGGTTGGTATCGGACCTGGTTCCATATGTACGACAAGAGTCGTAGCAGGTATTGGTGTACCCCAGATAACCGCTATTATGGATTCTTATAACGTAGCAAAGAAATATGGTATTCCCATTATTGCAGACGGTGGTATTAAGTACTCCGGAGATATGACTAAGGCTATTGCTGCCGGTGCTAACGTATGTATGATGGGTAGTATATTTGCAGGCTGTGATGAAAGTCCCGGAGAATATGAATTGTTCCAGGGAAGAAAATATAAAGTATACCGTGGAATGGGTTCTATAGCTGCCATGGAAAACGGAAGCAAGGACAGATATTTCCAGAGTAATGCTAAAAAATTAGTACCAGAAGGTGTAGAAGGCCGTGTGGCATATAAAGGAACCGTTGAAGATACGGTATTCCAGTTAATCGGCGGTCTCAGATCCGGTATGGGATATTGCGGAACCGGTACCATTGAAGCGCTGAAAACAAACAGCAAATTTGTAAAAATTTCCGCAGCTTCCCTAAAAGAAAGTCACCCCCACGACATTCATATTACCAAGGAAGCCCCGAACTATAGCGTAGACGAATAGAAAGAGTAACATCGGTGCTTCCTTTGGAGGCACCCGAACTATAGCGTAGACGAATAGAAAGAGTAACATCGGTGCTTCCTTTGGAGGCACCCGGACTACAAAACAATTAAGAACCTCTCAGGATTAATCTTGGGAGGTTTTGTGTTGTCTTAATTGAAATAAAAAACTATATATATAAAGATAATTAAGAAAATGTTTATAAATATAAAGAAATGTGATATACTTATGAAAAGGAGTGTAATATATGCCGATTCAGTATACAAAGCTATTTCAATTACTTTCAGAAAAAAATATATCCAAAACCGAATTACAAAAGAGTATAGGAATGTCGTCTACTACCATGGCAAAACTTTCAAAGAATGAGAATGTCTCTATAAAAATTATAGAAGATATTTGTAAAATATTAAATTGTCAGCCGGGCGATATTATGGAGATGAGTAAAACTGCTGATAATCATCTGCTTAATTTGCTAAGAGAAGAAAAAGGTATGAAGTTAAAGGGGGGATTATATCATCAGACACAAGTTAAATTAGCTTACAATTCAAATCGTATTGAAGGCAGTAAACTGTCAGAAGACCAAACAAGATATATCTATGAAACAAATACAATTGTTACGGAGAAAGAGGAAACGGCTTCGGTTGATGATATTATAGAAACAATAAATCATTTTCAATGTTTTGACTATATGCTAGATATAGCAGATCAAAAATTATCAGAAGATATTATTAAAAGTTTTCATAAAATTTTGAAAAATAATACATCAGATAGTAGAAAAGAATGGTTTAATGTGGGTGACTATAAAGTAAGACCAAATATGATTGGAGATCAAAAGACAATAGCACCTTCAAAGGTAAAAGGTGAAATGGCAAAATTACTAATTAATTATAATCAAATTTTGTATGCATCCTTTGAGGATATTATTGAATTCCATTATAACTTTGAAACCATACATCCATTTCAAGATGGAAATGGAAGAGTTGGACGCATGATTATTTTTAAAGAGTGTTTGAAAAATGGAGTCACTCCATTTATTATTGATGAGCAACATAAATTATTCTATTATAGAGGCTTAAAGCAATTCTCGGAGGAAAGAGGATATTTATTAGATACTTGCTATTCGGCCCAGGATCGATACAAGGAATTATTAGCATATTTCAACGAAGAATAAGATGTTAAACAACCTCCAATCAGTATTGCCTAGATTGGAGGTTGTTCCAGTTGATATGTCTATTAATCTTGAAATAAATCCGGCAGCATATTATACAGATACCGGTTAACACAGTTCCAGGTGTGAGTACCATCCTCCAGTGTCATAAAATACATATTACCTTTTGACAAGTCAGCAGTATAGATAAAGCTGTCCGTTAACTTTTTCATGGAATCAATCTGTGTTACCATACCGCCGTAAGCCATATCGTCGGTTCCCGTAGCACAAAAGATTCTGTAATCATTTGGTCCATAACCAGCTTTCTTTGGGATGCTTGCCAAATACTGTGCCATCTGGTCTGCACTGGATCCTTCATAACCCATACCACTTACATCTGCCAGGCAATATAAACTGATTGGCATATAATACTTAAAATAGTCAATACCGTAGATATAATTGTACCAGGTACATCCCGAGCCCATGGAGAATCCGCCGAAGGCTCTGTGAGATCTGGCAGCAATCAGATCGGTTTGGGAGGCGGAGGCAGCATAGGTGTTATACTTTGTTTCAACCAGAGGCAATATATCATTAATAAGCTCATTATGGAAATTCTGCACCAGTCCGAACATATTGGAATTGCCTTCGTTGGTCCAGGTTGGAGTAACAACAATCATTGGCTCTAGTTCATTGTCAGCTATCATGTTATCCAGTATTTTCATCAGTTCCGTATTCTTTCCCGGACCTCCAAAGATGGTATTTTGATTCTCACCCATGCCGTGAATCAAATACAGTACATTATATTTTTTGGACTTATCATTTGCATTATAGCCATATGGTAGATATACATTCAGATACTTCTCAAGTTTTTTATTATCATTATCATAAGTATAGGTCGAGTAATCAAGCCGCTCAATGGTACCCTTATGTACATCGGTAGTTTTATATTCTGTTGGAACTTGCAGACATTCTTTATCCTCATAACCCTGATCGGAGTGTTTTAAGTTTCTTACAGACAAATTTAGTTCGGAATATATCTGGTCAATCTTTTTTTGTTTCGCTTTTTTGTCTCCAAGAATTAAATCAGCTTTTTTTACCAGTTTTTCTACTGTTTTCCCGTTGGTGTACCGCTCCAGCTTAATTGTTTTTGCATACTTCACCAAATTCATCAGATCATAGGGGTTTAAACCAGAAATCGTACCTGCTTTTTTTCCGGTCAGAACAGTATTGCCAAAAAGACCGGTATCGGCATAAGCACTGCCGGTTTTATCAAAGAGATTAAGGGTAGCAATCCGTTTACCCTCTTTGGCATCATTGATTTGTACTTCAAAGCCCAATACTTTATTATTAACTGGTGGCTTTAAAAGAGCAATTCTGGCTTCAATAAGATAACCATCCTTAACTTCCTTGGTACAGGTATAGAACCGGTTTAAATCACCGTGGTCTGCGGACTGTTTGTTTTTATAATTTACACGGAATTGCAGATCATCTACGTCAAAATCTTTTGTCTTGTCATTATTTTCATCCAGAAAGATTTCAAGGGAATCCCGTTCATAGACGGAACCGGCTTCGGCAGACAAGTGACTGTCTTTTATCTCTGCCAGTATGTACAGAGCCCTGTCATCCCATAGGGTTTTGATGGTGGCGGTAGTATCTGTGATACCGGAGCTGATAACAGGTAGGACAGGTACGGCCTGCTTCCAAACTTCGTCGATATTTCCGTCGATAACTGGAGAACCAAAATTGGTAACCATTGGTCCAGGACTATCCGAACCATTCTGCTTGGTGGCTATTCCGCCAGGGGCTTTTTCGCTGGTGGCTGCCCGAATCAAAGAACTTGAGCCGGGAAGCCAGACAGCAATTATTGCTGTTGCAGTTAGCAAAACTGTAAAACGTTTTAAAAATTTGTTTGTTCCTTTTTTCATAGATATACACCACTCCTTTTTTTATTTAGTATTCCAAAAAGCTGTCAAGAAAAAATGTGCAGACAGAGTAGCCTGTTCTGCATATGGAAGCTTTTGGAGTTACTTGGATCTAATTCTTTTGTATGTACCAGTTGTTTGATTTTATTAATAAGATTTATTACCGGATATACTATTGTAGTTATATTAGGTCTAAAATATTATCTCACACATGGAAATATATGTCAATGAATTGAAAAGAAGAATATTGTCTTTTATTGTACATAATTAACAAAATAGTATACTTAACATAAGGATAAATATATAATAAACACATTATTTCGATTGACAATTATTACATAAAGTCTTATTATATAAATATGGAACCGATTACACAAGGGATGCAATTAGTCATATTAACAGTTTTTTTTTGAATTAAAGTGTAATCGATTACATACAAAAATTAGGAGGATGATTTATGAGCAAAAGAATTCTGAAGAGAATCACATCGTTGTTGGTTATTTTTTGTGTACTGGTTACATCCTTTACAGGATGTGCCAAAAAGCCAGATAAGAATGACGAAACAACACCTACAGCAGTAACAGCATCAACAACAGCAACTACGGAAACTGCAGAAGCAGGAACTGCATCGGGAGAAACAAAAACAATTAGATGGGGGACACACTGGTTACCGGATATCGATCCAAATTACAAGGACCCAACTACTGGTGAGTATACAATGGATGAGGCTTCAAGACAGGCATCCATGGCGGCTCTTCAAGCTGCTAAGGAACAGTTAAATGTAGAGGTACAGTTTGTACAGTATGCAACAGATACACGCAGCGAACTGCTTACTAGTGTATTGGCAGGTAATCCGGTTTGTGATATTGCAGTTATGTGGGGTGGATCTGAAATCACCGTATTAGGACAGAATATTTTGCAGCCACTTGATCAGTATGCGGATTTATTTAGTGATCCGGAATACTCCTGGATGTTTTACGACAAGATTTATGGACATAACTATTTTTTAACAGCAGAACAGAATTTTATTCCGAGATGGCCGTTAATGTTTAATGCCACTTTAATCAGCAAGGTAGATTCTTTAAAAGATTCGAATGGAAAGACCATTTATCCTACAAGTTTATATAATGAAGGTAAGTGGACCTTTAGTACCTTTAAAGATTATTTGAACAAAATCAGTGCTTATTATGCTAATACAAAAGCACCGGAAGGTTGTCTGCTCAGTACCGTGCAGGCTTATGAATCAGATCATAGAATGGCTACTCTATCCTCTATCTTTGCAGCCGGTGGCGGTATTTATGGATCAGATGGTTTGGAAGCGGATTCAGAGGGCACGATTAAAGGTGTTGCTTATATTAAAGAACTTATGGATGCAGGCATATACAAAGATTGTGGTTTATCCGATGATGAATATACACCACGCTGGTGCCAACAGGCTACCGACTTCCAGAACGGTGGAAGTGTATTTACAGATATGCCTGACTGGTGGATTTCCGGTGTTTGCTCAACGGCAGCGGACCGCGGTGAGTCTATTGGTATTGTGCCCTGGCCAAGACCAGATGATATGGCAACAGATGATCCGGCATATCAGCAGGTATTATCAACCGGTAACAGTATGGGTATCTTAAAAGGAATCAGTGAAGACCAGGCGAAACTGTGCATGGAATTCTTAAAAGTATATTATGGTACATATTATAAAACCCTGGGTGGGGTTGACAGTGTTACAAAATATAAAGAAGCGGCGGCTTCTGCTAAGGCAACAGGCTATGGCTACGATATCTTCAATGAAGAGTTTGGCGATGAGCTATTACAGACCTTTACAGATATTTCAGTTAAGCTGAAAGTAAATAACTATGCGGGATTATTAGGATATCAATCAATATGGGAGAACCTAATAGGAAAATCTTTCTATGGAATAGATGGTTCTCCAAGCTATGATGTTGCAATAAAAGCCAATAAAGATTTATTTACCAAACAGGCAAAGGATATGGAAGCAATTTTAGCTACTGATGATATCAGAGATAATGTTGCACCTGACATTAAGAAGACAAAGACGTTTGCTTTCCCTGCGGGAACAGATCCGTCAACTATTACCTTCTCAGACTATGTAACTTGTGAGGATGCAGTAGATGGTATTCTGGATGCAACAACAGCAAAATATGATTATTCCAGTGTTGATTTTGCTAAGACCGGCACTTATGATGAAGGCCTAAAGGTTATCATTTCTGATAAATCAGAGAATGAAGGCAGTATGAAGACAAAGGTTATTATCTTCAATCCGGACAATAAAAAGGCACCGGTTATTATTACCAAGAAGGATTACAGAACGATTAAAGTTGATGAAGATGCATCTGCAATTAACTGGAAGGATGATTTTATAGAAAGTGCCGCAGATGTTGATGGCATCGACATTAAGGAAAATATAACAGCAGATATCTCAAGTCTTGATACAACAACTCCTGGCGAATATGAAGTAATTATAACAGCCGCTGACTTTGCAGGAAACAGTGCAGAGGTTAAAGTTAAAGTTACCGTTGCAGCAGAGTAAGAGACTTTGCTATGGCAGAGAAGTGATTTAGCAGAAGCGTTAGTTAACTTAGTAGTGGAATCTGTACATAACTATTACAGGGTTAAAGTTAAAAACAATAATAATTAAATAACTGGCTGAGGTTGTTGTAAATTGCCTATATGGTTTTACTAGGTTGTAATCATAAAGCAGTTTGCAGCAACCCCATTTCATGTAACCATCATATTAATAATGATTATGATATAAAAATATAGACATAAGCTTTTAATTTATCTGGAAAGGCACAGGTATCAGTATGAAATCAAAGAAATCCTTGATAACGCTCATAGTAACTGTTCTTATCATAGTGATTGCTATTATTGCCGTGTTTTTGAATAGAAAGGATTCTAAAGGGGAAGCATATGCAATTCCCGCTTCCAATGCCGTTGTTTACGATACTTCCTATCAGGAATATCTAAACCAAAATGGTTATGATGGAGTTGTTGAGGATGCAACGTTGCAAGTTGATCTGAATAATTATACGGCATCCGGGGATATGACAGTAAAGAAATTAGGGAATGGTTTATCAACCGGAGATTCCGGGTCTATTACCTGGGACTTACTTGTTGAAAAGGAAGGTTTTTATAATCTGGAGGTTGGATATATCCCAGAGCCTGGAACCACCTCAGATATCCAACGGCGTTTGTTCATTAATGGAGAAGTTTGTTATAACGGTTTGGAACAGGTCGTGTTTAAACGGTTCTGGAAAGATGAAGCGATCAACAGCAAAGCTGGGAATGAGATCAGACCGAATACAATAGAAGAGTTCATAGAAACAAAACAGTTCATTGAAGATTATGAAAGACGTGTCGGTGAACCTTATATGTTCTATCTGAAAAAGGGTCTTAATACGATAACCTTTGAGGTTGTGAAAGAGCCGATTGAATTTACCAGCATAATTTTTAAAAAGGCAGGTAAAGCAACTGATTATAATACAGCAATTACGAAACTTCGGGAGGAATATCCGGTATTTGATGGAGCCAATATTATCTGCCAGGCAGAGCGTGCAGGCGGCGGGACATTAAAGCTAGAAAAGAATTCAGCCTCCATAAATATACAGAAAAACTATTCGGATTCCCGGTTATCCCCCTACCACCCTTACAAAATAATTTATAATACCATTGGCGGTACGAACTGGAAACAGCCCGGAGATGCAATTACCTGGGAGATTACCGTACCAAAGGAAGGGTTGTATGAATTAACGTTTAAAGGAAGACAGAGTCTGAAACGAGGAGTAACCTCCTGCCGCAGATTATTAGTCAATGGAGAACTGCCTTATGCCGAGATGAATGCACTGAATTTTGAGTACAGCAGCGGCATGATAAATTATACCATAACAGACAAGGATAAAAATCCTTATCTATTTCATCTAAAAGAAGGCGTAAACACTATTACGCTGGAATGTGTCGCAGGTGATTTTGGCAGTGTAATCAATGATGTGGAAGACAGTATGACACAGCTAAATCAGATGTATTTAAAAGTAATTAAAATTACCGGACAAACACCGGATAAATTTATTGATTACCAAATTGCTGAAAAATTCCCTGAATTTTCAGAAACAATGGCAAAGGAAAGCGAACGTTTACAGACCATTGTAGACCAACTGGTGCAAATAACCGGCGAAAAAGGAGAAAATACCAGTCTGGTTCAAAAAATGGCAATTGAGGCCAGGGAACTGTCAAAAGAGCCGGAACGAGTAGTAGAAGAATTAGGACAATTTAAAGAAAATATATCAGCACTGGGTACCTGGCTCATTACAATTACTGAAATGCCGCTGGAACTGGACAGCTTTATTGTATCCGGTGAGGATACTAAGCTGCCAAGAGCAAGTGATACTTTCCTGGAAGGGGCATATTATGGAGCTTACCGTTTCTTAACCTCTTTCTTTGTTAAAACCAGTCAGGTCAGTCAGGATGCTTCAAAGGATTCTGCCACCATTAAGGTGTGGATGGTAAATTCTGTCGGAACCAACGTCCAATCCATTGGTCATGAACAAGCTCAGATTATACAGAATTTAATTGATGAGAGTTTTACGCCGGAGACAGGTATTAAAGTCAATCTTCAGCTAATACCTCTTGATGTAGTTTTACGTGCTGCCTTAGCAGGTAATGCACCGGATGCCGTAATTGGTTTGTCACAGGCCACCTTGCAGGATTTTGCTATGCGTGACGCAATTATTGACCTGTCAAAGCTTGACGGTTATGAAACGGCAACCAAAACCTTTTACAAAAGTGAGTTGGATGCGGCCTCTTATTTAGGCGGCGTATATGGTATTCCCGAACAGGCTGATTTTTATATGATGTTTACACGTAATGATATATTAAAGGAAATCGGTCTTGAAGTACCTAAAACCTGGGAAGAAGTAAAGAATATGCTTCCGATTTTAAAGAAAAATAATTATGAATTTTACCTTCCGACTGTAAAAGGAGCCTCTAACTTCTATCCTTCACTGGTATATCAGTACGGAGGAGATTTATACCAGGGAAAGGGAAACGATTATGGTATGGCCAATGCATTGGGATCTGATGCGGCCATGCAGTCATTTAAGCTCTATACGGACTTTTTTACTAATTATGGGCTTATAGCAGATGCAGATTTCTCCAATCGTTTCAGGACAGGAGAAATGCCCATTGGTGTAACGAAATATACAACTTTTTGCCAGTTGGAAGTATTTGCGCCAGAAATCAAAGGGTTATGGTCTTTCCAACCGGTACCAGGCGTTGAAAAAGAGGATGGCTCCATTGATAATCAGTTTGTAATCGAAACTATAAACAGCGCAATACTTAGCACTTCAAAGAATCAGGAAAAGACCTGGGATTTTGTGAAATGGTGGACGAGTACCGATGTTCAGCTAAAGTATGCCAATACAGTAGAATCTGTTATGGGTACCGCAGCAAGATATCCTTCTGCTAACCCAGAGGTATTAAAGCAATTACCCTGGAGCAATAAAGAACTTTTAGAACTTATGTCTCAGCTTTCTAATACTGCAGGTATACCGGCAGTACCAGGAAATTATATGACCAATCGAATGATACTATATTCCTTTAATAAAGTATTAGCCGAAAACACCAATCCAAGAGAGACCCTGTATCTGAACTTAAAGACAATTGATAAAGAGCTTACTAACAAACGTAAGGAATTTAAGCTCTCGGCTGCAAAGTAATATGGATAAAGACTGAAGCAGTCTGAATAAATAAGGAGGTATTTCCTTGAAAACGAAAAAAGAACCATTTGCTGTTATATGGAAGCGTCATAAGTATAAATATCTGCTGATTGCACCATTTGCCATTGTATTTATGTTTTTTACCCTGATTCCGGTTATTATATCAATAATATTAAGTTTTACATCCTTTAACATGGTGGAAGCTCCCAGCTTCAGCGGATTGACCAATTATGTGAATCTGCTGGTCAGGGATGATATCTTTTTAATTGCAGTGAAAAACACCCTGCTGTTTGCATTAATTACCGGACCAATCAGCTATATGCTGTGCTTTCTGGTAGCCTGGATGATTAATGAACTACCACCCCTGCCAAGATCCATCTTAACCCTGGTATTTTATGCACCGTCAATCTCTGGTAATGCATACATGATCTGGAAACTGATTTTTTCCTCCGATACATACGGCTGGGCTAATGCATGGCTGATGAAGCTAGGGATTGTCTCAAGCAGGATCCTATGGCTTGACACAGCAAAATATGTAATGCCCATACTGATAGGAGTACAGCTTTGGTTAAGTCTTGGCGTAAGCTTTTTAGCTTTTATCGCAGGACTTCAAAATGTAGATAAATCCTGGTATGAAGCGGCAGCGGTTGAAGGGGTTAAAAACCGCTGGCAGGAACTTTGGTATATTACACTTCCGTCTATGAAGCCTCAGTTAATGTTTGGTGCGGTAATGCAGATTACCAGCTCCCTTTCGGTTTCGCAGATATCAATTGACCTTGCAGGCTTCCCTTCTGTTGAATATTCAGGACATACCATCCTGACACATCTTCATGATTACGGTAATGTCAGATATGAGCTTGGTTATGCCTGTACCATAGCAGTAGTTCTATTCTTTATTATGCTGTTATGTAATATCATTGTGCAGAAATTACTCCGTAAGCTGGGTTAAGCCAGGCGGCAGATTGGAGGTTAATGTGAAAAAAATATATCGTTTTCTGGTATCAAAAATAAGAGCAAGAAAAATAAGACGAAGAAATAGAAGCTTGTTTGGTGACATTGGGTTGACTCTGTTACTTGGCGTCTTTGGTCTGTTCAGTCTTTTCCCATTATGGTTTGTAGTAGTGAATGCGTTTAAACCTATGAGTGAGATTTTTATCTTCCCGCCAAGACTTACGGTGGATAATCCTACCCTGAGTAACTTTTTTGATCTGGCAACTATCATAGAGCAGTTCAATGTTCCGTTGACAAGGTATATCTTTAATACACTTTTGATTACAGGACTGGGAACCGGGGGCACGGTACTGCTTGGCTCTATGGCAGCGTTTCCCCTGGCAAAATACACCTTTCCAGGATCAAAGATAATGAGCAATGTTATTGTATATGCCCTGATGTTTAATGCTTCGGTAACAGCAATTCCTAATTATCTGATAATGAGTAAGTTTGGCATGATAGATACTTACTGGGCGGTCATACTGCCTGCTGTAGGCTCAACACTCGGGTTGTACCTGATGAAAAACTTTATGGTACAGATACCGGATGAGATGTTAGAAGCGGCAAAGATCGATGGTGCCGGAGAATTCAGGACTTATTGGAGCGTTGTTATGCCCCTTTGCAAACCGGCTTGGATTACCTTGATTATTCTGTCCTTTCAGCAGATGTGGGGTACTACCGGCGGGGTATTTATCTACAGTGAAGAATTAAAGCCGGTGACCTATGTATTGCAGCAGTTAGTCAGTGGTGGGATATCAAGAACAGGTGTATCGGCCGCAATTACCTTGGTTCTATTAATCGTTCCCATAACGGTTTTTGTCCTGTCTCAAAGCAATGTTATCGAGACTATGGCAACTTCCGGTGTAAAAGGATAGGAGGCGCAGATGAAGAAAAGAATCTTAAGGTTATTGCTTATAATTATTTTGGTCTCAACCCCGATGGTTGCTCAGGCGGCTGATAAGAAAGGTTATTCTTTTGATGGCTATACCTATGATTTCTGGTGGAATGCCATTGAAAGTCCGGCAGCGTTCCAGGTGGACCAGGTACTGGATGGGAATAGTATGGGCGGCAACGGGTTATTAAGCGTAAATGATGTATGTACCAGTTTAGATGGCAGAATCTTTTTGGCGGATACCCTATCAAACCGGGTGAATATTGTTGATCAGAATGGTAATTTTATAAAGTCCTTAAAGGTAATAAGAGATTCCAATGATAAAATCGTTGTGGATCAGGATACCGGCAAGCAGATGATTTTAAATGCTCCGGAAGGAGTGTTTTATCATGAGAAGGAAAATGAGCTTTATATTGCCAATACCGGAGCTGAGAATATTATTATTCTGGATGGCTCAGATTATACAATGAAGCGTTTGATTAAGAAGCCGGATAACATGACTGGTGTAACACAGTTTAAACCCTCCAAGCTTACAGTGGATAATACAGGCCGTATGTATGTAGTAGTACAGTCAAGCTATGAAGGTATTATAGAACTGAACTCCGATGGAACCTTTTCCAGGTATTTCGGAGTAAATAAACCCCGTGTTAATTTAATGGATTACTTTTGGAAATCAGTCTCTTCGGATCAGCAAAAGCAGCAGATGAAGAAAACCTTTGCACCGGCATTTAATAATGTGGCGATTGATGAGGATGGTTTTGTTTATGCGGTAACCTATGATAAAGCGGCAGAGTTTATGGCTTTCCGCCTTAATTCCGGAGGAAAGAATGTACTGAGGGAGCAGGGAGATACGCCGGTAATTGGCGATGTCCACGGTCGTTTCAGCAACCCCAGTGAATTTGTGGATATAGCAGTTACGGATTACGGTACTTATGCGGTAGCAGATAAATCCAGAGGAAGAATTTTTATCTATGATTATGATGGACAGCTGTTAAATACCTTTGGCTCCATTGGTAATACCAAAGGCTCCTATAATAATCCTACTGGAATTGCCTGGCTGGGTAATAGGCTAGTGGTAAGTGACAGCGGACTAAAATGTGTTTACATATTAAAACCAACAGTTTTTGGAGAAACTGCCCTTTTAGCCAGTAAAGAATATTATAATGGGCAGTGGGATGCGGCCTTAAAGGATTTTGAAAAAATATTAAAGATAAATTCAAATTATGAAATAGCATATATCGGAATAGGAAAAAACTATTTGATGAAAGATGAGTATAAGAAGGCCATGTATTATTTCAAACAGGGAAATAACCGTATCTTTTACTCAAAGGCCTATAATGGATACCGTGCGGAAGTATTACAAAAGCATTTTAGTATTGTGGCAGCACTGTTTCTGGTCTTTATTACAGCAGTTATTGCTTCTGAAGTAAAATATCATAAGAAGGAGGGCAGACGCGGTGAAAAATGAGATAAGGAAAGAAAAATTATTCTATCTAAAACATGCGGTATTTCATCCCTTTGATGGATTTTATGAAATTAAATACCGAAAAAAAGGCAGCCTTCTGATTGCTACTATTATTTTATTCCTTTACGGAGTTATAAAGTGTATATCCTATCAATATACCGGATTTGTAATGAATAAGAATCCAATCTTTACCATGAACAGTATATCCATATTTGTCTCGGCAATCTCTGTTTTTCTGCTTTTTACTGTTAGTAACTGGACTGTAACAACCTTATTTAACGGAAAAGGAAATATGCGGGATATTTATACGGTAGTATGCTATTCCCTAGTTCCCATGGTGGTGTTTAACCTGGTTACAGCAATAATAAGCAACTTTGTCATAACAGAGGAAGTAATTATACTACAATCACTGCAAAGTCTTTCAATCGTTTGGTTTGCCTTTATTTTACTGGCCGGGCTTTGTATCATACATGAATATACCTTTGCATTAAATATCAAGACTTTGCTGGCTACGGTAGTTGCCGCTCTGATTATTGTCTTTATAGGCATACTATTTTTCTCTTTGATTGAACGAATGTATTATTTTGTAATGTCAGTTGCCAGAGAAGCCTTGAGGCGGATAGGCTAAGAATCAGTTAAGTAATGAAGAAAAGCGAAGCCGTGCCGGAAGGATTATGATAAAGCACAAGAACCATGCACAGGAATGGAAGTAAGAGTGAAAGAAAATTTAGTAGGAAAGGTGCCACATTGAGATTCTTTCACTCTATTATGTTTGTGGCAGTATCACAGGTGAGCCTGTGATATGCAATGGGTTTAAGCCATGAAGGTTTTAAGAAAATTACTTGATAGTATGGAACCTGTCATACATAAAATAAAAAAAGCATATGGCAAACATATTATAGCAAAACTGTTTTTTACCATCTTAGGATTATGTGTCTTAATTGGTATCCTCCACTATATACCGATACTAGGTATTAAGGCGAATAAGCTTCCAGAGATGTCTTATAAGGGATTATCAAAAGCCGGAAAAGAGCTTTCACATGACGCGGGTGAAGTATTAGTAGCAGAAAGCGATTCAAAACGTTTGTACATAGACAGCACTACGATGAATCTTAAGGTGGAGGATAAAAACACCAAAAAGGTATGGAATGCCCTGATACCAAATTCAACCGATCCAGCCGAACAATCCCTGCTAAGTGTTTCTTATCTGGGCAATAATAACAATCTTTATGAATGGGACAGCTACAGTTTTTGTAAACTGACGGATTCCTATAACATTTACCAGATTGATAACGGTGTCCAGATTAAGATGAAGTTTAACGAGGGCGAATCAGAGCGGTTTAAAGAGTATTATCCGGACAAGATGGCGATTGACCGTTATGAAGAGTTCTTTATAAAGGGAATTGATGATAAAATTGCCTCAGGTGAGTTGGAAAAAGCCGCAGGAGAGAAGTATAAGCTGACCTTAAGTCTGATTTATAAAAAGAGCACAACTGAGAATTGCTACTTTGTAGCATATAACGGGACACCACCAAGAAGTGCTGTAAAACAGTTAATCCAATTAGCTAAAGTACTCGGCTATACCAGGGATATGTTAATCGCGGATGCGGCACAGATGGGACTTTCGGTAACTTTTGTTGAACCCTCGGTTTTAGATATTACCTTGGAGGCAAAGCTTGATGGTGATGATTTCACAGTTCGCATCCCCTCACAGGAGATGGTAAGCGAGAACGATTATTACAGGATTCAGAATATAAAAGTACTGCCTTACTTTGGTGCTGCCGGGGTAAAGGAATATAAGGATGGTTATCTTTTAGTTCCAGACGGTGCAGGGGCATTATTTCAATTTAATACAGCAGATGCGGCAGTGCCGGATTATAGCAGACCGGTATACGATAATGACTATCTAAAAGATTATTATTATATGCCGGAATATAAACAGGAACTGATGATGCCGGTATTTGGCATGACCTATGGAGAGGGAGGGAATTCTACTCATGGATTTTTGGGTATCATCGAAGAGGGTGCACAAACCTCCTATATCAATGCAAAGCTGGCTTCAACGGATAAGAATACCCCTTCTTCATATAACAGGGTTTATCCTTCTTTTGATGTAACCCAGTATACCAATGTGAATGTATATGGACCCTTCAGTGATATCAAGCAAACCTATATGGCCAAGACCGATATGATGGAGGTGGATTATTCTGTCAGGTATGAACTGTTTCCTGGAAAGGTGACTTATTATGATATGGCAAAAGCTTATCAGAATTATCTGCTTAAGGAATGGAATATCAGTGAACTTAGTTATCCTGACCAGCCTAAATTATACCTGGATTTTATTGGAACTCTATCTTTGGTAAAGCGTGCCCTTGGGATACCTTATGATTCTCCTTATTCCATGACTACCTATCAGGAATTATCTAATATTATTAAAGATACTGGGGATATGAACCTTGCTATCCAGTATTCCGGGTTTTTTAACGGAGGTCTGGAAAATAAGTTAAATACCAAGGCAAGTCTGACAAAAAGCAATGGAACCGAGAAAGAATTAAATGAATTAAGAGATTTGGCAAAGGAAAAAGGAATTGATTTGTTTTTTGAAGCAGGGCTTGGTAAGGTCTTTGACAAAGGAAATGGCTTTGCAGCCAAAAACCATGCGGTCTATGACTATTCCAATATACCGGCGGCTATTTACCGGTATTTACCTTCCATCGGAATTTTTGATGGTGCTTCGGATTATTTTGAAGCCAAATACTTTTATCTGCTGTCACCCCGTTATCTGGATGGAGTGACGGATAAATTCCTTGCAGCATCTAAAACCTATGATAAATTGTCCATACCGGATCTGGCGTATTACAATTTTGCGGACTATCGGTATAAAAAGAATATTACCGCTTATGAGGCAAGTAAGATTGTTGAGGATAACTTAAAGAAACTTGCCGTACAAAAGAAATTATCTTTGTATAATCCGAGGCTGGAAGCTTTACGCTATGCTTCCTACGCTGAGAATATTTCCAGGGATAGCAGCGAATATGCAACGATTTATACCACAATTCCTTTCCGGCAGTTAGTAATGAACGGTTTGGTTCAGGTAACCACCGAAGACGTGAATATGTCATCTTATGAGGCTTCTTATTATGTGTTACAGTCGGTCGAACTTGGAGTATATCCCAAGTTTACCCTGACAGCAAAAAGCGTGGATGCTTTAAAGGACAGTGCCTATTCCTATTATTACGCTACAGAGTATGAAAAGCAGAAGGAAACCATGAATCAGGTGTATCAAACCTGTAAGGAAGCCTGGGAGAAAATAGGAACTATGCAGATTACAAATCATCAGATCCTTGAGAATAACGTATTTCGTACGGATTATGAGTCAAAGGTTTCTGTTATAACAAACTATAACCTTCATTCTGTTGTCGTAGATGGTAAAGAAATTGCTGCACTTGGATATATCATATTAGAATAGAGAAAAACTTGATATATGCATACTGCAGCAAAGAAATGAGGATAAGTGAAAAATATGATTAAAAAAAAGTTTCATTTAAGCTATAAAACGAAAAGGAAGCTGAATGGTTTTCTCTATGTATTGCCCTTTTTAATTGGCTTTTTTGTGTGTTTTGCCATTCCGCTGTTTAATACCTTTCGATACTCCTTTAATACCATCAGTGTCAGTGAAACTGGAGGTATGAAATTCGCATTTTCCGATTTTAAGAATTATATTGAGTTATTTCATTCGGAATTAACCTCCGAAAATCAGCCCTTTGCCCGGTTATTTATAGATCAGAATCTGATGATTTTAACCAATGCTCCTCTTATTGTAATCTTTAGTTTGTTTATGGCCCTGCTGGCCAATTTGAAATTCAAGGGACGTGGTATTGTCAGGGTTATCTTTTTTCTTCCCATTGTATTCGGTTTGGAGGTGGTAACCCAGATGCTTTCAGTGACCACCGGAGGAGAAATGGTAAAGCAAAGCTCTGGTCTCTTTAGCCAAAGCTATATCAGTTACTTGCTGCTTCGATATACGGATATTCCAAACGCTGTATTGACGCCTGTAATTGGCTATGTGGATCAGATCTTCGATTTACTGGCACAGGCAGGTGTTCAGACCCTGATTTACTTAGCGGCACTTCAATCCATTAGTCCAAGTCTTTATGAGGTGGCAAAAATAGAAGGTGCGACTACCTATGAAACCTTTTGGAAGGTTACATTACCATCTATCATGCATATTACCATGTTTGTATCTGTATATACGGTAGTAGACCTGTTTTTAACTTCCCCGATAGCAGAAGAGGCTTACAAGTTTGCATTTACACAAAGTAAGATAGGAACCGGTTCGGCATTATCCGTAATCTATATCTTTAATGTATTAGCGGTTCTTCTACTGGTGCTATTGGTTATGAGAAAGGCGGTTAAGAAATATGAAAAATAAACCAAGCATTCATACACCGGAATTGGCATTATATCTTTTTGGGAAGAAAGCCAAAAAAGGAGTACAGTCAGTCTTTTTATTCTGTATTATAACCGGTTTGTGTTTTACCATACTATATCCCATTATTAAACTGATTCCTTCTGTTTTTTCGGCTATAGAGGATTTGGGTAATCCCAATATAATATGGCTGCCAATTCATTTTTCAGTTATCAGCTTTAAAGCGGCGGCTCGGTTTGTAATGGAAGATGGCTTCCTTACGATGCTGTGGTCCGTATTATATGCCCTTGGAATTATGTTTATTCAGGTATTTGTAACGGCTATGGCCGGATATGCCTTGGCAAGAGTAAAATTCTTTGGTAATAAAATCGTATTCTTTTTGGTTATACTGGTATTTTTAGTGCCAAGGCAATCACTGTTATTGTCTCAGTACATTTACTTTACTCATTTTAATGCCTTTGGAATACTAAAGCTTTTTACAGCAGCAGGTGAAGTCAATTTGATTAATCAGCCCATTACCCTGGTTATATTTGCTGTATTTGGGTTTGGTATCAAGCAAAGTTTATTTATCTTTATATTCAGCCAGTTCTTTAAGAATATTCCCAATGAGCTGGAGGAAGCAGCCCTGATTGATGGCTGTGGTTTCCATAAAACTTACTTTAGGATAATGTTACCAAATGCCATCCCCGCTATATCAACAATTGCAGTCTTGTCCTTTGTATGGAATTATGGGGATACCTATTACACAAGATATTTTAATAAGGATGGTCCATATTTAAGTTCCATCTTAGCCAGTAAGTTTAATCCAGCCAATAAGGAATTTATCCTAAATGCAATTAAAGCCTGGTTTGACGTTCCGGTGGCCACCGATTTTGCCTTTGACGCGGTTAAGCAGGCGGCAGTATTGATTTTCTTGATTCCTTTACTAATTTTATATTTTGGTGCCCAGAAATGGCTTGTTGAAAATCTGGAGAATTCTGGATTGGTCGGATAAAGCAGTAAGATGAGGGGTTAGGTTGAAAAAACAAGAGCAGTTTTTTCAACATCCTGATTTGTATGTGTGCTAAAGCACACAGATGGGGGTTATATGAAGAAAAGATTTAGTATAACAGTCATTTGCCTGACGGTATTACTAATAGGTTATTTATCTTGCAGTACGTATAAGGAGGATAAAGTGAGACTGTCAGACCAAAACAGAGAGAATAATACGATGGTGGAAGTATCACCGGCGGAAGAAGTAAAACTACCAGGAGCGATCACCTTGAAACTTGATCGTACAAAGAAACATCAGGTTATAGAAAGCTTTGGTACCAGCGGCTGCTGGTGGGCACAGTATGTAGGTGGTTGGGATAAGGTAGACAAAGCTGCCGGCAGGGCGGTCAGAGAGGAAATTGCAAGACTGCTTTTTGATAAGGATACCGGTATTGGTTTAACCTGCTACCGGTATAATATCGGGGCAGGTTCGGCAGAAAGCCAAAAGGGTATATACAGGGATGTACACCGACGGGCGGAAAGTTTTGAAACAGCTCCATTTACCTATGACTGGAGTAAGGATGAGAATGCGGTCTGGTTTTTGAAGAAAGCAGTTTCATTAGGGGTAGAAGAAGTCGTAATGTTTTGTAACAGTCCCCCGGAACGGCTCACCTTAAACGGAACGGCACAGGTGAGTAAGGGAAGTAAGGAGAACTTAGCCACAGAGAATTATGATGATTTTGCACGTTATGTAATGGATGTATCCGAGCATTTTATCAATGAGGGAATACCTGTTAAATTTATTTCACCCATTAATGAACCGCAGTGGGACTGGTTTGAGGGGCAGGAAGGGTGCCATTATGAGCCGGGGCATATTGCGTCTGTGTACCGGGAATTTTTAAAAGAAATGGAGAGCCGTCCGGCACTTAAGGGGGTATCCCTCTCCGGTCCGGAAAGCGGTGAATGGAAAGGTGAAGCCATAGCCTATAGCAGTGCTATCTTAAATGATTCTGTTTTAGGCAGCCATATGGATACCATAGATAATCATTCCTATTGGTCGGATAAAGCTTCAAAGGAAGCCTTTAAGCGTTATATGGATGCCCGTTACAAGGAGGTAAAATTACGTACCAGTGAATGGTGTGAGATGGTGAATGGTTCTGATGTAACCATGGATTCTGCTTTTCATCTGGCCGAAGTAATCGCCGAGGATTTAACTGTATTAGATGTTGTATCTTGGCAGAACTGGGTTGCGGTAGCGCCGGGAGGCTACCGGGATGGACTGATTTATATAAATGAACAGGAAAAGAATTTTAATCCGTTAAAACGTCTTTGGGCATATGGTAATTATTCCAGATTTATCAGGCCAGGCTATGAGCGAATTGAAACAGAGGGTGATAAGAGGGAGTTAGAGAATTTAAAGCCAGTTGCCTTTACCGGTTTTACAGAGGATGGAGAAGAACAGCTGATATTGGTAACGATAAATGAATCTGATACCCCAAAGAAAGTTTTTCTTGATATTCCGAATACAGTAGAATATACTAATATAAGTGTTTATGAAACATCAGAAAGCCGTGATTTGGAAAAAATCCTGGACGACGACAACTATAAAAGCTATAGGGGTATTGACATCGGCAGGCAATCTGTAACCACTATTATTCTATCAAGGGCGGGTGATGATTATTTCAGACGATAGTAATCTAGTAAAGCGTAATATTACAATATATGATATAGCAAAGGAAATCGGAATATCCGCCGCTACGGTATCCAGAGCAATATCCGGCAGAGGCTATGTTTCAGAAAAGAATAAAACCCGGATATTTGAACTGGTGGAAAAGTATAATTTCAGACCCAATACCTTTGCTCAGAATTTGAAGGCAGGCTTTACTAAAACCATAGGATATATCGTTCCCCATATCGGGAATGAGTATTTTGCCAAGGTATATTATGAGTTTGAGAAGTGGGCCTCGAGCCATGGATATATGACTATACTGCTTAATTCCAAGGGCGATTATGAGCTTGAGTCAAAGCTTCTTAGTTCATTAAAAGAAAAGCATGTTGATGGTATTGTCATGATGGGCGGACGTATCGACGCGATGGAGCTGCCAGAAAGATATATTAAAGAAATACAGGAATTAAAACAGATAATTCCCTTCATTGCCTGTGGCGCAAAAGTAGAGCGTTTTGGCTGTACCGGAGTATACTCAGACGATGAAAAAGGTGTAGGACAATTACTGGATTTTTTGAAAACCAAAGGATATAAACGGATTTGCTTTATTGGTGGCGGCGATGAATATTATCCATCTTATTATAAAAAAATATGTTCCTATCGTCTTTCAGAGAAGTTAAACCTTGATGTATCGGTAAGATGGCTAACAGGCTATGAGGTATTTAGTTATGAGTCTGGCTATGAAAGTATGAAGATAATACTAAAAGAAGAATCTTACCCGGAGGTAATATGCGGTATCAATGATTATGTTGCCCTGGGGGCGGTCAATGCCATAATGGAGGCCGGACTTCGGGTGCCGGAGGATATTGCGGTTACGGGATATGATAATGTCAGCATAGCAACAATGACCCCGGTTCAGATTACTTCAGTGAACCCCCGTTATGAGTATTATGGCAAAAAGGTTTTTAACAGCCTGCAAAAATTAATACTGAAAAAGGAAGTACATGGAGAGTCGGTTGTATTGGTAAAACCAGAACTTATTGTTCGTAATAGTACCTTGTAAAGATAGGCATAAACTGCCTTTCTGCTCATGATAAAGCAGTAAAGGCAGTTTATTTTTATCCGATGTGTAACCGATTACACAATATAAAGAGCTAACAGGAGGCAAAAAATGAGTTTATTTGAAATAAAAGATCAGTTTTACTATAATGGAAAACCGGTTCAGATTATATCTGGAGCCATTCATTATTTTCGTATTGTTCCACAGCATTGGAGGGACTGTTTGTTAAAGCTAAAGGCAATGGGCTGCAATACGGTGGAAACCTATATACCCTGGAATATGCATGAGCCTAAAAAGGGAGAATTCCATTTTGAAGGGCTCACAGATATTAAGCAGTTTGTACAGACTGCGGCAGATTTAGGGCTTTGGGTGATTATCCGTCCCTCCCCTTATATCTGCGCGGAATGGGAGTTTGGCGGTCTGCCAGCCTGGTTGTTAAAAGAGGATGGGATGCATTTAAGAAGCGTATATGAACCATTTTTAAAGCATGTGGATGAATATTACAGTAAGTTATTTAAAGTGATAGGACCACTTCAGCTTCCATATGGCGGTCCTGTTATTATGATGCAGATTGAAAATGAATATGGGTATTACGGTGATGACACCGCTTATATGGAAGCAATCAAGGCACTTATGCTAAAACACGGAGCAAAGGTTCCTTTACTTACCTCGGATGGACCCTGGGGAGATGCCATGGTCTGCGGCAAATTAGAAGGGGTTCTCCCTACCGGCAATTTCGGGTCTAAGATGAAGTCACAATTTGAAACCTTAAAAAAGCATACGGATGGCGGTCCTTTGATGTGTATGGAGTTTTGGGTGGGCTGGTTTGACCATTGGGGCAATGGCGGTCATGTCACTTCGAATCTGGAAGATAATTGTATGGATTTAAAGGAGGCATTGCTATACGGAAATATTAACATCTATATGTTTATTGGCGGAACCAATTTTGGTTTTATGAATGGCTCTAATTATTATAATGTACTGACTCCGGATGTTACCTCCTACGATTACGATGCCGTATTAACCGAAAGCGGTGATATCACTCAAAAATACTTAGAATTTCAGAAGGTAATAGGAGAACACATTAAGCTGCCTGAGGTAAAGCTTGCTAACAGACCAGAAAAAGCAGCCTATGGAGAGCTATTCGTAAAGGATAGGGTCAGCTTATTTTCTGTTCTTTCAGATATCTCAGAACCGGTAAAAGACACCTTCCCAAAATCCATGGAACGGCTCGGACAAAGTTATGGCTATATACTTTACCACTCTAGCCTGAGTAAGGAAGAAAAATTGGAACAATTAAGATTATGGGATGCCAATGACAGAGCCAATGTATTTATTAACGAGGAACCTGTGATTACGTTATACGACAGAGAGCTACTAACGGAACATGAAGTAGTCTTTACCTTTGAGAAAAACAGCAATATTGATATATTGATGGAAAATATGGGAAGGGTCAATTTCGGTCCCTTACTGGAGAGACAGAGAAAAGGAATAGATGGCTGTGTACAGATTAATGGTCATATGCATATGAATTGGACCCACTACCCCCTGCCTCTTGATAATTTGTCTAAGCTTAATTTTACAAAGGAATATAAAAAAGGCGTTCCAGCATTTTACCGATTTGATTTATGGGTGGAGGAATTAGGCGATACCTATATTGATCTGGAAGGCTGGGGCAAGGGCTGTGTCTTTATAAATGGTTTTAACCTGGGACGTTTCTGGGAGATAGGACCGCAAAAACGCCTATATCTGCCGGCACCGCTGCTAATACAGGGACAAAATGAAATCATAATTTTTGAAACCGAAGGAAAAGCCTGTGAAACCATATTTTTGAAGGATAAACCGGATCTTGGTTAAAGAGCCTGGAAGAAAGGAATAGTAAATATGCAGGAATTAAAATATAAAATTGGTTATAATGACTCCATAAACCGCTGGTGGATTAGCGAACCGGAAAGGGAAGCTTTTGCAGCACCCTATGAAACCTTTGAGGCAGAAGTAAATCTTGGAGAAGCCTATGTCCAGATTGTATATCCGGTAAGAAGAGAATTCTTAAAGGAAAACCGGATTCAAAAGGTCCAGTATTATAACGGAGAATATCAAAGGGTTTACTTTCCCTTTGAGAATAACCGTATTGATTTCACTACCTTTATTAATACGCCTCATTATATTTCTGTAAATGCCAAGACACAGCTTTATGCAAAGCAGACCGGTGACTATCCTTTTGAACTTTATACCTGCGGAGGTATGAAGGTATGGGCAAATGGGGAAGAAATCATTTGCTTTCATCCCTATAACAGGAATATACCAGAGTTAGCCTGTGTAGAACTGCCCTTAAAGGAAGGCTGCAATGACATAGTAGTCTATGCCGATGAACTTGCAGAACGGGATGTATTCTTCTATTTCGAAATGAGATATAAAGGTAAGGAAGAGCTTACCGGCGCAATCCAGATAAATACAGATACCAAAAAAGTGAAAGAAATAGAAGCCTTCTTAAAAAGCTGTTATCTGCCCAGAGATCTTATAACCAAGGGACAGCTTACAGTTGCTATGGATCCCTCCTGTTTGAGCGAAGAGATTACATTGTCTGTTACGAACCTGGAGGGATTTTATAAGGATAACAAGGTAAAAAGCCTTAACTATCAGGTAAATAAGAACACGAAAGATATTTATCTTGGTGATACAAAAGAGTATAACGTAGGAGTATTCCGGTTTTCACTTACCTGTGATATCGGTGAGTTTAAAATAGCAAGGGAATTTGTTCTTGGCAATATGCCCGCAAAGCATGTAAGCCTTGCACCGGCAGATACCATAGCACAGAGAAAGCAGCAGGGGCTGGATTTTGTATGTGATTATGGTGAAAAATTAGTAAACCGTACCATGGCTATACTAAACCGGCAGCAAAAGATGACGGATATTGCCTATGAGTGTCTTGATATCTGTATTAAGAAAGTGGAAAATAAAGAGGACTGCGCTGATTTTTATCTGCCTCAGTTAATCCAGTTAGTGATTCAGTACCGGAAGTATCTTTCTGAGGAATTATATGAGAGGATTAAAAAAAGCATACTGAATTTCCGTTACTGGATTGATGAACCAGGCAATGATGTTATGTGGTATTTCAGTGAGAATCATGCTTTGCTGTTCCACATCAGTCAATATCTTGCCGGATATTTATATCCGGAGGATACCTTTTGTGCCAGCGGCAAAAAGGGCAGGGAACAGTATCGCATCGGCAGGGAACGGATTGAAAAGTGGTTCAACACTTTTGAACAATACGGATATGCCGAATGGAATTCAGCCACCTATATTCCGGTTGATTTAATCGGTTTCTTTGTCTTATATAATGTGCCCCCGGATCAAGATATTATATCCCGGGTAACAAAAGCACTGGATTTTACCTTTGGTATTATCAAGTTAAATACCTTCTCCGGTATTATGTGTTCCAGCTATGGCAGAGCCTATGAGGAAACCTTAAAGGTAAGGCAGCTATTAGAACCCAACTTTTTTTCATGGATTACTACCGGCAAAGGTTATGTAACCTCAGAATCCAGAGCTGCATCTCTTTACTGCCTGTCGGATTATGTTCCCTCAGACTGTAACGGGGAGGTAATACTTGGGGATAAGGAATGGATGGCAATGGAACTTGATCAGGGGATTAATAAAGTAAAGACCTATGCTTACCGGACCAAGGATTACTTTATGGCCTGTGTCAGACGATTTAAGCCTTTTGTTCATGGTCACCAGCAGCACCTGATGAATGCAGCTCTGGGGGAGAGAGGGGTTCAGTTTTATATTAATCATCCCGGAGAACGTCCCTTTAGCGGAGGTAACCGTCCGGCTTACTGGGCTGGTAATGGAACGATTCCTTATATTGAACAGTATCGTGATTTGATGCTGATGCTTTATCAGATCAATCCAGAAGAATTGGTTCATTATATCCATGCGTATACACCGGTTTATGAATACGATGAATATGAAATAAAGGATAATTGGCTGTTAATACGAGTCAATAATACCTACCTGGGAGCTTATTTCAGTAATGGTATAAGCCTCGTTAAGGAAGGTGCAAATACAGGTAAAGAGGTAATCTCCATGGGGTTAAAGAGTGCAGTGATTATTCGGTGCGGTTCCGATTTGGAATTTCAAAGCTTTGAGGATTTTTGTGATCAGATGCTTGCAATTCAAGTGGAATATGACGGTTGTCAAACACTACAGTTTACAGACCCCGCCTATGGTGAGGTACACCTAAAGTCTCTGGATTCGGTATGGATTGGAGGAAAGGAATTACCTTATCAGGAGTCGCCAAAACTTACGATTACCAGAGGTGAAAGATAGAGCTTAACAGCGTAAATACGTTAGAGGCAGGTTTACCGAAGCCGCTTTCTTAACCGGTGTAGACTCTTACCGGAGGAAGTATGGGAGGAAAGTTACTTGCAGATTCAAAAAATGAATAAGTAAGCTTGAAAGGCAAGGGTCTGTTGCATGAATTGGCAATAGTCCCTTGAAACAGGTGTAAAAATGTCAAAGTGGACCAAGTTTTTATCAATCGCTATTGATATTCTCTCAGGCAGTGAAGCCGTAAAAGGAGAGGGTATGGCTATAGAGGACTTAAGTAAGTTTCTTCTTTGGTTGGAGGAGTTGTGTAATCACCACGATTTGCATTACCAGAAAAAAATTTTGGCTGCTGATTATGGCAAGGTGTATTTCCAGGTGCAGGATGAAGATAAAATTGGTGTTAATTCACAGGTAAAACTATACCAGGTAAAGGCAGGCGAAGCAGTCACAGATTATCAATCTGAGAATTTTAACGCTGAGAATTATAACGCAGAGAATTATAACGCAGAGAATTATAACGCAGAGAATTATGAAGCAGAGAAGTATGTTGCTGATTATTATGGCACTGATAAGTCTGACACTGATAAGTCTGACACTGTAAATCATAATGCTATGAATTATGGTACTGTGACAGGCAGGAAACGGATGCTTCGCAGAATTACAGATAGAAACGGCAGCCTGGAGGTAACGTTACCGGCTGGTAATTATTATGCAGAAATCTCCAAGGGTTCAGAGTATGAGATAATAGGGAAAACATTTAAGGTGTTGCCTGGTAAGAGTTTAGAGCTATCAGAGAAGCTAAAGCCCATCATCAAGCTAAAAGAGAAGGGGTGGTATTGTGGGGACCTGCACCACCATAGTATTTTTAGCAGTCCTGTATATGGTGGGGATGATCCGGTGGTTGAAACTCCGGAAGAGGTATATTTATCAATGCTTGCTATGGGTTCCTCCTTTGGAGCTTTGAGTGATCATCATAATATATTAAATCACAAGATATGGAAACGGTTTCAAAGCGAACGGTTCCTTCCAGTCATATCTAAGGAAATCTCGACCTCTAATGGACATGTAATGGCTATGGGAGCCGAGGAGGATGTCATCTATCAGATTCCTGCTGGAAAAGACCGTACCGATAAGAATCTAAGGAAGGAATTTATACGAGTTGTTGACCAAATTCGTCTGGCAGGAGGATTGCCTCAGATAAACCATCCAAGAGAACATAGCAGTTCCATCTCATGGAATGAAAATTATAATGATATCCTCCCCATTTTTGATACCATGGAAGTGTGGAATGGCTCTAACCCTATGATGCCTGGAACCACCAATGGAAAAGCCTTTACACTGTGGTTAAGCCTATTGGAGCAAGGTATTTTTATTCCGGCTACGGCAGGCAGTGACACCCATAATATATTGGCGGATGATTACCAGGAATATTTTGAGAAGTTCCATCACCTGGCTGAAACAGTACAATCCGGACAGATTACCATACCCAAAGAACTGGAGTCTGAAGAATTGTTCTTATTAAGAATAAACAATTATTCTTTGCCAATTATGGAAAAATGGGCAAACACCAACTTATCTACTGTAGGGGTAAGAAACTATGTATATGTGGAGGAAAAATTGACACAGGAAAACCTTTTGACAGCTCTAAGAGCCGGACATAGCTTTATCACCAACGGACCAATACTTATTCCAGAAATTGCAGGAAAGTTTCCCGGCGATATAGTAAAGATAGACTCAACAACCAAAGAAATCAATTTAACTATTATTGGAAACCGACCGTTAAAAACCTTATATCTATACACGAATGGTGGAAGAAAGAAGAGAAGCCCTCTTAAGTTAAATGCTTTGGAACGGGGAAAATATGACTACAGCACAATATTAACTGATTTTGAGACAAAAAATCTAAAATGGATGTTCTTTCAGGTAGATGAGGACTGTACGAATATGGCAATCACCAATCCAATATTTTTTGAAATTTAACCTGGCAGAGAAACCAAAGGTGTTATGGCAAAATTACAGGCTATAAATAGAGAATTAGCACCCTTACTTGTCTTTCGCTGCATTCTCATCGATGTAAGCCATAACATCATTTTTTAGCATCTCCCAGGCATCTTCGTGTTCCACATAATAAAGGGGACATAACTTACCGTTTACATCATAATGTCTGATAATATCATCCCGATCTAAATTATATTCTTTACATAACCAGGCTAGCAGTTTAATAAGAGAACCATAAGTAGAATCATTAAATTTCCCAGTCTCATCAGGGTGACAGCATTCTATAGATATAGTATCCTCATTGCGGTTATTTGAAGCAAAAGAAATTTCATCCAAAGGAATACATTGAATAATCTCTCCTTTCAGTCCAATAACAAAATGGCTGCTGGCAGAAGTTTCTTTACTAATCCGTAAATTCTCAAAGTAATTCCGGTTTGCCTCGGCACCAGTCTTTGGATTAGCAGTATAATGAACAACAATACTGTTTACTTTCTTTAAAGGTGTCTGGGGTCTGGAATAATCATTCGGTGTCAAAAACATCTCCATAATCTCAGGCTTTGCAATCGGATTAGCAGAACGTGTAAAATTTATTAAAGAAAACTTTGTAATATTCATATCCTTTAGTACTGAAACCGACATCAGTAAAACCATAAGAAGAATAAAGAGTGTAAGAGAAGTAATGGTAAATAACATGAAATATTTTTTCTTGCGCTTCTTTCGAAGCCATTGTTTTTTGGTAAGCAAGGTATTATCCTGCCTTTCTATCTGAACTGTAATGAATACAAGAAACTGCTACAAACCTATTTTTCCATAAATAAAGCTCGATTACAAGAGTGAAAAGGTTAAAAATCATTGAGAATATCTTAACGATTTCTGAAGCCCTATTAAGAAATAACAATAAAAAGAAACAAAGAAGATATAAATAACCTATCACCACCACTGCTTTCTCACAAAACTATAAACTGATTTTATTAAGTACTTCACATACCCATCGCTGCGAAGATTCCTCACATAAAATTCATCACAAAGAAATAATCACATCCCGATGGATAGGGGTATACCCACGGTACTTAACGCCTGCTGCCTCCAGCATACGCTTGGAAGCCTTTACAATATCTGTATCCGCATATTTGTCAGATAAATAGATAATCTCTGAAATGCCCTTCTGAATCAGCGCTTTGGTGCATTCATTGCAGGGAAAGAGGGTAACATAGAGTTTAGCACCTTTCATATGAGTTCCGGTATAATTAAGGATTGCATTCATTTCCGCATGGCAGACATAAACGTATTTCGTATCCAATACGGAACCTTCCCGTTCCCAGGGAAATTCGTCGTCAGAACAGCCGATTGGCATACCATTATATCCTACGGAAAGGATTTTATTATCATCACTTACAATACACGCACCTACGCAAGTATTGGGATCCTTACTGCGTTCTGCCGACAACAGGGCAATCCCCATAAAATATTCATCCCATTTTAAATAATCCTGTCTTTTCATTTATCAAATTAACTCCTGTTCTTATGTAATGAAGTACTTGCAGCAACTTTACAAATTTCATTTATTTTATATATTCTAGCATACCAAAATAAGAATGTAAATTGTATATAAGGGCAGAATAAGTGGTAAGCATATGTAAAGTTAATTGTGAAGTGATACTTTACAATGATTTTTAAGCAAGTAAGAGAAAGAAATCTAGTTTACATAGACTTTACAATTTAAAAATACCTATATAACAATCGGGAGTTAAAATTCTTTTGTAAGTTGCAGATAAAACAAAAAAATTACTAGGGGATACCCAAATATCAGGAGGAAAGATATGAAGAAGTTTAGAAAGATATTAGTTGCAGTTTTAACGATTGCTATAATCGCAGCATTAAGCGGATGCAGCAGCAAAGATACAACTACATCAGATACAACAGATACAACAGAAACAACTAACACACCGGAAGCAACCAGCACGCCGGAAGCAACCACTGCTCCGGATTCAACTGCAGAACCTACGGATGCAGCAGGAGATTTATCCGGAACCATAACAATTACAGGTTCTACATCAGTGGATAAACCATTAACCGCAATGATTGATGAATTTACAGCCTTGAATCCGGATTTAACAATTAACTATACCGGAACTGGTTCATCCGCAGGTATTGCTGATACTTTAGCAGGAGCTAACGATATCGGTGCTTCTTCCAGAAATTTAAAAGATGAAGAAAAAGTGGATGGTTTAAAAGAAGTAACCTTTGCTTATGATGGCATTGCAGTAGCAGTAAATCCTGCAAATCCTGTGAAAGATATATCTACGGAAGACTTAGCTAAAATCTATAGCGGACAAATTACGAACTGGAAAGATTTAGGCGGAAACGATGCAGATATCATTGTTGTATCAAGAGAAGGTGCTTCCGGAACAAGATCAGCATTTGAAGAATTAATTAAGTTAGAAGATGCCGGCGGTTTAGTAGAAAATGCAACAGTTGTAGAAGGAAATGGTAACGTACAGACATCAGTAGCCGGCAATGAAAATGCAATCGGTTATGTATCTTTCTCCTTCATTGACAATACAGTTAAGAGTCTTACCGTAAATGGTGTAGATGCTACCGCTGAAAATGCTAAATCAGGTGAATATCCTTTATCAAGACCCTTCCTTTTCGTATACATGGAAGATAAAGCAACTCCTGCTGTAAAAGCATTTATCGATTATGCTTTAAGCGATGACGGACAAGGATTTGTTGAAGAACACGGAGGTATCAAAGTAAATTAATGAAAACGAATGCATACAAAGAAAATCAGACAAGCAGACGAAAAGATTACCTTGAAAAGGTTTTTAACGGAATATTCCTACTATGTGCCTTAGTGAGTGTACTCAGCGTTATTGCCATTATTATCTTTGTGTTCTCCAAAGGATTGAAACCATTCTTTGAAGAAGATGCATACAGCTTCCTTACCTTTATAACCGGATTAAAATGGGATCCCGGACATGAAATATATGGTGTATTTTACATGATAGTAGGATCCGTTCTGGCAACCCTGGGTGCAATTGTGCTCGGGGTTCCCATTGGTTTATTAACTGCTGTATTCATTGCTGAATTAGCCCCAAAAAAATTAGTGGCATTCATAAAACCGGCTATCGAATTGTTGGCCGGTATTCCGTCAGTTATATACGGTGCATTTGGCTTAGGTGTCATTGTACCCATTATTAATAACGTATCCCCCACCGGACAAGGGGAATCTTTATTAGCCGTTATTCTGGTATTAACTATAATGGTATTGCCTACCATTATATCCTTAAGCGAAGCTACAATCAGAGCCGTACCAAAGTCCTACCGTGAAGCATCCTTAGGTCTTGGAGCTTCTAAAACACAAACTATTTTTCAGTCAGTTATTCCTGCTGCCCGTTCCGGAATTTTAACAGCTACTGTACTAGGCATTGGAAGGGCAATCGGTGAAACCATGGCAGTCATGATGATCGCCGGCAACAATATCGGGGGACTGCCTACCAGTATTTGGTCAAAAATAAGACCTTTAACCACCAATATTGCTATGGAAATGGGATATGCCTCCGGAAGGCATCAGGATATGTTATTCGCAACCGGTGTAATTCTCTTTCTGTTTATCATGGTAATAAACATAACACTTATCAGGTTAACCAGTAAGTTAGGTAACGAGGGTGCAAAGGGCTAATAAAGCAATAGGAGCATAATAGGATGGAAAATAAAAAATGGAATAACAGAAAAATAAAAGATGGCGCCTTACAGGGATTGATTTATTTATCCACAGTATTAACTGTCGCGATTCTGGCTGTTATCATCGGTTTTATTCTATATAAAGGCATACCAGGTATTAATCTAAACTTTGTCACCAGAATGTGGGATGATAAAACAACCTTTGTAAATATTGAGACAAAAGAAGCTCCGGGTAATAATAGTAATGGAGCCTATGTGGGATCACTTGGAATTACCTTGGCACAGGATGGGGAGAAGATTATTATCTCTCACATTGACAGCGATTCCCCAGTAAAAACTGCTACAAATATGAAAAAAGAAGCGTATCCTTTAAAAGAAAAGGACGTAATTTTAAAAGCCGGCAGTGCTGCAATTGACAAAATGACTCCACAGGAGGCAGCCGCTGCAATCAAGGATGGAACCGGTACGATCCGTATCAAAGTCCTTAGACCAGGCGGAGGTATTGTTCCGATGCTGGTTTCTACGATTTATATTATTTTGCTGTCCCTGGTAATAGCAGCTCCCATTGGCATCAGTTCCGCCATATATCTAAATGAGTATGCGAAGCGCGGCAGAATATTAAGCCTGATCCGGTTCGCCATTCAGAACCTGGCAGGTATACCATCTATTATATATGGTTTATTTGGTATGCTTGTATTCGTACAGCTGTTAAAAATGCAGTATTCCATATTAGCAGGTGCATTAACCTTAAGTATTATGCTGCTTCCAACCATTATTTCAACAACGGAAGAAGCTTTAAAAGAAATACCGAAAGCATACCGGGAATCTTCGTTTGGACTTGGAGCCACCAAACTGCAGACCATAGCTAAAATAATACTTCCCGGAGCACTTCCTGGAATTTTGGTAGCTATTATATTAAGTATCGGAAGGATTGTAGGGGAATCCGCAGCATTAATCTGGACTGCTGGTACCGTTGCCCAGATCCCGGGGGGATTAGTAGGAGGCAAGGCAGCAGCGGCAACCCTTACCACTAAAATGTACTGGTTAATAAAGGAGTCCGGTGACTTAGCTACGGCTAGTTCCATAGCAGTGGTTTTACTGGTATTAATTATAGCTTTAAATGTAGCTTCAAAGATGATTACAAGGGTATTCTTAAAGAAAAAGGGAACCAACTAATAGGAATTAACAGGAGGAAAAAAGGTGAGTGACATAACAAAATTCTCGGTGTCGGATTTAAACTTATTTTACGGCAGCTTCCAGGCTTTAAAAAATATAAATATGGAAATACCAAAAGGTCAGATTACAGCCTTTATCGGACCGTCCGGCTGTGGTAAATCAACCTTCTTAAAGACAATCAACCGTATGAATGATTTAATAGAAGGTGTAAAGATTACCGGTGAAATTACCATGGACGGAGTTGATATATATAAGGATATGGATGCAATTAAGCTAAGAACCAGGGTGGGAATGGTATTCCAGCAGCCCAATCCGTTTCCTATGAGCATCTATGATAACGTAGCCTATGGACCCAGAATCCATGGAATCCGTAAAAAGAATGCTTTGGATGAAATCGTGGAAAAATCTTTAAAACAGGCGGCTATCTGGGATGAAGTAAAAGATAAATTAAAGAAAAGTGCCCTGGCTGTATCAGGCGGACAGCAGCAGAGAATCTGTATTGCAAGGACTCTTGCAATTGAACCGGAAGTAATATTAATGGATGAACCAACTTCTGCCTTAGACCCTATCTCTACCTTAAAAATCGAAGATCTTGCAACGGAGTTAAAACAATTTTACACAATTATTATAGTAACCCATAATATGCAGCAAGCCGGCAGAATATCAGATAAAACCGCCTTTTTCTTAACCGGTGAGGTGATTGAGTACGGTGAAACCGAGCAGATATTTAACAAACCAAGGAATAAAAAAACCGAGGACTATATTACCGGTAGATTTGGTTGATTTAGTACTTGAAAATTAAGCCGAAAGTACGTAATATGATGTATATACCAGGGAAGTACTTCCGGTTTTTCAATAACTTTACAATAAAATAAGAATAAACCGAATAAGATACTAATATGAAAGCTAAGTGTAAAAGCTTTTCATATTAAAATAAGCCTTGATAACAGGCAGATAGGAGCCAGTAAATGATGAGACAAAGTTTTATTGCACAACTTGAAGAATTGAATAACAATGTTATTAAAATGGGAAGTGTACTGGAATTATCCATGAATGAGATGATTCTGGCACTGGATAATACAGATGTGGAGATTGCTAAAAAAATAATTAAAAGAGATGATGAAATTGATTTATTGGAACAGCACATTGAACGGGAATGCATTAATTTAATTGCCAAACAGCAGCCCCTTGCAACTGACCTAAGAAAAATTACTTCTATAATGAAAATCATAACAGATATTGAACGGATTGCAGATCAATGTTCCGATATTTCAGAGTATATTATCCGTTTAAGTAAATTACCGAATTCGAATCCACCAAAAAACTTACCCGAAATGATCAGCGCCATGAAAAAGATGGTAATTGATACCATCGACAGCTTTGTAGAAGCAGACCTTGATAAAGCTACCGGAGTTATACCGGCAGATGATGAAGTTGACAGCTATTTTTACAAGATTACAGAAGAATTGTCTGATATGATGCAGAAGGACCCCAAAACTGTTCCACAGTGTATTTGTTATTTAATGATTATAAAGTATCTGGAGAGAATGGCAGATCATGCCACTAATATTGCTGAATGGATTAAGTTCATTATAACAGGAGACTTGGCGTTAGGTTGAGATGTGCTGCTTTTTCAACATCCTGATTTTCAGGTGCGCTAAGAGCGCACAGATGGGAGTTCATATGAAAACAATCTTAGCGGTTGATGATGAAGAACATATTTTAGAATTACTGGCTTATAATCTGGAACGGGATGGTTACCATGTAATCAAGGCAGAAACCGGAGAAGAGGCTTTAGATTTATTGGATAAAGAAAAAGTTGACATTGTACTTTTAGACTGGATGCTGCCGGGAATTGACGGTATCGAGGTGCTAAGGAGAATCAGGGCTAATAAGGCTTTACGCACGCTGCCGGTTATTTTCCTGACAGCAAAAGGTGATGAAATCAGTAAAGTTGTCGGACTTGAAGTAGGTTCTGATGATTATTTGGTAAAACCCTTCGGAGTCCATGAATTACTGGCAAGAATCAAGGCGGTTTTAAGAAGAAGTGAGAGCAGTTTTGAAATTGAGGAAGCTGAAAAGGAAGAAAAAATCGTTATTGATTATCTGGAAATTAACCGTGCCAGAAGAACCGTATCGGTAAAAGGGGTTCCGGTAGAATTGTCTTATAAAGAATTTGAGTTACTTTATCTGCTGGCTAAAAACCGGGGTATTGTATTTACCAGGGATAATCTGCTGGAAAAGGTCTGGGGTTATGATTATATTGGGGAGACCAGAACCGTAGACGTTCATGTCAGCAATTTACGAAAAAAAATAGAGCAGGATGAAAGCCATCCGGTTTATATTAAAACAGTAAGGGGAATGGGGTATAAATTTGCCTAAGGGAGGATTTCGATATGCATAAAAAGTTATTTATAAGCTTTTTGACTATAATATTATTTGCTATCGGCATTTCTACATTTATATTCTGGAGTAAAGGCTATCAGTTTATTTACCACCAGAGTCAGAGCTATTACCTTACTCAGGCAAAATTAATGGCTGATATATTTGACGACGAGGAATTTCATAATCACCAGGATTATGAAGACTTTGTGAATAAATACGCAGAAAAATACGATTTCCGAATTACCATAATTAACAGAAACGGCGAGGTTTTTGCAGATTCCGATACGGATGCACAATTAGAAAACCATAAAAACAGAGAGGAAGTAAAGGCCGCTTTAAATGGTCAGAGCATAACGGTGAACCGGTATTCAAAGACCATGGGGCAGCAGTATTCCTATAGTGCCGTACCGGTAAGTAATGCAGATTTTGGCGGAGTACTTCGGATCTCTCTGCCTTTAGCCGAATTAAAAGCTTTAAATGGGCATATGCTTAATTCGATGATCTATGCTATACTTATTTGCTTTATCATCGCGGTTCTTGCGGCACTTTTGTTTACACAGATTTTGACGAAACCCATCCATGAGGTTGCGAATGCCGCCGGACGTATATCCAACGGTGATTATAATACAAAGATTTATACCAGAGACCGGTCTGTTGTTGGGAAACTAGCTGAGGCATTTAATGTCATGTCTGGGAATTTAAAAGAGACAATAGAGAATTTAACCCAAAGGAATGCCGAACTGGAGGCCATGTTAAGCAGTATGACAGCCGGCGTTGTGGCTATTGATGATTCCAATGAAATCCTGTTTTATAACAAAGCTTTTATCGGCATTGTTAATCCATCAAACAAGGAAGTTTTAGGACAGTCCTTGTATAATATTGTAAGAAATGCTGCCGTATTTGATGCAATCGATCAAGTACGTGAAACGAATTTGAGTGTTGAACATGAAGGCACGTTTTCCAGGGGAGATCTGCGTCATATACGTGTAACTGCTACCCCTCTTGGAATGGAAGGAAGACAGTACTTTGGCGTGTTATTAATTATAGAAGATGTAACAAAACTTAAAAAACTAGAAAGTATCCGAAGTGATTTTGTATCCAATGTGACCCATGAACTAAAGACTCCCCTTACTTCCATCAGGGGATTTATTGATACTTTAAAAGGCGGCGCTATCAAGGAAGAAGCAATTGCGAACCGGTTCCTGGATATAATAGATATTGAAGCGGAACGACTCTACAGTTTAATACAGGATATTCTCCTCTTATCAGAAATCGAATCAAAACGCGAGTTTGAGACAATACCTTGTGATATGAATGCATGCGTGAATTCTGTTATTGAACTGTTAGCTTCCAAGGTATCGGAGAAAGTGAATGTAATCTTTGTACCCCAGCCATATTTAAAGCCATTTATCTGTAATCCCGACCGTATGAAGCAGCTGCTTATTAATCTGCTTGATAATGCCATAAAGTATACGGAAGAGGGGGATATTACTATTAGTTGTATGGAAGAGGATAATAAACTGGTGCTTCGGGTGAAGGATACTGGAATTGGTATCGCCAAAGACCACTTATCCCGCATTTTCGAGCGCTTTTACCGGGTAGATAAAGGACGTTCCCGTAAACAGGGCGGAACCGGTCTTGGTCTATCCATTGTAAAACATATAGTAGAACTTTATAACGGTAATATACAGGTAGACAGTGAACCGGGAATCGGTACGGAATTTAAGATAAGTCTTCCTTATAATAGTAATAAATAGTGGTAGTAGTAAATAGTTGTAACGATAAATAGTTATAACGATAAATAGTTATAACGATAAATAGTTATAACGATAAATAGTTATAACGATAAATAGTTGTGACGATAAATAGTTGTAACGATAAATAGTTGCAACAGTAAATAGCTGTAGAATTATTTTTTAAAGTAGATATCTGAATATACGTAGCAATAATATCCAGTTCGACAGGCTTTGCAGATACAATTGTAGAAGATTATCAGTAGATGGAAAAAATAACCAGTAACTTCTTCCCTGACAAGTTACTTTTATACAGATAAAAAATAACCCATATATGATAATTATCAGTCATGCTGAACACAGGCAGAAAGCTCATTTCTAATAGGATAGATTAGGATGTGTTTAGCGGTGCAAAACACCTAGGGTTGAAGCTCGGTTTGTTGAATATTTATGATAAATAAGAATGTTTTTTAATTCGGAATAATTTAATATCGGATTAATAGATAACAGATAGTAGATACATTAGTGGATAGTAGTTAACAAATAATAGATGTAGTAATAGACAATAGTTAACAGATAATAGAGTAACAAATAAACAGGCTTTGAAAGAGATACACTCTTCTAAAGCCTGTTTTTACTAATAATCACAATTGAAATAAATAGCTAGGTATGCCTGATGCCAACGCAGCAGATGTAAATTCAGGCAAGGGATTAGTCAGGATATCAGTCTGGTTATCGATGACAGGACATTCTAATAATGTCTGTTGGTAAAATAACTTCTTCTTCCCTTTTTCCGGGAGAGTAAAAACAGTACGACACTGCCGATTACAACAAATGCAATAATAACAATAAGTTCATGGAGAAAAAATGTATCCGGTAAGATTGTTATAACCGGGTCGGTCACCGGATCAAACAGCCAGTAGTTGTTCCTGAAAAAAATCTTATGGAATATAACAAAGGCAGCATCAAAATTAATTGCACAGCCAAGGGCTGTTACCGCTGGCAGGACTAGAACTGTTATTGAGGATACTAATAAGTAACTTCGGTCTTTTTTCCGCATTTTATATAAGATAATGATAATAACGGCAATTAACGATGCAAAACCAACATAATAAAAGGATACGAATATATTCTTCACTTCTTTAAAATGCTGTAATCCCGAGGCAGAAGCGGCCAAAGTAGGGAATTTTAAATCACCTTTAAAAAACGGTGAATTATAATCAATGAGGGTGTCATAATTCTCGATAATCACCTGTCGGTCAATGCCTGAGGTTTCTGCTATTTTTAAATGGGATATATCATAATAATAAATAAATCTGAAATTAACGGCAGCAATAACACCGATGGAGATAAATAATAAGGTAAAAACAAATCCAATTAAAATATCCGTAAATTTAAATTTTCTCATACTGACTAACTCCTTATCTTAAGCGGCTGGTTTATCCATAATAACCTAGTATAGCCAATTATTATGTGATTCATTATATTACAAAAATCTTATTTATTCAATTCTTGGTTTGCTGGTATTCGGAAATTAATTTGGCTATATTTTAATGTGTAACGATTATTTTCTATCGGGTGTATAGGTAATGTGCTCAATTGCTAGAATGATTGCCATATAATGGAATAAGTGATAGTATTAATTTATTGTAATAAAGTATAAATAACATTGTGTAGCTATTGGTGTAGAATTAGTTGTTTTTGGAATTGTTTTAACCTATTAATTTATAGTGAAAATATATGTTATTATTTTAGAAAAGGAAAAATAAATTAATTCCATATTACATAGTAATTACTTAGATTATCTGCACAAGACTGTATAAATTAGCACATTCAGAAATCATCCTAAAAAACTCATTGAAATTTAAGATAAAGTATAGTAAACTAAAATAAGAATTTGTATGACTGGCGGAAGTGGGAGTTAACCCACGGGAAGTACAAATAATATTGAGCCGACCGCCTGGGCAGCCTTTGGTAACCTTATATATTTATTATAAGTGTTCACACAGGTTACCCAGGCGGTTTTCTATTTGTCAGATGATTTAAACAGGTTAGTAGTATTGGTATAGTATCAGACATAACGGAGTACTACTATTAAAAGCATCTCAAATCTTATAGAAAATAGTGTGTTAAGCTTCTTAACACTTTGTCCTGACGGGAAGGTTGAAAGAAAAAATAGAAAGAATGCCACAATACATTCTTTCAAAGGTTGAAAGAAAATTAAAAAGTAGAAAGGTGCCACAATATGATTCTTTCAACCAGTGGAACTTGTTTCACATTTTTACGTGGCAGTATCGCAAGAGGACTTGCGATACATATGGGTGTAACTATGAGAGCATTAATCAGTGTGTCAGACAAAACAGGAATTGTAGAATTTGCAAAGGAATTAGTGTCACTGGGCATGGAGATTATTTCTACCGGCGGTACCTACAGTAAGTTAAAAGAAGCCGGTGTAGCTGCCACCGAGATATCTGAATTAACAGGATTTCCAGAATGTCTGGACGGGCGTGTAAAAACTCTGCATCCAGTAGTACATGCTGGACTCCTTGCTATGAGAAGCAAACCAGAACATATGAAACAATTAGAGGATTTAAAGATTGAGACCATTGATATGGTAATCGTTAATTTATATCCTTTTAAATCCACCATATTAAAGGATAACGTAACCCGTGAAGAAGCAGTGGAAAATATCGATATCGGAGGTCCCACTATGCTCCGTTCAGCCGCCAAGAACTATCAGGATGTAGCTGTAGTGGTTGATCCGGCGGATTATGACACGGTGCTGAATCAGTTAAAAACGGAGGGTAAAGTAACCTTAGATACCAAGTTTTATTTCATGCAGAAGGTGTTTATGCATACCTCTAACTATGATACCATGATTGCTGATTACTTAAAGAAACAGAGAAATGATCAGGAACTTCCGGAAACCCTTACCATGACCTTTGAAAAGGTTCAGGATATGAGATATGGTGAAAACCCTCACCAAAAAGCAGCTTTTTACCGTGAAATCGGTAAGAAAAAAGGCTCCATCACGGATGCAGTGCAGTTAAACGGCAAAGAATTGTCCTTTAATAATATTAATGATACCAACGGCGCCCTGGAACTGTTAAAGGAATTCACAGAACCTACGGTAGTAGCCTGCAAGCATGGCAATCCTTGTGGTGTAGGCAGTGCGGATAACATTTTGGATGCCTGGACAAAAGCCTTTGAAGCCGATAAAGTATCAATCTATGGCGGAATCGTAGTAGTGAACAGAGAAGTAACCTTAGAATTGGCAGAAAAAATGAAAAGCGTCTTTTTAGAAGTCATCGTAGCGCCAAGTTATGAGGAAGAAGCCCTCTTAGTACTACAGACGAAGAAAAATGTACGTGTGCTGGAATTAAAGGATATTGAAGTACCTCAGGATGAAAATGCCTATGACTTAAAGAAAGTAAACGGCGGCTTGATTGTCCAGACCATCGACAGCAAACTGTTAATAGAAGAGGAACTAAAAACGGTAACAAACCGGGTACCTACAGATAAAGAAATGGAAGACATGTTATTTGCCTGGAGAGTGGTTAAATTTGTGAAATCTAATGGCATTGCCCTTGCCAAGGATAAACAGTCCATCGGAATCGGACCGGGACAGGTAAACCGTGTATGGTCGACGAAACAATGTATCGAGCATGCGGCTGAATTAATCAGCGAAGATGCCACAAAGGGTGCTGTACTGGCTTCGGATGCTTACTTCCCTTTTGATGATAGTGTAGAGGCTGCCCACCAGGCAGGAATTACCGCTATCATTCAGCCGGGCGGATCAATCCGAGATGAAGATTCTATTAAGAAATGCAATGAATACGGGATTGCTATGGTATTTACCGGAATGAGACATTTTAAACACTAAGAAAGCCGTTGTTAGGTTGTTGCAGAATTCAGTTACAAAATACGGTTGCAGGTTGATAATAAATAGTACAGTATATATTGATTAATTCGATTTTATTAGAGCTTTGTCACCTGGTTCATTTTTTGTGAACAAAAAAGAGGATGTCGGCAGTTGGAGTAATCCAATCAGCAAGACATCCTCTTTTCGTTATAACCTTTACGCATAAATCTGTATAATTAATTTAATATTATAATTGTTCTGATTATTACGTATGATCCATGATTATAACTATAGGTCAGCCGCAAAAATTATAATTTGGTTACGTTAGCTGCCTGAGGTCCTTTTTCTCCATTCACAACATCAAATTGAACAGCCTGACCTTCTTCTAATACTTTAAAGCCATCCATATTCAGTGCTGAGAAATGTACGAATACGTCATTACCCTCTTCATCAGATAAGAAACCAAACCCCTTTTTTGCATTAAACCATTTTACTGTACCCTTTTTCATAATTGCCTCCTAGTGCGTTAAAAAATTAAATCATACCATAATTAGTGATGATAGACTAAATTTACCACAAAAGGTATTAAATGTCAATCTTTGGAGCGCTTACAAGTGACCAAATTTACAGATATTTTTTAGTATATTTGCCTTATTTTTCATCAAAATATTAAATAAGGATTCAAATTTTATTTTTTAATCTAATTTTAATAATTATATAAGCCAAGTTTAATTTAATAGCCATATGATAGTATTAAGCAGACTATAAAATTAAGGAAAAACGAAGGAGGGTTAGAGATGCTCATACTATATCAGATAAGTTTTTTTATCGGAGTGGCTCTTGCAATACTAGCTTTTCTCCTGGGAAATCGCTTGGATGCTGTAATGGACGGTTTGAAATCCGAATTTTTTGGAGATAAGGTATCGTTGCCTTTAAGCTCTATCTTAATAGAATTATTTTTAATCAGTTTTGGCGGAACCGGGTGGACACTTCTGGCGGTAAGAGCAGCGCTGCCCATTCCAGTGATACTTATTGTTGCAGCTGCCACCGGTTTGGTTATATGCTTTTTGGCTTACCGGCTGGTGCTTAAACCCTTAGAAAAAGTCAAAAATGCGGCTTTTCCAGGCGCAGAAGATTTAGTAGGACTCCAGGCAACAGTTTCACAAACAATCCAAACTGGAGAATCTGGGGAAATCCGATATATTATTAATGGAAAAAGTATAGCTTCACCTGCCAGAGCAACCAACGGCGGTGATATTATGGAAGGTAAAACAGTGGCAATTTGCTGGATTGAAGACAGTATCTTTTATGTGACAAATTCAGAAGACCAAGGGATTAAGACAGTTCAAGAAATACGATGAGGAACGAGTTTTTAAATATCAAAAAAACTGTCAGATTAATACCTGACAGTTTTTTTGTTCCCTATTAATTAGTACCGGATTTTTCCGGTTCAGTACTTGTATTTGTGTCTTTTTCAACTACTGTTACTTTACACATATCATATTTACCATTGCTGATTGATGCGAATACATAGGTAACGCCAGCAGATTTAGCTGTTATTCTTCCACCAATACTAACATTGGCTATCGTAGAATCGTTGCTGGAGAATTTAGCTTCTTCCACCGTATTATTTGGCTTTAAAATTGCAGTTAACGTAGTCTTATCACCAACTGTCAGAGTAATATCTGTTTTAGTCAAAATAATACTGATTGCCGGAGGCCCTACGGTTACCTCGCAGTTTAGAGTAGCAATTGTTTTAAGTCCGGCTTTAACTGTCACAGTAATAACTGCTGTTCCATAATCAACCGCGGTAATGGTACCCTTATCATCAACGGTAGCGACTGAGGCAGTATCTGACTTGTACGACACTTTATTGGTGTCTGAAATATTATATAACTTCAGATCAAAAGTAGTATCTTTTACAAGGGATTTACTGCTGACATTTAACTTAATGTCAGTCTGTTCAGTATCCACAGAGGATGCTTCGGCAATAATGCTATTGCCGGCAATGGGAATTGGTATGATCACAGTGAAGAATAAATACAAGCCAAGTGCCAAAAGACACTTTTTAAATAAAGATTTTTTCATGGCGTTGTCCTCCAAATCGTCATTCTTCCCCAGGCTGTCTGCAAATGCAAACTTAATAGTAAAAAAAGAATTTTTCACACCCACCTATCATAAAATTACTATAATACTAGTTTTTGTCAGAAACATGGCAAAATCTTAAAAAAAACGTAAGAATTTAAGGAGAATTTTAATATATATTGTGCCATTTACTCTTGTTTTTAACCTGTAAAATGGGCTATAATAAGTATTGACGTATGTCAAAATAAAATATAAAATGATAAAATTTTTATTGTTATAAATTTAATCGGAGGAAGACACCATGCAATATATATTAATTGCCGATGACAATCATGATATTACAGATGTGCTATCTACATATTCAAAAAAGGAAGGACTGGAACCGATCATTGCTTATGACGGAGAAGAAGCTTTTCGTTTATTTGAACAGCATAATCCAGTCGCTGTGCTGCTAGATGTTATGATGCCAAAAGAAGATGGGTATGAAGTATGCCGTAAGATTCGGGCAAAATCTAATGTGCCGGTTATTTTAATAACAGCCAGAGGCGAAGATTTTGAACGTATTATGGGACTGGACATTGGTGCCGATGATTATATAGTAAAACCCTTTAGTCCAAGTGAAGTAATGGCCAGGGTAAGAGCGGTACTAAGACGTATGACCAGGACAGAAAAGGATATAAAGAGCGGGAATATTATATCTCTTTGTGATATGATTATTAATTTAGACGAATATACCCTACATATTAATGGTTCAAAAATGTCCTTGACGAAAAAGGAAATCGAAACGATGTGGACGCTTGCTAAAAACCCCAACAAGGTATTTACCAGGGATAATCTGCTGGATAGTTTATGGGGATTTGATTATTTCGGTGACAGCAGGACAGTTGATTCCCATATTAAACGTCTTAGGGCAAAACTTGATACCGTAGATCATCCGGACTGGAATATAAAGACCATCTGGGGTGTCGGTTATAAATTTGAGATTGCGGAATAATTAAGGGCTTGTACGAAAAGACATAGCTATTCCGGGCAACTTAGGCTATATATCATTTCTAAAGAAACTGCCTCGCAGTTTCTTTTAGGTTAGGTTATGGCAGGTAAAGAACTAAGTCAAATATCAGAATATCTGATATATATGGTTTTGGATACGATCTGATGGTTTGGCTAAAAATATGTTAAGCAGTGGGTATTAAGATGGATAAGAAGAGTAAGGGCAGGACACCAGGCCGGCTGTTTTTGAAAGTATACATAAATTACGCGATTGTGCTGACTGTGTTGGCAGTCTTAATAGGGCTTATCTTTTTAAATCTGTATAAGACCAAAACAATTGACAATTACAAGTATAAGCTGAGAAATCAGGCTACCAGTATATCTTCCCAATTATCGAAAATGATTAGCGATGGTCAAGAGGAAAATTATATTGAAGATTTGGAGATATTAGAGAAACTAGATCCGGATAAACCGGATATCTGGACCATATCCAATCCCCAAGCGGCCCATCCTCTGGATAAGAATTTAGCGAATGTTAATCTGGATGATGTTAAGCTGTCCCAGGACTGTATTGATGTCATCAATGCAGCATTTCAGAACCAGATTATGTATGCCAGTGGTTATTATGAAGAATTAGGCGGTGAATCTGCTATTCTTGGTATGCCGGTAATCATTAACGGGGAAGTAATTGGTGCTATTTTTTTGAGGTCCGAGATAAAAGAGCAGGTTGAAATTATACAAAACAGTATGTACCTAATATTCTTAAGCGTTGGTGTTGCACTGTTAATATCCTTTATCATTGCAATTTTATTTGCAAGAGGTCTATCCAATCCTATCACCAAGATGAGAAATACGGCTCTGGAACTTGCGGGCGGCAAATATGAAAGCAAGACGGAAATCACCAGGAGGGATGAACTGGGGGATTTGGCACAGACCATTGACATACTAGCTGATGAATTAAAGGAAAATGAAATAGAGCGGCAGAACAGGGAACAGGTCCGGGTGGATTTCTTTGCTAATGTATCCCATGAGCTCAGGACCCCTATTACGGTAATCCGGGCTTACGCGGAGTCATTGGTAGACGGTGTTATTACTGATGAAGAAAAGATGAATCAGTATCATGAGAGAATGCTAATGGAATGCAAGGGTATGGAGCGCCTGGTCGGAGATTTGTTAGTGCTGTCTAAAATGCAGAATCCGGATTTTGTTGTGGAAAAAGAACCCGTCAATATTAGTCAGGTATTTGATGATTTAATCCGAAGCGTACACGCCATCAGTTCTGAAAAAAATATAACCCTTGAAATTAAAAAAGACCGTCCGGTTTATATGATGATGGGCGATTACGACCGCTTAAGACAGATGTTCCTTATTATTTTAGATAACGCCATTAAATTCTCAAATGAAAATTCTGTCATACACATAAATTTATCGAAGCTGGACAAACTAGTAATATCAATTCGGGATGAAGGCATTGGAATTTCAGCCGAAGATTTACCAAGCATTTTCGACAAATTCTATAAATCCAAATTAAAACAAAATGAGCAGGGTTCCGGTCTTGGACTTGCAATCTCAAAGCAAATTGCCTTAAAACACAATGGTACGATTGAGGTTAACAGTACCCTTGGTGCTGGCACAGAATTTGTATTTACCTTCCAATGTTTGGAGGAATATGTAGAAGAGTTAGACATTTAGTGCTAATTATGTCATAAAGAACTTGAAAAATCCATTATGGTAATGTATAATAAAGTCACAAGAAGTTCCTGGGATGTACGACACTCCTGTTATTTTGAACCTACATGATATAATATGGGATTCCTACATCCGTAAGATTATGTCAGGCCACCGTTTGCAGTGGAAGACAGAGGCTTATGTGCGGAAACCCACCTAGCTTTGCTAGGAGTCAAAATACAGGAAACGGCGTTTCGGGTACATGAACAAAAGATGAAGGGCAGCTTTAGCTGCCTTTTTTTACTGAATAGACGAGTAAAGTTCGTCAGCAGATGGGAGTTAGGTTGAAAAAACAAGAGAAGTTTTTTGGGCATCCTGATTTGTATGTGTGCTAAAGCACACAGATGGGAGTTAGGTTGAAAAAACAAGAACAGTTTTTTCAATATCCTGATTTGCATGTGTGCAAAAGCACACAGATGGGAGTTAGGTTGAAAAAACAGGAACAGTTTTTTCAACATCCTGATTTGCATGTGTGCTAAAGCACACAGATGGGAGTTTTATATGAAACATGGATTTGTTAAAGTTGCTGCAGCTACCCCAAGGATACAGGTAGCAAACTGTATTTATAATGCGGATAGAATCATCGAACTAATTGAACAGGCGGAAAAAGATCAGGTAAAAGTACTTGCCCTGCCGGAATTATGCCTTACCGGATATACCTGCGGAGAACTTTTTTTACAGGATACCCTGTTAAATAGTGCTGCTGCTCAGCTTGCACGAATCGAAGCGTACACTGCCGGTAAAGAGGTTTTGGTTACTCTTGGGGTGCCAATCACTACAGAAGGCAAACTTTATAATACGGCAGCAGTGATACAAAACGGTCAGCTCCTTGGTTTTGTTCCAAAGAAAAACCTGCCGAACTATTCTGAATTTTATGAGGCAAGATATTTTAACGCCGGTCATGAAAAGGTGGAATACATTAATTTTAATGGGAAGAAAGTTCCGCTTGGAACGAATCTTTTGTTTCGATGCTTAAATATGCTGTCTTTAACAATCGGTATTGAAATCTGCATATGGTACATTTTAAATATGTTCAATAATTATATATATAATATGAATAAATATAGCTATAGATGATGAACACATTTTTATATCAGTCATGAAGAAAAGGAGTATAAATATGAATGATTTTATAAATAATGGAATCATTGAAGTAGCTACATTAACACCTAAGTCAGTACAAATAGGAAACCCAGCCTACAATGTAGATAGGATGTTAGAACTTATCAATGATGTTAATAAAAAAAATAGTAATGGTGAGAGACAGACAAGAATCGTAGTATTTCCAGAACTTTGTATTACTGGTTATACTTGTGGAGACTTATTTAATCACTCCACATTAATTAATAGTGCTATTAATGAATTGTTTAGATTTGTTGAAAAATCCAATAATGAATTTAATCCAATTATGTTTGTGGGAATGCCGTTAAGGAAAGATAATCAATTGTTTAACTGTGCAATACCCATTCATAAGGGTAAAATACTTGGTATAATACCTAAGACATATATTCCAAACTACAGTGTGTTTTACGAATCTAGAAATTTTAAACCTTCATTCGATAGAATTAACGATGAAATGACCATTAGAGGTGTTACGTATCCTTTTACAACAAATTTACTTATTGAAGATGAGGTATCAGGAGCGGTTATCGGCACTGAGGTGTGTGAAGATTTATGGGGACCGATACCTGTGTCTTCATATCATTGTTTGCATGGTGCTAATATCATAGTGAATCTTTCAGCAAGTAATGAGACTATTGGTAAATCAGATTACCGAAGGGATTTAGTTAGGATGCACTCAGCAAGGTGCATGTGTGGCTATATCTATGCATCTGCAACATCTGATGAATCTACAACAGATAATGCATTTTCAGGACATTGTATTATAGCCGAAAATGGATATGTAATATCAGAATCAATATTTTTTAGCAATACAGAGATAACTTATGGTGAAATTGATATTGAAAAATGTATCAATGATAGGACAATGAATAGTTCATATATGATTATCCAAGAAAAGAAAGAATATAAATGTATAAATACTAAAACATTTGAGCCTGTTTCTCATAAATTTAAATCAAACAAGGAACTATCTGTCTTACCATTTGTGCCTCATAATATTGACAGCCGTTCCGAAGAGATTATGAATATTCAAATCACAGGATTGGCTCAAAGGCTTAAAAAAATACATTGTAGTAATGCTGTAATAGGTATATCGGGGGGCTTGGATTCTACACTGGCATTAATTGTAACGGTAGAGGCATTTAAGTTAAATAATTATGATATGAAAGGTATCATAGGAATTACAATGCCTGGTTTTGGTACAACCTCCAGAACTTTAGAAAATTCTAAGAAGTTAATGGAAGCTTTGAATGTAACAATATTGGAAATTCCGATAAGAGATGCTTGTATTCAGCATTATAACGATATTCAACATAATATCGATATTCATGATATAACCTATGAGAATGGACAAGCAAGAGAGCGTACACAAATTCTCATGGATATGGCAAATAAATATAATGGTATTGTTGTGGGAACAGGTGATTTGTCTGAGTTAGCTCTTGGATGGTGTACGTATAATGGAGACCAAATGAGTATGTATGGGGTAAATGCATCTATTCCAAAGACATTGGTAAGAAGTATTGTTAAATCCTATGCAAAAAAGCAAGCTGATGATATCAAGGATACACTTCTTGATATCTGTGATACACCGATTAGTCCTGAGTTATTGCCTCCAAATCCAGACGGAACAATTGCCCAAAAAACCGAGGATGCTATTGGCTCATATGCGGTGCATGATTTTGTTTTATATTATATGTTGAGATATGGATTTGGTCCTAAGAAAATATATGAGTTGTATGTTAATTCGTTGGAATTACAAGCTGTTAGAAAAGGTGTAAATCTTGATATAATTGATAAACAAAGTATACTAAGAGACATGAGAACTTTTTATAAAAGATTCTTTGCACAGCAATTTAAACGTTCTTGTATGCCAGACGGCATTAAGGTTGGTTCGGTTTCGTTATCTCCAAGAGGTGATTGGAGAATGCCAAGTGATGCTTCTGCAGAAATATGGCTGAAGGAGCTTGATACGGTTGAGATATAATACAATAAAAGGATAACCTACTAAGAAAGTCGATTATTTTTCTTACTATAAATTATATATGTGACTTCTTAGAGACGGTGGTTTTCTGTTCTACTCAAGCACAATCGAGAGCCGGGGAAACGACTCGTTTTTCCCGGCTCGTATTGACCAATTTACTGACTTGGAGTAATATGTAAAAATAAGTATAAACAAAACATAGTGAGGATTAGTATGGGATATAAGTTAGTAACCTTTCAAGATGTAGGAAAGTATACAATTTTTAAAGAAATTACTGAGGAAGAATTGAAAGCAGCTCAAGAAAGTATAAGAGCCTTACAAAAAATCATGATTTGTAAGGACTATTATTATATAGTTGTTGATAATATAGATGATTGGCAGAAATCATTACAGAGTTGTGATTTTTTAGATAATAAAAGTTTTACAGCTTTAAATAGATATATGTACAACATTTTAGGTGCTTATTATGCTTGGGTAGAATTTTATGAAACAAACTATAAAGATATCTTTGGTGTGGTAAAGAAGAATTACTATGATAACTATTTTACATATAGAATGATTTATAATTTAAGAATATATATGACACATTGTGAAATGGGTATAACTCAATCAGAGATAAATTATGATAAGCAGGAGGTACATATTTATGTATCTCCGAAGAATCTAATTGAAAAGGGTAAATCAAGGTTACAAAATAAAGTGGTCAAGGAATTGGAAGAAATGATATCCGAGAATAAATTGCTTGATGTTGAGATGCTAATTAATGATTTTAAAGATATTTTTACCGATATGAACAAGGACCTTACTAAGGCGCTTAATCCTAAAGTAAAAGAGAATCTAAACTTTTTGTATGATTGTATATCTAAAGAGGGTAAGTTAGTACAATGTTCATTTATTTTCGATGAAGATAAAAATGAAGTAATATTAGATATACCAACATATATCAACTTATTTCTAAAGAAAATGGCATCTTAAGTTATAACAGTAAAAATGAGCCGGAGATTATGAAATCAGGCTTGAAAATTCTTTTATTGTAGATAAGATGGAACCAAACCTAAAAGAAGCTAATTCATTTGGAATAAAAGGTACATTAACCATAAGTAATAAGAAGGGTAAAGTTTTATTTGTTGCACCTGCCAATGAATGCGAGATTTTATATTATAGCTCTCCATGGGCTGTTTGGCACAGGACCCAAGTGTCAAGGCGGTAGACCCTAGCGCAAGATAGTAATAAAGTACAAATGAAAGAAAAGGTGGTTTCTAATATATGGGTAGTATAGGAAGAAATGATAGATGCCCTTGTGGTAGTGGTTTAAAATACAAACAGTGCTGTTTAAAGAAGAATAATCTAACTTTTAATGAAATTGAAAGTGATGATAATATGAGAATAATAGTAAAAAGTACTTATGATTTCATTAAGGAAAACAAATTTGAAGGAGGTTGCCATCTGACTTCTGCAATAATGTACATTCTTTTAACAGAGGTAGGCTTTACAGATTTAGAAGTCAAAACAGGTGTAGTAGAAAATGATGAAGGTAGATTTGACCACTCATGGGTAGAATATCAAGGCAAAAAGATAGATATGGCTATTATGAACACCTTACAGGATGGTTTCAAATATCCACCTGTGTTTTTAGATAAATTAATAGGTAGTTCAGAGCTTATGGAATACAAATATGGTATAGATATGGAATTAGATTCAGATGCACTAAGAGTATTAAATCAATCTTTAAGTGATTACATTTTAGATGGGGAATCTCAAAATACAGTGTTAATTTTTAAGGATATAGCAAAAAGGTCAGGCATAGAGCTTTCAGATGCTAAGGAAACATTAAGAAAGTATTCAGGTACATACCGGGTGTTAGAACGAAAATAATAATAATAATAATAATAAACAAACATAATCTTTTATAATGCAGAGAAACAGAGAGGGCACGAGATTTTTACTTCGTGCCCTCTCTTTGCCTCATTGAAAATTATTTTGTAAAATATTTAAAAAGTATTGCATTAATACTACATATATGTTATATTAAATTCAAAGATTAAGTTAATACTGCATATATGTAGTATTAAATTTATGAAAGGGGTAGTTGCTATGGGATTTAAAGAAGATTTTATGAAGAAGACAAAGATGCTTGATGTAAATGGTGGAAAAGCAGGAGTTGAAGAGGTTATGAATTTTTTGGTTAAGCCAGAAAGTGTATTTAAGATGATAATTGCATCAGAAATGGATTTACCAGTATTAACATTAATCGGAGCAGAGTTGGAAAGAAAGTTTGATGCACATTCCAATTTCCCGGTTATTTACCTTGGTAATGACAAAAATCCAACAGCTAGACAGAATGTAGGAAGAATGGTAAAAGTTGTAATGGCTCAATATGGTTATACTCCTGTTGATGGCGGATTATCAGAACAAGCAAGAATACCTGCGATATCAGGTACGGACTATTTTTCAACCAGTGGCATATATAAAAAAACAGATGAAGCAAAACTCGAAATCGAAATAATATCTAGAGAGATATAGAGTAGTAAATAGAAATCAAAGTACAAATTCAAAAGTTATTTTGTATAAAGTATGAAGGTGCAGGTAAAATCTGCACCTTTTATCTATTCCAAGGGTACTCAAAACTTCCATTCACACAATATGTTGATTATTCAACACTTTTCTTTCTATCTGGTAATACCACTCAGAAATCTCCTTTAAAGTTTGTATATATAGTATTTGTCTTTTTAAGTGAGTTATAAGCTTCAAATTGTGCTCGTTCTTTTATAATTGATTATTTTGTTCTGTATTATTAAAATATCCTTTAAAAAGGGTTTTAAAACAGGATAAAACAGGGATGTAAAGCTTTAAACAGATTTTATTTACATATTACTCACCTGATTTTAGTGCATTTTTTCTGAAAGTCCTAATTTCTTTATCTTTTTTTTCGATTTCCATCTTTAGATTGTCAACATCTATCTTCAATGTCTTGAGTTCATTTGCTAACTGTTCATTTTCAATGATTATTAACTCTATTTTTACATCTTTTATTTCATGCATATCAACTTCTTTCCGCAGTTCATCAATGATATCGTTAAGTTCACTGATTTTAACATACGGATTATTTTTGTTTAATTCTATTTCGCGCTTATCGATATATTGTATTAGGATTTCGTTATTATAAAGAGTAGTTCTGGAGCAGTTTATTTGCTTAGATACATACGATGCGTTAAATTTACTTTTCTTGAAATGTTCAACTGCTCTGGTTTGGTTCTCTTTAATTTCAGTTGCAAGCTGTTCGATTTTTATAAGATAATCATAGATGAAATCTGGTATGTCATCTTTTGAAATGCCCATTCTATTTATTATAAGTTCAATGCTTTCATCATATGTTGCCATTTATTTGCCTCCAATAGGATTTCGTCATAATTTTCAATAATATTAACTAAATCGGGGTAGTTAATCAAAATGCTATCTGTTCCATGTTTGTTTATCTGTACCTTTAGCTCCTTAAGTTCAGGAAGTAATTTATCTCTAACAATTCTACCTAACATCAAACACTCTTTTTCAACTTGACGGAAATATTCATTTCTGTAGTTGATATTGATTGTTTCTACGAGTTCTTTGCACTGTCGGTAAGATAACTCACACATATAGAAAAAATGAAAGATGTTTGGACATACATTATACGCACAGAATAGTTCATTTGTTTGATAATCTTTGCTGCATTCTCTGAAGGGGGAACTTTTAATACATACACCACCTAATTTAGCTCTTATTGGTACGGCTTCAATGAGCTTTTGTACTATTGCTTCAACATCTTTTTCAACATTAAAGTTATTGTTATTGATAAACCTTTGTATGTCATTATGCATCTGACCAGCATTGTTACCAAGAATTTTTAAGTCACCACGTACGATACCTTCTATTGTCTGTCTGGAAAAATTAATATCTTCTTGAATATTATTCGGGTTTCTAACATAATAGCCTTCCATTTCCTCAGAGAGGTGTCCCATGAATTTACGTATATACTGTAAAGGGACTCCTTTTTCGTATAGATTGGTACAGACTGTGACACGATACTGAATGGTAATCGGATAAGTTATTGTCTTGATAGTTCTATGTTCTCGAAATTTAACGGTGCTCAGATATTGCGATGGTTCAATACGGTTAATCGTTTTCAATTCCTTGTCATATGATATAAATAGCTCAATATTTCGCTTGTTAAAGCTCGTTTCTGGAACTGGATGTACTTTGGTATTTGGAAATAAAATCAAGTAATCCGTGCCTTTTTGGTTTCTAAATTCATTGGTTATTTCAATGAGCTTTTTGAAAGCAAACTCGGCTAATTCAGTTACAAAAATATCCATAGATGTATACTTGTTATTACCACGGATACTTTTCTTTAAAATATATTTAAGGTATGGTATTCTGCGACCTTCATGAAGTGACTTATAATTAAGGGAGCTTACTGTAAATGTGAGAAGCTCACTTATCCTCAAACCGGTTTGGCTTAGTAAAAGAAGAGCAGCTGCAGTTATTCTGTTATTTATGGTTTCGGTTACGCTGTTTATAGTTTTGATAAATAATTGTATCATTTTATCAAGATATTCTTTCGGTATATGAGGTGTTTTATTTGCTTCAATATGGTTTAGTAAAGCATCATTATATGTAATTGCAAGCTCTTGAGATAGTTCGTCATTTAAGATATTTTTAAAATTATAGGAATATACCTTAACAAAATCTAAGACAGCCTCTTTGATGGCATTCTCATATCGGAGGGATAGCGCAGAATCCTTTTTGAAAGCAGCAATGTCGTTCGCTGTGATTTCATTCAGATAATATATTCCTTTGTTATAACAGTATCTTAAGAACTTTTTAAGACGGAATAAGTATGCATGAATTGATTGTATCTTTTTTCTGTTATTTAGAAGAGATAATAGTACATATGATTTAATATCTTCTTGGAAACAAACGGGTATATCAGTAAAATTTAATATTTTTGTTCCAGAGGGTATGGCATCAGTTTTATTACCTCTGAAGTCCCAAATGTTATCTGAAAACTTCATAAAAGTATCGTTATGCGGGAGAATGTCAATTTCTATAATCTTTTTAATAATATCATTAACTCCATAGGTGTTCAGATTGATTTCTTCACCTGTAAGTTTCTCGAGTTCTACAATATTTATAGCGAAATTATCATACATTTAAGTTCTCCTTATTTATATGTTGAGCATCAATTATGTAAATTTTCTTTAAGTAAGCCAGTAACAATTGCTTTTTTAACTGTAAGTCTTCTATATCATGTCTTGTGCTCAGTGTTTCGAGTTTAAAATCAATTTCTTTTATTCTTTCTTCGAAAAAGCTTTTTCTATCTACGGTTGTGGCAAATTCCTTACAAATGAAACAACTAAAGTAACTATCATCAGTACAGTGGCTGCGTTTACAAAAGCCACAGCCTTTTTCTACGACACTTTCATTACATAATTTAGATGAGTTAATTAAGACCTCGCCATTAACATTAATATCTCCTATCTGCGTCTGATAAAGTAATTCCAGCATTTCAGTGATGTCCTCATCTAAATAATGTCTTTTGGTTATTTCTGTATTTTTATGTCCGGTTAATATTGATTGTGTAAGCTGGTGTAAACCTTTGCTGATAGAGTATTCAACGCTTTTGGTCATATGAGTATCTCTTAAATTTTTAGCTGTGTACGGTTTTATGCGCAGTTCAATGCAAATGTTTTTTAAGTAGATGTTAAAATCATCTTTCCTCATAGGTGAAATAACTAAACTCCGGTTAATATTTCGTTTTAAGAAAATCCGGTTATTAATACTTTCATCTTGGCATTTGTTACGTATCATTGTTGTGCTTGAAATTACTGAGTCCAGATGCTTTTTAATATACTTGGTTATGCCAGTTTTTATTTCGAAGGTTCCAGATGATTTGGTCTGAAATTCTATGACATACTGATTTTTTTTAATCGTGTCTCTGATACTGTTTATTTCAAGTGACAATATATGGGATAGTCTCATCTCTGATTCAAGTAACAGATAGAAGATGACATAATAAAGATTAAATTTAATATCTTCATAAGTTTTTTCTTTCATCTTATTTGCTATTTTAACTAAATCTTCATCAGAGACTTTCTCGGCATTATTAATTCGAGCATAGGAGTGTGTTAACTGTATCAATGTATTCTTTTCAATATTTATCTTTTTAGTATCATTGCAATAATCCAAAAACACTTTAACACCGTTGAAAGTACGTCCAATATTGGAATCTACTTGTACAGTACTTAGGATATTATTTTTGTATATAAGTACCTCATCAATGCTAACTTCATAATATTGATGCTTTTTTCTGCTGCATATAAAGTTTAAAAAGTCTACAACATAACCGTAATTCTTAATTTTAGTCAATAATGAAGAACCTGTATTTACCCAAATCCACTCTTTGACGATTGCCTGATATTCTTTAGCAACAATCCGGTTAAAATCTATGCTATTTCCGTGTAATTTAGCGGTTTTTTCATTGTTGGTCTTATATTCTTCGTTTTGAATTAATATCCACTTATCCGTAAGAGGTACATTTTCAAGTGGATTGTGATAGTAGGCCCGATAGCCGTCAAGATACTCAGAGCTGAAGGTATGTCTTTTCATTGCTTCATAAATGATTCCGCTATTTATTGGAAATAAGTTTTTGTCCTTAGAGATTTCCCATATATAATAATAAAAGTAAAACAATGCATTAACGGCGTTTTTATCTTTGAAATACTGATACTGTGTTTTAAATGTATCATAATTAAAATCATCCAGACTTATTATGGAATGATTTTGCATGCTTTCTTCAAAATTCAGTAGAAAGATTTTATATGCTTCATGCTTATATAAGTCTGTTCCGGTATCGATGAAGTCTACTAACAGCTTAAAAATATCAAGGCTCTTTGCATTTATTATAATATTCCTTGAGCTTTTAGTAAGCCATATAGAATGCGGATATTCCATCTGTTCACAGGTGCATCTTTGAATGGTTGTTTGTGATAGATAGGTTAATTGTTCGTGGGCAAGTATATATTCATCTCGTATTTTATTTGGTAAATAATCAATAGTTGTGAAATGTAGTAATAAAGAAAAGACATGATGTAAGGCTCTAACATTCCGTAAAAAAAACTTTAATTTGTTCCATTCAAAATCTTGACTGATATGATTGGAAAAACATTTGAAACTTCTACTTATTTCCAATGACTGGGTTGAAGAAACGTTGTTGTATTTGTTATCACAAAATTCCATTACAATTTTCTTTAATTCTTTGTCACGAAATTCAACTTGGCGAATTAGTCTAACTACTTCATTACTTGTATTCATGGTTTACCTTCTTTGGTATTATAATTATATGTTTTTAGTTCTGGTAAAAAGCGGTATAATTCATCAGTAAAATCTTCTTTAATTTTAACTTTATCAGAAAGTGTTAATTTATAATATCGTTCAAGCGTTCTAATGGAGCGATGTCTCATTAATTCTTTTAGTTTTAATATTTTCGTATTCATGTGTTGAACATGAAAAACGGCAAATCCATGGCGAAATCTATGGCTAAGGTTATGAATCTTTTTTTCCTTATCAACAGCTATGTCTGCTTTTATAAATATCTCTCTTAGGGTGCTTGACCACATACGCTGCGAAAGTTTTTTACCTTGTGAATTTAAAAAAACATAATAATTCATATCTTCATATTTAGATGCACTTCTAACCCTGTCAGCTTTAGCGTGATGATAGTAATTGACTTTCTTTGTTTTCCTGTATTTGAGATGGTATTTTTCTATGTAGGAGTTTATTAATTCAAAAAGTTCACGAGGAACAATTACAACTTGATAACTGTCTTGATATGATTTAAGCTGATATTCACCCACATCGTGAACTTTCATGCAGGTTTTAGCCTTTTGGTAATTTTCATCGGATACACGGTTTCTTATATAAGCATATGTAATGTAGTTTACTCCATGTTCAGTTTCTACTTCTTTAACTACTAAATCATCAGCTGTTAAGCCTAAGACTTCGCCAATTCTTAAGCCAGTTTCAAACATTAAGCGTACAATGCATTCTTCAAGTAAGGAGTATTCACTTCTGATTATATTAATAATTCTTGACATTTCTTCAGTGTTGATATATGCAGGGACTTCATCTAATAGCTCATCATGCTTTTTAATTCTGTTTTTATAAGGAATAGTTTTATGCGTATATTCATCACTAAGTGTATGTTCAATAGTTTTATATTTATCTAATTCTAAAAGTTTAGAGGTAGTTTTATCACAATATTTTTCGGCATATATTCTGCAGCTTGATAAATAGGAGGAAATGGTTTCTGAATTTCTTTCTGTAGTCAACTGTAAAGACAGTTGTCTTCCTTTTAGTGATTTACCTTGTAGGAAATTAATAAAGTTATTAATATCTGAACTTTTAAAATCACTGATTTCCGTGTTGATTATGTATGAGAAGATGAATAATAATTTTAGTCCATGTAAGTTTTTTTCTTTTGAATTATAGGCTTGTTCTGATAAGTCTATATTTAAGAGTTTAAATACATCTTTAATAATACACATATTCATATCATAAAGAATAAAGTATGTTTTGTTATCGATTTTCTTGATAACCGTTTTATATCGTACTTTTTCTTCATTTATAAGTGTATTGTTATGGTCAAAGATTCTTCTTAAATAAAACGTGTTTCCATTTTTCTTTTGTTCAATTACTGCTATCACGATGATATCTCTCCAATCCTATGATTAACTCATAATAGCACATAGCAGTACTGTTGTACACTTTTATTTTTGGGATATGCAGTTAAATGCATTTATAACATGAGATAGAAATTTATTTCTGTTCATAATAGCTTTTATTACGAAAAGGTGTTATAATGTAGAAATAATAATGGATTTAATGGTGTTGTACATATTTGAAATGTGTCATACATCTGCGAGGACTTATGGGTACCGCTCCCGCCAAGTGTAAACCATGCCATGGCCGGGGCAACACTGATTTTAAATCCCTCTGCCAGTGATGAAACCACTGGAAAAGATATTTACCGCAGAGATTTAGTAAAGATGCAGTCGGCGAAATTAGTGTGTGGTTATATCTATGCCGATTCCGGGGAAGGTGAATCCACAACGGATTTAGTATTTGCCGGGCATAATCTTATTACAGAGAATGGTGTCCTGCTAAAACAGTCAAAACGCTTTGAAAATGAAATGATATATTCCGAACTGGATGTCCAGAAGTTAATGAATGAGCGTAGAAGAATGAGTACTTTTACGCCGACCTCTTTTCAGGAATATGAGATAATAGAATACAGCTATTCCTTTGCCGGACTTCCAGATACTGAATTAACCCGGTTTATCGATAAAGCACCTTTTGTACCTGGTGTAAAAGCAGACAGGGACAGGCGGTGTGAAGAGATAATTAATATCCAGGCTTTTGGATTAAAGAAGAGACTGGAACATACCGGCAGCCAGTGTGCAGTCATAGCCATCTCCGGAGGACTTGATTCCACCCTTGCATTACTGGTTACCTGTAAAGCCTTCGATTTGCTACATCTGGACAGAAAGGGAATACGAAGCGTTACCATGCCTTGTTTTGGTACAACGGACCGTACGTATCAGAATGCCCTTGCTTTAGCGGGACATCTTGGTACTACCTTAATGGAAATTCCAATTCAGGATGCAGTACTGCAGCATTTTAAAGATATTGGCCATGATAAGGACAATCATGATGTAATCTATGAGAATTCCCAAGCCAGGGAAAGAACCCAGATTATTATGGATTTATCCAATAAATATAATGGACTGGTTATCGGTACCGGAGATATGTCAGAGCTGGCACTGGGCTGGGCTACTTATAATGGGGATCATATGTCCATGTACGGAGTGAATTCTTCCGTGCCAAAGACCTTAGTGCGTTATTTGGTATCTTATTTTGCGGAAACCGCAGAAGTGGAATCCTTAAAACATGTGTTGTTGGATATCCTTGATACGCCGGTAAGTCCAGAGCTGCTGCCGCCGGTAGAGGGAGTTATATCCCAGAAGACAGAAGATATTGTAGGTCCTTATGAGTTACATGATTTTTATATGTTTTATATTTTACGGTACGGTTTTACCCCTGATAAGATATACCGGCTGGCGGTTATAGCCTTTCAAGACTGTTATGATAAAGAAACTATCCTAAAATGGCTCAAGGTATTTTACCTCCGGTTCTTCTCCCAGCAGTTTAAACGGTCCTGCCTTCCGGATGGACCTAAGGTTGGTTCGGTTGCCGTATCGCCAAGGGGAGATTTGCGTATGCCAAGTGATGCCAGTGCGGCACTCTGGCTTATGGACCTTGAGAATATCAATTGCTGAGGTTTGATCCATAGCGATCAGCAGGTAATGACGAAACGATGCAGTTTTTAGAAGTGTATCATTCCATCATATATAGAGGTACATTGTTGGAGTTTCGTAATTATTAGCTATAAAGAATACAATGAGATGAGTTTTTATATACTTGAAACTTAAACTACAGGGGGATAAAAATGGCTTTAAGAATTATTACAGATTCCGCTTCCGATGTGCCCAAGTGGCTGGCAGAGAAGTACAAGCTCCATGTTATACCTACGCCGGTTGTTATTAATGAAATAGACTACTTTGACGGTGAAACTATAATGCCGGAAAAGTTTTATGATATACTCAGATCTGGAATGGAGGTAAAGACATATCATATTAATGCCTTTATGTTCCATAAGAATTTTGAAGCCTATGCAAAGAATGGTGATGAAGTAATCTATATCTGTTTTTCCACCGGAATCGCCGGAACTTTTAATGCTGCCAACCTTGCAAAAACAGAACTTCTGGAAGAATATCCGGATTTTGACCTGACTATAATCGATTCCAAATGTGCATCCCTTGGATTTGGTCTGGTAGTAGAAAAAGCCCTAAAAATGGTAGAGGCAGGATTACCAAAACAGACGATAATTGAAGCAATTCAGTTTTACTGCGATAACATGGAACATATTTTCACCGTAGAGACCCTGGAATATCTTTATAAAGGCGGAAGACTCAGCAGGACCTCTGCGATTGCCGGAGGACTTCTTGATATTAAACCTATTATAGAAATTAATGAGGACGGGGCCCTGGTTGCCATAGAAAAGGTCAGGGGACGCATGAAATCCCTAAAGCGTCTGGTAGATATCGCAGGAGAACGAGGTGTGGATTTAGAGAATCAAACCATAGGTCTTGTCCATGGTGATGATATACAGACCCTGAATACGGTAAAAGAAATGATGATTGAAAAGTACGGCTGCAGGAACTTTATTGAAAGCTATGTAGGCTGTGCAATCGGAGCCCACACAGGTCCTGGAATTATTGGAGTTATATTTTTAAGTGACAGATCACCTTATATCATCTAAGGGCAGGTACGATAATAAGATATCCTATAATAAGCCTCCTCATAATCCATACTGGATTATGTAAGGAGGCTGTTATTATGTATTAATGCAGAGAATGTATCCGCAAGACTACGGGTACCTATGTTTAAATTACTGATCTTTTTCATCCTCTTCTTCTGGTACGGTTGCCTTGGCAAGTGTTGCTTTAATGGCATCTAACAGTAAAGTCTGGGTATATTTACTATCATCGGATATTACGATGGAATCAATATCAACTCCGTTGATTAACTGCTCAGCAATATCATTTAAGGATGGTTCAACCAGTGGGAACATGGTGGTGATTGTGTCATCGATGTTGACAATGCGTACGGAATTAATATGATCTTTATCCAGTACAACTTCCAAATTCAGCGCTGTGTCGTTTAATACGAGGGTTGAATTGTATACTCCGGGTGTATATTGGGTTCCTGTCATAGTTGCTGTCGAATCATCCTTCTTGTTTAAAAACATAATGACCAGAAGAACTACCAGCAATATTCCCAGTCCTGCAAATAGTGCCGTATATATAATTTCCTTTAAGTGAATAACAACGATTTTTGTTTTTGACAAATTTTGCACCATGCCTTTCCTGGTAAAGGTTCACTTTTCTTAAACGAATCCATGCGATGGAAAACTCTTGTGAACGTACCAATTTCAGTTTATTATGTGTGGATTTTTTAAAGACCCTCTGGTCTGTATAAGGAAATTCACACACTAACCTCCAAATAAATACTTTATATATCTTATTAGCTTTTTATTGATTTTATGATAATTATTTTAAAGGGGGCGGCAGTATTCTGGTATGCTTGTAATTTTTTTGTAGGGAAAGAACCCTCATGACACTAGAAACTTGATGAACTGCTTAAAGCAGTAGTAAAAGAGTAAAACTCGCTTACGCTCAGACAGTTACTCTTTTACTACTTGGCGCAGTTCATCAAGTTTAAGTGTCATGGGGTTCTTTCCAATACAAAAAAATTACAAGCATACCAGAATACTGCCTTAGTCTTTGGAGAAAACTTTATTTCTCTATTTGCAGTGGACGATGTATCTTAAGCTTACAAGTTAGGCTTCATTATGATATAATGGGGATGGTGTTAAAGTTGATTTCATGAAATAAATATAGTATGAAAATATATATTATGTAACGCTTTGTTAGATAATAGCATCTATGTTGAACGTATGTTCTGCAAGTGATATATAGGTTATAGGACAGGTACTTAGCCGAAGATTATTTGAGTTTTGAAAGGAATGATTTCATGGAAATGTCAGAGAAAAATCATCAATATATTGCCATGTTAACTGATATTTTTGATATATCCTCTGACATAAAGGTAATGATGGTTCTGTATTTTTCCCTTTCGAATGGCTTGATGGCTCTCCAAGACTTTTTTATAACACAAAGGCTTATACCGCTGGTATTAGATTTGAATATGCAGTTAAAACAAAGGTTTCAATGCTTCACCCCGAATGGCAATTAAGAGAGAAAGACCAAAATGCAGTAAACTATATGGAAGAAAAATTGAAAGCCGAAAAAATACTTAAGGAAGATATTTATAAATGGTTTTGGAGCTACAATCCGTATTGGTACAAAAAAGGATATGATGAGTTTTTCAGACCAACGATAGCTTATCCAATGCAATCTAAATGAAGTAACGAATAGCAAAATACCAAGTAAAGTTAGTTTGTTGTCTTTATTTATTGGTAACTTAAAAGGAAAGAAAAAATTGAATCCCTCTTTTTATCATCATATTCTATTACCAAGTATATTATCTGACGGAGACCATAATAAAGATAAAGATAAAGATAAAAACAAAATACATAGATAAAATCAGCTTCGCAAACGAAACCTGAAAGTATTGGTGCTGTTATGTTTTCTATGCGCTTTATTCTGAGCCTGCAAATTCACTTATGTATTTTATATGTGGTTCAGAATGAAAAGACACATTGTTTGACGAGCAAAGCGAGGAGTTTGTGGCTTTTCATTCTTGCTTTACCGCATATAAAATACATTAGTGAATTCAGGCGAAGAATCCTAAGCATAGAAAACATAACAGCACCAATACTTTCCTCACAGCCTGAAAAGCTGATTTTATCAATAATTCTCAATACTCTAAAAGGAGGAGACTAAAACATGTCATTGCAACTAGTTCTAGGAAGGTCCGGTTCGGGCAAATCCTATCAGTTATATAAAGAAATCATAGAGAAATCCATACAGAATGACAATACCAATTACTTTGTTATCGTTCCGGAACAGTTTACCCTCCAGACTCAGAAAGACATCGTAATGATGCACCCTTACGGGGGAACCATGAACATTGATATATTAAGCTTTATGCGGCTTGCTTACCGAATCTTTGATGAAGTGGGGGGGAATGATAAGCCGGTTCTGGAAGATACGGGAAAAACGATGGTGCTGCGAAAAATCGTGGCCAGAAAGAGAAAAGAACTGGAATTATTTAACCATGACGTGCAAAAGCGGGGATTTATCGATGAGTTAAAGTCATTGATTTCTGAAATCTATCAGTACAGTATCAGTATACCGATGCTTGAACATATGGCAGCAGAGATGAAGGGTAAGCCGCTGCTTAAGAGTAAATTACATGATATTATCATAATTTACAGGGCATTTAAGGAGTATCTGGACCAGAAGTTCATTACAGCGGAAGAGATTCTTGACGTGCTTTGCGGGGTAATTGAGGAATCTGCATTGATTAGGGATAGTATTATTTGTCTGGACGGGTTTACCGGATTTACACCTGCCCAGTATAAATTATTGACTCTTTTGATGAAAAAGGCAAAAAAGGTCCTGATAACCGTCACCATTGACCGGAAAGAGTTTTATGTACCGGATGAAGAATTTCAGTTATTCCATCTAAGTAAGAAAACTATTAAAAAGCTGACAGATATTGCATATGAGGAAAAGATACGGGTGGAGAACCCCCTGTTTACCGAAGAACTTACCTCTGGTAATATTTCAGAGAATAACCAAGAGAAAAACCCGGATAGTATCCTAGGGGGAAAAAGAGAGAATAACCAAGAGAAAAGCCCAGATAGTATCCTAGGGAAAAAAACAGAGAATAACCAAGAGAAAAGCCTAGAAAATATCCAAGCTAAAAAATCAGAGAATATCCAGGGGGAAAAACCAGAAAAAATTCATGGGAATATCGAAGTGATTATCCCCTATCGATACCGAAACAGTAAAGCCTTGGCAGCTTTGGAAGCTAACATCTTCCGTTACCCCATAAAACCTTTTAAGGGAGATCAGGATAATATAAGTATCCATGGGGCCAGGGATGTCAGAGGGGAGGTTTCCTTTGTCTTACAGGAAATCAAGAAGCTGATACGGGAAGGTAATTACAGATATCAGGATATTGCGGTAGTGACCGGTGATATCGCTTCTTATGGCAGGGAACTTGGCAGGGAGTTTGATAAGAACCGGATTCCCTGTTTTATTGATAATAAAAGGGACATCCTTTCCAATCCCTTTGTAGAAATGGTACGGTCGGCTCTTGATATTATCCAGAATAATTTTGATTATGAAAGTGTATTCCGGTATCTTAGGTGCGGCTTGTCAAACATCGCCAGAGAAGATGCGGATATATTAGAGAATTATGTAATTGCCCTTGGAATACGGGGGCATAATAAGTGGCAGACTGATTGGGTCAGAACCTTTAGAGGACAAAGAGAAGGTGAGCTTACCAGAATTAATGAAGTCAGACAGGCATTTCTAGCAGAATTAAATCCGTTATATGAAGTCCTTTCGGATAAGACAAAGAACGTGAAAGAATACACGAAAGCCATTTACGAGTTCGGGGTGAATATGGAGGCTGCAGGTAAACTAGAGGAATTCACGACACAGTTTAATGAAGAGAATCTTTTGGAAATGGCCAGAGAATATGAACAGATATACGGAATTGTTATGGACCTGTATGAGAAATTGGCTGAACTCTTAGGAGACGAAGTTATTTCTTTAAAAGAGTACATAGAAGTGCTGGAAGCGGGGTTTGCAGAAGCAAAAGTAGGGCTGATTCCCCCGGGACTTGACCAGGTTATGGTAGGTGATATCGAACGTACCAGGTTAAAAGATATTAAAGCCTTATTTTTTGTGGGAGTTAATGACGGCATTATTCCAAAAAATGCAGGCAGTGGAGGGATTTTAACGGATATGGAGAGGCAGTTTATCTCTGACAATGAGGTGGAGATGGCTCCGACGAAACGGCAGGCCGCTTATACAGAGAAGTTTTACCTGTACTTAAATATGACAAAACCCCAGGAAAGGTTATATATCAGTTACAGCAGGCTTGATGGGGATGGCAAAGCAATCAGACCCTCCTATATTATTGAAACCATAAGAAAGCTGTTTCCTGACTTAAAGCCTGTTGAGGTGGATTCTGACAAAGAAGATTTGTCACAGATATTAGGTGCTGACGGAGGACTTTCTTACTTAATCGAAGGTCTTAGAACGTATCCCTTTCAGGATACCACCGATACCTGGAAGGAATTATTTAGTTTCTATTGTTCTAAGGAGGAATATACGCCTCTGTTAAAGGGACTTGTAGAGGCAGCCTTTTATGTGAATAAAGAACAAGGCTTATCAAAGCGGATTGCTAGAGAATTGTACGGGGATTCCTTAAATGGAAGTGTGACCCGGTTTGAAAAATATGCAGCCTGTGCCTTTGCCCATTATATCAGCTATGGACTTGAATTAAACGAAAGAGCAGAATATCGGCTGGCAGTGCCGGACATCGGTAATCTGTTTCATAACGCCATAGAACTGTTTTCTAGAAAAATGGAAGAAAGCGAATATAACTGGCATACCATTCCAGAGGAACTTAGGGAGGAATGGGCAGGCCAGTGTGTAAGGGAAGCTGCAAAAGGCTATGGAAATGATGTGTTTAGCAGTACCAAGCGGTACCAGTACCTGGTAAAACGGGTGGAGCGGATTACCAAACGAACCCTCTGGGCGTTGTGTGAGCAGATCAAAAAAGGAGATTTTGAACCGGTAGGCTTTGAGATGTTCTTCTCCGGAGAACAGGAACTTAACAGCTTAAAAATTGACTTAAGTGAGGAAGACTATATCAGACTTATGGGCAGGATTGACAGACTGGATGTCTTTGAAGAAGAGGACAATCTTATGGTAAAGGTAATTGATTATAAGTCCGGTACCACTTCCTTTGATCTTCTGTCAGTATATTACGGGTTACAGATACAGCTTGCGGTTTATATGAATGCGGCAATGGAATTAATGGAGAAGGAACATCCGGGTAAATCAGTCATTCCTGCCGGAATCCTTTACTACAACATAGACGACCCCTTTGTGGAGAAAAGCAGCCATGTAGAAGACAGTATCTTAAAAGAACTTAAGATGAATGGAATCGTAAACAGCAGTGAAGAAGTTATTATGCATATGGATCGGGAGTTTTACAATGAGGGAGAGGGGATGAAACCCTCTGTTAAGTCTGACATTATACCAGTGGAAACCAACAAAGAGGGCTTTCCCACCAAGCGTTCCAGTATAGCAGATATCCGTAAATTAAAGGCTCTGGAGGGATACGTAAAAGATACGGTGAAACAATATGGTTTAAAAATTCTGGAGGGGAAAACCGACATTAAACCCTACCAGCTTGGAAAACGCAGCGCCTGCGATTATTGTGTCTATAAAAGTGTCTGCGGTTTTGACACCAAGATAGAGGGATATTCTTATCGGAATTTAGCCTCCATGACACCCCAGGAGGTCTGGGATAAAATTACGAATCAGAAACAGAAACAAGAAAGACAAGGAGGAGACGCAGATGCAGTGGACCGAGGAACAACAGAAAGTAATTGATTTAAGGGACCGGAATATCTTAGTATCTGCGGCGGCAGGCTCTGGAAAGACAGCAGTACTGGTAGAGCGGATTATCTCGATTATTACGGATGAAGAAAAGCCGGTGGATATAGACCGATTATTAATTGTTACCTTTACCAATGCCGCGGCAGCAGAGATGAGGGAGAGAATCGGTGCTGCTATTGAAGAAAAGCTTTCCAAACAGCCCGAGGATCTTCACCTGCAAAAACAGGTCACCTTGGTTCACAGCGCCCAGATTACCACCATACACAGCTTTTGTCTGAATGTAATCAGGAATCATTTTAATACTATAGACCTGGACCCATCTTTTCGGATTGCAGACGAAGCAGAACTTACCCTGATAAAATCCGATGTGGTAAATGATTTATTGGAACGATACTATGAAGACGGACAGGAAGACTTTCTGGAATTTATCGAAAGCTTTACCTCCGGTAAATCCGATGAGGCAGCACAGGATTTAATACTTCGGCTTTATCATTTTTCTATGAGTTATCCCTGGCCAGAGGAATGGCTGGAGGATAAGAAACATACCTTTGCCATTGAAACGTTAGAAGAGATGAAATCCTCTGACTGGATGAAGGCGCTGCTTCTATATCTTAAGACGGTGACGGCAGATCTCCTTATCAGATGCAGGGAAGCCATTGGAATCTGTGAAGAGGCAGACGGACCGGGGGCTTATCTGGCAGCACTAAAAAGTGATGAGACGTTACTGCTTGAGTTATCTGAACTTCATGATTATGAAGAATACGGTGAACTGTTTCGTGGATTTACCTTTGCCAGACTATCTGGTAAAAAGGAAGAGTGGGTAAGCGAGGAGAAGAAGAATCAGGTAAAGACCATCCGAGAAGAGATTAAAAAAGCCATTACGGATCTGAATAAGAATTATTTCTTTCAGGACAGCCAGGAGATGTTACAGGACCTAAGAGCTATGAAGAAACCGGTGGAGGTACTTATTGATTTATGCAAGGATTTTGCCGATGCCTATAAGGAACAAAAATCTGGTAAGAACATTGTGGACTTTAATGACTTAGAACACTTTGCCCTGAATATACTAGTCCAGAAAAAGGAGGGAATCCTGACTCCAACTCCGGCAGCAGATGAACTTTGTGAGCATTATGTTGAAATTATGATAGATGAGTACCAGGACAGCAACCTGGTTCAGGAGACGATTCTAAATAGTATCAGTGGTGAACGTTATGGCAGACCAAACCTCTTTATGGTAGGGGATGTGAAACAGAGTATTTACCGTTTCCGTCTTGCAAGACCGGAGATATTCATGGAAAAGTATGATACCTATGATTTGCTGGAGGGAAGCAATCAAAGAATTGACCTACATAAGAATTTTAGAAGCAGACCGGTTGTACTTGAGAGTATTAACTTTATCTTTGAGCAGATTATGACCAGGAAACTTGGGAATATCCTATATGATGAGAAGGCAGCTCTTTATCCGGGAGCGGATTTTGGTGCCTTTACCGAGGGGATATCGGTGGATACTGAGGTTTTGTTAGTTTCTGTCAAACCTTCTGAAACGGAGCAGGAGGACGAAGAGAGCAGTCCCTTTAGCAAACTAAAAGTGTCAGATACTAAATCAGGCGCCGGAAAAGAAGAGAGTGAGGAAGAAACCGAGTATACTGCAAGAGAAATAGAAGCTAAAACCTTAGCAAAGCGTATGAAAGAACTGGCCGACCCTGTGAATGGGCTTATGATTTATGATAAAAAGGAAAAGGGTTTAAGACGAGCTGGTTATGGGGATATGGTAATACTTCTTCGTACCATGAGCGGCTGGTCCGAAGTATTTGCCGATACTCTGGCAGCAGAAGGAATCACCGCCCATACGGAAACCCAGTCGGGTTACTTTTCTACCCTGGAGATAAGGGCTGTGTTAAATCTGCTTCGTATTATTGATAATCCGAGACAGGACATCCCCTTCACTGCCGTTTTACGGTCTCCCATGGTAGGCTTAAATAGTGATGAACTGGCACAGATTCGGATACCCAGAAGAAGGATTACCATGTATGAAGCCGTAAAGGAATATGGTGAAACGACTACGGATGATTTGTCAGAAAAATTAAAAGGCTTTCTGGAGAAATTAAATCATTTCCGAAATATGGTTCATTATCTGTCTATTCATGAACTGATCTTAAAGGTTCTTGAGGAAACCGGCTATTATAATTTCATCTCTGCCATGCCAGCAGGTGAAGTACGCTGTGCCAATGTAGATATGCTGATTAAGCGGGCAATAAGATTTGAAGGCAGCAGTTACAGCGGATTGTTTCATTTTATACGCTATATTGAAAAGCTCCATAAGTATGATGTGGATTTTGGAGAAGCCAAAGTTGCCGGGGAAAATGAAAATACAGTTCGGATTATGAGCATCCATAAAAGCAAGGGACTGGAATTTCCTATCGTCTTTGTAGCAGGACTTGGCAAAACCTTTAATAATCAGGATTCCAGAAGCAGTCTTTTAATCCATCCGGATCTGGGAATTGGTATTGATTATATCGATACTGAACTTCGGATAAAAGGCCCCACTCTGGTAAAAAAAGTAATTCAAAAACAGCTGGTGTTGGAAAATCTGGGAGAAGAACTTAGAGTGCTTTATGTTGCCCTGACCAGAGCTAAGGAAAAGTTAATTTTAACCGGCGGGGTAAAAGCCCCTTCTAAAATGATTCCTAAATGGGCAGGTATCGTAAGGCAGAAGGAAAAGACCCTGTTATATTATCAATTAAGCAATGCCGCAACCTATCTTGACTGGGTAATTCCTTCCCTGATGCGCTGCAGGGGATTTGAAGAGATTCTAAAAGACTATGGCATAAGACAGGAGGACAAGCATCCCCTTTATCTTTTAGGCACTCCTATTACCATAAAGCAATCTTCCTATGAAGAAGCCGCAGAGGCAGAATATATGGAACAGCTTTTTAGCAAGGTGAACAAAGAGGATTTTATATACTGGGATAAGGACAGGATATATGATGAAGCAGCCAGAGAGGGCATAAGGTCTTATATGGAATATAAGTATCCCTATGAAACCGAAACCAATATCCATATTAAACTTACCGTATCGGAATTAAAGCGGCTTGGACAGTATGAAGCAGAAGATTTTGGAACTGTGATGAAGCATACTGATAAAAAAGGGAAGGAAGTTATCATACCTGAGTTTGCAGGTGAATCAGATATTGCTACCGGGGCGGATCTTGGAACCTTGTATCATACTGTATTAGAAGCTATGGACTTGTTACAGATTAATACGGAAGATGATATTTACCGTACCCTGCTGACTTTAAAGAAGATGGAGAAAATCACTGAAACAGATATCCATGTTCTTGACATAGACCGATTATTCCAGTTTACAAAAAGCCGTACCGCTAAGAGAATGAAAGAAGCCGCAAGAGCTGGTAGGCTTTATAAAGAACGCCGTTTTATCATGGGAATGAAAGCCAATGAAATCAATGACAGCCTAAAAAGTGAAGAAACCGTACTGATTCAGGGTGTTATTGACGTGTATTTTGAAGAAGAGGGGCAATGGGTATTATTAGACTATAAAACCGATGCCGTGTATGGAGAACAGGCGGAAGAACAACTTAGCACCAGGTATAGAGTGCAGTTGGATTATTACCAGAAAGCCCTGGAACAATTAACCGGAAAAATGGTAAAAGAAAGAATTATTTATTCCTTTGGACTGAGCAAGGAGATACAGGTTTAGAAGGTAAATTCCCTATAAAACTGCCTCCTGGGATAAAAATAAATAATGAATATATATTCACTGTCTTTTATAAAAACAATAAGAATTCTAATCAGATCCTCATTCAAAAACAGTACTAAAATTACTATTTTTGTGATGAACTACATGATTTTTTAAACCATGTAGTTTCCTTTCCTCTTATGTAGTTTTTTACAAATATAAGATAATTTGTAGAAAAACATTTTATTTTGGAAGATTATGTGGTATAATTATATACAAGATAGACAAATCACACAAAAAAGGGTAAGTTTTTTTGTAAAATTTGCTCTAATAATGCATTTTATATTGCTTATTAAGCAAATGTTATAAAATTGTCTAAGAAAAGTTATTCAATATGACCTACCAAGGGGATGCAGGAGGATCAATAAAAGTGAAAAAAAATACTGATTCATCAATGGGGAATGAGAACAAAAAGAAATTAAATGATTTTATGAAGGCAGAGAAAAAGAAAGAAGCATTAGAGGAAAAAGCGAAAAAGAAACTGGAAAAAGAAAAGAAAAAACTGGAAGAAAAATCAAAACAAGCGAAAGAAAAGACGGAAAAAGTAAAATCAGAGTTAAAGGAAAGAAAAAGAATCTTTGATCAATTAAAGGGAATCCGGATTAAAATACTTGGTGCTTTCTTTGTTCCGGTTATTTTATTGGCTGTGTTTGGAGTAGTATCCTACCAGCAATCATCCAAAGCAATCATTACAAATTATGAAAAAAGTACTACTGATACCCTGAATGCAGTCAGCAAATATCTTGGACTCGGGTTTAAGTCCGTACAGGATAAAGCCATTGAATTTTCGCTCAGTAATACGGTTGAGAATTATTACAGAAGGGTGAATGAAAAGGATACCCTTGATAATGTAACTGCGTTAAGGCAGCTACAGGAAGAAGTCATTGTTATCAGGGAAACCAATAAGTTTATTAACGCAATACATATTATGGCTGGTGTAGGAACCCCGGTTTCAACATTTGCAACCCCGCCTAAGGATTTATTCAAACAATATACCGCGACGGACGAAGCAAAGAAGATTATGGAATCTTCCTCACGAAATGTTTGGGTAGGTACCCATGATGCTATGGACGAACAGTTAAAGATGAGTAAAGATGAATATTCTATGGCGCTGGTAAGTAAATTGTCTTATAGCAGCGGTCTGATCATGATGGATGTGTCCATGGAAGAAGTCATGAACGTACTTAAGGATATCGATACTGCTGACGGAAGTATTATCGGCTTTGTAACGGCAGATGGCAGAGAAGAATTAACAGATGAGAATTTAAAGGATGTTTATACAGATACGAAGTACTACAAAGACGCCGTAGCCAGTGAAGAACCCAGTGATTATACCTATGTGGACTATAACGGTGAGAAGTATCTGTTCCTTTACAGCAAAGTAGGTGATACCGGTTCTATGGTATGTGCTCTGGTTCCTAAAGCAGAGATATTAAAACAGTCTAGAGCAATTAGAGATTTAAGTATGATATTTATCACGGTTGCCAGCATCCTTGCAATTTTATTAGGTACCATAATTGCGAGTGGAATCGGTAATGCAATTGCCAAACTTGTTAAATCCATATCTTTGGCAGCGCGTGGTGACTTAACTGCTAAATTCAGTACGAAACGTAAGGATGAATTCAAGGTGTTATCCGACGGTCTTGCCGATATGACGTCTGGTATGAGCAACTTAATTGGTGAAGTTGCGGGTGTAGGTACCAAGGTAACAGAATCTGCGGATCTGTTATCAGTAACTTCGGAAAAGATTCTGGGTGCAACCAAGGATATTTCCTTTACCATTGATGAAATAGAAAAAGGTGTGGTTCAGCAGGCAGAAGATACCGAACACTGCTTAGGACAGATGGCTAATCTCTCCGATAAGATCAATCAGGTATACAGCAGTACTTATGAAATTGAGAAGATTGCCAATAATACAAAGGGTATTGTCGGAGACGGCTTAATCATAATCGATGAATTAAATGATAAATCCAAAGCCACCACAGATGTAACCCAGGTGGTAATCAAGGATATCGAAGCTCTGGAAGTACAGTCACGTAACATTGGTAATTTCGTTGGTATCATCAATGAAATTGCTTCCCAGACAAACTTACTTTCCTTAAATGCTTCCATAGAGGCAGCAAGAGCCGGTGATGCAGGACGTGGCTTTGCAGTTGTAGCCGATGAAATCCGTAAGTTAGCAGACCAGTCTATTCAGGCAGCCAGCCAGATTCAAGGTATCGTAACTGAAATCCAGAATAAGACCCAGGGTACCGTAGTATCTGCAAAACAGGCGGAAAATATTGTAGAATCCCAGACGGAATCTTTAACGAAGACCATTAAGGTATTTGAAGATATCAATAAACATGTCGGCAGCCTGGTTACGAACCTGGATAACATATCCATCGGCATCAAAGGTATTGAAACGGCGAAAGAAGTCAGCATGGATGCAATCCGTAATATTTCAGCAGTTGCCCAGCAAACCGCAGCAGCGTCCGAAGAGGTTAGCGCAACCGCTAACGGACAGATCAGTTCTGTTGAAAACTTAAGCAGTTCTGCTCTGGAACTTGCAGGGGATGCCAAGAAACTGGAACAGGCAATACAATTATTTAAAATTTAATTAAATAAGTTTAGCAGCAAAGGTATGAAATAAATATATCAGGCTACACTTTATATAGAATGCTAAACAGGGGACTGTTTCACTACGAAAGATTAATTTGTAATGAAAACAGTCCCTTGTTAAAATCTAGAAAGGGTGTATAATATTATTATGAGTACGAAAAAAGCAGCACAGGAACCAATCAATTTAAGTGATTTAAAACCAGATGAAAAATTAAAATATGAAATAGCAACGGAACTAGGACTTTTAGATAAGGTAATGAGCGATGGCTGGAAATCCTTATCTGCGAAAGAAACCGGTCGCATTGGTGGTATTATGACGAAAAGAAAGAAACAAAAGCAAATGGAGGGGATAAATAAATTATCATGAAAAAAAAGCTATTGTTTATCTATAATCCACTTGCCGGTAAAAGTAAAATTAAAAACTGGTTGTCAAGTATCATTGAGTATTTCGTGAAAAGCGGTTACGAAGTGGTTATTTATGCAACGGGCGGCAGGAAGGATGCTAAAAATATTGTAATGGATTGCTTAAGCCGTGAGGAATATGATTTGGTGGTATGTTCCGGCGGTGACGGAACCCTGAATGAGATTATAAGCGGAATTATGCACAGCGATCAAAAGCCGAGTATTGGCTATATACCTTCTGGAACTACCAATGATTTTGCCTATAATCTGAAACTGCCTAAAAATTTACCCAAAGCTGCGAAAGTAGTATTAAATGGCGAAGCATTTCCATGTGATGTCGGACTGGTTAATGGGGAATACTTTACATATACTGCGGCATTTGGACTTTTTACCGATGCCTCTTATGAAACCCCCCAGACCAGCAAGAATATGCTAGGCAGACTGGCTTATATTTTGGAAGGTGTAAAGAGATTACCCAACTGGAAATCCTATCACATGGATATAACCTGTGGTGACCGGGTTATTTCCGATAACTTTATCTATGGTATGGTGGCAAATTCCATATCGGTGGGCGGTATTAAGGGACTGACAGGTAAGGATGTTAGACTAGATGATGGGATGTTTGAAGGAATCTTTATTAAGATGCCGCAAAATGTACTGGATTTTCAAGGAATTATCAATGATCTGCTTAAAGGCAATTTAAACAGTGATCATATCTTTTCCTTTCCTGTGAAGGAAATCCTCCTGGTTTCGGAAGAATCAGTTCCCTGGTCTATAGATGGCGAGTTCGGCGGGGAATTTAATACGGTTAACATTTCCAATGTCAGTCAGGCGGTGAAGATTATACGGAATAAGGAAGAAATCGTTTAAAAGGTGGATAAATCCTTTGAAGGTGAATAAATTCTTTGAAAGTGAATAAATCCTTTGATGGTGTATAAATTATTTGAAGGTGGATAAATTCTTTGAAGGTGGATAAATTCTTTGAAGATGGATAAATCGTTTGATAGATGGATAAATCATTTGAAAGGATTAAGAAGAAAGTAAAGATGTATTAACGATGTGTAAGTAATATAAGATCAAACTGTTATTAATGAAGCATTGTATAAAGACTTTTGAAGCGCAATATAAAATTAAAAGATTACGAGTTAAGAATAGTTTAAAATAATAAGGCACCAGTCAGCAATTTTAATTGATGGATATTCCATCTTATAAAATCGGCTTACCGGTGTCTTTTTTGTATAGATATGTAGTGTATTACTAATATAAAATGTATTATTTTTGGGATTCAGAGGAGAAGGGTCCAATGCGATAGGTAGTTTATACTTTAACTCTCGAATCCTAGTTTTTATCGATTAGAATAATTCATTATTCTGCAGTTTCAGTGTACCAATAGCCAGGAAGTTCTTAATCACAACACTGATACCGCCAAGTAGAATAGAGGAATCCTGCAGAGCAGAGGGCACAATGTGGGTAACACTGTTCATTTTGCTGTTTAAGGATTGCTCAATATGTCTTGTAAGCCCCGGAAAGAAACTGGTAAAGGAACTATTAATAATGACAATATCCGGATTATAGGCATTTAACACATTATTGATGCAGATAGACATATATTTGATAAACTTGTCCATAATATCAATAGCGTCTTTGTCTCCGGTCTGATACATGGAAGAGAGCAATTCAAAATCAACATCGGAATAGTCTTTTTTCTTAGCAAATTCTTTTAATAAAGCCCGTTCTGAAACATATTGCTCCAGGCAGCCATGATTGCCGCAGGGGCATTCTTTTCCGTCAACTTCGATGATGGTATGGCCGAATTCCCCGGCGCGTCCGTTGTAACCGGTATAGAGGGTATTATTAATGAGAATTCCAAGACCGATTCCGGAATGTACGCTGATATTGGCTATGTTGGGATAATCAAACATGAAAGTCTTTTCTCCCAGTACGGAAAGATTGGCTTCATTCTCCAAAAATATCGGTGCATGAAAGTGTTCCTCTAATTTTTTAGCTAAGTCGATGCCGGTCAAATCATAATAAGGTGTAAAGGAAACTTTATTATCATAAACAACCCCATGGATTCCCAAGGAGATTCCTACCAAACCATATGTAGTAGAAGTGCTTTGGGGTTTCATGGATTCAATTAAACTGCTTAAGACCTGTACAATATCTTCATGGGCTTTTGGTGTTTTGATTTGTTTCAGACTACAGTTCTCACCTTCTAAATCAGTCAGCAGAGCTGAGACGGTTTCGACACCGATATCAATACTAATCACATAGCCAGCCTTTTTGTTAAAGCTCAGTAAAATTGGTTTCCTTCCAAGATCGGTATCATCACTGCCGATTTCAATTACTAAATCCTTATTAATCAGGTCTTGGACAATGGTGGAAATCGTTGCTTTGGTCAGTCCGAGTTTTTTTGAAATGGCAGCTCTTGAGATGGGCTTTGAATTAATTATTGTTTCCAGCACAAGGGTGCTGTTAATGTCACGAATCAGTTCTTTGCTTCCTGTAACCATGTTATCCATCCTTATCTATGACAATAGAAAAACCTGTCATAATTAGTGTAAAATATAAAGTAATCATAACATAAAAAGGAGGCATTGAAAAGGGGGTTACAGAAAGAAGAATTCACCTTGACAAAGCCAAAAATTGTTGTTATATTTATAGTATCAACATTAGTTTAGTCAAAAAACTATATAGGAGGTTTGATTGTATGGCTTATTTTGAAGGTATAGGAAAAATCAATTATGAAGGCCCGGAAAGTAAAAATCCCCTGGCTTTTAAGTACTACAATCCGGATGAGGTTGTAGCGGGTAAAACCATGAAAGAACAGCTAAGATTTGCTATGTCTTATTGGCATACCTTTACACACATGGGCAGTGATCCTTTTGGTGTCGGGACGATAAAAAGACCCTGGGATCAGGCAGATTGTCCCATGGAAGTAGCAAAAGAAAGAGTACATGCTGCTTTTGAATTTATGGAAAAGATGCAGATTCCTTTCTTCTGTTTCCACGACAGGGACATTGCTCCGGAAGGAAAAGATCTGGAAGAAACCAATCAAAGACTGGATGAAATCGTTGCAGTTATAAAAGAAGAAATGGCACGTACCGGAATCAAGTGTTTATGGGGAACTACCAATGCCTTTAGCAATCCACGTTTTGTACATGGTGCAGGAACCTCTAGTAATGCCACAGTATTTGCTTATGCAGCAGCTCAGATTAAAAAGGCTATGGAGGTAACAAAGGAACTGGGTGGTTCTAATTATGTATTCTGGGGCGGAAGAGAAGGTTATGAAACCCTTCTGAATACCGATACCGGTCTGGAACTAGACAATATGGCAAGATTACTTAAGATGGCTTGTGACTATGCGGAAGAAATCGGCTTCACCGGTCAGTTCTTAATCGAGCCAAAGCCCAAGGAACCAACCAAACATCAGTATGATACCGATACTGCCACCGTGCTTTCTTTCCTTAGAAAATATAACTTAATCGATAAATTTAAATTAAACATTGAAGCGAACCACGCTTCCCTTGCTATGCACACCTTCCAGCATGAATTAAACCAGTGCCGCATCAATGGTGTCCTTGGAAGTGTTGATGCGAACCAGGGTGATGCAAACTTAGGCTGGGATACGGATCAATTCCCAACCAATATTTATGACACAACCTTAGCAATGTACGAAATCCTCTTAGCCGGCGGTCTTACAAAGGGCGGACTTAACTTTGACTCTAAAGTAAGGCGTGCTTCATTTGAAGAATCCGATTTGTTCTATGCTTATATTGCAGGTATGGATGCATTTGCAAGAGGTCTTAAAGTTGCTGCAAAGTTAATTGAAGATAAGGTATTTGAAAACTTTATCGCGAACCGTTATGCAAGTTATACGGAAGGTATTGGCAAAGACATCGTGGAAGGCAAAGTTGGCTTTAAGGAATTAGAAGCTTATGCACTAAAGAACGGTGTTGCGCCTAATGTTTCCGGAAGACAGGAACTTCTGGAATCTATTCTTAATCAGTATATCATTGAAACGAAATAAACTTGTAAGAATAACTGTGTTAAAATAATTGAGTTAAAAATTTTATGTGGATTTGTGAAATCTGAACTTAATTCTGTTTATAGTCAGAATAAAAGATAATAGCTTAAGCCGGCATAACCGGAATATACTTTCGGCTGTGCCGCAGAAGCTATTTATACTTATGGTACGAAGCATGATAGAAGCATTCGGGAAAGAGGTTTAACATGTTATATATTGGTGTGGATTTAGGAACATCTTCAGTAAAATTGCTTTTAATGGATGAAAGCGGAGATATTAAAAGTATTGTAACAAGAGAATATCCTTTATATTTTCCTCAGCCGGGCTGGTCTGAACAAAATCCGGAGGACTGGTTCTCTGCTTTAACAGACGGCATTAAGGAATTGACAAAGGATTGTGATAAAACCACCGTTGATGGTATCAGTTTCAGCGGTCAGATGCATGGTATGGTAATCCTTGATGAGGAGGATAAAGTCATCCGTCCTGCAATTCTTTGGAATGACGGACGTACCCAGGCAGAATGCGATTATCTGAATAACGAAATCGGCAGGGATAAGATATCTGCTTATACCGGTAACATGGCATTAACCGGCTTTACAGCGCCAAAGCTGTTGTGGGTTAAAAAACATGAACCGGAGAATTTTGCAAAAATTAAGAAAGTTATGCTGCCAAAGGATTATGCAGCCTATTGTTTATCCGGTGTTCACTGCACCGACGTATCCGATGCGTCTGGTATGTTATTACTGGATGTTAAGAATAAATGCTGGTCTAAAGAAATGCTTGATATTATCGGCTTAAAAGAAGAACAGCTGGCTAAAGTATATGAAAGCTATGAAGTAGTCGGTACTCTGAAAAAAGATATAGCCAAAGAGTTAGGTCTGCCGGAAAGCGTGAAAGTAATTGCCGGCGGCGGAGATCAGGCAGTAGCCGCAGTAGGTACCGGAACCGTAGGAGAGGGTATGTGCAATGTATCCCTTGGAACCTCCGGCGTAGTATTTATTGCCAGCAAAGAATATGCAGAAGTAGATCAGAATGCCCTTCACGTATTTGCCCACGCAGACGGTAAATATCATTTTATGGGTGTTATGTTATCCGCAGCCGCTTCCAACAAATGGTGGCAGGATGAAATTATTGGAACCAAGGAATATAAAAAGGAAGAAGCTGCTATCACAAAGCTTGGAGATAACAATGTATATTTCCTTCCATACCTGATGGGAGAAAGAACTCCCCACAATAACCCCAATGCCAGAGGTACCTTTATCGGTATGACCATGGATACCACCCGTGCCGATATGACCCAGGCTATGTTAGAAGGTGTAGCCTTTGCACTTCGTGATTCCTTTGAAATCACCAAGAAATTAGGTGTAAACATAGACCGTATCCGTATTAACGGCGGCGGTGCAAAAAGTCCTTTATGGTGCAAGATCATTGCTGATGTCCTGAATGTAAAAGTTGATAAAATCAACAGTGCGGAAGGACCTGCCTTTGGAGCTGCCATCTTAGCTGCCGTAGGCTGCGGTAAATATGCATCCGTAGAAGAAGCTGCCGGAAAGCTGATTAAGGTAATTGAAACGACGGAACAAGATCCTGTGATTGTTGCTAAGTATAATAAGAAGTATGATATATTTAAGGATTTATATCCTACGCTTAAGACTATGTTTGATAGGATTGCGGAGTAAAATGTACGGATCTTGTCTTTATAGATAAGAATATTTATATGAAAATTGAAATATAGAAAATTTGAGAAAGCAGTATGTTTATAAGTAGTCCTTGGTGGGCGACTTTGGCATACTGCTTTTTGAGAAATTTTTTACGATCCCAAGTAGTAATCGTGTGATATAATATTGACATATAAATATATATTTTTATTTATAGACATCATCAGCGAATTTTTACTGTAGGTTTATAGTATTTCTAACAATACATAGATTAATAGACTAAAAGTTATTATTAATTTATTATTGTATAAAATATGGTCTGTATAGGTAGAGGAGATTTATTTACTGTATTAGCATCAGCACTAGTTAAATTTAAATAGGAAAAGAAGGTATTAAAATGGCAAATGATTTAATGAATCCACTAGTACATGAAATAAAAAATATTCTTGAGACTGCTCGCAATAACATAGCAAAAGAAGTCAATACAGAACTACTTATTTCATATTGGAAAATTGGTGAAATTATAGTTCTATATGAGCAAAATGAAAATATTCGTGCAGAATATGGAGTAAAGACGTTAAAAATACTATCAAAAGAATTGACAAAAGAATTGGGAAGAGGATTTTCAGTTTCAAATCTTCAATTCATGAGAAGATTTTATCAAGAATATGAAATTCAACAGACAGTGTCTGTTAAATTAAGTTGGTCTCATTATTGCGAATTACTCATTATTTCAAATAAAGACAAAAGAAGCTTTTATGAAAAAGAAGCAATTAATTCGAAATGGTCAGTTAGGGAATTAAAACGACAAATTGACACATCGCTGTATGAGAGACTGTTGCTATCCAAAGGTGATGTCAATAAAGCAGAAGTACTCAAACTGGCTACGAAAGGAATAGAATTGGCGAAACCTGCCGATATGATAAAAGACCCGTATGTATTTGAGTTTTTAGGTTTACCAGAGGATAAACCTCTCATGGAAAATGATTTAGAAGAAGCACTTGTAAGGCAGATTGAAAGGTTTTTATTAGAACTTGGACGTGGTTTTATGTTTGTAGGCACTCAGCAAAGAGTTACAATAAATAACATTCATTATTATGTGGATATGGTATTTTATAATAAGCCACTTAAATCATATGTTTTGATTGAACTTAAAACTACAAAATTAATGCCAGAGGCTGCCGGACAACTTAACATGTATCTGAATTATTACGAACGAGAAGTAAATGACGAGGATGACAATAAACCAATTGGTATTATTCTATGTACTGATAAAGATTCATTAACGGCAGAATATGCTCTTGGTGGGTTGTCAAACAATATTTTTGCTTCAAAGTATACTTATTACATTCCCGATAAGGAACAGCTAATTGCGGAAGTTGAAAAGATAATTAAGAAGTTAGAGATTTAGAAATTAGAAAATAGCATTCAGGATTTTCTTGGATACTTAGAAACAGCATCTTATGAATGTCAAAATGTGGGTTTATAAATCTAGTTACAGTAGTACCAATAATATGTTTTTTTATAATATGACAAAATATTCCCAAATTATTAAAAAATTGTTTTTATTTGTAATTAAATTTGATATAATGAATAAAGGATAATCTGGTATTATCCTTTATTCATTACTGCTTATAAAATAATAAGTTATTATTGTTTTTTATATATTAAGGTTGCAGGGGGTATGAGAGTGATTATTGAAAAGATATGTATTGTAAAAAGGCGTGACCGGATTTTAGCATCTCTCCTTTCTGGTCTGATCATAATTGTTGTGCTAGCGGTTTTTGTTTGTACCTTTATTTTTAAAGATACCATTGACAGCGATACAAGAGTATCTCTCTTTTTCATTTTCAGATTAATTTTAGGAATCATTGGTACAGCTTCAGTGTTCGATCTCATTTCGCTATTTAATCAAAACTCATCAGTAGGTCTTAGAATCGTTAGTTTTTTTGCTTCAAGAAGAAAGACGCAAAAGTATCTGGTGTTATCGCCGGATAGAAATCAAATCCAGCAGAACTTATGTGAGGGGATTTATGGTAAACAAGATATTAATTCGTTTGTGTATATTTATGGATTTCCAAATCGTGGAAAGACTACTGCCGCTTTCTTCTTGTTGGAAGGAGTTTTTTTGAATCGTGTAAAAGATGTAACTCAATTTAAGAATATTGTGTTTATTAATTGCGCCAATAAAAAGGATGATATTTTTTCATTTTTCAAATCTACAGACAGCACCTCGAGATTAAGGGAGTTTGAAAATTCTCTAATAGTGCTTGATAATGTAGAACAATTAGGACAAAGGTTTATTGAGATAAATAATGAACTTTTTAGCTCTGCAAACAATATGTTCGTTTTAATAGAGGATAGTGACAATGGACGACCATTTGTAGATTTCCAGTTATTGCAGGCAGCTAAAGTGTTCGATTTCAATAATAGTCTGATTGATACCATTTCACAAGATGATATTCACCCACTAATTAAGCATCTCTCACCAAAAGATAAAGAAATATTTTTTGCAATATATTTTACAATATTATCAAACACATTTGTGGAGATTGATTTTATTTGTAAGATATTGAATGTAAAGAGAAAAGAGATAAGCAAATGTTTGAAATATATACGTAAAGCAAACATATTCCTGCCATTTCCCTTTAACACGAATTATATTTACTGCATTTGTGAACAATCGTTGCTGATGGAGATAGAGAAGTTCTATGTCTATGATGATGAATATAATAAGATACTGGATATTTTTGTACAATCGAAGTATGTTGAGGAAGAAATCCGATGGATTTGCTTTGTAAAAAGTAACCCAAATGCAATTAAACAAGTGGATGAAAAGATACGTTTAAAATTGTTTAGTGAAGCTTTAATGAACGGTAGATATAAACCACTATATCAATCATTGGAGCGTGCCATCTTTCTTCAACCAGAAAAAAAACAACTCTTTATCTATGAATGCGGTATTTTAAACTTTCATATGGGAAATCATAAGATCTCTGCTGAAATGTTCCAAAAGATGCTAGAGAATATGAAAGGAAATAAAAGTAAGGAAGCCATCCTACATATTATTGAGAGTAGCCATGGTAGTAGCAATTCGCGAGTAATGAATAATATACTTAAATATATTGTTGATATGAAAAAAGAAGAAACTTTATATTCATTATATGCAACATACTGGGAAATACATATAGCGACAGAAAAAGGGATATTTAATTATTCCGACCTGAAAAAAATCCGTAAAGATCTTCAACATTATTCAACGGTTGAAAACGTTCATCTTCACAATGAAATCATAAAACGATGCTATACCGATGAGATTAGATGTTATCACATTCTAGGGATTGAACTTCCGGAATCTCTGATAAAAAATTTCATTAGCTTTCTTAGAGACCAAGGAGAAGCTCTTTATGATTATTACTACAATTTATATATAAAAGCAAGTTCTATCCATTATATAGAAATTCCAAACTGTTCACAAGAAGAATCTGATACTATAGCATTGGAGCTGATAGGGAAAGCAAAGGAGTACTATAGACGAGCCAATGATTCCCTATCATCAGATGAAAAATCCAGACGGGCCTCACTTGTTAAACAATCAGAGTTGGATATGATTTCCGTTGGTTGCGATGTTGGTCCAATCCTTTGTCAGATAGATGAATTCCTTATGCATTCTCAAGCTAACAATGTAGATGTGCACGAAGCATTTTGTCATACATTACTCGCAAAGATAAAGATTGCTGACGGAAGAAATATATCGAATCAATACGGTATTAATCTAAGCTCTCATACAATGGATGAGGTCAAAAAACACTTTGACACTGCTAAAGAAATATATTCCAAGTACCATAATAGATATGGCATATTCAGAATAAACTTTTTGGAATTACTTTTTAAACTCTACCAATTTCCAGTTGATCAATTGCGACTGCTTACAGAATTAAAGCAGTTAATTTCTGATAATCCGGAATACATAAAAGAGAAAAAGATAGTTGATCGTATTGAAGAGAGAAAAAAAACGAACCAAGGAATGACTATGCTGCTGTATTGGATATTAAGATCTTATCCAATTATTCTTCAATAAATATAGCTTTCTTATTATGATGCTGATTTTTTAACGATTTGAATCAGTTTTATTGCTCTTTTGCTGATTGAAGGGGTGACTGGACCATGATACGCATTAGCCATAATAGTGGCTAATTCTTTTACATGGGCAGGTCTCAACCCCATTCTGACGGCAGCGCTAGTACCTACCCGCAGTCCGAAACCAAGGTCGTATGGCAACTGTCTGTAATTACAAAGGATATGTAAAGTTTGTAGCTTGAGATAGTATTTATAGCTAAGTTCTTTGTCGTCACACAATATCCAAACATGCAAAGTCCGAGGCTCTACTCCCGAAGTTTGTACCACAGGTACTTTCATTTGTAGGAGATAATATTCCAACAACCGCGAGCATTCAATATTCAAGCTACTGTATGATATAAACTCATCTTCATTCAGAAGAGGGATAATTGAGTTTGCAATATGCATGGGGTGAGTATTCGAAATATATGTTTTAGCATCTCTTAGATAGTTTTCCCATATTTCCCCATCTTTCTTCACAGCAATAATACCTTTTTGTGGACCTGGGTAATTTTTATGCAGCGTCGACACAATCATATCAAATCCCATGTCAAAAGGAGATATATATTGTTCCAATAATATTTGAGTTAAATATTGGGAAGCATCAAAGATTTTATAAATATCTGTATAGTCTTTTAGCCATGAAAAATCCTCGTATAGCAAACCTTCGCTTCTGTCTACGAAAATGTAATTCGGTTTTGTCTCATTGATTAGAAGCCTAGTTTGTTGTTTATCCACACGTAATTTCTTCTTATCAGGAACCATCTGGATTACCTTTGCTCCTAAGTTACAAAGGATTTGTTCTGTTGAAAAATGTCCTCCACAGATTTCAGGCAATAACATAACCGTGTCTCCAGGGCTTAAAATACATAAAAAAAGTATAAGATGAGCGTTCAAACCTGCAAGTGTTTTTAAGTCCACATCATAGGCATTGAGCCTCTTTTTCCATTCCTGTTTAATATATTCAAAGAATTCTATATATTCGTTTCTTCCTGCAAAAATCACCTTATCATTGATATCCTTTAGTCTTTCGCTTACATATAATCCTTCAAAAAAGTGGGTATCATACATTTTATTATAAAAAGGAATATTTTCTGTCGGATTTAGAATAATAGAATTCTCATAAGCTAGTGACAGCTGTTTCAATTTAAAGTTATAAATGTAATCAGGCGTTAAATCCCGCTTAAAAAAAATATCAGCACTGCTATTGTTATATTGCTTAGTTGGTGAGAATTCAAACACATCCATTAAATGTTGAACGGCAATTCCTCTTTCCATAACAGCTATTTTCAGTTGGGATGCATTTTGTTTTATAGCATATTCTATTGCCAAGGTAATGAGCTTTTTACCGTATCCTTTGTTCTGTATCTTTTTTAAAACAAATAACCTGCGAATCTCAAAAAAATTACCCAGATTTCTCAAGGCAATTGTTCCATAGATTTTTTCGCTTTGATCAACAATACACCAGAAGCAACCCTTATCCAGATAACTACCCTTTATATCACATAGATCCTTGTCTTTCTCATGCAAAGATAAATACCGTTGATCCTCTTTAAATGCTTTTTTGAAAAAAACAAGTAAAGCATTCTGCATCCTGCTTTCGTATTTAATAATTTGTAAAATCAACTTTGCCCCTCACAATCTTTGTATATAAAGCAATTTATTTTTCCATTATCTTATAATGAATAAAAGATAATACCAGATTATCCTTTATTTATAGAAGAGCTGATAATTTACTAATGCCAGTATCATAAATACGCAATTTTTTTAGTGATTATATGTGGGTTAATTAAAATGTATAGCATTCCTCGGATGCTTTTTTGTCAAAATATTTTTCTGTTTGGCCATAGTGACATGGGTATAAATTTGAGTTATATTTATGGAACTATGCCCTAACATTTCTTGAATATAACGGATATCAACATCTTCTTCTAGAAGATAAGTAGCAAATGAATGTCTAAACATATGTGGTGTAATATGTAACTCAATAGCTGCTAACTTAGCGTATTTATCTATCATATATCGCACGGATTGTTCTGAGAGGCGATTATTTATTCGATTAATAAAAAAATATTTGGAAGTTATATGTTCTTCTTTAAAATATCTTTGGTAATTTTCTAAAGCTAATATTACATCATCATTGCCGATTTGAATTCGTCGTTCTTTTGACCCCTTACCATTTATTAATACATGTCTTTCTATAAAATCAATATCAGACTTCTTTAAAGAACAAAGTTCTGAAATCCTTATTCCAGTTGCGAAAAGGAGTTCTATGACTGCAATGTCACGAGATATACATTTTGCTTGAAATGAGGTAGTGACTAATTTCTCCTGTTTGTATAATGTAAATAAAAAGCTTTCAATTATATGTAAGGGTATCACTTTGGGCAAAACTATTGGTTCGCGAAATTTTATTTGTAATTTGTTAAAAGGGTTTATAAGAATAACATCTTTGTATTCTAAGTAATGAAAAAAGGCTTTTACACTAGCTATTTTCCGTCTTACAGTTTTAGGTTTATAGGACTGATGCAGAGTAGAGACGAAATCCTCTATAGAATCAGGTTTAATAGATTTAGAAAAATCATTTAACTGATAATCAGAAAATTGTGTTAAATCAATTTTATAAGCCTTGATAGTTTTACTATCTAATCTTTTTTGATTGTTACAGAATAATAAGTACTCAGAAATAATGGTTTGTAAATTTTTCATTTGTGTTATGCTCCTTGTTGTTATGATTATATTTTATCAGATATAAAGGAGTTGAAAAGATATATAATTAAAATGTATTTCTGAAGGATTTCTATTATATTTGAATAATTTATCGTTGAAACAGACATTTCTAATCAGCCTAAAACAGGGAGTTATATTAACATCAAATTTATGACTGGTTCCTACCCGGGAACTTTTTATAGATGTATTTTATGATATGATACCTCACATACAACAAAAAACAGAAGAGTATTAGTGGTAGTATCAGCAAGTGATCTTGCGATATGCGATGGGGGTAAATATGGAGCATAAGGAATTTAATGATGTGTTAAAAAGAGTACTGATGGAACTAAAGGAAAAAACGCTTAACAATCTCCTTAAAAATGACTTAAATTATCAGGCGGTCTCTGAACAACAGGATATAGCTGAAAGGGATTACCTAAATCTAACTTTAACAAAAGAGCAGCGTGAAATCATAGAAGCTCTTTTGTTATGGACAGACATCAGCAATGCAGAATATAGCTCACTGAGCTACTTAGCCGGATTATATGATGGTTACAAACTAGCACAACTATTTCAACAAGGTGTTCCCAAAAAATAAATTTACATATTCTTGAAGAAAAAATAAGAAGTAAGTCGTTATATAAAAGAGAAATAAAAAAAATAAATAATACACTATAATATTTCTAAAGTATTTTATTAAAAGATATTGACATAAATATGAAGTTAGTGTACTATTTAACTAGTTTACTGGTAACAAAGTAAACCACTGAAATAACTAATCGAAATTGCAAGAGAAGAAATACAGTGTTTTTGTAATTTATAACAAGAATTTGTATCGAATGGAAAGGAGGATGTGAATGGAGTTTAGTAATAATATACCGATCTATATACAAGTTATTAATGAAATAAAAAAAGATATGGTAAACGGTGTAGTAGCACTTGGTGAAAAACTACCTTCTGGAAGGGAACTGGCTTTTAAATATAAAATTAATCCCAATACCGCAAACCGTATATACAAAGAAATGGAATCCGAAGAAATTCACAAAAAGAGGTCTGGGGACCTATGTAACGGAGGATGTGAATAAATTGAAGTTATATATAACAGCAGGGCAAATAAATTTTATAAAAACTTTATTATACTATAATAGACTGTTTATGAAAGCAAGTTAAACTATAGTAAAGTAGCTGTAAACAGGGAGGTTAATTTCAATAGGAGGTTATTTTAACAGCAGATTACTTTCACAAGAGGTTACTTTAATAGAAGTTTACCATAGGTTATTCTAATCAACAGTCATTACCTGTAAAAAGTATTCTGTAAGAATAAAAACTGAAAGGACGGTGACACAGTCTATGGATATTAAAGTAGCGAAAAATAGATTAGTACATGTAAGTACCTGTATAGGTCTGTTGCTAATCGGTATTTTCCTATTTTGGGGTTATAAGAACGGATTATTCCAGTCAACGGAAACCTTTAAAAATTTTATTAATAGCTTTGGTATTTGGGCACCTTTAATCTTTTTACTGATACAGATTATTCAGGTGGTTGTGCCAATACTTCCCGGTGCGGTGGGCTGTGTTGCGGGTATTATAATCTTTGGCCCCTGGATGGGATTTGTTTATAACTATATTGGAATTTGTATCGGTTCAATAATCGTGTTCCTTCTCTCTAAAAAGTACGGTAGAAGGTTTGTAAGAGGGGCCATCGGAGAAAAATCTTTTGATAAATATATAGGATGGGTTGACCGGGGTAAGAAATTTGATATTATGTTTGCCTGCGCTATTTTCTTTCCCCTGGCACCGGATGATTTGTTATGTTATATTGCGGGTTTAACCAAAATGAAATTAATGAAATTTACAACTATTATTTTATTAGGAAAACCAATGTCAATCGCAATTTATAGTATGGGGCTGACGGAGATAGGAAAGTATCTGATTACCTTGATTCAATAATTGTACTTGATTGCAGCGAATGCGGCAGATAGGAGTTGTTATGAAAATTTTATTATATTCAGGTCATCTGAGACTTGTAGAAAAGAGTGGTGTAGGAAGAGCCATCTATCATCAGCAAGAGGCGCTTAAAGTAAATGAGGTTTCTTACACGACGGACAAAAAAGAAGAGTATGACATTATTCATATAAATACTATATTTCTGAGTTCTTTCTTTATGGCACTGGTTGCTAAGGCAAAAGGTAAAAAGATTGTATACCATGCACATTCCACGGAAGAGGATTTTAAAAATTCATTTCTCTGTTCCAATCTGCTTGCTCCCCTGTATAAAAAATGGATTATGAAATGTTATAACAGCGGCGACCTTATTGTTACCCCAACTCTGTATTCCAAAAACCTATTAGAGGGTTATGGACTGAAAAAGCCCATTGTAAGTATTTCTAATGGTATTGATTTGGAATACTATAAGAGGAATGAAGGGGATAGAAGTAAATTCCGGGAAAAGTACCATTTGAGGGAAGAGGATAAAGTAGTCATATCAGCCGGGTTATACATAGAACGGAAAGGTATTCTGGATTTTGTAGAACTGGCAAAGGCAATGCCAGACTATAAATTCATCTGGTTTGGCTATACCAATTTAAATACCGTATCAATCCGTGTAAAAAAGGCAGTAAAAACAAAACTTCCCAATCTGTTTTTTCCGGGGTATGTATGCAGAGAGGAGCTTCGGGAGGCTTACGCCGGAAGCGATCTATTTCTGTTCCTCACCCATGAGGAAACAGAAGGAATTGTATTATTAGAAGCCCTGGCCATGAAGACCCCGGTTTTAATCAGGGACATACCAATTTATGAAGAAAGCCTGGTTGATGGAAGGGATGTTTATAAGGGAAAAAATTTGTCACAATTTCAGCATAATATCCAGGGAATTATTAACGGGGAATTTCCTTCTTTAGTTGAACCTGGATATAAAGTTGTAAATGAGAGAAGTATAAAAGCAGTGGGAGCCCAACTGAAAGAGGAATATGCAAAGATGATGAAACGTAAGGAGAAGACTGAAACTAAAGTAAAAAGGATTTATCTTACTCAGAATAATCTATAACAGAATATACAATATCATATCAAAAGAATTAATATCAAAAGAATTAATATCAAAAGAATTAATATCAAAAGAATTAATATCAATAGATTAATATCAAAAGAATAGTATCAAAAGAATAATATCAAAAGAATTTAAAAAGTACAAATATACTGCGAACTAATCCACAGAAGAAATCAAGGGTTATGGATTCTGGTAAGAAGAATTGAAGTATAATAAAAATACCACTTTTCTGGTGAGAGCAAATAGGTTTCAGCTCATCGGAAAAGTGTTTTTTTGATAGCACGGATAAGTTCTAATTCTACTTTATATGAGGGAAATTTGTGAGAAATCCACCTATCTTGCGTATTCAGAACAAGTATGATAAGATAGAAGCCTAAAGTTAGCGCTAAGTCATAAGTTTACAGGAGACTATATGAAATTCAGACCTTGTATCGATATTCATAATGGAAGGGTAAAGCAGATTGTAGGCGGCAGCCTGTCCGATCAGGGCAGTATGGCGGTTGAGAATTTTATATCAGAGCAGGATGCATCCTTTTATGCGGCTTTATATAAAAATGATCATATTAAAGGAGGGCATATTATCCTCCTAAATCCTAATGGTACTGAGTATTACAGACAGGATTGCGAACAGGCTAAGAAAGCTCTGAGAGAATATCCGGGGGGATTACAGATTGGGGGAGGAATAACAGAGGAGAACGCGGCTGATTTTTTGAAAGACGGTGCTTCCCATGTAATTGTTACCTCCTATGTATTTAAAGACGGAATCATTCACTATGATAATCTGAAAAAACTGGTGAAAGCAGTGGGAAAGAATAGAGTAGTTCTGGATTTAAGCTGTCGTAAAAGTGAGGGAGAATATTTTATTGTAACCGATCGGTGGCAGAAGTTTACTACGGTAAGAGTTAATCTGGATACTTTAAATGCCCTGACGGATTATTGTGATGAATTTTTAGTCCATGCGGTAGACGTGGAAGGAAAATCCTCTGGAATTGAACAGGAATTAGTAAAAATCCTTGGGGATTGGGGAAAGATACCCATTACTTATGCAGGAGGAGTCGGAAGTTTTCAGGATTTAAGCCTTCTTAAAGAATTGGGACAGGACAAATTGGATGTTACAATTGGAAGTGCTCTGGACTTATTCGGAGGACCTATGAAATATACGGATGTAGTAAGTCAGTTAAGATAGACAGGAATTAGAAAACAGTAATATAGTAAGGCTGACAGAAAGTGAGTAAAAATGCAGGCTTATACTGGTTTTGCACAGGTTTATGATATATTTATGGATAATGTTCCCTATGATGCATGGACAGATTATCTCACCGGACTATTACAGGAGTACGGTGTGAAGGATGGTCTGGTTTTGGAACTTGGCTGCGGTACTGGTAAAGTTACCAGGAGGCTGGCCTTAAAGGGATATGATATGATAGGGATTGATCTCTCTGAGGAGATGCTTGAAATAGCCAGGGAGAAGGAATATGAAGAGGACTCCTGGTCAGAGGATTTGGAATCTTTTGATACTGAAAATAATACTGAAACACAAAATACATTCGAGTCATCTAATTCAGTGGCCAGTCAGAATATTAGAAACCCCATTCTGTATTTGCAGCAGGATATGCGTGAATTTGAATTGTATGGAACCGTTCATGCGGTGGTAAGTATCTGCGACAGCATGAATTATATTACCTCAGAGGAGGATTTGTTAAAAGTATTTAAGCTGGTCAACAATTACCTGGACCCTGGCGGTATCTTTATCTTTGATATGAATACGGAATATAAATATAAAAACCTCCTTGGTGATAGTACCATAGCAGAAAACAGGGAAGATTGCAGCTTTATATGGGAAAATTATTACGACGAAGCACAGCAGGTCAATGAATACAATATGACCATATTCGTTAAAATAGAGATAGAGGATGAAACAGACAACGAGGATACAGAGGACTATGAGCAAGTGGATGTATCTGAGAAAGACACCTATGATGCCGAGGATAAAGGAACTGTATCTGAGGAAGAAGACTATGATTTTGAAAACAGAAGTGTTGATTACTCAGACAACAGTAATAATTACTCAGGCAACAGTGATAATTATGCAGATACCGGATATAATCAAATCTTTACCCGTTTTCAGGAAACCCACTACCAGAAAGCTTATCCTATTGGCAAGGTAACCGAATTACTGGAAAAGGCAGGACTGGAATTTGTATCAGTATATGATGCCTTTACTAAAAACCCACCGAGTGATACCAGTGAGAGGATATATTTTATCGCGAAGGAAAAGTATCAGGAGAACAAGAAATATATCGAAGGAAATGAAAGAAGTAATTGAAAGAAGTAATTGCCGCTAATGCGGCAGATGGAGGTTATTATGTCAGATTATATAGTAAGAGCTACAGCAGCAAACAATCAGATCCGTGCTTTTGCGGCAACGACCAGGGAACTGGTAGAGTACGCAAGAAGCGTTCATAATACAAGCCCCGTTGCAACAGCAGCCCTGGGAAGATTATTAACGGCAGGTGCCATGATGGGCAGCATGATGAAAGGAACCAATGACCTTCTGACCCTGCAGATAAAATGCAACGGACCGATTCAGGGGCTTACCGTTACAGCAGATGCCAATGCCAATGTAAAAGGGTATGTATACGACCCCACGGTTATGCTGCCACCCAGTCCTCTGGGGAAACTTGATGTGGGCGGCGCATTGGGGGCAGGCGTTCTTAGTGTGATAAAAGACCTTGGGTTAAAGGACCCCTATGTGGGACAGACGGAATTAATCTCCGGTGAAATTGCAGAGGATATTACGTATTACTATGCGACCTCCGAACAGGTACCGTCCTCCGTTGCACTTGGAGTTTTAATGAATAAAGAAAATACGGTAAAGCGTTCCGGCGGATTTATAATTCAGTTAATGCCCTTTGCCGAAGAAGAAGTAATAAATAAGCTGGAGAAAAAAATCAGTGAGGTATCCTCTATAACGAAACTGTTAGATGCCGACCTTACCCCGGAGATGATCCTGGAACACATTTTAGGAGAGTTTGACCTTGAACTATTAGATACCATGCCCACTGCTTTTGCCTGCAACTGCTCCAAAGAACGGGTAGAAAAGGCCATTGTCAGTATTGGTAAGAAGGACATTCAGGAAATGATTGATGATAAGGAACCCATTGAGGTAAACTGCCATTTTTGTAATACGAAATATAACTTTTCGGTGGATGAATTAAAAGTTATATTGGAAAAGAGTAAATAAAGCATTTTTAACATCTTTATGAAAGTTTCATAATTTTTTATATAGGAAAGATCTGCAAGGCAAGGAGCATACATTGCAAATATAATGAGTAGTGCTTATGATGGGCTCAGATGAAAATATGATGGGCTCAGATGAAATTATGATGGGCTCAGATGAAAATATGATGGGCTCAGATGAAAATATGATGGGCTCAGATGAAATTATGATGGGCTCAGATGAAATTATGATGGGCTCAGATAAAAGTATGATGGACTCAGATAAAATAATGATAGGCTCAGATAAAAATATGATGGACTCAGATAGATAAAGCTATAATTTTGTGTATGGGGTGATATATTTTAGCTAAACTGGCTGAAATGATAGGATTTATTAATTTGTTTATAGTTATTAGTTATAGGTATATACCGGTTGATAAGTAATGCTTATTAACTTGATTAGGAGAAAATAAGGGTAAACACCTATAAATCTATTGCTAAACTTCCAAGGTTCGCTATAATATAAGTGTAAAGTTCGTAGACAAGTTTACCATACTTCACTGTTACTGAATGTGGCGTGACACACGCAGATAGGAGCCGAAATGAAAAAATTAGATATGCTTTATGAAGGAAAAGCCAAGAAAGTATTTAAGACAGATAACGAAGACGTATATATCGTTGATTATAAGGATGATGCAACCGCTTTTAATGGCTTAAAAAAAGGAACCATCGTTGGAAAAGGTGTAATTAATAACAGAATGTCCAACCACATATTCCAGTTGCTTGAAAAAGAAGGGGTACCCACACATTATATTGAGGAATTAAGTGACAGGGAAACGGCTGTGAAGAAAGTTGAAATCGTACCGCTTGAAGTAATCGTACGTAATGTATCCGCAGGAAGCTTTGCTAAAAAACTTGGTATGGAGGAAGGCATAAAATTATTATGCCCCACACTGGAATTCAGCTATAAAGATGATGATTTGGGTGATCCTATGATTAATGACTATTATGCCATTGCCATTGGTGCAGCTACCAGAGAAGAAATTGATCGTATTACTGAACTAACTTTTAAAGTAAATGAAGTACTTTGCAAGTATTTTGAAGAATGTGGAATTGAATTAATCGATTTTAAAATAGAATTTGGCAGATACAAGGGAGAAGTAATCTTAGCAGATGAAATTTCACCGGATACCTGCAGACTTTGGGATATCAAGACACACGATAAATTAGATAAAGACCGTTTTAGAAGAGACTTAGGCAATGTAGAAGACGCCTATCAGGAAGTATTAAAACGTCTTGGTCTGGCTAAATAAAAACAGTACCGCCTGTCCGAACGGATGGAATCGGTTAACGAAAAATGGACAATAGTATAACATATTGTCCATTTTTCAGCCACTGGAGTAATTTAAAATGACGCATGAAAATCCGGAGAAATATGATTAAATAAGTCCTTCGGCTTATTTATCCATTTTAACACTTTATATAGAAAGGAAATTGCGATGAATAATAGTAATAAGGTTGATAACTATATTTCAGACGAAATACATGAGGAATGCGGTGTCTTTGGCATCTATGATTTTGACGGCAAGGATGTGGCTTCCTCTATTTATTACGGTTTATTTGCACTTCAGCACAGAGGTCAGGAAAGCTGTGGTATCGCAGTAAGTGACACCAATGGACCGAAAGGAAGCGTAAAATCCTATAAAGGCATGGGTCTGGTCAATGAGGTATTTACCCCAGAGAGTCTTGATTCTTTAAACGGAAATATCGGTTTAGGACATGTACGTTACTCAACGGCTGGAGCCAGCAATCGGGAAAACACCCAGCCCCTGGTATTAAATTATGTAAAAGGTACGTTAGGTTTAGCACATAACGGTAACCTGGTTAATGCCCTGGAATTAAAGGACGAGCTGGCCTATACCGGTGCAATATTCCAAACCACCATTGATTCAGAAGTAATTGCTTATCTCATTGCCAGAGAACGGTTACAGACAGGCAGTGTAGAAGAAGCGGTGAAAAAGGCTATGTTAAAGTTAAAAGGTGCTTACTCTTTGGTAATCATGAGCCCAAGAAAATTAATTGGTGCCAGAGATCCCTTTGGTTTCCGTCCCCTTTGTATTGGCAAAAGAGAGAATACCTATGTTCTGGCGTCCGAAAGTTCTGCCTTAGATGCAGTGGATGCAGAATTTATCCGTGATGTACAGCCAGGGGAAGTTGTAATGATTGATAAGGACGGTATCCACTCCGATACCTCCATGGTTCAGGCGAAAGCTGCCAAGTGTATCTTTGAATATATCTATTTTGCCAGACCCGACAGCTGTCTGGATTCCGTAAGCGTTTATAATTCAAGAATTATGGCAGGAAGGATTCTAGCCCAGACCTATCCGGTAGAGGCAGACTTAGTAATCGGAGTACCTGATTCCGGTAATGCGGCCGCTATGGGATATTCCTTTGAATCCGGCATCCAGTACGCCACGGCTTTTGTAAAGAACAGTTATGTTGGACGTACTTTTATTAAACCTAAACAATCCATGCGGGAATCCAGTGTCAGGATTAAACTAAATGTATTAAAGGACGTTGTAAAAGGCAAACGTGTTATTATGATTGATGATTCAATCGTAAGAGGAACTACCAGTGAAAGAATCGTAAGAATGCTTAAAAATGCAGGAGCCACCGAGGTTCATGTCAGAATTAGTTCCCCGCCCTTTTTATATCCCTGCTACTTTGGTACCGACGTACCTTCCGATGATCAATTGATTGCCCATAATAATACCGTAGAACAGATCCGGGAGGTAATCGGAGCAGATTCCTTAGGCTATCTGTCCGTAGACCGCTTAAGTGAACTGATTAACGGAGATACCGGTTACTGTGATGCTTGTTTTACCGGAAATTATCCGGTGGAACCCCCGAAGGAAGATATCAGGGGAGAGTACGACAGATAAGAAACAAAGTATCATACTCAGTGAACTGGAAGATTTTATTACATGACAGCGGTTTGTCATGTCTGACAGATATAATTTACGTATGGTTAATGCAGAAACGATATGATATAATTGGTTGAGTTCTGTTATGGATTAGTTATGTACCCCGGTGTGTCTTACCGGAGTGAGTCAAAGTCTCATAAAACGGAAAATATGTGTGTTCAAAGTTTTTTATGAACCGCAAAATATGTGTGTTCAAAGTTTTATGAAACGGTATTTAATAACAGAATCTTAAATAGTAGATAATAAAATGGAGTATGGAACATAAATAGGAAATAGTCCATATTAGTTGCAGCATCAGGAGGATTTTATGAGTTACGATAAATATGTAAGCCCTTTGTCCGAACGCTATGCCGGTAAAGAAATGCAGTATATTTTTTCCCCGGATATGAAGTTTAGGACCTGGAGAAAGTTATGGGTGGCTTTAGCAGAAGCCGAGAAAGAGCTGGGGTTAGCAATAACAGAGGAACAAATTGAAGAATTAAAGAAATATCAGGACGATATTAATTATGATGTGGCAAAGGAAAGAGAAGCCCTGGTACGTCATGATGTAATGTCCCATGTTTATGCCTACGGCGTTCAGTGTCCTAATGCAAAGGGTATTATCCATTTAGGCGCAACCTCCTGTTATGTAGGAGATAATACGGATATCATCGTTATGACGGAAGCTTTAAAGCTGGTGAAAAAGAAACTTCTGAATGTAATGGATGAACTGTCTAAGTTTGCCATGAAGTATAAGGGACTGCCGACGCTGGCGTTTACCCATTTTCAGCCGGCGCAGCCGACTACTGTTGGTAAAAGAGCTGCTCTTTGGTTAATGGAATTAAAACTGGATTATGATGATATCTGTTATGTAATAGACAGTATGAGATTATTAGGCTCGAAAGGCACCACCGGAACCCAGGCCAGTTTCTTAGAACTATTTGACGGTGACCATGACAGAATTAAACGACTGGATAAGCTGATTGCTGAAAAAGTAGGCTTTACTGATTGCTACCCTGTATCGGGACAGACCTATTCCCGTAAGGTAGATACCAGAGTGGTGAATATCCTTGCCGGTATTGCAGCCAGTGCCCATAAATTTTCGAATGATATCAGGCTGTTACAGCATTTAAAAGAAATCGAAGAGCCTTTTGAAAAGAACCAGATTGGTTCTTCAGCTATGGCTTATAAACGGAATCCTATGAGAAGTGAACGTATCGCTTCTCTTGCTAATTATGTAATGGCTGATGTGATGAACCCTGCAATTACATCTGCAACCCAGTGGTTTGAAAGAACCCTGGATGATTCAGCGAATAAGCGGATTAGTATTCCCGAAGCGTTCCTTGCGGTAGACGGTATATTAGACTTATATCTCAATGTAGTAGACGGTCTGGTGGTTTATCCCAAGGTAATTGAAAAGCGCCTTATGGCAGAACTTCCTTTTATGGCAACGGAAAACATTATGATGGATGCCGTTAAGCTTGGCGGTGACAGACAGGAACTGCATGAAAAAATCAGAACCTTATCCATGGAAGCCGGAAGAAATGTGAAGGAGTACGGTCTTGACAACAATCTTCTGGAACTGATTGCTGCAGATCCTTCCTTTAACATGTCTTTGGAGGAACTTAAGAATACGATGGATCCGTCTAAATATACCGGACGTTCCGAGCAGCAGGTGGAAGAATTTATTACTGAGGTTATTTTACCGATTTTGAATGAGAATAAAGCGTTATTGGGTTTAAAAGCCGATATTAAAGTATGATAAAGAAACCATTTTGCAGTAGATAAACATAACTTCCTTTGCATGTGGTTCTGCGGTTTTAACACCTTTATCCCTTCGCTTTTGCAGGACAATACCAGATTCAGCTTTTTAGGTTAAAAAATGATAAATATCTTGTAGAAGCTTTTCAAATACAGTAAAAAGTGGTACATTATAATATAGCTAAAAAATCATCAGAATGGCTGAGATTTCCAGTCAATTGTGTCTGGGCAGCCAATATTTGAAATGGAGATTAGATATGGGACAGATTAAGGTTACAGTATGGAATGAATATCTACATGAAATTGAATTAAAAGAAGCTGCAGCAGTATATCCTGAGGGAATACACGGTTGTATTGCAAAATTTTTAGAAGAAGCAGGTATGGATGTAAAAACCGCCACGCTGACTATGCCGGAACACGGGTTAACCGAAGAAGTACTAAGTAATACAGATGTTTTAATCTGGTGGGGTCATATGGCTCATGATAAAGTGGAAGATGCAATCGTAGAAAGGGTTTATCACCGTGTACTGGAGGGTATGGGATTAATTGTACTGCACTCCGGACATGCTTCTAAAATATTCAGTAAGTTATTGGGTACTGCCACAGAATCACTAAAATGGAGAGAAGACGGTGAGAAAGAAATAATCTGGTCTGTAAATCCGGGACATCCAATCTGCGACGGAATGGAGGAGAAGTTTATTATCCCGGCAGAAGAGATGTATGGAGAACACTTTAATATACCTCAGCCCGATGAGCAGGTTTTTATTAGCTGGTTTGAGGGAGGAGAAGTATTTAGAAGCGGCTGCTGCTGGAACAGAGGAAAGGGAAGGATTTTCTACTTCCGTCCCGGTCATGAAACTTTTCCGGTTTATCATATGCCTGAGGTTCAGAAGGTTATAACCAATGCCGTTAAGTGGGCCTGCCCGGTCAATACTCCGGAGGTAAAATACGGTAATGTGCCGCCGGTAGTTAAGTTCAGAGCATAGTAGAAAGTATTACCCATAAACAGAAAGATTAAATAACCGGATGAATGATAGAAGCACCCACTCTGTCATGCTGTCTTATGTATTGAATGATACGATTCTAGACAGTTTGTCAGGGAAGGTGCTTTTCGTATGAAATCATCAGTCATAGGTTAGCTTGGGTTATTTTTGTTTGGATTCCGATTGAGTTCTATTCTTCCTCCTCTTTCTCAAGTTCTTGCAAATAGCGGACATATTTCTTTATTTTTCTCTCGTTCAAAGAGTAATTAGTGAAAAACGATACTACAAAAAGTGTTATCAGCCAGGTCACGGTTTCTGAGAGAAAACCGGATTCTTTATAGGAATCACTGCCTTTCGTATACCAATTTAAGAGATATACCCCCAAAGTTATACTTAGCGTAGTGATAACGGAATCCCGAAGATACTTAAAGATTCGATTCTGTTTCCCTTTTCCGGTTAAATCTGTATTCAGTGTTTTTCCAATCATAGATACCGGCAGGGATGGACTGTATTCTTTATTAAGCCTTGAAGATATCAGAAAGGTAGCGGTAATTAATAAGAATAATATTACATCAGATACCGAAGAATCAAAACTCTTGGTTTTTAATATTTTTATAACCATGATTAAAATCAGATAGATATAAGTAAAATATAAAGTTATGACGGACGCTTTGCCTACACCGGCAAGGGTACGTTCATCGCCTCTGGAAGCTAAATTTCTTATTGTTTCTTTAAGTTTCATTTACGTTTCATCCTCCCAAAATAAATCATTCAGTGTTTTATTCAGTTTACTGCAGATTGCTATACAAAGCTTTAAGGTGGGATTATAGTTCCCAGCTTCGATCATACTGATAGTCTGCCTGGTAACTCCCACTGCTCTCGCCAGATCATCCTGAGTCATATCACATTCAATCCGGGCTATTTTCATCTTTTTATTTTTCATATTTGGATTCGATCACCTCTTTGATGCTCATTTTGACTTTAGCATTGTTGGTCTGAATTCGGAATTCGGCTGATTGCATTTTTCTAAAAAGATTGTACAATATAAGTTGATAAATGTCAAATATATATTACATTTTTAATACTGGCGTTTAATAGTTTATATTTATTTTATATTATTTTTTTGAGAAATCTTGGTTTTAACATAGTTATTCAAAACACATAATTGACCTCTAAACCACTCGAATCATTATAAAGTTATTATAAAATTAATATAAAATTAATATAAAATTTCTTTTAAATATTGGCATGTTTTCTGTTGACAACCATATGTTTATGGAATATACTACCAATAATTAAAAAGCTAAATTATAATATGAATAATAGGATATATGTATGAGCTGCCTGTGTATAAGTAATTCTTTCTCATAATGTCAGCTTGTATTTATTTCAGTTAGTTAATTTCTGACACGGGTCGATCAGATATTTTTCAGAGAGTATAAGGAATCGGAATCTCAAAAGCAAGAAGTGGAACCTCAAAAAGCAAGAAGTCAAATCGGATATTTCTACACCAGGATTGATGAGCAAATCAGTTTTGTGAGCATCGGCATCGTAAGATGTCCTGTAACTGTGAAAGTACTAAAAGTAACAGGAGATTTTAATATAGGATAAAACGTAAAATCAAAACGGAGGTAAATACGAATGAAAGAAAAAAGTATCTTTAAAACAATCCTTGGTGTCTGGAATACCAAGACTGTTGTAGTAATTGCAATTGGTGCAGCTTTATTTGGGGTATTGATGAACATTGGAGGAATACCGGTATTTACGAATACGAAACTGACAACTGCCATGATTATACCAGTTATTGTCGGCGGTATGTTCGGTCCGGTACCTGCATTTATTACCTGTCTGGTAGGTAATACCATAGCAGACTTAATCGGGGGCTGGGGGTATTGGTTTGACTGGTCCATTGGCAATGGTGTGTTAGGTTTTATTGTTGGACTTCTTCCCCTTTATGGTGCCAGGATTAATGATGGTATCTTTAAATTGCGCCACGCGGTTATTTATGTAATTACCTGTATCATTGGTAATGCCTTTGCCTTTGGTGTGGTAACACCTATTTTTACCGTTCTTTTTTACGGCGGTGAGCTGGAAGTTACTTTTGTTCAGTCTTTATCCGGCGGAATTGCCAATACTCTGGTACTGACTATTATCGGTATCCCGATTCTGTTTGCTTTATCAAAGCGCAATGCACGCAATACGAATTTAACCCTCGAATAGAAAGCGCAGTTGTAAAATGAAAAAACCAATCGTAGAATTTAAGGATTTTGGATTTAAATATAAATCTCAAACAGGAGCCACCTTACATAATATTAATCTTACAATTTATCAGGGAGAAAAAGTATTGTTGCTTGGTCCTAGCGGCAGCGGCAAATCAACTCTGGTTAATTGTATGAATGGATTAAATCCATTTTCTTATGAAGGTACTGTAACCGGCTCTCTTAAAATTGCTGGCATGGAAACGAAAGATGCCAGCATTTTTGCATTGAGCCGTATTGTCGGAACGGTTCTGCAGGATTCCGATGCTCAGTTTGTAGGACTCTCCGTAGGAGAGGATATCGCCTTTGCCCTGGAAAATGACAGCATGCCCCGTAAAGATATGCTTCCCAAGGTGCAAAAAGCAAGTGAAACAGTGGGAATGGAGGAATTCCTCCTCCATGTACCTTATGAATTATCTGGAGGGCAGAAGCAGAAAGTTGCCCTTGCAGGTGTCATTCATGATAATGTGGATTTATTAATCTTTGATGAACCTTTAGCGGCTTTAGACCCTAAGATGGGAATGTATGCGGTGGATTTAATCGACCGGATCCAAAAAGAACAGGATAAAACAGTCGTAATCATTGAACATCGTCTGGAGGATGTCCTATACCGGCAGGTAGACCGGGTTGTTCTGATGAACGATGGGAAAATCATCTTTAACGGTGTACCGGATGAACTCTTAGCGTCGGGGCTTTTACCGGAATATGGAATTAGGGAACCTCTTTATATTCTGGCTATGAAATATGCAGGCTGTCAATTTTATAAAGATCAGAATTTGTCCGATATTTATCATATGAATTTAGATTCCTTTGAGGAAAAGCTGATTAAGCAGCAGAAATTTAATTGGGAAAAGTATATACCCAAATTAGGCAGTGAAGTTCTTAGAGCGGACAAAGTATCCTATTCCTATGGTAAGGAGGAAGTACTAAAAGATATATCATTTTCCATAAGAAAAGGTGAAAAGATTGCCTTTGTAGGAAAAAATGGTGCTGGAAAAAGTACTATGGCAAAATTAATCTGCGGTATTGAAAGACCCTTAAGAGGAAGCATCTATATCAACGGACAGGATTATCTAACATTATCTATTAAGGAAATCGGTGAAAAAATCGGATTTGTTATGCAAAATCCCAATCAGATGCTGGTTAAGAACTTTATTCGGGAAGAAGTGGAACTTGCCCTTGTACTGAGGGGGAAAAGTAAGGACGAAATTGATGAAGCCGTTGAGAAGACCCTCAAAATGTGCGGGCTTTATGGGATGAGGAACTGGCCTGTAACGGCTGTCAGCTATGGGCAGAGAAAGCGGATTACCATAGCGTCCATTCTGGTATTAGAGCCGGAAGTCATTATACTGGATGAACCCACAGCCGGACAGGATTATTTCCATTACACAGAGATTATGAATTTTTTGGAGGAACTTAATAAAGAATACGGAATTACTATTATATTTATTACCCATGATATGCATTTGGCAATACAGTATACAGACCGAGCCGTTGTATTTGCAGAAGGCAGGCTGATTGCAGATGATTCCGTGTATAAGGTGCTTTCAGACAATGAAGTGATTGAACAGGCCAATTTAAAGCAGACGTCCCTTTATACCCTGGCAAAACGTCTGGATTTTAGTCCGGAGGAATATATTGAGCATTTTATTGCTTATGAAAGGATGATGAAAGAGCATGAATAACGAACTGCTGATCAATCTTATCCCGGGAAGTACCTGGCTGCATAAATTGACCGGAAAAACCAAAGTAAGAATGTTCCTGATTCTTCTGGTCTATATTATCATGTCCTTTGATATCCGGCTGTTGCTTCCCTTGTTTATAATCAGCTTTGCAGGGCTGATATCCCTAAAGCCTAAATGGAAAACCCTTAAATACATATTTATTATCGCAATTATCATGAATTCCATTAATATTATTCTGTACTGGGTAGTAAAGCCCTACTGCGGCAGTGACTGGTGCGGCGGCAGTAATACGGTATTGCTGCGGTTTACAGAAAGGTATTTTATATCGGCAGAAAGCATATGGTATCTGTCTATCCGGTTTTTTAAGATGATGACCTCACTGATGGTTTCAATGACCTTTGTGTTATCCATTACCCCTTCGGAATTGGCAGCAGGGTTGTATTCTGTTAAAGTGCCCTATAAAATCTGTACCATATTTTCTATTGCCTTTCGTTATATTCCGGATATCGGGAGAGATTTTGAGAATATCAAAATTTCCATGCAGGTCAGGGGAATTGAGCTGGATCCTAAAAAGGCCTCCATTCTTACACGTCTAAAGCAAAATATATTGATTTTAATGCCCTTAATCATTACCTCCTTTGACCGGGTTGGAAACATTGCCAATGCCATGGACTTAAGAGGTTACGGCAAGGGAAAGACCCGCACTTATTATAGTGAGCGGGAAGAAGAAAAGTCTGACCAGATTATGAAAGTAATATACAGCCTTTTAGCAGTGTTTTGTATCTATTGGATTATTACCCGCAATATTATGCCCCATTCTGCTAAAATGTGGTATCCGTTTTCATAGAACATGATACATGATACATGAAAGGTTCCCGAAGTATTTTATGACAGTGAACGAAGTGAAGTCACTTATAACCTGTGGTCCTATGTCATATAAAATAAGCAGGGGATATTATTAAGATAACAAATATATAAAAGATATAAAGTAGGTAGAAGATATAAAGTAGGTAGAAGATATAAAGTAGGTAGAAGATATAATGTAGATAGAAGATATAAAGCAGATAAAAAAAGAAAGGTGATAGGAATGAGCTATCTTAAGGAGATGATTAACGGTATCAGCGAACTGGTTAAGATTCCTACCGTCTATGAGGAGGCAACGGTATCGGAAACCATGCCTTATGGAGAAAAAGTGCACCGAGGATTTCTGTGGTTAAAGGAAATGGCCTTAAGAGACGGCTTTGAGGTTATAGAGTTTGACGGACATGCACTGGCTATCCGTATAAAAGGGCAACAATCAGAAAAACGGATTGATGTGGTTTCCCACCTGGATGTGGTTGAACCCGGAGAAGGCTGGACTTTAGAACCATTTGACGGAAGAATTACAGGAGAATATATCCATGGAAGAGGAACTCTGGATATGAAAGGTCCCCTTATGATTACCTATTATGCCCTGAAATATATGAAGGACCATAACATACCTTGTAAAAATGAAGTCCGTCTTGTAATCGGCGGCGATGAAGAACGGACCATGGATGATATGAGGTATTATGCAGCAAAGGCAGGAATCCCGGATTTTGCATTTACACCAGATGGTAAATTCCCAATCAGCTATGGAGAAAAGGGCGCTCTGATGTTTCAGATAACCGGAAATCATAAGAGCTGTATTGCTTCCTTAGAGGGTGGAGTCCAGTGTAATGTAATCAGCCCAGCTGCGGTCGCATATATTAAGGACTTAAAAATGGAGGACGAGTTTTTACGGGTTCTTAATAAGTCCGGTTATACCGGAGAGGTTATAAAAGAAAAGGAACAGCTTAAAATCACAGTCCACGGAAAAGCTGCCCATGCTTCCAGACCCGAGGACGGAGCCAATGCCACGGTGATGCTGTTGGATGTTATACAGCAGGCAGGTAAAGATCCTTTGGCTGGTCTGCTGTATAACTGCTTTTATGATTCCTATGGAAAAGGAGCCGGTATGGAATATGACTTGATACCTATGGGAAAACTTACGTTAAATTTAGGAATTTTAAAGATTCATAACAATAGTATTACAGCGGTTGTGGATTGCCGCTATCCCTTAGGTGTTACCTCAGATGTATTAAAAGAGAAACTTAAGGAAGCGTTAGGATCTTTTCAGATTGAAATCGGTTATGATGATAAACCTACCTTAGCGGATGTGAATTCACCTTATATCAAAGTGCTGCTGGATACTTACCGGCGTGTTACAAAAGATACCCAGGCAAAGCCCTTAATAAGCGGCGGGGTCACCTACAGTAAAGCCCTTGCAAACTGTGTTGCCTTTGGTCCCTTGACAAAAGAGGAACCTATGCTGGCCCATCAGGCTGATGAGAGAATTGAAATCCGAAAGGTAGAGAATTTATTTGAGGTATATAAGGAAGCCATGTGTTGCCTTGGGGATATGTAATAAAAGGCTTTGATAAGACTGTATAATGCAAAATGTTATAATGTAAAGCTGTCATGATACAAAGTGGAATAATACAATGCAGTTATAATACAAAGCAGTTACGAGACAATGCACGATACAAAGCAGTAACGAGATAAGCAGTATACAAAGCTGTCATGATACAAACAGTCATATTACAAAGCATTTATTATACAAGGTAGTCATAATTCAGCAATTATTATATACTACAATAATTCAAAACAGTAAATAATTCTAGAAGGGTAAATAATTAGGTACCCGGGAAGGACAATTTTGATATGAATGAAAAACCAATTTTAGTATTTCAAACGGACTTTACTTATAAAGAAGGTGCGGTCTGCTCCATGTATGGAGTGGTAAAAACCGTAGACCGCAGCCTGGAGATCTTTGACGGTACCCATGAAATCCCGCACTTTGATACCTGGAGTGCTTCTTACCGTCTGTACCAGTCCATGCGGTTCTGGCCAAAAGGTACCATATTCGTATCGGTGGTAGACCCGGGGGTAGGTACGAAAAGAAGGGCAGCGGTAGCCAAAACCACGGACGGATATTATGTGGTAACTCCGGATAACGGAGCCTTAACCCATGTTTTGAAGAACATAGGAATTGAAGAAGTAAGGGAAATTGACGAAACGATAAACCGGCTGAAATCTACAGTAGGAACCAGCATCTTCCATGGAAGGGATTTATTCGGCTACTGTGCTGCCAGACTTGCCAGCGGAATCATATCCTATGAAGAAGTTGGACCTGCATACCCGATACAGGAAATTGTAGTTCATGAAATACAAGAACCGGTCCTAAAACCAGGGAAAGCAGAAGGAATCTTTGAAATCAGCGACCCTAACTTCGGAAATCTGTGGAGTAACATTCCGGTGGAGGAGTTTCTTAATAACGGTTTTGCATATGGGGATATTCTTAAGGTGGCTATTTATCATGGCAACGACCTTATATATCAGGAAAAAGTACCCTTTGCCAAATCCTTTGGCTATGTAAAAAAAGGTGAACCGGTGGTTTATACCAATGAGCTTATGAAAATAGCTATGGCTAACAGTATGGGTAATTTTATGGATACCTATCAGGTGGATTTCGGACAGGACTGGAAGGTTAAGTTTGAGAAATAAACCGGGTAAGTTATATTCATGATAATTGAACTTACAATGGTAACAGATAAAAAAACTCAGATAAAAAAAGCTGCGGGCAAATTTCAAAAAAGGTATTGACTCTGGTATCATACCATAGTTTATAATAATATTTAACAGCTAATATAAATAGAGAAACAAGGAATAGAATAAGCAAAGTAGACTGCCTATGAGGCAATTGCCAATTAAAAAAGGATATAAAGGAGCGTGGATGCTTAAAATTTAGCATCTTAGCTTCTCTTTTTTATTTTATGAGGAAAGTTTGCTGAACTATCCTGTAAAATAGAGCTCCGTGCAGGAGGCGATTGACACGGAACAGGAAGGTGTCACTGATGTGACAGCGCATTAGCGCTAGAGTCTGGCGAGCCAGACGCTTTGATCTAATAGGATTGCCTTAAGTGTCGAAGAAGCAGTAAAACAGGAGGATTGAAATAAACGGACAGAGAAGTCGCTTATGGTGATTTCTGCTGTCTGTTTTATGTTATAGAAAATTCCTTTGAAATAGAAAACCCTGACAGGCAGGAGGTATGTCTATTCCATTTACCAATCAAAATGTGCTGATCGGATTCACATAGGTATATGCGGTTAGTATTAATAAGTACTAAGTAATAATGATTTGGTCAGGTATGATAAAGCAAAGCAGTTTGTGAATAGATAAAGTGCTTTGGAATAAAAATAAGAAATTTAAGTGCGCAGCAGCGCACGGATAGGAGAATGATATGGAGACGAAGAAAAATTATATCAATGGACAGTGGGTTTTATCGGTTACCGAAAGAAAAAGAGAAATCATATGTCCTTCAAACGGCGAAATTATTGCTTACACCACTGAAAGCAATGAAGCCGATGCGAAAGCTGCTATTAAAGCCGCCAGAGAAGCTTTTTATGTAACCGGGGAATGGCGGAGAATGTCTGGAACCGACCGCGCAGACTACTTGTATCAGATTGCTGATGAAATTACCGCCCGTGGAGAGGAACTGGCAAGGACGGATACCCTTGATAATGGGAAACCGTTACGGGAAGCCCAGGGAGATGTATCCGATGCGGCGGCCTGCTTTAAATATTATGCAGGACTGATAACAAAGCCTCAGGGTGGCGTTTACGAAGTAAATAATGGTTTCGGTCCCATGCACTCTTACACCGTTCACGAACCGGTAGGAGTGTGTGCACAGATTACCCCTTGGAATTATCCTCTTCTTATGGCGGTCTGGAAGTTAGCGCCAGCGCTGGCAGCCGGTAACTGTATTGTATTTAAGCCCAGTGAAAATGCCCCCCTGTCAACGGTACTGCTGTTTGAAATCTTTGAAAAGGTGGGACTGCCAAAAGGTACTGTCAATCTGGTTCTAGGAACCGGCCCTGAGGTTGGTGCGGTATTTGCTGAAAGTGAAGAGGTAGACATGATTACCTTTACAGGAAGTACAAAAACCGGTCAATCCATTATGAAGGCGGCAGCCGGTAACCTGAAAAAGATAGGTTTGGAACTTGGCGGTAAATCGCCTAACATTGTGTTTGCAGACTGTGATTTTGAAGGCGCTATTGAATGGGCAATGATTGGGATTTTCTTTAACTCCGGACAGGTGTGTTCTGCCGGTTCCAGATTAATTATTGAAGATAGCATCAAAGATAAATTCCTTGCAAGATTAAAGGAGCGGGCCGAAGCCATAACCATAGGACCCGGTCTTTTAGACCCGGATATGGGAGCCATTATTACGAAAGCCCAGATGGAAAAGGTACTGGGGTATATTCAGTCGGGAATACAGGAAGGAGCAGTACTTGTCTGCGGCGGTGAAAGATATATGGAAGGTGAGTGTGCCAAGGGATTCTTTATCAAACCTACCATATTTGATCATTGTACCAGGGAGATGAAAATTGTAAGAGAAGAAATATTTGGACCGGTCCTTACGGTCCAGACGTTTAAAACAGAGGAGGAAGCCATTGCCCTTGCAAATGATACACCCTATGGTCTGGCAGGAACCGTATGTACGTTAAACAGCGCAAGAGCTCTTCGTGTCATGAAGGAGATAAGAGCAGGAATTATGTGGATTAACTGCTGTCAGCCCACCTTTAACGAAGCCCCCTGGGGAGGTTATAAGATGAGCGGCATTGGCAGGGAGCTTGGCGTTCATGGACTGGAAGAATACCAGGAAGTAAAACAGGTTAATATCGCACTGGAAACTGGGCCAATTGGCTGGTTTATGCATTAATTTAAATTATTATTGTTAAACTGGTGTCATATGGGATAATAATAATGTTAGTACAGCTATCTACTCTATATATAAAATATAAAAGAAAAAAATATACCCGTTGTAATCGCGATGGGTATTTTTTTCTTTTAATATGGATAAATTTCAAAGATTCATATATTCTTGTATAGAAAGGAAATATATCTTTATTTGAATATTTGATGGTTAAAAAGTGCAGCCATCCTATCAATAATTACTTTTGCCATATATCATAATAGAAAATATGGGGAATATAGCAAATAAAAGAAAATGCAGATAGTTACCCTATTGCGATATGGTAATATATGATGTATAATCATAAAAATAAATTTACATGGTATTTTATGACAAGTAAAGAAAGTTTGATCATATCTGGTGAAAGATATATATCAAAGAACAAGAACAGAGAAAAAAGAAATTGAAATACAGAATAAAAGAAGTTGGATTGCAGATAAAGAATTAGGAGGAATACAGAAAAGAGAAACGGGAACACAGAATGGAGTTGACAGGGAATAATTTCGGTAGTAGAATAACTTTAATTAATACATACTAAACCAATATGAATATATGAATAATATATGCGAAGACATAACACTAAAAATACTCTTAGGAAAAGTAAGAAAGAGAAACTTACGAAGCAGCCATGCTGCTGCGGGTTATGAAGATAAGCAGTCTGTGCATATTTTTGAGATGCCGCTTTATGCAGCATCCTCTCAAGCATTAACATGATAAGAATCTATTGGCAAAAGGAAGGATGAATAAGATGAATCGAAGGAATGGGAAGAAGATCACGGCACTTTTTATGGCACTTTTTATGATGCTGTCCTTAACAGCATGCGGAGGGACTCAGAAATCCGGAGACAAAGATACGGCTGCTGTAAATGGTGAAAACCAAAGCACTACAGAAACAACAGCCGGGGATACTACCTCAGACAGCGGAAATACCGTGACAGGAGATAAAATTGTTAACATCGGTATGACAGATACCTTATCCACCAGTAATCCCCTGTTAATGGATGCTACGGAAATCCTTAAGTATTCTACCGGACTGGAATTTCTGCCCTTAGTGGAATTAAACAGCAGCCTGGAATTTGAAGGTATGCTGGCTTCTTCTATCACAACAGAGGATAATCTGCATTTTACCGTTAATCTCGATAAAGCTGCGGTATGGTCCGATGGTCAGCCGGTTACGGCAGAGGATGTGGTATTTACAGTACTAAAACTTGCAAGTCCCAAACTTGCCAATGCTAATATGGCTTTATATGCCTTTGAAGGTGTCGGAGATGATGGCTTTGTGAAGGAGGGTGCTACCGAAATATCCGGTGTAAAGGCCGTGGATGAGAAGACAGTGGAATTTACCACCAAGTATAAAATGGCACTCACTACCTTTGAAAATACATACGGCCGTTATATCCTTACCCTTCCAAAGCACATATTAAAGGATGTGGCTGAGGAGGATCTTGCAGCATATGACTGGTTTAACGCACCTACTGTAGTAAGCGGACCTTATCGGATTACAGATGTGGATCTTCAGCATTATGTGTCCTATACAGCTAATGATAAGTACTGGAAGGGTGTTCCAAAGATTGGTAAGTTAAATATAAAGATTCTGCCGGCTGCTCAGCTCTTAACCAGCCTTCAGTCCGGTGAAATAGATTTTGTACAACAGACTACAGGTAACATTTTGCAGGAAGATTATGCTGGAGTGGAAGGTCTTGATAATGTTAATGTTACCTATGGCTCGCCAATAACTAATCAGTCCATCTTTTTTAACACTACCAGTATAACGGATGTAAGAATCCGTCAGGCTATTTTGTGCGGCTTTGACCGTCAGGCTATCATAACCGGACTCTTAAATGGAAAAGGTGAAGTAGTAGACGGCTTTTTATCCAGTGCAGGACCTTTTTATGATTCCAGCTTAACACCGACAGCCTATGATCCGGAAAAAGCAAAAGCCCTTGTAAAAGAAGCAGAAAGCAATGGCTGGGATTCCTCCAAAGTACTTCAGTTCTATGTAAACAGCGGAGATACTACCTTTACCCAGGCAGCAGATTACATTACTGCCCAGCTTGCAGAAGTAGGAATTAAAGTCCAGGTGAATACCGTAGATTTGTCAACCCTTATGACCACAGCAGGCAGTAAAGGCTTTGACATGCTGGCAGTCCAATATACCTATGCACCGGTTGATCCTTATCCGGATGTTAACTGGCTTTTATCTGCAGACGGCTGGACCGGTTTTGCAAATGCTCAGATATCCGATGCCCTGTCAGCAACCCAGACCACCAGTGATGTGGCAGCAATCAAGACACAATATCTGACCATTGATAAGATTGTACAGGAACAGGTACCTATGATTTCAGCTTATGTCATCAGTGCACAAGGTGCCGCCAATAAACGTCTGGTAAATGCTACACCAAATGTATACGGTTCCTTTATTAATATTCAGGATTGGGATGTGACACAATGACCCCTATACTAGAGGTAAAAGAGTTAGAAGTAGCCTTCACCGCAGACAAAAAGGAAATTACCCGTATTGATAAAGTAAGCTTTCAGGTAAACTCTGGAGAAATCCTCTGTATCGTTGGAGAATCCGGTTCCGGTAAGAGTGTAACCGCTCTTTCGATACTGGGGCTCCTTGACAAAAATGGTAAGGTAACCGGCGGAGACATCACCTTTAACGGTGAAAACTTAGCTGTTAAAACAGAAAAAGAACTGGATGAAATAAGAGGAAGTGCCCTGACCATGATTTTTCAGGATGCCCTGACCAGTTTAAACCCGGTATTTACAGTGGGAAACCAGATAACAGAAACCATGGTATCCCACTTAAAAATTGATAAAAAAGAAGCCAGGAAGAGGGCGGCAGATCTGCTTAAAAAGGTAGGACTGCCGGATTCTGACCTTGTTATGAAAAAATATCCCCATACCCTGTCAGGAGGGATGCGACAGCGGGTTATGATTGCTATGGCTTTAGCCTGTAATCCGCTGCTTTTGATTGCAGATGAACCGACCACTGCCCTGGATGTTACGATTCAGGCACAGATTATGGAACTGCTTAAGACTCTTAATCAGGAACTTAATATGTCAATTATATTGATTACCCATGATATGGGGCTGGTAGCAGAAATGGCTGACCGGGTACTGGTAATGTATGCGGGACAAATCGTAGAAGAAGGAAAGGTATCTGATCTCTTTCAGAATACAGAACATCCCTACACCAGAGCACTTTTACAATCAATACCAAGTATACGGGATAAGGAAACCAGAGAACTGGTGCCGATTAAGGGAGCAGTTCCGGAACAATATCAGGAGATTAAGGGTTGCCGTTTTGCCAACCGATGTTCGTATGCCGGGCCAGATTGCAGTCTGGAGCAGAAGTTAATTGAAACAGAAGAAGGGCATTATAAACGCTGTTGGAGATCCCTGGAAGATATAATGAATGTTACGTCTGAAATAAAAATAGCAGAAAGAAGTAATGTTAGTGAGTAACATAGTAAAGAAATAGCGAGGAATTTGTGCTTTTTGGGTCTTGCTTTACCACATGAAAAAAGCATGAGTGAATACCAGGCTCAACTTAAAATAAATGACTTAAATAAATGGCTGATGAGAAGATAACAAAGCGGATAAACAGGAGGAATGGCTGGTGGAGAAGGATAAAGTACCTCTGATAGAAATAAAAGGATTAATAAAACATTATCCTGTTATGGGCGGTGTCATTCCCCATGCTGTAGGGAAGATTAAAGCTGTGGATGGTGTTGATTTAACAATATATACAGGAGAAACCCTTGGTCTCGTTGGAGAATCCGGCTGCGGAAAATCTACGATTGGGCGTCAGCTGGCAGTTCTTGAGAAACCTACGAAAGGGCAGATATTCTATGATGGAATTCAGTTAACTGACATCTCAGCCAGGGAACTAAAAAAAATCCGTACTCAAATTCAAATGGTATTTCAGGATCCTTATTCTTCTCTAAATCCCAGAAAGCGAATTATGGATATTATTTCGGCACCTATGCTGTATCACGGCATCTGTGCCAGTAAAACGGCAGAGTCACAGGTTGACCGACTGCTTGAACTGGTAGGGCTTCCAAAGACAAGTAAAGAACGCTATCCCCATGAATTCTCAGGTGGGCAAAGACAGCGTATCGGAATAGCAAGAGCACTTTCCTTAAATCCAAGGCTGATTATCTGTGATGAACCAGTAAGTGCCCTGGACGTTTCCATACAGGCCCAGATACTAAATCTGCTTAAAAACCTCCAGGAGGAATTAAACATTACCTATCTCTTTATCGGACATGGTCTGGATGCCGTTAATTATGTCAGTAGCCGCATCGCAGTTATGTATCTTGGGAAGATAGTGGAGATAGCAGAAGCGAAAGAATTATTTGCCAACCCCATACATCCTTATACAAAGGCTTTATGCAATGCAGCCCCCATACCAGATCCTAGGGAACGGAACAGAGAGAGGACTATATTGCAGGGGGAGATTCCTTCCAATACCTTAATACCTTCCGGCTGCAGATTTCATCCAAGGTGTCCTTACGCAGTGGAAACCTGTAAAATAGCAGAACCAGTCCTGGCACCGGTTAGCACCGCAAGCTCTCATAGGGCAGCCTGTCCGGTTATGTCTAATAACCTTAAGGGAAAGGAGGAGGCAGATGCTTAAATATATAGTAAGGCGGATTCTAATTGCAATACCGGTACTGCTTGGTATTACAATCATTGATTATTTTATTATGAGTTTAGCTGGCAGTCCCCTGGAAATGATTCAGGGTGCCAGAGTGTCTCAGGCAGCTCTGGAAGTAAAGAAAGTTGCCCTGGGGCTTGATCAGCCCGTCTATATCCAATATCTTCACTGGTTGAAGGAACTGTTCCACGGTAATTTAGGTTATTCCATGAAGAACTACCAGCCGGTAAGCCAGATGATAGGAACTTACATTGGACCGACCCTGTTACTTATGGCGTCTTCTCTGGTAGTCAGTATGATCATTGCAGTTCCCGCAGGAATTTATAGTGCAGTGCGCCAGTATTCCATCGGAGATTACTCCGTGGTAACCTTATCCTTTTTAGGCAGCAGTATACCAGGGTTCTTTTTATCCCTTATCTTAATTTATATTTTTACCGTAAGGCTTGGATGGCTGCCTTCCAGCGGAATGTCCACGTTAGGAGCAGATAAGAATGTTTGGGATATTATAAAGCATATGATTATGCCGGTAATTGTTCTGGCAGCCTCCATGGCCGGCACCAATATCCGCTATATCCGGAGTGCTATGCTTGAAATTCTACAAAAAGATTACCTTCGCACCGCAAAAGCAAAGGGAATCGGACGGTTTCTCGTAATCAACAAACATGCCCTTAGAAATGCCATGTTACCGATTGTTACTGTATTTGGTATGGAGATACCGGTTCTTTTCGGAGGTGCTATTATAATTGAACAGATTTTTAGCTGGCCCGGTCTGGGACTGATGACCATGAGTGCCATTATTAACAGGGATTACCCCGTTATTATGGGAGTATGTCTGATGTCGGCTATCGTGGTAATGGCTGCTAATTTACTAACAGATATACTATATGCCGTGGTTGACCCGACGATTAAATATTAAGCGGGGCTACTTAGAGGAATTACTTTGGCTGAATATTATTTTAGTGAGAAAACTTCTGCATAAATCATTTGGTGGAATACTATGGTTAAGATAATTCAAGGTATCTTTTATTTGAAAGACATATTAGGTGAAGGAACGATACTAAGTACCTATATTTGTTTCACTTACAGCAGGATATACGGAATATTATAAGAAAGAGGCAGGTTTAGAAAACAATAGTGATTTTCTTAACTTCTTTATTTCGCAGTGCACTGTACGCACAGATGGGAGTACAATGAAGAAACAGATAAAAAAGCCCACGGAAACTAAGTTAAAAACAGGCAACAGGGTAATGAAGCGTTTTTTTCAGCATAAACTTGCGGTAGCAAGTCTGGTTTTTTTACTTGTAATTATGCTCTGTGCCTTGTTTGCACCATTACTTGCTCCCCATAATCCTAATAAAATAGCAGGCGGCTTCAGTGAAGCCCCTTCTGCCAAATTCCTTTTGGGGACGGACCAGGTAGGCAGGGATGTTTTGAGCAGATTATTTTACGCAACCAGGATTTCTCTGTTAGTAGGTATAGCGGCTACGGCAGTTTCCACGGCAATTGGAGTAATCTTAGGGCTGATATCCGGCTATTTTGGGGGCTGGACTGATATGGTCATTATGAGATTTACGGATATGGTTATGTCCTTTCCCTATATATTGCTGGTACTGGTTTCGGCGGCTATATTCGGACCGGGGCTTTGGAATATCATTTTAATATTGGGTTTTGTAGACTGGCCAGGGGTTGCCAGACTGGTAAGAGGCAATGTCTTATCGATTCGGGAAACCAATTATATACAAGCAGATTTTGTAGCAGGGATGCCAACCAGGTATATATTGTTTTCAGAGATACTGCCAAATACTGTGGCACCGATTCTAGTGTATGCCACTTCTGTCATAGCACTATCCATGCTGGATGAAGCAGCCTTAAGTTTTCTTGGCATGGGTATTCAGCCACCTCAGGCGAGTCTGGGCAATATGTTAAACGGCGCCCAGTCCTTATCTGTACTTACTACGAAATTATGGCTTTGGATACCGGCGGGACTTTTAATTGTGCTGCTGGTTATCAGCATTAATTTTATTGGGGATGCCCTTAGGGATGCCTTTGATCCTTCCGGTAAATAATTCTGTTTAAACTTAACAATTAACGCTTGCTCGAAATGAAAGGAATGTTAGTTTATATGAAGAATCAATTATGTTATCAGACCTCGGAATACGATTGCGGACCGACAACTTTAATAAATGCATTCCGATATTTGTTTGAACGGGAAGATATTATGCCGGAAATAATAAAAACCATATATCTTTATACCCTGGATGAATATAACAGCCAGGGAGAATACGGAAAAAGCGGCACCTCCCGGATGGCGATGCAGTTTCTGTCCAACTGGTTTAATCATTTCCGCCAGACAAAGAATTTTCCGGTTTATACCGAAATCCTTATGGGGGATAGTGTGCGGATTAATAAGAACAGTAAAATCGCGGAATGCCTCTTACAGGGAGGAGCAGCAGTTGCCAGAGTATGGCTTGACACCTGTGAACATTATATTCTCTTAACGGATGTGGAAAGGGACTATATGTGCCTCTTTGACCCCTATGAATGGGAGAAGCCCATTGACGGAACAGAGGTACAAAGAGTAGAAGGCTGCCCATGTAAAATGAACCGCAAGGTAAAGATGGAGCTGATGAATAAAGACGGCAAAGGTTATTATACCCTTGGTGCCATGGAGAAACGTGAAATTATGCTGCTTTATAATGTTAATACAAGGAGGACTCCGGACAAATCCATTGAATATTTTATATAACGGTAACCTCTTTTTGACCCTTAAGCTTTTAACCGGCTTCGGTATCCCAGGGAGATTGTACGGTTTTCTTTTTAAAGCAGGAACTAAAGTAGTACAGACTGGTATAACCGTATATACGTTAATACTGAGGTAAGAAAGGTTTAAAATATAAGTAAAATTGTCCAGTTATAGATATAAAAAGAACGAGGCGGTTCAAAATTCAAAGAGTAAATTACTTGGGTGAGAATGGGGATAATGTTTTTAAAAAACATTATCCCCATTCTAAGCCCAAGTTCAAAAACCTTACGGTTTTGCAACAGCCCCATTTTTCAAGCCTTCTAAATCATTGCTGCTTATTCAGATAGGAGGTTGATAATCTGCCTATAATATCTTCCATATCCGTCATTAAATCACTTTCACCATCATGTAAACACCAGTCAAAAATAATGCCTCTGGCAGCAATAAATAGTTTTTCGGATATAATATCCGGCAGAAGTGTGTTCGTTATTTCACCGCGTTCCTGACCGGTTTTTATAATCTCTATTAACAAATCCTGCATAGCACGACCGTGGGTAATAAACATGCGGTTGGTGGGAACATATAAATTTCTGACACTGTCAATTCCGTCTCTTAAAGAAAGCTTTGCATATAATAAAAAATAATCCTTTATTTTTTCCAGACAAGACACGTCTTTTCCTATAATTTCAGGGGTATGCTCTAAGAAAAAATCATCCCCCTGCCGGTAAATCTCCACCAGTAGATCAAATTTAGACTGAAAATAGTGGTAGAAGGTTCCTATCGATACTTTTGATTTTTTTGCAATCTGTTCTACGGTTATGTTTTCAAAACCATGCTGCTGCATAAGCCCAATACCGCATTGATAGATTCGTTTCTTGGTGTTTTGTGCCTGTCTGGCACGGTTCGTAAGTTTTTCTGCCATAAAAATTCTCCTTTATTATGGCTATTATATCAAAGGGACTGTTGCAAATCAAAGACTAAATTGCCTGGAAGAGAATAGGAATTATAGTTTACAAATATTTTGTGGAAAGTATGGACGAATGGCTGCAAGAAAGTGAATGAAGCTGCATATTCGCGCGAACTTGGAATGAAATATTTGCAAAATATACCCTATTCTATGCCAAGACCAACATACTATAATTTGCAACAGCCTTATTTAGGAGCTGCCAATCTTAATCTATATTGCTTGCAAGTTCAAAAGCGTCCCAAATGGCATACATAATATTGGATACCTTACCGGCATCTCCCAATATATGAACGTCTGATAATTCATCCTTCATCTGATTGTATAATTCATTTTCAGAAGTATAGCCAACTGCCAGGATAACCGTATCGGCAGAGATTTCTTTGCTGCCGTCTGTTGTTTCAACTTCCAGGACTTTGCCGTCATAATTTTTAGCTTTCGCTGAACTAACAACAGAAATACCTTTAAAAGGCACTAAGGCTTCCAACATTTCAACATTAGCGTGGCATAACGGACCGTTTACGGACAGGATTTTTGGAAGTGCTTCAACGATGGTTACCTCTTTTCCTTTTTCTCTTAACCAGAGGGCTGTTTCACAGCCTACAAGTCCGCCGCCGATAATAGCTACTTTGTCTCCGGCTGGTTCTTCATCCATTAATATTTCAGCGGCAGTATGAACCTTTCCCTGACCCAGTGAGAACTTCTTTGGTTTTGAACCGGTGGCAAAAATAACGGTATCTGCCTTAGAGGCGTTAATCAGTTCTTCATCCACTAAAGTATTTTTGTGGACAGGAACTCCCAGTGTGGCAAGTTCATGTTCATACCAAGCGGCCAGTGCATGATCATCTTCCTTAAAATCCGGTACACCACCTGGTATTAAATTGCCGCCCAGACGGTCAGTTTTCTCATAAAGTACAGGTTCATGGCCTCTAAGGGCAAGTACTCTGGCAGCTTCACAACCTGCAACACCTCCCCCGATAATGAGTACTTTCTTCTTGCTTAAAGCGGGAATAAGTCTGCTGGAGCGTTCTCTTGCTGCCTGTGGATTTACCGCACAGTTAAGTGCAGAATATTCCTGGATTCTTCCCATGCAGCCTTCGTGGCAGGAGAGGCAGGGACGAATGGATTCAGTCTGATCTTTTCTAAGTTTATTCACATAGTCTGCATCTGCCAGGAGGGGGCGTCCAAGGGATATAATATCACAGGCTCCGTCCTCTAAGGCTTTCATGGCAAGATCCGGATTATCCATTCTGCCGGCGCAGATAACTGGTACATCCACCGCTTCTTTTACCATTTTCGCATAAGGGATATAAAGACCTTTCTCCTGATACATAGGAGGGTGATTCCACCACCAGGCATCATAACAGCCTACATCCACATCCAAGGCATCATAACCATATCCGGCCAGGAGTTTTGCAGCTTCTATGCCTTCTTCGCAGTCTTTTCCTTTTTCCTCAAATACTTCACCGGGTAACGCTCCCACACGCCAGTCTTTGATAAAACTTTTTACGCTGTAACGCAGGGTTACGGGGAAATCTTCTCCGCAGGTTCTTTTTATTTCTTCTACTACTTCTTTTGCAAAACGGAGACGGTTCTCAAGGCTACCGCCATATTCATCGGTACGGTTATTAAACAGGGAGATAGCGAACTGGTCCATTAAATAACCTTCATGTACAGCATGAATCTGGACACCGTCAAAGCCGGCACGTTTGGCATTATAAGCTCCTTTACCAAACTGGGTAACGATTTCTTTGATTTCCTCCTTCAAAAGAGGGCGGCAGGTTTTATCCAGCCATCTGTGAGGAATGGCAGAAGGTGCTACCGGCGGATGTTCTCCCAGGTTCGTTGGGATGGTAACTCTTCCAAAACCTCCGGACAACTGCAAAAAGACTTTGGAGTTATAAGCATGTATGCGTTCCGTCATTTCACGTCCGGTACGAATAAAATGCACCGGGTTATAAGTAGAACAGGGGCAGCTTGGCATGTCGTGCTTTTCGATGGTATTGTCAACAAAGGTTACTCCGGTAATAATTAAGCCGGTTCCGCCTTTGGCACGTTCTACGTAATAATCGATACCCCGTTGGTTAAAGCCCCCTTCTGCATCCCCTAAACCAAGTGGACCCATGGGAGCCATAGCAAAACGATTACTTAAGGAGCAGCTGCCAATGGAAACTGTTTCAAATAGCTTCTTGTACTTTTTCTGCATAAATATCCTCCGTTTTCATAAATAAGTTAATGTTGAAATAAACTTAAAAGTAAATCCCAGAATACGCATAGAACGCATTCATAGAATACATTCATCGAATGCATTCGGTATAATCATGTTAACTCTTTGATAAAAATTTGTCAAGGATCAAAAACAGCTTTTATTTAAGGATCAAAAACAGCTTTTAAATAAGGTTTTTTTGGATATTACTTTAATAATACCTTGCATTTTAGAAAATATCATTTTAAAATAAAATAAGAAGGAGGCTAATTTCGTGGAGATTCAGGAGATTGTAAAAAAACAAAGGGAATATTTTAAGACGGGAGTAACGACTCCTGTCAGTTTTCGTTTGAATGCACTAAAGAAATTAAGAAAAGCAATTTTAACCAATGAATCCAGGATATTAACAGCCCTGAAACAAGATTTAAATAAATCTGAAGCCGAAAGTTATATGACAGAAATTGGTATGGTGTTAGAAGAAATTAAGACACTGGTTAAGCATACGCCAAAATGGGCGGCAGCAAAATATGTAAAGACGCCGATTGCTCAGTTTTATGGCAGGAGTTTTATTCTTTCGGAGCCTTATGGGGTGGTGTTAGTCATGTCACCCTGGAATTATCCTTTTCAGTTAAGTATAACGCCTTTAGTTGGAACCCTTGCTGCTGGAAATTGCGTTATTTTAAAACCCTCGGCTTATGCACCAGAAGTATCCCAGGTAATGGCAGACATCCTATCAGAATGTTTTCCGGCAAAGTATGTAGCAGTAGTGCAAGGGGGCAGGCAGGAGAATCAGGAACTTTTAGAGCAGAAATTTGATTATATATTCTTTACCGGCGGTGTGGAGGTAGGTAAGCTGGTTATGGAGAAGGCTGCAAAGCATGTTACTCCTGTTAGCTTAGAACTTGGCGGCAAAAGCCCCTGCATTGTTGATAAAACCGCAGATCTTAAACTGGCGGCAAAACGGATCACCTTTGGAAAACTGTTAAATTCCGGACAGACCTGCGTAGCGCCGGACTATCTGTTTGTGGAAGAAACAGTTAAAACGGAGCTGATCACCTATCTGAAAAGATATATAAAAGAATTCTTAGGTGAAGATCCGTTTCAGAATCCGGACTATCCAAAGATTATAAACGAGAAACATTACAGACGTATTATGAGCCTTATTGAGGGGGAGACTATACTGACCGGAGGTTATGGAAGTGAAACGGATAAATACCAGATTGCCCCAACACTTTTAGACAATATTACGCCAGCTTCTAAAATCATGCAGGAAGAAATCTTTGGACCTGTGCTTCCTATCCTGACTTATAAGCATATAAAAGAAGTAACGGAATATGTAAACGGCAGACCCAAACCTCTCGCACTATACCTTTTTACTACGGATAGACAGCTGGAACGGCATATCCTTAAGAATATATCCTTTGGAGGAGGCTGTGTCAATGATACCATCATCCATCTGGCCTCTCCTTATCTGGGGTTTGGCGGGGCAGGAGAAAGCGGCATGGGCAGTTATCACGGCAGGCACAGTTTTGATACCTTCAGCCATAAGAAAAGTATTATAAAGAAAGCAAACTGGGTGGATTTGCCCATGCGGTATCCTCCTTATACGAAAACCAAAGATAGACTGGTCAGGTTTTTCTTAAAATAATATAAGGTAAGTCATGAACTTTTAGGTACTTGCAAAACCATTTAGTTAGAATATACGATACAATTCATATCAATTTCAATGCATTATCGCTCCTCTTTATAGGAATCAGTTTTGAAATTGAACTTGCATGAATGGTATAGTATACAGACACTAAATTTAAGTTTCGCAATTACTTATCATAAACGTTAGCAGAAAGGAGAAAATATGGAGTTTAAACAGGAACGAAACAGGATTTATTTAGAAAATGAAGAAGGAAATATGATTGCGGAGGTAACCTTCCCGGATATGACGAAAGATGTGGTAAATATTAACCATACCTTCGTGGATGACTCCTTAAGAGGACAGGGGATTGCGGGAAAGTTAATGGAAGAGGTGGTAAAGTATCTTATGGCTGAGAATAAAAAGGCTTATCCGACCTGTTCTTATGCCGTTATGTGGTTTGAGAAAAATAAACAATACAGGAATCTTCTGGCGGAACAATAATGGGGGACCTGTGACAGCTCGTGAAACGGGAGTAGTTATGAACATACAAATATTTGGAAAATCCAAATGCTTTGATACAAAAAAAGCGGAACGTTATTTTAAAGAGAGAAAAATCAAGTATCAGCTTATTGATTTAGGGAAATACGGCATGAGCCTGGGTGAATATAAAAGCGTGAAAACAGCAGTCGGCGGTATGAGTAAGCTGATGAATGAAAAATCCAGGGAATATGAGGAAAACTACGTAAAATATTTATCCGATGATGCGGATAAAGAAGAAAAGCTCTTAGAGCATCCAGGAATGTTTCAAACGCCCATTGTAAGAAATGGAAAACAGGCTACGGTGGGATATCAGCCGGATATCTGGAAAGAATGGGTTTAATTCATGAACGTTAATCTTGAATATTATAAAATATTCTATTATGTTGCCGGCTTTGGAAGTTTTACAAAGGCGGCAGAGGAATTGTGCATTTCACAGCCTGCGGTAAGCCAGGGGATTAAGCTGTTAGAGACTAATCTAGGCAGCAATCTCTTTGTCAGGACACAAAAGGGCGTGAAACTTACACCGGAGGGAGAGGTCTTATACTCCTATATCAGTAGGGGGTATGAGACCATACTTTTAGGCGAAACCAAATTCAAGAAAATGATTGACCTGGAAAATGGTGAAATCCGTATTGGTGCCAGTGATATGACTTTGCAGTTCTATCTACTGTCCTTTTTGGAAGCGTTTCATACCAAATACCCAGGGATTAAAGTGACAGTTACCAATGCGCCGACACCGGAAACCCTGGAATACTTATATGATGGTAAAATTGATTTTGGAGTGGTAAGTGCCCCTTTTTTTGCAAAATCTGAGATAATATCAAGAGAAGTAAAAGCAGTGGAGGATATCTTCGTCGCCGGCAGCAGGTTTTCTTACCTGAAAGATCAGGTACTGGAATACTCTGACCTTGAGAAGCTGCCGATTATCTGCCTTGAAAGTAATACCAGTACCAGAATGTATATTGATGAAATATTAAGGAATAACGGGGTTTTATTAAACCCTGAGTTTGAACTTGCTACCAGTGATATGATTGTTCAGTTTACCTTAAGGAATCTTGGAATTGGATCTGTGGTGAGTAACTTTGCGGAAAAGTTCTTAGACTCTGGTGAATTATTTCGGTTAAAATTCAGAAAGCAGATTCCTGGAAGAAGTTTCTGTATCATAACCAGTGATAAAAATCCAATATCAACGGCAGCCAGAGAGCTGCTGGACCTGATGAAGTAAGGCAATGGGCAAACCAGTGAGGGTGTAAGATAAAGGGAAAATCTGTATATATAAGATAACGGATTGCTTCTATATCTTATTAATCTAAATAAGATTTGGACATGCAATAGGGGATATAAAAATGAGTGATGAAATGAGTAATTGGTTTACTATAGAAAAGATTGATGAAACTACCTTTGCTATCAGTGAATATGGTCACTGGGAAGAGGTTCATTCCTATCTTTTAATCGGAGACACGAAGGCTCTTTTAATTGATACGGGGCTTGGTATAGGAAATATAAAGGAAGAAGCAGAGAAACTCACGGCACTTCCTATAAAAGTTGTTACAACCCATGCCCACTGGGATCATATCGGAGGACATGGTCTTTTCCATGATATAGCGGTTCATAAAGAAGATGCCCATTGGCTTATAAAAGGGCTTCCAATCCCGGAACAGGTTATTAAAAGCAATGTAATAAAAGATCTGAATACGGGCTTAACCCCGAAGGAATTTAATATCCATAACTATCAGGTATTTAAAGGTAATCCGTCAGAAATTCTAAAGGACGGTGATACATTCGATCTTGGAAAAAGAAGCATCCGTGTGATACATACACCTGGACACTCACCGGGACATATTTGCCTTTGGGAAGAGGAGAGAGGGTATTTATTTACCGGAGACTTAATCTATAAAGGAACTTTATATGCATTTTATCCCAGTACGAATCCCTTGCAATTTAAGCAATCTGTTGATAAAATAAGTAGCCTGGAAGTGGTTAAGATTTTGCCGGCACATCATGCCTTAGATATTAAGCCTGATTTTATACAAAAGGTAAAGGCAGGCTTTGAAACAATTGAAAAGCTGGGAAAGCTAAGACAAGGCAGTGGTATATTTGCATTTGAGGAGTTTATGATACAGATTTAAAGAGAAAACAAATTATAATTTAATGATTATGATTTGAGCATCAAATTGCCCTATGTGTCTAAGTAACACTATAAAAGGTAATTCGCTGTTTAGTAGGAATAAACAGAAGAAGACAGTGAAGAGTAAGGGTCAGTGAAAGAGTAAGGGGCAGTGAAAGAGTAAGGAGAAGTGAAAAAGTAAGGGGCAGTGAAAGCGTAAGGAACAGTAAAAGAGCAAGGAACAGTACAAGAGTAAAGAACATTGAAAGAGCATGAACAGTAATGAAACAGTTATTAGAAATACAACAAGAGAAAGGGAAACCATAATAAAAAATAATTTTTTATGGTGGTACTCAGATATTCTGTAGTACATATAGGTATGAAGATGAAACGTATTGCAAAATTCCATAAAGTCAGCTATGAACAATTCTTAAAAGACTGGGTAGATACATTTCCAGGCACAGAGGAGATAAAAGTAAAGGAAATATATGAAGCCATAGGTCTCCCTAAACGCGCTACTACAGGTTCTGCCGGCTATGATTTCTATAGTCCCATAGACATCACCCTGGCACCGGGCAAAGCAATAAAAATTCCTACCGGAATCCGTGTGGAAATAGAAGAAAACTGGGTACTAAAGTGCTATCCAAGAAGCGGTCTTGGTTTTAAATTCCGCCTTCAGATGAATAATACCGTAGGAATTATAGACAGTGATTACTTTTATTCGGATAATGAAGGTCATATATTTGCTAAGGTAACGAACGACACCAAGGAAGGGAAAACCGTTGAAATCCAGGCAGGAACCGGATTCATGCAGGGAATCTTTGTAGAATATGGCATTACCATAGATGATGAAGCCAAAGAAATAAGAAACGGTGGATTTGGAAGTACAACAAAATAAATATACCTGGCTTTCTTAATTTAGGGGACATTTCTTATAATAGGTCTCGAAGATGCCTAAAAAATCATATTACAAATAAGCCTGCCGAATTTTCGGCAGGCTTTTCTTTAGGCAATTATTGAGTAAAATATATACTTTTATCTAGTCAAGTATTATGAAAAGTCTGCGTGAATCTACCCCTTCTTTTACAGGATATTCCTATGAATTACAGCAAACTAATTGATTTTATTGGATACTGCTTATATACTGAAAGAAAAAGTTTAATGGGGTTAAAGTTATGACAAATAGAATTTTGCTTTTAGAAGACGATATTAGCTTAGTGGACGGGTTGAAATACTCACTAAACCGGAACGGCTTTGAGGTTGAACTTGTCCGGACGGTAAAAGAGGCGGTGAGTTTCCTGCCGAAGCTTGGAACTTATGATGTAATGTTACTTGATGTAACACTTCCGGATGGAACAGGTTTTGAAGTTTGTGAAAAAGTAAGAAAGCAAGGAAGCCAGATACCAATTATTTTTCTTACAGCATCGGATGAAGAAGTCAACATTATCAGAGGGTTAGACAGCGGCGGGGATGATTACATTACAAAACCATTTCGTTTAGGGGAACTTTGCTCCCGTATCCGTGCCCTGCTGCGCCGGACGGGTGTATCCAGTCAAAATAATAATACTATTATAAAGTGTGGTGATATCTCAATTGATCTTTTGGGCAGCAGGGTCATATTAAAAGGAAAACCTCTTGAGTTGACCAGTGGAGAATACCGCTTAATCTGTCTGCTGGTAAGAAATGCGAACCGGGTGGTAACCCGTAGTGCAGTATTGAATGAATTATGGGACAGCGGGGGAGATTTTGTGGACGATAATACCCTCTCTGTCTATGTAAGGCGTCTTCGTGAAAAAGTAGAGGCTGACCCTTCCCATCCGGAACATCTGATTACGGTACGGGGTTTTGGTTATCAATGGATTGAGGTGTCTGAATGAATATTTTTCGTGATAAACAGCATAGAAACTTTGGAATTTACCTTGCCCTCTTCCTTCTGCTGCTATTTTTATCCGGTACCCTATTGTATACAGCTTGGGTGAAAGCCGCTCAAAATATGTTTTTATCCCATGACAGAGCGGTTGCGGCCTCTCTTTTAGATCAGGGTGTATCAAAGGATATCATTGCAAAAGCGATAACCAATACCTTAAGCAGCAGGGAGGGAGAAAAGTTTCTTGTTACCCTCGGGATTACCAAACATACGTCAAGCAGGTTTCTTCCCTTTGTTTCAGAACTAAAACAGACCATGGGATTTGGTATGCTTGTTCCAGGTATGGTATTGGCTGTGTTGCTCTTTGGGGGAGCATATGCCTTCCTTAAGAAAAGAGAGGAACTATATGGGCAAGCGACACAAGTAATTGCCCGTTTTACCGAAGGGGATTTTTCGAAGCATTTACCCCATATGAAAGAAGGAACGATCTACCGTCTTTTTGCATCTGTCGATCAGCTGGCTACCATACTGCAATCGAAAAATGAAACAGAGCATAAAACAAAAGAGTTTTTAAAGAATACCATATCAGATATTTCCCATCAGTTGAAAACCCCTCTTACCGCCCTTATTATGTATCATGAAATTATAACCGAGGAGCCGGAGAATGTGGAGCTCGTAAAGGTTTATTCGGAAAAGACCGGGCAGGCCCTACAACGGATGGAGCAATTGATTCAAGCCATGTTAAAAATCACCCGCTTAGATGCTGGAAGTATTGTATTTGAAAAGGAGGTCTGTCCGGTTTCAGAACTGATTTCCCAGTCTGTCCGTGAATTAAAACCAAGGGCAGAGAAGGAGGGAAAAGAAATTTTAGTAGAGGGTTCACGGGAAGACACGGTTATCTGTGATGTACAATGGACCAGTGAAGCCATTGAGAATATTGTAAAAAATGCTTTGGATCATACAGACTATGGAGGTGTTATTCGCATTTCCTGGGAACACACTCCGGCTATGTTTCGAATATATATAAATGATAATGGTTCAGGCATTGCGCCAGAGGATATCCATCATATTTTCAAGCGGTTTTACCACAGTGAAAAATCTCTGGATACCCAGGGTGTTGGTCTTGGATTGTCCCTGACAAAATCAATTATTGAGGGACAAGGAGGAATTATCTCTTTTCACAGTAGTTTAAATGAGGGAACTACGTTTGTAATTTCCTTTCTTACAGAATTGTAAGCTGCTATTCACCAGACTGTAAGGCATCCGTGATATTCTTTTTAAGAAAAGGAGGTACTTGGAGAATGGAAATTTTAAAAGTAGAGCATTTATGTAAAACCTATGGAAAAGGAGAAAGCCTGGTAGAGGCCTTAAAGGATGTTTGCTTTACGGTGGAACAGGGAGAATTCGCAGCAGTAGTCGGTGAGTCCGGTTCTGGTAAAAGTACACTGTTAAATTGTATCGGTGCGCTGGATATGCCCACCTCCGGCAACATCTTTATGGATGGGAAAGATTTATTTTCTATGAAAGAGGAACAGCAGACAATATTCAGACGACGTAATATCGGTTTTGTTTTTCAGTCGTTTCAGTTGATTTCAGAGTTAACAGTGGAACAGAATATAATATTTCCAATTCTTTTAGATTACCAAAGACCGGAACCGGCAGCAGTGGAGGAAATCCTGGAAGTTTTGGGACTTACCGATCGCCGCCACCACTTGCCCAGCCAATTATCCGGCGGACAGCAGCAGCGCGTTGCCATCGGGCGGGCACTGATTACCAGACCCAAATTGATACTTGCCGATGAGCCTACCGGTAATTTAGACAGCAAAAATAGTCAGGATGTCATGGATTTATTGGTTAAAGCCTCCCGCTATTACCAGCAGACCATTGTAATGATTACTCATAATAACAATCTGACCGCTTCGGTAGACCGTGTACTGCGGGTATCAGACGGTGTACTTACGGATTTGGGAGGGAAAAAGAATGAAAAGTTATCTTGAGCTTGTCCCAATTTCAGCAAAAGTACATAGACGTCAAAACAGGATGTCCATTTTCTGTATTGTTTTAGCAGTGTTTATGGTTACTGTTATATTTGGCATGGCTGATATGTTCATACGCAGCCAAATTATGCAGGCACGTATGGAAGATGGAAACTGGCATGCAGTTTTTAAGGATATCAGTGAGGAAGAAGCGGTTTTAATCTCTGCACGCCCTGAGGTAACGGCTTTTTCCTGGTATGGTGTCCTTAATTTCCGGGGAGACCAGGGATATACGTTGGCAGACAAGAAGGTTATTATTGGCGGAAGTGACAAAAGTTTTATTGCCAAGATGCAGACAGGATTTATGAAAGATGGCGTATTCCCTAAAACGGATAAAGAAGCACTGATTAGTGAGAACGCAAAAACAAAGCTCGGACTTAAAATCGGAGATCAGATATCTATAACTGCGCCGGAGGGAAAAAGTCTCTCCTATACGATTTCAGGCTTTATGAATAATGTATCAAAAAACTTGGAAGAAGATTCTTTTGGTGTTTTTCTTACCACCAAAGAATTCCGTTCTATATATCCTGGAGTTACAAAAGGGCAGCCCGCTGATTATAACAGTGTCTATTATGTGCAGTTTTCCACCCACTGCAACATACAACAAGTAATCCGTGACTTAAAAGCACAGCTTGGACTGTCCAAAAATCAGGTAGGTGAAAATACAAAGCTTCTTGGCTTACTTGGACAAAGCGGTTCTGCTTTTATGATGCAGATTTATGGTTCGGCCTTTATCTTGTTTTTATTAGTTTTACTAGCTGGTGTCATGATGATTACGAGTAGTCTTAACAGCAACATCACCCAGCGGACCGAGTTTTTTGGAATGATGCGCTGTGTTGGCACAACAACAAAACAGATTATGAAACTAGTTCGTAAGGAAGCACTTAGTTGGTGCAGATTTGCAATTCCATATGGGATACTTGTGGGAATCGTTATAATATGGGTATTGTGTGGGGTACTTAAAGTATTAAGCCCGGATTACTTTATGGGAATGCCTGCCTTTGCCATAAGCTTACCAAGTATTTTAGCCGGTATCATTGTAGGTATTCTGACAGTTTTGCTTGCCGCCCGTTCCCCGGCAAAGAAAGCCTCGAAGGTTTCACCGCTGATGGCAGTATCAGGTAACGCCAATGATTTACGTCCCGTCAAAGGGGCTGCCAATACTGCATTATTTAAAATAGATACTGCCCTGGGTATCCATCATGCAAAATCAAGTAAGAAGAATTTTATATTAATGGTCGGTTCCTTTTCCCTTAGTATCATTCTTTTTCTATCGTTTTCAGTCACAATAGACTTTATGAATCATGCCCTTCGGCCCTTAAAACCCTGGACCCCCGATTTATCTATAATAAGCCTTGATAATACTAGTTCTATAAACAGCTCACTGTTAGGGGAAATCAAAAAAAATCCTGGGGTAAAACGGGCATACGGTCGGATGTTTGCTTACAACCTGCCGGTTACAGTAAATGGCATAGAAAAAAAGGTTGATTTGATTTCTTATGAGAAAACTCAATTTGGATGGGCAAAGGATTATATGCTAAAAGGCTCTGTTAATGAGGTTATGCAACAGGACAATACCGGATTAATTGTTTTTAAACCGCAGAATACCATACAAGTGGGTGATTTGGTTACTCTGCACATAGGAAATCGCTCCGGGAATATTAAAATAGTTGGTTCTCTTTCTTCCAGTCCATTCAATAGCGCACCGGAGGTCGGAACTATTATCTGCTCTGAGAAAACCTTTCGACAGCTCACTGGGCAAACGGATTATACCATAATAGATATGCAATTATATAAAAATGCTACTGAGGAAAATGTGAATCAAATTAATAAATTAGCCGGTTCGAAATTCACGTTCTCAGACGAACGCCTGGGCAATCGCAGCGTAATAGGCTCATTTTATTCCTTTGGACTGTTCCTCTATGGATTTATGACCTTAATTGCCTTAATTACAATCTTTAATATTGTAAACAGCACAGCTATGAGTGTTGCAGCACGTACAAAGCAGTATGGTGCATTACGCGCTATCGGTCTTAGCAGCAGACAGCTTGATACAATGATTCTTGCAGAGGCATTTACTTATGCAATATCAGGAGGTATCTGCGGAAGTATAGTAGGATTATTCCTAAACAAACTTCTATATGAAAAAATGATAACATCCTATTGGGGAGAACACTGGAAACTTCCATCTGTTGAACTTGGGATTATCATTGGGATTGTACTTATTTCGGTTATATTTGCGGTAAGGGGGCCGGCGAAACGGATTCACAATATGTCGATTGTAGATACCATTAGTGCAAAATAAAGGAAAACAGCAGCGAAATGGTTTTGAGTGTGAAAGTGCATTTGACTAATCAATAATTAGGGGAGGATTGTTTTATATGAAAAAATATTTCATACTTTTTTTTTACTTGCCTTATGTTGCACTGCATGTAGTAAAAAGTCAACAAATGAAGCGATTATTGATAAAAATGTAGATGCATTAACGTTATTAAATAATTTAGATGATTATATCGAATATACGGGCGATTTAGATGATAATAAAAATTTGAGTTTAACATTCAGTTTTAGAAAGGATGTTAAAGTTCCAGAAAATCCTCCGGTTGTAGAAGTTAAAGTATATCTCTGGATGAATGATGATGTGATTGGAATATATCATGAACCTTTATACAATAACGATGAAGATTACCTAAACTCAGTAAACCTAATCTTTAATGCAGATGGAAAGGAATTTAACAAGTATAAGGTTTCATTTGAGGGAAATACGAATTAAAATCTAAAGAATTTGGTATGTGACAAAATTTTCACCAACAGCAATCTTAACTAATGGTTAATTTTCCTGCCTGCTATTTAACTACCATTCAATTGCAAAGACAAGAATTCTCCTGTAAACTATAATCAATGAAAGGCCTTTTCATAATATTAGAATTGGGAGATGATTCATATGTCTATGAATATCGTTATTCGGGATAAAAGAAAAGAAATCGGACTAACCCAGGAACAGATTGCCGAGTATCTTGGAGTAACCGCGCCAGCCGTTAATAAATGGGAAAAAGGAACTACCTATCCGGATATATCCTTACTGCCCCCACTGGCCAGATTACTAAAAATTGATTTAAATACACTGCTATGCTTTAACGAAGGACTTTCGGAAAAAGAAATCGGCTACTTTAGTAATGAAGTAGTGGAGGCAATCCGTAAAAATGGTTATGAGAGTGGTTTTACTATGGCTATGGATAAAATACAGGAATATCCAAGTTGTGATGCACTGATTCAAACAATGGCAATGACGTTAGAAGGGGCTCTTATGCTGTATGGAATAGAAATTGAGGATAAAGAACCCTATAGGAAGCAAATTACTGCTTTATATGAGCGAGCTGCCAAAAGTGATGATGAACAGGTTCGCAATAAAGCCATTTATATGCTGATTTCGAAATATATGAATCAGATGGAAGATGAGAAAGCCCAGGCAATGTTAGAGTTATTACCAGACCGAAGTGATTTGGATAAAAGATTTTTTATGGCCAAACTTTTGGTTAGGCAGAATAAGTATGCCGAAGCCGCTGGATTACTGGAACGGAAATTACTACAGGAAGTAAATGAAATATATGGTATCTTGGTGAATTTAGTAAAAATTGAGTTAAAGGAAGGAAACAGTCAGAATGCCTCGCGGTTGGGAGAGATTAATGGAAAATTTAGTGAATTATTTGAATTGTGGGGTATGAATCGCTTTATTATACCATTAGAGATTGCGCTTGAACAAAAGAAAGTAGAGGAGAGCATATCCCTTCTAAAATCAATGCTTTCTGCCATGCTGATACCCTGGGAGTTAAAAAAAATTCCCCTGTACCGCCATATCTTTATAACCGTGGAGGGAAAAGAAGAAGAGAAGAAAGAAGATACAAAAGACTATGGTAAGCAATTATTACCAGTGACGCTTTCTGCGATGGAAAGCAGTACAGAATATGATTTTCTGCGAACGAATAAAGAATTTCTAGAATTAATTGAAGAATACCGGGTTAAATGCTGATATAATCTGGTTTTAAGTTTTTTACTACGAAGGTTGAGCTAACTATATAAAATTATAAAGGGTTGATACAAAATTGCTGAGAGATGAATTTTGTATCAGACCCTTTTATTTTATACAAAAGGTTCTCTGAATTATCCTCTACGATAAAAAGTATTCCATGCAGGAGGTATGTCAGATGTACAGGAGGCTTAATAAAAAAGTGTCACGGATGTGTGCGCGTCAGCTCTTGAGTCTTGCGACCTTCCGCCGGTATTTCCCGGGAGATGTACCGACTGTATCACTAAATACCCGGTTGAAATGATACTCATTGGGAAAGCCGGTAAGGGCTGCAATCTCATATAGTTTCATATTGCTGTTATTTAACAATTCCTTGGATTTGTTAATCCGTAGGATTTTTAGATATTCAAATATGGTAATTCCGGTTTTTTGTTTAAATATCCGGTTTAAGTAGTCAAAATTCATATGCAGCCGGGTTTCCAGTTCTTTTCCAGTAATTTTCGTGTGATAATTTTGCTGCAGATAGAAAAGAATATCGTCTACCCTGAGGTCGCCTTTTGAGTGTGGCTCTGCCTCTGAACTTTCTGAAAAGGTCTGTGCAGAATAGCAGCGGAGTAAACAGATTAATATGTCCAGAATGTTTTTGGAGCAAATGAACTTGTAAAACGCATCCCTGGTAGATAAGGCTTTTATTACTTCGTCCATGGACCTACGGACAGTGGTCATAGCAGCAGAGTCTATATGCATAGTCTTAGGCAGCAGCCCCTTACAGGAATCATAGAGTTCATAGTCAAAGGGACTGGCTTTAAAATAGTTGTGTTTATTTTGTCTGTAATAACGGTTAAGCTCATAGACAGTCTCAAGATTTACAGCGGCAAAGGTATCTGCCGGCATATGAATAAAATAATAGTCCACATAAGAGCACTGATATCCCACATGAAAACGCCCGGGTTCTAATAATAGCATATCACCTGTATGCAGCTCATAGTTGATATCGTCTTCGCGGATATATAAGGTCCCGTCATTAATTAAAAACAGCATAAATTCACCTGGAGTCCTGGGAAAATGCATCCAGTCCTCCGGATAAATACTGCGGTTCATAAAGGAGGATTTGGGAAAATGGTCTGTTTTCAGATAAAAATGCATAATATCAATCTCCTTTCCAGTTTAATTTCTTAGGTAATTGTAAACTCTGATGTGCCCGGAAGGCAGCTAAAACTTTGAATTTTCGTATCAATTGTTTGTAGTGTTCCATAACGATATGTTTCGCAAGGAATCAATATAATTCTAACGTTTATCATAGCATATCAGCTATAAATTTCAATAGTCGCTTACGGATAAGAAACTGTCGCCTAGAAGCATTTTATAATTCAGTCATACTGTTAGAATAAAAAGTATAATTGGATGTATTCTACATTTATGAAAGGACAGAAAAAAGAGCCGTCGAATAAACCTAAGGAAGCATTAACAAAGATATAAAGAAGCATAACAAAGAAGCATAACAAAGAAGCATAACAAAGATATAAAGCAGTACTGATGAAGGAAAATAAGCATTAACGAAAAAAATATGGAGTACTAACGTGAGGTCAGAAAAATATATGATAGAACATAAACACTACTGCCCCATGATATAGTGGTATAAGTAAAGATAAAAGTAAAGATAGATTGGAGAAAGCAAGATGGAACGAATTACTATATTAGAAAACGGTATCCATGCCGTATTTGAAATTGCAGACGATAAATGTTTTAAACTTCTGCACTTTGGTGCAACACTTTTTAAAGAAGAGGATATCATAGCATCCTCAACGGAGTATGGGTTCCGATTTGTAGAACTGAATCTGGCAGGTTATGACCGTCCATATGAGCGCCATGGCAATAAATATATTGTCACCGCGCCGGGTTATCATATGCGTTATATCGCACATGTTGATGAGCAGAATGAAAAGGGACGTAAACTGGTATTTACTTTGATGGATGAAATTACTAAGGTTTATGTATATGCCCACATGCAGTTTTATAAGGGGCTGCCTGTAGTACGATTTTGGAATGAGGTAATAAACGGCGGCGCAGAGATACAGACGATTGACTATATTTCCTCCTTTAATTATGAGGGAATCGAAAAAGAAGGAAAGCTTAAACGGGATGAAAAAATGCAGATCTGGGTGCCTCATAACAGCTGGCAGAGGGAAATGAACTGGAAGAAATATACCCTCCCGGAACTTGGAATGGAACTGGTACAGCCGGCGAAGGAGCAGCGTTCCTCTAATATGATCAGGGTTTCTAATACAGGCAACTGGTCGTCTAAAGAATATCTTCCCATGGCATATCTGGAAAACAGGGAAACCGGAACGGGACTAATCTGGCAGATTGAAAATAATGGTTCCTGGCATTGGGAAATTGGCGATCAGAACGGACATTTATATCTGGGTATTAGCGGACCCAATGAAATCTACTCCCATTGGTATAAACACTTAAAGCCGGGTGACTCCTTTACCACGGTACCGGTAGCAGTAGGTGTAACCGGCAGGGGCTTTGAAGACGCCGTAGGAAGTCTTACCCAGTACCGCAGGCGAATCCGCCGTGGCAATGCAGATAATGAAAACCTGAGGATTATTTTTAATGATTATATGAACTGTCTTTGGGGGGATCCTACGGCAGAACAGGAATTTCCACTAGTGGATGCGGCAGCAGAAACCGGCTGTGAATATTTTTGCATTGATGCAGGGTGGTATGCAGACGGTGACTGGTGGGATGAGGTAGGTGAATGGAAAGAAAGCCGTAAGCGCTTTCCGGGCGGTCTTTTAGAAGTAACGGACTATATTCGGGCAAAAGGCATGATTCCTGGGGTGTGGCTGGAACTTGAGGTTATGGGGATTAACTGCCCCATAGCGAAGAAAGTCCCAGAGGACTGGTTCTTTACCAGACATGGCAAAAAAGTTTATGACAGAAGCAGGTATCAGCTGGATTACAGAAATCCAGAGGTTACCGCCTATGCAGACAGTGTAATAGACCGCCTGGTGAAGGATTATGGTGTCGGCTATATTAAGATGGATTACAATATTGAACCTGGAATCGGTACAGAGCGGGAAGCAGACAGTGCAGGGGAGGGCTTGCTGTCCCATGAGAGAGCCTATCTTGCCTGGCTGGACGGTGTATTTGCCAGATATCCGGACTTGATCATTGAGAATTGTTCCTCCGGAGGACTTCGAATTGACTATGCAATGCTGTCCCGCTACAGCATACAGTCAACCAGCGATCAGGATAATTACCGCTATTATTGTACGATAGCCGCTAATTCCCCTACGGGACTGACACCGGAGCAAAGTGCAATCTGGTCGTATCCTCTGGCACAGGGGGATAAGGAAGAGGTAGTATTTAATATGGTGAATGCCATGCTGCTTCGCATCCATCAAAGCGGACACCTGGCGAATTTAAGCCCAGAGCGGAAAGCTTTGGTGAAAGAAGCCCTGGATGTTTATAAATCCATCCGTCAGGAACTTAAGACTGGACTTCCCATATGGCCTCTGGGATTATCTGACTATTCTGATGAGTGGGTAAGTTTTGGACTAACCTGCAATAAAACTATCTATCTTGCAGTGTGGAGAAGGGAAGGGGAGAATCATACCATTAACCTGCCGGTACCTTCCTTAGAAGGTCAGGAGGTGAAAGTCAGCTGTGTTTATCCCGCCTATTCCGAAGTACCTTATCACTGGGAAAATAAAAGGTCTTCCCTTGGCGTGACCATTTCCGGGGATTATATGGCAAGATTGTTTAAAATAACAGTAGAATAACTCATCAAACTAAGCAGCCTCCTCTTCATACCATTCCAGTTATGATACATGGATAAGCACAATGTAAGTTATAAGTATTTAACTGTAAGAAACGGGGTTTTAGTTAAAGGACCGATATGCAATGATAGAAGACACTGCAAAAGCAGGAAAACTATGATCAAGCATCGGTCCTTTTTGTTAAGTGCTGTAAGTCTCGGATTTTGAAGCTTATACACTGCGGTAATCAGCGAAAATAAGAAGGATGGTCCGTTTTATTGATCAGACAGGAGTTTCACTATTTCATACTGACAGTTGATAATTAACCACAGCTGCTCATAAAACACCATGATGTTCCAGACACCAATTCCCCTAAAATCATATACCATCTTTAAATTCAGCAGAGCATCAATTGTTCTTGCGTCAACAAACCTTACTATATGTTCGATAGGTTCATCAATACTATACTCATTATAAAAGAAATACGGAGTCTGGCTGTTAATGTCGAAATCAATATTGGCATCCACATCATTGGCTAAAGTCAAAGATGCATTAATTGTTAGTGCATTGGCTACGGTTACACCTGCCTCATATGGCAGCGGCCAGTCATAACCGATAATTGGTATTCCAACATCAATAACCCCAGGATTCACCTCTGCCGTAACATGATTAAGAAATTGGTCAATGACATTAAGAGAGATAACCGGCAGAGGAGGCCCGTTGTTTGTCCCCCAGATCAGACTTAGAAAGGTCATATTATTAACCTGACTGCCAATATTCGTATAATCTGCTATTTGACCGGATATATCAGTACCGGTCAGGCTGACATTAGGATTAACCGTAATAAATAGCAGATATCCTTCCTGCTTCAGGGCGTCTGATAATTTTACCGCAAAATCATCATATATTTTCTGATTGTCCGGAGTTAAATAATTAAAAAAGATATTAATTCCGTAAAATCCTTTTTCTTTTAAAATAGTAAGGGTTTCTTCTATAAAATGACTCTGATAAGTATCATTTGTCAGGATATCAAAGGCAATCTGAAGGTTAGGTTCACCCTGGATGGTCAGGGTTGTAAGTAACATAAGAGGAAGGGTTCCATACTCTTTTGCAATCCTTATTAACTCCGAATCATCATAATAGCTGGCAATACCTCCTTGCCCGGTAGCCCTGTAATTATAAACCGAGAGGTAAGTCAGGAAAGGCAAAGTCTTTCTAAGGGTATCCAGGTTGATATACTGATAAGCAAAGCCATTGGTGGTAATGGTTCCGCTGGTGTTATAGCTGATGATTAGGGTCTCTCCGGGATAAATAAACTCCCTGTTTGATAGAAACGGATTGTTTCGAAGCAGCTGCATAAGCGGAACCTGAAAAGCCGCGGCAATACCTGTCAGGGAATCCCCTTCCTGTACGGTATAGGTCTGATTGGGGTATGCAATTACAATTGACTGCCCGGAAACTAAGTTATAGGGATTAATCAGTCCGTTGCTTAAGATTATGCTGGCAGCAGAAACACCATAACTGGCGGCAATGGATTCAATCGTGTCAGTTGGTTGTACAACATGTATATACACAGTTACCCCTTTGAGTATTTACTTATTTTTACTATAGTATTGATTAATCAGCTAGTTAATTCCAAAATCTTTGCTTTAACAGGATAAGTTTATTGGTATTTCTGAGGGCTTGTACGAAAATACCTGGTAGAGGGATGAGACTTTTGTTGATAGTTCATCGGAAATAGATTAATATAAGATAGAGGGAAGAAATTTCACGGACTATTTATATTGGTTGAAAGGGATACTCTGATGGATAATGTGAAATGGTTGTTTTTTGATGTGGGATATACTCTCATTAATGAAGATAAATGTCATGAAAACCGGATTAAGAACACGGTAAGCCGCTTTCATGGCAGTAAATGGAAGCTTACTTATGATAATTTATACGAGGCAATGGTACAGGCTTCCAGGGATTACTGCCAGCCCTATGTAACTGCGCTAAAATCCTTTGGTATCGATTATTACGAACCTTATGAAAAAGAACTGGAGGTACCCTATGCTGCTGCAAAAAGTGTTCTTAAGGAACTGCATTCCTATTACAAAATTGGGGTTATAGCCAACCAAACGGCGGGAACGATAGAACGGCTAAGGGGCTTTGGGTTAATGGATGATATAGATCTGGTACTATCTTCAGCAGAAGAAGGTTTGGAAAAGCCGGATGTCAGATTCTATTTAAAGGCCCTTGAACTGGCTGGGTGTAAGTCAAGTGAAGCAGTTATGATAGGAGACCGGCTGGATAATGATATTTATCCGGCAAACCAGATCGGAATGATAACGGTCTGGATCAAACAGGGCTTTGGCGGAATGCAGCATCCTCTGTCAGAGAGTTATGAACCGGATTACACGGTAACGGAATTGGAGGAATTACTTGAATTATTTGTGCCTCCTGTAAGAGAAGAATGATTGTAATCGTATAATGGAAAGGAAGGGATATAATATGAATATATTGGTGAGTGCCTGTCTGCTAGGTGTTGATTGCAGATACCAGGGGACAGGAATTTTAAATGAGGCGGTTGTAAAATTAAAGAACAACCATAATTTAATCCCGGTCTGCCCCGAACAACTAGGGGGCTTAACAACGCCCCGTACACCGGTGGAGCTAATGAATGGCAGAGCAATAAATAAAGATCAGGTTGATGTTACCAGACAATTTGAAAAAGGAGCGGAGGAAGCCGTAAAGATAGCCAAACTGTTGGACTGTACAACTGCGATTTTAAAAAGCAACAGCCCCTCCTGCGGCTTTGGTAAAATCTATGACGGAACTTTTTCTGGGAAGTTGATTGACGGTAAAGGTATCACTGCTGCAAAATTGGAGGAACATGATATTAAGGTGATGACGGAAAAGGAGATATAATTACCAGATATCTGGACTAAGCTGCCTGTGATATTTGGAGAACTGTTATAACGAGAAGATTACGGACAAATTGGGGGAAGAAGATAGAGGGATACTGCATGGAATACTTTGATTTAACATTAAAATACATAGATAAAATTTCAGAATTATATGTAAATGCTTTTAATTCTCCGCCCTGGTGTGATTCCTGGACAACAGCAACAGCAGCAAAAAGACTGACCCAGATGATAAATTGTGAGGGTGCTTATGGGTTGGTCTGCTGTGAAAATGACAAAATTATAGGTATGATTTTAGGCAGTAAAGAACAATACTATAATGGAGTACATTTTAATGTGAAAGAATTTTGTGTAGACAACACTCTTAGAGGCAAAGGAATTGGTACGAAGCTTTTTGAAGAATTTGAACTACGGTTAAAGAATAAAGGCATTGATCAGATTATTCTGTTTACCTCCAAAGGAGAGGAGACAGAAGGATTCTATAAAAAAAGAGGCTTTTGCAGTTATGATGATATGGTGTTAATGGGAAAGAAGATAATAAATTAACCGGTCAAGGAAAGAAGGGAAACCGCATGAAGCAGATAATAGGTCTGTTGCTAATTCTATATATATGCACTGGCTGTAGTTTTATCAAGGAATCTAAGGATTCTGACATAGGAAATACAACAGCAGAAACCACAACAGCAGAAACCACAACAGCAGAAACCACAGAAAATAATTCTGCTACACTTAATAGTATAGTCATATCAAAAAATGATACTGGCTTTATGGTTGCAGCCTATGATAACAGCGGCATGCGCTCCTTTGAACCCTTCTCCGTTCATTACGACGGTGCACCTTCTCTTGAGGTCACCATGGGTACTTTAATAAAGATAACCTATGGCGGAAATATTGCAGAATCCTATCCTGGACAACTATGGGCAGACAAGGTGGAAATCCTTGAGCCGGTAAAGGATAACTGGCCTCCAACGGACAAACTCCCGAAAGAGTATACCAGTGAAGAAGCAGTAAAAGATAATTGTTTTGTAATAGGGCTTGATAAGACGGAGGGTGAAGAGGTCCTGAATAATTTTGTACAGAATACGTATAATGGAATCGTGGGATATCTGCGGAGAGTAAACTATACGATGGAAGGTGATCCCATTATAACGGATGTGATATATGATGGTAATAAATACTTTGTGTTTGAAGATAAGACAAGGGATGCTTATGCGGGAAATAGTGATAAGCTATATAAGAAGGAGTATAAGTTTATTAATACCTATGAGAAAGAGAATAAAAAAATAGTTTATCTGGCAGACAGAAATGATATAACGGACGAAGAATTTAATCAGAAAATAGCAAGCAGCAGCACAGAGGTGTTAACGGATATCTATCTGCTGTCTTATTAAATAGTACTTAAAATTTGTAGTTACATGCTTATTGATAAACTTGATGTTTTTGCTTTGTGATGATTTAGAAAACCTTGATAATGCTATGTTTGATAAGCTTAGTATTCTTTTCCTAAATCATTTATTATTTTTTTAATCATCTATAATTTTGATCATTTTGATTTTAATTATTAAAAATCTTAATCATTTATAATATTTTCATTTATACATTTCTAATCGATAATCATTTTTACTAATATTTATAAATGTCCATTCACTTATGTTTTTTTCATGCAGTTAGATGAGAGCAAAAGTATGGGTAAAAAACAAACAAGAGCATAAGTAAAAATTATGACTAATATAAATAATATTGATTTTACTTATGCTACTCCTTAGATTATAATAAGAAAGTAATAAGGCATTGTAGCAGGTTTTGTTACAATGCCATTTTTTTGAAATAAAAAGAATATTGCAGCAGATTAGCGAAAATACTTTGTATGTAATATTCGAAAGAATGAATGAAATAGGAGGAATTTGGTATGGTAAAAGCAATAGTTGGCGCTAACTGGGGCGACGAAGGAAAAGGCAAAATTACGGATATGTTAGGACAGGAAGCTGATATAATCGTAAGATTCCAAGGCGGAAGTAATGCAGGTCATACAATTATTAATAAATACGGCAAGTTTGCATTGCATTTACTGCCTTCCGGCGTTTTTTATGACCACACGACAAGCATTATCGGCAATGGTGTAGCTCTTAATATCCCTTATTTATTTAACGAGATTAAGTCCATCGTTGACAGGGGTGTTCCATCACCTAAGATTTTAGTATCCGACCGGGCACAGATTATGATGCCGTACCACATTCTTTTTGATCAATATGAAGAAGAAAGACTTGGCGGAAAATCTTTTGGTTCCACGAAATCAGGTATAGCACCTTTTTATTCTGATAAATATGCGAAAATTGGTTTTCAGGTATCTGAACTTTTTGACGCGGAAGCCTTAAGGGAAAAAGTTGACCGTGTATGCGAAATGAAGAATATCATTTTAGAGCATATGTATCACAAACCGGCCATTAATCCCGATGAATTATATAACTTATTATTAGATTACAAAAAAATGGTTGAACCTTACGTTTGTGATGTGGCTGCTTATTTACATGAGGCAATTAAGAATGGAAAAAGTATCTTGTTGGAAGGTCAGTTAGGTGCATTAAAAGATCCGGATTTCGGTATTTATCCCATGGTTACTTCCTCTTCCACCTTAGCAGCTTACGGAGCAATTGGTGCAGGAATACCTGCTTATGAGATAAAGAATGTTATAGCAGTTGCCAAGGCATACTCAAGCGCAGTAGGTGCAGGCGAATTCGTAAGTGAAATCTTTGGTGATGAAGCAGACGAATTAAGAAGACGCGGCGGTGATGGCGGTGAATACGGTGCAACCACCGGAAGACCCAGACGTATGGGCTGGTTTGACGCAGTAGCTACCAGATACGGCTGTAGAATGCAGGGAGCCACAGAAGTAGCCTTAACTGTTCTGGATGTTTTAGGATATCTTAAGGAACTTCCGGTATGTGTAGGTTATGAAATTGACGGTGTCGTGACAAAAGATTTCCCCACTACAGTTAAATTAGCAAAAGCAAAACCGGTTTACGAAGTATTACCGGGCTGGAATCAGGAAATCCGCGGAATTAAAAAGTATGAAGACCTTCCGGAAAACTGCAGAAAATACATTGAGTTCATCGAGAAAGAAATCGAAGTACCGATTACCCTGGTATCCAACGGACCAGGCAGGGATGAAATTATCAAACGCTAATTAGCTCAAGTATTGTTAAATATATTGTATATAGGACTGCCTTAAACGGCAAAAAACAGAACCAGGGAATAGGCCCATAACTATTCACAGGGTTCTGTTTTTTGTTAAAAATAAATAGTATCTATATGCAGTAATATTTATAAATTATTGAGTTACAACTGTTATGATAGTATGCTTATTGCGGTAATTCTAACTTCTGGAGCATACGCCAAAGAGTAGAACGGCTGATACCCAGTTTCTTCGCAACCTTACTCTGGTTATTCTCCTCCTGATGCAACAAAATCTTTAAGATATCGATATTGATCTGCTCCAGTGTCTGGTCCAGATTCACGTATATTTTATCCGCGCTACCGATAACGGTATTGGATAATTCCTTGTTTAAAAATCCCTTCACAGCTGAAGCTGTAATATAAGAAGAATTTGCGGTAGTGACTAAGCTGCTTACGATGCGTTTAAATTGATCGTAATTATAGGGCCAGTTATAATCCTGAAGCAGCTTTATGGCATCTGGCTCAAGACCTACAATTTCTTTTGCAAAACGCATATTAAGAACACTGATATATAAACTGGCCAGATTAGGTATATCCTCATTGTGTTCCCTTAAAGGCGGTATTCTAAGGGTAAGGCAGGAAAGACTGTTAATCACCTTTTCACAGCGTTTTAAGGCTTCCTCATTTTCAATGGAATTGGTAAAGAAAATCCGATTTCTGTGATGCAGGTTTAAATCCTTTATAATGCTGCATAATTCTGAAAACTGCGAATCTGTTAAATAATTCATGTTTTGAATATAAATGGTTATATTGGTATCACTTAAAGGGGAATTGTTGTCATTTGTTAAGAACTCCCAGGCTCTGGAATTGATTCTTGCGCAGTCTATAATTGTCATAGGACAGTTCTGCAATTTGCTTTTTGCATAAAGCAGTCTTGCAAGCTGTCCTTTTCCAGTGCCTGCTTCACCCATTATCATAACGGGATAATTACTTTCGGCGTATTGTTCTATGGTCATGAGATCCTTCTGTGTTGAATGCGTTATACCGTAAAAGCTGTTAAAGAACTTATCATTTGCTTCTTCTTTGCTCAGGTGGTAAATCCCATTCTTGGTAAGAGCCAGAGGAACCTTGCGCTGATTAATATAATAAATGATATAGGTTTTTTCATTTTCTGTTTTCTTAGTTCCTATTAGTACATAGAGTAAGCCGGAATATTCAAAATAAGATTTTTGGTAACCATCGTTTAATATTACAGGTAGTCTTTTTTTGATTTCGGCCAATACAGGAGCGGGTTCGGAAGACAGACCAGAATAAAATACCTGATCAAAATTTTCATCAAATACTACATAAGGTCTTGGATTGTTTTCCAGTATCATTTTGTAGAAGGTAACATCATTTTTGATTTTATTTATGGATTCAGACATCTGTATGGATAAATCGAAGGCAGCTTCAATGCTTTCGGAACCGGAAGTAATTAAGATAGCATTCATTCCGTATTTTTGAGCCAGTGAACTTGTAATCATGTCACATAACACCATGTCGTATCCTTCCAAACTCAGGTTTTTCAACGTAGCAGAAGCTTCCGATTCATTATGGATGGTATATATATTGATATTATAATTGAGCATGTCGCATATAAAGTGAGCATTTTTTGTAATGGCAGGAAAACCAATCACGACATATTTATTCGTAGAATTTTCAGCTAATTTTATTGAACGGAATATATCGTAAATACTTAGAGAAATATCAATGACAGGAATTTTGCAATACTGCCGTATTAACTCTGCTGTCCCACCTCTGGATACAATAATATCATAACCGGAGTTTTCATACTTTTGTGCGATGGCAAGTCCATCATTTAAATCACCGGTGAAGGCAGTAAGCTCAAGATCAGTCCGTCTTTCTGCAATCTGAAGCATCAGAGATTTAATACCATCATAGGGGGCAATGCCTAAAATTTTAATTTTTTTCATAAATAACCTCCATCTGCCGCATTTGCGGCAAGCTAATACTAGTTGAAAACGTTCTTCCTTTGCTTTCTGTTATAACTGTTATGATAGTAAGTAATTTTAGCTAATAGTTATTGTATCATAATAAAACATACAAATCAATATATGACAATAATGTTTCAAAATAATACATAATAAGCAGAAAAATGACGAAAAACACCTTGTATTATGTTGAAAAAGTTGATATTATATACATATAAAGAAAAAACATTAAAACATAACTGCATAAAAATGACACAGCATAATAGTAAGTGTTTTAATATGAAACAGTCAGGAGTAGAGGGAATGATAAAGCTTTTAATGATCTCAGATGATTTCACGGGTGCATTAGATACAGGGATTCAATTTGCACAATATGGAGCGAATACTAAAATCATAACAACATCGAATTGGGATGAGAATTTGTTTGAGGATAACAGCGCGGAAGTATTGGTTATCGATGCACAAACAAGACATCTGTCAGGTGAGGAGGCATATAAAAAGGTTTATAACCTGGCTAAGAATGCTGTATCAGCAGGAGTACCTCATATCTATAAAAAGACGGATTCCGGACTGAGAGGGAATATAGGCAGTGAACTAAAAGCATTGTTAGATGCCAGTGATGAGAGCTTTTTACCATTTATACCTGCATATCCTCAGATGAATCGTATCACCATGAAAGGTCGCCATTATATTGACGGACAACCTATTGATGAAAGTGTATTTGGAAGAGATCCATTTGAACCGGTAGCTTCATCAGAGGTAAAGGATCTTTTTGAGAAAGAGAAAACAAGGGTTGAAATTTTAGAGTTGAATGAAACCTACGATTTAGATTTTGATACTCCTGCAATTGGTATATTTGATGCTGAATCAGAAGAAGATATGCAAAGAATAGCAGAATACTTAAATCAAAAAAAACATTTAAGAATTATGGCCGGATGTGCCGGGCTTGCTTACTTTCTTCCTGAATTGTTGGAATTTAAAAAAAGGCAGATTACTATACCGAGATTAACCGGCCCGCTATTTGTCATGTGCGGTAGTGTAAATCCGATATCCCAGGAGCAGATAGAATATGCACAGGAGCAAGGTTTTGGTAGAATAATGCTGAAATCGATACAGATGTTTGAGCCAGATTATCTATCATCAGAAAATGGTTACCGTTGGATGGAATCCATTGAAGACTTATTTACGAAGCATCCTGTTGTAATGCTTGATACAGGAAGTGAGGATCTGGAACCGATAAACAACCAGGGCGAAAGGACGAAAAACATCTTACATGATACCAGGATTAAAATCGCTTCCGGACTAGGCGGGATTGTTAAGAAACTGTTAGAAATCAACAGAAATCATACCCTTATGATTATAGGCGGTGATACCTTACTGGGATTCTTTAATCAGATACAATGCAGTGAAGTATTTCCTGTATGCGAACTGGATACTGGAACGGTTCTTTCCTATATCAATTATGAAAACCAAAAATTGTGGATTATATCAAAGTCCGGTGGCTTTGGAAGCCGGGAATTGATTTATGAGATTGTTAGGAAGTTAAATTTAGAAGGAGGAGTTTTATGCCAGAACAATATATGCTCTTGATGCCTCATAAAGTAATTGGCGGAAGTAATGCTTTGGAACAAATCGAAGGACTCCTGAAGGGTAAATATAAAAAAGCTGCTGTATTTACGGATAAGGGAATCCATAACTCTGGGATTATCGATTATCCTCTGGAACTTTTGGGACTTTGTAATCTCGAAATAATAATATTTGATGAACTGCCCACCGAGCCAAGCTGTGATGAAGCCCAGAAGGTAGTCGATGATTTTAGAAGGTCAGGCGCTGATCTGATTGTAGGGATCGGAGGAGGCAGTGTAATGGATGTCGCTAAACTTGCTTCCATTGCCGCTACGGATACCTATGGAGTGAGAGATTTACTGGACAAGCCCTTCATCGGCAGAAAATTTGCAGATGTATTGTTAATCCCTACAACAGCAGGTACCGGCTCAGAAGCTACCCCCAACAGTATTGTAACTGTTCCGGAAAAGAATCTTAAAGTAGGAATTGTAAATGCCGAAATGCTGGCAGATATGGTTATTTTAGACGGAAGAATGTTAAAGAATCTGCCTCAGCAGATAGCAGCCTCAACCGGAATTGACGCTTTAGCCCATGCGATAGAATGTTATACCTCAAATAAGGCAAATCCCATTAGTAATATGTTTGCAATGGAAGCTTTAAAACTTATTTTTGATAATATTATTCCTGCCTGTGAAGATCCGGGTGCAGTGAAAGAAAAGAATAGTATGCTTCTGGCGGCCTTTTATGCCGGAGCGGCCATTACAGCTTCCGGTACTACAGCGGTACATGCGCTGTCTTATCCGCTGGGGGGCAGATATCACATCCCTCATGGTATATCTAATGCTATTATGCTGCTGCCGGTTTTAAAATTCAATAGGCCGTCCTGTTTGAAAGAATTAGAAGAGATTTATGATACAGTCTCAAAAAGAAATCTCAATGTAAGGCAGGAAGAAAAAGCAGAATGGGTTTTGAATAAAATCAGTGAAATAATCAGGACCCTTAAAATACCCTCCTCACTAAGAAGTTTTGGGATTAATACTGGGGATTTGGAGGCACTGGTACAAGACGGTATGCAAGTAAAGCGTCTGCTGAATAATAATAAGACTACGGTTACTGCAGAGGATGCCAGAAAACTCTATCTGGAAGTAATGCAATGATAGAAATGAAGTTGGATAGCCGTTATAGGCGCAGATTGGAGAGAACATGGAGTTGATAAAAGGAATTATTGCACCGATAATAACTCCCATGAATGAGGATGAAAGCATTAATGAAAAAGAGCTTAGAAATCAGGTCAACCGCCTGATAAATGCGGGAATCCATGGGATATTTACAGCCGGTACCAATGGGGAAGGATATATATTAAGTGAAGAAGAAAAAGAACAGGTATTGTCTGTGGTAGTTGAGGAAGCTGCTAAAAGAGTTACCATTTATGCAGGTACGGGTTGTATCAGTACAAAAGATACCATAAGACTATCGGAAAATGCAAAAAAAATAGGAGCGGATGTATTATCCGTAATTACCCCTTCCTTTGCTTTGGCCTCACAGGAAGAGCTATATCAACATTATAAAACAGTGGCCCAAGCAGTGGATTTACCCATCGTCCTTTATAATATACCGGCCAGGACAGGTAATGCATTATCACCTGATACGGTAGCAAGACTGGCAGAGGTGGATAATATTGAAGGTGTTAAGGACAGTAGTGGAAATTTTGATAATATGCTTATGTACATTGAAAAAACAAAAGGAAGAAATTTTTCCGTACTAAGCGGAAATGATTCTTTAATACTTTGGAATCTCATAGCAGGAGGTACTGGTGGAATTGCAGGATGCTCCAATGTTTTTCCTCATAATATGGTGGGGATTTATGAAAATTATATTCAGGGTGAATTTGATAAAGCAAAAGAGTGTCAGGATAATATAAGAGGGTTCAGGAATTGCTTCAAGTTTGGAAATCCCAATACAATCGTAAAAACTGCAGTTGCCCTGTCTGGTTATCCCGTAGGGAAATGCAGAAGCCCTTTTAATCAGGTCTCACCGGAGGGTATCAAGGCAATTCGTGAGGTACTCTTAGAATATAAGCAATTGGGAATTAACTGAGATTACAGTTTTTATCTAACCTGTAATCCACAAACCTAAGAGGCGTAAAGAACAAATCGGAAATGAGGTTAAAATGAAGAATAAGCCGATTATTGGAATTACAATGGGAGATCCTGCCAGTGTCGGGCCAGAGCTTACACTAAAAGCATTAAGCCGGTACAGCTATTACGAACGGTGTGCACCTATCGTCATTGGTGATGCAGCGATATTAGACAGGGTAAAAGGGGTCCTTGGCATGGATGCACTCCGAATACATCCGGTTACAGATGTGAAGGAAGCCGTATTTACGCCGGGAGTAATTGATGTACTGGACCTGGGACTGACGGATCCTGATCAAATAAGACCAGGTGAGATATCTGCCGTGGCAGGGGAAGCAGCTTTTCAATATGTAAAAAAGGTGATAGAACTGGCCATGGAGAAAAAGATTGCTGCCACGGTCACCAATGCCATCAGTAAAGAAGCAATAAATCTGGCAGGACATCATTATTCAGGACACACCGAAATTTATGCTGAACTTACTGCAACTAAGAAATATACAATGATGCTGGTCTATGAGGAACTGCGGGTCGTTCATGTATCTACTCATGTTTCTTTGCGGGAAGCTTGTGACAGGGTAAAACGGGAACGAATCCTGGAAGTAATTGAAATTGCAAATAACGCCTGTATTGAGATGGGAATTTTATCTCCGGTTATAGGTGTAGCCGGATTAAATCCCCACTGCGGTGAAAATGGTCTGTTCGGTATGGAGGAACAGGAGGAAATAATACCTGCGATAACGGAAGCAAAGTTAAGAGGAATTAATACGGAGGGACCAATACCGCCGGATAGTATTTTTTCAAAAGCCAGAGGCGGATTTTATGATATTGTGGTGGCAATGTACCATGACCAGGGTCATATTCCTTTAAAGGTGTTGGGGTTTGTATACAATAAGGAACTAAAAAAATGGGATTCTGTAAAAGGGGTAAATATTACCTTAGGGCTTCCGATTATCCGGACTTCGGTAGATCATGGAACTGCTTTTGACCAGGCTAATACCGGTCTTGCCAGTGAACTTAGTCTGGTAAATGCGATGGATTATGCTATCAGTTTTGCAGGTGGAAACATTTAACAACTGTTATTTGCCGGAATATGTGCCGGCATATCAGCAAGCAGGCATACTGATCATAATAGATAAGAAGAAAAATTTAGGGAGGTATTTTTATGAAAAGCAAGAAGAAATTTATTGCATTGTTACTTGTGTTAATCATGACAGCATCCGTATTTTATGGCTGTGGTTCATCTACGAAACCGGGAGAGGGCGATACAACGGCTGAAACCGGGGAAACCAAAGGAGATAACCAGAATACAGCAGGCAGCGATGGGGAAGCAACGTCAGCAGGTTCTTATACTATGTTTATGAGGTCACAGTATGTTGACTGGATTAAAGAACTGAAATGGTATGATGAAGCAGAAAAAAATACCGGAATTCATGTTGAGTATGTGGAAGGACCGGAAGAAATCAGTGATACTTACACGGAAGTCGACCAGAGAATCGCAAGCGGAACCCTTCCGGATGCCGCAATGGTAAATCTGGCACAGGCAAAGGTATATGGCAGTCAGGGAGCTTTTGTTAATTTGGCTCCGTATATTACAAAATATGCACCAAATCTTCAGGCCTATATCGATGCGAATCCGGATTATAAAGCCTATGTTTCAAGTGATGATGGAGCAATCTACGGTCTGGTAAAAGAATCTCCAATTTTTGCAGATTTAATCGGATATCGTGCCGATCAGTTCAAAGAAGCAGGTATTGATGCCGCCTCTATTAAAACGATAGAGGACTTCACGAAAGCGCTGCAGACCCTAAAGGCTTATTATGGGGCAAAAGATGATAATTATTATCCGTTATCCGGCAGAGACAGTGCACTCCGTTTTGCAGCCTGGTTTGGAGCAGCTAGCTATGCGAATGCCAATGGCTCCGGAGGCGTATATTATAACCATGAAAAGGATGGGTCTTTTGATATAAAGGCAGCCGGTGCATATGACTGGATAAAAACCATGAAACAGTGGTATGAGGAAGGTCTAATTAATCCTTCCTGGATAAGCGGAACCAATAGTGAAGGTGACTGGGAATCCCAGACCTTGGAAGGAAGCGCAAGTATATTTTATGATTATTATAACCGTACGGAATGGTTTATGGCAAACGGCGGACCAGATAATAACCCGAACTATGACATGCAGGTACTGGATTTCTTAAAAGGAGCAGATGGAAAGACAATTCCCATTACAACCTCTACTCTTTACCAAAGTGGATGTGTTACAGCAGTAAATTCATCCTGTGATGAAGATAAGATTGCAACAATTTTAAAATTTATCGATTATTTTTACAGCGAAGATGGTATCACCTTAGCTAACTGGGGTGTAGAAGGCGAAAGCTTTAAAAACGAGGGTAATACTAAATCCTTTATCGTTGATTACTCAGCAGAAGAATCAAAAGAGCCTGGAGAAAAGAGATGGTCTTTCTTAAGTGACCGTTATACTGTTACAAAGCCGGTAGATCAGACAGCTTTTTATAGCTGGAATACAAAACTCATAGCAGATGCTGCAAATAACTATTTTATCAGTGATAATTTCCTTGATCGTCCTACGTTAATCTATTCAACGGAGCAGGAGGAACAGCTAACGAATCTGGTTGCGTCTGTATATGAAGCTGAATGCTCTGGTTTAACTCATTTTATAATAGGTGATAAGGAATTAAATGAAGCAAACTGGGAAGCCTTTGTGAAAGAAATGGATGGTATGGGCTTAGGAGATATTGAAAAAATCCAGCAGGAAGCTTACGCGGATACGTTTAATAAATAACATGCAATTCTGACAGTATTTATTTCATATGGCTGCCTCTTAAGGGGCAGCCTGTCAGATTGAGCTAGAAAGGGATGAAAATATTGAAAAAAGGAAATAAAGCAGCACCGATTCCTATTATAAAGAAACCGCTGAATCAGCGTATCAAAAATGACTTCAAGAAAAACAGGCAGTTATATTTACTTTTACTGCCAGGCATCCTTAGTTTAATATTGTTTAAATTCGGCCCGCTTTTTGGAATGGTAATTGCTTTTGAGAATTTCAGTGCCTTCAAAGGAATATTTGGAAGCGATTGGGTGGGGTTAAAATGGTTCATTAAAATATTCCATGATCCCTATATGCTTAAACTTCTGAAAAATACTATTATTCTGGCGGTACTTTCCTTGGTTATCGTATTTCCAATCCCGGTAATCTTTGCATTATTCTTAAATGAGATAAAGCGGAAAGCAATCCGTAATTTTGTACAATCTTTAAGCTTTATGCCGTATTTTATATCCTCTGCGGTTATGGTCAGTATTCTTTTTACCATGTTGTCTCCGACAAATGGGGTAGTAAACAATCTGATTAAGTTCTTTGGAGGAACAGCGATTCACTTTCAGGCCAGTCCGGTCTGGTTTCGTCCTATGTATGTATTTTTGCAGGTATGGCAGACGTTTGGTTATTCAGCAGTAATCTATATTGCTGCTATGACGGCAATTGATCCGTCCCTTTATGAGGCAGCGGAGGTGGATGGTGCCAACCGTTGGGTAAAGATGTTTCGGATTACACTGCCTTCTATCTCAACCTCTGTAATTACTATGTTTATTATAAGTGTCGGTAATATATTTACCGTAGATTTAGACAGGATATTATTAATGTATAATAACAGTGTGTATTCCACTGCCGATGTCATACAGACCTATGTATACCGTATCGCGTTTGAAAGCTCAGGTTTTCCAAATTACAGTTATGGAACTGCCGTAAACCTTTTGAAATCTATATTAGCCTTTGTGCTGGTAATGCTTACGAATAAAGCAGCAAATAAATACGCCGAAACCAGGCTGTTTTAAGGGAAGGGATGTGAATAAATATTGAAGAAATTAAGTAATAAGGTAAAAAGAAGACTGACAGCCTTTGATTCCGTGAATGATACAGTACTGATATTGGTTGCTTTGTTATGTATTTATCCATTCCTTTATGTGTTTTTTATTGCCAGCAGTGACGGCACTTATTTAACAAAAGGAGAAGTAAACTTTTTCCCTAAGGGATTTAATCTTGAAGCTTTTAAATATGTTCTTTCTAATCCTAAATTTGATATCTTTACTGGTATGAGAAATTCTTTTATCTATACGATATTAGGGACATTCATTGCCGTACTTTTTACTTATTTTACGGCATATGCACTCTCAAGACCAAGACTTAGACAGCGGTATTTTATTATGGCTTTGTTTGTAATTACCTGGGTGTTTGAAGCAGGTATCATACCTCAGTACATCATTTACAGTAACCTGGGATTTATTGATAATATCTGGGTCATGATAATACCAGGGGCGATTAACGTACAATTTTTACTGATAACCAAAGCATTTTTAGACGGGCTGCCCGCAGAACTTGAGGAAGCGGCATTTATAGATGGAGCTACGGACTTTCAGTCTCTGCAGCGGGTTTTTCTTCCCATATCAAAACCGATACTGGCCACAATAGCATTATTTAATGCCGTTAGTATCTGGAATCAGTATCTGGTTCCCCAGATGTTTTTAAAATCAGATAATTTAAAGACAATACAGCAGATTCTAAAAAGCGTAGTAATTACCTCCAGTAATTCCGGAACTGTCTTTAATAATGTGATCAGAAACGGCTATACCCTGAATCAGAATAATATGAAAGCCGCAGCGATCTTTATTGCTATGGCACCAATTGTCTGCGTTTATCCTTTTGTACAAAAATACTTTAAAAAAGGTATTCTAATCGGTTCCGTAAAGGGTTAAACCGGTGTTTATGTTATGATGTAAACCGTAAATACTGTATGAATGCAAATGAAGCAGTTCATGAATGAAATCAGTATATATATGAATTGATACAAGATGGGAGCAACTATGGAAAGAGAATATATAACTATTGATATAATTGAAGAAAATGGAAAGCTATATAAAAATGCCCTGATGGATACGGTAGAATCAAGGATTCCCAATACTCCTTATAAAAGCTGCCATGCGGCTGATTTACTAGAGCTGCCAAATGGAGACCTGCTTTGCTGCTGGTTTGCCGGTACAGATGAAGGGAATGCGGATGTCAGCATTGTACTTTCCAGATTAAATGCCGGTTCCAGTATATGGACCGAACCGGTTATGATTTCGGATGATCCGACCCGTTCGGAGCAAAATCCTTCTCTGTTTTTGACACCAGAGGGAGAAATCTGGATAATGTATACGGCACAAATCGCAAGGACGCCGGAGACGGAAACCGGATTTAATCTGCAATACACAGCTGAAATCAGGAGAAAAATATCAAAGGATAACGGATATACCTGGGGCCAGACAGAGGTTATGTTCAACCGTCCGGGTTCCTTTTGCAGACAAAAGATTCAGATCCTCTCAAACGGCCGCTATATTTTTGGCAACTGGATCTGCTTTAGTGATGATTCCAGAAACGGCAGCGATATAACCGTTATGCAGATATCCGATGATAAAGGTAAGAGCTGGAGGGAAGTTCCGGTTCCAAAAAGCCAGGGAAGAGTCCACGCCAATATTATAGAGACGGAACCCGGCAGTTTAACCGCCTTGTTCCGGAGCCGTTTTGCGGATTTTATTTACCTGTCTAAATCAGAAGATTACGGCGAGAACTGGAGTGAGCCAATACGTACGGAACTGCCTAATAATAATTCCAGTATCTCAGCCATAAAATTAAAGAGCGGAGCCATTGGGTTAGTGTATAATCCGGTATCTTTTAATGAGGATATGACTAAGACAGTATGGCCGGAGCAGAGGTGTCCGGTTACCCTGGCAATATCGGAAGACGGCGGAATGACCTGGCCCTACCGCAGAATTGTAGAGCTTGGAGAAGGATTTACCGGAAAATACAATGACATTAATAATGGCAGATATGAGTATCCGGTTATGATGCAGGATCATGCCGGCAACATCCATGTTGCATACAGCTGGGGAAATCAAAAGTTCGGAAAAAGAAAATGTATCAAATACGTTTGTGTGGATGAAAAATGGATACGCGGTGAAAAAATCTGCTACGGTGCTGAAAATGACCCGTCTATGCCCTGCAGACGTTAGGCACGGGTGATGACTTGAGGGCTGAAGGAAAATATAAGAACCAAAAGGGTACCGCATGGATTCTTTCAACCTGTGAAACTTAGTTCACTTTTATTATGTGGCAGTACCGCAAGGGACTTGCGATATGCAATGAGGTTAAATATGAATAAAGTACCAAATAAAATTATGCTGATTACCTATGCAGACTCCCTGGGTAATAATGTGAAGGACTTAAATCGGATATTAAAAAACTATGTTAAAGATGCCATAGGAGGCATCCATCTGCTTCCATTCTTTCCATCCTCCGGTGACCGTGGATTTGCGCCTATGGATTATACTAAAGTTGACAGTGCTTTTGGGACCTGGGAGGATATCGGAAATTTAAGCAAAGATTATTATCTTATGTATGATTATATGATAAATCATATTTCAGCGAAAAGTGAGTATTATGAGGATTTTTTAACGAAGAAAGAGGATTCAGAATATAAAGACTTATTTATCCGTTATAAGGATTTTTGGGAAAATGGGGAGCCTTCACAAGAGGAAGTTGATTTGATCTATAAAAGAAAACCCCGTATGCCCTATGCCGATGCTCACTTTGCAGATGGTACCACAGAAAAAGTATGGTGTACCTTTGATGAAGAGCAGATTGATATTAACTGTATGTCCCAAGCCGGAAAGAAATTTATCCAGGAAAACCTGACATTTTTAGCAAACCATGGTGCTGCCATTATCCGTCTGGATGCTTTTGCTTATGCCGGTAAGAGGGCAGGTACCAGCTGTTTTTTTATTGAACCTGAGGTATGGGATCTGCTTAGGGAAGTCGTAGAGGTGCTTACTCCTTATGGAATCACTATTCTGCCTGAAATCCATGAGCATTACACCATGCAGTTAAAAATTGCGGAAAAAGGATTTTATGTTTATGATTTTGCTCTTCCCATGCTCTTAATTCATGCACTTTATTACGGCAATAGCAGCTATCTTAAAAACTGGTTAAGAATTTGTCCAAGAAAACAGTTTACGACCCTGGATACCCATGACGGGATTGGAGTTGTGGATGTTAAGGACCTTCTGCCGGAGGAAGAAATCATGAAAACCAAGGACGATATTTTTAAGTTTGGTGCGAATGTGAAAAAGATCTATAATACCGCGGCTTATAATAATCTTGATATTTATCAGGTAAACTGCACCTTTTATTCTGCCCTGGGTGATGATGATGCAGCTTATCTGATAGCCAGGGCTGTTCAGTTTTTTGCTCCGGGAATTCCTCAGGTATATTATGTGGGAATGCTCGCCGGTAAAAATGATCTTAAATTACTGGAAGAGACGAAAGTCGGCAGGAATATAAACAGGCATTACTATTCAGAAGATGAGGTAGAGCAGGAGACAGCCCGTCCGGTTGTAAAGGCCCTGCTTACACTGATGCGTTTTAGAAACAATCATCCCGCATTTGAGGGGGACTTCCAGATAAAAGAGAGTACCCAAAACACGCTGGTCATAAAACGCAACTATGGAGAAAATTATGCCGAACTCTCTGTTGATTTTATTACAAAGGAATGGAATATCATATATAGTGAAGAAGGTCAGGAGAAACGTTTAGTGGTTTGATTAATTTAATTCATATAGAAGGACTGCAGCTATTCATAATAAGTAATTTCTGAATAGCCGCAGTCCTTTTTGTGTTTGCAAAACTATGTGTGTTGAGAGCCCTTTATTATGATACCAGAATCCGGATAAGGATGTGGGTATTATACCACTCGGATTAAAAAAGACGGGGCAAAGGCCCCGTCATTTAATAAATCGTATCATTTGTCAATCCTAAAACCTATTAGAATCAGTGCCATTTCATTACGCAAACAACCCAAGCAGCAAATGCACCAATTCCGTATTTTTCTCCGGAGACATAAAGCAGAAGCGTATAAACTTCTGGTCTAAGAAAGGAAAAGTAGAGCAGTCCCTTATCATTAAGCCTTTTCGGATCGCAGCGTCAAATACATCAGCAGAAGTGATACCATCTTTTAGAATTCTAACCAGTAAAAAATTTGCAACGGGAGGATAAAGCTTTATATTAGGACAGGCGGACAGAAGAGTTACGATTCTGTCACGTTCCTGTTTGATTAAGGTTCTGGTCTCATTAATATAATCCTCGTCCGTAAACATGATTTCTCCTGCAATGGCCGCCAGGGTATTAATGGTCCAGGGGTTCTTTCTCTGATTTAACTGCTTTAATAAATCCAGATTTCCGCAGATTGCATATCCCAAACGAAGTCCAGGGGCTGCATAAAATTTAGAGATACCCCTTAGGATAATAATGTTATTATAATAACCGGCTAAGGAAATCCCGGTAATCTCTTTCATATCCTCCGCAAACTCCACATAGGTTTCATCCACCATGCAGATAATGTTGCGTTGTTTGCAGATATCCAGTATTTTTCTCATATCGGATAAGGGAATGGCAGAGGAGGTTGGGTTATTGGGATTACAGATAACTAAAAGGTCAAAATCCGAAGTCAGCTCTCCTTTAAGGTCCTCCACATTAAGCTTAAAATCCTCTTCTTCCTCCAGACGGTAATACTGGGAACTGCCGCCGCCTAAGGAGATTTCCCGTTCATATTCCGAATAAGTAGGTCCTAAGATCAGGGCTTTTTTGGGATGGGTTATCTGGATGAATAAAGAGATTAGCTCCGTAGAACCATTGCCTACCACAATATGTTCCGGATCAGCATTCACATATGCTGCGATACACTTTCTAAGGGAAGTATATTCTCTGTCCGGATATCCTGTTATGGCATCAATTTTACCAGACAGTTCGGCTTTTAACCTCGGTGAGATGCCAAGAGGATTGACATTGGCAGAAAAACTGGTGATATCCTCTTTTTTTATTCCATAGATTGCTTCAATTTTTTCTAAATCACTTCCGTGAAAATGTTCTTTTGGTGTCAGCATATCGTTCCATCCTTTTCTTTGCTTTGTTGTTTCAGTTAATTTATTATAAAGATTGTAATCGTACAGTTACATTATTGCGTTCCTTCATTGAGAATCTAATCTGAATTATTCCACTATTCGTATTATTATACAAAATTATATGCAATGAATCTGTAAAGCATCCAATGGGTATTTGTAAAATATCCAATGAGTATCTGTAAAGCATCCAATGGGTATTTGTATAGCATACCATAGGTATTTGTAAAGCATCCCCAGAGGAGTCTCCCTTAACAATTAATTTTATGAAAAATGCCCAAATATTCAGTAGTTTTGATAAAACATGTGAACATTTGCCTATCCACTTTCTATTGCTAAAATATGTCGATTAGTGTTATAATTATTATAATTTAAATCCAGAAAAATGCAATACAGAATAATAAAATCCAAAGCTTGGGGTGAAACAATTGAAAGATAAAGTGGAGCGGTTAGCGAAAGGAGTTTTTGAATATGAATCACCGGGTATTCTTTTATCGGAAGAAGAACTGGTGATTACAGTAGATGCAGGCAAGGTCTATTCCGGCAGCTTTACCATTAAAAACAGTAAAAATACACCGATTAAAGGTATATTGTATTCCTCCAGTGAATTATTCTGTCTGGAACAAAGCAGCTTTACTGACAGGGAGAATGTCATTGGTTACCGCTTTAATGGGGATAATATGAATCCGCTGGAGACAGTACAGGGTGAGGTGTGTATTGTCAGTGACTGCGGAGAGATTATATTACCGTTTACCGTTACCATTGAGGCACCTTATCTTAATTCTTCCATCGGAAAAATTAAGGATCTGTTTAACTTTACGAATCTGGCCAAAACAGATACGGCAGAAGCAATCAAACTGTTTAAATCTCAGGAATTTAAGCAAATCTTAATACATCATGATATAAAATTCCTTTTATTGTATCAGAATATAATCAAAAGCAGGTCCATAAGCCAGGCAATGGAAGAATTCCTGATTGCCATCCGCAAAAAACTAAGTATTAACCTAGCCGTAGATAAAACCAAGCTTCATTATGAGCTGATAAGCGAAAGTATTATGGATAAGGTTACCCTGTCAAAGGATAATTGGGGATATGCGGAAATACGTGTCACCTCGGAGGCTCCGTTTTTGATACCGGAACATAAAATCATCTGGACAGATAATTTTGTTGGGAATACCTATCCATTGGAATTTGTACTAAATCCTGCCTTAATGCGTGCCGGTAATAATTACGGAAGGTTATTACTGACTACGGCCCATGAAACCATTGCAATTGAAATTAGCTGTCATTGTGCCAGAAACAGTACATTAAGGGATATTAATCATAAAAAAATAAACAAAAGCAAGCTGAAACTGATAGAGAATTATCTGGATTTTCGCTTGGGAAGACTTCCTTTGACCCAGTATGTTAATGAATCGGAAGGTTTATTGGAACAAGTTATAACCCTGAGTGAAACCAGACAGGAGGAATTTAAACTCCAACGGATCCATTTGTTAATTATATCCGGGGAGGAGGAAAAATCCGAACAGCTGCTAAAAGAATACGCGGTAACCGCCGAAAAGTGGAGGCAGTCAGAACCTGTCTTATACTGCGGCTATCTGTACCTGCTGGCTCTTTTGCATAAGGATGAAACCTCTATAGCAGATGCCCTTCACACAATGAAAGAAGTATATGAAACCAACCGGAATGAATGGAAGATCCTCTGGTGTCTGCTCTATATCGATAAAAAATATGATGTCAATAAAGCCTTAAAACTGGAAGCAATCAGGGAACAATACAAAAGCGGCTGCAGAAGCCCGATTTTATATTTTGAAGCTGCAGTTGTATTTAACGAAGAACCCTCCCTGCTTCATGAATTACAGGACTTTGAACTTCAGGTACTTGGCTGGGATATAAAGCATGACTATATTTCCGAAGAAACTGCAATGCAGTACAGCTATCTTGCAGGAAAGAAAAAGAACTTTTCAAAGCCTGTACATAACTGTCTGGTGAAGATATATCAAAAATATAAGAACAAAGAAGTATTAACTGCCATCTGCAGTCTCTTAATCAGAGGACAGCAAAGAAACAATAAGTATTTTAACTGGTATCAGGAAGGTGTGAATGAACAGTTAAGGATTACAGAGCTTTACGAATATTATATGTATTCCATTAATGAGAATCCCGACACCGTACTGCCCCAGCAGATTTTGCTGTATTTTATATATAATAGCAGCTTAAGTGACCGCAAAAAAGCTTATCTGTATGCATATATTGTTAAAAATAAAGAGAATCTGCCTGCCATGTACCGTTCCTACTGGAAACGGATTGAGCAGTTTGTTGAAAAGCAGCTGAAAAACCGAAATATAGGTATCAATCTGGCCCTGCTATATGAAGAATTAATTGCCCAGCAAGTGCTTACCCAGGAGTTGGCTGCAGCACTTCCCGAGGTCATGTTCAAACATGAGATTGTATGCCACAATCCGAATATGAGAGGTGTTCTGGTGGTGCATAAGGAGCTGGAAGAGGAAGTATACACTCCCTTTACCGGGGAAACGGCCTATGTGGATATTTATACGGAAGATGCCGAGATATTTCTGATAGACGGTTTTGAAAACCGCTACAAAGTTACTGCGGAATATACCCTGAATAAACTAATGCACTGGGAATATTACATTAATACCTGTTATGAGATGAAAATAAACCATCCAATGGTTTTACTCAATCTTTCAGAGAAAGTACAGAATTATCTTAAATTTGACGAGCAATCCATAGAAATCCGTAAGAGTATATTGGGCTTAAAAGGATTAAGTGATGCTTATTACAATAAAATCATTCTTGACCTGATCTATTACTATTATGATAATTTCGAGGGAGAGCTGCTGGAGAATTACTTAAACTGTATTGATCTTCACAGACTTAATAAAGCAGACCGGGATAAGATAATTGAACTTTTCATTATAAGAGATTTATATGAGAAAGCTCTGGCAGCCCTTAATGAGTTTGGGTTTGAGGGAATTGCGGTGAAGCGGCTGATTAAATTATGTTCTGCTCTATTACAGTCTACCGGGGAAGAGCAGACAAAGGAGGAAGTAATTGTAAGCCTGGCTTATCATATCTTTAAGGAAGGCAAGTACAACGAGCAAATCCTTAAGTATCTGGTAAAGCATTTCTTTGGTACCACCGCAGAGATGTACAAGCTCTGGGAAGCCGCGTCAGGTTTTGAACTGGAGACTGCCGACCTGGAAGAACGGCTTTTAGTGCAGATGCTGTTTGCAGAAAGTTACATTACCAATTCTCTGGCAGTATTCCTGAATTATTATAAAAGAGGTACGAATCATAAACTAATCCGGGCCTTTTTATCTTATAATGCTTACAAATATCTGGTTATGGACCGGGTAATACAGCCTGAGCTTTTTAATATAATGAAACGGGAATTAGTTTATGAAGAGAATGAAGTTTGTATGCTGGCGTTATTAAAGAAGCTGTCCCAGGGAGAGGAATTTACCGACAGCGAAATAGAAATGATCGATTATAACCTACATAAATTCATTCAAAAAGGAATTATTCTGCCCTTTTATAAAAAATTCCAGAACGTGCTTACCCTTCCATCTCGGGTCAACGACCGTATATTTGTAGAATATATCACCAATCCGGCTCATAAAGTGACAATCCATTACCGTCTGGAAGGGAAAAACAGTACCGATGAATTTGTCTCGGAAGAGATGAAAAATGTATATCTGGGCATCCACATAAAGGAGTTTATCCTATTCTATAATGAAAGTATACAGTATTACATAACGGAGGAAGACAGGGAGGGAGAAATAGCCGTTACCGAAAGTGTTAGCGTTGAATTAGATCATAATATGAAACTGGAGGAAGACACCAGGTACGACCATCTAAATTTCTTACTTACTGCCCTGGAAGTTCAGGATGATAAGACATTAATTGAGAGTTTAAGCAATTATTATACAACGGATTATGTGATATCCAAGGCTTTTAAGCTATTATAGGAGAATCAAACACTGATTATTTCGCAACTTTTTTAAAAATAAAACATACAACTGATCAGGACTTCACGGTTTCCATGCCATAGGGGCATGTCCTTGGGGCAACAATGAATTGTATGCAATAACCTGTATGAGTATCTGGAAGGGAGGTATGAAGTATGAGTGAACAAAAAAGCCTTATTGTAGGATTTGACTTATGTGATAGAGATTCCCAGCTTTGCTGTTATAATTCTAAGACCTTTGAAGCGGAATCCATCTGTGTCACTTCCGATAAAACAAAATATTTGATACCTACCGCCTTAGGGGTTAAGGAAAAAAACAAGGAGTGGATTTATGGAGAGGAGGCTTATCTTGCAGGTAAAGCTGGAACCGGGGTTTTAGTAGATGGATTACTGTCGAAGCTCTTAACCGGTGAAGATACCGAGATTTACGGAGTTCCTTTTAAGCCGGTGGCGCTTCTTGAGAAGTACTTCCGTAAATGTCTGCAGCTTTTAAAAATCTATTTTCCCTCCAACAGTATTCTTAAACTGGCGGTAACCGTGAAAGAATCGGAGGGAGCGGTTAAAGAAGGCATCTATCAGGCGCTTAACAATATGGGTATCGGAAAAGACCGGGCGGTGGTTTTGAGCCATTCCCAGTGTTATCAGTATTATGCTCTGTATCAGAGCAAGGAATTGTGGTTAAATGACATTGGGTTATTTGATTTTGATGAAGAGGGACTAAACTATCAGCAGATAACAATTGACAGGAAAACCAAGCCCTATGTTGTGGGAATTCTTAAGAAAGAATTAAACGATATTATTAATTATCAGTCCTTAGAAGAAATTCAGGATAAGGAAAGACAGGAGTATCTGTTTAGCAATCTGGCAAAAAAAGTACTTTATAAGCAGGTGGTCTCAACTATTTATGTTACCGGCAAGGGATTTGAAGGAACTTGGGCGGATGCGGTATTAAAGGAACTATGTATTGGAAGAAGAGTGTTTAAAGGACAGAACCTGTATGCCAAAGGTGCCTGTTACGCCGCAAGGGAATTATCCGGAGAGCAAAAATTAGAGGATTTTTTACTCCTGGACGGGGATATGATTACCAGTACCTTTTATATTAATGGCTATTATGATAATAAACCGGCCATTGCGACTTTGGCTAAGGCCTCTTCCCCCTGGTATGACTTAGAGGAGAAGCTGGATTTAATACTGGATGACAGTAATGAGATCAGTATTTACCGAAAAGATATCCTAAAGCATGAGACACAAACCTATAGCCTTATGTTAGAGGGACTGCCCAAGAGACCCAATAAAACTACCAGGGTCGAAATAAGGATTAGGTTCCTTAATCGGAATACCGCTGTCATAACCGTGAAAGACAAGGGATTTGGTAACTTTTTTCCTTCAACTAACCGGATATGGGAAATGGAAATTACCTTTTAATTTTTTGGACTAAGCGGCATGGAAGGAAAGCAGTCAGGGGAGAAAATAAGGTCTAAACTAGGAGGGTTTTATGGGAAAGTTGATTCTATGCGGCGGGAGGCAGACAGACAAGCCGTATTACTTTAAACTGACAAACACGTATGTCTATACCATCGAAGAATTATGTTATTATATTTATAATAATATTGAGTTCATACAAGAAGAGCTCTTTTTAGAGGCTCTTATAACCTGGATCAGAGAGGAATTAGATTTAGAGGATAGAGCAGATAAGCTTCTTGAATTACTGGAGAATAAAGCGGGGATTAAGGATTATGTCGTATGTATTTTATGTAGTGCGGATTATTATTCTGAAACCGAAATCAAACAGCTGTTACATATCATGGATGAGCTGGGGAATTTGACACCTATTGATAAAAAGAAGAAAAAAGCGGATAATTATATGAAATACAGACAGTTTACCGAAGCTGCCCTGGAGTATGAAGCCATCTTAAGCAGTACCGAGGCGGCCGGATTAGACAATGCTGGATATGGGAATTTACTGCATAATCTGGCACTGGCCAGGATATATACCATTGGCTTAGCTGCTGCATCGGATACCTTTAAAGAAGCCTATGAGAGAAATCAGGACAGGGAATCGTTAAAACAATATCTGAATGCACTGGTTATGAGCAGGCAGGAAGAACGGTTGAAACAGGAAGTTATTAATTACGGTATCGGGGAGGAAGAGCTTAACCGTCTTAGAAGTGATTTAGAGATCTATGAATCAGAGGCTAAAACTTCGGAGGGATACCAGGTTATCACTAACCTTCTGGAGTATAAAGATAACGGCAGAATTATTCCGTTTTACGAGATGACAGAGGACCTAATCAATCAATGGAAACAAGAATTCAGAAGGGAAAACTCGTAACAGGAAAGGAATCTAATGGGCATACGAAACAGACTGTTTCCAAAAAGGAACAGTAAACCAAGCAAAACGAAAGAACGAAACAATCCTCAGCCACAGGAAGATTTCCAAGCCAAGCGTGACGAGGAACAGGATCAGAACGCCATGATTTCCCTGGAGGAAAAGACAGTGGATTATAATTCCACGGCTGACCGGGGGAATTTTATAATCGATAACTGCGAACAGATTTTGGAGACCTCGAAACAACTGGAGGAATTAAAAGTGGAATACCAGGCGGTGACTTCATATCTGACGGATATTCAAAAGCTGGAACAGATACCTTCTGAGGACAGGGAGTATATAGGTGACCTGGCAAGAAAAATCATTACGTTTATCAGGGAGAAAGCAAAATTTCAGAATAGTAACAAAAAAATCTCGGATTCCCAGTTTAAGCATATAGCCCGGTATGAGGAAGACCTGCCGGCTGAATTAAAGCGGATGAAAAATAATGAAGCATATCAAAATACAATTAAAACCGATATGAAATATTTAGAGGGAGAAAAGGGAGCTCTTTATTATCAGAAAGAAGAGATTTTAAATAAACATACGTATTTAAAAGGCATTGCTATTACCACCAGTGTTTTAGTTATTATCTTGTTTGGGCTTTTTATCTTAATCCAGAATTATACAAAGGCTGATATGCAGATTCCCTTTATGATGACCCTTGTCATGGCTATGGTTTCTGTCGTTTATATATTTCTTAATTCAAGAATCAATAAAAAAGAGATGAAAGTGACCGAGTTAAAGCTGAATAAAGCGATCGGACTTTTGAATAAAGTTAAGATTAAGTATATTAATAATACCAATGCATTGGATTATACCTATCAAAAGTATATGGTTAATAGTTATGCGGAGCTTAAGTATTTATGGGATCAGTATTTAAAAGCCAAAGAAGAGGAGAAGATTTATAACAAGAATACGGAGCAGTTAGAGTTCTATAAAAAAGAGCTGGTGAAGGAACTTCGTAGTTATGATTTAAGGGATCCGGATATCTGGGTACATCAGGCGGCGGCTATTATTGATAACAAGGAAATGGTTGAGGTGCGTCACCGGCTTAATTCCAGAAGGCAGAAGCTGAGGGAGCAGATTGATTATAATAATGGGTTAAAAGACAATAGTATTGAGGCGGTTAGGATTTTTATTAACCGGAGACCGGAGAACCGGGAGGAAGTGGCGGAGCAGCTTCGGAAGTATGGGATTTATCTGTAATGCTCTATGTTTCGATAGTGCTTCAAGGGGGAACTTCGCTGGTTGGAGGGAGTTGATTTACTTGAATAAATCAGCTTTTTAGGTTGTGAGGAAAGCCTTGTGCAGGATATGTTTCCTATGCTTAGATTCTTCGCCTGATATTCACTAATGGTTTTTTCCTGTGGTAAAGCGAGAGCGAGAAAGCACAAACTCCGAGCAAAGCTCGTCAGACAGTGTGCTTTCTCGCTCTGAACCACAGGAAAAAGCCATAAGTGAATTTGCAGGTGAAGAAGAATCGCATAGGAAACATATCCTGACTATTATTACTTGCAAAAATGACTTGACAGAAATTGATACATTTCATATTATTATATAGGAACGTAAAGTTAAGCTCCTCGGTTTAATTTTAAGGTTCGGCGGTGTAGTTTACTTGCCTCTTTGCTGGTTGTATGCCAGGTCTTATAGTAATTAGAACGAGTCTGGTTTGGCTTAGTTTATTATTATTAATTATTGTATTACTATTACTATTATTATTTTTTTATTATTATAGGATTTTTGCTGATATTATTATTGTTGTATTTATTTTATTTAATACTATAGCGGTTAAATGTAGAGATGGAGAGGATTAGATAAATAATCTTAGCAGAGAGGATAGCCCATGGCTGAAAGGTTATCTTAGGAAGTGTTTATTGAAGGTAGCTCCGGAACAGGATTTCTGAAGTTGAGTAGGAAGTTACGGGTGGTCCCGTTACAGGCTGGTGGTCAGGGTTATCTGATCCAGAGGTGGCATTTGGTAAGAATGCCATGAATAAAGGTGGTATCGCGGTTCTTCGTCCTTTCAGGCGGAGGGCTTTTTTTTATTTTACAAAAAATGCACAGTATCAATTTTTTTAAAAAGTAGAATATTATGATTAAAGGAGATAAAACCATGCAGAAAGAACTCGCTAAAACCTATGATCCCCAGGACATAGAAGGCAGATTATATGCAAAATGGCTGAATAAGAAATATTTTCATGCCGAAGTAGATAAAAGTAAAAAACCATTTACCATTGTAATTCCACCGCCAAATATTACGGGGCAGTTACACATGGGACATGCTCTTGACAATACCATGCAGGATATCCTGATCCGTTTTAAGAGAATGCAGGGTTATAATGCGTTATGGCAGCCGGGAACCGACCATGCAAGTATTGCGACGGAAGTTAAGATTATCGAGCAGTTAAAAAAAGAAGGTATTGATAAAGAAAGTCTTGGCAGGGATGGGTTTTTAAAAAGAGCCTGGGAATGGAAAGAAGAATACGGCGGCAGGATTATCGGTCAGTTAAAGAAGCTTGGTTCCTCCTGTGACTGGGAGCGGGAACGCTTTACCATGGACGAAGGTTGTTCCAAAGCAGTTACGGAAGTTTTTATCCGTTTATACGAAAAAGGTTATATCTATAAAGGCTCCAGAATTATTAACTGGTGTCCGGTATGTCAGACCAGTATTTCTGATGCGGAAGTAGAACATGAGGAACAGGCTGGGCATTTCTGGCATATAAAATATCCTATTGTGGGAAGCGATGAGTTTGTTGAAGTGGCTACGACCAGACCGGAGACCATGCTTGGGGATTCAGCCGTAGCAGTTCATCCGGAGGATGAAAGATATAAGCATCTGATTGGGAAGATGGTTCTTCTGCCTTTAGTAAATAAAGAAATTCCTATTATTGCAGATAACTATGTAGATAAGGAATTTGGTACCGGTGTTGTTAAGATTACGCCAGCCCATGACCCCAATGACTTTGAAGTGGGTAAAAGACATAACCTGCCGGAAATCAATGTAATGAATGATGATGCTACAATTAACCACAACGGCGGTAAATATGCAGGGCTTGACCGTTATGAAGCCAGAAAGTTAATGGTTAAGGAACTTGAGGACATGGGGCTGTTAGTGAAAGTGGAAGATCATGTCCACAACGTTGGTACCCATGACAGATGTAAGACAACGGTAGAACCCTTAATTAAACAGCAGTGGTTTGTTAAGATGGATGAACTGATTAAACCGGCGGTAGAAGCAGTTAAAACTGGGGAAGTTAAATTCGTGCCGGAACGTTTTGACAAGATATATTTTAACTGGACCGATAACATCAGGGACTGGTGTATCTCCAGGCAGTTATGGTGGGGACACCGAATTCCTGCTTATTACTGTGAAAAGTGCGGGGAAGTCATAGTATCCAAAGAAACACCGGATAAATGCCCGAAATGCGGTCATGACCATTTCAAACAGGATGAAGATACCTTAGATACCTGGTTTAGTTCTGCCCTTTGGCCGTTTTCTACCTTAGGATGGCCGGATAATACGGCAGATTTAGACTATTTTTATCCTACCGATGTATTGGTAACCGGATATGATATTATCTTCTTCTGGGTTGTCCGTATGGTATTCTCTGGATTTGAATATACCGGCAAAGCACCCTTTAGCAAAGTGCTGATCCACGGTCTGGTAAGAGATTCCCAGGGACGTAAGATGAGCAAATCCCTTGGCAATGGTATTGATCCCCTTGAAATCATTGATAAATACGGTGCTGACGCTTTAAGACTTACTTTAATCACCGGTAATGCTCCCGGCAATGATATGCGTTTTTACTGGGAAAGAGTAGAAGCCAGCAGAAACTTTGCTAATAAAGTATGGAATGCCTCCAGGTTCATTATGATGAACTTAGAAAAGGCCAAAACCGGAGATTCGATTGATCCTAAAACCTTAACCGATGCGGATAAATGGATTTTATCCAAAGCCAATTCACTTGTAAAAGATGTTACCGATAATATGGACAATTTTGAACTTGGTATTGCAGTGCAGAAAATCTATGACTTTGTATGGGAAGAATTCTGTGACTGGTATATTGAGATGGTAAAACCCAGATTATACAGTGAAACCGATGAGACCAAAGCCGGTGCTATGTGGACCTTAAAACAGGTGCTTACCATATCGTTAAAACTGCTCCATCCTTATATGCCTTTTATTACCGAGGAAATCTACTGTACCTTAAAAGAAATGGAAGGAAAGAGCGGCGAAGAGGAATCCATTATGATTTCCCAGTGGCCGGTTTATACAGAAGAACTTACCTTTCAAAAGGAAGAGGAAGCGGTTGAAATAATAAAAGCTGCGGTAAAAGGAATCCGTAATGTCCGCACGGATATGAATGTTCCGCCAAGCAGAAAAGCTTCTGTTATTGTGGTTTCGGAACGTGATAAAGTAAGAGCTGTCTTTGATAACAGCAAAGTATTTTTTGCCACTCTAGGTTATGCCGCAGAAGTTACGATTCAGGCAGATAAAACCGGCATTCCTTCGGACTCCGTGGCTGCTGTAATTCCAGAAGCTGCGATCTACATGCCATTTGCAGACCTTGTTGATATTGAAAAAGAAATCGAACGTCTTACCAAAGAAAAAGTAAGACTGGAAGGTGAACTTAACAGAGTTAAGGGAATGTTAAGCAACGAACGTTTCGTAAGTAAAGCACCTGAAGCCAAAATAGCAGAAGAAAAAGAAAAATTAGAAAAGTACACCAATATGATGGCTCAGGTCAGTGAACAGTTAGAGCATCTGAGTAAATAAAAGCGGTACTGGTAACGTTGTAAAAACCATTTATTATGGTAAATATAGGTTACTATGTCGATTGAAATCGAACAGTTTTTCTTGCATAAAAAACCAGTAATATTATAATAGAAGTAGATAATACTGCTCGTTGCCAATAGAATGTATGTAATCGGTACATTCTATTGGAATTCTTTTGATACAGGCAAATATTAACTTGATTTTTATTCTCAAACTGGTTATGATGTATATGTTCAGGTTGTAAATTTCTTTTAATCTGTGATAAGATTTGGCAAAGCCAGAAAGAGGTTACCATGATTAATTTCGATGAAGAAATAGCTAAATTTCAGCCAAGCCTTGAAGTGGATCAGGCAGAAGAGGTAATTAATAATAACGATTTATCGGATATTACTGATATAATAAAGACCATGCTTAAGGATTTAAAAGATAAATAAGACTTTTATCAGTTTAATGTAAACCATAAATTGTACATGAGAATAGACGGTTAGGTGGAGATGAGTATGAATTGTCCGGTATGCGGCAGCACGATAGCAGCAAAGAGAAACCGCTGTGATAAGTGTGGTGAGGATTTAACAATATACAGGAAAATGTATTTGTTATCCAATAAATATTATAACGAAGGCCTGGAAAAAGCAAAAGTAAGGGATTTGTCCGGTGCCATACTGGTACTGAAAAAGAGTCTCGAATTAAATAAGAGGAACACCAATGCCAGGAACTTATTGGGACTTATTTATTACGAGGTAGGGGAAACGGTATCTGCTTTAAGTGAATGGGTTATCAGCAAACATTTTCAGGCAGAACAAAACGATGCGGATGATTATATGGAGTCCTTACAGTCTAATCCAACCAAATTAGATTCTTTGAACCAGACCATTAAAAAATATAATGCAGCCTTACAGTATGCAAAACAAGGCAGTGATGACCTGGCAATTATCCAGCTAAAAAAAGTTACCAATTTAAATCCTCATTTTGTAAAAGCCTTGCAGCTGTTAGCCTTACTTTACATGAAGAGCGGTGAGACAGATAAGGCGGTAAAGTGCCTTATAAAAGCAAGTAAAATAGATGTATCCAATACAACAACGTTAAGATATCTCCATGAATTGGGTGAGATGACTACCTCCCTTAGAGAGGAAAGTGGTAATACCGACCGGGAGAATGTAAGAAGGGTACAGGAACCTACAGTATTTCCTACCACTACTTATAAAGAAGACAAACCGAATGTGTGGGTCTTTGTAAATCTTATTTTAGGTATTGCAATTGGTATATTAGGTGTATTTTTCCTAATTGTGCCCACAGTGGAAAATAATTATAAAAATCAGCTTAAAAAACAGGAAGTAGAATACACCGAGCAAATCAATAAGAATTCACAGAATCAGGGTTCTCTTGATAAGGATAATAAAGACCTTCAGCAAAAAGTAAAGGATTTGCAGGCTCAAATTGATGGATTTCAAGTGGTGGAATATGATGATACCATTTATAATGAATTGTTTAAAGCGGCTCAACTTTATGTACAGGAATTAATGTCTGGTAATGCCGCGAATATCGATTACGTCAAAGTAGCGAATGAGCTGTCCAAAGTAGAGTTTGATAAGCTAGACAAACAGGAGGCAAAAGACCTTTACAATCAGATTAAGGATGCCACCTATATAAAAGCATCAGAAAAACTTTATGATGAGGGTCATGATGTATTATATGCGGATAGAAAATATGAGGAAGCACTCCAAACTTTAAATAAAGCCTATGAATATGACCCGGAGAACGTAGATGCGATCTACTTTATCGCCAGGTCCTATCACCAATCAAGTGATTATGAGAATGCGAAAAAATATTATAATATCATATTGGATAAATTCCCGGATTCCAAACGGGCCGGTGAAGCACAGGAACGATTGTCCAGTTTGAATTAATACGATACAGCAGATAAAATGACAATGAAAAGAAAGGCAATTCCAGTGACAGCTATCACTGGAGATGTCTTTTTTTATAAAGACAGCAGTAAATATATGATAAAATATGTAATTATATGTAAGATAAACCAAGATTTGAAAGGTACTTTTTGTAAAGGAACTTGCGATATGCAATGGGTGTAAAGGTTGAAAGAAAATATAAGAAACCAAAAGGATGCCACGGAGCGATTCTTTCAACCTATTTAAATAGTGGCAGTATCGCAAGGAACTTGCGATATGCAATGGGTGTAAAGGTTGAAAGAAAATATAAGAAACCAAAAGGATGCCACGGAGCGATTCTTTCAACCTATTTAAATAGTGGCAGTATCGCAAGAAGCTTGCGATATGCGGGGTGTAAATATGGACAAGCAGGAAAAGAAACCAAGAAATACTACAATACTACAGCTGCGGGAGGGGGTGAAAGCAGACTTTGAGGTTGTTGATAAATGCCTTATTATAAAATTATTAGAAGAACTCGATCACCACAATGCTATTTCCATTCGGGAACAGTCGGACAAGCTGATTACCGGGAAGAATATAAAGGATATCATATTTGATTTTACCGGTTCGGAATTCATGGACAGTTCTGGGATTGGAGTAATTATGGGTCGTTACAAAAAGATCATATTTACAGGGGGAAAGGTAGCAGTAACTGGTGTGAATCAAAGCGTTGACAGGATTTTTCGATTATCCGGATTATATAAAATTATTCATAAATTCGAAACCATAGAAGAAGCGGTGAAGAAATTTAACCTTAATTAAAATAAGTTGGACGCAGTAGAGGCTGATAAGCAGCCCATGGGAGGGCGTTCTTAAGCAGGAGGATAAGTATGGATTATACTAACGAAATGTTACTCGAAATTGAAAGCCAGTCAAGGAATGAAAGTTTTGCAAGAATGGTAGTGGCCGGGTTTGTAGCCCAGCTAGATCCCACCATTGAAGAGATTGCTGACATTAAAACAGCAGTTTCAGAGGCTGTAACCAATTCCATTATTCATGGATATAACAATGGTGCAGGAAAGGTAAAAATAAGTTGTCGTATCTGCAATCACGAAGTATTTATTGAAGTGGCCGATACCGGAAAAGGGATAGAGGATATAGAAAAAGCAATGGAGCCCTTATATACCACGAGACCGGAATTGGAGCGTTCCGGTATGGGGTTTTCCTTTATGGAAGCCTTTATGGATGATTTGGAAGTAGAATCAAAACTGGGTGAAGGAACAACAGTTAAGATGAAAAAACTAATCCATTGATAAAGCAACAGATAATGCTCCTTGGGATTAGTGATTAAGTGCAGCCTGTCTGGCAGGTATACTTTGGTCACGGAATCGTAAAGTTTAGTACAAATAAGAAGGGAGTGAAACAGTGGATACATTAGAACTGATTCGTCTGTCACAGCAGGGAGATAAAGAGGCAAGAGATAGGGTTATAACTGAAAATATTGGGTTGGTATGGAGTATTGTAAGGAGATTTATGTGCAGGGGTCATGAGCCGGAAGATCTGTTTCAGATTGGAAGTATTGGCTTAATAAAAGCCATCGATAAATTTGATATGTCCTATGATGTTAAATTCTCCACGTATGCAGTTCCCATGATTATGGGAGAAATAAAGCGGTTCCTTCGGGATGACGGGGTGATTAAAGTAAGCCGTTCCATGAAGGAAACCGCCGGTAAGATAAGGATTACCAGAGAAAAACTAAGCAGTTTATACGGCAGAGAACCCACCTTAGAAGAAATCAGCACAGAACTTAATCTTGCCAAGGAAGAAGTAGTAATGGCTCTGGAATCCGGAGCGGAAGTAGAATCTTTATATAAAACAATATATCAAGGGGACGGCAACGCCATTTATTTAATTGATAAGTTAGAACAAACCAATGATGAAAATGAAAATATGATTGACAAGCTTGCATTAAAGGAAACCATTGCATCCTTAGATGAAAAGGACCAGGAATTAATCAGGCTTCGATACTTTATGAATAGAACCCAGACAGATATCGCTAAAGAATTAGGGATATCACAGGTACAGGTTTCCCGCCTTGAAAAGAAAATTTTATTAAAAATGCGGGAAAGGATGATGTAAATATTCCCAGTATATTAATGTAATAGTAACAAATAATAATTAACAAATTAATAACACTTAGTAAAGTATAGTAACTGAAATAAAATGAATAAACAAAATTATCTAAAGCATCAGTAGTATTTACTGATGCTTTTTAATGTTTTATGACACGTTGTTTCTGTAATTTCACCAGAAATAGATTTTGATTAGCGGGATAAGAGGTGATGAATGATGATTTTAAAGCGAAAACTATATATTGTAGCAATCGTACTGGCAGTATTTTTTGTAACGGTGGCAATCGCATTCCTTGTTCAAAAGGATGGTCCTAAGGAATTTAAAGGTACCCTTGTAAGGGAGTACTGCAACGAGGCGGTTATCTGATGGATAAGACAATTCTGTATATAAAAATCGATAAAAATAATATGGTCAAAAATAAGACGGTTTTTTTAAATGATATTGCAAAATTATACAGCGTTGACACAATTATGGTAAATGATTTAAAGAGTCAGATTATTTTTGATGTCCCAACCAGTAAAAAAGGGAATTATATCTTTTCCATTTTAAAGCTCATTGAAAACATCAATAATGCATACCCTAAAGTGCAAATCATTAATCTGGGGGAAACGGATTTTATTATTCACTACGATCCGCCTTCTAAGAAACTTAAGATTTTTGAATATATAAAAGTGATTATGGTATCGTTGATGGTATTTTTCGGAGCTGCATTTACGATAATGACCTTTAATGAAGATGCTAATGTGAAGGAAGTATTTTATATTATATATAAACTGATAATGGGAAATGAAAAGGATGGTGCCTCTATTCTGGAGATTTCCTATTCCATCGGCATACCGATTGGGATTATTATCTTCTTTAACCACTTTTCTAAGATAAAACTCGGTAACGACCCTACCCCCATGCAAGTTCAGATGCGTTTATATGAAGAAGATATGGACAAAACTTTGATTGAGAATGCCAGCAGAGAGGGGAAAACCATTGATATTTTATAAATATGGTCTTTTAATTTTAATAGGAATTACCGCTGGACTTGTAGTAGCTGCGGGACTATTTACCTTTATTACCTTAATAGGCGTCCTCACAAGGCTGGCAGTCAGGACGAATACGGCAAATAAACTTCATTTATATGAAGATTTGGTAGTACTTGGGGCTACTATTGGAAATATCGTATTAATCTTTGAAGTGAATATTCCTCTTGGCACGGTAGGTCTTGTTATGTTTGGCCTGTTCTCCGGAGGATTTATCGGGTGTCTGGCAGTAGCACTAGAAGAAGTGCTTAAGGTTTTTCCGGTATTAACTTACCGGATCCGCTTAAAGTTTGGAATACCGGTAATTGTGTTATGCCTGGCATTGGGGAAAGGGATTGGTGCCTTTTATCAGTTATTTATTAGTGGACAGTAATCTAAAGATAGAAATCACAAAAAGATAGAAATCACAAAAAGATAGAAATCACAAAAAGATAGAAATCGCAAAAAGATAGAAATCGCAAAAAGATAGAAATCACAAAAAGATAGAAATCAAAAAAAGATAGAAATCAAAAAAAGATAGAAATTAGAAAATAATAAAAATCAGAAAATGATTGAAATTAGGCAAAGTATTTGCAGGGTTGTGGGTTTGCAGACGCCTAAAATATTATACTAAAATGTAAGGAGTTGATTACAATGCCAGATAAAAATAAAGTAACAGCCCAGGATGTGGTAATAGAAAAGGATAAAAATAAAAAAGAGCAGATTTACAATCAATATGTAAAGGATATGACCCCGAAACACAGTGCCTTTGCCAATTTATGCAAAGCCTTCTTTGTGGGGGGATTAATCTGCACTCTTGGACAGGGGCTGTTAAATCTATACAAATACTGGGGAGCTGGGGAAGAATTAGCCGCAGGTTATACTTCTTTGACGCTGATTTTCTTAGCAGTTTTATTAACCGGTCTTAATATATACCCCAAACTTGCAAAATTTGCAGGAGCCGGAAGTGTGGTGCCTATAACCGGTTTTGCCAATTCGGTAGCCGCGCCGGCAGTAGAATATAAGAAAGAGGGTCAGGTATTTGGTATTGGTTGTAAAATCTTTACCATAGCAGGACCTGTTATTCTCTACGGTATCTTTTTCTCCTGGCTCCTGGGGGTTATCTATTATATCCTGATGGAACTAGGTGTGGTTAAATAACTGCAGTGAAAGTTAAAAGAAAGAATTCCCCTATTAGTGATGCCTGTTAAAGCATCAGCATGACGGGATGGGTGAAGGAAAATATAGGTTTAGAAAGGATGACATAATGAAAACAAATAAAGCAATAGGAAAACAAAGTATTCTATTTGAAGATCCTCCCTATATACTATCCGGTTCCTCTGTTGCAGGTAAGAAGGAAGGAGAAGGTCCTCTGGGCAGTTTCTTTGATCAGATCGAAGAAGATCCCATGTTTGGAGGAAAAAGCTGGGAAGACGCAGAAAGCCGACTGATGAAACGTGCCGCAGAACTGGCAATCGAAAAAGCGGGATTAAAAAGTGAGGATATCCGGTTTTTAGTGGGAGGAGACTTACTGGGTCAGTTAATAGCTACTTCTTTTGGAATTTCTGATTTAAATATTCCAATGCTTGGTATCTATGGTGCATGTTCTACCATGGGAGAAGCCATTGCAGTCGGTTCTATGCTGGTAGACGGCGGATTTGCAGATAAAGTCCTATCTATAACATCGAGCCATTTTGCAGGAGCAGAAAAACAGTTCCGTTTTCCTTTAGGTTATGGAAATCAAAGACCCTTATCTGCTTCCTGGACTGTTACCGGCAGCGGTGGAGTAGTTCTAAGCAAAGAAAAGTCTTCCGTAAAAACGAAACAAAGTAATCCCGAAAACGGAACGATCAGGGTAAAAGGCGTAACCATCGGTAAAATCGTGGATTATGGCTTAAAAGATTCCATGAATATGGGTGCTTGTATGGCTCCGGCAGCCTATAACACCATATCCCAGAATTTAAAGGATTTAAATGTCCTTCCGGATTATTATGATAAAATCGTTACCGGAGACTTGGGATATGTGGGTAAAGATATACTAATCGATTTGTTAAAACAGGACGGATTTGATATAAGCGGCAATCACATGGACTGTGGCATTCAAATCTTTGATAAAGAAGTTCAGGATACCCATGCAGGCGGCAGCGGCTGCGGGTGCAGCGCCATAACACTGACAGGCTATATTTTCCCTAAATTATTACGGCATGAATGGACCCGCGTCTTATTTGTACCAACAGGGGCTTTGCTTTCCCAGGTAAGCTATAATGAAGGGAATACAGTACCGGGAATTGCCCATGGAGTTATCTTAGAGAGCAGTTAAAAGCTTATTTACATTTTGTGTAATAAAGTCGGATAGGAGAAGCATATGGATTATTTGAAAGCATTTTTAGTAGGAGGAGCAATCTGCGCAGCAGTTCAGATTTTAATGGATAACACAAAACTTATGCCAGGCAGGATCATGGTAATACTGGTCTGCTCTGGAGCTTTATTAGGAGCTCTTGGTATTTATGAACCCTTTGCAAAATGGGCGGGTGCAGGAGCTAGCGTACCCCTTAGCGGTTTTGGGAATACCCTTTTTAAAGGAATTAAAAAATCTCTGACGGAGGAAGGGTTCATCGGTTTATTCAAAGGAGGTTTTACTTCTTCGGCAGTCGGAATATCGGCCGCATTAATCTTTAGTTATATTGCCTCCTGGTTTTTTAATCCGAAGTTAAAGGACTAGAGCAGTATATTTCAAGCCATTTGTATACCTTAATTAATCTGTTATGTTTTGATATATTTAATTTATAGTTTAATATTTAACGAGTATTAATCTGGATGATGAAAATAAAGAAATACTGACTCAATTAAAATACGAGGTATAGAATGGCTTTTAATATAGATGTAATACGTTAAAAGAGCCGATCAAAACATTTATAGTTTTGACTCGGCTCTTCCTTTTTGTTATGAATGTGTTATTTACTGACCGAAATCATAGTAGAATTCTACATCATTCGCATCGTTAGTACCTTCTTCTCCTGAACTCTCTGTGGTATTCCCGCTGGTTTCTCCTCCGGTATTGTTACCGGGATTATTACCTGTACCAGGATTAGTGCCTGCAGGAGGTGTAATGTTTGGTCCCCCGCCCCCTGGAGGATAATTTCCTGCCGGCGGAGGTGTAGCTGCGGTTTTGGCATTGTGAAGATTACAAGTCTGGGTTGGTCTTATAAATGGTGTATCGTCGGTTGGGCTCTTTTCATCCTTAATTAGGTATACCACCTCTTCTTTCGAAGCTTCCGGACAAAATTCATTGGCAATTTTTTTCGAATCCTTGCATATGGTCACTTTTACATGGACATCACATTTTTCACGGGGTTCGGTACCTTTGGCAAAGTATTCTGTCCTAACAGTGGACCCACCGATATATTTATCACATAAACCATCTACAGCCAGTTTACCGCTCTTGGTACAAATCTGTCTTGATATGATAGAATCCGGTTTTGTAAAGGGCACCGATTCTAAATCTTTTTCTTCATGAATTTTTTGCATAATATCACGCCAGATGATCTTTTGATAGCTTTTATTAGTCTGGCTGCGGTTCGTATCAAAGCCTGACCAGATTGAAGCAGTATAATAGGGGGTAAAACCTGCAAACCAAAGGTCATTATCATCGGAAGTAGTACCGGTTTTACCGGCAATCGGCATATTAATTTCATTAAATCGAACGGAAGTACCGGTTCCTTTTTTTACAACATCCTCCATGGCACTGGTCAAAAGATATGCGGTGGATTCCTTCATTACCTGACGTTCTGTGGACTTGTTCTTAATTAAAACTTTATTATCATGATCTAGAATTTTCGTGTAAAAGGTTGGCTTGGTATATACCCCATGATTGGCAATCGCAGCATAGGCTGCGGTTAATTCAAGATTTGAGACACCGTCTGTAATACCGCCAAGCGCCATAGATAGATTAATATCTGAATAGACCTTTCCGGAATCGGAGGTTCTGTTGTCTACTATGGTAGAAAAGCCTAATTTTGACAGATAATCAAATCCGACCTGAGGTGTTACCTGGGCTAAAGTTTTAACGGTTACAATATTCATGGAATTGGTAATAGCCTGCCTTAAGGTAGTAAACCCTTCGTATTTTTCCCCGTTCCAGTTACTTACATACTTATCGGAATCCGGGTATTTATACGGCGCATCATCTATAACCGAGGCTAAGGTCATACCAGCCGAATCCAGTGCCGGAAGATAAGTGGATAATACTTTAAAAGTAGAACCCGGCTGTCTGGTGGTATTGGTGGCCCGGTTTAATGTCCTGTTACCGGTCTTTTCACCTCTGCCGCCTTCTAGTGCAACGACTTGTCCGGTGGTCTGGTCCATAATGACCATGGAGGACTGGGGTTGGATGATAAGGCTTGTATTCTCACCAAGAACCGTATCTCCATCCTCGATCATGGCATCCTTAAATTCCGAAACCTTTTGAAGGGCATCATCTTTACTGGAAAAATAAGTGGAGAAGGAGGATTTTGATTTAAAATATTCCACCAAATCATTGGTATGATAGTGTATGGTAGTCCCGTCTTTCTTTTCGAGGGAGAGAGCATAGGTTAATTCCCAGAAAGAGTCTTTACCGATTTCAGGAAAATAATCTTCATTGGAATAAACCTCATCTACGATGCCCTGAATCTTGGAATCCAAGGTGGTGTAAATACTTAGACCGCCGCTGTATAAGGCGTTACTGGCCTGAGTATAGGTATAGCCTTTTTTCGCCTGTAAATCCTCAATTACCTGCTCAATTACCTCATCTACGAAATAGCTGTAATAAGAAGTGGTACTTTGCTCTTCATTCACCGATTGGATTCTGGAGTACACATCATCATTCACAGCTTCCTGGTATTCTTTATCCGTACACAACCCCTGGGTTTTCATATTAGCAAGGACCTGGGCACGACGCTGTGAATTTTTTTCCGGATGGGAGATGGGGTTCATATTAGTCGGTGACTGTGCAATCGCAGCAATAACGGCTGCTTCCGACAAGGTCAAATCGCCCACATCCTTATTAAAGTATCGCTTTGACGCAGTCTGTACGCCGTAAGTACCGGCACCGAGATTTATGTTGTTCAGATAATATTCCAGAATGGATTTTTTGTCCAGACGGTCTTCTAACTGGACAGCCAGATACCATTCCTGTACCTTTCTTATCATACGGTCCGTAAAGTTATCTTCGGCACCGCCGTTAAATACCTGGTTCTTGATCAGCTGCTGGGTTATGGTACTGGCACCTTCATCAAAGTCGCCTTTGCTGATACCGGAAAAGAAAGCACGGAAGATACCTTTTATATCAATACCATTGTGTTGGTAAAAACGCTCATCTTCTATACTGATAACGCAGTTTTGAAGTACTTTTGGTATCTCATCTATCGTAACATATACGCGGTTAGCTTCTGCACCGGCCAGGGTTTCTATCACATTACCGTCTCTGTCATATATCGTGGTGGTAAATCCGGTCGGAATAACATTGATCTGATCAATGCTTGGCGCACTGTCAGCAAGGCCGTTTAAAACACCGAAGCCTGCAAATGAACCGATAATAGCCAAAAAAACAATCCCTATTAAAAACACTCTGAAAAGAGACACTCCCGCTTTCGAGGCAACTTTTCTGGAAGTAGATTTTATCTGCCGTTGTTTTTTTGCAGTTCCCTTTTTGCTAAAGTCCATAATAAACCTCCTTTATCCTGTTATTATACCAAATTGTTACTACAAAATAAAGATTTTTTTAACCCTCCTGTAAATCACAGGGAATGAAACGTCCTGTTATGCCAAGGCAACAAACTGTTGCTCCATAAAAATGTAGGTAATTGTCATAAAATTCACATTTACGAAGATTATAATGGGATAATTTCTGTTAATTTTTACATATCGTGAGAAAAAAGAGCGAGTTGTCGAAAAGAGGCGATTTATGCGAGTCATTATGCTTTTCTTCATATTATAACAAATATATAATATAATTAGATTTAAACCTACTGTAAGAGAAGATGCTTTAAAAATAATTACTGGATGGATTTATAGGGAGGGGCAATGAGAAAACTTTATTTAGAAGGTACGAAAACAATGGTTATGGAAGATAATAAAGAAGTTCAGCTGGATTATTATCTGGTGGAAGACTTTAAAGATCGTGGACAAGATATAAGTTTATATGGAATAAAAATAGTAAAGCATTTGGAAGATTATATGGAGACGGAGTACACAGATCCTATATCTTATTCGAGGGATATCGTAAAAGACATGGTATTTAAACTATGGGATAACGGTGTAACACTGGTCACAATGCTTGAAATCGTGGATGACCTGGTTAGTGATTACTGTTGACTATAAAAAAGCATTTTAATTACATAGTAGGTAAGTAGGAAAATATGTTTAAAAGTATTATTCTGCATTAAGTTGTGTGCAAAAAGTTAGTGGTCTTGACACAGGAAGTCTCTTAAGGTTACTTTAAGGGACTTCCTGTTTTATTATTTTACACTTTGTTCAAACAAAATGGTTAATTATTTGTCAAATAATTTAATAGTACCGTCGACATCAGCATAGTATACCTTATCTTCTATGGTGACAGTTATTTTTCCATTAACTGCCTCTGTGGCTTTATTTATATACTCGGTATAAAGATCTTCTGGTACTAAAAGGGTCATGGTGACAAGGTCGGTATAATCACTTTGAAGGACTGTAAGGTGGTATTGGGCTGCTATATACTGGAGTTTTCCAATCCCAGTATAATCGGCAATGACCTGAACTATAAAACCATAATACCGTTCAATTATCGTACTTGCATGAATACCTTCCTTTGCAGCACTTTGGTAAGCCCGTACTAATCCACCGGTTCCAAGAAGCGTCCCTCCGAAATATCTGGTAACCACTACCACTGCATTGTGTAGATTCTCTAAAAGCAGTATATCAAGAATAGGTCTTCCGGCGGTTTTGGAAGGTTCACCGTCATCACTGCACCGCTGTATCTCATCATTATAACCAATTACATATGCATAACAATTGTGCCTTGCATCCCAGTGATTCTTCCTTTGCTGCGCTATGAATTCCAGGGCTTCTTCTTCTGAGGATACATAAGCGGTATTTGCTATAAATCTTGACTTTTTCTCAACTATTTCACCTGTACCGCCGTGATGGATGGTACGATAAGATTTTGACATAGTCATCTCCTATTTGAATTGATTCTGCCCCGGATCATATTGGTATTGTATCGCTCCCAGGCATTCTACTAATTCGCTTTCATTAATATCTAAACTTTCACATAATTCGGTCAGATTGGGATAATTATCTCTTAACTGAGTATTCACATAGCTGAGTAATATTACAGGATCCTTTGGAATTGCCATTTTAACTCCCATCTGTGTGCTTTAGCACACATGCAAATCAGGATGTTGAAAAAGTGCTCTTGTTTTTCAACTTAACTCCCATCTGTGTGCTTTAGCACACATGCAAATCAGGATGTTGAAAAAAGTGCTCTTGTTTTTTCAACTTAACTCCCATCTGTGTGCTTTTAGCACACATGCAAATCAAGATGTTGAAAAAAGTGCTCTTGTTTTTTCAACTTAACTCCCATTTGATTTATTAGCGGTTATCGATTTTTGAATGTAAGTTTTCTCTTTGTGATTTCTCTATTTTATCATAGAATTGGGAGAAATCAAGTGATTATTCCAGGATGGGAGGCAGTCTCAGACAATTACTCATTTCCCCCTTGGCGCAGTGCTCCAAGTTTAAATGACTTAATTATAGTCCTAAACTGCGTTTTCCCATTTCAAATATCTGTATTGTCGATTTCAAAAACTATTTTGCAGTATGACCTTCCGATGTTTACCTTGTACAATGCTGTTACTGGTTGACTCTTATTGTCATTTTCTATACAATATAAATAGTGACGTCAGCATTTAGCGAAGGGCTGATGTATTGGTTTATTTATTGGAATTTAGGAGGTGTTTTGTTTGGATTTATTTGAATATATGAGAAGTAATAATCAGGAGAAAGAATCACCACTGGCTTCGAGGCTTCGGCCAAGAACGCTGGACGAGGTGGTAGGTCAAAGTCATATTATTGGGAAGGATAAATTGCTGTACCGTGCTATTAAAGCGGATAAAATCAGTTCCATAATCTTTTACGGACCACCGGGAACCGGTAAAACTACGATAGCAAAGGTTATTGCTGGAACCACCAGTGCTGTTTTTACCCAGATTAACGCCACCTCTGCCGGAAAGAAAGATATGGAGGAGGTTATTGCTCAGGCTAAGGATAACTCTGGTATGTATGGTAAGAAAACTATATTGTTTATCGATGAGATTCACCGGTTTAATAAGAGTCAGCAGGATTACCTTCTGCCTTTTGTAGAGGATGGAACCATTATTTTGATTGGGGCTACGACGGAAAATCCATATTTTGAAGTAAACAGCGCTTTATTGTCCCGTTCCATTATATTCGAACTGAAATCCCTGGAGAAAGAAGATATAAAGGAGTTGCTTTTAAGGGCAGTTTATGATGAAGAGAGGGGAATGGGCAGCTATCATGCGGAAATTGATGAGGATGCCTTAGAGTTTCTATCAGATATTGCCAACGGGGATGCAAGAGCTGCTTTAAATGCCATTGAACTTGGAGTCTTAACGACGGAACGCTCAGATGACGGGAAGATTCACATTACCTTACCGGTTGCCGGTGAATGTATCCAGAAAAGAGTGGTACGGTATGATAAGTCCGGGGACAATCATTATGATACCATTTCGGCTTTTATTAAAAGTATGAGAGGGTCTGATCCGGATGCTGCGGTTTATTATCTGGCAAGAATGCTCTATGCGGGGGAAAGTGTAACCTTTATAGCCAGAAGGATCATGATCTGCGCCTCAGAGGATGTGTCCAATGCAGATCCGAATGCCATTGTAGTTGCTACGGCTGCGGCCCAGGCTGTTGAAAGGATCGGCATGCCAGAATCCCAGATTATACTTGCCCAGGCTGCGGCTTATGTGGCCTGCGCTCCGAAAAGCAATTCTTCCGTTGAGGCCATCGGAGCGGCCATGGAGGCAGTAAAGAATGAGAAAACCGCTACGATTCCCTCATATCTCATGGATTCACACTATAAAGGCGCTGCAAAATTAGGTCATGGACTGGGATATAAATATGCCCATGTGTATAAAAATCATTATGTCAAACAGCAATATCTGCCGGATGAATTAAAGGACAGGGTTTTTTATACCCTATCAGATCAAGGATATGAAAAAGATTTAAAAGAACATTTGCAGCGGCTGAAAAGAGAAGCGGAGGAATAAGGTAATCAATCCTATTTGTTATCCTTTTTCGTTTCCTGATTATCATTTATATTAGTATCCGGATCATTTTTCTTAACCAGACGATATACCAGCATATAAGCATATATCATAATGGGAATTACAACAATAGAGTATAAGCAGGCCTGAAATAAAGCGTGTGAGTTAGGGGAAGAAGTAAGTGCCGCATATACAGTAAGACCAATCAGGGATAATAAAAAAATTACAGCTATAAGAGCGAAAATACGCTTGATAGATTTCATGTTTACTCCTTTCTAAAAAATCAATTTATAGGTAATTGTGGAACACTAATAGTGGTAAAATAAAATCCACCTGATTTCGCAATTACTAAGTATCATAGATTAATTATATCGGATAGAAACAGTTATAGCAATATAATTGATTGAATCGTGATGATAAAAGGAACAAAAGGAGTCCCTCCATAAATTTCTTTCACTATAAAGACTCAAACTTCTCAGTTAATAAGCTTAATAATACTTGATAAAATCAGCCCAGAATTTAATTCAAATGCAAACAATACTCTCTTAAATTCCTTCCTAGCTGATTATATCTTGAATCCAAGGAAAAATAACTGTGAAGTTTGAGTGATTGTAAAATCTCTGAAACTTCTAAAGCATTAATATCTTTTCATCCATAGGCCCAGAGCCTTTCATTCTAAATTCTGTATATTATAAATTATTACAGCATCATTCCCATTCGAAATATCAAAAATTATCTATGATATACAAAAACTGTATATTAAAGTACAAGGGTTGATGTGCTAAAATACAATAACAGGCTTGTAGATGCAAAAAAGGTTTATGCGAAATAGATAAAAAATATGGAATTTTATATAGCAAATATTGATAAACAAAAGATCTGGGGCGGTCAGTTAAGCAATAAAAAAGGAGAAGAAGTTTATGAAAAAGTTATCATTTTCAATGTACAGGGGTGTTACATTGTCTACCTTTCAATCAATCTTTAAAACTATGCTGTTGTTAATCTTAATACCGGTTTGTGTGGCGGTGTTTATCGGTTTGAATTCCTTAAATCTTGTCCAGAGGGAAATTAAGAATTCCGGAGAGGTAGTATTTGAGGAAATCAGGGATGAAATTGACCAGAACTTTAAAATGGCATTAAATCTGACAAACCGTATTCGCAAGGATTCCCTGATTGTGGATTATGCGAAAGAAAAACAGCGGAATTATTACAGTGAATTTGAGATATTAAAAGGACTTAAGGATTTGATCAGCGGATATGAACAGGTGGAACAGGTCTATGTGTACTATCCGCAGTTCAATAAGATTATTTCCAATAATAATACGGCTGATATCAAATACTTCCATTCCTTAAATTATGCAGGGGATTATAACGACTGGATTACGAAGCTTAATATAAAGCTGAATATAAGTGTGGATTCTATGGATAGCCTGACAGACGGTGAAAGCTGCAGTATTATATCTAAGGTCTTAAATATCCGGACAGGTTCTCCCCAGGCGGTAGTGGTAGTTCAGCTTAAGAAGAAATTTTTCTCTGAAATACTGAATAGACTCCGGCTTAAAATCTCTGACCAGATTCTGGTGTTTTTTAAAGACAACTGTATCTGCAGTACCTGGAGTAGTGATACTGGTACGGAGTATTTAAATCAGATTAAAGAAAATACTATAAATAAAGGTGAGTATATTATAAATCACATGAAATATAGAATCCAGACCTTACAATCCCCCCAGTATGGACTGTCATTCATTTATCTCACGCCTAATTCTGTATTTCACAATTCCATACAATTTGCCAAGATGTATGCTGTAGTAGCTCTGATCTTTTGTATTGGGATTACCGTATTTTTAAGTTTTCTATTCAGCAAGCGGATGGATTTTTCTTTCCATCAGGTAAAGAATCAGAATGATCAGCTGATTCTTACTGTGAAACATTATTCGGATGAATTAAAAGAAGCGTATTTAGAAAAGGTAATGCGGGGGCATGTTGCCTCTGACCAGGGAATAAAAGAGGGGTGTCGTTTGTATGGAATAGATTTGGAGGAGAAATGGCATGGACTTATGTTGGTTACCCTGGAAAATGATGAGAGGAGTAAATTTGACGAGGTGCTGCTGGGTCCTTTCCAATCCATCAAAGATTTTCTGAAAGACAGGATATTAAAGTTTAGTCCTGTCTTTGAAGATGCAGCGGTTATAAAGATGGAAGATCAGTATTATTGTTTGATAACTGGAACAGCAGAGAATGCATTTACATATCATAAGGAACTGCAAAACGGTACGCAATACATAAGAGGATTGTTAAAAAAAGAAGATAGTCTTGTTGGTAACGTGTATTTAAGCAATACGTTCAAAGAAATGCAAAATCTGAATGAAGCGTATCAGACCGTTGGAAAACTGCAGCAGAAGTCAGAAGATGAAGATGAGAAAAGGGAATCAGAGAAATGTTCTGTGGATAAAATACTTTCCGTAATAAAAAACAGAGTAGAAGACAGTAACTTTTCTGTTTCTGATATAGCTGAGACACTAGAGGTATCACCCTCCTATCTATCGAGATATTTTAAGAAGCAGACTGGTATGGGAATATTGGAATATATTCATCAATACCGAATTACCCTTGCGAAAGAGCTTATGATGAAGAATAAGAATATAAAAATAAAGAAAATAGCCGAAATGACAGGATTTTATTCAGATGTAGTATTTATCCGCGTATTTAAAAAGAACGAGGGGCTTACACCTGGGCAGTATAAGGAATATTTAGAAGGGCAAAAACAGAATATAGAGGGTCAATTTTAGTATATATAAAATTTATAGTATAAACAAAAAATGATATTCCTGTGTATGGCAGAATGTGATAATTTACGAAGCAGTATTTCGGGATGTATAGTGGAATTGTCCAAGAACCGTACAAAAAACCAATTGGGGTGACTTGGGGAAACTAAATAAACAGGAGGTATTTTTATGAAGAAATTTTTAAGACTGGCGGTAATCTTGCTTGTAATTACTGCTATGATGTTCAGTCTGTCTGCCTGCAAGAAGAATGATACACAGACTGCCGGGGGAAATGGGGCTACCGGAGGTGACACACAGACGGTTAATGAAACGGCAGGCACGAAAGAAGGATCAGGCAGTCGCTTTACTTACGATGAAGAAGGACATCCGGATTTGCAGGGCACGACTTTTACCATCTGGTTTTCAATGACCGGTAATAATGCCAAAGCTACTTCCAATATGGAAGATTATGCGGCGATTAAAGATTTAGAAAAGAAATTAAACTGTAAGTTTGAATTTGTATCACCTCCTATCGGTCAGGAAAGTGATAATTTTTCCGTTTTAATGGCTTCGGATAAACTGCCGGATCTGATTTTCTGCGGCGGTATCGATTCTTATTATCCGGGTGGTATTGAAATGGCCTATGCTGATAAAATTCTTTTTGATTACACGGATTACATTAACAATACCTATACACCAAACTTCAACCGTTTGGTTATGAGTGATGAGTTTTTAAAGAAAGCAGCAGTTGATGATCAAGGCAGGGTAGTAAGGCTTGGTTCAAAAATTTGCGGCAGTCAGGAGGCAGATCTTACTTTCTCAGGACCATTGATCCGTTCGGATTTGCTGGCTAAAACCGGACTTGCTATGCCAGAAACAATAGATGACTGGACAAATATGTTAAAAGCATTAAAAGACAGCGGAGTGGATTATCCCCTTGCTTTTGATCAGGATTCCTATAAAGGTTCTAATTATTTTTCTTCTGCATTTGGTATTGATGACGATGGATACTTCGTAAAAAATGACGGAAAAGTTGCATTTGGACCATATGAAGAGGCATATAAGGATTATCTGACAGTGTTACATAACTGGTATGAAGCAGGTTATATTAATCCGGATTTTCCGACAGTAACCAATGACGATATTATGTCTATGTTAGCAGGAGATAAAGTTGGTTCAATCGTAACCCACCTCTGGAATTACGGTAATAAATACTATGTAACCACAGAATCCAAAGATTCGACTAAAGCCTTAAAACCCGCACAATATCCTATATTAAAAAAAGGCGAGCCATTAGGCGGCTTACGAGGCAGCTCAAGATCCTTGGGTGATAACAAATACATTACGGCAGATGCAAAAGACCCGGAAGCTTGTATTGCATTACTGGATGCACTGTATCTGGATGATATTGATTTAATGTTAGCCAATGGCGAAGAAGGAGTTGGTTATGAAATGCAGGAGGGTGTTCCGGTATTGCTTACCATTCCGGAGAATGCGACCAAGGAACAGTTACTCGGACAGACTCCTCAGCAGTGGCACACCAAAGAAGATACAGATTTAAATTACATATTATCTAAAAAATACAATCTGGGCTCACAGCCGGAGGCTTTAAGGCTCTGGAAACAGATGGGTACCCAGAATATGATATCAAATTTCCTATTATTTAATGAGCAGGAAGCGGAAACAATCAGCTATTTTAATGAGGATATCAATACTTATGTAAATGAAATGGCTCTAAAATTCATAACAGGAAGCGAATCTCTTGATAATTTTGAAGACTACCGCAGTAAACTGGAAAGCCTCCACATACAGGATATGATCAATGTATATCAGAGCGCTACCAATCGATACCAGTCAAGATAATAAATGCCATCCTGATATGGCAGTAATGCATAGCGGCTTATCTGTCTTCTAATAAAGCAGATAAGTCGCTTTTCATAAGAAAGGAATCCAATATGAAACAATTATGGAAGGATCTGCGTAAGAATAAAGCAATTTATCTGATGCTATTGCCGGTCATGATATACCTTTTTATTTTTAACTATATGCCAATGTATGGAATATTAATATCCTTTAAAAACTTTAAGCCAAGGCTTGGAATTTTAGAGAGTCCCTGGGTTGGTTTTAAATATTTTGAACAATTTTTCAGTTCCATTTATTTTGGAAGGGTACTTTCCAATACCTTATGGATTAGTGGGCTCAATCTCCTGTTTGGGTTTGTGACACCGGTTATTTTTGCACTGCTTTTAAATGAAATCCGAGTACTTCGGTATAAGAAACTAATCCAGACCGTGACATATCTGCCCCACTTTATTACAACGGTCGTTATCTCAGGAATTATCCTGAAATTTACCAATGGTGATGGCTTCATTACATCTTTTATCAATACCATAACACATCATTCCGGAAGTCTGATCAGCGATTCGAACTATTTTCGATCAATTTACGTAATATCAGATATCTGGCAGGGCTTTGGCTGGGGCTCGATTATCTATATTGCTGCAATATCTGGAATTCAGGAGGAATTATATGAAGCTGCAAGGATAGACGGTGCCGGCAGATTCAGACAGATCAGGCATGTAACGATACCAGGAATCATGCCGACGGTTGTTATTATGTTTATTCTGGCAGTGGGAGGTCTTATGAGCGTGGGATGGGAAAAAGCCTTCTTATTGCAGACCCCGTTGACCTACGATACTTCCGATATCATCTCCACTTATGTTTACCGGAAGGGATTTATAGATATGAATTACAGTTATTCATCGGCTGTAGGTTTATTTAACTCTGCAATCAATCTAGTACTGCTTACAGGTGCGAACCGACTGAGCCGCAAAGTTAATGAGACCAGTTTGTGGTAAGGAAAAGTTTTTAAGTGGTAAGCTGGTGAAGTTTTGCTATCACGCAAAAGACTTGAAAATACTGTCCAGGAGTGAGAGGAATTTATGAGTAAAAAAAATAATAAAATCAAAATGAGTGCCGGAGAAAAGACGTTTCAGGTATTTAATTATATTTTTATGATGGTTTTAATGATTATAACCATCTATCCATTTTTATATGTGGTATTTGGTTCTTTCAGTGATCCGGTGGAGCTTGGCAAAGTTACAGGAGTACTCCTTCGATCGGCGGGCTTTTCCTTAAGAGGCTATAAGCAGGTATTTCAAACAGCTAATATATGGATTGGCTTTCGCAATACCTTTTTTTATGTTATAATTGGAACGTTATTCAGCATGGTCATTACTGTTTTAGGTGCTTATGCACTGTCCTTAAAGGGATATATGTTAAAAAAACCAATTTTGCTTTTTATCATCTTTACTATGTTTTTTAACGGTGGTATGATACCAACATTTTTAATCGTTCAGAAAATGGGAATTACCAATACTCCCTTTGCAATGATTATCCCGGGAGCTTTAAGTGTCTGGAATCTGATTGTACTAAGGACCTCCTTTGAAACCGTTCCCGTCAGTTTAATGGAGTCTGCTAAATTAGACGGCGCCGGTCAGTTACGGATATTATTAAAAATCGTTCTGCCCTTGTCGAAAGCGGCTCTGGCTACCATAGTCTTATTCTATGCAGTTAGTAAATGGGGAGAATGGTATAATGCCCTGGTATATCTTCAGGCAAAGCGTAATTTATACCCTCTGCAGATGTTTCTAAGAGAAATACTGGTACAAGAGGATGTAATGGAAACATCTTTCCAGAATAATTTAAAGACAGAGGCTGATGCATATCTTTTAAAACAGGTAATCTGTTATGCTACTATTGTAGTGGCAACAGTACCCATTCTTGTAGTGTATCCCTTTGTCCAGAAGTATTTTGTTAAGGGCGTTATGATCGGAGCAGTAAAGGAATAAAAACAAGAAACATAAGTGTGAGAGGATTGCTACAAGTGAATCATATGGAACGAAAAATAATAAATATTTTGGATTATGGTGCAAAAGCTGACGGTAAGGACTGTACCGTACCAGTTCAGAACGCACTGGAAGCTATTAAGAACAGTAATGAAGCTGCAACCCTCTTATTTCCCAGAGGAGAGTATCACTTTTATAAAGAGAATGCGCAGAGGAGGATTTATCATACCTCTAATACAAACAGCCACGATTATCCGGTCAAACATATCGGAATTTTACTAGAGGAGCAGGAGGACTTATGTATTGACGGAGACGGCTCCCTTTTTCTTTTTCACGGCAATATGATGGCCCTTGCAGTGGTACAAAGCAAACAAATCGAACTGAGCAATTTTTCCTGGGATTTTCCTTGTGCAACGGTTTCTGAAATGGAAGTTGTGCAGGTTACGAAGAATCAGGTCATCTATACGGTGCCGCCGGCCCAGACCTATGAAATCCATCAAAATGATGTGTACTGGTTTGAAAAAAGTCCGCTGACCGGGGAAACCTATTGGAACTTTAAAAATCAGGAATATGTGGATGCCATTGTTGTCTATAACCCCAGGGATAAGACCGCCATCCGGTGCCAGGAGGAAATGTGGCCTTTTTCCAATGTAAAAGAAATACAGGAGCTTAAGGGACACCGGCTAAAAATTACTTACAAGGATAAGGTATCAAAAGAGCTGCAGCCCGGTATGTGCTTTGAAATCTGCCGAAATGCCTACAGGGAAACGGCCGGAGCCTTTCTATGGGAAAGTGAGAGAGTAGGAGTGAAGAATGTGGGTGTTCATTTTCTTAACAGTTTCGGCTGGCTGGTCCAAATGTGCCATAATGTAGCCTTTAAAAACTGCCGGTTTATGCCTCGTGAGGATACAGGGAGAAGGGCTGCCGGCTTTGCGGACTTAATCCATGTATCCGGAGCCTCCGGGGAAATACGGATTGAAGAAAGTGAATTTAGTAATGCCCATGACGATTCGATTAATATACACGGCACTTTTACCAGAGTCAGGGAAATGCTAGATCCCCACACCCTGATTCTGGAATATGTCCATAACCAGCAGGGAGGTTTTCCTGGCTTCTATTCAGGAGATAACGTTATATTCTATGCCAGGGATACCTTACAGGGAGTAAATGGGGAAGCCCGGTATACAGTGGATTCTGCCGGCGCAGTTATGTCGGAAGACGGAAAAAGCATGAGAGTTACCTTTGCAGAAGAACTGCCGGCCTGCCTTTCTGAAAAAATAGGTATGGAAGGCCTTTATGTAGCGGAGAATGAGACTTATACGCCTTCGGTGCTGATAAGAAAATGCCGGTTTGAGACCATTCCTACCAGAGGTATTTTGTGTACCACCAGAAAGAAAGTAGTGCTAGAAGAAAATGAATTCACAGGTATGGGTATGGCTTCTGTATTTATATCCAATGACAGTAATGACTGGTATGAATCCGGCCCGGTCAGAGATATGGAAATCAGGAATAACAATTTCTATCTATTAAATCCCTATGGTTATACGGCAGGAAATACAGCTATCTGTATCGAACCCATCGTAAAAGGGGGAAAACTTCCGGGTGAAGATTATCCGGTTCATAAAAATATCCGGATTCATGATAATGTATTTTATATTCATAAGGATAAAGTACTGGTGGGAGAGAATGTTGAGAATCTTCAGTTTTATCATAATAAAATCATATGTATCGGAGAAATTATAGATGACCAGTCAGAGATTATTTCTTTGTCCTGCTGCAAGAATGCAAAAATTTATGATAACGAAATGAAAGAATATGGCAGATAGAAACGAAATAATAAGCAAAAGGAGATATATTTATGTCTGGACAATTGAAGTTATGGTACGACGAACCCTCGAAAATCTGGGAAGATGCACTAGCTGTGGGTAATGGCAGGATAGGTGGAATGGTTTATGGTGGAACAACCCGTGAAATCATTAAGTTGAATGAGGATACCCTTTGGTCTGGGTGCCCTAAGGATAAAAATAACAAAGAGGCCGGTCAATACCTGGAAGAAGCAAGAAAAGCAGTTATGGAAGGGGATATTAAAACAGCTCAAAAGATAACGGACCTTCATATGCTGGGACACTGGACGGAAAGCTATCTGCCTTTTGGAAATCTGTATCTGGATTTTGCTTTGCCCGGAGAGGCAGAAGAATACCGCAGAGAACTGGATTTAGAGACCGCGGTGGCGTCAACGGTATTTCGTTGTGGTGAGGTTACATACCGGCGGGAAGTATTTGTCAGCAGACCGGCACAGGTCCTGGTAATTTCCCTTACTGCCTCTGAACCTGCAATTAATATGACTATTTCGGCTGACAGTCTGTTAAAACATGAAGTACGTAATAATGAAAATAATCTGATCCTCTCCGGTAAGGCACCGTATGAATGCATGCCAAGCTATTATGAGGTCGAAGATCCAATCCTTTATGATGAAAAGCATTGCACGGAAACCTTTGAAGGACGTATTCAACTGCACAGTACCGATGGTGAAGTCAGTTTTAAGAATCAGACCATATCCATAAAAGGTGCGGAAAAGGCAGTTATACTGGTATCCCTGGCAACCAGTTTTGTGTCCTATCATCAGCTGCCGACGGCCGACCCTGGAGAAAGAAACACCAGGTATCTGAAAGGTCTTTCAGATAAATCTTATAAGGATTTACTGGAGGAGCATGTAAAAGACCACCAGTCTTTATTTAACCGGATGGAACTGCATTTAGGTGAAAGCAATATTGAACTTCCAACGGACCAGCGGATTAGAAAATTCAGTGAAGGAGCAGAAGATCCAGGGCTGTATGAATTATTCTTCCAGTTTAACAGGTATCTGTTAATAGCTAGTTCCCGTCCGAACACCCAGGCTGCTAATCTTCAGGGAATCTGGAATCAGGAACTGCGGGCACCCTGGAGCAGTAACTATACCATTAATATTAATACCCAGATGAATTACTGGCTTTCTGAAACCTGTAACCTGACAGAATGTGGTGAGCCATTAATCGAACTGATAAAAAATCTTTCCCATACTGGAGAGAAGACTGCAAGACTGCATCATAACAGTAAGGGCTGGGTTTCTCATCATAATTCGGATATTTGGGCCCATACGGCTCCGGTAGGTCCACGAACGGCAGAGGAAGCGGACTGTACCGGTTATGCTTACTGGCCTATGTCTTCTGGCTGGCTGTGCCGCCACCTTTTTGAACATTACCTGTTTACCGGAGATTTGGATTTCTTAAAAGAAACAGCTCTTCCCATTATGCTAAAAGCATCCAGTTTTTATCTGGACTTTTTAAAGGAAGATACAGACGGGCATTTGGTAACCGGAATCTCCATTTCCCCGGAGAATTGTTATAAAAAGGATGGACAAATCTATCATCTGGATAAAATGCCTGCCATGGATATCGCTATCATAAGAGAACTCTTTTCTACAACCTTAATGGCACTTGAGAAGACTGGCTTAACCGATGCTTTGGAGAGCAAGATAAAAACAGCGTATCATAAATTGCCTTATTACCGCATTGGTTTAAAAGGTCAATTATTAGAATATAGCGAAGAGTACGAAGAAGTGGAAGTGCACCACCGCCATTCCTCTCATCTTTACTGCCTATATCCCTCCCAGGAAGTTACAATAGATAAGACCCCGGAACTGGCAGGAGCCTGCAGAGTAGCTTTGATTAACAGAGGCTCCGTTGGTACGGGCTGGGGACAGGCCTGGAAAATCTGCTTATGGGCAAGACTGCAAGAAGGGGATAAATGTCTGGAAATGTTAAAAATGATTATGCGTCCCGCAGGTTCTGATGATTATAACTTTTCGGATGGTTCCGGCATCTATAAAAATATGTTTGATGCTCATCCACCTTTTCAGATTGACGGAAATTTTGGCGCTGCAGCAGGAATGGCAGAAATGTTTGTGCAGAGTGAGGAGGGCAGCCTTCATCTGCTACCGGCTCTACCGGCAGCGTTTTCAGACGGATATATAAAGGGTTTAAAATGCCGGGGCAATGTTACGGCAGATATCTGGTTTAAAAATCAGGAGCTGGATTATGCAGTGCTTACTTCAGTAAAAGAACAGACGGTAGAAGTGCGTATTAAGAATGAGAAACAAAAGGTTACATTATATGCAGATACCCCCGTAAGAGTAAGCTGCGTCAGATGACCGGCTAAAATAGTGTAAATTCATAAGTTTAACCTTGACAGTACAACCCTTAAAATGATAGAATAAATCAAAATTTAAAGGCTGTGACAAGGAATAGTATATGTTAATTGGATTTCAGAGAGAAGATGGCAGGTGAGAATCTTTACGAAATTAACATAGAAGGCACCTTAGAGCTGTGGGTTGAACGGAGCAATTCCCAGTAGATACCAACGGAAGATTCCACCGTTATCAGAGGAAGCAGCATAAAGATTTGAGTGCTGTAATTGAGTGCAGGTTATCCTGAATTTAGGTGGTACCACGGACTTTAAACAGATGTCCCGTTAAGGGAATCGTTACTTATAAGTTCGCCCTAAGCAATTGGCTTAGGGCGGACTTTTTTTGTTTTGCAGGTACGTTCTGGTCTTACAGGAGTGCCATAACAGGCATTCTGTTCATAATAAAAATAAAAAATGGAGGTTACAAGATGAAAAAGTTATCAATGGAAGAATTTGCAGCATATTGCAATCAATACGGATTTATATTCCAGGGCAGCGAAATATACGGAGGACTAGCAAATACCTGGGATTATGGTCCCCTTGGTACCAGGCTCAAAAACAACCTAAAAGACGCCTGGAGGTATTATTTTATTCAGCAAAGAGAAAACAGTTATGAAATTGATTCAGATATCCTGATGAATCCTACGGTCTGGGAGGCCAGCGGGCATTTATCCAGTTTCACGGATCCGCTGCTGGATTGTAAGGAATGTAAAACCAGACACCGGGCCGATAACCTGATTCAGGAGTATGATGCTTCTGCCAATGCGGACGCTATGTCACAGGAGGAAATGTTAACCTATATAAAAGAGCATCAGATACCCTGTCCCAAATGCGGAAAATCCAACTTTACGGATATCCGCCAGTTTAACCTGATGTTTGCTACCCAGAGAGGAGTAACGCAGGGCAGTACCAATATGATTTATTTAAGACCGGAAAATGCCCAGGGGGAATATGTAAACTTTTTAAACGTCCTTCGTACCATGCGGACAAAGCTGCCCTTTAGTATCGGTCAGATTGGAAAAGCCTTTCGAAATGAAATAACCCCCGGAAATTTTACCTTTCGGACCATAGAATTCGAACAGATGGAATTCCAGACCTTTTGTAAACAGGGTACGGATGAGGAATTGTATGATTATTTTAAAGAATATGGTATCTCTTTCTTTCAGTTTTTAGGTCTTGCAAAAGAACATTTAAGATATCATGACCATGAGAAATTAGCGCATTATGCTAAAGCAGCCTGTGATATCGAATATTTATTTCCTTTTGGCTGGGGAGAAATTAACGGAACCCATAACAGAACAGATTTTGACCTTAAGAGGCATCAGGAATATTCCGGAAAGAGCCTGGAATATTATGAAGAACAGACCAAGGAAAAATATATTCCCTATATTGTGGAATCCACTTATGGGCTGGACCGCATCTTTTTAGCTGTTATGTTTGAAGCCCTTGAGGAGGAAGAATTAGAAGGCGGTGAAACCAGGCAGGTCCTAAAGATACACCCTATGTTAGCCCCGGTGAAAGTAAGCGTACTTCCGTTAATCAAGAAGCGCCACAGTGAAAAAGCCCTGGAATTATACAAGAATCTGAGAAAGCACTTTATGGTTACCTATGATGATGCCGGCAATATCGGTAAACGCTACCGCAGAGGTGACGTGATTGGTACTCCTTTTGCGGTTACCATTGATGACAATACGTTAGAACATGGAACCGTTACCCTGCGTGAGCGGGATTCTATGCAGCAGATTACCATAGACATCGGTGAATTGACGGAATATATTGAAAAATCAATGAGACTGTAAGAACTGTTACAGTTGATTTGCAGCAGTTAGGAATAATAAGTCTCTTGTTTACAAAATGTAAGCAGGAGACTTATTGATTTTTAGGAAAGTATCAGAAACTATCTTGTAAAAACAAAAACACGACCTGAAGGAGACACTTGAGGCTTAAGCGGAAGAGGCTTCGTTCTGGATGCGCACCTCCCGGAGAGGAAGTTATACCTATGAGCAGTTTACATTACTCAATAAAGACCTATACGAATTTACTGGACTCGAATATTAAAAACACATTGCCTTTTAGATGAATGATTACATCACTAAATTCTGATTTTAGACTTTACTTTACACCTTTTGTCATGTAAAATGTAAGGTAATGTAACTTGTATTTGCGTAATGCTTACATTTGAGCTTACAAAAATACTTACAAAGATGCTTACATTTTCATAAGGAGCAAACAGTTCATGAAAAAAATTACACAACAGGAAATAGCGGACCGCCTCGGCATTTCAAGGCTTACCGTATCAAAAGCCCTGAATGGCTCAGACAGTATCAATGAGGATATGAGACAGTTTGTACTGCGAAAAGCTTTCGAGCTGGGGTACAGTAAGAAAGGTCTTGACCTGAAAGAAGCTGCCGCGGTATATGAGGATAGTGAAACCAATCAAGGGGATCAGGCTGTCAGCTTATTTACCTTTGAGGGCGGTCATGCCGGTACCTTTTGGGGGCAGGTCATTAAAGGAGTTGCGGGCGGACTGGTAAGGCATGGCATGGATTTAAATCTTTGCCTGGTCAAAAGTTATGATGAAACCTCCTTTTTCATACCGACAAACTTTAATCCAAAGCGTTCACAAGGCATTATTACCATGGGGAATTTTAATAAAAACCACATTAAAAAAATGCTTACGTTTGGACTGCCATTGGTATCTATCGATACCATAAAGGAGGCCAATGACTATAACCTGATTACGGATACAATCATGATGTGTAATGAGGAGCCGCTGACAGAAATAACCGCGGAGCTTATTAAAAACGGTCACAGGCAGATTGGTTATGTGGGAGAAATCGCAAGTTGCAGGAGCTTTAGAGAACGGTGGCTTGGATTTAAGAGGGGTATGGAAAAATGCAATTTGCCAATAGATGAAAGCCTTTGCTGCCTTATCATGCAATCCGCTCCCATGACCTCTGTACAGATTCAAGAAGCAGTAACTGGTCTTACAAAACTTCCGACCGCCTTTGTATGTGCCAATGATTTTACCGCATTAAATGTCATCCAGGCTTTGCAAAAGCTTGGCAAAAAGGTGCCGGAGGATATAGCGGTTAGCGGCTTTGACAACACCTTTGAGTCTGATCTGTTACAGTTAACCACAGTTGACTGCCATAAAATCGAACTGGGTGAGCGGGCGGTGGAAGAACTTTTTATCCGTATTAATAATCCAAGACACCCTTTGGTATCTGTAAGAATGAGGACAAAGGTCATCTACCGGGAATCGACCAACAAGATAATAAGTCAGGAAGAACTGAAAGAAAATGAATAATAAGAACAGAAGGAAATCGAATAATAAGAACAGGAGAAGTGTAGTGTATGTGGCAAAAGAAATTAAATGACAATTGGAACATGCGAAAGCTTGGTGACAAGGATTACTATGAAGCAGTAGTTCCGGGGACGGTGTATACGGATTTACTAAGAAATCAGGTTATGGAAGATCCCTTTTGGAAAGACAATGAAGACAAAGCCCTGGAATTCATGGAAGACGATTATGAGTATGTGACGGAATTTTCCTGTGAAAAGGAATTCCTAGAAAGTGACAGGGTGGTACTTCATTTTGATGGTCTTGATACCTTAACTGATATCAGCTTAAATGGAACGGTTCTTGGCAGCACAGATAACATGCACCGCATTTGGGAATTTGAGGTAAAAGAATTGCTTATGGAAGTGAACAATTCCTTAAAGATAGTATTCCATTCACCGACCAGATACATTAGAGATGAATATGCGAAGAGACCCACCATTGGGGCAGAAGATGCTATGGAAGGCTTTGTCCATATAAGGAAAGCCCACTGTATGTTTGGCTGGGACTGGGGTATCCGCCTTCCGGATGCCGGTATATTCAGACCAGTATCACTTCTTGGTATCAATAAGGCAAGAATTGAGGATTTATACATTACACAGGAACATGAGAAGAATAAAGTGACTCTTAAGTTTCAGGTTACGACAGAAGCTGTTTCTGAAATGGGACAAGACACCGGGTATACCGTAGAGATTACATCACCGTTAGGGGAAACTGCAGTGTATGAAGGTTCACCAGAGAAAATCGAAATTAACAATCCAAAGCTCTGGTGGCCCAATGGTTATGGCCCACAGGACCTTTACCGGGTAAAGGTAATACTTAAGTCAGGCGCGGAAGTACTGGACGAACAGGAAAAGAGAATCGGTCTTCGTACTATGACCATGCACCTACAAAAGGATGAATGGGGGGAGAGCTTTGCTCATGAGGTGAATGGGGTATCAATCTTTGCCATGGGTGCAGATTACATCCCAGAAGATAACCTCCTTGGAAGGGTAACACCGGAAACCTCCAGAAGCCTTTTGGAAAAAGCAAAGTTTGCAAACTTCAATGCAATCCGTGTCTGGGGAGGCGGATATTACCCGGAGGATTGGTTTTATGATATCTGTGATGAACTTGGTCTTGTGGTTTGGCAGGATTTTATGTTTGCCTGCGGTGCATATGATTTAACACCAGAGTTTGAAGCGAATATCCGACAGGAATTCATTGATAATATAAAGAGACTCCGCCATCATGCCTCTCTGGGACTTTGGTGCGGAAACAATGAGATGGAGATGTTTGCCGCAGTTGGTGTTTTTATTAAAACCAAAAGAGAAGTCAGGGATTATCTATTCATGTATGAACGTATCCTGCCTGAAATCTTGTTAAAATATGATCCCCAGACCTTCTACTGGCCGGCCAGTCCCTCCTCCGGCGGAAGCTTTGACGAGCCGAACAGTCCAGACCGGGGAGATGTACATTACTGGGATGTGTGGCATGGAAATAAACCATTTTCCGAATACCGTAAGTTTTTCTTCCGCTATGCTTCCGAGTTTGGTTTCCAGAGCTTTCCGACCTTTAAGACCGTTGAAACCTTTACCGATAACACAGAAGACTTTAATATCTTTTCCTATGTGATGGAAAAGCATCAGCGTAACGGCAGTGCCAACGGTAAAATCATGAATTATTTGCAGCAGATTTATCGTTATCCGACGGATTTTAAGACAGTTTTATATGCCTCCCAGCTGTTACAGGCAGATGCCATCCGCTACGGGGTAGAGCATTTTAGAAGAAACAGAGGACGCTGTATGGGCGCAATCTATTGGCAGTTAAATGACTGCTGGCCGGTTGCTTCCTGGTCCTCCGTGGATTATACCGGCAGGTTAAAAGCACTTCATTATGCTGCAAAGCGTTTCTTTGCACCGGTGATGCTCTCCTGTGAAGAAGAGGGCTTGATGACCTCCGGCAAGGGTATTAACCATGAGCATTTTGACTTTGAAAAGTCCATAAGATTAAGTGCTGCCAATGAAACCCTTATGGAGAAGAACGTAACGATTATATGGACTCTTCGAAATGCAAAGGCCCAGATTCTAAGGAAAGAAGAACAGAGTATAAAGGTTCCTGCCCTTACCAGTGTATGGCTTGATAAAGTAGAATTGCCTGATACCGATATTTATAAGGAATATGTAAGTTATGAATTGAGGATGGATGGTGAAGTGATATCCGGAGGCAGTGTATTATTCTCCTACCCTAAATATTTTAAATTTGAAGATCCAAAACTTACTTACCGCCTGGAAGGAGATTATATTATTGTATCCGCAGGGGCTTATGCCAAGAGTGTTGAAATACTGAATGAAGAGGAAGATATCATCCTCTCTGACAACTATTTTGATATGGATGCAGGTGAGAAAAAGGTAAAAATCCTTAGCGGAACACCAGTGGGTATTAAATTAAGAAGTGTATTTGATATTCGGTAAGAATAGAAGCTCTTTAAAGATTCCCTGTTTTTTAAATACTCAAAAGCGCCGGTTACGGTTCTGGCGGTAAAAGACCGGGTTTTGGCTCATAATCCTTTAGGTGCGATTTATCAGGCTGATAGTTATTATAAAGAGAAATTATTTCCGGAAATAAAAGAACAGGGAAACTAGTATATTCATTTAAGGATTATAAAGAAACGACCGATATGATAAGTATATTATAATTTAGACGGGAGCCTGTTTCTATGATTAAAAATAAGGAAAAAGCATTCTTTATTATATTTAGTATACTTTTATATATCGTATCTGTTTCGGTTAAAACAGAGGCAGCAGAGCAGAATAACAGCACAACCTATACGATAACATTCAAGGCAATGGGCGGAACCTTTGATGACACTACAGCCAATGTGACCGATAGTTACGGAGAGCTGCCGGTACCGACAAAAGAGTATTATACGTTTAAAGGCTGGTATACTTTCCCTAGCGGCGGAGCTAAGATAACCCAAGGCAATAAGGTTAAAATACCAAGAAATCATACCTTGTATGCCCAGTGGACAGGTAACCCCTATACTTTAACTCTGGATGCCAACGGAGGAAAGGTAAGTAAGGAGACCGTTACCGTTTATTATGGTACAAAATACTTAAACCAGCTTCCGACACCTTCCAGAGAAAATTATGTATTTGATGGCTGGTACACAACTGCAAAGGCAGGAGTGAAAGTGAAAGCCAGTACTGTGTTTGACGAAACTGCCAGGAAGAAACTTTATGCCCATTGGACACCTAAAAAACTTACCATTACGTTAATCGCCTATAATGGGGACTCCTATGAACTGGAAGTTACCTGCGGCAAAAAATATGGTAAATTACCCAAGCCAGTCAGAGAAGGTTTTAAATTCGGCGGTTGGTTTACCTGGGAGGACTTTGCTAAAGTGGAGGCGGAGGCTGTACCGGAGAATAAGGTGGCAGCAGAGACAGATCCGCTTATGTTATTTGCAAGATGGTATTGACTTAGTGGGTGATAGAAATATAGCTATAAGATAAAATGATATAAATAAGATTCATACCAGAAATTATTAAAGATAACTGCCCGAAGGACATGAATGGGGCAGTTATTTTTTGCTGTTATATTTTAATTATCCCATTTTATGCAGTTTTATGTTAGAATAGACAGTATATTGGCAGATGACCCAGAGATTTTTCACTTGATTTTATAATTGGCAGTTTCAAAGGCAGAACCTGTGATATGCGGGTGAGTGTAAAGGTGAAAGAAAGATTGAAAGTAGAAAGGTGCCGCGAAGAGATGAAAGAAATCTATAAGATACCACAGCAATTCTGGAGCTTGTTTAAATCCCAGAACCGCTATATTTATATGGAAACTCTTATGTTGATATATGACGAATATTTATATAACGATTACTTTTTATCCAGGGAATCTTGTATCCAGCTTATAGCGGAGCATTTCTCAAACCGAATAGTAGATATTACCGCAGAGGATGAAGAGGAAGAGGCAGACCGTTTTGAACCCATGGCGACAAAGATTTTAAACCGTCTCATCCGGTTTACCTGGTTAAAGAAAGTAGAAGATTACAGTTCTTTTAAAACTAATATTGTGATTCCGGATTACTCCTCCATGTTCATTGAGATATTTAAACGGTTACTGAACCCGGATTCCAATGAAACGGATTTATACATACAGAACGTATACACCAATATATATTCCTTTTACCACGATGGTAAGGCGGGATTAGAACTGCTAAAATCAGCCCTGATTAATACTACCAGGCTAAACCGCTCTTTACAGGACATGCTTCACAACATGGACCGGTTCTTTGCAACCCTCTTAGAAAAAGAGAATTATGAAGACCTGCTGAAAGAGCACCTTACCGTATATGTGGATACTATTATCAACAAAAAGTACAGTCTGTTAAAGACCAACGATAACTTTTATATCTATAAAAATGACATTAAAAAACTTCTCCGTCTCATTCAGGAAGATGAAAGCCGTCTGACCTCACTCCTGCAGAAAATGACAGCAGAAGGAAGAGATAAGGAAGAAGTTGAAAATCAAATTACTGAATTAATCTATGGGATTGAACACGGAATTATTAATATGGAGAAAAGGATTGCCCATATTGATACGGAACATAGTAAATATGTCCGCGCTACCGTAAGCAGACTTGAATACCTTCTTAATAACGATGACAGCTTAAAAGGGAATATCATACAGCTGTTAAATCTGATGGGCGGCGAACAAAAGGAAGAACTCATAAGCAAAACTGCGGATACGATGCAAATCAATGATTTTACCGTGATTACACCGGAATCCCTCTATAAAAAGAGGGGCAGGCGCAGGGTTTTTGAAGAAACCGTAGAAGCCCAGGAAATGATAGAAGAAGAATTGTCAAAAGAAGATATTCTGCGAATTAACCGTAATAAGAGCCGTTACAGCAAAGAACAGATTGAACAGTATATCCTAAACCAGATGAACGAGGGATTCTATTATACCAGGGAGCATCCCATTCACAGTGACGAAGAGTTTGAACTGCTGATTTTAGCATATGATTACAGTGTTCGTAAGAGCAGCCCATTCTACGTAGTTCCCGGAGCAAAGGATAAAATCGCAGGCGGTAAATATAGTTATCCGGATATGATATTTAAGTTAAAAAATAAATGAATATTTTAACCAGGTTTTGAAAGTCCACTAAAGTATGTTCTATGAATAGACCTATATTTGTATTTATTCCATACACATATCCGGACTTTCGGCAATCGTTTCGTCTGTGTTAAGAGAAAGAGATAGGAGAATATATGTTTGAGTACTATGATAATCTGTTGGATGAAGAGAAGGAAGAACTGACGGAATTAATTAAGAATTTGTACAGCCAGACCTTTATCCTGGAGAGAAAATTTGATAAAAAGTCTGAGCGTTACCAGTTAAATAAGCTGTACCGTATCTGTGAAAGACATTATGAATTTCTACGGGAATACTTTAAAATAGCTGATATTGATTTGATTGAAAACAGGCAGTACGGTATCATGGCCTTAAGGACCCAGACCCAGCAAGGGGATAAACTAAGCCGTTTGACTACGATGTTCCTTTTATTACTCAAGCTTATCTTTGATGAACAAATGAACACGGTATCGAATTCCATCCAGGTATATACTACCCTGGATGAGATCTATGATAAACTTCTGCTGTTCAGGCTTTGGGCCAATAAAACCATCTCTCCGACGGAATTAAGAAAGACCATTACAGTCTTAAAGAAATATCAGGTAATTGAAGTGATGGAGGACAATTGGGAATTGGACGGGACGACAAGGCTTATTATATATCCCACTGTAAGCCTAATCTTAAACGGACAGTCCATCCAGGGACTCGTAGAGCAGTATCAGGAAAATGAAGAGGAGGATTCGGATGAGCAGCTACCAAGCACTGACGAAGATGTGCCTGAACAACTGGCATTATATAAATGAGAAAGTATTATCCTTTCATAAAGACATAAATTTCTTTACCGGGCATTCCGGAAGCGGTAAGTCTACAGTACTTGACGCCCTGCAGATTATATTATATGCAGACAGCAATGGCCGTGGATTTTTTAATAAAGCTGCCAAGGAGGACTCTGACCGGTCCTTAATTGAATATTTAAGGGGAATGAAGGTAGTACAGGAAAATGACGAAGCTGGATATCTGCGGAATAAGAACTTTTCCACTACAATTGTATTAGAATTTCAGGATGTGGAAAGCATGAAATACCAAAGTATCGGTGTGGTTTTTGATGTGGACGTATCCGTTAATGATATTAACCGTATGTTTTTCTGGCATAAAGGAACACTTGCCCCAAACGCATACCGGGAAGGGGAAAAAGTATTCTCGGTTAATGAATTAAAAGAATATTTTAAAGAAAATTATAACAAGGAAGAGTATTTTATCAGCAGAACCAATGAAAAATTCCGTTCCGAACTCTACGGTAATTATTTTGGGGGACTGCATGAAAAGCACTTTCCAGCCTTGTTTAAGAAAGCAATCCCTTTTAAGATGGATATGAAGTTAGAAGACTTCGTAAAGAATTATATTTGTGTGGAAAATGACATACATATAGAAGATATGCAGGACAGTGTAGCACAATATACCCGTTTAAAAAGAAAGCTGGAAGATACCAAAAACGAAATTACTCTCCTGGAAGAGATTAAAAGCCAATATAATAAATACGATTCCTGCCGTAAGGAAGCAATCCAATTCCAATATAACATGGATAAAATCGATATATTATCCACGAAAGAAAGAATGGAGCATATCAGCAGTTATCAGCAGGCTTATGAAAAGGATGTCAACCAGTTAAATGAGACAGTAGGAGTATTAGAATCACAGTTAAAAGATCTACAGGCTAAGAGAGATGAAATCTTAATCTTTATCCAAAACAGCGGATATGAGCATTTAGAAAAAGAGCTCCGGTCCTTAAATCAACTCTTAGAATACCAATACTTAAGCAAAGCCGCCTATGATAAGACAGGGAACCTTTTAAACTCCTGGCTTATTGGAGACTTATTATCAATTGAAGATAAGGGTTATATCAGGAACTTCTTAGAATATAAAGCAACTGCTTCTGATATGGAGAATATGAAAGCAGCAATTCAAACCACAAGGGAGAATATCCAGAAGGATAAAGATGACCTTATGGTAACCATTAGAGAACTGAAAACGAAGATAGCCGATATCACAGGGCAGATCATTACCTTAAAGAGCGGTCAGAAGGCGTATCCTGCTAATTTGCTGGAAGCAAAACAATATATAACCGAAGAATTGGAACGGTTCTATGAAACCCCCGTACAAGTAGATATCCTGGCAGATCTTCTGGAAGTGAAGAATGAAGAGTGGAGAAATGCAGTAGAAGGTTATATGGGCGGAAATAAGCTGACCTTAATGGTTCCTCCAAACTATGCTAAAAAAGCCATGGAAATCTATCAAGGCATGAATTCGGATAAGTATTATAAAGTGGCAGTTGTAGATACCGAAAAGGTGAGTATGGACAGAAAACCGATTAATAAACTGGCTCTGGCTGAAGAAGTAGAAACAACGGTGGATTATGCAAGGGCATATGTGGATTATTTACTGGGAAGAGTCATAAAATGTGGATCGATTGATGAACTCAGGGAAAACAATAACGGTATCACAGCAAACTGCGTACTCTACCAAGGTTATAAAATCCAGCATATTAATCCAAGAGAATACAAAGAGAATGCTTATATCGGTCGAAATGCCATAGAACGCAGGTTAAAACAGTTAAATGATAACCTTTCCGAACTGCAGTCTGAGAAAAAGCCTCAGGACGACCTGTTAAAACAATTAACGGAGGTCCTTGGGTATGAAGCCTTTTCCGGAGATTTATATGTCTACGAAAAATATCTTATGGATATAAAGGACATACCGGCCCAGGAACTTAAAAAACAGGAATATACCGACAAAATAAAAGAACTAAAAGAAAAAGATATTGATAAATGGAGAGAAAAGCAAAAAGAATTAGATCAGACCATTAAAGCAAAGTCAGACCTTAAGGAAGCCTCCGCTATAGAACTTGCCAGAAAGAAAAGTGCCTTAAATGGGTATGACAAAGAGCTTATTAATCTGAATGAAGAACTGCTCCTTAGGCAGAGAAACTTTAAGGAAGAGGAAGAAAGGGAGACTGCATTTCATATCTTTATGGAGGCAAAAGGAAAAGGCAGACTGGACTTAATTAAAAATGATCTCCTTGATCGAAAGCTTGAACGTGATAAAAATGCAGAGAAAGATTTTGACGGTCTGGTAAGTATCAGGGAGCGTTATCAAAAACAATATTCCTATCGGGGATTTTCCCTAACCCATAAAGAAAATGAGGAGTATGACCAGTTACTGGATAACTTAGCCAGTGACAGATTAAGTGAGTTTACGGAGAAAGCCAATGATCAGGCAAAAACAGCCATCCATCATTTTAAAACTGACTTTGTGTATAAAATACGGGATGCCATAAAAGAAGTAATGCAGCAAAAGGAGGATTTAAACCGGATTTTAGCCCAGCTTGATTTTGGTAAGGACAAATACAAATTCGTTATTACCAGGAACAAAGGTGAGGCCGGTAAATTCTATGACATGTTCATGGATGAAAATCTGGATATTAATCCCTATCATTTGAATAAGCAGGTAGATAACCAGCTGAATATCTTTGCAATGCAGCATAATGAAAGTTATGGAGAGCTGATTAATGAACTGATTGAATTATTTATGCCGCCTGAAAGCAGTGATCCGAAAGTACTCGAGCAGGCTAAGATGCATATGGAATATTATTCGGATTACCGCACCTACTTATCTTTTGATATGGAGCAGCTGGTAGAAGGAATGCCGCCCATGCGTTTAAGCCGGATGCTGTCTAAGAACTCCGGCGGGGAGGGACAAAACCCCTTATATGTTGCCTTACTGGCAAGCTTTGCGCAGGTTTACCGAATCAGCTTAAAACCCAATATACGAAGACGTCCGACACCAAGACTGGTTGTTCTGGACGAAGCCTTTTCCAAAATGGATGCGGAAAAAGTAGGAAGCTGTATCGGACTAATCCGTAAGTTAGGCTTCCAGGCAATCATCAGTGCCACGAATGATAAGATACAAAACTATGTGGACAATGTAGACAAAACCTTCGTATATGCCAATCCGAACAAGAACCGCATATCGATACAGGAATTTGAAAAAACTGATTTTTCCGAACTTCTTATGGCAGGGGAGGATAATGAAGATGAACTTGATTAATTTATTCCTGGATAAATATGAACGGAGTACAAAATGGAATGGGATTAAAGAGGGAAATGTAAGCTTACGAATCGAAGAAAATGATTATAAAATAATAGGAAAAGCTTAATTGATAAAAGAAGCCATAGGATTAGAGCAGCGTGATTTAATAAAAGTAGTATGGGTTTAAAGTTTATGCTTGCACCAATAAGAATAAGAAATGATTATCCGATGCTTTTACAGTAGGATAATCATTTTTTATTGCACATTTTTTAATACAACAATAAATGTGGGTAATTCTATAATTTAATAAATAGTTGTTATAAATTCTTGACAAAAAAATAATTTTTTTACAAGTCTTTATAAAAAGATTATTAAATATACAATATAAATTACATTAAAAGACAATGCATTATATTTTTCCGTTTAAATTTAGTAAATATTACAAAATAATACTTGATTACCATTTTTTATGTAATATAATTATATTAGTTATGCGCAATGAAGAGGAGGATTAGATAATGCCAAAACCAATATTTAACACGAAACAAAAAGAAATACAGCAAATAGACCTGCATCAGGATACTATGACAAAGTGCCGACTGGATCCGGTATTACTGGAAAGAAGATTGAGGGAAAAACGTTCCAGTAAGTATATGGAAATGATGAAACAGCTCGATATATCAGGCACTCAAATGGACCAATCGAAATTTCAGGAATTTTTAGATACATTTCACTCTGAATTTGCAGATATAGATTATCAAGACCAATTGCTAGGAATTGTAGCAAAATGTTACTTGGGAAAGCCTTACGAGGTACATACACTTGACTTGACCGGGGATATAGTGGTTCATTATAAAGCGGGTGAAAATATGCCGGGGCTTTTAAATAGAGCAAGGAGTCTTGCTATGCACGGAGACTATCATTTTATAGAAGTATACACAGATTGTCTGCGTGCAATTAAGGCTGATGGTTCCGTTACGGTGGCAAAATAAATTTGGTGGAGAAGGAGTAGAACAGAATGGCTGATTATGCAATAAGCAGTGCTAATTTAAATGTTATTGAGAATAACATTGGAACTCTGGCAAGGCAGTTGGAACGGGTGGCTGATAATGTAGATAATATCAGCGGGATGGTAAATTTGGTGGATTCAAAAGTAAATTCAATATCCTCTTCCTTAAATGATCTTACAGCAGAATTTAAGGTGTTTGTTGATGAGTCAAAGAGGGTAGCATTACTTTCAGATGCTAAGCAGAATGTTGTTATGCTGGAACAGCAGATTGAAAAGGATTATGGTTATTATGACAATATCAGAAGACATACCGTTGGTATCTTACAGGCAGCGGATGTTAATATTGTAAGGAAAGAAACGATAGCAAATATAACAGAGGAAATGATGATTGCTGCTCCTAGATATTGGTTAGCGCCTGCTTTGATTGCGTTATCTGCCTGGTTAAGCGATAATAGGGAATTAGCAGAAAAGGCTTTAAAAGAGGCAATGCGCAGAGACGACGAGAAGACATCGTTAATGTTTTGTTTAATTAGCAGACGAGCAGGAAGATTAGACGGTTCTCTGGTATGGCTGGAAAGATATTTTGCCATGCAGGACCCGACTAAGATGGAACGCAGAATTATTGTTGTGTTAGACGCATTTGCCAGCGGCTTATTTGGAGCTGACAGCAAAGGGGTGTGCTCTGAAAAAATTAAAGCATGGCTTTCTGAATTGTCCGCAAGAGTTGGTTTTGTAGAGGAGCAGAAAACACAGTGGGAGAAAGCGATAATTGGAAAAAAGGCTTCATTGGGGCAGGATGAATTCCCTTATCTTAAACAATATAGTCCTACATGGGAAAAGTTAAAGGATGTATTGGAGTGGGCTAAAACACATAATGATATTTATCAATATTTTAGTACAATCTTTAATGCGCCTGTTGATAATGTGGCTTCAATAACAGCAAAGATTGATGATCTGTTAGATAGCCTGGTAACCAATTATGATAATGAAGAATTGCCTTTAAGGAAGCAACTTCGTAAAAATAAATTAGTTATTGAAGAAAACGGCAATATGAATAGAGCAAATTCACGTTTTGATTCCGAAGTTGCAGCTTACGAGCAATATGAAGATTTCTCACAGCATCTTACAAGCATCGCTCTTGCTCCTGAATCCTCGGGTACATTAGTTGCTACGCAGAAATTGGCGATTGCTTTGTCAAAAGAATGGATTTTTAATGCTTATGAGGATATCACGGTAAAAAGCAGGGCAGAGGTACCTTTGGATATAGAGATTGCTATCTCTAACTGGTCCGGTACCACTAGAGACGGTTCTAATGAAACTGAATTGCAGCAATCTCTCAACGAGTTTGTAGATGATACGAGGGATAAAGCAATTGCATCCATAAAATGGTTTAGGGGAAATATAATTCTAAGTATAATTATTGGAATTATTGTGGGATTCCTAGGCTTAAATACCATTATTGTTCCGATCTTGGCAGTAGTTGCTGTGGCTGTATATATATTTATGGAAAAGTCAAAATATAATAAGAATGTTAAAGCCACAAAAAAGCAGATGGAAGAGTATAGGGAAAATACAATGACAGCTTTGAATGCTACGATAGCTGAAATTGTAGATTATCGCAGACTTTATACGGAGAAAGATTCTGAATATACCAAGGTTGAAGATTTTTTCCGGGAGTTACAGCCGGAACAGTACATATCTGTTGGTGATGTTCATAAATTCAGACAAGTAATATAGGGAGGGTATAGCATGAGTAGAATCATTTTAGAGGATAATTCTAATAATGGTATTGAAACGGATAAAATGGAAGAGATGAAAAATAAGATAGAAGAGAAGCCTGTAACAGAGAAATATAATAGGGGTAGTCAGCCAATCACCGACGAATTTGCTGTTGCGTTTCCAGACTGGAATCTGGTACCGCCTTTACAGGTAATTAAAAGAGTGAGAAGGAGCCTATGAAAAGACCTAATACATATTCAGAATGGATGGAAAGCTTTGATTTACTAAGGGAAGGAAAAAATGATGCGGATGTAATGGAATGTACAAGAAAAGGAACCCTGAACTTATCGGCTGGAGTGGCAGAAAGATTTGCTTCCCAGTTAAATGCCGTAATTCAATATCGAATAAAAAAAGCATCAGAAAAATTTGACCGTGCCATGAAAATGAATAGCGGCGATGTAAATCTTTTAAGTGCCTCTTTATTAGCTTTACGGAGAGAGATAAATTTCCTTATAAGCTTTGTACGATTACCGATTCTGACCTCAGAAGAAGCTGATATTCTGGTAAACGCCATTAAGGAGCAGGCATTATCTATGCAAAAAAGCTTGGAAAATACAGCAAAGAGCCTAGATAGAACGGGAATGTTAGCAAGTACAATCAAAAAAAACAATATAGATAAATTTGAAAGATAAATAAGAAGGAAAAATAATATGGATGTTAAAACAAGTATTACGACATTAAAAAGATACTCACTAGCAAGAATTCCGTTTATATCTTTTCATACAATGGAAAAAGCCAGGGGCATAGAAGTTCTGAAAACAGTTTCATATGAGTTAAATCTGCCTTTTTATGTACATACATTATCGAAAGGAATATACGATATTTCTACTGGCAAAATCGTAAATGATGATAAAACGATAATAGGTGCATTGGATTTTATGGCAGAGCAAATCAGATTAAAGCAGAATCTGACGTTCGTATTAACTGAGGTTTCAGATATTGAGAATGATTCCATGACATCTCGCTATTTACTGGACATTGTATCGCTTGCAGAAGAGAATGGCGGAGTAATAATTACCATTACAAATGGAAGTGTCTGGGGCCAATTGCAGCGACTTGGAATGACTGTTACATTAGATTTACCTACAGAAGAAGAAATGTTACAGATTATTTATGAAAATACAGAGCCTTATAAAAGGGATATAACAATTGAATGGGATAATAACGATTACCGGGAGGCAGCAACAATCCTGACAGGTGTTACAAGAGTAGAAGCACAAAATGTTATAGCCTCACTGATTGCTAACCGTATCATTAAAAAAACGGATTTGACAGAATTGAAATTTGTGAAGGATAAACTGTTTTCTAATATTGAAGGTTTGGAGCGTATAGAAATTGCAGACAAGATTTTGGAAATCGGAGGATTAAGCGGTCTTAAAAGCTGGCTGGATGAAAAAAAAAGATTGCAAACGCCTGAGAAAAGGGATGAATTACGAAAAAGGGGATTACAACCTCCAAGAGGGGTCCTTTTGGTTGGAGTTCCCGGATGCGGTAAATCGCTGTCGGCCAAAGCTGTAGCAGCCAGCTGGAATCTGCCCTTATACAGGTTGGATTTTGCTACCGTTCAAGGGCAATATGTAGGGCAAAGTGAGCAGCAATTAAAAGAAGCATTCCAATCAGCAGAACACTTGTCTCCCTGTATCTTGTGGATTGATGAGATAGAAAAAGGGCTAGGGGGAACTGGAAATGATTCTTCGGGTGTCACGACCCGTATGGTCGGTCAATTTCTATTCTGGATACAGGAGTGCAAAAAAATGGTGTTTGTAGTCGCAACTGCTAATGATGTAAGTATGTTACCTTCAGAATTATTACGCAGGGGACGGTTTGACGAACTATTTTTTATTGATTTACCCACAGAAGAAGAGAGAAAAGAAATTATTGAAATGTATATTAAGCGATATTTACAAGTTCAATTGTCAGAGAATACAATTCAGCAGATGGTTAGTACTACTGATGGTTTTACAGGAGCAGATTTAGAGGCATCCATAAGAGAAATATCTTATCGGTTGATTGCAAATGAGAATATTACATTAACAGAAGATATGATTATTGATTCACTAAAAAATGTTATCCCATTATCTCAAACGAGTCCTGAAAAAATTGAAAGTATTAGAGAATGGGGAAGAGAACGTGCCGTACCGGCTTCTGGTAAACCAATAGGAGGAAAAGAATTAGAGAATAAGCATACACGAAGAGTAATAGTGTAAGCTCAATAGATAAAAATAAGATTTCTCTCGTTCTTTTCTTGACTTGCCCTATTGATAGGATTATAATGGTTGCAGTTACAATTAATGCATATGCAACAATTGTAAAAGCAACTATTAGGAGAACTCAATATGAAGCAATTTTTATCCTATGCCAGAAACTATAAAAAAGAATTGATTCTGGCTGTTATCTGTATTGAAGCAGAGACAGTATTTGAACTGATAATCCCTTTAATCATGGCTGATATCATTGATGTGGGCATTGCAAATCGGGATAAATCCTATATCCTGATAAAGGGTCTTCAGATGGTAGTCTGTGCGGTTATTTCATTATTTCTGGGCAATTTATATGCCAGATTTACCGCAGCCTGCGGCAACGGAATCGGAGCGGCTATCCGGGCTGCAGAGTTTCAGAAGATGCAGACCTATTCTTTTTCTAACACCGATAAATTCAGTACCCCTTCCCTTGTAACAAGGCTTACAAACGATGTCACTACGATTCAAAATTCCATAACGAATGGTATGAGACCGGGATTTCGTGCACCGGTAATGATGTTTATTGCTATTTTTCTATCCTTTAAAATCAATGGGGCTCTTGCGGTGGTTTTTCTGATTGCAGCACCGATTCTTGGTATTCTTCTATTTTTCATTGTAAAAAATGTCCGTCCCTTATATTCCGGCATGCAGAGTGCGGTTGACTATGTAAACCGCATTATACAGGAGAACCTGGCAGCAATCCGGGTAGTAAAGGCTTATGTCAGAGAAGACTACGAAATCGCCAAATTTGAAGAAGTAAACCAAAATCTTAAAAATACCTCAGAAAGAGCATTTTCCCTGGCAGTACTGAATATGCCGGCCTTTCAGTTTGTTATGTACGGTACGATTTTAAGTATACTCTGGTTTGGAGGGAACCTTGTGGCAATTGGAGATATGAAAGTAGGCAGCCTTACCAGTTTCTTAAGTTATGTTCTCCAGGTGTTAAATTCTCTTATGATGTTTTCCAACGTATTCCTGTTATTCACTCGTTCCTTGACCTCCTGGAAGCGGATTACGGAAGTTCTTAATGAAGAGCCGACTATTACTGACGACCGTGCTGTTACTGATGACGGGAATATTAGCCGGGAAAAAGAACTGGAGATAAAAAGCGGCAGCATCACCTTTGACCATGTATTCTTTAAATACAAGGAAACTGCCAAAGAGTATGTATTATCCGATGTTTCTTTTGAGATAAAATCCGGGCAGACCATTGGCATCCTAGGACCCACCGGTTCTGCCAAAAGTACTTTGGTTCAGTTGATTCCAAGGCTTTATGAAGTGGCGGAGGGAACCATCATCATTGACGGACATCCGGTTTATGAATATACCCAAAAGCATTTAAGAGATTCCATAGCAATGGTACTCCAAAAGAATACACTATTTTCCGGTACGGTTAGGGAAAATCTTTTATGGGGCGAGGAAGATGCCACCCTGGAAGAAATCGACCGTGCCTGTCATATTGCCTGTGTCGATGAATTCATAGGGAGGCTGGATAACGGATATGAAACAGAGCTGGGACAGGGAGGAGTTAATGTATCCGGCGGACAGAAGCAGCGCTTGTGTATTGCAAGAGCGATACTAAAGGCACCCAGAGTATTGATTCTTGATGATTCCACCAGTGCCGTAGATACGGCAACAGAAGCAAAGATCAAAGAAGGGCTTGCAAAGGAACTGCCAGGCATGACAAAAATCATTGTTGCCCAGAGGATTACCTCAGTTATGGATGCGGACCAGATATTGATTCTGGAGGACGGTAAAATTAATGGCATAGGTACCCATAAGACCTTGTTAAAAGAAAATGAAATTTACCAGGATATCTATTATTCAGGACAGCAAGGAGGTAACTTATAATGCCAAGAACAACATCCCCTGCAAAGCCAAAAGATGCAAAAAAGACCTTGCTCCAATTACTCAGCTATTTAGGGCGGCATAAAATATCCTTATTCTTTATCGCTGTATTCGTCTGTATCAGTGCCGCTTCCGGTATTATTGGAACCTATCTGTTAAAAGCGGTAGTAAATGATTACATTATTCCTGGGGATATACCAGGTCTGATAAAAATGATTATTATTATGGGAATTATATATGTCGCAGGAGTGATAGCATGCTTTTTCTATAATAAAATCATGGTTCATACGTCACAGCAGGTCGTATCCGAGATCCGAAGCGATTTGTTTGACCATACTCAGAAATTGCCGCTTAATTACTTTGATGCACATACCCATGGTGAGCTGATGAGCCATTTCACCAATGATGTGGACACCATCACAGAAGCCCTCAATAACAGTTTTACTATGGTAATCCAAAGTTTTATAACCGCTGTGGGAACTATAATTATGCTGTTGGTTTTAAGCTGGCAGTTATCTATAATCGTAATTGTTTTCCTGGCTCTTATGCTTTTATATATACAGCATAACGGGAAAATGAGTAAAAAATATTTCAGAGAACAGCAAAAGAATCTGGGAGCAATTAATGGATTTGTTGAGGAAATGGTGGCAGGACAGAAAGTTTCAAAAATCTTTAATCATGAAGCAAAAGATTTAGAAAAGTTCAATGAATTGAATGAAAGCTTAAGAACAGCCTCCACAAAGGCATTTACCTATACTGCAAAGACGGTTCCCACCATTGTAGCCTTATCCTATATTAATTACGCGCTTTCAGCTTGTGTGGGAGGGTTGTTTGCCCTGGCAGGACTTACGGATATCGGGACCCTGGCTTCTTATCTGGTTTATGTAAGACAAAGTGCCATGCCTATGAATCAGTTTACCATACAGATTAATTTTCTAATGGTGGCACTGGCCAGTGCAGAGAAGATATTTGCCATGATGGAAGAGGAGCATGAAATTGATGCCGGAAGGATTACCTTAAGCAGGGTAAAAAAAGAAGCGGACGGTACCTTGTCTGAAAGCGATACCTATACTGGGGATTTTGCCTGGAAGGTTCCAAATTTAGGGGAGGGAGTTACCTATGTACCCTTAAAGGGAGACGTACGTTTTCATGACGTTGTATTTGGTTATACGAAGGAACACACTATCTTAAACGGAATAAACCTGTATGCGAAACCCGGTCAGAAGATAGCATTCGTAGGCTCCACCGGCGCTGGAAAAACTACCATAATCAATCTGATTAACCGTTTCTATGAAATAACGAAAGGTCAGATTACCTATGACGGAATTGATATCAGAGATATTAAAAAAGCGGATTTAAGGCGTTCCATATCCCTTATCATTCAGGATACCCATCTGTTTACCGGAACCATAGCAGATAACATCCGTTACGGAAGGTTACAGGCAAGCGAAGAAGATGTAGTAAACGCCGCCAAACTGGCCAATGCCCACTCCTTTATTAAAAGGCTGCCAAATGGGTATGATACTCTGTTGGAAAGTGACGGAGCTAACTTATCCCAGGGACAAAGACAGCTATTAGCCATAGCAAGAGCCGCCATCTCCCAGCCTCCTGTGCTTGTTATGGATGAAGCCACTAGTTCAATTGATACCAGAACAGAGAAATTAATTGAAAAAGGTATGGATACGTTAATGGAGAACCGTACGGTATTCGTAATTGCCCACAGGCTTTCAACGGTCCGTAATTCAAAGGCAATCCTGGTACTGGAAAAAGGAAACGTCATAGAACGTGGTGACCACGAAGAACTGTTGACACAAAAAGGCGTTTACTATAAACTTTACACAGGTCAATTTGAACTGGATTAAATGGTAAAAGGAGTAAAATAAGATGAGTAGTAGTCTAAGAGAACTTTTTATCCGTGCAGAAAGAGCAAGAAAACAGCTGCTTTCACCAGTGCTGTCAGCCAACGGCCTGACACCGGGACAGGGACAGGCAGGAATCTTAAATACTCTTCTAGCAGAAGACCGCTTAAACCAGAAAGAGCTTTCCAGCCGCTGTCATATGGATACCACCACTATGTCACGAAATATTGATAACCTTGAAAAGATGGGGCTGCTAAAGCGGGAAATGAACCCGGAAAGCAGACGGTCGGTAATCATCTGCCTGACGGAACAGGGTCAGGAAAAGGCTTTGAATATCAGAAGGATGTTCCAGGAGTTTGAGGATATCCTAAAGAAAGATATCCCTGAGAAGGATATGGAATTTTTTAAGGGAATGCTGGTTAAGATATGTGAAAATCTTGAAGAGAAGCTGCCAATAGAGAATCAGGGGTAGGGCACAGCATTAGTTCTGCTGCTCCGCCCACATAGATCCGCTGTTTTTAAATATCGCATCTGTCTTTTCGCGGTACCCGTTGAAAAAGTATATACATTTTGAAGGATCAGAACCGAACATATCATCGGTAAGAGCCAAACCGATTGCGCGGCATCCGCCCATACAAGCCCTAAAGTATTGGCAGCTGCCGCATTTCTTATTATTTTCCGCCAGGGTTCCTACGGTGGTACAGATTTCCTCCAGATAATCTCCGTCGGTTAACAGCTTTTTCAAACCATCTGTTTTTACATTACCAAGAATCTTCTTATGTTTCTCATAATATCCTGACATCTGCATACAGGGTACTACATTACCGTTTGCATGAATGGCTGCCATACCACGATTGCCCCGGCAGACAGGGAGGCTGTCCCGATAAGCAGAACCACTGTCGATTGGACGTTTATGATACGTGAGTTTCGTCTGGTCATATTGGAGAAACTGCCAGATGTCAATTTTCATACGATGAGGCTTTGCAATGTATTCTCTTGTAAATTCCATGCCGAAATCATAATATTCCTCAAAGCTTAAGCAGGCGCCTCCCTCACACAGATCATGACTGTTTTTAACCCACCTTGGGGCTTCGGTGGTTCGGATAATACGCATCTCCAAAACACCTAAGGAGTCCATAAGTTCTGCGGTGGCAAGCATTACCTGCCAGTTTAAGCGGTGTACATTGGTTTGGACCTTTACCGGAAATCCTTTTTGTATGCAGAGAGTGATGGCAGAGAGTGCAGTTTCTTGTGCCCCCTTTTGGTTTCTTAGCCAGTCGTGGTGGTCTAAACCATCGAAGGAAATTTTAATGAGGGGTTTGTAACCGAGTTGTTTCATTTCGTCAAGGATTTCTTCTGTGATTAAGCTTCCGTTGGTATTTAACTCATCCAGATACATTCCGCGGCTGTGGATACCCTTAAGGATATCAAGAAAATCAGGATGGAGCATAGGCTCACCACCGGTAAGGGTAAAGGCATGAATCCCGCAGACCTGGGCTTCCAAAAGCAGCTGTTCCCATTCCGCTTTGGAGAATTCAGTGACTAGCTGCTTTTGGTCAGAGGCATTAAAGCAATGGAGACAATTATAATTGCATTTACTGGTAATTGCCCAATTTATTGCGGGAAAATACCGGTTTTCACAGGCAAGGGGTTTCTGCCAGTCACTGAGCTGTTCGCCCTCAGTAGATGGATGGCAAAGCCCTTTTTCTATAAGCAAGCGCAGTAACTCACTTTCTTTTAGCTCATGACTGCCGTCACAAAGTGTTAAAAGTTCGAATTCTTCCTTTGTCAGACCCTGTGCATTTCGATTGTATTTAATATAATATGCATAGGGGACCAGCTTCCAGGAACGAAGGGCAATACAAGGATTTAACATATATTTCATAAGTTTTACACCTCTTAAGAGATTTATCACCACAAAGATACAGGTAAAAAATCAAGTATTTTCTTTTATTAATTTTTCATTTGTAAATCCCATTAAACTTCCGGTAATAAAATAATATGGTTTATGTAAGGCTGTATTATAATGCCGTACTGCCTCATTATATAGCTTTTTACTTAAGGCGAATTGTGAATGGGTTTGGTATAGAACAGTGGCTGCTCCTGACAAGGAATTGCTATGCAATTCGATCTGCCGTCTGGCATAACTTATCCCATCTTTAAGCTTAGAGAGCTGTCTAAAGGTTATATGGAACCAGAGCCCCAAAAAAGCGCAAACGGAAAGAATTGTTATTAGGATAAGAAGCAGCATAGGTATCACCTCCCAAACAGAATTTGAATTATATATAACATGTTACTTGACTTTTGTGATCAGAATGGTGTGAAATGTAATTTTATCGACGTGAAATGATAATTTTATAATAAGCAGACTTTAGTCGTTATATCCTTTGACCTAGGTTATTATTGTTGAATTACAATAAAGCCAATATTGTAATATTAATATGAAATTTTAAATTCTGAAACATAGATTTATGGATAAATATGTATTATAATAAGCCTTAGGAAATATTTAGAAGTCAGTTGATAAAAAGTTCTTATTTCTTTGAAAACCATGAAATACTGTATCCAGACAGAAAATTGTTGAATAAACATATATTTTGTATAATAGATCAGGAGGATATGATGAATCGAGTAATTACAGAAGCGTTCCGAAACCAGTTTGACTCCACCTTTCATATGGCCCGTATACTAGTAAAAGTTTGTCCGGAAAAAGTCTGGGCAGGGACTTATAACGAAGTGCCCTTTTGGCAGCAGGTTTTTCACTATGTTTATTATATTGATTTTTGGATGCGTGAGAAATTTGATGACAGGGAATGGCGTACCATGATTTTTGAGGATGCCTATACTACCGATTTGTATGCCAAAAGTTATGAAGGTTTATTTATTTCACAAGAAAAGATGCTTGCATATCTTGACGCTATTCAGGCGAAAACTACATGCTTATTTGATGCTCTGAATGACGAAAAGCTGGGTACTTCTGTTTTTGGTGACAATCCCCAATTTACCTACGCGGATGTAATTACGGGGCAAATAAGACATATTATGTACAACCTTGGTTACTTAAATGGAATATTGCGGGAGCTTGGATTACCGGAATCGGATTGGTATGCTTATAATGAGCCAGAGGGGGCATAAGTTAAATCTGTAAAAAGGAATAAACAGTTCTTTTTATAGAGCCTGTGTTAAGAATAAATAGTACCTGTTTGCCAGGGTATTCCCTTATAAGTTAATGATGAGAAAGTGGAATACACATATAGGAAAGTACATATAAGTAAGCATTAGTTATATTGAAACAGAAAAAACTGAAACAGAAAAAACTGAAATAGAAAAAAACTGAATAAGAAAAAACTGGAACAGAAGTAACAGAAACAGAAGAAATGAAAGAAGGCAAAATATACAATCTGAAAGGGGCATCATAAAATGGTACATTTAGTTTATTGCGATAATACTGGTAAATCTGGGGAACGTGAGTTGAATAAAATCATGAGCGGAACAAAGACAATGGTGGTGCGAGGAGCTGCCGGCCGAAAAATTCCTCATAGCAGAGTAGTGGAAGGTGAAATTTTATATTTTATGGAAAAGGGAACTGCCCAAATCTCTGCACAGGCACAAGTAAAGGCTGTTCAAAACTATGTAAAACTTACAGATGATGAGATAGTAAAAATCCTTTTGGATCATCAAAGTAAACTGAACTTAACGGATAAACAACTAGAACGCTGGCATAAAAAGTGCTTGTGTCTGGTAGAATTTTGCGATATAAAAGCCATTGACCCACCCCTGGCATTTGAGCATCAGGGAAATATGGATGACTGGCTGATCATAGAGAAAATTGAAGATGTGGTGGTTGGAACCAGTATAGAGTACAACTATGAAAAATCAAGGTTTTAGCCTATGGCGATGTGGAATCCATGGCGGGGCTGCCATAAGTATAGTGAGGGCTGTAAGTTTTGTTATATTCACAAGGGGGATTATAAACGCAACATTGATACGAATACTATTGTAAAGACAGATAAATTTACCGCTCCTATCGATAAAAATAAAAAAGGGGAGTATAAAATAAAATCTGGACAAGTAGTATACTTATGTTTTTCGTCGGATTTTTTACTGCCGGATGCGGATGTCTGGAGAGCTGATTGCTGGCAGATGATAAAAGAACGCCAAGACCTGCATTTTATATTCTTAACGAAACGCATTGAGCGCTTTCTTGACTGCCTTCCTGAGGATTGGGGAGATGGATATGATAACGTAACAGTTGGCTGTACTATAGAAAACCAGGAAATGGCTGATTTAAGACTATCCATTTTTAGTATACTGCCCATCAAACATAAAAATGTTATTTGCCAGCCTCTTATAGAGCAGGTCAATATAGAAAAATATCTGAATGATGTTGAACTGGTAGTAGCCGGGGGTGAATCAGATTACCGAGCCAGACCATTAAACTACGATTGGGTACTGTCTCTTAAGTCCCAGTGCGTAAATAGGAATACCCATTTTCAGTTCAGACAATGTGGTACTTATTTTATTAAGGATGGAAAAGAGTATAAAATTGGTGTACAACAGCTTTGCAGTCAGGCAAAAAAGGCAGGGATAGACTGTTAGTATTTGGAGGTTTAAGATAAATGGATATAACAGATTTTTGGAATGCAGTACTAAAACAGGAACCGGAGAAGTTAAGAACATTTTTCAAGGATACTGCATATGTAAACTGGCATTGTACCAATGAGCATTTTACGGTAGAGGAATACATAAGGGCAAACTGTGAGTATCCTGGGGAATGGGATGGTACGATAGAAAGAACAGAGGAAATAGGGAATTTATTAATAACAGCAGTAAAGGTTTTTACTACTGATAAAGAGTTGTCTTTTCATGTGGTATCCTTTATGGAAATAGAGGATGATAAGATAATTGCTATGAACGAGTATTGGGGTGATGATGGTAAAGCTCCGCAGTGGAGATTAGAAAAGAATATAGGAACGGTAATTTCCGACAAATCATGAGGGATATTTGTAATGTAACTGCATTATTAGAAAAGTAAATAGTAAATAATTACTAATAAGAAGATTATGACATTTAATTACTAAGCCATTAAATATATGGCGTTATCAAAATACAGGAGGTGTATCTATTGACTAATTGCAGAGAGTATGGAAAGTTACCGTTTCGTGGAATAGTTGTTCATGGTGGACCAGGAGCACCGGGCTGTTGCGCTGGTATATGCCGTGGGTTGGCCAGTGACTTTGGAATTTTAGAGCATTTACAAACAAAGAATTCAACAGAGGAGCTTATAGAAGAATTGCTTTTTATTATAAAGCGCTATAAACTTGATAAAGTAATACTGATTGGACATTCCTGGGGAGCCTGGTTATCTTTTATCTTTGCAGCAAAGTATCCTGGTTATGTCAGTAAATTGATACTGGCAGGGTGTGGTCCATTTGATGTAAGCTATTTCCCACAACTAGTTGAAGCAAGAAGTGTAAAGATAATGCCGGAAGAACAAAAAGAAGATCTTATAGCGGCAAATTTATACTCACAGGATATGGAATATGACCCTGACCATTATTGTCTACTGCCTAATATAAAGACAGACATGATTGCTTTTCATGAGGAACAGTTTAAAGCTTTAATGGATGAAGCAATCTCATTGCGGGCCAGCGGAGAACTGCTTCATTATTCAAAAGATATAAAATGTCCGGTTGTCGCTATTCATGGCAAAAACGATCCTCATCCCTGGAGAGGAGTAAAAGAGCCATTAGAAAAGCGACTAACAGATTTTAAGATGTTTGTAATTGATAAATGCGGACATGATCCTTGGAAAGAATATTACGCGAAAGACGAGTTCTTTACCATTCTTAAGAGTGAGATACAATCTGCAACATAAATGAAATGAAAGCTGAGTAATGAAAGCCTTTTAGAACGATACGATACATAGTATTGCGAACTTTATTGGGAACAGACACAGGAGGTAATCCATGGAAAATAAGAAAGAAATAATTCAGTCCATCAAGGAATACTGCTTAAAGCACCCAGGTGCATATGAAGCAAGACCATTCGGTGAATATCCAATCTGTTATAAGGTCATGGGTAAACTATTTGCGCAATTTAATACAGAAGAAACGTTTTATAAGCTGACGTTAAAATGCGAACCGGAAAAAGCAAATCTTTATAGACAGTTCTATAAAGATGTAATTGTCCGAGGATATCACTGCCCGCCCATACAGCAGCCTTATTGGAACACCATTAATCTGGACGACTTCAACGATACAGATCTGTTATACCAAATGATTGATGAGGCATACGATGCGGTTATTCAAAAATTCAGCAGAAAAGCAAGAACAGAGCTAGTTAATCTGTCCGAAGTAGAGTTTAAGGATACAGATGGGGAAGATACAGACTTTGCTATGCTTTGTAACAGACTGGACAATTCGATTGACGAAATCGTTGGTGACAAATTGGATAGAAGCCAATATGTACAGTATAATCAAAGAGATAGTATTCATGACGTAATTATAGCATATCTTAAGGGGGAACCCATTGCATCAGGTGCCTTTAAGATGTACGATGAAGACCATGCAGAATTAAAACGAATCTATGTAGAGGCATCCCATCGGAAACTGGGTCTGGGAGCAGAATTGGTTCGCAGATTAGAAGCAAAAGCAAAAATCAAGGGATATAAATGGTGCATTCTAGAAACCGGTAAGCCCTTAGAAGCAGCCTGCCATATGTATAAAAAGGCGGGATACAAAGTTATACCAAATTACGGGCAGTATGCGGACATGCCGGATTCCATATGTATGGAGCGTAAAATCTGATGCTTTCTAGTCGTCTACTAATTTTTATACTGCAAGTAACTACTGACAAGCGGTGAGGATGAATAGAATAAAAAGTTGAAACAATAGAGTGGAATAGTTTAACTATGGAGGTTAAACAATATGATACCCCGTCCGTCAAGGTCAAACCGATTGGAACTTATTGAAAAACTTAAGTGATTGTACAGATACTGACATGGAGGATTCCCTGTGAAAAAGAAATTAACAATTATCTCATTATTTGTAGTAGTAGCGTTTGGACTTCTTTTCATCAGCACAGGAGGAAAAAGAACGGATATTATGCTGACGGACTATTCTGTATCTGAAAATGGGGATAGTTTTACAATCAAGGTTGCAGTAGCGAGCAGCATGGGATACGTGAGAACACGAAAAGAAAAACAAGTAGGGGATAGTAAGTATATTACTTTTTACCAAACCTATGGACTTAACAGCACCATTGGTGCTAATAATAAATTTCAGATTAAATTGAATCCCTCCTGCAGGAAAATTTATTTTTACAGAGGGGATCGGGGATATGATTTGATGCTGCAAAAGAATGATGAAACAAATGAATGGCAACTAGCTATAGACGATATATCAAGTACACCAAGACAAAAATAACTGCGAAGTTTGAATTATTTACATAAATAGTATATAAAAAGGGAGCAACTATGGTTGAGAGATTAAGATACCTGTTTACTTTGTAATGGGTAAATATGATTGCATGACTTCCCTAGAAGCTCCAGAAAAATATTTGAATGATTTAAGAGGACAGTTGTTACATGAACCGGTAATATTTGAGGACTCTGCACATTACCCGCAAATTGAGGAAAAAGAAAGATTCTTTCAGTGGATGTGTAGTATGTTTTTGACAAATTGAGTATTTTGAACGAACTTATCAAGGTTTACTGGAAAAATATAAGGAGTGCCACACATGAAGATGTATTTATCCGTATTTCGCATCCGTTTCATCAATAGCCTGCAATACCGTGTAGTCACCTTTGGTGCCATAATTACAAGGTTTATGTGGGGGGTTATGGAGATATTGGCGTACACTATGCTATACCGTACAGCCAGTACCGCTTTTCCCATGGAGTTTTCCCAGACGGTTTCCTACATATGGATGCAGCAGATTTTGATTGTATTGTTCTCTGTGGTGTTTGCAGACGGAGAAATCTACACCTCAATTGGAGATGGTTCCATAGCCTATGAGCTTGTTCGGCCAATGGACCTTTACGGCCGCTGGTTTTGCCAGTCGGCAGCAAATAGGGTTGCATTTACTATGATAAACTGCCTGCCGGCGCTGTTGGTGGCACTTATTATGCCAAAGCCCTACAGAATGTCCCTGCCGACTGATCCGGGACAGCTTTTTCTGTTTTTGATATCGTTAGTTCTTGCCTTGTGCGTAGTAGTGGCGTTTGCTATGCTGATGTATATTTCGCTGTTTTATACCTTGTCTCAAAGAGGAGTAAGAATCATGGTAACTGCATTAACCACATTTTTATCAGGTGGTGTGATACCTTTGCCATTTTTCCCGGCGCCAGTACTGGCAGTTGTAAAATTGCTTCCCTTTGCAGCAATGCAGAATATGCCGCTTCTCATATATAGCGGGAATATAGCCGGTTTAGAGACCATAAAGGGTATTGTCTTTCAGATATTCTGGCTTGCCGCTCTGTTTTTCATCGGACAGCTTTGCATGAACATAGCCTTAAAAAGAGTTGTTGTCCAGGGAGGTTAAGCGGTATCAAGAGTAGTATAGTTACCGGAACAATGGATAAGAGTCAAGCTGCATCAGCAACAGTAAGTGTATCAGAGCGCATCAAGGAGAGTCAGGTTTCAGTCAGATTCGTCTGTGCGCTGCAAGCCACAGACGGGAGTTAGGTTGAAAGAAAATATCATGAATGAGAGGATGCCACCTAGGGATTCCTTCAACCTTTATATAGGGCAGTAACATATCTGCTTGCAGAGGTGTTATGCAATGGGAGTTAATATGAAGCTTTATATCAATTTTATAGCAATGAATCTGAAAAGCCAGATGCAGTATAAGATGTCCTTCTTTTTAACTACATTTGGACAATTTATCACAGCATTTACGGCCTTCTTCGGTTTGTATTTTATATTTTCCAGAGTTAATGCCATCGATACTTTCACAAATCAGCAGGTATTCCTGTGTTTTGCTGTAATAATGATGTCATTTTCAATTGGAGAGATGATTGGGGGAGGTCTGGCGGTTTTCCCACGGATGCTTGGTAATGGTGAGTTTGACCGGGCACTTTTAAGACCGCGAAATGTCATTTTACAAATCATCCTGCCCAATATGGATTTTTCAAGACTTGGTTTACTAATCCAGGCAGTGCTGGTGTTATGTTATGCAGTTCCTATGAGCAGGATTCTATGGACTTGGGATAAAATCCTGACACTGACACTGATGATACTTTGCGGAAGTGCTTTGTTTTTTGGACTATTCCTAATCAATGCAGCAGTTACGTTCTTTACCACAGAGGGTATGGACTTTTTAAATATATTTACTTATGGTGGCCGTCAGTTCGGGCGATACCCCTTTTCGGTGTATGGCAATGGTGTATTGAAATTTCTTACCTTTGTCATTCCCTTAGCATTGATTCAGTATTACCCTTTACTGTATTTACTGGATAGAGAAAGGAGTAAGCTTTATATGCTCCTGCCGGTGGCAGCCTTACTGTTTTTGATTCCCTGTTATGGGGTTTTTCGATTTGGTCTGAGCAGGTATAAATCTACGGGCTCGTAATTCATATCCAAGCTCGTAATCCATATCCAAGCAGGCTTTCGTTATATAAGAAATTTAAATTATTAAGGTTCATTTAGTTATTATTGATTTTAAGAACAAACAGTAGGAAGATGATTAGGTGGAGGACTATTATTATGCCAAATCTTATTAGCCAAGAGGTCTATGATGAAACCATTGCCATTTTAGAGGGTAGAAAACAGCCGGATATCGTGTTGAAGCGGATGCAGGAATGGTATGGACAGCAAGGTGTAACACTTTATAACTTATATCTGGAGAAAGATTATTGTGAGAAAACGGAGACCTTGGAAAGTCTTACAGATTTGCATGAGGGCTTTTTTCGTAAAAATAAATGGAACTATATCTATCGCGACAGTTTAAAAATGTATTGTAAGATATGTACCGAAGAGGGTATTCCGATAAAAAACATAGATAATTTTGCGAAACCGGAGCCTGGAATCAATGGCTTTTATTTTCCTCGTATATGGAGAGGGGAAATCATTACAGAGGTCGGAGAAACCATATGTCCGGTACTTGAAAAAAAATATAAAGATAATGGCGTTGAAAAAGTTGTTAACAGCGGCTATGGCGGTTATACTGTTTTTACCTGTGACAGGGGAGTAACAGATGAAATTAAAGCACAGATTCTTGATATGGTTACGAAAGAAATAAAAAAATATGACAAGCATGGTGTAGTTGGGAAGTATGATACTATCTTAAATTTTGATAAATTAAGCATCCTTCGGGATGTATATAACTGGAATTATTATCAGTATTATAAGTAAAGTATAAGTCAAACAAAAAATAAATTATATATTTGCATAAAAAATATCCTGAAAAATTTTTTCGTTATTAAGAGCCGAAAAGATATGAATTGTTTTATAAAGCAATGGATAGATGAAAAAAACAAAGCATAAAAAAAGCACAAGCTGATTGAAAGTTAAGATTGGAGTTAAGAATGATTTACCTAAAAAGTTTTACCTTCCCAAATGCCGACAGGGAATTTAGTTTTATCCTGGATATTAAAAGAACCTGTTATGATTCCTACTACCCCTTTAAGATACTATCCGGTCATGACCTTGACAGACTTGATTTCGAATCGGTTACCATATTGTATGGGGGTAATGGCTCGGGAAAATCAACAGCACTTAATGTGATTGCAGAGAAAACAGGCATCCGCAGGGATTCTATTTATAATAAATCGAATTTTTTCCCAGATTATGTGAAATTATGCGGAATGAATGTGGAGGAAGAAATTCCAGAGAACAGCAGAATTATTACCAGTGATGATGTTTTTGATTATATGTTAAATATCCGCAATCTAAATGAAGGAATTGATGGAAAGCGGGAAACTTTATTTGATGAATACCTGGAAGCCAAATATTCTAAATTCCAATTGAAATCCTTAGAGGACTATGATCAGCTAAAAAAAGTAAATAACTCCAGACGGAAAACCCAGTCCCGCTTTGTACGGGGGGAATTAATCGATAATGTAAGAGAGTATTCCAATGGGGAAAGTGCTTTTATTTACTTTACAGAAAAAATCGGAGAAGACGGACTTTATCTCTTAGACGAGCCGGAGAACAGCCTGTCCCCAAAGCGTCAACAGGAACTAATGAAGTTCTTAGAAGAGTCTGCCAGATTTTTTGGCTGCCAGTTTATTATATCAACCCATTCACCTTTTTTACTTGCCATGAAAGGAGCTAAAATATACAATCTGGATGAAAATCCGGTATCAGTAGAACGCTGGACTAATTTAGAAAATGTACGGACCTATTTTGAGTTTTTTAAAGCACATGAAAGTGAGTTTAAGAGCAGAAGAAATGAGTGAACACAGGGTAAATTGGTAAAGGCACAGGAAAAAGAGGTGATAACTATGTGGTATGAAGCAGAATATGTAATTCCCTTTGAAATCCTGTTTCAAGGTAGCTTTCGGGATAGCTGGGAGGCAAAGGATGCAGTGTTTACTGATGAAATAAGTGACCTGCTGAACTTATTAGAAATTGACATTAATCCAAATACCTTAGCAGAAGAATACTGTCTCCTTGATAGAGGGCAAGGTGATGTTCATGTTTTTTTTGATACTGCAAAGCAAAAATTTATAGTAATAGATTTATACTTAGGGCTTACGGATCAGCATAATATGATTACTCTGGCAGCTCATGCCCCGTTTTATATGAAAGAACAAGTACAAAAGATTATGTCCGCGATATATAACGATGAAGATGCAGTACCAAAGAGTGAATTTACTGAACATGACAACGGTAAATTACTTGGGGAGATAGATAAGAAAAATTATCCTAAGAAATGTGAACTATATTTACAAAAAATAATTTACCATTAATTGTATAGCCTAAATTAACAAGAACTATAAAAGTAAGGGAGGACAGCAAATATGATACTTGAAGAATTTGACCCCAATAAAACCGCAGTCATTAATGCATTTGATATGATTAAACCAATAGAAGGCTTTCCGCGAATTGCGGTATCCTGTTTTTCACAGGTAACCTTTGAACGATTGCGAAAAGAACTGAACGGGGTCTTGATAACCTCCACCGGAATGGCCAATCTGGATATTCCAGTATATAAAGCAGTTTATAATGGAACGGAAATCGCTTTATTCATGTCCTTTGTAGGAGCGGCGGCCTGTATTGCTATCTTAGAAGATATATTTGCTATGGGGGCAGAGAAGATCGTGCTTTTTGGCACCTGCGGGGTACTTGATGCAAACATAAAAGACTGCGGGATTATTATACCGGAAATTGCTGTAAGAGATGAGGGAACCAGCTTTCATTATGCGCCTGCTTCTGATGAAATAAAAGTTAATAAGAAGTATAAAGAGGAATTTATTGAAATCTTGAATGACCATAAATGTACCTATACAGTAGGAAAAGTCTGGACCACGGACGCTGCATACCGTGAGACCCGTGAAAAAGTAAACCGCAGGAAAGAAAACGGTTGTATCTGCGTGGATATGGAATGTTCGGCAGTTGCTGCTCTGGCGGAGTTTAGAGAAAAGGAAGTATTCCATTTCTTTTATGCGGCCGACAATCTGGATAAGGAAGAATGGGACCCACGTAGTCTATCCAATACAGCTAATGTTTTGGAGAAAGACCGGATTGCTTTATTAGCGATGGAGCTGGCGGTAAAGATTAGTGGATAAAGATTAGTGAGTAAAGAGAGAAACACTAGAGGTTATGTAAGGTTATAAACAAAACCCGATTGACAGAGATTGACTCATTAAATATAATTATCTGGTAACTAAACTCATTGTAATCGGAGGCATACATGGATATTACTGCAATATTAGTTGATGATGAACGGCTGGCACTTAAGATTATGGATATCATGCTGCAGAAATATCCACAGATTAAGATAATAGGCCAATACACCAATCCGATCCAGGCTATTGAGGATATAAAACTGCTAAAGCCGAATTTCGTGATATTAGATATTGATATGCCCTGTATGAATGGAATGGAAGCTGCCGAGCGTATTCTTGAGGAAAGCCCCGGTACTCAGATAGTTTTTGTTACAGCATATGAAGAATATGCCCTGAAAGCCTATGAATTTCATCCGATGGATTATCTTCTAAAACCGGTGGAGGAAAAGCGTCTCGATAAATTAGTTTCATACCTGATAAACAAAATTAGTATTGTGAAATACATACCGGAGAAAAAATTGCTCATTCGCTGCTTTGGTGATTTTTGCATTAAGTGGGAGGATCAGGAGCCCATTAAATTCCGGACAGAAAAGACCCGTGAGATTTTTGCTTATCTCGTAGATCATTATAACCAGAAGGTCGATAAGGATGAGATGTTAGATAGTCTTTGGCCGGAGGAAAACCCGGAAAAAGCTATAAAGCAGCTTTATAATGGAATTTATTACATTCGCAGAGCTCTATATGAATACGGAATCAGAGATAATCAAATGATGATTGCTGGTGATTATCAGTTGATACTAAAGAATGTAGATTTGGATCTTTTACAGATAAAAGACCTGAATCAGTGCAGCGAGGAAGACCTGGAAGATAAAATAAAGTTATTCCAGGGCTTGTATTTTGGAAAATTGGATTATGTCTGGCTTCAGCTTAAAAGAGAAGAATACCTTTTGCTATATCAAAAAAATCTTCTAAAACTTATATCTTTATATACAACAGACAATCAATATGAACAAGCAGAAAGGCTTTTGCTAAAAGCCTTTCATGAAGACTATATCAATGAAACTATTGTGGAGGCTTTGCTTAAGCTCTATTTAAAGCTACAGAATAAAACAAAGGGAATCCGTATCTATCAGTCCTATCAGATCGCTTTGCGTGAGGAACTGAATGAGCATCCTAGTAAGATTATAAAAGAATATTATAATAAGCTTAAGCGGCTTTGAACTTAGTAAAGCCGCTTTTGCTTATTTTTTTGCCTTACTGCTTGTTTTACTATTTGGAACAGACCAGATTTTTTGAACAAAGGGATATGAAAGGAAACCTCCGTACCATTTCCTGGATTGCTTATGATATGCAGTCCCTTTCCATATAGCTTTTGCAGACGGTTATTGATATTGTACAAACCAATACCCTCTGTGTTATTTTTTAGTATAGCTTTTAAGGTATCAGGTGTCATACCAATGCCATTATCACGTACATTAAATTCAAGGATTCCGTTGCTTTTCCCAATACGGATTTCAACCCTCCCGCCCTGTTCTTTGGGAAGGATACCGTGTATAATTGCATTTTCAATAATTGGTTGAAGCATCAAAAAAGGAATTTCCATATCTTTATCTTCACAGATATCATAAGTCACTTCTAACCGTTCTTCAAATCGTACTTTCTCAATGTTAATATAATGTTTGACCAGCTCTATTTCATCAGATAAACGAACAAACTGGTTTATATCCTTAAAATTAAAGTTTCTTCTTAAATAATACGCAAAATCCATCATAAGATGTCTGGCTTTTTCGGGACTGTCATAGGATACAGCAATAAAGCTATTAATTGTATTGTATAGAAAATGGGGCTTAATCTGCGCCTGCAAAAAGGCAATCTCTAAAGTCGTGTTCCGGTCATAAAAACGCTTCACATAATTAATCTGAACAATCATTTGCAAAAAGATAAACTGGAACATTCCCGCATATAAGGTTTCGCCAAGATTATCATTAATAACATTAATCATATACAAAAGGTCATGCAGGTAGCATATGAGGGCGATAAACATACTTAAAAGATGAAGCCAGCCATCTGGATAACCTTTTCTTACTCCTTCTATAACGATAACAAAGGCAAGGAGATAACCAAAGAGGTCATGAAGGTTGCTTAAGGTGGTTAGTGCTGAGTATTCGGTAACAGGAATGAGAAGAAAAAGGACCTGAAGTATAACAGTTATCCCTAGATATATTTTTATAACGATACTAGAGAAACGGGTTTTTACGAGTTCATGGGTAAATAGAAGATAAAAATAGGGAACCCAGTTAGTAGATAGATACCAAAAAAACATGATGTTTTTTATAGACAAATATTCCATCATCCCAACTATGGTATTTTCACCCACAATATCTACCATGATTGCGGTAAGGATTGCCAGACAGGAATAATAAAGATAGGACAATAGCTCTGTTCTCATTAAAAAAACAGTCAGATAAAACAAGGAGATAATGACAAGCACTCCAAGGAGAAATAATTCCTTTCCTATGGAATATGCATGAAATGCCCCTATGTTATTCTCAGTTCCAAGGTATAAGTTATTATGGAAACCACCTCGCGCATATTCAAAATTTGAGATCTGAATAATTATGTCAAACTCTTTGGAGGGAATCGGAAAATAAGCAGTTTGCGGTTTATATCTTCCGGTTTCATGTAAACCATCCACAGCAGCTGCCCCTGAAACAGAAACAAGAGAGTCATTGATATAAATTCTGGAAGCGCTTAAGATAGCGTTCATATTAAGACCAAGTTTAGTGCCGGGTTTTAAGCCAGTAATGACATGAAGCCGGTAGGTTGCATAGCCCCTTCCAGGAAGAGGCTTACCGTTAAGCTCATATTTGGTCCACATATTTGGTACCCTTACAGAAAGATCAGGAACTGCGGTTTGTATCTCGGGATAATATATGAACTGATTCCAGTAAAAATCCCAGTTGCCTTTTAAGGTAAAAACAGAGTGATTAGTAAAGTCCTTGCTGCTTAAATCAGCCACTCCATCTTGTACCCGAGCGGTTTGACGGGAAACAGACAGAGAATTTACAAAAACATATAATAAAGCCAGCAGGGTAAACAGAAAGATGTATTTGATGTTAGTTATCTTCATGATAAATCCTCCTGAGCCTTTTCAATGATTTTATTATATTGTATATCACCAGACGCGTCAATTGTATTTCCATGTCGATATCAAAAATAAAAGCATATAATTCAGGGAAAAAAGGAAAAAAATATATAATTTTGATGAAAAAAATGTGAAATAAGGTTGATACAATAAAGGTATCATAACGTGAAGGAGGCTCAAGGTCATTGGAAATCGCTGCTGGTAGAAATGAATGGTGTCATACTATCCGGCGAATTGTTAAAGATGAATAGAGCAGGTAGTAAATTAGTTATTACCATGTGTAGTTGAGGAGGTCTGAGAATGTTAAAGACAAAATGGAAAAAATTTTTATCATTTCTGATGATATGTGTACTGGTGGTAAGTCCCTTATTTGGTGTAACCCTGACAGCCAGTGCGGCACCCAGCATTTCGCTGGTTACTGTCAGCCATTTTAATTTTAATGCGGCAACGGAAGGCTATGGAGCACAAGCTCCTTATTCTGTGCTAGTGAAAAATGATAGCACAGAGGATACTGGCGAATTAACGGTTGCATTGAGTGGAAGTAATCCAACTGCTTTCACCTTATCAAATAATAGTATTTCAAATATTTTGGCAGGTAAAAGTGATAGTATTTTAGTATATCCGGCTACCGGTTTGGCGGCGGGGTCTTACACTGCGACGGTAACGATTTCCGGCAGCAATGTAAATGCTCAGAGTTTTGATGTAAGCTTTAGTGTGAGCCCGGCTGGAGCCACCTATACGGTACAAATCCGTACTTATATAGATAATGATCCCAGTGACCTGGCTGGAGGCATTGAACTTCGTAAGGGAGCTGCCAGTGTGGAAGTTTTAAAAAGCAGTACCGGAGTTTATGAAGCCAATGTGGAAAACGGGGACTACTTTATCTATGTCAATGGCAAAGATATTGGAAGACCCATAACAATAAGTGGTGCAAACAACTATGTTATCTTAGATTACTATACGGTAAACTTCACTGCAACCTATGTTGGTACGGCTACCGGAAGTAATATTAATGCGACAGCCGGTGCGAAGGTAGTTACAAGCGGAGCCATAGTTTTAAAGGGAACACCTGTAGACATTACAGCCTCCGGCACAGGTGCGGGAAGTTATACCTATGCCTGGAACGATACAGCCAATACCTCTACAGCAACGCTTAGCATTCCATCGTTAAGTAATACTGTCAATGTGACTTGTACGGTAACCGGCTCAGGTACACCAATTACAGATCCGGCGTATGAAATCAACGGTTCAGGCTATAATTGGACAGGAAGCAATGAAACAATCGTTTTGTCGGGAACGGATGATACCTTAACCATATTAAAAGCTCCTACCGCCAGCATCAAAATTAATGTACAGTCTGCGGAGGGTTCTACCGTTACAATCGATGGAAATTCCGTCGCCTGTAATAATACTTACATAGTTGTATTAAACGAAATTACACTAAACCTGAATAATGTGGATGTTACGGCACCGTCAAATTGGTCTGGCTTAGTATTGAACTCGGATGGCGATGGAGGTATTATGACCGTTAATGTCTCTGGTATCTGCTCCTTAACTGGAACCGGAGTTGGGTGTGGAATTCGTTCTGAGCATGACCAAACTCTTGTAATAAAAGGAGATGGTATCCTTAATGCCACCGGCGGCAGCGAAGTGAGTGGCAGCGATGGTGGCACTGGTATTTACCTGATTGCTTTTTATACGGGTACTGACTTAACCATTGAAGGAGATATCACCATTAATGCGGTAGGCGGCAGTTCGCTGACACATTCGGGTGGTGACGGAATTATGGCAGCCTTTGGTGATATCCTGATAAAAAGTGGTACCGTCAATGCCACCAGTGGGGAATCAAAAGGAACAAATTATAATTCCTCCTATGGTATTGGAGCTTCCTTTCTGGCCAGCGATCATAGCAGAGGCGGAAATCTAACTATTTTGGGAGGAACGGTAGATGCTAAGGGTGGATATGCGGAGCATTTAGCTGGTGGTTACGGTATGTATATCTTTAAAAAGCTGACGATTGAAGGCGGCAGTGTTACTGCAACAGGCGGCAATAGTAAGGATGCTTCGGGAGGTACCGGAGTTGTCTGCAATGAGAAAAATATTGAAGTCAGCGGAGGAAGTCTAAATGCCACCGGTGGAGACAGTAATAGCTATGGCGGCGCAGGAATTTATGATTTTTACGGAGACATTCTATTTTCGGGCGGTACGGTTACAGCAGCAGGTGGTAAGAGTGCAAATTCCAATGGCGGTATAGGAATCGCTGTCTCTGGAACAGGCAATTTAGGTATTTCTGGCACAGACGTAACCGCAGCAGGCGGAGAGGGCGGGGTATATGGGGCTCATGCTATCTATGTAAACCTTGGAACCGTTACTGTGAATAATGGCTCTGACCTTAGAGCTGTTGGAGGAAAAGGAAAAACTTCAGGAGGTGGTGTCGGTCTTCGGGCTACCGGGAATAACGGTACGACTCTTTATGGTAATACAGTTACTATTTCAAATGACGCAGGAGATATTTTTATCCGCGGCGGTCAGGGAGTAACAGAAGAACGGGCATCGATAATGGGTAAAGATATGTACATTGGTACTGGAAATATTGGTCCTGTAGTCAAGGAAGCAGGTGCCAGTGTTCGTAATATCAGGAATAAGTACAGTGGTGATGAGCTTTATCTTGTACGAGTAACCCTAAATCCAGCAAAAGAGACGGACATTCAATGTGTAGTAAATGGTATATCAGGCGGTACTTATACCTACCGGGCTAAGACCAGTGCGGATGGAACTGCCTTGTTATGGCTTCCTGGCGGTGAACAGGTTATTTCAGCTAGTGGTTACGGTAATGAACCGATTTCCGTAATTTCCAATGATACGGAAAATGCAGTGACACTATCGGTTCTAAGCGGTGATGCCTCCCTAAAGGCCACCTCTACTGTTAAAGGAGAGATAATAACCAGTCTTGGCACTCCAAGTAGTACAATAGGTAGTGAAACAGCAGGGTTGGTAACAATTACAGCGGCAAAAGCAGCTGATACAAGTAATACCGGCAGTTTTATCACCCTGTTCGATAAGAATGACAGCAATGCCAGCGTTAAAGTTGTCAAATATGCTGCTGGTGCTTCGGCGGCAGATTTTGCGACTGCAGCTCCATATGGAAATGAAGCAATTACAGGCGGTGATTTCTTTATCGTTAGGGTAACGGCGCGGGATTCATCAGCCGAATATTATCGAATTAATGTAGCGGTAATACCATCAATTCCAGGTGTTACAGCAAACGACACGACGAATCGTCTCGTAGGAGCAGATAATACAATGGAATACTCGGTGGATGGAGGAATCAGCTGGTTAAGCTATAACACGACCAACGAGCCGACATTTACAGGAAACCAACTGGTACAGGTAAGAGTAAAGGCTGTGGGAATCAACCCGGCAGGCAGCAGCAAAACCATAACCTTTACCGCTAACCAGATACCTACCCAGCCTCCAACCAATACCAATAATCCGGCCACAACGGATACTACTAAAGCAACGACAGTTACCAGGCAGGTAGACGTAAATGGAGCGAACAGTACTACTTCAAGTGCCGTAGCAAAAGTTGATATTGTACGGGAAGTTAAGGACGAAAAAAGCATTGATACCGTTGAACTGGATCGTTCAAAAACAGTCGATGTAATCCAAAAGATCTTGAAACAAAATCAGAATATTGTTCAGATTGTTATAGATGATATTCCAAAAGCTCCGGCAGATGAAGTAGCAGTTACTGTTAATACGGATTCGGTGAAAGAACTATCTAAGAATAATATCACCCTTGAAATAAAGACCGCGGAAGTAACAGTTAAACTCCCTGCAGAATCCATACAAGAATTATCTGAAAAAGATGACGATTTATACTTTAGAATCGTACCAATCAGAGATACTGAAAAGAAGGCAGAAACGCTACAAAACGCGGTAACGTCCAAGGTAGTACAAACAGCAGCCGGAAATAGCGAAGTAACAGCCCTTGGTACTCCAATGACCATTGAAACAAATTATCAGAACTTTGCAACTAAGATAACCTTCTCGTTAAAAGGTATTGCAATACCAACGGATAAGGCACAGCGTGCCGCCTTCTTAAGTAACTTAGGTGTATACATTAACCACAGTGACGGAGAGCAGGAGCTAAATCGTGGAACGATTGTATATGACAAAAAAGGCAATCCAGTTGGAATAGAAGTTGAAATCAGCAAATTCAGTACCTTTACGATTGTAAATATCAGTAATAAAGCACCAGTTGCTTCTAAACTTAAGTTATCCCAAAAAACCGTTACAGGCAAGGTGTTAACGTTATCTTATACTTATACTGATACCAATAAGGATAAAGAGGGTAACAGTTTAATTAAGTGGTACAGAGCGGACAATAAGAGTGGTAAGAATAAGAAATTAATTGCAAAAGGCTCTAAGTTAACCTACAAGATAACCAAACAAGACAATGGAAAATATATATTAGTAGAAGTAACCCCTATTGCTAAAACCGGTAACATCACCGGTAAAACTGTTAAAACTTCTATTAAGATTCCTGCGGTAAAGGAGCATAAAGAAACAGAAAATAATAAGGATACTAAAAAAGCACCTGAGCTTATATATAAAACCCATGTGAAGCTTGGAGTTATTGGAAGTCAAACCTACGCTGAGTCAGTAGCTAAGATCTTTGAACAGGAATACAAGACCGGCAATGTAAAAGTGCTTAAGGAAGGTAAATACTACAGGGTATATATTGATTTCACAGATAAAACCACTGCAAATATGGCTTGCAAGGATATGATAAGTCGTGAGTATATTATCAATTATTATTTTTATTAATTATTCAAGCTTCGCAGTTATTTTTATCTTGGTATACTTGATAAAACCAGCTAGGAAGGTGATTAAGAAAGCATTGATTATGTATGTCTTTTAAGCTTAGGATTCTGAGCCTGGAATTCACTAATGATTTTTTCCAGCAATAATTACTAACAATAATAGGTATCGCAATACATAATAACTATCATGGACAGTGGAATAGCATTTCTGATGAAACGGCTAAGGTACAGTATGAATTTTCAATCGAAGGAGAAGATTCTTATACTTATATGGAGCTTCAATTGGTATATTCGGATGGTAAATGGCTTGATACAAAAGTGTATTTTGAAAAGTGATGAATTAAATTATAATCGATAGAAAAGCAGGAAAGAAGTGTGAGATAAAAGGACATTTCACACCCTGATTTGAGGCAGTGCCACATCTGCTAGCAGATGCGGCATGCAATGGGTGGTTAGTGTGAGATAAAACAGTTCACACTTCTTAATTGGGCAGTAACGCAAGCTAGTTTGCGATATACATGGGAGTTAGGATGTAAAATATTTGTATGAATATTTTGCATCCTATTTTTCTTTGGGGTAGAAATCGTGCCTATCGTATCTTGGTTCATTGCAATATGAGGAAAGGGAGTCCAATTACTGATAAACACTTCATAAAGGAATCAGTTAAGTGTTGTTGACCAGGGTAGTTAAGCGGCAACTAATTGTGGCATATTATCAAAAGAAAGTGTATTTTCACAAATATGGAAATAATAATTCTTAATAAATTTACACTGGAATTATAAGAATATAGTTGTTATATTAAATTTTGAATTATGCATAAGTACCCAGGAGTACGCAATAACTGAAAGGAGAAATAAAATGCACTGGCTGTCTAATAAAATAATAAAACACAAAATTGCAGTGCTAATAGCATTTGTAATTGCAACCATTTTATCCGTAGTATTAGCAAAGGGCGTAGTAGTGAATTATGATTTAATGAAATATCTTCCAAGTAATGCTCCTTCTACCACTGCTCTTGAAATAATGGATAAGGCATTTGACACCGCGCCCCCTAATTTAAGAATTCTAATTAAAGACGTTACCATACCCGAGGCCCTTGATTATAAAGATAAAATTTCAAAGGTTCCAGGTGTAAAAGAAATAAACTGGCTGGATGATTCCGCCAACTTAGACGAACCCATTGAAATAATGGATAAAAAGACCCTTGATACCTGGTATAAGGACAACAATGCCTTATTTAGTGCCTATCTGGATTCAGAAAATTTAAAAGCATCTCTATCCGAAATAAAAAGTATCATCGGAGAAAATGGGGCCATGTCCGGAGATGCGGTAAGCACCTCCGCCGCTCAAGAAGCATCCGGTTCAGAAGTTAATACCATGATGTTATTTATTGTTCCCCTTATTCTATTTATTTTGTTAATCACTACAAGTTCATGGTTTGAACCGATATTATTTCTTACTGCCATTGGTGTAGCAATACTTATAAATAATGGAACCAATATAATATTTGATGATGTATCTTTTATTACCCAGACCTCCTCCTCCATTCTGCAACTGGCGGTATCCATGGATTATTCTATTTTCTTACTTCATAGATTTGCCGAATATCGGGCAGAAGGTGAGAATGTTAAGGATGCTATGGCAAAGGCTATGGCAAAATCCTTTTCCTCTATTCTGGCCAGTGGAATGACAACTATTTTAGGATTTGCGGCCCTAATTTTTATGAAATTTGGTTTAGGACCTGATATGGGTGTTGTATTAGGAAAGGGTATCGTATTCAGTCTATTATCTGTTATGTTCTTATTGCCGGTTATGACAGTATTTACATACAAAATAATAGATAAAACCCATCATCGCTCGTTTGTTCCTTCCTTTACGGGTCTGGGTAAATTAGTACCAAAATTATTCCTGCCGGTTATTATTTTAGTTACCCTTCTAATCGTTCCCTCCTTTTTGGCACAGCAACATAATACATTCCTATATGGAAATGCCGTTATGACTGGTGATGAGACTAGTGATGTATGGAAGGATACAAACGAAATTGATACGTTATATGGAAAATCGAATCAACTCGTATTACTTATACCGTCAGATGATATAGGGTCCCAAATAGAACTGACGAGTGATTTGAAAAAATTACCGGAGGTAACCTCCATTACCGGTTACACAGAAACCGTTGGAAGCGCGATCCCTATGGAGTATATACCAACGGATGTGTTAAATAAACTGGTAACTAATGGTTACAGCAGGCTGATTATAGATACGAATACGGATCAGGAAAGTGATCATGCATTTGAGGTAGTAACTAAAATAAGAGAGATATCTAAGGAACATTATGGAGATCAGTATTATTTAGCCGGCGGCAGTGTCAATGTATATGATATGAAGGAGACTGTTACAGCAGATAATAAAGTTGTTACTGTAATTAGTATTTTGGGTATTGGTCTAATTATTATGTTAACGTTCCGTTCACTATCCATTCCTATTATTTTAATCTTAGCCATCGAATCCTCTATTTGGATAAATCTATCAGTTCCATATTTTGCTGGAAGCGGTCTGGCTTACATTGGATTTATGATCATAAATTCCGTACAATTAGGGGCAACAGTAGACTATGCAATACTATTTGCCAACCGCTATATGGAAAACCGCAGAGTACTCGGTAAAAGAGACGCGATCTCAGCAACCATATCTAATACAACCGCGTCAATATTAACCTCTGCCAGTATTTTATCGGTTTCTGGCATTATACTTGGGACAATCTCCTCCAATGGTGTGATAGGAGAATTAGGAATGCTGATTGGAAGAGGTGCTGCACTTTCGGCGGTTATGGTATTGTTTTTCCTGCCAGGACTTTTATACTTTGGAGATTTTTTGATAAGAAAATCAACAGTTGGAGCAGGCTTTATAACAAAAAAACAACAAGAAGCAGATTAATATAAGAATCGAATCATGATGTTAAGATAAAAGAAAAGAAAGGATGTAAATCGATATGTTAAAGAGAAAAATAAACAAATTAATTGCTGCAACCTTAAGTTTGTCCTTCCTGTTTAGTTTGCCCCTTACAGCGAATGCGGCTGTTGCTCAAATTCCAAAAGACGAAAATGTATATGCAATTCTAGGTCATAATGGTGAGGTAAATAATATTTATGTGGTGAACTCCTTCGAATCCGACACCGAAGCCTCATTTACTGATTATGGTGATTATAACTCCTTGCGAAACCTAAGTAATACGAATGAATTGCAGGTTCAGGACGGTAAAATAACAAGTACAGTGCCAAAAGGCAGATTTTATTACCAGGGGGATTTCGTGTCTAAAGAGCTGCCCTGGAATATTGAAATTGGCTATAAATTAGATAATAAGGAAATAAAACCGGAAGATTTAATTGGAAAAAGCGGTAAGGTTGAAATAAGCATAGATGTAACAAAAAATGAAAAAGTGAAAGATGTATTTTTTAATAATTATACCCTGCAGATTTCCACTAGTTTAGATGGAAAAAAGTTTTCTGATATCATGGCAGAAGGTGCGACCATAGCAAATGCAGGTAATAATAAAAGTATTAATTTTTCACTCTTGCCTGGAGATGAAAAAACCTTTATGATAAAGGCAGACGTTGAAAACTTTGAATTAAATCCGATTCAATTTAATGGGGTGTTATTAGCCATGGATATTAGTCTTGAAGGAACGGATACCATGACGGAGGATGTAGTTAAATTAAGCGACGGTATTAGTAAGCTAAATGATGGGGCAGAAAAGTTAAAAGACGGTTCAGAAAATTATTATAAAGGACTTAATTCGTTAGCCGGTAATACTGGCAAGATAACGAGTTCTTCTACTGCGATAGGAAGTGCAATTTCTGATACCTCAAAAGGCTTAGCGGAATTACTTAAAAGTACGGCCCAATTAAATGAGTTAGCAACAGCTATGCTTAAATCAACAGATCCTCAAACTCAGGCATTGGCAAAAGGGTATCTTTCTCAAGCAAAAGCCTTGGAACAAATTTCAGCTGGATTAACAAGCTTATCCGGTCAATACACGCAGTTTGATGCCGGAGTTGGACAATTAGCAGGTGGGATTAATTCACTGAATAATGGATATAAGGAACTAAACAGCGGTATCAGTAAACTCTCAGAGGGCACAAAGGAGCTTTCTGATAACACTTCCGGTATGGATACCAAGATTCAAGATAAGATAGATTCCATGGTATCTGATTTCTCCCATAAAGATTTTAAGCCGGTATCCTTTGTTTCACCTGATAATAAAAATATTGGTGCCGTACAATTTGCAATCAGGACAGATGCATTAAAAATTCCGGAGGCAGCAGCTACCGTGGAAGAAGAGAAGGCTCCATTAACCTTCTGGCAGAAATTATTAAATTTATTTGGTCTATATAAAGAAGAGGAATAAGTGTGAATCAGAAATTTATAATGAGAAAGATTGCCATACTGAGCAGCTTTCACACATTCGTATTTGTAGCAGTATCCCAGGCCAGCCTGGGATATGCAATGGGTGTAAATCATAAAATAGAAGGTTGTTTCCGGCAGAAAGGATAGGTATGCAAAAGATTCTAATCGTTGATGATGATAAAGAAATCGCGGATTTAATATCAGATGCTCTAGCGGATGAAGGATTTACTACGGTATTAGCCTATGACGGGGAAGAGGCAATTGAAATCATAGAAAAAAATGCTGATTTCACATTAATCGTATTAGACATCATGATGCCAAAGGCAGATGGACTGAGTGTATGCCGTAGAATTAGAGATAATGTTGTATGCCCTATTATATTTTTGTCAGCAAAAAATCAAATTCTTGATAAACTTTTAGGGCTGGAAATGGGCGGAGATGACTATATTACAAAGCCCTTTGTAGTAGAGGAGCTAATTGCAAGAGTAAAAGCTCACCTTCGCAGAGAAAATAGAATCAAACAGTTTCAGGATCAAAAAGTTGTAATACGTATTGGTGATATAGAAATTTATAAAGAGAATTATGAAGTTTTGTTAAATAAGACACCAATCCCTTTATCAACCAGAGAATTTCAGGTTTTATTATATTTATGTGAAAATGTAGGTAAAGTATTATCGAAGGAGCAGATATTTATGGCGGTTTGGGGGGATGAATACGGAGATATCGGTGCAGTGGCAATTAACATAAAAAATATACGTGATAAACTGGATAAGGACCATCAATATATTAGAACTGTCTGGGGAGTCGGCTATAAATTGGTAGAAGGGCTTGGGAAAGTGTAGAAAAACTGCTTCACAGTTTCTTTGGAAATATTTCTCAGGATTTTGAGGCAGCCATGTCGCCAGTCATGAAGAAAAAGCATAATACACACTTATTGTAAGATGCCCTAGGCGCGGCATCATGGAGAAAAGCATGAGTATAAAATATAAAATACCGTTAATGGTGCTTGGCATCTTTCTATTTAATATATTATTTATTGGAGCCTATTACCGATTTTCATTGTCTAAAAACATATCAATAAATCATGATAAAAATATTGCATACTTAGAAAAAACGGCGAGAGAACTAACTCAAGCTGCAAAAACCCAGTATGATTATAAAGAATATTTAGCGAAAAGTGCGAAAGAGAAAGGGCTTGTTCTGCAAATGAAAGACAGAGCGGGTAATGTTTTATATTCAACGGGAAAAACTTTTCATGCAAATATGAATCTTAGTACACAGGATGTGTTTGTGCAAAATGGTAACATCTATTTACTTAAAGTGATTTGGCCGATTCCCTTAAGAGTAAACCCAGCCTTTCGTATTATAGATGATTTGTTTTGGGGAGAAATAGTCATCATATCCGTTTCGCTTCTTATATTGATGTATGCGATGCATCGAAGGATTGTAAGTCCGATTGTTGAGTTACAGAAAATCATGCTGCAATACAAAAAGGGTAAAAAACCTATTATAGAGAATCGGTACGATGAGATTGGTATACTGCAACAGGTTTATTCGGAACTAATCGACCTTTTGGAAGCAGATAAGCAGCTTCAATACCGAATTATTGCTTCTATTTCCCATGACATTAAAACTCCCTTAACTTCTGTAATGGGGTATGCAGAAAGACTGCAAAAAGGAACCGTAAGTGCGGAGCGTTTTACCAAATATATTCAAACAATATATTCAAAATCTAAAATGATAAAAGAATTAGTGGATGAGTTTGATGATTATGTGGGGGTAGAATTACAATCCGGTTTCAAAATGCAGGAAATGAAAGTGTTACAATTCCGAGATCTTTTGGAACAGGAATATTATGAAGAACTTAGTTTCCTGGAGGTAGATTTTCAGGTTATATGTAGTTGCCCTGACAGTAAGATTATGGTTGACTTAACAAAATTATATAGAGTATTTGGGAATATAATAAGTAATAGCCTTAAGTATAAACAAAAAGAGCAGTTAAAAATCACCATCGATATATTCAAAGAGTATGAAAAAATTGTATTTCTCATAGCAGATAACGGAAGCGGAGTAGAGGAAGAAGATATTATGAAAATATTTGAACCTTTTTACACCTCAGATCAGAGCAGGCGGGTAGCCGGTCTAGGCTTATCGATATGTAAAAGCCTTGTAGACCGTCATGGCGGAAGCATCAGGGCTTATAACAATACGGTTGGTGGACTTAGTATTCGAATTGAGCTTAATGAAAAGCTATAAGAGGAGTTAGTCAATGCAGAAGTTTCAATGAAACAAGAATAAATAACAGTAAGAGTCAATAGGAAGGAGTTCTAGTATGGAAAAACCGAATCGGCTTTATATTCTTTGGACAAACGCAGATATTCTTACCTCGGACAAAATGGTTATGATGTATGCCACAAATAGTAAAATACATCAATGGTGGCAGGAGGTAACTGTAATTATCTGGGGAGCTACTGCGAAACTGGCAGCAGAGAATGATTTGATTCAAACAAAAATTAAAATTGCCCAACAGGCAGGTGTTCAGTTTTCGGCATGCAAAGCCTGTGCAGAGCAATTAGGGGTTGCAGATAAACTTATAGACCTGGATGTAGAAGTCATGTACTGGGGTGAAGGATTGACAGATATCCTGAAAAATGATGAAAAACTAATTACCATATAACTCATTATCTGTGTCCAGACTGATATTCTACAACTTGCAACAGTCTCTTCAATACGGGAAAGCTGTGTATGAAGTTACATGTTACGAGGTCCCATCTAAGATATTTGCTCAAATTTTATAGTATTTGTATTGGTATACTTGATAAAATCAGTATTCGTGTTAATCAATTCTTACAATTTAGGAATTGATTAACACGAATACTGATTTTATCAAGTTATTTTTAGTTTATAAACTGGGATTTTTGAGTATTTAGAAAAACTTAAAATAAAAGTATAGAAGTATTAATATTTATGGAGTAACATAATTTACATATTCAGGTAGTTGAGGAGGATGGCAGTGTACTGCCAGTATATATAATTAAAGGAGCAAATATGAAAAAATTTATTATCATTTTTACTGTTCTCATCTCAATGCTTTGCTTTAGCAGTTGCGGGACACAGCATGAGAAGGTTACACCAGCAGTAGTTAATACAACGGAACTTGAAACCAGTAATTCATCAACTTCTGGAGTTTCTGTGACTTTCGAAGGTTCTGAAAAAACGGAAGATTCTTTAAAAACAAAACCGGAAAATGCAGTTTCAAGGACATCAAAGTCAGTAAATATTGAGGGTGATTGTGCGGTTCAAGACGGAAGGATTTATTATGCTAATCATTTTGATGATGGTACACTCTATAGTATGAATATCGACGGCAGTGATAACCGTAAACTTAATGATGATTTGACGCCGTGGTTCTATGTGTCTGGTGACCGGATTTATTACGAAAACGGGAAGGGTGGGAACATTTATGTCATGAATGCCGATGGCAGCGGTAATAAAAAGCTGAATGAGGATAATTCCGTAAATATTAATATCTTTGGGAATCGTATATATTACCTCAATTGGGATGATAACTCTGCTCTTTACAGCATGAACACCGACGGCAGTGACCGGAAAAAATTAAGCAGCGACGAGCTATTATACATGAATGTGGTCGATAACCGAATATACTATTTTTGCGAAAAAGAAGGTTTAAAAGGAATTTACAGCGCTAATACCGATGGAAGCGACAAAATTAAGTTAACCGATGATATTCCATATCGTATAACAGTGGCAGACGGCTGGATTTATTATAATAATGAAAAGGATTCTAATAAACTTTATGCCATCAGAACCGACGGCAGCGACAGACATAAACTGATTGATGACTATGCCTTAAGCATAAATGTGGCGGGTGACCAGATTTATTATATAAAAGGGGATGAGTGGAAATTCTACCGCGTAAATAAGGACGGCAGCAATCGGAAACTTCTTTCTGAGGATAGTGCGGACTGGATTTGCGTCTTTAATAACCGGATTTATTATACCATGAGTGGTGCAAAGATTTATTCCATGGATACAGATGGCGGTGATATACGGGTTATAAAAGATTTAAGCGATGGAGCTTATAAGGAGGTAACCTATGAAATCACCAGCCGATTAAGTGAAGATATGCCTGAATTCCGTTTTGTTGCTACTGGGAAGACCCGGAACACTCTGACCCTGGAAGAATGGGGGATGGGTTATGTTATGGGGTTAGAGGTCTATGATGAAAAAGACCGTCCACTTCTCAAAGAGGACTATTCCTATTCTGATCTTGATGAGGTAATTGGAAACTATGTTTACAATAATATGATGGACACCATGGGTCTCCATGTTACAGATGTAAATTTTGACGGTTATAAAGATGTGATTATCCTGAATAGTTTTAGCGGAGCCCATTCAAATACATTGTATGATTGCTGGCTTTGGAACCAAAAGACATCGTCCTTTGTTAAATCGGAATCCTTTTCTGATATTTGCAATCCTGCCCTTAATCCAGAGAAAAAATGCATTTACTCAAGCGGAGGTTCCGGCGCCAGTCATCAGGTTTGGGAAATCTATCAGTATATTGACGGAAAGTTCGTGGTTACGAATAATTTGTCCTATGTAGAGAATAATGAGGGATATCATTTTACCGAACAAAACCTTGTAAACGGGAAAATGAAAACCCTGCGGGACGACCTAATTAAGGCGGGAAATTTTAACGACGCGCTGTCTGCCGCGGGTTATATAGGGGATAAGGTTTGGCAGCTTGATAATCCTCGTTGGTATATGTTTGGAGGTCATCATGCTGACCAATGGCTGGAATAATATCTAATATCCATTATATTCACTGTTTAGGAGAATGGCAGTGTACTGCCAGTTTATATAATTAAAGGAGTATATATGAAAAAAGTTATTATCATTTTTACTGTTCTCATCTCAATGCTTTGCTTTAGCAGCTGCGGGACATGGCATGTGAAGCTTACGCCAGCAGCAGTTAATACAACAGAACCTGAAACCATTAATTCATCAACGTCTGAAGTTTCTGTGACTTTCGAAGGTTCTGAAAAAACAGAAGATACTGAAAAAACAAAAACAGAAGGTTCTTTAAAAACAGAAGGTTCTTTAAAAACAGAACCGGAAAATGCAGCATCAAGGACATCTAAGACGGTAAATAGTGAGGGTAATTGTGCGGTTCAAGATGGAAGGATTTATTATGCTAACCACTCTGATGATGGTACACTCTATAGTATGAATATCGATGGCAGTGATAACCGTAAACTTAATGATGATAGGACGCCGTGGTTCTATGTGTCTGGTGACCGGATTTATTACAAAAATGAGAAGGGCGGGAACATCTATGTTATGAATACCGATGGCAGCGGTAATAAAAAGCTGAACGAGGATAGTTCCGAAAATATTAATGTTTTTGGGGACCGTATATATTACTGCAATTGGGATGATGACTATGCTCTTTACAGTATGGACACCGACGGCAGTGACCGGAAAAAATTAAGCAATGATAATCCAGTTTACATGAATGTGGTCGATAACCGAATATACTATTTTCGTCAAATAAGTGGTTTAGACGGAATTTACAGTACTAATACCAATGGAACCGACAAAATAAAGTTAACCGATGACATTCCATATGGTATGACAGTGGCAGACGGCTGGATTTATTATAATATTGATAAGGATTCCAACGAACTTTATGCCCTTTATGCCATAAGAACCGACGGCAGCGACAGACATAAACTGATGGATGACTATGCCCGAAGTATAAATGTGGCTGGTGACCAGGTTTATTATATAAACGGGAATGAGGGGAAACCCTACCGCGTGAATAAGGACGGCAGCAATCGGAAACTTCTGTCTGAGGATTGTGTGGAATGGATTTGCGTATTTGATAACCGGATTTATTATACCATGAGTGGTGTCAAGAATGGTGCAAAGATTTATTCCATGGATACAGACGGCGGAGATAAAAAGGTTATAAAAGATTTAACCAAAGTAGTAACCTATGAAATTACCCGTCAATTAAGTAAAGATATGCCAAAATACCGTTTTGTTGCCACCGGAAAGACCCAGAACAATGAGGAATGGGGAATGGGCTTTGTTATGGGTTTAAAGGTCTATGATGAAAAAGACCATCCACTTCTTAGCAAGGACAACCCCTATAGTGAGATTGATGAGGGAAGTATAAATCCTGTTTTTAATAATATGATGGACACCATGGGTCTCCATGTTACAGATGTAAATTTTGATGGTTATAAAGATGTGATTATCCTGTCTAGTTTTATCGGAAACCATTCAAATACATATTATGATTGCTGGCTTTGGAACCAGAAGACATCATCCTTTGTCAAATCGGAATCCTTTTCTGATATTTGCAATCCAGCTCTTGACCCGGAGAAAAAATGCATTTACTCATGCGGAAGTTACTTAACCACCTATCGTGAGTGGGAGATCTATCAGTATATTGACGGAAAGTTCGTGGTTGCGAATAATTTGTCATATGTAGAGAATGATGAGGGATATCATTTTACCGAACAAAAGCATGTAAACGGGAAAATGAAAACCCTGCGGGACGACCTAATTAAGGCGGGAAATTTTAATGACGTGCTGTCTGCCGCGGGTTATATAGGGGATAAGGTTTGGCAGCTTGATAATCCCCGCTGGTATATGAATGGAGGTCATCATGCTGACCAATGGCTGGATTGATTAATTCTAAATTCTGCTAAAGTTAAAAATCGTTGAAAACTTTATGTTTTCGGCATTAGCGGATAATTCCTGCTTTTAATTGTAAGTAAAAAGCTGATAAAACATATTATGATAATTTGTTTTATCAGCTTTTTTTGCCAGAGATATAGAGCGAAGGAGCGCAATCTGTCAAAGAGCCCAAACAATTCGCCGCTTCCGCTTACTGCACCATTATCCCACCAGATACAAGGTATTCCCTTAGCCTTGGCAGCTTTAACATAGTAATATGCCCAATCGGTTCGTTGGCTTAGATTATTCTTGTTCAAAGCACCGAATTCACCAAGTATAACAGGATGACCCTTGGAGATGAAGTACTGGTTCAGACTGTCCATCAGATAGTTGATGGCACCCGTATCTGCGCTGTTATTAGGGCTCCATTGTGAAGTTCCGTTAATATTTAAGGTAAAATCATATGGAGTATAAGCGTGAACAGAGACAATGATTTTATCATCTGACGGTATGGTAAAGTTATCCCAGGCAGAGGTAGAAGAGGAAGCGGCGTAAGTCGGAATCATCAAATGTCTCAAAGGGTTATTGCCGCCGGAGCTGCGAACCGTGTTAACAAAGGCTACATTTAGGAGTAATCAAGGCAGGTGTGCAAAATTAGTTTATACTATCCAAGCTCCCTCTATTAAGCCCTAGAAGGACATCAGCGTATGTCGATACTTTTTTTGAATGTGTTACGACAATTACACATTTATGATCATCATGTGCAAGGGACGTAAGGATACTCATAATGTTTTTTTCCGTGTCGCTATCAAGGTTGCCAGTAGGTTCATCGGCAATGATAATCTTAGGATTATGAGATAAAGCCCGTGCAATACCAACCCGCTGCTGTTCTCCGCCGGAGAGTTTTAAAATTTTGCGGTCGGCGGTTTCTTTGTCAATACCAACTTTTTCAAGAAGTTCATAGGCAACTTTCTTTTTATTGACATCTTTTGCTTTACTTATATTCATAGATAACACAATATTCTCAACCGCTGTAGCATTTGTCAAAAGATTATATCCCTGGAAAATAACACCAATGCTTTCAGCTCTATAGTTATCACGATCAATTTGGGAAAGTGGATTACCGTTATAATTTATGGAACCGTCCGTACAAGTATCAAGACCTGAAATAAGGGATAAGAGGGTAGTTTTACCTGAACCTGACTTGCCCATAATGGTATAGAGCTTACCCCCGTTAAACACTGCCGAAATTTTATTCAACACCACTTTTGTTGTTCCGCTATATTGATAGGATACCTTATCGATTGTTAAAAGACTCATTATATTCACCTTAATTCCTTTCTGATAGTATTTTTATTGGTTCATATTTTGTGATATACATAATACCTGCGATACTTGATATACCTGCAAGAGTAAGAGAAATTAAAATAATTTTTGTTATTGCATCCATATTTAAGTTGATTTGAAGCTCCGAAAGTGGTTTAACGTCTGATGAAAATGAAGGTGTCCCAAGTCCTGTACTGCCACCTGTTTGCATGTCGCCATTCCCATTACTGTTATCTTTGGCAAGTTCAATTTGATTTGCAAGCAAGCTATCAGCGACGGGTTTTGATGCTGCCATTCCAAGACCTAACCCAAGAATCAGGCATATTACCGTTAGAACAAGCATTTCTGTAAGCAGCCCCAAAGCGACCTTAATCTTTTTCATACCCATTGCTCGAAGAACCCCAATTTCGTATTTGCGTTCACGAATTGCAAGTGTAGATAAAAGGATAAGTATCATGGAACCGAGGACCAAAACTACAATTAAGAATGAATTTGTTACCTTGGCTAGTCCTTCCACAGGTCCCACTACTTTTTTATAACCAGCGTCATCGGTAGTAACCTTGTAATAATCAGCTAAGCCCTTTTCTCTGAGTTCTTTTTCATATGCAGAAAGCTGTGCGGGATCTTTCAAAAAATATTGAGCGGTAACAGTTCCAAACACATGAAACAGTTCCATTCCTTTTGCAGTTTCAAAGCTTGTCAGAATTTCATTGTTTCTGTTAGTTATTGATGTTATTTCGTCAGCATCCGTTCCAAGCATGGTGTTATCCATATAAATACCTGCAACTGTTAAGTTGTGAGCCATAAGATCGTCTTTATAATAACTGTCAACCTCAATGGTATCCCCGATAGCTATCTTGTTTAGGCTGGCATACTGTTCACTGACAATGCATTCATTGAGAGTTTCATACATCCTGCCGCTGGTAATTTTGCGGGTTCCTGTTTTGAAATCGCTGTTTGCTGCTGGGTTATCCGATGCAACAATTTTTGCCTTCATGGGAACTACCTCTGGCATTATTGTTCCATCTGCTCTTTTCGCACCGCTGAGAAATTCCGACATCATATTATCTCTCTCGCTTTCACTCAGAGATACAAGTTTTCTAGGTGATATATCAATGGTTGCTGAAAAATTTGAGCTTTGCAGCAAAGGGGAATCTCCATATGATATTTGTTCTTCCGGGGTAAGTTGTCTATAATTCTCTGCCGTTTTTCTGTTTTGAAGTTTTTCAGAATCGGCACTAATTGAAACTTCCGATCCAAACCTCGCCTTATAATCTGTAATGATAGCGGAAGTTGTCGTGTTAATGATAATGGATACGGCAGTTGTAAGAATTATTGTAAAAATAATAATTGCCATTATACTATTTCTTCCTTTGTTTCTGCCAATATTTTTAATTGCATTTGCTATAATGTACATAATTTATTTGCTCCTTTAAATAGTATTTGTTTGTCGACATAATTCAGTATAGCAAATGGTATGTTAAATCTTCGTTAGGTTTTTAAGTAATAAATTAAACTTCGCAGTTATTTTTGTTTTGGTATACTTGATAAAATCAGCAAGGAAGGGGATTATGAAAGCATTGATTATGCTATGTTTCATAAGCTTCGGACTCTGAGCCTGGAATTCACTAATGATTTTTTCACAAACTCCTCGCTATGCTCGTCAAACAGTGTGCATTTTGAGTCTGAACCACCTGAAAAAGTCATAAGTGAATGATCAGACTCAGAATAAAGCGCTTATGAAACATAGCATAATCATGCTTTCAATTTAGCTTTAGGGCTGATTTTATCAAGTGTTTTTAAGTTTATTAACTGTGAAGTTTGAGTAAAAAAAATATTATTAATAAAAATTAGTGTAAAATGAAAAAAGGGCTGCTGCAAAAAAGATAAAATTAAGGGATTATATTTTGGGAAAAATTTTGTGGAAAGTAGGCGCGAATGGCTGCAAGAAAGAGAATACAGCCGTTATTGACGCGAACTTAGAAAAAAATTTCCAAAATATAATCCCTATTAGACCAGGATGATAACTATATTTTACAACAGCCTCTAAATAACTAATTTTTATATGGGAAATTGAATCGTAAATTTTGTACCTTTTTTATACTCGCTTGAAACGTTTATAGTGCCCTCATGCCTTTCTATGATTGACTTAGCAATGGACAGTCCCAAACCTGAGCCTGCGGTTTTGCGTGAACGTGAGCCGTCCACCCGATAGAAAGCGTCAAATATAAAGGGTAGATGTTCGGAAGGGATTCCCAAACCGGTATCTTCAATGTCGATTTTTATATCATCTTCTGTTTCACTGCAACGAATTGAAATAGTTCCTTTTTCCGTGTTGTATTTATAAGAATTTTCGATAAAGTTATAAAAGGCTCTGTAAAGAAGGGCAGCATTTCCGTATATCGTTATGGCATCACAGTCAATATGATAAGTAATTTCACGATTTTCATATATTATTGATAAATCTTCGAATATGGTTTCAAACATGACATCCAAATATATAGTTTCTTTTTGTGTTTCAGTCGTTTCGCTTGAAGCTGCCAGAATTAACAGATCGTTAACGACTTTCGTCAGTCTGTCGACGCTTGCTTCTGTCATACGGGCATTATCCTGGTATTCCAAAAGGGTACCATTTTCATCCATAGAAAGTACTTGTATTCCTGCTTTAATCGTTGCAAGAGGTGTTTTCAGTTCATGTGCAGCACTTGCTGAAAACCGCCTTTGTCTTTCAAATGCATCCTCCAAACGGTCAAGTGCATGATTAAAACATACGGTTAATTGGCTTACTTCATCATTGGAACTCCGTTCCGGCAATCGTTGTGTCAAATTATGCTCATCAATTTTGGAGATTTGCTGACTTAGTGTTCTTACTGGTTTTAAGGCTCTTCCCGTAGTAAAGAAGACAGCGCCTGTTCCAACAACGGTCAATAAAAAGCAAAACAAAATGGTCGTTGTATCAAAATTTTGCTTAGCCTTTTGAAGTTCTTGTGAGGCTGTGGGTCCCGATTGAATAAAATCGTCTTCCGAAGTATCGGTTTTGTTTGGATCGTTTTTCATTTGTATTAAAATACCATTATTTGTTTCCGTTATATCAATTAGATCATAAAAAGGTGAGATAAGAGTTTTTCGCGCGTTCATCATGGCCAGGACTGATAATGCAATAGAGGAAATAACCAGTACAACAGCGGTTAACAACGTAACTCTCCACTGTAAAGACATCTTCATAAACAGTCCTCCTCAATCATGTATCCTTGCCCTCGAATGGTTTTTATTATTTCTTGTCTGCCATAATCAGAAAGCTTCTTTTTTAATGAATGAATATGATAACGGATAGTATTAGAAAAAGGATCAAAGTCGCTGTCCCAAATGTGTTCGACAAATTCCTCTGCGCTGATCACCTTGTTTTTATTCAGCACAAGGTACTCTAAAATGCAGTATTCCTTACGGGTTAAGTTCAATGTTTCACCATCGCAAATCACTTTTTTAGCATTTGTATCAATTGTAAAAATACCAAATATAATTGATGCTGGAAGCTCGGAAAAGTTTCGGCGCAGTAAATTTCTGATTCGGGCTTCTAATTCACCGAAATCAAAAGGTTTAATAAGATAATCGTTAGCGCCCTCATCCAATCCAAGGATTCTTTCATCCACTTTCGTTCTGGCAGAAAGAATTAAAATCTTTGTATTGGTATCGTTCTTACGAATTGCCCGCAGTACGTCCAGCCCATCTAGTTTTGGAATATTCAAGTCTAGAATGATAATATCATACCCATTGATTTCATAATATTCCAGAGCTTCTTCACCATCATAAACAGTATCAACTGCATAACCTGCTTTACGCAGTCCCCTGGCTATGATAGCAGAAAGCATTTCTTCATCTTCAACAAGCAAAATTTTCATATGGACACCATCCTTGTAGTTTATTAATTAATAATATCACAACAAATGTTAGTTTTCCGTTAGTTTTTACCATTATATTTTTGAAGTATTGTTGGTGCAGGTAATGAAAGCACCTTTTTACCAAAAAACAATATTTTTAATAACTTGCAGTCTGTCAGAAGAGGAGTATGAATTTCTTTCAGGCTTTTTTGAATCGTATTATATTATGTATAAAAAGATAATTTTAAAAATGTTGCATTAAATCTCTGATCTGGACATTTCTAAGAGAGAATGGCATTCTGGAGTCTGCTTACGAAGCAGATAATAGATAAATATCAATAAACAGAAACAATAGATAAGGCATTAGTCATAGAAATAGAAAAAACGATTGCTAAAAATATTTTAAACGGAAAGGAATCTTATAAATCTGGTTAAAGATAATACTATAAAAGAAAAAGTTGAGTATAAGTTGCGTATAAACTATTTTTATGATAAAATACTCTCTGTGCCATAAAAGGTTTTATACGCCAAAAGCCTTGATTCATAAGGGTTTAGAAAAAAACACAACCCCCATGACGCCTTTGCCACAGGGGTTGCATTTAAAAAGGGGAGGATAAGTATTTAACTTTTCTTTGGTGTCTGGCGTATCCTAAAGTTGGAGGGGGGATCCAACATCCGTATAAGATGACGCTTACTGTGCAATCTAATTATTACAAATGGATGTCCCAAAGGAATATTCAATTGTTAACTTAGTCGTCTGGCTTTGCAGGCGGCAATTGTTTGAAATTAGATTAACTATAGTATGATACAGAAATTGCAGTATTATACATAAATTAATAATTTTTTTTGCGTAAGTTTAGGTTTATTTTGCAAATACTAAACGAAAGAAAGGATGAAAACAATGAGTTTATTAGAAGAATGGAGAGATTATGCATACTCTCTTGATACAAATCAAAAAGAAGGACAGCTTTTCTGGGCTAACTATTTTAATATTGAACAAGGAATCTATGAAAGATTACTAGCAGACCCGGAGACAGTTGTAGAAGGTACTGTAGAAGAGCTGGCTTCCAGATATGGGACAAGCTTATCCATTATGGTAGGTTTTCTTGATGGTATTAATGACAGTTTAAAGAAACAAAACCCCATTGAAGAGATGGAGGCGTCTACTGTAGTAAACCTTGGATTTGATAAAGAAAAGTTATATTATAATATGGTGGAAGCAAAGGCTGATTGGCTATACGAATTACCTGTTTGGGACAGTCTTTTATCAGAAGAAAAAAGAAAAGAATTATACTGGGAACAAAAGAAATCAAATACCATAGTAAAAGAAAAGAAGATTGGAAGAAATGATCCATGTCCTTGCGGAAGTGGAAAAAAATATAAAAAGTGCTGTGGAGCGACTGCGTAAGCTAAGTCGAGCAGAATCGGGCTGCCTCATGTTATTACATTAGACTTAAGATTAGAAACATGAAGGCAGTTCTATTCCACGCATCAGAACACGGCAGTATCTTGTATCCTGTAAAAACTATGTACGTAGGTCTTTCAAACTTTCAGCTAACTTTTCCTGCTTGTACAACAAGTATCTGGCATAATTTTTAATTTCATTGGTGTTTACCTTATTTAATCTTTTATATAAAATAAAAAAATCAGCGGTGTCATTATCCAAATCTTCGCTTCCTATACGTAACGTATTATCTGTAACTCCTAACATATAATCACTCGAAACATTAAAATAATCAGATAATGAAATTAACTTATCAAAAGATGGCTCATTACGTTTGGATTCATAGTTAGAAATAGCGGTAGACTTTAATCCAATAACGGCGGCCAATTCGCCTTGGGTTAATTTGTATTTTTGTCTTAAGTGCTTTAACCGATTGCTAAAATCCATGAATAATCCTCCTATAGTTATCTATACATACCAATGAGAAATTATAAAATAATTATATAACAGCTTGGAAGATAGTGTCAACAAAAAAGTATATTTTATAACCATTTATTAGAAATAAATTGTACTATATGAACAAATAATCCTGTGAAAATGAATGCGGTTCTATAGAACTTGACAAAATATATAGTAAGAAATGCTTCGAAGAAAAAAATGGGTCGGACACAATAGATTAAAGCGATATCAGCGGAATGGGAGTATATAATGAGAAAAAGGGACATGTATATTAACAGGAACAAATCCAGTTATAAAGGCTTTTATAACCACAACGGAAAGGGCAAACGAAAAGGTATGTTCGTAGCAGTTACTGCCATGGTTCTGATTGTTGTATTGGCTTTAAGTACCTTTTATTTTACCAAGGGAAGATTTTTGATTCAGGAGGAAGCCCGTAAAACAAGGCAGGAAAATAGTCAGAATCATAACAATGCAAATTTTAACGGGAACAATACTTTATCTACCGAGGAAAAGAACGATCAGTCAGCAAATTCTCAAAATAACGTCAGCAAGATAGCCTCCAAAGAAGGACAAACAGAGAATAATCTTCAAAGCAAAACTACCAATAGCAGAAACACTCAGGATGGAAATTCTCAAGGCGGAAATTCTCAAGACGGAAACACGCAAGACAAAAATACTCAAGACGGAAACACCCAGAACGGAGTTCTTCCATACGATAACAATAATAATCAAAATAATATCCCAAGTTCCACCGGAGCAGATGGGAATACAACTGATATGCAGGAAGTCTTCCAGAACGGAACTGCCCGGACACGGTTACCAAGGAAAGTAAAAGGGATATATGTCACCGGTCCAAGAGCAGGCAAAGAAAGTTATATGAAAGACCTGATAGAACTTGTGGATACCACAGAATTAAATGCCATGGTTATCGATATTAAGAATGACAACGGTGAGATCACTTATAAAATGGATCTGCCGCAAGTCAAGGATATGGGTGCGGATGTTAATTACATCAGTAATATCGAGCAGTTGATAGCCGATTTAAAAGCCAAAGATATCTATCTGATTGCCAGAATCGTTGCCTTTAAAGACCCAATCTTAGCGAAAAACAGACCGGACTTAAGCCTTAAGAAAAAAGACGGCAGTATATTTTATGATAAAAGCGGTCTATCCTGGGTCAATCCCTATAAAAAAGAAGTATGGGAGTATCTGGTATCGGTAGCAAAAGAAGCCGCTTTACTTGGATTTGATGAAATACAATTTGACTATATCCGTTTCTCTACCGATTCCGGCATGAAGGAAGTAAACTTTGGCAAGGAAGCCAAAGGAAAAAGCAAAATGGAGACCATCACGGAATTTACGAAATATGCCTGTGAGAACTTAAAACCTTTGGGGGTATATGTATCCGCCGATGTTTATGGAACCATAATTGACAGTAAAGTAGATGCCAAGATAGTAGGACAGGATTATAAAGAAATGGCAAAATACCTGGATTATATCTGCCCCATGATTTACCCCTCCCATTATCAGGATGGCTCATACGGTATCAAGCATCCAGATTTAAATCCTTATGATTTAATCTTAAGTGCCTTGGATAAATCTCAAACCGAGTTAAAAGAATCAGATAACACCAACCAGGCCATAGTCCGTTCCTGGCTTCAGGATTTCACCGCCACCTGGCTCGACAACCATAAATCCTACGGACCAAAAGAAATCCGCGACCAAATCAAAGCCGTGTACGATGCCGGTTATGACGAATGGATCTTATGGAACGGCAATAATAACTATACCAAAGAAGGGTTAGAGAAAGAATAAAATTTTTGAAGTAATAAAACACAACCTCTATTTCATACTTTACAGCCATTGCATATCCCAGGCTGGTCTAGGATACCGAAAGCTTAAAACCCAAAAACTTAAAAATACGAAACCTAAAAACTTGATTAAATCAGCCCAAAAACCTGAATTAAAAGAATGGAGTAGGATAACTTGGCTTTCAATAGCGCGTTATTTGCCGTCTCTAAATTCACTTATGACTTTTTCATGTGGTTTAGAGTAAAATCACACTGTCTGACGAGCAAAACGAGGTGTTTGTGACTTTTTACTCTTGCTTTACCACATAAAAAAGTCATTAGAGAATTACAGACGGGGAATACGAAGCTTATGAAAGCCAAGTTATCCTACTCCATCTTTGTCATAACCCTGAGGCTGATTTATCAAGCTCCCCTTCTATCACTTTTTTAGGTTATAAAAACTTAATTTGACTTGCCCTTAAAATAGGGTAATAATAGAAATAAAATAAAAAAAATAAAAAATCTGCAAGATTATAAAAAAAACTGGGTATAAGTAATCGAGCATATAGGAAGGAGGCTTATAACTTGAAAGATGAGGCAATAATAAATCTGATTTATGAGCACAATGAATCAGGTTTATTGAAATTAGCTGAGAAGTATGAAAAGCTTTTATACCATATAGCTGCCGGCATCTTGGGCAGCCGTTCACGGGATATAGAGGAGTGTATCAATGATACATACTTAAAACTGTGGAATCATATCGAACGGTATGATATGGAAAAGGCTTCTCTAAAAACTTATCTTAAAGTTATCGTTAGAAATACCGCAATCAATAAACTCAGAGATTTAAGTAAAAGAGAAGAACGTGAGCTTCCTGAAGATATATCTGAACTAGCAGGATATTATATTGACCATAAGCAAAGTGTGGAAGGGCAGGTGTTTTTAAAAGAAAATATACAGGCATTAAATGAAATAATCAGACGGTTAAATAAAAAAGACCATGAATTAGTGATACGAAGATATTTTTATTTGCAATCCTCAAAAGACATCGCAGCAGCAATGAAGATGACCGTTACAGCCGTTGACAGCAGATTATCAAGGCTTAGGAATAAAATGAAACAGGATTATGAGAAGGAAATACCTTTAAACACGGAAGGGAGCAAGTTATGAACGAACTATTATTAATTGATATGATGAGTGAGCTGGATCCGGCATTGCTTGAAGATGATTATATTGAAAAAGATATGAAGCAGGGAAAAGTACCCTTCTATAAATTGTTATTTAACTTTAGGAGGACTCCGAAACAGTCATCTGAGTTCCCAGTTAAAAGCCCTCTTCTGGAAGATTCCGGCACTTCTTATAACGATATGGTAATTGCAGAAGATATCAATACCTCTGACCTGATGAAAGACACTGCTGAAACAGAGGAAATAGAGAAGGAATGGGGATTTAGCATCAGCATATTTAAAAAGAAAGTCCATAATCTATTTAAAATTGTTTCTGGAATAGCAGCAACTATCATAGTTGTAATCAGTATTATCGTAATACTGCTAAGACGTCATAAGAGTGGAATGAAACTCCATTCAAAAAAGATTCAAATAATATATTAAACTTCGCTTCATATAAATAAAGTTTACATTATGCCTATTACATTGGAATAATGGCAAAAATTAATTCAAAAGAAAATATGAAAATATAAAACAATATGTAAAAATTTTTAGATTATCCTTAAGTAAATTCAAAAATAAATACATTAATAAATACAAAAATGAATACAAAATAAATACCAAAATAAATACAAAGATAATTACTAAATAAAACAAAAACAAATTCGAAAATCATAAGGAGATAACAATCATGTTAGAAAACTTAAAGGAAGTTATTGCAGAACAATTAAATGTAGATAAAAGCGAAATTACGGAAAGCACATCATTTAAAGAGGACTTAGGAGCAGATTCCTTAGATTTATTTGAACTTGTTATGGCTTTGGAAGAAAAATATGATATCGAAATCCCTTCTGAGGACCTAAACAGCCTGGGAACCGTAGAAGCAGTTATGGAGTATTTAAAAGACAAAGGTGTTGAATAATTAGAAATCGAGGATGTATTCATGAAGACGAGAATATGTGATTTATTAAAAATAGAGTACCCAATCGTTCAGGGCGGTATGGCCTGGGTAGCGGAACACCATCTTGCGGCAGCAGTGTCTAATGCAGGGGGTCTTGGAATTATAGCTGCCGGTAATGCACCTGCTGATCATGTGAGGGAGGAAATCAGAAAAGCAAAGGCTTTAACGGATAAACCCTTTGGTGTCAACATTATGTTACTAAGCCCTCATGCCTCAGAGGTGGCCAAAGTTGTAGTTGAGGAAAAAGTCGCTGTAGTGACCACAGGCGCAGGAAATCCGGAAAGCTACATACCTATGTGGAAAGAGGCCGGAATCATAATAATACCGGTTGTTGCTTCGGTTGCTCTGGCTAAGAGAATGGAAAAATACGGTGCCGATGCGGTAGTAGCAGAAGGCTGTGAAGCAGGCGGACACATAGGAGAATTAACGACTATGGCACTGATACCCCAGATTGTGGATGCGGTAACGATTCCTGTCATCGCAGCCGGCGGAATTGGTGATGGCAGAGGACTTGCGGCAGTATTTATGTTAGGAGCAGAAGCCGGACAGATTGGAACCAGATTTGTAGTATCCCATGAATCAATTGTTCATGCTAATTATAAAAAGAGAATCATTTCCTCCAAAGACATTGATTCAGCAGTTACCGGACGTTCCACCGGACATCCGGTGCGTTCCATAAGGAATAACATGACCAGGAACTATCTGAAACTGGAGCAGGAAGGCAAAAGCTTTGAGGAATTAGAACTTCTTACACTTGGTTCCTTAAGAAAAGCCGTAGTAGAAGGTGATATTATTGAAGGCTCCGTTATGGCAGGACAGATCGCCGGTCTGATTTCAAAAGAACAGTCCTGTAAAGAAATCATTGAAGAAGTTGTACAAGAAGCGGAAGGATTAATGAAAAACTTCCGTTTTTAAGCCATATTTCTGAAAGAAGAGGATAGAAAAGATAATGGGTAAAACAGCATTTATATTCCCCGGACAAGGCGCGCAATATATCGGTATGGGTAAGGATTTCTATGAAAGATATGAAGATTCCAAACAAGTCTTTGAGGAAGCCTCCCAGATACTTGGAATTGATATGGCAGCCCTTGTGTTTGAAGAAAATGACAAGATAAATATCACAGAGTACACCCAGATTGCTATGGTTACTACTTGTATGGCAATCCTTGCACAGGTTGAAAAATCCGGTATTAAACCGGAGCTCCAGGCTGGCTTAAGCCTTGGTGAATATCCAGCCTTAATGGCAAGCGGTGTGTTAAGTTTTTCAGAAGGCATCAAAGTCGTCAGACAGAGAGGAATCTTAATGCAGGAGGCAGTAGCCCCAGGAGCAGGCGCAATGTCTGCGGTTTTAGGCATGGAGAATGCATTAATAGAAAAAATCTGTGAAGAAACAGAAGGAATTGTAACAGTTGCCAATTATAACTGCCCAGGTCAGCTTGTAATCTCCGGTGAAAAACATGCGGTGGCGGCAGCAAGTGAAGCGTTACTTAATAATGGTGCCAAAAGAGTAATTCCACTTAACGTGAGCGGTCCTTTCCATTCACCTATGTTAAAGGAAGCCGGAGATAAACTCTATGAAGTGTTAAACAGTGTTCAGATTAATGACCCGGTAACACCATATACAGCCAATGTGAATGCAGAAATAATAAACAATAAAGAAGAAATACAAACACTTTTGGCGAAACAAGTATATTCCTCCGTAAAATGGCAGCAAAGTGTGGAACATATGATAGCAAACGGAGTGGATACCTTTATTGAAATCGGTCCTGGTAAAACCTTATCTGGTTTTATTAAGAAAATTGACAGATCCTTAAAAGTAATTAATATTGAAAAAGTAGAAGATTTGGATAAGTTACAGGAGGTTACAGCATGCTAGAGAATAAGGTTGCAATCGTAACCGGTGCCAGCCGGGGAATCGGCAGAGCTATCGCCCTTACCCTTGCACGCTATGGCGCTAAAGTGGTAGTGAATTACTGCGGCTCAAAAGAGAAAGCAGAAGAAGTTGTAGAGCTGATCAAAAAGGATGGCGGCAGCGGAGCTGCCTATCAGGCCGATATTTCTGATTTTTTAGCGGTACAGCAGATGTTCGCCGATGTAGTAAAGGAATTTGGCAGAGTTGACATCTTAGTAAATAATGCAGGAATTACAAGAGATAATTTAATCCTTAAGATGACGGAAGAGGAATTTGATACGGTTATCGATACGAATTTAAAAGGTGTATTCAACTGTTTAAAACAAGCCTCCCGCCTTATGTTAAAGCAAAAAAGCGGTAGAATTATCAATATTTCTTCCATATCCGGAGTAATCGGCAATGCCGGTCAGGTAAATTACAGTGCTGCAAAAGCAGGTGTAATCGGAATGACAAAATCCCTTGCAAAAGAATTAGGCTCTAGAGGAATTACTGTCAATGCCATAGCGCCAGGTTACATTAATACGGATATGACAGCTGTTTTAAAGGACGATTTAAAGGAGAAGGTAACAGAATTAATACCTCTTAAGCGATTAGGTGAAGTAGAAGATATTGCCGAAACTGCTGCCTTTTTAGCTTCTGATAAAGCATCCTATATAACCGGTCAGACCATTCAGGTAGACGGCGGTCTTGGTATCTGAATTACCGGATCATAATGAAAACACAACACAACATTAATATAAAATACAGGAGTAAGTAACTTCATTATAGGAGGATTACAAATATGAAGAGAGTAGTAGTTACTGGTATGGGTATCATTTCCCCCATTGGAAATGATATTGACACCTTTTGGAATAGCATCAAAGAAACAAAGAATGTATTTAAGCCTATCACTTATTTTGACACTACGGACTATAAGGTTAAACTTGCAGCTCAGGTAGAAGATTTTGCTCCTGAGAAGTATATGGATCCAAAGGCAGCCAAAAGAATGGAAACCTTCTGCCAGTTTGCAGTAGCAGCTTCAGCACAGGCAATTGAAAATGCAGGACTGGATCTGAACACAGAAGATCTGACAAGAATCGGTGTATCAGTTGGATCTGGTATCGGAAGTCTTCAGGCGATTGAAAGGGAACACCAGAAGCTGTTGGATAAGGGACCAAAAAGGATTGCTCCGTTATTAGTACCCTTAATGATATCCAATATGGCAGCAGGCAATGTAGCAATTACCTTTGGATTAAAAGGAAAATGTACCAATATTGTAACTGCCTGTGCAACCGGAACCCACTCTATCGGAGATGCCTGCCGCTACATTCAGTGTAACGAAGCAGACGTTATGATAGCAGGCGGAACAGAGGCAGCCATAACCCCTATCGGTGTTGCAGGATTTTCAGCTTTAACAGCTATGACTACCTCAACGGATCCAGCCAGAGCCTCCATTCCCTTTGATAAAGAAAGAAATGGATTTGTAATGGGTGAAGGCGCCGGTGTTGTAGTTTTGGAATCTTTGGAACACGCATTAAACAGAGGAGCTACTATCTTAGCAGAAATCGGTGGTTATGGTGCGACCTGTGATGCCTTCCATATCACGTCTCCCAGTGAAGACGGAGAAGGTGCTGCAAGAGCAATGCTGCTGGCAGTTAAGGAAGCCGGAATCAAACCCGAAGAAGTGGATTATGTCAATGCCCATGGAACCAGTACCCATCACAATGATTTATTTGAAACCCGCTCCATTAAGATGGCTTTTGGAGATCATGCTTATAAGTTAAATGTAAGTTCCACGAAATCCATGACCGGTCATATGCTTGGAGCAGCAGGAGCAGTAGAATTCATAACTTGTGTAAAATCAATCATGCATGATTATATCCATGCAACAGCCGGCTATGAAATCCCGGATGAAGAGCTGGATTTAGATTATACAAAAGAAGCAGTAACCGGTAAACCTGTGAACTATGCGATCAGCAATTCCATGGGCTTTGGCGGACACAACGGAAGTTTGTTAGTTAAGAAATTCTTAGGTTAGGAGATAATTTGCTATGGAAATGGAAAACATTATTAAGCTTATTCAAACAGTATCTGAGTCTTCATTAACATCTTTTAAGTATACCGAAGGGGACAGCAGCCTGTCCTTAGAAATCAACCGTAACCCGGTATACCCACAAACGCCTGAAATCCAGGTAAACACCGTAGTAACCAGCGGAAAGAAAGAAGAGGAAAACTCAGATGCCGGTAAATTAACGGTTACGTCACCTATGGTGGGAACTTTCTATGCAGCAAAATCGGAAGGCAGCGACCCTTATATCACAGTCGGTGATGTAATTAAGAAGGGGCAGATTATCGGTATTGTAGAAGCTATGAAATTAATGAATGAAATTGAATCTGCTTACGACGGTGTAGTCGAAGCAATACTTGTAAAAAATAAAGATATGATTGAATATGGTCAGGCTTTAGTAAGAATCAGACCGTTATAAAAAAATCTACGGACAAATTACCCGAAGAAAACACAGCAGATTTTCAGTATGTTAGGAGCAGGAAAATGTTAAATATAAACGAAATAAAAGAAATAATCCCTCAAAGAAGTCCTTTTTTATTAATTGACCGTATCGATGAATTAGAACCAGGCAAACGTGCCGTTGGACGCAAATGTGTATCCTATAACGAACCGTTTTTTCTGGGACATTTTCCGGATGAACCTGTTATGCCGGGAGTGCTGGTGATCGAAGCATTAGCTCAGGTAGGCGCCGTAGTTTGTTTATCTCTTGAAGAAAACAAGGGAAAAAATTCCTATTTTGGCGGAATCAATAAGGCCAGATTCCGTAATAAAATCGTACCTGGTGATGTACTCACCCTGGAAGTTGAGTTAGTAAAGAAAAAAGGTAATATTGGCGTGGCCAATGCCAAAGCATATGACGGAGATAAGATTTTTGCTGAAGCGGAATTGACTTTTGCTATAGGTTAATATATTAGTAATGTAAAGATGGGAGCACCAACTATGATTAAAAAAGTTTTAATAGCCAATCGTGGAGAGATTGCTGTCCGTATCATCCGTGCCTGTAGGGAAATGGGTATCAGCACGGTTGCTATTTGCTCTGATATAGATAAAGAAGCCCTGCATGCGCAGCTTGCTGATGAAACGGTATGTATTGGTCCCATGTCTTCGAAAGACAGTTATTTAAGAATGGACCGGATTCTAAGCGCAACCCTTGCAACCGGCGCAGATGCGATTCACCCCGGATTTGGATTTTTATCTGAAAACAGTAAATTTGCCGACTTATGCCGCAAATGCAATATTACCTTCATTGGACCTTCTGCCGAAGTCATTGACCGTATGGGAAATAAGTCAGAAGCCAGAAAAACTATGATGGAAGCTGGTGTGCCCGTTGTCCCTGGAACGAAGGAGCCGGTCTTTACACCGGAAGAAGGGAAAAGAATAGCCGATGGGATGGGATATCCGGTTATGATAAAGGCTTCTGCCGGTGGCGGCGGTAAAGGAATGCGAATCGTTAATACCGAAGAGGAATTTATCCATCTTTTTGAAACTGCCAGCCAGGAAGCAAAGAACTCCTTTGGTGATGACACCATGTATATTGAAAAATATATTAAAGGAGCAAGACATATTGAATTTCAGATATTGGCAGACAATTACGGTAATGTGATTCATTTGGGAGAAAGAGACTGTTCAATTCAAAGAAGACATCAGAAGATGATAGAAGAGGCCCCCTCCCTTGTTATAGATGATAAATTAAGAAAGCTTATGGGCGACACGGCAGTGAAAGCTGCGAAAGCCGCAAGATATTGCAATGCCGGAACCATAGAATTCATTTTAGATCAGGATAATAACTTTTATTTTATCGAAATGAATACCAGAATACAGGTAGAACATGGCGTAACCGAAATGGTCACCGGTATCGATTTAATACGGGAACAAATTAAAATTGCCAGTGGTGACAAACTATCCTTAACCCAGGAAGAAGTAACCATTACGGGTCACTCCATCGAATGCCGTATTAATGCTGAGAATCCCAGCAAAAACTTTATGCCTTCACCTGGACTTGTAACCAGCCTTCATATGCCTGGCGGTAATGGAGTCCGTATTGATTCGGCACTTTATGCAGGTTATAAGGTACCGGCAGCCTATGACTCCCTGATTGTTAAACTAATGGTCCATGATGCCACCCGTGATTTAGCCATTAAGAAGATGCGGGGTGTGCTGGGGGAATTGGTCATTGAAGGTATTGACACTAATATTGATTTTCAGTATCAGATCATCAATCACGAGGATTATATAAAAGGAAAAACGGATACCGGATTTGTGGAACGGATATTATCCGAAAAGGAGGCCTGAACCTGAATGCTTAATTTTAAAAAGAATCCCAGTATGTCCGGACTAAAGCAGGCCCATCTGGGAGAAAAGATAAAAGACTCCTTAGATGAAGCCCAGATTCCTGACGGTTTATTTGAAAAATGCGAAAAATGCAATGAAATCATATATACGGAGGATGTAGTAGCCAATTACTATATCTGTCCAAATTGCGGTAATTACTTCCGAATCAGTCCCAGAACCAGAATCAGCATGATACTGGATAAGGGCAGCTTTACCGAGTGGGATACGGAACTTGAAATCAGTGATCCCCTTAACTTTCCGGGATATAAATCCAAACTGGAATTAATGAAACTGGTAACGAACCTGGATGAAGCCGTTATTACCGGAGAAGGTAAAATTGATGATACCAAAGTAGCCATTGGCGTTATGGCCTCTAACTTCTTAATGGGCAGTATGGGGCAAGTAGTCGGCGAAAAGATTACCAGAATGATTGAAAAGGCGACTACGCAAAAACTTCCAGTAATCATTTTCTGCTGCTCGGGAGGTGCTAGAATGCAGGAAGGAATCATATCCTTAATGCAGATGGCTAAAACGTCCCAGGCACTGAAAAAACATGATGAAGCCGGGCTGTTATATGTATCTGTATTAACGGATCCTACTACCGGCGGTGTTATGGCCAGTTTTGCAATGCTTGGGGATGTCATTCTTGCTGAGCCCGGCGCCTTGATTGGGTTTGCCGGTCCCAGAGTAATTGAACAGACCATTGGGCAGCGTCTGCCGGAAGGATTCCAGAGAGCAGAATTTTTATTGGAACATGGATTTATTGATAAAATAGTAAAACGTAATAAATTAAAGCAGACCTTGTCCATGTTGGTAAAGAGTTAATTACAGGTTAATACCGGATAATAGTAGTCAATGGTTTGTGTAATATTTCTTATTTGAAACTGCGGAATATGAAATATCATAGACACAATAAATCTTTGGCATAATTTTAATATACTGATTTTTAAGGTACTGTTTTCGGTTTCTTACCAGGTGAAGGAAAATATAGATAGGAAAGGAAGCCACTTCTTCTTTCACTTAAGATTATTTGTGGCAGTACCGCGGATTACAGTTGCGGTACTCAAGGGTAGAGCTATGTCAGATTTAACTGCGTGGGATCGGGTTCAGATTGCAAGAAGCACCACCAGACCAACCAGTCTGGACTTTATCAGTGCAATCTTTAATAAATTCATGGAACTCCACGGTGACCGTGTATCCCATGATGATGGTGCGATCGTTGCCGGTCTTGCATCGATTGATGATATTACGGTTACTGTTATCGGTCAGCAAAAGGGTCGAAACATCAAACAGAATATAAAGAGAAACTATGGTATGCCTAATCCGGATGGCTACCGCAAAGCTCTTCGGTTAATGAAACAGGCCGAAAAATTCGGACGCCCTATTGTCTGTTTTATTGATACACCCGGTGCATTCTGCGGTATTGAAGCAGAAGAAAGGGGTCAGGGAGAAGCCATTGCCAGAAATCTCTATGAGATGTCAGGTATTAAAGTACCCATCCTTTCCATTGTTATCGGAGAAGGAGGAAGCGGAGGTGCTCTTGCCTTAGGTGTAGCAAACGAAGTATGGATGCTAGAGAATGCAACCTATTCCATCTTATCGCCGGAAGGATTTGCCTCTATACTTTGGAAAGACAGTAAGAGAGCCAATGAGGCTGCCGAAGTAATGAAAATAACAGCCGCTGACTTACAGGATTTAAAGATTGTAGAGCGCATAATACCCGAATGTGAGGCATTGTGTGTAGATACCATGGAATCCGTGGCTTGTCAGATCAGGACCGATATCGTTGATTTTATTAATCGTTACAGAGCAAAAACCAAGGATGAAATTGTAGACGCGCGTTACGAAAGATTCCGTAATATGTAATCCTAATGATAAAGTCTGGATAAAAGTTAAAAGTAATTATTAGTTAATAGTGATAAGTAGTTAATTGTTGTAGTAATTAATAGTTAATAGTAATAAGTAGTTAATAGTTATGGTAAAAAGTAGTTAATAGTTGTAGTAATAAGTAATTAATTGTTTTAGTCATAAATAGTTAATAGGAATAGTTATAAATAGCGGGATATGTAAAATACAATTCATAATCTTATACTTCAAAGCAGTCAGTAGTATCTTTATAATTGATTGCCAAAAGAAAAGAATATCTTGATTGTTATTTTATATTTCCCGCTATTTTATTTAGTATCTTTTGTTAGTAAGCGTTTATAACAAGCATCTAAAAGGGCTGTACCAAGAGGAGAAGTAATCATTGTGACTGTTTAGTCTGGGGTTTACATTCCGAAAGTTTTGCGGAATACCTTGGGATTATAACCGGAATAATGTTTAAAAAAGTTTGAAAAGGAACTTAAATCCTCAAAACCGACTAAAAGCATAAGTTCAGAAACCGGAAGGCTGGTATTTTCAAGAAGGGCTTTGGCTCGTTCCATTCTGAGTTTATTGATATAATTAAGAGGTGTTGTACCCATCCTGGATTTAAACAGTCTAATAAAATAATTCGGATGCATATGCATTCTGCCGGATAAATCGTCCAGGGTCAGGCGGATGTGGAGATTATCGTTAATATAGGAAATTAACGAATAAAACTCAGGATGATTTTCTTCATACAGCGTTACTTGATTACAGTCTGAAAGTGAGATGTAATCAGATAACAGAGATAATATGCCTGCTTTTAGCCGAAAAGCAGAAGCCAGAGTATTTTCTCTTGCCTGGTCAAAAATATCTAAAAAATGTTTCACAACTTCCCTGTCATCTTTAATATCGATATAGTAAGGAAGATTTAAGTTCTGGGTCAATTGATTATCCCAGGCTTTCACTTCAAAGTGTATCCAGTATTTCGTTACAAAGTTATCGTTAATGTGGTAAAAGGAATGCCTGGTCTGGGAAGGAATGAAAAACATCCTTCCTTTATGACCGTGATAAGCCTTTCCCTCTATTATGAGCTCACACTCTCCATCCGTGATAAAATATATCTTACAGAAAGGACACAGGATATTATTTTCCCTCCAGTTACTTCCGCAGTGGGTAAGACTGCCGTAATAGTAATCAATATAGAGATTGGAAAAATACTTAGAATAATTCGTATCCAAAGCTGCCTCCTTTATGAAAATATGGTTAATTATTTTCAAGTTTATGTTTGTATTTCTTATTACAAAATCATTATAACGATGATAAACTATCCTTGTCAATGATGGTTATGACAGTAAGAGAGATTAGACATAAAGAGTGATTAAACAAAACTTTAGAGTAACAAAACTTGATTTGAGAGTCAAAAGCCTAATTTAGGTTGTAAAATGAATAACCCGGTATATATATTCATTTTGTCTACCTTACCTTCCTGCGGCATGTCCTTTGTAGAGCCTCATAGATGCAAAAAGCATCGCACTGCTCAGCTTTTTGCTGAGTCTCTAGTCGGACATAAACAACCTTGTCAGCCGGTCTACGACAAAATGAATATATATACCGGGTTATTCATTAATTAAGTTTTTTGAGGCTTTTGACTCTCAAATCAAAACTTTAGAGTAACAAAACCTTAGAGTAACAAAACCATAGAGTAATAAAGCCATTGAATAACAAAACCATAAAGTAACAAAACCACAAGTGATGCAATAGGCGATAATGAAAAGTTTATGAAGAAAAGGAGAAGGATACGATGACATTATACGAAGAAAGAGAGAGAAGAACCGAATGGTTTAAAGAGGCACGTTTTGGAATGTTCCTCCACTGGGGGCTTTATGCAATTCCTGCGAGGGGTGAGTGGGTAAAAAGTACGGAAAAGATAACAACTAAGGAGTATAATAAGTATTTTGAAGAATTTGACCCGGTTCGGTATAATCCCAGGGAGTGGGCGAAATGTGCAAAAGAAGCAGGAATGAAATATGCAGTATTAACAACAAAACACCACGACGGTTTTTGCCTGTTTGATTCCGCTTATACCGATTATAAAAGCACCAATACCAAGTGCAGGCGGGATCTGGTAAGTGAGTATGTGGAGGCATTCAGAGAGGAAGGAATAAAAATCGGCTTTTATTATTCCCTTCTGGACTGGCACCATCCGGATTATCCACATTATGGAGACAGACAGCATCCGATGAGGGATAATGAAGAGTTTAAAGGAGTAAAACATAACTGGGAGAACTATATCACATACTTTCACAATCAGGTAAGAGAACTTCTAACGAACTATGGCAAGATTGATTTAATATGGTTTGACTTCTCCTATGACAATGAAAAACTTGCCGGTACAGAGTTTGAACATATGTCAGGTCAAACCTGGAGAGCCACTGAGCTGGTCACAATGATGAGAAAGCTTCAGCCGGATATTATCATTGATAACCGATTGGGCGGAGATGCCAGAAAAGAAGACCCGGATCTCCATTCTGGAGATTTCGTTTCACCGGAATGCATGATGCCTTCAACGGGAGAATTGGATGTGCTTGGACGCCCCGTGCCCTGGGAATTATGTCTTACCCTCAATGAAAACTGGGGTTATGCCAAGAATAAGCCCTGGGATTATAAAACTACGGAAAATGTCCTTCATATGCTTGTAGAATGCGTCAGTAAAAACGGTAATATGCTCATTAACGTTGGTCCAAATGCCAAAGGGGAATTTCCGAAAGACAGCCTTAGAATCCTTAAAGAAATTGGGGAATGGATGCGGATAAACGGGGAAAGTATCTACGGATGTGGTATAAGCGACATAAATAAACCGGAATGGGGCAGATATACCCAAAAGGGTAAAATGCTATATGCTCATATCTACGACAGGCGTGTAGGTGCGTTCAGACTAGAAGGTCTGGAAGGAAAACTGAAAAAAGCACGTATATTGGAAGATGGCGCAGAATTAAAACTGGTCCGCCCCTGGAATGGAGCTGAATATCCGGAGGATGCCTATGTTGAACTGGATATTGCAGGGTTATATGATGAGAGAGATACCGTTCTTGAACTGGAACTGCTGTAAGTAAAACAGTAAACAAAAACGTAAATGAAGCTGTAATAAAAGCCATAATAAAAGCCATAAATGAAGCTGCAATAAAAGCCATAAATGAAGCTGTAATAAAAGCATAAATGAAGCCGTAATAAAAGCCGTAAATGAAGCTGTATTTAAAGCCGTAAATGAAACTGTAATTTAAAGCTGTAATTAATACTGTAATAGATAGTACTCTTTTTCGTTGTACTCATGAATGAAAAACCATAATGAAATATCAAAACTTTTGATAAGACAATTTATCAGAAGATGATATGACATTATGGTTTTTCTGTCTTTTTCACTTATAGAGTAACTTTTATACCGTCATAGTTTTTAGCATTTATTTACCAAGCTTTAGTTTAATAAATTTCACAAATTCGTCCCCACTGGTTTCAAAACCGTCTTTTTTAAGATAAAAAGCTTTATCCCCCTGATACAGATAAATATAATTCTTATATTCTTTGATATCAGTAACCTGCAGATAAGGATATTTGGAGATGAACTGAATACCGGATAAGGTGAAATAATCCTCATAAAATGTAAATACTGCCTCTTTGCCTTTATCCTTATCATAAAGCTTCTTGGTCCGGGCTACAAGTTTTTCAATCCGGATTCCCTGATAATACACAAAAACAAATAAAAGTATAATTGCGATGGTACAGCTGATAAAAGCAGAGCCGGTCTGGGACAGCATAGCTAAAATAACAAGAAACAGTATGCCCATGATTACCCAGAGCTTCATATTCTTTATTATTTCATTATAATAGCAAAAATCTTTTATGACTTCATCGGTATATTGTGTGTGATTTACATGTAGTATGGTTTCTTTAATATTTTGTTCTTCTTTTTGTTTCTGCTCCAGATAAAACTTAGTCAGAGCATCGGTTTTGGCTGTCTTCAGCCCTTTTTGCTTTTTAGCTCTGTTCCGGTTCATTATGACAGCAAACACGATAAGAGCAACAATAATCAGGAAAAACGCTGCTAATACGAAGTAAGTTTGCTTTATTTGTTTTTGAACTTCAGCTTTATCCAAGAATTCTGTAAAATGGGTTCCATCAACCAATTCCTTTATAAATGTTTCATCCAAAGACTCGGTGTTGGTTTTCTTATAAGTATCAAAGTTCACCGCATAGCCGTTTACAATGGTTCCGTATATTGTTTCTTTAAAGGGGACACCTTCTTGCTCCATCTCAATTGTGTAATGATAAAAGGGCATCTCAGTCTGAGAATATTTTTCGATAGAGGCTTTAACATTCTTGTCTTCATTAGATACAAAACCGTCTAAAAATTCCTTCAGCTCACCTTCCGAAAGCAGGGACAAATTGAAAATGTCCTTTGATTTACTGGATTGTTTCTGCATCAGTCTTACAGTCACTTTGGTACTTGGATCATATAGTAGGGCTTTGACCCCCATTTCACCAAAGGATTTCTTTTCACTTTTTGGGTCGGTAATTCCTGCTATAGTCCAGGATTCATCTGTATTTGGTGTATCATTCGTTATTATAACCGTATCCTCCGGCGTAGTCAGATTAACATATAAATCCGGGAATTGGGTTTCTTTGGCCTGTACTTTTGTAAAGGGTAAGACAGCCATCAGGAAAACTGCCATACCAAGCAGCCTGATAATTGATTTTTTCTTCATATTACTTTTTATCTCCTTGTTTTTGTAGCTCATTCATTATTTTTTTTCAATCTGATCGATGGGACACGGAAGCATGTCCCGCATTTAATTATCTTACCACGATTTTACATAAGTTTCTACGGTTTTTATCATTGGATTATAAAAATATGATAAACAAAATATAAAAGATATAAGAAGTATAATGTAAAAGAGATTCATAGACTACTTGATTTTGTTCATAGACAGATTAACTTTGTAATTTCCATAGATTAATATCTCATCCAGAAAATCCAACAGCTCTTTTTGATCATGAGTAAAAACGGTTAGCAAATAGCACCCCTCGCCACTGATACGATGAGCTTCATAAACCAGATCATTTAGCTTAATAAATTTACAAAACCCGATATGGTCGGTCGTTTTCATGAATACCGTAATAAAGGCAGTTACGGATAAACCAAGTTTTTCGTTGTTTATTTTAACGGTATAGCCTTCCAGAATTCCAAGCTCATTAAGCTTGGTTATTCTGTTTTTTACCGCCTGTCCCGTAAGATGGACAATATCACCGATTTCCTGCCATTGCATCCTTGAATTAGTCCTTAATAATTGTAGAATCTGGATATCTGTCTGGTCAATCATATGGTTTCATATCCTTTCATAAATCAAGTAAAGGTTTCGTTATTCTTACTCTATGCAAGTATCTTACCGCTTATAATAAATATTATCAATAGTCGGAGGAATCAAAATGAAAATTCAGTTAATACGCCATGCTACCCTTGTACTGACAATGAAAGAAAAAAAGATACTCATCGATCCTATGCTAAATCCAAAGCATACCCTGGAGGCAATTGAACATGTACCCATTACGGATAAAAATCCGCTGGTCGATTTACCTTTTAAGGCTGAGACTATTTTAGATTGTGACGGGATTCTCATAACCCATACCCACAGAGATCATTTCAGCGGTTTAACCCCTGATCAGCTGCCTGATAGGATACCTCTTTTCTGCCAGCCGGAAGATGAAGAGAAAATAAAGGAATCAGGATTTCAAACTGTGATTCCGGTTACAGACTCACTGGAGTGGGAGGGAATTACCCTGACCCGGACGAGAGGAAGACACGGTTATGGGGATATTGCTGCTAAAATGGCTCCAGTATCGGGATTTATCATATCCAGCCACAACGAACCGGTAGTTTATCTGACCGGAGATACTGTTTGGTGTACGTATGTTAAAAATGCCTTACTAAAATATCGACCACAAATTGTTATCGGCTATTGCGGAGAAGCTAAATTTTCCTATGGAAGACCGATAACCTTAAATGCCCAGGATGTCCTATCCATATGCCGTCAAGCACGAAACAGTAAAGTAGTCGCTGTTCATATGGAAGCCTGGAATCATTGCCGGCTGACAAGAAAGGAACTAAGAGAATTTACACGAAAGCACCATATTGATAATAGAGTATATATACCAGAGGATGGGGAATCAATCGAGTTCTATAGCTAAGGCTATGGCAGGAGAGCTATAGCTGACCCTGTGTAAAAAGAGACTTATATACTTGGGTTTATTACACTGATATCATTATTATCTAATTAAAACAAATATTTAATTTGATATATATAAAAACATATTGACATATAACGATTCTATGAATATAATATTAACAGAATATAGCAAATAAACCAGAACACAAAAAGTATGTTGAAAAAGCAACTGCTGTAGGTTGGTTTACGATACGTCCAGGAAGATAAAACGAAAAACATTTATCCTGTCCGTTGATTCGTAAACTCTGGCGAACAGATATGTACTTAATAGGAATATGAGGAGGATTATTATGAGTCAATTAAAAGAACTAAAGGAAACCTACTTAAAGGAAATGGATCTATTAAAAGAATCCTGCCTTATGAAAATGAAGGAATTACAAAAGGATGATAAATCAGATGAAGCAAATTTTGAAAAAATCAAAGCAAATATCTATGATATCTTTATAACCTTATTTCAGGGAGAAGTAAAAAAATTTAACACAGAAGCAGAGCTTAAAGACCAGGATAAGTACACATTATTTTGCAGTAATTATCTGAACCGGTTTGATACTGTGCCCAAAGCATGGAGGATGAGGCTTGACTATGCGGATAAGAACGGACTGATAACTGAAAAAGTAGTGGAAGAACTAAAACTGGAGACTGCAGATATAATTAAGGACATATTTATGAAAGCTTCAGAAAGGGCAAGGGCATGATATGACTGAAGAACAGGTTATACAATTATTTAAGTGTTTATCAGATAAGTCCCGGCTGCAGATCATAAAAAATCTTGCCAGAGAACCCATGTATGTGGAATTACTTGCGGAGCGGCTGACGCTAACCCCTTCTACCATATCCTTTCACCTTAAGAAATTGATGGATACCGGACTGGTGAAGTCATATAAGGATCAGTACTATGTTATATACAGTATCAATTCGGAGATTCTAAATCACAACCTGTTAGAGCTTATTCATACGGAATCCCCGGAACACAAAGCCCAGGCAGAAAGAGAAAAGAAGTACCGGGATAAAATAATAAAGAGTTTCTTTGATATGGGCAAATTAAAAAACATACCGGTACAGAATGAAAAACGGAAAGTAGTCTTAGCAGTGATAGCCGAAGCATTTGAGCAAGGGAAAGAATATACGGAAAAAGAAGTAAATCTGATAATTGCTGATTATCATGATGATTTCTGTACCTTAAGAAAGTATATGGTAGCGGAAGGATTACTGGATCGGAAAAACAGTATCTATATGGTTAGTGACAGACAGCCTCCAATTATATAGTAAACGCAAGAATGAATCGGGGTATCTGGATAAAAAAGGAGTTTATACATGGATAATAAAGTTATTCAAAAAATAGTGTTCAAATGCTTCTGTTCAAACGGATAAGCATCTGATATAAAACCCATATTCCTGCCTTAGGCCAAACCAATAATTTCCTTGGGCAGGAACTGTAAATAAGCTTGACTTTGTAATAAGCATCTAATAAAATACTCTCTGTGCTATTTATCCTTTATCATAATTTAATACAAAATTTATTCTTGATTAACATAGCTTTGGTAGTATAACAAGGTTATCTAATTAAAACTAACATGCGGAGAATCTATGCAAAGAGACAGTTATTTTGATAATTTTAAAAGCTTTTTAATCCTACTGGTAGTAATCGGTCATTTTGTTGGGGCATTTATTTATAAGAATCATTTCATGAATTTTATGGTTATGACAATATATACAGTTCATATGCCTGCCTTTGCCTTCGTATCGGCATATTTTTCCAAAAGAAATGCGTTACTAAAACTAATAAAAACCTTATTGATACCTTACTTCATATTTCAGACTATATATTTTATTTTTCTTTATACAACCGGCAGGGATAATACCTTTGAACTGCTGCAGCCGTATTTTACCCTATGGTTTATGCTTTCCCTGTTCTGCTGGAGATTAGTAATCGGTAAACTAATAAAGATAAAAGGAATCCTGTACATATCCTATCTTGTAGCAATACTGGCCGGTTATGTTACAGTAATAGGAGCATTTGGAGCAATTGAAAGAACCATTACCTATCTGCCGTTTTTCCTCTTAGGCTATACCTTTGATAAAGAAAAATTCATTCAATTTGCAGACAAAAAGCTTGTAAGAGCGGGAGCACTGGCAGTTCTTCTCGCCATACTGGTAATTATGTATCTTAGTTGTGAAAACATTAATTTTGATATATTAATCATGAAATACTCTTACCAAAAATCCGATATAGTTAAGTTTGGCTGGCTTTACCGTACTGCCATATATATCTTTTCAACCGTCTTCATCTATGTAATTGCAGCTATCATGCCAAGAAAAAAATACTGGTTCACCTATATGGGACAACGAACCATGAGCATATACTTACTCCATGGATTAATCTATAAAATACTGCAATACCAGACCAATCTGTACGATACAATAGATACCACTGCAGAAATGCTAATGATACTATTACTGGCAATATTCATAACCTTTATACTATCACTAAAACCCTTTGATTTCGTTGTAAGAAAGCTATCCTCGGTACCATTAGAAAAAATGCTAAGCTGGAATCTAAACATCTTTACATAAATTATTACATAAACTAAAACCCCATGCATACCATTTGCTTTGCTGTACAGCAGAATGAACATTTTTAAGAAAGAGTATAGAGAAACGCAGATAACAACAAATCAACCGACATAAGGACCGGTATAAACACAGACATCGACACCGATATAAGGACCGATATAAACACAGACATCGACACCAATATAAGGACCGATATAAACACAGACATCGACACCGATATAAGGACGATATAAACACAGACATCGACACCGATATAAGGACAATATAAACACAGACATAAACATAAACATTGACACAGACATAAATACCAAAATAAGCACCACATAAACTTCAACATAAAGATATAATCATCGATAGAATTACCAATACCAATACAAATACAAATACGAATACTTAAAAAAACTTGATAAAATCAGCCCAAAACCTAAATTGAGAAAGCATGATTATGATATCGTTCATAAGCGCTTCATTCTGAGATTGCAAATTCACTTATGAATTTTTCATGTGGTTTAGATTGAAAAAGCACACTGTTTGACGAGCAATAGCGAGGAGTTTGTGCTATTTCAATCTTGCTTTACCACATGAAAAAATCATTAGTGAATTCAATCTCAGAATCCTAAGCTTATGAACGATATCATAATCAATGCTTTCCTCACAACGTCCAAGCTGATTTTATCAAGTAGCCAAGAACTAATTATATCCAATATAATCCTATCGACTTTCAATAGGCACATAAGCCTTCTGCTTCGCAACATTTTTATAAGCCGGACGGATAATTTTGCCCGCGTTAATAAGCTCTTCAATCCGATGGGCACTCCACCCGGAGATTCTTGCAATAGCAAAAATCGGAGTATAAAGCTCCAGAGGCAGATCTAACATACTGTAAACAAATCCACTATAAAAATCAACATTAGCGCTTACCCCTTTATAAATCTGGCGTTCCTTGGCAATAACCTCGGGAGCAAGATTCTCAACCAGATTGTATAACTTAAATTCTTCAATTCTGCCCTTTTCCTCGGAAAGCTTCTTAACAAAACCTTTAAAGATATTCGCTCTGGGGTCTGATATGGAATATACGGCATGCCCCATACCATAGATAAGACCTGCCTTATCAAAAGCTTCCTTATGAAGGAGTGCAGCCAGGTAGTTGCGGACTTCCTCTTCATCTTCCCAGCTCTTTAAAGTATTCTTCATATCCTCAAACATCTGAACAACTTTTATATTAGCACCTCCGTGTTTTGGACCCTTTAAGGAACCTAAGGAAGCAGCTACGGAAGAATAGGTATCCGTGCCGGTTGAAGTTACTACATGGGTAGTAAAGGTGGAATTGTTACCACCGCCGTGTTCTGCATGGAGGACAAGGGCAACATCCAGGATTTTAGCTTCTAAGGGAGTATATTTACTGTCCGGTCTTAACAGATGAAGAATCAATTCAGCCGTTGACAGAGAGGGATCCGGTGTATGGATATATAAACTCTGACCGTCATGATAGTGACGGTAAGCCTGATAACCATAAACGGACAGCAGAGGGAACAAGGAAATCATCTGGAGGGACTGTCTCATAACATTGGGAAGAGAGATATCATCAGCCAGGTCATCATAAGAATATAGGGTAAGTACACTTCTTGCCAGGGTATTCATCATATCTCGGCTGGGAGCTTTCATAATAATGTCACGGACAAAAGAAGTAGGGAGAGAACGGTATTCCCCCAGTAACATCTTGAATTTCTTCAATTCTTCTTCATCCGGCAGTTCACCGAATAAGAGAAGATAAGTAGTTTCTTCAAAACCATATCTGTTTTCATGGATGAAACCGTCAACAATCTGTTCCACATCGATGCCGCGGTAATATAATTTACCTTCGCAGGGAACATATTCGGAATCTACAATAATATGGGAACGTACTTCAGCAATCTCAGTCAGACCGGTTAATACGCCTCTACCACTTACATCCCTGAGTCCCCGTTTCACATCATATTTGGTGTAAAGGGAAGGGTCGATTGAGCTATTCTTTGCACACAGATTTGTCAAAGCTAGAATTTCGGGTGTAATGGCTGAAAAAGTGTCGTTGTTCATAATAACCTCCTGTTTATTAAAAGGCAAAATACAACTTTCCGGCATCTAAAAACAAATAAATAAACATGTAGAAAAATTGAATTAATTTACATACTAATTTTCTGCATGAAACGAATATGGTAAAGAAGTTTTAGTTGTATTTTTGGATTTACTGTATACGAGTATATTGTAGCATAATAAATGGATAATAACAAGAAAAAATGAAAGACATACAATTTATGGAAATAAATAATTATTCATTTGGTATTATATGTAACCTTATATTCCACTGTTTTTTGATGAGGTGTGATCAGGAGTATATAGGTATAGAGACAGTGTTAAATTACTTAGTGGGAGATAGTGGACATTTTTTTGGAACGATGCTATTATACTGATACCCACAACATTTATATTTTTCAGAATGTGCTTCTTTATTAGCGGGAAGATAAATGACCTGGCGGGTAAAAATAAATTACATATTATGGGAGAAATCTTAAGGTAATTTTAAGGTTAGTCATGTTTCGCTGAAAGGGAGAGAAATTATAATGAATTTACGGTTTGAGAATACAAAAAGAACTGTAAGTTCGGTATCATGACTGATTGGATGAAAGAAAATATTAGAATAGAAAGGATGCCACATTAATAGTCCTCAACCGAAGAACATTTTATTTAAGTGGCAGTATCGTAAGAAATTTGCGATAGGGAATGAATATAATCATGAGCAAGAATATCCTGATTGTAGATGACGAGAAGGAAATTCGTGAACTTCTGCGGCTATACATAGAAAAGGACGGCTACCGTGTGATACAAGCTGAAAATGGCTTGGAGGCTATGAAAGCGGCAGCAGCCACGCGGATTGACCTGGCAGTTATCGATATTATGATGCCGGAACTTGACGGCTATGAGCTTATCAAAGGGTTAAGACAACGCAGCAATCTTCCCATTCTTATCGTGAGTGCGAAAACAGAAAATCACGAGAAAATACTGGGGCTTGATCTTGGCGCGGATGATTATATAACAAAGCCTTTTGACCCTTTAGAGGTTCTTGCCCGAATCAAAGCTCAATTACGCCGCTATAGCGGATATGGAGCAGATACTGAAACAGATTTATTAAAGGCAGGGGAACTGTGTATGGACATCTGTGCTTGCACCCTTTACTTTGGCAGCAGGTTGATTCCTCTCACCGCTACAGAATTTAACCTGATGAAGTTGTTTATGCAAAGTCCCGGGCGTGTATACACCAAACAGCAGATCTATGAAGCGGTATGGCAGGAAACCACCATCGTGGATGACAATACAGTGATGGTTGCCATCAGCAAGTTAAGAAGTAAATTACCCCAAGACAGCAGGGTAGCCATAGGAACCGTTCGGGGGTTAGGGTATCGTCTGGAGGTTCGCCATGAAGAAAAAGCGTAGTTTCAAAAGAGTCATCATGCATAGTTTTATAGGTTATACCATTGGTATTGCAGTGACACTTTTGGTATTGGAGCTTTTATTTGGTCTGTTTACATTAGATAACGGGATGAATTTCTCGGAACTGGCATCTTCCCCTCTTACTGAGGGTACAAGGGGGTTACAAATCACACTTTCTGTTTGCTGGAATCTTATTACTGCTGCAGTATACTTGATTGGGATTATCCTATTCGGGCGTAGAATCAGCAGGAAAATTATGGAGCCTGTAAAGAAAATGGAAGAAGGTTTCAGAGCGGTTACGGCCGGTCATTTGAACACTTCACTGGACTTTGAAACTGAAACAGAATTTGGGGAAATGCGGGATGCTTTCAATTTTATGGTGCGCAAGCTAAAAGAGTCCGAAGAAAAGCGAATGATAATGGAAAAGGAACGAATGGAGCTTTTCTCTCACATTGCCCATGACTTGAAGACCCCCATGACGACGATCTCGGGATACGCAGGGGCACTGGCAAATGGCATAGTGGAGGAACCGGATAAACAGAGGGAATATCATCTTGCTATAAAAGCGAAATCCAGTCAGATGAATCAATTGATTGAACAGCTGCTTTCCTATTCCAAGCTGGGTATGCAGGAATACCAGATGAATTTCGTTCAGGTGGACCTTGCAGAACTGCTTCGCATATCTTGTGCTGCTTTATTTGGTGAAATTGAAAGCAGGCAGATGATACTGGAGCTAGACTTACCGGATAAACCAATATTTTGTAGAGTCGATTCTTTGGAAACTAACCGTGCTATTGGGAATTTACTAACGAATGCCATCCGTCATAATCCGGCAGGCAGCCGGTTGTTCGTTGGTATTACAGAGGAATCCGGATGTACCAAAATACAAGTTGCGGATAATGGAGAGACGATTCCGGAGGACAGGATAAAGAGGTTATTTGAACCTTTTGTCTCTGGCAGTACCTCTAGAAGCAGCAACAGTGGAACGGGACTTGGATTAGCTATTGTGAAAAAGGTGATGGAACATCATTTTGGTGATGTTGTCGTCTTGGACGCCCCTACGCCTTATACTAAGATGTTTGTACTGCGGTTTCCCAAAGTTTTATAACAAAAAGACGCAGTGTATTAAAAAGAAAATAATCAAAAGCAGCCACAAAATGAAACTTTCACATTTATTTTGTGATAGTATTGAACGTAAACTTGCAATAGGTATTGATTTCAGCGGCCTGATTTGCATGTGTGTTATAGTACGCAGATGGGAGTAAACATGTATAAAAAAATAATTCTAAATGATATACGTAAAAGTAAGCTGATTACGGCGACAATTACTGCATTTATAGCAGTTGCCGCTATGCTGACAGCTTTGGCCCTGGCACTGATGATAAACCTGTTTGGCGCCATTGATAACATGCTTCTTTCAGCGAAAGCGGTTCAATTCTTGCAGATGCACACAGGCGATGTGGATATGAAACAACTGCAACGTTTCGCAAGTGAGAATGAAGAGGTAGAGGATTATCAGGTACTTGAGTTCCTTAACCTCGAGGGTGGAGATATTGTCATCGGGGACAATTCTTTGGAGAAAAGCATACAAGACAATGGTCTTAGTGTTCAGGGGCAGAAATTTGATTTTCTGCTTAACTTAGAGGGTGAAGTCATCCATCCCTCCGACGGCGAAATCTATGTTCCGATTTATTATATGCAGGAGGGGAAAGCAGCGCTTGGAGACAAGGTGATGATTCACGGTATTTCCTTTAGAGTCGCCGGTTTTTTAAGAGATTCCATCATGAATGCTTCCTTAGTAAGCTCTAAGAGGTTTCTTGTGAGTAAGGCAGACTTTGAAAAAGTCCGTGAGTTTGGGCAGTTAGAGAACCTTATTGAGTTCCGGCTGACAGAAGACATATCTTATCCGGCTTTTGAGGCAGCCTACCTAAACGCTGGTCTTCCGGCAAATGGACCGCCAGCGATAACCTTTAATCAAGTGAAGATGATAAACGGCATAACCGACGGTATCATGATTGCCGTACTAGTCTTAATCGGAGTCCTTGTGATAATTGTGGCATTTTTATGCATCCGCTTTACACTGCTGGCTAAAATCGAAGAGGATTATAAGGAAATCGGTGTACTAAAGGCTGTTGGGATGCGGGTATCCGAAATAAAAAAATTCTACCTTGCAAAGTACGCTGTTATCGCTGCAGCAGCAGGTTTACTGGGCTTTATCGTCTCCCTGCCCCTGCAAAGACCTTTCCTTAAAAATATCCGTTTGTACATGGGTGAAAGCGGCAGCCCATTACCTGGCATCTTCTGCGGACTTTTGGGAGCGGCGGTAATCTGCGGGGGAGTTATATTGTATGTAAACAGCGTGCTACGGCGCTTCCGTAAAATTTCCGCAGCCCAGGCAGTGCGGTTTGGCGCACCACAGGAAAAAACAAAATCGGTCAAAACCTTTCGATTAAGCAATAACAGACTCTTTTCCCGTAATACCTTTCTTGGTATTAAAGATGTTCTTTCCAGGAAAAAGTTATATATAACCATGCTTCTGGTACTGATTATTTCCTTTTTCATTATGATTGTGCCGCAGAATATCAGCAGTACCATTTCTGCCGAAAGCTTTATCACTTACATGGGCATGGGAATTTGCGATGTTAATATCGGCGTAATGCGGACACAAGTGGAGGATGTTGCAGGGAAGGCCGGTGAAATCGCTGATGCACTGGCAGCGGATAAGAATGTGGATAAGTATGGCATGTTCACCAGCAGGATGTTGGAGCGGAAAGCAGATGATGGAGCACTTGAGAAACTACGGGTAACTTTTGGTGATTATTCTGCCTTTCCTATCACATACGCAAAAGGCCGAGGTCCTCAAACAGAATCAGAACTTGCCCTCTCTGTTCTCAATGCCGAAGACCTAAAAAAATCTGTTGGCGATGAGATAATTTTAGTTGTTGATGGTGTCCCAAAACACCTGAAGGTATGTGGGATTTACTCGGATGTCACCAATGGCGGCAAAACCGCCCAAGCCACTTTTAATATAAATACCGGAGATGTTTTATCAGTTGGCATTGCGGTCACCTTTCGTAACCGCCAGAACGTAGAGGCAGCAATATCACAGTATAGGAAGTTGTTTCCTTTTGCAAAGGTTACCGGTATTGATGAAAGTATCGGGCAGATGCTTGGACCTGTAAGGAATGCCATTCAATTAGCATCCGTGATTGCTGCCCTGGCAGCTATCTTGCTCACATTACTAGTGACAGTTCTGTTTATGAAAATGCTGGTAGCAAAAGACCATTACCCCATTGCAATACTAAAATCAATGGGTTTTACCGGAGGAGATATAAGAAAACAGTATCTAACCCGCTCAATCGCCGTGCTGGTACTGGGAGTAATCCTGGGCACGATTCTGGCTAATACACTAGGAGAGCTTGTCGGTGTGGCTATTATTTCTTCCTTTGGTGCATCGACCTTCCAGTTTAAGATAAATCCCTGGTCTGTCTACCTATTATCTCCGCTGTTATTAACAGGGTGTGTTGTTGCTGCCACTCTGCTTGGTATTACCGGTATCCAGTCACTAAAAATTTCTGAACATATTAAGGAGGTTTGACCTTATGAATAGCATTATTACAGGTAAAAATATTATGAAAATCTTTGGCAGCGGGAAAGAGCAGACCAAGGTGTTAAGCGGAGTTAATGTGGAAATAGAAAAAGGTGAGTTTGTTGCCGTAATGGGACCCTCCGGTTCAGGAAAATCCACACTTTTATTTGCTCTTAGCGGTATGGACGAGATTACAAGTGGTTCGGTGATAGTAAACGGCACGGAACTAACTAAACTTTGTGATAAGGACCTTGCAGATCTTCGCCGGACCAAAATGGGATTTGTCTTTCAACAGCCCACTATGCTGAAGAATTTAAATCTCCTGGATAATATCCTCCTTCCCGCCCTGGGTGAGAAAAAGGATAAGCCAAAACTTACCCAAATGGCGAAAGCGCTGATGAGAAAGACAGGAATTGCTGGTCTTGAAAACAGGGATACAAAAGAGGTCTCCGGTGGTCAGCTCCAAAGAGCTGGTATCTGTCGTGCCTTAATGAATGCACCGGAGATTCTATTTGCTGATGAACCCACCGGTGCACTGGACTCGAAATCGGCAGAGGAAATCATGGAACTGCTGGTGAACATCAACAAAGAGGGTACAGCCATATTGCTTGTGACCCATGATGCCAAAGTCGCAGCCAGGGCTGACCGTGTATTGTTTACGAAGGACGGAAAGATTGTTTCCGAATTACAGTTGAAAAAGTCTGGCGGCAGTGACATGGAGGCGAGAGGGAAAAAGGTACTGACCAAAATGGCGGCGGTAGGTATTTAATATAGTATATCAAAGTCAAGGCCCATGAAACATAGTTCGGTGGAACGGTTTCATGGGCCTCTTATTATTCTGATCTGAATGTTACGTTAGGTCCTTGTTGGTGCCGGCAAAAGTGAATTGGATGAAAAATTAGTACTAGGATAATTTCTTGTACAAATGTGACACCTATTGATGTCAGGTTTTTTAAGGAATAAAAAGTAAAAGTAACATCCTTGACGTTAGGCAAATCACAGTTTAGGATTGCAATTTAAGCGGAAAACCATTATGATAGAACTATCTAAGAAAGGTTATTCTTAGGTAATAAGTTTTACATATACAGTAAGCAAAAGAATACAGCAAGAAAATTGTATAAGAAAGTCTTGTACTTAAAAGGAGGCCATATGTTATTAGACGATTTTATTTATTTTAAAATAGGAAAGAAAAAAAGTATTGCATTAATAGCTCATGACGGCAAGAAACAGGAATTGGTGAAATGGGCGGATAAGAATAAAGACATATTAAAAAATCATTTTCTATGCGGTACCGGAACTACCGCCCGTCTTATCTCTGAACAGACTGGTCTTCCGGTAAAAGGATATAACAGCGGTCCCTTAGGAGGTGACCAGCAGATTGGATCTAGGATTGTAGAAGGTAATATTGATTTTGTAGTATTTTTCTGGGATCCCCTTGAATCACAGCCACATGACCCTGATATTAAGGCTTTGTTAAGAATTGCAGTGGTTTATGATATACCAATTGCCAACAATGAGGCTACGGCTGACTTTTTACTTGCTTCCAAATATATGGAAGAGGAATATGACAGGAAAGTTGAGAACTTTAATAAAAACATGTTTGCCAGAATTGAAAAATTTTCTCAGCCTGAATAATCATAAAACATTTCTGATAAGCTATAATAGTATCAACTTTTTGTTCTGACCGGTTCTTTATAAGGGAGTTTCAATGAAAGGTATGGTGTTATTATGAAAAAAATCTGCTTTTATGATACGAAGCCTTATGATAAGGTCTTTTTCGATTTTTATAAAGAAAAATTCGGCTTCGAAATTGATTATTTTGAATCAAAACTAAATTTTAATACGGCGGTCATGGCAAAAGGCTATGAAGCTGTTGTAGCATTTGTCAATGATACCATTGATGAGAAAACCATAGATATCCTCTATGACAACGGTGTGCGGATTATTGGCATGCGCTGTGCCGGATATAATAATATTGATTTTAAAGCTGCTTTTAATAAAATACATGTAGTAAGGGTGCCGGCCTATTCACCTTATGCAGTAGCAGAACATGCAATGGCGCTGCTTCTTACCTTAAACAGAAAGATTCACCGGGCTTATAACCGCACCAAAGAACATAATTTTAGTTTAAACGGACTAATCGGCTTTGATCTGCATGGTAAAACCATAGGAGTGGTGGGTACCGGTAAAATCGGAAGTATTTTTGTCGATATCTGCAAAGGTTTTGGGTTGAATGTAATTGCATATGATCCCTATCCCCTTCAAGGATCTGATATAAAATATGTATCCTTTGACAGGTTATGTGAGGAATCCGATATCATCTCCCTCCATTGTCCCTTAACGAAAGAGACCAGGCACTTAATTGATAAAGATGAATTCGGCCTAATGAAAAAAGGTGTCGTTATTATTAATACTTCAAGAGGTGCCTTAATTAACAGTGAGGATTTATTAATTGCAATTAAGGAAGAAAAGGTAGGCGGGGCAGGTCTTGATGTATATGAGGAGGAGACGGAATTCTTTTATGAAGATAAATCCTATTCCATCATTCAGGATGATATTTTATCGGGACTGATTTCTATGCCGAATGTAATCGTAACGTCCCATCAGGCATTTTTGACTAAAGAAGCTCTGAATAATATAGCAGAAATTACTCTTATGAATATAAAAGATTTTTTTGATGACAAACCCCTTGAGAATGAAATCTGCTATCAGTGTATAAAATATAATCATTGCCAAAAAGATAAAACCAGCAGATGCTTCTAAATAATAAAATTATGATTTGAGAGTCAAAAGCCTAATTTAGGTTGTAAAATGAATAACCCGGTATATATATTCATTTTGTCTACCTTACCTTCCTGCGGCATGTCCTTTGTAGAGCCTCATAGATGCAAAAAGCATCGCACTGCTCAGCTTTTTGCTGAGTCTCTAGTCGGACATAAACAGCCTTCAAATCAAATATTAAACAATTATAAAATCTGATAGAATTAATCTAGCAGTAGTTGCCAATCAGGGTATTTTATGCTATAATTTTACTATCTTTATAGGAATAGAAGAGATAAAGAAAATTACAAATTACGGAGGTATTTTATTATGAAGAAATATGAATGTCCTTGTGGTTATGTATATGATCCGGAAGTAGGGGATCCCGATAACGGAATTGAACCAGGCACTGCATGGGAAGATCTGCCTGATGATTGGACATGCCCTGTTTGCGGTCTTGATAAAGACGCATTTACAGAATTATAAAATTGTAATGCATAAAAGAGCAAGTACTCTTAATTAGTACAAGCTCTTTTTTGTAAACTCTAAAGTTGCATTTTTATATCGTGCAAATAATACAATTTATAAGGTGAAAGGATAAATTTATGAAAGAATTAAAAGGTACTAAGACAGAGGCTAATTTAAAAGCTGCTTTTGCCGGTGAATCTGAGGCAAGAAATAAATATACATACTATGCATCCAAAGCGAAAAAAGAAGGATATGAACAAATTTCCGAATTATTTTTAGAAACTGCCAATAATGAAAAAGAGCATGCAAAGATTTGGTTTAAACTCCTTCACGACGGTATACCGGATACACAGACTAATCTGTTAGATGCCGCTGCCGGTGAACATTATGAATGGACCGATATGTATGAAGGCTTTGCAAAAGATGCAAAAGCAGAAGGGTTTGACAGGATTGCCTGGCTGTTTGAAGCAGTAGCTAAAATTGAAAAAGAACATGAAGAAAGATACCGTAAACTCTTAGCCAATATTGAAGGAGGACTGGTATTTTCTAAAGATGGTGACACCATATGGCAGTGCAGTAATTGCGGTCACATACATATAGGTAATAAAGCCCCTGAGAAATGTCCGGTCTGCGATCATCCTCAGGCTTATTTCAGAGTATTGGCAAAGAATTATTAATTACTATTTTACGTAGGATATTAGACTAAAAAAGCTATGTATATCGGACGCAAGCTTACGATATGTGCGGAGATTGTGTGAATACAGAATTTTTCACACTCTAATTTTTTGTGTGGGCTAAAGCTCACGGAAAGGAATTAATATGAAAAAAGAACCTAAATTTTTTGTATGTAAACATTGCGGTAATTTTGTAACTTTATTGCATGAATCCGGAGCACCGCTTACCTGCTGCGGCGACCAAATGACAGAAGTAATTCCCAACACCACGGAAGCAGCAACTGAAAAGCACCTGCCGGTAGTAACCGTTAATGGTGATGAGGTTACAGTTTTAGTCGGCAGTGTGGAACATCCTATGTTACCGGAACACTTTATTCAGTGGATTTACTTAGAAACAGATAAAGGGTTCCAGGTAAAATACTTAACTCCGGGTGAAGCCCCTAAAGCAGTATTTGTTTTAAAGGATGAAAAACCGGTTGCGGCCTATGAATTATGCAACCTCCATGGCTTGTGGAAAACAGTAATCTAGATATAGAGTTAGAAGAGTCTGTCATACTTACTAGAATGTCTTTTAATAGTTTCAGGTAAAAAGGCATATAGTAATAATATAAGGCAGACTCTTTTTTATCCCAAAGCTTCTCAACAAATTGCAGGTTTGGTGCCGTTTTGTGTTCCAAAAGCAGCAGTGATATGTTGGTGCCTTATTATTGATTTTCAGATTCATCATGTTATAATAAGGAGAGCAGCAAAGTTAGGAGGATTTAAAATGCTAACGGATTATGATTTGAAGTATATACCGAAGGTTTTAACCTTTTGGGATAAATTAAATGAAGCGCAGAAAAACCTGGTACTTAATAATATTTCGCCGGTTCACTATGATAAGGGAGCCAGAATCCATAGCGGAGAGAATGACTGTATCGGTGTAATTTTGATAAAAAAAGGGGAATTACGAATCTACATACTATCAGATGAAGGAAAAGAAATAACCCTGTATCGATTAAGAGACGGAGAAATCTGCATCCTTTCTGCCTCCTGTATTCTTGATAATATAACCTTTGATGTCCATGTAGATGCGGAAGTTGACAGTGAGGTGCTGTTAATCGATTCTTCTTTATATCAGCAATTGTGCAGACAGAATATCTACGCTGAAAATTTTACGGATAAACTGGTGATCGACTCCTTTTCCGATGTTATGTGGGCAATGGAACAGATTTTGTTTATGAGCTTTGATAAACGGCTGGCTATCTTTTTGTCCGATGAAATTACCAGGAACCAATCAGATAACATTGAGCTGACCCATGAACAAATCGCCAAATACATCGGCAGTGCAAGAGAAGTAGTATCCAGAATGCTGAAATATTTTGCCCAGGAAGGCATTGTGGAACTTTCAAGGCGGGGTGTCAGGGTAGTAGATAAAAAAAGACTGAAAGAGCTAATTTTATAATAGTTAGTCGGACAGTCAGGCTTTAACAGACAAGATAAATAAATATAAAAAATGCGGATAAAATTAAAACAGTTTATCCGCATTTTTCATTCTATTTCTTATTATATGATTTAATTTGCCTGAGTGAAACGGCTATAATATTAAAGTTTAATAGAGTACTAATTCATAAAATAACATATGAATTTTTAGCACGATTATTTCAATAACCCAAGTATAGTCTGCTTGGACTGTACTCCAACAGTGGAATTATACACCTTGCCGTCCTTTATTACCATCAGGGTTGGGATAGACATTACCTTAAAGTTTTGAGCGAGTTCCCCTTCTTCATCCACATTGATTTTGCCCACCTTTATATCTGAATTTTCATTGGCAATTTCGTCAACCACGGGAGAAACCATTTTACACGGGCCGCACCAGGAAGCCCAGAAATCAAGCAATACGGGTTTATCGGAATTTATAACTTCTGAATCAAAATTATCTTTTGTAATTGTTAATATACTCATAATTTCATCTCCTTTGTAATTTCATACTTGTATTATAATCAGTTGTTTGAAATATATCTGTGATTAAGTCACTTAAGTAAGGGCTTGTTCAAACAGGGAATGTATTATTTCTTTGCTCGGAACACCCTCATGAACTTTATCAGACTCTAAATAATAAGTAGGAACATAATAATAGTCATATTGATTTGCAAGCTCCGGTTCTTCATCTTCATCTATAATCCGGATATCTAACTCTTTATAGTTAGGATTTTCGCGCATTAAATCATCCATATATTTATGAGCCTGCTTACAATGGGGACACCAGCTTGTTTCAAACATGGTAATCGACTTCATAATCACCTCCATCAACCGCGTAGGCGGCAAGCACTATTCTAAGCAAAATGCACTGCTGTATTTTTTACAGATCAGTACAGCCAAAGGTTAAACCACATAACCCAAAGGAACTTATGGCAGATAGTGTTATTATAACCTTTTTATTACTATAACATTCTTTGTTTATTATGTAAATATATTATGGACAGAGGATCAAAGCAAATACAAAAAGAAATAAGAGGTGGCAGTGCAATGGGGGTAGGTTGAAAGAAAATATTGTGACTGTAAGGATGCCACTTCTGGGTTCTTTCAACCTTTTTATATGTGGCAGTAACACATCTGTTTACAGATGTGTTATGCAATGGGGGGTAGGTTGAAAAATAAATTTTTCAACCACAAGTTTGCGCTTGTGCACCACAAACTTGGTATGCGCAAAGAGTGTGCGCAAGAATAGAGGTTAATATGATTAGATTTTCACAAACTGGTTGACTAAGTATTTAATAAAAGATAAAATGGGGTTAAGAAAATAACAAGGAGGTCTAATATGAACATTAGTAATATTGCCGATGGAACATATCATCTTTCTATTAATGTAGAAAATATATTATTTGAAGGTTTTTGGGAAATACCCAACGGAGTATCCTTAAATTCATATATAATTCAAGGTGAAAAAACTGCCATTATCGATGGAGTATGCGGTTGGGACGGAGTTCCGGATACACTGCTTGCCCTTATCGAACAGCTGAATATCAATCCTGAAACCATAGAATATTTGATTGTTAACCATATGGAACCGGATCATTCCGGCTGGATTGGTGCTTTTAAAGAAATCAATCCGGATTGCAAAATTATATGCAGCAAAAAAGCCAGAGACCTGTTAGAAGCTTTTTATGGCATGACTGAAAACATTACGGTAGTAGGGGACAATGACACACTGGATTTAGGTGGCGGACACGTTTTGAATTTCGTAGAGATTCCTAATGTACACTGGCCGGATACCATAGCAACCTTTGATACCTTAACAGGAACATTATTTTCCTGTGACTGCTTTGGTTCTTTTGGAAAAATCGGATCTACCATATATGCAGATGAATTAACTCCAGAGGAACTTATTGTATATGAGAATGACACGGTTCGTTACTATTCTAACGTACTGGCTTATTTCTCACCCCAGGTAAAGCGAGCGGTAACTAAGTGCCAGGCACTTCCAATTATAATGATAGCGCCGGGACATGGATTGATATACCGGAATCCATCTGAAATTATGAATGCGTATTCTGATTATGCAGATTATCAAAAAGGACCTGCAAGAAGGGAATTAACACTTATTTGGGGTTCCATGTATGGAATGACACAGACAGCGGTTGAGTATGCAATCAATATACTAAAAGATGAAGATATTATTGTTCATGTACATCAGGTACCGGAGACTTCCTGGGGAACGGTTCTGACCTCAGCCTGGACCTCTACCGGTATTATTTTAGCAATGCCGACATATGAATTCAAGATGTTTCCGCCAATGGCTGCCATGTTAGAAGAATTAGGAAAGAAAAAAGTCAATAACCGTAAAGCATTCCGATTTGGTTCCTATGGCTGGTCCGGAGGTGCCCAGAGAGATTTGGAAGAAATCATGACAAGACTAGCTATGGGCTGGGAGTTTATCGAACCAGTGGAATTCGTAGGTAACCCAAGACAGGAAGACCTGGAACATGTGGGAGAACAGGTAAGAAAACTGGTTGAAGAAGTAAAGTCGGTATTCAACAGTTAATAACAGTTAATAATATACGGTAAATAAAAGAGCACTTAAAGAAAAAATGCAGTTTAAAAAACTCTTTGCAGGAATAATTGTTGGTGATTTATTCCTACAGGGAGTTTTCCTGCGTTTGCAGAGCATTTTTTATCGGATTACAAGTTGAACTAATAGAATCAATTATTTTAGGGATACTATTGTTTGGCATTACTTAATAATATGTTTGAAAGGTCGATTAATATGGGGAATGACTTTGTATTAGAGGAGGCCGCCATAGAAAGTATTCAGACGGCATTTAAGAATAATATCCTGAGTGCGGAAGAACTGGTTCTTGGATATCTGGAACGGATCGCCAGGTATGATAAAAAGGGACCGAAAATTAATTCAGTATTGGAAATTAATCCGGATGCTATTAGTCAAGCCAGGGCTCTTGATTATGAGAGACTTACAAGCGGTTACCGGAGTAAACTTCACGGAATCCCTATTTTAGTGAAAGATAATATAGAAACTGCGGATAAGTTGCATACAAGCGGCGGTTCTATGGCCTTAAAGGATGTCTATTCCAAGAAAGATGCTTATATCATAGAAAAGCTGAGAAAGGCCGGAGCCATTATACTTGGAAAAACCAATATGACCGAGTGGGCTAGTTATATGTCTGAGAATATGCCTGCCGGCTACAGTTCCAGAGGCGGACAGGTTTTAAATCCATATGGGTTAAACCGTTTAAGCCCGGGAGGATCCAGTTCTGGTTCGGCAGCAGCAGTTACCTGCAATTTCTGTTTAGCAGCCATAGGCACAGAAACTTCCAGCTCCATCGTTAATCCATCTGGTTATATGGGAATAATAGGGATAAAGCCAACAGTAGGGCTGGTAAGCCGGAGCGGAATCATACCAGCAACCAATATGCAGGATACGGCAGGTCCAATGACAAGGACCGTAGAGGATGCTGCCATATTACTTGGTATTCTTGCAGGATATGACAGTGAAGATCCAATTACGATCCAAAGCCAGAGCCATGGATATACCGATTATACACGGTTCTTAGAAAAGGATGGATTAAAGGGAGCAAGAATAGGAGTACCCAGGGAATATTTTTATTCGGATTTGCCGGCTGAAGAATCTGAAATTATGGATAATGCCCTTGCTGTCATGAAGGAAAACGGTGCAGAAATTATCGATAACTTAAAGATTCCGTATGCCAAAGAACTGAAATCCAAAAGAGTGAATCTATATGAATTCAAATCGGATCTGAATTATTATTTATCAAAATTAGACAGTCATATTCCTGTTCATTCTTTAACAGAGTTAATCCACTATAACAAGGAACATTCTAAGGTCATGTTAAAGTACGGACAATCATTTCTGGAGTATGCAGAGAAAACTTCAGGATCCCTGGCAGAGGAAGAGTATCTGAAAAGCAGAATTAGACACATGACCCTAAGCAGAAATACCATTGATGATACCATATCTGAAAAAAGATTGGATGCCCTGGTTTTTCCTGGGGATAAAGGGGCCGTATTGGTAAATAAAGCAGGATATCCTATGGTTACGGTTCCGGCAGGAATCCAAAAAGATGGAAAGGGTCTTGGAGTAACCTTTGCAGCAGGTGCTTTTAAAGAACCGGTTCTGATAAAGTTAGCCTATGCATTTGAACAGCATGCCAAAAGGAGAGTACCTCCGCCTATTTTTAGATAAGGCAGCCGTTAGCTTCAGTCAATACTTCTATTGTGCCAACCAGAGTGATATTGTAATCAGCAACGTTAAAACATACGCTTGCATGGTTACACTTATCAATCCGGTTGGTTTTGTTGTTATTAAGACCGGTACAAAAGGTAATCCAATTAATGCCGTCTGCTTTTGAGGCAGATATAGTCGAGGCGGTTGGATAACCGTCACAGTCAAACAATGCCAGTACATAATAACTCATTTCTCCAGTAGTTGAGTCATAATTAGTATTTAATATAATTGACATTTTAAAGGCAATATTTTAATGAATTATTGTAATCTTCACTATAAATAAAAACGATTTTATTTGTTTTGTCTGAATCTATGCGCATTTTGGTATTTCCGAAAATGAAGATGAATATAAGGTAAATATTTACTATTAAATGAAATGGTAATATTACATAAATACAAATATATTTGAAAATACAATTTATACAAAATGTATAATTAAACTTAAAATAATACATATAAAAAACGTATAAAAATGTTTTTATATATTGTAATCCTAACAGTTTAGTTATATAATCCAACTATAACTGTAAAGACGAGCGTATATGATATGAAATGGAGAACGAGCATGGTAACAATCAAAGACGTGGCAAATGAATCGGGTGTAGCTATATCAACAGTTTCAAATGTATTGAACAACGTGGAGGTGGTAAGTGAAGAGACACGAAAAAAGGTATTGGATGCGGTAGAAAAGTTAAACTATGTTCCAAATATGAATGCCAAGTATTTAAAATCCTTTAAAAAAAATACAATAGGATTGTTTATACCAAGCATTCAGGGTGACTTTTATAAGATGCTGATGCAGGCAATCCACTTGCAGTGCCGATTAAGAGGATATTTATTAAATATATATGTGAGCAATGAGAATACCAGCGAGGAAGTATACAGTATGATTATTAGTTCCGGAGTGGAAGGGGCAATTGTGCTGAATGAACGGTTAACCGATCAATATATTGATAGAATTAACCAGAGAAAGATGCCCATTGTTTTCGTAGACCGTGAATATACAGGTAATCAAATGTCTAGTGTAATCATTGATAATGCCCAGGGAGCGGCACTGGCCATGGAATATCTGATCAAGCAGGGACATAGGAGAATTGGTTATATTCATGGCATTGAGAATTATGATGATGAAGCGAGATTTAAAGCTTACTTAAGTGTAATGGGAAAATATTCTTTGCCTATTGATGCTTCGGTGATACTTCGGGGATATTTTGAAGAAGTGGTTGCTTACAGCGAAATGCGTGTTCTTATATTAAAAGGAATCCAACTGCCGGATGCTTTCTTTTGTGCCAATGACGAAATGGCCTGGGGCTGTATTAGAGCCTTGACTGAAGCCGGAATCAAGGTTCCGGAACAGGTTAGTATTATGGGATTTGATGATAATACTCTGGCACCTTATTATTCTCCTTCCATTACCACTATCCATAGCCCGGTAACAGAACTTGGCAATTCAAGTGCGATTGAATTAATACGGTTAATGCAGCTCCTTGAACCAGAGAAGGGTACCATTCAAAAGTTATCACCTAGTTTGGTTATTCGAGATTCCTGTGAGTTCAGAGTCTGAATTCGCAGGTAGGATAAATAAATTTACAAAATAAAATAATAAAAAATAAAGTAATAAAAAATAAAGTAATAAAAAAAAAGGAATAAAAAATAAAGGAATAAAAAATAAAATAATAAATAATAAAATAATAAATAATAAAACAAATGGAAATTATTAACTGATTTTAATTTTATGAAATGAGGTTCGTATGGGACAATATTATTTAGAAGGCAATACCTATGTAATTAAGAATTATGACAGGCTTCCTGCTTTTTCTAGTTTTCTTCCGGGGTTAGCCGGAGTCAAAGGAATCCCACTGTGGGTTTATTATACCAACAGGGGACAAGGAATCAATAGTTTTGGTATACATAATAAAAGCAATGCCATCATGGAATTCAATCCAGCTAATACGGCATATGAGAATACTTCTATTAAGGGGTTCAGAACCTTTATAAAGTGTGATGGGAAATACTATGAGCCATTTTTTAACTATGATAAAGAGGCCATACGCAATCTCTATATAAGAAAAAATAGTATTACAATAGAAGAAATTAATGAGGCTTACGATTTAAAGATATCTGTAAAATACTATGTGCTTCCCAATGACAGCATCGGAGGTTTAGTCAGGAAGGTCTGCATTGAGAATACAGGCAATGGTACGAAAAAACTAAGTGTCCTCGATGGTATGCCTAAGATTATACCCTACGGAATTAAAAACAATGAATATAAAGAAATGTCCAATCTGCTAAAGAGCTGGACAGAAATTAAAAATCTGGAAAACCAGATACCTTTTTATACCCTTCGTGCTTCTAGTGACGATTCGGCAGAAGTCACAGGCATTGAGGGGGGATACTATTATGTATCCGTCCATAAAGGTCAGGTACTGCCGGTTATTTATGATGCCCAGGTTATTTTCGGATATGATACTTCCCTTGTTACACCTGTAGAATTTTTAGAAGGTGAGCTAACGTCGGTAGTAGATGCCTCTCAAGAATTTGCCAATAAAGTACCCTGTGGCTTTACGCCGGCAGAGTTTGAGCTGAAAACCCGGGAGATTTATGAATTTAATACGATTATTGGTTATGCCGGTATTGCCGACCAGATTAACGAAAAACAAAAAGATTTCTTAAAGGAGGGATTCTTTCCTCAAAAGGAAATAGAAGCTGAGGAAGCTGCCAATCTGTTGACTCGGGATGTTAAGACAATGAGTGCCCTGCCAGTATTTGATCAGTATGTGGAACAGTGTTATCTGGATAACTTTTTAAGAGGTGGATATCCTTTTGTATTTAATAAAGACAGCAGTAAAGCAGTGGTTCATCTCTTCAGCCGCAAGCATGGAGACCCGGAAAGAGATTATAATTTCTTTTCCATAGCGGGAGAATATTATTCCCAGGGTAACGGAAATTTCCGTGATGTCAGCCAGAACAGAAGAAATGATGTATTCTTTAATAAAGATATTGGAAATTTTAACATTAAAACCTTTTACGATTTAATACAGATAGATGGATATAATCCATTAGAAGTTCGTCCCTCCACGTTTTGTATACCGGATAAGAATCAGGAAGAAGCGAAAATTCTTATAAATGACAGCATTTCTGATAATAGGGATAAGGTAGAGGCTGTAATATCAAAAGCTTTTACCCCGGGACAGGTGGCAAACTGTATCGCTCGTTATCACTTAGATATAAAAGGCGGTGAGGATAGTTTCCTGGAAAAACTCCTTAAGCTTTCCATTCAAAATACAGAAGCTGGCTTCGGAGAAGGATATTGGAGTGACCACTGGGATTATAATCTGGATTTAATTGAGAACTATATCCGGATTTATCCTGATAAAAGGGAGAAACTGTTATTTGAGGATAGCAGTTACCGTTTTTATGACAGTGCAGCCCGGGTGGTAAACCGAAGTGAAAAGTATGTGATCCATAAGAATGAGGTAAGGCAATACGGCGCTTTGGTGGAAGATGAAGTTAAATGCAGCAGGAAGGACTTTAATAAGAAAGGCACCAACTGGCTTAAGATAAATCCCGGTACTGACACAGAATTTAATTATGGCACAGCCTCGTATGCAGAAACGACTTTAATGGTAAAACTTATTTCCCTGGCTCTAAATAAATTTTCTTCTTTAGACCCCTATGGTATGGGAGTTGAAATGGAAGGTGGCAAACCCGGATGGAACGATGCCATGAACGGTCTGCCAGGACTGATAGGAAGCGGTATGCCAGAGACTTTTGAGCTAAAACGTGTGCTTCAATTTATCTGTGATACGGTTACTATAAAACCAGGGCTTCTGATTCCGGAAGAAATTTATGAATTTCTAATAAAGGTATACACAGTCCTAACTCAGGCTGAAACTGAAAAGTGGAGTGATTTTACCTATTGGGATAAGGTAAGCACATTCCGGGAGATTTACAGGGAGACTACCAGATTCCATTTATCCGGAAGGTTAAGAAAAGCCGATACGAAAGAACTACTAGAGGTTTTTGAGAAATTTATGGTTAAGCTGGAAGCCGGAATACGAAAAGCCATCGGTTACGGAGAAGGCATTGTACCTACTTATTTTACTTATCATGCGGTTTCATTTACTCCGGTAACCCATGAAGATGGTTCATTTGTTATGAGCCATTATGGCTTGCCAAAGGCAGTGGTTAAGGCTTTTGAAGTAGTACCTTTGCCGGCTTTCCTAGAGGGACCTGCCAGAATGCTTGGTACCCTTACAGATAAAGAGTCTGCCAGGATACTGTTTCAGAATGTTAAGACAAGCAGCCTCTATGACGATAAGCTAAAGATGTATAAGACTTCCGTGCCCATTGAGAATATCTCTATGGAAAACGGCAGGATAAGAGCCTTTACACCAGGCTGGCTTGAGAGGGAAAGTATATTTTTACATATGGAATATAAGTACCTTCTTGCCATGTTAAAATCCGGCTTATATGAAAACTTTTTCGAAGAAATCAAAAATACGCTGGTTGCTTTCCTGCCTCCGGAACGTTATGGCAGAAGTATACTTGAGAATTCTTCCTTTATTGCCTCCAGTGAGAATCCCGACAGCCAGGTCCATGGCAGAGGGTATGTGGCCAGGTTAAGCGGCTCCACTACGGAAGTCTTATCTATGTGGATATTCATGTTTATTGGAGAACGTATCTTTACTTACGATAACGGTGAGTTAAGGCTTAATTTCAGCCCTAAACTTCCTGGCTGGTTTTTTGATGATAAGGGAGAAGTAACTTTTAATTTGTTATCCAGCTGTATGGTTACTTACATTAATAAATCCCATAAAGATACCTTTGGAGATAAGGCTGCGAAGATAAGGAGAATCGTAATTCCTTCTACCGGAGAAGAATTTGAAGAAGATTTCTTATCCGGGGAGACAGCAAAGAGAGTCAGAGATGGTGATATTAAAGCTGTTATGGCGTATATGGAATAATATACCAGTATTTGGGATTAAGCAATCTATATTGATGTTTAACAAATGATTATGGAACTTGATAACAAAAAGTTTTAATTTAATAACTCAAACTTCGTTGTTAATAAACTTAAATACACTTGATGAAATCAGCCCTAAAACTAAATTGAAAGCATAATCAGGCATTCCGGTATGGAGTAAAGTTGAAGCAAAAGCATTTTTCAACGTGGAACGCTAAAGGGATTAAGTTGAAAATAAAAAGCATTATCACGTCCTGATTATAAAGAGTACCGGAGGTACAGATAGGAGTTTATATGAAATTAGTAACCACCAGTTATGTAGATAATAAAAAAGAAACCTTTACTAAGGAATATGAAATGCAGGTGGATAATGGAGCAGCCATGAATGTGGTAAATCTTTATCCGGACATTGAATACCAGACCTTCCATGGTTTTGGGGGAGCGGTAACAGAAGCTGCAGGTTATGCCTTCTCTAAATTGTCAAAAGAGAATCAGGAAAAAGTTGCAGACCAATACTTTGGTACAGAAGGTAACCAATATAACTTAATCCGTACCCATATTGACAGTTGTGATTTTTCACTGGATAATTATGAGGCGATGTCAGACCCTGATGATGTTTCGATGGAATCCTTTACTCTTGACCGGGATGAGAAGTATATTCTGCCCTTATTAAGAGCTGGTCTGGCCAAAAGAAAAGAACCCTTTGATTTAATGCTTACTCCCTGGTCACCACCGGCATTTATGAAGACCAATGGAGACCGGAATCACGGCGGAAAGTTAAAGAAGGAGTTTATGGGCTTCTGGGCTGAATATATCTGCCGCTATATTAAAGAATATGAAGCAAAAGGCTTTCCGGTAAACCGTATTACCGTACAGAATGAACCGGAAGCAGTCCAGTCCTGGGATTCCTGTATCTTTTCAGGAGAAGAAGAAAAAGTATTTTTAAGGGACTACTTATATCCCGCACTGGTTAAGAATGATTTAGAAAGGATTAAGGTTAATATCTGGGACCATAATAAAGAGAGGTTGTATGACCGTGCCAAAGCTGAGATTGATGCCGATACGGATAAAATGATTGACGGGATTGCGTTCCACTGGTATACCGGGGATCATTTTGAGGCGATTGGTATTACAAAGGATGCATTTCCGGGTAAAGAGCTGATCTTTACGGAAGGCTGTGTAGAATACAGCAGGTTTGATGCAAGCCAGTTGTCCAATGCCCAGATGTACGCACATGATATTATTGGAAATATGAATGCCGGAATGACAGGCTTTATTGACTGGAATATCCTGTTGGACGAAAAAGGCGGACCAAACCATGTGAATAATTATTGCGATGCCCCCATCATGATTGATACGAAGAAGGATACCTTTGAACAGAAACTTTCCTTTGATTATATTGGACATTTCAGCAGATATATTAAGAAGGATGCAAAGCGTATTGCATTTACAAAATATACGGATAAATTAGAACTGACGGCCCTTAAAAATCCAGAGGGTTCCCTGGTGTTAGTAGCACTTAACCGTACGGAGCAGGATTTACCCGTTTCCATTCGCCTAGAAGGGAAAACCGTGGACTTTACGGTAGCGAAAGCTTCAATTGCTACGGCAATATTCTAAACTATAATTGGTTATACTAATTAGACATGTCGGAAAAGGTCATATTATAGATAAAAAGGTATGATGATTTATGGAAAAATATTATAAAAATCCCCAAATTGCTGTTGCATTTTAAAAAGCAGTGTGCTATATTCAAGTTACATTATTATTTTGATGGGCAAAGAAGTCAAGACAGGTACGTTTTGACTTCTTTTTTATTTTTACCCATCGTGGATTTAATATTGCTTTTTCATTGAATAGTTAAAATTTTGACTTATTAACAATGGAGTTTAAGCTTTTTTGCTTAGACTCTTTTTTTATTGCATAGGAAACTTCTTCGAACTTACCTATGCAATAAAAAAGCCTTCCAGGCAGGATGCGCATGACGCACTTAAGGAAGATTGTCACTGTCGTGACAGTGCGTCAGCGCTAGAGTCTGGCGAGCCAGACACTTTTTTTCTTTTACTCATTAAATTTAAAGGAGGAATTATGAAAAATCAAAACCAATCTACAATTTTAAAGCAAAAAGCATTATCCTTAACCGTACTTTTTGGTTCAGCCTTATTCATTATTTTTCTGGGTATGTTTTTTTGCGCGTTCAGCTTTATGAATAACATCAGTTTCAAAGTTTTAAATGCACAAATACCGGGAGTGATATTCGGCTTATTGGTTATGTATCTGGGTATCCGGTATTACCTGTCTGTAGACAGATTAAAAGTGGAAATTTATAAAAATGCTTCAGGCTTTTCTTTCAGTAATCTTAAGAAGCAGAAGAAAAAGTAACTTGTATTAGCCAGATAAAATATCTGCTAAAAATAAAGGAGGTAATTATTATGAAAAAAACAGGAACAATCATTGGCTTACTGGTAGTATTAGGAATAGCGGCAATTGCCTTGGCTTTGGCATTTTCCTCACCTGGCAGCGCTGATCCGACAGGTGCGTCCTATGTAACCCCTACCGGGTCGGAAACAATTACAGATGTAGCCACAACAGCCAACAAAGCTTATTATGGTGCTAATTTTACCTGGATTATGATAACCGGCTTTATGGTATTCTTTTTCCAGTGCGGTTTTGCTATGGTAGAAACAGGATTCTGCCGCGGTAAAAATGCAGCCCATACGATGACGATGAACTTTATGGTATTCTTAGTTGGCGCAGTAGGATATTTCCTTGTAGGTTTTGCACTTCAGTTTGGCGGCTCCGGTGGTGCGGTAGGACTTGGTACGGGAGGCGGAGCACTTAACTCCATGCTGTCCATACCCGGATTTGGTGGTATATTAGGTTATAAAGGCTTTTTATTATCTGGTGACGGGGTTTATGATCCCGGTATCTATGCCTTATTTTTCTTTCAGATGGTATTCATGGACACTACCGTTACGATTCCCACTGGTGCTGTTGCAGAAAGAGTTAAATATTCCACCGTTGTTATAACCTCATTTTTTATTTCCATGTTCCTCTATCCTCTGTTCGGAAACTGGGTATGGGGCGGCGGCTGGTTGTCAACCCTTGGTAAAAACTTTGGTTTGGGTCATGGTGTAGTAGATTTTGCAGGTTCAGCAGTTGTTCACTCTATGGGTGGTATGCTGGCGCTGGCAGGTGCTATTGTTATTGGACCAAGAATTGGTAAATTTAAAAAAGACGGGACCACAAGAGCATTTCCGGGGCATGATATCCCTATGGCCATTATAGGTACAATTATCTTATTTTTCTGCTGGTTTTCTTTTAATGCCGGTTCCACATTGAACTCTTCGGATTTCAGACTTTCTGTTGTTGCTACGAATACTATGATAGCCGGTGCAATCGGAGGCTTGGCAGCAATGTTTTATATGTGGATCAGATATGGTAAACCGGATCCTTCCATGACAGCAAATGGTGCACTGGCAGGTTTGGTTGCTATCACAGCCCCTTGTGCATTTGTGAATGCCGCCTCAGCTTTTATAATAGGGTTAATAGCAGGTATCTTGGTTTGCTTGGCAGTATCCTTTGTAGAGAACAAATTAAAGTTAGATGACCCGGTAGGTGCCATTTCAGTTCATTGTGTAAATGGTCTTTGGGGAGTTCTTTCTTTAGGTTTATTTGCCGACGGGTCCTATGGGGACGGAGTCAATGGTGTTGCAGGTGGAGTTACAGGTTTATTCTACGGGGATGCTTCCCAGTTTATAGCCCAGTTTATTGCAGTAATAGTTCTTTTTGTATGGGGATTTGGGGTATCTTACGTATTCTTTAAAGCGCTGGATAAAGTTTGGGGTTTAAGGGTTTCACCCGAAGCCGAACTTGCAGGACTTGATATACCCGAAATGGGCGTAGCCGCATATCCTGACCTTCAGTTAGTAAAATCAGAACTGGATTTTGACTCTGCTGATAATGCAGAAATCAAGCAGTTAGCAAGATTTAAGAAGGCCTAACGAGAATTAGAATAATTTGACAACAGGCTTCTTCGAGCTTATAATGAGGTTATAAATGACGAGGATACGTATCCTTTTCACGATTATTAAACATTACGGCTATATGCCGAAGGGAGGTAATTGTATGAAGAAATTGGAGATTATTATTAAACCCGAAAGGTTGGAGGATGTAAAGAAAATTCTCAATGATAATAAGGCAAATGGTTTAATGATTTCAAATATTATGGGCTATGGTAACCAGAAAGGCTACACAACGATATACAGAGGAACGGAAACAACGGTAAACCTGCTTCCGAAAGTAAAAGTGGAAACCGTGGTACCTACTGAAGTTGCGGAATTAATTGTCAATGAAGTAGTAGCACAGATTAACACCGGTAATTACGGTGATGGTAAGATATTTATTTATGATGTGGATGATGTAGTGAGAATCCGTACTGGTGAACGTGGTAAAGAAGCATTATAAAATAACTACTGCAAAAGAAATACGGCAAAAGAAATAGTGCAAAAGAAATACTGCAAAAGTAATAGTGCAAAAGAAATGCTGCCAAAGAAATAGTACAAAAGAGCTACTACAAAAGACTACAAATAATAATACAGTAAAAGAAGTACCGGAGAGTACCCTACACAGTATTTTCCTGTACTTCTCTTTGGGTTATACTAAAGTGTAAGCAGTGCTGAAACCATCTTTATTAAGTTCTGTATACATATATAGGAAATAAGCCCATGTTGATAAATACATCTTGATTTTCTCCAAAGAGTTAAGTTATAATAAGATTGGACTAAAAGTAACAAAATATTACATAGAATTACAAAAGCTGCTTTATTAACAGGAAACATTCTATCAGGAATGTTGATGTTTTCTAAGGAGAAAATTATGTCAGAAGTCAATCGAATTACGAATGTAGAGAATAAGAACGTATATAACATTAATTCAGATAAAAGAACTGCCGGCCCCAGTGCCAGTTTTTCTTCCTATTTAGGAGAAACAAAAAGTCTGGATTCCATATTTTCAGAGGCATCAGAGAAGTACAAGGTTCCCGTAAACCTGCTAAAAGCCATCGGTAAACAGGAATCAGGCTTTGACTCCAAGGCAGTTTCAAGATGTGGTGCCCAGGGAATCATGCAGCTTATGCCTGCAACGGCTGCTTCTCTTGGAGTAACGGATTCCTTTGATGCTGAGCAGAATATTATGGGTGGAGCAAAATACATCTCACAGTTACTGGATAAATATGACGGAAATTCCAGTTTAGCTCTGGCTGCATATAATGCAGGTAGCAATAATGTTGCCAAATACGGCGGAATACCACCCTTTAAAGAAACCCAGGACTATGTTAAAAAAGTACTTGGCTATATGAATCAGGGTGTGGATACCAATAATGCCGTAGTTACCACCGGCTCTTTCTCTGCTTCCGGTGCCGTAACGAATTCACCGATTAATATCCAAGAGATAAAGGACAATATTATTAATAGAAGCGATCTATTAGAGGAAAATTCCACAGACCAGGACCTGGATTCATTTTTTTCTTATGATGATTATTTAAAATTTATAGATATCTTTTTTAAGGAAGATGACAGAAAAGAACAGAAGGATTATTATACAGCCAATACAATTAATATGAACGGTCCGGTTCTGAATCTGCTAAAGATTAAGGGTTAAATGATAAGGAATTAATGTAATTGGCTATTAATATATTTTGTGAGCAGATAATCGAGGTAACAATAATGAAAAGAGTCGGAGCAGTTATAAATGCGATGATAGAGTATTATTCCGGTGATATAAAAAGAATTAACCATTTTATGAAGGTATATGGTTTTGCAAAAGCCATAGGCGAGATGGAAAATCTGGAGGAAACTACCCAGGAAATACTGGAAGTAACGGCAGCAGTACATGATATTGGTATTAAGGTAAGCGAAGAAAAATATCATAGCAGCGCCGGACATTATCAGCAGATCGAAGGTCCTGCGGTTGCAGAAAAGATGCTTACTGCGCTTGGTTATGAGAAAGAATTGATAGACCGGGTATGTTATTTAATTGCTCATCATCATACTTACAGCAATATGGATGGCTTGGATTATCAGATATTAGTGGAAGCTGATTTTCTGGTGAATCTGAATGAAGACAAGGTATCAGCAGAGGGTATTAAGAAGGTAAAAGAGAATATCTTTAAAACTAAAACAGGATTATCCTTTTTAAATAATTGTTTTGGTGAATAACTATTCTACTAGATTAGAAACCAAACTCTTTGATACCTAACCTTAGGGTTTCGTTTTGGTCTTTACTTTTATCATAATGTAAGTAAATTAATTATAATATATAAAAACTCAGGAAAAACATAGTTTATCTTTTTCCTGAGTTTATTATTTTGCATTCCGTTTTTATCACATATGAGAAAAGTTCCTTTGGTGAGATATAGACCGGTATAAAAAGCTGCACATTCCTATCATTTTAATTTCTTTTCAATCAGTTTAACTAACTGTGACATCGGAAGGCTTATGATTAAATATGCTCCGGCTAAAATCGTATAGGATTCAATTGTTAAAAAGGTCTGGGAAGCATAGGTCTGGGTTCTTAGCAGCAATTCATATACACTGATATAAGCTAGCAAAGAAGTGTCCTTAATCATCATGATCAGGTAGTTGCCGAATACCGGTACTACATTTCTCATAGCCTGGGGCAGTACGATACGGAATAAGGTCTCGGTTTTACCAAATCCCAAGGCAAGTCCTGCTTCCATCTGACCGGGGTCTATGGATTCAATGGCACCACGGATTACTTCTGATAAGTAACAACTGTAGTTAATACCTAAGGCCAGTACACCTGCAACAATAGGACTCAGCTCAAACTTAAAATCCGAACCAATTAATTGAAGAAAAATATCAACCAATAAAGGCATAACGAAGTACATATATACGATTTGTACGAGTAAAGGGGTTCCCCGGATAAACTCAATCAGTATAACCAATATGGTTTTTAAGATCTTGTGTTTGCTGATACGTCCGATTGCTATAAACAAACCCAGTATAACACCAAGCAGGAATGCGAGTAGAGTTACCTGAATTACCAAACCCAAGCCTTTTCCTAATGAAGGTATTAAATACTCGGCAGCATCTTTAAAATTCAGCCTCTTAATTATTTCCATAGTAACCTCCATGCGCATATCACCTTAAAGTGACGTTTTTTGTTTAATTTGAGCAGGTATGCTGACCACATATATGACTATTGGACGGTTTTACCCTCGTCAACTCCTACAAAGGCACTTTCATTCATTCCGTATTGTTCCAGATATTTCATTAAGGAACCGTCTTCCTTCATCTCATCCAGAACTTTATTCACTTCCGCACAGAACTCTTTATCTTCAAATCTTAAGGCGGCACCGATATTACCCTTGGAATCCGAGACATAATCCTCTGCCAGTTTCAGATCAAGACTGGAATCCTGGGTCAAGGTATAGCCGGCAATGATGGAATCGGTGACACAGGCATCTACTTTACCGGTATTAACCGCTAACATTAATTCGGACTGGGAACCCATAATAGTCAGCTCTTTAATTAATCCCTGTGATTCCCAATACTGTGCAATTTCCAGAAATGCGGTGCCCTTTTGTGCTCCGACGGTCTTATCCTTTAAGTCAGTAAGACTTTTAATGTCAGAATCGGATTTAACAAGAAGACAGTCACCTTCGGAATACCATACATTAGTAAATAATGCGATTTCCTGGCGTTCCGGTTTTATGTACATGGCATCTACCACCATATCCACGGACTTATTATTTAATTCGATTAACAGGTTTTCAAATGCCACGGTTTTCATGCGGACTTCAGGAACTCCAAGCCGCTTCATTAAGTCTTTAAAGATTTCTCCATCAACACCGGTATACTCATTGGTTTTTACATCGATGTAGGAGAGGGGAGCATCATTACTAGAGCCGATGGTTATATAACCCTGCTCCCGTAAGCGCTTTAAGGTGGGACTGACATTTTCGGAATCTGCTGTGGCGGATGTACTTGTTGCATCTGATGTAACAGAGGAGTTTGCATCCCCCGTTTTGGCCCCGACGTCTTTGGTTTCTTTGCTACAGGCTGTAAACAACATAACTAGTACTGCTAAAACTGCAAATAATCTGGTATACTTTTTCATATAGTTCCTCCTTCATTTGGGTAACATAAGTACTTTCTTAAGTTGCTCTTTATAATAAATAATAAACCAATGGAAATTTGGTTATTTTACTATCTCTGAAAGGATGAGCAGGAAACGGTTATTTAAGGAATCGCGGTGGGTCTCCGGTTACTGGCGGAGCCTTATAATACCCTGGCTAAGAAATCCCTGGTCCGTTCGTTTTGCGGATTACCAAAGATTTCTCCCGGTGGTCCTTCTTCCACGATATATCCTTTATCCATAAAAATAACACGGTCGGAAACATCTTTAGCAAAAGCCATTTCATGGGTTACGATTACCATAGTCATTCCTTCCGTTGCCAGTTCCTTCATAACCGCCAATACATCGCCGACTAATTCCGGATCCAGGGCAGAAGTCGGTTCATCAAACAGGAGCATTTCCGGCTGCATGGCCAAAGCTCTTGCGATAGCCACCCTTTGCTGCTGTCCGCCGGATAAGGTTTTTGGATAATTATTGGCCTTATCCTCAAGTCCTACTTTTTTTAAAAGATTCATGGCTATTTCGGTAGCTTCTGTTTTGCTTTTTTTATTGATCCTCATAGGAGCCATAATGATGTTTTGTAACACTGTCTTTGTGGGAAATAAATTGAATTTCTGAAATACCATGCCTACATTTTTTCGAAGAATTCTACTGTCGGTAGTTAAGTCTAACATATCTTTGTCTTTGTAATACATCTTGCCGCCGCTTGGGACTTCCAGTAAATTCATACAGCGTAAAAAGGTACTTTTCCCTGAGCCGGAAGGTCCGATTATGGTTACAACCTCTCCGCGTTTTACATGCAGGCTGATATTTTTTAGTACCTCCAACTTCCCGAAATTCTTCGACAACTGGTAAACCCGGATAATATATTCATTTGCCTTATCACTCATGCTGTAACCCTCCTTTTGAGTTGAAATGCTTTTGGCTAATACAAAATCAGTAATAAAAAAAGAGACACTATAAGCTTTTTAGTGCCCCTTTACAACAGTTTTTTTACCGATATTAAATTATTGAATTCGCCCCTGGAAATTTGTAAACGGGGGACCTTGGTACGTGATACCAAAGAGTTTTAACATAAAAAAAGGGTATTAAGACAGGAGTTAATCTTAATACACCATTGTATCGCTTCTTGATGTTGCATATATTATCATTCTTTTTTTTAGCTGTCAATCAAAATTTTTATTTTTTTATAGTTATTTTTTTACAGTTAAATAGTTGCAATTGATTTTGTTTTATTATAAAAATCAATTCTTACTTGGGAGGAAGACAACTATGTATCTTGTTGTTCGGATTTTTTTTGATACTAAATTTAGTTTATTTAGTTTTCGGAATCTTCCAGTATATCATGGATATAAAAGGCTAATTGAAACCGGAAACAGTCTTCCATGGTATCAAGATCTGAGGATAGAAGCTCCTTAATTTTTTTTATCCGGTAATTTATTGTGTTTCTGTGGGTAAAGGTTTCATCTGCTACAGCCTGTACACTTGAGTTGTGTAACAGGTATAACCGTAAGATATCAAGATAATCTGTATTGTGCTGTTTATCATAATTTTCTAAAATACTTAAGTTATCCTGATACAAGTCAGTTAATACCTGCCGGTCCTCCACGGCCAATATGACCTTGTTGATGCCGATATCATCATAGAACACGATATCATTGTTCTGTTTCTTCCCGATACGAAGCACAGCCTGTCCTCTTTTATAACTTTTACATATATTGTCCGCGCCTGTTACCAGAGGACCTACACCAATACGGATTTTGTAAAAAGCAAACTCTTTTTTAAAACCCTGACTGAGCTTTTCTGAATATTTTTGGATTTTGTCAGCCGAACTGCCGTGAAAGATAATAAAAATTTCCTGACCAAGAATTACAATGCCAAATAAAACAGTCAGGCGGTTAAGAATATTAGTAGCCAGGATCCGGAATTTTTTAAAGAGCAGATCTTTTTCCGGGAGAGGGATTTCTTTATCGGGATGGATTACTACCACACAGTAAGAACCTTTTAGTTTATAACCGATTTGTTCCAGATAAGGCTGATAGGAGTCTTTGTAACCAGGAGTCATAAACGAATTGAGAAATGCCGTGGATTCATTGAGTTCCAGTTGTTCTGCCTGAATAATACGGTTGCAGAAGTCCTGCATGATATCTACAAGATGAATCTCCCAGGGCATAACAAAGAGGGGAAAATGAATCTTATCGCAATATTCCAGTGTGTGTGGAGGAATTTCCTTGATGTAAGCACCTACATTGACAATCAGACCCACGGCTTTTTGTATGGACAGGCTCTCAATAAAGTGTTCCAGCCAGTATTCATCCTTAACCCCCAGTCCTGTAGTGATAATTAGTTCACTGCCGCGGATAAAGTCCGTTGTGGTAACATCTTCGATAAGGTGAACCCAGCTTACGGTATTTTTAAGACCTTCCCTGCCCGCAAGCAGATCCAGTTTAAATTTTTGCTTTGTGTCGGAATAGATCTCGTTTAAACTAACAGCCATACTGCTCCTTTCTGGATTTCTATCTATGTATTTAAAATCCATATCCTAGTATTTTTATTTACACAAATTCATTATAAAATATGAATTCTCGGTTGTCCAGCACAAAAATTACAATGTTTTTTATGCTCATGGACGTTGTTTGTATCATTTTTTTGTGTTACGATATTTCCCAATCAATAACTTAAACCCATAAAGATAAGGCATAGCAGGAGAAAATACCTTAGAAGTCTTTATCCAGAATAAAGATTTCTTATGGGAAGATTACCCCTTTCATTCATATCAATTGAATGCCTTTTTAGAAAACAGGAGGATTATGAAACAGTTCAGATTGAAAACCACAATTCAGCAGTATGATACTTGCAGAGAATTTTGTGATACGTTTCGCATCGGGAAAGAAGATTTAATTATAACCAGTGAACATACTTTTCAGGATTATTTTAATAATATTCCCTTAGAAGCTAAAGTGGTGTTCTTCCGAAAGTACGGTGCAGGAGAACCAAATGATGAAATGGTAGAAGCAATATATGCCGATCTCAAAGATATTTCATATAACAGAGTAATTGCCATAGGAGGTGGTACTATTCTTGACGTAGCAAAGCTGTTTGCACTAAAGAAGGTATCACCTGTTTTAGATTTATTTGACAGAAAGCTTGAGCTTTTTAAGGAGAAAGAGCTGATATTAGTGCCTACCACCTGCGGAACAGGCAGTGAAGTTACCAATATCTCGATTCTGGAACTTGTCTCCAGACACACAAAGCTTGGTCTTGCGGTCGATGAACTGTTTGCAGATTATGCGGTGTTAATCCCGGAATTACTTGAGAAACTGCCCTTTCCTTACTTTGCCACCAGTTCCATTGATGCCTTTATCCATGCGATTGAATCCTATTTGTCTCCCAAAGCGAATCCCTTTACTGAGACTTTCTCTTTAAAGGCCATGGAGATACTGATAAAAGGGTATCAGGTAATTGCTAAAAACGGTGAGGAAGCCAGAATACCTCTGATTTCAGATTTTCTTTACGCCAGTACTTATGGAGGAATTGCTTTTGGCAATGCAGGTACGGCGGCAGTCCATGCTATGAGTTATCCCTTTGGCGCGGCGTATCATGTACCTCACGGGGAATCCAATTATGCTATATTTACCGGAGTTTTTAAAACTTATCAAAGACTTCATCCCGATGGCAGGATAAAGCAGTTAAATACATTTTTAGCAGGTATATTACATTGCAGTGCAGACAGGGTTTATGAAGAATTGGAAGAGTTATTTAACCACATCGTTCCTAAGAAAGCATTGAGCCAGTATGGGGTTAGAGAGGACCAGCTGGAGGAATTCACGGCATCTGTTATGGAAAAGCAGGGACGGCTTATGGCTAATAATTATGTGGAACTGGATAAAGAGACGGTTTATGGTATATACCGTTCATTATATTAAAAATTTTTCTATGAATCGATTAGGAGGAATTCAATATGTTAAAAACTGCATTACCAAAAATAATTACCGAGACCCTGCCAGGTCCGAAAGCGAAAGAAATCATTGACAGGAGAGCAGCAGCAATTCCCGGTGCAATCCGCTGTAATTATCCCTGTGTGATTAAACGGGGAGAAGGGGCTATGTTTGAAGATGTGGATGGAAATATATTTTTAGACTGGGTAGGTGGTGTCGGTGTTTTGAATGTTGGTTACAGCCAGCCGGAATTAATAGCAGCAGTAAAAGACCAGGCAGATCATTATTTCCACGCCATGATGAATATTGTTACCCATGAAGGCTATATATCCTTGGCTGAAAAAATGAACGATATTGTGCCAGTTAAGGGTGATACCAAAAAGACGATGTTTGTAAACAGTGGTGCAGAAGCAGATGAAAATGCAGTTAAAATTGCAAAGGCTTATACCAAACGGCCTAATATTATCGTATTTTCCGGAGCTTTTCATGGCAGAACCACCCTTACCATGACAATGACTGCCAAGAAAGCTTACGCCAGGGGAATGGGACCCTTCCCAGACGGTATATACCGTGCAGAATTTCCTTACCTGTACAGAAAACCAGAGGGATTTACCGATGAAGAAGCAGTTCAGTATTATATCGGCAGATTAAACAGTGTATTCGAAGACTGTTCTCCAGCAGATTATGTGGCTGCTATTGTAGTAGAACCGGTACAGGGAGAAGGTGGTTTCGTACCTGCACCTATTGAATGGGTTAAGGCAGTCCGTAAAATCTGTGATGAAAAGGGGATTCTCTTAATTGCAGATGAAGTTCAGTGTGGTTTTGGCCGTTCCGGTAAGTTGTTTGTCTCAAACTACTGGGAGGAGGAAGGCTGTGCACCGGATATAATTACTACAGCAAAATCCATAGCAGGCGGCGTGCCTTTGTCTGCGGTTACGGCAAGAGCCGAGATTATGGATGCGGTTACTCCGGGAACCATTGGAGGAACCTACAGCGGTAATGCCCTGGCTTGTGCCTCTGCTCTTAAGGTAATAGAAATTATTGAAAGGGATAAACTGTGTGACCGTGCGCTTGCAATTTCAGAAAAATGCAAAGAAAGATTTGGAGGTTTTAAAGAAAAGTATCCGGTAATCGGAGATATCCGCGGAATTGGCGTAATGCTTGGCATCGAATTTATTAAGGATGCAAAGACCAGAGAACCCAATAAGGAACTTGTGGCAGGACTGGTACAAGAATGTGTAAAGAACGGCTTAATTATTGAAAGTGCTGGAACTTATGATAATGTTATACGTTTCTTAAGCCCGCTGGTGGTTACAGACGAGCAGTTGGAAGCAGGATTTGATATTTTAGAAAAAGCTATCATTAAGCTGACGACCATATAATTAATAGGCAAACCCTCAAAAAGCCTTAGTCTAGTACATGGATTTCTGGGCAGCATAGATTGTTTTGTTTCCGTTGAATACATAGGCAAATGCGGTAACCACAAAAAAGTAGGGAAGATAGGAAAAACCAAATACTTCAACTCCAATAAAGATAGGAGCCAGCATAGTATTGGTGGCACTTCCAAATACGGCGGTATATCCAAGAGCTGCGGCTAAGGCGGTGGGCAGACCCAATAAACTGCCTAAAAATGCGCCAAGGCCCGATCCGATGGCAAACAAAGGGGTCACTTCCCCGCCCTGAAATCCTGCAGCTAAAGTCAATATGGTAAAAATAAATTTTAATATCCAGTCATAAGGATATATGGTGTCTCCTCCAAAGACCCCCCCAATCAGGTTCGTACCAAGACCGCTGTACCTTCCATGATGAATAAACATCAGACTTATACTTAACAAACATCCGATTATAAATATTTTAAGTATAGGATTTTTAAAGAGCTTATTTAAGAATGCTTTTACCTTTGCTAAGGTATGAGCAAACAGACCTCCGGTAACTCCAAAAAGGACGCCGATCATAATTACTTTGATAAGGAAGGAAAAGGATACCTCAAGGGGACCTGTTTTGTCTGATAAGTTAACACTGAATTTTTCAAGACCTAAGTAATGTGAAGTGTAACTTGCCGTAAAGGCGGCAATTACACAGGGAAACAGCGCACTGTATTCCAAGGCGCCGGCTACCATTACTTCCATTGCAAAGAAAACAGCTGCTAACGGAGTTTGAAACAAACCGGAAAATCCAGCGGCCATACCGGTTACCACCAGGATTTTGTGGTGGTCTTCCAGTTTCATATGTTTCCCGAGGTTATGGGCGAAGGTTCCGCCGATTTGTACCGCAACGCCTTCTCTACCGGCACTTCCGCCAAATAAATGAGTCAGCCAGGTGCTGACCATAATAAAAGGAATCAAACGTTTTGGTATAGTTTCTTCTTTATTAAAGCCTGCACTGAAAATCAGGTTCATGCCTTTGATAATGTCTTTGCCATATCTGGTATATACATAAGTAATAAATACACCTATAATAGGAAGAAACGGCAGCAGTTTATATACATTCTGTTCTCTGAACGCAGTAATTGTCAGTAACACTCTTCCAAACAGCGCATCGATAGCGCCTACAGTAAGTCCTATCATAACACCCAATAAACCAAGCAGAACAATGTCTTTATAATTTGCATATATTCTTTTAAGCATTCCTCTTCCTCCGTAATTTATTAGGTTTATCAGCAGCGAAAATCAAAACATATGTAAAGTATACAGTAATCCTGATGGATAGAAAGGATTTTCTGTACTTTGAGATTATACACCTTATAATAAAATATTAAAAGTGATTTGTATGCTTCAACCCAAATAAGCAACCAGAGCCTCCTTATCGAAAGAAAAATAAAAAAAGGTTTTCAGAATTCATTTAATATGATAGATTTAAATTAGGCTAAATCATATCAACGTTTGGAGGAGCAATATGGAGAGTTATGAGGGCGATGAGTTCCGTCAGTCAGAATGTACGGAATTAATGGATAAAAGTTTTACGGATTGTGAGTTTTATAATTGTATGGTGAATGAGATTACGGTAAAGGACTGTTCATTCCGAAGCTGCCGGTTCTATAACTGCACCATAATGAATATAGAATTGAAATATTCGGATATGTTTAACTGTGAATTTTATAATTGTATGTTAATCGGGATTAACTGGAGGGATGTTGCGAATACTCATGGTGTTTCCATGCCCTTTATTAAGACTAGTAACTGTTTGTTGAGATATAATATTTTTACTAATATGAAATTAAAAGCCTATCATTTTGACGGTTGTAATTTAGAAGGATGTTATTTTGAAGAGTGTAATCTGGAAGGGGCATCGTTTATGGGATGTAACTTAGAAGGTGCCACCTTTAAGAAGAATATGTTAAAAAAGGCAGATTTCAGAGAAGCGATATGTCTTCGAATCAATATTCTGGATAATACATTAAAGGATGCAAAATTCTCTTATACGGATGCAGTAAGCCTGTTATCTGAGATTGGTCTGATTCTTGAATGACAAGAGGTGAAGTTATGGACAACATTATAATAAATGCGATGAAAGCTATCATTTTATATAATAGGAAGGCACTTATCGTAAAACGGACAGAAACAAATAAAATAGCCGGGGGAATATGGGAATTCGTCGGAGGTAAGTTAGAATTTGGAGAAGATTTAATCAGCGGTCTGAAAAGAGAAATACAAGAAGAAACCGGTCTTACGGTTACTGTTGAAAAATTGCTCTTTGCCACCTCTTTTAAAACCCACGATTACAGGCAGGTAGTCATCATTAATTATCTGTGCAGTTGCGATACGGATCAGGTTACTTTATCAGAAGAACATACCGAGTATCTTTGGGCAGATAAAGCTGAATTACTCAGTCACTTGGGAAAGCGTACGCTTAAAGATCTGGAGGAAAATCATATTTTGGAGCAACTAGAACTGGAATAAGGACGACATGTATAAATTGAAGGATTTCTGCAAAACTTAATAGCAATAAAAGGACTGCTGCGATATAGCCTAAAACTCTATTATTCTTAAAGCGATAGTAGAAGTCTTATAAACTATGCAGCAGTTTTTTAGTAAATCCGGCTCTGCATTATTTTATACACTAATATCGTGCTGCCTTATTTTAAGGGGTCTTATGCTCTTAGGAGTACTTGATTGGCCGGATGGAATTTGGGAGGTTTCTTCGATGAATGAAAAGGTTAAATACAGACTGGATATTTGTTTGATCCATTTTGCAGTATATTTGGTTGCTCTTTTGGTACCCTGGATGTTTATTTTTGAAATGCTGCCAATACCCTATGCAGGACTTTCGGTATTGGCAGAAGTATGTTTATATATCGCCTGGAGCCTTATTCTTGCCCTTTCTGCTGCTCAGGCTAAAAAGGATATTGTGAACTATACTGTTTACGAGGCAGAGGAAACCCTTAGTAAACGGATGTGGAAGGTCATCTTTACAATTATGCGGATTTTATTGCTGCTTACTCTTGCATATTTAATATTGACTTTGATTTTTATCCTTATCAGTTTTATGGTTTAAAATCAGAAAGCCTGACTCAGACTTTGCTTTGTTGGGCTTTTTTTATGTAATAGAAAGTTGCATCCTATTAAATAAAAACCCTCTGTAATGGATGCACATCTGGCAAAGAGAAAGTTTATTATCGCATAATCCGCTCTGGCGCGAAAGTGTTTTGTAAACTGATACTTTGTTCTATAAAAATCACCAATACTGTGAATTGTGCCTAAATAAGATCGGTATTTAGTCATGTCATTATTGAATAGCGACAAATTGACGTTTGTTAAAGTTGAAATTATACAGGTATTACCGTTATAATTAAACTATCTTAAGAAGATGATTGGCCAGTCTTTTCTTCAGAAAATGATATTAACTGATTGATTAATATTCAGAAGAGAGGGTAAGAAATGAAAGAAAAAGTTCAAGTGTTTGGAAGATTTTTAAGCGGTATGGTAATGCCGAATATTGGAGCATTTATAGCATGGGGTATTATTACTGCACTATTTATTCCTACCGGATGGTTACCGAATGAAAAGCTCGCAGCGTTGGTAACTCCTATGGCAACAACCTTACTAACCTTATTAATTGCTTACACCGGAGGTAAAGTGGTTGCCGGTCACAGGGGCGGAGTTATTGGTGCAATAGCAACCATGGGTGTCATAGTTGGTGCGGATGTTCCTATGTTCTTAGGAGCAATGATTATGGGACCTTTAAGTGCCTGGCTCCTTAAAAAGTTTGATAAAGTAATCGAGGGAAAAGTAAAAGCAGGTTTTGAAATGCTCGTAAACAACTTTTCTCTTGGTATTCTCGGTGCAATCCTTGCAATCCTTGCATTATTAGGCATTGCTCCGGTTGTTACACAGTTAAATAACATTATGCAGGCAGGTGTTGGTTTCTTCGTTGATCACGGTTTACTTCCTTTAGCAAGTATCTTTATCGAACCTGCAAAGGTATTATTCTTAAACAACGCAGTGAATCATGGTATTTTATCACCGATGGGTATGGAGCAATCCAAACAGATCGGTAAATCCATTTTCTTCTTATTAGAAGCAAACCCCGGTCCTGGACTTGGTATTTTATTGGCATATTGTATTGCCGGTAAGGGTTCTGCAAAAAGCTCAGCACCCGGTGCAATCATTATCCACTTTTTAGGCGGTATTCATGAAATATATTTCCCTTATATCTTAATGAATCCTACCTTATTATTAGCAGTTATAGCAGGTGGAGCAAGTGGTATCTTTACACTTAATTTATTAGGCGGCGGCTTAGTAGCACCAGCATCTCCGGGCAGTATATTTGCAGTACTTGCAATGACTCCTAAGACCGGATATATTCCTGTAATCTTAGGTGTACTGGTAGCCACAGCGGTTTCTTGTGTGGTAGCAGTTCCATTATTAAAAATCTTTGGAAAAGATGAAGACATGGAAGCAGCAAAACAAATGGTTCAGGATATGAAAACAGCTTCCAAAGGAATTAAAAAAGATACAGTAAGCATTGACACCACAAATGTTAAAAATATCGTATTTGCCTGTGATGCAGGAATGGGATCCAGCGCTATGGGAGCAACGGTGCTTCGTAAAAAGCTTGCCGCAGCAGGATTAGGACACATTAATGTAGTTCACTCACCGGTTTCTAGTATTCCAGAGGATGCAGAGATTGTAGTGACCCATGCAGAGCTTGGAGAACGTGCAGCCCACAGTAATCCCAAGGCTAAACTGGTTTTAATTAAAAACTTCCTTTCAGCACCGGAATATGACATGTTGGTAGAAGAATTAAAGCAGAATAAATAGAGCGTGATTTGTACGAAAAGGGTAGTTGCATTTTGCAATACCCTTATTCGTACATATTTCTCTGCGTTAAATCAAGTACAAGGAAAAATAGTGTCATCAACGGTTATGTAATGGTACTTGAACTGGTAATGATATTGGGAAGTATACGGAAATATATTGATAATTCATTTGGAAAAGGAGGGATAAGGATATGGATTTTTCACCGCGGCTTCGTCAGATATTGCTTATTTTATTACAGGAAGATCAGATCGTATCAGTTAAGAAACTGGCTGATGAAATAAAGGTTAGTAAAAGGACGGTACAAAGAGAGCTTGAATTTATTGATGCTTCTTTAAGAAAGTACAAGGTCATGCTGCAGACCAAAACCGGGATCGGAATCTGGCTGGACGGAGAAGAAGCGGATAAAAAGAATCTACTGTCGGACTTAAAGGAGGAGGATGTAATCGATTCTGGGGATAAGGAAGACAGAAGAAAGAGACTGATTTTAGAAATACTAAAAGACAGGACCCCTAAGAAATTATACTATTACGGTAATATCTTCGGAGTAAGTGAAGCGACCATCAGCAATGATATGGAAGCGATTGAAGACTGGTTCCACCAGTTTGATTTAAAAATTATAAGAAAACAGGGATACGGAGTAGCCTTAGAAGGCAGTGAAAAGAACTACCGCCTTGCGGTCAGAAAATTTATTGATGAAAATATAGACACTAAAATCATGAAGAACCTTTCAGGAGATAATGAGAGGTCCATACTGGAAGTAATCAGGGATACCGAAGGAAAAAATATTTACAACCTGATTAATAATGAGGTATTAAGACAGGTCATAACCTGTTTTAACAGTATACGTGACAAACGGTTATTGCGGCTTACGGAGAATTCCTATATCGGGCTGATTCTGCATGTGACCATAGCTGTTAACCGTATCCTTCAGGAAGAAATCATTGAACCGAATAATGATTTATTGGAAAAGCTGAGTAAAGATGAAGATTATGATTTGGCACTGCATATTGCCAATTCTCTGGAAGAGGAATTTCAGATTGAAATTCCTGATATAGAAGTTGCCTATGTGCTGCTGCATATAAAAGGTTCAAAATTACAATATATAAATGAAGAAATTGAAATAGAGGATCTTAAGGAACGGGAAGAACTCCTTAACTTTATTAATGACATGATTGATGTCTATGATGAGGAGCTGGCCTATGAACTGAAGCAGGATGAGGAATTTGTAGTTGGTTTATTGGCTCATTTACAGCCGACTTTTATCCGGCTTAAAAATCATATGACTATCTCAAATCCTTTATTAACAGAGATTAAAGGAACCTATCCGGATATTTTTAAAAAATGCCTAAAAGTTGGTGCTTTCATTACAAAGCGGTATGGCTATAAGGTGCCGGAGGAGGAAATCGGCTTTTTATCCATGCATTTTGGAGCCGCCGGAGTCCGCCTCGAAAATCAGAAGGAAAGTAAACGCCGGGTGGATATCGGTATCGTATGTGCCAGTGGCATTGGTATTTCAAGATTAATGCATACCAAACTGACTCGCTATTTAAAAGAAAGAGCGGAAATCACTACTTACGGCAAAGAGGATTTAACCCCTGAAGTGCTTAAGAAACTGGACTTTTTAATTTCCAGTATTAAACTTGAGGACATAAATATAGAGGTAATCCGGGTAAGTCCCTTACTCATTGACTCTGATTTGGAGCAGATTGAAACCAAGGTGCGATTGTATGCAAAGACTCCAAAGAGAAGTAAGTTTGATAAAGATTTTTCTGAACAGCTTGAGCAGGTTAATTTTGCAGCGACCCAGATAAAAACTATTATAAATGATTTTCTCATGTTCAAAGTCAGTAATTTCATTACCTTTGAAGAATTACTGGTGGCGGTTACCGAAAAGTTAACCCCTTATAATGATAGGCGGCTGCTGATTCAGGAGGATATTAAAAGAAGGGAAAAAATTGCCTCCCAGGTTATTCCGGAATATGATTTTGCACTCCTTCACACCCGTACGAAAGGTGCGGTAAAGCCAAGTTTCTCGGTCTGCGTCACCAAGGAATTATCGGAGTTCGAAGATCCATTTTTTATGAAGGTTCATGCCGTGATTATCATGTTGATCCCTGATGATTCCCATTATAAGGAAAATGGGAATATTATGGGGCATTTAAGCAGCAGGCTTATTGAAGATGATGAATTTTTACGTCTTATTTTTCAAGGTGAGAAAGACCGGGTTCAAAACTATATCTCCAGGGAACTTAAAAATTACTTTAATCATTACCTGGATCAAGTGTAATATCTGCATGGAAACTTATGGTAATTCGTAGTTTAATAATGTCGCTAACGGATAGTGTCAAACTCATTTTTGTATTCGTTGAAATAGGAAGACAGGTAAGGTTATAATAGAACCATGAACAGAAGCCGTTAACAGATAAGTTTTAATAGAAAGGAACAGAATACAGTGGACTTACTACAAAAAAATAATATTATACTAAACTGTAAAGCAAAACCGAAAGAAGATGTAATAAGAGAAGTTGGTCAGTTATTATATCAAAGCGGTTATGTAGATGAAAGTTATATAGATGGAATGTTAAAGAGGGAACTTACCTTTTCCACCAATATCGGTAATGGTATTGCACTTCCTCATGGGGTGGAGGAAGCGAAAAAGGATATTAAAAAATCCGGTATAGCTGTAATGATATTTCCGGAAGGCACCATGTGGAAGGATGAACTGGTTTATGTAGTTATCGGTATTGCGGGTGTTGGAGAAGAACACCTGGATGTGTTAGCTAATATTGCTGAAAAATTATCCACCACAGAAGCAGTTGATGATTTGATTAAAAGCAGTGTAGACGAAATATATCAGACCTTTACAGGTAAGGAGTGATTCCATGATTATAACAGTAACTATGAACCCTGCCATTGATAAGACCGTTGAGTTAGATCATTTGGAACAGGGAAGTTTAAACCGTCTGAAAAGCGTGATTACCGATGTGGGCGGAAAAGGTATTAATGTTTCCAAAACCATTAAGGCTTTGGGGGGTGAAACCATTGCAACCGGTTTTATAGGGGGCAGCGGCGGGAACCTGATTGAAAAAGTATTAAAGGAACAGGGAATAAAATCCGATTTTGTTGAGATTAAGAACGAAGTCAGAACCAACTTAAAAGTCCTGGAAGCAGCCGGTTTTGTGACAGAATTAAATGAGCCTGGACCTCAGGTAAGTGAAGCGGAATTAGAGGAATTAACTCAGAAGTTGATCGGATATGCTGGAAAAGATGTTTTATTTGTATTGGCAGGAAGCATTCCCAATGGAATCAGCAAAACGGTGTATAAGGAGCTGATTGGTAAGGTAAAGGAGAAAGGCGCAAAAGTATTTTTGGATGCCGATGGAGAATTATTCATACATTCCCTGGAAGCTGGTCCGGATTATATAAAACCCAACCGTGCCGAACTGGAGGAATATTATCACATGGATTACCGGGCGGATGAAGCAGAACTGGTTAAGATGGGACAGAAGCTGCTTCAAAAAGGGATTGAGATGGCAGCCGTCTCCCTGGGACAAATGGGAGCACTATTTTTAACCAAAGACCAGATCGTAAAATGCCCGGGTCTCAGAGTAGAAGCCCACTCCACCGTAGGAGCAGGAGATGCCATGGTGGCCGCATTATCTTATGGAATTGATAAGGGACTTGATCTTAAGGAGTGTGCAAAGCTAGGGTTAGCAGCTTCAGCCGGAGCAGTAACCACCAAAGGAACGAAGCCGCCTGCAAGGGAACTGGTAGAGGAGCTAATGAAAAAAGTTGAGATTATAAATTTGTAAAGGATTTGTGTGATTATTAATTGCAGAACAGAGATAACTAATCAGAGCAGCGATAAATAATCAAAGTGAAATAAATAACAAGAGCTGATAAATAAGTAGAAAACGCAACTATCAATATATGTGAGTGTGAAATTACAAGGATTTCTCACCCTTTGGTTTGTATACGCTAAAACGGTTTATGAGAAATCAATTCCTCACAAGATAAGGTCATACCACAGGAAAACCTGGGGTAAAGGAGGGTAATGATATGAAGTCAAAAGCAGTCAGAATGTATGGAATGGATGATTTAAGATTAGAAGAATTTGAATTACCGGAAATAAAAGATGATGAAATCTTAGTTAAAGTAATCAGTGACAGTATCTGTATGTCAACCTATAAATTAGTAAAACAAGGGAAAAATCATAAAAGAGCACCTCAGAACATCGATACCAACCCCATTATTATCGGACATGAATTTGCAGGAGATATCGTAAAGGTAGGTTCTAAATGGGAAAGTCAGTTTAAACCAGGTCAGAAGTTTGCACTCCAGCCAGCCCTTAACTACAAAGGAAGCTTAGCTTCCCCCGGATATTCTTATGAATTCTTCGGCGGTGCCTGTACCTACTGCATCATACCTCAGGAAGTTATGGAACTTGGCTGCCTTTTAAATTATGATGGAGAAAGCTACTTCCAGGCATCTCTTGGTGAACCCATGAGCTGTATTATCGGAGGTTATCATGCCAACTACCATACCAATAAGCAGAATTATAACCATGCTATGGGAACGAAGGCAGGCGGTAATATCTTAATCATGGGAGGCTGCGGTCCTATGGGACTAGGTGCGGTAAGTTATGGTTTATATACGCAGAACAAGCCGAAACGCATCGTAGTTACGGATATCAGTGATGACAGAATCCAAAGAGCAAGAGAAGTAATTTCTGAAACTGCCGCATCAGAAAAAGGAATTGAACTGATCTATGCCAATACGGCTGCAATGGAAAATCCCATTGAAGATCTTATGAAATTAACAGACGGTCATGGTTATGATGACGTATTTGTATATGTACCGATTAAACAGGTGGCTGAAATGGGTGATACCCTCTTAGCCTTTGACGGCTGCATGAACTTTTTTGCAGGTCCTACCGATAATCAGTTTAAAGCAGAAATCAATTTGTATAATACCCATTATACCAGCACACACTTACTGGGAACAACCGGCGGTAATACAGACGATTTAGTGGAAGCCATTGATTTATCCTCCAAAGGACTTATTGAACCCGCAGTAATGGTAACCCATGTAGGCGGTATTGACAGTATTGCAGAAGCTACCTTGAACCTTCCTAAAATCCCAGGGGGCAAAAAACTGACTTATACCCAGTTTAATATGCCTCTTACAGCACTGGAGGATTTTGAAGAATTAGGCAAGACAGATCCTTTGTTTAAAAAACTGTCCGAATCCTGCAAGGCGCATAAGGGCTTGTGGAACGGAGAAGCAGAGAGAATTTTATTTGAACATTTTGGAGCATAAATGAAACAAACTAAAATATAGGTATTGGTAATTGCGAACTATTTAGTTTTCTGAATATACCCTACAATTAATACGAATTTCATAGCTTCAGTTACCCACTGGGAAGATTCAACTCTGAATTGTATTAATTGCATAGTATATAGATACAATAGTAGAGTTTCGCAATTATCAAAAGATATAGTTAAAGTGAGAGGAGAGTACGTATGGTTAGTCAGAAAATTACGGTTATTAATAAATCAGGAATCCATGCAAGACCGGCAGGCGAGCTGGTGCAGGTGGCATCGAAATGCTCTTCGGAGGTTGTAATCCGCGTCGGCGAAAGAAGCGTAAATCCCAAAAGCATCCTTATGCTTATGGCAGCTGCAATCCGCTGCGGTACGGAGATTACGGTGGAATGCAGCGGTGAAACGGAAGAAGAGGACTTAAAGAAGTTAATTGATGCCATAGCCGGTGGATTAGGAGAAGAGTGAGGGCTGGGATATGAAAGCCATAAAAGTTGAAAAGACAGCTTCAAAGGGTATTGTTATGGGCAAAGCTTTCCTGGTGAAAAAACCGGAGCTTATAATAAATACCGGATTGATACAGGAAGAAGAAATTACCAGGGAACTAAACCGGTATGAAGCTGCTGTTGCGAAAGCAACAAATGAGCTTATGGAGCTGGCTAAGACCAATAGTATTTTTGGTGCCCATTTGGAAATGGTTAAGGACATAGCTCTTTATGACAGTGTTACAAGGAAGATAAAAGATAAATATAATGCGGAGGCAGCCTTAGAAGAGGCAGCCGCAGAATTTATAAGCATCTTCGAAGCTATGGATGATGACTACATGCGGGAAAGGGCCGCAGATATCAAAGATATTCGTTACCGGTTATTATGCAATCTTAATGGAATAGACTTAAATCCCTTTGATTCTATTAAAGAACCGGTTGTATTAATAGCGGAGGATTTGACGCCTACGGATACAGCTGGTCTTGACCTTCGGTATATTCTTGGATTCATAACGAGGGACGGCGGAGTTACAAGCCATGTATCCATTATGGCGAAAGGGCTTGGTATACCGGCCTTAGTAGGCGTTAAGGATATATTGAAGGAGACAGAAAACGGGGATTTTATTATTTTAGATGCAGGCAGGGGCGATATTATTATCAACCCGGAGGAAGAAGCAATTGCCAGGTATACAGCCCTTCGTAAAGAGTATGAGAAAAGGCAGCTTGAATTAGCTGAATTAAACAATTTTCCGGCGGAGACAAAAGATGGCAGAAGAGTTCATTTATGTGCCAATGTAGGCAATGTGAAAGATATTAAAAATGCAGTTAACTATAATATAGATGGAATTGGGCTATTTCGAAGTGAATTCCTTTATATGGAGAATACTCATTTCCCTACAGAGGAGGAGCAGTTTCTGGTATATCAGGAAGCAGCAAAACTGTGTGGCAGCGAACTGACCATAAGAACCCTTGATATTGGGGGAGATAAGGCATTATCCTATTATGAATTTGATAAAGAGGAAAATCCCTTCTTAGGATGGCGGGCTATTCGGATTTCCCTGGAACTTAAACCTATGTTTAAGACCCAGTTAAGGGCCATACTCCGTGCAAGTGCCTTCGGGCAGATTCGGGTTATGTTTCCCATGATTATATCTGTTGAAGAACTACGTACGGCAAAAGCGATTATGGAGGAATGTAAAGCTGAACTTAGAAGCGAAAATATTGCTTTTGACGAAAACCTTCAGGTTGGCATGATGATTGAAACCCCGGCTTCCGTTATGATGGCAGAGGATTTCGCAAAAGAAGTAGATTTTTTCAGTATCGGAACCAATGACCTGACTCAGTATATGCTGGCGGTGGACAGGGGAAATAAACGGATTGCACCAATGTATAATTCCTTTCATCCATCGGTATTAAGAAGTATTAAACGGGTTATTAAAGCCGGTCATGACGATAAAACTGGTCATGACGGTAAAAATAGTCATGAAAAGATTAAAGTAGGTATGTGTGGGGAATTTGCCAGTGAGGAACGGGCAGTTAAAATTCTCTTGGGGTTAGGACTTGATGAATTCAGCATGTCGGCAGCTGAAATACCGAATGTAAAAAATATTATTCGCAATACCTCTTATGAAGAAGCTGTGCAGCTTTCCGAAAAAGTCTGTGAGATGAGTACATTGGAAGAGGTATATGAATTGCTGGGAATATAATCAATGATAATAGTTACACTATTTTACAGGAGATATCTGCTATAGGTATAGCTGCAATATATACAGAAGATATCTGCTATAGATATTGCAGCAATAATTGTAGAAGATATCTGTAAAAAGATTGCAGCAATAATTGCAGAAGATATCTGTAAAAAGATTGCAGTAATAATTACAGATAACATCATAAGGATTAGAACGATGTTTACAGGTGATATCTGCATTAGAGATAACAATAGATATTTTCAAAATAAATTATATAGTATTAGCCATAAATACAAGATGAAGTCAAGGACTGTTCCTTAGCTTCATCTTGTATTTATATTAGCGATATTATTCTGGAATTGTATTCTGTTCTTAATATTATTCACTCAAACTTCGCAGTTAATAAACTTAAAAACACTTGATAAAATCAGCCCTAAAGCTAAATTGAAAGCATGATTATGCTATGTTTCATAAGCGCTTTATTCTGAGTCTGATCATTCACTTATGACTTTTTCAGGTGGTTTAGACTCAAAATGCACACTGTTTGACGAGTATAGCGAGGAGTTTGTGCTTTTTGGGTCTTGCTTTACCACCTGAAAAAGTCATTAGTGAATTCCAGGCTCAGAATCCTAAGCTTATGAAACATAGCATAATCAATGCTTTCTTAATCAACTTCCTTGCTGATTTTATCAAGTATACAAGACAAAAATAAATGCGAAGTTTGGATTATTAATATTATCAAAAGACAATCATGAACAACAGCTATCCCATATTTAGCGACAATTTGTATTTATTGAATTCAATGAAAATTTAAAAAAATTTAATGGGATTAGCTGCCTAAAATCATTTATTGTCTAATAATTGCCTAATATGTCATATTATGTATTTATTTGGTTTAATTAAACAAAAATATTCATTTGCTTGATACTGTATTGGTGAAAATGAATAAATAATTTTAATTTTCCGTAAGTAAAAGATTGCCAATCTTCCCTTTGAGAGTTAAAATAAGAGTTAGAGACTTTATCCCGTTGATTTACAAATTAATACATATGGGATAGCAGGGGTTAAATATAATTAGAAGCTAAAGGAAGAAAAATAAAGCAGAAACGGAAGTATTATATGACCGGGACAAGTTTTGATGGGGTAACTAAAACTACTTGTCTCCGGTCAGAAAAATTTGGGGAATATTAGTGCTTACGAGTATTATTCGGCTTTGAATGGAGGATCAAAATGAAAGAGAATAAGATGAGAGAATTATTGATCTCTGGATATGGACCTGGAAATGCACAGGAAGCTTCGATTGCTTTATATGAAATGACAAGCCGTCTGGAATTTAATCAAATCCTGTGGGAGGATAAGGTCCCTGCACCATCATATTTATGCACTTATCATGATATATGCTTCGGTATTAGAGAAGATGACGGGAGCGGAGCAGTGCTGTGCTTTCAACGGCAGGAGGACAAATATATATTAAAGGATAAACTGGAACTTACAGGGGGTGCACTGTGCCATATCGTTTATCAGCCTAAGAGCCAGGTTTTGTATGCATCTTTTTATGAAACCGGACATGTTGCAGCAATTAAAGTGGAGGATTTCCATTTTACCAAAGTCCTTAATTTCTTTCAGATTGAGCCTATTATACCCGGAGGTCTTACAAGAGCCCATTGCTGTGCACTGGAACCTGATGGAACCAGGGTATTTACAGCGAATATTGCATTGGACCGAATCTATATATATGATACAGAAGCGGGTGCTTTAAAGCCAAATCAAAACCTTCCCTTTCTACAACTGGATAAAGGCATTGGTCCGAGGCAGCTTAAATTCCATCCGTTATTGAATTACCTATATATGATTACAGAATATTCCAATGAAATCTATGTATTTTTATATGAAAAGATAAATGGAGAGCCAAAAGTTACTTTATTACAGAAAATAAGCACTCTTCCCGAAGGTTTTACCGGAACCAGTTATGGTTCTGCACTGGATATATCAAAGGACGGCAGATTTTTGTATGCCGCAAACAGGGGGGCTGATACCATAGCCGTATATGATATAAATCCGGATGGCGTATTAAATAAAATACAGGATAAGAGCAGCGGAGGAAACTACCCAAGGCATATAGCCCTGACCAAAGATGATATGGGGCTGATTATAACTAATCAGAACTCGAATGAAGTTGTTATATTACAGGTAGATGAATATAATGGAATGCTCGTAGATATGATAACCAGGAGAACCTTTTATCAGCCGTCTTATGCGGAGGAATTATAAGAAAGATTGCTTTGAGCAGGAAGTTTAGGAAGCAGAAGATGATGGGCTTATACTATACATTGGTACATAAAAAATATGTATTTGTATTTCTTAGATTTGAGTATCATTTTAAATATTAATTTTTAGCATATTATGCATATAATATTATCTTATTACTAGGACATTATTCTTGGGTAAAATACAGGGCAGGAATTGAGGATTCGTTTGAAAAATAAGAAAGAAAACAAGAATGAAAACAAGAATGAGAACAAGAATGAAAACAAGAATGAAAACAAGAATGAAAACAAGAATGAAAACAAGGTAAAGGATGCCATAGCAAAGTGTTCCTTGACCATTGGAGAAATTACGGAACACAGCAGGGAACAAGCGTCAGTAATAGAAGAGGCTGATAAAAATTCAGGAATACATTCCGTTTGGGAAGAGGAATTAAGAGATAAACAAGCTATTATCATTAACCAGATCGAGGAAGGATTTTCGGAGTATAAATATCTGGTGTTAAAGGGTGATAAAGCTGGGTATAGAAAGTTCTTAGACGAAATATATGCCTTAAACGGGGAAGAAGATTCCTATGCTGATTTTTATTACGGGAATTTAACAGAACAACAAAGAGAAGGGTTTTTAAAAGTCTTGTCAAAGGAAAATCAGAACTATGTAAAATGCAATGACTGGACAAAGAGTCTTTATTTTAAGCTGAATCCTGAATTATTGCATTTTTTACTGGAAATTACCTTGGAGGAGCTGTTATTCAGTACCTTTTACTTTACAAGATATCCCTGCACCATATGGGGTAATTATAATATGAGATTTCCTGTATTTTTTAATGATAAAAAAATTAAGAACAGATATCAGGTGTTAGCAGAACAAAGTGGATTAATTCTGGAGTAAAGCCTGAGTTAAAAATTTGCTTTTGTAGTTGTAAAATAATTGGAATGAATGCTTATACGAGAGGAGATTGTGTATGTTTAAAGATTTAGTAAAACAAGCCCGTTCTTACAGGCGTTTTTACGGAGATAAAGAAATAACAATGGAGCAGTTAAGAGAACTTGCCGATTATGGCAGACTCTCTCCTAGTGGTGCAAACCGCCAGCCATTAAAATATATATTAGTTAATTCCAGAGAAAAGAATGATAAGGTTTTTGAGAATGTTGCCTGGGCAGGTTATTTAAAGGACTGGGAGGGACCAATACCATCGGAACGCCCTGCCGGTTACATCATTATGCTCCGTGATAATTCCATTAATAAAGTCACAACCATGGATGAAGGAATCGCCGCCCAGAGTATATTTCTGGGTGCTGCCGAAATGGGACTTGGCGGCTGCTTTATTGGCAGCTTTAAAAAGGAACAGTTAAAAAACCTGCTGGAGGTTGATGAGGAATATGATATTACCTTAGTAATTGCACTTGGTTATCCCAAGGAAGAAGTGGTTTTAGAAGATATTACCGCTGAGGGTGATGTAAAATATTGGAGAGATGAGAGTCAGGTCCATCATGTTCCAAAACGTAGGTTAGACCAGGTTATTGTAAAGGAATTGTAAGAAGCGTTAAGCCCGTTACTTCCAGGTAACGAAACTATTAACAATTCCTTTTCGGACACAGAATCATTATTTATGCCTTAATAAAATACCCGCTCCAGGAATCCTTGGCTTTTACACCAATTAATACCCCACTGCTTTTATCATCAGCACTGGCTACTAAGACCCCATCCTTAGACCATAAACCACTTTTGCCTCCTGCCAAGAGTCCCCATGATTCACCGCAATAATTAGACATCATCACAGTCATGGAATGCTTTTTCGCATAACTTTGCAGCTGCTCATAAGCCTCTGTCATTGCTTTTGGTGTGTAGAAGATACCAGCCAGATATAGAGTAGTGCCGGCCCTGCCAGCCTTCTTGGCATGGAAAGGATTGCTGATGTCGGCACATATGGCAAGGGATATCCCTTCATTTTCATAATGAATAAGGGGATTATAATCAAAATTAGAAGCATAAAATTCATCTTCACCAGTATGAAGAAACTGTTTTGTATAAATCGATACAGTTTTATCAGGATATAATACAAAAGACCCAATATGCAAAACAGAAGATATTATTATTGGAGCTCCGGCTATGATAATAATATTATTGGTATTTGCTAATTTTCTTAATTCATCCAGGCGGGCGTCGTCATCTGTAAAAGCCAGTTTTTTACCGGAAGCTCTTACATATCCCGTAATCGACAATTCAGGGAAGAGGATCAACTTAGCTCCATAGCTTATGGCTAAATTAATTAATTCATAATGCCGGGTAAGATTTTCATCAATATCTTCATCTTTGGGTTCCATTTGGGCAGAAGCAATTATGATTGACATAAAATGACCTTTCTTTTTTTATTTACGTCCTTATCAGAACTTTCGTGGTTGTTTCAAAATTAAGAACGGATTATCTTATACCGTTCTATTTAAGCCGGAGTATATTCTTCGGGTAAATGGCTTGTATCATTTAAGGTTATCAGGATAGGGACCTGGCTGTTTCCTATGGATATCTTAGTGATGGAGGTATTACCAAGGAAGAAACGGTGATACATAGTCATTTTCCAATCAAAAATACCGATTAATGCAGCTTTTATGATGCCACCGTGGGCAACAATTACCGTTCTTTTACCCGGATGTTTTTCAGCCAGACCTAATATCGCGTCCTTTGCCCGGTTGCTGGCATTACGCAGAGTTAAGTCACCGCCTACTAGTGTGCCAAGTTCTTCATCTGAGCGCCAGGCATGATATTCAACCGGATATTGTTCTCTGATCTGAGTGATGGTAAGACCTTCCCAGGCTCCGAAATTAATTTCGCGTACGCCTTCTAAAAGCACTGGCTTTACGATATTGCTATTCTGGCAGAGAATTTCTGCCGTCTGTACTGCCCTGGTCAGGGGACTGGTATAAACATAATCAAAATTATTATGAAAAACATCTTTTAAACGATGAGCCTGTGATATGCCTTCATCTGAAAGATGGATATCGGTGCAGCCCTGGAACCGACCTTCTTTATTCCATTCTGTCTCGCCATGTCTTACTAAATATAGTTCTGTTTTCATGATAAACTCCTTAATCGATTGTATATTCTAATTATACCTATGTTTGGTTTGATTACAATAGCTTTTTCGCGGGTGATGCTTTGTCTTTTGATTTGTCTGTCTTTATGGGGTTCAGCGGTGGTAATAAGAAAAATTAACTTGACTTTGAAATCTTACAGGTGTAAGATATAAAAACCATCATATAATAAAACTATATAGTTATGGTTAAGACAATTATCATATAATAAAATATATTGTTATAGTTAAGCCAATCATATACCAAAAATATGTAGGTATAGTTAAGACCATTATCACATAATAAAGCTATATTGTTATAGTTAAGCCAATTATCATATTAGTCAATTAATTAATAAATTTATAGCTATATATATAAATCCAGCGCTTTAGTCAGAGATAGAGTATTATTTTTTGCTTATAAATCTTACACATGTAAGATTTTCAGTATAGAGGAGGTATTTTCATGAATACAAGGAAAAAGAAAAAAAGAAGAAAAAACTATATATATTTTATACTCAGCGTGTCGTTTACCGGATTACTTGGACTAATATTTCTAATTGTTCTACTGTTAACAAATCCGAGATCCGTTCAGTTCGGAAATATTGTCCCCGGACATAAGGCAGAAGAAGCCCAGCCGGAGGATTTACTTAAGAAGTACTTCGCCAGCCTTATAAAAGCTGATTATAAAACAATGTATTCCTTGTTGGATGAGCAAAGTCAGATTAATCTATCACAGGACGAATTCATAAGCAGAAACCAAAAAATATATGAAGGTATTGAAGCGAAGAATATCAAAACCGAAATAACAGGGATAAAGGAACAGGTGCCGGATACGGTGATTTCCTATCATACCAGTTTAGACAGCATAGCTGGAACCATTGAATTTGAGAATCAGGCGGTATTTTCGAAAAACGATAAAGGTAGATATGCACTTTCCTGGAGTGACAGAATGATATTTCCCAAGCTTACCAGTACGGATAAGGTTAAGGTTACAAGACATGGGGCAAAAAGAGGAAAAATACTGGATCGTAACAATGAAGTACTTGCCGGTCCAGGAACCGCAGCTTCTGTTGGAGTAGTGCCAGGTAAGCTAAATCAGGAGGGTACTTCAGATATAAAAAAACTGGCGGTACTCCTTGATATGAAAGAGGAAGCCATTGAAAAAGCCCTGGGTGCAAAATGGGTTAAAACCGACTCTTTTGTTCCTCTAAAAACCATAGAAAAGCTTGATGAAACCGATTTGCTTACCGATAACCCGGGGATTGATACCCTGAAAAATAAAGAATTACAGGATTCACTTATTCATATTCCTGGAGTCATGATTACCGACACAAGTATTCGGACCTATCCCCTGGGAAAGGCTGCCGCTCATTTAACCGGATATGTGCAAAAGGTCACGGCGGAAGATTTAGAAAAACATAAAGGGGAAGGGTATAACAGCAGCAGTGTCATAGGAAGAAATGGTGTGGAGGGTCTTTATGAAAAAGAACTAAAAGGTAAAGACGGTTATGAAATAGATATCCTCACCTCTGACGGGCTGGTTAAGGAAATCCTTGCATCCCTGCCCAAAGAGGATGGCAGGGATATTACACTTACCATAGATGGCAGCCTTCAAAAGTCCCTCTATGAAGAATTTAAAGAGGATAAAAGCTGCTCAGTATCCTTAAATCCTTACACCGGGGAAGTCTTAGCCTTAGTTAGTACTCCGGCTTTTGACAGTAATGATTTTATCAGAGGTTTATCAGATAAGCAGTGGAATCAGTTAAATGAAGATACGAATAAGCCACTTTATAACAGGTTTCGCCAAAGGTGGTGCCCCGGTTCGTCCCTAAAACCAATTATTGGCGCAATTGGGTTAACAACAGGAGCAATTGACCCAGAGGAGGATTTCGGCTTTGAGGGAAAGAGCTGGAAGAAGGACGCAAGCTGGGGCGGTTATTCTGTAACAACCCTTCACACCTATAAACCGGTTATATTAGAAAATGCCCTGATCTACTCCGATAATATCTATTTTGCCAAGGCTGCCCTGAAAATCGGAAGGGCTGATCTGGAACATGAGTTAAACCGGTTAGGTTTTAATCAGAAGCTCCCCTTTGAAATCTCCATGGCAGAGGCAATGTATTCCAATACCGATACCATTGAAACAGAAATCCAGCTGGCAGACAGCGGTTACGGACAGGGACAGATATTAATAAACCCCCTTCATCTTGCCGCCTTATATACTGCTTTTGCCAATGAGGGAAATGTAGTAAAACCCTATCTTTTGCTGAAAGAGAACAAAGCACCAGACCTATGGCTTAACCAGGCATTCTCCGCAGAGGATGCGAAGAGGATTAAAACAGCCCTGATAAAGGTAGTTAATACAAAAGCAGGCACTGGTTACAGCGCCCATAGAAGTGATATTAATCTGGCCGGAAAGACTGGAACTGCTGAAATCAAAGCTTCAAAAGAGGATACTAAGGGGACGGAGCTTGGGTGGTTCGGAGTATTTACAGCGGATAAAGAGACCAAAAAACCGGTTTTAATTATGAGTATGGTGGAAGATGTTAAAAATCGGGGCGGAAGCTCGTATGTGGTAAAGAAGGTTAAGGGGGTATTAGATAATTATTTATCGGATAATAGGTAAGATATAGTGGATAAGTTATTAAATTACCAAATACGCGATTCGTAAAGTAAATGATTTGTAAGTATCTGAATAAATGCTCTATAGGTATTGGAATAGCTGCAATTAATTATCGGGTAACAAGTCAAATGTATTCCAATAAATAACCAGAAGAATGTGTGAATGTATTGCCTATGAATAATAAAATGAAAGCTTCTATAAAAAATAAGATAAAACCCAATATAGGAATTGCCAGGTTCTGTATCACAATTGGAATTATGACAGTAATGTTTCTGGTCTTAATTGTAAGATTATATGAACTGCAAATCTTGAATGAACCAGAAGATGCAAGTAGTGTTACACTAAAGACCCAGAAAATCATTACCCTAAAAAGTGCCAGGGGCAATATCTATGATCGTAACGGAAAACCTCTGGCATATAACAGGGCAGCTTATGCTGTAACCTTAAGAGATATGGGAAATTATAAAACCAGCCGGATTCGTAATCTTACTTTAAACCGTATAGCCTATAGCCTGGTGAGTCGTTTGATGAAAAATGGTGAAAAGATAAACAATGAACTAAAAATCAGGCTGAATGAACAAGGAACTTATGAATTTACAGTGAACGGTACTCAGTTACAGCGTTTTAAAGCTGATATATTCGGAAAAGCCAGAGTAGAGGATATGACGGAGGAGGAGGCAAACGCTGGGGCAGAGGATATCATAGAATATTTAGCCAGCAGCAAACGATTTGGGTTATATGCAGAACGGGAAAATAAATACACCGCAGAGGAACTTAAGGCGTATCAGCTGAAAGAAACTTACAGTAAAGAAGAAACCTTGGGCATTCTTGGAATACGGTATATGCTTTCTCTGAATACCTACCAAAAGTATGTACCAGTTACCATAGCAAGAGATGTATCGGAAAAGACAATCATATATGTGAAAGAAAACCAAAACATACTGACAGGAGCAGAGATTGAGACAGACTGGGTACGTGTTTACGATGGTGGGGAAGCCTTTGCCCATATACTTGGATATACCGGACCCATATCAGAGGAGGAGCTGTCGAAACTAGGAGAAAAGAATACAAACTATACGATACAATCTAGTATAGGTAAAACCGGTCTGGAACAATATCTTGAGAGTACGCTAAAGGGTAAGGACGGTAAGGCAGAAGTCAGTGTAGATACGGCTGGAGTGGAATTAACAAAAGAAAAACTTGTCAGTAACCCTGAACCCGGAGAAGATGTATACTTAAGTATTGACAAGGACTTGCAGACTGCCGTGTATCATATTCTGGAACAGCATATTGCGGGAATTTTAATCAGTAATATTATAAATACCAAGGAATTTGATAAGACAGCGGTTCGGGATGCCTCTGATATAAAAATCCCAGTCTATGATGTGTATTTTGCTTTAATTAACAACGAAGTGATAAACCTTACACAGTTAAATTCGGAAACCGCAACAGAGTTTGAGAGGGAAATCTATAAGAAAATAGAACATAAAAAAGCAGAGGTACTAGATGAAATCATCAGTGCAATCAGTGAAGGTACAGCAATAAAAAGCAGTCAGTCAGCAGAACTACAGGACTATGAGAATTTTATCATCGATCAACTTGCTATCCTGACAGACTCTGCCATAGATAAAAAGGACCTTGTATATATAGCCTGGACGTCGGATAAAAATATCAGCATCCATGACTTTTTTTCATATGCCCTTCGTATGGGATGGATTGATAGGAAGAAGATCAGTTCAAAAGGTGCTTATTTTACTATGGAAGAGAGCTGCAAGGTATTAGCGGAAATAATTGCTGAACAATTAAAAGAAAATCGGGATTTTGATAAGCGAATCTTTAAATATCTGCTAAAAAGTGATGAAGTATCCGGTGAGGATACCTGCAGGCTTTTATATGAACAGGGAGTACTCTCTGAACAGGATGAGGATTATAGTAACCTTATGAATCATAACATGAATGCCTATTCCTTTATCCTGAAAAAAATCGAAAACCTTCAAATTACGCCTGCCAGCCTGGCCCTTGATCCTTATTCCGGTTCCGCAGTGGTAGTGGAAGCTGATACAGGTAAGGTTTTAGCAAGTGTTACATATCCCGGATATGATAATAACCGGTTAGCCAATCAGATGGATTCTTCGTACTATAATAAACTGTACAGAGATCTTTCCATTCCTCTATTTAACCGGGCAACGGGTCAGTTAATGGCACCGGGTTCCACTTTTAAACCGGTTACTGTAATAGCTGGGCTAAAGGAAGGAGTAATAGGTTCTGATACTAAAATCTTCTGCGACGGAATATTTGATAAAGTAGTACCTCCTTTGCGCTGCTGGAAACATTATGGACATGGAGAAATAAATGGACCGGCAGAAGCAATAGAGAACTCCTGTAACGATTACCTGGGAGATATCTCTTATCGGCTGGGGCTAAAAGGAAGAGGTACTTATTCCGATGCCCAGGCTTTAAGCTATATCAGAAATTATGCCAAAGTATTTGATCTTGATAAGAAGTCAGGAATTGAGATAGCAGAAAGTGAACCCCAAATTACAGATAAATACGCAATCCCGTCTGCCATCGGACAAGGGACTCACAGCTATAATACGGTACAGTTAGCCAGATATGTGAATACCCTGGCAACGAAAGGTACCAGCTATAAACTGTCACTAATTAAGGAAATGAAAAACCAGGTGACCGGTAAGAGTCACATAAAGGATAGTGAGCTACAAAGCAGAATAGACTTGCCTGATGGAATCTGGGCAGTAGTAGAAGAGGGAATGCAGTTATTTGCCGAGAATAACTCAGAACTAAAAGACATGAAAATCACTGTTGCCGGTAAATCTGGCACAGCCCAGGAATCCGCCCGCAGACCGGATCACGCACTATTTATTGGATATGCCCCTGCTCAAAACCCGGAGATATCCGTTGCAGTGCGTATTGCCAACGGATATGCCTCCGGTAATGCGGTGGGAACCGGCAGAGATATTATTAATTATTACTTTAAGCTGGAGAAGAGAGAGGATATTGTAACGGGGAAAGCTTTGCAGGCCCTAAACCATAGGACAGATTAGGGCAGACTTAATGAAACAATAGAATGGCTTACATTAAAATATCAGTAATTTTCAATGCACAGTTATCAGCGGAGGATTCATAAGTGTTGACAGTTAATTGATAGCCTTCTTTTGCTCTCGCTTTTTAGTTCCTCCAACGGACACGAACTTACTACTAATTGAATTAGATTCGTATATCAAAAGGTTTCACGGATACATTTAAACGCAGATGGCATCCGAATCTAATTAGTTGTAAAAATATTTTTCTCTTTCAGGATATTAAGTGCAATATTTCGGGCCAGACTGCCATTTACATTGTCTTTTCCTTGAATATTCATGGCAAAGAAATACGTGGTATCACCTTTTTCAACAAAACCTATAAACCATCCGTTCACATCTTTTTCTTCAATTCTGCCGGAACCGGTTTTACCGTATAGTGAAGCGGCATTATTTTTAGTAATTAACAAAGAATTCTTTACAGCATTAATACTGCTGTCCTTAAACTGAAAGTCGTTCTGATAGAATTTGGTCAGCAGTTCCACCTGTTCCACCGGTGATATTTTAAGGCTGGATTCCATCCAGTAACTTGAGAGTCCTCCGGATAAATCTTCATTGCCATAACCGGTTAGTTTCATATACTTCTTTAAGTCCTTCATACCGGTTTTCTGGTCCAAAGCCTGAAAGTACCAGTTTACTGAGTTTGCCATAGCAGAATCCAGATTCTGGTCCCGGTTCCAGGAGGCATAGAGATTTTCTTCTTTATTCCAGGGAAGGATATTAGCTTCCGGGGTGATACTGCCCCTTTCCAAACCAAACAGCGCGCTGTATATTTTATAAGTAGAATCAGGCGAGATCCGTTTTACACTGTTTGCTTTATTATAGATGGACCAACTGCCGGTAGATTGGTTATATAAGACAAAACTGCCATCATTTCCGTCAAAATAGGGACTTAAATCTTCATAGGCAACCTTGGAACTGCTAAACTGAAAACGGTTATCGGAGGCTGCATTTACTGACAGGAAAGGAATACTGGTTAGTATCATAACGAAGGTAATTACAAAAATAAATTTACTTTTAAGTTTCAGCCACTTGCTTTCAGGTGAGAAGGCGGCAATATTTTGAATACGTTTTGTAATCTGCTTTGTCGTACCTCCGATTCCGGCGGCAAAAGGAAAAGAAGGGTTTGAGAGTTTACCGGCAAAAAGAATCAGGGCATTGCCATAATCATAATAATTGTCTTCCTCCAGCAGATTTAAAACAGAAGCATCACAGGCTAATTCCCGGTCATTGCGCATTTCTTTCAGCCCAAGCCACACAAAGGGGTGAAACCAGTACAGGATACCGGCTAAACACATGGCATAATTAACAGGTAGATCCTTGTGCTTGAAATGCTGCAGCTCATGAAGAAGAATATAGCGGATTTCCTGTTCATTAAAGTCAGAAATGACTGGAATCGGTAGTATAATACGTGGGTGAAACAGTCCGACAGAGATGGGGGAATTTATATATGCACTGCTTAGAACAGTAATATTCTTATCAATGCCCGAAGTCTCCAAACACTCCTTTAATAAGGCTTTTACTCCTTCGCTCTGCACTGGAAGAGAGGAGTTTACTAACTGCCTGATTTTAAGATTGGAATGGAGCGTGCGAAACACCATGAGAAACGTACCGGCAAGCCAAATACCTAGTAGGCAGATAGTAAGCAGGGCAGGTGATTTCTGTTTTGCTGAGACATAAAAGTCCTGAAACCACTTTGCATTGTCCGTTACCGTTACGGCTGTATCAGTCTGTAAGGCGGTATTAGCTGGATTAGCCCCAAAAGAGTCCAAAAAAGAAAGCACCGAATGAAGCGATAGGGTTTCTGAGGGCTTAACTGGGATAAAGGGAATCGCTAATAGAAGCAGGAAAAGCAACCAAAGATTATACTGAAACCGGATTGTTATGTGGTTTTTAAACCCTCTTTTCACCAATAAAAGACCTATAACCAAAAAGGATATCGTTATATTTGAAATTATAAACCGCAGTCCAATTGAAGTAAGCATCTTATTGTTCTCCTTTTCTGGTTCGGCTGGATAGGAGGGTTTGCAGGTTTTTTATTTCGTCTTCGGACAAAGTTTCCTTTTCCAGATAATTCGTAAGCATGGATGCCATGTTTCCATCATAGTAACGTTTTAAGAAAGAACTATTTTCCTGATCTAAATATTCATCTTTTCTAACCAGGGGAGTGTAGACAAAGACCCTGCTGTTTTTCTCATAAGTAAGTGCGCCTTTTTGTACCAGGCGCTTTAACAGAGTCTGGATAGTCTTAGGACTCCAGTCCGTTGTTCTGACCAAGGTATCCGTAACCTCATTGGTACTAATCGGTGCGTGATTCCATACCAACTTCATTACTTCATATTCTGCTTCGGATATTTGGGGTAGTTTTTTCATAAGGATAACCTCCGTAAAATCTTACGTTTGTAATATAAGTATTATATTGCTGGCTATATGAAATGTCAATGTATGAATTAAACCAAGGACAGACTTGTATGAATTAAACCAAGGACAGACTTGTATGAATTAAACCAAGGACAGACTTGTATGAATTACCCAAAGACAGACTTTCGAATATGTTTCATTAGTTAGTATCAATGCCATTAATCTATGCTGAAATAGTGACGTACTTTTGCAGGGTTTATGTTGTAATAACAACTGTAATTACATCTAAACCAGGTAAAGAACTAGTTATTTGCACAATTAATTACAAAACTTGATAATAAATGGAAAAAAGAGTAATATGATTGTGTAAATCTATTCATCGCATTTAGCGATTTTAATTTTTAACAATTGTACGTAGGAAATTGAAAGAGAGAGGCAAGTAAGGTAATCAGATGAGAAAATTATTAATGATAGAAGTGAAACGTTTTCCTAAAAATTTAGTTACATTATTAACCTTTGGATTAATACTTGCAATGTATATAACACAATGCCTTCCTAAAAAGTGGTATTGGTATTCCGGACCCATGGATGAAATGCATTTTATGTATACTGTTATGCTCGAGGACTATTCTAGAGGACATACAGAGGAATTAAAAACAGAAAATCAGATTTTATCTCGGAAGATACGTTTTAATGAGGAAAGTAAAAATCTACTTCTTAATACAATTAAAAATATGAATACTGATTATACGAAAAAAGCGGATACCAGAAATATTGCATTCCATTTAACGAATGAGGAATTTGATAAGATTATGAATGAATTAGATGAGGCAGTAGGAGGTAAAAGCTATTATGCTACGACTATACGGACGATTTATTATAATCAATACATATCCAACGCATTTCATATAGATACATCATTGAATACTTTAGATACAATATCAGCTATGAAGCAATACCTAAGGTATACGTTGAATGAAAAAAGCTTTACGAAATACTCAGAATTGTTAACTAAGAAGATACAATTAACTGATAATCAGTTATTATACTTAAAAAATATTTATGATCAAATGATAAGTAAAGATAAATTAGAACAAAATGTGGAAGAGCTATATGGTATATATGATAACTGGTTTAATGAGATTGATGATATGCTTGGTGGAAACACGGCATTTGGTAATAAAAATAGGCAATATGTTTTAAATTTAAGTAACAGTTTAGAAGAGGAAGAGAATAATTTTAATTCTATAAAGAATGAAGAGAAAATTACGAATGCTTATGCAAGATATTATAGTGATTACATGGTATTACTAGCTGGAATTTTGCCTGCAGTATTTGGGGCGTTTACTTTAATTGAGGACCGTAAATATAAGTTACATGAATTAATCTATGCCAAACCTATGAAGTCATATAAGTATGTTTTGAGTAAATTTCTTGCTATAATTTTGTTATTTGCTATCTTTTTTTATCTAATAGCTATTATTTCTACAATATTGTTTTATTTATTTAGTCAATCCTATGGATTAAATATAGATAATTTGGCTTTTTTCAAATATACAACTTTTTGGATCATGCCTACAGTATTATTTACAACCGCTATTTCCATGTTAACATCTATTATAATTAATAACGGTATTATAAGTATTGTAATTCAACTGGTTATATTTTTTATGTCAGCCCAGCCACTGATAGGTGGATATAAATGGTACCGTCCTATTATTCGATATAATGAGATTGGCAATATGGATTTTTATAGAAAAAATTTCGATTACATTATGGCTAATCGAATTGGTATTAGTATTATATCTATTGTGTGTGTTCTGATAACAATTAAAATTTATGATAATATAAGAAAGCAAGGTGTTTTAGCTGATTTGTTTGTAAATTTAATACAATACAAAAGGAAAGGCGGTAATTAACTTGAACAAGATTATTAAGTATAATTTGAAATTAATTTTCTCATATAATGTAATTGCTGCATTTTTACTTGTATGCATGTCGCCTGTTTTCTTTCAATTATCAAACATGGATTTTATAAGTCTGGCAAAAATGGGAGAGTTATATTTATCGTTAACTGGAATTTTTTTATTCATTTCCCTTGGAAACTTAGAAGGTAATAAATCCACATGGGAATTTGTTTATATACAACAAGTATCTTATACCGTAATTTGTTTAGGTAGACTTCTTGCAATGATGCTAATGAATGCAATACTTATCTTTTTACCCTTAACATATGTGTACTTAAGAAGTGAAAGTATTAAATTTTTTGACGGTTATTTGGGATTTATTGCATCTGCCTGGTTTTTGGGATTATTAGGTTTATTGGTAGCTGAAATATTTCGTGACTTTAAAGTCGCTTATATTATAACTCTAGGATATTATTTTATTGCAACATCAACTATGAATCCACTAAAAAGAATTCAAGTATTTAGCAATGTTCATGGCAATATGGATATAAAATACGGAGTGTATCTAAGCTGTATGGTAATGATAATTGTTTATTTGGTATTAGTCAAAATGAAGTGTAAGCGCGGAATAGCATAATTCATAATGAAGTAAATTCCTAAAACAGATTTTATATTTAACGTAATAGATGGGAGTATTTATGAAAATCATAATTAATAATTTAAAGAAAATATATGGAAAGAAATGTGCACTGGATAGTGTGAATTTACAAATCGAAGATGGTATGTTTGGATTATTAGGTGCCAATGGCGCAGGAAAAACAACACTTATGAGAATATTAGCAACTGTATTACAAAAAACCAGCGGGGAGGTAATAATGGATGGTATTCCTATTGAGAATGTAACTGAAATTAGAAAGTTTATAGGATATCTTCCTCAAGAATTCAGTTTTTATCCTAATTTTACAGTATATGAAATTTTGGATTATTTCAGTGAACTTTCAGAAGTTAAAAAAGAAAATTTAAGGGAACTACTAGATACTGTAAATTTATTGGATGTACAGAAAATGAAAGTAAGAACTTTATCTGGCGGAATGAAGCGACGCTTGGGAATAGCGGTAGCTTTAATTAATAATCCAAAACTTTTATTCGTTGATGAACCAACAGTTGGACTGGATCCAGAAGAACGGATGAAATTTAGAAACCTTCTGACAAAATACGCAGATAACAGAACTATAGTTTTATCAACACATATAATTAGTGATATTGAAGAAATCTGTAGTAATCTTGCAGTTATGAAGAAGGGGAAGGTTTTATATTCAGGCTCGGCCAAAAGTTTTAGAAGTAAAACTGATGGAAAAGTATGGGAACTAGATATGAGTGAAGAACAATTTAAAGATATTCAAAATGATTTTGAAAAAAGGGTTACAATAGTTTCGCGAATTACTAATGAAAATAGGATTAAGTTACGTGTTATATCTGATGAGTTGCCGGCTGTGGAAGCCATTTTGGTTGAACCTAGAATAGAAGATTCGTATATTAGAATTATGAATGGGTTTTAATGAGGATGTTCCTTGTAATTATATGGTTATATTTGTATCCTACCCATTACCACTTTTATATTGAAGTTTCATAAAAACAGCTATATAATATATGTAAAATATTTACATGAGGGGTATTTTTTAAGGGGGAAGTATGTATAAATATGAAAAGGAAAGTATCATTAAGAAGCTAAACAGTATTCTGCATCTGAATGCCAATAATATGGATACAGAACAATGCTATTATTTGTGCGCCAATAAAGAAAAATTAAGAGCATTGCTTCAACATGAGAATCAGGTTATTTTCGGAAGGAGGGGTACTGGTAAAACCACCATATTCAAGGCTTTTAGTTACTATATTAATAATATCTACAAAGAAGAGGACAAAACGATTTCTTGCTGGTACACAAGGCTTGATGAATGTATTCCCCACAGTATTGAAGTAAGCAGTGAGCGGGCAGAGGATATTGTAGTTATCAGTATAAATAAGTTCTTGTCCAAATTCGTAGACTTTCTGATTGAGGATTATAAAAAAATCGAGGCAAAACGTAAATTCAAAAATGCCAGATTAGAGCAGATTTCCGAAAAACTGCTGGCCTTTTCTTATCTTATTAAGGAAGGCTCAAAGAAAAGGGAAAAAACCTCAGAATCCAGAATCATTCACAAAAAGACTTCCGCAGAAAAAGATAAGGAGCTGGGGATAACTCCTTCCAATCAACTAAATTTGTTCCAATGGTTGAAACTGCAATTCAAATTTAAGAAAGTAACCCTGAATGAAATCGGCACAACAACAGAGATTGATTACATATACAGTATTGATATCAATGAAATAAAAAGTGAGATCAACGAACTGGTAAATCTTATGGGGTATGATTCGGTATATATCTGTATTGATGAATTTACCCAGATTGACAGGGATTTTGAATACACCATACAGCCTAAGGTGGCGCAACTTCTAAAAGAATTATTCTTTAATTCCAAAACCTTTATCATAAAAATAGCCTCCGTATGGAATTTGTCCCGGATGCAGATGAGGCAGTTAAACGGTAACCGGGAAGGGCTGGAATTAGGTCAGGATATCTTTACCAACCGGGAATTAAACCTGGATATTATGTTTAACAACGATAACGACAATGCATACCGGTTTTTTAAAGATGTGCTGGTTAATAATTATCTTATGTACGAGTCTCCGGTCAGTGACAGAGAACGGGATTTATTAGGAAACTATATCATTGAAGCCTTATTCAGCCAAGGAAGTTTCCGCCATTTAATCTGCGGTTCCCAGGGTATTCCAAGGGTTTTTGGAATATTGCTTACTAATTGCATCCATAAGTTAGAGAACAGAGAGCGGGATAAGATAACGGTAGAGATGGTATTTGAAAGTGTAATAGACAATTATGTATATGACGTTAGACCAAGTATTCCTTATTCTCTTCCAATCTGTTCTGGTATCGAAGAATATGTTATGAGAACAAAACGCAGGTTCTTTTTACTGGATATCAATGACTATAATAAGTCCATTAACTATTTTGATGGGCTGGTTGCTAATAATGCACTGCACCAGTGTCCAAGCGAACAGCTGCCAAAGGGAATCCGTAATAAGTATAAACTATTCTATACTCATTACGGCAATTATCTGGAATGCTTTAAAGACGGGATAACCAAACTGCATCAGGACACAGGAAAAGTCGGGGAGGGACTGCTTTATCCTAAAATGCCGGAAAACTTCGCTATGGAAGTGGAGAAATATATCTTTAAACTTCCGACAGGGGCTCTGGACAAGTTTTACTGTACGTATTGCCATAAATACTTTGAAAAGAGCACGGATAATTCGAATGTAACAGTATGTCCGGAATGCGGGCGGGTGATTGCATTGTGGGGATAAGCAGGTAAATAGGAATAGTTTAATCTAAGAAATCGGCATGACGAATTTATTGATCTTGCCTAATAAAATAGGAGGTACTCATGATAAACAAAGGCTGGGAATGGGATAAGGCAAACGAAGATGTATGGATGAAACCAAGTGAAGAATCTATCTATTTGGCTTACCTATGGAAAGCAAAGGGGTTTAAAAAGATATTGGATATTGGCTGTGGTAAGGGCAGACATGCACTATTATTTGCAGAATTTGGGTTTGATGTTTCAGGTATTGATATTTCAGAAAGTGCAGTTAATAGCTCTTCGGAACTGTTAAAGGAAAAAGGGTTTAACGGCAATATCATAAAGGCTGATTTTAGAAAATTACCATTTGCGGATAATTCCTTTGATGCAGTCTTTTCATTTCTTACAATCAGTCATTCAGATACAAAAGGAGTAAAACAGGCAATAAAAGAGATACACAGGGTTGTAACGGCTGGCGGTGAAATGTTTATAAGTATTAATTCCAGTGACAGCAGTACATTCACCAGCAAAAAATATCAAATGATAGACGAAAATACCTTAATTAAAACGATAGAAGGACCTGAGAACGGTGAACCCCATTTTTATGCAGATAGTAAATTAATGATGAAGCTTTTAGAGGATTTTCATATTATATCGATGAATCATACCCAGACTATATATCACAATGAATCAAAAGCAGAGAGCTTCAATTATTTTGTCAGGGCAGAGAAAAAGTAAGTAATAAACGGTGCAATTTTATCTCCTCATACGACTTTAAAGGCAAGGAGAACTATTTCATGTTTCATCGTAAAGAGATAAAAGAGGAACAGATTAATATTATATACATGTCCCCCAGATAACTGATTTGACCATTCTGGGGGATTAAGTTAAATATTGTGTAAATAATAAAAATTCTCCGGAGTTATTACTTTTGCGTTATTAACCACAGGAACAATTAGAGAGAGTAGTAAGGTATACGATATTTTTATTTTAATATACGACAAGTAAATGACTAATATAGCAGATCTGATTCTATATAGATAGTTCTGTAATAAATCTCACATCAAAATATCTCACATCAAAATATCACATATCAAAATATCACATATCAAAATATCACATATCAAAATATCTCATATCAAAATATCTCATATCAAAATAGACCCATTTCAAAATAAGCCACATATAAAAGGAACCCTTCCCATTCTGGACAATTATATACAAATATTCACACCACCAGCAATACCTTTTAAATTATAAAATCCTTATAATAAATATATCAAATATGGGAGGGTATGATTACCTATGAAATATGGATATTTTGATAATGATAAAAGGGAATACGTAATAGAACGGTTGGATTTGCCCACATCCTGGACCAATTACTTAGGGGTTAAGGATATGTGCGCGGTTGTAAACCACACAGCCGGAGGCTATCTGTTTTACAAATCACCGGAATATCACCGGATAACAAGATTTCGTGCCAACAGTGTCCCCCTGGACCGACCGGGACACTATGTTTATGTCAGGGATGAGGAAGACGGAGATTATTTCAGCATATCCTGGCAGCCGGTAGGAAAACCCTTAACAGAAGCAAAGTATGAATGCCGTCATGGCTTGTCCTACTCCAAGTACTCCTGCGAATATAAGGGACTATCCGCAGAGCAGACTTTATTTATTCCTCTGGAAGACCCGGTGGAGCTTTGGGATGTAAAGGTGAGAAATAACGGGGATACTCCCAGAGATTTAAGTGTATTTTCATACTGTGAATTTTCTTACCACCATATCGATATGGATAACCGGAACTTTCAGATGAGTAATTATGCTGCCGGTTCTTCCTATGAAAATGGAGTCATTGAACATGATTTATTTTATGAAGAGTTTGGCTACCAGTATTTTACCGCTAACTTTGAACCGGACAGCTTTGACTGCCTCAGGGATAAATTTATCGGACTTTACCGTACAGAAAGCAATCCCATTGCAGTAGAAAAAGGTATCTGCGGCGGAACCTTTGAAAAAGGAAATAACCACTGCGGCTCCCTGCATAAAAAGCTTACCTTACAGCCAGGGGAAGAAGTAAGGTTTGTATTTATGTTAGGAGAAGGGAACCGGGAAGCCGGTTACCTGATGAGGGATAAGTATTCTGATTTAGAGAAAGTAGAGGAAGCCTTTAAAGAATTAGCAAAGTTCTGGGATAAGAAACTGGGTAAATTACAGATTCAGACTCCAAATGAAGGAATGAATACCTTAATCAATACCTGGAATTTGTATCAGGCGGAGATCAATATTATGTTTTCCAGATTTGCTTCCTTTATCGAAGTAGGCGGAAGAACCGGCCTTGGATACCGTGATACCGCACAGGATGCCATGACCGTTCCCCATTCCAACCCGGCAAAATGCCGCCAGAGACTTGTGGAGCTTCTGCGGGGTCTGGTATCCACCGGTTACGGACTTCATTTATTTCAGCCGGAATGGTTTGACCCTGACAATTCCGTGAAACCTTTTAAGTCACCAACCGTAATTCCTACCCCAAATAAAAACGATATGATACACGGCATTGAAGATGCCTGCTCCGATGATGCCTTGTGGCTGGTAAGTTCCATCGTTGAGTATGTTAAGGAAACCGGAGAAATCGAATTCCTTAACCAGGAGCTTACCTATGCAGATAAGGGCAAGGGCACTGTATATGAACATATGACAAAGATACTTGATTTTTCTTATGAACAGGTAGGGAAAAGCGGCATCTGCAAGGGACTCCGTGCCGACTGGAATGACTGCCTGAACCTTGGAGGAGGAGAGAGCGCACTGGTAACCTTCCTTCATTACTGGGCTTTGGGCAACTTCTTAGAGGCAGCAGAGTACTTAGGTAAAACAGAAGATGTGAAAAAGTATACCACTATGCGGGATAAGGTAAAAGAAGTCTGTGACCGTGAGTTGTGGGATAAGGACTGGTATATCCGAGGTGTTACAAAAAACGGTAAAAAAATCGGAACCAGTGAGGACAAGGAAGGTAAAATCCATTTGGAATCCAATGCCTGGGCCGTATTATCCGGTGCAGCGCCTAAGGATAAGGGTATTAAGGCCATGGACTCCATCGATAAATATCTCTATACGCCATACGGCATTATGTTAAACGGACCGTCCTATACGGTGCCCGATGAAGATATTGGTTTTGTAACCCGTGTTTATCCGGGCCTTAAAGAAAACGGCGCCATATTCAGTCATCCCAATCCCTGGGCCTGGGCCTCGGAATGTATGTTAGGCCGGGGGGATCGGGCTATGAAGTTTTATGATGCCTTATGCCCTTATAATCAGAATGACTTAATTGAAATCAGGGAAGCAGAACCCTATTCCTACTGCCAGTTTATTATGGGGAAAGACCATACAGGCTTTGGCAGGGCAAGACATCCTTTTATGACAGGTACCGGCGGCTGGGCATATTTTGCCGTAACCAGATACATATTGGGAATCAGGCCTCAGTTTGACAGTTTGGTTATTGACCCCTGTGTCCCTGCCGACTGGAAGGAGTTCCATGTCAGCCGTGAATGGAGAGGAGTACCCTGTGATATCACTGTTTTGAATCCGGACCGTGTTATGAAAGGTATAAAATCCATTACCTTAAATGGCATTACGGTAAATGAAATAAAATTTAATGATTTAAAGGGTATGGAAGAATCGGGCGGAATACAGGAGAATGGTAAGGAAAAGTCTGATATAAACAAGGAAGATTCAGATAATTCAAATGAAAGTTCTAAAAAAGAGGTAAGTATTGAGAATAAGAAAGCTTTTATCTGTGAGGATGTTTCGAATAACATGGAAGCTTCTGAAGATATGAAAGCATTTTATAGTGAGGAACATTCTAAGAGCAAAGATTCATCAATCAATAAAATTATCGTCATCATGGGATAAATTTTGTAATCAAAGGAGGTTGCAAGATGATAAAGTTTGGTACAGGTGGCTGGAGAGCCATTATAGGAGAAGATTTTACCAAATCGAACATACAAAAGTTATCAAAGGCTCTGGCAATGAAAATGATCAATGAAGGTGTTACGGAAAACGGAATTGCCATCGGATATGACAGGCGTTTTCTATCCAAGGAGGCAATGAAGTGGGCCGGTGAAATATTTGCCGCAGAAGGGATTACCACCTATCTGATTAACCGGTCTTCACCGACTCCCCTTATCATGTATTACGTCATGGAGCATGAATTCCATTACGGCATGATGATTACCGCCAGCCATAACCCGGCTGTATATAATGGCATTAAGGTTTTTACCTTTGGCGGCCGGGACGCGGATGAAATCCAGACACAGGACATCGAGAATTATATTCAGGATGTAAAAGAAGAGGAAGTAGCGGGCATGGAATACGAAAAAGCCCTGAAAGCCGGTCTGATTCTGGAGATAAACCCTCTGAATGAATATCTGGATAATATCATCAGTGCCATAGATATGCAGGCCATTAAGAACAGGGGCTTACGGATTGCTTTAGACCCCATGTACGGAGTCAGCGAGACCTCCTTAAAGACGATTCTCTTAACAGCCAGGTGCGAAGTCAATACCATCCATGACAGGCATGATACCTTATTTGGAGGAAAACTTCCGTCTCCGTCGGCCGAGACATTAAAAAGCCTGAAAAACTATGTGGTAGATCACAATATGGACATCGGAATAGCCACCGATGGAGATGCCGACCGGATTGGAGTTATTGATGATACGGGGCGTTTCCTTCATCCAAATGACCTGTTAGTAGTACTTTATTATTATCTGGTAAAATACAAAGGCTGGCACGGTGCCGTGGTCAGAAACATTGCAACTACCCATATGCTTGATAAAGTTGCCGAAAGCTTTGGTGAGAAATGCTATGAAGTTCCCGTAGGGTTTAAATATATATCCGCTAAAATGCAGGAAACCAATGCTATAATCGGCGGTGAATCCTCCGGTGGTTTAACGGTAAGAGGCCACATTAATGGAAAAGACGGCATCTATGCGGCAGCTCTCTTAATTGAGATGATTGCTGTAACCGGCAAGAATTTATCCCAGATCATTCGGGAGATAGAAGGGGAATGCGGCACCATTTATATGGAAGAGAGGGATTATAAATTCAACCAGGAGAAAAAAGATGAGATCTTTCAAACGCTTCTGGTGGATAAATGCCTCCCTGACATACCCTTTGAGGTGGATAAAATCTCTTATTTAGACGGCTGTAAGATTTACTTTAAAAACGGCGGGTGGATCATAACCAGATTTTCAGGAACCGAACCTCTTCTTCGTATCTTTTGTGAGATGCCGGAGGCTTCTGATGCCGTAACACTTTGTGAAATCTATGAAACCTTTTTAGGTTTGAAGCATCAAAATGGGAACGATATAAGGGAATATGCATTAAAATGATATAAATTTAAATGATATAAATTAAATGATATGAATTTATATGATACATAAATATGATAAATATGATTTGAGTCAAAAGTTCAATTTTGTGTTTGGAATAAATACGAGGGTATATAAATTCAATTTAGCACCTTTCCCACCAACACAAAATTGAAAGTTTGTAAAGTTTATACTGACATTTCCGGTTATTGGTAGCCGGTTTTCATAACATATGCTATAATAAGGTAAGACACAATGATGGGCTGTTCTCCTGGGATGGCCCATTTCTTCTTTGCTTTTTAATAAAAAGAGGAAGGATTAAATCATATTTGGAAAACGGATGTTTAACTATTTCTGCGGAGGTATTTTGGGATGAGAATTGGTAAAAAAGAAAAGGGACAGAAACGTAATCTTATGAAAAAACCCATTTCTTTAAGAAGAAGACTGCTTTTTCTGGTAGTAATCTGTTGGATTGTTCCGATTATGATTATCTTTTTATTTATGACCTTGTATTACAGAAAAGGTGTAATGGATAAAACAGAGACCTTAATGGAAGAAGGACTAAAAAACTTTACCTCCTTTCATGCCCAGAAACTCGATGAAGCAATCACCATCTCTAAAAAAACTTCCTATGAATTAATAATAGAAAAGGCCTGGAAAAAGTTAAAATCCGGGACGATATCCGATGCCCAGTTTTATAAAGAGGTCATTGGTAATCTAAAAAGCAAATATTATAATGACAACCGTTTTATTATGTCAATCTTTTATCTCTGTGACGCACCGGACAGGCTTTATTATACCTCAAGAAAACCAACCAGTTATATCAATACCTTCAATGATTATGTCAGAGCAGAAGCCAATAAGATAACCTTACAGGACACCTCGGATGCCCATGTTAAAATCATCAATGGTAAAATTTATATCATCAGAAATCTCTACACCACCACCAACTATACCAAGTTCGGCACCTTAGTGGTGGAATTAAATACGAACAAGCTCTTTGAAGGCATTGCCCTGAATAAAGATTATGATCTGGGATTTTTCATCGATGATACCTCCTCTATGATACTGTATGATACCGATGAAAAAGAAAATACCATGTCCTCCATCATCAATAAATTAAAGTTAACTTATTCCAAACAGCAAAACCGAAAGTTATCTAAAGTAGAAGATAACGTCTACACTGCCTTAATCTATCAGCAGAAATTCGATGATTACCACCTTGGAGCAGTATTAATAGCCAATAAGAATACCATATATTCCGAGCTAACGGCTTTAAGTTACATCATGATACTTATCTTTTTAATCATTATCCCTGTATTCATTTACATGCTCTACTTTATAGCCAGACATATAACCGCCCCAATGGGAAGAATGATAGAAGCCTCCAAAGAAGTAGAACAGGGTAAAATCGGTATGCAGATAGAAGGAGATCCTATGCCCAATGCGGAATTTTCATACCTTTTGGACTCCTTTAACCGAATGTCCAGCGAGGTAAAATATCTTTTTGATTATGCCTATAACGAAAAACTGGCCCGAAAAGAAGCCAAAATCATAGCCCTCCAGTCCCAGATTAACCCTCATTTCCTAAACAACACCCTGGAAATGATGAACTGGCAGGCCAGAATGGCCGGAGACGTCGCTGTCTCTAAAATGATAGAGGCCCTTGCCACCTTACTTGATTACAGTATGGACCGTTCCAACAAAAGACTCATCAACCTAGCCGAAGAACTGCGTTGTGCCGATGCATACTTCTACATCATATCCATGCGCTTTGGCCAAAGACTCCGGGTAGAAAAAGAAGTAGACCAGGAGTTACTCCAACTTCAAGTCCCCCAGCTAATTCTCCAGCCCCTCCTTGAAAATGCCGTAGTCCACGGAATCGAAGCCGTAAAAAGCGGAACCATAAAACTAAAAGTCTATAAAGAAAAGAATAACGTAATCCTCCAAATTATCAACTCCGGAAAAATCATGACCCAAGCCGACATAGACCGAGTCAAAGACATACTGGACGGAAAAACCGGCAGCATAACAACCGGAAAAGGAAAACACATTTCCCTGGGAATCCGTAACGTAAACGAAAGAATCAAACTAATATACGGAGAAGAATACGGTCTTACCATCCTCCCCTACGAGGAAGTCGATACCGTCTCCACCATAACAATCCCTTTCGAAATGCCCCTGGATTCCGAAAAAGGAAAACTACTAAATAACATACTCAATAACCCTGATTTTAAGTAAAATAATCGCAAATGCAAGTGGAACAACTTGGAAGAATATTTGAATCATGCATTTGACAAATATGAAAAGAAGTTTGCAACTAATAATAATTTAGGTTCCGGTAATTAACAATTATACTAGAAAAAGCTAATCATTTGACCCCAGTTCATCCTCAAAAACTAGGAATCCCAATTTGCAGTATTCAAAGACTAAGGCAGCTTTCGGGTTGGTTATCCCAGGTTTGCATTGGAAAGGTTCCCATATGGCACTTGAGTTTCAGAAAATGCGCCAAGACCCCCAAGGGGAACTGTCTGAACGCAGTGAGTTTTCCCCTTGGGGGTCTGTTCTAAGCAATTTCTGGAACTCTAGTGCCATAGGGGTTCTTTCCAATGCAAACCTGGGATAACCAACCCGAAAGCTGCCGCACCCTTTAAACCCCCCAAAAAAATTGCCTGTATTTCCCGTTCGCCCCCCCTCAATATGATTGATTTTGTAAATCAATGTTAAATATAGCAAGAATGAACAAATAATGTCAAGATGAACAAATGTATTTTGTAATAATTGTTAGTATAATACAGTTATACCAATGAGAGTATAAAAACTTTTACAGGAAGCCACACCCTTTAAAGCTAAGTATCTCATGGAGTTGTAGAAAAAACATTATCTTTAGGGAGGAAACAATTTATGAAGAATGTTAAAAAATTCTTATCCATTCTTTTAACAGTCGTATTAATGGCATCACTTATGACCGGATGCGGTAATAAGAAGGATGCGAAAGAAACAGCGCAGGAAACTGATCAAAGCACTGTTACGGAAACCCCGTCTGCTGAAAGCGCAGAAACAGCAGAACCCACGGAAGCAGCACCCACGGAGGCGGCCAAGAATCCTGTTACCCTTGCCACCGTATCCATGTTTGGCGGTACTGATCCCAATGCAGCTACCTACCAGGGAATCAACGATCAATTCATGAAAGATAATTCTTACATAACCTTAGAAGATGACTCACAGTCTTCCGACCAGGATTGGAAAACAAAAATAGCAGCTGACTTTGCAGTAGGCAATGAACCGGATGTAATCCAGTACTTTACCGATGCCAATGCAAGTGATGTATTAGCAGCAAATAAATTTGTCTCCCTTGATGAAATCAAAGCACAGTATCCTGATTATGCAAAAGACACCTTAGAAACAGCTTTAAAAGCAGCCGCTAATCCGGATGGTGTTGAAAGAGCAGTACCAACCACCGGTTACTGGGAAGGTTTATTCTGCAACAAAGATTTATTCGATAAATACAGCCTTGAACTCCCTACAGACTGGGATAAATTATTAAAGGCTATTGATACATTTAAAGCAAATGGAATCGTTCCGATTGCAGTTTCCCTTAACAATGTACCTCATTACTGGGTAGAATTCCTGATGCTCTCCGCAGCAGGTCCAGAGGGTTATGCAACTGTTCCGACTCAGGCTCCTGAGGACTGGGCAAAAGGACTTTCCATGTTTAAAACTTTAAGAGATTTAGGCGCATTCCCAGAAGATACGGATACCATTGACAATGATTTAGCAGGGGAATTATTTAAAAATAAACAGGCAGCAATGCAGTTAGATGGTTCCTGGTATGCAGGTGGTATTCCAGATCAAGACAATACAGTCGTAGTTACATTCCCTACAATACCTGGTGGTAAAGCTCCTGCCGGTGCTATGGTAGGAGGTATTTCCTCCGGTTTCTATATTACCAAAAAAGCCTGGGATGATCCGGATAAGAGAGATGCAGCTGTTAAATTTGTCATGGCTCATACAAATAAAGACTCTGTAACCAAGTACTGGAATGGCAACGGCCAGGCAGCCTGCGCAGTTGAACCTATTGCCAACATGACACCTCTTGGTGTTTCCGGTCTTAACTACAGCAGTGCAGCAACCAGTATCAGTGCTCCTACTGATTCAAGACTTTCACAGGAAGCTTATAATACTTTAATTGCCGGTATTGTTGGTGTATCAACCGGGGATGTGAAACCGGAAGATTTATTAAATGAAGTATTATCAGTAAATGCAAGCAAATAAAAGGGTGTACTAATTATAGTAAGGCAGAGGGGTTTTTAATCCGCCCCTCTGTTTTATCATATAGAAGATATTATGGAAAACATACAGATAATATAGAACGATAAAATTATGGTCAAACATCGCAGTGAAATAGTTGATTAAATCAGCTCGAAACCCAGCTCGAAAGCATAGTTATGTTTTTTAAAGCTTCTCCTTGAATCAGAAAATTTTTGAAACATAACCGGTTTAATGATTTCTCAATTGCCCGATAGCAGATTTAATCAAGTATACCAATAGAAATAACTACGAAGTTTGAATTTAGTAAGAATAAATAGAAAGGCAGGATATCCATGCTTTATAAAAAGAAATTACCCCTATTGGCTTTTTTGCTACCTGGCTTTATATTAATGCTGGTATTTCTTTATGAGCCTTTTGTAGAAAATATAATTAACAGTTTTTATGATATGACTTCTTTTGTCAGGATGCCGGGTCAGGAATGGAGATTCCTTGGACTAGATAACTTTAAGAAGCTGTTTATGGATCCGAAAGTAAAAATTGCCATACTAAATTCCTTTAAAATGATGGGACTGACCATTGTATTTCAGGTGGGAATTGCATTTGTACTGGCTGTTCTGGTAAGTAACATAAAGCGGGGGCAGCAGTTCTTCCGTACGGTGTATTTCTTTCCAATCGTAATATCTGCAACTGCAATTGGTCTTATTTTTAAACTATTTTACAATTATAACGGGGGTATGTTGAATCAATTATTAAAAGCATTCGATATGAAGCCGGTTAACTGGCTGGCTCCAAGCATTGCCTTTATTATGGTTTCCATACCGACCTTATGGAGTTATGTCGGTTTCTATTTTGTTATAATGCTGACGGGCTTAAGTGATATATCCGATGAAGTTTATGAAGCAGCCTCCATTGACGGATGTTCTAAATTTAAGCAGGTATTTTATATCACGGTTCCCCTGCTTAGAGGTGTGATCTGCACCTGTGTGACGTTAGCCGTAACCGGTGCCTTAAAGGTATTTGACCTGCCCTGGGTCATAGTTCCAAAGGGAGCGCCTCAGGGGCTGACCCATTTTCTTGGCACCTACATGTATGAGCAGACCTTTACCATCAGCAATATCGACTATGGTTCCACCATTGCTTTATTGATTGTAGTATTTGGTCTGGTAGTAGCTCAAATCACATCTAAAATACTAAAACCCGATGCAAATCTGTAAGGAGGTGTAACGTTGTCCGGTTTAACAGCAAAAAAGAAGAAAAAGTTTTCCCCAGCCTATTTGGTTATTTACATAATCCTTATCTTCTGGGCCTTTACCACAATATTTCCCTTCGTCTGGGTGTTAAATAATTCCTTTAAACCCTCCAGAGAAGTTGTAAATAGTACCTTTTCCCTTCCAAAGGAATTCACTCTTGATAATTATACCAATGCTTTTAGTAAGCAAAATATATTGGTTTCTTATAAAAACAGTTTTATCATATCAGGCAGTGTAACCCTGAGTGTTATGATTTTATCCACCATGATGGCCTTTGCCCTGACCCGGTATAATTTCAGGGGAAAGAAATTTATTAATGCCTTGATAGTCTCAAGCCTGATGTTTCCAGCTTTTTCTACCATTATACCGGTGTTTAAGATGATGACTGGACTGGACCTGCTTAATAAGCCCTTAAGTGTAATTTTACCCCAAGTGGCAGGTAACTTAAGCTTTGCAACCATTGTTATGATGGGATTTTTACGAGGTCTGCCCCTGGAGATGGAAGAAGCGGCTTATATGGAAGGGGCCGGAGTCAGCAGAGTATTTACAAGAATTATCGTACCCCTGTCAAGACCCTCCATGGCTACAGTTGCAATTTTTTGCTTTTTATGGTCCTATAATGATTTATTTACCCAGCTGATTATGATCAGAAAGAGAACAAAGTACCCAATCAGTACCTTGCTAAATGAAATCAGTTCCAGATACGGAACCGATTATGGACTTATGGCTGCTTCCGTAGCTTTGATTGTAGTACCGGTGTTGATTGTTTACATATTTTTGCAAAAGAACATCATCAAAGGATTGACAGCCGGAGCAGTCAAAGGGTAAAATTATATAAAACACTTGATGATATCACTGTTTCAGGTTTAGTCAAAATTATTGTGGCATTACAGGGAAAGGGGGAACTATGTATAAAGTTGTGATTATTGATGACGAACCAATCATAGTTGAAGGGATTTCAAGAATGGTACCCTGGGATAAATTCGGCTGTCAAATAGTGGCTACTGCCAATGACGGTATAGAAGGTGCAGAAGTAATCAGGGAACAGCAGCCCCATATCCTGTTTTCCGATATAGCAATGCCGGGACTTGACGGTCTTAGTATGGTAGCCGGACTAAAATCAGAATTTCCCAATACAGAAATCAGCATATTGACGGGCTACCGGGATTTTGATTATGCTCAGAAGGCCATCCGGCTTGGTGTAACCAGATATCTGCTAAAGCCCTCCAATATGGACGAAATCATTGAAGCAATCAAAGCCATGGTAAGTAATCTGGCAGCCAAACATATTGATTCGGATTCTCCAGAGGAACTTACAGGGGAAGAATTAAAGACAGATAATACGGCCAGTAGCTTCATCGTTAACAATGCCATACGGTATATAGAACAAAATTATGCACACAAGCTTACGCTTTCTGAAGTAGCTGAGAAAACCTATATCAGTCAGTGGCACTTAAGTAAGTTACTAAACCGTCATATGGGACAGAATTTCTCAGAAATATTAAATCATATCCGAATCAAAGAAGCTCAGAAACTGTTAAAAGATCCAGCCCTTAGGATCGGTGATATAGCAGAAATGGTTGGTTTTATTGATATGGCACATTTTTCAAGGGTATTTAAAAAAATTCTTGGTACCTCTGCCAATGAATATCGTAATAAAATTACCAGTAAAAACAAGAGTGAATAAATATACAAATATAATAGAAATAAACGATTTTTTATACTATTCCAATAAAAACGCTCAGAAGGTGTTTAAAATAAACCTTTTGAGCGTTTTTCTGCATGCTTTGTGAAAATGTCTTAATATAATATAGCTCACTATTGAATTTACCAAATATACCACAAATAAACTACAATAGTTGAACAAAAAATGAAAAATTTACAATGTTTAATTGTAAATTCCTCCAGATTTAGCATTATTACTGATAAAAACGAATTACCAATTATTTTAAAATATATTGTAATATTGTGTAGAATAATGTAGAATAATTATATATAAGTAATGAATAATATTAAGTTCAAAAAATATTTATTTCCATTACTGTAAACGTAAAATGGGAGGAAAAATGAATGAAGCTAAGCAATCTAAAGGTTAAAACAAAGGTATTATTTTTATCAGCGTTTTTATTATCCGTAGCGGTGCTCATAGGGGTTATATCTATTATTAACCAGGAAAAGGTACTGCAGGTCAATGTAAAAACCCTGGAAAGCAGTATAAGGCAGAATTATGATAATAACATTAAAAACCAGGTTGAGAATGCAATTTCATTATTAAAGGGTATCTATGATAAATCCAATGCAGGTGAATTTACTTTAGAAGAAGCGAAAAAGATCGGTGCCGATTTACTTAGGGGATTAAGCTACGGTGACGGAGGATATTTCTGGGCAGATACCTATGACGGCGATAATGTTGTACTATTGGGTAAGGATACGGAAGGCACAAACCGGATGAAAAACATTGATGAGAATGGGTATCCTTATATGGAGAATATTATAGCGAATGGCAGAAAGGAAGGCGGCGGCTTTACAGAATACTGGTTTCCCAAAGCTGGTGAGACGGAGGCTTTACCAAAGCGGAGTTACAGTGTTGCTTTTGAACCCTTTGGGTGGGTAGTTGGAACCGGCAACTATATTGATTATATAGATAATAGGGTAAATGCAATGGCGCAGAAAGAAAAAGATGCGATTAATGCAAGCATTGCAACCTTTATTACGATTTTTATCATAGGTTTCGTTCTATCGGTTTTATTCACAGCATATATGACCAGAAATTTAAACCAGGCATTCCTGACCATAAGAAAGTATTTGAATACACTTGCCACCGGCAACTTTAAAGTAGAGATACAGGAAAGTTACAAGAAACGGAAAGATGATTTTGGTGAGCTGGTTAAGGATTTAGAATCCATGAAGCACTCCGTAGCTGGTTTAGTAGATAGTACCAAAACAGAAGCAGATCAGATTATTCAAGTAGTAGACAAGGTAAATACTAATATGAAAGAGTTAAATAGTAATATTGAAGACGTATCTGCTACAACAGAAGAACTGGCAGCAAGTATGGAAGAGACAGCAGCCTCAGCTCAGGAAATGAATTCCTCCTCCCTTGAGATAGAAGCAGCAACCAGAAGTATTGCGGAAAAAGCCCAGGAAGGGGCTGTTCAGGTAATTAAAATAACTAAACGTGCAAAAGATAACAGAATTGATATTAGAAAATCACAGGAACTGGTAAAGAACGTTCGTACTGAGATTCAGGGTAAACTAAAAGAAGCACTGGAACAGTCAAAAGTTGTAACAGAGATCAATGTATTATCGGAAGCCATAATGGGAATTACGGCCCAGACAAATCTGCTGGCATTAAATGCTGCTATAGAGGCAGCCAGAGCAGGCGAAGCCGGCAGAGGATTTTCTGTAGTTGCGGAAGAGATACGTAACCTGGCTGAGCAGTCAAAGAATATGGTAGAACGGATTCAGGCGATAACCGGAGAAGTAACAGAGGCAGTGGACAACCTCTCAGGGAATTCTAATGCATTACTGGAGTTTGTGTCAAAAGATATTTCAGATAGCTTTGCCAAGTTCATGGAAGTTGCAGATGCCTACAATGAGGATGCACTATATGTTGACAATCTGATTACAGATTTCAGTGCCACCTCGGAAGAATTATTGGCCTCCATTGGGAATGTCATCCATGCAATTAACGAGGTTTCCTTAGCAGCTTGCGAAGGCGCAGTGGGAACTGGAGAAATAGCTGAAAAAGTCGCCAGTATTACCACCCAGTCAGGTGATATAACCAATCATGTCTCATTAACCCGTGAGAGTTCTATTAAGCTTCAGGAGGAAATAGCTGGCTTTACCATATAAGATAAGGGTTAGTAAAATTGTAGAGATTGCCTTAAGCTGTGATATTAACTTCTTTAGAAGGATAGCTTTTTTCAGAAAGCATATCGGTAAGGAGTAATACCAATTGCATAAGACAATCTCTTTTATAGGTTAGGAGATCTTATTTAGCAGCTAGATTATAATTATTTAAAATTGCGTCTGTCTATTAATAATTATACTGCATTATGAACGAATGCTACTATCTTATCAATAGGAATATCGGTTACGGAACCAACATTGTAGCAGTGACGGCGGTCATAATTCATATTGTTATTATAGTTACCATTGTTGTCGCATTCATCATAGATTGGCTCGATCGGAGAAGTAGGGGCTGATCCCTGGTCTGTTACTAATCTTACGAAATCACAGTTAACTGCTAAAATAACTCCGGTAAAACCTGATCCGGATTCACCGCCGCTGGCTGTAAAAATAGTTACTGTTTCACCTATAAAGCGGCGAATATGATTAATAAATCTCTCATTACCAAGTCCATTATTGAAACCATCATTAAATGACATAATTAATACCTCCTTTATTAGATAGCGTTGTGAACGAAGGATGCGATCCTATCGATCGGAATATCTACTACTGCACCTGTTTTATAACAGCAATGTTCATATCGTTTATCATCGCAGCCATTATAATAATTGTCGGTAAGCGGGTTAGCCGGTGCGGAGCCCTGCCTTACTACTAGGCGGACGAAGTCACAATTAACGGCTAAAATTACACCGGTAAAACCACCACCTGATAAGCCGCCGCTGGTTGTAAAAATTGTTACTGTCTGACCTATAAATCTTGAGATGTGAGGTAAAAAAAATTGATTTCCACTAAATCCACTTGACATAAACAATCCTCCTTGGATGATATTAAGCTTCCTATCCTTAAGTCTAAGGTATCGGTAACTCTACATTATACTATGACAATAAATACCCTGATGTGACAGAATTGAATATAAATTTATAAAAAATCTCATTATGTTTTTTTATATTACATCCTAACTTCGACATCAACAAAATCCAGTGTCAGAAAGACAATAACCTCTTATAAAATCAAAAAGTAATACCCATACTGTCAATCCATGTAATAGTAATCCATAATGAAATCGAATCCATGATGAAAACAATTCCATGATGAAAACAATTCCATAATGAAAACAAATCCATGATGAAATCAAATCCATAATGAAATCAATTCCATAATGAAAACAAATCCATGATGAAAACAAATCCATGATGAAAACAGATCCATAATGAAAACAAATCCATAATGAAAACAAATCCATGATGAAATCAAATCCATGATGAAAACAGATTCATAATGAAAATCGAATCCATGATGAAATCAATTCCATAATAATCAAATGGAATGAAATAATGTAATTATGTGACTCCATCACAGATAATAATTTGTTTCTGTGTATAATAGAATTATAATCAATAAATTATAAAGGAGATAAGAATATGAGCGTTTTAAAAATCACAAAAAATAATTTTGAAAAGGAAGTTTTAAACTCAGATAAAACGGTTCTGTTGGATTTTTGGGCATCCTGGTGCGGTCCCTGTAAAATGGTAGCTCCTATTATTGATGAAGTGGCAGAAGAAACAAAAGAGGCCGTAAAAGTAGGCAAAATTAATATTGATGAAGAGGGAGAGTTGGCAGAAGCCTTTAAAATCATGAGTATACCTACTTTGGTAGTCGTAAAAGGCGGTAAAGTAGTTGAAAGTTCAGTTGGGGTAAAACCTAAGAAAGCTATTTTATCTTTAATCAGCTAAACAAAATAATTGTGTGTGATTATAACTATTCTCACATAAACAGTTCTTATACATGAAGGGCTGCTGTAAAGGTTCTATTTACAGCGGCTCTTTTTTTATTGCATAGGAAACTTCTTCGAACTTACCTATGCAATAAAAAGCCTTCCAGGCAGGATGCGCATGACGCACTTAAGGAAGATTGTCACTGTCGTGACAGTGCATCAGCGCTAGAGTCTGGCGAGCCAGACTCTTTGTTCATTTACGAAAAAGTTCTCCGAACCATTCTGTAAAATAAAAAGCACTCCATAAAACCAAAAGCTCTGGGAGGTGGGAGGTATAATCTGCAAAGATAACAATTAGAACGGCTTAAGGAATCAAAATATAAGCCGGTGGATACTTAATTCCAACATTAAAAGTATAATATAGACCTTGGACTAATATAAATAAAGAAAGAAATATATTTCTTTATCCAGGTCGGCATAACCTTAGAATTGCTGCCAAACAAGGAATAGGGGTAACAACCACTTTATGCAATGGGAGTTTGTATGAATGTAAAATTGATTGCAATGGGTAATGTATTAATGAAGGATGATGGTATAGGAATATTTATAGCAAAAGCAATGGAGGAAGCACTAAAGGCAAAAGGAATCGATGTAATCTACGGTGAGACAGATTTTGGATATTGCATTTCTAAAGTGAAGGAGCAGGACACGCTGGTTATATTAGATGCGGCTAACTATGGAAAAACTCCGGGGGACATAACAAAGCTACCGCTTAACAATTGCTTTTCAGACAAAAAAAGCCATACCCAACATAGCTATCACCTGTTAGATATTTTAAAGTTGTATTATCCGGAGTTAGCGGGGGATATATTAGCCATTGAAATTAAGGAAATTACCTTCGGGTTTGGTTTGACCCAGGAGTTGCAGAAAAAGAAAAAGGATATCATAAAAGAGGTCTTTGATCATCTGGATTTATTACAGGAAAAGGAAAGGTGCTAACATGAAGGGAGAATATGAAATAAGGGATATTATCTATCAATTTCAGAAGGAAATAAGCTACTACAGCCAAATGGAGGCCCTTGGAACTCCTTATGAGAAAAAATATCATCAGGACCTTATTAAAGAACGTACGGAAGATTTAATCCGCCTGATGGAACACTATACGCAAAGAAATTATTCACAAAATGAACCAATTCCAGAGGACATACCGGGACGATCCGCAGAACCGGCACAGTTTCCAGAACCGGCACAGTTTCCAGAACCAGCACAGTTTCCAGAACCGGCACAGTCCGAAGAACCGGCACAACCTCCGGTGACAGAAACTCAGCCAGGTATAGGAGAACCGGTTGAAACAAGAACTTTTACACTGGAGCAATTACATACCTTTAACGGAACCGGGGGACAGCCACCTTATGTGGCGGTGAATGGGGTTGTTTATGATCTTAGCAGCAAGGCTCCCTGGTCAGGGGGCAGTCACTTTGGATTATCTGCGGGAAATGACCTGACCGGTCAATTTATGAGCTGCCACAGAGGGTTATCTTCTATGCTTGCGCAGCTTCCGGTTGTTGGTGTATTGATACCTGAATGAGACTTTAATTACAAAATGGAGGGAACATGACATGCAGGATACTATCTTACTTAACAAAATATCAGAGGAGGTTCAAATACTTAGTAAGAACAATAACTTTAACAAAGTTAATAAATTACTGGTATGTGTGAATGCAGATAGCAAGGTCAATGAAGAAAATCTATATAATCATCTGCACCATGCGAATAAAAAACTGGTTGGCGTATGGACTAAGATCAGCGTAGAGCGGGATGAGCTGCCGGACCAGGTTGCAATTCTTAAAAATATAGAGGGTGACATCACTCTAAATTAGGGTATATTTTAAATACATAGACATATTAATTTATAAAAGAAGCAGTTTGGCGGTAAAAAAAATGAGCCCTGAGGAAAGATATAAAATAACCAGCGGTGAGTATGCAGATTTTATTATTGAAGGTACGAAGGCGGTTAATACAGTGGCAGCTGATACAGCTTATTCCCTTCAGGTCATTAAAAATAGATATGGTGTGGCATATCTTCCTGCCAGTTATATGACAATGAACAGCGTTTATACAATGGGCTATTATACCATTCCAAAATTATATGGGCTGTTATCTTATGTGAGTCTGGAGTCCTCCGGTATTACACAGGTGCGTAGTGAAGCAGGATATGACTTATATGGGGATGGTGTTCTTATTGGATTTGTAGATACCGGCATTGATTATACCAATACGGCGTTTCGAAATGATGATATGACAACAAGAATTGTATCCATATGGGATCAGACCATTGAAAGCGATAATTATCCAAAGAATTTTTATTATGGGACAGAATACCAAAGAGAGGAAATAAACAAAGCCCTTCAAAGCAAAGATCCATTTTCTGTAGTGCCCAGCAAGGATATGATTGGTCATGGAACCATGCTGGCAGGAGTAGCAGCCGGAACAAACTTAGAGGAAGCGGGATTTAGCGGAGTGGCTCCTAATTCAGAGCTTGTGGTAGTAAAATTAAAGGAAGCTAAGGCTTATTTAAAGAATTTCTTTCTAGTACCTCAGGATGCACTCAGCTTTCAATCCAATGATATTATGCAGGGAGTAGATTATCTGCTGCAGGTAGCAAAGAGCCTGAACCGGCCTATGGTAGTGTGTCTGGGAGTGGGGACGAACCAGGGATCTCATGACGGAGTCAGCATCCTTGACAGTTATCTTCAGGAAGTGGGAGATACCGTTGGAATATCTGTTGTGGCAGCTGCTGGAAATGAAGGAAACTTAGGGCATCATTATTATGGAGAAATCAATCCTTCCAGAGAGAAGGAAATCATTGCACTTAATGTAGGTGAGAATGAGTCCGGTTTCTCTATGGAATTATGGGGGTATGTTCCTAACATAGTTGAAGTAGATATTTACTCCCCCCAATTTGAATTTGTAGCCCATATTCCTCAGAGTTTACGACCACAGGAAACCAGGGAAGTGGTCTTTCAGGACACTACAATATATATAGATAATAATAATAGTGAACCCATTACCGGAGACCAGTTAATCCTCATGCGGTTTAAGAATCCATCCAGTGGATTATGGAGATTGATAGTAAGCGGCACCGGAGATTTGACAACCAGGTATCATATATGGCTACCTATGCATGGCTTTATAACAGAAGAGACTTATTTTTTTAATGCTAACAATCAAACCACCCTTACTTCATTGGGTAATACAGTGAATGGCATAACCGTTACTGCTTATAATCCGGTTAATGAAAGCTTATACTATAATTCCAGCAGAGGGTATACCAAAGATAATGGGTTAAAACCGGATGTGGCGGCACCTGGTGTAAATATTAAAGCACCATCCTTTGGCAATACCATGGTCCGGGCCACTGGAACCGGAATTGCAGCCGCCCATGCGGCAGGCGTGGCTGCCATGCTTTTAGAGTGGGGAATTGTAAGAGGAAACCTTCCGGTCATGAATAATGTAATAATCCGCAGAATGGTAGTCAGCGGTGCCAGACGATTTAGTAATATCCCTTTTCCCAATCAGGACTGGGGATTTGGTATTATAGATATCTACAGGACCTTTCTGCTGTTTACGGAAGAAGGGACGGTATAAATGATTCTGTACGGGGGAGAATAAGAAAGGGCTGTGTAAGGAGGAGTCGGCTGAACCAGTAATCATAATTACAGGTTGGCAGGGTACGAATAACTTAACAGCCTTAATTTTTTGCTCTTTTCTGGGCACATTTTGGGCATATTCCGTAAAATTCCAGGTTATGTCCGGTTATAAGATATCCGGTTTCTTTTGTAAGAAGACATTCTAAACTTTCTAGTGGACAAGCTTCTATTGGAATCTTTTCGTTACATAATGTACACAGCAGGGAATGAGTGTGAGTGTGGTTGTTGATTTCATAATAAGTTTTTCCGTCCTGGTGAACAGATTTGTTAACTACATTCTTATCCGCCAAGGCATTTAATGCACGATAAATCGTAGAAATGCTCATCTTCATATCTTTAACAGTCAATTCTGCGATTTCTTCTGCGGTAAGGGCAGTGGGGGCAGATTCCAGTATGGATAAGATGAGTATACGTTTTTTCGTTTGTTTTAAATCGGCAGATTTTAATGTTTTGTTATCCAAAGTAATTCACTCCTTTAACGAAAATTTAATGATTTCTCTCTACAAATCATAGAATAGAGTTTATGAATTGTCAAGAAAAAGTAATAATATTGCCATGTCAATCCAGGAAGGAAAAAATTATGAAGACGGATTCCTGCTAAAATATTAGCGATTTTCTGTTAGAACCTTGACAGAAAAGAAATTATGGAGTATATTAATTGCAAATGATTTGCATTCGCGTTTAATAGAAAGATGAAACCGGATGATTAGAACAATCTGTAATAATAAGAAAGATATGGTGCTTTATTATGAAAAAATATGTAACAGCTGCAATTTTCCTGCTTGTAAGTATAGTATTTACCGCCTGTAGTGCTAAAAAAGAAGAATCCCCTGTAAAAAGTACCGAAGCAGTCACAGAAAGCAGTAACGCTATAGAAGATAACGGGATAAATACCGGCAGCAAATTAAAAGTATATACTAGCTTTTATCCTCTGTATGATTTTGCCGTTAAAATCGGCGGTGACAAAATAAAGGTAACGAATCTGGTTCCGGCAGGAACGGAACCTCATGACTGGGAGCCTGCTACTACGGATATATTAAGCCTTGAGAAAGGGAATATCCTTATCTATAATGGCGCAGGACTGGAACATTGGGTAGAGCAGGTTACCGCGTCTCTTGAAAATAAAGATCTGCTTTTAGTAAATGCCTCTGATGGAATTACCCTTATACAGGGAAATGATGAGGAAGGGGGAAGTAGTTATGATCCCCATATATGGCTGAGCATAACAAATGCAAAAAAAGAAATGGAAAATATAAAGAATGCCTTAGTGAAAGCTGATCCTGATAACAAGGATTTTTATGAAGCAAATTTTATGAAGTATGGGGCAGAGTTTGATGCCTTGGATGCAAAATTTAAGGAGAAATTATCTGAACTTCCGGATAAGGACATCGTAGTTGCTCATCAGGCATTTGCTTACTTGTGTTCGGATTACGGTTTAAATCAGGTGGCCATTGAAGGACTAGGAGCAGATTCTGAACCCGATGCGAAGCGAATGGCAGAAATCGTTGATTTTGCCAGAAATAAAAATATTAAGACTATATTCTTTGAAGAACTAGTCAGTCCTAAAGTGGCTCAAGCCATCGCCTCTGAAATCGGAGCCTCAACGGATGTCTTAAATCCTCTCGAAGGACTTACGCAGGAGCAGGTAAATGCAGGAGAAGATTATCTATCCGTTATGGAGGAGAATCTGAATGCGTTAGTCAAAGCCTTGCAGTAAAAGCAGCAATGCAGTAAAGCCAGCAATGCGGTAAAGCCAGTAATGCAGTAAAAGCGGCAATGCAGTAAAGCCAGCAATGCAGTAAAGCCAGCAATGCGGTAAAGCCAGTAATGCGGTAAAGCCAGCAATGCGGTAAAGCCAGCAATGCAGTAAAAGCGGTCATGCAGTGAAGCCAGCAATGTAGTAAAAGCAGCAAAGCAATAAAAGCAACAAAGTTATAAAAATAGTAAAGTATATAAGCCACCAAGATTATTAAGCAGTAATATTGTAAAACCAGTGATGTAATTAAGCCCATAATGGTTAACTTAAATTAATGTATAAGCAAAAAAACAGCAGCAGGAGGATGGCAATGAACAGTATTGAAATAAAGAACCTGAAATTTGGCTATGAAGACGGCCTGATTCTTGATAATATCAATCTTATGGTTGAAAAGGGTGATTATATCGGCATAGTAGGTTCTAATGGATCCGGTAAAAGTACGCTGATAAAATTAATACTGGGCTTGCTGCCTGTTAAAACCGGTTCAATAACCAGGACAGAAACCAATGTAGGTTATGTTCCTCAGGTAGGGCTTTCGGTAAAGGGAGATTTCCCGGCTACGGTCCTGGAAGTGGTGATGCTTAATTTATACGGAAGTATCGGATTATTCAAAAGAGCGAAACAAAAGCATTATAAGATGGCTGAGGAAGCACTTGAAACCGTTGGTATGATTGAATATAAGGACAGGATGATCGGCAAATTATCCGGAGGTCAGCAGCAAAGGGTCATGATAGCAAAATCCCTTGTGAATAACCCGGATATTCTGATTCTTGATGAACCCATAGCCGGTATCGATTCGGAAAGTGAGAAAAATCTTTACCAACTACTATACCGTTTAAACAAAGATAACGGACTGACCATCCTTATGGTTACGCACAGTCTTTCCGGTGTCAGGAAAGACATGAATAAAATATACGAAATAAAAGATAAAGGGATAAAACTGATTCAGGCAGAGAAGCAATCAGAGGAAGGAAGTTATGATGGGGATGCTGTTACAATATGATTTTATGCGCAAGGCATTTATTGTTGGAATTCTACTTGCGGTTATTATACCCTGTATCGGGATGATAGTTGTATTAAGGCGCCTGTCTATGACCGGTGATGCGCTCAGCCACACTTCTTTAGCCGGTGTTGCCCTGGGATTAATCCTTGGGATTAATCCGGTATTAGGTGCTTCGGTTACCTGCATTATCGCAGCTTTTGGAATTGAGTTTATCAGAAAGAGATTCCCCAAATACTCGGAAATCTCCATAGCGGTGGTGATGTCGGCCGGTGTAGGTTTAGCCGGTGTATTATCTGGTTTTGTAAGCAATGCCTCCAATTTTAACAGCTTTCTATTCGGAAGTATTGTTGCCATAACGGATTTTGAACTTTTGCTGGTAGTAGGGATCAGTCTGCTTGTTATTATTGTTTTTCTTATGCTGTATAAGGAACTGATGTATATGGCCTTTGATGAAGGGGCAGCACAGTTATCCGGAGTGCCGGTAAGGAGCATTAATACCCTCTTTACCATATTAACGGCCCTGACCGTATCGGTGGCTTCCAGAACTGTAGGAGCCCTTATTATATCCTCCCTTATGGTAATACCCGTCACCTGCGGAATGCAGTTTGGAAAAAGTTATAAACAGACCTTGGTTTATTCCATTATTTTTGCAGTTATTTTTACCATTACCGGACTAACACTTTCTTACTATAAGGGATTGAAACCAGGCGGAACGATTGTTTTGACAGGAGTTATCTTCCTTCTCTTTACCTTTTTGATAAAGGGAAACAAGTTTAAGAAAGGCAATTAACCCAAAAAGGAGCTTTAAGTTATTTTTTTCTTTAGTGCCATAAAGTCACTTCAAGAATAATAATATTGGCTTTAATTTTGCTCGGATTATGTCTGATGCCATTTCCATTGTTAAGTGGTATTTATGATAAGATACAATCCGCTTCGACAAATTTTTTAAGCATCCTGATGGAGGCACTGCCCTTCATTCTCCTGGGTGCCTTCGTATCAGCTGCGATTCAGATATTAATTCCGTCTGGCTGGCTTATGAAACGATTCTAGGGACAAAACTACAGTTCTTTTCTATTTGCGGCGATTGCAGGCTTTTTTCTGCCGATATGCGACTGCGGGCTGGTCCCCATTGTGTCCGGACTTTAAGAAAAGAGACGCCGCTTCCACAGACTATGACCTTTTTGCTTACCTCGGCGGCAGTGAATCCCCTCGTATTTTTATCTTTATTATATGCTTTTCCGGATAAACCCTGGTTGGCGGTATTAAGAACCTTAGCATGAATTTTGGTGGGAATTCTTGTCGGATTAATACTAAACCTGGTTCATATTAAGACCGGTGACGTAATTCATACGAATATATCCCTACGAGTTGGTTCTACAATATTAGAATCTACTGGTGCTGGAAGGAGCGGGAAAGTAAAAACAGTGGTGAATTAATAGAGAATGAATGGGTTACCGTAACAGGAACCATTGCAGAATATGATTATCAGGGAACGAAGATACCTATGCTCACCGATACGGTTATTACGAAAGCAAAGGCTCCGAAAGAGGAGTATGTATATTATAACTTTTATTAAAGTCAGAAGCTTTAAGTATCCACACACCTCGACAAACTTGGTGAACTGATTAAAACAGCCGGTAAAGAGTAACTAACTCATTTAGACAGTTACCCTTTGCTGGCTTGTTGCTGTTTTATACCACTATTATTTAACGTATATTCGTAAGGGTAAATATTCCATTCTTATATTCTATATCTACCTCAAAATCCTCCAACCCATCATCATATAGAGGGGTAGCCCAGCCGGTGATTACTACTCCGGGTGGAATCGTCATAGTTAATTTATCCTTAATATTAAAATGAACAATATTACCTAAGTAAAGCCCCCTTGCATTTTCATCTTCTTTTAATCCGTTAAAGGTGGTTTCTCTTAATTTATTCTGTCCGTCATAAACGGTAATGGTTTTTGTGTCTTTGTCATACTGATAGGTAATCCGCTTCTCCAACTGAGATATATAATCAGCTGCAAGAAAAGGGGTGGGGATAAAGCTATCCATGTCTGTCGGTTCCAAAAGGTACAGCTGCTCTATGGCAAAACCAGTACCGCTTGCTACATAACAGGAAATTGCCAGTTCTTTGACCTTGTCATTATCATAATCGAAGTAGTTCATAGTGGGTAGGATTAAACGGGGAGTCAGATAAAGCCAGTCAAAGGTAAGGAGTTTATCTTTCACTTGCAGGATGACACCGACACCGCCAAAATCACGGTCATTATAACCATACAGGCGAATATGATCTGAGGGAAGTTCTGCCAAAAGGCAGATACTGGTTTCCCAGCCTTTATCCATTATTTTTTTCGCTTTTTTTAAATCTCCTAACGTAACCTGAGAAAGTCTTTTTAATAATTCCTCTTTTTTAGCTCCGTCAAGTGTTTCTAAAGATATTGGATTACTATAGATAGAATTTGAATTACTATTTACTGCCTCAGAATCTGTAGTGGACATATCAATAGATTCCTTTGACTTGTCATAGGAGTTCATAGTTTCTTTTGAAAGATCTTTAAATATATTGGTAATACTCTTATCCTGAGAACTCGTTATTGTGACCTTAATAGTATCTTTTCCTGGATTTGCCAGACACATAATTCCAATGGCGGAGCAAACTAATATCACAATTACCAAAACCCAGACTACCGGCTTCTTATAATGTAATATATTTTTTACTCTTTCCCTGGTATTATTTACTCCAAAGGCCAAGGGGCTATTGGGTCTTAAGGGTTTATTGGAAGCTAAGAGCAGCAAAGAACGGGAATATTCTTTTTTAAACTCTGTTCCCATATGTTTCATTACGGCTTCATCACAGACCATTTCCATATCCTTTGACATAAGGTAATAGGAGAGCCAGACAAAGGGGTTGAACCAGTGTAATACGGCTGCCAGAAAAAATAACAATTTCATGACCTGATCATAATGACGGATATGCATGGCTTCATGGGCAAGAACATGGGATAATTCCTGTTCTTTTAGATGAAATGGTATGTAAATTCTGGGATTAATTAACCCAAAGACAAAAGGACTACTAATCTTATCGCACTGATATATATTATCCCGCAAAGGAATCGACGCTTTTACCTGTCTATGGATGTTATAATAATTGATAATACTGTACAACAGCAGCAGGATTATTCCGAAAATCCATATGACTGAACCGGTAAAAGCAAGAGACTGTATGGGATTCGTGACTGTAAAAGGTGTTGCTGATAAATTCCTTGCCAGTACCGGATTAACAATCCGGTTAAGAGTAGTGATGCCACTATCAATTTCTGGAATTTTATTATAGATAATATCCGGTCTTATCGTATTACTGCTTGGCAGCAGGCTGATTTTGCTTACAAAAGAAACAGGGCAGACAAGTCTGTATAGTACGATACCCCAAAGCAGATAGGAATATAGTTTGGGAACTCTTTTAAGGAATAACCGGAGGATACTTATGATTCCGATTACGTAACTGGCTGTAATGCTCATATTCAGTATTTTTAAGAAAATAGTTATGATCTGTTCCATTGCCTATTCTCCTTTGTAATCATCAATTAATCGTTCAATCTCTTCGATTTCTTTTTTGGTAAGTGTTTTGTTACGCATAAAAGCTGCAATAAACATTGGAAAAGAGCCTCCAAAGGTACGGTCTATAAATTGCGCGCTTTCATATTTTTGTACCTCTTCCTTTGGAATTAATGAAATGACCACCGAATCCTCTGTCTTTAAAATTCCTTTGTCACAGAGTTTTTTAAGAACCGTATAGGTTGTTGTCCGCTTCCATTCCAGACGTTCCTGGCACAGCATGATTAATTCCTTTATGGACACCGGTTCATGTTCCCATACAATACAGGCAAACCGGTATTCACTTTCATAAATTTTTGGTATCTCCATATTAACCTCCATCTGCCGTATTTGGTGTGATCGCGGATAAACATTTATCTTATAATTTATACCTGTTGCATATTGCAGCAATCACGGTTGTAAACACATTTTTTTTACCTACATCTGTAGTAAATGGTACATTGTAATGGTGTTATCGAATTGTCTACTGGAATAGACAATGTTAGTCTATCACAATAGACAGTTTTTGTAAAGAGTCCTGTTTACGTTCTTCATTACATATGCATAACATTATACATAACATATTCCTTACTCTTTAGTTGGATTGTGTTTGGATATTTCGGTCAACTTTGCTATAATATAATAAGTTAACTTAAGGTAGAGTAAAAGGAGAAATAGTATGGCTTCCTGGATGGTACATTTTCGTATAGCAGACGGTTTATTAAAACATTTAGAGGTAAATGCAGCACAGTTTATTGTGGGTAATATTGGACCCGACTGCGGTGAGCCAAATGAAGACTGGAGTGCCTTTAACCCTCCTGCCGTTATAACCCATTGGACCAAAACCGGTAGGAAACGGGATATTAACAGCCAGGGCTTTTATAAGGAATATATCGAATATAATACAGATAAGGAAACGTTATCCTTTTATCTGGGTTATTATGTCCATCTGCTGACAGATATCCTGTGGGTAGAAAAAATACACCTGCCGACGAAGGAGAAGTTTATCAAGGAATTTGAGAGAGATAAGGATTTTATATGGAAGGTTAAGGAGGATTGGTCTGACCAGGATCATTTATTTTTATTAAATCATCCGGACTTTCGGGCATTTCGTATCTTTGAAGCAGTAAAGGAATTTCCTAATATATATCTGGATTATTATTCCCAAACGGCAATTGAAAAACAGATTCAGCATATATCCGGTTTTTATAGTTCTCACGAAGGTGATCTTAACAGGGAATATACCTATCTGAATCAGGAACAGGCAGATAACTTCGTTGTAATGGCCCTTCAGAAAATTTGCAAGGATTTAAGGGATAAGAACCTGACTGTTTGTTAGGTGATGATAAGAAAGTATAAAAGTCATAAAAAGTAAAAGTGTAAAAACGTTTAAAAGCCAATGTATAGGTTTCCTGTAAAGCGACTGATGAAGTTTTGGCAGAGCGAAGGGTTATAACTGGCAGCCGGAGGAACTTTCCTCTATGTAGTATATTAACTGACGGCAGCAAGACGGATAATATGACATGATGTTGTCATATATAATGTGTTATTATTAATCAGGTGAAAAAGTGCAGGTGATAGGATGCAGGTAAATCGATTATTTGAAATTGTATATATTTTATTAAATAAGAATTATATTACTGCAAAAGAACTTGCAGATCATTTTGAAGTATCCGTCCGTACCATATACCGGGATATTGATGTTCTTGGTCAGTCTGGTATACCGATTTATACCAGTAAGGGAAAAGGCGGCGGCATCGGACTCCTTGACAACTTTGTGTTGAACAAATCCGTACTCTCTAAAAAAGAGCAGGAAGAAATCATATCGGCTCTTCAGGGTCTGAATGCTACCAATTATCCAGATTTAGACCAGGTGCTTTCAAAACTGAACAACCTCTTTGGCACCAGTCAGGCGAATTGGATTGAAGTAGACTTTACAGACTGGAGCAACAGTCAGAAGGAAAAATTCCTTCAGATAAAGACAGCTATTATACAAAAGAGAGTATTAATCTTTGATTATTACAGTACCTATGGAGAGAAGACAAACCGGGAAACAGAGCCCCTTCAGTTGTGGTTTAAAGATAAAACCTGGTATGTAAAGGCATACTGCAGGAATAAATCAGGTATACGGACCTTTAAGCTGAACCGGATGAAGGAACTGATTCTGACCGATGAAACCTTTGTTCGGGAAATGCCCCTTAATCAGACTGACTTTTTTGTCGACAACCCCCTTGCCAATGTGGAAACCATAGTAATGAAGATTTCAGAAACCCAGGCTTACCGGGTATATGACGAGTTTATAGAAAGTCAGATTGAAAAGGAGAAAGACGGCAGTTTTAAGGTAACATTTTCTTTCCCGTTGGATGAATGGGTTTATGGATATATCCTGTCCTTTGGAAGCTTTGGGGAGGTACTAGAACCTGACTATATACGGAATATAATAAAAAAACGGCTTAAAGAGGCTCTTGTATTATATGATTAAGAGCCATAACCAGATGGATAAGAGGTATAAAATGCAGTATATCCCAGCAAAAACCATTGTTACCAGAACCAGGGATGATTCCTGGTTTGGAACGGATTACACCATGAATATTTATAAAGGCTGCTGCCACGGCTGTATCTATTGTGACAGCCGTAGTGACTGCTACCGGGTGGAGAAGTTTGATACCGTAAGGACCAAGGAAAATGCCCTGGAGATAATCAGGGACGAACTACGCAGAAAGGTTAAAACAGGAGTGGTTGGTACCGGTGCCATGAGTGATCCCTATAATCCTTTTGAACAGGAATTCTCTCTTACCAGGCATTCCCTGGAATTAATCGATGCCTATGGTTTTGGGGCTGCAATTGCTACAAAAAGCAGCTTAATTACAAGAGACATCGACATCTTAAAGCTGATTAGGGATCATTCTCCGGTTATCTGTAAAATTACCATAACCACGTTTGATGACACCATAGCTAAGATAATTGAGCCCAATGCAGACCCTTCCTCCACACGTTTTGAAGCCCTTAAGAAACTGACAGAGGCGGGAATTTATGCAGGTCTTTTATTAATGCCTGTTCTTCCTTTTATTAATGACAATAAGGAGAACATTGTTAATATAGTCCGCCTGGCAGGAAAACATGGTGCTAAATTTATATATCCTTTCTTTGGGGTTACCTTGCGAAGCGGTCAAAGGGAATATTTTTATGATAGATTAGAGGAAGGGTTCCCGGGGATAAAAGACAGATATATAAACCGTTATGGGGATAACTATCAATGTACCAGTCCAAATTCCAGGGAGTTGTATCGGATCTTTGCAGAAGAATGTGAGAAACATAAGATTCTATATAGAATGAAGGATATAATCAGGGCTTATAAAGCAGGGTATGAATATAAGCAGTTGTCTATATTTGATTACGATTAAACAGCTTTGATTTAGTTTTTCAAGCTGTTTTATTTTGTTTAAATAGTTTAGAGCGTTAAAAACCAATGAGGCTGTTGCAAATCAAAGACTAAATTACCTGGGAGAGAATAAGGATTATATTTTATGCCCAGGGTTGGTATCCTATATTTTGCAACAGCCCCTTAAATTACGTATCTTTTGTCATAAGCCAGTAATACTAATAAACTTACAATATCAGTCGTAATGGATTACCCGCAGATATCCTTTACATATGCTGTGCGAACTGAACCTTTAAGCCATTCGGATCCTGAACGTAGATAAACTTAAGATGCGGGTTCGGCTGAAAAGGACCGCCTTGAACAGGAATATTTTTCTCTTTCAGAAAGTCCATAAATTCCTCAAGAGAGGTCACCTCAAATCCAAGAGAAATATCAGGACCAATTGTAACCGAGGAAGCATTCTTATTATGAATCAGTTCAATTTTCGTCTCACCCTCACCTAAAAAGGTAATTTCTACATCAGGACCAGCCTGCAATTTCCGGTCTATCGCAAGCCCAGCTATTTCCTGATAAAATTTTATAGATTCTTCCATGTCATTTACTTGAATCGTACACCAATTAAATTTCATTTCTACCACCTGTCCCTTTCTTATTTCCTGGCCCGTCAAATCTTAAGACCCGCCAGAGTGCCTAAAAGTCGTTCAATCTATATTGTATTCTTTTATCTGCATTTATATTAGAAAAAGTATGTTCCTATAACAGGCTTTTCCAATTGGCAGTTTAATTTAACTATATCACATTACAGTATCCTTTACAAGGAAGGTGCGGATAACGGATTTAAAAATATTTCCAAGATTTTAGGTTTATTTTAACTTGTTCCTTTATTATTGACACATACTAATTGTTAATTAAGAAAGGAGCATTCTATGGATATAGCAATTATACCTGCCTATAACCCGGATGAGAAATTATTGGAACTAGTCCGTAATCTTCGGGAAAGCGGGCTTGAGACGATTATTGTTGTAAATGACGGAAGTGAACATGGCACAATTCATATTTTTGATCAGCTTAAAAAATACGTGACGCTGTTAAATCATGAAATCAACCGGGGAAAAGGTGCCGCTATTAAAACGGCTTTAGCTTATATAGAAAAGAATCCAGGGGAAATAGACGGTATTGTATTACTGGATGCAGACGGCCAGCACCGCACGGAGGATGCCTTGCGTCTTCTAAAAGAACTTCAACGGAACCAGGACAGTCTGGTCCTTGGAGTCAGGCAGTTTAAAGGTAATATACCGTTTCGTTCCTTATTCGGCAATACAGTTACAAAATTTGTTTTCCGAATGATCAGCGGCAAATGGGTATCCGATACACAAACCGGGCTTAGGGCGTTTTCAAAAGCAATGGTACCAAAGCTTATAGCCATAAAAGGTGAGCGGTACGAGTATGAAATGAATGTACTGTTATCTTGCGCGAAAAGTGACATCAGGATTGCGCAAGTGCCCATTACAACCATATACCATGATGAAAAAAACACCTGCTCCCACTTTCGTACCATCAGGGATTCGGTGAGGATATACGGCAATATTCTGGCCTTTTCCGGTACCTCCTTTTTAAGTTTCCTGCTGGATTATATCCTGTTTTTCATTCTGGTGCAGATCTTTATGTCCTGGTTCTTAAAATCAGATGCTGTTGTTCTTGGTAATATAGCTGCCAGACTCATAAGCGGCGCCTTTAACTATTATTTAAACAGTACCTTTATCTTTAAAGAAGAGAATAACCGCTTTAAATCCATGATAAGCTATGCAATGCTTGCTGGATTTATTTTGTTCTTAAATACGGCAATCCTTTATATCCTGTACGATTATCTGGGACTTAACCGGGCCATAGCTAAATTAATAACAGAGCTTTTACTGTTTATCATAAGTTTTACCGTACAGAAATTTATTATATTTAATAAGGGCTTAAAGAGAAGAAGTCACTTAAAAGGAGGCAATAACTTATGAAGGATAAAAAGAAATTAATGCCGGTATGGCTTCTCATTGCCATTGATCTGGTAATAATAGCAGCTTATGTAGGCGGATTTTACCGGTTCTATTATTTGACGTCAAGACAGCTGGAAAGCAGCGGGGTAAAAACCAATACACAAGACCAGGCCTACCTGCCGCCAAAGAGCACCACAGGTACAACAGACACTGCCGGTAATGATACCGGAGAATCCACAGTAACAGTTGATACTACGGATACCACAGAGGAGCTGCGGACTAAATTTGCCGCTCACTTTACGGATACTGTTGTATCCAATGAGAATTCCTATACCAGCAAAGATATCTCAATTGAAGTAAATCAATATACGGAAGGGTCCGGTGGAAATATCGTAACCTACTACGTGGCAGATATTTATGTGGCGGATATAAAGTGCCTCCAGAGCGGATTTGCAGACAATACCTTCGGGATAGGGTATGCGCAGGACTTAATCAACATGGATGAATCCCTGAATGCCATATTGGCAATTAACGGCGATTACTACGGAAACGGCTCACAGGGCGTAGTAATTAGAAACGGGGAAGTATACCGGAAAGAAAACGGTAATTCAGATGTATGCGTCCTTTATTACGACGGTACCATGAAAACCTACACCGCAGCAGACTTTAATACGGAAGAAGCCATTGCAGACAACGCCTATCAGGCCTGGAGCTTCGGCCCCAGACTCCTTGATGATAACGGCAATAGTATGGAGAGTTTCACCACCAACAGTCATATCAAAGAAGAAAATCCAAGAACCGCCATCGGCTATTACGAGCCGGGCCATTATGCCTTTGTAGTGGTAGACGGACGCCAAAGCGGCTATTCCTACGGTCTGACCCTGACCCAGTTCTCCAAACTATTTGAGAAACTAGGCTGTAAAGCAGCATATAACTTAGATGGCGGGAAATCCTCAGAAATGACATTCAATGATGCCTTAGTAAACCGCCCCGCCGGCGGAGGCAGAGAAGTTAGCGACTGTATAATATTAAAGGAGGTCCGATAAAATGAATATAATAAAAAACATCCTGCCCCATATCATAATCATCCTCTCCGGAATATTTATAATATTTCTGATACTGGATAACTATAACCCAACCATGAACTTTATTAATAACACAGTATCCATAAAACTATTCTGGATCTTTTGCTTACTGTCCATAATAAATTCCATTCTAGCTATAGCTACTAACCGTAAAATATTTAAATAAAAGCCTAAAGTAAAGATAAAATTTCACGTTTTAAAGTGTAAGTATTTGTAGTAAAATTAATCACAGGGAATCCTCCTCATTTTTGTTTAGTGGAATTATTTTGTGGTAATTTAATTTTACAACAAAAAGAAAGAGGATTCCTTATATTTTGGGCATTTTCCGAAAGTTGTTTATAAAGAGAGTTATGAATCTGAGACTCTGTGGATAAATCTGCGGAAGGAATTATTACATTGACAGGAATGTAAGACTTGTTTATGATAAAAGATAAAACGGAATAACTATGAAATATAGGTGGGAAAATGAACTATTCAATTTTAATTGTGGAAGACGACAATGATATATGTAAAATGCTTGAAGAAGCTCTGATACAGCCGGATTATACAATTTATACTGCCATGGATGGAAAGGAAGCACTTGAAATGTTCCGTAAGCATAATGACCTATGCTTAATTCTCTTGGATTTGATGCTTCCGGAATTAGACGGTCTTAGCGTATTAAAGAAAATAAGAGAGACCAGTACCGTTCCCATACTGATTTTATCAGCTAAAAGCGGTGAATATGAAAAAGTACTCGGACTTGAATTCGGGGCAGATGATTACATTACAAAGCCATTCTCTGTTATGGAATTGCAGGCCAGGGTTAAGGCGTTTATCAGAAGAACCACACAATACCAAAAAGAGCCGGAAGCTCAGAGCGGGGAAAAGATAACAGTCGGTGAAATAGAAATGGAACTGGATAATTTTATCGTGAAAAAGAACAGAGAAATCATTAACCTTACTGCAAAAGAATTTAATCTTTTGAAACTTTTTATTACCCATCCGGGTAAGGTATATACAAAAGTTCAGCTATATAAAGAAATCTGGGATGATAATTTTTTGAATGATGAAAATGTAGTCAATGTTCAAATCAGAAGATTAAGGGAAAAAATAGAAACGAATCCTTCGGAGCCGGAATATATTAAAACAATCTGGGGAATCGGCTATAAGCTGGGGGAATTCCCATGCTGATTTTCCTATTAATCCTCATCAGTATCGTTCTGGCTTTCCTGTTCTTTCTTGTTAATTACAGATATTCCAACCAGTCCAGACAACTTTTATTACTTAAAAATAACATAGCCGATGTCATCAAATATAAATCACCGAATAAAATTATGCTTACGACTGAGAATGCAGCCCTGCAGCAGGTATTGGTGGAGATCAATCATTTATATGAGCAAAAAATAAATGCAGAATTAAAAGTATTGGACCAGGAAGAGATGAATAAAAAGATGCTGGCCAACATATCCCATGACCTAAAGACTCCTTTAACCGTAATCTTGGGATATGCCGAACTGCTCCAGAGTTCTCCTGAGATAAACAGTGAGTCGGTAGAGGAGAAAGTACTTAAAATCCAAAAAAATGCTAAGGAAGTATTAAAAGTCATAGATGCCTTTTTTGATCTTATGAAATTGGAATCCGGGGACTTTCTGTTCCAATCTGAACCGGTTGATATAAGTGAACTGTGCCGGGAAGAAATTATAAATTATTATGAAGTACTTCAATCAGAAGGGTTTCAAGTGGACCTTAACATACCGGATAAGCAGGTACTGATTACAGCAGATTCTACTGCATTAAAAAGAGTTCTAGGGAACTTGATACAGAATGCAGTCCGTTACGGTGGGGATGGGAAATATCTGAAACTAAAGGTCTGGGAAAACGAAAACGGATGTTATATCGAAGTGATTGACAAGGGAAAAGGGATAGTAGAAGATAAACAAGACAAAGTCTTTGAGCGGCTCTTTACGCTGGAAGATTCCAGAAATAAAAAATATCAGGGCAGTGGTTTGGGACTTACTATAACAAAAAGGCTCATTGAAGCCATGAATGGAAGTATAAGTTTAAAAAGCATTCCTTATGTAGAAACAGCATTTACGGTTTATTTAAAAAAGTAATAGTAACCTTACGAATTGATTAGCACCATTTTAAGTGGCAAATAACTTAGTGGTGCTAAATTTTTATCTTATATGGATAGTTTTACCATAACAATACGTTTAACGGAATTTACGCATACAACCGAAGGCTTTGCAGACTTATAGGAAGACTATTATGAAATTAATGTAAGAAAAGTATATCTTAAATGTAAGATTAATTTGGTTTATATGTAAGGAAATTGTTATAAATAAATGGCGGGACCCTTTATAATAAACATAGATAAAAAAACAAATCTTAGAAAGTGAGTCTAACAATGGAGGAAATTATAAAATTAAGGGAAGTTACAAAAACATATAACCAGAATGAAGTTGTAAGGAATGTCAGCATGGATATTAAGAGAGGACAGATATATGGGTTTTTAGGTCCGAATGGTGCCGGTAAAACAACAATTATGAAGATGATTCTGAATTTGGTAAAACCTACCTCAGGAATCATAGAAGTATTTGGGGAAGTTTTGAACACGTCATCCTGCTCTTATTTAAAAAGGATTGGAAATATTATAGAATATCCGGTATTTTATGATAAGCTTACGGTAATGGAAAATTTAAAATTGCACTGTGATTATATGGGGTTTTATGATTATAAAGAGATTGACGAAGTACTTAAGTTAGTGCATCTGGACAAGATAGGTCCAAAGCCTGTAACAGAATTCTCCCTTGGTATGAAGCAAAGGCTTGGGATAGCCCGAGCCTTGCTTACTAATCCGGAACTGCTGATTTTAGATGAACCTATTAATGGGCTTGATCCTATGGGAATAAAAGAAATGCGTGAGTTATTCCTGAAAATAAAGAAACAGTATAACACAACCATATTAATATCCAGCCATATTATTACGGAAATTGAGCAAATAGCAGATATGATCGGAGTTATTAATAACGGTAAAATAATAAAAGAAGTTACCATGAAGGACATACAAAAAGAAAATCTTCAGTATATTGAAATTTCTGTAGGTGATCAAAAGAAAGCCGTTACCGTTTTGGATTCTAAATTCCAGACCAGTAATTTTAAGGTGGTATCAGATAACAGTATCCGGATCTATGAGGAAAATATTTCTCAGAAAGACTTATGTAAAGAGTTAATACTCTCCGGGGTTAATGTATATGGAATTACAAGTAAAAGTGATAATCTTGAGGATTATTTTATGAATTTAATCAATGGAGGAATAGAACAATGATTTCATTACTGAAACTGGAGTTTAAAAAATTTAATATCTGGAGATATGGAATAAGTTTTCTTATTATTACTGCGGCAATACTATCTTTAACCGTGTTAATCGGTGCCGTCGAACTGGATGAAGATACTATGGTAACATCCTCTCAGGAGTTAATGGCAATTTCGGATATATTTATAAGGCTTACATTTACCATTGTCAGCGGAGTTCTTATTTCTAAATTAATTATTAGTGAATTTAAGAATTCTACAATAAAAATAATGTTTACTTATCCCATATCCAGAAAGAAGATAATTGGAGCTAAATTAATCATCATATGGACACTTATCTTTACAGCTATTATTTTGGAGAACTTATTGATTGCAGCCGGTTTAAAAATTATAGACAGCAGTAGTTCTGTTTTACCAATCCCTATTACTTATAGTGATATTACTGCCCGGATTCCGGTTATCCTTTATAGCGCCTTAATTAACGCCGGTCTTAGTTTAATTCCTTTGTATTTTGGGATGAGGAAGAAATCTACCACCACAACGATTGTTGCCTCAGTAATCGTATCCTTTCTGATTAACGGTTCTATCAATGGTCAGGAAACAAGCCTTTATACTATAACGGTTATACCGGTGCTGTTATGTCTGTCTGGAGTATTAATAGCCTTTATCTCATATTGTAATATTGAAAAAACAGATATTAATTAGTACTGCACGAAGGTGTCCATAAGATAAGCAAAGACTTTGGCAGGAGTCTGCATGCCGGCCTCCTGCCAACTGCTGAATAAATATAAAATTCCAGACACTGAATAGAATAAAAATATTTACACTGAATAAATATAAAATTTCTACACTGAATAAATATAAAATTTCTATATTGACAAAAGTGTAATCTCATATTAAGATTAATATACTAATAAGCAAAACCGTTGAGAAAGAATAGTAAGCTTTAATACAACATTACAGAGAGCCGCGGTGGTGGGATGCGGTATGGAGTTTTTGGCTGAATGGGCTTTTGAGGGCAACCCGAACTTTAGTAGGCGTTGACGGTACCATAACCGTTACTAGTATGGCATATATGTTAGTATATGAAAAAGTGGACTTTGTCAAATTGAGTGGTACCGCGGATAATATTCGTCTCAAGTATATTTATACTTGGGGCCTTTTTTATTTTACGCGGAAAGTTCTCTGAAACGATCCTGCAAAATAAAAAGTAATAAAGCACGCTTAATAAAGTTCATGACAGCAAAATGAAACGGCCGGTATAAAACTTATTATTTTTACCAATTATCCTATACAGGATAATAAAACCTTCCGAGTGCATTGTCTCAATTATAATCAGCAGGCATATTAGAGTTAATCCGAAAAACAGAAGGTGTAACTGTTCGTTACAAAGGGAAACCTTGTAGAATGTTTGGGTGAATCTTTACAAAATAAAGGTAAAACCCGGAAAGAAGGAGAAGTTATGAAGAAAAGATTAGCGGTGTTAATAGTAGCGGTTCTTGTTATGAGTATGTTAGGAGGCTGCAGCGGAAAAAAAGATGGTCAGGTAACGATCGGAATCGGTCAGTTTGCAGAACATCCCTCCCTGGATAACTGTAAGAAAGGCTTTTTAGCAGGTCTAGCAGAAGCAGGCTATAAAGAAGATGAGAATCTAAAAGTAATTTTTGATAATGCCCAGACAGACGGCGGCACTGCCAGTCAGATTGCCAATGATTTCGTGGCAAAAAAAGTTGATTTAATCTGTGCCATTGCAACCCCTATGGCCCAAAGCGCTTATGGTGCGGCAAAGAATACCAATATACCGGTAATCTTTACTGCAATTACTGACCCGGTTAAGGCAGAACTTGCGAAAGCAGATAAGACACCTAACGGCAATATTACCGGAACCAGTGATAAACTCCCGGTGGAACAGCAGCTGGAAATGATCCGTAAGATTTTACCGGAAGCAAAGACCATTGGTATCTTATACAGCACCAGTGAAATCAATTCGGTTTCCGCCATTGAGGAATATAAAGCCATGGCAGATAAATATGGCTTTGAAATAGTAGAAAGCGGTATATCCACATCGGCAGATATTCCTTTGGCAACAGATAATCTATTGCAGAAGGTTGACTGCATCAGTAATTTAACGGACAATACTGTAGTAAATTCCCTGCCGGTTATCTTAAATAAAGCTGCAACTAAAAAAATTCCCGTCTTCGGCAGCGAAGTAGAGCAGGTTAAGATGGGATGCCTTGCCGCAGAAGGACTGGATTATTATGATTTGGGAGTACAGACCGGAAAAATGGCAGCTCAGGTCTTAAAAGGGGAGAAAAAGGCAAGTGAGATGAACTTTCAGATCATAGAAGAAGCCTCTTTTTATGGTAATACCGCAGTTGCGGAAAATCTTTCAATTACCCTGCCGGAAGATTTAGTGAATTCAGCAAAAGAAATGTTTGATAAAATTACCGAGGATCAGTAAAGAATAAATAACATGACTCTCAAGAAGAATTTCTAAAGCCGTGTGTATAAAGCCGTGTGTATAAAACCGTGTGTCATGGGATTCTAAGTAATAGTGGGGCTGCTGCAAAATGTAAGGTATAACCTTTTATTTAAATTCAATTTATGTTTAGAGAAAAAGTTGTTTCAAGGCATTACTTCTTTAGATTTTAAAGCAGCCACTTTGGGAAAATCGGCTCCATTCATTTTGTCTTACCGTACCGATTGTCCTGGCAGTACATATAGATTAAGAAAGACGAAGGTAAACTTATGTTATCATCACTTTTAACCATACTCTTAGGGGTACTTGTAGAAGGGTTTGTATATGCCATTATGGCTCTGGGAGTATATATTACTTATAAAATACTGGATTTTCCGGATTTGTCCGTAGACGGAACGTTTCCCCTTGGAGGAGCTGTGACGGCGGTACTCATTATCGCTGGTGTAAATCCTTTATTGACCTTGCTGATTTCCTTTATAATCGGAGGAATAGCCGGAATCATTACCGGTATTATCCATGTAAAATTTAAGGTAAGAGATCTGCTGTCCGGTATTATCGTAATGACTGCCCTGTATTCCATTAACTTGCGGATTGCAGGTAAAGCAAATCTCCCCATCTTTACAAAAGAGACCATATTTGAAAATGCTTACCTGGAAAAAATTATTCCAGAAGGACTGAAGCCTTTTCTTACGACAATTATACTATTCATCATCGTACTTCTGATGAAGTTAATACTTGACCTTTATCTAAAGACAAAATCCGGCTACCTTTTAAGGGCAGTAGGTGATAATGATACCCTGGTCACTTCCCTGGCAAAAGATAAGGGAGCGGTTAAAATTATCGGTCTTGCCATTGCCAATGCGTTTGTAGCGTTAGCCGGCTGTATCTATACCCAGAAAAGCGGGTTTTTTGAAATATCCATGGGAACGGGAACCATTGTAATCGGTCTTGCCAGCGTTATTATCGGTACCAATTTATTTAAGCAAATGTCTGCAGTTAAGGCAACCACGGCAGTAGTAATTGGTTCCGTTCTTTATAAAGCCTGCGTATCCATTGCTATTTCATTTGGTCTTGCTGCCTCTGATTTAAAACTTATAACCTCAGTTTTATTTCTGGCAATTTTGATTATTGGCTCAGAACGGAAAAGGAGGGTGAAGACGAATGCTTGAGTTAAAAGAAATCAGTAAATACTATAACCCTGGTACTGTTAATGAAATGTGCCTGTTTGACCGTTTTAATTTAACCGTACAGGATCAGGATTTTGTATCCGTAGTAGGCAGCAACGGTTCAGGGAAAACCTCCATGCTAAACATTATCTGCGGAAGTATTCCGGTAGATAACGGAACCATATCCATTACGAATACAGATATTACCGGAATGCCAGAATACAAACGCTTAAAGCGGATTGGGCGGGTTTATCAAAATCCAGCTATGGGTACCTGTCCTACTATGACAATCCTTGAGAATATGTCCTTAGCCGATAATAAAGGAAAGTACTTTAATTTAAAAAGAGGAACGGATAAAAGCAGAATCGATTATTACAGAGACAGCTTAAAAGTCTTAAATCTGGGACTTGAGGATAAATTACAGATTCCGGTCGGCTCCCTTTCCGGAGGTCAAAGACAGGCTATGGCCTTATTAATGTCCACTATGCCCCCTATCGAATTCTTGATTCTGGATGAACATACGGCGGCACTTGACCCTAAAACTGCCGATACCATCATGGAATTAACCGATAAAATTGTTAAAGAAAAACATCTCACTACCATAATGGTGACCCACAATTTGCGGTATGCCGTGGAATATGGCAGCAGACTTATTATGATGCACCGGGGTGAAATCGTCATAGATAAGGCCGGTGAGGAGAAGAAAAGCCTTAAAATTGATAATATTCTGGATAAATTCAATGAAATCAGTATTGAATGTGGGAATTAATAAGCTTGCTCTATGTTATAGAAGGTGCTTTACTGAAATTATAGCGAAGATGGGATTGAAGATATTTTATATTAAAAAATCACTCAGGTTGTTACCGTCCAGAGTGATTTTTTGTTTTATGAGGAAGGCTCAGCGCTAGAGTCTGGCGAGCCTGACTCTATATTGTTTACGGTATTTAAGAGGTGAGGTCCCCGTAAATTTGAAGAATACTTTTTCAAAATAAGTAATACTTTCATACCCTAAGGTTTCAGCGATTTCAGTTATGTTTAAGTCACAATCCAAAAGTAATTGTTGGGCTTTTTGAATACGGTTAATGTTAATATACTCACTTACTGTAAAGCCGGTAACTTCTTTGAAGATGCGGCTAAGATAGCATTTACTGATAAAAAAACGTTTGGCAAGGTCATCTAAGGATTTAGCTTGTGTACTGTTGGTCATGACAAAGGAGGCAACCTCACTGACTTTTTTATGTTTTGCTGTCATGGCAAGGTTGTTGATTTGTTCTGAATTGGTTATTAAGTCAGTGCGCAAAGCATAGACAAATAAAGAGCTTAATTTCATCATTGCCATAGCAGTATAATGAGTTTGCTTTTGATGCAGTTCCTCTGCGATACCAAGTAGAAGTGACTTTATATAATCCTGTCCGTTGCTGTCTAATAGTAAAACCCCGTATTTAGAGGAAAAAAACTGAGTAAGTGAAATCCCGAAGGAAACTTTAAGAAAGGTTTGAAAAGGTTCTGTTTTTAACTCAATCAAAATTCGGTCATGATAAGATCTGCCGCCGGCAACACTGGTTTTATGAATCTGCCCTTTATTAATAAAAACGAGACTGCCAGCTTTAACGTGATAAGTCTGGTTTTCGATGAAATAGTAACGTTCCCCTTCTATCAAGTAATAGATTTCATATTCATCATGAACATGCTTGGAAGGCATGTTGAATTCATAATCACGGGTAATACGGTCTATGCATAAACCCTCCATGGTTTCTTCAAATGCAATTTGTCTCATAAGGACACCTCCATTATAACCTTCATTTCTTAGCCTTACTCCATGCTAAACTCAATTTTGCAAATACTATATAATTGATTAATTGATTTAGCAATTAATTAAGCTGATTGTTAAAGCTGATTGTTAAACCTGATTGATTAGTTTACATTTAAGCTGATTGATTAGTTTGATTAGTTTTGATTAGTTTGATTGATTAGTAATGATTAGTTGTGGTCAATATAGTTTGAAAAACATCGAAATCAAGCAATATTGTATAAGATTATTATGCCATATTATATTATAATGTCTAGCATAAAGTGTTATAAGAGCGTAAGTGCTTAATTGGTAAAACAGCAAACCTGTATCTGGAAATAGTAAAATCCCAACAGGAGTAAAGGAGAAAAACCTCATGGAATATCAGGACAATAAAGTAAGTGATTTAAAAATAGCCTACATCGGCGGCGGCTCCAGAGGCTGGGCCTGGACCTTTATGACAGATCTTGCATTGGAACCGGCTTTAAGCGGTACTATCTGCCTCTATGATCTGGATAAGAATGCGGCCGTTAACAATCAAATTATTGGTAATCGTCTCTATGACAAAGAGGAAACCTGCGGTAAGTTTAAGTATTCGGTAGCTTCCGACTTAAAGGAAGCTCTGACGGGTGCGGAGTTCATTGTTATTTCAATTTTACCAGGAACCTTTGATGAAATGGAAAGCGATGTACATCTTCCGGAACGCCTTGGAATCTATCAGCCCGTAGGCGACACAGCCGGTCCCGGAGGAATTATCAGAGCCCTTAGAACAATACCTATGTTTAAGGTCATTGCAGAAGCAATCAGGGAATATGCACCGAAAGCCTGGGTTATTAATTATACCAACCCTATGTCCCTATGTGTAAAAACCTTGTATCATGTATTTCCTGAAATCAAAGCCTTTGGCTGCTGCCATGAAGTTTTTGGCACTCAGAAACTGTTAAAGCAAATAACGGAAGAATCTTTGGGAATAGAAACTATCAAAAGAGAAGAAATCTTCGTTAATGTATTGGGTATCAACCATTTTACCTGGTTTGACCATGCATCCTATAAAGGCATCGACTTATTCCCGGTATACCGTGATTATATTGACCGTCATTTTGAAGAAGGCTATCATGAGAATGATAATAACTGGGCAAATAACATGTTTGACTGCTGCCACAGGGTTAAATTTGATCTATTCCGAAAATACGGTTTAATTGCAGCAGCAGGTGACCGTCATCTGGCAGAATTCATGCCAGGGGAAGAATATTTAAAGAATCCTCAGATGGTTAAGGACTGGAAGTTTGCACTAACCACTGTAGCCTGGAGAAAAGAGGATTTGCACAACCGCCTTGACAAGAGTCAAAGACTGGTTGATGGGGAAGAAGTGGATTTAAAGCCATCTGGAGAGGAAGGAATCCTGTTAATTAAAGCGTTATGCGGTCTGGAAAGAGTTATCAGCAATGTGAATATCCCCAATAAAGGGCAACAGATTACGAATCTTGGGGTCAATGTTATAGTTGAGACAAATGCAGTATTTGAACGAGATTCCATTCGCCCTATTATTGCAGGAACTTTGCCTGAAAAGGTATTGGAACTGGTGACCCCTCATGTAAATAACCATGAAACTGTTTTAGAAGCAGCCCTGACCTGTGATAAATCGCTGGTGGTTAAAGCTTTCTTAAATGACCCTTTGGTAAAGGGAAGAGCATCCAAAGCAGAGGTAGTGAAACTTGTAGAGGACATGATACATAATACGATAAAGTATCTGCCGAAAGAATGGAATAAGTAATAATATAGTAATAAAAAACAGCGTGCCAAAAGTCAATGACCTTTAAGCAAGCTGTTTTTAAAATACCTTTATTTCACGCGGGTTTAAGAAAGAGCCATAAATTGCTCAAACTCGACCTCTGTAACATAAGAATCTTTAATAACCTGGAGCTGTTTAAAGTGTTCCGTTTCTTTATGTATATTCAGTACAGTCTGGTCCTTCCAGACTTCGATTAGAAGAATCTGATCCTTTTTATCTGCGGGGAAATAATAATCATACTTTAGGTTCCCATCTTCCTCGCGTGATTTTTTAGGGATTCCCGCCTGTGTTACGGTTTTGTAAAACTCCTCTCTTTTTCCGGGGCGGATGGTATAAGTAACATTTAAAATAACTGTGGTATCTGACTGAGCTGATATTGACTGAGACATGTAATCATTCACCTTTCTTTGGGAAAATATAAGCTGTTTTAACCAATAGTTTTAACAGCCTTTAAGTAAACAGATAGTCCTAATCTAAATTTTAACTTATAAGATAAATAGTAATCTATTTTATTCCAGGTTACAATAACACTTAGAAGTTAATCATTAAATTATTCTGAAAAGCTGATAATAGATATATGAAAATTATATTATAATTTTGCTGTTTTCTTGATAACTTAGATGCCTTGGAATATACTGTAATTAACTAAGGTTTATTTTTATTCCGAAATATAAGCAATGGAAGAGGAGAATTACATGTTTGAAGATATGAATAAGGAATTAGAAGAATTAAAGCAGGGGATTAACCGATTAAAAAAAACAGAATCCATGTTAGAAAGCCTGAGAAGTACTTTAAGACAATTGGAATCAAAAGGTGCGGCTCTTAAGACAGAGCTTGACAAAGAGGAACTTGACGTTGAAAATCTAAATAAAAAGAACCTTACGACAATCTTTCATACAATCTTAGGCAGTAAAGAAAAACAGCTGGAAAAAGAACGGCAGGAAGCCCTGGCAGCCAGGTTAAAATATGAGGACAATATAAAGCAGATTGACGATATAAAATATCAGATTTCAAAACTCATAGAGGAACGAAAACAGTACCAGAACAGTGAAATCCTGTATAGCCAGTTATACAGAAAAAAATATGATATGTTAAAGGAAAGCGGTAATACAAAATTCCATAAAATCATGGAGCTAGAAGACAGTATTTCGGCCTGTAAAGCGGATTTAAAGGAAATAAAAGAAGCCATATCAGCCGGAAATCAGGTCATGAACAAGATAGCCAGTGCCCAGAAAAGCCTTGACAGCGCCAAAGGCTGGGGGACCTGGGACATAATCGGCGGTGGCGGCTTAATCACTAATATGGTCAAACATTCCCATATCGATGATGCCAAGGAGGCAGCTTCAGAAATACAGTCTTTACTGAATAATTTTAGAACAGAACTGGCTGACATTAAAATCAGCTCAGAAATCCAAATTAATATTGAGGGATTTACCAAATTCGCAGATTTCTTTTTAGATGGACTGATTTTTGACTGGGTAGTCCAGTCCCGTATCCATGAGTCCATGGACAGCGTGCAAAAAGTTAAGGAAGAGGTAGAAACCGTACTAAGGAAACTAAGTCTTATGCAAAATAACATAGAAAATACCATAACCACCCAAACGACCAGGTTATCAGAATACATTGAGACTGCATAATAATCAAAATAATTGCAATAACACAATGTTATTTCTTTTTTCACATAATACGGGTAGTGAATTATGATATTTTTATAAATGATGAGGTTTAAATGAAAAAAATTTATTATTATATCGGGATATTAATTATCATCATCCTATTTGTTACGCTAAAACTTACAAATACTTATTCCATTGAAAAAGCCACTGATCATGGTGATTTTATTACTTATCCTAATCAAATAAATATCGAAAGCTTCAATGAATTTATTACTAAAGTTAATAATCACAGTAATACAAAAATCCGTATTACGGAATATTCAAAAGAAGGTGAACCTAAAATAAATGACATAACTTACGAAAATAACATTATTACACTGCATTCCTACTATCCTAATAATTTAATAAATAAAAAGAAAAAAACAGAAGAATATACAGAACTATATTTTGAAACGATAGCGGGGAATAAAGACATGTATTTAATTAATACAAACACTGGCGCTAAAACCTACATTTGCCAGATAAGAAATACAAATGCAGAAAGATAAAATCAAAGACTAAGACAGTATCCTGGCAGGCTTGTAATTTTTTTGTATTGGGAAGGTTCCTCCTGGCACTAAGTCTTGCTGAACTGCGCCAAGGAGGAAAAGAGCAACTGTCTGAACGAAGTGAGTTTTGCTCATTTCCTCCTGCTTTAAGCAGTTCAGCAAGACTTAGTGCCAGGAGGGTTCTTTCCCTACAAAAAAATTACAAGCCTGCCAGGATACTGCCGCCCCCCTTTCTAAAATCTCCCGTCAAACATTATACCGTATATACCAAAATTTATTTCTTCCAGTTGACATTGTAAACCAGATATGGTAACATAAACAAAATTAAAACATATAAAGGCTATGAAAAGAAAGAGTATATATTATCCGGAATCCCAGAGAGAAGATGGCAGGTGAAAATCTTCATCAAGATAATATGGAAGCAGTCTTGGAGCCATGACCCGAACAGAGATACTAAGTAGGCATCATCGGAGTTTCCGCCGTTAAAAGGAAAGCAGTATAACTTGTCAATATGACAACTAGTACTGACTGAGTGCAGAATTATTCTGAAATTAGGTGGTAACACGGACGTTACGTTCGCCCTGAGTTGATATTATATCAGCTTGGGGCTTTTTTTGTATGTTTTACTTTTATTTGTTCATTCAGACCGAGGACAGTATCAACTCGGAAATGATAAGTATTCACTATAACAGGAGGTAGAATTATGGTCAAAGACTCAGAGAATCCAAGGAATCCGTATACCGCTTATGACATAAGAAACAAGTTCGTAGATTTCTTCCTAAAAAAAGAACACAAAAAGATAAACTCAGCCTCTCTATTACCGGAAAACGATCCGACGGTATTATTCACGACTGCCGGTATGCACCCATTGGTGCCATATCTGTTAGGGGAGTCCCATCCCTTCGGGAAAAGGCTTGTAAATTACCAGAAGTGCATCCGTACCGGTGATATTGATGAAGTTGGGGACAGTACCCATCTGACCTATTTTGAAATGTTAGGCAACTGGTCTCTAGGAGATTACTTTAAAAAGGAATCCATTGCACAAAGCTTTGAATTTCTGACCAAGGTATTAAATATACCCGCGGATCGGATTGCTGTAACCGTGTTTGAAGGTGATGACCAGGCAGTAAGGGATATAGAGGCTTATGAGATATGGAAAAGCCAGGGACTTACAGAAAATCAGATCTATTATTACGGTAAAAAAGAAAACTGGTGGGGACCGGCAGGACAAACAGGACCCTGTGGACCGGATACGGAGATTTTTTACGATACCGGGAAAGAAAAATGCTCCGAACACTGCGGTCCGGCTTGTAACTGCGGCAAATATATAGAAATATGGAATAACGTTTTTATGGAATACAATAAACTTGCGGATGGAACCTATACCCAGCTTCGCCAAAAGAATGTGGATACCGGAATGGGTCTAGAGCGGATTCTGGCTATTTTAAATCATAAAGATTCGGTTTACGAAACTGACGTATTGCATCCTGTTATAGAAAAGCTTGAAGAGATTACGGGAAGCACTTATAAGGAGCAAAACGCAAGAGAATTTCGAATTATCAGTGATCATATAAGAGCCGTTACCTTTATACTTGGTGATCATAAGGGAATTGTACCATCTAATTCAGAACAAGGCTACATCTTAAGAAGACTGATAAGACGAACCATTAGGATGTTTAGAAAGCTTGGCATTACAGATAATAAACTAACAGAGGCAGCACAAACCGTAATTGATATTAACGATGAAGTATATCCGGAATTAGCTGAAAATAAGACGTTTATTATGGAGCAGTTAACCAGAGAATTCATTTTATTTAATAAAACCCTGGATGTTGGTCTGAAAAAAGCAGAGAAGTATTTAAGTGAACTTTCAGGAGGTGAGGTTTTAAGCGGTGAATCGGCTTTTAAATTATATGATACCTTTGGATTTCCAATAGAGTTAACGAAGGAGTTAGCAGAGGAAAAGGGATTTAAGGTTGATTATAACGGCTTTTTAGAAAAGTTTTTAGAACATCAGGAAAAATCCAGAACCGGAGCAGAGAGCAGATTTAAGGGAGGATTGGCTGATAACAGTGAGCAGACAGCAAGACTTCATACGGCAACCCATCTGTTAAACGGTGCCCTGCGAAAAGTTCTGGGTGACGGCATTTATCAAAAGGGAAGTAATATTAACGCAAAAAGACTTCGCTTTGACTTTTCTTTTGACCGTAAAGTCACAGCAGAAGAATTAAAAGAAGTGAGCCGTATCGTTAATGAAGCCATTGAAAAGAAAATCGAAGTGGTATGTGAGGAAATGACTGTAAAAGAAGCAAAGGAACAGGGAGCCATAGGGGTATTTGAAAATAAATATTCCGATATCGTAAAGGTATATACCATAAAAGAGTATTCGAAAGAAATCTGCGGAGGACCTCATGCAGAAAACACAGGGGAATTAAAGCAGTTTACGATTCAAAAAGAGGAAAGTTCCTCCGCTGGAGTGCGCAGAATTAAAGCTGTAATCGGAACTATAGAATAAAAAATAAAAAGGGATAAAGTTCAGGAGAGAAAAAATATGATAACGCAGGTAAATAATTTTATTACATGGATAGATGGGATTGTCTGGGGATTACCATTGATTATTTTAATTATGGCGGTAGGTATTTATTTGACAATCAGGCTTAAGGTACTTCAATTAGTCCATCTGCCTAAGGCACTGAAATACATGGTTAAGAATGAAGAGGGCGGTACCGGAGAGGTATCCAGTTTTGCAGCTTTATGTACGGCACTATCCGCTACCATAGGAACCGGTAACATAGTCGGTGTTGCAACCGCTATAGTAGCAGGCGGTCCCGGAGCCTTGTTCTGGATGTGGATTGCTGCATTTTTTGGTATGGCAACAAAGTATGCAGAAGGACTTCTTGCTATTAAATACAGGCATATTGATCAGGACGGACACGTTCTTGGCGGACCTTTTTATTATATTGAGATGGGCATGGGGGTTAAATTCAAGTGGCTGGCCAAATTGTTTGCCTTTTTCGGAGCCTGCGCAGGGCTTCTTGGTATCGGAACTTTTACGCAGGTAAATGGAATCTCCTCCGCAGTTAATAATTTCTTTAGCAAAAGCAAGATTGCAGCAGTCAATCTATTTGGAAAAGAATATTCGGTTGTTATAATCATAACGGGAATCGTCATAACCTTATGCGTAGGATTAGTTTTAATCGGAGGGCTTAAGAGAATATCCGGATTTGCTCAAATCGTGGTTCCATTTATGGCAATTGCTTATGTATTAATCTGTATCATTCTTTTAATCAATCAATACAGGCAAATACCAGGAGCTTTAGCAGAAATTTTTGAAGGAGCATTTGGCATGAAAGCGGTAGCCGGAGGTGCCCTTGGAACCGTCATGGTAGCCATGCAAAAAGGTATTGCCAGAGGAATCTTCTCGAATGAATCCGGATTGGGAAGTGCTCCGATTGCCGCAGCGGCAGCTCAGACCAAGGAACCGGTCCGTCAGGGGCTGGTATCTATGACGGGTACCTTTATCGATACTATAATCATTTGTACTATGACAGGTCTTAGCATTGTTGTAACCGGAACCTGGAATATCGGACTTGAAGGAGTGGCGGTTACTTCCAGTGCATTCCAGACAGGACTTCCCTTCAGCCCTTGGGTTGCCTCTTTCCTGCTAATGGTCTGCCTGATCTTTTTTGCTTTTACAACCATAATAGGCTGGAATTATTACAGTGAACGGTGTTTGGAATATCTTACAGGAGGTAATCAAAAACCGATAAAAATATACCGATGGCTTTATATCTTGGCGGTATTCATCGGACCTTATATGACAATAGGAGCTGTTTGGAATATTGCGGATATCTTTAATGGTTTGATGGCATTTCCTAACTTGATTGCATTGATAGCCTTAAGCGGAGTTATCATAAAGGAAAGCAGGGACTATTTTAAAAAATTGGCTGTTATGAAGTAATATAAACAGCGTTCTATTTTTGCTATAGCATTTCATGGCTAGAGGATTTCGTAGCTAGAGGATTTCATGGTGAGAGGATTTTATGGCTAGAAGATTTCGTGGTCAGAAGAGTTTATGGTCAGAGGATTCATGGTTAGAAGATTCATGACAGTAAATGATTTGAAATTTACTTAAAATGAATATAGATACCAAGTATAAATGAAGTGGGAGCTGTTGTATACCAGGGGTCTATACTCTGGAATATTACAACAGCTCCATCCTATTAGTTAACGACTATAATATGGCAGAGTGAGAAAACACTAAAACTTACAGCTGATATCCGTACATATAATATATTTTTTTCCCTCATCAGTCTGGTACAGGCAGGATACCGTCCGGCAGAGTTTTCCGGTAGCACCGGAGATATAATCAAAGGAGCTGTATACCTGTCCGGCTTTTTGTATTGCCTGCCTGAAATACTTTTTAGCAGAACTGTCTGTTCCAGGTTCATTTGGTTCAAAATCTGTATCATCAGCAAGAATACCCGGATTCATAATGGTATGGCTTACCTGAATTCCGTTATCATCAAGGATATAAAGGCATTCGATTTCCGGTTTGTTGTTTATAAAGTTTTTTAAGGTTTCCTCCATTGCCTTAACGGCTGTAAGAGAACCAAGGCTTGCAATCAGTTCTTTTATAATCATACCATCATATTGGAAATCGTTCTCCTGGTTCTTTTGTAATACGTTATCCTCACCTTGAATCAGGAAATGGCTTAATAATTCTTTCAACCTGTCGGATTGGTTTAAAAGGACTGTAGTATTATCTGCACTGGTTTTGGCAAAGGCTGCATTATTTTGTACCACCTCGGAAATATGGTTAATAATGGCAGTGATGTTTAGAAAGCTTTTTTCCTGAGTTTCAGAAGAATTTACAATCTGGGCATTTAAAGAGGCTGCTTTATCGATTGACTTTTGAATAAAAGCAAAGCTTTCGGCAGTTTTACTGGCAGTTGCCGTACTTTCATTTACTTTACTGATACTGTTGTTAATCAGTTCCGTGGTCTGCTTAACGGCTTCGGCACTTTGGGAAGCCAGACTGCCTACCTGGTCAGCGACAACTGCGAACCCTTTGCCTGCGTCACCGGCACGGGCGGCTTCGATGGAAGCATTTAAGGCAAGCAGTTTGGTTTGGTTGGAGATACTGTTAATTAAATCAATAACATGGCTGATATCATCCGTGGATGCTTTTACTACTTCCATGGACAGAAGCATCTGATCCATATACTGTTTTCCGGTTTCCGCTTCGTTCTTAGCTTCCATGGCATTTTCAGAAGCTAATTTTGCATTATAGGTGTTCTTTGCAGTCTCATCCGTAATTTCCTTCATGGTATCAGAAAGATCCTTAATATGATTAGCCTGTTCGGAAGCATTTTGTGCAATTGTGCTGGAGGAGTCATCTAACTGGCTGCACAGATTATCAATGCTTTTGGAAAGCTCTGAAATAGAGGAAAACGTGTCGTTAAGTGAATGCCCTATCTTAGTCAGGGCATTCTTAATTGGGATGAAATCTCCTTTAAATGAAACGCTGCTATTTAGCTTTACCGTCATATCCCCGGCGGATAAGTGGGATATAACATGGGTAATTTCATTGATGTAGCTGTTTAACTGATTGCTGATGGTATTCGTGTCCTTTACCAGATTTAATAATAGCATATCATCTGTGGCATTAATTTGTGAATCCAGCATTCCTTTTGTCATTTGATGAAGGCTGTCCTCGATCAGGTGTGATTCCTGATATAGGCTGTTAATTATTTTATCTTTTCTCATATGCAGATTGATGACAGTAAACTGTCATTGCTCCTTTCGTAACTTGAGCATTCTGGAAAACTCCCATAAGCTGTCCTTAAGACTCTGATAAAGCCCTAACCTGACCAATAATTTTCAAGAACACTCAAATATAATAATAAAAAAGGCAATGGTACTCCCCTTGAGAGCGCCATTGCATTACTAATTATATAGTAAATTCTGCCTATGTCAAGACTGTCAATACTATTTATCTGTATCTGCGGCAAACATAGGAAGGAAGAAATAGTAAAGTGCTTGACAGTATGATAGGATATTGCCTTAATCAATGAAGGTAATCTTCACTTTACTATCCTGGGTAGTCGTGTTTGTAACAAACCATTTGTTCTGTTTTTTATATTGCGTCCTCAATTTTATCTGTTATAATGGTAAATATAGTAATAAAATACGAAGAAATTTTAATGGATAGATACGGAGGAAAAGAAATGATTACTCTTGACGGCAAGTGGACAATGCAAGGCCTTGAGAACACTGATGACAGTAGAATTAAGACGTATACGGAACTGACAGATTTAATTAACCGGATTGGTTTTTTGCCCTTATTTAAAAATAATATTGCTGGGTTTTCCGTGGAGGAATGTACGGCTTCTAATAGCTGGTGGTGTGGGAATCGGAATGAAGATCCCTGGGAATGGAGAGAGATTATTGCTTCAGAAGGAAAGATAGCTTACGGAAAATTATTTCAAAACAGAGCCGGCTTTGTATCAAAGGAATGGTATCCCAGGTTAGCTGCCTACCGTCGTGACGGTTATGATTTTGACAGCAGGTATGAAGATGGTCTTGCCTCAAGAAAATGCAAGAATATTATAGATGTGCTTACAGAACAGGAAATACTTCCCTCTTATGAATTAAAAGCACTGGCCGGCTTTGGCAAAGGCGGTGATAAGGGGTTTGAAGGAGCGATATCCCTGCTTCAGATGCAGACTTATATTACTGTAAGAGATTTTAGTAGAAAACGGAACAAGAAAAATGAGGAATACGGCTGGTCGGTAGCAGCTTACACCTTATCAGAAAAGTTATTCGGTGAAGATTACGTAAGATCTGCTTATTATATGGACGGAAAAACTGCGAAAGATGAAATTATTAAACATCTGTTAAGTAGATTCCCTGCGGCATCTTATGAGGAAATGGCGAAATGTATAAAATAAGTGGGGAGCTAGTGTGAATTGCCTCGCGAAATGCAAAAGAGGCTATTCTTCAAGGTTTATGCCCAGAAGGCATGGGCGTTAGTGATAAATAAAACCATTTCACACTTCTTATTTGGGCAGTATCGCAAGCCAGCTTGCGATATGCATGGGCGTTAGTGTGAAATAAAACCATTTCACACTTCTTATTTGGGCAGTATCGCAAGCCAGCTTGCGATATGCATGGGCGTTAGTGTGGAATAAAAAGACATTTCACACCCTGATTTGAGGCAGTGCCACATCTGCGAGCAGATGCAGCATGCAATTGGTGCTAGGTTGAAAGAAAATATTATGAAAAAGAGGATGCCATTTAATGATTCTTTCAACCTTTTTATATGTGGCAGTAACACCTCTGCTTGCAGATGTGTTATGCAATGGGAGCAAAAATGGAACGATGGGATATTTATGATAAATACGGAAATCCAACCGGCAGAATTATGGAAAAAGGCAGCATGACTAGTGTAGAGGAATATCATTTAGCCATGGAGGCCTGGATTATTAATTCAAAGAAGGAACTTTTAATTCAACAGAGAAGTAAACACTGTGAGATACTTCCTGGCATCTGGAGCCATACGACTGGCAGAATGATGGCAGGTGAAACCCCGGCTGACGGCTGTATACGTGAAATAAAGGAAGAACTGGGCATATCGGTAAAGGAAGAGGAAATCCATTTTATCCGCAGAATAATCAGGGAGGATTCCTACCGCCTCATATGGGATATCTATATTGTTAAAAAGAATGTTTTGTTATCGGATATTAAGTTGCAGGAACAAGAAGTTGCCAAGGTCAAATGGGTATCGGTTGAGAAACTAAAAAACCTGATAGATAACCGGGAGTTTTTTGAGTATCCGGAAATTTACGAGGTTCTGTCTTACGTAGAGAGTTTTATGGAGCTGGTGTAAAATTACAGGGGTATCCTACTTGGTCTTAGAATAATTTTTGTGCCGGAGCCTAAAAATATAATATTTTCTGCATAAATATAAAAACCACTTGAATAGTTTTTCTATTTAGAATATAATCTTTGCAACTAATATCTAACTGTAAACCCAGCACTTATAAGAAAGAGGCGGATATATGCAGAAAATTATAGCAGTCATATTGGATGAAAACAATCATATATCAGAGATGAAGGAAGCGAAGAAGTTGTCCGTATTTCATAAAACGGAGCAAAAATGGAGTTTGCTTCTGGAAGTTATGGTACCAGATATCCTAAATGGCAGTATTGCAGACATCAGAGAAGGGCTTGGAAGGATTATTAAGGAACTGAAGGACTGTAGGATTATTGTGGGAAAGTCCATAACGGGTCTGGTTTATAATGTATTTAATGGAGCCGGCTTTATTATCTCAGAGCTTGAGGAATTTAATATACAGGTTCTGGATGAGTTATATTCCGACATCCAAAAAGAACTAGAGGCTGTCTATGCAGAGCAGGAAGCCGCAAAAATTCCCACTGCTCCGGTAGAAACGAAGGAAAAAGGCAATTATTTTTTTGATTTTAATTTATTAAAACATTCGGATTTACCTTATACTTCTAAAAGTACCATATTACCCTTCTTAAACACCACCACCTTTCATCAGCTGGAAATCCTCTGCGATCATGTAATGCCCTGGTTTGACCAGGAGATGAAAAAAAGAAACCTTACCTATACGGTTACTGACTTAACCGGCGGTATCTGCAGTATACTTGTAAAACCGGCCATGTTGTAAACCTTTGCCGGAGATTCATCGTATTTTTATTGTATCTGCTTCCCTGGTAAAAGTCTTCCACTTAATTCATGCATTCTGTAAGTATATTTTATTGGATTAGTACATATTTACATAGTAAAGGTTAATGTGGTGGCTTAATGAATGAATCCAGAGGAAAGATATAAGATTACCAGTAATGAATATGCTGATTTAATAGTACAGGGATTTGATGCGGTTAATAATATGTTAAAGGATCCCGCCTCTACCATTATTTCTATAGAAGGCAGATTTGGTGTTACCTATATTCCGGTGGAGGAAATGACTCCGGATAGTATGTTAAAATTCGGCCGTGCAGCCATTCCGCCTATATTCGGACTGTTATCTGACGTTAGTAAGGAAGCATCCGACATATATCAACTAAGTGAGCCAGGGCTTGATTTAACGGGTCAGGGTGTTCTAATAGGATTTGTTGATACGGGAATTGATTATACCAACCCGGTATTTAGGAATCCTGATCATACTACAAGAATTGTATCAATCTGGGATCAGACAATTGACAGCGAGAACTATCCCGAGAATTTATACTATGGAACAGAATATACCAGGGATCAGATTAATGAAGCCCTCAACTCTTCGGATCCTTTTGCATTAGTACCAAGTACCGATACCATAGGTCATGGAACCATGGTGGCAGGGGTAGCCGCCGGAAGCTCTCTTTGGGAAAGTAATTTTGAAGGAGTAGCATCTGGTTCCGAACTGGTAGTGGTTAAATTAAAACAGGCGAAACCTTATTTGATGGAATTTTACAAAATACCGGAGTGGGCCATCGGTTATCAGGAAAATGATATCATGCTGGGAGTAAAATACCTTAGGGAGGTTGCCAGGCGGTTAAGCCGTCCTCTGGTAATCTGCCTTGGACTTGGAACCAGTCAGGGAGCGCATGAAGGACAATGTATTTCCTGTAATTATTATGATGATATTAGCCGTGAAGTAGGTTATTCTGTCGTTGTAGCAGCCGGTAATGAAGGAAACCGCAGACATCATTTTTATGATGAAATAAGCCCTTACGACGAGCAGGGAATAGTTGAACTAAATATTGCGGAAAATGAAACAGGATTTGCTATGGAGTTATGGGGGTATGCACCTAATATCGTAGAAGCCGATATATATTCACCGGACAATACTTTGGTATTACATATTCCTCCAATTACTGTGGCAGGGGAAAGCCTGGCTGCCACATACCATGATACTACTATTTTGGTAGACAATATTTTAAGTGAAACAAGGACCGGTGATCAGTTTATATTTTTTCGCTTTCAGAATCCCCAGAGCGGTATCTGGCGGTTTAATATTTCAGGATATGGTGACATAAATGTCAGATATCATATCTGGTTACCAATTTATAATTACATTTTGGACGATACCTTTTTCTTCAGATCGGATAACAATACAACGCTTTCCATGCCTGCAAATACGGAAAATGTAATTGCAGTTACAGCGTATAATCCGCTATATAATAATCTGTTTTATTATTCCAGCATGGGATTTACAAAAGATAATAGATTTAAACCGGACATAGCAGCACCAGGAGTAGATATAACAGCACCCTTTACAGGTAATACCTTTATAAAAGCAACGGGAACCAGCGTAGCAGCAGCATATACGGCAGGAGTAGCTGCTTTATTGTTGGAATGGGGAATAATAAAAGGGAATAGATCCGATATGAATAATATAATAATTCAAAGAATGCTGATTACTGGTGCCAATAGATTTCCGGAGTACGTTTATCCAAATCAGGAATGGGGTTATGGAATACTGGATATATATAATTCATTTAAGATTTTTCTATAACGTTTTCTTCGTCTTATTATAATAGACGTTTACTTTCGTCTTATAATAATAGATTGACACCTTTCTAAAAAATAGATATAATGTAAAAAATTGAATAATTTTTCGGGAGCTTGTGTGCAGGCTGAGAGGAAACAATAGTTTCGACCGTACCTGATTTGGATAATGCCAACGTAGGGAATAACATGAATGTAAATTTTATGGGATATACCTGTTTTGTTGGTATGTCTCATTTTTTATTTTTACAGGATGACCTTTGTTCCGCAGCAGTAGGAACACACAGCCCCATAGTAGTGAAAGGATGGTAAAAAATGAAACCTCTAAGAAAATTAACGTTAGCTGGAGTATTAATTGCGGTGGGAGTGGTGTGTTCACCCTTTTACATACCTTTGGGAATAGCCAAATGTTTTCCAATCCAGCACTTTATCAATGTTTTGGCAGGAGTTTTGCTGGGACCTTTTTATTCCGTCAGTATGGCCTTTTGTACCTCACTGATCCGGGTTATGCTTGGAACCGGAAGCCTGCTTGCTTTTCCAGGCAGCATGGTGGGGGCATTATTAAGCGGTGTATTGTATCAATTCACAAAAAAAACCATATTTGCTTTTGCCGGAGAAGTTGTAGGAACCGGCATTCTGGGGTCTGTTATAGCCGCATGGATGGCAACCTCACTGTTGTCTGCTAAGACAGCAGTATTTGGGCTTGTCGTTCCGTTTGGTGTAAGTACCCTGGTGGGAGCAGCGATATCCTTATTATTTATCAGGGTTTTTAAAAAGACAGGCATAATACAATATTACAGTATGGAGGAAAAATAAAATGCAGTATAAAACGCAGATGGAAGCAGCCAGAAACAATATAATTACAAAGGAAATGCAAGTGGTGGCAGAAAAAGAGAAGATAGACCCTGAAAAATTAAGGGAGCGAATTGCCAGAGGTCAGATTGTAATTCCTGCCAATGTCAGACACACCTCCTTAAGTCCGGAAGGAATTGGAGAGGGACTTAAAACTAAAATCAATGTTAATCTTGGAGTATCCGGAGACTGTGCCGATTATACCAAAGAATTTGAAAAAGTAAAGCTGTCCGTTGAGCTTGGAGCGGAATCTATAATGGATTTAAGTAATTATGGCAAGACCAATACCTTCAGACAACAGCTTATTGAGTATTCAAAGGCTATGATCGGCACGGTTCCGATGTATGATGCAATAGGATACCTGGAGAAGGACTTAATGGATATAACTGCAAGGGATTTTCTAAAAGTAGTAGAGGCTCATGCGAAACAGGGAGTGGATTTTATGACCATTCATGCCGGAATCAACCGCCGGGTAGTAGATAGTTTTAAAAAGACCAGACGTATTACCAATATTGTTTCCAGAGGCGGTTCCCTTTTATTTGCCTGGATGGAGATGACGGGCAATGAGAATCCTTTTTATGAGTATTATGAGGAAGTCCTTGGGATTCTTTATGAATATGATGTTACCATCAGTCTCGGGGATGCCTTAAGACCGGGAAGTATTAACGACAGTACAGATGCCGGACAGATTGCGGAATTAATCGAGCTGGGCAATCTTACGAAACGTGCCTGGGAAAAAAATGTACAGGTGCTGGTGGAGGGTCCCGGTCATATGGCATTGAATGAAATTGCCGCCAATATGGCACTTGAAAAGAGACTTTGCCATGGGGCTCCATTTTATGTACTTGGACCTCTGGTAACGGATATTGCCCCGGGGTACGACCACATTACTTCTGCCATCGGAGGTGCCATAGCGGCTGCAAATGGAGCGGATTTCTTATGTTATGTAACACCTGCGGAGCATTTAAGGCTGCCGGATTTAAAGGATGTAAAGGAAGGTATTATAGCCTCCAAAATTGCGGCACATGCCGGGGACATTGCAAAAGGCATTCCTGGTGCCAGAGATCTGGATAATAAAATGAGTGATGCCAGAAGACGGATCGATTGGGAAGAAATGTTCAGTTATGCGATTGATTCCAAAAAGGCCAGGGAATATTTTGAAAGTACTCCTCCTGCAGAAAAAAACAGCTGCTCCATGTGCGGTAAAATGTGTGCCATGAGAACTACCAACAAAATATTAAACGGTGAAAAAGTTGAGTTCTGTACCAAATAGCAGAAATATTAGTTATGGTCTTCATATGGAATATGTTTGCAGGATTTCACTAAATCCTATTAAGTTATTAAATCTTATAAAACTATTAAATCCTATCATAGAAAGAAAGGGAAAAAAATGGAACACCTAAAAGAAATACTGGAAAATGTAAGGGAAAGTGCACCCCTTATACATAATATCACAAACTATGTGACGGTTAATGACTGTGCCAATATCCTGCTTGCCTGCGGAGCCTCTCCCATTATGGCAGATGATGGTAAGGAGGTGGAGGAAATAACCGCAATCTGTAATGGATTGGTCATAAATATTGGTACTTTAAATGAACGGACCGTTGAAGCCATGATAAAGGCCGGCAAAAAAGCCAATGAATTAAATCATCCGGTAATACTTGATCCGGTCGGAGCCGGGGCTTCTGCACTGCGTACCGAAACTACCAAACGATTATTACAAGAGATTAAATTTACGGCAATTAGAGGTAATATATCTGAAATCATGACAGTTTATAAGGGAAGCGGCAGTACAAAGGGTGTTGATGCAGACAGTGCCGATAGAGTCACAGAGAATAATATTAAGGAAACCCTTCGGTTCGCAAAAGCTTTGTCGGAGGAAACCGGGGCAATTATAGCTATAACCGGAGCCATAGATATTGTTGCAGATGCAGAGCGTGCATATATTATCCGTAACGGTCATCCGATGATGAGTAAAATTACCGGCACTGGTTGTATGCTGACTGCCATAATGGGTGCCTTTCTGGCCGCCAATTCCGATCTGTTACTAAAAGCAGCGGCAGCCAGTGTATGTGCTATGGGCATCTGCGGAGAACTAGCCTATTTAAAGATAACGGAAACAAAAGGGGGCACTGCTTCCCTTAAGATGTATTTGATTGATTCCATGAGTGAGCTAACTGGTGATACCCTGGCTAACAGAGCTAGTATAACTGAGGTAACAGAGCTAGAATAACAGAGCTAACAGAGCTAGTATAACTGAGGTAACAGAGCTAAAATAACTGAGAAAACAGATATAGATAACTGAGATAACAGAGATAATATAACTGAGGCAACAAGATAATATATAAGGTAAATGGATAGATTGCTTGTGCTAAGTAAAAGAAAGGATACGATAAATAGAATGCATCTGCTATTTATCGTAGTGTTTGGGTGGAATGGTGAACGTTAATAAACAGGACATGCTTTTATATGTAGTTACGGACAGAACCTGGCTGGGGGAGCACAGTCTGGCAGATCAGGTGGAGGAGAGTATCAGGGGAGGAGCAACTTTTATACAGCTAAGGGAAAAGAATCTTTTGTCCATGGAGTTCCTTAGAGAAGCGAAAGAAATAAAGGCGGTAACAGACCGGTATCATATACCATTTATCATTAATGATGATGTGGAAGTAGCACTTAAAGCTGGTGCGGATGGTGTTCATATCGGACAGGGGGATGAGGATTTTAAGTCGGTAAGAGAGAAGTTAGGGAAGGGAAAAGTGATCGGTTTATCGGTACATACGGTTGAAGAAGCCATCAGGGCAGAAGAACTGGGAGCAGATTATATTGGTGTAGGTTCAGTATTTACCACCACCACAAAAGCTGATGCAGCCCCTGTGGCCTTTGATACCCTGAAAAGCATCTGTGACGCTGTCAGTATACCAGTAGTTGCTATAGGCGGAATATCAAAGGAGAATATCCTTAAGCTTTCCGGCAGCGGCGTGGATGGAGTGGCGGTTATATCTGCTATCTTTGCACAGCAGGAACCCTTGAAAGCGGCAAAAGAGCTGTTAGAGCTTTCCAGACAAATGATTAAAGGCAGCAGCAGGAGCTATATATGAAAAAAATTCTGACAATTGCCGGCTCGGACTGCAGCGGCGGTGCAGGTATCCAGGCAGATATTAAAACCATAACCGCCCATAAGATGTATGCCATGAGTGTAATTACCGCTCTTACCGCCCAGAATACCACTGGTGTTTATGGTGTGTTTGAGGTACCAAAAGATTTTGTGATACAACAGCTAGAGGCTGTATTTACTGATATTTATCCGGATGCCGTTAAAATCGGAATGGTCTCAAGCGAAGCTATCATCAATACCCTTGCAGATAAATTAAAGGAATATAAAGCAGATAATATCATAGTAGACCCGGTTATGATATCGACCAGCGGCAGCAGGCTTCTTAAGGAGGGGGCGGTCCAGTCCCTTATAACTAAGCTGATGCCCCTGGCTAACCTCATAACGCCTAATCTTGCCGAAGCTGAAAGTTTGTGTGGGTTTTCAATACAGAATAAAGAGGATATGCTAAAAGGTGCGGCAAAATTATCGGAATGGTTTCAGGCAGATATCCTAATAAAAGGAGGGCATTTAAAAGATTGCAGTGATGATCTTTTGTATACTAAAAGGGAATTTCATTGGTTTGAACAAAGTAAAGTGGATACTTTAAATACCCACGGTACGGGCTGTACCCTTTCGTCTGCTATTGCCTGCAATCTGGCTGCCGGATTGGATATGCAAAGCAGCATCAGGTCGGCAAAAGAGTATATTACAGGGGCATTAAAAGCAGGATTGAATCTGGGAAAAGGAAATGGTCCCTTGAATCATTGCTGGAAACAAAAATAATTGTAATATTTTAAGCAGAAAGGGCATAAAAACCTGCACAATAATTTCCTAAACCGAATAAACTGAAATGAGAATAAGGATTTGAGCAATCCAAGGTATGTTTTACAGGAGATTATATGGATTATAACAATTATGGCAGCCCAGCCGTAACAGGTGTAGGAATACCTTATGATGATATTAATTGGTACGATGTAGAAGGTCAGCCATTTGGCGCAGCTTCTCAATTTAATTTAACAGTTCTTAACGATGCCAATAACATTATCGATGTGGAAGGGCCAATGGCAGTCGGAGGCAGTTTCTACAGTCCAAGGGGATTAAGTGTAGGTTTTGAGAGAGATTCGAGGAACCAGGTCAGATATTCCCCGGATTTAGTAAGATTTTTAGTTGGCGGTAATGTAGCCATGGAAGGTCCACTGGTCGTTGTCGGTCATGTGGTTGTTGGCGGAAGTTTTCATGCTGCGAAAGGAAGCACCTATTTAATTGGTAAAGACAATACTGCGAATCAGGAGCAGGAATTAAATTACTTATATCAGGCTAGCGGAGGAAGCAGATATTGGACTATCAGTGACAAAGGAGATCATTATGTGATACCAAGTTATGACGTTTTGCGTTATATTCCGGCCTCCAGAATTGGTGCGGATCTTCCGGCTTTTTTCCAGAATGCAAGACAGAGTATGGATGCATATATGGACTGTATAGAAGCACTTCCGGTTAATGGAACTATAGTAGATAATATACACGAATGGATACTACGCGGGAATGATCCGCATCAGAATGTTTTTTTAGTAGATGTTCGTCCGAATGGCCTGATTAATAAAGGGTTACGAGCTGAAGTACCTGCTGGCAGTCTGGTTATCGTGCGGCTTAGAACAGGAAATAATGCACATTTGCAATATGGGCTCTATGGTGAAGAGAGAAGAGCCGGTCAGACACTTTATGTTTTTGAGGATGCAACAAATATTTATATGGAAAAATCCTCTGATATCTGGGGCAGTATCCTGGCACCTCAGGCTATGTTCCATGGACATCAGACAGGTGGTCATGTAAGTGGTAACGCAGCCCTTGGTTCCTTTGCGGTTAATGCTAACAGTGGTTTTGAATTTCACCTTTTTCCATTTGTAGGTGGTTTGGTATGTGAAGAAACACCGGCAGTATCTCCGGCACCACCGACTCCGCCGCCACCGGCACCAACAGCACCGCCAAGACCGACGCCACCGCCACCGGCACCAACAGCGCCGCCAAGACCGACGCCACCGCCACCGGCACCAACAGCGCCGCCAAGACCGACACCACCACCGCCGGCACCACCAAGACCGACACCACCGCCACCGGCACCACCAGCACCACCAAGACCGACGCCACCACCACCGGCGCCACCAGCACCACCAAGACCGACACCACCGCCACCGGCACCACCAGCACCGCCAAGACCGACGCCACCACCACCGGCGCCACCAGCACCGCCAAGACCAACGCCACCACCGACTTGTCCGGAATGTCCTACATGCCCGGCATGTCCGGCATGTCCCGAATGTCCGGAACCTTCCACTGACTTTATTGTTTACCCTGTACCATTTCCAGTTCCTATAGAAGAAGAACCAGGGTGTTCTCTAAAGCCGGAATGTAAAATAAAACCTGGAGTCATCATTGGCTGTATCTGGGGATGCCTTTGCTGTAAACCCCATGAATGGGAAGTAAGACTCTATAAAGTATGCAATGATACGAAAACGTTACTATACTGCCAAAAGATAATCGGTTATGGCTGCTTTCAATTCAAAGTACCCTTTGAAGGCTGCTATTCCTTAATGGTATGTCCTGCAGGTAACTATAAACTGGCAGGAAATTGTAAGCCTATTGTATCTTTAAAGAATATAGGAGTAGCTAATTTTATACTTGATTAAATAAAAAAGGATTGCAGACAGGTAATCTAAATTGGTCAAACTTAACAGCGCGGCTATTATGAGGAGGCGGTTACGTAAGGAACCAATCTGGGTTAATTGGTTGCAGTCCTTTTTCTTTTCATTAATTAAGGATAATTCATTAACAACAACTGTCAATATCAGCCCAAAGCTAGAAGTGCATAACAATAGTATACCCCGGTATCGCAGGATTACCGGGGTATACTATTGTTTATTATGTGTTAGGAACGGTTTAACCGTTTTCCAGTAATGTGGTTCACTTTTAGCTTATATACTGCTACGGCATTGACATGTTTTTCATTAAAATGAAAGGTTTCATTCGGGGAATATTGTTTCATAAGGAAGGTCAGGCCCTTTACCTTATCTTCTCCTTCCAGTAATTCAATTGTTCCGTTACCGCAGACACTTTCATATTCCATGGTGTATTCGCAGGCTTCATCAGCGGTTATTAATGTGTGGGAGCAGTCCATTTCAAAACCGACTTTATTATTCTGGCTGATAAGTTCCATTTTTTTACCTGCATTAGCTCCGTGGAAATATAATTCCATATCAGTACCGTCATAGGAAAATCCAAAATTAAGGGGAACGATATAAGGATATTCCTGATCCCAAAAGGCTAACTGGCATACATCACATTTCTCCATAATCGCAATAATATCTTCCATAGTACTTACTTCTCTGTCTTTTCTTCTCATAGCCGCTCCTTCTGCCCGGCTTCGGGCTGCCAAATTATACGACTTCCCAGTACGGGCTGCCGATCCTAAGGATATTAAAACTTAATAGAAATAAATTGAAATCATCTTATCATTAAATCAGACTGTATTCAATATAAATATGTTAATATTAAGTCCGAAAGAGTAAAACTTGATCTTTTAATGCCTCCCTGATAAGTCCCGCCGGTATATAAACCATCCGTATTACTGCCGGAACTGGTACCGCTGTCTGTTAGAGTATAAGCTTTACCTTTTTCCAGGTCTGGTGAACTGATCATAACAGAGTCATAGGGCTGCCCGGGTGCATAGGTAAGCAAGGTATTACCTTCGAGGCTTTCCAGGTGTATTAACTGTTTTGCGGGCTGTATCTTTCTATATCTGTAGATGATGGTATATTGGGAGGAATTATTGGAGGGTATTAAGGAAGGCGAACTGCCGGTGGCAATAAATAAACCGCCGCATATAGTAAAAATAACATTAGGGTTTAAGATTTCATTTTCGGAGTGGTTCGTCTGGTAAGAGGAACCATCTAGTATTACAGTACCACCGGTCATAAAAACAGATCCGCTCCGATTGATACCATTCTCAGCTGCATTCACATACAGATACCCTCCACTCACAGTCAGATAAGCATTCGGGGAGGGAGAGCTGTTTAATTTAATCCCATCTCCACGGGAGGTTATATGGAGACTGCCGTCCAACATCGTAATCATATTCCCGGTGATACCGGTAAGACTGGGTCTAATGTCAATAATACCCCCGGCTATGGTCACCGTTTTAGTGGCATTTACTGCACTGTCCTGGGAACCCAGAAGAAGTTTTCCGTCGTTTATCGTGATGGATGACTTGCTGGCGATCGCATCGCCTGTAGAGGTAACTCTTAAAGTACCACCGTTAATGGTTACATTAGAAGCTGCCAGAAGTCCGCAGGAAAGTTTTTTATTGACCAGGTTACTGCTGTTAATGGTGTAATCTCCTCCGGTTATCAACAGGGTATTGGAGGCTTTCATTCCGGCGGCTCCTGCATTAATTGTATAGCTGCCGCCATCCAGTACGATAAAGCCCTTTGAACCTTCTGCTTTATTTGTGGATATCATACCATTTCCAGTTGTCTTAATGTTGATAGTTCCACCGTTTGCTGCCAACAGGTCAAAACCGGTTATTCCGTTCATCAGCGAATGGATATTAATATTACCTCCGGTTATTTTTAAGGTGCCAAGGCAGAGGATACCGTTGCTGCCATCTGCCAGGATATCTAGAGATCCAGCACCATTTATGGAAAGGTCTGCATTGCTGTAAATGGCTGAACGTTCTAGCTTACCAGAAGAATCAGTAGAAGCTTTTTCCTGGGTAATTGTGTTTTTAGTACCGTCTTCCAGGGAAATAACAGCTTTGTCCGCTTTTTTTATGTAGATAGGTGCATTGCCGATATTGTTCAGTTGAAGACCGTTTAATACGATCTGAACCATTCCACCCGTAGTAAGATCAACGATGAGCTGTCCGTTCTTTAGTTGACCGCTAATCACATATATTCCGGCTGTATTAAGGGTAATGGAATTACCAGCTACCCTGTAACCTGTGCCGGAATAAATATCAGAAACTTTATCCAGATTAATATATACGGGATCTTTGGCAGCCCAGTCTGTGTAATAATCCTCCGTACTGTATTCAACCATATCACTGGATTCGATGGCTGCATTTATGTCATCAGGATTGCCGGTAAGGTTCTTTTGTGCCTTGGTCCTACTAGTTGCTTTAGTTGCCGGCTTACTATATTCGGTGCCGTTCTCAGCAGGAATATCGGTAGAGGGACTATCCACTATGTAAGCAGTATTTTCAGCTACTATGGTACCTGTTATCGGATTTTTTTCTGAACTGCAGGATACGAATAGAAGAGACAGGAATAAGGTAAATAGTATTAATTTTAATTTCATGGAATATGCCTGTGCCTTTCAGGTGCCTGACTTGAAATAGAATAACTTTTTTCGCAGATATGCAATATATTACCATTATAATAATACGAAATTGTGAACGTATATTGGCGGAATGGTGAAATCTATGTGAACATGTATAAGATTTATAAAAATATGTAAAAAATAAGGTGGATTATAAGTTTTGGTTATGATATACTGGCATATATTAGCAATTTTAAATAATATTATTGTAAAAAATCAGGTGACAGAATGAAAATAAAAGATGTAATTAAAACCTTTATGCTATCAAAGAAAAAGCAGCCCGATAATCAACTGTATACAAAATGGGGAGAAGAATTAGATGTAGAGCACGTTTTGGAGGAGTATCCCAGACCTCAGCTGAGAAGGGATAATTATACTATATTAAATGGGTATTGGGATTACTGTATTACAAAAAATAAGGAAAAACCCTCCCGGTTTGAAGGTAAAATTTTAGTTCCTTTTTCACCTGAGTGTGCATTATCCGGTGTTAACAGACAGGTAATGCCGGAGGATTATCTTTGGTATGAAAGGAATATAACAATTGATGAGATACAAGACGGAAACCGTTGTATCCTTCATTTTGGAGCCGTTGACCAGTTCTGTGAGGTGTTTATTAATAATATAAAAGTGAAGAAACATATTGGAGGATATCTGCCTTTTTCCTGTGATATTACAAAGTATATAAAAACCGGTGATAACCGGCTGACCCTAAGGGTAATCGATTTAACGGATACCTCCTATCACAGCAGGGGAAAGCAGGTAATGCTGCGGGGCGGTATGTTTTATACGGCCCAAAGCGGAATCTGGCAGACCGTATGGCTTGAATGGGTTCCGGAACAATATATTAAGTCGATAAAAATTACACCTTCTCTGGAGGAGGGCTGTATTCAGTTGGATATTAACATGAACCACTGGGAAGGAAAGGTAGAAGAGAACGAAATCACCGTAGAAATTTTTTCAGAGCAGCAGTTGGTGCAAAGAGTAGATGACTACGGTACCAGTTTTATTATCCCGGTTAATAATCCCCGGTTATGGAGCCCAGAAGATCCGTTTTTATATGATATGATGATAAGAGTCGGAGAAGATGTAGTGGAGAGTTATTTTGCCATGCGTAAATTTGAAGTAAAAAAAGACGAAGCGGGAATTCCCAGGATGTTTCTTAATAATAAAGCTTACTTTCACAACGGGTTACTTGATCAGGGTTACTGGCCGGATGGATTATACACTGCCCCAAGTGATGAAGCCATGATATATGATATACAGACGACCAAGGAACTTGGATTTAATATGCTGCGCAAGCATATTAAAATTGAACCCCTCCGCTGGTATTATCATTGTGATCGGTTAGGAGTTCTTGTGTGGCAGGATATGGTAAATGGCGGAGAAAAATATAATATGCTCTGGCTGGGTTATCTCCCAACATTCTTTCCCAAATTAGTGAAAAAGGTAAAGGATAATTGTTATGTTTTATTCTCTAGAACCAATAAAAAGGGAAGAGACGAATGGACCAGGGAATGTAAAAAAACAGTCGAACATCTTTATAATTGTCCGTCAATCGCAGTATGGGTTCCTTTTAATGAAGGATGGGGGCAGTTTGATGCCGCCAAAGCAACAGAACTCATAAAAGGACTTGATAAAACCAGGCTGGTTGACCAAGCCAGCGGCTGGTTCGATCAAAAGGGAGGGGATTTTAGCAGCATCCATAATTATTTTCGCAAGTTGGACGTTATCCCTGAAAACAGAGCAGCCGTATTATCGGAATTTGCCGGATATGTCTGCTATATACCCAAACACTCCTTTTCCAATAATATCTATGGGTATAAAATTTATGTAAATAAAAAGGATCTAAATAAAGCGGTTCAGAATTTATATTCAAAAGAAATTCCGGCTTTAATAGAAAAAGGATTGTCCTCCGCCGTTTTTACCCAGCTTTCTGATGTGGAGGATGAGGTCAACGGGCTTTTGACCTATGACAGGAAAGTCTGCAAAGTAGAAAAAATTGAGGCAGTGCAGTTGACAAAAGACTAGCAATCGCAAAAGCAAACTATTGTATCATTTCATTCGTATATTTAAGGGGGATAAAAAGGGAATGGAAAGTAAATTTTATGATAAGCAATTAAAAGACTATACCGTAAAAGTTACCAAATCAAAGAATATTGAAGCAAAGCGGAGGAGTAAGAAGGGTATCCGGATAGACCGGTTTATGAAAGGCATGCTTTCAATGGTCTTTGCAGTTATGGTTTTATCTGGCTGCAGTTATAGTTTTAGCTTTAATAATTCCAATCAGCTTAAAATGGAAGATGCCAAAGAATTTAAAATGGAAAAAACACTGGCTGATCCTATAAAACAGATTACGATTGACTCAAGGATTGGTGATATTGAAATCATAAAAGATGATAATTACTATGTTGAAATCAATTACCGGTATTTTAATGAGAAACCAACCTATAAATTGGAAAACGGAATTTTAAGTTTTGATGATTCCAAAGCTTTTCCTAATTCCTACAGCATCAGTTTTGACATAAAAAATACAATTAAAATATACCTGCCAGAAGATGCAGACTTAGGACAGATTACAATTTCAACTGCTTCCGGTGATGTATCCTTATCTGACTTACAGACAGAGAAGCTAAAAGTTTCCGTCGCCTATGGAGATCTTACCTTAAAAAAGGCAGCAGCAGAAGAAACGAATATCAATATGTCCTCCGGCAGCAGTAACATCAGTGATTTAGACACGAAAACCCTGGATTATTCCAATTCCTATGGCAATGGGGATTTTACGAATATTAATAAAGCAAATACAAACAGCCAGGATGATTCCAGAATTAAGATTTCCATGTCAAGTGGAAATGCTGACTTTGATACCGTTAACAGCAAAAACCTTGAGATTAGTAATTCCTACGGGAATATAACCGGAAAAGGATTGTTAATTAACGGATTTGAAGCTGATTTAAGCAGCGGAGATTTAAAGATTTCGAAATCCATCCTAGAGAAAGCGGATATTTCCAATAGTTACGGAGATGTGATTCTTTCCCTGACCGGAGATACGAAGGATTATATGCTTGATTTAAGCACCTCTTACGGCAAGGTTGACGTTGACGGTAAAAATTATGACGGTCACTTAATCCGAGAAAATGGAGGCAGCAAACGTTTAACGGCTGATTTAAGCAGCGGAGATATCGAAGTGACATTTGAATAGACAAAGTTTTAGGTCAGGTCTTTAAGTTATTATTAAGTCCCATAGGGGAATAACTGCTTTTGCTTTCATGCTGCGGTTCCTCCATGGGACTTATTAGTTATAAATGATTTATAAGATTAAACAAATGTTGCTAAGTCTGTGGCGAATCATTGAACTGATCTTTATGGAATAGTCCATTACCAGATAACCAAATAAATAGTCTACTTAAACTTCATCTGATTACATTATGCTCCGGCTACACTTACCTTTTCAAGTTTTACGGCAAAGGGTCCTTCGTAGCCTTTTTCAATCTGCATATCTTTTGAAAATACCAGATTCTTTTGTGCTTCTAAGAGATTGCCGTTAATGGAACCACCGGTTACCGGTATGACAGTATTGCCATCGGATAAAAATGCCAGCCGTATTTCACCTGCAAAATGCCCGGAAAAGGTATCCATCTGAAAATCTGAAAAATTAACTACATGAAGATACTTGCCTGTTTTCATATCAGAAAAAGCTTCCGTACCGCAAGGAACACGAAAACTATCATAAATACCGGTAGGCTCCGTACCAAGGTAGTAGGAAAACCGGCTGTTTCCGTGAATGGTCTTTAGAACGCCATCCTTTAAAAGTGTACGGTCTGTCATTGGGATTCCTTCACTGCTGAAAGGTTCGCTGGCAGTTAAGGTAATAGTAAGAAGTTCTCCGGTGACCTCTTCTCCCTGAACCTGGCTACCGACCTGATAGTTGGAGTATTTTGGGTATATCATACTGGCGGAGGAGCGGTCTAAATAGTATTCAAAGATATCCTTTACATAGGGACCGGAAAGCAGTACCGTATAATCTCCGGCGGCAGGTGCGGTTTCAGCCTGTGCTCTGGCCCTGGTCATTTCAAGAGTCTGTTTTACTTTAGCCTGCAAGGCTTTCGCATCCAGATTTTCATAGTAGAAATCTTGATAGGTTTCAACATCCTGAGGAGCGATACACTGAACAACAAATTCTCCTTTCACGATATTTTTTTCATAGCTCACATCAATTCCCTGGGAGTTAACAATATGGCAGACGGTTTTTTCTGCGAATAATTCTGCGGAATTTAAGAAAGTATCTTCTGCGGTATCTTCTGCAAATAAGGCTTCTGCCATCTTCTTGGCATTATCTGCCAGGGAATTTTGACTTAAGGTACTTTTCATTACAACCATATCCTTCTTTTCGCCACTGGGCAGTTCATAATAGGGATTACAAACAAAGGAAGCAGCAAAGAATGCTTTTTTCAAGGTTTCATTTACTTCTTCTTCGGTCATTCCCAAGTGGATGCTTACCGTGGAGGAACCCCGCATGGGAGTACCATCCTTTTCAAAATCCTGGTAAACCGTTATGCTGTACTTGTGAACGTCTTTCTGGCGTCTCATATCAAGACGTTTCTTAATAAAAAACAATTCAACGGTTTCTTTACTGTTCTCATTAATTAAATAAGTTGTTATGTTATTCTGCTTTAGGGCAGTTAATATTTTATGTAACAAGATTCACCATTCCTTTCTGTGATTTATAGCTTTCCTCGTAAATTTATTAAGGGATTAACCCAGACGAATTTTAGCTTTTATATAGGGACCGCCGTCAGAAACCTTGACCCATTCTTTATATCCTTTACCGCAGAAACCGCCGCCTCCAAGTTCCATAGTATCAGAAATCATGGAGATAGATTTTAATAAGTCAGGTACATAGCCTGTTAATACAATAGGAGAATAAATTTTGCCGGTGAGTTTTCCGTCCTTAATCTCCCTGGCGATATTTACCATACATTGAATTCCCCAGTTCTTCGGGTCTTCCATACCGCTGCTGGCATTTTCCAAAAGATAGCCCTGTTTAATGGAAGCAATCATATCTTCGACTTTATCCGTACCTGCTTCAAAATAGGTATTGGTCATACGGGTATAGGCTTTTCTTTCGTAACTTTCACGCCTGCCGTTACCGGTAGGAATCGTCGACAGATGCATGGCAGACTGGCTGTCACTGATTCCACGCTTTAAGATGCCTTTTTCTATAATAATGGTATCCTGTGCCGGTACCCCTTCATCATCAAACAAAAAGGTTGCAGTTTCCTGTACAGGGGAAGCTCCGTCATGCATGGTAATAAGAGGAGAGGCTACATATTCACCAATATACTTTTGGGCCAGGGCACGGTTCTTAACAAACATATCCATCTCGACGCCATGACCAAAGGCTTCATGGACAATCATTCCCGTTACCTCCGGAGTGCAGATGCATTCATATTCACCCGGTGTAATGGTTTCACTCTCAAGAAGCTCTAACGCGGTAGAAGCCACACTACTTAAGCCCTGTTCCATTTCCTGTAACAGCTCTGTACCGCCAAGACATGAGTAACCTTTAAAGTTATACTTAAGTTCTTCCCCTCTGGAGGCCATAACCATAAGACTCCCTGTTGTCCATAGAATATTCTGTTCCATATCCTTATTCTTTGACAGGAATAACTTGTGGTATTGCTGGTATCTGCAAGAGGCGGAACAATCCAGGATCTTTTCGTCAAAGGTCCTTCCGGCTTCGCTGATTTTCGTAAGCAGTGCAATAATTTTTTCATCTCCAAGTTCTTCCGGGCTTTGTTGATAATCGGTACTTTCTACTAATATCTTAACTTCATCCGAAAGCTGTTTATATTCGCTTTCTGTAACGCCCTCAGGCAGATAGTCTTTTAACGGCATCAGACTGTTTTTGATTTTGTCTGGTATCTCAGACAGGGAGGCTTCTGTTATTTCATTAAAGGAATATTCCCCATAACTTTTACCGTCATAAACCTTTACTACAAAACCTCTGCCGTTTAATACATCATCCTCTGATATGACCGTTCCGCGCTTTGACACGCTGTATACCATAGCTTTTGAATCAGAGGCAAGTATAGAAGCATAACTGTAATCCGCAAGAAGACTGTTTAATAAGGTTTTTAATAAGGGTTTAACCTGTTTCAAATAATCACTTGATTTTACTTTCATTCTGATTAACCTGTTCCTTTCTTGTATACTGGTTAAATATATAATTATTGCCGTGGAAAATGTGCCACGGCAGTATAGTTAACGGCAATATTAATCCGTTTGACGTATTAATTATAGAGTAAGAGGAAGATAATGTCAACCTTGAAGCCAAAGTAGAACCACGGCTCCAAGGTTAACTTATTATATTTTTATTCAATCTGCGCCGAACATTATCAAATTTAAATAAATTCTGTCATATTAGTTGTAGTATTTAGTTTATCTTTATTGAAACATTTTTTTAACATATGTTTCAAATAAAAAGTAATAAATCTGAAAAAACAAAATACGAAAAGCGAGGAAATGAGGTAATATCTTCTATGTCAGATTTTATATTAGAGTATGATATCCTTGAATCAATTGCAAAATATTCCAATGCTTTGGGAAAACGGGCAGAAGAATATAAAGAAAGCCTGGAAAAGAGAATGTTGAGCGGAATTGGAAATATTACCGGACCGTCTTCTAGGTATTTATTGGATGCAAGTGATTCAGTTCGTGATAAGATGAATGAGCTGAAACAAAAATCTGAAACTTTTTATAACTTTGCAAAACAAATAGTAAATCTTCTTGTAATTGCAGAGCAGATTGACCAAGAGGTAGCAGATGCCATTACGGCTCAAAGGGAATATCTTCTGGAGCATCATGAGTCTCTAAGGCTTCAGAATTTTAAAGTTAAATTACTGGAGTTGCTAATAGAAATTGAAAATCTTATTCCACTTTTATCAACAATTGCAGCTTCTCTGCGGGAGTTGGAGGTGAAACAGGAATCACTTGAAGAGACCATTAAGAATTGGTATAAAAAGCCGGGTAATGTATTCAGTGATCTGGTAAAGACAGAAACTACTGCCTGGACATTATTTTGCAGGAAAATTGATGGACAGGATTTTTCATACTTGAAAAATACAAAACAGAATGATAAGGTAGATTACGAGGAGAGAATAAAGCAGTATTATAATAATCCAATGAGGCAAAGACCAAAGAAATTTCGCGTGGGTTATACATATTATGAATGGGACTTATATAATGCTAAAAAAGCAAATAATCCTATAGAAGCTGCCATATATATGGGCAAGTACTTTTGGGATAGATGGCCGGGATTATTCGGGCAGTATATGACGCGAAATGCCGAAAACTCAGGCATCGATACAGAATGGGCAAAGATAGCAGGTGATTTTTCATCGGGTATTTTTCTTGAAGGTTTTATGGCGATAACTGTAAATGGTGTTAAGGCATTTAAAAACTTAAGGACCGGAGAAATTGTATATGGTGATACTGTCCTTGGAAGTGGGATGGGTAGTACGACAAAAGGTACAAAGGCCGGTTCTGGAGCTATAGAAGAAACTGGTGCTAATGCGGTTAAGGGGGCGGGTAAGCCTTTTAGTGTAAATGAAACTACTAAACTTTTAGATGATATGCCTGAATTGATTGGTTCTACTAGAGAAAAACTACTATCTGCGATTCAAAATAAAAAGCTAAGTGAAATAGTAAAGGAACTTTATCGGCGAGCTGCAACGACCGGTGATGGAGGGACGGCCTCTAGACTGATGGAAGAGTTTTATCAGGGTTCATCAGCACACTTACAAAAATCAATTGAAAGAGTAAAACAATTAAATGATCTAATTAGTTCTGGAAAATTAGGACTAAATGACCTAGACATTGCAGAGGCATTAATAACTGATCTAGAAAATGCAATAAAACTATTTGAATAAAGGAGCCAAGTATTATGAGTAAAGAATCGAAAGAGTTTATCCAAGAGATGCTTAAATTTTTCCCCTCAACGTATAACTCTTATGAAGAATCAGTTAGTCGTTTTGGTGAAGTATTAGAAACTGTAATAATTGAAGATATTTTTATGCCTGAGATAATCAAACTTTTGAGAGAGGGGGAGAACATTAAACTGATAAAAAATATCTTTAATTACTTTGAAGAGGTATCTAACTGTGGGGATAGTCATCTGATTAATATTTTTTCAATAACAGTGTTAGAAATTTTAGTGGATGACAGAGATATCTTAGACATTGCACAGAAATACATAGGACCAAAAACAATGGGACTTTTCGATGAAGTAATTCAGGGAATATGAATACCTAACTATTGCTTGAAATTGAATAAACCATAAGGTGAAACGGGAGTTGATAAAAGATTAATTATCTATATCACCTGCCCTTGTACTGGGTTATAGAATAAGATAAGGAAAACCAATATAAGCAAATTGACCTATATAGATTTATATTTTTGTAGTATTTTGTACCCAGATATTAAGAAAACATGTGGTTTTTTATATATACCATATCATTAAATACCGGTCCCTGCTTAGCCAGATTTTCTTGTAAATATAAGCTTTTAAGCCGTATTAATGGTGTGGTAAATTTTTATATATAAGTATTTCTTATGTGTTTTCGCTTATAAAGCCTTTATAAGACTCTCTTGAGTTTCCGTAAACTGTAACTTAAAGATAAATAAATTCCACTAAAGTGCCAATCTACCGTTTTTCGGATTGTATAAGAGTGGCAGTTCATGGATTAGAGGCACTTTAATAAGCCCTGCCTGAAACCGGACTTTGAGAGAAATATTTTTTTGTCTATCTAAGCGATTAGCTTAAAGCAGAGTTGACGGTATGCAGGACGTTTTGTCCTGAACCAAAGCCTGACGCCTTCTTTTGCATATGATAGTATGCCAGAGATGCCTTTTGCCAATCGGTAATATTTGGATTTTGTATTGGTGACATGTTAGGAGTGCCAGTAGAATTTTCAACAAGAGATGAGAGAGACAATGATGAAGTAAAGGAGTTAAGAGCTTATCGAACCTATCATCAGCCATTTGGTGCATGGTCGGATGATACTTCGTTGATGTTAGGCTTAATAGATGCTTTTAATAAAGGATTTTCTATGGATAAGCTAGCTGAAAATTTTGTCAGTTATTATAAAAACGGTAAATTCACTTCAAATGGCGAGATGTTTGATATTGGAATTTCTACTCGAAATGCAATAGAAAAAATTATTCAGGGAGTGGAGCCTGTTAAATGCGGGGGAAATTCAGAAGAAGATAATGGAAATGGTTCACTGATGAGAATATTACCGTTTGCATATTTGGAAAATAAATATAACGAAGAGCAGATTGTTAAATTAGTGGAAAATGTTTCTTCAATAACTCACACACATAATAGGTCAAAGCTTGCATGTATTATTTATATAGAATTGGCGTCACAACTTATTCAGGGTAAAGAAAAATTAGAGGCTTATGAAGAGACTATAGAGTTTATAAGCAAGAACTGTAGTGAATTTTATTTTAACGAGTTTATAAATTTTAAAAATATTTTAAATAAAAATATTATTAATTTTAGGCGAGAGGAAATAAAATCAACAGGATATGTTGTTGATACACTAGAAGCAGTTTTATGGCTGTTTCTCAATAAAAATTCATATGAAGAAATGGTCCTTGGAGCAGTAAATTTAGGCGGAGATACAGATACGATTGCTGCAATTGTTGGTGGAATTGGTGGAATTTATTATGGGTTTAATACAATCCCAAACAGATGGGTGCAAAATGTTGAAAGAAAAAGCGAAATAAAAGAAATGATAAAAGTTTTTCTAAAAATAATTAGTGATTAAGACGAACAGGAGGCAATAGCAATCCAAACAGTTTTATGGCAATAACCGTAAATGGAGTACGGGCATTTAAAGAAAAGAAGTTGGTACAAAAGGTGAAACGTTAATTAAAATAGTTATTTCAGAAGATGGTGGAATGCTTAGCGCATATCCAGTTAAATAGACCATGAGGTAAAATATATGAATGTAATGGAAGGATTTTTGCAATCAGAAATTAATACACAAGAATTGTATGAGGAAATAATGAATTTTATAACTTCATATCATGTTAGAAATGGTGAGTTTGAGGGAAACGAATATATAATAAAAAAAATGGATCAGACAAACTTTATCATATTTCCTGAATATGAGGATGAAGATGGAGAACGTGAAATCCATGCGGCTGAAGCTGTATATAGAGAAAATTTGATAAAAAGAATAAATGAATATGCTTCGAAAAAAAACATAATAATACATTAAAAAATATTTCCAATTCGTATACACCACCAAACAGAGAAAAAATCTCAGCTTGGTGGTGTTCTAGAATAATAGCTATAAGGAGAAGTACTATGGATTTTGAATTGTTGTTATTTAGTAAGAAAAATCAAAAAGATTATGCTTATTATTTAATGAAAATTTTAGAAAAAAAATTAAATATTCATTTCAAATCAATTGAAGACCAAGATTCAATTAACTTATGTCTTGACTGTATGACTATCTCGGTAGATTTAGAAGAAGAGGTCGGGCTAGAGGTTTTTGAAGAAGATTTTAACTTTGTTGCAGATACATGTGCACGAATTCAAGTGTTTAGTCAGTTTAGAGATCAGGCTTTAGTGATACTTTTTAAGACTATAAATGAAATTGTTAAGAATACAGATTACAATTTACTCTTAATTGGAGATGGCTCAAACTTAATTTTAGAGAAAAAAAACAATAATTACTATACGTCATATCTTGATGACTACTACTATTTTAAAATTCCTTTCGAGTTACTTGGAGTTAAAATTGAAGAAATAAAAAAGTAAAAGCCATAATTAGTTTAGCGGCATATGCCTCATAAGTAAATTAATTACAGCATGGTCTAACAGCTATTTTGATGATGCTATGAAAGAAATAATAAAAGGGTTATTTGGATAATAAGAAAGAGAAGGTGATTTCTATGTTGTCAAAGGTTACAAAAGCTATTAAAGAATTCGATCCGTTAGACCTGTTACCTTATGCACCACCTGATGAATATGATTCTGAGATTAAAGAAATTATTTCCTTTTTGGAGAATAATAATGAGTGTAATTTAGATACATTATCCTATAAAATTTTTGACATTTTTAATAAAACGCTAGGTGATGATATTTTTGATAAATCAATTGAAGACTGCTATCAAGTAGCTCACGAAATTTTGGATTAGAGGTTGGAGGCGGACGGGGTAATACGGACGAAGAAAGATGCAAAAGTGATTTAATCATATACTTATCTTATATTTATATATTTAGGAGTTAAGAGATATATAACAATCCAAATCAATATTGTTATAAAGTATCATTTCGTTACTTAGGTGAGAAAGTTAATGATATAAATTATCCAATAGCAAAGTATATAAAGTTAGATACTAAATTGAGATGGGAGAAAAACATGGAGCAGTGGGTTGAAATAAGCAAAAATACTATACCAGTTGGAGAATATCAAGCCATAGTTAAGAATGGTGAGGATGCAGGATTATTAATCCAACTCGAAAGTAAAGAATTTATTGTCAATATCAATTTTGGAGCAGTATCAGGATTTAGGATGCTTGACGAGGGAATAGTAACGGAAGGGTTACTTGACGAAAATGAAGTTTCAAAATATAAAGAGGATAACTTTTCAAATATTATTTATAAAGTCAAAGAGGGTGAGTTTGGAAAATTAATTAGAAAAGTAAGTACAGGCTTATATGATGTTCTTGGTTTAGAGCATTACATAATAATAACAACCAACTATTTGATTGAAGTAATATCTAAATGGGAACCAAATATTGAAGTGATAAAAAAATAAAAATAAGAGTTTGCTAGACAAAACATCTATTAAACAGACGAGTTGCTTTCGGGTAATCGTCTGTTTTTGTCTTTGCTTATTATCCCCTTGCATTAATTCAACCTTGCAGATTGCTAAGCCTGCACTTTAAATAATAACTTGTTTTATGCATTAAACTTACGGATTAAGAATAAATATATAGTAGGGTTGTTACTGGTAAAGCAGGCAAGACCAAACATTATGACAGTTTACTGTTTCTTTCATGATGTTTGGTCTTTTTTTTATCAATGAGTTTGGTCGGTAAGAAAGAGAGGTGAGCAAATATTACGGCTTTCCAGGAATGAGAGAAAAGGGATAAAACAACAAGACGCATAGAAACAAGGGATAAAAGGTATGTAAATGCAATTTGGAATCAATCTGCTTGAAAGCAGAATTAAAAAGGAGGAGTTTACTATGATGAAATATTTACAAAGACTGGGAAGGTCCTTAATGCTGCCGGTAGCCGCACTGCCAGTGGCGGGAATCTTAATGGGAATTGGTTATTGGATTGATTCAAAAGGTTGGGGCTCCAATAATGTTATAGCTGCTTTTCTGGTTAATGGCGGGGGAGCCTTAATCAATAATATGGCACTGCTATTCGCCATTGGCGTTGCAGTCGGTATGGCAGACGATAAGGATGGAACTGCCGGTCTTGCAGGGTTAGTATCCTGGCTGCTCATTACGACTCTACTCTCAAGCGGGGCAGTCGCCATGTATACCGGGTCAGATGCAGACCCTGCTTTTGCGCATATTCAGAATCAATTTATCGGTATCTTATCAGGCTTAATCGGTGCTGCCTGTTATAACCGTTTTAAGAATGCAAAACTGCCGGATTATCTTGCCTTTTTTGGCGGTAAACGAAGTGTTGCCATTGTAACAGCATTTTTCTCCGTAATTGCAAGTGTAATTTTATTCTTTATATGGCCGGTGGTATATAATGCCTTGGTTTCCTTTGGTATTAGCATAACAGGAATCGGTGCCCTGGGAGCAGGTATTTATGCATTTTTTAACCGGCTGCTGATACCAATCGGTCTTCACCATGCGCTGAATACCGTATTCTGGTTTGATGTTGCAGGAATTAACGATTTGGGTAATTTCTGGGCAGGTACCGGAGAACTTGGTAAAACCGGAATGTATATGTCAGGCTTCTTCCCTATTATGATGTTTGGTCTGCCGGGAGGCGCACTGGCTATGTACCATACCGCCAAGACTAAAAACAAGAAAATGGCAGCAGGTTTCCTCTTTTCCGCAGCCCTATGTTCATTCCTTACCGGCGTAACGGAACCCCTGGAATTCTCTTTTATGTTTTTAGCTCCTGTTTTATATGTAATTCATGCCCTTCTAACTGGTATTTCAGCTGTCATTGTAGCGCTGCTTCCAGTAAGGGCAGGTTTTAATTTCAGTGCCGGTTTAATCGATCTTATATTGAGTTCTCACTCGCCCCTTGCACTGAATCCGTTTTTATTGGTGCCAATCGGTCTTGGTTTTAGCGTAGTGTATTATATTGTATTCCGTATAGTTATTAAATTATTTAACTTAAAAACACCTGGCAGGGAAGACGATGAAGAAGAGGAACTTAAGGTTTCATTAGCCGGTGATGATTATACTTCTATAGCAGCCATTATACTGGAGGGTCTTGGCGGCAAAGACAATATTGTTTCTGTGGATAATTGTGTTACCAGACTCCGTTTGGAGATTAAAGATTATACTCAGGTAAATGACAAAAAGATTAAGTCTGCCGGTGTGGCGGGCGTCATCAGACCAAGTAAAACCAGCATACAAGTTGTGATTGGGACTAAGGTTCAGTTTGTGGCGGATGAATTTAAAAAGTTGCTTTAATTCATAAGTTAATGGGATATAATTTTGAAGATTAGAGTTTTTTTTAGTTGCAGGAGGAAAACTTTGATAAAATCAGCTTTTATACTGTAATGGAAGGGCTTCCAAGCAGATTTTTAAACTGTTATTATCAAGGACTCACTCCTGCAATTTTTATGCAGAAAATATGACGGACTGGGTTTTTCTTATTTCAAAAAGAAACGGTTTATTTTATCATCCTTAGAGTGGGATATAACTGTCTCGCTGGAAAAATAGATATGTCGCTGAAAAAATGGAGCCGCTAAAAAAATGGAGTCGCAGAAAAAAACGGAGTCGCAGAAAAAAAATGGAGTTGCTTAAAAAAGAAAAAAAATGGAGTCGCTGAAAAATGAATTGACAATTGATGGGTCATATATTATACTCGGATTGTAATACATAAGTATAACAGTAATACGGATAGAAATATTTGAAAGGCAGCTATATGAAGTTTTACGATAATATTCCAATTTATATCCAAATAGCCAATGATATAAAAGAAAAAGTAATAAGCGGACAGTTAAAAGAAGCAGAGAAGCTGCCCTCCATCCGGGAGTACAGTGTGATGTATGAAGTTACTTCTCTTACAGTTCAAAGAGCGATGCAGCAACTAGAGGCAGACGGAGTTATAAGGACCAAAAAGGGTGTAGGCTGTTTTGTTATGGAGGAGAGCGCAGGAAGTCTGAAAGTTAGGATGGTCAGTGCCCAGATTAAGGAGTTTATAACCAGGATGAAGAGTATGGGGGTATCGGATGATACCATCTTAGTGTTAGTAAAGGAGGCATTAAGAAATGAGTAATGTAGTAACAGTTCAGAACTTATTTAAATCTTTCGGTAAAAACCGTGTACTACAGGATTTATCCTTTACCATAGAATCTGGAAGGGTAATCGGTCTTCTTGGTGAAAACGGAGTGGGAAAGTCTACTTTGATAAAAATTCTGGCGGATTTATATAAGGCGGATAAAGGTACGGTCTTAATTAATGGTAAGCCGGTGTCGCCCCTTACTCACGGTGATGTCTCCATTCTGTTGGAGAGTTCCAATCTGTATTACTGGATGACGGTTCTTCAAGCTATTGATTATTATTCGGATATGTTCATCAATTTTAAGAAGGAAAAGGCTGTTGCTTTGTGCAAAGAGTTGAACATAGATTTAAAGGGCTTTATCGCTAATTTGTCCAAGGGCAATCAGGAAAGAGTGCTGCTTATGCTGGCCCTTTCAAGGGAAGTTTCCCTCTATCTGCTTGACGAACCGGCAGGAGGACTGGATCCTGGAATTAAAAGGAGTATTATTCAGATTATTCTGGGGAATATTCCTGAGAATGCCACGGTTTTAATAGCAAGCCACCTTTTAAGGGATCTGGAGGAAATCTTTGATGAAGTTTACATATTTCATGATAACAGGATAGTAACGGCCACAGCGGATGATATCAGGGAAAAGTATCATAGCTCAGTCGAAGAATATTATCTGGAGGTAACACATAATGCTTAAGGTTATGAAATGGGAATTTATAAAACGCTCAAAAGAATATAGGATATTTTATTTCATATTATTCGCAATTATTGTTTTTAATCTGCTATTGCCGGTCCGGGCTGCGGATAAAGTGGATATCTTACTAATGATAAGTTCGTTGTATGGGGGCATGGTCTTACTTTATGCTGTTTTATATACAATAATCGGACCAGCGAAAGATCTTGGGAATCCGAATATTTACATGGAGAAAACAGCTGCCAAAAAAACCTGGGAAGTGTTTGGGGCTAAATTGATTAATAATTTTATTTACCTGAATATATTGTATTTAATGGATCTGGTGTTATCCTATGCTTTAAACAGGTTTTCAACAGAAAATATGCATTATCTGCAATTGGGGTTTAACTATTTTATCATATGTATTTTGGGGATATTACTTCCTTTGGAAGTGCTTTTTTTCTATCTTTTAGCTAAAAGTATCGTATTCACCAAAAATCATCCAACACTTGTCACCATCTTATTGTTTGTTATCGTATCTGCCCAAACCTCCAAATTATTAGAGGTACCCGCAGTTGAAACTGTATTAATTGACAGAGCGTTTATGAAACTAATATCTCTGGTGGTAATCTCTGCAGGGCTTTTCCTGGGCAGTTGCAGACTGTATGAAAAGCATTTTGATGTCGGAGTCAACCCCAACATGTAAATTACAAATAAAGATGTAAATTACAAATAAAGAAAAGATGTAGATTACAAATAAAGGGGTTGACAATACAAATATCTGATGTTAGAATACCGATGAAAGTTTATAGTAAGGATTGTGACTGTGCACACAGGCAAGACCGACTTAGTAATAGCAGAATATTACAGGTCAGGTCTTTTTTTCTTTATAAGGAATGCGAGGACGTAGGATGTATAAGATAACTAAAATAATTAATAACAATTTTGTATGTTCTGTGAATGAAAAAGGGGAAGAAGTTATTTTAAGGGGTCTTGGCATTGGCTTTGGTAAGAAGAGTAATGATGTGGCAGAGGAAAGTAAGATCGAGAAAATATACAGTATGTTTTCCCAGTCCATGCTGAATAAACTTCAAAGTTTGGTGGATAATATCCCCTTAGAGCATATTAAGGTTTGTACGGAAATCATTGATGAGATTAAACTTAAGTTGAATAAGAAACTAAATGAAAATATTTATATTACCTTAACTGACCATTTAAGCTTTGCTATCGAGAGACAGCGCTTAAAGTTAGAGTACAAGAATGCTCTCTTATGGGATATAAAGAAATTTTATCAAATTGAATATCAAATGGGTCTCCATGCCTTAGATATGATAAAGGAAAAACTTGGTGTAACGCTTATGGAGGATGAAGCCGGTTTTATAGCACTTCATATTGTCAATGCGGAACTGGATACCAACATAAGTGACATGATGAATATAACTGCGTTAATAACGGATATTTTGGAACTTACCAGAAATTATTACAAAATAGATTTCGATGAGGATTCTTTACATTTTGAAAGATTTATTACCCATCTGAAATATTTCGGTCAAAGATTATTCCAAAATAAAACGGTAAAAGATGATGATTTTCAGTTGCAGAAGATGATTAAAACAAGTTACAGTAAGGATTACCAATGCGCAGAAATCATAAACAGTTATATTAAAGAGAAATTTAACCGGGAACTCACCGGGGAAGAAATGATGTTTTTAACAATACACTTAAAAAGAATCACGATGAATTAACGATGGATTGTGACTGGTTATGCAGGCAAGACCTAATTAGCGATAATTGGGTCTTTTTTTCTTGCATGAGAAAATTCTTCGAACTTACCTATGCAAGAAAAAGCCTTCCAGCCAGACTCTTTATTCTTTTTTAAACTATGGAGGAAATCTTGAATGAAAGACAAGCTTTTTGGAGTACTACAACGTGTTGGCAGGTCCTTTATGCTGCCGATTGCTATTTTGCCTATAGCAGGTTTATTTCTTGGTATCGGAGGTTCCTTTACCAATGAGACCATGCTTGAGACTTATAACCTGATAAAATTCATGGGACCTGGAACCTTTGCCTATGCGCTGTTATCCGTACTTAAGGCAGCAGGAGCCATTGTATTTGATAATTTACCGCTGATTTTTTCAATGGGTGTTGCCATAGGTATGGCAAAAAAGGAAAAAGAAGTTGCAGCTTTATCCGGTGCGATTGCCTTCTTCATCATGCATGCTTCCATTGGTGCCATGATTGATATCAACGGAGGAAGTGAGGTCTTGTTAGCAGGCTCTACAGCCTCGGTACTGGGTATTAATTCCCTTCAGATGGGTGTTTTTGGTGGTATTATTGTCGGACTGGGAGTAGCGTCACTGCACAATCGTTTTTATAAAATTGAACTGCCCCAGGTGTTATCGTTCTTTGGTGGTACAAGATTTGTGCCGATTATATCGGCAGTAGTATATTTAGGTGTGGGGATTATTATGTTTTATATATGGCCAGTGGTTCAAAACGGAATTTATTCTGTGGGTAATCTGGTACGCAATTCAGGATACACAGGAACTTTACTATATGGGATAATGGAAAGAGCATTAATTCCCTTTGGTCTGCATCATGTATTTTATCTGCCGTTCTGGCAGACAGCGGTAGGCGGCAGTGCAGTAGTGGGCGGTCAGGTAGTGGAAGGCGCCCAGAATATTTTCTTTGCAGAGCTTGGCGCTAAAGATATCCTCCATTTTAATGTGGAAGCTACCAGATTCATGTCTGGTAAATTCCCCTTAATGATTTTTGGTTTACCCGGTGCTGCCCTTGCAATGTACCACTGTGCAAAGGACAATAAGAAAAAGATCGTGGGAGGATTATTGCTTTCCGCAGCTTTAACCTCAATTCTAACCGGTATCACAGAGCCAATCGAATTTACCTTCCTTTTTGTAGCACCGATCCTTTATGTCATCCACTCTGTCTTTGCCGGTGTTGCTTACATGTTAATGCATATGTTAAACGTTGGCGTAGGTATGACCTTCTCAGGGGGATTTATCGATCTGTTCCTGTTTGGTATCTTACAGGGCAATGCCAAAACTAACTGGATTAATATCGTTTTTGTTGGAATAGTATATTTCGTGGTTTACTACTTCCTGTTTAAGTTCTTAATCCTTAAATTTAATTTTAAGACACCTGGGCGGGAAGAGGAGGATCAGGAGACAAAATTATATACCAGAGCCGATGTCAATGCTGCCAGAGATAATAAAGCAAAAGCAGGGATTTCACCGGAGGATGTGGTATCATCCCTGATTGTAAGCGGTCTTGGAGGAAGCAGTAATATAAGCGATATTGATTGTTGTGCAACAAGACTTCGAATTACCGTACAAGATCCGAATATAATTAAAGAAGAAGAGCTAAAACAAAGCGGTGCTGCCGGAGTCATTAAAAGAGGAAATGGTGTTCAGGTAATCTACGGTCCCCGTGTTACGGTTATAAAATCCAATCTAGAGGATTATCTGACTCAGGGCAGTCAAACTGGGGCTACAGAATCAGATAGGAAGAAAAACGATGAGGAATCAAAACAAAGTAAGCCAAATAATGAGGAAATAAAGACAGGGGGAAAGGATATGAAGGAAAGCAAAGAAATTGTTATTTATTCACCAATTGAAGGAAATGCAGTAGATTTAGTGACGGTTGGTGACGGTGTATTTTCAAGCGGTATGTTAGGAGACGGTATTGCAATTGAACCAGTCCTTGGACGTGCGGTAGCACCGGTAGCGGGAACCGTATCCACGGTTTTTGAAACCAGGCATGCAATCGGAATTACCTCCGTGGAAGGTGCGGAAATATTAATTCACATCGGTCTTGATACGGTGCAGCTGAATGGTAAATATTATACTACCCATGTTCACACCGGGGACCAGGTTGAGGTTGGAGACCTTTTGGTGGAATTTGATATGGAAAAAATAAAATTGGAAGGGTATCCGGTTATTACTCCGGTTATTATTACAAATACGGCTGATTATAAAATGGTAAAACCATTAAAGGCTGTTCATGTGAAAGAAAAGGATGAACTTCTTAAGATTGTCAAATAATAGTGAAAGAATAAGCAATCAGTGAGGAGATTAAGGTTGAAAGAAAATAAAAGAGTAGAAAGGATGCCACATTATGATTCTTTCAACCAGTTATATTTGTGGCAGTATCGCAAGTAAACTTGCGATATGCAATGGGTGTAAAAATGAAGGAATTTAGTTATACCATAAAAGACGAACTTGGAATTCATGCCAGACCTGCCGGATTATTAGTGAAAGAAGCCGCCAAATATAAATCAACCATTACCATACAAAAGGAGGATAAATCCTCGGATGTAAAAAGATTATTTGGTCTTATGGGGCTAGGTGTCAGAAATGCAGATACCATAACTGTTACCGTTGAAGGTGACGATGAAGAAACTGCTTATGAGGCAATAAAGCAATTTTTTGACGCCAACCTTTAATCCAGGGAGGAGCATCATAATGTATGTATTAAAAGGAAAAAGTGTCTTCGGCGGAATTGCAGTGGGTAAAATTTTATTCTATAAGAAGCCGAAAGATAAAATCAAGCTTTATAAGGTAGAGGACAAAACGGCAGAGCTGGAACGTTTTAATCTTGCAAAAGAGATTTCATTCAAGCAGCTGGAGGAACTGTACGAGAAAGCACTGGCAGAAGTGGGGGAAGCCAATGCCATGATTATTCAGGTTCATCAGATGATGTTAGAGGACCTTGACTATCTGGAGTCTATTAAGAATATTATTCTGACCCAGGGAGTTAATGCAGAATACGCAGTAGGCGTTACCGGGGATAATTTTGCCCAGATCTTCTCTACTATGGATGATGAATATATGAAAGAACGTGCTGCAGATGTGCTGGACATTTCAAACCGTATTGTAAGGGTGTTAAGTAAAGAAGAGGATAATAAGATTCAATTCATGGAACCGGTTATTATAGCAGCCGATGACTTAGCACCCAGCGAAACCATACAGCTTGATAAAAATAAAGTACTTTCTTTTATTACCATGGAGGGCTCTACCAATTCCCACACTGCCATACTGGCACGTACCATGAATATACCGGCTGTAATCGGTATTGGTAAAGACCTGGCAGAGGAATTTGATGGTAAACTCGCCCTGGTTGACGGTTTTACCGGAACAGTCTATATTGAGCCAGAGGAAGCCATATTAAAGGAAATGGAAATCAAAAAACAAAAAGAGGAAGAGAAAAAAGCCCTGTTACAGGAATTAAAGGGCAAGGAAAATGTAACAAAAGACGGTAAGAAAATTAATATCTATGCCAATGTCGGAGGTACCTTAGACATTGGTGCTGTTCTGCTAAATGATGCTGGTGGAATTGGGCTATTCCGCAGTGAATTTCTCTATCTGGAGAAAGAATCTTTCCCAAGTGAGGAAGAGCAGTTTGCATCCTATAAATATGTGGCAGAAAGCATGGCTGGCAAAAAAGTAATCATCCGTACTCTGGATATTGGTGCCGACAAGCAGGTAGGATACTTTAATCTTCCAAGGGAAGAAAACCCGGCCTTAGGTTTCCGCGCTATACGTATCTGTCTTACGGATAAAGAAATCTTTAAGACCCAGCTCCGTGCCTTGTACCGAGCCTCCGCCTATGGCAATCTTTCTATTATGTTTCCCATGATAACATCTTTAGAGGAGGTTTTAGAAATCAAAGAAATCATAAAAGAAGTAAAAGCGGAACTAAAACAAACCGGAATCGGCTTTAAGGAAGACTTGGAAATTGGAATTATGATCGAAACCCCGGCAGCTGTCATGATTAGTGATGAACTTGCCCAAGAAGTGGATTTTTTCAGCATTGGAACCAACGACCTGACCCAGTATACCCTGGCAATAGACAGACAGAATCCTAAACTTGACAAATTCTATAATCCTCACCATAAGGCAATCCTTAAGATGATTCAGATCGCTGCCGACAACGCACATAAATATGGCAAATGGATAGGCATCTGCGGTGAATTGGCAGGAGACTTATCGCTAACAGAAACCTTCCTAAGGATGGGGATAGATGAATTATCCGTATCACCTGCCCTTGTACTGGGGTTACGAAATAAGGTAAGAGAAACCAATTTAAGTAAATCAATTTAAGTAAAATTAGCTTAATTGGATATATATTTTTGTAGTATTTTATACCTAGATTCTTAAGGAAATCTATAATTTTTTAAATATACCATATCATTACGTACAGACCTCTTGCTTAGCCAGTTTTTCGAGTAAATATAAGCAATTAAGCCGTACTAATTGTATGGTATATTTTTATACAAAAATATTTTATATGTGTTTCGCTTATAAAGCTTTCGCTGTCCCTGGATTTACAGGAAAAATATTCTATGATAAAATGAAATTGCCGGGGGTCACAAGAGGGGAGTTGTTTCATCAAATAAAAATTAACAAAGAAATCGTTTGGCACTTCAAGAAAATTTTTAGTGCCTGAAGAAATTTTTTCTGCTTGAAATAAACTTTTGGTATCAGAATACACCTTAGATGCTTACAAGTGTTAATTGGTATTTTACATAAGATAAGATTATTAATCAAGCAGTACCTGAACTCTGGTTAAGGAAAGGTAAGAGCTCAGGGGGTCAATAAATAGGAGGTTATACAAATGCAGACATTTTTTACACAAATGAATGAAGAATATATCAATAAACATTATCCAAAGCGTTCCGTATTTGCAGCAGTGAATAAATCAAATAAGAAAAATGGAGTAGGTGTCAATATACTCTGCGGTATTTTTGTGCTTATGTTTGGAGCGGGAATTGTTTGGAGTATAGGAAGACTACTGGAATATAAAGAAGCTGGGGAAAGCGATATGATGAGTACCGGTATCGTTATCCTTGGATTTTTTATTGTCATGCTTGTTCTCTCCTTAGTCCCTATCATAATAACGATAAAGCGGAATAGCCTGGGAGCTGAGGGTTTAATAAAGAAAAGTGCTAAAATTAGTGAATATAGTGAAAGTATAATACGTGAATTTGATCGTCAGGCATTGGAATCAGATAGTTATATCCTTGCTCTTACCAGTAAAATAAAAGCAGTGTTAATGGGACAGCGAAATGGGGTACTGACAAGAGATTTTATCTTTTTAGCTGATGCTAAAAATATAGTTATGAAACGCAGTGATCTTGTCGGAGCTTATCTGGTGGCACGTACCGTATATACGAATGGTAATAGCAATATACGAACGCCCCTTGAATATTTGACCGTTTCAATTATTTCGAATAAAGGAATCCAGACCTTGGCAGAAACTTCTTTAGAAGCCGGTAAAGCTCTCATAGCTATGCTAAAAGAGCAGAATCCAGAGCTTGATACGAATGATAGCGAAGTCATGAAAGAAACAGATTATAATAAATACTGGAAAAAGAGATTTGCGTCTCTTATATAATTTATTATGAGTAGCAGGTGGTCTAATTCCAAGTGTCTTTGGAAATTCATAGGTAAAGCTACTACATAGTTATATGGACCCAAACAAAAATATACCGGCAGCTTTTATAATTGATACTGGGATGCTAAACTCTTTCGTTATATATGATTTATGAAAGGGTTAAATATAAAATATAACTGGAGGTGAAGCCTTTGGGACGTCCTTATACGGAGGAAGAACGGGCAGAGTTAAAGATCAGGATAAAAGAACTTGCTGCTGACATGTTTATACAGCAGGGGTTTAAAGAATTTAGAATACAGCAATTAACAAAGCAAGCAGGCATTTCTCTTGGCGGCTTCTATACCTTTTACAAAGATAAAGAAGCTCTATACGAAGAAATTCTGCGGGATGAGAAAAATCGTATACGTAGAAAAATTCTAACTATAATAGAGGAAGAAAACCAAACACCAAACGATTTTTTTATGGATCTTGCCAAGGTTCTTTTAGATAAAACCACCTCAAACAAATTTTATACGAATGAATACAGCAGTTTGTTAGAAACCTTAGTCTGGAATGATGATCCTGTAACAGCAGAAGATAACTTGTATTTTATAAGACAGATTAGAAAAATATGGGCTGATAAGGGAATTGATATCTCTGCCTCCGATGAAGAATTAGCCTCAGCAGTAGCTATGTTAGCAATACTTTGTACGAATAAAGAGAAGATAGGAGCTGGTTTTGATTCGTGTTACCAGGTAATTGAAAAATTACTGCTGGACCAGCTCTAAATAATTTTTATTCAACCTATGAAAAATAATTGATATTTTCATAGGTTAATAGTATACTGTACCTAAAGGAGGTGTTGCGGCATGAATAAACCGAAAAGAACTGCGATACTTATTGGTCTTTTGCTTTGTATGGGTGCTTCAACTATTATGCAAACCTATTTCAGCAGTGCGTTACCATCAATTAGTAAGAGTTTCAAATCAGTTTCTTTTTATTCATGGATACATGGCAGCTATATACTGGCTTCATCCTCGGTTATTATCTTATCCAGTGGGTTGTGTCAAAGATTTGGTAACAAGAAAAACTTCATCATAGGTTCCATACTATTTGGCATAAGTACGGCAGCAGCCCCGTTTTGCAGTTCCATGCTCCACCTTGTTATCGTAAGAACTGTTATGGGAATAGGAGCAGGAGTAGTAGTGCCGGCAACTTATGGAATTATAAGTGAACAATTTGAGAAGGAAAAGTACTCAGCGGTTTTTGCGGCTTTTGCCGTTGTACAGATTATATTCAATGGACTGGGCAGTTTAGCTGGCGGTTATCTGCCCATAATTGCTTCCTGGCAGGTAATATTTTATATTTTGCTTCCGGTTGAACTACTTAGTTTCTGGTTGGTGCTTTACAATCTTCCTGAGAGTATTCCGGTAAACCAGACAGTATCCTTTCATCTTAGGAAGCATTTGCTTATGATACTTGGGATTTTGCTTACCACCTTAGGGATTGAAAAAGCCTATTATCAGCAATATCTATATCTGGTGCTCGGTGTAGTATTGCTTTTCTTTGTGGTAAGAAAGGATATGAAAAAAGATAATATACTGCTGCCAAAGGAATTTGCAAATGATTCTTTATTAAGAAATCTGTGTCTTCAGGTATTTTTGCTGGGAGCCTTTTATAATGTATGTCTTACATATCTGCCAAGTCTTATGCAGTTTTCTCTGGGCTTTGGTGCAGATGCCTCAGGAAGTCTGCTGGCGGTTTTTGTTGTTCTCATGGGTGTTGGAAGTGTTCTGGGAGGAGTGATTAAAATTGCAGAACGATCAGCTATATTACTTGGCTGGTTGGCGGGTTTAACAGGCAGCATCCTTATGCCGTTTATATTTCCCTTAGCAGTAGGACTGCTGGGCTTTGGTTCCGGTGTATTAATGTCTGTATTGTTGGGATATATCGCTGCCAGGACACAGAGCCATGGTGCCGGTGTAAATAGTACCGCTCATTTAATCCGTAATTTTGGCGGCAGCATAGGAACCATACTATTTCAGTTTTCACTGAAATTTACAGAAGAATATTACATTGGAGGCGTTTTGCTGCTGGTTTTATCAGGGGTGGTAGCAGCGTCCCTGTCATTTCGGTATAAAGCAATAACAAACTAAATGTAAGAGTAGATGGGCAATTGTAAATACAATGACAATATCTGAATTTTTAAAATTACCTAAGTAAGGTTTACTTAAAAGGAGGATTCAGCTATGAAATATATCAAAAGATTTGATGAAGTATCTATAAAAGATATATCTATCGTCGGAGGAAAAGGGGCAAATTTAGGTGAAATGTTTCAGGCAGGTCTTCCGGTTCCAAAGGGATTTTGTATAACTGCTAATGCATTTGATGAGTATATGATCCGAAATAGCCTTAACGATCAGGATTTTAATTCCAGCGGTAAGCTTGAAGCTTTCATAGCAGTGGGACAGATTTGGTCTGATCTTGAGCAGGAAATAACAGAAAGTTATGAAACCCTGGGACATAATATGAGAATTGCAGTCCGTTCCTCGGCTACTGCCGAGGATTTGCCGGAAGCCAGCTTTGCCGGGCAGCAGGAGACCTATCTTAATGTTGTTGGTAAGGAACAACTTATGACAGCAATTAAGAAGTGTTTTGCCTCCCTTTATTCCATTCGCGCCGTCACTTATCGGAAACAGGCAGACTTTGATTCTGTCAAAGTGTCTTTAGCAGTTGTAATTCAAATAATGGTAGAAAGTGAAATTTCCGGTGTTCTCTTTACGGCTGACCCAGTCAGTCAGGACAAGGAGCTGATGATGCTCAATGCCTCCTGGGGACTTGGGGAGGCAATTGTATCGGGAAAAGTGACCCCCGATATTTATATGTATAGTAAAAAGCAAAGAGGTATCACTGATAAAAAGCTGGGGGGCAAAGAGATTATTATCTGCTGCGGTACTACTGGTGTAGAGGAAAGAAAAACACCCCAGGAACAAAAAGACCGCTTATGTTTAAGTGACCGGCAAGCTCTTGAGGTTTTTGAAATGGGCAGAAAAGCAGAACAGCACTATGACAGCCCCCAGGATATCGAATGGGCTATTTCAAAGGGTAAACTCTATTTATTGCAGTCCCGTCCTATTACAACATTAAATAAAACGAAGGAGAGGCAGACAGAGATTAGCACTTCTTTGGCGGCGGTTCTAAGTAACTGGATTGAACATTGCCCTACCCCTCTTTATCCCTTGGATGTAGAGCCGTGTGCAATAGTAGATAAAGCAAAAGCAAAAGTTTTTCAGGAATTAGGTATTTCTCTTGGCAGTGATTTAACCATGGATGAAAAAGGCGTACTTTTCTTTTCGACAGCTAAGAAGCGGATTTCTCCCCGGATTGCAAAGGTTCCCTTTCTTATTCGGAGATTTACTAATTACAGCACCAATTCCGCCATCACTTCACAAAACTTCTTAAGGATTAAAAATAAGTTAAACGAAAAATCTGAGTTGGTCTTATCACAGCTATCAGTTTCTGAGTTGGTTTTACAGCTTAAAGAACTGATGGACCTTTCAGAAGAAATTGCCTATATACGTTTTCGGTATAATATTTTTCCTTCCGTGGCTGTTTCCAAGCTACTCTATCCGGTTTTGCACCGGATAGATAAAAGCATCAATGAATATGACTTATTAAGCAATCTGCCTTACAAGACCTGGGAGATGAATGCTGCATTAAGAAAACTTTCTATTTATATTCAGAATCATGCTGAACTGAAAGAAACCATAGCTTGCATGAACAGAACAGATAGTAATGCTACTAAGTATAGTAACCTTATTAAGGAAAGTAATACAAATAAGGATAGTAATGCTATAAAGGATAGTGATTCCATAAAGGATGGCATTGCCATAAAGGAGCATTTTCCTGATTTCTATGATTTATTGCAGAAGTTTTTAGAGGAATTTGGCTGGAAATCTAACAGCAGCTATTGCGCCTTTGGTTCCGTATCATGGAAGGAAGATATGTCTTCCCTGTTTTCTTTGATAAAAGTCCTTTTAAAGTCCGATAAAAAGGACACGGAAAATGGTAAGTATCAAACAATTCTTTCTAAGATTGATATGCATTATACAAAGAAGAAAGCCTCCAAAATCCGTACAAAAATTGAGGAAATACGTGGGTATCATGTGAATCGGGAAGAAAGTCTTTATCTGATAGAGATGTGCTATGGGCTGTCACGAAGAATCGCATTTGAACTTAATCTCCGGTTTCCGGATATATTTAATCAGCAAAAGGATATCCTCTATCTTACCTTATCAGAGGTATATGATCTGGCTGCCGGGGAGAAGGATTATAAAGACCGGATTGAGATAAGGAAAGCAAACCGTCCGCAAAACGAAAGGTTATGGGCTAATCTATCCCTTGGGGGACAGTTTGATAATAAAAATACGCTGAGAGGCATATCCGGGAACCGGGGACAATACCGGGGACGGGTCAGAAAAATAGTATCCTTACAGGAATTTGACAAAATGCAGCCGGAGGACATATTGGTCTGCCGATATACAGATCCATCCTGGACACCGTTGTTTGTATTAGCCGCCGCTGTCGTATCAGATACCGGAGGACCATTGTCCCATAGTGCTATCGTAGCAAGAGAATATGATATTCCGGCTGTTTTAGGCTGCGGGAATGCAACCGAGGTATTACAGGATGGACAGGAAATTGTGGTGGATGGTGATAAAGGGGTTGTACGGATAATTTCTTAATGCTTTAAGAAGATTTGTCCCTGCCACAGGAATTCGGTTTAAAGGAATTCAGTGCTTCCATTTTTGCATAGAGGATATGCTCTAACTGGGTAATATTCATAATTGTCTTATTAACAGCTTTATTGACTTCTAGCATATCACAAATACTGTCAGCCATTTCTGTAGATTTTTGAAGTTTGGAACCCAGCTCATTTAAGATGTGGGAGAGGGCAGCTTCTTCCAGGGCAATGGATTCTATGATATCATTGGTACACTGTTCCCTGGATTTATGCATAAAGCATTCCGGTGGGAAATCGTAATTGCAGCAGCATAACTTAAAATCTTTGTTATCAAGCTTGCATTTAAGCAGACGAGGATAGCAGCAGTGTTTCGTTGCTAAAATATAGAGGGTAATAACTTCCATATCCTTGCCATCCCAGGGATAAAAAAGCATATCTTCTACCCGGTATATCCCGGTTAAACAATAAGAGGCAATTAAACAACCGCTGTGGTCATAAACAGAGATAGACTGTGTATTATCCGAAAGAAGGGAAACCAGATAATAAGGGGAGATGGACAATACCCCGTTAAAACAGCCTCTCTCCGAGGTTAACAGACATATGGTGTTACCGTCTTTTTGTATGTTTACAATAAAATTCGAAAAAGCAGCGAACAGGGAATTGGTTTCACAGTTGTAGGATAGTCCATTTACAGAGGAATACTTAGGGGATATACTTAATCGGATAAAATCAATTTCTTTCAAATTGCAGTCAAGTTTATAAATCATAGTATTTATTTTATCCACAGAGGCCCAAAAACAATGTTCCGTATTATCATAGCAAATACAGTTGTATGGTCTATTTACTTCAAAGGTGGCCGATAACTCAAAGTCTTCGTTAAACCGGTAGATATGATGTGTTTTTGGCATGGTCAGATAAAAGAAACAGCCGTCAAATGCGATTCCCTTATATAACAGGTAACCATCTGTTGATAATGGAAGTACATGGTATGGTTCCAATAAATCCATCTTAAATCCCCTCCTTTATTCGTGTAATAATATGTTTGATATGTTATTATATGCAAGTTTCCCGCCTTGGAAACTTTGGAAATAACAAATATTCAGTAAATATTTGGCTAAATATCATTTATTTTGTCAGTTTTAATTGAACACATAAGTTGAATCCACATATGATATATAGAAACTATATACTGATACTTACAACAGGGGGATAAGGTTGAAAAATGAATTTTTTCAACCGCAAGTTTGTGCTTGCGCACCACAAACTTGGTATTCGCAAAGAGCGTGCGCAAGAATAGAGGGTTAATATGAGCATGCCTTTTATCATACCGGGTTTCGGAACAAGAGAACGGGCACTTACAGATATTATAGAATCAACCGCACTGCAAAAAACCGCTCTTGCCCATATCATTAATGCGGAAGGAGAGAAGATACAGGCGGCACTTTTAAGCCCTGGCATCACCATAGATAAAGTACTGGAAGTTAACGATTCTGTATTGGCTGTTATGTACAGTGTCACCAGACTGGAACTAATTCTGGAAGCAAAATTAAATGTCTTGCCGGATTTATCTATTTTAGATACCTTTATACCTGATTTGCCGGTGATATCTCCAACACCGATCATCCCGATAGCCCCTATATTATCGGTACCAAATGAAAGTTCAGCTGGAGCCAGCAATATTGCCGGAAGCAATCAAGTAGCCGGAAGCAATCAAGTAGTTGGAAACAATCAAGTAGCCGGAAGCAATCAAGTAGTTGGAAACAATCAAGTAGCCGGAAGCAATCAAGTAGCCGGAAACAATCAAGTAGCCGGAAGTAGTAATGCAGCCGGAAGAAACAACGTAACCGGAACGAATCAAGTTACCAGTACCTCCAATATAGCCGGAACTAACAATAAAACCAGCAGAGGTAATGCCAAAGGCGTATAGGCATTGAGATTAGACAAGAAAATATATAGTGCCTGATATTTTATTTCGGGATACGGAAATAAGTTGGAAAATCAGATTTTACATGTAAAGATGAAAGAAAATAGAATAAGGAAAGCCGTGCCTTAGCCGATGATAGGAGTAATCAGCAGAGTGATATGCTGCAAATCATCGGCAGGATGGGCTTTTAAGTTTATAGACTGCACTAGTCATATAAGAAATACTAGTTGTACTATTGCATCGATGCAAATACAAATTAGTATATTAACTGTTTGGTAATCTTATCCAAACGGCAGACACTAAAAATCAACTTCAGTTCCATAATAAGTACAAGTAAGGAGTTTCTCCATTTCTTTTACAGTAATCGTTCTTGGGTTGGAACCGGTACAGGCATCGCCGATAGCCAGTTCTGCAATAACTGCCACTTTCTCTAAGAATTCCTTTTCGTTAATCCCAAATTCCTTTAGAGTCTTTGGTATACCAAGCTTAACATTATATTCATCTATTTTATCACAAAGTCCCTTTACAATTTCTGCATCCGTTCCGGTAATTCCAAGACTTCTTGCAATATCGGCATAACGTTTTTGTGCAGTTTTCGCATTGAATTTAATTACATAGGGAAGATAGATGGCATTGGCGCAGCCATGAGGGATATGTCCGGTAGAAAAAGCAGCTCCGGTTTTATGGGCCATAGAGTGGACAATACCTAAAAGTGCATTGGAGAAAGCCTGCCCTGCCATACACTGAGCATAATGCATCTGTTCCCTGGCTGACATATCACCTTGATACGAAGCCATAAGATATTCAAACACCATCTGAATAGCTTTTATCGCAAGGGGATCGGTAAAAGGACTGTTAAGGGTGGATACATAAGCTTCTACCGCATGGGTTAAAGCATCCATACCGGTATGAGCGGTCAGAGTAGGAGGCATAGTTTCTGCTAAAGCCGGATCGACGATAGCAATATCAGGAGTTATATTAAAGTCAGCCAGCGGATATTTAATTCCCTTAGCATAATCGGTAATTACGGAAAATGCGGTTACTTCTGTTGCAGTACCGGAGGTAGAAGGAATTGCTATAAATTTAGCCTTCTGTCTTAACTCGGGGAAAGAAAAGGGCTGTATGATTTCTTCAAAGGAAGTATCCGGATATTCATAGAACACCCACATAGCCTTAGCAGCATCAATAGGAGAACCACCGCCCATGGCTATTATCCAGTCCGGTTCAAAGTCCTGCATCGCTTTAGCACCCTTCATTACAGTTTCTACAGAAGGATCCGGTTCGACATTTTCAAAGAGTTTGGTTTCAATCCCTGCCTCTGTTAAATATTTAACTACCCTTTCTACAAAACCAAACTTTTTCATAGAACCACCGCCTAAAACCAGGATGGCTTTTTTTCCTTTTATGTTCTTAAGCTGTTCTAAAGCACCATTTCCATAGTACATATCTCTTGGTAATGTGTATCTCATCATAATAAAATCCTCCTTTTAATCATTTCATTGTGGTTATTGTCTTCAAAATGAATTATAACATTGTTAATAAATTAACACAATGGTCAAATTGTATAAAATTTAAATAATATCCTGACCGGATATATTCATTATAATGATTGCTCCACCACTGACAAAAACTAGAGCAACTGGAATAAGACTTACCATAATCAGTTTATAAAAAGATAAACACAAGGTTGTTTTACTTGCCCGTCTGGATATGGTATTATCTGGATAGAAAGGAGATGCTGATATGAGTATATATGGTTTTGATGAAAGACTTGCTAATGCAAGGAGAGATAAAGGTTTGACCCAGGAAGAACTGGCGGCAAAGCTTGGCGTAACCCCACAGGCAGTTTCAAAATGGGAGAGGAGTACCAGTTATCCGGATGTTGTTATGTTAAGTTCCATCTGTGATATGCTTGATTGTTCCATGGATTATCTGTTAAATGGAAAATTGGCTGAGGTAAAATTGACAGAGAGCGGTGATGAAACAGCCAGAAAGCAGTTATTAAATAAACTGATTGCAGATCCCCTTATTTTAGAGGTAGGGGAGGGTTTAATTGATTTATTATTGGAGGAGCAAAAAGAAGGTTTTAAGGGTGTGGCTGACTTACGTGAGCGAATGGCATTAAAGTACGGTGTTTTGCTGCCGGTGGTGCGGTTAAGAGATGCTATAGAACTTAAAAAATATGAATACAGGATTCTGACTTATGATTGGGTTTTACTTGATGATACCTTAAAAGAAGAGGAAGAACGTTCCTTTGCACGGCTGATGAATCAGTTAGAAGAAATCTGCCGCTGTAATTACAGCAGAATTATTAACAAACAGATGGTAAAAAGCCTGGTAGATAATCTGGAGGAACACTATCCCGCAGTCGTTAAGGGGGTTATCCCAGAGAAAATAAGCTTGATGCAGTTACAGGAAATAATCGGGCAGATTATCGAACGAGGCGGTTCTGTACATAATTTAATTAAAATAATAGAATTTTTAGAAGGCGAAGCAGCAAAGAGGAAAAACAGCAGTGACTTGGCAGAGGCTGTTTTGGATTATCTGAAACAGTAAGATATAAATCGGTACAGATTAATTCGATACAAAATAATTCGGACTCTTTTATATCAATCGCTGCAGCAAAATTGTAAGAAAAAGCTGTCACAATTTTTTAGAAATAAATTATCTGGAAGAGAATCGTTTCTATTTAATGATATATAATCAAGATAGAAATAATCAAAGGACTTTGGAAGGTCAGTTGATTACCAATTCAGTGTGAATGAAAAATTATGGAAAGTATGTGGAAATGGCTGAAGATACAGAATGTAGCCATTTCCACATACTTTCCATAATTTTTATATAAAATAATCTTGTTAGGATGTTTTTTGTATCTGTAATTTCATCAGCCATTAGCCATTTTATAACAACTTCATATATTTAAATAATCCCAAATTCTTGTAAAGTACTCACGCCGCCTTATTTCCCATTTCTCAGAAATTAATTCCCTCAATCTTTCCGTATAATGATTAATATTTCTTCTCTCAGGTAAAAATATCGAAAACCTTTCTCTCTATACTCCTTAGAATCAGATGTAACAAAGTAAAGGACTACTTAAGACTCAAATTATAAGCAATAAAAAAACTGCCAGATCCTTCTGCCAGTTATCACTTATTTTTGCTTAGACTTCATTATACAGCTTAACATATTTTGAAATTAAAGTCTAGTGTTTTTTAAAAAAAACCTTTATTATTTAACAGACGGAAGGAGAAAAGATATCAGACACAAATCTCGAACTTAAACCATTAGTTCGCAAAAGACCTATAAGGAGGTATCATGGAAGAATTAAAGATGCAAGATGGCGGGACAAAACATGAAGAGCTAAGAAGTGAGTGGGAAAAAGAAGAAAAACAATTGAGTCGGTGTTTAGCAGTAATTCAGAAAAATATAGATGAGAGCATGGCTAAACTAAAGGAAACCCGGGCAGAAACAAAAGAACTTTATGATCACTATCATTCTGACAATCCGGAACTTCATAACGATTTGGTGATCGGACTTAGTATGCAATCCCAGATTGAACGCACGTTATATAAGAATCTAGCTGCACAAAAGAAACCATTTTTTGGAAGAATTGATTATGTGGAACATAGTGGAGGCGTTGTTTTAAGTAATGAAACCCCGGAGGATAAAAACTTTTCCCTCTATATTGGAAAGAATGGTATCAGTAAAAGCACCACGGAGATGATTATCATTGACTGGAGAGCACCGGTATCCAGTGTATATTATGACAGCGATGTGGGAGAAAGTTCCTATCTGTCGCCCTATGGTGAACCAATTTATGTCAGTCTTAATCTAAAACGTACCTTTGAGATTTCGGACAGTAAACTGGTGGATTTTTACGACACGGATGTTATTGCAAATGATGAGTTTTTAACTAAATATCTTGGCAAAAACAAAGAAGTGGTACTTGGTGAAATCATAGCCACCATTCAGAAAGAACAAAATGAAATAATCAGAGACACGCCCTGGCACAGCGTAATTGTACAGGGGGTAGCTGGCAGCGGTAAGACAACGGTTGCTATGCATCGGATTTCTTATATCCTTTATAATTATAAAGAAAAGTTCCGCTCTGATGAGTTTTATATTATCGGCAGCAACAAAATGCTCTTAAATTACATTACCGGAGTACTGCCAAATCTGGATGTTTATAATATCAATCAAATGACCTTAGAGGAATTTTTAATTCAGTTGCTGGAGGGTGACTTTAACCTGAAAAAAGGAAACTATGTCTTAAGCAGCAGCTTTACCAAATTAAGCAGCCAAAAGCTGACGGACACAGCAGTAGCTTTAAAGAGATTCAAAGGCTCGATACACTTTATTAAGGCTTTGGAAGTATACTTAAACCAATATGAACAGAATGTCCTTGCGCCTAAAACCATTACTTATCATGAGAAGGACATATATACGGAGGAAGAAATTCTGGAGTTTCTTTCAATTTTTAAGGATAAGCCGTTACAGGAAAAGATAGATTTGTTAAATAAACGTTTAATCAGTAAAGTGCGTCTGGTTAATGAAAAAGAACAGCAGGAAAAAGAATTTATCAATGTTGAGGTCAAAAAATTCAAAGATTATTTTGGGAAAAAACAAAGTAAAATCAATTTCATGGAGGAGTATTTTAAGTTCTTAAAGGACCTGGCTGAAAACAAAAGTGAATATATAAAGTTGGGATTAGATATACCGGAAACAGAAGTGATTCATTTGCTTCAAATGAACTTAAGTAATAAAACTCTGGATATTTACGACCTTGGTATGCTGACCTTTATTAAAAAGCGGCTGAAACTTTCCAGGGATTTTGAATATGTACGCCATATTATTGTAGATGAGGCACAGGATTTTGGCGTTTCCGTTTTCTATGTGTTAAAACAGTTGTTTAAAGAATGTACTTATACCATAATGGGAGATATTACCCAGAATATCCATTACGATACTGGTATGAATGACTGGGAAACCTTAAAGGAGGAGGTATTTTCACTGTCAAAAGATAAGTTTTATGTTCTGGCAAAAAGTTACCGTAATACGGTGGAAATATCTGATTACGCAAGTAAAGTATTAAGACAGTGCAGCTTTAAAACGTATGATATTGAACCGATTATCAGGCACGGTAAAGAAGTTATGGTAACTAAGGCAGACAAGGAAGAGGATATGCTAAAAAAGACAGTGGATACGATTAAAGGCAATTTAAAGGGAGGTTATACCACCATTGCCGTAATCTGCCGGACAATAGAGGAAACCAGAGAGGTCTATGGACTTTTGGATCCGTATGTAACGGTTACACCTCTTAAGGAGGATATGGATGAAATGAACTTTACCAATGGTGTTATGGTACTTCCAATCCATATGACAAAGGGTCTGGAATTTGACTCTGTAATTCTGTGGAATCCTGATGAAGAACGCTATCAGGCCAGTGATGGGGATGCTAAGTTATTATATGTTGCAATTACCAGAGCTTTGCATGAACTTAATATTATTTATCAGGGTAATCTGGCAAAGTTACTGCGATAATCCACTTATGGTATTTCGCAAAAGTATATTAATATTTTTATGGAAGTAATGCCACCTTCTTGGTGAGGTATTAGATGAATACTCTTATCAGGAAGGTGGTTTTCGCTTACTTAGTTATTCGGCTTATATGTTTACTCCAAAAGATATAAAACAATAATTGATATATCATAACTAATATGATATGATAAAAACGGGAATATGATATATCAAACTCAAAAACTGAGAATCGTGTTTTTACAGATTGGATAGCAATTTATAAAACGATAATTTTTATTTATCGAAAGTATCCAAAGGAACAAGACAGTTGGATGTTTATGGAAAGGAGATTAATTATGGGTGAAATAGTAGTATGCGGCATACCTTTTGAAAAAGAAAGGGATGAAGTGGTAAAAGCACTGAATTATGTAAAGGAACACGGGTTTAGCGCAGTACAGATTTATGTTTACTGGAGGGACTTTGAACCGGAGGTTCGCGGAGAATTTAAGTGGGCACCTTATGACAGCCAGGTAAAGTTATTACAGGAGGCGGGACTTAAGTTTGTACCCTTTATCTTAATGGGACCGAAATACGCGGCTCCGGACTGGTGGCTGCAAAGTGATTTACATAAAGATCTGGTTTGCTTGGAACATAAGAAGGCAAACCCTATTGAGTCTGTCTGGAATCCTGATTTCCTGACAGAAATAGACCGGGTATTAAAAGCATTTGCAGAGCATTATCTGCCCTGGGATATAGTAGAGAGTATTCAACCCGGTATATGCGGAGATTATGGCGAAGCAATCTTTCCTGTAGTCGGAAACTGGCCGGGGGATTATCATACCCACAGAGGTTTCTGGTGCGGCGGTGAAGATGCCGTTGCTTCTTTCAGGGCTGCAATGACAGACAGGTACGGAGATATTGAGGTGCTAAATAAAGCCTGGCGTACCAATTATGAATCCTTTGAAAAAGTTAAGCCTTTCCTTCGTGTGTATATGCCAAGCCGTACAGCTTACATGGATTTCCTGTTATGGTATCACAAATCAATGACAGATTATGCCCAGTTCTGGATGAAAGCCTGCAGAGAGCATTTTCCGGATACACCGGTTTATCTTTGCACCGGAGGAATTGAAGAACCAGAACACGGCTCCTCTTTCTCAGATCAGGCGAAAATTACAGCAAAGTACCAGGGCGGTATCCGCTTAACCAATGAAGGCAATAATTTCTATGAAAATGTATATCTGACCATACATATGCATAGCGCCTGTGAATTTTACGGCTCCTATATGGGACTGGAACCCGTTGGCCCTATTCTTCCAAAAGGTGTTGCAGTCCGTATGTACGGAAGTGCAGCTTATGGTAACCGCCAGGTGTTCCATTACTACGGCAATCTGATGGAGAAGGGAGTGGAAAACGGCGGTGGAAATTACGTAAAAGAGCATCAGGACTTAATAAAGGAAAGAAAAACAAACCAGAGTATAACATTTTTCTGGCCTTTAGATGAAGCACTTCTTGGTGGAACACCTATACCGGACAGTATCCGTGCTTCCATCTGTGCAATACGGAAAAATTATATGATTAATGCAGCCGATGAGCAGATGATTTTAGACGGTGCACTAAAGAACAGCCGTGTCCTTGTTATGTTAGATACCCATGTTACGAGAGCGGAAGTGTTGAATAAGATTGCAGAATGGGTTGGTAAAGGCGGCATACTCTTAAGCAACTGTCATCCCCATGACCTGGAAGATCAGGCAGTTCCGGAATTTGAGAAAGTGTTCGGCATGAAGGAGGAATCAGAGGAAGTTTGGGGTCACAGTGAATATTTCGTACAAGCACTGCCCTGGATGAAAAAACTGGAAACCCTGGAAAGACAGCATTCTATGATTGCCTGGAACAAACTGGACAATTCTGTTATTCCTCTAATGAAGAATAAAGAGCGCAAACACGGAGCTGTTATGACAAAAGAAGCATTCTGTTCCTTTGCCAACCCTTACGGCAAAGGAGTGGGAATCTACTTTGCGGCACCTCTTGATCTGAATGCCGAAGAAGATGCTATTTGGACGCCGTCACCGGCATTTGCTTACCTTTTGGAGGATTGCTGCAGACAATTCGGCAATATGGAACCTATGATATTACTGGAGAAGAATCCTGCTTATCCTGCCTCCGTCAGCCAGATTGCCAAAACTTTGATAGACGGCAGAGAGCTGGTTTTATATGAAGACGGCAGTATCAGAGAAGAATAAAAAAGGGTCTATTCGAAAATAGTTACCAGGAACAAGATAAAAGGTAACATATAAAAGTATATAGATAAAAGCAAAAAGATATAAAATAAAGATACAACAAAAAAGATATAACAAAAAAGAAACAAAAGGTATAAGCTAAACAAAAATTAAAAGAAATAGAAAAAATAAGTGAAAAAGAATATGTAAATAAAGGTTAATGGAAGTGAAAAAGGAGAATAGAGGAAGAATGAAGAAATATTACGACAGAACAGAAGAATTCAGGGAAAGGGCAGCTGAACTGGTATCCAAAATGACCCTGGAAGAAAAAGTATTTCAGACGTTACATACAGCGCCTGCAATTGAACGTCTGGGGGTGAAATCCTACAATTGGTGGAATGAAGCTCTGCACGGCGTAGCAAGAGCCGGGGTAGCAACGATTTTTCCACAGGCGATCGGACTTGCTGCTTCTTTTGATGAAGATCTGCTTTATGAAGTTGCTGATGCCATCTCTACAGAAGGTCGTGCAAAATTCAATATGCAGCAAAAATTTGAGGACAGGGATATATATAAAGGGTTAACATTTTGGGCTCCTAATGTTAATATATTCCGTGATCCCAGATGGGGAAGAGGACATGAAACCTTCGGTGAAGACCCTTATCTTACATCAACTCTTGCGGTGAAATACATTAACGGTATGCAAGGAGACGGTGAGTTTATGAAGGTAGCCGCCTGTGCCAAGCATTTTGCCGTACACTCAGGACCGGAAAACATCCGCCATGAATTTAATGCAGAAGTTTCAGAACAGGATCTTCGTGAAACCTATCTTCCGGCTTTTAAAGCCAGCGTAAAAGAAGCTCATGTAGAAGCAGTTATGGGTGCTTATAACCGTGTAAACGGGGAACCCTGCTGCGGCAGTAAGACTCTTCTTACGGATATACTAAGAGGCGAATGGGGTTTTGAAGGACATGTGACTTCGGATTGCGGTGCTATTGCGGATTTTCATGAACGCCATAGAGTAACGGACGGACCAGTGCAGTCGGCAGCTATGGCCGTGGATAACGGCTGTGATCTTAACTGCGGTAAAATGTTTTTCTATCTTACAAAAGCAGTGGAAGACGGGCTTCTTGCAGAAGAAAAGCTTGATGAAGCAGTAACCAGGCTTTTTGTTGCCAGGATGAAATTGGGATTATTTGAAGAAAAAGATGCGATGCCTTATAAATCAATTGATTATACCAGTGTTGATTCCCAAAAAATGAGAGAGCTTAATTTGGAAACTTCCAAGAGAACCTTAGTGCTTTTAAAGAATGAGAACAATTTGCTTCCTCTTAAAAAAGAAAAGATTAAAACCATTGGTATAATCGGACCTAACGCCAATAGCCGCAATGCATTAGTAGGTAATTATGAAGGCACCTCCTCAAGATATGTAACAGTACTTGAAGGTATTCAGGACTATCTGGGCGAGGAAGTAAATGTAAGATACTCAGAAGGCTGCCACTTGTACATGGAACATGTCAGCGATTTCGGCCTGGTTAACGACCGTATTTCTGAGGTTAAAGCAGTCTGCGAAGAAAGTGATATCGTCATTGCCTGCTTTGGTCTGGATGCAGGAATTGAAGGGGAAGAAGGTGATCCAAATAATAAATACGCCAGCGGCGATAAAACCAGCCTCGAATTACCGGGTATCCAGAAAATGGTACTGAACACCATTGCAGAAAGCGGTAAACCGGTTGTTTTAGTATTGTTATCCGGAAGCTCCCTGGCAGTGGAAGAAGAGAAAATCCCGGCAATCCTGCAAGCCTGGTATCCGGGAGCCCAGGGTGGTCGTGCAATCGCAGAAATTTTATTCGGCGAGCAGTCTCCGGAAGGCAAATTGCCGGTAACCTTCTACCGGTCAACAGAGGATCTGCCCGAATTTACAGATTATTCCATGAAAAACAGAACCTACCGTTATATGGAGAAAGCTGCTTTATATCCTTTCGGATATGGATTATCTTATACTAGCTTTTCTCTGGAGCAGGTAGAAGTAATTAACTCGGAGAGTAAAGAAGGCGCTATTGTAAAAGCGCTAATAACCAATCGCGGAGCCTTAAAGGGAGCTGAAACCCTGCAGATTTATATAAAAGCTCCGTATGTATCCGCACCGAAATATCAGTTAAAAGGACTGAAAAAGGTAAGGTTACTTCCCGGTGAGTCAAAGCAGGTAGAAATAAAACTAAACAAAGATGCATTTGGTATATTCAATGAAGCTGGCGAAAGCATACTTTGTGATGGCGAATACAAGATTTATATTGGATTTAACCAGCCAGATGAGAGAAGTATCAATCTGACCGGTCATACTCCGGTGTGTAAAGTAATTACACTTTAATGCTTATTGATTGTTTCAATAAAACAGATAATTAAATCTAAATAGGACTTGATATTGGGAGTTGTATAAACTCTGTATATCAAGTCCATTTTAAGGAAAAATTATAATGAAATTACCATAAAATTACTAAATAAGCCATTAACCCCCCTATTGAGAGGGAGGCAATGTGGAACCACGCACAATTAATTTAACTGGAACAGCGCTTTTTTGAACCGGATAGCCAGGGTCTTTTAAAGAGGATAATAAAATCTGGCTGATCTGTTTGCCGATTTCGGGAAAATCCTGACTTACGGTGGTGATACCCATTTCAGTTTTCTGTGCCCAAACGGTATTATCAAAACCGCAAATGCTAAGATCTTCCGGTACTCTGATGTTTAATTCCTTGCAGGCCCAGATTACGGAATAAGCTACCTGGTCATTTTCTGTTTCAATGGCTGTAACACCGTTAGAGTATAATCGGCTGATTACAGAATTTAACTGAGGGATGCTGGTGTGGGAGATAGCAGTATGTTCCGTTAAAAACCCAAGGCCGCTTGCAACATTGTCCATATTCACCGATATACTGTGTTTGCGGAGAGTGTGGATGAATCCGCCGAAACGGTCGCGGACAGAAGACGTTTCATCAATGGATGCATTAGATAAAAAGGCAATCTTTTTGTGACCAAGTGAAATAAGGTGTTCCGTTAACAGCTTACCGCCTTCAAAGTTATCCGATACCACGTTATGAATATAAGAACAATCATTGGTTTTATCGATGATAACAACTGGCTTTCCGTTGATTACAAAATTGTTTAAAAGATCTAAATAAATTTTGTTGCTTTTCGGGTAATATACTATACCGGCAATGTTCTGCTCCAATAACTGACGGATCGTGTATTTTTCCTTGGAAGCGTTCTCACTGGTGATATAGATCCCCATAAAATATCCTGCTTTATTAAGGCTGGTACTGACTTCCGTCACCGTATCGATTAAACCGCCCTTTGCTGTATCAAAAGGAAGTAAAAAGGCGAAGGTGTTGGAAGCCTGGGAAGGGATTGATATATTGGGCTTCTTTGCTGCCGAATCTCTGACTACAAAACTTCCCACACCTCTTTTACGGTATAGGATACCCTGATGCTCCAAATCCGTAATTGCCCGTTTCGCCGTTATCCTGCTTACCCCGTATTGGAGTGAAAGCTGTTTTTCGGTACAAATTGGCTCATCATAAGAAAAATTACCGCTTTGGATTATATTGTAAATGTCATCTATAATAATTTCGTATAAATTTTTTTTTGCCGTCTGATTCGTTTGATTATTGTCATTATTAATGTTTTGATCCATTATACCACCTCCTTTTATAGGATTATGTATTTCTGTAAATATAGTATATCAAAGTTGATATATTGTCAAACATTAGATAAAAAAATGATTTGAAAAATTATTTTACAGATTAATAGAAATATATTGACGGTATGATATATCAATAAAAACACTAAAAGCTGAGCAAAAATTAGTAATAAAAGTAAAATATGACGAGAAAATAATGTTAATAGTAAAATTAGTATACAATTTAAATAATGATAATTAAAATATTCATTGACATATCATAAAAGATATGTAATAATATGATATATCAAATGTATGGAGGAGGCAGCTTGAAGAATATGAAATCGAAGGCACAGAAAAATGGAACAGTTAATAAAAAGCACAAGTTACTTGTGGATCTTAAGAATGGGTGGCAGTTATATGTAATGGCTTTGCCGGCAATCGTATTGCTTTTCCTTTTTGCATACATGCCGATGGCCGGCCTTGTAATTGCTTTTAAACAATATAATTTCAGACAGGGTATCTGGGGCAGCGACTGGATGCATCCTTTATTTAAGAACTTTGAGATACTATTTAAGCACAATGATGTAGCAATGGCTGCTATACGTAATACACTCTTGCTTAATATTTTATTTATCTCAGTCGGTACCATTTTTGCATTGTTACTGGCACTATCCTTAAATGAATTAGCCAATAAGCATTTAAAGAAGATTACTCAGTCACTTACGTTTCTCCCATATTTTATATCAACCGTAGTAGTAGGTATATTTGTAAGCGGGCTTTTAGGATATGAAAACGGAACACTTAATAAACTCATTACATCATTTGGCGGTGAGAAAGTAGCTTTTTACCAGCATGCAAGTTATTGGCCATTAATTCTGCTTTTGGTTAATATCTGGAAAGGTGCAGGCTACAGTGCGGTTATTTATCTTGCAACTTTAAGCGGTATTGATGAATCTTATTATGAAGCAGCACAGATCGACGGCGCCACCAGATGGCAGCAGATCTGGAATATCAGTCTTCCTCTTATGAGACCAACCGTTGTTGTTATGACATTACTGGCAGTTGGTAAGATTATGAATGCGGATTTCGGTTTGTTCTACAATATAACCGGAGCTATGCCGACCCTGTACAGCACCACGGACGTATTGGATACATATATATTCAGGGCATTAAGGCAGACAGGAGATATTGCCATATCTTCTGCAACAGGTTTCTTCCAGTCCACCATATCCTTTGTTCTTGTTATCGTATGTAACTGGCTGGCAAGACGTTATGAAAAGGATGCGGCGTTGTTCTAAAAATTACCTCCTCAATTGTAATTCAATGTATTTACAGAAAGAGTTTAATTATCGGTTTGGATTCTGAGGACGATTAACAGAACAATAGAAAATAATGGAGAATAAAAGAATGAGAAAAAATAGACTATCAATAGGAAAAATAGTAGTTGTTTTATTTGTTATCGCATTTTCCCTGGCCTGCCTTTATCCTTTCTTAATGGTTATAGGCGGATCGTTAACAACAGACTCGGAAGCAGCTAAATACGGATTCAGCATAATACCAAAGGATCCAACCCTAGCAGCATATAAAATGTTATTTGCCAATAAGACTACCATATTAAACGGTTATAAAGTTACGTTATTCGTAACGGTTGTGGGTACTATTTTATCGGTTATTATAAACGCAATGATGGGATTTGTTCTTTCCAGAAGAAATCTGAGGTTTAAAGGAGTCATTAATTTATACGTATTAATCACTATGTTATTTAATGGCGGTATGGTTCCCTGGTATATTGTCTGTACCAGATACCTCCACTTAAAAGATACCATCTGGGCACTGATTGTACCAAGTCTTGTCAGCGCCTGGTATATCTTCCTGGTCCGCAACTACTTTACCGGTATACCGGACGAAATGTGGGAATCTGCTAAACTGGACGGTGCAAGTGAGTTTACCATATTCAGAAAGATTTATTTATCACTGGCCAAGCCGGTTATTGCAACCATTATTCTATTTGCAGCCCTTGGGTTCTGGAACGATTGGTGGTTAGGTTTGATGCTGATCGACAATTCAAACCTACAGCCGCTGCAGATGCTCCTTCGTACCATAGTTGCTAATATCCAGTTCTTACAGACCATGGGTGATAAATCTGCCGAGGCACAGGCTTTACTGGCTTCTGTTCCCAGCGACGGTGTAAAGATGGCGATGGTTATTATCACTACCGGACCTATTATTCTTTTATATCCATTCCTGCAAAAGTATTTTATAAAGGGTATCATGGTCGGTGCAGTAAAAGGCTGATAATAATTTAAGTATAAAGCCTGAAAAAGCAATACAATCTGTCAAAATTTTTATTTTCTAATCAAATGATTACAATGGAAGGCAATAAAGCCATCCTGTAATAAATTTAAAAAAGGAGAGAAGAGCTATGAGAAAACAAAGTAGAATGATGCTTCGTTACTTTCTATGCTTGTTACTTGTGATTTCCATGCTTGCTGGGTGCAGTGGCGGTAAAGGAACCAAAGAGACAGGTGAAGGGGCAGGAACAGGGGAGACAGCTTCAACAACTAGTAATGGGGGAGACACAGGAACTGGTACTACCGATTTAAAACCTGTAACATTACACTTCATTTTTTACGGAGACAAAAAAGCCGCATCAGATGACGTTTGGAAACAGATAGCTGACTACACAAAAGACACATTAAATGCAACTTTTGATGTACAGTTTATTGCAGGTACTGACTTTACACAGAAATTACTGGTTAAAGCAGCTGCAGGTGACCAATGGGATTTAAACTTTGACAGTGACTGGACTTGTTACTATCAGATGATTGCAAATGATTCCTATATGGCATTAGATGATTTACTGCCTAAATATGCTCCTGATTTATATAAAGTATACCAGGACAAAGGAATTTTAGATGCAGCGAAATCCAAAGGAAAGATCGTATCACTTCCTTGGACAATGTCCATGAACAACCGTACATTCTTCCAGTGGAGAGGCGACCTTACAGACAAAGCAGGTATTACTGTTGATAAAGCAAGCCTTAAGGACTGGGCTGGTGTCGATACCTTTGTACATCAGTTAAAGCAGGCATATCCTGATAAATATATCCTTGAAAATGCAGGTATCATCGGATCACAGGAAGGTTTAATGGAAATCGGCCACGGTCTTGCAATTAACTTAAATGATCCTACCTGTAAGGTAGTAGCATTAGAAACAACACAGTCTTATATGGACAAAGCGAAATATGCTGAAAAATGGCAGCAGGACGGCATTATCTGGAAAGATATCTTAACCGATACGACTGACCATAACACATACATTAACGAAGGTAAGTTAATAACCAAATGGGGTACTCACGAATTCAGTAATCAGAAGAGAGCATGGTTAGATGAAGGCGCCCGTTGGGATTATACCGAAGTATATCCGGACGGACTTTATGCAAACAGATCTCCATTATCTAACTTAGTAGCAATTCCTGCATCCAGTGAAAATCCTGAAAGAACTTTAATGTTCTTAAATATGTTGGAAAAAGATCAGAAATTATATGATATGGTTCAATATGGTATCGAAGGTACAACTTATAACTTAAACGGTGATGAAGCTGTATTCCCGGATGGAATGAACGCAGAAAATTCCAACTATATGGAATGGGGCGGCCGTTGGGCACTTTGGAAACCACAGTTTATGCGTCCTGATGCTTCTTACGGTCAAGGTTTCTGGCAGGCAGAAGCTGATTATGCAGCATCCCTTCCTCAGAACGTAAACAGTCCGTTAAACGGATTTAACTTTGACGTAACTAATGTTAAGACTCAGGTAGCTCAGAGAGATCAGATTTATTCCGATGCTAACAAGCTGATCGAAGTTGGTCTTGCAGGCAAAGCAGAAGATGCTGTTAATAAATTAATCAGCGATTCGAATGGAGCAGGTACAGCCGATATTCTTGCAGAATGCCAGAAACAGGTTGATGCATTCTTGGCAGCAAAGAAATAATCTGGAAGTAACAGAATAATATAAAATAGTATTAGTCTTAAAAAGTAAATATTTAATCATTATACGCAGAATAGAGAAAACTCCTGATTGCTTAAAAAGAATTAAAAACAGATTATCCATCTAACTAAGATAGAAGTTCTTTTAAGCTCTCAGGAGTTTTCAGATTTAAGAGGTAGATCAATGAGTAAAAAAGTAATACATATAGTATCTCATTCCCACTGGGACAGAGAGTGGTATATGCCATTTGAGAAACATCGTTTGAAATTAGTTAATCTTGTAGATGATTGTTTGGAATTATTTGAACATGAAGACGGATTTAAGAGTTTTCATCTCGACGGACAGTGCATCGTACTGGACGATTATTTGGAAGTTAAACCCGAGAAGAAAGAACTGATTAAGAAAAATATTTTAGAAGATAAGTTTTATGTGGGACCCTGGTATATTCTTCAGGATGAATTTTTAACAAACGGAGAATCCAACGTAAGAAATCTTCTTATTGGAATAGAAGAAGCAAATGAATATGGTAAATTGTGCAAAATCGGATATTTCCCTGATGCCTTTGGTAATGCCGGACAAATGCCCCAGCTTTTAAAGCAGGCGGGAATGGATGCGGTTATCTTTGGCAGAGGGGTAAAACCGGTAGGCTTTAATAATGAGGTTATTAAAACCGGTGAGTATGAATCCTTTTACTCCGAAATGCTTTGGAATTCACCGGACGGCAGCGGTTTACTGGGCATATTGTTTGCCAACTGGTACAATAACGGCGCGGAGATTCCGGTTAAGGAAGTGGAAGCAAAAGAATTTTGGGATAAGAAACTCGCAGATGTACTTCGATTTGCTTCCACCGACCATTTATTATTTATGAATGGCTGTGACCATCAGCCGGTACAAAAGGATTTAGCCCAGGCTATTGCGACTGCCAACCGACTGTATCCGGATTATGAATTTGTACATTCCAATTTTAAGGATTATATAACCTGTGTAAAAGAATCCCAGACCAATAAACTATCCACGGTTACCGGAGAACTTACCAGTCAGATGACGGACGGATGGACTACCCTGGTCAACACCACCTCCTCCAGAATCTATTTAAAGCAGTTAAACCGTGAAAATGAAGTATCTCTTTCAAATCTTGCAGAACCGTTAGCCGTATTTGCAGCGGATGCAGGAGCAGCCTATCCTCACGAAACACTAAAATATGCCTGGAAGAAGCTGATGCAGAATCACCCTCATGACAGTATCTGCGGCTGCAGTACCGATGAAGTCCACAGGGATATGGAGACCCGTTTTCATAACAGCTTGCAGGTAAGCACCAGTCTGATCACAGAAAGTATGGATTTCTTGGGAAACCAAATAGATACCTCAGGTTTTAAGGAAGGAGTAGATTATCCTTTTACCGTATTTAATACCACCGGCTGGAAGAGAAGCGGTGTTGTGACGGTTACCCTTGATATTGAAAGACTGTATAAACAGAATTTAAACGTATCCTATCACAAGATGAAAGAGTTAACACTTAAGAAGTTTGTCTTAAAAGATAACAACGGAGCGGTAATACCTTGTGAAATCCAGGATGCAAAGGTCAGATTCGGTTATGACCTGCCGGATGATAAATTCAGACAGCCTTATATGGCCAGATGCGTTACTGTAACCTTTGAAGCAGAAGAAGTACCTGCCATGGGTTACCGGGTATATGCGCTGTCTGCAGCAGAAAGTCCGGTAAAAGTAAATGATTCTTTCGTTATTAAAGACGGTATGGAGAATCAGTTTATAAAGGTTACGATTAATACCAACGGAACCATTAATCTGCTTGATAAGGCTTCCGGTAAATGCTATGAACAGATCTGCTACTATGAAGATACTGGTGATATCGGTAACGAATACATTTACCGTCAGCCGGATGGAGACAAGGCAATTCTTTCAAAAGACAGTACCGCTGCCTCTTTACTGGTTGAAGATACATCTTACCAGGCTGTTTATAAAATTACCCAGACTATAGAAATTCCTGAAAGTGCGGAGGATACCCTCTATGAAGAAATCATTAGTATGACTGATGTTAAGCATAGAAAGGCAAAACGAAGCACGAAACTGTTACCTCTTGAGATTACAACCTACCTCACCCTGGAAAAGAACGGACATGGCGTTAAAGTGCGTGTGGAATTCGATAACAGAATGAAGGATCACAGACTCAGGGTAATTCTTCCAACGGGACTTGATACCAACAGACATTTTACCGATTCCGTATTTGAAGTGGCAGACAGACCAAACCACCACTATCCGGAATGGAAAAATCCAAGCGGCTGCGAACATCAGCAGTGCTTTACCGGTATGAAGGAGGAGAAGGCAGGACTCGTTGCTGCCAACTTTGGATTATATGAATATGAAATACTGCCGGATCAGAAGAATGCCATAGCAATTACCTTACTGCGAGCCGTTGGCGAACTTGGGGACTGGGGCGTATTCTTAACTCCGGAAGCCCAAATACAAAAGAAATGCTCTGCATCCTTTGAAATCATACCATTTGCTGTTAACTCAGAAGAAATGGACCCAATCACAGAAGCTTTTCAATTCCAGGTACCTTTAACTGCCTGTCAGATCTTTATACACAAAGGTTCTCTTCCTCTTGAACAAAGTTATTTGGAATGGGAAGGTCAGGGAATTTATTTAACCGGAATGAAAAACAGACAGGATTCAAGGGACCGGATTGTACGTTTCATGAATGGTACCAGCCAGGTGAGAACCCTGACGCTGAAAAAATCAGATAAGGTAAGCCGTTATTACAGAAGTAATGTAATCGAGGAACACTTAAACGATTTAACCGCTAATGAGAATGGAACCATTACCTTAACAGTAAATCCTTATGAAATAGTAACGATTGGCCAGGAAGCTTAAGATGCAGTATCTGCACATAAAATATTACAGCCGCGCAATCCGGTACGTGGAATCCGGATTGCGTGGAACTTTAGTGCGCAATTTTGCAACGGTCCCATGAACAATAAATCAATACAAAAGGAGAGGCATATATCATGAAATATAAAGATCCTTCCTTGTCACCTAAGACAAGGGCAGAAGATTTACTTAGCAGGATGACCCTGGAAGAAAAGGCAGCCCAGATGGATATGATCCGAGGGGTGGAATTGGCAACGAAAGTCCACGAGGCACATTTTTGCTCTGTAGATGAGAATTCAGATTTTTACTGGGAAAAAGTTGACAAAAGTATCGGTAAGAAAGGAATGGGCTTTGTACATGACGTATATTCTGTTCCGGCTGTACTGAACAAATTGCAAAGGTATATGGTAGAGGAGACCCGTTTAGGTATTCCCTGTATTTTTACCGGAGAAGCCCTGCATGGGTTATCCTATCCGGGAGCTACCGTATTTCCTATGCCCATTAACATGGGTGCGACTTTTCATCCGGAATTAACGAAGGAAGTGGGAGCTGCCATCGCGGCAGAAACCAGAAGCTTAGGGATACATGAAATCCTTGCTCCGAACTTAGATCTTGCCAGGGAACCAAGGTGGGGAAGGGTTGAAGAAACCTTTGGGGAAGATACGTATTTATCTTCTGAAATGGCTTATGCCATCATAACCGGTGAGCAGGGTGAGGATATCAGCCGCCCGGATAAAATCGTATGTGAACCAAAGCATTACTGTGTTCACGGAATTCCGGAAGGGGGTACTAACTGTTCTCCTGCCAGAGTCGGAACCAGAGAAGTGGAGACGGCATATCTGCCCGTATTTGAAGCGGGTATTAAGAAGGCCGGAGCTTATAATGCAATGGCTTCTTATAACTGTATTGACGGGGAAGCGGTGATAGCCTCCGACTATTATTTACGTAAGGTATTAAAAGAACGCTTTGGCTTAAAAGGATATGTCAGAGCGGATTTTGGAGCGGTTAACCGTCTTAAGACCTCCCACCATATGACAACGGACAGCAAAGAAAGCATTCGTATGGCAGTCAATGCAGGTCTTGACGTTCAGGGCTTTGACTTCCCTAACAAGTACTGGGAAGAAACCCTGATGGAACTTGTTAACGAAGGCAAAATTACGATGGAAACCATAGATGAAGCAGTCATGCGTATCCTTACGGTGAAGTTTGAACTGGGTATTTTTGAACATCCCTATGTAGATGAAGCACACTATAAAGAGGTTGTCAGATGTGAAAAACATAAGCAGGTAAGCTATGAAGCTGCCAAAGAATCCATTGTTATGCTTCAGAATAAAAATAATGTGCTGCCTCTCAGAAAAGATGTTAAGTCCATTGCACTTATCGGACCAAGCTCAGGAAGACAGCGGATTGGAAGCTATTCCTCCGAGCCTTATGGATACCGTGTTGAGTCCCTGCTGGAAGCTATAAGCAAAAAAGTAGGTAAAGATACTGTTATCCGCCAGCACGACGGCTGTGCCGTGTCCGAACGTGACATCGCCCTGGTACCAAAAGAATGGTTCCGTGACGGTGTAACCTTGGAGTATTACAATAACCCTGACTTCTCCGGAAGCCCTCTTGGTTCGGATAAAATGAATGCCATTAATTTTAACTGGATACTTGCCAAACCTCACAGAGATCTGGAATTTACCGGTTATTCCGTCCGCATGAGTGGTGTCATAAAAGTAAATACCCATGATTTTACCCAGTCCGAAGAGATCAAAGGAAAACTGGTATTTACCACCGATGACAGCGTCCGTGTCTATATTGACGGTAACTGTGTGATTGACAGTGTGGGAGCAGGAAAACAAAAACTTCCCCAGTGTGCCTTTACCTTCCACAATGGCGCAGAGCATACCCTCTTAGTGGAATATGTATGCGATGTAAACGGTAATAACGTTACTCTGAGCATGGACTTTCATGATGCGTCCCTGGAAGGCGCGGTTGCTGCGGCCAAAGACTCCGAGGTAGTGGTATTAGTTTGTGGTGATGATAAAGTTACCAGCGGTGAAGGTATGGACCGCAGTGAGCTTCGCTTATACGGCAAACAAAGAGAACTGGTAAAGCAGGTATGTGCCCTTGGAAAACCAGTGGTGTTAGTCCTGGAAAACGGCAAGCCCGTTGATTTAAGCTACGAATCGGAGCATCTGGATTCCATTTTAGCAGCATGGTTTGGCGGAGAACGAGGTGCTGAGGCAATTGCCGATGTATTGTTTGCAGAGGTAAGCCCTTCGGGCAAACTCCCCATATCCTTTCCAAAGAATGTGGGTCAGGTTCCCTGCTATTACAGCATGCTGCCAGGAGGAAGTACCGAATATCTGGAGGGAAGCAGAAAACCGCTGTTCTCCTTTGGACACGGCTTAAGTTACTGTGAGTTTAAGTATGAAAATCTTGTAATCAGCAAGAAAGAAAATAAATATGAGTATGAAGTGACCTTAGAAGTAAGCAATTTAGGTACTATGGCTGCCGAAGAAGTTGTCCAGCTTTATGTGGAGGACCTGCAAAGCACCATTGTAACACCAAGAAAGCTTTTAAAGGCATTTAAGCGTATATCCCTGCTTTCCGGAGAAAAGAAACAGGTTAACTTAGCGCTTGATTTTGACAGCTTTAAACTGTTAAACAGAGAATTTAACTGGGTAGTTGAGCCGGGAGATTTTATGATCATGGCCGGAACCTCCAGTGAAGACATCCGTTTATCACAGATGATTACGCTTGATTGAATGCAGTCTTATCAGTGAAAACCGCCACAGAACAGTTAAAGGCAGTAGAAGAATTAAATCAGGCGGCAACAGAACTGGAGAATGATTCACAGAACTTAGAAAAGTCGATTCAGATATTTAAACTGGAATAAAAATTTCAGGTATAGTCCTACGCTATCTTTTATCGGGGTATACTAAGCTCTACCACAAAATTGAATAACACCAATATGGGAAAAACATGCCTTGCAGAGAAAGAATTGCAGGGCTGTTTTGTCATATGAGGAACATAACCTCAGGCTGTCCGGACTGCACTCTGCCCAGCAGCAATCTATGGATATCAATTGTTCTGTCTTAGCTCTCGATATTGTTTTGGGGTAACACCATGAAAGGAATGAAACCGCCTTGTAAAATAATTACTGTCATTAAAACCACTTTGAAAAGCTATTTCAGAAATAGTAAGCTTTGAATTTTTCAATAGGGAACAGGCATGCTGCATTCTCAGGGTGAAAATATATTGTCCGGGTGTAGTTTCATAAGAATCCCGGAATATTCTTGTAAAATGGCGTGGGGAGAGATGGGATTGTTTTGCAAGCTCGCCAATTGATAGTGGGTCAAGGAAGTGACTTTCCATATAAGAGACAGATTTAGCAATATTAACAATATCGTATTTTACAGTTAAGGATGGAAAGCTGTAAGCCCTGGATAAAAATACCACCAGCCTCATAAAATAAGAGGTCATCATAGTTTTCCAGCCATCCGCTTTCTGGTTGTATTCCTGTATCATAGTGTAAATAATATTGTTAACTTCATCAAAATCTGTTATTTGTAATGTCAGCCGGCTCCGAAAACAGTGTTCCATTGATAAATAGGGTTCTATTACAAAGAGTGCATGATATCCGGGTAATTTACGGATGTCTGTTTCGGATGATAATAGTTGCGGACGGTACATTATATTACAGATTCGAAAGTCAGAAGTGTTTTCATATCCATGTGAGGTATTATTACTGATAACAAAAATATCCCCTTTTTTTATTTGGTAGGAATCCTTGTCTACATAATGCTGCGCTGAGCCATTTAGTACGATAACCAATTCGGAAAAATCCTCATGTGTATGCCGGTATAAATCGGTATCGTGAAAACCATACTGAATGAATAAAGGAAAACTTGTATCTTTTGTAAAGGCGTCCAAGGACATAGCTACCATGAAATAATCCCCCTGTTTTTATCTGTCCCTATTATGCTATTTTCTGTCCGGTTAATTATGGTTAATTTATCATGCAATAATTATAATGTGATTTATAACAAAATAACATATAAACTGTATATTTTCAAGGAGGTTTTAGTATGCCTAATCCATATCTTCCCAGATGGGAGTATATTCCTGACGGTGAACCCAGAGTATTTGGTAATCGTGTTTATATTTACGGATCCCATGATAATGCAGGATCTGATAAGTTTTGTGATTATAGGCTGAAAGTCTGGTCTGCCCCGGTAGACAATCTTAATAACTGGACTTGTCACGGCGTTGCATTTTGTACCAGGACAGACGGGGAAAATAAAAGTGATACACCTTGGACGGAAGGTGAGCTTTATGCACCGGACGTGGTAGAAAAAGACGGGAAATATTATCTTTATGCATATATCTTTTATGCGAAGGGCTGTGTTGCCGTCAGTGACAGACCGGAAGGACCTTTTCAATTGTTATCGCAATATAAGGTTCCTGAAAACTCACCGAAGGTACTTTCAGAGGCTGTATTTGTAGATCCGGGTGTGTTAGTGGATGATGATGGCAGAGTATACATATACTGCGGTTATCAGGGTTCATATATGACAGAGATTGATTCCTCGAATATGTATGAAATAATAAGCGGGAGTTTTATTCCTGATATTATCCCAACCGATTCGCCTCATGATTTTTTTGAAGCTTGTTCACTAAGAAAGATTGGTAATACCTATTATTTAATTTACTCGCCTAAAATAGGGAGCAGACTGGCATATGCTACTTCGGCATCACCCAGGGGACCATTTGAATACAGAGGGGTAATCATAGACAATGGGGTTGACTATCCCGGAGGGAATAACCATGGTTCCATATGTGAAATAAACGGTCAATGGTATATTTTTTATCATCGCACCACCAACGGCACCGTTATGTCAAGACGTGATTGTGTTGAACGTATTGAGATAGAACCGGACGGAACCATAAAACAGGTAGAGATGACTTCACTGGGATTTGAAAAGTCGCTTTCACCCTATGAGATAATACCGGCTGATCTTGCATGTGTTTTAAAGGGCGGCTGCTTTATTACTGAGAAAAATATTTTTTCAAGGGTAATAACAAACATAACCACCGGCTGCATCATAGGCTATAAGTATTTTGATTTCGGAGAAGATTTCATCAGCAAAACCATGGAGTTTAATATCAGTATTAATGGTATGGGCTGTAAATCAAAACTGCGAATCTTAATTGACGATTATGAAAACGGTCTGGAAATCGGCAGTGTTGATATCGGATCTGACAGCGGGGTATACATGGGGGCAGTAAAGAATGTTACAGGCAGACATGCAGTATACTTTATTGTTCAAGATAGATATGAGGGGTACTTTACCGATATGTTTAAGGGGAGAAACCTGTTTGAGATAACTTCATTTGTTTTCAGCAAATAAATGGTAAGGAGCATCGCAGGTTATGGTTCCGCTAATTTATAATCCTCTGAATTCCGTTGGAGAAATCATTTCATACTTTTTAAAAACAGCACAAAAATAACTGCAATCATTGTATCCGACCAGGTGGGCAATATCGTTTACAGATAACTTATTTTCCGATAACATTTTTTTTGCATGCTGGATTCTTTTCATGGCGATATATTGAAAAGGCCGCAGATTTAAATGCTTTTTAAATAACTTGCATAAATATTGGGGGGTTATGTTAAAAAGCAGGGACAGTTCTTCTAAGGTAAGGTTCTGATTATAATGGTCGTCAATATAAAGTTTTAATTTGGCAATTATACCGTTTTCGATTAAGGCATCTTCTTCTTGTTTCTTATAAAGCATGATGTAAAAGTCCACCAGTATCTCATATAACGTGCTGGAGGCAATCAGCTTTCCAGTAGTATCGTCGGTTTTTAAGGCACCCAATATTCTTTTAAAAAGGGATTCGGTGTTATTGATATTACTAAGAACACCGACTTTACTATCATCAAATTTCAGTTCAGTTAAAATAGCATCTATTTGATTTCCTGAAAAAGCGATCCACATAACTTCCCATTTCTCGGTAGTCCCATAATATTCATGGGGTGTATTCGCCGTTAAAAAAAAGAAAGCCCCTCTTTCTAAATGAAAGACCTGGTCCTTAACCTTTAATGTCCCTTCACCGCTGATACATATAAATATCTGAGGTACTGGGAATCCTTCTTTCCTAAAAACATGGGGTTGATTATCTTCGCTTCCTATACTAAAAACAATGAAAGGAAGATTTAAAGTAAGGGGATTTATTGGATAAATGGAATAACTCATAAAAACTCCACCTCTTGTTTCATATATTTATAATTGATAATATCATATGATTGACCTCACTTCAATACGTTATATATAATAAGTATAAGTTTATATTCATATATTTATATTTATTATATATAACGTATATTCATATATTTATACCTTGCGTTGTTTAAGAAATATAAACGTAATATTTATCTCGTATGATAGGTTAATGCAAAACCGGATAAGCAGATACCAATTATGCAAGTACTTGAGCAAATTGATGAAGGGAGAGTTCATCTCTCCTTAATATGTAAGCGTGTAATAGCACGCAGATAGGAGCTGAATATGAAGTATTTTTTTCATGAAGACACAGATAAACTTCACGTAAACACAGAACCAAACAGAAATTATTTTATACCATTTTCTAATACCCTCGATCCTTTTGCAGACAGAGAAAACTCGGATCGTTTTCTGCTGTTAAACGGTAACTGGAATTTCCGTTATTACAGCAGTTTTTTAGACGTAGAAGAGGAGTTTCTGACCACAGAATATAAGGATATGATTCCGGTTCCGTCTAACTGGCAGTTACATGGCTATGATAACCCGATGTATTTAAATATCCGGTATCCGATTCCTTATAACCCTCCTTATGTACCCGATGAAAATCCGGTGGGGATTTATAATAGAATTTTTTCTGTGAGTCTGACAGAAGGGTATGAACAGTTTTTGAATTTTGAAGGAGTCGACAGCTGCTTTTATCTGTATATCAATGACACCTTCGTCGGATACAGCCAGGTTTCCCATATGACAAGTGAATTTAATATTACAAAATATCTGACAGACGGAGAAAATAGTATTACCGTTATGGTACTTAAGTGGTGTGACGGTACTTATTTGGAATGCCAGGATAAATGGAGGATGTCAGGAATTATCCGTGATGTTTATATAATTACAAGACCGAGGAAACGAATAAGCAGTTATCAGGTAATTACTGCTTACGACACTGTTAAGAACAGAGTGAACCTGGAAGTAACGGTAAAAACCAATACTCCGGTTAAGGCTGTGTTATATGACAGAGAAGGAAGGGAACTTACAGAAACTTCTGTTAATGAGGGAAAGGCGGTTTTTGAAATAGCTTCTCCGAGATGCTGGAGTGCGGAGAAGCCGTACCTGTATAAACTGGTGCTAAAGACCCAGGAGGAAACAATCGGGGAGAAAATTGGTGTCAGGGATATCAGATTAGAGCAGGGCTGTGTACTTATTAATGGAACGGCCGTTAAGTTTAAGGGGGTAAACCGTCATGACAGTAATCCGGTAACAGGGGCTTATATTACCAAAGAAAATATGCTGGAGGATTTACTTTTGATGAAACAGCATAATATCAATGCCATCCGTACCTCCCATTATCCGAATGCGCCGGTATTTCTTCAACTTTGTGATGAGCTGGGCTTTTATGTAATTGATGAAGCCGATATTGAAGCACATGGCAGTGTAGAAGCTTCACATACAACGGATAATAACGGTGACTATTCCGGTATTGCGCTGCTTGCCAACAGAAAAGAGTTTGAAAAGCCTATTTTTGACCGCATCGATCTGATGATTTCCAGAGATTGGAACCGTCCTTCGGTTATCTTCTGGTCCATGGGAAATGAAAGCGGCTACAGTAAAGCCTTTGAAAAGGCTGCCAGATATATTAAATCAGTTGACAGCACCAGGCTTGTCCACTATCAAAGTATGCATGAATTGGAAGGATCCGAAAAAGCGGCGGATAACGAAGAAACATTAGATGTGGTATCAACCATGTATTCGGCACCGGATTGGATTGAAAAGGAATTTTTGACGAAAGCCGGTGAAAAAAGACCTTTTATACTTTGTGAATATTGTCATTCCATGGGAAATGGTCCGGGAGATTTAGAAGAGTACTGGAAGCTGTTTTATGCTCATGACAGACTATGCGGCGGCTTTGTCTGGGAATGGTGTGACCATGGTGTGGATATGGGGAAGGCAGATAACGGAAAAACCAAATATGCTTACGGAGGAGACCATAACGAACCACTCCATGATGGTAACTTTTGTATAGATGGTTTGGTTTATCCGGACAGAAGACCCCATACCGGCTTAATGGAAGTAAAAAATGTGTATCGTCCAATCCGTGTGAATCCAATATTTACTCAAAAAGGTGTTTATGAATTTTTTAATACCAATGATTTTACTGAATTATCCGAGAACTTAACCTGCAGGTATGAGGTGACAGAAAAAGGGAAGGTAATACTCATTGGTACATTGGAGTTACATGTGCCGGCAAAAACCAAAAAGCTGATTACAATACCGGAATTGGCTGGATTAACCGGTGAAAGTTTATATGTGAGGTTTATTTTTACACAGATTAAGGACACTGTCTGGTCAAAAGCTGGATTTGAAGCCGGATTTGATCAGATTGCCATTAGCGAAAGCAAGAGAAAATTAATTCCTGATAAGTCAGAGAATGCCCTTGATTTAAACGAAGATGACAGGTGGATAAAAATAAGCGGCAATCGGTTTCATTACTGTTTTGATAAGCGCAGGGGATTATTTGGAGAGATGGTGTATGACAATATTAAGCTGATTGAAAAGCCAATGGAATTCAATGCGTTCCGTGCACCTACTGATAATGACTGTGCCGTTAAGAATGATTGGTATAAGTTCCATCTCAATGAGCTGATTACTAAAGTGTATGCAATGGATGCGAGGAAAACAGAGAACTATATAGAAATCACCGGTCATGCAGCATTAGGATGGTATGCTTATCACAACACATTTGAATTGTTCCTTCACATTTATGTATATGGAAGCGGGCAGGTGAAATTTGAAAGTCAGGTGAAAGTGGCCGATAAACGTCCTTATTTACCACGTTTTGGCCTGCGGCTGTTTATGGACAGCAGTTTTTCTAAGGTGGAATATTACGGATATGGTAATATGGAAAGCTATGTCGATAAACATAGAGCTTCCTATAAAGGAATCTTTATGGATCACATAAGCGAAATGCAGGAAGATTATATTAAACCCCAGGAAAATGGATCCCATTATGGCTGTGAATATGTAAAGATCGGAAACGGTAAGGCTGCATTAAGAGTTGAATCAGAAGCGGATTTTTCTTTTAACGCCTCGGAATATTCCCAGGAAGAACTGGCTTTGAAAGCCCATAATTATGAACTGGAAAAGTCCGGTTTTTCAATACTTTGTGTGGATTATAAACAGTCCGGAATCGGCTCGACCAGCTGTGGTCCCCAGTTAGCAGAAGTATACCGTTTTCAGGAAAAGGAATTTAATTTAAGTTTCTTATTTTCACCAGGGAACTCCTGATATGGTGAGAACAAACTAAAAAGTATCTATAAGAAAAGACTAGTGTGCTGTACCACATTTAATCAGCTAACCGCGCACTAGAGCAGTAAACATGGAACTTTCTTTAATGCGCAGATAAGAAAAGTTCCATGGAACTTTTGTGAATAAAAGTGAATGAAGAAAGCCTCTTTCATAACAGAATTGAATTCGTTAAGATTAATATGTGAGACGGAATATCGGGATTAAGTTTCGCTTACCGATGGAATCGGAATCAGGAAGGAGAAGACATGAAAGAAATTGATAATCGTTTGGTACAAATCGTTCCAAGTGAAAGACAGTTAAACCACCAGAAGCTGCAGTTCTACAGCTTTGTACATTTTACCTTAAATACTTTTACAGATAAGGAATGGGGTGACGGAACAGAAGAACCCGCCATCTTTAATCCGGAGAAATTAGATGCTAAGCAGTGGGTGGATTCCATTAAAGCTGCTGGTATGAAGGGTCTTATTCTGACCTGTAAGCATCATGATGGGTTTTGCTTATGGCCAAGTAACTATACAGAGCACACCGTCGCAGCTAGTCCGTATAAAGAGGGTAAAGGAGATATTGTAAAGGAAGTATCCAAGGCTTGTAGTGATGCCGGTATTGCATTTGGTGTTTATCTGTCTCCCTGGGATAGAAATAATAAATCTTATGGACAGGGTAAAGAATATGATGACTTTTTTATTCATCAGCTGGAAGAGCTCTTAACTAATTATGGTGAGGTTTTTACAGTGTGGTTTGATGGTGCCTGTGGTGAGGGTCCAAATGGAAAGAAGCAGATTTATGACTGGGACCGTTATTATGAAGTAATACGCCGTTTACAGCCGGGTGCCTGTATCTCAGTATGCGGACCCGATGTCCGCTGGTGCGGGAATGAAGCAGGTGATACGAGAGCCTCGGAGTGGAGTGTTGTTCCCATGAGAACCCGTGATACCGAAAAAATCGCAGAAAACAGCCAGCAGCAGGATGATGATTGTTTCAGGGAACGTAATATTTCCGCACATGATGCAGATCTTGGAAGCCGTGAAATTCTTGATAAGGAAAAAGAATTGATCTGGTATCCGGCAGAGGTTAATACCTCGATTCGTCCGGGCTGGTTTTACCATGAATATGAGGATGATAAAGTAAAGCCTTTATCAAAATTAATTCATATATATAATAATTCGGTAGGAGGAAATGCTACCTTCCTGTTAAATATCCCTCCGACAAAAGAAGGATTATTTCATGAGAATGATGTGAAAAGACTTCATGAAATTGGAGCTTATCTGAAACAAGCCTATGGAAAGAATCTAATGGATCTTGCAGAGTTGAAAGCGGATTCCTTCATGCCCGGATTTGATATAGAAAATGTCAGAACGGATGATTATGATACCTATTTTAGAACCAATGACGGAGTAACAGATTGTATGATTCACCTTATGTGGCGCGAAAAGGTTGAGGTTAATCACCTTGTACTTAAAGAGAATATTCGTTTGAGCCAACGGATTGAGAAGTTTGAGGTACAGTCATTAATAGATGGAAATTATAACACGATATATGAAGGAACGGTTGTTGGACATAAAAAAATAATACCATTGGAAAACATCAGCACCTCAGAAATAATCATACGCATACTGGATGCAAGGGTAGCACCGACCTTATCGTTTCTTGGTGTATATTAAAGCAGGAGTGGATATCCTGTGATTGTATATTACAGGGACAGGAGAACTATATTTTACCTGGGTTAAAAATGGTTCCATGGAATCTTTTTTGCAGGCAAAGCAGAAATAGCCTCTTTTTTATTAGCTGAAAGTTGTTTATATTGTTACTAGCAAGAGAGTGCAGGAACAGATTTTAATCGATATGGAGGAGATGTACTATGAACCAGTTCAGTGGTTTAAAGAGAAGTTATCAAAAGAATAAAAGGTATAAACAATTATATCTTTTAGCCCTGATTCCCTTTCTCTTTGTGTTGATTTTTAATTATATACCTATGTCCGGTATTCTTTTGGCATTTAAGGATTACAGCATAAGAAAAGGTATAATGGGAAGCCCTTGGGCAGGACTTAAATATTTCAGACAGCTCTTTAGTATACCGATCTTTCCGACCATACTAAAAAATACCATTGTCTTAAGTCTGGAAAGTATGCTTTTTAGTTTTCCGTTTCCTATCATACTGGCCTTGGCATTTAATGAAATACGCAATGCAAAATTGAAAAAAGTATTTCAGACTATTACATTTGCTCCGTATTTTATTTCGACCGTAGTAATAGTCAGCATTATTTTTCAGATGTTTTCTTACCGGTATGGTGTTATTAATTCATTTGTTAATGCCTTAGGATTTGAATCAGTTAATTTTACAGGACTTTCAGGCTTTTTTAAACCATCCTACATTATATCAGGTATATGGCAGGGAGCAGGTTACAGTTCCATCCTCTATATCGCAGCGTTGGCCAGTGTGGATTTATCACTGTATGAAGCGGCGGCAATTGACGGTGCCAGCCGGTTTCAGAAAGTACTCCATGTTGATTTACCTTGTATTACACCAACGATTGTAATCACCTTGATTCTGAGTGCAGGAAATATTCTAAGTATTGGCTTTGAGAAAGTATATTTATTACAAAATCCGGCCAATTATAATGTTTCAGAAATTATTGCCACTTATGTTTATAAAACAGGTATCGAACAGGCACAGTTCAGTTTTTCAACTGCAGTAGGTTTATTTAATGCCGTAGTTAACTGTATTATGTTGTTAATAGTGAATATGATAGCAAATAAAGTCAGTGAAACAAGTCTGTTTTAGGGGGCATTTTATGAAGGATAAAAATATAAAAATTAAAAAGAACCGCATTAAAATATCTAAGGGAGATCGCGTATATCTGGGGCTGGTGTATTTGTTCCTGGCTGCATTTTTAGTCTGTATACTTTATCCATTGATTTATGTGGTAAGCTGTTCTTTTTCCAGTCCGGAAGCTCTGATACAGGGACGTGTATTCTTCTTTCCGGTTGATCCGGGGTTACAGGGCTACGAAGCTGTTTTTCACAATTCCAGAGTATGGAGAGGATATCTGAATACATTTATTTACACCGGTGTAGGGACCTTGATTGGTTCTTCGGTAACATTAATTGCAGCTTATGTTTTATCAAGAAAAGAATTTCCGATGCGTAAATTCCTTACTACCTTTTTTATGATTACCATGTTTATCGGAGGCGGTACCATACCCATGTATCTTTGGCTAAAAGACCTGCATATGCGTAATACTATCTGGGCAATCGTCCTGCCGGGAGCAGTGAGTATATGGTTGGTTATAGTAGGGAAGACCTTTATCCAATCTACTATTCCAGAAGAATTATTCGAGGCAACCAGTTTAGACGGAGGCAGTTATACGCAGTTTTTTACAAAGGTTGTGCTTCCGTTGTCGAAACCAATTATTGCTGTTATGGCTTTAAATTTCGCATTGGGTCTTTGGAATTCTTATTATAGTGCCTTAATTTATTTAAGTGATGCTTCAAAATATCCACTGCAGATTGTACTTAGGGATATTCTGATTCAAAATACAGTGGATCTGACAAGTATGGTAGGCACGGATATTAATTCCCAGCTTCATCAGCAGTATCTTTCAGAATTATTAAAGTATTCCCTGATTATTGTATCCAGTCTGCCATTGTTAATCGTATACCCGTTTCTTCAGAAATATTTTATTAAGGGTACGATGATAGGGTCGGTTAAGGGCTAGTAAATATTGGGGTGGCCACAAACGGGTGGCGGTTAATATTAGGGGAAGTGAATTATGGAAAAGATAATTCACGAAAAGGTTTATGCCTATTAGGAATGGTATAAACAAATTATTGTGGTAACAGCAGTATTATACTGTTACATAGACCGGTCTAAATATAGTAATCTTAAATTTCAGGAGGAGAAGGTATGAGAATTAAAAAAGCAGTGGCTGTAATAATATCAGCAGTGATGGTTTTTTCACTTAGCGCATGTGGAAATTCCAATAAGACCTCAGATAACAGCAATACGGCAGTATCAAATCCAAAAACAGAAACACAACAAGCAGCAGATGTAAGTTTTCCACTAAAGGAGCCTGTAAAATTAACGGTATTTATGGCTCAGAACAGTGATGTTTGTGATATCAAAGATAATGTTGTTTTTCAGGAATTGCAAAAAGCTACGAATATTGAATTTGAATTAATTACGGCTCCGGGTCAGGATGCTCCGGAAAAATTAAATCTGTTATTAGCCAGTGGTGAATATCCGGATGTAATAATGGGACCTTCCCTGACTGCCCAGGATCTGGAGAAATATGGAGTTAAAGAACACATATTAACACCAGTAAATGACTTAATTGACAAATATTGTCCAAACATTAAGCAAAGATTAGAAGAAAACCCTAACTGGAAGAAAGATATGACCAGTTCAGATGGTAATATCTATGGAATTCCTTCGGTAGATTCTGGTGGTGTAGGTCATGTTAACAGCCCGATGAAATATTGGATCAACCAGGAATGGCTGGATAATTTAGGACTCCCTATGCCAACAACAACGGAAGAATTTAAAAAGGTACTCACCGCATTTAAGAACAATGATCCAAATGGAAATGGTATTGCAGATGAAATACCACTTACAGGATGTATTAATTCCTGGAATGCAGAACCTTATTTATTCTTATTAAATGCTTTTGGATATTTTGACACAAATTATTATTATCTGAAAGATGGAAAGATTAATTCCATACTGGATCAGGACTATGTCAGAGAAGGGTTACGGTATATGAATGATTTATACAACAACGGTTTAATCGATCCGGCTGCCTTCACCCAGGACAATTCTCAGTTAAGTGCTATCGGCAATAATCCTGATACAGAAATTTTAGGAGTTTCAGGGGCTGGTCATGTTGGGATGCTTTTTGATATTAATAATATAGAGCGTTATCAGAAGTATGCAATGATGCTTCCGTTACAAGGACCAGAAGGATATCAGGCAATACCTTATGCAAAATCTATCTCTGTAGGCGGATCTAATTTCACCATAACCGATGCCTGCAAATATCCGGAAGTTGCAATACAGATAGCGGATCTTTTTAGTTCTGCTGAATGGGCTGTAAAAGGGCAGATTGGTATTCAAGGCAAGGAGTGGGATACTGCAGATGAAGGTACAAAGGGTATGGATGGCGTAACTCCCGCTAAATATAAATTCCTGACTTACCAGACACCAGCACAGGTAGTTGATGCATGGTGGTGGACTTATAGGGGTATGGAACCGGATTGGAAGGTTCTTGTAGAGACCCAGGGGGATATTATGGATCCTGCCAATTTTGAATCCAGGCTTTATGTAGAAACTATGAAATTAAAACCTTATGCAGCTGATGTTGATACAATACCGACATTGCTATATTCCGGTGATGATAGTGCAAGCTTTACGCAATATAAAACAGCAGTCGGAGACTATGCAAAAATTGCAATCGTAGAATTCATAACAGGAAAGCGTAATCTGGATAAAGATTGGGATAGTTATATTGCAGATCTCAACAATGCCGGTTATGGTAAAATGATTGAATTAATTCAGAAGACTTATGATGCTAAGAAATAACGCCATAATATCAAGCTTGTAAATATATCATATTTATATGATGATGATGAAAAATGTAATAAAACTGTAAAAATATGGATAACAAGCCGCAATTCATGGTACTGCCATGGATTGCGGCATGCTGTCTACTTAGAGATCATAGTCTTTGACACTTTTTATGTAAACTTCAAGTAATTATATTATTCGAAATGGCATAATGTTAGGGGTGACGTTAATGAAATTAAAATTCCATTTTACTAATATAAGAAATCATACTGTTTTTATTAAGTTTTTAGGAAATATGTTCCTGATATTAATTATTCCATTTCTGATTCTATTAATCATGTATTCCGGTCTAAATTCAAAAATTAAAGATCAGACGTATGAACGCAATCTTGGGGTTTTGGAAAGCAGCGTTCAGAAGATAGAGCTACTTTTTGACAATATGGATCAGATATCCTTTTATCTTAATGATAACATTAATATTATTAATTATTATAATGTAGATAGCGTTTCTATGAAAAACAAAACGACGGATATGATAAAAGCACAAAAAGACCTGGCGGCTATGAAAGTTGGGAACAATGATATATTAAATATTCAATTATACTCTGAGATGAGTGATACACTGATTGATTATTTTACGAATGCATTATATGCTGACCGTTATTATGGAAGCAGTTTTTCACTGGAAGGTCTGAACTATGAGCAGTTTAAAAATAAGTATCTTAAACAGAAGTCTAATATAACTTACCACTATGAAGAAATGAATACGAACGGTATGACGAATGAAGTACTGGTTTATGACCGTTATCATGCCGGTGTAAATATCGGGAAAGGTAATAACAGGATTATTTTTTATATTAGCAAGGATAGAATGCTGCAGTTTTTTACACCACTGGAATATCAAAAGGATGGGTTTATCTGTATGCTGGATGAAAACGGACAAGTACTTTTAAGTAATAATCCGGGTGATTACTGTTTGAATCAGATAGACAGCAAGGCATTTGATACAGACAGCGGGTATACAAATCTAGTTATTGACGGCAGAAAAATGTTTGTGACTTATTACCGCAGCAAGGTCAGAAACTGGTTATGTCTGGAGGCTATACCCGCTTCTAGGGTACTTACAGTTACAAATGGGTTTCGGGCACTTATGCTTTGCCTTTTGCTTCTGGCAGCAATAGTTGGAACTTTGCTTGTTTTATTAATGGCAAGGAAACTCTCAAAGCCGATAATTGAAGCAAGTGATATTCTTGGACATCAGGATAAAAAAGTCCATATGGAGGATTTTGTAGAAGAAATAAAAAAACTGGTAGAACATAATACGGATTTAATGGAAAAAATGCAGCAACAGATTTCAATCATGCGAACGGAAGCTATTTATAAACTCTTGACAGGTAAATGCAGCAATGAAGCGGCAATCCTTGAAGTTTTAGATAAAATTGGTATCAAAAAGAGTGCAGCTCATTATGTCATCCTTTTGGTGACCTGCAACGATATCAATGTGGATGCCCAGCTTGAGGATATTAGTGCTCAAAAAGTATATCTTGATAATATAATCAGACAGCAGGATTTCAATGAAATACAAGATATTTATCATATTGATTTTGAGAGGATGGTTGTATTTTTAGCATCGGAGGATACCTCGGCAAAGTATGTCAGAGAGAGAGCAGAGAGTCTTGTTCAAAACGTCATGGAAGTCATTGAAAAAAATATTTTTTACAGTATTTCTGTAGGAGGCGATATTGTGGACGATGCATTAAAACTGCCGAAAGCTTTTATGCATGCCCAACGGGCTTTAAATATTCCGCAGAATGTTTTTGGAATCCGTAAAGTTCAATGGTACGCCAGAGCGAAGCAATATATGGATATGGAAATCCATGAGCTGAGTATCCAGGATGACGATTATATATCATTGCAGAATTTGGTAATGATTGAAAAGGTTAAGGAATATATCAAGGAGAATTACAGAGATCCTCAAATGTCTTTAACTTCAGTCGGAGAGGAATTCTGTATTACAGAAGTGTATCTGTCCAAATTGTTTAAAAAGGCTACAGGCGAGAACTTCTCTAAATATATAGAAGGCATGAGAATGAAATATGCAAAAGAATTAATGGATCAAAATAATAAAGTGGCGGATGTAGCAGATATGGCCGGATATAATTCTCCTCAGGTATTCCGCAGGGCATGGAAGCGCTATTATGGAGGAACGCCCTCTGAAAATATACGATAGAAGTGTTAAAATATGATAATTATAAGGCTTGATAATAATATGTCGCCTACTAATTTTCCTGATTTTTTTCAGCTTTGATGACACTTTGGACGGTATGATACAGGAAGTATGTTGAGTTTTATAACTTAATAATTAAATAGAGTTGCAGAAATAGTTTAAATAAAAAATTTCATTTGAAAAAAGGAGTTAGTATGGAACAAGAAGATAAGAAAATATGGTGGCAGGAAAGCAGATTCGGTATGTTTATTCACATAGGTATCTATAGTCTGAAAGAAAAAGGCGAATGGGTCATGTATGTTGAACAGATTCCGGTAAAGGAATATGAAGAGCTGGCTAAGGAATATAACCCGGAATTATTTGATGCGGAAGAATATGTTAAACTTGCTAAAGAAACGGGTATGAAATATATAGTCGTAACCGCGAAACATCACGATGGCTTTTCCATGTTTAAAACATCTGTCAGTCCTTACAATATTGTAGACAGCACGCCCTTTGGCAGAGATATTATAGCTGAACTTGCAAAGGCATGTGAAAAATATGAGGTGCGGTTATGCATTTACTATTCACACGTTCGTGAATGGCATCATCCCCATGCACAGAGCTTGGAGATGCATTCTCCGTACAGATATGGAAATTACGGGAATTTTTGGGATTATCCGGATGAAAATAAAAAGAATTTACAGATTTATATTGATGAATTTGATAAGCCGCAGCTTAAGGAATTGCTGACCCAGTACGGTCCTATAGGTATAATCTGGTTTGACACCCCCTCCCTTATCCGGCCTGATCAGGCACAGGAATTAATTGAATTAATTAAAGAACTCCAGCCTGATTGTTTAGTGAATAGCAGGGTAGGTGACAATACAGATACAGATTATTATAGTCTGGGTGATTGCGAGGTACCTGATTTTAATACCGGAATAGATTTTGAAACACCCATGACGATTTGTAATGACTGGGGCTATAATAATAAGCCTGATAACCATTACCGTGATGTAAAGGAACTCTTACATAACCTGATTGATATCGTCAGTTTGGGAGGAAATTATCTGTTGAATGTAGGACCTGATCCCAAAGGGCTAATACCAGAGGAAGCCCAGATCAGGTTAAAGGCAATTGGAGAATGGATGAAAGTTAATAAGGAATCGGTCTATGCCACCAAGGCATCCCCTTTTCCGGCTAAGCCCTCCTGGGGAAGAATTACAAGTAAAGACGATATTCTTTATCTCCATGTATACCATTGGAATAAGGAAATAACTCTGACGGGTATAAAAAGTAAAGTAAAAAAAATAACTTTACTGGCCGATCCAGAAAGAGAAATCTCCTGGATACAAAAACCATGCGGATCACTTGGATATGAGAGATTAACAATTCTTTTATCAGGTATTGCACCGGATTTAAATGCCACAGTAATAAAAGTACAGTTTGAGGATAGGATGCAGTTGGAAAAAAGAATCATAGAGGATGATTCCGGCTGTATAGAACTTCCAGTTTGTCTTGCAGATATACAATCTTCTGACGGTAAACCGGAGGCAGCGGTTACTATTACAGGAGTTGTAAGAAACTGGTTTTCAGAAAAAGATTCATTTCACTGGGAATTCCTGTGCGAGCATCCGGGAGAGTATGAGGCTGAAGTCGCCATAAGTACAGGTTTTCACGGAATCTGGGACTTTGGGCATCAGGCAGTTTTACAATTTGATTCCCAGGAGAATATATTCAGAATAGAGGATACCGGAATACCTACTGCCGGATACCAAAAGAGAACGTTTCAGGCGGGCCGGATACAAATCAAAACGGCAGGGCTGCAGCGTATAACAGTAAAAGCATTAAACCTCTCACGTAAAAACGGGCAGGGCTTTCAAATGTCAGCCGTTAATTTAAAACCAATTAGTAAGAACAATTTATAAAATAAGAAGGGTAATGAAAATATGAATATGATGAGCATGAAAAAGATACCATACGGTGGTGACTATAATCCGGAGCAGTGGGCTCCAGAGGTCTGGGATGAAGATATGCGTTTACTGAAACTGGCGGGTATTGATATTGTAACACTCAACGTGTTTAACTGGGCAAGCCTGCAAAGAGATGAAGAGACCTATGACTTTTCAAAGCTTGATCAAATTATCGAGAAAGTTACAAAGGCAGACCTGAATATCTGTATGGGTACCTCAACCGCTGCGCATCCGGCATGGATGGCAAAAAAATATCCGGATATACTTCGGACGGAGTGGAATGGTATGAAAAGAAAGTTTGGCGGCAGACATAATTCCTGTCCAAACAGTCCAACTTTCCAAAAATATTCGGTGCTGTTAACAGAGAAACTTGCGCAACGTTATAAGGGGCAGAAGAATATAGTTGCATGGCACGTAAATAATGAGTACGGCGGTAAATGTTTCTGTGAAACCTGTGAAAAAGCTTTCAGGGTATGGCTGCAAAGAAAGTATAAAACCCTGGAAACCCTGAATCACGAATGGAATACAGCGTTTTGGGGGCATACGTTCTATGAGTGGGATGAGATCGTAATTCCCAATGCCCTGAGTGAAGAATTTGCCGAAAACAGGACTATGTTCCAGGGGATATCGCTTGATTACGCAAGGTTTAGCAGCGACTCCTTATTAGAAAATTACAAAGCGGAATACGAAGTGATTAAAAAGTATATACCAGAGGCAGTAATTACTACAAACCTGATGGGTACCTATAAGCCCCTTGATTACCAGAAGTGGGGGGAATACATGGACTTTATTTCTTATGATAATTATCCCGGAAATGAAGAGACACCAGCCTATATTGCAATGAAACATGATCTGATGAGAAGCCTGAAACAGGGTAAACCCTTTGCATTAATGGAACAGACTCCAAGCGTATCGAACTGGCTTCCCAATAACAGTCTGAAACGTCCGGGGGTATTACGGTTATGGAGTTATCAGGCAGTTGCACACGGAGCGGATACGGTGATGTATTTTCAGATGAGAAGAAGCCTTGGAGCTTGTGAAAAATACCATGGAGCTGTCATTGATCACGTAGGAAATGAGAATACCAGGGTTTTCCGTGAAGTAAGGGAACTAGGAGAGGAACTGGTACAGCTTGGGGACTGTGTAACTGGAAGCCGGTATCAGGCGGAAGCAGCAATTATTTTTGATTGGGATAACTGGTGGGCAGTAGAATATTCGGCAGGTCCCAACCAGAATCTGAAATATCTGGAGGAGTTTTTTAACTATTATGAAGCCTTCCATAAGAATCATGTGCCGGTGGATTTGATATCCTGTAAGGATGATTTTAAAAAGTATAAGGTTATTGCAGCTCCGCTTTTATATCTGATAAAGCCAGGAGTGGCACAGGCACTGGAAGAATTTGTACAATCCGGAGGGACATTAATCTCAACCTTTTTCAGCGGATATGTAAATGAAAATGATTATGTGACCCCAGGCGGATATCCTGGTGAATTAAGAAAGCTCTTAGGCATATGGGTTGAAGAAATCGATTCCTTACCAGTTAATAAATTTAATCATTTTGTATATAAAGGGAAAGAATATCCTGCAGGTATGCTGTGTGATTTACTGCATCTTGAAAAAGCAAGAAGTTTAGCCGAGTATGGAGAAGATTTTTATCAGGGCATGCCAGTACTGACCTGCAATGAATTCGGAATGGGTAAGGCTTATTATGTAGCTGCCAGGTCAGACGCGGATTTTTATAAACGTTTTATTCTCGATCTCTGCTTGGAAACAGACATCAAACCTTTGATAGAAATCGATGATAATACCGTTTCAGAAGGTGTTGAAGTAACGGTGAGAGAGAAGGAAGGTACCAGATTATGGTTCTTATTAAACCATAATAGCATGCCGGTGCAGGTAAAAACTCCGGTGGATGGAATAAATCTTCTTACAGGAAATGAACATAAAAAGACTGAGATACTTACTATGAAAGAGTACGCCGTTGAAATAATTGCAGAGTCCTCTCGTAAGAATTAAGTGCTGAAAATAACATTTGTGAAGACGAAAATAACATTGTGAATAGTTTGTACTATTCATATGGAACCTGTCCTGAAGCTGTATTTTTATAACAAGTTTCAGGACAGGAATTTTTAGGGGTTACTTAGAAGTGAAAAGACATTAAAGTACGGTTAGATCAAAGGAAAGTTCCTCTGACTGGTTCGGAGGAAGAATCTTAACCCCTCTTTTTTCCTCAAATACATCGGATTCATCATTACAGGTAGAGATACCTGTCCAAGGTTCCATTGCAACAAAAGGTCCGTCATTGGAGCTTGACCACAGAATGAAATAATCAAAGTCAGCAAAATCTATCCGGATTCCCTTTTTAGTAGCCGGATTGGTAAGTTTAGCAGAACGTGATTTTAACTGGTCAAATATTAAGGCGTCAACGCTGAAATAACTGTGTTTCAGTAAAAGAGTAGTTTCATTATTAAGAACACTCAGACGGTTATCGACATTAACAAGACCCGTTGCAGGTATCGATTCCGGACATAAGGCTGTTTCAGGCTGTTCAAATTCAATTACATAATCTTCGAAGGTTTCGCCTTTTTGAAGAGGACAGTTAAAACCTGGATGTCCTCCAATAAAATATGGCATTGGGATTGAATTTTTGTTAATTACCTTATAGGAGGTTGTAATTGTCTTTTCCTTAAGCAGGTAAGTAATTTGTAATTCAAAGTCATAAGGGAATCTGGCTTTGAACTCTTCCTTGGAGCTTATGGAAAAAGTAATGGAATCCGAAGACTGACCTACATATGTAAATTCCGACTTCCTTACCAGTCCGTGTCGTTCCATGGTACAACTAAGCCCTTCGCCGATTTGGGCTTTCTTATCTCTTAAGCTTCCGCAGATTGGGAACATGACCGGTGCCTGACCTGACCAGTAAGCAGGATCTCCCTGCCATAAATATTCAATTCCTTCTAAATCCTGAATCGAAACGATTCCGCCACCCATAGAATCAAACTTAACGGTTACCTTGTTATTACTTAATTGATATTGCATAACTGCCTCCATTCATAGTAAAAGCTGGTATTTGGGAACCTTAGTCTGTCAATTCCCATAATAAGGTCATATAACATGGTGTACTTGTAAACTGTGATAATACACAAAATTTCTCAATAACAGGTATTAAAAAATCCATTTAAACCTAATCATATAAACAAGTTTTTGAAAAGTCAATAGAAAAATCTATTATGAAAGTAGAAAATTATCAAGTTGACATTGACCATATCTGTGATATAATAAATTTGAAAACAGAAACGTTTCGGTTTATAAGGAGGATAAGATTATGGCACTTGTTACATCAGAAAAAATGCTTTTAGACGCCAGAGAAGGCGGATATGCAGTAGGAGCATTTAATGTTGAAAATATGGAGATGGTAAAGGCAGTCCTTGCAGCCGCAGAGGAACTTCATGCACCGGTAATGCTTCAGACCACTCCTTCTACAGTTAAGTATGGCTCACTTGAAACTTTTGCAGCTATCGTAACCGCAGAAGCAAAGAAAGCCTCTGTACCGGTGGCACTTCATCTGGATCATGGAAGCAGCTTTGATCTTGCGGTAAGAGCCATAAAAGAGGGCTATACATCAATTATGATTGACGGTTCCCATGAATCATTTGAGGCTAATATTGAGGTAAGCAAAAAAGTAGTTGAAGCTGCCAGACCAAACGGTATCCCGGTAGAGGCAGAACTTGGCAAGGTAGGCGGTAAAGAAGATGATCTGGAAGCAGAAGCAGATACCAATACCGATCCACTCGAAGCAAAAGAATTTGTAGAAAGAACCGGAATCACTTCTCTTGCAGTTGCGATCGGAACAGCACATGGTTTCTATAGTGGTACACCGGTACTTGATAAAGAAAGACTTTCAGAAATCAGAAAAGTTGTATCTATCCCTTTAGTACTGCATGGTGCCTCAGGATTAAGTGATGAAGACGTAAAAGACTGTGTAAAAAGAGGAATCTGTAAAGTGAATTTTGCAACAGAACTGCGGGTTGCCTATACGGACGGAATTAAGGAAGTACTTAAAGAAAAGCCTGATACCTTTGATCCTAAAACCTTAGGAAAAGCAGGTATGGAAAAAGTGAAAGAGTTGGTAAAAGGCCGCATTTTAGTTTGCGGAAGTGATAATAAGGTGATAAAATAATTAATATTATCTATATTTGATTTGAGAGTCAAAAGCCTAATTTAGGTTGTAAAATGAATAACCCGGTATATATATTCATTTTGTCTACCTTACCTTCCTGCGGCATGTCCTTTGTAGAGCCTCATAGATGCAAAAAGCATCGCACTGCTCAGCTTTTTGCTGAGTCTCTAGTCGGACATAAACAGCCTTGTCAGCCGGTCTACGTCAAAATGAATATATATACCGGGTTATTCATTAATTAATTTTTTTGAAGCTTTTGACTCTCAAATCATATTTGAAAGTATTCATAATTAAAATTATTTATAGACACATTCTTATTTGAGGCATTATTCAAGGTCACCTGGGATATGCAATGGCTGTAAATTATGAATCGTTGAAATTATATAATAGATATTATTTTATTAAAAAGGCAGGTAGTATAGCATTGGTAGCTACGATTAAAGATATAGCAAAATACACGGGACTTGGACTCGCAACGATTTCCTCTTATTTAAACGGAGGAAACGTCAGGGAAGAAAACCGGAAAAAGATTGAAGCGGCAATAAAAGAATTGAATTTTGAGGTAAACGAAGTAGCAAGGGGATTAAAGACGAACCAGACAAAGACCATAGGAGTTGTGATCCCGGAATTGAATATTAATTTTTGTACCGAAATCATAACGGCTATGGAGGATGTTTTAAGAAATCATGGTTACGCCACCATTGTCTGTGACTGTAGAACAGATAAAGAGCTGGAGAAAAATGCAGTAGATTTCCTATTTCGGAAAAGAGTTGACGGGATTATTAATATGCCGGTGAATTCTGACGGCTCCCATTTAAGCTGCTTTCGAAAAGCCGGTAAACCAATTGTTTTAATTGACCGTAAAATCAATGGAATTGACTGTGATTATGTTTTAGTCGATAATCTTACCGCAGCTAAAAATGCCATACAAAAGCTGATAGACCAAGGACATACCAGAATCGGCATGGTTGGCGGACCTGAGGATGTATTTACAGCTCAGGAAAGAATGCTTGGCTATAAACTGGCTCTGATGGAAGCAGGTATTGTTCCGGAGGAAAGGCTGATCGAGCATGGTGACTATACGATTAATGGTGGTGTCCGGTGTCTGGAAAAACTGGTTAAGAATAATAAAGACATGACGGCAGTATTTGTCTCTAATCATGAAATGACCATGGGCGTAGTGATTGGCATCAATGAACTGGGAGTCAAAATACCGGAGGAGCTTTCTGTCATCGGTTTTGACTGTACAGAATTTGCAAGGGCTTGTAAACCAAGACTGACCATAGTAACCCAGCCCAAAGAAGAAATCGGTAAAAATGTAGCAGAGTTGATTCTTAAAAGAATTGAAGAAAATAAGAGTGAACAGGAAATAGAATATAAAATGCTGAAACTCCAGACCGATATTATGGAAGGGAACTCAGTAAAAAGAGTTTAGCTTCAGTAATAAAAGAAAACAATATAAAGAAAATAGTAGTATAAAGTAAGAGATTAATAAAAAGTAAGATAATAGAACGAAGATACGATGGAACAAGGTTAGACAATGTAAAAAAGAAAGACAAAGAGATAAGATTAGAAATATAACAGCATAATACATGCATAGAAATAAAATAATTTTAATAGTTTAGATTCTTTTGTAACTTGTCGAAACGTTACGGAATTGAAAGTATATTTTGCAAGGATATCTTTATAAGTCAGCCGTAATTCGTTCAATATACCAAAAAACCGCAAAATTGCGATTGGAGGGTAAAGGTGAAAAAATACTTATTAGGAATTGATATTGGAACCAGCGCATGTAAAATTGCTGTATTTAACCGGGAGGGTGAGGTAATCTCCAGCGGCAATGGAGAGTATCCGGTTTATTATAAAGAGCCCGGATATGTAGAACAAAACCCGGATGAATGGTGGGAAGCAATTTCCCAAACCATAAAGGCTGTAATCCAAAAAGCAGGAATTGAAAAAGAAGAGATTGCCGGTATCGGAGTGGACGGACAAAGCTGGGCCGCCATAGCAATTGATGAGGGCGGAAAAGTCTTAACTAATACGCCGATATGGATGGACACAAGGTCCGATGCCATATGCAATCGGCTGAATAAGGAGCTGGGAGAGGATCCGATTTTTAGTCTGGCAGGTAATTCCTTAAAACCCGCTTATACGACTGCTAAAATATTGTGGTATAAAGAGAATCTGCCGGAGGTTTATGGAAAAATCTATAAGATACTTCAGTCTAACAGTTTTATCGTTTACCGGCTGACTGGAGTATTAAGTCAGGATAAATCCCAGGGTTATGGTCTGCATTGTTTTGATATGCATACCGGAGCCTGGAATGAAGAGATGTGTAACCGTCTTTCCATCCCTATAAATTTTCTTCCTGAAATCTATGACTGTCATCAGGTAGTAGGACAGGTAACAAAAGAAGCAGCAAAGCTTTGCGGACTGGCAGAAGGAACTCCTGTAGTAGCTGGTGGTCTGGATGCGGCCTGCGGGACTCTTGGTGCAGGAGTCATACATGCAGGTGAAACCCAGGAGCAGGGTGGTCAGGCAGGCGGTATGAGTATCTGTCTGGATGAATACAGTGCCGATAAGAGTCTGATTTTAAGCTTTCATGTAGTGCCGGGGTTGTGGCTGCTCCAGGGTGGAACCACCGGAGGCGGCGGAGTAATGAGATGGCTTGAGAGAGAATTTGCCGATTATGAAAGAGAAGAAGGCAAACGTATCGGCAAATCTTCTCTGGCACTTCTTGATGAAGCGGCAGGAAAAGTAAATCCTGGCAGTGACGGTGTGGTCTTTTTACCTTATATGGCAGGCGAACGTTCACCTATATGGGATGTGAAAGCCAAAGGTGTATTTTATGGTTTGGATTTTAGCAAGACCAAAGGACATTTTATAAGAGCCGCCTTGGAAGGAGTAGCCTTTTCCTTAAGGCACAATCTGGATGTGGCAGCAGAAGCCGGAGCCGCTGTGGGTGAATTAAGAGCCATGGGAGGCGCAGCTAATTCTAAGTTATGGACACAGATTAAATCAGATATTACGGGAAAACCCATTGCAGTACCCTCTTCCGATACAGCAACCACCTTAGGAGCTGTTATTTTAGCAGGGGTTGGTGTGGGAATGTACCGGGATTTTGAAGAAGCAGTAGAAATGACGGTGAAGGTAAGAAGATATCATCAGCCAAATATGGATAATCACGCAGTATATGAGGAGAATTACAAAACTTATTTGGAACTGTACAAAAATTTGAAAACTACCATGAAGGAGAGGTAAGAAAAATGAAAGCAGCAGTAGTCGTTGCAAACGAAGATGTACAATATTTGGATTATGAAGAACCGGCAGTTACTCCCGGCACGGTTAAGGTAAAAGTGAAAGCTTCCGGTATCTGTGGTTCTGATATCCCAAGAGTATTGCATAATGGAGTTCATTTTTACCCTATCGTATTAGGTCATGAATTTTCCGGCGAAGTAGTTGAAATCGGGGAAGGCGTTACGAAGGTCAAAGTCGGAGACAGAGTATCCGGAGCCCCCTTAGTTCCCTGTATGACCTGTGAGGACTGTCAGAACGGTAATTATTCCCTTTGCAAGCATTACAGCTTTATTGGTTCCAGGGAACAGGGCAGCAATGCAGATTACGTTGTCATTCCGGAGCGAAATGCAGTAGTATTTGATAAAAGTGTATCCTTTGAACAGGGAGCAATGTTTGAACCTTCTACCGTAGCTCTCCACGGATTGCTGCAGAATGATTATCAGGGAGGAAAAACTGTTGCTATTTTAGGCGGCGGAACAATTGGTCTCTTTACCATGCAGTGGGCTAAAATCTTTGGTTCTAAAAAAGTAGTTGTATTTGATATTAATAATGACCGTCTTGCACTTGCCAAACGCTTAGGTGCAGATGACACCATTAATACTACCGAAGAGGGTTTCCTGGAAAAAGCTATGGAATATACGGACGGGAAAGGTTTTGACTATGTTTTTGAAACTGCAGGAGCTGCGCCGACTATGTATATGGCTTTTGAACTGGCAGCCAATAAAGCACATGTATGCTTTATCGGTACCCCCCATGTAACCTTGGAATTTTCTCAGAAGTTGTGGGAAAACATGAACCGTAAGGAATTTAAGCTGACCGGTTCCTGGATGTCCTACAGTGCTCCTTTCCCGGGCAAGGAGTGGGAATTGACAGCCCACTATTATGCTACCGGAGAGTTAAAATTTGATCAGGATTTAATCTTTAAGAAATTTCCGATGAGTAAAGCACAAGAGGCTTTTCAGTTATTTAAAGTGCCGGGTGCGGTTAACGGAAAAATCCTGTTGGTAAATGAAGAGTAACAGGAAAGGAAATGGCATTATCCCAGGTCAACTTAGGATATGCTATGGGTGTAAATTATGATTTTAACAGTTACCTTAAATGCAGCAATAGATAAACGGTATGTTGTTGAGGACTTAAAGCCCGGCAATGTATGCAGGGTTAAAGAATGTACCTATTCCGCAGGAGGTAAAGGTCTTAATGTCTCCAGAGTAGCAGTAATTGCAGGAGAAGAAGTTATGGCAACCGGGTTTGTGGGTGGTCATGCAGGAGATTATATCGTGGAAGCCCTGGACGGACAAAAAATTAAAAGTGACTTTGTCCATATCAGCGGTGAAAGCAGATCCTGTATTAATATTTATGATGAAATCAATCATACCCAGACAGAATTTTTAGAACCAGGGGTATTTGTAACCGATGCAAATGCAGAGGAGATGTTAAAGAAATTCCTTGAACTAATCGATTCTGCTGAGGTGGTTGCAATCTCCGGAAGTGTTCCAAAGGGCGTGGATAGTACCTTATACCAGCAGATGATAAAAATTGCCAGAGAACATCATAAAAAAGTCATCCTGGATACCAGCGGAAAATTGCTTAAGGAAGCCCTCCCTTTTAAACCTACCATGATAAAGCCGAATATGGATGAAATCAGGATGCTTACCGGAAGGGAATTAAACAGCAGAGAGGACTTAATACAAGCAGCCCTGGAGCTTCAAAAATCAGGCATTGAAGTAGTAGTAATATCCTGCGGTGCCGATGGGTCCTTCATTGCCTGTGAAGAAGGTGTCTATCAGGCAGTAGTGCCAAAAATCGCAGCAGTTAATACCGTAGGCTGCGGAGACTCCATGATTGCAGGATTTGCAGCAGGTTTCTCAAGAGGTTTATCCATGACGGAAACCATTAAGCTTGCCAGTGCCATTTCTGCGGCTAATGCAATGCGTATGGAAACCGGATTTTTCATGATAAAGGACATGGAAGAACTATTACCGCAGATAAAAGTGGAAAAGCTTAACTATTAAGTAGAAAACTAAACTATTAAGTAAAAAACTAAACTATTAAGTAAAAAACCAAACTACCAAAATGTAAAACATAACAAATAAATAAGGAAAAATTAATTTATTGATTAATTTTACTATAGAATTCAAAAAAAAGGAGAACATAATATGACAGCATTTATTGATCCAAAATCAGTGCCTCAGAGAAAATTATATACAGGTGATTTCATACCTGGCATCGGAATGGGTACCTTTGGTTCCGATCGTTTTACACCGGAACAGGTGTCCGCAGCAGTAGCAGGAGCAATTGAAGCAGGTTACCGTTTGTTTGACTGTGCAGCAGTTTATGAAAATGAAGACCTGATCGGAGAAGTATTCCAGGCAGCCTTTGATAAAGGTACCGTAAAAAGAGAAGAATTATTCATTACTACAAAAGTATGGAATGACATGCATGGAAAGGGAGATGTACTTATTTCCTGCGCAAAGAGCTTAAAGGATTTACATTTAGATTATATTGATCTTTTCTTCGTGCACTGGCCTTTCGCAAACTACCATGCACCGGGCTGTGATGGAGATTCCCGTAATCCGGATTCCAAACCTTTTAATCCGGAGGCATTTATAAAGACCTGGAGACAGTGCGAACGATTAGTGGAAATGGGACTTGTTAAGCATATCGGCATGTCTAATATGACCATACCGAAGTTAGAGGCGGTTCTTCCTTTATGTAAGATTAAACCGGTAGCAATTGAAATGGAATTACATCCGTGCTTTCAGCAGCAGGAATTATTCGATTACTGTATCGCTCATGAAATCCAGCCGATTGGTTTTTGTCCAATTGGTTCCCCTACCAGACCAGACCGTGATAAGACAGCTGAAGATATTGCCGATATTCAGGTTCCTGAGTTGGTGGAGATTGCAAAGGCACATAACGTACATCCAGCTGTTATCTGCTTAAAATGGGCAGTACAAAGAGGACAGATTCCAATTCCTTTCTCCATTCATGAGAATGAATATGTAAGTAATTTAAGATGTACCGTTGAAGACCCCTTAACAGAGGAAGAAATGGCAATCTTAAAAACCATAGACAAAAATAACCGTCTGATCAAAGGACAGGTATTCTTATGGGAAGGTGCAAAGGGCTGGGAAGACCTTTGGGATTTGGATGGTACTATTACCAAATAATCCATAACGGTACGGTTACTATATTTAGCAATAATTGATTGAAAATAAGAGGCTGCTGTAAAATTCTTAAAATAAAAATTTGCTTATTATGCGAATTAAGTGATTCTAAGTTTTACAGCAGTTTTTTTCTTATAAAAAGAAATTCCATCCTATTACATGAAAATGCTCGTTAAGGATGTGAATCTTGGAGAGAGAATGTTACTTGCAGCGCAACCGCTTAGGCGCGAAAGAGTCGGTAAACCGACGCTTTGTTGTACTTAAATTATGGGAGAGAAGGCCATGTATCGGGTATTGTTAGTTGATGATGAGGTGCTGGTAAGAGAAGCAATCAGTGAAAACATCAGATGGAATGAATTGGGGTATGTACTTGCGGGGAATTGTCAGAATGGGAAAGAAGCAATTGAATTTTTAGAGAAGAATCCGGTAGATGTTGTTTTGACAGATATCTGTATGCCATATGTTGATGGTATAGAATTAAGTGAATTCATTTACAACCATTTTAAGAATATAAACATAATTATTTTCAGTGGTTATGATGATTTTGACTATGCAAAAAAAGCAATCAAATATAATGTGGAGGAATATCTTTTAAAGCCGGTAACCGCTTCTGAGTTATCTAAGGTATTAACGGACCTGAAAGAAAAAATAGATAAGAAAAAACAAGAAGCTGCCAGTTATGTTAAATTATACGAAAGTTATAATAAGAACAAGCTCTTGATAAAATCCAAAGTAATTGATGATTTATTAAAGGGAAGCAAAACCAAAGAAGAAAATGAGAAAGGACTCAGGGAGAATAATATTACCCTGGATGCTTTTGAGTATAGAGTAGCAATTGTTTTAATTGATCTGGCTTCCGATAAGAATAAGGAGGATCAGGGAAAACAGTATAGTTCTTTAATGACCTTTGCGGTTTATAACATCTGTGATGAGATTTTGCAGTTAAACCGGTCAGGGCTTGCCTGCCTGGGGAATGATAACAGGGTTTTTATTCTGTTTAAGACGAACACCCCGAAGGCTTTCTCCATGGAAGTGAAACGAATATGTGAAGAAATAAGCAGTAAAATCATGCAGTTTATGCAGCTTGGGGTTACCATCAGTATCGGCGGTAAGGTGAATAAGCAGCAAGACATTCCGAAATCCTATGAAGGGGCGGAATATTCCTTAAAATATCAATATCTCTTTGGCGAGAACAGTATAATCGATATCGAGGACATTAATAAAGAACAGGATTTGAAGGAAGACATTATACTGGAAGTAATGATTGATTCCTTAATCTTAGCCATAAAGCTGAATAATAAAGTTGGAATTGAGGACATATTAAAGCAGATTGAAGCCGCGATAAAAGGTGCATTGCCGGATAAGAACGAAAGTGACTTATACCTCCAGCAAATTATTATTGCAATCTGCAATGCGCTAAAAGCCTCTGAATTAGAGGAAGCAGTGTTATATACACTGAGAAATCAGATTATTGCAGAGGTAGCAGCCGCAAAAACCCTGGGCAAAGTAATGGAAGTGCTTAAAAATTACTGTTACAAAGCTGCCGGTGAAATTGAGATACAAAAAAATATAGGCGGCAAAAAGCAGGCCTTACTGGCTATGGATTTTATAGAAAGAAATTATGCCGATACGGAACTGAACTTAAATACAATCTGCTCTTATCTTAATATCAGTGCCAGCAGATTCAGTACTATTTTTAAGAATACTACCGGCGAGACCTTTATGGAGGTACTCATCCGGATCCGGATGCAAAAGGCAAAGGAATTACTGGAAAACACAGATTTAAAAAACTACGAAATCGCTGAAAAAGTTGGGTTTAGTGATCCCCATTATTTCAGTATAGTTTTTAAGAAAATGACAGGAAAGACTCCATCGGAATATGCAAAGGAGAAGAGGGTTGTACTTTGAAGAAAGAAAGTAAGAAGAATGTAATCTTACATCATTTTAAAAGCATTCGCCTTACCATATTGTTTTCTTTTTCTGCTTTAATTGTTTTTTCACTGCTGATTTTCCTGCTGATTTCCTTAAATTATACAGAAGAAACGGTACTTAAGAATTCTATAAATAATACAACCCAGTTAATCAAGCAGGTTAACGGGGATATTGATTCTTATATCAACTATATGGAGAATATATCTTCCCTGGTAACCAATAATGAAAATGTAAAAAACTATTTGTATGATGAAACCATATCCCAGGAGAAGAAATCTATTTATTATCAGGCAATCCTGGATCAGTTTAATACAATTATGGAGGCAAGGCAGGATATCTGCAATATAGCGGTAATCTCCAACAACGGAAGATATATTATTAATGACGGTACGGATCTGTTAAATGAGAATGTCTATCTGTTTGGACTGGATTGGTATCGGTATGCTTATTTCAATCCGGATAAAACCGCTTTATCCTCCTCCCATGTGCAGAATGTAGTAAAAAATAATTATAAATGGGTGATTACCTTAAGCAAGAGTATTACAAATACAAAAAACAGCACTGCTTCCGGTATTTTCTTTATTGATTTGAATTATAAGGTTATTAGTGATATGTGTGAAAATAACAGTTTGGGTGAGAAGGGTTATGTATTTATTTTAGACCGGGATGGTAATATTATCTATCATCCGAAGCAGCAGTTATTGTATAGCGGACTAACCACCGAACGGGTACAGCAGGTCATGGAGAGCAAATCCAATCATTTTGTTACGGGGGAGCATAACGAAAGTAAACTCTACACTATGTCAACCTCTGAAAAAACAGGCTGGACCATCGTAGGCGTCGTATATGAATCAGAACTGATGAAAAATAAAACCCAGACACAGATTATTTATATTCTGGTGGCTTTTATTTTACTGGCTGCGGCTACCATTATATCAGCTATTATCTCAACCAGGATTACCAAACCGATAAAAACGTTAAAAGACTCCATGAAAGAGGTGGAGAAAGGTCATTTTGACAATGCTAATATCGAAGTCATAACAGAAAATGAGATTGGCAGTCTGAGTAAGTCCTTTAATATTATGACAGCCGAAATTAAGAAATTAATGGAAGAAAATATCTATGAACAGAAACAAAAAAGAAAAAACGAATTAAAAGCCCTGCAGGCCCAGATTAATCCCCATTTTCTCTATAATACGTTAGATTCCATTATCTGGATGGCGGAAGGCAATAAAAATCAGGAAGTCGTATTAATGACCTCCTCCTTAGCGAAACTACTGCGCCAAAGCATCAGCAACGAGAACGAAGTATTGACCATCGAGCAGGAAATTGCATATATTGTAAGTTATTTAACGATACAGAAGATGAGATATAAAGATAAGCTGGAATATGAGATTGATATCGATGATGATATCTACCAAAACGAAATAGTTAAGCTTATTCTCCAGCCCATCGTAGAAAATGCCATCTATCATGGCATCAAGTTTAAGGAAACCATGTGTCTGCTTCGAATACAGGGATATTCTAGGGGCAATGACATAATAATTAAAATTATTGATAATGGGGTAGGCATGTCAGAAGAAACCCTTGCCCATATCTTTGACGAACATAAACATAACAAAAGATCCAATGGAGTTGGTGTATTTAACGTACAGATGAGGCTTTGGCTTTATTACGGAAAGAATTACGGTATTACCTATGAAAGTGTCCTGGGAGAAGGAACCACAGCCACAATTACAATTCCGAAGAAAAAGATACAGGGGGAAAATGGTGAAAAAGTATAAAGTCATAATCCTAATTATATTTTTATCTCTATGTATTTTAGTTCCTTTAGTTTATACCATTATAACAAACAGCCTGAAAACAGAAGAACCGGTGCGTATCATCTATATACCCAAAATTATTGATGATACCAATGAATTCTGGTCTGCTTTAATTGGCGGTGCCGAAATGGCTGCCAAAGAGTTCAGTGTTGATTTAGATATCGTAGCTCCCGACGCAGAAGAAGATTATAAAAGGCAGAATCAGCTGATTGAATGGGCCATAAAACAAAAACCCGATGCAATCGCATTATCTCCAGCAGATTATTCGGAAACCACAGCTATGGCAAAGGAAATCGTTAAGAATAAAATAAAACTGGTCTTTATCGATTCCACCGTTAATGAGAATGTCCAGGATGCCCTGGTAGCAACAGATAATTACCTGGCAGGTGTTAAAATGGGTGAATATATGAAATCTTTTATCAAAGAGGATACTAAAATTGCAATTGTAGGACATGTAAAAACAGCCTCCACAGCAATTGAACGGGAGAAGGGACTCAGATCCGGACTTGGAAAAGACGAAAAAAGAATCATAGAGGTGGTATTCTGCGATTCCGAATTTAGTAAAGCTTATAATCTAACTACAGAATTACTTAAAAAATACCCGGAAGTTAATATGATCGCAGGTCTGAATGAATACTCCTCCGTTGGCGCTGCCCGGGCAATAAAGCGGCTTGGACTTACCGGTAAAGTAAAAGTAATCGGTTTTGACAGTTCCATCGAAGAAATAGAACTATTAGAAGAGGGCGTATTCCAGGGAATCATAATCCAAAAATCCTTTAATATGGGCTATCTTGGCATTGAAGAGGCCGTTAATTTGGTAAAAGGTACAAAAATAGAGAAAAACGTAGATTCCGGTTCTCAGCTAATCACGAAAAATAACATGTACACAGAAGAAAATCAGAAATTGCTCTTTCCATTTCTGGGAGATTAAAATAGCTTCATTCTAATGACTCAAACTCAGTATCAGTAGTAACGAAAAATTATAAACGCTTCAAACTTCACAGTTATTTTTGTATTGGTATACTTGATAAAATCAGCAAGGAAGATAATTAAGAAAGCATTGATTATGCTATGTTTCATAAGCTTAGTATTCTTCGCCTGAATTCACTAATGATTTTTTCATGTGGTAAGACAAGATTAAAAATGCATAACTCCTCACTATGTTCGTCAAACAGTATGCATTTTTAATCTGAACCACCTGAAAAAGTCATAAGTGAATGTTCAGACTCAGAATGAAGCGCTTATGAAACATAGCATAATCATGCTTTCAATTTAGATTCCGAGCTGATTTTATCAAGTGTTTTTAGGTTTATTAACTGCGAAGTTTAAGTTATGGTTAGGGTCATCTGCTGTTTCAACAAAATTTCGGACATAGCCAGTATGTTTTTTCCCGCTTTGAAACGGTAAGACTCATTTGTTGAAATTCATTTGTTTTAAAAGCCATGATACGCCCCGCTCTTTCGTATAATTTATATATTTTATTATTCTATATATGCAGCGTTCTATCATTACTTTTGACACCCTAACCAGTTATTAATTCTAATATCAGTCTTATGCAAAAATAACGGATATCTACCTAAATCTTTCAGCAAAAAATCAATGAAATCAACCTGAAATAGTATATTCTACAAGATAGGAAGAAACTCTTTTTCATACATCTTTTATTAAACAAAACAAAAAAATAACTTCGCAGTTCAAAACCTAAAAATACTTGATAAAATCAGCTCAAAACCGAAACAAGAAAGCATGGATTATGCTGTGTTTCATAAGCGTTTCATTTTGAGACTGCAAATTCACTTATGACTTTTTCCTGTGGTTCAGAGTGAAAATGCACACTGTCTGACGAGCTTTGCTCGGAGTTTGTGCATTTTCACTCTTGCTTTACCACAGGAAAAAATCATTAGTGAATTCAGTCTCAGAATCCTAAGCTTATGAAACACAGCATAATCCATGCTTTCCTTAATAACCTCTCCGTGCTGATTTTATCAAGTAAACACCCCCAATAAACTGTGAAGTCAAACCGATTTCTAAAAAATAGAACTCCACTACAAAAATCAAGCCAATATAGATAAAAAAAGGACCTAAAAAATCAGTCCTATAGTCAATATCCATAAATTCAGTAGAATATTAACTATTTCTAAAAAGATATTCTATTAAAATATTCATAGTTTAGTCATATAATGTTCACATATTAAAAGACTGAAGAATGTGCGGAAACGCTTAGAAATTAGGAGGAAAGTAGAAGTGGAAAAAATTAAAAACAATGCATTGATTAAAAAAATCGGATTTAACAAACTGGTGCTGTGCTTTGTATTGATTGTCATGTATTTTGCATTTGCAGTAGTAAGTCCGACCTTTATCAGTTACTCCAGAATATTAAGTGCATTAAGCTATGCATATTTCTTAGGATTCCTTGCATTGGGTGTCACCTTTGTTATAGGTACCGGAGGAATAGACTTCTCCATCGGACCCGTTATGTTCTGTGCGGCATTAGTATCGGGGCAGTTATTGACGAAAAGCGGGTGGCCGTTAATCCTTTGCCTCCTGGTAAGTATACTGGTGGGATTGCTGTTTGGCGCCTTAAATGGCTTTTTGGTTTCTTATTTTAGAATACCTCCCTTTATTACCTCCATGGCTATCATGCAGATTTCAAAAGGTGTTGGATCAGTTTTTACAAAAACCCAGTCAGTCAGCTGGCCTCAGGCCTCAGAAGCAAACGGCTGGTACCGTTATCTGGTCAAAGCCAAAATAGGCGGTGTAGAAGTGCCGACAGGACTTATCTTCTTAGGATTAGCAGCTATTATCTGTTCCATCATAATAAATAAGACAAAAATCGGACGAAATATCTTATGCATCGGAAGTAACCGGGAAGCAGTACGTTTATCCGGTGTTAATGTTAAGAAATGGGAAATGACAGCGTACATGATCTGCGGAGTATTAGTTGGTATTGCAGCAATCTTTTTCGTAGGTGCTTACACCACAATACAGCCTGGTCTTGGGGATCAGTATAACAATGAAGCCATTGCCTGTGCCGTAATGGGCGGAACTTCAATGGCAGGGGGTATTGCCTCCATCGGCGGTACATTTATCGGCACTATGATTATTGCCTTGCTTCAGGAAGGTATCCTGGCTATGGGCTTTACAAAAGATTATCAGCTGGTAATAACTGGTATCATAGTTATAATCGCAGTTTACATGGATACGATGTCCAGACGCAGAAGAAATTAGTCAGTTTCTCAATTGGATTAATTGGTAATTGCGAAACTATTTAGTTTTCTGAATATACCCTACAATTAATACGAATTTCATAGCCTCAGTTGCCCTCTGGGCAAGATTCAGCTCTGAAATTGTATTAATTGCATGGCATATAGATAAAATAGTTGAGTTTTGCAATTACCAAAATTGGATTAACATGGAAAGGATAAGAAAGGTGAAAACGTGGGCGAAGTAATTTTAACAATGAAAGGTATAGATAAGTCTTTCCCGGGAGTGCATGCATTGGATCAGGTGGATTTTGAAGTGAGAAAAGGAGAGGTCCACGCACTAATGGGCGAAAATGGAGCTGGAAAATCAACCCTGATGAAGGTGCTGACCGGTATCTACAAAAAAGACTCCGGAAAGATAACCTATGAAGGACGGGAAGTAGAATTTAATAATCCCAAGGAAGCACAGGATTCAGGAATTGTTATTGTACATCAGGAGCTGAATATGATGGGTCACCTTACAGTGGCACAGAATATATTCATCGGCAGGGAGTTCATGACCGGTAAATTAATCAATGATACCCGTATGAACGAAGAGGCAAAAAAACTCTTTGATAAACTCAATATTAACATAGACCCGACGGAAAAAATGAATCAGCTGACAGTTGGAAGACAGCAGATGTGCGAAATAGCAAAAGCCATAAGTCATGATGCAAAAGTAATTGTCTTTGATGAACCGTCCGCTGCTCTTACAGAGTCTGAAATAGAGGAACTGTTTAAGATTATAAGGGACCTTCGGAATAAGGGCCTGGGAATCGTATATATCTCCCACCGGATGGATGAAATCAAAGTCATAACTGACCGGGTAACGGTAATGCGTGACGGCGGCTATGTTGGAACCCTTATAACAAAGGACAGTACCAAGGATGATATCATCAACATGATGGTAGGCCGTGTCATCTATGAAGACCCAAAGACAGAAAGTAATGTAAAAAAGGATGCGCCGGTCGTACTGAAAGTAGAAAATCTCAATGCCGGGAAACTGGTAAGGAATGTAAGCTTTGAACTCAAAAAAGGTGAAATCTTAGGCTTCTCCGGACTGATGGGAGCCGGCAGGACAGAAACTGCAAGAGCATTGTTTGGAGCGGATACCAAAGAAAGCGGAGTTATCTATATCAATGGCAGGAAGGTGGATATAAAATCTCCTATGGATGCGGTAGCCAATGGAATCGGTTATCTTTCGGAAGACCGGAAACGGTACGGAATCGTAGTCCAAAAGACCGTAGCCGAAAATACCACAATGGCATCACTTGAGAATTTTATCTCCGGAATCTTTATTAATAAGAAAAAAGAAAAAGAAATAACCAGAAAATATATCGAACAGTTAAAGACAAAAACTCCGGATACAGATCAGCTGGTAGTGAACTTATCAGGTGGAAATCAGCAAAAGGTGGTAATTGCAAAGTGGCTGGTAAGAAACTGTGACATCCTGATCTTTGATGAACCTACCAGAGGTATCGATGTAGGAGCAAAAAATGAGATATACCAACTGATGAATGAGCTGGTAGCAGAAGGAAAGTCGATCATCATGATTTCCTCTGAAATGACAGAAATATTAAGAATGAGTGACCGAATCATCGTCATGTGTGAAGGAAAGAAAACCGATGAAATCGACATATCGGAGGCAACACAGGAAAAGATAATGAATGCGGCTACACTCAGATAAGAGGAGGAAAAGTGATGTCTAACAAAAAAGGAAATATATTAACGAGTAATCCTGTTGTAAAGAAGATGGGGACCCAGAAAACAATCGTATTGGTTATCATCATAGCATTATTTTCATTCTTTTGCATAGCAAGCCCAGCTTTCAGACAATATTCCACTGTTCTTAGTATAATGGATTATTCCTATTACATTACCTTAATGGCAATTGGTGTAACCTTTGCATTGATTACCGGAGGTGTTGACCTATCAATCGGTACCGGACTTGTATGTTATTCCATAGCAGGAGGTTACCTGGTGGTTTATAAGCACTGGCCGGTGCTTTTAGGAATGCTGGTAGCAGTACTGTTTGGTGTTTTAATTGGTCTGTTAAATGGTATCCTGGTGGCAGTCATGAATTTACCCCCCTTCATTGCAACCTTGTGCACCATGATGTTAACCAGAGGTTTAGGTTCCCTTTGTTCCGGTGGTTTTGGTATACCCTGGCCTCAGGCAGGCACAGACGGAGCATGGTTTAGAACTATATTTAAGATTAAATTAGGTACGATGAAGTATCCAATCGGGTTTTTACTGATTATTATTCTGGTAATTATTATGTCCATTATCCTGAATAAATCCAAAATTGGCCGTTACATTATAGCAATCGGCAGTAACAAGGAAGCAGCAAGGCTTTCCGGTGTTAATGTAAAAAAATATCTGATACTGGCATATGTAATCTCCGGTTTCTTTGCAGGCTTAGCAGGAATTGCATACGCTGCAACCTTTACCAGTATTAATCCTGGCACCGGGGCAGGACTTGAATTAGATGCGATCGGCGGAGCAATTATTGGCGGTGTATCGACCACCGGCGGTTCCGGTTCTATTGTAGGAGCGTTACTCGGCGTATTCGTAATGTCCATGTTAAAAACAGGACTTCCCTACATTGGACTTCAGGCGAACTGGCAGCAGATTATTACGGGTATTATCTTAATAAGTGCGGTAATGATTGATGTCCTAAAACGAAAAGATAGATAATTGGGAAAGTATGAAACAGTTACAACTAAGTTATGCAAACGCGTAGGCGGTTCATAAATAAAACAAAACATAATGGAGGTTTACAGTATCGCAAGTGAACTTGAGATACGAAAAGGGTGAAGGTTGAAAGAAAATAAAAAATTGAAAGGTGCCACGAACTGATTCTTTCAACTTGTTTAAATAGTGGCAGTATCGCAAGTGAACTTGCGATATGCATAGGGTGTAAATATGAAAAAGAAATTTTTAGTAGGTTTACTTAGTGCAGCAATGGTAGCAAGTATGTTAACCGGCTGCGGAAAAAAAGCTGAAACAACAAGTAATTCAACTCCAACGAAAGCTCCGGCTCAGGAAACACAGACACAGGAAGCTCAAACAACAGAAGGAGCTGCAACCACAGATTCCTCATCCACAGGTGATATCGTAGCAAAATCTGCTTATCACTTTGAAATTGTATCAAAAGGTTTCCAATCCACCTACTGGCAGGCAGTTTATAAAGGAGCATCTGCTGAAGCTGAAAAGTTAGGCGTTACCATCAACATGGTTGGTCCTAACTCTGAATCCGATATTGCTGACCAGGTACAGATGTTAAACAGTGCAGTAAATGCAAAACCAGCAGCAATCGGTTTAGCTTCCCTAGATACAAAAGCAGCGTTAGATGCAATCACAGCAGCACAGAGTGCCAATATTCCGATTATCGGATTTGACTCCGGTGTTCCCGCTGCTCCGGAAGGTGCCGTATTTGCCAATGCATCAACAGATAACTATAAAGCCGGTGCTGTAGCAGCAGACGGTATGTATGATGGCATTAAAGACAGAATAGCTAGTGCAGCAGGTCCTGTAAGAATTGGTGTTGTTAATCAGGATGCTACTTCTGAATCAATCTGTAACCGTGGATTAGGCTTTATTGATGAGATGATCACAAAACTTTCAGCAGATGGTAAAACCGCTGCCGTAGTTGGTAATGACTATTATGTACAAAATGTAAAAGGTACTGTTGTAGATGAAAAGAGTGCCAATGTAATTATCGAAGTAAGAGTACCTTCCCAGACAACAACAGAATTAACAGCAATTGAAGCTTCCACTATCTTAAACGAAAAAGATACAATAGCTATCTTTGGCTCTAATCAGACAGCAGCAGAAGGTGTTGTTACCGCGAATGATAACTTAAATGTTTTAGGAACAGGCGAAGGACAGATTATCGGTGTTGGTTTTGACTCCGGTTCCGTATTAAAAGCTGCAGTAACAAGCGGAACTTTATACGGTGCAGTTACACAGGCTCCTGTTTCCATCGGTCAGAAAATGGTAGACTTATTAGTACAGGTTGCTAACGGTGAAACTGTAGCAGATGTTGATACAGGTTGTCAGTGGTACAATAAGGATAACATCACAAGTGAAGAAATCTCTCAGAACTTATATGATTAATTTCTGCTTCCAAATTTAAATAAAGTACGAAAAAAGGAAGGAGCTGCTTTTATTTAGAAGCTGCTCTTTCTTTTTTCATACAAAGGATGAGGGAGCAAAGGTGTTACACTTAATTATGCAAGGAGGGTGTACTTATGATAAAGAATAGTAAGAGAATATCGGAAAAAAGTAAAAGATTTGGAGGTATTCGAGTCACGCTGATTGGCGCGTATCTGATACCTGTTGTTTTAATTGTGTTACTAGGGGTACTATCCTATTCCAGAGCCTCGGATGCAATTATAGCAAATTATGAGAGCGCGACAAAGAATACAGTATTAAAAACTGCAGAATATTATAATCTTATGCTGCAGGGGATCAATGCAAAATCCCAGAAAATAGCCGGTGATAATACGGCAAGAAGTTATTATAACGGAGACTTAAAAGCTGAATCTGGTAAAGAATCCGAAAGTTACAGTACCATAAACCGTAATATTCTTGCTGAAAAGACAACAGACCCCAGCATAAATTTTATAGCTGTCCTGGCACCATATGGCAGGAATATAGCTACGAATGGCATGCTTTCCCAGGAGGCTTACGCTAAATTCATAGAATCAGAGGAGGGCAAAGAAATCCTTAGCACCTCCAATGCAAAAGGAGTATGGACAGGGTATCATACCTTTATAGACAGTTATTTACATGGTTTAAAAAGTTCCTATGGTATCTCCTTATCCAGGCAGATTATTAATAATAAGATGGAAACCATAGGAATTCTTGTAATGGATATTGCTATGGCCTCGATACAGGCTCCGCTTAAAACCATTGACCTGCAGGCTGGAAGCCAATGTGCATTTATTACTCCAGATGGCAGGGAAATAACAGCAGAAGGTGAAAATGACGAAGCTTACTTTTATGGTCAGGATTTTTATAAAGAAGCGGTGAAGGCTTCTGAGAATACAGGATTTAACTATATCAATATTGAGGGTACGGACAAGTTCTTTATTTATTCTAAAATTGGAACAGAGGGCAGTATGCTTTGTACCCTGATTCCAAAGTCTGTCATTCTAAAACAGGCGGAGGGTATCAAGACAGTTACCTTAATTGTTGTAATAATTGCAATTATAATTGCAATTTTGTCAGGTATCATTCTTGCAGGCGGGATTGGTACTGCCATAAGAAACATCAACACTGTGGTTAAAAAGGCAGAAGAAGGAGACTTAACAGTTACCGCCAATACAAAGCGTAAAGATGAGTTCCTGCTGCTTACAAAGCATATTAGCGGAATGTTAAGTGGAATGAAATCCTTGGTAAACCGGACGGCGGCAGCGACTTATTCCATTTCGGATTCTGCAGAATCGGTAGCAACAGCAGCCACTCAGTTAGTGGTTTCTGCGAAAAGTATTACGCAAGTAGTAGAGAATATGGAAGCAGGAATTGAACAACAGGCGGAAGATGCACAAAACTGCTTAAAAATCATGGGTGACCTGGATGAAAAGATCGGTCATGTTAATGTTAGTGTGGAACAAATTACGGAATTTGCAAGTAATACAAAAACAATTGTCAAAGATGGCAGGATTACCATGGAGGAGTTAGGCAGCAAAGCAAAAGCTTCTTTTCTGATATCGAAGGATGTAATTGAGGATATCGAACAGTTAGGAAGCGAATCTGCAGCCATTTCAGGGATTATAGGCACTATTAACGAAATAGCGGAACAGACTAATCTGCTGGCTTTGAATGCATCCATTGAGGCTGCCAGGGCTGGTGAAACCGGAAAAGGTTTTTCCGTGGTTGCAGGTGAAATCAGAAAACTCGCTGAAGCAACGGTACAAGCATCTGAGAAAATTAATAAAATCATCTTAAGTATCGAAGAGAGGACCAGGACTACTGTAAAGACTGCGGCAAAAGCAGAGGGTATTGTTAGTTCTCAGGAGTCTGCACTTATTAATACTTCCCGGATGTTTGATAATATTACCAGCCATGTAGAAGGTCTCACAAAAAATATAATGGATATTTCTGCACGTGTAAAAGATATTGAAGATACGAAAAAAGAAACCTTATATGCAATTACTAATATTTCATCTGTGCTGGAGGAAACAGCTTCTGCCTCAGTAGAGGTTTTATCAGCGGCTGACAGTCAGCTGGCAGCCACTGAGCATCTTAACCAGGCAGCCAAAAAGCTAAAAGAGGAATCCAAAGAATTACAAGGTGCCGTAAACAGTTTTAAAATCTGATTCACAGCCATCACATCTGATCAGTACGGTAAATACCTGAAACTGACAGGTCTTTACCGGCTATCTGGTGGTTTTGGCAAAGAGTCAAACAAGGACAGTTAGGAAAGGATGCCGGTATGGGAACAGGAAAAGGTAATAAAATAAAGCTGGAACAGAATAAAGGCGGCAACAGCAGCCAATATTTTATTGATTACTACAAATACAAAGCACCGGATGGTTTTTTACTTGAATTCATGGAGGATTTTGTCGGTGATAAAACCAGTCTTCTTGTGATTGATTCTAATAATTTTTATGCAAAAAACCATGCTGACGCGGAAAATAGAATCAGAGAGCTGAAAAAAATATTTGCAGCCAGTAAGTTGGCTTATGAGGAAGTAATAACAGAAAAAGAAGCAGATAAAAGAATCTTTGGTATAAAACTTCAAAATTCAAAAATGGTAAACAGTTATAAACTTGGATTAGCAGTTACAAAAGAGCAGATAATAAATGTAACAAATTTGGTTAAAGATTATAATTTATTTTATTTTGTTCCGTCTATTGCTATGGAGCCGGAGGAAATCATACAGCAGTTTCTAAATACAGGCGGAAATTATGAGAAACTAAATAGATTCTTTGAATATGAGTTATATCATGACTGTAATTTCCGCCGCATGAGAATCAGCAGTAAGACAGATCTCATGAAAGAACTTGAATTAAAGCTGATGAAATATTAGCGTCTTTATTCTTGTACAGTAATTTCGATATGTGTACCAAGAGGGCAGGAGGAATCAAGCTTGTGCTGCCTGCGGAATTCTGCAGGTGTGATATGGATTACTTTTTTATATACCTTTGCAAAATAATTGGCGCAGGAGAAACCGCATTGTTTCGCTATTTCATCCAGTCCAAGGTCGGTATTCTGCAGTAGTTTCATGCTTTCTTCCAGGCGGAGCTGTGTCAGATAACGAACCGGTGAGATGCCCTGTTCCCTGCGGAACAATCGTTCCAAATGGGGATAGGTAATTCCCATCTCCCGGCCCATTTCTGAAAGAACGGCCTGTCTGCCGTAATGTTTACTCATGAAGTCCATGGCCGCAGCTACATAAGGACTTGAAGTACCTGCTTTAGGAAACTCTACATAGCGGAGTATGGAAACCAAAAACCGGTAGAGCCATTCACTGCTGTAATAATGTTCCATGGGTTTTTGGGATTTTAGGGTGTTATAGAGTTCAAAAAAGTGTGTTACAGGCAGACTGTCGGGTTCCAAATCTATAATCGGGCCGGACAGTTCCTGTATACGTCTGAAAAAGGGCTCCGCAGCAGGTCCATTAAAATGCAGGTAAAAGTAAGTCCAGGTCTGGTTTGGATCCTTGGCAGGATTCAGATAGTAACGGCTGTCTTCTGGAAAGTGTATAAAAAATGCTTTGCCTTTTGACAATTGATACCGTTCTCCTTCTTTTTCATACATTCCATAGCCGTCTAGAGTATATTGAAACAGATATCCCTCATAATCTCTGTCCTTATTCTCATAACAGTAAGTCTCGTTTCTGCGGGTTTCTACTCCAAGATCATATACCCTTAAGGTTTGTTCTGCAATACTGTCGGTATTCAAATATCCATAACTACCCAATTCAAATAGTGTCAAAAAATTACCTCCTTCATCAAATAATTACCGTTGCTGCTTAGAGATTATACTAATATAATATACTATATAGACAAAAAATCCAAGTTATTTGTATAATCAAAAATTTACTTAACAGTGTATAATTTACTTAAGGAGGTAATCATATGGATAAAAATAAGTTTTCACCCGCACCGCCTATGGGCTGGAACAGTTACGATTATTATGATACTATGGTAAATGAGGAGCAAGTAAGAGCCAATGCGGATTATATGGCAGGACATCTGAAAAGTTTTGGCTGGGAGTATGTTGTCATAGACATTGAATGGTATTCCTGCGAAGCAGGTTCACAAAGGGATAAATATCAGTATCTGCCTTTTGGCAGCCTGGAAATCGATGAATATGCAAGGCTTCTCCCCTGCAAAAAACGGTTCCCGTCTTCAGCAGACGGAAACGGTTTTAAACCGCTGGCAGATTATATACACGGTTTGGGACTTAAATTCGGTATTCATATCATGAGGGGAATCCCAAGAATAGCGGCCCACAACCATATGGGACTTTATGGAACAGATGCAACAGCAGCAGAAATTGCCGATCCCTCCTCGATTTGTTTTTGGAATCCTGATATGTATGGACTCGATGTTAATGCAAAAGGGGCTCAGGAATACTATAATTCCATATTTGAGCTTTATGCTGCCTGGGGTGTGGATTTTATTAAATGTGATGACATATGCAGGCATGATATGAAATCAGCAGAAGCAGAAACCCAGATGCTTTATAAGGCGATACAGCGCAGCGGACGCCCTATGGTATTAAGTCTTTCTCCGGGACCGGCACTGATTAATAAGGCCTGGCATTATGAAAAATATGCTAATATGTGGAGAATTACCGATGATTTCTGGGACAGCTGGCCTTTACTCCTTAATATGTTTGAACGCTGTGAAATCTGGCAGAATCATGTGTCGGGGGGATGCTATCCGGACTGTGATATGCTCCCTTTAGGTTACATTGGGAAAGGTTTCGGTGAGGAGCGGTATACCAGATTTACCAAAGAGGAACAGATTACCATGATGACCCTGTGGTGCATCTTCCGGTCACCCCTTATGTTAGGTGCTGAATTGACAAAGCTGGATTCCTGGACGTTAAGTTTACTTACTAATAAACAGGTTTTAAGACTTTTAGACCATTCCGCAGGAGCAAGACAGGTGATAAGGGATAACCATCAGGCAGTGTGGGTTTCAAAGGATACTTCGGAAGACGCTTATTACCTGGCGCTGTTTAATCTCAGTGATGATGTTCGGATAATTAAGACTGCATGGGAGGAAACAGGAATAATACCAGCTGGCATAAGTACCCTGGAAGAATTGTGGAGCAAAGAGACTCAAAAAACAGATCTGGATTATATCGAGACAGAAATAAAACCTCATGGAGCAAAACTTTTTAAGCTAAGATATTAATACAGCAATTAACACATAATAATTGCTGACCTAAAATGTAAGACACGGAGGAAAATGATGAATCGTATAGATTTTGTGGAATATGATGCTGCCCATCCGGGAGACTTTGTTTTTGACATACCGGAAGGGCATGACTGCTGGTTATTACTGCTAACCCAGACACCGGCAATATTCTTAGTTGACGGAGAATACAGGGAATATCCTTCTAATTGTGCGATACTATACAGACCGAAACAGAGGATATATTACCGTGCCAGTACGGATCGATATGCGAATGACTGGATTCGTTTTTATACGGATGAAACATATGTTACTACTGCGCCTATTCGCTGCGGGGTCCCGTTTATCATACACGATCCGTCCTATTGCCACAAACTTTACCAATTGCTAGTGTCGGAACATATTTTAAGTAATAATTTTAAGGATATCACGATTGACAATTTATTAAGGATTTTATTTAACAAACTGCTGGAGTCCTATAATTATAAAGCAGTGTCGCCTTTATTTAAAAATTTGAATGAATTGAAATTAGAGATCTACCACAACCCCAATAAAGAGTGGACTGTTTCAAAGATGGCTGAAAAACTTAATATCAGTGTCGGCTATCTGGAAGACATATATAAAGGGACTTTCGGTGTATCCTGTATGGATGATGTCATAAACAGCCGGATCAACTTAGCGAAAAAATATCTCGTGTATGATACTCATTATACAATTTCGGAAATAGTGACATTATGCGGTTACCGAAATATGGAACATTTTTTCCGTCAGTTCAAGAAAATTACCGGGTTTACTCCAAATCAATTCCGAAAAAGCCCCTATCAACTGTATAAACAGGAAGAAAAAGAGATAAAATAAAACAGTAAAGCAACTATATTTAAAGTGTGAAAGCTAAAAGGGTTTCGCACTTTTTATTTTGTGTAAATTATCCGATAGCAAAAAATGAGATGCAAATAATGCTATAAAAGTACACAAAAAAATGGTATAATTATTAGGCAAAATAATAAAAAATGACAATACATCATATTTATTTGAAGATAGGTCAGTTATGCCTGCAAATAGTTCATATTAAGCTGAGTATATATCATTGTTTCATAATAATTAATAATTTATAATTAGTTTATTCAACATATTAAATATAAGTCATGAAATAATTCTAAAATCATTGCTAAAAAACTGACTAAAAATTGCTGTAAAATTTAAGTAAAATAGAAGTATTGCATAAAACATGTGCATCAACACGTAAAAGACCAGGAAGGTGTAAGAAAATCAAAATTAGAAAGGTTGCCACTTTACCATTCATTCAAATTTGATTATGTGGCAAGTATCGCATGTGAAGTTGCGATATGTAATGGGTGTAAATATGGAGCAAGATATAACATTACGTTTACCTGACGGGGATAATTTTCATCTTTGGGAAAAAGAGCAGCACTATGACAGAGAGCTTCATGTGAATGGAAATCATCCTGCCGCATCGGATAACAATGATGGTTCTTTTGACTCACCGTTAAAGACAATCAATGCCGCAGCCTCCATTGCAATGCCCGGGACCAGAGTATTAATACATGGCGGGACTTACAGGGAATGTGTACATCCGGTCAGAGGAGGCACCTCGATTGATAAAATGATTAGTTATGAAGCCTGGTGTGAGGAAGAAGTAATTATTAAAGCATCTTATCCTGCGAAGGATTTCAAAAGCAGCGAGGGCTGGAATCTGATCCCTTTTTCAATCAATCAAACAAGAGAAGAAAACCATAGCAGAATATGGGAAGTAAAGCTGGATCCTGATGAATTCCGTGGTTATAATCCTTTTTGTGCAGTTAATATTCTTCATGACAGGCTGTTTATTGAATATGACAAAACAGATATGACAACGTATTTAAACCGCCGGGGAATGGTCTTTTGTGACGGAAAACCCCTTTATCAGGTGTCACTCTACAATCAGCTCAGTAATCATCCGGGTTCTTATTGGGTGGAAGCAAATGGTCAGACCATACATTTTCGATTGGAGCAGGATGATGACCCCAGTAACCATGAGATTGAGTTAACTTGCAGAGAACAGTGTTTTGCACCAGAGATTCCTTTTTTATCCTATATTAAGGTAAAAGGTATTACCTGTGCCCACGCAGCTACGGGAGCACCGGTACCCCAAAGAGGTTCCCTATCCTGTTACAGGGGACATCACTGGATAATAGAAGATTGCACCATAGACTGGTCCAACGGGGTAGGTATTGATATCGGCAATGAATGCTGGCACCATTCCCTGATAAAAGATCAGATCATAGGATCTACCATAATCAGACGCTGTAAAATTTTTAATGTGGGAGTTTGCGGCATAGCAGGAATGTTTGCCAAGAATTTATTAATTGAAGATAACCTGATTCAAGGCACAGGATGGCAAAAGATGGAGTTATCCTGGGAGGCTGGAGGAATTAAAGTACATGATTGTACCGATAGTTTAATCCGCAGAAATATATTTACCAAAACGATTAGGGCAGATCATCTATGGATGGATATGGGGAATGAAAACAACCGTATCACACAGAATCTTTTCCTGGATGGAATAAATCAGAGAGAAGCTATATTCATAGAATGCAGCCGTGATGATATAAATCTCATAGATAACAACATTTTCTGGAATGTAGAAGGACGTTTTGATCCGGCAGCAGTGCCAAAAGAACCTGGTTCATCCGGTTGGTATAAGTTGGAGGAGACTGGAGTGACCAATGGATATGCGGTATATGGGGAAGGAACAGACCATATACATATTGTGAATAATTTTATCGGTAAATGCAAAAGCGCAGGTTATTACGCCAAAACAGTTGCTTTTCGGATTACCTGGGACAAAAGAGGCGGAACAGCAAGAGATACGAAGATATTTAATAATATTTTTTATGACTGTGAAGAGGCTGCAATTAAAATGCCTACCGAACATAATGAATCAGAAGGAAATCTATTCCTTAATATGCCGGGGGGTTATTTAAGAATTCTTTATCCAGCTCCTGCGGTGTGTCTGGATTTGCAGGCCTGGCAGGAATTTTACGGATTTGATCTGAATGGACAGGAAGGGCAGTTTGAAATTAATATAGATACTGAAAAATTTACTATGGAAATAAGTAAACGAAAGGAACTGCCAAGATTTTCACCTCGGAAGTCAGAAAAAGACAGATATATCCGTAACACGGAGGATATTTGTAAGGTGAAAGCAAAAACAATCGTAGCCAATGATTTTTATGGGAATACTATTACGGATGAGCTGCGGCTGCCGGGACCGTTTTCTTTTTTAACGGAAAACCAGGTAATATCCATAGATCCACGTAAACTATAAAAAGGAGTGACATCATGAAACTATTTCAAAACAAAAAGAAATTAAGATCGTATAAAGAATTTCTTTATATTCTTCCGTTTATTGTGCTGATTGCGGTTTTTGCCTATTATCCGCTGTATGGATGGGTATATGCTTTCTTTGATTACAGACCGCCACAACCAATGACCATGGATAATTTTGTGGGTTTAAAATGGTTTAAATCCCTTGTAGCCAATCCGGTAAAAACAAAACAGATACTTAATGTTCTGGTTAATACGCTGGTTATGAGCGGAATTACTGTGGGAACCTCCTGGCTTCCTATGATTTTCGCCGTATTCCTAAATGAGATCAAATGCATACCGTTTCGTAAAGTAGTTCAGACGGTTACCACCATTCCTAACTTTATAAGCTGGGTTTTAGTGTATTCTGTAGCATTTAATATATTTAATAATACCGGTGTGGTAAATCATGTATTGGTATCCATGGGTATCCTCGATAAGCCGGTCCAGTTTTTACAAGCCTCTGATCATGTCTGGATCGTCCAGTGGTTATGGCTTACCTGGAAGAATTTAGGGTGGGCAGCTATTATGTATATAGCAGCAATTACCGGTATTGATGAAGAAATGTTTGAAGCCGCCAAGGTGGATGGTGCCACCAGGATGCAGAGAATACGATTTATCACGATTCCCAGTATATTACCCACATATTTTGTACTACTGATGTTAGCAATCGCAAGTTTCCTTTCCAATGGTATGGAGCAGTATTATGTATTCCAGAACGCATTTAATAAAGAACACATTCAGGTTCTGGATCTGTATGTATTTAATCTGGCTATGGGAAGCGGAAGTTATTCCGTCGCAACAGCGCTTAGTATTTTAAAAAGTGTGATCAGTTTAATACTTCTTACGGTGGCAAACGGAATTTCAAAGCTGGTAAGAGGCGAAAGCTTTTTATAATAGGAAGGAGACGTTATGGAGACTGTCAAAAAAAGAAAACGCCAGAAGCAGAGCTTTGCGGATATCCTAATCGATATCGTTATATATGTATTTTTTGGTGCATTTGCTTTCATTTGTGTTTATCCGTTTTATTATATATTCATTAATACCATCAGTTCCAATGAATTAAGCCAAAAAGGTCTGATTATTTTTCTGCCAAAAGCCATTCATTTTCAGAACTATGTGAAAGCTATTAAGATACCCGGATTAATGGATGCCGCTTTAGTATCCGTTGGCAGAACCTTGATTGGTACCCTGTTTACCGTTATATCAACTGCTTTTCTTGGTTACATGTTTACAAGAGAAACATTGTGGCACAGAAAGTTCTGGTACCGTTTTGTAATTGTTACCATGTATTTCAACGCAGGTATCATACCTTGGTTTTTAACCATGCGTAATCTTCACCTGACCAATAATTTCTGGGGATATATCCTCCCGGCTATTGTATCACCTTTTTATATTATTTTGGCAAAGACCTTTGTGGAATCCATTCCAAAAGAATTACAGCAGGCAGCAGAAATTGACGGGGCAGGTACGATGAAAGTATTTTTCAGTGTAATCATGCCGGTAATCAAGCCGATTATGGCGACAGTTGCTATATTTGCTGCGGTAGGCCAGTGGAATGCGTTTCAGGATACTCTGCTTCTTATGACGAACAATAAACTGTACAGCTTACAGTTTATCTTATACCAGTACATTAATCAGGCCAGCTCGCTAAAACAGCTTGTAAATTCTTCAAGCAGCTCGGCTGTTGCACAAAGCGTAGCAACCGTACAGACCGCTACTTCCATACGTATGACGGTAACAATTATTGTAGTTGCACCGATTTTGTTGATTTATCCTATTTTCCAAAGGTATTTTGTTAAGGGTATTATGATTGGAGCAGTTAAGGGCTAGATATAGGAGGATGTATAACATCTTTTTATATATTATTATGAATGGAGGATTCATTTATGAAGAAGAGGAAAATCGTTTCATTGATGTTGGCGGTAATATGTACGCTGTCTTTGGTTTTGACCGGATGTTCCGGAAAGAAAACAGATAATACCACGCCTGACACAAAAGATTCCGGCACAGCAACTACAAGTACGGCAGAAGGTACTAAAGATACTGCTGAAAGTACACAGACAGGTATTGATCACACAAATCCACTTACCCTTGAGGTTTATGATGTTGCCGCAAACTATCAGGGCACACAGAGCGGATGGTTTGCAAAAGTAATTAAAGATAAATTCAATTTGGAATTGAATATTATCGCACCACAGGCATCCGGTGATGGGGAAGCTCTTTACCAGACACGTACTGCCGCAGGAAAGTTAGGTGATATTATCCTCCTTGATAATTCACCCCTTCAGGATTGTATCAAAGCTGGTCTGATTGCAGATATCAGCAGTGATGTACAAAACAGTAAGAATTTAAATCAGTATTATGATCAGTATAAAACCTTTAACGCAGGTCTGGAAGGAAACAGTGACGGAAAGATTTACGGACTTCCCTGCCAGATTACGAACACATCACCAACTACTTACTCAGAAGATACGGTTTATATCAGCCCTATGCTTCCCTGGGATTACTATACAGAAATAGGTGCTCCTGAGATGAAAAATCTGGATGACTTATTGAATGCTCTGGAAAAAATCCAGAAAGCACATCCGACCAATGATAAAGGTGATGCAAACTATGCAATCTCTTTATGGCCGGATTGGGATAAAGGCGGAAGCCAGATTACGATGGAAACTGCTACCCAGCTTACTAAAATGTATGGTTATGAAGTAAGAGGAGCTGTTATGCTTGGTAATAAAGGTGATATGAAGGAAGTAACCGATGATACCGGAGCATATTATAAGATGTTAAAATTCTTCTATGATGCAAATCAAAGAGGTTTAGTAGATCCTGATTCCGGTACTCAGAACTGGGATACTGCCTGCACTAAGATGAAGAACAAACAAGTATTAATGTTTTGGTACAACTGGCAGAGAGGTTTCTGGAATACTCCTGACCGTGCCAACGAAAAAAATGCATATATCTATACACCTGTTGAAGATATGGACTTCTATCAGCCTTCCGATTCATACTTCGGTGACGGCAGAGCCTTTGCACTGGGCGCTCATATGGAAGGCAATGACAGAGCCAGAGCAATTGAATTCTTAGATTGGCTTACTAGTCCAGAAGGTCTTCAATTCCTTCATGATGGTATTCCGGATTGGAGTTATACAAAAGGCGATGACGGTAAATATACCCTTACTGAAAATGGTCTCTATGGCTTAATGGAAAACCGTACTGTACCGGATGAATGGGGCGGCGGCGGATTTGATGATGGTAACAGCAAAATCAATCAATGGCCTTTAAATGCTGTATCCACCAATCCGAATACAGGAGAACCTTACAATACCAACTATTGGGCATCTTATCTTGAAGCGAACAAGACAACTATGACAAAAGAATGGTCTGAAAAATACGGCGGTGAAAACCAGGTTAAATATCTGGAAAGCACAGGTCAGTTAAAACCGGTACCTAACGTTAACATTATTCTTCCAAGTGATTCTACTGATGTGGCTTTAATCCGCAGCCAGTGTGCTACTTTAATCTGTGATACTTCATGGAGAATGGTTTTTGCCTCCAGTGAAGATGAATTCAAGAGCATGTGGGCAGATATGAAGACTCAGCTTGATGGTCTTGGATGGGCAGACCTGGTAGCATCTGATAAGGCTACTTACCAGAAAGTTCTGGATGCCAGAGCAGCAGCAACAAAGTAAATTAGATTAATGCAGGTTCATGCATCGATATATGGTTCACGAAGAGTAATATTCTCCTGAGAATATGCTCAGGAGAATATACGCTTATGACTTTATATTAATAAACTTGGGAAAGATTCCATATATGATTCGAAAGTGTCATATATGGAATTTTTCACTTTAACTGAAAGGTTAGAGTTACATAATTATGGTAAGGCAAAATGGGGGTATACATATGAAAAATAGTATCAGAGGATCAAAAGTAAAAAATACGGCAAAAACGGGGAAAAGCAGAATAAGAAGATTTTTGGCAAACAGCCGTAAGCTGCGGTTTAAACTAATTGCATCCTTTATGGTTCCAATTGCATTCATCATTTTTCTTGGGGTCGTATCTTTTTTGGCAGCTTCTGACGGTATAACAAAAAATTATGAAAAATCTGCCGTGCAGGCGATCAGTATGACCGGAGAGTACCTGCGCTTTGGACTGGACTCGGTGGAAGCCACCAGTATCCAGTATAGCAACGATGATACGATTAATAAATATTTCAGTAAACTTTATGCAAACAATAAAACGGAGTATAACCGGGCATATAAATATATTAACAGCACCTTTTCCGCAAAACAGGTCTCAGACGAATTCATTGGCAATCTATATATTATATCCAGTGATGTAAAATCCGTAGCAACCCAAAGCATAACAGAGGGCAGTTTATATGAAGGGTTTACCGGTACAGAACTAGGTACTTATCTAAAGCAGAACCGTCTTAAAAGTGCCTGGACAGGTAAAAATGAGTATTTGGATGAGAACCTTAAAACATCTTCTGAAAACTATTCGCTGCGTCTGGTAAGAAGTCTTAACAAGGCACCTGCAATGTTAGTTATTGACGTGAGTATGAAAGCTGTTTCAGGAATCCTTAACCGCCTTGACTTTGATAAATCCGGTTATCTGGCAGTTGTCACAGCCGAAGGCAAGGAGATAATGGCAAAAACAGATAAAAAGACCCAGGGTAAAACTGAGAACGGTGTGACAGAAGAAAGCATGAGTGGGATTTTTACCGGAGAAGAATTTTATCAAAAGGCATTAAAATCCGAGGAGACGGAAGGCTCCCAATATGTTAAATATAAAGGGGATAACTATTTATTTATGTACACGAAGATAGGGGATACGAATTCCTTAGTGTGTGCCCTTATGCCCAAAGCAGTAATTACAAGTCAGGCAGACAATATAAAGAAACTTACAATCGGAGTAGTTATCATAGCCTCACTTCTTGCAGCTGCCATAGCCATTGCAATATCCCAGGGTATTGATCAAACCTTAAAAGGCATTATCTTTCAGCTAAAAGAAGCGGCTGGTGGTAATCTGACCGTCAGATTTAATTCAAAACGCAAGGATGAGTTCCATATACTGATTGAGGAAATCCAGAATACCTTCACTAATATGAAGAATCTGATCGTGCAGGTAAATAGTCTTAGTAATGAAGTAGCTGTCTCCTCAGAGAATGTGACCAATACCTCAGAGAATTTCTTAAAGTCTTCAAAGGATATATCTTCAGCAATGAGTGAAATAGAACAAGGTGTTTCACAGCAGGCAGCGGATGCACAAGAGTGCCTGGTCCAAATGGATAACCTATCCCAGAAAATCTCCTTAGTCAGCGGTAATACCAGTGAAATCAGCCAGATCGCCGATAAGGCTAAGGTTAGTATTGCGGAAGGCACAAAGGTCACAAAAGCCCTTGATAAGCAGTCCCAGTCAACCATAGAAATATCTACGGATATCATCAGAGATATTGAAAAACTGGACGAGAAATCCCTATCCATCAGTAATATTATTGAAGTGATTAATGAGCTGGCTAACCAGACAAATCTGCTGTCATTAAATGCTTCCATTGAAGCTGCAAGGGCAGGGGAACACGGCAGGGGGTTTGCAGTTGTGGCAAGTGAGATCAGGAAGCTTGCAGAACAATCCCAGGGCTCGGTAAATGACATTAGGAGTATTATCGAAAGCATACAAGAAGATACCAGAAAAGCGGCAGGAACTGCAAAGAATGCAGAACAGGCATTAAAGCTTCAAACCAATGCCGTTAAGGATACGATTTTCTCTTACCATAACATCAATCAAAGTGTGGAACAGTTGATGGTATATTTAACTAATATTACCGAGAGTGTGGATAATATCGAAGAATCAAGGGTAAGCACCCTTAAGGCAATTGAAAATATTTCAGCAGTGCTGGAAGAAATTGCAGCATCTTCCAATACCGTTAACCAGACCTCCATGGAACAGATTGCATCAGTGGAAATCTTAAATGGGGCAGCCGGATTGCTGAATCAAAATGCCGATACGCTGGTACAGGAAGTGAAGAAGTTCAGAGTTGAATAGGATATTAGAATATGTCAATGAATGGATTGGATATATCATTGTATGCCAAATACCGATAATCTATAATTTATTTAATGTATTAATACATAAAACGGATCTGCTAAAAGAAAATCGAAGGAGATTGTATGATTCTAAGTGAAATGAAACAGGATGCTTATTATTTGCTCTGTTATACCAGATTACCCATGGATGAAAAAATTTATGCTCCAAAACTTGCTCACAGTATGCATCTTGCATACTGTGAGGACGGGAAGAAATATCAGGAACTTAACCATAATTCCGGAGTTTTATTTGCAAAAGCAACGGAAAATCCGGACGGAACCCTGAATGCGAAAAGTCTTATGAAGCCCTTCCTGTTTCAATTAACCGACAATATGTTTGGAGTGCTTGCCATCCGTACGGAGGCTGACGGTACCGAGGATGCTTCCAGTAAGGGGTGTGCCCTATTCTTTACCTCAACTGATCTTTTACATTATAAAGAAGCTGGGCTAATCGATTTAAAAGGGGATGTTTACCTTAGTGATATTACTTGCTTTTATGACTCAGCTCAAAAGAAGTACATTATAAAGTGGTGTGATACGGACGGTAACTACTATCAGAACGTCATAAAAGATTTAATGGACTTATCGGAGGTATCAGAGCCGGAGAAAGCAGCTGCATTTTCCCTGGATAATGTGACTGTGGATATTGAAGGTATGCTTCCTAGAAATGTAATCCAGATTCATAAGGATATTGCCCACAGATTAATCTGTAAGCTGACGGTTCCGGTGAATATTAAGATTGAAGTTCCTACCGAAATTGTTGCAGCCTCCAAAAGTGATTTAGAACAGGTGAGAGCAAAAGCAATTTATAGTGACGGAACAACGGCTTCCAAGGGAATTGACTGGGATCAAAGTGGAATTGACTGGGCAAAGCCGGGAAGTTATAAGGTAACAGGAACAGTACATCAGGATCACTATGTGAATCCAATTGCAATTAACCGTGCGGATCCCTGCATTGGTTTATGGCAGGGTAAGTATTATTTTATAGCTACCAATGATGCGGATAATAATCATTCCCTTTATATACGGGAAGCAGATAATATTCCTGATTTAGTACAGGCTAAGGAGACTAAGATACTGGATACCACTATGTACGAACACCTTGGTAATTTGCTCTGGGCACCGGAATTCCATATTATAAAGGACCAGCTTTATATTTTCCATGCAGGGACTCCCGGAGAATTCCATAAAGAACAGTCCCATGTCATGAAACTAAAAAATGGCGGAAACCCGGTCAAGGCAGAAGACTGGTGTATGCCGGTAAGAGTAATTAAAAAAGATGGCAGTTATTTATACGATGAAGCGGGAATAACCCTTGATATGACCTGCTTTGAGTATGAAGAGAATGTATATGTTATCTGGGCTCAACGGCAGTTTAAGCCAGTGGATCAGGGTTCCTGGCTCTATATTGCAAAGGTTGACCCTGAAAAGCCCTGGCAGCTGATTACGGATCCGGTACTTATCTCAAGACCCGAATATGGCTGGGCCAATAATCATGTTTTTGTAGATGAAGGACCTTTTTGCCTAATAACGGATACCAAGCTGTTTGTTACCTTTGCAAGCGCACTTGTGGATGAAACCTATACGGTGGGTCTGTTAAGCGCTGAAAGGGATGCCGATCTGTTAAATCCTGAAAGCTGGATTAAAGAAAATTACCCGATATTGACTTCTAGATGTGTGCCGGGTGAATACGGTCCCGGACATAATTCCTATGTGACCGATGAAGATGGTACGGTATGGAATGCTTACCATGCCAGGTTTGGAATTAATGAGCCTAGAAGCTCTGGTATCAGAAGGGTACACTTTGATATAGACGGTTATCCGGTACTTGATCTGACGGAAGAAAAGGATTTAGCCAGAGAGTTAGCCAAAGTATCTGCAACAGTGTATGTTCTGTAATAGTGATAAGCTTGATTTAAAAAGCTTAATTATCGAAAAGCTTAATTATCGAAAAGCTTGATTTATGAAGATACTATATCGAACCAGAAAAACAATCATAAGTAATTAACAGCTAAAGCAGGGTTATTCAGTAAATAACTGTTTATCATAAGTATTTAAAAACAGTAAGTTATAAACGGAGGTTTTTACAATAGCTTTCCTTTAAGTTGGATTATTGAGTAATACTCTAATATAACTTACAGGAAAGCTATTTTACTCAAACTTCGTGGTAAATAAACTTAAAAACACTTGATAAAATCAGCTCTAAAGCTATATTGAAAGCATAATCAATGCTTTCTAGGTTAACATAGGTGCTGATATTATCAAGTATGTATATATAAAAAACAACTGCGATGTTTGAATATTTAAAAAAATAATTTATATGAGAAAGGTGCTGCCTTGAGTTTAACTTATTTTAACGGCTGCAATGGGAGTTAGTATGGAAAACAAATTAGTATGCAACATTTCAAAGTCAGACAGGACTGCTTTTCAAAATAATGCATTGTTCTGCGTCGGTACAGGGCGCATGAATCTGGCTTTGCGTAAGGAATATTATAATCAGTTAAAAAAGGTGCAGGAGGATATCCATTTTTCCCACATACGTGGACATGGATTATTCTGCGATGATATGGCGATCTATCAGGGCTATGATGAAGACGGAACAGAAATGGCAGAATATAATTTTACCTATGTGGACATGGTTTTTGATGATTATCTGGACTTAGGACTTAAGCCCTTTGTAGAATTGGGATTTATGCCGGAGAAATTAGCTTCCGGAAGGCAGACGGTATTTTACTGGAAAGGAAATGTAACCCCTCCGGCTGATTATAATAAGTGGGCAGAACTGGTAAAAGCTACGGTAACCCACTGGATCGACCGCTATGGAAGAGAAGAGGTAATTACCTGGCCTTTTGAAGTATGGAATGAACCTAACCTTCCTGGTTTTTGGAAGGATGCCGATATGGAGGAATATTTTCATCTATATGAAGTAACGGCAATGGCGGTCAAAGAATGTGACTCCCGTATACGGGTGGGAGGACCGGCAATATGCGGCGTAGATGACGAACGGTGGCTGCGTAGTTTTTTAGAGTTCTGTTCAAAGAATAAAGTCCCGCTGGATTTGGTGACCAGACATGCTTATGCAACAGACATGCCGGAACGAGACGGGCATTATGATTACCAGAATCTTAGGAAACCGGAAATCTTTACCCAGGAGTTAAAGGAAAGCAGGAGAATTATAGACAGCTTTCCAGAATACGAGGGTATGGAGATGCATCTTACCGAATTCAATACCTCCTACACGCCCCTTAATCCTATCCATGATACGAACTTAAACGCAGCCTATATTGCACAGTTATTAAGTGTATTAGGGGATGTATGTGCCTCTTATTCCTATTGGACCTTTGGGGATGTGTTTGAAGAGACAGGGGTATCTTTTACACCATTTTCCGGTGGTTTTGGGTTGTTGACAAACGGAATGATTCCAAAACCGACCTACTGGACCTTTGCGTTTTACCGCAATTTAGGTACGGAGGCGGTTGCACGCAGCGAACATTATATCATAACCAAAGACAACAAAGGCGGAATCTATGGTATCGCCTGGAATCCGGTAGATGAATTTAGTGATAAGGAACTTTCCTTACAGTTTAATATAGAACTGGAGAACGGGGAATACAGTATGGTCACGAGACTGGTAGATGAAGATACCTGCAATCCTCTCAAGGCCTGGATTAATATGGGTTCCCCTGCAAACCTGAAAAGAGAACAGAAAGAACTGTTATTAGAATGTGCGAAACCACAAGTGAAACTGGAGCAGTTAAGCGTTACCGATCATGCTGCGGCAGTTGATGTTACGTTGTCTTCCAATGCAGTATACAGTTTTGAGATACAGCGGATAACTCCCCAAACCGATAGAGGGTTTAAACCAGAACGTATCAGGGGAGCCAGATCATAAAATATACAGCATCTTTCCTAGCAATTAGGACCAGGTTAAATAAGCAGATCTAGGATAGACCGGATACAAATCAGATTATAAAATGGAGGAGGAAAGGGTTATGAAGAGTTATGAAGCAGAAGGAATGCCCGAAGAATACAAAAGGGCTGCTAAGGATATACAACAAGGTACACTAGAGGATGTTTCATACAGTGTGGGTAATTATATCAACCAGTCTAGACAGCTCGTAACAAATCAGAAAATAAGCGGGAAAGAAGCAGGCAGAGAAACCGTAAACGGTGCACCGATTACAAAGAAATGCAGTGTTTATCTGCCGGCAGGTTATGATAACAAGGCTCAAAATGTAAAATATGATGTGCTGTATCTGCTCCATGGTGTAGGTGGCAGCCGTGAGGAATGGTTATCTGGTAACGGAAAAACCGACGGGAATTATACAATATGCAATATATTTGATAATCTGATTGCCAAAGGAGATATACCACCGCTTATTGTAGTGTTCCCGGAAGGCAGAAGTGCTTATGACTGGACGGATACTTCTTTTAATCCGGAAGGAACCAATCTGCTGGGATTTTACTATTTTGATTATGAGTTAAGGTATGATTTGATTCCGTTCATAGAAGAGCGGTATCACACATATGCCAAAATTCAGGATAGGTCTGATATAGCCATAGAGTATAACCGTTTACACAGAGCCATAGGCGGGTTATCCATGGGGGGAATGCAGACCCTGAATCTGGGACTGGGTGGTTACCGCTGTGACTCTGCTGTATTTACAGGGGGAGAAAGTGGCTGGAAAAACGGTCTTACTGTAACGGTGCCCGCACCGGGGATGCTGGACTTGTTCGCTTATGCAGGAGCTTTTTCTAATGCGCCTACTTCCAGCAGTGGTAAAATTCTAGGCGATAGTATAAAAGCAGGTCACAAACTTCATCTGCTTTATATGACCTGTGGTGATGCCGATGAAGTGGCATACGGAGCAGGCTATTTAACAGCTGTAACAGGACTTCAGGAAGCTGCGGGAGACAACCTGAGGAATTATTACAGGATTTTAATAAAGGATGGTGTTCATGATTTTGCCGTTTGGAACAACGGCGCATATAATTTCAGCCGGTTATCCTTTGGAAATACAAATAAGAGTCAAGAGTCTTATGATATTGAAAAGATACTATAGGTTAAGGTAAATTATTATTTTGTAGAATGGAGGTATGCATATGTTACGCGTAGTAAAAACAGAAAATGGTGTGGTACAGGGGTTACCGGCAGCAGATCCAAGAATTACTAGTTTTAAAGGCATTCCTTTTGCAGCACCGCCCATAGGAGAGAACCGTTTTCGGGCTCCTTTACCTGCTAAGAACTGGGACGGAATAAGAAAAGCCTTTGAATTTGCACCGATATCACTGCAGTCAACACCGGGGCTTAACAAAGAGGATATCTATACCAGGGAATGGGCAGTTGACCCAGAGATTCCCATGGATGAGGATTGTCTATATCTGAATGTATGGACACCTGCTTTAACTACAGACGAAAAACTTCCGGTATTTGTATGGTATTTTGGAGGAGGACTTCAGGTAGGCAATACCGCTGAGATGGAGTTTGACGGTGAGAGGCTTGCCAGAAGGGGTATTGTTGTGGTAACAGTGAATTACCGGCTGAATGTGTTCGGATTTTTATGTCATCCGGAAATAACAGCGGAATCCCCGGAAGCGCCTGGAAATTTCGGTCACCTGGACCAGCAGGCAGGTACCAGATGGGTAAAGCGCAATATTGCTGCATTCGGAGGAGACCCGGATAATATAACAATCGGCGGTCAGTCCGCTGGTGGAGCTAGTGTTATGAGTCAGCTTGCTTCGCCTCAGAATGAAGGGCTTTTTCAAAAGGCGATTGTGGAAAGCGGTATGATAACAGGTCTTTACCCAGATAATTTTGTATTCGGAGAAAAAAAAGATCTGACAGAGGAAGAGCAGGAAGGAATAAAATTCTTTGATTTTCTTGGAGTTTCTTCCCTGAAAGAAGCCAGAGCCCTGGAGGCTGAATATATCAATAAGAAAGCCCAGGAATATAACAGATTCTGGGGGACTGTCGTGGATTCGAAGTTCTGTATAGGAAGCCCTTTTGAACTTGTTGCCCGGAATAAAGCCATGAAGCTTCCGCTAATGTTCGGTCATACCTCCTCTGAGTTTTATTGTGAACCCAAAGCAAGTACAGTCCAGGAATTTCGTAAATTGGCCGTTGATTTATTCGGTGAGGATGCAGAGGAATTTCTGACATTATGCAAGGAGACTTCAGGAAACTTAGAAGAGATGATAAGTCGTGCCGCGGTACGGATTGTGGAATATGCCAACCGGATTGCTGCCAGTGCCAATGAGGCTTTGGAGGAAAAGGTTCCCATGTATTACTATGTTTTTGATGCGGAAATTCCGGGATGGGATAACCCTGGTACCTTCCACTCCGTGGATCTGTGGTTCTTTTTTGAAACCCTTGCAAAATGCATACGGCCCTTTGTCGGTAAGCATTATGATCTTGCCCGTCAGATGTGCAACTATTGGGCTAATTTCATACGTTCCGGCAATCCTAATGGAAAAGATGCAAATGGAGAAGATATGCCACTTTGGGAATCTTATAAGAAAGAAGCACCTTTTGCCATGGTTTTCGGAGAAAAATCTGAATTTATCAGGGAACAGCCAGGAGAAGTAATGCAGTTCCTGGTGAAAGAATATTTTAAATCCTTATAACCGTATACTTAACTATGTGACATGAAAAGGAAGGAAGAATTCCATGAATCTGGTATGGAACGAATATACCCTCAGCTTTATAGAAGGAGGGCTTTTAGTAAGAAAAAGAAACAGTCTGCTATATTTTAATAAGCGCCCGGTTTTTGTTACAATTAAAACGGTATCAGCTATTAGTGTATTTTATGACAATGTTTATAGTGAGATTACGGAATCAGAAGATAAAGTCATTGCAAAAGGAATTCTTAAGGTACCTGCCGGTTCTGAATTTTCTTTTTTGGATGTATATGAAACTGTAAAGGAAGGCTTTAAGGTAAGCCGTAAAGTTAAGGTAGTAAAAGCAGCTGGGGAGCTTGGGTTTTCCAGTAAAATATCATTTCATTTGACGGAATCAGGCAGTGTATATGATTATAATTGCTTTGCTCCCGGTGTATGGTATAAACAGAATGAATTTGCGCCGGATTATTCTTTTGGTAAGGATCTGGAGGCAGAATATTTCTTACGCACGGAAACCGCTTACGCCCTGCCGATGTTTGCAATGCAGCATACCTGCTCGGGTGAAACAGCAGCTCTTTCCCGCTGGGCAGCAGATATGACGAAACGGTCCCAGGATATTATGAGATCGGAAAATAATGTAGATCGTAACTGTACGTCCGGTGCTATTGGAATGAGCCGTCCTGCTGATAAAACCTTGAATTATTTATATTATGGTTTCCCGGTACGTACAAAGAGTCCCACAAAATCCAAGGGTCTTTCCCTTGATTATGTATACCCTGGCTGTGACGGCCAGCTGCCAGGCAGGAACCGGTATGACGGTCTTGATATTACCGACAGGATTTATTCCTTCCAGCGCATTAACCATCCGGTGGAGGAAGGCTTTGAACAAAATTATGCAGTGGCTTTGAATCTTGGATGCTATACCGATTTCCAGGCTATGATGAGGGACACTTGGAGAATCACTTATAACCGGCTGAGGGATAATTTGTTTCAGGTTGATAATGAACAGCATTTTCACAACTGTATGAAAATACTGACCAAATATACCGGAAAATACGGGGATTCCTATGGGCTGCCTTTTGCCTGTCAGCTGCCGGATATGGATATATCCAGTGTTTCTTTCCAATTCGGTTTTGTAGGGCAGCAGCCGGCAATCGGTTATCAGCTTCTGCGTTACGGTGATAAGGAGAATATTCCCGAAGCCAGTTTTAAAGGCAGGAACGTAATTGATTTTTGGGTAAATACAGCTATGACCGAATCGGGACTGCCACATATGTGCTACAATCCGAATATCAAGGGCTTCGAGCCTTATCCCCACTATATCCGTATGCTTGCCGATGGGGTGGAGGGTATTCTGGATGCTTACCTTTATCTGCATAAAAAAGGGGAGGAACAGCATTCCTGGCTGGAGTTCTGCAGAAAAACCGCAGACTGGCTGGTAAAGATTCAAAATGATGACGGAAGCTTTTACCGGGCGTATAATACCGATGGTTCCATACACATGGATTCAAAATCCAATACCCCCAGTCCAATCCGCTTTCTGGTACAGTTCTATCTGTTATCGGGGAAGGAGAAGTATAAAGCTGCGGCGGTGAAAGCCGGTGAATGGTCTTATGAGAATGCATACCGGAATCTGGAATACCGGGGAGGTACTTGTGATAATTCGGATATTCAGGATAAGGAAGCCGGAATCTATGCTTTGTTTGGATTCCTGTCCCTCTATGACCTGACGGGTGAGCCAATATGGCTGGAAGGTGCTGTTGGAGCTGCCGATTATACCGAGACCTGGACATATGCCTGGAGCTTCCCGGTAGAGACTCCTCTGCCGAAACATCCCTTTAATCAATATTCCATCAGCGGACAGAGTATCATTACCATCGGAGGCGGAGCAGACGTATATATGGCAGCCTGTTCCTATACCTATTACAGGCTTTATCTGATAACAAAGGATGAGCATTATCTTGACTTTGCTGAATTTATTCATAAGAATACCAGGCAGTCAAGTGATGTGGACGGTAGTATCGGATATTGTATGCCGGGGCTTGGACATGAAAGTGGCAATTTTACCACCCAGATGTTAAGGAGCCAGTACCATTGGCTGCCCTGGTGTACCTATGTGGAGGTGGATCCTTCCTCAAGGCTTTACGATACCTTTGGAAGCTATGAAATTGCCGGTGCACAAAAACTTGGCATGGAGGAATGCAGGAAACGAAACCGCATTTATGATACCCTTGTTTAACTCTTAGCTGATGTAGTTTTCTAATGCCAATCTGTTAAAGGGAATGCCAGAAGACAGAATCGACCAGAATATGGTTTCCTTTGCTTTTAGGAACTGCATAAAGAATGAGGTTGCTTGACGTTGTAAAAAAAAATATGGTATAACTAACATAGCAGAGTAAGGGTATTATAAAACAGGCTGCTGCAAAATTATAAGTAAGTTCCGAATCTAATTTTGGTAATAGATAACTCATTTTACTGACCCGGGTTCTTAACTATATAAATTTGCAGCAGCGTTTTAGAGGGATATATTATTTCATGATGGAATCAAATATCTGCAGCACGTCACTGCCGCTTTTAACAAATGCAATAAATTCATGGATTTCCGCTTTTACGTTCACTGTTTTTGTGCCCTCATAATTTTGCTTGTCTATGATGTTAATCCAGTTTCCCTCCGGCAGATATACCTCACGTTCGGTAATGCCCTGTTCTAAAATAGGAGCGAAGAGGATATCCTCACCGAACATATACTGGTCATCCAGGTTATAACAGTTTTCATCCTGATAGAAATCATAAAACATAGGACGCATAATAGGTGAACCGGTGGCAGCGGCAATATCCATATATTTTAGGATATAGGGTTTTAACCTTTCCCTCAGTTCAATTATATTTTTAATAATTGGATAATTCCGTTCACCAAAACTCCAGATTTCATTATCTCCGCCGCTTTTTTCTTTTACTTCCGGATAGCGGTCCACCTGACCGGTCATGCGGCTTCTTGCACCGTGAATTCGCATAACAGGGCAGAATAAACCAAATTGGAACCAACGGATGATAAGTTCACGAAAATAATCACTTTCGATATTGCCGGAATGAAAACCGCCGATATCGCTGTTCCACCAGGGAATACCGCACATTGCCATGGATAGACCACTGGTAACGCTTTGTCTTAGGGCAGTAAAGGTAGATGGAATATCACCGTTCCAGGCAAGGGAACCAAAGCGCTGGCTTCCGGGATAAGCCGCACGGGTAAGAGAAATGATTTCCTCTTCTCCTTCTGACTTAAGACCGTCATAAAAAAGCTTGGAGTAATAATAGGGATAGAGAAGTGCGGTTTGAGCCCCATTACCGGCATAAAAATGAAGGTTGTTAAACTGCTGGGGATGTACCTCAGGTTCTGCTTCATCAAGCCAAAAGTTCTTAATACCGTATTGATAATAGTTTTCTTTTATTTTACTCCAAACAAAAGAACCGGTTGCCGGATTTGTAGGATCGATAAAGGTCTGCTGTCCATAGAAGCTGAATATACCGTATTGACCGTTTTCAGTACGAACCAGCATATTTTCCTCTTCCATCGTAGAATAGTTTTCGCTGTTCGGATTGATGGTAGGCCAGACAGAAACTACCGGTCTGATTCCTAAGGAATTTAGTTCTTCGCACATGGCTTTGGGGTCAGGCCAATACCTGGGATCAAATTTCCATTCCCCCTGTTCAGTCCAGTGGAAATAATCGATTACGATAGCAGCCAGTGGAATTCCTCTTTTGTGATATTCTCTTGCAACTGATAAGAGATCCTCCTGACTTTCATAGCGAAGCTTGCTTTGCCAGAAACCGGCAGCCCAGGCTGGGAATTCAGGTGCATATCCGGTTAAATCGCTATAGGTTTTTAAGACATCGGCGGGGCGTTCTCCGGTATAGATAAGATAATCAATCTGATAGGCATTCTCGGAGCACCAGAGAGTATGGTTATTCGTAGTTTCACAGTATCCCGGTGAAGGATTATTCCAAAAAAATCCGTAACCTAAGGAAGAATACAGAACCGGCAGTGTTGACTTTGTATTATAGTGGACAAGATTGCAGCTGCAGCCTTTTCTGTCCAGCTGGTCTTCCTGTTCCTGACCAAGCCCGTAGAAATGTTCCCCTTTATTACTCTTAAAGATTGCCTTAACCTGGTAATTATCGCCGCTTATATGAGTAAAACGGGTAACAGGATCACCTTCGTCTTTGGTACAAAGTATTTCCCTGCCGTTACGATAATAAGTAATAACACTGGGCTCCCAGCCGCCTCCGGCAACTATGGTAACAGAGATGCATCCGTTTGTTAGGGTGGCCTGCTTTTCATCTCCAGTAGTATGGCAGTCATTTTTAGTAACAGGCGGTAGTAAGGTCCAATTCTCACTGGAAATAGTACTGTTTCTGGTGGAACGGCACCGCAGGCAGTTCATGCCATAAGGCTCAATAACGGTAAGTTCGTCTTTTCTTTTAAATATAATCTTATCTGCGGAAAGTATAAGTTTACCCATTGGTCTGCTCCTTATCTGATTGATTTTTTAGTTTTAGTTTCGTATCCGGTTCTGACTATACTATAGTAAAACCGGGGTGGAATGTCTTTAACTAATTTGTGCAGTAATGATACAATTTTGATTTGCATTAGAAGAAAGTTTGACTATAATTGAAGTAATTTAATGAAACGCAGCTTAGTATGTAGATACGAGGAGGTATAGTATGCAAACGGAACAAAATTCGTTGCTGCTTGAGAGAATCAGCCATAAAACACAGTTCAGAGCAATATCATTCCATCATACGGTAACTGATCCGAAAACAGACCTGGTCCTTTATCTGCATTGGCACAATGAAGCGGAGTTCCTTTTTCTTGAAAAGGGAGAAGCAATTTTTAAGATCGAAGAAGAGGAATTCCATCTCCATGCCGGAGATGCCATATTTATACCGCCGGATCTGCTTCATTCAGCAAAAGGGATAAATGGAGACGGCTGTGAATTCTATGCCATCGTCTTTTCCCTGTCTTATCTGGTTGATTCCTGTGCAAACCCGCAGTTTAGCAGGTATCTGCAGCCGGTAATCAATTTTGGCACCCGCTGTACCCTCCATCTGGTTCCGGAGGTGCCCTGGCACAAAGATATTCTGGATATCCTGAAAAAAATGTATGAGGAGTCTCACAAGGTTCCGGAATGCTGGGAACTTCAGATGTATGGTATGCTTCTTACGGTTTGGCAGTGGCTCTATAACAATTACTTATCCAGATTTGAGATGGACAGCCATTATAAGAAATTGTCCGAGCAGCTTTCAGAAACTTTAACGTATATACATGATTCTTATGGTGATGAGATTTCATTAAGTGAACTTGCCGCCTTATCCAATATGAGTGAGGGTCAGTTTTGCAGACTCTTTAAGAAGCTGACCGGATTTACGCCCTTTAGTTATCTGAACCGGTACCGGATAATCAAAAGCTGTAAATACTTAACCGGAACCACCAAAAAGATTACAGAGATTGCCGCATTATGCGGATTTAATAATATCAGTTACTATAACCGGGAATTTATCCGGTATATAAGGATTACCCCTTCAGCTTACCGTAAGGGTAAGCTGTATCATTAATGTTGCAATAAATATGACGGTACTCTCAGATTAATCCATAATATGGGGTACTGTCATATTTTTTGCTCGCAGTGTATATTCATAAGTTCTTTGTTTGTTAGTAAAAACCATAACCATAAGATGCCCGTTTCGTTACAATAACTTTTAAAGATGTTCTCTTATTCTATATTCCTTATCCGAAGTGTATATTAACTTTGGCATAGAAAAGCTGTGCTTTTAACTTATTATTCAAATTTATCTCCCATGTAGATTATTCTTCCACCCCCCGGTTTTTACCAAGGTTATCCCTATAGTTTGCTGGGCTAACCCCCGTCACCTGCTTAAAGGATTTACTAAAGTGGAAGGGATCGGTATAACCGACCAGGTTTGCAACCATATTAATCGTTAGGGTATAGTCCCCCAGTAGCTGTTTGGCAGTATTAATCCGATAATTCTGTATATATTTTGAAGGTGTGACATGAACATATTTTACAAATATTTTGGTCAGATAAGAAGGAGAAAAGGAAAAGTGGTCTGCTATCAAATTCAGATCGATGGGCTTTTGATAATTCTGTTCAATATACTTCTTTATAAGACCTGCGATTTCCTCAGAATTATAGGCAGGTGGTTTACCCACGGACGCTAACATCTCATGGGTTGATAGAAAGTTCTGCTCCAGTCTTTTTAACAAGGAAGATAATTCATCCAGGTTCACCGGTTTTAAAAGATATGCAAAAACACCGTATTCAATTGCAGATTTGGCATAGGCAAAATCGTCATGACCGCTTAAAATCACACACTTAATATAATTGTTATATTCTGCTATATGCCTTACCAATTCGATTCCATCCATGACCGGCATTTGTATATCGGTAAAGATTACATTGGGGGTCTGCTCTTTTATAAAGGTTAAGGCATCTTCTCCATTGGATTCAATACGAATAACTTTAAAATTAGGATTAACCTTCTCAATATTTTTTGCAATATTTTTAGCTAGTAACTTTTCGTCTTCTACAACAACTACTGTAAAAATTTTAAGATCATTATTCATTGTATTTCCCTCCAATTGTTAATAAAGCCCCGCCTGTCAAAAGATTGCTGATCCGGAATATGTGGCTGCCCTTATACAATAGCTTGAATCGAATATATATATTCATCAGTCCCATACCACGGATTTCTAAATTCGGCAGTAGTCCGGTTCTGTTAATTTCCTCGATTTTCTCATTCAGACTGTCGATTTCCTCCTGCCCAAAACCTGCGCCGTTATCAGAGATGGCTAATTCCCAATAAGTATTGGTAAGAGTACCGTTAATTGTGATTTTCCAGGGCGGTTTTATGGACTTGGTGGTAAATTTAATTGAATTTTCTACAATTAATTGCAGACAAAGCTTTGGGAGCCTGATATCCAACATAGAATCTGGAATATTGATTTCATAAAGAAGATCATTATCATACCGGATTTTCATGCACTCTAGGTAATCTATGGTGTTTTGCATTTCAAGCCTTAAGGGTACCATAAGTTCCTTGTCTGAGGAAATATACCGAAGGATATTTGATATATTCTGGCACATCAGGTGAATCTCCGAATCCATATGTTCATCTGCCATAGACTGTATGGTAGCCAGAGAATTGTAAAGGAAATGGGGATTCATCTGGGATTGCAGTGCTAGCATTCTGGACTGCATCTCCTGATTTTGCAGGGTTATTTCCCGTTCCATGGACTGCTGGGCTTTTTTCTGCATGGTAATTAAAGCGGAATACAGGGTATTAAATTCTATAATATGAGTATCAATATCAGTAAAAACATTTTTTCCGGTATTTGACAGATCGAGCTTAAAGGATTGGACCTGTTTATAAATCTTTGTAATGGGTGTGGTAATGATATGTGCTGAGAGATAAGAAAGCAGCAGCATAGCAAAAGCAATAATAATCAGTATTATGATATTAGCCCGGATATACTCAAAGATCGGTTTTAACAGGTTATTGTTACTAACGGCTATCGCAACGGTAAAGCCGGCATATTCCGTATGTTTATAAAACAGGTAAGTATTTTTATTATAACGGTGGGTATTGACCTCATCAGTGCTGTCGACCTTGCCGGCAGACAGTTTTGAAAAATATTCGGTATAGGAATTATCTGAAAAATCAGGATATATGCATTTGCCTGTCTGGTCATAAATATATATATTCTCATTGTAGGGTTTTGCGATGTTGTTAATTTTTTGAGTCAAAAAGGATATGGGGTTTTTCACTTCAATTATGCCCTGGGGTATATTATAGGCATTATAATACATTGCATATAAAGAGATAAAAGTAGCCCCATTGTGGTAAGAGTAAAAATTTTTGAGACGTTCATCTTTATCACTGGTCATAAGTCTATAATGATCGGAGGATATAAAGGTTTCATACCAGGGATAGTCTTTTACCGAAGCATTAGAGGCAGAGGTATCAAGACCTACGCCAAAAACACCTTTATCAAGGGAATACAGGTAAATCTGGACAACAGGACGGTTCGGCCCAATTATGGCAGTCAGCATATCAATGAGTATCTTGTTATTTTGAAGGCTGTTATAGTCCGTATTTCTGTCACCGGAGCTATCCGTATCAACAGATTTGATGTATTTTGTAAAACGCTCCTTTATCAAATTAGAATAGGCAATATTCTGAGCAACTGTATCCAGTGTTTTTGCCTCTTCATCCAGAAATGAAGAGATGGTATTAACATTTTGGGAAATCAGTTTTTCTGCATTGGCTCTCAGCTTTTTTGATTCCGAAGTTAAGAAAAAAATCATGAAAATGCCTAAAACTGAAAATAATAAATAAAAGTATGTGTAAAACAGGATAGATTGAATGCTTCGTGTCTTTTTCTTTTTTATCATTATGGCTGTACACCTTTCATTTTATATGGCTTCTCGTAGCATATAATCTCTAAAACTTAATATAAGAATATATGCCCGTAATCAGCGTAAAATTGATCTTTGCACCCTGCTATGTATCGTTAATAGAATTTGAGACTTAAGGTAAAATTATTACATATATGAGACATAAAATATACATTCCAATAGCATAGTTTACAATCTATAATAAAGTCATAGCTTTTGGTTGTCAATAATGTATAATTAAATGCCGTGTTTTTCGTATTATTTGACAACCGGCTAAATTATTTATGAAAAAGAAAGGCAGGGGTATCATGAGAGTGTGGAAAAAATTAGTAGCGTTAGGGCTTGCAGCTACAATGTTAGTGTCCTTGGCAGCATGCAGCAAAGGTACTACAGAGGAACCAAAAGGAGATACAAGTACCGGAAACAATGCTGAAACGTCGGGGGAAACGACAGCATCAGATGATAAGAAACAGGATATAACAATTTCTTTTATGGCAAGCCAGGATTGGATTCAGGATGCTGAGTTAGAACTGGGTAAGAAATTTACCGAGAAAACCGGTATTAAAATTGATTACCAGATTGTTCCTTCAGATCAGTATAACAGCTTGCTGATGACAAAACTAAATACCGGGGAATGCACAGATATATTTGCAGGACAGAGCGGTAAATTTGATATTCAGACTCAATACAATGTTGAAAAGAATGCAGTTGATTTAAGCGGGGAAGGCTGGGCAAAGAATGTTGATACCTTAGCCGCAGCAGAATTAACAGTCAACAATGCTTTATACGGACAGCCGATACAGGATGTATCCTCTGTTTGGGCAGTAGCTTACAATAAACAGATCTTTAGTGATCTGGGACTTACGATACCGACAAATTATGAAGAGTTTACAAAAGTCTGTGATGCTATTTTAGCAGCAGGGAAAACACCAATTTATGAAAGTGTATCAGATGGCTGGCATCATGTTTTATGGTTCCCGGAAACTGCGGTTCAGGCAGAAGTTAAAACTCCGGGACTAGTTGATAAACTGAATAAGAACGAAACTACCTTTGCCCAGGATGAAACGCTAAAGTTAATTCTCACGCAAATCAAAGATATGGTGGATAAAGGCTATTGGGGAGATAACTATATGTCAAATACTTATGCGGACGCTGCGAAAAATATTGCTTCCGGTGAGTATGCAATGACAATAGCGAATCAGGGCTTTGGTACGGAAGTAAACAAAGTAGACCCAAACTTTAGTGCAGATAATATCGGTTACTTTGTAATGCCTTTAGCAGATAACCAGACACTGAATGTGAATCCATCCGGTCCTTCCAGATTTATCTATTCCGGTTCAAAAAATATGGAAGCTGCAAAACAGTATCTTGATTATATGGCTTCGGATGAAAGCCTTGCCTACTTAACCGAGAATGTTTCAAAGTTTAATAAACTGCCTTACAGCAATGCACCTTCAAAATATACGGATACCATTAAAAGTTTTTATGACACATATACCTCACAGGGAACTGTATTCCAGACCGCTGTAAAATACGTGAATCCACAGTGGATGGATATCGGCAGCAGCATTTCTGCTTTGCTTTTAGGAGAGGCAACACCGGAGGAAGTTCTTAAACTCATTGACAAAACCAGGTCTGACCAGGCTATTGCAGCAAAAGACCCGGCTTGGGCAAAATAGATATAGGGATTTAAGGGGCTGCCGCAAAATGCAGCCCCGTTTATCAGACAGGAGGAAACAGCAATGAATAAAAATAAGATATACCCTATCTACTTTGTGTATGGTGCTCTCGCTTTATATATTGCTCTATTTGTTATTCCCAGTGTTATTGGAATTGGGTATTCCTTTACAGACTGGTCGGCATATTCAGATAAGTTAAAATTTGTAGGGTTAGATAATTTTAAAATGATTTTCTCATCGGATGAGGATTACCTGGCTATTATAACCAATACGCTGAAATTTACATTTATTACAACCATATTAAAAAATATATTAGGTCTGATATTAGCTTTATTACTTACGAAATCAATTAAGTTTTTAAATTTTCATAGAGGCATTATGTTTATGCCATCCGTTCTATCCACTTTAATTATTGGTATGATTTTTAAGTCCATCCTGGACCCGTCCGGCGGACTGTTAAACACCTTTTTAAGATCTGTCGGCCTGGATTTTTTAGCCGGTAAATGGCTGGTTACCTCAGAACTGGCTTTTGGTTCTGTTATGGCGGTTGATATCTGGAGAGGCACAGGATATATCATGACGATATTAATCGCTGGCATCCTCTCGATTTCAGGTACGTATTACGAGGCTGCAAGTATAGACGGTGCAAATGGTCTTCAGAAATTCCGTTTTATAACTTTTCCGTTACTGCTTCCCACTTTGGCAACAACTACGGTGCTAAATATCATATATGGTCTCAAGGTATTTGATATGATCTATGCACTGACGAACGGGGGACCGGGAAAAACCACGACAGAAGTGTTGTATACCGCGGTATTTAAACGGTTTGGTACCGGACAGTATGCCGCCGGTACGGCACTTTCTTCCGTAATGTTTGTGTTTATGGTTATAATCGGAACCTTTATGATTAAAATAATGACAAAGAATGAGGTGGTTGAATAATGAAGCAAAAATTTGTAAGAGTATTCGTGGGTAATCTGACCGCCTGGATTATTTCAATCATATCCATGGTGCCGCTGCTCCTTATTTTATTCAATTCCTTAAAAGACAGTCAGAGTGCATCGGATATGAACTTAAAACTTCCTGCCTTCCCCATACAGTGGGAAAACTTCTCTGTGGTCATAGAAAAAGGTAAATTGTTTGGTTCCTTTATAAACAGCTGCATTTATTCCCTTGGAAGTGTACTTCTATGCTGTCTGCTAGCATCACTGGCAGCTTATGTGTTATCCAGGAACCGCACTAAAGTTACGAATATTATCTATATGTTTATAGTTCTTGGAATTACCATGCCGGTTAATTATGTTGCCTTAACCAAAGTTATGATGTTTTTAAATTTAAATAACACCAGGCTTGGGATTATATTACTATATACTGCAATGCAGCTTCCGTTCTCGGTATTTTTAATCTACAGTTTTGTTGCGAAAATACCGGTTGAACTGGATGAAGCAGGAATCATAGACGGCTGCAAGCCGCTCAGACTATTTGCTTCAATTATACTGCCCCTTTTAAAACCTGCGGTAGCAACGGTATTCGTTCTTACCTTTTTAAATACCTGGAATGAATTTGTTTCCCCTTTGTATTTCCTAAGCAGTTCTGCAAAATGGCCAATGACCCTGTCGGTATATAACTTCTTTGGCATGTATTTTAAGGACTGGAATCTGGTGTGTGCGGATATTGTTATGACAAGTCTGCCGGTAATTATTATCTACCTGTTAGGTCAGAAACATATTGTTTCTGGTATGACGGCCGGAGCGGTTAAAGGTTAAGTAAGGCAGGGTTTCTATTTAAATTACGGTACTCCCTTGGAGATTGATGATAATATCTTTTAAACGCATTGGAAAAATGCTCAACAGAGGAATAGCCTAAGTCCTGTGCAGCCCTGGTAATACTTTTTCCCGGGTCCAGTAATAGAATGATAGCGGCAGACATCCTGGCTTCTGTCTTCTTCTTTAAAAAAGTTTTGCCGTAATGACGTTTTAACAGTCGTTCCGTCTGTCTTTTGCTTAAGCCCAGTCTAGAGGATAAGTCCTCTAAAGACAGATTGTTATACTCATATAAGAAATACTCTTCAATAATTAAATACTTACGGTTGGATAAATCCGGATGGGTTATCGGGTTTTGACTGCTGTGTTGATTTTCATAATTACGTACCAGGTAAATGACTAACTGTTGAAGAAGAAGTTCCGTCTGTTTTATATAACCGGTAGATTTTTTATCAAGTTCAAAGAAAATCTGCTGCATCAGGGGATGGATATTCTGACTGTCCTCACCGAACCAGAATTTCGTACTTTCAAAAATCTGCAGATAAGAACCTTGTTTTACTGTTCTTTTGTGCAGATTTTTTCTTTCAAGCTTTAGATAAATACAATATTCCGTCATTGGGTCTTCTTTATCAGGAATCTGCTCATGGACCACATGGGGTCCTGTGATATACAAGGTATTGGGCACAATATGATAAGTCACCTCATCTATTTTAACCGTACCCTGTCCATAGGGAATATAATGGATTTCATAGCTGTTATCACTGTGGCTGTGCCCTGGTATGGAACGCATAAACCGCTCATAGGCGATATGGAGGGCATAAAAATCCAGCTGTTCCATTGAAAATTTTATATTTAGATCATTATATGAAAGCATGATGTATCACCTCTTGTTCAGCGTAGCAAATAAGGAGAGAAGGGTCAATACAAATATGCGAAAAGGCGACATAAAAGCTATAAAAATGTCAATTAAATCTATAGTAATATAATCTGGGTCTGTTATAATTCCATTATAAGTTGAATTTCCTGATTCTTATTATTCAATCATTTTGGAAGTGAAACAAATAAAAAATATAATATCAGAATGTATGCTGCATTCGATGTATGCTACATCCGAAGGAGGCAAATATGTTAAAAGGAATACCACAGATTTTATCACCGGAATTATTAAAAGTATTATGTGAAATGGGTCACAGTGACCGGTTAATTATTGCAGACGGCAATTTTCCGGCAGAGTCCATGGGAAAGAAGGCGGTGGTAATCCGTTGTGACGGCCATGGAGTACCAGAAATCTTAGAGGCCATCTTAAAGGTATTTCCATTGGATTCCTATGTGGAACATCCTGTAAATCTGATGGAAGTAATGCCTGGAGATCCGGTTAAGACACCTATCTGGGATACTTATAAGGACATTGTTTCAAAATATGATGAAAGAGGGGAAAAAGCAGTAGGAAATATCGAGCGCTTTACCTTTTATGATCAGGCAAGAGAAGTCTACTTAATTATCGCTACCAGCGAAAAGGCTCTCTATGCCAATATAATGCTGCAAAAAGGTGTAATAACCGACTAATTGGAGGTACCAATGTTAATAGTAAATAAAAGACCGGAGAAAAAAATTACAGAGGTAAAGCGGATTCAGGATTCCCTTATCCTGTATTCAGAGGAAGGGTTAACAAAGTTGGAACCCAAAACAGCGGACATTATCCGCATTGTATATACCCAGAGAGACACTTTCTTAAGCCAGACTAAGCCAGGGGTAGTATATGAGGAAACCTTCTCTGATTGGGATTATAAAGAGGACAGTCAGGAAATCAAGTTAAATACCGGCAGTTTGTCGGTTGTGGTAAATAAAAATACCGCATCCCTTAAGTATTATGACTGCAAGGGTAAGCTTCTCCTTGGTGAACGGGAGTATGAAAGCAAGAATTTAGAGGAATTTGATTCCTTTCAGATGGTGCTTGATGAAAATACAAAGGTGGAACGAATTGTAACCCCCGATGGAATAAAAGAAGTAGTGAAAGAAGCATCAAAAGTATTTGACCGGAAGCTTTACAGAACCAGACTGTATTTGAACTGGCAGGAAGAGGAAGCCCTTTATGGTTTGGGTCAGCACGAAGAAGGGTATCTGAATCTGCGTGGTACCACGGTTTATGTGCATCAGGCGAACAAAAAAATCGGTATTCCGGTTCTGATATCAAGTTTAGGTTATGGCATTTTAATGGATACTTACAGCCCTATGATATTTAATGATACCAATGCAGGTTCCTATCTTTATACGGAGGCGGATGAGGAGCTGGATTATTACTTTATCCATGGCGGTAATATGGACGGAGTGGTACGTGGTTACCGTAAGTTAACGGGAAAAGCCGTAATGCTGCCAAAGTGGGCCTTTGGTTTTATCCAGTCTCAGGAGAGATACGAAACTGCGGAAGAATTAAAGAATATTGTAGCAGAACACAGAAACAGAAAAGTAGGTCTTGACGGTATTGTTCTTGACTGGTGTTCCTGGGAAGGCGAATTATGGGGACAAAAGACCTTTGATCAGGAAAGATTCCCAGATCCGGCGGACATGATGGAACAGCTGCATGAGAATCATGCCAATCTGATGCTGTCTATCTGGCCCAATATGAGTAAGGATTGTGAGAATTATAAGGAATTTGAAAAAGAACAGCTGCTGTTACCAGCCAGCAGTATTTACGACCCTTTTCTTGAAGAAGGCAGGAAGCTTTATTGGAAACAGGCTAAGGAAGGTTTATTCCGTCATGGTATTGACGCCTGGTGGTGTGATTCCAGTGAACCCTTTACACCGGAATGGAACCATATGGGTAGACCCGAACCAAGTACCATGTACCATGAATTTTATGATACTGCCAGCCAGTACATGAAGGCGGAACTTACGAATTCCTATGGGTTATTCCACGCCAGAGCCATATATGAAGGACAGCGTGGCGAAACGGAGGAAAAAAGGGTTTTAAACCTTACCAGGAACGGTTATATAGGACAGCAAAGATACGGAGCAGTTTTGTGGTCGGGAGACATCTCGGCGGACTGGACCACGATGAAACGCCAGATTGCTGCCGGACTAAATTTTTGTGCCAGTGGAATTCCTTACTGGACCCTGGACATTGGTGCTTTTTTTGTGAAAAAAGGGGTACAGTGGTTCTGGGATGGTGACTATGAGTTGGGTTATGAAGATCTTGGATACCGTGAATTATTCACCAGATGGTTTCAGTATGGCTGTTTCCTGCCCATATTCCGAAGTCATGGTACGGATTTTAGAAGGGAACTTTGGAACTTTGGAGAACCAGGCAGTATGTTTTATGATGCTCTCATAAAGATGAACCAGTTAAGATACCGTCTGATGCCCTATATTTATTCCCTTGCCGCTAAGGTTTGGAGAGAAGATTATACCATGTTTCGCCTCCTTGCCTTTGATTTTCCTCAGGATGCAAAGGTAAAAGATATTGACGACCAGTTCTTATTCGGAGACAGTCTGATGATTTGTCCCGTAACCCAGCCCATGTATTATGATAAGAATTCTATACCGGTTGAAAATGCAGAAAAGACAAGACAGGTCTATCTTCCGGAGGGAACAGACTGGTATGATTTCTGGACAGAACGGTATTATGAAGGCGGTCAGATCATTACTGCTGCCGCACCCATAGATATTATTCCGGTTTATGTAAAAGCAGGAAGTATTATACCAATGTCCATTCCGATGCAGTATGTGGATGAAATACCGGATGCACCGGTTAACGTATGTGTTTATCCTGGCAGGGATGCAGAGTATTTCCTTTACGAAGATGAAGGCAACAGTTACCGTTATGAAAAAGGTGAATACTCCATAACAAAGATGACCTGGTCAGAGGAAAGCAAGGAACTTAAAATAAGTGAACCGTCTGGAAGTTATCCTGGTATGGTAAAGAACAGAATATACGAAGTAAAAGTAGTATCAAACAGATAATTTATATAATAATTGAAAGTTCTTAAAAATTGTATATAATAAAATAAGTATTGAATATACATGTTTGTATGATTTTATGTAATAATAGTGGATGAACGGATGGAAATCAGCTCGGGGGATATAAGAAACGATGCGGTGACATGAAGTTATGACACTATTAATTTATAACAATAAATCGGGGTTGTTGCATTATAGTTAATAGGAAATAAGATGATATGTGGCTGACTATTAAAATGCCGTTAGGAAACAGTCATGGAATCTATCTCCTTTACTTTTTTGCAGCACCTCTTTTTATTTCTATTTACATAATTCAAAAATAATATTTCTCATAAGGAGACCTGTTATGAAGCAAAATGGAAAAAGAACTTTTAAATTATTTAGAAAATCGAAGGCCCATACCATTTTGTATCAATTTATGGTGACGTATTTTATTGTATTATTTATTCCTTTATTCATCTGTAGCGGTTATTATGTAAGAATGATTTCGGTTATTGGCAATGACGATATTCAGGCCAGGAAAACAGAGCTAAAACATGCTGCGGTTCTAGTAGATACGATGCTGAATGAAGTTTCTTATTTAGGAGACAGTCTTGCCACCAATACGGGTGTCAATAGCTTTAAGAGAATGTCCACAGCTTTTGATGGTCCGAATTCTTATAAGGTATATGAATTGCATGCCATGCTGCCGGACCTGTATGCTATTAATCAGTCGATATTTGATTATTATATCTTTTTTGATAAAAGTGAAACAGTAGTAAATAGACAGATTGCCTATACATACAAGGACTTTTATGACCTTTATCTTAAGGAAGACAGGTATGAAAGTTACGAGGACTGGTACCGGCATATGAAAGAGGACAATGTGGTTTACGGATTAAGTCCAATGGAAGCGTATACGTTTAAAACCAAAACCTCTATAAATATGATTGCCTATACGAGACCAATGATTTACGGGGATTATAACGGCAAAAGCAGGATACAGATCCTGTTTAAGGATACGGTATTAGAAACCTTAATGCCGGCAAGAGCTGAGAATAGTATACAATTTATAAAAGATTTTCATGGAAGGCTTTTGTATTATAAAGCCCAGGGTGAGCCAAAACAAGTGGACAGAAAAGAAGTAAGCCATAGGGTTGAAACGGTCATTACCCAAAATAAGAACCCTGAGAATCAGACAGTTCTGCTTGACAAAGAAAAATATCTGGTAATCCGGTATGCCTCAGACAAATCCGGACTGGAATATTATATGCTGCAGCCAATGGTGGCAGTTAACAGCAGGAGCATGTATAGTATATTCGTGCTGGCTGTTTTTATTTTTGTTGCTATTACGGTGGGAATTATATTGAGCTATTATATGTCAAAGAGAAGTGCTACCCCCATTAATGATATTATGAAAGAAGTTTCCCACACTACAGAACAATTTAAAGGCCATCAGGCAGTATTTTTAAGTTTAAAAGAGACGTTTAATCATCTGGTAAATACCAATACCGATATGGCACGGGTGATTGAAAGCCAGAAGCCGTTTTTGAGAAATGCTTTTTTTAACCGATTGTTATACGGAAATTTCACCACGGAGGAAGAGGCGTCCATCATAGCAGATAATATTGGGTTGCCCCACAAAGACAGAGTCTTTGACATTCTGATATTCCGCTTCAATACAGAAATAGATAAAATAGTAGAAGCTGATCTAAAACTGATTAACTCTTGTATTCTTTCACTGATTGAAGTATTAAAAACAATAATACCGGACAGCCTTTATACGAATATTGACGGTAATCAGGTAGTACTGCTCTTAAGTATTGATAAGAAATACAGCGGATATTTTAAAGAAGAAGCAGAACAAAAGATTAAGAATATCAAGGAGACCATGCCTGCGAATGTCTCAGAGCAGTTCTTTGTATATGGTGGTAATGAGGTGGAGAGCTTAACCGAACTGAAGGACTCCTACAACAATGCAGTATATATGTTCCAGAATGAAAACGGACAGATTGATAATACCGTTATCTGGTATATTAATAATTTTGTAAATATACCGTCCTATCCGCCCCAGGATTTTTCTCTTAAACTTATGCATTATGTAATGGCAGGGGATAATGAGGGACTTCATGATGCCTTGGAGGATGTTATCAAGAAGTATTTTATTGAGAACAATCTGCCGGTTTACCTCCAGCATATGCTTTTAAATGAATTGCAGACCGCACTATTTCGTATCATCCGCCGGATTGGGGCAGATGAATCGGAATATCGTACCTATTATAATAAACTAGAGGAAAATAGCAATGCGACCCTGCTAAATCAGATTACCCTTACCTTAAACCTCTACCGGACAGTATGTAAGGGGGTTGGCGATAAGAAAAAACTTAAGGATACCTCTGCTATTACAACTTCCATCGCTTCTTATATTGATATAAATTACGGTGATAAAAACCTGTCTCTTACCAGCGTAGCAGATCTATTCAGTATTAGTGAACCTTATTTATCCAGTATATTTAAGCAGTCCCTGGGAATTAATTTTTCTACCTATATGGAAGGAATAAGAATAGATAAGGCAAAGGAATTTTTAGAAAAGACCAATCTGTCTATTGGAGAAATTTCTGAGAATGTAGGTTACGGTTCTGTTAATTCTTTCTGCCGGGCTTTTAAGCGGGTAACAGGAATCAGCGCTTCCGAGTACAGAAAAAAATAAGGAATGAGAGGGTTAGGAATGGATAAAAACAAGAAATTAGTATGGAGCGTTATCCTTGTTGCAGTACTTTGTCTGTCTGTTCTGTTGTTTCGGTTTAACTTCCTAAAAACGCAGGTTGATGGTAAGGAGGTAGCCAAGAACAGTTCCGGTAAGATTAAAGTGGAACTGTTCTATAATGGTCCTTGTGAATCCTGTAAGGAGAATGAAAAATTTGATAAAACGATCAGAGAAAATATCTTAAAGTTAAACCCGGATGTTGACATAACCTGTATTGCCTATAATGTATTTAAAGAACAAGATAAAGAATATACGGATAAGCGTATCAAAACCCTGAACATATCTGAATTGGATGCCAAGGTACCTTTTGCTTTGATGGAGGGGAAAATTTATGGGGGTAGTTATGAGGAAATTGGCAGTCAGCTCGGCAGGGTCATAAGTGAGCAAATCAGTCAGGAGTTAGATGACGATATAGATAAAGACAACGAAATAAATAAGGATACAAGCGAAGACATAAGCAAGGATGCAAGCGAAGATATAAGCAAGGATGCAAGCGAAGACATAAGCAAGGATACAAGTGAAGATATAAACAAGGATACAAGTGAAGACATAAACAAGGATATAAGTGAAGATATAAACAAGGATACAAGTGAAGATATAAATAAGGATACTAATGAAGATACAAGTAAGGATAAGGATGTCAGGAGCATGATTGAGAATGCTGATCCTAGTGATAGTATTCTTTTACTCTTTACAACATATTCCTGTGACAGCTGTGCACAAGTAAAAAATTTTATTCAAAACAATGTAAAAACCGAATATATAATGAAGAAAGAACAGGGTAATACAGTATCAAAAGTAAAACTTATTGAGTGTAATATATTGGATTCAGGGAATTTGGAATTGCTGAATGCACTGATGAAGCAATATGAAGTTCCAGGAGACAAACAGCAGGTTCCTCTTGTATTTTATCAGAATGGTTTCCTGTCAGGAGAGGCTGCGATCAAAGATAATCTGGTAAAGGTAATTGAAAATGGCAGTGCCATGGGCTTTTCAAGGACAGCGTTAGAACCCTCCGGAGGAAAGGATAAAATAGGGGGAAAGGATTTATTAAGGCTTGGGGCTACCGGGTTGTTAAATGGACTAAATCCCTGCGCTGCCTCCATGTTATTAATGGTTTTATCCCTGCTTTTAATGTCCGGAAGAGATTTTATAAAAGGAAGTCTCAGTTATATGGCTGGAAAGATACTTGCTTATCTGGTTATGGGAATGGGAGCATTTTTTGTTTTCAGTGTAATTAAGGAAGTTTATTTTACCCGTATAGAACAAATCCTGACCCTGTGTTTTGCAATGTTAGCGCTGGTTTTGAGTATATTAAACTTTATTGATTTCTGGAATGCAAGAAAAAAGAATTACGGCAGAATTATTGTACAGCTACCTAAAAAGCTAAGGCACTTTAATCATACTGTTATTAATAAACTTGGGAATATACCAAGAACGTTTTTGCTGCCGGTGCTGTTTATGCTTGGCGTGGTGATATCGGCAGGTGAATTCTTTTGTACGGGACAGCTCTATGCGGCGTCCATATTATACATGGTAAATGAGAAACAGGAGATGACCTTTATCGTGTTCTGGATGCTTTTGATCTATGTTCTGGCTATGTGCATACCTCAGGGAATTATTATCTTTATTATAAATAAAAGCAGGAATCTGCTGGCGGTATCCAGATTCACTCTACAGGGAATGCCTGCAGTTAAATTAATATATGGATTTCTATTCCTGCTGTTATTTATACTTTTATTATTTTTCTGAAAATTCTACCCGGCTTATCAGTGAAAACCCGGTCATAGCGGTTAACGTATCCAGCCACTGGGGCGGTACGGATAAAAAATTACGATTCAGACCGGCTTCTAATTCTGCCAGTAACCGGACCCTGACTGCATCCCTATGGATATAGCAGGGTTCCGGGTCATTAAAAAAATCAATGCTTTTTTCGATAATAATATTCTCTGATAAAGGAAGATCATCCCATCTCCCCTGATAAATCACGCAGTCGTCACTGTAAATATCAATATGCATTTTTTTCTTTTTCTCTTTTTTTAATGTAAACATACGAAACCACCTTTTTTTAACTGTCTCAGATTTTTATTCCGTTCTATATTTTGCTTTTGATGGGACCTGATGCAGTAATTATATCATTTAAAACCCTCTTTAGCAAGTCAGCCAAATGTCATGAAAGCCTTGAAAACAGCGGGTTCTTAAAATATGAATAGTGGAAAAAAAGTATTGTATATATATTTTTGGCCGGTAGTGTGCAATGATGGAAAAAAGAAAAGGAAGAGGTGAACGAATTGCTTAACAGTAATAAAGCTAATGTATCAATTCAGAAAAAAGGAAGCTTTATAAAATATTTTCAGGCTCACTGGCAATTATATTTTATGATAGCACTGCCTTTAATTGTATTACTGCTATTTGCTTATGGTCCCATGTATGGTGTTATACTTGCTTTTAAGAATTATAAGGTAAGTCTTGGAATATGGGATAGCCCATGGGCTGATAATTATGGTTTTAATAATTTTATTAGATTCTTTAAAAACTATAACTTTAAAGAATGTCTTCGAAATACACTGGTTGTTTCCATTTATTCTATGGTGGTGAGCATACCTTGTTCCATATTCTTAGCAATTTCCTTAAATTACGCTAAGAATGTTGTGTTTAAAAAAGCTGTCCAGTTGATTACCTATTGTCCATATTTTATATCTACCATCGTATTCGTAGGAATTATTAATATACTCATGGACAACAGAACCGGTGTAATCGGCAGTGTGCTTTATAATCACTTCGGAATTAATGTACTTGGCAGTGCTAGCCTGTTTCCATCCCTGTATGTATGGAGCGGTGTCTGGCAGGGAATCGGTTTTAGCGCTATTATATATATTGCTGCCCTGGCTGGAGTTGACATGGAACAGCATGAAGCGGCCATTATTGATGGTGCTACTCTTTTACAGAGAATACGTTACGTAGATATACCGGCAATTATTCCTACAGTGGTTATTATGATGATTTTAAATATGGGAAGTCTTTTAAATGTAGGTTATGAGAAAGTTCTTGCTATGCAGAACCAGAATAACCTGATTACCTCTGAGATTATTACGACTTATTCCTATAAAGTATCATTGGTTTCCACATTTCCGGATTATCCGTATTCTACCGCAATCGGATTATTCCAGTCACTGGTTGGATTAATTCTGATACTTACTGCTAATAAAATTGCAAATAAAGTATCGGGAAATGGTTTTATGTAAACAAAACTAGCATGCGCCATTTTCCGGCTGCATCAAAAGTTGAAAGAAAATATGAAACACAGAAAGGATGCCATACAAGAATTCATTCAGCTTGTTATATTGGCAGTGCCGTAAGTAGGATTTGCGGTATGCAAAGGGGAAAATTATGAAGAGTAGAAGAATAACACAGGATAAAGTTGTTTATTTTATCAATTATATATTGCTCACTCTGCTGTTAATTGTAGTGTTATATCCTATTATCTATATTATTAGCTGCTCCTTCAGCAGCGGTGATGCGCTGACGTCCGGAAAGGTTAAACTTTTTCCGGTAGGATTTACCTTAGACAGCTACAAAACAGTATTTAAATATAAATCAATTTGGACCGGTTTTCAAAATTCAGTAGTTTATACGGTCTGTGGCGCTTTAATCAGTATCGTCCTGACCCTGTTTGCAGCGTATCCTTTATCCAGGGATGATTTTAGGGGAAGAAAAATATTTACCGGGATTTTCTTATTTACTATGATGTTTTCCGGCGGTTTAATACCTACCTTCTTATTAATAAAGAATCTGAAGTTGATTAATACCATGTGGGCAATCGTCCTGCCCGGTGCAGTCAGTGCCTATAATGTAATCGTAGCAAGAACATTTTTTAATCAGACTATTCCAAAAGAATTACTGGAAGCCTCAAAGATGGATGGCTGTACCGATTTTAAATTCTTTTCCAAAATAGTAATACCACTGTCCAAACCAATCATAGCAGTGCTTAGTCTTTGGGTAACGGTTTCCTTATGGAATTCTTATTTTAACCCTATGATTTATATTAATTCCGTGGATAAATACCCATTACAGTTGGTACTCAGAAAAATTCTTCTGATGTCCCAGGTGGACTTATCCTCTGCTAATGTGGACCCGATTATGGTGGCAAAGAACCGTTATTTAAGCGAAATGTTAAAGTATGGAACAATTATAATCAGCAGTCTTCCCTTAATGATTGTATACCCATTTGTACAAAAATACTTTGTAAAGGGCGTTATGATTGGTTCTGTTAAAGGTTGAGTATGAACCTTTTTAGGTTTATATATAAATAATAGGAGGAAATATTATGAAAAAGAGAAGGTTTTCTAACAAACGCATGATATCACTATTAGTTATAATGGCTATGGTAGTATCATTATTGGGAGGTTGTGGTAAATCAGACACGAAAACTTCCGAACCCAAAACAGATGATGCGAAATCAACGTCTTCAGAAGATCCGTTTAATTTCAAATCTGTGAAAGATGTAACTTTTCCACTAAAGCAAAAGCTTGATTTAACTGTCTTTGTATACGCTACTGCTACCGGTGGCGGTACTTACCAGGACAATTATGTAACTGACTGGATTGAGGAAAAAACAAATATCCATTTAAATTATGTATATGATTTAGATGGTGATGATGCAAAAACCAAATTAAACCTGGTTATGACAGATGCCTCCAGCCTGCCGGATATCTTTTTAGCTACCAACTGGACAAAATCAGAAGTACAGTCTTATGGACAGCAGGGACTGATTCTGCCCCTTAACGATTATTTAAAAGATGCACCAAACTGGAATGCCAATAATGAAAAGAGTCCTACCAGAAAAGCAGATATAACCATGACTGACGGGAATATCTATACATATGGTGATGAGAATGAATGTTTCCATTGTATGTTCCAGAACAGAATGTGGATTTATATGCCATGGGTAGAAAAACTTAATGGCGGTAAAGTTCCTCAGACTACCGATGAATTATATGAATACATGAAAAAAGTGAAAACACAGGATCCCAATGGAAATGGTATTGCAGATGAAGTACCTATGACCGGTTATATCGGCGGCTGGGCAACAGATCCTACTGTTTGGATGATTAACTCTTTTGTACAGTGTAATAATCCATTAAGCAATACGAATCCAACCGTAGCGGCCGGACTGGTTGTTAATGATGGTAAGATTGAGTACTCTGTAATGAAGGATCAGTATAAAGAGGCACTAAAATATATGAATAAACTTTATAAAGAAGGTTTACTGGATAATCAGACCTTTACTCAGGATAATACCCAGTTTAATTCAGTTTTAAGCAGTGATAATGGTCACCTGGTAGGCTTGTATGCCGGCGGTGGTATTACTGCTGATGGAGATAATTTCTGGGCTAAAAAACCTGGTGACTGGCAGAACTGGCAATGCCTTGAACCAGTTGCAGGTCCAGAGGGCGTAAGACTGGCGGCCAGAGGTATTACCACTTACTTTGGTTCTTCCATAGGAAGTATATCAGCAAACTGCAAATACCCTGTAATAGCAGCTGCATTATTTGACTTCCTGGCCTCAGAAGAAGCTACGAATGTACAGGCTTATGGACCGGAAGGCTTTGGCTGGGACTGGACAACAGAGGGAACTTCTCTGGGAGATGGTACTCCGAAATATGAGACACATACAATTCCGGACGATTTTGACTGGGTTGGCAACGGATTCCCTAAAAATTATGCTAACAAAGCTTACACTTCCGATGCTATGTTTAGGTCCAGTACCGTTGATTTCCGTTCTGCCTTAAAGGTTGAAAATCCCGAAGTCGATGTAGAATATGTATTCCAAAAAGCAGCTGAAAAATATGAAAAATATTCCCCAGATGTTAACTCTTTAATTCCAAACCTTGCTTTTGAAGGGGAAGACAGCCAGGCCATATCTGAATATACCCTGACCATCGGTGGTTTTGTAAACCAGGCTACTGTTCAGTTTATTACCGGCAACATGGATATTGACAAAGATTGGAATAACTATATCAGTAAATTAAAGGATATGGGAGTAGAGGACTATATTGCCCGTTATCAGAAATGCTATGATGCATATATGAAGGCAGCTGGTAAGTAATAAAGGCTAAATAGTCATAAGAATATTGCTAAAAAGTGGGTGCTGCTGCAAAATTGTAAGGTTACAAAACCCAAGCGTAGTGTATGGATTATATTTTGCATAATTATCCGTATTCTTTACAGGGGAATTTCCTTATAGTTTTGCAGCGGTTCCTTTTTATATTATGCATTATTTATGCCATGCTTCATTAGTACTTCATTCAGATTCAGAATTGAATTCATAAAAATTTTCAGTCGAAGAATACTAGCTTATGAAAATAGCATAATCAATGTTTTCTAAGGTACTTTCAATGCTGATTTATCAGGTATACCAGTGCAGGAACCGGGAAGTTTGAATTAATTATTAATATAGTTCATATAAGCCTTAGTATTCATCATTGAATCATAAAATCCTGTATTCTATAATTAATCATTCATCAATATTCAGAAAAAAATCACATAAAAATGGAGGAATTATTTATGAAAAAACAGGCCTTTAATCCATATCTTCCGTCCTGGGAATATATACCTGACGGGGAACCTTACGTATTCGGAGACCGTATTTATGTATATGGCTCTCATGACCGTTTCAGGGGCAATGCTTATTGTTTAAATGATTATGTATGCTGGTCGGCTCCGGTAGATGACCTGGGGGACTGGAGATATGAAGGGGTAATTTATCCAAAGGTATCCGATCCCCTTAATAAGGACGGCAGCATGTGCTTGTATGCTCCGGATGTAACCCTTGGACCGGACGGACGGTATTATCTTTATTATGTATTGGATAAAGTAAGTATTGTGTCCGTTGCGGTATGTGACGAACCTGCTGGGAGATATGAATTTTATGGATATGTACATTATGCAGATGGAACCCGTTTAGGAGAAAGAAAGGGAGACGAACCCCAGTTTGATCCGGGAGTCTTAACCGAAGGCGAAAGAACTTATTTATATACTGGTTTCTGCGGCGTAGGGGATAAGTCAAGAAGCGGTCCCATGGCTACGGTATTAGGACCGGATATGCTTACCATTATAGAAGAACCGGTATTTATTGCCCCAAGCGAGCCCTTTAGTGAAGGCAGTTCCTTTATTGAACATGAATTTTTTGAAGCGCCGTCTATGCGAAAAAGGGGTGATACTTATTATTTTATTTATTCCTCTATTGTGATGCATGAATTATGTTATGCAACCAGCAAATCGCCTACCAAGGATTTTGTATACGGCGGAGTAGTAAGCAGTAACTGTGATATGCACATCCATTCCTATAAACCAGCCAGAAAACCTATGTTTTACGGGTCTAATAACCATGGTAGTATCGTTGAAATTAAAGGTCAATGGTATATATTTTACCACCGGCATACGGATGGCACCAACTTCAGCCGTCAAGGCTGTGCAGAACCCATTCAGTTTTTAGAAGACGGATCAATCATACAGCCGGAGATGACCTCCTGCGGACTAAATGGGGGACCTTTACTGGGTAAGGGGGAATATCCAGCTTATTTAGCCTGCAACCTCTTTTGCAGAGACGAAGAAATCTATACCCCACTTGGAGGCATGTGGATGGACAGCCGGTTCCCTAAAATAACTCAGGACGGCAGAGATGGGGATGAAGAAACAGGTTATATCCAGAATATGCGTGATATGGCATCTGCCGGTTTTAAATATTTTGATTGTAAAGGAGTGAAACAAGTTGCAATTAAAGTACGAGGCTATTGCAGAGGTGAATTTGAGATAAAAACCTCCTGGGATGGGAAGTCACTTGGAAGTATCCCAGTTGGGTTTAGCAATATATGGAAAGAATATAAGGGAGATATTGCTATTCCCGACGGTGTACAGGCAATTTATATTACTTACCGTGGAGAAGGCAGTGCAGCTTTACAATCGTTTACTTTAATTTAGTCTGGAGGATTCCTTATGGAGACGAATCGATTACTATATGACAGACCGGTGCCTTATCAAAGATTCAGACCGGACAGTGAAGAAATATGGAATGAAGCAACACCAATTGGTAACGGAAATCTGGGAGCTATGGTTTTTGGTGGTGTACAAAGAGACAAATTACAATTGAATGAGGATACCATCTGGTATGGTAACGGGGGGAGAAACCGTGTAAACACAGAAGCCAAGGACAATTACCAAAAGATCCGGGAGTTACTTTTAGACGGAATGGTTTCAAAGGCTCAGGAACTGGCAGAGGATACGCTGATGCCGGTACCTGACCAGCAGAGAAATTATAGTACTGCCGGTGAAATCTTCTTTGATTTCCATGAGGAAAAAGAGGAGTATAAGAATTATAAAAGATATCTGGACTTGAATCAGGCCCTTGTAACAATGGAATATGAAATTGAAGCCAGGAAGTATCAAAGAGAGTATTTTGCAAGTGCTGTCCATCAGGTAATCGCTCTCCACCAGGAGAGCAAAGGAGAAGAAAAGGTAAATGGCTGTCTGACCTTAACCTTTTTCCGCAGTAATGTAGAAAAAATCGAAAAACTATCCGACCATATCATAGCTATGACCGTAAAGGAGGGGGCAGAGGGCTGTCGCTACCTTGTTATGGCTGCAATTAAGGAGGAAGGCGGAACGGTGGAGATCCACAGAGATCAGATCCGTGTGAAAGACGCAGATTCCTTTACGGTTTATCTATCCATCCGAAGTGATTTCTATCAGGAAGACCCGGTCCTCTGGTGCAGGAATAAGCTTGAAGCGGTACTTAAGCTGCCTTATGATGAGGTGAAATCAAAACATATAAAAGAATATAAAAGTTATTATGACCGTGTTCAATTCTCCTTAGGTAAGTCTTCTACGGATGAAAGGACGATTCCTGAAAGACTAAAAGCGATGGCACAGGGAGAAGAGGATTTGGGACTGATAGCAGCTTATTATCAGTTCGGCAGATATTTATTGATCTCAAGCAGCAGACCCGGATCACAGCCAGCGAATCTGCAAGGTATCTGGAACCGGAATGAGCATCCGGCCTGGGGTAGTAAATATACCATTAATATTAATACGGAGATGAATTACTGGCCTGCAGAAAGCTGTAATCTGTCAGAATGCCATCTGCCCCTGTTTGAATTGGTCCGCAGAATGCTTCCCTTTGGTCAAAAGGTTGCAAAGGATATGTACGGTCTATCTGGATTTGTTGCCCATCATAATACAGATTTATTCGGAGACTGCGCTCCCCAGGATACGGTAATGCCATCTACTCTCTGGCCTATGGGGGCAGCCTGGCTTTGCACCCATATCTGGAACCACTATGAATATACCCTGGATCTTAAGTTTTTAAAAGAAAATATGGATCTCATAAAGGAAGCCAGTTTATTCCTGGCAGATTATCTCTTTGAAAACCATCTGGGAAAACTGGTAACAGGACCGTCTATATCACCGGAAAATACCTACCTTCATCAAAGTGGACAAGAGGGACAGCTTTGCATTGGACCTTCTATGGATACGGAGATTACCAGAGATTTATTCCAGGCTTGTATCAGGGGGGCAAAACTTACCGGTTGTGAGGATGCTTTAACAGAGAAGCTAAAAACAATGTTACCTCGTCTACCGGAGCTTTCCGTCGGAAAGTACGGTCAGTTAATGGAATGGGCGGAGGATTATGAGGAACTAGAACCGGGTCACCGTCATATTTCCCATCTATATGCCTTATATCCGTCAGAGCAGATTACTTATGAGAAAACTCCGGAATTAATGGAGGCAGCAAGAGTAACCTTAGAAAGACGTCTTAAAAACGGAGGCGGGCATACCGGCTGGTCAAGAGCCTGGATTATTACTATGTGGGCCAGACTCAGGGACGGTGATAAAGCAGGAGAAAATATCAGGGATCTGCTGACAAAATCCACCTATCCTAATCTATTTGACTGTCATCCTCCGTTTCAGATTGACGGTAATTTTGGAGGAACGGCAGGAATTGCAGAAATGCTGTTACAATGTATTAACGGTGAACTTACCTTTCTGCCTGCCTTGCCAAAAACCTGGGACTGTGGGCAGATAAACGGACTAAAGGCGAAAGGCGCTCTTAGGGTTTCCTTGGAATGGAAGGACGGAAAGGTTATTACCGGCAGTATTCTTGCCGAAAAAGGCGGAACGTGCTGTCTAGTACTGCCAGAAGGAATTACCAGGGTAGTTTCAGAGCAAAAGGTAACCATTACTTACGATGGAACGAAAGTATTCTGTGACGGAAATGGTGTTTATGAAATTCAACTAATGCAATAGGTTAACTTCCAGTTAATTAGTAAAAGGACAACTCAGGAGATAAGAAACGAAATGATAAACAGAACAGGCAGGCTTAAACTGCTTCAAAATAATAATTGGAAATTTATGCATGGGGATTATCCTGATGCAAAGAGCTTTCAATACAAGGATAATGACTGGTATGATATCGGTATTCCTCATTCCTTTGGTATACCATACTTTCAGGAAAATGAATTTTATGTTGGTTATGGATGTTACCGGAAAATACTCTTTGTGGATCAGGCTTTTATTGGTAAGAAATTATCTCTTGAATTCCAGGGAGCATTTCAGGAAGCTGAAATTTATTTAAATGGTCAATTAGCCGGGATGCATAAAGGCGGATATACTGCATTTGAAATTGATATTACGCCTTTTGCCGTATCAGGAGATAACTTATTATTCGTCCGGCTGAATAATAACTGGAATCCAAGGCTTGCGCCGCGGGCCGGAGAACATGTATTTAATGGAGGGATATACCGGGATGTAAGTCTTTTGGTTACAGAACCGGTACATGTAAGCTGGTATGGTACTTTTGTTACCACTCCTATTGTATCAAGGGAAGAAGCGGTTATTGATATCAATACTGAGGTAATAAATGAAACGGATTCAAGCCTTACTTGCAGACTGGTTTCGGTCATTGAATATCAAGGAAAAGAGGTAATGAGGGTTTCTGGTACAAGTAAACTTAAGGCTAAGAGCCAGATGGTTTTTCGACAGAGTGATAGGATCCAGGAACCTAAATTATGGCATCCGGATACACCAGAGTTATATAGTCTGAAAAGTTATCTTTATGTTGGAGAAGATTTATATGACAGTTATGAAACTGTTTTTGGAATCCGCTGGTTTTCCTTTACTCCCGATCAAGGGTTTTTCCTTAACGGAGAACACTACGATATCAATGGAGCTAATGTCCATCAGGATCATGCCGGATGGAGCGATGCGGTTACACATTCTGGAATACAAAGGGATGTTAAAATGGTTAAGGACTGCGGTATGAATTTCATCAGAGGTTCCCATTATCCCCATCATACGGTATTTGCCGAGGAATGTGATAAACAAGGTGTCTTATTTTGGTCGGAAAATTGTTTTTGGGGGACCGGAGGACCAAAGGAAGAGGGGTATTGGACCAGCAGTGGTTATCCCATAAAGGAAGAAGACCAGCCTGAATTTGAAGAGAGCTGTATTGTCACACTAAAGGAGATGATACGAACCAATCGGAATCATCCAAGCATTATTGTGTGGAGTATGTGCAATGAACCATTTTTTTCTACCGCGGAAGTTATGGATAAGGCAAAAAGTCTTGTAAAGAGGCTGGTACTGGTAAGCCATGAAGAAGACCCCACCCGTCCGGCAGCAGTTGGCGGAGCCCAGAGAGGGGGCTTTGATAGCCTGGGGGATATTGCAGGGTATAATGGTGACGGAGCAACCATATTTCATGATCCGGGCTTTCCAAACTTTGTTTCCGAGTATGGCAGCTATGAAGAAAGTAACCGTCCCGGCAGTATTGTACCTGCGGACATGGATATGGATTACCCCTGGCGTTCCGGCAAGGCATTATGGTGTGCCTTCCATCATGGAAGCATCTTATGGAATATGGGATACCTGGGAATGATTGATTATTACAGACTGCCCCTAAATCTCTGGTACTGGTACCGGGAGAAGCTTTTGGGAATTAAGCAACCGGAGCCTGTAAAAGAAGGGATTCCTTATGCAGTGAGAATTACATCGGACCGGAACTCTATGGCGACGGATGGCACAGAGGATGCTTTTATTACAGTAGAAATCATTGACCAGAGTGGTAACCGGATATCCAATTCGATGGAAGTCGAGTTAGAGGTTGTAAGGGGCGGGGCAGTTTTCCCCACAGGAAAACGCTTTGTCTTATCACCGGAGAATAAGAATTTTTATGAAGGTCTTGGAGCAATTGAGCTGCGTTCCTATTACGCAGGTGAAAACCGAATAACGGCCAAAGCAAAAGGGCTGGTTACCGGTGAACTTATTATAAATACCACCGGAGAGGAACACTGGGAGAACCAAAAGCGTAAGGAATTATTGCCGCCCCCCTCAGTTATGGGTAATCCAAAAAGTGATAAGAGTTTCAACATTGGTGTCAGCAGACCGGTATTTGCAAGTAGCGAAGAACCGGACTATGCTGCCAGAAATGTAACGGATCAGGACAGTACCAAACCCTGGCGTGCCGGAGAAAAGAAATCTGGTGAGTGGATTATGGTGGATCTTGAGGGGGCAAAACCGGTAAAACGCGGAGAACTATTTTTTGAAGAGATTAACACCAAGCCTTATGAAATCAGCATTTCAGATAATGGAGTTGATTTCGAGGTAATAGCAGTAGGTAAGGACAATGCGGTTAATTCTTTTTTGGATATTAGTCTGGGCGGAAAAACACTTCGGTATTTCAGAGTCTTATTTCCGGAAGAAGCTGCTGCTATCCTTAGAATCAAATTATTTAATTAAGATTATACATCTGTAAAAGACGGTAAAGGGACTTAACTGTGTGATAACAAAAAAATCATGCTTTAAGTCCCTGCTTATTAACTATGAGAAAGGAAGATACCATGGAATATTATGTAGAAATGAAACTTAGAAAAGATGCCCATAACGGGGGATTTTCCAATGGTCTGACCTTATGTGGAGGTGAATCCACAAGAGGGCTTGAGAAAATCCAGGTTGAGGATAGCAAAATAGTTTATAAAAATAATACCAATCATTATGTAACCCTTAATATGGTACATAATAAGGATACTGTTGAAGTCAGTACTTTATTTGAGAATAAAGGAACAGAAGGTACAACTTTAGAGATGCTCTCCTCCTTTGCTTTACAGGGAATCAAAGCGGATAAAATCCATAGACTCCAGTCCTTTTGGAGCGCAGAGGGAAAACTCAGGACAGAAACTATAGAGGAACTACATTTAGAACCCTCCTGGAACCGGTGTGGCATGAGAGTCGAAAAATTCGGCAATTTAGGTTCGATGCCGGTACGGAAGTATTTTCCGTTTATTGCCTTGGAAAACAGTGAAACCCATGAATTTACAGCGGTTCAGTTATACAGTCCCTATTCCTGGCAGATTGAAATTTTGTGCAAAGAGGATGAAACCCTTTCACTTGTGGGAGGAATTGCAGATCGTGATTTTGGGCACTGGTTTAAACATATTGCACCAGGGGAAACCTTTACCACTCCCAAAACAGTCATTGCCAGGGGAAACTCACTTTATGAGGTGTGCGATAAACTGGTGAAGGCACAAAGACCTGATATATCTGAACTGGATCAGGATATGGGTATTATGTTTAATGAATATTGTACGACCTGGGGGAATCCAACCCTTGAAAACATCAAGAAAATCTGCAATCAGTTAAAGGATAAGGCAGTTAAGTACCTGGTAATCGATTCCGGCTGGTATGGTAAAAATGAAGGCTGGTGGGCCAGTATCGGAGACTGGGATATCAACTATGAAAAGTTCCCCGGGGGCTTAAAAAAAGCAGCGGATTATATCAGGGAATGCGGTATGATTCCAGGGCTTTGGTTTGAATTTGAATCCGTGGGCAGACTTTCGAAACACTGGGACAACTCAGAGCATTTATTGAAAAAAGACGGCGTCGTATTAACCGTAGGAGATAAACGTTTTTGGGACATGTCCGACCCCTGGGTTAAGGAGTATCTGAACAAATCAGTTATACAGACCCTGAAAGAATGCGGATTTGGTTATATTAAAATTGATTATAATGATACCATTGGAATTGGCTGTGACGGTGCAGAAAGTCTGGGAGAAGGATTAAGACAGAGAATTCTATCTACCCAGGAATTTTTCAGAAAGATCAAAGCGGAAATACCGGATATCGTAATTGAAAACTGCTCCAGCGGAGGACACAGATTAGAACCCTCCATGATGGAACTGGTATCCCAGGCAAGCTTTTCCGATGCCCATGAAACCACTGCCATACCGATAATTGCGGCAAATATGCATCGGGTAATACAACCCTCTCAAAGTCAGATTTGGGCAGTCATGCGGGGCAGTGACAGCAATCAGAGAATCTATTATTCCATAATCAGTACTTTCTTTGGCAGAATGTGCTTAAGCGGCGATATCTATGATTTGTCAGAGGAACAGTGGAACCTCATTGAGGAGGGAATGGAATTTTATAAAGAAGCAGCGGATATCATAAAATACGGAAAAACAATACTATGTGAAAACAGTACAAAAAGCTATAATAATCCCCAGGGAGAACAGCTTGTAATAAGAGAGTACGGTAAGAAACAGTTAGTAATTGCCCATAGATTTGAGAATTCCAAAGAAATTAGCCTTGATTTTCTGGAAAACCGTGAATTAATAAAAGAATATGGAGTTATTGATTGTGATTTTACGGCCAAGGCTTGGCTTATAGGATAAACAGTGGTGAGCCGTATCATGAGTGAGCGTTTACAATTATATACTGAATACTTGAGCAATTGTTCGAAATCGGAGATTATATATCTTGAAATGTGTGATGCATTGGTTGTATTTAAAAAAATAATATAATAGATTTAGGTACGGTAAAGAATTTAGACTAAAATGCAAATTTATACTAAATTTCTTTAAAACTTCACAAGAGAAATAGCCTTTTCTAAACTAACTTAATAGGCTTCTTTTTAATGACTTTTGAAATAGTAATAATTTACCATTCAAAAGTCATTTTACGCCAGTCTTGCTACTTATTTAAGAGTGGGGAAAAGAACAATTATTGTAATATAACTAAAGTCACTATTTGCTTAATTCTCCTTCATATAACGTCCGGGAGATATACCTACCGAATGGGTAAATTGTTTTGTGAAGGAATAGGTATCACTGTACCCAGTAAGTAAAGCAGTTTCTTTAATAGAAATGCCGGATAAAAGCATGAGTCTAGCCTTCTTGATACGCTGTTCAATACGATATTGAGACGGAGAGGTACCAATATATTTACGAAATTGTTTTCTGAAATTCTCATAGCTCATATTGATTTTTGCAGCAATCTCTACCAAAGGAATCTCAGAGCTGATTTCTGAAGATAGTAATCTGCAGGCTTCGTTCATAGATTCCTTGAATGACTCTGTACCAGGATTTTTGTTCGATGATAGCAATATTGTCAAAAGTAACTCCTGAGCCTGAAGTGATAGAAAAGGTAAATCAGAATCATCCGCCTCTTTTAATAAGGTTAATAGTCTTGACAACTTCTGAATGGTCGTATCATTATAATTACCTTTTCCAACAGGTATGTTGGTAGGAATAAGATTCAGACTGTTTAGATAATTGTAGGTTGTGCGGCCGAAACTAATAAAGAATTCAAGCCAGTTTCCATCAGGGACGACTTCTGTACTATGGCTAACCCCTGGGATTCGCTGTACAAAATCGCCTGCCTGTATGGGAAGCTTCTTATTGTCAGCAGTATAATAAAATCCGTTTCCGGATAATAATAAAAAGCAACTATAATAATCAATAAGAAAATTATATTGCGATTGATCCTTTGTGGTTTTTGTCATATAACCACAGGCTAATATCCCATTCGTGAAATCAGTTCCGATACAACGATAAATTACTTCTTTTTTCATTTCTAGCTTCATAGGTATCCTTCCTGTCATTAGCATTACCAAATTGGATAAAAGAATTACCAAACAAAACATTTTGCAAGGGTTTATCTAATTGTATAATAGGTATTAAATTAATACAAGTAATAAATTAATGATATAGCTATACCAGATAAGACAAATAGGAGGATAGTGTGAAATAAAACATTTCACACTTCTTATTTGGGCAGTATCGCAAGCCAGCTTACGATATGCATGGGTGATAGGTTGAAAAATAAATTTTTCAACCGCAAGTTTGTGCTTGCGCACCACAAACTTGTTATGCGCAAAGACTGTGCGCAAGAATAGAGGATAATATGAACAGAGATTGGGAAAATCAATATTTAACACAGAAAAATCGTTACCCGATGCATTCACCCTATGGTGCATACGAAACAGTGGAACAGGCATTAGACTGTGATCGGTCTGTTTCAAAGTATGTACAAATCCTGAATGGTATGTGGAAATTTAAGCTTTCAGAAAGTCCTTTAAAGGTACCTGAAGGATTTCAAAATGTTAATTATGAAGATAAAGATTGGGATATGGTACCTGTACCGTCCAATTGGGAACTTCATGGATATGGAAAGCCGGTGTATACGAATATGTTGTATCCTTTTGAAAGAGAAGGAGCCGATTCGCATTTTGAATTAGAGATTGCGAAGGGACAGGTAGAACTAAATGCACCTTTTGTACCGGAGAAAAATTTGACGGGGTGTTATCGTACTACTTTTGAAATTCCCGATTATTATGAAGGTAAAGACATATTGATTGAATTCGGAGGAGTTGAATCCTGTTTTTATCTCTATGTAAATGGCATTGAAATTGGATATTCACAGGACAGCAAGTTGGATGCTTCTTTTGACATTACTCAAGCGGTTAAAAAGGGCACTAATGTTCTGGCAGTAAAAGTTCTTCAATTCTGTGATGGTACTTATCTCGAGGATCAGGATTATTGGCATTTATCCGGTATCTATCGTGATGTTAGGATTTGTGCGAAAGCAAAGCAACGTATATTTGACTATAAGATTGAAACCTTATTCGAGAATGAAAACTTTAAAGAGTCAGAATTGAAAATTACGCTTGTTCCAAATAATACAGTTAGAGGCTATGGAGAAAGCTTTGTTAGATTAAGCTTATATAATGCGAACAAGGAATTAGTTACTACAATTCAAAGTGAACCTTATGCAAAATGTGGTTTCTATTTGATGCCTAAGTTTACAGCAGTTACATCTGTTAAAGTAATGGAACCAAATTTATGGTCGGCTGAGGATCCGTATTTATATACTTTGGTTATGGAGACCGTTGATGGAGCTGGAAATATCACAGATATAGAAAGTTCAAAGGTGGGCTTTCGTAAAATTGAAATCCTTAAGGATGGGGTCCTTTATATTAATGGAAAACGTCTCATTGTACGAGGTGTTAATCTACACGAATTTTGCCCTGAAACCGGAAGATATATTACAGATGAATATATGCGCAAACAGATTATCTGTATGAAGCAGTTGAATTTTAACGCCGTTCGCAATAGCCATTATCCACATGTGAACCAATGGTATGACCTGTGCAACGAACTTGGAATCTATCTTGTTGATGAAACGAATCTTGAGACTCATGGCTATGGTGGTCAGTTAAGTTCCTCTCCTGAATGGACTGCTGCTTATATGGAACGTGCTACTCGTATGGTTCTTAGAGATAAAAACCATCCTTCCATAATTCTCTGGTCCCTTGGTAATGAATCAGGGTATGGTATGAATCATGCTGCTATGTATGGATGGATCAAAGAATATGATAAAACCAGATATGTTCAATATGAATCTTATAATCCTGGATCAAATATTACGGATATTAACGTACCGATGTACCCTTCAAAAGACTGGATTGAAGAAAAGATGTCAGATATGACGGATCTAAGACCTTTCATTATGTGTGAATATGCTTATGCAAAAAGCAATAGTAATGGAAACTTCATCGAATTCTGGGAGCTTGTTGATAAATATCCGCGTTTTCAAGGTGGATTTATCTGGGATTTTCAAGATAAGGCTTTAACACAATTGAAGGAAGACGGAACTAGGAAGTATGTCTATGGCGGAGCCTTTAATGAAACAGTTGTGGATCCGGCATTAGATATGTGCCTTAATGGAGTGATTTTTCCGGATCTTAGCTGGAAGCCGGCTGCATATGAAGTAAAGAATTGCCAGACACCTGTAAAAGTCATTTATGATGTACATCCTCTTTTCGGCGGCGGTTATAAAATTAAAAATAACTATCAGTTTATCAATCTCAGCCACTTAAGAATTAACTGGAATCTAGAATGTAATGGTGAAATTGTTGATCTAGGGGAATTTAGACAATATTTTACACCGGCAGGTGAAGCGGAGCTTTTAGATCTGCCATTGAAACATAATAATATTAAGGGAGAAGCTTATCTTAATATTAAGGTATCACTTAGAGAAGATACATTTTATGCTAAGGCAGGGTATGTAATTTATACATATCAACTTCCTTTAGAGCAATCCGTACACACCAAGAAAGAAACATGTATAACCGGTGAGAAGATAACAACGATTGAATTAGATCATGAAATTATTATCACAGGTCAGAATACTGAAATTTGTTTTGATAAAAAAACTTGTTCTTTTCAGAAAGTAATTTTGAAAGGGGAGGTCAGATTGACAGGTGGACATGATAATTTCTACAGGCCTGCAACAGGAATTGATGAAGGCACCAAAGAGCCAGGTAGAAATTATGCTTGGGAATGGAAACATGAGAGCCTCAACGATCTTAAAATCAACGTCTTAAGTATTAAAACAGCCATAACAGAAACACAAACATTTATTTTTACGGAAGTTAGTTATCAGAACGGATTATTTAAGGTATTTACACAATATCGGATTGGAAGCGAAGGTATCGAGATTAATAAGACCGTAATTAACAACTGTTCCACAAATACAATACCGAGAATTGGACTTACCTTTGTTCTTCCTGCCGATCATAATCAAATAACCTGGTATGGAAGAGGTCCTTGGGAAAATTATTGTGACCGAAAAACATCAGCTATGATCGGCAAATATACCAGTAATGTCACTGAACAATATACCCCTTATATCAAACCTGTGGAATGTGGTGGAAAAGAGGATGTAAGATACCTGGTCGTAGGTAATAATAAAGGGCAAGGATTGTATGTATCTGGTGCTCTACCATTTCACTTTGATATTCATGACTATTCAATCTCAGCTTGCGACGCTGCTACTTATGCGGATGAAATTGTAAAAGATGATAAGGTTTATTTGAATGTGGATTATAAACATGCAGGTGTGGGTGGAGATACCGGCTGGACAAAAAATATTCATCCAGAATATTGCATTGGTAAAGGTTTTTATCATTATCAAATAGTTATCGAGGCTATATAAGGGTTGCGTGACATTTTGAAAAACTTTTAGATATAGTTCTTGATAGTAATCTCTGATAATAATAATTAAGCTTAATATATACTAAAATATTAGTCTGGGAAATATTCCGGAATTCTAGCAATAGGATCCGGAATATTTTTTAGACATACCCCGAAATTAGGGCTTACGATATATTGGTTTCTTTGCGTAAATATATAATGATAGATTCCTTTGAACAATGGCTTTATACAAATCCAGAACATACAGCACTGGGACGATCTAAATATGTGAGATTATTAGAAGATAGATTTAATGTGAGTATAGATTGGACAGGTTTAGATGAGGAGAAGAGTTTGGGTTGGTACAAAGAGCAGTTAATGATAATACAGCCCCTATATGTTATTTCTTATGCTATTGCTCAACTAGGCGCACTGGAGGTATATAAAAACTACAAACAGAATAGAGAAAAAATAATCATAACCTTTAAAGATTCATTAAGCCTAGGTTTCTCTAGATCTATTAGTGAAATATATGAAGTCGCAGGTGGGAAGCTTGACTTTTTGAAGGACTATATAAGAAGTATGGTCGATTTTATACTGGAAGAAATAGAAAGTTTAGAGTGAATGTAGGCAATATTCTAAGTCTATTTAAAACTTAGAAGAAAGAGCTGCTACCCCTGTTATGGGAACATGTTAACGGGAGCTGAAACATATGGGGCTCTATGAGGAGCCATAATCTGTAAATATTATGTTTTGTGATTATACAAGTTCATAGGTAATTGGGAAACTCGAAAATTATTATCATTGTGTACACAATTCAGATAGCTATATAGTTGAGGGGAGAATAGGATGGAAAAGAAAATTGCAATTATTACGGGAGCTATATCAGCAGAAAAGGATGCGATAAACAACATTCATAGAGTAAATTAGGGCTGTCGCAAAAATCAAAGACTAAATTACCTGGGAAGAATAAGGATTATATTTTATAAAAATTTTATGGAAAGTATGCGCGAATGGCTGCAAGAAAGAGAATGCAGCCGCTAATTCGCGCGATCTTTCCACAAAATTTTTATAAAATATAATCCTTATTCTATGCCCAGGTTCCATAACCTGCCATTTTTGCGACAGCCCATCAATACCCCAAATTAGCCAAGTAGCCCTTTACCTATCCTAAGTAAAGTCTCACTAAAGCCCACAGTATTGGTGAATATAAACAAAGAACCCAAAGTAAAACACATTTATACATATACATATAACAAAATTCCATTTCTAAAAGCTGTAGATAATGGTAAAATATTTACAGTTCAAAACGAACAAAACAAGAGGAGGAAAAAACAATGAATAAGAAGACAATAAATAAAAAGACAATATGTGTTTTATTAAGTCTTGTAATGGTAATTGTACTTATGGCGGGCTGTGCAAAAAAGGATAACACGAAAGAAACGGCAGGTTCGACAACAGATTCAACAGCAGCGGAAAACACACAGGCAGCAGAAACCCCAAAAGCCGACACTTCCGGTAAGGGCGTGACAATAACCTATGGGCTTTGGGATACCAATCAGGCGAAATTAATACAGCAGATTGCAGATGCTTTTGAAGGGGAAACCGGCATTCATGTCGAAATCCAGATCAATGGCTGGGCGGATTACTGGACTTCCTTAGAGGCAGCAGCCACAGGCGGCTCCTTACCGGATACCTTCTGGATGCATTCCAATAATATCTATTATTATGCCTCCAACGATCAGCTCCTAGACCTTACAGACTATATTAAGAATAGCAAGGATATTGATTTGGCCAATTATCCGGAGGGGCTGGATCAGATTTATAACTTAAACGGCAAACAATACGCGATTCCAAAAGATTACGATACCATTGGTTTATGGTATAACAAGACAATGTTTGATGCAGCCGGTGTAGCCTATCCCAATGATACCTGGACCTGGGATGATTTAAAGGCAGCAGCGGAGAAGTTAACCAAGAAAGATGGTTCTCAGTACGGTTTTCTTGCAGCACTGCATAGTCAGGAAGGTTATTATAATTTTGTATACCAAAACGGCGGAACTATTGTTACGGACGACAGGAAATCCGGATATGATGATCCTAAAACCATAGAAGCCATGAAATACTACTTCGATTTTGTCAGAAATGGATTATCCCCTGCCATTACGAATGATGCTGAAAGAGCAGAAGCCTTTCAGAATGGTTTAGTAGCCATGGCACTTTTTGGCTCCTGGAATTTATCAGGCTTTGCTGCAAATGATTATATAGCCAAGAACTGTGATGTTACCGTGCTTCCAAAATCCAATAACGGTGGCAAGGCATCTATATTTAACGGGTTGGGCAACTGTATCGCAGCAACAACGAAGCATCCGGAGGAGTCCTGGAAATGGATTGAATATCTTAGTAATCAAGCGGGACAGATGAAACAGGCAGAACTTGGTATTGCTATTTCTGCCTACAACGGAACTGCCGATGCGTTTCTAAAAGCATATCCCGGGTTCAATGTCCAGTCATACTTAGATATGGTATCTTACGCACAGATCAGACCTTACACCAATCAGACGAGTGTGTGGGAAGATAAGGCTTATGAACTTTTAACAGATGTATATACGAATGGCGGAGATGTTGAAGCAGCTTGTAAGAATGTGGCAAGTATGATGAATGATGCGATTGCCGTAGAGCAGAAATAAGTATCGTAACTCATAATACCTTAATAGGGTCTGTTGCAAAATTGTAAAATATAAAATTTTGCAGCAGTCCCTTTCCTAGGCTTAAGAGTTCAAAGGAGGCTTTAGAACATGGCAGAGAGCAAGAATATTGCCGGAAGAAAAAAGATTCCAAAAAACCGGTTAAATGAATGGAAATGGGCATACATAATGGTGGCACCAACAATAATAGGAATCTTTATACTGAATATTATTCCAATTATTCAGACTATTTATATGAGCTTTTTTAAAAGTGGGGCTTTTGGGAAAAAAAATGTATTTATCGGACTAACCAATTATAAAAAAATGTTTATGGATGTGCAGATCTGGTATGCTGTGCGGAATACACTGATCTATACTTGTCTGATGGTGCCGGTTACCATAGCAATCGCCTTAATCATTGCGGTGGTTTTAAATAAACAGATAAAGGGCAAAGGTATTTACCGGACCATATATTTCATACCTATGGTAGCAGCTCCGGCCGCAGTAACCATGGTATGGAGATGGTTATATAACTACAATTTCGGCTTTATTAATCACTTTTTAGCAGGTCTTGGACTAGACAAAGTAAAATGGACAGAGGATCCGAAGATAGCCCTGTTCTCCATTATTATTATTGGTATTTGGAGCTGCATTGGTTACAGTATGGTTATTTTACTGGCAGGCTTACAGGAAATACCGAAAGATTTTTATGAAGCAAGTAATATTGATGGGGCATCTTCCCTGTATCAGTTTTTTCATATTACACTTCCGTTAGTATCCCCTACGTTATTTTTTGTTGCAGTTACCAGTATTATAACTGCAATGCAGGTATTTGATGTGATTTACATGATGGTAGATGTTGCGAATCCGGCTTATAACAATAGCGTTTCCCTGGTTTACTTATTCTACAATAACTCCTTTAAATATAGTAATAAAGGGTATGGTTCAGCAATCGTTGTCCTGCTTCTGGCATTCATTCTAGTGATTACAGTCTTTCAGATGAAAGCTCAGAAGAAATGGGTTAATTATATGTAAATACAACAAATGATAAAAGGTGCTCAAATGGATACAAATTGAAGTGAATTTTAGTGATAAAAGGTGCTCAGATGGATACAAATCGGAGTAACTTTTAGTGACAAAAGGGCTTTGATGGATACAAATCGGAGTAACTTTTAGTGATAAAAGGCTTTGATGGGTACAAACTGGAGTAAATCGTAGTAATAAAAACGTGCGTCCTGCGCACAGAGAGGAGTTTTGAATTGAAAAATAAGCTGATTTTTTCACATATAATCTTACATATTTTATTGATACTTGGGGCTGTCATTATGGTTTTTCCCTTTGTATGGATGTTACTTACCTCCTTAAAAACGGTAACGGAATCTACGTCTATGAATCCGTATATATATTTTCCTAAGGTCCTTAAGTGGCAGAATTATGTTACCGTATGGCAGAATAATAATTTTATCCGGCTGTATTTTAATACCTTCGCCATGATGATCCTGCGGATTTTGTGTGCTGTCTTTTTTTCTGCTACCGCTGCCTATGCATTTGCAAGATTGCAATTCCCAGGTAAGAATTTTCTATTTGGGATTGTACTTTTCCAGATGATGGTGCCGGTACAGATTTTTGTAATACCCCAATATTTAATGATAGATGCCATGAATATGAGAAATACGATTTTTGCATTAGTATTTCCCGGTTTGGTAAGCGCTTTTGGAACTTTTCTTTTACGACAGTTCTTTATGGGGCTTCCCAAGGATTTGGAGGAGTCTGCCAGACTGGATGGCTGTAATATATGGAAGACCTTCTGGAAAATTATGCTTCCCCTTGCAAAATCAGGTCTGACTGCCCTTGCGATCTTTACCGCTTTGTTTGCCTTTAAAGATCTGATGTGGCCGTTAATTGTTAATAATCAATCCGATGCGGCTACCTTATCTTCCGCCTTATCAAAAATCCAAAGTGCATATTCCGTTAAATACCCGGAATTAATGGCAGCCTCTGTCTTTGCAATATGGCCTATGCTGTTACTCTATATTATTTTCCAGAAACAATTCATTGAAGGCATTGCAACGAGCGGCGGCAAACTGTAAATGTAGCATTCTATAAATACAATCAAATCAGGAGGTAACATAAGTGGCTGTTACATTTAACGAAGAGGATAAACTATTCATACTGCATACAAACCACACCACCTATCAGATAAAAATCGGTCCCTTTCAAACCTTGTTACATCTTTATTATGGGAAAAAAGTGGACTGTAATCTGGATTATTTAATGCAGACCATGGACAGAAGCCATTGCGGCAATCCCAATGAGGCCGGCACGGATCGGACGTTTTCCATGGATACACAATTACAGGAGTATTCGACCTTTGGGATGGGAGATTATCGTATTTCCTGCCTGGAGGTATTAAATAAAGACGGAAGCTGTGCTGCTGACCTAAGATACAAATCCCACAACATAAAAATAAGTAAATATCAGTTGGAACACCTTCCCTCCGTTTATGCCGGGGACAGTGTTACCACTCAGACGCTGATAATAACCTGTATTGATTCGGTAACAAACCTGGAGGTGGATCTGTATTACGGTGTGGTGGAAGAATATGATGTAATTACCCGAGCGGTTAAAATAAGAAATATGGGTATGAAACCAATTGAACTTATTAAGGCGTTTTCCACCTGCCTGGAGTTTCCCAGTACTCATTTCGATCTGATACATTTTTATGGCAAACACGCAATGGAAAGAGAATTTGAGAGAACACCCGTAGGTCATGCCAAGCTCTCGGTGGAAAGTATGCGCGGCTTAAGCAGCCACCAGCATAACCCTTTTGTCATTCTGGCCGATCAGGCAGCAACAGAAACCAGCGGTGAATGCTATGGCGTATCCTTTCTTTACAGCGGTAATTTTCAGGCTCAGGTGGAGGTTGACCAGATTGGGCAGACCCGATTTGCAATGGGAATCCACCCGGCATTTTTCCGATACGAAGTAAAGCCGGGAGAGGAATTTGTAACACCGGAGGCGGCTATGAGCTATTCCTCTGAAGGTTTGCAAAAGTTATCCCATAACTTTCACAAATTAATCCGGAACAATGTTTGCAGTGGGAAATTTAAAGATATCAGAAGACCGGTACTGATTAATAACTGGGAAGCTACCTATTTTGACTTTAACACGGAGAAACTGGTGCAGATTGCAAAAGCAGCAGGACAGCTTGGAATTGAGATGTTAGTAATGGATGACGGCTGGTTTGGAACACGTAAGGATGATTATTCCGGTCTTGGTGACTGGGTGGTAAATACTAAAAAGCTTGGGACTACCTTAAAGGAGCTGACAGACCAGGTAAATGCAGCCGGTTTAAAGTTTGGAATCTGGTTCGAGCCGGAGATGGTGAATGAAGACAGTGACCTGTACAGAAAACACCCCGACTGGTGCCTGCAAATACCAGGAAGACCCGTGACCAGATGCAGATACCAGCTTGTACTGGATTTGACCAGAGGGGATGTAAGAAACTATATTTATGATTCTATTTCTGCCATACTTACCAGTGCCAGGGTGGAATATATAAAGTGGGACTTTAACCGAAGTATTGCGGAGGTCTGGTCTGCCCTTAAGGAGAAAACACATCAGGGGCAGGTATTCCACGACTATATTCTTGGTCTCTATGAAATTCTGGATCGTCTGACCACGGATTTTCCCGAGGTTTTATTTGAAGGCTGTTCCAGCGGAGGCGGACGGTTTGATACGGGTATGCTGTCCTTTATGCCCCAGATCTGGTGCTCGGATAATACAGATGCCATAGACCGGCTTAAAATCCAATATGGAACCTCCTTTGGATACCCAATCAGTGCAGTTGGAAGCCATGTATCAGCAGTGCCAAACCACCAAACCGGAAGAACAACACCGCTATCAACCAGAGGAGTAGTAGCAATGGCTGGTACGTTTGGTTATGAACTTGATATTAACCGGTTGACAGAGGCAGAAAAAGAAGAAATAAAAGAACAGGTTAAAATCTATAAACGAAACTATGATTTAATAAATACCGGTGATTATTACCGGTTAACAAATCCCTACGAAACCATCGGTTATACCGCCTGGCAATTCGTTTCGTCGGATAAAACAAGGAGCCTGCTCAGTGTAGTTTACCATCAAAGCCACGGAAACCCTGACTTCCATACCCTTTTATTACGGGGGCTTAAGGAAGGTTCAATATATCGGGTAACGGGAACCGTACAGAATAACAATGGAACCGTACAGAATGATAATGAAACCGTACAGAATAATAAGGGAGCCGTTCAGAATGATAATGAAACCGCGCAGAATAATAAGGAACCCATACAGAATGATAAGACAGCCATACAAGAATATAACGGTGCAGCATTAATGAACGCAGGTTTTGTACTGCCCACTCCCTGGGGAGATTACCAGTCCTTTCAGTACGAACTTACGATGTGCCTGGAATAGTATATAAGGAGCAATTACAACTAACCTCCATGAAACAATAGGTAAGCAAAAACTAAAACAATATGCAGCTGCTACTACCCAGCTGCAAGTATTTATACCCCCAACTTCGCAGCCAATAAACAAAAAAATACTTAATAAAATCAGCAAAACACCCCTAAGCTGAAAGCATGATTATGATATCCTTCCTAAGCGCCTCCTTCTTCGTCTGCAAATTTACTTATGTCTTTTTCATACGGTTCAGAGTGAACATGCACACTGTCTGACGAGCAAAGCGAGGAGTTTGTGCATGTTCACTCTTGCCTTACCGCATGAAAAAGACATTAGTAAATTCAGACGAAGAAGACGAAGCTTAGGAAGGATATCATAATCGATGCTTTCCTCAAAGACTCAAAGCTGATTTTATTAAGTATTCCACAACCAAAATAAAAGCGAAGTATAATTCGCCTAAAACTTATTTTCAGTATCTTTATCAGAAGTATCTAAACATTCCGCAGTAGACCTGAATTTTGTAGGGTTAATGCCAAAAACTTTTTTAAAAGCCTTTGAAAAATTTAAAGCATCATCGTAACCGACCTTGTTTGCAATCTCGCTGACTGGTAAATCGGAATTTTTTAAAAGTAAACTTGCCTGATTCATACGGTAATTAAGAATATATTCCTGAGGTGGCATATGCAGTACGCTTTTAAAACAATTAGTCAGGTAAGAGCGGTTGATTCCGATGTAATCTGCAATACTATGTACTTTAATATTCTTAGAATAATTATGTTCTATATATTCCAGGGTATGTTCCACATATACCTGATAGGAATAATCATGGATTTCTTCTGTGCTTTCGTGGTTTTGCTGGTCTTGGATTAACGATGAGACAAACTGATATAAATAACCCTCTCTTGCAAAATCATTAGCATAGGTCAATTGGCTGGAAGCCAGCATTCCATTTACATAATTCACGAAAGGTTCCACATTATGGATTGGTGCAACAAGCCTGTCTTTTGAAAAATGGGCATGGGTTAAAGAGGCCTCGGCTTTGATGCCATTGAACCCCACCCAGATATAAGTCCAGGGATCCTCCTTACTTGCCTCGTAATAGGTGGTAGCCCCAGGCAGGATAAGGAATGCGGTATTTGGTCCGATTTCATAGGTTTTGCTCCCCACAGTATAATAGCCTTTCCCGCTTAAAACGATATGAAGCAGATACTCCGTCCTTATCTCGGGACCATAAGCATGTCCAGAGCAGCATATCTGGGATCCGCAATAACATAAATACAGATCCATGGATGCTTTTTTAAGATATTCCAAGCATTTATAACGAGCCGAATCAGTATATTTTACATTGGTTGACATGGTTCTTCACAGCCTTTCTTATTATTTTAAGCGATTGGGGGATTATGTTAATGTTAGCAAATATGGAACAAATTGTCTACACATTTATACATGTAGATGTCACAGAAAGCCATTCCAATATATGGAAGATGATGCTATGATTAGCTGGAAGGGAGGTGGCAGTTGGTAAGGAACATGCGATATGCAATGGGTAAAGATAAGGTTTCAAAAAAGCAATTCAGAATCAAAAAAGCAATTCAGAATCAAAAAAGTACAGCATAATTTCGGGCTTGATGAACAATTAAAGTAAAAAATCATTGAGGAGGTAATTAAATGAGGAAAGCAAAAAAAATTATAGTGTTGTTATTATGCATCACGCTGACACTGACTTTTATCCCGGAGGTATCGGTTTTTGCAGCTAACTCTATGACCGTAGACTGTGCAAGTGTGCTCAGGGGTGTAACACATTGTGCAAGTGGTTCCCTATATGGAATCACGGAAAACATACCAGCGGATGTGAATGGACTTGTAGCTCCCCTTAAGCCGTTTGTAATGAGAAATCCTGCCAGAGGGGGTTCTGGCAATCAGCATGGTTTTGGTGCTGCGATTCCTGTTTCAGCAAGACTAGCCTCAGTTCCCAGTGCTAAAGTCTCTATCGATTTGGCGGACATGCTTCCCGGATGGCCCTATAAATGGCCCGGCATGACAAGCTGGTTAAGTCAGGTAACATCCTTTATCGCAGACAAAAAAGCCTCTGGCCGCAGCAATTATTATGGCTATGAAATCTGGAATGAACCGGATGGCACCTGGAACACGGCAAATGGTACGTTTAATGATATGTGGAAGCAGACCTATAATGTTATCCGGGCCAATGACCCCGGTGAAAAAATTATAGGACCCTGCAACAGCTATTATAATCAAAGCAATATCAGCAGCTTTTTGAGTTTTTGCAAAACGAATAATTGTCTTCCTGACATAATGAGCTGGCATGAGCTCAGCGGAATTGACCGGGTGGCAAATGATATAAAAAATTATCGGGCATTGGAAACTTCACTTGGAATTAGTCCATTGCCTCTAAGTATTAATGAATACTGCGATTCAGACCACAGCCTGGAAGGCCAGCCCGGATCAGCAGCTCAATTTATAGGAAAATTTGAGCGTTACAAGGTAGAAAGTGCGTGTATATCCTGGTGGTTTGTACCTTCTCCGGGCAGACTGGGAAGCTTGCTTGCTACGGATACCCAAAAAGGTGCAGGCTGGTATTTGTTTAAATGGTATGGTGATATGTCCGGCAACATGGTAAGTGTTACACCGCCTAATGATGCCAGTAACCAGGTGGATGGTGCTGCCTGTGTGGACACCGGTGCTAAATATGTCAGCTTCTTATTCGGCGGACATAATGACGGTACAATAAATACAACCTTTAAAAACCTTCCCTCCTTTATCGGCTCCACAGCAGCAGTAAAGGTAGAGAAAATTGACTGGGTAAGCAAGGATACCGTATCCTATGGACCAACGACTGTTTCCACTTCTAATTATCCTGTAGTAAATGGTCAAATTACCGTATCCTTATCAGGCTGTAATAATAATTCCGGATACCGTATCTACATTACTCCCGGTTCTGGCAGCGGTCCAGACACTGGTATTGTATCCGGAGGAACTTATAAGCTGATTAACCGAAGCAGCGGCAAAGCCCTGGATGTTACCGGTGGTTCCACCGCCAACGGCGGGGATGTAATCCAGTGGACTTCAAACAATGGAAATAACCAGAAATGGGTTATAACAAACATGAACAATGGTTATAAACTGATTAATGTAAACAGTGGGAAAGCACTGGACGTATACAATAGTTCAACCGCTGATGGCGGTGATGTCATACAGTGGACGGATAACGGTCAGAACAACCAAAGGTGGAATATAACAGATTTAGGTAACGGTTATTACAATCTGGTCAATGTAAACAGTGGTAAACTTCTGGATGTGGATAACAGTTCAACAGCAGACGGTGCCAATGTATTACAGTGGAGTAATAACGGCGGTTACAACCAGCAGTGGCAGCTGGTAATACAGTAATATTTATAAGGGTTATGTTTTTCTTAACGGGAAGACATAACCCTTATATCGTACTCTTCCAGTTTTTTTCTTTTCCACCTGTTTTAAGAAGTTCACAAGGTATTAGCCTTATCTTTGAATCAAATTAAAGAAAATAACGTAACGGCGGATAAGCCCTGCCAATATAAGCGTGACAATGATTTCTACAGAAAGATTAAATGTGAGTGAACCATTTCCGTTAAACTTAATAATTCCAAGTCCTGCGGTAATCGCAAGAAAGAGAATGCAGCTGCCCCTTTGTGTTTCATCAGGATAGAGAAGTTAAGGAAAGAGAAATGGTGCTTTTTAAGTATAAATTTATAATCCTCTTGCAGGTATTTATTGCTGTACTAGAAAAACTGTTGAATTAACTATGAGAAATGATATAAAATATAACAGTTTTGTACAATTATTAAAATTGTTAAACCAGTACTGGCATTATATAATTTTTATGTTAAGAAAATTAATTCGAAACAGGAGGAGAAAGGTAATGAGTAAAAAACTAATTAGTGTATTTCTTTGCATGGCAATGGTTGCAGCTTTATTAACGGGCTGCGGTGCAAAGGATAGTACGAAAACGGAGGATACAGCTGCAAACAGCGGCAATTCCACAAAAGATACAGCGGCTTCCGGTCAGGAAGTAACCCTAACCTGGGCAGTATTTGAAACAGATAATTATACAGCAGAGGTTTGGCAGCATATCATTGATGCCTTTGAAGCAGATAATCCTAATATTAAAATTAAAAAGATTTTAATGACTGGGGACTCAAGACCGCAATTTTTAAAAACCATGCTTTCAGCAGGCAATATGCCGGATATTAATATTGACCCGGTGGACTTAGCTACGACTGACGGTACTTATGCAGAAGTTCCGGAAGAATTACTGGCAAAATATGAGGATACTTCGGTGGTTTCCTTTCATGGCAAGAAAACCTTAGTACCGGCTTATAAAGCCTTAAGAAATCAGGTATATTACCACAAAGACCAGTTTGCGGCGGCAGGAATTACATCAACCCCCACCACCTGGGAGGAATTTGTTGCTGACTGTGATAAGCTGGTAAAAGCAGGATATGTACCTCTTATGGGTGCCGGTGCTTCCGATATCTGGGCAACCAGTTTTGGAATCTGGACTGGGGTTATGAATTCCGACATAATGACAAAATATCCGGATTTTAATAAAGACATAAAAAGCGGAAAGCTCTCCTGGACCGATCCGGTGGTTGAAAACGGATTACAAAAATGGCAGGATTTAATTAAAGCCGGCTACTATCATAAAGGAAGTATGTCCTTTAGCTATACCCAGGCCCAGGCTGAATTCCAGAACGGTGGTTCCGCAATGTTTATGGATGGTTCCTGGGCAGCACCTACCCTTGATAATAGTGATAAATATAATTCTGAGGATTTCGGCGTGTTTGTATCACCCACACCTGGCAACAGCAAAACCTACTGTACTATGCCACAGTATTGGGGAGTATCCGAAACCTGCAAGAACAAAGAAGCAGCATTTAAATTCTGTGAATATGTGTTAGGCGGTAATAAAGATATTTATAAATACTATTTACAGGCAGATGGTACTTTCTCCGTAACCAAAGATCCGGTAACTTATGAAATGGGACCCCTTCAAACTGCATTTGTTGATAATTATAAGGATTATAAATTAGTTGGAGAGATTATGAAGGTGGCTGGTGATACCTCCATGCCTTCCGGATTTGAGGATTTTACCTGCAAATCCTTACAGAATATATTTACAGGTGCTAAGGTTTCTGAGGAACTTAAGACCTGGGATACAGAATTCAAACGTTTAACCGCAGAATAAATTGATCTGGTAATTGACAACAAAGTAAAAGGAGGCTGTCCCAAAATGGTTCGCAACTTTTCGTGGAAAACAAAGTTCCCATTTTGAGACCGCCTCTTTCTTCAAAAAAGGATGACTTGTATGCAAAAAAAATCAAAACTATTTTTTATTCCGGCTTTTTTAATTTATACCGTCCTAATGATTATTCCCATATTAGGAGCATTCTTTTTCAGCATAACCGACTGGAATGGAATCGGAAGTCACTATAATATTGTAGGTTTAAAAAATTATATCAATATGATTGGTGATAAAAGACTGCATAATGCAATTGGCATAACCTTAAAAATAACCATAATTGTAAGTGTGACTGTAAATGTAATGGGTTTCTTCCTGGCAACCCTGCTAAATAAAGCGAGTAAATTAATTAATTTATTCCGCAGTATATTTTTTGCGCCCTATGTACTAAGTACGGTGGCAATCTCATTTATCTGGCTTTCAATCCTTTCCTACACCGGTGTATTAAATGGTATTCTCCAGGCAGTCGGTTTAGGTGGTATCATAGATGATTATATTGGAAATGCAAAGAATGCGGTAATCAGTATTTGTGTCGTTGAAATATGGAGAACCCTGGGCTTTTATATGGTGTTATACTTAGCTTCCATCCAGACTGTTCCGGCGGAATTGTACGAAGCCTGTATGATTGATGGGGGTAATGGCTGGCAGAAAATCAAATATGTGACCCTGCCTATGATTATACCTGGAATTACCATCAGTGTAATTATGAGTATTATGACGGAAATGCGCCAATATGATGTGGTAAAGGTATTAACTAACGGAGGTCCGGGATATTCCACCGAAACGATTTCTTACAACATTGTAACTCAGGCCTTTGGTAATAATATGCTTGGATATTCCTCTGCAATTGCAGTATTTTTATTTGCAGTAATTGCCCTGATCTCCATAACCCAGATTAAAATATTAAATAAACTGGAGGTGTAGTTATGAATAAAAGTAAGAATAAAACCTCTCTTATATTAAATCTGTGCAGTAAGGTGATATTATTTATTTTTTTAATCATGACTGCCCTGCCCCTATATATAACCGTAGTTAATATATTGAAAGATACCGACCGGATTTCCGCTTCACCCATTTCACTTCCTATTCCTCCAATACTGGATAATATAAAAAGTGTACTGGGAAATCCCAATGTAAATCTGCTGGAGATGTATTTTAATTCTTTTTGCATCACCATATTTGGTGCAGGAATCTGTATTTTAGTATCCGCTATGGCAGGTTATTATCTGGCAAGAATGAAAACCAAATTATCAAATTCCCTTTATTTATATTTTTTAATCGGCTTAATGGTACCTTATGTAATTGTTTATGTACCACTGGTATCCATGTTTAAAGGAATTGGACTAATCGGCAACCTTCCCGGTTTGATCCTGATATTTGTATCCGGCAGTATATCCTTTTCGGTATTTATGTTTACAGGATTCATTAAAGCAATTCCTATGGAACTTGAGGAGGCGGCTATAATTGATGGTTCCGGCCAGGGAAAAATTTTTGTAAGTATCATTATGCCATTGGTAAAACCCTGTACCACAACTGTAGCCATATTTATCGGCTTGTCTATGTGGAATGACTTTTTAACCCCTATGTTAATTGGACAGATAAAAACGATAACCGTAGGTATCTACACGGCAATCGGACCTTATGCCTCGGATTGGGGCACTGTATTTGCTTATGTTATGTTTGCAACGCTGCCAATCATCATTGCCTATCTATTAGCCCAGAAGCAGTTCATTGAAGGTCTGACGGCAGGCGCCTTAAAGGGATAAGAAATATCCCCCTGTACTTAAGAAATAAGAGAAAGCAGTAACAGTTTATGCTGTTTCAGAATCTGAAAAAGTTGGTGAACCTAAGTTGAAGAATATACTATCGGAATTTATTATAAAGGATATGCTGTTACAATATATACAATCGGATAATCAGACCGTAGGAATGGTATTACTGCCCCTTCATAGGAAGGAACAACAGAAAACAACAAAAGAGTATGAGGTGGATTCCTTAATACAGTTAAAACTGGAAGGGGATGACTTTCCCTTTGGTTTCGCTAATGGTCATACACTATTAAACAGTCAGACCACCTATGGGATGAAATACCAGGAACAAAGGGTAATTAAGACAGAGACCGGGCTAAACATCATTACGGTAATCGCCAATGATAAAAAGCTGCGGGCAGAACATATTCTTATATATGATAAAGACTACCCGGTTATTGAAGTAAAAGTGAAGCTTTGCAATGAAGGCTCTGAAACGGTATCCGTAGAAATGCTTTCCAGTTTTTCCCTTTGCGGGATAACACCCTTTTTGGAAGGAGAAGCACCGGAAACTATGCTGATTCACCGGATGCGAAGCAAATGGAGTGCCGAGGGAAGAATGGAAACCAGAACAGCGGAGGAATTACTGCTGGAACCCTCCTGGTCCAGATACGCCGCCTACAGCGAAAAATTCGGACAGGTAGGCTCCATGCCGGTTCGGAAATACTTTCCCTTTGCAGCGGTAGAAGATAAGGAGAATAAAGTAGTATGGGCGGCTTCCCTAGGCTGCGCCTCCTCCTGGCAGATGGAGATTTATAGAAGGGATAACGGGCTTAGCCTGACCGGAGGTTTAGCAGATTACGATTTCGGTCATTGGCGAAAATTCTTAAAACCGGAGGAACTATTTGAAACACCTTCGGCATATTTGACTGTTTTTAACGGCAGTGTGGATGAAACCTGCCAGAGGCTGGTATCAAGGCAGAAAAAGCCCCTGGGTCTTAACCGTAAATGGGATAGGCTGCCGGTTATTTTTAATGAGTTTTGTACCACCTGGGGTAAACCCTCCCATGAAAATATAAGCAAAATACTTCATTGCATAAAGTCTTGTGATATTGATTATTTTGTCATCGATGCAGGCTGGTATGCAGATGTGGAAAAAGGCTGGGAAAAAAATGTTGGAGACTGGATAATCAGCAGGGAATTGTTTCCGGAAGGAATAGAGCCTTTGGTTTCGGAAATAAAAAAAGCCGGGATAAAGCCTGGCATCTGGTTTGAGCTGGAGGTCTGTGCAAGAGATTCAAAGGCCTTTTTCATGGAGGATCATTTACTAAAGCGTCACGGTAAAACAATTACCGTAGGTGACAGACGTTTTTGGGATATGAGAGATCCCTGGACCACCGGGTATCTTACAAAGAAGGTAATAGTGTTCTTAAACCACTATGGTTTTGAGTATCTGAAAGTAGATTATAACGATAGTATCGGTGTGGGCTGTGATGGTGCAGAAAGTCTTGGGGAAGGCTTAAGGCAGAATATAGTGGCTGCCCAGAAGTTTTACCAGGAAATAAAAGATAAGGTGCCGGGAATTGCAATAGAGGTTTGCTCCTCCGGAGGACACAGATTGGAGCCTTCCATGATGGCCCTGGCTGATCTGGCTTCTTTCTCCGATGCCCATGAAGAGAAAGAGATACCAATTATTGCTGCCAATTTACACCGGGCAATCCTGCCGGAGCAAAGTCAGATCTGGGCAGTAGCAAGGTCAAAGGATTCTAAACAACGGCTTATATATTCCATGGCAAATACATTTTTAGGAGTTATGTGTCTGTCAGGAGATATTTATGATTTGGACGGAGAACAATGGGATATTATTAACGAAGGTATTTCCTTTTACCGGGGTATATCAGGTATTATACAAGATGGTTTCACAGAAATTTACGGTCCCGGGATAACTAGTTACCGTTTTCCAAAAGGATGGCAGGCAGTAGTGCGTTATTCCGGTGATAAAAAAGAAGCTTTTGTTATCGTACACAGTTTTAGGCTGGAAAAAACTACGGAAATTGTGTTAAACTTAAAAGGCAGCTGTCAAATACACCGGGTATATGAGGCTTTTAGCCATGGCATAAAAGTAGAAAAGAATCAATTAACCATAACCATGTCCAATGAATATGATGCGGCTGCGATACATTTAATTTTTTAAGGGAGACATAGTAGGATGGTCAGGCTTTGGCGAAAAATTATAATCAGTATAAGAAAAATGAGTATCTTTTTTAAAGTAACTGCATTGTTTGAAGTAGTTATGGTATTTACCATAGTATTGGTAGCTTCCTATATCAATATTAATTATATCTCTACTTTAAAGGAGAAAGAAATTACTCTTGGTACGTCAAAGCTTGAGAAGTTCTCCAGTTATATCAATGAGAAATATAACAGGGTTTATAACTTGTCCAACTATATTCACAGCGGTCAGATATCCCATATAATGGCCAAGGTCAGTGAGGATAATGCTCTAGCCTATCATATCGATTATATTAAGAGTACCAGAGTATTTTCCCAGGGTATTTTTTCTGCGGACAGTGACATCAGTGATGTGATACTAATCAGTAAGAATAAGGTGGTGTATTCAAGTACGGTACAGGGTACTTCAGAAGTAAAGCCAAGTTATGATTTTATGGAAAACACTAATATTAAGGAACTGCTGAAGTCGGATAGTGATATGCTAATTACAATCGATACTTCCTTAGAATATACATTAAAAAGCAGAGAGCCGGTAGTATCCTTTATCGGTAAAATATTTGATGCGGATCAATTTCCTAAAAGGAAACTGGTCGGTGTCTATATCATTAATATCCCTTACAGCAAGATTGAAACTGCCATAGGAGAAAAAGAAGCGATCCGGGGAAATATCCTGTTGGTGAATAAAGCGGATAAGGTTTTATTTTCCTCTGACCAGGAACAGCTTGGGAAAGTAATAGAGTACAAGAAGGAGGGGGGAAGTAATTCCGGGAAGAATGATTTTTTTGAAATATGGGAGGTAGGTCTTTCGGGGTTAAAGGTTGCCTATATCTTTGAAGAGAAAGCACTTTATGCCGAAATCTATAAGAATATGCATAAGACCTATCTTATCCTTGGGGTAGCCATTGCCATAACCTTAATCTGGAGCTGGTGCGTCTGTCAGGTGTTTAACAAAAGGGTCAGGATACTTACGGAGTCCATGAGTTATGTACAAAAAGGAGACTTCAGCCATCGTATACCAATAAAATCCCAGGATGAAATCGGACTTCTTAGTGAAGCCTTTAATGATATGTGTGAAAAGCTGAATGATTATATAGCCAAAGTTTATCACTCGGAAATAAAGCTTAAGAATGCAGAAGTGAATGCCCTCCAGACCCAGATTAACCCCCACTTTTTATACAATACCTTAGAAAGCATCAAAGCGGAAGCACTGGTAAATAATGATGTGACAACAGCACAGATGATATCCCAGCTGGGAAACTTGTTCCGCTGGAGCAGTAAAATCGATGATAAAATTGTGTCCTTGGAGGATGAACTGGATTATATCAATACCTATTTGGAATTACAGCAATTCCGGTTTCATAATAACTTGAAAGTGGATATTTTGGTAGCCGATGATTTACTGGATTATGGAGTACCAAAGCTCATTCTGCAGCCCATTATTGAAAATACCATCAAGCACGGTTTAAGACTGGGAGAACAACCAGGGTTTATCAAAATATCGGCGGAGGAAAACACAGACCACAGGCTGGAAATCTTGATAAACGACAATGGAAAGGGCATGACAGAGGAGCGCTTGACTAAGATCCATAAGAAATTAAAGAAAGTAATTTCCCAGGAGGATTTCGGAAGTATAGGTATGCAAAATGTACATCAACGGCTGAGACTTATGTTTGGAGCCGAGTTTGGATTAACCATTTCAAGTAGAGAAGGACAAGGCACCACGGTAAAGCTGATACTGCCAGCCATGTTTAAAAAGGAGATGGAAAAAAATGTATAGACTGCTGATTGTTGATGATGAAGCAGGGATTCGGGAAGGACTAAAAAAAATAATCCCATGGGAGGAATATGGAATCGAAATATGCGGGGAGGCGGAAAATGGAGCCGATGCTCTAACAATGGCAGATATGCTGAATCCGAATATAATATTTACCGATATAAAAATGCCGGTCATGGATGGAATCAGTTTTATCAAGGCATTAAAAGAGAACAATAAAGATTGCAAAGTTGTAGTACTAAGCGGTTTCAGTGAATATGAACTGGTACGTCAGGCAATGCGTTACGGAGCTGTGGATTATATCTTAAAACCCTCAGGTAAAGATGAAATAGAACATATCGTAGTTGAAATCATAGATAACATTGAAGATGAAGTTATTTCAAGGTTAAAGAACAGTGAGCATCTTCAGTTGTTAAAGAACAATATATTAAACCGGGTCATTCGAAATGACATATCATCAAGAGAATTAAGGGAAAAAATGAAATTTGTAGGCTTGGATTTAACAAACGGACCTTTGTCTATTGCCATCATTAAGCTGGTCAAGGCTCCCCCAGGAAAAGCTTCCCCAACTCACAGCGAGGAAACCGGAGAGGAAAATTCCCTGGCCTGGAAAACCTTTGCAATCTATAATGTTTGTAATGAAATGCTGGAGGCTAAGAAAAAAGGTATTGTATTTACCGATGCCGCAGGATATGTGGTCGTAATATTTACAGAAACTTCTGAGGAAGCGGTGGATAAAAAGATAAAAGAAATTCTGGATGATTTTATTGCTTACATTAATAAAACTTTGAAGATAGATGTTTCCATAGGGGTAGGCAGCACAGTCCGGGCAAGCAGGAATTTGTATAAATCCTATGAGGATGCATACAAAACCTTGGAGTATCAATTTGTATTCGGTATTAACACAGTTTTGTTCTATCAGGAAATCAGGAATTACTTTGGGGAAACCAATAAATCAATTGAGCTGGAGCATGACGTAATAACAGAGCTGTTAGATGAAAATAATTATGAGGAATTGGAAAGATATATTAATACGTTGTTTCTTCCTTTTTATAATAAAGATAAATTCGCTGATGGTTATGTATTACGGAATTGTGCATTGGAGATTATCATATTGGTCATACAAAGCTTTTCGGAAATTCCCATGACAGACAGAGGCAGAATTCTCAAAATAAAAGAAGAAGCCCTGCATAAAGTGGCAACGGAGAGCAGCTTAGTGAATTTGCAGGATACCATACTGGATACTATTAAAACTGCAATCGAAGAAAGAACCATAACAAAACATAATAAATACAGCAGACTGATATTAGAAGTGTTTCAAAACATAGAACAGCATTATACAAATCCAGGTCTGTCACTGCAGAGCCTGGCAGATAAAATGCATGTGAACACCGCATATCTGGGAAGAATCTTTAAAAAAGAAACCAATCACAGCTTTACCTCTTATTTGAACTTATTCCGGGTGGAAAAGGCGAAAAGGTTATATCTTACAACTAATTACAAAGGAACGGAAATCTGTGATAAAGTAGGTTTTGCTAATTATAATTATTTTTATATTGTCTTTCGGAAAATCGAAGGGATGAATCCAACGGATTTTAGGAAGTAGAATAACAGATGGGGACTATAGTTTCGCAAGTACGTTCGGCAGTATCCTGGTATGCTTGTAATATTTTTGTAGGGAAAGAATCTGCAGGGCACTAAAACTTGGTGAATTGCTTAAAACAGGGGGAAAAGAGTAAAACTCGCATGTGAACCGCTCCCTGTCAAGTAGACAGGGAGCGGTTCACAATGCTCAGACAGTTACTCTTTTCCCCCTTGGCGCAATTCACCAAGTTTAAGTGCCCTGCAGATTTTTTCCAATACAAAAATATTACAAGCATACCAGGATACTGCCTAAGTCTTTGGTGTTATTTTTGCTCATGGATTTGGTGTGGGTAATCAGACGATCTTTGAGAGTTTGTCAAGATTGTATTAGTTTATGAGAATATATATAAAGATTTTTTTCTGGTTTTTGGTTATATTGATAATTAGTAGCTTTACAATATAATTGATTAATAATCCAGGAGAGGGAATGCAATGTACAGAGACGAATTTCAAAGTAAAATACTGATTTATACGAGAAAACCACAGGATGAATATACGGAATCTTTAAGTAACAGTATCCATTTTGCCTATAGCAGTAAAAATGGTGAATTTTTGCCGTTAAACCGCAATTATGGTATTTTATTTGCACAGGCTACGGTGGATAAGGATAATGTTATCCAGGAAAAGGGACTTAAAAATCCGTATTTATTCCGTACAGCGGAGGGGGATTTTGGTATTGCTGCCGTCAGGATAAACAAAGAGGGCGGAGTGGATGAAGAAAGCAAAGGGTGTATCCTGCTTTGGACCTCAGAGGATTTAATTACGTTTCAGTACCAGGGGTTGATTGAACTGAAGGAGGATACTTTTGTCAGGGAAGCAGTCTGTGAGTATAATGAGAAAGAAAAACGATATGATATACACTGGTTGTCTGAGGAGGGTGATGCTTACGTAAATAGTCTTAATAGCCTGACAGAATCCGGTAGAGTAACACCTTCTGTTCCGGAAAAGGAGTATGGCTTTCACAGGCCCCAGGTACCCATGTCAGATATGGTTCCAGGCAATATTTTAACCATTGACGAGGAGGCAGGGAACAAGTTCAAAGAATACTGGACACCGTTATACCACAAGGAAATCCGTGTTCCAGACCGTGTGACGGCAGCTTCAAAAGAACAGCTTGAGGAGGTGAAGGCAACCGCAGTTTATTCGGATGGCTCGACCCATGATAAAAAAGTGCAATGGGATTTTGACCAGGTTGATTTTTCGGTACCAGGTACGTATACGGTAGGGGGGAAAGTTATTCAGCAGGTTTACCCGTTTCCATTGGCAAAGGGATATGCAGATCCGGTTATTCTTCCTTGGAATAATAAGTATTATTATATTGCTACCAATGATAACAAAGATAATATCGGCATCTATCTCAGAGAAGCAGACAAGGTCAGCGATTTGTTTGCACCAGGGTTTACTGAAGCAGTTATTTTGGATTTAGATGAAGAGAAAGGCTTTATCCAGACTTTTTGGGCTCCTGAGTTTCATGTGATTGGTGAGGAATTATATATTCTTTTTGCAGTCGGCGGCAGTGTGTGGGGACCCCAGTGCCATATGATGAAGTTAAAGAAAGGCGGAAACCTCTTAAAGGCTGCTGATTGGAATGAGCCTGTACGTGTAAAAAGAGCCGACGGGACTTATCTGACTACCGATGGTATTACGCTGGATATGACCTATTTTAAAGCTGATGGTGTTTCCTGTGTAGTTTGGTCTTACCGCAAAGGAATTGGAACTCCCTTAGATACCGGCTCTATGCTTTATATTGCTACAGTAGAGGAAGCAGATCCTACCACACTGACTAGTGAACCGGTATTACTTACCAGACCTTTACTTGGCTGGGAAAATGTTCAGGGAACCATTAATAATGAAGGACCTTATCCCCTTATCACGGAAGATGCGGTTTATATTACGTATTCCGGCGGGGCAGCTTGTGGATATACTTATGCCTTGGGACTTCTTAGCATCCCCCGGGGCGGTGATTATTTGGACATTAATGCCTGGAAGAAAGCCAGTACCCCGGTATTGTCTTATTATACCGCAGGAGGAGTATATGGTCCCGGACACAATTCCTTTTTCAGGGACTATGACGGAACAATTATGATTATGTATCACGGAGAAGAGGAAATTGTCAAATTCGGAACCAGATGCAGTGCCATGCACCGGGTACACATGAACCATGCAGGAGTTCCGCAGTTTGATGTGGTAGCCGAAAGGGATTTAAATCCAGAGTTAACAGAAGTAAGCTTAAAGGTAATTGTAAAGTAACTCGTATAATACGGCAGTAATATATAAACCTGCAAAGGAAAGCAGTGGATACTTTACAAGAATATCTTTTGTGTTTATAAGCATAGCAAACCAGGCTGGGCAAATGCCCAGCCTGAACTTTTTTACTTTATTGATAGTAAATTGAATATCTCCCGGATAAGTTATTCATTGCATTTGCTATAGCTCCTGGGGATACTGGGACGAGTCAGTTTCTGGGACCCTCAATACTCTTTCGGAAGGAGGAGGGGGTAATACCATATCTTTGTTTAAATAGACGGATAAAATACCGGTAATCTTCAAATCCAAACTGCAGGGCAGCTTCGCTGATTCCAGCGGCAGGCTGTGTGCCCAGATATCTTGCAACGCCTTCCAACCGCAGAGCATTAATATAATCAATGGGAGTACTGCCAAACTCCTTTTTAAATCTGGATATAAAATAATTCTTCTGCAAATGGGTCAGGTCAGCCAGTTCACAAAGCAGGATTTTTTCAGTAATATGTTCCTTGATATAAGTATTAACAATGGAATAAAAACTGCTTTTGGATTCGCCTAAAAGCAGAGTGAAATCTACCATACGAAAGAACTCATAACATAATTTAGTCAGCAGATATAGTATCTTCATGGAAGCCAGACGAGAATTGCTCTGATAAGTCTTAATCAGTTCTTCGAATAAAGGTATCATACAATCTGGATCAGGACAGCAGAACAAGGTATCAGGATGATACCGGAAATGCCAGACCTCGGAAGGACTTATGGAAAAATGGCACCAGTATTTATATACCGGTTGGTCTGGATTATGGCAATAACTGTGAGTCACACCTGCCGGAATCAGATAGAGTTCACCTTTTTTAGGATGAAAGATGGTTTGATTAATGGTAAGGGTAGCTTCTCCAGCCTGAAAGTAATAGAACTTGTGATAATCATATCGACACTCGGTTTCTCCCCAGTTAGGTGCCACCACATTCAGGCTGGCAACTAAAAGACTTGGGTTAAATTGCTGAAAATAGGTAGAATAATCTGAATTCATATATCCTCCTTCTGCCGAGTTAGTGGAAATAAGATGCAAAACAAAAAATCCTCCTTTTTACCGTTTGAAAAGGCTTTTCTTCTTAGCTGCAAACAAATACAAGTTTGAAAGTTTTTTTCAAACTACTTCTGTGGCATCTCAAGCAATAAGGAAGAAGGCAGTCTTCCAGTATCAAAAATCTTCAAAGTACAATTTTTTTACAATTACTCTATAAGAATAGTGTAATATAACAACATAATATTGTCCACATATTTATGAACTTTCTCCATTCATATTGAAATCCAGGCTGATATAATAAAGACATAAACTACCTATAGGAGGGTTATTATGCCTGAAAAATTTGAAGCATCTTTTGAATCACTGAAAAATTATGAATGCCCGGACTGGTTCCGGAATGTGAAATTTGGTATCTGGAGTCATTGGGGTCCCCAGAGTGTACCTATGTGCGGTGACTGGTATGCAAGAAATATGTACATACAAGGAAGTGAACAGTATAACTATCATGTAAGACACTACGGACATCCCTCAGAATTCGGCTATCTGGATATCTGTAAGCTCTTTCAAGCCGAGAAGTTTGACCCGGAGGGTCTTATGGACTTGTATTACAAAGCAGGAGCCAGGTATTTTGTAGCTCAGGCGATGCATCACGATAATTATTTTAATTATGCCTCTAAAGTGAACCGGTATAATTCTGTTAATATAGGACCAGGTAAAGATATCTGCGGCATGTGGAAAGCGGCAGCTGATAAGTATCATATGCCCTTTGGACTGACGGAGCATCTGGGAGCATCTTTTTCCTGGTGGCATACCAACAAAGGAGCAGATACCTACGGTCCGAAAAAAGGTATACCTTATGACGGCAATAAGAAAGAACATGAGGATTTTTATCATGCAAATCAGGAACATATTCTGTCTGAGGGTAAGATGGCACAATGGCTTACTGGCAATAAAAAGTTTCAGAAGTACTGGCTGGATACCATGAAAGAGCTGACAGATTTGTACCATCCGGATCTTCTTTACTCTGACAGCGGGCTGCCCTTTGAAGAGGAAGGTTATCAGCCGGGACTTGAGGCAGTGGTTTATCTGTATAATGATTCCATGAACCTTCATGGTAAAAACCAGGCGGTATACAACCAGAAAAACAGAGCAGAAGAAATCTACCGGGTAGGCGTTTTAGATATTGAGAAAAGCCAGTTAGATAAAATCCAGGAGAAACCGTGGCAGACGGATACCTGTATCGGCAATTGGTTCTATGACGCAAAGCAAACCTATAAAAGACCGGAGCAGATTATTGAAATGCTGGTTGACATCATATCAAAGAACGGCACAATGCTGTTAAATGTACTGCAGCGACCAGATGGAACTATTGATGAGGAAGCCAGATTTATTCTTAAGGAGTTAGGAAAATGGTTTGAAATCTGTGGAGAAGCAGTTTATGATACCAGACCGTTCCGGGTATTTGGAGAAGGGGATACCAGAGTTTTGATTGAGGGCTTTAAGGAAGAGAAAACCCAGTGGAATTCTTCTGACTACCGGTTTACCGCTAAGAAAGGAATTTTATATGCATTTATTTTAGAGGCATCAGAAAACCGTGTAGCAGTTATTAAAACACTAAAGCCCGAGGAAAAAGTCACTTCTGTGGACTTGTTAGGTCATGGTCCGGTGGAATTTGCACAAAATTATGGCATATTAACCGTTAAACTGCCGGAACAACTACCGACCATATATACGAATTGCTTAAAAATAAATATATAATTTTCTTTGTCCAGTTAGTTTATTCGACCTTTTTTAGTTTTTTTAACCCTTTCAGATTTTATTATCCTCTATAATAGTATTACAGACATCCTGATAAGTATCGATTTGAGTCTGTTTTTATAACGCCGGCATATGAAAACAGTTCAAATAAATAACGAATGGAAACGATATAATAATATTATGAGGAGGTTATATATGAAACGAGCGGCAGTTTTTTTATTAGGTATCATTATGTTAGTCAGTATGTTCCCCTATACGAATGCAGCAGCAGCCTCGACACTTAGCGTAGACCTTGGGACAACCTTAAGACCGGTTACCCATTGTGCCAGTGGTTCCTTATATGGCATTACGGAAACCATACCGGCTAACATATCAGCATTGGTGGCACCTTTAAAGCCAGGTGTATTTACAAATCCGGCAAGAGCCGGTTCTGGGTATCAGCAGCCTATCGGAGCAGCCATTCCGGTTGCCGGCAGGCTAAGTGGTACTACCGGAAAGGTAATGATACGGCTGGCAGATATCTTTCCGGGCTGGCCTTATAATTTTTCTGGAATGACAAACTGGTTAAATTCCGTTCGGTCAGTCATTGCGGATAAAAAGGCTTCCGGATACAGTAATTTTTATGGTTATGAAATCTGGAATGAACCGGATGGTACCTGGAAATCTTCAAATGGAAGTTTTGAAAACATGTGGTCACAGACCTTTTCGGCAATAAGAGCGGCTGATCCTGGGGCAAAAATAATAGGACCATCCTATTCCTATTATAATCATTCCAGAATGTCAAGCTTTTTAACCTATTGTAAGGCTAATAACTGCCTGCCGGATATTATCTGCTGGCATGAACTGTCTTCAAACACAAGTACCGCCTCTAATCTAAGAGATTACAGGGCGCTTGAAACCTCCCTTGGTATTGCTGCTATACCCATTAGTATTAATGAATACTGCGATACGGACCATGCAAAGGAAGGGGCTCCCGGACCGTCAGCCCGGTTTATTGCTAAATTTGAAAGATACAAAGTAGACTCCGCCTGTATTACCTGGTGGTGGACAGGGGCACCGGGCAGACTGGGAAGTCTTTTAGCCAGCAATACTCAAAAAGGAGCAGGCTGGTGGTTTTACAAATGGTATGGTGATATGAGCGGAAACATGGTCAGTGTAACTCCGCCTAATGACAACAGTGATCAGGTAGACGGGTTTGCCTGCGTGGATGATAGCGCTAAGTATGTTTCCTTATTGTTTGGCGGAATTAATGACGGGTCAGTTAATGTAGTATTTCGAAATATTCCCTCCTTTATTGGTGCTAACGCCACCGTAAAAGTCGAGAAAGTAAGCTGGACGAGTAAGGATACCGTATCCGCCGGTCCGCTTACGGTGACGGCAGGCAATTATCCGGTTACTAATGGTCAGATAACAGTTCCGGTAACCGGCTGCAATGGAACCGATGGTTACCGCATCTATATTACCCCTGGAATCAGTAATACCCAGGTACGCTATGAGGCAGAAAAGGCGGCTATAACAGAAGCTAATATTAGCTCCGGCTCTAATGCTTCAGAGGGCAGGTATGTAGCCCAGATCGATTATAATGATACCACTATGCCAAGATATAGTTTTGTAGATTTTACTGTGAATGTACCAACTACTAAGACCTATACCATGACAATAAGATATGCCAACGGGACAGGCTCTACTGCAACCCAGGGATTAGCTTATAATAATGGTTCCTGGTCCACAGTTAATTATCCGGCAACGGCGGGATGGGGACAGTTTGGAAGTGTGAATGTAAGTGTAAATCTAAAAGCAGGCATTAATATTATCCGTTTGGCAAAGGGAAGTCCAGGTTTCTCCGGAGGAACGGGATATGCAGAACTTGATTATATTGAAATTAATTAGCTACTGGCAGTCTTAGCATAATAGGCTGTACTTAAACCTCAGGGCCTTTCGGAATTCATCTGAAAGGTCCTGTTTTTGTACCTCGTCAACGGATGTAAAAAATTTAAAATAATAGACAAAAATAACCAATTATTTTATGATAGTAGTAAAGGATATATGGTGTTCAGAGATATGCTAAGAGATAAAGATAAGATAGATAAGATAGGTAAGGCGATAAGATTCAGACAAATAACGTAAATTGTGTAGAACAAGTAAACGAAAAATTTATTAAACTAGTAATACAATTTAGATCATGAAGGCTAACTATAAACACAAATAGTAAAAACAGTAAATAGTGTAATTTAAAAGCTAAGTGAAAGCACAAATAATAAAAGAGGAAAAAAGCATAAATAAATAAACGTAGTAAATCGTGATAATAAAAAGCCAAAAATCCTGGATGGGGGCGTCTTACAGTAACGTAAGACAAAAGGAAAAGATGAGGAAGATCAGAAGAAAAAGAAGCTTTAAATATCAATTAATTGTCTCATTTTGCATGATATCAATTATACCGATTGTGGCAATTAATTTATTCTCTTACTACAATATAACAACCATCGTTCAGAATAATGTAGATGAACTGAATGTGACAAATCTGTCCCAGACAAAAAACTACTATGATGTAGTCCTGTCTTCTTATGAAGACTTGTTATATCAGATGTATACCGATGATTATATCGTGGAGCTGGTGGATAAGATTGTAAAAAGGGAGGATGTTGCGGTAAGCCGTAATCAGTTAAGAAGAACCCTTAGGGGGATAGCCAATGTAAAACCCTACATACAGTGTATCACGGTTATTACAGATCGGGGTGATATCGTATTTTATGATAAACTGGCTACTTCCACCACGAATATAAAGTGGATGGAGAATTATGGAGTGACCTCGATGGAACTGTATGATACGGTCAGTGCTATGAATCAGACGGATTTCCTGTCTACAAAATACGCGGCAGAATTTAACTCCCAGTCATATTATTTGTTTCATATGGCTCACCGTATTGTAGATTATAAGAAGATAAATAAGAAAAATGGCATTATTATTTTAAGTATAGATGAACAATTATTAAACGAGATCTGCAGCCGGAACCAGGGGATAAATAATGGAGAAGACCTCAATAATTTAACCCTGATCACGGACAATAACGGATATTTGGTATCCTTTAAAGATAGCAAAAGAGTGGGAAATAAAATTATTGATACCACGATAGAGGACCAACAGAACCAGGAGTATAAGAACTTTGTAAGAACAAATGGATTTTTAACAGGAAGGTTTATGAAAGTTTACCGTATTTATGATGAATCCAGGAAATGGAGTATTATCAATATTTCCGATCAAAGTAATATAATCGGTCAGATGACCAACCAGCAAAAGCTTATCATTATGGTAATTGTTCTTTCGGTATTCCTGCTGATTATTATAATAATATTTGTAACAAATCATTTAACTAGTTCCATAGGGCAGATTGTAAAAGCAATGAAGGCAGTGGAGAATGGAAAGTTAACTACTCAGGTTAAAGCCGGAAACCATATGCCTGTGGAGGTAGAAATTATTGCCGACCAATTTAACCATATGATTACAGAATTAGGAGAATCCATAGAAAAAGAAAAGGCAGCCATTAAGGGGCAGCGTCAGGCAGAAATTACTGCCTTAGAAGCCCAGATAAATCCTCATTTTATCTATAATACCCTGGATACCATTAACTGGCTGGCTATTGATAAAGAGCAATATGAAATCAGTAATGCAATCAACTCTCTGGCAAAGATATTACGGTATGGAGTTGATAAGAGTAATGGTGTCGTTGAAATAAGAAAGGAAGTTGATTGGCTAAAACAGTATGTGTTTTTACAGCAGACCAGGTTTAAGGATTCTTTTCAGTTCTTATTACAGGTAGAGCCTAATGTGCAGGAATTTTTTATACATAAGCTGTTATTACAGCCCTTTGTGGAAAATGCTATCTTGCATGGCTTTGATGGAAGGAAAGAAAATCATATACTGGAAATTATGATAAGTGAGGAGTCGGATACCATTCGTATTATGATAACGGATAATGGAAAGGGGATGTCGGAAAAAGTGGTTAAGCAGATTAATAAGGGTACCGATGGCAGTGAGGAGGTTAACAGTCATATTGGCATCAGCAATGCAATCGGCAGAATAAGAATGTATTATGGAGCGGCTGGATTAGTCAAATTCATAAGCAAATCAGGTGAGGGTACAAGTATTATTATAAACATTCCAAAAGTTATAGGAATCGGGGGGAATAACAATGAGAGTGGTAATAGTTGAAGATGAGATTAGGATCCGTGAGGGAATTATTAATTTAATTAAAAAAAATAACAGGGAACATATTATTGCAGGTGCGGCAGAAAACGGGTTAAGGGGTTTGGAACTGATTGAGCAGACAAGACCGGATTTAGTAATAACAGATATCAAAATGAATGAAATGGACGGACTTGAGATGCTTCATAAATTAAAAGAAAGAAACATTCCGGTAAAGGTAATTGTCCTTAGCGCATACTCTGATTTTGATTATGCAAAGCAGGCTATTAAATTAGGGGTAAATGAGTATCTTTTAAAGCCAATATCAGTCAATGAACTGACTCAGGCCCTTAATACTATAGAAATACAACTGACCCAGGAAGACAAAGATACAAGGAACCCGGAAGAAATCAGAACGCAGAACACAATTTTTTACAGTCTGTTATTAGGGGGAATCACGGCAGATAGTAAGACGGTTAAGTATTTAAAAGATAGTTATAATCTGGATGAAAATAGCAGCTTTATACTAATCATGGCTTACCTTGGCAATCACTATGAAGAAAACCATAAAAAAATCATAAGAGAATTCCAAACAATACTAAAAGAAAAAGCACTAAAATATAGTCTTTTAAAAGTAGCTCCAAACAATGCAGTTGTGTGCATTATCTATTCCTGCACAGAGGAGCAGGAATTGGAGAGATGGTTTCAGAATAGAGTATTGCTTCATATAAAAAGGGATAAAACCCTGGAAGCCTGTTTTGGGTGGATTCGTTTTAAAGGTATAAATGAACTGCGAAGTAATTATCAGATACTGCAAAAAAATATGGATTGGAATATTGTGTTAGGCGATGATATTATGGTAACTTATCCAAAAGTAAATAAGATTCAGACCCTTCCTTTATCCTATCCCATTGAGATTGAGAACCGGATGCGGACTGCACTTTGTACACTTGACAATAAAAAATTAGAACTATCTAGAAAGGATTTCTGCAATCATTTCAGAAAAGGGAATATATATTCACCCAAAGAAATTAAGGAATGTTTTGTCCGTTTCTTATGGTCCATGATTAATGTATCAAAAGAAATAGATTATGGAAAATACGAGAATTTTGAACAGCAGGAATATCTGAAAAGGCTTATGGCTGCAATTACCTTAAATGAACTGGAAGAAACCCTGATACATTTTATAAGCCAATTCACTGAAAAAGAATCAGCAAAGGATGCAATTAGTTTTACCATCCAAAGAGCAAAAAGTCTGGTCCATGAATTCTATAACCAGGGGATTACCCTGGATGAAATCGCGGCTAAGTTAAATCTTACACCTGAATATCTTGGAACACAGTTTCATAAGGAAATGGGTATTAACTTTAGTTCCTACATAAAAAACTTCCGCATAAAAAAAGCCAAAGAATTGTTAATTGGTACTCATTTAAAATTATATGAGGTAGCTGATAAATCCGGTTATGGAGACCCTAAATATTTCAGTCAGGTCTTTAAGGAGGCAACCGGGTTTCTTCCCACGGAATATAGAAAAATGTACAAATAACCTGGACTTTTTATGTCTGACTTAAGGCTTAGGAGGATAAGTCTTTCCTTTCACAACCTGAACCGGGATTTTACTGTCTGATTTTGATATTAGGAAATTCATCCTTTTACAGGTTTTTTCTGTTTCTGCTTAAATATCCATATTATATAATTACCTTACAAATTAAGAAGAGCGGCTGTTATAAGCTTATGAACCACTTATTGCAGCAGGCTTTAAAACATATTGAGGAGGAATTTATGAAAAAGTTATTATCGGTTCTGCTTTTATTCGTATTGGCAGTGAGTTTACTTGCCGGCTGTAAGGGAACAAAGGATACAAAGGATACGGCTAATATAGCCGCAGAGAACGGTACGGATAACAAAGACAGTGAAACAGCTGCTAAAAGTGCCGGAGAAAAAAAGAATATTGTCATCTGGTACTATTGGGAGAATGAATCCCATCAGCAGTTATTGGATGGAATTCTAAAGAAATACAATGGCACACAGGAAACTGTTACAGTTGAGGCAAAATATGTACCCTTTGCAGATTTTAAAAAGCAGTTGTCCATCGGTGCTACAGCCTCAGAACTTCCGGATATCGTAATTATTGATAACCCTGACCATGCGGCATATGCAGCTATGGGAATATTTGAAGATATAACAGGAAAAATAGATGTAAGCCAATACTATGACGGTCCGATTAGTTCCTGTACTGTAGATGGTAAATTGTATGGGGTTCCCTTTGGAAGTAATTGTCTTGCATTATTTTATAATGAAGATATGTTAAAGGCTGCCGGTTGTGAAGTTCCTGCCACCTGGGAGGAATTAGCCGAAGTGGCTAAAAAAACAACCACAGATAAGGTAAGCGGTTTTGCCTTTAGTGCCTTGCAGAATGAAGAGGGTACTTTTAATTTCCTTCCCTGGATGTGGTCAGCCGGAACAACCTCCTATGAAATTAATAACGAAGCAGGGATAAAAGCACTGACCTTTATCGGTGACCTGGTAAAAAACGGTTCCATGATTAAAGAGGCCATAAACTGGACACAGGGGGATACCATGAATCAGTTCATCTCCGGGAATCTGGCCATGATGATTAATGGAACCTGGCAAGTACCAACTATGCGCAGCCAGGCCCCGGACCTGCACTGGAATGTAGCCATGATACCAAAAGATAAGGAAGATGTGTCCGGTCTTGGCGGTGAGAACTTTGCAATTATTAAAAATGAAAATGCAGAAGCATCCTTAGAGTTTATTAAATATGTAACCAGTAAAGATGAAGTAAAAAGCTACATAGATGGATTTGGATATATTGCTTCCAGAAAAGATGTGGCCCAGACCCAGTATGAAGGGGATGCCGTTATGCAGCATTTCATTAAAGAAATGCAGTATGCTAAGGCAAGAGGACCACATGCAAGCTGGCCTGAGATATCAGATGCAATTTCCCTGGCTTTTAATGAGGTAATAACCGAAACCAGTACCCCAGCGGACGCTGCCGAGAAAGCGCAAACCACAATAGATGGGATTTTAAAACAATAGGATTGATTCGAGTGTCAAAGGATCGAATTCGCATTTTGAATGAATACCAGCGTAATAGTTACTATCATAAATATTACACCGGTATTCATAAAATGCAGACGGTGAGACTTTTGACACTCGAATCAAGATTTTAGTATAGATTCTTTCATTCTGCTTATTTGTGGCAGTAACACAAAGTACCATGGAGTTGAGATTGGTAAAAAGTGAAAGTACACGATTTTTCGTGGACGCCTGTCTGTTAGCGGAGCATAAGTTAATACCTGGGAGGTCTGCATGAGACGAATAAAAAAGTTTTTTCGATATGATAATGCCGGAATCTTATATATATTGCCAGCCATGCTCTATATGTTATTCTTTGTTGGCTATCCAATCATAAGTAATATTATATTAAGTCTTCAGGATGTTACGGTCATGACGATAAATAAGGCTGTGAAGCCCTTTATCGGACTGGATAATTATAAATTATTGCTGCAGGATACTGTTTTAAGAACTTCTGTATATAACACCTTTCTTTTTACAATTCTATCACTGATTTTTCAGTTCCTGTTCGGGTTTGCCCTGGCTTTATTTTTTGAGAAAAAGTTCAGTTTATCCAAACCAGTCAGGGGATTATTAATGATTCCCTGGATGATACCAATAACTGTAACTGCACTTATGTTTAAATTTATGTTCAGTTCCAACGTAGGTATCATAAATCAGGTACTACAGCAATTACATATAATCAGCAGACCCATTGACTGGCTTATTTCACCTAAGACCGCCATGGCTTCCCTTATCTTTACGAATATATGGATTGGAATACCCTTTAATATGATTTTACTGTCCTCCGGTCTAACGTTGATACCGGTAGAACTAAAAGAAAGCGCGTCTATTGACGGGGCGAATAAACGGCAGACTTTATTTCGTATAACACTGCCTCTATTAAAGCCTACCATTGAATCCGTACTGATCCTGGGCTTTATCTATACCTTTAAGGTATTTGATTTAGTTTATGTTATGACCAATGGCGGACCGGTTAATTCCACACATTTACTTTCTACCTATTCCTACAAATTATCCTTTGGTTTGTTTAAATATAGTCAGGGGGCCTCAGTGGCCAATATATTGTTTGTAATGTTGTTTCTTGTTAGCTTGTTATATTTAAGAGTAACCAATCGGAAGGAGGAAATCTAATGGAGGATACGAATAAAATCTATGGCAGAAAAAATATATTCTTTTGTGTGATTTCTTTATTGCTGTTAGTGATATTACTATTTCCGGTTTACTGGATTATAGTAACCTCTTTAAAGACAGAGCAGGAAATCTTTCAGATTCCTCCGACACTTTTTCCAAAGAAATTAAATCTTTTATCTTATGCATCGCAGCTGAAAAGCGGAGATTTTAATATGTTCCGCTCCTTTGGAAACAGTATGTTTATATCTCTTAGCTGTATGATAATTGCGGTTATACTTTCCGTACCAGCCTCCTATGGTTTGGCCAGATACCGGTTTAAGGGTATGGAGCTATGTGTTTTGGGTTTTTTAATTACCCAGATGCTTCCGGTTTCTGTAATTTTAACACCGATGTTTATCATGTTCCGAAACATGGATTTAATAAATAAACCGTTATCTGCTATACTCGCTGACGCAACCATAGGAATTCCTTTTTCCGTACTGATATTAAAAAACTACTTTGCTTCCATACCAAAGGATATAGAGGAAGCTTCTTACATAGATGGTTGTAACAGGTTTACAGCATTTCTTCGTATTCTTGTACCTATAGCCTATCCAGGCATAATCGTATGTGCCATATTTTCATTTTTATATGCCTGGGGTGATTTAGCTTATGGTATGACATTTATACAAGACCAGATTAGAAGACCGATTACCTCTGGTATATTTAATTTTATGGGGCAGTATGGAACAAAATGGAGCTACTTAACGGCCTTTGCAGTCGTTACTATTATTCCGGTAGTATTAATATTCCTATTTATGCAAAAGTATCTAATCAGCGGATTAACAAGCGGAGCAGTAAAGGGTTAAAACTTGAATACAACTATCCTTTGATTTTTATAAGTAAATAATCAAAGGATAGGTCAATTTAACTGTTCTTCAGTCATTGTGGAGACATTTTATTAAGCATATTTTTAAGATAAGTTTTGAATTTGTAACTATAAAGAGGTTTTTTAATGTTATTCTTATCTGGTTTAATAATAGATAAAGTACATTGGTAACTTGTAGAAATAGTAGAAATAAATGATATAATGTGTCAATAATTTACAATTATTTTGCATTGTCCAAACTATTTATTAACTATATAATGGAGGTAAACCAACTAAATGTGTATACAAAACTGATTGAATTAACTAAATAACTAATAATAATTGTATTTTATTTAATAAGACTAATAATAGCTTAAAAAAAGCTGCTAATAAATAATAAAACTGCAATAAGGTTAATTGATAATAAGAATAGCAATATTAAGCTAACATTACTTACTATTATGTAGAATCTAATTGAATAGAACGTTATCCAGATAATATATAAGACCACCTGAATTGCTCGAAGGAATATGGAATGAAGTTAGGGAGCGATTCCAAGTATTATTTAGAAACATGGCAGATATGCGGGGTCTGCTTGTTTAATAAATTATTAAGGAGGTTATTATGTTACAAAAATGGAATGACAAACAAAAAAAATTTCTAGGCTTTACCTTAGCACTTCTTATGGTTCTTACAGCAGCAATTCCTTCCTCTATGGCTCATGCAGCAACCACAAAAACTTATAATTTTAACACAATGACTTATCAATCGGCTTGGGGAGCAACTTATTCGATCAGCAATGGATCGGCTACGATTAACTTTTCCGGGCAGTACAGAGAGATTAAATTTAATCTGCCGGAGACCCTGGACATGTCAAAATGCACAAGCGTAACCTTTAACGCATCCAGTCCTAACGGACAGACAGCCTTTAAACTCTATGATACGGCTGGCAGCCAGGCTGCGGTTAATTACAATTTTAAGGCCGGTACTTCTGATGTTAGTTTTGCGCCAAACACCACTGCTATGGTTAACAGCATTGGTATTATGGCCCAGGATACAAACAGCTATTCAGCAGTGGTTAACAGAGTTACCTTTACCATGACTGACAGTACGCCTGTTACTGGCACCTTATTAAGCACTTATGGAGTAGAGTTATCCCATTCCGGTGTAGCAGTTAATTCAAACCAGTTAAGAGATACCCAGACCCTTACTACAATGAAGACCCAATATAACAGCATCACCATGGAAAATGAGATGAAACCAGATTCCATACTGGGTTCTTCACCAAAGTTAATTTCTGTTAGCCAGGCTCAGAATAGTGGATACTATATTCCTTCCGGTTACACCGAAAGTACTGTGCCCTCACTTAATTTTGGTACAGTGGATTCTGTTCTGCAGATTTGCTATAATAACGGATTAAAACTTCGTGCCCATACCTTAGTTTGGCATGGTCAGACTCCGGACTGGTTTTTTAGAACCGGTTACAGTTCAAGCGGTTCCTATGTTAGTCAGGCAGTGATGAATGCCAGAATGGAACTCTATATAAAGAGCTTTATGAATCATGTATATACTGGGAATTATGGCAGTGTAGTCTATGCCTGGGATGTCGTGAATGAATATCTTCATGCAGGTCCTTCCGGCTGGTCTTCTATCTATGGTTCAAACCTGGGAACAACTCCTTCCTATGTAAAAAATGCTTTCCAATATGCACATGATACGCTTAGCTACTTTGGTTTAACGGATTCCGTAGCCCTATTTTACAATGATTATAATGAATATGAAGTAACAGATAACATGATAGCATTGGTTAATTTCATTAATTCCGGAACGAAGCTTTGCACCGGTATCGGTATGCAGTCCCACCTGTCTACTTCCTATCCTTCTGTGACCTCTTATAAAGCGGCCTTACAGAAATTTGTTAATACCGGTTTAGAGGTTCAGATTACAGAACTTGATGTTGGTAATTCTTCGGATTCCGCACAGGCAAGTTATGTTTATGATTTGTTTTCCGCTATCTTTTCTGTGAAAAAGGCCGGAGGCAATATTACCGGTATCACCTGGTGGGGCTTATATGACAGTGTTTCCTGGAGATCTTCTAATAAGCCTTTATTATTCAGCAGCCTGAATACTCCGAAAGCCTCTTACAACAGTGTTCTTAAGGCATATACAGATGCTGGGTATACGGTTCATTAAAGGATAAAAATACTGAAAAAGCCAAAGCAAAGGTCAAAATAGTTTAAAGAATCCTGCTGCAATCGGCCTTAAGAGATGGACAGGCTGCCCGCAGCGGCAGAAATTTATGGCAGTTATTCACAGCCTGGGGTTATACAGAATGTATTACGCTGTAATTGATATGATATCCTATTACATAAAATGGTTTGCTTTTGCTGCGTCCCTGTAGGAGAGGAAGGTTATTACTGCTTAATCTGCGTAGACGAGACTAATCAGTAAACTAACACTTTGTTTCAGGATATAAAAATTATATAATGATGGGATTCGGACCAATTGGGGGTTTATAATAATTGGTCCGAATAGAAAAGGAGTATATATGTTTAAAAAGATGAAGGTATTTACAATACTGGCAATACTTGTCCTGCTTACATCTTTCTTTGGTCAGACAACTGCATTTGCGGATTATCCTATTTTCTATCAGCGTTATGCTGCGGATCCAAGTGCACTGGTGTATAATGGACGGGTTTATTTATATGGTTCCCATGATGTATATCAATCCGGAGCAGGTTATATTATTAATGATATTACCTGTATCTCTTCCGATGATTTGAAAAACTGGACTGACCACGGCGAAGTATTCACAGCCAAAGCTGATTCAAGCTGGGCCACTTTGTCCTGGGCACCTTCCGTTGTTTACCGGAATAATAAGTTTTATATGTATTACGGAAATGGTGGAAACGGTATCGGAGTAGCAGTAAGTGATAGCCCTACCGGTCCGTTTAAGGATACCAGAAGCGGTCCGCTGGTTAACGGCAGTACGCCTGGTGTGAATCCGCCTTCCGGTTTCTGGTGCTTTGACCCTTGTGCCTTTGTTGATGATGATGGTCAGGCATATCTGTACTTTGGCGGTAATGGGGAGGGAAATATTAGAGTTATCAAGTTAAACAGCGATATGGTAAGTATTAATGGTTCCGCCATAAAGATGACGGCGCCTCGCTTCTTTGAAGCATCCTATATGCACAAATATAACGGAAAATACTATTTTTCCTATTCCACAGATTTTTCCCAGGGAGCTGCAAAAATCGATTATATGGTAAGTAACAGCCCTACCGCTGGATTTACGTATAAAGGCACAATACTTCCCAATCCACCCCAGAATGATTCCAATAATAATCACCAGTCCATATTTTCCTTTAACGGAAACTGGTATGTTGCTTATCACAACCGGGCACTTGCAGCTTCGAACGGTCTTGCTTCCGACGTAAGGGTTTATCAGAGAAACATGTGTATCGATAAGATGAATTACAATTCTGATGGTACCATACAGCAGGTTACACCAACTACAGCAGGTTTGACACAGTTAAAAAATGTTAATCCCTATGTAAATAATGAAGCTGAAACCATGGCTCAGGAAAGTGGTATTCAGACAGAAGCCTGCAACGAGGGGGGACGAAATGTAGGTTATATTGAAAATGGTGACTGGATTAAAGTAAAAGGTGTTGACTTTGGAAGTGGTGCAAGCTCCTTTGATGCAAGAGTAGCCTCCGATACAAGCGGCGGAAACATAGAAATCCGTCTTGACAGTTTAAACGGTACCCTACTTGGAACCTGTGCGGTTTCTGGTACCGGCGGCTGGCAGAACTGGACTTTAAAATCTGCTGCGGTAAGCAAAGTTACCGGTGTCCATGACCTGTACTTTAAATTTACAGGCGGAAGCGGCTATCTCTTTAACTTAAACTGGTGGAAGTTTAATGCCGCCCCGAAAAGTGCAGCTGCTGATACCAATGTGGATTTAAGTGAGGTTACTACTCCTCTGGAATAATAGATAGGTCTGATACCTTTACCTGCTAATTAGAATGATTAGTTAATAGTTAAATTTTTGAATAAGCCCTCATTTTATACTGGGGGCTTATTTAGTACCATACGGGGCTGTTGCAAATCAAAGAGTAAATTGCCTGGGAGAGAATAGGGATTATATTTAACAAATATTTTTTGGAAAGTATGCGCGAATGGCTGCACGAAAGAGAATGGAGCCGCATAATCGCGGGAATTTGGAACGAAATATTTGTAAAATATAATCCCTATTCTATGCCCAGGTTGACATACTTTAATTTGCAACAGCCTCATTTGGTTTTTATGGAGTGGATTATTGCATTTTATTATATATAAATGCATGGATATGGATAAGCGCCATAGGAAGCAGAAGTTTAAAGCCGATTGGTTTGCTGGATTGGGAAAATTTCAAAGACAGTATTTTTGTAAAATAATTAGAATCCTACGATAGGTCAACTATTTGCTAGGATGTATCATTGAAGCATAAATAACAAGTTACTATAATTAGTATAACTGAATTATGATTAACTTGAATGAACAGTCATAAGTTGAATAAATATCAAAAGATATAAGCCGATATAGGAAGCTATAGATATAGGAAGCCATATAAGATATAGAAAGATTGAAAATCAATAGATAAAAGAAGGTATAAAGAGAAAAGAGGCTGTAAGCCAAGATCGAGAATTAAAAACAAATATAAAAGAAGGAAGGATTTACATGCATATGAATAAAAACCCCATAATCTTTTCTGATTTTCCGGATCCGGATGTAATCAGAGTAAAAGACACCTATTATATGATTAGTACAACCATGCATTTTATGCCAGGAGGAGTCATCCTTCGCTCGTTTGACTTAATACACTGGGAAATCATTACCCATGTATTTGAGGAATTAGATAACACCCCCGGACAGAAACTTGAAGATAACTTAAGTATTTATGGCAAAGGAATGTGGGCAGCCTCTCTCCGCTATCATAAAGGCACCTTTTACGTATGCTTTGTAGCCAATGATACCCGAAAAACCTATCTTTATCAGGCAGAGGATATTACCGGTCCCTGGAGAAAGCAGAATATCAGCGGCTTCTACCATGACTGCTCTCTTTTATTTGATGAGGATGACAGGGTTTACCTTGTATATGGCAATAAAGAAATCTACTTAACAGAACTAGATGAAGATTTAACAGGACCTAAAAGGAATGGTCTGCACCGAATGGTTGTAAAGGACAGTGAGGATATTAGACTGGGTTATGAGGGAAGCCACCTGTATAAGATTAATGGGAAATATTACCTGTTCTTTATTCACTGGTTGTCGAATGGTACCGGTCGGAGAGTGGAAGCTTGTTTTGTATCCGATTCCCTGGAGGGAGAGTTTACCGGAAGGGATATTCTGGATGATGATATGGGATACCATAATGCCGGAGTGGCCCAGGGAGGAATTGTGGATACCCCTGACGGAGATTGGTATGCCATGTTATTTCAGGATCATGGTGCCATTGGTCGTATTCCGGTATTAGTGCCGATGCATTGGGAAAATGATTTTCCCGTCTTTGGGATTGATGGAGAGATACCAAAGCAGATAGAGGTAAAAAGTACCCGTGCAGCTCATGTATATAAACCCCTTACAGAGAGTGATGATTTTTTTTACAAACCAGATGATAAGGGAGAAGTATCCTTAAAAAAGGTATGGGAATGGAATCATACCCCAAACCATGACCTCTGGTCGGTAACAGAAAGACCTGGCGCCCTGCGCCTTCGTACCGGTCAATTAAGTCCTAATGTGGGACTTGCCGTAAATACCTTAACTCAGCGTATGACAGGTCCAGCCTGCGAGATGTCGGTCACGGTTGACGGCAGCGGACTAAAGAATGGGGATTTTGCCGGAATCTGTGCTTTACAGGGGTGCTATGGGCTTATCGGTCTTACCAGGGAAGAGGGTAAGTACTATCTGGTCATGATTGCAAAAGAACGGAATCCAGAGGAGAGTATCTGGGGAGAAGAGGGAGGAGATAAAAAACCAGGAAGAGAATTTGAACGAATTCCTTTTTTAGATAATAAGGTGACGTTAAAAGTCCAGGCTGATTTTACGGACGGAGCAGACACAGCAGAATTTTATTACCAGGATAAGGGGCAATGGAACAGCCTTGGTATAAAACACAGATTATATTTCAGGTTGGACCATTTTACCGGCTGCCGTGTGGGATTATTCCATTATGCTACCAAGGAAATCGGAGGAAGGGCGGATTTTGAGAATTTTGTATATGATAGTAAGGAGTAGTCAGTTAAGTTAAATGTAAACTTACATCGCTATAGTAATTAAGTCGAAGGGATTCAGTATTTAAAGAATAGTAATTAAATTGAAGGTATTTGGGATTTCAGGAAAATATCCGACGTAGGAAAACGAACGGTTATAAAATATCAACGCTATACCACAAAATAAATATTAATAAGAGAGGAATAAAGAAATGATAAAAGTAAAAAATCCAATACTCCCGGGGTTTTACCCGGACCCTTCTATATGCAGGGTGGGAGAAGATTTCTATATTGTAAATTCAACCTTTGCCTATTTTCCGGGAGTTCCGGTCTGGCACAGCAAGGATTTGGCGCACTGGCAGCAGATTGGTAATGTGCTTGATAGAAATTCACAGCTTCCCCTGGAGGGGTGCCAGCATTCTCAGGGAATCTTTGCGCCGGTTATCAGGTACTGGGATGGTGTTTTCTATATGATTACCACCAATGTTTCCGCGGGAGGTAATTTTATAGTTACTGCAAAAGATCCCAGTGGTCCCTGGTCGGAGCCTTATTATCTTGGAGAAGAAGCACAGGGGATTGACCCAAGTCTTTTCTTTGATACCGACGGCACCTGTTATTACGTAGGGACAAGACCCAATCCAGAGGGAGTCAGATATAACGGAGACTGGGAAATCTGGGTGCAGGAGCTGGATCTTAGCTCTATGAAATTTACCGGTAAGAGTCAGGCTATATGGAAGGGAGCCTTAAAGGATGTTATCTGGCCGGAAGGACCGCATCTGTACAAGAAGGACGACTATTATTACCTGATGATTGCAGAAGGCGGTACTGGACCAAACCATGCGGTGACCACTGCGAGAAGCAGGAATATATGGGGACCTTATGAGAATAATCCTAACAATCCAATCTTAACCCACAGGCATCTGGGCAAAGATTATCCTGTAATCTATGTAGGGCATGCTGACCTGGTGGATGATACAGCAGGAAACTGGTATATGGTAATGCTAGCCAGCAGAAGATGCGAAGGTTATGTAGGGCTTGGAAGGGAAACCTTTCTGGCTAAAGTTGTCTGGGAAGATGGTTGGCCAGTAGTTAATCCAGGAGTAGGTAAATTAGAGGAGGAGGTGGAACTGCCCTTTGACGGCAGCGAGAAGACGGATAAATGGGTACAGACCCTTGATTTAACCGGAGAGAACACCTTTGATATCGTTAAACTAAGAAATACCAGAAAGGAATTTTGGCACTATCAAGAGGGAGAATTAAAACTTTCCTGTCTTCCTCAAACCTTAAAAGAGCTGGCCTGTCCGGCTTATTTAGGACTCAGACAGCTAGATTATCAGTACGAAGCTAAACTTACCATTTTGCTCGGGGAATTAAAAGAAGGGGAAGAAGCTGGTCTGGTAATTCTTCAAAGTAATGAATATCATATACTATTCCGTGCTAAAAAAGAAGTCAGAGAAACGGTAGAGCAGCCGGTATTACAGGTTGTAAAAGTTATAAAAGGAATCGATCAGATATTAGGAGAGCAATATATTAATACTAATATGTTATGGGATACAAAGACACCGGATTCCTTGGTACTTAGATTTATGATTAAAGGCCATGGGCAGAAGGCGGATTTCCTTCTGCTGGGAACGGAGGGAGAAACCACCATATTAGAAGATGTGGATATCCATGAAATGAGTACAGAGGTTGCCGGCGGTTTTGTTGGTAATACCATTGGTGTTTATGCTACATCAAATGGAGCAGAGTCAGATAGTTGTGTATATGTAAAAGAATTTAGGATTGCTTATTCATAAAAGCCTGGATTGATATAATTATTATGTTTATCAAGTTACGCCTTATGAACTTTAAGAAGTACCTTTGAAATAGCATAAAAACTGCCAGTAGGTATTACCTACTGGCAGAAAAGATTTATATTTTTTTAATTGTCTACTTGACGGAAAACAGTTCATAATCAATGAGGATTTTTAATTAGAATAATCCAATATGTAGTTTAACTATTTATTAAGGTTGGTAATCTACTAATTAATAAATTTAAAATAAACATTTCCGAAATTTGAACCTGGAAGAATAAATTTAAAATTATAACTATTATTACCTGCTGGAACAACAACATCAATATAAGTGAGCTCTGTTCCTGTATAACTAGTTGGAGTTGTTTGCCCAGTTTCTCTTTTATTGTATATACTATGTATTTTCTTATATGTCCAAGAACTAGTTGATCCACCCGGACAATAAGCTAAAGCTTCACGAACCAGCCAAGTCCCACTTGAAGAATTCCAAATTGTACCCCAATCAGGCGTAATTCTTAAAGTTTTACCGGCACAGTTACTTAATACCATATTATAAACTCTACCATAATTTCCCATTAATTGATTATTACTGTTTATGGCATTAGAACCAGTTTCATATTCTCCCGTATTAAATGACATATCTGACCCTGCTGTAGCTAAATAAAATCCATGACTGCCATTTGTTGAAACTGAATTATAATTATAATCTGCATATTTAACATCACCGACAAAGGTCGCAGTTGTTCCAGTTGACATAGGAATTGCTTTTCCAAGAGTGTTAGGATTAATAGTCGTAACTGATGCATCATAAAATACTATTCTGCATTTCATACTCGATGAAACTTTAAACATAACATGGCCATTAACTAAGGTTAATGGTCCTATTTGATCACTGGCAATAAATGTACCAGTACCAGCAGCTAATGACTGAGTAGTATAGTTAGTACTCTTTTGGTATCCAGTCTCAACATTTGCGCACATCTCATAATCAGGAAATGATGATGTTCCAGTATTTGCCACTGATTTATTAAGTGTAGTAACAGTTCCTGCCGTAGTAGCATATATATACACGCCTACTTTTATATTTTTGCTTGTTGTCTTATTAATATGATAAAAATAAGCATCATATAATGTATTGACTGCTAAGGTTTCTTCAGTTGTATATGCTCCTGACCTTCCATTAAAATTGTTAACCCATCCATTTCCTTGAGTACCAGTACCATCCCATAACATTTCTGGATTATCCGAATAAATATATTTATTTCCACCATTTGACATGTTTGCGAACGGTACAGCCTGTGAGGGCACAAAAGCTGCAGAAACTGATAAAACTGATGAAACCATACAAACTAAAACCAAGATAGTTACTAATAGTGTTCTTACAGTTCTTACTCTCATATTTACCATATTATACAATCTCCTTTTTAATTTTTTATACCATTATACATAATTGGATTATTATGTAAATTATAATAGGCTATCCTTATTGAAATGTCAATATTTGTAATTTTATTTATATTAACCATTAATAAAGATTGAACCATTGTTCCGGTTCCAATTTGAAAATTAAATTTACATAATATGGTATATTGTGTTATCATTGAATTTATAATTAAGGAGGTAGAGGTCGGATGTTTGATAAAATATTAGACGATAGTATTTCATTAGGTGAAGCAATAAAAATCATTCAGAAGGAACTGATGGAAAGTGAAGAAGAAAGACGGAAAAGCGGTTTACCGAGACTATTTGTTACAGACAAATTAACCCTTGAAGCAAATTGTGTCTTTGTTCAAAATGATACTGCCGGTGTAGGCTTTGATATTAAGCTGTTATCAATTTTATCTGCAAAAGGAGATATGTCATCGAAAGATGAAAGCAGCTATGTTCAAAAAATCAAACTTGAATTTAAAACGGTAAACGAGAATGGAGGTAGTAATATCAGCGGAATAACTCCCATTAGTTTGTCTGATGGCAGATATCCTCACGATAAGGATAATGGGTAAACGGCGATGAATGACATGAATCTATATGAGGCAGTCAGGCTATTTCATGAAAAAGAACATCAGAATGGCAGCAATTATTTTGATATTTTTGCCTGCAAAATAAAATTTTCTTTTGACTCCAGCAGCTACTTAAATTCCCTAAAGCAATACAAGGAAAAAGGAGCAGTAGATGATTGTTTAAAAGTAATTATCCATGAATACTTTCATTATTTTCAAAGAGCTTATTCCACCTATGGTTTCTATTTTCAAATGCTGGAACGGTATAAAGAAGTTCTGGTTATCAACATGGTAAAGCATATACTCTATCATTATAAAAATATTGATGGAGCTGATCGATCAGTTATAGATGTTATACAGACTGATTCCAGGTTACGGAACGATAATCTGATTAACAAATGGTTGTTTGAATGGATTGATCTTTATTTGTTGAATTCTTACGTCAACGATAGTCCAGAGAAATACCTGGCAGACTGTGAAATCATGAATCAAATCAGACCTGATTTTATTGGGCTGTTTATCAGCAAGAAATATGCTGCTATTGATAAGCAGTTGCAAGCATATCTAAAAGGAATTTTCGGAGGATTCCCATATAAGAGGTATAAGACAATTGATAGTTCTTCGGAAAATAAAAGCCGGATACTCTATATGGAATCCCAGGGTATGAAAATAAAGGTCGTGAATATGTTCACCACAAAGGGAATTCTCGAGAGCTACAGCAAAGCTGCAGAATTTTTCCTTATAAAAGAGGAGTTATCACTGGATTATCTTCGGGGCTTGTCTTTTAGTGCAAAAAATAATGATTATTATTTCACCCTGGTATTTGCAGCACAGAATATTCCTGCAAAGAATAGCACAGAATTTCTTTTAACCTTTCTGGCTATCTGCGATATCGTAATTTCACCTCCGTGTATTCCCTATTTATCTATGCTAAGAGAGGAGTATCCTTCCATTACCGAATTTGATCCTGGATACCGGTTTCATTGCGTATGGGAGCCCATGACACGGATAAAACCCATAACCAGTTTAGAAGAGGATTATGTAAGATATACGCAGGAACTGTGTCAGGCTCTTGGGTGGCCAACACCGATGGATATAGCAGAAGAAATTGTTTCAAAGTGCAGCTATATGGAGAGCAGTGATGATATCATGTTTAGAGTCTTCTACCAATCTCAGCAGCTAAGGCTTAAAGAACCATATTGTTTTTTGGAAATTACTTCGTTTCTGACTTATTTACACAATAACTATCCCTATTGCCCGCTTGTAGAGTTGAGTGATATGGTTCTTATAAATCATGGGATAAATGATGAGGTATATTTTCCCTTGGAGTATCTGAATAGGCAGTATTGGGGAAATACTCTGACTAGAAATACAACTGAGGTTATGTTTCCATACCATACGGTGCCGCATGTATTGGATAACTTTAAAGAATTATTTGAACGGTTGAACGAAGAGGCAGTAGGTCTTCGGATTAATAACATTAAAGTTGTTAATCCGTCTAATTAAAAGTAGTAATAGGGGGAAGAAGAGGATGGAACTTGACAAATCATGGGATGAAATTTTAAAGGAAGCCCTGGAAAGACTCAACGAAAATCCGGACGACTTGGAGGCACTTTATTACAAAGGGGTTGCATTATGTGAATTAAAAAAAAGCCAAGAGGCATTGGATTGCTTTGAATGTATTCTTAAGGTTATGCCGGAGAAAGATATTGCCTTATACTATAAGGGGCTGGTGCTAAGTGATTTAGGAATGCATGAAAATGCCATTTTTTTTTATAAGAAGGCACTGTCCCTGTCTCCTGAACTTGATTATGCATGGAACAATCTGGCCTTTTCTTTGAGTCAGTTGGGTAGAACTTCAGAAGCTATATATTATGCGACAAAAGCAATAGAAGTGAATTCTGAAAATTCCTCTGCCTGGCTGAATAAAGCAAGTTTCTGTGATGAGCTGGGAGAATACGAAGAGGCGTTGGAAGATATTGAAACTGCACTTAGATTAGAGCCGGAAAATGCCAATATGATGTATGTAAAGGGAAATATACTAAGTGACCTGGAAGAATACGAGGATGCAATCCGGTGGTATGATAAAGCGATTGAGATTCAGGAGCAATATGATGATGCATGGACGAATAAAGGGCTTGCATTCAAAAAAGCAGGTGATTATACGGAGGCAGTCCGTTGTTATGACAAAGCGATCGATATCAATAGTCAAAATGCAGAGGCTTGGAATAATAAAGGGATTGCCCTTAGGCTTTTGGAGAAGCATGAAGAAGCAATCAATTGTTTCCTTATAGCTGAAAAGCTAAAGAATCCTATGGCAACAAAAAATCTAAACTGTTTATACCATATAAGGAAGGAATGATAAAAGCCCCTAATGCTGATCAAAATGTGATGAGGTTCTCCTATCATGATTAAAGTCACGAATTTCCGAACCTCTCCTTGTAAAAAGGTAAAGAAGATTGAAGAAAATATTTGGACTGTCTGTATTTATACATAATAAACACTGAACAAGGAAAGCTATTTTTCTGGCTTATCTGGAAGTCCTATCATTATGGGTACGATACAAAAAAAGCAAAGCAATACATATATGAATACAAACGCTTATGTTGTTTTAGGCGTTTCTTTGGATGGGTTTTACCCTCAAACCTTCATCATCTTACGATATTCACCAGGAAGAACACCCACATTTCTTTTAAACAATTCTGCAAATCTGCTAGGATTCGTATATCCTATTGTTTCACCAATTTGTGCAATCGGCAAATCTGTATGCGAAAGCATAAATTCAGCGTTTTCCATTCGTGTTTGCTGAATAAATTCTGTAATAGTACAACCATAAATGATTTTAAAAATCTTTTTCAATTTTGTCTGCCCCATACATGCAATTTTAGAAAGCTGATCTAAGGTTAATGGATAAGCAGCATGATCTTTAATGTAGGAGGAAACACAATAAATCTGTTTTTCATCCGTATCAGAAACATGACGATACTCTTTACTATGTTTGTAAGAATGTTCCATAACCAAAGAAACAGCTTCATTTACTTTGGCTTCATAAAACATTTTTGCACTGATTCCAGTTCCTCTATACTCAGCCACTTGATTAAGCAGTAATAACATTTCAGGAAAATGATAGGTTTCATCAATAGAAATAAAGGCATCGTAAGGGTCTGAATAATCGTCAGGATATTTTTCTTTTAAGTAATGTGTGTAATAAGCAGGAAGAATTTCTATTCCTACTGACCGAATCGGTATCCTTTTGTGCATTAGAGCTTTATAAGTTTTTTCCCCGCCTATAAACGTTTTGATACAGTTTGCATTGATTCTGCGATAGGGATTCAATTCATGTCCAGCGATTGACTGATAATAAGAAATACTCATACATTCTGGCAGTTGGCATTCAAGTAAGTAATCCTGGTAAAATGAGAAATCATGTATTTTTATATCATATAAATTGGATACGGAATAAATCCAATAAAATCCTTCTCCTAATTCTTTTGAGAGTTCATACGTCTGACCGCAGGAATTAAAATTTCCATTTGGATTTACGGGCATAAAGCCCCGGTCTATTAAAATATTTTCGTAAAGATGTTCTATATTCTCTCTCATACAAATCCTCCTTATTAGATACCTTGATTGGACGAAATAATACCTCAATTAGCCATAACTAACCGACCGATATTGAAATAGTAAAATAGATATGATAGTTTGTATCTTGTGGTTAGGTTCAACTAACCTATATCATAACACAATTTCTTGCTGCGTCAAGAAATTAAGAAAAAAGGAGGAAGATTATGATCAGTCAGGCGAGAGGTAATCAGAAACAGTTAGGAGTAAAAGATTTGATAACTATAGGCGTTTTCACTGCAATTCTATTTGTGACCATGCTTGTTGGTGGAATCATATTTGCGCCTAATCCGGTTCTTACATTTTATATGCCCCTTGGTGCTGCCTTGCTTGGAGGACCTGTTATGATGCTTTTAATAGCAAAGGTACCAAAGCGTGGCGTTGTTACAATTTCTGGGATTCTTTGCGGCGTGATCTGGTTTGCAACCGGAATGCATTGGGCGATGGATTTAGGTTATGTAATTGGTGGAATTATTGGCGACTTGATAGCAGGAAGTGGGAAATATAAAAATAAACTGCTTAACATGATAGCTTTTATTTGTGTTAGTTTAGGTGCTACAGGAAGCTATATCTCTTATTTTTTAGACAAAAACGGCTGGAGTAATTATATGGTAAAAGGTGGAACATCTTCAAGCTACATAGATGCTATGAATGGGGCTGCGAAAAATTGGATGCTTGCAGTTATTCTGATTGGCACGGTTCTTGTAGCTGGAATCAGTGCATGGATTGGAAGTAAACTACTTAGAAAGCAATTTAAAAAGGCTGGAATTACAGCATGAGTTGGCTTCGATTTGATCCTAGAACGAAATTGTTTGTACTTTTTGCAAGTGTTCTTTGTACAATGTTTACACCATCGTTTCGTTATGAATTTATTTTAGTTTGTATGATTGCTGGGCTTGCCCTGCTTTTAGGTCAACTGCCAAGTGCATTCTTTGGAATCGCGCTCTATGGTTTAATTTATGGCATCTCACTGTTTTCTGTTTTACAGATGACAGGAACCTGGCAGGCTATATTTGCCGCGTTCTTTGGGTTAGTAAATAAGGTATATCCTTGTGGCTTAATGGCGTGTCTTATGATAAAGACAACAAAAACTGGCGAGTTTATGGCAGCACTTTATGAAATAAATATGCCAGATCACTTTGTAATTCCCTTTGCCGTCATGATGCGGTACCTTCCTGTTGTTAAAGAAGATTGGAAGTATATAAAGGATGCCATGAGAATGCGGGGAATATCGCCATCTATAAAAAATATATGTACCCGTCCATTCGTAGTAATAGAATGCCTGTATGTACCGCTTATGATGGCTGCATCTAACACGGCAGATGAATTATCAATAGCTGCGGTAACCCGTGGAATTGAAAGTACGAATGTAAAGACTAGTCTTATCGAAATCAAATTCACGGTGAAAGACTTTATCGTGATGGTTATATTTACTACATATTTTATATTCGGAATTATAGCACGACTACAATAAACTTTATTAAACTCTATTACTGATTTAATAATAATGAATAGAAGGAAATATAAAAGCATTCAGAGAGGTTAAAAGATGGAGAAAATTCAATTAAGTGATATCAGCTTCGCATATGAAGGGACGGTTGATGGGGGTGTTAAAAATATTAATTTATCCATATCTGCTGGACAATGCGTGGTATTAACCGGACAGAGTGGATGCGGAAAAACCACAATTACCAGATTGATAAATGGTTTGATCCCCGAGTTTTTTAAAGGGGAACTAAAGGGAAATATAGTTGTGGACGGGGAGGATCTTTTCGCAAAGAAACTTTATGAAATCGCACGAACTACAGGCTCAGTGTTTCAAAATCCTAAAACACAGTTTTTTAATACAGATACAGATGGAGAGATTGCTTTTGGTCTGGAAAACCGGGGAATAGAACGTAGTAAGATAATAAATAGAGTAAAGCAGACCGCAGAAGATTTAAAGGTTACAAATCTCTTAAATCGTAGTATCTTTTCCTTATCAGGAGGAGAAAAACAAAAAATAGCGTTTGCTTCTGTTTATGCCACGAATCCTGATATCTATATTTTGGATGAGCCATCTTCGAACCTGGATACGAATTCCATTTCCGATTTAGCAGAATACATTCAAATCATCAAAAAGCAAGGTAAGACCGTTGTGATTGCAGAGCATAGATTGTACTATTTAACAAATTTGGCAGATGAGATTTATTACATGGAACACGGAGAAATCAAATATAAATGGACACAATCTGAGTTTTTAAAATTATCAGATTATGAGCGAGAGCTTCTGGGGCTTAGATCCTTTTTATATAAAGAACCTCAAATTTGTACAGAAGTAAAAGAAAAAAAGAAAACGGTATTGGAAGTTAGAGATTTATCAATTGGTTATGGAAAAAAAGTGGTGCATTCCCACATTAATTTGACGGCTGCAAAAGGAGATATTATTGCAGTAACTGGCCATAATGGAGTCGGAAAATCCACTTTTTTAAGGACAATCTGCGGTTTACAAAAGCCGCTGGAAGGAGCGGTAATTTGGAATGGGGCAGCCCAAAGTGAGAAGAAATTAATCAAAAGGGCATATATGGTCATGCAAGATGTGAATTATCAACTATTTGCAGATAGTGTGGAACATGAAACCCATTTTGGAATAAAAAATCCAGACCTTGATAAGGTTGAAAAAACTTTAAAAGAATTAGGATTGTATCAATTAAAGGACGAACATCCAAATACGTTATCGGGAGGTCAAAAACAACGGATAGCAGTTGCTGTAAGCATGATTTGTGATAAAGAGGTTCTGGTATTTGATGAACCTAGCAGTGGTCTGGATCTGGAAAGCATGAGAGTTGTATCTGAATTAATAAAAGACTTAGCGAAAGCGGATAAAATTATATTGGTAGTAACACATGACTCTGAATTGATTTCTCAAACTTGTAATCGGTTGTTTCAATTAGGTGGCTCATAAAATTACATAAGTCTTAACAACATTAGTAAATTTTTTGCAGCCTAGCATTACAAAAGGGCTATTTTTAATTAACAGTAGCAGCAGAAAATAATGGAATATTTATAATGAATTTTGTAAAAAGTAGAAAGGAATAAAAGATTGAAAGAAAATAAAAGAGTAGAAAGGATGCCACATTATGATTCTTTCAACCAGTTATATTTGTGGCAGTATCGCAAGTAAACTTGCGATATGCAATGGGTGTAAAGGTTGAAAGAAAATAAAAGAGTAGAAAGGATGCCACATTATGATTCTTTCAACCAGTTATATTTGTGGTAGTATCGCAAGTAAACTTGCGATATGCAATGGGTGTAAAAATGAAGAAAAAAGAAAGCTCCATAGGGCTACTCCTGCAATGGGCTGGCAGGGATAAATATTATTTGTACTTATCCGTATTTTGTTCATTGATCAGTGGACTGTGTACTATGATTCCCTATTATGGAGTGTATCATATCATAACAGCGATTTATGAAAATACCTGCACGAATAAAGTTTTAATAAATAACAGTATATTGATTTTTAGCGCGATTTTACTTCGGTTTGTATTATTTGGATGTGCAGGTATTCTTTCACATAAAGGAGCCTATCGTACACTTTATAAGGTTCGAAGCATGATTGTGGAGCATATGGCAAAAGTTCCGCTTGGGGTCTTGAGTGAGTATCATACCGGAAGCATTAAAACAGTATTAAATGAAGATATTGAGAAATTGGAGTTGTTTTTAGCACATCATCTACCTGATTTTATTTATTATATGTGCGGTCCAATTGCAGTCTTTTTATATCTATGCTCTGTTAATCTTACGATGGCACTCCTCTCTTTGATTCCACTTGTTTTAGCTATTGCGGTTATGGTATCCATGTTTTCGGGTATGTCGAATATGCTTGAGGCTGCAAACCAATCATTGGTGAACTTAAATTCAGTCATCATTGAATATATTAGCGGCATGAAAGTCATAAAGGCTTTTCGTATGGGAAGCAGTTCTTTTCAGAAATATAAAAATGCCATAGAGGAAGAAAATACCATATGGAATAGAATATCAAGAAAAATGGGACCATCCTATGCTGCTTATATCGTTATTACTGAGTGCGGATTACTTTTTATGGTCCCAATTGGAGGATATTTCATTTTACACAACTCCATATCATTGAATGTCTTACTCTTGTTTGTTTTTATCGGATCTTTATATTTAACCGAGTTAAGACCTCTGCAAGAACTTGGTTCAAACTTTGCAAAGGTCTTACATGCTGTGGAAAAAACAAAAGATATTCTGGAAATTCCTATATATGAAGGAGGCTGCAATTTTCCTGTAAAACATGATATCTGTCTAAAAGATGTAAGTTTTAACTATTCATCAAATAAAGAACAGGAAGTGCTTAAAAATTGCAATCTTTTCATCCGCCATGGAGAGAAATTGGCACTGGTAGGTAAATCCGGTGCGGGAAAAAGTACAGTCATTCAACTGATAGCCAGATTTTATGATGTAGATAAAGGGAGTGTTACAATTGGCGGAACGGATGTACGGAAATTAAATTATGAAGAACTTTTAAAGAAGGTGTCTATCGTATTTCAGAAGACATTCTTAACCAGAGACAGTGTTTTTGATAACATACGAATGGGCACAGAGGCAACCCTTGCAGAGGTAAGGGAAGCCGCAAAAAAAGCCCAGATAGATTCTTTTATTATGACACTTCCAGAGGGCTATGACACAAAGGTCGGAAGTTATGGAACACGATTTTCAGGAGGAGAAAAGCAGAGAATAGCAATAGCAAGAGCAATCTTAAAAAATGCTCCAATCTTGATCCTGGATGAAGCCACTTCAGCAGCAGATCCAGAGAATCAGGTTGAAATAGACAAAGCAATTAAGAATCTTTGTGAAGGAAAAACAGTTATTATTGTGGCACACCGTCTTAGCGCATTAAAAATATGCGACCGTATTGCAATTATAGAAAATCATACAGTTAGCTGTATTGGAAGTCATGAAGAAGTGTTAAACGAAAGCACTTATTATAAAGCAGCCTGGGAAAGTTATCATAAATCCAGAACTATGACTTATCAGCTGGAAGGAGATTTAGTGTGAAATGGAATAATAAGCTTTATCTATCTATTCTATGTGTCATTTTAGAAGGACTCTTATCTGGAAGTAATTTTATGGTAATGTTCTATATCTTTAGGATTCTTTTGACAAGGCAGATGGAGATGGAAAAAATCATGGTAATAACAGGAGGCATTGGAGCTATTTTTATTCTAAGACTCTTAATTTACAGTTTTTCATATGTTCAAGGTCAATTGGGGGGAGCAAAGGTTAGCAGGGAGATACGATTATTCCTTGGTGACAAATTAAAAAGAATTCCCCTTTCAAGATTCCAGAAATCCCAGACAGGTGAGTATATTAATGCAGCAACTGAAAATATAAATAGTTATGAACAGATTTTGACACATAAAGTAGGTGATGTTATAAAAAATCTGACCTTAGTGATTATGCTGATTGTATTTGTGTCTACATTGTATGTACCCTCCGGATTGATTTTACTCTTAGCTTTGCTTATGTTCATTCCGGCAATTGCGTTGTCCTTTCGAGCTGTGAAAAAGTATGGGAGGAAGAAGAATGAAATCTGCGTTGAAAATGTTAGCAGTATGGTTGAATACATTACTGGGATACAAACCTTTCGAGCATACGGAATTGGGGGGAGAAAAAACAAATCCGTTATGAGCTCTATGAAGAAATTCAGTGATATCAGCTTCATTTATGAATCTAAGATTATACCGGATGGAGTAATGTATAGTATTCTGATAGGAAGTTCACTGCCAATCGAAATCATTGTGGCAGGAAATCAATGGAACCAGGGAAGACTAGACACAGTTTCCTTTGTTATGATTTGCCTGTTACCATTATTCTTTACTAAATTGTTGGGAAGTATTTTTGTAGATATGACAAGTTACAAAAATTTAATGATTGCGAAGAATAAAATCAATGCAGTAATTCAGATGCCTGAAGAAAATCAGATGAATTCAGATTTCCAACCGAAAAAGCATGATATTGTCTTAGAACATGTAGATTTTTCCTACGAACCAGGACAGAGCATTTGTAAAAATTTGAATCTTTGTATAGAAAATCAAAAATTAACTGCCATCGTAGGAGAATCGGGCTCTGGAAAATCTACAATCTTGAACTTGATAGCAAAATATTACGAACCAGATGCCGGTGAGGTCAGGATTGGCGGATATTCAATTATGGACAAAGGAACCGAACAAGTTCTGTCACAGATTTCCACGGTAGAACAGGAGGTGTTTTTGTTTAATGATACCATTCGTAATAATATTCGATATGCCAGACCACAGGCTGACGATATCGAAATTGAGCTTGCGTGTAAGGAGGCTAATTGCGAGGAATTTATAAAAAAACTACCTATGGGATATGAGACAAATGTGGGGGAAAATGGAAATCAGCTATCTGGCGGAGAAAGACAGAGACTTTCCATTGCAAGAGCAATTTTAAAAGATGCCCCAATTCTGTTGTTGGATGAGGCTACAGCAAATTTAGATGTAGAAAATGAGTTAGCTGTAAAACTAGCAATAAAAAATCTTTTAAAAAAGAAAAAAACAGTGGTTATGATAGCTCATACTATGTCAATTGTAAAAAATGCAGATAAAATTGTTGTTATTGCTAATGGGAAAGTAAAGGAAGAGGGGACACATGAAAAATTATTACGTTTAAATGGAAAATATGCTGACATGTGGAAGGCGGAGCAGATGTTATAAATTTGAAAGCCGGCTTCTGAAACCGGGAATTGCCAATGCCGCTTTTTCACAATAAAGAATTAAAGTACTTCATAATACCAAGGTAAGAAAAATGTAAGACTAAGCTGCGGCAAACTATCCTGTCAAAAATTTGTTCTATGGGATATCGTTTGCCGCAGCCCTTTTTAACCCATAGCAAAACTAAACCTTATTTTCTTCGAAAAGCGCCGGGAGTGGTTCCGGTGGATTTCTTAAATTGCCGGATAAAATGATATACTTCATTATAACCGAGTTCCAGAGCGACTTCTTTTACCGAAAGTTCGGTAGAAGTTAAAAGAATTTTTGCCTGAGCAATTTTTACATTAATAACATCGTTAATGCAGGTAATACCAAAGGCTCTTTTGTACATTACCTGAAAATAGGCATGGGATAGGTGTGCCTGCTGTGCAAGGTCTTCTATTTTCCAGTTTTTTTCAGGAGAATTAACAATCTGTCGTCTGACAGCCAGCAATTCCTCGTAATGGGGAATATTGATGGTCTGTTTCTGATACAGATCGAATTCTTCGCCGGTTTTTATCATCAGAAGTTCGATTAATAAGGTGTAAACCTTGCTGGAATTTTTGTTTTCTGGATTAAATTCTTTATCGATTAACTTTAAAATATCATGGATAAAACTATCATTCGAAATCTTGAATGGAATGTTTAAAGGAAAGGTCAATTCACTTAAAAATTTTTCACGATTATCCGGTGCAAAATGCAGATAGTCATCTGTATATTGTTCACCCGTTGGAAAATATCTGTGAGGAGTATTGCTGTCTATTAGTATTACTGAGGGACAGGTAACATTGTAAACACAGTCATTTGAAACAAAAGTACAAGGGGTTTTAACGTAAAGAAATAAAAAATCAATTCTTCCGGTGGGTCTTTCAATTACAAAGTTACTGTCGTGTATGCTGTCCAGGGCGATATAATGAATATACATCTGCAATGCCTCCTTTTTTATTGGATAAAATTATATATCAATTATTTACAATTATATAACATTGTTTCCGATATCACAAGTTTATATAATAAAATTAAAACAGATATGATGTACAGCATGTAATATCATCGAAAATATAAGAACGGAAATAAACTTTAATGTGCTTTTAGGGAAGGAGAGACATTATGCTGGTTAATGATTCGTTATTAAATATTTTGTTGGTAGATGATGAACCTTTTATCAGGAAAGGACTGGCGGCTTTGATTGACTGGGAGGCAGAGGGATACCGTATTGCAGGAGAAGCCTCTAATGGCAGGAATGCTTTGCAGTTGATGGTGGAAGAGGAATATGATTTGATTATTTCAGATATTAAGATGCCGGAGATGGATGGAATCGAATTCCTTTCTTATGTCAGGAACAAAAAAATCAGCAATGCAAGATTTGTTTTTTTAAGTGGATATTATGATTTTCAGTATGCGAAAACCGGGATGCAGTATGGCTGCTGTGATTACATCCTAAAACCAATCCAAAAAGATGAGCTGTTAGCAGCCCTGCGCAGGATTATGGAGGAATGCCGAAGAGAAGCTGGAAGGAATAAGGACAATAAGGTTTATGAAAAGGCGTATCTTGACCGTAATATAATGGCGCTGATATGGGGAAAATATGATGATGTCAATTTAAGTTATGTGAAACAAAAACTCAAGCTTACGGATAAAGTATCCTACCTCCACTTAGAGATTTCCTTAAGAGATGAAAGGTTTCTGGTTTTATCTGATGAAAAAAGAAGGGAAGAGCAGAGAAAACTGTATCATTATGCCGCTTTATTGCTTAAGGACAGGGCGGATCATATTATTTTTGATGTTACAAAAAGTACGGAATGTTATGACATTGGGATTATATATAGTGATTATTTTGCCAAGGATAGAAACATGTCCAGTAAAGACTGGACTGTCTGGCTGGTAATGGAATTAACAGAACGTATTGGGTATACCATAGCGGCATGTTCTGGCAGTAAAGTAGATAGCATCGAAGCCATTTCTGACTCCTACAGAGAGGCCAGTATGATGCGGTTTTTCCGATTCTCCAGTAAGAGTGAGAATGATGCCGCACCTATGGCCAGTAACAATAAGACAGTTAAGAATCTGCAACCGGATTATCTAAGGAAGGAGTTAGAGGATTTAATCCACTCCATAGAAATTAATGATACGGTAAAAATCCGTACTTCTGTCAAGCTCATATACAGCCGGATGCTGGATCCCCATATAGAATCCGAAGCCATTGGTCTTAATATCCAATATTTATTGTACCGCCTCTTAGGACTTGCGTATGAGCTGGATGCCAATATAAATCAGGATGAAATCTTACATTATATGAAAGATGCGGTATTTTCCTCTGATAAGATAAAAGGCAATGAATATAAGTTTATGCGTTTTATAGAAGATTACACCGATTATCTGGTTCAGCTTCGCCAAAATAATACAAAAGGGACTATAAACCAGATTGAAGCTGAAATTGAGAATAACTATGCGCAAAATCTGAGCCTTAAGTCTTTAGGGGAAAAATATTATATTAACAGTGCCTATCTGGGTCAGATCTTTAAAAAGAATTACGGCTGCTGTTTTAAAGATTATCTGAATAATGTACGTATGCGTAAAGCCGCGGAAACTATGCTTAGGACGAACAAGAAAATATATGAGATTGCCGGAGATGTGGGCTATAAAAATATAGAGTACTTCATCAATAAGTTTGAAGATATCTATGGTATGACGCCCTCCAGATTCCGAAAAAGAAATCTTGCAAGATAGCGTAAGTTACACGTTATAATGATGAATTACATACACATGGGAGTATTAAAAAATAGATAGACATAAAATATCAACTTAAGGAGAAAACAATGCAAAAAGGTGGATTTTACACAGGAGTTTATCCAAATTTGTTTGAAAAAATCGGAATCACGAAGGAGGAGATTGACCAGAGGATAGAAAAGACTTTTTACACCATGTTCCATGACCCGGAAGAAAAGATATATTTTGAAAAAGGGGAGGATATGGGGTATATGTTAGATACCGGCAACAATGATGCAAGAACGGAAGGTATGAGCTATGGAATGATGATGGCGGTTCAGATGGACAAAAAGGATATATTTGACCGTTTATGGTTGTTTTCCAAAACCTATATGTATCAGAGTACCGGCAAATATCAAGGATATTTTGCCTGGTCTGTTTCTACGGAGGGAAAGAAAAATGCCGAGGGACCGGCACCGGATGGTGAAGAATATTATGCCCTGGCGTTATTTTTTGCAAGTACCCGTTGGGGAGACGGTGTGGAACCCTTTGATTACAGCAGACAGGCAATTGATATATTAAAGCATGCCCTGCATCAGAAAGAGTATGTGAAAGATGGCTGTCCTATGTGGGAGCCTGAAAACCATTACATAAAATTTGTACCGGAGGCGAATTTTTCTGACCCCTCCTATCATCTACCGCATTTTTATGAACTATTTGCATTAAGGGCAGATTCAGAAGACAGGGAGTTCTTTCAAGGGGCGGCTAAGTCCAGCCGGGATTACCTTATAAGAACAGCTCATCCAGTGACTGGAATGGCACCGGAATATGCCGAATATGACGGTACACCAAAGCAATTACATCATAAAGGGCAGTTTTATTCCGATGCGTACCGTGTAGCTATGAATATCGGATTGGATGCCGCCTGGTTTGGGGAGGATGATTCCCTGAGTGAGATTGCAGACCGGTTACAGACTTTTTTTAGTGAGAATACAAAGTTATTAAACTACCATAATTATCTTCTGGATGGAACGGCTCTTTCTGAACCTGCATTACATCCTGTTGCAATTCTTGCTACCAATGCAGCAGCATCCTTAGCCGCAAAAGGAAAATATCAAATGCAGTGGGTGTCGGACTTTTATAATACCCCCCTTCGGACAGGGGAACGCAGGTATTACGATAACTGTTTATACTTTTTCTCGTTGCTTATGCTTGCGGGAAGATACCGAATTTATTAATTATTTAACTTCCCAGCTGACATTACCAAATAATAAAGCCTTCTGTTTTATGCATAAGGCTTTATTTTCTTGTGTTATAACCGTTAAAACGATGATCAATCTTATCCGAAATATCTTGATAAAGATTGGATTAATCGGCAGACGAGAGCGCGTTAAAACCGGATGGTATAATCCAACTATCACTGGAAAGAGCCTATTCATCGCTTACCTCAAAAATATACTTTCCTTTTCGGGGATCATTATTCCCCCTAATTTTAATACTGTTTTTTATTCAGTAACTGGTTTTACCCGTTGTGATTTTTAACGTTTTATATGTTATAATAAAGGTAATTCCATTGCAGCAACAGATTAAAATGAGGGTAAAAGGTGGAAAAGAGGAGAGTATATCATGAATGGCAAAAAGTCAGACTATCCGATTCCAAAGAACATAAAAAAGTATATCCGGGCTTTATACGATAAGATTTTAAGGCATATCAATAACCGGAATATAAGGGTAAAAACCATTTTTTTATATGTATTCTGTGTTTTGGTTCCCGTATTGGTTACAAATACCTTTATCGTAGGCAATGCGCTTAAGGCTTCCCATGACGAAAGCGTAGAAACGATCAATAATATTGCTGACTCCATAGCCAGTGATATGTCCTCCTTCTTTGAGAATGCGGTGTTTTTGACAGTGGACATCTATGCCAGTAATTCTATATATAAATTTTTGGATACCCGTTACACCACCAATGGCAAATTCCTGCAGGAATATAATAAGGTATTTGATAATTATGTGTTTTATGCAAATTCCAGACGTCTAATCAGTGATATAACATTATATTCAGATAACCCTACCATGCTAAACGGTGGAAGATATTACAGACTTGATACAATAAAGGAAAATGAATGGTATAACAAGTTTGTACAGTCAAACAAAGACTTATTCATATATCCTTACTATAAGGAATCCGTAGATATTAACCAAAGAAACCGTACCATATCCGTGGTACGAAAACTAAATTACATAGAAATGAGTAAAAATGAGAAAATCGTAAAGCTTGATTTAAATTACAATATGATGAAAGAAGCCATTAAAGATTCAGCTTTTAATACGGTGGTATATGTCTGCAATGGGGATAATATTATATTTACCAACTCGGACAAGGACAAAATCACAAAAAATGATTTCCTAGGTAAATCAGAGATTCCAGGGAAGGATATTCAGATTCATAAAAATTTTACTGCCTATGGATTTGATTTTGATGTATATGTAAGTGGATATAAATCCAATTATTTGTCTATGATTAAGAAAAATCTGCTGCTGATAGCAGTTTTGTTTCTGGCTGATGCCTTCATACCGGCGATTATGCTTTCTTTATTCAGTGATTCCATTTCAAAGAGAATCCTATTGCTTGGAAGATATATGAAGAAGGTAAAAGGGGAAGAATTTGAATTGATCACAGAGAGTGAAGGTAAGGATGAAGTCAGAGAATTACTGGATAATTATAATTTGATGGTCACGAGAATGAAACATCTCATTGAATATGAGTATAAAAGTAAACTGGAACAGCAGGAACTCCGTCTTGCCAGGCAGCAGGCGGAATTGCTGGCCTTATATAGCCAGATTAATCCTCATTTTATGTTTAATGTGCTGGAAAGCATACGTATGCGCAGTGTGATAAAAGGAGAACAGGAAACTTCTCAAATGATAGAAAGTCTGGCAAAATTAATGAGAAAAAGCGCCGAATGGGGTGCGGATTTAATTACTATTCAGCAGGAAATCGGATTTGTACAGGACTATCTGGATTTACAGAAATATCGTTACGGAGATAATTTTAACTATAAAATCCGTATCGGAGAAGGCTGCGGTAACCTAAAGATACCAAGTCTGGTCCTGGTCACCTTTGCCGAGAATTCCTGTGTCCACGGACTTAACAGAGAAGGTCATTCCGGAACCATCTTTCTGACGGTTAAAAAGGAAGAGGATTTCTTAATGATTGAGATAGAGGATACCGGTGTGGGGATGGAGGAAGATAAGGTTATAGACCTTGAAAAAACTTTAAATGAAGCTAATATTGACGATCTGCAAAAGTCCTCCTCTCTTGGAATGTTAAATGCCTGCATCAGATTAAAAAAATATTGCGGCAGTATGACAAGAATCATAATAGAGAGTGAACAAGAGGCAGGCACCTGCATTACAATTAAAATACCTCTTGAATATAATATAAGTGAACATTTATAAAGAATTGATTTATAGTAAAAAAGGCGATGCACGGTAGAATAATAAATCCATCCAATTAAAATATGAATAAAAAAAACAAAAAAAACCATTACAAATTATGCATATATACTTTGTAATGGTTTTTTATATAATTTGTATGAAGAGTATATTGTGTAAATGTGATAAAATAAAGTATCGTCAAATAAGGTATGGGCTTCCTGGTTAAGTGCAGTTGTATATAAATTTTTCAACTGACTGTCTATGAAGCAGACGAAAAAACTTTTGGGAGGAATTTAATGAAAAAGAGAGTAATTGCCGCACTTATGTGTATTGCCATGGTGTCAATATTATTTACAGGCTGCGGTAAAAATCCATCAAAGGACACTTCATCGAATGTAGCAAAATCAAATGGAACAACAAATGGGGATACGAACTCAGGCAGTAATTCATCATCGAAGGAAATTAAAGAATTTACAGCATTCTTTGACAGACAAGGTATTGAACTAAACGATGATAACGAAGTAAAACAGATAATTGCCGATAAAATCGGTGCAAAATGCAAAGAAACCTGGTTAACCGGACAGACTGCAGAAGAAGCAGTCGGCATGTTGATTGCAAGTGATGAATATCCGGATTTTATTGACTGGACACCACAGTTACAGGATGCAGATGCACTGGTACCTATTGATGAGTATCTGGATAAATATCCGAATATTAAAAACTTCTGGAGTGATATACAATGGAACTCCTTAAAGCAGGAAGACGGACATATCTATTCTATACCTCAGTTTGGTAATATTAATGAAAAACCGATGGATACCTATCAGGGCGGAGAAGCTTTCTGGGTACAGACCAGAGTGTTGAAATGGGCTAATTATCCAAAGATTGAATCGTTAGATCAGTTATTTAAATTGTTAGAGGATTATTATGCTGCTAATCCTACCATGGCAGATGGAAACCCTGTCATTCCTTTTGAAATCTTAGCTTATGACTGGTTTTATTTCTGCCTTGAGAATCCTCCGCAGTTCTTAGACGGATGGCCAAATAACGGACGTTGTATCGTAGATCCTACTACCTTTTTGGTTTCCGATTACAATGTAACGCCTACCGCACAAAGATACTTTAAGAAGTTAAATGAAGAATATAAAAAAGGCATAGTAGATCCTGAGTTCATGACTATGAACCATGATCAGTTCTTAGAAAAAATCTCTTCCGGACGTGTACTTAGTATGGTAGAGCAAAGATGGGATTTCCAAACAGCGGAAGACTCCATCAAAGCCCAGAACTTAGAAGGCTGTACTTATGTTCCTCTTGGAATTACCATTGAACCTGGTATGAAAGAAAAGTACTATGTCTCCAATGAAGCTACGGTACTTTCCGGTGGCTTGAGTATTACAAAAAGCTGCAAGGATGTAGAAGGTGCTTTACAGTTTGTAAACGACTTATTAAGTCCCGAAATCATTACCCTTCGTTCCTGGGGTGTGGAAGGAAAGGATTACTTAGTAGGAGATGACGGTTTATTCTATAGAACTCAGGAAATGAGAGATAATGCAGTTAAATCCGAATACAAAGCCTCACATATATGCAGTTATGGTTACTTCCCGAACTATTCGGGTATGAATCCGGATGGAAAGAATGCCATGACACCAGATACCCAGCCATCTGAATTCTTTGACAGCTTAAAACCTGAGGTTCAGGAATGCTTAAAAGCTTATGGCGCAAAGACTTATGTAGACATGTTAGATAATAATGTAATAGATGGTATGGAGGAACCCTGGTATCCGATTTATTCCTTTGTAGGAGAAATGACTACGGAAACACCGGGAGGACTTGCGTGGACTAAGATGGAGGAAACAAAGAAACAATATCTTCCCCAGGTCGTAATTGCCGATAATTTTGATACTGCGTGGGCTGATTACATGAAAGCTTATAAAGGCTGTAAGCCGGAAGACTTCCTTACAGAAGTACAGGAAGCAGTATATCATAGAATTGAGTTGGTACAGGGAAAAGATGTAAGACCGGCTAAATAAGACACATTTATTATTTATACAAAAAACATAAATTGCAGACAGGCGGCTGCAGGAATCTGTGGTCGCCTGTTTTACTACAAAAAGAAAGTATGGTAATATCAATGGCTGGAGTAAAACATATTAAAGCGGAAAGGGTAAAGGATGTTAAGGTCAAAATAACCTGGAAGCAGATTATAAAACAAAGAGAACTGATTCTTTTATCGGTTCCATTCGTAGTATATGTTCTTTTATTTTCCTATGTACCCCTAATCGGTTGGGTTATGGCATTTCAGCAATACAAGCCGAAGTTAGGCTTTTTTGGTTCGAAATTTGTAGGATTAGATAAATTTAAGTTTTTATTTGTAGACAATCCGGATTTTATCAGAGTCATCCGCAACACCCTGGCAATGGGTGTAATCAACCTAGTGTTAAGTTTTGTATTTGCAATCGGATTTGCACTTATATTGAATGAAGTAGTACATAAAGGACCTAAGAAATTTGTCCAGACCATATCCTATCTGCCTCACTTTTTATCATGGATTATTGTATGCGGTATCTTACAGGATGCTCTTTCCATTGATCATGGTATTGTGAATGACCTGTTAGTTAACTTACATATCCTGAAAGCACCCATTAACTTCTTTACCTATAAGAGTTTGTTCTGGTGGATTGTAGGACTGGGTAATGTATGGAAGGAAACGGGATGGAACAGCATTATTTATCTGGCGGCAATCACAGCAATTAATCCTGATTTATATGAAGCTGCGTCCATAGACGGCGCAGGCAGGCTGCGGAAAATGTGGCATATTACTATGCCAGGTATCAAACCCACGATTTTTATCCTGCTGCTAATTAACATTGGAAATGTATTGAATGCAGGTTTTGAAATACAATATTTACTTACCAACGGACTGGTGCAGAGTGTCTCCCAGACTATCGATATTTATGTACTTAAATTCGGTATAAGCCAGGCTGACTATTCACTTGGTACTGCTGCCGGTATATTCAGGAGCCTTGTTAGTATCGTCCTGATATTCATCGCGAATTCAGCGGCAAAGGCAGCCGGTGAAGAACGACTTTTCTAAGGGGGACAACAGAATGGGGAAATCGAATACAATCTATAGGAATAAACATAAAAAAAAGTTGAAATTCAGCAGCATCCTATACTCAGGCATCATAGGCTTGATACTTACGGTATTTGTAATCATTACAATATATCCGATTTTAAATACGCTTGCCGTATCCTTTAATGATGCTCTGGATGCCATGCGGGGGGGAATTTATATATGGCCGCGGAAGTGGTCCTTAAACAATTACAGTACCGTAATTCATAAGAATAGTATCACCACCGGACTCTATATTTCAGTTCTTAGAACCATAGTGGGTACGGTCCTGCAGCTATCTGTCACCGCTTTGATATCCTTTGTTTTAAGCCGTAAGAATTTTGTGTTCTCGAAACCGATCTCGATGCTGTTCGTACTTACTATGTACGTGAACGGAGGCTTGATTCCAAGCTTTTTACTGCTTCGGACCTTAGGTTTTATGAACAGTTTCTGGGTATATATCGTTCCAGGTATGGTAAGCGCTTTTAATATGCTTGTCATACGTACCTACATGAACGGCTTGCCTGACAGTCTGGAGGAATCGGCAATGATGGATGGAGCCGGTTACTTTAAGGTTTTTACCAAGATAATCGTTCCACTTTGTAAGCCGGTGTTTGCTACAGTAGCTCTATTTATTGCAGTGGGACAATGGAATTCCTGGTTTGACACAATGCTTTACAACCGTATGGCAGATAATCTGACTACGCTGCAATATGAATTGATGAAATTATTATCCTCCGTAAGCCAGTTAAGCGGAGATGCCAATACCTCCGCTATTACCAGTTCGGTTAACAGTGCTCAGGTTACCACCAAATCTGTGCGTTCGGCGGCTACGATCTTAACCTGCCTGCCAATTGTAGCATTATATCCGTTCTTACAGCGTTATTTTGTTACTGGACTTACCATTGGTGGTGTGAAAGAGTAGTTAAAAAACAGATATGCATCAAATACTAAAGTGACAGAAAAATAAAAAATAAGGCAGAGGTGTATTACGAAACTTCTGCCTTATTGGTAATATTATCTTCTTTTTCCTTTTTGGGATTCTTGGGAAACCATCCTTTTTTCACCCGTTCCTCCTGCTCAATAATTTCATGTATTGCCCACAAAGATGAAAAACCAAAAACACCAGCAATACAAGAAAGAATCAGAGAATTAATAAGGAGTGATAATATAATGCCTCCAATACCAGCAAAAAGAAAGGCAGGCCATACCTTTTTACCGAAGTAGTATTCACATTTAATTACCACCGGATGGAAGGCACCTATAATTAAAAAGGTAACGATACCGATAAATATTCCTTGAACGTTCATCTTATCCTCTTTTCTTTATATTTTAATCTGAATTAATAAATTCATAGAATTTATTCTATATATATTCCCTTCGTGCTATAGTTTACCTTATCACAGTAAAAGCTTTTACAATATTCTTGCAAAACCCTTGCAAAATCTTAGAAAAATTTATATTTGAATAAAATAATTTCTGATATACTTAAACTAAATTACTTCTAAGAGATATTTACTGATACTATATCATAATGTGAAAGCTTTTACCACTAATATTAAACTGATTATGGATAAATAACAAACAGTAATCAATAGGGGTAATACCCCGTGTTGATTTGAGTATCCTATACCTATAAAACTGTGAATCCTAGTAATGTTTAAAGTAAGACCATAAGTTAAAGTAAAGTAAAACCATAAGTTAAAGTAATATTGACAAAGTGGATATGATATGAGAAGGTAAAGGCAGGGAAACCATTAACAATGACTATTGCAGATAATTGAGGAAAATATATGAGCACAAAAGTTGATAAACGAAGACTTGAAATTTTAAAATTGATACAAAGCGAAGATGAAGTGTCTGTTATCGATATGGCTAAACGGTTTGGAGTTACCATGGAAACAATCCGGGGCGATTTTGACTTTTTGGCCAAAGAACAGGGTCTTATAAGGACTCATGGAGGTCTTTCAAAACAAGATAATAAAAAGTATAACAAACATTACTTCTTCCATGAACGTCAGGTAATTCATATGGAGGAAAAGAAGAAGTTATGTTACAGAGCCATGGATTTTATCTCTGATGGTGATTGTATCTATATTGATTCCGGCTCTACGGTAATTTATCTGCTTAATTACTTAAACCAGAAGCGTGGGCTTACCATAGTTACGAACTCTATAGGATTTTTAATCTGTTACATTTTAGACGGCCATGAAACCAGTTTTAAAGAGCAGGGACACCGGTTTATATTCATAGGTGGCGAGGTGGAGGCCAATATTATGATGACTTACGGAACTTTTTTAGAACAGACCGTTCCGGAGCTTACTTATGATCATCTGATATTTTCAGTGGATGCCCTGGATTCCGTTCAGGGCGGAAGTAATGTGGATTATCAGGCTTATGCCACCATTAAATCGGTTCTAAAGAATACCCGTAATAAGATTTTATTAGCGGATAGCAGCAAATTTGATTTACGGGCTACCTATAAGGTTATCGGATTGGAAGATATTGACTGCTTCATAACCAATCTTCCGTTAAAAGAAAATTGGATGAATCTGTTTAAACAGAAGCATATACCGTATTATACGGTATAGTTACTAATTAAAGAACAAGGAAGGAAAAACCAAAGGGAAATATCAAAGAATCTATATATGAAAGCCATTTATAAACTACTTATTAACTCTCATGTTAAGGTGATTATATTGGCTTTTAAATCAGTTCTTATCTATCGGATGCAATTACATAAAAATTGGTTTATGTAATATAAAACCAAAAAAATAAGCATAAAAACAAATTTAAAGAAGAATTAACTAATTCTTTACATTGTTTTTATGCTATTTTTTTGTTTTATGTGCTAAGATAAGAGCACATGGAAGAAAGGAGCAGGATTATGAAAAAAAATACAGCTGCCAGAATTGGATTCAGTCTGCCATTTCTGATACCTCTGGTGCTTTTTTGGATTTTACCTTTAATCATAGCGTTTGCTATTAGTTTTACCGATTGGGATTACATATCTCCCAGTATGAATTTTGTGGGTCTTGATAATTATCAGAATACCTTTGGTGATTTAGATTTCACAAAAGCACTGATGAATACTTTTGCTTTTGCCTTTGGCACCATTGTCCCAACCATAGCCTTTGGGTTTATATTGTCTCTTTTCTTTGAAAAAGAGTTCCTTGGAAGTAAGTTTTTACGAAGTATCATATTCAGTCCCTGGATAACCCCAGCAGTAGCAGTTTCAATGGTATGGTCCTGGATCTATGAGCCGGAACGGGGATTTGCGAATCATTTCCTTAATCTAATGGGGATTGATTCTCTGCAGTGGCTGCAAAGCAGTGATACAGCCATGTTATCCGTTATTATATTTACCATATGGAAATCGGTGGGGTGGACCTTTCTCTTTTATATCGGTGCCTTATCCCAGGTTCCAAAAAGTATTTATGAAGCAGCAGAAATTGACGGTGCAGGCTATTTTAAAAAGTTACATTATATTACCCTGCCCTTTATATCACCTACAACCTTCTTCTTATTTGTCGTCAACCTGATTCAGGCAATTCAGGTATATGACCAGATTCAGATTATGACCCAGGGTGGGCCGGGAGGCAGTACGACAACCCTTTTATATTTGTATTATAAAAAATCCTTTGAGAATTTCCAGATGGGTCCGGCGAATGCGGTTGCAATGATAATTCTTATCCTGATAATTGTATTGTCGTTAGCTAGTAATAAAATCAGCAGCAAATGGGTGCATTATGAATAAAGTAATCTCAATGAATAAAAAGTATAGCTCTAGTAAAACAGTACAAACAATAACAACCATTGCTTCAAGTAAAACAGTACAAACAAAAAAAGCATTGCTTCAAGTAAAGTAGTACAAACAATGTAAGTATTACAACAAATAAAACAGTAAGCACCGCTTCATGTAAAACAGTACAAACAATAAAAAACATTACTGCAAAAAAATAGTCTAAGCAATTATAAGACATAGTAAGCAATAAATTACGTAACAGGCAATCAATATAGGAAGAGAGGTGTGATAGCTCAGATATGAAAAAGAAGATATCCCTTGGGATAAAGTATATATTTTTATGCATGATTTCCTTTTTATTTGTATTTCCGTTTCTATGGATGCTTTTTGGTGCCTTTAAGTCAAATAATGAGATTTGGCAGACGCCTTATCAGTTATTTCCGAAACATATTAATTTGACTGAGCTGGCAGCCAATTTAAAAGCGGTTAATCTGTACGGATACCTTGGAAACAGTTTTTTTGTAGGTGCAGTCGGTACCGTCTTAATATTACTGGTAAGCGGAATGTTTGCCTATGCAGTTGTATTTCTAAAGAGCAAAAACATGGACCGGATTTTTGCAATTGTATTAATAACCTATATGCTGCCAGGGGCGGTAACCTATGTTCCTGCCTATGTAATCCTGGCTAAGCTGCAGCTGCTGGACAAATTATCCGGTCTTATATTTTCTTATCTGGCCAATGTATTTGCAGTATTTTATTTCAGACAGTCCTTTATGAAAACCAGTATGGATTTTGTAGAAGCTGCCAAAATCGACGGTGCGAATCACAGGTTAATATTACGCCATGTAATACTGCCTTTGAATAAATCAGCATTCTGGTCAGTCGGGTTGATTACCTTCATACAGCTGTATAACAGTTATATGTGGCCAAGTATTATGCTGAAAAGCCAGGAGAAATACCTTATATCTCAAGGCTTAAGACAATTTTTCATACAAGATGGAGCTTATGGAATGAACTGGTCACAGATCATGCTTGCAAGTACCATTACGATACTACCGGTGGTCATACTCCTGATTGTAGCACAAAAATGGCTTATGGCTGCCATTTCCCAGGACAGCGGAGTGAAGTTTTAGCCGTAAATCCAGTGCGCCGGGATCGACGCAGAACGGCCATAACAAATGGTCAAGCAAGTTACTTATTGTTATTGATAATATTTATCGCACAGAAAAAGGGCAACTATACCAGTAGAAATGTGTGAAAAAAAGGAGGAAATGAAATGAAGAAAAGAGGAATCAGCCTATTCATTGCCGCTGTACTCATTATGACGGCTCTTACTGGCTGTGGCGGGAAGAAGGATTCGGCGACAGAAAGTAATGGAGGCAGTACTGCAACTCAAACCCAAACAGAAAGCCAAACCACTAAAGAGACATCAGCAGAAACGTCGGCTACTGACAGTGCCACAGCCGACAGCACTCTTACAGATAGTACTGGGGCACCTGTTGAAATCGAATTCTGGCATGCCCTTGGAGGAACCCTTGGAGATACATTAATCAGTATTATTAATGATTACAACGCATCACAGAATAAATATGTAATCAAGCCAGTTACCGTTGGCAGTTATTCGGAAATAGACCAGAAGCTCCAGGCGGCTTATGCCGCCGGTTCTACACCGGCACTTGTAGCAGGTGGTTCAGCCGATACTTTTTACAAAAAAGGTTTAGTAGAGAATTTTGAAGATTTTATGCCGGCTGGTTATGACAAATCAGATATTGTCGGCGGATTTATGAATGCCGCCACCAGAGACGGTAAAATGGTATTTGCCCCGGCTTACGGCACTTCTCAGGTTTTATATTATAACGCCGCAGTTTTAAAAGAAGCTGGTTATCAAAAAGAGAACTTAAGCTCCTGGCAGTCCTTACAGACCATGAAAGATAAAATTGTAGGCATTAGCACTGGTAAAGACAGTATACAATACGTATGGGAACCTATGTGGGGTTCCGGTAATATGATGGATGCCGTATCCAGTGCAGGAGGCAAGTTTATTTCCGAGGATGGTAAAACCGTGTTAATCAACGATCCAGCCTGGGTTGAAGTACTGGATCAGTTTAGAAGCTGGATTCATGAGGACAAATCCATGAAAATCTATTCCGGCGGTCAAGGCTGGGAATACTGGTACAAAACCATGGACGACTGGGTATATGGTAAAGCGCTGGGATATACCGGTTCACCGGGAGACTATGCAATTGCTTTGGAGGCGGTTAAAAAAGCCGTGGGAGAAGGTTACAAGAACGATTTTGCTGTAGCAATACAGCCCGGTTGGAAAGATAACGCGCCAGCGCCTTATTTTAGCAGCTTAATGTATTTTATCCCGAAGGGAAAAAATCTGAGTGAAGATCAGAAGAAAGGTGCAGCTGATTTCGTTACCTATGCGACAAATACTGCCAACACAGCTAAATTCTCTATGGGTACCGGATATGTAGCGGTACGTAAATCAGTTCTTGATTTACCGGAATATCAGGATTATTTAAAATCCAATCCCGATGCAGATGTTGCACTAAAACAGATTGATCAATATGCCGTACCGGAATTCGTAGATCCCACCGGCGGAGCAATCTTAAAAGCCTTAACGGAAGCGGTAGATAAGATACAGATTGAAAATGTTCCGGCAAAAGAAGCTTTGGATGCGGCTGCAAAAAAAGCACAAGCGGAACTTGATAAAGTGAATAAATAAATTAGTACGGCAGTCAGCACGAAGTGATTAAGAAGTGGATTGCCCAGGTATTGTATAAGTATATTATCATGCAATAGCAGTATTACAGGCAATAGCAGTATTACAGGCAATAGCAGTATTACAGGCAATAGCACTATTACAGGCAATTAGCAGTATCACAGGCAATTAGCAGTATCACAGGCAATTAGCAGTATCACAAGCAATTAGCAGTATCACAAGCAATTTAGCAAGTATTACATTGCAATTAACAAGTTTATCATTGTAGTAGAAAGGATCTTACTTACAATAGAATTGAATCAGGGCTGTTGCAGAAAGTAATTAGACTAACAGAGCATATTTGTTATGACTATCTTTTGCAGCAGCTTGGATTCGCTTATGATACGGTGGATCAATAGGAATGAATAAGGGGGTAATCATGATGATACAAGAAATAGTAATCAAAAATAGAATCGAAATGACAAGTTTTGAGATTGCAGCACCGCTGCACAGTATCTGGATACAGGCTAAGACGCAGAAAAACCTTGGAGCTATGTTTCTTTTTTATAATCCGGCACAACAGTTATGCGGAATTATTAATTCGGGGTTTCATGATTTTTTTAACGACATATACATATCAGAAAAAGTATGTACCTTAAATGGACTTTATCATAAATTGCAATCAGGGATCTATAGAGTCCTTATCGTCCCCTTTTATGATCCAGAAAAAGAAGAGGACACCATACAAATTGAAATCGAAATAAATACCGACAAAACCTATGAAGACTGGTGCTGCCAGTCTGCGCTTACCCAGAGTGAATATTCATTTACAGCAGTGAAAGAAGTCACCCACCGGTATTACAAAGGAGATTTTCATGGTCATACGATTTTCTCAGATGGGCACAATTCCATATCGGAAGCCTCTGAGATCTTAATAAAACAGGGAATGGATTTTATGGCTATGACGGAGCATAACTGTATGGCATTTGGTCTGCCCTCCCTGCCCTGCCTCGCTGTTCCCTCCTTTGAATTAACACTGCCGGTGGGGCATATTAATATTCATGGTGTAAAAAAGATAGCTGCCCTTTATGAACTTCTGCCGAAAGCCCAAAATTACGAAGAGTTCTTAGAACTTGCGCTGTCTTACTTTACACCAGATTGTAATCTTTCCCTGAACCATATGTTTATGGAGCCGTGGCATTTTACCTATGAGGATTTTGATTTATCCAAATTAAATACCTTAGAGGTTATCTGTGACCCTACTTACAAAACAGCTCCGGCTGCCAATGATAAAGCAGTTTCTTTTCTTGACTTTTTATGGAACAAAGGGTACTGTATCTATGGTATCGGAGGAAGTGACAGTCATCTTAAAATAGATGAGTTTAATGAAGGAGCATTAGAGCCATCCATATATGGAGACCCGGCAACCTATGTATACTGTAAGGGCTTATCGGTTCAAAACGTGCTGGAAGGCGTGCAAAAAGGTCATTGTTATACCGCCCGCTATGTAACTCTTGATATCGTAATCAATGAAGGAAAGTATCTGCCCGGAGATCAAATACCGCCTGAGGTGGAGGAGATAACCTGGAAGATACAGATTAACAATATTAAGAAACCCCTGAAAGGCTGCTTCATACGAAACGGAGAAATTGTGAAAGAACTCCGATTAACAAAAAAAGGGGAGAATGCAGAATACACAATGAAAAATACCGGTGAACCCTGGTGGTTACGATTTGGAATTATAGATCCCGAGGGACAGGTAATTGCATATGTAAATCCAGTCTATAATCAACTGGTACAGTCAGGGAATGAGAAGTTTAAACAATTACGGGATGAGTTTGGAGAGTCATATGATAAAAGGAATATTATTTGATAAAGATGGTACCTTACTGGAATTTCTAAAGCTTTGGCACGGTATTATCGGAAATGTGCTAAAAGCGCTTAAAGTACATTACTATTTATCAAAGGAAACGTTAGACGAATTAAAACGGATATCCGGTTTTCAAAAAGACAAGTTTGATAAAGAAAGTATGATTCAGTATCTGTCTACCACTCAGATAGCCGATTTATGGTGCGAAGTTATTAATAGAGATTCTAATCTAATTACATATAAAGAATTAATGGAGTTATTTGAGGAAAAAGCAGGGGAAGAAAATCTTGTAATAACGGCGCTTAAGGGCGTAAAAGAACTGCTTAACTATCTAAAGGAAAAAGGTTATACTCTTGGAGTAGCTACAGCCGATACCAAAGAATCTACCCACAATGGTCTTAGAAAATCAGGGATAATTGACTATTTTGACTATATTGGCTGTAATGAAGAAGATGCGAACCCGAAACCCTCTCCGGACATGGCAATTCAATTTTGCCAGATATGTAAGCTTAAATCAGAAGAAGTGTTAATAGTGGGGGATAGTGTAACAGATATGGAATTTGCAGATAATGCCAGGACACAGTTTATTGGAATTAAAACAGAATATAATGATTACGGAGAATTCGTAAAACGAAATAAACCTGCTGTAGATAATATATATGATATTATCAAAGTAATGAAATTATAAAAGGAATCATAAAAGGAATTGGATAAGAAATAATAAAGGAAATCATAAAGGGAATCATAAAAGGAATTGAATAAGGAACCATAAAAGGATTTATAAAAGGAATTGAATAAGGATTTATAAAAGGATTTATATAAGATGAATATAATGATATAAAAAGAAAATAAATAACAAATATTAATATAACCATAAATACAACTAAACATAACCGGTCACGACAATCCACAAAGGAAAAATTTCTTAAAGATAAAAGCAGTATTCTGTTAGAAGCAGCTCACAAAGTTTTTTGTGGCATGAGGGTTCGTTCCCTACAATAAAATTACATACAAACCAGGATACTACTGTTTCTTTAGGAATTAATTCCAAATATACCGTGAAAACCGGCTGGAGAAAGTATGAAAAGCCATGTATATGTATTACTTAGCGTATTTCTATGGGGAATATCCCAATATTTAATTGACAACCTGCTACTCGTATTTACCCCGGCTTTACTGATCCTATTACGTTTTTTATCAGCAGGATTGCTTATCCTGATTCTGTTAAAAGGACAGAGGGTCTTTAAAAAACCTGACAGCAGTGGTAGTAAAGCCCCAGCCTTTCAGTTTAGGTATCTGTTGACCGGAGGGTTAGGAGCCTTTGGCTATTACATCTTAATGGTATATGCCCTTTCTTTTTCTTCGATCACCTTCGTATCCATTATGGGTGGAGTACTACCGGTTCTGGCAGTTTTGTTCGACCGTTTCATTGTAAACAGAAGACCTGGCAAATTACAGATATTTGCAGGGTGGGTATCTATGTCAGGCATTCTATTTTTTGCCATAGAAGGGAATTTTGCCTGGAGTGTTCCCTCTGCGTTACTGGTGATTGGAGCTAATATAAGCTGGCTTTTTTATGGGCATCTGAAAATAAAGTGGAACATAGGAGAGGACAGTGCGGTTCTTGCTTATGAATTTATAGGTGCTGCACTCCTTACCTTATTATTTATCCCATCTTACAAAATACTGAAACCCCTTACTGTAAGCTGTATCCTTGAATTAGCGGCAGTTGTGATATTGTCGACTATATTACCCTATCTGTTATACCTAAAAGGAAGCAAGGCGATATCCATAAGTACCGCCTCCATGTACTTAAATCTTTTGCCAGTTACCTCACTTCTACCGGTACTCCTTGCGGGAACTTTAACGTTAAATAGAATGCAGTCGGCAGGAGTAATTCTTCTGATCCTGTCTGCGGTAATCGGAAAAGAACCGTCTGTACCCAGTTTTCAAAGCTCACGGAATTCTTAATTAAGTAGAAGAGCCTGTCATTACGCTGTTGTATAAAGAATTTATAAGCTATTATTCAAGTTATTTTCTTGTTGTTACATTTTTCAACTTTGTCATTGATAGATTATCATAAGTTTACTATAATAGATTTTAAGTACCTTTTAAGGAAGTATTTTTTGTAACTCCATTAGTCTGAGCTGCTAAAATATAAGAGTCTGAATTGATTATCAGACTTAAAACGAGGGAAGAAAAATTGATATGAGGAACAATAATGACAAAGAACAATAAAAATAGTATTCTGGTACAGGGCAGTATATTAGCAGCAGCCGGCATTATGTCAAGAATCATCGGACTGGCATACCGAATCCCAATGACTAATATGCTGGGAGCGGAGGGAAGCGCTTTATACGCCAGTGCTTTTACTATCTATAATATGGTACTTACACTGTCTTCCTATAGTTTTCCGCTGGCGGTATCAAAACTAATTTCCCAATATTCAGCCAGAAAAGAATATAAAAATACATACATAATATTGAAAACCATATTGATTTGTGCTTTCATCATTGGTCTTACAGCAGGTTCCTTGCTGTACTTTGGAGCAGACTTTTTTGAAGTTAAGTTCCATAGGGCAGGGCTTTCTAAACCACTTCAAATCCTTGCTCCGGCTATGGTGGTTATGTCTGTATTGGGAGTCCTGCGGGGATTTTTTCAAGGTAAAAATACCATGCTGCCTACGGCGGTATCCCAGTTACTAGAGCAAATCGTGAATGCCTTTGTTAGTATTGGAGCTATTTATATATTTATGAATAACCATAGCGCTTCTCTGCTGATTTCTGCATACGGAGCAGCGGGAGGAGTCCTCGGAACAGTATTGGGGTCCTTGGCAGCTCTGCTTTTGCTGCTGTTTCTATTTGTTATCTACAGTCCGGTATTTAGAAGACAGGTTAAAAGAGACCGGCATGCGGCTGACATAACTAAGGGGACTGTAGTAAAGCTTTTGGTTTTTACTGTTTTACCTATAGCAGTAAGCCAGTCGATCTATCAAATCGGCAATTTATTTGATAATTTTATTTATGATAATATTAACTTTTACAAAGGCTTTGCTGAAAACACTGCGGATGCATTGGGAGTTTATCTAAACCAATATAATCTTTTAATCAATGTTCCGGTGGCAGTTGCCTCAGCAATGGCATCTTCTGCAATACCAAGTATGATTGCTGCTTTTAACAAAGGACAGAATCGTGAAATTAAGGAAAAGTCGGGCACTTTAATAAAATTTAATATGGTAATTGCTTTTCCTTCTGCTGTGGGGCTGGCGGTCTTGGCTAAACCTGTCATGACCTTACTGTTTCCCGGTTTACATACTTATTTGGGACTGGCTTCCGGGTTATTGATATCAGGCTCCTCTGCCGTAATTTTTTATGCTTATTCAACAATTACCGGAGGTATATTACAGGGAATTAATAAGATGAAGGTTGTCCTTATCCACTCAGCCATGTCCCTGGGTGTGCATAGTTTACTGGTAACAATTCTGCTTTTGTGGACAAACCTTGGAATCTATTCACTTATCTTTGGTAACATCACTCTGCCCCTAATGGTTTGTGTGCTGAATTACCGCGCCTTATCAAACACCATGTCTTTTAAGCAGGAAGTAAGAAAAAGTTTTGTCTTTCCTTGTCTGGCTTCAATTATTATGGGTATTGCCGCAGGGGGAAGCTACCGGGCGGTTTATCTGCTGGTAAAAAGTAATCTGATAGGTGTAGTTGCAGCTATATTGGCCGGCGTAGTGATTTACTTTTTCTTTATCCTGATTTTTAAGTGTTTTACCAAAGAGGAATTAGAAGAGCTGCCCATGGGCAAAGCTTTCATAAACGCAGGAAACAGATTCCACTTGTTGTAAAGTCAACCTTGTCATGATTTGCATTTCCAGATTAATTGGAAATGCAAATCATTTTTTAGGTTATAATCTTCTTTATATCAGCAATTAAGAGATACGTCATAATCTGTATCAAATACTGCCATCCGGTCCGCACAGACCGCTGGCATTGGTCAGTCTGGCATAGGCACAAGAAATTTTGTACCAGGTGACTACATCCACAATGCCTGTTACGGGAAGGTCAAATATTCGCTGAAACGCGCGGACGGCATCAGCAGTTGACGGAGTGTATATACCATCTGGAATGCTTACTGGGATTTCAGAATAGGCCTTGGAAAGGATATTTAGTTGATTTTGAATATTCTTTACATCATCTGAGATACTACCCTCCGTTAAATTGATACCAGGCCAGGTGACAGAGTTTTCTACGTTATATGTATAATTGATATAGATAAGCTCACCGTAATAATAACGAAGAATATCAAGAGCCTCATAGGACAAGTCACCCAGGTCTTTCGAACCCCAAAGGGAAAGCATACCCGGGCAGTCAGAGCTATCTCCGGCACAGGCTTGTGTCAGCACAGGCTGTGTAATATCCGGCAGGGATAAGTAATAATTAAAAATATAATCTACTGCCAGGCTGATATTGGTATCAATATTTCTTCCATGAATCCAGAGCTGATCATAAGCGGTTGATGATGTAATGGTAAAATCATAGCCCTGATTTTTATACCAGCCCGTATAAAACCGATTTAACGTAAAAGATAGAATAACCAAAATATTAGCATAAATTGCTTCCTTTGGCCAGGTTGCGTATATCCTGCTGGAGGCTACATTTTTAATATAATCTCTGTAACACATGCTATAATTCTTAGCTTCTGTATCGCCAGGCAGACCGTCGTGTACAGTAACAGTCTGGGGTATCATTACAGGTTCGGTTCTTGCCAGATCATCTTTTATTTCATCTTCATATAGTTTGGGCGGATAATTTCCAAAAAGAAAATGAGGTCCAATCACAATGATTTCCGGTGCTTCATCGGTTTCATTTCTGCGGGGCATATTTACGGGCTGTACGGTTTTTATACCTGGCAGCAGCTGGGCACTGTCGATAATGACAGTTTTAAGTCCCGGTGCATTAATTATCAGCTGATATTCGGCATACGGCTGATTGGGGGAGGGGTTAAGACTATATTCAATAGGGGGTGTCGGCAATTCTATTTCCATGGTTTTACCGGAAATATCAGTGATCAAATTAACTAAAACTCTGTTCGGATCATTTTTATCGAGGACTTGCACTTCAGCATTTTCAACGGGTCTGGAACCTATTTCACAGACAACATGAACCTGTAACATACCAAAATATTTATTTCCTGCCGGTGCAGATTTATTTTCATTATTTACTGTATACATAGTAGGCTCCCATCTGCGCCTGGCGCATAGAATCAGCGTAGTATGTTCTCCGCATAGATATCAGCTTTATTACAATATATTTAATTCTATATATGCGCCTGATAACAAAATGATAACAAGGTATTCGGGGATTAGTAAATAAAACACAAGATAGTATCGGATATTTTAGGAGAAAATATATGGAAAATATGTAACAGGAAAAATACAAGGGAAACATATATAAGTTGATTAATGAACAAATAATATAAAAGTTAAATAAGTAGAGCAGAGAAAGAGAAAACAAAAAAACATTGACGTCTTAAAAAGTCAGTGTTATAATGTTTTATAGATTTATTATTAAAAAAGATTATATATATTGACATCATACCACAAATCAAAGCAAAAGTCAACTATTATTTCTAAAAATTTTTATTGCTAATTTTATATCAATTTAAACTATCTTATTAAGTTTTACGATTAAACTATTATTTATGAAATTGAAATTCTATTTTTGGGTTTTCGGATGGTTAAATTGAACTTGTGCTTATTTGATACATTTCAAATATCCAGAGTTAGTTCAGTCAAATTATAAGAAGGGGATGAGTATCATAATGGATCATGATTTATTCAACCTGTCAACGGTAATGATTAAGGAGCAGGCAGATGAAATCAGAAAGTGCAATGAATATACTTCGAAATTCGGAGTCACTTTAACAGAGGAAGAAATCAGGGGATTACTGATTAACCGGAAAGAAGCCCTGAAAAGCAGCGGGCGGATTGAGTTAAGCGGCGGTATACTAAAAAAGCTGATACTTGAGTTCTGTGATTCTACCTTTATTGAGCAGGAGGTATATGCACAAACCCTGGAAGTGCTGCAGGAGATGTTTTATTACTTTAAAAATGAAGCTTTAGACGAAGTCAGTGATGATGAACTGATTCATATTATGAAAGAATATTTTGACACAGAATGCCAGGGTTCCCTTGAGTATCTGCAGGAGACCACACTGGAAGAAATCTGCCGGAATATCCGCTATGGGTATGGAGCAGTACGTGAGTTAGATGATGAGGATGAAGACTAAATCAGGGGGAGATAGCAATGAACGAACTAGCAGGTATTTATTCCAGTATAAAAAGCAAACTAAATAACAGGTATTATTTTAAATCTCTTATGAAGGAGGGGTATAATGCCGGAATCTTAACGGAACAAAACATCAGGGATATTCAGTTGTCCCTGTTAAATCTGTTAACCCGTCAGGTAAATAAATATACCAGTTATGAAAGTACCTCTGTCAGAACCGAGAAGGCCCAGGAGATTTTAGAATCTATCACCTATTGTATCGGAGCATATCTAAAAAAAGACCCTGATTTAAAACATCAATTGGAACTGATAAATCCGGAAAATATGGATAATCTGTTTTCCTTAGGACTGGCAGTTATGAAAGAAAGTGTAACTCATTCACAGCGAATCCTTGAACAATTAAAGGAGGAGGCTATGGATACCGGGAATCTAGCTTACACGAATACAATATTTCATGGTATACCAGATTTCTATCACGATTATGATATGAGGTATGCAGCCCAGGAGGGCGGTGGAAGCATAGATTATCCTTTAGCGATAGATATTACTGATCTGGACGGCGCTGAGTATATAATGGAGTATTTAACCAGACTCTCATTAGAAAATAGGTTCTGCCGCCATTTTCCAATCAAAGCCATCAAACAGTTATTAAAGGGATATCACAAAGATTATGCTGACCTGCTAATAAATATTTTTGAAATTGTATTAACGAATGGGCTGGGCTGTGTTCTTCTAAACCGGGATATTTACTCGTTAGAGATAGAGGAAGACGACAGACCAGAATTAAAAGCAATGTTATCCGGTTTAAAGTCCTCCGAACTTGAAAGTAAACTTATCATGGCTGCGGAAGAATTATATCACATTATGGAACTTGAGGAAGCAGAATTGCTAAGTTATATGAAGAGGACTGTAATGGGCTTATCCAAGAGGCTGTTCCATCTTCTTAAACTGGATAAAACAGAGGAATTCTTTATCTCCTTTAAGACGGAGGAAACTCAGCAAAAACCGTCTTATATGGATGGTGAACCCATGGAGGATGATAAGTTAAGGGATTTAATCGAAGAACTAAAGGAGTTAAGATATACCTCCGACAAAATAGCCGTAATACAACGAGAAATTCACAGTTTAAGGGATCTGACAGAAATCCTTGATATCTGCTTTTATAAGGAGGAGTTTATGGAAGTCTTTCCATTATTAAATGAATCCGAAATTACCTATCTGCTTGGATCCATAGACGAGGAATATGAAAAAGAATGGCAAAGTGCATTAAAGAGATATGCTCTTAGCCATTCTGGTTACTAATACATCGTTATCTAATACACGGTAGGACACTGGAGGGATTACTTGTCTAAACGTCCAGATACAGCATTTTAAGAGGCAAACGTGTTATTAGTCATTGGTTTTCTTTACACGCGTCAGTTCCTCTAATTCCTCCAAATATTGATAAGCCTCTAACGCGTTGTTTTTGCACATTTCTTTAGAAGGCTTTAAACTGCCGCATACAATAGGACGCTCCTTTGTTCCGAAAATTCTGCATTTATTATCCTTTGTAAGCTGGATACACCTGACACCTGCCGGCTTTCCGTCAGGCATGCCAGGGATTAGGGATGAAATTGACGGTGCGATACAACAGGCAGCACACCCGGATCTGCATTCCATGATTTGTAGTCCTCCTGTTTGGTGTAAGGGTTATAGTTTTACAATATCGGTACTCTGCCGGTATTCACTGGGTGACATATGATAGACTTCACGAAAGGCTCGATTAAAGGTCCTCTGGCTTTCAAAACCAGAATCAATGCCAATCTGGGTCATGGAGTAATCCGTAGACTGAATCAGGTTAACAGCATAATTTAACCGGATATAATTTAAATAATTATTAAAACTGGTATTCAGTTTAGCGGAAAATACTCTGGATAGATGATATTTGCTGACATTCAGGTGTTCCGCCAGGTCAGAAAGGGTTAAAGGCTCCTGAAAATTTTCCGAAACATAAGTCACAATCTTATGGGTAAGGTCATAACGTTCCAGATCTTTATTCTTTACCAGTTCAAGAATTGGCAGGGTACGGGCTAATATAAGTTGTAACAGCGCAGCGCAGGCAGACAGGTTCTGTCCGCTGCGCCTTTCTGTTTCCAACTGCTGCATGGCATAAATTACATTCTCATGGAGCTTAGCAGCTGGAATAAAAGGGTCGTCAGGATAATAACGGGTAACTTTCTTTAAATATTCACCCGTTAGGTTCAAGCCGCAGATAGCGATTAAAATAAGAGATGTGACAGAAGTATCCGTTCCAGGCTGTGAATCGTAACTGTGTATTACATTGGGAAAAATGATAGCAAAATCTCCTTCTTTTAATAGTTTTGTCTGAGATTGGATGGTAATAGAGATTGTTCCATTCATGACATACAAAAGCTCTAAATTACTGTGAAGGTGAGAAGGGAAAGTGATATCACTGGTATAAAAGGTCCGTAATGCATTTTCTGAAGTCTCATAAAAAGGTATCATGTATTTTATCCTCAAAGCCGCAATTTTTGTCTAATATAAGATATATTCTGTCCTACATCATACCATAATTCCTAGTATAATACAATCAGATGCAGACAAAAGTTGATTTAATTTTGTTATGTATACCTTATCACTTATTTTTGTTCTTAAAGGAGGAGAAGATTTTGGCTACGGAGAAAAAAGTTTTAATTATACAAGGCGGCTGGGATGGACATGAGCCTGTGCTGACTTCGAAGCGATTTGCTGCATTATTGGAAAAACACGGGTATCAGTGCAGCATTTCTGATACCCTTGAGGTTTTGGCAAATGTTGATTATTTAATGGGGTTGGATCTTGTAGTGGCATGCTGGACTATGGGGCAGATAAAACATGAATATGTAGTAAATTTATCAAAGGCAGTGGGAAGCGGCGTAGGTCTGGCAGGCTGCCATGGCGGTATGTGTGATTCCTTTAGGGACAATACAGAATGGCAATTTATGACCGGAGGACAATGGGTTAGCCATCCAGGCGGTGACGGAATTGATTATATGGTGAATATTAATAAGGGTTCCAGCCCCCTTGTAGAAGGTCTGGAGGATTTTCCGGTATGCAGCGAACATTATTATCTGCACATTGACCCGGCAATTGAAGTGTTGGCTACCACCAGATTCCCGGTAGTAAATTATTATCATATATCGAATAAACCGGTGGATATGCCGGTTGCCTGGACAAAATTCTGGGGAAATGGAAGAGTATTCTATACTTCTCTTGGACATCATGATGATGTTTTTGATAAGTCAAAATCAGCAGAAATCTTAATGGAGAGAGGACTTGTCTGGGCGGCAGAAGGCAAGGCCTATGCGGTGGACCACAAGTTATCGACAGAAAGATTTGAGAATAATGCTAAGATGTATTAATTAATTTATTACAGGAGGGTTACTATGAGTACGGTAAAAGTTGCGATGATTGGTGTAGGTGCCATCAGCGGCATATATCTTGAGAATATTACTAATGTATTTAAAGAAATTGAGATAATCGGGGTCTGTGACCTTATCAGGGAACGGGCAGAAAGTGCTAAGGAAAAGTATGAAATAAAGAAAATCTATGATACCATGGAAGATGCTTTTGCTGATCCAGAAGTAGATATTGTACTAAATCTTACCAGACCTTACGAACACTTTGAGGTTACAAAAGGTGCCTTACTTGCAGGCAAGCATGTGTACAGCGAAAAACCTCTTGGAGCAACTTATTCAGAGGGCAAGCTATTAGCGGAACTTGCCGAAGAAAAGAACCTGATGTTAGGCGGCGCACCGGATACCTTTCTTGGTTCCGGAATACAGACCTGCCGTAAATTAATTGATGACGGCTATATCGGACAGCCCATTGGAGCAGCCGCCTTTATGATCTGCCGCGGCCACGAAACCTGGCATCCGGACCCGGAATTCTATTACAAATTCGGCGGCGGACCAATGCTTGATATGGGTCCATATTATGTTACCGCACTGGTGAATTTATTAGGCGGAGTATCCGGAGTTACCGGTGTTACGAAAACAAGTTTTCCAAAGAGAACCATTACCAGTACACCAAAATCCGGTACCATTATAGACGTAGATGTTCCAACTTACATAACCGGAATTTTAAATTTTGACTGTGGTGCAGTTGCTACTATCTTCACTACCTTTGACGTTTATTACAAGGAATCTGCAAGACTGGAAATCTACGGTTCCAAGGGAACCCTGATTGTACCGGATCCCAATACCTTTGGAGGACCTGTTAAGCTTTTACGACCGGAAGACGGCGAGTTCAAGGAAATGCCTCTTTTATTTGATTACGCAGAGAATTCCAGAGGTCTTGGTGTTGCCGATATGGCAAAGGCTATTACAAGCGGCAGGGATTTCCGTGCCAGCCACTTACAGACCCGTCATGTTCTTGAGATATTAACCAGTTTTGAAAAGAGCAGCCAGGAAGGAAAATTCGTTAAGCTTGAAACTTCCTATGAACGTGAAATGCCTATGGTTAATAATCCACTGCATGGGGTACTGGATTGAAGTTTTGGTAATTGTAGGGGAACTTCTTGGGGGACCTAGGGGGGCCTGGGGGTGTCCAGGCAGCGTCCGGATAGAGGGGGACTTTTTTTGCAGAGAAAGAACCCTATAGACACTTAGAAACTCCAGGTATTGCTTAGACCGGAATGAAAAACGGAAAACTCGCTTCGCTCAGACAGTTCCGTTTTTCATTCCTGGCGCAATACCTGGAGTTTTAGTGTCTATGGGTTCTTTCTGATGCAAAAAAAGTCCCCCTCTATCCGGACGCTGCCTTGCTTTTTTGGCAGGGGCTCTTTTGGGTCTCTATAGGTTTCCCCAAAGACTAAGGCAGTATTCTGGTATGCTTGTAATTTTTTTGTATTGGGAAGGTTCCTCCTGGCACTTAGACTTGATGAATTGCGCCAAGGAGGAAAAGAGCAACTGTCTGAACGAAGTGAGTTTTGCTCTTTTCCTCCTGTTTTAAGCAGTTCATCAAGTCTTAGTGCCAGGAGGGTTCTTTCCCTACAAAAAAATTACAAGCATACCAGAATACTGCCGCCCCTTTGAGTACCCCCATTCATGAAAAATAGAAAAAAACTTGACGGATTATGTGTTTTCGCTTATCATGAAGGGGTATATAGTATTTTAAAACTAGGAAAGGTAATAACAAATATGAACTCGATACTTAAATGGGTAAAATTGGAATCTATTATGATCGCAATATTTCAAGTTAAGGCTAGAAGTGCGTCCAAATTTAATAGATTCAAAGTTAACCATATAAGGATTTTGGAGTGTTCGGATTAATAACATTTGTTATTACGGTGATAATGTAGAGTGACGGCTTTTTTGCTGGGTAAACAGCAAAAAGAGTGTGCCGTATCGTGTGAACCCAAAGCTTATTGGCTTTGGGTTTTTTTGCGCTTATTTTTAAGAAAAAGCGGATTAGAGAAAGGTTAGGTAGAACATGATTGAATTAAGTATTAATAATTTAACAAAATTTTATGGAGCAAATAAGATATTTGAAACGATATCCTTTGAGGTAAAAACCGGGGAGAGGATTGGGTTAATTGGCAGGAATGGATGTGGGAAGACTTCCATTATGAAAATTATTATGGGCAGATTTAAGGAAAGCAACTTGTATTTACAAGGGCGGCTTGAGGATACCGGACAGGCGCGGGATGGGGAAGTTATGTATGGGGAGGAGGTTACTGAGGATTATCAGGCAGGAGAGGTTAATCTCAGAAAAGGGATTAAGGTAGGGTATTTAAATCAGATACCTGTTTATCGTGAAGATACCTCAGCGATTGATGTGATCCGTATGGCTTTCCAAAAAGTTTTTGATTTGAAGAGGCGGTTATCAGAGCTTGAAGGGGTGTTTCAGACTTCTTCCGGTGAGGAGCTTGAGAAAGCACTGTTAAGTTATGGACGGCTTACGCAAGAGTATGAGATAGCTGGGGGCTATGAACTTGAGACGAAGATTAACAAGATTACAGAGGGACTTAAAATTAATGATACCTTAAAGCAGCTGCCGTTTCAGAGTTTAAGCGGGGGAGAGAAAACCAGGGTGATTTTAGCCAAGATACTTCTTGAAGAACCGGATATTCTGCTTCTTGACGAACCCACCAACCATCTGGATTTAGAAACCACGGAATGGCTGGAGGGCTTTTTAAAGGATTATAAAGGTTCTGTCCTGATTATATCCCATGACAGGTATTTTCTGGATCATGTTGTTATGAAAATCGTGGAATTAGAGTTTAACAGGGCTAATATATATTTGGGGAATTACAGTTATTATGTATTGGAAAAGGAGAGAAGGTTCTTAATAGATTATAGGGAATATGTCAACCAGCAGAAAAAAATTGAAAAAATGGAAAAACAGATTGAACGGTACCGCATCTGGGGTAATATGAGGGACAGTGAAACGATGTTTAGACGGGCTAAGGAATTGGAAAAACGTCTGGAAAAGATTGAAGTACTGGATAAACCGGTTCTGGAAAGCAGGAAGGTGCGTCTTAATCAGGATAGCGCAAACCGTTCCGGAAAAATGGTATTAGAAGCTGAACACATAAGTAAAAGTTTTGGGGATAAGGCTTTGCTAAACGATATTGGTATGAAGTTATACTATCAGGATAGTGCCTGCATTATCGGGAAAAACGGCTGCGGCAAATCAACCCTGCTTAAGTTGATACTGGGGGAACTAAAACCGGATTACGGTACGGTAAGAATCGGTGCGCAGGTTAAAATCGGTTATCTGCCCCAGCAGGTTGTTTTTGAAGATGAAGACCAGACGATACTGGAGTACTTTTCCGGCTTTCACAGGATTACTTATGAAGCAGCCAGGAACCAGTTAGCCAGAGTATTATTCTTTAAGGAGGATGTTCACAAAAAGATAAGATTCTTATCCGGTGGGGAGAAAAGCCGGTTAAGGTTATGCTCCTTAACCTTTGAAAAGGTGAATTTTATGATTCTGGATGAGCCTACCAATCACTTGGATATCGATTCCAGGGAAGTATTGGAAGATATGTTGTCCGCATTTGAAGGAACCCTGCTGTTTGTATCCCATGACAGGTATTTTATTAATAAGGTTGCAGGGAAAATCATGACCATTGATAATAACTGCCTAATTACTTACCCGGGAGATTATACGTATTATCAGGAAGAATTACAAAAAGCGGGAAAATATGAGGAACAGTCAAATGATAAGCTTAAGGAGAAGCAGATTAAGGAGCAGCAGCTTAAGGAGAAGCAGATTAAAGAAAAGCAGTTTAAGGAGCAGCTAATTAAGGAAAAAGATCAGCTCAGGGAAAAGGAAGGTTATAAAAATCTGTTAGAAGAGAAGGACTTTAAGTATGATCTGGTTAAAATGCAGAATAAAGGAAAAAGCCAGCAAGAGGATAAAGTGTCTAAAGACCAAAACAGCAGAACGGGAAACAATTCTGGAAAAATAAATACACAAAAGCTGGAAATTCTGGAGAAAGAGATTGAAACCATAGAAACTGCATTAAAAGCACTGGAACAAGAAATAAACAACAATAATTCCGATTCCGCCTATTTACAAAAACTTTATTTAGAAAAAGAAACTATGGAAAAAGACCTGGATTTCGCTTATGATAAATGGGAGAAGCTAGTGTGAATTAAAACATTTCACACTTCTTATTTGGGCAGTATCGCAAGCCAGCTTGCGATATGCATGGGTGTAAGTGTGAATTGCCTTGAGAAATGCATGCGAGTCATTAGAAGAATAGCAAGAGAGGCTATTCTTCACGGTTTATGCCCAGAAGGCATGGGCGTTAGTGTGAAGGGAGCAGAGGGTTTATGAAAATTGACCGTCATCTGGGGATTATTATGATTTTATTACGGCAGGATAAGGTAACTGCACCTTATCTTGCGGGGAAGTTCGAAGTATCTAGAAGAACCATTAACCGGGATATTGAAGATATCTGTAAGGCCGGAATTCCTATTGTTACGACCCAGGGACTTCATGGTGGTATATCTGTGGCGGAGGGCTTTAAGATTGATAAAAACCTATTAAAGACAGAAGAACTGGAATCCATACTAATCGGACTAAAAAGTCTTGCCAGTGTAACTGGCGAGGGAACAATGGAGCAGCTTTTAGATAAGCTGTCGGTTAATAGGGACAAAGTGGTTTCGCAAGGGGATAATATTGTAATAGACCTTGCCTCCCATTATAAAAGCAGTCTGTCAGAAAAGATTGAACTGTTAAAAAAAGCAATCCAGGACAAAAGGCTGGTTACCTTTTTATATTTTAACAGTGGAGGAGAAAGAACCAGGGTGATAGAACCTTATTATATAACCTTTCAATGGTGTTCCTGGTATGTATTCGGTTATTGCAGGGACAGAGAAGATTTTAGACTATTTAAGTTAAACCGGTTGGCCAAATTAAGCCTTCATAACGAAGGTTTTTTCCCAAGGGAACTGCCGGCTGAGAGAAACGATTTAAATCATTATTTTCAGGATAATTATCCGGTTAAAGTGATTTTTGATTCTTGTGTAAAATACCGCCTAGTTGATGAGTACGGGCTGGAATCATTTAAAACTTTGGAAGACGGACGTTTGCTATTTGATAATTCTTTTACGGATAAAGAATATATGATAGGCTGGCTGTTTAGTTTTACAGATAAAGCAGAAATTATAGAGCCAGCCTGGTTAAAGGATGAAATAGTGGCTTATGCTGAAAATATGATAAACAAATATAAAACATGATAAACAAATATAAAACATGATAAACAAATAAGCATGATAAACAAATATAAAACATGACACATAGCTGTCGTGTTTTTTATTATAAAATAAACATAAGCAAATCAGAACAGAAAATTAATATTTAATTCTGTATTATTGAAAGCAATCCGGAAGTTAACAATGATAATTGCTGTGAATTATAAGTAAGAGCTAAGTAATCAGTAAGAGCTAAGTAATCAGTAAGAGCTAAGTAATCAGTAAGAGCTAAGTAATCAGTAAGAGCTAAGTAATCAGTAAGAGGTAAGTAATCAATAAGAGGTAAGTAATCAGTAAGAGGTAAGTAATCAGATGTACTAAAAAAATCGTTAACTAAAAGGAGTACTATTATGAAATTATCAAAATTAGACTATGTATGTATAAGGAACTGGATGTACCGCAATGCAAGACCCCTTGATTTGGCTAGATGGCAGTATCATTTTGAAAATGGAGAAAAGAATAGGGTATTAGAAGTACTAGCTGCCTATCAGAATGATGACGGAGGTTTTGGACATGCTCTGGAGGAGGATTCCTGGAATGTTGATTCTGCACCAATTCAGACCGGCACGGCGATCCAGATACTAAGTGAGATTGGTTATTCAGATAAAAGTCATCCGATTATTCAGGGAATATTAAACTATCTTGATATGGGTAAGGACTATAAGGAAGGATACTGGCTGTCTGAAGTGCCCTCCAATAACCAATATCCCCATGCACCCTGGTGGACCTTTGGTGAAAGTGAACCAGTAAGTGCAAATTATAATCCTACTGCTATGTTTTTGGGATTCATTTTGTATTTTGGGGATAAAAAGAGCAGTCTTTATCAAAATACACGGAAAGCAGCAGCCCATATGATGGAAAAGGTTTCGGTTTTGCCTTTAAACAATATGCACGAAATAATGTGTTTTCTGATCTATTTGGATTATCTGAAAAAGACGGATGTTATCCTAGAGGGCAGCCAGGTCTTTGCGGAAAAGATAAGACAAGCAGTTCATACTACAATTAATCCTAAAACAGAGGAATGGGCAGATACTTATGCCTGCAAACCCTCTAATATGTTTGACACTCCGGATAGTGCTTATTATGTGGATAATAAACAATTAGCGGATTACCAGTGCCAGTTCCTGATTAACTCCAGAAATTCAGCGGGAGTCTGGAATATTACCTGGGACTGGGGCGGCAATTATGAGAAAGAATTTGCCATAGCAGAAAACTGGTGGAAAGGTGAGCTGGTAATTAAAAATATGTTATACCTGCGAAATTTTAGATGTATTGAACTATAGAAGCATATTACGGAAACCCTACTTTGTTTCTTTCATAAGGCAAGAAAGCCTGATTTGTTAAACTAAGATAAAATTATTTCAATTATAAATTAATTCCAAACAAATAAAGCGATATATTAAAAGTAAATAAACAATTGCCCGAAAGCATTGACAAGAAGTGCTTATGGCTGTATGTTGGTCTATAGGAATTAATTTAAAAGAAATGGAGGCAGGGTTTCATTATGCAGGAGAAATTAAGAAGATTAATGATAGGCAGATATGGGATGGATCAATTAGGTAAATTTTTATCCTGGACTGCCATTATCTTACTGTTTATAACATTATTTTTTCGGAATAGGATAATTGAACTGATACCTTTTTTTATATTGATTATATGCTATTTTCGTATATTTTCAAGAAATATAAACAAAAGATATAATGAAAATCAGAAGTATTTAGCTTATCAAAACAGATTCCTGGGATATTTTAAGAATTTCAGGACGCGCAGTATGCAAAATAAAAATTATCATATTTATGCATGTCCTACCTGTAAGCAGAAAATCAGAATACCCAAGGGAAAAGGTAAGATTTGCATTACCTGTCCGAAATGCAAAGCGGAGTTTGTAAGAAAAAGCTGATCTGAAAGGGATTTGTCAGTTTTTGACCTTTAATAAATAAATAATAAATAAGAAATCATCTGAGATACAGGCATGGACTTTTGACATATAGGAAATATTTCCTATATGTCAAAGCCCCATGCCTGTTTGAATAAGTATAGATGCAGGAACTAAACAGTATATTCTGCGGTCTGGCAGTCTATGGAATCATAGTATCCGTAACTGTGACTTTCGCTGTTTTCCGGTTTTTCGTTAATAATTCATTTGACAATGATGAAATCCACCATATATAATATAAGAGTAACAAAACATGGATTGGAAGTATAGTTTAGTCTAATTTTTCGGAAGAATTACAAAAGCTTAAGGGAGTTGATTACGTATGGACCCAAATAAAAGCGGTGAAATCCAGGAATGTAGAAGATGTGGCAGAATGTTCTACTTTACAGGTGTTGGAAAGTGTATTTGTGCTAGCTGTAAAGCAGAGGATGAGGCAGAGTTTGAATCGGTAAAGAATTATATTTATGAAAACCTTTCTGCTACCATTATGCAGACCTCAAAAGATACAGGGGTTAAAATCAGCAGAATCAAAAGTTTTTTAAGAGATGGCAGACTCGTCATTCCAGATGGATCGGCAGTCTTTTTGAATTGCGAAGTATGCGGAGCGAATATTAAATTCGGAAGATTATGCAGAGAATGTGCAGATACCTTAAGCAAAGAGATGAAACAACAGCTTCAGGTCGATGAATTTCAGATTGGTGAAAAACCTAAAAGTTCTGATTCCGCCAGAATGAGGTTTTTAGACCGTTCATAAAACTTGAGTATTTTAATATTGGGGGATTAGAACTACCTACGGTGAAAACAAGTCGGTAGTTTTTTTATTGCATAGGAAGCTTCTTCGAACTTACCTATGCAATAAAAAAGCCTTCCAGGCGGGATGCGCATGACGCACTTAAGGAAGATTGTCACTGTCGTGACAGTGCGTCAGCGCTAGAGTCTGGCGAGCCAGACTCTTTGTTCTTTTACAGGAAAATTCTCAATGGAAAAGTTTCAATATGGGGTTGACAAATCATTTAAGAGTGCTATAATCATTTTCAATATATCAAAAGCAATGACGGAAAGAGTAATTGGAACAATCCATACAGAGAGAAGAACATAAGCTGAGAGTTCTTTATGGCAGTTTTCAGTGAAAACCACTCCTGAGCTGCAATGTGAAATAAACATTGCCGTATGTCTGCGTTAAAGAATAGGATTTGTTAGAATCTGAAGTAAAAAATTAAGGTGGAACCGTGCATTTGATATGGATGCACCCTTTAGTCAGCATTATTAGCTGTGCCAAAGGGTGCTTTTTTGTTACCCGAAAACAGGTCACTAAGTATATCAATTACTTATCATGATTCAAGTGTCAAAGGTAATTATATGTTTGGCACTCGAATCCTATCATCATGAAAAGGAGAAAAGGTGTAATGAAGATTAGGTTAAAAGACGGTTCCATCCGTGAATATGAAAGTCCGGTTACGGTAATGGAAGCAGTAAAGGATTTAGGTTTGGCAAAAACAGCTTGTGCCGGAAAGGTGAATGGAGAGACAGTTGATTTACGTACTATAATTGAAAATGATTGTGAGTTAATTATCCTGACCTTAGATGAAGAGGAAGGAAAGTCTGTATTCTGGCATACTTCAGCCCATATTCTGGCACAAGCGGTAAAACGCTTATATCCAGACACAAAACTTGGGATTGGACCTGCGGTTAAGGAAGGCTTTTATTACGACTTTGACAGAGAGCTTCCATTTTCAGAAGAAGATCTAACAGAACTGGAAAAAGAAATGAAAAAGATAGTAAAAGAAGAACTCCCCATAAAGCGGTTTTCGCTGCCAAAAGAAGAAGCAAAAGCACTATTAAAGGCTAAGAATGAGCCGTATAAGCTGGAATTACTAGAGGGTTTAAAGGAGAACCAGGAGATTAGCTTTTACCAACAAGGGGAGTATGTGGATTTGTGCGCAGGACCTCACCTTATGAATACAAGACAGGTTAAAGCATTTAAATTGACTACCATTGCAGGAGCTTATTGGCATGGAGATGAAAAGAATAAAATGCTTACCAGAATCTATGGAACTGCATTTACAAAACAGGCAGATTTGGAGGATTATTTTAATCGGCTGGAAGAAGTCAAACGAAGAGATCATAGAAAACTGGGAAAGGAACTGGAGTTGTTTTTATTACTGGAGGAAGGACCGGGTTTTCCCTTTTTTCTTCCAAAAGGCTTAACACTTAAGAATACACTGATACAGTACTGGCGGGAGCTTCATGAGCGGGAAGGCTATGTAGAAATCGAGACACCAGTTATATTAAATCGGGAGCTGTGGGAGACTTCCGGTCATTGGTTTCATTTCAGAGAAAATATGTATACGCTGAAAATCGATGAGGAAGATTTTGCAATTAAACCCATGAGCTGTCCGGGTGGAATGCTTGTCTTTAACGCTTTCCCTCATTCCTACCGGGATCTCCCTATGCGGGTAGGGGAATTAGGTCTCGTCCACCGCCATGAAATGTCAGGAGCACTTCATGGGTTACTCCGTGTCAGATGCTTTACTCAGGATGATGCCCATATCTTTATGACCGAGGAGCAGGTAAGAGAGGAAATTAAGGGAGTTGCCAGGCTGATTGATGAAGTCTATCAATTATTTGGCTTTAAATATCACGTTGAACTATCTACGAAACCGGAAAACAGTATCGGAAGTGAAGAAGACTGGGAACTGGCAACAAACAGCCTTAAATTAGCACTTAAGGATCTGGATATAGAATATATCATTAATGAAGGTGATGGTGCGTTTTATGGTCCGAAGATAGATTTTCATTTGGAGGATTCCTTAGGACGTACCTGGCAGTGCGGTACGATTCAACTGGATTTTCAGCTGCCTCTCCGTTTTGGAATTGAATATACAGGAGCTGACGGAGAAAAACACAGACCGATCATGATACATCGGGTTATTTTCGGCTCCATAGAACGTTTTCTTGGTATATTGATTGAGCATTATGCCGGTAATTTTCCATTGTGGCTATCGCCGGTCCAGGTAAAGCTTCTTCCTATTTCTGAAAAATTTACGCCTTATGCGGCCTTGATTCTTGACCAGTTAAAATCAAAAGGTATCCGCTGTGAGCTTGATAACCGGGATGAAAAGATCGGATATAAAATCCGTGAGGCCAGACTTTTAAAGATTCCATATATGTTGATTGTTGGAGAAAAGGAAATGGAGAATAAAACCGTTGCCGTAAGAAATAGGGAACTGGGTGAACAGGGAAATCTAAAAATTGAAGATTTGATTGAAAGACTAGTAAGGGAAATCAGGGAAAAGGCTTAACCGGTATAAAAACTATACCATGAAAAGATTGATAATTACCAAATTCTGTATTATTATATAAGGTATAAACTAGTTTTTCGATAAATAGGCAGTTATAAGGACACGAATGAAATAATTTCAATCTTAAATGAATAAGGTATTAAAGAATGCATTGGGGTTACAGAAAAAAAGACCTCATCCCGTAATTGGATTAATGGCGGAAGGGTGCTGTCTTTATCAGAACTTGGAATAGAACTTCTAAGTCATATTTCGTTGTTATGGAAGGCAGTTTATTTAGGTGAATTTATGAAAAGTAATTATAACGACATAATACGTAAGAATATGAACATTCATACCGACCGGTTACTGCTTAGAAAGTTTAACATGAAAGATAAGGAGTCTGTACTTGCCTATGGGAGTGATGAACAGACACTAAAGTACCTGATATGGCCGGGAATTCGTGATCTGGAGGAAGCAGAAAGAGTTATTTTTGCCTATTATTCCAAGCCTGGAGTCTATGCTTTGGAATTAAAGGAAAGCAGACAATGTATCGGCTGCATTGATATCCGAATTGAACCACGACATGAAAAAGCCAGCTTTGGTTATGTACTTAACCGTAACTACTGGAATCATGGATATATGACAGAAGCCTTAGCCGTTATACTGGAATTGTGTTTTATGAAACTGGAGCTTAACCGTATCGAAGCGACTCATTATGCCGGTAATGAAGGTTCCGGCAAGGTGATGGAGAAAAGCGGGATGAATTATGAAGGCATTGCACTTCAGGAAGTGAAGATAAAGGGAGTTTTTCAGGATGTTGTCCATTATGGAATTACCAGAACCCAATGGCTTAATAAAATGGGACTGGATTTCGATCAAAAGACAGAAACGACTTACGAAATGCTATAAGACGAGGAGCAAACAGCATGATAAGAGAAATAAAATACGATGATTTAAAAGGATTACTCCAATTATACAGGCAACTCCATGATAATCCCCTGCCGGAAGAGGATGATAAATTACTGTCCTTGTGGGATAGAATCCTGGCTGATAAGGAGCAGCATATTATAGTTGCGGAGGAAGATGGTAAGATAGTATCCTCCCTTGTAGTGGTAATTATACCCAATCTTACCCATAATCAGCAGCCCTATGCTCTGATTGAAAATGTGGTTACAGACAGTGATTACAGAAAACGGGGGCTGGCTACGTCCTGCTTAAATTATGCTAAGGACCTGGCTCTAAGAGAAAACTGCTATAAACTTATGCTTTTAACCGGTTCTAAAAGTGAGAGTACCTTGAAGTTTTATGAACAGGCAGGGTATAACCGTAAGGATAAAACCGCTTTTATACAGTGGATTTAGTTAATTATTCAAACTTCCTAGTTGTTTTTGTCTTGGTATACTTGATAAAATCAGCAATTAAGGTGATTAAGAAAGCATTGATTATGCTATTAATTTAGCTTTAGGGCCGATTTTATCAAGTTATTGTGAGATAAAATTATCTTTTTGGTTTAACTGGCTTCGTATAATTTCCAGGTATACATCATCTTTTTTATCGGGAGAAACTTTATCAGTTATATTAACGACAGACAGAAAACGTTCATTATCATGTAAAGCTTCGTAGTATTTATTTAATTGGTCAAGGGACTGCTTATAAACAATCAAAGTAGTACCGGCAATTACTTCAACAATGGCACCGCCTACTGCAGGAACCACGGCAGAACCTAGATTAATATCTAAAATATAGATCGAAATAATAGAGGATGCTATTAATGTAAAACCAAGCAGACACATGGATACGGAGAGCCGGAAGGAACTTTTAGCCATATTTTTGCTTAACACATAATATTCCTTGATTTCTTTCATATTAATGGACATTAATTCTAAAATATCCGTGGTTTCCGTAGTATCGGAATTTTGAGAAACCGGATTTATTAAATTCGAATCAATTGAACCCGAATTATTTGGTACATTAGGATTTAAGTTCGTGTTTTTAGAATTCGGATCAGAAGGATCTAGAGCTATATTCCCTGATTCCTGTGCTGTGTATTTTGTTGGTATAAGGGAGCGGTGCAGCAGATTATAAAACTCATTAACCTCATTATAGGAATTTACGGAATTATTATCAATAAATATAAAGGCCGTAATTAGAAGAATAACATAAATAAATACTCCGGCCAGGATGATGATGGGAGCCGAAGAGAATTTTCCCCTTCCTGCAAGTAATAGAATAAAACAAACCATTAAAAAAAGTGCTCCTAGGAATATAATCACCAGTTTATATTTTCTCATAATTTACCCCCATTGCATATCGCAGGCCGGCCTGCGATACTGCCTCAAATAATAAAAGGGTGAAAGAATCCACAAATGGCAACCTTTCTTACTTAAATCTTCTTTCACGCTTTACCCCCATTGCATATCGCAGGCCGGCCTGCGATACTGCCTCAAATAAGGATGTGTGAAGATACTTTTTTCTTACCACTTCCTGTCATAATGCAATCTTTGCGACATCCTATTACCTTTTACCTTTTTTGTTTAATATATAACTGTTAACAGTAAAATATAATCAAAATATTAGGAATCTTAAGATAATAAAAGCAGGAATCCTATGACCAATCTCAACCTCTAAAATCAACCGAACGGTTGATTTTTTCTTTTGCCATATTTTATATACTGTGGTTACAAAAAGAAAAGAAAGGAAGAAAAGAGTATGGAGGCTATCATTAAAGTCGATGGACTGGAAAAAAGCTATGGAGAAAAGAAAGTAGTGCAAAAAATATCCTTTGGAGTTAATAAAGGGGAGATATTGTGTTTCCTGGGACCAAATGGTGCTGGAAAAAGTACCACCATTAATATTCTCTGCGGATTATTAGGATATGAGGGAGGGGTTATAAAATATAAGGACAAGGATGTGAAAAAGCATTTAAAAGAGTTTAAACGGCATATGGGAGTTGTTCCCCAGGAACTGGCGATCTATGAAGATCTAAGTGCAGAACAGAATGTACGGTTTTTTGCTTCCCTTTATGGTTTAAGAGGAAGAGAATTGGAAGAGAAGACCGATAAGGCTTTGGAATTCGTAGGGTTGTATGAGAAAAAGAATGAGAAAGCCAAAACCTTTTCCGGTGGTATGAAGAGAAGACTTAATATTGCCTGTGCCATTGCCCATGAACCGGAACTGGTTATCATGGATGAACCTACCGTAGGAATCGATCCCCAGTCCAGAAATCATATCTTAAGCTCAATAAAGAAGCTAAGTAAAAGTGGTATGACTATATTATATACCACTCATTACATGGAAGAAGTAGAGGAAATATCCAGCCGGATTTTGATTATGGACAGCGGCACCATTATTGCCGAGGGCACCAAGGAAAGCCTGAAGGAAGAAATCTTTGAAGAAAGGCAGTTTATTCTGGAAGTAGAAGAAGACGAAGACTTAAATACCGATGAGTTTTATAAAGTAGAAGGCGTTAAAAAAGTGGAAAAGAAAGCAGAAGAACTTATTATAACGACCCTTAAGAATGTGGAAAACCTGGATAAAATCATTGCCATTGTAATAGACAGCAAAACCAAAATCGTGAACTTGTATTGCCGGACAGCCAGTCTTGAAAATGTATTTTTACGCCTGACCGGAAAAAGTTTAAGGGACTAGGAGGATTAGGTTGAAAAATAAATTTTTCAACCGCAAGTTTGTGCTTGCGCACCACAAACTTGGTATGCGCAAAGAGCGTGCGCAAGAATAGAGGTTAATATGCAAAATTTATGGATTATAACCAAAGAAGATTTAAAGAATTTGTTTAAAAATCCTATGTGGATGTTTTACAGTACGGTATTTCCCATCCTGCTTATTATCATCCTTGGATTTTTGAACAAAGACAGTTATGGAAGTGAGATTACTTCCTATGATTATTATGGCATCAGCTTAATGATTTATGCTGTTACCTCAAGCGGTATGACCTCTGCCAATGCATTTATGGAGGAACGTATCCGTAAGGCAAATATGCGTATTATTTATGCCCCGGGAAGTGAATCTGTTATTTATTTATCCAAGATAATCTCCTCTTTTTTATTTGCCTTAATCTGTCATACCTTTGATATGATACTATTATTTAATCTGTTCCATATTCATGTTGAGGCTGTACCGGAGCTGATTCTTATGCTTATACTGGGAGAATTTTTCTTTAACGCTTTGGGGGTAATGTTCTGCTGTATCTTTAAAACAGAAGCAATGGCCAATCAGATATTAAGTATCTTTATCAATCTCTTTGCCATCCTTGGAGGATTAATATTTCCGGTAGACGGTTACGGGAAGGCAGTACGGGCAATCAGTTATATCTCACCGTCAAAATGGCTTGCAAAAGCCGCATTTGGAATGATTTATGACCGTAATTACACTTGGTTTATCCCCGTCATGGCAGGTTTGGGAATATGTATCCTGACAGTACTGATTATATGCAGTAAAACATTCAGAAAAGAGGATTGTATATGTTAACTATAATGAAAAATAACTGGGCAAGGCTTATGGTAGAAAAAAGTTATTTAATTGCCTCAACCCTCCTTACCATCTGCTCCGTTGTGGCAGCCATCGCCCTGATGAATCATGTTCAGATAAAAGGGAATATCGCCCTGATTACCAATTCTGCCGAGGGCAAAGAAGAAGTATCCCGGTTCACCGAAAATAAATACTTTAATGTAACCCCACTGAAAGAAGCGCCGCCTAAATCAGACCTTTTGTTTCACCGTTATGATGTCGTAGTCAGTTATAAAAACGGAGCATACTCAATAGATACCATAAAAGGTGATGACTACAAAACACTATTATTAAGTGCATTAAAGAACCCGGAATCGTTTGTGCCAGACTTGTCAAAGGAGAGAAAGATAGGGACCAATATCATAGGATACATGATGATGTTTTTATTGATGCAGGGAGTTTTATACGCAAGATTATTCGGGGAGGATAAAGAAAAACACAGAATCGAGAGAATAGTCATGTCTCCCATCGCTTTTTTGGAATATCTCATAGGGCACGGACTATTTATTATATTGCTTATCATAATCCCCTCCTTTGCAGTTATAGCAGCAGCTAAACTAGCAGGAGTATCCATAGGATTTACACTGTTACAATATGTACTTTTAATTGTTCTGCTTGCATTCTTATCAACCACATTTGCCCTATTCCTAAACTCCCTGTTCTGTGAAACAGATACCCCTAATATGATTGGCTCCTCAGTAATCGTACTGACTTCCATATTAGCAGGCAGCTTCTATTCCTTTGCCAAATCAAGCAGCCTGTTTAATAAAATCCTGTATATACTTCCACAGAAAGATTTTATCCTATTTGCCGATGCCTTGGAAAAAAAGAAATTAACCGGTAATACAGGGCTTGAACTCATTTATATACTCGCTCTATCCATAGTATTTCTCATGGCAGCTTGTATAAAGACACATCGGGATTATGTGTATCATAAATAAACGAAAGGAAAGATTGGTTTATAATAAAATGTAAGAATATATGAGTTCCTTGATTTCCTGGTTGTACGTCATTTTAGTTATTATGAGCCATCTATAAGTACAATAATTTAAAAGTAAATTTTTATTAGAAAGGAGAATTAGTTACTTAAATAAATTACAAAATCTTGACCACATAAAAAATAAAACGTAAAATAAGAACTAAGAATAAATGACCTGTACCCAAAACAGGCAAAAGCCAGGCGGTGAAACTCATATGGAACTCAAGGATCCGATTATATCTGTTAAACTAAGGATGCCACAACCTAGAAAAAATTATATCAGCAGACATGCCTTATTTGAACAATTAACAAAGATGACAGAGTATAAAGTTACTCTGGTAAAAGCAGGAGCAGGCAGCGGAAAAACTACCCTTCTTTCCAGTTTTATTAAGGAAAAGGCACCAAATAATGCCAGGTGGATAACCTTAGAAGATAATGCAAACCAGGTATTCATATTCTGGAGATATGTGCTGGAAGCGCTGAAAGATTTTATTCAGGATGTAAAAAACGATCTTTTTGAATATTTTGACGGCAATATCCAGACAGAGTATTTATGGCATTTTCTGCCCTTGTTTATTAATAAAATAAATCATGATACCAATATCATACTGGTACTGGATGATTTTCATATGATTACCGAACCTTTTCTGATTTCCACTCTTGATTATTTTATTGAAAATCTACCGGAGAATCTTCACCTGGTGTTACTTACCCGTAATCTCCCTGCTATTTATCTTGGGAGCATGGCTGCAGAGGGCAGTATTTTGGTATTAGAGGAAGAAGCGATCCGGTTTAAAAGAGAAGAAAGTATGGACTTTCTGATAAATACCATGGACCTTAAGGAAGATAACGGGCACTTTAATGAGATGATAGAGGCCTCCGGAGGATGGATCGTAGGACTTCAGCTCCTTGCCGTTTCGTTAAAAGACCGGGACAGCAATGCCCCTTGGCTAAGCATTTCAGACCGAATGATAGATGATTATCTTACCCATGAAATATTTGTCTACTTATCGGTGGAAGAACAGGATTTCCTGGTAAAGACTGGAATCCTTCGGTATTTTAATGAAGATTTCTGCCGTAGATATCTTCCGGAGGTCTCTTTTCTATCCATGATGGAATCCATCTTAAAGAAAAATCTGTTTGTTATCCATATGGATGAGTCAGCTAGAGTTTACCGTTACCATTCTATCTTGTCAGAATACCTGGGTAAAATGGCAGACCGTCTAAAGGATAAGGAAGCCCTGCAAAGGCTGGCTGCAAAAATTTATTATGATGCGGGGGATTACGAAGAGAGTCTGTATCATCTATTTGCTGTAAAAGACTATGGCAAAATTATGGAACAGTTATTGTCAATGCCTCAGACAGCCTTAACCTATGCTTATATGATGAAGGTTCCCATGGAGGAAATTGCCGGTAATGTGGACTTTGCATTCCAGTACTTTTTTTGCTATTATGCTGGTACGGATGCCGAGGTCTGTGAAAAAATCTACTGGTTTGTCTTAAATAATATTAAGGAAAATAAAATTTTTGAAGCTTTTAAGCATACGGATATGTTTTTTTCAGATTTTTCTAATTTCCGGCTGGTCAAGGTACTGTCTTTAGACCAGATTAAAGAACTGCATCTGAATCCGGTAACAACCTCCTTCCTATTAATAAAAGAGGCTTATTTTCTATATGCTACCTCACATTATAACGAGGCGCTGGAATACCTTACCATGGCACAGGAAACGTATCATAAGACAGGAAATATCTACATCGGAATTTATGTAATGGCAGTAATGACCCAGATATATGAAGATATAGGGGAGTTGAATATATGCTTAAAACGGTATCAGGAAATGGAGTCAATGCTCTTAGAGATACCCTCACTTACCAGTTCTTATTATATCGGCATCAGCGGAGTTTATATCAGGCAGCTAAAGCTGCATAAAGCCTATGAAACCCTGGAAGCGGCCAGAAAATCATTACCGGCAGATTCTGATAATATCGAAAAGGCTTACCTGTATACCCTGGCTGAATATTATTACCTTGCCGGGGAGAATGACAAAACTGAGCAAATACTTATGGAGGTCATTGGCGGGGAGTTGTCCAAAAATATCTATTACTGCGCTAAAATAATTAGATATCCCATTTGCCGGGGGAGTCATATGGAACTGTCCAAACAGTTTGCAGACAGTTATGAAAACTCTGAAATTGATGTAAAACAGATGGATTGTGAATTATTATTTGCCACTATTTTACTGGAGAATAATAAGGAAGATAAGGCTTTGGAGGTTATCAATTCACTGATTATAACGGCAAGAAAATCCCAGAACAAAATGAAGATAATTGAGGGTGATTTGCTGAAAGCCAGGATTCTTAACAGAAAAGGCGGGAATAAGAGAGAAATTCTGAATCTGTTTTTAGAAAGCATTTCCTATGCTGTCGAGAATGAAATTGCACATCCCTTCTGGTTTGAAAAAGACATAACCGAGAAACTAAAAAAAGAATTTGAACTTGATTTAAAAAAGAAACTTACAGAAGAAGAATGGGATTTTATAATGAATATGGGAAAACCAGAGATGAACCAGGAGAGTTTAAGAAACTGCAGGGATCTTTGTGACTTGACGGAAAGGGAAATCGAAGTATTAAAGGAATTGGCTCAGGGCAGCAGCAATAAGCAGATTGCAGCGAAACTATATATTTCCCTGGCAACGGTTAAATCCCATATTATTAATTTATATGGAAAACTTGGAGTCAATAACCGGGTGGCGGCAGTGAATAAAGGACTGGAATATATAAGGGATAAAAGAAGTAATTGATAGAAAAAAGCTATAATGGAACGGAATTGACCTCCTAGATGAGGCTCGCCCAGAGGGCAACTAAAGCTATGAAATTCGTATTCATTGTAGGGTATATTCAGAAAACTAAATAGTTTCGCAATTACCAAATTGGCATTATTGGCATTATAGTATTCTAGGGTTCATAGAATGAATAAACGAAGTATTGCGGGATGATACAATATGACTGCAGAAGAGAGTTATAAAATAACCAGTAATGAATTTGCAGACTTAATCTTTGACTATAATTATAATCAGGAGGCACTGAGTGATTATCCCAATGCCTCCTACAATATCATAAATCAGAGGTATGCTGTATTAAATATACCTGTAAACGAAATGACCTACAATGCAGTCTATAAATTCGGTTATGCCTCAATCCCCAAATTATATGGGGTAATGAATACATCTACTACAGAACCGGGAAATAACTATTATGTGCATAATATTACATCCTATGATTATACGGGAGTAGGAGTTCTATTAGGATTTGTTGACAGTGGGATTGACTACCAGAACCTGGTTTTCCGTTATGAAGATAAAACTACCCGGATTATATCCATATGGGATCAATCCATTGAGACTCCGGACCGATATCCGGCGGATTTATATTACGGAACAGAATTTACCAGGGAACAGATTAATGAGGCCTTAAAATCAGATAATCCTCTGGCAATTGTACCAAGTACAGAATCAAATGGGCAGGGCACTGCTATGGCTGGTATAGCTGCGGGATTTTATAATGGTCAGTACAATTTTTCCGGTACCGCACCCCATTCGGAACTTGTCGTAGTGAAGTTAAAATCAGCAAAACCGTATTTAAAGGACTTCTTCGGTATTACCGAGGATACCTTGTGTTATGAAGAATGTGATATTATGATGGGAATCCGGTATTTACTAGAGGTAGCTTATAGTCTGCAGCGACCCATTGTAATCTGTCTTGGGCTTGCCTCCAGTCAGGGTTCACATATGGGACAGGATTTTATCAGCAGATATATATCGGATGTCGGAGAATTAGCGGGAGTTGCTGTTATAATCGGAGCAGGTGAGGAAGGAAACCGGAAAGGTCATTATTATGGGGAAATTAGTTCACCCAATTATTTTAATACTGCAGAATTACAGGTAGGAAACGATAATGAGGATTTTAGCATGGAGTTATGGGGATATCCTCCCAACTTACTGGCAGTTGATGTCATAGCTCCTAACGGTGATCTGGTATATCATCTGTCAAGATCCTTCAAACAGCTGGATACAATTTCTGTATACTACAATAATACGATTATTTATATCGATAACCGGGTCCAGGAACCATTTGCCGGCTCTCAGCTGATTTTATTCCGGTTTCGGAATACCCAGGCAGGACTTTGGAGTTTTCGGGTCTCGGGTTCTTATGATTTGTTAAATAAATTTCATATCTGGCTTCCTATACATCAGTTTATCACCGAGGACATATATTTTATGAATCCCAATAACGATACGACCATATCGGTTCCTGGCAATACAGTTAACTTAATTACCGTTACCGCATATGATCCTGTTAATATGGAATTGTATTATTATGCCAGCAAGGGGTTTACAAAAACCAATGAACCCAAACCGGATATTGCCGCTCCGGGTGTTAATATCGCCGCGCCGACCTCTTTAGATACGTTTGAATTCTATACAGGAACCAGCATGGCAGCGGCTTATGCTGCGGGTATAGCTGCCAGATTAATGGAATGGGGAGTTATAAACGGCAGATTACCAAATATGGATTGTACTTTTATACGTTATATTTTTACCAGCAGTGCCCAGAGAGACGAGGCTATGAATTATCCAAATCAGAACTGGGGCTTTGGAATACTGGAGGAAAATATTTTTGGAGAAATTATATAAAATAGATTGGCAAAGAAACAGGTGGTAATGATATAATAGTACCATATACCAGTCTTGCAGGAGTGAACAAATATGGAACAGGAAATTGATGAAATGAATAAGGTCATTCATATAAAGTGTACAGAGGAAGAAAAAAGAAAGATACTTTTAGAAACCGCCCCGTATTTATATGATTATGAATTCAATTTTATGATAATGGAAGCAGCCACAGACGAGTAACAGTTTGTGGCTGTAGTTTTGTCCTGGCTGTTGCCTGATACGATAGATAGTGATAAAATGATTGGTAAAAAGAAGAGTGCAAAAAAGGTTGATTGTAAAAGATGAAAAAAGAGATTAATCGATATTGATGAAAAAAGAGGTTAATAGATATTGTTGAAAGAAGAGATTAATAGATATTGAAGAAAGAAGAGACTAAAAGATATTGTTGAAAGAAGAGATTATAAGAAATGATTGAAAAACGAGACATAGAAGAGAATGAAAGAAGAGGTTTAATAATGGATATTAAAATAGATTACGGTATAGAAGAAGACATTGATGAATTAGCACAGCTTTATGATGATTTAAATGATTATCTGGCATCACATACCAATTATCCAGGATGGTTAAAAGGTATTTATCCGGTCAGAGAGAATGCAGTAAGAGGCATAGAAGCCAGGCATTTATATACTGCTAAATATAATGGCAAAATAGTAGGTTCCATAATACTAAGCCATGAACCGGAGACAGCATATCAGGAAGCTAAGTGGCAGATGGAGAATGATTATTCCAAAATCTATGTAATCCACACCCTGGTTGTACATCCGGAATACATAAACAGCGGAATCGGTAAGAAGTTAATGGCGTTTGCACAGGAAGAAGGGCTTAAGCAGGGGATGAGGGCAGTCCGTCTGGATGTATATGAAAAGAATGAACCAGCCATACATTTATATGAAAAATCAGGCTATCAATATATAAGCACCGTTGATTTAGGGTTGGAGGAATATGGACTAAAATGGTTCAAGCTATATGAAAAGTTAATTTGATAGAATCGGTAAAAGTACGAAAAATGTGGTTCAGAGTTTTATCACAAAATTCACCTTTTGACACTCGATCAAGAATTATTTAAGAAAATAACCATATGGGAGGGTTACAATGCCGCATATTTTAATAATAGAAGATGATGTCTCTTTAAGTAATGGGATTAAACTGGCTTTAAGGCAGGATGACTTTGTATTCTCCCAGGCTTTTAAACTTTCTGAGGCAAAAAAGCTGATGGAAGTGAATCACTTTAGTTTACTGATACTAGACGTAAATCTGCCGGATGGTAATGGGTTTGACTTCTTAAAAACATTCAGGGAATCTTCCGACATACCAGTGATTATGTTAACCATCAATGATATGGAAACCGATATTGTAACAGGTCTTGAACTCGGTGCTAATGATTATGTGACCAAACCCTTTAGCCTTATGGTATTAAGGGCAAGGGTGAATAATCAGTTAAAGCAGGATTACAGAATTTCTGGTAAACACATTATCGTAGATGAGATGGATTTTGATTTTGAAAATATGGAATTTCGGAAAGACGGAACCTTGATCGAACTTAGTAAAACAGAGCAAAGACTTCTCAAGATTCTTTGTGCGAATAAAGGAAGAACACTGCCCAGAGAGCTTCTGCTTAATAAGATATGGTCAGACGAGGGGGCTTTTGTTGATGAGAATGCCTTATCCGTTACGATAAAGCGGTTAAGGGATAAGCTTGAGGATATACCCTCTAAACCAAAGTATATTAAAACTGTGTATGGAATCGGTTATGTATGGGCGGTAAGTTAGTATGGGGCTGAATTCGGGTAATATTATGATAGGAGTTATCGTTATATGCATAATTGTGACTCTTTTTATTATCATTCTCTATCGGACCAGAGTGAACAGGACCATGGACAAACTGAATGAAATGTTAGACCGTGCCATAAGCGGCAGCTTTACAGAACACCTCTATGATGAATCAAAACTATCAGCAATAGAAACTAAATTAAACCGGTACTTAAGCATTAGTACGGTTTCTTCAAAGAACTTATCGGAGGAAAAAGATAAAATCAAAGCCCTGATTTCAGATATTTCTCACCAGACGAAAACACCCTTGGCAAACATCCTGTTATATTCACAGCTTTTGTTAGAAAATGAATTCCTGGATACCGAGCCTTTAGCGGAATATAGTGACTGCATCCAACAGATTTATACCCAGTCGGGAAAACTGAATTTCTTAATCAGCGCCTTGGTTAAAATCTCTCGTTTGGAAACCGGAATTATATCTGTAGTACCAAAACCAAATCCGGTCAGTCAGTTAATCCGGGATTCCCTGGAAGGAATACTACTAAAAGCTGCCGCAAAGGACATCACCATAGAAAATAAGGAAGGTGAGGGTACTGCCTTTTTTGACAGCAAGTGGACAACGGAAGCTCTTTATAATATTTTGGATAATGCGGTAAAATATACACCGAAAGGCGGAAGCATTACCATATCCGCAATGCCTTATGAGTTGTTTTACCGTATCGATATTATAGATAACGGGATAGGTATACCAGAAGAAGAACATAGTAAAATCTTCGGTCGGTTTTACCGCTCAGTGGGGGTGAATCAGGAGGAAGGGGTGGGAATCGGCTTATATATAACCAGGGAGATAATTCTGGCCCAGAGCGGGTATATTAAAGTAAGCTCAAAACCAGAAAAAGGTGCCTGTTTTTCTGTATTCCTTCCAAAGTTAGTTTAAATCTTACACAACTGTTAGATTTCAGAAAGAAGTAAGAAAGATTATTATGTTAGAGTCTATCTATGGACAAAACCATAGATAGACTATTTTTTGAGGTTAGGTTGAAAGAAAATATTATGAAGAGAGGATGCACTTATGAATTCTTTCAACCTTTTTATATGTGGCAGTAACACATCTGCTTACAGATGTGTTATGCATTGGGTGTAAATATGACAATTCTGGAAACAAATAATCTTATGAAACATTATGGTAACAACGAAGCAGTTCTGGTAAAAGCCCTGGACGGAGTAAATCTACAAATTGAAAATGGGGAATTTGTTGCCATTGTCGGCACCTCCGGCAGTGGAAAATCCACCTTATTACATATGCTTGGGGGACTTGACAGACCCACAAATGGCACGGTTACGGTAGACGGGAAAGAGCTATTTTCCTTAAAAGAAGAAGCACTTACGATTTTTCGGAGAAGAAAAATCGGTTTTGTTTTTCAAAATTATAACCTTGTCCCGGTTTTAAATGTGTATGAAAATATCGTCCTTCCCATTGAACTGGATGGAAATACAGTGGATAAGGCTTATGTGGAGCAAATTATAAAAACCCTGGGGCTTGAGAGTAAACTGAACAATCTGCCCAATAATTTATCCGGAGGTCAGCAGCAAAGAGTGGCTATTGCCAGAGCCCTGGCCACAAAACCGGCAATCTTGTTAGCCGATGAACCTACCGGCAATCTTGACAGTAAAACCAGCCTGGACGTCATGGGTTTACTAAAAGTAACCGGGCAGCAGTTTAAGCAGACCATTGTAATGATTACCCATAATGAAGAAATCGCCCAGATGGCGGACCGGATTATCCGCATTGAAGACGGCAGGATAACAGGCGGTGGCAGACAATGATTAAAGTGGCAAACCGAAAAGTTATTAATAAACTGTCCTTTCGAAGCTTTCAGGCAAATAAGATACGAAATATCATTGCAGTAATAGCAATCATATTAACCTCTATCCTGTTTACTTCTCTTTTTACTGTTGCAGTTTCATTTAATTATTCCATGGAACAGCAATATATGCGTATGGTAGGAGGTTATTCCCATGGAGGCTTTAAGTATGTCTCTAAGGCTCAGGTCAATCAGTTAAAAGTCCATCCCCTTATTAAAGAATATGGAACAACCCTGACCCTGGCATTTCCTGACAAAGCACCTTTTAACAAGCATCATACGGAAATCCGGTACGGTGATACCAAGGGAGCAAAGATGTTTTACAGCAATCCTACCACAGGGAGAATGCCGGAGAGTGAAATGGAACTGGCAACCGACACGGCTGTGCTGGATTTATTAGGGATACCCCATAAAATTGGAGAGAAAGTTACCCTAAGTTACCCTCTTGGTAAAGAAACAATAACTGACACCTTTACCCTATGCGGGTTTTGGCAGACAGATGAAGCTATGTTAGCGAGCCAGATTTGGCTGTCAGAAGCCTATGTTACAAAACAGCTTATGGCTGCAGGGATTAAAGATTCAACCGGTGATTATGTAGGTACCTGGAGCTTGGATGTTATGTTTTCAAACAGCAGGCACATAGAACAGGACTTAAGAAAAGTTACAGAAGACAATGGATATAACTTTGATGATAAAAGTGCGTCAAATTATCTTCCTACCGGAGTGAACTGGTCTTATACTTCGACTCACTTAAATAAGGAGGATAGTTTAGCACTGGTACTGACGGTTCTTGTAATAGGTCTTTTGATTCTATTTGCAGGCTATTTAATTATATATAATATTTTTCAGATTTCCGTATCCGGGGATATACGGTTTTACGGACTTCTAAAAACCATTGGTACTACGAAAAGACAAATCAGACGGTTGGTACGGAATCAGGCCTTTTTGTTGTCCGGCATTGGTATTCCTTTGGGGCTGATAGCAGGATACTTTATCGGCGGCAGGCTTACCACAGTAGTGATGAGCATAATGAGCAGTAAAAGTGCGTTTAGTGCGAATAATGCCTGGATATTTATTGGCGCAGCCCTTTTTTCCTTAATTACAGTGGGGATTAGTTGCAGAAAGCCTGGCAAGATGGCCGCAGGTGTATCACCAATCGAAGCGGTAAGATATGCAGAGGGCAGCAATCAAAAGAGAAAATATAAAAACACAAAAAAAGGTGCCAAGGTTTATCAAATGGCGAAAGCTAATTTGGGGCTTAATCTAAAAAAGACCGTTTTAGTGATTACCTCTCTTTCACTTAGTATCATATTATTAAATGCTACCTACACAATTACCAAAGGATTTGATATGGATAAGTACTTAAGTAAATTTGTTGTTACCGATTTTATTGCAGGCCACGCCGATTATTTCCAAAGCAAGTATTCTGTAGAGAATCAAACAGTCAGTGAGAGTATGATACGGGAAATAGAAGCTCAGCCAGGTATTACAGAGTCCGGCAGAGTCCATAACGGAGTATTCGTAAATACTATTTTTATGAATTTAGAGGATTATAAAAAGTGGTATAGTAACTGGATTCCCAAAGAAGATTTGGAGCAATCACTAAAAGGACAAAAAGCAGATAAGAAAATAGAAAATTCTATATATTTATACGGACTGGATGATTTCCCAATGAAACTACTGACAGTTTTGGACGGAAATTTAGATTTGGAAAAACTAAAAAGCGGGCATTATCTGGTTCAGATAACTTTTGCAGATGATTATGGAAAACCGGAATTGGATAAGTTGATTTATAAGATTGGGGATAAGATTAAAATTCACTACAGCACAGATTTTGATTACACGGATGATGGAGAATTGATTGAACATAACGGGTGGAATCAGGAGTACGAAATTATAGCTAATGTTTTAATGCCCGGGACGATGTCAAGACGATCCTATGGTAAGCCCCAGTTTGCAATGAGTGCAGACACCTTTTTAAAAGATACCGGTAATAATAATACTATGATTTATATGTTTAATGTGGACAAAGCACATGTTGATCAAATGGAACAGTTTATTAAAAATTATACGGACAAAACAGAACCGGATATGGATTATGAATCAAAGATATCCTTATCAAACGAGTTTATCAAGTTTCGAAATATGTTTTTGCTGGTAGGAAGTGTATTAAGTCTTATCATAGGAATGGTTGGCATACTGAATTTCATCAATGCTGAGATTACAAGCATTATTGCACGCCGGAGGGAATTTGCTACACTCCTTGGCATCGGAATGACCGGACGACAGCTTAAGAAAATGCTGATATACGAAGGTATCTTTTATGGGGGTATTTCGATCATTGTTTCATTCATTAGTAGTGTTGCACTTGGCTTTTTTGCTTTAAAACCGGTTGAAGGTGTAATATGGTTCTTTTCGTATCATTTAACGGTTACTCCAATGATTGTTCTGCTTCCGATATTTCTAATACTTGGAATTGTTATTCCGCTGGTATCTTATAAGGCTACGAATCGGAAAAGTATTGTAGAAAGGATCAGGGAAGCAGAGTGCTAAATAATTGATAAAATAAGCTCAAAACCGAACGGGTATAAAGAGTATTGGACTTTGGGATTATCAGTTTCTAATTACAAGTATCATTTCACATAGTTCAGTAATTCTTTTTGTATCCCGTTAGAAGTTATGGAATAGAGCAGTTCCAAAAACTGCTCCAGGGGGATGTCTTTGCCGTTTAGGTACCATTTTGCTATGGTACTTAAGGCAGCGGCACTTTGATATTCCATGATATACTTAATTCTAACCATTTCATCAGAGGTCAGGTCATGAAAAGCGGAGATCACTGTGGGCACCAGTTTTTTTAATAATTTCTGCCTGAAAAAGGGATCTCCATTTTCACTGAGTAAAATGGGAAGGTACTTTATATTCTTTTCAAACAATTGTACCACCTTTTTTAAAGTCTCTTTTTTATCAGAGTCCGTTAGAAGCTGCTCCAAAATGATAACCCGGAACTCTTCAGCGGTGATGGTCTTCTCTTCAATTTCCTCCAAGATCTCATATACATCTTTAAAATAAACGTAAAAAGTCGAACGGTTGTAACCTGCCAGTTCACAGACTTCTTTTACGGATATTTTTTCAATTTTCTTTTTACAGTATAACTGCCAGAAGGCATCAATTAGATTCTGTCTGGTTTGAGCTGTTATTGCTGATAAAGAATTAGTTATCATCTCGTTCTCCTGTTACTAGGCTTATATATTCTGAGTATAAATTCTAAGTATATATTCTAAGTTTTATATGGTTTATATTAGATTATACGATGTTTGGTATTATTTATAAGAACCGGAAGAATTCACTTTATTATAATCTGTCTTGATACCAAATGCAAGATAGTCAATAGGTTTACTGCCTCATAAAATCCAACACTTAAGGCAACACTGTTGATTGATATTGTATTGCTTTCTTTTATAATTAAGGTATAAAAATTCCTTCTCAAACAATAGGGGCAATATCTAGGTATCTTTATTCTGCAATTCTGGGGATTGTTTGGGAGCGTAAACAGATGGAGGAAAGGCGTATGAATATAGAAGTCAAACAGGTGTCTAAATCATTTCAAAAGCATCAGGTGTTAAAAGATATTACTATAACAATGGATACAGGACGGATTTTTTGTCTGCTTGGAGCCTCTGGTTCCGGTAAGACTACCCTGCTTCGGATTATAATGGGAGCAATCACCCCAGACATAGGTGAAATAAGGATTAAAGATCAGAAAGTTCCGGATAGAAAGTTGCTTGGCACAATCGGATTTATGCCTCAGAATGATGCTTTGTATGAAGAACTTTCAGCTTGGGATAATCTTAAGTTTTTTGCAGGACTTCAGAAATTGGACCGAAAGCAGTTTAACCAGAATGCAGAGGAAGTATTAAAGGTGGTAGGGCTTACAACGGATAAGAACAAGTTAGTCCGTAATTATTCAGGCGGTATGAAAAAGCGTATATCCCTGGCAGCAGCCCTGATCCATAAGCCCCAGATACTGCTCCTGGATGAACCAACCGTAGGAGTGGATCCCGTCCTTCGTAAAAATATCTGGAACTACTTAAAACATCTTAAGGAAACCGGCACTACCATATTAGTGACTACCCATGTTATGGATGAGGTGATGGAGTGTGATGACGCTGCCTTAATAAGGAATGGATCTGTAATTGCAAAAGGTACAGTTACAGACCTGGTTAATCAGACCCCAAACGGTAAAATAGAAGAATTGTTTTTTATGGATAATATAGAAGAGAAGAAGACCGTAGTTTGAATAAAGCACATAGAGTGCATTTGACTAAGTTTTGATTTATCGTTCATGCGGTAGATGGAGGTTATTATGATAAGTATAGTAAAACGTATTCTGTTACAAATAAAAAATGATAAACGCTCCCTGGGGCTTTTACTATTTGCTCCGCTATTAGTATTGACTCTGTTGTATTTTATATTAGGGGATTCCGACTACACACCACAGATTGCAATATATAATATGACTGATCATTATGCCACGGAGCTTAAAAGTAAAGCAGAGGTAACAACACTTTCTCAAAAACCGGAAGCCAAAAGTTATCTGGAGGAAAAGGGATATGACGCTCTTGTATGGAGTGACCCAAAGGGCTTACATATTACTTTGGTGGAAAAAAACCTGAAATCAGCAGCAGCCTTAAAGGCAATACAGGAAACCAGTCAGGCATTACAGCCGGTTAAGACAGAGCCGGATATTACCTATGTGTATAAAACCAATGAAGGGAATCAGTTGGATTCTTTAAGTTTTGTATTCCTGGGGGTCTTATCCTTTTTCTTTGTATTTATATTATCCGGATTATCCTTTGTAAGGGAGCGTTTTGGGCAAACCCTGGAGAGAATGCTTATGACGCCTATCAGGCGTTTTGAGGTAATCGGCGGATATACCTTAGGTTATGGACTGCTGTCTGCTATACAGAGTATTTTCATTATCCTGTTTGCAGTGTATGTCCTAAAACTACAGGTGGAAGGCTCTATCTTCTTGTGTATCCTGGTCATGATCTTAATGTCCTTTTCAGCAGTTTCCATAGGAGCCCTCGCCTCTATATTTGCCAATAATGAGCTGCAGATGGTACAGTTCATTCCGGTGGTACTCATTCCTCAGATATTCTTCTCTGGATTAATTCCCTTGGACACCATCCCCTTTGGTCTGGGCAAGTTCAGTTTTCTGACCCCTATTTATTACGGCTGTACTTCACTTGAAAAGGTTATGATACAGGGGAAAGGTTTTATGGATATCCTGCCCTGGCTCCTTGGTTCCCTGGCTTATATTTTCGTACTGTTTATCATCAATGTGTTAGCCTTGAAGAAATACAGAAAGTTGTGATATAGCAAAAATGGATACGATAAACTGCTTAAGGTTCTTTGTTTAAATTCATGAATAGTTTATGACCGGTAGAAAGTAAAAACACAAACTTCAATTTTTTAGTGTATTTTATTCTCTTTCTCTGTTACTGTTTTATTCTGATATGCTATTAGAACTATGTTCTTACTGGTTTCGCCACACATGGTCTTCTCCAGGTCTGATATCTGGTTTAAAGCTGAATCAGATAGTTCGGCTATTTCATAATCACTGAAGTTTTCATTTTTCAACGGTTTTCTTCCTTTCTTGATTTTCCTTCTTTTTGGATATAGTATGTGCAGTTTTTAGCTGCTAATTCTAAAGAATTTATGTTAACTATAAAATATACATAAAATAGCAATTTATATTAAGATGAATTTGATTTCTTCTGATATAATGATAAAAAGTCAGTTAATCAGTTGGTAGTTTAAATAGAAGAGTTTTCTATGGGATTAAGTATGGAGACTGCTTTTTATTCAGAATTTGATTGCCGTTAATGCGGCAGAGGGAGGTTTGTATGAAAGATTCGGAGAAGATAATATCCCAGACCATTCAATATATTGAACAGCATCTTGAGGAGGATTTAAATCTTAACGATATTGCAAAGTTTACCGGTTATTCTAAGTTTCATTTAAACAGGATTTTTTCAGAGTATGTTGGCTGCACGCTTTATCAGTATATTATGAAACGCCGTCTTACAAAAGCCGCTAAGCTTTTGGTGTATTCGGATATTCCTATTGCACAAATTGCATTGGAAGCCAATTATGAATCACAGCAGGCCTTTACCCTCGCCTTTCGCAGGTTATACCTTAAGACTCCCCAGTCATACCGGGATAACCGGGTTTTTGTGCCCGTACAAATGAAATACGGCATCGGTTTAAAGGAACAGAAAATCTATGCCAATACCTTATACTATATAAATCACTACAATAAGAAGGAGATGAAAGCAGCATGAGTTTAGTACCATATGTAGTAGAACAAACCAGCAGGGGTGAAAGAAGCTATGATATTTACTCCAGGCTTTTAAGTGACAGGATTATATTTTTGGGAGAAGAAGTAAATGAGAACACTGCCAGTCTGGTGGTAGCACAGTTATTATTTTTAGAGAGTCAGGATCCGGGAAAAGATATCTCCCTTTATATCAACAGCCCCGGAGGTTCTGTTCCCGCAGGACTTGCAATTTATGATACCATGAAATTTATTAAGTGTGATGTTTCTACCATCTGTATCGGAATGGCTGCAAGTATGGGGGCGTTCCTTTTAGCCGGGGGAACCAAAGGCAAACGGTTTGCCCTTCCCAATGCAGAAATCATGATACACCAGCCCTCCGGCGGAGCTAAGGGTACAGCAAGTGATATCCGAATTGCAGCGGAGTATATTTTAAAAAATAAAAAGAAGTTAAATCAAATTCTGGCTGATAATACAGGAAGAGCCCTTGAAGAATTAGAGAGAGATACGGACAGGGATAATTTCATGAGTGCCCAGGAAGCGCTGAATTACGGTTTAATTGATCAGGTTATCTCTAATAGAAGGGAATAATGAAACAATTTGAATCAATCATTTTAGTATAAAATATTCAAACTTCGCAGTTGTATTTGCCTTGGTATACCTGATAAAATCAGCAAGGAAGTTGATTAAGAAAGCACGATTATGCTATGTTTCATAAGCTTAGGATTCTGAGCCTGGAATTCATTAATGATTTTTTCATGTGGTAAAGCAAGACTCAAAAGCACAAACTCCTCGCTATACTCGTCAAACAGTGTGCATTTTGAGTCTAAACCATCCGAAAAAGTCATAAGTGAATGATCGGACTCAGAATAAAGCGCTTATGAAACATAGCATAATCGTGCTTTCAATTTAGCTTTAGGGCTGATTTTAGCAAGTGTTTTTAAGTTTATTAACTGGGAAGTTTGAGTAAAAGGTAAAAAAAATTAATAGTTTACTGCTGCAAATTCATTAACCTAATCTGGGACTATTCCAGTGTGTAGGAGAAAGTTTTTATATTGCAGCAGTATTTTTTATGTTCATGCAGGGGTATATTTAAAGGGTAAGCAGATAATGCTGGGGCTATTCGGATATTTATGGTAGTAATTGCCGTATAAATAATTTATAATAATAGATAAATACGAAAACGAGGTATAATGGAGGTAAGTAATGAGGTATAAAAAAATAAAGATAATATATTTTATAATCTTCATTATAATGATAGGTACTGGTTGTACAAAGGAAACAACAAAGGATGATAATAATATACTAATTCAACCAGATAATGGAAGTGACGAAAGGCAAATATATGAAAATGATATTTTAATAAAAGGGCATCCATTATTAGAGAATACACCATTCTATAACACAACAATGGAAGACATTAAAGAAAAAAATTCTGAAAAGCTAGCGGTTTCTTATTCGGAAGAAAAGCTTGATGGGTTCTTAACTTATTATAAGGGTGATGGAATAGTTTATATTACGACAGAAGACGGTGGCTTGTACTCTGTAATATTAACTAACGATAACTATGAATTTGCCTGTGGTCTTAAAACTGGTATGAGTGAAAGTGAGATTAACAAATTGAATTTATCATTTAATACTTATGGTAAAGATGAGATTGGAGTCGATAAGAAAGTAAGCAGTTATCTATTGAGTTATAAAAAAGGTCCTTTGTCAATGTTTGATTTTGATTCAATCTACTATTATAGTGCTATTTTAAACGCTGGGGATGATACTGACAATGAAATGGATAGTTTTGCAGGAAGTTGTATTGGTCTCATTGTCTTTATGAAGGATGGTAAATCAATTGCCGTATCTACAGATTGGCCAAATGCTAATTAAAAATTAATAATATTCTTTCGTTTACACTTTTAAAAAAATTTAATATACAAGGAGGTTTTATGGAACAGCCAAAGTTATTACTTTATAATCTGACTAATGCAAAAGGCAATAAAATCGAGAAGCTTTGCAACCGGTTAACTATTACTGTGAGACATATAAACATACCTGAATACAAGGAGTCAATTGGTTTTCTGGCAGGCCTGCCAGGGACCTGGGAGACAGGTTTAACGGAGAATGAGAATACGGATACTTTTGAGGATGAGATGTTAATTTTGGTGGATTTTACCGATGCACTGCTTAACACCTTTTTAAAGGAATTTAGAATACAGCATATAGAACCGGTGGAGTTAAAAGCAATCGTAACCGCCCAGAACAGAACCTGGAATTCGATGCAGTTACATGAGGAACTGAACCGGGAGAGGAAAGCCTTTGGCCGTTAGGCAATAGGCTGGAGATAAAATGAAGCAAAGAGACTGGGAAGAAGATTACGATTTTATAGGTGTTATTGACAAAAGGAATTATGACCGTAACTGGAAGAAGTTTACCAGAATTGCAGCCAGAGGTATCATTAAAGAGGACGGAAAATTAGCATTAATACGAAGTGGTAAATACGGGGATTATAAATTCCCGGGTGGCGGTATGGAAGAAGGGGAAAGCATGGAAGATACTTTAATTCGTGAAGTCCTTGAGGAAACCGGACTTAAGGTAATCCATAATTCCATCCATTACTTTGGTAAAATGAAAGAAATCAAACGGGACAAAGAGCAGAGCCGGATTTTTGAGCAGATCAGTTATTATTTTTATTGTGACGTATATGAGGAAATGGGAGAACCAAATCTCACGGAAGAGGAAGAAAAGTATGAATATAAACTGATCTGGGAGGTCTTAGAAGAGGCCATTGAGAATAACACAAGAATCAATCATTCTGAGCATACACCTTGGGTTTTCAGGGATACTCTGGTTATGGACAAGTTAAAAGACTTAAAGGATAAGGCTGATTATGAAGAAAATTAATTACATAAAATGAACCGAGTATAATAGGGTCAATTATGTGCATGAATGGACAACAGCGCACTAGTTCTAAATTACTGGCGGAGAGACTTATAGGACTTATTAAAAGAAAAAATTGAGAAAATAATGGACAGACCGTAAGTTTCCATGATGCAGTATATAAAAATATGATATGGGGTTTAATTATGAGGATTTTAATTGTAGAAGACGATAAAACCATTGCCGAAGGCTTAGAGTATTCCCTGATCAGCGAAGGTTTTGAAGTAACCGTATGTGCCGGTAAAAAAGCAGCAGATCAAAAAATAAATGAAAAATTTGATCTCTATCTGCTGGATTTGTCTCTTCCAGACGGAAGCGGTTATGAAATATGCAGAGCTGTAAAACAAAATACCAATGCACCGGTTATCTTTTTGACCGCCTGTGATGATGAAGTCAATGTAGTTATGGGTCTGGATATGGGGGCGGATGACTATATTACCAAGCCGTTTCGTATCAGAGAACTAATAAGCCGCATCAAGGCTGCTCTCAGGCATTATCAGAAAGACAGCCAGATCTCAGATTCAATCCGTATTGAGAATATATCTATTAATACAAAGCAGGCTAAAGTATACCGGGACGGTGCAGAAATCTTTCTGACCTCCCTTGAGTACCGGCTGCTTTTGGTTTTTGCAGGTAATATGGGACAGGTATTGTCAAGAAATCAGTTGTTAGAGGGAATTTGGGATATTGACGGTAATTTTATTAATGATAACACCTTATCGGTTTATATTAAACGTCTCAGGGAAAAACTTGAGGAAGACAGCCAGAATCCTAAGATCATTGTAACCGTGAGAGGAATGGGCTATCGGATGGGGTAAGAGAATAAGAAACCACAATGCAATTCCTGGAAATGGAGTTTTTCATGTTTCGAAATAAAGAAATAAAAATATTATATCTTGGTGCTATTCTGATTGGTATAATCAGTGTAGTATCGGTAAGCCTTCTCAATATAACTGCAGGTCTCATAACCTTCGGATCCTTTACTGCCTTTACCGTGTTATTTATCTGCCTAACCCGCAAACGTTATCAAGACATTAAACGATTGACGGAATATCTGGCAAGTATCTATTCCGGTCAGAAGCAGATGGATATCCGTGATAATAAGGAAGGTGAACTAAGCATCTTAAAAAATGATATCTATAAAGTTACCCTGACCCTATACGAGCAGTCTGAGCTGCTGAAAAAAGATAAAATCTATTTGTCTGAAACCTTATCCAATATATCTCATCAGCTAAAAACCCCTTTAACCTCAATGTTTGTCATGACTGACCTTTTAGGAAGTGCAGAATTACCACAGGATAAAAAAGAAGAATTCCTCGGTAAAATAACCAATCAGTTAAAGCGGATTGAATGGCTTGTGACTTCTCTGTTAAAACTATCAAAAATAGATGCCCAGACCGTTATGTTTAAGCGGGAACAAATACCCCTTAGGAGGTTACTTGAGAAAGCAGTGGAACCGTTACTAATCCCAGTGGAATTAAAAGAACAGGATCTGGTTATTAACGGTACGGAGGATATCACTGTCACCGTAGATGTTAACTGGACTGCAGAAGCCTTATTAAATATCGTTAAAAACTGTATGGAACATACACCGCAAGGTGGCAGTATCACGATTACCTGTCAGCAGAATCCCTTGTATACGGAAATTACTGTTGCAGATAACGGAGAGGGGATAGACAAAGAAGATATGCCTCATATTTTTGAGCGTTTTTATAAAGGTAAAAATGCCGGACCGGATAGCATTGGAATAGGTCTAGCCATGTCAAAAACTATTCTGAACAGTCAGAATGGAACTGTCAGTGCAAAAGCCGGTAAAGAAGCCGGCACAAAATTTTTTATACGGCTGTACCGGCAGGTTGTATAAAAAGTGACTAAATTGTAAGATTAGGGTCACGAAAGAGTCATGTCGGAGGATTATACTGATTAATATGTTCCACATACCAAATACGTGAAATAATCGTTAATCAGGAGGGCATTTATGCAAATATTAAAAGTAGAAAATCTTTCTAAAATTTACGGCAGCGGAGATACTGCAGTGAAAGCACTGGATAATATATCATTTTCAGTAGATAAAGGGGAATTCATTGCCATTATAGGACCTTCCGGTTCGGGTAAATCCACGCTGCTTCATATTCTGGGAGGGGTGGATATCCCCACCTCAGGGAAAGTAATTGTAGATAATACCGATGTATATGCCATGGACGAAACAGCCCTGGCAATCTTTCGAAGACGGCAGATCGGGCTTATCTATCAGTTTTATAATCTGATTCCCGTATTAAATGTAACAGAGAATATAACCCTTCCCCTGCTCCTTGACGGGCGTCAGGTAGATAAAGACAATTTCAATCACATGATAGAGGTATTAGGTCTTAGTGATAGACTAAGTCATCTGCCCAACCAACTCTCCGGGGGACAACAGCAAAGGGTGTCTATTGGCAGGGCACTGATTGGAAGTCCTGCTATTATACTGGCGGATGAGCCCACTGGTAATCTGGACACAAAGAACAGCGCTGAAATTCTGCAGCTTTTAAAATATTTTCATACGAATTTTCACCAAACGCTCATTGTGATTACCCATGACGAAAGCATTGCCTTGCAGGCAGACCGGATTATATCGATTGAAGATGGAAGAATTACCAGGAATGAGGTGATTCGAAGGTGAATATCGTTAATAAACTGACTCTTAGATACTTAAGTAAAAATAAAAACCGGACCCTGGTAACCATAATCGGAGTTATTATATCCGTGGCGATGATTAGTGCAACTTCTGCAATTGGAGGTTCCTTTACGGATATGCTAAGGCGTAGTGTCATCCTTACTACCGGTAATTGGCAGAGTGCCTTTATCGGGGTGTCTGGTTCTAAGCTTGAGGAAATTACGGCATCACCTTACATTAAGGATTCTCTTATAAGCCATACCGTTGGTTTTGGTCTACTCCCAGGTTCAAAAAACAGCCAGCGTCCTTACATCTATATTACCGAGTACAATTCCTTTGACTTATCCGCGATCACTTTAAAAGAAGGGCGCCTGCCTGAAAACAATACAGAACTGGTAATATCCTCTAAAATGCTTGACACATCCGGAGTCAGCTATAATATTGGTGATAAAGTTACCTTTGAGATGGGTGAGAGGACCTCAAAAGCCAATACCGACACGTTACTTGATAATACCTATACCTATGAGGAGGGAGAAGTATTTACGAAAACCGGCGAGAAACAATACACCATTACCGGTATTGTAGATGCCTCCAATAAGGAGAATCTTGCCAGGGCAGGCTACGTAGCCTTTGGGGGACTTTCTGAGGATGATATAAAAAATGACGAGCTGTATACAGTATATGGTGGCTTTCATACGGTAAATAAAGCATTTTATAAGAATTCAGAGAAAATAAAAACCGAGAGTAAAGCCCAGAAGGTTGAATATAATAAGGAACTGCTGTTTTATACAGGTATATCTGAGGATGATCAATTTATGTCCACTTTAAAATACGCTACCTTTATTGTTGGTTTTATTATTCTGCTGGGTTCGGTTTCTTTAATTTACAATGCATTTGCCATATCCTTATCGGAGCGCAGCCGTACTCTTGGAATGCTTGCCAGTGTAGGAGCAACCAAACAACAAAAAAGGAATTCCGTACTTTTTGAAGCCTTATTGATTGGCTGTATTGCGATACCCCTGGGACTGGCAGGCGGATATTTGGGGCTAGGGATAACCTTCTGGCTGTTAAACCCCATAATTCAGAATGTATTCATTGTAACAGTACCATTAAAATTAGTAATCGTCCCAATCGGCTTCATAGGTGCAATTTTATTTTCAGCCCTGCTTTTACTGATTTCAGCGTGGTTTCCGGCAATTCGTGCCTCTAAAATCAGTCCCATTGATGCCATCCGCCAGACCCAGGATGTAACGATTAAAGGGAAAAACATTAAGACCTTAGGAATTACCAGAAAGATCTTTGGATTTGAAGCGGATTTAGGTCTTAAAAATATAAAAAGAAATAAGCATAGGTATTATGCTACTTTATTTTCAATGATTATCAGTATTGTTTTATTTCTTACGGCTTCCGGATTTTCTGCATTTATTAATAAGTCCTTTACCATGTCAAATGTACCGATTAACTATGACCTTACCGTATCCGTCTACTCGGGTGACAAAGAAGAAGTAAACCGGTATCAGAAGGAATTATTAAAATTAAATCCTGCTGAAAGTAAAGTAGTGGCAAATTATGTTTATGGCAGCACCAATCTTTTAGAGAGCCAGGTCGGTGAGGAGGCTAAGAAAAGATTGGATTTACTTGAAAACGGCTATCAATTGGAGCTTGAAATCATATCCATGGATGATGATAGTTTAAAACAGTATGCCAAAGAAGCAGGGGTAGAGTATGAAGCACTTTTGTCGGATCGTCCTAAGGGAATACTTATTAATACTTTTAACTTAAAAGAAGGTCATAAATTTTCCACAGTATCCCAATTGCAGGTTAAAACAGGAGATGTTATTCCTTTTACCCTTATGGATGATGCCGGGAAGAGTGGTGAGACTATGATTGAAGTGGGAGCTATAACAGATAAAATTCCTCTGCCCATGGCAGGATACCAGGAATCCATGTATACTATTACCATGGTGGTTTCAGAACATAGCATGGAGTCCATAATTAATAATTTAGCCCAGAAAGGATACAAGATCTTTAAAAACTTAGTTATTTTTTATCAGACAGATTCTGCTGCGGTACTGGAAAAGGATATTGAATCAATTAAAACAAACTATCCGGGGCTTTCCAGCTACACCGATAATGTTATTTTGCAAAGGCAGAGACAGGAACGCTTATCCTTGATTTTTTCTGTATTTTTATACGGATTTGTAATCCTTATCGCTACCGTATGTACTGCTAATATTATTAATACCATATCCACCGGAATCCATATGAGAAAAAGGGAATTTGCCATGTTAAAATCTTATGGAATTACCCCTGGCGGGTTTGATAAGATGATACGGTATGAGAGTATTTTTTATGGTTTAAAATCCTTATTGTACGGCTTGCCCATTGGCTGCGCAATGATATATCTGGTTTATAAAGCCTTAGGCAGAAACTTTGATTTCTACTTTTTCCTGCCCTGGCAGAATATTCTTTTTGCTGTTTTAAGCGTATTCCTTATCATTGGATCCACTATGGTTTATGCTGTGAGGAAGACGAAAAAGGATAATATAATTGATACTTTAAAGAATGAAAATTTATGATAGAGGTCAAGTTGATTATATTATTGGAGTAAATGGGAGTATTCTCTAGGGGTATGGGGATTATGCTAGAGTATGCTATTGTAGCATAATGATTACGGAAAAAATTATATGTGATTGTAACTTTTTATTTAACTTTGCTTAATTATGATGGAAGAATGATGTGTGAATACCATAATGGTAACATGGGTATTGTTAGATATCTTCAAATATTTCATCATAATTTAGCAAAGGAGATTTAAAACAAGGAAGAAAAGATAGTATCCCTATTCCGGACTCCAAAGAGGAATATGCCAAGGCCAGCAATCACTCGTTAAACAGCGGAACAAAATCCGTTACTATTTATCGTGATAACAAAAACCAGGCGGTGCGTGGTACTTATTTTATAGAAAGCGCTAAGGCAGTAATTGAATCAAATCAATCGTTTTCAATTGCCTCCATAAAGGCGGAATATAAGAAACTGGAATGTAAGAAACCGAAATGGAAAAAAGCAGGAACGATAAAAGATCTCTAGAAAAACATCGGGAAAGATTTTGAAAAGGTAAAAGGAAAAGGTGTTGATTTATTAGAGTATGCCTAAATTAATAAAAAAATGGTCTGCCTGTTAAAACCGAATTATTTAGATTAGAAAATGGAAAAAAGTATTGCAAAGTACTGTCTTGTTGGAATATGATTATATTGACTATAAGGAGTCCATATTTGATATCGTTGGGGTTAGTATGAAAAAAACAAACGGAGGGATCCAACGGAACCAGCGGATGGGGATAAATTAAATATACATACAATATCCTTAATATCTTATAATCTGGCAAATATAAAATTTTAACATATCAATTGGAGAGCTATATCTCTAAGCTCTGATGATAGCTGGATGATATACGCGAAAGGGGATATCATGAAAACAATCGGATTAATCGGAGGAATGAGTTGGGAAAGTACCGTAACTTATTATCAGATCATCAATAAGACTATAAAAGAACAACTTGGAGGATTTCATTCTGCCAAATGTATCTTATACAGTGTGGATTTTCATGAAATTGAAGCGCTGCAAACTGCCGGTGAGTGGGAAAAAAGCGGAGATATTATGGTTCAGGCTGCTTTAAGCCTTGAGAGGGCTGGAGCCGATTTTATTGTGATTTGTACCAACACCATGCATAAGGTAGTCGGACAGATGGAAAAAGAAATTCATATACCGGTTTTACATATTGCAGAAGCTACTGCAGAGGTTTTAATAAGTAATAGGATTAATAAAGCAGCATTATTAGGCACAAAGTATACCATGGAACAGGATTTTTATAAATCCAGACTGACAGCTAAGGGAATCGAAGTGGTAATACCTGATTCACAGGGAATTGAGTTTGTGAATAATACAATTTATAAGGAATTATGCCTTGGCATCCTGTCTGAGTCATCCAGAACAAAACTGTTAAATCTGATCGATTCTATTGCAGCCCAGGGTGCCCAGGGAGTAATCCTTGGCTGTACAGAAATTGGGCTGCTTATTCATCAAAAAGATACGAAAGTACCACTATTTGATACAACCTTGATTCATGCTCAAAAGGCAGCACGGAATTCAATCGGTATATAATTATACTTTCATTTGGTCTATATATTTTCTTACGACCGCTTCTGCCAGACACTGGGAGGAATCGATAAATAGAACCGATTCGTTGGTTTTCGTTAATACTGCATTTAAATCTGTACAGGCAATTACAATGCTATTAATGGATTCCTTCCTGATTTCTCCCATAAGGTTATTCCAGAGAAGGAGATTATCCTGAGCTTGTTTGTCTGACTTTATACTTTTAATAAGATTATTAATTATTATCTGCCATTCTGTTTTAAATACAAAATCATGACCGGCATTTTCAATATCTCTTTGATAAATTCCCGATTCAAAGGTGGAACTTGTTGCAAAGAGCGTTACTCTTTGCGGCTCTTTTGGTAGTTTTTTGGTGGTTTCTTTTACGATGTTAAGCAAAGGGATAGTGACTGCTTCTTCTAATTCATTAAAATATATATGTGCAGAATTGCAGGGCATGGCAATAAAACTTACGCCGGTGGACTCAAGTTTTTTAAGACCGTTTAGGATGGTTTTTTTCATTGTGTCATGGTTGATGGGACGGTCGATATAAAATGGTGTAGGCAGTGAATAAATCATCATCTGCGGAAAATCCTCATCGTATACTGCACCATAGAGCAACTGACATTCATCCACCACTGAGTCAATAAAAGGAGCTGCTGATCTTGGTCCCATTCCGGCTAAAATGCCTATCATACAAGGATGCATTAATGATTTCTCCTTTTTTATAGAGTATATTTATATAATATATTTATAGAGTGTATTTATAAATTATAAAGGAAAAGAGATTTAATGGCAAGAATGGAATAAAATTATGTGTTAATCATCTGTATCATTGCAACAATTCTTCTGGCTATTTTTGGAATTGTTTTTCCTTGAATTCTGATCATTATTAGAATTATCATTATCTTTAACAGAACATTTCTGTTCATTCAAATTTTCCTGCGCCACAATTGTTCCAAGAGTATCTCCAAGCTGGTTGAAAGCGGATGATAATACAGCTATTTCTTCTTCAGAACAATTATTCGCTATGGCGCAGGCAATTGCTGTTATAGTAGCAACGAGTTCACATGACTGCATAATTAACCCCCAATGTAAATCACAAGTTTATGTGCGATACTGCCACAGAATAAATGTGAAAGAATCTAAATACTTGTGGAGATGCTTTTCTTTACAATTTTCACCTTGTTAAAATATATGCAGGCCGCATAAAATATTGCTTGTTGCCTGCAAAGGAATCTGGAATTTTGGAATCTTTTTCTGATATATTAAAGACAATCATAAAGTATAGCTGGAATCAATTTAATATGGAACTATACCAGAGCATTTAGTAACTATCATGGAGTATTACCTTCTATTTCTAGGTGCAGCTATAGGAGGACAATGGGGACTCAGAGAAAATGAATTACTTTCCGTTGCTGTGAAGTATGTTAATTCCATCTATGGAAAGATCCTACCGGTACCATAAGGAATAGAAGAATTGTTTCCAAATGATGTACCTTGCATTAAATGGATTACAGTGTTTCTAGTCTGCCGCGTATTTATATGGTTTACATCATTCCTGAATGATTTCGATTTTACATCTTGTGTCTGTTCTTCATAAATGTTATAATAATGTGTAGTTATTATATTTATATCTTGATTTTGAAAAGAAACTGAAAGTGAGAATATAAAAGTCCTTTCATTCTCAAGTATTAACTTTTCTAAATGTTAGAACAATTCTGTAGTATTAATCGTAGTATTAAATCCTATTTATATCAGATAAGATAAAACCCTAATATTGGTTTACAAGCATTAATAAATGTGATAAAATAACAATGTTATATAACAATGTTATTTATAATACAATTAACAATCAGGAGATTATCCATGCCACCAAAATCAAAAATTTCAAAGGAACAGATTATAGAACAGGCTTTTATAATGTTAAAAAAAGAGGGATATTCCTCCATTACAACAAGAAGACTTGCAGATTCCCTGCAGTGTTCTACTCAGCCTATTTATCATCTTTTTGCTAATATGGAAGATTTAAAAAAAGAGCTTTATAAAAAAGCCTGTGTATACTTTACGGAGCAGATAAAAAACAGTCTCAAGAAAGATACTCAGGAATTCCTGGGTATGGGGCTGGCCTATGTGAAAAAAGCAAAAGAGGAGAACCATATTTTCCGGTTTTTATATATGGAGAATAACTATTCCCTTACCGATATCCGGCAGCTGGTTGAATCAGCAGACGAATCAGTGGTGACGAAAGGGGCAGTGGGAATGAGCGGATTAGAAGAAATGGAGGAAAACAAATGGTCTGAACTATTTATGATGGTTTGGATTTTTACTCATGGCATAGCCTCGATAACATCTAATAATCAAGTGGAAATGAGTGAGGAGCAATTAAGAGATATTTTAATCAAAGCCTATAAAGCGTTTGCTTTATTAGAGAAGGAGGAACCAGATGCTTAAAAAATCACCCAGCGGCAGCCTGTGCCCATACTATTATATGGGAGGGGAGCTGCATCCGCTAAAGTATGGCAGTTTTTTTAAGGATAAAAACAGGTTGTTTAAGATAATGGAAGAAGAGGAAGCCTTTATATTAAATGCTCCTGGAGAAAACAACCGTAGAATCTGGATTGATTTGTATGAAACAACTATTGATAACGAAGTAATAGAAAAATTAGCAGCTCATATTTTACGAATTCAGAATAAAATATTTAAAGTATGTTTTGTCGGCTGTGGCTTTTTTACAAAGCAGAAAATAAGGAAAGCAATGGCATATATAAAACTGGACCTGGCAGATCAGGTCAGATTTTTCTCGGATCCGGAGACTGCAAAAATGTGGCTTGTTGGTAAATATTAAAGATAGGGGAAGTCACAGTTAAGGAACTTGTAGAGGAACTAAAAGAAGCAATGTTAATAAAACTGCAATCAGGTTTTTCCTGTAAAATACAACTTAAAGAAACTGGGGAAGTATATTATTGCATACATGATGAGCAGGTTATTACCCTACAGATATCAGATAAAGATGAGTATGAAATTAATACGCATTACCTATCTTGCCAAGCTGGAACAGCAGCCAACTTATGGAAAATACATAATTACCGATATTATCTTTATACCCCTGTGGCACCCAATGCAAAGTACATGTTTGGATGGTGACTCTTAAAGAATAACACCATGCAGTGATGCATGTATGGGAAAACCATCAAAATAGTAAAGAGTTAGAATTTTCATAGTGTTATGAAATATATAAGAAAACTGTGATTAAATGAAATTGATAATTGGAGAAATTTACATTATTATATAAATGAGTATATGTATCAGCATTTGTTACAGAATAACTTTATAAACAATAAAAACACATAAAAACACATAAAAGCAAACGTTTTTGGGAGGAATTTAATGAATCAATTGTGCGAACAGATAAAGCAGTATAGACCTTATAATGAACAGGAGTCAGTGGATCAGAGATTGATTCTTAAGTATATGAAGCTATTTGACAATATACTGGTAAGGGACAATGAAATATGTCATATGACTGCTTCTTCCTGGATTGTGAATCAGGACAGGAAAAAGATTCTAATGATTTACCATAACATATATGATAGCTGGGCCTGGACAGGCGGACATGCCGATGGGGAAGCTGATCTCTTATCCGTGGCACTTCGCGAAGCCAGGGAAGAAACAGGGATTCAAAGGATTAAACCAGTGCTAAAGGATATCTTTTCCCTGGAAGTGCTATGCGTCAACGGACATATAAAAAGAGGAAACTATGTCTCTTCCCACCTACACTTTAATGTTACGTATTTACTGGAAGCAGATGATACGGAAAATATAAGGATAAAAGCAGATGAGAACAGCGGTGTAAAATGGGTGGAACTTGATAAAACCATAGACATGTGCAGTGAAATATGGATGAGAGGGATTTATCAAAAATTGAATGACAAACTGGGCGAGATTAATCAGGTTTGATGTAGTAATTCGTAAGTATAAATGAAAAATATATCATACAACTGATACGAACTTCAAAGTTTCAGTTTATACCTGATAAGATTTCGTTAAAATTCGTATCAGTTGCATGGTATATTGATGCAATATCAGAGTAACGATTATCATGAGAAAAATTTATATGAAAGGGGAGTTTATATATGGTCGTTAATAATCCTATCATTTATGGTTGGTTGGAAGATGAAAGCTTGTAGTTTAGAAGACAGAGGCATGTGGAAGATAGAAGCATGTAGAAGACAGAAGCATGTGGAAGACAGAAGCATGTGGAAGACAGAAGCATGTAGAAGACAGAAGCATGTGGAAGACAGAAGCATGTAGAAGCTTGAAGCATGTAGAAGACAGAAGTAGTGGAAGACAGAAGCATGTAGAAGACAGAAGCTTTGCAGAAGACAGAAGTTTTGGAGAACATAAAAACTTTATGGAAGACAAAGCATTAGAGAATACAATGGTATTAGAGACGATTTTATGGTCAAGGTAAAAAAGTTGTACTTTGGATTTTATAGTCAAAATCGTATTTACTAAAAATAAGTTTTAGGGGTCTTTAAAGTATAAAATTAAGGGAGATTATTACATTATGATGAAAAACTTGAAAAACAAAGGATTAAGCCTGTTACTGGCAATGGTAGTCTTAGTAACAACAATACTATCACCTGCCCAAATTGGTGCCGAAGCTGCAACAAGCAGTAAGATAAAGCTCTATAACTTTATTAAATTAACCGTACAGGCAACGGGCCTGCAGGTGGAGACCACTTACTTAAATGCGGCTTTAAAAGCCGGAATTGTAAAAGTAGGAGATTTCTCGGATTACAGTAAATATACAACCAGGACAGACGCAGCCGTGATACTGAACCGGGCAGACGAATATCTCCATGGAGATAAAGTAGATGCAGATTTACTATCTTTAATCTTAAGCAGCCGTATTTCAGATATTAAAAAGATAAATGCTGATAAGAGAGAAGCCGTAGCTAAAATCTATGCAAAAGGCTTTATAAAAGGGTACAGTAACGGTTATTACATAAAAAGCAGAGAATTTAGGGGAAGTGAATACATGACCACCGGCGGAGCAAAAAGCATTGTGAGCATGTTAAAGGATACTAAGAAAAGGGCAAAATTAAGTCCGGATGGTCAGTTAATCAGGACAACCAACTTACCTAAAAATGCGAGTAAGTATGAGTATATTCTGGAGACGTATCCAAATTCTTTTTATGAGATGAAATTTATGTACCAGCGTGCAAAGTATTCATTTGATCCAGTTGAAGGAAAGGACTATGCAAGTCCCGTTAAAGTAGGCTCTTCTATGGTGGGGTGGTTAGAAACAGATTCAAATGGAAAATGTGTTTACGTAGATGATTGGATGAAAAAAGTGGAATTAAATTTAAAGACTAGGTTAAATGTAGATTACCGAACTGTTGATACTACCTGGTTAAATAATTTAAGAAGTACCTATTATGTTTTTGGTAAATCTGAACTTAACAAGGATACAACAGATGATATCAAAGAATATATCCAGATAGTAAAGAAAAATAAAATAGTGATTAAAAGCTCTGTTATTTCAGTTGAACCATCAACTTTATATCTTGATGCTAGTTATAGAGTTCGAGTGTATGTTAAATTTAAGATTTCTTTTGCTGGAGATAAGATGGCGCAAGAAGATTTGTTTTTTGGACGCATTATGCAGATGTATAACCTAAAGAAAGATAAGTGGTTTACCGGGATATATGATATAGAGGTTGGAACAAGAAATGGTAGCAGTGACGGAAGTGATTTTGCTGTATCGGATGATTCTTTTAATGATTATTTTTATAAGGGAGAAAATAAATAAGGAGAGTTAATGGTCAAAAGAAAAAGTCTTAGAAGATTAGTTACAGTAATAATAATGTTTTCAATTTTGATGCCAGGAAAATATGTGCAGGCGGATGAGAAACCGAATGTTAAGATAACTGATGGCGAATTAAAGTTTACAACCATAGATAAAAAAGCATCAACTACAATCAGATGGAAAACGGTTGGTTTTACAATATGTAAGCAGAATACAAGAGGGTATCCCAGACAGGATACAGACGGAAATACCAAGACAAAAGATTATGCGACAATAAAGCTAGATGATGATGATAAAAGAGAAGTAGATATTGGAGATGGAAAGGTAGAAGTAACCTTTTGGGTCAATGAAGAGGCTATAAATGCGGCTTTAGACAAAACCAGTTTGGGGAGTATAAAAGATGGTGATACCATTTATCTGAACGGTATTTTTCATGTGCTACGTGGTGATAAAGAAGAAAAAACCGATTATTATGACTGGAAAGGTGAACACGGGATTGCTGATGCTTTACTTCCAGTGACATGGGCAGGTGGTGCTTCAGATTTTCAAGACCATTTTAATATCCCAGTTGAATATAATACGACAAAGAAATATCCAATTACCATTGAACGTTGGTTATATCATTCTACCGGAAATGTGAAATACAATTATACTGATTATACCCCACAAAAAAAGAACACAGATTTTAGCACCAATAATTCTAAGATACAGACCTCGATAAGCGAAAGTGGTGAAACCTATTACCTTTACCGGGTATATTACATAAACTTAAGTGACTCAAAGAAAAAACTAGGTAATAAAAAAATAGAAACCAATCCTTATGTATCGGAATCGGCATATCATAGTGATGTTGCTAAATTGCAAAATGAGACCTATAAGGTTCCCTGGCAAGGACTAAAGATTGTTGCCCTGTATCGGAAATTTGTGGAACCAGGAGAAACAGAGGTAGCAGATGAAAAACAACGTGATTTCGAAGAATATGACCCCACTGCCGTTTTACAGGCGGACAGCCGTGGAAATGAAGCGTATGATGTATTAGAGGGTATCCCAGGGACGGAAGCCCTATATGCAAATGCTTTTACAAATGAGTATTTATCTGCATATAGATTTGTAAAATCTGCCGGTAAAAAAATGTACCAGGTGAATGTAACAAAAAACTATCGGCTGGAATGGGTTGAAACCATCACAGATACAGATGTGCTTGGAAACACAACAACAATAACGATACCACATTCCCAAGCCGTACCGGTTACGAAAACGTATTACGTACAAAGACCATATTCTTACTGGAGCATTGACTCCCTGGCTGTATATGGAATCGATAAAGCGGTCATAGCTAATGAATGCCTTCCTGGAGGAAGTGTCACACTGACGCCCTCCGGATATTCATCTCCCACAGTAAGTTATACACATAAGGACAAAGAAGAAGACCATATCACGGAGCCAGTTGCTCCGGGACAGTTAGTAAATGTTACAATACCAGGTGTCCAAACCATAAATGGAGGTTCATCACAGCCTGGTATTCCAGAGGAAAGTTTCCAATCCAATGCAGAAGAGAAAGTTGGAAAAATTAAATGTAAGAATGACAAATTGATCTTCAAAGGTGTAACCATAATGTCCGATGAACAAAAAGAAGATGAAACAGCAGAACCAGACGTAATTCCTGAAAGTACACAGATCGGACAAAATGTATTATACCAATCCGGACTTGTTATACCTGCGGTGACTGCAAATGCAGAATATGAAACAGAGGGAACGGTAATCTATAAGCCAATTGTAGAGTTTAATCAGGATACGGATACCGAATATGATATTGAGGATATCAACAGTGTTGTGGTACATACTCCTACCGTCTGTGATGCACAGGTGCAGACTAATATCCAGGACAACCAGATGATAAATCCGGATAAAGGCCTTGCATCCATGGTACTTGACCGGTCTTTTATGGTGAAAATCCCAACAGAAGGAAACCACAGAGATATCTTAGGGTATGGTTATAAAGATTATGCTAAGTATATTGCAAACCGGCAGGTGAAATTCCCATTTGATGTATACAGCGGAAACTCAACAAATGGTATGTTCATTCCAGCAGGGAATTGGATTAATGTATCAAGAGAAGAAACCCAGTTCTACCTTCCTACCTGGGTGCAAGAAGGAAAATATATGGTAAATTTCCAGAGTATAGCCATCAATTCAGATGCCAATAACGGCAGATCCCAGACAGAGACCATGGCGAACCTGGATTTAAGCAACTATGTTGCTACAGATACCGTTATGGTAGAAGTCTCCGGACGGATTTATGGACTGAATTTATATGACATTTCCGATTATCCAATCTGGGAAAAGGTCTTTCGGTCACTTGGTTCTTTAAAATTATCCGGGTTTAAGTACACGGTCGGAACAAAGGATCAGAACGGAAACAGCAATGGGCAGGATGGTAAATACACTCTGGCACTTGTGAACGGCAGCCATCCAGATTACAACAATATCGGAGCAATAAAGACCGGCTATGTGACCAGGTTTTCCCTAAAGACGGTAGGAACTATGAACGGAGAAAAAGATTATATCCGGATTAAGCCAACCTTCTATTATGTAGACAGCACCGGCAAGAACCGGAAGGAAGTGGATCTTTATTATTCTGAAACCATAAATGGACAAAGAAAACAAATGGTAAAAATGGGCAGTGACCTTGATTTAACAAACAGAAAAGCATTACGAACCGGAGATTCGTATCTGACAATTCCGGAGGGAGCTTTAAAACAGACGGCTAACTATCAGGAGATTTCCCTAAAAGACTGGAAAGCTCAAATGAAAGACATTTATACATTTACGAACATTATGTTACCAGGAAGTCTACGTACCTTTGTTGGGTATGTTGCCAATGTACCAACCGGAGTATCGGAACAGCAGATTGCTGAGAGTGTACAGGACTGGTATGGAGAATATTATCTTCCAAGTGAGATTCACGTTGCACCAAAAGGGGTTGACATCTTAGAATATGTGAAGAATAATGGTAGTATAAATTATAAAGAACCATTTTGGTTAAAAGAAGGATATGTCATAGTTAATTTCCAGATAGAAACGTTGCAAAACGGAGTAACGCATTTAAGTTATATTAATGCAGATAATGCAAAATCCGGATATTGTAATATGTGGAAACGGGAAGGATATCAATATAAAAAGGTTGATTATCAGGGGAATGAGTTCAACTTTATAGATGGTGATTATGTCTTATATTATGCTAATAAACCTGCTTCAAAAGATTACATTACCGCTGGTACCCACTAGATTATTAATAGGGGGGGTGACATCATGTCATCCCTCAAAGCTGAATAATGAAGAAATAGTTAAATAAAAAAATATCCTAAAGTACCAATAGCCTTATGTAGAAAAACCTATGTAGAGGATAGTCTAAAGAAGAAATTATCTTATGTAGAAATTATCTTTTGTAAAAATTGTTTAATGCAGAGATTGTATATGTAAAAATTGTCCTATGTAGAAATCATTTTATGCAGAAATCATCTATGCAGAAATCATCTATGCAGAGATTGTCTTATGCAGAGGTTGTCTTATGCAGAGATTGTTTATGCAGAGATTGTTTATATAGAGATTGTCTTATATTGATATTGGTTTTTGATGATATAGAATTATGCCGATAAGTGATTATCCAAAGTCCTATGGCAGATTAAAAATATTCATTTATGATAGGGAGAAAAAATTTATGGCGACATTATTGTTAGTTATTATTTATGTAGCTTTTATCAGCCTCGGGTTACCTGATTCCCTGCTTGGCTCAGCCTGGCCGGTCATGCATGGCGCCTTAGGAGTACCGGTATCCTTTGCTGGTATTTTAACTATGATTGTATCCGGAGGTACTATAATCTCAAGCCTATTCAGCGAAAGGCTGATTAGACGGTTTGGTACCGGGAAAATAACTGCAGTCAGCGTTTTCATGACAGCCTTTGCATTGTTTGGATTTTATTCCATTCCGAGTTTTATCTGGCTGTGTATCTTTGCAGTACCCATGGGGCTTGGTGCAGGTTCGGTAGATTCTGCCCTAAACAACTTTGTAGCTCTGCATTATAAGGCAAATCACATGAACTGGCTCCATTGCTTTTGGGGAATCGGTGCTACGGCTGGACCTTTTATTATGTCAATATTCTTAACCGGTCCGGGAAACTGGAATAGAGGTTATTTAACCATTTCTATTATTCAGATCTGCTTGGTAATCGTATTATTTCTGTCTCTGCCAATCTGGAGAACCTTTGAAAAAGAGAAAGCATCCGCGGAAGAAAAGACTAAGAATGCTACAGTTTTTCATTTGTTAAAGATGAAAGGGGCGAAACCAGCCTTGCTATCTTTCTTTTGTTATTGTGCAGTTGAGTCCACCACCGGCTTATGGGGAGGAACTTATCTGGTAGCCCATGTGGGTCTCTCTGCAGGTACTGCTGCAAAGTGGGTTTCATTCTTTTATTTTGGTATCACAGCAGGCAGATTCTTATCCGGTTTTCTTGCAATGAAAACAAATAATAAGACTTTAATCCGGCTGGGGCAGGTCATCTGTATTCTGGGTGGTTTCTTCTTATTTCTGCCCTTTTCAGATTACTGCAAACTGGCTGGATTTATTCTGATAGGTCTTGGGTGTGCACCTATATTCCCAAGCATGCTCCACGAAACACCAAGAAGATTCGGAAAGGAACTATCTCAGGCAGTGATGGGGATACAGATGGCTTTTGCCTATATTGGAAGTACTTTTATGCCACCCATTTTCGGATTTATGTCGGAAATAACAGGTATTGGTATACTTCCGGTCTTTTTAATACTATTTATCATGCTTATGATCGTAACCTCGGAAATAATTAATAAAGAATTACATCAGGAATTAGAATAGGTTTACCCTGGCACCGCTTCTATTTTCCCACATATCCGTAATATACTAAGACAGAAAAATATTACTTGGCAGGTGAATTTATGTCAGACTCTTTAATTACGAAACAGGCAATTGCCTCAGGGCTTAAATCTTTGATGAATCAAAAAGGTTTTGACAAGATAACCATATCGGACATAACAAAAAGCTGCGGGCTGAACCGACAGACTTTTTACTATCATTTTCAAGATAAATTTGAATTGCTCAACTGGATTTTTTACAATGAAGTAATCACGGTATTAACCGATGGGTTAAGCCTGGATAACTGGCAGGATAACCTTTTCCGGATGTTAAAAGTGATGGAAGATAACAAAGTATTCTATCAAAATGCGATTAACCAGTCCTTTCAAAATGAATTCTCGGAGTATTTAATCAATATAGCAGTGGAGCTTTTTTGTGACATCATAGACAACTTGGCGAAAGATAACCTTATGAAAGAGGAGGATAAAAAATTTATAGCCGAGTTTTATTCATTTGGAGTTGTAGGACTAATCGTAGCCTGGGCAAAAGGCGGAATGAGAAAATCCACTGAGGTTATGATAAGGCAGATAACCACCTTGGTGGAGGACAGCAAATCCTTTGCTGTAAAAAGGTATTTTCTAAAAAATTTGAGCTGATAGAAAAACCTGAGCTGAAAATTTGATCTGAAAAGATTTGAGCTGATTGAAAAACCTGAGCTGAAAATTTGATCTGAAAAGATTTGAGTTGATAGAAAACCTGAGCTGAAAATTTGAGCTGAAAAGATTTGAACTAATTGAAAAACTTGAACTGAAAAGATCTAAACAGATTGAGAAAGCCTGAACTAAACCATCTAAACTGATTGATTATTGGACTGAAAAAACTGAACTGAAAAACTGGACTGATAAAACTGGACTGAAAAAATCTGAACTGAAAAAATCTGAGCTGAAAAATTATAAAATGTGAAAATATATACTGAAAAAATCTGAACTAAAAAAAATCAAATCTAAATTGAAAAATCAAAATTGAAGTATCTAAACTGTTAAAAAAACCCTGATATTAAAGGATTCAAGACAGGAAAATCCCAGGGAAAAGCCCTTGGAAATATATAGCATTGCTTTAAAACCACAAATAAGCGAACTCTTTCGTTATACGACAATATCACGCATTTGTATAACTTTACGACAAACCGTCTTAAATGTATAAATACAAATGAAATTCTTTATGTTATACTCTCCCGTGAAAAAAGGAGATGATGACATGAAAGAGAAAACAAGACGTAAAAAAATAGCTCCGATTATTGTTATTATTGGAGTAATTATTATCCCTTTACTTTACAGTTACTTTTATCTGGGGGCATTCTGGGATCCCTATTCCAGTCTGGATACTCTGCCGGTAGCTGTAGTAAATGAAGATAAGGGTGCGGTAATTAATGATGAAGAACGTAATTTGGGAAAAGAAATGTGTGACGAACTTAAGGATGACGCTTCTCTTAAATTCATCTTTACCGATGCCAAAACTGCAAAGGATGGGACCGAAGGAAAGAAGTATTATGCTACCATTACCATACCAAGCAACTTTTCCGAATCTGTTGCATCGGCAGGCACCACCGAAAAACAAACAGCTGAAATCACGTTTTCCTCAAATGAAAAACGTAATTATCTGGCTTCCCAGATTTTAAATAATGCAGTTGCAAGTATTGAAAAATCTGTCAGAGCCAATATTAACGAAGAAATTGTAACTGAGTTATCCGGTCAGTTAACCAGTGTTCCGGATCAGCTTACCACTTTATCAGATGGATTAAATAAGTTGTATGACGGTTCTTCTGATTTGGCAGACGGTACCGGAGATCTAAAAGACGGAGCAAAAGACTTGCAATCCGGCAGCACTAAATTAGCAGATGGCACCGGACAGGTAAAGGAGGGAGCCAAAAGCTTACAAGACGGTATTGCCTCTTTAGCAGAAGGAGCAGATAAATTATCCTCTGGGAGTACGGAGCTAAAGAAGGGAACTAAGAGCTTTAAAAGTAAAATGCAGGAATTTACAGACGGAGCAGGTAAGGTTTCTACGGGCAGCAGGTCATTAAGTACCAATATGGCTGATCTGGATAAGGGCATTGCATCCCTCCTCTCAGGAGCTAAAGCATTAGATACCTCCACTGCAAACATAACGGAATTATCTACCGGAGCAAAGAACCTGGCAGCCGGCGCGTCTCAGTTAAATACGGGGCTGGTTACTTACGCAGGTGGTGTGGATACCCTGATTGGTAATGTAACAGATACGACTAATGCCCTGGCAGCCTATGCTAAGGCAACAGGAGATAAAACCATATCTGCTATGGTTGCCAAGTTAACAAGTACTGAAAATGTCACCCAGCTTGCCCAGTTAAAGGCTGCTTCTGAAAGCTTAAAAACAGCTTCTGCCCAAATTTCTGCAGGCGCTAAAACTTTATCTGAGGGTACAAATAATATCGGTCAATTAAAAACTGCCATCAGTCAGATAAAAAGCGGACTGGAAACAGCAAAAGCAGGTTCCGGTGCTCTTTCTGCCGGTTCTAAGACCTTAAGTGAGAGTATTGGTAAGTTAAATACAGGAGCGCAGCAGTTAAACAGTGCATCTGCTAAATTAAGTGCCGGAGCCGGAAGTCTTGATACCGGTATCAAGTCACTGCAAAGCGGCACCGATCAGTTAAGTACCGGAGCCGGAGCTTTATTAGACGGAGCCGTCAGTTTAGATAGCGGAGCCACTGCCTTAAAAGATGGCACAGATACCCTGGTAAACGGCGTTTCTGATTTGGATGACGGAGCTAAACAGATAAAAGACGGTCTTCAGACAGCAAAAGATGGTGTTGATGAGTCTCTTACCGAGGCGAACAATCAGATTAAAGCATTGGATGGTCTTAGTGAATATGCAAAAGCACCGGTGGAGATGGTAAAAGCTCCATATGCCCCGGTACCAAATTACGGTACTGCTTTCGCACCATATTTTATGTCCCTGTCCTTATGGGTTGGTGGTCTTATGATCTTCTTTGGAATTTATCTGGATGCTGATGAGAAGTTTAAAATACTATCAAGAAATTCTGATAATAAACTGGCTAGAACCTTTATTTATCTGGGTATTGGATTTTTACAAGCCTTAATACTAGTAATGGTACTATTATTTGGACTTGGATTAAAGGTAAATCATCTAGGAATGTTCTTTGGTTCCTGTATCCTGGTTTCCCTGGTATTTATTTCAATTATCCAGTTCTTTCTTATCTTCTTTAAAGATGTCGGTAAGTTCCTGTCATTACTTATGTTGATTTTGCAGTTGACCTCCTGCGGTGGTACGTTCCCTATGGAGACTGTGCCAAAATTATTTAATGACTTATATCCGTTTATGCCTATGACATATTCTGTAGGATTATTTAAAGAAGCAATAAGCGGTGTCGGTGATTCTTCCATAGCATGGCATAATGCAGGCATCTTAATTGTTATTCTGCTTGTTTTTCTTGGTATTACAATTGCGTTTTCAGGAGCAAGAAAAATAAAAGAAAGTCAGCTTGAGCAGGCAGAAGCTTAATAAGAATAATATATTATTTTTTAACCGCTCCAAGTTTTTTGGGGCGGTTATTTAAGTTTTGGGATTTCTTATGGATTTTCCTGGGTGTTATAATCAGTATAAAAATCAGTATAAAATTAGTATAAATAAAATCAGTATAAAAATTGGTATAAAAATCTTTATTAATCTGTAAAAATCTGTGTAAACCTATATAAACCCTGTATAAAATCTGTATATAAAACCGTTATATAAAGCCCTGTCATGCAGAAGACACACTTATTATATAAATTTATAAACGCGCTGGAAAGCTACACGATTCATTTGCAACTTCGTAACCTGGTTACAGAAAAGTATTAATAAAAATTGTATAGTAATGACATAATAATTGGAAAATACATAAGTCCAGCGGTGTGATGTCAAGTGAGAAATGAAATAAAAATCATATATCTTTATACTATATCTTAAAAAACAAAAAACGACCACCTAAGCCCTGTCGACCAAGTTTTTGAAAAAAGAGCAGGGCAGCTTATCAGCAGATAGATGTTTCTATTCTGCTGGACGATATAGGCGATTGTCTTTAAGCAGCGTAAAGACTAACCGCACAAATTTACGAGCAGTTAATGCGAGTGCACGTTTGTGTTGATATCTGTTCACCTCTTTGTACTTTTGGTGATAGAAAGCTTTGTACTCCTTGTCGCATCTTACAAGAGAGAATGCAGCTTCACACAGATAATACTTTAGAAATCGGTTTCCAGATCTGATGAGCCTTGTGTTTTGGGCTTCAAAATCACCAGACTGGTGCTGAGTCCAGGCAAGACCTGCATACTTTGCAAGCTGTGCCTGATTATCAAAACGGTTGATATCTCCAATCTCTGCCATGATACCGGCAGAATAAACAAGACCTATTCCAGGTATAGATATCAATATATTTGGCAAGAGTTCCATCTGAGCAGAGATTGCTTTATCGAACTCTTTGATTTGAGCTTCCAATGCCCTTATGGAGCTTATGGATATTGAGAGCACCTGGTTTACAGAGTCATTTACCGTCTTAGGTAAACGATAGGAACTCCGAGCTGCTTTCTGAATGGCTTTGGCTACCGCATCGGGATCTGGAAAGCGGTTCTTTCCTTTCTCCATGATAAAAGCGGTTAGTTCTTGTAAGTCCATATATGCCAATGCTTCTACGGATTCAAATTCATCGTAGACAGCAAGGGCGGTAGTGCTGAAGGTATCTGAAAATACCTTCTCCTGTATCATGGTTGAATACTTCTTGAACAGTACATTTATAAATCGTTGCTTTTCTTTGGTGAGGTTGCAGACGGTAAAATAACGTGCTCGTGTGAGGTTTTGGAGAGCCTTGTAGTGATAATCTCCTATGTATACCTCTTTGTTGATTCTTCCAAAACGCAGACAGTCAGCAATGACAAAAGAGTCCACATAATCATTCTTTGGCAGGTCATTATAAGCATCTTTAAACTTTTTAACCTGCTTAGGATTGAGGACATGGATCTTTCTGTCAAAGGATGCAAGAAATGCATCTTCCCTTAAGAAATACATAAGATTCTCTCCGTAGACCGATGTTGATTCAAGGCCTATGAGAACGGTATCAAGGGACTGAGAATTCATAACAGAAAGAATTCTTTTTACCAACTGAGTAGAACCATCCTGTGAGTTAGCAACTGAGAAGTTACTGTGTTTATTGCCATCAGGCAACATAAGATAAACGACATTGGATTTGCTACTTACATCAATTCCGACGTAAAGTGGGTTCATAAAATCACCTTCTTTCGTAGTAAGATTTAAGTGTTCAATCGGCTTGGTAAAACCCATGATCATGGAGCATCGACACCCTCGCATATAAGAATCCAGCTTAAGATGGACAGATGCGAAACCACACTGCTAGATGGTCGTCCATGAACTTAAGCAAACAGCCAGCTGGTTTGAAGCTAACTTCCATGTCAGGGGAACAGACTTATTTATGAAGTAACCATTACTGGTTCAACAGGGGGACAAAGAACTATTACCTGATTGACACTAGGACAATTATATCATGGGCTTAACTAAGCCTATTGAACAAAATTTATTAAGTTATCAAGGTACATTTATGTATCTAAAAGATATTATACGAGGAGGATATATCATGTTAGGATTACTAAAAAATACACCAGGGAAAACAATACCAGTTAATAAACTGGATGAATTAATCGAAAAAGCAGATATAATCGACATCAGAGAACCATATGAATATAAAACCGGTAGTTTACGCAGTACAAAAAATATTCCTATGGATAAATTAATAGCAAACCCTGAAACCCATATGAAGAGAGACAAAACATATTACATTATGTGCCAATCCGGCAACAGGAGCAGACAGACCTGTATGTATTTAACCAAGCAGGGCTATGATGTTATTAATGTACTTGGCGGCATTGGTGCTTATACCGGTTCAAATAGAAACTGATATTTTAAGCAACTCAGAGAATTCCAGGTTACTGCCGGACGCCCTAAAACGTTTCTTCCAACTTACCTATCCATGAGTTAACCCCAAAATTATATTGACAACAGAATTAGTAATGCTATAATAAAGTTAACAATTACAGGCAAAAGCGTTGACGAGGAGGAGTACTTGCTTATCCAGATGCACAGAGAGAAGATGGTTGGTGAAAATCTTCGTAATGGGAGCAGGGAAGTAGCCTTTGAGCTTTGGATCCAACGGATAAGGAATCATTATCCCAGTAGTCTCCAACGGAATTTTCCGCCGTTATCATGGAAAGCTGTATCGGAAGTAACTTCCCGTACGGATTAAGAGCAGTTTATACTGAATTTAAGGTGGTACCACGGACATAATGTTCGCCCTGAGCTTATTAGCTCAGGGCGTTTTTTTTACCTTTTTGTCCTGTCAATTAGCAATCTGCTTGTATTTGTAAAAAAGGAGGTATCCCGATGGATAGAAAGTATGAATTTAAAAATGCAGAAAAGGAAATGCAGGAATTATGGAAGAAGGAAGAAATTTACCGATTTCAGAATGGGAAGGATAAAAAAGTATTTTCCATAGATACACCACCGCCCACCGTAAGCGGAAGCCTTCATATCGGACACGTATTTTCCTATACACAGGCAGAAATAATAGCAAGATTCAAACGGATGGAGGGCTATGACGTATTTTATCCCTTTGGTTTTGATGACAACGGACTGCCCACCGAGCGATTGGTTGAAAAGGAGGAAAAAATCCGTGCCAAAGAGCTGCCCCTAAGTGAATTCAGAGAGAAATGCATGGCAGTTTCGGAAAAATACGAGGAGGAATTCAAACGGATGTGGGAATCCCTTGGATTTAGCGTAGACTGGAATCAAAAATACCGGACCGTCTCCAAAGAGACTCAGAGAATATCCCAGCGTTCCTTTTTAGAACTGGTACGTATGGGGAAAGCTTACCGCAAAGAATCTCCGGTGTTATGGTGTACAAATTGCCAGACCTCCATAGCGCAGGCAGAACTTGAGACAAAAGACCTGGATACTACGTTTAATTATCTGGAATTTAACACAGATTCCCAGTCCCTTACCATAGCTACCACAAGACCGGAATTATTGTATGGCTGTGTATGCCTTTTTGTCCATCCCGAAGATAAACGGTATCATCAATTTGTTGGTAAGACAGCGAAAGTACCCCTATATGATTTTGACATACCGATACTGACCGATGAAGAAGTAAGTATGGAGAAAGGCACGGGAGCCGTTATGTGCGCAACCTTTGGAGATACGGCAGATGCATTATGGTATGAAAAACACAAGCTCCCCTATAAAAAAATAATACTGCCGGAGGGCAGAATCAGTGAAGATGTCCCCTTTATCGGCGGAATGAAGGTTTTGGAGGGAAGAGCGAAAATCCTTGAACTCTTAAAGGAAAAAGGACTTTTATTAAAGCAGGAAGAAATTAACCATTCTGTTGCAGTTCATGAACGCTGCGGGAAGGAAATTGAGATCATACCTTCCGGTCAATGGTATATTGATGTATTAACGGATAAAGAAAGATTTTTAAAAGCCGCTGAGGAAATTAACTGGTATCCGGCGGCTATGAAAACCAGATACCAGCTATGGGTTGAAAACTTGAAATGGGACTGGTGCATATCAAGACAACGATATTTTGGGGTGCCGTTCCCCGTTTGGTATTGTAAGGAGTGCGGCAAACCTATATTTGCGAAAGAAGAGGAACTGCCGGTTAATCCGCAAGAATGCAGTACAGAACAAAGCTGTGAGTGCGGCTGTTCTGAGTTTATTCCGGAAACAGCGGTATTTGATACCTGGGCTACTTCCTCCGTTACACCACTTATTAATGCAAAATTCGGTGAAGTGGATGACCGGAGGGATATCGTTTTACCCATGGGAATGAGAGCCCAGGCTCATGAAATTATCCGTACCTGGGCATTTTACACCATCGTTAAAAGTTTGTACCACACCGGTAAGATTCCCTGGAAAGACATTATGATCAGCGGATTTGTACTGGCTAAAAAGGGTGAAAAAATGAGCAAATCAAAGAATAATGGTTCCAGTTCCCCGGTTTCCCTTATTGAAGTTCATTCAGCCGATGCACTCAGATACTGGGCGGCAAATTCAAAACTTGGCACGGATACTTTCTTTAGTGAAGAGGAATTAAAGATTCCAAAACGGTTTATCACAAAGCTGTGGAATGCTTCTAGGTTTGTATTATCCCATCTGGAGGATATGGATAGAAACAGCATAGATGGTTATAACATTGAAAATGTAACAGCAGAACCTAATTGCAATAAGGATAGTACCAATATAGAAGATAACAGTAATGCAATGGATAGCGTTAAAATAGAAAAGCACTGTAATAATATTGAAAGTGCAGAACATGGTGGAAAACAAGATAGGATTACTAAATTAATGCCGGTAGATCAATGGATACTGGAACGGGTTAAGGAAACTACGATAAGAGTCCGGAAACTTTTAGAAGATTATGAAATCGGTCAGGCAAGACATGAAGTTGATGATTTATTCTGGAAGGATTTCTGCGACTATTATATTGAAATCGTAAAAGAAAGGCTGTATCAGCCGGAAAAACACGGGGCAATAAACCGGTACTCGGGTCAATATGCCATTTATCACGCTTTTTTAGGTATCCTGGAATTATATGCGATTTATACACCTCATATTACCGATTATATTTATCAGGAAATTTACAGAGATAGGGAAGGACAGGTTTCGATTCATAAACTGGCATGGAATAAGGAAGAAGACTTAAATTCTATGCTGCTGGTTTTTGGAGAAGAATTAAAGAAAAGCATTATGGAAGTACGAAAATACAAATCAGAAAATAATCTTTCTATGAAGGAGGAAATCCAAGCAGTTAACATCACCAGTCAGAAAAGTTTGGAAAAGTATTTCAGAGAAACGGAGAAAGATATACTGGCTTGTACGAATGGTAAGGAAATTAGATATGATTTCAGTTAAGTTTTTTCTTAGATGAAAAATAAGAAAACCTTAGAAGAAATTATAAAACCGGATATTCAAGAGACTACTTCAAATTCTGTGTTTTTGGATTTAGGAGCTTTGATTATCTTACTAAATCCATGAAATACAGTAAAGTCACCTCAGCTGCATTTCATGGATTTTATGAAATAATATAGGCTTAAAATTCCAAAACACTAAATTTGAAACGGTCTCAGTAATTATGTTTTTAGTGACGTTTTTACAAACAAACATCTTATTTTTGCATGATAAGATTAACTTGGTTAGCCAAGTGAAAGTACTTATGCGGATATTTATCATCAATGAAAGGACGATATCCGACAAAAAGATTATAATCTAATACAGTCTGCTTACTCTTCGTCAAATCGCTGGGGAATCTGGGGATCATATAAGGGGCAATCATATTTATCCATAATATCTATAAATTTGTTCATATCTTTTTCATTCATACTATAACAGTCAAACCGAACAAACTGGCTTGTCATTTGAACCTGAAATAAACCGTCATATTCCGTCTCAAAATCATATTTACCGGAACGTTCCCAGCTGCTAAATGCTTCCGCTATATGTTCCAGAATTTCCTCCACAGGTAATTCTTCAATATCCTCAATATATTCACCTTCGCTTAAATGTTCATATACCAGTTGATTATCTCCGTATATATCTTCTTTATATTTCCAGAAACCTAAATCATAGCTCATGGTCTTATCCTCACTTTTATTTAGTATAGTTTTGTAATTGCGAAACTCTACTATTGTATCTATATACCATGCAATTAATACAATTTCAGAGCTGAATCTTGCCCAGAGGGCGACTGAAGCTATGAAATTCGTACTAATTGTAGTGTATATTTAGAATACTAAATAGTTTTACAATTACTAAATTTAGTATAGTAAAAACTTTTCATAGTAACATTAAGTAAATAGTTAGAACAAAGCTTTAGGTAATTGTATCACATATTGAAAGCAATTAGTCAAAGTTAATAAAGTTTTCATTATTTTTTTTACCTAAAGTTATTTAAAAGCGAGATAATCAGGACGAAACCATCCTCAGCTAAATTCATCTCACCACCAAAGCCATAAAAAATCCATTTTTCATCTTCATTTTTCTCATATAGGTATTCTCTGTACCAGCCTTTTAATTTACTGTCGTTGCCGGAATATTCTTCTCTTACGGTTAATAAGCTGTGGTTAAAGAACTTCTCCTGATAATACGTATTGGTTACTTTAGCGGATACAACCTCAATGTCCTTATGATAACTGGTTGGATAAAAATTATTCTTATTCAGATGAAGCTCTTTTACATGTTTGTCATCAATTTCTTTATTATTGAAAAAAATATACTCCCAATGGACATCTTCATATCCATCGTATACATCATTCATATCAGTTAAAAATTGATTGAACGATTCTCTTGAAACCGTATCCTTAAGGGAGATATCCTTTATGATTTTTTCTCCCTCCTCAATCATTTGTGTGGCTGTGTTAATATTAAAATCATAGTTTTCTTTTTGTACCAATTGGGGCTTTTTACTGGTATTACCGCAGGAAACAAGGAACAGTGTAATAGTAATAATTGTACATATTAAGCAGTATTTTTTCAAATTGCACCCCCATTTTAGCCTAAACAATTTCATTTAAAATTCGTAAGGATTTCTTTCACTAAAACATAAGACTGATAGGAAGCTTTTTCAAAATTTCTATTAATTGCATCTTGTCCATTTTCAACATTATTATCTGAAATGGAACGGACAGCAAGGAAAGGGATGTTATTTACAAAACAGACATGTGCTACAGCTGCATTTTCCATTTCGATGCATAAAGCCTCTGATTTTTCTAAATTTACAAAAAGTTCACCTGTTGTACTTAATCCAAAATGTATTGCCTGAGTTAGAGTTTTTGCCGCATCTTTTGCTAATGAAATAAGCTTGGCATCCGAGTAAAACTTTGGCTCTTTCATCCATGGATGATACTTGGTATAGATATCATTGTCAGTGTCATGACAGATAACTTCCGTGCACACTACAGTGTCAAAAACATTAACACCAGCAGCCATTCCCCCAGCTGTTCCTGATACAATAATATAATCCACGTTGAATTTACTGATTAAAATTTGAGCTGCAATAGAGGCGTTAACTTTTCCCACACCGGAGTAGACTGCTACAATGGACACATTATTTATAGATCCCTGGTGAAATGTCAGCTTAGCTGCCATAGTTGTTTTCTTATCCTTAAGGGCTTGCAAGTATGGGTTTAACTCTTTTTCCATTGCACAAAGAATTCCACAGTTTATCATTGAAACACCTCGTTATATAAAGTTGAAGAATTTAATATATCAACAATAGTATAGTAAATAATATAAATCATTATATTATATATGGATAACAAATTCTACCAAAATAAAAGTTTTAATCTTTGTTTCAAGATATATAATCAGGTTTGTCATAATCAAAAGTCAATTTGACGCAAGAATTGAAAAATATGCAAGTAGGTATACAGAATATATTTGTCAGAAAAAAATAAAAATTTATTGCCAAAAACCAATCGATATGATATACTCATCCGAAATAACAATTTTTAGGAGAAAACAACATGAATCAATCAATTCTTATTTCCGTCATTAGACACCCGCTATTTATGGAATGTTAAATCTGTATCTAAGATAAGCATAGATACAGATGGAGCATTTCATTTGTGTCTATGCGGTTAGGAATTGATTTATTATATTAAAACCGCATTGAATAATACTTTTCATTTATTGAAAATGTTATCCAAGGCGGTTTTTTATTTATTCAAGGCTGAATTGGAAACCAAACTAAATTGGAAACCAAACTAAATCAGAAACCAAACTAAATTAGAAACCAAACTAAATTAGAAACCAAACTAAATTAGAAACCAATCTTATTTAGAAACCACAGCAGACGTGCTGTCTTTCACTCAGGGGTAATAGGATTCGTTAAGCTGTTGTTACTCTTAAAAAGCTGCCCGGGAAGCAGTTATTATAGTATTTTGTTAGGTTAAAAGTTTGTTAATAAGACAGGGGGAATTAAAGATGGAGGCAATAAAAGTCAGGCAACTGTCAAAGACCTTTCGGGTAAAGGTGAAAGAAAAGGGCTTAGGTGGAAGTGTAAAATCTATTATAAAGCCTAAGTACAAAACCGTAAAAGCCGTGGATGATATCAGTTTTGATGTAAAACAAGGGGAAATGTTAGCTTTTATCGGACCGAATGGAGCTGGAAAAAGTACCACAATTAAGATGCTGACCGGAATACTATACCCGGATCAAGGCGAAATGACAGTAATGGATATTAACCCAACGGGGAAAAGAAAAAATTTATCTTACAAAATCGGTACTGTATTCGGGCAGAAGGAGCAGTTGTGGACCCATCTGACACCATATGATAACTTTAAATTTTTTAGTGCTATTTATGATTTATCCGATAAGGAGGCAGAGAACCGGATACAGGAATTAATGGATATCTTCGAACTTAGTGGATTTATCAATACACCGGTCAGAAATCTCTCCTTAGGGCAGAGGATACGGTGTGAAATTGTAGCTTCTTTGATACACAGACCTGAGATTTTATTTTTGGATGAACCAACCATCGGACTGGACCCTGTGGTAAAGGAAAACATCCGGGAATTAATACGGAAAATGAATAAAGAGTATAATACCACCGTATTCTTAACCAGTCATGATATCGGAGATATCGAAAAACTGTGTAAAAGGATTATTATAGTAAACCACGGACGGATTGTCTTGGATGACACAATGGAGAATATAAAATACCACTATCTTAACAAAAAAATTATAGAAGTAAAACTAAAGGAAGCAGCTGAGATAAAAGAAGAGGAAGGGATAACCATCTTAAAAAGTAAGGGCGGCAATATTAAGCTGGAAGTAGATACTACGAGGAAAAAAATAGGGGATGTATTTTCCTTTTTCGATGGAGATAATCTACTGGATATTAATATATCCAACGTGCCCCTTGAAGCTATCATAACAGAGATATATAAAGATGATGCCTTGCTGTAAACACCATATCAAAGATTAATAAAAACGATGCCTTTCAGTAAATATTATAACAGAGATATATAAAGACGATGCATCGTAAGTAAGGGCTATTTTGGGAAGGAGTACAATGAAAAAATATTTATATATCTATAAAGCAACTTTAATCGAAAACCTGCAATATGTCATGAATATAATTCTTGGGTTTATCAGCTTTTTTATAATCCTTTTTGTATTCCTTAATTTATGGGAGTATATTTATTCAGGTCCTCAAACTGTAATCAGCGGATATACCATGAGTCAGATGGTATGGTACGTAATTATTACAGAAATAATGTGGTTTGGTACCAGGAATGGAACTTTGACCCATCAAATCAGTAATGATATTAAAAGCGGCACCATTGCATATGGAATAGGTAAACCTTATAACTATATGTTTTATATTGCGGCCAGGCATTTGGGCGAAATAACCATTAAGTTTTTCTTGTTCTCCGGAATCGGAATACTGATTGGATTATTATTTGTAGGAAAACTTACAAGTTTTCAGGTTAGGTACCTGCCCTGCATGGTTATTGTAACTTTCGCGGGTGTAATAATTAACAGCTTAATACGAATCAGCATTAGTATCTTGTCTTTTTGGATAGAGGACGCCACTCCGTTTCACTGGATTTACGACAAACTAATTCTGGTAGTGGGAACTTTATTTCCTATCGAGGTATTTCCGGTATGGCTTCAACCAGTAATCCGGCTTACACCGATTTATGTTGTGACATATGGACCTGCGAAACTAATAATTGATTTTTCCATGGCAATGTTTGTGAAGGTAGTTATGACACAGCTTATTTATCTGGTGGTCACTGTGCTTTTTCTGTCAGGCTTATTCAGGAGAGGAGTGAAAAGGTTAAATGTTAACGGAGGTTAAGAATCAGTTAAAAGTAATGGTTTTATCGGTAAAATATAATATCATGCGGGAAATGACCAATCAGGTTACCTTTGTCACGAATATTTTATTTATGATGTTAAATAATGCAATCTTTATTGTACAGTGGTTATTGCTATTTCACCTAAGAGATAATATCGGTGGATATAAAGTAGGGGATGTTTTAGTATTGTGGGGGCTGGCGGCAAGTACCTTTGGATTTGCCAATATATTCTTTCGCAAAGCCTTTGATTTACCGGACTTGATTATGAATGGCAAACTGGATTCCTTTCTGGTTCAGCCCAAAAATGTGCTCCTTGGAGTTATCATCTCCGGCACCAGTACCTCAGCAATAGGAGATTTACTATATGGGTTTGTTATTTTGTGCGTATTTAAGTTTAGTATCCTTAACGTTATCCTTTTTACCGTCTTAACTATATCCGGGGGAATCATACTTACTTCCTTTGCAGTAATAACCGGAAGCCTTTCTTTTTGGATTGTGAAGGGGGATTTATTGTCGGGGAACTTAATCGGGGTAATGATTAATATGTCTACTTATCCGGATGGAATCTTTAAAGGAGTTGTAAGACTTATGCTGTATTCTGTAATTCCCATCGGTCTTACGGTTTATCTGCCGGTTAAGATAATTATTCATTTTCAGTTTAAGCAGCTTCTGATGGTATTGGCATTTGCAGTTGGTATTATCTGTCTGGCATATTATATATTCTATAAGGGACTAAGAAGATATTCCTCCAGCAATTTGATGAGTGCCAGAGTCTGAATTAATAAGAGTGTACTGGTCTAAAGAAGGAATAAAGGATAAAGTTGACCCTGTTCTGATATAAGGTGGCAGAACAGGGGTTATTTTATGCAAGAGGAAATTGGGCCCTATTACATATAAATACACTTTTATAACTCGCATATCGCGGTGAGGCAGTTAATTATTGATCGATTTGTTCAGGCGCAAAGTATCAATATGTGGCAATTTGTTTTTACAGGAGATTCTGCCTCAATCCCACGATAGGTATAATCAGGTATAATAAGCGATGCCGGACAGTTTGTCATGATGCACTAGGAAAGTGTACCGCTACCCCTTTTTCTTCATAATATTTCATTTTTCTACTTGAAAAACAAAAGTGATAGGCTTATTATTTTTAATAGTGTACACAAAAAACATGGAGGCATCATTGTAATGAAAAAGTTAAAACCAAAATTGTTTTCGGTTATGAAAACCTACACCAGGGAACAATGCGTTAAAGACGTAATAGCAGGAATTATCGTAGCAATCATCGCCCTGCCCCTATCCATTGCCCTGGCTCTGGCATCGGGTGTAACCCCGGAACGAGGATTATATACGGCAATTGTAGCAGGATTTGTCATATCCTTTCTTGGAGGCAGCCGCGTTCAGATAGCTGGTCCCACCGCAGCTTTTGCGACGATCGTAGCAGGAATTGTAGCAAAAAGCGGTATGGAAGGTCTTATCATAGCGACTATACTGGCAGGTATTATCTTAATTATCATTGGTTTACTGCGTTTTGGCAGTCTGATCCGTTTCATACCGGATACGATAACAGTTGGTTTTACACTAGGTATCGCAGTAACTATCTTTATCGGACAAATTAAAGATTTCTTAGGATTAACTCTTAAAACTTCACCCGTAGAAACTTTGGAAAAAGTAAAAGCCTGTTTTGAATCGATTGGAACCATCAATTTTATGGCGCTGTTGATTGGTATAATATCATTAGCAGTCTTACTATTGTGGCCTAAAGTAACAGACAAAATACCGGCTTCCTTAATTGCAGTCATTGTAGCAGCTGCTCTGGTAAAAGTATTCGCCCTTCCGGTTGGTACCATAGGAAGTCTATACGAATTATCCGCTAAACCACCAATGCTGCATATACCGGATATCCGCTTTAGTACCATAGGAAGGGTAATGCCGGATGCCTTTACCATTGCTATATTAGCCGGTATTGAATCTTTATTATCCTGTGTGGTGGCTGACGGCATGATTGGCAGCAAACACCGTTCCAATATGGAATTAATCGCACAAGGTGCAGGTAATATCTGTTCCGGTTTATTTGGGGGTATACCGGCTACCGGTGCCATCGCAAGAACCGCTGCAAATGTAAAGAATGGGGGACGGACTCCGGTGTCTGGTATGGTCCATGCGGTTACATTGCTGCTTATTCTCGTCGTATTAATGCCTTATGCAGCGCTGATTCCTATGCCGGCCATAGCTGCCATATTATTTATGGTAGCCTATAATATGAGCGGTTTCAGAGAATTCATAACCTTATTAAGAAAATCCCCTAAGAGTGATATACTCGTTCTTATTACTACACTGGTTTTAACCGTTGCTTTTGACCTGGTGGTAGCAATTGAAGTTGGAATCGTTATGGCGGCAGTATTATTTATGAAACGGATGGCCGACGTTACCGATGTTCAGAGTTGGCATTATATTAATGAGGATTCAGAGGAGGAAGAACTCAACGATACCGAAAGTATCCGGTTTAGAAAGGTACCAAAAAACACTCTGGTTTACGAAATTAATGGTCCCATGTTCTTTGGAGCAGCAGATAAATTTATGAATATTTCACTGGATGCTCATATAAAAGTGGTAATTTTACGGATGAGAAGTGTTCCGGCTATGGATGTAACCGCGCTTCATGCGCTGGAGGAAATTACACGAAAATGTAAAAAGAAACAGATTACCCTGATTTTATCCCATGTCCAGGAACAGCCCCTCCACATGATGCAAAAAGCCGGGTTCTTGTTAAGAATCGGTAATGAGAATTTTTGTGACAATATAGATGTAGCACTGAAAAGAGCAGCAGATCTTGCCATCTGACCAGATATGATCTTACGTGTGTTAATGGGTAAATGGATCTAGTTAGTTTTAAAGATATCGTTTTATAACCAAAGCAGTGATGTCAACAGTGTGTTTGACCGGAGATTGACCAGAGTTTATACATTGACATAGACTTACTGCAATGATATATTGAGTATTGGAGTGGTAAAATATTCTAAGTCCTTTCAGACCTCTAAAAATAAATATGGTAGGGTAAGCAGAAAGTTCGCTTTAAGAAGATATAAAAGTCATAGGGGTAAAAGAAAGAGACAAAAGACAAGAGACAAAAGATAAGCGCAAAGCTAAGAATCACAATATAAAGATTTGAGATAAAAGATTAATGGAAATAGTAACCAAGAGGATCTCAATAACATTCAGGAGGTATTGCAATGAAAGAAATCTTTAACCGTAGAAGTATCCGGAAATTTTTAGACAGACCTGTGGAAAAAGACAAAATTGATCTGTTACTGAAAGCAGCCATGCAGGCACCTTCTGCGGGTAATCAGCAGCCCTGGGAGTTTATTGTAGTTGAGAATAAGGAAGCTTTAGAGAAATTGGGACGTATGACCCCTTATTCTAAGCCGGCGGCTGAATCGGCTGTTACCTTTGTACTTATAGCAAACTGTAAAGAGTTAAGACATAATACGTTCTGGCCCCAGGATTTAAGTGCAGCAATGCAAAATATTCTTTTGGAGGCAGTGCAGTTAGAACTGGGAGCGGTTTGGATGGGAGTAGCCACAAATAAAGCTGCGGAAGACTATTTAATTGATATGTTCCATTTTCCAGAATATATAAAACCATTTGCTTTAGTGGCGCTTGGTTATCCGGACGGTCAGATGAATGAATTTACCGACCGTTATAAGCCGGAAAAAGTGCATTATGAGAAATGGAATGGGTAAGGTACACAACTGCAATAGCAATAAAGCAATAAAAAGGTAAAGTGTAAGGCAAGTAATAAATAATAATGGGTTAGGGTTTGATAGCCTAATTGTTTTCAGACAAACAATATTAAATAACGACTATTAAGGAGAGAAAAGATGATTAAAATCGTAGCCAAGAATTATATTAAAGAGGATAAGCTTGAAGAATATATAGCGATAGCAAGAAAACTTGTGAAGGCGACCAATGAAGTGGATGCCGGATGTCTGCATTATAATTTATATCAGGATACTGCCAATCCTCAGGTTCTTACTTTTTTAGAAGAATGGGAAAGTGATGAACACTTAAAACTCCATATGGAAGCACCGCATTTTAAAGAACTGGTACCGGCCCTTGGCGAATTTCAGGAGAAACCGGGTGAACTTAACATATATAAACCATTATAGAAAAATAAAACTAATGTAAAAATCCATAAACCCACCAGGAATTTCATAAAACTTGGTGGGTTTCTATAAGTGTATTAATACATATGCGAAGGTAAGTTAAAATTAAATGCCGTTTCAACCTCCTGATTATAGGTGTGTTAAAAAAAGTGCGCATAAGCGCACGGATTGGAGTTTATAGTGAATGATAAATACCCAGCAAGGCATATTGCAGAAGAAGAGTTAATGAATGCAGGGCGGATGAATCCGGGACTTTGGATCGGTCATTCCAGATATGTTGCCAAAGCCTGTCAGATCATTGCCGGGCTTACGGATACGATGGATGAAGAAAAAGCTTATATATTGGGGCTGATGCATGATATCGGCCGCAGGGTAGGAATTGTTTCGGAACGTCATCTCATAGAGGGGTATAAGTACTGCAAATCAAAAGGGTGGGAAGACACAGCTAAAATCTGCATCACACATTCCTTTATGATACAGGATACGAAGACCTCCATAGGAAAATGGGATGTTCCGGAAGAGGAATATATCTTTATGAGAGATTTTGTGGCCTCCGCCAGATATGATGACTATGACCTGTTAGTTCAGTTAGGTGATAATTTAGCGCTGGCTACTGGTTTCTGCCTTTTGGAAAAACGGTTTGTAGACACGACACGCCGATATGGAGTGAATGAATATACCGTAGCGAGATGGAACCGCGTTTTTGAAATAAAAGAACATTTCGAAAAATTAATCGGAACCTCAGTTTATCAAGTATTACCGGGAGTAAAGGAAAATACTTTTGACGAAAAAAAGGAACCTTAAATCGGAATAATTTTTCCGGTTTCCTCTGTATCAAAACCACCGATACTTTCAAGATCCATTCTAAAGGCTTCGGAGGACAGAATTTCAAGAATCATGCGGTAAGGCTGTTTTTCAGCATCGGCTAAACGGATAATAAGATCATAGCATTCTGTCTGAAGGGGGATAAACTCTATTCCGGGGATATTTTTACAGCCAGTCTCGCTTCCGATGGCTACATCTGCACCGCCTCTGGATATGGTAGTGGCCACTGCCAGATGTGACTTGCACTCACGGAAATACCCTTCAATATAATCTCCGATAAGCCCCATCAGACGAAGTTTCTCATCCAGTAAGACTCTGGTGCCGCTTCCCTTTTCCCGGTTAACGATGGTGATATCGTTCCGTTTAAGATCGGCCCAGCCAGTAATACCTTTTGGATTATTTTTTTGTACATAAAATCCTTGCTGCCGCTTTCCGATACGAATAATTCTTGCTGGGATACCAGGCATCATTTTTTTTACATAGGTGGAGTTGTACTGATTGGTATCACCGTCCCACAGGTGAGCGGTTGCTACATTGACACGGCCCTGATACAGGGCATAAATTCCATTGTAGCTGCCCATAAAAGAGCGGAAAATCTGCAAGGTATCTGACATAGTATTCAGATGATTTGCCAGTATGTCTAAAGACAAATCCTGACCGCATATAATCAATTCATTCATACGCGGACCTTCCTCTAAGGTCTGGTTAAATGTCTGAGTGACTGTAGCTCTGGCTGTCTGCTGGGTAGAGAGAAGGAGCTTTTTAGAATCTACGCTTTTGGTTCTGGTTAGATAAGCTTCCACTTCCTGCCTGTCCACTCTGACCTGTTTTCCCACTTTGGAGGAAGAAAGTTCTCCCCGCTTAATAAGCTCATATACGGTGTTTCTGGCAATTTTTAGTATATCTGCAACTTCCTGTGCGCTTAATAAGTCATTCTCCATCCTGCTATCCTCCGTTAAGATTACATTTATGATAATTATTTTTATCATTATTAAAAGATAAAATAAATCCTATATTAAAACAAATGATTGATGAAATTTATACTAGGACTAAATTAATTATGGTTTTGATGTCATAATTTACTGACACCCTTTCAATTATAACATATTTAAATAAAAAATAAAAATAAATAAATAGTTTTATGTACAAGACAAGCAGAGGAGTATATCAGATATGAATGTATATGAATTAACATCGGCGGCTATTCCAGCAGTAGCCCGTCTTATGAGTACAATAAAACCAGAATGGTGGGATTATAACGGTGCTTACTCGCAATTGAGTAATATTGATGAGAGTATCAAAACCATAGGCTGGTATCTTGGCGAAGATACAGAACATCCTAAAGGCTGGATTTTATGCAGAGAATTAATTGGATATAAAGCACTTGACCTTGAGTGCAGTGGATTTGATGATAACGGTACATTTAAGTTGGAACATAAGCTATTGGAATTGTTTGAGGTAGCCCAGGTGTATGCCCGTGACAAAGGTTATATGACATTCAGAAGTGGAATTAGCTCGGTTGGATTTAATATTCATGGTAAGGAAATAGAGAATATTCCGAAAGCAATTGAAGAACTAACCTGTGACCGTATTGATTATACGTGGTATCTTGAAAATGGTTTTCGTGTAATAGGGATACAACCCAATGCCTATGAAAAAGGCTTTCATCTTATTATGCTTGGTAAAGAATTATAGCCAGACATGAATTCTACACTACTTTATCGCTAATACGACAAGGTAGTGTTTTTTGTTCTCCTTCTCATTCTAGAATCTCATAAATCCATGCTAAAAATAAAAACAAAGCCCATCAAAGTATAGTTACGAATAGACCTGTATTGTCATGTTTGTCACTTTTGTCACATGCTGGTTAAGCTGTGTTATATCTGATAATTGTAATAAATAAACAAAAACAGGGTAGGATTTTTATAAATATTGTTGAGTATACCTATTTACATTTTGTGGTTGGCAGAGTATCATAATGTAACAAACATAAAGAAACGAAACAAATAGAATAAATACGATGTGACAAAAGATAACAATAATGATTATGCGGAATAATTAATGAATTCGATAAATAAACTATTAATTTAAGAAACTCCATAGCTTGAGGGCATAAGCAATAACTTTAAGTGCTATATGCTAGTAATAACATTTTCGGTAACCCAATTAATAATGCCTGTTTTTATAACACTCTGTTAACATTAAATCCTCCCTTCAATGGGAAACGTTAATTCTGACAAAGGGGTCCTGATACGGGAACGGTATGCGTCCTTTTATAGAAACCCCTGGTAATAAAAACAGAAACCTTAGTGATAAAAAAGGGGTTTAATCTATACTCAGCCTGGCTGATATGGATTAAACTCCTTTCTTTATATAAAAAAACGATTGGAGGAACTAAGAATGACAAGAAAAATCGCAATTTATGGCAAGGGTGGCATTGGTAAGTCAACCACACAACAGAACACGGCAGCAGCTATGGCCCATTTTTATGATCAGAAAGTATTTATCCATGGATGTGATCCGAAAGCAGATTCTACCCGTTTGATTCTTGGGGGAATGAATCAGCAGACCTTAATGGATATGCTAAGAGAAGAAGGCGAAGAAAAAATTACTACGGAAAAAGTAGTAAAATCCGGTTATGGGGATATCCGTTGTGTTGAGTCCGGCGGTCCTGAACCAGGTGTTGGATGTGCCGGACGTGGCGTAATAACAGCAATTGACCTTATGGAAAAGAACAATGCCTACACACCGGATTTGGATTTTGTATTTTTTGATGTATTAGGTGATGTTGTATGCGGCGGATTTGCTATGCCAATCCGTGATGGTAAAGCACAGGAAGTTTATATTGTAGCCTCTGGCGAAATGATGGCAATTTATGCCGCCAACAACATCTGCAAAGGGCTATTAAAGTACGCGAAACAAAGCGGTGTCCGTCTAGGCGGTGTGATCTGTAATAGTCGTAAAGTTGACCGGGAAGCGGAATTTTTGGAGGAATTTACAGCAGCAATCGGAACTCGTATGATCCATTTTGTACCCAGAGATAATATCGTTCAGAAAGCAGAATTTAACAAGAAAACCGTAGTGGACTATGATGATGAATGTAATCAGGCTAAGGAATACGGAGAATTGGCACGGAAAATTATTGAGAATACGAATTTTGTTATACCAAAACCTTTAAAAATGGATGAACTGGAAGCGATGGTTGTAAAATACGGAATCGCAGATTAAAAAGGAGGGTATCCCATGAAAATGATCAGAGCCATTGTACGTCCGGAAGCTGCGGACAAAGTAACGGAAGCACTTGCACAGGACGGACATTACTCATTAACCAAAATCAATGTATTCGGCCGGGGTAAACAAAAAGGTTTGACCATTGGTACCATTCACTATGATGAATTCCCTAAAATCATGATTATGATGGTAGTAGAAGATGAATCGGTAGAGGAAATAGTTAAAATCATTAAGTATAAATCATATACCGGCAATTACGGGGACGGAAAAATATTTATTTCCTCTGTAGATGCTGTATATACAGTACGTACCGGTGAAGACGGACTTTAAGGAGGGCTGTTATGAATGAGATCGTTGCAATTATAAGACCCAAAAGAGTAACGGCAACCAAGGAAGCCCTAGAGAGTCTTGGGTTTCCTAGTATGACGGCAATCTCAGTACTTGGTCGGGGCAAGCAAAAGGGAATCGCATCAGAGCTTGGTATTGAGGTTCGGCCAGAGATTATTGAACAGGGAAAAACCGTCGGCAAAAAGTACATGGAATACATACCAAAAAGGCTGTTATCGATTGTAGCCTGTGAAGAAGATACAGAGCTTATTGTAAAAACCATTATAAAGCATAACCAGTCAGGGCAGATTGGTGACGGCAAGATATTTGTCTGTCCCATAGAGGATGCCATTACCGTAAGGACCAATGAACAAGGGGAAAAAGCAATCAAGTAAAGGAGGAATCATTTATGCCATATCATGAGTTTGAATGCAGCAAATGCATACCGGAACGAAAGAAACACGCAGTCATAAAGGGTCATGGTGAAGACCTGACCGATGCATTGCCCCTGGGATATCTAAACACAATTCCCGGCACTATCTCGGAGCGAGGCTGTGCCTACTGCGGAGCGAAGCACGTAATTGGAACACCCATGAAAGATGTTATTCATCTAAGCCATGGACCGGTAGGCTGTACCTACGATACCTGGCAGACCAAACGGTATATCAGTGATAACGATAATTTTCAGCTTAAATACACCTATGCCTCGGATATGAAGGAAAAACACATCATCTTTGGAGCGGAGAAACTGTTAAAACAGAATATTGTTGAAGCATTTAAAGCATTTCCAAAGATTAAACGTATGACCATATATCAAACCTGTGCCTCTGCGTTGATTGGTGATGATCTAAATGCCATAGCCGAAGAAGTCATGGAGGAAATGCCGGAAGTAGATATCTTTGTCTGTAACTCCCCCGGTTTTGGAGGACCCAGTCAATCCGGTGGACATCATAAGATTAATATAGCCTGGATAAAACAAAAGGTCGGAACCGTGGAACCTAAGATTACCAGTGATTATGTTATCAATTATGTTGGTGAGTATAATATTCAGGGCGATCAGGAAGTAATGATGGATTATTTTAAACGGATGGGAATCCAGGTATTATCCACTTTTACCGGTAATGGTTCCTACGATGATTTAAGATCCATGCAGGGAGCCCATTTAAATGTTCTGGAATGTGCCCGTTCTGCGGAATATATCTGTAATGAACTCCGGGTAAAATACGGCACACCAAGGCTTGATATCGATGGATTCGGGTTTGAAGCCCTATCCAATTCCTTGCGAAAAATCGGTCTGTTTTTTGGAATCGAAGACAGGGCACAGGCAATCATTGACGAAGAAACTGCCAAATGGAAACCGGAACTTGACTGGTATAAAGAACGGCTGAAAGGGAAAAAAGTATGTCTTTGGCCCGGTGGCTCCAAACTTTGGCATTGGGCTCATGCCATCCATGAAGAGATGGGAGTGGAAGTGGTTTCGGTATATACCAAGTTCGGTCATCAAGGAGATATGGAAAAAGGTATCTCAAGATGTGAAGAGGGAGCGTTAGCCATTGATGATCCTAATGAACTGGAAGGTTTAGAAGCCATGGAGATGTTAAAACCAGATATAATCTTTACCGGAAAACGTCCCGGGGAAGTAGCCAAAAAGATAAGGGTTCCCTACCTCAATGCTCACGCCTACCATAACGGTCCCTGGAAAGGGTTTGAAGGCTGGGTAAGATTTGCAAGAGATATCTATAATGCAATATATTCTCCGGTGCATCAACTGGCTCTTATGGATATTACCAAGGATGAAATCCCCGACAACGGCTTTCAGACACAAAATCTTCTTTCTGATAAGAATTTAAGTGAAGAGGCAACCTTCTCAACCATCTTAAGAGAATATTCCGGCAAATATGATTGTCTTGCCGATATCCGTAAAAAGGAATATCCGGAAATGGTATTAACCAAGAAGTTAAATGCTGTGTAAAGAAACAACTATAAATGCCGCCTGTGGCGGCGGAATGAGAGGGAATTATGAAAGACAGGATTGAACAGCTTGTGGATTATATTATGAAAAATTGCCTCTGGCAGTTCCACTCCCGCGCCTGGGACAGGGAAAAGCAGAATGAAGGAATATTGATGAAGACCATGCAGATTTTATGTGATGAGCCAGTGGAAACGAATACACCGGCGGATAAATGCCACTGGGTAGATGCGGTTTGCCTGGCGGACGCTTTTAAACAGAGGTATTCCTGGATTAATACCATGGAGAAAGCAGACATCAAGCTGCTTATGCAGGGACTGAAAGAGCGTATGGACTATTTAACCATAAAAGGCTCTCTTAATTTAGAACTTACCGACCCGCTTTACTAGTAGAAAGGAGTGAAACCTATGTCTTGTGAAATAAAAGGAAAAGAACGTGCCGGTGTTATAAATCCCATATTTACCTGTCAGCCCTGTGGCGCACAGTATGCCAGTATCGGAATCAAAAGCTGTATCGGGATTGTCCATGGAGGTCAGGGCTGCGTCATGTTTGTCCGTCTGCTTTTCTCCCAGCATTTTAAAGAAAGTTTTGAACTTGCCTCCTCCTCACTCCATGAAGACGGAGCCGTATTCGGAGCCTTAAACCGTGTGGAAGAAGCAGTAGACGTATTGTTAATGCGCTACCCCCATGTAAAAGTAATCCCTATTATATCCACCTGTTCCACCGAAGTTATTGGGGATGATATTGACGGTGTTGTAAGAAAGTTAAATAACGGTCTACTAAAAGAAAAATATGCCGGCAGGGAAGTATATTTAATTCCAATCCACACTCCAAGTTTTAAAGGCAGTATGGTAAGCGGGTATGATGTAGCGGTAGAGGAATTTGTACGTTATTTTGCAAAGAAAACAGAACCTAATGACAAAATCAATCTAATTACCGGCTGGGCTAATCCGGGAGACGTAAAAGCCCTTAAGCACCTTCTTAGTGAAATGCAGGTTAAGGCAACCGTTTTGTTTGAAATTGAAGAATTTGATTCCCCCCTTATGCCGGACGGAAATCATGTATCCCATGGAAATACTACGGTAGAAGATTTGGCATCTACAGCAAATGCAATAGGAACGATTGCACTGAACCGGTACGAAGGCGGAAAGGCAGCCAGGTATCTGGAAGATGAGTTTGAAGTTCCGGCAGTAGTGGGACCGACACCGATTGGTATAAGAAATACCGATGTCTTTTTAAGGAATGTGAGTAAAATGACCGGAAAGCCTATACCGGCTTCTCTAGTCAAAGAACGAGGAATAGCCCTGGATGCCTTAACAGACCTTACCCATATGTTTTTTGCCGGTAAAAGAGTTGCCATATATGGCAGTGCCGATTTAGTCATCGGACTGGCGCAGTTTTGTCTGGATCTAGAGATGAAGCCTGTTTTGTTATTGCTTGGAGATGACAATTCCAATTACCCTTCGGACCCAAGAATTAAGGAATTAACGGAAAACGTAAGTTTTGACATGGAGATTATAACCAACGCAGACCTTTGGGAACTGGAGAACCGTATTAAAAATGAAGGTCTGGAACTGGATCTTATCCTGGGACACTCAAAAGGAAGATTTACCTCAATTGATTATAATATACCAATGTTCCGGGTTGGATTTCCGGTATATGACCGTGCTGGAATGTACCGCCATCCAATTGTAGGCTATGAAGGTGCTATATGGCTGGCAGAACAGATAGCCAATACTATTTTTACTGATATGGAACATAAAAAGAACAAAGAGTGGGTGCTAAATGTTTGGTAAGGGATCTGATTAACCTCCTCCTGGGTCGGAATTATGCCGGTGTATCTACTGTAAGAGTTGACTGGATAGTACCGATTGGGGTTTACCGGGAGGAAAGCATAAAGGCGGTGATTGAATGAACGTAGCAAGGAACTTAAATACCCGTACCATAGAAGAAAAAACGCTGACACATCCATGTTTTCATTGCAATGGCTCGAACAATGCAAGAATCCACCTGCCCGTTGCACCAGAATGTAATATCCAGTGCAACTATTGTGTCAGGAAGTTTGATTGCAGCAATGAATCAAGACCAGGTGTTGTCAGCAAGGTACTTACACCTTTACAGGCAGTAACGAGGTATCAAAAGGCAAAAGCAGAGGTTACAGGACTTACGGTTGCCGGTATTGCAGGTCCCGGGGATCCCCTTGCTAATTTTTTGGAAGTAGAGGAAACCCTCAGGTTAATAAGACAAATAGACCAAGACGTCACCTTTTGTCTTTCCACCAACGGACTTATGCTGCCGTTTTATGCAGCCCACTTAATATCTCTGGGAGTCAGCCATGTAACAGTAACGGTTAATACCGTAGAAACAGAAACCGGAGCAAAGATTTATAACCATATCAACTATCTTGGGAAAATCTATAAGGGTCAAGAGGGGGCGGCTATCTTACTGCAAAATCAGCAGACCGGTATCCGGTATCTGACCGCTATGGGAGTTGTAGTAAAAGTAAATATCGTTTTGTTAAAAGGTATCAACGACCATCAGGTGAAAGACATAACCAGAGTTGTAAGGGAATGGGGAGTAAGCCTTACTAATATTATTCCTTTAATACCAGTAAAGGAAAGCGCTTTTGAAGCTATGGAAGGGGTAACGAATAAGGAACTGAACCGGATACGCAAAGAGTGTGAAAGCATTGTACCTCAGATGTATCATTGCAAACAGTGCCGGGCAGATGCGGTAGGTACGTTGAAAAATGATTTATCTACCAGTATCTTTATGATTACACAAGAAGTAAAAGAAATGGCAGAGAGCAGCAATAGCAGTATTGATTCAAAAATAGGTAACCTGCGGTTTGCAGTCTGTTCAAAGGATGGATTTATAATAAATCAGCATTTTGGTCATGCAGAACAGTTTTATATCTATGATTATCTAGACGAGAAAGCTGTCTTCTTAGAACTCAGGAAGACAGACCAATACTGTAATGGAGCTGAAAACGGGGAAAATATGGGTAAGCTTAAGGAGAAGATCAAACTCCTTAAGGACTGTGACCAAGTGGTATGTCTTAGAATCGGTACCGCACCTGCCTTGGAATTAAAGAATAACGGTATCGGTGTTTATACTACCTGTAATGGAATCGAAGAAGGGTTACAGGAGGCTGCTTTAAGCCTTATGGCAGAAAGGAATGAACGACATGAGACTACATTATCTGCAGCATGTGCCCTTTGAAAATCCGGGAAGTATTCTGACCTGGGCCAGGGAGAAGGGTTATACGGTCACCAGTACGGAATTTTTTTTGGAGGGAAGCCTTCCGGAACAGAAAGATTTTGACTGGCTGGTTATTATGGGAGGACCCATGAACATATATGAAGAAGATAAGTATCCTTGGCTGGTAAAGGAAAAGATGTTTATAAAAGAAGCGATAAGAAACGGTAAGGTCTTAATTGGTTTATGTCTGGGGGGACAGTTAATTGCCGATTGTATTGGCGGTAAGGTCACTAAGAATACCTGTAAGGAAATAGGCTGGTATCCGGTACGGTTAACCAGGGAGGCTAAGGAGTCTTTCTTATTTTCACATTTTCCAAAAGCCCCCGTGGTATTCGAGTGGCACGGAGATACCTTTAGTTCTCTGCCAGAAGAAGCCACTCTTTTGGCAGAGAATGATGCCTGTGCCCATCAGGCCTTTGTCTATAAAACACGGATATTTGGCTTTCAGTATCACCTTGAGAATACCTTAGAGATTATTAAGGGGCTTACGAAAAATTGTGCAGAGGAACTGGTCCCTGATAAATATATTCAGACAGAGGAAGAATTACTTTCTCACCCGGAATATATCCTTAAGGACAATGAATGGATGACAGCATTTTTAGAACGCCTGGAATATATGTATGAGGAGGGAAAACTATAATGGAGCCGATACGCTATAAACAACGAGTATGTACCGATCAGGAGAAGATTGAAGAATTCTTATTTAACGCCAGAACCGGTATTCTGGCACTCTCCGCCGGGGAATATCCTTATGCCCTTCCCCTAAACTTTGTATGGCATGAGGGGTGTATTTGCTTTCACGGTATGGGTTCTGGTAAAAAAGTTGATATCTTGTCTGAAAATCCTAAGGCAGCCTTTACGGTATATGAAGAATATGGCACGGTAAAAGATCCCATGCCTTGTCATGCGGATACTTCTTATATGAGTGTAATGATATTTGGCAGAACGGAAAAAATTACAGAGGTGAAGGAAGCCGCAGAAATCCTGCAAAAACTGGTGGATAAATTTATGCCGAAGTTTTATGACCATACCCTGACGGGGGGACTAATTGATAAATACCGTTCCTCCATGGATGGCAGAGCCGTAGCTGTTTATCGGCTTAGGACAGAGGCAATAACTGCCAAGGAAAATGCAGTACAGACCGAGCAAATATTCCATCCGATGGGATAGCAAGCAGCCCTGTCATATGCCATGGTTGTGCACAAGATTTATGTGAGAGATAAAAGCAGATAAGGGCAGTATTGCGGTGGAAGTATTGCCGTTCTTATCCCGGATGGTGGAAAAGGAAAATAAAAGAGAGTTATATACTTACCGGCCTGCGTCAGGTTACTGGCCGGTTTGAAAGGAGGATGCAAGATGGAAACGATTGCTGAATACGGACTAAAGGGAGTAACCAGTTATACGGCTTACGAAAACGGAAGGATTGAAAAGTGCCGTTTAAGTGCTTATAATATCATACCAACGAAATACGGGTACCTTGTACCGCAGTTTAATAATCCCGGAATAAGAAGAAAAGATTCGAAAGCCTTGTCCTATTATAAGAGCGGAAAACTACGGAGCATATCCCTGGAAGAACAGACGGGTATAACCACCTCAGTGGGAACCTTTAAGGCTGAATTGATTACCTTTTATGAAAATGGTTCCATATACAGCCTATTTCCATTAAATGGTCAAATCAGTTTTTCCTGGTCTGAAGAGGAAGAAGGGGGACTGGCGGAGGTTTATGATTTTGACTTACCCATAGGTAAATTTAAAGCAAAAATAAGTGGGTTGCGTTTTTATCCAAACGGCAGTTTAAAGAGCCTCATTCTGTGGCCGGGAGAAGTAATAGAGCTTAATACTTCCGTCGGGCGGATCGCTGTAAGGAATGGGTTTAAATTGTATGAAAACGGCTCCCTGGCATCTTTAGAACCAGCAGAACCGATATATGTAAATACGGACGCTGGTTTGATTAAAGTCTATGATTCCGATGCAGTAGGAGTGGATGCGGATAATAATTCACTTAAATTTGATACAGAGGGAAAAGTAATAGGACTTGCCACCTCAGGGGATATTCTGATTTCAAATACAAGAAGCGGTGAAAAGAGAGTAATATCTTCTGTAATACGCCCGGGTCTGATGGAGGATTTCGTAAAAGTACCGGTGCATATTGAATTTAAGGGACAACAGATAGGGATTGATAACAGCAAAGAGCAGGTTACTATTCCTTTTAACGATTGTGTTCTTAAGATTGTATATGACAAAGGACTGGGTAAGAGTGCCTGTTACGGGGATTGTTCCATGTGTTCTGGATGTTCTTCCTCTTTCTCTAGTATCCTAAATACCGCAGAAGCGGCAATATGACGGGAAGGTTATTAATAAAAGTTTTTTAACCGGCAAAAAGTACATAGGATAATTTATAACCAATATTTGATTGCTGCTAATAGGGCAGAGGGAGGTTATTATGAAAAGCTTAATAGAGAGCTTATATCTTACGGATAACAAGAGCAACTTCAATAACAAAAATAATTGTAATTGGCTGCAAAGAAAACCTTTGGATGCTATAAAGGAATGCTGGCCTGATAAAGTAGAAATAGCAATCTGTAAAAGAGGCAGAGGAGAACATTTTTTTCTGCCTCTTTCAGATTATACCGAGTTACTGCAACTGCTGGGCCAAAAGAGGGAAACTAAGTCAACTATTATAAAACTGACTGGAGAGGATACGCTGGAACATCCATATCTGTTTGAAATGCTTCAAGTGAATAAAACCCTTGGATTTCTCTCTGAACTAATAACAGTCGGAGAACTTATAGACCTGTCTTTAACCCAGGCTTTAAAAGGGCTTGTAAGTAGTGTTATTTTTAGCGTTCAAAAAGCGGAGGAAATCAGACCGGATAAAATGGATATGTTGTTACAAACAGAAATAAAAGTTAATTTTACCTATCCTTATGCGCAGTAGTATCCAGGGGATTCATTAACGGCAAGGATTCATCCTTTATTAAAAATGAGATAAGAAATGTAACATAAAAAATCTTTATTTATTTGCACATCGGGGAACTCTATGCTATAATCTTTAAAAATTCAGAGGCTGCTAAACTATGGCAAATCAGTAAGTTCTAAGGCATAGGAGAGCGATAGGCACCAGGAGGAAACCGGATGAAGGACAAACTAAAAAAGCTGCAAAACCGTATTTTCCATTCTAATACTATCTTTACCCAGCTTGTACTATTTACAGTTATAGTAAGTCTGGTTCCCATATTGACCATCAGTGCCCTGTTATTCCAGAAGTTAAGCGGGATGGTAACCAGGGATCTGGTCAATTCCCATTCTCAGCTGGTAGTCCAATATATGTCCAATGTTGAAGATAAATTGTATCAATACAGGAATAGTTTAATCCAGATTGCCAATAACACGATTGTATTGGACACCCTGATGGATAGTTCAGATGATAGCAATCCCTATATTAAAGGAAATAAAGTAAGTATTGAGGTTACAAAGTCTTTACGGCTGGAAAGTCATAAAGAACTGCGTAACTGTATGATTTATTCCAACATGTCCAACAATAAAATTTACGGGGTTAAGGTAGCTATGGCAGAAGGTGCGAAAGGTGAAATATGGTATCTAAACCATAAGGCACCAGAGGAGGACTATTTTATTTATTCTGCAGTGGATGGTAAAAGAGATGTTCTTTCCTTAATCCAGAATATTGTTTATATTAATACCAAGACCTATGACAGAAAGTATATAGGTTTTATTAAGCTTGATATTATTATGCAGAAACTCATCGTACCGGCATCGGACCCGGAACAGTTAAAGTACCCCTATGATATTATTTTGCTAGACAAGAGCAATAAAATTATATATTCTACAAATAAAAATTATGACGATATCCTGACAAAAATGTCCTTTGAGGATTTACAGAAGAAGGAAGTCGGTTATTATAAAGATGCCATGGTAAACAGTGCGGCCATTGAGGAATATGGACTTAAACTTATCTTCCTGTTCAATAACAGCCAGTTAAATGAGAAAATGGCAGAAATGCAGAGAACCATCCTTCCTGTTTTTATTATTATTATCATAGTAATAGTAATTACTGCCTTTCTATTTACCAGAGGCTTCTCAGAAAGGGTAGCCAGATTAGTTAAAAAAATTAAGGTGGCGGAAACAGGTGATCTGACCATTAAAGAAGAGTTAGAAGGCAATGATGAAATTGCAGTTTTAGATAAACAGTTTAATCAGATGCTTATTAAGCTGGATGATTTAATCAAAAAAAACTATATCCAGCAGCTGGAAAAAAAGGAAACAGAATTCAGGAACTTACAGCTTCAGATAAATCCTCATTTTTTATATAACACACTGGAAATAATAAGCTCCATTGCAGCGGTTAAACAGGCTTTTGCAATCTGCGAACTCTGTGAAAAGCTGGGGGATATCTTCCGGTACAGCCTGGGAAAAAATTACGGGGAATATGTAACAGTAATGCAGGAACTGCAGCATACCCAGAATTACGTATTTATCCAAAAAACCAGATTCGGCAACAAATTCGACGTGTTTTATAATGTGGAGCCGGACTTGGAAGATAAAATGATACTCCGTTTTATATTACAGCCAATTGTGGAAAATGCCATAACACATGGTTTAAGCCATATCACGGGAAAAGGTACACTTGAAATATTAATCAGCAGAGAACAATTGTTACCGGTAAGTTCTAGGAATGAAAGAGATGAAGCAGTAAATGATAAGCCGGAAATAAAGGACAAACCCGTACTTGTTATTAAAATAGAAGACGATGGTATCGGCATGTCACCAGAAATGGTGGAAGCGCTGAACCGGTATATTAACAGTGAAGGCAAGACTGCTGTTGAAAACCGTCAGAGTATTGGCATCCGGAATGTGAACCAGAGAATAAAACTGGCCTGCGGCAATGAATACGGTATCACCATTGAAAGTGTCCAATACCAGGGCAGCAGCGTAATCATACGTTTACCGATGATAGGGAAGGGAGATGACCGATGATGTATCAGAGTATCTTAATTGCAGACGACGAAGAACTAATTAGACAGGGAATTATAGCCAGACTGGAATATCTTAAGTTAAAACCTTCCGTTGTGTACGAAGCGGAGAACGGATTACAAGCCCTGGAGATCTTAATGAAACAGAAAGTAGATATTGTAATTACAGATATACGAATGGCAGATATGGATGGTCTAACGCTTATTAAAAAGACCATGCCCCTATATCCTGAGATACATTTTATCATCTTAAGCGGGTTTGCCGAATTCACCTATGCCCAGCAGGCTATCGATCTGGGGGTAAACGCCTATCTGTTAAAGCCCATATCCAATGATGCTCTGAAAAAAGCACTGGAAGATGCTATTCTTAAGTTGGAGGAGGGAAAGCAGCTAAGGCAGACTGTCATCGAAGGGACCCGTTCCATTCGGGAAAAGAAGAATTACCTGTTTGAAAAGAATATCAATGAATTATTAAGGGATTACGGGAAGGTCAGCCTAACAAATAAAACTTATGAATTAATCGATAAAAACTTTCCGATTAAAAATAAATGGGTTATGGCAGGTATCCTTAGCATAGACCTGGAAAGTTTTGAACAGAATCAATTCGGTTTCAAGGACGCTGATTTGATTCAATTTTCAGTTAAAAATGTATTTATGGAGATTGACACACTATGCAATAAAACCATAGTCAATAACCTTACCCAGGCAAACCAGTTATTTATATTGTTTTCCGCTGACAGGGAAGAATTCTTAAGAAAGGATGTAAATCTTCTGTTCCAGCAGCTTTTTACAATACTCAGGGAGAAAATGGGAATTATGTTAACTGCCGGAATCAGTTCGGCAAAGAATACCCTGACGGAAGAAAATATCAAAGAAGCCAAAGAGGCATTTTTACAGAGAATGATATATGGCAGGTCTGGTCTGTATTTTTATGAGGATATCAAAGCACTCCCACCTGCTCATGTACCATCCTCCGAACTAAATATGCTTCGTCAGTATATTGAAAAACGCGAAATCAGCCGCATTGAATATTTTGTTAATGAACTCTTTTCCGATGAGCGGATAAGACATTACAATATCTCCTACATGCGGATCGTATGGCTGCGGATTATTGATATGATATTAAAAACAGAGGCTGTTTCCTTTGTAAAGGATGCAAAAAATGTGGAAAAAATGGTCCTGAACTATGATATTCTGATTTCCTTCCATTCCCTTAAGGAGTTCAGGGAGTATTTATATTCCCTTATCCTAGAGAGCATACAGACAGAAGGGGGCTCAGATATTACGTCAAAGAGCAAGATAAAACTGGCTATTAAGTATATACAGGATAATTATAATCAGGATATAGCAATTAATGATATGGCAGATAAGTTTAGTATGAGTCCCAATTATTTTTCCGCTGTTTTTAAAAGGGAGACCGGACAGACCACTGTGAATTTTATCAAGGACTTAAGGCTTAAGAAAGCTTGCGAATATTTGACCCACTCAGATAAAAGCGTGGTGGAGATTTCGAAGGAGGTAGGTTATGAGGACAGCCAGTATTTTTTTAAAGTATTTAAGAAAGCTACTGGGCTGACACCGTTACAATACAGGAAAATGCATATGTGATTAACGATTTTACTTCAAGTATGGCGCACATGGAGGCTTCTGCAAGTATAGAAACGGGTGCTTCTGAAAGGATGGGGCAAAGGGATGCCGCCAAAGAATAGTGTAATGGAAGGCACTGAAAGATTGGTCAAACGGAAGCTGCGGAAAGCATGCTTTAGACGGATGTGATAAAAAGGATGGTGAATGTTAGAAGATTGAATGAGAGTCTAGTATATTTATGGATTATGCTTTAAGATATTTAGTTCCTAGTTAGCGAATAAGCAGCTGCATTCTCTTTCCTGCAGCATTAGCACATGCTTTTTACAAAATTTCTATTAAGCATAATCCTTATTTTACAAGTAATTTTATATTTTCTGGTTTACTTTTTTATTTCGGAATTTGGAACTCTTCATTCCAAATTAACATATTAGTCAGAAGTAAACATGAAACGATGTACTCTGTCATAAGTCCTATTATAAATTATATAGGAGTTAGTCATTGCACTGTTATCATAGCTTCATTGATTAGTCAATAAATAAATAATAATATTATGATAGATAAATAAAATAATAATATTATGATAGATGGATAACAGGTGCCACTGCTACCAGGTTTTCGATCGTGGTGTCTCTATGATATAATTTTGGAATCAATACGGTTTCCTGTTCAAGTTCTGTGAAGGGAATGGTTAAGGGAGTGTCCTTTGTAATTTCTTTTGTAAGAGTTCTTTTTTTGGTACGCAGCGTCAGGTAATATTTGTCGGTATCCTTATGAAGAAAGCCTGGTTTTCCGGTTTCTGCTATGGTAAATGTAAGGCTGCCCTTTTCTGCTTGTATTTCATATTTAACCAGAGGTCCTTTTGATATCCAGGTTCGCTGCTGCTTAATGGCATGTTCCAGTTCTTTTTCTATATTACCGTCCGGACTTCCTTCGATATAGGTTGCAAACTGGTTATCCATATCCCATTTGCCATGTAAGTCCATGCCGCTGGTAAAGGCCAGGGGATATCCTTGCAAGACTAAATCCTCCCACCATAATAAGCCACGTTCATTTACCTCATGAAGCGGTTCCAGGTCGTTAAAGATTTCAATAAAGTCAAAAGAAGTGTAGTCGGTGATTTCCATATCAAAGCGGCAGCCTCTGGCAAAGGGATTACCATAGGAAAAAGGATGTGCCACTCCTGTCAGGGCACCTTTTTCCCTTGCGGCTTGAAAGAGAAGTTCCGGCTTGTGGAGATTTATGTTTTCCCAGGATACATACTCCTTTAGATTAAAGCACAGGATATGACCATAGTAGGTTGTGTATTCCATACCGTAGATACAGGATATAGGAAGATTTGTTTTTGTCAGGAGATCCTGTATTTTTTTATGTCCTGATATGGTATTGTGATCAGTTATGGCAAAGGCATCAACATGGTTCTGATGCATGTATTCTATAAGATCCATAGGTGTAAGACTGCTGTCTGACTCGGTAGTATGATTATGTAATTCCAGACGTTTGAACATAAGATTCCTCCTGGTATTATTCATTTACTGATAATGAAAGGGTATAGTGGGTATCATCGAGTATTACGTTAAAAACCGCCAGGGTTATTTTAATGACACCGTTTAGCGTTTCTTGTTCCAGACAGCCTTCGCTGGTATATTCTGCTGAATAGTGCATATGTCTGGTGGTTAACTGTTTATGGATACCGCCGATGAATACGTCATTCATAGTGGCCAGGGTATGGATTTCTGTTTTCATTTCCCTTATTGCCTGAGCAAGCAGTTCCTCCGTAGCAACCGCCCCATCATATTCACCTTTGCAGGTATTTCTTACTTCTTCTTTTAATTCCTCTGTAATCTCATTATAATGCTGTTTATCGAAAGAAAATGCAATATCCATTTCTTTATATTCTTTGTCTAGACATACGGTATATGAGATTTGACCGACAAATCCCTTATTTAGGATTCCGCCGACTTCAAAGAGTTGTTTCATGAGAATTCTCCTTTCATTTTATAGTTAGGCACAAGCTAATCGCATAATACCGCAAGACCACGAAAGATACTGCTTATACAGATCGGTTGTCCTATCGCAGTATAAAAGCAAGGCCACTAGCTCCCCCTTGCCTGTCGCATCATGAAAACAGATGTGACACTGCCTCAAATCAGGGTGTGTAATACTTATTCACACTAGCTCCCCTTGCCTGTCGCATCTATGCAGATGTGACACTGCCTTAAATCAGGGTGTATAATATCTTATTCACACTATACTATTGTTAAGTAGCAGGTGCAATACCTGAATGGAAAGTTATATAAATTTACACTGGTTTCTATAGAATAATCCATTGTTTAATCGAGATATATATTTTAAGCTTGTGGTAGAGGTTATGAAAAACAGAGGTTCTTTACAAGTAATTTATAGTTTTATAATACCCGGTTAAAAGTGCGGCATAGCCCAAGGAATAAAATTTTAGCTTGAAAGCAAATAACAGTGTGGGGATATGCGCAGATAGGAGTTTGATATGAAAAAAGATCTTTATTTTAAGGAAGACGGGAAGTTTAAGGTTTTGCAGTTTACAGATATCCATTTCACGAACGACAGCGAGGCAGATCATAAGACGACTGCTCTGATGCAGCGTATCTTAGAGGCTGAAAAGCCTGATTTTATTATGCTTACAGGGGATACGGTATATGGTCCGGATAACACGAAGTTTCTTATAAAAGCGTTAGCGCCGGTCATTGAGACCGGGATTCCCTGGAGTTTTGTATTTGGTAATCATGATACGGAAGAGGGGGTTGGGTATGAAGAACTGTTCCCTGCTTTTACAGCTTTGCCAAACTGTTTGGCATATAATGCAGATGAATCAATTGACGGGATGGGGAATCATATTCTCAAGGTAAAAACCAGAGAAGGAAAGATCCGCTGGGTATTAACCGGCATAGACTCAGGTGCCTATAATGACTTACCAGAGGTAGGCGGTTATGATTATATAAAGACTAGCCAGAGCAACTGGTATAAGAACATAATAAGAGAAATAGAAGGTGAAAGCGAGGACTTCTCCTCCCTGGTGTTTATGCATATTCCACTGCCAGAATACAATGAAGTATGGGACACACAGATCTGCCATGGAGAAAAAAGAGAAGAAATCTGCTGTGCCAATGTAAACTCTGGGTTCTTTTCAGCAATGCTGGAAACCGGACATACCAAGGGTGTATTTGCCGGACATGACCATATCAATGACTATATGGGAGAATTATACGGAGTCCGGTTAGCCTACGGTCGTGCCACCGGATATAACACCTACGGACAGGAAGGTTATTTAAGAGGAGCCAGAATCATACTCCTTGAAGAAAAGAATACACAAACCTTCCAAACCTATATCCGCCTTGAAGATGGAACCATCATAAAAGAGCAGAAACTCCATGAACCCGAAAAAAGGGTAAAAGCCAGAGAATAGCAGGGTTAAAGTGTATACAATTTAACCGTTAAGCAGGTGTTGTGACAGGAGGATTGCCGATGTATATGGGAAATTCGCATTATTGGGATGATAAATTCAAAATAAGAGGTCAGGAACTTATGCAGCCAGAAGGCCGTATGGTTAAGGATATGGCATATTTTCCAAAAGAGGGAAAGATTTTGGATTTAGCCTGCGGCGATGGCCGCAACACAATATTTTTAGCTGAACTAGGCTACCAAGTAACAGCGGTTGATTTCAGCAACATTGCAGTTGAAAGATTAAAACAGTTTGCTCTCCAAAAACAATTAGAGATTAATGTGCAGCAAAAGAATCTAAGTGAAGAAGGAGCTTATCTGGATTTAGGAAAGTTTGATGTCATCCTAATTAACCACTACCGTCTAGAAAGTAATTTTTACCCAGTTTTAGAAGGACACTTAAAACAGGATGGAATCCTATGGATAAATGGATTTTGTGAGATTCCGGATTTTCGCGGAATGACATCATTAATTTGCGAGAATAAGATTAATTATGAAATTGGCATGAGAAAATTTATAAGATACATTTGGAGAAAGCCTGCAAAATTATAACCAAACTATCAGGCAATAAAAGAAAGCCGCCAGGAAAAATCTGACGGCTATCTTTTTGCTGTGACTACGTAATAACATATTGATAATTATGTAAAAGTGAATAATTAACCTGCAATGACACTAATCTGCAAAACCATTGTTCATAGCTGGTACAACTTGGTATACATACTGATTTTTCCATTACTGAGTTCTATTTCATGGAAAAATAGGCGTAGCTACAGAAGTTATTTATCAAGTGCAGAAAAAAGAATCCTGGATAAAATCAGCTCAAAAAACTAAATCAAAAGCAGTGGTCCGGGTCTGTTTCATATGCGTATCATTCTGTGTCTGTAAAAATTCATTTATGAATTTTTATTCACTTATGGAATTTGCATGTGGTAAAGAGAGAAAAAGCGCATTGTTTGACGAGCAAAAGCGAGGAGTTTGCGTTTTTTCTCTCTAGCCTTACCACATTCAAACTCCATTAGTGAATACAGACTCAGAATCTAAGCATATGAAACAGACCCGGACCACTGCTTGCTGCATACCCCACCGGCTGATTTTATCCAGGATTCCTCCCCCTTAAACCAACCCCTAAAACTAAATACCTTTCAAGCAACCCCGTTCTATAAATTTCCCCCAGCGTAGAAATATACACTAATTCCAAAAGATTTGTCCATTGTGAAAAATTTATGGATTTTTTATAATTAGTTTATACTAATAAAAAAGGAGGAACGGTATGAAAACCGGAATAGCAAAACCAGGACAGCCGGTCCATATTAAAAATGCATCCCTTGGCAAACGGCTCTTAAGATTCTGGCCCCTTTATCTGATGCTGCTGCCATGTATCATCTATTACATTTTGATTTGTTATGTTCCAATGAGCGGGGTGGTACTGGCCTTTAAAGATTATTCTTTTAAAAAGGGGATTTGGGGAAGTCCCTGGGTCGGATTCAGGTATTTCAAAACCTTTTTTACGAGTTATGACTGCCTTAGACTGATTCGGAATACACTAACGGTTGGCTTTATCAAGTGTATTCTGGAATTCCCTTTCGCAATCGTTCTGGCTTTAATGTTAAATGAAGTCAAAAGCATTAAATTCAAAAAAGTGAGCCAGACCATAACGTATCTGCCTCATTTCTTATCCTCCGTAATTATCATCACCATGATACAGAGGATACTAGCTCCTAATACCGGAGTTATTAACCAGATCATCGGGAACCTTGGAGGCGATCCCGGAACCTTCTTTTTAATGGATGCAAAATACTTTTTCAAGATACTATTTTCCATGGACTTATGGAGGAATATCGGTTGGGATTCCATTATTTACTTAGCGGCTATAAGCGGAGTAGATGTATCGCTTTATGAAGCTGCCGAAATGGACGGTGCTACCAAATTAAAAAAGATGTGGCATATCACTTTGCCGAGCATCCGGGGTACCATTGGACTTCTCTTTATTATGGGTGTAGGCGGTTTATTAGCTTCCGGATTTGATCAAATATATCTGTTAAGGACTCCTGGAAATATGTCCGTAGCCGATACCCTTGATACTTTTGTGGTACGAATCGGCTTACAGGGAGGACAATTCGGTTATGCAACTGCTATTGGTTTAATCCAGGGAATTGTAGGATTAATTCTGGTAATAGTATGTAATAAAATATCTAAAAAAGTTACCGAGGTCGGGCTCTGGTAAAGTATCCGGGCTTCAAAAAGTGCCGGGTACTAAAAAAGTGCCCACTTATGTAAAAATTATTCGCGTGGTGTCCACGCAGATAGGAGAGAGATATGAAAAAGAATTTTTTAACACGCTTTGTTTCGGTTACTATGGCGGCAGTTTTACTGGCAGCGAGTCTGTCTGGATGTGCAAAAACGGGGGGAAAAGAAGATACACAAACAGGAAGCAGTAATACACAAGAAACCACTTCCGATAAACCGGATACCTGGATTGCAGACCGTACCATAACGGTACAGGCCTATGTAGATGATATTGGATATTCCCTTCCCAAAGATATCAATAATACATCTGTTATGAAAGAATTAACGAAACGCACCGGTATAAAACTGGATGTACAGTATTCACCGGGGGACAGTGATGCAACGGTTATGGCTTCTCAATTAGCTTCCGGTACCATTCCCGATGTAATTATAAGTTATCTGGATAACTCCACCAGACCGGAATTCCCGTTATTATTAAAAGCGGCACAAGAAGAAATGTTTACCGATGTGGCACCTTTTATGAAGGATGCAAAAGTATACAGTCATTACCTGGAAGAGGGATATTTACCTAATGATGCTTATAAAAATATAACCTTCCGTGATGAATTTAAAGGAGCGGCTTATCTTTTACCATTATCCATCCCGGCAGTAGACAGATCCACGGTATATAATCCGCAGGATGCCTATATCGGTGGTATGTATATTCAGAAAGCGATTGTAGATAAGCTTGGTATCGACCCTACCAAGATCAACACCCAGGATCAGCTTTATGATTTATTGGTTCAAATCAAAGAAGGCGGTTTCAAGGATGATAACGGCAATGATGTATATCCGTTAGGACCAAAATTCTGGGGTGGTTCACCGGATGCACTGAGATATATTGTAACTGAATATAACTGGGGCGTCAGTGATGATTATAATATGGATGAAGACGGAACCATTAAGCACGAAGCAGAAACAGACTATGTATTTAAGAAAATCAATTATGTAAGAAAACTTCTTGCCGAAGGTTTAATGAATCCAGAATTCTTTACCATGGATGCAACCCGTGCCGGTGAAGTTTCTAAAACTCACAATTCAGCAATTATCGCAGACGTTCATAACTATCAGGATATTGTTTATGAATCCGACGACTGGGTACCTCTAGGACCTCTTAATGACTTTACCGGAAATAATTCAGAAATTAGAAATGGCAAAGGTCAAAATGGTGTATGGGCAATTTCCTCCGAAGCTAAAAATCCCGAAGAGATCTTCAAATTCTTTGATTACTTATCTACAAAAGAAGGACAGCTTCTTTGCGAATATGGTATAGAAGGTGAGAACTATACTATGGTAGACGGAAAACCGGTTTTAACGGAAGATACCTTACAGAAATTAAACAATGGCGATACAGAGGAACTTATTAATACGGTAGGTGCTTCCTTTGGTAATACTGCCTGTGTATTCTTTGGCTATGTATTAACAGGTAAAGACTACCTCGCTGATTTTGGTGAAAGCCGTCCTGGTGCAGCTTCCAGTACAACTTTTAAGAGATCTGTTGATATTGCCACAGAGTATCCTCATACCTATAAGCTGATTTCTGGTCTTAATGCAACAGCTTATCTCTCCGCCGAAAATATGGCAGATGTAAAGAGTCAGATGGATCTGCTTAATTATAAGGAAATGCTGGTACAGGCTATGTTTGCACCATCTGATAGTGATGTAAATAAAATCGTTGAAGCCTTTCGTCAGCAGTTAAAATCAGCAGGAATTGATAAATTCAAAGAGTATTTAAAAGAGCTTTATGCTCAGGATAATACAACGATTAACTTTTACAATAAATAGTTATAAACGGACAAACGAAGAATTTGTTCCGGTTCTTAGGATAGCGGCAGGACAAGAGCATGCCGCTATCCCCATAAATAAAAGTGTTCTGTTTATAAAAAGGTCAGTTAATAACCAAAATACGTTTAAGAATATACCTTTATTAAATCCCTCTGAGGATTGTAAAGGAGTAAATGAAAAGAAAGGATACGATAATCCATGAAATCAAAAAGTGTTCCTGCAGGCAGTAAGATCAAAACTAGCACTTCGGAAAAAATTATCCAGATAATTATTGATTGTCTGCTGATTGGGTTATGTCTTCTCATACTTTTACCCTGCATCAATGTACTGGTGTTATCTTTTAACGAAGGTTCCGATGCGGCAAAGGGCGGAATCTATTTCTGGCCAAGAGTGTTTTCACTGGCAAACTATAAAGAAGTATTTGCCGATGGAAGTATTATGAAAGCATATAAAATTACCATAGCCCGTACCATAATCGGAACAGCGGCAAGCCTCTTGGTAACGTCTTTGGCAGCTTACTCGTTAAAAGAAGCAAAACTCCCCTTTCGTAAACTGATTACGGTACTGATTACATTTACCATGTTGTTCAGTGGTGGAATGATTCCTACTTATATTCAATATAATAAACTGCATTTACTGAATTCCTTCTGGGTATATGTTGTTCCAAGTCTGGTAAGTGTTACTTACCTGCTCATGATGAGGACGTTCTTTGAATCCGTACCGGAGAGTCTGGAGGAATCTGCAAAGCTGGACGGCTGCGGATACTTTAAAATCTACACAAAAATTATGCTGCCTTTAAGTAAACCAGTTATCGCAGTAGTTGGACTTTATACGGCAGTGAATCATTGGAACGACTGGTTCTCCGGTTCTTTTTACATGAAGTCAAGTGCTTTATGGCCGGTACAGACTGTTTTGCAGCAGATGTTATCCAGAGCCATGGCTTCCCAGCAGGTGACTACGGTAAGCCAGGCAATTGCCCACAATACCAACTCGGTAACCTCCGACTCGTTAAAGATGGCGGCGGTGGTGGTTACAACCGTTCCGATTCTCTGTGTGTATCCCTTTGTACAGAAATACTTTGCCCAGGGTGCCATGATTGGTGCGGTAAAGGGATAAGTTAAATTACGAACGGGAACTTAAAAATACGGATAATAGGAAGTAAATTTAGACGAAATAGATAGTAGAAAGGGTATAAACAATGGCTGAGAATAAATGGGATGCATTTATCTATGGTGATGTAAATGTGGATATCGTAATACCCGGAGTAGAACATTTTCCCCTGCCTGGGCAGGAGGATGTGGTGGATACCATGGAAACTTATGTAGGTGGTGGTGCGGCCCTTTTTACCCTTGGACTTGGTAAGCTGGGGTTAAAGCCTGTATTTCAGGGAACAATCGGTGGGGACTGTTACGGAAAATTCATATTAGAGGAATTTAATAAAGTCAATGCAGATTGTTCTTTATTAAGGGTCAGCGAGTCCAATCAAACAGGTATATCAATTAGTTTTACCAACGAAAAGGATCGTTGCTTTTTGACTTACAGAGGAACAAATGCAGAAATCGATTTAGGTTTGGTAGAATTAAACCAGGTGGAAAAGTCAAGGCATATCCATGTAACAGGATATGCGGGAAGTAAAAATCACGGGAAATATTTAAGCCTGTTAAAACAGGTAAAAGAAATGCAGAATATAACAGTTTCTTTTGATGTGGGCTGGGATGATACCGATGAATGGTATGAAGGAATTTATGAGTTATTTCCTTACATTGATGTATTGTTTATGAACGAAACAGAAGCCATTCACTACGCAAGAAAAGCAACTGCCAGGGAAGCAATCAAAGATTTTTCCGGCTATTGCAAAACCACTGTTGCAAAACTTGGTAAAAACGGAGCCATCGCATATCAGGGTGGTAACTTCTTTCAGGCACAAAGCTATAATGTTACGGCAGTGGATACGACTGGTGCCGGGGATTCTTTTAACGCAGGCTTTATATACGGTTACTTAAAGGGTAAGGATATAACGGAATGCTTAAAATACGGCAATGGCTGCGGAGCGTTATCCGTAACAAAGCTAGGTGGCAATACCGGATTTCCTACCGAAAGCAGGTTGTCAGAGTTTATAAAAGAACAGGAAGAAAGGCAGTGATATCATTGAAAATCACAGTAATTGGCGGCGCAGGAGTAAGAACGGTTATCTTTATAAACGGGCTTCTGAAACGTTACAAAGCTTTAAATATAGATAAAGTAGTGCTTTACGATATTGACCAGGAGAAACTTCAGATTATCGGAAAATTGTGTCAACACGTAATTAACAGAAATCAAAAAGACCTTAAACTAGAAACCGCGGATAATGCTATAGATGCCATAAAAGGTGCTGACTATGTGGTTACTACCTTAAGAGTCGGTGGTGACCATTCCCGTGTAGTAGATGAAACCATAGCGTTAAGTGCAGGAGTAATCGGACAGGAAACGACCGGTGTAGGCGGATTTTCCATGGCAGTACGTACCATACCGGTTTTACTTAACTATTGTGAACTGATTAAGCAGTATGCTCCAAAGGCCTGGATTTTTAACTTTACCAATCCTTCGGGATTAGTGACACAGGCCTTAAAGAGTGCGGGCTGCGACCGGATAATCGGTATCTGTGACGCTCCCAGCAGTACGAAATTTCGTATGGCAAAGGAACTTAAAACAACGGAAAAGGATTTATATGTAGAGTTTTTTGGTCTCAATCATTTATCCTGGATCCGCAGCGTGAAAAAGGAAGGAACAGAGATTTTACCGGAGTTATTAATGGATGATGCTTTTTTGCACAATATTCAGGAATTCTCCATGTTTGACCCTGAGTTACTTAGATCCCTTGGTTTCCTGCCCAATGAATATCTATATTATTATTACCACCGGGAAAAGGCACTGGAAAATATCTTAAAATCCGGAGCAACCAGAGGAAAAACCATAGAAGACGTTAATATCCGTATGATGGAGGAACTAAAAACCATGGATATGGAGGCGGACCCAGAAGGAGCCTTACAGACCTTTTTGTATTACATGGCAGTCAGAGAAACTTCCTATATGAGTATTGAAACCGGAAGTAACAAAAAGGAAGCCATTGAAAAAGGAAATCTTATGGTACCAGATGGTATGGGATATGCCGGTGTAATGCTTGATTGTATTGAAGGTCTTCAAAGTGAGGAAGGCAATTATCTGGTGTTGTCTGTTGAGAATAATGGCTGTATTGCAGGATTATCAGACAACGATGTCATAGAAGTTACCTGCAAGGTATCCAAAGAAGGAATTATACCAGTTCCTATTGGTAAAGTACCGGAGGATTGTTATTTATTAATCCGAATGATTAAGTTGTATGAAAAACTGACAGTAGAAGCAATTAAAAATAAGTCGATGGAAACTGCTATTAAAGCACTTACTCTCCATCCCCTGATTAATTCTTATTCCCTGGCTAAGAAACTGACTGAGGAATATGACAAAATTTATGGCGGAATATTTTAATATATTGTTCTGAATTTCCAAAGTTCATAATATTAGCCTGAAATTCCAGATTTCGTATTGACATAATCTCTGGATAAATTATAATAATTAGAGTTTATAAAATAAATTATAACTATTGTGGAATTTTGCTGGATAGTTAGGTAATCTGGGAAATTGAAAGAGAAAAAGAAAATATAGAATGAGAAAGGTGCCGCATTTAGAACGAATCCTGTTCATTTGTGGCAGTATCGCGAGAGTTCATTTGCGATATATAATAGGTAAGTATATGAATATGGAAGAAAAACAACAACAATTAAATCAAGCGGTACGTGAAATTGCCGAAAAAATCGGAGATAAGTTTAAAGATAATGCAAAACTCCATCAGACCTTTATTAATTGCTTTGAAAGTACGGCTAAAACGACTACCAAATTTTTAGAGAATGAGGAAACCTTTGTATTTACCGGAGATATTGCTGCCATGTGGCTTAGGGATTCTTCTGCCCAGGTGGTACATTATCTTCCCTTTGTAAAAGAATATTCGGTAATCGGGGATATGGTAAAAGGTTTGATAAAGAGACAGATGGCCTGCATTATGATTGATCCTTACGCCAATGCCTTTAATGAAGAAGCCAATGGAAACTGCTGGGAAGTGGATATTACGGAATCCTCACCCTGGGACTGGGAGAGAAAGTATGAAATAGATTCCTTATGTTACCCGATTTGGCTCCTTAATGAATATTATGCGGGAACCGGGGATCACTCTGTTTTTACCGAAGAGGTAAAAAAGGTCTGCGACATTATTATCAAACTATGGCGCAGAGAACAAAATCACGACCGTGATTCCAAGTATTCCTTTATCCGTGTAAATTGTCCTCCGTCGGATACCTTAACCAGAGATGGTAAGGGAGAACCCACCGGATACACCGGGATGACCTGGTCAGGTTTTCGTCCCAGTGATGATGCCTGCAAGTATGGTTATCTGATTCCCGCCAATATGTTTGCGGTTACAGTACTAGGCTTCATAGCAGAATTTGCGGATAAAATCTTTAAGGATGCTTCTCTGAAAGCAGAAGCAGTTAAATTAAGGGATGAAATCAATCAGGGAATTAAAGCTTACGGAGTAGTAAAGGATGAAGAATTCGGAGAGATGTATGCCTATGAAACAGACGGACTAGGCAATTATAACCTGATGGATGATGCCAATGTTCCTAGTCTTTTATCCATTCCCTGGATTGGTTTTACAGATACAGAGGATAAGATTTACCAGAATACCAGACGTTTTATTTTAAGCAGCCGTAATCCTTATTATTATGAAGGATCTTTTGCAAAAGGGATTGGAAGCCCTCACACACCGGATCAGTATATCTGGCATATTGCCCTTACGATGCAGGGATTGACAGCAGAAACAAAAGAAGAAAAAGAATCGATACTAACAACCCTTTTACAAACCGATGGGGACAAGCAGGTCATGCATGAAGGCTTCCTCTGCAATGATCCCAAGGCATATACCAGAGAGTGGTTTGCCTGGGCAAACTCCTTATTTGCTTTGTTTGTAATGGAAGTATATCAGTAAAAAACTGTAATTATTCGTAGTGGTAATTTTTTTAAGTGGATACCGTATGGGGAATAAAATATGTATTTGCCTATGCGGTATCCTTTTTCGGTAGCTGAAATATTACTCTATATTTATTATGGTTTTGATACTGTATTTTGCACCCTCAAAAACAAGTATATCACAAAATGGAGCAGACTTATGAAAAATTACACATTTGATACTACAATTGAAAAGGAAGTGCTGGAGAATTACTTATCCAGAGCAGTTACAGCAGCATTTTTTATACACACCAAGACCCTTGAAGATGATTTGCGTGCCATAAAGAATATAGGAGTTAAATTTATCGGAAGAGCTTCCGGTATCTGGACCCCGGACCCAGACGATGAAGAACATTTCAGACTTTCAAAATATCTGGCGGACAGAGTACATGAAGTAGATGAAGAAATTATATTACAAGCCTGTATTTTTGAAGCCGCCTACCGTCACATTGAGAACTTTAAAGTACCGGCATATGTTTTTGAAGCCTTTGGGCTAAAGGAAGAAGATCGAGGTTTTCGTTTTGACGAGATGAAATTTCCACAAAAACCAAATGGTTTTATCTGGGGTGAGGAGGGTGCTTTACCGGACATTAACCGCTTAGAGACCAGAATGTGGTTTTACTACAGGGCAACAAGATATATTGATTCAGGCTATGAAGCCCTGCATTTAGGACAGATACACCTCTACACTGCCAATGACCGGGGAATGGTAAAAATGGCGGAACTGATTGACATGATCAGGGCGTATGCGAAGGAACACGGAAGACGACATAAAGTACTTTTAGATGCCCACAGTCATGGCATTAGTATAAAAGGGCAGTTATTGTTAGATTATCATGCTATGCCCTTTACCAGATACCCGGTACTTGACAGAAAAGGTGAAAAACTGGTGCTAGTCCGGGAAGGTTTTAGCGAAGGCGGAGTTAACCCAAATGGCTGGAGCGCAGAGGTAATGCCTTATCTGATGGAATATGATAACTGGGGAGGCAGGGTATTGGAGGATTTTGATTCCTGCACCTATGAAGAGAGAGGCTTTAAAGACTGGTGGGGTTTTGACCAAATCGGCTGGTTTGCCAATCAGGACTGGGAAGGGCAAAAACATTTTCTGGAATACACCTATAAATGGACTCAGATTAATAACATCAATGCTTATTTTCAGATTCCCTTTAGAAGAAGCTTAGACGGTGCCGCAGTAAAGATGAAGCGTTATGATAACGGGGAAGAAGACATACAGGATTATTATCAGATTAATACAAAAAGTACCGGTTGTCCCATGGGATTTGATCAGGAGGAAACAGTCAAGAAAATCTGGGCCTTAGGAGATGAACTCCGTAAAGCGGCCGGGAATCCGCCTGATTTAATTGAATACGGTGCAAAAGATATTTATGATGAAGAAACAGGAATGAAACTGCCGCAGAAAGTAGTAGTGTACGGCAGCTTTCAGCCCCTTACCGGCGCGGTGCAAAACGATTCCAACAGTGAAGTAACCAGGATGTATTACATCGGTAATAATACCTATACCCTGTCAGTGGTAATCCCCTTTGCCGGAGAATATGATTATGCCATATCCACTTATGGTACCTTATCAGCAACCTATTGTTATGATACTTATCCAAGAAGCGGTTCCAGCAATAAAGGATATTTTAAGGTGGATAAGGATAATACGGTGGTACGGTTTAAATATGTATTTATAGATAATATCGTAACGGTTGAAACCTTTGACCTGTAAAGGAAAAGAATCTTTAGGTAGTCTAATACCTTGTTTTTAAATGAACTGGTCATTAAACTTATCTGAATTTACAGAAGCGGCCTTTATAAAGTCTCGCTGTTGTATCACTGCACCTGCACTTTTAAAAGGTCGCCTATAAAATTTCATCCTGCCTTTCCTAACCGATTATTTCGAAAAAAATATATTAGTAATGAAATAAAAAATACTTGAAAGTTGATCAATAAGATGGACAAAATGTTTCATAAATTTAAAGCATTATCCAAAAAAGAACTACTGATAAATTGCATTCTATATGGAATTGGAATTATCTTTATGCCCCTGGGAGTAGTACTGACAATTAACGCCCATTTGGGAGCAGGGGGCTATGATGCCCTTAATTTTGCATTGGGAAATAAGCTTGGCATAAACACCTCCCTTGCAATTTATTCGACAGCGTTTCTGGCAATCATAATAGCTGCCTTAATAAGAAAAACGCTGCCCAGGTTTTCCACTTTTATATCCTCCTTTTTCCTGGGAGTATTCACAGAACTTTGGAAAGCAGTATTTGCATCGGTGGAAGGGAACAGCCTTCTACAATCGCTGGTACTATTTATCGTAGGAATGATTGTTATTGCCTTTGCCGTAGCAGCTTATGTAATATCTATATTTCCGTCAAATCCTACCGATGACCTGGTAGTAGCATTAACGGAACGGAAACTGCGACTGGGTATTGCTAAAATATCCCTGGATGTGGTATGTGTTGTAATTGCGATAATTCTGGGTGGTGAAATCGGTATTGGCACAATCATCTGCACCTTCGGACTTGGACCAGTAATTGATGTATTCCACCAGTGGATTCTAAAAATACTGAAAAAACTCAATGTAACTATCAACCACCAGACCTGATTCGATATAACGAACCTATTATTATATTTACATATTGGCTGCAGTAATTCCGTTGGATTTAGATAGATGTATCAATGGATTTACATGCAGCTTGTTTGTTTCTATGATTCCTGGCTAAGCATTATACCTATCAGGTTAACATCCAAATTTTTAAACTCAGGTAATATCCGAAGATACATAATTTTAAATTAATTATTTACAATTAATAGAAAATATGGATATAATAAGATAATTAGTTGAAAGGAGGTGAATTATATGAAAATTAGCGCGAGGAATCAATTAAAAGGAAAAGTATTAGAGATTAAAGATGGTGCGGTGAATGGTATCGTTGTAATGGATATTGGTGGCGGTAATGTTATAAGCGCAACTATTTCCATGGATGCGATAAGGGAGCTTGAGTTAAAACCAGGTGCTGATGCATTTGCCATAATTAAGGCAACATCTATAATGATCGGGGTTCCGGACTAAAAAGAAACTACCTATATAAGCTAAAAAGCTGCTGCAAAATAGGATAATATCCTGTCTTGCAGCAGCTAATATTTTGAAAATATATAACGGATTCTTATATAGTATTATTTGTTCAGTTTAAGGGTATAGGAACCGGAACTGTTCTTTGCATCTTTTGTTATCTTAATATAATAAGTTCCTTTAGGAAGCTTGTCCGAAGACCAGGTTTCTGCAGAGAAAGAAGCATCGTCATTCACATAACGAAGGCTACGAGTGATAGAACCGCTAATACCACCGCCGTAAAACTCCAGAGCAATTACTCCGGAAGTACTTCCGGTAAATGTAATCTTTACCTTCTGAGATTTGGGAAGAGTGATTTTATACCAGTCTACTTTTTTAGTAGAATCTGCAGTGGTTACTACTCCTGTAACTGCTTTGCCGGCAGTGAGTTTCTTTGCCTTGGCTTTCTCAGTACCGCTTGAATCGGTGATTGCCTTAAACGTATATTTGATACGGTAATTGTTGGAGCTATTTTTAACCTTTATGTAATAGGTACCTTTTGCTACTGCGAAGTAAACCGCATTATCTGAGGAATAGTAATAGGTTTCATCAGAAATAGCTTTCTTACTGCTGTTTAATAAAGTAACATAGCTGGAATATTCGGACTCCAGGTTAATGGTAAGACCACCAGTTTTAGGAACAGTAACCTTGTAGTAAACAGGCTTAGAACTTTCTATATTAGCAGATATAGCCCATACCTTATCCTTTAAAGCTCTATCATTGCCATTTATAAACTTTGCGGTAAAACCGAATACATAAGTTTCTGGTTTTACATCGGAATAATCAATTACAGAGAATTTAAGATAATAAGTACCTGCTTTTGGTATTGCAGCAGTTTTATCGTAAGTACTGTAGGAAATTCTATTGGTACATGCTTCATCAGAAAAAATTGTGAAATCGCTATATGATCGATCAGTTTCTTCAGAAAGTTCTGCACTGCAGATGAGAAGACCTTTCTGATTAAAGGTAATAGGTATTACGAATTCCTTCTTATCTGCAGGTACATATACAGTGAAGGAATTGACTTTCTTAAGCTCTGCATCACTTCCCGTAGTAAGGATATAAGGGGATAATTCATCAACGGTTTCTCCGCTTTCTGCGTCAACCGCATAACCATCGGCCGCGAAAGTCTTCATCGCAGGCAGGCACAAAAAGATAAGTGTGAACGCTGCAAAAAATAGTAGTAGTTTTTTCTTCATATTTGTTCTCCTTTTCCAAATTATACAAGTTTCATTATATACTATTTTTTCGACAATAACAATCAAAATTTGTTAATTATTTGAATGATATTACAGGTTTTTGTCTAATAGTGTATAAAAACAATGAAACGATATGAGCGAAAGCATACGCTGTTTTTCGAATACTTATAAAATTTTAGATAAAAATTGATCGGGATGGACAGCTTTTTTATACCAATTACTTATTGACTACTAGGGGGTAAAGTACTAGAATTGTTGTGATTATGATTGGTTCTACCAATTAAGAAGAGATTATTCTTTCAAATCGTTGAGTGTCAAAGGTTGAAAGAAAATTTATGATTTAAAAGCACCACATTACGATTCTTTCAAAGGTTGAAAGAAAATTTATGATTTGAAAAGTGCCACATTATGCTTCTTTCAACCGGTTTTTAGTGGCAGTTTCGTATGGAAGCATGGGATACATAAGGGGGATAGTTATGAAATACATGAAACAGACGGGTATTATACTGGGTATCACATTTCTAGGTGAAATAATACATCGTATAATACCCCTTCCCATACCCGCCAGTATATACGGGTTAATTATTATGCTACTATGCCTTTACAGCGGGGTGGTAAAAGTTGAGAAGGTAAAGGAAACAGGAATATTTCTGATTGATATTATGCCCCTTATGTTCATACCGGCAGGAGTTGGTCTGATAACGGCCTGGAAGGAACTTAGCAGAATACTGGTTCCTGTAGTGATAATTACAGTATTAACCACAGTCATAGTAATGGTAGTGACAGGAAAAACAGCTCAGGCAATTATGGAAAAGGATAAAGGTGACAAGGTTGAAAGAAAATAAAAGAGTAGAAAGGATGCCACATTATGATTCTTTCAACCAGTTATATTTGTGGCAGTATCGCAAGTAAACTTGCGATATGCAATGGGTGTAAAGATGAGAGAATTTCTGACTAATTCCGTTTACTTTGGTGTAATAATAAGTTTGGCAGGGTATATCCTTGGTCTTAAAATGAATCATACATTCAAATCGAACTTATGTAATCCCCTGCTGATCTCGATTATTTTTGTTATGACAGTGCTGGCAATATTTCGTGTGGATTATGATAATTATAATTCCGGTGCCAAGATATTAAGTTATATGCTGACACCGGCTACCGTATGTCTGGCAATTCCCTTATATCAGCAGTTGGAATTACTGAAAAAAAATATAAAGGCTGTATTTTTTGGAATACTTGCAGGTATGTTCTCCAGTCTAATAAGCGTATTAGCTCTGGCTTATCTATTCCGCTTAAGCCATGAACAGTATGTTACTTTACTGCCCAAATCCATAACAACAGCAATCGGGTTTGGAATATCAGAAGAGCTTGGTGGAATTACTACCATTACGGTAGCTGTTATTATAATTACCGGTGTCCTTGGAAATATGATTGCTGAAATGATATGCAAAATCTTTCGTATCCATCATCCTGTAGCGGTAGGTCTTGCACTTGGAACCTCCGCCCATGCCATAGGTACTGCGAAAGCACTTGAAATCGGAGAAATTGAAGGGGCAATGAGCAGTCTATCCATAGCGGTATGCGGGTTATTAACAGTAATTGGAGCTTCAGTTTTTGCCAACTTCCTTTAAAATAAAAGCAAATGATATTAGCATATAAGCAAATGATATAAGCATATAAGCAAATGATTAAGCAAATGATAAAAGCAAATGATATAAGCAAATAATAAAAGCAAACAATAAACGCAATCAAGCGAAGGAGCAGAATCCATGATTATCAGAGAGGCAAAAGTGAAGGAGAGGGAACAACTGTTCCGTGAAGCCTATAAGCTGTGGAGCAAGAACAGGACTTTTACGCAATACTGTGAGGATAACAGTAAGGAAGATTCCTATGGAACGAGATATATCATTGAAGCAGAAGGTGAAATAGTAAGTTCGCTGATTTTACTTAAGTTAAAAGAACAATATGACTGTAAGGTCTATGGTTTTGGATCGGTACTGACACCTTCTTTACATACCGGAAAAGGATATGCTTCCCGGTTATTAAAGCACTGCCTTGAGGAAATTATTGAAGAGAATTCCATCGTTTTTCTATATTCCGAAATTAATCCTTCATTTTATGAAAGATTTAAGTTCAGAATATTGCCGCCACATCTGCAAAAAGATAAGAAAGCTGTGTGCATGGTATTATGTACCGATTCTATATGGGATAAAATAATGGAAGGGTCAAAAGCCTGCTTACCGGATTATTTTTAATATAAAGCTTGATTCAAGTGTCAGAATACCTCTTAACGTGTATTCTATATACGCCCGTATTCATTCAAAATTCAAAGTTGACCTTTTGGCATCAAAGCAAACTGGTGATAGGCACTAATAATTAGTCACTTATAATGAATAACTGGTCATCCGAGACGTTTATCTATCAGGATAAAGTCAGACAGATGACCAGAAGGGTCATGAACATAAAGACCGTTTGTGAAACGTCGGTCCTGAAAATCTGAATGATATCAGTAACTAAAACGAACGGTAACAAAAGCTTCAATCAGTTTATTGCCGGGCTCGATGGGAGTAGCAAAGGCTCCCTCTCTTGCGAAGGAACTGCGGGAAAATGGTATAGGAGGCGTACTGTTTTCCTCAATATGTAACGGAACCGGATCTAACGGAACACCTAAGAGCATTGCTAATGACTCTGCTTTTTGTATAGCACTTAAGACAGCCTGATTCAATGCCTGTTGGTAATACAGTTTCAGATCGGAAACCTCAAAGGATATAAAATCTACAGTATTGGCACCATAGGATACTGCAGTGTCAATAACTCTTCCTACCTGTTCCATATCCGTTAATCGGATTTCCACAATATTTTGTACTACATACCCACGGTCAATCTGGGTGCCGTTCACATAATCATAGCGTTTATCGATGGAGTAGCGGTAGGTCTTAATATCCGATATTCCCAGACTTTTGATGGAATCAATAACTGCCTGGCTGATTTGTGCATTCTCACTTTGTATTGTCATTAAGTTGTCTCCGGCTGTTTCAACGCCAAGACGAATAACAGCAATATCCGGTATCGCAGTAACCTGACCCTGACCGGTTAAAGTCATGGTTTTTTCATCATAAGTTCCGTCATAGTTGTATCTGGACATAATTTATACCTGACAATTTGTTGATATCAGTATATGCTTAGGCAGAACATAATAAGAATAAAAGTTCAAAGTAACATAACCATGTCTTCTGGCAATGCCGTTATTTCTGAATATAAAACATCCCTAAAGTCAATTTGCATCTTATCGCTTAAGTCAATCCTGACAACTTGCTCTTTCCCCTTCTGAATAAAACAGTCCCTATCTTTGGGACCAGGAGGCTGCGAAAATTTTTCTTTTAAGCGGATAGTACCGTTTGAGACATAAAACAACTTACATCCTTCGGTGCAAGGGATATTTAGTAATATATTGTTTGATATCAGGTTCTGATAGGCACTGATACCATGCTTAATATAACCAAAGCCGGAGATGATATCCCGGTATTTAGAGGCCGTTTCGAATTTGTAGGCTGTAGCGGCTTCGGTCATATACCCTTTTAGTTTCTGTACAAACAGGTCAATTTTTCCGGTATCCGTAAGCATGTCCAACATACAGGTGCGGTTAGCGGCAAAGGCAGCTTTATCAAGGGTCACCGGCAGCAGGTGATATTCAAATTGATAAGCCCCGTCTAAGTTCGTTATGGGGTATAAATTCTTGAAGGAATCAATAATATCAAGCAGTGTATATCTGCTGCGGAAAGGTCCGAAACAATCCTCCTCCCGGTCCGGTATGACAGCTAAGGGATTATGATAATTAAAGTCTGCCACCTTTAGATACACATATCGCTGATCATTTTTCATCTGGGAATTAAAGTGGGGCTTTACAGCTTTTATCAGTTCACATTCTAAAAGTCTGGCTTCTAAGTGGGTATCGGTTACTATGTATTCGATGTCATGGATAAAACAGACTAGCTTTTTTACCTTTTCCCATTTTGGTGTTTTGGCAAAATAGGACTTCACTCTTTTCTTAAGACATTTACTTTTTCCGATATAGATAATAACACCGTCTGCATTGTAGAACTTATATATGCCGGGAAGTTCCGGTATTTGAGCTAACTGCTCTTTTATATGATTTGCAATTTCTGGCAATTATTTCACCTTTTTCTAAGTTTTAATTCAAATTTATCTGAATCTATATTATAATGAAATCCATAAAGTTACAATACGGTAAATAATGAAAGTTCATAAATAGATTATTTTCAACTAAAGCAGTACTTGAGTTGTCCAATGAACAAGGCTAAAAGACTGATTGAGGCAGAATTCAATTACCAGTTGCTTTAACTTTCGACTATTGCTTGCTATTATGTTAATGCAAGGATGCAAAACTTCAGCTGAAATCTTAGATACAATACAAAGAATTGAATATAGGAAGGTCTCGTGACCTGGTATTCATTCTAAACCCATAAGTAACCTTTTAATACTTGAAATTAATAAGGAAATTGTTAACCGTAGTCAGAAGACCAATTATAAGAAAAGAAGGAGCCAACGATATGTTTAATACAAGCAATGTAGGAAAGAAAATAGCGCAGCTGCGGAAAGAAAAAAATATGACCCAGATGGAACTGGCAGATATCTTAGGGGTAAGCTATCAGGCAGTAAGCAATTGGGAAAGAGGAAATTCTATGCCGGATATCTCAAAATTGCCGGAACTGGTACAATTACTTGGGTGCAGCATAGACAGCCTTTTATCGGAGAATAAAGAAAGCGCCTTGGTGAAACATGTGATAAAAGGTGATGAAAAAGAATATATAAAGGCAGAAAAAATAACGGTGGATACCTTAGCCGCCGCCGCCCCTGTATTAAAACCCAGCCAGACAGAAAATCTTTTACATACGGTGCTGGAAGAAAATGAGGAAAAACTTACAACGAAGGACTTAATCAGTATAGCCCCCTTTATCGGAGAAGAATTCCTGGAACAATGGGTTAATAAAATTGATGTGGTTGCTAATGCAGGAGAACTAGTGGGTCTCGCTCCATTTTTGGAGGAAGATCAGTTGGATCGTCTGGCAAAAAAAATTACGGAGGCAGGCAGTCTGGCTCAGATTATTGGATTAGCACCTTTCTTAAGTGAAGAAACCTTAGATGATCTGGTTAAAAAAGCAGATAGTGCCGGAAGTATCCGTGAAATTATTGGACTTGCCCCCTTTTTAAGTGAAGAGACCCTGGATGGACTGGTGGATGAATTAGCAGATACAGGCAATATCCATGAAATTGTAGGACTTGCTCCATTTATTGGGGAAGAGACCCTGGACCGCCTTGTTATGCAGGCTCTTGAGAAAGGGGAAGTAACAGAATGCAAGGGGTTATATCCCTTCTTAGGAAATGAGACCCTACATAAATTGGCGGATGCATTGATAAAGAAAGAGGGTTTTAACGCGATAAAGGGACTGGCACCTTTTCTGTAAGAGAAGATGATTTGATGCTCAAAGCTTTCGCCATACTCTGGGCAAGCTTTAGCTTTGAAATTGTATCAATGCATGATATATAGTTGCACGAATGGGTTTCCGCAACTATTGATAGCTGGAATAATATTATGAGGAGAGCAGGATAGTTTATATGAAAGAATTGCTATTAAGGAGAAAAGGAAAGTTTATTCAATATCTGTTTGCTACGTTTCTGTTTATTATTGACCACTTTGTGCAGATGGTGATTTTTGCACTGATTTTAGGAGCCATTCAGAAAGGAGATCTTAAATATTACAGGACTGTTGTAATGATTACGGTTATATTCGTATTATATGCCCCCTTAAATTTTATATTGTCTAGAATGCTTCGGCTCCGTTATATGAGGGACACCATATTAGATGTGAGAAAACAGGCCTTTGATAAGATAATCAATCTGTCCTTCAAGCAGTTTTCACAAAAATCCAAAGAAATTTACATATCAAATTTAATCAATGACGTTAATACGTTTGAGAATAAATTTTTCAACAGTTTGTTAAATTATCTCATCAATATGGGAACTTACCTGCTTTCCCTGATGGTTTTAGTTGTTTTGGACTATAAATTAGCTATTGGGATGTTTTTATTTTCCCTCCTTTTGTTTGGTCTGGCCCGCCTATTTACGAAAAAGATGACTGTCTTAGAACAAAACGTATCCACCTATAATGAGCAGTTTACTACGGATATGTCAAATACCTTTAATGGAATTGAAATACTAAAACTTAACAACATAGAAGAAAAATTTTTATTAAAAAGTATCGGCACAATAAACCGGGCGGAACAGAAAAAGTATGCTGCCAACGTATTCAGCGATCTCCAGAGAAATGTAATCCGTATACTTGCCTTTGCAGTGTCTGTTGGGGTCATGATCTATCTGGCTTATGGTTTTCAGAGAGGGGCATCTTTAGCCCAGGCGGGTTTGGTGTTTCAATTATGTTCTTCGATAAGCAATTTCCTGATTAATGCCTTTCCTATGTTAAATCAGATTAAAGCTTCCGTAAGTATCTACGAAAAGATTGCCAACCCCGATGAGTATACCCAGATACAAAGTAAAAATACCAGGGAATTTGAATTCCAGAATCAGATTACCCTTGAAGGCGTGAATTTTTCCTATGATAAGAAAACCATCTTAAATAAAGCAGCGTTTACCATTGAAAAAGGTAAGAAATATTTAATTAAGGGAGTCAGCGGGTCCGGTAAATCCACCCTTATGAATCTGCTTGCCATGGCTAATGATGAATATGAAGGAAATATAACTGCGGATGGGGTAAACTACCGGGAGATATCAGAAAAATCCTTCCATGATAAGGTTGCTTTTGTCTATCAGGACGTATTTTTATTTGAGGATACCATTAAGAACAATATTGCCTTGTATAAGGATATCCCGGAGGAACAGATTGCATATGCCGCCAAGGTGTGTGGACTCATGTCAATCATTGAGGATAAAAAAGAAGGCATCCATGCAAAACTTACGGAAAACGGTGGGAATTTATCCGGCGGACAGCGCCAGAGAATATCTGTTGCCAGGGCTATTGCCAAAAATGCTGAGATTTTATTTGTGGATGAGGGTACCTCCAGTCTGAATGAAGAACTGGGCAGAGAGATTGAGAAGTTATTCTTAAACCTGAACAACACGGTAATTGCCATCAGTCACAGGTTCTATGAAGGGGTGACCGATCAATATGATTATGTCCTGGAATTAAAGAACGGTATGGTCAACCGCTATACTGCAAAAGAGTATTTCAATGAGGTGATAACATGGTAAAAAAATTGATACAGGTATTTCCCTATTTATTGCTGACCATGGTAATAACAACCATAGCTGCTGTATTAGACGGTTATGTTACCAGAAAAATGATGTCTACCCTGGATTTCGCCATAAAAGGTGATGTGGAAAAAATAAAACAGCTTGCACCGGGACTTTTGTTAATGGCATCGGTGCTGGTGCCATTAGGGATAGCAACAGCCCTGACCAGTAATTTATATAAGAGAAAAGCAAATATCATTCTTAAGAAATACTATGTTACCAAAGTATTTAGTAAGAACATTGCAGAATTTCAGAAAGAGAATAATGCAAAGTATTTATCCAGTATGACCAATGATTTTAATACTCTGGAGGCAAATCTCATTGGCGGAATTTATACGGTAGGCAGCGGAGCGGTGAATTTTATGGTAGGAATCTGGCTGTTAGCCACAGTAGACCCCAGAATGATACTGTTATCCTTAGTCGTAATAATTATAAATCTTCTCATAAACATCCTGACTGCAAAACCGGTTAAGAAGGCCTATAAGGAAAGAAGCGATATGTTTGACGGGTTCACCTCATATATTAAGGAGGTTTTATCTGCTTTTCATATTGTTAAGAACTATAATCTTCAGACAAAGGTTACAGAGGATTATTATGAAAAAAGTGATCAGCTCCAGCACAAATGGTTTGTAATTGAGCGGATGGTAACCTTTATCTACAGTGCTCAGAATTTTTTTATGAGTGGTTCTATCTATGGTGTCATGTGCTTCATCGGATATTTTGCAGTAATTGGGAAGATAACCCCGGGAGGCGTTTTGCTGGTGGTGGAAGGGATTGGTCGTATGACTTGGCCATTGTTTGAAATCAGTGAGAGCCTGCCAAAATTATTTACCACCGGGAGCCTGATTAAAAAAATAGAGGATACTTTAAAAAATATGGACACCTATGTAGAAACCGTTGATTTACCGGAGTTTAAAGAAAAGATTGAATTCAAAAATGTTGGATTTCATTATGATGATGATGAACAGGTGATTTTAAAGGATATTAATCTGCAATTTAAGAAGAATGGGAAATACTTAATCGTCGGTCCCAGTGGCGGCGGTAAATCCACTTTGTTAAAACTGTTCCGCAAGTATTTTTCTCCAACCTGGGGCAATATATTAGTTGACGGCCACAATATGAAGGATGTGAAAAAAGATCAGTATTTTTCACTGGTTGCCAATATTGAACAGCAGGTGTTTATCTTTGAAGATACCATAAAAAATAACATTACCCTGTATAAGGAATACACTAAAGAAGAAATAGAAGACGCTGTGAAAGCAGCAGGACTGAATGACTTTATCTATAATCTGCCCCAAGGTCTTGATACGGTAATTTATGATAACGGCAGGAATATATCCGGAGGTGAGAGAAGCCGGATTGTTATAGCTCGGGCACTTTTAAATAAAGCAAGTATTCTGTTTATGGACGAAGCCTTTGCTTCCCTTGATATGGAACGAGCCAGGGAAATTGAAAAGACCATCCTTGATTTAAAGGATATCACGGTTATCAATGTAAGCCATGTAATTTTTAAAGACACCAAGCAAATGTATGACAGAGTTATTACGATTAAGAAAACTGCTTATTAATCCGTATTCTACCCAGATAGTGTTGGCATTGATAAAGACCTACGAACAGAAATACACCAATGGATATATGCTCACAAAACGTTTTGTATTAGCTCTGGTCAATAAAGATAAAGACTTCATTATTGACTTATCCAATTTAGGCAAATAGTTAATGGCTTGGCAATCGCTAAAACAGGGGCTTATACAAACTAATAACCAGCCCCTGTTATAAAAAAGCATCAAATCATTTAGCCATAGGTATATTGTCCTACTTGGATATAAATTCCCATAATATAATTGCTCAAGTATTTTCCTTATTTGCAACCCCTCCTTATCAAATGTAAATAAGCTTATGGCAGACCACTTCATCAGCAAGTTCTTTTAGATTTACTCAGGCTTATTTACATAACAACATGCAGTTTTTTGTCATAGGCATTAAGAAGCAGATTGTCAATATAGCTTCTGGGTGTTAAGCCGGTAAATTGTTTAAATTCTTTAATAAAATGGGACTGGTCAAAATAACCGAGTTCCAATGCAGTGTCAACGTAGTTAACACTGCCAACATAGTTAACACTGCCAACATAGTTAACACTGCCAACATAGTTGACACTGTTAACGCAGTTGGCACTGTGGATGGTTTCGATTAGATTGCTGACAGATTTTTGGAACCGGATATAGCGGATTAAGCTTTTGGGATTCATACCAAAATCTTCATGTATTTTTTGGTTTAGGTAACGTTCCGTATAGCCGGTAAAGGTGCTTAAATCACTGAGTTTTAAGCTGCCTCCTGATTTTAGTATTTCATTTCTGATGGCATATTTTAAGGTGGTTTTATCTTCTGCCCTGGCATTCGTATGGAAAGAGTAAAAATCCATAAAAGCCTTTATCTTATCTTCAAAGGTTTCTGCAAAGTACATAGTCTCTAGGAACTGTTCCTTTTTCTCTCGGGAAGGAATCATTTCGTCGAATACTTCTTCGTGATTCACAAGCTCACTTAATTTTACAACTCCTTCTGCCGGATTAACGCCGGGCATAAAGCGGACTCCGAAATACTCGCATTTTAATTCTGCTGCCGTCGTACCTTTTTCCAAAGTAGTTCCGGCTATTTTTGTGTGCAGCTTCCCAGCCTTCTTCCAAAATAATATATCCACACAGGCATCCGGTATTACGCCCATCTTGTCTGATTCAGCCTTAAACTGATAGAAATGGGACAGGTTGTATTTCATCAGGTATTTTTTACTGTAATTGGATGTTGCCAGTACAAATTCCGGTTGTTTGGGATTTAGTTCGGTTATTTTTATTCCGGTATTAACATTCTGCATAGGAACCTCACTTTCAAGCGGGGGATTGTGGATAACAAAAAAACACAAAGACAAACGCCTTTGTGTTTTGCATTATTTTAGCATTGCGGGGATTTTACGTCAAGTGAAAATTTATACCATTAATGTAAGTATCTTTTACAACTTGTTGCAATTCACCAGGTTTTAGTGTCATAAGGAACCAATACAAAAAAATATACGTGGAATACCGTCTTAAGCATCGTAATTATATATCTTTTTGTGTAATGCTAGTTCCGATTTTTACAATAAAATACCATATCCAGCGGATATAATGAGGGCAGTGAAAGACAAAAGGGTCTTATGGCGAAGCAGCGATAAGGCTCTTTTGTTTTCTTTTTAGGAAAGGGGATATTCAATGAAACGAATTAATTATTCATCAGGGGCTCCTTTGGAGGAAGCAGTTGGTTATTCCAGAATGGTTAGAGCCGGCGAACATATTTATATCGGTGGAACGACGGCGGTGCAGCCGGATGGAACGGTTAAGTGTGAAACGCCCTTTGAACAGGCGGATTATATATTTCAGAAGTTAATCAGTTTACTGGAAGTGGCAGGGGCAAAAGTGAGTGATGTTATTAAGATTAAAGCATATATTACGGACATGAATTTTGCTAAAGAGGTTGGTATTGCCTATTCCGTATATTTTAAAGAGATTAGACCGTTATTTACTATGGTAGAGACGCCAAAATTAAACCGTCCCACTCAATTAGTGGAGATTGAATTAGAAGCAATGATAGGCTGTGAACTGGCAGATTAAGAAGAGGTAAGGTTACATGACTATCTGAGAAATGGATTACAAAAAAACAATACAAGAAATAAGGAGGAAAAAAGATGGGTTATCCGAATATTGATTTTATTTACTTGAATGAAGAAGACATGATTAAAGCAGGTGTTATGGACATGAAAGGCTGTGTAGAGGCAATGGAGGAAATGTTTAAGCTTCTAAAAACAGGGGATTTCCGAATGGGAGGAGCAAATGCCAATTCTCACGGTGTCATGATGACCTTCCCGGAAAGTTCACCCTTTCCTAACATGCCTACAGACGGACCGGACCGGAGATTTATGGCTATGCCGGCTTATCTGGGAGGAAAGTTTGATATGGCTGGTATGAAATGGTATGGTTCCAATACACAAAACCGGAGTAAGGGTCTTCCAAGATCCATTCTAATGCTTACCCTAAATGATAAAGATACCGGTGCACCCCTTGCCTATATGTCTGCTAATATTCTTAGTGCATTTCGGACAGGAGCAGTACCGGGAGTAGGAATAAAGTACTTTTCCAGAGAAGACTCTAAAGTAGTGGGAATTATTGGTCCGGGTGTTATGAGTAAGACGGCTTTTGATGCGGCAATGGCAGTTAGAAATAATATAGAAACAGTTAAAATCAAAGGAAGAAGCAAGAAGTCTATCGATAAATTCATTGCCTATGTAAAGGAGAAATATCCCCACATTACAGATTTTAGAATTGTAGAAACAGAAGAGGAAGCCGTAAGAGAGGCAGATATCGTAAGCATTGCAACCTCAAGCCCGACAGGAGATCCAAGTTTTTATCCCTATATTAATGAAGCCTGGATTAAGCCCGGCGCTGTCCTTTGTTGTCCGGCTTCTGCAAGATTTGACGATGATTTCATTATAAACCGTGCCAGAAATGTGGCGGATAACATCCAGCTCTACGAAGCCTGGGAAGAAGAGATGGATTTCCCGGCTTATAACTCAGTGCCTATTCCGGCGGTCCACTGTATGGATTTAATCAAAGAAGGTAAGTTAAGACCCGACCAGATCGATGATCTTGGTGAAGTTATAATGGGAAAAGTACCGCTGCACCGTAAAGAAAATGAGATTGTCATCTATTCCGTAGGTGGTATGCCAATCGAAGACGTAGCCTGGGGTACCATTGTCTACCGGAATGCGTTGGAAAAAGGCATTGGTACGAAACTAAATCTTTGGAAAGAGCCATATCTTGCATAAATCATAACCAATAATAACACGGCAGTTTAGTCAGACAGCTTTCGAAACAAAAATAAACTGCGGAAATTTGGAGGTATAAATGAGAATTGAAGAGCATCCGATTCTTGGGAAACCGGAAGTAAGAAGAACAATAGAATTTACCTTTGACGGAAAAATTATGTCAGGGTTTGAAGGAGAGCCTATTGCCGCAGCACTTAGAGCGGCAGGGGTAATGGTTCATCGTTATACAAAGAAAAACCATTCGCCCAGAGGAATCTTCTGTGCCATCGGACGTTGCACCGATTGTGTCATGGTAGTAGATGGAAAGCCGAATATAAGAACTTGTATCACACCGTTAAAAGAGGGTATGACGGTACAGACTCAGTACGGGGTATCGGCACAAAAATAAAAGTTGTTACTATTAACAGTCCTGAAATAAGCAGATGTGTTATAAATAGAAACGAATATAACCTATAACCGGCTATTAGTATCGAAAGTTTTGGATACAGGGTTAAGAAAGGGATGAAACTATGAAACGTTATGATCTGATTATAGTAGGAGCAGGTCCGTCAGGATTGTCTGCTGCAATTGAAGCAGCAAAAAGAGGGCTTAAGGTTATTGTATTTGATGAAAATGCAAAGCCCGGCGGACAGCTCTTTAAACAAATTCATAAATTCTTTGGTTCGAAAGAGCATAAGGCGAAAATCAGGGGATTTCGGATTGGAGAAGATTTACTAAAAGAAGCGAATGAACTAGGGGTGTCGGTATTACTAAATGCTACTGTAGTTGGTTTATATCTGGATAAGGAAATCACGGTACGAATAGAGGATGAAATCAGGCATTATAAAGGGGATACCATAATTGTTGCCACTGGAGCTACCGAAAACATGGTTACTTTTGAGGGCTGGACCCTGCCGGGAGTCATGGGAGCCGGTGCTGCCCAGACTATGATGAACCTTCATGGGGTGAAACCTGGTGAGAGAGTGCTGATGCTTGGGAGCGGAAACGTCGGCTTGGTAGTAAGCTACCAGTTAATGCAGGCAGGCTGTGAGGTGGTAGCCCTTGTAGATGCAGCGCCAAGAATTGGCGGTTATGGTGTCCATGCTGCTAAGCTTACAAGATGCGGAGTCCCTTTTTATCTTTCTCACACCATAGTAAAAGCAGAGGGAGAAGAAGGGGTAACAGGGGTTACCATCGCAGAAGTGGATGGAACCTGGAAGCTTATACCCGGAACGGAGAAACAGTTTGATGTGGATACCATCTGTCTGGCAGTTGGACTCTCTCCTATGTCTCAGCTCCTTACAATGGCTGGTTGTATTATGAAGGATACTCCCTTAGGTTATGTTCCTGAATGTGATAAGTTCGGAGGTACCAGTGTCCCGGGATTATATGTAGCAGGTGATGTCTCTGGTATTGAGGAAGCAAGTTCGGCTATGATAGAAGGACGGATTGCAGGTATTGCAGCAGCATGTTTTTTGGGCTTCATAGATGAAGAAGAAAGAACCGAAGAGACCGATAAACTGGAGGAGGCTTTAGAGAGTCTGAGAGAAGGAATGTTTGCTCCTAAGAATCGGGGAAAGGTTATAGATAAGACAGAGGAAGGAATTTTAGTTTCAGAAAATCTATTAAAAAAAGGTTATATAAAAGAGGATGAAATGGAACGTTTTCCTGGAGGTTTAAAAGGAAAGGGTATCCATCCGGTCATTGAATGTACCCAGAATATCCCTTGTAACCCCTGTCAGGAAGCCTGTCCCAGAAAATGTATCCGGATAGGTGAGAAAATCACGGCATTGCCTGCCGTTGATATAGAAATGAACTGCAGCGGCTGTGGAATGTGCGTAGCTTCCTGTTCCGGTCAGGCAATTTTCTTAGTTAACGAGGATATTGATAAAGACTATGCGTTTATAACTCTACCCTATGAATTTCTTCCCTTACCGGTAAAGGGCGAAAGCGGAAAGGCACTGGACCGAAGCGGGCAGGAGGTTTGTCTTGCAGAGGTGGCAGAGGTAAAATCCCTGAAAGCCTTTGACCAGACCCACCTGTTAACCATGAAGGTTCCAAAGGAGATGGCTATGAAAGCCAGATTCTTCTTAAGACAGGGGGTGAAGGCATGAGCAGCAGAAAAGACAGATTGGAGCCGTTAAAGGACTTCGTACCTCAGGAGGATGATGGGATTATCATCTGCCGCTGCGAAGAGGTAACAAAGGGTGAAATCCGGCGGGCGGTCCATGACGGTATGTATACACTGACAGAAGTCCGCAGATATTTAAGAACCGGTATGGGGCTCTGCCAGGGACAGACCTGCGGGAAGCTGGTAAAGGGTATTATAGCAAGAGAATTAGCCCTGTCACCTTTAGAATTAGAACCTGCAATGTCAAGAGCTCCTATGAGACCAGTTGAGATGATTGTTTTAGGTAATGAAGAGAAGGAGGAGAGAGGCTTATGAGTAATCATGCAGAGGTTATTATCATCGGTGGCGGAGTTATTGGTAATGCTGCAGCCTATTATCTTGCCAAAAAAGGCTGTTCTGTCATTGTCCTTGAAAAAGAAGACTCTCTGGGGAATGGCGGTTCCAGCAGAAACGGCGGAGGTGTCAGACAATCCGGCAGAGATAAGAGAGAATTGCCCCTGGCTATGTATGGAGTAAAGAACCTATGGCCTACCCTATCCGAAGAACTGGAGATGGATGTGGAATATTACCAGAAAGGTAATCTGCGTCTGGGAAAGACCAAGGAGCATATAAAGATTTTAGAAGGCTTGACAGAAAGAGCTGTAGCCAGTGGTCTTGATGTTACCATGATAGACGATAAGCAGGCAAGGGAAATCTGTCCTTACCTGTCGGAGGAAGTCATAGGAGCCAGTTGGTGCCCTACAGACGGTCATGCCAATCCAATGCTGACAACGCTGGCTTATTACAGGAAAGCAAGACAGTTAGGAGTCAGATTTATTACTGGTGAAGAAGTAAAAGAAATCAGAAAGATAAAGGGAAAAGCCAGGCAGGTAGTAACGGCAGAGGCAGTCTATGAAGGGGATACGATTATACTGGCAGCAGGATATGAGAGCCGGAAACTGGCAGGAACCATCGGCATAGACGTACCCATCAGTAAGGCTTTGCTGGAAGTTTTGGTTACGGAAGCACAACCTCCTATGTTTTATCAGATGTTAGGAACTGCCATGGCTGACTTTTATGGTCACCAAAGTACTCACGGTTCCTTTGTCTTTGGCGGGTCGTCAGGATTTGAAGATGTGAATAAGGATAATGGTACCCCCGTTACCAACAGCCTGACCGCTTCTTGTATCTGCAGAGGTATCATGAAATATTTTCCCTGTCTTTCCGAAGCTAAAATTGTACGTACCTGGGGCGGCTGGATTGATGTCTGCGCGGATCATGTGCCGGTAATCAGTCAGGTAGAGGAAGTTCCAGGTCTGATTCTGGCCTGCGGTTTTACCGGTCACGGCTTTGGCATTTCCCCCACAGCAGGCTTGCTGTTATCCCAAATGGCGGTGGGAGAAGAAACCGCACTGAATATAAAGGATTTTAGGTACGATAGATTCCAGGCAAAAATCTGACAGTTCCGATTTTTACAATTAAAACAGATATGGATAAGTTATAATAACTTTATTATTTAAGTAACAGCCGCCGAGGGGTAAATGTTATCTGGCAGGTAAAAGATATCTGACAGGTAGAAAATATCTGGCCGCACGAAATGAAAAGAATATAATATTACCGGTGCCATACCGGTTTGACAAAGGTGTCTTGCATATGCCAAGATGCCTTTTTGGCTTGCATCAGTTAGAGTCTGGTGGTCACAGCTCTTATGAAGAAAGGAGAATTTTATGACAGAGAAAAAGTTAGGACTTGGAAGTGCCATATCCGTATGCGTAGGACTAATTGTAGCAACAACCTGCCTCTTATCCTTAGGGTTAGGAACAGGTCTGGCAGGAAGAGGATTTATCATAGCTATGGCTATCGTTGTTGGTTTAAATATTTTACTTGCTCTATCCTTTAATGAACTGCATGGTTTAATGCCTGAGGTGGAAGGAGGTCTCGGACAATATACCCTAGCTGGGTTAGGACCAGTGCCGTCTATCGTCTCCAACCTGTCAGCATATGTTATAACAAATATCCTGGCCGGTTCTGTTGAAATGGCTATGTGCGGCATAGTACTTCAGAACACATTTTTCCCTCAGATACCAGCTGTAATAATCAGTCTGTTTGTTTTAGCATTCCTTGTGGTAGTAAATTACTTTGGTGTTGATATATTTGCTAAATTTCAGAATATAGTAGTTGTATTACTCATTGGTTCCCTGGTATTAATGGGTATCATCAGTGCATTTAAATTAGGAACTGGTGCGGTGGTGGAAGCTTCTGCCCAGACAGCTCCGGTGGTTACTGGTTTCTCAGGGATCATATCCCTTCTGGCATTAGCTTTTTGGATGTTTATTGGTATCGAGTTCGTGATACCCATATCAAAGAACTTGAAAAATCCGAAAAGAGATGTTCCGCTTGCTATGATACTGGGAGTTCTTTTATTATTCGTGGTTCAGACTTTATTAAGCACTGGAATGTTTAATTACGTAACCCTTAAAGAACTGTCAAGTTCAGATATGCCCCATATGGTATTTGCTGAAAACTTACTTGGGAAAGCAGGAGCCAAATGGATGGGGATTATAACCATCCTTGCCGGTGTCAGTACGATTAATACCGTACTTGGAAGTGTAACCAGAATTTTAAGCGGAATGGCAGATGCACAGATGATGCCGGGATTCTTTAATAAAAAGAACCCGAAAGGAACACCGATAGCAGGACTTGTATTCATGAGCGGTATCATTGCAGTGATATTAATAACTGGTTTTGCAACAAGTTCCGGTCTCACCAACCTTCTTTTAGCAGCATCCTGTTTCTGGCTTACGTCTTATATTATGGTAAATATAACAGTGCTGGTGTTAAGGAAAAGGTATCCGAAGGCACCTGGTCGGAATAATAAGCTTACATTATTAGGAATCCCTCAGATACTATGCATAGCCGGAGATGTATTTATGATTTGGAATATTGCAGAAGGAGAAGCCAGAATTTTTATCTATAAGATATTCTTTGTATTACTGGTAATCTTATTTGGATTTGCGCTTATATGGGTTAAGGTAATTAAGAAAGCGCCGGCCTTTAAGAGTGCGACGTTAGAGGAAATCAATCATGTCAAACTGGAAGAAGCACCGAATATGATTAAAAATCTGGAAGGTGTTTAAACTGGAAGATATAATATTTCCTTGCAGTTGTGGTATCAGTATGGTATTATGAGTATAACTTTAGGATTGGAGGGTTGCTTAAAAATGGGAATTTTTTGGATTAAATTTCGTCTTGGAGCGATATGTGAATAATTTCATAATGCTAAAACACTCTGCTAATGCAGGGTAAACGGGATTGGTCTGCCTATTTTTAAGAAAACCTTTTTGAACGAATCAAAATGAATGATATGGATAAAAGGAGGGAGGTTCTGCCCTCTTTTTTCTATATCTTTTATTTATTTTACGAGGAAAGTTCTCTGAACTTATCTCTTAAAATAAAGAGCACCTTAAGCAGAATACGCATTAAATTTAAGTGGAAAGTGTCACTGATGTGGCAGCGCGTCTATGCTAAAACCTGGCAGGTTATGATGCTTGTTCTTTTACAGAAAATTATTTTGAATTTACTAGGCAATAAAAGCCTCTGCTATAGGAATAAAAAGGGCATTTATAGTAAAAAGTGGGCTGATATTCTCCGTTTATCTTTTGCAGGCAGAAGTCTGTTTACCAAATTTTAAATGGAGGATATTATATGGAACAAAGACAAAAAGCGATACTCTTAGGAGCTAATTTAAACAATAATGCAGATTTTAATAATTCAATGGAGGAACTATGTAATCTGGCTAAAGCCTGCGATATTGAAACGGTAGGGGAAATGAGCCAGAACCTGTCAAGAATTAATCCTATACATTATTTTGGCAGAGGCAAGTTAGAGGAGGTTTTAGAATTTGTCAAAGAAAGAGAAGCAGATCTTGTAATCTTTAATGACGAATTATCTCCCTCACAGGTCCGCAATCTGGAAGAAGTCTTAAAATGCCGGGTAATAGACCGGACGGTTTTGATTCTGGATATCTTTGCAAATAGGGCAAAAACCAAAGAAGCGCAGCTTCAGGTAGAGATTGCCAGACTTCAGTATATGCTGCCCAGATTAGCCGGTGCCAGTGATGCGCTGGGACGTCAGGGAGGAGGTTCCGGTCTTAGAAATAAAGGGACCGGTGAAAAGAAGCTGGAGCTGGATCACAGAAAATTAGAGGACAGAATCAGCGCCCTGAATAAAGAACTGGAAGTTTTAGTAGCGCAGCGTCAAAACCAGCGCAAACGCCGTAAAAAGAATGAGGTTCCGGTTATTGCACTAGTAGGATATACCAATGCGGGAAAGTCTACCATTATGAATACCATGTTGGGAATGTACCATTCTGATATGGAAAAGCAGGTATTTGAAAAGGATATGCTGTTTGCGACCCTGGAGACTTCCGTAAGAAACATCAGTCTGCCGGATCATAAATCCTTTTTATTAACAGATACCGTAGGGTTTATCAGTAAACTGCCCCATCATCTGGTAAAAGCATTCCGTTCCACGTTAGAAGAAGTTGCAGAGGCAGATTTGCTCCTGCATGTGGTGGATTACTCCAATCCCAATTATAAAAGGCAGATTGAGGTTACGAAAGAAACCTTGAAAGAACTCGGGGCTGACAACATCCCGGAAATATATGCTTATAATAAGATTGACTTACGGCTATCTGAAGATAACAGTGAAAAGGATAAGCCTGAGGCAGAGACAGATAATATAATTATGATATCTGCCAAGAAAAAGCTTGGTATGGAGCAATTGACAGACAGGATAAAGGAACAGGTATTTAAAGATTATGTAGAACTGGAAATGCTGATACCCTATGATAAGGGAAATGTGGTAGCTTATTTCAATGAACACGCAGCTATAAAATCCACCAAGTATGAAGCCGATGGCATATGGATTACTTTGGAGTGTAAAAAAGCCGATTACGAGAAGTTTAAACAGTATGAGAAAGTAAAATAAAAACAAGTATAAATACGGACTTACCTATAGCCAAAGCTATGGGTAGGTCTTTTCAAAACGGATTACCATTACTTATCTAATTTATTACAGGGTAGAAAGTAAGAAATAACAGTGGTATAATTATCCTGGTAAAGATGAACCTTATTAAAAAAGGGAGCAACGGATGAATTTTTTGGAAAGTTATGAAAATAATAAGATATTATTAATGGAAGGCGCAGTCGGAGAACGGCTGAAACATGAATACTTCCTGGATTTAGACGAGCCGGTGGCATTAGCTGGTCATATATACAAGGAACAGTCCAGAAGTGCCTTAAAAGAGATATACAGTCAGTATATTAAAACTGGTGTAAAATTCGGATATCCGGTTATGTTAACCACACCTACCAGGAGAGCAAATAGGGAACGGGTAGGAAGTTCAGCATATAGTGCGGATATTATTAAAGATAATGTTGCTTTTATGCGGCATTTAAGTGAGGAATATTCCCATCCGGTATTGATTGGCGGTTTGATGGGTTGTAAAGGGGACGCCTATAAGGCAACGGAGCAATTAAGTACCAGGGACGCACATAACTTTCATTCCTGGCAGGCAGAATTATTTAAAGCGGCAAAAGCAGATTATCTATTTGCAGGTATTATGCCTGCATTGCCGGAGGCGGTTGGTATGGCAAATGCCATGGAGGATACAGGGTTACCTTATATCATTAGTTTTATGATTCGGGAAAATGGAAGATTAATCGATGGGACTGCCATCTCTGAGGCCATTAAAATAATTGACAGTGAGACAGTACGTAAACCAGTCTGTTATATGACGAACTGTGTCCATCCATTTATTTTAGATAAAGCGCTGTCACAGACCTTTAATCAGACAGCGGTTGTAAGGGAACGTTTTATGGGAATTCAGGCTAACGCATCACCAATGACACCGGAGGAGTTAGAAGGCGGCGGTGATATTATTGTTTCTGACCCGGTGGAATTGTCAGCGGGAATGATTAAGCTTTGTAAGGAATATAAGTTTAAAATACTAGGAGGCTGCTGTGGAACGGATCAATGTTATATGGATGCCATAGCAGAGAGACTTATGGAGATTTAGCTATGATACTTATATTAGATTGATAAACCATATTGTATTGATACTTCACATTGCATAGTTACATCATATTGCATATAAAACAAGATTTCAGTGAACAGAGAAAGGAATTGTAATGAGTGGGAACTAATAAAGGACTCATTAAATAAGGTAGACCTATGTATAGTTTTATAAATGATTACAGCGAAGGCGCTCATCCGGCGGTGCTTGATTTATTAATAAAATCCAATCTGGAACAGAATGCGGGTTATGGAGAAGATATTCATACGTCGAAAGCCAAGGAATATATCTATAAGCTGATATTCAATGACAAGGCAGATATCCACTTTATACCAGGAGGCACCCAAACCAACCTCTTAGTCATATCCTCCTTCCTGCGACCACACCAGTGCGTAATTGCTGCGGATACGGGACATATTAATGTACATGAAACAGGAGCTATTGAAGCCACGGGACATAAAGTAATTGCCATGCCCTGCAAAGACGGAAAGCTTACCCCTGCTATTATACAGGCGGCCCTTGACTATCATACCGATGAACATATGGTACAGCCTAAGATGGTATACCTCTCCGATACCACAGAGGTAGGAACCATCTATACGAAGGCAGAATTATCCGCAATCCATCACATCTGCAAATTAAATGGATTAATCTTATTCTTAGACGGAGCCCGTATGGGGTCGGCTATGACCTGTCAGGAAAATGATCTGGAGTTAAAAGACATTGCAGAGTTAGTGGATGTATTCTATATCGGTGGCACCAAAAATGGTGCTCTTCTTGGAGAAGTACTGGTTATCTGCAAGGAGGAGTTAAAGGAGGATTTCCGTTACCTCATTAAGCAAAGAGGTGCATTAATGGCAAAAGGTTTTGTTCTGGGTATCCAGTTTGAAGCCTTGTTTTGCGATAATCTCTATTTTGAATTAGGAGCCCATGCCAATGAAATGGCCGAAAAGATAGCAGGGGTCTTAAAAGAACTGGGTTATTCCTTTTTAGCACCGACTGGCACCAATCAGATATTTCCGATTCTGACAAATGAGACCATTGAAAAACTGGAGAAGGAATTCGTGTTCTCCATCCAAAAGAAAATGGATGAAACTCATAGTGCGGTCAGATTCGTAACCTCCTGGGCGACTAAGGCAGAGAGTGTAAAGGCTTTATGTGACTTCTTTCGTGGAGTATAATTGTTAAGAAACGGAGTTCAAACAGAGACCTTAACAAATCAAATCCATAAACAGAAGAAAAGAGTGTTTTATTAGTGCTACTTAATGTAATATAACTATTAGGAGAAAATATGGAATTTATCGAGAAATATACTGACGGTGACGATACCGATTTTGCTAAGCTCTCAGAAGAAGTAGAAAAAGAATTTTATGGGATATATGGTGAGGAACAGAGTAAGTATACGGCTTATAACGGTCTTTTACATATCAGGGATGTCCTGCTTTTGTATGATGAAAGTACACCTTTTGCATGTGGGGGTTTTAAAGAATATGCCCCTAAAGTAGTGGAATCAAAAAGAGTATATGTAAACAAGGCATATCGGGGAAATGGTTATAGTACATATATAGTAAGAAAATTAATTGACAGCGCGAGAGAAAAAGGATATGAGACCATGATACTTGAAACCGGTCAAAAGCAGATTGAAGCAATCTCTTTATATAAAAAACTGGGTTTTGAGATTATGGAAAACTATGGACAGTATAAGGAAGACAGTAACAGTATTTGTATGAGTATCAGATTATAAATGCGATATAGCTGAAAGGAGCCAGAAATGTCAGAGTCGAAGGAGCAATCCATTCCGAACGAGGAAGGTAAGAAAAAAACAGCCTTAGTTACCGGCGCTAATTCCGGTATGGGTAAAGCGACAGTAGCCGCTCTTGCAGATCAGGGATATCAGGTAATCATGCTTTGCCGAAGCAGGGAACGAGGAGAGGCAGCATTAAGGGAATTACAGGAAGTAGAGAGCAGAGATTTATCCCTTATGTTATGTAATCTTGCCAGCCTGGAGAATATCCGTCAATTTACGGAGGAGTTTAAAGAAAAATATGAAAAACTGGATGTGCTGGTCAATAATGCCGGGGTCATTTCTCTGAACAGAAGGGAAACGGAAGATGGCTTGGAGGAGCAATTTGGGGTAAATCATATTGGTCACTTTTTACTGACACTAAGGTTATTAGACCGAATGAAACAAGGCGGCAGAATTGTGGTGGTAGCCTCCGGTGCACATAAAATCGGCAGGATACATTTTAATGATTATAATTTAAAATATGGATTTAATGTGGTAACTGCTTACAGCCAGTCCAAGCTTGCCAACATTTTATTTGCAAGAGAGCTTGCAGAACGTCTCCGTGACAGGGGAATCACCGTTAATTGCTGCCATCCCGGAGCAGTGGCAACTTCCATGGGAATTGACAGGAATACAGGGTTTGGGAAAACCTTAGTAGGTTTGTTAAAACCTTATTTCATTACCCCCGAAATGGGTGCCAGTACTGCGATTTACCTTGCTACCAGCCCTGACGTAGCTAAAATTACCGGAAAGTATTTTTACCGCTGCTGGATGTCTAAAACTTCAAAAGCCGCCAAAAGTAAAAAGGATGCAAAACGGTTATTTGAACTAAGTGAAAAGCTGACAGGTGAGAAATTTAAATAAAAAGTAATTCCGGAGAATGAAAACAGTAAGTGAAAAGTGAAATGAGAAGTGAAATGAAAAGTGAAATGAGAAGTGAATTGAAAAGTGGAATTGATAATTGAATTGAAAAGTGAATTGATAAGAGAAAAAGGTTATCAGTAAGAGAAAAGGGATTTATTCATACATTCTACATATGAATAAAACTAAGTTTAAGTTTGAAGGAGAAGTTATGGATAAGGAACAATTAAAGGCTAAATTAAAGGAATTAAGAGAAGTCATGAAAACAAACGATGACGATATTGACAGTGATCAGGATTTGGGAGTAACACAGCCTCCGTTAACAAAAGAAAAAATAAGCGACAAAATAATTCCCCTGACGAAAGAATTTGACCAGGTAGTTATTAATAATGATTTTCTTTCACTTGTCAATACCAGAACCAGTAAACGTAAATATACGGATGAATCCCTTAAGTTAGAAGAACTGGCCTTCTTATTATGGGCAAGCCAGGGGGTTAAGAAGGTTATCGGGACAGGACGAAAAGCTACGATACGAACAGTACCCTCGGCAGGTGCAAGACATCCTTTTGAAACCTATCTGTTTGTAAATCGGGTAAATGGTTTGGAACAGGGGCTTTATCATTACTTACCTCTTGAGCATGCATTGGAGTTCTTGGGAACGATAGAAAATCAGATTCAAAAGGTAGATGCAGCATATTGCGGTCAGGCATTTTTTGCAAATGCACCGGTTGCGTTTGTATGGACCGTGGTACCATACCGTACAGAGTGGCGTTATACTACGAATGCACAGAAATATGCCTTGTTAGATGCAGGTCATTTGTGCCAGAATTTATATCTGGCCAGTGAGGCCATAGGCTGTGGAACTTGTGGAATCGGCGCCTATGAACAGCCGCTGGCAGATGCTCTTCTCGGTCTTGATTCAACGCCTTCCGCTGAGGAGGACAATGAATTTGTTGTATATGCGGCTTCAGTTGGCAGAGTGGAAAAGAAGGAGTCATAAGCATGTTTATCGGGACGCTGAAAGTTAAAATACACACCCCCTGGGTTCATTCTCTAAAAGAAAAACGTATGGTGGTGAAAAGTATGTGTGCAAAAGTCCGTAACAAATTCAATGTGTCCATAGCAGAGATAGAAGAGCAGGATATCCATCAGATAACGGTCCTTGGGCTTACTTTAGTTGCGGGCGACACCTCCCATGCAGACAGTATGATGGATACCATCATTAATTTTATAGAGGGTAACACAGAAGGCGAACTAATTCATGTTGACCGGGAAATCATTCAGGCATAATAAGGGCATTACCTGGATTTTATCGGATAATCCAAAGTTGCAAAATAATCGGCTGTTGACTCTGCCCGCCTGATCTGTTTCACGGAGCCATCTGTACAAAGCAGTAGTTCTGCCGGTCTTAGCTTACCGTTAAAGTTATGGCTATGAGCGTAAGTATAAGCTCCGGCATCATGAAAAATCAACACATCACCTGGTTTCATCCTGGGCAGGTGATAATCAATGGCAAACTTGTCTCTATTTTCACATAACGCGCCGGTAATGTCATATACCTGATTCGGTTCTTCTTTTTCTTTACCGGCAGCTGTGATGTGATAATAATTGGAATATCGTAAAGGACTCATAAAGCAGTTGGTAGAAGCGTCAAGACCGAGAAAGGTTTTGACGGTTTCTTTTACATGGAGGACGGATGAGACAAAGTATCCGTAAGGTCCCGTCATGAAGATTCCAAGTTCCAGATATAATGGAAGGGAAGTAAGACCCGCAGTGCCAAGCACTTCATCATAAGCGGCTTTTATGTGCCAGCTGATGGCTTCGATATCCGCAGGAGAATCCTCTTTATAAGGGATCCCTATTCCGCCGGCTAAATTAATAAACTCTAGTGTAATGCCGGCGAGGGTACTAATTTCAACCGCTTTTTTAAATACCAGTCTTGCATTATCACCAAAATATTCTGCTTCCCGTCGGTGGGAACCGAACTGACAATGAAGTCCAAACCTTCTGGCTCCTTTCGTTTTAAGCAGCTTTATGCCCTCAATGAATGCATCTTCTGTAAATCCAAATTTGTAATTCTTATAATCCAAAATTATGTTATCCTGATATGTGATGGTGCAATCGGGATTTAAGCGTAAGCAGACAAGCTCTGGTATACCAGCACAGTTTTGTAAATAATCTATGTGGCTATAATCGTCCAGATTGATAATGGCATCAAGGCTCTTGGCCTTCATAAATTCCTCCTTTGTGGTTACATTAGAGGTAAACATAATATCATCCCCTGAAAATCCGCAGGAATCCGCTAAAATCAATTCCGTAAGGGAAGCACAGTCCACTCCGCAGTGCTCCTCTTTAAATGCGTTCAGGATAAAGGGGTTTGGAGCAGACTTTACTGCAAAATATTCACGAAAGCCTGTATTCCACGAAAAAGCTTTGTAAAGCCTACGTATATTCTCTCTTATTGCTTTCTCATCATAGATGTAAAAGGGAGTAGGGTATTTTGATATAATCTGTTCTAATTCTTTAAAGTTTATCGGGAATTTTTTCGTACTGTGGGTTAATTCCTCTGAGTTTACCGGCATATTTTTCATAATCTATTCTCTCCTTTTTATTTTTGTGATATAGTAATTAGTAATTTTATTCACTTACAAGTATCATAAGAAAACCATAGTAATTAGGCAAGATAAGAATCTGGCATCTGTACCGGTACAGATAAGATGGGAGGACCATATAAATGTATAAATATAATCAGATTGCTGATGCTCTCAGGAAAGAAATCCAGGAAGGTCATTATAAACCCGGTGAAAAACTGCCGTCGGTCAGACAATATGTCAGGGACAGCGGTTACAATTCAGATACCGTACTAAAAGCCTATAGTCTGCTGGAGGAGGAGCATTTGATATATTCTGCTTTAAAAAGCGGGTTTTATGTCGTAAAGTCTAACATTCCAGTTAATAAAAAGAGCGGTATAGATTTAGTTTCGGTACGCCCTCCCGATTTCATTAATCCATATAAGGACTTTTATCACTGTATGGAGAAATCTATATCGATATATAAAAATAAGCTGTTCGAGTATTCCTCCCCTCAGGGAATGGAGGAATTAAGGGCGGTACTGGCCAAACATTTAATGAACTTCCAGATCTTTACGAAGGATACGGATATCTTTATAACGAATGGAGCACAACAGGTTTTATATATCCTGGCAGCTATGTCATTTCCCGGTAAGAATACGAAAGTATTGGTGGAACAGCCTACTTATTCAGTTATGCTGAAAGTTCTTAAATGCAATAATATCCCTGTTCTTGGAATAAGAAGAACGGCTGCGGGAATTGATCTAGAGGAACTGGAAGAAATCTTTAAACAAGGCGGTATCAAGTTTTTTTATACCATGCCCCGTTATCAAAATCCTACCGGCTTTTGCTACAGCGAGGAGCAGAAAAGGGAAATTATTCGGCTTTCAAAACAATATGGGGTCTATATCGTTGAAGATGATTATGTGGCGGACTTAGAACGAAATGAAAGGACAGATACGTTATATGCTTTAGGTGATAAGGAAAGAATCATATACATACGGAGCTTTTCCAAGACAATCCTTCCCGGAATGCGCCTTGGCATGACGATCCTTCCCAAAGTGTTACAGGAGGAATTTTTAACGTATAAGCAGTGCATGGACTTAAACACTACCGTACTTACTCAGGGTGCATTAGAAATTTACCTAAAAAGCAGCATGTATAAATCCCATGCGGCAAGGACGAAAAAGTTTTATAAAGGTAAGATGGAAACTCTAAAAAATGCCTGCAACCAGTGGTTAAATCATAAGGTGATCTGCCATATTCCGCCTACCGGTCTTTATGCCTATCTTGAACTGGAAGATAAGGCAGAGTCGATCCTAAAAGCGTTATCAAAATCAGGGATAATCGTTAGCAATACGGCAAACTGTTTTATTGAAGACTTTCCACATGCGGAAGGGATCCGGCTCTGCATATGTAATTGTGAGGATGAGGATATAGAATTGGCGGTAAAACGGATTCAGGAGGAAATTAGTAAAAGGAAAAACAGATAGAAGGAAAAACAGATAAAAGGAAATAAAGATAAAAGGAAAAATAAAGGAGATACAGCATGAATCAAACAGAAGAATTTACTTTAAGATTTGCGGAAGAAAAGGATATCACATTAATCTATGATTTAATCAAGGAGCTGGCAGTCTATGAGAAGCTGGAAGACCGGGTGATAGCATCCAGGGAAGACCTTAGGGAATCTATTTTTGACAGGAAAGTCGCGGAGGTCATACTTGCAGAACTTAATGGGGTAACTGTCGGTTATGCCATGTACTTTTATAACTTTTCTTCCTTTATCGGAAAGCCGGGGCTTTATCTCGAAGATATCTTTATTAGACCATCCTACAGAGGGAGGGGTTTTGGGAAAGCTGTGTTAGCTTATCTGGCAGAATTGGCGGTTAAGAGAAACTGCTGGGGAATGGAATGGACCTGCCTGGACTGGAATGAACCATCCATTAAATTTTATGAAAGCATAGGTGCCGTTCAAAATGGTGGCTGGAGGATATACCGGTTGAAAGGGGAAGCGTTACTTAACTTATCACAGAATTGATTCAACTATGATGCATCCTTATCCTAAACTTAATCTGTTACCAAAACAGTTTATAGATATAGGGCGTTGTAAAATTATAGATTGGTAGTTGAACCTGGGATAAACTTTTAAATCACTGAATTTTATATTTTAAGTCCGGGCGGATAAACAGCTAATATTCATATGATTTTGCAGCAGCCTCGTTTCGTGGAGGACAATAAGATAACAGGTGTTGTCCCCAAAATGAAAGGATGTTGATTTATGAAATTAAGTACAAAAAGCGACCAAAGAAACGATAAGGAAAGACAATCCATTACATTACTAGGAAAGTTAAGAGTAATGGCATTCGGCGCATTACTGGTATCCTCCCCATTTATATTTGGAGTGAATCAGTCTTATGCAGCTACCACATCAGAATCTGCTGTAAAACAGGTTAGACTTAAGGAAAACAGTGATGCAGCAGGAAAGGATAAACAATCAGCTGTAAGATCTGCTGAATCAGTGAAAGAGGTTAAGCAGAGCAGGAATCTTACTGCTGCCAAGCGGACTGCTGCGGATAAAAAGCAGAAAGCTGCTGCTGATGAAAGGAAGAAAGCAAAAGTTAGAGAAAAAGCTGAGCTTGAGAAAAAGAAAGCGATAGACGACAGAAGAAAAGCTGAACCTGAGAAAAAGAAAGCGATAGACGACAGAAAAGCTGAGCTTGAGAAAAAGAAAGCGATAGATTACAGAAGGAAAGCTGAACTTGAGAAAAAGAAAGCAATAGACGACAGAAGAAAAACTGAGATTGAGAAAAAGAATGCGATAGATTACAGAAAGAAAGGTGATTTGGAGAAAAAGAAAGCGGCAGAAGATAGGCAAAAAGCAGTAACGGAAAAAAGGAAAGCCCCCCAGAAAAAGCAATAGCAGAACAGAAGAGAGAGAGTACTATAAATTCAAAAAGAAATTGATGACTGGATCAGAGAAGTAATAAGACTTATATAGTAATGGCATAAGAAACCAGTTTAATTCATAGTATGATGTAATTATAGATTTAAGTGATTTACTCAAACTTCGCAGTTAATAAACTTAAAAATACTTGACAAAATCAGCCCTAAAGCTAAATTGAAAGCATGATTATGCTATGTTTCATAAGCGCTTTATTCGGAGTCTGATCATTCACTTATGACTTTTTCAGGTGGTTCAGACTCAAAATGCACACTGTTTGACGAGCATAGCGAGGAGTTTGTGCTTTTTGGGTCTTGCTTTACCACATGAAAAAATCATTAGTAAATTCCAGGCTCAGAATCCTAAGCTTATAAAACATAGCATAATCAATGCTTTCTTAACCACGTTCCTTGCTGATTTTATCAAGTATACCAAGACAAAAATAACTGCGAAGTTTGAATGACTGAATGACTTATATAAAGTATTTTAGATATAGTTTTTCTTATTTTGTCTTAATATAAGGCTTAATCTTGACCTTAAATTAATGAAATCTTAGGCTTGACAATGTTTTATACATCTGTTATATTATTGATAATTATAAAATACCCGTGAGGGAGTAGTTTGCACAAAGAATTGTGTGTCAAGTCAACATACTGACTGTTCTTTAGTCTGGCTTGTCTTAATGAACGAGACTCATGTATAGCTGTTATTGCTGTACATGAATATATATAGACTCATGTGTAGCATAATGCTACACATGAGTCTTTTTGTGTCGTAAAGGCAGTTGTAATGTTCGGACTGATAAAAAAAGCTCTCTTACAATTTTTTGCAGCACCAGCAAATCAAATTGCTGTACAGTCTGCTGCAGGGATTTTTCATGTGTTTTATAACGAATCTAACAATAGGAGGAACTTACATGATGGACTTTATGGAAAGCCGTGAAGAGGTATTGAAACGGCTGAACACAGATTCATTGTCAGGGTTAACGACATCAGAAGCAGAACGTAATAAAGTGAAGTACGGAAGCAACACACTCACAAGAGAAAAACCGGAATCTTTATTAAAGCGTATCTGGGGAGCAGCGAGTGAGCCTATGATCATAATGCTTATCGTAGCTGGTATCATAGCTGTTATCGTAAATATCATACGTGCCACCACAGGAGGAGAGGCAGACTTTTTGGAATGTCTTGGAATCTTTGCGGCAATCTCTCTTTCGGTTATCATTACCGTAATTATGGAAGGAAAAAGCGCAAAGGCCTTTGAGGCTTTATCTAAGATCAGCGAGGATACTACGATCAAAGTAATACGGAATGGAGATACTATATTATTAGGTCAAAAAGACCTTGTAGCAGGTGATATTGTTTTACTTTCCACCGGTGATAAAATTCCTGCGGATGGAAGATTACTGGAGAGTACTGGGGTGGCAGCAGATGAATCTGCATTAACCGGTGAAAGTGTTCCTACTAAAAAAGAAGCGGAAATCATTATTTTAGATGAAAAGGCACCTTTAGCAGAACGATATAATATGCTTTATTCCGGTAATTACATTACCAGCGGTTACTGTAAAATGGTGGTTACTTCGGTAGGTGATGATACCGAATTCGGAAAAATAGCAAGTGAACTGACAAAAACCGAAAGAAGTACCACACCCCTTCAGGAAAAACTGTCCAGATTGGGTAAAACCATTACACTTTTAGGGGTTATTGCAGCCACAATCGTTTTTATCTCAGAGATAATTTCCTTCGCCGTGGCAGGCAGCCTTACCTTTGAGAATGTATTAGAAGCTTTTGTAACAAGTATCGTCCTCATTGTAGCTGCAGTACCGGAAGGACTTCCGACAATTGTTGCAGTTTCTCTTTCCATTAATATTATTAAGCTTTCCCGTCAGAATGCCTTAGTGAAGAAAATGATAGCCTCTGAAACGGTAGGCTGTATTAATGTCATATGTTCAGATAAAACCGGCACCTTGACAGAAAACAAGATGACTGTCACAGCCTATTATGATGATAAATGGCATGAAAATCCCAAGGAACTTACCTCAAACTGGATAATTCATAATGTCTGTCTTAACACCACCGCTGATATCTCCCAGGATGGCTCCTTTATCGGAAACCCTTCCGAATGTGCAATGCTTAATTTCTATGAGCGGTCGGTGATCAGACAGAAAAGTAATAAGTCCTACAAGGATGAGAGAGCGGATCACGAAGTACTGCATGCATTTCCTTTCTCCTCAGAATTAAAGCACATGACTACAATCAGTAAGGTGGATAACAAGATTATTTCCTATGTAAAGGGCAGTCCGGAATGTGTTTTCACCATGTGTAAGATTTCTGAATTAGAAAAAAAAGAAATTGAGAAGTATATGAAAAGCGCTCAGGAACGTGCAATGCGTATCATAGCATTTGCCCATAAAGAACTTGAGAGCATGTTAGATTATGAAGATGAACTTCATCATGCTTCTATGGAAAATAATATGGTTTTTGATGGATTTGTTGCTATCTCCGATCCTTTACGTGAGGATGTATACGACGCGGTCAAAAACTGCCGTCTTGCTGGAATTGATTTAAAGATACTTACCGGAGACAATATTATTACTGCTACCGCCATTGCAGACCAACTCCATCTGTTAAGCAAAGAACATAAGGCAGTGGAAGCGAAAGAACTTGTTGATTTAAGCGATGAAGAATTGCTGCAAATGCTGCCCCAAATAAGTGTTATAGCCCGAAGCACTCCTACTATCAAAATGAGAGTGGTAAAACTGTTAAAGTCCCAGGGAAATGTGGTTGCGGTTACCGGTGACGGAATCAATGATGCACCGGCACTAAAGAATGCGGATGTTGGTATTGCAATGGGTATATCCGGTACAGAAGTATCAAAAGAAGCAAGCGATATCGTACTACTTGATGACTCCTTTACCACCATTGTTAAAGCAGTTGCCTGGGGAAGGGGAATTTACGAAAACTTCAGACGGTTTATACAGTTTCAGCTAACGGTTAATGTATCTTCCGTAATTGTTGTATTCGTCTCCATCCTGTTAGGCTTAAAAGCACCGTTTACAGCGTTACAGCTCTTATGGATTAACATAATCATGGATGGTCCGCCAGCCCTTACCTTAGGACTTGAGCCGACCCATGATGATCTTATGAACCGCCTGCCAACGAAACGAAGTGAGAATATTATTTCAAAGGCAATGTTTGCAAGAATCGGAATAACAGGGGCTTATATATCAATTGTATTTTTATCCCAGTACCTATTTAACTTTTTAGGTGCTACAAAGGAGCAGATGCCTACGGTGCTCTTTACCTTATTTGCAATATTCCAATTATTCAATGCGTTCAATTGCAGGGAATTAAGTTCAAATAGCATATTCAAACATTTGTTAAAAAATAAAACCATGTTATTGGTTATTACAATTACGTTTATATTGCAGATTTTAATTATACAATTCGCAGGAGCTTTCTTTACTACAATACCACTGGATTTCATAATGTGGATTAAGATATTCTGCGTTGCCATCAGTGTGGTGGTAATATCTGAATTTGTGAAGTTGATCTTAAGAAAGGTAAAAATAAGGGTATAACGTTTTACCCTGGATCAGAATTCCGGCAGTGTGTTTAAGGACGCTGACCGGAATTCTTTTTATATGACAAGGAACGTTCTTTGAACTATCCTCGTAATATAAAAAGCAATCCGTGCAGGATGCGTACCTCAGGGAGAAAAAGTTATTGCTGTCAGGTCCGCTCAGGCTTGAAAGTGTCAGTATGCTGACACTTGAACGAAAGCCTTCTTCTTTTCACGTATACTTAAGTTAATGATAAGTCAATTTCAGTATTTACTTTATTAATCCAAGGTCAAGTTTCCAAAGCAGTATTCTGGTTACAGCTTCATCAATACGGTCTTTCGTCAGTTCACCACTCTTGATAGCAGACAGAACTGCCGGAATCTGCACCTCATAATCCGTAGCCACCACCAGGTCATTCCCGGCAGAAATGGCGAGAACTGCGGCTTCTTCATCACCGGTATAGTCTTTAATCGCATCCATACTTAAATCATCCGTCATAATAACACCTTGAAAACCTAATTCATCACGAAGAAGCTGATGGACTTTGGGGGACAGGGAAGCAGGGTGATTTTTATCCATGGACGTTACAATATTATGGGATACCAGAATACTTCCGGCACCGGCTTTTATACCTGCTATAAAGGGAAGAAAGTCACTGGTCAAAAAGGTATCATAGCTTCTTTCATCGATTGCAATGCCGGTATGGGTATCTACATTGCTGCCATAACCGGGAAAATGTTTTAAGGTGCTGCCAATACCGGATTTATTCATCTGATTAACTACAGTTTTCACATAATCCGAGGTCTTTTCGGCATTCTTACCAAAGGAACGTTCATAAATAAAATCTTTTGGGTCTGTGGAAACATCACTGACCGGTGCAAGGTTTACATTAATTCCGAGACTTTTAAGTAGCTGGGCCTTCTCTTTGGTATCACTGGTAATTAAACCAAAACCGCCTTCTTTATATAAATCCTGAGGGGATTTAAAAGGATACTTGCGAAATGCTGGATTTCTGCTGATCCGGTTAACGGTTCCCCCTTCTTCATCTACCCCGATTAACATAGGTATTTTTGATTCTTTCTGATAAGCGGACAGAGTGGACTTAATGCTGCTTTTCGTTTGATCTTTAAAATCATCCCCGAAAAGGATATATCCACCAAGATGATAGTTCTCGATATCCACCAATGCCTGTGACTTTATGCAGCGAACAAAAAACATCTGACCAACCTTTTCGTTAAGGGTCATTTGAGAAAGGATTTTTGCCGCCTTTTCTTCCTTGGTAACGGCAGCAGGTACCTCTGTCGGAGTCGGACTACTGGTTGGTGAGGGTGTCGGTGACAGTGTGGGAACAGCTGTAACCGTCGGAGTCTTTGTAACCTCAGCAGTGGAGGAGGGTGTAGAAGTTTCAGTAGAAATAGTGTCCTTTGATGGCTGACCGGCAGACGAATCACCAGGATTGACTGATAATCTGGCACAGCCGGTAAATAAAGTTATCGTAAGAAGAAAAAGAATATATAGTTTATATTTTCTCGTCATTTTTATACCTATTACATATCGCAGGTTCCCTTGCGATATTGCCGCAAAATAGAAGGTGTTATTAGTTCCATAGGTTAAAATCGTTTTTGCGGTATCCTTTCGTTTCATAGTGTAACGCAATTGAATACGTAATATTTAGTGTTTGATGAATGTAATAAATCTTTAAAAGGCTTTTTCATTGTATTTTATTCTAGCACTTTCGGCTGTATCAGTAAACTTAAAAAGCGGGATGGAAATAATTACAATATACAATTATTAGTAGAAGCGGAAATTATTTTGATTATTATAATTATTGTATTACATTAAACTTGATCAAATTTAATAACTTTAGTGAAGCGTTTGGATTTAGAATCAACTGGTCTGGCAGGAGCAGGTGGACAAATGCAGGTGTTATATCGTATAATGTTCTCATTGCATAAAAATAAAAAAGCCAGGAGATAAAAACGTGAAAAAAGGAATACAGTATACCGGAAATGTAATTAGAGTTGATTTCCCAAACAAAGGAATCCTTCAGATAGAAGATGAAAAAGTATCGGTAAAAAATACCCTTCCAGGTCAGAAGATAAGTTTCATGGTCAACAAAGCACGCAAAGGGAAAAGCGAAGGCAGGCTTCTTGAAGTCCTGGAAAAATCCCCTTTAGAAACCGAAGAACCAAAGTGCAGCCATTTTGGTCCCTGCGGCGGCTGTACCTATCAGACCATACCTTATGAAACCCAGCTTAACATGAAAGCAGACCAGGTAAAGCGACTGTTGGATCCAGTCTGTTCTGACTATAACTTTGAAGGAATCAAAGGCAGTCCCTTACAATGGGGATACCGGAATAAGATGGAATTCTCCTTTGGGGATGAAGTTAAGGATGGTCCCCTTGCTTTAGGGCTTCATAAAAAAGGCAGCTTTCATGATATTATTACAACCTCTGACTGTTGTATTGTGGATTCGGATTATAATCAGATTCTTACTTGTGTATTGGATTATTTTACCGAAATGGGGATAACTTTTTATAAAAAGCTGTCTCATGTGGGTTATTTAAGACATCTCCTGGTACGCAAGGCAGTAAAGACAGGGGAGATTTTGGTGAATCTGGTTACTTCTACCCAGTGGGGAGCTAAAGAGGGGAACGAGAATGAAAATGTAAGGGGTATCATACCAGAGGCTGAAGCCCTGGAAGAATTTAAAAACCGTTTGCTTACACTAGGGTTAACCGGACAGATAGTTGGAATACTCCACACGTATAATGACAGCCAGGCGGATGTAGTACAAAGTGACAGTATGGATATTTTATATGGACAAGATTATTTTTATGAAGAGTTATTGGGATTAAAATTTAAGATTTCAACATTTTCCTTCTTCCAGACCAATTCACTTGGAGCAGAGGTGCTTTACAGTACAGCCAGGGAATTTGTAGGGGAAACAAAGGACAAGCTGATTTTTGACTTATACAGTGGAACCGGCACGATTGCACAGCTTTTAGCACCGGTTGCAAAGAAGGTAATCGGGGTTGAGATAGTAGAAGAAGCAGTTGTTGCAGCAAGGGAAAATGCAGCAAGAAACGGGTTATCAAATTGTGAATTTATTGCCGGTGATGTACTTAAGGTGATAGATGGAATAACTGACAAACCGGATCTGATTGTACTTGATCCGCCCAGGGATGGGATTCATCCCAAGGCGTTGGATAAAATTATTGATTATGGCGTGGATAGGATTGTTTATATTTCTTGTAAGCCTACCAGCTTGGCTAGGGATTTGGTGGTGCTGCAGGAGAGAGGGTATCAGGTGGAACGGGTATGTGCGGTGGATATGTTTCCGGGGACGGTGCATTCAGAAGTTGTAGTCCTGTTGCGACGGAAAGGATAATTCAAAAGAGATGAGCATGAGCGATTTCAAGAAGTTAAAGCGGGAGAAAATATTAAAAAATAGTATACAATGTAAATACTGCGTTGATATTATTGAATGAAAAACTGTGCATGATTTTGTAATGTGTTCTTGTGGTAGATGTAGTGTAGACGGAGGTAAGGAATATTTACGCCGATTGGCTGAAGAAGGCAGTTATGTTGATTTATCAATAGTTGAAAATGAATAAAGATTACTTTGAGGCGTAAGAGTTTTTTACTTTTACGCCATTTCTATATTATTAAGTCACTAAAAAAATTTGAATGTAAGGAGGATCTGATTATGAAAAAGGTTACGTTTATTCCAGCAAAAAGTTCTATGGAGAGTATTGGAAAGTTGAGGGTTGCAGCATATTGCAGGGTCAGTACAGAACGCAAAAGTCAGAAAAGTAGTATAGACCTTCAAATAAGGTATTATACCGAGTTGATTCAGACGAATCAGGAATGGGAATTTGCCGGAGTGTTTTATGATTATGAAAGTGGACTTAGAAAAGAGAACCGGAACGGTTTGGATGCAATGCTTCAGAAAGCATATCGAGGTGAAATTGATTACATTATCACCAAATCTATCAGTAGATTATCAAGAAATGTATTAGACACCCTAACAATTGTTCGGGGTTTAAAAGCAAGGGGTATAAATATCTATTTTGAGAAGGAAAACTTGAATTCTCTTGAAGCTGAAAAAGAAATTGATATTGCGTTTAACGGAGGAGAGCAGAAATTTGAGTGAAAACGTTCAATGGGGATACAAACGTAAATTTGAATGTGGGGATGACTTTGTCGTCAAAATACCTATGGGTTACAAATGTGACAATGATGAGATGAATGGATAGTCGTGTCAGAAGAAGCCGATATTATAAGGAAAATCTATCAGTTGTATTTGGAAGGCAGCACACTACAACAAATAAAAGAGTATCTGGAAGAACATCAGATTAATACTGCTACAGGGAAAGAAGTATGGGCAACAGCAGTTATTCAAAAGATTCTGAAGAACGAGAAATATAAGGGTGATTCTCTACTGCAAAAGACATATACAGAAGATTTTATAACAAGTAAAAAAAGCAAGAATGCTGGTCAAAGAGATTGTTACTATATAACGAATAGTCATCCAGCCATAATTACTGCCAAAGTATTCGATAAGGTTCAGGAAGAAATGTCAAGACGTGCAAGGCTAGTTCACAAAGAAGATGGCACGGTGGAATCAAGTATCAGCAAATATAATGGAAAATATCTTCTAGGAAATTTACTTGTGTGTAGAGACTGTGGTGCCTCATATCGGAGAAGAACAGAACGGGGTAAGGTGGTTTGGAGATGTGCAACGAGGATTGAGAAGGGCAAAGATAGTTGCCTCCATTCCCCTACTTTGATGAAAAATGGGCTCAAAAAGTATTGAGTGAAAATATTTGTGAGAACGGCGTTTATGATGAAGAGATTGTCAGAAATAAAGTTGATTGTATTTTTGTGTTTAGTAATAAATTGGAAATATGCTGTAAAGATGAAAGAAAGTTTAATGTTAAGCTCTTGCAGAGTAAAATGTAAGATATTTAAATATTCTGCAAATTATTGTCTTAAAAATAAGTACATGTTGAAAAGTATTAGGAAAGGATATACAATTATGGTAATGATGTTGTTGATATTGCTATAATCTTTTAAAGTTATAAAATTAGAAATGTTACCTGACGACTTTAAGTTGACAGGTGATTGGCAACTTCTCATCTCCTTTCCCCAAGGTCTCACAAGGCTCTAACGGCATTTTTTTGACCAATCAAGGCATGTAGAGACGATTGTTCTTTGGTCCAAACAAAAGGCAGATGACTCTATAATGATCGACTTGGATTTAGATGAACAGGATATTACCATTGCTGAAGCTAAGACTACTTATATTGAAATACAGCAGTATGTATTATAGTAGATTGGGCTTATGGTATCTAATCTTTACATTGTACTGGTAAAAAGAAATGCGGAATTGCGTTTGGGGAGAATTATAACTGCTGAAGTTGGAGAATGCAAAGTAGCCACAATGTTCGAAGAAGAAGGTTATTGTAGATTCGTTGGAAATTTTTGCAATTCCTTGGTTGCAAAAATGCATTATTATTGAATATGGGGGTGTTAGCCACATGATTACAAAAATAATTATGAAAGATATTGCAAGCTATAAAAAAGAAGCTTTATTTTTAACGGATAAGAAAACAAATTTAATATATGGCTTAAATGGAACAGGCAAGAGTACACTTTCTAGCTTTTTATATAGTATAAATAATCCGAAATATGATAAATGTAAAGTGGAAGGTTTGCTTAATACAGATAAATTATTGGTATATAATCAACAATTTATACAGGATAATTTTTACGAAACAGAAGATATACATGGAATCTTTACATTATCAAAAGAGAATAAAGCAGTAAAGACGATCATAGACGATGCGAAAAATAATATTAAGACACTATTAACACAAAAATTGAAGTTAGATACAGATGCAAATAATTTACTATTAAAGTATCAAAAACAAAAAGATGAGTACGAAAAAGAAGTCTGGAAAATTAAGACAGAATATTCTGGGGGCGATAGAGTACTCGAATATTGTCTGGAGGGATTAAAGGGCAAGAAAGAAGTTTTATTTCAACACATAGTTTCCTTAGATATGCCTGCGATTAAGTTAACATATAGTGTGGAAGATTTGAAAAGAGACGCTATTGCATTACAAGGTGACGCAAAGAAGGTGTTAACTGTTACAAAAATTCAATTTGATGTATCTATGATTGAGAATTCTACTCTATTAGCAAAGGTAATTGTAGGAAATAAAGAAAGTAGCGTTTCTGAACTGATTGAGAAAATGAAAAATTCAGATTGGGTAAATCAAGGATTACAATTTGTTCATATGGAAGATGGACAAGCAATTTGCCCATTTTGCCAGCAAAAAACGATAACAGATGTCTTTTTGAAAGAGATAGAGGGATATTTTGATGAAAGCTATCAAAAAGATAAGGACCGGATAATTGAATTGTTAGAAAAGTACGAAGATATTACGAAGAATGAATTTTTAAACATTCAGAATTTCAAACAAAATGAATTTTTTACGAAATACAATAAAGATTTGGATATATGTTTGGCAGAGATTACCAAAGTGACAACGGAGAATATACATAGATTAAAGAAAAAAGTAGAAATGCCTAGCATGATTGTCTCATTAGAAAAGATTGATGAAATTGTAGGAAAAATAAATGTACTTATAGATAAAGTGAATGTAGAAATACGAGAGTATAATGAAAAAATTGATAATAAGCAGAAGAGCTTGAATGATATTAAAGAAAAATTTTGGAAGATTATGCGATTTGATTACGATGCAATAATCAATTTATATAGAACAACAGAAAAGGATTATAAGGTAGCATCGAGTGAAATGCAAATTAATTTGCAGAAAAAACAAGATGATATAAAAGTGCAACAAAAGATAGTGGACGAAAACAGTAAGAAGACAGTTAATATTGATGAAGCTGTTGAAAATATTAAAAAGGGATTAATTGATATTGGTATAAGTGATTTTACTATTGAGAAACATTCTGACGAAGAAGCCTTATATCATTTGAAAAGAGAAAATAGTAATTCTAATGTATTTAAAACCCTTAGTGAAGGCGAGAAGATGGTAATTAGCTTTCTATACTTTATTGAACTTTGTAAAGGGGAAACAAAGACAGAAGCTATATCAACGGGAAAAATTATTGTTATAGATGATCCCATATCGAGTTTATCCCATATATACATTTTTAATATTGGAAGATTAATTCACAATGAATTCCTACGTACCGAAAAATATGAACAAATATTCGTATTAACGCATAGTTTGTATTTTTTTTATGAATTAACGTGTATCAATCACGATGAGAGAAAGAAGTTACAAAAATTATATAGATTATGCAAGAATAGTGAAGGTAGTTCATTTATAGAGATGAAGTATGAAGAAATACAAAATGACTATCAGGCATATTGGCAAATTATAAAAGATAATACGCAATCCCCAGCTTTAATTGCCAACTGCATGAGAAATATAATGGAATACTTTTTTAATTTTGTAGAAAAACAAGACTTTGCTCAGGTATTCCAGCGTCCAGAATTGCAAGAAATTAGATTTGCTGCATTTAACCGATATATGAACAGAGAATCTCATTCTAAAGGTCAAAATATCTTTGATATAAAAGAATTTGATTATGATAGTTTTAGAGAAGCATTTAAGCTTGTATTTGAAATAGAGGGTTACAGGTTACATTATATGAAGATGATAAAATAAAAATTATAAAGTGTACTTAATTCTTCGAGTAGTATTAAAGTTTATTGATTTCGAAACGATGCTAGCACTCAGAAACATGTTAAATTCTAAGAGATAAAGAATGAGTGAATACGAACAGATTGGAGGATATTACGGTGAATGAAAATGCTTTGCTAATAAGGCTGGAAAAGCTAAGTTTATATAAGGAATTAAGCGATAGGTGTAAAAAAGATTTGTCATTACATCCGATTCTAACGCTTATTCAAAATGTTGGAGAATACGCAATAGCAATATCCAAATCCATCATTATGAACATGCGTGAGTATACTCTTCATGATGATGATCATATTTTTGGTATGCTATATTTGGCAGGTAAATTAATACCCAAAGATACACTGGAAAAACTTTCGACGGCAGATATCATGATGATTATACTGTCTATATTTCTTCATGATATAGGTATGTCTCCTGAGGGCGAATTGATACGTGCATGGAAAAACCAATTATTAGAGAATGAGATGGTGCCATACAAAAATGATATTGCTGCATTTCAGCGCTTTAGAAGCGGCTTTGTTCGTGAATTACAAGAAATTGAATCTTTTCAGAAAAATGAACAATATGCAAAAGCACAACTGCTGGAAGATCAAATTATAACTAATTACATTCGCAATACGCATGCAGACCGTGCCCGAAAACTGATAGCTAAAGATTGGGCAGGAAAAATAAAATATAAGGATGCCGACCTTACATCCACATTGGCGGAAATCTGTTTTAGCCATAATGAAAATCATTTAGCTTTGCTTGATATGGAAACAATAAAGCTATGTGGAGAAGATACTTTTTTATGCGTACCATTTATAGCTGTCATCCTAAGACTAACCGATATAATGGATTTTGATAGTAAGCGTACTCCAAATATTCTATTTTCGCACCTTACAATTAAGAATGCAGTGTCTTTAAGCGAATGGGTAAAACATCTCTCTGTGTCAGGTTGGACATTTCAGAGAGATACAGTAACATTTTCAGCTCAATGTTCACATCCCGCAATTGAAGCTTCAATAAAAGATTTTTGTAATCAAATAGATGATGAATTGAAAAATAGCACATTTGTTCTGGCTAATTTAGCAAGCGAAATTTGTGATATTGAAGTTTATAAAATTAAGTTGCCTGCTTATGTGAATCGAAAGAAGATTGGTGCAAAGCGAGATATTGAAACAAACTTGCCTATTTATTCATACAGGGATACAAAATTTACACTCAATAAGCGGCAAGTAGTAGATTTATTAATGGGAACAAAGCTGTACGGAAAACCAGAAGTTGCGTTACGCGAACTTTTGCAAAATTCCATCGATGCTTGTCAGCTAAGGCGCAGTCTCAGCGAACGATGGAAAGATAATTATATTCCTCGTATTTCGGTATCTATGAAAACTATAGATGGTGTTGATTATTTAATCGTGGAAGATAACGGAATAGGAATGAACCAGCATATTGTTGACAGCTATTATACAAATATTGGACAATCATACTACACCTCTACTGAATTTTATGACTTAATGAGTGAAACTTCAAAAACATTTAAACCGATTTCACGATTTGGAATTGGAATATTAGCTTGTTTTATGGTATGCGACAACATGGAGGTAGAGACAAGAAAAATATTAGGTTCATATCAAACAGATGAGGCACTCAGCATATCAATTGAAGGATATGATAGCTTATTTATAATTAAAAATGGAATGCGTAATGAACCAGGCACTCAAACGACGCTTCGCCTTCGAGATGTTCATCCTTGGCAGCGTATGGACAAAAAAGAATTTATATCTTGTATAAAGAAGTTGGTTCCATTGCCGCCATTTGATATTGAAATATATTACGATGATTATCGAGAAGTTTGTACACCTGCCACTTTTGAGGAATTAGACTTTACATTGGAAGATGAGTACTCATGGAGCGAAGAGGATAACATAAAGATTATTTCATTTGACTTAAATGACCAAGATAAAGGTTTTCGTGGAAAAGCTGAGATTGCCTATATAGTAAATCACCACGACCAAATTCTCAAGAAGTTGGATATTTGCAAAAAAGAAGTTATTGTTGAAGGAGAGTCATTTACATTATCCTCCAGCATTTCATATGCAACAAATTGTATACACAAATCCAGCACAAGTATCGAAGTAAACGAGGATGGAGATGTGAATGCCCATGACTCTTTCAGGGAAAGGTGCAAATCATCGTCATGCCTATCAATACATGGAATCGATGTGCCATGTAGTTTGTTCCGAAATTTTACTAATTGGGGGCAAAAAGCGGTATTAGAACTTCCTATTCCAATCCGATTTCGTTTAGATATTGGATCAGTCAATGATTTAAACTTGAATTCGGCACGCACACAAGTAATTTATGATGAAGTTTGGATTGCTTTCGAGAGGCAGTTTATTGAGACTATATTAAGTAAAATAAAAGTGACTGTTCCTAAATCTACGTGGAATACGATGAAAAGTATTTTTGGAAACTCAAGCAAAAATGAGGTTTTTCTCGAATTATTAAACAGTCTATAAATGCAAATTAGTGATTGATACTATGACAGAGGTAAATCGTGAGAGTTCAAATCCTCACCCCAAAACAGCATGACATCCATATACCGAGCACAATACACCAATCTCAAGACAAACTAATGTGTTTTGAGATTGATATTTTTTATCATCTGGGCATTCTCATCTTCAGAGAGTGTTTCTGTGTAGGGCAACGAGGGACAGTATAATCAAAAGAGTGATGATTTATCTTCGTTTGGTAGCCGAATGAAATTCATAAAAGAGATTTCAAGAAGAATTTTTGAAAAATAAGAGCTGACGCCAGGGGGATACCAGACCCTTAGGTCATTGGAATTACACACTCAAGGCACGTTGAGAGTATAGTTCTGATGACGAAATGTGGTTTTAAGGGTAAATAAGACGAGTAAACCACTATATGTAGTCGTTTTGGAGCAAAAAACGGGCAAAAATTCGACTCTAAAAGTGCATTTTTAACCCTGTTTTTTAGAACATTTCATAGATGACATTCGGAATTTTCGAAGATTACCCCCAAAAACACAATTTTATTGAGTTAAACACAAAGGCATCAGGAGAGCAAATCTTGATGCCTTTGTTTTATACAAGTTAAAAAACAAGGTGTTTTTATCATGATGTTAATGATTATTTCGATGATTCACAAATGCAATGGATGCAGTTAAAAAAATGGATGCTCTTGGGTTACTTTAGAAATCAGTTGAGTAATTGAAGAAGAATTAATAAATAAAACTAAATACGTAATACTAAAAAAATCGAGCCTACACCGGTAATATATGTGCTGGCTCGACTTTATGGGAGGGTAAAAAGTGAAAGGACAGTAAATGTTCTCTCTATTTGATTGCAAAATGTCGGATAGTAAAGATCAGCCATTAATCTATTTTTTTTATGATATTTTCTTTCTCCGTTAAGACTTCTATCATAAGCAAAGTACCAAGTTTGAATCCATAGCAGAAGGATGATTCTGAATCCATGGAGATTACTTGATTAAAAAGATCATCCAGTTCAGTGAACTTCATACAATCTTCCTCCGATAGTCTATCCTTTAAATATGTTTTTATTTCTCCAATTTTTTGGTTTGCAGAACGATATTCAGGATCTTCAGATAGGATAAACTCACTAGGATTAATAGTACCATTATAAATTGCTTGCAAGATAGATTTCATAAGCCTTCCTCCTGAATAACACCGAGTAATTTCATTAAATAAAAACAGTCCTTCAAGCCTTGATAGTATATCTCATCAAATTCGAACCCTTCTTTGATTGATTGGTTCTCAAAATAGAGGTCAATAGGTATTTGCTCTTTATGGTACGAATCTCGTAACATTTTTTCAAGCTTTGCTTCTGTTGCTTTTTGGGCTTCATTAAGTTCCATATATTTAGGCTTTTCTTTTAGGCGACTGATTGCAAACTCTATTCGGAGGTCTACAAGGGCCTGGAGAGTCTTTTGCGCAGCATTTTTCATATCTTCATCCTTTCACACCCTTATCCAATATTAACGAGATACCTGTAGCGGAAAGGGGGTATTTTTATCTATTTTTCTGTTCCACAAACGCTACAACTCAGAGAAGTAAAAAATCATATACTGAATATGTTTCGTCTGCCTGTGTCTTCTTGAGAAAGATTCTATAAATAACCTTTCTCTTAATTTTTCACTATAGCAGTATCAGGCATCAAGGCAGTCAATCTGGGGAATCTATGTAGAGTTCGTCTGTTTGGCTTGCTGTATTATTTCAAACGCCGCCATTTGTGCAGTAAAAATTGTGATACATTGTTTTATTACCTGCCATGGACAATTTTCTTTGTCATTGTCTACTGATTTTTTTGCGTTTAATTATCAACGTATTTAAATTATATTCTACTTATATTAGAGCACCGATTTAAAACTCTAATTCTGCGAGTATTTTCCTTCTAGATTGACTTTGGGCACTTTTCTTTACCGCTTCCTTTGTAAACTTTATTAGTGGCTACCTCCTTACTTTTCAAGCTAAAGAATACTAACAATTGCTTTAAGCTATCGTAATATATTTACTATTTTTCTGAGTATCTTGTTAAAACATATAATAATTAAATAATAACTCCTATAAATATATAAGTCAAGTGAAATAACGCTTATATAGCGATGAATAAGAAATAATATCTTGTAAAATACTATTGGGAGGTGTTACTATGGAAAAAGATCCGTTTTTAGAGATTTTCGCAACAAGGTTGGCTGCCTTACGAGAGCAACGGAATAAATCTGCTCGTGAAATGAGCCTTGATTTAGGGCAAACTCATAGTTTTATAAATGCAATAGAAACTCAAAGATATTTACCTACCATGCTTAATTTCGTGGAGATTTGCAGATATCTTGGTGTGACTGAGAAGGAGTTCTTTGATTACGACAATGAAAACCCTAAAATGACCGGTGAATTGTATCAGGAGATTATAAAGCTGGATAAGAAATCACAAGAATACTTTTTAAACTTAATTCGGGATGTTAACAATCGACCTAAACCAGGGAGCAAATGATGGGTTTCAACTTTCAGATTGTAAACTATGGAAATGCACTAGTACATGAAGGTGTAGAGAAAATCAATAAGATAAAATTCTTAGTATGCTAAGAATTTTAGTGTTTGCAGTTGTAATTTTTTGATAAATACCCAAAAATATGAGTACCATGTTATAATAAACAAAATGTTTTTTGCAAAAAGAATAAGTTATTGTAGAAAGAGATTATTAGAGTATATCCTGATCCAAGGGGGTACTAGGCTCAATTGACATCTTTTTTATCTCCTTAAGCCATGTGGAGACCGTAATACTACTACATCGGAAAGATATCTGAAACTCCTTGATTTTAGGCACTTTGAGCGATTTTATAAGTTCTCACAAAGTGATCGAAAAAAGAGAAAAAAGGCAATTTCAGACGGGGTGAATGTGTCAGTAGCTCTTGATATGGTGTCTCGGAACACATGAAGCTACAGTTCATAATTTCATTTTAAAAACTAAATTCTTTATCATTCAACTAAATAATTAAAAGTCGTACAGACCGCTTATTTTCAAGCTTTTTGAAGATGAGCGGTCTGTTTGCGCATCTTATTTGTTGAAGAAAGTTACACTTTTGAATCTTACATACTGATATTAGAACTCTCTACTTTTATTAGGGGATTGTTGATATTTATTATTCCATTGCATCATCTCAATAAAAATAGGATATAAATCTTTACCAGCCTGAGAAAGTGAGTACTCTACATGTGGAGGTATTTCGTTGAATTGAACTCGGTTAACCAATTCCCTTTTTTCTAGATCACGAAGCGTGGAGGTAAGCATTGTATTGGTGATTTCATCTATTTGTTTTTTTAAATCGCCAAAACGGATAGTATCATGTTTTATTAGTTCGAAAAGTACTCGAATATTCCATTTTCCTTGAAAAATTTCTAATGTTTTATAGGTTCCGCAATCCTTATCAATACGTACATTCTTAACTTGTTCCTGATATTCTTTATAGGTTATATCTTGCATTTGGATTAATCCTCCTTATATTTTACAAGTCAGTATGGTTGATTATACTATGTAAGTTTAATCTGCGTACTTGTAATTATATTTAACCTTAGTATAATAAAAATACCATTAAAAATCAAGGAGTGATTAAATATGAGTACTACAATTTATTATTTTTCTGCCACAGGAAATAGTCTTAAGGTGGCAAAGAACTTAAGCGAACAAGTTGAGGAGTGTAGAATAGTGCGGATTTCTCGTGATAATTTATCTATTACACAAGATTTACAATCAGAAAAAATAGGATTTATTTTTCCGATTTATAATTTCGGAATACCTAGCATGGTGAAAAAGTTCGTTGAAAACTTGCAACTAAAAAAGAATACCTATGTTTTCGCTATTGCAACATATGGAGGAATGGTAGGATCTCCATTTAACGAAATAAAAAGAGCTTTAAAAAAGAAAGATGTAAATTTATCAGCGGCATTTACCATAAATATGCCTGGTAGTGATGTTCTCCTTATGGCGCCTGCTTCGGAGGAAGAGAAGATTAAATGCTTTAAAGAAGAAAAAGAGCAAGTATTAAAAATTTCCTCAATAATTAATACAAGACAACCATGTGAGTACAAAAGCAATGCACCAATGGACGCTTTGTATAAGGTGATGTACAATGTTTCATTTAATCCTCAAAATATGGGTAAAAATTTCTGGACAGATGTAAAATGTAATGGATGTGGAATATGTTCACAGGTTTGTCCCGCAAACAATATAACAATGAAGAATGGAAAACCAAATTGGGGACATTAATGTGAATCTTGCCTTGCATGTATTCAATGGTGCCCACAAAATTCATTACAATATAAAAAATCTACTGTTAAAAGAGGGCGTTACCATAATCCCGACATTAAGCTCAGTGACTTTAAATAAAAGTAACAACATTAATACAATTCACTAGAAAATAAACTGAATGTTTATTTTAATAAGCATAGACACTACGAAAATTCAAAAATGAATCAATATTAGGAGGAAAGAAGTATGAAAGTTATGGCTTTTGTAGGTAGTTCGAGAAAAGAAGGAAATACTAAAAAAATAATTGATACTATATGTGGAAGTGTTACAGAGAGTGGTCATGAAGTTGAGATTTATAATTTGGCAGAGCTAGATAATAAAGGCTGTAGGGCTTGTAATGCATGTCAGACGAATAAAGTGGAGTATTGCGTGATAGATGATAAAATGACAGCTCTATTACCTAAGATTGTTGAAGCAGACTGCATTATTGTAGGAACTCCAGTCTATATGTTGCAAGTAAGCGGTCATACGAAAAATTTCCTTGACAGACTATATACATTTTTCGTAGAAGCCGATAATACTTCAAAACTAAGACCAGAGCAAAAATACATAACGGTCACATGTAGTGGTGCACCAGCAGTAGCATTTAAAAATGTTACTGAATACCTGAATATGATTTTTGGTGGTTATAGTCATATGATAAATGCTGGTAATATCATTGCTGGAAATTTATCCGGAAAGGATGATATACTCAGTCAGCCAGAAATATTAAAGCAGGCAGAAGAGATTGGACGAAAACTAGTAATTGAACTATAGGAGGATGTATGAAAAAAATTGATCTCGAGAATCATTTTTATAATAGTTATATCCTTGATGTTTTGGAAAAAAGGACAGTTCCACCTTGCTATGATGCTAAAACTCAAATCTTCAAATTTACACAATATGACAAAGTTTCTTCAGCAGCTATAATGTCACCACTTTTAGATAATATACAGTATTAAGACAGTTTATTGTTTTGTTATAAATCACTCAGTTCACAGTCAATGTGGGATGGGTGATTTTTGTATGCCTTTATTTGTAAGATAAATTACCAAAAGACAGAAAAGTAGATTATTTCATAGACGAGTCTTGCAATTGAAAATGAAATTATGTTATTTTATAAGAAACAAGTGCTATATGTTGGAATACATATTTCGAGGTATATTATGTTTAAAAGAATATTTCAGGATTATGAAGGTCACGTAAAAGAGATAACTGGTCTTAAAGTTTGTAGTCTTAAAGTAATAATTGATCGCGAAAATAATGATATAATCCTAATTTGGATTGGTGTAAATAATAATTCAAATTGGTATAGAATTTTTATTGATGGATGTTATTGTGGAATAGATTATTATAAAAACGATTTGTCCAATGAGGATTTAGACGATGATGTAATTTGTGTTGATTGCAATTGCATAAATGATGAAATTATTATGAGGGCAAAAGTGGAAACGGGCAATGTAATATTTGGGGATTCTAGCATTTTATTAACTATTGAATTTTTATCAGGAAAAAAACTTCTTCTATTTTGTTATGATTTTAATGGTGTATGTAAGCTTGAAATTGTACCTTCATAACCCGTGAATAACCAGATACATAAAAATAGATTCTGGTTTTTAAATCTATTTTTTTGCCTACTCATTATACAAAATTATGAAACTGTTTAAAGGGCTAAAAAGCGAATCCCGGTTTAAAACTCATGAATCCAGATATTTCTATGAGTTGATGAACTCAGTAGTCGTAGGGTAGCTGAATGGGACAAAAGCTTTAGTGATAGAGAAGGGACATTATCATGAATTATAACGAAATTAAGCCAATTATTGAGGAACTAAAAAAGAGAACTAAGCAAAAAGCGTTTTCTCTGAAAATCTGCAAAGATAAGATGCCTGGATTATGCGACAGCAAGTTAGGAGGAGTGCCATATTGGGATAATCAAAGAATGTATCCCGTAGATTATAGTGGAAATCAGCTCATGCTGTTAGCACAGATTAATTTAGAACAATATGACCTTGGAGAATTATTACCAATGACAGGTATGCTGCAATTTTTCACAGGATTGGATGATGTCTTTGGAGTGGATGTTGATGAACGGGACAGACAGGATACTTTTCGCGTGGTATACCATGAAACAGTTAATTATGATGTCACAAGGGAAGAAGTGATGAGTCTTGGATATCCAACTAATCTGGATGAAAAAATGAGGGAATATTCGCCGGTGAGTAAAGAATATGCATTAGAAATTTCGAAGGCAGAAGTTTACATGAGCGAAAGAGATTATCGGTTTGAGTCTCTGTTTCGTGAGATTGCAAAGGAGCAGCAAATCAAGCTTAAGGTGGAAGAATCTCTATATGATTTAATAGAAGAAAAAGCATATGATCAGATGGTTGAGGAAATGACCAATACAGGTCATTGGGTTTTGGGATATCCATTTTTTACACAGTCAGACCCGAGAATGTATACAGAAGAATATCACTATTACGATACCATGCTGTTCCAATTGGATTCGGAGTATTATGATGATGGTGAAGGTGACATGGTGCTATGGGGTGACTGTGGAGTAGGTAATTTTTTTATGAATAATGAAGACTTAAAAAATTGTAATTTTAACAAAGTACTTTACAATTGGGATTGTATGTAAAAAATAGATACAGTGAAGATCTATGATACATGTGTTAATATTGATAAAAGTAAAGAAAATGAATTAACAAGTAAAAACTATTTCCCTATCAGAAATAATAAATATCAGGTTATCATTTCTGATAGGGATTGGTAACTATTATTGTGGTAAAATATCCATCAACCCCAAGCCGGTTGTTCTACAAATAAATTCTCCTGCGTTGATTTAATCCAGCCTTTCTTTCCCTTATTATTTACAATTCTAAAATAAGCTTTTCTTGAATTTGTTACATACAATGAATTAAAGGTAACCATCTCTCCCTTTTTTACAGTATAAGCCACCTTCTTTGAACTGACTGTAGCATATACAGAGAAACTTTTAGCTGCTTTATACTGATATTCCTTGGAGGACTTGTTAAAGGCATAGGTTTTCGCTGGAACGCGAGAAATCACATTATCCTTTAATTGAAATGGTACATAGCAGATATAGCAGCCAATTGCCTCAGAGAATATAGGAGTATCTATAATTAAATCAAACTTACCATCTCCGTCTAAGGCTCCCAAGGAATAACGAGTTGTAATAAAATTATTTGTTAATTCTTTGGGACTAAATTTTATCGCGTGATATTGATTATTTTCATCATACCTTGCAAAGAAGGAATAACTGATACAATCTGATTCCATGGTTCCATACCCGTATAAATCCAGATAATTATCGCTCTTATCCAAATCAACAAGCTGAAGGGTATAGGAAAAACCATGATCCTTTCTGGACATACACAGCTTATCATTAATATACAGCTTTAAAGTAACTGTAAATTTTTCATCATCTAAAGTTAGCTTATACTGTATTTTCTCCGGTTTACCGTCACTGTTTAAATCGTAATTATAGATCTTATCTTTTTCCAGGGTTGTAATTTCCTCCGATTCTTTTTCTGACTGCGCAGCAAAACAGGTTTTTGAACCCATTAACAGACTAACGATAAACATGGATAATAGCAGACCGACGGCTAACACAGGTAACCGTAAGGTGCCTATGTTAATATTTTCTTTATTTTTCATTCTACTTAACTCCTTTTCCTACATACTTTTTTTAAGGATTACTATGATATAAATACTTAAAAATTATAATACTCTTAAAATGTTTTTTCAAGTTAAAGACGATAACGAGTGGTCAACATGGTTGATCCAATAATGCCATTCTCTAAAAAATGTTATTATTGTAGGCTTGACAAAAGCGACACAAGTGTCTTATAATAAAAAACGACACTTGTGTCGCTAATTTACAGAAAAGGGGAATCTGCAATGTCAACCAAAAGTAATAATACGAAGAAAAATATCATTGACGCATCCATGCAATTATTTGCTAATAAAGGCTATCTTGCTATTACGATGAAAGATATTTGTGATCGCTGCGGTTTGAGTAGAGGAGGGTTATATCGTCATTACTCTTCTACGAAAGAGATATTTATAGCTATGCTTGATAGAGATATAGGTGATGATAGAAATGCTGTGAAGCAAGCAATTGATCAAAGAGTACCCGCTAAAGTAATATTTGAGCATTATTTAGCCCATGAGAAAAATGCCATTTTTAGTGACAATAAAGGGTTGTTTTTTGCTACACACGAATTTGCCTTCGTTGAGTCTGAACAACGTGCTTATTTTGATAAAAGGGTAGAGTTATCGGTTGACTTACTAAGTTCGCTATTCCGATATGGTCAAGAAACAGGTGAATTTAAAAACTTTGATATTACTAATGTAGCAACGCATATTATCTATTTTTTTGACGGATTGAAGACCTCTTCATCTGTTCTCACAATAACCGAAGAAATGGTAAATCAGCAGTTAAATATAATAAAGGAGATGCTTATATGAAAATTTCATCTTTTAACGGGAGTCCTAGAGGCAAAAATAGCAATACAAATGTGATTGTGGAAGCATTCTTGGCAGGTGCACGGGAAGCAGGTGCAGAAACAGAAAACATTTTTTTGATTGATAAAAATATTAAACATTGCACAGGGTGTTTTTCTTGCTGGTTCAAAACTCCAGGAAAATGTATCCACCAGGATGATATGAATGAACTACTAGAATTATATAAAAGTTCAGACATAGTATGTTTTGCTACCCCTGTTTATCTTTGGAATATGACAGCATGCCTTAAAAACTTCCTTGATAGATTAATTCCATTAAAAAGTCCAAACGTCGTGGAAAATGACGGAAATTTTGATATGAAAAATAGCTTATTAAAATTTCCGGATGTTGTGGTAATATCAAATTCTGGTTTTCCAGGAGAAAACAATTTTCATAACTTGCATGAAGTAATGAAATCGTCAAATCCTATACTGGAAATATATCGAAATAACGGAATGCTTCTTCGGATGAATAGGGCTGATCTACAGGCAAAAGTACAAGAATATCTCTCATTTGTTAAACAAGCCGGATTTCAAGTAGCGTCAAAAATTAAATTATCAGATGAAGTGTTATCTGGGCTAAATTTAGAGCTGTTAACTGTTGAAGAATATGTCAAAGTAATTTCGGGTGGCAAGTAACAAGTCTTATGCATGGTAAACAGTACTGACATCTATAGGCAATACCGAATTAATAGTCTACCCAATCATTCAAGGGCTTTGCAATGGATGATGAACGTCTGAAGGAACTTGGCGGAGGCGGATATTATAAGGAACTGCTTGAACGGATTCGGGATATCCGAGTATAGTGAAGTCTGTAAAGAAGAAAGCCCGACGTGCAAGCCGGGCTTTCTGTGTATTCTTTCAGATGTCTATTTATAGAAAGGTTTTCCTACAGGGATGCCTCTGCTTCCGCCACAGACCAGCAGACCGTTGAAACAACTGTAGAAACCGGTAATAACGACGGTAAGGCTCAGCCACTGGATGATTGAGTTCCAGCTACCACTCAGAATATTCAGGCTGACAAGTCCTGAAAGCGAAAGGAAGAAGGCTGCCGCCAGATAACAGATGGTGGTAACTTTATCCGCCGTTTTACGGTTGACCCATAAAACCGGAAAAATCGATAAGCCGCCTAAGATGTAAGGAAGTGCCGTCATCTGTTTGCTGATCGGCCAGCCCATAATATTTCCAAAGCCGATCATTGTATTGCAGAAACCCCCGACTCCGCCGAACAAGGTGGCGAAGATGAGAAAAATGTTGCCATTGACGGAATCACCTCGAATGAAAAACAGGATTGCACCAATCAGATAGGGAATAAAGCAGGCAATCTGCACCAAACCAACCGATAGCATCGTGGGACCGTTGAAAATACCAGCTTGAATTCCCCAAAACTCCATGGTAAGCATTGTGAAAATAAAGGTCAATGCTGGTCCGGGGTCCCCCGGGCGCTCTTGTTTTTCGGATGTCCCTGTTTCGGCCTTATTATGATTTAATTCTTTCAAAGCCATTTAAAATCCCCCTTAAGTATTTTTACCATATAAGCAATTGTTATAAGACGGCAGTCTCATGGAGACTGCCGTCTTGCAATCATTGTGATGTTCAACTTTTCTAGTAGGACCTATTTTTCTACCTGGTAGTCTAAAAGTTCATCCAACCAGTCGAACATCACCTGTTGGCTTTTTGCATAGTTGTTGACCTGACAATGCAGATCCGCGCCCTCCGCAACAGTCGTCATGATAATGTCTTTTATTTTGCTGGATACATGCTTATAAGCATATTCAGCCTGCTCGCGAAACTGCGTATTCTCGCTTTCAGAGTACATGGCCAGGAACGGTGCAGTGATTTTTTTACAGTCTGTTTCAAATAATTCCTCTGCAGCCGGTATCCAATCCAGAAGACTGTCAAATCCATTGTACCAGATTAAGGTTTTCAATGTATTTCGGCTGAAAAACGGCATCTTATTGAGGAGCGCGTTGGACGCTTCCTTGGTTACACCCTCAAAGACAGGTAGATTCTCATTCATGAATCTTACCATTTTCGGTGCCGAATAAATGGGTGAATTTGGAATGACTGCTGCAAAACGGTCGTCGATGGTCGCGTTGAACATTGTTTTCGCGCCACCATAACTTTCACCAGTCAAAATCAAACGGTCCGGATCGACATCCGGGCGGGCAATCAGCATGTCAACAGCAGCCCTATAGGCACCTGTTAATTCTTTTCTACCGAATGTTTTGTACGTTGCATCAGGTTCATAGAACCTTCCGCCCGTATCCAAGGGACCATCCCATAACAAGCAATTGTATCCACGATCAATGGCCGCCTGTCCATACATGAAGAAGTGATCCTCGGAATGTGAATCTCCGCCGTTGTGCATCGTAATCGTAGGCCTTTTCTTGCCGGTATTATCAGCCTTTAAAAAGCAACCCGGGAACTTATACCCGTTGTACTCGATGGTCACCCACTCGTGGGGGATGAGTTTAGCCTTTGCGTCCAGTCCCCTTCTAAAGCATGAGACGGACTTATGATAGACACGCTTAAAATCGTCCTCCTCAGGTAATATGGCCATAAAAGCAGACCGATAGTAGGTGAAGGCTCTCAGGAACGCGTCTCCGGCGCTGATTCGATGTCCTTTCTTCAAGCAGTTTTCAGCCAGGGCTTCAACCCTCTCTGCCTCTTTCACAAATTCTGTTTTCCAGCTCAACTCATTCTTGGTATCAATTCTGCGAGCAGTGTTAAATATCTCTCCGATTGAGGCACCATGATTCTCAAGGTTTGCTAGAAACAACTGAAAATCAAAATCCATGTCCTCATCATCAAAAAAAAGTTTGGTTTTTAAGCGTTGTGTTAATTTTAATTCTACCTGTGCCATGTAAAATAACCTCCTTTTGTAATTTACGGTACGTACCGTACCTTATTATATTATATGCTTGTAAAAATTGCAATACCAAAGTAAAATAATTTATAAAGGAGGAGGATATAGAATATGAAAGAAGAAAAAAGGGTACATCCCTCTGATTTAGAACAATCCGTCAATAAGAGCCAGAACAATCCAAATTCAAGACGCCGAGGCAAAAGCCTTGAAAATGATATCTTACAGGCAGTTTGGACTGAGCTTGCCGAGGTCGGCTATACTCATCTGACGATGGAAGGGGTCGCGGCTCGTGCAAAAACAAATAAACCATCGGTATACCGACGCTGGCCAAAAAAATCTGAACTCGTTATTGCGTCACTGCAAAAGCAATTGTCTGAGCGGGACGTTGTTATTCCGAATACAGGAAGTCTGCGAAACGATTTGCTGGATTTACTTTACAATTTAACAAAAACCATGAAAGGTATTGGAGCGGAAACCCTTCACGGACTTATGGCAGATCATTTTGGAATGGAATTGTCTACGTCTCTCCCGTTGAAAATAGGTGCAATATCTGATGAGAGTGATAGGATTATGATGACCATTCTTACAAATGCGGAGGCACGCGGTGAAGTAAATCTCAAAAAAATTAAAAATCGGATAATATCATTGCCAATGGATTTGATTCGGTATGAAGTTCTCACAACCCATGAGCCAATTTCTAACGAAAGAGTTATGGAAATCGTTGACGATATCTTTTTACCGTTGGTTCATAATTCCCTGTAGCAGGTGAGGTACCGATTCTGAAATTTCACCTTAAGATTGCTTACCAATGGACTAGGAAGGACAGTAATTGCAGCAATTTAAATAGTAATGCTAGTTATATTTCACTTGATACATTTAAAGGCGATGTTTTCCATACTGGTAGTAGAGATGACGAAACATTAAATAAAATGATGTGCACCAAATTAAAGCAGGAGAATTTTAAGACTTTTTCTGCTTTTGGCAATTGTAGAACAGGAGGAAAAGTAAATGGCACCGGAATTTAATTTGGAAAAGTATCTGACTGAAGGCGTTGAAAATATCGTGAAGGGTGCAATAAAGGCTACCTTATCCAATCCACAGGAGAGTATCTTTATGGCAAAATATGCATTTAGCAGTAAGGAAGCCTCAAAGAAAAGGGCACAGGCCGAGGAAAATGGAGAGCATATTCCTCCATTTTTAATTGCAAGTATTACAAGTAAATGTAACCTGCATTGTACAGGATGTTATGCCCGTACGAATCAGGCTTGTGTTGATTCGGCCCCGGTTTGCCAGCTGACGGATGAGGAATGGAAAAGGATATTTGTAGAATCCCGTGATCTTGGAATTGGATTTATTCTATTGGCAGGTGGAGAACCAATGATACGAAAGGATGTAATTACAGCAGCAGGTGAAATACCAGAAATACTATTCCCTATTTTTACAAATGGAACAATGATCAATGATCCTTATATAGTGTTACTGAAAAAATATCGCAATCTTGTTCCAATTCTCAGTATTGAAGGACGTGAGGAGAAGACAGATGAACGACGAGGGGAAGGAGTATATCAGAAGCTAACTTGTGCAATGGATTTAATGAAGAAGAATAAAGTGCTGTTTGGTGCATCGGTTACTGTGACAACTGCGAATTTGGAAGAAGTGACATCAGAAGAGTTTCTTCACCAACTTGAAGAGAAAGGCTGTAAAGTCGTATTTTATGTAGAATTTGTTCCTGTTACCAAAGAGGCAACAGAGCTGGCACCAGGAGATGAAGAACGAGAATATTTAAAAAACAGACTGAATGAGATCAGACAATCAAATGATAAGATGGTATTTATTTCATTCCCCGGAGATGAGAAGACATCTGGCGGATGCCTTGCTGCAGGAAGAGGATTCTTTCACATTAATTCTTATGGAGGAGCAGAGCCTTGTCCGTTTTCACCATATTCGGATAGTAATGTTAGAGATACATCAGTTAGAGAAGCATTGAATTCGAAACTATTCCAAAATTTACAGAGGAAAGATGTACTGATGGAAGAACATGTAGGCGGGTGTGTCCTATTTGAGCGAAGAGAGCAGGTAGAAGCACTGTTACATTAAGTGCTAAAGAATAATACAGACTTCAAGGGGGGCTTATAATACACCAAAAGCTGCCAATAGAAAAGAAACGGATATTATGTCCTTTATCAGCCTTCTATTTGTTGTTGCCATCTGTGTTCTGGTTTATTTTAAGGTTTTGTCTGACAGGGAAGCAGATAAAAAGAAAATATTTATTTTATCCACAATCGGAATAACATCTAAGCAAGTTAGGAAATATCTGTATGGAAAACTTAAAATGATTATGGCAGCACCTATCCTATTAGGTAGCCTTATAGCCATAGGATTTTGTCTTTCACTTAACATTGGAAACACTCTGGAATGGGAGATTCCGGTTTCATCTGTTCTCTATAATTCTTTAACGGTTGCTGCATTGTATTGGGGGGTTATATTACTCTATTATGCAGTATTGAAGATTCACTATCACAGATCACTAATATAAAAATGGTTCTCCAATGATAATCTGAGGACAATCCAAAATTGTACAAGTCACTTTGAGAGACTTTTTTATGAGACTGTTCATTTTCAAGCTAAAATGAGAATGGATGGTCTTTTTTTATATCTGTTTTAACGGTGAATTGTTTTTAAAGCTAGTATACAAGTAGAGATTTTATCAAGTATACATGCAAAATATCTGTATTTGCAGCAGACAGTCAAGCTATAAATTATTTATTTTAAACAGGAAATATAACAGGAAATATAACAAGTAAATAAATGACAACAAAGTAAAAATATGTATATAGTAATAAGATTATGCTCAGTTTATTATATAAATAAAGGAAGCTGATGCGTGGTCCTTTTTTTAGCAGTCATCTCAAATTTTGACGCATGTTCCGAGAAAATTTATGTTGGGCATCTTCGCTGCAGACAATTGGAAAAGTGAATATATTCATATGTAGACTCAACAGACTTACTACAAATAAAGCAAAATTAATGCGTTCAGCTTTGTAAAACGCCAACTTGTTTTATAAGAGAGGTAATGTAGGCTCCGATATTTACTTCTAAATAAATATAAACTTATCTGGATTGGTGCACAAATTTGGACAAATTATATTTTAAGAAGGCAAAGTAAAGGGGTTTTCTATACATTAAAACAATAAAATGATAAAAATAGGAGGTTACCATCATGCGTAAAAAGTCAATTGCTTTTTTAATAACGATGATCATGTTAATTTCGTTATGTATTCCACAGTCACGCCCTTTTGCAGCGGATACAGGCATCAAAGTCCAGCTTGTTAATGGTACAGCATCTGCAGCATCCAACACAATCGCTCCAAAGTTTAAAGTAATTAATACAGGTAGTTCCCCGATAGATCTCGCAAATTTGACATTAAGGTATTACTATACCGTAGATAGCGAGAAGGAGCAAAGTTTCTGGTGCGACAGCTCTGGTATGATGAGCGGTTCAAACTATGTTGATGTTACAAAGAATGTAACAGGTAAGTTTGTACATATGAGTACAACTGCGCAAGGTGCAGACAATTATCTTGAAGTAGGTTTCAGTAGCACTGCAGGAAACCTTGTTGCGGGATCCTCCTTAGATGTTCAAACCAGAATAACAAGGTCTGATTGGTCTAATTACGACCAGTCAAATGACTATTCTTTTAACTCTTCTGCTTCCAATTATGTAGATTGGGAAAAAGTTACTGCTTATATGAATGGGACTCTGGTATGGGGTACTGAACCCGAAGGTCAGACGCCAACTACAACACCAACAGTAACCCCTACACCAGCAGTAACCCCAACAGTAACGCCAACACCAACACCAACAGTAACACCAACAGTAACCCCTACGCTAACCCCAACACCAACACCATCAGATAAATTCGGTGTAACGATAGGAACAGTCAACGGTAATGCAGGAGATACAGTAACGGTACCTATCAGTTTTGCAAATGTTGCAAAGGTGAACAATGTAGTAACCTGTAACTTCTATGTAAATTATGATGCGAACTTGCTAGAGGCAACATCGGTAGCTGCAGGAAATATTATTACAAACGCAGGAGTTAATTTCTCCAGCTATATCAATAACGGAACCATCAGCTTCCTCTTCCTTGACGACACCGTCGGCAGTGAGCTGATTACCAAGGATGGAACCTTTGCTGTGGTTACATTTAAAATTAAAGGTACTTCAGGTTCGGCAGCCTCTTTGACAATGAAGACAGGTGGTGCTTTCGGTGATGGCAGCTTGAAGAAGATCACAGATATTGAGTTTACCAATGGAAGCGTAAAAATCAACTAATCAATAATGGGTGATATCCCTGTTGCCATGGACATAAGAATCTTGGCAGTAGGTGTTATCCGAAACAGAATATAGAAATGCGAGTGTAGATAACAGACTATGCCTTGATGAAAATGTATCTTCTTGAGTCAATTAAGGATCTTTCTGTACAAAATTACCTTATTCTCTTTAAAGATCAATAAGTGAATTTGCTCTATTATGCAAAAAAGTAGAAAAAGATGCGGTTAATTGTCGGTATTAATCGCATCTTTTGGACTATCTTATATTTGAATATTGAAAAAGTTGAATGCAGAAAAAGATAAATTGGTTCAAAGTGTACTTACTAAAAATGACGGAGGTTAAAATGGTAACATAACGATGAACTTAATTAAGATAGGTTTTCTGTTAAATAACTAAAAAAGAAAGGGGATATAAAAATGAAATTAATAACCTTAATGAAAGAAGTAAGCAGTAAATTGAAACGAACATGTTCCATTTTCGCTGTACTTCTTGCTGTATTTCTAGTAATACCAGTATGTCCAGTGGCGGCGGAAACGCTCCCAACTCTTCCGCCGTCAGGCTATGACCAAGTTAAGAGCAACATTCCGCACGGTCAGGTCAGCTATATTACTTATCAGTCCACGGCAACAAACAGCCAGCGGAGGGCGAGAATTTACCTGCCTCCGGGATATTCAACGAACAACAAATACAGCGTCATGTATTTATTGCATGGTATCGGCGGGAACGAAGACGAGTGGTACAACAACGGCGCACCGAATGTCATCCTTGACAATCTCATTGCTGCCGGAAGTATTCAACCCTTTGTCCTTGTATTACCAAATGGGAATGCGACGGGATCAGGAGTATCAGATGGTTGGGAAAATTTCACGAAAGATTTAATCAATTCTCTTGTACCCTATATCGAATCACACTATTCCGTTTATACTGACTCCCAACACCGGGCGATTGCCGGCCTTTCACAGGGCGGCGCCCAATCGCTGAATATCGGGTTGCCGAACGTGGATAAATTCCCCTATATCGGTGGCTTTTCCTCCTCGCCCATCACCAAACAGGTTAACCAGCTGTTTCCTGACGGCGGGACTAAGGTTAAGGCGAATGTAAAACTGCTGTTTCTCTCCTGCGGAACTGCAGATGGTCTTATATCCAATAACAATAGAGTAAGAGATTATTGTAAGTCCAATAATATTCCCTACACAGAATGGCTCCTCTCTGGTAAGGGCCATGATTGGACCGTGTGGAAGCCAAGCCTCTGGAATTTTGCCCAGATGGCGTGCGCAGCAGGATTTACGGGTCAGGCAACACCAACCTCAACGCCTACTCCAACGCCAACCTCTGGTCCGAGATCGGCCTTTACACAGATTGAAGCGGAAAGTTTCGAAAACCAGTCGGGAGTCCAAACCGAAACCTGTACCGAAGGCGGAGAGAATGTCGGATATATCGAGAATGGGGATTATGTAGTTTACAACAATATCGATTTCGGCAGCGGTGCGGCAAAGTTTCAGGCTAGAGTAGCCAGTGCCACCAACGGAGGGAATATTGAGATCAGGCTGGATAGCATTACCGGCACCTTGATCGGAACTTGTCCCGTTGCAGGAACCGGCGATTGGCAGACTTGGACCGATGTAATAAGCAGTGTCAGCGGGGCAAGCGGAAAACATAACCTTTATCTGAAATTTACAGGCGAAAGCGGATACCTATTCAACCTGAACTGGTTCAAATTTGCTGCAGGAAGTAATTCGGGAAACTTGGGTGATTTAAACTCCGATGGGACCATAGACTCATTAGATTTCATGTCGATGAAACAATACCTTTTGGGATCGGGATCCCTTAGTAATCCTGCATTGGCTGATTTAGATGCGAGTGGCAGCGTCGACGCCCTTGATTTATTGCTGCTCAAACAATATTTACTGGGTATTATAAATACGTTCCCTGGACAAAATGCAACGCCTACACCTACATCCACACCTACGCCTACATCTACACCTACTCCGACACCAACAACCCCTCCAGTTTCACCAACACCCACACCAAGCAGCGATTCCTTATTAACTTCAAATGGAAGACTATTCGGGAATTCGGGTGTTGCTGTAAACTCCAGCCAATTGAATAATGCGTCAACACTTGCGGCTATCAAAACCCAGTATAACAGCATTACCATGGAAAACGAGATGAAGCCGGAGGCGGTTCTCTCCTCCAATCTCATCTCTGTAGCCCAGGCGAAATCTAACGGATATTATATCCCTTCAAACTATACGGAGAGTACGGTACCTACATTTAATTTCAACACCATAGATTCCGTTATGAAAATTTGTGCTAATAATGGATTGAAACTTCGTGCCCATACGCTGGTATGGCATTCACAGACGCCGGATTGGTTCTTCAGGACCGGCTACAGTGGAAGCGGGGCCTATGTTAGCCAGTCAGTCATGGATGCCAGAATGGAAATGTATATAAAAACCTATATGAACCATGTACATAAGAACAGCTACGGAAGTGTCGTATATGCCTGGGATGTAGTAAATGAATACTTGCATGCAGGCTCCAACGGTGGTTGGGCAAAAATTTATGGTTCAAACTTAGGAACATCACCTTCCTACGTAAAGAAGGCATTCCAATTTGCCCGTGAATGCTTGGATTCCAATGGGTTAACCGGCAAAGTCAGCCTGTTTTATAACGATTACAATGAATATGAAGTAGCGGATAATATTGTTTCCATGATTAAATTCATCAATTCAGAGAAAAAGCTTTGTGATGGTGTTGGTATGCAATCTCACCTGGATACAGGCTATCCATCCATGTCCCTATACAAATCCGCTATGCAGAAATTCATGAATGCTGGATTAGAGATGCAGATTACGGAGCTTGATGTGACCAATACTTCGGATAGTGTACAGGCGAACTATGTTTACGATTTGATGTCTGCTATTATATCAGCGAAAAAAGCAGGTGCAAATATTACAGGTGTTACCTGGTGGGGTCTGTATGACAGCATATCCTGGCGTTCTTCACAAAAGCCTCTGCTCTTTAGTGCCTTGAATACTCCGAAAGCTTCTTATAATAAATCGCTGCAGGCGTTTAAAGATGCCGGATACTAAAAGGTATCATAGATTTTAGGCTCAATAGTGTCTATTGAGCCTGACACTAGAGGCAAAGTGCTCTTCTAAGAATGGAATGCACTTTACCTCTAGTGGTATATTCTCAAGGTACATAACCTGGGCCCAGAGCTTTAGGGAGTGTCCTATTTTGATAAGGGAGGTAAGAATTATGAAACAATGGATAAAAAAAAGTTCTGTAATGATTATTGGGTTTATCTTCTTGTTATTATCCTTTGGTTCTGTAGTAAATGCAGCGCCTAACGCCAATCCGACCTGGTATGTAGATGAACGGGTGATTAATCACAGACAAGCGGTTCCATATGATTATTACGCGGCGAAAGACCCGACGATCGTTTACTACGGAGGCAAGTACCACGTGTTTTACACCGGGGCAAATCAAAGCGGAGGCTGGCAGATGCTTTATACATCCGCGAGCACAATTCCCGAACTAAAAAACGCGCCTCGTACCTATATGAGTAAAATTGGCGAAAGCTATTTCTGCGCGCCGGAAGTATTTTATTTTGAACCTCAGAAATTGTGGTATCTCGTCTACCAGGATGGAACTTATGGGGCCGCTTATTCCACAACCACAAATATAGCGGATCCCAATTCGTGGTCCGGACCGAAATCCTTTGGCATATCCGGGAACATGGGATGGGATTATTACATTATCTGCGACGATTCCTATGCCTATATGTACAACACACCCGATAACGGCTCAGGCAACCTGTATGTGCGCAAGACATCCCTGTCGAATTTTCCGAAAAGCTGGAGCGCACCTTCAGTTGCTATATCCAACACTTTTGAAGGTTCAGAGGTCTATAAATCACTTGCCGACGGTAAATACTATCTGCTAGTCGAAGACCAGAAAGACGGTCGGTACTACGAATTATGGACGTCATCAAACGCTGGGGGACCATGGACGCAGGTAGCCGAGAAATGGGCATGGCGCGGTAATCTCTCTTACAATGCAGACAAGTGGACCACCAACGTTTCCCACGGTGAATTAATCCGCGCAGGATATAACCAGAAACTCGAGATTAATGACATCAATAAAGTTGATTTCCTCATTCAAGGAACTACCAGCACATCAGGAGAATATCAAAAGATTATATGGGATTTAGGTGTCATCAGAAATTACACCGGCAGTACTCCTACACCTACACCTACTCCAACTACGACACCCACTCCAACCCCTAGTCCGAGATCAGCTTATACACAGATCGAAGCGGAGAGCTATAATAATCAGTCGGGAATCCAGACCGAAACCTGTACCGAAGGTGGAGAGAATGTCGGGTATATCGAGAATGGGGATTATGTAGTTTACAACAATATCGATTTCGGCAGCGGTGCGGCAAGCTTCCAGGCCAGAGTAGCCAGCGCTACCAGTGGTGGTAATATTGAAATCAGGCTTGACAGTAATACGGGCACTTTGATCGGGACTTGTCCGGTTGCAGGAACCGGCGATTGGCAGACTTGGACCGATGTAAAGTGCAGTGTCAGCGGGGCAAGCGCAAAACATGACGTTTATCTGAAATTTACAGGCGGGAGCGGATACCTATTTAACCTGAACTGGTTTAAATTTGCTGCAAAAACTATTTCGGGAAACTTGGGTGATTTAAACTCTGATGGGACAATAGACTCATTAGATTTAATGTCGATGAAACAATACCTTTTGGGAGTGGTAACCCTTAGTAATCCAACATTGGCTGATTTAGATGCAAGTGGCAGCGTCGACGCACTTGATTTTTCGCTGCTCAAACAATATTTACTGGGTATTATATATACTTTCCCTGGACAAAATCCCACCCCTACGCCGACAACAACTCCAACTCCAACTCCAAGTGCTGCTAAATTTCACTGTTTTCTGTTATTAGGTCAATCCAATATGGCAGGTTATGCTTTGGCCCAAGCTTCTGATAAAGTGGAAGACCCCCGGGTGCTGGTATTGGGGTATGATAATAATGCTGCACTCGGACGGGTAACCGATCAGTGGGATGTGGCAGCTCCACCTCTTCATGCCTCCTGGCTTGATGCTGTCGGCCCTGGAGACTGGTTTGGCAAGACTATGATACAGAAAGTCCCGGCGGGTGATACCATCGGACTGATACCCTGTGCCATCAGCGGTGAAAAGATTGAGACATTTATGAAGTCGGGAGGCACCAAATATAATTGGATTATCAACCGTGCAAAACTTGCACAGCAAAAGGGAGGCGTCATTGAAGGCATCATTTTCCACCAGGGCGAATCCAACAGCGGCGACACGAGTTGGCCCGGCAAGGTAAAAACACTGGTGGAAGACCTTAGAAAAGATCTGAACCTGGGGAATGTTCCTTTCCTCGCCGGTGAACTGCTTTACAGCGGTCCTTGTGCAGGTCACAATACGTTGGTAAACCAACTGCCTTCCCTGATTACAAATTGCTCGGTAGTCTCTGCAAGTGGTCTGGTAGTAGACCCTGGCGATACACAATACCGTCTTCATTTTAGTCATGATTCAACAGTTACCCTGGGCAAGCGATATGCTGAAAAAATGATTCAAGCTCTCGGCTGGTGAGTTGGTCTGTAAAACCTAGCTGTATTATGCAGCATATTCAATTTTACTGTATTTCCGATAGATACATCCGCTGCGGCTCAGGCAACCTATTATGTCGCTAAATACAGTTGTAGCTGCTGATACCAGCGTTGTGCTGGACGGCAGCTACATTTAAAGTCACGAAATAATTATGCTTATTCTAAAATTAGGAGAAAAAAATGTATGTATCAAAAACAAAATAGGATTATTTTACACGGAGGGTGAAAGATATGTTAAAAAGTATAAAAAAATCAATAAGTATAGTATTGGCATGCGTAACTACCCTGACGATGATGTTAGCCGTAGCCGCACCTGCTAATGTTTCAGCCGCAAGTGATGTAACCGTTAATTTATCGTCAGAAAAACAAGTGATACGCGGTTTTGGAGGAATGAACCACCCGGGTTGGATTGATGATTTGACAGCAGCTCAAAGAGAAACAGCATTTGGTAATGGAACGAATCAATTAGGCTTTTCTATTTTAAGAATCCATGTAGACGAGAATAAAAATAATTGGTCCAAAGAATTAGCAACGGCACAAAAAGCGATTGAAAAAGGAGCAATCGTTTTTGCTTCGCCCTGGAATCCTCCAAGTGATATGATTGAGACCTTCACTCGCAATGGTGTTGCAAATCAAAAACGGCTCAGATATGATAAGTACGCTGCATATGCGCAGTATCTTAACGATTTCGTTACATACATGAAGAATAATGGTGTAAATCTATATGCTATTTCTGTCCAGAATGAGCCTGATTATGCAAGTACTTGGACGTGGTGGACTCCACAAGAAATGCTTAACTTTATGAAAAATAATGCCGGCTCCATTAATTGCAGGGTAATTGCACCTGAGTCATTTCAATACCTAAAAAATATGTCAGACCCTATATTAAACGATGCCCAGGCTCTTGCCAATATGGATATTCTTGGTGCTCACTTTTATGGTACTAGTGTTAGTAATATGCCTTATCCTCTTTTCCAACAAAAAGGAGCTGGAAAAGATCTCTGGATGACAGAGGTATATGTTCCGAATAGTGACAATAACTCAGCAGATCGCTGGCCCGAGGCCTTGGATGTTGCATATAATATTCACAATGCTATGGTAGAGGGAAATTTTCAGGCATATGTATGGTGGTATATTCGCAGGCAATACGGCCCTATGAAAGAGGATGGTACCATAAGTAAGCGTGGGGATATGATGGCGCAATTTTCGAAATTTGTCCGTCCTGGTTATGTAAGGGTGGATGCAACAAAGAATCCCAATACAAACATTTACATATCTGCCTATAAAGGTGATAACAAAGTCGTCATTGTTGCAATTAACAAAGGAACTTCTGCAGTCAACCAAAACTTTGTCCTGCAAAATGGGACAACATCGAAAGTATCAACCTGGGTATCAGACAGCGGCAGAAAGGTTGCAGCTGGATCGTCCTTAAATGTATCGGGCAGTTCCTTTACAGCTCAGCTTCCTGCTCAAAGTGTGACCACATTTGTTGGTGAATTGGGAAGCACCCCTCCAGTAGAACGAAGTGCTTTCACTAAATTGGAAGCAGAGAGTTACAACAACCAGTCGGGAATCCAGACGGAAACCTGTACAGAAGGCGGGGAGAATATCGGGTATATCGAAAATGGGGATTATGTTGTATACAACAATATCGATTTCGGCAGCGGTGCGGCAGGCTTCCAGGCCAGAGCCGCCAGTAACGCCAGTGGAGGTAATATTGAGATCAGGCTGGATAGTCTTACCGGTCCTTTAGTAGGGACTTGTCTGGTTTCCGGAACCGGCGATTGGCAGACTTTTGCTGATGTAACCTGCAGTGTCAGCGGGGTGAGCGGAAAACATGACTTATATCTAAAATTTACGGGAGGAAGTGGATATTTATTTAACCTGAATTGGTTTAAATTTACCAGCGGGAGTGTAACCCCTACTCTGATAGGAGATCTTAACGGAGATACGAGTGTTGATGCAACAGACTATACCTTGATGAAAATGTTTCTCCTCGGTTCAATTAACGATTTCCCTGTACAAAATGACCTTGCAGCCGGAGACCTAAATCTTGACGGTGCCATTGATTCACTGGATTTGGTAGTTTTCAAAAAATACCTGCTGGGTAATATATCGAAATTACCCTTAATCTAAATTATAATTCCCAGGCTATAGGAGGTTTATACGCCTATGTCTACAGCACTCCGTCACCACCAGCTATTCTTAATATACCCTGGAATTGGGCTGGTTACGGATATGCCTTTTATGACCAGTTTCAGTATTTTAAATCCTGCTTCATAAAAGATTGAAAGGAGAACAAATTATGTTAAAAAGAGTAAAGAACTTAACAATTCTGCTCACAATTTGTGCACTGGTTTCTATTTCAAACGTTATTCCCGTATTCGCGGATAACCCGATATTCTACCAGCGCTATACTGCTGACCCGTCCGGACTGGAGGCTAACGGAAGGCTGTACCTTTACTGTTCCCATGACGTATATGATTCGAACCGTCCTGGCTATATTATGAATGATATTACCTGCATATCCACCGATGATTTGAAGAACTGGACCGACCACGGCGAGGTTTTCAAAGCGTCTGGCTGGGCATCGCTGTCATGGGCTCCGTCGGTTGTCTACAAAAATAATAAATACTATATGTATTACGGGAATAGTGCCAGTGGAATCGGTGTTGCAGTAAGTGACAGCCCGGCAGGTCCTTTTAAGGATGCACTTGGAAAAGCGCTGGTAAACGGCAGTACTCCTGGTGTAAATCCGCCAAGTGGGTTTTGGTGCTTTGATCCAGGCGTTTTTGTTGATGATAATGGACAGGCGTATATGTATTTTGGAGGAAATGGTGAGGGGAATACGAGGGTAATCAAGCTGGGCAGTGATATGATCAGTATTAACGGGTCAGCATCACAGATTGTAGCGCCGCGTTTCTTTGAGGCTTCCTACCTGCATAAGTACAATGGAAAATATTACTTTTCTTATTCAACGGATTTTTCCCAGGGGGCTGCTAAGATAGACTATATGATGAGTGACAATCCAATGACAGGATTCCAATACAAAGGGACTGTATTGCCGAATCCTCCTCAAAATGAAGGCAACAATAACCATCAGTCCATATTCTCATTTAAGGGGAATTGGTACATTGCTTACCACAATAGGGCTCTAGCCATAGCGAATGGAGCTTCTTCAGGTGATGCAAGAACATATCAAAGAAGTGTGGGTCTGGATCGCTTGTATTACAATGCGGACGGTACCATGCAGCAGGTCAAGATTACAACGGACGGCTTGACTCAGCTTAAGAATGTAAATCCTTATAGCACGAATGAAGCTGAAACAATGGCTCAGGAAGCCGGCATTAACACAGAAGCATGCAATGAAGGTGGACGTGATGTATGCAATGTTGAAAATGGGGACTGGGTCAGGGTGAGAGGTGTTGATTTTGGTTCCGGCGCGGTATCCTTTGATGCAAGAGTGGCTTCGGCAACGAATGGCGGGAATATTGAACTCCGCCTTGACAGCCCGACCGGAAAGCTGGTGGGAACTTGTGCTGTTTCGGGTACCGGTGGCTGGCAGACCTGGACTACCAAGACTTGTAATGTAAACGGTGCAACGGGAATACATGACCTATACTTAAAGTTTACCGGTGGGAGTGGTTACCTGTTTAATTTGAACTGGTGGAAGTTTAGTGGCGGTAGTTACAAGGTCGGGGATCTAAGTGGAGATAATAGTGTGGATACAACAGACTATACGCTGATGAAAAAGTACCTTCTTGGGGTAATTAACGATTTTCCTGTAGAAAATGACCTTACAGCGGGGGATCTAAATCTTGACGGTGTCATTGATGCACTTGATTTTGCGGTTTTAAAAAAATACCTGCTGGGGGATATTAAAGAATTACCTTATTCTCAATAAAGATCTCAGGCACATGCTGGATTAAATTAATTGAAAGTTAATATTTAAGGAGGTTTTAGTATGTTAAGTACTTGGAGACGAAAAAGCGGCTCTGGATTAAGAAAAACAATTGCTTTTTTATTAGTATTGTGTCTATCACTTTCGCAAATGGTTTTCGTATATGCCTGGCAGTCCGATAATGAAGACGGCACCTTCAACAACCCGATGTTATTCGCTGACTATCCAGATCCCAGCATAATCAGGGTTGGTAATGATTTTTATTTAGCCAGTTCTACTTTTGTCAATGTACCGGGTCTGGTTATTTTAAAATCTCAGGATCTGGTTAACTGGGAACTTGCCGGTCATTGCATTACCTCATTCACCGGCAATAATGCGTATAATATGCAGGGCGGCGTGAAATACGGCGGAGGATGTTTCGCTCCTTCTATTGCGTATAAGAACGGTACATTTTATGTGGTGGTTACGATTAACGGCGAAAATACCCGCATTTATTATGCCAAAGATGTAGCGGGTCCATGGAATTACAGTCAATTGAGCGGCAGTTATTTTGATCCTGCTTTATTTATTGAAGATGATGGAACTCCCTATCTGGCCTATGGCGGAGCCTGGCAAAATAAGATCAGTATGATACAGTTGAATTCGAGCTTAAGTGCTACAACGGGGTCATCCCGGACAATTCTTTCTTACAATAACGTGGAAGGTTCACATATAGCGAAACATAATGGCAAATATTATTTATTTAACGCTGTGCCTGCGCAAAGATTAGTATGCTCCCGGGCCTCGAATATCTGGGGACCTTATGGTGAAACTACTACCCTGTGTACGGCCGGAAAAGGCGGACATCAGGGAGGTATTGTCGATCTGCCTGATGGCAGTTACTGGGGCTATCTTCATCAGGATGATGGTGCAATTGGCCGCCCTACCAGAATCTGTCCGATTACCTGGCAGAATGACTGGCCAATGTTTGGCAGACCAGGGCATATAGGTCAGGTTGAATCAACTTATACTAAACCAATTCAAAACAAACCCGTCAAGGTACCGGCAGCTTCCGATGAATTTAATGGCAATACATTAGGACTTCAGTGGATGTGGAATCATAATCCGGATAATTCAAAATGGTCCCTGACCGGATCTGCCTTAAGGCTAAAAGCCACTACGGCTTCCGATTTTTGGAATGCAAGAAACAGTTTAACTCAAAAGGGTCAGGGTCTGACAAGTTCTGGCACCATTAAAATTGATTGCAGTGCCATGCAGCCTGGAGATATATGCGGATTAGGAATGTTAGGCGATCCACGGGGTTATATCGCAGTGACCAAGGATCCTAAGCGCATAATAATGTCGGAGGAAGATAGCGTAAAGGCAACGGTTAATAATATAACTGCAAATATTTTATATTTTCGGGTAGATATGAATTTTAGTAACAAGCAAGCCAAGTTTTATTGGAAAGATGACAGCAGAGATTGGCAACAGCTTGGAACCTCAATAACGATGGGCTTTGATTGGCAGTATGGAACTTTCCAAGGTGAACAGTATGCTATTATGAATTTTAATCCTTCTGGAAGTTCAGGTTATATGGATGTTGACTGGTTCAGGTTAAATGATGTACCGGGTGGTAGCACCCCGACTCCCAGCCCGACTCCGACACCTAGCCCAAGATCAGCCTTCACACAGATCGAAGCAGAGAGTTACGACAACCAGTCTGGAATCCAAACTGAAACCTGTACAGAAGGCGGCGAGGATGTCGGTTATATTGAAAATGGAGATTATGTTGTATACAACAATGTAGATTTCGGCAGCGGTGCGGGAAGTTTCCAGACTAGAATAGCCAGCGCCACTAGTGGAGGCAATATTGAGATCAGACTTGATAGTCTTACCGGTCCTTTAGTAGGGACTTGTGCAGTCTTAGGAACTGGCGATTGGCAGACTTTTACTGCTGCAACATGCAGTGTTAGCGGGGTAAGCGGGAAACATGACCTATACCTGAAATTTACGGGAGGAAGCGGATACTTATTTAACATCAACTGGTTCAAATTTACTAGTGGAAGTATAACTCCCACACCAACCTCTACTCCCCAATACCCGGTTGGAGACCTGAATGGAGATGCGAGTGTAGATGCAATAGACTATGCGCTGATGAAACTGTATCTTCTTGGATCCATTCAGGACTTTCCTGTAGAAAATGACCTTGCAGCAGGGGATTTAAATCTTGACGGTGTCATTGATGAACTTGATTTTTCCGTTTTTAATAAGTACCTGCTGGGTGTTATACAGAAATTACCTTATTCGCTTTAAAAATAGTGTACTCTAATTATGCTGCCGTGTATTTTTGGGGGATACCGGCGATATAAAAGAAAGGGGATATAAATAATGAGACTAAAAACCTTAATGAATGAAATTGCGAAGAAAATAGCACCAGCTTTCGCTCTTGCAGTTCTTTTGGCAATGCCTGTTAAACCCGTGGCCGCGGCAGCGCTCCCAGCCATGCCGCCGACAGGATATGACCAGACCAGGAACAACATTTCACATGGGCAGGTCAACAGTATTACTTATCAATCATCAGCGACCAACAGCCAGAGGAAGGCGAGAATTTACCTGCCGCCAGGATATTCAACAAGCGAGAAATACAGCGTCCTGTATTTATTGCACGGTTACGGCGGGAGTGAAGCTGATTGGTTTACAGGCGGAGGTGCAGCCAATGTCATTATGGATAACCTGATTGCCGATGGCAATATTCAGCCATTTATCATTGTAACACCAAATGCTAATACATCATCAATATCTGATGATAAGCTTCCAGGTGATATACTAGACAGCCTTATACCATACATCGATTCACACTATTCCGTATATACGGACCGCCTTCACAGAGCAATTGCCGGTCTCTCGTATGGTGGTCCACAATCCTATAATATTGGGTGTACAAACATGAACAAATTCGCCTATGTGGGAGGTTTTTCAGGCGGCGGACCTGTTGCCTATCCGACTAGCAGGTTGTTTCCAGATCCATCGGCTACCCGTCAGCAGATGAAGCTATTGTTTCTTTGCATTGGAACCAATGATAATTTATCTTACAGTGACGGCATAGCTAATTTTTGTAAGAGCAATAATATCCCTTGCACCTATTATCAAATTCCGGGAAGAGGTCACGATTGGACAGTTTGGAAACCAAGCCTGTGGAACTTTTCACAAATGGCGTGCGCGAATGGATTTACGGATTATGGTACGCCAACCCCGACTCCTACTTCTACGCCAACCCCTGGTCCGAAATCGGCCTTTACACAGATCGAAGCAGAGAGTTACGATAACCAGTCGGGAACCCAAACCGAAACTTGTAACGAGGGCGGACAGAATATCGGGTATATCGAGAATGGGGATTATGCCATCTACAACAATGTGGATTTTGGCAACGGTGCAGTAAGTTTTCAGGCTAGAGCCGCCAGCGCCACCAGCGGAGGTAAAATTGAGATTAGGCTCGATAGTCTTACCGGTCCTTTAGTAGGGACTTGTGCAATTACCGGAACTGGAGGCTGGCAGACTTGGGCTGCTGCAACGTGCAGTGTTAGCGGAGTAAGCGGAAAACATGACCTATACCTGAAATTTACGGGTGGAAGCGGATACTTATTTAATCTGAACTGGTTCAAGTTTACCGGTGGAAGTGTAACCGCCGGAGACCTAAATGGAGATGGGAGTGTCGATGCAACAGACTATTCCCTGATGAAGATGTACCTTCTAGGGTCAATTACAGATTTTCCAGTACATAACCTTGCGGCCGGGGACTTAAATGCGGATGGTGTAATTGATGCACTCGATTTTGCCGTTTTAAAAAAATACCTGCTGGGTACTATAACGAAAATTTATATTGAATTGGAGGTAAATCCATGAAAAAAGTATGTAGAGTTGTAGTTTTCCTGTTTGTTATTTCCCTATTTCGTGCAACAGTGTGCTATGCAGACAATCCAATCGTACAGACAAATTATACTGCGGATCCGGCCCCGATGGTCTATAACGGGACTTGCTATTTGTATACCACTCATGATGAGGACACCATCGTCAATAATTTTTATACCATGAATGACTGGAGATGCTATTCATCCACCGATATGCAAAACTGGACGGATCATGGATCACCGTTGTCTTACAAAACATTCAGTTGGGCGCAGGGTGATGCATGGGCTGGTCAGGTTATTAACAGGAACGGGAAGTTTTATTTCTATGTTCCAATGACCCGGAAAAACGCCGGTGGCGCAAGGGTAATCGGTGTAGCGGTATCAGACAGCCCGACCGGGCCGTTCACCGATCCTCTCGGGAAACCGTTAATCACCAATAATGGGGCCCAGGATATCGACCCTACCGTATTCATTGACGACAACGGACAGGCGTATCTCTACTGGGGAAACGGTGATCTTTATTATGTCAAGTTGAATCAAGATATGATTTCATACTCAGGCAGTATTGTTAAGGCATCTCCGAAACCAACGAGTTATGTCGAAGGTCCGTGGTTCTACAAGCGCAATAATTTGTATTACATGGTATACGCAGGTATGTCTGGAGGATCCGAAAATATCTCCTATGCTACCAGCAACAGTCCTACCGGACCCTGGACCTCCAAGGGATCTATTATGGGGTCGCAAAACAGCTATACGAACCATCCGGGAGTAACCGATTATAAGGGAAGTTCCTACCTCTTTTACCATACCGGTTCTTTACCTGGAGGTGGAAGCTACCATCGTAGTGTTGGCTTGGAACAATTCAAATACAATGCAGATGGCACAATTCCCAGTATTCCAATTACCCAAAATGGTCCGGACCAGCTTAGTAATCTAGACCCATATGTCAAAACGGAAGCTGAAACAATTTGCTGGGAATCCGGTGTTGAGACAGAAACATGCAGTGAAGGCGGAATGGATGTATGTAATATCGAAAATGGGGACTGGATAAAAGTAAAAGGGGTAGATTTTGGTTCTGGTGCGGTATCTTTTGATGCAAGAGTAGCTTCGGCAACCAACGGCGGGAATATTGAACTCCGCCTTGACAGTGCGACCGGGAAACTGGTGGGAACTTGTGCTGTTTCAAGTACCGGAGGCTGGCAGACCTTTACTACTAAGTCCTGTAATGTAAGCGGTGCAACAGGAGTACATGACCTATACTTAAAATTTACCGGCGGAAGTGGTTCTCTATTTAACATCAACTGGTGGAAGTTCACCGGCACAGGTGTAACTCCCACACCTACACCAACGCCATCTCCAACTCCAACTCCAACGCCAACTCCTGTCCCGACATCGGCTTTTTCACAGATTGAAGCGGAAAGCTACAATAACCAATCGGGAGTTCAAACCGAAACCTGTACGGAAGGCGGGGAGAATGTCGGATATATCGAAAACGGGGATTATGCAGTTTACAGCAATATTGATTTCGGCAGTGGTGCTGCAAGCTTTCAGGCCAGAGTAGCCAGCGCCACCAGCGGAGGTAATATAGAAATCAGGCTGGATAGTCTTACCGGGACTTTAATAGGGACTTGTGCAGTTACCGGAACTGGTAATTGGCAGACTTGGGCTGCAGCAACATGCAGTGTTAGCGGAGTAAGCGGAAAACATGATTTATACCTGAAATTTACGGGAGGAAGCGGGTACTTATTTAACCTGAACTGGTTCAAATTTACCGGTGGAAGTGTAACCGCCGGAGATCTTAGTGGAGATGGGAGTGTCGATGAAACAGACTATGCCTTGATGAAAATGTACCTTCTTGGGTCTATTACGGATTTTCCGGTACAAAATGACCTTGCGGCCGGAGACCTGAATCTTGACGGTACAATTGATGCACTTGATTTTGCCATTTTCAAGAAATACCTGCTGGGTACTATTACGGAATTACCTTATTTGCCTTAAAGACGTGGGTTTTAAAGTTGTTTACAACAATACCTGTTAAATTCAAATAAGGAGGAAATTTTAGAGTATGAAAAAAAAATCGATATTTATTGTTGGATTTGTTTTATTACTGATATCTTTCGAGGTAGTACATGCTGCTGCATCGTACATTGATTATTTTAAAGCGACGCCGATTGTAGGTTCCCTATCGTCGTCTTGCTGGGGCGCCGCGGCAGTGGGCCCTCGTGATCAATCAAACGGTTTGGAAGACAGGACTATGTCAAAGTATGCTTATTGGGATGGAGGAATCATTAAGGGACCTGATGGCACGTATCATATGTTTGCCAGCCGGTGGGATCAATCTGCCGGCCACAACGGGTGGTTTGGCTCTGTGGCTGTTCATGCGACGAGCTCCAATCTGTATGGACCTTATACAGACAAGGGTATGTGCTGGCCCAACGATCAGGGCGGTAAAGGTCACAACGTGGTTCCGCTGCAACTAAAAGACGGGCGGTATGCTATACTCGTGAGCGAAACCAGGCGGCCGGCGGACATTTTTGTCTCCAATTCTCTGGATGGACCATGGTCAAAGCTTGGCAGTGTATCGATTGCTTCAAATGCTTACTCATCCAATTATACAGCGTCGAATGTTTACATTATGCTTCGTCCGGATGGCCGTTATGGGTTGATTGAAAGAGATGGGGTAATTGGTATTGCTGATAATGTCCTTGGACCTTACACCATTCAAGGAACCAATATTTATGCAAAGATTCCCGGTTGTCCGACCGGCAACATGGAAGATCCGGTTATGTGGTATAGTGGTGGTCTTTATCATATTATTGTCAATAAGTGGGACACACGTAAGGCGTATCACATCACTTCCCAAGATGGTATCAGTAACTGGAAATTAGAACCGGGATATGCCTATGACCCGACAGCGAATTTTATCCGCTATTCAAATGGTACGGTCAATCATTGGAATAAATTAGAACGTCCCAATGTGTATATGGAGAATGGTCATGTGGTTGCGATGACACTGGCGGCAATAGACGTTGCAAAAGACAAAGACTTGGGTAACGACAGCCATGGCAGTAAGGTTATCGTTATTCCGTTTGATGGTGCCGGACTCGATACCGGGGGTGTTGTGCCAACTCCTGACCCAAGATCTGCCTTTACACAGATTGAAGCGGAAAGTTACAATAACCAATCGGGAGTTCAAACCGAAAACTGTACGGAAGGCGGGGAGAATGTCGGATATATTGAAAACGGGGATTATGCAGTTTACAGCAATATTGATTTCGGCAATGGTGCTGCAAGCTTTCAGGCCAGAGTAGCCAGCGCCGCCAGCGGAGGTAATATTGAAATCAGACTGGATAGTCTTACCGGGACTTTAATAGGTACTTGTGCAGTTACCGGAACTGGTAATTGGCAGACTTGGGCTGCTGCAACATGCAGTGTTAGCGGAGTAAGCGGAAAACATGACCTATATCTGAAATTTACGGGAGGAAGCGGATACTTATTCAACCTGAACTGGTTTAAATTTGGTACAGGAAGTAATTCAGGAAGCTTGGGTGATTTAAATTCCGATGGGAAAATAGACTCCATCGATTTAATATCGATGAAAAAATACCTTTTAGGATTAGAGACGATTAAAAATCCAACACTGGCTGATTTAGATGTGAGTGGTACCGTTGATGCACTGGATTTTTCATTGCTCAAACAATATTTACTCGGTATTATAACGACGTTCCCTGGACAAAGTGCGGTATAAACTACCGGCGATGTAATCGTTTGTTCGATTGACCATTCTTGATTCGAATGGTCAATCGGTATAACGAAATGAAATTAAAAATATTGGGAGGATATTTTATGAAAATTAATTTCAAACGGGTTATAGCATTAGTAGTTCTATGCGTTTTTGCAGGAGTTAGTTTAGCATCAAATTCAGCTACAGCAGCACCTGCCAAAATAAAAGGAAGTGAAGTACTTATTATAGGGGATTCATTTTTAGCATTATCCCATGAAATCACAAAGAGATTGGAGCAAAACGCTAAAAATGCGGGAATATTAGATTCGAGTGACAAATTTCGGGATAATTCAGTAAGCGGGACTCAGCTTTATGGAGGAATGGCACCGTCAATTCCCGACCAGTACAAAAATGGTGTAAAAGCAGGTACTGTAAAGTATGTTATTATGGATGGCGGAGGAAATGACTGCTTGATGGGTACCGGCCAACCACCCTATAATGCGAATAGCCCTTTTATTAAAAATGCAACGGATTCCGTGAAAAATTTGTTAACGCAAATGGGAAAAGATGGTGTTGTTAAAGTATTCTATTTGTTTTATCCTGACCCGCAGCAAGATCTAGGTGGCTTAAAGGGAAAACTGGATGTACTCAGACCATTAATTCAGAATGAGGTAAATAAGTCAATAACGCCAAAAGCTTATTGGCTAGATTTAAGGCCTGTTTTTTCAGGTAAATATTCCCAATACATTCTGTCCGACGGCATACATCCTACCACAGCTGGAAGCATAGCAGCAGCAGATGCTATATGGGCTGAAATGCAAAAAAATAATTTTTTTGGTACAGATGTAACCCCTACACCAAAAATCGGTGATGTAAACGCAGACAACAATATAGATACACTTGATTTTACTTTAATGAAACAATATCTGCTCGGCATAGTAACCGACTTTCCTGCAAGTGATGATATGTACGCTGCTGACCTAAACGGTGACGGTAGCATTAACGCACTTGATCTCGCACTGATGAAACAGTATTTACTAGGAATTATAACGAAATTCCCGAAATAAGATTATAGATGCACTTTACCAGCTTGGTTAGGATAAATCTGTATTTACAGAGGAGCTCATAATACAATAAATAATAACGGATGTCATTTCTCTAATGAGAGCAATGACATCCGTTCCATTTCTTAACCCTTATAAACATTTTTTTAGGGTTAATTATTTATCAACAATTTTTACAACAATCTTAGCTAAAACTTTCCTATCATCCTCGTCTGCGGCATCCCACATTTCCTTTAAAAGTCTTTCCTCATCATTATGAGGACTAACATAGTTTGAAAGGTAAGTCCCAACTTTTTCAGATATACTAGTTATTGTCTTATCAGACATTCCAACAGTTTCTCCAAGGTCAACCGCTTTTCCAAGAGTCTTTTTCCAATCATGCCAATTATCCATTATTTCCATATAAAATGCCTCCTTCTAATCTTATCTATATTATTTTATTTTTAGACGAATATATGTAAGATAATATGATTTTCTTTTTTAATTAGCAATTGGATATCGATGAAACCAAACAGGCTAAAGAAAGATTCTGCTGTCAGAAAGCCCTAGAGCCATAGAGCTTATGTTTACCAGCCTAAATCCGCACTTATTCTGGCTGCAAGCTGGTCAGCCATTAATTGGTGGGTTATTAAGCTGGGGTGCCAGTCTTCGCCGTAACCATTAGCCCATTCCTGTACAGGAAATTCAATATAATGGACCTTAGGATCACCGGCAGAATTTTTATCATTCACTACGCCGCGGATATAATCTCTTGCACTAGACTGACTGTCACCGCTTAACATAGGACCCATTGCGCAGTAGATATGGGCATCCGGGTACTGGGTCCGGATACGTGCTACTAAGTTTGAATAGGCAGTTGTAAAAGCGGTTCTGTCCGGTATGCCGATACTATAATCATTCGTGCAAAGATTTATGACAACTACCTGGGGAATCCACTGACTGGGATTCCATTGGAGAGTAGAATCATAAGCTAGTACCCTTGAGTAAATAGAAGGCATTACATCGGTAGTGTCTCCTCCATAATTACGAATCACACCTTTTCCTGACCAGCTTACCGTAATCGGATCAGCCTCCAATAGACGGGCGGTAATCGCACCGTAGGCCTGGTAAGAATTTTCATTCCTGGTGGTAAAAGACTGATATTGGCTGGTTCCTTCATTGCCATAACCGCAGGTAATGGAATCTCCAATAAACTCTATACGCCGTGAAGCGGGAGTCGGAGCAGCTAACAGACTGCCATTTGTGACTGTAAATCCCAGAAACTGCACATCTCCGACCCAGGCTTCGGTTCTTTTTACCAGTTCAACAGTATGATTACCGTTTGTCAGACCAGAAGCCAGAAGGATGGGAGAGGAACTTTGGGCAGTAACGTTAATGGGAGTCTTGACATTACCATCGATTATTACTTCGAACCAATTATCACCGGTGGATTTTAAGTTTACGCTGATGCCTGTTCCTTGAAAATCTGCTTTTATGGTAGTAGTTCCCCAGGAGAATTTAGGACCTGCCGGATCACTGGTGTCAAAACGTCCGATAAAAAGTACGTTTGAGTCAGGTACAGGTGTTACGGTAGGTGTGGCGGTTGCAGTTGGGGAGGGAGTAGGTGATGGGGTGCTTGTCGGATTAATGGTGGGAGTAGGTGATGGTGAAATAGTAGGTGTAATGGTTACAGTGGGTGTAGGGGTAACAGCCTCGCCCGGATTAATACCCCATAACAGTTCACCTCCGACATAACCTGTTATAGAGTCGGTATCAACGTAGACAGCAGAAGTTTGAAAAGAATAATCACCGGTCTGTGTGAAATCAGTCCAGTCCGATTTCCATATTCTTGTTTTTACTTCTAAACCTGTACCTGGGGCTAGTGTTCCTGCACTGCTTTTAAAACCGACTTCCAGATATCGGTCTGCGCTGGCAGCATTCAATGTACCAAAGGTACCCGTTACATTTTCAGAACCGATTGTAGAATAGTCACATGCAAAGTTGTTTGACTGGGTTCCGTCATTGGTGAAATAATACTTTAGTTTAACGGTTGAGAGCAGCAGCGGGGTGGTCCCTGTGTTGACCAGCCTGAAATTTGGGCTAATAGTGTTTGTTTTAGCTGCCGTATTTCCATTAAAGGCCTGTACGTTTATGCTTTCTGCGGCAGAAACACTGGATATTGGTGTCATGGCGGTCAGTAAAATCGCGAGCAAGAAAATACTAATTTTCTTTTTCATGGATAATACCTCCTATATGTAAAAATTTGTATATTTATTATAACATGAATATATGAACTTTACACTATAATTTTTCAATCTATGAATCGGGCAAAGGAAGCTTTTAATCTGCAATATTGGGGAGCATATATGGCAGTAAAATATGGCAGCCGAATATAAATGAGGAAGAATCTATGAAGTCTTTCTACAATAGCTTTTCAAGAAAAATGAGGCGAAATTGGCATATATATAAAATGCGAATTTTGCCTCATTTTTTCAAAGTACTAGAGTGTGTTTGAAAATAATAATGTAAGCGTACCATGGTCCCCCCCCGCATCAAGGAAGGACTTTAGACGGAAAGAGACTGGGGGACGGGTCTATAGCGCAAGCTAATTTACAAAATGTAGCGCAAGCTCTTATATAAAATATTGTTGACATGTTAACAATATTGTTGTAAACTGCTTTTTGTAAACGCGTTAACAAAAAAGGAGAATTCTATGAGCCAGGCACTGAAAATATTAGATATATTAATAAAAATGCAGGAATACTCGGATGTATATCTGCATAAACAAGATGGTCTGTTGGAAGAAATCGGTCTTACAGAAGTACATTGTATTGATTGTATAGGCAAGACGGACCATCCGAATGTAACAAAAATTTCAGAGCAGATGAGACTGACACGAGCGGGCATAAGTAAAATCAGCAAGAGATTGCTAAGTAAGGGTTTAATCGAGAGTTACCAGGAACCAGATAATAATAAAGAAATTTATTTTAAACTGACTGTAAGCGGGCAATCCGTCTATGAGGAGCATAAAAAAATTCATAACAAGGCTCAACAAGAGTGGCTGGCCATTTTTGATCACTACAGTACCGAGGAGCAGGCTACGATATTACGATTTTTAGTTGATATTGAAGGTCATTATGACAGGATTTCGGCTGTCGAAAAAGAAAAATAATACTCTCATCCGGCACTAAGAATCGTCATTCAAGCGGACTAGTACGTAATTAGTTACGCGGGGTCACGGGCGATCCACCACGGTATCAATTGATATCAGAAAGGAATTACATGAAGAAAATTGGAATTGATATAGGTGCTTCTGCAGTAAAGGTGGCTATACTAAGTGAAGAAGGTGTGCTGTTAAAATCGATCTATCGCCTTCATCATGGGAACCCGCTTTTAGTACTTGAAAACTCACTTTTGGATGTAAGGGCGGAGAAACTAACCACAAATGATGTTTATGCGTTGGTTTGCGGAATAGAGGGTAGCCTGCTGGAATTACCCGCCGTGGGTGACATTGTAGCTTTAACAGAAGGTGCGAAACAAATCTCACCATCTGCCACCGCCGTGATTGCAATCGGCGGGCAAAGTGCCAGGTACATCACCGGGCTTAAGGAGGATGTGCCGCAATTTGCAGAAAATGACAGCTGTGCATCCGGAACAGGTGCTTTTTTTGAAGATCAGATGGCACGCCTCGGTCTTCCGCTAACGGAATACTCAAGTCTTGTACAACAGGCCAAAGGCATCCCACATATTGCAGGGCGGTGTAGTGTGTTTGCCAAAACCGACATTATCCACCATCAGCAGGAGGGGGTCCCTGCCGCTGATATTCTGCTGGGACTTTGTTATGCATCAATGCGAAGCTACAAAGCGGTAGTTGCCAGAAAGTTGAAAGCGCAAAAACCTGTGCTTCTTGCGGGCGGGGTCGGTCACAATACAGGAGTTTTACGTGCACTAAAGGATATCTTTGAGCTGGGCGAAAACGAGTTGCTGCTACCGGACGGGTTTGACTGCACACAAGCAATTGGTGCGGCCGCATTGGCAGATAAACAGGGCATTCAACTGTCTTTTCAGAAACTCATTGAGTTATGTGGTAAAACCAATGATAAACATAAAAAACTGAAAGCCCATACATTACCCCGGTTACCTGTGCCACCAGCTGTAGATTATTTACACAAAACTCGCCCTTATGTACAGGGCGAACGTTGCTATTTGGGAATCGACATCGGCAGCACCAGTACGAATATTGTCCTGTTGGGCAAGGATGAAAATGTGATTGAGACAATATACCTGCGGACAAAAGGCGATCCAAAGCAGGCTGTCCGCGAGGGTTTCGCTCTTATTAGAAAGAAATACGGAGATACAGTATGCATTGGGGCCGCGGCTACTACAGGCTCCGGCAGAATGCTGATTGGCCGCTTGATTGGAGCGGATTCCATCAAAGACGAGATTACCGCACAGGCAGCCTCTGCTGCTCATTTTACGCCAGACGCGGATACGGTCTTCGAAATCGGAGGACAAGATTCTAAATATATCAGTCTACGGGATGGGCGTACAGGAGACTTTCAGATGAACAAAATCTGTGCTGCCGGCACCGGCTCCTTTGTTGAGGAACAGGCAGCAAAACTAGATATTCCCCTGGCGCAATATGGGGATATGGCACTAGCGGCAGATGCCCCCTCTGATTTAGGTGAGCGCTGCACGGTCTTTATTGAAAGCCGCGTCGCTGCACTCCTTGCAACAGGAACCAGTCGTGAGAACATCGCGGCGGGACTTTGTCATTCGATTGTTCGCAACTATTTGAATCGGGTGGTAGGTACCAGATCCGTAGGAAACCGTATTGTTTTACAGGGTGGTGTGGCATATAACCCGGGCATTGTTGCTGCATTTGTCAGTGCTTTTGGAAATCGTATCGTAGTTGCTCCTTATTTCAGCGTAAGCGGGGCGGTAGGAGCCGCGCTGCTTGCTAAAAGCGAAATTGGTGATAAGACCAGCTTATTTAAAGGGTTTACACTTAATAATTGGGACGAAAATTTAGGGAGCAAATCTACGACTCTCGAAAAACAAAAGCCAGAGCCTCTTGATTCCCTTGATGAACTGACCTTCCCTCATAAACGTGGAAAGAAAACCATAGGGGTTCCGCGGGCTTTGATAAACTATGAAGTGTTTCCTATTCTAGGTCGTTTCTTTTACCTGCTGGGTTACAATGTGCTTCTTTCCGACGTCAGCAGCGATGCTATGGTAGAGCTTGGACAGGCTAATGTCAAAGAGGAAGTGTGTTTCCCAATAAAGCTGGCGGTGGGGCATGCAGCCGCCCTTGTTCAGCAGAAGGTGGATTACCTCTTAATGCCTTCCGTTCATGGCAAGGGAATCTGTGTCTATATGCAAAAAGCTCCGCAGATATTAGAGTCTTGTGTCGGACTGAAAGATAAGGGGATTAAATTGCTTGCACCAGACATTTGCATTGACCAACCAAAGTATATTTTTACTGCCCTTAGTAATATTGCAAAGCAATTGGGGCATGGACGCATTGAAATCCTTCGGGCTTCCTTCAAAAGCGGGATAATAGACTTTGCAAACCCAATGCGAAACCTTCGAACCAAATCACTACCGGTTACGACTGAAAAGGAACCTGGGTTTGTATTGGTTTCACGTTCCTATGGGTTGGAAGACCCGATACTCAGCCTTTCTATCAAACAAAAATTGAAAGGGCTTGGGTATAAGGTTTATGACCTTCCAAGTGCACAGGAAGGTTTGTTTGATCAATCGTATCTCGGGCGAAGCCGCTCTAGTTTGTATTGGCCCTTTGGCCGAAATGTTTTAATGGCGGCAAAGCAGTTACGTGATAACCCGAATCTGTATCCCATCTATCTGACTTATCATGGTTGCGGACCAGATACCATGCTTACCCATTGGTTTGATAATGAAATGGGCGGTAAGCCCTACCTAGCGATTGAAGTTGATGAGCATTCGAGCCCGGTTGGTGTTATAACGCGTTTAGAAGCATTTGCAAACAGCGTTATGGGGTGTAACACGGAAAACACGAAGACAAATTTACGAACATCAGCATTGAATGAAACTATAATTCAACACGGTATTGATGCGGTCTCAAAAGAGACTCCCTTGGCGATTCCAAGCCTATATCCTTATTCTTCGCTGCTGACCTTTTATCTGTTACATAAGGGTTATAAGGTCATGGAGATTCCGCCCACTTCTTTGCAGAGTCTTGCAAAAGGTCGGACCATGACCCGTGGCAAGGAGTATTTCAGCTTGACGGCGCTGCTTGGAGATTGCATGGAGTATGCCGATAAAAAGAGCAAATTACAGATTATGATTCCACAAAACATGGGTGCGGAAAATGATGGTCTGTATGCCCGGTTTATTGCCTCAAAGTTCAAGGAATTGAATCACGGTAGTACTACGGTGATTGCACCGAGGTGGGAACAGCTAATTAAAAACAGCGAGACAGCCAATGTTATATTTGCCGTTTCACTGGCTGGGGATATTATGCTTTGTGCGTCAGGTTCGAAGCAAGAGAAACTCTTAGAGGAAATGAGGAAAGCCTTTGCTTTTGGTCTGCCTTCAGAGAAAGATTTTATCCGCTGGGCACAATATGCAAGGGGAGATTTAACCTCAAACTATATCCTATGTGTTGGTGAAACAGCCTGTTATCTGAATTCCTTGTTTCGCAGCGAAGCAGAAGCACTCTGTGAAAAAAACGGATACACTTTGCGGTATGCACCATTGAGCGAATTGCAGTTATTTGAGATGATGGAGAAGGGTGTACGGACAAAAGCAAAAGAAGCATTGATTCGGCAGGTTTCCTCTGTATTAGGTGCTGGCAGCCCATTTGCCGAATCCATAAGTAAAATGAGCAAATTGGCGGATTCCGTTTTGGGAAGCTGTGCGGAGCGAAATGGACGCTGTGCCGGATGCTCTATGCAATGCAGTGAAATTGTATGCAATTGCCGGACACTTTCGGCGATGGGTCGGTGGCGAGCCGGCAAAGCAGCTTCCCTGCCGGTTGGATATCACGGTCTCATCCGTGCTGCCTCAATGTATGAAAATACAGCCTCCGTTTTTAGTTTGACAGATGAAACACTAGGAGCAAAACGCTTTGAACTTAGATTTGAGGGAATTCTAAGTGCCGCTGAAACCGCACGGATCGATACGTGGTTGCACTATCTTAAAGGTTGAAAACTGGTTGTTCAGATTGGAACTAAAAAAGCTGAGCGATAATGAGAAAAGAACAGTGCATATAAAAACCGCGACCATTCTCTCAGTGGGAATGGTCGCGGTAGCTTAAACACCAGCTTTTTCTCTGCAGCAATTTCCTGAAAGGAGTCGTAAACATCTTTTAACAGGGATACAATAACAACCTCTTCGGTGAGAGTCCAGGAATGTTCCCCGGTTCCTGCAAGAAAGAGCATATCATTTAACAATCTTGACATCCGGTCTATTTCCTGGTCAATTATGGTTTCAAACCGTCTGACCCGGTCTGTATCCTGCTCACAAGCCAAAAGCTATATGAAATTTTATTTGTTTTTTAACGAATTGAATGATAAAATTGAACTAAAATTGGGGGTTCAAATATGGAGAGAGACTTTAGATATTTAAGAGATAGACATGGAAACATTGTTTTGAGGCCTGACCCTGCTGAAGACAAAAAATAGTGAACTGACAATTATTGATATTAGCGAAAGTATGGTGAGTTATACATGAATGAAATCAAAATAGTATTAGAGAAAATTGTAACAGTTTTGACAGCTATTTCAGGTATAGAAGCCGTTGTACTTGGCGGCTCGCGTGCAAGGGGAACACATTCTCCTGAATCCGATATTGACATCGGAATCTATTATGAAAATGCAACATTCGATCTTGTATCATTGAATAAGGCAGCACAGCTTATAGATGATGAGCATAGGAAAAACCTGATCGTTCCTCCAGGTGAGTGGGGCAATTGGGTTAATGGCGGAGGTTGGCTCATTATTGATGGATACCATGTTGACTTTATTCTACGTGATGTTGAACGAGTTGAGAATGTGATTGCAGAATGCCAAAAAGGAAATATATCGGCACATTATCAAACTGGACATCCCCATGCCTATATCAATGTGATGTACATGGGTGAATTGGCAGTATGCAAAATGTTATGGGATAAAAATGGGAATATCTCTCTACGAAAGAGTATTGCGGAACAATATCCTCCAAAATTGAAGAAAGCTATTATTGAATTCTTTGGATTTGAAGCTGGTTTTTCATTAATGTTTGCAGAAAGTAATGCCAGGAAAAATGATCTTTATTATGTTACTGCACATATTGTTCGAGCCATTTCAGCCCTCAACCAAGTATTGTTTGCAATAAATGAAGAATACTGCCTTAATGAAAAAAAGGCGGTTGGTATGATAGATGGTTTTAATATTCACCCACTTGGCTACCATGATAAAGTGAATTCTATTTTTACGGCAACCGGAACGGATAGCTCTAATGCCTGCATGCAGCTAAGGCAGTTAATTGAAGAAGTAAAAGTGATGCTTCCGGGTAATGAGTAATTATCCCACCTTGTAGCGGGGTGAACCCCTTTTTTAGAACCATGGTAAGCATTAAACAGGAACATACCAGTACCTATGACAATGTAAACACATAAAAAATAATGAGCTTAATAATCAAGGTTTTGGCCTTGCAAGAGCTAGTATCTCGAGGAGTTCAGTGATGGGTTGAAAGAAATAGTAAGTGCCTTTTATTGAGAGATAGTTTATATAAAACCTGTTTTTAAGGGAAATTATCAGCAATATCTAGCATGTATCAATCACTGCCCCTAAAATGCGAAAAGCTTGAACGCGAAAGAAGCAATAGTCATATCAAAACGATACAAATATGATAACAATGTAGTTTATGAAAAAAAGAGCATTCCTAGACAAGCATATATTTCTATTATCTGATATTATGTCTTTAGGGAGGTGTACAGCAATGAATGCATGGGAACAAATTCAAAATACCATTGATTATATTGAAGACCATCTGAATCAACAAATCAGTATTGCAGATTTAGCGGAGAAAGCGGGATTATCACAGTTTTACTATCAGAGATTATTTCGTAGGTTAGTAAAGAAACCTGTTGCTGAATATATAAGGCTCCGACGTATGGCGAAAGCAGTTGACATTTTGCTTGATGAGAATCAACGGATACTTGATATTGCACAGGAGCTTGGGTTTGAAACACATGAGCATTTCTCACGGACTTTTAAAAAGACCTATGGAATGACTCCAACCGAATATCGGAAAAAGCCTCAAGTTTTAAATCATATGACAAAGCCCGAGCTTTTATTGAATTATGTACTAATTGATGAAGGCGTACCTTTAATAACAAATGGCATGGTGCTTGAGATGAATCGGAAACATATTAAAAAGGATGTTACATATATAGGTTTTACAAAGAAATTACCGCTTGAATATGGAGCAGGGCTTTCAGTTGAACCGGGTGTGGATATATTAGGTATCCTATGGGAAGAGATACATGTATATAAAAATCAGGTACTGGGAATGGTAACAGGTTCAGAAGAAGTCGGAGTTATGTTACCTTGTTCTGAAAATGGATTTTACAATTACTTTGCAGGAATACCTGCTGATGTAAATAATTGTGAGATGGAAAACAAGATGGATCAATGGATACAGCCACAGGGTGAATATATTGTTTGCTCATTTGAAGCAGAGAATTTTGTTTTTTTAGTTACAGATGCCCTATATAAAGCACAGCAATATTTATTTAGTACATGGTTACCTAATCACAAGCTTCAGACCGAGGCATTTTGTCTTGAATATTATGACACACATACTCCTGAAACAACAAAGATGGAATTATGGATGAAATTGACTTAAAGGGCAAGATTGTGTAATGAATTAGCTTTATCGGAGGCGATTAGCGTACTCCGTTTCATCATTCGATAAGAAATAAAATGTCGAAGGACCTTTTTCTATTTATAAAAATAGTCATGCAGGATATAAGAATAATCATGCTGTTTAGAAATAATCATGCTTAGAAAGGAAATGTGAAATGTATCAAGAAAAGTGTAATATTGAGGTCATAACCATTGAGACAGAAATTATAGTTTATGGGTTGAATTTACAGAGTTCTGGCTTACCGATTAATTTTAATAGTCTTGGAATAATGTGGGACAATTACACGGAGGATATAAAGAACAGTACTCCTAATCGTAGGGATAAAGAGATTGAATATGCAGTTTGTTTGAATAAAGTACCAGACTATATAGTTGGTGTTGAAATAACTGAAATCCATGAGGTGGAGGCTGGATTTAAGACTTTTACAATTCCAACAGGAAAGTATGTCAAGGTTGAATTTAATGGAGAAAACCATCAGGATATGGTGGATACAAAGTTAATGGCAAGACAAAAAGAAGCTAAGAAATGGGCAAAGAATGAAAAGCTTAAACTGAATAATGAATTTACCTTGGAAGTTTATCCAAAGCAAACGGTTGAACTGGAGTATCCCGAGATGTTTTGCTTGTTTCCAATTCTATAAATGAGCTGGAGCTGGAGGGTAAAATAAAAGGTTAAAAGAGCCATTTTGGAAAGCACAGCGTCAATGCAATGCCTAAGTAAAAAAATCCAGGGCTTGCGAGCATTATCAATAAATGTGGGGAAAACAACAATACGACTGAATTAAAGAACGTAAAGGCGCTGTCATTACATAAAAGGCAACGCCTTTTTACCCGAGAAAGGAGCTGAATCATAATGTAACACCAGAAGAAAAAAGTGCATTGGCAGCCTGAACTTCAGACTATTATTATAGAAGATCAGTATTTATAGACTTTTCTTCACACACTCGTTTTATCCAGTTAATATATTCTTGTTCTCTTCGAATGGCAAGGTCTAGTATTAAAAAATGACCATAGTTTTTAGAACGCGATATTTCATCTTTGAATAGTAGATACATTCGCTCTTGTAAATGTGATAATTTTGAATCATGTAATCTATACTGCTCGACCAGCATTTCCAAAATTCGTTTGTCATTTTTATCATGAATAAAATATAGTTTAAGAATAAACTCATCCTTATTTATTGGGAGTTCTCCAGTAGGGGTTACCTCCCATTTATTTAGTACTTTTCTACCTTTATCTGTAACGGTATAATATGTCTTTTCAATCTTATTACCAAATAAACCAGTTTCAGAAGAAATATATCCCTGTTCTTCCAAGCGCTTTAGTTCTAGATATATTTGACTATGCTTTGCAGACCAAAATTCACCGATTTCTGTTTCGAATAATTTTTTTAGATCATAACCCGTTTTTTTTTCGTTTTCTAGCAAACCTAAAATAATGTACTTTAATAAGTTTTTTTGTGCCATGTTACTCCTCCAAAAATATAGTTGACATTTTATAAGATATAGTATAGCATAAATACGAACATTTTAATATGTAATTAATTACATGTTTATTATTTCATAGTTTGGAGGAAAATTAATGTCAGAAAAAATTTTTAAAGATTTATCAGATTTTATTGGAACACATTTTATTTATACTTATGATAATGGTTGGGAATATGAATGGTATGCAAAGAATGAACATACTGTAGATTACAGAATCCATGGAGGAATGGTTGCCGGACGTTGGGTTACTGATCAAGAGGCAAATATTGTAAAACTAACAGACGGTGTATTTAAAATTACTTGGACAGAACCTACTGGTACCGATGTAGCGTTAGATTTTATGCCAAATGAAAGAAAACTGCATGGTGTGATTTTCTTCCCTAAATGGGTACACGACCATCCGGAAATTACAGTCACATATCAGAATGAACATATAGATACAATGCTAGAAGCAAGAGAGAAATACGCTACCTATCCAAAGTATCTTGTTCCGGAATTCGCGGTAATTACATATATCGGATCTGCTGGCATTGATAATGATGATGTTATTAACGAAGCACCTTATAAAGGGATGACCGATAGTATCAGAAATGGAAGTTTTTATGATGCAAATTATAGGCATAAAAAAACTAATATATAATTGTTTCGCGCTAGAAAAGCTCCGATAGCGATTGATTGGGCGAAGAAATTTTTGAGAAGATCATACAAAAGAAAAAGATGTTATTTATCAAGGATGAAAGGATAAATGATTGTGGGAAAGATTAGGAGATACGTCATATTTATTATAGGGATTTTCATTAACTCGCTGGGAGTCAGCCTGATAACAAAGGCAGATATGGGGACATCGCCGATTTCATCCATACCGTATGTGTTGAGTTTGAATTTACCTTTTACACTGGGTAATTTTACTATATTTTTTAGCTTGTTTTTGATATTACTGCAGCTGTTGATATTAAAGAATAATTTTAAGTTGGAGCATATACTGCAGATACCGGTATCGATTGTATTTGGGTATTTTATTGATATATGTATAGCATTATTTAAATCTGTTCAACCGGAATGGTACGTTGCTAAGATTTTATGCCTTTTGGCAGGCTGTATAATTCTTGGAATCGGCGTGTATATGGAAATCCTTGCGGATGTTGTTATGCTGCCGGGAGAAGCCTTTGTAAGGGCGATTGTATTTCAATGGAAAACAGAATTTGGTATTACAAAGGTTGTTTTTGATATTACGATGACGGTGGCAGCAGGGATATTATCCTTTTGCTTTGCAAAACGCCTTTATGGTGTTCGAGAAGGTACAATAGTGGCGGCAGTTCTGGTAGGGTTTATAGCAAGGATTATAGGCAGACATTTATCCTTTTTGCGTCAAGTACTATTTGGATATGAATAAGCAAAACTGCAGAGCTAAGAGAGTATTAGGTTTGGTGGGCATCTTTTTTGAACGTTCAAGTCATGCGAAGACGGTCTGTCTGCCAGAGAGGAAAGCCTGATTTTATGCGCTTGTGTTTTTATAAAGTGAATTTATGAGTATACTTTGAATGAATTCCTTACTTTACTGTGACAGGTGGAGCGAGGAATTTCATCGTTTTCGGTATTCCCGAGGCGAACATCCTGTAAGTTGCTTAAACTGCTTATTAAAATTAGACAGATTGTTAAAGCCACAGTTATAGGAGATTGTTGATATGTCATCTTCTGTTTCTGTCAGCGCTGTGCAGGCAGCTTTAATCCTAAGGTGGGTCAGAAATTCAATTGCACTGCAGCCAACAGCTTTCTTAAAGGAGTTCATGAAGTGACTTGAACTGATGGCGCATCGAGCTGCAAGCTCATTAATCGTAATGGAATCCATATAGTAATAAGTCATATACTCCAGAGCCGGACGGATTAGGGAAGAATAACTGATATCACCGTCCCTGGAGGATGATTGATTTCCTTTTTTTTCAAAATACCAGAAAAGCTGCAATAGATTACTTTTTAGTAAAAGATCGTCATAAGGATTACTTTTGTTTGCACAGCTTATGAGCGTCTCTGTCAGGGAACGGATAACCGAATAATCCGGGTGGCTTAAGTCATATTTCATATTTACACGCAGTTGTCCAGTGATTAGCGGTCGTATGCACTGGGTACTGCTGCGATCATTGCTTTCAAGCCCAAGCATACTGGCGTGAAATACAAAGGCAATATAATGCAGATTTATGTTGGAAGAAGGATAGGCGGCATGGAGCATATTGGGAGAAATCATAACTATATCCCCGGGGTTTACAGGGAAGCGTTCGTCTCCGCAGATAAATTCGCCCTTTCCCAGCACAACATAATCAATTTCAAATTCGTTGTGCCAGTGCATGGGTACGTTAGGAAATAAATCTGGTATATGGCAATCATAAATACTATAGGGAACCAGTGAGGAGCTGTGCTGTCGCTGTTCTTTATTACCTTGAGATGCAGCAATTGTATATTTCATATTTATACCCCGTGCATATCGCAGGCTTGCCTGCGATACTGCTATAATAAGTAGTTTGAAAGGAACGTTCAAACATAGCCCGTGCATATCGCAGGCTTGCCTGCGATACTGCTATAACTAAGTAGTTTGAAAGGAACGTTCAAACATACCCCGTGCATATCGCAGGCTTGCCTGCGATACTGCTATAATAAGTAGTTTGAAGGGAACATTCAAACATAGCCCGTGCATATCGCAGGCTTGCCTGCGATACTTCAACTTAAATCATAGAATAGTATCAAAAATATCGAGTATTTTAGATAAATGTAATCATCTATAGAGTATTATATCATTGTAACCCAAAAAATCAATTGATCTATTGGCAAATTAGTATTTCTGGGAAAGCAGTTTACGTGGGAGATATATGTATTGAGTATTTACTGTAATAACCTACGATATAAAGGCTTTATTAGAACGTACCATTTTCCCACCATACACTAGCTGCTGTCTGACTGACGGCAGCATTGTTGCTTAAAAATTCCTAAGAGCCGGTAATTGTGAGTATAATCACAGTTGTCGGCTCTTTCTTCAATTGTAAAATGGGTTCCGCTTAATTTATTTTGTGAACTTTATATTATCTAAAGAAATGTCATCCGAGCTTGCACCAACAAATAATATCATATTTGTTACGATACTATCATTGGAATCAGCAGATATGGATTTGAAATTGGGACTATCGTCAAGCGTAATCGTCAAGGCTGCTTTATAGGTACCATCTGACTGTGCTATGAAATTATTAGCACTGACACGTACCGCTCTTGTCGGATTTGCCCATCCATTACTGGTACTTTGGGGAATAGCAGCTATCGAAACATTGGTTGGTGAGGGTGATATAACATCCATTGTAAGTTTTGTATCACCATATATATTAATGGACTGACCCCAGACATCAGCGGAAAGCCGGGTATTTGCCCAAAAGTTATTTTCCGATAGATCATTGCTGCCATAGGTATTCAGTCCGCGAAGTTCTAATGCATTATTTGCGTTTTGTATCATAATGGAAGTAATCGGGCTATCTGCATTAATACCAAATCCTTGCGTGGTTCCATCATTAAAATCCCAGAAACCGGAAGAAAAATCTATTGGTGGTTGAGGTTTATTTGGCATGGGATCATCTGGAGTGGCATAATATATTCCTTTAATACGAGCCCGTACATATTGACCGGAGGTGGTTAATTCACTCTGTGACCATACGTTATCATAACCAGGATCAAAACTGGTGGAACTATTTAGTGCAGAGGCTACTTCGTTCTTGTTGCACAGTGAAAAATTACACCAGCTTATGTTGTTTGCATTAAGGAAATCCAACCATGCATCCGCTTTTGCTAAATATGGTCCAGTAGTACCCGTTGCAAGGCTGGTTCCCCATTCTGTAGCAAATACTCCAACCCCGTGTTCCAGTGCATATCTTACATTACTCATCGCATTATTTCTATTGGTATCAACATTTGATACCGGATTGGTACCGCTATAAAAATGAACGGAATACATTGTGTTTTTGTCATCAATTGGGTTATCTGCTGCCAAATCAGGTCTTTGACTCCAGAAGGGAGAACCAACAATGATAAGATTTTCATTTCCTTTGCTTCTTAAGAGTTTTATGATAGGAGCTGCATAAGCTTTTACCTCGGCCCATCCGGCAGCATCATTTGATACTCCTCCATTTTCACCATTTGGTTCGTTGCATAATTCATAAATTATGTTTTTATTGTTTGGATATAGATCAGAGATTTCATTGAAGAAGTTTTGGGCTCCTGAATAGATACTGTTGTTTGGATTTCCCGGATTTATCATATGCCAGTCTACAATTACATACAGATCATTAGCAATCGCATAGTTTATTCCATTTATAACGGACTGTTTAACGGAGGGATTGCTTGCATACCCATCTTCAGCTACATACATGGCAAGACGGATTACATTTGCCTCCCAGTCCTTGGAAAGAGCTGCAAAAGCATTATTATTAATGACCGCTGGAAACCACTGTAACCCATGAGTACTCATACCTCTTAATTGAATTGGATTTCCGTCTTTGCCGCATAAAGTCATTATGCCGTTTTTATCAAGTACCTGTAAATTACCTCCAACCGAAGGTTTTTTTACATCAGAATTACCAACTAGATGGGAGTAATCTGATGAAGCTGCTGTTACGGTTGCTTTCGGAATGATAGCTACTATCATAGCAATCATGAAAGCAAGAGAGATCAAAGTTCTTTTTACATTTTTAACCATAGTGTCCTCCTTTTTAATACTAACTCATTTGCTAAGGTGATATTGTAATGCAAATTCCATATATTTCAAATTTGCTCCATAATAGTACTGCCAAAATTTTTCTGTGTAAAGTAAAAATTTGTTAACGAAAACTGATTTTAAGTAACGAATTCGATATATTATTTATAAAAACAAGAAAATATCTTTTAAAAACTGACAAATAGCTGTAAAAAATATGATATATTTTTTACAGCCAGTTATTGAGGTTATAGCCTCCAAGGTCATCCTTTATTAGAAAAATCTGGGATTGCCATTATATTTCTCTGAACTATAATATTGTGCTTACCGATTTGGCAAATATTTTATTTTACAATGTAATCTGAATGGTATTAACGAAAATTTACTTAAATAAAAATGGAAGGTAACTAAATCATAGAATAGTATCATAAATAAATAGTATTCTATAAGTATTATAATCTTCTATAGAGTATTATATCATTGTAATCCAAAAATCAATTGATAAAAGGAGGATGTACTATGAAATTTTTAGATGACAATGGAGCCTTGGTATTTTACCATAATGGCGAAATGGGGCGAATTGAAGCTTGGGGTAAGGATTCTGTCAGAATACGTACCACCATGCTTGGTAAGTTTAATGGAAATGATTGGGCATTGACTGAAAATATTGAGACGATAGATAGCAGTGTAAAAATTGAAAAGGAAGATCACCTGGTAGGAGATGGAACGATTGATCAGAGGGAAATTGCTTCCATTACCAATGGTCATATTAAGGTAGTGGTGAATTTTGTTGGTATCATTTCCTGTTATAAAGATGACAAGTTGTTCCTTCGAGAATATTTCCGTATGTATGATGGAACCATTTCAAAAGAGAGCCGTTGCTTGAAAGTGATTAACCGCCAGTGGAAGGGAATCATTGGTGGAACCGATTATTCTTTAAATGTAAAATTTGAAAGTAATAAAGGTGAGAAAATCTTTGGTATGGGCCAATATCAACAAAATGATATGGACTTAAAGGGCTGTGTCTTGGAACTGGCTCAGCGTAATTCCCAGATCTCGGTTCCTTTTGCTGTATCTTCCTTAGGGTATGGCTTCCTTTGGAACAATCCGGCTGTTGGCCGTGTAACCTTTGGTAAGAACTATACCGAGTGGATTGCAAGATCTACAAAGGAGATGGATTACTGGATCACGGTGGCAGATACACCGAAGCAGATTCTGGCAAACTATACCGCAGTTACCGGTCATGCTGATATGTTTCCGGAAGATCTGATGGGACTTTGGCAATGCAAGCTGCGCTACAGAACCCAGGAGGAGGTTCTGACAGTTGCCAGGCAGTATCAGAAGGAAGGCATTAAGATTGACCAGATTGTTATTGACTTTTTCCATTGGACAGTACAGGGGGATTGGAAATTCGATACCCAGTACTGGCCGAATCCGAAGGCTATGGTAGAGGAACTTCACGCTATGGGAATCAAGGTTATCGTATCTGTATGGCCTTCTGTGGATCGCAAGAGTGAAAACTTTGGTCCGATGATGGAGAGAGGCCTTTTGATTAAGACCGAGCGTGGTGCCGCCCAAACCTATGATTATCAGGGAGACTGCGTGGAGATAGACCCTTTCAATCCTGAGACACGCAAGTATGTATGGGAAGTGTGCAAAAAAAATTATTACGACTTTGGCATTGATGCTTTCTGGCTGGATAACTCTGAACCGGATTATGGTGTGTATGATTTTGAGAATTACAGATATTGTGATGGACCGGCACTTAGTATTAGTAATTTGTATCCCCAGATGTACAGCCGCGTATTCTATGACGAAATGAGTAAGGAAAATAAGCCGGTTGTAAATCTGCTTCGTTGTGCCTGGGCCGGCTCCCAGAAGTACGGCAATGTGGTTTGGTCCGGTGACGTGCCAAGTACTTTTGAGGCCTTTGCAGACCAGTTACAGTGCGGACTAAATATGGGACTTGCAGGCATTCCCTGGTGGACCACAGATATCGGCGGTTTTATGACAGAGGATGTTAATGATCCTGATTTCAGAAATCTCCTGATTCGTTGGTATCAGTTCGCTGTTTATTCAGCTGTACTGCGTATGCACGGGGACAGAGGTCCTTACAACATCCCGCCGCTGGATAACAGAGACTGGGGTGGCGGCTACCTTCATACAGGCCAGCCAAATGAGCTTTGGAGTTATGGAGAAGATAATTATAAGATTATGAAGAAATACTATGATATTCGTATTGGTATGCATGATTATATCAAAAAACTTTATGAAGAAGCTCATAGGAATGGCTCACCTTTGATTCGTACTATGTTCTATGAATTTCCGGAAGATGAGAAATGTTGGGAACTTCAGGATCAGTATATGTTTGGTGAAAAATATCTTGTAGCGCCGATTCTTCATCTCAATGAATTCAAGAGAGACGTATATCTCCCTGCCGGTGAGTGGATATTGACCTCTACCGGGGAAAAATATACCGGCGGCATAACGGTATCAGTGGATGCACCAATTGAATACACTCCGGTATTTGAGCGCAAGGCAATCGGCTTATAAAACTCAAAGCCCTTGCTATTAGTCAGATGAAGTTACTGACGGAGGAACAGAAAAGTCACAAAAGAGTTAGTAGAAAATATTTCAATACAGTACTGCCAAGGCTTCACTATGTTCAAATGGTATCTTACTTATGCTCTTCAACCCATGTTGAGTCGATAATAATGATGACCAAATGTGGTTTGGAGGACAAAGAGGTGGATTAACCATTATGTGTAATGGTTTGGAAGTAAAGATTGAGCAAAAATCGGGCCGAAAAAGAGCGTTTTTCGGCCTTGTTTTTTGCCCTTTTATAGAGGTCAAAGGAAGGTCATAGACAACACCGTGCTTCATAAGGTGACCGAAAGCCGCTTTAGGATTTCTTAAACGCTGATTGGGGTTCCTGATCCATGCCACCCGTTGAGTGCTTGGTGCGAACCGGTCAAGTGTATTGTGTGCATGGGCTTGAACTTATCAAATAAGGGATGATCTTTGTATGCAAAATATTAAGATATAAATTAATTGTATAAGAAAAGCATAAATAAATTTTAAAAGTATTGACAAAAAACATAGGCACCTATATAATATGCATAGGTACCTAACAAATAGAAAGGAGTTTACTGATGAATAATGATAATTCTGAGATTTTGTCAGCTTTGTTTCGACAATGTATTAGCCTTATATCCAGGGGACGCCAAAAGGTTCATCAAAGCCTTGGAGGAGTCCCAGAGGGGCAAGGCAGAATTTTGCGGGAACTTTTACAAACAGACGGCATGAGCCAAAAAGAATTGGCGCAAAAATTACAAATTCGTCAGCCCTCTCTTACGGAGCTTCTTTTAAAGCTGGAAAGCGGTGGATATATTGAACGCCGACAAAATAAAAATGACAAGCGGATTACCAACGTATTTATCACAGATAAGAGTAGTGAACAGCGCAAGCAGATTGGAATTGCTCGCCAAAAAATGTCCCATGATATGTTTCATGCCCTTACTGATGAGGAACAGGTAGCTTTAATAAACCTATTAAATAAGTTGGTAACAGCATGGACGGAAGAATTGGATTGAAATGTCAATGACGGCTTAGCCAATCTGACAGAAATTTGCAGCGAAACTTGATTTTATGGGGAAACTATGCTTTCAGTTGAGGATGAAATTATGCTTGGAATATGAAAAAATATTTATGAGCAAACAAGTATAAAGCAAGCAGAATAAATCAAATAGTTATTTACTGGATTAACAGAAGCACTGAGAAATATGAAGTATGCAAAATGACCCAATCAGCACATAAGGAGATGATTATGAAGAAAGAAATCAAAACGGACTACTATGACACTTTTACTTGTATTGCTGATAAGTGTTCATTTACTTGTTGTCAAGAATGGAAAATTGCAGTAGATGAGGATACTTATCTAAAATGGAACCGCTTAAGCGCAAAGCAAAACAATAATAATTTAGATCAATATGTAAAACAAAAAGATGGTACACATATCATTAAATTGAATGAAGAGAAGCAGTGTCCTTTCTTAAATGAACAGAAACTTTGCAAGCTGGTATTGAATTTTGGAGATAAAATTTTGTCTGAAACCTGTGCAGTTTTTCCACGGCAATTACACGAATTTGCAGATAGAAAGGAATATTCTTTGGTGCCTTGTTGCCCGGAAGTTGTGGATTTGATGAATCAGCAGGATAAAATTTGTTTTACGATGAACATGTTTGAGATGGATGGAGACATTTTGCTGCAGATTCGAACTATGATGATTACTATTATGCAAAATCATCACTTTTCAATATCAAAGAGTGTGATGATGATTTTTTATATTCTTCTGGATATTCATCAAAAGGATTCTGTATTAAAAAAAGGGATAGACGGATATAAGGACGAAGCTGTTTTAAAAGAATTATCAGATACTATAGATAACTTGCAATTCCAAAGTTTAGATACGTTTGAAGAAAATAATGAACTTTTTTTGGATATGGCTGAAAATTATCGAAAGCAAGAACTATATACCAGTTATCTGGAACCAATCGCTGTAATTGCGGAAAATTTATCGAGAGATTATGACAGGCGAAAAATGCTGGCTCATTTACAGAAATTTGAACAGCAGTTTTCTACTTTTGAACAGTTATTTCGCAATTACCTGGTTGCAGAAATTTTCTCAAATAGTCTGTTGCCAGAATCTGATTTAGAAAGTATGGTTGTTATGATTCAGTGGATTGCTATGGAATATACGATGATGCGGCATGCAATCTTTCTAAGTTGGTTACTTGGTGAACAAGAAAAACTGTCTTATACAGTGGTTCGTAATTATATCATTGTTATATCACGAATGATGGGATATGACCAAGAAGATATTCGTGAATATCTGGAAAATAGTTTTAATAGCTTAATATGGGAATGGGGATATTTGGCTTTGCTTATTGGAGCGAGCTAATTTCAATGGGATGCACACCGGTTTTTAAAGTACCCCTCCAAACCCGTAAAGTTTAGAGGGTACTTTATGTGCTGGTCAATACAGACAGCATTGAAAAAACCCAAACGTTTGAATAGATAATGAGCAAAGTCATTGTTTCGGCTCATAATGATTCACAGACTGCTCAAAACCATCTTTTTCTCTCCACTGTGTTGGTGTTGTTTGAAAGTGTTTTTTAAACAGCTTCGTAAATTCCATCTGATTATCATATCCGACACTGCATGCAACTTCTTTAATCGTCATACTGCTTTTTTTAAGAGATTGTGAAGCAATATCCATTTTAAGAGTAATAATAAACTGCTGCGTGCTTATACCACAGATATTTTTAAAGATACGTGTTAGATGACTGCGGTCTATGTTTAAAAAAAGTGCAATTTCAGATACTGTGATCTGTTTATGAATGTTACTTCTTATATAATTTTTTGCATTAGAGACATAGGTTTCTGCCGTATTCTCGTCTTTCTTTAATAATTTTCCCTTTGTAAGGGTAGCGATAAATGACCAAAAATGAATCATAATTAGTTCATAGTCAGTCCAGCCTAAATCTATAATATTCTTAAGTGCACTTCCAACACCGTTATCATCATTTATCACATGGTTCTCTTGTGAGAAGCCAGTCACAGACATAAGCTTTTCCGAAAAGCTCCCGTCAAATTCAATCCATCGATACAGCCACGGATTATTGTCATCCGCTTTATAATATGCTGTTTGTTTTGGATAAATAAGGAAAAACTGTCCTGCATGAATTTTATAAGTTTTATTATTAATATGCAGTTCACCCTTTCCGCTGTAGACGTAATGGATTAAATAAAAATTACGTACTGCGGGTCCAAAGGAATATCCGTTATCGCATTGTTGTTCCCCGTATTGCATGGGATAGATATCACATGACATTAAGGGACTTTTTGCATAATATAATTTCATTGTATCAACTCCTGTATTCATAATATCACATTATCCCATAATCACTCAATATAAACCTATTTAATTACATATTAATTTGTTTTATCATATCAAAAAGTACAAGTTTAAGGAGGATTTCGTGTGAATAAATACATGAAAGTTAATGCAGAAAATAACCCTATAAAAGTAAAGACTACATCAAGGACAGAACCTGACGAAATTAAGGACCCTGATTATATGTTTCCTGCTTTTTCAAATGGAAAGGTGCTTTTGAATAAAAAGCAGGGTCGCCTCCCTGGGATGGGCTGGAACAGTTGGAATGCCTTTGGCAGTAAGAACAACGAGGTTCTAACGAAAGCAATGGCTGATGCAATTGTTAATTTGGAGCTTGCAGAGTTGGGATATGAATATATTGTACTCGATGATGGCTGTTATAAGTCTGAACGTGTAGATGGATTACTATCGAATGAAACTTTGAAATTTCCGAAGGGGTTTAAGGCCTTATCTGATTATATACATAGCAAGGGGCTTAAATTTGGTATGTATAATGATATTGGAACCAATCTTTGTGCAGGCTCTGCGGTAGGAACCTGTGGCTTTGAGGATGTCGATACAAGTGCATATATTGATTGGGGTGTTGACTTTCTAAAGGTTGATAACTGTTATTACCTTTGGGATAATGCAACATTCTCGGATTTAGCCAATGCAAAATATACCTATGCTCCGAATCTCAGAAGCATAACAGTCTCCGGAGATAAATTAAAAATAACTTTAAATGCCCTTGAGGATGGAATTCTGCTAGGCCAGGGTGCAACAAAAAACAATGATAACTATATATCCAATATCGGTACGTTCGATGGAACGAATGTGGGCACAACACCTGTAGGCGACCGCTGGTGTGAGCTTGGGTTTACTGTGGCTGCGCCTGTTTCAGGAGAATATACGATAACCGTCAATTACGCAAGTGGTGAGGAGGTTGGGACGGGGCGTTGGCTTCAGCTTGCTGTAGGACACGCAGAGAATGAAACCAGATATTTTGATAATTTGCTTCCATTAACGAAGAGCACTACTGATTTTACAGATTCGCAGGAAATAATAGTATCTTTAGAAAAAGGAGAAAATATCATACGTATTATGAATCACAGAAGACAGGAAAATACTCTTAATTCCTATGCTGCTTTACTAGATGGTTTAAACAAGGCAGACCCCAATCATGATATCGTATTCTCTATCTGTGAATGGGGAAAAACACAGCCGCAAAACTGGGGATATAAGGTTGGTGATTCGTGGCGTATTCTTAATGATATAACCTTTTGTGTCGGTTCTGACGGTAATCCGGGCTTAGCTGAATGGAGTTCAAACAATACAGCAAGTATAACTTCTCAGTATAACAAAGCAGTTATTATGGATGAGTTCGCAGGACTTGATAAAGGCTGGAATGATCCGGATATGCTTGTAATCGGCATGAACGGAATCACAAATACGATGAGCAAAACTCATATGACTATGTGGTGTATGATGAATTCTCCACTAATGCTGGGAATGGATCTAAGGAGACTTACAAAGGGAGATGAGCTTTATAAGATTATAGCGAACAAAGACATCATTGCATTGAATCAGGATACGCTGGGAGTTCAGGCAAAAAGAATCTTCTGTTCTATTGATAATACCAAGCCTGATACCGCATATGTCGCTAATAACAACCGAATTGATATTCTAGCAAAACCTCTGGCGAATGGAGATATTGCATTGTCCTTCATCAATCTAAACGGCTTACGGGATCCAAATCAGTATTCGGTTGATGTAGACTGTATTATCAATTATGTCGGGCATAAAATGATTGATGCAGATAAATTTAGAACTGCTAAAAGTTACTTAATAAAGAATATATGGACCGGTGAAGAGGCTGTAAATGATTCCAAGATCTTCTCGGTTACAGGGATTGACGCTTATGACAATGTAACCATACGAGTTACCGCAGTTTAACAATATGAAAAATATGATAGTTCAATCCGAGGATCAGGTTACAACGGAAGAGTTTGTAAGAATGATTATAAAAAGTAGTAAAGTCAATTTGGAGGAAACGGGAGATACCTGGTCATCAGGATATATGGAGTATGCTTTGCAAATGGGCATAATAGAAGACTATGATATGTCAAATACGAGTAAACCAATTGAACGTCGGTCCGCGGCTAGAATCGTACATGAAGCTCTTTTAACAGAATTCAGAGAAAAAGATGAATACGAATGGTCGGCAGCAGAAAATCTGAAAGACTTATATTCCTGCCATAGCTGTGTTATGCATATAGCGCAGGTGTATGTAAAAGGTATCATGCTCGGACGTGACAATAATGTATTTGATGTAAAGGGGTGCATAACCCGTGAGGAAGCTTCCGCAATCTTAGCGAGGATGCTTGACCCGGAGCAACGTATTCCTCAGATAATGGAAAATAAAGTGCAAAGCAAAAAGCTGTCCCCCGAAAAAGCATGGGAGTTGCTGCGTAATGAAAGTAATGCAAAGCTGATTGATGTACGGACGAAGGAGGAATACAACCTAGGGCATATAAAAGACAGCATATGTATACCGTTACTAGATATATCAAATAACCCATATTCGGTCTGTGAAAGAAAGGATACGCCGGTAATTCTTTATTGTCAAAAGGGATATAAAAGTTCTGTTGCAGCACAGCTACTTATTGATGCGGGTTATAGTAGAATTTACTCAATTCCAGGTATAGAGGAGTATTGGTATGATCTAATTATATAAAGTCGTACAAACCGCTTATTTTCAAGCTTTTGAAGGTAAGCGGTCTATTTATGTCCTAAAAGCTCTCAGACAGATTGGTTATCAGGAATCAGGAAATGAACCGGAATTAAAAACATGCCAAAAATAATCATAAAATCACAAGTCTAGACATTTACAATATATACCAAATGATGGGAAAGTGAGATTGTAGGAAAATTTTTCTGTTCTTTTCTACACACTGTCTAGGAGGGGAGGGGTTAATAGAATAAAACGTATATGTCAAATGCAATACAATTGATGTTGCTTGAAGACGGAATAAGAAGACTGCAGAAGTAAACAGTTAAGAAGACAGCAGAATTAAACAGTATAAGAAGACAGCAGAATTAAGCAGTATAAGAAGACAGCAGAAAAAGACAGCAGAAAAAGACAGCAGAAGAAGACGGCATAAGAAGACAGAATAAGAAGAAGGCATAAGAAAACCGCAGAAGAAGACAACATAAGAAGATATAAAATAAGACTGAATAAGAAGACATTATAAGTAGTCATAATAACAAGAAAGGAAGGGATAGCTATGACAAAGAAATTACTTAAGTGCAGTTTGGGCCTGGTATTGATGTTATCAATACTGTTCTCTGTGAAAGTTTTAGCGGCAGATTACACTCAGGGTGTAGAAATATCCGGCAGTAATGGGATTATATGGTTTAAATCCAACCTAAACACCACCTGGGTTGATGTCCATTACAAAGTGAACTCCGGTGCACAGGAAAACCTAAGAATGTCCTATAATTCCGGAACGGCCAGATATGAACAAAGCATCCAATCGGCAGCAGACTCTGTAATTGAATATTTCTTTACCTATAACAATGGCACCCCGGCTTATGACACATCTACTTTTACATATACAGGACAAGCAGCCGGGTTAAAAAACGGAGGAATTTATAAGATTACGTGCAAAGTCAGCGGAAAAGTACTGGATATTGCTGATAAATCCACCGCTGCCGGTGCCAAATTACAACAATGGACCAATTATGAAACAACCAACCAGCAGTTTAAGGTAGAGAAACAATCAGACGGATATTATAAGATTACTGCAATGCACAGCGGATTGGTTCTGGATGTACCAAATAGTTCTACCAGCAACAGTGTCCAGCTGCAGCAATGGACGGACAACGGTACCAGTGCACAGCGCTGGAGTATTGTGGATGCAGGAGGAGGTTATTACAAAATAGTCTCCAAGGTCAGCGGATTGGCTATGGATATCCGGAGTTCCCAGACGACAGACGGTGCGGTGGTACAGCAATACACGGATAACGGAACAGATGCCCAGAGGTGGTTATTTACGCTGGTATCTGGTTCAGGAGGAACAACACAGGGTTCCATTTATTCCATAGCCGCTTCCACCATACCAAATCCTTCAGGAGGGGGAGTCAGTGTCAAGGTTATGAACGGAACCGGCGGTGCATATACGGACAGTAACATCTACTGGGGAGTTATCGGAATAAATCCGGTTAACGGAGCATGGAGTTATCTGGATTTATCCGGTAATCTGATTCCTATTTCCCAAAGCTTAAATGACGCCCCGGGACATCTGACCAAGAACGGGATAAATTATGCGAATATTTACCACAAAGTAAGTGAAACCTCCTGGGTGAATCTTCCGAAGATAAGATCTGGCAGGATGTTCTTAAGTGTTGGATCAACCTGCTACATTAAAACCTATAATGACGGCTTTGCAGGTCCGGATATAAACAATCCTACGGATCCTAACAGGGATGTGTATTTTGATTTTGTGGAATTTACGGTAGATGACAGCGGATACCACGGCAATACCACCAGAGTGGATCAGTTCGGATTTCCCGTCCAGCACAGGCTGGTAAATAAGTCCGGCAACTATGACAGAACGGTAGGAGAATTAGAATCCGAGACCCGTGCAGGACTTTTTTCCAAATACCAGAATGAAGTACCTGTCGAGTTTAAGTCTTTAGGAACCCTGCAGGCACCTTACCGTATTGTTTGCCCAATCAGCGGGCCGTTTAACACAGGAGGCGCTTATGCCAACTATTTTTCAGGTTACTCGAATATATCAACCAGAGATATACTACTGGGAATCGGAGGAGCCAGTGATGCAGCCGTTTGCGCCGCATTGAACAGACATGTCTATGGGAATACTGCGGATTGGAACAACCAGGCAAAGTATTATGGGGCTGCTCCTGCTAATTATTATGCAAAATTCTGGCACAATCACAGTATCGATGGGCTGGCTTACGGCTTCTGTTATGATGATGTGAATGGCCAGGCATCGTATCTGGAGGTAGGAGATCCGTTGGGACTAATTATTAGAGTAGGCTGGTAAAGAATCATAGGCAATTGAGAAACTCTATTATTGTATCTATCTACCATGCAATTAATACAATTTCAGAGCTGAATCTTGCCCAAAGAGCAACTGAAGCTATGAAATTCGTATTAATTTGTATGGTAGATTCAGAAAACTAAATAATTTCACAATTACCAAAAAATAATCAAAATGAAAGGAGATACAATTATGTTAAAAAAAATAAAAGTGTTAAGTAGTATACTATTGGCATTGGTCCTTGCTATTTCAATGCTCCCTTTTGCAGATGCGGATAAAGCACAAGCTGCAACCAACTGGAACTTAGTTTGGAGCGACGAGTTTAACAATAGCACCTTAAATACCTCCAATTGGACGGCAGAAACAGGGACAGGCGACTCAGGCTGGGGTAATAACGAGCTGCAATACTATACCAACCGAAGCGAAAATCTTTCAGTATCCGGCGGAAATCTAGTCATTACAGCCCGGAAAGAAGCTTATGGTGGAATGAATTATACCTCCGCAAGAATCAAAACCCAGGGTCATTACAGTTTTACTTACGGTAAGGTAGAAGCAAGGATTAAGCTGCCTACCGGTCAGGGACTCTGGCCTGCATTCTGGATGCTAGGCAGTAATATAACCTCGGTAGGCTGGCCGAAATGCGGTGAACTCGATATAATGGAACGTGTCAACAGTAATTCTTACGTTAACGGAACTGTACATTGGGAGTCTAACGGGCAGGCGGATTACGGAAAGGTCTCCGGAGCGCTTGATTTCTCTCAGTACCATGTCTATACCGTTGAATGGGATTCCAGTTATATTAGATGGTTTGTGGACGGAACTATCTTCAATGAATTTTATATACAGAACAATACAGGCGGAACAGAGGAATTTCAGAAGCCATTTTTTATTCTATTAAATCTTGCAGTTGGAGGAAATTGGCCAGGCAGCCCGAATAACTCGACACCATTCCCCTCACAAATGCTTGTGGATTATGTTAGGGTATACCAAGGTCAGACTTCTTCAACACCCATAGTAAGCGGAGGAATGTACACCCTGGCTGCCAAGTGCAGCGGGAAGGTGCTGGACGTGTCGGAGGTTTCCACGAGCGACGGAGCAAAGATGCATCAATGGACCTATAAAAATGCCGATAACCAGAAGTTTTACATTAACGACATGGGAGGCGGGTATTATAAGTTAACGGCCGTACACAGCGGAAAATGTCTTGATGTACCATATGGAGAAGCAACGGTAGGTCTGCAGCTTCAACAGTGCTATGACAATGGAAATGATGCGCAACGGTGGAAACTAGTGGATGTAGGAAACGGATATTACAAAGTGGTATCAAAAGCGACCGGTTTAGTAATGGATGTGGATAATTCCTCTACAGCAGATGGTGCAAAAGTACAGCAATGGACCGATAATGGTACGGATGCCCAGAAATGGTATCTGACAAGAGTACAATAATCTGTGAGAGAACCCCGCTTACTTTGAGGTACTGTAAAAGAACGTTAAAACGGTGGCTCCTATTAGGAGTGAGCCACTCAAAAAGAAAATCCAAGGAGGTCTGAAAATGACGAATAAAAGGTTATCTGTTAAAGCCCTGTCACTTATGGTAGTCATAGCTTTATTCCTGTCCGCATTTTGCATATCCATTCCAGCGAGCGCAGCCGCCAGAGGAGCCTGGGCTCCCAATACAGCATATGCGGTAAATGATACAGTAACATATAGTGGAAGTACTTACACTTGTATTCAGGCACATACTTCTCTCGTAGGCTGGGAACCATCCAATGTTCCTGCTTTATGGAACAAAGGCAGCGGTGGAACTACACCGCCACCGGCAGCAAATGGAGTGACATTCTACGCAGACATTAACTATGGTGGAACTGCAATAACTCTTCCAGTAGGTAATTACACACTATCCCAGCTGAATGCAAAAGGAATTCCCAATGACTGGATGTCCTCACTCAAGGTTCCAAGTGGCTGGACAGTTGAAGTATATCAGAATGATAATTTTGGAGGAACAAAATGGACCTATACTTCAAGTTCTTCCTGGGTCGGCGATACGGTCAATGACAAAATGTCATCGGTTAAGATTTATATCGGTTCACCAAATACTTCTGTAACAAAGCCTTCCGAAGTTCCAAGCAACATATGGACTTATACAATGAACGTAGATAATAAATTTGGTAAAGGCGGAGATTTTGCATTATTGCTGTGTGCTGTTATCAAAAAGGAAAGCAGCTTTGGAGCAGGCTTACCAGGCAGCCCATCAGCCGGTGACGGATTAATGCAGGTAGAACCAAATACACGTAACGCATATCTATCTCAATTCAGCTCTACCTTTGGCCGTACTTATAATCACAGCAGTGAACAAGATCAAGTATGTTTAGGTGCACTGATATTAAATGAAAAGATTGGTAAATTCGGCAACATCTATAATGGTTTATTGCATTATAATGGAGGAGATTACTGGTATCCGGGAGCTACAGATTCTTATGGCCGTCCTATTCTGGCAAATCTATATGCAGATGAAGTTTATGCTACGTATAAAGGGTATGGGGGGAAGAATTAAGGTTCTTTCCTATAGGCTTATTGTCGTGCTAAAAACAGTTACAGAAAAAGAAAGTCTTTGGAAAACTTGATAAACTATGTTATTATAAAGGAATAGAACAAAGATTGAAAGTCCATTGATACTGGCTAAGGGACGCACACCTTGTTCAATCAGGTCAAAACAAAAATAGGGTAAACGAAGGGGCAGTTCACTGGTAAACCAAAACTGCTTTTTCGTTTCCCTAATCATTGATTTTAACCGAAAGAATTTGTGAATTAAATGCTAAGAAATGCTGGAAGTTAAAGAGTTGTATTATGAGAGAAGAATGCCCTGATATACAACTATTTGGAACAAATGAAAGAAGGTATGTAATGGTAAGACCAGTTATGAAGGACATATTTTTTCTGAATCAGAAGTCAGAACCGGCTACAAAAGCAGACAAGCAAGTGGCTGAGGATTTACTTGATACTTTAAAAGCCAATGAAGCAGGCTGTGTGGGAATGGCTGCTAATATGATTGGCGTAAAGAAGAGAATCATAGTAGTGAGTATGGGTTTTGCTTATATCACTATGATTAATCCAGTGATTGTAAAGAAGTTCGGTGCTTATGAGACGGAGGAAGGGTGCCTTTCTTTGGTTGGAGTTCGCAGAACCACCAGGTATAAGGATATTGAAGTGGATTTTCAAGATTTGAATTTTAAGAAACAGCACCAGAAATATTCCGGATGGATTGCACAGATTATACAACATGAAATCGATCACTGTGAAGGCATTGTTATATAGAAATGCAGGAATTGATTGAGGTTATATTAGTGAAAAGAATATGATAAAAGCAGAATAAAAGAAGAATTAGCAAAAGTAGAATTAGAAAGAAGAATTAACAAGAGAAGAATTAGCAAAAGAATAATTAACAAAAGAATAATTAACATAAGAACCAGGAGGTCAGATCATGTTAGAAACAGGAACGAAGGCACCATCATTTTCATTGCCGGATCAGAATGGACAGATCCACAAGTTAGAGGAGTACAAGGGCAGGAAGGTTATTTTATATTTCTATCCCAGGGACAATACTCCGGGCTGTACCAAGCAGGCTTGCAACTTTGGCGAGTTATATCCTCAGTTTCAGCAAAAGGGAGCGGTAGTCCTTGGGGTAAGTAAGGATAGTGTGGCATCTCATAAAAAGTTCGAGGAAAAGTATGGGCTCCCATTTACCTTGCTTTCTGATACAGAACTTGCTTGTATTCAGGCATATGATGTATGGCAGGAAAAAAAGAATTACGGTAAAGTCAGCATGGGTGTGGTTCGAACCACATACTTAATTGATGAAGAAGGGATCATTGTAAAAGCCTTTGGTAATGTGAAGGCAGAAAAGAATCCGGCACAGATGTTGGAGCAGTTATAGGATAGGAAGATAATAACTTGTACTCCTGAGGATTGGCAGAGACAGAAGAAATCGTTTAATCAATGAATCTGCTCAGGTAGGAATTGACCATAGATAATCATATGATATTGCAATATAAAAAATGGCTGTGAGTCCGGTTAAAATATCGACTTACGGCCTTTACTATGCCATAAGAAGGATATTAAAATTGGGTTAAAGCAGGATTAGTATTCCTGAATTAACTTGTGAAAATAGGTATAAATTGCTATAATGTAATAAAATGAAAAAAATATTCTACAAAGGGGTGTAGCTTTTGCATCAATTTAAAACAAAATCTGTTATTCCCATATACCTTATCGGTCTGGTCTGGCTGACCTATTCCCTCCTTTTTCCCTTATACCGTGTTCCGGATTTCCTTATCGCTGCAATTGTATCCGGTATTGTATTTTTTATTGGCACTTATGTAATTTCAATGAAGGACAAAAAGAAAGGTCTGGGATATATTGATACCGGTGACAAGGAATTGGATGATATGCTTGAGTCAGCGGTGAAAAATCTTAACTGGTTAAAATTTCTAGGTCAGAATATAAGCAATCCTAGTATGGCAGAACAGGTTAAGCAATTGGAAGCGGTGTCGGCTAAAATTATAGATCAGGTGAGGAACGAGCCGAATAAAGCCTCAAAGGCCAGTCAGTTCTTTGATTATTATTTACCCGCTGCGATAAAAATCCTGAACGCTTATAAGGAATTTGAAGCTGGCGGACAGGCAGGGAAAAACCTTGCTTTTAGTATTTCAAAAATTGAAAGCTTTATGGTAAAACTAACGGAGTCCTTTCATAATATATTGGATGGTTTATATAAAGATAAAACGACGGAAATCTCCATCGATATGGAAGTTATGGAGACAATGCTGAAACAGGATCAATATTTAGAAGAATGGAAAAGGTAAGTGTTTGTCGGGAGGTAAAAATGAAAGTTCTGAAAATTAAAAAAACTGCCGTTGTCATAACTGCCGTTCTTGTTATATTATCCAGTATGTACGGTTCCCATCATTCCCTGATGGTATTGAGAAACGAAGTCCTGGAAGTTTTTTATAACGGGGAAAAGTCAGACGGCAAGGGCATTAACAGTGATTTGGAATATATATCGGATGAATGTTATAATCTTACGATTGTGGCGGGCAGATATATCGATAAAGAAGATGAGAGAATAACGGATATTTTAAGTAAAAGGGAATTATTGGCAGAATCAAACGGTCCGGGATCAAAATATAAAGCAAGAGAACAATTAGTGGCAGCCGCCATGGTTTTATACCAGGATATAAAGGCAATGGAACTAAGTGAACGGGACCGGTATTACATAGAGAGTTTTCTTGTAAATGTAAATTCCAGAGAATTAATTCTGTCCCATAGTTCTTATAACGGGAAAGCCCGGGAGTTTAATCGTATTTTAGAAGTCTTTCCGGCAAAGCTGTTTGGAAAGCTGACTATGGTCAAACCATTGGAATTGTATGAATAGCGGAGGGACAGGATGAAGAAATTATTTAAAGTAATACTATTATTACTAATGGTTGGAGTAATACCCCTTAAAAGCCAGGCGGCGGAGAAGCTGCCAAAACCCACGGATGCATTGTATGTCAACGATTTTGCAGGTGTTATAGATAAAAAAGTAGAAGAAGAAATCATTGAATACGGGAAGTTGTTAGATGAAAAGAACGGTACGCAGGTCGTACTGGTAACGGTTGATTTTACTAATGGTGTTTCATTAGAAGACTATGCCTATAAGCTCTTTAATAAATGGGGTATCGGCTCCAAAGAGAAAAACAATGGACTTCTTATTCTCCTATCCGTTGGAGATGATGACTACTGGGCCATGCAGGGTGAAGGTTTGGAAGACAGCCTGACCAGCGGAAAAATATCCGGTATTTTAAACGAATACCTGGAACCGGATTTTGCGGCAAAGGATTACAGTGCAGGAGCGGAAAAAGTCTACGGAGCATTTATACAGGAGTTAGGCGGACAGTGGCTTTTAGGAAATGACGAAGCTGCCGAAACAGGGGAAAAGGAAGAAACAAAAGATGCCTCCTCAGAGGCAGCGATTCAGTATACCTATGACAAAGCCGGTATCCTGAGTAAAAAAGCAGAAACCTATATTAATGGTAAAAGTAATGAAATTAATCAATTATACGGTGCAGGAGTCTATGTAGCTACAAAAGATTATTGCAAAGAGGGGCTGAGTTTCCAGGAGGATGCGTTTAACACCTTTTCGGATATTAATGCCGGCAGTAAGGATGTTTTGCTGGTTTTATATAAGGAAGATGATAATTACTGGGTACTTCCAGGGGCAGAGGCGGAAGTTTTTGCAACGGAGGATGTATTGCGGGACATTCTGGATAATACACTGGAACCACAGTTTGCCGAAAAAAAGTACAGCCAGGGTGCCATGAATACGGCTGACCGATTTTATAAACTATTACAGGCTAATATGAAAGTACAGGACAAAAAGGATAACAGCGCTGTAATCGGGGATAAGGAAAATAGTAATAAGCAGGATATCCAGTCGGATCAAAATTCTGGGGAAGACAACTGGAAAGTATATTTAGTTATGATAATACTAGCCCTTTTATTTGTCAGGGGAAGACGCAGGAAGCATTATCAGAGGAGGTATGGGGTACCTTTTAATCCCTATAGCGCAAGACATATCAGGCTCTATGGTCCAGAGGGCTATTGGGGACATTATGGCCGGCCGTCGGTGGATTATGATAATAGGGAACCGCAACCCATACAAAGAAGTGGTTTCTTCGGAGGAAGTTCCTCCAGTGCCAGTCAGGGCGGGGCAGGACGCAGATCTTCCGGAGGAAGTTCCTGGGGCAGCGGTTCCGGAGCCGGCAGAACTTCCGGCAGTAGTTCTTCTGGAGGTGGCACCAGCCATAGTGGTGGAGGCGGCAGATCTTCCGGCAGCAGTTCTTTTGGAGGTGGTTCCAGCCGTGGTGGTGGAGCCGGCAGATCTTCCGGCAGCAGTAGAAGCAGTGCGTCAACAGGTCATTCCTCGGGAGCTGGCAGATCAACCGGCGGCGGAGGCAGCAGCCGGGGCGGCGGTGCAGGAAGAAAAAAATGAGATAACGGTCACTCAATTCACAGGCAATGTGGTTTGGGTGATTTTTTTACCCTAAGGGCAGAAGGGTTGTGTCTACGGAGCGTGGATTATTTTTTAAATTACATTAGTATATACTAAGTTCGAGGTGAAAAATAATGGATATAAAAAGAAAAATAGAGCTATTGGAAAATTATAAAAACAGACATCCGGAAATGGGTGTGATTTCTTACCGCTGTAAAGCAACCGGCGAGGTATTCTTAGGTGTTTCGAAAGATACCAAAGCGAGCTTTAACAGCACAAATTTCAAACTGTCGACGAACAGTTATCCAAATAAACAGTTACAGGGACTATGGAATATCTATGGAATAGAAGGTTTTGAACTCTCAGTAGTTAAAGTATTAGAGTATGATGACCCCAAAGAGGATCAATCATCAAAATTAGAAAGTCTAATAGAACAGTGTCTTATTTTTGATAAAAAGGCAAAGAGGTTATGGCGATGAAGAAAAGAATAGTTGTTATATCAGATAATTATGATCGTATAGACGGCAGAAATGCTTATCAATCTGACGTGAAACAATTAACCTTAGGTTCACCTGTGCAGGAAGAAAATAAAAATGGGCAGATTGCTGTCCAGATTTGGAACGTGAATAAGGAGGATGAATTGGTTTTGGCACAGGAGTTACCGATTCATCAAGTTTTTGATCTTACCATTTTTTTGACTAGAACCTTACTTTATTTTAAGGAGGCATATCGTTATCCACTTTTATATGACCCGCAAAAGCCTACAGTCGAGAGAGTTGGAGTACAAGGCGGGGTATTACCGATAGAAGTATGCATCGATAATCCCAATATCAATGAAGACATAAAAACATTTGCACAAAGCCTGAATGATTTAGGAGAAATAATTGGTGAGCGTAGACGGGTACTTAGCCGCATATTAGAAGAATTGGAGTTATAGTAAGATGAGAAAGACTTGTATTTTGTCACCTGCCAGACAGTTAACAAAGGAAGAACAGTCCATTGTCTGGCAAAAACCACCTTCACACATTGATAGTGAAGCAGAAAAACGTATATTTAAAGAAGTGGTTAGAAATTGGAATCAAAGTGAAATGAAAATCAGTACCATTTTGCTGGAGGGTGATGCAGGCTCTGGGAAAACCCAGATTGCCAAAGCCCTGTCTGCCGATTTTAACCTGCCATATACAAAAGTAACCTGTTTCGCTGATATGGATAAATCAGATGTGCTGGGTTCGATTCTTCCGGTAATGTCGGAAAGTAAGAAATCCGATACAGTTGAATATTGTTATTATCCATCAGAAATTGTCCGTGCCTATGAAAATGGATGGCTGTTAGAGATTCAGGAGCCAACTGTGATACGGGATGCAGCAGTATTAATGGCTTTGAATTCCGCACTGGAACCGGATGGCTGCCTAAACCTGCCAACCCGTATCGTGCATAGGCATCCGGATTTTATTGCTGTAATTACAACAAACCGGGGCTACAATGGATGCCGTCCTTTAAATGAAGCGTTGCGTGACCGGGTGCAGCATGCGGAGAAACTGGACTTACCTCCAAAAGAAGTTATGATGGACCGGGCAAAAGTTAAGACGGGATATCAATCTGACAAGATACTTTCTCTTTTAGCCGATACGATTATTCTGCTCGATGAAACAGCCAGGGCTAATGCAATAAAAGGTGCAGCAGGGATGCGCTCCTATCTCTTTTGGGTGGATGCAGTTGCTAGTGGGGCCTCCATCCAAAGTACTTTGTATTATAAGGTGCTTTATAAAATCACAACGGATCCACAGGAGCTTGCCATTTTAGAGCAGGCACTGGTAAGTCATGGATTCATAGAAAAAATGAAAGAATTAAAAACCATCCATCCATTGTTTTTAAATGAAGAAAATGATGAAGTATTGGAACTTGCTATTTCCGAAGATGGAGAATATTATGCAGAATCAAAGCAAGGGGATAATAAAGCAGTTCGAATCAGAAAATCAGCAGATAGTGAGGGGCAAACAGATACGTGCAGTAATGATAGTACAGATACTACAAGCAATGATAATGGAGAAAATGGTACCCCTCTATATCATGAGTTTGATAAGCCAGTTACCAAAGATCAAAAACAAGAGTTTCGAAAACAATTAAACAAAGAAGCCAGGCAAAGTGTGAAAGGAAGCTGCCATGAAGCAAGTAAGCTTATTGTTCATCGGCCGGAAGCTTCACCTAAGGACAGGGAAGCGTATAATAAAATAACTGCCGATTTATTGCCGGTCATTCGGGAACTGATCCGTAAGACAAACCCACTCTTAGAACATGAAGTTACCAGTGAATTTGTAAAATCCCAGCTCTATGGAACAAAATTCTGTGCAGATCAGATAGCTTCACTAGACTTTCGCGTATTTGCCCGTAAACGTCCGCCTCAGGAAGAAACTTCTCTTGCAGTTGCTCTTAGAATTGACGAATCAGCCTCCATGTCAGCTTTTGGCCGCTTAGATTCCGCGAAACAGGCTGCAGTCGCTCTATACGAATTCTGCACGGGCTGCGGCATTCCGGCAATGATTTATGGAGACACGGCGGATAAATCCAAAATGGAACAAATGTCTATTTATTCCTATGTAGATTTTGAAAGTAAAGACCCGGATGATAAATATTCGCTGATGAATATTCAGGCCCGCAGCAATAACAGAGATGGTATGGCACTCCGTATTATAGCTGATAGATTGCTTAAATTACCACAGAAAACTAAATTAATTATCAGTGTCAGTGACGGGCAGCCTAAGGCGATGCCTGATTATACAGGTGAAAAAGCTGCTCATGATATGAAAGATACGTTACAGGAATTCAGACGAAAAGGAATCCAGTTTCTTGCTGCAGCCATTGGACAGGATAAAGAAGCAATCCGTGAACTTTACGGAGTTGAGAATACATTGGATATTACGGAACTAAAGCAGCTTCCTGCAAGACTGGTACAAATAATCGCAAGATTTCTGTAAATATGATATACTAATCAGTAACGGAGGTGAAGTCATGGATTGTGTGAAGATAGGCAAATTAATTGCGAAACTACGGAAGGAAAAAGACCTTACACAAAAAAATATAGCGGATGCACTAGGAATACAAAGCAAGACCGTTTCAAAATGGGAATGTGGTCTAGGGTGTCCCGATCTTTCGCTATGGCCCGATCTGTCTGCCATTTTAGGTGTTGATATGAAACAGATGATGGAGGGTGAAATTACATCCAATAAACCCGACAGCGGTAATATTGATAAAATACGTTTTTATGTCTGCCCCTCCTGTGGCAATATACTAGTTAGCACAGGAAGTGCTTCTATCTTCTGCTGCGGAAGACATTTAGAACGGATTCTGCCCACGAAAGCAGCAACGTTACCTAAGATTACAGTGGAAGAAATCGATATGGATTACTTTGTCACCTTTGATCATCCAATGACCAAAGATCATTATCTATCTTTTGTGGCATATGTAAAAAGCGACAGAGTATTACTAAACCGCTTGTACCCCGAGCAAAGTCCAACTTGCAGATTCCCTGTAACAGCTGGGGGTAAATTATACGCTTATTGCATAAAGCATGGCTTATCGGTTTATAAAGATTATTAGTCGAGCATAGGAATAAATTAATCCTTATTGTATATTGCCTATTGCCTTTGTAAACAAGTAAACTTAATCCCCGTTCAGCTTGATATGCTCAGCTGACCGGGGATTTTTAAATATTATTTCTTCATAGGATTGTATGGCTGATGCTTTTTTTGTATAATTGAGAAAAAGGAGGGAAAAGTTTGACTGAACCTAATAAAATGATTGATAAAGGAAATACAATAAAGGTTGCTCACTATGAAGCCTTTTCAGATATTCCAGGTAAAGGAAATCCTGCGGGGGTTGTGTTTGATTCTGATAATCTGTCAGAAGAACAGATGCAGAGCATAGCTAAAAATGTAGGTTTTAACGAGACTGCATTTTTATTAAAATCCGATAAAGCAGACTTACGTATACGTTTTTTTACACCGGGGCATGAGATGAATTTATGTGGGCATGGTACCGTAGCTTCAATTTATGGGCTGATGAAAAGAAATGGTATTACCTCCTCACAGGATTTGAGCATAGAGACCTTGGCTGGCATTCTTAATATACATTTTGACCAGGAACATCAAGAGATTAAGATGGCTCAAGCACCAGCACAATTTATCGAATTTCAAGGGGATTTAGACCATTTGACAGAGGCAATCGGACTATTAAGGGGAGACCTTGATTTAAGGTTTCCGGTTGTTTATGGTAGCACTGGAATCTGGACTTTAATTCTTCCGGTTAGAAACCTGGATGCCTTTTTACGTATGAAGCCGGATAATAAAAGATTTAAAGAAATTTTAACCCAAATTCCAACGGCTTCCATCCATCCGATATGTTTAGAAACCTTTGAAAAAACGTGTACAATGCATGGAAGACATTTTTCCGCTTTCCGTTCAGGAACCGTAGAAGATCCGGTTACGGGTACAGCTTCTGGAGTGATGGGTGCTTACTATATGACCTATATCGAGCCTTCCAACCAGACTGAATTACAAATAGAGCAGGGAACTGAAATAGGGCGTAAGGGAATAGTAAGGGTATATGCCCAAAAAAAGAACTCATTAATAAATGTTAGTATTTCCGGGAAAGCAGTTTACGTGGGAGATATTTCTATTGAGTATTAGCCTATAACAAGATATGATGCCTCCAAGGCTTATTAAGGTCTTGGGGGAATCTTTTTATATTTATGACTAGAGAGCATAAAATAAATAAAAAAATAAATAAAAAAATTATTTAAAAAAAGCTGGAGTTTGAATGGATAAGCAAAATAAAGGGAAATTTCAGGGAGAGGATAGGTTGAAAGAAAATATTATGAATGAGAGGATGCCACTTATGGATTCTTTCAACCTTTTTATGTGTGGCAGTAACACATCTGCTTACAGAGTGTTATGCAATGGGTGTTTATATGTCAAATAAAATATTGTTTATAAATGGGAGCCCTCGAAGAAATGGAAATACTTCCATTGGAGTTCAATGGGTGCAGGAAGGTGCGATATCAAAAGGAGCTACGGTTGATTTGATAAATCTAGCATCAATGAAGAATGTCGGTAATGGTTGTATCGGTTGTAGAAGATGCCAAAAATCAGAGGAATATCGTTGTTTCATTAACGATGATATTTCAAAAGCAGTTTACGGAATGACAAATTATCATGTTATTGTGTTTGCAATGCCGTTATTTTTTGGTACGGTTCCTGCTCAGATGAAGGGCTTTATGGACCGTATGTATAGTCATATTAAAATTAAGAACGGTCATTCTGCCAATCCTAAGTTTGAAAACAAAGCTTTTGTTATGCTAGCAACGGCAGGAGCTGAGAATAGCAATGGGCTGTTATTCTTGGAGGAATATATTAAGGATTTTGCGTTGGAGTTTAAAACCAGGTTGTATTCATTCATAATCCCGTCTTGTAATGCTGATCCAAATGTGTTATTAGAAAAATTTAATGTCAGGGAACAAGCAAGGGAATTTGGAGAAAAATTAGCAAGTATTGGAGTAATAAATGTATAATGATTACAAAGTGAGTTCAAAGTGAGTTCTAGGCTATTGACACTCACGTTACGTGATGGTGTAAATTAAGTGTATCAAAGGAGGTATTGAAAATGAAAACTGTAACAGAAGTATCTAAAATAACAGGTATCAGCGTGCGCACGCTTCATTATTATGATGAAATAGGTTTATTAAAACCAACTGATTTAAGTGAAGCAGGGTATCGGCTTTATGACGATAAAGCATTAGAAACGCTTCAGCAGTTGTTTTTCAAAGAATTTGATATGTGCTTAAAAGATATAAAGGCCATCATGTTAAATCCAAACTTTGATAAAAATAAAACACTTATGGATCAGAAAAAACTGCTTCTAATAAAAAGAAGCAGATTAGATGGTCTGATAGGACTGATTGATGATATTTTGAAAGGAGATAATTCAATGAGTTTTCAAGAGTTTAGCAGAGATGAGATTGAGGATATGTTTGCTGCAATGATGAGTAATATGGGTGAGGAGCAGGTAAAGGTAATAGCAGATAAGTATGGTGATATAGAAAAATACAAGGAGGAGTTCGTGGCTAATGCCGGAAGTGAACATGCACAAGGAAACTATAAAAAAGTAATAGAGTGGTATGGAAGCAAAGAAGCAGCAATGGAAACCGTAAATAATCCAAATTCATCAGAAATAATGGAATCTTATCAAAACAGAATCAGTGGAATTTATAAGAAACTTTCTTTGCTGCAAAAGGAAGATATTAACTCCTTTGAGATTAAAAAGCTGATTGGAGAATATGATTTTGTATCAAAACAACTGTATCAGATGAAGGATGTTAAACCATTACTTCTGGAACTGGCAAAGGAATATATGGAGAATAATGATTTGATAAGGGCAAATGATGAACAATTCGGGAGTGGTTCCTCTGTATTTATTGGAAAGGCTATTATTAATTTCTACCATAAATAGAATGACATAATATGGCTGAATAGATATGCATTTAAGAATGCATTTATTGAGGTTGTAGTTATTTATTGAGATTGTCGTTCCTGAGAAAATAAGGATTATACTTTGATTAAAATTTGTGGAATGTATGTGCCAATGGCTGTAAGGAAGAGAATGTAGCCTCTGCGCAGGTCTAGGAGCAAAATTTTTCAAAATATAGTCCTTTTTCTATGCCCATAATCAATACCCTGGTTATTGCAACAGCCTTTTCATGATAATGCCTGGATGAAATGATATATTGATTAAAACAATAAGTTGTTACGTCTACCAGAGGATATTTTGCTTGAAAAGGGCAAGAATGGTAACAGATAAAGGTCTACAATCAGCAGGGATATGTTCACAGGCAAATAGTATCTATAATATGACATAATGTTGTCGTATTATATATGCTATTATAAGTCAGCAGCAAACCAATAATTTGCACTGAAATAAATTATTTCTACATCAAGGAGGAAACATATGCTGTCAGATAAATTTCATGAAGTATTAGAAAACGAGGGTATCGTAACAATTGTAACATGGGGTAATGAAGAACCTCATATTGTAAATGAGTGGAATTCCTATTTAGTGGTTACCGAAGACGAAAGAATTCTAATTCCAGCTGGAATAATGCACACAACGGAGAAAAATATAAAGGTTAATAATAAGATAAAAATGGCGTTAGGAAGTAAAAATGTAAAAGGATATGATAATTATCAGGGAACCGGTTTTGTTATAGAAGGAACCGCAAGATTTATAAGTTCTGGCGCAGAATTTAATATGATGAAAAAGAAATTCGAATTCTTAAGCCGAGTATTAGAGATTACGGTTACATCAGCTAAGCAAATGTTATAGTTAAAATAATTGCTGCTGATCTTAAAAAGATAACGGAAACGGGAAATTTAATAAGGTTGAAAGAAAAATTAAAAACTGGAAGGATGCCACAATCGCAAGCAAACTTGTGATATGCAATAGGTATAAATATGAAAGACATGAATTTTAGCAAGATAATAGAACGCTCCGTTGCCATAAGAGAAAGTTATCATAAATTAGAAGAGGAATATCATGGTCAAAAGTGGTCGGTTGAGGAAGATGCATTAGCATTTCTGACAGACTCCGGCCTGGTAGGACGATTAACGATGTCCCAGCAGGGACGTTGGCCAAAAGGCGGCAATTCAGAAGCAGAATTAGAGCATAAGCTTAGCGAATGTATATGGTGGCTGATTGTCCTGGCAGAGCGCATGGATATTGATATTGGTGAGGCCTTGGAACGTTTTTTAACAAATCTCGAGAATCAGTTATAGAGCTAAAATTTTACAAATTCGTGAATTCACTTGATAACAATCATGAGTTCACTTGATAATAATTCATAAGTTCAATTGATAATTTTATTTTCATTTGTTCTGTTGCTGGAATTTGTTTAATTCTATTTAATCTCCTTGAGAAAAGAAAATCTTAAAAATGGATTTACAGTAGTACTTACTGCCTTAAAAAGTTGGAATACTTTCCTGGCTTTCCCTTCTTACTTACAAGTACCTCGTCGATATGATAAGTATTGACGAGGTATTTTGTATGCCAAGATTGTGCCAAATAGTGTGGGAATTTCCCGGAGGGTTTCGGAGTGTATCAATTCATAAAAGGCATTGATTTCGAAAGTGAAGCGGGAGATGCTAAGTGTGAAAGAAATTTATTATGAGAAAGGTTGCCACACTGAGCATCTTTCACACATTCTTATTTGTGGTAGTATCCCAGGCCAGCCTGGGATATGCAATGGGTGTAAATCATGAAAATTTACTATCGGATTTTTCTTGCTGAAATTGCAAAATTACTATGAATTCAAATTGTAAAATTGTAAAATTGTAAAAAAGTGATTGACTCTGACATTGTGTCATAGTGTAAGATAATTACAGAGTTAAATAACAAATAAAATTTTATAGCCGGCTAATTTTATCCGTTTAATACTCGAATCTAGAGGAGGGGCGATATGAGAACTGTAAAACAAGTTTCAGATTTAACAGGAATAAGCGTACGCATGCTGCATTATTATGATGAAATAGGATTATTAAAACCGAGTGAAATTACAGACTCAGGTTATAGGCTTTATGATGAGGAAGCCTTAATAATTTTGCAGCAAATTATGTTTTATAAAGAGCTTGATATACCGCTAAAAGAAGTGAAAAAAATCATGTATAGTTCGAACTATGATAAAACCAAAGCTCTGGAAGATCAAAGGAAACTGCTGATGCTAAAATGCGATAGAATTAATAATATGATTGAACTGATTAATAAAACATTAATAGGAGAAAACAATATGAGTTTTGAAGAATTTGACATGACCGAATATTTTAAAGCTTTGGAAGATTTCAAAAAGGAATATAAGGATAAAATAATCAAAAGCTATGGTGGAATGGAGAAATATGATGAATTGATTGAAAAATGTAAAGCGAAAGAAGATGAAATTGCTAAAATGGCGATAAAGCAGTATGGCAGCATTGAAAATTTTGTGGACGCCATGAAGAAAAATTTTGGAAGCCAAATATTTACCATTGCTGAAGAATACGACAAGTTTAAAAAGGACGTTTTAGAGGATCAGCATTCTAAATTAAGCGAATTATATCAGAAACTGGTATCTGACATAAGAAAAGATCCATTGTCGGAGGAAATTCAACAAATTGCGGAGGAAATTAAAAATATAGCCAAAAGAGATTATGAGATTTTTAAATTGGATGAGGATAATAATTATTGGTATTCCATGGTGCAAATCTATCTGATTCTTCCTGAGTGGATGGAGGCAATTGACCAAAAATATGGTAAAGGTGCTTCTAAATTTATCGGGGAAGCACTCAAAGCGAATCTAGGAGATACTCAGCCAAAGATAAATACTCTTTATAAAAACCTTACTGATCAATTAAATATAGATCCTTCTACGAAAGCAATTCAGGATATTGTGAAAGAAATAGTAAAAGAAACTGCAAAACAGCATGAGAAACTAAAAATAGAAGTTGGAAATAATTATTGGGGGTATATGGCAGAACTTTATTTGTCAAACGCTGCATTTCAAAATGGAACGGACAAAAAATATGGGGAGGGTGCAGCTCTCTTTATCGGTGAAGCATTAAAATTCTATGGGGCTCATGAGTATGAAAAGTAATCATTCTACGAAAATAAGTATTTATTGAAATTAGTGGTATTTGGTTGAAAAGTTAGGCAGACTTAAAAACGTAGATATCAAAAGGTAGAAATCAAAACACAGAAATAAAAAAGTAGACAACAAAAAGTGGATATCTAAAAGTGGATGCCAAAATGTAGATATTAATATAAAATTGGCCTCAAGGGAATAGTGTGAGTATATACTACTTAAAGAGAGTCCGGTATATTTGTCAGAATCTCTAGAAAAGCAGTGTGTATATACTCAAAAACTATTCCCTGTTTTGGTCTGTATGAACGAGTTATAAGTGGTCGTAATTTACTTAGAAGGGTATCCTATCATAGGTTTAAAATGTTGAAGTCAAAAATACTGTGTAACCTTTTTTTGTTTCATATACATCGGCTTTGCTCACTACTTCCCAGGGGGCATGCATATTTAAAACGGCTACACCGCAATCGATGATTTCCATTCCATAGTGAGATAAAATATAAGCTATGGTACCGCCGCCGCCAACATCAACTTTACCAAGTTCTGCTGTCTGATACGAAATTTTGTTATCATCCAAAATCTTTCTTAACTGGGCTATATATTCTGCATTCGCATCATTGGAACCGAACTTTCCACCGGAACCGGTATATTTATTAAAGACCATTCCTTTGGCTAAGAAAGCAGTGTTGTTTTTTTCAAATGCAGTCGGGTAGGTGGGATCAAAAGCCGCGCTGACATCGGAGGACAGCATTTTTGAATTTGCAAGTGTCCGTCTTAAGGTAAGTTCTGAATAGATACCCAGGGAATTTAACAGTTCGGCAACCGTATTTTCAAAAAATCTAGAGTGTATTCCTGTTGCCCCGACGCTTCCGATTTCTTCTTTATCGACTAAAAGTGTACAAGCGGTTCTTTTTGCATGATTCAGTTCAAGCATTGCTGCTAAAGAGGTGAAGGCACATACCCTGTCATCATGACCATAGGCCATAATCATACTTCGATCAAGCCCAGCTTCTCTAGCTTTTCCTGCCGGAATAACTTCTAATTCTGCCGAAATAAAATCTTCTTCCTCTATATTATATGTATCTTTGATTCGTTTTAATATCTGCTTCTTGACTGCGTCTTTTTCTTCTCCCTGTAGAGGCTTGTTACCAATGATGATATCTAAATCTTCGCCTTCGATAACTTTACTGGCTTTCTTGGTGAGTTGTTCCCCAGCTAAATGTACCAGAAGATCAGAAATAAACACAACTGGATCATTTTCATCTTCTCCGATTACGATATCTATAACGCTGCCGTCTTTTTTCGCAATCACTCCATGAATGGCCAGTGGAATAGTTGCCCATTGGTATTTTTTAATTCCCCCATAATAATGAGTATCAAGATAAGCCAGCTCAGAATTTTCATACAAAGGATTTTGCTTAATATCAAGCCTTGGGGAATCAATATGTGCTCCTAAAATATTCATTCCTTCTTCCATTGGAGTTTCACCAATTAAGAATAAAACAATTGCTTTGTTCATATTTATTGCATATACTTTATCTCCGGTTTTTAACGGGGTTTTATTTTTGATTATGTCGTCGAGATTTTTATAACCAGCCTTTTTTGCTAATTCTGCACTGATTTTCACGCACTCACGTTCCGTTTTTCCGCTATTTAAGTAGTTTAGGTAATCTCTATTGAGATCCTCTAACTGGTGCAATTCTTTTTCGTCATACTTATTCCAAACATTTTTTCTTTCCATAGTCTACTGCCTTCCTTCGTTTGTTTTATACACTAAATTATAACACAATATTACATAATTGTTTATATTTCTTTATAAGTAGTTTCAAGGATACTTTCCAAACATAAATGAGGTCAATTTGAATTCACCTTATACTATTTACCAAATAAGAAACCTTTGTCAATAAACCACATATAATGAAACAAAACCGTTCGAGGGCAGTAATGATTATTCATGTGGTAGAACCTGGAGAGACCATTCTCTCTATTGCAGACTATTATGGTGTATCTGCTGAAAAATTAAAAATATATAATAACTTCACGGAAGAGGACACCCTTGTAATAGGAGAAGCTCTTATTATACTGATACCAGAAATCACTTATACCGTAAAAGAAGGTGATACTTTAGCTCAGATTGCAGATGCCTTTGGTACGACTGTAATAGAGCTGCTTCGGTATAATCCGGAATTATCGGATAGACAGTCTATCTATGCCGGTGATGAAATAGTTATCAGCTTTCGGGGGGAAAAAGAACATACAATTGCTACCAATGGTTATGCATATCCCTTTATTGATACAAAAACCCTGCAAATGACCTTACCCTATCTGACTTATCTCACGGTATACAGTTATACCGTATCTGCTTCAGGTGATTTAAATAACTTAGAGGATGAAGACATAATTAAACTTGCAAAAGCATATGGTACGGAACCTATCATGATGATTATTCCTGCCGCCCCAAATAATAGCAACGAAGATGCTATGGAGGTGGTTGATTCTATTATATCGGATATCACAATAGAAGACAGGTTTATCGATCAAATACTTCATATATTGGATACCAAGGGGTACAGCGGGGTAAGTTTTCATACACCTTATATCCACCCCAGATACCGTGACCAGTATCGCAGACATGCTGCAAAGATGCTTGATAGGATTACTTCGGCAGGCTATAAGGTCATGGATACTTTTGAAAATCCAATTATGGGTTTTGATTACAAGTTTATGACCTGCGGTCTCTCAGGAATTACTCTGATTGTGTATGAATTCGGATATTCCGATCGGTTGTCACTTGGGACGCTTTGTACCGAAAATTACCAAAGGATTATTTCAGATTTTACCCAAATGGTGCCTTCTGACATGGTTTCTTTTGGTCTTCCCATGCAGGGCTATATCTATCAATTACCTTTTATTCCCGGTTCCTCCCAGGGCAGGGCCATTAGTTATAAGGCTGCTCTTGAGCTGGCGGCACAATATAATGCACAGATTACCTATGACCCTTTAACCAATTCCATCTCATTTTATTATTATTCAGGAGATGAATACCTGGTACGTTTCTGGGATGCCAGAAGCTATGAGGTGTTTTTGAAACTGGTACCGGAGTTTAATCTGTACGGAGTCGGCATTTGGAATATTATGCAATGGTACCCTCAGTTATGGATGAGTGCGGCTGTCCAGTACTCAATAATATAAAAAATAATGTCGAAAGAGTTCGTAAAGTTTATAGTAGTTTCTGGTGATTCTATCGATTTATGCTTAACCTTTGCTTCCCCGGATACATACATTATATTGTATGATACTAAGGGAGCAATATATGAGATATGATCCAACAAATAATAACTTGCGTAATCTAATTATAGGTGCCGAACAAAAAGTTCCCTTATCAGACGGTAAAGAAGTAACTGCCATCAATTTTGATAATGCTGCCACCACGCCGATATTATATTCGGTCCTTAAGGAGATAAACCAATTTGCACCATGGTATTCCTCCGTACACAGAGGAGCAGGGTATAAATCAAAGGTATCGTCGGATATTTATGAACAAGGAAGAGAAGTCGTCCAAAGCTTTGTTAATTCTGATAAAGAAAAAGATATCGTTATATTTACAAAAAACACTACTGAGTCTATCAATATGCTTTCCTTCATCTTAAGCCAGCAAAAATACCACCAGAAAGTAATTCTATCTACCAGTATGGAACACGCTGCCAATGATCTTCCGTGGAGAGATAAGTTTAAGGTTGATTATGTAGAAATTGACAAGCAGGGCAGATTATCTATTGAGGACTTGGAGGATAAACTAATAAGGTATCGGGGGAGTGTCAAACTGGTGAGTGTAACTGGTGCTTCCAATGTAACGGGATATCTGAACCCAATTCATAAAATAGCTGCGCTTGCCCATAAATACGATGCCAAGATATTAGTGGATGGTGCTCAGTTAGTACCCCATACCACTGTTGATATGAAGGCCTTTGACACAGTAGAGCATATTGATTATCTTGCTTTTTCTTCTCATAAGATGTATGCCCCTTTCGGTTCCGGTGTCCTGATCGGACCCAAAGACGATTTTATGGAGACGAATCCATTTCTTCAAGGTGGTGGTGCTATCAGGCTTGTAACCCCAGGGCGTGTTCAATGGGATGAACCGGCAGGGAAGGAAGAAGCGGGTACGCCCAACATCATGGGGGTAGTTGCTTTGACTGCGGCTATAAAAACCCTTCAATCGGTAGGTATGGATACGATCTACAAGCTTGAAAAGGCGTTATACGATTATGCGATAAGCCATATGAAGAATATACCTGATATCAAATTTTACAGCGATCCATTCAAAGGAGATACCATAAGTGTGATTCCTTTTAATCTTTTAGGGATTCACCACGATATTCTGCCCCTCATACTTTCCGGCGAAGCCGGAATTGCGGTAAGAAATGGATTTTTCTGTACTCACCCATACTGTGAAAGATTGCTGGGGCTTAGTGAGAATGATACATTACAAAAGTATGAGGAAGACGATGCATTATTTCCTGGTATGGTAAGGGTAAGTTTTGGCTTTTATAATAATTACAAAGAAATAGATAGATTCATAAATATTCAAAATATAATAGCAGAGGACAAAGAATACTATTTAAGCAAATATTCAAAAGTCCTCTCTTTAACACAAATTAATAAGGAAGTCGGTCGGTGTACCAACAGAACAAACTTTGGATGCTAACCAATATGCTAACGAATATGCCTATAGAAAGATTAATCATACTCCAAAATATAAGTAAAACAAAACGGTAACTGCTGTATAAAGTACGAAAGAAATTATCCGTGAATTGAAATACATATGGCGGAGGAAAACCGTTCTGGGCAGGGCATTGAACCTTTTTTCTGAATGGATTCGAACCTAAATAGGTATCAAAGGAAGAACCAATTGAATATGTGTTCCTTCCCTGTTGGAGCTAATAATATGTATGGAGTAATTATCTCCATAGAATAAGCGGATACGTCTTTTAATATTATTTAAACCAATACTTGTTCGGTCAGAAGCAGATTTATCCAGTGTGTTGTCAGAGTGAAAGGCCATAATTACCTCTGGCGGCATTCCATTGCCGTTATCTATAATGTCAATGATTAATCTGGTGTTGTTATCGGTACTAAGCCTTACGATAACAGCACCATTTTTGGATATATCGTCAAGGCCGTGCAATACTGCATTTTCAACGATGGGCTGTAATAGCAGGGGAAGTATCTGATATTCGGTGGGTGAAAACTGTTCTGGTATCTCAATTGTATAATCAATTCGATCTTCAAATCTAAGTTTTTGAATCTGTAAATAAACATTGATGTAATCTAACTCCTTGTCCAGAGTAGTAGAAAAGGTTTCGGCATTTTCCAGTACATAGCGTAGGGATTTGCCTAACAGCTGGATGGCACTGGATACATTCTGGTTATTTTCTTCAATAGCCAGCATGCGGATTGTTTCTAAAGTATTGTATATAAAGTGAGGGTTTATCTGACTTGCCAAAATTTTAAATTCCATTTGCTGCTGTTGATTGAGCATTTCTTTTTCAAGTAACTGAGCTTCGTACATTTTTGCTTCTTTATCTTTTAAATCCAACACCATATGCTGTAAATCTGTAAAAGTTTCCGACAATTCATCATCTCCCCGAAGAGAATCAATCATATGAAAGTCTCCCCTGCTGGCATTTTTCATAGCCTGCCTTAAGGCTATTATGCGGGAACTGAAAAAATTAGTGTAAAAAACAATGCCCATTAATGGAATTATAATAGAGAGCAGTGTTATGGCCGCACACATAATAACAATATTAATAAACTTACCAATAGCACCAAAATCAATGGTCGTAGCATAAAGGATATCCTTTGACTGGTATACGGGCAGGGAAGAGATATAACCGAATACGGTTTTATCTTTATACTGAATCAGACCTTTAGTAAGGAAATACCTTGAATCATAATCAATTGAAACGGATTGGTCTTTTCCCTGCATGGAGCGTGTAGTGCTGAAAAATATAGGCTCCTTATTCAGGGATATAGCCGTGTATAACGAATTATTCTGGATTTTATTTTTTAAAAAATTATTGCTGACTGTAATAACTAAAATAGCAGAATACTGAGTTTTTACCAAGGGAATAGAACGAACCAATAATAATTCCGAGGAAGTATTACCAATCGTCCGGTCAAAAAAATTATAACCCCAGGAACTGCCGGAGGGGACAGATACCTTGGAGAATAATTTTTCTATAATTTCAGGAGTTGCGGTTTTAATATATTTACCGTCCGGAAGAGTAGGGTTTGTGGTATATACCGTTACTGAGGTCATGGAAGTGGTGGTATCCATATAATCCTGAAAGCGGTCATAGTCAGAGATTGCAGCCAAAGCATCTTCGGAGCTGGTATAAGAGGTTGTTAATATTTTATGAAGGGATTTATCATCCAGCAGGTCGGAGGACACATTAAAAAGATTAATAACGCAATCAACGATAATAGACTTTACACGAATATTGTCAGAAGCCAGCTGGGAACTGGTTTGTTCGTATAAAGCTCTTACAAAATAGGAAGTTAAGGCAATTCCGATAAAGGAAACCGGTATGACAATTAATGGAATTAAAATAAAGTACATCTGTTTTCTGACTTTAATGCGTAATACAGCATGGGGTTTCTTGGGTAGAATCATATTTGCTCCTGTATGAAGGTGTAACCTAAAGGTCTTTACAAGAATCGTTAGGGGTAACATTCTTTCTTCGGTATTCTGCTGGGGTTATGCCGGTATTCTTTTTAAACTTCATATAAAAATAGTCTGTATTTTGGTAACCGACTTTTTCTGCAATTTCATATATTTTTAAGGACTTTTGTTTTAATAATTCTTTTGAATTTTCTATTCTTACCTTGTCTATATAGGAATTGAAACTCTCGCCAAGCTTCAAGCTAAATATTTTGCCCAGATAGGAGCTGTTATATCCAAAAAGAGAAGCTATATTTTCTAATCTTATATTATCCATATAATTGTGCTGTATATAATAAAGAATATCATCAATAACACTATCGCGGGAAAAATTACCTATTAAGTTCATAACTACTTCAAACTGCTCGGTAAAGAATAAAAAAATTTCATAAAGATAATTTTTGGTCTGAATAAAATCAATAATCTGTGTATTGGTTGGTATGGTCAACTTTTTTGTAGAGTACAGATTATTTAATTTATCTTTGATTTCTATAAATAAATCAGTTAAAAATAATTTAATATTATGAATGCTGTCTTCTGAATTGTACAATTTAATCTCCAGATTATGGAGGGTATCGGCAACCGCTTTGCGATTGAAGGACTGAATATAAGCAACCAGCCTGGAACAGTAATCTAATAGCAGGTCATGGGTCATATAATAGGCATTACTATTATTTACCGGCAGCTGTTTATATCCGATGGTATGCTGGTCAACCTCACAGAAAAAGCGGCGTTGTAACAAAGCGGAGGAGTCTTTATAGGAGATATGGATATCCTTAGGTGATGTTACGGTACGTCCATAAGCGATAAACAAAGAATCCAGAGGAGAGCCTTTTTGTGGTTTCAATTCCCGTTCAAAACGGTTTAGGAATTCATTGAATTTTTGAATTGCAAATTCGCCTTTAAGTATAATTACTTCATTATTTCCGGCATTCACACTATGAAAGGAACTGTTATCCTGATTCGTCACTTTTAATAGTTCGGAGAAATGATAAGTGATATCTGCAATATTGCGGCTGTATTTTTCATAGATTAAAACCTGGTAAATAGTAGAGGTCATATGCAAATCATCAAAATTAATACTTGTTAAATCAGCGGTACCCTGGAGCAGATCCAATAAAATAGTATTTTCTGCTTTTTCTTTATAATGATTCACCGTTAAACGATGGCTTGATTCCTCCTTAATTTGTTCTAGCAGGGAGGATAAAGCAGTTTTTAGTTCATTCACATCAATTGGTTTTGTCAGATAATATTTTACATCGTACCGGATTGCTTCCTGAGCATACTTAAAATCGGAATATCCGCTTAAGATGATAACTTTTCCTTTGTACTTATTGGAACGTGCTCTGCTTAAAACCTCTAATCCATCCATTCCGGGCATTTTAATATCGATTAATACAATGTCCGGATTATTTTTATTTATATAAGAGAGAGTTTCGACTCCATTGGAGGCTTCACCGATTATTTTAAACCCCAGGGTCTCCCAATCTAAGATTTTTTTTAAACCTCTTCTGATGATAGCTTCGTCATCAGCAATTAAAACTGTATACATAACTGATTCACATCTGCCTTTCTTGTAGTAGAAGTATCGTAGCTGTTATAGTTCTGTCAAGGAAAGTGCCCTCTTAGAACAATTATATATTAAGTGTACTATTTTGTAAAATAACAAGATGCTTATATGCATTGTGTATACAATATAGAATATCATAGACTATTTATTGTTAGTAATTAATAATAACAGTTATGCTTTTCTATTTCCACCTAAAAAATTCTACCTAATTTCTTTAAATTTTAGAGGATTTCAGAATTAAGTATGTATTTTTAAAGTGAAATGCTAGGATATTTAGGGTAGATGGAATCCCGGCAGAATGATAAAATCTACGTAAATCAAAAACATAGACATCAAACTCGTCAGACCAGGCTTTGTATCTGATAGCGGTGTTTATGAGAGGAGGAAAGAACTAGATGTCAGTGTCAGCATCAAAAAACGTCAAAAATGGACATTCAAAACGCGGGAAGCAATTATTTTTATTAACTCTTCCTTTTCTCGTATTAGTATTTGCATTTTCCTACTTTCCATTACATGGTTGGATTTATGCTTTTTATGATTATAAGGCACCTTTGAAGTTATTTCAAACTGATTTTGTAGGTCTTAAATGGTTTAAGCTTTTGTTTGCAAATCAAATGCAGCTAAAACAGCTGGGGCAAGTAATGCAGAATACCTTCGCAATGAGTACCATTGGTATAGCAACATCATTTTTTCCGGTTTTATTTGCCGTATTTCTTAATGAAATCAAGTGCACTCCCTTTAAGAAACTTGTACAGACCTTAACTACCATACCCAATTTTATCAGCTGGGTTCTTGTTTATTCGATTGCTTTTAATTTATTCTCCAATACGGGCTTAGTAAATACACTTTTACAGGAGTGGGGAATTACGAAGGGTGTAATTAATTTCCTGGATAGTGATACGCACACCTATTTAGCCATGTGGCTCTGGGGAACCTGGAAAGGACTTGGCTGGGGAGCAATTATGTACCTGGCAGCCATTGCAGGTATCGATCAGGAATTATATGAGGCAGCCAAGGTCGATGGTGCAAACCGTTTTAAATTAATGAGATATATAACGATTCCTGAATTAATGCCTACCTTTTTTGTATTGCTGATGTTAAGTGTGGCGAATTTTATTAATAATGGTATGGATCAATATTATGTATTTCAGAATGCCTTTAACAAAGAACATATACAGGTATTGGATCTGTATGTCTATAACATTGGTATGTCTGGAAGCAGTTTATCACTGGCTACCGCTATTAGCATGATGAAAAGTATCGTTAGCGTCACACTGCTGGTTTTTATCAATTTTGTATCCAAAAAAACCCGGGGACAGTCAATTATATAATGGGTGTATCGTGTGAATCTAAAAAATATAATAACTGAAAGGAATGCCACATATTGATTCTTCACACTTTTATTTGTGGCAGTGCGATGGGATTTCATATGAAAAAACTTAAAAAAATAAAGAATAATACTGGGCAGGATATTGCATTTAACATAGTTAACTATACTTTTTTTGCTTTGTTTACCATAGCATGCGCCTATCCGTTTTACTATCTTATCATCAATACCATAAGCGCAAATGATTTAAGTGCCAATGGCTTTATCCGCTTCCTGCCAAAGCAGATACATTTTGAAAATTATATTCAGGTCCTAAAGCTGGAAGGGCTCTCAAGGGCAGCTTTGATTTCAGTTGGCAGGACCATAATTGGAACCGCCTGTACCGTAATGAGTTCCGCTTTTCTCGGGTTCTTGTTTTCCCAGGAGGATATGTGGAAAAGAAAATTATGGTATCGGATGCTGGTAGTAACCATGTATTTTAACGCCGGTTTGATACCTATGTATCTTACTATGAAAAATCTTCATTTAACAAATAGCTTCTGGGTATATATTATTCCTGCAATTGTACAGCCATTTAATATCATTCTCGTTAAGACTTATATAGAATCAACGCCTGCCTCTTTGCAGGAAGCGGCAGAAATTGACGGAGCAGGAATATTAACCGTATTTTTCAGGATTATATTTCCAATTTCAAAACCAATCCTTGCAACAATTACTATTTTTTCTGCCGTAGGACAATGGAATTCGTTTGGAGATACTTTGATCTATATAACAAACCAAAAGCTTTACTCCTTGCAGTATCTGCTCTATGTATACATTAACCAGGCTAATTCCCTTGCACAGCTGGTTAAGACGAATACCAGCGGCAGTGTAAATGTACAGTCGTTAATAACACAACAGACACCGACTTCCATAAGAATGACGGTTTCAATCATAGTTGTACTGCCCATATTATTTATTTATCCTATTTTCCAAAGGTATTTTATTAAGGGAATTATGATGGGATCTATAAAAGGATAATAAAATTTATATTTTATTATAAAACTTATAATGTATAGGAGGAAAAAAATGAGGAAAAAAATTATTAGTGTACTTTTATGTCTGGGTATGGTCGCATCTCTGCTTTCCGGTTGTTCAGGGAGTAAACAAGGAGATAAAGAGGAAACCGGTCAGACAAAAAACGATACTGCTACTACCCAGGAGAGTTCTGCTGTCAGTGATGGAAGTAAATATAAGGACTTCATAACCGTAGATGTATTCGATCAACTTGCAAATTATCAAGGAATTCAAACAGGTTGGTTTGCAAAAATTGTGAAAGACAAATTTAATATGGAATTAAATATTATTTCTCCCAATGTAGCTGGCGGCGGAGAAACGTTATATCAGACACGCAGTGCCGCCGGTAATCTTGGTGATTTAATCATTTATCCTATGTCGGGAGGAAAACTCCAGGATTTAGTTGAGGCGAAATTAATTGTTGATATGACAGATATGATGAATGGTAAGAAAAATCTGGAGAAATATAAGGATGCTATCGATTTTTCCAATCAGAATAACAGCACAACACCAGGTACCTGGGGAATTCCCTCGGAAGTTTCAGAGAATCCGGCTACACAACCGTTAGGTGGTACTACCTTGAATTTTGGTACTTACTTAAGATGGGATTTATATAAGCAGATGGGTTATCCCGAAATGAAAACCATGGAAGATTTGCTCCCGGTTATGAAGCAAATGCAGGATATGAATGTAGTAAGCGACGCCGGTAAGAAAGCATATGCTTTCTCCTTCTTTAAAGACTGGGATGGAGCGTTTATGAATATAGCAACTCAGATACCTTCCTATTATGGATATGGCAATACGGGATTTTTATGGCAAAAAGCAGATGATTCCGCAGAACCTCAGAGTACTTTGGATAGTGATTCCTTATATATCAGAGGACTTAAGTTCTTTTACCAGGCAAATCAGATGGGGCTTGTTGATCCGGACTCTACAACCCAGAGCTATGATACCGTCTATAATAAATATGTGGATGGTGCTATCCTTTGGTCTCCTTGGCCTTGGCTGTCTGCCGGTTATAATTCAGATAAACATAAAGGGGAAGGCAAGCTCTTTGATACGGCAGCAATCAATGATTTCAAATTATATACCTGGGGATGTTATGCAAAAGGAAATCCGGGTGTAGGTATGATGATTGGCAGTGAAGCAAAGGATAAAGAAAGATTAATGGATTTTATTGACTGGTATTATTCTCCGGAAGCGATTACCTTAATTACAACAGGAGCAGAAGGAGTTACTTGGGATATGGCAGATAATCAGCCGAAGTTAACGGATTTAGGTTATCAGTGCATGACAGATCCAGCCAATACAGATATGCCTCAGGAACAAGGCGGCGGAAAATATAAGGATGGTATGTCACAGTTAAATTATAAAACCATATCTGCCGGAGAAGTGAATCCTGATACAGGCTTCCCTTATGATTATAGTTTATGGGATTCCTTCACTCAAAAGAGCCTTTCTGATATTGAAAAGGACTGGCAGACACATATGGCTGCTAAAAATGCAGTTGATTACTTTACAAAAAACAATCAGATCGTAGTTTCTCCTGGCAGCGGTTTTTCCACTCCGGCCGAAGCGTCTGATATTACCACAATTAGAAACCAGATACAGGAAGTCATTAAGGAATACTCCTGGAAAGCAGTATTTGCTAAAAATGAGACAGAATTTAATCAGTACATTAAGGATATGCAGGATACTGCCCTGGGTCTTGGTTACGATAAGGTGTTAGCAGTAGACAAGGCAAATGCAGAAGCACAAAAACAGGCCAGAGCAGCAGTTGTAAAATAAAAAATAGAAGTTCTGCCGGTGTTTAAATCGTTGTTCAAGTAATAGAAAAGGGGCTGTCGCTACATTGTAGGATATAAACCTGGATTTAGAATAAGGATTATATTATTGTAAAAATTTTGTTCCAAGTATGTGCGAATAAACGGCTGTTTTCTCTTTCTTGCAGCCATACGCCCATACTTTCCACAAAATAGATGCAATATATAATCCTTATTCTCTTACAGGTAATTTATTCAAGGATTTGCAGCAGCCCCTTGAAATATTAGAAAGAAAAGACATATCAATAAAGTAATCAACTAAAATGTGAGGTATAAAATGACGATTAAATATTATGAAGACGTTTGTCTTTTTAAACTGGATTCAAAAAACAGTAGTTATTTAATAAAAATTGCAGATCAAAAATATGCAGGGCACGTTTATTATGGGAAAAAATTAAGGGGGATAGATGGGGCGGACCTGTTAAGAATAAAAGAACCGCCATTTACCCCTTCTACGAACGAACGGGATAAGCTTCCCTTTTTAGATACGTTTCCCTTTGAATACCCAACCGGTGGGGTTGGTGATTTTAGAGAGAGTGCAATAGAAATCAGGGATCAGGAGGGATATGAGGCCTTAGAATTATGTTATGAGTCCTATCAAATATACGGCGGAAAACCGAAGCTGATGGGATTACCTGCGGTTTTTGCAGACAAAGACCAATGTGCGACCTTGGAATTAAGGCTGACAGATCCCAATCTTGGGCTGGCTGTTACGCTTTTCTATTCTGTCTTTGAAGAAATAGACGCTATCATAAGAAGTGTCCTGATTAAAAATACTTCACAAAAGGAACTATATTTAACCAAAGTGTTATCCGCCTGTATTGACATGGATAATAGAGAATTTGAGCTTATTACCCTCCATGGTTCCTGGGCAAGGGAGAGGCATATTCAGGAGAGCAAAGTATGTCACGGGTTTCAGGGAATTGGGTCTACCAGAGGGGAATCCAGCCACCAATACCATCCGTTTCTTGCTCTAAAGGAAGGAGGTGCAACCCAGGAGACAGGAGAGGTTTATGGAATGCATTTTGTCTATTCCGGTAACTTTATCGGGAATGTTTCGCTGGATCAATTTGATTGCGTCCGGGCAGTCATGGGAATTCATCCCGAGCATTTTTGCTGGAAATTAGCACCGGGAGAAACCTTTCAAGCACCGGAGGTTGTATTAGTCCATTCCTTAGAAGGGATTGGCGGAATGACCCGCACCTATCATGATTTATACCGAAACCATCTGATCAGAGGACAATATAAAGATAAGCAGAGGCCGGTTCTAATTAATAATTGGGAAGCGACATACTTTAACTTTAATTCAGATAAACTGATAGCCATAGCCAAAGAAGCCTCAAAGCTTGGAATTGAAATGCTTGTAATGGATGATGGCTGGTTTGGGAACAGATATGATGATAACCGGGCATTGGGTGATTGGAAGGTAAATGAGGAAAAAATAAACAAAGGTTTAAAGAATTTAGTGGAGGAAGTAAATAAATTAGGAATGAAATTCGGTATCTGGTTTGAGCCTGAAATGATATCGCCGGATTCTGATTTATTCCGTCAGCACCCTGACTGGGCAATCGGAATACCGGGACGTACCAGGGGATTATGCAGAAACCAATATGTTCTGGATTTAACAAGAAAAGAGATATTGGAACACACTTATGAAAGCGTGGCAGGTATCCTTAGAAGTGCCAATATTGAATATGTAAAATGGGATATGAACAGACAGCTGGCGGATTTAGGCAGCCTGGGGCTTCCAAAAGACAGACAAGGTGAATTAAGCCATCGCTATGTCCTTGCGGTTTATGAATTACAGGAACGCCTTTTAAAAGAATTCCCTGATTTATTACTTGAAAATTGTTCCGGCGGCGGAGCCAGATTTGATCCGGGAATGCTGTATTATAGTCCCCAGATTTGGTGTTCCGATAATACGGATGCCATTGAACGGCTCTTAATACAGGAAGGGACAGCACTCCTATACCCCTTTTCTTCCATTGGTGCTCATGTATCCGATTGTCCGAATCATAGTGTGGGAAGAGTAACACCTTTTGAAACAAGGGGGTATGCTGCACTTGCCGGTACCTTTGGATACGAATTGGATGTAACCAAAATACCGGAAGAAGACCGGAAACTGATACCGGAGCAGATCGCCTTATATAAGAAGTACAATGAGTTAATCCGCACCGGTGATTATTACCGGATTGCCTCATATAGGGAAAATCATTTTTACGACTGTTATCAGGTAGTATCAAAAGAGAAAGAAGAAGCACTGGTAACCTATATTCAGGTGTTAAACAGGCCCAATTGCCATAGCAGAAGGATTTATCTAAAAGGTCTTAACCCTAATAAGAATTATAAAATTGAAGGGGAAGACAGGATTTATGGCGGGGATACGCTAATGTTCGCTGGTTTGAATCTAACGAAACTATCTGGAGACTTTAAGGGATATCTGATTCATTTAACGGCAGTATGAAATAAGAGGGAGGAATTAAAGGTTGAAAGAAAATAAAAGAGTAGAAAGGATGCCACATTATGATTCTTTCAACCAGTTATATTTGTGGCAGTATCGCAAGTAAACTTGCGATATGCAATGGGTGTAAAAATGAAATATTTATGGAATGATGAGTGGAAATTTACAAAACAGGATGTAGGAACCTCTCTTAAACGAATAAATGAGGAAGACATCCAGTGGCAGGTGGTTGATATACCTCATGACTGGCTGATTTATAATACTAAGGATTTGTACGAGACTGGTGAAGGCTGGTATAAAAAGAATTTGAAGGTAGAGGACCTTGATAATAAGCATTATTTTCTTTATTTTGAAGGAGTCTATATGGATTCTACCGTATATGTGGGAAGCCGTATGGTGGGGGAATGGAAATATGGTTATTCCTCTTTTGAATTTGATATTACGGATTATTTAGTACCAGGGGAAAACGAGATTAAAGTTCGGGTGGTTTACCAGAATCTAAATACCCGCTGGTATTCCGGCGCCGGTATCTACAGAAGTGTCTGGCTGAAGGTCACAGAACCGGTCCATTTCATTTCAGATGGTATCTATATAACTACCAGTAAGGAAGCAGAGGGCTGGAAGCTTGAGGTTGAATCAGAATTAATCGATGAGTCTGGACTTTATAAGAAGGGTATCCTTAAGAATACAGTTTTTGATAAAGCAGGGAACACGGCAGCTGTCTTTCAGGAGGATATTGAATTAAATAAAGAAGTTACAAGGTATACACAGGTTTTAACATTAAACAATCCCCTCCTTTGGAATCTCCATGAACCCAATTTGTATGAATTAAAGACAGAGATTTTCATTGAGGAAAGCCAAGTGGATTCAGTAAGCCAGAAAGGTTCGGTAAGCCAGAAAGATTCAGTAAGCCAGAAAGATTCGCTAAACCAGAAAGATTCGGTAAGCCAGAAAGATTCAGTAAACCAGAAAGATTCAGTATGCAAGGCAGATTCAGTGAGCCAGAACTTTGGATTCCGTACCCTGCGGTTTGACAATAACGATGGCTTTTACCTGAATGAAAACCGGATTAAGCTTCACGGTGTATGCGAACACCATGACTTGGGAGCTTTGGGAGCGGCTGTTAACAAAGCTGCCCTTCGGAGAAAATTTATGATACTCAGGGAAATGGGGGTTAATGCAATCCGGACTTCCCATAACATGCCTGCGGTGGAATTAATGGATTTAGCGGATGAATTAGGGTTTTTAATTGTCTCAGAGGCTTTCGATATGTGGGAACGACCGAAGACAGAATATGATTACGCCAGGTTTTTCCTTACCTGGTGCCAAAGGGATGTAGCAAGTTGGATTAGACGGGATAGAAACCATCCAAGCATTATTATGTGGAGTATTGGTAATGAGATTTATGATACTCATGCCAGTGAAAGAGGATTAGAAATAACCAAAATGCTTCGGGATCTGGTTCTTAAGCACGACCCTAAGAAAAACGGCCAGGTAACGATAGGCTCTAATTATATGAAATGGGAGAATGCACAAAAATGTACCGAAGAACTTCCCATCGCAGGCTATAATTACGGGGAAGCCTTATATGAAGAACATCATAAAAAATATCCTCATTGGATTATCTATGGCAGTGAAACGGCATCTACCATACAAAGCAGGGGCATCTATCATTTCCCGGCCAGTAATATACTTGTCACCCATGAAGACGAGCAATGCTCTTCTTTGGGAAATTGTTCAACCAATTGGGGCGCAAAAAATTCACAAAAAAATATAATAGATGACCGGGATGCAAAATTTTGTCTTGGACAGTTTATCTGGACCGGCTTTGACTACATAGGTGAGCCAACGCCTTACTTTACGAAGAATTCTTATTTCGGGCAGATCGATACCGCCGGTTTTCGAAAAGATGCCTTCCATATTTATCAGGCTGAATGGACTGATTACAAAGTAAATCCTATGATACACCTTCTTCCCTTTTGGGACTTTAATAAAGGGCAGTTAATCGATATCAGAGTCTATTCTAATGCACCAAAAATAGAACTGTTCTTTCAGGATACTTCTTTAGGCGTGTTTTGTATTGATCATCAAAACGGAAAACAACTTAGCGGAGAATGGCAGATTCCCTATGAGCCGGGCATTATCAAAGCGGTAGCCTATGATGAAAATGACAGGGTTATAGCAACAGATATCCAAAGCTCCTTTGAGGATGCGGCAAATATTGTTTTAAAACCGGATAAAGCTGCACTAAAGGCGGATGGTCTGGATATGGTCTTTGTAGAAATCTCCATGACCGATAAGGATGGAACTCCTGTCAGGAATGCTAATAACCGGGTGGAAGTAAGGGTAAGCGGTGCCGGAAGACTTGTAGGTCTGGACAATGGTGACAGCACGGACTATGATTCTTATAAAGGGACCAATAGAAGGTTATTCTCCGGAAAACTTCTTGCCATGATAGCGTCAAAGCAGGAGGCAGGCAGTATTACCTGCCAGGTTTCCTCACCGGGAATGGAAACAGAAGTCCTGCACTTAGAAGTCCTGCCCTGCAAAAAGATACCCGGAGTTTCCGCCGTAACTGAGAATACGCCGTCAGCAGAGGTGAAAGAAATACCGATCCGTAAAATTGAACTGGTAAACCAAGGGGTAAACCATTTAACCAAAGAAAACCCAGAAACAATTGTATCTGCCAGGATACTTCCGGAAAATGCTACCTATGACGAGATTGAATGGAAAGTCATGACGGTAAACGGCATTATTTCCAATATAGCCAGGGTAGAGACAAAAGGCAGGGAGGCAGTTATTACAGCACTCGGAGACGGTGAGTTCCGCCTTCTCGCTACTGCTAAAAACGGAAGTAAAAGTCCGAAGGTTATTTCGGAACTGGAATTTCAAATAACCGGTTTGGGTGAGGTTTTAATAAATCCATACCAGTTTGTCTCAGCCGGTCTTTACAACTATGGCAACAGAGAATTCCATAGCGGGCTGTTAGGGGGAGTAGCAACCGATGATACTTTGAACTATTTAGGCTTTAGGAATGTAGATTTTGGTGATTATGGATCAGATGAAATAACACTGCCAATCTATCATTTAAGCCATAATTCGACCCAGATTGAGTTCTGGGAGGGGATTCCGGGAGAGGAAGGTTCCAGGCTGCTTTTGGATACGGTATATGATAAGGATTTTATTTGGAATACGTATCAAACCGAGACTTATAAACTTCCCAAACGATTAAGAGGAATTACTACCTTTTGTATCGGGATAAAGGACAAATTAGATATCCAGGGCTTTACTTTTACTTATTATGAAAAGGCCTTTGCCAGACTATCAGCCAGGGAATACAGTAACATATATGGCGATTGTTTTACTGTTACAAAGGAAGCAATAGAAAAGATAGGAAATAATGTGGCCATTGATTTTAAGGATATGGATTTTGGAGACTGCGGTATAAAAAAAGTGGTTATCTGCGGAAAATCAAGAACGGATAATAACACCATAAACATTAATTTCGAAGGTGATGAATCGGAAGAAAGACAAAGTTTTGAGATTCCATATTCGGCTGATTATCAAGAATATGAATTCGAGGTAAATAAAGTTACTGGAAAACAGAAGGTAAGCTTTCTGTTTTTACCAGGCAGTAGTTTTGATTTTAAGTGGTTTCAATTTTATGGGGATGAATAATTAACTTGGTATCTTATTAGGATTTGCCACAGTTTTATTAAAACATATTGAAGTTAAAGTCATATAGTAAGGATAAGTAAATCATAAATTAAGCAGGGGATTGTTGCAAAAAAGAATCCGCATTCTCTTCCTGGTAATTTGCAGTTTGGATTTTGCAACAACCTCTTTGGTTTTTTATTGATTTCTTTGTTGATTTTTTTGTTGCTTGGTCATAATTTTCAACACATGAAGCAATTCATTATAAAGACTTTCCGAAGCTTTTTCCAATTTCTTATTTTTGCAGATAACACCAATCATTAAGCCAAATTCTATATCGGATAATTTCCGTCTGATTGTCATAGCTGGAACTGGTTCTATGGCAGCAGCAGGTAGGATGGAACAGCCAATACCGGCTTGAACAAACTGAATAATAGTTCTTCCGTCATTGAATAAGAAATACTACGTATGAAAGCAATCCTATTATGATATTCAAAAACATTTTTTTGCCCTTGATGTCCAAATATCTTCGGATATGCAAGGGCAAAAAAGAATGATTTAGATATTTAAAAAAATAAAAAATAGCGTCCAACCGACTTTTTATAATCCAGATAATCCTTCCCAAATACCTCGGGCAGAAACTTTTCCTCTTCTGATATCTGAAGATGCAGCATAGTAATGCAAAACACCGCTAAAACAATCTGAAGCGGATTGGAGTATGCCAGGGCAAATCCAAGGTAGAACAAATCAAAGCCTAAAAAAGCCGGATTACGGCTGATACGGTATATTCCATTTCTCACAAGTTTTGTGTGTTGCGACGCATCCACACCTGCACGCCAGCTGTTTTTCATAGTTATCATGGCGGTAATGAAAACAGCAACGCCTATAAAGGAAATGAATAACCAGGTATATTGCATCCGGTTAGACCAGCTAAACAGATTAATTCCTTCGCCATTGTATAAACTAAAGATCTGTACTCCCGCCATCGAAAAGGTGGCAGCCTTAAGGAGTTTTTCAATGATAAGAGTCTGCTTCGGTTTATTGCCTCGTCCCAGCCGGTCACTTGCTATCCCCTGTTGTTTCAGCAACAGCTGTTTGCTCAAATAACTTCCATAAAACAATATAAAAACCCAAAAACCTAAATTACATAATATGCTCATACATATCCTCCTTGTGCTAATACAATCTGTAAGTTCTAATACTTTCTGTAACTTAAATATTCATTTCGGAATCAAGTCCGCCAATAATTATATCAATTATGGTATATTCTCTCTGAAGGGTTAACAGTTCAATTACCGTTCCTGCAAAAAATTGTTAATTTGTTACTAAACTGCAATGCAGTTAAGCGAATACAATGCAGTTGAGCGAATACAATGCAGTTGAGCGAATGCAATGCAGTAGAACGAAAGATATACTGTTGAGCAACTGCAATACAGTTGAGCAAATGCATACGGTTGAGCGACTATAATACAGTTGAACAACCACTCAACTGTATTATAATTGAACATATATTCAACTGTCAAGAGGTTTTTTATGCGATATATAATACAGAAGCAGCAAAAATTTTAATGAATTTAACAATCACGCTCAATCGATACTTATCTAAAATATATTGTAAAATTATGTATAAGGCAGTATAATATTACTGACATCCAAAGTGACTAGAAACTAAGAGACACAAAATTAGGTATACCATCAGAAGATTCTTATGCAGCGGGCTGAATAAAGCAGCTACAATCATTAATTAATCCCCTTTTTCTTAATTTTAGTTTATCAGCAAAAAAAACATGACCAGAATAGGGGATGAAAATCTCATTCTGTTACCAAGGCATCTTAGAGAATACAAAAATCAAAAATACAAAGGCTCATTCTAAATTCATTCATAACATATGGAGCCGACTTACTTCTGAAAAGGATAAGCGATAGATATCCTTTTTTATCAGCTCGTAAAAGCTGAATTTGAACAAATATACTAGTATTGGTTAATATATCTGTCATGACGATGCTGGTGTGTTAACTTTGAAAAGTACACTTATGTGCAATAAGTAAGAATTGGAGGTGACTAAAATGATCATCTGTCATCGGCTTGTAAACTGGTTGATGGTTTGTTGTGTTTTATAGGTATCTATATTAATTTTGGGGAGCAATAGTAACATTAAATATTAAAATACCGAGGGGGTATAAATATGTACAGATTACTGATTGTGGATGAAGAAGAATTTATTGTAAACGGGTTATATGAAGTATTTATAAACAAAAATATGGATTTAGATGTCTATAAGGCATATTCCGGGGAAGAAGCAATAAAATGGCTGAACAGAACTAGAATTGATATCGTGCTTACAGGTATACGAATACCTGAGATTGATGGTTTGCAATTACGGGATGTAATATATAGAAATTGGCCTCAATGCAGGGTTATATTTCTTACCCGTTATAATGAATTCAAATATATATATAAAGCAAATCAGCACAATGGCATAAGTTATATCGGAAAAACAGAAAAACACGAGAAGCTGATAAAAGCTGTTGAAAATGCCATTAAAGACATACAGAATGGGATAAACATAGAGAAATTGATCCATATGGCTAACGAACAGATGAATATGGCGCTGGAGTTATTTCAGAAGGACTTCTTTTTACATTTGCTCCACGAAGATCCGCCGGAAAATATAACGAGGTCCCAATTTGAACAACTAGAAATTACAATGAATCCGGACAAGCCGGTATTATTGCTGTTGGGTCATGTTGACAATTTTCCGACTGATTTATCCTATAGCAGCAAAATGCAATACCTGTACTCCATAAGGCTAATGATTGACCAGTATCTGAACACCAGGATTACAAGTGTCTGTGTAATGGACGAAAGTTATAGATTTGTTTTGTTCCTGCAACCAAAGGATTTACTTAAAGTAAGCCAGCTTCAAACAGAATTGATTGCTGATTATAAAAAAACAATTTCATTCCTAAAAGGAACCCTTGAGGTGATTCAGTCTGTTTGCCGGGAGTCTCTAGATACCTCCATCAGCTTTGTATTAAGTGGTGAACCCTGCAGGTGGGAGCACCTATCAAAAAAATATTATTCCCTGAATCAATTACTGAATTACCGAATCGGCTCAAATATAGAAATGCTATTAGTAGATAATGAACTGAAAAGCGATATTATCAATACCAGTTCGGAGGTACCTGAACTGGAAGCCGATATCAAAGTACTGGAGCTGCTGATTAGGCAGCAGAGACTGGAAACCATTGAATTATATCTTGAGTCAGGACAAAAGGACAAGTTTTTTGAAACCTTAACAGAATGGGTCTTACCTTTAAAAGTAATGAAGAGTAAAAACAGCAATGCAGCAATAGAAGCCTATTATAGGATTTCTTTAACTCTTTTGTCTTATATCAACCGCTGCAAGCTTACCGAAAAAATCGCCTTCCACCTCGATCAGAACAGACTGATGCGAATCGATAAATTTGAATCCTGGGAAGAGGCGGTGGCTTACCTATATCAACTATCCGATCTGATTTTCTCGCTCCAGAGCGAAGAGCAAAAAAAGAGAGCGGATAAAGCAATCAGCTATTTACAACAATTCATTGAGGAGCATATGGATGAAGATCTTTCTCTGGTAAGACTTGCAGAGCAGGTTTACTTAAATCCATCCTACCTATCCAGACTTTACAAACAGGTTCTGGGGGTTAACATTTCTGATTTCATAGACAGTGTCCGTATAAAAAGAGCGAAGGAACTATTGGAAAATGAAAATGTTAAAATCTACGAAGTTGCTAAAATGGTCGGTTACGAAACAGCAGCCTCTTTCACTAGATTTTTTAGGAAAGCTACCGGTCGTTCACCACAAGAATATCATATTGAAGTATTATCAAGCAAACATGAGTAAAGCTGTTAAGGTAAGAAGACACGTTCTTACAAATGGGTAAATAAAAGAGAACGAAGTAAAAATATGTCTATAGTAATGAAGTATGGCAAAGTTTATTATGTAATTATAAAGAAACTGATCGGTGCAGTAGGTTTCCTTGTGATTGTCTAAATTGTACCTGATAGTTATTATGTGAAGTGATTGAAGTACGGCATTACAAGCCGCCTGTTCTTAAAAGACCCAATGGTAACAACTCAACTGGTTCGACAGAATGATAACAGGATTAGTGCTAATTTACGCGAAATATTATTCTATAAGGGGGGGATGGAAGAGTTTATTTACGCGGTACAAAAAGTTATTATATTAAAAATAAGAATGGAGGGTATTAAATGTTTAATATGAGAAATAATCACAAATTTAGAAGCTTTCATCTTCTGGTAATCGCGCTTTTGGTTTTATGTTTTGTAAGCAGCAGCTTTGGACCAACAGTCAAGGCGGCTATGGCTACAGGCAAGCAAAAATGGGTTGGCAATATCTGGTATGACGGGAATCCGCCTACCCGCTTTGCTGACTACTGGAACCAGCTGACTCCTGAAAATGCCACTAAGTGGGCATCCTGTGAACCACAGCAGGGCTCCTACAATTTTGGTACTGCCAAGTCAATGTATAATTACTGCAAATCCAACAAGATTCCATTTAAGTTCCATACCTTAGTGTGGGGAGCACAATACCCGAGCTGGGTAAACAATCTCTCCTCCGCCAACAGAAAAACGGCAGTTGAAAATTGGATAAAAGCTGCCGGCCAGAATTTTCCCAATGCAGAATTTGTCGATGTTGTAAACGAAGCTATGCCGGGACATAATCCTCCCAGCTGGAAAAATGATATAGGTGGTGACAACGGCCTGTATGGAACTGGTTGGGATTGGGTTGTATGGTCATTTGAAAAAGCCCGTCAGTATTTCCCAAATTCAAAGCTTTTAATTAATGACTATAACATTTTAACCGACAATTACAGCAGCATCGATACTTACCTTAAAGTTATTAATATATTAAAATCCAGAGGACTTATTGATGGTATCGGCTGTCAAGCCCATGGTCTTGAAACCGTCAATGTCGCTAATGTCAAGGCAAAACTGGACAGGCTTGGAGCTACAGGGCTGCCGATTTATATTTCTGAACTGGATCTTAATATTGCCGATGATACTACCCAGAAAAATAAGATGCAGGAGCTTTTCCCGGTACTCTATCAGCATGCATCCGTAAAAGGTGTTACTTTCTGGGGATATGCACAGGGTCATACCTGGATTGCCAATTCTTATCTGCTGCGCAGTAATGGTACCGAAAGACCTGCACTTACCTGGTTGAAGCAGTACCTAAGTTCTTCCTCCCTTGCTGTACAGGATGATTATGAGACTATATCCCAAAGCGGTTCTGATGCCGCACCCCCTATAACCGAATAGCCTTATATGAAACTCCTGAACATTTTCCCAAAACCGGAATCACAAAGTAGTGCTTAGAATAGAGGGTGATTCCGGTGCATGGGATTCATTAAAAATCCTTCAGGAGCAGTCTGGGTCCATGTATACAATTACTCCAATTATTCAGAGTTTGGTTTGATTTTAGAAATAATAAATGGAAGGAGGAAATCTTAAATTTGATTTCCTCCTTCCATTTAGAATATTAAAACATAATTTAGGTATCTAATAGTCCATAAATGCTAATACTAGAACTTACTGATATTGCTACGAGAACAAAATTAGTTTTTTTAATATGGCTAGTCTTCCAGCTTCTTTTCTCTTATATGCTCAAGCCCTTTTTCAAAAATTTGTTTTATGTGATCATCAGCCAGGGAATAAAATACATTTTTGCCATCCCTGCGGTTTACCACAAGATTAGCTTCACGCAATGCACGCAGCTGATGTGAGATTGCTGATTTAGTCATGCCAAGCAGTACAGCCAGATCGCAGACGCATAATTCATGCTCGTCCAAAGCCCAGATGATTTTTGATCTTGTACTGTCTCCTAAAACCTTAAAAAAATCCGAGAGATCATAGAGCTCATTATCTTCGGGCATATTATTTTTTACTGCCTCCACTACCTCTGAGTGGATTACGTCACAATCACAGAATAATTCCTCTTTTTTCATGATTTACACCCATTGCATATCCCAGGCTGGCCTGGGATACTGCCACAAATAAGAATGTGTGAAAGATGCTCAGTGTGGCAACCTTTCTTATAATAAATTTCTTTCACGCTTTACACCCATTGCATATCCCAGGCTGGCCTGGGATACTGCCACAAATAAGAATGTGTGAAAGATGCTCAGTGTGGCAACCTTTCTTATAGTAAATTTCTTTCACGCTTTACACCCATTGCATATCCCAGGCTGGCCTGGGATACTGCCACAAATAAGAATGTGTGAAAGATGCACAGTGTGGCAACCTTTCTTATAATATATTTCTTTCACGCTTCCAACTCCATCTCATAAGTAAAGTATAGCCGTTATTATGCTGATAAGTAAAGTAGTTTATAAAATTTTCATAAAAAACACTTGACAGTTGAGCGTCTGCTCAACTATAATAGGATTATCAGTTGAACGAACAAACAACTGTCATTAAAATGAATTTAAATATAAAATAAGGAAGCAGGAGGATTTTATCATGAAAAAAACATTTAAACTAGAGGGTCTGGATTGTGCAAACTGTGCAGCAAAAATTGAAACATCAGTGAAAGCTTTGGAGGGTGTAACAGCCGCTACTGTAAACTTTATGACTACCAAAATGGTAATTGAGGGTGACGATGAAGCCTTTGAAGGTATTGTAGAAAAAGCGAAGGCTATTGTGAAAAAACTGGAACCTGATGTTATCGTAAAGAAGGCTTAATTATGAAACTGACATCGAATCAGAAAAGACTACTGAAAACCCTGATTGGAGCCGCCATTTATGCAGTAGGTATTTTCTACAAAACAGATAATAGGATGATTTCTCTTGTCATATTCCTTGCCGCTTATGGGATTATCGGCGGAGACGTGCTTTGGCGTGCGGTACGAAACATTTTTCGCGGGCAGGTATTTGATGAAAACTTCCTGATGAGTGTTGCAACAGTAGGTGCTTTCTTTGTTGGCGATTTTGCAGAAGGTGTTGCGGTTATGCTGTTCTATCAGGTAGGTGAACTATTTCAGAGCTATGCAGTGGATAAATCCCGAAAATCCATTGCCAGTCTTATGGACATCCGACCCGATTATGCCAATGTAAAGCGGGGGGATAACCTGGAAAAGGTTGATCCGGATGAAGTGCAGATTGATGAAATCATAGTCATAAAGGCCGGTGAAAAAGTGCCTTTGGACGCGATTGTTATAGAAGGCAGTTCTACGGTAGATACTTCCGCACTAACCGGAGAATCCCTTCCCAGAGAAGTTACTGAGGGAGACAGTCTTTTAAGCGGCTGCATTAATATAAATGGTCTGCTTACTGCCCGTGTAATTAAGGAATTTGGAGAATCCACCGTAAGCAAGATTTTAGACCTGGTAGAAAACGCCGGTACCAAAAAATCAAACTCGGAAAATTTCATCACCAAGTTTGCCCGTTACTATACACCGGTAGTTGTAATTGTTGCAGCACTGATGGCAGTCATTCCACCCCTTGTAATACCGGGGGCAACCTTTAGTGACTGGATTTACCGTGGGCTTATCTTCCTTGTAATTTCCTGTCCCTGTGCCCTGGTCATTTCCATACCACTAAGCTTTTTTGGTGGCATCGGCGGAGCATCAAGGCGCGGTATCCTAGTAAAAGGCAGCAACTATCTGGAGGCACTTGCCCAAACAGAAGTAGTTGTATTTGATAAAACCGGTACCCTGACCAAGGGAATATTTAAGGTACAAGAAGTTGTTCCTCAGAATATTGAAAAAGAAGAACTGTTAGAGCTGACCGCTTATGCGGAGAGTTATTCCAATCACCCCATTTCGATTTCCCTTAAAAAGGCCTATGGGAAGGAAATAGACAGCACCCGTATCTCTAATGTAGAGGAAATCCCAGGTCATGGTGTGACGGCAATCGTAGATGGTAAAACTGTATCGGCAGGTAATGTCAAGCTGATGAAGAAATTAAATGTTTCCTATCAAGAATCTGAGGATATTATTGGTACCGTTGTACATGTGGCGATTGATGGTTCCTATCGAGGTTATATTGTGATTGCCGATGAAGTTAAGGAAGATGCAGCCCTTGCAATCAGGGAATTAAAAGCAGCTCATATTCGTGAGACAGTAATGCTCACAGGTGACGCTAAGAAAATCGGTGAAAAGATTGCTGTACAGCTTGGACTTGATAAGGTATATACAGAACTGCTTCCAGGAGATAAGGTACAGCAGGTGGAGGAATTGTTTAAAACGAAATCAGCAAAGGGAAAACTAGCCTTTGTAGGTGACGGCATTAACGATGCCCCGGTTTTAGCCAGAGCCGATATTGGTATCGCCATGGGAGGTCTTGGCTCCGATGCAGCCATTGAAGCCGCAGATATCGTTATCATGACGGATGAACCCTCCAAACTGGCAACTGCCATTAAGCTTTCCAAGAAAACCCTTCGTATCGTAAAACAGAACATAACCTTTGCTCTTGCAGTAAAAGCTGTGGTTCTATTGATGGGTGCTTTAGGCATGGCAACTATGTGGGCGGCGATCTTCGCAGATGTAGGTGTGGCAATCCTGGCAATTCTCAATGCAATCCGAATGCTGAATGTAAAAAAGATAAACTAGGGTAATCCTATTTTAGTTATCTCTGTTCTGCTGCAAGTTAACATTACTATATTAGTAATAGTATCAAAGATAAAAAGATGTCCAAAATGATGAAATCAACCATCATTTGGGGGCATCTTTATTTTGATAAATAAAATACCGGAAACAATGTATTAACGAAAGTCGGAGGCGCCAGATTCACTGAAGTTGGATACGTTTGGTTATAATTAGTGGAAAGAGATCTCCCATAATGGTGGTACATCGCTAAATAATTAGCTGGAATGATTAACGACTTAACATCCGGATGTATTCTCAACTAGTGATAATTCACAGTTCATAGTTCCTGCCGGTGTACAGGTTGTAGACGTCACGTATTGTTTGTCACTCAAAAACATGATTATTGCATCTTACCTATAGTCTGGTGTAAAATGAAACTATATCTTAAGTATTTATACCTCATGTCCAGATAAAAGAAAGGAGTTGGCAATATGTCTAAAATGCCGATGCTGTTTGTAGGTCACGGTTCCCCTATGAACGCAATAGAAGATAACCGTTATACAAGAGGCTGGAAGGAAATTGCGGAGCAAATACCAAAACCGGAATCAATCATATCAATTTCAGCTCACTGGTATACAAAAGGTACAAAGATTATGAATGAGGAAAATCCAAAGACGATTCATGATATGTACGGATTTCCGAATGAGTTATATGAGATTCTTTATTCAGCTCAAGGTAATCGGGAACTTGCAGGAAAGGTAAAAAACTTAATCAGTAAACAAAGTGCATTTGATAATTCCTGGGGCATTGATCACGGTACCTGGTCAGTTCTGGTCCATATGTACCCGGAAAGGAATATCCCAGTCTTTCAGATTAGCATAGATGCCGCAGCACCGCCAGAGGTCCATTATCAGATCGGTAAGGAGTTAAAATCCTTAAGAAATCAAGGTGTTCTTTTGTTTGGTTCAGGAAATATTGTTCACAATCTGGGACTGATTGATTGGGGAATAGAGGATAAAGGTTTTGAATGGGCATATCAGTTTGACGATTATATCAAAGAAAGTATAATCAATAGAAATCATGAAACGGTAATAAATTATCTACATTTAGAAAAAACAGCAAAATTAGCAGTACCAACACCGGAGCATTTTTACCCAATCTTATATATATTGGGTGCGTCCGATGAAGAGGATAAGATATCGGTCTATAACGATAGCTGTGTGTTGGGTTCCTTATCGATGACAAGTTATTTATTTACCTAGATGGAAACGCAATCTGAATTGTTGCCGTTGATAAGGATGAGCTTACTTATACCTATTATTACTCCTGTGGGCTATTTTACTTCGGGATTTGGCAGGTAATAGAGGAATTCCCACATGGATATGTTTTATCTTAATGGGAGAGCGGTGCTATATAAGAAACATGGGGGATGCTCATAAAAAAATGCAACCCCCAAAATTCCTTTCATTCTTAAAGCAAATGTCCCCCAGACACTTCTATATCCTGAGCTGTAACCCAGCCGAAATCATTGGACAATAGGTTTACAATGACTTTTGCAATATCTTCGGGTTGTCCGATTCTGCCAAATACAGATTGCTCTGCCAGGGGCTGTATGAATTCTGGATGCTTATCGAAGGCTCCATCACCAAAATTGCTGTGGGTAGGACCGGGAGAAACTGCGTTGACCCGAATTTTACGCGGTGCAAGTTCTTTGGCAATATAGCGGGTCCAGGTTGAAAACGCTGCTTTTAAAGAGCCATAGGCAGAGTACCCCGGAAAGGATTGATTCTTTGAGGAACTCGTGGTATTTACAACTGCTCCGGCATCTTCCATGAATCTGACCAGATGTTGTGTTAAAAAAACGGGTCCTTTGAAGTTCGTATTCAGAATCTTGTCAAAGTACTCTTCGCTCATCTCAGTGAACATCATTGGTCCACCGACACCCCCATTATTAACTAAGTAATCAAAGGTAGTTCTGTTCCAAATTTCTTTCAGGTTCTTTTTCACTTCCAGAGCGAAACCTTTAAAGGTTGACAGTTGTGTCAGATCCAACTTCAGTGCGACAGCCCGAACTCCTGTATTCTTCTCTATTTCCTTAACAACAGCTTCTGCACGGTCCTTATAGGAATTGTAGGTGAGAATGACGCTGATTCCACGTTTTCCAAGCTCAAGTGCGCTCGCTTTTCCAATGCCGTTACTTCCACCTGTTATAATTGCAATTTTCATAAGATCCTCCTTTTTATTGTTTGATCTGGATTTTATTTTAGCCGTTTCTACTGAAATAAGCTAGGTCCAATGATGCCTTTTCATTGCCTAAAAACACCAATGATGATTTTTAATCACCATAAATATCAAATGTAGCAATATAAAAAGAGCCTAAAAATGCCGGAAGCTTATAGAACTGTGTTGATAAACAGGAGGTGATGTGATAGAATATGTGTATGAATAAAATTTTAAATGAAATTATCAATTTAATGGAAAGAGCAGGCACCCGGCCACTTGAAACGGAAGTACCGGGGCTAAGTATGATTAAGGGAGACATTCCCACACATCAACTAACAGCGCTATACAAGCCGACGATTGGTTTTACGGTTCAGGGAACAAAGATTCTTTCCATTGGAGAGCGAAACATTACCCTGAAAGGACCATCCTATTATGTATTACCCGTACATGTTCCCGCAGCAGGAAGTGTACATTCAGACCGCGATGGACGTCCTTACATGTCCCTCGGTCTTGAGCTGAAGCAGAATGTTCTTCAGAGTTTATTAAGAGATCTTCCGGAAGATCTGATACCGGCTCCTTTTGAACAGTTCGATGCTTGTGATATAGACATGGAATTTATGGAAGCATGGCTGCGCTTATTGCGGTTAACGAAAACACCCAGAGATATTCCCGCTCTTGCACCGGCTTATGAACGGGAAATCCTTTATCGCGTTCTGATGGGACCGCAAGGGTGGTATTTAAGGCAGCTTGGTCTGCGGGAAAGTAATGTCTCAAAGATTTCACAGACTATAATATGGCTTCGTGATAACTATGCGAAGTCAATAGACATCGGTGAGCTGGCAGCAAAAACTGGTATGGCTGTAAATACGTTTCACCGTCAGTTTAAACGGGCAACGGGTTTAAGCCCCATTCAATTTCAGAAGCAGTTAAGGCTTATGGAGGCTAGAAACCTCATTGCATTTGAAGGCTTTACAGTAGCCGGTGCCGCATATCAGGTTGGTTATCAGAGTCCCTCACAGTTTAATCGAGAGTACTCCCGCTTCTTTGGTTCCTCTCCGGCTCGGGACACGGAGAAACTAAGGCGAATCGAAAGCATGAGGGATTAACTGGAAGTTAAAGAAGAAAGCGAAAGGAAATGATACTTTATGACAAACGAACGTGTATACAAGATGGCATTTTCAACTGTCTACCCGCTGCTTGTTCAAAAGGCGGAGCGTAAAGGTCGGACCAAAGCAGAGGTTGATACTGTGATTTGTTGGCTGACAGGGTATGACGATTCTGGCTTGCAAGTGCAGATCGTAAAGAATGTAGATTACGAAACCTTCTTTAAGGAAGCCCCGGGGATAAACCCAAATGCCGTCAAAATTTCAGGTGTGATCTGTGGGCATCGCGTCGAGGAAATCAAAGAACCGCTCATGCAGAAAATCAGGTGGCTTGATAAACTGGTGGATGAATTGGCAAAAGGCAAGCCAATGGAGAAGGTTTTGCGGAGTTGAATGTGATTAGCAGAGGATGGAATCATGACAGACAAACAATCACCACAATAGATAATACACTTTAAGAAAATATCCTGTCCACTAAGAGAAAATAGGTATCTTGGTGGCAGGATATTTTTTTAACTACACAAGGAATGCATAAAAACATGAGAGGAAATGCTTATGGTTCTTTCCATATGATTGAGTCAGATGATACCGAAAGATATTCACTAGTTAGTGAAGTCCATTCATCTTACCATTCATGCTCACTTTCAACAATCCCTTATCATATCAAATTGCTTCAAAAATTTCATTATCTCTTTAAGAGGCTTTTGCTGCCCTTCCTGTAACCATTTTCGCCAAATCGCGTAAACACCGGCAGACATGAAAGTTGTCCGGTAACCCTCGCAGTCAGGGGCATAAAATTTCTTAATTTCTTCTATGAAAATCTGTTGAATAATTGGCTCAAATCCACGGTCCGCAGACGAGAGCAAAGCATCACCAAACATATTGAAAAAATTAAACTGGCTGTTAAATTTGGCAGAATCTTGTGAATTTAGACGAATCGTGTCAAAGACATCCGCAATTTTTGGCTGGTAATACTCATATAAAATCTGTTCAAGTCCGTCAAAATTGCGGTAAAAAGCCATACGGCTTACGCCTGCCCGTTTGCAGACCTGAGAAACGGTCAGCGCCTGCAGCTTTTCTTTAGCCAACATTTGCAGCAGGGCTGTTGTGATAAAATCTTTGGTATCATATTTAATTTCCTGTGCATGCTTTGTAGCTGCCATTACAATACCTCCTTCCCTGTCACAGATGATCGTATCTGAGTTGATTTCAATCTGATGATAGTATATACTAAAGCCACAGACGTTACAAGTGAAACATTAGTTGAAGGAGGATATTATCATGGAAAAAGAATTGGTCTTAGTAACAGGCGGAAGCGGTTTTATCGCCGTACACATAATCTTAAAACTTTTAAAGGGGGGATACCGGGTTCGGGCGACCCTTCGTACCATATCACGGCAGGACGAAGTCAAATCAATGCTGGCACGGGGTGGTGTAACTGAGTTTACCAATCTGGAGTTCATCCAGACAGATTTGACAAGTGATAAGAACTGGATGGAGGCGGCAGCCGGAGCTTCTTACGTTATTCATGTAGCATCACCGACACCAGCTACGCGTCCGGAGGATGGCGATGAGATGGTTAAAATGGCGGTGGAGGGCACCTTGCGTGTGATGAAGGCAGCGAAAGCGTCGGGAGTGAAACGTGTAGTCTTAACCTCAGCTTCCGGGTCGGTAATTGCAGGACACAAATCTCATCCTGAGGTTTTTACAGAGGAAGACTGGACGGATTTAACGAGTAATATTGATGCGTACCAGCGTTCCAAAACAATGGCAGAACATGCAGCTTGGGAGTTTGCCAAGAAAGAAAATATGGAGCTTTCAGCGGTCAATCCGGTGGCGGTCATGGGGCCGGTACTCGGCCAGGACTATTCCCATTCCAACCAAATTATTAAAGGGATGTTAGACGGCAAAATGCGTTTCCTCTTGAAAGCCGCCTTTGACTGCGTTGATGCGAGAGATGTCGCAGACTTACATTTGCTCGCAATGACACGTCCAGAAGCCGCAGGAGAGCGGTTCCTTGCTACGTCAGGCGAAAACCTGACCTATAAAGAGGAAGCGAAAATTTTGCAGAGAAACTTAGGTAGTGCAGCGAAAAAAGTCTCCACGAAAGTGATGCCTGATATTCTCGTGAAATTCCTGGCAGTATTTAACAAAGATTTGCGTATGCCGGCGACGTTCTTAGGTCAGAACACCGCCTGCAGCAATGCAAAAGCCAAAAAATTGCTTGGCTGGCAGCCAAGATCAGCAGAAGAAGCAATTATGGCAACTGCGAAAAGCATGATTGAACTTGGGTTGATTGATAAATAGACATTTAAAATGGAGATGGTGACATCTCTAAAGCGGGCAGTAAAAGGCATGAGCCATATGCAGGTGCAGATGTTTTGAGTATTAATATCCTTTAAAACTTAGGAATGCTTGATTTGCTAATATTACTGTACTTAGCAGGCTCAGTAATATGATTACGGAGAAATTTTCTATTTGTATATAAATCAATAGAGGTAAGTACCAGATTTTCCATAGCAGCACTGGCACTTTCAAGACTCGCTTTCCTAGAGTGGAATGTTAATTGACCGAGAAAGGCAGAACCCTTGTTACAATATTTAACTAATTAGAATACAGCAAAAATGATGTATTGCCAATACAACAAAAATGATGTATAATATATCTAAGTTCTTTTGAAAGGAGTGTGTATTATGCCATTTAAACAAATAGATATAAAAGAAAAAATATTAAAGAAAGCAGCTAAGGATACCGAGTTTAAAAAAGCTTGGGAAAATAGTAGGAATGAATATATATTGTTGCATGATGTCACACAAATAAGAAAAGAGATGAATTTAACTCAGAAAGAACTTGCAATTATATCAAATAGTACTCAACAAGAAATTTCTAGATTAGAAAAAAGGGAACATAGCCCTGCTTTGAAAACCATTTGTAAAATAGTAAATAGTATGGGATATGAATTAGTTTTAAGGAAAAAAGTATAATTTATTTTAACAAAGTGGCACTAGTGTTTTTCCTAGTGCCACTATTCGCATGATTCTTTGTTTAATGTTTGCAAAAAGGATAACATGGAATAATTTTCATATAGTGCTATACATATGATACGAATCTTTGACATGCGTTTATTAGCAACCTCTCGGTTATGTCACTTGTTGCTGGTCTTCTTTATCAAGTCTACGCCATCGTATGTCAGACTTTCCACACTTACAGCTTTCTGCAGTATGTAATAATCAAAAAAGTTCTTCGTATAGTCTGTAATAAAATTTCGCATCTCCATAGCATCCCGTTGTTAGAAAAACTACAAAAAATTGAAGGGGGAAGTATAAATGAGTGAAGCTTTAGAAAAAGCCAGGAAGTATGAGAGTGAGGTTAAGAAAGAAATACCGGAAGGACAAAAGCCCTCCTTTCATGTGAGTGCTCCCGTTGGCTGGATTAATGATCCCAATGGTTTTTCCCTGTATAAGGGAGAATATCATTTATTTTACCAATATCATCCTTATCGTACCGTTTGGGGACCAATGCATTGGGGACACAGTAAATCAAAGGATTTTATTAAATGGGAGCAGCTGCCCTGTGCTTTGGCGCCGGATACTGTTTATGACGGACAGGGATGTTTTTCCGGCAGTGCAGTTGAACAGGAGGGAACACATATCCTGATGTATACCGGTGTATCGGCGGCAGCACCGGAAGAAGGCGGCGGAGTCAGACAGGTTCAGTGTATTGCGGTTGGAGATGGTGTTAATTATGAAAAGCTGGAATGCAATCCGGTCATAACCAGTGATTTACTTCCAAAAGGAAGCAGCAGGGAAGATTTCAGGGACCCTAAGATATGGAAAGAGGGAGAAACTTTTTATGCGGTAGTCGGCAGCAGAAGCAGTGATTCCAGTGGTCAGATCGCTTTATTCACCTCTAAAGATGCAAAGAAGTGGAAATTCGTAAGTATTGTGGACCGTAGTCAAAACAGCTATGGAAAGATGTGGGAATGCCCTGATTTTTTCGAGGTGGATGGCAGGCATGTGATGATTACCTCGCCGCAGGAGATGTCCGCTGTTGGATTAGAATTTCACAATGGCAATAATACGCTGTACCTAATTGGAGAATTTGACAAGGAAAACAATACATTAATCAGAAAGCAGGCAGCGGCAATTGATTACGGCCTGGATTTTTATGCACCCCAGACAATGGAAACTGCAAATGGAAGAAGGATTATGATTGCCTGGATGCAAAGCTGGGATAATCATATTACTCCGTCTCATTTTAAATGGTCTGGGCTCATGACGATTCCAAGGGAACTAAAGGTTATTCATAACAGACTGTATCAGAATCCGGTACGGGAGCTGGAACAGTATTATCAGAATGAAGTGAAATATGATGCCGTAACGATAAATGGGAAAAAAGAATTTGAAGATATACGTGGAAGAGAACTGGATTTCACGGTAGATGTAAAAGAGGGCGGCTACCGGAAATTCACTGTCAGACTGGCATCAGACAGTCAGTTTTTCTCTGAAATAATTTATAATCCAAAAGAAAACAGCCTTACGTTTGACCGTACTTACTCCGGTCTTAACAGGGATATTATACATACACGTACCATGAAAGTAAAAGATCAGGGCGGGAGGATTAGGTTACGTATCTTAATGGATAAATACTCGGTAGAGGTATTTGCAAACGACGGGGAACAGGCTATGACCTCCTTGATTTATACTTCTTTGGAAGCGAAGGGTATCTCTTTTGTAACTGAGGGTGAAGTAACGATGGATATTACCAAATATGATGTAATTATTAAGTAGAATAGAACCGCACAAAGAGAGATTAATACATCCGTAATTAATATTTCTGGTGCGGTATCTTTTTTTATAGCACAAGCGGGCGGAAGTATATAAGCTTTTTAGAAATAAGAAATACTTTATGTAAATATAACTTGAACTGATTAGGCTTGATATAGGCTTTGAAATTTCTGTGGTAAAATGTAAGCAGAGATCTTGATGCCAGTGACCCCTTTTTTATTGTTTGTGGGAACATATATACTACTTAAAAATGTATAGGTTGAGGAAACAGAATAGACGTAAATTATGTTCTAATTGCATGATATAAAGTAATTGTAGCAAGATAAGCTATAGTGATGGTTTGGAATCGTGCTTTGTTTTTCAATGACTCAATCTCAGTTCAAAAGGTTATATTAGAGAGTATAGTAAGAGAATCCTTGGCTCCTTTTTGTTTTCGATTTGGAACATAGGAAGAGGTGAAATTACCAGTTTTCAGTCCAGGTGTAATTATACATTCTTGTCACACACATATATTGCAAAGATTTACAAAATGTGCTAGTCTTTCATTAATAACAAATTTGAGGGAAGGTTTTTATGTCATATTTTACGCAGTAAAATTATGATGAAGCTATAATAACAGAGGCGAGAATTAATATGGTTATAGAAAATATATTTATTGATGGTATTGATAAAACTAAGGAAATAGCTGATTATGAAGAGAATGAGAATGAGTATATAGTAAGATATAAAGCTAGTGACATCCCCTATACATTCTTTAAAGCGAAAAATAGAGTGATTATTCGAAAGAAATCCGTTGGACCTTTTGCGAAATTCACCCAAATTGCCAATAGTATAAAAGTTGGTGATGATTTTTCAGCGCTAGGTAAATACTATGAGAATATCTCTATAAGTGAGAATTCATTATTGCATAAATACCTTAATGGGACTCCTTTTGAAACATTTGAAGATGACAAACCCTTACTGTTTCCATTTAGATTTAATAAGAGTCAACTGGAAGCAACAAGGAAAGTTTTAAAAAATGAATTGAGCATCATTCAAGGACCTCCTGGAACTGGTAAAACACAAACAATATTAAATATAATTGCGAATATTATTATTAGAGGTGAGAATGTTGCAATTGTATCTAATAATAATGCAGCAGTTGATAATGTCAAAGATAAGCTTATAAAAGATGGTTATAGTTATATTTTTGCTTTGTTAGGAAGCAAGGAGAATCAAGAGAATTTTTTTAAAAATCAAGGTATAGATTCATTAGATTTATATAACAAGGATCTTGATGAAGAAAATATAGAAATGCTTCAAAGTAAGTTAGTAGAATTGAGCAATCAATTGGAATTATTGATGGAAAAAGATAGGCAAAAGAGAATAACAACTGAGCAATTGAATGCATTAAAGTTAGAGGAAAAATACTATAATAATGCACATAATATAAATGGTTTTGACAATAAATATATTAGTTTTATAAATTTAGGGTATGATAAAATAATTAGTTTTTTGATTGATCATCAAATTATGATAACGGATAAAGAAAAGCTAACACTTAAGAATAAGTTTAAGCTTTTCGTGAAGTATGGTATATATAGATTTAAGTATCTTCAAGAAAAGGACTATGAGGTAATTACTCGTTTTCAACAAATTTATTATAGTTTAAAGATTAAAGACTTGGAAGATAAGCTAGTAGAATATGATAAAACACTGCAAAGTCAAAATTTCGAAGAGTTAGCAGATAAGCATCATCAAATATCAAAAATAATATTTCATCATTATTTAAGTAAAAGATTTAAGAAAAAGAAAAAATATATAATTGACTCATATAAAATAAACTTTGATTCTTTCATTAAAGATTATCCGGTAATTCTAAGCACAGCTTATTCTGTGACGTACTCAATAGCTAAAGAATTTATGTTTGATTATGTTATCATTGATGAAGCCTCCACATTAGATCTTGTGAAATCGGTGATACCGTTATCATGTGCTAAAAAAATTGTTATTGTAGGTGATCAAAAGCAATTACCACATATACCAGAAAAAATTAAAATGAACTTTGAAAATGAAGCCTACGATTATAATACGAAAAATATAATGGACTCTCTTGACTGTTTATATGGGGATACTATAGAAAGGACTTTACTGCAAGAACACTATAGATGCCATCCTGATATTATTAGATTTTGTAATATGAAGTATTATGAGGGTGACCTAATTATATATAGCAGTAACTCAAATAGTAATGCGATAAATGTTATAAAAACGTCTGAGGGAAACCATATGCGTGAACTCAATAAGGGAAGAAAAGGAACATTTAATCAGAGAGAATTAGAAGAACTAAATTATTTACTCAAAAATGAGAATGACTATAACATAAAACTCTACTCAGAAAATCTGAGTGATATTGGATTGGTTTCACCTTATAGAATGCAAATAGAATATGCAAATAAAATAAATTCAGAAGAAATTGAAAAGGATACAATTCACAAGTATCAAGGGAGAGAAAAGCCAATTATAGTTTTCTCTACGGTACTAGACCAATCAGCAAAAGCAAAAGTAAAGATGTCATTTATAAATAACCCGCAAATGATTAATGTTGCTGTATCACGAGCGAAAAATCAGTTAATTCTTATTACTAATGCAGATGCATTTTATAAGAATGGAAATGACGTCGGTGATTTGATAAAGTACATAGAATATCACAATGTAAATAATATAAAAGAAGGACGAGTCATTTCTGTTTTTGATTTACTTTATAAGGATTATTCTATCAGATTATTGGCAAGAAAAGAAGCAATGCAGAATGCTAAAGAAAAAATAAAATTTAAAAGTGAGAAGATTATATATTCAATTTTATCAGAATTACTCGAGCAAGATATCTATCATTGTTATTCATTTGCACATGAAGTTAGGCTTTCTGATATCTTTTTAAATCAGGATAAATGTACTGAAATTGAAAAAAATTTTATAAAACAACCAAGAAGCAGTGTGGATTTTATTATATTTAATAAATTTAACCATAACCCGGTTCTTGCCATTGAGGTAGATGGTACAGAATTTCATTTAAATAATCCAGATCAGTTAGAAAGAGATAAAAAGAAGGACGTTATATTTGAAAAATATGGTATACCAATATTAAGGTTAGCAACCCATGCAGCTATTATTGAAGATGATATTAAACATGAATTATCAAAAATTACAGAGATTAATAAAAGCGTAGAATAAGCAAAGGGAAAGCAGATAATTATGTTGAAGAAATTGGGATAAGTATTATTCCGAGTACATGCCTTTACCACAATTCTTGAGATGTAAGTAGATATCGTTTTTTGGAGGTATTTATACATTATATAATGTCTATTTACTATTTATACGCTTCATGTTACAATGTTCTTTATTAGAACATTGGTTTTCTATTTTTCTAAACCAAATAACCATGGAATACTAACATTTAATACTTTTGATAGAGCTAATATCTCAATATCAGTAACAATTCTTTTCTTCTGTTCAAGTTTAGAAATACTTGCTCTGTCGATATAAACTGCTAAAGTTTCAAGCTTTACTGATAACTCTTTCTGAGTCATTTTACAACCTAATCTTGCTGATTTTATTCGATAACCTATAACATTGCGATCTTCGGAATCTAAAACTATTTTCATAATATTCACCTCTGTTCTTTATTGGAACACAAAACTATTTTATCTCAAATTATGATAAATAATGTTCTAATGAAGAACATAAAAGGATTTTGTTTAAAACATAGATGCAATAAATATAGTAAAAGCAAATTTAGGTCAGAAAGGTATATGGATGATTCGGAATAGTTGAAATATTATAATTATAAGAGAAAATAAAACTAGCAATTATAATGAAAGGAAAGAAACAGAATGGAGTCAATACTTAAAAAGCTATATTATGCCTATCTTAACCGGGATCAATTTTTTTATGATAAAAATCCGGAATATCGTAATATCAACAATAAGGCAATTAAGGTTATGGAATCATTAGAAAACAAAGTTTCGGAAGAAGACTATAAAACTATCATGAAGCTAATGGAATTACATACTGAAACTGTAGCACTTGAAACAGCGGATGCTTTTGAATGTGGTTTTAAGTATGGGGCATTAATCATGATTGAGGTTTTAAAAGATGAAAAATAAGATAAGAGATATTAGTTAATACAAAAACTTGGATTGGAGAAAAAGAAGTCTGATTCCCTTGTAAAAAGGGTATTCTCAAATCAATGTATTACTGTTATAGTTAAAGCAATAACTTGATAGTAATAACTACTTTTGGATATGCCTAAAAGTTTTAAGCTTATAGTAGTGTATGCATGCCTATTTATAGTATTATTATCAGGTTGCAGCAATAAACAAAAAGTTGAAAATGCTGATTTTAGTACGTTTAGCAGCTATTCTACTACTGAAAAGGAAGCGCTGCTTCCAGCTGCAGCATCTATACAAAACTTAACAGAAGACAGTATTAATGAGCGATATGAAAAAGCAAATAGTATTTCCTATGAAGATTATTCTAATATTGATAATATTAGTTATTTAGTTTTTCTTATAAAAAATGATCAATCATTATATTATGGATTTACAGTTGCGAAACAACAAAAAGATGAATGGGAATTAGCTTATTTTGAGGATTATGCTAACGAACAAGATGAATCCGTTAAGATTACTCAGTTTATTGGAAGCTACCCTGATACAGAAGACCAAAAGTTCCATGTAACCTCAGGATATTTTAATAATGATCAAATAAAACAAGTAATTCTTTATTATCCTGAATCTAAAGTTATCACTATAAATATAGGTGAAAATCAACATGGTTTTGTTGACATTAATATAAACTCTGACTACTCTTTGACAAAAATTGAATGTAAATCTGATGATGGAAAAACAATCTATCAAAAAGATTATGATAAAAAATAATGTAATTGGTTAGGGAGATTATAAAATGGTGGTAAATCGAAGAATAAAATTGGTCGGAATCATAACGCTGTTTTTGGTACTATCAATTGTAATTCAGCACTATATGGGTAACTATTTATACGGGATGGCATTCAAGCTATATCCATTTTATAAGTATATTGATCAAGACGATGCGTTTATGTATTTAATTCTGCATCACATATTTCAGGCAATTGTTTATTTGATTTTAATATGGGCGGCAGTTAAGCTGTTTCATCTAAAAACACGTGACTTTGGATTTAACCTGAATGATTATAAGGTCAGCATTAAATATACAATAGTTTTTTGTGTAGTATGGGCAGTTCTTCAATTTGGTGTTTCTTATCTGATGGTCAGAAATGGTTTGATTTTCGATATGGGATTTCCAGTGAATACAAGAAATGTTATAGGCTATTTCTTATTTGAAACTTTGCTTAGCGGAACGAGCGAAGAGTTATTTTTCAGAGGATTTGTGATAACAGTTTTACTGGTACTGTTTAAGAATTATTATAAGAATAATTCAGGATTGTACATTACTGTAATTCTTTTATCAACAGTTAATTTCTTGATAGGCCATATCAATTATGAGCTGTTTCCACCACAGATAACTTACATAGACGGGTTTCAGCAGTTGACTGTCTTGATTTTTGCAGTGGTTTATGGGATAACTTTTCTTAAGACAAAGAGCCTTCTTGGTCCAATACTAATGCATAATTTATTGAACGGGATTATTACATTGAACGGTCTTTTTTGTTATTCTATGTCACATTAGATAGTTTATAATTTACCTTAATCAACGGAATTAAAGCAATCAGTTCTGAAAATAGTAAATATGATATAATTACAAATTTTAAAGAATTAATGTCAGAGGTTATAAGAAGGAATTCAATGAAAGGAAACGATAAATATGGCAGATATAAAATATGATATTGTAAAAGAGATAGGAGTGCTTTCCGAAAATGCGAAGGGCTGGAGAAAAGAAATTAATCTAATCAGTTGGAATGGAGCAGAGCCCAAATATGATATTCGTGATTGGGCACCAGAACACGAGAAGATGGGAAAAGGGACTACTTTGACGAAAGAAGAAGTTGTTATGCTTAAAAAAATTTTGGATAGTATCGAATAGTTCTGAAATTAATTGTCAATAAGGTAAAGTTTGAGATGATATTATAGCAGGTAGTTAATACTTAATATAATCAGTGGATATACAAAAAAGTCCGATTCATAGTAATCGGACTTTTTTGTATTGGTTACAGCAGTATAATATAACTAATTTTATATTATATGAAATAAAATTTAGTCAGTCTCATGATAAAGATGATAGATTTCTATGACATGATAAATTTTGTGCCATAAGCGACAACTAAATATTTGTAAGTATAATGCACTTCGATCCATTTGTTCAAATAATTTGAATAAATGGATAGACATAATTATACACAAAGTGCCAATATATGGTATAATAAGTATAAATTTATTTATACAATATCACGGAGGATAGAATGAAAAAGAATAAACCGAGGTTTTGGGACAAAGTCAGATACCAGTTTGATAATCTGATGTCAAAGGGAACGATTGCATTAGTTGAGGTGTTATTTATTATAACGGCGATTGTGGTAGTAATAGCAGGTGTTTTGGGTGCATTAACCAATGGAGATCTTGCAACAGGTCAATCTATCTGGCAAAGTCTCATGCATGCAATTGATGCAGGAACTTTGGCCGGTGATAACACAACAAATGTATGGTACGTCTTACTAATGTCACTGGTTACAATTTGCGGAATTTTCATAACAAGTATATTAATCGGTATTATCAGTACGGGTTTTGAATCAAAGCTGAATGATTTAAGAAAAGGTACTTCAAAAGTAATCGAAACCGGACATACTGTAGTAATCGGATTCAATGACAGTATATATACGATTTTAACCGAGCTGATAGAAGCAGGAGCTAATCATAAGAAAAACTGTATTGTAGTACTGGGTGACGAAGAAAAAGAAATTATGGAGGAAAGAATTAAAGGCAATATAAAGGATTTTAAAACCACAAGAGTGATATGTAAATCAGGAAGAGTAACAGAGCCCTATCTATTGGAAAGGGCAGCGCTTGAGAACAGCAAATCAATTATTATCAATGAAGAAGACGACTTTTCGGTTATCAAGGTTATATTAGCATCACTAAACTACTTAAAGTCAAAGAATGCATTTGATAATGACCTTCATATTACATCTATCATACATGATAAAGCTAACCTGGGAGCGGCTAAAATTGCAGGAGAAGGTAAGGCAGAGATATTATTCTTTGAGGATGCGATATCAAGAATTATTGCCCATACCTGTAGGCAGCCTGGTTTGTCCATGGTACTTACCGAGTTTTTTGATTTTGGTGGAGATGAATTTTATTTTGAAAATTTTCCGGAACTGGAGGGCAAAACCTTTGGAGAGGTGCTGAATCTGTTTGAAATATCAACTGTAATCGGATTGCAGAAGGATGGGCTTGTTATGATGAATCCCCCCATGGATACAAAAATAAGTTCGAAGGATTACATCATTCACCTTGCAGAGGATGATGGCACTTCAAAGCCAAATTCCCAGATAGTAAAACTGGATTTATCTGTCAAGACGGAAGCAAACAACGGAGTAACAGAGAGCAAGAGACCACTTCTCATACTCGGATATAATAATTTTATGCCGGATATTTTAGCAGAATTAGATAATTATACTGAACCGGGAACTGAGATAACGGTAGCTAACACAGAATTTCCAGATGATATAGAGAGCAATAGATATCAGAATATATCAGTAGTATTAAAGCAATGCGATATTTATAAACGCAGTGAATTAGAGGAGCTGATTAAGGAATCAGCGGAGGATATCTTGCTGTTGAGCGATATGCAGAGCGATATGGAAAGTGCGGATGCTAAAACACTTTTATTACTGATACAGCTTAGAGATATTGAAAGTAAGTGGAAAAGAGAATTTAATATTACCAGTGAAATGTGTTCCGTAAGCAACCAGAAGCTTGCCAAGGTTGCTAATGTGAATGATTTTGTCGTTGGAAGTACAATTACAAACCTGATTATAACGCAAGTCGCGGAGAACAGAAAACTGGCGCTTCTTTTTGAAGATCTATTGGATGCGGATGGTTCGGAATTATATATGAAGAAAGCATCACGTTATGTTAAGACCGGTGTGGAAACAGACTTTTATACAATTACAGAAATAGCGAAGGAGAGAGGCGAAATTGCTGTCGGCTATAAGAAAGTGGCAGAGGATGGTATTCGCGTTGTAACAAATCCTAAGAAATCAGAAAGAATCTCCTTCCAGGAGGAGGATTATCTGATCGTAATAGCGGAAGATAATAATTAAAAGATCATATCTGATTATAAGGAGCAACCTTCACCTTTCAAAAACTTCTGTGGATGGCTGCCGCTCCTTGTCGGTTGGTATTCGAATGATCGGATTGGATTTCTACTTCTGGCATAGGTTCCGTATACCCTCAAAAGGAACTGTTTATGTTGTTGCATCGTCGGTAGTACCTCTGTTAAATTAAAAGTAGTAGTGAAATAAAGCTGTATTTTAAGATTAGAAAATTAAGTGAATAAAGAAGAACGATGGAATTAATACCGTCGTATCAGCCAGCCTCCCAGTTAGCGTGCTATATTTAAGTGCTTCAATTGGGGGGCTTTTATATTTGTTACTATGCAGGGAAAAGAACTATATGCAGAACAATGTATAGTCTGTAGTTTAGAAAATATGATGGCTATTAACTTATTTCTTGTGTGTTATAGTGTAGAGTAAATTGAAACAGGAAATTTGAAAATAATTGTAATATTCGTTGTGAAATGATAAAATGAATGTAAAATAAAGGAGCAAAATCGATTTGTGCTTATTATAACAAGCCGAAGTCTGAGGATGTAAACTGTTACAGTGTCCAATTGAAAAGCAATTAAGGAGGCACTGGAGCATACTGGGATAATGTAAAGAAATCTATCATTGATGAAAAGGATATAACAATTAATGGCATACAGTAAGGAATTATGGCTTGAAGCCAAGAGAAGATGCAAGCTTAATGATGAAGAAATTCAAATGGCAAAAGAAATGGGACTCAATCCTAAGAGCTTATTAAAAAATATACCAAATAAAAATGAACAGTGGAAAGCCCCTGTGAAAATATGGATTAGGGAAATGTATGAAGATAGATTTGGCAGAGCAGGTTAAATCAGATAACAAAAGTTTAAAGCCTAAAAAGAAAGTAGAAGAGTTACCATTTGATTAGGAGTTTGTAATAGATGAAAGGGGATTTCAATGAACTACGAAGAGTATGATATGCAGTGCAAGCAGCAACAAGAAAAAAATAATAGATATCTTGAAATATTTGAAAGAGATTTGATGGAATCCGGTTTTACTCACAAAACAATAAGTAATCATGTTGATAATGTAGAGTTTTACATTAACGATTATCTTCCAAGAGAAGCTCCTCTCGAGATGCAGGAAGGCTGTGGTAGTAAGATTGATATGTTTTTAGGCTACTTTTTCATACATAAGTGTATGTGGTCTACTCCAGGAACAATAAAGACAACGGCAGCAAGTATCAAAAAATTCTACAAGTGTATGAATAAACATAGATACGTATCGAAAGAAGATTATAATTATCTCTGTTCTATAATCAAAGATAATATGAAAGTATGGCAGGATGATTGTGCCGCATTTAATAATTTTGACTAATAAACTTACCGTCAGAGGAGATGTTTATAATGGAAAAAGTAACTGTTAGTATTGAATATATAGCTGATGCTATGGAAGCGATAATGGATGGTTGGGAACAATATTTGAATATGGAAACCGGAGAAATCGTATCTTTATCAGATGGAACCTGGATCGAAAGGGATGACGAAGCTGAGGCTTTGGCTGAAGAAATTGATACGACAGATAAATATGTACGGCTTCCGAATCAGTATGATATTCATGAATATGAGATCATGGAGGAGTTTGCATATGCTACTCCGAATCCCCAAAATCAGGAAAAGCTCTTACGCGTGCTGCGAGGGCGTAAACCATATCGAAATTTTAAGGACGAAATTAATCGTTTAGGAATTTCAGAAAGTTACTATGCATGGAGACTGATTACACTTTGTAAAAAGGCAAAAAACTGGTGTGAGGAAAATGAAGTTCCATATGAGATAAGAACAGAAGGGCTGGACATATAATGGTTACAAAACTTGGAAGTGTTCTTGATGCATTCGCTGGTTTTTGGTGGGGGATGGAGGATGGAATTTCTGATGAAAATTTTTCGATTCCATGGATAGGAGAAGGAGAAGAATGAGGGAAAGCAGAGATCAAATTGCAAATCATATAAAACAATACAAACCGCAGCACGTGACATTATTATATGAGCTGATGGTTAGGATTCTTTTAGGAAATAATGATTTCCGTTTAGTAGAAAAAGCAGATAGGGATGATCTGTTTCCTGTAATAGAGAAAGAAACCGGTAAAACAATAGATTACCAATTAGATACCATAATAGGAAAAGAAGCTCTAAAAACATTTAAAAAGATAGAAGAACTGGAATTTTCAGAGACGAAGCTAAAGAAAGCACAGCGAGTAGAATTGATGGCGGATGTCCTGGGAGATGATACCCTTTTTGAAGGATTTTGTTTGACTTTTTATGAAACAGATGAAGCACTGTTGGGTTTATGTGAAAATTTTGGTTGTCCGGAACGATATAACGAATTAGCAAAAAATGAAGTGTATCAAAAGAGAAAAAAGTACATGCGTTTAGTAGCTGATTATGCAATGGCAGCTGTAAACCTTTACGGCGTTATACATGTTGCAGAACTGCAGACTCTAATACTTGAATATGAGAATAAATTTGATGATAAAGGATATAACCATGTTGATGGGAACTATAAAAATACGGTGATGTTTACCCCTGAATTTATGTGTACATGTACGTTGCATCAATTGATTGGAGATGCAGTTCCGGTCGTATGTACAACTATGGATGGTCTTTTGCTTCATAGTAGCTTTGTGGATGCGTATCAGAATGAACAGGAAAAAATGTTGCAGTTCTTTAGTAAAATGAAAAGAGAAGTGACGGAAAAAGATCTTGAACGTTTTTATAAATCCGTGGGTGCGTCTTCATTTCGTATTCTATATGAAGATGCAGGTTTAAAGCAGATGTATCATCCGTCTAAAAGAGAGTTTCTGCGATATACGGATGATAATTATTATGAAATATCCAATGCAGAAAAACAAATGCGAAAGTATGTTGAGAAAAAGTTTCTGCCTAACTTTGAAAATGTTGCTCAAAAGGCCGGAGTAACCGTGAACGAATGTATGGATGATTTTATGAATGAACTTCATGATCAGGCGACTGACATGGGAAAGTCCGGAGAAGAGAGAGATCCACACGAATATGCACAGTTTATATTTGAATCCATGCAAGGGTATGGCATTGATTTTGAAGATACCGATCAAGTAAATGAATTTCTCGGGTATGCAATGAAGATTATGAATTCTGTTAGATTGTGGTGCAATCATGGGTGTACCCCGGATGAAGCGATGCGTCAGACAACATTGTATTCTGACTCAACTACAATAGTTCCAGGAAGTTCAAAAGCAGCTGGAATGCTGGTCGAAGGACGAGAACAGTTAGGTCAGATGGGGATAAAGATCGATCTGGATGCAACAGCCACCGATATCTCATCTTTTTCTTTTGAAAACGGAATGAATGGAACGATGACGAAGAATACGAAAAAAGTCTACCCAAATGATCCCTGTCCTTGCGGCAGCGGAAAGAAATTTAAGAAGTGTTGTGGTAAGTTATAAAGCATTTTTTAATATTGTGAAAAGTGTTAAGCCCAGGTGACAATCCAGCAATTAGTTTTTTCAACTGTTGGTTGAGATGAACTAAACTTTCATGTTATTGTAGTGTATTGTATTAGTGTTATAATGAAACTGTAAAAGAGCTCTTTACTAGTATAACTATAGGAGGTTTTTAAGTGGTTTCAATTGGTAAAAAAATCAAATATTTAAGAAAGCTTAAAGGGATTACACAAGAAGAATTATCTGATGTTTTGCATATTTCATATCAAGCAATAAGTAAATGGGAGAATGAAGTGGCACAGCCGGATATTTCTATAATACCTGTGATCGCTAATTATTTTGGAGTGACCATCGATGAATTATTTGGGTTTAAGCTTAACGCGTTGACGAATAAGGAGCGCTTTATACAATTCATGGTAAACAATGGGATGCTAAAAATAGTCGTAGATAATGATAGTTCTAGTAAGGAGACGAAATTTAGTATTAATACAGAAAAATTTGAGACAAACGATCAGATCTCTAAAGTCGGAGGATTTTTTGCTGATTTTATCAGGGACAATAACCTTGAATATGATACATTAGTTGGGCTGGCTTACCACGGAATAGCATTTTCTTCTGCTGCAAGCATTGCGTTGTATGAAAAATACGGAATGACGGTAAATTACTGTCATGACAGGCTTGTTCCTGATAGCAGGGGGCGGATAATATGCGGTCATACCTTAAGTGATAAAGAAAAGGTTATATTCATAGATGACTTGATCTTTTCAGGTAGTAATTTAATTGAGAGGATAGAAAGATTGAGAAAATTGGCTGACATAGAAGTTACCGCTGTTATAGTTATTGCAGATTTTATGTCAACAAGAGAGGGTGATTTAATGACCGGTGCTCAAAGAATAGAGGAAAAGTATGGAACCAAAGTATATTCTATCATAACGAAAGATGACATCACCAGAGCAATACGAGATGACATTATAGCAGGTGGGGAATACTTAATGTAATGAAAGTGGTAATAGGAGGGAACAGTGTTTCATAATTTCTTTAAGAAATCCAACACCGATATAATTTCAATAAAATCATTTAATACCCATCAGTCAAACTGGGGAGGCAATGGAATTGTTTTCTATGTAAAAAACGGGAAAGGTTTATTGTCCGTAAAATATAGCTATCAAGAAAATGAAGCATTAGCCACCTTAGTTTACGGAAACACTCCCTTAATTAAATTCCAAGGAAATGACCCCTATTTCTGCCCAACCTGTGAAAAGCTTGTAGCGGCTGGATATGGATTGAACATGAGCGATCAGAAAGTAATATCTGAACTAAGGGATGTAATAAATCAAAATTTTGTTTCACTTAAAGAGTCCCTTACCAATCTGAAACCTCTTTTAGGACTTCTGCCAACTGGATATTATGCCCTTGTTGATACGGAATTGTGCCCTACAAATGGGAATGGCGAGTTCTTTTGGAAGCTCAATAATGAACCAACCTATAATAAAGCTTCCTGCCCGGTATACGGCGGAGATGGTCTATGGAGTGAGGGAATTCCAAATTATATCTTACCCACACAGCCACCAAGCCTTTATAATCCTGAACAGGCTGAGTATTATAGAAAAAATGATGGTTATAGGGCGATTGCGTATCATTTTGACGGATCCTTGTGTGCTTTGCTGGATGGACATCATAAGGCTGTAGCTGCAGCACTTGATAAGAAAAAGGTAAAATCCCTTGTTATAGTTCCTGCAAGTTCCGTTCGGGTAGCGAATAAGGAACAGAATATCAAAGGTGGAATATCAATAAACGGCATAGTGTTACAAGAAGACGAACTGCTTACACCTGTAGCGGATATTATGAAACTATGGAAAATGAATCAATTGAAACAAGATAAAGCAGAAGAGTACCTATCCTTAAAGAATGAAGATTTCGACAAGAACTATGAATGGCCTCCGGAAATACTGGAAGCAGAAGGAGTCTTTCCGGACGCATTAAGTGCTGCAAGAATAGAGTGGGCAGGAGACATATCGGATGAAAGGCTGAATCGCATAGTAAATAAGGAAGAGCCTTTATCTAATGAAGATTGCCTTAATATTGCAGCTGCGTTATATTATTCATCAAATCCAAGGTTTAAAGAAGTGATGTTTTATTTTTGCAAAAACTATGCTTATGTAACTGTTTGGTATGATATCTATGAACTTCTTGCAAAGATTAAAGATGAAGAAGTAGAGAATTTCTTTGTAGATTATCTTGTACAGGATGATAGGGATCACCCTGCTATAAAGAAGATTATTGACCAATACTTTGCATAATAGTGTGATACCAGCCAAGTGAAGGGTAAGTAAGAATAAACTTTCTGCTAACAATGATGTCGATTTACAAATAATAGTTGACAGTTCCAGGATTTTGTTGTATTTTTATTACTAGATAGAATAAAAAGGAGGCTAAAATATGCGCAAGCTTAATTTAATTGAGAACAGAATAAGTAAGATGCAATCAGCCGACCTTGGTATTCATGTAAGATCTGTTATTTAAGATAAGCAGACTAACAGATGATTCGAATTTATATTTGAACTTTAACCACAGTCGTTGACTGTGGTTTTTTGCGCTTAATTTTAGATAAGAACATGATACCCATGTCAGGCAACCCGCCCGTTCTCATAAGGGAAGCTGCTGATTACCTGTATATGAATGATGCGAAAGCAATATATCGCAAATAAAGCCTGAGTAATAAATGTTCAGGCCAGGAAAGAATGGGTGATCATATGAAAAAATTAAATATTGGTATTATGGCACATGTAGATGCAGGAAAGACAACAGTTACAGAAGGCTTCCTGTTCCACAGCGGTGTTAAAAATTCTATGGGAAATGTGGATAACGGTACAACCACGACGGATTCTATGGAACTGGAAAAACAGAGGGGAATGACCATCCGTTCTGCTACGGTATCATTTATGATTGGTGAAACGAAAATTAATCTTATTGATACACCGGGACATATGGACTTTATTGCAGAAGTAGAAAGAGCTTTGTCAGTACTTGATGGAGTAATTCTTGTTATTTCTGCGAAGGAAGGAGTCCAGCCCCAGACACGGGCTATATTTCACAAAATACAGCAGATGAAGATCCCTACTATCTTTTTTATGAATAAAATTGATCGTATGGGTGTAAATATAGATGAAGTTTATGAACAGATTAAATTGCAGCTTACAGGCAATTTCATATTGATGCAAAAAGTGATCTACGAGTATGAAGGAAATGTGCAAAGGTTTTGTCTTTCTGAAAGAAGTTATCAGGAAACGGAACTGGCAGAACAGATAACTGTTATGTCAGAAAGGCTCTTAGAGAAATATTTGAACAATGATATGATTACAAAGGAAGACTATGAACAAGTAATCCAAAGCAGAGTGAATTATGGAAAGCTTTATCCGGTTTATCATGGAACTGCGCTAAAGGATGTTGGGATTATAGAATTAATGGAGGGGGTCAGCAGCTTATTTTTGCCGAAGGATAATAAAAACACAGCACTTTCTGCTTATGTTTACAAAGTAGTGTTTGATGAACATAATCATAAGCTGATATTTATTCGTGTCTTTTCCGGTGAACTTACTTTAAGAATGCGTACAATTATTGAGAAAGATAACAGCGAGATTATAATCCGTAATTTATTTGGATGTGTAAATGGCGGAATCACACCAGTGGATAGCGTTAATGCCGGTGATGTGGCCGTTATTATGGATCAGAAAGAAATAAAATGCGGGGACTGGATTGGAGTCAGGACTAAGCTTCACAACTTTTTACAGACGGAGCCTCTGCTAAAAGTCGGGGTAAGACCGGTACCTGCCTCAAACAGGCGGGAACTCTTAGAAGCCTTGCAGATACTTGCTCTGGAAGACCCTTATCTGGACTTAAATATTGACGATGAAACAGAGGAAATTCAGTTAAAATTATTTGGTAATTTGCAGAAAGAAATATTGCAGATACTGTTAACGGAGAGATTTCATCTTAATACAGAATTTGATAGCCTAATGACGGTAAAGAAAGAGAAGCCTTTGGATAAAATTACTTGTATTGTACCCATTTTTGAACAAGGGAATCTGTTACAGGCAGGTGTTGGTCTTACCTTAGAGCCGTTAGAGGAGGGCAGTGGGTTTCAATACGAAACAAAGGTCTCTTACGGGGATTTGACCAAATCCTTTCAAAATGGTGTAAGAGAAGGAGTGGAAAAAGGCATCAAAAAAGGGATTTCCGGAGAGGTGGTGGACACCAGGGTAACTTTTATGCACTCTGATTACGACAGTGTTACCAGTACACCGGCGGATTTTAGGAGGCTGGCGGAAAAAGTAGTGTATCAGGCTTTAAGGGAAATCGGCACAATGATTATGGAGCCGGTTATGAGCTATACATTGACGGCTCCACAGGGCTACGAAAAGAAAATCATATCCGAGCTGGTACGGATGAAGGCCTCTATGGAAGCTACGGAATATACCCAATCGGAAATGATTACAAAAGGTAAAGTGACACTGGATGCCTGTAAAGACTTCGCGACACAGCTTTTTACCATAACGGAGGGAAGAGGGATGTTTGAAATCACGTTCTGGCAATACCGGAAGGTAGAAAGTGGAAAAGAAAAATAGCATAAATATAAACCTGCCTTTTGCAGTTCAGGGTAGGCAGGTTCATTTTGCTAATTGTTACTATTCGTCAAAATGTTTTGCGTTGCAGATTATGCACATAAAAAATATTAAATCGCATTTGAATAGTAGTGCTCTGAAAATTTTTAGGATTATTAAAATTATTGTCATGGGCTTATTCAATTAACCTCTTCGGATAATAGAATAAGCCCATTGTCAATCTTTGTCTTATGACTATATTTAACTGGGATAACAGAAGCTCGGATAATATTCACAAAGTTAATTTACTAATAAGTAGTATATTAATGTGTAGTAAATTCAATGAAGAAAATACTTGACCGATCGTTCTCAAAAAAGTATAATGTGTCCAGAGGGTAAAGATGAAAGAAAATATAAGAATTGAAAGGATGCCACAAAATGATTCTTTCACATTATAATCTGTGGCAGTATCGCAAGTAACTTGTGGTGCAGTGTGGTAAAAATATGGGTCGCTGTAAAGAATTTGAAGATAGTGTTGTTCTATGGAAAGCCATGGAATTATTCCTGGAACAAGGTTATGAGAAAACTTCTATGAGTGAACTGGTAGAACATATGGGAATCCATAGAAGAAGCTTATACGATACCTTCGGTGATAAACACTCGCTATTTATGAAAACATTAGATGTTTTTGGGGACTATATGCAAGAAGAATTAAAGAGGGAAGCATTAAGGGCCAAAACAGCGAAAGAATCAATCAGACTGATCTTTGATCGGGTAGTAGAAGGGATGTGGGATAACAAACAATGGGGCTGCCTGTTTGTAAACTCAGCAGCAGAGTTAGCACCAAGGGATAAGGAAGTAAAAGAAAGAGTGGAACTAGCATTTACACAAACAGAACATTTTTTTAAAGCCCTTGTTCTTAAAGGACAGCTGGCAGGAGAAATTAACTGCAGCTTAGATGCTGATATCTTATCAGAGTATTTGCACAATGCATTACTTGGAATTCGAATACTTTCCAGAAATTCTGCTGATAAGGAGAAACTGCGCAGAATTACTGAGTTCTCGTTAGCTATTCTTGATAGTTAATGTTTATTTTATGTCGTAATTAGAACGAGCATTCTCAAAAATGATCATCTTAAGAATACGATTAAAGAAATTAGTATAGTCATGTGATAGAGAAAGTTAATGATCGAAGTGATAAAGAAGCGATTAAAATCAATGAAAGAAATTAATATCGATTAATAGAAATAAAATTAATTAAAAGAAATGAAATCGATTAAAAGAAATTAAAAGAGATTAAGGAGAGCATTAGTATGAAAACATTATTTGATGAAACTCAATTATCAGGAATGAAACTTAAAAACAGATTTGTCCGTTCTGCAACCCATGACGGAATGGCAGATGCTTTAGGCCATGTGACAGAAAAGTTGATCACTCATTTTGAGGAGCTGGCAAAAGGCGGCGTAGGAACGATTATTACCGGACTGACTAACGTTACGGATCTTGAAAAAATAGTACCGGGACAAATGGCTATTTATAATGATTCCTTTATAGACGAATATCAAAAATTAACCGATACCGTGCATCAATATGACTCTAAAATTATACTTCAACTTGTCTGTAACGGTGCACAGAACCGAAGCAGGAACGAAGGCGTATTATGGGCTCCCAGCGTATTTGATAATGAACCGACGATAGCAGGGGCAACAGAAATGACAAAAGAAGATATAAAAGTAATGCAAGCTGCTTTTGTAAACGGAGCTGTCAGGGCTAAAAAAGCAGGGTTTGATGGGGTACAGCTTCATGTTGCTCATGGCTATCTGCTGAGCAGATTCCTAACTCCATACTACAACAGAAGGACGGATGAATACGGTGGAACTATTGAAAACAGAGCAAGAGTTGTTGTGGAAATCGTTGAACGTATCGTTAAGTCTGTCGGAGAAGAGTACCCGGTGCTTGCTAAAGTAAACTGTGAGGATTTTATGGAGCAGGGACTGACCTTTACCGAATGTCTTGACTTATGTAAAATGTTACAAAAAGCAGGCTTAAGTGCCGTTGAAATCAGCGGTGGTACAGCACTTTCCAGAGCTGGTGAAGGAACGATCAGAAAAGTAACTCCTGAGTCAGAACCATACTTTAAAAATTATGCCGCAGAACTCGCAGAAAATCTTTCTATTCCAGTAATATGTGTTGGTGGCATCAGAGATATTAACGGGTTAGAGGATATTGTGAACCAAACAAAAATTGAGTATCTTTCCATGTGCCGTCCTTTTATCCGTGAACCGGAACTGATTAATCGCTGGGTTAGCGGTGACAGAACGCCAGCAAAATGTATATCCTGTACCAAATGTTTTGGAGTGGAGACACAATGTATTTTTAACAAGTAGTGCGATGGAATCCTAAAGGTGCATCCCAGATTTTTATAGCATCACCGCGTTGGGCATGGTGGATACTCTCAGACGGAATAAATTAAAATTCACCTTTATACCGGCGAGTATCGCTACCAGTCCAAATCTGCTGATGTTCTAATATATGAAAAATGAAAAAATGAATAGTGGTAATTTTGGGGCGTAAAAATTCTTAACTTTTACGCCTTTTTTAAATCATTCAAGCGTAATCTTATCATGTTTTTAAAAAAATTTTCTAAAATATGTTGTATGCATAATAAAGTACTTGACAACTTCCGTATTTGTAACTATAATTGTTACAAAAGGAGTTGCTTATGTATTCAACGAAACTGTCGGTTAGTATTCATATTTTAAGTGTAATTGCATTGACGGAGGTTAAACCCGTTACCTCTGAGTATATTGCTTCCAGTATTAACACCAATCCGGTGCTGGTTCGGCGTCTGATGAGCCGTTTGAAGAATGCGAAGCTGATTGAGACCAGCACTAAGCTTGGTGTCACAGGGCTTTCAAGAAAAGAAGAGGATATTACACTTCTTGATATATTACTTGCTGTAGAGGATCATCCACAGATGTTTGGTATACATGACAATACCAACCAGCAATGTCCCGTTGGGGCAAATATTGAAGAAACTTTAAAACATGTATACGGTAATATTCAAAAATCCATAGAAAAAGAGCTGTCAGTCATTACGCTGGCAGAAATCACAAAGGAATTTATTCCATAGTAAGGAGGTATAGTATGAAACTTGCAATCATCGGTGCTACCGGTATGGCCGGTACCGCCCTTTACAAAGAGAGTATATCACGGGGACATGAAGTTACAGCAATCGTGCGAAATAGAGAGAAAGCCGTTTCCTTGCTGGGCAGCAGTGTAAACGTGATCGATAAAGATGTATTTGATTTATCAAAAGCAGATCTTGATAGTTTTGATGTCATCATCAATGCTTTTGCAACTACCCCGGATAAAGCATATTTACATTTAGACTTAGCTGCAAAGCTAATTACTATGTTCAGAGAAACTAATAACCCGCGGTTATTCTTTATTCTTGGCGCAGCCAGTCTGCTGGACAAAGAGGATAAGCTGTTTTTGGATACCTTAAAAACCGCTCCGGAAGTTGCTTCTTGGATTTCTATTCCTATTGAAGCCTATAAAACTCTTAACTTCCTGCGCAGTATCGAAAATGTTAACTGGGTTGGGGTATCTCCTTCGGCAGAGTTTGTTGCCGGAGAGGCAACGGTTCCTGTTTTAGGTAAGGATCATCTGCTGACCTCTGCAACAGGCAAATCCCTTGTAACAAGCGGAACAATGGCAGTCGCAATTTTAAATGAAATAGAAAATCCACGGTTTATCCGTACAAGATTTACAGTATGTAATCAGTAATTATCACAAAAAAAATAAAAAATTGGAGGTATGTTATTATGAGTAAAATAATAGGTATTATAAATGGTAGTTTAAGAAAGAATTCTTTTTCCGGAAGTATTGCTGAGTATGTGAAGAATCATGCACCAGAAGATTTCGAATTTAAATTGATTGATATCAGCGGACTTCCTCTTTACAATCAGGACTATGACGGTGCAGATCCTGAAGCATATACGGTATTCCGCAATGAAATACAGGCTTTGGATGGTTTCCTCTTCATCACACCGGAACATAACCGTTCCATACCTGCAGCTCTAAAGAATGCCCTTGATGTAGCTTCCAGACCTTATGGCAAAAATGTATGGAGCGGCAAACCGGCTGCCATTATCAGTCAGTCTCCTGGCGGAATCGGCGGCTTTGGTGCAAATCATCACCTGCGTCAGGTACTTGCTTTTTTAAATGTTCTTACACTTGCCCAGCCGGAAGCATATATTGGCGCTTACCACACCTTAATTGATGAGACCGGTGCGTTAAGCAATGCGGGTACAAAAGAGTTTATAGACAGCTTTTTAAGTGCTTTTGCTACCTGGGTAGAAAAGAATTCCTAAATTCTTACTAAAATATTGTATAGAAAACAACTCAATATATAATAATGGATGCCAATGTGAAGCAGGTTTTATCTTCACATTGGCATTTCTATTGAGTATAGGCGAATTTTTGATCTGGTTTTTGTTGTTGTTACAAAATTGGAGTGTTATAATGAAGTAATGAACGAAGAGTTGGGATTGTTAAAAGTTTTGGCAGATTACGTTCTTCATTTATCGGAGAATATGTGGGTGAATTACGCCTCATCCTATGTCCAGCTGTATTAACAGACCCCCAATACTTTAAGCTATAAATGATATAATAATACTACAAGGAGAAGAAAAATGAATATGGTAGAACAGGGTAGGAAAGTTTTAAATGGAGTAGCATTGGCGTTAGTTCTGATTAATGTAATTTCAGTTATTAGTGTAATGGCTTATGGGTCGGCAGAAGGGGGATCAACGAGCGTAATTCAAGGATTAGTGCGGTTAGCATTTATCGGAGCACTCCTTTATTTCCTGTACGCAGGCAATAAGGTGGCAAAATGGTTGCTTGTAATTTATGCCTTATTTAATGGATTAGCTGGAACTTTAGCATTATTATCGGTATTTAATTTGGTTTTGCTGGCGGTAGATATTATTTGCATTGCCATTGGCATAGTACTTATAACATCAAAGCCTGTGGATAGCTACATGAGATTTAAACGTGGAGAATTACAGGGAGAAGATCATGATTTCGAAACGGAGAACTCAGATGGGACAGGATTTTAACATATAAATATTAAATGGAGTGACTCCATGATATTCTATGTCACCCTAATATATGGAGGTGATTCTTTGGGTAAAGTCATTTTAATATGCGGCAAAATCGGTTCTGGCAAAACCACTTATGCAAATAAACTTGCAAAGCAGTTAAATGCTGTAAATATCAGCCAAGATGAGCTTATGCTTGGTTTGTTTGGGGCAGAGTTGTATGATAATGAGCCGAAAAAATATGAAGAATATTGCGCAAAAGTTGAAGATTATGTAAAGCTGAAAGCGGGCGAAGCAGCAAAAGCAGGGGCAATTGTCATATGTGAAAATGGATTCTGGTCACGTTCAGAACGTGATGAACTCCGTCAGTTTTACGCGGATATGGGAGTTGAGTGTGAATTACATTATATTGATATATCGGAAAAACAAAGGTTGCAGAATATTAAAGACCGCAACGAAGAGATACAACAAGGAAAGTTACATTTTTATTTAACCGATGATAATGATATAAACCACTTTTTTGAGATACCCGATGATTGGGAAGTGGATATGAGAGTGAAAATCGGATAATGCCTAAAAATTATGAGCATTCCCTTCTATAGTCGATAATAACAAGGTTACAGGGAAAAAGGTTCCTTGAGGGGTATGTGAATTCTTGTAAATGGTGCGATACGACAAAGGTACATTCCATGGTCTACAATTGTAAAACAGCTACGATGAAAACATTCGACAATCTTTTTGATATGGATTGTTATTATTACTTGATTACGATAAGGACTCAGAGAATTTTTGCTGAGTTCTTTTTTTACGATATTTTGTGGTAGTTCTCTTGTAAAACGAACAGGTGTCTTTAATTTAATTTAGAATTATTGGAAATGGGTAATTTTAAGTGCAAATTATTATAATAATATTATGGAACAATCAATTGACATTGACTACTATCAAATGATAGTGTATAATATATGTAGATAGTAAATAATAAGATAGTATTAGTTGGAGGTGTCAGATATAAAAATAAAAATAAGTTCCTCAGAAAAAGATGTCCTAAAATTTATAAATGATTTATTTACAGTTATAAACAATGAACATTTTATTATCGAAAAGAATTTAGTTTTTATAAGCAAGAAAAAATATGGAGAAGAAGAGAAATATTCAACACCTTATACATTGGCAGATTTAGATTATGATTCATCAGATGTATTAGAAAGGGTAAAAGAATTAACCGTAAAAGATTATTCAGAAACTTTGTATGATAGAGACGATGATAACCCACCACTGTTGTTTGTATTTGGTAAAAATATTAATGGAAAAGAGATTTACATAAAACTTAAAGTAAGAGATGAAAAAAATAAAGTCATATGTCTGTCATTTCACTATGCAGAGTATTCGATGCAACACCCGTACAGATAGAAGAAATTACTTTAGGTAATTTTATGTTTTAAAAGTATACTGTAAATAATACAGTTGATAGTAAATAAAAATTGGAAGGAATGGACATTTGAGAACATAAAGCATGAATCAGTGTTAGCAAATGCCTATTAAAAGGAGGAGCGACAATGCAAGATTATTTAGTAAGGAGAATCTTGATGGATTGCCCATTGTGTGAGAAAGAGCATGAAATCGAAGAGAGAAAAAGAATATCTGCTATAACAATTAAAGGAGAAGAAGTAGAATACGAAGAATGTTATTATTTTTGTAATCATATGAAAGACGAAGATGAAAATGAATTTGTTCCTGCCAAAATATTAGATGAAAATATGAAAAATGCAAGAAACGCATATAAAGTAAAAAAGGGACTGCTAACTTCTGAAGAAATCATAAAAGTTAGAGAACAATATGGGCTATCTCAAAGTGATTTATCCAATTTACTCGGATGGGGAGAAGTAACAATTTCAAGATATGAAAGTAAAGCAATTCAAGATGAAGCGTATGATAATATTTTAAGACTTATAAGTGACAATCCCATGAAGACATATGAATATCTAAATAAAAATAAAGATAAATTTAGTGAATCCAAGTTTTTGATAATAAAAGATAAAATAAATAAGAATTTATTACAATATGGTAAAGAATATTTAAAACGCCAAATATTAGAGAGTGAATACTTAAATTATATAGAACCATCCGATTTTAATGGTTATAAAACATTAGATATTGATAAACTAGAAAGTATTGTTTCATATTTTGCAAAAAGAATTAATAATTTATATAAGGTTAAACTTATGAAAATGTTGTGGTATTCTGATGCATTGAGCTATAAATTACAAGGTAAAGCTATGACGGGTCTGGTATATTGTCATGAAGATTTGGGGGCTTTACCCAAAGGACATTATAAGATTTTGGAATTAGAAAATATAAATGTACAAAAAGAAGAAGATTATGATAATACAAGATACCATATTCTCCCTAACAATAATATTGATTTTTCTTTTATAGATGCACATGAAATGGATATACTAGACCAAATTATAAATAAATTTAGAAATTACAAGGCAAGTGATATAGTTGATTACATGCATCATGAAATAGCATATCTGGAAACTATAGATGGTCAAGAAATTCCTTTTAGCTTAGCTAAGGAAATAAAAGATTTTTGATAATTTGTTTGAACTGTATTACAAAATTTAGGGCAGGAGCTTTTCCTGCCTTAATTTAAATGTTTGGAAAAAGAGTATTCTAAGTGAAATTTGAGAATTTTTCCTTTTTGTGTATAACATTTGAGTAAGTCGGTTACAGAATGGCTACCGCCCTTGAATATACTGGTATTGTAGGACTTGATGGTCGGGTTCAGCAACACACTGATCACCAGTTCAAATCTGGTTGTCGTCTATCTTAGAATGGTCTCTAAACCTTTAGAATAAGGTTTAGAGATTTTTTTAATTTAAAAACAGGTGCTATTTAGTATAAACCGTTTTTGGTTCAAAAAGGTGCTGCATACGGAGAAAATAATAACTAGATATCTTAGGCTAAAATGAGAGTTGCCTTTTCCTTTTAAGATAGCATTTACATGTAAAAAAACATGTAATATTTAGTAAAACGTTAAACAAATGATAAGAAAAAATTAAGAATTAGTTGTTATAATATTCCATAATAATTATAGTATTAGAAAAACCTTTAAGTGAGTAACATTAGCTAATGTTCCATTAGGAACAATTTTAACATTAGGATGATTCCTTATTAAGCGTAACTGTAAACTGCATAGATTGAGAGACGAGATAAAATATCAATACGTTAGGAACCTTGCAGATAAATAGATACCCGTTCATATATGCCACAAAAATATTAAGTCAGTAACGTATTAACTAGGATATAAATTTATTGTACGAGGAGTTTATTATGTTTAGGAAAAAGCAAATAATATGTATGGTAATAGTTCTGTCACTACTATCTGGTGTTGCGAATAGTTCGAAGGTAAGTGCGTCTGCGCCGACGCCGACACAGTTTAAAGAATTGGATTTAGAAACGGTATACAATGAGGATTTGGATAGCGATGGAAAATACGAAAAGGTAATTTGTAAGCAAATAGATGTGAAAAACGATGAAACTAAGAAAACATTAACCGTATATATTAATGATAAAGTTGTATTTGAGAAAACATTGAAATGCCAGTATTATACTGTCAGTCTGGCGGATATAGACGTCGATGACAATGTTCAGGATCTTTTTATTACTACAAGAGATTACAGTGCCATCTGCTTGAAAACCTTTTATCTACAATATAGAGATTCCAAACTTAAATTAAATCAAACGATAGAAAGGAAAGATGGTCCTAAGTACTTAAATATGGCGACTTATTTTTTTGATCATGTATCCGATAATGCATCATTTGAGCTGATAGCAAATAGGCCCATTGGAGATGTAATAGGTGATTATGAATGCTTTATACCTTATAAATTAATCAATCGTAAGATTGTGGCGGTAAAAACGAATACGTATAACCTAACGCCTTATTCCAAAAAATATGTGTATAGGGTAAAAAAGGAATATGTGACATACAAATCTCTTAAGAAAGGTGCAGCTATTGCATTTGAGTTAAATTCGGGAGATAAGGTAAGAGCCGATAAAATATATGTTTCAAACAAAGGAAAATGTTATATTAGAATCATCAATAGTAAAAATGTGAAGGGGTGGATTGACGGTTCACAGGATGATTTATTTGTAAAAGTTCCTATTTGGGACTGATCGGAAACGTATAAATAGATTAGCTAAATGGCCCCCCTTTCTTCTGGTGAAGTTCAAATAGTTCAAAACAGGTTGTCGCATCTAAGAGAAAAATGCTCTAATACTTAATTAAAAAAGTATTGGGGCATTTTCGATGTCTATAAAAACCTTAAGTAAAGGTTATTTAGAACATTTTTAGACTAAAAATTGTTCAACTAAATTGTCGTCAAAATAAATATTATTCACACGAATCCCCATGCATATCGCAAGCCCGCTTACGATACTGCTTAAATAGAAATGATAAAAATGCAACGCATTTTTCAATCTATTCAATCTCATTGTTCTTATTTTTCTGTAAAACAAAATATAAACCAAGTAATATCCTTACCAGATTTATTATCATTGGTATAATGAATGAAGCCAAAATACTACGTATATAGACTTCTTTAAATGTAGATGCTGTTTGATGATTTGCTTGGATGAATAATAAAAGGCTTGGGGCTCTAGATGATATAATTACTAATCCTTCAAATGCTAATAAGAGACCTAATGTTGACCGTATTGTTTCATTATGTATAAACGATGGATTATACTTTCCTTCTACTTTCTTTAAATAAATGCTTAATCCTAATATAATTAATATCACAACAATAAACCATAACATATTGCTCTTAAAAAAATAAACAATACTGTCTTTGTTTACTCCCATGGATACGAATGAACCAAGGTTCTCCAGCAGAGTAAATATACTGGTAAGGACGACAAATAACAATGCTATTTGTAAAGGTATTTTCATTTCTTTATCAAAATTCATACTTAACCCCCTAATATATAATTTGGTAATATAATACGCCAAAATTAAATGAATAACAATACCATTACCTAACAGAGCCCAATGTTTAATTCTTTACAGAATATTGGGTAATTAATCTATTACTGTCTCTAAAGGCATGGGAAATAAATTGATGTAAAAGTAATATTGTGGTAGGATGAGATGGAAAGACAATCAGAATTTGAAGGGGGATATAGTCTATGAACTCAAAACAGAAGCGTCCTATTTCTGTAATACTATCATCATTGTTTGGATTTATTCTTTTTTGGTCATTAGTTACAGATGCATGGGGATATAGTGATTTAATTTTTTCTGATAATAATTTAAACATGGGTAAATATATATATGGCTATATAAGCAGAATTATTTGGTTTTTTCCTGCAATTTTATTAATCATAAAATTCAATAACAGTCTATTTTGGCAATGGAAAACATTGATATCAAGGCCAAAGATAGGTAAATTTTTCATAATAACTTTAAGTGCTATGACTATTTATTGTTTCACTGATATGTTTGCTATACATAAGGGATTTTACTTTAATGAAAGAAATCTTAGTTTAGTGGTTATTAAATTTGTTATTGTTGGAATCGTGGAGGAAACAGTATTTCGTGGATGGGGATATAATGCTTTACGCAGTGCAACGTCTAATATAAATGCAATACTATTATCTTCTTTTATGTTTGCCGCTGTACATTGGCCAGCCTATATAATAAAATACTTTTTTTATGGGAATTTTGATTTCGTCGGTTTAATCGGCCAGAGTATTACTGCATTTGCTTTAGGAATTGTATTTTGCATTTTGTTAAAAGAAGGTAAGTCTATATGGTGTCCTATTTTTGCACATAGCTTTTACGATTTGCTTTGCTCTTTGATACTTTAATCAAGCACGAATTACAATTTAATACTGAATCACTTTTGGGAGGTTACAATCAATAAAAAATCATGAAATAAAAGAGAATATACTATTTCAGCTAGAAATGTGCTGGCAACTTTATCTTTATCATATGGACAATATTGAGGAACCAGAGGCACTATGGGCATTCAGCCCCACAGGGCTGCAGGTGCGCAAGCAAGAAGATGGGTGGGGTATAGATTGGCCTGAAACCGAAAGTTATAAGATAGGTCCGGCCAGTATTGCCTGGATTTTGTGGCATATAATATATTGGTGGAGTACCGCAATAGATTATAATTTTGGTGATGGTGTATTAAAAAAAGAAGATATTCATTGGCCGGGAAGTGTTGAAAAAGCAAAAACAGCAATAAGCTTACTACACGATAAATGGGTATCAAAATTAAACGATTTGCCGGATGAAGATTTTCAATTAAAACAGTATGCAAAATGGCCATTAGTAGATAGGAGCTTTGCTGATATTGCACTATGGTTAAACGCAGAATTAATGAAAAATGCATCGGAGATAGGTTATGGGCGATTTTTATATGCAGCCCGTATAAAATAAGAATACTGGCAAATTCTGATTGAGCTATGAATTATTTATCTTTGATGGAGGTGATACTTTAGGTAAGTAGCCCTCCTAAAACTTGGAGGAAATTATGGTAAATGTTAAATTGGATAGTGTTTACTTTAGTTTAAAAGAAGAACACAATTTTTCATGGCTTAAATCATTTGGCAAAGTTTTTGCTGTTTTTGCCCAAAACGATTCTGGAAATTTAAGTTTTGGTGTAGATAATGGTGAAGAAAAGCATTTCATTAAGGTGGCAGGATTAAAAACAACTGAATCCGTACGGACGCAGCAAGAAGCAATATCTGCTTTAAAAGCGGCAATGTCTATATACGAGGTTATCAATCATAAAAATTTGATTAAACTAGTTAAGCATTATTCCCTTGGAGAGATTTATGTTGCTGTATTTAAGTGGACTGACGGTGATTGCTTATTCGATTATTGGAATTTTGAAAAATATAAAAAAAATCCACATGTTCTACCCCCTGCAAAGCGTTTCAAGCAACTATCGATTTCCAAGCGAACGGAATCAGCAGATGTGTTATTTTCATTTTTGGATACCGTTTCTAAAAGCGAATATGTTGCAGTAGACTTTTATGACGGTAGCATAATGTATGATTTTTCACGGGATACTACCACAATTTGTGATATCGACTTCTTTAGGAAAAAGCCAACACTCAATAATATGGGTGAAGATTACTGGGGGACAAAGAGGTTAAAAGCACCTGAAGAATATGTTTATGGTGCTGTTATTGATGAAATTACAAATGTTTTTACACTTGGAGCGTTACTATTTGACAGCTTTTTCGGTAATTATACAAATGCTGAAGTAAGACTGAGATATGAAATGAACGCATTTACTCCTTGTTCTTTTGAAAAATGGGAATTAAGTAAAGCGTGCTATGATGTTGCACTAAAATCTGTCGCTGTAGAAAGGTCTGAACGGTATGCCTCGATAAACGAATTTTATACCGCTTGGAATGAAGCCTTATTCGCCAAATAAGCATAGTACGAAGCGGACAAATTCCAATTTAATATGGTACAACCTGAGGCGTAAGAGTTTTTACTCTTACGCCTTTTCTAAATCATTCAATCGTAATCTTACCATGTTTTTTCTCAAATTCATCGACATGCTTTTTCATAAGGACTTCAATGAAACGATTAGCAGATCTGGTATTATAATCCACTACATAATATCGATGAATTTGAAAAGAATTATGGCAGAATAGAGCAGTAAGTAGTCTATATTAATTTTAAGCCGTCACATTGCCGTCAAGATATCTTTATGTCTTCATTAAGATGATATAATAATGCCATTATTCCGCTAATGACTAAAATATTATTGAAAAAGGGAGGTTATAAATTATGAGTGAATTCACTGATATGCTGGAAAGGGTAAAATTAGATGAAATGATAGCATATTTAATTTTTGGCTCGGAATCCAAGGCCAAGAATAGCGGAACGTATGAGGAGAGAATAAAAGTATCTTATGACAAGATATTTATAGCATTACAGGAAATGTTTCCAACTGCCAGTCGGAGGAATGATGACTTATATTATGCCGTAATGGATTTTTCCATAACCCACAGTGAAGTATATCTGGAAATGGGATTAATTATTGGGTTTCAGTTATATAAAAGTTTGGAGCAAAAAGATAAAAGCTTTGAATTAATAGGTTTGCAATCAATCATGAACAAGTACAAGTTTGCAGAAAGAAAAATGAAGAATGACTGTTAAAAAGCATTATAATAGAACAGCTCTTAACCTGCTGATACCGGAGGCTTCCAGGCTGATTTCACTGGTCAGACCGAAAAACTAAGGTATAGCAGAATAGCCATATGTATTTTCCATGTTCAGGGGAAACTGCTATCTTGTCACATGAGTTTACAAGTGTCTTGTCAGGTGAATTTATATGTGCTATAATAGACAAAATTCATTATAGCAGACAAGGAGGATACAAAATGGAAGATATTATGAAGCGGATTAAGGAACTAAAAAACGAAAAAAATGTGGTTATTTTAGCCCATTATTATACAGACGGCCAGATCCAGACTCTTGCTGATTATGTGGGGGATTCCTATTACCTGAGTAAAATTGCTACAGAGGTAGTGCAAAACACCATTTTGTTCTGCGGGGTGTCCTTCATGGGTGAGAGCGCAAAGCTATTAAACCCGGAGAAGACTGTAATTATGCCGGACAGTTTTGCAGACTGTCCCATGGCTCATATGGCAGACAGCGACAAGATTAAAGAAGTTAGGGATACCTATGAAGATGTTGCTGTTGTTTGCTATATTAACTCTACCGCAGAAATTAAGGCAAATTCCGATGTCTGTGTTACTTCGGCTAATGCACTTAACATTGTGAAAGCCCTGCCTAATAAAAATATATATTTTATCCCTGATGGTAATCTTGGAAGATATATTGCAAACCTGGTTCCGGAAAAGAATGTAATCTTGAGTGATGGTTTTTGTCATGTGCATACAAGCATTACGAAAGAAAACATCGAAAAAGCGAAGAAAGTGCATCCCGAGGCATTGATATTAGCACATCCGGAATGTACCTGGGAAGTCCTGGAAATCTCTGATTATATCGGAAGTACTTCAGGTATAATCGAATTTGCAGGGAAAAGCGATGCCGGCTCCTTCATCATCTGTACCGAAATGGGTGTCCTGCATGAATTGAAAATGAAAAATCCGGATAAAAAATTTTTTTCAGTGGGACATCGGCAATTTTGCCCCAACATGAAACGAATAACGGCCCAAAAAGTTTTGGAGCAATTAGAGACCATGGACAATGTGGTTGAGTTGAAGGAAGAACTGTATGAGAAAGCGAATCAATCATTAACAAGAATGCTTGAACTGGCTAAATAAGAGATAGTTAGGCGATTTAGGTTGAAAAATAATTTTTTCAACCGCAAGTTTGTGCTTGTGCACCACAAACTTGGTATGCGCAAAAAGCGTGCGCAAGAATAGAGGTTAAAATGAAATTAGAAACGGATGTTGCGATCATAGGTGCAGGTGTCGCCGGTTTATATTGTGCATTAAATTTGCCGGACGACAAGAAGATCAAATTAATTACTAAGAGCTCCTTGGAAATGAGTGATTCCTACCTGGCCCAGGGTGGAATTTGTGTCCTCAAGGAAGAAGAGGACTTTGACAGCTTCTTTTGGGATACTATGAAAGCAGGACATTATGAAAATAATCAGGCCTCGGTACGTCAGATGATACGTAAGTCTCCTGAGGTTGTTAATGATTTGATTTCTTATGGTGTAGAGTTTGAGCAAAAGGACGGAAAAATGCTTTATACCAAAGAAGGTGCCCATTCTACTGCAAGAATATTATACCACAGGGATATTACCGGTCAGGAGATTACCGGGAAGCTGCTGGCACAGGTAAAAAAGAAAAAAAATATAGAAATCATGGAATATACCGAGATGATTGATTTAATCTGCTATAATAACCGATGCAGCGGAGTTATGCTCCGATCAAAAGAGGGAGTAATAGCAAGGTTGGAGGCACACTATACAGTTTTAGCCACTGGGGGAATAGGGGGCTTGTATCAGGATTCCACTAATTATCCTCATCTTACAGGAGATTCGCTGGCACTGGCAATCAGACATCAAATTAATCTGAAAAATATGAATTATATACAGATACATCCTACCACACTGTTTATGGAAAGAACAGGGAGAAGATTTTTAATATCAGAATCGGTAAGGGGGGAAGGAGCCTATTTACTGGGAAGCAACAAGGAACGGTTTGTTGACGAACTTCTGCCAAGAGATATGTTAACTCAGAAAATCTACCAACAGATGAAGAAAGAAGGAAGTAAACATGTATGGCTTACCGTTGCACATTTGGAAAGTGATTTTATAAAGCAACGATTTCCTAATATTTATCAGCGTTGTATGGAAGAGGGCATCGATATTACCAGGCAATGCATTCCGGTAATACCTGCACAGCATTATTTTATGGGGGGTATCGAGGTGGATTTGTATAGCAAAACCTCGATGGAACATCTTTATGCTGTGGGCGAAACCAGCTGCAACGGTGTGCACGGTGCGAATCGGCTAGCTAGTAATTCCTTGCTGGAGAGCTTAGTATTTGCCAAAGAAGCGGCAGTTCACATTGGGAGTACTTTCGAAAAAAATAATACAATAAAACCCCTTGCGGACGGGAAGGTTTATGAAAACTACGAACAAATCAAGGCGGCGGATAAAAAACTAATATTACAAGAAATAGAAAGGGTCAATCAAAATGAACAACGAAATATCACTCAAAATAAATGCGGATAATTTAATACTTCAAGCCTTAAGGGAAGATATTAACAGTGAAGATATTACAACGAATGCAGTAATGCGTGAGGATAAAAGGGGTCTTGTACAGCTTATCTGCAAGCAGGATGGCATCATCGCAGGGATTGAAGTGTTTTTCAGAGTGTTCTCCCTGCTGGATTCCTCTGCCCGGATGGAAGCTTATGTTCAGGATGGAGACAGGGTAAAGAATGGTGATTTGCTTGCAGAAGTAACTGCAGATGTCAGAGCATTATTATCAGGAGAAAGAACAGCATTAAATTTTCTTCAGAGGATGAGTGGAATCGCCACCTGTACTCGTGCTATTGCTGATTTACTTAAAGGTAATAAAACAAAATTATTAGATACGCGTAAGACAACTCCGAATATGAGAGTTTTTGAGAAATATGCAGTTAAGATGGGAGGCGGTCATAATCATAGATTTAACCTGTCTGATGGGGTCCTGCTTAAGGATAACCATATAAACGCAGCAGGCGGAGTAAAAGAAGCAGTCAAAATGGCTAAGGAATACGCACCCTTTGTGCATAAGATAGAGGTTGAAGTTGAAAGTATTGAGATGCTTAAGGAGGCGTTAGAGGCTGGCGCCGATATTGTCATGCTTGATAATATGAGTATTGAGATGATGAAAGAAGCGGTACAATTAGTAGGAGATAGGGCGGAAACCGAATGTTCGGGCAATATGACAAAGGAACGGATTGCAGAGTTAATCGATATCGGTGTTAACTATATATCGTGTGGTGCTTTAACACATTCTGCTCCAATTCTGGATTTCTCACTGAAAAATCTAAAAGTGCTGGAGTAAATAGGAAACGAATAAGCCGGTGCAGGCTGTGATGGACAAGCGCTGGTATACCAAGGACATACTGGCAAAGCCCTCCGGGCGGGATGCCCATGACGTGCTATTGGAAATTGTCACTAAAGTGACAGCGCGTCAGCGCTAGAGTCTGGCGAGCCAGACTCTTACTTAATTTATAAGAAAGTTCTCCGAACTTACCTATAAATTAACAAGCCCTCCGGGCAGGATGCACATGACGCGCTCAAGGAAGATGTGACTGTCGTGACAGCGCGTCAGCGCTAGAGTCTGGCGAGCCAGACTCTTCTTAGATATTTTTGCCTTGACAGAAATGACACGAATGTCATATAATTGTTTATGACATTCGTGTCATTTCTTTATTCGAACAATTGCAATCAGTGTATATAAAACCTTAGAAATCGTTAACCTTATAGGAGGAATAAAATAAATATGCCGACTAAGTCATCAATAAAAAGAGAACTAATTCTTAACAATGCCAAGCAGGTCTTTATCCAAAAAGGATTTAACCGGGTGACCATGAAAGATATTATAGAAGAATGTAATATCAGCAGAGGAGGTATTTATTTATATTTTTCAACGGTAGATGAAATCTTTATTGAAGTCGTCAAAAAGCATAACCGTGCAAAAATCGACGGAATCAAGAGCAGCATAGAAAATAGCACCGATTTTCACCAGTTAATCGATTCCTTTTTCAATGAGCAAAAGGAAAAGCTTCTCAATATGGATAAAAGTCTTTATGCCGCAATGATTGAATTCTGTTTCAGCCATAAAAATATATCGGACAAGGATTTTTATACAGAACAGTTCTTTAATACAAAGGATATCATAATGGAGCTATTGAAATTTGGTCAGAAAAGCAAGTCAATCACAGCAGTAAATATTAATACTTTGGCAGATTCCATTATGTTTTTAATAGAAGGCCTGCGGTCACTGGCAGTTTCCAGTGATATAGCTCCGGAATTGGCAGAGAGTCAGCTTAAGGTGTGTAAGCGAATGGTTTACTCGGACATTTTTGGCGGAGAAGAAAGCGGGAAATGACAACAGCATTAGTAAGCGGTGTAATAAAAATCAGGGAGGAGAATGGAAAATGAAGAACATAATTTTAGGAGTTACCGGAAGCATTGCCGCATATAAAGCAGCTTACCTAACAAATGCTTTAACTAAAAGGGGTTACAATGTTGATGTGATTATAACAAAAGGCGGTATGGAATTTATAACTCCCTTGACGCTGCAGACATTATCGAAAAACAGGGTCTATACGGATACCTTTGAATTGGATTATCCAAGGGAAGTCAAACATATTTCACTTTCTAAAAAAGCCGATCTATTTTTGATTGCCCCCGCAACTGCTAATATCATTGGGAAAATAGCCAATGGAATCGGTGATGACATGCTCACTTCCGTCGCCCTTGCCATGACTGGAATTCCCATGCTGATTGCACCTGCAATGAATACAAGAATGTGGGAAAACCCTATAGTACAGGAGAATATTAAAAAGCTTAAAAAGTACGGATATCAGTTTATTGAACCCCGGGAGGCAATACTTGCTGACGGAGATCTTGGAAAAGGAGCACTTGCAGAGGTTGAGGAGATTCTTAAGAGTATTGAGTCTGCTTTGCAGGTTAAATAAACAATGACTTTACTATATAAAAAAGGATTTGGAGAATATATGAAAGAAATATACAGGAAATATACAAGAACGATTGGAAGGAAACGTACCCATGAACAAACAAAAACTAAGAATATGATATTGACCGCTCTTTTTGTAGCAATCATAATGCTCTTAAACTTCACCCCCTTTGGATACATTCAGCTGCCGCTTATAAAAGCTACAATTATCCATGTGCCTGTAATCATCGGCTCCATTTTGCTGGGACCGGGAATTGGTGCGGGTCTGGGGTTTGTATTCGGGCTTACCAGTCTTTATAATAATACGTTTACACCAACTCTTTTATCCTTTGTTTTTTCACCTGCCATACCGATTCCTGGAACCGACAGCGGCAGTTTTACAGCACTTATCGTAGCGTTTCTTCCCCGTATTTTAGTCGGTGTAGTTCCATACTATGCTTATAAGCTGCTTGATAAGCTGTTAAAAGGAAAGGGCAGGATAGTTTCACTTGGGATTAGTGGAATTATAGGTTCAATGACGAATACGATTTTGGTGATGCACCTTATTTATTTCTTGTTTCGGGATTCTTACAGCAAAGTCAGTAATATAGCTTCGGATGCTGTGTATAAAGCCGTGCTTACTGTTATTTTTGCAAACGGATTACCAGAGGCTGTTTTAGCAGCTGTTATTACTTCGGCAGTCTGCCGGGCGTTACAGAAATATATGGGGAATAGCCGTTAAATAAATATTTTTAAGTAATCTATGCGGATTGAAATAAATAAAGTTATCAAAAAAAGTTTTTTAAAATAGATGCTGCTATGGCCCAATCAGGCTTAGACGGCATCTTTTTTAATTTCTATTCATAATGCACAAATTTTCTTCAAAAATGAAAAAAAATCAAGAAAAATGTACAAAATGTATGTAGGGTCTTCCACAAATATGCTATAGTGATATTACAAAATATAATGGGGGATTTTATGAATAAAAGAAAACAATTGAGTAAAATTTTTTATTTTAACTTTATGGTTTTAATAGTAATCCCAATCCTTGTAATTATCATTGCAGCTATGATTTACGTGATTAAAAATTCAGAAGAATCGTTGGTAGAGAAAATCAAATTATCTCAGAATAATGTAAAGACAGTGCTGGATGGAGAAATTGAAGACAGCTGTATGAGCCTTAGCCATTTTCTGTTAACGAATGAGAATCAGGTACTGGAATATGCTTCCCTTTATAATGGCGGGAACAAAAAAGAAAAACAAATTTACAGTGAAAAATTAAAAATGTCCTATAATTCACTGTTTATTCCCAAAGCAGACGTATTGGCTGTGCATTTCTATATGAAGGATGGCAGCCACTATGATTTGAAGGATGATTTGGATTCATCCCATAAACCTGTCAGTACCGGTATCTGGTATCAGGAAGCACTTAAAAATCTGGATAATGTCACGCTGGGATATGAAAAAGAAAATATCTTATTTGCCAGAAAAGCAACCAATAAAATATCCAATATGATGGTAATCGCGTTTGCGCCAAAGAAATACGATATAAATAAAAATATTGAAACAGTAGCTTTGTACATAAATCCTCAGTCCTTTCATATGATAGAAGCCTACAAGGAATGGTCCGATATCGGAAGCATGTACCTAATAGACAATGAGGGAAATGTTATCGTAAAATCGGACAAGGAAAATGATGCCATTATCCGCCGTATTGCTGCCTATCCAACCGGCAGCCGTGTCATTAAACTACATGGCGAAAAGCTGCAGCTTTTGATTCAGGACGTGGCTAATACCAACTGGAAACTGATAACCATATCAAAATCCAACCAGTTAATAGCAATATACCGCAATTTAGCAATCGGACTTATTTCTGTCTCTATTCTGCTCTTTATCTTGTTTTACTTTTTTACCAGATTGTTCTTAAAAAATATCCTTTCCCCTATTAATCACCTGGTAAAGGGAATGGAACACATGGAGACTGGGAAGCTTGACACCCATGTGGAACCGGAAGGCGCCATGGAGGTACGCAAACTGATACATTCCTTTAATAAAATGGTCCGTCAGATTGGCGAATTGATTACGAGCAATGAAGAAAAGGAAAAAGAAAAGCATCAGGAAGAAATAAAAGCGTTGCAATCCCAGATTAATCCGCATTTTATTGTAAATACACTGAATACGATCCGGTTCATAGCCCAGGCTTCAAAATATGACAGTATCAAAAACATGGCGGAATCCCTTATAAAAATATTATCCTGCTCTTTTAAAAGTTCTAATAGCTTTTATACCATCCGTGAAGAGATAGATATTCTTAAAAGTTACGTATATCTAATGAAAATACGATATTCGGATAACTTTGATGTTAAGATTATGGCAGAAGAGGACTGCATGGATAATCTGATTCCCCGATTATTAATCCAGCCGATTGTTGAGAATTCCATATCCCATGGGTTACAGGATAAAGAAGATCCCGGCCATATCAGCATAACTATACATAAACAGGGCGGTATCCTCAGTCTGATTGTGGAGGATGATGGGTATGGAATTACGGAAGACAAAATTAAGCATTTATTGGAGGATAAGAAGAGGAGCGGTGAAAATATAGGAATTTCCAACGTCCAGAGACGGATAAAACTCAATTATGGGGAGGAATATGGAATCAGTATGGAAAGTAAACCGGGAGAATATACCAAAACTATAATAAAAATACCGGATATACAGGGTAAATCTGAGGAGAAAACCTATGTTTAAGGTAATAATAGCAGATGATGATACGGTAATTAGAGCCTCCATTAAAATGATGATAGACTGGGAGGAGATGGGGTTTTTGATTGTTGGAGAAGCAATTCACGGAAAGGGAGTACTGGAGCTTCTTTCACAGGTACAGGCGGATATTGTCTTAACGGATATCAACATGCCGGTTATGGACGGCATTGAATTAATGGAACGGATGAAGGAACTTCCTAGAACACCTTATGTAATCGTATTGAGTGCCTTCAACGAGTTTCATTTGGTAAGGAAGGCTTTCCGTTTAGGAGCAGAGGATTATTTATTAAAAACAGACTTGAATGAAACTACTCTTACAAGCTGCTTTATGAATTTACATACCTTACTTAAAAAGGAGACAGGGGTTTTACAAAGTCAGAAGCTGATAAAGGAAGCGGACCAGAGCAGTACTGATTGGTTAAAGGAACTTATCACAGGCAGGGCAGAGATTTCAGAACAAAGGATACCTCCCTTTTATTATCTGGTATGTTTTGAGATTGCTGATTTTGAACAGGTCAGAAGACGCTTTGTACATATGGAGCAGGAATTAATTCAGCCGCTGCTGCAATTTGCCGGACAGGTGCCAAGGATTAATTCCAAATGTCTGCTTACCAGTGTAAGCGCCTCAAACTATGTGCTTTTATATGAAGCGGAGGAGATGGAGGACCTGGTGAGAATTAAATCCATCTGCAGGCAGCTAATGACAGTTTGGAAAAATTACATGAATATCATTGCTTCGGCAGGTATCAGTAATTTAGGCAGCAGTCCAGAGGATTTTGATACTAAGATTAGGGATGCGTATCATAACCTGTCAATGCAATTTATTTTTGGCAGAGAAGGTGTGTATACCTGGGAATATAACGAAAGATTCGATGTAGAGGCAGCCATTGCCGGTAGTTTAAATAATCTGCCGTTCATTAACAGTATAAAGAATACGAAGAGCGAAGAGATGTTTAAGTACCAGCGGGAAGTGTTTCCGGGGTTATTTTCGGTGTCTCTGCCGGAGGCAAAAACCAAGTGTTTAACCATTATCTATCATATAGCCGTTATGCTTTCGGAAAGTGAAGATTCCATCTTTAATCTGTTTGATAAGAATATTAATTTTTATGATAAGCTTCAGCGATTGGAATCGAACCGGGATGTTGAAATGTGGCTCATTAATTTTTGCAGATGGGTGTTTGATTATATTGAGCATAAATATGAAAGTCATCCGGTACATGATGCATTTTTGGTGGCAAAGAGGTTTATGGAAGATAATTATTCGGATGAGGGAATTACCTTAGGTGCGGTTGCCAGTGTAGCCGGTTTTAACGAGAAATATTTCAGCTCCAGATTCAGCCAGGAATTTGGTCAATCCTTTATTTCATACTTAACAGAGCTCCGGCTTCATAAGGCAAAAGAATTAATGGAGAAGACCAATATGAAGGTATACGAAATCAGCGAAGCGGTAGGCTACAGCAGTGTGGAACATTTTACCAGAGTATTTAAAAAGAAGATGGGCATTTCTCCGGCTGCGTATTATAAGAAATAATGGAAGATATAAAAGACACAAACAATATGTCAAGGAAACTGGAAAAAGTTCATATCGGAACAATATAAGGGGTGCTATGATACATACATCAAAGATGAATGACATCTTTAAAAGAGGAGGAAAGCCATGAGAAACAAAAAGTTTATAACGATTATGATGTGTGCAGTTATGTGTGCTTCTTTATTTACGGGATGTGGGAATAAAGGGACAACAGATTCTGCCGGTACTTCGGCTGTAGTCTCAGAAACTGGGGAAAGCGGCAGTGAAACAGCCCTTGATCCGAATATCAAGGCAACGCTGGTGTTAGCAACTTATGATAAAAATAATGTTGCCTTATACGATGAGCTGGATATACAGGGACGGTTTCAGAAACTGTATCCAAATGTAACCATCGAAATTGAGCAAACAAAGGATGATTCAGAATACTGGAATTCCATGAAAATCCGCGCTGCCGCCAAGGAGCTTCCGGATCTTATGTATAATAAACCCTTTACTTTTGCAAGATTCAAAGACTATGTATATGATTTAAGTGATACAAAGGCAGCAGCAGATAATGTGTATACCGAAGGTTATAAATTTGATGGCAAGGTTCTGGGTGTAGCAGAAAAAGCCACACAGGATTATGTTTATTACTGGACGGATATGTTTGAAGAAGCAGGGGTTCAGGTGCCGACTACCTGGAGTGAATTTCTGGAGGTCTCTAAAAAGCTGCAGGATTACTATAGTGCCGGCAAACCTGATTTTATGGCAATAGGGTTGGGAGCAAAAGATGAATGGCCTACTTATCCTTTTATGGAATTCATGCCGGCAGTAGAAAGCGGAAACGGTCAGACCTGGAATCTTCTGGCTACCCAGGATGAACCCTTTGCCGAGGGAACAGATATTTATAAAACTTATAAAAAGGTAGACCAGTTATTTACCTCCGGAGTATTTGGCAAAGACCCTCTGGGACTGGGACATGATCAGGTGGTATCCCTTTTTGCCCAGAAGCAGGCAGCTATGCTTGCGGCAGGTCCGTGGTGCTTAGAGTCCATTAAACAGGGCACGGAGGATATCTCAAACCTTAGTACTTTTTATTTGCCGGTAAGGGATAATACCTCCGATGAATTCCGTACCATTGTACAGGGTGACAGCTTCCTTTCAGTTACGAAACATAGCAAAAATCCGGAGCTTGCAAAAGCGTTCCTGGAATTCTATTTTAGTGATGCCTGGTATCCGGATTTTATCGCCAGAATCGGTGATGACAGCACTATGACCTCTTTCCCTAAGGAAAAGGATCCAATTTTTAAAGCATCAGATGATAAACAGCCGGATGCAGTCCTTGTGACCTATGATGGAGGAAATGATGATTTCTCCAACCTGGTGTCTGAGACTAAATTTGACTATAAAAAACTTGGTTCTCAGATGTTTACAGATGGCTTTGATCTTGATAAAGCATTAGCCGATTTGGATACAAGCTGGAAGGCAGCAAGAGGAAAATTAGGTATTCAGTAGACGGAAAAGTTTATACTATATAATTGGCTGTTGCAAAGGGGTTGGCTTAGTAATTTTGTAACAGCCGATTTTATTGAATAAAATAGAAAAAGGGCAGTACCGCAAGCAGGCTTGCGGTATGCAGTGGGTGTATTGTTGAAAGAAAATATAAATACTGAAAGGATGCCGCTTCTAGATTCTTTCAACATGTTTCATTAGAGGCAGTACCGCAAGCAAGCTTGCGGTGTGCAGTGGGTGTATTGTTGAAAGAAAATTCAAAATACTGAAAGGATGCCACTTCTGATTCTTTCAACATGTTTCATTAGAGGCAGTACCGCAAGCAAGCTTGCGGTATGCAGTGGGTGTAAATATGAATACATTACATAGAAAAAGGAATCAGTTTATTTTTACCTGTCTGCTGGTACCGATTCTTTTATTACTGATGTTTGTGGTATATCCGTCATTGGATTTGATTCGGATGAGTTTTACGGATTGGGATGGACTGTCACTTAAGCAGAATTATATTGGAGCCAGGAATTACATAACCATGTTATTACAATCCCCGGATTTATGGTTGTCCCTAAAGAATAATTTTGTATATTTCTTTGTTCATTTATGCGCCATTCCTCTTGAATTAATGGCTGCGGTAATGTTAAATACGAAATTCAGGGGAGCAAAATTCTTTCGGTCCATGACCTTTCTTCCCTACATTATTAATGGGGTGGCTATAGCTTATGCATTTTCCTATTTTTATTCCCCAATCAATGGTGCGTTTAACGCAGTCCTGACGGAAATCGGACTGGGGGGAGCCATTCATAACTGGTTATCGGATGAAGGTATTGTTAATTATGTGTTAGCCAGTGTCTCCTTATGGAAATACAGTGGTTATCACGTAATCATGTTTATAGCAGCCCTCCAGTCCATTCCTCAGGACATTATGGAAGCTGCTACAGTAGATGGAGCGAATGCCTGGCAGAAATTCAAGGCGATACAGATTCCTTCCATACAATTAGTAATTGATTTTATCCTATTTGACAATGTAAGGGGAGCTTTGCAGATTTTTGATATTCCCTTTGTCATGACAAACGGAGGTCCTGGATACGCCTCCTCAACCTTTACACTTTATACGATAAATACTGCATTTAAATATAATAATTTCGGATTAGCAGCAACCATGGCTGTAACAATCATGATTTTAATTATCCTGGTGTATTCGGTTCAAAGCCTTTTTATCAAGTTTGTACGAAGAGGGGGGCATTAATTTTGAAGAAAAGAATAACATCCGCCAAGCGAAAAAGGCGAATCACCAATGGACTAAAATACATAGTATGCGCCATCCTGGCATGTCTGGTAATCGGACCGATTTTAATTACTTTATTTGCCTCCTTTAAATCAAAGGGAGATATGGTTATGACCTCACCCTTGATGCTTCCGAAATTAAGCAATCTAACATTTAAAAATTATAAAGAAGTATTCGGCAATGAGATGCTTCGGTTTGCTTTTCGAAATTCAGCACTAATTGTTGCGGTCAGCCTTGTTTTTAATATATTCATGGGTTCCGTTACGGCATACATATTGGAACGGTTTGAGTTCCGTTTCCGCAGATTAATATTTGCACTATTCTTTATGGGGATGCTGATTCCCACGTTTATAACGGAGATAGCCCGTTTTAAAGTCATTCAGAGTTTAGGACTTTATAATACCCTTGGTGCTCCTATAGTAATCTATGTTGCCTCCGATTTGATGCAGCTTTACATCTACAGACAGTTCGTCTCAAAACTGCCGGTATCCTTGGATGAAAGTGCGTTAATTGATGGCTGTGGTTATTTTAGTTTATTTGGAAGAATCATTTTCCCGCTGCTGGCACCGGCCACTGCGACAATCAGCATAATTAAATCAGTTACTATCATTAATGATATGTACATTCCGTATTTATATATGCCGAATAACAAGTTAAAGACCCTGACGACCTTCTTAATGACCTATGCCGGTGCAAAACAAGGTTCCTGGCAGAACCTGTCTGCCGCAATCATTATAATTATGATACCGACAGTCGTTATCTACCTTATTTTCCAGAAACATATTCTCTCCGGTATTACGGCCGGAGCGGTGAAAGAGTAGGAGCTAGTTGTTGAGGTGGTAACAGCAAACCTCAATATGAAAAAATAAATTAATATTAAGAAAGGAGAAGAAAGCGATTTATTAGGGGAAGTATTGTTGTTTAAGATGTCTCTTCTGGAGACGGTAAGGTTTGAAAGAAAATATAAAAATGAAAGGATGTAGTTAATGAAAACTATTACAAAAAAAGTTTTAAATGGGGTTATGTTGTTATTACTAATACTGGCTGCTTTTATAATTCCAGAGTCTGTAAGAGCTTATGGACCGTCCACTATGTATACCTCTCCTGCCGGTTCACCGGCACCGGGAGCTTTATACGCCAGGGCAATACAAACCAGCGGCGGTGCTATGTATGCTACTTTTGAGCAATACACCACAGGGGTATCTTCCTTCCCAATCTTTGAAAGCACCAATAACGGGGAAACCTGGAGTAAGGTTGGAGATGTAAGGGATACCCATAAGGGCGTAGGAATGAGATGGGAACCACAGCTTTATGAACTGCCCCAGGCAATTGGCAATATGCCGGCAGGTACTCTGCTTTGTGCAGGACTGGTTTTGCCTTATGACCGGTCTTTTTGTGAAATCGATCTTTATAAGAGTAACGATGGGGGAAGAAACTGGTCTTATGTAAGCACCATTGCAGAGGGAAAGAAAGCAACCCCTGGGGATGATCCGATTTGGGAACCGTTTTTAATGGTGGCAAATAATAAGCTTATCTGCTATTACTCCGATGAACGGGATAATGCCTACAGTCAGAAATTAGTGCATCAGACTACCACCGATGGTATCAGTTGGAGCAGTACGGTAAATGATGTTGCAATATCAGGTCAGAGACCTGGAATGGCAGCAGTGGCAAAGATGCCAAATGGAAACTATATTATGACCTATGAAATCGTAGGAAGAGGCGGAGCTTATTATAAAATCTCATCAAATCCAGAAAGCTGGAACCCATCGGATGCCGGAACCTGTTTTGACACGGCAGGCAGCAGTCCCTACTGTGTTAATTTAAATGGAACCATGGTTTTAAGCAGTGCCGGGAATGGTAAACTGTATATCAATACCAATAGTGGTACCGGTACCTGGACCCAGATCAATTGTATTATTGGCTCCTGTTATTCCAGATGCATTGTTCCGCTGAATAACGGACGTTTGTTTGCCATTGGAGCAGGTTGGAACGGCAGTGGTTTAAATAGTGTCACCTATGGCGATATGGCAGTTTCCACCACAACCGATACATATATCAAGCTCTCAAACCGGGCTACCGGGCTATGTATTGACGGCTATGGATACACCTCGAATGGCTCTGACTGTAAACAATATGCCAGCAACACCAATAATAATCAGCAATGGGTCCTTGAGCAATCCGGCAGCTATTATATGTTCAGAAATAAATCCACCGGCTTATACCTTGACGGCATGGGCCGTACAGCAAGTGGTTCTATCTGCGGTCAATGGAGTAACAGTGGCAGTAACAATCAGAAATGGATTCGGGAAACCTCCGGGAATTATTACAAATTTAAGAATGCTGCCTCTGGACTGTATTTGGATGGCGGCGGCTCAACTGCCAACGGAGCCAGTTTATTACAAGGAACAGGCAGTTCAAGTAATAATCAGCTGTGGTCGGTTGTTACACCCTGATTGATGCTTGTTTTTCCTTGCTAAAGCCACGGTAATGGGGACCAGTACCGGATAAGACTGTTACTTTATGACAAGAAGGAGCAGGAATAGTAACCATTATGAAACATTTATAACAATTGTCATACTATAAATAGTATTAAATGGATTTGAGGCTATTCATGTACATTCATATAGTGCAGCAAGATGATACGGTTAACAGCATTGCAGACACCTATGGTATATCTCCGGAAAGATTAATGATAGAAAATGATTTAAGTATTACAGAGGGACCGGTTGTAGGTGAAGCACTTATAATACTGATACCCAGTCAAACTTACATAGTACAAAAAGAAGACACTTTAGAGAGTATTGCAAAGGAACAGGGGATAGAGGTAATGGAACTGCTTAGAAATAATCCTGGTGTTTCAAACCGGGAGCTTTACATGGGCGAGGAGCTGGTGATACGTTATGAGGATACGAAAGGGGTGGCAGGTAAGATAAATGGTTTTACCTATCCCTTTATTGATCAGGAAACCCTCAAAAAAACCTTGCCTTATCTGACCTACCTTACCGTCTATTCCTATCAGCTCCAGCCAAATGGCGATTTGATAGAGATTGATGATCTGCAAGTAGTAAATACTGCAAAAGAATATGGGGTAGCGCCAATTATGTTTGTGAATGCGCCCCATGAAGGGGAGGATGTGGATACTACCATTGCTCACAGCTTAATCAACAATGCCGACATACGGAATAATTTCCTTGATAATCTCTTAAGAAATTTAAGGGGTAAGGGCTATTATGGTCTTAATTTTGATACGCCATATATACAACCTTTGGACCGGGAAGCTTATGTGGATTTTATTGCAGACTTAACCAAGAGACTGAATTCAGAAGGTTTTTTTGTTATGATTACCATAGCACCCAGTACCTTTGAGGTGTCTACCGGAATTATATACACCGGTGTTGATTACATTGGCTTAAGTCAGGCAGCGAATAATGTATTATATCAGCTCACCTATGCCTTTCGATACCCACGCAATTTACCAATTAGTATACTGCCTTTTGACTCAGTCCTACATACGTTGGATAATGCGGTTACCCTGCTTTCACCTGAAAAATGTTCGCTTGGTATTTCAATTATTGGCTACCTATGGGAATTTCTTTATTTTTCAGCGGTTACTTATGCTAACTTTATTAACTATAATTCTGCTATGGATTTAGCTAGAAATGTCGAAGCGCCGATCCAGTTTAATGATCCCTCCCGTTCATCATATTTTCAATTTATCAATGATGACAAGGAATATATTGCCTGGTTTAAAGACAGCAGAGTGTTATATCCTTATCTGTCATATGTCAATAGTTATGGCTTACAGGGGGCTTCTATCTGGAATATCATGTACTTTACAACGAATATCTGGCTGCTGGTGAATTCAATGTTTATAATAGAGAAAATTTAAGAGGGGCAGTTGCATATCAAAAGACTACATTGACTGGGAAAGAATAGGGATTATATTTTAGATTGTTTGAAATATAATCCCTTTTCTATGCCCAGACCTTGTAGCTATTGCGGTGCACCTGACGGAGAGGCAGTGTATTACTGGTTAGTCCGCTCTGGCTGGCGCTAAATTGTCTGTAACTTTACACCTTGATTAAATCAGCTGTTATCAGCATCCCAGTATTTCTGACAGCTATTGCTGTTCATAACAAAAGTAAGGAATCTTATAGCAGAAGTTCGCAGGTCAGTTAAGGAAACACGACCTTCTTCATAGCCTTTTAAAACCTGTTCTATTACCGGAGGACCACCTGGCATAATAATGTCATTACCGGCAGCAATGGCATCTGCTCCATCAACAACGATATCCATATCGCCCCAGTCAGTTATTACAATCCCTTTATATCCCCATTCTTCTCTTAAGATACCTTGGCATAGGTCTTTATTGCCAGCGGCAAAGAGACCATTAATTTTATTAAATGAGGTCATAATCGTAGATACCTTGCTGTTCTTAATAATCATTTCAAAGGGCTTTAAATACAATTCCCTGATAGTGCGTTCTTCTGCAATGGAATCCAGGGCATCAAAGGAATTCTTAGAACTGCCTCTACGGTAAGTCTCTTGTTCATTCAAAGCAAAGTGCTTGGGACAAGTAGTTATGCCTGCTTTTTCGGCACCCAGAGTTATGGAGAGACCGCAAAAGCCGGTATGTCTGGGATCTTCGGAATAATATTCGAAGTTACGGCCTCCGATGGGGTTTCGGTGGAGATTGATTCCCGGTGCCAGCCAGCTGTCAACCTGTAATTCCATAGCTTCTGCTGCACAGGCAGCACCAAAGTCTTCCAAGAGTTCCTTATTAAAAGTGCAGGCCATGGATATACCGGTTGGCCAGGCAGTCATCTGTACGCCGGCCGGACCATCTTTGTAAAAGACAGAGGGGATACCGTATTTTTTAAGGGCCGGTGAGAGGTATCCCGGGAAGCCGGTTGGATGAGTAGATACGGCTATATCTGTCCCGTCCGGATACTGGATGGTAGCGGGATATTTACCGCCCATACCACCAAAGGGAAGTCCGGGACCATACCCATTTAGTAATACTGCCAGTTCTTCCAGGGTTAGGAGATTCACAAAATCCGCTAAGGACAATCTGCCTTCTTTCACATCTTTTAGAGTAATGGTATCTGACTTATCTATTAAGAGGTCAGAGGGATCTACAGAAGAAACGGTTAAAGCGGTAAATTTATTGTCTGAAATCTGAGCTGTAAGTGTCTTTTCTTCGTCAGTAGGTCTTCCTTCTGTATCAAGAAAAGCAACGTCAGGGGAATTGGTATCAATGGAGTTAGAGCAAACGGAATTGCTGTAAACGGAATTGATGCAAACGGAATTACTGCGAATGGAATCACTGCGAATGGAGTCATCACGGATGAAGTCACCGCCAAGGGAATCAGCACCGGGGTAATTGTCGCAAAAGGTATTAAAGCTGGCTTGATTCAAGGTCAGAAAGCAGGGAGCATGGTCCTTTTCTTCTTTTTCCTCTTCATAGGAATAAGGCAATACGTCCTTTTTTCTTAAGAACTCAAGTTTACCTTTGTTAGCTGGTGAAAGTCCCAGTCTGTTAGCCAGGTGTTTGGTAACAATTGTTTCCGTGACGAAAAGCCTGCCAATAATGTGGGTATTACGGGAAGAATTACCAAGCCTTAGAAAATAAGTACCTTCTTCAATTATATAAGCTGCCAAAGCCTCCGAGTAGCTTGCAAGTTCTTCCAGGGAGAAGCTTAAAGTAAGTTCCACGGTTTCTGCTGGTTTTAGGGCGGGGGTTTTTACATAAGCCATTAATTCCTGATAGGGCTTTTCAAGACAAAGGGAGGGGGCACTGATATAGAGCTGCAGAACTTCTTTACCGGTATACTCCTTGTTTTGGTTGGTGACTTTGGCAGTTACCAGCAATTCCTTACCCTTTTGGTTCACATTGATAGTCTCCATGTGAAAGTCTGCGTAGGATAAGCCATATCCGAAGGGATACAGCACAGGGACATGAAAGGTATCAAAATACCGGTATCCTACATAGATACCTTCTTTGTAAAGCGCAACCGGACTTTTTTTATAACCGGTACTGTGATTATTCCCAGCCGACAGCCCAAAATCACTATAGGTCAGAAGGGTATCGGGCTGGTCCTTATCCGTAAAGAAAAGGTCTGCAAAGGGGTAAGCTTCGTAGGAGCAGGCCATGGTAGAAGGAAGCTTCCCGCTGGGAGTTATTTTACCGGTTATCACCTCGGCAAGCGCGGCAGCACCTTGCTCCCCTGCTGTACCAAGCAGCAGGATGGAACAGATAGAGGAGTAGGAATGGATCAGATTAAGGTCAATAAAACCGTTAATATTTAAGACCAGGACGACCTGTTTAAAGTGGGAGGCTACATGATGGAGCAATTCTCTTTCTGAGACTGTAAGATAATAATCCTCCGCTACCCTCCGGTCACATTCTTCACCGCCGGAACCTCTGCCAAGTATCAGCACCGCTGTCTGGGAGGAAGGGAGGTTCGTGATAAGTTCTCCGGGCACCGGGTATTCCACCGCCGGGGCTTTGTATTTCCCAAAAATCTCATAGATTAGTCCGCTGTTTATGAGTTCTGCGAATTTAGCCAGGTCTTCTTCCGGAGACAAAGCCATATCTTTTTCGGCTTTTCGGGCATTCCGGTAAAAGGTAGTAAGAACTGTATCTGGAATAAGTCCGGCTTTTATGAATTCATCTAGAATCAGGGTGGCTTCCTCAGAAGAAGAAGCACCTGAGCCGCTTCCTCCAATAATGGTATCAAGTTGAGCACGCCCAAATACAGCTATGGGAGTGTTCGGACTTAAAGGGAGTAAAGCAGTATCATTTTTTAATAGAACAATTCCTTCACCGGCCAGCTCTTTCGCCAGCTGCAGCCTGGATTCCTTTGTAACATAGGTTTTCATAAAATTCCTTTCTAGGGTACTTTGGTTAAAGGTAGCCTTATAAATATATTGAGTTCGGAAAAATCCTTTTCCAAAACCGTTCTTTGGAGTTTAATGCCGCCTTTACGGTAAGGGTTTGATACTGCTTCCCCCTCAAGTTTTGTCTTGTCTGCATATACGGTGATTCCATCCGAAGAATCAGCAGTGTTGTCATTCTCTGAGTGTATATGATACTGGAAGGTAATATCCTTTTCAAAGCATCGAAACATTACCCTTAAGCCGTTAAGGCTCTCTGGCAGTACCGGATCAAGAATCAGGGAGTCCTGCTGAAAACGGATTCCAAGTATATTGGACACCAACTGGTTTAAATAAATCCCAGGACCGCTGGAATAAAGGCGCCAGCCCCCTTTTACCGGAATCTCACCGGCTTTTAATTGTTTAAAATTTTCTGCAAACTCATATCTGTCCATAAAATTTCCGTCAGAACTGCTGAAATACAGATTGCTCTGCCTTAGGCAGGCAGTTTTAACAGAATCCTGTATCCGTATTGGATTAATGGTAAATAAACCCTCCCAGGCGGACATAGCGTCACCGGTTTTTGCGCAGGCTTCCAGATACCGGATATGGGCATGGGTATATAATGAACTGATTTCTCTTCCAACATTAGCGGCCTGTTCTGCTCTCTTAAAGAGCTTGCTGACACCGCCTTTATAGCTGGCAGGATGATCCATTAGATGTACCCCGTCAGGGAATTTAAGTTCCTTATTTATCACATCCATATTTATAAGAGCTTGTTCTGGTGTGACCAGTTCTGAAATAATGCTTCGGGTCATGGGGAGGAGCCGGTATTTGATTCCTGTGTCTGAATCCTCTGGATGAAGTATGTATTTCATATCTCCTTTATCATAACTCACAAAACCTGGAATTACCTCATCTTTTATCAAAAAGGTATTAAAATCTTTTAAAATCTTATCTGCGTCTTCTGTCAGCTCTTTTGCGAAAGACGAATCCGTTGATGTCAGTGCAGTGCCAAGGCGCTTTAAGGTCTGATAGGCAAGTGCCACTGTCCAGGAACTTACCAGGTGTTCACGCATGTTTGGATCTACTGGCTGGAGGGTGTCGTCCCAGTCTCCGCCGGCATAAGTAATAAGACCGGTATCTGCAATAAACCGGGTCTGTATGGCTTTAAAGGCTCTCTTTATATGAAGGAGCAGAGATTCGTTCGAAGCCTTATCATCAGCATAGGGAAGAGGCTTTGTAAGCAAATCATAATTGCCGGTCTGTTCCAGATAGTCACCAATACACTTAAGAGGCCAGAAGACAACATCTCCATGGCATTCACCGGCATCTAAAGTATAGCGGTCAAACATGAACCACTGAGGCCATTCTCCGGTAGAAGCATACTGGTGGGAGAATATATTCCTAAGTATCTTAGCGGCAAGGTCATAGTGCTGAGTCATAAGGAAATATTCCATAGGACCCTGGCAGACATCTCTGGTTCCCCAGGCAGCACCGCCAGGCTGTTCCAAGCCGTGAGGGGAAGCAAAATGAATCAGGGCATTGTGGGTATACCACCAGGCAGTCTGATTCAAAATCTCAACACGTTCTGCAATCTCAGGACTGCCTCCGCTTACCTGGAAGCCTCTGTTAAGGTTGCGGTAATAATCAAGTGCCGCAGCCTTTTCTTCTTCAAAATTAAGGTCAGGAATTTCCTCTGTAAAATTACTGTCGGTGCTGCCTTTTATCATGCAGGAAAAGGCAGCAGTATCTTTTAACGTTACAGTTAAGAAGCTTTCATCAAAGGAGCGTTCTCCCTCAAAAAAGATACGGTCATCACTGATGAGATAGTCAGCGCCCGTAAAGAGCATATCATAATAAAGCTCTGGATATTCGGTTGAGATATCTTTAAACCGTAACCCCTTTTCCAGAGTTTCATAAGTTACTTCTTTGGAGTGTTCCGTTTCACCGAGTACTAATTGATTTGTCAGAATGAAATCGTAAGTTTTATTTTGAAGGCTTTCTGCCTTAAGTACAACATAAGGATCACGAGCCGCAGTATAAGATGTAATTCTTAAGAGGTCATCTGGCAGTACATAATACCATCTTGCGTAATTCATTCCCATCTCAAAGAGGGCGGGAAGGGTTAGCAGTCTATAAGTTCCTGATAATTTAACATAGAGATGCTGACCGCAGTTCTTTTGTATATTCAAAAGTCCCCTTGAGGTGGAGAGAAGCTTATGAAAGGAGGTGTTTCCAAGGATTGTCTGACTGCCGAATAAACCATACATATAAGCAGTACTGGCCATGGCGTTTTGCCCTATTTCCTCTGTGGTATCAGCAGCCAGGTTTTCTGTTCGTACTTTCGGGCAGTTCATGATGATAGTACCATGGGGGCGTTCCGTACGAAGCTCTTTATCCTTGGTCACGATATGGCTGTAATCTTTTGTAAAGAAGGAAAGGAGAGTATCCTCTTTTGTTTCCTCTAATACCCAGTGGGGAAAGAGTTCGGATATTTTTTCCCTGGTAAGAGCTGGGGAAGAGTATGGAAGTCCAAACTCTCGTTTGAGTTTCATTCCGGGGCAGGGAGCAGTAAGTTCTTTTTTTAGGCTGGCATAAGCAGCTTTTAATTCTTCCTCAAATTCTGCTCCTTCGATTGCCTCTTTATGGTTCTCCTTGGCAAGTCCGTAAAAGGCAGTTGTTACCGGTTCTATTAAGGAAAACTTCTCAGTCTGTAAAGCAGTATAGGAGAACTCGAACTGATAGTTCACATCGGGGAGATCCCTTAAGAGTGCGGCAGGAGTATCGCTGTCTTTATAAGAAGTCTGAAAGAACTGCATACCATCCGTTGCATAATGAAGGACAGGTATTCCCGCTGAGCCTTGTCTTAAATAAGGATAATTACCGCCTTGCTCCTGATTCTGACGGGAACATACCGAATAGCCTTTATCTGTTTTTACGATACTGTGGCCAAGATATTGTGAAACATAAAGTTCATTGGTCAGTACACTTTCAGCAGAGGATACACCAATATCCTGGCCGTATAAGAGATCAACCGTTTCCCCATTTCCCTTTAGGGTGATATCCCAGAACCAGACACCTTCCAGTCCATAAAAAGTTACTTCATAACAGATACCGGAAGCAGTGCCGCTAAAGGTAAGGGAATTCTCGCCTTTACTCAGCACAGATTCGGAACGGATTCCTAAAAGCGGATAAACACAAACAGAGTCATCTCTGTAAATTCTCAGATAGATATTATTTGGTGAGCCATCTTTTGCATTGCCGCGAAACTCATTTAGCATAATTCCTTGATGGAGGAAATCAAAGATGTCACCAGTGGGCAGGAAACGATAGGTGGTTTTGCCCTTTTGAAATACATATAGATGTTCAAATAACTTCATAGAGTCAGGTCCTTTCTACGTTAGCAACATTAATATGATATATTCCGGGTTTATCTTGTGCTTTGAACACAAGTGGAAACGTTACCATATTCAAGAGTTATTGAAAATATTATAGCGTTGCTGATTGTAATTGTCAATGAAAACTAGAGAAATATTATCAGTAATTTATACAAAATCATAAACATTTAATGAAGAAATAGCGAAAAGATAATTAATTATCTAGGAAAATATGTAAATATATAAAAATAATATTGTAAAATATTAAAAAACTGATTGACAAAGAACCTCAATGACATTATAATTTTTAACATAAATCACAATTTGGTTTAGAAATGGAAACGTTTCCATGAAATAATGCTACAAATAGGGGAATAATTTTCATCTATGAATTGGTTATATAGTAAGTATATCTAAAAAATGAATTGAAGGGCGGATTTTATATGGGTAAATTGACAATCAGCATGAAGAGCTTTTTTCGTGAAGTAAAGCGAAAGCGAGTTTTATTCTTAATGATTTTACCAGTAATCGTGTACTTTATTGTGTTCGCTTACATACCTATGCCGGGTGCATATATTGCATTTGTTGACTACAGTATAGGCAAAGGAATTTTTGGAAGCCATTTTGTCGGACTTAAAAACTTTGAATTTCTTGCAAAAACAGGAGACCTGTGGAGAATCACAAAAAACACCCTGCTGTATAACCTGGCGTTTTTAACCTTCTGCAACTTATTCCAGGTGGCTTTTGCAATTATGATTTCGGAGCTTTCCAGTAAATGGTTTAAGAAGATATCCCAGTCAATTATTCTGCTGCCATATTTTATTTCCATGGTTATCGTAGGGTTCTTTGCCTATAACTTATTTAATTATGATCATGGCTTTATTAATACCCTGCTGGCTACTATCGGTCTGGAAAAACATGACTTTTATGCCGACCAGGGCATTTGGAAATATATTATCGTATTTTTCAAGGTCTGGAGCCAGACGGGATACGGTATGATAATATACATGGCCACGATAACCGGAATCAGTGCCGAAATCTATGAGGCTGCTGCCCTGGATGGTGCATCACCAACACAAAAGATTCGTTATGTAACACTTCCATTATTAAAACCTACTGTTATATTACTTTTCCTCTTTGGTTTAGGCGGTATTTTAAAGGGTTCCTTTGATTTGTTCTATAACCTGATTGGCAATAATTCAGTTTTGTTCCCCCAGACCGATATCATTGATACCTTTGTATTTAGAAGTCTGGTAGGTCAGTTTAATTTCTCCCAGGGTGCAGCGGTAGGTTTCTATCAATCAATATTTGGGTTGGTACTCGTATTGCTTGTTAATACAGTCGTGAAAAAAATAGAGCCGGATAGTGCGTTATTTTAGGAGGTTTCAAATGAGTAATATGAAAAAGATATCAAATAAAAAACCAATAGGTAAAGACGAAAAGATAATGAAGGTTGTCTTTACTATTCTGGTAACGGTGTTTGCCTTAATATGCCTGTTTCCTTTTCTTTTGCTGATATCCTCATCCTTTATGAGTGAAAAAGAAATTTTGACAGAAGGATATAAACTAATACCAAACAAGATTAGTTTCAGTGCTTATGAATTTTTAGGCAGTAACATTAAGAATCTGCTGAATGCTTATAAAACAACTTTAACAATTGCTTTCGTTGGAACGTTACTTGGGCTTTGGCTTATGTCTATGGCAGGTTATGTATTGTGCAGAAAAGATTTTAAATACCGTAATCAGATTTCCTTCTTCATCTACTTTACTACCTTATTCAGCGGCGGTCTGATTCCAAGCTATATCTTAATGGTAAACGGACTGGGTTTAAAGGATAATATCTGGTCTTTGATCTTGCCGGGACTCATGTCTCCCTGGTCCATTTTTCTGATGAGAAACTTTATGAAGTCCATCCCGGACTCTTTGTATGAATCCGCAGCCATTGATGGCGCAGGTGATTTTAAGATTTATTGGAAGATATTTATACCTCTTTCAAAACCTTCACTTGCAACCATCGGCTTATTCTTAACACTTGGTTACTGGAATGAATGGTATAATGCAATGCTTTATATCCAGTCAGCAAATAAATATCCTCTGCAATACTTTCTGCAAAAGATTGTAAGCCAGGCCAATGTCCAGCTTCTGGTGCAGCAGGGATTAAGTATTAATGTTGGAGATCTGCCTTCGGAGTCAATTAAGATGGCAACCGCAGTAGTAGCCATTGGACCTATCATATTGGTATATCCCTTTGTCCAGAAGTATTTTGTAAGCGGTCTGACCATTGGCGCGGTTAAGGGATAATAGAATATAAGAAGTTCAGAAAAGGTAAGAAGTTAGGAAAGGTAAGAAGTTGAGAAAGGTAAAAAACTAAGAAAAGGTAAGAATCTAAGAAAAAATAAGAAACCAAGAAAAGGTAAGAAGTTATGAAAAGATAAGAAACCAAGAAAAAATTAGAAGCTAAGAAAAAGATAAAAGATACGATAATTTGCTGCATCAAACAGCTTATTATAAATTAAAAATTTAGGAGGAATAGCATGAAAAAAATCATTACAATGTTATTAGTGGTAGTTTTGGCTGTAGGAATGCTTGCAGGCTGTAGTAAGAACAATACGGATAACAGCAGCAATCCACAAACAGCAGAAAATGGCGGGGCAGAAACAATAGACAAAGGAACTGTAGATACCTCAAAAGAGGTTAATCTGGTGCTCTATTTATGGGGTGGTGAAGGTGTTGCCAATAAGGAAATACTTGCACAATTAAATGAAAAATTAAAAGCTAGCATCAATACTACAATTGAAGTGAAGTATATCGACTGGGGTGATATTGGAACCAAATATCCATTATTATGGTCCTCCGGTGAGGATTTTGATATGGCTTATGTATCCTCCACAGCCAATGTACCTTATTCCACACTGGTGAAGCAGGATGCACTTTATGACATAACTGATTTGATTGCAAAATATGCTCCTGCTTTAAATACAGAGTTAGCAGATAAATGGGCTAATGTAACCGTAGACGGTAAAATCTATGCCGTACCTAACAAATATTCTGAATATACTGCTTATGGTTTTGTAAGCCGTAAAGACTTAATGGATAAGTATGGAGTTCCTGCCATCAGTTCCATAGCTGATATGGAGAAATATATGGATGGAGCCTTAGCAGACGGTCAGATTCCTCTAAACGGAAGTTCAAACTTAGCAAACGATCTTTATAGAATGTTTGTAGCTACTACAGACGGATGGATCAATGCGCCTGGTATACCATCCTCCGGCTTATATCTGGTAACCGATAAAGAGGACACCAGTAAGATTATACATCCCGCATTTACAGATGAATTCGAAGCCTTTGCGGTTAAGATGAATGAATGGGCAAACAAAGGATATTGGTCTAGGGATATTTTATCTTCCGCACAGGATGATAAAGACAACTTCTACAATGGTCTGTCCTCAGCCTATATCAGCCATCAGCCTGACTGGACTGGTAATTACGGAAATCAGCTTACCAAATTACCAGGAGTTGAAACTGAATTCTATTGCTTCCCGGAAGCACAAGGAAAGATTGTTAAAGCCACCGGCGTTGGTGCTGCAACAGCTATCAACAGGAATTCCAAATATCCGGAAAGAGCTCTAATGGTAATTGAAAAATTAATGACAGATAAAGAATGCTATGACTTATTCCAGTATGGTATCGAAGGAAAACAATATGTTCTAAAAGATGGAAAAATCACACAACCTGAAGGCTTTGATGCTACTAAAAACGGTGGCGGCTTTTCAGCCTGGGCCTTCCGTACCGATGCTTTAAACATTCCTCAGGCCAGTGAAGATCCTCGCCGCTATACCTTAAATGATGAATGGTCTAAGACAGCAATTGATGATCCTTTCGTAGGATTTAACTTTGACAGCACCCCTGTTTCAACAGAATTATCCATCATCTCTGACCTTGACGCAAAACTTGGAATACAGATACTGCTAGGCAAGACCGCACAAGACCCAAAAGAAGCAGTTGCTGAATACAGAAAGCAATTAAAAGCCGCAGGCGTAGATACTGTACTTGATGAAGTAAATAAACAATGGACAGCCTCCAATACTGCTAAATAAAACGCAGCTAAACTTAAAAACAGATATAAGTTAGTAACTGATAAAGCTAGCACACGGAGGTTATATCTTATAAATTGTTATTGTAAGAGTGTTATATCCATACAGCAAAACATATATAATCTACCATATTTAAGTGATTGTAGGAGAGTAAAAAACATAAATACTTACTTATATAAATTAAGTAATAATGTAATTATAACTTTCTATAGGCTACAAAATACAGAAGTTTTATTAATATAGAAGTTACGGAAAAAGCTATACAAAGAAAAAGCTATACAAAGAAAAAGATATGCAAAGAAAAAATTATACAAAGATAAAAGCTATATAAATATAACAGGGAAAGTGGCAGGGGGAAATCTCCCTGTCAGTTTCTCTATAAATAAATACCAGGAAATTAAACGGCAAATCCGAAAGGAAAGAAACGCCAAAGACTAAAGCAGTATTCTGGTATGCTTGGAATCTTTTTGTATTGGAAAGGTTCCCCCTGGAACTTAAACTTGGTGAACTGCGCCAAGGAGGAAAAGAGCAACTGTTTGAACGAAGTGAGTTTTGCTCATTTCCTCCTGCTTTAAGCAGTTCACCAAGTTATAGTGACAGGAGGGTTCTTTCCCTACAAAAAGATTCCAAGCATACCAGAATACTGCTGGAAAATTTAAATTCAACCGTGAAGATAATACTTTCTCTGATGACAATACGCAAAGAATTGTGTATAATTGTTAATTATGGGTAAAGTAAAAAACAAAGAATAAAAATATGGGACGGGGATTATGGAAATAACGATAAAAGACATAGCCAAACTTTCAGGAGTTGGAATAACCACAGTATCAAGAGTTATAAATAATTCGGGACCAGTGAGCCCAAAAACCAGGGAAAAGGTTATGGCTGTGGTCCGGGAATATAATTATGTTCCCAATAACAGCGCCAGAAACTTAAAATCCAATCAATCCAAAAGCATAGCCCTTCTGGTAAAATCCATTACCAATCCATTTTTTCAGAAAATGATTCATGTAATTGAACAAAAAGTAGCTTTAAGGGGATATCAACTAATCATCCAAAATGTTACAAGACTGCAAAATGAACTGGATATTGCAATATCAGAAGCCAAAGAAAGAAATCTTCAGGGAATCATAATTATGGGAGGGTCATTCAATTATACGGAGGCGAAATTCAGCGCTCTTAAGATACCCTGCGTATTCCTGACCGTCTCGGCAGGGGAGGATATCCCACTGGGGAGTTATTCCAGCATACGCATCAATGATGAATTGGAGGCTTTTAAGGCTGTGGATTATCTGATTTCATTGGGACATAGAAGGATTGGTTTTATAATGAATGCTCCTGCGGATGAAATGACGCCTAACTCCCTGCGTTTTAAGGGATATTTAAGAGCTTTGCAGCAGTATAAGATTCCTTATGATGCGGCTTTGGTAGCCTCGGAATTTTCCTCCCTTTCCGGTTATGATTTTGGATTTAAGATGATGAAACAACTCCTGGCTCAGAATAAAGATATGACCGCGGTCTTTGCCTTTGCCGATATCGTAGCAATCGGGGCTGCGAAAGCGGTTTTGTCTAGTGGTTTAAAAATACCGGAGAATATATCCATTATTGGTTTTGATGGTATCGAAGAGGCAGAATTTTACCATCCGTCCATAGATACCATATCACAACCGGCAGAACAGATGGCATTATCCAGCGTTGAAGTGCTTTTTGATATGCTTCAGGGCGGAGAGACCAAACACATTGTATTTGAATCTTCATTATTAAAGAGAGGCTCCTGTATGGTCATGCACAAATAGGCGGTAAACTGACAGGAGATAAAAAGGATGTAAACATGCAGATAGTAACATTTAATATACGTTGTGATTACGGTCAGGACGGTGCGAATAACTTTGATAACCGTAAAGTGCTGATTGAAAAGAAAATAAAAGAAGAACAACCTGACATAATCTGTTTCCAGGAAGTGCTGCCCCATGTGGCACAATGGTTAAAAGAAAGTCTCACGGATTATTATGTCCTAGGCTGCGGAAGAGACAAGGACCTTCAAAATGAGCAGACCAGTATTGCTTACCGCAAAGAGTTGTTTCACCTGGTGAAGATGGAAGTCTTCTGGTTATCGGATACACCGGATATTCCTGGCAGCCGCTATACAAATCAGAGTGAATGCCCGAGAACTTGTACGGTATTATATCTTTACGATATAAAGAAAGCCAGAGTCCTCCGGGTATACAATACTCACTTAGATCATATTGGCAGTGAAGCTAGAAGTCAGGGGCTTAAGCTTATCATGGATAAAATCAGCCAGACGGATTATATGGGGAAGGTTCCTTTTATCCTCACTGGAGATTTTAATGCGCTGCCGGATTCAGAGGAGCTGGCTGTCTTAAATAATTATAAAGGTATTTATGACTGTACTAAAACCATATCCGGCACCTTTCATGATTATGGCAGAGAAAAAATAGAAGAGAAGATAGATTATATTATTGCCGATAAAGCATTTAACTGTAAAGGGACAGTCAGATGGACGGACCAGGTAAACGGTGTTTACTTGTCCGATCATTATCCCGTAAGTACGGTATTGGAATAGTAGTAACAGTTACCACAAGAAAGTTTCATACAAAGCGTTGCAGATATCACTGATAAGATGACTGCAACGCTTTTATTTTAATATTTGTATACAGTTTCAAGGATACCCTTCTTTTGTGGATATCATAATGAGAAAGGTATATTAGGAAAGGTTATAAAGTGATTATTAGGAAAGGTAAAATGTGATTATTAGTAAAGGTTAAAATGTGATTACTAGAAAAGGTTAAATGTGATTATTGGAAAAGGTTAAATGTGATTATTGGAAAAGGTTAAATGTGATTATTAGAAAAGGTTAAAATGTAATTACTAAAAAAGGTTAAAATGTAATTACTAGAAAAGGTTAAATGTGATTATTAGAAAAGGCTAAAATGTAATTACTAGAAAAGGTTAATTGTGATTATTAGAAAAGATTAAATGTGATTATTAGAAAAGGTTAAAATGTAATTATTAGAAAAGTAACAAAATTAATATAACAAGGTAACAATATTAATATACATACCAAGGATACGCATAAGAAGTAACATTATTTATAAAAAGAGCTTACATAATTGATAGCTAAGATATCATAAAAAAATATAATGGCATTAACCAATGGTGAAAGAAACGATTGTACCCAAGTCAGTCAAATTATGTTAAATGAAGAAATGACTTGAATTAATAAAGAGCAGTGTGATAAGGTTAATGAAGGCTTTACCTTCACTAATTAATAAAAGCGTATACATAGGTGTAAGATAAATGAAACTATAAAAAACAGAAAAGGTTGCCGCAAAACGATTCTTACAACTAATCATTTTGTGGCAGTATCGCAGAGCTTGCGATATGCAATGGTATTAGTGTGAAATAAAACATTTCACACTTCTTATTTGGGCAGTATCGCAAGCTAGCTTGCGATATGCATGGGTGTTAGTATGAAAAAATTAAGATCACAGATATTGATATGGATGGTTGTCCTGATTGTTCCGCTGCTGGCAGTATTGGCAGCCTATAATATATATACCCTGAAAATTCTGAATAAACAGGTAGCGGCAAATAACAGCGATATTATATCAATTTATGAAAAACCGGTAGTTCAGGATATGGACTATATCAGCTATTCCATGGCCAATGCTATGGCTAATAACTCCAGTATGCTCCAGTTAAATTATGCAGCAGGATATATGGAAGCTTATATCTGCTGTAATGATATTGCTTCGGATTTTAAAGCTTTGGTCCGGTCGGAACTAGAAGGTCTTGCAGCCTTAGGGATCAGTAGTCCCAAACATAAGCTTACCAGAATGGTCTACTCGGATGCAGGAAAATATACATATAATGAAAAAGGTGAATTGAATAATTATTTAGCCTTACTTATGCAGGATGAGGAATGTTACAAGGCGGGCTGGCAGCTGCTTTCTCTGACCAAGAGGGATTACCTGGTAAGAATACTAAAAAATAATAACGTCTACGTCATAATGGTAATTGATTTTTCCCTTATGACTACACCCCAGAAAGAAGCCGATGAGGTAGAAAGCGGATATCTTGTCTATACCACCAAAAGTAATGCCGCTTTAACCATGAAAAAATTTATCAAAGAAAATGATATTGAACTTAAATATTCCTCCGGTGGCTATTATATCTCTGGCAGTAAAGCCAATCATTATATGATAGTACAAAAAGATTTTCCCTATGCAGGTATCAGACAGTTTTATGTCAGCCCCTATAAAGGCGCTGTCAGATATCTGGATGTGGTACAGATCTTGCTGATGATTATCACCATAGGCAGTGCTTGTTTTATACCGGTGGGCTTTTATTATATGAAAAAAACACTGTTTAATCCCATGGAATCCATGATAACAACCATGGAATCCATCGGCTCCGGCCAAGCAGATGCTCATATGGATGAAAACTATAAAATAGCGGAATTTTTACAGGTGAAAGATACCTTTAATGCAATGGTGGATAAAATCAAGGAATTAAAAATCAATGCTTATGAACAGGAGCTGCAATATAAAAATGTCCAGATGCAGTATTTACAGATTCAGATCCGCCCTCATTTCTTTTTAAATTGTCTGAAAAACATATATGCAATGGCCAATCAGAAACAGTATGACTCCATACAGGAGATGATTCTTTTGCTGTCCCAGTATCTGAGAAGCCTGTTTCAAATCAATCCGTCTCTGATCAGTATAGAAGAGGAAATAAAAGGCGTGAATACTTACATTGCGTTACAGCAGATGTGCCAGTCAGAACCGCCCCAATGTAAGATTGATGTGGACCCGGAACTTTGGCAGTTTAGTATACCTACTTTGTCAATCATTACTTTCATTGAAAATTCTGTGAAATACGGTGGAGTGTCTGATAAACGGCTGATGATTTCAATCCGGGTGTCAAAGCTGATCAGTGAGACTGATTCTTATGTATGTATTACGATTTTAGATAACGGACCGGGATTTCCCAGTGATGGATTAAATACCTCAGAAGAACCCTATGATGAGAATTCCAAGGAACATATCGGCATTATTAATATCAAAAAGCGGATTGAATTATTATATCATGGAGAAGGAACCCTCCTTTTTAGCAATTCAAACGGAGCATGTGTAGAAATCTATATTCCAATGGACCAAAACGAGGTGAATTAAGATGACAGTATTAGTGGTAGATGATCATATCAGTGTAGTAAGTGGCTTGGTATTTGGAATAGACTGGAAGAAGCTTGGGATTACAAAAGTATTAAAAGCTTATAATGCCAGCGAGGCAAAAAAAATCATAAGCAGTCAGACCGTTGATATTCTGTTATGTGATATTGAGATGCCGGTAGAAGACGGACTAAGTCTTTTTAACTGGGTTAAGGAAAATAATTACCCCCTGGAATGTATTTTCTTAACTTCCCATGCGGATTTTATATATGCCAAGGAAGCTCTGCGGCTGGGAAGCTTTGATTATATCTTGCAGCCAGTCAGGTATGAGGAAATTGAGAAAACCCTTGAAAAGGTTATGGATAAAATAAGGATTACCAGAAAAAAGGAAGAAATGGCCTACTGCGGTGACCTGATTCAGAAAAGAAAGAACATATTCCTGGATGCGGTGCTGCAACGGTTCTTTTGTGAGAGCGGCTTTTCTCAGGAACAGGCTGTACAGGATCTGAAAAACCTTGGTATCGCTGTAAAGGAAACAGAAAATAGTTTTGTTATATACCTGCAAATCCAAAAAGCGAGTCCGGTAATTAGAGACTGGGACAGTGATCTGATTAAATATACCATAGAAAATATTCTGGGGGAACTGGTATCCGGATATGGCTATGGTATCCTGGTATATACAAAATCAGTCAGGAATTTTGTGGTTTACATCTATAAGAAAGAACCTTGTAATATTGAAAAAGAAATTATTTGTACCCAGTTAAAACATTTTACCCAAATTTATAAGGAATACTGCGGCTGTGAAACTACCTGCTATCTTCTGTCCTGTAACAGTATCAGGGAATTAAAGTCATTGGTAGATAAATTAGAACTAATTAAGTCCAATGACGTAATACGCAAGCAAGGGGTTATAGATGGTGACTTAGAAAGTCAGGAAAAATCCGGCGGGGAAGAAATAAAGAGTTTTTTTGATAAGATGGGAACTCTGACTAAGAATAATTTATACGAAAAGATCTGTGATGATGCAATAGCACTATTAGACGAGCTGTCCGGAGAAAAACAGATGAATGCGGATATCCTGATTCGTTTTTATCAGGATTTTTTAAGGGTAATGTATCTGTCGGCGGATAAATACGGCATTTCCTCTTCTGAAATCTTTGAAGAGGATACCGAACGGGAACGGTCCTTAAAAGCCTATGCTTCTGTTGAGGAGATGAAATGGCTGATAAAATATATTACTGCCTTCTTCAATGAAAAATGTGCTTCAGAGGAAAAGCAGAAAACCCAAATTGATTATATACTGCAGTATATCAGAAGTAATATTGAGTCAGATATACGCCGAACCGATATAGCAGAGGCAGTACACTTAAATCCCAATTATGTTTCCAGATTATTTAAAAATGAGATGGGAAAATCCTTAAAGGAATACATTATGGAGGAGAAGATGGTATTAGCCAGGGAACTGGTGAGAAATACCAAGCTGTCGATCAGTGTTATTACAATGAAAGTCGGGTATAACAACTTTTCTTATTTTGCACAGGTTTATAAGAAAATTAACGGTCTGCCTCCGGTTGAGGACAGGGAAATAAACGGCAGGCACCATTAAAGTGAAGTTACAAAGCTGCAAAAGAAGAAAGAAATCTATGTTGTGTATAAAGCATTGCCATCAATAAGCGGACCTGGAGGAAGTACTTGCAAATCAATAGTTAACCTGGAAAATGTAACATTTCCGATAGTGGAATGTTACATTTTTTAAGGAAGTACAAGCCTATGGCAAAAGAGCTTACATTTTTAATGATAAGTAGGCACAGGAAAGGTAGTCCATACTAGGAGGCTTTATTATAATAATAACATCAAATCAAGGAGGAAGGTTATGAAAAGTAAAAAACTTTTGGCTGTATTATTAATCGCAGTCATGACATGTACCTTATTAAGCGGATGCGGGGGAGCTGATAAAAGCACATCCAAAGACAGCAGTACATCAGGGGGAAGTGCTGCAAATACCGACAGTAAAGACGGCGAAGAACCATATACCGTTACAATCTATGCACCTTATGATGCAACAACCGAAGAGTGCAAAGCAGTTTCTGAAAAGGTAAGTGAAATTTCAAGGGAATTAATCAATTGCAATGTGGAATTAGTCAGAGGGGTAACAAAGGATCAGTTGAATTTAGCCTTAACCTCAGGTGAAAAATTGGATCTCTTTTATGCATTTCCCTGGGAAGTATCTTTGTCCAGTATGGTTGCCAGCAACGAAGTGGTTAAAATGGATGATTTACTGACCCAGTACGCACCGGATACAAAGAATAGCATTTCAAAGGATGACTGGGCTTGTGTTACGGTAAATGGCGGTATTTATGGTATACCGATGAATAAGGATAAAGCCCAGGCCAGAGGCTTTGAAATGAATAAAAAGATTGCCGATGAATTAGGAATCGATTATAGTAAGCCAATTACCTACAAAGAACTGGAAGCAGATTTACAAAAGGTAAAAGAAGCTTATCCGGATATGTATCCTTGTGTACCAAATGGCGGAAGCATGAACTTCCCGACCTGGTCCTGTGACGTACTTGGAGACAGTCTTGGCGTATTAGAAAACTGCCTTACGGATAGTACAACCGTAGTCAATCTGTTTGATACGGATTCTTTTAAGGAATATTGTTCTTATATTTATAAATGGGTACAGGACGGACTTATGATGCCGGATGGTGCCAATACAGATGAAAGTTATGCAACGTATATTGGTTCTGGCGTTGGTTTTGGTACCTTCACACCGCTGAAAGCAGGTTTTGAAGCAGAAGAATCCAGAAAATGCGGCGTAGAAATTGCTACAGTTCAATTATTTGATGCCCATTCCACAACTTCTATGGTTAACGCATGCTGGAGTATTGCCGGAAACAGTGAGAAACCGGAAAAAGCCATGGAAATGCTTAATTTAATGTATACAAACCCGGATATTGCTAATTTGTTTATCAATGGAATTGAAGGAAACAACTATAAATTCGTAGATAAAGAAAATAATATAATTGATTATGTGGATGGGGTTGATTCCTCCACTTCCAATTACTCCGTAGTAGGATGGGCATGGCCAAACGAACAGATTACTTATGTTTGGAAAGGTGACCAGCCGGATGTCTGGAAACAGCTCAGTGACTTTAATGCCTCTGCTCATTCTTCACCGGCCAAAGGTTTTGTATTTAATAATGAGAATGTTTTAAATGAAATAACTGCCTGCAACAATGTAATTGATAAGTATGAAAATGGTTTAATAACCGGATGCCTAAATCCTGAAACAGCCATTCCTAAGATGAATGAAGAACTAAAAGCAGCCGGAATCGATACAATTTTAACGGAAAAACAGACTCAATTAAATGTTTGGTTAGCCGGAAAGTAATACCCTGGTATAAATAACAGAAATAGGTTGCTGCAAATTTTAAAATCGTCCTGCCGGGGGAGAAAGTTAATGGGACTCTCCACCTGGTAAGATAACTTGATTTTTTTGCAGCAGCCTTTATTTTCACAGCGAGGTAAAAATATGCACACAAAATCAAAAAAATCACCGGTTACCGGTTTAAAAAAACTGAAAAAGTTTCTGCCGTTATATTTGATGATGGTACCGGGGCTAATTTATCTGATGATTAATAACTATATGCCAATGACCGGTATTGTCCTTGCTTTTAAGAAATATGACATGAAAAAAGGGATGTACTTAAGTCCGAATATTGGTTTAAAGAATTTCGAATTCCTGTTTAAAACGAAGGATGCATTTACCATTACCAGAAATACCTTAGGTTATAATCTGGTTTTTATTATACTTGGTACTTTAGTAGCAATTATTATGGCAATTTTGTTAAATGAAATTAAAAATGAAAAGGCAAAGAAATCTTATCAGACATTGATCTTAATACCATATCTGATATCTATTGTGGTAGTTAGTTATATCGTATATGGTTTTTTAAATACACAGAGTGGATTTATTAATAACTCAATCTTAGAAAAACTGGGAATGAATACAATTTCCTGGTATTCAGAAGCAAAATACTGGCCTTATATTCTGGTATTTGTCCACATTTGGAAAGTATTTGGCTACAGCTGCATTATTTATTATGCGACTCTGATTGGTATCGATAAAGGCTTCTATGAAGCTGCGGTTATTGATGGTGCTACCTTCTGGCAGCAGATAAAATATATTACCCTGCCGGGGTTAAAAACTACGATCATTACCCTGACATTAATGTCTGTGGGCAGGATTTTTTATTCGGATTTCGGATTGTTTTATCAGGTGCCCATGAACAGCGGCGCATTGATTGATGTTACCAATACAATAGATACTTATGTCTACCGTGGCCTTACCCAGCAGAACAATATCGGTATGGCGGCAGCAGCAGGCTTGTACCAGTCCCTGGTTGGTTTTGTTCTAGTTCTGACTGCGAATTATATTGTTCGGAAAATCAGTAAGGAAAATGCATTATTTTAGGAGGATAATCAAATGGTAAAAAATGATAGAGGGTTCCAAGTTGCAGTTAATATAATTATGATTATCCTGTGTCTGATCTGTGTGTGTCCTTTTCTGCTGTTAATCAGTTCTTCCCTGACAGCAGATAATGAATTAGTGAAAAACGGTTATTCCTTTATTCCTAAAAAACTGGATCTGACAGCATATAAATATTTGATTTTCGGCTCAAAGTCAATCATAAGAGGTTATGGGATATCCATCTTAGTAACGGTTACCGGTACTTTTTGCAGTCTGGTGCTTACTACCTTATTTGCTTATCCTTTGTCAAGAAAGAATCTGCCGGGCAGAAACTTCTTCGCGTTCTTTATTTTCTTTACGATGCTGTTTAATGGAGGGCTGGTTCCTACCTATATTATGTGGACCCAGATATTCCATATTAAAAATACGATTTGGGCTTTGATTGTTCCGGGGCTTCTTATGAATGCCTTTAACGTAATTATGATGAGGTCATATCTGACTACTAACATACCGGAAGAGGTCATCGAGGCAGCAAAAGCAGACGGTGCAGGGGAAGTCAAAACTTTGCTCCAAATCGTACTGCCTATGTCAAAACCAATTATGGCCACCCTGGTGTTATTAATTGGTCTTGGCTATTGGAATGACTGGCTGAATGGTTTGTATTATCTGAATAATGATAGTTTATATAGTATACAGGTACTGCTCAATAAGATGTTACAAAATGTGGAGATGATTAAAAATGCAGCTTCTTCCGGAGCGGCAACCATGAAGCTTCCTTCTACCTCCATAAGGATGGCAGTAGCAGTTATCGGAGCCTTGCCGGTGTTAATTATCTATCCCTTCTTTCAGAAATACTTTGTAAAGGGAATTGTGGTTGGTGCGGTAAAAGGTTAATAAATAATAATTTAAAGATATAGTTAAAGGATAGTATTTAACAGCAATTACTAAAGTAAGCTTTCTTAATTGTGAAACAATACAGTTTTTTGAATAAACCATACAATTAGTAGGTATTTAATAATTTCAGTTGCCCTCTTGGCAAGATTTAGCTTTAAAAATGTGTTAATTGTATGGTTTATAGAAACAATAATTAAGTTTTGTTATTGCCAGAATAACAAAATTACACGAAGGGAGAAAATTATGAATTTTCCAAACGATTTTGCCTGGGGTGCTGCAACGGCGGCATACCAGATTGAGGGCGGTGCAGATGCAGATGGCAGAGGTCCATCTATCTGGGATACCTATTCCCATGATAAAAAAATAGATTCTCTTAGAAACCGGATGAATATATTAAACGGGGATACCGGAGATACAGCCTGTGATCACTATCATCTCTATAAAGAAGATGTAAAACTGATGAAGGAAATGGGGCTTAAGGCATACCGTTTTTCTATAAGCTGGTCTCGAATTCTGCCGGAAGGAAGAGGTAAGGTTAATGAAGCCGGTCTTGCGTTTTACAGCCGTTTAGTGGATGAATTAATAGAAGCTGGGATAGAGCCTTATATTACTTTATTCCATTGGGATCTGCCTCAGGCTTTACAGGATATTGGCGGCTGGTTCAATCCCGAGATGCCGGCTATTTTTGCGGAATATGTAAAAATAGTAGTAAAAGCCCTGTCAGACCGGGTGACTTATTGGATGACCTTAAATGAACCCCAGTGCCATATTATTATCGGACATATTATGGGGGAATGTGCGCCGAAGCTTCGGGTATCCGATCAACAGGGCTTTTACCTGATTCACAGTATATTAAAAGCTCACGGCAAAGGGGTACAGGTGATTAGAGAATATGCCGTTAAAAAACCCCAGATCGGAATAGCCCCAAATCCTCAGGCCTTTTACCCTGCCACAGAGCGGGAAGAAGATAGGAAAGCGGCAGAAAAATATTCTTTTCGCATTACAACCAGAAATTTCTGGAATTCCACCTGGTGGCTGGACCCGATTCTTTTGGGAAGGTATCCGGAGGATGGGATTAGGGTATTCGGTGAAGATTTTCCTATGGAGATGATAAAACCAGGAGATATGGAATTAATATCACAGCCTTTGGATTTTCTTGGCTGCAATTTTTACCAGGGGACAAAAATCATGGCAGATGAGAAGGGCGAACCCGTTGTGGTTCCAAGAAAGCAAGGTTTTGATATGACCGCCTTTAAATGGGGGGTCACACCGGAAATTCTCCATTACATGCCTACCTTCCTATATAAAAGATATAACCTGCCGATTTATATTACGGAAAACGGTCTGTCCATGGCGGATTGGGTAAGTCTGGACGGAAATGTACATGACCCGTTAAGAATTGACTTTATGAAACGTTATCTATTGGAACTTGGTAAAGCAATAGAGGAGGGTACTCCGGTAAAAGGATATTTTGCATGGTCACTAATGGATAATTATGAATGGTCCAATGGGTATTCCGAAAGATTTGGTATGATTCATGTGGATTATGAAACCCAGAAAAGGACTTTAAAAGATTCTGCCCACTGGTACCGGGAGGTCATTTTAAGTGATGGGGAATGTCTTTCTAAGTAGGTAAGCAATAATAATATATGCCTGATGCAAAATTGTAAGGTTTTTGAACTTGGGCTTAGAATGGGGATAATGTTTTTTAAAAATTTTGTTCCAAGATTGCGCGAATAAGCGGCTGCATTCTCTTTCTTGCAGCCATTCGCGCATACTTTACACAAAATTTTTAAAAAACATTATCCCCATTCTCTCCCAAGTAATTTACTCTTTGAATTTTGCAAACGCCTCTTCCCTTTTTTGCGGAGCCTGACATACACTTAGTTCTAATTGGTAATAATTATATACCAATCGAAGTTTAGGAATTAATAAAAAAATGACACCAAAGAAAAATGTTAATACTTAATTGATCAACGCCTATGTGATAACATAAATTTATATCAAATAATCTAAGAAATAAAAGTTCTAAAGAAAGCATTGTTAGGGAGATGGTGGATACGGAAAACAGGACATCAATAATTATACCTACGTGTGGGATGGAAGATACGGATTTCTCATATATGCTATATAAGCATGTTTATTGAATTTTTATTTTGACTCCGCCATGATTTTTTTATAGGATTTTATCATAAAATATATAATACTAGGAGGAGTTTATGGAATCGATACATCCAATAGTCAGAGCTGTAATTATAAAAGACAATAATATCTTATTATCGTCAGCAACCCCCAAAAATGATAGGTTTTCAAATGAATTCAAATTTTTACCCGGGAGGGCATGTTGAATATTTGGAAACGTGTTCAGAAGCTCTAAAACGAGAACTATATGAGGAGACAACGGGTCTGGGAAAAATTGAAGTAATGGAGCTTTTAGGTATACTAGAATGTACTTGGGATAATAAGGGTACCCCTTATCATGAAATTAATATTGTATATAGAGTTGAATTTGAAACTATGTGTGAATTAATAAAATCAAACGAAGAACATATAGAATTTAAGTGGTATAGATTAAATATGTTAAATGATTTAAAAATACTTCCTAGCAGTCTGGCAGAATTAATACCGATGTGGTTGAGCAGTAATGAAAAAAATACTATATTAGCTTCCGAAATGAATAGTAAACAGACTGATCTATTATAATTAATTGTAATTAGTACAGTGTTAGCAAATATGTTTCTGCACTAATTCTTTGACATGTGGATGGATAGCATGCAGAGAGTTACCATTATCAGATCCTTTTATTACAATCATTTAACTCTGTAAGTGTATAATACGATAGGATTTTCAATACTATAAAGTTCAAAACTTTTAGCTGCTAATTACTTAGATATTACTCTAAGTAATTAGCAGCTTTTTTCTGATTTTCAACTAGCTGTATTTGTACAGTACAGGATAGATTTCTCAGATTTTCTATACTAATGACCAAATCGCTTGAAAATGTTATTATTATTAACTGTTTTTTTCTTACTAGATAAAGAATTATTTATAAATGGTTTATAAAAATTTAAAAATAAGAAAGCTTGACATTGATAAAACTCTAAGTGATATCATTAATTCAGGTACTATATAAGAACATTTATTATATAAAACTACTGAAAGGATAGATAGAAAAGCAGTTAAAAGAAATGGTTTAAAATCCATAAGATTGGTAACTAAGTTTAGTATATTAGATTAGTAGATAAGAAAGGTGGATAACTATGAAAAAAAATTGGACCTCAGCGGATATCCCTTCACAAAAAGGACGTTCTATTGTGATTACCGGCACTGGCGGGATTGGTTATGAAACTGCATTGGAAATGACCAGGGCAGGTGCAGAAGTTATTATGGCTGGAAGAAACAGGGATAAAGGGGAAGAAGCGATAAGCAAAATCAGTAAAATCAATCCTGCCGGGACGATTCGTTTTGAACAGCTTGACCTGGCAGATCTTGCATCTATAAAAGCCTTTAGTCAAAGGCTAAGGACACAACGCAAAAGTTTGGATATTCTTGTAAACAATGCAGCGGTTATGAATCCGCCAAAACGTATCGTTACAAAAGATGGCTTTGAACTTCAAATGGGTACGAACTATTTGGGTCATTTTGCCTTAACGGCATATCTGCTTCCCCTTCTGCAAAAAGGCAATAAGCCAAGAGTAGTCACTCTGAGCAGCTTAGCCCATCTTAACGGAGTGATAGACTTTAGTGATCTTCAAGCAGAACATAACTACAAACCAATGGTATCCTATTCTCAATCAAAACTTGCCTGCCTGATGTTCGCTCTTGAACTACAGCGGCGAAGTGAGGCAGCAGGTTGGGGAATAACCAGTATAGCTGTGCATCCTGGCATTTCCAGAACAGAGTTGATACCAAACGGAGCGGGAAAGAATAGCGCAGCAGGTATGGTACGGCGTATCTTTGGACCGGTTTTATTTCAGCCTGCGGCTCATGGGGCTTGGCCTTCTCTTTATGCAGCGACTGGGATTGACGCAGCAGGGGGTAACTATTATGGACCATCCAAAATGAGAGAAACAAGAGGATATCCAGCAATAGCAACAATTGCACCCCAGGCAAAGGATACGAAAACTGCTTCAAAGCTTTGGGAAGAATCCGAAAAACTGACGGATGCAGAGTTTATCTAAGGCTTATATAGAACTTGCTAAAAAATTATATACTTGTATTTTTCCCTTGCGGATGTTTATACCTAATAGGTATGTGCATCCGCACTATTCTTATATTTGAAAAAGTTCACCCAGCGCTTTATTCTTCTTGTTCAGAAAATATACTGGCGAAGGAGGACGCATCCTCTTTATCATAAAGCGCGATTTTTAATTCAATGATATTTAAATTTTTCTTTAGATCCTCTATTTGATTTAATACCATTTTCCGGTGTTCAATCATAATCTGTTTTCTCTGGGCAGAGGTTTCGGCTCCCTGCATCACTAGATCAACATACTTTTTAATATCTTTGATCTGCATTCCAGTATTCTTCAGACAACAAATTAGTTTAATAACGTTTAAATCTGTATCACTAAACTGTCTGTTCCCGGAACGATTCCTTGAGACAAAGGGTAAGAGACCTTCTTTATCATAGAATCGAAGGGTATAGGGGGAAATATTACATATTTCAGCCACTTCATTTATTGTATACATTGATTACTACTCCTTAATTAACATTATATGATGTATATTGTTTTGCATATAAAAGGATAAAAGCTTTAATTAATGTTATTAGTATAATGCGGATTCTCAAAGTTTACAATATTTTAATATCATTATAAAATCTCTCCGGTAAATTAAAATGTGAAATATTGTAAATAATTACAATATATGGTAATCTGAAAATGACATATGCGTAAGCGTTTGTTAAGAGGGGGGGAGATTAGTTTTGATATGTATTAGATCACCAAATAAATTTAAAGTATAAAAGTAAAAGGTTGTCTGTCAATTAAAAATAATTAATGGAGGTTATATATGAAATCTAAAAAAATCCTGTCGGCAGCACTTGCTGCTATATTATCCTTGACTTTATTTGTTGTACCGGCTAATGCTCAAAGCAAAGCAGATTCTGCTAAAGTGACCGCCGATGAAGTATTTACTCAGCAAATGGTAAACCAGACCAGCTCTGCTATTAGTTCAAAAGAAACGGTTGCAGATTTTAAAGCTCCAGCAATGGTAAGAAATGCTAGTGTATCTGCAGCTTCTGCACCTGCGAATTATCCTACCAGAAAAGGTATGATACTGGTTACTAGTGATTTTTACAAAGGCTTGATTCCCACTGGTCATTCAGCCATTGTCTATTCGGCTACACAAGTAGTGGAATCAGTAAGTAGTGGTGTTGTTATGGGCAAGAACGATTGGTGGAGCAGTAAAAATTCATCCGCTGCAGGTTCTGTCAATAGTACAACAGCCGCTCAGGATGCAGCCGCTGCGGAATGGTGTAAAGGTCAATTAGGTAAACCTTATAATTTCAATTATTTCAATATCGGAACACGGAGTTCTTTCTATTGTTCGCAGCTTGTTTGGGCATCCTATTTCGATAACTACCATATTGACTTAAATACGGATGCTTTTAATACTATATTGGGAAATCCGATTCACCCACTGGAATTATTAGCGAATGATTTGACTTACATATCGTATAAATACAATTGGTAGATTTATAACATCAAGCTGGTGTCCCACCAGGTTGATGTTAAACCAGGTTGGTGACACCAGATTGGTGTTAACCAGCCTGGTTCTTAATTTCTTCTGGTAGGAGAGAAAAGTTGAAAAAAAATACAAATATAGAAAGGATACCACAATCTGATTCTTTCAAAAGTTGAAAGAAAATGCAGATATGGGAAGAATACCGTACTGATTCGTTCAAAGGTTGAAAGAAAATGCAGATATGGGAAGAATACCGTACTGGTTCGTTCAAAGATTGAAAGAAAATGCAAATATAAGAAGAATACCATTAACTGATTCGTTCAAAGGTTGAAAGAAAATGCAAGTATGGGAAGAATACCATTAACTGATTCGTTCAAAGGTTGAAAAGATAATACAGGTATGGATTGAATGCCGTAAACGGATTCTTTCAACCGGTTTGTGGCGGTGGCGGTAGCGCCAGCGGGATTGTGATAAGCAATGGGTTTAAAAATGTATAAAAAGGCATTTGGTTTTCTATGTATCTTCGGTTTTGCAGTTTTGATTACAGCCTGCACTGGTCATTCTGCGAATAATTCCGAGGTATTTAATAAGATTCATATAGGTATCGTTCAGACTACACAAAATTCAAATCTCAGCTATATATCCTTCTATGATTCCTCATTGAATTTTTTAAGTGAGAAAAAAATTAAATATGGAGATATGGGGGACGATACACGCCTTCCATTGGTAACAAATGATTCGGTATATGTCGTTCCTTTAGGTCTTGGTAATCGCAAAGAGCTCAAAATTGCCTTAAAGTTTAATAAGGAAACCTGGCAATATAAGAAACTCCCGATTAATCAGCAGGGTACCCTGATGTTTTGTGTGGAAAAAGAAAATCTATATACGACCAATACCTTTAATAATCAGGGAACAATTACTAAGTGCAACACCATAACAAAAGACTTAGAAACCTGGAGCATGGAAGGCGTAATTATAAGCAGTCTGAAATGCTATGATGGAGTTTTATATGCCTGGGGAACACAATCTGAAAATAATGTAGATCAGCCATACCTTTTTCTCTTTGATACCAATCCCTTGAAGTTGAGTAAAAAGATTTCTATTGAGAAAAGCGGTTCCTACCAATATGCTTCTTTCAAAAAAGGCAGTGATATCTATTTTACTAATAATTACACTACTTATCAGGAACGGGAAGGAAACATACTAAGCAAGTATAATATGAAAACCGGTATAATTGAGAATATTCTTCTCGGGGGAAATTCACCCTATCAGATTTTTGAATACAAGGACAAACTCTATATTACCCATTGTGATCCTCTATTTCACCAAGGAAATAAAATCACTGTCTATGATTGCCAGACAGGAAGTCAGACCCTTGTCACTATGGAGAATACGCTGGTACAATGTGAGCTTTACGAGGATTTGCTCTACAGTCGGGATGATCAAAGTCTGTATGTCTATGATATGAATACATTAAAATTAATAGAGAAAAAAAATATTGAAATTCCCCGCAAGGAAGCTAATATGCATTTCCGGATTGTTGGATTCTTTATCAATGATTAACAGGGCCATACTATGTTTAATGTCCTAAAGGAAAGTATAAAGGAAAATTAAAAGAAAGTATAAATAAAAGATAAAGGAAAGTATAAAGGCTAAAAGTTGATATCACCGGCATGAGAGCGTATAATGCTAGTAGAACTTATGTGACAGAAGGTACGAGGTATTATATGGAACGTGACCGTTTTATTCATAGTTTTTATCTGAGAGAAGAAGAAAAGCTTTACAAAAAATTATATCTCCAAAATCCTAAAATTTATGAAGAACCCGTCAGGAGCTGGGAGGATTTTCTCGATCGTTTTGTGGAAAACAATGAGGAGGGGGAAATAAACCTGCCCCAGTTACCGCCTACACCCATCGAAAACCGTTTTACAGAGGAGGAATACTTTTCGCAGGAAATTGTAGAGGAAACCAATATAGTAGTAAATGCAAGATATTGTCCCGCCTTTTTACACGGCTTGGAGTTTATCAAATTAATCTATGTGTTTCAGGGCAGCTGTCTATTCTATTATTCTGGGAAATGGATTGATTTGCAGGCAGGAAATATATGTATTGTAGCACCGGAGGTTGAGCAGACAGTTTTTTCCCATTCCGATGAAGATATAGTCATCAACCTGCTGATCCGCAGGAGTTCCTTTACAGAAGCGTTTCCGGAACTGCTTGAGATTAATGAAGGAGGAATCATAGCGGAATTTTTTTGGAAAATGATCTATCACAGAAGAGGCGCAGAAGTGATGGTTTTTCATAGCAAGCCTTATAAATTGCTGGAAGAAAGCGTAATGGAGCTTTATGAGGAGACATTTTTACTGCCTAAAAAAAGCCGGTTAGTGATGAAAAGCATGATGACTGCTATCTTTGGTTATATATTAAGAATTAACGAGGAGGAAGCGGTATCCCTAAAAGATAATAAAAAGATAGAGAAATACCCACTGATTCAATACCAACAGTATATGAAGCAGTATATCGATACCGTTTCTTTAACAACCCTGTCAAAAGAATTTTTTGTGAGCGAAGGCTATTTAAGCAGATATTTTAAGAAAGAGACCGGCTATACCTTCAGCCATATTTTATTGGAAATGAGGATGAAAAAGGCAGCTGAATTATTAATCAATACCGAGTGTAACATGGAACGGATTATTTCGCTTATCGGTTATAGGGACCAAAGTATTTTTTTCCGTAATTTTAAAGAGGCTTATGGCATGACACCGGCAGTATACAGGAAGAAGAAACGTCAGGCAGAAGTAATGCGGGTATTGTAACAGGAAGGAGGAAGCCCTTTGACTATGGAATTAAGCAAAGAAGAAATCCTATATAAAAGGTTATATGAAAGGATGCCAGAGGAATGGGAGATACCTGTAAGTGATTGGTCGGAGGTGGTCCACAGGTGTCATAGGAATGGTATTAAACTTATTCCGGAAAAAGAACCGACAAAAATGGGAAACGTGTTAAACGAAGAAGACTTCTTTCTATCGAGTCAGGAAGAAGTAAAATGCATAAGGAATTCGCGCTACTGCCCTCCATTTATACATCGGCTGGAATTTATTAAGGTTATCTATGTTCTCAGAGGACAAGTTATCGTGTATCTTAATGATATACAATATGAAATGCAATCGGGTAATTTTTGCATCATTACACCAGGTATAAAACATACGGTTTTTTCTAAGCAGGATGAAGATTCGGTAATTAATATTTTAATGAGGATCAGTTCGTTCTCCAATGCTTTTTCCGGGATTTTAATGGAACAGAATATTTTATCAGATTTTTTCTGGAGAATTCTATATACAAAACACAGTAACCGAATGCTGTTATTTCGCTGCCCCAATGACCCTAAACTGGACCGGTGGGTAGAAAACATATATGTGGAATCAGAGAGAGAATCAGGAGCCAGTAATTTACTGATGAAAAGTTATGCGTTAATCTTTTTAGGGATTGTTATGAGGGAACACTTAAACGAGCTGCAGCTGTTAGAAGAACTAATGGATGATGTATACGTACTACCGGCCATAATTCAGTATATTAAGAATAATATAAAAACGGTTACCATAGAGGAACTTACCAGGAACTTTGAGATGGATGAAAGCGAGTTAAGACACTATGTTGTCAGAGAAAGCGGTTACACTTTTAACTACCTGCTAAGGGATCTCAGACTACGCAAAGCAGTATATTTGCTAAGAAACACGAGTTTGAGCGTGGAGAGAATTATTGAGGAAGTTGGTTACTATAATATAACAAATTTTTACCGTAGTTTCAAAAAGCAGTATGGTAAGACTCCTCAGGAATATCGGGATAAAGAAGGAATACTACTATAAAAGATTTTTCGTGATAAGAAGAGTTGCCAAAATTAAATTATTATAATTATTTTTTATCTATTGACAATAAGTGAATGATCGTTTATTATAGAACTACGTTGAGGTGATATCATGAGAAAAAAAGATGATGAAAAAGAGAGAAGCATAAAAGAAGCGGTAATCAAACTCATTCTTGAGGAAGGTTTCCATGGTGCTTCTATTTCAAAAATCGCAAAGATGGCTGGGGTTTCGCCGGCAACTGTATATATTTACTATGAAAACAAAGAAAACATGCTGCAGAATATATATAATGAATATTCTGAAGATATATTTGATTATTTACTTAGCTGTGTGGACCTTAAGATGGGCGGGCAGCAGCTTATTGAGATACTAATCAGAAGTTATTACAACTACATTATTCAAAATAAGGAAATCTACAGCTTTGTAGAGCAGTTTTCCAACTGTCCCTCTTTAGTCAACAGCTGTTCAGGAAGAAAAGGCATCTGCCATATCTACACACTGATTGAGGATATGAAGAAGAATCAGATTATTAAGAATTACCGATATGACAATCTGATGGCGATTATCTTTTATCCGGTTAAAGCCATCGCAGCAGATAGCCATAAAAGCGAGACTGAGAAAGCAGATTTATTAAAGGAGATGATTGTAATCATACAGAATGCGGTATTAATACAATAGAAGTTTTCAGCGAGATGATTTTGTAATAGGAAACCTGCAAAGAATCTCGCAATTATTAATATTCAATAATAAACGAATATTCATTTAAAGGGAAAGGATGATAGTATGTCAGAAAAGAATAATAACATGGGAATTGTTTTTCCCGTATCCAATACGGTTTTATTGCCAGGGGTTGCAACAAAGTTTTTCATAAAAACACCGGAAGATGGGCAGCTGAAATTTCTAAATGATGAGAATAGTACTAATATTGCCTTGCCATTAAAACAGAATTTAGGGCAAAAAAATCTAAAAGCTGAGGATTTTTACCGTCTGGGGGTAATATTTGAAGTTCATGATACCCAGAAAACAGACAAGGGTATGCTGCTTACTGTTCATATTACCGAAAGGGTAGAAGTAAAGGAAATAAATATTGAAAGCGGGCTGATTTTAGCAGAATATGAGGTCGCCCCGGATAAAACAGACTTAGACCATAAGAGTCAGGAGGATATGCTTGACTATTTAAAGAAAGTAATCCGTGATATCAGTGCAAAATTCCAGGGTGGGGAACAGTATATCAGGATTGTGGACGAGTTTAAGGATTTAAACAGTCTTATTGTATATTTAAGTCAGTATATCCCTGTTTCCAATGAAGAAAGGTATGAACTGCTGGAAATAGAATCTTTAAAAGATAGAAGCCTTCGGTTTATGGATCATCTGCTAAAACAGAAGGAAGCCATTGAATTGCAATTACAGATTTCAGAGAAATTCTCCGAAAAAGCCAATAAATATTACAGGGAATCCGTTCTCAGGGAGCAGTTGAAAGCCATTCAGGAGGAATTAAATGAAGGGAATGAGGACGAGAATAAAAAAGATAAGGATTATCTAACCAGAATTAAAGAAGCTCAGATGCCGTCTGATATTGAAAAGAGCGCACTGGAAGAACTGGATAAATTAAATGCCCAGGGACCTAACAGTTCCGAGTATAATGTTATCCGCAATTATCTGGAACTTCTGGTACAGCTTCCCTGGAAAAAAACCGAACAAAGTGCGATTGATTTGGGCAAGGCCAGACAGACACTGGATGAACAGCACTATGGACTGACCAAGGTTAAAGACCGTATTATTCAACATTTGGCTGTTATGAAACTGAAAAATGATAAAAAAGGCTCCATACTTTTACTGGTGGGACCTCCCGGTACCGGTAAAACCAGTCTTGGCAGAAGTATTGCAGAAGCACTGGAGAGAGAGTATATCCGGTTGAGTTTAGGCGGCATCCGTGATGAAGCTGAAATCCGGGGGCACCGAAGGACTTATATCGGGGCTATGCCGGGCAGAATTATTCAAAGCATCAAAAAGGCAGGAACGAATAATCCGGTCATGGTTCTTGATGAGGTGGACAAGCTGATGACCGGCGGCTACAGTGGAGACCCTGCCAGCGCTTTACTGGAAGTGCTTGATCCGGAGCAAAACAACAGCTTTACCGATCATTATCTGGATCTTCCCTTTGATTTGTCCGATGTTTTCTTTATTGCCACGGCAAATTCCCTGGAAAGTATACCGGGACCGTTGCTAGACCGAATGGAAGTGATTCAGGTTTCCAGTTATACTGTGGATGAAAAATTCCATATCGGAAAAAATTATCTAATACCGGCGGTTTTAGAAGAACACGGCTTGACAAAAGATCAGCTGGTGATAGAAGATGAAATTCTTTATAAAATCATCAATGACTATACTTTAGAAGCCGGAGTCAGAGGATTGAAAAAACAACTGGCAGCCCTTGCCAGAGTGGCTTCTGAGAAGATAGTTTCAAATAAAGCAGAGCTGCCTTATAAGATTTTGGCAGAGGAACTAGAGGAACTTCTTGGCAGACAGGTTTCCAGACATGACAAAGCCCAGCAGGATAATCCGCCGGGAGTTGTTACCGGACTAGCCTGGACCCCGGTAGGCGGCGAAATCTTATTTATTGAAGCTACAGATATGCCAGGAAACGGAGAGGTTATGCTGACTGGTAAACTAGGAGATGTAATGAAGGAATCAGCCAGAATTTCTTTAAGTCTGTTAAAATCAAGGCTGCCTCTTAATACGGTAAACTTTAAAGAAAGGGACCTTCATATCCATGTACCCTCCGGAGCGGTTCCCAAAGACGGTCCCTCCGCCGGAATTGCATTATTCACTGCTCTTGCTTCCCTGATTACAGGTCAGAAAGTGGATTCCAAAATTGCCATGACCGGTGAGATAACCTTAAGAGGTGCCGTACTTCCCATCGGAGGCTTAAAGGAAAAATTACTGGGTGCCCAAAGAGCAGGTATTAATAAAGTTCTTATACCTAGAGACAATCTGATTGATTTAAAGGATGTGCCGGAAGAAGTTAAGAACCAGCTTACCGTGATACCGGTTGAAACCATTGAAGATGTACTGAAAGAAACGCTGGGAATATCCCTGCCGAGAATTGAGCATATGTTTCTGCAAAAGGAAATTAAAGGTTTTTATAAGGAAGCATAAATCATCAAGAGTTTTGACAGTAACTTAAATATTATAAACTACGAGATTCCCCCTAAGCCATATGGTTTGGGGGGATTTCTTTGTATAAACCCTCAAAAGGTCATATAAAACAAGTTTTAGATAGAGTGTTAAATAAAGTGATGAATTGTATAATAAATTTGTACACAACGTACAAAACATCCGGATTGTATAAATGTTGCCATGGTAAAAATGTGAAGGAGGAACAAGTTTATGAAAAGATTATTGGCGGTATTAATGTTGGCCGTACTTATGATGTCCTTATTGGCCGGCTGCGGCGATAAAGGTACTAAAAATGCATCAACAGCAAAAGGGGATAAAGCAGCATCTAATGAAGATAAAATAACTTCCAAGGCGGAAGGTCTAATTCCCATAACCTTCTCTCGTGCACAAGATTCCTCAATGGAAACAGATATCTTTGCTAAAATGAAGGATACAACCTATGAGAAAAATCTGTGGACTGAATTAATTGCAGAGAAACTTGGGTATGATGTGAAGTATTTGTGGATAGCATCAAGCGCAGATTTACAGACCCAGAAATTTAATGCGGCGATGGCTTCCGGGGAGATTCCGGATATTGTCTGTGTTGGAAAATCAGATTTAAAGCAGCTGGTAGAATCAGATTTGGTTATTGATTTAAAGCCTTACTTTGACAAGTATGCAAGCGACTTTGTTAAAAACCTGATTACTTCGGCGGGGGATGCAAGCATAAAGGCTGCAACGTACGAGGGTGTCCAGTATGGCCTTCCTTATGTGGATTGTGATCTGGAAACAGCGCAGATGCTCTGGCTTCGTCAGGATTGGCTGGAGAAACTGAATCTTGAAGCACCTAAGTCGCTAGATGAATTAAAGAAGATTCTCAAAGCATTTAAGGAATATGCGGGAGACGGTGGGGTTGGTCTTTCGATAAGCAGTGATATTTATGGTAATACCTTTGATATCAAAGGCTGGACCAATGCTTATGGCGCATATCCGGGATATTGGATTAAGGATGCAGGCGGAAATCTCGAATATGGCAGCACGACACCGAAGATGAAAGAAGCCCTGGGCGGTCTAGCCGAGTTATATAAAGAGGGGCTTCTGGATTCGGAATTCTATGTAAATGACAGCGATAAAGCCAAGGAAGCTTTAGTAAACGGCAAGTGCGGTGCCATGTATGGTTATCATGCAGCCTCTTTGTGGCCCCTGCAGGACACCGTTGATGCAGATCCGAATGCGGACTGGATGCCTTATATGCTGCCTATGAAAGAAGCAGGAGAAAAAATCACTCCGGGTATACATATGTGTACCGGAAGCTGGTATGCAGTCAGTAAAAACTGCAAAAATCCGGAGGCTTTAATCCAAATGCTCAATCTTTACTGTGAAAAGGTTTTGGATCCTGAATTAAACGAATATAAAGTATACGCAAACCCCGGGGATGGTTTGGAAGGTGTATGGAGACTTTCTCCTGTCACCATTAACAGTCCCAATAAGAACCAGGTAACAGCCCAGGCAATTGCAGAACCTTTAAAAACTGGGGATCCCGGAAAACTTACCGGCGAACAGTATTCCATGTGGGATTATAGTTATAAGGCGTTACAAGGTGATAAAACTTTATGGGGCTGGAACAGGGTTTTTGGTGAAAATGGCTCTCAGCAGTTACTGATGGCTTACCAGAACAGCAGTAATGTTGAACTGGTATACGATAATTTTGTTGGTGCACCGGGAGAAATTATGGCCTCCACCAAGTCTACGCTGGATGATATGCTGGATCAGGAATTCCTTAAGATAATTGCAGGCCAGAGTTCCCTGGATTCTTTTGATAAAGTGGTAAGTGACTGGAAAGCTGCCGGCGGAGATAAGATTACAGCTGAGGTAAATGAATGGTATTCCGATAATAAATAACAAATTTAGTGTGATAAGCTGACCGAAAGAGGCTGTCGCAGGTTCCCTCATCCATCCTCCAGCTGTAAGTAGTCAGAAGCAGGAGGATGGAAAAAAGCATGTCATGGAGGATGATTAGGCAATGGGTGTTAATAGGAACAATAATAAAAGATATGTAAAAAGAAAATATACCTTATCAGTATTCAGAAGGGAACTGCCCTTGCATTTAATGCTCCTGCCGGGACTGATACTAATTGCAGTATTTAGTTACACACCAATGGCAGGTTTGGTTATGGCTTTTCAGAAGTTCATTCCGAGTAAAGGGATGTTTGGAAACCAAAAATGGGTAGGTTTTGACAACTTTACCTATGTATTCGGACTGCCCGGTTTTGATCAGGCTATTAAGAATACAATTATTATTGCATTTTGGAAAATCCTTCTGGGATTACTTATTCCAATCATTTTTGCGCTGCTGTTAAATGAAATACATAGTAATGGTTTTAAAAGAACGGTACAGACCGTCGTTTATTTACCATATTTTCTATCCTGGGTTGTTCTTGGAGGTATTTTTCTGGATATGCTTTCGCCAAGTACGGGTATTGTTAATCATATCCTTCACCAGTTTGGAGTCCAGGACATATTCTTCCTGGGAGACAACCGCTATTTTAAGCCGACACTGATTACCACAGACATATGGAAAAATTTTGGCTATGGAGCAATTGTGTATCTGGCTGCAATTCTTGGTATTGATACGGATCTTTATGAAGCGGCACAGATTGACGGTGCCAACCGTTGGAGGCAGACCTGGCATGTGACTCTCCCAGGTATGAGGATGATTATTGTACTGATGTTGGTTTTAAGTCTTGGAAATGTATTAAATGCAGGATTTGATCAAGTATTTAACCTGTATAGCAAAGCAGTTTATGAATCAGGGGATATACTGGATACGTTTGTCTACCGGATGGGTCTGATTGACGCTCAGTATGGACCGGCTACCGCAGTCGGATTATTTAAATCGATTATTTCCACAATATTTATTTCGGTATCTTACTATTTGGCTCATAAATTTGCGGATTACCGCATTTTCTAAAGGAGGGAAACAGAATGAAAAAATTGACTAAGGGAAGACTTATTTTTCAAATAATCAATTATACAATATTGGTTATTTTGGCTGCACTGTGTCTGTTTCCCTTATTGAATATACTTGCAATGTCATTTTCAAGTGCGACAGCAGTATCTGCAGGCAAGGTATCCTTATTGCCGGTGGATTTTAATATACATGCGTATGAGTATGTAATTGGGAAAAAAGATTTCTGGATTTCATTGTTAAAGTCAGTGGAAAGAGTGATCATCGGTGTACCCTTGATGATGTTAATTACCATTATGACAGCATATCCGTTGTCTAAAGATAAGAATCAACTTAGATTACGAGGTGTGTATGTCTGGTTATTTTTCTTTACCATGCTGTTTTCAGGAGGATTGATTCCGGGTTATATGCTGATTCAGAATCTGCATATGATGGATACCATCTGGGCATTGATTTTACCTTTGGCGGTGCCGGTTTACAATATTGTATTAATGTTAAATTTCTTTCGGGGAATTCCAAAGGAATTAGAGGAAGCTTCCCTGATTGACGGAGCAAATCAGTTTCAGACCTGCTTTCGTATCTATGTACCCTGTGCAAAGCCATCTATTGCAACACTGACCCTATTTTCTTTTATCACACATTGGAACAGCTATTTTGACGGATTGATTTTTTCTAACTTTCCGGACAGCTATCCTTTAGCATCGTTTTTGTATACAGTGGTGGTAAAAAGGGATATGAGCCTGCTAAGCATAGACCAGTATAAAGCATTATCCATGATTGATGACCGGACGATTCGGTGTGCACAGATTTTCATCGCATTAATACCAATCATGCTGATCTATCCTTTTGCACAAAAGTATTTTGTAAAGGGTATGACAGTAGGAGCAGTAAAAGGATAAATAGTGATACAGTTAAAGAATAAGACAGTTAAAATGAAAGACGAGGGATTATAATAGATGCAGATATCAAAACTAATGACACAGAACTTATCTAATCCGCTGGGACTAGGGATAACGAATCCTTGTTTTAGTTATCAATTAGGTTCGGAAAAACAAGGCGATGAACAGACTGCTTATCAGATTCTTGCCGCTACCAAAGAAGAATTACTTGAAGAAGGAAGAGCTGATTTGTGGGATAGCGGCAAAGTTCTGTGCACAGATAATTTTGCAATTCCTTATCAGGGAGCAGAACTTTCCGCCAGGCAGGATATCTGTTGGAAAGTACGTGTCTGGGATGCCTGGGGACAGGTCACAAGGTGGAGTACTACAGCATGGTTTGAACTGGGACTTCTTAAGGAAAACGACTGGATAGCCGAGTGGATTGGACAAGGCGACGATTTTGACGGGGACAAGGCAGCAGCTCCTGCCCTTACAGGAAGTTTTCAGGTCCATAACAGAGCTACCATAAAAAAAGCAAGAGCCTACATCAGCGGTCTTGGCTTATTCCTGGTCAGCATGAATGGAAAGTCCTTGACAGATAACTTATATGAACCTGGAGAAAGTGAGTTCAACCGCCGGGTATTTTACATTACTTATGATATCACACCTTTTTTGACCGAGGGAGAAAATGTATTAGGGATAATACTGGGTAACGGCCAGTATGAGAATTTTGCAGCGGCTCCGGTAATGAAAAAGGGAGACGGTACTCTTTGTGAGTACCACCGTTACCAAAAAGATGATACAATATTTTTAAAGAACGGTATCTGCGGTAATAAAAAGTTAATCGCCCAGGTGGAATTGACCAGAAGGGATGGAACTGTAGAGACTGCATTGGTAAGTAACGAAACCTGGAAAATAACAGAGAGTCCCATAACCTTTCAGAACTGGTATGGCGGAGAGGATTATGATGCTTTGGCAGCCTTAGAAAAAGCAGGCTGGGATACGTCTGGTACAGACAGGACTCAGTGGAAGAATGCCATACCGATGACTCCGCCTAAGGGGAAACTCTCAGCCAGAGAATTTCTTCCCATTCAAATTGCAGAGAGATGGAGGGCAAAGAGCGTTGTGGAGCTGCCAAACGGCAACTGGCTGGTAGATATGGGGAAAAACAGTGCGGGATTTCCCGTACTTAAACTAAAAGATACGCTAAAATATGCCGGAAGAAAAGTCGAGATGTATCCTGCTGAGATTGTAAAGCCGGATGGAAGCGGTGTCGATCAGGCTTCTTCGACGCAAAGCTGTGATACTTTGTTTTCCTGCAGCGTGAAAGACTGCTATACAATTGCAGGAACCGGTGAGGAGGAATGGCACCCTGTATTTTGCTATCACGGATTTCAATATGTGGAAGTAGCAGGCTTTCCTGGTATACCTTCGGTGGATAACTTTGATGGATGTGCCGTCAGGGTAATGAATGAAAAATATTCGGATTTTACAACGGATAATGATATACTAAATAAAATTAATGAGATTACCGACCGATCCATAGAAAGCAATATGATGTCCAGTTTTACCGATTGCCCCCAAATCGAGAAATTAGGTTGGCTTGAAACAACACATCTTATGTTTTCTTCTATGGCAGCCGGTTATGATATACGCAGCTGGATTCCTAAAATAATTCAGGATATGCAGGATGCACAGATTTCAGAAGATATACTGGCGGAGCCTCCTATGGAAGTGAATAACAAGAAGTATCCGGGCTTTGATTTTAAGAGACTTTTAAACAGGGAAACAGAGGATATCGGGTTTATGCCTGCAATTGCACCGGAATATCATCGTATCGGCAGGTTGTTTAAAGATCCTAACTGGGGCGGGGCTTGTATTATGACACCCTGGTATTATTACCTGGAATACGGAGATACCGCGATCCTAAAAGGTGCATATTCGATGATGTGCGGCTATTTGGAGCACCTTAACAAATCAGCCCGTAATGGCGTGCTAAAAGACTATGCCCATATGGGAGAATGGGGGCAGTTAAATGAAAATACACCGGCGGTGCTGGTGGCTACCTGTGCCTTTTACCTCCAGGCGGTTACTGTAAGTAAGGTTTCCGGTATTCTTGGAGACAACGAGAAGATGGAGCAGTATCTTAAACTGGCGCAAAACATAAGGACCGGATTTTATGAAGATATAGAATGTTATCAGCCGGATAGAGAAATCTATGGAAATGACAGCCAGGCCAGCTATGGCTGCGTTCTCTTTTCCGGAATAATAAAGACAGAGAAGAAGGATGCTGTTCTTAAGAAACTATTGGAGGCTGTTCAAAAAACCGGTGATCACCTGACTTCGGGAGAAGTAGGTTTAAAACAGGTCTTTCATGCTCTTGCCTCTGAGGGAAGGAATGATGTAGTATATCGGATGGTCATGAATCCAACACAACCAAGTTACCGACATCATGTGGACCAGGGTTTGACGACACTGCCGGAGTTCTGGAATTATACAGAGCTTTGGAATGGTTTGGGACGTTCCCGCAATCATGCCATGATGGGACATGTAAAAGAATGGATCTCCCGATTTGTCCTGGGAATCAGGCCTTTAGAACCTGGATACCAAAAGCTTGAAATCAAGCCATATATCCAGGAGAATATAAAATCCATAAAAGGTTCTGTATTCACAGTCCGGGGAAAAGCAGAGATGTCCTGCTGTGAACTGGAGAATGGAATTGAATTAAGTGCTGTAATTCCAGTCGGATGCAGGGCGGATATCTATATCCCATGGAGGTCTGAAGGAGCTTTAAGCCTGGTGGGAGAGTTCTGTGAGTCCTGGGAAGTGTTAGAAGAAGGATACATAAAACTCAGTAATATACTCTCGGGAAGTTATAGTTGGAAGGTTAAAAAAGAATAGGAAAAAAGGGTTAGCCTCCTTTGATGATTCTACTTGAATTGTCAAAGGAGGCTAAAACTATATTAATACCTAGAAAGGCACTTGATTATTTTATTGGATGCCATATAATACATATATCATAAAGAGTTGGAGGGATATACTTTTATGTTTCTCATTGCAAATAAAAACAAGAAGGTTACCACAATCATATCAGTTGTAAGAAACTTATTACTAATGGTTTTAATCATGCTCTTATGTACTGGGATTTCAATACTGTTCAAATATGTCAATATGTTTGAGTCTAATTTTATTATGATTTATTTACTAGGTAATTTGGTGTATTCCTATCTCGCTGGAGGTTATTTGTATAGTTTGATGGCATCAGTTTTTGGCGTATTGTTTTATAATTTCTTTTTTACAGAACCGATTTATACACTTCAGGTTTACAATCCCGATTATCCCATAACCTTTATCGTTATGTTTTCCGTTGGATTTATTACAAGCATGCTTACTATAAGAATAAAAAATGAATCACAAATGGTAATCGAACGGGAGGAAAAAATAGCTTCCCTTCATGCGATTGGTAAAAATTTATTAGAAGTAAGCAGTTTGGAACAGTTGGCTAAGGTTACGACAAATAAAATCGGGGAACAGTTCAAAGCATATGTAATTGCGCAATTTTATGATTCTAATGGACTTCATTGTTATAAAGAGGTAGAAGGTGCAAATATATTTGAAAATGAAATTGATAAGGCAGCAATGCAGGAAACCTATCAATCAGGAAGCCCATGTGGATTTGGAACCAACTTGTACTCAGGTGCAAAAGGATATTATACACCGATTTTAAGTCAAAATGGGGTAGTAGGTGTGATCGGGATTGCTTTACAAAATGAAAAAATACTGACGAAAGAGCAAAAGGCATTTATTGATGCAATGATACCTCAGATTGCTGTTGTTTTAGAACGGGAACGATTATACGAAAAACAGCAGGAGGTGCAGCTGCAAATCCAGGGAGAAAGATTACGGGCTGATATGTTACGATCCATATCCCATGATTTACGAACTCCATTAACCGGAATTATGGGGCTTACGAGTACCTTTTTAAATAACTATGATAAAATAGATGATACCGTAAAAAAAGATTTTTTATCTACGATATACAATGATGCGGATTGGTTAAATGAATTGGTTGAGAATATACTTCAAACAACCCGGTTTGAGGAAGGAAAAGTGAAATTAAATGCTGAGCAGGAAGCAGCGGAAGAAATTATTACGGAAGCAATTGCCCATGTAAATAAACGGGAGATCAATCATAAAATACACGTAAAATTACCGGATGATATTATATTGTTTTACGCTGATGAAATGATGGGAAATATAACCAATAAAAATAGAGAGCTTTTTCTGGTAGCCGGTGGAAGCAGATTAGGTGCTGGATTGAGTGCGCAGGAATGATAAACTTTTAAAAGGTTATATTTCCCGGGAGTGGCTGTGATTAGACACTCCCATTTGTCTTAAGCTTAGTTGTTAGGCGCAATGCCTTTAATCAGCAGTTCCGTCCATTGGGCGGTATATGGAAGAACTTTTTGGTAGATATGAGGACTGGAAATGCCTTCTACCAGGGCCTGAAAATAAATCATAAGAAACTCGTCGGAATATTTTAGATCAACCTTGCCTTCTTTGCGTCCACGATGGAATAAATCCAGCATAATACCAGAGCTTTCCTTGTTATATTGCTGCATAATTAAAGTTAGACCATCATCTCCCTTTTTCGTATAAAAATCCATCAGGTCGATATAAAACTGCCGGTTGACTTTCTCTAAATAATGGATTTTATTCTGGCTCATTAAAATGAGAGTTTCCTCAAAGGGTTTATTTTGCACCATGATTTCCTTTGCGGTTTCGCCTAATTTATCTAAAAAAATCTTAAACACTTCATAAATTAAATTATCTTTACTGCCAAAATATTTAAAAACCGAGGTTTTGCTGACATTGGCATTCTTAGCGATTTCATCCATTGTTAGATTTTCTATGCCGGTATCCTGATTCATCAAGTTAAAAGCGGCTTTTAAAACTTGATTTTTTTTATCCTGGGTTCGCTTTATATAACCATCCATTCCTGATTCCTGCTTTCTGATTATCATATTGAAACTGTTTATTCGAAGTTTTTTTGCATTATTCTTTTTCTAATATTATATAGGAATCGTATTGAATTATCAAACAGTTATTTATAAATAGAATAATCTATAGTATTAAATGAGATTACTATTGTTCAAAATAAGCAAAGAAAAGATTTTAATTGTATTTTAATTGACGGATTAGAAAAATAGTTATATAATGAATTCGTAAATGAACTTTGGTTTAAAACAAAGAAAATAATATATAGATATGAACTAATTATATAATAAAAGTTCAAAACAAACCGCGGCGGTTATTACTTTGCTTTAGACTGGAAAGCACGTTATAAAACCTTAAAAAAATAAAAAGGAGTTTTAACGTTATGGAAGAGATTGTTAAAGTGCAGGGATTGCAAAAAAAATTTGGTAAGTTTAAAGCATTACATGATGTTACGTTCAAGGTAAAAGCCGGTGAAGTGGTAGGTTTTATTGGACCAAACGGCGCTGGTAAATCAACAACAATTCGTACGTTGCTTGGTATCATCAACCGTGATGCCGGAGAGGTGAAAATCTTTGGCAGGGATGTCTGGAGGGACAGCCTTGAGATTCATAAAAGGATTTCATATGTTCCAGGAGATGTTTCACTATGGGGCAGCTTAACAGGCGGTGAAATTATCGATTTATTTATAAAATTACATGGTGGTGGAGACAAGGAAAAACGGGACTATCTGATAAAACGTTTTGAGCTGGATCCGAAAAAGAAATCAAAAGGTTATTCAAAAGGGAATTGCCAAAAAGTTGGTTTGATAGCAGCCTTATCGGTGGAATCTGATCTATATATCTTTGATGAACCGACCTCCGGTCTGGATCCCTTGATGGAAGCTGTATTTCAGGATGAGGTAGAAAAAATCAAGCACTCGGGAAAAGCGATTTTACTATCCTCACATATTTTAAGCGAAGTTGAACGTTTAGCAGATAAGGTGGTTATCATCCGTCAGGGAAAAGTAGTTGAAACCGGAACTCTGGATGAATTACGCCACTTAACCCGTTCTACTGTGACGATAGAAACAACCGGTGATGTAGCGGGGATGGCTTTGGTGAACGGTGTCCATGATTTTAAACAAAAGGGCAGCCAGGCTACGTTCTCTGCAGACAATGTATATATCAATGATATATTATCCCAAGCGGCAAAAATAGGTGTTAAGAAGTTTGAGGCGGTGCCGCCTACCCTTGAAGACTTATTTATGCGTCATTATGAGGTTTGACAGGGAATCGGAGCAAGATAATATATCAGTATGTGTGCGAAAGCACGCAGATCGGAGTTTTTATATGAAAGAAAAATTTGCGCGTTGGAATGTATTGTTTGTACAATATCTGAAACGTGATTGGAAAAAAATTATTATCTGGATTCTTGGTCTGGGATTATTTTCTGCCGGATTTGTTCCGGCTTTTGTGGAAATCGGTAAGGGGCAGGGGTTGATGGCAATGTATGAGACCATGCAGAATCCTGCCATGATTTCTATGGTAGGTACGACACCGGTTGGAACCGCGGCGGATTATACGTTAGGAGCTATGTATGCTAATGAAATGTTGTTATTCTGCGGTCTATTTGCAATGATTGTGGCTGCCTTGCATGTTGTGAGCCATACCCGTAAGGAAGAAGATCATGGACTTACTGAGCTGGTACGATCCTTTCAGGTAGGACGTCAAGCCAATTCATTAGCCGTAACAGCCGAAACAGTCTTCATTCATCTAGTATTAGCGCTTTTTATCGGCGTGGTTATGACCAGTTTTGGTGCGGATACCATTACTGCAAAAGGAGCCTTTTTGTTTGGCGCTTCTATTGGTATGGCCGGTATACTGGGAGCAGTAATTGCCCTGGTTATGGCACAGATTATGTCAACTTCCTCAGGTGCAACGGGTTCCGCTCTTGGTCTCGTGGGTTTACTTTATATTGTTCGAGCCGGTACCGATGTATCAAACCCTGACTTATCAATATATAATCCAATGGGCTGGACATATCTGACGTATCCATTTACTACTAATAATGTGGCTCCACTAATGATTGCAGTAATCTTTTGTATTCTTGTTGTAATTATCGCTTTTGCCCTTGAAGGCGGCCGTGATATGGGAGCCGGTTACTTACCAGAAAGAGAAGGCAGGGCAGCTGCCAAAAAGTCTCTGCTGTCCGTGCCAGGTCTGTTTCTCAAGCTAAATAAAGGCGTTATAATCAGCTGGTTCATTGGGTTTGTAATCATGGGGGCAGCCTATGGTTCCATATACGGAGATATGCAGACTTTCCTAAATAGTAATGAAATGATGAGCCAAATGTTTACAATGGCTGGTGTTTCCATTGAAGCCTCCTTTACCGGAACTATTATCATGGTAATGATTGGGTTGGTTTCTATTTTACCCATTGCTATCATAAATAAACTTTTTTCAGAAGAGGCAAGGCTGCATCTGAGCCAGCTTTATTCCACGAAAGTAACCCGGACTAAACTTTACTGGACTAGTGTCATATTAGCTGTCTTGACCGGAGTAATCGGAATTTTACTGGCCTCAGGCGGGCTTGGTGGTACGGCGATTTCTGCAATGGGAGGCAGTTCTTCCATGAATATGGGTGATTTTATTGCTGCGGGCTATAATTTCCTGCCTTCCGTATTATTTTTTACCGGACTTGCAGCGATAGCTTTAGGCTGGGTACCCAGGTTAGGTAAAGTTATTTATGTATATCTTGGATATTCGTTTGCTTTAAACTACTTTGGCGGTATTTTAAAACTCCCGGAATGGTTTTCAAAAACTGCGGTTCAAAGCTGGGTTCCAAGAATGCCGGTAGATAAATTTGATGGTACGGTATTTATCAGCATGACAATAATCAGCATCGCACTGATGGCAGTTGGCTTTATCGGATACCGCAGACGAGATATGGTTGAGGGGGCTTAACAAAATTAAGAGGTATGAAAAAGTAGAGGTAAAAAGTAATAGGAGAAAAAAGAAGTGTAAGTGTTCATAACTAAGGAACTATTTAGAAAGAATTTCTGAAAAATGGTCGCTACTAATAACGCGTCCACTGTTGTTGTAAATTATAAAAAAGAAGTAGGGCAAAAAAAGAAGTAGGGCAAAAAAAGAAGTGGGCAAAAAAGAAGTGGGCAAAAAAGAAGTAGGGCAAAAAGGAAGTAGGGCAAAAAAAGAAGTGGACAAAAAAAGAAGTGGGCAAAAAAGAAGTAGGGTAAAAATGAAGTAGGGCAAAAAAGAGGGATAATAAGAAACGGTGCAATAAGGAGCTATACACTATATAAAAACAGTGTATGAGCTCCTTTTTTCTAGGAGCGTTACAGTCATGGAAGGTAATTCGTGGGAGGTGTACAATCCCTGGTATTAAAATTATACAATAAAATACCTTAAATATATCAAATGTAAAAATTTTCAATTTATTGTATAGTGTTTTTATAAAAAGATTAATTTTGCCTGGGCAATTAAAAAATTTAACATTACACCCGAACAATGTGTTTTAATCTCACATGATATATATGGAAGGGCTTGCGTATCTACATAATTCAATAGAACTGGAAGAATCACAAGAAGGAATGATTGTGAACATTTTAGACCATCTAATCAAATTATATTCTTTACTTTACCCACACAATTACGATTACAATTCTATAACAACTTATAAATTGGCTGCTTTTCACTTTATACTAATAGTTACACTGCAATATCAGAATAATTTGGTTGACACGAAGTAGATCAGCATTTTTTGGTGACCTAAAAATTGAAGGGGGGATGCTTATGAGGGCATCATAAGTAAATTTATCTAGTAAAACTATATAATTTAGGAGGGTGAATTATGTTACATAAGGTTAAATCAAATGGAAGTAAATGCTTATCAATGGTACTAATCCTGGCTATGTTATCCGGTATTATCTTTTCAGTACCAATGACAGCCTATGCAGCAGATTTTACATCGGCTGACTTCTTAAAGACAAACGGAACAGTAATAAGAAATAACAGCGGAACAGGGGATATCGTAGATCTTCATGGGACAAACCTTGGAGGATGGTTAATGCAGGAAGATTGGCTTTCCCCACTCGGAGGAGGTATTTTAAGTCAAAGCGGATGGACTGCCACCGCTTCGGTTGGCGCGAATCCAGGTAATGCCATTGATGGCAATTCTGGTACCTCCTGGACGACAGGTGTGCCTCAGCAGGATGGACAGTGGTTTAAGGTGGATTTTGGTTCTGTGCAGTACTTTGATAAGATTACCTTTGATGCAGGTTCCAGCACGGGAAATCCTGCCGGTAGTCTGGTGCAGATATCACTTGATGGAATCGGGTGGTCTAATATGCCGGCCGGAACCGTGGAAAATCAGCGTGTTACAGTAACCTGCGGAGCACAGGCAGCACGCTATATTCTTATATTCCAAAGGGGAAGTAAAAGCAGTCCCTGGTCTATGGCTGAACTCAATGTGTATATGGGCGATGACTATAGTATGCGAAAAGCATTATATGACCGTTTCGGACAAACTCAGGGAGATGAATTGATTCGTGGATATCAGAATGCCTGGCTTAAGACAAGTGACCTGGATCATATTAAAAACATGGGAATGAATTATGTCCGGGTTCCCATCAGCTGGCTGGAACTGATGGATAGGAGCGGCAACTGGAAGACAAACCCATGGACTCAGCTGGATTGGCTGGTGAATAATTGTGAACAAAGAGGTATTTATGTGGTCCTTGACCTCCATGCTTCTCCCGGCGGTGCCAGTCCCTGGGCAAGCAGCGGACAGGCCGGGCCGAATCCCAACCGGTTATGGACCAATACCTGGAATCAGGATACTACCGTAGCCATATGGAAGAAGATGGCGGAACATTATAAAGGAAATGCAACCATAGCAGGTTATGAGCTGGTGAATGAACCGGTATTAGGTTTTCCGGAGACAGAGGATCAGCAGAATCAAAAAAATACATTTTTGAATAGGCTTTATACAGCGGTTCGGGCAATCGATGCGGAGCATATTATATTTTTCGGAGCACTTGGAAGCCTGGATGCAATCGCTCCGCCATCTGTCTATGGCTGGACCAATGTTGTGTATACAGCACATCCCTATGCCATGGAGCAGCCTACGAACTGGGATGCCCAGAATGATTTAATTGATGCGAAAATTGATGAAGCGGTTCAATTCCAGAACCGTTTTCAGGTTCCTGTTAATTTCGGAGAATACAATTTTTATTTCTTTCATGACCTTTGGGCAAAATGGATGTCTGAAATGAATGAAAATCATATCTCCTGGGCCAACTGGACCTATAAGGCAAGAGGAAGTATGAATGAAAGCGGAGGTGGTAATTTTGGCTTTTATAACACGAATGTAAATCCCGTACCGGATGTCAATCGTGATGATGCCAATACAATTGCCTCCAAATGGAGCAAATTCAGCACAGAGTATTTCACACCGAATACAGAGTTTATCAATGTAGTAAGTCAGTATACCGGCGGTGCTATTGAGCCTGGCAGAGGGGAGTATGGTAAAACAGGCTGGACGGCTTCGGCCTCGGTAACTGAAACCGGTCAGGCACCGGAAAATGCCTTGGACAATGACTATAATACCTGGTGGAGCACAGGTGTAAACCAGGCTAACGGACAATGGTTCCAGGTAGATATGAAGGAGAGTAAAACCTTTGACCAGATTTCCTTTGAGACCACTTCCGCATATTCCGGTGACTATCCGATCGGTTATGTACTTCAGGTATCAAATGACGAAAATAACTGGTCGACCTTAAAAAGCGGCGCAGGATTTGGAAACAAAATGGTACTGCAATTTCCGAGTCAGTCCGCCCGTTATATAAAAATCCTGCAAACCGGCTCCAGTACAGAAAAGTGGTGGAGAATCGGAGAATTCAATGTATACAGCCAGAACATAGCGTTAAATAAAAGCGCCTCAGCTTCTTCCAGCACAACAGGAAATCCAGAAGCTTATGCCTTTGACGGCAGCAGTGCCACGCGCTGGGAGTCAGCCGCCACGGATACCCAGTGGATCATGGTAGATTTAGCTTCCGCCTACAAAGTAAAAGGTGTCAAACTAAGCTGGGACACAGGAAGCGGAAAGGATTATAAGATTCAGGTATCTGCCGATAATGCGAACTGGACGGATGCCTATACCAAAACAGGGGGTACAGGCGGTACGGAAAACATCACCTTTACTACCCCGGTAACCGGTCAATATGTGAGGCTGCAGGGAACCAAAAGGAATTCGGCCGCCGGCTATTCACTGAGGGAGTTCGAGGTTTACGGCATTGCGGCAGAACCCACACAAAAAGCTAAAACACCGGTTATTAAGCCGGCATCCGGGACCTATGCCATAAAACAGACAGTAAGAATAACCGATGAGACTCCAAATGCTACCATCCGCTACACCCTGGATGGTTCTGTACCAACTGCAACTGCCGGAACGGTATACACAGGAGCTTTTACCGTATCGGATACAACAACGGTAAAGGCAATTGCTTATAAAGCCGGAATGAGAATATCCGATACCGCAACCTCTGAAATAACTATTGCAATTCCTACCAAGGTATCAACACCTGTCATAAGTCCGCCTTCCGGTGTTTACGCGGACGTTCAGACGGTAAGCATTAAGGTGGATACTCCATGCGATACGATTATGTATACACTGGACGGTTCAACACCTACAGCGGCACATGGAATCGTGTATGACGGCATATTTACGGTGTCTTCTACTACCACAGTGAAAGCGATGGGAATAAGAACAGGATTAGCAGATTCTGACGTAGCAACGGCCGTTATAAACATCCGGTCAGTCGCTATTAATCCGCCTTCCGGTCTTAGTGTAACTTCCGCCGCTGCAACTTCTGTCAGCTTAAAATGGGGAGCGGTATCCAGTACAGCAGGATATAATCTATACAGATCCTTTGCCGCAGCAGGAATCTATACCAAAGTCAACGATGCCCTGATCACTTCAACCAGCTATACCGATACTGGTTTGGACAGCGCAGCTTATTACTATAAGGTGGCTTCTGTGAATGACAGTGGAGAATCCTTATTATCAGGGACAGTATCCGCGGTAACAACCCTGGATTTTGGCAATAACGTCAAGATATTTGATCCATCCATGTCAGGTTCGGCTATTCAAACCATATGCGATACCATATTTAATCAAATGCAATACAATGAATTTGGTTCTGAACGGTATGCACTCCTGTTTAAGCCCGGTGCCTATAATGCAAATGTCAATGTAGGTTTTTATACACAGGTAGCAGGTCTGGGGCAAAGACCGGATGATGTAACCATAACCGGCTCGGTACGCAGCGAAGCGGACTGGAACGGAGGAAATGCAACCATGAATTTTTGGAGATCGGTTGAGAATTTTGCCGACATTCCAACCTATTCCGCTAATCCATTAGCTCCTGCAGGGACTGAGACCTGGGCAATATCACAGGCAGCTCCCATGAGGCGGGTTCATATAAAGGGAGATTTAATGCTATGGGATCCAAATCCGAACAACTATGACGGCAGCTGGTCCAGCGGAGGATATATAGCGGATTCTGTTATAGACGGTACGATTTATTCCGGATCCCAGCAGCAATTTTTTACAAGAAACAGTCAGATGAAAGCCTGGAACGACTCCAACTGGAACATGGTATTTGTAGGGGATACCGGTGCGCCTTCTGACACCTATGAAGCCAGAGGATTTACAGTAGTTAATCAGACACCTGTAATCAGTGAGAAGCCATTTCTTTACTTTGACGGCAATAACTACCGTGTATTTGTTCCAGGACTCAGGAGTAATGCACAGGGAGTTACCTGGCAGAATGGTGTTGGACCTGGAACGTCTCTGTCCCTGGATCAGTTTGTAGTGGCACATCCTGACACCTCAACAGCAGCAAGCTTAAATCAGGCACTGAAAAATGGAAAGAACATTTTATTTACACCGGGTATCTATCACCTTAGCGAACCGTTAAGAGTAACACAGGCCAATACCGTTTTACTTGGTCTTGGGCTGGCAACCCTGACCCCGGATAATGGGACTGCCGCTATGACTGTAGCAGATGTTGACGGAGTAAGAATAGCCGGTATCCTCTTTGAAGCCGGTCTTAATAATTCAAAGGTATTACTTCAGATGGGACCTGCCGCAAGCACAGCAGGCCATTCGGCAAATCCTTCGGTACTTAGCGACTTGTTCTTCCGGGTTGGCGGAACCGATGCCGGAAAGACAGATCTTTGTGTTGCAATAAACAGCAGCAATGTAATCGGAGATCATTTCTGGGTATGGAGAGCAGACCATGGAACTGGAGTAGGCTGGACAGAGAACACTGCTAAAAACGGTCTTATTGTAAATGGTAATAATGTAACCATGTATGGCCTGTTCTGTGAACATTTTAACCAGAACTGCACAATCTGGAACGGCAACGGAGGCCTTGTATATTTTTACCAGAGTGAAACGGCATATGATGTACCGGATCAGGCTGCTTTTATGGATGGAACAGAGTATGGATATGCCTCCTACAAGGTCGCAGATACGGTAACTTCCCATGAAACCTGGGGTATGGGAGTTTATTCTTATTTCAGAGATGCAGTTGTAAAACTAAACAGTGCCATCCAGTGCCCGGATACTGCAGGTGTAAAAATACATAATGCAACAAGTGTTTTCCTGAATGGAAATGGTGAGATAACGCACATTGTCAACAATACAGGCGATACTGCAAAAGCCGGTAATATGAGGAACTTTATTACGGATTATTCCAACAATGCAGAGCAGCCGGATATCACACCCATAACCGGTGTGTATGCAGCAGCTCAAACAGTAACGATAACGGATGTAACCCCGGGAACTACTATCAGATACACCGTAGACGGGTCAAATCCGACGGCATCGTCTGGAACAATCTATACGGTACCCTTTACGGTATCAGCTGATACCACGGTAAAAGCCATAGCATATAAAACAGGTATGAAGGATTCTTATGTGGCAACGTCGGTTATTAAAATTGATACTTCTCTTAAGAATAATATTGCATTAAATAAGACTGGAATTGCTTCTTCCGGATCCGGGTCCCTTGCTTTTGACGGTTATATGGATACCCGCTGGGCATCGGATTGGACAGATTCCCAGTGGATAAGCGTCGACCTGGGTTCAAGCTATAGCGTCACAGGGGTGAAACTTTCCTGGGAGACAGCAGCAGGAAAAGATTACAAAATTCAGGTATCAGGAGATAAGGTCCATTGGACGGATGCTTATAAGAAGAACGGCGGCACCGGCGGAACGGAAACGATTACCTTCGATGTGCCTGTTATGGGACAATATGTACGAATGCTGGGAACTGCCAGAGCAACAGGTTATGGTTATTCCTTGTGGGAATTTGAAGTAAACGGTACGTCGGTTTTAAAAGCGGCGGCACCGGTAATTACACCGGTAACGGGAACCTATCATGCAGCACAGACCGTAACAATCACAGATGCAACAGCAGGAGCAGTTATACGGTATACAACGGATGGAACAGTTCCATCAGAGACAAACGGGACAATCTATTCGGGACCTTTTACGGTATCTGCTACGGCAACCGTAAAAGCAATTGCTTACAAGTCTGGCATTGCAGCTTCGGATATAGTAACCTCTGCAATCACCATATCAGCAATACCTTCCTCACTTAAAATAGAAGCAGAAAACTATATCAATATGAGTAATGTGGCAGCAGAACCCTGCAGTGATGTTGGAGGCGGACAGAATATAGGCTACATTGACACCGGTGATTGGATGGATTATACGCTTACCATTGCCACAGCAGGAAACTACACCGTAGATTACCGGGTAAACGGATGGAATACCGGAGCACAGATTCAGTTAATGAAAGATAGTAATGTTTTGGCGACTACTGGTACTAATACAGGAAGTGTATGGGCAACCGTAACCTCTGATGCCTTTTATTTGGCAGCTGGTACTTATACCATAAGAGTTAATGTGAGTGGTGGTGGCTTTAATTTCAACTGGATGGAATTCAAACCGTCGACACCAATTGAAAAAGCAGCAACACCGGTAATCACCCCCGCATCAGGAACCTATGGAACAGCACAGACAGTAACAATTACAGATGAAACGGCAGGGGCAGCCATACGGTATACAACGGATGGATCAGCACCGTCAGTGACAAACGGGACAGTATATACAGGGATGTTTACAGTATCTGCTACGACAACAGTGAAAGCAATTGCTTATAAGACAGGCATTGCAGTATCTGATACAGCAATCTCAGTAATCACCATATCAGCAATACCTTCGTCACTTAAAATAGAGGCAGAAAACTATATCAATATGAGTAATGTGGCAGCAGAACCCTGCAGTGATGTTGGAGGCGGACAGAATATAGGCTACATCGACACCGGTGATTGGATGGATTATACGCTCACCATTGCCACAGCAGGAAACTACACCGTAGATTACCGGGTAAACGGATGGAATGCCGGAGCACAGATTCAGTTAATGAAAGATAGTAATGTACTGGCGACTACTGGTACCAATACAGGGAATGTATGGGCAACCGTAACCTCTGATGCCTTTTATTTGGCAGCAGGCACTTATACCATCCGGGTTAATATAAGCGGCGGCGGCTTCAATTTCAACTGGATGGAATTCAAACCCTCGGTGCCAATTGAAAAAGTAGCAGCACCGGTAATCTCCCCTGTATCAGGAACCTATGGAACAGCCCAGACGGTAACAATTACAGAAGCAACAGAAGGAGCAGCGATACGGTATACAACGGATGGAACAGCACCGTCAGAAACCAACGGGACAATATATGCAGGAACCTTTACGGTATCGGCTACGACAACAGTAAAAGCAATTGCATATAAGTCAGGAATGACAGTTTCTGATATAGCAGCATCTGCAATCACCATATCAGCAGTACCTTCATCACTCAAAATAGAAGCAGAAAACTATACCAATATGAGTGATGTGGCAATAGAACCCTGCGGTGATGTTGGAGGCGGGCAGAATGTCGCATACATCGATACGGGTGACTGGATGGATTATACCATCACAATTACCACGGCAGGAAATTACACAGTAGATTATAGAGTAAACGGATGGGATGCCGGAGCACAGATTCAGTTAATGAAGGACGGTAATATACTCGCAACAACCGGTACCAATACCGGTAATGTGTGGGCCACGGTGACTTCGGAGGCTTTTCATTTAACCGCCGGAACCTATACAATCAGAGTAAATATAACCGGCGGCAAATTTAACTTAAACTGGATGAACTTTAACCTGCTGCAAGAAGCTTAAAATACTGGACGAGAGGGTAAGGGATGCACTCCTTTTCTATTAAAATTATTATTTGGTAATTGCGAAACTATTTAGTTTTCTGAATATACCATACAATTAATACGAATTTCATAGCTTCAGTGCCCTCTGGGCAAGATTCAGCTTATTCGATGATTGTCCTGATTTATACCAGTTATACGTTATTTCTTTATGCAATGTTTGCCGCATATTGTTTGAAGCATATATAAACAGATTAACAGGTAATTGCGAAACACAAATATTGTATTTATATATCATTATCATACAAATAATAAAATTTCAGTGCTGAATCTTGCCCGTAGGGCAGCTGTAGCTAGAAACAAGTATTGATTTGTATGATATATTCAAAAAACTATATCGTTTCGCAATTGCCTAAATAACCGATTAATACTATGAGGAGGTTAAAGGTATGAATAAAGTGGTTCATATATTTAGAAAAAATTTTAATAAGTATTTCGCTGTCTTAATAACAATTTGTATGATTTTTGAAATGGCTGGGATACCGGAAGTAAAAGCAGCTGCGGGGTCTTACCTTCTATCACTGGGCAGGCAAGCCTATGCTTCCACCGTTAATGGCGGTGATGTGGCTTCAAGAGCAACGGATGAAGATATTAATACAGCCTGGGGGGCAGCCTGGAATATTAACAATCAGTGGCTCGATGTAGATTTGGGTGCAGCGGCAAATATTGACCGTGTGGTGTTATCCTGGCAAAGTCCTAATACCTATGCCACCCAGTATAAAATACAGGTATCTGCAGATGAAGTGAATTGGCAGACAATTTATACACAGAATAACGGCACCGGAGGCACCAGAGTACCGGATGTAAATGGAAATAATTACTGCGTGGAAGATCTGACCGTCACTGGAACCGGACGTTATGTACGTGTGTATGCGGCAAAATGTGTTACCGGATATGGTGTTGCTCTTCGTGATTTTAAAGTATACGGTACAGGAGGTGCTGCAGTTCCTCCAAAGAATACGGTAAATCTTGCACTGAATAAACCGGTAGTTGTTTCGTCCTTTCTACAGCCCTGGTGGTCAAAAGATGCCAACGGCAATGTTACAGTTCCGCTGACAGGTGCACAGGCAGTTGACGGAAACCAGTCGACCTATTGGTTATCGGATGTGACGGGAGATCCCAATACCCAGTGGATGTATGTAGACCTTGGACAGATTCAAACTATAGGGGAAGTGGATATCACCTGGGATGCTGAGTTTGGAAGGATATATGACATACAAATATCAAATGATGCCCAGAATTGGACTACCATATACCGGCAGATGCACGGAACCGGCGAACCGGAAATGATTCCTCTCTATGCTTCGGCTCGGTATGTAAGGATGCAGGGGATTGCAATGGGCAGAGGTTCAGGCTACTCGGTCCATGAATTTAAAGTTCTGCAGTATGTAACCGGAGACCCTCATACGACCTATACCATTGAACCATTGACGACTCCCCAGACAGTAGCTGACGGACAGGGCAGTTATTTAACGGATGACGCTGTTTTGGCACAGCCAAGAGACCCAAAGTACGTTACAAGTAATGTTACGGGGCCGATTCCCTCCAATGACTGGTGGACCTCCGTTATTTATAAACGGCTTAGTGACGGAATCGCAGCCCTACCTTTCATGTATCAGTATTATGATACCGGCCTTGGATTTTATTATGCCAGTAAATTGTTTACAGCTCCGAATGACGGAGGAATGGATACCAAATGTAATAATATGGATCTCTATATAAATACCAGCAGTATTGTAAATACGCCTGTGGCAAAACTTGACGGCTATGGGGATTACTCGGCGGATATTGTATTTAGTGATAATGATACGCCAAAGATGAAGACAACACTAATCAAAGGTTCACCTTACATATACAATACCTTTACGGATCCGAAATCGGTAGAAGTATCGGGTACCGCAATTGCAGGACTGTTTGATGACAACAATCGTCCCATTCTTGCAAATGACGGTGACACCATAACAACGGATCATATCGGGATAGAAGTAACCAATACCGATACGGCACCGGTAACGGATGTATTAACCCACGATTATGGAATTTTCGCACCGGCAGGTACCGTATTTACAAGAGTCGGAAGCAAGATAAAAATAAGTCTTGGAAGCGGACAAAATTATATGGTTGTTGGGCTGCTTCCCGGCAGAGCAGATTTGAACTATGTATACCAGCATGCCTATGCTGTGGTTACAGATACCTCGGTTTCCTACCGTTATGACGAAAATAAGGCAGATGTTATTACTACCTATACCAATACGATAGAGGTAAAGCGCGGGGGGTTCTCCTCTAACACCTTGATGACTCTTTTTCCGACCCAGTGGAAATATACCGGTGATGCTCTGAAAAACATGAACTATACCTCAGCACGGGGAACCATGAAAGTCCTGGAGGGTAATTCCTTTACTACGACCAATAAATTCTACGGTATTACACCGTCCTTTGGTGAACCTACAGAATCGGGTTCCTACAATAGACAACAGATGTTAGACTACTTAAATACGTTTAAAGAAAGTGTTACCAAGGATTACTGGGTAGCAGACCCTTACTGGGAAGGCAAAAAAATGCATCCATTGTCAATGGCTATCCTGATCTCGCAGCAGCTTGGTGAGTACGAAATGCGGGATGAATTTATCAGTATCTTAAAAAAGATATTGGTAAACTGGTTAACCTACGACGGTTCTGATGATTATCCTTACTATATGTACTACTCCTCCGATTGGGGAACCTTAATCGGACAGGGCGGTGATCATGGAATGGGGATTAATCTTTCCGATCACCATTTTCTATGGGGATACTTTACCTTTGCGGCAGGAGTGGTTGCTTCCTATGATAAGAATTTTGTCAGGGATTACGGCGGCATGGTAGAACAGCTCCTAAGAGATGCGCAAAACCCGTATAGAAATGACCCGATGTATCCCTGGATGAGAAACTTTGATCCCTACGAAGGGCATTCCTGGGCAGGCGGATATGGTGATAACCAAAGCAGTAACAATCAGGAATCGTCTTCTGAGGCAACCTTTGCCTGGGCAGGAGAATATTTATGGGGTTTGGCTACAGGTAATGATACTTACAGGGATGCAGGAATCTGGGGTTTTACCTTGGAAGTAAATGCAATCGAACAATATTGGTTTGACTATGATCAGGATAATTGGGCCAGTGACTATGACCCGGGAGTAACAGGTATGGTCTGGGGTAATGCATACACTTACGGAACTTACTTCTCAGGGAATCCAAGCTGTATCTATGGTATTCACTGGCTGCCGGTTTCACCGGTATTAACCTACTTAGGATATAATCCGGTAATTGCAGCCAGAATTAACAGTGACTATAGAAGAGATGAAGATGCATACCAGGCAAAACTTGCCGCTGAAGGAAAACCGGATGCAGATCCGGAAGGATGGTTTCATATTACATGGCCTTATGAAGCACTTTCTAATCCCCAGGCAGTTATCAATAAATGGGATAACAGCAAGCTTCCGGATGACGAAAGATTCAACTCGTATTGGTTTGTTCAGAATATGGCTGCAAAGGGTAACCGTGCAACCGATGTCTGGTCAAGCAACTGGACCAGCTATCAGGTATTTAAGAAAGGAACAGTATACAGTGCAGTAATCTGGAATCCGACAGATTCCACCCAGTTTGTACAGTTCTGTAACAGCCAGGGCAATACGGGCTCGGCATATGTACCTGCCAGAGCTACACTGACAGTAAATCCTTTTATAAACAATGGAGTACCGGCTGATACGGTACCGGCACCACAACCTGATTCACAACCACAGGTTGTCCCGGGACTTATAGAGGCAGAAGATTATTATACCAACTTCAGCTGTATGACAGAAGTCTGCTCTGAGGGTGGAATGAGTCTTGCTTACATTGATTCCGGAGATTCCGCAGTATATGATGTTAATGTAACCTCGGAAGCGGATTATACCGTTTCCTTCAGAGTCATTAATAACAGTAACGCACCAGGGCAGCTCCAATTAAAATCAAATCTCAGCGGAAGTACTGTACTATCAACGGTAACGATACCTGTTACAGGTAATTGGTCTACGGTTACGGGGACCGTTCACTTAAAAGCAGGGGTCCAAAGGCTGAAAACTTATTTTAGCAAAGGCGGTTTTAATTTCAACTGGTTTTCCATAACTCCAGCTAACGCTACCAAGGTTCAAACTCCGGTAATTACTCCAAAGACAGGAGTTTATGCTGCAGCACAGACGGTAACAATTACTGACGCAACGGACAGCGCAGCCATACGGTACACAACGGATGGAACAGTACCGTCAGAGACAAACGGAATCGTATATACGGGAACTTTTACGGTATCGGCTACTACAACAGTAAAAGCAATTGCCTATAAATCAGGAATGACGGCTTCTGATACGGCAACCGCTGTAATCACCATAGCTTCTGTGCCCGCGTCACTTAAAATAGAAGCAGAAAATTACACCGGTATGAGCGGTGTGGCAACGGAACCCTGCGGTGACGTTGGAGGCGGAGAAAATGTAGGTTATATCGACACCGGTGATTGGATGGATTACCTTGTTAATATACCCACAACAGGAACCTATAAGGTGGACTATAGAGTAAAAGGATGGAATGGAGGAGCTCAGATTCAGTTAATGAAGGATGGCAATGTTATAACGGCTACCGGTACGAATACAGGCGATATATGGGCGACCGTAACCTCCGATGCCTTTAATCTAACGGCAGGTATATATACAATAAGAATTAATGCAAGCGGCGGCGGATTCAATCTTAACTGGATGGAATTTAAATCGACGGCGTCTGCTGAAAAAGCAGCAACACCGGTAATCAATCCTGCCTCGGGTACCTTTGGGACAGCACAGACCGTAACAATTACAGATGCAACTCCCGGAGCAGCCATACGCTATACGACGGATGGAACAGAACCGTCAGAGACAAACGGAATTGTATATGCAGGATCATTTACGGTGTCGGCTACGACAACGATCAAAGCGGCAGCTTATAAATCAGGAATGACAGTTTCCGATACGGCAACCGCTGTAATAACCATTTCTGGACCGGTATCTATACTGGTGGAAGCAGAAAACTATATCAATATGTTTGATGTAGCGACAGAACCCTGCGGTGATGTCGGCGGCGGGCAGAATGTAGGATATATCGATACCGGTGATTGGATGGACTATACGATCACGGTTGCGGCAGAAGGAACTTACACCGTAGATTACAGAGTAAAAGGCTGGGATGGGGGAGCACAGGTTCAGTTAATGAAAGACGGCAATGTTCTGGCGACTACTGGGACCAATACCGGAGATGTATGGGCAACCGTAACTTCCGAACCCTTTCATTTATCAGCTGGTACCTATACGATCAGAGTTAATATCAGCGGCGGTAAATTTAATTTAAACTGGATGAAATTTAACTTACGCTGAGAAATTCTGTTTCAAATCAGGTATAAATTTATGTAAAGCCAGCAGGAAGAAAGTAAGTTAAAAAGTACAATTGTGTGTAGAAAACATAAGAATTAAGAAGCGTGACAGATGTGAAAAGCATCTATGGGGTAAACTCCTTAGATGTTCTCCATATTAGTTTAATGCAGTTTGCAATTCCAATGAAGGAAATTGATTTAACGCATAGGGTATTGTTTATTAATAACAAGAGTAATCTTTTGAAACTAATGAATAATTAGATTATAAGGCGGAAGGTTTTCTGATTTGTTCTCAGAAAACCTTCCGCCTTAATTATAATACTTATAGAAATTCTTTTAACTGCTGAATATTATTCTCTTCAAATCTAAGAAGCCGTTCCATAAGGGCGAGGAGATCAGATTCTGCATCCTTATACTTTTTGAGGTTCTTAACTGCATTGATAACACCCATATTACTTCCGATAATAAGCATTTCAGAAATGTGTGAGGGAGTTTTATCAGTAAGGGTCTGCATGTTAATCATCAGATAAGTTTTTATCTTATCCAATGCACTGATACCTTTTTCATCATATCCACTAGCATTCAGAGATTGTTTTGCTGCCTCATGGATTTCTTTGTACTCCTTATATTGAGATTGCAGATGTTTCTTAAAATTGTTATCTTCAACAATATCAATCAGCTGTTTTATGGTATTTACACCCATTTGTGAGTTTTGATAAATAAAGTTTGCAAGCTCGGCATTGCCATTCATCTTAATACACTCCTTTTTGGAGTAGTATTTCCACTGGTTTTAATATTATACGGTAATCTAATTGTTCCTTTTGTTGCTTTAACATAAACATTTTTATTTTCGTTTATTTTGCAATCTCAAATTGACAATGTACGACTGCGGTTATTTCTTTTTCAAGAGAGGAGGTATCATTAATACCATAATCATCTACAGCATTGGAATATAAAGGTGTAATCTGCATGACACCCATATCCGCATACTTTAAATCACCGAGTTTGTTACCGGCATTCTCTACGATCATTTCAGCACGTTTTCTTGCATCTTTGGTTGCCTCTGCCAGCATAGTAACTTTTAAGTCTGCAAGTTTTGTATAGAAATATTGAGGCGGATTGGATTCAAAAGCCACATCCTGATTCAGCAGTTCTGTAGCATTTCTGCTTATGTCTGTAATTTTATCAATTTCTTTGGAGCTGATGGTAACCGTCTGGCTCAAGGTATAATTCTCAATCTCATTGGTATAATTACCGTAATCGTTCATAGCGTAATTAATCGTTGTTGTTATGGATGAGAATACAATATCATCCTTTTTGATATCCTTGCCTGTCATGTAGGTGGATACCTTATCGCGGCTTGCCTCTAATTTGGTATAAGCATCTTGTAAATTGGCTGACTGTGCATTGAAGCTGCCGGTCCAAACAATCAAATCCGAGGTAATCTGTTGTTTGGCTGAACCGGTGACTACGATATTGGTTCTGGTGGCTTTAATTTTAACTACGCCGTTTGTCAGAATAAGCGCTGCGCTTATAACACCAAGAACCAGTATAATCGCTACAATAATGTTACTGATAGACCTTTTGTTCATTTCATTCATTATGAAACTCCTTTCAAAGTAACCTTTTAATCCGTTGTTTTGCTCTATCCTTTACCTTTTTCTTTATAATATATAAAGCCATAAGCGGAAATAGTATAGGTTTACTGATAGCTTCCGGTAACTTCTGGAAACTTTATGTACTATAAGTATAAATATAGTATATCGAGTCTGTATAAGTCAAATTAACAATTCTTTAAAAGAATATTACAATATTCTGACGAAATTAATACTCAAGAATTACATTATGTGGAATAATTGAAAAAAATTATGTGGAATAACTGAAAAAAATTATTGACAATGTAGAGGTATGGTAATATTATATAAACAGGAAACCGGTTTCCGGAAAAAGAGGAGTATATATGGCGTCGATTAATGATGTGGCAAAAATGGCCGGTGTGGCGAAATCAACCGTATCCAAAGTTCTAAATAATTATCAGTTAGTCAGTGATGAAACGAAAGCTAAGGTGGAAGCCGCCGTATTGGAATTGGGTTATGTACCGAATTCCGTAGCGGTCTCACTTTCCAAAAAAGTATTTAACAGGGTGGGGCTAATAGTTGATATTAGGCATAACAGCCAGTTTATAGACGAAATAGACATGCAATATTTAACCGGTGCTTTTGAAAAGTCAAAGGAATACCAGATTGATGTGGTTACTTTTTTCAGCTCCCAATTTGAAGGAATGACTGCGAAACAGGTAAGTTCTTATTTAGAAGCCCAGCGGATCAATTGCCTGATTATTTATAACTTATCCAGAGAGAACCAGAATTTAGTTAAGTTAATTGAAAAGCAGGAATTTTATTGTGTATTAGTGGATTCACCTATAGTGAATAAAAAAACCTCTTCCGTAACCATTGATCATTTTACAGCTCAGTATGATGTAGCCAGAAAAACAATTGAAGAAAATAAGTTTAAAAGTAAAGTGTTATATATTGCAGGAGGCAGGGGAAGTTATATTACGGAACAAAGGTTAGAAGCGATGAAAAAACTTAAGGAAGAGATTCCTTTTGAATTAATTGTAAAACATGGTGATTTTAATGAATATAAAACCAGGGAAATCATTATAAAATGGGCAAAAAAAGCAGATATTATTGTATGTGCTTCCGATATGATGGCAATTGGGGCAGTATTTGCCCTGACAGAGATGGATATATTTAAACCTGTATGTGGTTTTGATGGAATACCCCTTATGGGTTATACCAAAATAGCCATGAATACCGTCAGGCAAGATTTTTTTGAAAAATCCAAGCAGGCCTTTGATGAGTTAAAAAAGCTTTTAGACGGAGGTGAGGGGCAGCATATTGTGATGCCATATAAAGTCTGTAAAATTGACTACATGGATGTAATTCAAAAATAATGGAATCCACATCCATCTATTTTTCACCATTTTCGGAAACCGTTTTCCGGGGATGTATTGGTGCATAAGGAAGTTCATAAACAGCAGCAATAGGGAAAAGTTTGTGGTGGTATTGCAAGTAAACTTGCAATATGCGATAGGTGAAGGTTGAAAGAAAATACAAGAGTAGAAAGGATGCCACATTATGATTCTTTCAACCAGTTATATTTGTGGCAGTATCGCGAGTAAACTTGCGATATGCAATGGGTGTAAAATATGAGAAAAGCTGGAGTTTTAATGCCGGTAGCTTCCCTTCCCTCCGATTATGGGATTGGGGATTTTGGAAAGTACAGCTATCAGTTTATTGACATTTTAAAGAAAAGCCATATACGTATATGGCAGATTCTCCCTATAAATCCTTTGGGATATGGAGAATCACCGTATCAGCCCTATTCGTCCTTTGCAGGGGATGAATTATACCTTGATTTAGCCAGGTTATATGAGGAAGGATTATTAGAGGAACTGCCGCCGGCTTTTCGAAAAGGAACCAGTAAGATCAGTTATCAGGAAGTGAGGACATATAAAGAGGATTATTTAAGGCAGGCTTTTTTAAATTTTATACCGGATAACTCATATGAGGAGTTCACTAAGCAGGAATGGGTTTACTTATATGCTGTTTATCTTACCTTTAAGAAAAAAAATCAGATGAAATGCTGGAATGAATGGGAGGAAGTACATAAGAACTGGATAAAAGACCGTAGTTTTGATGAGAGTATTTATGATGGAGATATCCGGTATGAAATGTTTCTTCAGTATGAATTTTATCGTCAATGGATAAGCTTAAAGGATTACGCCAATGCTTCTGGAATTCAAATTATGGGGGATATTCCTTTTTATGTGGGTATCGATTCACTGGATGTATGGGGAAATCAGGAGGACTTTTTATTAGACAAGGATGGACACCCGATTTTTATCGCCGGAGTACCGCCTGATTATTTCAGCAGTACAGGACAAAGATGGGGAAATCCGATCTATAACTGGGAACACATAAGAGAAAACGGATTTGGTTTCTGGTTGAATCGAATTGCTTACAATTCCAGGCTGTTTGATATTATACGGATTGATCACTTCAGGGCTTTCGATACCTACTGGAAGATTCCGGCATCCTGTGAAACTGCAATAGAAGGGGAATGGACCCAGGCTCCCGGATATGAATTATTTGACCGGCTGTTTGAAACCCTCCCAGATATTTCTATTGTAGCGGAAGATCTGGGGGAGATGAGACCCCAGGTATATCAGTTAAGGGATCATTTTGGTTTAAAAGGTATGAAAATCATACAGTTCACCTTCGATCCATTAGAAAATAACAACAATTTTATTGACCGGGAAAATATGATTATATATACCGGAACCCATGATAATGAGACCATACTTGGATGGTTTGAGAACCAGTCCGGGCAGATCCAGAATGAAACTGACCTAAAACTATACTCTTTCGGGTATGATACCGGTTCCATTTCCCATCGGTTCATCCGCTATACGCTGGATAATATAGCAGATACTGCCATTATACCAGTGCAAGACATTTTGGGATTAGGTAACGAAGGACGGCTGAATACACCAGGAACGTTAGGTTCCCCCAACTGGGAATGGAAACTGGATAGCCTGGATAAATTGGAAAAGCAAGCAGAATTCCTGGCAGAAGCAGTACTTGAGAGCAAAAGAGCAGGAGATATTACCACTGTAAGTAAAAAGATCGAGGATCCCATAAAGCTTCTTTCCAGATTATTGGAACAGCAATATGGAAAGACCATAGAACAATGTACAAAAAAGCAGCTGCTTTTTGGGTTGATTAGTATGACAAAGCGCCTCGCGGCGGTTAAGGAAGTTGTAAAAGATAAGAAAAAACTGTATTATATTTCAGCCGAATTTTTAATCGGAAAATTGGTGTCAAACAACCTTATTAATTTAGGTATTTATGATGAGATAAAGGAATTGCTGTCTTTACACGGACAGAATATATCAGAGATAGAGGAAGTGGAACCGGAGCCATCCTTGGGCAATGGAGGACTTGGGCGTTTAGCTGCCTGCTTCCTGGATTCCATAGCAAGCCTTGGTCTTGCCGGTGATGGCATTGGACTGAATTATCATTTCGGTTTATTTAAACAGCAGTTTGAAGATAATCTCCAAAGAGAAGAGAAAAACCCATGGATCGAACGAATGAGCTGGCTGACGAAAAGGGACCGCAGCTATGAAGTGGAGTTTAATGGGTTTAAATTAAAATCTGTCCTCTATGATATTGATGTCATTGGATATCAAAACCGTACCAACAAGCTTCATTTATTTGATACGGAGTTGGTGGAGGAAAGTCTGGTAAAGGAGGGAATTGATTTTGATAAAGAGGATATTAAGAAAAACCTGACTCTTTTCTTATATCCGGATGACAGTGATGAAGCCGGACAGCAGCTGCGTATATTTCAGCAGTATTTTATGGTAAGCTGCGGAGCACAGTATATTCTGGAAGAATCCATAAGCAGAGGAAGCAGCCTGCATGACCTATATGAGTATGCCGTTATACAAATCAATGATACCCATCCCAGCATGGTAATTCCCGAGTTGATCCGTTTACTGACGAAACGGGGGATCAGTATGGACGAGGCAATTGATATCGTATCCAAGACCTGTGCCTATACCAATCATACCATCCTTGCGGAAGCCTTGGAAAAGTGGCCCCTTGATTATTTAAAGAAGGTAGTACCGCAGCTAGTCCCGATCATAGAAGTGCTGGATAACCGGGTAAGGAGAAAATTCAATGACGATAAGACCGTAATTATCGATAAACAGGACAGGGTGCATATGGCTTCTATGGATATCCATTATGGATTTAGCGTAAATGGTGTTGCTCACCTGCATACCGAGATATTAAAGTCACAGGAATTAAATCAGTTCTATAAACTTTATCCTGAGAAATTCAATAATAAGACCAATGGTATTACTTTTAGGCGTTGGCTGCTGCATTGCAACACAGAGCTTGCCTCATACATTGAAAGCCTTATTGGAAACGGCTTCAAAAAGGATGCTATGGATTTAGAAAAGCTTATGGAATTTCGTGGAAATGAAATGGTATTAAATAAACTTTTGAATATTAAATATAAGAACAAGCTAAAGTTGAAAGACTGGTTATACAAAAACCAAAAAGTTGAAATTGATGAAACTTCAATCTTCGATATCCAAATTAAACGCCTCCATGAATATAAACGCCAGCAAATGAATGCTTTGTACGTCATACATAAATATCACGAAATAAAAAGCGGCAAATTGCCTGCTAGACCGGTTACTGTTTTTTTTGGAGCGAAAGCTGCACCAGCTTATGTTATTGCAAAGGATATCATTCATTTGATTCTCTGCCTCCAGGAGCTGATTCTAACAGATGCAGAAGTGAGTCCGTATCTTAAGGTTGTCATGGTGGAAGATTATAATGTCTCAAAAGCAGAGATGCTGATACCGGCCTGTGACATCTCGGAGCAGATATCCTTAGCCTCCAAAGAAGCCAGCGGTACCGGTAATATGAAGTTTATGCTAAATGGAGCATTGACTCTGGGTACATTAGATGGAGCAAATGTAGAAATCAGTGATTTAGTGGGAGCAGATAATATTTACCTGTTTGGGGAAACAAGTGATCAGATTATTAATCATTATCAAAAGGCAGATTATGTAGCCGAAAAATATTATCAAATAGATGGTGATATTAAAAAGTCACTGGATTTTATTATCAGCGACCAGATGTTAGCCATTGGTAAAGAAGAAAACCTTGTAAGGCTTTATAAAGAGATTCTAAATAAGGATTGGTTTATGTCCTTACTGGATTTTAAAGATTATGTAAGGGTTAGGGAATTGGCCTATCACGACTATGAAGACCGTTTAAACTGGGCTGATAAAATGTTGGTTAATATCAGTAAAGCCGGATATTTTTCTTCTGACCGCACCATTGCCCAATACAATCAGGATATATGGAAATTAAATAGGGATATATAAATAACGAATAAACAAGGTATCCTAAATTATCAGAGTATTTTTTGTAAATGGCAGGTAAGTAAGATAATCCAAATACCATAGTAAAACTGAAGAAAGTGTGCCTAAAATTCGATAATTGAATTGAGGCACCTTCTTTAGCTTATTAAACTTCAAGTTCTGGAAACACTTCATAGTTGTCTTTTGCCGCAAATTATGGGATAATCGTTTAAATAATACACAATATTGATACAGGAATGGTGAAATATCAAGATGAAAATGCTAAGGTGGAAACGAAAAAGATTGTCATCCATAAGACAGAGATTAGTAGCAATAATATTAATGGTTACCATAGTAAGTCTGATGTCACTCGTAGTTGTTTCTTATGCCGCACTTCATTCCATGGAGAAAAACAAGACGGAAGCGACCTTAAAAATATCTTTAAACCAAATGACCGAACATATGGATGAGGCATATTACAGTATGATTCGAATTACACAGCAGATGAAAGAAAACGGATTCATTGGTGCCTTATTGTTGGACTATATGTCTCAGAAAAATACTTACTATATCTATAAGACAAAAAGAAAATTATCGGATGAACTGATTAATGTAAGCTTTCCCAATTCCTCTGTTAATTTTGCCAGTTATTATGATTCTCTTAATCATAAATGCCTTTTTGATGAAAATCTGATGGTTCCGGGTTATGATCTTTTAGATGCGCCTGAGCTGGTAACCGCTGCGGGTGACAGCTTAAGGGGTTTGTCTGCCACCAAGACCAAAAAGAGTAATGGACTGGTAATCTCAATGCTCGGACAGGATTCATATCAGGATAAGCAATTATATACATATGTTGAAATGAATGTTAACGTGGATGAATATTTGGAGCAAAACTCCAATCTGGTAGATGAAAATATAGTTCCTATTGATTTGCTGCAGCTTGATACAAGACAAATAATAAAATACAGCAGTAATGGCAGTTTTATAACAGGTGAGAGTTTTAATTTGGACAGTTTTAATGCAGAAAAAATGTATACAGGCATGAAAAACGGATATTTTATTGTTGCAAAAAGAAGTGAAATAGGATATATCAATGTATTTGCAGTACAGGAGAAATATTATAGAAAAGAAATTTATCAATGGAGAAACCGTATCTTTTTCATACTCTTCTTGTCAACCATAATGCTTTATCTGTCGGTTTTAACAATATACCGGCTGATCTGCAGACCACTTCAATTATTCGGGCAGGAAATCGAACAGGCAGGGCAGGGAAATCTGGAAGCAGCGGAGTATGAACTTGGTATTGCAGAGTTTGATCAACTCTTAAAACAGTTCGGCAATATGAAAGGGCAAATAAGGAAACTTTTGGAGGAAGTAGAAACCGAAGAAAAAAAGCGTAGTAAGATTGAAGTTGAGAAACTCATGTATAAAATCAATCCCCATTTCCTGTTGAATACTTTAAATTCGGTTCAATGGATGGCACAGATTAACAAACAAAAGGATATAAGTGATTTTTTATCAAGCCTAATATTTTTATTATCTTACAATCTGGGTAAACAGGATGGAATAGCAACCTTCCGTTCAGAACTTGAATTCTTAAAGAAATATGTAAATCTTCAGAAAATGCGGTATGATTTTGAGGTAGATATACAGGTAGAAGAAGGAGATTATCTGGATCAGCCGACGATAAGACTTTTGTTACAGCCTTTGGTTGAAAATGCATTAAGACATGGTCTTGGAGAAACCGGGAAAGTATTTATATCTTTATTTCAGGATGAGAAAAAAGGATATATAGTAATAACCATTAAAGACAACGGGAAGGGTTTGACCCTGGAGCAATTAGAAAAACTAAACCGGCCGTTTCAATATAAATCGGATGGAAGTGTGGAAAATGACGGAGTGGGATTACGTTATGTCAGATCCATGCTGGAATCTTTTTATGGAGGGCGCGCTTTCCTGACGATTAACAGTGAACTCGAAAAAGGTACTAAAGTGACATTATTATTACCATTGGAGGAGAACAATGATTAAGGTTTTGATTGTGGACGATGATAAACTGGCGAGAAAAGGAATTATTTCATTTATGCCATGGGATAAATATAATATGAAAATTATCGGTGATGTTCAAAACGGAAGGGTAGCACTTGAATTTTTGCAGATGCAAGAAGCAGATATCATGTTTATCGATATTGATATGCCTGAACTGGGCGGCATAGGACTGATGGAGGAATGCCGTAAGAAATTTCCAGAGGTACAGTTCGTGGTATTAACATTTTATGAGGAATTTTCCTATGCCCAGGCAGCTATCCGGCATGGAGTTTTAGATTATATTTCAAAAGTCCAGATGGAAAAAGAAGATGGTGATTCCATATTAAAGCGGGTTCTACATAACTATAAATTAAGAAAAACTCCCGCGGTTAACAATATGGAAAATTATCCAAACCAGGAAGAATGGGATGTTGTAAAAAAAGAGTGGCTACATTTGTTTTGGATTTATGATACCGTTCAGTTTGAAATACTCATCAATAAGACAAAGTTATTAAAACCGGATAATAGAGAGTTGGAACGTATTTTAATAAAATGTATACAATCCATTGATAACAATCTGGAAAGAGAAGAGACAATGATGCCTTTTTTAACGGAGGTTGATTTAGTTCTGAATTGGCTTAAGGAATGGAGAGATTCATTGTATGAATATGCCCTGGCTATGACCAGGAATGAAAGTATGCAGATTTGTATAATCAGAGCCATTACCTATTTAAAGCTGCATCTGCCGGAAAATTTAAAAGCGGAGGAAGTTGCAGATGAAATAGGGATGAGCCGAAGTTACTTTAGTATCAATTTCAAAAAGCTTACAGGGAAGACATTTCATGAATATGTGAAGCAGGAACGAATGTCTGTAGCGGCCGGTCTGCTGACGAAAACAGATAAAAAGATTATAGACATCGCAAAAGAGTCTGGATTTGATGACATAAATTATTTTAACCGGGTTTTTCATGAAGTAATGAAAAGTTCTCCGACGGATTTCAGAAAAAAATTATTTCAATTGTAATGCTTAAGATATATTAGCTGGAGTTTAGTTCAAAAGAATTAGACTTCAGCTTTTTTTATTACAGGAAAAATGTTTACTCCAGATGAAACAATTTTTACAACCCGGATAAAAATACAAGATATTGTTATGTGAATATATAACATTAGTCTATAGATAGAAAAAGCAAATTTTGTTACTATTTACTAAACGGGTAGTGAACCAAGACAACCCGGTCGGATATTAGTTTTGTGGAATAAAAAATGGGAGGAATAAGATATGTTCAATAAAAAGTTTTTAAAGCAATATTATTTCATGTTGGTTCCCGGCTTTGTCTGGCTTGCTTTATTCAGTATCATACCAATGTTTGGTATTGTAATGGCTTTTCAAAATTTTAACCCGGTGGATGGTATTTTCAAGTCGGTATTTGTGGGACTGGATAATTTTCGATATATGTTCCAGATGAGTGATACAAAACAGGTATTTATAAATACCATAATAATTGCTGTTGGCAAATTAATAGGAAATTTAATTGTACCACTTATTTTTGCTTTATTATTAAATGAATTATGTTTTAAAAAATTATTCCGTCCAATTCAGACTATAGTATATCTTCCATATTTTCTTTCCTGGGTAATACTGTCTAAAATTATCTTGAATATTTTTGGATATACTGGACCAATCAATCATTTATTACAGTATTTTGGGGTGGATGCCATTAACTTTTTTGGACGTGCTGATTTATTCCGTCCTCTGGTTATTGGTACTGATATATGGAAAGGCTTCGGTTATAATGCAGTTATTTATTTAGCTGCTTTACTAGGTATTGATCCGACTTTATATGAAGCTGCAGCGGTAGACGGCTCAGGAAGATTCTCACGCTTATGGCATATTACCTTACCTGGAATTAAAACGACCATTGCTCTGCTTGCTATCTTATCACTGGGTAATGTTTTACATGCAGGTTTTGAACAAATCTTTAATCTTTATAATCCCTTGGTCTACTCAACCGGTGATATTTTAGATACCTGGGTATATCGGGCCGGTCTATTAAATCTTCAGTTCAGTCTCGCAACGGCAGTTGGTCTGCTAAAATCAGTTGTAAGTCTGGTTCTTATAACACTTGGTTACTGGCTGGCGGATAAATTTGCGGGCTATAAGATTTTTTAACATAAGGAGTGGCAGTATGATTGAAAATAAATCCATAGGATCCAAAATCTTTGATATTTGTAATGTAATTACCCTGGTTGTAATAACCTTAGCCTGCCTGATTCCCTTATGGTATATTCTGATGATATCATTAAGCAGCAAGGAGGCAGTTAATGCGGGGCAGGTAACATTTTGGCCCGTAGGTTTTAATCTGCTTTCTTATCAGAAAATTTTAGGAGAAACAGCTTTTTTGAAGTCATTTTTTGTCTCCATACAAAGAGTCTTATTAGGAGGACTTATCGGTGTTGGCTGCACACTTATGACAGCATATCCCCTCTCGCGGACCCAGAGGCAGTTCCCGAAGCGTAATATATTTATGTGGACCTTGATTTTTTGTATGCTTTTTAATGGGGGCACCATTCCCTGGTATATGACAATGCGGAATTATCATTTGATTGATAATATATGGGGGCTTGTATTAGCAGGAAGCCTACCGGTATTTAATGTAATCATGGCAATGAATTTCTTTCGAAATCTTCCGGTTGAACTGGAAGAAGCAGCATATGTGGACGGAGCTGACCCTTGGATTTCTTTTATAAAGGTAAATATTCCTCTTGCAAAACCCATGATTGCGACCATTGCGTTATTAACGATTGTCAGTCATTGGAATGATTTCTTTCAGGGTCTGGTTTTAAATACGAAACAGAGTAATTATCCGCTGCAGACTTATATTCAGCAGATGGTTGTCTCTCAGGATTATTCTTCTATGTCCGTAGAGCAAATAAAAAAAATTATACAACTGAATAATCAATCCTTGGATGCGGCTAAGATATTTATTGCAATGATTCCTATCTTGATTATCTATCCTTTCCTTCAGAAATACTTTGTAAAAGGTATTACGTTAGGTTCAGTGAAAGGCTGATCCTTATGCAATATAGATCATTAATTATTAGGAGGTAGTAAAGTGAAAAAAAAGTTATGGGTGTTCGTATTAATTGCTGCAATGATCGGAACATTAAATGGATGTTCTGTCAGTACGGGGAGTGAAAAAGAACCAAATCAGTCAGTAACAGCACAATCTCCGGACTCAACCAAGGAGACATCAGAAGAGTCTGCCAAAGCAGGCGGACCTTTAGAGCCTTATAAGGATACGGTTACAATTCATTTAGGGGTGGGCTTAAATCCCAATGTATCATTCCCAGAGGGTCAGTCTATTGAGAAAAATGCTTTTCTGGATGCGATTAAAAAGGATCTAAATATTGAAATCGTTTATGATTGGGTCAGTTCTAATACAGATTTCCAACAGAAAATGAATCTCTGCATTGGCAGCAATACGCTTCCGGATATTATGAATGTTGGTTCCAATCAATTTCGTGCAATGTTAAAATACGGTCAGTTGATGCCATTGACAGATGCTTATAATAATTATGCATCCGATATGCTAAAAAGCTTTGTAAGCAGCGGCGGGGATCAATTAACAGATATGATAACTATGGATGGACAAATGATGGCGGTACCGGCTCCGAATATTAAAGCTGGAGGGGTCAATGTTATGTGGATTCGTCAGGATTGGCTGGATAAATTGGAATTAGAAGTACCAAAGTCTTTAGCAGATTTAAAAACAGTTGCCAAAGCTTTTGTAACCCAGGATCCGGATGGAAACGGAAAGGATGATACAATTGGTATCATTGGTCCGGCCAATTCTGGTTCCCTTACCGGTATCGGCGGTAATCTCTGGGGATTGGATCCGATTTTTGGAGCATTTAAATCGTTTCCCCAATATTGGCTGAAAGATGAATCAGGTGAAATTAAATATGGTTCTATACAGCCTGAAATAAAGGACTCTTTAAAGGAATTAGCATCTATGTATGCCGATGGATTAATTGATCCGCAGATGTTAATCCGCGATGACAGTTCAGAACCTGTACTTGCTGGTAATGTAGGTATCTTTTTCGGACCCTGGTGGGCAGGATATACTGTTGCGGACAGTTTATTAAGCGGAAAAATTGACTGGCAGGCCTATAATGCTCCTTTAGCCTCCGATGGTAAATATTATGCACATATGGCAGAACCTACCAGCCAATATATTGTAGTTAATAAGAACTGCAAAAATCCGGAAGCTGCTATGAAAATTATAAATTACTTATTGTATAATGAACCATCCTGGGTTAAAAACGGTATCGGTGATAGTGGTATAACACCTGAAGAACTGGATACATCGGATGTATATCCATTATTTAATGTTTACGATAATGCAGATGAAATTGAAGTATCCTATGACACTATGAAGAAATTTGTGAATGGGGAAATCACAGAAGACGATGTGGATTTTTCAACACATAAATTGTTAAAGAATGATATGGAAGCCATTAAAGCATTAAAAAAAGAACCGTTTGATGATTATAGTCTGAAATACTGGGATTTAGGTAGTGATCTGGCATCAACCAATCTGCCAAGACTGGTTTCTATTATGGTTGGAGAACGCCCGTCGGTAGAGGAAGGTTATGAAGAAATATATAGTGCTTTTTATGGACAGACAAAAACGATGGAATCAAATTGGTCTAATTTAAAGAAGATGGAAGATGAAACATTCGCGAAAATTATAATGGGTCAAGCCTCAGTTGACAGTTTCGATGATTTTGTAGACAAATGGAAACAGCAGGGCGGAGATAAGATAATAGAAGAAATTAAAGCAGAAATTAGTAAATAGTATTACTTGAATAAACTAACAAGGGACTGTTGCAAAATTCAAACTCTATCTTGCCCTAGAGAGAGTATAGTTTATATTTGACTGAATATACCTGATCAGGTTTGGATTAGTACAATATTTTGTAACAGTCCCAGTAAATGCTTCATCTAACCATAGAATGAAGTAAGGATTAATAAATGCTCGATGAATGGACTGGAGCTATTATGAAAAGAGTAAATTATCACACGCATTGTGCTCGTTGCAGACATGCTTTTGGAACGGAAGAGGATTATGTGAAGAAAGCACTTGAATATAATATGGATATTTTAGGGTTTTCAGATCATCTCCCATTTCCCGGAGATATTTTTGGGATGCGGATGCCCTTTAGAGAATTGGAAGAATATATTGGTACCGTACTAAAGTTAAAAGAAAACTATAAAAATGAACTTAAGATATTATGCGGTTTTGAAGGGGAATATATAAAAGGAAAAGAATACTATTATGAAAATTTATTAAAGGATAAAATGTGTGATTATCTGATAATGGGTCAGCATTTTTATGAAGATTCCAATGATAATATGATTAATGTGTATAAGATTGAGAATTCGGAACAATATATTGAGTATGCCGATTATTCAATTCAAGGCATGAAAAGCGGTTATTTTAGTGTTTTTGCCCATCCGGATATCATTTTTGTCAATAATATAGCATGGGATGATAATTGCAGCCGTGCCAGTGATTTGATAGTAGAAGCAGCGGCCGGCAATAATATCATATTAGAATACAATGCTAACGGATATCGCCGGGGTATGCATGAATTTGTGGACGGAGAGCGGTATCAATATCCTCATATCCAGTTTTGGAGAAAGGTGGTTGAAGCAAAAATTCCTGTAATCATCGGTTCAGACTGTCATGAACCTATTCAGGTCTATGACGATACTGTAAAAAAAGCATATTATGATGCAAGGAAGTTAGGTTTAAATATTATTATGGAAATAAATAGCTAACAAAAATTTATAGTTACTATCAGGCAATAATAGAAAAGGAAGAAAATTGATACATAACATTCTTAATATAGCGCAATCACTCTCCGCTGCATCCATAGCCTTCCGTTTATTGTTTTCTTTGATCAGCGGAGGAATTATTGGATTTGAAAGAGGGAGAAAAGGACGTCCGGCAGGTCTTCGCACTCATATGCTGGTATGTATTGGATCAAGTTTAGCTATGATCACAAATCAGTACTTATATTATATGGGAAACTCGGTGGATGTAGCCAGGTTGGGGGCTCAGGTTATCAGCGGAGTAAGTTTCCTGGGAGCAGGAACAATATTGATTACGGGAAGGCATCAGGTAAAAGGATTAACAACAGCAGCTTCACTCTGGGCATGTGCCTGTCTTGGATTGACCATTGGCTGCGGCTTTTATAGTGCTGCTATATTAGGGACATTATCCATATGGGTTGTTAATTCACTTTTACATCGTCTGGAAATCCCAATACGTTCGCGGGCTAAAATGTACCGGGTATACCTTGAATTCAGAGAATTATCGGTAATACGGGAGATGATGACTTTTTTAAAAGAAAACCGGGTTAAAGTTTCCGATTTGGAAATTATTAAGCCGGAAGATAAATCAAAAATTGGAGCGACTTTGATCTTAATACCGTTGGACCGAGTTGATTATGATAAACTCCAGCTTCTGGTTAATTCTATAGATGGGGTAGACTATCTGGAAGAAATATAAAGAGAGTATCGCTTATGTGCGTTTTTATCCATAAATAAAGTGCAGTGTTTACATTCTTGTTTACGCTGTACTTTATTTTTTTGAGAAGATATCATGCTTTGAATGATATACGCAGCAGATATAAGAATAGAACCAAGTAGTCAGCAAAGCTCAATGAGCTACTTAGAGTTTTCCCCCAGCTATTAATATTTCATAATTTTTAATATTGACAAGCTATTAAAAATATATTATGATAATTATGCAAACGTTTGCACATGATAATGGTTATATAACAAATATTTTTTTTGAACATTTGTGCAAACGTTTGCATTGAAAGGAGGTGCAAACTTGACAGTTACCATAAAAGATATAGCTAAAAAAGTGGGAGTATCCCCTTCTACCGTTTCCAGAGTTGCAAACGGAAGTACGGCTATTTCAGAAGAAACAAGGCAAAAGATACTGGAGGCTATGGAAGAAATGAAATATCATCCCAACAGCCTGGCAAGAAATTTTGCAAATGGAAGTACGAATACAATCGGACTTGTCATTGACGCGGAAGAAGAAGGAACTTTTTCAAATGCTTTTTTTAACAGAAGCGTATTTGCCATTGAGGCAGTGGTACAAGCCAATGGATATAATCTTTTAATCACAAATAACAGGGAAAACAAAAATAGAACCGCTGTTAAAAGCCTTGTTCTGGAGCATAAAGTAGATGGAATAATTTTACCATCCTCCAGTGTTACATCCAAACTAATAAATCTGTTAATTGAAGAAGACTTTCCATTTTTGGTGCTGGGTGAACCGGAGATTGAAAAAGACAGGATAAGCTGGGTCGATATCAATAATAAAGCCGGCAGCGAACTCGCTGTTAAACACCTGGTGGATATGGGATTTAAAAAGATATCTTTTTTATTTGAAAATCTGGATACGGTATTTGCAAAAAACAGATTGGACGGATTCCTTGAAGCCTTAAAAAAAGAATCACTTCCCTGTATGGAAGAATTCATAAAAACCTGTAATGAAAATGCCGGTGACTTAGAGGTACAGTTGGATAAGATGATATCAGGGCAGAATAAACCGGATGCGTTCATATGCTCAAATAATCTGATTGCATTTCAGGTACTGAAATTTTTAAAAGGCAGGAAGATCTCAGTACCGGAGGAAGTCGGGTTAATTACCTTTGATAATTATCCCTTTGCGGAGTATATGGAACCTCCGTTAACGGCAGTCGATGTAGATACCTATACCCTGGGAGAACAGGCGGCTGCAAACCTATTAAACAAAATAAAGAGGACTGACAGCGGGAACCGGCAAACGGTCATCTCTACCAGATTGATACTGCGTCAATCCTCCCAAAGAAGGTGAAATATGATAAAAGAGGCTGTAAGGCATATAAATACAAAAGAATATATATACTTGCGCAGTAGAAACTGTCTGTTATTTCGGATAAGGACAGCCAGGGAAGATATAAAGAATTGTATCTTGATCTACTTTGCAAGGACAAACCCTATGGAGAAAAAAGAAGTGAAACTTGTATGTAAACAAAGAGATGCTTTGTTTGATTATTATGAAGCAGAAGTGGTATTCTCCAAGGTTGCAAGATACCAAAAATATTATTTTAAGCTGGAAAGCAAATCAGATGAGATCATCTTTGTAAGTTCGTATGGAATTTATAATCAGGAACCGGAAGATGGCTATTTTGAATTTCTGTATGCCAATCAGAATGATATATATGAGATTCCGGATTGGTCGAAAGGAATTATCCATTATCAAATCTTTCCAGAGCGATTTAACAACGGAATAAAAGAAAATGACAGAAAAGACTGCGTACCCTGGGGAAGCGTTCCGACTAGGGAAAACTATATGGGAGGGGATATTAAGGGTATCACAGATAAAATCGGTTATCTTAAAGAATTAGGTATCCAGTGTATCTATCTGAATCCCATATTCTTAGCGGACTTTAACCATAAATATGCAACTACTGATTATTATGAAATCGATCCGGAGTTTGGTACGGCAGAAGAATTCCGTGAACTGGTTACAGTCTGCCATAATAATAATATCAGGATTATCCTGGATGGGGTATTTAATCATACCGGAGTGCAGTTTGAACCTTTTCGGGATTTACTTATAAATCAGGAAAAGTCAAACTATAAGGACTGGTTCCATGTAACTGAATTTCCAGTAACTATCTCCCATAACTGTTACGAATGCGTAGGTGCTTATAAGTGGATGCCAAGGCTGAATACCTCAAACCCAGAGGTAAGGCATTATATTCTGGATATTATGGCTTACTGGATAGAAAAATTTAATATTGATGGTTGGCGGCTGGATGTGGCGGATGAGGTTGACAGCTTGGTATGGCAGGAAGCCAGAGTGATTATTAAATCCCAATATCCGGACAAACTGCTTCTTGGTGAAACCTGGGGATATGGAAGAAGTATGCTGCGGGGAGATACCCTGGACAGCGTAATGAATTATGTTTTCCGTGACGCGGTATTGGAATATTTCGCTATTGGAAAAATCAGTACGAAAGAGTTTGACAGCCGGATTAACCAGATGCTGGCGGCTTATCCCCAAGAGATTAATCAGGCTTTATACAATCTGCTTGATAGCCATGATACGGACCGTTTTCTTACCCTATGCGGTGAAAATATAGATAAATTTAAATTAGCAATTGCTTTTCAATTTCTCATGATGGGATCACCGGCAATATATTACGGGGATGAAATCGGAATGACCGGAGGGAATGATCCAGACTGTAGAAAAGCTATGGTATGGGATGAGGCTGGGCAAAAAAATCAGCTATGGCAATGGTATCAATGGTTGATACATATCCGGAAAAAATATAACTGCATCCGATTTGGTGATTACCGGACTGTTTTATGTGAGGAAGAAAAAAACATATACGGTTTTGTAAGGTTTGTTGAAGACGAGGAGATATATGTGGTACTCCATAACGGTGAGAATACTACAACAACAGAACTGCCGGTTTTAGGAAAGGGGAAGTATGTCAGTCTGACAGATAGCGAAGAATACATCGCAGAAAATATTGTGGGTGAACAAAAGTATTACAATGGGGACATATTGGAATATCGAGGAACGATTCACATCGATTTTGGTACATATTCCATGAAAGTCATAAAAAAAGTAAACGGAGGTATTTAATATGAAAGGAAGCAAAAAAATACTGGCAATTATACTTACAACTGTAATGTGCTTGGCGGCTATGACAGGTTGTAGTAAATCACCAGTAAAATCTGAATCCGGTCAGGAAGACAGGAAAACAGAAACAACAGAAGATAGTAAAGTGGAAAAAGTTACAATTAATTTTTGGCATCATTACAGTGCCCAGTCTGCTGAAAATGATACCTTAATGAAAGTTTTAATTCCGGAATTCGAAAAAGAAAATCCGGAGATAAATGTGAATGCGGTATCCCATGAATGGGCTGATCTGCATCAAAAACTATTAATCAGCGCTACTTCTGATACCCTTCCGGATGTAGCACGGTTAGACAGTGCCTGGATCCCGGAATTTCAGAAAATGGGAAAACTGATACCACTTGATCAGGAAATGGGTGACTATAAGGAAACTGCGGATAAGCTATTGGAAAGTGCCATGAGCACTGCCATTATAGGAGGTCACTCCTATGGTTTGGCATTAAACACCAATACCAAAATACTTTTTTATAATGTCAAAGCCCTGAAGGAAGCCGGTATAACTGTTCCAACTACAATGGATGAATTTACAACAGCTGTAAAAAAACTATCAGGAACTAACAGTAATGGTCAACAGGTATGGGGGTACAATGAACCCGCATTGTCAGGCTGGAATATATGCCCTTATATATGGAGTTTCGGCGGCGCATTAACTAATGAAGAGCAAACGGTTGCCACCGGTTATATAAATAGTCCGGAAACCGTAGCGGCAATTGAAATGCTTGCCGGCTTATATAAGAATCAGGCTATTACCGGATGGAACAGCGGAGATATTCCTATGACGGACGGCTTTGGAACCGGCAGATATAGGATGATACTGGAAGGACCCTGGAAAATAGCCGAAATGGCCGGAGCTTATCCGGATTTTGAATATGCAACGGCAGAAATCCCGGCAGGTAAAGGTGGATCCCACTCTGTACTAGGCGGCGAAGATATATCTATGTTTAATACCTCAAATAAAGAGGCAGCATGGAAATTTATGAAATTTATGACCGGAGAATATGCGCAGGAAGAAATGGCAAAATGCGGTCAAATACCCGTTAATAAGACGACACTGGAAAGTGATACTGTTAAAGATTCAGATTTTGCACCATTTATTGAAGCAATTAAAAATGCAAAAGCACGTCCTACGGTAGCAAGCTGGTCTGAAATAGACAACGAGCTTTCAATTGCAGTGCTGTCCGTTATGCTTGGTGATAAAACAGCACAGGAAGCAATGGATGAACTTGCTGTTAAAATGGATCGTCTTCTTAAGGAATAATTTTAAGTATTACGATGAGATTTAGTCGTAATACATAGCCATTATATAACGATACAATCATGAAGTCAACCAAGTGAATTAAAAAGGAGCAGAAATGAAGAAAAGAACAATCAGTTATAAAATACAACTTGCAGTATTGCTCCTTCCGGGATTACTAATATTTGCTTTATTTACACTCTATCCAATTGCCAGACTATTCCTAAGCAGTTTTTTTGAATGGGATTTTGGATCGGTATTGGGGCAGAAATTTATTGGTCTTAATAATTATAAGAATGTTCTGCAGGATGAGTATTTTAGAATTGCTTTTGTTAATACCATTGTCTATACTATTGTGACGGTACCGGCACAAATGATTGCAGGGCTGTTCGTGGCAATGCTGATTAATAGCATCAGCCGCTTTAAGGTAGGCTTTAGGGTTTTGTATTACCTGCCGGTAATCACTTCCTGGGTTATTGCATCTTTGGTATTTAAATATATCTTTAATACGGAAGGATTGCTCAATTATTTTCTGGTTCATATTGTACATGCGGCAGATCAGAATATCAGGTGGCTGGACAACCGGTGGAGCGGTCTCTCGGTTACCATATTACTTGGAACCTGGAAAGGAATCGGCTGGAACATGGTCGTCTTTCTGGCAGCACTTCAAACTGTGCCTGTCGAATTATATGAATCGGCTGCAATGGATGGAGCAGGAGTTCTTAGAAGATTTGTAAGTATAACGTTACCATCCATCAAAGCTACTGTTTTATTTGCACTGGTTATGCTTACCATAGGCGGTTTCAATGTCTTTACCTCCATTAAAATGATTACCGGAGGAGAACCCGGACATCAGACGGATACCGTTTTGACCTGGATGTACTATAAAGCGTTCAGCGCTGGTAAGTTCGGTTATTCGGCAGCCTTGTCATTTATTATAGCAGTTACTTTGGCGATTTTGGCCCTAATACAGTTTCAGCTTATAAAAACAGAGAAAAATTAAGGACCGGTGAATATGAAAAAGAGATTTTATTTACAGGGTATTTTGTATTTACTTTTGATTGCGGGTATTTTTATAGTTGTACTCCCGATGGTCTATATGATTAGTACATCATTGAAACCAAATGGAGCTTTGTATGATTTCCCTCCAAAGTTCTTACCGTCTTATAAACAGATAACCCTGGAAAATTATAAGTATATAATGATGCAATCAAAATTTTATATGAATTTTTTAAATAGTGCTATTGTATCAATTGTAACAGTTTTACTGGTTGCAATAGTTGCTGCCGCGTTAGGGTTTGTGATTGCAAGATTTGAATTCCCTGGGAAGTCTTTTTTGTTTGCATTTATTATGCTGACAATGATTATTCCAGGAATGACATTGATTGTTCCGCAATACGAATTGGCGGTTAAAATGAATGCCATCAATAAACTGCTGGGCCTGATACCTTTTTATACTGCATGGGTAATACCGTATTCTACCTTTATGATTAAAGGATTTGTGGAGAATATACCTAGAGAATTGGATGAAGCGATATACATGGACGGCGGGAATATTATAACAGTTTTTGCAAAAGTTGTATTACCGCTGGCCAGAGCTGGTATCGCATCGGTATCTATATTTAATTTTCTGACTGCATGGGAAGAATTTCCCTGGGCCAATACTGTTATAAATGATGACAGGATCAGAACATTACCAATCGCCATATCCGGATTTTTTGGTCAACATCAATTTACTCAGTGGGGTTATGTATTTGCCCTATCAGCCCTTAGTCTTATTCCTGTCCTGATGATTTTTATTTTCTTCCAAAGATTCTTTGTGGCAGGATTAACAACGGGAAGTGTAAAAGGCTGATAACTTGGTGTTCTAAATTGACAGCATATTAGCAAAATGATATACTGAACCGCATAAGGAATTTGTTCCGGGAGGTTATTATGTCAGATAAACGGGTTACCATGAAAGACATAGCAAAGGAAGCAGGAGTTTCTACTGCTACGGTGTCCTATGTGCTTAATTATTCGGAAAAGGAAAAAATCAGCCATGAGACAAGAATGCATATTTTTGAAGTTGCGAATAAGTTAAAATATGTCCCCAATATGAATGCGAAAACCTTGGCAAGCCAAAGAAGTTATTTAGTGGGGATCATTATTAATATGGAGGGACGTAACAAAAAAAGTAAAATCTATCAATATTACGATCTTTCCAGGGAAATTCAACGGAAGTTATATCCGAAAGGTTATGATGTGGTCTTATTACCTGCCAAAGAGATGGAAAAGGATATCGTAATTGGGCAGAAACGTTCTTTGGATGCCGTATTTATTCTGGACATGGATGAAGAACTGCAAAAAGCCATTGCCTCAAGGTTTTATGTACCGGCAATCTTTATTGATGGATATATAGAAGATCCTATTTTTTGTAAAATACTTACTGATTATGAAAGCGTTTTACAAGTAGCCCAAAAACAGCTAGGTGACCGCTTCTATGTAGTAATGGAGGATCACTTTAACAGGAACGTTTATGAGACCATATCTAAGAGGATACCTCCCAAAGATATATTTATTAACCGTTATGACAGCAGCCTGATACAGTTTCTCCAGGAACACCACAATCAGAAAGGATTGGTTATTGGTGAATTATTAGGAATGCAGGTGGAAAATTATGCAGATAACCGTAATATATCTGTGGTGGTAAATTCTGATAAGGATATTATGCTGCTGCCGGATACTAAATTAATTATTGTAAGCAATAAACAGAAAGCAGAAAAAGCGGTTGAGATAATGGACAGGTTACTGCGACTGGACAACCTTGATGAAGTAGAGAGAGTTTCCTATATTCATCCTTTGGGGACGGATAATTAAATAAATTGCATTTATAACATTTCAATCTTAGTATATAAATTATAAGTGAGCGAAAAGGAATCGTGATAATTACCAAATCACGATTTCTTTTTTTTTCTTCTCCAAAATAATTAAGTACTTAACAAAAAGGTAGAATAACCAACCATAGCGAAAAACAATAGCTGTTTAAAATATACATTTACTTAAATAAGAAAATTAAGTTCGTTAAGTAAAAAATAAAATAAAAATCAATTGTATATAATGATGAAAATATATAAAATGCACATATGTCATTGACTACATATTTAATAAACACTATAATTACAGTAATTTAAGCGCTTAAGTTATATTGCAAAGGGGGAAGCTGGATAAGTTTGTGAAAGGACATGAAATTTGAAATGAGAGACAGGTGTTAGGATTATGAAAAAATGCAAAGCATTATGGATGTCTGTTTTTATATGGGGAAGCGGGCAGTTTATCGTATGCAGACAAAGGATGAAAGGGTTACTGATTTTTGGGATACAGCTGTTACTTATATGTATTGAGCTGTTTAGTGGATATTGGCCGGAATATGCAAGAGGGCTAATCCCGAATTTTTCAATCCGTTTGCATGGAGGTTTTTTTACAAAGGGAATATGGGGATTGATTACCTTAGGGGTAAAAACCGGGGTTAAATATGGGGATCATTCTACTATACTATTAATTAAGGGGGTTATCTCACTATTTGTGTTAGAATTATTTACAGCGGCTTACCTGTGGAATGTTATGGATGCTTATAAGTCCGGACAGAAAATTGATAAAACTGGTGTATATAACAGTTCTAAGAATTACTTTAAGCAGTTGTTCAGTAAAAATTTTGCTTACATAGTATTATTGCCCATTGGAATCGTATTTTTGTTTATCGTGGTAATGCCTATTATATTTTCCGTTTTGACGGCATTCTTAAATTATAACAGAGATCATCTGCCCCCGGGACATCTCCTTGACTGGGTGGGATTATCAAATTTTCGCAAATTGTTCCTGGTTCCTATCTGGTCCCACACATTTTTAAAGGTTTTAATCTGGACAGTGATCTGGACCTTGGCGGGAACGTTAAGCACTTATTTTTTTGGCTTGCTCCAGGCTTTAATTTTGAATCATCCCTTCGTACATGGCAAAAGTATATTCCGGACGATTTTAATACTGCCATGGGCTATTCCGCAGATGGTGTCCCTTTTGGTATTCCGTAATCTCCTGAACGGACAATTTGGCCCCCTTAACCAGATTCTGCTAAAGCTTGGCATTATTTCTGACAACATACCATTCTTAACGGATCCGATAATCGCTAAGATTTCAATCGTAGTCGTAAATTTATGGCTGGGTTTTCCTATATTTATGGTAATGATGCTGGGGGTATTGGCAAATCTCGATCAGAGCCTGTATGAAGCAGCCTCCATAGACGGAGCAGGGAGTTTTCAGAGTTTTCGTAAAATTACGCTGCCCTTAGTTATGCAGGCTACCTCAGCTAATTTAATTATGAGTATGGCAGGAAATTTTAATGCATTTGGTGCAATTTACTTTCTCACCCAGGGTGGACCAAATAATGCAGATATGCAGTTCGCAGGCAGCACGGATATTTTGATATCCTGGATTTATAAATTGACGTTAAATCAGCAGATGTATGACATTGCTGCTGTTATGAGTGTCCTGCTTTTTGTGATGGTAGGTGCTGTATCTTTCTGGAATTTTAAAAGAACCGTTTCCTTTAAGGAATTATAGGAGGAGCAGGAATGAAGAAAAAAATTGTATCTGTATTAATCCATACGGAACTGGTCTTGATGTCATGTATAGTACTAGTACCGGTTTTCTGGATCTTATTATCATCTTTTCAAAAAGGAAGCGGTCCCTCAGAAAACATAAGAGTTGCCGGGCTTACAATTGCTAACTATAAACGTCTCTTTACCGAAACCAGTTATGGGATATGGTTTCTTAATACCTTAAAGGTTGCCCTTGCAAATATGATATTATCCGTGACCCTGATCATGGTTACAGCCTGGATTATGTCCAGGTTCCAATTTAGAGGTAAAAAATACAGTCTGATGGCGATTATGATTTTATCCATGTTTCCAACCTTTTTATCCATGACTGCAATTTATACCTTGTTTCTTACATTAGGTCTGATTGGTAAGCCTGTCACTTTGATTATCGTTTACTCTGCCGGAGCGATTCCCTATAATACCTGGCTCGTAAAAGGTTATCTGGACGGGATACCCCTTGCCATTGATGAGGCTGCTTATATGGATGGCTGTAAAAGGTTTGAGACTTTTTGGTATATTACGCTTCCCATGTCAAAACCAATCATCACTTACTGTGGGGTATCTCAATTTATGCTGCCTTGGATGGATTATATCCTGCCGAATATTCTTTTATCCGGTGACAAGACTAGAACCCTGGCCGTTGGATTATTTGCCCTTATTAATGGGAAGGAAAGCACTAACTTTACAATATTTGCCTGTGGTGCCGTACTGATAGCGGTGCCAATAACGGTAATGTTTATTATTTTCCAGAAATATCTGGTTCAGGGAATTTCATCTGGGGCAGATAAAGGATAAGGAAACCAAACCAGAAGGTGAAAGGTAAAAGGTTAGAATAGAAAAATTATCAGATAAGATTGTAGAAAAAATAAGAAAGAGGTTAAGAAGATGAAAAAAATTCTAAGTATATTACTAATTATTACATTGATTTGCAGTGCTTTTTCCGGCTGTGCTAAAAAAGAAATACCTTTTGAGCAGGAGGAGAATACGGTAGAAGAAGCAGGATCTCAAAAGTCAGAGGGAGAGGCTTCTCAAACCTCTGAAGTAACGGGAAATGAGACACGTCCGGTGGAATCGGAAGATTTAACACCGGAAGACGGTGCTAAACTTAATTTCTGGACCTTGTCAGGCTACTTGGAGTATGGAAAAGCAGTCGCCGATTTATTCGAACAAAAATATGGAGTTAAGGTTGAGGTGCAGGAAAATGGATTGGATACAGTTAATAAAATGATGTTAGACGGACCCTCGGGAAATGGCGCAGATGTCTTTATGGCTGCCCATGATTCCTTTTTAACAGCAAAGGATGCCGGAATTCTAGCTGAACTGAGTGCAGATAGTGCAAGAACCGTTTCGGAAAAAATCAATGAGACCGCAGTAAAGACAGTAACTGAAAGCGGAAAAATATACGGGGTTCCTGTATCAATTGAAACCTATGCCCTGCTTTATAATAAAACATTGGTAAAAGGAGAACCGGCAACTACTTTTGAACAAATCAAAGAAGAAGCAAGGTCTTATAATAATGCAGCTGAAAATAAGTTTTGGTACCTAACAGTTCCTACTGATGGTTATCCGGCATATCCATTCTTAAGTATTTACGGGTTTCAGTTATTTGGTGCGGATGGAACAGATGGGGATAATCCCGGCTTTAATACACCGGAATTTGAAAAAGGATTGGAAGCAATTGCATCCTTAAAAGAAATAATACCAATTAAAGCAGATGATCTTAAAATAGAAACTATGTCGCTGTTAGAACAAAAATTTAAAGAGGGAAAGACAGCATACTATCCAATCGGACCCTGGCTGGTTAAATCCCTCAAAGAAGAAAACATTGATTTTGGGGTGACACAACTTCCTACCTATGATGGTAAACCCATGAGATCTTTCAGCGCGGTACAAAATGCTTATGTATCTGCCTATACAAAGTACCCGAAAGCAGCGGAACTTCTTGCAGTATTTCTATCTTCTGATGAGGCAGCTTCCCTTTTGTACAGTAAAGCTTATAAAATTACTGCTAATAAAGATATAACCGGCATTGAAGGCTTAAAAGATGACCAGGAATTAAAAGTATTCTCGGAAGAATTCACAAAATCCGTACCCATGCCCAGTACTAAGCGTATTTCTTATTACTGGACGATTATGCAGAGTGTACTAAGTGCTGTGTTTGATGGAAAGCTGACACCACAGGAAGGGGCAAAGAAAGCCCAGGACGATTTTGAGGCACTGGTTGCCAGTGAGTAAGGAGAGACGGAATGAATTTTTCAGCAATCATACATGAACCAAAAAGTGCATTATCTTATGCATATAACGAAAGCACTCTGCATATCCGGCTGAAAACAGCCAGAGATGAGGTAAAAAAAGTAGAATTAATGGCAGTAGACCCTTTTAACTGGATACCCCGTGGGGATGATACGCCGGTTTATGACTTTGACAAAAATTCTGTCATCCATGTCAATATGCTAAAAGATCAGGAAACGGACTTCTATGACTGTTGGTTTGCAGAAATTCCGGATATTAAATGGAAACGCACGAAATATTGTTTCATTGTTGAAAATGACAGTGAAAAATATATCATTGGCAGCCATGACAGGATTCCTTATACTGAGGGGGAAGGTATACTATATAATCTGAATAATTATTTCAACTATCCATACATAAATGAGGAAGACCTTTATCTAGCACCTGACTGGGTTTCTGACACCATATGGTATCAGATTTTTCCAGAAAGGTTCTGTAATGGTTCACCAGAAGATGGGAGGGATGTCCTGCCATGGGGAAGTGATGAACTGGATGGATATAGTAAAAAATTTGGAGGGAACCTAACCGGGATTATAGAGAAGCTTGATTATATCAAAGAATGTGGTTTTAACGGTATTTACCTGAATCCTATTTTTACTTCACCTAGTTCCCATAAGTATGATACAACAGATTATTTTAGTGTGGATGAAGAATTCGGCGATAATGAAATCTTTGGCCGCCTGGTAGAAGAAGCACACAACAGGGGAATTAAAGTAATGCTGGATGCAGTTTTTAATCACTGTGGATTCTTTCATCCTTTCTGGCAGGATGTGTTAAAAAATGGAGTGAATTCCCGGTATTACGACTGCTTTTACATATTGGATGCAGATAAACCGATTCTATATGGAAAACTGGAGAATGGGATGCCGGAGGATTGTCCCAAAGAGTACTTAAATTACCGTACCTTTGCATATACACAGTCTATGCCGAAATGGAATACCGGAAATCCTATCGTGCGGGAACACCTGCTTAAAGCAGCTGTTTATTGGATAGAACAGTACCATATCGATGGCTGGAGGCTGGATGTATCCAATGAGATATCTCATGACTTCTGGCGGGAATTCCGCAAAAGAGTGAAAGCAGTAAATCCAGATGTTTATATTCTGGGAGAAAATTGGGATAATTCCTATCCTTGGCTACAGGGTGATCAATTTGACGGAGTGATGAATTATGAATTTACGACCCCTGTCTGGAATTTCTTCCGCAAGGATGGAAGGAACGGTGTCAAGTATCATGCACGGGAATTTAAACTTGCTGTGGGAAAAGTGATTTCAGATTATCCAAAACATGTAACCAATAATCTTTTTAACCTTCTGGACAGTCATGACACGGAACGAATACTGAATGTGGCAGGGGGAAATAGTAAAGCTGTAATATTGACCTATATTTTTCTGTTTACCTATCCAGGAACACCATGTGTTTATTATGGAAGCGAAATTGGTATGGAAGGAGGAAATCATAGTAACCGGCAATGTATGATCTGGGAGGAAAACAGGCAGAACAAAGAGTTATCCGGCATAATTCAAAAATTAATTAATTTAAGAAAGTCATATGATAGTTTTAAAACAGTAAATTTCAGCTGGGTAACTTTGCATTCGGATACGGAAACGGTTATGTATAAAAAGGTAACTAAAAAGGAAACACTTTATGTTCTGCTCCATAATGAGGAGGAAGAAGTAATAATTAAGCTGCCGGAAGAGCTGATAGGGGTGGAGTGTAAAGATCTTATGAACGGTAGTAACATTAAATTTGGGAAAAAAGTGAAACTCAGTCCATATGATTACCGGATTTTAAAGGTGAATTTTTAGCAATTAACTTAAGGCAGCAAGATTATAAGTGTTAGCAGCATGATAATCATTCGAAATCCAGCTAAGATAGTAACAAAGATTTTGGAAGCCATTTATGAGTACGGATGGACCAAGAAAACGTTTATTTCGACTAAAATAACATAATTGTCAGAAGGCTAAACAACAGAGAAGGACCATTTGGTTATATTGATTTTAATGGTTCTTTTTTTGTTGAATATGCATTGTGCATCGTTTGGATTCTGACTAAGGATGCATTTCAGTGGGGCTTTTTATGGGTTTGTTCTATAATTGCAAAGTCAGGAAATTATTGACAAACAATAATTAAACGTGTTATTGTATGATTAGTAATTATCGAATAACAATAATTCTATCTTGGAGGTGAATATGAAACTCAGGACTTTTTTGATTTTTCTTGGAATCGAAGCAGTGTTTTGTGTCGTACTTAATATTATACAGGCATCCTTTTCAGGAATGTTTTCAGCAGTTATGGCATTCCCGTTTGAGGAGCTTGGGATCTTACTGCGGATGCTCTCTTTACCTGGTGGTATAGGTAATATAGCTGCAATAGTAATCTACACTCTGGTTAGTTTGTTGCCTGCTGCGGGTTTTCTTATGCTTTCTAAAAAACAAAATCTACATTTGGAGGATGGTCTACTTTTGCTTTTAAGCGCTGTTTTGTTTGGAGTATTATATCTCATGATTAACCCAGGTCTTATCAACCCACTCTTTAGCAAGATGAAAGGATTTGCTATAACAAAGGCGATGTTAGGCGGTATTGTATATTCACTGCTCTGCGGATATCTAATATTAAGAGTACTACGCCTATGCTATATAAGCGGTACAAAAAAGCTTCAGAACTATATGATTATCCTTCTCAGACTGCTGAATGTGATTTTTGTATATATGATTTTCGGTGCCAGCCTTAACAATCTTCTGAATTCCATATCAGTGCTTCGTGAGGGAAATAGGGGTAGCGAACATCTGCTTAGCGTAAGCATTTGGTTTCTTGTTCTGCAGTATGCAGTTGATGTCCTGCCATATCTTTTTAATCTTTTGGTAGTATTTGCCGGAATTCGGCTGCTGGTCGAACTTCAGACTGATCGCTATTCAAATGACAGCGTGACAGCAGCTCTGAAGCTGTCCCGTTTGTGTGTGATAGCTCTTGCGGCTACGGTGCTTACGAATATTGTATTTAATCTCCTGCAGCTCTTATTTGCCAGGAAACTGATGGTTATAAACAGCACGGTGCAGCTCCCGGTACTCTTTATTATCTTTGTCCTGGCTGTATTGCTGTTTTCCCGGTTCATTGCGGAAAATAAGCAGCTTAAGGATGATATTGATATGTTTATATAAGGAGCTGGGATGGCGATACGAATATTTTTGGAGGATATATTAAAGGCACGAAAAATGACCTCAAAGGAATTGTGTGCCTTAGTAGGAATTACGGAAGCAAATCTTTCAATTCTCCGCAGCGGAAAGGCGAAGGGCGTGCGTTTTAATACAATTAATAAAATTTGCTGGCATCTTGGTTGTGATGTGGGAGATATATTGAAATTCGATGGAAATCTGGAGGATGACGATGATGAAATATAAAGTGAGGATTGCAGTATTTTTCCTAGCCGCTTTAATACTTAGCACACTGTCCGGATGTCAACTGGCACAAGAAGACAGTATAAGTACCACAGAGGATAGATTGATTGGCGTCTTTTTAACGACGGATTATCTCGATTTATTCGATTTTGAGGGTTATCTCAATAACAGTAACAGGAGTTTCTCAGGAGGAGAAATACAGGTTGATGGCTCAACGGATAAGTATCAGGGCAGGCTGAACGCCGAATTAAGACCCAAAACGCTGATTAACCAGGAAACAGGTGAAAAAAGCGAGACAGAAGAATACGTTTTCCCTGGGGTTAAAGGCATTTCGTATTTTAGCGCTAACATATCCGCTACCACAGGACGCGAAAGTTACGTCTCTGCAGGATCAGATGAAGCAATCAGCGACGGACATACAAGCTTGAACTACAGTGACCAAGGGAATACCATTACCTTGGATGGAACGGTTTATATATCCCCTGGCATGAACAACACGTATTATGTTAATCCAGTTTATCAGAGTATAGATGGCCAGGTCTATGCGCTTTCAGGCAACGGAATATCTATGGATGGAGTCCAAAGTGAGGGAGCGAACTATTCACAAATCCTTGATGCCAGTTATACCTCAACAGAAAACAGAAATACCAAAAAAGATAGTTTCTCAGTGAAGATTTCCTTTAGTGTCATGTTCCCACCTGAAAAAGTAACGATTTTACAAATGGATGCAGACAGTACTGTTATCTCCAGAAAGGAATATGCCCCGGGAGAAATACAAACATCAATCACACCAAAGGAGAATGCCGAGTATATCGTAGTTGAGACTCTCAAGACCGACACAAGTGATAATGCTCTCATCACACGGAAGCTGTATGGGAGGGATGCAGATTCTCTAGATACGTTCTATTGCAGAGAGGATGGTGTGTGTATTAAAAAATGGGTGCAGTTAAAATGGAAGAAATAAAACTTGCTGTAGTGTATGAGTAAGAATTAGGAATTTACTCAACGTTTCATCATCATTGAAATTAGAGTAGGTTGTTCCTTCATTTCAATAGTGGCAGGTAACATATTTTAGCCCCAGACATCATATGATATTCATGATTTATTACAAATATTTGGTACAAGGGAGGGTATTTATGGTCAAGCCGGATTTTAAAAGAAAATGGTGGAAGGAAGCAGTTGTATATCAGATTTATCCCAGAAGTTTTAAGGATTCCAACGGTGATGGTATTGGGGATTTAAGAGGGATTTTATCAAAACTTGACTATATCAGGAGTATTGGCGTGGATGTTATATGGTTATGCCCCGTTTATAAATCTCCTAACTGTGATAATGGTTATGACATATCTGATTATCGGGCTATTATGGACGAGTTCGGAGATATAAACGATATGAAAGAGTTAATCACCGAGACTCATAATAAGGGCATGAAATTAATCATGGATCTTGTGGCCAATCATACTTCTGATGAACATGAATGGTTTATGGAGTCTAAAAAGGCAAAAGATAATCCTTACAGAGATTATTATATCTGGAAACCGGCCCTTAACGGTCAGGAGCCGAATAATTGGAGGTCCTTCTTTGGCGGGAAGGCCTGGAAATATGATGAGGATACCGGGGAATACTACCTGCATCTGTTTGCAGATAAACAGCCGGATTTGAACTGGGAAAATGAAACGGTGCGAAAGAGTATCTACGACATTATGACCTGGTGGTTTGAACTTGGTATTGATGGATTCAGAATGGATGTCATCAATATGATATCGAAGACTTCTGGTTTGCCGGATGCAGATAATTTCGGAGAGCAGTTAGCTTACATAATAAATGGTCCACGTTTTCACGAATATATACAGGAGATGAACCGGGAAGTCCTGGATAAATATGATTGTATGACAGTTGGAGAATGCTTTGGAACGGTCGGTGAAGAGGTAGTAAATACGGTTTCCGAAGACCGTAATGAGCTGGATATGATTTTCCGGATGGAGCATGTATGCCTGGATGTCGATTTGGTGGCTGGGAATATGAAGAGGCTGGACTGGAAGTTATCTGACTTTAAAAAGATATTTGCAGAAAAGGATTATCTGCTGGAGGGAGTTGGCTGGAATTCACAGTTCTTAATGAACCATGATCAGCCAAGAGCCTTATCACGCTTTGGCAATGATAAGGAATACCGGGTAGAATCGGCTAAGATGCTTGCCACTTTTTTGCTCACGCTTAGGGGAACCCCCTATATCTATCAGGGGGAAGAAATTGGCATGACGAATGCAGCATTTGAATCGATTGAGGATTACCGCGATTTGAGTTCCATCTATACTTATAATTATGAAGTAAGCAATGGAGTTTCTCCGGAAGAAATGCTTGAAAGAATTCACAGATTTAGCCGGGACAACGCAAGAACTCCTATGCAATGGGATGCCTCTGAACACGGAGGTTTCACCGAGGGGAAGCCGTGGATTAAAGTGAATCCGAATTATAAAGAGATTAATACAGCTCAGGCAGAGAGTGATAAAGACTCCATCTATCATTATTACCGTGATATGATAAAGCTCCGTAAAGATAACTTAGTTTGGGTATACGGCGGTTTCAAACTGCTTGCCGAGGAGGATGAAAAAGTTTTTGCCTATGTAAGAGGAGAGGAAGAGGAGCAATATCTGGTGATTCTTAACTTCTCAGGTGATGAAACAAGGTTTATTTGGCCGGAAGGCGGAGCGTATCGATCTCAAGAATTATTAGTATCCAATTATGCCGATCATAGAATAAATTCAATTTGTGATATTAATCTGCGTCCGTATGAAGCAGGAGTTTATAAGTTAATTCAATAAAGTTACGGTACTAAACATCAAAAAAGCTACTTTGCTATTACTAATTTTGTTCTAAATAGTAAAAAATATGGTATAAAATGTAAAATATTGTGATATAATAGAAAATATAATGAGAGAGTAAACCGGGCTGAAAAATGTTAATTTTCGCCCGGTTTTAATTGTATTCAATTTTTTACAAGTCTTTCATATTGGAAAAGCTGAGTAGTATAACCAATGAAAATAAGTGATAAGGGGTGGCATTTGTGCCGAAAGAAAAACAATACAATGGAAAGAACTTTTATTTTCCTGAAAGCTTATCAAATGTAAAGGACAGGTTTTTAGACTATCCGATCATTATTGTCGAAGCGCCTATGGGGTATGGAAAAACAACCTTTGTGAAGGAGAGCTTAAATACTGTAGATGCAGATATTTTATGGCAAAAGGTTTATGACAGAGGGTTGCCCGGTTTCTGGAAAAGCTTTTGCCGTCAATTTGGGGCAATTGATCAGGATCTAGCCCATAGTCTTGCAGCTCTTGGTCCGCCCTGTGACAGTACACTTAGGTATGAAGCTCTGAGTCTGTTTGAAGAAATGAGGCTGCAAAAAGATACCGTGATTGTTATTGATGATTACCATATGGTTGCCGGAACGGAGATAAATTATTTTATAGAATTGCTGATAAAAAGTGAAATCCAGTATCTGCATCTGATTCTCATTGCACGCTACCTCGAACTTGAGGGAATGGAGGAATTGAAATTAAAAGGGTATTTGCTACATATAAAAAAAGAAGCCTTCGAGTTCATCGAAAAGGATATAAAGGCTTATTTCTGTCTCTACGGAATCATTCTAAAGGTGGTGGAAGTAAAGCAGCTTTACACCTTAACCGGAGGCTGGATCAGTGCACTGTACTTAATTGCAGTAAACTACCGTGAAAATGGATCCTTAAATATCTCTAAGGATACAAAAAGACTCATTGAACATGCCGTATACCGGAATTTTTCGGAAGAGGTTAAAAAATTACTGCTTTCTTTGTGCATTTTCGAAGGTTTCAGCCTTGAGCAGGCCGTTTATGTCAGTGAAAATGAAAATGCCAAAAGCCTGCTGTCGGAGGTTATCTCAAAAAATGCTTTTGTGACATATGACAGCGGCAGTAAAATCTATCAGATACATAACATCTTTATGAATTTTTTAAAGGAAGAACTGGAAAATAGAAAGTTACAGAACGAATTATATCAAAGGGCAGGACAGTGGTTCTTAAAAACAGGGGATTATAATCTGGCCCAGCACTATTTTTATTTATGCAAAGACTTCGACAGTATTTATCTGACATTAGAAACAGAAAGACATGCATCTATCAATTATACATACAAAAAGGATGCACTCATCAGATTTTTTCTAGATTGTCCTGAAGAAATCAGGGAAAAACGTCATTTTGCCATGCTAATCCTGGCTTTTGAGCTTTTTACCTATCATGAAATGGAGATCTTTCATAAGGCGCGCAAGGAATTTCTGAAAAATTTAAAAAAAGATCAGGGGATAAAAGAAGAGGACAGAAACTGCCTTTTATGCGATTATGAACTGCTCATGAGTTTTACCGTATACAATGATATACAGAAAATGTCCCTTCACCATAAAAGGGCCGCACTTTTGTACCAGAAACCTTCTTACCTGCTTCCTGGAAGCGGGATATGGACTTTTGGTTCTCCATCCATTTTGTATATGTTTTACCGAGAGAGCGGAACACTAAGGGATGCGATTGGGTTAATGTTTGAGGTGCTGCCTAATTATAGCATTGTGACAAATGGAAATGGAGGCGGCGGGGAATATTGTATGAAAGCAGAAGGTCATTTTTATCAGGGAGAATATGAGAATGCTTTAATTACAAGCCATCAGGCGCTCTGTCGTGCAAAATCCAAAAAGCAGGTAACTAATATAATATGTTCCCTGTTTGTAATGATGCGTATCGCTCTGGCAGACGGCAATTTTGATACTGTACAAGAACTAATGCAGACAATGTATGAGGAGGTTACTGCTGCAAAAGAATACCTTTTACTGTATACCGTAGAAATATGTGAGGGGTATATTTATTCTTTATTGAGCCAGCCCCATCGAATTCCAAAATGGCTGGAGAAAGGCGATTACAGCAGTGACAGCCTGTTATTTCCAAATTACGCCTTGCTCAATATTATTTATGGCAGAACACTGCTGATAAAACGAGAATATTATAAGCTTATCGGCAGCCTGGATAGTTTTTTAGAAATAGCTTCTGTATTTCCCAATCTATTAGGTCATATTCATACCTATATCTACGTAGCGGCAGCAAACCGGCAGATATTCAGACAGGACCAGGCTCTTATGTTGTTGAAGAAAGCTCTGGATCTAGCTATTCCGGATAATCTTTATATGCCTTTTGTTGAGAATTGTGATTACATAAAACCCTTATTGAAGGAATTGGGTAAAGAGAACAATTATAGTGAGGCAGCGAAAAGGATTTTTAATTTACATGATACCTATGAAAAATCAATTATAATGATAAATAAGAAGTACTTTTTCCAAAGTACTTCTAAGTTGTCTAAACGGGAAATAGAGATAGCTGGTCTTGCGGTAGATGGGTTAACCAATAAGGAAATCGGAGAACAGCTCTTTATTTCAGCCAATACAGTTAAAATGGCAATTAAAAGTATTTATTGTAAGCTTTCCATAAATAACAGACTCCTATTAAAAGATTATATGAAATCCCTGCAGTTTAAATAACAAATAAAAAACTACCCGCCCGGGTAGTATCGGCAGAAAATAATCCTCTATATAATTAGGATATGGTTAAGTTACATCTGGATATGTAGTATAACCATATTAAAATTCATAAGGAGGAATTGGTATGATAAACAATGAAGTTATTAAAAATGAGTGCATTTCCTGTACGGCTGCGTTGGGGGTCCCAGTCCCAGGACTGGATTCCCTGGGTAAGGGGTATCAAGTTTTTGATCTGTATGCCGATCCTAAAAGTACAACTTTGGACTTATTTAATTTAGGCGAGCAGGAACAAATTTCTGTTTTAAGGAAAGATTATTTTAAGCCGAAGATTGTAAATGTCCAGGAAATCCTGCAGGGTAATTTTGATTCTTGCAATGATTTAACCATTTCCGGGTATTTAAGGAAATTAAGATCATCAACATCCCTGGAAGGAGAATATAACTTCTTCAGCGGTTCTTTAAGTGTTGATTTTGAAAAGACAGAGATAGAAAACAGAGTGCATGAATACACTAAAGTTTCCGATTGCATTCAAAAACTGAAATTAAGTCTTAACACTCCAAGTAATGCTTCCCTGATTCAACTTCTGAAAGACCAGGTAAAATCAGATATTAACACCTTACCGCCGTTAGAGTTATTCATAAAATATGGCACACATTTTTTAAAGGAAATTATTATCGGAGCAAAATGTGAGTACTTCTCAGCAACAAACCAGGTGGAATTTCAAAGAGAAATAAATATTAAAACTGCAGCAGAACTGTCCTATAAACGGGCAATTTATAAAATATCCGCAAGTGAAGAAGCACAGTATGGCTCTTTAATAAATGAGTTTAATAGACATTCGGTTACAAAACTTAACGTATATGGCGGAAAGCCTGAATATGGAAAGTATATAACTACGGCAGGCAATTATGATAAATGGATAGAATCTATAGATGAGAATCCGGTATTCTGCGGTTTCACAAGTAACAGCCTTGCTCCAATCTGGATACTTTGTGATAACCCAATAAGACAGGAAGAACTTCAAAATGCGTTTGCGGACTATGCTAAAAATAATTTCTCTAAAATTTCGCAAAAATGTATAACTTCTCTTAACGTAATCGGATCATCGAATGCAGGAATTGCACCTCAATTCGGATATATTAAGATTAATAAAGATTTAAATGCCGGTGCCGGCGGTCAATATATCTATTTATGCTATAAGGAAGGACTGGATGACGTAATTAATGTTGAAAAGCCCATTACTAATGTTGATGTAATTATTGCAGACAGTCTTAATGAGGCAAGGGCGAAGACTCCTGCCAATCATACTTTAATTGAATATGATTTAAATACCGGAGCCAGGGGAAAATATATCTATATCTGCTACTCAAGAGACACTTCCTATGAACCGGTTCGCAGCATACAGATAATTTCCGGTAATTCCGGTGATATACCGGCTGCCTATGGCTATAACAAAATAGGAAAAGACTTAAACACCGGTGCCGGCGGAGAATATATTTATTTATGCTATTCCAGATATTTTTAATATCGCTTTAGCATTATAACAAGGGGGGGCTATTACTGCAGCTGCCCCTTATGTTTTGGTTAGCCATCTGAAAATCATGATCTTCGGTACGATTCTGGCTTTGAAAAGAGAATTTATTTGCCAAGTAATTATTTTTATATTGACATTTAATAGAGAAAGGTTTATATTCAACTTAGTTAAATATTTAAATATTAAATATTTAACTAAACCAAATAAAATTATAATAACCAGACACTTTCTTAAAAGGAGTCATAACGTGCAGAATGATGAAAAATTGATCATGATTAAGGAATTTACAAAATCGTTTCATGATTTTAATAATAGGACCCTGAAATTTATTAATGACCAATTAAATAAAACCGGTCTGGTTAGAACACATTTTGAAATTTTAAATGCGCTGGCAGGCGGAAAAGATCTTTCGATGAGCGATTTAAGCGAAATCCTCCATGTAACCAAACCAAACATAACCGTTTTAATTGATAAACTAGTTAAACAGGGTTATGTTGAACGTGTAAGCCGCGGAAATGACAGAAGAGTAATTTTAGTACGTCTTACAGACGAAGGAGAGAAGTTTGTCAGGAAATCATCAGAAGAGTTAATTCAATCCTCTGCCCAATTATTAGATTATCTTGATGAGGAGGATCTGGAACTTATTAAGGAAACTACACAGGCTATGAAAAAGCTGCTATTAAAATTCGACAAATAAACTCAAAGCAGTTCAAAAAGGAGAATTATATGAGTACAAAAAACCATAACAGTAACTATCCCGATCGTGTAACTTTATTTATTGAAATACATGCAAAAGAAGGAAAAGAAGAGATTGTACGGGAAGTATTTACAACAACAATAGCGACATCAGAAAAACCCGGACTATTAGGCTATAAAATTTATGAAGACAGTAGTGACCCAGGGTGTTTTTATTCAACCCAGGAATGGGAAAATGAAGAAGCATTTCATGCTCACATGAGGGCTGCAAAAACCGGACTGAACGAGGCTGTTAATATATTGCGGGAACCACCTATAACCAATATTCTTAGGCGAATCGGATAATCAGGAACGATTTAAATTTTATATTACTTGGTGTGCTCGAAGATACATGATCATATCGTCAGAAGAGGAATGGAATGGCATTTATGAGTGTAGTTGTCCTCGGCAACATAAAAAAAGCTTTATCCACTCAGGTCTTGATATCGGCTTAATTCGATGTATAATTAATATACAAGTTAAAATATAAATAAAAATATAAATAAATACAAGGAGCCTCCGCAGTTCCCCAAAACTGAATTACTTGATAAAATCAGCTGTAAAAACTAATTTGAAAGCATGATTATGATATCTTTCATAAGCGCTTCATTCTGCGTATGATAATTCACTTATGACTTTTTCATGTGGTTCAGATTGAAAACGCACACTGTTTGACGAGCATCGCGAGGAGTTTGTGGGTTTTCAATCTTACTTTACCACATGAAAAAATCATTAGTGAATTCAGACTCAGAATACTAAGCTTATGAAAGATATCATAATCAATGCTTTCTTCAAAAAGTCCCAAGCTGATTTTATCAAGTCCTCAGCCTAAAAAACTGCAAGTTTTGTACCAAAAAAATATTAGGAGAAACATAAGCCAATGATAAACTTACTAATTAAACCGTCTTCCAGCCTATGCAACCTGCGCTGCAGATATTGTTTCTATGCAGATGAAGCAAAAAACAGACAGCAGGCCTCCTATGGATTTATGACAGAGGAGACGCTGGAACAGGTTATAAAAAAAGCATTGGAATATTCCGCCGACGGCTGTACCATAGCTTATCAGGGGGGAGAACCAACCCTGATCGGAATTGATTTTTTTCGTAAGTCTATAGAATTCCAAAAGAAGTATAACAAAAAAGGAATCCCGGTCCATAATGCAATCCAGACCAATGGCTATCGGCTGGGAAAGGAATGGGCTGAATTTTTTGCAGAAAATCATTTCTTAGTGGGATTATCCCTGGATGGCACGAAGGACATTCATAACGCTTACCGGAAAAATGCCTCTGGAGAGGATACGTTTTTTGATATTATGGACACCAAAAGTATTTTTGACAAGTATCAGGTGGATTATAATATTTTAACAGTTGTTAACAATAAAACGGTAAAGAAAACTGGAAAAATTTATGAGTTTTACCGAAAATATAAATTAAATTATCTTCAATTCATTCCCTGTATGGATCCTTTTGCCGAGGGCATTAAAATAAACGGGAATGAGCCAGGTGAAGAATTTTCCTTATCGAAGCAAGATTACGGAAGGTTTATGATGGAGTTGTTTGACCTTTGGTATGAAGATCTCAAGCAGGGCAGGCAGCCTTATATCCGTACGTTTGAAAATTATATTGCCATCCTTATGGGAATGCCTGCGGAAGCCTGTGACCAGAATGGATACTGCGGGATTCAATATGTAATAGAGGCTGACGGAGAGGTTTACCCCTGTGATTTCTATGTCCTGGATAATCTTAAACTGGGTAATTTAAATACCTGTACCATGGAGGAAATCGACCGGAAACGCAGTAAACTTCGTTTTGTTGAAGACTCCAGGAATCAGACAGAGGAGTGCAAAAACTGCCGGTTCCATCCGGTCTGCCGGGGCGGCTGTTACCGGTACCGCACAGTACCAGAGACTGACGGCATGAAGAACTGTTTATGCGAAGGCTATCGGATGTTTTTTGACTATACACTAGGCAGGATGCAGGAAATAGCAGAGACGCTTTTATTAAAGTGATAATAATGATTTGAGAGTCAAAAGCCTAATTTAGGTTGTAAAATGAATAACCCGGTATATATATTCATTAATTAAGTTTTTTGAGGCTTTTGAATCTCAAATCAATAACTAGTAATAATATATTTTAACTCATAAAAAGCAATGTTCCTGTGAGAACTGCCCATGCCCTATTATTTCTCTGCTCAACCGGTAAATAGTAGGGTGTTTTGATTAATCTAATTCATTGCCGTTGTTCAGTTTCTGTATAGCATCTCTAAGCTTTTTCGGAATGGGAAGCCCCAGCTGTCCTGCATTTTCTAATATACTGAAGCCTTCATTTGTCAGGTAAAACATGATCACCAGTGTTCTAAGAGTACTTCCTGTTCCAAGAATATAAGTATCAAGGATATTACCCATGGATACAATCATAAAAATCAGAAATTTCTTAACAATGCCCTTATAGCCTACTTCACTTGATATCTTTTTATCATGGATTGCTAATAAAATACCGGTAATGTAATCAATAGTCACAAAAGCCGTCAGCGCATAAATGAGAGGATCAAACCCACCAAAAATCCAGCCTAAAATACCTCCGATAAATGCAAATATAAATTTACAATCTTCAATAATATCCATACTAACCTCCTAGTGCTTGTCCGCATATACTTTTTTTATCTTTTTTAAGGCTCTGTTTTTCATCTGATTAACTGCCTGTCTGGTAATACCTATGGCATTTGCAGTTTCTGAGACAGAATAGCCTGCATAAAAAATCATCTTTATGATAAGAAATTCTGGATTCGTTAGAATTTTTTTTAGTAAATCCAAATCTGTGTTACGATAAGAGTCATTTGTCGCCGTTAAAGAGTCGATGTAATATAATTCTTTCTCAGATAAATCCGAATAGATGATAAAATTTCTCAGCTGCTTCATTTTTATCAATTTCTTGACATAACTATTATGTATGGAAGTAGTCAGATAAGAAATTATGCAGCCGTCATCCTTATTTTTTATCTTTTCAGGGCTTATATGAAAAAGCAGTTCGATAAAATCAACAAGGAGATCATCATAGGCGTCTTCATAATGCAGGTTATAGGCATATTTTTTCAGGATTGGATTAAATTTCTCTATGAGTTTTAAAGTCATCTCATTGTCGCCGCTTTGAATTTTCATAATATCATCAATTATCATACTGAATTCCACCTTTCGAGTAATAAAGAGATGGAAAGTGAAAAAATGTAAACATATGGAAAAAACAAATACATGGAAAAAATAAACATATGGAAAAGTGAAAGGCAGATTTTGATAATTTGTTGTTTTATTCATGTAATCAATTTTACAAATTGTTTATTAAGCTGACAGGGAGTTGAAATAGGAAACCTGCCATATGTAAAAAAATGACAGAAAAATTAACGTTTCGCTGTAATAATTTCTGAATTCCGCTAGAAAACAGCTCATATTAATTGCAAATATTATGTTTGTATACAGAAGAGTTCTTAATGTCGATAAAAGAAACGTTAAAAAATAAAAATCGAAAATAAAACAAAAATTAGAATGAGAATTAAAACGAAAATTAATCAAAAATAAAGAAGAAATGAAACAGAAAATACAGAAGATATATAGAATTATTAGAAAATTATAACAATAAAATACTTACATAGTAGGGTAGACCGCCAGCTAACTTAAGTTTGTTTACCTTGAGGGAATAGAAGATTTCGTGATTTTTATCTGTTGATTTATGATTGCAAAAAGCGCGTGATTAAGGTATAATGTGGAGGAAAAAAACAACTTAGGAGGCTGTCATGAAACAGATACCTTTGTCAAAAAGAGCAGCGGTCATCCTGGTCATATCAATGCTTCTGCTCATTCTAAGCGCCTGCTCTCAAAACCCTGATAATTCCAGTACACCTGACGGACCGGTTCCTACTTCTGATGTACCATCTTCGGAGAACACAAGTGAAAAACCATCACAAACATCCTCTGATACAAACACTAATAATCAAACGAACAGTGAGGATTCTATAGCTATCAGCTATACCATGAATCTTTATACAAAAGCTCCCAATGAAAACAGCTCAATAAAAATTCAATACCCAAGTTTCTCTGATCATAATCTTGAAGCATTAAATACACTGGTTTATGATAAAGTAAAGAGCTTTGCACAAATCGATACCTCTTTTTTCCCAAGTGAGTCCGGACTTACAATTGATTACCAGTCGGCAGTTACCTTATTAAATAGTAAAATAGCCAGCATTATTTTCTGGGGCTCAAGTTATATGGAAGGCAGTGCATATCCGGTAAATAACCTGATTACACTCAATGTTGATTTACAAACAATGAAAGAAATTACCCTTAAAGATTTATATACGACTAATGCTGATTTTGAAAAGGTGTTTTTCGAGAAAGCCTTTTTTCCTGCGGATCCAATAACCTCCTATGACAAGGATACTTTTGCGGATATGCTTAAACTTCAATCACCGGAATATCAAACGGTAGACCCTTTTAGTATACCGGATAATGTAACTTTTTTCCTTAAACCGGACGGTATAGTTCTGAGTTTGCCAGCGGTACATGCAACCGGAAGTGATCACTTAGAAGCACAGCTAAAATATAGTGATATACAGCAGTTTTATCTACCGAGTCAGAAGTATTGGGAAACTGAATAAGATCTATCAGGTACATTTTGGTAATTTAAACGGTAATTTTTCAGCTTTAATATAAAAAATCGGCCAAGGAGTGATTTCCTTGGCCGATTTTTTGTGATTCAAGTATCTGGTAAGCGGTTGCTATTAAATTAATGTATTATACCAGTTCGTCGCCTGATTACCCCTTGTTTGATCCTGAGAAGCATTAGCCGGTCGTTCATAATTGTGCAAAAATACACAGGCAAGGTAATATGCACTTTCCGTAGAATGAGTGAATTGTGTGAACGTCATATTATATGCAGAGGTAGCATAAAACTGTAGACCTGCACTTACTTCATAGAGAATACGTTTTAGTTCACTGTCCATATCGGCAACCGGCAGATTATTGCTCTGGGCCCAATTGATATAATTCGTTGCTGGTGTCCATTGGACTAAGCCAAAACCACCGCTTAAGTTATTTTCATGCAGACCCTGCCATATACCTGGATTAATGGTACTTTCTGTCTGCATATTACCGAGCATACCGCACACGGCATTTTTGGTCCAACCCTTACCCCGCAAATAATCAAGGATATATTGGGCATTTACGGTCATTTGACTCTGTGTCAGGTAACTATTGCTGCAATAAATGGATCCGCCGCCTGTAGAAGGATACGAACTGTAGCCAAAAAGAAACTGCCAGGTAGTGGGACCGACGATGCCATCAGCCGTAATTCCCATCTTCTGCTGGAAAGTCCTCGCAGCGGTTGTTGACCCCGTACCAAATATACCATCCACAGTTATACTTTCAAATTTACTCAATAAATACTGAGCTGCTCTGGCTGCATAGTTGTTGGAACCGTTTTGTACTGTAACAATGAGTGCTGACAAAGTGTTTGCCCCTGCTACGCCGTCAGCGGTAAGACCTCTGCTGCTTTGAAAGTTGCTTACTGCGGTTTGGGTGCCTGAGCCAAAACTTCCGTCTATTGTGAGAGAATATCCTTGATAAGTCAGTAAGGACTGTAAAGCGCTTACATTTTTTCCTGAACTGCCTGTCTGTAAAACAGGCCAAGCTGGAGTTGCTGCCATACTATCTACCTACTTTCATAAATTTATTGAAGCACCCCTAAAATGTCGCGCGCCGTTTAAGAAGCTGCTTCTACAAAGTAAAGAGACAGACTTGTCCGAAATGTAAACTCTGTTTTTAAAATCAGGCACTTAAACAGAAAAGACTACAGATAATATTATTTTCGAACATTTTATTTTGTAATATTTTCCATAATTATTGTTTGTTTGTAATTCATCTGTTATAATTTATGTCAAATAAATACAGCAGATGCGGGTGAAATGATGAAAGAAATAAGCAGACAAGCCGTTGAAAAAAAGGCAGTCAGGGGAAGGGTTTCGGATACGCTTTACAATAGAGTGCGCAACGAAATATTAAAGATGATTATAGAAAAGCCGATCAAACCCAACGAGCTGATGCCTTCCGAAGGTGAAATCGCCGAAAAGTGCGGTGTAAGTAAGATGACAAGCAAGCTGGCCCTTAATTCTCTGGCGGAGGAAAATATTATTTACCGGATTCCCAGAAGGGGCAGCTTTTTGGCTGATGTGGACTTAAATAAGATCCGCAGTATGGTGGATGCCGATAATGTTATGAACAAAACAGCTTCCGGTACCAATTATTTAGCACTTGTTATTCCGAAGCTGGATTCATATTGCGGTAATATTGTAAGAGTAATATTGAAGACGGCAGCGGATCACAATTATCATGTTATAGTTAAATATACGGACGGAGTAAGCGAGAAGGAAGAACAAATCCTTTCTGAAATTGCAAGGGTGTCTGAAATCAGGGGGGTTATACTCTTCCCGGGAGATAATAACACCTGCGGAATTGAATTATTAAATTATAAGGTTCGTAATTACCCTATTGTTATAATCGACAGAGTCTACAAGGAAATTGACTTTGACAGCATATGCCATGATAACTTCCAGGGAGCAAAAGATGCGGTAAGCTATCTGATTCAAAAGGGTCATACCAAAATCGGGTTTATCTCTAAGAGTATCTCCAATGTAACCAGCCGTGAGGAACGCTATCAGGGCTACGTGACCGGTATGATGGAAGGAAATCAACATATCCGGAACGAAAGTGTTCTGACCAATGATACTACAGTCCTTACCGAGACGTTAAAAGAATATCTGATCAATAACAAAAATCTGACTGCTGTATTTTGTGCTGATGATTATATTGCGGTCTATGTCTATTATGCGGCCCAGTCCCTTGGAATACGCGTACCGGAAGATTTATCTATCATTGGTTTTACAGATAATGAGATACTTCAGTTTATACCTTTAAAAATGACAACGGTGAAGCAGCCAGTGGAAGAAATGGGTATTCTGGCGGTGAAAGTGCTTCTGGATAAGATTACTGGTAGTAATACATCGACAAGAACAATCAGAATTAAGACGGAAATTGTGGAAAGAGATAGTGTAAAATAGAAAGCGTAACAGTTCTATCATAAATGACAAGGTATGTGGAAAACAGTTTCACATACCTTGTTATTTTTATTAGAACTGTTTATCTTATGATATTAATCGGATTGTTTTTTCTATTTCCTGAAAATATAAAGTCAGAGTCAATCAAGACGACAAAATTACCTATAAATTCCATGTAAATGATTGACAAATTATTTGAAATGCAATATCATAAATATATTAGGTGGTATATATAAAATATCAGGTGATATATAAATGCTTTTGATAAATCCAGCGTTAGCAGAATGAAACGGACTAAATACAGGTGCAGTCGTTTGGACAAGTTGTCTAGAATTGTGCGGAAATGAGGCGATACTGATATCCATTTCACTTCAGGAGCCGCATCTTAATCCTTATACAAAAATCGATCGGATACCGGCAAAGCGACATCCTAGCATCATGGCGTGAAAGAAAACACTTTCACACTCATTATTATTAGAGCGAAAGGAGGGGTGGCAAAAATTTAATTAATATAGTTGCTTTCTATATGGAAAAATTATATTAGAAAGAAGGGGTTTATTATTCCAGAGCATGGCAGCAGTTGTTCGACAGATTGTACAGGAACATTGATAAGAAATTATATCAGCAATGACAACAAATGACGAGTGAGTATTGCATAATAATAATATTATTAAAACGAAAAAAGGAGGGTTTTTTAATGAAACCATTTAAGAAAATCAGTTGGATTCTTATGTTTAGTGTAATTATTTCGCTCTTTGCTTATACAGTACCGTCTAGTTCAGCGGTGACCTGGCCGACAAATCAATTTCTTCCGTCTCTTCCGGCACCGGCAGCAACACTTGATCTGATCAACACCGCCACCAGCAGGTCTTACGAGGGAGAAGGCAGTGAAGTATCTCATGGAACAGGACATAATGACGGGGATGGATGGCTGTGCCAATGCGGTATTGATGAAGCGAACCGCCATATGATTTATGGACCTTATGATGCTGGTATTCCGGCAGGTGAAGGTACGGTAGTCTATAGAATGAAGATAGATAATAATACCGCCGATAATTTAGCTCAGGTACATATCGATGTATACGATTCTACCACAGGTACTGTACTGGCTGAGCAGGATGTTACCAGGAAACAGTTTACAACTGCCAGTATTTATCAGGATTTCAGTCTTACCTTTAATAACCAGGCAGCAGGTAATTCTTTGGAATTCAGGGTTTACTGGTATGGACGAGCCTATATCAAAGTTGACAAGATTACATATAACTCCAAAGGCCTAAGTGAAGATGCCATCCTGTTTACAACTCTGAAAGGACTTGTAAATAAGACCCAGCCCCGAATTTATTCCTATGATAATAATACGATTAATGGGGAAGGCAAGTACACCTGGCTGAATGCTCTTAATCTTACGTATACTGAAGTCCCAAATAAAATGTCCCTGATCACCAAATATAGAAATGAAATTAGCGGTATTGTCGTATATGATGACCAGTATCCGGATACCATCAATCTGGCAACGACCATTGCAGGAGTTTCAAACGGTATAGCAGCCGCACCTTCCCAAGTAGCCGCACTTACCTCTGCACCGTATAATCTTCCGATTATCAAGGATCTGCGGGGGCAATTTAACAGTAAGCTTTCCGTATACCAATATCTATATAACAATTACTGGGCTTCCTGCACACATCGGGTTTTAATCGGTCTGAATCCCGATGCCCATAAAGGAACCATCCGGGATTATGCGATTGCCATGGGTGCTGCGGTAGTTTGGCTGGATCCTAATGTGTCAAGTGAAAATACCCTGTTAAGAAGTTTCCTGTCCTCTATGCCTGCGGGCTCTGCCTATATGGGCTGGTGGACGGAGGAACAGGCAGGTGTAATGCTGGCTTCGGAATATGGTATTTCTACAGTGGCCAGTGACTGGTCCACAAATTTATCGGTATTTGCAGGGATGTCCAGGACAGTAAATGTCAAACCGGTACCGGCAAAGCCTGAACTTAAGAACAAAATCTACTTAACCTTTATCCTGAGTGACGGAGATAACCTGCAGTATATGGAACATAGGATGAAACAGCTTTGGGACAGTTCTGACCGGGGCAGTGTACCCATTGGCTGGACCGTATCTCCGGCTGTACTGGATGCGGCACCTTCTATGCTGAATTACTATTATAATACCGCTACACCCAATGACTGTCTGATCAGCGGTCCGTCAGGAATTGGATATACTTATCCCAATTACTGGACTAACCAGAACGCTCTTAATAATTTTGTCAGTATGTCAAATGATTACTGCAGCCGTGCAGGGCTTAGGGTCATTACCATATGGAATACAATAACAGGCGGTATTAATACTAATGTAGGCGAAAGCTTTGCCGATCATGCACCGTCTTTATTAGGTCTGACAGCCATGAATGCAGGAGGACAGATAGATATATACAAAAATAGTCTGCCGGCTCAGAGACTGAATGCGACCTATTGTTATAATCAGGCTTCCCTGCAGATGGAAGTGAATAATGCCATTGCCGGATGGGATGGATCGGCGCCACGTTTTGTGGCAATTCAATGCGAGCCCTGGGATGTGACTCCTACCATTATTAATAATGTAGCCAGTACTCTAAACTCTGATGTTGTAGTGGTTAGAACCGATAATTACTTCCAACTGATGAGAGAGTATAAAGGTCTGCCCATAGACCCTTTTGTAGCTGTGACACCTTAAAGAGAATGAATTAGGAAGTAGGCTTTGTGTCAGTGTATTATCCGACAAAAAACATTTATTTCTGTACTGATTAGTAAGTACGGTGATGATATGTGGGATAATATGAACAAAACAAAAACTGCTTATATTAAGAAGTATAAACTCATGTAAATTGATGTTACCGTCTGAATCAGGATTTTTGGATTCAGACGGTTTTTTAAAACCTTCAATCTAGTGATGGTAATCAATTTAAGCTTAAAGGTTCTTGAAATGGCATATGAATATATTAAAAATTACTTGCATAAATTAAACCAACCAGACTTAGGGGACAGTTATATTTGGTGGATGCCAAATAAATCAACTGTAATGAACTATGAATAGAAGTTATAAATCAGCAACCGTTATTATGCTCATGGTATTCTTCGCATTCCTATTATATAGACCGGATAGTCCGGCAAAAGAAAATAAAATGGCAGTTACCAGAGTAAATCATTTATCCATTGAGACGTTAGAGCCTGTCGGCGAAAAACCAATTACGATTGGTTGGTCTGTATACAATAATTCTTATCAATTTTTTCACAGCATGCAGGAGGGAGTCCTTGCCAGAGCAGAAGAACTTGGTATGAAAGTGATTACCCATGACCAAAAAAGCAGTGAGGTGGAAATGATTACAGGAGCAATTAATTTAATCAGGCAGGGTATTGATGTATTAATAATTTCTCCTTTTTATCCACCTGCCATTCCTATAATTACAGAGGAAGCAAAAAAGGCGGGGATTCCGGTGGTCGTCGTTGATGTCGGAACTAGCGGTGCTGAGGTGGAAGCGTTTATCATTTCGGATTCCTTTGCCGGAGGGTCCTTAGCCGGGGAATATGCCTTGGAGTTAATAAATAAACATAACATAACCAGTAAGAATGCAGCAATTCTAAAGGTAGAAGAGACATCCACCTTTGCAAGACGCCGGGGAGATGCCTTTAAGCAAACTTTGACCGAAAACGGCTATGATATCGTTGCTGAGATAACTGCCAACTCTGAAACGACCCAGGCTTATGAAGCTATGAAACACATTTTAGAGTCATATGGTGATGATCTGGCGGTTGTATTCTGTGAGAATGACAGAATGGCTTTGGGAGCTGCACAGGCAATTACGGAAGCCGGAAAAACCGGTCAGATTATGGTTATTGGGTTTGATGGGGATCAGGCTGCTATTGATGCAATAAAAGCAGGACTCATGCAGGGTACCGTAGCACAGCAGCCATATAAAATGGGAGCTTTGGGTGTTGATATTGCAAAGAATGCCTTAACTGGCGGCAGAATCATATATGATGATGTGGAATCCAAAGAATTATATGTTGAAATTTATTTAATTGATGAAACCGGTGAACCAAGAAATTATTTTTCTCATAAACAGTGAAGTACTAACTTATTCCTGCAGTATCCAGCAGGTGATAAAAAATGGTAAAATTAGTGCATAATGTAATATTTTATCGTTTTATGTTGAAATAAAGTGAGCCTGGGTATATAATATATCCAAAATATGTTAGATTATGGATGAAATCCTATAATATGGATAAAACCCTATAATATGAATGAAACCCCATAATATGAATAAAACCCTATAATATGAATGAAACACTATACTATGGATGAAATACTATAATATGTATGAAACATTATAATATGGCTGCGTAACTTTAGTAATGAATACCGGCTGTTATCGGAGGAAATTTTACATCTATGTCAGTAAAAAGTAAAAGGCTGGATCAAAAAAACAGGTTAAAAGTTATAAAACACAGAATAATTTAATTATGAATAAAATTATAAATCCCTGTGGATATAATAAGACGGAGAGAGTCTATTATTGTATTTCCGGGATTTTTTTTACCCATTAGCTATAAAATAAGGATAATTTGAGGATAAGGAGACAGAATGATAAAACATTTACAGACAAGAATACTACTAATTATGATTCCCATCACTATGGTGGTAGTTTTTATTACTTATTGGTTTAGTATTAATATTGGAAAGAGTATTATCGATGTCCAGACAACATCCAAAATCAATGCCCAACAGCAGACACTGACAACCATGATAGAAAAAGAACTGGACAGTTCGAGAATGATTTCAGATAATATTGCAAAAATGGCTGGGAATACATACCGCAATACACAAATACCGGCTTATGAGAATATTCTGCGCTCGGCAGTGAACAATAATCCGTTTATCCTGGGTGCTGGAATATGGTTTGAACCTTATGAATATAATAAAAATTTAAAATATGTGGGTCATTATGTATACAAGAGAGATGACAAAACCATGGTGACCGATGAGTATGCAAATGAATCCTATGATTATTTATCCCAGGATTTTTACAGAGAAGCTAAGGAACAATTAGAAACTGTATTTTCAGAAGCTTATTATGATGAGTGGCTTGGGATGTATCTTATAACCTGCTCCAGTCCTGTTTTGGGTACAAAGGGACAGTTCCTTGGATGTATAACAATGGATATCCAGCTTTCTACCATGCGAAAGATGGTTAAGGACTACAGTGATACATATGGAGGAGAGGTATATATTGTTAATAAAGAGGGTAATTATTTAGCCCGCAGTGATGTCTCGCAGGTAAAAAACAAAGATAATATAACAGAAACAGAATCGGATTCTTATAATAATACGGTGAAAACACTGCTGCAGAGGGAGAGCGGGATAATTGATTATACAAAAGCAGGGAAGACAAGCCGGCTTTATTATTCTTCGATCCATCCATTAGGCTGGAAAATAATATATGAAATTCCGGAGAAGGAATTAAATCAACCACTGAATAAATTCAATACCCTGTTTTTTTATATGAGCTTAATCTCTTTGCTCCTGCCTTCCATAACGATATTTTATATTACTTCACACTATATTATCAGACCCCTTAAATATCTGGAAGAAGAATTTAGGTTGATTGGTGATAATGAATATAAGGAATTAGTTCCGGAGGCTTTAACAAAAAGGAAGGATGAATTTGGTCGGATTGGTCACGCACTTTTAGAAATGAAGCATAAGCTGCATCAATATCAACACAATCTGAATGAATCCATGGAAGAGTTAATTGCCTCAGGGGAAGAGATACAACAGCAGAATGAAGAATTGATTGATAAAGAAAAGCTGCTCTTAGATACATCACGGTACATAGCTACCCTAATCATGACTATCCCCGATATGATCTTTGTAATTTCTGAAAATGGAATATTCCTAGACGTTCAGGGAAATGAAAGGAATCTTTATATGCCGAAAGAAGAGTTTCTTGGTAAGCATATCAGTGAGGTACTGCCTACCTACATTGCGTATCACAGTGTATTAAAAATTGAAGCTGCTATTCAAACCGGTGAAATCCAGATTTTTGAATATGAACTAAAGAACGGAAGTGAAGACGGATACTTTGAAGTAAGAATTGCACCATTTCAGGAAGATAGGGTAATTGGGATTGTTAGAAATATTACAGACTCCCATAAGCGTATGAAAGAAGTTGAATATTTGGGACTGCATGATCAATTAACCGGATTATATAACCGCAGATATTTCGAAAATGCTCTTATAGCCCTTGAACGGGAAGAACGGTATCCGATGGGAATAGTATTTTCGGATGTTAATGGTCTGAAAGTAATCAATGATTCTTTTGGACATGATGTAGGTGATCTTCTCTTGAAAAAATACACTGAGGTTTTAAAAGATAGTAAAGAAGCAGACGAGGTGATTTCCAGAATCGGAGGAGACGAATTTACTATCATTGTCTATCAAAAGAATGAATCAGAGCTTAAAGAATATATAAAAAAAATAGAAGAGCGCTGCAGCAAAGAGAAGATTAATGGAATTACTCTGTCAATCTCCATTGGGTTTGGAGTTATCAATAACAAAGAAGATTTCGTTCAAGATGTTCTTAAATATGCGGAAGACCAGATGTATAAAAATAAATTATATGATGCCGACAGCAGGCAGAATGCAATTATTGATGTTATTATGAAGACGCTACAGGAAAAAAACCCCAGGGAAGAGCAGCATTCCCACAGAGTAGCGGAGTTGTGCGAGAAGATGGCATGCGAATTGGAGTTTACAAATTCCGAAATCCAGAAAATCAGGACAGCTGGTTTACTGCATGATATTGGAAAAATTGGGATTCCCGAAGAATTACTAAATAAACCAGGTCAGCTTACCAGGGAGGAATATGAAATTATTTGTAAGCATACGGAAATCGGACATAGAATTCTTCAGTCGGTTTCCCATGTTGCAGACATATCGGAGATTGTACTTTGCCATCATGAGAGATGGGACGGGAAGGGTTATCCAAAAGGCTTAAAAGGAGAGGAGATACCTTTGGTCTCCAGAATAATTTCCATAGCGGATACCTTTGATGCAATGACCAGTGACCGAAGCTATCGGGAGGCTTTGACCGAAGAAATTGCTGTAAAGGAACTCCTGCTTGGCAGGGGGAGCCAGTTTGATCCTTATTTGACCGATGTTTTTGTTGAGAGGGTACTAAAAAAAGAAATCTGAACTTATCTAAACTATTCAAACTTCGCAGTTATTTTTGTCTTGATATAATACTAACATTATACCGGATGCGAATACGGTAATTGAAAGCGATTCAATCGTTACGATTATGGGAATGAATTCGGATTTAAAAAGATTTCGTAATGTAAAATAATTAGGAACCTAATGAATGGGATGAATTATTTCAAAAAGGTATGGAAAAGAAGTACTGTTAAACTTCTTTTCCATACCTTTTTTGACAAAAACCCTCCTTTTGTAACAAATTTGCAACAAGTGATTTGATAAAATTTATGAGAAGTGTACCCTGATTAAAACTTTTCGCTTTTATTATTAATGATTAAGGGTAAGAGACAGAAAATAACTGGGGAAAGTCAAATAACAGGGACTACTTTTTAAAATAATTTTAAGGAGGAGTTCATGAAGAAAAAAAGATTTTTAAAAAGCTATATGTCAATTTTTCTATCTTTTTCACTGGTGCTTGGATTGCTGGCAGCAACACCAAAACTAACAGTTTTTGCAGACCGGCCGAGTTTAACTGTTGCGTACCAGACCTTAACAGGCGCAACAGAGGATAAACCTTATAATTTTAGTTATACAAATTTAGGTGTGGTAACCTCTGATCCGGATGGGGATACTGTCGATCTACTCATCCAAAGCATTGATTCTGGAACCCTTAAATATGGCGAACAGGTACTAAAAGCCAATGATAGGTTCCCCTACGGACAACAACTTACCTGGATACCAGAAGCTAATCGCAACGGTCTGGTTCCGGCATTTAAATTAGTTGTATGTGATAGTAATATGGAGTACTCGGATCCGGTACAAGTGAATATATTAGTCTATGCGGATAATAAAAATCCTACCGGAAGACCAATTATCACTGGAACTCCAATTGTGGGACAAACCCTGACAGCTGACACCACAGAAATTGCGGATGCTGACGGAATCGGTCCCTTTACCTATCAATGGGGGTATTATGATGGTGTTTTCATTACACCGATAGCATCAGCTACAAACAGCACCTATACTCTGACACCGGACGATGAAGGTAAGAATTTAATACTGCAAGTCAGATATACGGATGGGGGCGGAAGAATGGAGACGGTCAGCAGTGTCCATGTCTTATGTGAGGCAGCGCCAACGAATTCAGCATTAACAGCCCTCAAAACCGCGATTGATACCTATCATGGCGGAGAAGGTCATCTCCAAGCAGAGATAGACGAAGCTAGTAAGACGGTAACCGTAACCGGAAGAGTTTCATTTGCAGCCTCCAGTCTGGTACTTGACATTCCTGAAGATGTTACAGTCATTTGGAATGCAGAAATAGTTGCAGACGACGAATATGATATCAAACTGATCAGACTCACCGGTCAGGGAAACTTTGAGGTAGCTGAGGAAGGTCTGATTTATGTAACAGAGGGACTAGGCATATATGCCGAAGAAGATGTAGCCTCTGTTACAGTGAGTGGAGGTAGCGTATATTCAGGGTATGGATTTGGAATTTCAACAAATGGAGATACGGAGATAGAGGTACAAAGCGGAAAGGTTATTGGAGGAGAAAGGGGCATCAATGCTCTGGGCACGAATTCCATTATCCGTGTAAGCGGCGGTTTGATTACCTCCGAGGGCAGCCGTGCAATCCTGGCGAATGGCAATAATGCTGCCATTAATTTAAGCGGTGGTACGCTGATTGCCCGAACAGAATCAGCCCAAAACGTGGTATATACCAACAATCCAAACGGCCTAGATATTACCGGAGATACAGCAATAATTGCTTGGAATAAGGACGCTGGGAAGACAACCTATACAGCCGGAAGTACGGAACATATTGATCATATTCCGGAAGACTTAACCGTTGTATGGGCGGAAGTTGAAGACAATTATGGTATTATGTATGGATTTGACAATAATAACAGCTTCTATCCTGTAAAAGGTATTGTAGTTACTCCGGCACCGGCAACTGTCAGTGCGCTTTACGTTAGCACGGCACCAGATAAAATGAGTTATAATGCTGGGGATTCCCTTGATTTAAGCGGTCTTTCGGTGAATTTGACTAAGAGTGACGGCAGCGTTGAGAATGTGGCTTTGAAGGACTTTGAAGCCAATAATATTACAACCAGTCCGGCAAATGGAAGTGTTCTGGGGACATCGGATTCTGTCGTTACTATCACCCATACACCGACGAATAAATCAGATTCTCTGAATCTTAACGTTAAGTATACCTACAGCATATCAGTAACCTCTAATGGTCATGGAACGGGAAGTGCCAGCAGCTCTTTAGCGCCAACCGGGACTAAAATCACACTGACTGCCACACCGGATCCTGGCTATCATTTTGTTCAATGGGAGGTTATCAGTGGTGGAGTTACAATTACGGATAATCAATTCACAGTATCGGATGAAGCAGTACATGTAAGGGCGATATTTGAAGCGGATGAAGCAGTAAGTTATACCGTTACTTTTATGGACGATGGTACCATATATGCAGTCAGAACAGTGTCTGCGGGAGAATGTCTTAGTATTTCGGATTGGCCGGTAAAACCGGTAATGCAGGATTTTTTGTTTACCGGTTGGTATCTTAATCCATTAGGTACCGGCGACGAATTTAACTATGACTATGTGGTAAATGAAAACCTTACGGTATATACGTCCTGGTTATTTTCCCCCGGTCCAGGCGGTGATAACGGCGGAAACAACGGCGGAGAGAACAACCACAGTATTACAGTTTTAAATAACGGAAACGGTGTTGCTGTACCAAACCCTGTCACAGCAGTATCCGGAGCGGCTATTACATTAATCAGCAGTCCGGACCAAGGGTATCACCTCAGTCATTGGGAGGTAATTAGTCCAAGTGATCTGGTTATTACAGATAATAGATTTAACATGCCGGATACCGATGTAACTGTAAGGGCTGTATTTGTACCAGACGAAGCAGTTAAATACAAAGTTACTTTTATGAATGATAATAACATATATGCAGAAAAGTATGCAGCAGATGGCGAAAGTATCAGTAGTACAGACTGGCCTGAGGCTCCGACAAAATCCGGTTATACCTTCACTGGATGGTATTATGATAAGAACGGCAGCGGCGGTGACTTTACTCCTTCGTATATCATTCATGATAACCTTACTGTACATGCTACCTGGTCAAGGATAACAGGTCCTGGAGATGGAGATAACGGCGGAAACAACGGCGGAAACAACGGCGGAAACAACGGCGGAAATAACGGCGGAAATAATGGCGGAAATAACGGTGGGAACAACGGTGGAAATAACGGCGGAAATAATGGCGGAAACAACGGTGGAAATAACGGCGGAAACACACCAGGAAATACGTCTGGATCAACACCTGCCTCCGGTACGGAAACTATTACCGTTGATGTAAAGCAAGGAGATACAGATAGCATTGCTTCACAGATATCCATTGAAAGAACCACGAAGGAAGATGGGCAAAAATCAGATACCGTGACCTACCAGAACGAGAAAGCCTTAGAAACCGTAAATAAATTGAAAGCGGAAGGTAAAGATACGGCAAGAATCGTTATTCCTGATGAAAAGGATGAAGTATCGGAAACCCGTGTCAATATTCCGGCAGCTTCCTTAGAAACTTTATCAGATGGTAAGATACATCTTCAGATTGATACAGAAGAAGCAAAGATTAACCTGAGTAAAGAAACCTTAAAAAAGATCAGCCAGACTGCCAGCGAGGACCTGTATTTCCATCTGGTACCGGTTAAAAATGAAGGGCAGAAGGAAATAGTTAAAACCCAGGCTCTATTAGAAGCAGCACTGGTCAGCGGTAATAAAAACAGTAATATTGCCGTAATCGGTAATCCCATAACGATTGAAACAAACATGCCGTCCTCCGAAGCAGATATTACACTGCCTTTGACCGGAATTAAAATTCCAGCTAATGCAAAGGAAAAGGAAGCCCTGGTCAAACAACTGGCTGTATATATTGAGCATTCTGACGGTGAGAAAGAACTGGTTCAGGGAAAACTGGTGGAATACAAAGAAGGTGTATATGGAATCCGTTTTCATATCACAAAATTCAGTACCTTTACCATAGTTAAAACGGATGCTTTCACAAAATCCGCAGCTTGCGACATCACAAAAGTAACAGTACCCTCCAAAGCGATCATTAAGGGTAATACGATTACTGCAACGGTATCAAGCGGAATCAGCAGCCTTACGGTAAAAGCAGCCGTTAGTAAAAAAGCCTCCTGGAAGTTATATTCAGATAAAGCCTGCACAAAAGAAGTGAAGGCCGGCAAACTGAAATTGAAAACGGGTGTAAATACCAGCTATATTAAAGTAACAGCAGAAGATAAGACAACGAAAATTTATAAAGTTACTATCACCAGAGGGAAGTCCTCCAGTGCCGTCATTACCAAAGTAATCATACCAGAGAAAGCTGTGATAAAGGGGAATACAATAACAGCAGCATTAGGAGCTAAAACAACTTCCCTTACATTAAAAGCAGAGGTTAGCCAAAAGGCAGCCTGGAAACTGTATCTTGATAAGGACTGCACAAAGGAAATAGTAAACCGTAAGCTGGACATAAAAGAAGGTACTAATACAGTATATCTTAAAGTAACGGCAGAAAACGGAAAAAACAGTAAGATCTACACCATAAAGCTAACAAAAAAAGCAGAGCAATATAAGAGTCATATCCGCCTGGGATTAATTGGTAGTAAAGAATATGCAAAGGCTGTAGCTAATACTTTTGAACAGGAATATGACAGTGCCAATGTAGTAATTACAGAAAAAGGGAAATACTACCTGGTAACCATGGACTTTAAAGATAAGACTTCTGCAAAAAAAGCCTGTGAGGATATGATAAGCAGACAATACATCATAAATTATTATTTTGAATAGGATACAGGGATAAAAGAAACAGTAATAAAAGAAACAGTAATAAAATGATTATGTCCATAGTTGTAGGGACTGAGGCAGGAATCATTTTATGACTCATACTTTCTGAATAAGCAAGCAGGATACTAGTACAAACCAAAGCGGAGGGCATAAATCCTCCGCTTTTTACATTCTATCAAATTGTCACGACAATTCAAAAGTACCGGTATAGAGCTGATAGTACTTTCCTTTTTGATCCAGCAATTCCTTGTGGCTGCCCCGTTCGATAATCTGTCCATTTTCCAGTACCATAATAGAGTGAGAATTTCGGACAGTGGAAAGTCTATGAGCGATTACAAAGACTGTACGGCCGTTCATCAAACGATCCATTCCTTTTTCAATCAGGGCTTCCGTTCTTGTATCAATAGAGGAGGTAGCTTCATCTAGTATAAGTACCGGAGGGTCTGCGGCGGCGGCTCTTGCAATGGTTAGCAGCTGCCTTTGACCTTGTGATAAATTCGCACCGTCTGAAGTCAGCAGGGTATCATACCCCTGAGGAAGATGTTTTATAAAGGAGTGGGCGTTGGCTAATTTGGCAGCATTTATGACTTCTTCGTCTGTGGCGGTTAAATTGCCGTAGCGGATATTTTCCATAACCGTTCCGGTAAACAGATGGGAATCCTGTAGTACCATAGCAAGAGAGCGTCGAAGATCATTCTTTTTAATTTTATTAATATTAATACCGTCATAACGGATTTTGCCATCCGGCACATCATAGAAACGATTGATAAGGTTGGTAATTGTGGTTTTACCTGCCCCGGTTGAACCGACAAAGGCGATTTTCTGTCCGGTTCCGGCAAAAAGGCTGATTTCTTTTAATACCTGTTTATCCTCCTCATAGCCAAAGGTCACGTTATCAAGTTCTACCTCACCTTTTACTTGGGTATAAGTTACGGTGCCATCACTGTGGGGATGTTTCCAGGCCCAGATTCCGGTATGCTCCCTGGTTTCCAAAAGATTGTTGTTTTCATCCAGCGCTGCATTAACTAAAGTTACATAACCTTCATCTGTTTCTGGTTCTTCATCGATCATCGTAAAGATTCTCTCCGCACCGGCCAGGGCAGATAGTACTGAATTAAATTGCTGTGAAAGCTGGGTAATAGGCATGGAAAAACTTCTGGTATACTGGAGAAAGGCCACCACAGTACCTACAGTTATACCACCGTTTAAGGCTAAAATCCCGCCGGTTATAGCAGTAATTGCATAGAGGAGATAAGATAAGTTACCCATTATCGGCATAAGGATATTGGCAAAGGTATTTGCGTTGGTCGCGGCTTCACACAAGTCATTATTTAACTTTTCAAATTGTTCTTTGGAGGCTTCTTCATGACAGAATACCTTAACTACCTTTTGACCCTCAAACATCTCTTCAATATATCCGTTTACCCTGCCAAGTTCTTTCTGCTGGGTTTTAAAATAAGCGCCACTTTTACTGCCTATCGTCTTAATGACTTTTAACATGACAATCAGCATAATAACGACTAATATGGTAAGCTGCCAGCTAAATACCAGCATCATAATAAAAACGCCGACGACGGTAATGCCGGAGGAGATAAAGTTTGCTACGCTATTGCTTAGCATTTCGCGGATTGTGTCCGTATCGTTGGTGTAACGGCTCATCAGATCCCCATGGGCATGGGTGTCAAAATATTTAATGGGAAAGGTTTCCATTTTTTTAAATAGTTCCACACGGATTTTATATAAGGTCTTTGTGGATACATTTACCATAATCCTGCTGTAGCCATAGGTAGATAGTATACCAAACAGATAAATGACTGCCATCAAAAGGAGAGTTTTCACAAAGCCGGAAAATAAATCCTTGCTGTAATGTTCTGATAAGGGTCTGATATATTGATCAATCATTCTTTTTAAGAAGGAGGTACCGATAATTTGAGCACCTGAGCTGACTGCGATTCCCGCTATCACCAATATCAGCTGTAATTTATATTCGGACATGTATCCCATAATCCGTCTTAAGGATTTACCTGCATTTTGTGGTTTTGCGCCAGGTTTCATATCTCTTGTTGGTCCGGGCATATTATTCAGCTCCTTTCTGTTGGGAATCATATACTTCACGGTAAATACGGTTCTGCAAAAGTAATTCTTCATGGGTTGCAAAGGCGTCAATTTTACCATCATCCAGTACAATAATCCGGTCGGCTTCCGATACGGAGGCTATTCTCTGAGCTATGATAATTGTTGTGATATCGGAAAGCTTTTCTTTAAAAGCCTGACGGATTTTACTGTCTGTTGCCATATCAACAGCGCTGGTAGAGTCATCCATTATCACGATTTTAGGTTTCTTTAATAAAGCTCTGGCAATGCATAAGCGCTGCTTCTGACCACCGGATAAGTTAACGCCGCCCTGACCTAGATCCGTATTATAGCCTTTTGGAAAAGACATGACAAAATCGTGGGCCTCTGCGGATTTACAGGCCTCGATGATTTCCTCCTCCGAGGCCTGTTCATTACCCCATAACAAGTTTTCTTTTATGGTACCGGAAAACAGGACATTTTTCTGAAGCACCATGGCTACCTCATCCCGGAGATTTTTAAGCGGATAGTCTTTTACATTGTGCCCTCCTACAAGTACTTCGCCTTCTAAAACATCATACAATCTGGGGATTAGTTGTACCAGAGTAGTTTTAGAGGAACCGGTACCGCCTATGATTCCGATTGTCTCACCGGATTTTATAGATAAATTGACATGGCTTAACGTCAGATTATCTTCGTCCTTTGCATAACTAAAGGATACCTCTCTAAATTCTATGGAACCATCCTTAACTGTGGTTTCTTGGTTTGAAGCAGTATCTTTTATATCGATCTCTTCATTTAACACCTCGGTTATACGGTTTATGGAAGCCATGGATATAACCAGCATAATAAAAATCATGGAAATCATCATTAAGGACATCAGTATCTGTGTTATGTAGTTGATAAAGCTGGAGAGCTTACCGATTTCAAAACTGCCCCCCATTACCATATCCCCTCCAAACCATAGAATAGCTATGATACAGCCGTACATGCTAAGCTGCATAAGAGGACCGTTAAGAATAATTAATTTTTCGGCAAAAACCTGGGCCTTACGTACAGAGTCAGCAGAGGCACAGAATTTTTTTATCTCAAAATCTTCCCTTACAAAAGCTTTTACCACCCGAATATTAACCAGATTCTCCTGAACATCGGAGTTCATACGGTCATAAAGCTTTAACATAGCCCTAAATCTTGGATGGGCATGTGTCATAATAAAGTATAACGAGATACCAAGTAAAGGTATAGCAATCAGAAATACAGAGGATAACTTAACATTGATTATTATTGCCATTGCCGTAGCACCAATTAACATGATCGGCGCCCGGAAAGCCATGCGGATAAACATCATGAAGGCATTCTGGGTATTGGTAACGTCCGTAGTTAACCTGGTAACCAGAGATGGAGTAGAATATTTATCCACATTGGAGAAGGAAAAATCCTGTACCTTATCAAAGAGTTTTTTTCTTAGATTTTTTGAAAAGCCCATACTTGCTTTTGCTGCAAACCGTCCCCCAAACGCACCGAACATCAGAGAGATGACAGCCATACCTATCATTAGAGTGCCCATTTTTATTATATAGCTGCTTCCTGCTGTTCCTAAAATTCCATTATCAATAATTGCTGCCATAATAAACGGAATTAAAATTTCCATCAATACCTCACCGACCATAGCTATGGGGGTAAGTATGGCGTACTTTTTGTATTCGCCAATGCAGCCTGCCAGTTGTTTTATCATATTACGCCTTCTTTCCCGCTGTTATCTGCTTGTTTATTGTTGTAAATAACAGCTTACTTTTGTCATTTTCTATAACAGTTTTTTTGCGTTACTCAGATCTGTTTTTTAACATTTCTCCAATCAATTTTATAATAATATTCAGACCAGTTTGAAATCCCATTTCACATCAGTTTTTCAACATTATTCAAAGATTTTTTTAAAAGTTCTGCAAAGACAGCTCGTTCCTCTAAAGACATACCATCAACAATTACCTCTTCCAGATTTAATATAAAACCCACTAAACTTATAGACAAATCCTGTCCCTTTTTGGTAAGGCAGACCTTTTTAATACGGGCATCTGCCGCTATACCTTCCCTGATAAGTAAACCGCCTTTCTCCATATTCTGTAGTATACTGGTAACAGAGGAACGTTTGATTTTAAAATAGACTTCTATTTCCTTTTGTAAAGCAGACCCTTCTTCATTATGTTCTCTAAGAAACCGTAATATTTTAACCTGCTCAATGGTAAGGTTTTGCTTAACCAGGTTTTCATCTGCCAGATACTTAATATTCTTGGCCAGATTCTGGATATAATAACCGTACTCCGCTAAAGGTTTTGATAAATCTGCCGTTTTCGCTTTTTTCAACCTGAACTCCTATCTGTGCTATGCGCACCTACAAATAATCTCAATCCATGCTTGTGATTCACTCCCTCAGAGATATTTGATTGTTATATTGTTAGATGTCTAACAAATATTTTATAACAGGATTCTTGATTTTGTCAATCGAATAATTTAACTTAATTTAAAACTTTAATTTTGATTTGAGAGTCAAAAGCCTCAAAAAACTTAATTAATGAATAACCCGGTATATATATTCATTTTGTCGTAGACCGGCTGACAAGGCTGTTTATGTCCGACTAGAGACTCAGCAAAAAGCAGAGCAGTGCGATGCTTTTTGCATCTATGAGGCTCTACAAAGGACATGCCGCAGGAAGGTAAGGTAGACAAAATGAATATATATACCGGGTTATTCATTTTACAACCTAAATTAGGCTTTTGACTCTCAAATCAATTTTATTTCAATATTTATTGAGTTTAATCCCTTTAATCTGCTGCAATTCCTCAATATACTTGATGAATGCCTGGAACAAACAACAATTATGTCCACTAAATCAAAAAGTCAAACATGATAGCAGGTTTATCCTTAAGAAATATGCAGCAGTCCTGCTTTTCAATAATTCATTCACCGCTTAAGCTCTCAAAGGTACCATAGATATTAACCATACCATACCCCCATTCCCGATTAGGATAATTAAGACCGGGGGAGCGTTTTACACCCCGGATTAAATATTTTTTAATCTGGTGGGTATTCATGGAGCGGTCATTGCCTTTTACTATTCCCCATTCAAGGAGTATCGCAGAAATACCTGACATATAAGCTGCCGCAATACTGGTACCGGAAACCGATCCATATTGGTTTTCTGGAAGAGGAGCAAAGATGTCAACACCTGGAGCTGCCAAATCAGGATTAATTTGATTATACCGGGTATAACCTCTGCTGGCTTCTAAAAATAAACTTTGATTGGCGGGATTATAAGCGGTTACTGTAACAGAAGACATATTATTGCCTGGATCAGTTATTGTTGTAAATTGGTTTGGCATTAAAAAATAGGTCTGATCAGAAATAAACGTTCGAATTGGTAGCCATATATGAAAACCAGAGTTTATTTTAGAACCATAAATTCTGAATTTCCATATTCCGGGGGCAGGATTTCTAAAACGAATCAATATTAATTCATCACCAGTCTGAGATTCAACAATGGTATAGTCTATATATATTGTGGTTGAGTCAAAAAGAAATCTTATGTTCCGGTATTCATCCAACCGTGCAGGTATACGGGGGATATATTCCCCGGAAGGTGAAAGAATATCAATGGAATAAGTCCCGGGATTATTGCCCCATAACTCCATGGAAAAGTCATTTTCGTTATTACCGACTCTTAATTCTACTAATGTATTCAAGGCAGCAGGATCAATTTCGCCAAAATAATGGTGCTTGGCATTTCCTTCATTGCCGACTGCTGTAACAATACCTATTCCAACCTGATTAGAATAGTAGGATATAAGGTCATTTAAGGGACCTAATCCTTCGTGGCTCCCCTGATTGGTACCCAGTCCTATGCAGATAACAATAGGTCGGTTTAATTTTCTGGCTGTATGAAACAAGTAAGTGATGCCAAACATAATATCATTTTCTGAATAGCAAACTGCTTCATCTGGTACGCCAAAATATGCTCTAACCCCTGCTTTTGAAGGTTTTAACTTGACAATTAAATATTCCGATAACGGAGTAACGCCGGAAAAATCTGCTGTTTCACTGATATAACCACCTGCAAGTCCGGCAAGAGTGGTTCCGTGACCGTTTTCATCAACACTTGGAACGGTACTAAGTGGTGTATCGCTTTGGATTGCAGCATTAATTTGTTCTTTTGTATATTCCGTACCATAATAAAAGATATCGGGGGAGGCCTCCATATTAACTATGGTCTGATCCCATATGGAAACTATTCTGGTGGTTTTATCAGCATACTGAAACAACGGGTTGAGATAATCAATCCCCGTATCGACAAATCCTAAGAGTACTCCGCTGCCCCTTAAAGATAAAGGGGTATTTCTAAGCCTAGTTACTCCCATTTCATCAAGACTTAGGGTATCTAAGGGAGTGTATAGTTTGGGGATAACAGAATAGGCTACGGAACCAATTAATCGTTCTGGTATTCTTGAAAGGGGAACATAAACTGCTGCATATTTATTATTAATAAAGTTAAGGGTCTCACCTGAATACCTGGCATATTCGTCAGTGCTAAGGGCATATTCAATAATTCCATCTGAATAATCATTGCTGATTATTTTTAATCTCTCTTCCTTATTCATCCTCAATCAGCCTTCAGATTATTTAAGTCTATTCATTATATGAATTCCTACAGAAATATAGCATATCATTCACCGCTTAAGCTCTCAAATGTGCCATATATATTGACAATGCCGTATCCCCATTCCCGATTGGGATAATTTAGGCCCGGGCTGCGTCTTACACCACGAATTAAATACTTTTTAATCTGATAAGTATCCATGGAACGGTCATTGCCTTTTACAATGCCCCATTCCAGAAGCATAGCAGATATGCCTGTCATATAAGCAGCGGATAAGCTGGTTCCGGAAATTAAACCGTATTGATTATCAGGCAGGGGAGCATAGATATCTACGCCAGGAGCAGCTAAATCCGGATTTATCTGATTGTACCGGGTATAACCCCTGCTGGCCTCCAAATACAGGCTTTGATTCGCCGGGTTGTAGGCAGTGGAGGTAATAGCGGATAAGTTGTTGCCGGGATCCGTTATTGTTGTAAATTGATTCGGTGACAAAAAGTAAGTCTGATCGGTAATAAAACCCGTTATAGGAAGCCAAATGTGAAAGCCGGCCGTGATTTTGGAACCGTAAACCTTGAATTTCCATATACCAGGGGAAGGGTTTACAAAGCGGATCAGGATTAACTCATCACCTGTCTGTGACTCTACAATAACATAGTCCACATAGATTGTTGTTTTATCAAAAAGAAATCTTATATTCCTGTACTCATTTAACCGTGCAGGAATGCGGGGAATATATTCCCCGGACGGAGAAATAATATCAATAGAATATGTGCCGGGGTTGTTACCCCATAATTCCATGGCAAAATTATTTTCATTATTACCGACTCTTAATTCGACTAAAGTGTATCCGACAGTAGGATCAATTTCACCAAAAAAATGATGTTTCGCATTACCTTCATTGCCAACTGCCGCTGCAATAGCTATGCCGACCTGATTAGAATAATAGGATATCAAGTCATTTAAAGGTCCCAGGCCTTCATGGCTCCCCTGGTTGGTGCCCAGTCCAATACAGATAGCAATTGGCCGGTTTAATTTTCTTGCTGTATTAAACAAATAGGCCAGACCAAACATAATGTCATGTTCCGAGTAACAGATTGCGCTTTCTGGTACACCAAAAAATTCTCTCACATAAGGCTTGGAAGGTTTAAGCTTAACGATTAGATATTCTGACAATGGAACAACCCCGGAAAAATTTAACCCCGGGCTTGTATATCCACCCGCAAGACCAGCCAGAGTAGTTCCATGTCCATATTCATCTACGCTGGGTACAATACTAAGAGGTGCCTCGCTTTGAATAGCGGCATTAATTTGATCTTTTGTATATTCCGTACCATAATAAAAGGTATCGGAAGAGGCCTCCATATTTACAATGGTCTGATCCCAAAGGGTAATAATTCTGGTAGTTTTATCTGCATACTGAAACAGCGGGTTGAGATAATCGATACCGGTATCAACAAAACCTAAGAGGACACCGCTGCCCCTTAAAGACAAAGGAGTATTTTGGATCTTTGTCACTCCCATTTCATCAAGACTTAAGATATCCAGGGGAGTGTAAAGTTTGGGTATTACAGAATAAGCGGAAGAGCCGATTAACCGATCCGGTATTTTTGAAATAGGAGCATATACGGCTGCGTATTTTTCATTAATATAGTTAATGGTTTCACCTGCAAAGCGAGCATATTCTTCTGGGCTAAGGGCAGTCTCAACAATGCCATCTGTATAATCATTGCTGATTATTTTCATTCTTTCTTCCTCATTCATCCTTAAAAATCCTTGTGATTAATTAAGTTGATTCATTATATGAAAGTATAGGGTAATTTATCTTTGTCAGGCAGATTTTTTTGTAAATAACAGGCGGGTCATATTTCTTTATCGGTGAGGTTTTGTTTAAACTGAGTTTAAATAAAGAGTATATTGTATTTAGGAGAAGTTAATAACAGATGAGGCAGTATAAAGATAGAAGCTAAGAAGGGATAGAGGCGGATACCTATGATAGAAAATAGTTGTACCTATGATAGCATACTTCAGTCATGGGGGTATAAACTAACAACACAACGCAAGATATTATTGGATATTATTATAAAAAATCAAGATAAGCATTTAAGTGTGGAGGAGTTATATGATGAAATAAAAAATACGGGGAATCCTATGGGGTTAGCAACGATATACCGGACTATAAAATTGTTTGAAAAAATAAAGTTTATACAGCATATAGTCATGGATGATGGGGTATTAAGATACCAGATTATTGATCCCGACGAAAGGCAGGAGCATCATCACCTGATCTGTGAAATATGCGGAAATGTTGTGGATATTCAGGATGAAGTCGATATCCCGAAAGAACAGGATGCGTTATTTAGTAAAAAAGTATTTGACGAAAAGGGATTTAAGATAACCCGTCAAAAAATTCAATTTTACGGAATATGTAAGAAGTGTGCGTCTCATTTGTAATGGTAGTTCAGTGTTAATATTTGGTGATCTTATTTGACTTATTTACTTGAAATATATTCTTCGTAAAAATAAGTAAAAAACAAGTAATACCGGAAAACAATAATTTTATGATTAATTTACAATTTATTTGACAAATAGTCTAATTAGAGTATATTATATGTAATAGTCTAATTAGACTATATAATAAAGAGAAAGAACAAGTTATTGATCCCGGTAATTTGTTATAGAAAGGTGAACAAGATGATAAAATCTTTTTTAATGATAGGGCAATCCAATATGGCGGGACGTGGTTTCTTACAGGAAGTGCCTCCAATTATAAACGAACGAATTCAAATGCTGCGTAATGGCAGGTGGCAGATGATGGCAGAGCCGGTAAACTTTGACCGCTCTGTTTCCGGTGTAAGTCTGGCGGCTTCTTTTGCAGATGCCTGGTGTTTTCAGTATACAGAAGATACGGTGGGTTTAATACCATGTGCAGAAGGCGGTAGTTCCTTAGACGACTGGGCGGTTGAGGGAGAATTGTTTGGGCATGCCGTAAGCGAGGCTAAATTCGCGATGCAAAACAGCACGTTAACAGGTATATTATGGCATCAGGGTGAAAGTGATAGTGCAGGCGGCAATTATAAAGTGTATTATGATAAATTACTGATACTTATAAAGGCTCTTAGAACAGCCCTTGGCGCACAGGAGGTGCCTATTATCCTCGGAGGTCTTGGAGACTTTTTGGGTAAATCAGGGTTTGGGCAGCAGTGTACCGAGTACAATCATATTAATGAGCTTATTCAAAAATATGCATTTGAACAGGCAAATTGTTATTTTGTAACCGCTAAGGGGTTAACGGCGAATCCGGATGGGATTCATCTGAATGCGATATCCCAGAGATATTTTGGTCTGCGTTATTTTGAAGCCTTTCATAAAAAGACACATATTTTATCTCCCTTAAGTCAGGAGCAGGAGTTTTTAAACAGGCTGAATGCCAGAGAGCATACAAAGACAGAATTAATGTTTATGAAGCAGGTTGACTTTGCACTCGGCAGACTTTCCTTTGAAGGATTTTTAAGTGGGATGTAGGGGGGCAATATGATTCCATTACTGATTTTAGGCTTATTAATGCAAAATCCGGGAGCGAATGGATATGAACTACTGGCATGCATGGAAGAAAGACATTATAAGTATATCGTTAATTTTACTAAGGGCTCCTTTTATTACAATCTTTCACAACTGGAAGAAAAGGAATTAATCAGGCAGACGAGTCAAGCAGACCAAAACCGGGAAAGTCATCATTATGTCATAACGGAGCATGGTATAACCGAGTTTCAGAAATTGATGTACCAGTATGGTACAAAGACAGAATATGTTAACTTATCTTTTTATGGAGCTCTTTTATTTTCAAAGGAATATAAAAGAGATAATCTGATAGAGTTGATTCAAGTTCAAATGGAACAGACAGAAGCAAAAATTCTACTGTTAAGGGATGCTCTAAAGAGCGAACAACAACTTCCGGTTTATTTTAAAAAAATGCTGGAAAACTCCTTGGCTCACCATTTGGTAAATTTAGAATGGTTTCAGAAGCTTTTAAAAGATGTGGATACACTATAATGAAATTGTTATCCGAAAATAGTTTGTTATTAGGGCTTTCTAAAAGAAAAACTTTTAGAAAGCCCATTTTTACTGTTTGCTACATGGATTTCCTGGAGAATTACCCTGGTACACTGATACGTGCCAAAGGATATATATGGTTTGAGGATGACGATATGCATACTCAGTTATTTGAACAGGCAGGGAGAAATGCTTCGGTAACGGAAATATCTAATTGGGTGGCTGCGTTACCGGAAGAAGAGAAGGAAGAAGTATTTACGGCTTATCCTGATGTATTGGAAGATTGGGATGAAAACCTATGGAGACCGAATGAATCAGATTGTATTGATTTTACAATGACAACCTAAAGAAAGCTGATTGTATGATTTACCAGATAACAAAAGTTAACAAGTTTTACTGGTATACATAACGATAAGTTGGTTTAAATATTGTAATAATTACAAAATAGTGATAAAATTATACAATAAAAGTCGGAATACAAGGACTTAACATAAAATAATAAAATTTAGGTAGAATTTGCAAAAGACCAGCACATTGTTTTGCATATAACTGGGACTGGTAGGTCTAAACCGTGGCTTTTAGGATGCAGCATCTGGAAGTTAAGGAAAGTAATCAGTTCAGTTAATGAAAACAAGGTACTAGACATGAGGTGGCCGCATTGAACACATTACGAGATAAAAAGCTGCTTTTACTGCTGATAATAACAGTCTTGCTGTTACCAATATCCATTACCTTTATGAATCATAAAGAGAAAGTCACACCGAAGGGGGAGAAGGGATTTCTTGATTTGTCTAACTGGGATTTTAATCAGGAGGGAAGTGTAAAACTGGATGGTTATTGGGAACTTTATACCAACACTCTGCTGACACCCCAGGAACTGGATAATAATAACGTGCCGCCAAGTTATGCACTGGTTCCCGGCAGATGGTCCTATGGAGGATTAAAAGAGATCCAAAAGGATGACGGAATAGGTACCTACCGGTTAAAGATTAAAGTCAATCAGAAGTTGGATATTTTAGGACTTAGGATTAAAAATATCCGCTTATCCTATAAAATATTTGTTAACGGAAAGGAAGTGGCAGCCTGCGGTAATCCGGCACCGGATGAGCAAAGCGGTTATATTGCGAATAATCTTCCTATGACCGTATTTTTCCCCCTATCCAAAGGGGATGGAGATACAGCCATTATTGATTTAGTAATCCAGGCAGCCAATATCCATTATTACAACGGAGGAATTATCCAAAGTATCTATTTGGGAAACCAGAAGGATATTAACTGGGAGTATAACAAAGAGATGTTAATGGATGTGATGATATCCTCCTTCCTTATCTTGACTAGTATTTATTGTTTTGTTATTTTCTTAAGAAAAAGAGATGAGAAAAAACTGTTGTACATGTCTCTTTTTTATATTAGTCTTGCTTATATCATTGCTACAGCCAATGCAAAGGTCTTATTGCTTATGACGGATTTTGTACCATATTTAGTTGATATTAAAATAAGAACTGCAATTGTGGCTGTCAATATTATTTTTATTTGTTTATTTATACAGGATATGAGCAGGGAACTTATCTCGGATTTATCAATAAAATTAATTGTGATTATCATGTGCTGCTGTATGGCTGTAACGCTTTTGGTACCTTATGCCCGGATGGCGATTTTTGAAAAAGCGGTAACAGTCGTGTATTTACTGACTTATTCGTTAGTGGCACTAAGGCTGGTATATTGTATTGTTAAAAAGCGCCATGGGGGAATTCGTAAGAATACGGTTATATTCTTGCTGTTTTTAGATTTGCAGTTTATCAATGAATATATCTCATCCCTTCTTTATTATTACTCTGTTGTAAAAAGTTTTCTTCTCTCAAATATAATTTATTTACTTTTGCTTCTTGTGCTGTGTTACCTGTTTGCAGATCAGTACATGAAAGCGTATAAAGCCCTAAAAATAATGAATGCAGATCTCATAGCAGCAGATAAAATAAAAGATGATTTTTTAGCCTATGCTTCCAATGAATTTAAATCACCCCTGAATGCCATTACCAATATTACCCGGAGCATATTAAACGATGAAGCCGATACTTCTTTACTAAGTCAAAAAGAAAATCTGCTGTATGTATTAGGGATTACCGTTAAAATGTCAGATTTAGTTAATGATATTATGGATTATCAAAACCTGAAAAATAATAAACTAAAGTTTAATAAGAGGGATTTTGATATCTATGGGCTGGTAAATGTGGTTTTAGAAACAGTCAGATATATGAGCAGGGATACGGTAGTATTAAAAAATGAGATACCAAAAGGGCGTTACTTTATTACTGCCGATGAACACAGGCTGGAACAGATTATACATAACTTAATTGGATATTCCTTAAAAGGCTCAGAGGAGGGTACGGTTAAAATCAAGGGTCAGGAGTTCGACGGATATATAGGTATCTCTTTATGGAAAACCGGAAGAATGATGGAGGATAAGGTTCAACAGGAACTATTCAAGGAATATACCCCTCTTACAGCAAAAGGAATCGGGGACAATATTCCGGCGGAAATGGGAATCTATGTATCAAAACTTCTTGCAGTCAATATGGGTGGAGATATCTACGTGGAATCAAAAGGAGAGAAGGAATCCGCTTTTATTATAAGAATGCCAAAAGCCAGGAGGAACAGACAAACCGGGAGACCTGGTAATAAGACTGGGTTTAAATCAAGAGCAGAGAAAGAGAATGTACTTTCTTTAAAAATACCAAAGACTGGTGATGCTGAATTTAAGAGTCATAAAAAACCAAAGATTTTGTTGGCAGATGATGATGTGGTCACCCTGAAACTGTTATTTGATATCTGTAAAGAGGAATTTGAACCGGTAATTGCTTATAATGGAAGGCAGGCCCTTGAAATAATACAGAAAGACAGGGATATCAGTCTTGCCTTAGTAGACGTGGTTATGCCTGATATTTCCGGTTACGAAGTATGCAGACAGATAAGGGAGCTGTACACCTTATTGGATCTGCCGATTCTTTTACTAACAGTAAGGAATGCTACAGAAGATATCGAAACAGGACTTATGGCAGGTGCGAATGACTTTCTGGTTAAACCCTTTCATGCAAAAGAATTAATTAACCGGGTAAAGACCCTGAGAAAAATGCAGGAAGCTTTGCAGTCGGCAGTAAAAATAGAAACGGTGTTCCTGCAATCACAGATTAAGCAGCATTTTTTATACAATTCTCTTAATAGTATTGTGTCCTTATGTTATAGTGATCCGGAACGGGCAGGCAATCTTTTGGGAGAACTTAGTCACTATTTACGCAGTATCTTAGAGATTGATCCCCATCATTCCTTTATTGAGATCAAAAAGGAAATTTCTTTGATTAAGTCCTATCTGGAATTGGAAAAAGCCCGGTTTGGAGAGCGTCTGAAGATTTTATTTGATTATGACCAGAGCATTCTAAAGTACCAGATACCGGCATTTTTAGTCCAGCCTATCGTAGAAAACGCCATAAGGCATGGCATTATGGGCAGAATGACAGGAGGGACCGTTGCTATATCCATGAAAAAAAAGGAGAGTAAACTTGTAATCAAGATTAAGGATGATGGTGTCGGCATCGAGAAGGAAAAACTGGGGAATCTCTTACAAGAAACCTCTCAGGGCAGTATAGGACTGAAAAATGTTAATAAGAGGCTTATGAATGAATATGGAGAAAGTCTGTATATACAAAGTGAAATCGATAAGGGAACTAGTATCATGATAAGAATACCTGTATCATGATAAGCAGAGGACTTCTTACTATCAGGGTAATAGAAGGGTAAACGACAAAAAAGGAAGTATGTACATGGTGGCTATAGTTATTGATGATGAAGTGCTGGCAGTAGAGCATATAAGCAGGTTATTGGAAAAAGCAGGATTCACGGTTTACGCCTTTACAAATCCCTTAGAGGCATTGGAGAATGAGATATTAAAAAGTGCGGATGTTTTTTATTTGGATATCGAGATGCCGGAGATAAGCGGTCTTAAGCTGGCTGAAAAAATTCATACCCTTAATATGGATTGTGAAGTAGTATTTATAACCGGGCATAATCAATATGCTCTGGAGGCCTTTGATGTAAATGCCATTGATTATCTGCTGAAACCGGTAACTCCCGTACAGGTTGAGCGGTCTATAAAACGTATTGTAAAAAGAAGAGGGGATAAAGCACCTTATCAGGAAAGTGTCAGGAACGACAAAAAACGTGTGCATGTGACATTGTTTGGAAAAACCTCAGTATATACCGATGAAGAAGATAAAAACATTCGCTTCATGACAGTTAAAGTGGCTGAACTTTTTTGCTTTATGTTATTACAAAAAGAAGATGCTCAGATTTCTAAGTGGAAGTTAATTGATGAAATCTGGCCGGATAAAGATGTAAATAAGGGCAGCATTAATCTGCGGAGTACTATAAGCAGATTAAATAAAACCTTTCGGGAAAAAGACATACAGATTTCCCTTAAATCTGCAAGAAACGGTTATCAGCTGGAAGTGAACGAAGATATTGAAGTGGATGCATTCCTTCTAAGGCATATAGCGGATAAAAACTATATCCTTACAGAGGATAATTTAATGTATTTTGAAATGGTTATTTTAAAATATAATGATATGTTTTTAGAGGATTATGACAGCGAATGGTGTGAAATGTATAAAACCCTTTATCACAGGTATTTCAAAATGGCTGTAAAGAAATTAATGGAATACTATAAAAGAGGACAACAAGATACCCTTCGGATATTAAATATTATTGAATGGCTGGTAAGGTTTGAACCTTATGAGGAGGAAATAAGGGAACTGGTGTTAACCTTATATCATGGCAGTTATGGAAGAGCTACGGCAGTTAAATATTATGAGGATTATGAAAAACTTCTTAAGAAAGATCTAGATATGGAGCCTGGAGAAAAGCTGAAAAGGCTTTATCAGACATTATTACAGGAATCTTAAAAATAAAAGCATGGTGGATAAGTCAGGAAGAAGACTTATTACCATGCTTTTTCATTATAGAGTATTTCGTATAGTAATTTTTATCTAAGAATTTATAATAAAAAGAATAATAAAACTTTATAAGTACCAATAGGTTCAGAATAAAACAAATAACTGAAAATACAAATAATTCTATAATAACCTTTAATATGACAAAATCACCGATATTTGTAACAAATTTGCAACATCTGATTTGTTAATATTTCAATATGGAAAAACATCCTATTAAAAAATAATTTAAGGAGGATTTATGAAAACATTATTAAAGAAATTTATGGTTTTTTTTCTGTCCCTGACATTAATCGCGGGACTCATAACAATTCCTGCTGTCACCGCTAAAGCAGGATTTACTGGCAGTGGGCATACAGATTTTGAGAATTACGGAGAAGACGGTGGTGTTGACCTGACGGAAAGGCAGTCTGCTATTGATGGATTGACTGTAAATAATGTGAATGGATATAAATTTACAATGTACTCCAACAGTTTTGAACAGGATTGTACTATCTCAATAAGCAATCAAGCTGTCGGAGGTAGTTTTAGTACTTATCTTATGGCTTGGCTGGATTATAATCCTGGACCCGATTTTAATCCTATGGTTACGAAACTTGTAATAACTAAGAATGATAATAGTAAATTCGATCTTAATTCTATTGTATTAGCTATTGCAGATTTGTTGTCAGAAACAAATGACATCATTTTGACCGGATATAAAAATAATAGTCCGGTTGAAGGTGCATTTTTAAGCAAACAGGTGAAGTCCCTTATTTATGAAGGCGGAGAGAATGCTGCTTTTGATGTATCGGATAACAATGCCTTTAAAGGAATTGATGCTGCTGTCATTACTTTAGGCGATTCGGTTGGAGCTAATGTTGGTATATTAATAAAAAGCATCACGGCTCAGGATGCTCAGGAGAGTACCAATGAAGCTCCCACTGCAACCCAGTTAAGAATAGAGCCAAATTCCTCCGGTGAATTTTTAGAGGGTACGTTTGAGTATGCGGATGCTGAGGGGGATGAGAGCGGAATAAGCTTATTTCAGTGGTACAGAGCAGATGATGCCCAAGGTACTAACGAAATTGCAATTCCAGATGCAGTTGAAGCGAGTTATCTCTTAACTGAGGACGACTATGGAAAATATATACGGTTTGAAGTCACTCCAGTGGCATTAACCGGTACTCTTACAGGAACACCTGTTAAGAGTGAATTTTATGGATGGGGTATTGTAGATTCTATAAGTATAAAGTCCGCACCTGTGAAAACTACTTATATGGAAGGTGAAACTCTTGATCTGAGTGGTCTTGTGGTAACACTTAATAAAAATGATGGCAGCAGTGAAGATGTAGCTTTCTCAGAATTTGCCGAGAAAGGTATTAGTACTTTTCCGGTAAACGGAGGAACACTAAACACGGAAACATCAGTTGTAATAATTACCTATACAGATCTTGGTATCTCAGTAAATCAACAGTTAATAATTACTCCCCCGGTTCAAAACCATACGGTTATCTTTAACTATGGTGGGGTAAATTCTATCACAGCATTAGTAAAAGCCGGAGAGAGTCTTGGTAGTCTTTGGCCCGCTAACCCGGTAAAAGCAGGATATACCTTTCAGGGCTGGTATACAAAAGAGGGTGGTTTAGGCAGTGCCTTTACTTCTGATACAATTGTAAATGAAAATATGACAGTCTATGCCAAGTGGAAAACAAACACGAACAGCAACCCGGGTAACAACCCAGGTAATCCAGGCAACCCGGGTAACAATCCTGATAATAACTCCGGCAGCAATCCTATTAATAATCCGGACGATTCAGATAGTAACCAGGAAACAACTAAGGATGATACCAAACAGATTACAGTTGATGTAAAACAAGGTGATACAGACAGCGTTGCTTCTAAAATTACAATTGAGAGAACCAAGGGCAAAGACGGAGTGAAATCAGATAAGGTAACTTATCAAAATGACAAAGCTATGGAGACCGTTAAGAAATTAAAAGCAGAGGGAAAAGATACAGCAAGAATTGTTATACCGGATGAAATGGATGAGGTAGCAGATACTACAATAAGTATTTCGCAGGATTCTTTAAAAACCCTGTTTAAGGGCGGAATCAACCTTCAGATGGATACAGAAGAAGCAAAAATCAGTCTGCCAAAAGAAAGTGTGAAAGCTGCCAGCCAGAAACTGGAGGATGACCTGTATTTCCGTCTAGTGCCAGTGAAGAAAGACATTGACAAACAACATGTTATAAAACAAGCCAAAATAGATGCTGTAAAATTAAGCGGTAATAATAATGCAGTCGTATCAATGATAGGAAATCCTGTGACCATTGAAACAAACATGCCTTCTGCCAAGATTGATATTACTCTTCCGCTAGCAGGAATTGAGATTCCTGATGGTGCAGCAAAGAAAGCTGCTTTTATGAAGCAGTTAGCAGTATATATTGAACATTCCGACGGAGAGAGAGAACTGGTACAGGGTAAACTCGTTGAATATAAAGAGGGTGTATATGGAATACGCTTTCGTATTACAAAATTCAGTACATTTACTGTGGTAAAAACAGATGCCTTTCAAAAGACCCCGGCTAAAGAAAACAAAGCCTTAAAAGCTGAACTGATCAAAGTTATGGTACCTAAGAAAACAGTAATAAAGGATACCAGTATTATAGCGGAAGTTACCAGTGATAAGACTTTTGTTATTGTAAAAGCGAAGGTAAGTTCTAAAGCCTCGTTTAAAATATATAGTGATAAAGCCTTAAAAAGAGTAATAAAAGAGAATAAGGTTAACTTAAAACCAGGCGTTAACACCGTATATCTTAAAGTAACTGCAGGGAATGGAAGTTTATCTAAAGTTTATACTTTAAAAATTACCCGCAAAGAAGAAGTATATAAAAGCCATATCCGTCTTGGGCTAATCGGCAGTAAAGAATATGCCCATAGTGTTGCACAAATATTTAAGCAGGACTATGACAGTGCCAATGTTTTGGTTACGGGCAAGGGTAAATATTATCTGGTTACTATGGACTTTAAAAACAAAACAGAAGCAATAAAAGCCTGTGAGGATATGAAACGCAGACAGTATATTATTAATTACTATTTTAACTAATATTTATTAGTTCCGGTAGCGTGAAGTGGTCATGAAGTAAAATAATCAAATCGTGCTGCGTGTACATGTTTTGCAGAGAACTATGCAGAAGAGAACTATGCAGATGAGAACTATGCAGACTAAATTACCCATTGCGGATTTTAGTCTGCATAGTTTTTTGTTGATTATGGGATTTTAGTCTTACATTAATTATTAATATTGACAAATAAGTGATTGAAGAATAAAATGAGTAAGTACTCAGTGAGTATGAACTCAATTAAAAAACCGCAAAGGAGATATAAAAAATGAAGGTCAGCAAGGCATTTGAAACATTTGCATCGGAAACACCGGAATACCAAAAAATATGGATGGAGGCTGTACAAAAATTAGATACTGTGAATAAGCTTGATACGAAGACAAAAGAACTCGCATATTTAGCAGTACTCTCAGCCCTGCGGCTTGAGAGCGGAGTACCCTTTCATACCCAAATGGCTAAATCACACGGAGCTACAAGAGAGGAAGTGATCGGTGCAATCTTAGTGGGACTTCCTGCTGTCGGTAACTGTGTGGTGAATGCGTTACCTATTGCACTTTCTGCCTATGATGAGTAAATAGGTCCAGTTACAAGTAAATAAGTCATTGTAAAAAGCTTAAATCCAAAAGTTAACAAGAAATATCTTTTCATACTTTTTCAGACACTCATTACTGCCTTAATTACTCTTCTTAATAATTCTTAATATTTGTGAAGGGAAAATCTAAATATTCCTCCTACATACTTAATATAAGAGAAATATTAGAAGAGAGGCAGTAGGGGTATGAAAATAATTATTATGACCGGAAGGTTTGGCATGGGACATTTTATGGCAGCCCAGGCGATAAAAAAAATTCTTGACAACAGCCCAGTGGCAGCAGAAATTGAAATAATAGACTGGCTTGAATATGCAACACCTAAATATGCCGGTCAGTTATACCGGCTTTTTGGCTTTGCAGTAAATAATGTAAGTAAATTATATAACCAAAGATATAAATGGTTAGAGAACAAAAGGACAAACCGTAAGCCGGAACTGTATCACTATTTTATGAAACAATTTACAAAATTCTTAATGGAAAAGCAGCCTGATATTATAATTTCGACTTTACCGGTCTGTTCCCAGGTGGTATCCTGGTATAAAGAAAAAATGCAGAGCAACCTGCCTCTGATAACCTGTGTTACAGACATAACAGGACATTCCGAATGGATCAGCCGCAAAACAGATCTGTATTTTGTCGGTTCCGGTATTGTGAAAGAAAAACTTGTAAGTAAAGGTGTACCTCTAAAACAAATCTACATAACAGGAATTCCAGTTAACCCCTTATTTGACAATGTACCTTTGAATAAAACTGATGTCTGTGAACCGAAGAGTAGAAATATATTGGTGATGGGCGGCGGACTCGGTATGCTTCCAGGCAATACAGAGTTTTACGATAACTTAAGTCAATTAACCAATACCAAGGTAACGGTCATAACCGGACAGAATACAGAATTATACGGTAAACTATCCGGACGATATGACAATCTTAAGGCGGTGGGCTTTGTGCATAATGTTTATGAGTACATGAGGGAAGCGGATATGATTGTATCGAAACCAGGGGGTATTACCACATTTGAAGCAATCAATGCGGAAGTTCCTATTATAGCCTTAAATCCAGTTCTCCAGCAGGAGTTATATAATGCCGAGTTCATTCATGAGGTGCAGATTGGTACAGTAATTGAAGGTAATACAAGTGAATGCCTTATAGATATCGAGAGGCTGCTCTTAGATGGGAATCAACTTCGTATCTATAAGGATAATATGAAGAAGTTAAAAAACAAATTTGCAGAAAATAAACTGGACGGTATAGTTATAAGGTTTTTAAAAGAAACGACCTGTCAATTTGGTAGAACGCCGCTGACAGAATATTATGCTTCCGGAAAGGAAATTATTTTGCATGAAAAAGTTAATTTTAACCTTTGATGATGGACCGGATAACAGATATACGGGAGAACTGCTGGATTTATTAAAGCAAGAACAAATAAGGGCAGCTTTTTTTGTAGTTGCAAATAATGCATTACAATGTCCGGAACTTATAAAACGAATGAAAGAAGAAGGTCATACGGTTGGTTTACATTCCCTAGAGCACAGGCATGCTTATCTTTGCGGCTATCATTATATGAAGAGGGACTTTTTAGAAAGCATGAGAATCTTAGAACGCTTCGGCGGCAGAATTCTCTATTATCGTCCGCCCTGGGGGGTAAGGAATCTATTTACAGGTAAGTTTTTAAGGCAATATCAGTTAAAAATGGTATTATGGGATGTTATGGCAGAAGACTGGAAGGGCAGCAGTACACCGGTTATGATTGCAGATAAAATAGAAAAGCGGGTGTTTGACGGAGCTGTCATATGCCTGCATGACGCAGGAGAAAAAAGCGGAGGGGCGAAAGGGGCTCCACGTAATACGATTGAAGGATTAAGGCTCGTAATTCCGAAGTTAAGGAAAGAAGGTTATGAATTTGTGACCCTGGAGGAATTAACTTAACATGAATAAAGATACTAAGGGAAATACGGCGAATAAGAATGCAATAAAGGAAAACGAAGATAATAGTATTGTAGGAATAAAAAGCCAGTTAAAAGCCGTTGGTCTGCTTATTCTTGCGATGCTAATTACAGTATATATATTTCTGAAAGATTATTCCCTTAAGGATTTGATCTACTACTTAAAACAATGTAATCCTTACTGGTTATTGGCAGGATTCTTTCTTATTATGTTTTTTATATTCTGTGAAGGTGTGAATATAAAATTGATTATGAAGGAACTAAACCAGTCAGTAGCGTTTAAAAGATGCCTGGACTATTCCTTTATTGGCTTTTATTTCAGTTCCATTACACCCTCCTCCAGCGGAGGACAGCCGGCACAGATTTATTATATGAAAAAAGACAATTTATCGGTGTCAGATTCGTCTTTAACCATATTTTTTGTTGTATTGGTATATCAGATAGCCATGATTTTAATTGGTGGTATTATGGCTGTTTTTGATTATAAAGTTGCTATGGTAATAGCAGGAAAATTAAAGTACCTGTTGATATTTGGTACAATTACAAATCTGGGATTTGTTTTGGTTTTATTTCTACTTATGTTTTCAAAAAAAACAGTTTCTTTTATTATTGATCTATGTGTTAAAATAGGGTTACGGGTTAAGCTACTGAAAGACCCGGATAAATGGAAAGAACGACTTAATCAGGGTATCACTGCTTATCATGAAAAGGCACTGATTTTAAAGAAACATCCTGTACTATTTGGAAAGGTATTAGTTGTGACCTTCTTTCAGTTAATAGCCTTATGTCTGGTGCCCTATATGGTATACAAAAGCCTGGGGTATGGAGATTACAAACCAGAGGATATGATAACGGCACAATCCTTATTGACCATAGCTGTTTCTACCGTACCCCTGCCAGGATCGGTCGGAGCAGCGGAAGGCGGATTCTTATATGCCTTTGGAATGTTTTTTTCAGACAAAGTAATAACTTTGGCAATGGTTTTAAGCAGAGTAATCAGTTTTTACCTGCCGCTGCTGGTCAGTTTTTTCATTTCCGTTATTATACACGTAAGGACACACGGTAATATTAAAAGAGGTGATACGTAATGGTGGACAATAAAATTAAAATCCTGGTTGCAGATGACGACGAGGATATACGGGAGATATTAGAGATTTTGTTTAAGGCAGAAGGCTTTGAAGTAGTTATGGCTGCGAATGGTATAGAAGCAGTAGATGCTGCCGATGCTTCGGTGGATTTGATTATTTTGGACGTAGCCATGCCTGAAAAGAATGGTTTTTTAGCCTGTAAAGAAATCCGTGAAAAGTCAATGGCACCGGTTTTGTTTTTAACTGCAAAGTCCCAGGTATCCGACAAAGCGGTTGGGTTTTCTGCTGGCGGAGATGATTATCTTTCAAAACCATTTTCCAATGCAGAGCTGATTTACCGGGTAAAGGCCTTGTTAAGGCGCTGTTATCAGTACCAGCCGGTGAAAAGAGAAGAGAATGGTATTTATAAAAAGGGAGCGGTTACCATTAATACCAGTACCAAAACAGTTTCCTTAAACGATCAGCCCATTACTCTGACACCCATTGAATATGATATATTTGAATTAATGGCAAGATATCCTAAAAAAGTGTTCAGTGCACAGAACCTTTACGAGTCAGTATGGAATCAGGATTATTCTTATCTGGAGAATAATATTATTGTGGTACACATAAGTAATTTACGGAAAAAAATTGAAAATGACCCTAAGAATCCGGAGATTATTAAAAGCATGTGGGGAAGAGGATATTATGTGGAGGAATCGGATAAAACCGTCTAAACTGGGCTTTTTGCTGTTTGTGAAGGTAATAATAATAGGAATCATATGTATTGGCTTTTATCTGATATTAATGAACTTTGCAATTATATATATGGATCATATGCGGATAGACATTGATAAATATATGAATCAGATCAGTGAAGCAGCAGAAGATTTTCAGAATTATATCACGGAAAACAAGATTTCCATGGAGGATACTTCTTCTATCAGAGAGTGGGATAAAAAACAAAAGCTGATGTATATCAGACTGGTGGATAATAATAAGGTAATTTATGAAACCATGGATTATATGTCAAAATATATACCTAAGGTTTCCACGGTATATTATGAAACCACCAGAAATGCCTCAAATCAGATTAATTTTTCTGATGGGACAGCTGCTTTATACATTGGGATTTTATATAAACAACGTATTGAACAGCGGATGGATTTTTGTATTGGTGCGGTATGTGTATTATTATTTTGCTTTGCAATCCTGCATGAATTTAAGTTAATTGTTAAAGATATTCTTATCATTGAAAAAGGAATTCATATTCTGGAGAATGGTGAGATGTCATTTTTAATTCATACTAACCGTAAAGATGAAATAGCAGATTTGGCAGACAGCATCAACCGCATGAGCAAGGAACTTGAGTATCAGAAAGAAAAAGAAGGTACCCTACGGCAAAAGAATTATGATTTGGTAACTTCTATCTCCCATGATATTCGGACACCCTTAACTTCGGTAAACAGCTATATCGATTTGATTATGGAAAAGAAATATTCCGACACGACAGAAATGGAACGTTATCTTTCTAAAATAAAAGAAAAGTCTTACATCATTAAAGATCTGACGGATAATCTGTTTAATCATTTTATCAATCAGAGTACGGAGTATGTGCTGAATTACGAAATAGTAACCGGCAATGAATTTATGGCATATCTGTTTCGGAGTCTGGAAGAAGCCTTAAAAGACAAGGGTTACGAGATTAGAACCGAGCAGAATATTCAAGAAGAATTTTTCCTTAAGATAGATGTAATGCAAATTCAAAGGGTATTTAATAATATGGAGGGCAATTTACTAAAATATGCCTTAAAAACCAAGCCGATTACGTATTCGGCTGTGCTGGAAAATAATAGGATTAAAATTAAGGGTATCAACTATATTCTGAATAATAGGAATATAGAAAGTCATGGAGTCGGTATCAATACCTGTCGGGAGATTATAGCCTTGCACTCCGGGGAAATGGAGTGTTACATTGAAGAAGATCAGTTTCAGGTTGTTATATATATTCCTATATACCTTGTTTAACCAGTATCGTGGGCGGTGTATGGTGCCAGGATAAACACTTATACTTTGACAATTTGAACATTTCGATAAACACCGCATACTTATTTTTATATATGGAAACAATAATCCCGGAGGTGTTTCTATATGATATCGCGTAAATCGGTCATAACGTTTGGCATGGTGGCGATTCCAATCGCAATGTACGTAGCCACTCAGGACAATGATATTCATTTTAATCAACTGCATAAAGAAGACAATAGCCGGATCCGATACAAAAAGACCTGTGCTCACTGCGGCAAGGAGATTAAAACTGAAGATATTGTAAAAGGTTATGAGTATGATGACGACAAATATGTGGTCATTACAGACAGTGAAATTGAAAAAATCAAGACGGAAAAAGAAAAATCCATTCAAATCCTGCATTTTGCCCAGTTAAATCAAATTTCCCCCGTTTACTATGACAAAACCTATCAGGCTGCTCCTGAAGCTGGAGGTGAGAAGGCTTTTGAACTGCTTCGATCTGCGCTGATGGGAGAGCAGAAGATAGCCATAGGCAAGACAGTTATGGGGACAAAGGATACGCTGATGGCCATTATTCCCAGAGAAGAGGGTATCCTGATTTCCACCATGTTCTATGCGGAGGATATAAAAGAACTGCAAAAACAGTATACGAAACCCGAAGTTGCCGAGCAGGAGCTTAACATGGCTAAAATGCTGATTAACTCCATGGACACGCCCTTTGATCCGGCCAAGTATAAAGACGAGTATCAGAGTAAGCTCAGGGCACTAATTGAGACTAAAATATCCGGCAAGGAAGTAGTTGCTCCAGAATCAGAAAATGACGGCAAAGTGATTGACCTCATGGAAGCGCTAAGAGCCAGTGTAGAAAAGGCTAAAAAAGAGAAAGAACCGGCGTAGGGTATGACGGATAAGCTCAATAAATACAACGAGAAAAGAAACTTTGACAGAACCCTGGAACCGGAAGGCATGACAGATAGCGGGGAAGAGGGGCTTAAGTTTGTGGTTCAGCACCATTTGGCACGGAGAGACCATTATGATTTCCGGCTGGAATGGGAGGGAGTATTACTTAGCTGGGCAGTACCAAAAGGTCCCTCCTATGATACCCGTGATAAGCGGCTTGCAGTACATGTAGAGGAGCATCCACTGGAATACAGGAACTTTGAAGGAACGATTCCCAAAGGGGAATATGGCGGCGGTGTGGTCATGCTCTGGGATGAGGGATTCTGGGAACCTCTTGGTGATGTTACGGCGGGACTAAGCACAGGTATGCTTAAGTTTGTCTTAAAGGGAAGAAGACTTAAGGGGAAGTGGGCATTGGTCCGGTTAAAAGCAAAAGAGGGTGAAACACAGGATAACTGGCTTTTATTAAAAGAAAAAGATGAGTATGTACAAACCTCAGACGGTATTTCTGAATTTACGACCAGTATACGTACCGGACGGACGATGAAGGAAATTGAAGAAGGGGAAGAGGAAAAGATCACGAAAAACCCTTTTCAAAATGCTGTCGTACAGCTTGCTAAATTAGTGAATGAAGTACCATATGGCGATGACTGGCTCTATGAGTTAAAATACGACGGTTACCGGATACTTAGTTTTATTGAAGGCAATCAGGCCAGACTGATAACCAGAAACGGCAAGGATTATACCAGGCGTTTTTCGGATATTGCCTATTCTCTCATAGATTTTGCAAAAGGGAGGGCGATGATTTTAGACGGTGAAATGACAATTACGGATCTGACTGGAAAAACCGATTTTCAGGCTCTGCAAAGCTATATAAAAAATCCCAAGGGTAAGAATCTAACTTATATTATCTTTGATCTCCTTGCCTTAGACGGTGTGGATATCAGAGAGCAAAGTCTTCTTAACAGGAAAGAAACCCTGGAGGCTTTGATGAAGGATGCTCCAAAAAATCTGTATTACAGCCGGCATATCCGTGGAAGCGGCAAGGAAAGTTTTGCGGCAGCCTGTGAAGCAGATATGGAAGGCATAGTAGGGAAGAAAGCGGATTCCATCTACAGCGGTACCAGAAATGGTGACTGGATAAAACTTAAGTGTGATAAAAGACAGGAGTTTGTCATTGGAGGCTTTACCCTGTCTGATAAGAAAACCATTGGAGTCAGTTCTCTTTTACTTGGAGTCTATGAAGGGGATGAATTAATATACACTGGGCGTGCCGGAACTGGTCTAAGCGAACGTGACGAGAAAGACCTTGTGAAAAAATTCGAGAATATAAAAAGGAGCGAGTCTCCCTTTTTGACCGTCCCCAAGTCGAAAGCAAATGAAAAAATCACCTGGACCCAGCCGGAGCTGGTGGCAGAAATTAAATTTGCAGAGTGGACAAAAGAAAACCTGTTAAGGCAGGCAAGCTATAAAGGTTTAAGAACAGATAAAGCACCAAAAGAAGTGAAGTTTGAAACAGTATATAAGGATAAAGGGCTAGATGAGTTAGAAGTAACAGAGGAAGAATTAGCAGAGGAAGAAGTAACAGATAAAGAAGCATCAGATGAAGAAGCACCAGACGGGAAATTAATAAAGGAAGAATCAATAGACAAAAAAGAGATACCAGATGAGAAAGTATGGAAGTCAATGGATGCAAAGGTTAAGGATATAATAATTCAAGGAGTAAAGATATCAAATCCGGATAAAGTGTTATATGATAATCCAGTAGTTACAAAAGAAGAGGTAATACGATATTACGAAAAAATTGCAGCACGGATGCTCCCTTACGTAAGCCACAGAGTATTAAGTATTGTACGTTGTCCCAAGGGTATAGCACAGACCTGTTTTTTTAAGAAGCATCCGGGTCCGGGCAGCAAAGGCATCGTCGTAATTCCTGTTACGAAAGACAGGGAAACGGAAGAATACTTTTATATTGAGGATACACTAGGGCTTATCTCAGAAGCACAAATGGGTACTCTAGAGTTTCATATCTGGGGAAGTAAGGTTGAGGAACTTGAGAAGCCTGACATGATGGTCTTTGATTTGGATCCGGATGAAGGAATGGATCTTAGTAAGGTACGCCAGGGGGTACGGGATATGAAAAGTATCCTTGCCGAGCTGTCCCTGGATTCCTATCTTAAGACCAGCGGGGGCAAAGGATACCATGTTGTCGTACCGTTAAAGCCAGCTGCTTCCTGGGAGGCTGTCCATGATTTTACGAAGTCGGTAGCGGAAGTAATGGAGAAAAAGTGGCCGGACCGCTATACCAGTAATGTCAGAAAAGCAAAGCGTACCGACAAGATTTTTATTGACTGGATTCGGAATGGAAGAGGTGCTACCAGTGTTGCCCCGTATTCCCTACGTGCCAGAAAAGGAGCCAGGGTATCTATGCCTATCGCCTGGGAGGAACTGGACGTGGTAGCTCCCGACGGAATTGGTATGGAGGAAGCACTAAGTAGGATGAATGGTAATGATCCCTGGAAGGATTTTTTTCGTAATGATCAGAAGCTTCGGTGAGTAACATGTTATTGTTCGCATCACTGCTGTTTTTAGCAGTGGTGTGAATAATAACAGTAACATGAAATGAAACACCAAATTAAGTAAAATAATATTGCCTGACTACTAATAACTATGCTATAATAAAAGGGTGTTTTTTAGCATTCCCCAAGACTGGGAATGCTTTTCTTATATTTGAGCACCAGCAAAAATTGCAATACAAAGGATAATACTATGGGATGGATGCGGGAAGGATTAAAATTGTTGATAAGTCACTCCGGTGCAGATCAAGAAGAGTTTGAGAACTATAACAGTATGCTGGTTTTAAGCAGGATACGGCTGATTTCTCTGGCTGATATTTTCCTGTCCGTTTTTTGGGCATGTATGGATTTGTTAATTGTATATAATGGTGCAGATGAGGTATATAGTATAACGCTTATCCTGTTACATAGTATAAGTATAGCTGTTTCTGTGGCTTTTCTTTTTTTCTACCGCAGGGTGATGGGAAAGAAAGAGCATACGGATTACCGGCTAATAAGCAAGGTTTCAAAGATCTATGTGTTTTTATACATCTTTTTCGGGGCATTTTCATCAATTAATAGTCAAAGATATACCGGGAATATTTATACCTATATTATACTTTCTTTGATCGCAGCAGTTCTTTTTAACTTAAAACCATTATTCATGCTTTTTGCTTTTGGTGTCAATCATTTATTTTTCCTGATTGGAATCAATATTCTATGTCATGATGTTACCTTGCTGCTGGGAAAAGTAATAAACGCAACAATACTTTCTGGTGCAGCTGCCCTTTTGGGGTTTATCTTTTACAGGCATAGGATGACCGAGTTTATGTATCGGAAAAAACTAAAAGAAAATGAAGAGAATTTTAAGAAGCTCTTTTACGTAAATCCTTATCCCGTTTTTATAACAAGACTTAAGGACGGTAAGATAATCGAAGCAAATAAAAGAGCCTGCAGCCTGATGGGAATTAATGCAGAGAATCTGGATCGTTTTAACGGTATTATCCGCTATGTTGATCATAACAGCAGACAGGTCCTGCAGGAAGAATTAGAGGAACATAACAGTACCTTTAACCGGATTGTAGAGTATGACTTTAACGGTAAGCGGATGTGGGTGACAGCCAATTATGAATTAATTGACTATCATGACGAGAAGTGCATCTTAACGGGCATCATGGATATTACCAATATCAGGAGAGCAGAGGAAGAACTATCCCATTATGCTTCTATTGATTCCTTAACAGGAATTTTAAACAGAAGAACGGGTTTTTTATATCTGGAAGAGCTGATTGAAAAAGCAAAAGAAGAATTTCAGGAATTTGTACTTTGTTTTCTGGATATTAATAATCTAAAATATGTCAATGATACCTTTGGTCACAATGAGGGTGACCGTTATATACTTACCTTATGCAATATAATCAAGGAAAAACTAGGGGAAGAAGATATATTTTTCCGTATGGGCGGTGATGAGTTTATCATTATATTTAAAGGCAGGAAGGAAGCTCAGGCCGAAATGATCTGGGACAGGATTAAGAAAGAGTTTGATGAGAGAAATAAACAGGTAGAGTTTACCTATAACATAATGGCGAGCCATGGCTTGTTCTATTATTGTTCAGGTATGGATACTAATTTGGAGCAGATGATAGATAAGGCAGATAAATTCATGTACGAAGAAAAACAACAGTTTAAAAAGGAATAACAGTCAGGTGAAAAATGAGATAAGATATTTAATATGGCTTATCAATTGTATATTATAAAGGAGTAATAATTTATGTATGTATATTTTATGGAGAATAAAAAACCTCTTAATGAGGAACTTATTAAGAGTCATGTAAAGCATTTAAAGAATTTAAAGAGTCAGGGAAAACTTGTGCTTTGTGGACCTTTTACGGATTATCCCGGAGGGATGGTGGTTTTTCTGGCAGAGGATTTAGAGGAGGCTAAGAAGATTGCAGAGGCAGACCCCTTTATAGCCTCCGGGTGTAAATCCTATGAAATCAGAACATTGGAACCTGCAGATGAGGAAAATAATTATTTATTAGAAGAATAACAGTGGTAACCTTAAAATAATGTTAACATTAAGAAATATATTAACAGGATAACAGCAAATTGTAAAAAGACAAGAGAAGGAAAAGTATAAAAATCAAATAAGTATCAAAAAATTACATCAATAAATTACATCAATAAATTACATCAAAAAATTACATTAAAAAAATGAAAAAGTCCTCTTTAAGGAAGATTTTTTCATTTTTTTTTAGATTTTAACTTTTTTCTATTTTATTTATCTGAAATTATTAATTTTTTAAACTCAAAAGAAAAATAAACTATCATATTATAGGTGATATCTGTAAACATAAAAGAACGTAAAACAATCAACATAAAAATCTTTGCGAAACGAAATATTAAACTTTTATGCAGAAAGGAGTAAAAGACCAAGGTGCATTAGGCATGGGAATTTCAAATTAGACCATACCACCATAAAATACTAGTCCTGGAAGACATTTACTTGTTAAAATAGTTTTGGTATAATTTACTTGATGTAATAATTTGTTAATTCTCGTGCTACAATGCAGGTGCTACTGGTATGATAAAGGAAGGGTAGCAGTAATCACTGTAAGAAACGAGAGGATAAAACGATGAGCAGTATAAGTTATTATGAGAATTTAATTACTGAATGTAATGGACGGATTCGGAAATACAAAGAACGGATCGTAGGCTTGGAAGCATTTAAAAAAGAAACTGCTAATGGGTCGGAGATTTTTTCCACGGTGACTGTACAGAGGCGAAACCACATTGACACCTCTTTATCGGATACTGTAAAACATCCCATGGTTCAGAAACTTCATGGTAAAATTTTGCATGCTATTGATAAAGATTATGAAAATTTGGTTTTGGACAATTTTTATGAGATAAAAAATGAAGCAGACAAAGCTATCAGGGAGCTGCGAGAAGCTATCGATGAGGAGAACAGACTAATTTCATCTTATAGAAGTAAAATAGAAGAAATCAGAGAAGAAGAGAGGAGAGAAGCCGAACGAAGAGAATCTGAACGGAGAGAGGCTAAGAGAAGGGAAGCAGGGAACAAAAAGATATAAAGGTAATGATTTTATAGGAAAGGAGATTAACAATGAGTTTAATTGTTGCAGATGAGGAGTTCGAGCGTGGAGCTATAAGAATAAGAGATATGTCGGAAGAACTGAATGAAATCTTTAATACCTATTCAACAATAATACAGAATTTAAAAAAAGAAGGTATATGTGATATTGCTATTGATAATGTACTAACTGCTAAGTTAGATAAATTAATGTCATACGGGAAAGAGTTTAATGAAATTTCTTCATTCTTAGTGAATAAAACTGAGAAATTTTTAGTGGATATTGATGAAGCAGATGCTTATTTATATGATTAAACAGATTAGTCAAAGGATTGAATGATTAAATTCGAAAGCCAGATAAGCTACATAGTTTGTGAACCTGATAGAATGAATCTATAAAGGAGGTACCGATGAAAGTCCTTGAAGAGATAAAAATTGACTTTAATAAAATAGAGGAAGAAATTACTAAATTGCAGCAGCTGCAGGTTAGGGCAGTTACTTGCAGTAGTGTAAAATTTGACATGCCGTTAAGTAAAGGAGAGCCAAAAGACGTACTGCTTGATGCTTATGAATCCATGTCATCATTTGCCGGAACGATTGCTATTATGCTGAAAGATATCATTAATGATCTTAATTATACAAAAGAAAGGATGAAGCAGGAAGATAACCTGCTTGCTAGTAAAATGACTCATAATTAAATGTTTTACATAAATGTAGAAACTTAAATTGAATAAGAGTAGAATATGTACTTTTGATAGTTTAATGACTATCCCTGAGAGGTTTGTCATCCATGGTTGCTTAATTAGGAGGAATGAAACTGCAATAATTTGAGAGTTATTTCAACTAAGAATAGGTCAATAAATTGTCAAAACTCAGGATAGATAATCCGAAAGGGGTAATAAAGATAAGATGAAAAAGTGGGTAAGGGATATAGGAATAATGTTAATGATTGTATTGTGTACAGGTTGTAATGGAAATTCTGCTCAGCAAGCGGACCTTTCAAAACAAAGTAACAAGAAAGCAGAAGTTCAAACAGATGGTGAAAAAACAGCCGAAGATAAACAAAGTAACAAGGAAACAGAAAATCAATCAGAAGGGGAGAAAACGAAGATGACTGCTCAGCAAGAAGAAGTTTTTCGTTCTTATGGATTATCAAATGAAGAAATAGAAAAAATGAAAAAAGAAGGTCTAGATTATAAAGAACAAAGCTTTGCCGATACTGCCATTATGATGTTGAATTACCTGGAACATAAATATAGTGAAAAATTTACGGTAGTTGGAGGAGATATCCCAGGGATTTTTTCACATGAATATTGGATTACGGCAGAAGCCCTTGATGGAGAACATGCGGGAGAAAAGTTCGATGTTTATTATTTGGGAGAGAGAGGTTACAAAGATGGCTATATCACACTATTAAAACAAGAGGAAGCATGTGAAGCATTAAAGAAATTAATACAGAGTAAGTTTAGAGATGTTTTGATATTTCCATCTCTTTCAGGTGAATATGGAGATGAAATAGCTCTTGCTGATACAGGGGAAGAGATGTTAAAAAAAGTCGAATTTGGTTACAATATAATTATAACCAGTTCGGTTACTTCAGAAGAAAAATTTCATGAAATCGCTGATTCAATTGCTAAGCTGTTAGAGGATAATGGGGTATCATCCAGTGGTGGCGTGCGTTATTTAAAAGGTACGATAGATCCCGATCTGTCCGTTGAGGATTTCAACTTATTACTGGAGAATGATTCTTTTCAGTGGAATGATTATATTAGCACAGTAAGATAGAGGGGGTATCATATGGCTGAGTTAAAGGATGAGGAATTATTGTTTTTAAGTAACCTTATGCATATGAGGAGAGAAGAAGTTTATGACAGTAAGACGAACCAATATCTGGATGTATTTAAAGATATATGGGATGACAAGCAGAAAAATATGACGATAGGTGCTATTATAAAAAATATTGATACAACGAAGCTACGTCAAAAACCGCTTAACGAGCATCTATTTGATGGTGAAATATCCGGAGCTGAATGGGCGGATATGTTAGATTCCATGAAGAAGTCCGATGTCTGTGAACTGAAACTAAAGGATGTTGATTTTGATGGCAAAAAAGCTTTAATAACATATTTTACGGATAAAGAAGGCAAGGCATATGTAGTGTTTCGAGGAACTGGTGCCGGAGAATGGGAGGATAATTTTCTTGCAGGAGCTGTGGCAGATACCGAACAGCAAAAGAAAGCACTTGATTATATAAACAGCCTTGGTGCCGATCATATTACGGTTGTGGGGCATTCAAAAGGCGGCAATAAGGCAAAGTATGTGGCTTTGTTATCTGATAAGGTAGACCGATGTGTAGCTTTTGATGGTCAGGGCTTTTCGAAATTTTTTATTGAAAAGTATCAGGACCGAATAGAAGCAAATAAACATAAAATTACCTGTTATGCCTTAGACAACGATTTTGTAAATATTCTTCTTTATGATATATATAATAAAAAGCACTATATTGAAGGAAATAGTATCGGTAGCTTTATAGAAAATCATAGCCCTAACTCATTGTTTCATTTTACTTATACGGGGGAAGGTAAGGTAAACGGATTCGAATTAAAAAAGGGAGAACAGTCAGATGCCATGGCTAAATTACATTCCTTTGTTAATTATGTGGATTCTACCGTGCCAGATAAAGACAGAGATTCATTATTTACATTTCTAGGTAATGTTGCAGCAATGGGGTTAGGCAGGAAACCAGATGATTACAAAAATAAATATACTTCAAATGAAATATTAGATTATTTAGCAGCAGAAGAAAATTCCGAGGAATTAGGATTGCTAATTAATTATATCATCAAGTATGAGGAATATAATGAAGGAATAACCGATGTGATTTTTGATATTATGGATAGCCTTGGCATGGCCAATATTACGAAATGGCTGCGGAAGTTAGAAGATTGGGTCGGAGCGGAAAATCTTCTGAAGAAAATCTTAAAAAGCAAAAAACAAATCAATTGGATCCTTAATTTATTGAAGGCACCTGATAACATAAAAAAATTGGTTAACAATATAATAAAAGGTTATGAAAGCAAAAAGGATGAGGTAAAAGAAGCAACCGTAAAAAATACGGCTAATTATAATATGAATGCAAACGATAACCTTCGTGACTACTCCCAGGAGAAAAGAGAATTGCTATTAAAGCTGACGGACTCAGTCGCCAATGAAAAACCATATGATATCAGTAAATGGGATGTTTGGTATCGGTTTGAGGACTGGTTAGGATTGCTGAATATTGACCGATATAAGAATAAAATCAATGAATACTATGAAAAAGTTATTGATATTAACGGGACAAGCCATAAGCAGATGCTTCAGATCTTTGATAAAATAGATCAGGTTGTCACCGATTATAAAGCAACTATGACAACGGAGATTGGTAAATTAAATGGATTGAATGAAAAGATATTAGGTTTGTAATGGGACAATTTGAAAACCGGATATGAATATAACATCTTAATCAGGTAACCTTATACTATTTCCTAATTCGTTGATAGAGGGTGAAATATCTGCCAACCGAACAATAGATTTTTAACGATATTGACAAAAGATTAATAAGAAAGGTCTGATTGAGAGTGATACGGTAAAAAGAATTAGTCTTTAAGTACCTACTGAAATAAAAATATGTAATAAAACCCGGTATTTATGAATATGGAAAAGAAGAACCTTTTATTGTCCTCTTATCCAGATAAATACTCCGTTATGAAGTGTTTTAATTCCATGAGTGTGAGACTTTTTTCTGCGGCACGAGGACATAAGGTCATAAATAATTAAAATTATGTCCTGGAGGAAAGAGGAAAATACTTTGAAAAACCGCATAAAAAAACCGGATTGGGAAAATCCAGAGGTAATCGGACGTAACAAAGAGGACGGTCATGCACTGGCACCAGTTTATGAAAGTGAAGAGGAAGCTTTATCCTTTGCAGCTCCGATTTACCGGTATTCACTTAATGGTGAGTGGAAATTTTATTATACCCTTGGAGACTCCTTACCACCTGATTTTGAAACCAGTGGCTTTAACGATACGGACTGGGACACGATTTTAGTTCCAATCGTATGGCAGTTACAGGGCTATGGAACTCCGTATTACTACGCGAATTCCTATCCACAGGCTATGGATACCCGTAAAAGAAGAATCCCTACTATTAGCCGTGAGTTACAGGAAACAGGAATATACAAAAGATCTTTTACTCTGCCAGAGAATTTTAAAGAACACGAGGTTTTTTTGCATTTTGGAGGTGCCAAAGCAGCTCTGGAGGTGTATCTTAATGGCACTTATGTGGGGTTTTCAAAAGGTTCTATGACACCTCATGAATTTGATGTGACTCCTTATCTTACCCTAGGGGAGAACCAGCTGACGGCAGTAGTTTGGCGCTACTCTGACGGAACCTATCTGGAAGATCAGGACATGTGGTTTTTTAGCGGACTCTACCGGGAAGTATATCTGTATGCCGAGCCAAAAACCTGCGTACGGGATTTTTATATGAAAGCCGATGTAGATGAAGCTTATGTGGATGCCAAGGCGTTACTTAACCTTACAGTTAGAACCTTTAAAGGTACGGAAGCTGTCACCGTCCGGGCTTCTATTCCGGCACTGGGCGTGTTCTTTCCTGTACAGGAGTTGGTGGTTACTGATAATATCCAGCTTGATTTACATGGTTTTGTTCCATCTCCTAGAAAATGGAGCCATGAGCAGCCTGCACTTTATACCATACTTATTGAATGGAGCTGCAACGGTCATACTTACTATAAGTCTTTCCGGTATGGTTTTAAGAAAATTGAAATCCGAGAAAATCTTCTTCTGCTAAACGGTAAAAGATTAATTATACATGGTATCAACCGTCATGATTTTGATCCGGACACCGGCTGGACCTTGAAACCAGAACGCTACCATGAAGATCTTAGGATTATGAAACAACTGAACATAAATGCAATCCGTACTAGTCATTATCCGAATGATCCCATGCTTTATGAGCTTTGTGATGAGTATGGCATATTAGTAATGGATGAAGCAGAGGTAGAATCCCATGGAGTGAGAAAAAAGCTGCCCCGTTCCCAGATCCGATGGAGTAAAGCCTGTATTGATCGTATGGAACGGATGCTCCTTCGGGACAGAAACCATGCCTGCATCTTTTTTTGGAGTCTTGGCAATGAGGCAGGCAGGGGAAATACGTTTACTAAAATGCGTCTTGCGGCCCAGAAACTGGATGATACCAGACCGTTTCATTATGAAGGAGAATACAGTAAGCGAAGCAGTGATGTGATCAGCCGGATGTATCCTACGGAAAAGGTATTTAAACGACTGTGTAAGAAACAGCATGTGGGAAAGTCAAATAATCCGTTTATCAGACTTGCTTCGGATGATAAATCCATCTCTGCAAAACACTATAAAGGAATGCCGGTATTGCTTTGTGAGTATGCACATTGTATGGAAAACAGCCTGGGTAATTTAAGTTTCTTTACAGAAGGGTTTCAAAAATATGCCCATATGTGCGGGGGATTTATATGGGATTTTGCAGATCAGACCATCCGTAGAAGAGATTCCGAAGGGGAGCAGTGGCTTTATGGAGAGGATTTTAAAGAACAATACAGCAAAAAAGGCTTTAAGCCGAAATTCCTTACCGGCAGCAACGGATATTTCTGCGCCAACGGCATTGTTACAGCAGACCGGAAGTTTCATCCCGCGGCCTATGAAGTAAAGAAATGTTATCAGTCAATACAGGTGGAACTTAAGGATACGGCAAAAGGTTTATATGACATCGTCAATAATCAAATGTTCCGGGATTTGTCCGATTACCGGCTGTTCATAAAAATCGAATACGATGGTGAATTGGTGAAAGAAGAGGAGATACCGGCGGTGGTTTATGAACATACGCCGCCTCAGAGCAGTACCAGGATATGCGTAAAGCCCATTGCGGAATTCCTTGATCAGGGTGAAATAATAATTACCTTTCACTGGTTACTTAAAAATACAAAAAGGTGGGCTGGGGCTGGATATGAGCAAGCTTTCAGCCAGTTCATCATAAGGGACGCCGTGAGGGAGCAGGAAGCAATCGAAGAAGGGTCTTATGAAACAGGGTCTTATGAAACAGATGAGTATACAGAATTAAAAGCAAAAAGAAAACCGGTTGAAAAAACGGAACAGAATCCGGAAGAAAAACCTGAAAGGTATCTGGTTGAAAAAAGAGGAAAGGATCCGACAGAAAAATCTAAAAGGTATTCAGCAGAAAAAACTAAAAAATATACGGCAGGAAAACCTGAACAGAATCCGGCAGAAAAAATTGAAAGGAACCCGGATAAAATAACGGAAGGAATGCTTGATATGGAACAACAGGATAACCTACTGCGGGTGAAAGGAGATACCTTTGCTTATACCTTTGAAAAAGGTACTCCATTATCTATATTAGCTTTCGGAGAAGAATGTTTAGAGCAGCCCATTACTCCTAATCTTTACAGGGCCCTGACGGATAATGATTTAGGTATAGCTAATTTCTTTCCTTTTTTGCGGCGGTTTATCAGCGGTTTTAAGTGGATTAGGGCACAAAAGAAGCAGTATGTTAAAAGGTGGGAAGTGAGGAAAGAAGGACGCCGCTGCATTGTTATGGCAAAATGGCATCATCCCATGTGCAGAGTGCTGACTACAGAATATGAGGTATTTCCAGATGGCGCCATGAAGCTGTCATTAACAGTGCGGTCAAAGCATAAAAACCTGATGCGTATTGGGGTAAAGCTGGTGCTGCCGGAAGCCTTTGACAAAATAATCTGGTACGGCAGAGGACCCCATGAGTGTTATCCGGATCGAAAAAGCAGTGCCCGTATTACAACCTATGAGGCTGATGTAGATGAACTGGAACATAGATATATCAGACCCCAGGAAAATGGAACCCGCCTTGATGTCAGAAATCTAACAATATTTTCACCAAGACGCTGCCTGTTTGTACAGGGTCATAAGGGAAGACTCTTTCTTTTCAGTGCCTGGCATTACAGCCAGGAGGCATTGGAAGAGGCGGTACATATTCATGAACTTAAGAAAGAGCCTTTTACTACTCTTAATATTGACGGAGAAATGTGCGGTGTAGGTGGTGATTTACCGGGAATAGCAGCCACTCACAAAGAGTATCGATTAGCAGCAAAAAAGACATTTATGGCGGCAGTTACAATTAGTTTCGGAGTGACAACGAATAAAATACTTCATAAAACTGAATAAATGATAGAACTTAGGGAATGAATAAGGCTTATTAAGAATTATGAAAGGCTGGCAATGTCAGATGTAATACATATATTTATGCATTTTTTGGATGATAAATAAAATATAATGGTATAAGGGACATGGAGAACGTTCATGTCCTTTTTCTATAGGATGGAAGCTGAATCTGCTTTGTTTAACTGATATTTGCTTTAGCTGTTGCTTTGCGTTACCTGTGATAAATCAGAAAAATAAATTAAAAAAATATAAAAAAACAATTATATTATAAATACTATGTTGCATTATATAATAGTTAGTGATATTATATATTAAAAGATGAATTATAGTAATGATTATAATTCGTCTTTCAGGAAAATAAAGACTGCAAATTATGAAAATGATGTAAACCAAAAATACTGCAAAGTAAAGTAAGAAAAAGCCGTAAAGTAAGAAAACGTCATAAATTAAAAAATGACGTAAATCAAGAAATACTCTAAATCAAGAAATACTGTAAATCAAGAAATGCTGTAAATCATGAAATACTGTAAATCAAGAAATGCTGTAAATCAAGAAAAGCTGCAAATCAAGAACATGTTTGCGATATAAACAGAAAGGAGTTGACTTATGAACGCTCAATACAAAAAAGGTGTATTAGAATTATGCGTGCTATCTAAATTAGTTGAAGCAGACCGATATGGATATGAATTAACAGAAGCCATATCAAAACAAATGGTGATTTCAACAGGAACCCTATATCTTATTTTAAAACGCTTAAAGGATGATGCCTACGTAGAAACTTATTTAGTAGAGTCCGGCGGAGGTCCCGCAAGAAAATATTATCATCTGACGGAAAAAGGAAGAACCTATCAGGCAGCACAAAAGAAAGAATGGCTGGATTTTATAGAAATAGTACAAGATATTATAGAATAGGAGGATGGATATGAATAAGACAGAGTATTTAAACGCATTAAAAACAGCATTAAAAGATACCGATAAAAGCGTAATTGAGGAAATAGTGTCTGATTACGAAGAACATTTTCAAATAGGTATGGAAAACGGAAAAAGTGAAGAACAAATCTGTGAGGATTTGGGTGCAATCGAGGATCTGGTAGAGGAAATAAAGGAAGTATATCATACCGACCAAAAAGAAAATAAAAGAGAAAATAAAGAATCAGATGAAAATGAAGAGAATAATAAGAATAACAAATTTAAAGACTGGTATTCAAGCATCCACAACCTAGATAGTGAAAAACTTGGTGATGCAATTAATAGTGCACTAGATTCTGCTGGTGATGCCATCAGTAAAATAGATGTTAATGAGATCAGCCGTACCTTAAAAAGTACCTTTGACCACGCTACCACCTCCTTTAATAACTTCGCCGACAACATTAAAAATCAGGGATTTGGTCCATTTGAAGGCAATAAGAGAAATGCAGAAGGTTATCAGGAAAATGTATCAAAAAGTTATGAATACGAAGAAACAGAAGAGACAAATAAAAATGATGTGAGCTTTGAGGCAGAGTCAGAAGCAGCTGATAATAATGACACGGAGTTTAAGACAGAAGAGTCTGATAATAGTGACATGAGTTTCAAGACAGGGACAGAAGAGTCTGATAATAGTGATATGAGTTTCAAGGCTGGGACAGAAGAGTCTGATGATAGTAACATGAATTTTCATACAGAAACAGAAGCTCAGGATGAAAATCATCAAGATATCAAAACAGAAGCTTCAAACAGTGAGGAACCGACAGCAAAACCCACAGAAGATGAGACGGAAACTAAAAAAGGAACCCGCAAAGGCTTAAATCTGGTGGTAGACGGCATATGTGCTGATATCATAGTTAAAGAATCTGCCGATGGAAAATTAAATATCAGTTATGAAAATAACGGGAATGAAAAACAGAGACAGATGTATGAGTTCTACAGCTATAAAGAAGGAACCACTGTTTATGCGGGAATCCGAAGGGTTGGAAAAGCCGTATTTTTGTTCAATTTTAATGATCATTCAATTCATATCAATGTAGAACTACCAGATTATATGAAAGACATAAATCTTAAAACTGCCAGTGGTAATATTAAACTTTCCAATGCAACTGCAGACCGAATTATTACATCTACCGCCAGTGGGGATGTTTTAAGTGAACGGATTAATACAACAGAATTGCGAATCAAAGGTTCCAGCGGAGATATCAGGTTGGAAGAGATAAACAGTAATCAAATAAATGCCGGAACCATGAGCGGTGATATTACGGTAAATAACCTGTCAGCAAAGTTTTTATCCTTAAAAAGTTCAAGTGGTGATATTGGAGCGAAGAATATAAAAGCTGATGTAATTGATTGCAAGCCCACCAGCGGTCATCTGAAAATGGATATGGTGGAAGCGGGTGAATGTCAAATCAGAAGTACCAGCGGTGATATTAATATCCATGAATTTACGATGAACAACGCTGATATCAGCAGTATAAGCGGAACGATAAAAATCCCCCAGATAATTGGAGATGGCTTAAGAGTAACCAGTGTAAGTGGTGATATATCTGCTGCGGTCAATGTTAAGAGGTGTCATGCAAGTTCAAAAAGCGGGGATGTTGACATACTATGCAGGGGGGATATTATATTAGAGTCCAGCAGCACCAGCGGAAATATCAATATTACTTTGAAAAACTACAATCACGGCTATACTGTTAAATCAAAAACTATCTCTGGGGCCTTCTATATTAATTACGACAACCAGCATCAGAGGAATCTAAAAACGGGAAGTTATGCCTATGGCAGTCAGGGAAGTGAACTGGATTTGAATTCAGTGAGCGGTGATATTCATTTAGCGGATTAAAAAAACAAAATAGGACACTAAAAAAAGTGTAAACATAAAACCTGTTTCTAAGTCTTATATCTACACTTATACAGTACCATGGGGTGCCGAAAAATTCAAAGAATAACTTATCTGGGAGAGAATAAAGATTATATTTTTACAAAATATAACCCTTATTCTCTCCCAGCTTCTATATCCTATAGTTTTGCGACAGCCTCGTTTTACTTAAAGCAACTTAATCAGATCTTCTAATTCTTTTGATAAAACTTTAGCCAGTTCAAAATCAGTATCCTTTAAAGCTAATTCGATTTTGGTTTCAACTGCTTTTTTCTTCTGTTCATTTTCTAAATAATCCTTATCAAAATGACCAGCATAAATCATCTTTCTGAACTTTCGCATGCTCATTTTCCGAATTGTCTTATCTTCAATCAGTAAAACATAATCCATACAGTTTACAATAGAATAAAAATCATGGGAAATCATCAAAATTGCACCGTTATAGTTTTCAATAGCTTTCTCCAGGGCAAGTTGTGAATAAGTGTCTAAATGACTGGTTGGTTCATCAAGTAATAACAGGTTTGCGTTTCCTGCTGAAATTTTTGCTAATTGAAGGATATTTTTTTCGCCGCCGGATAAGGAGCTTATCTTTTGGTTTATGGCTTCTTCTTCAAAACCAAAAGAAGTAATATAGGAGAGAATCTCTTCATAGGTTTTAAAACCTGCCTCCAGAAACTCTTCATATATTGTCCCTGTTTCCTTAAGCATTTCGCCTTGAAGCTGAGATAAAAAAGCCATTTCGGTTTCTGAATTGACCTCGATGGAGGCTTGCTTATTTTTATAAATATCACGGAGTAAAGTTGTCTTACCAGTGCCATTTGGACCGATTAGAGCAGCTTTGTCAGTGGACTTAAGCTCAAAGTTAACATGTTCTAAAAGTATCTCATCAAAAGCAGCCTTGTAATCCGTGACTTTTAAAGCAGTGGCTTCCCCTATTTCTTTATCAGTAGCAAAACGGATTGCCGGCTGTTTAATGGTTACAAAAGGTGCTTTAATTCTGCGGGCTTCCAATCTTTCACGGATTTTAACTCTGGCATTTAAGGATTTTCCTCTGGCAGCCTCTGCATTGCTGGTTGCAGCTGCTCTGAGCTTATCGATTAAGAGGTCATTTCTTTCAATTTCTAATGTATCTGCGATGGACAGTTCCTGTAATTCTATTTTAGTTTGAAGTAAGGAGAAGTTGTAATCGATGTATCGTCCATTAAACTCTTGAAGCTCCCTGTTTTCAAGGTGAATGATTTTGTTAAAACAATGGTTTAACAAAAACCTGTTATGTGTAATAACTAAGAGAATACCTTTGTAAGAATTAATTAGATTTTTCAGAGAATTCAGGTTTTCAAAATCCAAGAACACATCGGGTTCATCCATAATCATTAAGTCCGGACCGGTCAGCATTTCCTTTATTACCTGAATTAATTTGAATTCCCCGCCGCTGAGTTTTGAAACCGGCAGATTTTCATGTCTGCTTAAGTTAGCCAGACCCAGGTTTTTATTTATGCGGCTTTCGAAATCATCTCCGCCGATTGCACAAAAAGCGTCGAAAGCTTGTTGATACTGTTCCATTAAGGCATCAATATCTGTTGCAGTTTCCATTTCAGTACATATAGAGGTTATTTCATTTTGCTGCTTAATAAATTCTTCCCCTAAATACTGGGAAACCGTAACCTCACTTGTTTGATCCAGTCTGGAAAACTGGCTGACATATCCAATTCTGCAATTTTCAGGTATCTCTATCTTTCCCTCGTATAAATAGCTTTCAGTATCCATAAGGATATCAATCAACGTACTTTTACCGCTGCCGCTTGTTCCGATAAAGGCACAGTGCTGCCCTTCTTCTAACGTAAATGATATCTTATTATATAAATCCTTTTGCGGAAATGAGTAGGATAAGTTTTCAACTTTTATCATAAGAACCTCCATCTGCTGCATTCACAGCGAATAACCTTTTTGTATCAGTAAAAAAAAGAGCCTAAAGAATAAGCCCTTAAATATAGTAGCTTTCCAATTGTTGCAATTCAATTTACTTTTATATATATAAACCAATCTTTCAAGTTTACCATAGGTAGCATAACATTTTTTATGACTAATTTCAATCATTTCATCGTTTCACATATTGGTTTTATAGAAGTTCATATTGATTGCAACCGTTTATATGCACTAATTGAGATTTATGAGATATTTCTGTGGTGTAAATAATTTACTAATTCCAGTAGAATGCTAGAGTATTATATAAAGTTGGAGACCGTCAGTATAATAACTTACTGCCAGCCTCCTTAGAATGATTGCAATTATTTAATTAAAGAAAAGTCAAAAGAATTTGCCAGATCTTCTAAATCAGAAGCAGTAATTTTCCCGGCCTCATCTAAAAATCCATAATCCGTACCGGCTAAAACATTAACAGTAATAAAGGATTCACCTAAATCCGCAATAATTAAGGATTTTTTCGGGCTTAGGGCCAGACTGACGGTTGTACCGCTGATGGTTTTATAAGACCATTCTTTGTAATCCTTTATGCTTCCAATATTTAAAATGGTATCGGTAAAAGCTCCTTTTTTACAGTTCATGAACTGATAATCAATCACAGTACCGCCCTCTAAATTGGCAGTGCCATCAATATGAAAAGTACCATCCTCATACATATAGGTACTGTAGGCAGTATTGGCTGTGCCGAGAAAATTGCCAGTACCTGCCTTTTGTATCAGTTCCTCCGTATTTTCAATAATGGTTAGTGAATTATGAAGGTTTAAATTGTATTTTTTTACTATTTCATCTAGTTTGTCTGCCATTTCCTGAGTGTATACAGAATACAGGTCAAATCTTTTATCCAGACCGGTTGGTCCATTGCCTACCTTTTCTAAAAGTGCACCATCCTGGTCATAGTTATCACGGAAATTAGTCCATTCTGCAACAGCTTTACTTTCAGCACTGTCAGCAAAACCCTGAAGTGAAATCATTTCAGCGGGTGGTGTTTTAGGCAGACCACTTTCGCTGTCTGACGTTTCACCATCCGTTGACATAGCTTCAGAAGGAACATCAGAAACAGTATCGGCAGAAGCAGAATCGGTAGGAATAGTATCAGCAGGTTTCGTATTTCCAGATGGACGATTGGCAGTTTCTTTCGTATCTTCAGAAGAATTCACATTTGCGTCAGAACCTTGATTTCTGTTTGAATTATGATCTGAGAAGGAGCTGTCTGTGTTCCCGATAAGCATATCCCTAAGACCAAACATCTTTGATGCATATACCGAGGTGGACGTTATCAAAATCAGGCAGACCCCGGCAGCGGTTACCAGCAGTTTGTGGATACGGTTTCGCTTTCTTTTTCGATTCTTGAATTCTTCTATATTAAAGTTTTTGTCGGTACGGACTTGTGAAAAAGTGGCTTTATAGAAATCTTTGTTATTCATTCTTAAATACCTCCTTTAACAGGTTTCTCCCTCGAGAAAGCCTTGTGGTAACAGCGGATTCTTTAACTTTCAGCATTTTAGCTATTTCCTTGACTGAAAAATCTTCATAGTAAAATAAGTATAAGACGGTACGGTATTTTTCCGGTAAGCCCATGACGGTCAGATATAGGTCTTCCTGCTCCCTTTTCTCAAAAGTAGGGGTTTGGGTTACAGCAATATCATCTAGTACGACATTTTTAGTTTTCCAGGAACTTTTTAATAAATCTTTACAAGTATTTATCGTCACCCGTATCAGCCAGTATTTTGCATGGTCGTCACTTGCGAATTTTTTATTAGTCAGATATAATTTCATAAAGACATCCTGTACAATATCATCTGCATCATAGTAATTACCCGAATAATTTAATGCAATCCGAAACACGGTATCTTTATACTTTTCTGCAAGTTCAAGAAAAATATCGTGCTCCAAAAAAATCACCTCCTGTGTAGTTTGAAAGCTTTCATTAATAATACACTTTAAAGGTCATAATTGTCACATAAATTAATTATTTATATCAATCAGCAGACCAAGTTTGGTATTAATTAGCGTAATACCTTCATTTTTAGGGATCCTTTCGAATAGATTGAAAATTTATTGCAGAGAATAATAAGCAAATTGAAAACAGGAGAAAATAGTGTGAAATAAAACCATTTCACACTTCTTATTTGGGCAGTATCACAAGCCAGCTTGCGATATGCATGGGCGTTAGTGTGAAATAAAGAACATTTCACACTTCTTATTTGGGCAGTATCGCAAGCCAGCTTGCGATATGCATAGGTGTTAGGTTGAAAGAAAATATTATGAATGAGAGGATGCCACTTATGTATTCTTTCAACCTTTTTATATGTGGCAGTAACACATCTGCTAGCAGATGTGTTATGTAATAGGTGTTTATATGGAAGTTTTTGAAGAGTATTTAAGCCGCATTGACAATCTAGCGAAGCGTGCTCGAATGGAAGAAGTTTTTAACTGGATTATGGATAAATATCCGAAGTTATCACCTAAGATCGCATGGAACCAGCCTATGTTTACGGATCATGGTACATTTATTATCGGTTTTAGCATATCAAAGCATCATATGGCAGTTGCTCCGGAGAAGGTTTGGATTGAACAGTTTACAGATCTAATTAAGCAGTCCGGTTATGAACACACTAAGGAACTGGTACGCATACCGTGGAGCAGCACAGTTGAGTATTCCTTACTTGAGAGTATGATTGATTTCAATATTGCGGATAAAGCGGATTGTACAACCTTCTGGAGAAAAATAGATTAGGTTTAAGCTTAATCATTTAATCCTTTTCCGGTTAGAATTTGCGGAATATATTTTTCAATCCTTGACTCTCTGGTTTTAGCTTGTTTTGGAGTAGAGAAATAGAGCAGATATGCACGCTGTCTGCCAGGGGTTAGTTTTTCAAAAGCAGTTTTTAAGGACGGATCTTTACTTAGCTTATTCTGGAATTCTTCCGGTATGGTATATTCAGAAGTCTTTTTAAGTTCTACTTCCTGACCGGATTTCTCTGCTTCTATGGCTTCCTTAATAAATGATTTTATATCGGATTCCATGGATTCTATTTCAAAGACATTAGAAAACCGAAGCTGACGCCCTGCCTGAACATGTTCGGTCTGTTGGATAAGAAGCCCTTTGGGGTCTTTTAACAAAACACCTTTGATAAATAAAAGAGCACAATAATCTTTAAAACCATGTATCAAGACTATATTTTCTTTCTGGTATGAATAACAGGGTTTACCCCATTTAATTTCCTCATTAAGAGGACAGCTAAGTACGATTTCCCGTAATTTCATAAACTCTTCCTGCCACTTCTGGGTTTTCGTTATAAACTCATCAACCTTAGGATTTTTGTTGTTTTCCATAAAAAATACCCTCCCGACTAATAAATTGTAATATGGTTCAAAATAAGACAGCTTAATACTGAACTTGTCTATAATAACTGTATTTTAAGAGTAACTGTTTTTTAAAATAACTGTTTTTTAAAAATAACTGTTTTTTTAGGATAACAGTTTCTTAAAAATAACTGTTTTTTAAAAAATAAATCCTTGATTTGAGAGTCAAAAGCCTCAAAAAACTTAATTAATGAATAACCCGGTATATATATTCATTTTGTCGTAGACCGGCTGACAAGGCTGTTTATGTCCGACTAGAGACTCAGCAAAAAGCTGAGCAGTGCGATGCTTTTTGCATCTATGAGGCTCTACAAAGGACATGCCGCAGGAAGGTAAGGTAGACAAAATGAATATATATACCGGGTTATTCATTTTACAACCTAAATTAGGCTTTTGACTCTCAAATCAATCCTTTATAAAATAACTGTTTTTTTTAAATAACTGCTTTTCTATAAATAACTGTTTTTAAGAATAACGGTTTTTATACTTATCTGTTTTGTATATATGTTTTAGTAAAGATTAGTTTCTATAAATATTTGTTCTAAAACTGTTTTAATATCATTTTAATAAAATTAAATAAGGTTGTCAAACACTGTACAATTATAAAGTTTCTCAAAAAAACTGTTATCTATACTTACGTTAGATATTCTTTTTTATCAACAATAAAAAGAATACTATCAAAACAAACATAAAAAGAGAATTAAATACGTACAAAGAGAGTTAAAAAAGCTGCAAAACAGTGGTTAAAATTACATTAGTCTCAGCGTTTAAAATTTTTATTCAAATTAATGCCCAAATTACCCAAAAATTAAAATTATATATCATATTATAGTTGAAAGTAATGTTAATGAATCTTTTACAGTTAAAAATAACCGTAGTAAAAAAAATAAACAAGCAGTTCTTGGTTACTGTTATGAAATAACGGATATTGGCACTGTGGATTTTTCAGAATATATTACTGAGCCATTAATCTGCACTATAATCACTATAGGAAGGATTAAACAATATAACAAAACGAAAGGGGATAAAAAAATGGCAGGAACTATTAGAATTACACCATCAGAACTCAGAACAGCAGCAACTTATTTAGGACAGAGGCTTGAGGCAATGACCACAGAAGCAAACTCATTAAAAACAAAAATTGACGCAGTAACAGCAGAATGGGAAGGTGCTGCCCAGTCAGCATTCGTTACCGGATTCACTACTGATATGTGGCCGGTATTAAGTAAAAGCTTACCTGAAGTAATTAATGGTATAATGGCGCAGTTGAATGCAACTGCAAAGGCACTAGAAGATACGGATACTGAAATTGCCACTAAGTTAAACGTATAAGAAATCTGTAAAATGAAAAGGCTGCAGTAAAATTGTATCGTTCTATTTAAAGTTTTGTTACAAGTTAGCTGCAGCTTTTATACTAAAATTTTAACAATTATCTCCGCTTAGTTCAGCGCTCATTACTGTTTCAGGTAGATTCATCTGCACATTAGAAATAGGAATCCGCTGATTAAGGTATATATCAGATACTAATGATAAAAACCCACATTAACACCTACATTTATACCCACTTAAAAGGACCTTGGAATAAAATTCTAAGATCCTTTTTTGATGCTATATAGTTTAAGATACGTTCAAGGAATTAAAACATAGAAGCATAAATTTTTTGCTTAAAGAATTCTCTTTTTTTACAAATAAATGACATGCGGTTGACATTTATGTTTAATTAGTATATATTTAAGTTGTAAAACACGGATGATTTGTTTAATATGACAAAAAATCAGGGAGCATCTATGAAAAATAAATCATTAACATTAAAAGTAGTCAGAATTTTAGTTCTGACCATGATATTTTTATTGATATTGCTTTTGGGAACCAGTTTGCTTTTTTATCATAAATCAAAACAGGATTTTAAAGAAGAGAAAGCATACGCTGTTAATATTTGTGTTCAGACCATCAAAGAGCATTTGAATAAAGCAGAGCTCCAGTTAATTGATTTAATGCTGGGTACTATGAATGAATCCGATCTGGGAAGTACGAATGCTTTGTCTAGATATTGGGCGAAAAACAGAATTAATACTGCAATAAAAAATAAGCTTTCTATTAACAGTGATGTGGACTGTATTTTTGTCAAAGTAAAGGATACCTGGATTATAAAAGGTTATAATACCCAGCTTCCTGGACTTAGCCGGCAGAATATTATGAATTATCTAAAGCAGAATGGACCAATTGAGACTTTTAAGTCCAGAAGAAGTTATTGGAAAGTGACCAAAATCCAAGGGGAGGCTTTCTTTTATCTGGTCTATGAAATGAGCGGTTATATGGCAGGTGCCTTAATCAGAGTATCTTCTTTTGATGAGATCTTAAATCTTGTAGTGGATCAGGATATTGAAAGCTATACATACCTGGATCTTGGAAAGGATATATATACATACACAGCAGCAGATTCGAAAAAAGAAACCAGTTCAGATAAAACAAAATTCATTGATGAAACCGTAACCATAAGAAGTCCAATTTCAAACAGCGGCATTACGTTTACCGGCTGTTTTAAACTAAAGATATTAACATTGTTTTTCAATACGACATATATCATGCTGATTGGCACTGTATTTATCTTTATGGGAATGTTGTTTGTCTTAAAAAGAAATATTTCTAAGTTTATTCTCAAACCAATTCATATGCTTTTAAAAGGAATGCATCATATATCGAATGGAAGATTAGGATACCAGGTGGTAGAAGATACCGGAAGTACGGAATTCGATGAATTATATAAAAGTTTTAACCGGATGATTGGTGAGATTGGTGAACTTCGTATTGAAAAATACGAGGAGCAGATTAAGAACAGTGAGAGAAGGATAAAACTTTTACGAATGCAGATAAAGCCGCATTTTTACCTGAATGCAATCACAACAATCAGGAGTATGACCTATCAGGATAGAGACGATGATATACGGGCCTATTTAGATTCCTTATCCGAACATCTCCGTTACATGTTAAAAGTGAATAACAGTGAAGTAAAATTGTGGGAGGAACTATCCCATATTGAAAATTATCTGAAGATGCAGGAGATCAAATTCCCCAATTCCGCAGCTTATTATATCGGCTGCAGTGATTCCTTAAAAGAAAAAGAAATTGGACATCTGATTCTATTTACTGTCATAGAAAATGCTTTTAAATTTGCGATGAATTTGTATGATACCATGATACTATTGATTCAATGTGAAGCAGTAAAAGAGGAGGGTTTTATAGGTTACCGGGTTATCATAGAAGATAACGGCAATGGTTTTCCCAATGAACAAATTGATAAATTCCGAATCGGCAATGAAGTAGAAGAAAAGCAGGATGGAAGGCACATTGGTCTGAGTAACATAAAAAAAACATTGGAACTTCAATATGGAAGAAAAGATTTACTTCGGCTTTCCAATGTAAAACCCCATGGAGCCAGAGTTGAAATTTGGATACCGGATACAAAAAATATAATTCCAGAAGAAGAGGAATAGACGGGGCGGTATGCGCAAAGAGCGTGCGAAAGGATAGAGGTTAATATGAAGGTGCTGCTAGTAGATGATGATCCGAATACCATAGAGCTGATTAAAAATACAATGAAATGGGACGAAATGGGAATTGAAGAAGTTCTGTTTTCCTACAATGGAATCCATGCAAAACAGGTTATTGAAACCAGAAAACCGGAAATCGTTCTCTGTGATATTGAAATGCCCCTATGCAATGGTATGGAGGTGCTTCAATTTATCTATGAGAATAATATTGTTTCAGAGCTGATTTTTCTTACCTGTCATGAAAGCTTTGAATTTGCTAAAAAGGCTATTGAACTAAATGCAATGGGGTATCTTATGAAGCCTTTTAAATCAGAAGAAGTATATGCTGTAATTATGAAAGCTATCGTTAAGGTGAACAATAAAACTGCTCATAGCGAGCTGCTTCATAAGGATTATCTATGGAGAAAGAATCAGGATATTATTCATAACAGCTTTTTATGGGCTATTTTCCAAAAGACCATTCCAAATGAGAAAGAAAAATTGTTAAATATCATAACAGCCAGGAATATCAATTTTGATATAGCGGAGAACTATTATCTGGTATATTCAGGAATTAATACCCGCAAACTCATGATAAAGGATTATAAAGAGTCAGACTTTTTTTATATGGTAAGACATCTGACCTTAGAAGTGATTAATGACCAATTCGATTATAAATATGCAGTAGAATATTCTCTGGAACCCTATAATATTTTGCTCCTTGTGGTAAAAGAATCTGAAACTACCAAGGAAACCTTAATCGAACGCTGTGAGAAGCTTGTACAGGTATCGAAGTCTTATCTGAATGCAGATATTGAATGTCTGGTAGGTAATGTAATTGGTTGTGAAAGCCTTGCTGATTCCAAAAAAGAGATGGATGCCTTGTTTTTACAGGAGGCAGGCTACAGAAAAAAAGTACTTACTTATAATAATACCAATTCTTCTTTAGCAGTGGAGGAGGGAATAGATTACGAGAGAATTCGAAAAGCCTTAAGAAACAAAGAAAAAGTGGCATTGATTAATTATATCAGGACATTCATGGAAGATAGTAGGAAGGCTGACACTCTGAATTCAAATATTATGAGTATGATTCACCATGATTTGCTGCAGATTTTTTACGGATACCTGCAAGAGCATAATATTCAGGCAGACAGACTTTTGCAGGAGAGCGTAGCAAGGCAATTAAATGCTGCTTCGGAATACTCGATTTTTGATATGATTAAATACGCCAATTATATGTTTGACCGTATATCAGTTCTAATCAATGAAGTAAAAGAGACTTTTACAATCGTAGCTAGGGCTAAAAAATATATTAAACAGCATTATGCAGAGAATATTGACCGGGAGGATGTAGCAAAAAGTGTTTACTTAACCCCTAATTATTTATCAAAATTATTTAATAAGGAAACCGGTCTTACCATTCGGGATTATATTAACCAGTTAAGGATTGATGAAGCCAAAAAATTATTAAGTTCAACCAGTAAAGCAATCAGTGTGATCGCCATGGATGTAGGATTTGAGAATGTATCATATTTTTCAACGGTATTTAAAAAATATTGCGGCTGCAATCCGGATGCCTGGAGGAAATTATAGAATAGAGGATAAGGAACTGTAAGGAATAGCCAATGTGTGGCATTGGTCTTAAACTTCTGACAGTTCCTTAATTTTTAGGCTCTATAATAAAAGTAGGAATGAGTTATTTACACACCCCTATAGTTTATCATAGAGCCTATTTTTATACAGGAACAAAAGCATTGCGTATATTATTAAAAGCAGCTGATTTTACTTGTGGTAAAATGGAGTAAATGGATATATTGTGCAAAATACGGACAATCAATTAGGAATGGAGAGTTGACTAGATGGTGTTATTTGTTAGAAACAAAGAGTTTTATATGAAGGTAGTAAGACTGGCGGTTCCGGTAGTGATTCAAAGTATGATAACCATGGGAGTCAGTATGATTGATACAGTAATGGTTGGGCAGTTAGGAGAAAAACCACTTTCTGCTTCCTCCCTGGCCAATGAGTTTATCGTTTTATTTCAGATTCTATGTATGGGAACCGGTTATGGAGCTGCTGTTCTGACGGCGCAGTATTGGGGAAAGAGAGATATACCGTCTTTTAAAAAAATCGTAGCAATTATGATGAGAATGTGCATCTTTTTGAGCTGCCTTCTTGGCTTGATCGCCTACTTTGCGCCGGAATCTGTTATGAGGATATTCACGCCGGAAAAAGAATTAATACAGCAAGGTGCCATATACATGAAGATTGTAGCCTGGAGCTTTTTACCAACTGGACTTTCCTTGACTATCACTGCGATATTACGGTCCTATGGAGAAGTACATATTCCGTTGTTTACTTCAATTATGGCTTTTTTTATCAATATATTCTTTAACTGGGTTTTTATTTTTGGTCATCTTGGAGCTCCCAGAATGGAAATTGCAGGCGCTGCCCTGGGTACCTTAATCGCACGCCTGTTTGAAGTGGCTCTTATTGCAGGTTATTTTCTTCTTGCAGATAAAAAAGTGGGATACCGTTTAAAGGACCTTTTTAAATCTGGCAAAGGATTATATGTGCAGTACATTAAGTTCTGCATTCCGGTTCTGATTTCGGACACCATATTAGCAATAGGTAATAGTGCAATTTCAGTTATTATTGGACATATCGGATTTTCTTTTGTTGCCGCTAATGCAATTGTATCACAGGTTACACGGATGACAACGGTCTTAACCACTGGTGTATCAAGTGCCTCTAGTGTCATTACCGGTAACACTCTCGGAGAAGGAGATGTGAAAAAAGCTTACAAAGAGGGAATTACATTTTTAAGTCTAAGCGTTGTCCTTGGACTAATCGCTGGGGTTATACTATTAGGAATATGTCCTCTGATTCTCTTAAGTGTTAAGCTTTCTGGTGAGGCGAAAGCGATTGCCAATCAGTTAATGTATGCAATTTCATTTATTCTGGTATTTCAGTCTGCTCAGACAGTTCTTACGAAGGGAGTGCTAAGGGGAGGAGGAGATACACGTTTTCTTATGGCAGCAGATGTACTATTTTTATGGCTGGTATCAATTCCCCTTGGAGCTTTTGCGGGTTTAGTACTTCATTTACCTGCTTTTGTAGTATATCTGTGTCTGCGTGCGGATTATATCATCAAATCAATTTGGTGTTCGCTGCGGTTGATTAAGGGCAACTGGATAAACAAGATTTCCAGGTGATGCTAAGTAGTCTCACGTTCCACAAAGGTAACTGGCAGCAGCTGGCTCCTGGGAAGGATACCCTTTGCAGAAGCCATAAAGATGCCTTCTACAGCCTGTTGACAAATCTCTTCAATGGGCTGGTGAATAGTGGATAAGGACGGGGAACACAAAGCTGCCACATCGGTATCATCATAACCGATTAACTTTACCTGACCAGGGATTGAAATATGATGCTTATTACAATACTGAATCGTTTGGGCTGCAATAATATCATTGGAGGTGAATATGCCTTCAACATAGGGGTGCTTTTGAAATAATTCGGCAACGATTTCCCGGTAATCCATGGAAAAGAAACGTTCCTCCGTAGCATCAAGAAAGACCGGGAAAGTGAGACCATGTGAAAGACAGGCATCCCGAAAACCCAGAAAACGTTTGTTTGCTTCAAAATCAAGGTCTGCACTGCCGCTGATATAGGCCAGGTTTTTGCAGCCTTTTGTTATGAACTCAGTTGCTGCCATTATACCTCCTTTGTAATTATCAGAGGAAATGGAAGGTATACCCGGAGAGATAATACGGTCTATAGAGATGAGTGGGGAATCCATGGTTATATAATCGGAAAGATTCTGTGTTCGGCTGGCAATAATAATCCCGGTAACTTTATTTGCTTTCAGCATTCCAAAATACCTGGACTCTTTTTCTGAATCATGATTCGATATGCATAGAAGAAGTTTATATCCCTTTTTTTCAGCGTAATATTCCGTATATTCGATTATCTGGCTATAAAAGAAATTCTTTGCGGAGGGCACTATTAATCCTATTATATTGCTTTTCTTCTTAGTCAGGGACCTTGCAATCTCATTTGGATAATAATTTAATTCTTTCATGGCGGCGTAGATTTTTTTTCGGGTTTTTTCACTTACATTAACCCGGTTATTTAACATTCGTGAAATAGTGGTTACTGAAACTCCGGCACGTTCAGCCACATTAAGTAATGTTGCCATGGGGATTCTCCTTTGTTTTTATATATAATCTTACATTTTTTTTATAAAAAGTCAATCGGTGTGGTTTCACACCAGTATAGCAAATTATTAGAAAGGAAGTGTTTTTATGAAACAATATAGGATCGCTGAATGTCTTAATCAAATTAGGTTAATAGGAAGGACTTACCAGGATATGGAGCAGGAAATTATTTATTTTAACTGGACTTGCTCCGGTATGGAGTTTGAATTCACCGGAACCTGTCTTTTGGCACAAGTATATGCCGTTCCTGCCGATGAATATGACGGTATACCCCCAATCGCTCCAAAGAGAAGGGTCTTTCCCTGGATTGCAGTATTTTTGGATGAGGAGGAAGTGCCAATCAGGCGGATGGAGATCAGCTCAGAACAGGAGACAGTTATCATATTTGCCAGCGAGAGAATAGAAACTCATAAAATCAGAATTATAAAGCTTTCTGAAAATGCCAAGGGAAAAGTCGGCATCGGTTCATTTTCTATGGAGGGTTCTATCACAAAGTTATTATGTAATACAGATAAACGAAGATCCATGGAGTTCATTGGAGATTCCATAACCTGTGGGTTTGGCAATGAGACTCAAGAAAAGGAACGCTTTTTTTATTCAGGAGAGGAAAACGGATGGATGTCCCATGCAGCAGTGGCGGCCAGATTACTGCAGGCGGATTTTAATATGATTTGTGTTTCTGGTATAACCGTGGGTGAGGGCATTGGTAAAATAAAATGGCCGTTAAACCCGATGCAGAGTTTATATCCTTATACAGATCGTTTGTATGAAGAAAGTCAAAAGAATAACAACTCCCTTACTGAGTGGAATTTCAAATTATGGATACCGGATCTTATTGTAATTAATCTTGGTACCAACGATAGCACCGTGATTTCTATGGAAGGTGATTACCGGAAGGGAGAGATTAACTTTGAGCGGAATTATTATGAGTTTTTGCAGTTAGTCAGAAGATTAAACGGACCAAAACCAGTCCTCCTGTGCACACTTGGCTCAATGGATTATTATCTGTATGAAAACCTCGAAAAGGCAGTGGAGAACTATACAAAAGACACGAAGGATACGAAGGTAAAATGCTTTAAATATGGGAAAATCAAATTACAGGAGGGCTATGGTGCATGCGGTCATCCATCTATGTCCACTCAAATCAGAATGGGTACAGAATTGGCTGATTATATAAAGGAGCTGGGCTTGTTTATAGATTAAAATACCTCTGTACGTATTTGATAGATAAGTATACTTTATTAATAGTTTTCAATTCCAATCAGCGGTATAGTCTTATTATAAAGTGCGCGCGAAAGCATGCGGACGGGATTAAGTTGAAAGTAGGAGCTTCTTCAACATCCCAATTATCCTGATTTTAATATGCGATTTATAGCACACAGATTGGAGTTTTTATATGGAGTATCAGAAAAATATTGAGATATTGGAGAAAATAGTTGCCGAACGGGCATCTATCAGACATGTTTCCAAGCATCGTAAACCAGATGGTAGTGTGGATGTAGAAGGGAATTTAAAGTTATGGAACGAGCTGATGGAACGGTTTGATAAAATATGGCTTTGGGAGGGTGAGACACCGGGGTTTGATGATAGAGACCAGAATCAGACCAGACCACATATGGTTTTTATACCGGCAGAAGGTGATAAGGCAGAACGGGGAACCATTCTTGTTGCCCATGGAGGGGGATTTGAGACCCGTACCGGCTGCGAGGGTTTTCATATAGCAGATTACTTTCACAAAGCAGGTTTTGCTGTTGCCATACTTACCTATCGGCTGAAACCTTATACCAGAAGGGATTCCATTGCGGATATGCAAAGAGCAATCCGGCTGCTCCGTGCCAGAAGAGAGGAACTTCGTATTTCTGATAAAGTCGCGGTGATGGGATTTTCCGCAGGAGGGATGTTATCCGGTAACTGTGCCACCCATTTTGATTATGGCAGACCGGAAGCGGAGGATTATACAGAACGATTCTCTTGCAGGCCGGATGCTGCGGTTATAGGGTATGGAGCAATTTCATTTACTTCCTTTCCTCATGGCTTTATGAAAAATCCCTTTGTTGATCATAACAAAGCAGAAGAGCTTTACCTGGCGCCGGAGAAGAATATTACTGTCCAGACACCGCCTTTTTTCATCTGGCAGACAAATAGTGATGATCCAAGATTTTCAATGTATCTGGCAAAGGAATTAGCAGATTATGATATCCCCTTTGAACTTCACTGCTTCCCGGGGGGGATACATGGGCTTGCATTAGCGGATGGCAATAATGATTTGGACCAGAAATTCCCTCATATTATGCATTGGAGTACCCTATGTGCAGAATGGCTGGAGGAATTGGGGTTTTAGTTTTAAATAATCATTAAAAAATAGAAAGGATATGAAAATTATGAACAGGAAAGAATTTGAACGGGTAACTCCGGAAAGCGTTGGAATACCCTCTGAGGCAATCTGGAAGCTATTGGACAAATTGGAGAGTGGTTTTACCGAACCCCATGGACTGATGATTATGCGTCATGGGAAAATATGTGCGGAGGGATGGTGGGCCCCTTATGCCCCGGGAATCCGCCATGGTCTTCAATCCCATACCAAAACCTATGCAGCTACGGCAGTAGGGATTGCCTGTACAGAAGGCTTACTAAAACTGGAGGACAGGGTGATTGACATTTTTAAGGAGGAGGCACCAGATAATCCATCTGAAAACCTTCAGAAATTAACAGTACGGGATGTGTTGTGTATGGGCTGCGGTATGGATACCATGCCTTATCCCTCAAAAAACTGGATTAAGGAATTTCTTGAAACCCCGGTAAATCATGTGCCGGGTACGACGTATATGTATAACAGTACCGGCTCCACGTTACTGGGTGCTATGGTACGTAAAGTCACCGGTTTAGGTCTTCATGAATATCTGAAACCAAGACTTTATGATAAGATTGGTATTGATTCGGAGAACCATCGCTGGATTTATATGCCGGATGGCATGGAAGTAGGCGGTGGCGGTCTTTATGCAACAACAGAAGACAATCTGCGATTAATGAAGCTCTATGCAGACGGTGGTGTATGGGAAGGAGAACGCATCCTTTCGGAGGATTATGTAAAGAAAGCGACTACTTTGCAGAATGAATCGGCGACAGAGGCTAAGAACAATCCGTTGGCAAAGGACAATTTCCTGGGATACGGGTTCCAGATCTGGATGTGTAAGCCAAAAGGAGTTTACCGTGCAGACGGTGCAATGGGTCAGTTTACCATTGTTGTTCCGGATAAAGATATGATTATTTCTATAACTGAAAATGCGGCAGGAGCGCATTGGGCACAGGCTACCCTGGATACGATGTGGGAATTTCTTGAGGATATACCGGAGGAGGATATCCTATCGGAAAAGGAAGAACTCTCACATTTATTAAAAAGAAGGATGCGTATGTTAGCTCTGGAGGCACCTGATTATGCACCCTATAGCAAGTTTCTTGAGAAAGTAAACGGTGCGTTATATCAGTGCCAGGAGGATACATTTTTGTTAAATAATAATGTAATTGCGACCTCTATGTTTATGGGAGGCGTGAAACCGCCAAAAGGCATTGAAGAATTCAGCTTTCATTTCGGAAAGGAAGGCTGTACCTTTAATTACCTGCAAGACGGAGAAAAAAGAAGTATATCAGTTGGAACAGACGGAGCCTACCGCTATAATAAATTACCCGGTGGGGCAGTAACAGATGTATTAATCAGCGGCGCATGGACGAAAGACCAAGTATTTAGCATGGTTCTGCGCTGGGTTGAAACCTGTAATCAGCAAAAACTGAATTTTACATTTACGGAGGATGCGGTAACAATAGAGGAAGAAGGAAGTGCTGCTTTCTTAAGAAAGATGCCGTTAATCAATGGAACCTTACTAAAATAACAAATCATCGTACAAAATTAAAGCCATATAGTATATTTTTTAATGCTTCTGTTTTTATATTTGATAAGATTATTATATAAAAAAAGAGGAGGTATTCCTATGAAAAGAATGATTTCTATTGTTTTATCAATTGTACTGGTTTTATCTTTAATGGGGTGTGCAGGTAAAAAAGATGAGAATCAGAAACAAGACACACCTGCTTTGGCCAAAACAGCAGACACCACGAAGGAAGATACGAAGAGTGAGGAAATTACCACAATTAAACTTAGTTATCCGGTAATTATGGTAGTTCCTTCCCAGGATGGTACAAAGCAGGTAGAGGATTCCATTAATTCCTATCTGGAGCAAAAAGGTGAAAATGTCAGATTACAATTAGAACCCGTTGATGTAGCAAATTATAATAATCAGATGGATATGGCACTTGCAGGGGGAGAAGGTGTTGACATTTACTGCCCATTTACAGGCTTAACAGCAGCTATAGCCACCAACCAGGTACTGCCCTTAAATGATTATCTTGATAATGAACTAAAAAGTACAGTTTCCTTAATGGGTGAGGAATGGTTAAAGCCATCTACCTATAATGGAAATGTATATGCAATCCCTTGTTATAAAGGAGTGGTATTGGAACCATATTTCATCTGCCGTAAGGATATCGTAGATAAATTAGGTTTTGACATGGACAGCATTAAGTCAGTAAAAGACATTGAACCATTACTTACCAAGGTGAAGGAAAACTATCCGAATATGTATCCTTTGGTTCCTACCGGTGGTTCAGCCGGCGGAAATACCATGATGATTGATACTGCCATGAATGGTATTCAGGGTTATAAAGTAGATAATTTTGGATATGGTGCAAGTATTGTTGGTGACGAGCTGAAAGTACAGAATTATTATAATACGGATTTCTTTAAAGAAGCTTGTAAGGTTGCTTATGATTGGAATAATAAAGGATTAATCATGCCGGATGCATCTCTTTCTTCGGATATGTCCACAGATCTTCTCGGCTCAGAACAGGCATTTTCCGTAATTACCGGATACGGATACATACCAGAGAGTGTGGAGGCGACTTATAAGAGCAGATGTAACGGATTTGATTTTTATGCAAAATCGTTAAATAAATACGTGCTGACCTCCCAAAGCCTGGCAGTTAACTGGAGTATTGCATATACCTGTAAAAATCCGAAGGCTGCTGCAAAAGTTTTAAATCTCCTTTATAACGATGAATTTGTTTTGAACTCTGTTATATTCGGCATTGAAGGAACGGATTATGTTAAGAATGATGATGGTACCATATCCTATCCGGAAGGACTTGATATGAACACAGTTCCTTATACGGCAGCACTTTCCTGTGGTATTGTTGGTAATATGTTTAAGCAATATGCCTTAAGAGGCAATACCGATCCCAAAGATGTGGATTATATGCTGCAAAATAATAAGGAGGGTCAATATTCGGCGGCCTTTGGCTTCCATCTGGATGCAACGAATCTGACTTCCCAGTGTTCTGCGGTAGATAATGTGATACAACAGTACCAGTATTCCCTGCTTTGCGGTGAAGTAGATCCAGACGTTGTAATTCCTCAGTTCGTAGCTGCAATGGAGGCAGCAGGCGTTAACGATATTATTTCAGAGGCTCAGAAGCAGTTGGATGCATGGGCGGCTGGGAATAAATAAGTCAGGTTTGATTTAGGTCATTCCTGTAAGAAATCAGCCCTGGGAGTCTGATCGAGAAAAAGAAACCCAGGGTTGTTTTCTATCATTTTCAATCAATAAAAGGAGGCAGGGAAAGATGTCAGAGGCTATCAGGAAAACAGATGGAACCGCGGGAAGACGTAAGGGCAAGAAAAAAACATCAAGAGTTAATTATATCCCCTTCTATTTTATGATGCTGCCTGGAATTGCATATCTGATTGCTAATAATTATATTCCGATGTTTGGAATTTTAATTGCATTCAAAAAAATGGATTATACGAAGGGGATACTTGGTAGTGACTGGTGCGGCTTAAGTAATTTTGAGTATTTGTTCAAAACAAAAGATGCATTTATCATGATTCGTAATACCTTAGGTTATAATCTGATATTCATTGCCTTAGGATTAGTGACGGCATTATCAATTGCTGTTATGATGACGGAAATCGGAAAGAAAAAGATAGCAAAATTTATACAGCCTGCAATCTGTTTCCCCAATATGATTTCAATTATTATTGTAGCCTATTTGGTTTATGCCTTTCTTGGGAGCAACGGGTTCATTAATAATACCATATTACATGGGAATGGAATCAAATGGTATAATGAGGCAAAGTATTGGCCTTTTATCCTGGTAATCGTAAACTTTTGGAAAAGTGCAGGATATAGTTCCATCATTTACATAGCAAGTATCTCAGGAATCGATGCAAGTCTGTATGAGGCCGCAAAGCTGGATGGTGCCTCAAAAATGCAGCAGATTTTTAAAATCACCCTGCCGATCATTAAACCTATGATTGTATTGATGCTGTTGTTATCGGTTAGTAAAATATTTAATTCAGATTTTGGTCTGTTCCTACAGGTGCCTATGAATTCAGGCATGTTATTTTCAACGACCCAGACTATTGATACTTATGTATATCGATCGTTGATGGAACTTCATAATGTTGGTATGTCGTCCGCAGCAAGTGTTTTTCAATCTGTCATTGGTTTTATACTAGTTATGGTATCCAATGCTTTCGTGCGTAAAATAGACAGCGAAAGTGCATTATTTTAGGAGGATGGAGAATGAAAATAAATAAGCATAATTCTGAACATAGGTTCCAAAGAATATCCCTCATTATAATGTTGATTATCACTGCATTTTGTATTATGCCTTTTGTACTTATGATTTCAGCATCCATAACAGATGAAAATGTATTAATAAGAGAAGGGTATAAATTCTGGCCCTCAAAAGTTAACCTGGGAGCATACTTTTACCTTTGGGCAAAGCGTGAAACAATCTTTGGCGCATATGGGATTTCTATTTTAGTCACAGTGGCTGGCACTGTAGTCAATGTAATATTGACCTCCTTATTTGCTTATCCCTTATCCAGGCAGGATTTCAAATATAGAAATTTCTTTGCATTTTTTCTCTTTTTTACCATTCTCTTTAATGGTGGAATGACGGCATCCTATATTGTATGGACCCAGATTTTTCATATAAAAAATACAATGTGGGCCTTGCTGGTACCAAATTATCTTATGGGGGCCTTTAATGTATTATTGGTTCGAAACTATTACACGGCAAGTATCCCGGTTTCTATTCTGGAAGCTGCCAGAGTAGACGGGGCGAAGGAACTAACGATTTACACCCGTATTATCCTGCCCCTTTCAAAGCCGGTATTAATAACAATTTCCCTGTTTTCCGGTATGGCTTACTGGAATGACTGGACCAATGGTTTATATTATATTACCAATACTAAATTATACAGTATCAATGTATATCTGAACAGATTGATGAATAACATCACCTTTTTAAAAAGTTCCTCCTCAATTACAGAAGGCTCAAATCTGGTAGGGCTTGATCTTCCAAGTGTCGGGATACGAATGGCTATTGCAGTTATTGCCATATTGCCGGTTATTATTATTTTTCCCATGATTCAGGCCCAACTGATTAAAGGTGTGGTCATAGGAGGAGTGAAAGGTTAGTCAGCTTAAACTCCATAGTGCAGTATGAGAAAGGCATTTATAGGCAATTGCAAAACTGTTACCCATAGGAGGTTACCTCGGGAGGTTTGGTTTAATAAGCAAGGGAATAGCTGGTTGTGCAAAAAAAGGAGATTGTAATGAAAGCGGATAAAATTTTAGAAACTAGCAGTAGTTCTGGAATACAGGATAAATTATTTACTAAAACAAGTTGGACTCCGGTTGAAATTGAAAGTATAGAATCAATACCAAAAGGGGATATGCCAGGAGATAAGGTTATAATAGGTCCGGATAATATAAAAAAGGCCCAGACAATATTTCCGGTCATATTAGATCTGCTAATCCCTGTACTAAAGGAACACCCCAAGCAGAGAGCAGTAATTTCTGTATTCGGAGGTTCGGGTGTCGGAAAGTCCGGCATTGCATCTTTGATTTCTTATTATTTGAATGAATTAAAGATAGGAAGTTATACCATATCCGGTGATAACTATCCCCACCGGATTCCAAAATATAATGATGCCGAGCGGTTGAGGGTGTTCAGGCAAAGCGGAATAAGAGGACTGCTTGCTCATGGAAAGTATCGTAAGGACTTTGCACAAGTGTTAAAAGACCTCCAGCAAAAAGGGGTAGATTCAGACCCTGAATATGCCAGGGAATATTCCTGGTTAAAGCTATATCAGGAATCTGGGCGTAATGGACTTAAGAATTACTTAGGAACGGAGAGGGAAATTAACTTTCAGGAATTAAATTCAATCATAGCCCGATTTAAAAATGGAGAGGATAGCATTTATCTGAAAAGAATGGGCAGGGAAGAAACTGACCTCTGGTACGAAGAAGTTGATTTTGCCGATAAAGATGTAATGATTCTTGAATGGACTCATGGGAATAATCATAATCTTCAGGGAATAGACTTCCCGATTATGCTAAACAGTACCCCAAAGGAAACCTTAGAGCAGCGGAAATCCCGCAACAGAGGAGATGATACGGACAGTCCTTTCATCAAGATGGTTCTTGCCCTGGAACAGGAAATCCTGATATCTCAAGCCAAAAGAGCAAAAATGATTGTTGCCCAAAGCGGTGAGATAGTATCCTATCGTGATTTTGTAAGTGTAATGTTGGAATAGAATTAGTGTATATAGACCCATTTTGGTAATGAAAGGAGGCGAGAGTTATCGAAGATATTATCAAAAATAGTATTAAAGATGGTATGAAAGATAAGGATAAAAAACCATTACATGCAGGTCCTATGTTAAATGCCTATCCGGATAGTATGGGAGGCACTTTGGGTGATATTATTTCTTTGTTGCAGTTACCGGAATTGGAACAGGTATTTCAGTCCTTTTATATTCTGCCAAGTATTTTTAATACCGATCTTGACAGAGGATTTTCCGTTATTGATTATGAGTTGAATGATTTATATGCCACCAGGGAGGACTTAGCGGTTCTTAAGAATATGAATATTGCATTGAAACTGGATATTATCCTTAACCATTCCTCTGTGTTATCAAAACAATTTCAGGATATTCTGATACATGGTGAACATTCTAAGTATCAGGATTTTTTTATTAAATGGAATGATTTTTGGAAGGGTTATGGTGAACTGACAGAAGAAGGATATATCAAGCCAGAAGAGAAATATATGAAAAACATGTTTTTCAGAAAACCAGGTCTGCCAATCCTTAGTGTATTAATGCCGGATGGAAAAGAGGTACCCTATTGGAATACCTTTTATCAGGAAATAAAATATAAGACCATAGGCGTTCAGTCACTGATGAAAGCTATGGATATCCAGTATGCTGCCGCATTAAAATTATCGGAGATAATGAATGCATCTATATTAGAAGGGAAAAAACCAAAAGAAATAGATTTTGGACCCTTTAAGCAATATAGAGATAGAGCAATAGGACTTTTGGAATCAAATCGGGAATATCTGGGTCAAATGGATTTAAACATTAAATCAGACCTGGTATGGGATTTCTATAAAGAAACCTTAAGTAAACTAAAAACCTACGGTGCAGATCTAATCAGACTAGATGCCTTTGCCTACGCGCCGAAAGAACCTGGTGAAAGGAACTTTCTTAACGATCCGGGAACCTGGGAATTGCTAAAGAAAATAAAAATCCTTGCAGAGCAGTTTGATTTGGAGGTCCTTCCGGAAATACATGCAAAATATGAAGAAAAAATTCATGAAAGACTTGCAAAAGAAGGTTATATGACCTACGATTTTTTCCTGCCCGGTTTACTGCTCGATGCCATAGAGAAGCACTCAAACCAATATCTGCTTCAGTGGCTTTGGGATATCCGGGAATATGATATTAAGACGGTTAATATGCTTGGCTGTCATGACGGTATTCCTTTACTGGATTTAAAAGGTCTGATACCAGATAAGGAAATTGAAGAATTAATAGGACTAGTTGTTGCCAGAGGCGGTCAAGTTAAGGATCTTCATGGGAAAAAGAATATCTACTATCAGGTAAACGCAGCTTACTACAGCGCACTGGGAGAAGATGACAATAAACTGCTTTTAGCCAGGGCGATTCAACTATTTATGCCTGGTAAACCCCAGATTTGGTATCTGGATTTATTAGCCGGGAAGAATGATTATAAAGGGGTTAAAAGGGCAGGCGAGAACGGTCATAAAGAGATTAACCGGACGAATCTGACGGTTGAACAGGTAAAGAGAGAACTGAAACGGAAGGTTGTTAAAGAACAACTGAAACTGCTTCGTTTTAGAAACAGCTGTGCAGCTTTTGGTTTTGATTCCGATTTGAAAGTGTTTCAGACGGATAAACATATACTTAAATTAAAATGGGAAAACAACGAAGAAAGTGCAATACTGAAAGCAAATCTAAAGACCTATTGTTTTGAAATAGAGGCTGCTGATAAAGAGGGAAATATTAAATTCCTGTATAAAGCCGGATTTCAATAAAACTGGCTGTTTTGTTTTTCTATAAAGCTATTAGAATCGTATAGATAGAAAGAGCGAAAGCATATCAAATGCAGCGCTCTTTTTTTATTGCATAGGAAACTTCTTCGAACTTACCTATGCAATAAAAAAGCCTTCCAGGCAGGATGCGCATGACGCACTTAAGGAAGATTGTCAACTGGCGGCTTATATATGTAAAACCGCTAAAAAATAAAATTTTGTATCGAAAAGTATTTTTTTCTGTCATATTATATGTAATATTATAGTTAAAAGTTATAAAGGCTTTTCGGAGATACCGGGGATAATGAATACCAAAGGGGAGAGTTGAATTATGTTGAAAGATGACGTACTAATGTCGAAAGAAGACGGGTTAAAACTTAAGATTATACGGGATAACATGGGATTGTCAGTTGCAGAATTTTCTGAAAAAACAAAAATCAACCCAAGTTTTATTAATCTGCTGGAAAAGGGTTGTTTACCCCTGTCCACAAGGGATAAAAGAAAAATAAGCGAAACCTTTGAACTGCCGGAGAATTGGTTCGATGCCATCGATATTAGCGGCTATGTAGAAGAACAGGAGTTAAAAGGGGAGGTAAAGGTAACAGATGAGTCGGATTACAATGACAAGGATACCAAGAATACAGCAAAACAAAATCTATATATTGCAGACGGTGAATCGTTAAAAGCAACCAGAACGATATTAGGATTATCCAGAAAAGAGATTGCAGCTGCCATCGGTGTAACCTCCGTTCAAATCGGTTACATAGAAACCGGTAAAAGAAATTTAACGGATAAGATTAAAAAGAAACTGAATGATTATCTAAAAACAAGTTTATTGACAACTCCGCAAAACCAATGCATAAAGTTAGGAGATATCAATGCCATCTGTTTTAAGAATCAAGACCAAGAAATGACTATTTATAACATTTCAGGTGACGATATCGTAAATAAAATTAAAATGCTTAGAAAAGAAAAACGTTATACGCAAATTGAAGTCTCAGAAAAATCCGGAGTAAACCGAAGCCAGCTGAGTATGATTGAAAATGGTAAGATACCAATCAGCAAGAAAGTGAAGATAAAATTACTTGATTTTATTTCAGCAGAAGAGGGTATCAAATTTCAACCACAGAATCCTATTATGGACAGAAATGCAGTGGATAGTAACACGGAAGAGGATAGTAACAGCGTAAAGAATAATAACAGGGTAGAGGATTATAACAGAGTAGAGGATAGTAACAGAGCAGAGGATAGTAACAAGGTAAAGGATAGTAACCGGGCAGAGGATAGCAATAGTGCAGAGAGGAATTATAGGGCAGAGGATAGCAATAGTGCAGAGAAGAATTATAGGGCAGAGGATAGTAATATAGCTAATGAGTATAATTCGGCAGAGGTTGCAGTTCCAGAACAAATCAAACTTAAGGAAATTTCAGCAAATATTGCCGCTAATAAATTTGAATTAATTAAAATGATTGCATCCATGAAAAAAACAAGAGATGAACTAATCTCTAATATAGGTATGCTGGAAAAAGTTTTGAGCAATATGTAAATTTTAGAAATCATAGAAGTTGTTACTATAGTTCAAGTCATGAATAATAAAACGCAGTGAAAGTAAGAAAGATTGCTTTCACTGCATTTTTGTTAGTTATGGACGGTTTGAAAGTTATCTTTTGTACGGTTTGAAAGTTATCTTTTGGATGGTTTTGTAACTTTTATTTTATATTTGTGTTTTCTTTTTTTTAACCGGTAAATATTTATACTTGTGCCCAGTAGGGTAAGAAAGCCTGCCAGAAGAATAAATAAACAGTAATAAATCTGCTTATTTACATTCAAGGCCAGATCTGAACTTAAGGCAGCCATTATATGTATTTGCTGGTTGTCTTTATCGGCAGCCAGGGATAATGCATCCGGGTCTGTTATAAAGTTATGGATATCCACTAATAAGGCATTGGAAGCATATGTCATATAATTCAGAGACGAATACAGAGAATTACCATAGCTTAATAGCGGTAGGGGGTGTTTTCGATAAAGTATGGGCTTATTATACTCCTGCATAGCATTTAATGAAACAATTAACTTATCATTGCTTTTAGAATCCTTATATTGCTTTTTTAATTCTGAGGATTTATTTATAATGTCCGTAACTATCTCCATTTTCATACAGGTTATATTGGTGAAATAAGTACCTTCCGGTAAATAATTTTTGCCAAAGCAGGCTTCGTAATCCTGTTCTACCAAATTATATACAGACTTTGCCTCTTTGGTAGAAATCAGCAGACTAAATGCACTATAAGTTATGGCAGCAGCGGCCAGAACCAAAAGGCAAACATTACAACAGTTGTTCAGAATTCCCGATACTTTCATTTTCTTCATAAGAGCAGTCTCCTTTTAAGCTGTGAGTGTGATATTAGAATCCTGATAATTAGCAGCCAACAATGCGTTTAACTTTTGTCTTTAGTTTTTTCTCCTTTAATACAGCTTCAAAGTGGTAGAATTGATAATATAATTCATTTTTTTGCTTATTCGGCAAAGCGGTATGTAAAAATTCCAGGGGGCTTTCAAAAAGTTCCGAACAAACCCCTGCCAGGCGATACTGCCGGAGGGAGGTGATTGCTTTGGCGGTAGAGAAATAGTAATAAATTTCTTCGATTGATGAAAAAGTGAAATATTCTTTCAGCAGATATTGAAGGCATAAACAAGCTCTAAGTTCACCTTCTGAACCGGCAAAAAAACTCTTTGAAAACTTTCCGGTTTCCTGACTCAGTACTTTTTTATAGGATATAATCACATACTCCCGCATGTTGTAAGGTATTATCTCCGGATAAAGCAAATGAGCCACATAGAAGCAGTCTTTCCGCTTATTCAGCTCTTCCGGAAATATGAGGTACTTATAGGGTACATAAAGATTAAGTTTTTCAATTATTTTGATATCGAGGCAGTTAACAACCTCCATTGGTGACCAGTTCAGTACCGTTTCAATCGCATAACGAAATAGTTCCAGTGCAAGTTTGTGATTATTAGAATTGTTATAACAAAAATAACTGGTAGATAAGTTAGCACCTTCTTCATTTGTTAATAAATTTTCATAATCCTTAATGATATTTTGTGAATTCATAATCCCCTCACCCTTCTTTTATATGTTTTTCATTAGTTTTCATAGCTTTTATTAATATGATAGAATTTGAAAGAAATATCGAATTAATAAATAAAATCAATGTAAAAAATCAAAAACAGGCAGTTTTTATAGCCAGTTTTATTTCGTATGTAATAAATGGTTTATTCTTATATGAAAATAAAAAAAATCAATCATATTATATGAAACAATTAAAATGAAACTAATTTATATTACTTATTTAGAAACGAGGTATACATTATGTTTTTTAAAATTAGAACAAAACTTTACTTTTTCAATACAAAAAAGAAAAGAATAGTAATACTGCTTCTCCCTATTTTGTTATTAGTGGTTTTGGGTGTTATATTTTGTTTTGTTACAAAAAACAAAACAGATACGCAAACAACAGATAAAATTATACCGTTGGAGGATACTAAATTAAAAACAGAAGAAACCAGGAGTATTACATTAGGAGTAGATATAAAGAACAAATACAAGGAAGTGCAAGGTACCGATTTTGCTATCTTAGTTACTACAGATGATTTACTTAAAGGTATCGAAACCAATGGAAGTAAAGATTATTATAGATATATATTAGAGGATAATGAAGGTAATAAAATAAGCACCATTAAGGATAAAGAAGGAAATGACAGGGATGCCATTTTTGTAAATTATAACAGACTTTTAAAAGACTTGGTTGTGACGAAAGATATCTCCGGTGGGTATATCACCCCGTATGGATTTACCGCCAATGGAGATACAAAATTCAATAAATATTCGCAAAGCAAATCCATTGCCATTAAGAATAACGCCGAGTTTACCCCATACCCCATTTATGACGGGAACTATAAGGAAATAGGGATTTTGTATATTGAAACTATGAATTAATAAATCCTATTTTGATATGAAAATAGAATGAAATGTATGATTAAGTGATGGAAAATGGAGGGTGACAAACATGTTAACTGATGGTAAAAGGAATAATAGTGACCATAAGAAAGATTTAAAACAAAAGAAAAATTCCGGAAAAAACAAAGTGATTTTATCCGGTATCATATCAGTATTTCTGATAGCCGGTTTATGCGCCTTTTTATTATCGGGCAGGGAAAAAGAAAAGGATCTCCCTGCAAATAATACCTTCGAGGTTGACGAGGTAATGAGAATTAATAATCAAAAAGTAATCATGGATGAATTTTTGTTGTATGCGGCAGATGTTTATCAGGGATATAACTTGCAAAAGGATGCAAATTGGGATTCTGTGGTTTCTGATGCTGAAAATAATTCCATTACCTTCGAAGAACAGGTTAAAGGAACGATTTGTGAGCAAATCAGAATGACCAAAATCCTTTGCCTGAAAGCAAAAGAGGAGGGAATGTCCTTATCGGAGGACGAGAAGAAAATATTGCTAGAGAATGCGAAAACTTATTATACGAATTTAACTGCTGCCAATGTAGTTGATAAAGCATTAACCGTTGAGCTGATTGCAAAATTTTATGAAGAAAATGCGCTGGCTCAAAAAGTTTATAACAAAATCGGCGATAGTTACGATACCGATCAGGCATCAATCCAGGAAGCCAATGATACGGGTGAGAAGGATTTATCTGGTAAAGAGCAATTTTTTATTGAAACTTATCATAATCTGGCAGCGCAATATGATAAAAATTACAATTATAAAACCTCAATTAACTGGGATTTATTAAAGCAGATCTCTTTTTCAGAATTGTCAAAAGACAACTCGAAAAAAGCAGCAGATACACCGGGCACGAAAGATGTAACAGAAAAGTCAGCAACGGAAGAAACTAAAGACTCAACACAAGCAGCAAACATAGCAGAAACAGAAATTACAAATACAGCAGAAACAACGGATTCAACAGAAACTACAGATACAGTAGAAACAACAGGTACATCAGATATAAACTAAACAATAATATTTATCAGCGAGAGGTAATAAGAATGGATGAACTGGAAGTAGAATTAAAAATCAATCTTTCTGGACTTGAAGCAGAAAGGAAACAAACCTTACAGCCAGCTGAGACCCCGGGTAAACAGGCTGTTTTAAGTGATAAAACCGTCGCAATAGGTTTTTGTGGTACGGACAGGAATTTTGTATGTACGGTTACTGCAATTTCTGCTGCAAATTACATAGCAGATTGTGGCTATAAAGTCTCATTAGTAGAACCGGATTTCTCGAAAGGCATGATATTAAATAAATTACTGCCGGGTCTTTCTAAGGACAATATGATTCAGCTTCAGAATGTCGATTATTATACAGGATGGGATTTGTCAGAGAATATCCTTACGGCAGATGTGGTTATATTTGATTTCAGTAGCATGAATTATGAAGAATCCTGCTATCTGTGTAAAATGAAGAAAATTTTTATATGTTCGGATACAGAGCTTAAAGACTTAGCTGATTCAGGTAAACTGGGGAATAACAGTAGTTTCCGATATTCTATTTTATTTTCAGAGGTATCAGGAAATCAGGAGATTGATTCTGAGAATGACGTCAGGATTGTTTTTAAAGAGTGTTCTCTGGAATTAAAAAGGTTATTAGTATTAACTCTGCATGATTATGGTTTAGATATTCCCGGTAACATGGAGGTTAATAGTGCAGGGAGAATAAACTATCTTAATATGTTAAGGGAGGCGGAGATTTTAAGAGGGGATGGAGCGAAAGCAAAACCTGAAAGACAGGCAAAATACGAAGAGCCTGAATCCTCACAGCCCGAACCTATTCCTTATCCCAAGGTATCCGCACCTAAAATTAAACCACCTGCCACAAATCAAGCAAATATAAAGGATGACGAATACTATAACTATATAGGAATAGATAATAAAAAAGTGGTAAGCAATGAGAAAGAAGCAATGAATACAAGGGAAGCAATGAATACAAGGGAAGCAATGAATACAAAAGAGGCATTGAATTCAAAAGAAGCATTGAATACAAAAGAAGCATTGAATTCAAAAGGAGCAATGAATACCATAGAAGCTATGTATACAAAGGATACAACGAATATAAAGGGAGCAATGAATACCAAAGAAGCATTGGATCGAAAGGAATCAGCGAATACAATTAATAGAAAGAATGTAAAGGAATCCCTATCGTCATCAGGGGCATATATTAATCCAGCCCAGCAGTTGAACAAGGAAAGCAGGAATGCTATATTACCCGGCTGGTTGAACCCGGGAAAAGGTAACGAATACGAAGAAAATTCTATGAACGATTCAAATTTCTCATACAAAGAAACAGAAAAGGAAAATGAAAACAAGAAACTTAAGGAAGATGATTTAAATTATGATTATACAAATTTTGAAGATAGAAAAGGCAGCAGTGAGGAGCAAAATAATATCTTTAATTATGCAGAAGAAATTAAACTCAAATTTAAGAAAAAACAGCCTGCAAATCAGGTATTATGCGGAAAAGAAACAATATTTATTACAGGATTAAAACATGGCTGTGGCTGTTCCCACACCGGAATAAGCTTTACCAAGTACATTTTTAATTCATATTCTGAGAACATATGCATATGCCACAAGAAGGGGGCATATGACTTAGAGGAAGAGAATATTACAGAATATACCAAAGATACGGACTATGATAACATATTCAGTACGAACCGGTTTATCATTTATGATTGCGGTATTCTAGGAGAACTTAATCAAGAGCAGCTTATTGAATTAAAACGCTGTAACATTAAAATAATGGTTTGTAACGGGGATGAAAAATATCTTGGTAATCTGGCAAAATTTATCAGGCAGTTAGGAAAGTCCTCGGGAGAATGGATATTTGCGTTTAATCTGATAACCTCCAGAGAAAAGGAAACAATGATTCGTAAAATAATGGAGGGTTATAAAATATGTTTCATTCCCTTGCATGATAGTGAGGATCCTCCGAAAAAGATTGGTAAACTGTGGGAATCGATACTTAAGAGAAATTTATTGTAGATGATAGGAAAGTCAAAGCAAATCAATTCTAGGTAATTCATTCATATTAGATGTTTTTTCATTTTTTTAGTCATATTAATGGTAAGCAGTTACTATTTGAGATAATAACTGAGACAAGCAAATACATGGATAATTAATTGTTACAGATATTGCAAACAAAAAATTATTATGATATTCTGAATGAATAGATAACAGTAAATCTATGTAAAAACACAAAGAAAGGAGTATAATCCAATGGATAATACTGTTATAGACATGAATTACCTGGACTTGGTCAGAGATTGTTTATGCGAATATGTAATAGGTGCTTTTTACAGCCAATTGACATATAAAATAATAACCGCATTTTTAATTAATGATAAAGCAATTATTCATACATGTAATGGGCAGACTATTATTGAGTGTGGATTAGAACCGAGTGAAAACATTATAAAAAGAATGAAAGAAATTGACGGGAAAAATTTTACGGAAGACGGTGCTATTAGTCTGCATATCGGAGCATGGGAGATAACTGCTTTAACGAGTGAAAACACAGTACATATTACACAAAAATAAATGATTCGTTGACTTATAAAAAGACGATTCCTTAAAAGAAGAGAGCTATTCGCTCTTTTTTTTTATATAAAAACAAAATTATACATAATTTATCAATTAATGTAAAAAATATTTACTTTTTTGGCATTATTTGTTATACTATGTTTATATAAGCAAAATAACATCTTTAAATTTGTTGTTTTTTGTAAAATTGTAGATAAAAAACAAATCGTATCTAAAAATCTGATCTTTAAAATTCTCTGGGGGGGACTTAGCGAATGAATAATCAATATAGCGGTATATTTGATGACGAATTGGTTAATGATGTAGAAAATATAATGAGAAACGGAAGTATAATGGAAAAACTAGAAACGTTGGAGTTTGTTTCTAATTGTTTTAATAAGGATGTTAAGATGACAAAAATTCTAATTGATGCCACGAAGGCTTCTGAGGATCCCTTGATCAGTGATAAAGCAAAAGAGTTATTTGTTAAAAATATGGACAAGTTTATATCAAAATTCATTTCAGAACAGTATCCCACATTTATCGGCTCACATTACGAAGATATGATACAGGCTGCAAGAATGGGAATTATTATCGGTCTGGATAAATATAATCCGGAGATAGCAAAACCAACTACTTTTTTCGTATTATATATAAAACACGAAGTCAGCCAATATATTAATAATTATGTCAATGGATTATCTACCTATTATGCCAATGAAAAGTATAAGATAAACAAAGCTATCAATCAGCTGGAGAATGAAAACAGAGAAACCAGTGATGTAAATATAGCTGAGATTACAGGTATAACAGCGGAAAATGTAAAGCAGATCAGAAATATGATAGCCTCTACCTCAAATGTGGCTTTTGATGAAGTATTTATGAATAAAGCGGATGAAAATGATACGCCAGAGCAGATTGTTTTAAAGAAAGAACTTGGGGAAACCATCAATAATACAATAGAGAGATATTTGACCGACACAGAGAAAAGAATTATTACTATGTATTATGGTTTAGCTGGTAACAAAGGCGTATCAGAAAGGACTGCTGGGTTTCCGACAAAGAAAGCATTTCGGAATATAAGTGAAAGTTTAGGCATTCCTTATGATAAAGTTCGAAAATATCATGCAAGTGCTTTAAGAAAACTGCATACTGTTGTAAGCAAGACGAATATAGTTTCTGAATTAAGTAAATCAGAACAAATCCTTAATACAGAATATATTCCGATTCTTTCCCCGGAAGAAGGTAACCTGATATTAAACGCTCAGACTTTAACCGGCAGTCAGCCAGACCTTTAAGGGAATATAGTTTATTAACTTAAAAGCTATTTTATAATAGCTTTTTTTTTATGTCTTTTTTTCCTCGAATTACAGCCTGTAATAAGTCGAAATTAAAAATAATCTATCATATTAATATAGAATATGAATAGTAAATCTGAATTATGGCTAGAAAAACATTTAAAACTTCCAAAATATGAAATAAATAAAAGGTGATAACTATGTGTAAATTTATGAAAAAACTTTTTGTAATTCTATTGAGTATACTATTACTTCCGACACATTCCTATGCTTTAGCCGGTTATACCACGGATGATCTGCGGGTTTTAATGGGAAGGGAAAGATTATCGGAAGAAGGCACGATACTTGAAATAAAAGCCCTATTAAGCACCTGCTATAAACAGCAGGAGTGGAATGAACTGGTACAGGGCCTGAAAGATGTTGATGATAAGGAACTGAAAGATTTCAAAGAGAAAGAAGATGCCTGGTATCAGGCCAAGGATAAGCTGGAAGCCAATTTTACCGGTAATAAACCCATAAAGACAATCCTTAGCGATTATGTTAATTATCAGACAGCCGCTTCTCACAGAGCTGCTTACTCAAAGTCCGATGCCTCAGGGTTATCATTCATTGATGCGGGTGATATTAAAGCAAAAATAGACTATGCAAATTCCATATTAGAAGGGGCGGATGATAAAACTAAGATTGGCGTTATCGGATATAAGATGAAGACCTTCACAAAAGCCAATTTACTAATTACGGTTCCATTTGGGCGTTCTTATTCTATAGACAGCGGAAAAGAGCAGGACAGTAACGGGCTTACAATAGCAGTCCCTCAGGACATAAAGGTGTATTCCCAGTTTAATGGAACCGTAGCAGGAGTAACCGATAATACGGTTACAATCAGAACCGGTAAATCAATTGAAATTGAATACCTAGGCATAAAACCTGCTGTGGGTAAAAATCAAAAAGTGAAACAATATGGCTTAATTGGTACAACAAAATCAAAAACCATGACAATAAAATTTAAACTGAACACAGTATATGAAGATCCGCTATTACTATATGGTTCTATGAGCACAGTCTGGTATGAACTATGGAAAAGTTCGAATCCCGGCTGTGCCATAGATATAAATAATTACACCGTTTTATTGGATAAGCTGCCGGAAAAAGAAATAGAAAAAGCGCCGGAGCTTTATAATGCCGGTACTATTACAAACCAGGACGGTCTCTCTAAGAAAATTATTATTGAGGGTGATAATGGTTATACAAACACACCGGATCACCTGATATTGGATAAAACAGAGGCCGGAAGCACTACAGATTAAAATAATATTCAGGAAGGAGGCAGAGTTGTTTTGATTGCAAAACATATCCATAAGAAAAATAAAAAAGAAACAAAACAAAATCCAATTAATGAACAAAACCCAATTAATGAACAAAACCCTATCGGTGAAGAAAACTCAACCAGTAAACAAAAACCAATCGATAAACAAAAATCAATCGATAAACAAAAACCAACCAACAAACAAAAACCAATCAATAAACAAAAACTAACCATTAAACAAAAGCAAATAGTAATCACAACGGTATCCCTGGTAATGCTTCTTATTCTGATAACCTTTATTTTTATAAAGATAAATAAAAAAGATATTGTTGAATCAACAGTTGATACAAAGAATTACATAATAACAGAATACTTCACGGAAAACAGCGGTGAAACAATAAATTATTATGAGGTCCGTTATTATCCGGAGAAACAAAAATCTTATCTTGTATTAAATGAGAAAAACAGTAATAAAGCAGAAAAAACCGTAATGGAAGTAAAAACGGAATTCAGGAAGGAAGGTATTAAACTCACACTAGATAATAAAATCAGAACGAAGGTTAAGAACCTATCACAGTTTGCAGATGATTCTGGATTTATCTTTACCTGTAAAATTGATGAAGTACAGGATTTCTTAACAAAGGAAGGAGTAAACGGCACCATTATGTTTACATATGGGACGCCGTCTTATTTTGAATGTTATGTCAAAAAGGAGACAGGCGAGGTGATGAGAGGGTTACTCCTGTATGATTCAGGTAATAAAACAGGTACGCTGATCTATAAACAATGCAGGGAACCAGTATTAATTCCGGCAGCCACTGACTTAGTCACTGTTATTGAAAACAAACAGTAAAATCATCATTGAAGAAAAAGCTGTCACAGGAATGGCATGCTAATCCCATTGGAGATTACCGTTTTAAATGCCGCATGAAACGGCTTCTTGACTGGAAAGTTAAAAGAAAACATAAGAATAGAAAGGATAGGTAAGGGTGTAAGTATGTATTCAAAAAAGAAATATTTTATTATGGCTGCGGTGCTGGTATTATTGCTGGCGGCTGCCGGTATTTTCATTGTTGTTAGAAATTATCAGAATATCATAAGCCAGAGAGAGGAAGAAATCGACGGTCTTGTTAAGCAGTTGGATGAAATCGGTGATTTAGTTACCGTATATCAGTTAAATGCAGAAGCAAAAAGTGGTACCAAGATGCAGGATTTTCAATTTTCAGAGGTCGAGATACCGGAATATTCGGTTCCGGAGCATGCGGTCTTATCCCTTGAGGATATAAAAGGGTTTTACTATAAAATAGCTTTAGGCAAAGGAACCATTATAACGTCTGATATGCTGATGCAGCAGGAACTAACAGATGATGAAAGAACGTTGGATGTAGTACTTGATGAAATTCCAATCGGACTTGAAATCGGAGATTATGTAGATATCAGAATTGCATTTCCCTTAGGGCAGGATTATATCGCCATGACCCATAAACAAGTGGTGGAAATCAACGGGGCTACACTTAAGTTAATCGTCTCCCAGCAGGATTTCTATGCATACCAATCCATGCAGACCGATGAAGCACTATTCTCAAGTACTAAGGCATATGGCTCTACTTATATTGAAGGAGGAGTACAGGCAGCTGCAAAACAGTATTATCCAGTCAGTCTTGATGTATTAAAAACTATGTTATTGGATCCCAACATTGATACCTCTGATTACAGTGATGTGTTAAAACGGAGGGAACAGTTGGAAAAACAGTTATTAAGTTCTGAGAAAGTAACCATTAATGATACCGTGACAAATGGAAAAGAAAGCCTTGCTGATAAATTCAGAGAAGCGAAAGCCGATTATGATTCTTTGCAGGAGAAAAAACAGGCAGCCGCTGCCTATCAGCAGAAACAGGAAGAAACGAAAAAAACAGAAGAAGATTCAACAAGTGATAATTAAAACGGTTGTTCAGAAAAGCAGATGATAATCAGGTATTTCCATGGGTTTGCTACCCTTGGTACACCCGGTTTGTTCATTATAATAACGAATAAGGAGACAATCAAAGTATGATAAAAATAGCAATTACAGGAAAAGCTGACAAAAGAATATTAGCATATCCCTTGATGAGAGCATGTTCCATATCCGGGCATACCTCAGTTGTTACGGATGATGCGGCCTATAAAAGATTATATGCCGGAAAAGAGAATTATGGTGAAATCGAAGACATCAAAATTAATGTTTTATTTGAGTTGACCGATGAAACCCTGAAAGGAATTGAAGAGCAGGCGGTTATAGACGAAACAGAGTATCTGATCGTAATCTCTGATTCATATTATCCAAAAGACGCAGACCATATTTTAATGCTGTGTGAACAAAATTGCACCTTTTTAGGGAATTATATTGAAGATATCATTGATAATCAGAATAATAATGTGACCTTTGGGACCTTAACATTATTTCCTCATAAAATTAAGGCCTTTGTTCCAAAAGAAGTACATATGCATCAGATCACCTGGAAGCCGGAACATTCCATGTATCTGTTTCAAGTAGAGGAAATGAGGCAGTTACAGCCCTTAAAAGATAAATTCATAACCGCCTTATTAGTAAATGCTTTTGCTGCTCCCCTTAATATCAAGCCTGCTTCCTTAAACAGTTTATTAAAAAGAAAGCGGTATGCATATATGAAGAAAGACAATCGGAAGGAGGCCTGATAATGAATATATCAGTAATTTCGCCCCACATTCACGGCAATGGGAATACTACCATCGCGGCGCTGTTAGCCTTTGAATTGTCTTCCCGGAATAAAGATGTTTGCTTAACCCATGTGACCAGTAAATCGGAGTCCATGTTTCCATACTTTGGATTTGAAGAATCGGATGACCAGACAAGTAATCCCCTGCAGCTTATCAATCTGATTCGAGAAGGGGGGCTCAGAAAAGAAGAAATCAGCAATTATTGCAGGGAAGTTACCGACAGACTGGATTTATTCAGTCTGGACACCTTTACTTCAAAAACAGGGAAAGAAACCAACGTGAGTGAAGAGCAGATGCAGACAGTACTGTCTTTTATCTGTAAGGAATTCCCCTATGATTACATTATATTTGATATCGATGAAAATAATCTGGAAAAAGAAAATGTAAAAATGGCTCTTGCCCATACGGATTGCCTTGTTTTTGTTTTGTCTCAATCGTTAACAGAACTAAAAAGATTTGCAGCACAAAAAACAAAGATATTAAAACAAACCGCAAACATACCTAATTTAGTTGTTATAAACAAGTACAGTGATATGATAGGAACTCTAAAGGACGCTGCCAATATCCTGGGGATCAAACGTCCGAACAAGTGGTATCGTATCAGGTTCAATCAATGGATTCCCTATTGTGAAAACAGGGGACAGTTAAAATATTTAGCTGAACAGATTCAAAAAAGGAACGTAGACGTAATTGAATTGGATTCCGATATTAAACATTTGGCCGGAGGCGTACAAAGCATAAAACAAGCCTCAAGAGAGCAAAAAAGAATAGTAAGGGGATATTAAAAAGGAGGTGTAACTATGAGTAATTTTAATCTTGCATTAGCTTCCATCTTAGCAATTACCCTGATTGTCTTTATATTGTATATACGTGCGAAAGCTAAAAAACAGGTGGTGATAGAAGAAGATCTATCATCCTTCGAAGAAGTCCTGGATGCGCTTAAAATATATATTGTAAATTTAACCAAAGAAGATTCCATTGCCAGTTTGGAATCAGATGATGATTTAAAACGGCTTGCAAAAAGAAAGGCCCAGAGAAAGGAAGCTTTAAAGAATTCTGTTTATGGTCTGGATGGAGCAAAATTAATGGTAAAAGAAATGATCCACTTATTTCTTGAGGATCATATGAAACCGGAAAAGATAAGACAGATTATCGGTCTTGACAGAGAAAGTGAACCAAACACCAACACAATGTTTGAGATTATCATGTATAAGTATAAAAAAATATACGGCAGAGATGCATTGACAAAGTGGATTCTTGAGAACGGATTTGAGCGGGAAAGACCGGCCGTTGGTATCGGAAGAGAGAATGATACGGCCTATTATATTACAAAAGCAGACCTTGAGGAAAGTTATTTTGTTCTGGATTATCACCTGACGGATGCAGAGGTTACCGATATATTTACAACGCTTTTGTATCAGGCTTATAAAGGGTTTGGGTGTATTGACACCTTGGCGGAAATGAATGTTAACGGTTATAATGTGGGAGTCTCTGGTTCAGTAATGGATGCTGTAAACGTTAATAGTTCCCAGTCCGGCAAAGAGAATTCAGAAGCCTCCAGTGAAGCAACCAATGCTTTATGGTTGTATTTTAAAGGCTCTTATATACACTTGCAATTTCTGGATTTTGGTTCGGAAGATGAGATCAGACGTATTATACAGCTCTTAATCCGTTGGAATTCTCCCGGCCCCTTATCTGCAAAGCGGGGTTATCTTGTGAATACCATGCACGATAAATCCCGTATCTTAGCCGTAAGACCTCCGGCAGGTGAAATGTGGGCGGCTTTTGTCCGTAAATTCACCTTGGATATTATTTCTCCGGAAGCACTGGTTATAAAACCAGGGGTAACAGACGGAGAACTTGCCATCAAATTAATTGAGTTTTTAATGCGTGGTCAGGTAACTACTGCTGTTACCGGACGCCAGGGCTCTGGCAAGACTACACTTATGAAGGCAATCATAGCTTATATGGACCCCCGTTATAATATTCGTGTTTTAGAAATGGCACCGGAAATGTACCTTCGTGAAATATATCCCAATAGAAATATTTATTCCGTACAAGAAACCGATACGGTTACTGCGGAATCCCTGCAGGATGCCTTAAAAAAATCAGACTCCTCTATTACGATTATCGGTGAAGTTGCTACGGATCCGGTAGCGGCCCGTATGATACAGCTGGCTATGACGGGTTCTTTATTTACCCTATTCTCTCATCATGCCAACGAAGCAAAAGACCTGGTACTCACCTTAAGAAACTCCCTTGTTAATGCCGGCGGCTTTGATAACATGACTACTGCGGAGAAGCAGGTTACCGATGTCTTAAAAATCAATGTTCATCTTGATTTTACCCCGGATGGGAAGCGGTATATAAAACGTATTACAGAAATTACTCAATTAGAGGAAGGAATTCCATATCCGGAGTTTAAAAAAGAGTCTGGTTCGGAAGAATCAATCTACGAGCTGAATAAGGAATATTATACTAGACAGACAGACCGAATCTCCTTTTCTACAAGAGATATCTTAACTTATAACACGGATACGGATACCTATGAAGCCAAAGAGGAATTCAGTGATGGCTTATATAAAAAAATCCGGGAGGTACTATCAAAGAAAGAGAGGGAGGAATTCGAGAAATTCATGGCTTATTATTGGAGAGGTGAAACTTTTAAGGATTATGAAGGGGTCGCCAAAAAAGAAGCCTATGATGATAATGCCAAGTTTGGCAGCGCTAAGATAGCCAATAGCTATAATGAAGAAGACGACTCTGTGGATTTTAATTCCGCCGTTGCTTTCCTTAGTAATAGAAGTTCTGTTGCAAAACAATTTAATATGGGAGAATAACAGGGAGATGGAGGTAGGATACCATGAAGAATATAATTGAACTATTTAAATCTCCTGTTATGATTGCCGGACTGCTGGCTGTTTTGATATTAATGATTGCAGGAGCTATTATATTAAACTTATCGAAACAAAAAGTTAATTATAAAAAACAAACAAAACAGGAAGCCTTTTATTGTTGTTTATATGAAGAATACAAAAAATTTCCTGTTTTAAAAACCTATTTAAGGGTTATGACAAAAAAATTATCCTCCATGTCCGTTTACAGCAAAAATGAGGTCAAATCGCTGGTTTCTAAATATTTGACCGTAACAATGGTCGGTGTTGTAATAACAACCTCCGTCGCCTTGCTGATATTTAGTGATATTGCCAGTGTAATATTATGCGCAGTTTTATCCTATATCTTGTTTACCACGATGCTGGAAAAAAGAATGGAACGCATCAATTATATAGTCTATACTCAGTTGAAATATGCCATGGAATCCATTCGCTTAGAGTACATGAGATGCAACGATGTTGTAGAAGCCCTTGAAACAGCAGTATATGGCAATCGAATCGCTAAAATTATGGAGAGTATCCATGGAGTACTGATTTCTACCAAGGGTGAATTAAGACTCAAAGAGTTTTTTGAATCCACACCCTTTAAACCCATACAAACCTTAGCTTACGTTTGTTATTCCATTAATAACACGGGTGATGAGTTTGATGCGGAGGGTAACTCCACATTTATTTCAACTTTACTTATTATGAATAAAGATATTAATCAGGAGTTGGAAAGGCAGGATTATCAGTTTATGAAGTTTGGAAAACTGGAATATCTTACTTTAATTCCAATCCCATGCATCCCTTTGATTCAGATGTTCCTTTTAAAATATATGCCGGGTACATCAATTATTATACAGGGAATGACAGGTTATGTAATCAGGATTTTAATAATTGTGGCCTGTATTTATTGTTATGATTATATATCCAAAGCAAACAGCATGCATGTCGTAAAAGAAGATGACAGAATCCTTTTTATCTATAATTTATTAAAATATAAAACGCTGAAACATTTTATTAAAAATATAACACCGAAAAACAGAAAGAGAAGACTCTTAAACCAAAAGCTATTAAATGCGTTTTCTAAAAAATCCATAGAGGAATTTTATGTAGAGAAACTGTTATATGCCGTTGCTGCTTTTACCTTTTGTATGTTGTTGTTTTTCAGCGCTACCATAGCCGGCAGGAACTATATGCTTCATTATACCGGTTCTTTATCTTTAATTTCCGATGAGAAAGATTACAACGATAAAAGCGGGAAACCGATGTATACCCAACAAGATATACTGGACATGGACATGACCTACATAGCACTTAGAAATCAAGGCAAGTTTGATTTTAAACATATAACAGGGAACCCAGATGATGAAAAGGAGGAATTGACCCAGTTAATCCGTGGAACGATGCCGGATATCAATGATTTGCAGGTACAGGATCAAAAAGCCAGACTGGAAAAGAAATATGACTGGCTTCAGAAGGTTCGGTTTTATTGGTACTATATTGATATATCCTTTGTTATTGCCGTTATTGGATTTTTCCTGCCGGATATTAATATAAAGAAGCGCAGCAACTTTTTAAAGGAGGAAGAGGAGGAGGAATTCTTACAGCTCCAGACAATTATGACCATTCTTATGTCTATGAATTGTGATACCATGGAAGCCCTTGAGCATCTGACCCAGATTTCCACCATGCATAAGGACATGCTGACTTACTGTTATCAGGGCTATGCCTCTAATCCGATTAAGGAATTAAACATCATGATTGATAAAACCCCGATACCGGATTTTAAGCGTTTTATCGAAAAGATGAAAATGACGGTGGATGAATTATCCCTGGAAGAAGCGTTTAGTGACTTAATTCAAAACCGGGAGCATATCTGTAATACCCGTGATGAAGTACTGAAAAATAATATTGATAACCGCAGGAATAAATGCGGTCAAAGAGCGAAAATGCCTTTTATGATGACCCTTATCTTATTATTTGTATTTCCTCTTATGTATATGGGATATACAGAGATGATGTCTGGTATCAATGATTTACAGGGTATATAAAACGGTAATAAAATACAAAAACAATTATAAGAAGACCTTAAAAGTTTAAAATGCAGCTAGAAGGAAAGTTTGTTAGCTGTCTAAAAGATATAGATAACAGGCAGAAAAAAAGTAAAAATAAATCGGAAAAAAAGAAGAGGAATAAAGCAGATTTTTAAAAATGTCTGTCATATTAGTTGTAGAAACACAAACAAAAACAATCCGGTTTTAACAACTTATACCGGAACGGTTATTGTTAATTCCCAAAACAATAACAAAGAACTGCAAAATAAAAATAAGAAAGGATTGATTAAAAATGGCAGGAATGGGAGACGAGAGTATTGATCTATCGAAACTGGGTACGGCGTTATTTGCCTTTGGCTTTGTTTTGGTAATCGGTCTTACAATTTTTACAGTAGGTAAATCTATTACAAATTCAGGTGCGGATAAAGTAACTACGCAGCTGGATATCGTGGGGCAGTCGGAGTTTGATGATTATGACCAGCAGACGGTCCTTGGCACTAAAGTAAAAGCTGCATATTCTAACTTTGAAGGAAAGGCTTTTGCGATTATTGTTGCTACTAGAAGCATGATTGATCATGTGGGTACACCTACTGATTGTCCGGGATTAGATACAGATGCTGTTACCCAGATTGGTATGATAGGTCTTAATGCAACTAACAGCAAAGGAGATATTGTTAAAGATTATTGGGGGATAAATTACAATGCATTACTTGAGGAAAAAACTATTGAAATGAAAAATGGTGCTTTTTTGACAACCGGTACATTTGTTACAGATAAGGATACCGGTTCCATTGATTACTATAATCGGGTATCAAATCTAAAAAAACAAGGTACCGCAGAGTACATACCAACAGGTGCTAAGTATATGTCTACCTTAATTAAGGACTCTACCGGTTCCACTTGCGGAGTTGTATTTGTTCAGACCTCAGCGAACTAAGACGTAAGTACAAACTATAAGATGGGTTGGGAAGTCTGATTCCCAACTCGTTTTTTTAAGGAGTGATTGTTAAATGACCAGAGAGACGTTAGAAGAAATGATTACGATTGGAATAGAGTTTTTAACGGTAGCTGTATTTCTGGTTTTTGTAGTTAACTTCTATGGAATAAAAAGGGATTTTGCGGATATTAAAAATGAAAAAATAGTGACCTCCCATAATATCAGGCAATACCGGGAGTTTGGAAAATATGAAACTGGGTTTACAGATATAAACGTGGATGCCGCCGGTTATAAAAGTGAATGTCTGTATGCCGATGATGTGATTGAAGCAATCAGAAAGTACAGTGACGGAAGTATTGAAATTTATGTGGATAAACCAAACAGCACAGGAGCTTTCCTTTACCTAAGCAGAGAGGATGCAGAACGGAATCCATCACACTATTCGATGGAAGTGTTAACTTCTACTTCCAGGGGGATTGATATGAAAGCTTTATTTCATCCGTATCTGATTTATAACGGAAGTGATGTAAAAGATCCTTCCTTTCGCAATAATCATTCCTCTGGAACCGTGACAGGAATAGCCTTTATAAGATATTAAAAAGAGGCAGAATTACCTCGTGTATCGGATATTAATTGAAAGGTGCGTTAAGTATGAGAAGGGAAGAATTACAAGATGTAATCAGATTGGCAATCAATATGACGGCTATGGGGATTTTCTGTGTACTTTTATTCTTTCTGTCTGTAACTGCCAGGCATCTTTATAACCGGGAAGCCTGGATCACCAATCAGGGAGAACTGCTCCGGAATGAAGCAGCAGATTACTTGTTTGAACACGGAGAAAAGGTTACCGGTAATGATATTGTTGAGTTTATCTTAAAGTATGACAATAAATATGACTACTATATCACCCTTAAGGATAGGACGTATCCAATCACCAATGAACTATATCTGACCTATCTGCAAAACCCCGGCATGGCAGAGTTTCCTACTATTTTGTGGACCCAGGACTATTTGGTAAATGACGTAATGAAAGACAATATCTTTGATAATTTTTCTGTCACCATAGATAAAAGCCAGATAAGAAAAATCTATACATTTAAAGCCCAGTAAAGGAGGTGTTTACATGCAGCATGGCTTGGGATATGAGGGAATAGACGTTGTAAAGCTCGGAGTTATGATGGCTTTTTTGTCAGTACTATTAATTTACGTAATATATGGTGTCCAGGTTGGAAAAGACATAGGAAATGAGACGTATAATGTTATGGCGGAAGCAGAAATTGAAGCAGGAAATGCTAATCTTTCAGCGTTATCCTATGATCAAGTAATTATGCCAGCGGCCTCCGTATATTCACTGACCCAGTATAATGCTTCTCAGATTCATGATCTGACCTGTTATATTTGTGATATTGACCACGGCAAATATGAGTTAATTAGTGATACCCCTTGTATTTTGGAGCATTTACAAGGAAAAGTAAAGCTGAAAACGGAATATGATGAAATGCTTGGGCAATACCACTTATTTATTTATCCCTATTCCTATACCGTTAAATTTGATCCGGGCGGCGGCAGCGGAAATATGGCAAGTGAAGAGTTTATATATGATTATGAGAACGACGGTTCCATAGAAGAACAGGCCTTAAACCCTAATTCTTTTTACCGGCAGGGCTACCATTTCGCCGGCTGGTCTTTGACAAAAGGAGGAGGCGTTACCTTCTTAGACGGTCAGAAGATAAAGAATCAGCTGCTATTTGGAGAACTTATTTTATATGCTGTTTGGGTACCCTAAAGGAGTGTGGTTTGATTGGAGAAAGAGGCTTTTGAGATATTGGATTTAGGAATTTTAATGTTAGTCGTAGCGCTGTGTATTGTTACCGGAGTCACTTCTACGTTTATGACAAACAGGCGTGCCTATGGATATAACGAAACTTATATGCAGGATAAAAATACTACTGTAAAAAACAATGCATACGTATTAAAGGAATATGGTTCCTTTGATGCCAGCTTATCAAGAGCAGAACTTATGCTGATTACCCAGATACAGGATTCTAATATGCCATCACCTAAGAATATTAAAATTCATGATACACAGTTCAATGTTAATTATACCTATAAAGAAAATTTGATAACCTATGGTCAATATATGGCAAGTGCCATTCTAAGTGATGGAAAGGATACAAAATATCTGATTTCCTATGAATATGAAATTAATAGTGATGGAAAAACGAAAAATGCATATTTCAATTTTGCAAAGACTGAGTAAATAATTATTTAGATAGAAGGTCTAAAACAGTAGAACCCCCGGAGGGTATAGAAATAGAAATTGAAATAGGAATAGGAACGGAAATTTTGCAGCAGGGTTATGCGGAAAGGAGGCAGGTGCCAGGGGACCTGGTATCGAGGAAGATGAATGGTTTTTTATCAAGGATAATTTCTCTTGTGCTTGTTTTTTTAATGTTAATACTGGCTCCCTTATTATACTCCTATTGTGTTACAGAAATGGAAAACAGAAGGCAGCTGTTAAATGAGGTGACAAGTTTTTTAGATGTGGTAACCGATAAAAAATCCATAACCAATGATGATATGAACGAATTTTATATGAAGACAGCTTCCTATGGTATGGTACTGGATGTGCAGATTAGCCGGCTTGTAAAAACAGCTACCTTAGAGAGTGACGGTAATGTAAATGTTACATATATAGCAGCAGATGATATCAGTTTACTAAATCAAAAAGATGTGGTTCAGATAAAATTAACGGAAAAATCAGAATCGGCTTATCAGAAAATATTGAATATTTTCATAGGGGTTGATGATGAGAATTATTCATTAACAATGGCCGAAATGGTCCACTAAAAATAAAATGGAGGGAAAGGTTGATATGAAAAAAAACAACAATTTAAAAACAAAATTGTATGGCTTATGTTTTTGCTTGCTGGTAATAGCCTCGTTAAGTCCTGCTGTAACAGCCAAGGCAGATATTTCACCCAATTATGAAATACCGATTACCTATACGTCATCCGTCGATAATTTACAATATCCTGCAACCAATCAGTTTACGGCGGTAACTGGTATATCAGGAGTTGGTAAAGTTGTTATTAATAAGCCAACGGTAATTAAGGCATATATGAACTGGGATACTGCAGAGGTAAACTCCTCCGTGATCTGGTTCTCCAGGGATGTGAAGGGAATCGATTTAGTTGGGGCTCAAGTAAAATTAACGTCTGAAAAAAATTACGAACTGCTTTTATTGGATGCAGGAACTTACTACTTTAATTATGCTTTAAAAGCAAACAACAATAATAAAAACAGCTATTATTTTACAACCGTTGGAGTTTGCTTAGTTGGTCAGTATGCCAATAGCACGGAACAAGTAAACGAATCTTCAAAAAATAATCCGAATAGTATTAAATTTGGTAAAGTTGAAACCGGATTTTTAAGTATTACCGCACCAATTGATTATTACAGATTTGAAATAAAAGAAAAAAGCATTATAACGGTAAATTTTAATTTTCTGGAATTAAAAGATATTAATATAAAAGATTCGAAATGCATCTTAAAGAATTCTATGAATGCTAATGTTATCGTACAGTCATACAGTACCAGAGGGGCAGAATATAATACCTTTACTAAAATTTTAGACCCCGGTGTTTATTATATTACCATGGAAGGCAGTACTACAATAACTTCTTTGGAGGTTAAAAAGGTATCTTACAAAATTCAGGCAAAAAAGAGTACAGAGGCCTTTACAAACAAAAATGTAAAAATCACTTTAAAAGTGCCCTTTGAATATTCTGAAATTCTTGTTACAAAGGCAAAGGTTTCAAAAGCTGATATTACAGATTATTCTACCTGGAATACATATCGAAGCGATAAGACGAAGGAATTATCTGACACTACTTATACCGTTACGGCTAATGGTACCTATACCTTCAGAGTTCGGGACTATTTGAAAAATTATAATCTGTATGTTGTTGATATAGACAATATTGATAAGACAGCACCGGTAATTTTGGGGGTTAAGAATAAAAAGACCTATAAGTCACCGGTTACCATAACCTTCTATGATAAGTTATCAGGTGTAAACACGGCTAAATTAAATAAAAAAACAATTAAGGATGGTACGAAAGTATCTGCGAAAGGTACGTATACCTTAATTGTAACAGATGCTGTAGGAAATTCAAAAACCGTTAAGTTTACCATCAAGTAATAAAATTAAGACCGGTATGAAAAGGAAGTTTCTCAAAACAGTTGAAACAAAGCAGTATATCGGTGATAAAGGAGTTGCAGATACTTGAAAAACTGGCTAATGATTTTTAATTTTATAGCACTTGGCTGTCTTGCGGTTATGCTTTCAACCTTTTACATTCAATTAGAGACGGCTGCCACAGAATATGATACGGACAGGCTATCAAAAGCCATAGAGTATTCCGGGGATATGGCCTTTAATTATTCTCTGGCCAGCGTTAATGATGAACTGACCTATCAGGATATGAATCAGGTTACCTTAAGTCCCAATATGTGTCTGCCTGCCTTTGAAGAGATGATGTGTTTAAATTATGATATGGCTATCTACACCGATAATTTAAAATATATTGAAGACAGTATAGCTACGGCCTTACTTGCTACCAATGACGGTTATTATATCACCCTTATGTCAGAGGTAAATGAAACGGGGGAAGCCCATAGTAATACCTTTGAATTTAACTGGTCCCCGAAACTGCCTTATACCATTAAAACCTATGATGACAGCAATAAACCGGCGTCTGAAATTGCCGTCTGTTTAGGATCAGAAAAATGGATACGGGTAAATACCAATACCTTAGCCGTTACAAACGGGGTATCCTATGCGGATATTGGCAGTATTAAAACAAGTCCGGACGAAGGCAGTGTAAAAAGCCCAAGTATGTCTCTTAACAGTGAAACAGTCTCCAGGGCAATTAATACGAGGATAACCAATGCCATTACCCAAAATATTGATGCCATAGCTGATTTACGAAGTGATAAGGATTATTCCCTTTATATTCCCTCGGAACAGACGTCCAGCGGACTTAACAAGATATCCAGTCCCAGTTTGATTTTAGTTATGAAGGATGTTGATTTTTCCGGTCAGGCAAAAGTCAGGAATGCTCAAATATCTGGTTTGAAGGTGGTTAAGAAAGTACGTGTGATCGGATATCTTAATGATGCCGGTCAAAGAAAGTATTGTTATGAGTCCCAGATAACTGACAGCAATAAAGTTAATCTTAGTGCCCATGCTTATTTTAACAGTGTTGAGGAAGCTACATTGGCGGGGTTTATGCCGGATTTCAATTTTATTTTTAACAAGATTGATACGGCTTATAAGACTAGGTAGGATTTTAAAGGCTGTGAGATAAAATCAGCCTTTTAGGTTGTGAGAAAAGCAGGGTGGAGTATATTGTTCTTAAGCTTAGATTCTGAGGCTGAATTCACTAATGAAATATTCATATGGTAAGGCGAGAGCAAACAAACACAAACTCCTCGCCGGGCTCGTCAGACAGTGTGTTTGTTTGCTCTATACCATATGAATATTACATAAGTGAATTTAGCAGCCTCGGAATAATGCGCTTAAGAACAATATACTCCACCCTGCTTTTTTGAAAAGGTTTTGGGCTGATTTTATCTGGTGAGTTTTTAGGCATGGGCAGGAAAATTATTTTTTAACCTGGTTTTTCGTTTATTCGAGCTTATTTTCTCTTTTTTCTATCATATTATGTATATTGAAAATGGTATTGGAGGACATAACAAGGATGCGTGATATTCAAAATTTAAGAGGCGATTTTAACTTACATAATTTATTGATTGTTGTGAGGCTGTTTTATGGGTATTTTGTTTTGGTGGCGATTATTGCAGCGATTGTCTGGCTGCTTAGGTATTTTATGAGCCATGAGCCCTCAGGTACTAAGATTACAGAGATGTTTGATGAAAAGGGGAAAAAGAAGACTCCGTTAAATTTAAAGCCGGTGCTTATGGTTATTTCTATAATGATTGTTTTGATTTTAATTTATATTGTTTTGTTATTTGTTAAATTATAATTTTATTTCTTGTACTATTTTTATTTTACTATAACTTATTTACTGCTATTTATTTTACTATTATTTATTTACTGTTATTTATTTACTGTTATTTATTTTACTATTATTTATTTTACTATTATTTATTTTACTGTTCTTAGGAGTAAAACATTTAGTTTTTACTAGAGTTTAAACATGTTGTTTGTAGTTTTTACATTTATTGTTTCGGCGGTATCTAAAAATAGTTCTAAAAATGAGTTGTTATAGAGGGGGTTAGGGATGGAAGAGGATAAGTTTTATGAGTGTTATAAAAAGGTTTTGATTTTTGATTTAATTGCATCAATTGTGTTTAGTTGTATTGTTTTTTTATTTAATATCAGTCTTTTTGGAACTTTGGTTACGGTGTTTTTTGTTTCGATAAAGTTGATTTTATGGCTTCTGAGAGATAGTTTTCATTTGGAAGAAACAAATGATAACACCAGTTTAACATTTAGTTTGTGTTTTATAACATTGTTTTTTTCTATGGATAGTATTATTTACAATAATTTTTTCCCGGCGGCGTTAGCTCTGATTCTTCCTGTTTTTGTTATGACCTTAAGAAAGGATATTGAATTAATCAGGCGGGAAAGTTTTATAACGGCAGGCTTTATGGTTGTAACCCTTATTATTTCTGTATTTTTTAAGCCGTTTCAAACTAATATTTTCACGGAATTGCTGCTTTTTGTTATTCCGTTGTTGCAGATACTCTATATTATTAAAAATTTAACCGAAGACACCTTGTCCTTAAGTGCAAAATCAGAGTTTTTTAAGGATAAATCAAAGAGGGACAGCGTGACCGGGTTATATAATACCGGTGCTTTTTATGAAGCGGTAGCACAGAAGGTTCAGTTAATGGCTCCTTTTTGTTTCATTATTATTAATATTGATAATTTTAAATATGTTAAGGATACCTATGGGCTGCCTTTTGGGGATTATGTTTTAATGACTTTAGTGAAAGCGATTAAGAAAGGGTGCCGTGATCAGGATATTGGCTTTCGGTATAACGGAGAGGATATGGCGGTAATCTTTCCAAAGACTACAGATGATGAAGCGTTTCGGCTTGCGGAGAAAATAAGGAAAATATTTAGTGAAAAAACCTATGATCATAATGCTGACTGGGCAAGGACAAAAAAGCCGATTACCGTTAGCATCGGTTTGATAGAGAATAACATAAGAGGAGCAATGCCTCAGGAATTAATAGAAAAATGTGACCAGGCTTTATTTTATTCAAAACAACATGGCAAAAATCAAACAACTGTATATCATGAACATATAGTAGAATGGGAGGATAAATTTGAAGATTTCAGAAGAAAATATCGGAACTATGAAAGTTAAAAATTACGTTACCATGACTCATGAAAACATGGATGATTTATTTTCAATTGTTGATACCATTGAGTTTTCCGCATTTCGTTATTATCCCACTATGGAAGAAATTGAAATGATGGAGACCGATATTCCAAAGTATTATGCTTTTATTCTTTGGATTTTATCAAATCCTGACGGTCCTGAAACGAAAGAGGAAGAGATAGCAGAAAAAGAATTAAACCGCATTATTATGAAACACACAAAAATAAAAAAAATGCGGGCAGTAAGTAATAAAAAATAGGAAGAACCGGTATATGAAACCTGGCAATACCGGGATACGGAGGCAGTTATGATGAACTTCATGGGTAAAGTAATAGAGATAAAAGATACACAGAATTATGCATATATATTAGAATCACCGTCACTTTTCTTTGCAGTAGGCTATAAAGTCCTGTTAGGACAGGAGAAGAACGGATTTATTCGGTGTACGAAAGTAACCCATAATGGAAAGGACAAGCTAATCTATGATATTTCAAAATATAAAACCTTAGAAGCTTTGTTGTACACCTTGAGATTTGATACAACTCTTAATGTACTTATTAATCTTTTAGAAACCATTCTATTGGCTAAATCTAACGGTTTCATGCAATGCGAAAACATATTGATTTCACCGGATCATATCTTTCTTGACGGGGAAAATTATCAGGTGAACCTGATCTATCTGCCGGTTAATCAGGAATCTGACAGCGAGAACTTTAGTATCTTTGAAGCTGAACTTAAGACGAATCTTTGTGTTATTCTTAGTACTTATACCGGAAAGAATCCTTATATAGCAACCCTTTGTCAGGCCATGAACAATCCTGGCTTTGCAATAGAAGAGATCTGCACTGTTTTAAAAGAATTTAAGCAAAACAATTATAAGAAGCTTGGGACACTAGGAAGTAAGGCGAAGGATAGGACATCAGGGAAAACGGCAGAGAATAATGATTTGATTGGCAATGTGAAAAAGCTGTTTTCTTTTACTAGAAAGGAGAGCAGATAGTGGCAACTATTAAAATTATACTGGCAGACACCGATGAGCGGTATTTGATGCCCCTGGAACGAAAGTTTATTGATGAATTAGAGGACAAGGTAGATCTTATCGTAATAACTGACAGGGATTATCTAAAACAATATTTTGAAACCCCTCAGAAACTAGATATTTTAATTATCAACGAAGAACTATATAGCTCAGAGCTTGAGAAACATAACATTGCAAATATTTTCATACTTAAGGAAGAAGAAACCGGGATTAACAATTTAGGAGACTTCGATACCAACGAGATTTACAAATATACCAGTGTAAAAGAGATATATAATGAAGTAATTAATAAATCCTCCTCAAGAACCGTACCCCTTAATAGCACAGAAGATACAAAAGTATTTATGATTTACTCCCCGATTGGTGGAATCGGGAAAACTTCTGTTGCAGCGGCATTATGTGAAGCGTTTGCGAAATACCATAAGAAGGTGCTGTTTATTGGAATGGACAGTCTTCAAACCTTTGGCAGTGTTATAGAGGATTTAAAGGCTATGGAAATGGGTGCGGAAAAGTTGATGATTCAGAGAAATGAGTATGTTTATGAGGATATGAAATCCAAGATCCTTACCAGAACCTTTGATATCGTTCCGCCTTTTTACCTTTCCCTTCCAGCCCTTACCATTAAGGGAGAAGATTATATTAATTTAATGAACTACATCAAAACCTCCAGGGAGTATGACTATATTATCGTTGACGGTGCCAGTGATTTTACGGAGGATATCTCAAGGCTTATGGCTTTTGCAAATCATACCATTATTGTTGCAGGGCAGGATATGGGTTCTGCGTATAAACTGGACTGTTTGTTAAGGAATATTGATTGCTCCGATACGGAACGCTTTGTATTTATCTGTAACAAATACAGGAGTGAAAAAGAAGACTATTTAAACAGCGACCATTTTATGAATTTGTGTACCATGACAGAATATATAGAATACCTGCCGGAGAGGGGAGAACCTGAACGGAACCGGTTTTTAAACAACCGTAGTGTTCAAAAGTTAGCCTTAAGGTTTATCTGATTGATATAGGGGTTATTCCATTTTGAAAGGTGATTTTTATGAATAAGGATAGAATTACGGCAATATTACACATCCATAAGGAAAATAAAAAAATCGATGTTGATATCCCTCTGGACATTACGGTAAATGAATTAATCATTGGATTAAATGAAGGTTTTAGACTGGGGTTTGATACCACTGATTTGTCAACCTGTTATTTAAAAACGGAAAATCCGACTGCATTTTTAAAGGGGAATAAGTGTATTGCAGAGTATGGGTTAAGAAACGGGACAACAATTAATATTACAGAATAGGGGATGTAGGTTGAAAATAAATGTTTCAACCGCAAGTTTGTGCTTGCGCACCACAAACTTGGTATGCGCAAATAGCGTGCGCAAGAATGTAGGTTAATAGTGGATAAGCGATATAAAATTATTATTCTTGGCAAACGGTTATATAAAGAGATTGAACTTCCGGTAGAAAACAAAGAAGTGAAGTTAGGAACCTATAAACACAGCGATATCCGCCTGGGAACGGAACGGTTTTTTCAGGATTTTGAACTTACCTTTATCAATACGAATGGGGAATGGATTCTTCGCTGCGACGATAATGTCTACATATCCTCTGATGGCATAATAAAGCTGGTCAGCAGAGAACTGTCTCATGGCGACGATTTCATAATAAAGTATCAGAAATCAAGCCAGGAGGTCTTTCGTGTCAGCTTTGTACTGGATTTTGATTTTGAACAGAAGGATTATGGGAGAGAAATTGATATCAGCTACAGTAATCAGATCGTCATTGGCGGAAAGGATAACAGTGATATCAGGCTAAAGGACGAACTGATTGGCTCGGACTTTATTACCCTGATAAAAGAACAGGGAAAACTTTTTGTTATTGATAATAATACCAGATATGGACTTTATGTAAATGGTGCTAAGGTAAGGCAAAAAGCCGAATTAAAAAACTTGGACTTTTTCTCCCTTCTTGGCTTCAGCTTTTATTATAAAAACGGGAAACTCTACACGTCCCAGGCAAGTACAATGGAAATACCTTCATTAGTTTACATAAGCAGCAATGATGCAAAAAGTCATCTGGATTATCCAAGGTTTAACAGAAATACACGGATTATCTCCTTGATACCAACAGAAGAAATCTCTATATTAGATCCTCCGGAGCAGCCAAAGAAACCAAAGAGAAATATAATACTAAAGCTGGCCCCAGCCTTTGCTACGCTTGGACTGACGGTGGTCTTAAGAGGAGTTATGGGTGGCGGCGGGTCTTTTATCATATTTAGTGTCTGTTCCATGAGTATGGGTATTTTATCTTCCATATACGGTATTATCGATGAAGATAAAGAATACAAAACCTCCACCAAAGACCGGAAATCCATGTATACCAATTATATTAAACATAAGCAGGAAGAAATTGAGACTAAAAGAAAAGAGGAATTACAGATTATCAATGATTCTTATTATTCCCTGGAATATGAGGTGGATCTGGTTAAAGATTTCTCCGGGGATTTGTTTAACCGAAGTTATGAGGATAAGGACTTTCTAGATGTAAGACTGGGCACCGGAGCCATAGAATCTAACCGTCAGATAGGTTATAAAAAGCTGGAACGGTTTGAATCAGAAGACTCCATGGCTAATATTCCGGAGCAGGTTACTACAGCGTATCAGTTTTTAAAGGATGCTGCTATTGTCCTAAAACTTACGGAGTGCAGTGCCGTTGGTGTGGTTGGGGATGATAACTATATCAGAGAAGTTTGTAAGAATATGCTTTTGGATTTATGTATAAGGCAGTACTATAGTGATTTAAAGTTATTTTTTGTTATTGAAGAAGAATACTCAAAGTATATCGAATGGATTCGTCTGCTGCCCCATCTGCAGAATGATGATTTGGGAATGCGTAACATTGTTTGTGATGAGGAAAGCAGGAATATTTTATTCGAATACCTCTATAAAGAACTCTCCAGAAGAGAAAATGATAAGATTATAAATCCTCGAATTGTAGTATTTGTATATAACGAAATTGGGATTAAGCGTCATCCAATCTCTCAGTATATTGAGAAAGCGTCAGATCTGGGAGTTACTTTTATATTTTTTGAAGAATACAAAGAACTTCTTCCCCTGGGCTGTCAGAAAATCATTGTCTTAAACCGGAATGAAAGGCTTGGACAACTAATTGACAAGGCGGACTCCACCAAAGTAAATGAGTTTCAGTATGAGTTTGTTGATGACAGCACAGCCCTTAATATCGCAGTAAAATTATCACCGGTATATTGTGAAGAGGTCAGTCTGGAAGGCTCTCTTACCAAGAATATCTCCCTTTATGAACTGCTGGGGATTCTGTCGGTAGATGATCTGGAGGTTGATAAAAGATGGGAAACATCAGAAATTTATAAATCCATGGCAGCACCCCTTGGCGTTAATTCCAAAAAAGAAGTGGTATGCCTGGACTTAAATGAAAAACATCATGGTCCCCACGGTCTGGTTGCTGGAACGACCGGTTCTGGTAAGAGCGAAATTCTGCAAAGTTATATTCTGTCCATGGCAACCTTGTTTCATCCTTATGAAGTCGGCTTTGTAATCATCGACTTTAAAGGAGGCGGTATGGTAAACCAGTTTAAGAATTTACCTCACTTAGTAGGCGCTATAACCAATATTGACGGCAGGGAAATAGAGCGTTCTCTTTTATCCATTAAGGCTGAACTTAGAAAACGCCAGGAACTGTTTGCTGGGGCTAATGTAAATCATATCGATGCTTATATTAAGATGTTTAAAAAAGGCGAATTAAAAACACCTCTGCCTCATCTGATTTTGATTGTCGACGAATTCGCTGAATTAAAAATGGATCAGCCGGAATTTATGAAAGAACTCATCAGTGCGGCGCGAATCGGCAGAAGCCTTGGTGTCCATCTGATTCTGGCGACCCAGAAACCCAGTGGTGTGGTGGATGCCCAGATTTGGTCCAATTCAAAATTCAAGCTTTGTTTAAAGGTTCAGAATAAAGAGGATAGTAATGAAGTATTAAAGACTCCTTTAGCAGCCGAGATTAAGGAACCAGGCCGGGCATATTTGCAGGTCGGAAATAATGAAATATTTGAATTATTCCAGTCCGCTTACAGCGGTGCCTCCACCAGCATGGAGGAAGCGGCAATGAAAAAAGAGCATATTATTTCAAAAATCTCCTTATCCGGTAAGCGGACTCCTGTTTATAAAAGCAAAAAAGGAACCTCCAATAAAGATAGCGAGACACAGCTTGAAGCAGTGGTGGGATATATACATAATTACTGCCTGGAGCATAAGATAGAACAGCTTCCCGGTATCTGTATGCCGCCCCTTGGAGAGGTTATCGTATATGAAAAAATAGTAAAAGCTGCAAAAAATTTGCAGACCTCAATACGACTGGGAATCTATGATGATCCAAGTAATCAGCGTCAGGAGGAAGTAACCCTTGATATCCAAAGCGGGAATACCTTTATTCTTGGAGCTTCCCAGTTTGGTAAAACCAGTTTGCTGCAAACCATTATAAGGGGAATATCCGATCAGTATTCACCAGAGGAAGTATCCCTTTATATTATGGATTTTGGTTCCATGGCCTTAAGTGTGTTTGAAGGCTTAAATCATCTTGGCGGAGTGGTATTGGCGTCTGAGGATGAAAAGCTTAAGAATCTGATTCGCATGTTAAGTTCAGAAATTAAGGAAAGAAAAGAGAAATTCTCCAAAATCGGTATTACCTCCTTTAGTTCTTATAAAGAGGCCGGATATACCGATATGACCAACATTATAGTAATGGTTGATAATTTTTTAGCCTTAAAAGAACTATATCCAGAGTACGAGGAAAATATCCTTAATATATGCAGAGAAGGTACCTCCGTAGGAATCAGCTTGATTATAACCTCAAAGCAATCCAGTGGAATCAGTTATAAATACTTAAGTAATTTTCCGAATCGGATTTGCCTCTACTGCAATACGGCCGATGAATACCGTGCACTTTTTGATAAGTGCCGGATTCAGCCAAAGAATGTACCGGGCAGAGGACTTGTAGAGATTAATAAAAACATCTATGAGTATCAGACCTATCTTGCCTTCCAGGGCGAAAAGGAAATTGAACGGGTAGAAGGTATTAAAGAATATATCAAAGAGATAAACAACAGATATCCGGAGCGTTATACAAGACGGATTCCTGAAGTACCTCAGGTTTTAAATTACGAGTTTATCATTAAGAATCTGAACTATACCCATCAGAAATCCTACAGCGTACCAATTGGTATCGATTATGATACCGTGGACTTAAGCTTTATTGATTTGTTAAAAATGCAGTTACTAAGTATAACTGGCAGAGACAATAGTGGTAAAACCAACCTGTTAACAATAATATTCCATTATTTAAGGCAGGGGATGTTTGATTATCCGGTAAAAGCTTATATCGTGGATGATTACCAAAAACGGCTGAATCATTTGAAAACCTCAGGTATTGTAGAAAAATATACAATTGATTTTAATGATTTTGAGCCAATTATTGAGGAGATAAATTCAGAACTCTTAGTAAGGTCTGAATTAATTATGGAAAGCGGAATAAAAGCCTTGCAGGACAAGCCTTTGCTGCTTTTCGTTATCAAAAACAACAGTATTTATGGTACTGATGGAATTAGTAAAAACTCACTGGATTTATTAAAAGGAATTCTTAAAAATTATAAACAACTAAAAGTCTGCTTTATATTTGCAGATGTAGAGAATGCTACAATTGCCTATGGCGCTTCCGAGCTTTTAAAGCTGCTTAAGGAGAATAAGAATACTTTTGTATTTGAGGACTTGGCAAATCTTAAGTTATTGGAAGTACCGGTTGCGGTTGTAAGAAATTATAAGAAAGAAATCGAATTAGGGGACTCTTATTTTATTACCGAAAAAGGAGTTCAAAAGCAAAAAATCATATTCGGAAAGGACGAGGTATAAACATGGAGGAAGTAGTTATAAGAAAGTTGGATACCAGTAAGATGGATGCGGCCATTCAGGCCTTTAATGAAGGGGTAAAAGAATATAACAGCATCCGTACAACGGTAAAGTTAGCCACTACAGATTTGCTGCTGAATTGGAGCGGTAAAGGTAGAAAGGCTTTTGAAAAGGATTATGATGCAATTTTTCTGCAGCTGACAGATATTGAGGATATTTTATACGAATTATACAATGCGCTAGTAGATGGACTAAGTGCTTATATTACTACAGATGAGGGATTACAGAAAAAAATGACCAAATAGCCAGGTTCATTCTAAAGACTAGAGACTATGCCCTGTTATAGGAAGGAGGAGTTTTTTATGAGTTATTTAAGCAGTTTGAATAGTTCCCTTAGTATGTATAAAGAAAACTTAAGGAAAGCCCAGGAGGAGTTAAAAATTCAGAAGCAAAGACTGGTTGACATTAAGAATTTACTATCTGATTTAAGCAGGGATTTCGATGATTATGCCAGTGATATCTCCAGATATACTAGTAAAACCTCAGGCAAGATTACAGACGGAATTAAGGGAAATGGAAATATGACACAACGCTCCTATGATGTTGAAAAGGAGAGGGAACAAGACCCCTGGGCAGATGCAAAACTTTCTTCTGCTAATTCAAACTTACTAAGAGAAAAAACAACCGTTGAAAATAAGATTGTCGAACTGCAAAACAGGATTTCCAGCTTGACAACCCAAATCGCCAATACAGAAGCAGCAATCCGCGCCGAAGAGAGAAGGCTTGAGGAAGAGCGAAGAGCAGAGGAGCGCAGAGCCGAGGAACGCAGACGGGAAGCCAGTGAGAGGCAGTCATCAAGTTCAGCTGCCAGATAAGTAGAAAGGAATGTAAAGACATGGATGAGATCTTAGCAACGGAGTATAAGGCCCAGGGAGAGGTACTCCTTGGAAATGGTAAGTATGAATATTCACTGCAATATTTTCAAAAAGCAGAAAAGGAAAATCCTTTTAATCCAGGAGTTTATATTGGCATGGGAATTGCTTATACCAATCTGGCACAATATGGTCCTGCGGAGGATGCCTTTTTTAAAGCACTTAAGGTAAATGGTGAAGCCGGAGAAATCTATTATCATTTGGGAAATATCAGTTTCATAAAAAGTGAAAAGGTAAGAGGAATTCAATATTATAATCAGGCAATTGCCAAAGGGTATGAAGAATCTGAGCTTTATTATAATCTTGGGATGGTGTATGAAGAAGATGGAGAGGAAATATTAGCTCTGAGAAATTATACAAAAGCTATTTTAAAAGCACCCTTACGGGGAGAAATAAGACTTAGAAAAGTACAGCTATACCTAAAACAGAAGAAATACCACGAAGCCGTTCAGAATCTGGAGGAGATGACGATTGAGTGTCCGGACTATTTTGAAGGATATCATATGAAAATCCGATTATATATTGACCTGAAAGAGTATGAGAAGGCTTGGGAGGTATTAGAAGCCGCCAAAAAAGCATTTCCGGAGGACTCCGGTTTCATTCTTGACGAAGCAAATCTGTATGCGGAATTAAACCGGTTTGAGGAGGCCTTAAAGGTACTGACAGAGGAAGAGGGAAGAGAAGGAAATCGATTAGAAAAGCGGGAGGCTGCTATAGAGAGGGCACGTATTTATGCCTTAAAAGGGGATATGCAGGAGACCATTCAAAACTTAATTATAGTAAAAGAAGCTGCCCTGGAAAAAGACCCGCCTGAAAGCGAACCGGTGGCTGAATATTTTCTTTTAAACTGCTACATCAATGTTGAAGATTTTGAAAATGCCCTGATTTGTGCAAAGTCTCTAAAAGATATGGAGGAAACAGGGTTTTATACCCTGGCAGCTTACTACTATGAACCATTTTGTTTACATAAGCTTAACCGAGAAACAGATGCCAGTGAATCCTATCAGGCTGGGGCTGAGATACTGCGCAACCATACACTAAAGTATCCGCATCACCTGGATGCTTATGTATTCAGGATATTATGCTTAAAGGAATTAAAGCAGTATGAAAAAGCACTGGAACTTACGGAGTATATTATAAAAGTTAAGGATGATTCAAGCGAGTTTTATACGATACGCGGTATGGTACTGTCTGAGATGGGACGGGAGGAAGAAGCAAAAGAGGCAAGAGCAAAGGCAAGAAGCCTTGGCGGCTTAACCGCACTATTGCCCGCAAATAAAGAGTAAGGAAGGTGGAGTAAGCATGCTTAAAGTGAATGAGGAAGCGCTAAAGAAGGCAAAAGTAACCTACCAGGAACAGTCACAGCGGATGAGAGCATTAAAGTCAAAGTTGTCTACAGCCGTTGATGGTATTAAGGATGGCTGGGATTCAAAAGCCGGGGATGCGTTTTTTAAAAAGTACGATAACGAATGGGTGCAAAATATCACGGATTATATAGATGTAATCCAGCATATGTCCGATAATATGCAGATTGCAGACAATAAATACCAGACGGTATTTGATACGGCAGATAAAATTAAATTGCATTAATGGAGAACCCATCGGTAATTGGATTAATTACCATTGGTGCTCACTACAGATATAACATTCATCTGGGTTAAAGGTGGAATCACAGTCAATACACAACCATGGCTTAAGAAAGAGAATGGAAAAAATAACCATAATCTTCTTTACGGCGGCTCCTATGTAGCTGTATTATGAATATATAACTTAAACTTTGTAGTAAAAAACTAAAAATTACTTGATAAAATCAGCCAACTTAATCTTTCTTAACTACCTCTAGCTTTGATTTTATCAAGTATAGCAATACAAAAAAATAATTGCGCGGTTTAAGTATAAATTAAACATATTTAGATAAGGAGAAGAAGAGAACATGGAGAAAAATTATGTAATTAACAGTAAGGTAGAAGTACCCAGAACCCAGAGCAGTGCCAAGAGATTAAAGCTGCTTAAATTTGTTATGATTTCTTCCGTTGTTTTAATTGTTTTCAGCTTTATTACCAGTGACTTTAATTATCAGGTTCTAAAACTGCTTCTTCTGTCCCTGGCATTCTATGTATATTACAGGAACCAGGCGGCAGATCAAGGCGGGATTGTATCCACAACAGTAGAAGCAGCTATAAAAAGTAATGAGTTAATACTCGACTATTTAAAAATTGACAGAAGAGACGGAATGGGAGAGCGGAAAGAAGTTATCACTTTTCCCTATCAGAAAATTTATGGTCTGGAGTATTGTCAGGAACTTCTCAGACTGCGGATATCGGGAAAACCAATTATCCAGGTACAGTCTGAAAATCAAAAGAAATATCCCGGTAACAAGATAATTGTTAATGGGGATGATACAAGAATACATATTCTTTATCTGGATACTGCCAATGCGAAAGAGTTCATAGACAACCTGTCAGAACTGTCTGGATTAAAGATTGAATATAAGGAACGGTTTTGAAGCTATTAAAGATGACACTATTAAAGATGACAATAAAGTGTTATGACAGGAGGGCAGCATTTACATGTGTGCTAAAGCACACAGATGGGAGTTCATATGGCTGATTTTATATTAGAGTATGATATATTAGAATCAATAGCAAATAATTCAAAATCCTTAGGAAAACGTTCAAAAGAGTATAGCGAAAAACTGGAAAGTAAAATTATAACAGGAATTGATCGTGTTGCAGGTCCATCATCGGGTTACCTAACTAGCGCCAGTGATTCAGTCCGGGATAAAATCAATGCCCTGAAATTAAAATCCGACGCTTTTTATCACTTTGCTGATCAGATTACAAATCTGCTTGAAGTTGCAGAACAGATTGATCAGGAAGTAGCGGATGCCATAGCAGCGCAAAGAGAGTATTTTTTGGATCATCACGAAGCCTTACGAATTGATGACTGGAAGGCAAAATTACTGGGCTTGATTGTGGACATTAAAAACAGTATACCACTTTTGGATACAATAGCAGATATTTTGGACGGGCTTAATGCAGTCTTTGAAGCGTTGGAAGATTCCATAAAGCACTGGTACGAATGTGAGGGCGGAAAATATATCGTTAGGGCTGTTGGCTCTGTTGTGGTCGCAGCAGTTTCGGTTGCATTATTTGTCGCAGCATTTCCGGTTTCCGGATTCTTTGCAGTATGCGGAGCAATCGGTGCAGGAATAGCAGCCATCAATGGGATTACCAATGTAGCAACTTCTTTCCGGGCAGCAGATGCAGCCATTGACGGTGATCCTGCATGGGCTGTTATATATGGAAAACAGGATAAGCTCTCGGATGTATTGAGGCAGACCAATTTTGGCAGCGGCGGCTGGAACGCCCTCTCTAATTTAGGTGCGGGTGCATTGGATACCACGGAAACAATTTGTGATGTCGTAGGGTTTGCAGAGATTGGGAAAAATGCGATAAAGTTGTTTAAAGGGGATGCCTTTAAGCTGTTAAAAAATAAAGGATCCATGAATCTTTCTGACTTGAAGAATGGTTCAAAGAGTGATATTGTAGATTTAAAGAATAATATCCTCGATGGCTATGCGGATTCTAAGAATGGTATCAAAGAAATAACACCCCCTAAGTCTTCATTGGGTGATATGTCTGTAGATGACCTTACCAGATATAATAAGCATTGGGATGATTTAGCAACAGGTGCTCATGATATACCATATGGTATGAATGCAGAGGAGTATTATCAACATTTAAAAGGACTTGATAAGGTAAATGATGCTATTAAAGGGGCGGATAAGAGTTTAAAAAATTCACAATTAACAACTAAACCCAAACAAGTACATCACTATGCTACTGATAAGAGCAAAACATATACACAATCATTTAAAGATATCACTGATAAATATGAGCTTAATTTAGATGACGATTGGAACAAGGAATTACTTCATCATCAAGGAAGGCATCCAAATGCTTATCATGATTTTGTATTAGATGAAATGAAGAATATTGATAATATTGCACAGGGGAACAAGGATATATTTTTAGAATTATATGAAAGCGAGATAAAGAGTATAATTCGAGATAATCCTGACATGTTGTATTCAAAATATTGGAAAAATTTAAAGGAGTAAAAAGGATGTTTTATAAATTAACATTTGATATGGATAGAATAGATGATTCTATAAAAGATGGAACAAACACCATTTATGCAGAAACCACTAATTTAGATGATATAGTATATTTGGATGTTAAAAAAGGATATTTTGATAATATTATCTTATCCAAACGTAATATAGTTGATTGGCCCAACATTGAATTTTACTATAGTTCAAAGGTATCAAATTTAGAAAGTGATTATTTATTAAATGTAAAACGATGGCCTATCATTCATGTTAGAGTTATGGAGAAATTTGTGGAAATGGATATTAAAGGACTACAATATTTTCCGATAAAGTTGGTTGATGTAGTTACTAACAATATTAATAATAATTATGTGTTAATGTATATAAATAACTTTATTGATGCCTTTAATATGGAGAAGAGTAAATATAAATATAATGAAAAATATAATTTATATACATTTGTTCCTCAGGCAACTTATTTAGATAAAGAAGTATGTAGTCAATATGATATTTTTAGATGTTCAAAAAGTGTAGCTGCCATATATGTATCTAATAAAATAAAAAAAATAATAGAAGAAAATAATTGGATTGGCTTTGAATTATATGAACAACCTTAAGAATATGATAATACAAATCAATTTTTGTTTCATGTGGTAATTGAATAAAGGTGTTTTTTGTAAAGTTATGCAATATTATAACTTCATTTCATAAATATGCTTAACTAACTATGAAGATATTAAGTATTATATCGTTTGCATTAAAAACCAGTATTTACCTAGTATTTGATAGTTTGGAAGTACTGGTTTTATTATATTGAAAAAATACAATTGATTTATTAACAAATAACTATAAGTCATTACAATTTCGCAGCATTTTACAATAAACTAAAGACAATAAAGTATTATGACAGGAGGGCAGCATAAGAAAAGGGGGTTATATAAGATGGCTGATTTTATATTAGAGTATGATATATTAGAATCAATAGCAAATAATTCAAAATCCTTAGGAAAACGTTCAAAAGAGTATAGCGAAAAACTGGAAAGTAAAATTATAACAGGGATTGATCGTGTTGCAGGTCCATCATCGGGTTACCTAACTAGCGCCAGTGATTCAGTTCGGGATAAAATCAATGCCCTGAAATTAAAATCCGACGCTTTTTATCATTTTGCTGATCAGATTTCAAATCTGCTTGAAGTTGCAGAACAGATTGATCAGGAAGTAGCGGATGCCATAGCAGCGCAAAGAGAGTATTTTTTGGATCATCACGAAGCCTTACGAATTGATGACTGGAAGGCAAAATTACTGGGCTTGATTGTGGACATTAAAAACAGTATACCACTTTTGGATACAATAGCAGATATTTTGGACGGGCTTAAAGCAGTCTTTGAAGCGTTAGAAGATTCCATAAAGCACTGGTACGAATGTGAGGGCGGAAAATATATCGTTAGGGCTGTTGGCTCTGTTGTGGTAGCAGCAGTTTCGGTTGCATTATTTGTCGCAGCATTTCCGGTTTCCGGATTCTTTGCAGTATGCGGAGCAATCGGTGCAGGAATAGCAGCCATCAATGGGATTACCAATGTAGCAACTTCTTTCCGGGCAGCAGATGCTGCCATTGACGGTGATCCTGCATGGGCTGTTATATATGGAAAACAGGATAAGCTCTCGGATGTATTGAGGCAGACCAATTTTGGCAGCGGCGGCTGGAACGCCCTCTCCAATTTAGGTGCGGGTGCATTGGATACCACGGAAACAATTTGTGATGTCGTAGGGTTTGCAGAGATTGGGAAAAATGCAATAAAGTTATTTAAAGGGGATGCCTTTAAGCTGTTAAAAAATAAAGGATCCATGAATTTTTCTGACTTGAAGAATGGTTCAAAGAGTGATATTGTAGATTTAAAGAATAATATCCTGGATGGCTATGCGGATTCAAAGAATGGTATCAAAGAAATAACACCCCCTAAGTCTTCATTGGGTGATATGTCTGTAGATGACCTTACCAGATATAATAAGCATTGGGATGATTTAGCAACAGGTGCTCATGATATACCATATGGTATGAATGCAGAGGAGTATTATCAACATTTAAAAGAACTTGATAAGGTTAATGATGTTGTTAAGGGTGGCAATAAAACTATTAATAGACCTTCTTGGAGACAATCTGAAATAGATGCTTCAAAACAATTCCCAGAATACGCTGAACAAAAATCATTTATTGATGGAAATGAAGTACCATATGGGACCAAGGGAAGTGTCAGACCTGATTTGTATAAAGAAGGTAGTAGTATAGATGTCAAGAATTATAAGGTTGAAACTGCAACTGGTAGAAGTAATCTTGCTAAGAATATAGCAAAACAATATTACCAGCGAGTTGATAAATTGCCTGATGGTACTAAACAAACTGTTTTGATTGATATCAGAGGACAGAATGTTTCTAATGCAGACCTGACGTCTTTATATAATGATATAATGAAACGAACAAATAATGGAATAACTATAAAAATTAAAACTAATTAAGGAGAAGTAGGAATGACAGTCGGATTAAGTGTGAGTTTCTTTTGGTATCAAGTTGGTAGTGGGGATTTTTTTCATTCATTTTTTTCTACCATAGCATATAATTTGGAAGATAATAATTGGGGCAGTAGGTATCCTGTAATTATGAACCAGTTATATCAAGGAGAAATTAATTGTGAAGAATTAGACATAGCACTTATAGAGTTAGAAGATATATACCAGAGCCTTAAAAAATTTTCTGTTGATAAAGTAGTATGGGATATTGAAGATTTGACCAAACGTCCACCATGGGGAAATAATATTAGTAACGATATCACAGATTTGTCGAATTACTTTGTTACAAGTGAAGGGGAAGATTTAATTACTACATTTAAGCATGCATTAGAAAAGGCTAAGGAAATGAATACACGGATAAAAATTGAAACCATATAAAATTTAATTATACTTTATTACTAACGCAATAGGAGTGATTAAATGAACAACATACAAGATATTATTGATAAGATTAGGCAAGGTAATTGTACTAATAATGAGTTAAGCCAATATCTTGAAAGTGCATTAATATTGGTTAAAGCAAATGCAATAATGGCTATAATTAAGCGAAAGACTGAGGAAAGTAGCATCATAAATAAACTATACCAAATTTCGTTGAGAATAAATCAGGAATCAAAGGTAATTGGGCTATGGAATAATGGACATTTAGCTATGGCTGCATTAAAATTGCTCAATACCAGTGAATCATTGGTGCTGTATGAAGATAGTATGAACAAATTAGATGAAAATACTCAGAAAGACATTGAACGTCTTATGGACCAGTTACCACATATAATATAGGCAGCCACTATAAGTGCAACTACAAAATAATTTAAAACTAGCTTCATATTTTTCTTAATTGCAACGAAGAACACCATTAATAATCAAATGGGGAATATAAATGACAGCTATATTGAATTACTGAATTAAACTATGCAATTAGTATAGGTAAACTGAAACAGCATCATATTTAATTAAAACAGGCATTGATATTAATATATTTGGTGGAATAGGATTATTAATGCTATAAAATGAATATGATTTAAGTTGCTTATTTATTGTTAGAGAAAGAGATATATATGGGTGATACGGTTATGAATGCAAACCCACTTGTTAGTGCTATAAGATATGGTGATAAACATCTGGTATTGAAATTTTCATAAAGTATGTAGTTGGTATGTAACGGATAAAGATTTGTGGTTTATGGATTATAATAAGCTTCATCGAGCTTACAATAGAAACGGTTTTGGATTTTGAAGATATTTCAGACGAAAGGTCAGGTTGTTGATTTTGATATCAAAAAATTTTATTCAATGTTTCTTGAACCTGCAATTATTTGAAGATTATATTCCAGAAGGATGGACTGGAGAGTATAGAGATTTTACGGAACTGGTTCCAGATAAGGATAAATTTTGGATAAACGATGGCAATGAAAATATCTTTTTACAATATGGGAATTAGAGGTGTGCTAATGAGCGACAAGAATACAATAACAATGTTAAATGAAGAATTTGAAAATGATAAAACAGGTGAAAAAGTTGAAGGAATTACTATAATAGTCGATGGAAAACTTAAGCAAATATTTGATACAATTATGTTAAAAAATGATAGTTATAATAATTATACAGAAATATTGAGAGATGCTTTGTTTGACGGAATAACTAGTCTTATAGACAAGTCGAAAAATTAAATTAAAGTAGTGAGACATGCAAATTATTTACGAGGTGAGCAGATTAGATGAGCAGGTTTATAAATATGCTTAACTAACTTTAAATATATTATGTTGCAATAAAAATCAGCATTTACCTAGTATTGATTGATTGGAAGTACTGGTTCTGTTGTATTAAAAAGTAAATAATTGATTTATTAACAAGTAACTATAAGTCATTACAATTTCGCAGCATTTTACAATAAACTAATGACAATAAAGTATCATGACAGGAGGGCAGTATAAGAAAAGGGGGTTATATAAGATGGCTGATTTTATATTAGAGTATGATATATTAGAATCAATAGCAAATAATTCAAAATCCTTAGGAAAACGTTCAAAAGAGTATAGCGAAAAACTGGAAAGTAAAATTATAACAGGGATTGATCGTGTTGCAGGTCCATCATCGGGTTACCTAACTAGCGCCAGTGATTCAGTCCAGGATAAAATCAATGCCCTGAAATTAAAATCCGACGCTTTTTATCATTTTGCTGATCAGATTTCAAATCTGCTTGAAGTTGCAGAACAGATAGATCAGGAAGTAGCGGATGCCATAGCAGCTCAAAGAGAGTATTTTTTGGATCATCACAAAGCCTTACGAATTGATGACTGGAAGGCAAAATTACTGGGCTTGATTGTGGACATTAAAAACAGTATACCACTTTTGGATACAATAGCAGATATTTTGGACGGGCTTAATGCAGTCTTTGAAGCGTTGGCAGATTCCATAAAGCACTGGTACGAATGTGAGGGCGGAAAATATATCGTTAGGGCTGTTGGCTCTGTTGTGGTCGCAGCAGTTTCGGTTGCATTATTTGTCGCAGCATTTCCGGTTTCCGGATTCTTCGCAGTATGCGGAGCAATCGGTGCAGGAATAGCAGCCATCAATGGGATTACCAATGTAGCAACTTCTTTCCGGGCAGCAGATGCTGCCATTGACGGTAATCCTGCATGGGCTGTTATATATGGAAAACAGGATAAGCTCTCGGATGTATTGAGGCAGACCAATTTTGGCAGCGGCGGCTGGAACGCCCTCTCCAATTTAGGTGCGGGTGCATTGGATACCACGGAAACAATTTGTGATGTCGTAGGGTTTGCAGAGATTGGGAAAAATGCAATAAAGTTATTTAAAGGGGATGCCTTTAAGCTGTTAAAAAATAAAGGATCCATGAATTTTTCTGACTTGAAGAATGGTTCAAAGAGTGATATTGTAGATTTAAAGAATAATATCCTGGATGGATATGCGGATTCAAAGAATGGTATCAAAGAAAAGATTGATAATGCATTAAAGGGTGGTAGTGAATCAACAGTTAGTAAGCTTACTTCCTCAGAAGTAAAGGCTGCAATTGAAAAGAATGGAATGTCAGTTGATGAGTTTTCAAAATTACTTGACCCTAATAAAACATTAACTCCAGGTGAATTGAAATTGGTGGATACAATAAGAGCTGATGTTGGCTTGCCACAGTCTGGTACAGTGATGAATAAAACAATACCTCAAAGTGATATATATAACTACTTATATAATGAAAATTATAGTGGAGTAAGAGGGTTTGTGTCAGTGGATGAACATTCTAGTGCATTGAAAACATTAGATGATGTATTTGAAGGAAATCGGTTGGATTATAACAATACAGCATTTAAGACAGGAAGTGGTGTAGATGGAATTTCACAATCAGTTGGAAATGCTGATACTGTATACGGTAAAATTACATATGTATTAGAAGATGCGGATACTATTAAAGTACCAACAGATTTTCCGACAGTTGAAAATGCTCCTTATACTGGACGTGGTTTTACAGGTAGCAAAAACATTGTACTACCAGAACTTGTGCAAGATAATAGAAGCTTTATAGACGGAGATATTTTAGGAGTTTATGACAGTGAAACAGGAACACTTACACAACAGTTTGTATACGATTCAGATTTTGGATGGGTACTAAAATGAAAGAAGGAGACTGGATATGAGTGATTTGCATTGTGAATATAATGGCTCTATATATAAAATTAAAAAACGAAATGGGGGATTTATAATTACATCTCATATAAAAGAAGACGGTTTTACTAACTATATTGATGTTCTAGGAAAAGAACATATTGATTTTTTTATGAAAAGCGTAAATATAGATGAAGTAGATGTTATATACAAAGAAGATGTGTTTATAAAATATCAAGAGGAGTATTTTCAATTATTTGCAGATAAAATATTTAAAAATGATGTATTAAATAATTCATATATGGTATGGACTAACTCGGAACAATTGGCACACGATTATGTGTTTGAAAAGAAAGAGCAGTTTGTTTTTATTAAGTACATTACCAGAGAAGAAATTGAGGCTGTAAAGATAGTAAAGAAACCGACAATTGATTTTAAAGATATACAACCATCTGAAAAAATCTTAGAGGGTGATGCTTTGGATAACTGGCTTTCTGAAATAAGTTAATTATGGTTATACATTAGGACTTCCAACAATCTAAATCCCAGTCTTTTAAATTAATTAATGTCGGAGCTCTTACGAAGAGATGGCAGGAGATATTAATAACATTTAAGAGACTTTAGCGAAAAATTTTGCCTTGGATATACAATCGGATTTTTAGGAGTAGTTACAATACTCTTGTATAAACGTACTTTTTGTAACATTAAAATTTGTTGCGAAAGGTGCGTTTTATTATGCGAATTAAAAAGTGGATTAAAATCAATTATTCTCAGAGAGGAGACCGAAGTAAAATTTAAAACGGTGGGAGAACACCAAGGAATTGAATGAATTCAATTCCTATGAAGTTTACAAGGATTTAATATAATTTCAGATTAAATAAGAATGAGGTGAATAAATGGAACAAGAAATAATTTTGACTCAAAAAGAAGTTATGGAAACAGGTCTGTATTTTGACGGAGATATCGTTTATTATGGTGGAGAATATGGGCAACAGGTGTGTAGAATTTCAGAAGATGGAGTAGAAGAACCTGTTACGGGAGTTGTATATGAGCTATATAAAAATCGAAAGTTAAATTACTACTGCTATTATATTCGTGGTATTTCAAATGGTCAATATGTTTGTTTCTATGAGAATGGTAATGTAAAAAGTATTAGCTACATGTATAAAGGTACAAAACATGGAAAGTCCTTTCAATGTTATGACGATGGTAAAAAAAAGTATGAGGGTAGTTACAAATATGGATATTGTGAGTCATTTATGGAATGGGATGATAGGGGAATATTAGTTAAAGAGCAAACAGAACCAACTGAATTTGACAAAAAAATGATTAAGAAATATGAAAATTATGAACAACAAAAAAACTAAAGAGTTAGAGGCTTTCTATATACTGAAGTTCAACTTAATCTTATTGATAAAATGAATTGTTTGATAAAATTAAAGAAGAGGATATAAAATTAGTTTCATTCATTTAACGTATTTGAAAGAGAATGGTTTAGATTATGTTGTTTGTTACATAGATATTTGGACATGCATTAGAAAAGGCTACGGAAATGAATGCGCAGATAAAAATTGAAACCATATAAAATTTAATATGGTTAAGCTTTAGGACTTTCAACTACTTAAATAAATCCATGTCTCTTAATTCAATATCATGGCTCTCACGAAGTGAGCACATCCATGATAAGAATTCATAAATAAGGAGGCTATAATGAATAAAGACTTAAATAAGTATATGTTTCAGCATTTTGAAAATGCATTTAATATTGGTTGGAATGATAATAAATCCGCTAATAATCAAAAGGTCAGTTTAGATGACAAATTTTATGAACAGTTAAAACTATTCTGTGAATCACCTCTTAACTATGATTTAAATGGAAAACACCGTGAAATAGAAGTAGACGGGAAAAAATATGTAAAGGGATTCGGTGAGATTCGTATTTTAGATTTGAATAAGAAAATACGGTATGCAGCTCCGAATATTATAATTGATGATATTCTCGAGGGGATTTATATACCAGACTCAGAATTTGTTGAAGCAGTAAAATTATCGCCTAAACCAGGCGAGATTGAATATGAAGAATTTATATCCAGATATAACCCCGATACTTATTGGGGAGAAGAAGATTACTATGTTCAGAAAATTAACTCTGCTGTTGCAGAATTAAGTAAAGGTATAAAGGAATTTAGATACTGCATTGAAGATAATGATATAAAAAATTGTGTAACACTTGATGGTTCCTTATTAAACTATGCAATTAATATAGGTAAAAATGATATAGCATCATATTTAATCGAAGCTGGCATTGATATTAATATATTTGGTGGAATAGAATTATTAAATGCTATAAAAATGAATATGACTGAAGTTGCTGATGTATTGATAGAGAAGGATATATATATGGATGATACGGTAATGAATGCAAACCCGCTTGTTAGTGCTATCAGATCTGGTGATAAACATCTGGTATTGAAATTACTAAATAAAAAGCCTGAATTAGTCAAAACATACTCAAATGAGTTTGTAAGGAATTGCACAATGTTAGATATTGCACGTAGGTGTAATAATACTGAAATAATTGATATTTTACAAGGATATGTAATGGAAAATTAAATGATAACAAGCTATATAAGAAAAATAGTAACGGATTAAAACGTGTAAAGGATATAAGGGAGCTCTTAAATGGATAATATGAATGTGTCGAAGCAATCTTTGCAATTTCGAGATCAGATATTAAAGTATACGAATGTTGATATGAATTTCAATAAATATTATTAAAGAAAATAATAATATTAGTATAATTTAGCAGAAGTTCATTTAAGCCGAAGATAGGTATTGCAAAGGATACAGTGACAATGAATAATCGTACGTAAAAGCATAAAAATGAAAATTTACTGTTGAAACAGTATAGGTTTTTAATAAGTATTTTAAACTAATCAACCAATGGTAGAGTATATATTTCATATTGCTTTCGAATTCTACCACAGGTGGGTGTTAGTTTTGTACCGGTATTTATAAGATATAATCAAGAAAGGGGTCTGGACGAATGAATCAATCAAAAATAGGAAAATTTATCTCTGAATGCCGAAAAGTCAGAGGTTGGACACAAAATCAATTAGCCGAAAAATTAGGAATTACTGATAAAGCAGTATCAAAATGGGAAACCGGAAAATCGATGCCGGATTTATCTCTGTTTACACCCTTATGTGACCTTTTTGAAATTAGTTTGAACGAATTATTATCTGGGGAACATATCCCTGATGAGAAGCTAAAAGAAAAATCAAACGAAATACTTATGGATATTATTACAAGCTGGCTTGGTCAAGATAAATGGGAACTACATGAAAATACCAGCGACACGCAAATTATATTAAGGCTGCAAAATGTTAAAAAAAACTATGAAAACACATCTACGTTAGCGGTAAATAACGTAAGTTTCCAGATAGCGCAAGGTAGCTTTGTGGGGATCATGGGTGCGTCTGGTTCGGGAAAATCCACTTTGCTTAATTTGATCGCTACGATTGACAAACCGACGAGTGGGACTATTGAAATCAACGGACAAAACGTTGTGGATATTTCCGAAAAGGATGTAGCCAAATTCCGCAGAGATTATTTAGGATTTGTCTTTCAGGAATACAACCTTCTTGAGACATTAACAGTTTATGAAAATATTGCACTGGCATTGACAATCAAGAAAATGCAGAAAGAAAATGTGAAGCAAATAATTGATGCTCTGGCCGAAAAACTTGAAATAGCAGATATTTTATTTAAATTTCCTTATGAAATATCCGGCGGTCAGCGTCAGCGTTGCGCTTGTGCAAGGGCTATAGCTGTTAATCCCAACTTAATTCTTGCAGATGAACCAACCGGCGCATTGGATTCTCATTCAGCAAAACAATTATTGGATACGTTTTTAATGCTTCGTCGAGAATATGGCGCAACCATTCTAATGGTTACTCACGATGCAATGTCCGCCAGTTATTGTGATAAAATCCTGTTCATGCAGGACGGTGAAATAAAGGATATGCTCGACCGCGAACAACGGACAAAGCAAGAATTCTTCACAAGCATTTTAGAAGTTGTTGCCCAGATAGGAGGGGATGATAATTATGTATCTTAAACTTGCACTTCGTAACGCAAAACGTTCTATATATGATTATCTCTTGTACATGACGGCTTTAACAATCTTAATCGTTATCATGATGGTATCTAACTACATAGCTATAACCGGAAAAGTTCAAGCGGGCTTTCAAACCAGTTCTCTTCCCATACTAATTACCTTGATTCTGGTAATTTTAGTAAGATACATAAATAACTTTATGTTGAAGCAACGCGCAAAGGAATTTGCTAATTACTTGTTACTTGGAATGGAAAAGAGTAAGTTGTCTTGGATGTTTCTTTGCGAATTCTTAATGATAGGTATTATATGTTTTATAATAGGCTGCTTAATTGGCATTGGAATATACTTTATTTTATTTTCTACGATGTTTCAGGTTTTTAATACTTTTGGAATTCAATTTGCTTTTGTCGCAAGGAGTTTAACACAAACATTATTTTACTTTTGTTTAGTAGAGCTGTTGTCCGTGTTTTGCGCAAAGCAAAGAATAAGTAACCTTCAAATTCGAGAACTTATGATTGAAAAGAAGCTCAATCAGAAATTGGGCGGAATGCAGCAATATCGAATTTGGGGAATCACCTTTTGCATTAGTTTTTTCATTTTGATTGGATTACTCTTTGGTATTGTGCGATTAACGGAAGAAGTATCTTCTATATTGATTTCCTTTATCGCATTACCTCTACTGTTTTCCATTTTTTCCTTTTATAAATGGCTGTTTCAGTACTTTGCAGAAAAAAGGAGAAATCAGTCAGTATCTTTGTACCAAAATAATCGGCTTTACATGATTGCGCAGATTACATCTGGAACGAAAACCAGTGCGGTTATGAACGGCATATTCTGTATGTGCCTGTTCTTTTCAGCAATGTCTTTTATGTTTGGAACACTTATGCTACACTCAGATCTTTTGCTTTTTAACACTGGAAGCCAGCAATGGATGGGCTTTTTGCAAATTAGCCTTTGCATCATCTTCATTGTTATTTATTTTTCAGTGTTATCCTTACAGCAGATTATTGAACTTAAACGAGAAACTAAAGAACTACAAATCTTGCATTATATAGGGAAAACCAAAGCACAGATAAAGCTATTAGTAAAAACACAGATTTTATTAAAATTATTTATTCCTACCATTATGTGCTTTGTTTTGTTGGTAATAAGTGTACCTCTTTTGAATTATAAATTGAATTCGGATTTACCCTCTGCAATGGAAAACATATTAACAAAATCTGCAAGTGGATTTTCTTTATGCTTTTTTATAATGTACTTTTTTTACTTTTTTGTTGTTTGTGTTGTCAGCAAAAAATATGTTGATACCTCAATAAATTCTAAATACTAATACAATTGTCTTTATCCAATCCGATAAAATAAACCATATTTCAACAAGAACATTTACAGCCTAAAATCATAAATTAATTATAAAAAAGTATAGTAGGAGGCTAATATGTTAAAAGAAAAAACGTTGACAATAATGACTGATATGGTTTATAGCTATCTGAATCACAATCCGGAAAAGCGAATGCTTAAGCTGGTTAACATAGTTGACAAGCTGGATAAAAATGATATTTTGAAAGCACAATGTAAAGTACTGCGAAATATATTGGAGAATAAGGATAACAATTGGTACAAATATATACTTAGTATGTGGGAGGATATTGATCCGGGAATCAGAAAGACCTTCTTCCAGAATTTTTTGTTTAATGCTACGATATTCTCCAGTTCGACACATGATAAACTGAAAAAGAAGTATAACTGTAATATACCTTTTGCTATACTAGTGGACCCTACTTCTGCCTGCAATTTAAAGTGTGCTGGTTGTTGGGCGGCACAATATGGTAATAATCAATCCTTAAGCTATAAGACCCTGGATGATATTATTAAGCAGGGTAAGAAGATGGGAATACATTTTTATGCTTATTCCGGCGGAGAACCACTTGTCCGTAAACGTGATATTATTAAACTTTGTGAAAAACATAAAGACTGTATTTTTACGGCTTATACCAATGGCACACTGATTGATGAAGCCTTTGCTGATGAAATGCTTCGTGTAAAGAACTTTATACCGGCAATCAGTATAGAAGGTTTTGAAGAGGAGACAGATGCAAGACGGGGAAAGGGGACTTATCAAGCGGTAATCAAAGCTATGGAGATATTAAAGAAGAAAAAGCTTGCTTTTGGTGCGTCCTGCTGCTATACCAGAAAGAATGCAGAGGTTGTGGGAAGTGAAGCTTTTATTGATGATTTAGTTGCCAAAGGTGCCAAGTTTACCTGGTTTTTTACTTATATACCAGTTGGTGCAGATGCGGTACCGGAGTTAATAGCAAGTGCCAAGCAGCGTGAATTTATGTATCACCAAGTTAATGAATTCCGCAGGACAAAACCAATATTTAGTGTGGATTTTTGGAATGATGGAGAACATGCCGGTGGCTGTGTTGCCGGAGGCCGGAGATATCTGCATATTAATTCTGCCGGGGATATTGAACCCTGCGCCTTCGTCCATTATTCTGATTCAAACATTCACAATACAACTTTACTTAAAGCATTGCAGGCTCCGCTGTTTATGCAGTATTATAAAAATCAACCCTTTAACAGCAATCACCTGCGTCCGTGCCCGCTCCTTGATAATCCGGAGCGCTTGGTAGAAATGGTTGAGAAGTCAGGAGCAAAATCAACCGATCTGCTTCACCCGGAAGATGTTAAGGAATTAAAACAAAAATGTTGTGAAGCTGCTGATAAATGGGCGGTTGCAGCAGACCAGCTTTGGGGCAAGACCCACCCGTGTGTTAATTGTAAAATCAAGAATGAAAATCAAGAATGAAAATCAAGAATGAAAATCAAGAATGAAAATCAAGAATGAAAATCAAGAATGAAAATCAAGAATGAAAATCAGGAATAAGAATCAGGAATAAAAATCAGGAATTAAAATCAAGAATAAGAATCTGGAATGAGAATTTGGAATGAAAAGAAGGAATAAGAAAGCAGGAACGAGAAAGTAGTAGAAAAGCAGTAGTGATAAAGCAGGAATATAAAAATTGGGTTTACAGACTGCTTGATGCTCCAGAAGCCTGTTATACAATTCGTATTGTAGCCTGTACACAAATTATGTCATGTGTACAGGCTTTTTCTCTTATCAAGAAAATGTTTGTCCTATTTAACAAAAAGCCCAAATCTAGCTTAGAAGACCCACAAGAATGTCTAAAATCCCCCATGGGTGAAAACATACCAGTAAACCGTAACCCTTTTTTCTTCTGGGTGAAACACATATTTATCAAGTTATACATCCTTCTCCAAAGTAATATTTAAAGTCTTAATTTTTCCGTTTTCCAGAGTAAAATGAAAATCCAGTGGCAGGGGACTTCCTTCAAATTCACCTTGAAGCATGGCAGTTGCAACCAAATCAGTATTATACTCCACAAAGCGCATAATCTCTAAAGTTACTTTTGCCTCTCGGTTCGCTTTTAAAATATGACTGCTGATTACCTCAGGTCCAAGAAATTCCTCATCTTCATCATATAAAAGTGCATCGGCTGTAAAACAGTCTGCAAGCAAGGCATTGTCATATATATCGGAAGCGTGATAATAGGCAGCAATAGAAGGTGGCAGAGGTATCGCTTTGCTATTAGAAGATAGTACGATATTCAGGTTACTTATATGACTGTCCTCTATAACAAAATGGAAATCCAGAAAAAGCGGATCTGGCAGACCGCTTTTTTCAAAATCGCCGTCTGCTATAGCTGTAACAACGGTTTCCTTACTATGCTGTACTACATTAGTAAGTTCTAATCTTAAGTGATCTTTAAAATAGACTTTATTACTCCATTCTTTTATAGCGGCTTTACCATAGTATTCTACTCCAGCATCGAATACTGTGGCATCTTCCTTGAAGGTGGCTAAAAAGCCTTCTGGGTTGTCTGTATTTGCAGCATGAAACTGCTGTTCAATGGGTTCTGGTAAATGGAATTTATTATACATGAATGAATCCTCCTGTTTGATTGATTATAGTTGTAACTGTATCATAACAAAGATAACCTGACAGCATTGTGTCAGGTTATCTTTGTTAATTTAATTATTTATTTATACATGAATGAATAACAGATTTTAATCATTATTATGTAAGAATCAATTATAAAAAAGTAAAATAGTAATGATCAGAAAATAGACCTTATCTTTGGAATTACGGTAGTTCAAGGAAATTTAATAACGCTTGGTGTGAATTGCTGGCAGAAGGAATCGACATTTTGTATTCCTTCTGCTTTTTATATCAGAATCTATTCAGGGAGACTACAAATATCGGATATAGATATATATATTCAAAGTCATAGATTTGTTATATTCAAAATCATAGATTTTTTTATTGACAGAGAGATACATACGGATTAATATTAACTCATAGTTAATTAACTGTAAGTTAATATTTTGGTATCTTAGTTTAAAATCTATAATAATATAATTAGGAATTATAAATTAATTATAAAATTATTTTATGAAATTTAAAATATAAGATTTATTATATGAGATTTATCTGATAATTTTTTATGAAATAAATAATATGGTTTTTATCATCAGATTTAAAGGAATCTCATAGAGAGGGCTGATTACGCACACCGTAGCCCACCATACTAAGAGCCGTATCCCCTGGATTGTAAAAATTATGCATTATTCCAGAATAGATATAGATACTATCACCTTCTTTTAGAATAGAGGTATCCTCCCCTATGATAGCATTACAGGTTCCTTTTATTACAAAGATACTAAAATCATAGTTTAAAGAAATTGGTTTTTCGCAGGACCATTTACCAGGCTGTAGTGTAATATGCATTCCAATAATACGGGAGTTGTCACTTTCGTCAGCAGAATATGGTGTAATAAATTCATATTCGGTAAGAATTTCCGGCATGATGAATTTTTTTCTGCTATTCTCCCGGATGATATCATACTTTTTATTAACAGTATTTTTAATCCAGGTGTTAGAACCTTCCTTATCTGATAAAAGGTCAAATACCTGGACTTCAAGACAATTACTGATACGCCTAAGCATATCCAAAGACGGCTGCTTTAGTCCTCGCTCCAACTGGGACAGATAACTGGAAGTACAGCCGGTCATTCTGCTAAGTTCTGACAGGGTATACCCTTTTGATTTCCTGATCTGTTTCAGCTTTATAATATCCATGCCCGTTCCTCCTATAAAAGTTACAAAAACTACTATTATACTAGCCCCCATACTTTATAAAGTCAATAGCCTTAATATTGTCTATTATGCTAACAAGAATAAAGGAGATGTAAACATGTCAAATTATGCCTTAACCAATTGCCGCATTATTGATGGAATAGGTACCGGTATTCAGGAGAATATGTCCATACTGGTCAGCGGCGGTAATATCAAACAGCTTGGAAAAGTTACAGAGGTGAAAATACCAAAAGAATATAACAAGCTTGACTTAAAGGGTAATTATGTAATGCCTGGGCTGATTAATGCCCATGCCCATCTGTTCGGCAGCGGTAAACCGATGAAAGCCATCAGTGGCGGGAAGTCACAGGAGAAGCTTGTAGGACTCTTAAAAACAGCCCTTGGGCGAAAAATCCTTGACCGTATGGTAAAAGACCATGTAATGGCAGCACTTAATTCAGGGGTTACTACCATAAGGGCTGTTGGAGACTTATTTTATTCGGATGTTAAGATCAGAGATCAAATTGATTCAGGTAATTTTTCCGGACCAAGGCTGCTTGTTGCGGGGAAAGCCATTTCTGTTACCGGCGGACATGGCTCCGGAAGTTTTGCAGCCATAGCGGATTCTCCCTGGGAGGCCAGAAAGGCCGTACGTATGAATGTACATGAGCAGGTAGACCTGATTAAAATCTGTGTTACCGGAGGTGTGACGGACAGCAGAGTAATCGGTCAGGCAGGAAGGCTGGCAATGACACTGGAGGAGGTCAGTGCTGTATGTGAAGAAGCACATAAAATCGGCTTTTTAGTAGCTGCCCATGCAGAAAGCACGGAGGGAGTCAGACTTGCCTTACAGGGCGGTGTAGACACCATTGAACACGGCAGTGAATTTGATCAGGAGATAATTGAGCTTTTCTTAAATAATCCTAAGTCTCTCAGAGGATATTCAAGCCTGATCCCTACACTTTACCCGGCAATTACCATCTGTAAGTTAAATCCGAACGATACTCTTATGAGTCCCGTCAATGTAGAAAACTCCAATATAGTCTTTGAGGGAATGGTAAAAGGCTTAATAAATGCATCAAAAGCCGGTGTATTAATCGGTCTGGGCACGGACGCCTCCTGTCCTTTTGTTACACAATACAATACCTGGAGGGAACTTGATTATACGGTCAGATATGCTGGTTTGACTCCAGAAATGGCCATACAGAATGCAACAAGAAATAATGCCAGGATTCTTGGAATCGATCATATAACCGGTACCATAGAACCAAAGAAAGCAGCCGATTTAATTGTGGTAAAGGAAAACCCATTAACTAATCTGCGAGGGTTATCTCAAGTACAGATGGTAATGAGAGGAGAACTTATGATTGATAAACCAATAGTAAAGAAACTCTCGCAGGTGGAAGAACTTTTGGATACGATTTAAGGAAAAGAGGACTAAGATGATAACTGCAACATTAAAATTTATCTGCAAAATTGACGGATGGTTACATAGGAGTAAGTTTCTTTATTCCAGAGAATCAGAAGGAAATTCCGCCTGTATGAGCATTGGAGAGAAACTCTGGTGGGGATATAAATACTTTTATAGACCGGTAGAAAAGGCTGAAAAAGGTAAAAATATAGAAGAATTTTTTGAAAAACAGGAGCTTGATTTTACATTACTAAATAATTTTAAAGAAGAGGGGAAACTTAGTTTTACGGCAGGCGGAGATATTCTGGCATCCCATCATATACGACCAGACAACACCCTCCACTTGTGGGAAGAGGCAGAAGATTTTTTGTTTGATACAGATATCTGCTGTGCTAATCTTGAAACACCGGTAGTCCCATCCGCCTCTGCCAGTTTTGTGCCAGTGAATATATTAAAAGCACCTGCACTCAATAATACCCCGGAAGTCTTTGAACTTCTTTTCAGGAAAGGAAAGGGGATTAATTTCTTTTCTACTGCCAATAATCATTGTTTGGATATGGGAGAAGCAGGCTTACTAGAAACCCTCGATTTTCTTGATAAAAAGGGCTGTCCTCATGTGGGCACTGCAAGAAATGAAAATCAAAGAGACGACTTTCCGGTTATCGAGAAGAATGGAATACGGATTGCATTTCTTTCCTATACGTTTTCAACCAATGGGAAAACAGTACCAGAGGGCAGAGAGTATCTGGTTAATTACATAAGGCTGAACCGTCCGGATTGTGATATTTCCTTCATTGAAAAACAGATTAATAAAGCAAAGACCGAGAGAAAGGCAGATCTGATAATTGCTTGTCTGCATTGGAGCCTGGAATTTGAAGCGTATCCAATCCGTAATGTAATAGACATGGGACATAAACTGCTGTCACTGGGGATCGATATTATTGTGGGTAACCATCCCCATGGTATTCAGCCAATGGAAAAATATGCTTTTGTTGACCCTTATTCGGGTGTAAAAAAACAGGGGCTGATTGTCTATGCTCTGGGAGATTTAATATCCTGCCATGACCACATCCCCAATTCCCGTCTTAATAACCTGATCCGTCTAAAAATATCCAAAGGAAAGATAGAGGGAAAACAGCTTACCATAATCTCAGAATTACGAATCAGACCCATGTATATTTATTCAAAAATGGAAGGTGGGAATTGTATGGATTTCCGGCTCCTAAATTTTAATAAGCTAATTAATGAAATAAAGTCTGGAAACAACCGTTTCAAGCTGGAGCAAACTACGCTGAACGAATTAAATAGGCTGGAGGCATTAAAGCATAAACTGCTTAAGACAGAACTCATGGACTATATTAGCCCCACTTAAATCGCAAATATAAAAACCAAAAATCCTTACGCTTTATAGAGTGTAAGGATTTTTAGTTAATACAGGTAAACCTGCTCTTGCATTTACCCAGGGCTTGAAGTCATCAACCTTGGCAACAAACTGGCAATACTGCTGTAATAACTGTTTGTTATCCAGTTTGTAAGTATGAAGTTTTAAATCATCACGCCGGATATATGCAAAATTATATTTGCCGATAGCATAGATGGGAATACCCAGCCTAGTACAATCCGCCCCGAATTGCTCATCAACAACATTATCATCGATAAACCGGACTTTTTGAAAGATCTCCTTTTTTACAAAAAGAGTACAGTTAATAATATAATCGGCATACTCGTTTTCTCTCCCGGGATGTATAATTGCCAGATTGTTTTGATCCTTAAAATAAACATAATGAGTCTTTTTACCAAAGACACTGATTTCTTTATAAGGTGCTATAGTCATAAAATCATACAGGTAATTTGGACCGTAATAATCATCATGGTCAAAATTAGCAAGATAGGGAAAATTGGTCTGTTTCACTGCAAAATTTAAACACGCGCCAACGGACTCACTCTCCGGACGTTTAAAGATTTTGACATTGTCGTAATTCTGGGCTTTTCTACACCAGTCGGACAGGTCTAAACAGGAGCTGTTAAGGATGATAATCAGTTCTTTAACAGGATAAGATTGTCTGGCATAATTATCAAAAATATTATTCATATAAATTGGTAAATGAGTACAGGTAATAATGGATACGCCATCTTGGTTTCGCATTGGAAGCTCCGTAATTTAAGTTAAAAGTTATTTATTACAATGTATGATAGTTTAAATAAATAATTACTCAATGCAAAAAAAGGGACTTGTGTACTAAGCGCTTTGCAGGCTGAAAAACCACTTAGGACCAGGAGTTAAGGTGCCGGAGACTGCTAAATCAGAGTTATCGGAGCTTTTATTGACAGCTATTGACGGGGCAAACACCAATACCCTCCTGAGAACGGCAGGGACAACAGAAGTTATGGAACAAATATTTTACAAAAGATAATCTTTGTTTTTTCCGCTAATTATACCTTGCAATTTACTTAATAATATTCATTCCTTCCTGCCGTCAACTTAAGAAACGAAACTAATTTCAGGAAATGAAAAATTAAATAAAGTTTTTACAATTGTAGGCATAAAAAAAAGAATTTTCGAATATACATTTATCTAACATAGTTTTTTAATGAGGCAAATCTGTAAAGCGTTACACGAATAAAGCGTCATTATAATTCGAGGGGAATTAAAGATAGCTGCTCAAATAAAAACGAAAGGAGGAAAGTAAATCACAGAGCAGATATTTTTAAAAATATAATGAGTTTAGGAGTGAATAAAAATTGAATAAGGGTAAGTTTAGAAAATTTATTACTGCATTATTACTTTTACTAATGATATTTAACCCTGCCGCTGCCATGGCAGAAGCAAATTATTCTCAGGTCTTTTCTTCCGCAGAGGGGGATCTACGTACAGAATCCCTGAACAAGATGGATGCTTCATTCAGAGATTCTCTGACAGACGGAGGCTATGCCGAAGCGATTGTTTATCTGAAGAGTCAGGTAGACAGTATGGGAGTTGCAAGTGAGGCAAAGAGTGAACTCTCTTCTGCCTTAACCCCCCATAAAGCTAAAATTGAAGTAAGAAAAGAAGTAATAGGGGCTTTAAAGGATAATGCAGAAGATACCCAGCAAAAGTTATTAAAATACGTTACCCAGGAAGAAAAAAAGGGAAATATCCTGGAATATAAACCCTACTACATAATCAATGCCATATATGTTAAGGCAACAAAAGATGTTCTGGAAACTATTTCTTACATGAACGAAGTAGAGAAAATCTACGAAAATAAAATAGTTCAGTTAGACAAGCCTGAAATTTCCAAGGAACAAATTCAAGCGAATGCAGCCGGAGTAGAATGGAATGTGGAAAGAATCCGGGCAAATGAAGTATGGAGTCTTGGCATAGACGGTACGGGAGTCGTAGTCGGCACCATCGATACTGGCGCAACCTGGAACCACCCGGCCCTTATGACGAAATGGAGAGGGTATAATCCAAATGACCCTGCTAATCCAAATCCCGAGGGAAACTGGTTTGATCCTGTAAATGGGACCAGATTACCGGTAGATGAACCAAGCATTCCCCACGGCACCCATGTACTTGGAACGATTTTGGGACAAGAACCGGATGGGAGTAATAAAGTAGGAGCGGCGCCTGGGGCAAAATGGATAACGGCCAAAGCATTTACCCCGGATGGCGGCAGTGATGATGCTATATTATCGGCAGCAGAATGGATGCTGGCACCAGGCGGCGATCCGGCAGCCGCACCGGATGTAATTAATAACTCCTGGGGCGGTGGTCCGGGTCTGGATGAATGGTTTAGACCTATGGTAACTGCCTGGAGAGCAGCCGGTATTATACCGGTATTCTCCTCCGGAAATCAAGAGAACCAGGCAGCCCCCCCGGCGTCGGTAAGCGCACCAGCTAACTATCCGGAAAGCTTTGCAGTGGGGGCCTTAGACATTAACAATGTCAGAGGTGATTTTTCAAGAAGAGGCCCGGGACCTTATAATAACTTAAAACCGGATGTTTCTGCCCCTGGTGTGAATATACGTTCCAGTGTTCCCGGAGGGTATGAAAGCGGCTGGAGTGGCACAAGTATGTCGGCTCCGGCAGTTACCGGAACCATTGCTTTGATTTTATCCGCCAATAATTCGCTGTCCATTGAAGAAGTAGAGAACCTGCTAAAAAGTACGGCAGTCCATAAAGAAGACAGCGATGACCCAGGTTACCCCAACAACGGATATGGCTACGGGTTAATTGATGCATTTGCAGCAGTATCTGAAATAGCCGGAGGAACCGGTACCATTGAAGGCAAGGTATTAAAAGAAGGGGAAGATTTAACTAATCCTGTGATTGAGCATAATCAACAGATATTTGAAACTTATTTAGGAGCGGACATCCCAGTCACGGCTGAAATATCAGATGATGTGTCGGTCATAGATACAGAACTGTTAGTAAAGGTAACTGGAAAGTCCTATTGGATTACCTTACCCTTAACAAGAACCTCAGGGGATTATAAGTCTGGTATCTATTCGGGAACTATACCCGGGGATATTCTGGAACAGGCGGGAGTCAGCTATAAAATAAAAGCCAGGGATTATGACGGTAATGTGGTTACCACCGGCGAGTATAATATTTCAGTAAAATTTGGTGCTCTGCCGGATGAGTATTCCAATGATTTTGAAAGCAGTATTGCTGGTTTTAGTTTAAATGGGGACTGGCAATGGGGAGAACCGACTAAAGGAGTAGGACCTACACCTATTAGCGGAACAAAACTAATCGGAACTAATTTAAAAGGTAATTATGCGAATAATGCTGACAGCGTACTGGTAACAGTACCTCTTGATTTAAGGAATACAGATTTAACCCTGGCACAGTTTCGAATCAGCCAGTGGTTTGATATGGAAGCAAACCGTGATAAGGGCACCATCTATGTTACTAATAACTATGGCGAGACCTGGAATCAGGTCGGTCCTGTCTATACCGGTACACAGACCCAGTGGAAGGAAATTGTTATTAATCTAAATGAGTATATTGGATCTCCAGATCCAGTATTTATCGCTTTTAGAATGACCTCGGATGGTTCGGTCCAAAAAGCCGGATGGTATCTGGATAACGCAAAACTCATAGCTACCGATACCATAGCACCGGGTACACCGGCAGGTTTAAACGGCAGAGTTGTATTTGGAACAGCAGCCTTACAGTGGAATGGAGTTTCAGACATTGATACCGCAGGATATAGGATTTACCGCTCGGAAACCATTGACAGCGGATATGAGCGGATAGGTGATACACCAGGTACTTCCTTTGGAGATAATACCATTGAAACAGGAACCACCTATTATTATAAAGTCGCAGCATATGACTATGCAGGGAATGAAAGCGATTTATCGCAGCCTTTGACAATCGTAGTTGGGAATCTGGGAGACTATGTATTCCTGGCTGATTTTGAAGAGGATAACGGGAACTTTACAGCAGGTGGTACCAATAATTCCTGGGCCTGGGGAATCCCGGCTTCGGGACCTGGAACAGGATTTTATGGGGCTAAGGTTTATGCTACCAATCTTTCTGGAAATTATGCCAATAGCAGCAACTGCTATATTGAATCACCTGAAATCAGGCTGCCGGCTGGGGAAAACAGTGTGTTGACAGTAGGACAATGGTATGAACTGGAGAATAAATATGACAAGGGATATATCCAGATTGCTAAGAAAGATGGAGCTAACTGGTCAGCCTGGACAGATCTTGTACCGGGAGGATATTTTACAGGAGATGGGAAGAACTGGACCAATCTTGATCTGCCGCTTAATTCCTCTCTGGCTGGTCAGACCGTTAAAGTAAGATTCCTGTTAACAAGCGACAGCTCTGTTAACAAAGCAGGCTGGTATATTGACTATGTATTAGTTGATACAGTAAATGATGATACTCTTAGTAAACTTCAGAAAGAAACTAAAATAAATAAAAATACTGACCTTACGGTTACGAAGAAAGAGACCGAGCCAAAACCCTTTAAGCTTGATTTAAAAGCAGTAGAGACGAAGAAGAACGCAAAATACAAAACTGTCAGTGATGAGGAAGTAAGTGCAATTTCCTCAGTAACCACTGGTTTACCGGTAGATGCGGTGGTTACCGTTCTTGAAACAGGCAGAAGTGCAAGAACGAACCCGGCAGATGGAAGATATACCTTAAAACATGCGATGAATGACGCAAATGGAACCTGGACGTTACGAGCTGAAGCATATGGATATTATCCGGCAGAAGGACAGGTGCATCTGGGAGAAAATCAAACAGTGAAAAAGAACTTTGTTTTAGAGGAAATGCCCAAAGGAACAATTACCGGCCGTGTAGTAGACCGGTATTCCAAAACTCCGGCTGCCTTTGCCACCATAAGGGTTAAGGAGGATTCCAAAGTACCGGTGGTAACTGCAGATGAAAACGGGAATTTTGTAATTCCTGAGATTTATGAAGGCACCTATACCTTAAAAGTAATCGCAGATGGATTTGAGCCGGGAGAAACCACCGTTACGGTAGCCGGTAATGAAACCACAGATATCCAGGTGGCGTTAAAGCGGTTTGTAGGCTATGAAGAAGAAATTGTCTATGATGATGGCACAGGAGAAAATGCACTGGTATTGAATTCAGCAGGGAATGGATTAGCAATAAGAGTGAGCCCTTCTGGTTTTGGAAAAGTGAAAGGCGCTAACATCTTTTTCTGGGGAACTGACTGGCCAAGTCCTGGCGGTACACAGATTGGAGTTACTCTTTATGATACGGATGAAACTGGAAATCCGGTAAAACTCGATACAGCACCAAAAGTAGTTAACGTAGTGAGAGGTCAATGGAATTATATTGATTTATCGGAATTTGGATTCTCAACGGATAAAGATTTTTACATTGCTACTTGTCAGACTGCCGCCGGTACAGCATCACCTGGAACAGGCATTGATGAAGCAAGTCCGTATGGTGACAGATCTTATCTGTATGTAGGGGATACCTTTACACCCCTGGCAGAGGAAGATACGGAAGGCGGATTAATGATAAGGGCCAGAATGGAATATTCGGTTGATACTCCGGTTATAACTAATTTAAAAGATGTAACCTATACCAATCAGGATAGTATTCTGGTAGAAGGAACTGTAACAGCAGACGGAAAAGTTAATCTATATGCTAACGGAGTTAAAGTGGAAGAAGTAAATGCGGTGAACAAAACCTTTCATAAAGTAATACCGCTAACAGCGGAGGAAAGTATAATTACCGCAACGTCGGAACTAAATGGTAAGGAAACAGAACCCTCTGCACCAAAGACCGTCATAAAGGATAAGCTGCCGCCGGAATTAACAATTTCATCACCTGCAGACGGTTCCGTCACCAAGGAAAGAGTGGTAGATATTATAGGAACCGTCTCCGATGCTCACCTGGACCGATTGGAAATCGGCGGGGAGACAGCTGTAGTTACAGGAGGGGCCTTCCATATTGAAAAGATTGTTCATGAGGGTGAGAACGTATTTCAGTTAGCAGCCTATGATCTGGCAGGTAATAAGACGGAAAAAACCGTAACCGTATCTGTGAAACAGCAGCTTCCAGTTATCACTGACTTACAGCCGGAGCAGGATGTTCAGCTGACTCCTGGTGAAGCGCTGACGGTCAGCTTTCGAAGCGAACCAGGCGGCAGAGGAGCATTTCGTGTCCTTCTTCCAAGCAGTATAAACGCACAGAGCAATAACCTGATTGCCATGGAAGAAGTCGAGGCGGGCTATTATACAGGTACGTTTATCGCACCGAAGGCAAACATAAGCGGTCTGATCGTTGAAGCTGAATTTACTGACAGCGCAGGTAATACCGTAACTGCAACTGCACAGGGAAAAGTAAATATTGTGTCTGAACAAGGAATAGAAGCGGTAACACCTTCTGAAGATGTGAACTTAAATGGCGGTGAGACCATAAATATCAGTTTTAGAAGCAGTACAGGTGGAACAGGGGCGTTTAGGATACTCTTCTCCGGTTATGATGTAACGAAAACTACCAGATCAGCTATGACGGAAACTTCGCCTGGATATTATGAAGGAACCTGGACAGCTCCGTATAATACCAAAATAAATGGGCTAACCATTGAAATAACCTATACGGATAGTGAGGGCAACACCGTTATTACAACTGCAAAAGGTAAAATTAATGTTATGGAAACCATCGGCGGCGGTAATGAAATGAAACCAGAAATACCGGAGCAACAGCAGAAACCGGTATTACCAGAAAGACCAAGTGTTCCGTCCCATCCCATTATACCGGTTGTCCCCAAGGAGACAATGTAATTTGATATTCTAATCTTTTATATAAAATAAATCAAGGGCTGTTGTAAAAATGGTAGGGCTGCCAATGCTTTGACTGTAATGAGTCTTAAAGCTGTAGAAGAGGTATGCTTGCGTAATTTTTACAACAGCCTGTTTCATCTTTCTTTTAACATAACTGGTCATAAAAAAATGCTGGATTTCTGTCCGCCTTTGATTTATAATGTTACGGTTATAAGAGAAAAGTATATCTTTCCTTGATTGCTGGATTAACTGAGTTAAGGGGAGTAATGTAACTATTTGTAAGGTGGCAGTTAGAAAGGTTTCCCCATGAACGCCGGGGAGGATTTGATTGGCAAATAAGAAAGAATGGCAGGTAAGTATAAGTTATTATGGAAAATAAAAAAAATGTATCATCAGAAAAAATAAAAAAAGAGCAGAAAGCAGCCAGCAAGACGACTCCTATAAAACCTGAAACAGTAGAAAACCTGGAGGAGCAAAAAGAACAGGATTATCAAAAACTGGTTAATTTGATGAATTGTATTAAATGTATGCCGGACAGCAGTTCCAAGGTAGAGATGTACCGGCAGGTTTCCGTTAAATTTCAGTCATTCTCCGACTACAAAGAGGCAGAGGGGTTTGCCGGTCAGTGTAGTAATCTGGCCACAAAGACCGATGGGACAATCAAAAAAGAAGTCTATGAAATTGCGCAGAATAAAAAGAAAAAAGCTAGACATACGGCAGATTACAAATTAGCGGCAGAGAACTTTAAGGAAGTAAGTGGTTATCTGGATGCCGATGCACAGGCTTTGGAGTGCGAACGCCTAATCGATCAGATTGAAATCAAGAAGGCTAAAAAGAGAGTAATAAAGTTTGGGGCTGCGGTAGTCATCATACTGATATTAGCGGCAGGAATGCAGACTTCCCATGCTAAGTATTATTTAGCAAACACATTTATGTTTACTCATTCTTATGAGTTGTCCATAAATATGTATAAGAAGCTTGGCCCATATAAAGACTGTACTGAACGACTTGCAAAAAGTGAATATCTGTATGGAGAAAAAGAAAAGAAAAAAGGTAACTTTGAAAGCGCTGGAAAAGCTTTCGCAGAGGCAGGGAATTATAAAGACAGTGAAGCACAAAAAGTCAACATGGAGCAGCAAGCTATTAAAAACAGCGAAGTTGGTAAATACGTCACCATAGGTGGTTTTAAATGGAAAATCCTTGAATTTCAGGGCAACCAGGTACTATTGCTGAAAAAGACGGCACTGCCGGAGAGAGCCTACAACGACGTTTCCGGAGATACCACCTGGGAAAATTCCTCACTAAGAAAATGGCTTAATTCTGAGTATCTTACGAACACCTTTTCTGAATTAGAACAGCAAAAGATAACTCTTTCAGAGGTAAAGAATAAAGATAATGAATCCTATCATACCTTAGGCGGTAGTGATACCAAAGATTATATCTTCCTTTTGAGCATAGAGGAAGTACAAAAATACAGTGAACTGTTCCCTGAATTTAAGAATAACAGCTGGCTTCGTTCACCTGGTGCAAGACCGGACAGTGCTGCATTTCTTTCTGTAAGCGGTAAGGTAATGGATTATGGGTATGCAGCTGCCGACAAAGATGAATTTACCGTACGTCCTGCATTATGGTTTCAGTTTGAGTAGTATATGGGATAGACCATAGATAGAGAAAACAATGAGAATAATAATTTCGCCCGCAAAAAAAATGAATAGGAACAGAGATCTTCTGGAGTATAAGGACTTTCCTCATTTTATAAAAGAAGCAGAAAGTCTATTGTCATACTTAAGACAATTAAGTTATGACGAAATGAAAGGGGTCTGGAATTGTAACGATAACCTAGCCGCTTTAAATTATGAGCGTGTAAAGAAGATGGATTTGTATAAGAATCTGTCACCTGCAATCCTTTCTTATGAAGGGATACAGTATCAGTATCTGGCACCGGCAGTATTTAATAATCAGGAATATCAATATCTGGAGAAGCATCTTCGTATTTTATCCGGGTTTTATGGAATGTTAAAACCTTTTGACGGAGTTACTCCTTACAGATTGGAAATGCAGGCAAGACTGAAAAGTGCAGAGTTTGGTTCGCTTTATGAATTTTGGAACGGGAAACTGGCGGAACAGCTTTCTAAAGAAACCAACTGCATTGTAAATCTGGCCTCCAAAGAGTATAGTAAAGGTATATCCGGCTGGTTATCTAAAGACATCAGATTTTTAACCTGTGTGTTTGGTGAGATGATTCATAACAAGGTTATTGAAAAAGGAACTCAGGTAAAGATGGCAAGAGGTGAAATGGTTCGATATATGGCCGAACATCAGATAGAAGAGATAGAAAAAATCAAAAATTTTAACCGACTTAATTACACCTTTTCTGAATCATTATCCGATGAAACTACATATACATTTGTAAAAAGAGAAAAGTTACAAGTTGGAGATGAATATGAAAGTCCTGATTAAGGTAAAGCCGGACACTACTGCAGGCGATGTGCTGGAATACCTGAAAAAGGGCAGAGAGTAAGATAAGGGAAATCCCAGTGTTATGTTAGAAAATTTCATTGGAAATATGCTAATTAATCCGGATTGTCTTAATTAGCATATTTTATTAGAAATTTATGCGGTAAATGCGGTAGTTGAGCAGTTCTATACCGAGGCTGAAGGTTCTATATTGCATTTTAGGGTGTTGTTCTTGTCTTAATACCAAGCCCCATAAGTGTATAGGTAATCAGGTTCTTTATAAAATCCGGGTCAATTGTTTCTCCTGTTATTAACAAGCGGTAAAACACCGGAGCAAAAATCAGGTCAATACTTAGTTCAATATTCAGGTCTTGTATTAATTCTCCCCTGTCCAGACCACGTTCCAGAATGTGTTTTACTATAAGACGTCTGGGCGTGAAATACCGCTTTTGGTATTCTTTTGCTACATTATTGTCAAATTGCCCTTCGGCTATCAATTCGGTTATAACTTTACCTTTCGGACTGGTTATAAAAGCAGCCAGATTGTTAACCTGAATAAATAAATCCTCTTTCACCGAACCGGTATCCGGTACCTGCAATAAGGATTCCGTTGCGGCAAAATAACCGTCCAAAACCACAGCGGCTTTATTGGACCACCACTTATATATGGTTGCTTTACTAACGCCGGCTCTTTCGGCAATACCTTCAATCGTTACATTCTTAAAACCATTATCTAACAGCAGTTCATAGGAAGCTGTTAATATAGCTTTTTTTGTTGCTTCACTGCGGGGACGCCCCAATTTCTTTTCATGATTTATTACATGATTTTTTTCTAGATTCATTTCATGATTTTTTTCTAGGTACGCTTCATGACTTTTTTCTAGGTTCACTTCATGACTTTTTTCTAGGTTCACTTCATGACTTTTTTCTAGATTCACTTCATGATTTTTTTTAAGGTTCTTTTCTGGATTTATTTCTAAATTCTTTTCTGATTTCTCTTTCATGTTTGTCTCCTTAATATTAAAAATATTATTTATTTCCCCATGCCAAGATTTAAAAATTAATATAAATAATAAACGATACGTCTATTATACTATAATTATCATAAGAAAAAAAGAGGTTGACAAAACTAAACGCATCGTCTACTATATAATTAATGAACGATTCGTTTAGAAACTAGCTTTCGCCAGATGGAAAAGGAGGATTAGAATGAAACAAGAAATGAAACAAGAAATGAAACAAGAAATGAAACAAGAAATGAAACATGAAATGAAACATGAAATGAATAATGAAAAGAAATATAAAATGAAGAATGGAAACGTCAATGATATGAAAGATGGTAAAAAAATTTCCATGGGACTGATCTTGCTATTTGCCATATCCTGTGGGTTAATCGTAGCAAATCTATATTATGCACAGCCTTTGGTAGGACCTATAAGTGCTGATACAGGTATTAAAGCTTCTACAGCAGGTTTCATCGTTACGCTGACCCAGCTAGGTTATGCGGCCGGACTTTTATTCCTGGTACCCTTAAGTGATTTATTGGAGAACAAGAGTCTTATAATATCTGTTTTGATTATCGCTATACTGGGACTTATTAATGCATCCCTTGCCCAAAATTCATATATCTTTTTAGGAGCTACCGTACTAATTGGTCTTGGTTCTGCGGCAGCACAGATACTAGTACCGTTAGCAGCCTATCTGGCACCTGCACAGCAAAGAGGACAGATTGTTGGTAATGTCATGAGCGGACTGCTGCTTGGAATTATGCTGGCAAGACCTGTCTCCAGTCTGATTACCGGAATCTGGAACTGGCATGTCGTGTTTTTTTTATCAGCTTTTATTATGGTAATCGTTACAATTTTGCTTTTTTTCCTTCTGCCCAAAAGAAAACCGACTCCAAAAGACACCTATCCGGTCATTATTAAATCGCTGTGGCAGCTTTATAAAACAACGCCGGTTTTACGCAGAAGATCCTTATATCAGGCAGCACTGTTTGGAAGTTTCAGTTTATTTTGGACGGTAGTACCTTTATACCTGGCACAGCATTTTCATTTCTCTCAGAAGGAAATTGCAGTATTCGGTTTCGCCGGTGTTGCCGGTGCGGTAGCAGCACCGATTGCCGGAAGACTAGCAGATAAGGGGTGGACGAAGAAGCTTACTGGGTTTGCGCTTTTGTTAGCGTCCATGGCTTATGCCCTTACTCATGTTTTACAAAACAGCGGGAGAGCTTCCGTGATTATATTCTGTATTGCTGCAATTCTGTTAGATATGGCGGTTTCCGGTAATCTGGTGCTTGGTCAGCAGGCCGTTTATGCATTAGGGGATGAAATACGAGGCAGGGTAAACGGAGTATTTATGGCTGTTTTCTTTCTGGGAGGAGCATTGGGCTCATCTTTGGGAGGATGGTCTTATGCTTATGGTGAATGGAGGGCAGCTTCTTTCATTGGCTTTAGTTTACCAGTTCTGGCATTCCTATATTATCTTACGGAGAGAAAAATAAAACTTGATTAAGGCTCATCCCCAGACTTCATCAGCAATTTCTTTTATAAAACTAAGCTTTTTCCATTGTTCTTCTTCGGTTAAGATATTACCTTCCTCAGTGGAGGCAAAACCACATTGAGGACTTAAGCAGAGACGGTCTGGGCTGATGTACTGTGCAGCTTCTTTTATTCGGTTAATGATTTGTTCCTTATCTTCCAGGATACCGGTTTTGGAGGAAATCAGACCTAGTACTACGGATTTTTCACCGGAGACTTCTTTTAAAGGTGTAAAATCACCGGCTCTGTCGGTATCATATTCCAGATAATACGCAGAAACATGTTCGCCGCCAAAAAGGGTCTTGGCGACTGGTTCATAACCTCCGGAGGTTGCCCAGGTGGAGTGATAGTTGCCACGGCAGACATGGGTGGTTACCGTCAGGTCTTTTGGAAGATCAGCGATGGCATCGTTATTAAGGCGAAGATAGAGTTTTAATAGTTCTTCCACATCATATCCATCCCCTGCCATAGCAGACCAGAAGTTTTTATCACAGAGCATGCCCCAGGTGCAGTCGTCTAATTGCAGGTTCCGGCAGCCTAAATCGTAAAATGCCAGAATTGCCTTATGATATGCCGCAGAAATGTCACGGTAGAGTTCTTCTCTGTCAGGATAGTATAGGGCGGTTGCTTTTGCATTCTCTCCACGAACAAGTTCTGCAAAGAACTGGGCGGGTGAAGGCAGGGTTTGTCTGGCGGTTACCTCATTGCCAGCAATCTGTTTCAGATACTTATAATGAGCTAAAAAAGGATGGTCCTTAAAGCTTATCTTGCCAGAAAGTCTGGCAGAATCTGCACGGGTTTCCTCACCATGAAAGAAATAACCATGGTCTAAGACAATGTGCTCCACACCATCAAAGCCCCAAAAGAAATCCAGATGCCAGTAACTGCGGCGGAATTCACCGTCGGTCACCGCTTTTAGTCCGACTTCTTTTTGCTTGCTTACAAGCTTTGTAATTTCTTCATCTTCAACCTGGGTAAGATCAGCCGGTGTAATTTTACCGGCAGCTAATTGTTCCCTTGCCTCTTTTAATCTTTGTGGACGCAGGAAGCTGCCGACTATATCGTAACGAAAGGGAACAGTTGCTCTTTTGGTTATGTTTTCAAATATACTCATATAGGTTTCTCCTTACTATTTTTATTTTTCATAAGTATAGCATGGAGTACAACCTATAGGGTAACTCTAATAATTTATATTGGGATATAGGTAAAACCTATATCCATCATTCTTCCAGAGGAAGACCGTATTCCGCGATTACATATTTTAACTCCTTCACATAAGTGTTAGCCTGTTTGCTAAGCTGTATCTGGTGGTTGGCAATCCAGCCCACCTGAATTTCATCTTCCGCTTTAAGGGGAACCGGAATGATATTATCCCCGTTTAAATCAGCGCTGAGGATTCCGGTAGAGATAGTATAACCGTTTAATCCGATTAATAGGTTGAACAGAGTAGCACGGTCACTGACATGAATACTTTTCTTATGGAAGGCAGTACTTAAAATTTCTTCGGAGAAATAAAAGGAATTATATTCGCCCTGCTCAAAAGAAAGATAAGGATATTCCGATAAATCCTCCAAAGTTACAAATTCCCTGGAAGAAAGAGGATTCTGCTTACTTATGAAGATATGGGGTTTTGCCGTAAACAATGGATAGAAATCCAGCCGGTTTTCCCGGAGTAATTTTTCAATTACCTTTTTGTTAAAAGGATTCATGTATAGTATGCCGATTTCACTTCGGAGATTCTTTACATCTTCGATAATTTCATAGGTACGTGTTTCACGAAGGGTAAATTCATATTCATCAGCCCCGCTTTGCTTGATTAGATTCACAAAGGCATTTACTGCAAAGGCATAATGCTGGGTGGAGATGGAGCAAAGCTGTCTTGAGGGTTTTTTATTAACGTAACGCTGCTCCAATAACCCTGCCTGTTCCACAACCTGTCTGGCATAACTTAAAAATTCTGCTCCGTCTATGGTAAGAGTGATGCCCCTTGGACTCCTTATGAAAAGTTCGATTCCAATTTCATGTTCCAGTTCCTTTACAGCGCTGGACAGACTGGGCTGAGTAATAAATAAGCGTTTTGCAGCCTCATTAAGGGAACCGCAGTTTACAATTTCGATGATATATTTTAATTGCTGCAGTGTCATATAAGCACCTCCGTTGGTTGATTGCTTTCAATTATAGCATAAGTTATAGATTAGAGATAATATTTAGCAAATGTATTTTAATAATATAAGAGTTTTCATTTCTAAAAAACTAACTTTTTAGGAGTAATAGTCTTTCCTTTTTCTGCTATAGATAGTAGAATTATTCTAGTAATCATGCTTATGACTTATATAAATAAATAATTGATAGGGATTAAACACAGAAAGCAGGAGATAAAAATGGAAATATGGAATTACCTGGTAGAAAAAATTGATGGGGATTATGCATATCTTAGAAGAACCGATATACCGGACAATGACTTAAAACTGGTTGCCCGTGCTATATTGCCCGCAGAGATTTCAGAGGGTACTTGTTTAAAATATGAACTCTTTGAATATACCATAATCGAATGAAATCCAGTACTTCTTTTCTACTTATATAATACCATAAAATCGCCCATTTTACAAGTCTTGTAATACGGAGGGACCGGAAGTATAATGAGTTACTATATTTTAAAGGGGTGATGTTATGGAAGACGATATTTTTGATTTAGTACAAATGAATAAGCAGGAACTCGAAATTACTAGTTTACTTTCCTGCAATGAAAAAACGGAACAATTTGGTCTTGTATTAACAAAAGAGGATGCGACGGAACTTGTAGCAGGCAGAAATGATAGCTTGAAGAGTTATAAACGGGTAGAATTCGGAGCTGGTATTTTAGAAAAGCTGATATTCTATTTTTGCGATTCCCAGTATATTAATCAGGAAAATTATACCGAAACGTTAACGGAGCTGCAGGATATCTTTTATCAGTATAAAAATGAATCGGATGATAAGCTGACAGATGAGGAACTGTTGACCTTCATGAAAGAACAGTTTGAAAGTGTTTGCACAGGTGATACTGATTATCTTGCCGATACCTGTCTGGATAGGTTTGCACAGGCTGTCAGGGCTGGATATACCGGGTATGTGGGTACCGACGGTCATGACCAGTACGGAGATTTTGATGAAGAGCAGAGATGGGATAAAGACTTGTATTTAGAGGTGCTCACAGAATTGTGCTGGAGATGATGTAAGAGTAAGAATCACTCGGATACCTTTTTGCAATCAGGATAACATCTATATCACATTACAAAAGGATAATGGATATTATAAGAGAAAGGCGTACATTTAGGTAGAGTACGCCTTTTTTATTTACAGGAAAGTTCTTTGAACCATCCTGTAAAATAAAAACAGACCTGCAGATTATGGGAGATTGTGTATAGGACAAGAGTAAAAGGCACATTAATGTTATATTTTCATATGATATAGGGGATAATGATATTTTTTGCTGAAAAATATCATTTATTCCAGGTTTTATAGATATCTTTATAATGATTTTACTCAAAATTATTATAGGAGGAGTTAGAATGAGTGATATAGCTTTACAACTAGAACGCATCAGTGCCGGGTCGGTAGCTTTAGCATCTAATGTAATATTTGATACTGTCGTATACTCTGCCGGCAATATAAGCTACAATCCTGCAACAGGTGTAATTGTATTTAACGAACCAGGAAGATATGTGGTTAATTGGTGGGTTGCGACTCAAAGTACGCTGTCACTTACCGGAGCAGTATTTGCATTATCATCCTCTAATGGAGCCTTTTTAGTAGGAGCTTCTCCATTAAAAACTGGAGAAGTTGTGGGTACGGGTATTATCGAAATCGTTACGGCGCCAGCAACGCTAACTTTATTAAACAGCAGCGCAGATACGGTGTACTATTCGGTAATTGTACCAGTTAAGGCAACCTTAGTTATTATTGAAGATGATATTACTGGTGGAGCAACGGGACCAACGGGACCAACCGGACCAACGGGACCAACTGGTCCAACAGGTCCAACCGGAGCGACGGGAGCAACGGGACCGACCGGTTCAGCAGGGGTAACAGGTCCGACTGGTCCAACAGGGGCGACCGGTCCTACCGGTGCAGCAGGAGCAACGGGACCAACTGGAGCAGCCGGAGTAACCGGACCAACGGGACCAACCGGAGCCACGGGAGCCACGGGACCAACCGGAGCCACGGGACCGACCGGAGCAGCCGGAGTAACCGGACCAACCGGAGCAACGGGACCAACCGGAGACACGGGACCGACCGGAGCAGCCGGAGTAACCGGACCAACCGGAGCAACGGGACCAACCGGAGCGACGGGAGCCACGGGACCAACCGGAGACACGGGACCGACCGGAGCAGCCGGAGTAACCGGACCAACCGGAGCCACGGGACCAACCGGAGCGACGGGACCGACGGGGCCAACTGGAGACACGGGACCGACCGGAGCAGCCGGAGTAACCGGACCAACCGGAGCCACGGGACCAACCGGAGCGACGGGACCGACGGGACCAACCGGAGCCACGGGACCGACCGGAGCAGCCGGAGTAACCGGACCAACCGGAGCCACGGGACCAATCGGAGCGACGGGACCGACGGGACCAACCGGAGACACGGGACCGACCGGAGCAGCCGGAGTAACCGGACCGACTGGGCCAACGGGACCAACCGGAGCAACCGGACCAACGGGACCAACCGGAGCAACCGGACCGACCGGAGCAGCCGGAGTAACCGGACCGACAGGACCAACCGGAGCAACAGGACTGACCGGAGCAGCCGGAGCAACCGGACCAACGGGACCAACCGGAGCAACCGGACCAACGGGACCAACCGGAGCGACGGGACCGACCGGACCAACGGGACCAACCGGAGTAGCAGGAGCAACAGGACCGACAGGTCTGGCAGGAGCAACCGGTCCTACCGGTCCAGGAGGAACGGCTGATATTACGAATTATGGTTATGTATATGAGCTTGCTACCATAGCTGACTCTACTGTTGTAGGCGGAGCAGACGTACCGTTTAGTAATAATGGTCCGTTAAGCGGAGTAACTCATACAGCAGGAACTACAACAATCACTGTTCCGGTAGCTGGCTCTTACCAGATTGACTATTATGTCAGCATAACGGCAGGTGTAGGTTCCGCTATAGCTATAGCAGTTAATGGTACGGTTGATGCCTCCACTAATATTGTCGCTCTGGTAGCTACGGGTGAGATTTCAGGCACAGCAATACTGACCCTTGCTGCTGGAGATACACTTACACTTAGGAATAACTCAGCAACACCATTGGTACTGACCCTTGCACCAGGTGTTGGATCTCAATTCAATGTTATTTTATTAGAAGCAGCAGCTTAAGGATATTGCTTAATAATTAAGTGAAGGCCGGCAGAATATGCCGGCTTTCATTTATTCAAACGATTCATAAGATTATAAGGATGCCCAAATACCCAGGTTCCACTCAGTTATACTAGTTTCCCCTCGATCAGTCTTAGATTGTTCTTAAGCCGTTCGTCCTCAGGACTAAATAAAAGTGCGGCTTCTGCGTGTTCTTTGGCTCTTTCAAACATGCCAAGTCTGTAACAGCTGATAGCAGCCAGGTCATTGGGATTATAATCCCAGCAATACCCCATATTTACAAAGGTTTTGGACTTTTCCTTTATTTTCAGGGCTTCTTCTGACATAAAGAATGCCGTAGGCCAATCAGAAATCAGATATGCCATTTTTGCACACTCAATATACGGATCACGCATATCCGGTGTCTCGGCAATGGCCTTATAATACCAGCTGTAGGCCTGCTTTAAATCATTTAGTTGGAAGCAGGACTTTGCAATCCATCGCATTGCCGCACTTCGTTCTTCCTTCCACACGGAAGTGGGCAGGGAAAGATACCGCTTCAACGTATCAATACATTTCTGCCATTCGTAATTGTACATATATTCTCTTCCAAGGTAATAGTTAACACGGCTTCCTGCCGGATCTTCATCCACAGCCAGCTCCAAAAGCGGTAGATAGGATTTCCTGGACTTTGTGCCGTCCGGATAATGATTCAGCACTACACCTTCTATTTCAACAGTTTTAAGAGTCTCTGCACCATAATAGCTGAGCCATTCATGGACTGGATGTACCCATTTAAACCCTTGTCTGGAATGTATTTTAGAATAATACATTTGGACATCAGGAGAGCCGTCCGCTTTTAAACTCCAGTTATAAATGTATCTGCCGGATTTGGCATCCGGTGTCCAGGCTTGCTCCAGGCGATCCCTCCAGCCTTTTTCAAATAGTTCATCAAGATCAGTGCAGACACAAATATCAACATCTTCTGGTACATGATCTAGAGAGAGGTTTCGTGCAGCATCAAACCGCCAGGGTTTGACCGGGTCTACATAGACTACTGCACCTCTGCTTAACAGTTTTTCTGCGGTTTTATCATCGGAACCTGTGTCGGTAACGACGATAAGGTCGGCCTCACTCATGGAATCCATCCAGCGGTCTACAAATTGCTCCTCATTTTTGCAGATTGCATAAACACATACCTTATACCTGTTCATGGGCGGTTTCCACCTTTACATTATATTTCATATCAATTAACTCCAGATTTCTTTTTAAACGGATATCATTCGGCTCCAGCTTTATAGCCATAACTTCATAGTTATGGGCTTTCTCATACAGCTTAAGCTGATAACAGCAAATGGCAGCCAGATCATATAGTTCATAGCCCCAGGCATCGGTTTCCAGGAGATAGCTGCCTGTCTTTTCTGTAATGGCCAAGGCCTTTTCTGTCATAAGGTGAACCAGAGGCCAATCATTTTGTAGATAGCCAAGTCTTGCCATATGCAGATATGGCTCCCGCGTATGTGGGCATTCGGCAATTGCCTGGTACAGCCAAACGCGGGCTTCTTTTAAATCACCCTTGTTCTGAAAACATTTTGCTATAAAACGCATAGAAGCGCAGCGTTCCTCGTTCCATTTCGCGGAGGGGAGACTAAGGTGACGTTTAAGCTCCGAAATACACTTATCATAAAAACCGTAAAACATATATTCCCTGCCCAGCCAAAAGGCTGTCCTGTCATCTTGGGGGTTTTCCTTAGCGGACAATTCTAATAGGGGCAGATATTGTGACCTTGGTTTGCTAAGGTCAGGGCGGTGGTTTAATACCATGCCTGGTACCCATACGATGGATTCAGTACTTTCACCGGTGTATACTAATATTTCATGAACGGGATGCACCCAGTGAAAATCATGGCGTCTATGGATTTTCTCCATAACAAATTGCTTATTCGGTGTTCCGTCTGCATTATAGTTCCAGGTAAAAAGATAGGCTGCCCGGGTATTTACAGGCTGCCAGGCCGCTTCCAGCTTTTCGCGCCACCCTGTTTCAAATACCTCATCCATATCATTAGGCACACAAATATCCACATCCTCCGGAATGTGATTCATTGCTGTATTGCGGGCAGTATCAAACCGCCAGGGATTAATGGTTTCAGTATAGACAACAGCCCCTCTTAAACGGAGCTTTTCTACGGTATTGTCAGTTGAACCGGTATCTGTCACCACAACCATATCAGCCTCACCAACAGCATCCATCCAGCGGTCTACAAATTGCTCTTCATTTTTACATATTGCGTAAACACATATCTTATATTTATTCACTTGATTTATACACCTCTGTCCTTCAGGGATAGTCTTATTTAATCAGAGCATTAACAGTAATTACATAAAAACAGATAAAAGCAGTATAAATACTCCAATCATTTTTATTATATGTTTAAACAGGGGTTGGGTGTTACTAAGAATCTATTTTATATCATTTATAAGATCTTCTATATGTGAGAAACCTTTACTAGATAAATATAATGTGTCAAGGATGCTTAAAACTAAGGGGGCGAGGCATTTGAGCTGAAATCTAAAATAGAAGCAATGTTAAGAAGTTAGCAGTTTTAATCAAAACGGACGGGGTATTCTTACAATATAATCTAGATATAAATCTTGCAGAAAGAAGGAGAATACCATGAGGGATGAGAAAGAAAATAAAGTAATTTACAGACATGTGTCACTAAAAGGGACATCTTATGAGATTGGCAGGAAGGAAGCTGAAATAATGAAGGAACAGTTCCCGGAAGGAATTGATTTCTGGTTTAAAGGCAATGAGATGATACATCCGGCTTCTATAAAAAGTATTCGGGAAGTAATGGAGCTTATTAATCAGTATAGCCCGAATATGAATGAAGAAATAAGAGGGTTTGCAGAATATTTTAACCGAACAGCAGAGGAAGTTATCTATTATTCCTTTTCTCATGTCGGTAAAGGCAACTGCGGACATTTTACAGTCCTATCCAATGCCGACGAAGAGCATATCTATGCAGGAAGAAGTTATGAGTGGGATGCGGATGAGGATAAACTGCTCCTTACCATAAAGGCAGAGGGTTCCTACAGCCATATGGGTTTTAGTTTACTGTTCTTTGGAAGATATGACGGCATGAATGAAAAAGGTTTGTGTGTAACCATGTCCAATGCTGCCCCGTGCATAATGTCTGAGGAGGAAGGGCTGCGGTTCTGGCTGGTCATCCGTATTATTCTTGATACCTGTAAGGATATCAGCGAGGCAATCCATTTATTGAAGATAATTCCTCTTGCATCTTATTGCAACCTGATACTTACTGACCGGAATAATGAAGCTGCGCTGGTAGAAATAAATAACTCCGTTAAAACCATAAAAAGAATTTCAAAAGCATCCGAAAAGAAATATCTTTGTTCCACAAATCACTACATTTTGCCACAGATGCAGCACCTTGTCAAAAATCGGATGCAGCAGTCAGTGGATAGATATAAAGCAATTGTTACTACTCTGGAAACAGCAGCCGTAGAGAAAAACTCACTAAAAAAACTGCTTTCAACCCATATGCCAAAAGGGCTGGCCTGTCATCATTACAGTGAAGGCTTAGGAACTATGTGGGCTGTATTGTATGACCTTACCAGCCTTGAGGCAGAAATTTGTTTTGGATCACCGGTAGTTAATGAATGGTACACGTTTGGACTAAATACTAAGGAAGGGATTTATGAATACACCGCTGTACTTCCCGATGAAGAAGCAGACCCTGATATATGGCAGAGAATATAAGTGTGTGCATTTAGATTATTACTTTGTAAAAGACAACATAATATCAAAAGTTTCAAAGAAAAGTGTTATAATAAGCTAAGTTATAACACTTTTTTTTTGGAGGCTCTATGAATTACTATTACGATGCAGTGTTAAAAGCAGCAAAACTCATTGAAGATAACCTGACTGCAGATTTAAGAATCCAGGACATAGTTGAAAAGATTGGGTTTTCACAATATCATTTTATGAGAGTGTTCAAGGCTTTATCGGGGCATACAATTCATAACTATATAAAGCGGAGAAAAATAACGGAAGCGGCGGGATTACTATTAGAAACGGATATGAGGATTATTGAGATCGCTTTACTTTACGGCTGGAATTCTCAGGAAGCATTTTCAAGAGCTTTTAAAGAAACCTATAATGTGCCTCCTAACGTATACCGCTCCAAAGGAATTAACTACCGGAATGTAGAACAGGTTATTTTAAGTGAATCAGTCCTGAACCAAAAAACAGCTTCCATCACAAGAATTGAGCCCCAGATTGTGTATAAGGAGGAGTTCTTAATAGCAGGGCTTAAGTATACCGGGAAAAATAAAAATTATGAAATACCTAAATTGTGGAATGAATTAGATGGTATAGTTAATGAAATTAGCAGCTGGATCAACAGAGATATCTGCTATGGTCTGGAACATTATGATGAGGAGTTTGATAATAACGGAACCTTTGGTTATTTAGCAGGGATTGAAGTAAGTAATACGGATAATCTTCCCGCGGGTATCGATTATATGAAAATCAAAGGCTGTAAATACGCCGTATTTACAATACCTGCGCTGGTAGAAACCATTCCCAAAAGTATCGGCGAAATATATTCCTGCCATCTTCCAGACTCCGGCTTAAAAGCGGCGGGAAATTATGATTTTGAATATTATGATAATTTTGAAGCCAATAAGGAGGGAACTTATCTCTCTTTTTATATCCCAATTGAATAACAGACAAGTAATTATGAATTATACGAGAATGTGTAGGAAAACAGACAGGAAATGACCTAAGAGAATATTATGGGATGAACATGAGACTAAGTAAAGAAATACAAAGAAATAGACAGAGAGAAATAAACACGTAATAACAATAGAATAATAACAGAATAAACAGACAAGTTTAGATACTGGTCAAGAATCAATTCTTCGTATATAATAAAAAGGATTAACGAATTATAAAACAGTGTGTAAACATCACATTGACTGCTAATGACAAAGGAGTTACTTATTTATGAAGTTTTATTTTGCGCCGATGGAGGGAATGACTGGTTACATCTATCGTAATGCCCACAATCGCTTTTTCGGTAATATAGACAAATACTATTCCCCTTTTATATCGGCAAATCAAAAGGGGAGTTTTAAAACCAGAGAAATTAATGATATTCTGCCGGAAAATAATTCTGGACTGGTACTTATACCACAGCTTTTAACCAACAACGCCCAGGATTTTATCAATTCTGCCGCAAAGATTAAGGAACTGGGTTATGAGGAAATCAATCTGAATTTGGGCTGTCCCTCCGGAACTGTAGTTGCAAAACACAAGGGCTCCGGTTTTCTTGCCAAAAGAGAAGAACTGGATGCCTTTTTAGAAGAGATTTTTACCCATTCCGTAATGGAGATTTCTGTTAAAACCAGAATTGGAAAAGATCAGCCCGAAGAATTTTATGAATTAATTGAAATATTTAATAAATATTCAATCAAAGAGCTGACGATCCATCCCCGGATTCAAAAAGATATCTATAAAAATAAACCCAATTTACCTGTTTTTAAAGATGCCTTAAAATTAAGTAAAAATCCGGTCTGCTATAATGGCGATATTACCAGTGTTAAGGACTATAAGGACTTTACTGCACAGTTTCCGGAAGTAGACGCCATAATGATTGGTAGAGGTCTACTTAACAATCCCGGGCTAACCAGTATGATTTTGGGGAATAAAACCCCAGATAAACTCAAACTCAGGGAGTTTCACGACCAGGTATATGAGGACTACAAAAAAATTATGTCAGGAGAGCGAAATGTTCTGTTTAAAATGAAGGAATTCTGGTTTTACTTAATTTCAATATTTGAAGATAATGGAAAATATGCCAAGAGGATAAAGAAATCAGAACGGTTACGGGATTATGAAGAAGCTGTAGCAAGTATTTTTATAGATTTGAATATCGCTATAAATGAATGACCGGCAGAGTAGCAATGAACTTTATAGACAAGTATAATAAAATATAGAATCAGGTTGGCAATTAAAAATCGAAGAAAGGAAGAACCACATAAAAGTTGCATCTATCTTTTACTGTGGAAATGAGGCTGATCAGGTTTCATGAGATGGTGATGATTATGAAATACGGTACAATAGGGACAAGTTTTATAACAAATGAATTTATTGAGAGTGCCAAACTAGTAGAAGGAATGGAATTTACTGCGGTTTATTCCAGGAATCTGGAAAAGGGTCTTGCCTTTTCAGGAAAATATGGAGTAGAGAAAGTATTTACTGATTTAGAAGAGATGGCACTCAGTGATTTAATTGATGCAGTATATATTGCAAGTCCTAATTCTCTGCATTATGAACAAAGCAAATTATTTTTAAACCATGGCAAACATGTTATTTGTGAAAAGCCAATTACAGTAACCCCAGCTCAATTAAAAGAACTGATTCATCTGGCCAAAGAGAAAAATGTGATTTATATGGAAGCCATTAAGATGTTACATGTACCTGCCCGTCCTCTTTTACAAGAGGCCCTTAAGAAAATTAGCAAGGTAACTACCGCAAGAATTGATTATTCCCAGTTATCCTCAAAATACCCGGCTTATCTTGCGGGGGATGTACCTAATATTTTTAATCCCAGGTTTTCAACCGGCTGTCTGATGGATTTAGGAATCTATTGTGTGTATCCGGTACTTGACTTATTCGGAAGGCCTGATAAAATTATTGCAACCGCTGGTTTTCTGACTACTGGAGCCGACGGTTATGGCAACAGTATCTTTCTATATCCGGATAAGCAGATTAATTTGAGTTACTCCAAAATCGGACAAAGCAGTTTGGGCTCAGAAATCATTGGTGATAAGGGAACCATTGTAATCCATTCCATATCCACTTTTACTAATATAAAGATTTATTATAAAGACGGTACAGAAGAGGAATTAACCGGAGAGATACCAAGACATGTGGTTATGAGCGGAGAAGTACAAAGCTTTTATAATTATGTAACCAATTCTGCTGAATATAGGGAAGACTATCAGTATGCAGGTGAACTTGCCATAAGTGTAAGTGAAGTTATGGAGCAAATAAGAGAGCAGGCGGGTATACAGTTCAATCAGAAAACGCTGTGACAGAAATAAAAGTGTATAGAATACGCAGATTGGAGGCTATGTGAACTCAATCATAGAAGTAAAAAATTTCAGTAAAAAATACGGTGACTTTACTGCCGTAAATGACATCTCCTTTGAAGTGGAGGAAGGTTCTATTTTTGCATTTTTAGGACCTAACGGAGCAGGGAAAAGTACTACAATAAATACCTTATGCACCATATTTGAAAAGACCTCCGGTACCTTGTTAATTGACGGAAAGGATGTTACAAGCCAGAAAAGCGAAGTCCGGTCGGCAATCGGAGTTGTATTTCAGGATTCGACTCTGGATGGTAAAATGACCATTGAAGAAAATCTTAAAATGCATTGTATTTTTTATAATGTACCAAAAAAAGAAGTGGAGGAGCGTATCCGGTTCGTATTAAACCTGGTGGATTTACTAGGGGAAAGAAAAAAACTGGTCAGTGCGTTATCCGGCGGAATGAAACGGCGTGTTGAGATTGCCAGAGGTTTAATCCATTATCCCAAAGTCTTATTTCTGGATGAACCTACCACAGGACTAGATCCCCAGACCCGTGCCCATATATGGGAATACATTCTGAAATTGCAGAAAGAACGTAATATCACGATATTCCTTACCACACATTACATGGAAGAAGCAGAAATCTGCAATAAAATCGCCATAATAGACGGCGGTGTTATTGTTGCCCATGATACACCATATGCGTTAAAAAAAGAATATACAAAAGACAAAGCTTATATTACCACCAAAAAAGCAGCAGCGTTGGAACAGCTTCTTACGGAATATGATGTAAGCTATGAGAAACGGGAGGACTATTATAAGGTAGAAGCTGAGAATACAGATAAACTGCTTCAGATCTTAAGTCTTCATAAAGAGGAAATTACAGATATTGAAATTAAAAAAGGTACTTTTAATGACGTATTCCTAGAGATTACCGGCAGAAAGATCAGAGAGGAGGCATAGGATGAAAACAGTATTTGCATTATGGAAAAGAGGTTTGAAAGCATTTGTAAGAAACCGGACAGGTCTGATATTTTCCCTTATATTTCCGTTTTTCTTTGTATATGTGTTCGGTGCAATATTCAAAAATGAATTTATAGAAAATCCAATCGCTTACATGCTTTCCGGTGTAATTATCTCCACCGTATTTGAAAGCTCCCTTAATTTAGCCTCCACAACGGTGGATGATATGGTAAGTGGTTTTATGAAAGAGGTCTTAGTTTCTCCTGCCAGAAGGATATCTGTTGCATTGGGACAGTTATTATCAGCAGCCACCGTAGCCACTGTTGAAGGGGTTATGATACTTTTTATCGGACTATTCATCGGCATAAAATTTACCAGCCTGGCAACACCTATCTTCATTCTCATTGCTATGATCTGCGTAGGTCTCGTCTTTTCCGGAGTAGGTCTTTTTATGGCAACCATGGTCAGAAGCGGTCAGACGTTTCAGATCATTAAAACAGCGGTCACCATGCCGTTAACGTTTCTTTCCGGTGCTTACCTGCCAATCGATTTACTCCCCGGATCCCTTAAAGTGGTAGCTTATATTAACCCCATGACCTATGCTACAGCCTTCTTCCGTATGATTGTTCTGGAGAAAACCGGACTTTCTTCCGCTGAACTGGTTAAAGAGGGTCTTGCCGTCAATATTAACGGTTTTATTGTTACTCCGTTTATGTCCTTTCTTATTATAGCCGTTATTGGTGTCATATTTTTAACCCTATCCACCAATGCGTTTATTAAAACCGATTTTTCCAGAATCAACCGAAGCTCTAATGATGCCAGTGCTTTATGGGGGTAATGGAGTTTATTGGATACTTGATACTTGATACTTGATACTTGATATTTGATACTTGATAAAATCAGCCTTGTATGCTGTGAAGAAAGCATTGATTATGATATCGTTTCTAAGCTTAGTATTCTGAGTCTGAATTCACTAATGATTTTTTCATGGGGTAAAGCAAGAGCAAAAAGTCACAAACTCCTCGTTTCACTCGTCAGACAGTGTGCCTTTTTACTCTGAACCCCATGAAAAAGTCATAAGTGAATTGGCAGACTCAGTATGAAGCGCTTAGAAACGATATCATAATCATGCTTTCTAAGCCAGGTTTTTGTGCTGATTTTATCAAGTTTTTTTTAGTTTTAAATTGAGAAGGTATAGAAGCTTAGATTGTAATTAATTTCTAAATGTATATCGGTAAGGCTGAATTCTCACAGCCTAAAGTATTTATCAAACATAGAAATTTATTAACTATGGAGATACCTGACCGCTTTTTGTAGTTCCTCCAGCAGCTCTAAAATATGTTTACCTAATCCCGGGTAAAATTCCAGGTTATTTATGTATAAAATTCCCCGAGTTATTACTACATTAGACTGGGCAAAATCTTTCCAGGGTAAAAAACCCTTTATTTTCTGATTGGAACAATAGTAAATCCCCTTTGAACCGATGGCAAAACCTCTTTTAAAGGAATCTAAAACAGTGGAATCTTTTATAAAATAGATATGTTCCGAAGCAGGAATATCATAATAACTTGCTGCTTTCGGATAGTTTTTGGTGTCATATTTTTCCAAGTAAACACCACTAATTTCTGCGGTGCCAGGTGTTGTCTTATAATTGGTGCAGATATTCTTTATAATGGTGTCTATTGCAAGGTCATGAGTTTCACTTGATAAAGTTAAGTCCTTTAATTGGGCACTCCATTCATCTATGTTACCTGAATCAACCAGATCAAGAACCCGGTTATAATATTCATTGATTTTCTCAGGCTCGTTTCCTTCAATAATCTGTTCCATACAATCGATAAAGTCATCCATGATTTCATCATCTGCGTTTTTAACGGTGTTCTTTTTGTGATGAACCAACACAGTTTCTGTATGAAAGGTAGAGTCACAAAAGTCACATTTGCTGATGGGTTTTGTGTCATCAACGGTTATAACTCCACCGCAATGGATACATTTTGCTGTAACAAAAGACATGTTTATTCTCCTTTTCATCTTTCGTATTTTTGGTAGTTCTTGTGATTTCTATTATTATATCATTTTTATGTGGCATACACAATTACGAATAAGGACATGTTTTTATTATAATTACTTGCTAATTACTTGTTCAATATTTATAATGTTAATGAAAAATGACCGGTGTTCCATGTGAAATATAGATAAGGGGAAGAAAAGTAAGGGACTATAATTTATACGAGTATGGAATTTTTGGAGGAGACTTATTTTATGATGAATGAAGTACAATTAAGGGTCGTAGTAGCAGATGATGAGACAATGCAGCGTAATGTACTAACCGAGATTATCCACAAATTATATCCAGCTTTTGAGGTTATTGCCTGCAGTAACGGGAAAGAGGTTTATGATGTTATGATGGAAAAACCGGTGGATATTGTTTTAACCGATATCCGTATGCCGGTCATGGATGGCATGGAACTGATTGAAAAGATATATCATGAATATCCGAAAACTAAAATGATATTAATCAGTGCTTATCAGGAATTTGAGTATGCCAAGAATGCTATAAAGTATAAGGTTATTGAATATCTTATAAAGCCTTTTCGGGTATCAGAGGTCCAAAAAGTTTTAAAAAGAGTTCAAGCAGAAATACAAAAGGAATCCGAAAATGAAAAGAGTCTAAATAAATACCAGCTTTTAGCAGATGAAGCCCAAAAAGAGGAAGAGCGTAGATTTTTGCAGAATATGATTGAGGGAAATATAGAGGCAGACAAATTAAAAGAAGAAAAATACAGTTTACTGCAGGAATTTGGTACGGCTGCAATAATCAGATGGAGGGCGGGAGAAACGAAGGCTGTTAAAATACCCAAAGGTTTAACAAAAGAGCAGCAAGCTAAATTAATGGAGCATATCTCCTTTTTGTTCCCCAATATGTTTTTGATCCCCCAGCAGAATGATTTTGATAAATCCGTACATAAGGCAGTTTTATTACTGCCCAGGGAAACCGCTATGGAGGTAGCGCAAAAACTGGAATACTGCTTAAAACAATTGCAGCAGGACAATATTGTTTTCTGGGCAGGCTTATCTAATACAAAATTGAGTCTGGGCGTGTTAGCAGCGGAAGCCTTGACTCAGGCAGAGGAGATGCTGGCGTTTTATTTTTATGAAACCGGGGGAGGCATATTTTCCTTTGACAAGATGCATACCATTATGGATATTCCTACAAAATCCACAGCCTTCTTTGAAAATCAGCTCCACCGTGCTATACGCAGTTCTGACAGAAAGCAGATGGAAACAGTAATAGACGATATGAAAGCAGCTTTATTGAAGGAAGTCAGATGTTATCCAAATAAAATGAAGCACCGGATTTCCTCCATGATTGTATTGCTCTTAAAAGAAATGGAGAATACCATTTTGCAGGAACAGTATGACCAGCTGCTAAACCGGTCTTATCAGATGTATGCGGAATGTGATTCCTTTGACCAGTTGTTTGAGATTTCAAAACAGTTATTAGGACAGGCAATGGAGGCTACGTTTATAAAATCAAATCAAAACAATGCCATAGATGACTGCATTACATATATTAAAACACATCTAGACAGTGATTTATCACTGCAGAAAGTGGCGGATTATGTACATTTCCATCCGAACTATCTTTCGGGTAAGTTAAAAGAAAAGATTGGTCTGCCCTACAGTGTTTTTGTTTTGCAATTAAGGATGGAGTTAGCCACCAGATTATTAATGGATACCAATGATAAGATTCAGGATATTGCTGTCCGCTGCGGTTTTCATGACAGCAATTATTTTAACCGGATGTTTCGAAGAGAATATAATATATCCCCGGAACAATACAGAAAGGCTAATAAAAAATGGTAAAAAAGCTTATAGAGCGGATACTGTATATGAGCCTGCGGACGAAACTGGGCTTTATTTTGATGTTATTTGCGATGATACCTTCTTATGTCATATACAGGCAGGTAATGAAAACCTATGAGGAGGATATGGTAAAAGTGGCCTCCCAGAATGTACAGTCTATTGTAAAGACCAATAATAATCTGATTGATACAACCTTAAACCGTATTGAGGAAGTTTCATATCTGCTTTTGAATAATGAAGACTGTTATGACTGCTTTTCTAATATGGACAAGTTTTCCGTCAGTGATTTCTTAAAAGAAGAACGGGTTATTTCAGATGTGCTGGGAAAGCAGTTCGCAGCAAACAATAAGATATATGCCAAATACTTATACACTTCAAAATGGATTTTTGAAGCGAACAAAACCTCCATGAAAGCAACCATCAACGAAGTTAAAAACTTTAAGCTGGATGTAAAAGCTGCAAAAGCCGGAGGACAGGCTTACTGGATAACCGGCTATGATTATGGTAAGTGGTTTCAGAAGGAATACTTAGGAAAAAAAGAGAATTATGAATACCGGTATCCCATAACGATGGTCAGACAGATGAATTTTCAGTACTTGCAAAATGGTAAACTGTATGCAATGAAAAGCAATCAGGAAAAGCCTATTCTGGTTGTACATGTACTGGAAAGCACTCTGGCCTCCCTCTATGAATCCAGTGTAAATTATAAAGGGAGTATTTATGGGGTGGTCAATGAAGAAGGTAAAATTATCTCTTCGGATAATACGATATTTCCCATCAGCGAACCTGCTCCTTCGGAGATTATCAAATTAAAACCGGATTCCGGATATACCTCCTATTACATCAATAATATTAAATATTTATTGTGTTATGATACCATGAAGGAACGAAATTGGTTTTCTTTTTGTCTAATCCCAATGTCGGAAGTGATTCAGACTACAAAAGCACAGATGAAGAGTTCCCAGATGTGGCTGACTATAATTTTGCTGGTTTTTGCAGTTATTATCGCAGCGCTTTTGTCTTTAACCATCAGTAAGCCGATTGAGATACTTACTAAGGCTGCGAAGCGGGTTGCAACCGGGGACTTTAGCGCAGATACCCCCGTTCCCAGGGGAAAAGATTTTAAGATTCTTACACAGAGCTTTAATCATATGGAAACGGAAATTACCAGGCTAATTGATGAAAACTATAAAATCTCTATAAGGGAGAAAGATACCCAGATCATGGCTTTGACTATGCAGATCAACCCCCATTTTTTATACAACACCTTAAATACCATCAATATGATGGCCATAATGAATGAGGATTATGAAACTTCAGATATCATTGTCAGCTTATCGGAAATGCTTCACTATTCCTTTAAAAATACCTATGATAAAATACCTCTTTCCGATGAAATCCAATGGACAATCAACTATGTTAATATCATGTCAAGACGTTTCTTAGGAGTATTTGAAACAAAATTAGAAATTCCAGAGGAATTAATGCTTTACAAAGTTCCTAAGTTCTTCCTCCAGCCTATTGTTGAAAATGCCATACTCCATGGCTTTGAAGGTATGACAGGCGGAGGAATCCTCTGCCTTCGGGCTGAAAAACAAGATGCCACAATTATTTTTACAGTTTCTGATAACGGGAAAGGAATGACCGGTGCAGACTTTGAAGCAACAGCAGTAAAAGGTCAGGAGAGCGGAATCGGTTTAACGAATGTGAAACGCCGGTTATCTCTTATTTATGGAGAAAATTATTCCGTTGATATAAAGTCAGAACCCGGAAGAGGTACGGTTTTTAGAGTGATAATACCCTGCCAGGTCTGATGGAACGAAAACAACTTTGATTTGTACTATTATATGAGAATCCTCATATAGAAGACAAAAAGACCTTATGCTAAACTTTGATTGTTAGGTTAATAAGACGTCTGTTAGCTTGATATGAATACTGAAAGGAGTAATTTATGAAATTAAAACGACTTGTAAGTGTAGTATTGGTATTAATTATGGTTCTTAGTGTTACAGCCTGCCAAGGAAAAACGGAGGATACAGGCAGCAAGAATAACAGCGCTTCTAAGACAGGCAGTGAAGCTGGGGGAGAAAAAGATGAGGTTATTGAAATACGCTTTACCGAATGGGATGGCGGAGATACATTGGCAGTTTATGAACAAATTGCGGATGAATTCAATAAATCACAGTCAAAAATCCATGTAACCGTTATGAACATCCCGGATGAATATGATACCAAAATAACAACGATGGTTGCCGGAAATGATGCACCGGAAATCTGTGAAATGGAAGCCGGAACCTTGATGTTTCCCTATGCAGAAGATGGTATTATACGAAATATGCAGGATTTTATAGATAAAGATCCGAATTTTGATAAGAACTGTATGCTGGACCAGTTTAAATATATGCTAAACAGTGATTATATGGCGGGATATGCCTCTGGTTCGGAAAATATAACAATGTTTTATAACCCGGCTTTATTTAAGCAGTATGGAGTAGAAGAGCCGCCAGCCAGCTATAAAGATGCGTGGGATTGGGATACCTTTGTAAATGTCGCACAAAGGTTAACAATTGATAAGAATGGGAAAAATGCCCTTGACCCGAATTTTGACCCGGAAAACATTAAAACTTACGGTGTAACAATCAGTAAGTGGTGGGCTGGCTATATGCCGTTCCTATATTCAGAAGGCGGAGATTATCTGAATGCAGAGGGTACCGAAATCGGATATGCCTCTGAACAAGGAATTGATGTCCTGCAGAAATTAGCAGACTTGACCTACGTGTATCATGTTGCACCAACACCAACCGCCAGTGAAACTATGCCGGGACTTTCCGAAGCACTTTCTACCAATAAAGTAGCGATGACTTTTGACGGTCAATGGACAAATGCAACGCTGATGGCAGACGGGGTAGCCTACAATGTAGCCGCACTTCCAAAGATGGGTGATCAGGCTAAAACTACGATGACTTATAGCGGTATCAGTATTTTGAATACGGATAAAGCAGATGCAGCCTGGGAATTTGAAAAATTCTTACTTTCTAAGGGCTCATGCGATCCATTATATAAATCAGGTTTATGGCTGCCAACTACTGCGGATGAATATACCGATGAATACATAAAATCTTTTATAACAGATAAGCATCCAAAAAACTATTACGAATCAATTGTTGTTCCTATGATGGATGGTACCGCACAAAGACCGGTTGTAGCGACCGTGAAGAATTTTAACAAAATAAACGATATTATAAGTCCTGCCCTTGATGAATTATGGGCCGGAGAAATGAATGCCAGAGATGCAATTGCCGCTGTGAAAGACCAGGCAAATGCGGAAGTTAAGGGTTATCTGGGAAAATAATTGCTTCATTCCGGATAAAGAATAATCTAATATTGGGGAGGCTGCCGCCGCGGCAGCCTTTTCCATAAAGCAAGAAGGAGGATATTGGTAAATTGGACAAAGAAAAAAGACTCATAAATGCAAAAACGAAATCCAATATCATAGGCTGGGCTTTTGCATTTCCGGCAATTTTAGGATTTTTATTATTGAATCTGGTACCAATGCTGCTCAGTGGTTATTATAGCTTTTGTGACTATAATATAATCAGTAAACCGGTTTGGTCAGGTTTCAATAACTATATATCGCTTTTTGACGGCAAAGACGCTACTTTTTGGCTGTCGGTGAAAGCAACCTTATTATATGCTATTATGGCTGTTCCAGCTAATTTAATTTTTGCTCTTGCGATAGCATTATTACTCAATCGTGACATGGTGGGAAGGGCTTTCTTCCGTTCCTTGTTTTACCTGCCCTGTATATTACCTGCTGTGGCATCAAGTTTTGTATGGATTTTACTGATGAATCCGGATTTTGGATTTTTTAATATAGTACTGAATTTTCTGCATTTACCGGAGAGCAAATTTTTCTGGGATAAGGGGAGTGTTCTTCCCTCCATCGTTTTTATGGGGATATGGGGAACCGGTTCTACTCAGGTTATATTTTTAGCAGGTCTTCAGAATATTCCAAGGGTATATTATGAAGCGCTGGAAATTGACGGTGGTAATGCATGGCATAAGTTCTTTCGGGTAACGCTTCCTATGTTATCTTCTACTTTGTTTTTTAACCTGGTAATGGGTATCATCGGGGCTTTACAGGTATTTGGAGCAGCTTATATCATTACGGAAGGAGGTCCTAATAATTCCTCCCTCTTTTATGTCTTTAATTTATGGCGCCAGGCTTTTAAATATATGGATATGGGAAAGGCCTCCGCAATGGCATGGATCTTGTTTGTGGTGGTATTATTGGCGACCATGGTTATCTTTAAGACCTCAAATAAATGGGTATATAACGAAGGAGGAGTTGAATAATGGTTATAAAGAAATCTGCTCCTTATTACATTAAGAGAATCTTTTTTTATCTGCTGATTGGTATACTGGCATTTGTCTGTGTCATTCCGCTTTATTGGATGGTAAGGTCTTCCTTTATGAAGAATACGGATATTTATGTTATGGATCCCTTTGTGTTCTGGCCAAAGAAAATGCTTTGGAGTAATTATGTTGATGCCTGGAAATCCGCACTTTTTACCCGATATGCTATAAATACTATCGTAATAGCAGTTTTAAATATTTTTGGTACCCTGTTGACTGCGTCTATGGCCGCTTACGCATTTTCAAGAATAAAGTGGAAGGGCAGAGGGTTCTGCTTTGCAATGATTTTAACCACTATGATGTTGCCAGGTGCCGTAACGATTGTACCCCAGTTTTTAATCTGGAGAAATATACATATGGTGGATACCTATGTGCCGTTGATAGTACCAGCCTTTTTAGGCGGCGGTGCTTTTAATATATTCTTGTTAAGACAATTCTTTTTAGCGATTCCCAATGATTTGGATGAAGCGGCTGAGATCGATGGAGCAGGAAAACTCCGTATTTTTCTTCAGGTTATTCTTCCTTTGTCAAAGTCAGCGATGATTGTAGTGGCTTTATTTACGTTCCTTGGAAACTGGAATGATTTCTTTGGACCGATTATCTATCTTAATACCAAGGAAAAGTTTACTCTGGCCGTAGGACTTTTGCAATTCCACGGAGATTATGCAACAAAATGGAATCTGTTAATGGCAGCCTCCACCATAGTAGTAACACCTTGTATCCTGATCTATCTCATTGGACAAAGATATTTAATTGAAGGAATCTCATTGACAGGAATGAAAGCTTAAGCTTAATATAAATTAGACAAGGATTTTGACAACAGTAATTCATTTAATTGGCAGCAGGAGGTTAATAATGGAAAAATTTATCGGTAAACCGGCGGCGTTTGATCACCTTGAGATAACGGAAGGGTTTTGGAAAGAAAAACAGGAGCTATTCAAACGGGTAACAATCAATGCGGTATACGACCGCTTTGAAGAAACCGGTCGGTTTGAAGCCTTGAAATTTAACTGGAAAGAAGGTATGCCTGGCAAACCACATATTTTTTGGGAGTCGGATGTTACCAAATGGATTGAGGGTGCTGCTTATTTTCTGCAGAAAGAAAGGAATCCCGATTTAGAAGCCAGGGTGGATGAACTGGTGGAACGAATGGTAAATACCCAGGAGGAAAACGGATACTTAAATGCTTACTTTACAGTAGTAGAACCGGAGGCTCGTTTTACAAGAAGGACCGATCATGAACTCTATTGTGCGGGTCATCTGGTTGAAGGAGCAATTGCATATGCGAAAGCAACCGGAAAGACCGAACTGCTGGGTGTGGCCATGAAATACATTGACCTGATAGATAACGTGTTCCGTATTGACCATTCAGCAAAATTTGATACACCGGGCCATGAAGAAATTGAGCTTGCCTTAATGAAACTATATGATTATACCAAAGAAGAACGATATAAACTGCTGGCAGAGTATTTTATCAATACCAGAGGGACCAGCGACAGGGACGAAACGTATAGTTTTACCGACCAGGCACATATGCAGTCCCACCTTCCGGTAAGAAAACAAGTTACCGCGGAGGGTCATTCGGTACGCGCCTTATATCTTTACAGTGGTATGGCTGATTTAGCCCTAATCAATAAAGATACAGAACTCTATAAGGTTTGCAGGGAACTCTTTTTTAACATTGTAAATAAGCGAATGTATATTACCGGAGGAATCGGTTCAACAAACCGAGGGGAATCCTTTACCTTTGATTATGATTTACCGGATTATACTGCTTATAATGAGACCTGTGCCTCTATTGCACTTGCCATGTTCTGCAGACGTATGTGGTTAATTGAGCCAAACAATATGTATGCGGATTGTGCGGAAAGAGCCTTATATAATACCGTACTGAGCGGAGTTTCCCTCTCCGGGGACAGTTTCTTTTATGAGAATCCCCTGGCAATCGACCCTGAGCGCAATAAATTTAACGATTCAAGACCCCAGGGACTAATGGAACACCTGCCGATTATGGAGCGCGTTAAAGTATTTGAATGTTCCTGCTGCCCGCCAAACCTCCTTCGGGTGGTAGGCTCCATTGCAGATTATATGTATTCTACGGCAGAGGATGTAATCTATGCCCATTGCTTTATGGATGCCGCCGGTACGGTAGAACTTCAGGATAAACAACTCATTCGTCTTGTTCAGAAAACAAAATATCCCTATGAGGGGCAAATCGAAATTACAACACTGACAGGTGGAAATTATACCCTGGCATTAAGAATTCCTGCCTGGGCTCAGAAAGCAGACATAACCGTTAATGGCGAAGAAGCATCTGCTCCGGTGAAAGACGGTTATGCATATTGTAATCGTACCTGGAAATCAGGAGATACGTTAAGTCTTAACTTAGAAATGGAGATTAAGATTCTGGAAGCGAGTCCAAAAGTAATACATCTGTGCGGCCGTGCCGCTGTAACCAGAGGTCCTTTGGTTTATTGCGCCGAAGGTGTGGATAATAAGTTTGAACTCAGGGATGCCCGTATATCCAGGAACGCAGAATATGCGGTCCTAAAGGATACAATCTGTAATACAGAGATTCCGATGATTACTACCTCTGCGACTGTTCGGGAGGTATCAGATCAGCTTTATACAGATAAAAAAGCAGTAAAACAGAGTATTCCTTTCAAATTAATTCCCTATTTTGCAAGGGCAAACCGTGGAAAAACCGAGCTGAATACCTGGTTTTTATTAGAGGATTAATATTAGGGAGATGAAAATGGAAGGTTTTGTAATTGTCATAAAAAACTGACAGGAATCTGCTGATTAACGAAAGGATAGAAGACGGATTAAGTAATCCGAAGCAATTATATAATTAAATTATATTACTAATAACGGAACCTGATTTACTTTATAGTTTATCAGGTTTTGTTGTCATTAAACTTCTACTTATAACATAAAATCAAATGGACAACTTTAACCGAATCTGTCTGGTATAAAATTATTTCCATTTACGAATTAAATAATATAAGGGGGTAAACGTCATGAAAAAATTATTACTCATGTTTTTAACAGCAATTTTTGTAATCTTTACAATCAATGCAGCAAACTCCGCAAGTGCAGCAGATATACCGGTATCTGCAATCTACAGCGGAGGTCCGTCCTACTTAGTCAGCAGTACGCAAAATGATTTGAAAGCATCTGGGTTTAACACTCTGATTCAGTGGTCACTTCACATTGATACCAATGGTAATCTCAAAATGAATGACGAAACGGTTTGTACCGGCGGAGCATATACAGGGCAGTCTGCCTGGTCGAATCAATGGTTATCATATAAGAGTGGCACTACATCCATAAACCGTCTGGAAATCAGCGTGGGAGCAGGTGGGACAACGGATTTTGCTAGTATAAAAGCGCTATGTTCAAAGGGTATTCCGGGATCGGATACCAATCTATATAAAAATATGCTGGCACTTAAGAGTGCTACGGGTGCCGATGCCATAAATCTGGATACAGAAGACACATATGACAGTGTCTCCACCATAAATTTCTGCAAAATGTGTCTTAATATGGGCTACTCCTATATTACCTTATGCCCGTATACCAATACGACATATTGGAAAGCAGTTAAGTCGGGACTGGATTCCTTTAAACCCGGTGCCGTTGACCGGATCTATCTACAGTGTTATGACGGAGGTGCAGGAAATAATCCGGGAACCTGGGCAACTAATTTAGGAATGTCTGTGATACCGGGCTTATGGTGTACCAATACAGGAAAACCATCCTACGGTAAAACTCCGGCACAAGTACAGTCCCAGTTAGCTAGCTGGAATAATTCTTATGGTATTGCAGGCGGGTTTATCTGGCTTTATGATGATATCCGGAATAATGGCTTAAGTACGGCAAGTTATGCGTCAGCCATTCAGAATGCCTTTGGACCGGCAACACCTACACCTACTCCGATTCCTGGTAATTATGCTTTGAATAAAACCGCAACGGCAAATCAATATGTAACCGGAGAGACACCACAAAAAGCAGTGGATGGAACCGTTACTGGCAATTCCAAATGGTGTTCCACGTCTAACATTGGGACACAGTGGCTTATAGTCGACTTAGGTTCAGCCTGTACAATCAAACGATGGATTGTAAAACATGCAGGAGAAGGGGGAGAAACCACTGGTTTTAATACGAGGGATTTTAAACTGCAAAAGAGTACGGATGGAAACAGCTGGACAGATGTGGATGCGGTTACCGGTAATACAGCTAACATAACGGATCGTACTGTTACGGCTTTTACAGCGAGATATGTAAGACTTTACATTACAAATCCCCAAACTTCCACCAGTAACATAGCGGCAAGGATTTACGAGTTTGAGTTATACTAAATTTGAGTAATTTATTTATTTATATATAAAATTCCTCCTATGCTTTTTGAGTGGTTGACGAAGCTGCAAACAGAAACATAGGAGGATATTTATTTTAAAGCAACTCTGCCAAAAAATCCAAAACGGATCTCAATTCGGTTAAGAAAATCTTATTCTGTTCTGTCGTCCCGACAGTGACCCGAAGGTGATAATTGTATCCCCATCCATTGCAGGGCCTGACAAGGATACCACGATATAATAGCTGCTCGCTGACCTTTGCCGCAGGATATGGTGTGCCAAAGAAAATAAAATTTCCGCTGGATCTGATAGGGCTAAGGTCCATAGCTTGCAGTTCAGTATATAACAGATCCCGGTCATGAATCAAAATATCTCCATACTTTTTGCAGGTCTTAGCTTCGTGTTCAATTAGTGCCACGGCACCGGCAAGTGCAATGCGGTTGGCATTGAAGGGTTCACTTACGGTATCATACATGGCTATCACTTCCGGATCAGCAATTATATAACCGATTCTTGCACCGGCAAGTCCATAATACTTTGAAAAGGTTCTTACAATAATTACATTCTTCTTATTCTTAATATATTCTATAAAATCTGGTCGTTCTTCTGCTGCCATAAACTCTGCATATGCTTCATCAACTACCATCCAGGTATGTTCTGATAAAGCGTCAACTAAATTCTTAAAGTCTTCTTTGGGTATACACGTACCGGTGGGATTATTAGGATTACAGATCCATATCAATTTGGTCTTTGGAGTAATGGCGGCGCTATAATCATCTAGGTTAATGGAATAAGCTTCATCTAAGGATAATTCCACAACCCTTGCTCCCATTATTTTTGAAATCTCCCGGTATAACCGGTATGATTGCTTTGGTACAATCACTTCATCCCCTTCCTCCAGAAAAGTCTTAGCGATTTCCTCCAATACATTTCCCGCTCCATGACCAAGACTGATGTAATCCGTACCGATACCGAATTTCTCACCCAGAAGTTTTTTCAGTCGTCTATAATTTTTTTCCGGATATATATTTATTCTGGAAATTTCGGAATGCATGGCATCCCTGGAAATTTCATAAGGGGCATATGGATTCTCATTCGAACTTAATTTAATTACCCGGGTCAACCCATAGTCCTCCATAACCTCCTCCATACTTCTGCCTGCTGCGTAAGCTTCGCAGGCGTATGCTTCTTTTCTGATTCCTTTAATCATCCTGTTACTCCTTCCTCAAAAATACTTTGCAGGCCTGTTTTACTATTTTAATCAAGCAGGATTAAAAATAGTTAATGACGGCTTGATACTGCTTTAAAGGGTGTTTTATTATTATATTAACAGTCAGGTAAAAAGTTGTAAGCTCAGGGCTGTGAGGCAAAAGAGATCCCAAAGAGGTTAATAATTTTAGTAAGAGTTGGTAGATTTAAAAGGTAGCTATTCATGAGATTTATGATATAATAAAATATATATTTTTTATTATACTTTGTACAATCTGCTGACTAGATATATAAGGGATGAATGATATGACATATAGAAAAAGAGTATTATTAATTCTTGTTGCTGTAATTATGATTATCATAGTTACAGTTTATTACAAGCCTGTTAAAATAAGCAGTCTTGTGGACAATAAAGGAGAAACATCTTTACAAATTGTCTATTTGAAAGGATCAGAAACTCCTGTTAATATGGAGATGAAATTCAAAAATTATAATATCAGCAGCAGTTCAGAAGATTATAAATCCATTTACAACCTGCTTGAAAACTATTATTGTCATTTGACTATTGATACTTTTACGAAAGATACCTTTGTTGGCAGTTTTGACGATACGATTGTTATAAAAGGTCACAAACATGAAATCCAGTTAACCGATACCCCAAAAATAATAATAGACGGGACACCTTATAGAGTAGGGTATATAGGAAAAGGAAAAAGTGAGTCCCTTATCCGGGAAATGTTATCAATTTTAATTGACTAAAACCAAACTGATGCAATCTCAGATGATCCAGCTTTTATACCGTCTGTATTTGACAGTGTGGGGAGGTAATCGGAGTATAGTTTTTTAATGGTATAAAGTAATAAGAATATGTAACTGCACAAGATTACAAATATTTTGGAGGAATACATGAAGAACATAGTGGTTATTGGGGTCGCAGGTGGGTCAGCTTCAGGAAAGACAACCGTTGTCAATCGATTAAAGGAAATTTGTGAGGATAGGGTTGAATTAATCAGCCACGATTACTATTATAAACCCTTTACAGAACTGTCCCCCTTAGAGAGAACAAAAATAAATTATGACCATCCTGATGCTTTTGATACTGAGCTATTGATTGAGGATATTAAAAAATTGAAAAAAGCAATCCCCATTGACAGACCGGTATATTCCTATATTGAAAATACACGTTTAGCGGAGACCGTAAGGGTAAATCCGGCGAAAGTAATAATTATCGATGGCTTTATGATATTTGAAAATAAAGAACTCAGAGACCTTATGGATATAAAAGTATTCGTTGATACCGATGCGGATGAGAGACTGATCAGACGAATCATCCGGGATGTTAATGAACGGGGAAGAAGTTTGGAGTCTGTTATAGCGCAATATACCAATACAGTAAAACCTATGCACGAACTGTATGTGGAACCATATAAGAATTATGCTGATATCATTATACCTCGGGGCGGTCTAAATGACATTGCAGTTGATATGTTAGCCCATCGCATTGAAGCTATATCAAAGGAAGGATAAATTTGCGGAAAACTGTTAGGTGGCAATCCCTCTCATAACAGATTCCATCCATGTTTGTACACCAGTACCCCTCATTAAACATGGGGGATACTGGTACAGGAACTATTTACATATCGGCTGGATCAAATGCCATACGTTCTTTCGGGTTAACCTCCATAATTCCTTTTTTAGAGCCAAACCACAGGAGCAGACCCATCAAACAGGCACACAGTTCAGAAGCAGTCATTGACCAGATCACACCGTTTAACTGAAACAAACTGTTTCCAATAATGATGATAGGAATAAGTGCAATTCCTCTGGATACTGACATTACCGTAGATTGAAGACCTTTCCCGAACGCTTGAAACATACTGGTTAAAAGCCCCGATATACCTGCAAATAAGGTGGAAAGCAATAAAGCTGAAAGGATGGTAACACCGACTTTTATCACGGATTCGTCTGAGCTAAACAGTTCAAGGACTTGTGTACGGAACACAAACAAAACAGCAGCAATCACAGATATAATAGTAACCAGATAAAATACAGTTGTTTTCAACACTTTATTGAGACGTTCAGTATTGTTGGAGGCATAGGAAAATGCAATCAGCGGAACCACACCCATGTATAACCCCATGCCGATAAAATCTGATATTTGACACACACGATTTGCTACACCAAATGCAGCAACAACATTGTCACCATATATGACCGCATAATTGTTAAACATCAGACTTGAAACAATCAAAAAGCCAGACAATAAAAGCGCAGATATACCGATCTTAAAGATATTAATAAGAATTTCTCGATTTGGCTTAAAATGTTTTATACGAACGCTTTGAGCTGCACTTTTTTTCTCCAGATAGTAAATATAGTAAGCAACGGCACAGACATTACCTATTACAGTGGCAACCGAAGCACCCATAACATTCATGTGAAAGAGAAAAATAAATACTGGGTCAAGAACGATATTCACAAGAACGCTGATAATCATTCCAATCATAGATTCGGTGGATGCACCTTCGCTCCTAACCATTTGGGCGAGCGTAAAATTGGCCACTACAAACGGACTTCCGATTGTATAGGCAATAATATAAGAACGAGTATGAAATAGCGTTTCTCCCGTAGCCCCCAACAGTTTTAAGATAGGGGATAAGAAGGGAAGACAAAGCAGCATAAACAAAAAACCGGAAATCAATGATAGATACAAGGTTACAGACGAAGCTTTTTTCACATAATCTAATTTTTTTTCTCCTAATAATCTTGAAATATATGTGCTGCCGCCGGTACCAAATAATTCTCCAAGTGCCATGAGAATAGTTGTAAACGGCAAAGCAAGGGTGATTGATGCTAACATGGGTGTGCTGTTCAGCCTCCCAATAAAATATGCATCCGTAATATTGTAAATCATATTGACAACCATACCTAAAATCATAGGAATAGCCATATGTGCGATAGCTTTTGGCACAGGTGCTTTTTCAAGATAGTACATTGCGTCTTTTTTTTCGTTTTCCATGTGGAACACCTCCATAAAATATAAGTTGATTTCTACCTATTTTCCTTCTGTTATTTTATTTTATAGAATTAGGTCAGAACAATTAAGTATAATTCTACCTATTTCTATAAAATAAAGAAATGTTTATATGTGCGAATTTACTCCTAAATTTTCATATGTCCGTTTTAGAAAATCCAAATAAATAGATTTTTCTTCCTCGGAAAATCCAGATAGCAATTCATCGGTTATTTCATTAAGAATACCAGACATTTCAGTTAAAAGTTTTTGGGACTTTTCAGTAAGTTCAATTAATATCGTCCTGCCATCTTCATTACCTGAGCGGCGTATAATAAATCCATTTCTCTCAAGGCTGTTGAGTAAGCTTGTCACGGATGGACCAGAGATTTGCATGGCTTTGCTTAGATATCTGCGGTTGATTTCTTGTTCAGATTTAAGCGCTCCATCAATGTGACCCAAAAGACGTACTTGAGGCTCGGTAATATCGTATGCCGCCAATCGTTGGTCATTTTTATAGCGTAACACATGAGCAATGTTCTTAATATAAAAATCGTGAGGTGGGAGACGATGGGGATCCATGCTATTCACTCCTTTCAGGATAGGTAGATTTCTATTTATTATTATATAAGTAGACTTCTACTTTGTCAATACAAAGAATAACTAAAGTAAGAAGAAAAATTCATAGAGATTTGGAATTTAGTATGAATTATAAATTCAGGGGAATTTACCCGCTTTGTATAATAATATATAAAAAAAATTCAGTAACAATGGAATCTTAACACAAAAAGTGATTCTTCATATTATATAAAGAACCAAGTTATTTTAGGATTTTATGTTATATGAAGAATCGAGTTATTTTGGGACTTTATAATGCAGGAAAACTATAGAATTACTGATTATTACATATCAGTAAGTTATTGTTATTAGAGTTTTCACTTGCGGTGAAGGAGGAATTGATATAAGCGATATTGCTCTACAAATAGAACGCACCACTGCAGGTTCTGTAGCAGTAGGAGCAAATGTAATTTTTGATTCCATTATTTATTCAACAGGAAATATAAGTTACAATAATAGTACAGGCATAATAACCTTTAATGAAGCTGGAAGATATGTGATAAATTGGTGGGTGGCTACCCAGACATCGTTGTCTGTCAACGGTACAGTGTTTGCATTAAGCACTTCCCAAGGCGATCTTCTAGAAGGAGTTTCACCAATAAAGACAGGAGAGGTGGTAGGTTTTGGTATTATTGAAGTCGTCAGTACACCAGTGACAGTCTCATTAATAAACAGTAGTACGGATGCGGTTATTTATTCCTCAATTGTTCCACTGAAAGCAACCTTAGTAGTTGTAGAAGATGATAGTTCAACAGGGGTAACAGGACCAACAGGTCCGACGGGAGCTAATGGACCGACGGGAGCCACAGGCCCAACGGGAGCCACCGGTCCAACGGGAGTCACCGGCCCAACAGGAGCCACCGGCCCAACGGGAGCCACAGGCCCAACGGGAGCCACCGGTCCAACAGGAGCAATTGGAGCCACCGGTCCAACAGGAGCAATAGGAGCCACCGGCCCAACAGGAGCCGCAGGAGCCACCGGCCCAACGGGAGCAGTAGGAGCTACCGGCCCAACGGGAGCCACCGGAGCCACCGGCCCAACAGGGGCAATAGGAGCTACCGGCCCAACGGGAGCAATAGGAGCCACCGGCCCAACAGGAGCAGTAGGAGCTACCGGCCCAACAGGGGCCATAGGAGCTACAGGCCCAACGGGAGCCACCGGAGCTACCGGTCCAACAGGAGCAATAGGAGCCACCGGTCCAACAGGAGCCATAGGAGCTACAGGCCCAACGGGAGCAGTAGGAGCTACCGGTCCAACGGGAGCCACCGGTCCAACAGGAGCAATAGGAGCCACCGGCCCAACAGGAGCAATAGGAGCCACCGGTCCAACAGGAGCCACAGGAGCCACCGGCCCAACGGGAGCAGTAGGAGCAACCGGCCCAACGGGAGCCACAGGAGCTACCGGTCCAACAGGAGCCACAGGAGCTACCGGCCCAACGGGAGCCACAGGAGCTACCGGTCCAACGGGAGCAGTAGGAGCAACCGGTCCAACGGGAGCCACAGGAGCTACCGGTCCAACGGGAGCAGTAGGAGCTACCGGCCCAACAGGGGCAATAGGAGCCACCGGCCCAACGGGAGCAGTAGGAGCTACCGGCCCAACGGGAGCAATAGGAGCCACAGGCCCAACAGGAGCCACCGGCCCAACGGGAGCAGTAGGAGCTACCGGCCCAACAGGGGCAATAGGAGCTACCGGCCCAACGGGAGCCACAGGAGCTACCGGTCCAACGGGAGCCACAGGAGCTACCGGTCCAACGGGAGCAGTAGGAGCTACAGGCCCAACGGGAGCAGTAGGAGCTACCGGCCCAACAGGGGCAATAGGAGCTACCGGTCCAACAGGAGCAATAGGAGCTACAGGTCCAACGGGAGCAGTAGGGATCACAGGCCCAACGGGAGCCACAGGAGCTACAGGTCCAACAGGAGCAATAGGAGCTACCGGCCCAACAGGAGCTACAGGCCCAACGGGAGCAATAGGAGTCACAGGAGCCACAGGTCCAATGGGAACAATGGGAGATACAGGAGCTACAGGCCCGACCGGACCAACCGGTCCAGAAGGCGGTCCAACAGGCCCAACAGGCCCGACCGGACCAACCGGTCCAGGAGGAGGACCAACAGGCTCATCAGGACCAACTGGTCCAATTGGTCCGACCGGTCCAACAGGCCCAACAGGCCCAACAGGCTCAACAGGCCCAACAGGTCCAACAGGTCCAACAGGCCCAACAGGACTAACTGGTCCGACTGGAGCTACGGGACCAACTGGACCTACCGGTACTGTTCAACCTAACCCCTTTGAGGTATACGTTCAAGCAGGAGCTGTTGGAGGTAATGGAACTCAAGCAAATCCTTTTGGAACCATTGCGGCGGGGGTATTAGCTGTTTCATCAACTGGAGTAGTTCATATATTGGGAGGCACCTACATGATAACAGCAACCATCCCCGTTAATAAGGCAGGTGTGACATTAAAGGGCTCACCTAGTACTTTGATTATACTTCAGGCGGCTGTCATTGCCTTCCTCGTTACGACTAATGGAATCACTCTAGAGGGTCTTACAATTACCAGTGATTTACCCTATGCAGTGGAATTTATTCAATTAGCTGGCCCTAATCATAAGCTTGTGGATAATGTAATCTATGGTCCTCCCCAGGCGGGACCTTCTACTGGTTGGGTTGTTAATCGAGGCTTTTTAACCCAGAGCAGTGCTACTAACTTAATTGTCCAGAATAACATTTTCTATTCATTGCGGCAGCCTGCCTATCTTAATCCTAATTCCACCGGGTATATTGTAGATAATGTTTGTTATAATACACGGGGATATGTGGTTGATCGATCAATATTCGTCTTCTCCGGTAACTCTTGGGGAATTCCAGAGAATGCGGTGGATATTGCCCTGTTAGTTGGAACGATCACTGGTCCCCCATATGACCCATTAACTGAATTAGCTGCTAATAATAGTAGCGCTACCATTAGTGATCAGCGCTAGTAATATCCAGAATAAGGCTGGTCACTAAAGACTAAAGGAAAGGGACAGTCTGGAAATAGCTGATTTTGCCTCTATGAATTAAAGAAGACAGCCAAGAAGTGTTGTAGTACAAGACGATTCCATGCCCTCTACTATAAGGTATATCATGAGGATGTGCTTTTTGGAACTGGAGAAGAGTAAAGGAAAAGCAAGGTTCAAATGGTGTCCATGGAATTCGAATTGAAGACATCAAAGCTATCGGAGTGGAAAAATACTTAAGAGAAATTCAGAAAGAAATTCTAGGTGGCAGATATGTTCAAAGTCCGGTGTAAAGAGTTATGTTACCTAAGCCGGATGGAAAATGGAGACCGTTAGTAATACCTACGATAAGAGATAGGATTGAGCAAATGGCTATGAAAGTCTGAATAGAGCCCGTATTCGATGTGGACTTTAAAGACAGCACCTATGGTTTCAGACCGAACCGCAGTGTGAAACAGGCGCTTGAAGTAGTTAAAAAAGCATGTAATAACAAAAGCTATTACGTTGTAAATACCGACATCCATTCCTTCTTCTCTGACAATGTCAATCAGGAAAAATTGATGAAACTGGTGGAACAAATGATATCGGACAGACGGATACTGAAGCTGATAGGACAATGGCTAAAAGCGGGGGTATTGTATGGAAACATACTTGAAGCTCCCTTCTACTTGATTGTAAAAAATAATAAAGATATCAATGGAATCTTAACACAAAAAGTGAATCTTCATACTATATAACGAACCTAGTTATTTTGAGTTTTTATAACGCAGGAAACAATATTCTTACTGATTATTACTTATCAGTAAGAATATTGTTGATAGTATTTTCACCTATAGTGAAGGAGGATTTAGTATGAGTAATATTGCTCTACAAATAGAACGCACTATTGCAGGTTCTGTAGCAGTAGGAGCGAATGTGATTTTTGATTCCATTATTTATTCCACAGGAAATATAAGTTACAATAATAGTACAGGCATAATAACCTTTAATGAAGCTGGCAGATATGTGATTAACTGGTGGGTAGCTACCCAGACCTCCTTGTCTGCTAACGGTACAGCGTTTGCATTAAGTTCTTCAAAAGGAGATCTTTTAGAAGGGGTTTCTCCAATAAAAACAGGAGAGGTAGTAGGCTTTGGTATTATTGAAGTAGTTAGTGCACCAGTGACGGTTGCATTAATAAACAGCAGTACGGGCACGGTTACTTATTCTTCATTAGCTCCTTTGAATGCAACCTTAGTAGTCGTAGAAGATGATAGTTCAACCGGGGTAACAGGTCCAACCGGGGCTACGGGTCCCACCGGTCCAACTGGAGCCACCGGTCCCACAGGAGCCACAGGACCAACAGGAGCAGTAGGAGCTACAGGCCCAACAGGAGCTACCGGTCCAATAGGAGTTACTGGTCCAACAGGAGCTACCGGTCCAACAGGAGTAACAGGTCCAACAGGAGCCACAGGACCAACCGGCCCAACTGGAGCTACCGGTCCAGCCGGAGCTACTGGTCCAACTGGAGCAATAGGAGCCACAGGACCGACCGGCCCAACTGGAGCAACAGGTCCTACCGGTTCAACGGGAGCAATAGGAGCCACAGGAGCTACCGGCCCAACTGGAGCAACAGGTCCAACGGGAGCTACCGGTCCCACAGGTCCAACAGGAGCTACAGGTCCAACAGGGGCAATAGGAGCCACCGGTCCCACCGGAGCTACAGGACCGACGGGAGCAACAGGAGCAATAGGGACCACCGGAGCTACAGGACCGACGGGAGCAACCGGCCCAACCGGTCCAACGGGAGTCATAGGAGCCACAGGACCAACGGGAGCAACAGGAGCTACAGGACCGATCGGTCCAACGGGAGCTACCGGCCCAACCGGTCCAACGGGAGCGATAGGAGCCACAGGACCGACAGGCCCAACGGGAGCAATAGGAGCTACGGGACCGACTGGAGCTACCGGCCCAACTGGTGAAACAGGAGAAACCGGACCAACAGGAGCAATAGGAGCCACAGGTCCAACAGGAGAAACCGGACCAACCGGTCCGATAGGAGCCACAGGTCCAACTGGAGCTACAGGTCCAACCGGTCCAACGGGAGTAATAGGAGCCACAGGTCCAACTGGTTCAACAGGAGATACCGGACCAACAGGAGCAATAGGAGCAACCGGCCCGACGGGAGCTACCGGCCCAACTGGTGAAATCGGAGATACCGGTCCAACGGGGGCAATAGGAGCAACGGGAGCTACAGGTCCCACAGGTCCAACAGGAGCAATAGGAGCAACCGGCCCGACTGGTGAAACAGGAGCCACAGGACCGACAGGCGAAACAGGAGCAACAGGAGATACCGGTCCGACTGGGCCAACAGGAGTAATAGGAGCTACCGGTCCCACCGGCCCAACCGGAACTACCGGAGCTACTGGTCCGACTGGTGAAACAGGAGATACAGGACCGACGGGAGCTACAGGACCAACTGGTGAAACAGGAGATACAGGACCAACCGGCCCGACTGGTGAAACAGGTCCAACTGGTCCCACGGGTTCAACAGGAGATACCGGCCCAACAGGAGAAACAGGAGATACAGGACCGATCGGCCCAACGGGAGCGATAGGAGCAACGGGAGCTACAGGTCCCACAGGTCCGACAGGAGATACCGGCCCAACGGGAGCAATTGGAGCCACAGGACCGACGGGCGAAACAGGAGCTACCGGAGCTACAGGCCCAACAGGAGCAATAGGAGCCACCGGACCGACGGGTGAAACAGGAGATACAGGACCGACCGGACCAACGGGAGCGATAGGAGCCACTGGTCCAACCGGTGAAATCGGAGATACCGGTCCAACGGGGGCAATAGGAGCAACGGGAGCTACAGGTCCCATAGGTCCAACAGGAGATACCGGCCCGACTGGCCCAACAGGAGCAATAGGAGCCACCGGACCGACGGGCGAAACCGGAGCTACCGGACCGACAGGAGTAATAGGAGCCACAGGACCGACGGGTGAAACAGGAGCTACCGGACCCACGGGCGAAACAGGAGCTACCGGTCCAACCGGAGCAATAGGAGCCACCGGCCCAACCGGAGCTACAGGTCCAACCGGTCCAAATGGAACAACTGGAGATACTGGTCCCAGCGGTCCAACAGGAGCTACAGGCCCAACCGGTCCAACTGGAGCAATAGGAGCAACCGGACCAACGGGGGCAATAGGAGCCACAGGACCGACGGGCGAAACCGGAGCTACCGGTCCGACCGGCCCAACTGGAGCAACAGGAGATACCGGTCCGACTGGTGAAACAGGAGATACAGGACCGACTGGACCAACAGGAGTAATAGGAGCCACAGGACCGACGGGAGCTACAGGCCCAACAGGAGCAATAGGAGCAACCGGTCCGACGGGTGAAACAGGAGATACAGGACCGACCGGACCAACGGGAGCGATAGGAGCCACTGGTCCAACCGGTCCGACAGGAGAAACCGGAGAAACAGGTCCAACAGGTCCAATAGGAGTAATAGGAGCCACAGGACCGACGGGAGCTACCGGCCCAACTGGCGAAACAGGAGCAACCGGACCAACGGGGGCAATAGGAGCTACAGGTCCAACCGGAGCAACCGGACCGACAGGACCAACCGGAGATACCGGTCCCACGGGTTCAACAGGAGATACCGGCCCAACAGGAGCAATAGGAGCCACGGGACCGACGGGAGCTACCGGACCAACTGGTGAAACAGGAGCAATAGGACCAACCGGCTCAACGGGAGCAACTGGAGATACCGGTCCAACGGGGACAATAGGAGCAACGGGAGCTACAGGTCCCATAGGTCCAACCGGAGATACCGGCCCGACTGGTGAAACAGGAGAAACAGGTCCAACTGGTCCCACCGGAGCTACAGGCCTCACCGGAGCTACCGGACCGACCGGCCCAACGGGAGCTACAGGTCCAACAGGAGCCACCGGACCCACAGGAGCGATAGGAGCAACCGGCCCGACTGGTGAAACAGGAGAAACAGGTCCAACTGGTCCCACCGGAGCTACAGGCCTCACCGGAGCTACCGGACCGACCGGCCCAACGGGAGCTACAGGTCCAACAGGAGCCACCGGACCCACAGGAGCGATAGGAGCAACCGGCCCGACTGGTGAAACAGGAGAAACCGGTCCAACTGGTCCCACCGGATCTACAGGTCTCACCGGAGCTACAGGTCCAACCGGTCCAACTGGTGAAACAGGTGACTCTGTTATAATTGGACTAAGTAAGTGAAACCCGCTTAATTAAAGGGTTTTCGCTAATCTTAGTCCAATTTTTTTATACCCTATTTACCCCATTTACCAATTACCCAACCCAATTTTATTTAGAAAGGAGTGCACCGATGGCTAAAATCATTGCAACTATCAATGAGAAAGGCGGCGTGGGCAAAACAGCCACGGCGACCACGCTTGCCTATCTCCTATCCAAGAGAGGATACCGTACCGCCCTGATTGACTTTGACGGTCAGGGGCATTCCAGTATTATTTTAGGTGTGATCAACACAAATAAGCTGGAGGTTACAATCAACACTATGTTACGCAAGCTGGTGGAGGGCGAGCCACTGCCTGCCTTGGAGAGCTACATATTCAAGTCAGCAAATGGTGTTGACCTGATTCCCTCCAACTCACAGCTTTTTACTCTTGAGCGAAATCTTTGCAATGTGGATTTCCGTGAACATATCCTGTCACAATATGTTGATACCATCAAGGATAATTATGACTACATTATCATCGACTGTATGCCGCAAATGGGTACGCCTATGATTAATGTAATGATGTGTGCAGACAGTATTATCATCCCAACGCAAGCGGAGCTTTTGTCAGCACAGGGACTTGCAGAGATTTTAAAGCATTATCAGCTTATCAAGAAAAACAGCAACCACAGTCTGCGTATTGAGGGAATTCTGATTACCATGGATTCTCCCAACACCATTCTGTCCGCACAGGTGAACGATATGATCCACCGTGGATTTGCGGATAAAGTTCCTATTTTCAAAACGCACATCCCACGTTCCATCAAGGTAGCGGAGTCAGTGGGATACCATCAGACTATCTGCGAGTTTCGGCCAGAAAATCCTGCGGCAATCGCCTATGAACAGTTTACGGACGAGTTGCTTGCAGGGACACACAGAAAAACTGCGGAAAGGAGCGCGTAAGTATGGCTACACCGAAACCCAAAGCCCGTTTCGTAGACTTTGAAGAAATGCTGAGTATTGAACCGCAGCAAGATACCGCCCCTGCTCCTGTGCAGGGCGGTATCTTGGAAATGGATTTCAGCCTTATGGAGTCCTTTCCGAATCACAGATTTAAACTCTATGAAGGACAGCAGTTAGTGGATATGGTGGAGAGCATCCGCCAGTTTGGTATTCTGCTCCCCATTATCCTTTGGCATACAGAGGATGGACAATACATCATTCTAAGCGGACACAATCGTAAAAATGCCGCTCAACTTGCGGGGCTGACTAAAGGCCCCGTTATTATCCGTGAAAACCTGACCTATGAGGATGCAGTTTTAATTGTTACAGAAACCAATCTGCGCCAGCGCTCTTTCTCCGACATGAGCCATTCGGAACGGGCTTACTGCCTGGCCCAGCACTATGAAGCACTCAAATCACAGGGCAAACGAAATGACCTTTTAGAAGAGATTGAAATGATCTTAAACCCGCATGGTTCTGAGGAAAATTCAACTTCGTCTGAGGTTCAGACGAAGTCCCGTTCGGACACAAAACTCGGTCAGGATTACGGCCTTTCACGGGATAAGGTTGCAAAATATATCCGCATTTCAAACTTAATTGACCCTCTCATTTTGAGGGTTGATACAGGGGAAATTGCTTTTCTTGCCGCATATGACCTTTCCTTTGTGGAGGACACGGCAAAGCAACAGCAAATTGCTGATCTCATGGAATCCGTTAGCTATAAGGTGGATATGAAAAAGGCGGAGCTGTTCCATAGTTACTATGAGACTGGCAAACTGACTGATACTGCCATCGTGCAAATTCTGTCAGGCGAGAAAACCCGTAAACCCAAAAGCAGTAAGCCGCAGCCCGTCAAAATCAAGCCTGCTGTCATTTCCAAATATTTTACTCCACAGCAGACCCAAAAGGAAATTGAGGAAACCATTGATAAGGCTCTGGCCCTGTACTTTGAAAATCAGAATAAGGAGGTGGCATCTTGAGTAAAGTAACCTTTCTTGCTGATTTATATAAGGAATCGGTGCAGGAATACACGAAGAACCCTGCGGAGTGGAAAGGTTTGCTGTCCTGTGTGGCAAGGTACTATAAGCGCTCTTTCGATAATGCCGTTCTGATTTATGCCCAGCGCCCCGACGCAAGTCAGCTTGCTACTTTTGACGAGTGGCATGACAAGCGGATTAACCGTAATATTAACCGAGGCGCAAAAGGCATTGCGGTTATCGACATGGTAAACCCTACGGCAAGCATCAAGCACCTGTTTGATTTCATGGACACTAATGGGGATGCACAGAGCTTCAAAAAAGTATTAAACTATCTGTGGGAACTAGAGGATCAGTACAAGCCCGGTTTGCTGGTGAAGTTCCATGAAAAGTATCATACACCTACCTCCAGCATAGAACTGTGCCTTTATAAATTGGTACAGAAGCGTGTGAGACAGGTTTTACCGAAGTACATGGAAAATTTCAAGGTGCATGATGAAAGCAACATACTGTATGGGCTTCCTGTGGCTGCAGTAAAAGCGGAGTTTATGGAGCTTGTTACTGACAGCGTTGCTTATACTGTCTTTCGAAAATGCGGACTTTCCACAGAGTTGTTTGAGCAGAATACCTTTGAGAATATCAGTCACTTTAACAGCTTGGAGCTTTTTATGGCAATGGGAAACTGTACGGTGTCTCTTGCCAGACCTATACTGAAAGAAATTCATCAGGAAATTCAGCAAATAAAAATCGAAAGGAGCCAAATTTATGAGAACCGAACCGTTAATGAACCTCTCGTATCGGCAGGGCGAGGACGGGATGATGTATCCCAACCTCCAAATCTCGGAGAACGAGGAAATCGACCGGACACCGGTGGGCAGATTCGGGAGCCTGTGGAAGAATTATATGTTGGAGAACCACCCACACCGCCTGTCGGAACTGGTGGCACAGGGCAAAATCAACGAAATGATTTTGAAAGTGGACGAGGAAGCCGAGAACCGAAAGGAACGGCTGATACAGGAATTACTGGGCGCCCAGCCGATGCCGTACACCGAGGATACTCTGGAGAGAGCCGGTCACATGAGCATGATAACCTCCACAGCGGAGGAAATCGTAATCAGCGAACTAGTACAGAAACCCCGATAACAGAAACCGCAGAGCCGCCCATAGATGGTAAACAGCCGTCTATGGGCGGCTTTTTTGTTGTACCGCCGAGAGCCGAGCCGGAGGCTTCGGTTTCGACACCACCCCAAACGGTTCAGCCATTGGATGAAGAAGAAATTTCAGACCTTATTGATGTGGTGCTTTGTGCCGACGATATTACCCCCGATACGAGAGAATGGGTATCGGAGATTCACAAATTCTTTGAAGGTGGACACAAGCAGACCACCAAAGCTAAAATCTTAAAAGCCTATTATGGCAAGCTGGATACGGAGTACATGGCTAAAACAGGCGATCACTTTCTGCATATCCTTGCCGACAGTGAGGGGCTGACCTTTGAAACAGAGGGACAGCAGTTTACCGCCAGCTATGCGGAGCTTACAAGCCGCATTGATCAACTCATTTTGATGGGTGCTTACCCGTTTAGTTCTGCCGACAGCCTGATTGACGATTTCTCCATACCCGATGAAATGAACGAAATGCAGGGCACACCGGATGAAGATGAGACAGAAATAGACATTGACTCATCTGAAGCTGCCGACAGCCGATATATCCATGCATTCTTGCGGGATCAGTCCAAGTCACTCTATATCCAGCAAACCATTCAGAATTATTTCAAGGAAGAAACGGATATCGAACTGCGGACTGATTTTGTCCGCAGAACCTATGGAGGCGGTAGCCGAGAAATAGAGCTAGATGGGATTTTAATAAAAGCGCGGACTTATGATGATGGGCTGCACCTTACTGTTATTGAACTGGAGGAAAGCGTTAAAATTCACCTGACATGGGAACAGGTTGCAGCCAATATTGCTATGCTCATAGAAGATGACCGCTATGTGAATCCCAATACACCCGTACCACCATCCAAGCAGGAAATCATTGATGAAATTCTTAGAAACGGCCATGGGTTTTCAGTCGGCAGACAGAAGATATATCGGGCAATGATTTCTCTTCTGGGGAAAAAAGACCGAGTTGATGTACTGAAAAAAGAATACGGCATCAGTGGTTATTCCGGTGGTTTAGAGAATGGCGGACACAAGAGTCTGAATTACAACGGAAAAGGGATTTCTATTGAATACCAGCATGACGGGGTGGATATTAACGAGTATTGGACTTGGGACAGAGCGGAAACCCGTATTATGGAACTGGTTCGACAGGATCAGTTTTTGTCAGAGGAAGATAAGGCTGAGTTGGAGGCGCAGGGCAAAACCCTATATATCCCTACTCGTGAAAATTCCACACAGGAAGCTCCTGAACGTCAGCTTACATTATTCGATATGACTCCCGTTGTACAGGACAGCTACGAAGATAGCACGGACGATAACAATGATAGTGTGATTGACGGAAATTCCGAAGAAGCACCAAGCCTGCCGTTTATTGAGGGCGACCGTATTTACTACCATGACCGGGTATTTGAGATTGTCAAATTCCTGCATGACGGCCGCACGGTGGAAATCGGTGATATTGCCCAACTCAAAAATCTGAACCACCTGAAAATTACGGAGCGTGTGCCACTGTACGAAATTGCGGACTGCAAGCCCCTCAAAGATTATTATACTCAGGGTGAGCTTGCTTCTATGGTGGTGGAAGCAGTACAAAGTGGAGATAACAGCGAAGAAACCAAAGCGGCGATCCATGCTGCAACTCTTGTCAATCAGTCCAATGATGAATATAGCCATGCCATCATGGATGATTTTCACGCCCGCGCATGGGGCGAGGGTTTAAACTATCGATATTCTCCCGACCATCATTTGTATGACGGCGGACAGAAAACTAAATGTAAAAACAATATTGAGGCTATCCGTCTGTTAAAAGAATTGCAGGCGCAGGGGCGCATGGCTACTGCCGAAGAACAAATTACCCTTGCCCGGTTTGTGGGCTGGGGCGGTCTTGCCAATGCGCTTACACCTGATAAAAGCGGCTGGGAAAAGGAATATGCAGAAATTAAAGAGCTGCTGACCGACGAGGAATTTCAGGCGGCACAGAAAAGCACCTTGACCTCCTATTACACAGAGCAGAGCGTTATCAGTCACATTTATAAGGGGTTGGAGCGCATGGATTTTCGGGGCGGTAATGTCTTAGACCCCGCCCTTGGTACAGGAAACTTTTTCTCCGTACTGCCAGACAGCATGAATGGTTCCAAGCTCTATGGCTGTGAAATCGACCCAATCCCCGGCCATATCGCCAAGCACCTTTACCCAGATGCGGATATTCAGGTGACAGGTTTTGAACAGACGGCCTTTTCCGATCATTTCTTTGATGTAATGGTGGGCAACGTGCCGTTTAATGCCATCAAGGTAGATGACCCGCGCTACAACAAATATAACTTCCCTATCCACGATTATTTTATTGCAAAGTCACTGGATAAGGTCCGTCCGGGCGGTATGCTGGCGTTGATTACCTCCAAGTTCACTATGGATAAAGCCAACTCAAAGATGCGCAAATACATTGGAGGAAAAGCAGAACTGCTCGGCGCAATCCGCTTGCCTAATAACGCTTTTAAGCAGGTCGCCGGGACGGAAGCCACCACGGATATTTTGTTCCTCAAAAAGCGGGAACGAGAAATTGTGCCGGACGAAGAGAACAGCCCGTGGCTTTCTGTGGAGCAAAATGCGGACGGCATCCCGCTGAATAGCTATTTTATTGAACACCCGGAAATGGTGCTGGGTGAAATGGTATTCGATGAATCCATGTTCGGCAACGAAAAGACTACTGCCTGCCACCCGATCTCAGGAGAGGACTTAAACGAACGGTTGGAACGCGCTGTTTCCTATCTGGACGGCGAGTACATCGAAGCCACCTCGGAGTACGAGGACGAAAAAGAAATGCTGCCGGAGTCTATACCCGCCGACCCCAAAGTGCGCAATTTCAGCTATGGACTGATGGATGATGAACTCTATTACCGTGAAAATTCCCGGATGTATAAGCAGAATATTACTGGCCGCAAAGCTGAGCGTATTCGGGGCATGTTAGAGGTTACGGCAGCCATCCGCAGTTTGATTGATTTTCAGAACAGCGAGTACGCAGATCTCCACGAACTGCCCACCATGGAATATGAAAAAAAGCTTCAGGAGCATATCGCCCATCTAAACCATGTTTATGATGCCTTTGTAAAAAAGCAGGGGTACCTCAATTCTTATGCCAATGTCATGGCGTTTTCAAGGGATGCCAATGCGCCGCTGCTTCGATCCATTGAGGCCGAGAAAAAAGGTCAAAAGGATGTATGGGAAAAGACGGCTATCTTCTATAAAGCGACCATCAAGCCTAAGTTGATGCCCAAAACGGTGCATTCCTCAGAGGAAGCCTTGATGGTTTCTCTTAATGTCAAAGGAAAATTAGAACTTGCCTATATGTCCTGGCTCTATCAGCGGCCCGATCACCGCAAAGCGACTCCGGATGAAATTATAGAGGAGTTGGGCGATAGGATTTACCAAGACCCGGATGATTATACTGGCAATCCGCATACCGGCTGGAAAACTGCCGACGATTATTTGAGCGGTTATGTGAAAGATAAGCTGACGGCTGCCATCTTAAAGGCGGAGGAAGAACCGGAACGGTTCAGCCGCAATGTGGAAGCCCTTAAACTGGTTCAACCCGTACCCCTGACTCCGCAGGACATCAGCTTTACGCTGGGTTCCACGTGGATTCCTCCAGAGATTTACCAGCAGTTTATGTACGATACCTTCCAGACCGCACCGAGTAATCAGGAGGGACGATTTGGGATTTTCCTTGAATTTTCCCGTTACAGCGGCGCTTACCACATTACCAGCAAAAGCGTAGAACGCACCTCCGTTACGGTCAATCAGTCCTACGGCACAGAACGGATGAATGCCTATGACATACTGGAAACTACTCTGAATCTGCGCCCGGTGGAGATCAAAGACCCGGTGGACTACATTGACCCAGCTACCGGCGAGGAAAAGACCAAATACGTTCTCAATAAGAAGGAAACCATACTGGCCCGTGAAAAGCAGGCCGAAATCAAGCTGGCCTTTGAAAGCTGGCTGTTTGCCGACCCAGAACGCGGGGCAAGTCTGACCAAGCTTTACAATGACCGGTTCAATAATATCCGGCCCCGTGAGTACAACGGTGATGATCTGCTCTTACCGGATATGGCGGAGGGCATCAAACTCCGCAAGCACCAGCGGGATGTAATCGCCCATGGCCTTTATGGGGACGGCAATCTGCTGATGGCACATGAGGTAGGAGCCGGGAAAACCTACGCCGCAATCGGACTGGGCTATGAAATGAAACGGTTGGGAGCAATCCATAAGCCCTTGTATGCCGTGCCGAATCATCTTGTTGGCGAATGGGCAACTCACTATATGAAAATGTACCCCAACGCCAATATTTTAGTGGCAGAAAAAAGGATTTCGAGAAAAAGAACCGCCGCCGCTTTGTCAGCCGGATTGCCACTGGTGAATACGATGCCGTTATTATGGGACACAGCAGTTTTGAACTGATCGGCTTATCTAGAGAGCGGCAGCTTGCGGCAATGGAGGCGGAGCTGGAAGCTATTACTGAAGCCATCGCAGAGCAGAAATTCCGTGATGGCAAAGACTGGACACTCAAGCAGATGGAGATTTTCAAAGCCAATCTCCAGTTTCGCTACGACCGATTATTCAAAGCGGAGAAAAAAGATAATGTTGTCAACTTTGAGGAACTTGGCGTAGACGCTCTGTTTGTGGATGAAGCTCATGCCTATAAAAATAATTTTTCTTACACTAAAATGCGTAACGTGGCGGGAATCACTGGTGTCAGCAGCCAGCGCGCCATGGATATGCATCAAAAATGCCAGTACATCAATGAACTGAACAATGGACGGGGGGTGGTGTATCTTACTGGTACGCCTATTTCCAACACCATGGCGGAGCTGTATGTGCTGCAAAAAACCTTACAGCCGAAAGCACTGGAAGATCGCGGACTGCTGATGTTTGATAGCTGGGCAAGCACCTACGGCGTAATTGAATCCTCTCTGGAAATTAAGCCGGAAGGCAGCGGCTATCAGATGAAAAACCGGTTTGCTAAGTTTCACAATCTACCCGAACTCATGAATATGTTTCTGATGATTGCCGACATCAAAACCGCGGATATGCTGGATTTGCCTACCCCGAAGTTGAAAACCGGTGCGGTGCAGGTCATCAAGACGGAAATTACACCGGAACAAAAGCGTATTGTCATGGAGCTTGGAGAACGCGCGGAGAAAATCCGAAATGGTGAGGTTGATAGTTCTGAGGATAATTTCCTAAAGCTCACGCTGGAAGCCCGTCTGCTGTCTACTGACCCAAGAGCTATTGACCCGGATTTGCCGGATGACCCCAATACCAAGCTCAATGTCTGCGCCCGGAAAACTGCGGAAATTTATCACGAAACTGCTGAAAAACGGCTGACACAGCTTATTTTTTGCGACCAAGGCACACCTAAGGGAGACGGCAGTTTTAATTTCTATGAAGCTACCAAAGAAGTCCTGATCGCACAGGGTGTAAAACCGGAGGAAATCGCCTTTATTCACGATGCACGGACAGATGTACAACGGGAGCAGCTTTTTGAAAAAGTACGTACCGGAGAAATCCGTATTCTTATGGGTAGCACAAGCAAAATGGGAACCGGCATGAACGTGCAAAACAAACTGATTGCCATCCACCATTTAGATGTGCCGTGGCGCCCCTCCGACCTCATTCAGCGTAACGGACGAATTTTGCGCCAAGGCAACGATAATCCGGAAATCTCCATTTTTAACTATATTACAGAGCAGACTTTTGACGCCTATCTATGGCAGATTTTAGAGCAAAAACAACGATATATCAGCCAAATTATGACAGGGCGCTCTACTCTCAGAAGCTGTGAGGATGTGGACAGCACCATGCTCCAGTACGCAGAGTTCAAGGCCCTTGCTGTTTCTGACCTAAGGATTAAGGAAAAGATGGAAACGGACAACGAAATCAGTCGCATGACGGTGTTAAAATCCTCGTGGCAGAGCCAGCGTAACAGCCTGCAATACGATATTTCAAAACGGTATCCATATGAAATTTCAGGTACGGAAAAGAAGATTGTAAAAATGACCGCTGATGTTGAAACCTACCGACAGAACAAACCGGTGGAATTTCAGATGGTGATTGACGAAAGAAACCATGACGAGCGAACTAAAGCTGCTGAGCATTTTATGGTACGTGCCCGAAAATTGGGGCGTGAAGTGGGTGATACACTGGATATGGGCAGCTATGCGGGCTTTTCAGTTTCCCTGCAACGTGGCATGATGAGCAGTATACGGATTGTTTTGGACGGACAGCGCAGCTATGCCACCGATATGGGAGAGTCCGCCCTTGGAAACATCACCCGTATCGAAAATCTGGCGGATCATATTGCTGGAGATTTAGAAGTTTCCAAAGGTGAGCTTGCGGATTTACACCGGCAGCTTGAGGCGGCGAAGTTGGAAAGCCAGAAGCCATTTCACAGTGAGGAAAAGCTGGCGCAGCTTCAGCGAAAAAAGGTGGAGCTTGATCTTGCCCTAGAGTTTAAAGACAGTGCCGATGAGATTATTGAACCAGATGAAGATAGTACAGAAGAACTGGAAGATGAGACAAATGGCGAGGAAAGCAATTCAGTCACGATACAGCTCTCATCCACTCGGTTTACATTAGAGCAAAAGCTGTATCAAAAGCTGGCGGTTTTTGCAGGCCCGATTCTTGACGGAGAAGCCTATTATATGAAGCTTAAAAGCGACGGCTTTGAGGATTTGGTGCTGGAAGCCATTGGCGGCGGCGAATACAGCATTGCGCATTACTATACTCAAAATGGTGATGCAATGCGTGATCCAGAAATCACTTTTACCATCGACAAACAAAACCTTTCCATTCACCCTACATCGTTCCTACAGGACGATATAGGGCTTTTTTACGAAACAGCACAGGCAAAGCTGTCTATGGTACAGGACTTGAAGGATTTTATGTCGCAGTGGTTCACCAACATTGTAAATCAGGGCTTTGAGCCGGAAAGGGTGTCTGTGTACGCCTCCGAATCGGAAACCGAGGAAGAAAATGAATTTGAGAGGTAGGAAGAATCTATGAATCAGAAATACTTAGCAGTTTACACGCTGGGGCTGGATGAGGATATACAGCTTTGCATCAAGGCGGATGCAGAGAACATAGCCGCGATTATCGCAAAATATCCCTTTGCGCCTAAAATTACCATGGAAACCTTGGATGGGCATTTTCTTTTGAATATCCGGCTGGGCTTCATTGACAAGTGCTACGATCAGAAGTATTTAGCTACCCAGCTTATTCCCGTTCTTGCCTCTATGCAGATGGGCGAACGCGATATACCGGAAATAGTGGCTTTAACCGATTACGCCGAACTGACCACGGAGGATACGCCCCTGCTCCCTGATTGGAACGCTTGGCGCGATTACGGCATTACAGATGAGGACTTTCTGGCATTCCGAAAAAGCCTGCTGGAAATGGAAAATGAACCTGTTGAAGTAGATTCAGAAGAAATGGACAGATAGGAGGGATTTTTTTGAAACATGACATTACCCTGGAATTAGCGGAGCTTTTTTCAAAAAAAGCAACCGCTATGGGCTACTCTGTTCGCAATGAAGCGGAAGAACACGACCCAAAACTACTACTCACCGCTTTTAAGGGACAGGAGGAAATCTGCCGGTTTGAAAAGACCGGTGCCATGCGTTTCTGGCGGGATAGCCCTTTTGTGGAAGAACGGAAAGAACTTCATAGTCTGCTCTTGGATTTAAAGGAACGTAATGACCTGTACCTGAACGCAAAGCCGCTGGATTGTGAGGGTGTCCGGGATTTCCGCCTGATTTCAGAGTTTGGCAACCATCTTCTTGCCGCCAAGCAGTCAAAGGACAACGAAATCCGCTTTGTCACATGGCAGTACGACTATGACCGCACTGGTGTGACCCTCGGACACTACTATGAAAACAATTATCAGGGGGCGCTCAAGGATTTTACCGTGCGTTCCGGCCTGATTGACGAAAATCAGCTTTTCTCAGTGGATGAAATGGCGGTCTTATATGCCTCCTGCGTATTTCGCGGGCGGCATGACGATGACCTGACCTTTGATAGCGAAAAGGATTTGCAGGCCGTCATAGAAAAACTGGAAAGCAATCTGCCCCAGCAGAGTATGGAACAGGAAACCGTACAGGAACAGGAGGACGAACATGGAATATAGCCAGATAAACACCATTACCAAATTCGGCCCGGACGATTATTCCCTGTGGACGCTTACCATGCCCCGAGACAAGATTGGTCAAATCCGGCAGCGTTCCCCCGTTGTTGAGGGGGATATGCGCCGGATTTTCAGTGAAATCCATACCGGCGAGGAACAACCGGAATCCATCTGCAACTTTGTACTTCCTCACAGTAATGGTTTGCGCCTGTTTACGGTTGATATGGGCGAGGATTTTGCAGAGAAAAACAGGCATAACGGCTGCTCTGTCCGTGGCGCCAGAGAGCAGATCATGGCGGATCTGCGGGATACGCTCAAGGAACAGGGATACCGCCTGTATGGGAACGCCAGTTTTCTGAACGTGGATGTACTGGGAACCCTGCAAAAAATTATGGAGCATAACACGGATTACTACCAGTCGGATTTTCAGTACGATGTAACAAAGCTACAGGAGGCCGCTGCTGACCGGAATGCTGACCGGCATTTCTTCTGGCTGAGTCGTGGAAGCGGTACATGGTGCTTTGCGGAACCGGATGTCTATATCAGCAACACCAGTCCGCACAACACATGGAACTATTATGGTGCCGGGAACAAAAGCGAACATGTCAAAACCTTTTGGATTGAACTGAAGGGTATGCGGGATGAAAAGGTTATGGGCGATATTGTGGAGCTGGATTATCAGAAGCATTTGGATTATCTCTGCACCCACTCCTTTGAACCGTCTGCTGTGGAAATCGTATTCAAAAATCCAAATGATGTACGTACCTTTTCTTATCAGGAATACGACCAGAACTTTCAATCCATTGCCCAGCGGTATGGAACCGTAGAACGGGTGGCTTTCCGTGTAACAGACCCCTATGAGTTGTCCCGCGCCGCTATTGAGGCACACGGCCTGTTTTGGGATGCCGCCGAACCTATGGACATTGATACTTATGTAAAACGGTTGGAGCATGATCGGCTCCACGATTACGGTTATACCGCCGATGATTTGGTGCTGACCGGCCCGCTGGACGCAGAAAAAGCGATAAAGAACGGTCTTGCGTGCTATGCCCTTTACCCGGACGGTTCTAAGGAGCTGATTCCCGGAAGGGAGGTCTATCAGGAGCGTCATTACAGAGGCGCTTTATTCGGTATGACGGCAGAGGAACGCTCTATTTTGCAATATTTCAAACAGGACTGTATTCCGCTTTTCACAAAGGAGGAAATGCGGGAAATCTGTTCCCTGGCCGTGCAGGCGGGAATGGAAAATGACCCTGCTCGCAGCAGACTACTTGATAAAATCATTCACAAGGCGGAGTGTATGCTGCCACAGGAAGAACAGGGCTATGCCCCTGAACAGGAAAATGAATATAACCGGGAGGATTTGCGATGAAGAAAAAAATGAACCCTCAGACCAAGCGGGCGGTTATGGTGCTATCCATAATCGCCCTTCTTATTTTAATTGCCGGTATCGGGAGCTGCTCCATGCAGCTCCGTCAGTCAGATGACCGTCCGGCAGTCACAGACGAACCCAATCATCCAAGCGCAGTTTCTGATGATGAAACTGTGACCCTCCCAAAAGACAGGGAGAGCAGCAATGAATCAGATACCCCCTCTGATTCTTCTGATGCTGATGAAAAATCGGAGGATGGTAAATCAACTGAAATACGGGACAGTCAGGACAACAATAACACATCAAACCCTACCAAGCCATCTATCACACCCAAACCAGTCACCCCAACGCCAAAACCGGCTGACCCGTCCGTGCCAGTGAAGCCTGCACAGCCTACACCGACCCCCACAGTTCCGGTGAAGCCAACGGAACCCACCAAACCAGTAAAGCCGACAGAGCCTGTAAAACCCACAAACCCTGACAACTCCGATGATGACGATGACAGTGGTTCTGGAAGTGGCGGTTCTGGCGGTGGTCATGTCAGCTATCCCGCCGCTGTGGTAGAGATTATCACCCCGGAATACAGCCATGCTGGTACAGAATTTGAAGTAAAAACGTCCCTGCGCAATGTGAAATCGCTGGAATGGACTGTTACGCAGGACGGCGGCGATGCCAAGGAAAGTGATTTCCTGAAAGGTACTCTGGATAAGAATGGCGGGAAAATCACAATTACGATGCCCGGAAGTTACATTTTTACCGCCGCCGCAAAGAATTATGGAGGCAGCACCTATACCTTTACCAAGACCGTCATAATCTACCCGGTGTTTGAAATAACCGTATCTGCCGGTCCGTATGCTCATACCGATCAGGCGTTTACCGTCAGCACCACCCTTTCTGATAATGTAAAACAGCAGCTTAACTGGCATATCTACAAAGACGGGAATGAAGTAAGCTGGGAGGATACCGTCATCGGTACGCTTTCCAACACAGGCGGTTCCATTCAGTTAAAGGACAAAGGGAAATACACCTTGAAAGCCATGGCCTTTGATGAAACCAGCCGGGAGTTTTTCAGTAAGGCGGATATTGAGGTACTACCTGTTGTGGAACTCAGCCTTCAAGTGCCAAAAACGGCTCATACGGATACCCCTACCGTTATTACCGCCGAAACCAAGGAGCTGGGCGAGCTTTCGGTAAATTGGAGTGTTACCAAGGGCGGGCAGGAAACGGCTCTTTCCGACTGTGCCGAGGGAACGCTGGATAACGTGGGCGGCAGTGTTCGTTTCCGTGAAAAAGGCGTTTATGCGCTGACTGCCGCTGTTACAGACAAATCCGGCAGAGTGTTCACCGCCACAGAAGAAATCAAGGTATACCCGGTTGCGGCATTTTCCTTTACCCTGCCGGAAACCGCTCACACCGATAAGGCCGTCACGGTATCGGTTACTTCCAGCGAATTGCAGGATATGAAAGCTGAGTGGATGATTCTCCATAATGGAGAAAGCGTACCGCTTGCGGATGTACTGGAGGGGACGCTGACCAATGAGGGCGGATCTGTCCGCTTTACAAAAAAAGGCGGCTATACCCTTAAAGTCAAGCTTATGGACGAAACCGGGCGCACATACACCCATGAGGATAGTATCGTGGTATATCCCGTTGCGGAAACCGGCTTCTATCTGCCTGAAAAGACGCACACCGATACCGCAGTGGAGGTAAAGACCTCATTCAAGGAAGCGGACGGATTGAACGCTGTTTGGAGCTTGAAAAAGGGCGGGAAAGAAATTCCTCTGTCCGACGGCTTTGACGGAACGCTTGATAATAACGGCGGTAAAATTCGATTCCAGACCGTGGGGAGCTATGAGCTGACCGCTACGGTTACGGACGGTACGGGACGCAGTTTTACCTACACGGCACCGGTCACAGTGTACCCTGTTATCACCGTTTCTATGGAGCTGAGAAAGGAAACCCATACTGACCGAGTGGGAACGGCTTCTGTAACGCTGACAAATGCCGGGACACTTCCGGTAGCTTGGAGCATAAGCAAAAACAATATTCCTGTCACTGCTGAAAATACCCTTGATCATGAGGGCGGTACAATCAGCTTAACGGAAAAGGGATATTACGCTGTTACCGCTTCTGTCACCGACGAGGCCGGACGAACTTTCTCCGACAGTAAAAATATTAATGTATATCCAGTGCCGAACATTGCTTTTGACCTTGCAGAAGCCGTCCATACGGATGATGTGCTGTCGGTCAACACGGTCCTTACCGACATGGAGGACTTAACAGCAGTATGGTATGTGGATAACACCTATGGTTTTCAGGATTGGGATACTTATGTAGACGGTAAGCTGACCAACAATGGCGGCTCTATCCGTTTTAAGCGTGCAGGCGTATATGATTTGCAGGCCCGTGTGACTGATCCGACCGGGCGGGTGTTCCTCTTTAACAGCGGAAAAGTGGAAGTCCTGCCTGTGCTTTCGTTGTCCTTTGAATTGCCTGCTAACGGCTACACTGATACGCAGATTGATTTGCGTACAAGAGGCAACAACAATGTTCTGCCGGTGGAATGGACGCTGATGAAGAATGGCGAGATTATCCCATTGGATCAGGCAGTCAGCGGCACCCTGAACGCACAGGGCGGCAAAATCCGTTTTCCGGAGGTTGGCGAATACCGCCTGACTGTATCCATGACCGATGCGCTGGGCAGAGTATTCAGTTACAGTGGAAAAATCAGCATCTATCCCCTTTATAACTGCAATTTCTCCATGCCGTCTACCATTCACACCGGGCAGAGCTTTGCCGTAAATATGGGCAGCGATGTAAAACTGAATGGTAAATCTATCGCTTGGTCGCTGACTAAGGACGGCAATTCAGCGGCGGTTTCCGAGTTTTTCAAGGGAAGCTTGGGTAACAATGGTAGTACGGTACACGTTGATGTATCCGGCAGTTACACGCTCACTGCAACGATAACAGATGAGCTGGACAGGGCTTTTACTGCTGCTCAGACCATCACCGTTACCAATACTGCTCCGACGAAGCCGACACTGACGGCCAATGTCACAAGAACATACCTGAATGGAAAATTCCTTGTAAACCTGACTGCCGCCAGCACCGACCCGGACGGAGATATGGTTTTCTACGAATTTGACGGAAAGGCTGCGGATAACTACTATGCCCTTGGTACGCATACCGTCAAGGTTCGGGCAAAGGACAGCTATGGCGGCGTATCTGACTGGACGGCTGCCACCTTCGCCGTTTCAAATGCAGCTCCTTCCAAGCCGATGATTAATGCCAGCATAACAAGGAATGTGAAAAGCGGTAAGTTTTTGGTGAATCTCTCCGTCAGCAGCACAGACCCTGATGGCGATTCCGTGAGCTATGAATATCAGAATAAGGCCGCCGATAATTATTATTCGGCAGGCACTCACACGGTACAGGTACGGGCAAAGGATAATTACGGCGGTATGTCGGAATGGGCGCAAACAACCTTTACAATTTCCAACTCCGCACCGACCACGCCTGTGATTACCAGAACGCCAAACGGCAACAGCGTAGCACCCGGAACAGCAGTTACCATCAGAGCAGCTTCCACCGATCCTGATGGTGATGCCATTACTTATGTATGGGAAGGGCGAAATGCTGAAACACAGACCTATCCCCTTGGGAAAAATATTGTTCGTGTTAAGGCAATAGACAGTACCGGCGCTGAATCTCCATGGACGGCGATTATCTTTTTTGTTGCTGATCCGAACCGTGGCGGCGGTATGACCCTGACCGGCCCGGAATCGACGATTATTGAAGATGGTGTAGATGGCGCAACCATTACCTCATGGACATTTACGGTTCCGCAGGTCAGCGGACACAGTGCCAGCTATGATTACGGTCAGGTTAGAGGCTACAACCGACTGACCGGAAAATGGGAACAGTTGCCCACAGTATCCTTCGATTCGTCCATCGGATCATCTTTTGCCGCCACAGACGGCAACCCCGCGCGTGTTTACAGCCATAACGGTGTGTACATGTACGGTACGTTGCAGGCAGGAATTTATACCAAGCTTGAGTTTTATTACTTTACGCCCCATTCTTGTATGTACAATAAGAGCAATATCACATACAGCGTGGAATTTTTCTTTGAATAGTTAAAAAACATTTGCTTCGGGGCATCGTCGATAATGATGGTGCCCTGATATTTTTTATTAGAACAGGAGGTCAAAATGCAGGATTTTATTGAGCCTGAGCAGGCAAAACAAGAAAAAGAGAATCAAATCCGTGTGTTGGTATTGGAACCGGGTAAAGCACCCTATGCCAAGCAGATAGAGAATGACTACCGGGCAATGCAGAAGTTGGTGGACGGCTGTATCGAGTTTGTTCCTCTACCGGAGCCTGACTGCCACCTTTACTGCAACGACGAAGGCAAGCTGAACGGTATGCCCGGAAACCGCCGCCTGGATCACGGCGATATTATCTGCGGCACATTTTTCATCTGTGCTGACGATGGAGAGGGAAATGATATTTCTCTGAATGATAAGCAGCTCCAATACTACGCCGAACGGTTTCAGGAGCCGGAACAGTACACCGATAAGGAAGCCCATCATTTTGAATATGAAATCAAGGTGATGCCGCCTGCAAGCAATGACATGGAAGATGTTCTGCGTATGCTGGGGATTTTGGGCGGCAGCGATGAAATGGAACGATAAGCAGGAGGAATATGCCGTGATCCCCGGTGTAGTACAGGGAAAGAAAACCGGAGAAATTGCGATTGCACTGCTGGGAATAGACCTGCAATCCTCCGGTGAACACTGCCAAACCGAATTTTTATGTAAATACGGTGTGATTTCGCAGGGAAATAGTGATTTGCCGAAAGCTCTATCAGGTGAAATAACCGCAAGGTATCTGCCCTATGATTACTGCTATACGGCGGATATTCCCGGCGATATTCATGTTTCCAAGCACAGGCTGCCGGAGGGCATCAAGGAAATTCTGCAAACCTTTCAGGAGCATACCGCAGAGCTTTTGTACAATGGAAATTCAGATATGGACATGAAGCGTTGACCGCTCTGTTTGCAGGGCGTTTTTCTATTGGAGGTGAGTGGATTTGAGAACACAGTCAAGGCCCATGCCGTTTACTGAGGAACAGATGAAACAGGTCTTTGACACGAATATGATTGATTTTGCCGTACAGAACGGCTTTCAAATTGAAAAGGGCGACCGCTACTCCGTTCATGTAAAGAACAGCGGCGGTCTTTATCTGTTCAATCACGGCAGGGGCTACTATTGCTATACAACGGAGCGTAAGGGAAACATCATTGACTTTGTAAAGGATTATTTCGGACAGGACTTTAAGGGCGCTGTGGAAATGATTTTAGGCTGCCGTGCCTATGAGAAGATCGAGCATTATATCCCGCCCAGCGAAAAAAAGCCCAAGGGCGAACTTGTTCTGCCGCCTAAAGACAAGGATTTTAACCGTACAATTGCCTATCTGACCCAAACTCGTGGCATTGACAAGGAAATCGTTTATGCCATGATAAATGCCGGTAAGGTCTACGGAGCTAGAACAGAGATAAAGAAGGATGGGCAAACCTACTCCTTTCACAACTGTACTTTTGTAGGCTATGATGAAGCTGGTAAGCCCCGGTATTGCGCTCTGCGGGCTCCCAGCGCAGACAGCAGCTTCCGTCAGGATGTGGAGAACTCGGATAAGACCTACGGTTTTTGTATGGAGGGAAAATCAAACCGGGTATACGCCTTTGAAGCACCTATTGATGCCATGAGCCATGCTACTCTTTGCAAACTTTATAGCATTGACTGGCGGGAGGATCACCGGGTTGCCGAGGGCTGCTTGTCGGATAAGGCGCTGTACCGTTATCTTCAGCACCATCCCGAAATTACCGAGATTGTATTCTGCTATGATAACGATATGAACGGCAAACTGAAAGACGGTACACCCCACAATCACGGTCAGGTACAGGCGGAGCTTTCCGCAGAAACCTTTGCAGATTTGGGCTATAAGACCATGATACAAACACCGGTCAATAAGGATTTTAATCTTGACCTCCTTGCATATAGAAAAGTATTGACACAGGAAAAGCGAATATCGGAAGAATGGGAGCGATAATCAGTCAGGGAGGGCCTTGGAGAAAGGAGGCTACTATGCGCCCAGTTTATATTTGTCAGCTTTCCGAGAAGGAGCAGAATGAGATACGGAAGCTGCTGGAGGGCTTGATTCTCAATGGCTGCGGCGGAGATAAGTCTGAGGTGCAGCGTTACTATGGCATGAGCTTTGAAGAGGTGGTACAGAACGGTATGGATTCCAAGATTGTGGATTTAGACTGTCTGATGGTTTTCTACGCAGAGGAATATCAGACCTCCTGTGCGGCTGAACAGTTTCGTCTGGCTGATGCTGCTGTGATCTCCCGTATTCTCAGGGAAGCAAGAAAGCATGAAACAGATAATCCATTTATTCCATGTCAGGAAGATGAATGGGAACGGTAGTATAGACTTTTGTTTTCGCTTTTTCAGTAAGCGGAGCGACTACGCCCCTGTCGGGAAACGGCAGGGGCTACTTAATGCCAAAATCTCAGATTTTGGAGTTAAGGCAGGAATAGGCGGGTTCCACCCGCCAAGAAAACAGCTTACAGGCAAAGCCTGTAACGGGGTTCCCCATCATATAGAGGTGTTCTAAACGGAACACCGTGGAAAGGAGGCTGCTATGCCTGAAAAAAGCCTGAAACGCTCTATTAATTTTTCACCGGAAACCTTAAAGACACTGGACACTCTTGCTGCTAAGAACGACACAACTACTTCGGAGCTGGTACGTCAATTTGTGGAGAAAGGACTTTCCGTGGAGGGATACCGACAGGATATTGATTTTATAGCCAGTATTATCCGGCAAGAGCTAATGGCAATTTACCACATTGAGGACATCAAAGCAGTTGTAGAGCAGCAGACAAACCGTATTGCGAAAATGCACATGAAATCTGGTAAGATTGACGCTGCCGCCTTTTTCCTACTCATTAAAGTTTTAATCAACATCGCTCATGAGGGCACAGAAGATCAGTTTGACCAAATGCTGAATGAGGCTGTGACGCTGGGTGTGGACTATATGCAGAAAAAAGACTTTCAAATCAATAGCTTTTTGCAGGACACGGACAATCTACGCCGCCTTGCAGATAAGTTGTAACGGAGAGGGGTTGCTAATGCTTGAAAAGGATACAAAGCAGTTAGAGGAACTGCTGTACAAAATCCTCTCGGCTGGAAATGTCCACCGGAAATTGATGGGGGATATATTGACGCATGCGGTATTCGGTCACTGATAGAAAAGCCCTACCGCTTGCAAATAAACAATGAGATCGACCGCAGGCTGAAAGCACTGCATGAAATCGCAGAGTCCCTGCGGTTGTGAGACTGCCGGGGCGAATATATTTCGTCCATTACTTATCTGACAGGAATTTCTAAGTAAACCCAGCTTGCGTTTGGACGGCGGCATGGACTGGAGCAGATGCTGGAAGCGCCCAAGGCCATAGAAGCTACCGAACGCCAGACAAAACGGCTTATGCTGGTGGCTGAATTTATAGCACTTTACCTTTCCTTCAGTGGGGATGCCGTTTCAAAGCAGGAAACTAATTAAGTGGGCACCTGTAAAGTGTGGGCAGAAAGAAAGGAGTAGTTTCATGAATTTGATGAATTATCAGGAATTTTTAGATGAAGTGAGTAAACAAGTGAAAGATTATTTTCCAAAAGAATATCAGAATGCCAAGGTGGAACTGAATCATATCGTAAAAAACAATGATCAAGAGTTGGATGGGCTTATCATAAGACGTGAGCAGGACACAGTAGTGCCACAGATTTATCTTAACGGATATTTTGAGCTATACGAAAACGGTGTCAGCTTGTCAGAAATATTGATGGGTATCTACGCAAGTTACTTTCAGAATGCAGTCCGGTCCTTTGAAAATCTACCTGAGAATGTATCAGACTACGAGCAAATCAAAGATCGGATTGTGCTTCAACTGGTCAATCAGGATATGAATCAAGCCTTGCTGGAGGAGGTCCCCGGCAGAGAAATTCCAGATACAGATTTAGCCGCTATCTTTAAAATTCCGCTCTTTACTGACGAACGTGGGACAGCCACCATACGAGTGACCAAGGAAATGATGGAACAATGGGGGCAGGATCAGGAAACGGTATATCAGGATGCCCTTGCCAACACGGAGCGGGAAAATCCGGCGCAGCTCACAACATTAAGTGCCATGATGGGCGAATTATTTGGACTTCCTATTTTTCAGAATGAAGTGAAGTGGGAAAAGCCGGAAACCTGTAAAATGGAGCCGTATGAGCAATATGTACTCACCAATCCAGATAAAATGTTTGGGTCTGCTACCTTGCTGTATCCAGAGGTGTTGCAGCAGCTTTCCGATAATATGCAGTCCAATCTTTTTATTCTACCCAGCAGCATTCATGAGCTGATTTTGATGAGAGATACCGGGGAATTGAATGCAGTAGAGCTTCAGTCTATGGTCATGGGCGTAAATCAGGAAGCTGTACCAATAGAAGATCGCTTGTCAAATGAAGTCTATTACTATAACGGAAAGAAACATACCTTTTCCATGGCAACTACGAGGGAGGAAACTGCCGAATTGTTGAAAAGCTTGCAGGAATCAGTGGACTTCACGGCACAGGAGAACGAGCCTAATATGGAACAGGAGTTATAAAAAAGCCGTTTTCCATAAATGCCAATTCAAAGCGATTTTATCAGCTTCTATTACGAAGCGGAACAGGAGTATTAAAACCCATGACACAAGCAGACAGATATATGAAACTGGCCGCATTGACTAAGAGGACGGATACCATAGATTCATCATATCATGCGGCTTTTTATCTGCTGTCCCATGACCCGGAGTTGTTTGAAACGACCACCCGATATGTTACGGTGGACGGCATCGGCTTTACCGGGCTGAAACGGGCAACCCGTGATTATGACGAGCGCACACGACAGGTTGTGGACATTGCCCACAGCCTATTTTCGTGGAACAGCAAATGCAACGCTATCCTTTTGATATTTCAAGGCGGGGCTATCCTTACATGAAACTGGTGTGCAATGCCTTTTATATTGCTGCCGGAGAGGTTCAGGTGGTGCTTATGCAGGGGTAAGACAGAGAGGCAAAAATGGCTTTGGACGGTTCCCATTATCAGAGAACCAAGCGTGTTTACCGGCAGTTTGAGCAGCTTCAAAGCGCCATGGCTGCGGATATGGGGCACAGGACGAGGCCACAGAGCCGGAAAGGTAAGGTGATTTTTATGATTACAGGAGTAATCCTTTATGAGAACGGTACGTTGGTGGTGGAGTTTCCTTGCAAGGCGTATGATCTGGCTTCGAATTTAGGCAGCATCGGTGTTCGCACTCCCGCATCAGAGCTTTCGGCTTACGGCACGGAACAGATTGAAGTGAAGCTGGCTGCCAATGAACCGGTTGGCGAGCTGATCCTGTCAAAGCTCCGGGACGGTGATACCTTGTCCGGCGTGAATTTGGCCTGTCAGGAAGTGAACCGGGTTTGCCCCTTTGGGTATGAGGAATTTTTGGATATGCTGGGGGAAAGACCACAGGAGCCATACAACCGCTATGCGTTTTATAAATCCTTTGAAACTCTGCCGTCCAGCACAGCGGAGGGCGTGAAATTCATTCTGGAGGAAACAAGGCGATACCGCACAACCATGGAGAATTACGCCCTTGTGTGCAAAGCTGCCGAGGACGAGGAATACAGCCAGCCGGGGGACGAGGACTTAGAACGGTAGCTCATTCGGATGGAGGTGATTCCTTATTTCCAGCTTGGTCTATAAGCAACGGTTCAAAAATCCTAACTATAAAAGTACGGCGGGCAAAAATTACGCCCATGTGCGCTATATTGCCACCCGCCCAAGAGTCGCAAAAAATGAGGGCATGGCCCATGGCTTGTTTGGAAAGCTTACGCCTGGTCCTATCACCGAGTTTGAGGACTGGCGGGATGTGGCAAGGCTGGTGTATGCGGGTTCCAAGAAGCATATTACCATGTACCGCAGTATCATTTCCTTTGATGAGGAAACAGCCGCCGAACTTAATCTGACGGATCAGAAAGCGTGGCAGCGCTACATTGAAAACCACATGATGACCATTGCCGAGAAAAACAATATCCGACGTGAGCATTTGCAGTGGGCATGTGCGCTGCACAAGGAAAAGCACCACCCCCATATCCATGTAGTGTTTTGGGATACCTCGTCACAGGTCAAAAATCCCTTTACCCCTCCCGCTGTTCCAAACGCAATCCGCAGACAGCTCATTAAGGATACTTTTGCCGATAAAATCCGAGCCTTTGGCGAGCAGAAAAATATAGCCGCCGCCGATATGCGGATAATCAGCAATGAGTTGGTGGACGAATTTGAACAGCATTTGCGCAGGCTTCATAAAAACCAATATAAGCGGCTGCGGGAGGATTATGACGAGGATCATGAACTTTCCGGCAGCTTTGATTTTGATGATGAGATTTTGAATGAAACCGCCGACCGGGTATTCAAAATCAAGTCGGCTTTGCCGCCCACCGGCAGGATTGCATATCAGCTTTTGCCCCCTGAAATCAAAGAACAGGTAGACCAACTGGTTCTATATCTTCTGAAAAGTACCCCTGCTCTCAGGGAGCAGAAAGAAAGCTACATTGACAGCAAGATAAAGATGGCGCTGCTGTATGGCGGCAGTGAGGATTACTTTGAAAAACAGAGGGAACGCTTTGCCGGGGAAGCGGATAAGATTATCGCAAACCGGATTTTGGGCATGGTAAAGGCTCTGAACCGCATGGATTCCGAACTGTGCCGTGAGCAGTACCAAAGCGCCCGCCGGGTCTATTATGCTGAGCGTATGCTGATGGAAGCCTTGGATATGCTCTCCGCTTTAAGCCGCGACAGTGACCGGCGCTTTGAGGATTGGCAGAAGCTCCACCACGGGAATTTATCGAAAGAAGCCAAAAAGGAACTGTTTTTGAAATATCAGGATAAGGGCTATGAACATTAACCATCAGGGAGGAAAATGGATTGAAAACAAAAAAAGAATTTTTTGACGATTTTTTCATCCGGCTGACCGATAACGGCTTTCGGGTGGAACGTATCATGGAAAGCGACATTGCCGCTGAGGTGTATGACGAAAGCTCCCTTTTCTGTGTGATTACTCAGGACGGGGAGCTTGTTTTTGAAAAATATGAAAGCGGCAAAGCAAGAGCTTTGGAGCAGGCCGGTGAGGAAGCCCGCGCCGCGCTGGCCTGCTGTACACAGGCTCCCTTTGTGGATATGGAGCGGATGGAGCCTGTTTTGCTGACAGGAGGCTCCTACATCAAGGTGTTTGAAAGCGCCGGAACTGTTCTGCTCTGCCGCCGTACCGGATTATTCGGATATGAGTTTGTCACCTGTCAGAAAGCATTTCCAAAGCACAACAGCCGGAAATATTACCGGGAGCTGCTGTTCTATGATCCGGCGCAGGCGCAGGACAGCTTTATGGAGCGCAGCGGCCTGAAAATGGCTCCGGCTCTCACCTTTTCCCATGATGAGCTGCGTGTGCTGGTATCCTGCTGCGCAAGATGCGTCATGCTGGACAACGAACTGGACAGCGGCAACGAAAGCCGTATCCGGGCGTTAATGGCAAGGATTGAAGAAAGCCTGCCGTCCCAGCCCGAACTTTCCCCAAGAAATTATTTTCAGAATGAAATGTAAAGGAGTGTGCCTATGAAAACCAAAACAGAGTTTTATCAGAGCTATTTTGAAGCGCTGCAAAAGAAAGGCTTTACCGTCCAGCCCTCCACCTCTCCCGATTATGTGGCGGATATTTACCACAAGGATAAGCTAATCGCCTTTTTTACAAAGAATGATACGATCATGAAAAATCCCTTTGTGGAGGTACAGGATAAGCTGATGGACAGGGTTCAGACCCTTGCCAAAACTACGGCGGTCGCCTGCGGAATCTGCTCTGATAAGCCTTACGATGAGGAAACTGCTGTAAAGCTGCCGAACAATCTATACAAAATAAACGAGCATAACGGTGTGGTGCTGGCCTGCAAGCACCATCCGCTGTTTGAGTATGTACTTTGCACCTATCGCAATGATGAGAACAAAAATCCCATCCAGCGGCAGTATTTTTACAATAAGGACGCCGCCTTTGAGAGCTTTGCTACCCGAAGCGGCCTGATTGATGAAAAACGGCTGTTTTCCGAAACGGATTTGAAGATTATTCATGCAGGTCTTATAAAGATGCGTACCATTGACAGCGATCTGACGCAGGACGACCTTAATTCCGTGGAACGGCTGGTGGATAAAATTGAAGATATTATCCCGGAATTGCAGAAAAAAGAAAAGGCCCTTGATTTTTCATGGCTCTTTAATAACATGGAGCGCGGCATTGAACGGGAATAAAAAACTGCCGCAAAAGGGCGGCAGTGGTTACTTGACCATCAGCTTTACCATGTGAAGCACCGCCGCGGCCTTTTCTTCGTTTAACACACGGTAATTTTCCACAAGCTCTCTTTCATCAGCGCTGGGATACATCACTTCACTACTGTCGTTGAAAAACTCCGCAAGTGTAGTGCCAAGACGGGTAAGCAGTTTTTCCAGTATCAAAACGGATGGCTGACTTTCCCCTTTTTCAACTCTGCGGATATAATTTTGCGATATATCAGTATCTTTAGAGAGCTTATAAACACTGATCTCCTTTTGTGTTCGGAGATTCTTAAACTTTTGTGGCAAATCCATTGTTATCCTCCTTCCTGTACTTCTATTATTATGGTGCATAACACAACAAAATATAAGACAACAATATTTGTTGATTATACGGATATATAGTTGTATTATGTACAGGTAAGACCCTATTCTTAAAGATTGGAGAGTGATATTATGAACCACCCAAGCGGAGAAACGATTTGGGGAAACATCAACACCGCCGTTGAAATCGCCATGAACATTTACCTGATTGCTGCCAAAGATGAAAACGGCTTTGAGCGTGAGGGCATTATGGTTCCAAAGTCCAAGGCAAAAGAAGTCCTTTCAGAGAAAGCCATTTCCATGGCGGAGCAGGACGGTGACTGGCTTTGCTATGGTGAAGATACCAAGGACATCCCTATGTATGAAATGCTTCAGCGCCGTGTTGCCGCCTGCAAGCGTATGGAAACCAAGGCCATTGAAATGATGCAGGAAATTAGACGGGACGGCAGCCTGCGCCTTACGGATTATTTCGGAGAGTGCGCCCCGCCCGTCCCCTTTGAAGCAGAAAAAAGCAGCCCGGAACAGCTTAACCGGGTACGCAACGGCATTTATTTTGTCCATTCGGAGGGTGAGGACTATTTTGCCGTATATGAGTCGGTAGCCGATAATTTCATGTCGGATATAGCCGAAGGGTTTGGAAGAAAGCAGGGAGAATACCTGTTTTATGACCTGACCACTGCCGCCGTTCCGCTCTTTGAATTGCGCCAAATCTATGATGAGGTTGAGGATTTAATCGTATCGGAGGACAGTCTGCTTGCCACGCTGAATGAAAATTTTGGCGTCTACATTTCCTATTATAATGATCTGATGCAGGAGGAAGCAAAAATTCCTCCCGTGGAAGCTCCCATATGCTTTTTCCTGCAAAAGCAGCTTGACCGGGCGGCACAGGAACCGGATCACTCCGCTGATACCGAGATGCAAAGCAATCTGATTCCCCTTACTTTTGGTGAGGAAGCGGAGGATTTTGGATTTGAGCCTTAAAGGAGATAGGACATGGTTAAAAAGAAGCTGAACAAAAAAGATTTGCTGTTAGCAGCAGGCGTATCGTTGATTTTAATCTGCTTTATCGTGGTAAGCCAGCAATACAATTCTCCCCAAAATGTAATCAAGCGTACATTGCTGGAACGCTATGATATTGTGAATGTGCCTGAAATTCAACTGCAGCATATGAAAAGGGATACCTATCGTCTGATCAATGCACCGGCTGATCCCGTTTCCGGTATCCCTTTGGAAAATTGGAGAATACTTTCCTTTGGAGTGTCAGGCATGGTTTACAGTGCTGTATCATTGGATGTACCGCTGGATAACGCAGAGAAATTAAACATAAGTATCCGGCTTACGGACGAGCAGAGGGAACGGCTTAACTTATTGGCAGAAATCGAAGGCATTTCCCTTGAAGAAGCCGCAAAAAACATACTCTTAGAAGAACTCAATAGCGAATGATGTATTATAAAAAGATGGGCGAGTACCGGGCAACTGGTATTCGCCCTTTCTTTCTTTGGAGGTGAGAACTTTTGAAAATGGTGTATATCGCAAGTCCCCTGCGTGGGAATTACAACACCAATATTAAAAACGCGGTGGAATATTGCCGCCTTGCCGGGGAAAGGGGCGTACTGCCCCTTGCGCCCCATATTATTTTCAGCCAATGGTGCAATGACACGGTTCCGCAGCAGCGTGAACAGGGCTTGCAGCTTGGCCTTGCCCTGCTTGAAAAATCCGACGAGCTTTGGATTATGGGTGAAAAAATCAGTGAAGGTATGCGGGGTGAAATCAGCTTTGCCATGGAACACGGTATTCCCGCCTACCATATCACAAACCCGCTTGAACCGGAGGCATATCCGGTCAGCGCCGATGAAAACCGGCTTCTTTCCAAGTTTGACTGTATCCCGGAAAGCAGTCGCAGAAATTATGAAAAACAGCTTGTAGTGCTTCGGCATGAAAATCTAAAGCCAGAGTTTCGGATACCCCGCAATCAGGTTTGGCTTGTTACCCACGATCCCGGCTGCCGACCGGGTTATATCCACAGCGATACCATCCATCTAAGGCATCCGGTGGACGGCGATTATATGGCGGTTGGCCGTGGTGATGTGTGGGGTGTTCCGAAATCTGAAATAATGGATTACATCAGACAGGCTTATCCCGAATTTGACGCCGCTATGCAGTCTGCCGCAGAACCTGACGGGGAGCTTTGCCGATGAAGAAAAAGGAAAAGCTTATATTAAGCGCCGTAATATTCGGTTTCGGCACGTTATTCAATCTATTTTTTACCGCTGCTCTGCATGGCTTGCTGTCGCGCCGGTATTCCACTCTTACTTTGGTTCCCCTATGGGACTGCATCGCAGGGCTTTTCACCCAGCGCCAGCAGTTCCTTTTGTTTTTGTCCTTTGAGGGTTTTATCTGCCTGTGCGGTGTGCTTTTTTGGGTACAGAACAACCGGCCTTATCAGAGTGAGCTTGTGCGGGTGGCCGAGGATATTTACACGCCTGCCCCCGTGGGGCAATTTCAGCATGGATCAGCCCGGTGGCTGCGGGATACTGAAAAAAACAAGGTTTTCGGCACACAGATAATCAGCCCACAAAACGAGCTGATCCGGGAGCTTTTGGACACCGGATATTCTGATCTGCCGTTTATGCAGAAGAAAAAGGACGTACAGGAGGACACCGGGCAAAGTACGGCGGTACAGGACCAAACCGCAGAACTGCCGCCCGTTGCCATAGAAAACCAAAAAAAGGAGGTTTTTGTTCAGGATGAAGATTTTGAAACGGTAGAGTATGACCTTTCGGCTGCCGGGATTACTAAACCGCCGCAGGAAGCGCCGGATTCTGTTTCGACGGAGCAGGGGGCGGAGGAAGAAAAGGCCGACCCCTATCAGCTATTTTCCGAGGGTGGGATTGTAATGGGAATGGACAGAATCGGCGGTAAGGAATTGGGAGAACCACCGGAACGGCTTTATTACATTTCGGACGATACCCATACCTTGACCATCGGCGCTACACGCTCTGGCAAGACCCGCTGCCTTGTTATTCAATCCATCTGTCTGCTGGGACTTGCCGCAGAGAGCCTTGTTATTAGCGATCCAAAGGCAGAACTGTTCCACTATACCTCGAAATTTCTGAAAAAGCTGGGCTATGAAGTGATCTGTCTGGATTTTAAGAATCCCGAAAAAAGTACCCGATACAATCTCCTTCAGCCTGTCATTGACGCTGTAAATGCCGGAAATATGGAACGGGCGGAAATGTATGCGTGGGATATTACCAATATTCTTGTCGGTGATGATGTGTCCAACGAAAAGATTTGGGAAAATGGTGAGAAATCCACCATAGCGGCAGCAATTCTCTGCGTGGTGGTGGATAACAAAAAGCGGCCGGAGTATCAGAATCTGACCAATGTGTATTGGTTTATCGCAGAAATGTCCAAGTCCGTGGGCGGTAAAACACCTATGAGTGAGTATATGAAGAAACTGCCAAGCTCCCATCCGGCACGGGCGCTTATGTCCATAGCCGAGGTCGCCCCCAGCCGTACCAAGGGCAGCTTTGACACCTCCGCCCTGACCACCCTGCGGCTCTTTACCAGCCGGTCCGTCTACTCCGTCACCCATAAGAGCGACTATAACATATCGGAGATCGGGCAGAAAAAGCAGGCACTATTCATGATTCTGCCCGATGAAAAAACCACCTATTATCCTATCGCCAGCCTGATGGTATCCCAGCTCTATGAGTTGTTGGTACGCCAGTCTGATCAGCGGGGCGGCAGGCTGGAACGCCGGGTCAACTTTGTTCTTGATGAATTCGGAAATTTTACGAAACTCACCGATTTTACCAATAAACTGACCGTGGCGGGCGGACGCGGGATGAGGTTTAATCTGTTCCTGCAAAGCTTTGAACAGCTTACCCAAAAGTACAATAAGGAAACAGCGGCTATTGTTAAATCCAACTGTCAGACATGGATTTATCTGCAAGCGGACGACAAAGAAACCTTGCAGGATGTGTGCGACAAGCTGGGCAAGTACACCACCAGCGCCTATCAGCTTTCCAGCCAGCACGGGCGGTATGTGAATCCATCCAGTTCCCACAGCATCAGCCTTGTGGCAAGGGAGCTTCTGACCACGGACGAAATCCGAAGGATACAGCGTCCATCGCAGATTGTTGTCAGCCGTTCCCATCCGGCTATGATGAATGCTCCCGATCTGTCACAGTGGTACTTTAACCGGATGTGCGGCTTGGGCGATAAAGAGCATAACCGTTTAGTACGGGAAACAAGAGAAGCGGCGCGCCCGGTAATCTCGGAGATGAAGGGCGATATTCCTCTGTGGAACATTTGGGTGTACTATGCCAAGGATTTGCAGCTTAAAGAAGCCCAACAGAAGTCACAGGCTTTCGCTTCGCAGATGGGCGCGATTTTTTCAGAAAAAGGCTTTCGGAAAGGAGGATCGAACAAGAGTGAAGATGTCGATTAAACATTTGGCTAAAAAATTGAAGGCCAAGACCAAGGCGGTGGGCGCAGGATTGCTCACCGCTTTTCTTATGCTTCAAAACAGCACGGTTGCCTACGCTGCCGGTGGTGGTATCGGCGGCAGTCAGATTGCCAAAGGTACGGAAAAGCTCATTCAGGACGCTACCACCTGGCTCATGGTGCTGGCTCCGGTCGTGGCGGGACTGCTTATCATTTATTTCTGCATCCGGCGTTCGGCAGCCGATGAAATGGATCAGAAGAAATGGAACAACCGCATTGTGGTTGCCATTGTATCCTGTATCGGGGCGGTGCTGGGCAGCGCCACCCTCAACATCATTATCGGCTACTATCAGTAAGCCGGAAAACCTTGTAGGAAGCCGCAGGAAATCCCTGCGGTTTTTCTGTTGCAATCAAAAATCCATGATAAAAAAGGAGAATTATTACTATGAAAAATCTGATGAACACCATCGTTTCCAAGGGACAGCGCATGGAGGGCAAGGCGAAAGCAGCCCTGATCCGCACACAAATGAAGCTCCAGCAGTTGAAAGCAAACACCAGCAGGGTTCTTTGCCAGCAGTCCGGGGAGGGCTTCGTTGACACGGCGCTGAAAATTTTGATTTCTGTTGTCGTAGGCGCTCTGCTACTTGCCGGTCTTTACATGCTTTTCAATGACACGATCCTGCCGACTCTGACTGAGCGTATCAAAAGCCTTTTCAACTATAAGGGCTAAATGGCAGAACCGGTCCGCCCCTTTCCATCAAACGAAAGGGGCGGGTATTTTATTTTCACCCAATATTTAAGGAGGAACCGACATGAAAGTAACAGCAAAAATTGTTGCCAATCTGACCGATAAGGGCAGGCTCAAGGCTGTTTCCACCGTTTGCTTAAACGGTGAGTTTCTGATTACCGGAGTCCGCATCGTGGACTGCGAAAAAGGGCTTGGCGTATTTATGCCCAGCCGTAGAATTAAGGCAGAGGAATACCGGGACATCTGCTTTCCAATCACCCCGGAGCTTCACCAGACCATTAAGGAAGTGGTGCTGGAAGCCTATCAAAACCAATCGGCCCCAGCAGCGGATGAAGCCGATTAAGCAGTATGGAGTATGCGCCCTGCGGGATCTCCCACAGGGCAGGGAGGTGAAAATTATTTGGAAATAATCCTTGTACTGCTTATCGTGGCAGTCTTGAACGGCGCGGTGGCATTCATTGATGAAATGCTTTCCGACCTCGTTCCTATGACCCTAAACGCAGACCAGTATATGATAGCAGCAGGCGGCGGCAGCATGGTATCTGTTTTGTTTGATATTCTGCTGGGCTTTGGCGTGTCGCTGATTATCCTGAAATTTTTGAAAAAAGGCTTTGAGTGCTATGTCATGTGGACGGACGGCGACCCGGATGTGGAGCCGACCCACCTTGTCATCCGCTTTATTCAGGCCATTGCCGTAGCGGTCTGCTTTCCGGTCATGTACGGCTGGCTTGCGGAGATTACCCAAAACCTGACGGATGAGCTGATGGCCGCCATTGGTGCCGCAACCAATTATGACTGGCAGGCGTGGGTCAACGGCATCAGCTCCCTTGGGCTGGTTACGGCCATATTCGGTTTGATTTTCGTAGTCTGCTACTTTGTGCTGTATTTCCAATTCCTGATGCGGGGCTTGGAGATTATGATTTTGCGTATCGGCCTGCCCCTTGCCTGTGTCGGCCTGTTGGATAACGATAAGGGCGTATTCAAGACCTATATCAATAAGTTTTTCCAGTCCACCCTTGCGGTGGTGGTACAGATATGCCTGTGCAAGCTGGGAGTCGGTATGATGATGAATATTGGCGTAAATATGAATATCTTTTGGGGAATCGCCTGTATCGTGCTTGCCATTAAAACGCCGCGTTTCCTTAGTGAATTCATGGTTCCCACAGGAGGCGGTGCGGGTGTTATCAACAACGTGTACCATTCCGTCCGGCTGGTTGGTATGGCAAAAGGCATGATCAAGTAAAGGCGGTGATGGCTAAGTGATAACCCTTGACGATATTTCCATGGCGGTCATTTCCCTTATCCGCTTGGGTGCGGTGTTTCGTTTCGTTCACTGCATGATTCGGCTTCATGGTGCCGAGGAAGAACAGGCACGGTATAAAAAGCGGGCGAAAAACACCGTGGTTTTCTATGTGATTGCCGAATGTATCTGGCAAATTAAAGAGATTATTTTTTACTATTACAATATATAAGTACAACTCATCTTTCGGCGAACAAAATATAACTTGACAAACAAATAAAAATTTGTATTGACAAAGACAATGTTGTGAGGTAGTATAAACATAGCAAACAAAAAATAATTTGTTCGTCAAAGGAGGAAGATTGAAGTATGTATAACTATATTGTGAAACTAGAAATTGCAAATGACAAAAAAAGAGAGGAGTTTGATTTAAGAACTATCAAATTAGAAATCCAGAAAGCAATCGACAAGTACCATGCGTTGAAAACAGTCCGCAACAAAAAAAGTCTAACATTTAGCGTGGAGCAGAAGATTCTCGAAATAAAAATTGAGTCCCCAGTACAACTTGATGTTCCTAGTAAAGCGTTGGCAAAATTCACACGACTGTTACTCGAACTATCACCTGCTCTTGCAGGCACAATTAACAATGGGCGTGTATTTCAGTCAGTGCAAACAAGCATTCCTCCCAGCGATATAGATCGAATATCGTCATGTGATACGTTAAAAAAGATAATTGATTTATTCTGTGGGGAATTGCAAACAAACGCAAACATGGAATTACAACGGAAGATTAAAGCCTTGCTTTTTAATGTCGAAGAAGTGGTAGACTAAGTTATACCCTCACAGCACTCTCAAAGTATTTTTGACTTTGAGGGTGCTGTTTTTACAAATGAATTTTTCATGAAGGAGGTTCTCTATGTGTTAAACGAAATCAATCTATATATACCCACCGGAGTCAAGGCAGAAAATGAACTGTTTAACGGCTTTGGCAAACGAGAGCTTATGCAAAGTGCAATCGGCTCTCTGTTCGGCGACGCTGTGGCGGCTATTTTATGGCTGATTGCGGGGAATGTTGCGCTGACCGTAGTGGCAGTCCTGTCCGGGATTTTCGGTTCCGTAATGATGTGTACAAAAGACCAGAACAATCAAAGCGTGGTAGACCAAATCCGGGATATGATCCGGTTTTGGCGCAGCCAGCAGATTTACCCCTACCGTATGCAGGATGAATGGGGTATAAAGTAAAGGAGGATTTTTACTTGACATTTCTTGACCTTTTTGCAGGAATCGGCGGATTCCGTAGAGGTCTCGAAAGAAGCGGACATACCTGTGTGGGGCATGTCGAAATTGATAAGTACGCAAATATGAGCTATATGGCAATGTATGAGCTTGCACCTTGCCCCTATGGGAATGGTGCAGGCTCTAATTCATTTATGATGTGCAAACCGGAGGTGAGGAAAAACTGTGACGGAAAAAACTGCAAGGGCGAATGGTACGCCAGAGACATTAAGCAAATTCGGGCAGGAGAAATACCAAAGGCTGAAATCTGGACTTTTGGCTTCCCATGTACCGACATCTCTATCTCAAACAATAAGCAGCTCGGACTTGACGGGGCCAGAAGTGGACTCTTTTTTACGGTTGCTGGCCTGCTCAAAAGCACGAGTCCCGAAAATCGACCCAAGCGGCTTATCGTTGAGAACGTTAAGCATTTGCTGTCAATTAAGAGAGGCGGGAATTTTACCGCCGTTCTCTCTGAGCTATGGGAAGCTGGGTATGACTGTGAGTGGCAGGCCGTCAATTCAAAAAATCACGGAGTTCCCCAGCACCGGGAACGAGTGTACATTATTGGACATTTTGGAGGAATCCGTGGACGAAAAGTATTTCCTCTCGGCGGAGCAAACCCTGCGGCTGTTAGACAAATCATAGACGGCTCACAGGGAAACCGGGTCTATGACCCCAGCGGTGTGTCTGTCACCATGGTAGCCGAAGCCGGAGGCTTTGGCGGTAGGACAGGACTGTATGCCGTATCGGTAAACCGAAAGGATGGGCTGACCGGAAGAATCGAACACGCTCATACCTTGACCGCCAGTGATTTCCGGGGGTTGAACCGTAATCAGGATCAGAATGCCGTGCTTTCAGAAATTACGCACTGTGAGGCATTCACCGACTTGAGCCAGAATACTGGGCAGAACACTCATAAAGGAATTGTCTGTGTGGGCAATATGAATCCCAGCGGTAATGGTATGAATGGAAATGTGTACAGCGTGCAGGGGCTTTCACCGACGCTTACCACCAATAAAGGCGAAGGAATAAAGCTTACGGTTCCCACACAGGTTCCATCCTGCGCGGCCTTTATTGACTTAAATAGGAGTACGGAGCTGACGGAAAATGCCCGCTGTCTAAAGGCAAGGTATCATTCGGGCATTGGCAATCACCGGGGGGAAACCTCCGGTGTTTTTCTTTGCCAGGGACACCCGGACTGTGTACGGGCGGTCATTACCCCGAACAGGGAGAACAAGCGGCAGAATGGCAGGAGGATTAAGGAGCCGGGCGAACCCAGCTTCACCCTAACCACGCAGGATACCCACGGTATTTTGCTGTGCTGCTATGATGGAGGGCTGCCTATCCGTGAAGCAAAAAAGGACGGTCACACCATGGCCTATCATGGGGACGGGATCAATCTTGCCTACCCAAACAGCACCGTGAGCCGGGGACGTGTGGGAAAGCAATGTGCCCAAACCCTGCTTACCAGTGGGAGCATGGGGGTTCTACTGTGTTGCCGTATCCGCAGGCTGACGCCGAGAGAGGCATGGCGGTTACAGGCATTCGAGGATTCTCTGTTCGACCGAGCCAAAGCGGCGGGAGTCAGTGACGCACAGCTCTACCGTCAAGCTGGAAATGCCGTGACTGTCAATATTGTCTATGAAATCGGGGTATGCCTGCCGGGTGGTTGCCTATGAGGTTTGGTGTCTTACACGTAGACCCTCCATGGGCATACAAGGTCTACTCCAAAAAGGGCGAAGGACGCAGCGCCGAAAACCATTACCATACCATGAGTGCCGAGGACATTTACAGCCTTGACATAGATGGGATTGCGGATAAGGACTGCGTATTGTTTTTATGGGTGACATTTCCCTGTCTGCTGGAGGGTTTGGAAGCGATCCGGCGCTGGGGCTTTGTTTATAAAACCCTTGGCTTCTGCTGGGTCAAACGCTGTAAAAAGCAGACGGATAAATGGTTTTGGGGACTTGGCTTTTGGACGAGAGCCAACCCGGAGCTATGCCTGATTGCAACGAAGGGCAGACCGAAACGGGTATCAAAGGCGGTACATTGCATCGTGGACACACCGGTAGAACGGCACAGCAAAAAGCCGGACGAAGTACGCCGCCGTATTGAACTGCTTATGGGGGAGATCCCCCGTGCGGAGCTGTTTGCACGGCGGCAATATGCCGGGTGGGTATGCCTTGGCAATGAAATCGACGGCCTTGATATTCGGGAGGCGATTGCGAAACTGAAAGAAACGGAGGGATGATATGACATTTGACGAACGCTTTTCCCTGCCTTTCATGAATTGGAACGCTGACTATATCAGTCCCTTTCTCGTCTGTGTATTATTTGCCCTTTTTACAGGCGGCCTTTGCGATATGGCACTGAATAGGCTGATAAAACAGGAAAAAATACCGAAAACCGCCGTTTACAGCATGACTGTGACGGCGGTTTTTCTTGCAGTATACGGCTTTACCCCCTTGGCGCTTCGCTGTATCCTGCTATGCGAAGTGCTGATTGTCGCAGGAGCGATTGACCTTGCAACCTATGAAATCCCGGACTGCCTGCACTTGTTTATTGCTATGGCGGGGCTGATTCACTTTCAGCCCCTGCCTGCGTTTTTGGGTTTTCTGCTTGTCCCTCTGTCTTTCTTGATCGCTGCCCTGAAAACGGAGAAAATCGGCGGCGGGGATGTAAAGCTCATGGCGGCCAGCGGCTTTGCCCTTGGTGTGACAGGTGGCATCTGGATGATGATATGGGGGCTTGCGGCTGCATTGCTTTGGAACCGGGCTTACCGCCGGGGACAAAAAAGTCTGCCCCTCGCGCCTTTTCTTGCCTTTGGGTGCTTTATGGCGCTTATGCCAACTTAAAACTGAAATGGAGGAAAATGAAAATGAAAAATCTACTGAAAAACCGAATTGTCGTGGGGCTTCTGTGCATCATCACGGCCCTTATCATCTGCTTTGGGCTGACTCCCATGTTTAACGATGCCCTGAAATCCAAGGTGGAGCTGGTGCGTGTCAGCAGTGAAATCAAAAAAGGCGATCAGATCACCACAGGCATGATTACCACCGTGGAAACAGGCGGCTACAATCTGCCCTCTGATGTGGTGTACAAAGCCGAGGATGTGGTTGGCAAGTATGCCAATGCAGACCTTTACAAAGGGGACTATATTTTGAAAAGCAAACTCTCGGATACTCCCCAACTGAAAAATGAGTATTTAAGTAAACTCAACGGCGAGAACAGAGCCATCTCCGTTACCATCAAAAGCTTTGCCGCTGGACTTTCCGGCAAGCTGGAGCGCGGTGACATTGTTTCCCTGATTGCCAGTGACGTAGGGGAAATGCTCGAAACGATGATTCCTGATGAGCTTCAGTACGTTGAGATTATCGCAACCACGGACAGCAGCGGCAATGATAGCAATACACAGGATCAGCCCAAAGACAGCGAGGACACGGAACTTGCCAGTACCATTACCGTGCTTGCCACCCCTGAACAGGCAACACTTCTTGCGGAGCTGGAGCAGACCGGTAAGCTCCACGCAGCCCTTGTTTACCGTGGCGGCTCGGAAAATGCGCAGAAGTTCTTGGATGAACAGACCAAGGTGCTGGAGGCGCTTTATCCTGTAAAAAGCAAGGGGCGTGAGCTTGAAAGTGAAAATGACAACAGCGCTGCGGCACCGGCTGCCGATGGTTCTTCCGTGGACGAAACGGAAGGCAGTGCTGCCCCAGCCGTACAGGACTGAGAAACGGAGGCTGAATATATGGATCAAGATAAGGTAATTGCCATCATGGGCAGTCCGGGCAGCGGGAAAACCACCGCTGCCCTTAAACTTGCCCTGACGCTTTCGATGGCAAAAAAGAATGTGATTGTGGTATTCTGCGATCCGTTTACACCGGTCATTCCCACAGTTTTACCGGCAGATAGTAAGCAGGACACTTCGCTGGGAAGCCTTTTGACCGCCCCGGCATTGACACAGGCGGCTATTCTGAATGCCTGTGTGCCAACGGAAAAAAGTGAATTCATCAGTTTCTTAGGGTATCAGGCTGGAGAAAGCCTGATGATGTATCCGCAGATCACACGGGACAAGGCGGTGGAGCTTTTTGTGCTGCTCCGTTATCTGGCTGACTACATCATTATTGACTGTACCGCCTATATTGAGGCTGACCCTGCCTCCATTGTGGCAATCGAGCTTGCGGACAGGGTTTTACGGCTGGGAACCGCCAACCTAAAGAGCGTATCTTATTATCTGACCCACAATCCCATGCTGGCGGACAGCCGTTTCCGCAAGGATACCCATCAAACTGTGATCGGAAATCTGAAAGCTGGACAGGATTGGGAGTCCGTATCTCAGCAGTTAGGCGGTACGGAATTTGTGCTGCCCTATGCGCCAGAGCTGGAACAGCAGTATGACGAGCTGACCCTGCTGACACAGCTGGTCCAGCCGGAAAGTACAGGATACACAGCGGGGATTGAAAAGCTTTTAGGGATACAATCGGTCAAATCTAAGGTGAAGCCAGTCCCTCCCGCTGCTGCGGATACAGCCGGAGCAAAGCAAAAAGAAAAAGCGAAAGGAAAACCGGCCTTTCGACTGCCCTTTGCCAAAAACCGGGGGGGATTTTGATGCTTTCCACCGGATACATAGAGCTAAAGGCTGCCAATGCCTATGTGATGGAACACCATCGACACCATAAAGCCGTAAGAGGACACCGCTTTTCTCTTGCCTGCTATGAAAATGGCAGGCTCTGCGGTGTTGCTATCGTTGGCAGACCTCGATCACGTCGTATTGACCAGCACATGACCGTGGAAGTCCTGCGGCTCTGTACGGATGGCACAAAGAATGCCTGCTCCAAGCTGTACGGAGCTTGCCGCCGTGCAGCAGTAGCGTTGGGCTATGACAGGCTCATCACTTACATTTTAGATGGAGAAAACGGAAAAAGCCTTTTGGCAAGCGGTTTCTCCTACTGCTATACCAATAAAGGCGGGAGCCGGAACCAACCGGGCAGACCGAGAATCGACAAGGCTCCGGTCTGCCCGAAACATTTATATGAAATCATTTTGAATCGAAGGGAGGACATAAATTGCAGAATGTCTTAGATATTCATAACAATGTAGGGCTGATGGGCGGCGAAATCCGGCTGCGCCCTTTTGCAGAGGTCTTAAAAGAAGTACAGGAGTATATCAGCAAAAACTATGCCGGAACCTTAAAGGACGATCCCGACCAAAGCCGTGCGCTGATTCACAGCTATATCCGAAAATATCTTGAGGAACAACGAATCGGTGTGGACGGCACGGAACCGGATGAGCTGGCAGAGCTTCTTTATGGGGAAATGACCGGCTTTTCTTTTCTCTCTAAGTACCTTTATCGTGACGATGTAGAGGAAGTGAATATCAACCAATGGGATGATGTAAAGGTCATTTATTCTAACGGTGAGGTTCTTCCTACCAAAGAGTGCTTTACCTCTCCCCAGCACGCCCTTGATGTCATCAAGCGTATGCTGCACAAATCCGGTATGATACTGGATAATGCCAAACCCTATGTGATCGGCCATTTGTCCAACAAAATCCGTATTACAGCCACCTCTCCGGGTATTGTGGATGAGGAAAAAGGACTTTCCGTATCCATCCGTATTGTCAACCCACGCAAGCTCAAAAAAGAGGAATTTGTTGCTTACGGCACAGCCACCACCGAAATGCTGGATATGCTTTCGGTGTTTTTTTATTACGGTGTTTCCATGTGCATGACCGGGGCAACTTCCTCCGGTAAAACCACGTTGATGAGCTGGATTCTGGATCAGATACCCAACGACAAGCGACTGATTACCATTGAAAAGGGCTGCCGTGAGTTTGACAGCGTGAAGCGTGACGAGCTGGGCAGGGTCCTCAATAACGTCATTCACTTTATCACCAAGGAATCAGACGACCCCAAACAGGTGGTATCCATGGTGAAGCTCTTGGAGCTTGCCCTTACCATGCACCCGGACTTTCTGGTTGTTGCGGAAATGAAAAGCGAGGAAAGCCTGCAAGCCATTAAAGCGGCAAACACCGGCCATACCTCCCTGACCACCATCCATGCCAACGGCTGCGAGGACACCTATTACCGTATGACGGCGCTGTGCAAGGAGAGCAGTTCCATGGATGATGCCACCCTGATGGGGCTTGCCACAAGGGGCTTCCCCGTGGTGGCCTTTGCCAAGAAGCTGGAGGACAACAGCCGCCGTCTGATGGAGATTGCCGAGTGCGTGGGTGTAAAAAGCGGAGCACCTATCATGCGTACCCTGTACCGCTTCAATATCACCGATACTCTCACAGAAAACGGAAAGCCCAAGATTATTGGACATTATGAAAAGGTTCACGAACCGTCTGAAAGTCTTTGCAAGCGACTCCGTGAAAACGGTATGCCGCTGAAATTGCAGCAGCGGCTTTTGAGCGCATAAAGGAGGTGCGTTTTTATGAGCATGGTAGCCTATAAAGAACCGTATCTGCTTCAAATCATGCTGGATGACGAGCCGATGAATCCCCGCACCGATTGGGATAACTTCGGCCATATGATTTGCTGGCACAGCCGGTATAATCTTGGAGATGAACACCACTTTGAAGATACCAATGATTTGCTGAAGGAATTGGTGCAAAACAGCGTTTCCCCGGATACGGTCATAGACTATGTGAAATCCGGCAAGGCGGCCCATGTCAAGCTGGAATATGACCGTTCTGCCGGAAGCTGGGAAATCCAAAGCTATGATACCCATTTTAAGAAATGGTATGATGAGGCTTCTTTTCCCGGCAAACTGGACGCAAACAGGCAGGAGATTTTTGAAAGTCTTGTGGACACCCTGCCTAATTCCGACCTCTACACGCTGGCGGCAGAAAAAAACATCATTCTGCCCCTAAACCTCTATGACCATTCCATGCTGCGTATGTCCGCCAGTTCCTTTCTCGGACGGGCGCAGCACGCTGAGTGGGATTCCGGTCAGGTTGGATGGATTTACGCCACACCGGAAGATATTGAAAAAGAGTACGGCAGCCTGACCCCTGAAAGCTATGAGAAAGCCGAAGCACTGCTGAAAAGTGAGGTGGAGTGCTATGACTATTACCTCTCCGGTCAATGCTACGGTTTTCGGTTGTATGAAAACGGCGAGGAAACCGATTGCTGCTGGGGGTTCCTTGGGAGCTTTTCAGACATAAAAACGGAGATTGCATCTTGGAGCCTGCCGGAGAGCCACCGGGATATGGTTGACCATCTGCATGAGGTTTCTGATACTGTAACTCGGTACAAGGACTATGAAGATTTAATGGAAGAATTAGAAGAAATGGAGGCTTAAAACATTGACAATACTTGTAACGCTTGCGTTTTTATTGGCGGTAATGGGCAGCTTTTTCCTGCTTTCGTTATCGCCCTTTACTTTTTTGGAGGGGCTGGCGGCCTATATCCGTCCGCAGAAAACCTCTATGAAAAGCAGAATTGAAAAAAGCCGGAAGAATAAGCAGCCCAAGGGACTAAAGCTGCTCTTTCTGGAAACCAAGGAGGTTCTGCGCATTACAGGCAAAAGCGGTATGTTTACTGCACTGTGTATTTTGTCCATGCTTTTGTTCGTAGTGGGCGCCATGATTGCCCTCACCATGAAAAACAATTATCTTGTTCCGGTACTGGCGGCTGGCTTGGCACTTTTGCCTTTTTATTATGTGAAGCTGACGGCAGGGCGGCATAAAAGGCAAATCAACACTGAACTGGAAACGGCGCTGTCCATCATCACCACCAGCTACCTGAGAGGAAAAAACACCATCATCCGTGCCATTGAGGAAAACCAGCCATACTTAAATCCCCCGGTGGCGGAAGTGTTCCGAAATTTCCTATTACAAGCCAAGCTCATCAACTCAAACACCAAGGAAGCCTTGACAGGGCTAAAGACCGGGATTGATAACGCAGTATTTCATGAATGGGTAGATGGGGTCATTGCGTGTCAGGACGATTATAACCTGAAAACCACCCTGACGCCCATTGTCGCCAAGCTGTCGGATATGCGGGTGGTATCGGCAGAGCTGGATTTGCTTTTGTTTGAGCCGGTCAAGGAATACATTACTATGGTCATTCTCCTGTTGGGGAGTATTCCACTCATGTATTTTTTGAACAAAGACTGGTATCAGACATTGATGTTCACTGAGTTTGGAAAGGTGCTGTTGGCAATCTGCGCTAGTGTGATTTTCCTGTCGGTGGCCGCTGTTGCGAAGCATACCCGTCCCATTGAATACAAGCGATAGGAGGTGTTTTGAAGATGCAGAATGTGATTTTACTGCTCTTTGCCCTGTTTTTCACAGCAGGGCTTTATCTGATTTCGGCGGAGCTTCTCAGCGTGCCGACCTATAAGGCAACCAAGGCGATCCTTAGTATCGGGAAACGGGAGAGAAAAAAGGCACGGGATTCCGACGCCTTTATCATGGAGCTGGCGGTAAAGCTCTCCAAGGTTCTGCCCATGGACGAGTATCGGAAGCGAAAACTGACCGCAGTTCTGAAATCCGCAGAAATCCCTATGACTGCCGAGGTATATGCGGCGCAGGCAATCGTAAAGGCCGGTCTGATTTTTACCTGTGTAATTCCTTGCCTGCTGATTGCTCCCATACTGTTCCCGGCCTTTATCATCATAGGTATTGCGGTTTACTTTACGGAAAGCGGCAAGGCGGAAAAACTCATTACTGCAAGACGGCAGGAGATTGAGTACGAATTGCCCCGTTTTGCGGCAACACTGGTGCAGGAGCTAAAAGCCACCCGTGATGTCCTCTCTATTTTGGAGAACTATCAGAAAAATGCCGGGAAAGCCATGAAAAACGAGCTTGCCATTACCACCTCGGATATGCGTACCGGCAACTACGAGGGTGCGCTGACACGCTTTGAAGCCAGAGTGTCCAGCGCCATGCTCTCTGATGTGGTGCGTGGGCTGATTGGTGTTCTCCGCGGAGATGACGGAGTAACCTTCTTTCAAATGCTCTCTCACGATATGAAGCAATTAGAACTGCAACGTCTGAAAAGGCTGGCAATGGAACGGCCGCCTAAAATACGCAAATATTCCTTTCTGCTCCTTGGCTGTATGCTGCTCCTGTACATGGGCGTTATGGGGTATCAGATTCTCGGCGCCATGTCGGGAATGTTCTAAGGGGGTGCAGATATGCTCAAAAAATTACTGAAATCAAGACGCGGCGAGGGCTATATTGATGTTGCGATTGGCATCCTCTGCCTGCTGGTGGTGGTGGCTTTCGCCGTACAACTGTTTCCGGTGTTTACCTCAAAGCAACAGCTTGATATTTTCGCTACGGAAATCGTGCGGGAGGCTGAAATCAAAGGCAGCACCAGTGTGGATTCCCGGATTGCCCATATGCGTAAGCAGACCGGCCTTGACCCGGATATTCGCTGGGACTGTGATTATTACAGCGGAAAAAAGGTACAGCTAAACGGTGATATTGAGGTTTTGCTGACGGATACGGTGGACATTGGATTCTTCATCTTTGGTCCATTTCCCATTGAAATACTGGCCAAGGCAACGGGTAAATCCGAAGTCTACTATAAGTAAGGGGGGTGTAGTATGATACAATTGCGGAATATTTTGAAAGACCGGAAAGGACATTCCACGCCTCTTACCATTGTCCTGATCTTAGGGCTTCTGCTTCTGATCTGTGCGATCTCCGAGTTTTTCAGGCTTGGAATCATTGTACAGGGTGTGCGTGACGGACTCCAGCAGGCCGTGATTACCGTAGCGACCACCAATTATGACGAAACCTATAACGGGCTGCGTGAGGGCTACTCCGGTGGGTACGCTCTGTCCGGCGAAAGCTGGCAGGAAAACCTTGATTATGATGATGTGTATTACAGACTTGATAATCTGCTGGGAGCCGATGAGTCTGGGGGGTATCACATCAAAAAGGACAAAAGCGGTTATGAATACCGCCTATCCGGGCTTTCTGTGGATATTGTAAACGCACCTTTGACACCGGGAAGTACAGACGATAACTTTGAAGCGGATGCCCGCATTACCATTGAAATTCCTCTGTCGTTCGGATGGGATGCGCTCCCTCCGTTTACGATGGAGATACGCACAAGATCAGCCTATATGCCCAAGTTTTAGCAGACTGCGCTCCGTGTGAAATGTACTTTCACAAAATGTCTGGACGCGCAGGAAAATTCAGGATATAATTGAGTTGGGTAAATACAGCGAAATGGGTATATAGGGCTAAACCATTCATTTGCAATGAAAGTGAGGTCCGAGTTATGAAAAAGGATTATAGCACCAAGAAAAAAGCGGCAATCGCCGCATTATCTATTGTGGCAGTGTGCCTTGCCGGAGGACTGTTCTATTATATTGGCACTATGGGCGGACAGCCGCAGGAAACACCTGTCGAAAGTACGGCTCCTGTCGAATCACAGGTCGTTGTGCCGGAAATCAAGCCTGAAGCAACACCGAAAATCGCACAGACAGAAAGCAATACATCGGAGGCCGATCCGTCAAAAACTCCGGCAGAACCGTCGCAGGAAACCGCTGCGCCTGCTGGCACTGAAAACCCACAGAGCAAACTATCTGACGGAAAACCGAAATCACCGACAGAGGCTACACCGCCCTCTGACTCGCCTGCGGAAACAAATCAAGGTTCTGGAAACAGTTCTAACAGTACACAAGAGCAGACCCAGCCGCAGGGCGGAGAAAAACAGGACGGTAAAATTTATGTACCGGGATTTGGCTGGATTGACGATGAAGGCGGCGGTTCAGATGTGCATGAGGCACCGAATGCAGGAACCGGTGAGCCGGTTGGCGATATGTAAAAACAGAATAACTTAAACCGATGGGATACAGTCATTTACGGCTGTATCCCATTTCTTTATTCTCGGAGGTGATAAATTGAAAAAGCTGATCTATGCATTGCTTTTACTGGCAATGCTTTTTTCTTTGGCCGTGCCTGCTTATGCCGCCGATCCGAACATTGACGGCGGCGGTGGTGGAATGGGTCAGGGAACCGGGCAGAATTCATGGACGCCGGGGCGTGACGGAGTGCGGATTACGGTTGTCCGTGACAGTGACAATACGCCTGTATCAACCCCTATTGATTTTTCCAATGGTTCCAACAGCGATATGGCTGTACATTTTGGAAAGGTAAGCAAAATATCTTATCGCAACAGCACAGGACTTACTCCACATACAAGTAAATATGCTTGTTATCAGCCAAGTCAGGCTATGCCCCGTATTGTCAGTTCCAATGGAAGCAGCAATATTGCGGCTATCCGAAGCTACTTCTGCCGTGAGGGAACAATCCGGGATATTGCCAATGCTACAGGCTTGGGTTATGATACCCTGATAAACGGCAAGTATAAGATTTTATTGGAGCCGATAGCGTATTTTAAGTACAACAGCGTTATGTTTGCCATGACAGCCACCGAAGCGGCTTTGTACAACAAACAGGTTGGAAATGGCTTGCGCAGTAAGATGGTATCCTTGTCCCACAAAAATTTGCCCCTGTCTATGTTTTTAGAAACCCCTGATTTGGGATTTCCGGCATGGAGCGGTTCTACGACAAAAGCACAGAGTGACGAAACCATTATCACATACTTGGGTATGGGCGTTATCCGCTTCTCTGAACCTGACCCCGAACCGCCCAAGGAAAGCAAAGTGACCTATCGCACGGATACAGAGGTCATTACAGTCGTCACACTTACGACTGGCTCACAGAAAACACCGGATAATCCTGCATACGCAAGGTTTTTCATCAACGGAAAGACCTATTCCCATACGGATATTTACATCCCGGAGGACGGCTCCCAACTGGCATGGGTGAAGTGGCGGACACCCAAGGAGCCGGGACTTATTACGATTACCGTTACCAGCAACTGCTCTCTGAGCAGCAGTGAAATTGTAGCGGAGATTGTAGACCTTGATAAGAACCCGCCGCCCGACCCGCAGGCGAACGACCGCAATGATGGCTTTCGCATTCCGTCTGCACCGAATAAGCCAAACACTACAACCCTGACATGGGGAGAATGGGACTGCTGGTGGCATGAGCATTGGGTATGGCACAGCGGTGATGACGATGAGGATGGATATTGGGAGGATGAGGGCTGGTTTGAATATGCCTGGCTCTCTTATTCCGCAAGCCTGACCGCCAATCTGAGTACCAAGCCGGATGAGAAGGTGCCTACCGCTTCGGGGAAAACGATGAAAAGCGGGTATGGGTTGAACGCCAGCGTATCAGCGCAGGTTCGTTTCTCCGCTCCCAGCAGCCATATTACTGGAGTACAAAACGTAGTGGCGTACTTCCCGGAATTTAATTATTCGACTTACTGGAGATTATTAAAGCGGCTGAATACCGGCTATTCCAGTACCTTTGAGTTTCAGAAAAACAAGTACAGTACCTACGGCCAGCCCTGCCATTTTTCACCGGTGTGGTTCCCGGACGGACGGTACACAACTTATACGGAATGCCTTGATTCATGGACGCCTGCCGGGATGCTGCAAATCAATTTGACGGACGATTTGACAATTCGAGGGACGGTTTTTGATGACTGGCATATTCGCGCAGTGAAGTGAGGTGGCCTATGGGAAACCATGCCATTTATATTATACGAGAAAACGGAGAAAACAGCTTCTTTTCCGTGTATCACGGGGCAAATGCCCTGTCACCGCTATTATGGATGTTCCAGGCGCAAAAGCTTCAGGAAACAATGACCCGGTCGGAATCTGTCAGCCATATTTTTGAACATCTGGACTATGACGGTGCTTATCAAAATCCCCGGCTGGATGATGTGGATATGTTCTGCAACCGTATTCCTCCTGCTGAAATGGCTGAATACAACAAGGCTTACGCAGAACGCAGCGAGTTTGAAATGCGTATGGTATTTGACCTCGATCAGAACTGCTTTATGATGGAATACAACCCCAACTGCCCATGGTATCGCACCATGGGCAGTTTTTCCATTGACCTTGATGTGTGGCTGGATAACGTGCAAAAGCTTCTTGCCCATGCCGAGGAAAGAGGCATCCATGATTTTGGCAGGCTGATTGCCATTTATCAGCGCAGCACTGGTCTTGAGGATAAGCTGGAGTCTGCCCGTGGATATATGCGTTTTGAAGAATATCTGGATTCTCCGCAGGCGCAGGAGGATAGAGAGCGCTACTGGCGGATGTTTGGGCATCTGGAAGAATTAGACGAGGAAACCGCCGAAGAAATGGAGGAAAGATAAATGCAGGGACTTTTATTCCCGATTATTATGCTGACCGTCACCCTTGTGGGTGGCGGTCTTTTACTTTTGTTCTTGAAAACGGCTAAGAAACGGCCGGTGTCAGACGAAGCGACCATGGCCATGCAGACCGCACAGCAGTTTATCAATGTGCGGGATGTAAAAGACAAGTACCTGTACACCAAGGACGGATTGGTGTTGACTTATCTACGCGTTCACGCAATCAGCATTGACCTTTACAGCAGAGCGGAAAAAAACACCCTGATTAAGCAGCTTACCGCTGAGCTGTCCGATATTCAGTATCCGTTTAAGTTTATGGCAGTCAGCAGACCCGTGGACATTTCACCCCTTATATCCGATATGCAGGGAATGCTTAAAACCGCTGATGACAGGCGTAAAGAGCTTTTACGGCAAGAGATTTTGCAGATGAGCAGTTATGCGCTGTCCGGCGAAATCGTGGAGCGCCAATTCTATATTTCCATTTGGGAGAGGTATGAGGACGGTGCGGAAAAGGATTTACTGAAATGCGCATCCCTGCTGGCGGAGAAGTTCACCACAAATGGGATCGGCTGTGATGTGCTTGCGGAAAAGGAGATTGTGCGGCTTCTCAACCTCGTGAACAATCCCTCCTACACGCATTTAGAGGATACGGAATTTGAAGCCAGCATCCCAATGCTAAAGGAGGACATCTATGCCTAAAAAACAAACCGTGCAGGAAAGGAATATTACTAATTCTGCCCTGCTCAATGTCATTACCCCTATGGGGCTGGAGTTCACGAAAAACAGTCTTTCTGTGGGGGAAAATCTCGGTAAGATATATGGACTGATCCGCTATCCGCAAAAGGTGGAAACGGAATGGTTGTCTAAAATTACAAATATTCCGTCTACTATCGTATCCATTGGCTTTAAGCCGGTAGATAACGCAACACTGATTAATGCCATTTCCCGAAGTGTGGTTCAACAGCGTGGATTTGCCGAGGGCGCTAAAGACCCGTTGACCCGTCAGCGTGCGGAAAAAGCAGCCGAGGACGGCGAGAAAATCATCATGCAGATCGATCGTGAGGGTGAAACTGTAGGGCTTATGAATGTGTCGGTCATGCCCATTGCCAAGGATGACCGTAATTTCAAAAAGGTCTGCCGCCGTGCGGAAAGCATGATCAGCGTGCTAAAGTGCAAGATGAGGGTCATTCCTAATCTGCAAAAGGAGTGCTTTCAGCATATTTCTCCGTCCTTTCCGTCCAGTGGAAAGATAGAAAGCATCCTGCAAAAGATTGTTCCCCTGTCTACCTTTGTGGGTGGCTTTCCCTTTGCGAGTTCGGGCTTTAATGATGGCGAGGGCTACTACTTTGCACAGGACGCAAGCGGCAGTCTTGTCATTGTAGATATTTGGAAACGTGGAAGCGACCGCACCAACAGCAATTTCGTCATTATGGGCAATTCCGGTGTCGGCAAGTCCACCGCTATCAAACACATCATCATGTCGGAGTACATGAAAGGCACCAAAATCCTTGTGGCAGACCCGGAAAGTGAATACAAAGACCTTTGCTTTAACCTTGGCGGTGACTGGATCAACGCTGTGGGTGGGTCAAACGGCAGAATCAATCCTTTGCAGGTCCGGCCATCTCCCCGTGATGATGAGCTGGAAAAGGAAGCCGACCGGCTATACCGGGATGAAGGCTACGGCATGAACGACCTTGCCCTGCATATGAAAAATCTTGAAATCTTCTTCAGTCTATACATCCCCAGCCTTACTGATATGCAAAAAGCGGTCTTGAAGAAATGCCTTGTAGAGTTGTACCGAAAGTTGGGTATCACATGGGATACCAATATTGCCGCTTTGCGCCCAAAGGATTTTCCGATATTCTCTGATTTATACCAGCTTGTAAAAGAAAAGGCGGATACCGAACAGGACAGGCAGGCATATGCAGACCTTGCGTTGCTGCTATATGACATTGCCGAGGGTGCGGACAGCTTCATTTGGAACGGACACAGCACCATCACCAGTGATAGCCAGTTTATCTGCTTGGATACCAACGCTTTACAGGAAACCAGCGACAGTATCAAACGGACACAGTATTTTAATATCCTCACCTACTGCTGGGAGCAGATGAGCCGGAACCGGGAGGAACGGGTGCTGCTGATTTGCGACGAGGCTTATCTGATGATTGACCAAAAGGTGCCGCAGTCCCTTGTTTATCTCCGCAACGCTATGAAACGGGCAAGAAAGTATGAGGCGGCGTTGGGTATCATTTCTCACAGCGTCATTGACTTTCTTTCCGAAAGTATTAAGCAGTATGGGCAGGCGCTGCTTGATATTCCGTGTTATAAGCTCTTGATGGGAACAGACGGTCCAAACTTGAAGGAAACTGCCAAACTCTACGATTTGACGGAAGCGGAACAGGAGCTTTTACTTGCAAGAAAGCGCGGTCATGCCTTGTTTATGGTGGGCGCTAAGCGTCTGCATGTCAATTTTGAAATCCCCGATTACAAGCTTTTGTATATGGGAAAAGCGGGGGGAAGATAAAAGAAGATGGGGTGCAAATTTTGTATTTGCACCCCATCTTTTACGGAATTATCGCTGTGGATTCTATTGTGTTCTTCAATAATGTCCCGATATGGTCGGTCATGTCTTTGTCAGGGGTATCTAAATACAAGACATTCTCCTTTACATATAAATCTGCAAGGCGGTAAATCTCTCGTACGGACATTAAACAGCTTGCATCAAAATATTTAGCTACTTTTTCGCTTTCCAAATAGAACTTAATTATATAGCGAACACCATCTGTGATAGGATCAATTTTCAATATTTTAGCCATCAGTAAAACCTCGCTTTCTAATGTGATAATACAATTTTATCAATCCCAAATTAGATTGTAAATAGGAATAAAACATCTTCGTCAGAAATGCTGACAAATAAATTTTCAATTATATATTATAGAATTGTGTTGGTACAACTGCACAATCAGGAAAGGATAAGCTAATGGCAGTAGACCCGATTACAGCCAAATTACTGGCACATATAGCGGCGCAAGCCGCAACGGATGAGCAGGCGCGAAAACGTCTGCTCATTATTATTTTAGGCCCGGCAATTGCCTTGCTTTTGCTAATTGCCCTAATCCTTTATATACTGACCAGCCCGTTATCCATATTCGCAGAATGGGCAATGGGTGATGAACTGGCCGCCATCAAGGACTTGCAGATCAATTACGGTTATAACCAGAATATCGGTATTTATGAACAGGATTATATTGAGGGTAGTGGACAGAGCTATGAAGGAGTCGTATTCACGGACGGCGTTTTGGAGGTGGTTTATTATAACCAGCTTGATGAGCGCTGGGCGGACAAGATGTACGGCACTTCCGGCACCATCGGAGAGGGCGGTTGCGGTCCCACCGCCATGTCCATTGTCATATCCACCCTGACCGGAGAACCCCATGACCCCGTAGAGCTTTCCAATTGGTCTGTCGCCAATGGACACCGCTGTGAGGGGAACGGCTCCTATCACAGCCTGATACCGGCCGCAGCCGAGGGCTATGGATTATCCTGTGTGTGGGATTTGTCCGCACAGGACATTGTGGACGCGCTTTCTGGCGGCAAGCTGGTGGTTGCCATTATGAGCAAAGGACACTTTACCTCCTGCGGGCATTTTATTGTCCTGCGGGGTGTTACCAGCGAAGGAAAAATCCTTGTTGCTGATCCTGCCAGCCAGAAGCGCAGCCAGCAGGAGTGGGATCTGTCGCTGATTATGAATGAAGCCCGAAAAGGAGCTGCCGCAGGTGGTCCGTTCTGGGCGGTTTCAAACTGAATGGAGGCAAAAACATGATTTTATATCTTTCATCCACAGAGCATACAAACCTATTGGATTTTACCGGCTGGTATGATACAGACAGTGATACGCCCATCAAAAAGATGGTAGGCAGCTTTGTCCTCAAGCAGTTTATTGTTTATGATATGCGTAATTTTTCTCATGTGACCGAGGTTGTTCTGGATCGTATTGCCTTTGGGGACAGTGACGGTGAATTTGCCGAGGCCATCGAAGAATTTCTGACCATGTACAGCCCCCGGATCACGGTGATTTACGAGGGGGTGAAGCAAGATACCCCTTTGTTTCAGGCTCTTTTGAACAGCGGCGTGGGAAATATCGTCTGCGGAACAGAAATTGCCGCTATCCAGATTGAAATAACCGAATGCCTGAGTGAACAGGGCATGACGCGCTATCATCCCAAGGAGCGGGCAAAAAAAGCGGAGGGAATCAAGCACTGTCGGTTTGACTGCGAAAATATCCATATAGCCATTGTTTCCTCCCAACCGCGAATGGGAGCTACCACTATGGCAATCGGTCTTGCCTCTTGGCTTGCCGCTGTGGGGGCTTCTGTCTGTTATGTGGAGGAAAACGACAGTGGTATTTTGACCACCATGGCAGCCGATTATGATATGGAGCCGGAGGGTGACGGTTGGCGGCTGGATGGTGTGTACTACGGCAATTCCCCAATTACAACGCCCGTAAATTTTATCGTTTATGATATTGGATATACACAGAACCTGAACGAAACAGACAAAGCCGCCGATATGCTGCTGGCGGTCTGCGGCACAAAGCCCTATGAACTGCCCCGTTCTATGCTTTTGCTGAAAAGGCTGGAAATGATGGATACTACCGTGCTTTGCCCTTTTACCCACGAAAAGGTAAAAGGTGACTATGCCGCTATTTTGCAAAGCGATTTTCATAAAGTGTTGTTTTTGGAGTACCAGCCTGAACTTACGGATGGTATGAGCAATGCCAAGGCATTTAAAACGATGATGACAAAATATATCGCCGGGGCGTAATGCCCCGGCGGAAGGAGGATTTTGACGATGACCAAGCAAGCTGAACTAAAACAACAGGCATATGCCAGTAGTCTGAAAAGCCGTGCACTTTCCGTACTGATTTATCTGATTGACCGATCCAATAAAGACCTGACATGTTTCCCGGCCATTCCGACGATGGCCGAGCAGCTTCATATATCTGTTTCTACGGTAAAGCGTGCCCTGAAGGAGCTGACTGACGCAGGATATATTCAAAAGGAAGCACGTTTCCGTGAACGAAACCGTGGGCAAAGCTCTAACCTCTATATCTTGCTTTTCGTGGAGCAGACGTCCGAACCGGAAAAGGAAAATTCCTCTGCCGAGGCAGACAGGGATCATATAGATATTCATACTTCACAAGAGTTGTCAAAAAGTGATACGGTGAGATATATCACGTTTAATATGCTTGCTGAAAATAATAAAGTAATACAGAAACAAAGCCAGAAAGAAATCACAAATGAAGAAAAGGGCTTTTACCGCTTTGAGGACAGGCCGATGATGTCTGATCTCTGCACCTCCGTTCAGGCTTCTGCACCACCCAAGCCCACAAAGCTGCAAGGCACATATGGGGGTAAGGCAAGAACAGACAGTTTGACAGTCTGTCGGGTTTCTCTTTATCGGTGGACGGGGGTGGAGTCCATTTTGCGGCCCCCTTGAACTACTCATGTGAACTGATGTAATAGCGGAAAAATAGGATTATCTCTTGCAATCCCTAGTTAAATAACGGCAATACGCTAACCTCTTTAGGAGCATATTGCCGTTATTTGCAAGTGGTTCGATTCATGGTCTGCGTAATTCATTATTTATTTTTGCAACTTGACAAAAGAGTATGGCAGCTGTACACTTATCGATGCAGTAGGAATAAAATAGCAAACATAAATAGCATATAAAAATGCTTTGGAGATATTTATTGGGTATTAATTTGTATGTTAAGGAATCGTACCTAGGGACAAACAGTGGGGCATTAAGCCACATACATAGAGATGGAACAAGGAGAAACTTATGAAGCAATTAAACAAATATCAGAAAAATAACATTTCATTACATTCATCAAAATCTATGCCATTTATGTTGGTGATCGGAATTATATTTATTGCGGCAAATTTACGCTCTCCTCTGACGGCGGTCGGCCCAGTCGTTGATCAAATTCGTAATAGCCTACATATTTCTAATACACTAGCTGGAATGATAACAACATTTCCCTTATTCGCTTTTGCGTTTTTTTCCCCCTTTGTGCCAAAGCTGGCGCGAAAATATGGTGCTAGCTTGGTGCTGTTTTGGTCGCTTATTTTTCTGACACTTGGAATAGGGGTACGTTCATTGTTTGGAGAGATAGGGTTGTTTTTTGGAACGGCTATACTTGGACTATCAATCTCTGTTGGCAATGTACTGGTACCCAGCCTTATCAAACGTGATTTTTCGAAACGAGTTGGTTTGATGACGGGCGTTTATAATGCTTCTATGAGCCTTTTTGGGGCAATTGCATCAGGTGTTAGTATTCCAGTTGCAATGAAAGCGGGGTTGGGCTGGGAAGGAGCATTAGGCATTTGGGCAGCCCTTAGCTTTTTTGCACTTATCCTCTGGATACCTCAAGTGAAGCGTGGAAAGCAAAAAACAACCATTCTTGAAGACATGGTCAATAGAGACAATAATGCAAGAAGAGTAAGTGTGGTAAAACATGGAATAGGAAACATAAATGAATCGGCTATTAATGAGGTTCATTTGTGGAGATCCCCTTTGGCTTGGCAGGTGACAATATATACAGGATTACAGTCTATGGTTCTTTACTGTATGTACGCATGGTTGCCCAATATTTTAATCAGCCAAGGAATGAAATCGGGTGATGCTGGATGGATGCTCTCTCTTTGTCAGCTTTCGTCGCTCCCTATGGGGCTTATAGGCTCTGTACTTGCTGGGCGTAAATCCAATCAGCGAGCTATGACTATCGTTGCGTCTCTATGCGTTCTGTCTGGACTTCTTGGGGTCTTCTTGGGAGAGACGAGACTTGAATTTATATGGATGGTCTTGTTGGGCAGCGGCACTGCGCTCACTTTTAGCATGTCTCTGATATTTTTTAATTTCCGAACACAAAATGCAGACCAAGCAGCTAGACTGTCCGGAATGGCACAATCAGTTGGCTACCTTCTAGCTTCTTTTGGACCGATGATTTTTGGACTTCTGCATGATATAACTGACAATTGGACGATGCCACTCATTATCCTGATTGCAATTGCGGGTATATGCTTATTTGTAGGGCTTGGAGCATCGCGTGATCTGTTGGTCACTTCCTCCGGTAAATCTCGAAAGCATACTTTATGAAAGAGGTAGAACTGTGCTTATAGCCTTACTCAAAAGACCTCTGTTGTTCTTTGAATTACAGGAAGGTTTATTTTTCCTGTAATTCAGCCATACAAATGCCAGAATCAAAATCTATTCTTACATCGCTAGATTCTTAATGGCAGTTAAGAATGATTGTGCTTGAATTTTGACGCTTGATCTTATTGCTTACGAACAACTTTTATGATAATTTCTTGTCTGTTATGTATTATTTGATTTCCATATGAGAAATTATATCCAATAGTGGCTTGACAAAAGTGTATGGCAACCATATACTAATGATATGGAAAAGATTAAAAACAACAAACATAAAATTGCATATGAATCTTTAGATTTGGCGTTTGCTTTAATGGAGCTGGATAAAAAGACACGTTACTATGGAACGGATGTCCCTATTTTTCACTCTGAAATCCATGTAATAAAAGCAATAGCTGAGCACCCATGCATTCATGTAGGCGGCCTGGCGGATATTCTAGGAGTAACAAAAGGGGCTGCTTCCGAAATTCTCAAAAAGCTGGAGAGAAAGGCTTTAGTTAAAAAGGAAGTTGATGAGTTGAATTTATCTAGATATTCACTGAGCCTAACAGAAAAAGGGAAAAAGGCACATAAAAATCATATGCACTACCATGATATTTTAAATGGCATGGTGGAAGATGAACTACAGAATGCGACTGAAGCGCAACAGGAGTTCTTACTAAACTTCTTTTCAACCATGGTAAGCAGGGTTAAAAATTTTGATGAAAATATAGTTGAATAAAATTTTGCAAAAGTGTATGGCAACCATACACATTTTTTGCAAAATAGAGTTAGGAGGTGCTAACATGAAAGAGAAAGAACAGCATATTTATGATAATAGTGAGGCTGGCGAACGGCAGTATCAACAAAAGCTTAAAGCTGATCAAAGTATGCTTCAAATGTTTTTTAGTTCTTTTTCCCAATGCTTATGGGTTCCATTTTATTATCCATATGGTTATCCGATTTTCCCGCAAACAGATTTGTTGGTCAAACAATCGGAGGATGACATGAATAAGGACTGAATAAAAAGCAAAGAAACCAAATAATTGCATTGAAGCGTATTGTAACCATACACATATTACTAAAGGTTAAAATGGAGGACTTGTAATGCAACAAAATAGGCGCTGTTATTCGGAGAAAAAACTTAGTCCTTCAAGGGAGAAATATTTAAAGGCTATCTATAAGCTATCTAAATAAACTGAATTAGTACGTTTATTTGACATTGCTGTATATTTAGGAGTTTCAAAGCCTAGTGTTCACAGTGCTGTGACTACATTACAGGAGGAAGGGTTGATGATTAAGTCTTTGGCTGTGAAAATCAAGTTACTGAGGAGGGGCGCAAAAAAAGGGGAGATCATTACAGCTAAGTTTCGTATTATAAGGCAATTTTTAAATTCGTGTTGTAATGTTAGTGAACTGACAGCATGGGTTAGCCTATGTTCACTTAAAAACAAAATTCATGGACAACAAGCGGCATGTACTGCACTTCCGGAGAACTGTGAGCACAGTTGCTTCAAACTCGTGGTAGTGCATTATGCCACTCAAATATAGAAAGAAAATGCGTAAAGCTGCAGAAAACATTATTGAGAATTGAGGACTTGCATGCATCCGTTGAGGAAAAAGAGATCATCAAAGGGCTACATTTAGAAACAAAGGAAGGGGAAATTCACGTTTTGTTGGGTCCCAATGGGGCGGGAAAATCCATTTTGGCAAACGTTATCATGGGGCATCCGGGCTACAGTGTGACAGATGGACACCTTTATTTTGAGGAAGATGATATTACGGAAGCAAAAACCAACGAACGGGGGAAAAAGGGGCTGCTTCTTTCCAACCAGGCTCCAGAGGAAATTCCCGGTATCACAATGGAGAATTTTTTGAAATCAACAAGAACGGCACTGACTGAAGAGAAGTAAAAGCATTCCCCTTCCACAAAGAAGTGCTTGAGAAAATGCAAGAGCTTCAAATGGATGAAAGCTATGCCAAGCCTTCGCTGTGAGACAAGGGTTTTACAAAGTCGTAAATTCTTGATGACTTACTGAATGATGGGTGATATAATTTTATAAAAATTGAAACTATAATCAAGTTTTGAAATATAAAATAAGATAATATATTGGCAGGGAGTGAACAAGATTGTCTGTTAAAACAATTAAAAATATGGTAAATTGGGTTGAAGAAAATTTAGAAGAATGTCCAACATTAGAAGAAATGTCCGGTTTTGTAGGATATTCACCTTGTTATTGTTCTACGAAGTTCCATGAATACGTCGGTGTTTCATTCAAAGACTATATTCAGAAGAGGCAGCTAAGTATGGCAGCGATGGCGTTACAGAATACGAAGTATCGTATTATTGACATTGCGATACAATATGGATTTTCATCACATGAAGCATTTACAAGGGCTTTTGTACGTGCTTATGGTTATACACCCTTTCAATATCGTAAATTGTTGCCGGAAATCTTAACATTTGATGAAGCTCAAATAGATGTTTGAAGACTCCTCAGTAAATATAAGGAGCGTTTTTTATGTTAAAAAAAATTGGACGAAATGATTTATGCTGGTGTGGAAGTGGAATTAAGTATAAAAAATGTCATGAGTCTTTTGACGAAAAGATATCATGTTACAAAGCCCAAGGTTGTATTATTCCACCTAGAAATATTATAAAAAATACTGAACAAATTATTGGACTTAGAGAAAGTGGAAAAATCAATATAGCAGTTTTAGATTTCATATCTGAACAATTACATATAGGAATGACAACAGAACAAATTGATCTTTTAATTTATGAAAAAACGGTGGCTTTGGGTGGAATTCCAGCACCATTAAATTTTGAAGGTTTTCCTAAAAGCGTATGTACATCAATTAATAATCAAGTATGCCATGGTATACCAGCAAACGATGTTTTTCTGAAAGACGGAGATATTATAAATATTGATGTCTCTACAATATATAATGGATTTTTTTCAGATTCGTCAAGGATGTTTTGTATTGGCAATGTAAGTCCTGAAAAAAAGAAACTGGTGGATGTGGTTAAGGAATGTATAGAGTTAGGATTAGCACAAATAAAGCCGTGGGGATTTTTAGGTGATATGGGGCAAGCTGTGCATGAACATGCTATGAGTAATGGATATACGGTTGTAAAGGAAATAGGGGGACATGGTATTGGCTTGCAATTTCACGAGGAACCGTGGGTAAGCTATGTGTCAAAAAAAGGAACAGAAATGCTTTTAGTCCCAGGTATGGTATTTACGATTGAGCCAATGGTGAATATGGGAACTGATGAAATTTTTGTAGATGATAATGATGGCTGGACTGTTTATACAGCAGATGGAATGCCATCTGCACAATGGGAAATTATGGTTTTAGTCACTAATGATGGCTATGAGATATTAGCCTATTAATGTTACAAAATTAGCGATATATTCAAGGATAAAAAGTGGATCGTTACAGAATAAAGAAAATAGTCTTAAGGCATAAACAGGAATTGTGGCTTTGATAAGAAAGGGGGAAAAGTCATGAAAAAAGAGAAATTTGCACTGGTAGAAAACAAACTGCGTGATAGAGGTTATATTGTAAGTTTTTTTGATACGGCATTACAGGCTTCAGAATATATAGACTCACAAATTGACAGTCAGACGATTGGTTTTGGTGGCTCTATGACACTTGAACAAATGGGATTGTACGAATTGCTTAATAAACATAATAAGGTATTTTGGCATCATCGTATACCCAATGGAAGAACAAGTAAAGAAGTAAGGTTGCAGGCAAATGGAGCTAATATCTATATTTCTTCTGTAAATGGATTGGCCGAAACGGGCGAGATTATAAATATTGATGGGAATTGTAATCGAATCGCATCTATTTTCTATGGGCATGAAAAAGTATACTTCGTGGTTGGAAAGAATAAAATTGAAAAAGATTATGACAGTGCTTTGTATCGTGCCAGAAATATAGCAGCACCATTGAATGCAAAACGATTAGGTGTAAAAACTCCTTGTGCTATTAAAGGTGATAAATGTTATAATTGTAAAAGTCCAGAAAGAATTTGCAGAGGACTTTCTGTTTTGTGGGATAAGCCAATGACAGGTGAATTTGAAGTGATTCTAATTGATGAAGAATTAGGATATTGATATACTAATTTAATTTACTGAATAGCCAAAATAATTGTTAAGGGTGATTACGATTGTGGTCGCTCTTTTCTTTTGCCCAAAACCGAGAAAGGAGTCCGTCATGCCCCAAATAATATTCACCTCACACTACTTGCGAGATGTACCTCCAACCCAGCTTGCAAAATATCTACTAGGAAAGAAGAAATTTATTAACTAGCGAATTTTTAAAAGGTGTTAGTACGGCATTCTCGTATAATTCATTTGGATAATTGAATGCGCTTGATAAATTCTATTATCCGTGTTATTGTATGATACATAAATAGTTATTGATACGAGCGAACTAATAATAAAATATTTATTAATATGGAGGTGCTTTATGGACTTGCTGCAAATTAAATATTTTCAAACTGTGGCTAACATGCAACACATGACAAGAGCAGCCGATGTGTTGCAGATTGCTCAACCTGCCTTAAGTTCCATGATTGCTAAGTTGGAGGCAGACTTGGGAGTTCCCTTGTTTAATCGGACAGGACGTAATATTATTTTGAATGAATATGGGAAAACGTTTTTAAAACGGGCTAATAGAATATTGAAAGAAGTTGATGAAGGACGACAGGAGATATCCGATCTGTCCGGAAGTGAAATGGGTGCTGTGTCTTTTGCAACTACATCTTTGAATAAAGAATTCGGTAATCTTATAGGAAACTTTGCAAATCTTCATCCAAAAGTAAATTTCCATATTACACAGTTAGGTGATGATAAAGAAAAACTTAATCTATTGGATAAAGATGAAATTGATTTTGCTTTTATCAATACGATTGATGAGCATTCTAATATCTCAACTATAAAATTGACAGAGGAGGACATTTATTTAGCAGTGCCACCATCGCACCCCCTTGCTAAATACCGAACAGTTTCTTTTCAGAATTTGAAAGGCGAAGCCTTTATTGGATTAAAAGCTAATTATAGCCAACAGGAATTTTGTGATGAACTTTGCAAAAAGAATGGATTTGTGCCAAATATCATCTGTGAGTGCAGTGAATTCACGGCGGTTATTAATTTGGTCGAAGCAGGGCTGGGTGTATCTTTTTTACCATGCTCTGAGGATGAGAAAAAGGAGTTGCCTGTTGTTTTGCTTAAGATTGATGGGATTGATTTTAAGAATATTCTGCGACTTGCATGGAAAGAGCAACGATATTTTTCAAAAGCGGCAAGAAATTTCCGTGAATATATAACGCTATATTTTAATGCTACAGTTTAATTAGAGCAGAAAGGCATTCCAATCAAATAAATTGGTATGCTTTTTTTAAATAAATTAATATATAAATGATTATAAATATATACATAATAATATATTTTTATTTATTGATGTTTGGGCTTATACTGTGGATAGTAAAGATTTAAAGCATTTATTAAACTTTACTTGCATAAAGATGAAATTTGTAGTTGCCAAAGGCAAATTTTTTTTGAACGTAGGTTAGCAAATGCTAACTGTTCGGAATATAAATCTTTTCGGCAGATTAATTTCCTCTAAACAATTGCATGAAAGGAGATGAAAAATACGAGCAACAACATAAATGCATTTTGGGGCATCTTAATTCCGTTTATTGGAACTATCGCAGGTGCGGCTTGCGTATTTTTTATGAAAAAGTCCATGAGTGATGGCGTTCAGCGCGCCTTGACGGGATTTGCCGCTGGTGTTATGGTGGCAGCCTCAGTATGGAGTCTATTAATTCCGGCTATTCAGCGGTCGTGGGCGTTAGGAAAATTGTCGTTTGTACCAGCGGTGGTCGGCTTTTGGATTGGAATACTGTTTTTACTTTTACTCGATCATATTGTTCCACATCTGCATCGGAATAGCGAAAAGGCCGAGGGCCCAAGTAGCTGCCTACAAAAGACAACAATGTTAGTACTTGCGGTGACGCTGCATAATATTCCGGAAGGAATGGCAGTTGGCGTTGTTTATGCGGGATACTTATCCGGAAGCGCGCAGATTACAGCAACTGCAGCTCTTGCACTTTCTATTGGCATTGCTATTCAGAACTTTCCGGAGGGTACGATCATTTCCATGCCTTTACGGGCAGAAGGAATGAGTAAACCAAAAGCGTTTGTGGGAGGTGTGCTCTCCGGTATTGTGGAACCCATTAGTGCTGTTTTGACAATTTTGGCAGCACAAATTATCGTACCTGCGTTGCCGTACCTTTTAAGTTTTGCTGCAGGAGCTATGATTTATGTGGTGGTAGAAGAGCTAATTCCTGAAATGTCGGAGGGCAGGCACTCTAATATCGGCACGGTGTTTTTTGCAGTCGGATTTAGCGTCATGATGGTGTTGGACATAGCCTTGGGCTGATTCTATACAGTAAGTACGATGGGTTTGACTGTAAATTCTCATTTTGAAGTGGAACTGGAGTTTTTGCTAAACTTCTTTTCAACCACGATAAGCAGGGTTGAGAATTTCGATTAAAATATAGTGGAATAAAAATTTTATACAAGTGTATTGCAACCATACGCATTTTTACACAATAAAGTTAGGAGGAAAAAACATGAAAAAAGAAAAGAAAAAACCTCATATATATGATAATGGCGAGGTTGATGAACGGCGATATCTGCAAAAACTCAAAGCTGATCAAAGCATGCTTCAAGCATTTTTTAATTCTATTCCCCAATGCTACGGTGTTCCGTTTTATCATCCATATAGTTATCCGGTGTTTCCACAAACAGGATTGTTTATAAGGCCCTAAAGACTTAAAAAGACAGAGAGAACGGAGGTGTTCTATGGCATTGAATTAATTTGTGGGCGGAAACAAAAAAGGAAACTGGATCCAGCCATCCGGAATAAATGAAAGAGGGAATGTTAAAGTGAAAAAATGGTTTGAGGATCTGAAAGTTGCAAAGAAACTGTTAATCAGCTATCTGCTAATTGTTGCATTTACCGTGATTACAGCTGGTGTGGGGATTTTTTGTGTTCTGCACTTTACCAGAAATATGGTGGTCATCATGATAGTAATTGCACTAATTTGTATCGTATCTGTCATTCTTTCCGTATATTTTTCCAGATATATGTCAGATATTATTGCGTATCCCCTTTGTATTTTTGAAGCGTTTGCCAGCATGGTGGCTGTAGGAGATTTTGGAGTTGAAAAAATCACAGGGGAAAAAAAACGAGGCTGGGATTCCAGAAAGGATGAAGTGGGAGGTCTTGCTAGTGCCTTTGAACAGATGATTATCAACAATATTGAGCAGGCCCAGACGACAAGAGCTATTGCAGACGGTGATTTAACAACGGTTGTGACCATTCGTTCCGAAGAAGATGTTCTCGGCAAAGCGCTGGCAGAGTTAGTTGAAAAGTTTCATAATCTTGCTTCTTCTATTACAACCATAGCAGAACAGGTTAATTCCGGATCTGGGCAGGTCTCTGGCGGTGCTCAGACATTATCCAACGGAACCACAGAGCAGGCGGCAACCCTGGAAGAGTTGAATACTTCTATTGGTAATGTAGCCGATCAGGCATCGAAGAATGCCAGGAGTGTTGAGAGAGCTGCAGATTATGTAAATCAGGCGGGTCAGGGCGTTATGGAGAGCAACGACTTTATGCAGGAGCTAAATACCGCCATGAAAGAGATTGGGGAGTCATCTCAGGAAATTTCAAAGATTACAAAGTTTGTAGAGGATATTGCGTTTCAGACAAATATTCTTGCGCTCAATGCTGCCGTTGAAGCTGCCCGTGCCGGTGATGCCGGAAAAGGTTTTGCCATAGTTGCCGATGAAGTCCGTAATTTAGCTGCAAAATCAGCTGATGCTGCAAAGCAGACAGCAGATCTCATTCAAAAATCTGTAACAATGGTATCTCATGGGGAGCGTCTTGCTGATGATACATTAAAGCTCTTGTATACAGTAAAAGATAAGGCACAGATGGCGGAACAGGCAATAAAGGAAATTGAAACTGCGTCTACTGAACAGGCAGGAGCAATTGAACAGATCCATCAGGGGTTGTCCCGGGTATCTGTAGTTGTACAGACCAACGCGGCTACTGCGGAAGAAAGTTCTGCAGCCAGTGAAGAACTTGCTGCGCAGGCTGAAATACTGCAACAGGAAGTAAGAAAATTCAAACTTCATGAGGAACACACCAGCCACTGAAGATCGGGGAAGGTAGGACCTTTGAAGATACCAGACATGCATCAGCAGGCTCTTATGTAAAGCATTGATGTTTTAGGAATAGGGGGAATCAAGGTTGAAAAAGCAGGAACTGCGAATTCACCAGCAGGGAGATTTGGATACCTTAAAAGACACATACCTGACATTTGGACAGACGACCGGAGGATAGTGCAAATAAGCATTGCTTAAAAAGCAAAGAAACCAAATAATTGCATCAATGAGTATGGTAGCCATACACATTTTGCTAAAGTTTAAATATGGAGGGGTTGCTGTGCAGCAAAATAGGCGCCGTTATTCGGAGAAAAAACTCAGTCCTTCAAGGGAGGAATATTTAAAGGCTATATATAAGCTATCTGAAATGACTCAATTAGTACGTTCAATTGATATTGCTGAATATTTAGGAGTTTCAAGGCCTAGTGTTCATAACGCTGTAACTAGGTTGCAGGAAGAGGGGCTGGTCATCAAGCCTTTGGGCGGTGCAATTCAGCTTACTGAGGAGGGATGCAAAAAAGGAAAAATCATTACAGCTAAGTTTCGGATCTTAAGGCATTTTTTAAATTCGTGTTGTAATGTTAGTGAGCCAACGGCAAGTGCAGATGCTTGCAAAATGGAGCATATTATCAGTGATGAGTCTTTATTTGCTCTAAAAAAATATCTGAACTTAGAACACGGAGATGACCTTTGAAGAAAAAAGATTTTTTTGAACAAGGGTTAGTCTCTGCTTACTTAAAGAAAAATTCATGGACAGCAAACGGCATGTACGGCACTTCCGGAGAACCTTGAACACAATTGCTTCAAACTCATGGTAGTGGATTATGTCGCTCAAAGATAGAAAGAAGAGGTGTAAAGATGCAGAAAACATTATTGAGAATTGAGAACTTGCATGCAACCGTTGAGGAAAAAGAAATCCTCAAAGGGCTGCATTTAGAAATAAAGGAAGGGGAAATCCATGTTTTGATGGGTCCCAACGGCGCTGGAAAATCCACTTTGGCAAACGTTATTATGGGACATCCGGGATATAGCGTGACAGACGGACACCTTTATTTCGAGGATGATGATATCACGGAAGCAAAAACCAACGAACGGGCGAAAAGAGGACTCTTTCTTTCCTTTCAGGCTCCGGAGGAGATTCCCGGCATCACTATGGAGAACTTTTTGAAATCAGCAAGAACGGCGCTGACAGGTAAAGAAGTAAAAGCATTCCCCTTCCACAAAGAAGTGCTTACGAAAATGCAAGAGCTTCAAATGGATGAAAGCTATGCCAAGCGTCATGTGAACGTCGGCTTCTCCGGTGGAGAGAGAAAGAAGAGCGAAATATTCCAAATGCTGATGCTTGATCCTAAGCTAGCGATTCTGGATGAAACAGACTCCGGATTGGATGTCGATGCGGTCAAAACTGTATCTTCGGGTATCAATCAGTTTAAAAATGATCATAACGCAATTTTAATTATTACCCACAACACTCGAATTTTGGATCAGCTCCGTGCGGATTATGTCCATGTTCTGGTAGATGGAAAGATTGTAAAAACCGGAAGCACGGATCTGATTGAGCAAATCTCAACAACTGGCTTTGCCTCAATGGAAAATTCAATCGGAAAGTGAGGTGCAAACGATGGAGAAGAAAAAAACAATTGTAGAAGATATTAATCGTGATCTTTATGACATTAAAAACCCAGATAAGGACAGTTATCACATTAACAGAGGACTGACAAAGGAAATTGTCAGCGAAATCTCGTCCCTTAAGAACGAACCCTCATGGATGCTGGAGCTTCGGCTTGCCTCGCTGGAAACCTATCATTCTATGGCTATGCCGAAGTGGGGACCATCCCTTCACGAACTGAATATGGACGAGATCGTCACCTATGTGCGGCCGAAGGCTTCTGCAAAGGCAAGCTGGGAAGACGTCCCAAGGGAAATCAAGGAAACCTTTGAACGGCTGGGGATTCCGGAAGCAGAACGGAAGTCTCTTGCTGGCGTGGGCGCACAGTATGATTCCGAGGTTGTCTACCACAGCATTAAAGAGGAGTTAACGAAGCAGGGAGTTGTCTACCTTGACATGGAAACTGCAGTAAGAGAACATGAGTCTTTAGTACGGGAGTATTTTATGCAGCTCCTCCCAGCAACTTCACATAAATTTCTGGCCTTACACGGAGCCGTGTGGTCTGGCGGCTCGTTTGTCTATGTGCCGGAAGGTGTGGATGTTAAGATTCCTCTGCAATCCTATTTCCGCTTTAACGCCCCCGGCGCCGGACAGTTTGAGCATACCTTGATTATTGTGGACAAGGGCGCCAAGCTTCACTTCATTGAAGGCTGTTCCGCACCCAAATATAATACCATCAATCTGCATGCTGGTGCGGTGGAGTTGTTTGTCAAGGAAGGCGCGACCCTGCGGTATTCCACCATTGAGAACTGGTCAAAAAATATGATGAACTTAAATACGAAATGCGCGCTGGTTGAGAAGGACGGTAGCATGGAATGGGTTTCCGGCACCTTTGGCTCCCATATTACGATGCTTTACCCTACCAGCATTTTGAATGGAGAAGGCGCGAAAACCGACTTTACAGGCGTAAGCTTTGCCGCCAAGGGACAAAACCTGGATACCGGTTCTAAAGTCGTTCACGCCGCTCCCCATACCTCGTCAACTCTCAGCTCACGTTCTATTTCCAAGGACGGTGGAATTGCTGTATACCGAAGTTCGGTCAATGTCCTGCCTCAGGCACACCATGTAAAATCCGCAGTAAGCTGCGAATCCCTGATGATGGACTCCCTCTCCCGTGCGGATACACTGCCGGTTATGGACATCCGCAATGATGAGGCGGATATCGGGCATGAAGCAAAAATCGGACGGATCAGCGAGGATGCGGTCTATTATCTGATGACTAGAGGAATGGATGAATTAGAAGCCAAGGCTTTGATCGTGCGGGGGTTTGTGGAGCCCATTACCAAGGAACTGCCCTTGGAGTATGCGGTTGAAATGAATAACCTGATTTCGATTGAACTGGAAGGCAGTATCGGCTAAAGGAGGTGCCAGAAATGAACCAAGCGTTTAAGAATTTAAATGAAATTCCCATGTTGACATGGAGCTGGCTTCATGTCAATGATGCGGATTTAAAACAGGACTTCCCTGGTGTTTTACCATATCAAAACAACCCTGTACAGGAGGTGCTACCAGCTGGAGTGGAAGTGTCATCTTATGAAAAGATAGGAGCCTTTCCGCTTGAGCAGTTGCCTGTCATTAAAGCAAAAAAAGAGCTGCTGGACTATATGTCGCAAAAGCGTAACAGCGGATATATGATTCGTATACCGGAAGGAAGAGAAATGGACAAGCCGATTCTTCTTTCATATGTTCTAGATGAAATATCCCCTGTCTTGACGGAGGACATTCTGATACTGGCTGAAAAAGGAAGTAAGGCCACCGTCATAATCCAGTACATCTCTGAGGCAGCTGACACCGTTTCTCATAGTGGAATTACCCGTATTCGGGCAGAAGCTGGTGCGGATATAACACTCGTCAAGGTACAGATGCTTTCGGAAGGCAGCAGTCATGTGGATCACGTGGCGGCTTCCATAGAGGAAAACGCAAAGGTACAGGTACTGCTGGCGGAGCTGGGAGCGCAGGAATCCATTACCAATTGTAGCCTTGATTTGATTGGGGAAGCCGCAGAGGGGCGGATCGACTCTGTTTATCTGGGAGATGGGGAACGTAAGTTGGACATCAACTATATCGTTACCCACTCTCAAAAAAGCACCGTTAGCAATATTCATTCCAGCGGCGTCATGGCTGATCGGTGTAAAAAGGTGTTTCGTGGCACGATAGACTTTAAAAGTGGTGCATCAGGTTCCAAGGGAAGCGAGGAGGAGGTCACTGTATTGCTCAGCCCTGAAATCATCAACATTTCTACTCCGCTTCTATTGTGCGGAGAGGAGGACGTGGAAGGAGCCCATGCCGTCAGCACAGGTACAATTGATGAGGATATGCTCTTTTATCTGATGACTCGTGGCTTTAATGAAACGGAGGCAAAAAAGGTGATTGTGGAAGCTTCCTTTTCACCAGTGCTTGAGAAGATTGAGGATGAGAGATTGCGAGAAAGCGTTTTCTCATATGTGAGAGGAAGGTTGAGCAATGTTTAATCCCTATATAAAAGATTTTCCTGCTTTGAAACAAACTGTTAACAGTAAGCGGCTGATTTATTTGGATAATGCCGCCACAACGCAGAAGCCCCAGACAGTGATTGATGCTTTGACTGCGTATTACAGCCAAGATAACGCCAACCCCCATCGAGGCGCGTATGCACTCAGTGTACGGGCAACAGAGCTTTATGAAGCGGCGCGGGAAACCGTTCGGGAATTTATTGGAGCGGGCAGTACAAGAGAGATCGTGTTTACCAAAAGCGCCACAGAATCCTTAAATCTGCTTGCGTACAGTTATGGAATGAGCACCATTCAGGAAGGTGATGAGATTGTGGTTTCCATCGCAGAGCATCACAGCAATCTGGTACCATGGCAGCAAGTGGCTGCGGCTAAGAAAGCGAAGCTGGTCTATCTGTACCTTGATGAAAACGGAATGATTCCGAAGCGGGAGATTGAAACCAAAATCTCTCAAAATGCAAAAATTGTATCGGTTACCCATGCCTCCAATGTGTTGGGGGGCATGAGTCCCATGGAAAGTATTGTGAAGAAAGCACATGAGGTCGGAGCCGTTGTCATTGCGGATTTGACGCAGAGTGTTGCCCATAGAAAGCTTGATGTTGTGAAGCTTGATTTGGATTTTGCCGTATTTTCGGGTCACAAGATGTATGCACCTATGGGAGTCGGCGTGCTATATGGAAAAGAAAAATATTTAGAGCAGATGACGCCGTTTCTGTATGGGGGAGATATGATCGAAGCTGTGTTCGAGCAGTCAGCCACCTTTGCACCGCTCCCCCAAAAATTTGAGGCGGGAACTCAAAACGTGGAGGCGGCAGTGGGGCTGTCCGCAGCCATTCAGTATATCCAGACCATTGGATTTGACGAGATTCAAAGAATTGAAAAGCCTTTGATTCAGTATGCGCTGCAAAGACTCAGTGAGAATTCGTATCTCACCCTTGTAGGCAATCCAGATCCAGAAGACCGGACAGGGGTCATCTCATTTAACGTGAAGGAAGTTCACCCCCATGATGTTGCGTCCATTCTGGACGCTGACGGTATTTGTGTTCGTTCCGGTCATCATTGTGCACATCCGTTGATGAGCTATTTGGGACTGACCGCCACGGCACGCATCAGTTTGTGCTTTTATAATACGGAGGAAGATATTGATCGGTTGGCGGAGAGCTTGAAACATGTCAGGAGGTGGCTAGGGCTTGGATTTGAGTGAAATTTATACGGAAGTGATTGCTGAACACAGCGTTTCCACAAAAAATAAAAGAGAAATGGAGAAGCCAGATTTCGTGATGGAAGGCGTTAATCCAAGCTGCGGAGATGAGCTGGCCATTGCGGTGAAGTTCTCTGGAACAACCATTGAAGATATTGCCTTTACCGGATCAGGCTGTGCGATTTCACAGGCATCCGCCTCAATCATGGCGGATTTGCTGCGAGGAAAATCTCTGGAAGAGGCACAGTCGTTGATTGCACTTTTCTTGAGCATGATAAAACGTGAGATTACGGACGACGTAGCCATGGAAGCGCTGGAAGAAGCGGCTGCACTCAGGAACATTTCTAATATGCCGGCGCGGGTAAAATGCGCAGTTCTAGCTTGGCATACCATCCAGGAAGCAATTGAGAAGCAGAAGGCAAATGATAAATTGTATTGACTTTTAGATATTATTGTAGAAATTCTAATAGATTATTGGAGTAAGTGTCGTTGTAGATTTATGGAGAAGCGCGGAACTTGATGAGCGGATTACAGAGACATCAGAAATTGCTGGCGTGGAGAAGAATGCCCCAATTCATAACAAACAGATAAAACAAAGTAGGAGGGAAAATGTATGATTAAGCTTACTGTGTCCAACGAGGATTATTTAAAAGCCATCTACGAACTGGATTGCGGCAATGGAGTCAGGATAGTAGACATTGCTGACAAACTGAATGTGGCGAAATCAAGTACTTACGTTGCAGTAAGCCTTTTGCAAGAAAAAGAGCTAGTGGAACGTGATGGTGAACGTAGAGTTGTTCTTACCACTAAAGGAAAATCAGAGGCTGAATTAATAGTAAATAGGTTCTCAATTATTAAAACGTTTTTAAGTAAAATTTTTAAAATAGATGAAAAAAGTGCAGATGCTGAGGCTTGCGATTTAGAGCACGTCGTGAGCGTAGAGACTTCCCAGGCTATGATAGAAATCTTGAATTTCGTTAACGTCCATTGTCGATACTGCCAGAAAGAGAACTGCCCGATAAGCAGTCCGACATTTTAGAACGCAAAACGGAAGTTCTAAATATATATGTATTATTTTTTAAATGATATTTATTAATAGAAAAAGACCGCGTGTTGAATACACGCAGCCTTTTTCTATTATGAGCTGTAATAATAATTCCAGAGGAGAAATGAACAATATGGATTTGAAAAATCTAAGTGATGCAAAACGTGGACAAAAAGGGAAAATCCACAAAATTTCCGGAGATAGTCGATTTTTGAGCAGAATTACCTCCATCGGACTAACAATTGGCAATGAGGTGGAAGTAATTCAAAACAACAAAAAGCAGCCGCTCTTGGTTTTCGGTAGAGATACAATAATTGCAATTAACCGAAATGAAAGTGAAAGAATTGTTTTGGAGGTGACAGAATAGTGGGAGTTCAGACAAATATAACGGTAAAGTCCTCTCAAGAGAATCAGACTGGCCTACATGCAGAACCTTTAATTGCATTGCTGGGACAACCGAACGCAGGCAAATCTACATTGTTTAATGGACTTACTGGTTCGCACCAACATGTGGGTAATTGGCCGGGTAAAACGGTAGAACAAAAAGAAGGGTACTTTATACAGGGCGGAAAAAAGTATACCGTTGTTGATTTGCCGGGTACATATAGTTTGTCAGCAAATTCTCAGGAGGAAGTTGTTACACGAGATTATATAGCAAAGGGAAAACCTGATCTGGTTTGTATCTTGGCAGACGCTTCGCAGCTGGAGAGAAGTCTTTTTTTACTCGCAGATTATGCGGGAATTACAGTACCCATTATTTTGTTAGTCAACATGATGGACGTTGCCGGAGAACAAGGAAAGAGAATTGACTCAGCTATAATTTCTAAAAAGCTGGGAATTCATGTGGTACCTTTTACTGCTTCTGATCTCAAGGAATATTCCACTTTCTATGATGCAGTGAAAAAGACTCTAAATAATCCTTGCACACTTAGGGCTGATGCACTTATGGATCTTTATAAGGAAATGCCGGATGCCCCATATCAAAGACTTTACGATCTGATGCCTTCAGAGGGTATCGGTGCCTATTCTCCTGCCTGGCTTTCGGCAAAGCTCATCGAAGGTGACCCAATGGTTCTTGCAACCGTGGGCGAATTTCTTAAAGAATCAGAATTGGCTGAAGTAAACAAGTTGTTGTCAAGCGTAAAGGACGGTAGCTTGTTAACCGGTAACTGCAAGTTTAGATGGATTGATAGTATTCTTAAAGGTGCCGTAATATCTACACGTGCAGACAAACCAAAGATGAGCCCATTTGACAGGGTCGCGACCAGTCGAACATGGGGAAAACCACTGGCGATTACTATCATTATACTAGCACTGATTGTTTCCTTAATTCCTGCTTTGCCGCTAATGCTTCTTGGCAAGACGGGTTTGGGCATTTTTGGAACTATTGTAGCAGAAACACTTACTTCTGTCGGTGTACCACATATATTAATTTCCTTGCTTTGCGATGCAATTATTGGAGCCATTGGTTTTGTTGTTTCTATGGTGGGGTTTGTGTTGGGAATAAGCCTTGTATTCGGTTTTTTGGAGGAAATTGGATATATGGCGCGAATTTCCTATGTGTTTGATAATACCATGTCCAAACTTGGACTCCAGGGCAAAGCAGTTATGCCATTTCTCGTCAGCTTTGGATGCACCATAGGCGGGGCTGCTGGAACAAGGGTTATAGATACATGGGGACAAAGAGTTTTAACCATAGCGCTTGCATGGGCAGTGCCCTGCTCAGGCACATGGGCGGTGGTGGCGTTGGTAAGTGCTACCTTCTTTGGTGCAGGCGCACCGTTTGTGATTATCTCATTGTTTGCAACTGCTTTACTTCATATGCTAATCACCTCTAAGATATTTAGAAATTCGCTTGTGAAAGAATCGGATAAGACAGGACTGATTATGGAACTTCCGCCTTACCATAAACCAAAGTGGAAAAACCTATTCCGATTTTTATTGAACCGCCTAAAAGATGTATTCGTTCGTGCCTTTAAGCTTATCGTCTTGGTGTCAGTTGTTTTCTGGATGCTTTCTTATACAAACGACGGTGATATCACCCATAGCATCATTTATAAAATCGGAACTTTTATTGAACCGGTTACTTCGATATTTGGATTAAAGTGGCAAATGTTTATGGCTTTTGTAGTTTCCGGTATGGGTAAGGAAGCTGCACTTGGAGTGCTTAATACATTGTTTAGTGTTGGTAGCACCGCAAATTTGAGTGACGCATTGCTAAATGGTGTTTCAAAAGCGGAAGCATTAGCGTTTATCTATGCGTTTACATTTAATATACCCTGCATTTCAGCACTAGCTGCAACCTATGAAGAGACACATTCTTTAAAATGGGTCTTACGTATGACCGGTTACTATATTGCAGCTGCGCTGGTAATGTCCTTTATTGTTTACCATATTGGTTTATTGATTTTTTAGGAGGTGGCAGTATGCTTACAGAAATACTTGCTTTACTGGAAGATGGGCAGGCTTGCTCGTTGGAAGAACTGGCTATGAAGTTGGAAAGCGATGTTCCTACCGTAAAAGCCCAAATAGAATATTTGGTGCAGCTTGGTTTTCTAAAGCAGATCAGAGCGGAAGTGCCGGCCTGCAATGGGTGTACCGGCTGCTCTCAAGGCAAGAGCTGTGATTTGGATTTTACTCCTTATCTGATGTGGGAGAGAGTCAAATAAAGTCTAATGTGAAGAGCCTCAAGATTATATTAAATAAATTTAGTAGTTTAAAAAAATGGGATCTATGATAAATGGTAATGAACCACCAAATAATTCAGAGTCACATAAAAATTTGCTGAATAGTAAATTTGGGCAAACCAGCCAAAAGGTAGGGACGCAAAGCCATAGGATCTAAGGCGTTTTCGGACGTTATGATAGCCTGGCTGCCAAAACTATGCAGGGCCTGCCCTCTCTAATATAAAGGGTAGGCCCTTGCTTACTTTTATGAGTTTTGACAGATAACAGGATACCGGCTTTCGCCTGCTCTTGCGAAAGAGGTATTCCTATGAAATCATATATATTTCGTCTTATTGCGAGGTGGAGCTAAAAACGGCGCAATCCGCCTAACCCACTTTTTACATACACAATTTCATAAGCATATTCTAAAAAAGTCAGTATTTTGTCGTTGGCAAGCTACTGACTTTTTTTGTTCGACAAAATTAACGCTTAATTTACAAATTATCCCATATTTTAAGACCAAAAGCCATATAAGGCTCCGATGTCGTTCCCCACCCTCCAGACTTTGGATTTTTCAAAAATTCAAAGTCTGGAGGAAAGGAATATGAAAAATTACAAAGACAGTGATTATGCCCTCAATAAATTCAGCGAGGGTATTGTATATAAATTCGCAGACCGCATTGTAGAAATCACGCTGGAGGACTATCTTGCGGAGAACCCTGGCAAGACGGCACAGGACTTTTTGGAGCTGAAAGCCTTATCGGATGAAATCTATCACCAGCAAGTCATACACGAAAATAGGACAAGCCGTTTGGATGTGAGCATCAATGGGCTAGAGGAAACAGAGCAGCTTGCCGCCCCGCCCCTTGATTTAGATTTGATACATAAAAGCGATACCACAAAAGCCAAGGAAGCTGCAAAGAGGCTACTGGACAGTGGAGAATTGACAGAAATCCAGCGGCGACGGTTTATTCTGCATTTCTTGGAGGGCTTATCCTACCGGCAGATTGCCGGCTGTGAAGGGGTACATTTCACCTCTGTCCACGAAAGTATCGAGGCGGCTACGGCAAAGCTGCAAAATTTTTTTAAAAAAATTTAATTTCGTACCCCTACACCCCCCTGTTTTTTTGACATTGGGTGAAAGGATTTTCCGATTTCCTTTCGCCTGAACATTGAAAACAGAATACGGGTGTGACGGGTACATCACTGGCAGGAGGAGCGACACGCTGGGACACGCCAAGACGAGGGCAATGCCCTCCGAGCGATTATGTCTGCGGCAGTTACGCCCCGTGGTGGGACGGATTGCGACGATCCCTGCCGGTCATCATGGTACTTCTGCTTTGAACGCTTCACCGCATTGAGCAGCCCGGCAGACGGCCGGGAGAACGCATCACCCTCATTTGAGAAAGAGTGAGGGGCGGCTTTTATGGAGTCCGGCATCACCAGCCGGATCGCCTGTCACACCTTTGCTTTGATATAAAAATCTATCGTGTTCTATCGGAGCGATAGAAACCATGCGGCGGAACAGGCTTTTGAGTCAACAAACTTTCAACCCTTTTCCTGATTCCGCCGCATTCTTGTGTCGCTCCTTTAGGCAAGCAAAGGAGGCAAAATATTATGGAACAACCTGTCTACATGGCAGATATTCAAAATAAGATTTACGAAGCAGGCTTAATTCGGAAAGAGGAACGCATTGTACTGACCGCCGAAAACTGCGTGCTTTTGGAATACTACACCGGAAAAACATACAGCTATCGCATGGTGGAGCTTTCCACCTTAAAGGCAAAGCGGCTTTTTTCCAAGTCGGCTCCCCTGAATGAAAGCGGCTATCAAAAAGCGATGGACAAAATGCTTTCACAGGCAAACGCAGAACCGGAAAACACCTTTTCTATAAAGCCTGCCATGAGAGCAAGAAATCTGCTGGAACACATTTTTTCAAACATCCTGCCGGAACATGGTATGGACTTTCGGGAAAATCAGGCGGCCCTTGCGCTGGAAATGCTGGAGTCCTTACAGGAAAACAGGCTGGCACTCTGTGAGGCCGAGGTTGGTACAGGCAAAACCCATGCCTACATTCTAGCCGTAACCGTCCATAACCTGTTCAGTAGCAATAAGCTACCGACGATTATCTCGACTTCTACCATTGCGCTGCAAAAGGCGTTGACGGAGGAATACATCCCTCAGATTTCCGATATTCTGATGGAACACCGGATTATTGACAAGGCCCTGTCCTTTGTGGTGCGAAAGGGAAAATCTCATTATGCCTGCGACAGTCGGGTAAAGGGGTATCGTTCTTCTATCGCACACAATGACCGACACGAGGACAAGGAGCTGCTTTCTGCCCTGACCGGACTTTTCACCGGCGCCTGCCCCCTTGATTTGGATAAACTCCCTTTAACGGACTATGTGAAATCCTGCATCAATGTGGAACGTTGCCCTCTGAACTGCCCTCTGTCCTCGGTCTGCCGATACCGTGACTTTATACGCAAAGCACAGTCCCTTGTTTATGACTTTCAGATTGCCAACCACAACCTTGTGCTGGCGGATGTCCTTGGCAGAAAGAACGGGAGAAGGGCCTTGTTCCCTCCCCGTGGAGTGGTGATTTTTGACGAGGCGCATAAGCTCCTGGATGCCGCAAGGCAGATGTACGGTATGACAATGGAAAACGTGGAGATGGAACGGCTGGTGGCAAGCATTTATCATGCCATCGGTTCAGGAAATCCCGATAAGGCCGAGATCATTAGACTCTGTGAAATCATGCAGGAACAAAATGCCCTGCTCTTTGAAGCCCTGCGGTATGCCGCAGGCACAAGCTATGATAAAAACTGCTATGCCGTGCAGATTGATTTAAATTGCATACGAGCTTTGAAAACACTGATGGCTGTGCTACGCAGACTGTCGGTGCTTTTTTATACGACCGCCTGCGAAAAAAGGGATCGGTACGACCGGCTGGTGAACCGCATGGAACAGCAGGAAACTAAGCTCTCCATTCTGTTTCATCATGCCAATTCTATTCTTTGGCTGGAACTGACCGGGGCGACGTCCTGCCGGGTCTGCGCCTTGCCAAAGCAGCTTGGTTTTCAACTATCGGAGGATATTTGGCAGGATGAAATTCCATATATCCTGACCTCTGGTACGCTCTCTGTTGGGGGCGATTTTTCGCATTTTAAGCGAAACAGCGGAATTATACTGGCAGAGAAGCACCGTATTTTTGAAACAAGCAAGGCTTCTCCCTTTGATTATCCGAACCATGCCTTGTTGTATCTTTCGCAGGATATGCCATTGCCTTCAGACAAATACAGCGGTTATTTTCAGGCAGTGGTCAACCGGCTTGTGGAGCTGATTGAAGTGACCCATGGGCATACCCTGATTCTGTTTACATCCTACCGCATGATGGAGCAGGCATATGACGAGCTGTGCGGACAGATCACTTCATTCCCCTTGTTCCGCATGGGCAAAGGCCGTCTGGACGCCCTCGATGCTTTTCGTAAAAGTGGCAACGGTGTCCTCTGCGCCAGCGACAGCGCCGGGGAGGGCATTGACCTTGCCGGGGATATTTTATCTTCCCTCATTGTGGTACGGCTGCCGTTTCCGGCTCCCGATCCGGTGCTGGAATATGAAAAGACCCTGTATCCTAACTTCTACGGCTATCTGAATGAGGTCATTGTGCCAGGTATGCTCATTAAGCTGCGCCAGTGGTTTGGCCGGGGAATCCGCAGGGAAAGTGATTCCTGCGTGTTCTCTATTCTGGACAGCCGTGCAGGCCGCCGCTATAAAAATGATATACTTGCAGCTTTACCTGATATGCCGGTGACTGAGCGGCTTTCGGATGTCAGCAGCTTTATCCGGTCAAAAAAGGACAACACATACTTTGAATAGGACAATCGGCAGATTTCATATATTCCTATATAAGTGTCATTTGTATAGATGGGAGGGTAAGCCATGGGAATCTCTGATTTCTCCCAAATGGATTTTTCGGCATTAAAACAGGTGGAGGTGCGGACGGTCAATCCGGATACGTTGGTTGACATTAACGATATAAAGGTTAATACAAAGTTGCCTAAGGAAGAGCGGATACTGGATTTTATCCGTCAAATAGGAAACCCATATTGCTACCGGTGCGGCAAAGTGGTTGTCAAAATCAGCTTTAATGATACCAATGCCACGCTGGAGGACAGAATTGAAAATTTATTGAGGATGATGTGAGATGGATGATTTTCATGGGCGGAGCCTGACCATGTTGGTTCGAAAAAGCTGCTGTTTTGTCTGGACGCGCCTTGAGAGGGGTGCTATAATTAAAAATGGACTAATATTAGCGGACGCCCATTGATTCGGTCAGGTTTTGCTTCTTGACTTTTTCAATCGGGAGGTTTCGTTATGCCATTTAATAATAAGGATACAAACATATACAATGCTGTGGACTATTTGCGCCTGTCTAAAGAAGATGGCGATAAAGCAGAAAGCGACAGCATTGCCAATCAAAGAGATTTAATAACCAATTTTGTAAAGTCAATACCCGAAATCCGCCTCTGTTCGGAAAGAATAGATGACGGATTTAGTGGTGTTGACTTTAATCGTCCTGCCTTTAATTTGATGATGGAGGATGTAAAGGCTGGGCGTATCAACTGTATCATAGTTAAAGACCTGTCCCGTTTCGGCAGAAACTACATAGAGGCAGGAAGATACATTGAACGGATTTTTCCGTTTTTAGGTGTGCGTTTTATTGCTATTAACGACGGTTACGACAGTGCAAAGGAAAAATCTCCGTCAGACGATATTATCATTCCTTTTAAGAACCTCGTCAACGATGCGTATTGCAGGGACATCTCCGTGAAAATCAGGAGCCAGCTTGAAGTAAAACGCAAAAATGGCGAGTTCATCGGTTCCTTTACCGTTTACGGCTACATGAAATCAGCAGAGAACAAAAATCAACTGGTGATAGACCCCTATGCGGCAAAGATTGTGCGGGATATTTTTGCATGGAAGCTGGATGGACTCAGCCAGCAAGGGATAGCCGACAGGCTGAATGAGATCAGCGAGCCGTCCCCCATGGAATATAAACGCTTTTCAGGGCTTAACTTTGCCACCAGCTTTCAGGTAAATACCAAGGCGAAGTGGACTGCTGTGGCGGTTGGCCGTATTTTGAAAAACCCTATCTATGTAGGGCATCTTGTGCAGGGCAAGGAAAGTACGCCAAACTACAAGATTAAGCAGCGGTTTATGAAACCGGAGGATAAATGGATTCGGGTGGAAAACACCCATGATCCTATTATCCCGCAAGAAATTTTTGATACAGTAAACCGTGTGCTGGCGCAGGACACCCGTATTGCTCCAGATGGAGAGGCTGTATATCCGTTTTCCGGCTTGCTTTTTTGTGCTGACTGCAAAAGCGGTATGGTGCGAAAAATTGTACCCGCAGGCGGGAAGAAGTACGCCTACTATTATTGTTCAAGGAATAAGGCTGGAGGCGGTTGTACCACCCACTGCATCAGTGAAAAGGTACTGGAAAAGGCAGTTCTGAAAGCACTTCAAAATCACATTACTTCTATTCTTGATATTGAACGGATTCTCCGTTATATAGATACTCTCCCAATGCAACAGGAGGAAATCCGAAAGATTGATACCCAACTGCTGATGAAACAGGAGGAAATCGAAAAGTATAAAAACCTCAAAGTGTCCATCTATGAGGACTTAAAAAGCGGTATCATTGATGCCGATGAGTACAGAGAGTTCAAAGAAATTTATGGTAAAAAGTGTGAGGACGCGGAAAAGGCTGCCGGACGACTGAAACAGGATATTGCCCTGATCTTTGCAGGTAAGGGAGCCAATAGCATTTGGATTGAAGCCTTTAAGAAGAATCGGAACATCACAGAGCTATCCCGAAAGGTAGTTGTTTCCCTGATTGAGTGGGTAAATATCTATTCCGGCAACCGGGTGGAAATCCGATTCCGTTATCAGTATGAATATGAAAGAGCTTTGTTCTTTGCCGAGAACGCAAAAGACCTGATTGCAACAGCCCCACCGGCTCCCATAAAGGGGGTGATGTGAGATGGCGAGAACAAGCAGAAAGCAAATAGATAATCTTGCCCAGGTCCCCCTTGAAACGATATGGAACACCTGTATTTATGGGCGGCTGTCGGAGGAAGATGAGCGGAAAAAAGAAAGTGATTCCATCGGTAATCAAATCTCCATGTTGGAACGCTATATCGCCGAAAGACCACACCTGAAGCTCATATCCGTTTTTAAGGATGTGAATCAGACAGGAACGAACTTCGACCGTCCCGGCTTTAATGAAATGATGGACGCCATCAAGGGCGAAAAAATCAACTGTATTGTGGTCAAAGACCTGTCCCGTTTCGGCAGAAACTACATTGAAACTGGAACCTATCTTGAAAAAATACTGCCATTCTTCAATGTTCGCTTTATCTCCGTGAACGATGCCTATGACAGTCTGAATGCAAGCAGTCAGGATGAAGGGTATGTTGTTCCTCTGAAAAACTTGATTCATGATGTGTACGCCAGAGATATATCAAAAAAAATAAAGTCGGGGCTTGCAGTCAAGAGAAGCAGAGGGGAATTTACCGGCTGTGTCGCAGCCTATGGCTATCAAAAAGCGGATAATAGCAAGCTGGTGATTGACGAAGAAACTGCACCGGTTGTCCGAAATATCTTTAAATGGGCAGCGGACGGCATGGGTGATATGTGTATCGCTCAAAAACTCAATGCGCTCAGTATTCCCTCCCCAAGCAAGTATCGCTACATGAAGGGGATTTTGAAAAACGAGCGCTATGCCAATATGCGATATTGGTACAAAAGCGCCGTCCGCAGGATTTTAATCAACCCAGTTTATCTCGGACATATGGTGCAGGGCAAAACCAAATCTGACCTATGGGGCAAGGGCGTCTGCGTAGAACTGCCGCAGGATCAATGGGTGGAAATCAAAAATACCCATGAACCGCTGGTGGATGAAGAAACCTTTTATGCAGTGCGGCAAATCAAGCAGGAACGGGAGTCCAGCGAGAGAAAAGAAGTGGAACAGGGGAGGTCAAATCTCTTGAAAGGGCTTGTGTTCTGCGGTGATTGCAAACGGAGCATGAAATGGCGTAAAATGCCAAAATCAAAAGGTTCAGCACTCTATTACTTTAGCTGCGCCACCTACGAGGACATAGCCAAAAATGACTGCGTCAAAAAGCGAATGGACGAACTGGATTTGTTATCCGTTCTCTATACGGCTATCCTCAGGCAGATTGACCTTGCTGTTGACATGGAGCGAATGGTGTCTAAACTCAATGAAAAGGAAGGCTTTTGCCAGCAGCAGAGTGAGGTGGACACAGAGATTTCCGAAACGGAAAAGAAACTGTCCAGACTATCCATGCTCAGAAGCTCTCTGTATGAGGATTATCAGGAAAAGCTAATTGATGAAGCGGAATATCTATTTACAAAAGCAAAGTACGAGAAAGATGTCACCCTTTTGCGTGGCCGACTTGATGAACTGTCCATGCAAAAGAGCCGTCTTGATACCATGCGGACACCTCAAAACCCATGGATAACAGCCTTGAAGAAATTTAAGAAGAATAAAGCCATAACGGGAGAAATGATTTCCGAGCTGATAGACCGGGTGGAAATATTCAGTGATCAAAGCGTGTCCATATGCTTTCGGTATCGGGATGAGTTTGAAAGTTTGCTCGGTTTTATTGAGGCAGAGAGTGGGGTGAGGGTTTCGTGAGCAGCAAGAATATCCTTGCCCGTTATATCCGGCTATCCAGGGAGGACGAGAACGAGGGTGAAAGCAACAGTATCATAAACCAGAGGGATCTTCTGAACGCCTTTGTGAAAGGCTCCCCTGACCTCTCACAGTATGAAGTGGTTGAGTTTTGCGACGATGGTTACAGCGGTACGAATTTTGACCGTCCGGGCGTGAAAGCCTTGCTGGATGAAGTGCGTGCGGGAAAAATACAGTGTGTCATTGTCAAAGACCTGTCTCGTTTCGGAAGAAACTACATTGATATTGGAGATTATTTGGAGCAGATATTCCCCTTTTTAGGGGTGCGCTTTATCTCCGTAAATGACCGTTTTGACAGCAATGACTTTGACGGCACGACCGGCGGGCTTGATGTGGGTTTCAGGAACCTGATTTACTCCCTTTACAGCAAAGACCTGTCACAAAAGGTACGGAGTGCGAAGAAGACCCGAATGGAAAAGGGTGAATTCATCAGCAGTCACGCACCCTATGGCTATGCAAAATCTTCAGAAAACCGCAAGAAACTTGTGGTTGATGAAGAGGCTGCTGCCATTGTCAGACGTATTTTTTCGATGGCGGGCGAGGGCAAAAATGCCGTGCAAATTGCCAATGTCCTGAATGCTGAAAATATTCCAACGCCATATACTCATAAGCGGCTTATGGGATGTGACCGCAAATACAATGTCGTTGGAAATACAAATCACTGGCATAATACTACCATCCTGACCATTATCCATGACGAACGCTACACAGGGAAAATGGTAAACGGGAAAAATCGCAGCCCTTTTGTCGGGAGTAAGCACGGTAAACGCATTCCAAAAAGTGAGTGGATTGTCGTACCGAACACCCATGAACCTATTGTTTCGGAAGAATTATTTGCTTTGGTTCAGGAGCGTTTCTCTGCCCCAAAAAGGATACAGAAACACACAGAGGTCAGACCTCTGATGGGTAAAGTGAAATGTGGGGTTTGTCGGCACGTTATGCGAAGAAGCAATAGTCCCTCGGCCACCGCATATTATTATTGTGAAAGCCATCAGTATGTGGCTGACAGCACTTGCACAAAGGATAGGATTTCCGAAGTCAGTTTGATACAGACCGTCCTATCTGTGATACATAAGCAGATAGAGGTCATGCTTGATATGGAACAGCTTATTGACAGAGTAAAAACCCAAAGTCATAGTGATATAACCACTCTGACGGAGCAGATTAGGCAGCTCCAAGTCGTGCTCACCAAGCTGAAAGCATCCAAAGTTAAGGCATACGAAAAGTACAAAGATGGGGCTTTGGACAGGGACAGCTACCGGGGCCAAAAGGAGGATATTGGCAAGGAGATTGAGGAAACAGAATCACAAATCGCTGAACTTGAAACGTCATTGCAATGCTGTTATCAGGAAAACGGACAGCCAATTTCCATCATTGAGAGTTTCAAGCGATATGAGGGATTTACGGAGCTTTCAAAAGAAATGGCAGATGAGCTGATTGACAGCATCTATGTCTACGGAAGTGAAGCGATTGAAATTGTATGGAACCGTATGGATGAGTATATGAGGTTGGTTCAGTATGTTGAAAAAGGAGTAAATGCAAATATTGAACTTACTGATCCCTAAGGAAATTCAGGATTCATGAGACCGTCAAATTCGCCGAGACATAGATTTATGCTAAGAGTTGAAAATCCTTTGTTTTCAAAGCTTCATGCAACAAAAAATAAAGCATATAATTGAATGACCACACCAAACGCTGTCCGAAAGTTCAACAAGCCTAAGGATGGCGTTTTTAATTTTCCTTATTGGCTATAATAATATTTTGTATCTAGCAGAACAGGACTTATGTTATTATGGGCAATTATTATTCAAGTAATATTGGATTTTGCTCAAAGCGAAGTTTTTCTTTTACTCTCAGTCTATAAAAATTAGAGTTTGGATACAAGAAGATATTTTTAATCGCTTTTAGGAAATTAATCGTAAATATTACGAAAAAGAGACCATCATCAATGACAAATATTGTGAAAAATGTTATACTGTAGGAAATAAATATGTATGTATAAAAATTTTTGTCTTTGATGGAGGAAAATTATGAAGCTTGTTAAACTTAAATTATACAATTATCGTTCATTTGGAGAATCTGAGCAGATTATTAACTTTGATGAATTAACTGCATTGATAGGGAATAATAGTTCAGGAAAAACTGCTGCACTTAATGCATTAAATACCATTTTTTCAGAAAATTCTAGTGATCGTATTTTGGAGCGAGGTGATTTTTTCCTTCCCAAAGATAAGGCACCCGAAGATCTTGAAGAACAAAGTTTATATGTGGAAGCAGTCTTTCATTTTAACGAGCTACAAAAAGAAAAAGAATCTACTACATATGCTATACCAACTTTTTTTGATAGTTTTGTTGTAGAATCCCCAGGAAGTGTACCCTATTTACGTATTCGCTTGGAGGCAACTTGGGAAAAAAGTAGTAATATTGAAGGATCTATTGAGAGTAAGGTTTATTATATTACTTGTCCTGAATCAGAAGAAATAGGAGAGGAAAATAAAAGGATTGCAAGTAGACATGATATAAATAGAATTCGTATGATTTATGTACCAGCAGTTCGTGACCCTTCTAAGCAGTTGAAAAATGCATCAGGAAGTATGATGTATCAAATAATGAATAGCATTAATTGGAAAGACTCTACCAAAGAAAGTGTTAAAGGATTAATTCAAGATTTAAATGATGAATTTTTAAAAGAAAGTGGAGTCTCTATACTTAAAAATGCTGTCCACGACGAATGGGAAGAATACCATTCGGACAGTAGATATTCAAATGCGCAACTTAGATTTAATTCTACCAATATAGAATCTGCAATTAAAAAGGCAGAAGTTCTTTTTTCTCCAACTGTTACAGAACGAGAATTTTCTATTGATGAAATGGGTGATGGATTGAGGTCGTTATTTTATATTTCAATGGTTGATAGTATGTTAGATGTTGAAAATAAAATAAGAGAAGAAATAGAAAAGGGTAAAGAGTTATCTTTTAGTAGAACACCACCAATATTAACTATTGTTGCGGTTGAAGAACCGGAAAATCATATTGCGCCACATCTTTTAGGAAAACTTATTGGAAAGTTGAGAGATATTTCTAAAAAATGTAATGCTCAAACACTTCTAACATCTCATTCTCCTGCAATTGTTAAAAGAATTTCACCTGAAGAATTACGATATTTTAGATTGATACCAGACATGTTGTCAACAGAAATACGCCATATAACCTTACCTGACAAAGAAAAGCTTTCAGATCAATATAAATATGTAAAGGAAGCAGTAAAGGCATACCCTGAACTTTACTTTGCAAAATTAGTTATACTTGGAGAGGGTGATAGTGAAGAAATTCTGCTTCCAAAGTTTTTAGAAACAAATGGAGATGGTGTTGATAGTTCCGGTATTTCTATTATTCCCTTAGGTGGAAGACATGTAAATCATTTTTGGCGTCTGCTTAATGACTTGAAGATACCACATATAACATTACTCGATTTGGATAGAGAACGAGATGGAGGTGGATGGGGACGTATAAAATATGTATTAAAGCAATTGATTGAAAATGGATATAACAAGAAAGAAATTTTAAAAGTAAAAGGTGGAGTTTTAACAAATAAAGAATTAGATAAAATGAATGATTGGGATGTTAACCTCATTGAAGATATGAATTCATGGATTGAATTTTTAGAAAGTTACAATATTTTCTTTTCATCTCCTCTTGATATTGATTTTCTCATGCTTGAAAATTTTGAGGAAGAATACAAAGCTATTCTTTCGAAAAAAGAAGGTCCTCGTATTAGCAAGAAAGATGAAGAGGACGAAAATACAACTATAAGAATTCAAGATATAGAAAACGAACTATCAATCTCTCCTGAATATCAAGAAAGAATAACATGCGATGTTCAAAATACGCTTAAAGAATGTGGTGGTAAGGGAATAACGTATTCAGATAAACAAAAAAGATTAATGGTTTGGTACAATTATTTCTTTTTAAATCGCGGTAAACCTAGTACACATATTTCTGCACTTTCACAACTTGATGATTCCGATTTAGCTTGGAATATTCCAAGTGTAATTAGTAGGTTAATAGATACAGCAAAGAAGCTTTTAATTTAATGTATGGAGGTTTTATATGCAGGAAAGAATCCCACCTTTACAATGGACACCGAGTGGTGGAATAATATTGGAAGAAAATGCAACAACATCTGTAAAAGCTGAAAAAAATGTACTGGTCGTTGCAGGGCCAGGTGCTGGAAAAACCGAATTACTCGCACAAAAAACTGGATATTTATTTCAAACAAATATTTGTACATATCCAAAAAAAATACTTGCTATCAGTTTTAAAACTGACGCTGCTGCAAACTTAAAAGAGAGAATAGAAAGTAGATATGGAAAAGAATATGCTATCAGATTTTCTTCTCTCACTTACGATGCGTTTGCAAAAAAGATTCTGGATCAATTTAGAAATGCTTTACCAGAAGAACTTCGTCCTAGCAAGGATTATATTATAGGAGACAAGAAAACTATTGATGCAGCATTCAAGAAATCTGGTTATTTGAATCCTAGAGGTTTAACACCTAGTAGATTGGCAGTGTATTATGAAAATGTGATTGCAACAACTCCTTTACCCGTATGCGGAGATTCTATTGGTAGTAATGTATGGAGATTACTAATTAGAGGTTTTGATGATAATCCTTCGTGCTTAACTTTTAAAATGATAAGTATGTTGACAATATATATTTTTTCAACGAATCCATATGTATTAAGAGGTTTACAAGCGACATATTCCCATGTATTTTTAGATGAATTTCAGGATACAACCAGCTTGCAATATGATTTGGTTAAAATGGGTTTTCAAAATTCTAATTCTAAGATCACCGCTGTGGGGGATAATAAACAGCGAATCATGGTGTGGGCAGGTGCGAGGAAAACTATCTTTGAAGATTTTCAGCAGGATTTCAACGCTATGAAGATTCCACTATTGATGAATCATAGATCTGCGCCACGACTAGTTGATTTACAGAAATTAATGTACACCTCTTTACAGGTGGATCTTATTGATTTACAAACTTCAAAAAAATGGGAGAAGAATGATGGGGATATAAAACTGTATATATCAGAAAATGAAGATCTGGAAGCAAAATATCTGGTTGCAGATATAACCGAGAAAATATCTAATGGAGTTTCATTAAAAGATATTTGTATTTTAGTTAAACAATTACCGGGAAACTACATAGATACTCTTGTAACAGTACTTTCTTCTTTTGGTATTAAGGCAAGAATAGAAACGGAGTATCAAGACATATTAAAGGAATTTATTGTTGTACTCGTTTTAAATACATTAAAAGTTTCAATCAATCGACGCTCACCTACAGAATGGGAATATGTTAATAACGCAATGGAAGGACTGAAAGGATTTGATTCAACCGAAAGATCTGACGCATATGATCAGGAGCATATTAATTTAATAAACCTTCTGAATGCGACATCTGAGAAGTTAGCTTTAGATATTACGGAAACCGAATTTCACGAAGTAATAAATAACATTATTCAATTCTTTGATATTGAGAAAATAAAAGCGTTATATCCAACATATGCACAAGGAAATTTCTTTGAAGATATTGTTAATAAAATGATTGATCTATTATGGAAAGAATTTGAAGAATGTAATAATTGGAATCTATCCTTTGAAAATTTTCAAGGATTATATTCTATACCAATTATGACTATACATAAAAGTAAGGGGCTTGAGTATATAGCTGTTTACTTTGTAGGGCTTGAAGATGGTGCTTTTTGGAGTTTTAGAAATCAACCTGAAGAAGATAGGTGTGCTTTTTTTGTCGCTCTTTCGAGGGCAAAAGAATTTTTGTCTTTTTCATTTTGTGCATATCGTCACAAGTTAAGGAATCCAAATCAAAAACATACAGAAATAAACGAATTTTTTGAACTATTAAAGTTGCCAGGTATCTCTACTGTTATTAACTGTGATTAAATAAGCATCAAATATATTAACCCTTTTGCGATAGGGAAACTTATGGCCTTCTTCATTCCGTTTTTGCTTTAGCATAAAGGGAGTCTGCCTAGACAATGCAGCGGGGCAGTGTGAAGAAATCCAAAATACACGTGAACCACTGGTTGATGTAGATACATTTCTAGCCCTGCGGCAAATTAAACAGAGATAGGAGTCTGGTGAGAGAAATTAAATGAAACTGCGAACGGAAAACAACCTGAAAAAGCGTGTTTTTTGTGGCATTTACCAACTAATAAATATTTTTTAGTCCTGTCTTGACACCAGCAGGAGCTACAGGACCGACAGGACCAACAGGACCAACCGGAGCTACAGGTCCCACGGGTTCAACAGGAGCAATAGGAGCCACAGGACCGACGGGCGAAACAGGAGATACCGGTCCGACCGGACCCACTGGAGCAATAGGAGATACCGGACCCACCGGTCCAATAGGAGCAACCGGCCCAACAGGAGCTACTGGACCCACTGGCCCGATAGGAGCAACCGGTCCGACGGGTGAAACCGGAGAAACAGGTCCAACCGGCCCAACGGGAGCAATAGGAGCCACGGGACCGACGGGAGCTACCGGACCAACTGGTGAAACAGGAGCAACAGGACCAACCGGCTCAACGGGAGCAACTGGAGATACCGGCCCCACTGGACCAACAGGAGTAATAGGAGCCACAGGGCCGACGGGAGCTACAGGTCCAACAGGAGCAATAGGAGCAACCGGTCCGACGGGTGAAACAGGAGATACAGGACCGACCGGACCAACGGGAGCGATAGGAGCCACTGGTCCAACCGGTGAAATCGGAGATACCGGACCAACGGGGGCAATAGGAGCAACGGGAGCTACAGGTCCCATAGGTCCAACAGGAGATACCGGCCCGACTGGCCCAACAGGAGCAATAGGAGCAACCGGCCCGACTGGTGAAACAGGAGAAACAGGTCCAACTGGTCCCACCGGAGCTACAGGCCTCGCCGGAGCTACCGGACCGACCGGAGCAATAGGAGCCACAGGACCGACGGGCGAAACCGGAGCTACCGGTCCGACAGGAGTAATAGGAGCCACAGGACCGACGGGCGAAACAGGAGCTACCGGTCCAACCGGAGCAATAGGAGCCACCGGAGCTACAGGTCCAACCGGTCCAAATGGAACAACTGGAGATACTGGTCCCAGCGGTCCAACAGGAGCTACAGGCCCAACCGGTCCAACTGGAGCAATAGGAGCAACCGGTCCAACGGGGGCAATAGGAGCCACAGGACCGACGGGCGAAACCGGAGCTACCGGTCCGACCGGCCCAACTGGAGCAACAGGAGATACAGGACCGACTGGACCAACAGGAGTAATAGGAGCCACAGGACCGACGGGAGCTACAGGCCCAACAGGAGCAATAGGAGCAACCGGTCCGACGGGTGAAACAGGAGATACAGGACCGACCGGACCAACGGGAGCAATAGGAGCCACTGGTCCAACCGGTCCGACAGGAGAAACCGGAGAAACAGGTCCAACAGGTCCAATAGGAGTAATAGGAGCCACAGGACCGACGGGAGCTACAGGCCCAACTGGCGAAACAGGAGCAACCGGACCAACGGGGGCAATAGGAGCTACAGGACCAACCGGAGCAACCGGCGCGACTGGTGAAACAGGAGCAACCGGACCGACAGGACCAACCGGAGATACCGGCCCAACAGGAGCAATAGGAGCCACGGGACCGACGGGAGCTACCGGACCAACTGGTGAAACAGGAGCAATAGGACCAACCGGCTCAACGGGAGCTACAGGTCCCATAGGTCCAACTGGAGATACCGGTCCAACGGGGACAATAGGAGCAACGGGAGTTACAGGTCCCATAGGTCCAACCGGAGATACCGGCCCGACTGGTGAAACAGGAGAAACAGGTCCAACTGGAGTAATAGGAGCCACAGGACCGACGGGAGCTACAGGTCCAACTGGCGAAACAGGAGCTACCGGACCCACCGGTCCAACGGGGGCAATAGGAGCAACGGGAGCTACAGGTCCCATAGGTCCAACAGGAGATACCGGCCCGACTGGCCCAACAGGAGCAATAGGAGAAACCGGCCCGACTGGTGAAACAGGAGCTACCGGACCGACAGGCCCAACCGGAGCTACTGGTCCGACGGGTGAAACAGGAGATACCGGCCCAACAGGAGCAATAGGAGCCACCGGCCCGACGGGCGAAACAGGAGATACCGGTCCGACAGGTCCAACCGGAGCAACAGGAGCCACCGGCCCAACTGGAGCAACAGGAGCCACCGGGCCAACCGGACCAACAGGAGCTACAGGTCCGACGGGCGAAACAGGAGCTATCGGACCCACCGGACCAATAGGAGCAACAGGAGCTACAGGTCCAACCGGTCCAACGGGGGCAATAGGAGCCACAGGACCGACGGGAGCAATAGGAGCCACAGGACCGACGGGAGCTACAGGACCAACTGGTGAAACAGGAGATACCGGACCGACCGGACCAACTGGAGATACCGGTTCCACCGGTCCAACAGGAGCCACCGGCCCGACGGGTGAAACCGGAGAAACAGGTCCAACCGGCCAAACGGGAGCAATAGGAGCCACGGGACCGACGGGAGCAACAGGACCAACCGGCTCAACGGGAGCAACTGGAGATACCGGTCCCACTGGACCAACAGGAGTAATAGGAGCCACTGGTCCAACCGGCCCCACCGGAGCAACCGGTCCGACAGGAGAAACTGGAGAAACAGGTCCAACAGGAGTAATAGGAGCTACAGGCCCAACTGGCGAAACAGGAGCTACCGGACCCACCGGTCCAACGGGGGCAATAGGAGCCACCGGTCCAACCGGAGCAACCGGAGAAACCGGCCCGACGGGCGAAACAGGAGCTAGCGGACCGACCGGTCCAACCGGAGCAACCGGAGCTACAGGTCCAACCGGTCCAACGGGAGCAATAGGAGCCACAGGACCGACGGGAGCAACCGGCCCAACTGGTGAAATCGGAGATACAGGTCCAACGGGGGCAATAGGAGCAACGGGAGCTACAGGTCCCATAGGTCCAACAGGAGATACCGGCCCGACTGGTGAAACAGGAGAAACAGGTCCAACTGGTCCCACCGGTCCAACGGGAGCAACTGGAGCTACCGGTCCAACAGGAGCCACCGGACCCACAGGAGCAATAGGAGAAACCGGCCCAACTGGTGAAACAGGAGCTACCGGTCCAACCGGTCCAACGGGAGCAATAGGAGCCACCGGCCCGACTGGTGAAACAGGAGAAACAGGTCCAACTGGTCCCACCGGATCTACAGGTCTAACCGGAGCTACCGGTCCCACCGGTCCAACTGGTGAAACAGGAGCTACAGGACCGACCGGACCAACCGGAGCTACCGGTCCCACGGGTTCAACAGGAGCAATAGGAGCCACAGGACCGACGGGCGAAACAGGAGATACCGGTCCGACAGGAGAAACAGGAGAAACAGGTCCAACAGGTCCAATAGGAGTAATAGGAGCCACAGGACCGACGGGAGCTACAGGCCCAACTGGCGAAACAGGAGATACCGGAGCAACCGGACCAACGGGGGCAATAGGAGCCACCGGTCCAACCGGAGCAAGCGGAGAAACCGGCCCGACGGGCGAAACAGGAGCTACCGGACCCACCGGTCCAACCGGAGCAACCGGAGCTACAGGTCCAACCGGAGCAACCGGAGCTACAGGTCCAACCGGTCCAAATGGAACAACTGGAGATACTGGTCCCAGCGGTCCAACAGGAGATACAGGCCCAACAGGTCCAACGGGAGCAATAGGAGCCACAGGACCGACGGGAGCTACCGGCCCAACTGGTGAAATCGGAGCAACCGGCCCAACTGGTGAAATCGGAGATACCGGTCCAACGGGGGCAATAGGAGCAACGGGAGCTACAGGTCCCACAGGTCCAACAGGAGCAATAGGAGCAACCGGCGCGACTGGTGAAACAGGAGAAACAGGTCCAACTGGTGAAACAGGAGCTACCGGACCGACAGGACCAACCGGAGATACCGGTCCCACGGGTTCAACAGGAGATACCGGCCCAACAGGAGCAACTGGAGATACCGGTCCCACTGGACCAACAGGAGTAATAGGAGCCACCGGCCCAACAGGAGCAATAGGAGCAACCGGTCCAACGGGAGCGATAGGAGCAACCGGTCCGACTGGAGAAACCGGAGCTACTGGACCCACAGGAGCAATAGGAGCCACAGGACCGACGGGTGAAACAGGAGATACCGGACCGACCGGACCAACGGGAGCGATAGGAGCCACTGGTCCAACCGGCCCCACCGGAGCAACCGGACCGACAGGCGAAACAGGAGCTACCGGCCCAACGGGAGCTACCGGCCCAACAGGTCCAACGGGAGCAACAGGAGCTACAGGTCCAACAGGAGCCACCGGACCCACAGGAGCGATAGGAGCAACCGGCGCGACTGGTGAAACAGGAGAAACAGGTCCAACTGGTGAAACAGGAGCTACCGGACCGACAGGACCAACCGGAGATACCGGTCCCACGGGTTCAACAGGAGATACCGGTCCAACTGGTGAAACAGGAGCTACCGGCCCAACTGGCTCAACGGGAGCAACTGGAGATACCGGTCCCACTGGACCAACAGGAGTAATAGGAGCCACCGGCCCAACAGGAGCAATAGGAGCCACCGGTCCGACTGGAGAAACCGGAGCTACTGGACCCACAGGAGCAATAGGAGCCACAGGACCGACGGGAGCTACCGGCCCAACAGGTGAAACAGGAGCTACCGGTCCGACCGGCACAACTGGAGCAACAGGAGCTACCGGTCCGACAGGTGAAACAGGAGATACAGGACCGACTGGGCCAACAGGAGTAATAGGAGCTACCGGACCGACCGGTCCAACCGGAACAACAGGAGCTACTGGTCCGACTGGTGAAACAGGAGATACCGGACCGACGGGCGAAACAGGAGCTACCGGACCCACCGGTCCAACTGGTCCAACGGGAGCAATAGGAGCCACAGGACCGACGGGAGCTACCGGCCCAACAGGTCCAACGGGAGCAACAGGAGCTACAGGTCCAACAGGAGCCACCGGACCCACAGGAGCGATAGGAGCAACCGGCCCGACTGGTGAAACCGGAGCTACCGGACCGACAGGACCAACCGGAGCTACCGGTCCCACGGGTTCAACAGGAGATACCGGCCCAACAGGAGCAATAGGGGCCACGGGACCGACGGGAGCTACCGGACCAACTGGTGAAACAGGAGCTACCGGACCAACTGGCTCAACGGGAGCAACTGGAGATACCGGTCCCACTGGACCAACAGGAGCAATAGGAGCAACCGGCCCGACGGGTGAAACAGGAGATACCGGACCGACCGGCCCAACGGGAGCGATAGGAGCCACTGGTCCAACCGGCCCCACCGGAGCAACCGGACCGACAGGAGAAACCGGAGAAACAGGTCCAACAGGAGATACAGGTCCAACGGGAACAATAGGAGCCACAGGACCGACGGGAGCTACCGGCCCAACAGGTCCAACGGGAGCAACAGGAGCTACAGGTCCAACAGGAGCCACCGGACCCACAGGAGCGATAGGAGCAACCGGCCCGACTGGTGAAACAGGAGCTACCGGACCGACAGGACCAACCGGAGATACCGGTCCCACGGGTTCAACAGGAGATACCGGCCCAACAGGAGCAATAGGGACCACGGGACCGACGGGAGCTACCGGACCAACTGGTGAAACAGGAGCTACCGGACCAACTGGCTCAACGGGAGCAACTGGAGATACCGGTCCCACTGGACCAACAGGAGTAATAGGAGCCACCGGCCCAACAGGAGCAATAGGAGCCACAGGTCCAACGGGAGCCATAGGAGCTACCGGTCCGACTGGAGAAACCGGAGCTACTGGACCCACAGGAGCAATAGGAGCAACCGGCCCGACGGGTGAAACAGGAGATACCGGACCAACGGGAGCGATAGGAGCCACTGGTCCAACCGGCCCCACCGGAGCAACCGGACCGACAGGAGAAACCGGAGCTACCGGCCCAACAGGAGCAACAGGAGCGATAGGAGCCACAGGACCGACGGGAGCTACCGGCCCAACTGGTGAAATTGGAGCTACCGGTCCAACCGGTCCAACGGGGGCAATAGGAGCCACAGGACCGACGGGAGCTACCGGCCCAACTGGTGAAACAGGAGATACCGGACCAACTGGAGCTACCGGTCCCACAGGCGCCACAGGTCCAACCGGACCCAACGGAGCTACTGGTCCGACGGGTGTAACAGGAGCAACCGGCCCGACGGGCGAAACAGGAGATACCGGTCCAACGGGGGCAATAGGAGCCACAGGACCGACGGGTGAAACAGGAGATACAGGACCAACCGGTCCAACGGGAGCAATAGGAGCCACAGGTCCCACTGGAGCTACCGGACCGACGGGAGCCACAGGACCAACGGGAGCAACAGGAGCTACCGGACCAACGGGAGCAACAGGAGCTACCGGACCAACGGGAGCAATAGGAGATACCGGTCCAACGGGAGCTACAGGCCCAACCGGCTCAACGGGAGCTACCGGACCAACCGGACCCACAGGAGCAATAGGAGATACAGGACCAACAGGAGCCACCGGCCCGACGGGAGCAACGGGAGCTACCGGCCCGACCGGACCAACGGGAGATACCGGTCCAGCAGGAACGGTGTTCTTTAGTCAAACAGCTGGCTCTATAACTGTTGCACCTCCTACAGGGTCGGAAGTAACGGTTGCATCCACTAGTGTACCAGTTAATCTTGGAGATATAATAAAAATAGATTATGCGCTAAGTTATACGGTTGTATCTACACTAAGTTTTGACTTTAACTGTGAGTCAAGGTTGTATCGAGACGGAGTATTGATTCATACTAGAACACTTAATAGTAACGGTACCCTGGCAAGTACCGAGATTCATCCGGTAGCTAACACCTATGTTGATACTGCGGTAGCTACAACAACAAGCACCTATGAAGTACGCGCTATCATTACCTCAGCAACTGCACTATCGTCCGTAACTGCTAACAATAGAAATATTAATGTTATTAATTTTGGTTAAAGTTATTTTGAAAGCTGTCAGAGTTAATATCTGGCAGCTTTCAGATTTTATAATAAAGATGTCAAAACTTAACAGGATTCCAGGCACCAATATCAGCGTGGAATTAGCAACATATATTTATCCTATCCTCAATATACATTACGAAGTTTGTATACACTCTTTTTTCGGATGCTAAGAGTTAGCTTATAGCTTTAGTGCTCACATTAAAGGGAGCAAGTGTCATATAAATCTGCCAACTTTGTAATGATGTAGGTACTCTGAATTTCAGAGGATATTACCTGAGCTTTGCTGTTTAATAAACAGGTATCAATGCCTGAGAGAATTCCTCCCTTAATATCTGAATTTATAGTATCACCAATAATAAGTGCTTCCTCTTTATTAAAATCTTTAATATGGTTCATCACATAATCAAAAAATTCTTTTGCCGGCTTTTGATAGCCGATGCTCTGGGAAATAAAGATATCTTCAAAAAAATCAGATAAACCGGATTCCTTCACTCTTTTTATTTGTGTTTTTGTTACACCATTGGTGATAATAAATAATCTATGGGATTTAGATAAGGTGCTACATACCTCATAAGCACCTTCCATGAGCTGGAATCCATTGCTTAAAAGCTCTCTGTACTGATTTTCCCATTCCATTCCATCCACAGTCTGTCCCAGTTTATTCATTGTTTTTGAGAATCTGGAATTAAGGACCTCTTCAAGTATAATACCTCCATTTTCATAATCCTTCCAAAGTTGTTTATTGACAGAATTATAGGTCTGAAAAATTTCATCCGTGAAGGTATATCCATGCAGTTGAAAAAGTTTGTTTAAAGAGACAGCTTCATTCGCTGCAAAATCCAATAAAGTATCGTCCAGATCAAAAAGTAATATTTTATAACTCATGTTTCCTCCTGTCTGCTGTTTAATTCCGGCAGCAGATTTCTGTAATTTGTTGGGGTAGTTCCTTTTATTTTTTTAAAGGTTTTAGAAAACAGCAGAGCATCATTGTAGCCGATGCTTCGTGCAATATCTCCGATGGAAAGCTTCTCATTGGGGATTAATTCACAGGCCTTGCGGATTCTGAATTCAATCAGGTATTCTTGTAAGCTCATATGCAAAGCACTTTTAAAAATTGAATTAAAGTAGCTTCTGTTTAACCCTACATGCCGGGATATGGCATCTATGGTTATTTTTCTTGAGTAATTCATTTCAATATATTGCAAAGCCTTAGTGATATAGGCATCTCGTCTGCTGTCCGCAGAATCATAATATAGACCTACCGGATTCAGTTCGGTTAATTTATGTAAAAAAAGATATAGATAAGCCAATCTTTTCACTTCTCCACCTCTTTTTATGTTATAGGCATCAACCATCTCATAAAAACAGGTATCAATAAAATCATCCTGAGTGTATTCAAATACCGGATGCAGAAGACTAAGACCGGAATCCTTTAAATAGGCTTCGGCTTTGAGTCCATGAAAACCGATCCAGGAATAGTGCCAGGGGTCAGCGTCATCTGCTTTATAAAAGGTTATTATGTCAGGGCATATTAAGAAACCGTTACCGGCTTTTAATTCGTATATTGTATTATCAATTTTAAAGATACCTTTTCCGCTGTGAACATAATGAATCAGGAAATGGTCCCGTACTGCCGGACCGTAGCCATGTCCGTTTTCACACTGTAGTGATCCGCACTGGTACACATAAAGATCTGTATGCTGAAAATGCTGGTAATCAGCGATATGCTTATCCATCTATTAAGATCCCCCTGCGATATTTTATGATAGTTTCTATTATATCCTATAATCAGGTGAAAAAGCAAAATGATTCTTATAGATTCAGAAAAAACAATGGTATAGAATCTAGCAATATTCCATATAAACCTAGCAATACTCCATTTACTATCAGTTAAAGAATGAATATACTTACAAAGTAGTTACTTGTTTTGAATAAACCGGATTTATCAGGTTTAGATACGAATTACATTACTAAAACGGTATTCTGAATAGTAACAGTAAAAATAGTATTTAGCCATATAAAAAGAGACATGATATATTTGAACTGGTAATAAAGCAGAACCATAATAAAGCAGAACCATAATAAAGCAGAACCATAATAAAGCAGAACCATAATAAAGCAGAACCTAATAAAGCAGAACCTAATAAAACAGAATCATAATAACTCAGAACGATAATAACGCATGAACCATAATAACTCAGAACTGTAATATCTGGACAATTCGTGGGCAAATCTAGGAAGATATATTAATTTGACACACGAATCAAATTTACAAATAATAAGAAGCAGCGAAACGGCTGCATTGGAGGAATCACATGATTACACAGAACAAAGGCTTATTTCATCTTTCCACGAAACATTCATCCTATGTCTTTTATAGCAATGACTGGCTCCAGAATCTATACTGGGGCAGCAAAATCCATGGAGAAGATCTTACCTATCTGATTAAAAAACGGGAACACAGCAGTTTTGACCAGAATCTCAATCTGGAAAGGGATGAATATAGTTTCTGGACCGGAGCTTCCTATTTGGAAAGCTGTTTAAAAGTGAATTATCCTGAGATAAGAAAGCTGGATATGACGTTTCTTGAATTTAAGATAATGCAGGTTAATAAAGACTTAGAGCGCCTGACCTTCTGTTACAAGAATAGCTTTTCAGACCTTTATGCCACCCTGACTTATGATGTTTACGAGGAATATGATATCATAGCCCGGTATGTGGAGGTTCTTAATGAAGGGGAGGAAGTAATAATAGAGAACTTTAAATCTGCCTCGGTCAGCATACCAAAGCTTTCGGATTACCGTGTAAAATACTTAACGGGTAAGTGGGCAGGAGAGTCCCAGATGAATGATCTGCATCTGACTACCGGTTCCTTTACCATGCAGTCCCGCAGCGGTAATACCGGACCCCACTTTAACCCTGCTTTTGCCCTGGATAACGGAACTGCAGAGGAAAAGACCGGTGAGGTCTGGTTTGGTTTGTTAGGTTACAGCGGCAATTGGCAGATAACGTTTGAGAAAACAATTTATAACAATGTTAAAATTACCGGGGGAATCAGTAATTTCGATTTTACATATACCTTAAGCAAAGGGGAATCTCTTAAGACGCCTGTTATGTATTTTGGGTTTTCAAGGGAAGGATATGGTGGAATGAGCCGAACACTCCATACTTTTGAAGCAGAGCAGATTATTAGGAAAAGAGAGTATGGCAGAGTGTTATATAATTCCTGGGAGGCTACCGGCTTTCAGGTACAGGCAGATAGTCAGAAAGCTCTGGCAGACAGAGCAGCCGCAATGGGTGTAGAACTATTTGTAATAGATGACGGCTGGTTTGGCAGCAGGAATAATGACAAGGCAGGACTTGGGGATTGGTATGTGAACCAAGAAAAATTCCCCAAGGGCTTATCTGATTTCATCCGCTATGTGAAATCTCTTGGAATGGATTTTGGCATCTGGGTGGAGCCAGAGGCTGTAAATCCAGACAGCGATTTATACCGGGCACATCCGGACTGGATTTACAGGTTTAAGGGGCAGGAGCCTTATCAGGGAAGAAATCAATATACATTAAATATCAGTAAACGTGAAGTAAAAGAGTTTATCCTGGATTTTATGACTAAGCTTCTGTCAGAAAACAAGGATATTACCTTTATCAAGTGGGATATGAATAAATCCTTGACAGATGTGAGCCAGGGTAAGACTTCAGAGGATAAGGAACTTTGGTATAAGCATGCAAAAGCGTTATATGAAATATGGGAAACCTTAAGAGAACGATTTCCGCAGGTAGAATTCGAAGCCTGTGCCGGAGGCGGTTCCAGGGTGGATCTTGGCATACTTAAGTACGCAGATCAGTGCTGGCCCAGTGATAATACAGATGCCTACGAACGGCTTTTCATCCAGGAGGGCTTCTCTTACTTTTATGCACCTAGTATTATGACCTGCTGGGTTACGGATGCATCCTCCAATAACCTAAGAAAGTATGAACGTCCTTACAGCTATCGTTTCCATTCTTCCATGATGGGAGTATTGGGGATTGGCGCCGACATCAGTAAATTTAGTGAGGATACCGCTGATGAATTCAGGGAGCATATAAAAACTTATAAAGAAATTCGCAAAACTATCCAATTTGGGAAGCAATACAGACTTTCCTCTGTTCGTGAGAGTTCCCTTCATGCAGTGGAATATATCAGCAGGGATGAAAAGGAGATCCTTGTATTTGCCTTTCATCAGGGCAGCCAGTTTGGTAAAGCCGAACCAAATCTTTATTTAAACGGACTAAAAGAAGATGGTTTATACAACATCGAAGGCATGGAGGAGAACATCCACGGAAGCACGTTAATGAAGGTTGGATTGGAAACTGGGCTGTGGGGGGACTTTGACAGCAGGCTTATTAGAATAACAAAAATTAATTAGCTATTGCAGGTACTATATGAAAGAACTGTTAACAAACCATATATAAACCACTATTCTTTTAAGAAAGGGAAACTATAATGCAATCCCTCAAAAAGCTGCATTATAGAGGAAGCATGAAATGGATAAGGAAAAGTTAAAAGAACAAAGAAAATTAATAATAGACCGTCTGCCCAAACATTTTAACGAAGGGCTGTTCTGGGGGAATGGCAGTATTGGCGGATTTTTATATGTGGTACATAATTCCCTGCGTTTTTCAGTTGATAGTATCCTGCTTTGGGAGAACAGGGATACGACACTTGATATGCCTGCCGCCAAATTTCAGGATTTTATAAAGGAACCTGAAAAGTTCCATAATGGTACTTTTACCAAGGAAACAGAATTAGCAGTGACTAAAATCTGGCGTACCCATCTTCCGGGATTAAGTCTTAACATTGCACTGGAAGATGAGATTGTTGATTTTTATGGTGAAATAGATTTTGACTCAGCAGCTTCTGATATTAAGGTCACCCTTAAAAATGGCAGGCAGGTTACCTGCTTCGTATATGTTGATTCTAATGTCAATCTATTAAAAGTGGAATTGGATACAACTGACGCAGTGGTTGTAATACAGGGTTGGGATACATCGAATAAGGAACTATCTTGTCTAGCAGACTGGAATTATCAAAAATACGAGGAAATAAAGAACAAAGATATCTTACATGTATTACAGCCCTTTTCAGAAGACGGACTGGCAGTTATCAGTCTGTTAAAGAAAGCAGACCAAATTTATCTGGCATTTCAGGGAGATAATTTAAAGGAAAGAAACAGCAGGGAAAACAGAGAAGAACTAATCCTTAAAAATGAAGAACTTCTAAGAGTTTACTCGGAAGGAGAAAAAGAATTTAAGGAAGCCCATAATGCTTCCTGGCAGGAGTTTTGGAAGCGGTCTGCTGTTACGGTACCAAATGACAGGCTCCAGCACGCCTATAATCTGGAAATGTATAAAATCTTTGCAAATGAAAGAAGGAATTCCCGTCCCGTTACCCTCCAGGGAATCTGGAATAATGATGCCAGAATGCCGGCCTGGTACGGGGATTGGCATAATGATTTAAATGTCCAGTCCTGTTACTGGGCACCGTTTAAAACCAATCATATTGAACTGGCAGAACCTTATATTGATTATTATACCAAGGCAATGCCGCGGCTTACGGAAAGAGCTTATAAATTATTTGGAATCAAAGATGCCATTCACTGCCCGGTAATGATGGGACCGGACGGATATGGAGTCGGAGGAGAGTGGTGCTTCTGGAATGTCCTCCTTGGACCGGAACTTTTTGTGGCCACGGACTTTTGCTGGTATTATGAGTATTCCAGAGATTTGGATAAACTTAAGAGCAGTATATATCCATTTATTGATCGGGTAATCAACCTTTATCAGGGGATTGCTTATGAAGGCAGTGACGGGTATCTGCACGTTCCTTTTACAAATTCTCCGGAAGTCTTTAAAGACAGCGGCATGTTGATAAGAGATGATGCAACCGTGGTTATAGCAGCCCTCCATTATCTCCTTGAGAATATGGAGCGTTATGCAGTACTTTTGGATAAGGATTTCCTGAAATACAGCGATTTTAATAAAAAACTAACGCCTGTAATTGAGACGGATAAAGGGTATCCTTTATTTCCCGGAGAAGAATTATTTGAATCCCACCGCCACTTCTGTCACATGTATCCAATATTTCCTCTGGGAACGGATATTCATAGTGAAACTGCGGTTAAAACCCTGAATGCAGTCATTGACAAAGGATTTACAGAATATGCGGCCTGGTCTTTTCCATATCTGTCTATATTCGCTTCCCGCTGCGGGAGGGGAAACATGGCCCGGACTATGTTAGAACTCTACTGTATGGCCTTTCGTTCCTCCAATACCTTTGTTGTCAACGGTGATCCAAATCAAAATGGTCTCTTAAAGATTTCAGATACCAATGCAGGTGAAGCTTCGGATGCCTTTACCGTTGAGGCCGGTTTTATTGTTCCGGCAGCTCTTAGTGAAATGTTTGTCCACCGTTCAAAAGATACGGTTTATATTTCTTATGGCATACCTGATGAATGGAAGGAATGTTCCTGTGAAAACATGACTGTGGAAGGCGGGCATCTGGTTTCTGTTGCCATTGAGAGGTACTGCGTTAAGAAAGTAACGGTTTATGCTAATGCAGATGAAACCATCCGATTTTCATTTGCAAAGGTAGATGGAAAATTAATCTTGAATGGAGAAGAGATTTTATATGGAGAAGCTAATAAATTCTGTACAGTTTCTTTGATTAAGGGAGAAACCTATGTATTTGAAATTTTTTAGTCAGCTATTAAAGGTAGTTTGGTAAAATAGAACAAGAGATGTAAATCTATCAAGTTTTAAAATATACCAATCAATCATATGATAAAGTAATAAGTTTGTTTCAGAGTGTATTGAATGAGGGGAATAAATAAACGAAATAAGGTAAGAATCAAAGAATTTATTATAAGACATATCACCGAACGGGTTTTGATAGCAGCAGGTATTCTTATACTGCTATATTTACTGGCTGCACTTTATTTTACCAGTCATTTTTTTTACGGAACAGTTTTAAACGGTGTACCGGTTTCTTTAAAATCCCATAAGGATGTGGATAAGATTATGGAAAATCATGTACAGACTTATAAACTCCTTCTGACAGAAAGAAATGGTGAAAGTGAAGTATTAACCGGGCAGGATATTACTTTATCTCAGAATGAAAGAAATAATATTCCGCGTGTTTACAAAAATCAGAAATCTTATAAATGGATAACAGCTTTTTTTATACCCCAGAAATTTTATGTGGACAATTTATTCTTATACGATAAGGTTAAGCTTGCTGATAAAATTAAAGCATTAAACTGCTTAAATAATAAGACAATAGAACCCCAAAATGCAAGCTTTCGGTATAAAGACGGTACCTATGAAGCAGTGGCGGAAGTATATGGAAATAAGATAAGAAAAGATACATTAACAAAAGTCATCACCGCAGGCATTAAAAAAGGAGCAGAAATATTAAACCTGGAGGATAATCATTGTTATGAAAACCCGGTATACACACTGAATTCCGCTAAAACACGAAATACCCTTGAAGCATTGAATGAATTCGTTAAAACCTCTATTACCTATAAGTTTGGTACGAAAAGGGAAAGACTTGACGGAAGTATTCTTAATAACTGGCTTATTGTTGATGATAATCTGGATGTGGTAATCAACAGAGCTGAGATTATGAAATATGTAAAGGCTTTAAGCAAAAAGTATGATACCGTTGGAATAAACCGGAGCTTTCAATCCTCTGTAGGAAAGGTGATAGAAGTAAAAGGCGGAATTTATGGCTGGAAGCTTGACAAAGAAGAGGAAACAGAGGCAATCTATCATCATATCCTGCAAGGTGCGACAGTGATGAAGGAACCTGCCTATGCACAAAAAGCCGTTTCCAGAGAAGGCAATGAAATTGGAGATACCTATGTTGAAATTAATATAACAAGACAGCATGTATGGTTTTATAAGGACGGGAAGCTGCTGATCCATGGACCTGTAGTTACTGGGAATCCCAACCGGGGAAATCCTACGGTAGTCGGAGCTTATATGCTTAATTATAAGCAGAACAGCGCCACGTTAGCCGGATTGAATTATAAGGTTGTAGTGAAATACTGGATGCCGTTTTATGGTAATATCGGACTGCATGATGCCAGCTGGAGACATACCTTTGGGGGAGAGATTTATAAAAACAGGGGAACCCACGGCTGTGTAAATGCGCCGCTATATTTGGCTAAGAAGATTTATGAAAATCTGGAAGATGGAACTCCTTTTATCAGTTATGAAGAATAGAGAGAAATAACACTCTCTATTTTTTTGTGTTTTTTCTATCTTTACTTTTCACAAAAAGGATACAATTTCTGTTATAATGATAGTAAAGGCTGTAAGAAGTAAAATTCATTCGTATACTTCATTACTGTTTAAACATAGATTACTGAGGAGACAGAAGTTATGCATATTATTGATATGGCGGATAAGAACATCAATACTCAAAATAAAAATAGTCAAAATAGTCAAAATAGTCAAAAGAGTCAAAATACTAAAAATAGTCTAAATACTCAAAAAACGGAAACGGTTAAAATTAATGATACTGAAACAACTGTAGATTTAACTTACAGTGAAGATATAGATAGTTCTAAGACTCCAGAGAGAAAAAGTATTATTTTTTTACTGACAGTAAAAGCCTTCGTGGCATATTTGGATGACCATTGTACCTTACGACAGGGACTTGAAAAAATGCGTCATCACGGTTATACTGCCATGCCGGTAGTTTCTCAGGACGGCACTTATATCGGAACGGTAAGTGAAGGTGATTTTTTATGGCATATGCTGGACAGCGGTGCATTTGCAATGAAGTCCCAGGAGGAATATTCGATTAGAGACATATTGAGAAAAGGCTGGAATCCAGCAGTGAAGATAGAAACCACGATGGAAGAATTGCTGCTTCGGGTTATGGAACAGAATTTTGTTCCGGTTGTTGATGATCGGGAGAAGTTTGTGGGAATTATAACACGAAGAGATATTATTAAGTATTATTATGACCTGATTAATATCAGAGAACGCTGAGCTGCAAAATACTTTGATTTTATAGCAAGATAAAAATGTCTAAGGATATTAATTTATATTTCCCTACATACAATGATAATAATATATAAGTTGTATGAGGTCTTATGATTATACACGTTGTCCAGTCAGGTGAAACAATTCAGTCCATTGCAGATGAATATGGGGTAAGTGAGGACAGTATAGTTCGAGATAATGATATTACAAACCCTGATAATTTAGCAGTCGGTCAGGCTGTTCTTATCATTTATCCCAATCAGATATATACCGTGCAGGAGGGAGATTCCCTGCAAAGTATTGCGGATTCTTATGGAACCAGTGTTATCCAGCTCTTACGGAATAATCCGCAGCTTATAAAAAGAGAATTTATATACCCCGGGGAAACCATTATAATTAATTATTTGGATGAAAAAATAGGGAATATAACAACGAACGGATATGCTTATCCCTATATTGATCGGGATATCCTAATTCAGAATCTGGTCTATCTGACCTATTTATCTGTATTTAGTTATTCTGTCGACGAAAACGGGAATCTAAATGATATTAATGATCAGGAAATCCTGAATCTGGCCAGAGCTTATGGTGTTGCACCTATTATGGTAATATCGAATGTAAATGAAGCGGGTACCATAGACAAGGAAACCTTACATAATATACTGGGTAATCAGGAGATTAAGGATAACTTCGTTGCGAATATATTGGTTATGTTAAGTCAAAAAGGTTACTATGGTGTCAATTTTGACACTCCTTATATCAGGTCGGAAGACAGAACCTTATACTTTGATTTTATAGCTGAAGTTTCGGAAAGTATAAGAGACCAGGGTTATAAAGTGTTTATAACCATAACTCCTAATTCTTTTGAAACGGAAACAGGAGCAGCTTTAGAACCAGTGGATTTTTCTGTTTTGGAGCAGGTTGTTGATGGTATCATCCTGTTATCTTATTCCTGGGGGTATGCCTCCGATATTCCAGTGGAAGCAATACCTAGTTATATTTTGGAACTTTTACTTCGGTATACCCTGACGATAATCCCTCCGGAAAAAATAACAATCGGCATATCAAGCATCGGGTATATATGGCAGCTTCCTAGTCAAGGAGGCATCGGTGCGTATGCCATAAGTAATACCAATGCAGTACAATTAGCAAGTGATGTGGGAGCTGTAATTAATTATAATGAAGCAAATCTTTCCTCTTACTTTTATATAACAGATACCAATAATTATCTGGTATATTTCCATGATATAAGAGGCGTGGATACTTCTTTAAAGATTATGAACGGAAATGGACTTGAGAGTGTTGGAATATGGAATATTATGTATGTCCTGACTCAAACCTTTTTGCTTATTAATAACCAGTATACTATTATTAATGTTATTTGAAGTTATGTTATGATAGTTTACTTAAATCAGTCTATAACAAACATAGATTATTACTATACCCTGCCGGTTAAGAAAAATATAGGAACGGCAGGGTACAAATCGCATTAATTCTCGGTAAGTTTTGAATATAAAGAAAAACGGTTGCTGACATTTAATTCCCGGTAAATATTATTCAGATGGGTTTTAACAGTATTCACGCTGATAAATAGCTGAGAGGCTATTTCTTCATTTGTTTTGCCAAGAACGACCAGTTCTATAATTTCAATCTGTCTCTTGGTAAGATTGTTGCCATTGGTTAATAAAGGCTCTTTTCTCATGGCTGTTTCAACCATCGGTATAATATATACGTAAACCGACGATGCAAAGTGGTCGGTAGTCTGGGAGGGAGTAATATTTACTATGTATTTCTTATCAAAAGGAGACAATACCGTTTTTGAAGAGGCATATTCCGGAAAGCCGAATTCATCAATGACATGTTTTATTAAAAATTCATCACCAGAATTCTGATTTCTGACATCAGGGCAGAGTTCTGCCGTATATCGGTAAGCTGCGGAATTCATATAACCGATTTTATATGGATAGTTTGTGTTAAATATTATTAGTCCGGTGGGAGACTGATTACTTAAGGATTCAAACAAACGATTCTGGGTAATTAAGTTATTTACCGTCATATGATTTAGTGCCAGATTAGATATAAAGCTGCTGATTATATTTAAATTGCCTAAGTCGGTGGGAGTAAAATCACCCTCAGACTTGGACTTTAAAAATGCAATAGCTCCAATTACCGAATATGGACTTTTAATAAGCATAAGTGCCGTGTAATAATAAGGATCTGGTACACTCATATAATCTTTAAAATATTGAGAGGATTCATAGTCTTCCATTGACATAACATCAGGAATCGTCAGTACATTCCTGTCTCTTACCAGTTCGTATTTATCCATAAGGTTATCTGCAAATAATGGATTCTGGGTATAGAAATATTGGGAAACCAGGTTCTTAATCCGGTGCGATGCTAAAAAGTAAGTGGAGTTTGCCGCATCACAAAGCCAGAAATTAGAAGTTTTAAAATCAAATATTTCGTATAGGCTGTTTAATAATAAATCACAGAATTCCTTACTGGAACTGGCCTTTTCTGTTATTTCTACACTTCTGTTAAAGAAAGTTATTAATTTATCATATTCGGGGGTAAATTCTGTGGGGGTATTCATTTTTTACTCCTTTATTTATTTGGTTAGTTAATTTTCAACAAGTTTGGTATATAAGGCAAAACGGCTGTTAACATTTAACTCCCGGTAAATATTATTTAAATGTGTTTTAACAGTATTCATGCTGATAAACAGTCGCAATGCAATTTCTTCGTTGGTTTTCCCCTCCATGACAAGCTTGACAATTTCGAGCTGTCTTTGGGTCAGATTATTGTCTTTTAGGAAAGCTGGTTCTTTTTTTTCTACCATTGTGACCTGCGGGATAATATATACATAAACCGTTGATGCATATTTGTCCATAGACTGGGAAGGAGCCGTATGTACGATATATGTTTTCTCGAAAGGTGATTTTATGGTCTTTGATGAAGCATATTCGGGGAATCTAAAATCTTCAAGAATATAGTTTAATAAAAATTCATTACCCAAACTTCCCTCTGGCACATTAGGACAAAATTCCTTGGTATACCTTAAGGCAGCCGAATTTATATATATGATTTTGTATGGAGAGTTTGGATTGAATATGATTAAACCCGTAGGAGACTGATTACTTAAGGATTCTAACAAACATTTTTGAGTAATTATATTTCTTACCATCAGGTGGTTAACCGCTAAATTGGAGATAAAACCGCTTATTACATTCATATTGCTTAACTCTGCTGACGTGAAATCACCTTCTGTCTTGGATTTTAGAAATCCTACAGCTCCGATAATCCCATTCGAACTTCTTAGAAGCATTAGGGCTGCATAGTAAAATGGATCCGTACCCTGCAGATACTCTTTATAATACTGTGACTCTTCATATTCCTGGGTAGACATTATATCCTGAATGGTGATAACATTTTTGTTACCGATAAGCGGATACTTATCTTTTAAATTGTCGGCAAATAAGGGGCTCTTGGTGCAAAAATCCAGGGAAACCAGGTTTTTAATCCGCTGGCAGGCAAGAAAATAATTGGATTCCCTTGTATCAAGGAGCCAAAAGGCGGAATTTTTTAAGTTAAAAATTTCGTACAGGCTCGTTAATAATAATTCACAGAAGTCCTTGCTGGAAACAGCTCTTTCGGTTATTCCCACACACTTATTAAAAAAGGCTATTAGTTTACTGTACTCGGGTGTATTTATTACAGGTATATTCATATGGACTGTCCTTATCATATTAGAGTCTATTTAAAGTTAATAAGCGCGAATCATGTCGCATAATAATACCTTGATTATAGTAAAATTATAGTAAAATTACAAGAACTATATTTGCCTGTATGTATAAATTTATTGAAGCTGGAAAAATATAGTATATGGAAGTTTATACTTATATTAAGGCCAGATATATATTCTATATTTTCTCAAGCTTGGCTCTTAGTATGGACAATTTAAAACAAGACCTGCATCTTTAAAGCATTATTATAAATTGTCCATGCTAAGAGCCGGATTTTTATAGATTTACTAATGTTCCGATTCAACCAACTGATTTAAAGCCACTTCCTGACTGTTCCAGGGTTGATTCAGATAATGAATACTGGCAAAATCTTTATTTGGGTTAACTTCTTCAATATAGATTGCTCTTCCGTTATAGTTCACATTTGCCATAACCGGTGAATCTGCAATTTCGCTTGCCCGTCTTCGGTCCATTGTTGTTGTCTCCTTTATCGTATTTATTAATAGTTCTTGGTAAGTAGAGGTTCACAATTACCTAAATAGTTTTCCTTTCAGAGATGATAAATATTCTTTTTAAAACTACATTCATTATTTGTTAAGTATTGGAAAGTTATTACATATGTGTTATACTTAGAAAATATATGGCTCATTCAAATAATAAGGAAAGGGATAAGAAATGAAGGATTTTACATTTTCAACGTTAGAATATGTCAGACCGGATTTTGAACTGCTGGAGAAGGAAAGCATCAAAATGGCGGAGGAAATCAGACAAGCAGATAAGTATGAACAAATAAAAGATGTACTTGAGCGCAGAGAGAAGCTTAACAGTTCCATTGATACAATGGCAACCATTGCATACATCCGTAATACCTTAAATACTACCGATGAATTCTACGAATCAGAAATTGAATTTATTGATGAACGGGGTGCGGCGGCAACCGTTAAGAAGGCAGAGGTCAGCAAGGCCTTATTGGAGAGCAGATTCCGGGAGGAAATGATAAAGGATCTCGGGAAAGAATATCTGGTGGCAGAACAGCGTTTTGTTGACCAGTTTAAAGAAGAACTGGTACCCTTTATGCAGCAGGAAGCAAAGCTTACCACCAGGTATCAGAAGCTGATGGCAACAGCACAGATCGATTTTGATGGTCAGATATTAAATCTCTATGGAATCCAGAAGTATTTTGAAAACCCGGACAGAGAAGTACGTAAGGGAGCTTTTAAGGCTTTTTCTGATTTTTATCATAAAAATGAAGAAGAAATGGAAGAAATTTTTGACCAGTTAATCAAAATTCGTAATGAAATGGGACGTTCTTTAGGTTTTGATAATTTTATACCCCTCGGCTATATGCAGCAGGAACGCAGTGATTATGGACAAAAAGAAGTTGCTGCTTTCAGGGAACAGGTAAGAAAAGAAATTGTACCTTTGTGCCAGGAAATCTATAATGCCCAGGCAAAACGGATCGGTGTGGATAAAATCATGGCTTATGATGAAAAGTTTGTATTTCCGGATGGCAATGCCATACCTGCCGGAGATGAGGAATACCTGGTAGCAGAGGCTCAGAAGATGTACCATGATATGAGTACAGAGACTGGTGAATTCATCGATTTTATGATTGCACATGAATTAATGGATTTGAAAAATAAACCCAATAAGGCTGCAACCGGATATATGACAAGTCTGTTAGATTATAAGGCACCCTATGTATTTTCCTGTTTTAATCACACTATTTTTGATATGCAGGTATTATCTCATGAACTTGGTCATGCATTTGCAGGCTACGAAGCCATGCGGACGCAGAAAACATCTCAATACTACTCGGTAAGTACAGATATTGCCGAAATCCATTCGATGGCAATGGAACAGTTTGCTTATCCTTATGCGGAACAATTCTTTGGAGAAGATGCGGACAAATTCCGCTTTGCGCACTTACAGGAAGCCTTTACCTTTGTTCCCTTTGGTGTTGCGGTTGATGAGTTTCAGCATATCGTTTATGCCAATCCGGAACTTACCCCTAAGGAACGTACTTTTGAGTGGCATAAGTTAGAGGAAAAATACATGCCCTGGCGTGCTTATGAGGAGGATGAATTCATGGAGCGCGGCGGCTTCTGGTATTATAAGCTGCATATATTCTTATATCCGTTTTATTACATTAATTATACCCTTACCACAATGGGGGCCATGGAGTTTAAACAGCGTTACCATGAGAATAAGGAACAAGCCTGGAAGGATTATCTGGCATTATGTAAAGCTGGCTCTAGTACCAATTATCTTAACCTTTTAAAATTAGCTAATCTATCCGTGCCCTTTGAAGAGGGAAGTGTTGCAAAATCCATCGCTTATGCAAAAGAAGAACTTTTAAGCCAGATAAAAGGTCAGGACAAGTAGAAGAAAAAATAAAGAAATAAATAGTAAAGGTATAAGCGAAATTAGTAATGATAAAATAATCAAATTGTGAGTTAAGCAATAAGGGCTGATGCAAACTTGTAAGGTTAATTTACACTGTTCTGTAAATAACAGTTTGCTTCGGCCCTCAGTTATTACATTGTATTCATGAACATTTAACAACATTTCAACTTGTATATTTGTTATTGTAAAAATAATACAAATATGATAAAATATACATAATAACTAGAGCGTCGATACAGCAATCTGCTGATGCTTCTATTGTTCATACATCATTTTTCTTTTAAGTATTTTATAAAACAAAGTATTCCAAGAATATAGAATAGAACCTTAATGAAACCTGATATAATACCAAAATAATAAACTAAGCTTATCATTATATACCTCCCCGTAATTTATGAAAACTTGTACCATGAAAACATCTCAATTATATTAATAATATATCATAGGCATACATATTTTACCATGATTTATTCCGGAATTAGTATGGATTTATTTCGATCCATGCTGATTAATAAGTAATTATCTGACACTATATTTATTATTTATAATCTTCTGACATTCTAAGTTCACTTAAAGCAACAATAATCTGCTGAAAGCCATGTACTCAATCTATCCGGCCAGTATCGTCCCGCGTTATTTAACTGGCAAAACTCTTGCGTGATTAGTCATTTACCCCTTATCAAAAGCCGACTTAAGCCATCAATGGCATTGTAATATAACAAAATTATGAAGAATTAGAAAGCAAAGGAGGTGAGTTTTACCCCATGTATCCAGGTTAAATACTATTTTTGCAATTCCTACCTGGATATCCAGAAAAGGGAAGCATGCTCGAATATGACCTTATTATGTATTTTAGCAGGTAATTGCGGTTTCGCGATTGCTTAATGTATTGTAGTAGGAGGTGAAGAAATAACAAAATAACAGAAGTAAAAAGTATGAAACTTATATCTGCAAAATGGTAAAACACATATTCAGTATTAAAAAATTACTTATTGGGAGTTTAATTAAGAGATAAAGGAGAAGATAGAAGGATGAAAGGTATAAAAAAATTAATTGCACTATTTGTTATTGCTGTAACGATAATTACAACCAGTTACTTTACAAAGGAACCAAGAGCAGCGGCAGCGGATACCTCCAATGACGACTGGCTTCATTGTGTTGGTAATACGATTTATGACAAGAATGGAAATGAAGTCTGGCTTACAGGCGCGAACTGGTTCGGTTTTAATTGCAGTGAAAATGTATTTCATGGTGCCTGGTATGATATTAAAGGAATTCTGACTGGGATAGCAGACAGAGGAATTGGATTTTTACGGGTTCCGATTTCCACCGAGTTATTGTACAGCTGGATGAGCGGTAAGCCGAATAAAGTATCCAGTGTAACTGCTGCAAATAATCCTCCCTATTATGTCTGCAATCCGGATTTTTATGATCCGTCCACCAATGGTGTTAAAAACAGCATGGAGATTTTTGATATTATTATGGGCTATTGCAAAGAACTTGGCATTAAGGTAATGGTAGATGTGCACAGCCCGGATGCCAATAATTCAGGACATAACTATCCGCTGTGGTATGGTCTGACTACCAATACGGCAGGAGAAATTACAACGGATAAATGGATCAGCACTCTGGTATGGTTGACAAATAAGTATAAAAATGATGATACGATTCTGGCCATTGATTTAAAGAATGAACCCCACGGACAACGGGGATATACTGCAGCCCCCCCGGCTAATATGGCTAAGTGGGACAACTCTACTGATGAGAACAACTGGAAATATGCGGCTTCAAGATGTGCCAGTTCCATACTTGCCGCCAATCCCAACCTGCTGATTATGATAGAAGGTGTGGAACAGTACCCGAAGACAGAATTAGGTTATACCTACCAGACACCAGAGATATGGGGAGCAAGCGGTCCGCAAGCGCCATATTATGGTGCCTGGTGGGGCGGTAATTTAAGGGGGGTAAAAGATTATCCAATTGATTTGGGTGCCTTAAACAGCCAGATTGTCTACTCACCTCATGACTATGGTCCGTCGGTTTACAATCAATCCTGGTTTAATAAAAACTTTACTACCCAGACTCTTCTGGATGATTATTGGTATGATTCCTGGGCATATATTAATGATCAGAACATCGCCCCGCTTTTTATTGGTGAATGGGGAGGATTTATGGATGGCGGCAATAACCAGAAGTGGATGACTTTGTTAAGAGATTATATCGTAGATAACCGTATCAATCATACCTTCTGGTGCATTAATCCGAATTCTGGTGACACTGGCGGTTTATTAAGCTATGACTGGTCTACCTGGGATGAAGCAAAGTATGCTTTATTAAAACCGGCATTATGGCAGTCAGGCGGTAAATTTATAGGTCTTGACCATCAGATTCCCCTGGGTTCAAACGGGATATCCCTTGGGCAGTATTACAGAAACTAATGCAAATTGCTATGTACAAGGCTTTACCTATTCGTATAAAAAAATATTTATTAGTTATAATAGTATCAAATAATACTTGCGAAAGGAACCATATATGAATAGTGTAAGGCTTAATATCGAAGGGCTTAATGACGATGAAACTCAGGACAGAGTCAAAAACCAGTTAGAAGGTATAATCGGTGTGCAGAAGGTAATGTTAAGTGCTGGTCAGGATTATGTAGATATTAATTATGACGACCAGACCTCATCTGCGGAATTAAACAACCATTTACAGAACAATGGTTATAAAGTGGTTGACATAAATAAAGAATAGCCTGAATCAGAACCAAATCAACATAAGCCTATATTTATGAAACGGAGCTGTTGTGAAACATCATAATTAAGTTTACTGTCAGGTACTTAATATATGGAATGTTACAGCAGCTTCGTTTCTTGCTGTTATTTTTTAGTATCAGCTAATCAACTTTTGTTCGGATTGTCTTCATTCCGCCTTGTATTAATTTCCCGATTGGCTGGTTATGGGAGCGGCAGATCCGCTTTAGACCGAATAGGGATTCGGGGTCATTGGTCACGATATTGACACCATAGGTACAGGAAAGAGTAGCTTTAAAACCCAGCTTTTTTATGATACTTTCGGTTAAATTATTATATTTACCATAAGGGTAAGTAAAGGTTGTAGGAATCTTATCGGTTACCTCCAGTACCTTTTTCTGTAATGTATTGAGGTCCTCGGTTATGACTTCTTCATACTGATCGACGGATTCATCCTGTTTTTTATAACAACCGTACCGTCCATTGCGGATGTGGTGAAGATTATAGGAGTGATTTTGAATCTCCACCAAACCAGATTGATCCATTTCATAAATGTCATCCCAGGTTATGACAGCATAATTAATATTATCGTCATCTACCTTGGAATAATCGTCTGTACTTTTCCCTACGATGGATAATACGATTTTGAAATTATACTGTTTTAATAAAGGAAATACATTCTTATATATGCTGATGGAACCGTCGTCAAAGGATAGAATCACAGGATTTTCCGGCAGGGGAGTACCGTTATAGACATAATCGATTAACTGGGACATGGTTATGGTGTTGTAATTATTTTCGCTTAAGTATTTTAAATCACTTTCAAATTCAGCTGGACTGATAACATCTTTTCCTAAATTACTGTTTTTAACCTGATGATACATAAGGATTGGTACACACACGAGCTGTTTATTGGAAGAGGCTGCATAGATATCAATTAAATTTCTTGTAATGGAAATAGACAGCAGACAAAATGTTATTACCAGTAGAAGGATTTTCAGGTTATGTAAATTAAATACTGATTTTTTGGACATAGGGATACTTCTTTACTGTTTTCTTTATAGAATTATATGACAGAAGTTGTGTTAACCTGGCTTGCCTATGTTAAATTAATTAATATTTAATATTTTTATTACAGGCAATTTTGATATCTGCCTATTTTACTTTTAGTAAATCGTTAAGAAGCTGTTTTGCCATTTCGTTATCTCCACCGCATTGTTCTATAATGCGGCTGACGGTTTCATAACCGAGTTTTGTGGTATATTCCGTTGCAAAGGCAAAGGAAGCGTTAAGTAGTGCCAGACACTTTTCGGTATCTGGTTCCAGCAATTCGATGCATTTTTCACGGAATAATTTCACGGCATGGCTTAATAATTCAAGACTTTCCAGTAATGATTCTGCAATTAGGGGTAAAAATGCATTGAGTTCGAAATCACCGTGGGCAGCCGCTAAGGATATGGCTTGGTCATTAGCCATGACACGCATGGACACTTCCATAACCATTTCAGGAATGACCGGATTGACTTTGCCCGGCATTATGGTACTGCCCATCTGCAGGGGTTTTAGCCTGATCTCACCAATCGCATTAGAATTCATTAAACGTAAATCCCCGGCAATCTTCATAAGATTAACGGCCAGTGCCTTTAACAGACCGGAGACTTCTACGAATACATCGTTATTCTGGGTAATATCAAGGGGATACTCAGAAACTGCAAGTCCGATTCCAGTAAGGGTCCTTAAGGTTTCAATCATACCAAACCGATATTGTTTTTCTGCATTTACTCCGGTACCAATGGCAGTACCACCGATATTTACCTGGCGCAGACGTTCTTCTACCTTATACAGACGCCATCTGTCCCTGGAGATTGCCTGGGCATAGGCTCCGAATTCAGCTCCCAGAGTAATGGCTACGGCATCCATTAATTCTGTTCTTCCTATTTTTTTAATATGGTCAAATTCGTTTTCTTTCTTTTGAAGTGCTTCCTGGAGCTTTGCGCATTGGTCGCTTAATTCTCTTAAAATCTCTATGGCTGCAATACGAAGGGCAGTGGGATAAACATCATTGGTGGACTGACCTCTGTTTACATCATCCAGTGGATGAATCTTGTCATAGGAACCAATGGGAAGCCCTGACTGCTGCAGGGCAAGATTAGCAATTACCTCATTAACATTCATATTGGTGGAGGTTCCTGCGCCGCCTTGTAAAGCTTCGGTAATAAACTGGCTGTCTGCTTCACCGGTCAGAATACTATCGCAGGCTTTTATGACGGCTGGATATATTTCTTTTTTATCTGCACCCAGGTTAATATAAGTCATTGCGGCTGCTTTTTTAATAGTCACAATGGAATAGATCAGGTGAAGATTAGTCTTTTTATGTTCCAGTTTAAAATTCTCATAAGCACGTTTGGTCTGCAAACCATACAGTTCATTCTCTTTCAGTTCCAACTGGCCTAATTTATCCGATTCTTTTCTCATAGAAACTCCTGTCTGACTATTTAACATAATGGAAGGTACTCGTTCAAAAATTATATTAAGTAATTGTATTGAGTAATTGATATTGATTAATTGATATTGATTAATTGATATTGATTAATTGATATTAAGCAATTGATATTGAGTAATTGAAAGTAAGTAATTGATTTCTAGTTATTACTAACATATGGTTACTTTATATTGGTTTTTGATTTTATATCAACTCTTCAAGGATAGCCTCAAGATGGGGAAAGACTTTAAGGCTGCGCTTTAAAATTCCCTGCATATAAGCTATGGTTATCCCATAATTCGTAATGGGTATTCCCTGATCTACGGCACATTTCATACGGTAACGGACTTCCCGTTCATTCAACATACAGCCTCCGCAATGTACAATCATTTTATACGGGGACAAATCTTCCGGGAATTCAGTGCCGGAGGTAAATTCAAAATTTATGTTCTTACCGGTATAGTTTTTCATCCAACGGGGAATTTTAACTGTTCCGATATCATCACATTGACGGTGGTGGGAACAGCCCTCCGAAATCAAAACCGTATCGCCGTCCTCTAAAGCTTCAACAGCAATCACACCTTTTACCGCAGTATCTAACAGTCCTTTGTACCGTGCCATCAGGATGGAAAAAGAGGTAAGCGGGATATGATTGGGGGTGTCGGCAGATACCTTTGCAAATACCTGACTGTCGGTAATGACCATGGCAGGCTCTTTACCAAGACTTAATAAGGTATCCCGAAGCTCATACTCCTTCACAACGATAGCAGTCGCGTCAGCTTCTAAAATATCACGTATCGTCTGCTGCTGAGGTAGTATGAGTCTGCCTTTGGGAGCAGCTTTATCGATGGGAGTAACTAGTACCACAAAGTCAGAGGGGTGTAATAAATCTGCTACAATTTTTAATTTTTCATCCTCCACCGTAGTTAAGTGGGCAATTTTTTCTTTTAACTCCTGTATGCCGTCCTGTTTTTGGGCACTTACATATATTTCATTGGGCTTTGGATCAGGTATCGTATCAAGTAAATCCTGTTTATTATAGACAATCACATAAGGTACTTCCTTGGCGGTAAAGGTAGTAATCAGATCAAGGTCGGTATCCTTAATTCCTTCCGAGGCATCGATTACCAGTACGGCTATATCGGTTTTGTTAAGGACCTGTTTTGCCTTTTTTACACGCAATTCCCCAAGTCCCCCTTCGTCATCAATTCCAGGGGTGTCTATAATCATTACGGGACCCATAGGCAACAGTTCCATTGCCTTATAAACCGGGTCTGTGGTTGTTCCTTTTACTTCGGACACCACAGCAAGGGCCTGTCCGGTAACGGCATTAACCAGACTGGATTTACCGGCATTGCGCCGGCCGAAAAAACCGATGTGTATTCTATTCGCAGATGGAGTTTCATTTAGTCCCATAAGTATACCTCCAATTCGGGATGTTTAAAGTTTGAGTTTCATAATTGTAACAAGGATTGCAGCATATGTGTAAGGTATGATCTTGGTCAGGAAAGATTACAGTGTAGGTTTACTGACACTTGCACCTGAGGGAACCTTGGCAATAACTTCTTTCCGCGAGGTGCGCATCCATAACAGAGCGTTTTTGTGTAATTGGATACAATTTACTATTGCATAAAAAATGCGTCCGGCAAAGGACGCTATACATTCCTGTGTGAATATGCCTTTCGCCTTTATAAATTTTTGGCGTCAGAAGGAAATGACGTTGGTTTATGCTTAAACTCACTGCTTATATAACCTATAACATATGCGGTTATTATATCATTACTAAAAATTTATGTCAATTATTACGAAAGTTATTCTATTCCGTCTTGGTGTGGTGCGATTTACCAAGTTTAAATGGAATGAGGGATTATTCCAACGAAAAAATTACATATCAGAAAACTGCCATAGTCATAGAAAATAGGCTATTTGCTGTGTTTGTTATAATGTGATATCTACTTCGTATTTATCATTAACTAGTATGTAATTTCGGGTTTCCTCTTTACATCGTTTTAAATTATAGTTATTTTCTGTAAGAAGCAGTTCTCTTGTGCAGTATTTGGAGTCCTCCTTATCTCGGGATTCGATTGCATTGGCATGAGTAATTATATCATCATAATGTTGGTGGATATAGGTTTCACTAAAGATTAAGCAGGTATATTTTATGTGTTTTAAATATTCTTCGTCAAAAGATTTATGGTAGTCAAAGGGGATATAGCACCCTTCTATGGTTAAGTTTTGTTTGTTTTCGATACAGGTCTTGATTATTTCTCTGGTCACAGGCCAAATCACGTTCATGATATCTTTTACGTCATCTACAGGGGTTATTGTACTGAAACCACTTCGGATTAAGCCCATTTTTAAATGATCTTGTGATAAATATGGGAATCCATATTTATGTAACAACTTTTGTGCAAGTACTGTTTTTCCGGTATGTGAACTGCCGGCTATTAGAATTACCATATTTAATTCCTCCATTTTTCCCTGGGCAAGATTCTGATTGAGTCAATAAATCTCTGTTTGTCTTTTATACATGAATTTAACGAACCTCTACAGGAAAAGTGAGATTCAAGTTTTACATTTAGTATACCATTTATCGGAAAGGTTTACAACTAATTCCAAATGCGTTAAGTAAAGCATGGTTCATGATACTGCCAACCATTTGAAGTTATTCCTAACTTGGTATCTATCAAGCTTTATGAGAGACTATTGCTTAATTCAGTTTCCAAAGATATAATAAAAGAAACGAAGGATAGTTTTATAGCGGATACCCATTTTGACACACTGAAAATAATCAAACCGGAGGAAAGAAATATTATGGCTATCAAAAAAGTAACTTTAATTGGATTAGGAGCAATGGGAGTATTTTTTGCACCGAAACTGGATCACTATCTGGGAAAAGGTAACTTTCGTGTACTGGCAGAGGGAGAGCGGAAGGAAAGGTTAGAGACAAGAGGGGTAACCGTGAATGGTGTCAGACACCAATTTACAGTAATAACGCCTGACTTAAAAGAGGATACGGCGGATTTGATTATTATAGCGGTAAAAGAAACCGGTCTGAATCAGGCTATCACGGATATCCGTAACCAGGTTGGTGAGCATACCCTGATACTTTGTGTCTTAAACGGAATTGACAGTGAGGAAAGAGTTGCAGCGGTTTATGGCTGGGAACATGTTATGTATTCTTATATGAGAGTTTCCGTTGTCATGAAGGATGGAGTTACAGATGCAGTACCTGACTGGGGCAAAGTACATTTTGGTGAAGCTAAGAATGAAATAGTATCAGAACGGGTAAACTTAGTGAAAGAATTATTTGACGCCAGCGGTATCGGTTATAATATTGACCCGGATATGATTAAGGGCATGTGGTTTAAATTCATGTGCAATGTAGGCGAAAATCTGACCTGTGCTTTACTAGGCATACCCTTTGGGGCCTATCAGGTAAGTGAACATGCCAATGCCGTCCGTCATGCCGCAATGCGTGAGGTAATTCAAATTGCCAATAAACTCGGTGTCGGACTTGGCGAAGAAGACCTTGAAATTCAGGAAGGGACAATTAAAAAACTGCCCTTATCCAACAAGCCTTCCACCCTGCAGGACTTGGAGAACGGTCGAGTGACCGAAATAGATATGTTTGCCGGTAAAGTGGTGAAGCTAGGAGAAGAACTTGGAATAGAAACGCCTTTAAACTGGATGTTCTATCATGGCATTAAGGTGTGTGAAGAAAAGAATCTGGGAAAATTTAATTTTTAGAATAGCAATATGCCGTCAAAAGAAGAATTGACGATTTATAGGGGATATATTAATATCTACTTGACAACAAACTTAGAAATGATAAAATAAGTTATAAAATATATCATATTGTGGCAATGATAAGGAGTAGTAAAAGTAGTCTGACTTACAGAGAGTCACTGGTGGTGGAAAGTGGCAGTTAAGGACTTTGAACTCGCCTTGGAGCTCTCTGACTGAACATGTTAGTAGGCAGAGCGGGAGATCCCGTTACAGATTACAAGAGTACATTGCCTTTGGGCGATGGACTAGAGTGGTACCGCGGAAAGCAGTTCTTGCATAGATAGAACCTCTTCGTCTCTAGATTATTAGAGAGGAAGAGGTTTTTTAATGCGAATGAAACTTAAGAGGAATATGTCACTTAAGTAAGAGCGCTAGAGTCTGACAAGTCAGGCGCTTTCTAGTTTTACCAAGAAAAGAATAGATCCAAATATCAGGAGGAATGAAAAATGAGTGAGTTTTATTCACCAAAAGAAATTGAGGAAAAGTGGCAGGCAATCTGGGAGGAAGAAAAAGCGTTTAAAGTAGGTACAGATAAGAGCAAACCAAAGTTTTTTGCCTTGGTTGAGTTCCCTTATCCTTCAGGACAGGGTCTTCACGTAGGACATCCAAGACCTTATACAGCACTGGATATCATCGCCAGAAAAAGGAGACTGGAAGGTTATAATGTTTTATATCCTATGGGCTGGGATGCTTTCGGACTACCCACAGAAAATTATGCTATTAAGAACCATATCCATCCAAAGATTGTAACCAAGAAAAATATAGAACATTTTACAGAACAGTTAAAAGCTCTTGGTTATTCCTTTGACTGGGATAGAGAAATTAATACAACAGATCCAGAGTACTATAAATGGACCCAGTGGATTTTTTTACAGTTATTTAAAAAAGGACTTGCTTATAAGACAGAAATGCCTATAAACTGGTGTACTTCCTGTAAAGTTGGGCTTGCCAACGAAGAGGTTGTAGGCGGTGTCTGCGAACGCTGCGGCGGCGAAGTTGTCAGAAAAGTAAAAAGCCAGTGGATGTTAAAAATCACAGACTATGCGGACAAATTAATCGATGACCTTAGCATGGTGGATTATATTGAAAAAATTAAAGTATCCCAGGTAAACTGGATTGGACGTTCTGTCGGTGCGGAAGTGGATTTTAAAATAGCCGGAAAAGAAGAAAACTTACGTATTTTTACTACCAGACCAGATACCTTATTCGGGGCAACCTATATGGTTATCTCACCGGAACATCCTTTAATTGATAAGTATAAGAATGAAATTAAGAACTATGAAGCCTTAATTAATTACCGGGAGCAGGCGGCCAAGAAATCTGACTTTGAACGTACAGAACTGGTTAAGGAAAAGACCGGTGTTGTGATTGAAGGCTTGACGGCTGTTAATCCGGTGAATAAAAAAGAAATCCCCATCTGGATCTCTGATTATGTATTAATGACTTATGGTACCGGTGCCATTATGGCTGTACCGGCTCATGATGAAAGAGACTGGGATTTTGCAAAGAAGTTTAATTTACCAATTGTCGAGGTTGTTGCAGGCGGTAAAGTGGAAGAAGCTGCCTTTACCAATACCTCCACCGGTAAGCTGGTTAATTCTGAATTCCTAGATGGTCTGGAAGTTGCCGAAGCAAAACAAAAGATATTAGAATGGTTAATGGATAATGGAATCGGAACGAAAAAGGTGAATTATAAATTAAGGGACTGGGTGTTCTCACGTCAGAGATACTGGGGAGAACCGATTCCTATTGTCCACTGTGATAAATGTGGTTATGTTCCTATTCCAGAAAGTGAATTACCTTTACTGCTTCCAGAAGTGGAAAGCTATGAACCTACCGATAATGGTGAGTCCCCTATTGCTAAGATGACGGACTGGGTGGAAACTACCTGCCCTCACTGCGGCGGAAAAGCCCACCGGGAAACAGATACCATGCCTCAATGGGCAGGATCTTCCTGGTACTTTTTAAGATACATTGATCCTCATAACCAAACTGCATTTGCAGGCAAAGAAGAACTTGACTACTGGATGCCGGTAGACTGGTATAACGGTGGTATGGAACATACTACACTGCATCTGTTATACTCCCGTTTCTGGCATAAATTCCTTTATGACCAGGGACTAGTGAACACACCGGAACCATATAAGAAGAGAACCTCCCATGGTATGATTCTTGGAGAGAACAATGAAAAGATGTCTAAATCCAGAGGCAATGTCATTAATCCAGATGATATTATCAATGAATTTGGTGCAGATACCTTAAGAACCTATGAGATGTTCATCGGTGCATTTGATTTAAGCGCGGCCTGGTCCAATGAAGGGGTTAAAGGTTGCCGCCGTTTCCTTGACAGGGTATGGAAGTTAAAAGACATGGTAAAAGAAGGTGATTCCTATTCCGCAGACCTTGAAACTAAAATGCATCAGACGATTAAAAAAGTAACCTTTGATTTTGAAAGCATGAAGTTTAATACAGCGATCGCAGCCATGATGGCACTGGTAAATGAATTTTACCGTATCGGTTCCATAACAATGGGTGAATTTAAGACCTTACTGTTACTTTTAAATCCGGTAGCCCCTCACGTTACAGAAGAGTTATGGCAGTTAACTGGAGAAAGGGTAAGAATCTATCAGGCATCCTGGCCAGCATATGAAGAAGAGAAGACCATTGAAAATACAGTAGAAATTGCCGTTCAGATTAACGGCAAGGTAAAAGCAAACCTGGTCATCTCCCTGGATGAAAAGCAGGAAGAAGTAGAAGCAAAAGCGAAGGAATTAGATGCTATTAAAGCAGCATTAAATGGCAAGACTATAGTTAAAGTTATCTATGTTCCGGGAAGAATTTTAAATATTGTTGTAAGATAAGGATTATATAATCGTAACTTATCAGCCGGCGCAGGAAGGATTTTTATAACTTGCGCCGGCTGTAATTTATGGTATGATTAAATAAAAAAGAGAAACTGAAAGTTCGTTGTAATAAAAATGCAGCAAGAAGCCGACACGAAAGCTAAGGAGGAGTTCTTATGCCAATAAATACATCCAACATATTCGATGCCCTTACCATAAAGTGGTTTGAACGATCCCTTGGTGAACCGACAGCGGTGCAAAAAGAAGCTTGGCCGGCCATTGCAGAAGGAAGACATACCCTTGTATCTGCACCCACCGGAACCGGTAAGACCCTTTCTGCTTTTTTAGTATTTATTGACCGATTAAAAGCTGAGGCCAGGGCGGGAGTATTAAAGCAGGAATTACAGCTTATCTATATATCCCCGTTAAAGGCACTGGCTGGAGATATCCGAGAAAACCTGCGTAAACCCCTTAACGGGATTTTGGAGGAAGAGCTAAAAGCCGGCATCAATACCGGCAGGGAGCCCTTTCATCTGACCATAGCCATACGTACCGGGGACACACCTCAAAGTGAGCGCCGTAAGATGATTAAAACACCTCCCCACATTCTGATAACCACACCGGAATCCCTTTATCTGATGCTTACCAGTAAATCCGGACAATCAATCCTTCACACGGCTAAATACCTGATAATTGATGAACTTCATGCCCTGATAGATTCTAAACGGGGAGCCCATCTGATGCTTTGCGCTGCAAGACTGGATCAGTTGTGCGAAAAACCCTTGCAGCGTATTGGCCTATCGGCTACTATAGAACCACTAAATAAGGCAGCAGAGTATCTAGCCCCGGAACCAGCGGCAATTATAGCACCTAAGATGGGAAAAGAAGTCAGACTCGTGATTACAAGTCCTTTAGCGGAGAAAAAACCTGCCATGAAGGACCCTGTCTGGCAGGAACTGGCAGGCATGATCTACGAACAGTGTATCAAAGCAAAAAGTGTCATAGCCTTTGTGGAGGGACGCAGATATGCGGAAAAGCTTGCCTATTATGTAAATCAATTGGGAGGGGAAGGCTTTGCAAGAACCCATCATGGGAGCTTATCCAAGGAACAGAGATTTGAAGTGGAAAATTCCCTGCGAGAGGGGAATTTAAGGCTGTTATGTGCTACCTCCTCTATGGAGCTTGGAATTGATGTGGGAGAAATTGACCAGGTATTCCAAATTGGCTGTCCACGTTCCATCTCCAGTACCTTACAGCGTCTTGGCCGGGCCGGACATAACCCTAACCGGATTAGCGTTATGCATATGTTCCCCCGTGCGGCAGCAGAAGGTCTATACTGCGGATTAACGGCAGAAGTAGTACGGCAAGGCGGAGTTGAGCCCTCAAAGCCTCCCCGGCTATGCCTGGATGTATTGGCTCAGCACCTTGTATCCATGGCAGCGGTAAAGAGCTACAATCTTGAGGAAGTTATGGAAGTTTTAAGCAGAGCTTATCCCTTTCAGACAGTGACCAGGGAAGAGGTTAAAGGGGTTCTTCGGATGTTAGCAGGAGATTATGAACATGATCTTGACCTGCCTGTCCGCCCAAGAATCCTGTATGACCGTATCCATGAACGTGTGGAGGGTGATAATTACAGCCGTATGTTAGCCGTATCCGCAGGGGGAACCATTCCTGACAAGGGGCTTTATACAGTGAGAACCGAGAGTGGAGTTAAGCTTGGAGAGCTGGATGAGGAATTTATCTTTGAATCCAGAGTAGGTGACAGATTCCTTTTAGGTACCTTTGGCTGGCAGATAAAAAATATTCAAAAAGATACGGTAGTAGTTACCCAGGCACCTCCAGGCGGAGCCAGGCTTCCTTTTTGGAAAGGTGAGATAAAGGGCAGAAGAATACAGACAGGAATAGCTTTTGGAAAGATATTTAAAAGATTAAGCCAGGCAGAAGAGAGGGGCTGTTTAAACGAAGAATTACTCCGTTTGGGACTGAATGAACCGGCGGCGGAAAGTGCCGGGGAATATCTGAAACGACAGCTTACGGCTACTAATAGTCTGCCGGATGACAGTACGGTTTTGGTGGAACACTTTACAGATGAAAATGGACTTCCCCAGATAATGGTTCATTCCATCTTTGGCAGGCAGGTTAATGAACCTCTGGCCATCCTTGCCAGAGAAGCTGCTGTAAAAAGGACTGGGGAAACAATTAACTGTGTGGCGGATGATGATGGATTTTTATTATACCCATTTGGTGACTGTGATCTTCCCGACCGTTTATTATATGATATACCAGTCGCTTCGGCAAAACAGATACTATACGCACTGCTGCCCAAAGAACCTCTATTTAACATGACCTTTCGTTATAATGCCGGTAGAGCCCTGATGATGGGAGTGAGAAAAAACGGACGTCAGCCATTGTGGTTACAACGTATGCGAAGTGCCGAGATGTTAGACTCTATGGTTAAATATGAAAATCACCCATTAATTCAGGAGACAAAGCGGGAATGTTTAGAGGATAACTGGGATATAGAAGGGGTTATGTATGTACTAAATGGGATACAAAGTGGTAATATCAATCTTTTGGAAATGTATCTGGATACACCGTCACCTATGTCTTTTCTACTAAGGCAGCAGACAGAGGCATCCATGATGTATGATTATGCCCCTACACCGGTTGGAATCATAAAAGCTTCTGAGGAAGCACTAAAACAGGTAGAGATGATTACCCCGGATACCGAACAGCTTGCCAAAGTGTCTATGCGGACCCATCTTCCGGAGGATGAAAACCAGCTTCACTCCCTGCTTATGATGGAGGGGGATATTATGGCTGGAGAACTGGATATTCCCATTGAATGGCTTGAAGCTTTAGTACAGAAAGAACAGGTGGAGTATATCGAACCGGGGCTGTGGATTGCGGCGGAACAAAAGGATAAGTATATGGCTGCGCTGATTGAGAATGATTTAGAAGCCAGAATGGAACTTGTGCGAAAAGTTTTAAGATACCGGGGTGAGAGTACTGTGCTGCAGATTGGGGAACGGTATTTCTGGTCGGAGGAAGAGGCATATAAAGTACTGAACCGTCTGTGCGAACAGGAAAGTGTTGTAGAAAAAGACGGTGTGTATTATCATGGGGAATTATACAGCAGAGCCCAGAGAGAAACGGTAAAGAACCTTAGACGGCAGATAAAAACCCAGGGACCTGAGCGTTATGCAGCGCTTTTAATTAACCGTATCCGCATTAGCGCACCAGCCCTGGAACAGCTTGAGAGAACCTTGGAATTATTAGCCGGACTGCCCTTTCAGATTTCATTATGGGAAAGCACCTTACTGCCTTACCGGGTGAAAGGGTACCGTACCGAGCTTTTGGATACACTTTTAACTCAGGGAAAACTTTTCTGGCATATGATAAACGGAGAAGGTCTTATGTTCCAATCTTATGAAGACATAGACTGGGAGGCTGAGCTTACAGTAAATCTGAATTCTTTAGAAGGTAATGAAAAGCTCGTATATGAAGCATTATTAAAACAGGGAGCCAGTTTTACCCAGAGGCTGGCAAGCCTCTTAGGAGGCAGCTCTCCTTATGATGTCTTACTTTCATTAACTGAAAAAGGTCTTATCTGTTCCGACAGTTATCAGCCGGTCAGGTTATGGCTGAACCGGGAAAAGATAGAAAAAGCCTCAGCCAGACAACGTGTTGGAGCACGCAGCAAGGCACTGTCCACGGGACGATGGGAAGTAATCCGCCCCCTTATGGAGTTTGATTTGGAACAGCAGTTGGAGCGTATATTTGACCGGGTAGTTATTCTTAGCAGGGAAACAGCAGGGGAGATAAACTGGGGTGAAGCCCTTTCGGTTTTGCGGGTATGGGAATATACGGGGCGAGTAAGAAGAGGATATTTTATAGAAGGGCTTTCTGGAATCCAGTTTATCAGAGAAAAGGATTTCAACGGGACCATGTCGATATTAGAACAGACTGACAATCAGCTTGTTTGGCTTCCTGCCTCTGATCCATCCCAGCCCTGGGGAAAATTTCTGCCCCACAGTAAGGAAAAATCCTTCCTTAACGTAGCCGGAACCGTGGTTTCCTTAAAGGGAGGTATGCCGGTTATGGTGTTTGAGCGTCAGGGAAAAGTACTGCGGATTTTTGAAGCTGCGGATTTAGAGGAAAGTCTTAACGTATTTGCCCAGGATTTTCATGGAAAACGTTTGTATCAAACCTTAAACCGTCTGGTAGTAAAACAGTATCCGGCATCAGCGGCCCCTGCCTTATCTGCCGCAGGTTTTATCAGGGAAATGCAGGATTATGTGTTATATCGGAAATAACTACATGGCATAAGAAAAAGAGAGGTTAAATAACTTATGAAAAAAATAATATCAAAATTTCAATATAATTCCCCGGTTACCCTTACCTTTGCACTGATCTCCTTAGCAGTCCTGTTACTTGGAATTGTTACCAACGGGATTAGTACGAATTTACTTTTTTGTACCTATAGGTCCTATTTGACGGATCCTCTCGCTTATTTAAGGCTGTTTACTCATGTTCTGGGACATGCGAACTGGGCACATTTTTCCGGTAATATGGTTCTATTTCTGGTACTGGGACCAATGCTTGAGGAAAAATACGGTTCCAAACTTTTATTGGCTATGATAGTGGTCACAGCCTTTGTATCCGGTTTATTTTATGTTGTTTTTTATCCCCAGAATGCTTTACTTGGAGCCAGTGGCATCGTATTCATGATGATTGTCCTTTCCTCGGCAGCAGGTATGGAGGCAGGCAGGATTCCTATCACTTTGATATTGGTTTTGATTATCTATATAGGCGGGGAAATGATGAGCAGTATCGGAGTAAAGGATGGTATTGCCCATGGAGCTCATATATTGGGTGGTATCTGCGGCGCAGGCTTTGGATTTTTAGGAATCAACAGAAAATTTGGTGCTGGGATAGGTAAGAGAAAGTGATTTACCATGACATAAATTACCATAACAGAAATTATCATGACAAAATGATACCTGGACAGACCAATTGCCAGGACAAGATAAACATTGGGATAAATTATTTATCATGACAATTAAAATAGAAATTTAGACTTATATTGATTTAATAAAAAAGGACAATACTGTATTGGTATGTCAGACGATGACTCCTAATATACTATAATGATAAAAAGCGATACGGAGCATCTTGTGATACTGAAAAAATATAAAATGGTTATACTTACTGTTTTTATGTTTGCATTAGCGTACTTTTTAGGCGGCGGGATAGCCATGCTGGTTAATGCATATGGCAGTCATGCTATTATGGAAGCAGGGGAAGAAAACTGGGGACTTGGTTTTTCAACAGAAGGAAAACCACCCACAGGAAATGCAACCGCAGATGAATTAAAAAAATATGATACCTATTATATTGGAGATACCAGCAAGAAGGAAATATACTTAACGTTTGATGCGGGTTATGAAAATGGGTACACAGGAGCAATACTGGATGCCCTGAAAAAACACAATGTACACGCTACCTTTTTCCTGGTAGGCAACTTTATAACCAGCAGTCCGGATCTGGTGAAACGGATTGTGGCAGAAGGTCATTGCGTAGGCAATCATACGTATCATCATCCGAATATGTCAAATATATCTACCATGGAATCCTTCCGTAAGGAACTGGAGGATTTAGAGAAAGTATATGAGGATACCACCGGCCAGAAAATGGTGAAATTTTACCGTCCCCCTCAGGGCAAATACAGCCAGAGCAACTTAAAGATGGCTCAGGAATTAGGGTATAAAACCTTTTTCTGGAGTCTTGCCTATGTGGATTGGTATAATGATAAACAGCCTACCAAGGAAGAAGCCTTTAAAAAGCTTTTAGGCAGGATTCATCCCGGCGCAATTGTTTTACTCCACAGTACTTCGAAAACCAATTCCGAAATCCTGGATGAATTGCTGACCAAATGGGAAGAGATGGGCTATACGTTTGGTACCTTGAATGAGCTGACCGGACAGCAGCAGTAAGTTAACTGAGTAAAAAGAGTTGACACTCCTATATCAAAATGATACAGTAATTTCTATGACAATAAGATACATATTCAGTATAAATAATTGTTACAGCGGAAAGGGTTAATAAAATGCCAAAGAAGAACAATACCATCTATATAATTCTGGGACTGTTAAATCACGAGGAACTTAGCGGTTATGATATAAAAAAGAGAATAGATGATATGATCAGCCATTTCTGGGAGGTAGGGTATGGACAGATTTATCCTACTTTAAAAACCATGGAAGCAAAAGGACTGGTGTTTCGCAAGCCAGACGGAAATTACAGGGGACCGGAACGTAACCTGTATTCCATAACCGAAGAAGGTAAAAAAGTGCTAAAGGAATGGCTGGTACTGCCAGAAGATAAAGAGTATGTAAAATATGAAATCCTGTTAAAGCTGTTTTTTGGCAGTATGGTAACGGTAGAGGATAATATAGAACGGATTGAAACCTTTAAAGAACGGCAGCTTCAAAGTGTTAAAATTTTGGAGATTTTTGAAGCTAATTTAAAACAGGTAATGCAGGAAGATGAGGATCACTTATATTACTATCTTACCGTATTATTTGGAGAACAGATTTATAAAGCTTATATTGAATGGGCGAAGCAGGCAGTGAAGGTATTGAAAGAAGTACAGGAGAATAAGCAGAAAGAAGATAATGAAAATCGTAAAGTATAAGAAGATAGATAAGCTTAAAAAGTAAAAAGTAATAGTAAGGGTAATCACGCCTTCAATGCATGAAGTAAGATATGGCCGAACTCTATTAGGATTTCTTACTTCATGCATTTACTCAGCGATACTAAGACCAATTCTTTACATTTCCTAAAATAGTGGTATAATTGACTCAAGTTTTAAGATTATTGTTAGGCTTATAAGCAGGAGGATGTTTATGCAAAGAAGAACCAGGCATATACTGGATAGGATAGATATGAATATAAATAGAACGGGTAAATAAAGCAGACCAGGTGGTCTGCTTTATTTATTTTAACAATTTACCATGATAAACAGATAATGTAAGCGTGCAAAAGGATGAAGAATACAAATAGGAGGAACAAACAGTATGAAACCAGTAGTAATCACAGGAAATGACCTTACGATAGAAGAGGTAGTCCGTGTAAGCAGATATGGGGCGGCAGTACAGCTTAATAAAGATGCGAAAGAAAGGGTTATAGCATCAAGAAAAGCCGTGGATACCCTGACCGCCGAGGAAAGGGTGGTGTATGGTATCACCACCGGTTTTGGTAATTTCTGCAACACAGTTATTTCTTCTAACGAATCCAGGAAACTTCAAAGAAATCTGATTATCTCCCATGCGGTGGGGGCCGGAGAACCTTTTGAGGAAGAGGTAGTAAGGGCTATCATCCTGCTCCGTATTAATAATCTGGCGAAAGGTTACTCCGGTATCCGTCTTGAAACCCTGCTGACTATGATCCTTATGTTAAATAAGGGCGTAACTCCTGTTGTACCGCAAAAGGGATCCCTTGGTGCAAGCGGTGACCTGGTTCCGCTTTCTCATATGGTACTTCCTATGCTTGGAATGGGTAAAGCAGTATATCAAAATCAGATATATGACGGAGGTACAGCCATGGACCTTGCGGGAATTCCGACAATAGAGCTGACTGAAAAGGAAGGGCTGGCATTAATTAACGGAACTCAGGTTATGACTGCGGCAGGTACACTTGCACTTTTTGATACCCTATGGCTGGTTAAGACTGCTGATATTGCAGCAGCTTTAAGTTTTGAAGCTCAGAACGGTATTATAGATGCCCTGGATCCCAGAATACAGGAATTAAGACCTCATAAAGGACAAATTGATACGGCACGAATTATTAACAGACTCCTTAAGGAAAGCAAAAACATAACAAGACAAGGAGAGTTAAGAGTACAGGACGCCTATTCCCTGCGCTGCGTTCCTCAGGTACATGGAGCCAGTAAAGATGCACTGAACTATGTGAAAGAGAAAATAGAGATAGAGATTAACTCTGTAACAGATAACCCTATTATATTCGCAGATACCTATGAAGGAATTTCTGGAGGGAATTTTCATGGTCAGGCCATGGCCCTTAGTTTTGATTTTCTGGGAATTGCGGTTGCGGAACTTGGCAGCATTGCAGAGCGCCGGATTGAACGGATGGTTAACTCAAACTTAAGTGGACTGCCTGCATTTTTAGTGGAGCATGGAGGACTTAATTCCGGTTATATGATTGTGCAGTATTCAGCCGCTTCTTTAGTATCTGAAAATAAAGTACTAGCCCATCCTGCCAGTGTAGATAGTATTCCGTCCTCTGCCAACCAGGAGGATCATGTGAGTATGGGTACCATTGCAGCCAGGAAAGCCAATGAGATTATGAAAAACGTAAGACGTATCTTAGCTATGGAATTGATGTGTGCCTGCCAGGCTGTAGATTTGCGGGGTAATAAAGGTCTTGGGATCGGAACAGAAGCAGCTTATGGCTTAATAAGGGAAAAGATTGAAAAACTTGTGGAAGACAGAGCCTTATATGAGGATATTAATCAAAGTGAGGAATTAATCAAAAGCGGTGAGCTAATCAAACGTGTAGAGCAAGAGGCCGGAGAGCTTTTGTTTTAGGGAATATTAGATTTATAGCCTGGAACTTAAGTCCTCATTGTTATTTCTGAAAAGTCTTTAAGGTACCAGAGCTATAAATCCTGTGTTAAGATGGTATAGTAAAATATGATTCGAAGCTGGGTTTTGACACGCAAATCATGCTTCAATTTATTAGGCAATTGGGAAACAATATAGTTCTTTGAATATATCATACAATTAATACGGATTTCATAGCTTCAGTTGCCCTACGGACAAGTGAAGCTCTGAGATTGTATTATTTGCATGATACATAAATAAGATATTGGAGTTTCGCAATTACCTAATTCAAATTATGGAAGAAAGGAGAAAGTAAGTTATGACACCCGAAAATAGCCGTTATTAATTGTAAATTAATAGTGATTTTGTAATGAGTTTTTGATTCATGAAACCTGGTTTTGTCAGGTTTTATTGTTATACTCTTTACGGAATGAGGCATTTAAAGGGAAATTACTTTATCTACAATTCCATATTATTGATAATATTTCAGTATTCGTCATGGATGAAATGGGGAATTACAGTAATTCAGAAAGTTTTCATAGTTATTACTTTGAAACATTTACTGTTTATGAAATAAATTCGAGAAATGTGTATGTTAACTGTAAGAAGAATTTTGCTTCTTGCAGTTTTTTTATTGCATAGGAAACTTCTTCGAACTTACCTAGCAATAAAAAAGCCTTCCAGGCAGGATGCGCATGATGCACTTAAGGAAGATTGTCACTGTCGTGACAGTGCGTCAGCGCTAGAGTCTGGCGAGCCAGACTCTTTGTTCTTTCTATGAGGAAGTTTGTTGGTCCTGATTGATTTGTAGTGCTTTAAAGCCTCTTCCGTAAGCAAATAATAAGTAAGGAAGGTATAAACATGTTTGATATATCACTGGATGGAGTAAAAAAATATATGGATTCCACATTGGTCCTAAAAAATATAACCTTTATGGTGAATGGAGGAGAAAAAGCCGGAATAATCGGAGAAAACGGAAGCGGCAAAACAACAATCCTTAAATTAATAGCAGGTAAATTAAAACTAAATCACTGTGCAGGTTACCCCTTTGCGCCGGTACCTCCCGGATATGATGAAGGCTTTGTGGTAAAACCGGATACTTGTGTCTGCGCATATCTTGATCAGATGCCGGAATATGGGGAGGGGTTAAAGGTAATTGATGTATTAAACCTGGCATTTGAAGAAGTCCAAGAGATTGAAAAGGATATGCGTAAGTTGGAAGAGGAGATGAAGGTGCTAATAGACCATGATTTGGATGCAGTCCTTAAGAAATACAGCAAATTGTCAGAGCTTTATGAACTAAAGGGTGGTTACGAAACAGCAGAGAAAGTAAATCGTATCTGCAAAGGGCTAAAATTCGAAGAGAGCTTTTTAAGACAGGAATTTAACCTGTTGAGCGGCGGAGAAAAGACTACCGTAGTACTTGGTAAACTGCTTATTGATAATCCGGATATCCTGCTGCTGGATGAACCGACCAATCATCTGGACATGGAGTCGGTGGAATGGCTGGAGGAATATCTTAAGAATTACAAAGGGACCGTAATAATTGTATCCCATGACCGGTATTTTCTAGATCATGTGGTTACTAAAATCATTGAAATTGAAGATAAGATAAGTGTTACCTATAAGGGCAACTACTCCCAGTATGTTTTGTTTAAAGAGGATAAACTGAGAATTCAAAACGACAACTATAAAGAACAGCAAAAGAAGATCAATTCCATGGAAAAGTCCGTGAAAGAATTAAGGGACTGGGCACAGAGGGCAGATAATAACAAGTTCTTTAAGAGGGCTGCCAGTATGCAGATTAAGCTTGACAAAATGGAACGGGTAGAAAAGCCGGTATTTGAGAAACGAAATATGAAGTTGAATTTTAGCACTTCCGAACGGTCAGGCAATGTGACCATACAGGCAGTAAACCTTTCTAAAGGTTTCGGGGATAAGATGCTTTTGAAAGAGACTGGATTACTGGTTAATTATGGAGAAAGGGTGGCATTGATTGGCGCCAATGGCAGTGGAAAGACAACCTTTTTAAAAATGCTGCTGGGTGAAGAAACACCTGATGAAGGTTATGTTAAGCTGGGAGCTAATGTAAGAACTGCCTACCTGCCCCAGAAGATCAGTTTTGATAATGAAGACCTCACTGTGTTGGACTGCTTTCGGGAAGATCTCATGATTCTTGAAGGGAAAGCCAGGGAATATCTGGCCAAATTCATGTTTTATGGAGGAAATGTTTACAAGAAGATAAAACATCTATCTGGAGGTGAGAAAATACGACTTAAGTTAAGTAAGCTGCTATATGAGGATATTAATTTGCTGATACTTGATGAACCTACGAATCATCTGGATACAGTATCCATAGAAACTCTCGAAAAAGCACTGGAAGGGTTTAAAGGAACTATATTTTTTATATCCCACGACAGATACTTTATTAATAAAATTGGGGAAAGAGTTATCGCCATAGAAGAAAAAAACTTTAAAAGTTATCCGGGAAATTTTGATTATTATAGAGAGATGCTAGACGAATTATGTTTGAGAAGAGATACTTCAGTGCAGAGTAAAAAATAAAATTATAAACCTTGATTGGTATATTTTAGGCCTTGGTTGTTTTATTCAGCGGCATAATGTGATAAGCTGTATAGTAGAAGGAGTGAAAATAGTATGAATTTAAGAACATTTCAATTAGAAGATTATTACGATAAGCATGAATTCTCAACCCCCTACCTGCTTTCACAGTCCGATTGCGAATCTATGACTATTAGGGAATTATTGTCTTTCGAACCGGGTGCAGAGGAGGCTTTTCTGGAGACTTGGTTGGGCTATACGGAAGTAAAAGGAGACGTAAGGCTTAGGGAAAAGGCAGCAGCTCTTTATAAAACCTGCCAAAGTGAGGAAATACTGATTCATGCAGGTGCAGAAGAAGCGGTGTTTAACTTTATGCAGATTTTTTTACAGACTGGGGATCATATGATATACTTGTCACCTGCTTATCAGTCCCTTTATGAAGTGGCAGCTTCAAGAGGCTGTGAGGTTTCGCCCTGGAAGCTTTGCCAGTCTGAGGAAGGATGGAGCTGTAATTTTGATGACCTTGTGGGATTAATAAAGCAGAATACAAAACTACTTGTCATTAATACACCACATAATCCAACCGGCTACAGTTTTACGGAGGAAGAACTTAAGCGTATTGCCGTTCTTGCCAGGGAACATAATATCTTTGTATTTTGTGACCAGGTCTATAAGGATCTGGAATGGGACGGTGAGGAACACTCCTGGTTTTGTGATTTATATGAGAATTCTCTGTCCTTAGGTGTTATGTCAAAAGCTTACGGTCTGCCTGGTCTTCGGATTGGTTGGATTGCAACTCATAACAAAGAGGTGTATGAAAGTATGGTAAAATATAAATATTATACTACCATTTGCAGCAGCGCACCCAGCGAATTCCTATCCGTTCTGGCACTTAAGCACAGAGACAGGATTCTTAAGCGGAATATATCTCTTATTAAAGATAATATAGAATATGCCGAGAATTTCTTTGAAAAATATAGTGATTTATTTATAAATAATAAACCTCAGGCCGGTCCCATTGCTTTTCATAAGTTAAAGATTACGGGAGGAATTACAGGCTTTTGCGAGAAGTTAATTGAGAAAAAAGGAGTTCTTTTACTTCCGGGAGATGTATATGAGGTCGATGGGGATTATTTCAGAATGGGTTATGGACGTAAGAATTTTAAGAAAGCCCTGATAAAACTAGACGAATATCTTGCAGAAAACATATAATATTAACTAATTAGCAGCTGCAACCTGTAACTGGACGATGAAACTAAAACGGTTTGTTCTATAGGCTGAATAAAATAAGCCTTTTAGCAGAAAAATATTCAAGATGTGAACAAATGTAAATATCTCTGAAAAATATCTCTGAAAATTATGAAAGAAACACTGGAAGAAACACTAGAAGAAAAACTGAAAGAAACACGGAATATTACATTCTTAGCTGATATACTCTACCTTTGGATAAACAGGGAAGGAGATATAATGGAACAGTTGTTATTTGGTATATCCGGTTTACCACAGGGTGATGGAAGCCGTAAATTTAAATATGCTTCGGCGATACCCTATTTAAAAGCACTTGGTCTGGATGCGATGGAACTTCTCTTTGTGAGAAATGTGAATGTAACAGCAAAGAATATGGAGGAAATATTAAAGTCCAAAGAAGAGAATGACTTTTATCTTTCTGCCCACGGCTCCCATTATATTAATCTGAATTCAGAGGAAAAAGGAAAGCAGAATGAGTCACTGGAGAGGATCAAAGCCGCTGCAGCAGGTCTGATAAGCGTAAGAGGAAGGAGCCTTATCTTTCATCCGGGCTATTACATGAAAGCTGCGAAAACAGAGGCTTACTTAACCATAAAAGAAAATCTGTTAAAACTCCCTAGTCAGGGGATAGATTACCGTCTGGAAACAACGGGAAAAGAAACGCAGTTTGGAACACTGGAGGAATTGGTATCTCTATGTAAAGAAGTTAAGACCTGCAAATTGTGTATCGACTTTTCTCATATTCATGCCAGAACGAACGGAAGCTTGAAAAGTTATGAAGATTTCAAAAGTATTCTGCAATATATCTCCTGTCATCTGGGAAGAGAAGCACTTGATGACCTGCATATCCATATGGGCGGTATTGCTTATGGTTTGAAGGGTGAAATAAAGCATCTGCCTCTGCAAGAGAGTGATTTTAATTATACAGCTTGTCTGCAGGCAATCAAAGACTTTAATGTCAGAGGGTGTATCATTGCAGAAGGACCCCTTCTTGAAAGGGATGCACTGTTATTAAAGGAAACGTATAATAACTTATAATTTGGAAGGGCGGCTGCTAGAGCTGCCCTTCTGTTAATGGTATACCAGCTGTACAGAAGAGACAGGACCGTTAATACGGTATGAATCTGGAGCAGCTTCGATTAGAATAATATAAGTTTTAATTTTTTTGCATATCGCGAAGAAAATGATGCAATAGAGAAATAATAAAAGCTGCCAGCAAAGAATTTAAAGCGCCTCCCATACTAATTCCTGTTACAAAATGGTCTGATATCATTATAGTCCAGGAATTCACAATAAAAGTGAACAGCCCAAAGGTAATAATCGTAAAGGGCAGGGTTACCAATAAAAGAATTGGTTTTAATATCAGATTAACAATCAGCAAAACAAATCCCATAAGGAGCAGCGAAGATGTATTCTCTATTGAGACCGTGCTGATTAACTTGGATAATATATAAATAGTCAGTATGATAGAAATATATTTTAGAAATATTTTATTCATGTTTACCCCCAATGTATATCGCAGCTTCACTTGCGATACTGTCACAAAATACAGGATGTAGAATTGTATTGTGGCTTTTTTTCAATTTCTTATATTTTCGTTCAGTAAGATTTATAATACTTGTGGAAATGCTGTTTTTCTCTGTTATATAACGATTAAAGCTATAATATTATCGGATTTCTATGGATACCTTTACCTGAGGTGTATCAACCTTAACCAGATCATAGGGTTCCTCGCCTTTTAAGGAGTCAAACAGTTTATCTGCCATCTGAACCAATACTTTTATGGTATCAATGGAATAGGAGGAAGTTTGTCTTTGGTTACCCCGAACAAAGAGACCTGCGGTCAGTACCAAATCGTCGATACAATCCAGAAGTTCCTGAAGAATATACATGGGAACTGGAATAGAAAACTTAAAGTGACGGTTATTCTCAGCCCCTAATTTTATCCAAATTAACCTAAAATATTTAGTCGACATATATTTTGACCTTTACATTGGTATTATGTTCTTCGTCCCAGGCTTCCACATCCACTATGTTAGGGTCATCCAAGGTACCGTTTAACAGGTCTTCGATGATTTTTACAAAATCTATGCTAGTGATGTCAATACCATTTTGTTCCATATTCCTTCTTGTATCGCTTGGTACCAGAACTACCATTTTTCCGGCAATTTCACCTAGAGTTGTTAACAGTCGTATGGGTACATTGACATTAACATTGACTGTGTTATTTTCCGAGGTAACTTTAATTTTCAGGAACTTGTAATTCCGTCGGACAGTCCCGGAAGCCGGCTCGAGATAAGATTTAGTCTCAGTTTCTGATGCTGTTCCCAAAGCTTCTAAAAGTTCCATCCCTTCTGCGGCAGTGATCTGTCCCTTTTCAATCATTTCCAGTATTTTTAATTGTTCATTCATGATAATACCTCCTCATACTTATTATAGAGTTTTTAATTGTTCCGTGGCTTCTTTTGGGGTGATTTCGCCCTTTGATAATTGTTCTAGTATCTCGCTTCTGGCAGCCTTTTTCACTTCATTCTCCCTGGTGGTTTCCTTATCAGGAATATCAAATCCCAGGTTTTTAATAACAGCATCTAATTTACCTCTTACGGTAGGATAAGATATACCAAGTTCTTTCTCCACATCCTTGATATTGCCCCGGCACTTTATAAAGACCTTAACAAAATTTAAATCATCTTCCGGAAGACGGCAGAATTCGCAAGGCTGAAAGTCTCCTTCAATTGCTGTGGAACATCTGGGGCAGCCAAGTTTGGTTATGGAAAGCTTTTCACCGCATACGGGACATATTCCCGGAGCTTTATACTTCATTGCATTCACCTCTAATATATTTTGATGACATAAATATACTCCCAATAATTAAAAAAGTCAATATATAAATTAAAATAATTAAATTAAATATTAAATATATTAAGTTTTACATGAAATATATTCAAAAATATTCAAAATAATTAATCAAACAGTTAATCTAACCTTATAATTCCTAAAACTCTATCGTGAAACAATAATTAAGGAGGTAAATTCCTGGACTGGTTGAATGAATGGAATGGTATTCGTGCAAAAGAAGGTAAATGAAAGTTTAGAGGTAAAAAACTTATGTCATTGAAAGTATATAAAGAGACATTAAGAAATTCATAAAGCAAGGAGAATATTAAGAAGAACAGGAGTATGGAAATAGATGACAGGTGTAAACCAGAAAAACTGAGAAATATAAGCAATTGAGAAGAACAGATATCAAAAGGTTTTTATACAAAATTACAGCTGCTGTAAATAATCAATATCTGGATTAACTTATACTTTGTATTCATAAGTTAAGGATAGATTATCTACAGCAGCTCATTATTGCAGCCATTAATGCAGCTCATTATTAAAAAGAAATATAATTTTTGTTAATAGAGAGCGTAAAAAATGTTGTGTCCAAGCTAAGATTTGATAACAAAAATCTGCTTCTTGGCAAGATAAAAGAAGTTTGATTTATCAGCCAAATAAAGATAAAAGGATACCGGCAGCTACAGCGGAACCAATTACGCCAGCCACATTAGGACCCATTGCGTGCATAAGCAGGTAATTTCCGGGTCTTGCTTTTTGACCTTCCACCTGAGATACTCTGGCTGCCATAGGAACAGCGGATACACCGGCAGAGCCAATCAATGGATTAATCTTACCTCCGGTTGCCCAACACATGAACTTACCGATTAAGAGTCCGCCCACTGTACTGAACATAAATGCAAGAAGTCCTAAAACGATGATTCCAAGAGTCTGTGGTCTTAAGAATTCAGTACCTGCAGCAGTTGCACCTACGGTAACACCAAGGAATATGGTTACTATATTAATTAATGCATTCTGAACTGTATCGGATAGTCTCTCAACTACTCCTGATTCTCTGAAAAGATTACCTAACATCAACATACCAATTAAGGGTGCAACAGAGGGCAGTAACAGGATACAAAGGATAGAAACTACAATAGGAAAACATATTTTTTCTAATTTTGAAACTTGTCTTAACTGCTTCATCTCTATTTGGCGCTCTTTTTCCGTAGTGATTAATTTCATCAGCGGCGGTTGAATAAGTGGTATAAGAGCCATATAAGAATAAGCTGCGATAGCTATGGAAGCTAACAGATGAGGTGCTAATCTTGTTGTGAGATAGATAGCCGTCGGACCGTCGGCACCGCCGATAATACCGATCGAGGCAGCTTCCTCCGGTGTAAAGCCTAATAAAGTAGCAATAATAAAAGCGATAGCAATACCAAACTGTGATCCTGCACCAATCATAAGACTGCTGGGACGTGCAATTAATGGACCGAAATCAGTCATAGCACCGATACCTAAAAAGATCAGAGAGGGATAAATACCTTTTTTAACACCAAGATACAGATAATATAAAAGTCCTCCGACTTCTTTGGAACTTGCCGGTTCATTCATTAAACCGGTAAGGGGTAAATTAGCCAGTAACATACCAAAGGCAATTGGCAGTAAAAGCAAGGGTTCAAATTTTTTACCTATAGCAAGATAAATGAGTACACATGAAACTACTATCATTACAAGAGACTGCCAGGTTAACGCAACAAAACCGGAATCCTCCCATAATTTAATTAATGAATCAATAAACACAATTTAATCCTCCCTTATTTCCGTCAGTCTATTATTAGATTTACCGACTTTTCATTATTTTTCTGATGAATTTGCATCAGGTTTTTTCTCAATAGACATAATAATTGAAGAAAATACCCGGATGATGGCCCATAATATTCCAAGTACTGCAAATACAACGGCCATGCAGAATAATCCAATAAGTATGCTTTCAGATATCGACATTCTTTCACCTCGTTCCAAAAAAATTTTATATGAAATTTACTAAAAAAAGGCGAAGAACTTCAATAGAAGCTCTCCACCCTATAAGCTAAAAACTTGAAACAGTCATAATAACTGCCAACCGGAAAAAATGAAATATTTTTTCCTCAATGATACCATATTTTACAGGTAATGTCAATTAATTAACGAAGATATAACATGAAAAACACATATCTTTTGACAGAATCAGAGGGTCTGTTTCGCGGATTTAACCGTAATTTCCAGAACTCTGTTTAGAAATGGAAATTTTTCTTTCATCTGATCAAATTCTGATCCGGATTTAAGGAATTTTGCTGTGCCTTCAATAGAAAAGCCGGTGCCCAAGGACCGATAGCCCATAACTTCTCTGGCACCCAGGGTAACTTTTACATCGTTGTTTTCCTCGATGTTTTTTTGAGTTTTTATCATTCCTGCCGCAGGAATAAGAATTCTGTCATCTACCGGAACCAGATAAGAATTCCAGGTGTTTGCAACATGAACCCCGTTACTGCTCCAGGTAACGATTGAAACTACACCTTCATAAGTCATAACTTCAAGTAATTTTTCATTAAGCATTGTTGCTCCTTTCTGCGTATCATCTCACGCAATCAGACCAGAACGGTAAATAAAATTATTTATATCCGTCTATATTAGTATATATTAAATTGACAAGCTGACGATGTAAGTATACTATTAAATTGGATATATGGAAATAGCCAATTACGATAATTTTATAGGATACAGTTGGAGAGAAAACATGATTATATTAGATAGTAGTCTGGCAACACCTTTATATATACAGATTTATAATCAGTTAAAAGAAGAAATTATTACAGGGGTCCGCATGGAAGGATCAAGACTTCCATCTACCCGTTATCTTGCACAAACCTTGGCGGTGGGCAGAAATACAGTGGAAAATGCATATTTGCAGCTTTCTTCGGAAGGATATGTAAAAAGCATAACCGGCAGCGGTTATTACGTTGAGAATATATATGGTATGGAAGTAGGTGTAAAAGGGTATCAAAACCATAAAACTGCCCTAGAAGATAAAAAGAAGCAGCCGGAGCATCATCAGTCGTATCCTTACAATTTTGATTACGGACATTTAAGCCCCGAATATTTTCCTCTTGGAGTATGGAAAAAAGTATCAAATAAAGCGATGACTTCTTTAACCGCAGAAGAAATGACCAGTTATGGAGAACGTCTTGGAGGACTGGGGTTAAGAACTGTTCTGGCGGATTATTTAAGAAAGTCCAGGGGAGTTCCATGCAGTGGAGATCAGATAATTCTTTGTTCCGGTACGGATTATGCCCTTTCCATCCTGTGTCAATTGGTAAGGAACTCCTTTAAAGCGATTGCGTTTGAGGATCCGGGATACCCGGGTGCCAGAGAGTTATTTGCCAATAACGGACTTAGTCTCCTCCCCGTGGGGCTTGAGAAGGATGGCTTAAATATTGCGGAGTTGGAGGCATCCGGAGCCAGAATGGTATATGTAACGCCATCTCATCAGTTCCCCTCAGGTGCTGTTATGCCTATACAAAAAAGGCTTAGGTTACTGGAGTGGGCCAAACGGAATAACGGAATTATTATTGAGGATGACTATGACAGTGAATTGCGTTACAAGTCCAGACCAATTCCGTCTATAAGCAGTGTAGACACCAGCGGTAAAGTAATCTATACCGGTACGATTTCAAAAGCACTGTCACCTAGTTTAAGGTTAAGTTATATGGTTTTACCGATAGACTGGATGGAGCGTTACAAAAAAGAATTTACGATGTACCAGTGTCCTGTTTCAATTATACAACAAAGAATTATGGAGGAATTTATAAATTCCGGTTACTGGGAAAGCCATCTTCGTAAAATCTGCGGGGCAAATAAGAAAAAACATGATTTATTGCTTCATGTAATACAGGAAGAATTAGGGGATAAGGTTATTATACATGGTAAGAATGCTGGACTGCACATTTTACTGGAATCTACGCTGGGATTAACGGAAACAGAGATGATTGAAAAAGCGAAAGAGAACGGAGTATTGGTTTATCCGGTATCCAGGTTCTGGCAGAGAAAAGACCGATATTTGAATAATATGGTGTTTTTGGGATTTGGAAGTATTTCAGAAACGGACATTTTTAAGGGGGTTATGCAATTATCAAAGGCATGGTCTTAAAGATAGAAAAAACTATCTGTAAAAAACGGGACGAAATTTAAGTTTCGCCCCGCTTTTAGCAATAAATCACAAATCTTAGTTTATCGTAATTATACTTATATCAGCTTGGATTGGTATATTTCCATACAGTACATCAGCGCCGGTCAGGTTAGATAAGGTTACAATAACGGGACTTCCGTCTACGGATATAAAGGCATTGCCACTTACCTGTCCGGTTACTATTGGTGAGTTGCCTATCGCAACAGGGGTGCCGTCAGCATTCACTGCGAATACCATATTAACAGGTCCGGCAGAACCATCGGTTGCTACCCACCAGTTAACGTAATATAATCCTGCACCTGTAAGCGTAAATTGGCCGGTAGCGGCATTATAGCTGATTCTTTCGGACTGACCGGATACAATGGTATCAAATATAACATTTGCTCCATTAGCTATAGGGGAAGCTGGACTTCCCTGAAGCTGTGCCTGAAGACCATCAAAAGTACCGGCAGTTCCCGGTGTATACGTTACAATCAGTATTGGTTCAAAATCTGCGCCTATTGGTTTTCCGCCAAATTGAACGGAAGTTGTTCCGTCAGGTACAGTAAGTGCCAAACCGAAATTCGGAAATGTACCGTTCAGCCATTGATTTACCAAATCAGTAATATCAATATCTATAAACTGGAGGACTTCACCAGCTGTAACCATAGTTGTTGAACCGGTCGGTACATAAGGAGGTCTTGTATTATAGGTCACCGCATTGATATCAAAATCAGAAGTGACCCGGTTAACCACAACCGTGCTTGGTAAAGCACCGTTCTTTGCAAATACAAATAGCCTGAGAATAGCACTAGTTACTGATTCAACCGGTATTGATGAAAGGTCGAATTTCAGAAAGCTGATACTATCCAGATAGATTGGGTCAGTTCCGGCTACAATTACGGCACTAAATGACAGATTGTAAGTTGCTAATAAACTTGAAACGAAGGTGGTACCAGTAGTTTGAAGATTAAGATTAGCCATAGTAACATCTCCTTTCTAGCAAATTTGTGGTGTATATCAAGGATTACTTAATATAGCCACAGTATAGTATATTCATTTTGTCGAAATGTGTTAAAAAAAGATATAAATAAGGTATAAAAAGAGAAAAGAGCGCAATTTGCAATTATAGAAATTGCTGTAATACAGCAGCTCGCCTGCTCATCTGGTCTTCAAAATCAAATACCTCTCTGAATTTAGCCTGCCCGCATTCAGACATCTGGTATAGTTTTTTTGGATCGCTGTAATAATCCAGTATATTAGCAGTTATGGAAGCCGGGTCAAGAGAAATGATACATATGTCTTTGCCATTTACAAAACTGGTATTTTGATTCAGAAGATCACTGCATAAAACTCCAACCCCGTGCAAAGCAGCATCAATGCAGCAGCCAGTGGGAAAACCATCAAAGTTTCTGCCGGGGATTAGCAGGAAGGGAGCATTCGGGGATACGATAATATCCATTCCCGAGTAAAAGTCCGGGAAACATGTATGATCCTTAAGACCATGGAAAATAATTCTGTTTTCAAGACCGGTAATGTCATAATCTGAACTGTTAAAGTTACCCACAACATGGAATAATATATCGGGAACTGTGGCTGCAAGCCTTTTGCAAACATCAATAAAAATGTGGTACCCCTTGTCAATGCCACCAGCCATATACTTATGTGCGACGAAACAGATATCAAAGGTTTGCTTTTCGGTCTTATAATGTTTTTTTTGCGGTGTAGATTGAAAATACTGAGGATGTGTTACAATTCCGTATATATATGCTACTTTATCCGGTGATACGAAACCACGGTTTATAATGTCGTCATAGGTCATTTTCTGGGTAACGATTACCTTTTGCAGAAGAGGAGATTTTAGCACCTTCTGTAGTTTCTCATCGACCTCCGGGTCGTTTAGCCAGTAAGAACCTCCGGGGTATAATTCAAAGATAAAAGGGGTATTAAACATTTCATAGATAAAATAAAAAGAGTAAGCATTACCTAAAAAGACGGAATAATAAAGAGAAGTAGACTTACCGGTCCAGTCAAAGGCGGTAAAGGGTTTTACTCTGCCTGAAAACTGGGGATAGGTAGCTACATACTCTGCATTGTGCATGTCATATCTGGTGGAGATTACTTCACTGGTTGGAAACTTCTCCAGATAGTAGTTAAATTCGGAAATCCGAAAGCCTGTTGTGAGATTTGGAAAATAGTCGTCGAGAATTGTTAATTTACCGTTCATTAAATCTTATCCCTCCATTCTTTTAGTTCGGTATTGTATAAAATGATAGATTTAATTTGCATAAGCTGCATAATAATTAAAGTTTTCCATAGCCCAGTCCATATGGTAAAAATGGGTCTGGTATGATATGGGATCATGAACGGAGGCACAGTATACCGTCCGTTTGCCTTGATTCAACTCATTAAAATATTCAAAATATTTCCAGCGGTTTGCCGTTGAAAAGTTCACATTCTTGTACTTGCTGTTTCGTATGTCAAAGCAGGTTCTTGTAATCTTATCCAGCTTACATAATCCAATACCCTCGCATGCAGCACAGGGTATGGTTTGGGTCAGATCGATAGGAATGTTGGTAGCCAGACCTGCCTTAAAGGATGTATACTTATTAATTCGGATAGATAGTTCAGCATCTCCATAGCCGTTTTCTTCGCACCAGTAGCCGATGGTATTAATCAATTCCGGCCTAAGGCATTGACAATGTCCGGGTACAAAATCACAGATCGATCCGACTTCACAATGTAATAACTGATTATAGCTTTGACCGTTTCGGTAAACAGGTATGACCTCCGGTTCATATCCGGGAAGGGGAACCGGTCTTGGGATACCAAGGAGACCTACCTCGGGAAAGGCTTCGAAAACTTTCATAAAGCGGGTGATCCAATCAGGGGCATATAAATAAACGTCGCTTTCCAGGACGATAAAATACTGGTCAGGTCTTCTGCGGGTTAAATTCAGGTTAATCGGGTAAATCGGTCCGAAATTAATGGGAAAACGGGTTTTAGATTTAATACGGCCGTCATGCAGACTTTGGATATACTCCCAGGTATCATCCTGGGAATTGTTATCTATTATATGGAGCTCAAAATCATCCGTAGTTCTAAGGAGTGAATTTAAATTTCTGACTGTTAAGCCCATTCGGTGAAAGGTTGAATAGCTGATTAAAGGTGGTGTCATAGAATTCCTCCATATTCATACCGGTAAATAGTAAGAGCAAATTTATGTTATCCGTATATAATACATGGTTTATTTATATCTTATGTGACTATGAGATGATTGTTAATAAAAACATATAATACAATAGTTTCGTATTTATACATCTGCCTGTAAACTGTAAAAACCGGCTGAGAATATGATTAAACTGACTAAGCTTGGCAGATTATGGATTGTGAGGTTATAATAAACGGTTATTCCTGTTTCCGGCATAAAACAACTTCTCCTTAACATTTGTAACAGCTGTTTAATGAGTAAGTTGTTTTCTGCCTGATTTAACATGGAGCTGACCAGTTGATATTCATGAGTCTTAGTCACTTTTTATCAGTTAGAGTTTTTGATATAGTAATCAAAGTTTTCAGAAGCCCAGATCTGATTGTAATAATGATTTTTAAGAGATTCCGGGTCATGGACGGAAGCGCAGTAAGCGGTTCTTTTTCCTTCTTCCAGCTCTTTAAAGGTTTCTAGATATTTCCAACCGTGTTTTCTTACGAAAGACTCATTAAAGTTAGAAGCTCTACAAAGTGAAAAACAGGAACTCACACTTTTACTAAGTTTGCAGATATCCCTGCCTAAACATAAATTGCAGCCGATGTATTGAGTCATATCAATTTCAACAGTAGTCAGATATCCTACTTTATAATTTGTATAATGAACAATCCGGGGAGATAATTCAGCGTCACCATAGCCGTTTTCTTCGCTCCAGTAACCGATTTGTTCAATCAGTTCAGGCCGTAAGCATTGTAATTGTCCCGGTATGAAATCCAGATCCACTCCAACGGTGGCATTTTTAAGCTGAAGATAATTTGAATTACCTTTTTCTCTTGCTATAACAGGAGGTAAGTATCTGGGATAAGGTTTATCTCTCGATACACCAAGCAGCCCGACATCCGGGAAAGCGTCAAAAACCTCCATGAAGCAGGCAATCCAATTTTTTGTTTTAATAAAGGTATCACTGTCAACTGTGATAAAGTACTGTCCGGGCTTGCGTTTGGTGAGACTATAGTTAAGGGGATAAATCGGTCCCAGATTCAAAGTAAATCTGGTTTTCGATTTAATTCGTTTGTCGGTTAAGCTCTGGATATAATCCCAGGTATTGTCTTTTGAATTACAGTCTATTATGTGCAGTTCAAAGTCTTCATCGGAATCAAGGATATTATTCAGATTTTTAATGGTCAGCCCCATCCTGTTGAAGGTTACAAAGTTAATAAAGGGAGGAATCTTAGCAACATCCATTTTTTTTACTTCGGCACTTTCCGTTGCTTCGTAACATTCGATATAATCATTATTTTTGCTGAATAACTTTCCCCTTATATCTTTTACCGTTTCGGTAAAGCGGTTGATATTATTGCCTATAAATGATTGCTTCAATTTCAGCAGTCCTTTCTATATTTTTTTTGTTGGGTCATGGTCCGTTATTTTTATAGTTCTTCCAGGTACACCTACTGCAGTACAATATTCGGGCAAATCGTTAATTATTACTGCTCCTGCACCTATAATACTCCATTTACCAACTGTTTTTTTCTGAATTACGGTCGCTTTTGAACCTATTTCACAGCCTTCATGAATACAAACATTTCCAGATAAGGTAATATTCCAGTACAGAGAAGAGTAATCCTCAATAACCGTATCATGCCCGATACCGCAGCCAGGATTAATGCATACATGGTTACCTATCTTTGTGTTTACGGATATAAAAGAATTGCAGCAAAGGATGCAGCCAAATCCCAATTCACTATAATTGCTCATTTTGGCATCAGGGTGTATTAAAGTAGCATAATCTAAATGATAAGCTGACGCTTTTTTTACCAGATTATATTTATCCCTCGGATTTCCGAGTGCACAAACTGCCCATACCTTTTTTGGGTTTCCGGTATTTTTTGCAAACCAATCAAAGCCCCCAAGTACGGGATTCTCATTAATTAAAAGCCCATGTTTTGTTGTAGTTTCATCAATAAAACCTAATAGATTCCAGGTTTTCTTATCCAGGTTAATTTCTTTTATAAGTTGAGCTACTTCTTTTCCAAAGCCGCCGGCACCTATGATAACTATGTCTTTCATAAAATCAACCCTCATGAATTGCTTTTATAATGGAACTGATTTTTTCTACATCTTCCTTTTGCATTCTGCCGTGCAGCGGTAGGGATAGTACCATATCAGAGATTTTATTTGCTACCGGTAATTTATCTTTTAAGGAGGAGGGATAATCTCTATAACATTGGAAGTTACTGCACAACGGATAAAAATATTTCCTTGCTATTACATTGTATTCCAACAATTTATCAAATAGTTCATCTCTGGAATAACCATATTCAGTTTTATCAACTCTTATAACAAAATAAGAATAATTATGGGAAACGCCTTCGATATCATTGACGGTAATAATTCCAGGGATATCTTTTAAGAACTGGCGGTAATAATTTGTAATTTCTTTTCTATTTTCTATTTCACTTTCCACTTGTTTTAATAACAGAATGCCAACTGAGGCTTGTATTTCGTTTAATTTTCCATTGGTTCCGGGTTCCAGTACGGTGTCTGTATTCTTAATGCCAAAGTTTCTTAAAGAATCAGCTCTTTCCTTAAAATAAGGATCCTTAAAGGTAAGGGCACCGCCTTCTATGGTGTGATAGATCTTTGTAGCGTGGAAGCTGAACATGGATATATCGCCAAAGCTTGAAATCGGTTTCCCATCCACCTTAACCCCAAAGGCATGGGCAGCGTCATAGATAATTTTAAGCCCATACTTATCTGCGATCTGTTTGATTTTCGCAACATTGCACGGATTACCAAAAACATGCACTGGCATGATCGCCGTAGTATCCTGGGTAATTAAAGATTCAATGAGATCGGGATTTATGTTATACGTGTCTTCTTCAATGTCGCAGAATACAGGTTTTAAATTATTCCAAAGCAGGGAATGGGTAGTTGCTGCAAAGGTAAAAGGCGTAGTAATGACCTCTCCGGATAACCTTAAAACCTTACATGCCAGCTGTAATGCAACGGTACCGTTGGAAAAAACCGACAGGTAATCTGCATTTAAATAACCGGAGAGATCCCGTTCAAGTTGTTTTACCATAGTTCCATTATTGCTTAACTGTTTGCTTGCCCATATTGATTTAAGCATTTCATTAAATTCATCCATATCAGGCAGTAAGGGCTGGGTGATATAGAAAGGTTTTGCAAATGGTTCTATCATATTGTAATCCACCTCCTTGAGCCTGCAAATAAATTGATTCTAAATTATTTAATTTGCATTATTAATAAAGTAATGGAAATTTTCCATTGCCCACTCACTGTTAAAAATATGATCCGTGAGTGAAGTCCCGTCGTTGGCAGATGCGCAGAATACTGGTCTGGCACCGCTTTTTAAATCAATTACGGTTTCGTCAAATTTCCATTTGTAATATTGTTTGAATTCCTCATTTTTATAAAGTTTTTTATAACAGGTAAAACAGGTATCAGTAACTTTATTCAATGTACATTTGGAATTATACTGGCAAGCGCTGCACTCAATTGTCTGAGGCAATTGAATGCTTATGTTGGGAACCAGACCTGTTTTAAAAGAAGTATAATTATTGACTCTGTTAGACAATTCAATTTCTCCATAGCAGTTTTCTTCGCACCAGTAGCCTATTTCCTGAATCAGTTCAGGTCTTAAACACATACAGCAGCCGGGGACATAATTCTTCTCTATGTTTGGGGTGGAGTTGTCAAGCTCTAAGTAAAATACATTATCTTTTACCTTAGGTACCACCGGAGGTAATTCTTCCGGATAGGGCGTACCTTTTTGGACTCCAAGCAAGCCGACCTCCGGAAAAGCATCGAATACCTTTATAAAACGGGAAATCCAGTCCTTTGTTTCGATAAAAACATCATTATCTACAGTTATAAAGAATTGATCAGGTCTTCTTTTTAAAAGATTTAAATTTAACGCATAAATCTGTCCGAAATTAACATTGATTCGTGCTTTTGACATAATACGGCTGTCTTTTAAACTTTGGATGTATGCCCAGGTTCCGTCGGTAGAATTATTATCTATGATGTGCATCTCAAAATCTTCACTGGAATCAAGGATAGCAGATAAATTCTTAACGGTTAAACCTAATCGGTTAAAAGTAACATAACTTAAAAGCGGAGGTAACATATGGTCATAACCTTTCGTTATAAGTTCATCTTAACTTTATTTTATGTTACTCCTTATAAATTGCTACATAATTTAATTCTATTTTTCTTGGGTCATTTACAGGTCCGTTCTGTCAGTTGAGAAGTGTTGGGAGGGGCAGTAGAAGAAAGGTTGAAAAAGGAGTCGTTATTAAATCAACTTTTTAATATTACTGCATATATTATAATTGCGTAACTATACTTGCTTGCTATTTAATTTGTCTGGAAGTTAATAGGGATAAAAGAAGAGGCAGACATATAAAAATCCCGTCCAGAACGCTTAAGATTAAGCCAGGAATCCTTTCCTGGTCAGTAAAATCAATCCGATACTCATATGTAGTTTAAAAAAATAATTATACGAGGTGAAGATTAGTGAAAATAAATGCAATCAAAATAGACAAAACAGTCAATTACCCAAAATCCTTCTATAAGAAATTTAAAGCGGAACAAAACCAGTTTAAAGAGAAAGCTGGTGCTGTGCCTAAGTCATTAAATAATTGTGTGATTGAAGAAGTAGACTGTAAGAGTTCTATTATGAGTCTGGCATACACCGAACCAAACTATAAATTACAGGGTAAAACGGTCAGGAAAAAAATTAAAGCAATTGATAACAGGCAGGTAGAATTTAATAGTGCCGTTAGAAAACCAGTAAAAATGAACTCTGAAAATAAATCCGAAAGCAGGGGAGCACAGGGCAGAACTATCCAGGGCAGAACTACCCAGGGCAAAACTCCCCAGAGTAAAAGTACTCAAAACGGACAGATACAAAATATAAGAACCGGTGCCCCAAAGGGAGCAGGAACGAAGTATATAGTTAATAATACTGCGGTAAAGAAACCGGAGCCTTTTAAAATAGCAGTTTTTCCTGAGAATTTCACTATATATGATGACAGTATAATAGAAGATGAAAAATGTGTAATTGAAGAAGTTGACTGCAAGTTATCGCTTGTTCCTATTGGATATGATGAAAAAGAAGAGGAAATAGAAGAAATAGAAGCAGAAATAGAGGCAGAAATAGAAGCAGAAATAGAAGCGGAAATAGAAGCAGAATCAGAATTTATATCGGAATTTGAAGAAGATGCATATACGAAGGCAGAGAAACTAGAAGAAGAAAACAATAAAGATTTTACTGAAACCTCCAAAAGCCTTGAGGCCATTGCAGGGACAATGGATGAGGAAAAGGCGGACCATGACATTTCCAGATATAACAGCAGCAGTATTGTAGGCACGGTAATGCTGTATAGTGAAGATAAAGAGGATGTGGAAGTGACAGAAGAAGAGGAGGCGCAGTACACGGATGAACTTCTAACTGCTGATAAATCAGAAAAATCATTCTCTGATAAAGAAACTGAAAATTCAGAAGATAACATACCCTACGATCTGCAGTTTGAGGCGTTTAAAATATACGAAGAAAGCCAGATACCTTATTTAGATGACAGTATGAATGAAACCTCGGTGCAGGATATTAGTGTAGGAGGGCGTATTAACAAGCTGGCAGCCGAAACTTTTATAGCCAGGATAAATCAACTATTAATTAAAGGAGTCAGCGAAACTTTATTACATCCAGGAGCAATACATATAAAAAACATTTTAGGTTTCTTTAGTGTGCTTGCATTTCTCGGATTACTAGGAATCTTTACGGAAAACAAGGCCTGTCTGGGCTTTTGGGCATTCCTGTACTATGTTCGTTATTTCTTTGTCCTGCCGGATCAGGTATTTTGGGAGGATGTAAAAAAAGCGGCGTTGCCCGCGTTATTTGCCGGAATTGCCATATCCATACTTATGATAACCTTAGGTGCAATTCAAAACAGTGCCTTTGTGCTGGCAGTTGGATTAGGGATTAGTACAGCTGTATCAATACTAACCTTTACAATAAGTCTTTTTGTTTATCAGATGGATAAAAGTACGGAGAAACGAATATAAAGCTTAAAAGAAACTGCGAAATATACTATCATGTAATTTATAGAGGTCGGATTAGTCATGCCGCCAAATATGATTGGTTTTGAATGGGGAAATAAAGTAAAAAATATTGCTTAATAGAATAGATAAAAATATGGGCTTGTTGGTATGCTGGAGCATATCATGCTGCAACAGCCCATATTTTTTTATTTTATAGACGAGGAAAGCTCTTATGAATTTGCAAATGAAGATGTTAACTATTTTATGAAATAAGTGTACAATAGATACGAACATCAAAAGGCTCTCAGCCTGTACTTCCTGTTTGACACTCGAATCCTACCTAATATTAACATTTGAAAGCGAGGAAAAACAACATGAAAGTTTTAGATACGGAATTTGTAAAAGGTTTTATAAAAATGGCTAATGATGGTTTTATGCAGGGCTGGCATGAACGCAACGGGGGTAATCTTTCCTACCGTCTGAAAGTGGAAGAAGTAGAAAGTATCCGAACAAGGCTCACAACTAATACAGAGTGGATGCCAATAGGCACCAGTGTGCCGGGATTAGGCGGAGAATTCTTTCTGGTAACAGGCAGCGGAAAGTATTTCCGTAATATTATTGTCGATCCGGAAGCCTGTATTGCGATTATTGAACTGGATGACAAAGGTGAGAATTACCGGATCAGCTGGGGACTTGTAGACGGTGGAAGACCTACCAGTGAATTGGCGTCCCACCTTAGGAACCATGAAGTAAAGAAAAAAGTAACAGACGGAATCTACAGAGTAATCTATCATGCACATACAACGAACATTATTGCGCTTACCTTTGTGCTGCCTTTATCTGATGAAGTTTTTACCAGAGAGCTTTGGGAAATGGCAACAGAATGTCCGGTGGTATTCCCGGATGGTGTTGGTGTAGTTCCCTGGATGGTTCCGGGGGGGCAAGCTATAGCAATAGCCACCAGCGAGCTGATGAAAAAGTATGATGTTGCTATCTGGGCACATCATGGTATGTTTTGTTCGGGCATAGACTTTGATTTAACCTTCGGGCTTATGCATACGGTTGAAAAATCAGCAGAAATATTAGTTAAGACCTTATCCATGTCACCTCAGAAATTACAAACGATTCAGCCCCAGAATTTCAGGGACTTAGCAGTTGATTTTAAGTTGACACTGCCGGAACGGTTTTTATATGAAAAATAAATTACATATTATACCGGTGCAGGCGGAAAAGTTCTGTCTGGAATATGAATAAATATAAAGTAAAATAAAAAGTAAAAACCAAAGTAAAAACCTATAGAGGTACCATGTTGTTCTTAGCGCATGGTACTTTTTTTGATTTTATCAGCTTTACTGACCCACTTGAGTAGATAAATATAAAAAGACCTTGACAAGTATATGGCTCATGATTAAAATGAGTTATGACTCAGTGAGTGAAAAATCAATAGAAACAATATGTTACCCATATTTAGTCAATAAAGTTATATGGAAAAGTTATTTATAGTTACCTTAGTAATTTTTAGTAAGTATATGATGAAATTTTTCGAAGGGGTAGAAAATCGGATGAAAGAAAATTATGAGATTTTAGAAAAGATTATTCCGCTATTAATGATAAATTCACCGGACAAACTAAAGGAAGCAGAAGAATATCTTCTTATGAACTCCAATCTGCCTGGTCCAAGGGCAAACCTGACTTTAGCTTATGAATTTGCAGAGTTTTTTGATAGGGAGCAGATTAGTAATGAATTGATTGAATTATTATTTTGCTGGGCTAACATACCGGCTTTTGAATCACCGGTTAATAATCCCCGGGAATATCTGCCCTTTTGTGCGGTCATGGCTTTAAGTTCACACTATTTTTATGCAGATGAAAAGCAAAAAGGAAACATCATGAATCAGATAAAAGCAGCGATGAATGACAGCAGATGGAGAATTAGAGAAAGTGCTGCAATGGCCTTGCAGCTAATTGCAGAAAAGAATTTTGAACCGGTTAAAGAATATATCATGAAATGGTACCCAGGCTCCAATTATTTGGAAAAGCGGGCTTTTCTGGCAGCACTGGCTCATCCGCCTATCTTAAAGGACAAAGAAATAGTTCGGTTAAGCCTTAGTATGAGTGAGAATATCCTAAAAGAGTTATTAACAGTAAAGGAAGAAATCAGGAGAAGCGAAGAGGTTGGTGTTTTAATAAAAGGTCTTGAATATTGCCTAAGCGTTTTCGTAACCGAGCTGCCGGAGGAAGGCTTTGAACTTCTTAAGAAGTTTGCCGGGTCAGATAATAAAATTATGATAAAGATACTAAAATCCAATCTAGGCAAATCTCGTCTTATAAAAAAATACCCTGAATTAGTCAGGGAGGTTCAGGCAGTTATGAGTTAGTTCAGGAAGGCAAGGAGGTCATCAGTGAAGCAAAGTAAACGGCAGTTACAAAAAGAGTCAACAAGAAAGCTGATATTACAGGCAGCTTATAAGGTTTATGCCAATGAGGGCTTTGGTGCTACAACGACTAGTATTGCCAAAGAAGCTCAGATTGCCCATGGAAGTATCTTTGCACATTTTCCAACAGTAGAGGATTTAAAGAGGAATCTTTTAGAGCAATTTGGGACAGATATGAATCGGCAGCTCCATGAACTGTCAGAGAATGATAGCAGTCTTGAAGAATTTTTATATGCACATATTGAAATACTAACAAAACATCAGAAATTTTATCGAAGGCTGATTGGTGAAAGCAGCCAATTACCGGAACAGGTAAAATATATATATCTATCCATCCAGTCTACAGTCTCGTTTCATATGAGCAAAGTTTTAGAGGTTAGTATTAAGGAAGGAACACTGAAAAAGATACCCATTCATTTTATTTTTAATACCTGGCTGGGGCTTTTGCATTATTATTTACTAAATCAGGAATTATTCGCGCCGGAGGGTAAGGTCCTTAACCGATACAAAGAGGAGCTGGTGAGAAATTTTCTTGAATTACTGGCTGTCTGAGAAGTGAAAGTTTATGAGAGGAAGTGATACTTATGAAGATATGTATTTCCTGTGGCATGCCTATGACAAAGGCAGAAGATTATCCACTTAAGGATGAATCCAAGGACTATTGTATTTATTGTGCAAGGACTGACGGTTCCCTGCAGTCCTTTGAAGAAAAAAAAGAGGGGATGTCAGAGTTTCTTATGAGAACCCAAGGCATTGATCGTGCAGTAGCTCATAAGACGGCCGAAGAATTTATGAAAAAGCAGCCTGCCTGGGAGAATTATTTTGATACTGTCTGAGAATATGAGGAAAGAGTTGGGCTATCATGGAATACAGATACGGTAATAGGGATAACTACGAAGATTTTGCAAGCGGAAGGGTTTTGTATAACTGTAAAGGAATAACGAATTTCCCTGCAAGGCTGGCAGAGGAGATTTTCGGAAGATGTTTGGAATTCTCAGATAAGAAACGTGATATTTGTCTTTATGATTGCTGCTGCGGTGGCGGGTATCTGCTTACGGTTTTAGGATTTTTATACGGGAATACGATTACCCGTATTATCGGAAGCGATATCAGTAGGACCGCAGTTGATGCAGCACGGTCAAACCTTGACTTACTTCAAAGTGAAGGTATAAAGAAAAGGCTCAGCCAAATCAGAGAATTAAAAGAACAGTATGGGAAAGTATCCCATGAGGAAGCAGAAGAAAGTGCCATAAGGCTCTTAGAATTACGAGAAGACAATAATATAGTTACAGAAGTATTTGCGGCCAATGCCCTTAATGGTCTTACATTAACTGCCATTCCGGATATTATTATGACGGATGTACCCTATGGAGATTTAGTAAGCTGGGAGGGTGCGGACGTGGGAAGTGTTAATCTGTTGCTGGACAAGCTGTACGATCTATGCGGCAGTAATACAATTATTGGAATCTGTATGGATAAAGCTCAGAAGAACACCAATAAAAGCTTTAGACGACTGGAAAAGCAGCAGATTGGAAAGCGTAAATTTGAGATATTAATAAAGGAATAGGAGAAACTGTAGAGCGATAGGTTACACTGAGGGAAAGTAAGGGATGACAATATCGTATATTTCCTTAGAATGGAGAGAGCGCAGCATGCAGGGATATAATTGTATTATAGTGTATAATCAGGACAGGAGTAAACTACTATTCTGCAAAAGAAGGAAAGACCCCTACAAGGGACTTTATAATCTGGTGGGAGGTAAAATTGAACCCAAAGAAGAAGGGTTTCCTGCGGCCTACCGGGAATTGGAAGAAGAGACAGGAATCAGAAAGGATCAAATTACGTTATATCACATGATGGATTTTACCTATTATAATCAGGATTGTTATGTGGAGGTATATGCAGGCATACTCAGTTTTAATATTGAATTAAAAGAGGAGGCCAATCCCCTTATCTGGCTGGAAAATACGGAAGATTTTTTTGCCCTTAATAAATTTGCCGGGGAAGGAAATATCGGACATATGGTGGAGCAGGTTAAACAGTTTGGGCTTGGTAAGGCGTATGCCACATTTGTAGACGGTGAATAAAATTTTATTGCAAAAGAGCTGATACAATACCGATTATCCGGTATTATATCAGCTCTTTTGTAATAAACAGGAAAATAAAATCATATTATTTTTTAATAGCTATTATAATCAAGGCAGGCAGCAAATTGAATAAGAAGTTTTATGAATCAGAGAATGAAAGTTACTCAGATCCGAATTATTATAGTTTTAGGTATACGACGGAAACTTTTAAAGCTTTAGTAGATGCTGTCATTCCAAGAACTCCCGGACTGGCTGAGGAATATGGAAAAATACAGTATTTTGGAGCGTTAAATCTGCATACGTATGAATATCTTATTATCACTCTTAATTATTATTTTATTCCCATGTCAGAGCCTACCGCTGTTATGCTTGACATGGCAGCAGATCAGCTTATATTTATCGGAGAAAATACCAGGCTTTTGGATTTCTCACAGTTTCCCGGGGGAGGGACCTTTGCGGCCTTAGCACCGGTTGACCGGTTCCGGGCATTGACCTTATTAGATGAACTGAAAGTGAATCTATCGGATCTGCCAATGCCCTATACGGATAATCCGGGTTTTGTCACTACTTTTGCAGGGATTCTAACTAGATATACCATGATGGGTTATTATTCGGAGTGGTTTGGATATGGATCAACAAGACTTATGCCTCCTGATGACAGAAAACTTGAATTTTATCCTTTAAGCTGGAGTCAGGTGGGTTATCCCGGTCCTTCTTTAGGTTACCGCGTTTTAAGATATTCAGTACAATAAATAAAGTGTGTGCGCTAAAGCGTACAGATAGGAGTTAAGTTGAAAAAGAAAGACATTTTTCAACATCCTGATTCAATGTGCGCTAAAGCGCACGGATAGGAGTTAAGTTGAAAAAGAATGACATTTTTCAACATCCTGATTTTAATGTGCGCTAAGGCGCACAGATAGGAGTTTTATGATTAATGACGCTGATGTAATAGTTATCGGAGCCGGCGGAGGTGGTGCGGTTGCCGCTAGGGAGCTTGGTGAGTTAGGGATTAAAGTACTGGTACTGGAAGCAGGAGCCTGGTATGGGAATTCCAAATGGCCAAAACCGAATTCTTCTCCCGGAGGAACAGGAAGTTCAAACCCGGAGGATTTAAGTATTGATATATTAAAAGAATGTTTTACAGATTTAGAAGATGATATGAATGATTTTGCAACGGGTAAGTTTCGCTGGGGACCGGCCGATAGAAATAAAAGCACCTGGGTGAGGAACATTGTCAACGGAGGTTTTACCTGGCAGAACGCAGGGGTAGGCGGCAGCACCCTGCATTATTTCGCTAATTGCCCCCGTGCATTTCCACAGTCCGTAAACAATATCTGGCCAATCACTTATGAGGAGTTGATTCCTTATTATGAAAGAGTAGAACAAACATTGCCGGTAAGGCAGGCACCAGTAACGGCTAAAGAAGAACTGTTTTTTTATGGAGCCAGAAAAGCCGGGTACCAGGCTCTTAATACCCCTGATTTAACTGAACCCGGTTACCGTTCCCAGCCCAATGCCATATTGCGCCCAAACCCCCAGATCAATGATCCGGACTTTGATTTTAACACCAATAATTCAGTTGGCTGTACCTTAAGAGGGCATTGCGTGAATGGGTGTCATATCGGCCCTACTGTTGAAGGAGTAGCAAAACGGTCTACCTTTGCAAGTTACATACCAAGGGGTCTGCGCACCGGTAATGTTGAGGTCAGACCCAATACCTTTGTTATAAAGATTCTGACGGAGGAAGATACAGTAGAAGGACTTCGTACGGTAGGAGTAAGGTACCGTAATACCTGGACCGGTGAAATCGGTGAGTTAAGGTCAAAGGTTGTTGTAATGGCGGCAGGGGGAATTGAGACTCCCAGGCTGTGGCTGAATTCTGAATTGCCTGAAAATGAATGGGTGGGCAGAGGCTTGTTAAATCACTGGTTTGATAATGTATCCGCAATATTTGATGAGAAGGTTTTAATGGATACGCTGGGGGTAACAGCGATCCAACCCTTTGTCGGACAAAATGCGGCTGCCAGACTTGATTATCCGGGACTTGGTGTCGTTCAAATCTATGGAATGGGTCCTGGATTGTATTCTTCGTTAGTCTATGGTACCAGTGAACAAGGTTATCACTTCCTGAACAAAGCTAATGCAGAGGTTCCCTGGGACATAGAAGGCAGAGTAGTGGGGGAACAGCTGAAAGAATTTATGAGAGAGTACCCAAGAACACTAAGTGCCCTTATATTTACGGATGATGATGTGAATCAAAATAACAGGGTCTCATTGGATAAAGAGATAAAAGATGAGAATGGTTATATTCCGCTTATTTATTATCAGCCAAGTGAAAATGATAAAAGGAAGAGAGATCGTTTAGCCGTTATTGCATCAGAAATTTACAGGAATGCAGGGGCAAGAACGATAATACGATCCAACTGGCCGACAGGAATATTTATCCATATTACAAGTACTATGCGTATGGGATATGTGACCGATACCAATTGTGAGGCGTATCAGGTTAAACGTCTCTATATTGCAGACAACAGTGTACTTTATAATGGAATTGGCGGACCTAATCCTACCCTTACTACCCAGGCCCTTGCAACCCGTACTTCTGAAAAGATTGCTGAAAAGTATTTTCACCAAGGCTCTTAACTGGTCTTGACCTGGATGAATACTTCGGATGAACGGTTTATGAAAAAGTAACGCTCCATTAAGATAATTATACGATCTAAGGATTCGAAATTGATAAGGTCTCTGACATCCATAATAATTTAAGCAAGTGATAAAAGCTGATATAAAGCAGACAGTTAATTTTAATCAATTAACCGGCTGCTTTATATCAATTTTTTTATCAGTATACTACCAGTCCTTGTGTACCAAGCTCCGGTATTTCATCGCATTTTATTTTCTGTAAATAATGAAGATATCCATTAGCAGCAATCCGGAATACGGATATGGAGCCCTGATTCCCGTTTAATACATAAAAATAACGTCCGTCCCGGCTGACTCCACTGTCAATTGGAACTCCGAGGGCATCCTGTGTACTGTATAAGCTTTCTACTATCGTTAGGGAACCATACTGGTTAACCCGGTAGATTGAAATGGTACCATTTCCTGCATTAGAGGTATAAGCAAAAAATCCATTCGGTGTTGTTACAACCCAGCAGGTAGCTTGTTGACCGTTACCGGCAGAACCACTTATTACCTCCAGTTCACCATTACGGAAAAGGGTATAAGATGAAAGTGCGTTAGAGCCTGCTTCTGCAATGAGGAGAGCTCCCTGGGGGGTGAAGATTGAACCAAAGGGACCTTCCCCGTTTGAATGATTGATTACAGGTCCGGCTAAAGTACCGTCCTGATAAACTTCAAATACGCTCAATCGGTTGGTGGTTAGTTCGGATACAATAAGATGATGTTTGTTTGGACTGAATAGAACACGGGCCGGTTGTGCATTCTGGGTACTAAGGGAACGGGATGAGTCAGGAATAACTGACAGGAATCCTTCTGCATCTACATAAAAACCTGTGATGTTGGAATTGAAATTGTTTTCCGTATCACCTACATTGGAAACGTAAAGCAGATTATCGTATACATCTAAACTGTTTGGCTGTAAACCGCCGGAAGGTACCACACTAACGAAGGAAAGTCTGCCACTACCTGCAATCCGAAAGCTTGAGATGCTGTTACTTCCCGCATTTACATTAAAAAGAAAGCGTCTGTCACGGGATATTGCTATGGAGCCTTGTGAAGCAAGGGTATCAATTCCGTCATTAGGTGTTGCAGCGGAAACTTCTTTAGTACCGGTACCATTACCATAGGTATCGTATAGGTCTAATAAAGTAAGAGAGCCGTCAGTGTAACTTTTGAAGGCAGCAATCTGATTACCAGCCGAGGAATTCGTCATGATATAGACCATGCCATAGGGATTAACTGTTCTGTATCTGGGCATATTACATTACTCCGATTTCATTTATAATACTATGTTATGCCTGAATAGCCAAGATGTTAAAAGTATAGTTTTAATCCGTTGACAAGCCTATCTTGTACAAGTATACTTTTGTTAGGAACTATAAACTCTTTAACAATATGGATAAAGGAGAAAAGTTAAATATGGATAAGATCAAGTTTGATACGATAGATGAATATATTATGAATTTCACACCTGATATACAGGAAAAATTACAGCAATTAAGAAAGGTTATCCAGGAAGCAGCACCGGAAGCGGTGGAAAAGATCAGCTGGGGGATGCCAACCTTCTTCCTTAAGGGCAATCTGATACATTTTGCCGCTTTTAAAAATCATATAGGGATTTACCCTGGTGAAACGGGTGTAGAAACGTTTAAGGCAGAATTGACGGAATATAAAAACTCCAAAGGGGCAATACAATTTTCCAATGACAGACCCATTCCATTTGATTTAGTAACCAGAATAGTGACGTTTCGAGTGAATGAGAACCTGGAACATGCGAAAGATAAGCAAAGCAAAAAGAAATAATTCGATTGTTAAGTAAGATAGCTGCATTTAAAAGTTTGCTGATTTATCCCTCACAATGCAATTAATTGGTTACTTTAACACTGCATCTGACCTTAGTTCCATCTTCGCTGGCATAGACATAAGCAGTACCTTTTTCCAGTGCTGTTATTTTGCCCTTTGAGCTGATGGCTATAATATTGGGATTACTGGTAGACCAGACCGGTTCGTTACCGGAAGATACAGATGCGGTGATGGTTGCATCAGCACCTTTCTTTAAAGTAAGTTCTTTCAAGCTTAGGGTTATTTCTGGTTTTAACACGGTAACATTACAGGTTTTTATGACACCATCAACGGTAGCAGTAATAACGGCAATTCCGTTTTTTATCCCGGTTATAGTACCATTTTCATCTACCAGAGCAACACTTTTTTTATTGGTTTTCCAGGTTGGGGCTATCTTAGAAGAAACGAATGCGGTGATTTGAACGGAGTGCCCCCGGTATAATTTTACCGAAGAGTTACTTAATTTAACCGAAGGGGATTTAACCTTAAGATTGCAGGTCACGGAAGTATCGTCGGCTTTGGCAGTTATTACAGTATCACCAGGCTTTAAACCGGTTACAGTGCCCTTATCGTCAATGACGGCAATGCTTTTCTTACTGCTTTTCCAAACAATTTGAGAGCCATTCGAAGATTTTGCGGTGAGCTTAAGGGTTTCGCCGTGTTCGATGGAGGCACTGGTTAAGTTAATGGTTACCTTGGTCTTATTAACGGTAATACGGCAGGCTGCCTCGGCATTTTTTATCTTTGCAGTAATGACGGCAGTTCCTGCTTTTTTAGCAGTTACGACTCCATAGGTATTAACGGATGCAACCTTTGAATTACTGCTTTTCCAGGTCGGAAATTTACCATTGGAGGTAACTGCAAAAAGCAGGATTTCTTCTCCGATATTGGCAGTGGCACTATACTGAGACAGAATAATAAAAGAAAGATCAGCAATAGCAGATTTAGCCGAAACAGGCTGTATAGGTATGGATAGGCTTAATAAAGGGATACATAATAAGATTGTTATTACGAATTTTCTTATACGAGTCACAAGAATCCTCCATTCATGGAATGTGAGGAATAAATAAAACAGCAGACAGACTGCTGTCAGCAAACTTTCATTAAGTTTACCATATAAAGAAAAAAATGTAAACTAGTTAAAGTCTAGAATTATCCGATGAATTATCCGATCTAGTTCAGAATTAGAATTTTATTGTACAAAATCCCTTATATTGTATATAATAGTATAAAATAAATTTAATTATTGTTAAAGGCTATACTTATGGGGAATGACAATAACGGAATGGTTGAAGCAAGATATTATAAGGGTATACCTGAGCCCTTTTATCAGTACACTAAAGGTATTACAGGGGAAGGTTAGGGAGAATGGTATGAAGGATAAAATTGAACAATTACTGTTAGAAAACGGGGCATCGGCTGTAGGCTTTGCAAGGCTTGAAGGTTTATATGCCAGTATAGAGGATGGACCTCAAAGTGTGGATTCGGTAGAGGGCTCGATAGAAGTACCGGCATATCCCATCGGAATATCCATCCTACTTGCCTTTGAGAAGGATATCATAAAAAATATCAGCAATTATCCTACCATGGACTATTATGATGGGTATTACAGGCTTAATAACAAGTTAGATGAACTGGCGATTGAGTGTGCAGAATACATAAAGAAACAGGGATATAATGCATATCCACAGACGGTTACAAGCAGCAAAGAATATAGCAATTTCAGAACAGTAATGCCTCATAAGACTGTGGCAGTAAATGCCGGACTTGGGTGGATTGGTAAAAGTGCTTTATTTATAACAGAAAAATACGGTTCGGCAGTTCGTTTAACTTCGGTTCTTACAGATGCGCCTCTTGAATATAATTCATCAATCCTCCAGTCTAAATGCGGAAGCTGTATGCGCTGTAAAGATGCATGCCCTGGCAAGGCTATCTCCGGCAGGGGCTGGAGTCCAGAACTTGACAGAGATGAATATTTTAATGCAGCTGCCTGCAGAAAGAAGGCAAGAGAGATTGCTGCTAAATCCATTGATAAGGTTATAACGTTATGCGGTAAATGTATAGAAGTATGTCCTTATACCAGAAAATATACGAGAACATAATGAAATGAAACCTGAAAACAGAAGAAAATTAGTTATAATATCGATGTTCAATCCCATTGATATACAACAATACGGACAATGGTCTATTCAAAAGACATAAAGTCTCTTCCAATCAGGTAAAATCATAAGCAAGGTCTGCTTAATAATTCGAATTATGGACACCAAAAACCCGGTAAGATATCTTACCGGGTTCTTAGTGTTGTTTGTTTGTTGTTTAAGTATATTATTTATCAAAGATTAAAAGATAGTTAGCAAAATAATTAGTAATTCAGTTTTTCATTAAACTTCCATTCTGTAATTGGTTTCCCAATGTGTCGATTATTTCTTGCAAATTATAGATAAATGAATGTTTATAAATCAGGCTTTTTAATGAAAAACCAGTTTTAACAATAAATAAATGAATGATATAAATAGTATGAACAATAAAATAATATATATAGGAAAACTAATTTACATAAAATAAGTCTATATAAGAAATTAGTTTAATATTGGCATAATAGTTTCTTTAAAAAATTCCCTTGCCTTTTCCGGCTGTAAGTGGTGAGCTGTTCCATTTATAGAAACAGCTACACCATCACCCTGGCATTCTTTCATACAGAAATTGGCTTTAAAATCAATTTTATCATGAAGACCATTTTCTTCAATCATCTGCTGGAAGAGTTGTATAATATTATAAGAGCCTTTTAAGTGGCAGGAACTTCCGATACAGACACTAAGTTCAAGCATATTATTTCTCCTCCTTTGTATTTGCATGATAATGAACATGCAGGAGTTCATGAACACGGCCTTTTAAAAGACCATTGTACAAGGACATCATCAGAGGACTTTCTTCAGAGCGTTTAATCGTTGCAAGCTTATCTGCGGAATAGAGTCCTTTGCCTCGTTTTTCTTTATCCTCTCTGGAGGAAAAGGGCTGACCGGCACCGCTTACGCAGCCTCCCGGACAAGCCATGACCTCTACAAAGTCAAAATGTTCGCCGGCTTTTATTCTTTCAATTAAGTCTGTTGCATTTTTTAGTCCGCTTACAATAGCAATGCGGAGTTCTTTTTCTCCAAATACAACAGTAGTTTCTTTTACGCCTTCCATTCCACGGACACCTTGATAAGCAAGGGACTTAAGAGAAGTGGAAGATTTATCGGAAGAGAGCCTTCTTAATACAGCTTCTGTCACACCACCGGTTACACCAAAGATCATACCGGCTCCGGTCATGGTACCAAAAGGCATATCAACTGCTTCTGGTTCCAAATCGGCAAATATGACACCGGATTCTTTAATCATTTGGATTAGTTCCTGAGTAGTGATGACATAATCTACGTTGGGAATTCCTTCAGCTTTAAATTCGTCTCTGGAAGCTTCGTATTTTTTAGCGGTGCATGGCATAACGGCTACATGTATATGGTTTCTTTTTGAAGTCTTTCCCTGTTCTTTTACTACAGAAGCAAGCATCTGCATAGGAGAGCGGCAGGTGGATACATCAGTGATGAGTTCGGGGTAATTCTTTTCACAGTAGTTAACCCAGGCAGGGCAGCAGGAAGTGAAAAGCGGCATAGTGGTGTTTCCGGCTTCCAGACGCTTCATCAATTCGTTGGATTCTTCCAGTACAGTTAAGTCTGCACCGGTGGAAGTATCATAGACTTCATCAAAGCCCATGCGTCTTAATGCGGCAACGATTTTACCTATGGTATTCTCTCCGTTGGAATGACCTAATTCCTTGCCGATTGCGACACGTACGGCTGGAGCTATCTGTACGGTAACTTTTGTATTTGCTTCATCAAGAGCTTTCCAGACTTTATTTTTATCATTTTTTACGACAATTGCTCCGGTTGGACATACTGCGGCACATTGACCACAACCCACACAGGGTGAAGAGGCAATTGGCTTATCAAAAGCAGTACTTATGGTCATTTTGGAACCGCGGTGCGCAAAGTCGATGGCACCGACATTTTGTATTTCATTACACATGCGGACACAGTCACCGCAGAGGATACATTTGTTCTGATCCCTGGTAATACAGGAGGAAGAATCGTCAATTTTGGGTTCTGCCGCCGTATTAGGAAAGCGTACCCCTTCTATGTTAAAGGTTATAGCCAGATCCTGCAGCTTACAGTTTCCGTTGTTATTACAGGTAGTACAGTCTCTGCAATGATTGGCAAGGAGCAGTTCTAAAATCATTTTGCGGTATTTTCTAAGCCGTCCGGTGTTGGTACGTATCTCCATACCGGCTTTTGGAGGTGTGGAACAGGCAGCATCCAGTCCGCCCCATTGATTTTCCACCATACACATACGGCAGGCACCGTAAATGGACAGTTCGGAATGATAGCAGAAGGTTGGCAGCTTGATTCCGGCTTTGCGAATCAGCTCCAGGAGGTTTTTCTCTCCGTTTATTTCAACCGGCATCCCATCTATAAGCATATAATCGTTCGTTTTCATAAAATACCCATTACATACCGTTTATAATCCATAGCCCCAGGATTTGAGGCATGAGTATTACAAAGTGGCATCCTTTCTTTTCTAATATATTCTAGTCTTCCATAATAGCATGGAACGGACAGGTTGAAATACAGGCCTGACATTTAATACACTTAGTCTGGTCAATAACAAAGGGTTCTTTGATTTTACCGGAGATAGCGGATACCGGACAGGCTTTTGAACATTTGGAACAGCCTTTGCACAGGGCTTCATCAATGTGAATCTTCTTTAATTTCTGGCAGCTGCCTGCCGGACATCGTTTTTCATAGATATGGGCTTCGTATTCTTCTCTGAAGTTTTTAATGGTACTGATAACAGGAAGTGCAGCAGTTTTGCCAAGACCGCAAAGGGCAGTAGCAGAAATGGTATCGGCCAGTTCCAGTAACAGCTCGATATCGCCATCCTCGCCTTTTCCTTCAACAATGCGTTCTAAAATCTCTAACATCCGTTTAGTGCCTTCCCTACAGGGAACACATTTTCCGCAGGATTCATTCTGGGTGAAATTCATAAAGAAACGGGCTACTTCCACCATACAGGTATTGGAATCCATAACTACAAGTCCGCCGGAACCAATCATGGCACCTGCTTTTTTTAAAGAATCAAAATCCAGTGGAAGATCTAGTTGTTCTTTCGTAAGACATCCGCCGGAGGGACCGCCGATTTGGACTGCTTTAAATTCGCCGCCGTCTCTCATTCCACCCCCTACATCAAATATTACTTCACGGAGAGTAGTACCCATCGGTACTTCAATCAGTCCGGTGTTTTCTATATTTCCGGTTAAAGCAAAGGCTTTTGTTCCCGCACTTTTTTCTGGACCGATACCTTTATACCAGTCGGAACCATTATTGATAATCAGTGGGACATTAGCAAAGGTTTCTACGTTATTTAATACAGTAGGCATATCAAAAAGTCCGTGTTCTACGGTTCTTGGAGGTTTTACCCTTGGCATGCCTCGGTTTCCTTCAATGGAAGCGGTAAGGGCACTGCCTTCTCCACAGACAAATGCACCAGCACCGCGGTTTATATGAAGATGGAAACTAAAATCTGTTCCAAGAATGTGATCGCCTAACAGCCCCAATTCTTCAGCTTGTGCAATCGCGGTTCTTAAACGGCTGACTGCCATGGGATATTCGGCACGTACATAGATGTAACCTTCGCTGGCACCGCAGGCAAGACCTGCAATCATCATGCCTTCAAGCATACGGTGAGGATCACCTTCCATAATGCTGCGGTCCATAAATGCGCCTGGATCTCCTTCATCACCGTTACATACGATATATTTCTGTTCTGTTTTCTGACGTTTTACCTGGGACCATTTTCTTCCGGCAGGGAAACCGCCGCCCCCTCTGCCTCTTAGGTTTGATTCGGTGATTTCATTAATAATGTCATCTCCGTTCATATCGAAGAGAGCTTTCTCAAAAGCAGTATAGCCGCCGATACCAAGATATTCTTTTATGGAAGTGGCATCAATATGTCCGCAGTGGTCAAGCACCAGACGGGTCTGTTTTTTATAAAAAGGAATTTCTTCCTGCTTCTTATGTATAGTTCCACCTTTTTGATAAGCCAGGTGTTCAATGTGCTTGCCTTCTTTAATGGTTTTCTCGATTATTTCTTCACAGTCGGTAAGCTTAACTTTTGTGTAAAGATATCCTTGAGGCTCGATTCGGACTAAAGGACCCATTTCGCAAAAACCATGGCAGCCGCTTTTTTTCATACCTACGGCTTCCCCGTGAGGTTCTTCCTGCAATTCGATGGAACAGGGAATATTTTGTTCTTTTAAAATTTCTGTAAGGCGGTCATAGATTTCCAGAGAACCACTTGAGATACAGCCGGTACCCGCACAAACCAGGATTTTTTTTGTTTCCGCCTTAAGAGAGGTTTCATAGATGCTGCGTAAGTTTACTAATTCTTTTCTTTCTTTAAGCATTTAGTTTGCCTCCTTTAATTCATTAAGAAGTTCTGCCGCTTTATCCGGGGTCATGGCAGGATATACCTTATCATTTACAGTAAGTACCGGAGCAAGTCCGCAAGCGCCAAGACAGGAAACTGTCTCTACGGTAAAATATAAGTCATCTGTGGTAGCTTTTGCTTCTGATAATCCTAATTCCTTGCGGAGTCTTTCCAGTATTGGAATGGATTTCCTTACATGACAGGCAGTACCGTCACAAACTTTTATCACATATTTACCCTTTGGTTTAAGGGAAAAGTTCTCATAAAAAGTTGCAACACTATAGATTTTAGCCTGACTGATACCCAGTTTTTCTGAAAGATAAGGAAATACTTCCTTCGGTAGGTAGCGGTAATACTCCTGTATATTCTGCAAAATAGCAATAATCGCACTTTGCCGGTTTCCAAGTTCGCCAATGATTTCATCGACAACCTTGTAGTCAAATGTTTCGCTCATAGAATCCTCCTGAAAATGAACTTATTTTTGTATTTATTGATTGTATATAAATCAGTAATCTAATAAGTACTTATTATTGTAAAAGGTAAATGATTATTTAAACGGTAAATGATTATTTAAACGGATGAAAATCGTAGGTTATTCAGCTGGTTGAAAATCATAAGATATTCAACCGATTGGATAAATTCTTAGATAACTTAGCCAGTGAAAAGGCAATATCTTCGTTTTGCACCAGGATAGTATCTGGAACCTTTAAAGTAACCGTTGTAAAGTTCCATATGGCAAGAATTCCGCTTTTTACCATCTGATCGCAGATTTCCTGGGCATAAGGAGCTGGTACGGTTATAATTCCGATTCTTACTTTCATACGGCTGCATAATGTATTAAGTTTGTCGGAAGAGAGTACCTGTTTTCCGTTAATGGTAGTGTCAATAATCGTTTCATCCACATCAAAAGCTGCCACAATATCAAGTCCGTATTTGGAGAAACCGTCATAGGAGAGAAGTGCCCGCCCTAAACTTCCGGCACCTGCAAGTACCGCACTGTCTACATTGTCATATCCTAAGAACTTTTCTATATCATAAATCAGGTTCTTTGTCTGGTATCCAATTTTCGGACGTCCGCCGGAACTGATTAAAGCCAAATCTTTTCTTACCTGAACATCATTTAATCTCAAGGCCTCGGCTATGGTTGTAGCCGAAATAAAGGTGAATTTATCTGCCGGAAGAGAATTTAATAAATCGAGGTAAACAGGCAGACGCTTTAAGGTCTGCGCGGATATGGATTTATAAATCATGATTTACACCCATTACATATCCCAGGCGGTCTGGGATAATGCCACAAATAAGAATGTGTGAAAGATTCTCAGTGCGGCAACCTTTCTTATAATAAATTTCTTTTATAGTTTCCCTTTCCCCATAATGTACTGATCCATTGCAGCGGCGGCGGTTTTTCCGGCACCCATGGCAAGGATGACAGTTGCAGCACCGGTAACTGCATCGCCACCGGCATATACGCCTTCAAGAGAAGTTAATCCAGTAGTCTCTTCTGCGATAATTCCACCCCATCTCTGTGTTTCAAGACCTTTGGTGGAGGACTTAATGAGGGGATTTGGAGAAGTACCAATAGACATAATCACACAATCCGTTTCTTTGTCGAATTCACTGCCGTCAAGGGGTATTGGTTTGGCACGTCCTGATTCATCGGGGGTACTTAAGGTCATTTCCTGGCAGCGAAGTGCAGTAACCCAGCCGTTGGTATCACCTTTGATTTCAAGGGGATTGGTTAAGAATAAGAACTCAATGCCTTCTTCTTTGGCATGCTCTACTTCCTCAAGTCTTGCAGGAAGTTCTTTTTCTGTACGGCGATAGATTATAGTAACTTCGGCGCCTAATCGTTTGGCACATCTGGCAGCGTCCATGGCAACATTACCGCCGCCTACTACGGTAACTTTTTTACCCTTCTGGATAGGAGTGGTACTATCTGCATGGTTGGCTTTCATAAGATTTACACGGGTTAAGAATTCATTGGCAGAATAAACACCTTTTAAATTTTCACCAGGAATATTCATAAATCTTGGAAGACCGGCACCCGAGCCGATAAATACAGCTTCAAATCCATATTCTTCTTTTAATTCTTCTATAGACAGAGTTTTTCCAACAATAACATTGGTATCGATTTTAACCCCTAGTTCTTTTAAGGTATTAATTTCTTTCTGCACAATGGCCTTTGGCAGACGGAATTCAGGAATACCATATACCAGTACACCGCCGGCTAAATGAAGTGCTTCAAATACAGTTACGGCATAACCTTTCTTAGCTAAATCGCCGGCACAGGCAAGCCCGGAAGGACCAGAACCAATAACCGCAGCTTTATGACCGTTGGGGGTAGGCTTTACAGCTTTTTCCATACTGTTTGCATTATGGTAATCGGCTGCAAACCGCTCTAACCTGCCAATAGCAACCGGTTCACCCTTAATTCCTCTGACACATTTTTGTTCACACTGGGATTCCTGGGGACAGACTCTTCCGCATACCGCAGGAAGGGAACTGGACCTGGTAATTACTTCATAAGCCGCTTCAAAATTTCCCTCAGCCATTTCTTCTATAAAAGCTGGAATGTCGATCTGTACGGGACATCCTCCAATGCAGGGTTTATGTTTACAATTAAGGCAGCGCTTTGCTTCATCGATAGCCTGCTCTTTCGTATAACCTAAGGAAACCTCTAAAAAGTTCTTATTACGGATATCTGCTGCCTGTAAGGGCATCTCATTTTTAGTTAGGGACATATTCGGCATATATTATTTCACCTCCATCTGATAAAGATTGCATAAAGCTTCATGAGCTTCCCGTTCAAATGGTTTGTAAATCAGGGAGCGGGTAATCGCTTCGTCAAAGTCAATTTCATGACCATCAAAATCCGGTCCGTCAACACAGGCAAACTGTGTTTTACCGCCGACGCTTAAACGGCAGCCGCCGCACATGCCGGTGCCGTCAATCATAATCGGATTCATACTGGCAATGGTCTTAATATTGTAAGTTTTTGTTAAATTGCATACAAACTTCATCATAATAAGAGGACCGATGGTAATTACAGCATCATATTGATTTCCGTCCTCTATTAACTGCTTTAAGGCATCCGTTACTAGACCTTTTTCTCCATGACTTCCATCATCGGTCATTAAAACAAGTTTACTGCTGGCCTTTTTAAATTCTTCTTCTAAAATAACCAATTCCCGGTTACGGAACCCTACGATGGAATGTACTTCACATCCAAGCTCGTGGAGTTTCTTAGTGATTGGATAAGCAATGGCACATCCGACACCGCCGCCGACTACTGCTACTTTCTTTAAACCATCTGTTTCCGTAGCTTTTCCTAAAGGACCGGCGAAATCATGGATATAATCACCGGTTTGTAAGTGATTTAAGGCCTCCGTAGTTGCTCCAACAATCTGAAATATAATAGTTATGGTACCTTTTTCTCTGTTATAATCTGCAATAGTAAGTGGAATCCGCTCACCGTTCTCATCTACACGCAGGATAATAAATTGTCCCGGTTCCGCCTTTTTAGCAATCAAAGGTGCATCAATCTCCATAAGAGTAACGGTAGGATTCAATTGTTCCTTATTTACAATCTGATTCATAATAACTCCTGTCTGCTGCCAAGGGTCCCAGGTAAAAGGTCCGGCAGGTAACTTGTTTGGTATTCAAAATTCATTGTTATTATTTTAACAAACCAAAAATTCAGTGTGAAATATAAAGAAAGAATATCGATATACAAATATCGATATAAAGAAATGCAAATCAAAATAGCATATAAGGTAATATTAGGCAATATAAGTAAAATAAATATATTTATGAAACAAACCAATAAAAACAGCAGTACTAAAAACGAAAGGTAAAAATAAGCATCCTTGTGATTTAATGCTACATAAAAAATCACATACATAGTCAAAAAAGGAAAGAAAGAAGCCATTACACGATAAAGCATCGAAAAGAAGAAAACAATAAAAGTATAAACCTTAATATAAGAAATACAAAGAAATGCATTAAATATAAAATCAAGTCCCAAAGATTAAGCAATGATTCAGTAGACATATAAAAAACAAACGTCTGATATATGGAATTGCATATGAAAAAACCAGTATATCAATATTGCGATATCGATATACTGGTTAGGATATATAGCTGCTTCGTTTTATAGCATAGGTTTATATCAAAAGATATGAAACGATATATTTTAGAGATAAATTCAAAAGAGTACAATCAGCAGTACATCAGCAGACATTAAGTATTACCTCAGACCAATAATAAGAATATACAAAAAATAGTTCAAATTTACTTCTAAAACATATATCACAAAATTTGTACATCCTGCACTTGCCAATTCGCTCCGAGATTGGGACAGAAGGCAACGGTTAAAAACATGTCACCTAACAAAAGATATATATTATAGACATATACCACCCCAACCCCTTATCAAACCCATAAATTCATTAACTGCACATCTGCACCCAGCAAAACAGGAGAAACTTCGCAGTTCACAGCCTAAATAACAATCTGATAGAGCCGGGATAAAATCAGCTCGAAAACTGTACCTGGAAGTAGTGGTTTGGAGGTATCTCGTAAGCGCATTATTCTGAGCCTGCATAATTCATTTATGGATTTTGAATGTGGTTTAGAGGGAACAGGCACACTGTCTGACGAGTGAAACGAGGAGTTTGTGCCTGTTTCCTCTAGCTTTACCACATGAAAAAGCCATTAATGAATTCAGGCGAAGAATCTAAGCTTACGAGATACCTCCAAACCACTACTTCCATATCAAAACATTCCATGCTGATTTTATCCCGGCTCCATCAGGTAGCCATCCCCCTAAAACTGCGAAGTTTCGGCAACTGATAACTTTCGTCAATTAATAACCAAACAGAATTAGTAATATTCCCGATAAGCCACTTCATTTTTCGCCTCATAAATCTTGTCAATCAACTTTTTATCAAGAGATGTAAACTTATAGCCCTTTGGATAAATCAAAACATCCTTGTACTGATGATTTGGAACACTGCATTTTCTTTGTGTAAGATCATACCGCTCCAATAACTTTTTAGGAATAGGAGAAACCCACATAAATGTATTATGAATACGGGAAAGCAGATCAAATTGAATACTGCGTTCGTATACATAGATCCGTTTATCAAGCTGCGTAGCTTCCTTGGATTTTTTTGATTCACCGGAGGAGATGTACGGAATCGTAATATCACCGTGCATAATTTCCATAGAATCATTTAAATCGGAAAAGTGGACTTCTTTCACCGATGCAAGAGCATGATGCGTTGACATTAAGGCTAATAATTCATATTCCCATATAAGATCATTACAGAAATTCTTATCTGCCAGGTAATCCAAAAAATAATTCTCGTAAACAGATTGATATCTGATAATGCCGATATCAAATTTATCATAAATAATATTATTGATAGCCTCCATAGAATTGGTTTCTTTTATATTAATATTGATTTCTTTATTCTGGTCCAGTGCAGAAACAAAGTTTGTTATACCATCGGCAATATAAGTCCCATGTGGAATGGACATGTTGATGCACTGTCTATTTGTATCATCGGTAGTATTTAAAGCTTCCATTTTATCAATCTGAGCCAATACGTTTTTAGCATATATAAGGAACTCCGAACCTTTTTGGGTGGGAATAACTCCTTTTGAAGTCCTTTTAAATATGGAAATACCAAGACTGTCTTCTAATTCTTTGATTGCTTTGCTTAAGTTAGGCTGTGCCATATACAGGTTGTCAGCTGCCTGGGTTATGGAACCTAAACGTTCCACCTCAATGGCATATTTAAAATATAAGGTATTCAACTTTAGGTGCCTCCATTTAATTGTTTAAGTTTATTTTTTCCTGCAGGTGTTTTGAAAGGATTGCCAGGGAAGCCGACATATTTTCATTCTGTATTAAGATTTCATCCGGAGCAGTTAAATGTATGGGGGCAAAATTCCAGATTGCCTGGATTCCTCCGGCTACCAGCTGGTCACATACAGTCTGGGCCATATCCTGCGGGACAGCTATGATTCCAATATGAACGTTTAGTCTTCTGCACATGCCGCTTAGCTTATTAACGGATAAAACCTTTTTACCGTAGAGTTCAGCGCCGATAATCGTTTCATCTATATCAAAAGCAGCTACAATATGCATTCCGCTGCTGTCAAACCCCTTATAAGACAGCAGTGCCCTGCCAAGAGAACCCGCCCCTACAAGTACTGCATCCTTTACATTATGATACCCTAAAATATCTTCCATATTATAAATCAAATCCTGTATCATAAAACCTGCTTTCGGCTTTCCTTTCTGGGTACTTACGGCAGCCAGGTCTTTTCTTACCTGAATCTCACTCAGGGAAAGATCTGTGGCAATAGCAGGTGAAGCGATAACCATAGTACCTTCCTTCTGCAACTGCCTTAAGTACTGCAGATAATAGGGCATGCGTTCCAAAGCCTGGGTTGAAATTTTAATGGGCATAACTTTTTCTTCATTCACGGGCTATCTCCCCTTTCGTATATTTCAGTATCTGATTATCGATATTATAATGTTTAAATAGGTTGATGTCAATTGTTTCTGCGACTTTCGCCACTGGTAATCCAGGAAGAAATCAGCAGCAAAGGGAATCGCAGAATCCTGGTAGGTTTGCAGTTATTAAGGGTGTCGATTATCCTTTACATTTTCAAGAAAAATATGTTAGTATTATGTAGGATTCTCATGGGCTTTTTGCGGCTTTGGACAGCCAGGTCGCGAAGTTTGTAAGGATATATGATAAGAGAAAGGTGCCAGCGGCTGCCTAAGGCAGTATGTCACGTATGCGATGCTGGGAAGAGTGAAAGAAAAGTATGAAAGTATTAGCTGTTAACGGTGGTCCCAGAAAGAATTGGAATACGGCAACTTTATTAAAACAAGCCATGGAAGGCGCAGTTTCTGCCGGAGCGGAGGTTGAACTTATTAACCTTTATGACCTTGATTATAAAGGCTGTATCAGTTGTTTTGCCTGTAAGCGGATTGGCAGTAAAAGTTATGGAAACTGTGCGGTAAAGGATGACTTAAAACCATTGTTTGAGAAAATCCAGAATGCGGATGCCTTAATTCTGGGTTCTCCAATTTATCTGGGTATGGTTACCGGTGAGATGAGGTCCTTTCTGGAGCGTCTTATCTTTCAATACCTGGTTTACGATAAGAATTATTCCAACTTGAATCAGAATAAAATACCGGTGGGGCTGATTTATACCATGAATGTACCGGAAGCATATTTAGATAAAGTAGGTTATAAACAGATGTTTTCAACCACCATTGAGAATCCTTTAGCAAGGACTTTTGGTGAAACGGAAAGCTTATTTGTTACGGATACCTATCAGTTTGATGACTACACCAAATATGAATCTTCCGCTTTTAATGAGGAAGAAAAGGCAAAACGCCGGGAAGAGATTTTTCCAGAGGACTGTAAAAAAGCATACGATATGGGATACCGATTTGGAAAACGCTAAAATGGTTTCATTATAAAGCAGACATAAGTATAGAAGTAAAAAGTATAAAGTTAAAAAAATGATTTGAGAGTCAAAAGCCTAATTTAGGTTGTAAAATGAATAACCCGGTATATATATTCATTTTGTCTACCTTACCTTCCTGCGGCATGTCCTTTGTAGAGCCTCATAGATGCAAAAAGCATCGCACTGCTCAGCTTTTTGCTGAGTCTCTAGTCGGACATAAACAGCCTTGTCAGCCGGTCTACGACAAAATGAATATATATACCGGGTTATTCATTAATTAAGTTTTTTGAGGCTTTTGACTCTCAAATCATAAATTAAGTTATAATCGTTAGACCAAAGTAAAATAGAGATAGGATACAATGCTAAAAATTTGTGACATAAAAAGGAGAAGTGATTATGATACGTGCATCCGAAGATAATCAATATTATGAACTGACCAATCCAACCAGCCTGCCTAAGGCCACCGGTTTCTTATGGAATGAAAAGATGATGATACAGGTAAGCTGCCGTGGATATGCAACCGCCCAATTTATGCAGCCGGAACCTGCAAAATACTCCCATGGTCCTAATTTGGAGGCAAAAAGCTTTATGCAGCCGGAGCAGCCCTACTATTCCCACCATCCTGGACGTTTTGTTTATGTAAAGGATGAAGAAAACGGAACTATCTTTTCCGCACCTTATGAACCGGTGCGCAAACTACCGGATAACTATACCTTTTCCGTCGGCAAACATGATATTAAGTGGTCAGTGACCTGCAATGAAATAGTGATTGAAATGTGTCTTAGCCTGCCCAAAGAAGATGCCATGGAACTTTGGCAGATCAAGGTGAAGAATCTCTCCGGTAAGAATAGAAAAATAAGCATTTATCCTTATTATACAGTAGGGTATATGTCCTGGATGAATCAGTGCGGGGAATATCTGGAGGAATTACAGAGTATTGTATGTTCCTCTATATCACCTTATCAAAAATATCAGGATTATTACACCATCAAAAATTACAGTGATAAAACCTATCTATTAGCAGAACATAAACCTTATTCCTGGGAAGTCAGCCAGGAAGCCTTTGAGGGGGAAGGCGGAATCACAATGCCTTCGGCCGTTGCGGCGGAGGAATTGGAAAAAGGGGATTCCAGATATGAACTTCCGGTCTGTGTCCTGCAATATAAACTGGAGATGGAACCTGGTGAAGAAAAGGACTACCGATTTATTTTTGGACCCGCACATAATGAAGAAGAAATTGCTTTCATTCGAAATAAATATTTCAAAAGTAAGGATGCAGATGGCAGAGACGGTTTTACAAAAGCGTTGGAACAATATGCAGAATACATCGCCAAAGGTAAAGGCAGCATTATAATAAAGACACCGGATAAAGATCTGGATAATTTCGTTAATCACTGGCTTCCAAGACAGATGTATTACCACGGCATCACGAACCGCCTTACAACGGATCCTCAAACCAGGAATTATCTGCAGGATAATATGGGGATGAGTTACATCAATGCCGGGACCGCAAGAGCTGCATTTCTTCATGCCTTAAGTCAGCAGAATGAAAGCGGAGCCATGCCAGATGGTATTCTCCTGCACAAAGATGCAGAGTTAAAATACATCAATCAGGTACCCCATACGGATCACTGTGTATGGCTGCCCATCTGTATCGGCGCATATCTGGAGGAAACGGCGGATTATTCGATACTAGAAGAGTTAGTTCCATTTGCAGATCAGGAAGAGAAAGTACCCGTAAGAGAGCATATTGACCGTGCCATGTACTGGTTATTACGTGCAAGAGATGAGAGAGGACTTAATTATATTAATCAGGGTGACTGGTGTGACCCTATGAATATGGTGGGGTACAAAGGAAAAGGGGTATCCGGCTGGCTTACAATGGCCTCTGCCTATGCATTTTTAATCTGGGCAGAGATCTGTGAACAGGACGGACGCCCAGAAACCAGCAGGGAATTCTGCCAACTGGCACTTAAATCCAATGAAGGAATTAATCAATATTTGTGGGACGGAGAGTGGTATGCCAGAGGCATTACCGATGATAACGTAGTATTTGGTATCAGTACGGATAAGGAAGGCAGAATATTTATTAATCCTCAGGGATGGGCCATGTTATGCGGTGCGGCAGATGAAGATAAACAGAAGAAATTAATGAAAGCCGTAGAAGAGCAGCTGGAAACTCCTTATGGAGTGGAAAAACTGGCACCCTCTTATACCGCCATGCGTGAGGATGTAGGAAGGGTAACCCAGAAACATCCGGGTACGGCAGAGAATGGTGCTGTATATAATCATGCTTCTGCCTTTTATATCTACGCGCTTTACACAAAATCAGAAAATGACATTGCCTATCGGTTATTAAGAAAAATGCTTCCGGGACCGGGGGAAGAGGATTATATACGAAGAGGACAGTTACCGGTTTTCATCCCTAACTATTACAGAGGGGCTTACAGACAATTTCCCAGAACTGCGGGCCGTTCCAGCCATTTATTTAACACCGGGACCATATCCTGGTATTACCGCTGTTTTATTGACGGTTTGTTTGGAGTGAAAGGAACCAAGGAAGGAATACAAATTAATCCCAAGCTTCCGTCCCACTGGCAGGAGGCTTCTATTATCAGAACCATTCGAGGCGCCAAGCTTTATATTGATATTAAGAGGGAACAGGGAATTAAGAAGACAGAAGTGTATGTAGAGGGTAAATTGATAAAGGATGGTAAACTAACAGATTTAACATCTGGTACCGAATATCAGATAATCGTAAAATTGCCGGTTGTAAGATAGAAATCTATTGACAACAAGGAAATCATATGGTTTTAGAAAATACCATAATGGGTTATGTAATAAACGGGAATGACTTTAACAAGTGAGCAAAGGGAGTTATGAAATATGAGTATTATTAAAAGTGCTAGTATTAGTAAGGGTGATATGCAATCCGAGTGTGATATTCAATGGCAGAACAGCATGGGTTATTGCTTTAAAGGGACGAAAGATTTTGACGAACAGGATTTAAAGGAATTATTTTCATCCGTAGGATGGCTGTCAGCCAACTATCCTGACCGTCTTGTGAAAGCTATGAGAAATTCTGGAACCGTTATATCAGTCTGGGAAGGAGCTAAATTAATTGGTTTAATCAATGCTTTAGATGATGGGGAAATGACGGCTTATGTGCATTATTTACTGGTTCGCCCGGACTATCAGGGAATGGGAATTGGTAAAGAACTGGTTGAAGCTATAAAAGAAAAGTATAAAACATATCTCTATATCATATTGATTTCTGAGGAGAAAAAAAGCGTTGAATTCTATAAAAAATGTGGTCTGCAAGCAGCGATAAACGCAACTCCTATGGAAATTTTAAATACATAAATGGAACCTGATTTATTATAGGGTATAGGTATTTGAGAAACTCTAAATTTCATCTATTTGCCATACAAATTTTTAAGAGGGTGAACTCATAATAGGTTCAGCCCTCTATTGCCCGATTTTTTATTTTGGGAGCTTTTGTATATTTTGTTAAAATAATTGAATATTAAGAAGTAGTACAAAACCCCCGGTTATAGAATTCGGTGCCAGTAAAGGAGTAGAATTTTAGAAACCGGGGGTTGTTTTATAAGAAAGAAATAATATATACATAGTAAGTAAGCCGGAAGAAAAGTCAACTATTGCGGAGCATAATGTATCTTAAATGAAAGCAAAACAAGGTATAATTAGAGAAAGATAAAAATTAAATTAATCAAAAAGCATATGTAGAGAGATCAAAAAATATAAGGGAATAATACAAAAGAATAAAAGAAAATAATAAAAAATTTCAAAATGAATCACAAAGAATCACATGAAAATCTATAAAACTATAAATAGCCAGTCTAAAATAATTCATATTTTCAGGAGGGATATTATGCAAGCTTACTTATTTGTTCATTTTAAAGAAAAGAGAACACCGGACGGGGAGCAGGTTTATTTTGGTGTCAGTAAGGACGGTTTTCATTGGGAAGAAGTGAATGATGGAAATCCGGTTCTTTGGAGTTACTGTGGTGATAAAGGTGTCAGGGATTTTACTATCACCAGAACCCAAGAAGGTAAATTCATTATTTTGGCTACAGATTTAAGCTTAGCTTATGGTATGCCCAATCAATATAATAATTCCTGGGATGAAATATCCAGAAATGGAAGTAAGTGCCTGGTCCTTTGGGAATCCGATGATTTGATTCACTGGTCCAAACAGAGGATGTTAAAATTGGGAGATGATAATTTTGGATGTTTGTGGGCGCCAGATATCATATACGATAGGGATGAAAAAGACTATGTTGTCCACTGGTCTTCCTCTCACAGTTCTAACTTATACGGCGAAAAAGGAATCTATTATTCCAGGACAAAAGATTTTATTGATTTTACAGCTCCCCGGTTGTTGTATCAGAAGGAGGACAGCGGAGTCATTGATTCTGCCATCTATGAGGAAGCCGGTAAATATTATATGTTTTTAAAAAGTGAAAGAAGTCCAGAAGGAATTATTCTTATGGAAGCAGAGAGCATAACCGGTCCTTACCGGAGAATACAAAAATTTGATAAAAGTATGGAACAGCTTCAGGCAGGTCAATATGAAGCACCAACGGCAGTTAAATTAGAAAATGGCAGGTGGTGTTTGTTCCTGGATTTCTATGGGTGTTCGGCTGCAGAACAGGGCTATGTTCCATTTCTGGCAGAGAGTATCATGACGGGGGATTTCCTCCGAGGTGACAAATCCTTTCAGTTTCCGTATGGTTATAAGCATGGTACCATTCTAACAATAACCATGGAGGAATATGAAAGATTAAAATTATTTAAAAAGCTGCCGTCCGAACGTTAGTGTAATAATGACTTGAAGAAGCAGACCTAGTCGGGTCTGTATATCGAAGTGAAGAAAACAGATCCCCTGTCATGCAGGAAGTATATGTTACTGTTAACGGACCTTGATAGGTGACCTGTTTTCTTTCCTTGTAGCTTTTTGGTTGTAAGCAAAAACGATATATCGGATTTTATTTTTCAGATCTTCTTTTCTCATGTTTTCCTTCATGAACTCCAAGAATCTGACCATTCATAATTCCTACATCCGCGTTTTCTTTTGGCTTCATTTTACGCAATTCTGCATTGCTTTTTTCCCTGTCTTTTTCTCGGTTTTTATTGTTATCCATAGATTTTCCTTTCAGCTCATCGAAAAATATCGTCTGTTACCTGTCTATTCCATAGAATAAAGCTGTAGATAGTATTTACAGATTGATAGAATTTATGAATCAGTTAATAGAAGTATCTACAGATTAATAGAAATAAGGAATAAGTTAATAGAAGTATCTGCAGATTAATAGAATTTAGGAATCAGTTAATAGGAATATCTGCTGATTAATAGAATTTATGAATCGGCTAATAGGTATATCTTAAGATTAATAACAGAAGATATGATGCAAAATACATAAGATCTGATTGCAAAAAAATATTGTTTTTGGAGGAATACCAGGTTGTGTGACTTTTGACTTCCGGATGATTCATAAGCTGCAAAAAAGTTAACTTATTATAAAAATTTTAATTTGAATCTACCTTTACAATCGTTTATAATTTGTATTTAGTGTTGCTCAACTGTATTGGTATTCAAGAGCAAAGGGGCTTTATGCCAAGAAAAATTAGAATCGAAAGGATGCCGCAATACAATACGTTCAACCTGGTTTATTGTGGCTGTATCGCAAGTCAGCTTGCGATATGCAATGGGCGCAAATATGAAGCAATTACAGACAAGCAGTAATAGTATTACAGAAGGAGTTATATGGAGGCAGCTGCTTATCTTTTTCTTTCCTTTACTGTTTGGAACCTTTTTTCAGCAGTTGTATACTACAATTGATGCAATTGTAGTAGGGAAATATGTCAGTAAGGAAGCATTATCCGCAGTAGGCGGAACCACTGGAGTAATCATTAATTTGTTTGTTGGCTGTTTTGTAGGTATATCAACCGGAGCCACTGTAACAATTTCTCAGTATTATGGAGCAAAAAAGGAGGAAAATGTAAGCAAGGCAGTACATTCCGCAATTATGCTGGCGTTGGTAGGAGGGACTGTGATTATGAGTATCGGTCTGATCGGTGCGCCAGCGGCTCTAAGATTAATGGGTACGCCAGAATCAATCATGCCATATTCTCTTGTATTTATCCGTATCTATTTTGGAGGAATGACAGCAAATCTGACCTATAATATGGGGGCTGGAATTTTACGTGCAATCGGGGATTCCAGAAGACCTTTATATTTTTTGATTGCCAGCTGTTTTTTAAATATAATATTGGATATTTTATTTGTAATCATTTTTAAGTGGGGAGTTGCAGGAGCAGCCATTGCTACGGTAATATCCCAGTTTTTCAGTGCAGCACTGGTATGTCTGGCACTTATGAAATCCAACGACTGTTACCGGTTATATGTAAGAAAAATCAGATTTCATAGGGAAATGCTAAACCGCATTATACATATTGGTATACCGGCAGGATTTCAGTCTCTTATGTATTCCGTATCTAATGTACTAATCCAGTCCAGTATAAATCAGTTTGGAACAGATACCATCGCAGCCTGGGCAGCCTATGGTAAGATAGATGGTATCTTTTGGATGATTATGGGTTCCTTTGGTATATCTGTTACGACCTTTGTAGGTCAGAACTATGGAGCCGGTAAAAATGACAGAGTAAAAAAAGGCATCCTGGTATGTTTGGTAATGGCGGTGTCTGCCGCAATCTGTTTAAGTATATTGCTTTCTTTTGGCGGAACCTACGTATATCGTTGGTTTACCAAAGATGATCAGGTTATAAAAAAAGGAATGGAAATCCTTCACTTTCTGGTACCGACCTACTGTACTTATGTTTCCATTGAAATATTTTCCGGTTCCTTAAGAGGAATGGGCAGCGCGATAATACCTATGATCCTTTCCTGTTTAGGTGTATGTGTGCTGCGTATCCTTTGGATTTTTACAGCAGTCCCCATCCATACAAATATCCGAACCGTAATATTTAGCTATCCTTTGACCTGGTCGGTAACCTCAATACTTTTTATTACATATTTCTTCATTTATAAGAAAAAGCATGCTTTGTAACAATTCAATATAGCTGGAGAGTAGCCTAAGCGCTTAAATCAGACACGGAATCCTAAGTTTAGAAATGATACCTCTTCCGATGTTCCTTCACAACTTCCCAAGCTGCTTTTATCAAGTACCCAGCCTCTATACCGCGAAGACACCTTATCTTACAATCTTAATTAGCGCAAAACACATTATAATAAGAAACTAATTGCTTTTTGCATACCCTGCTATTACAATGGAAGAAAGATAGTACAAGGAGAGAAACCAATGGATGAAAAAGAACTTCATAAAAAATCATATATCAAAGTTATTGATTATATAAAAGGTCAGATCCGTGAAGGAAATTTAATCACCGGAGGGAAACTTCCAGCGGAACGGGAATTGTCTACGATACTGGGGGTAAGCCGCAATTCCGTAAGGGAAGCCATAAGAACCCTGGATATCATAGGAGTAATCTCTAGCCAGCAGGGAGCCGGCAATTACTTAACCGGTAATTTCGAAAACAACCTGGTAGAATCCATGTCAATCATGTTTCTCCTAAATCAGATCGATTACCATCAGATATCCCAGTTAAGAAGGGGGTTGGAGATGCAGGCCCTGCTTCTGGCAATTGACAATATTACAGAACATGAAGTAGAAAGACTCGTTGAGATTAATAACATACTGGAAAGCGAAACAGAAGAAAATAACGTTATCCTGGACAAAAAACTTCACTATAATATAGCAAAGGCCTCCAAAAACACCTTGATTATAGATATCTTGCAGGCACTGTCCGAGTTAATCGATCAGTTTATTGTGGATTTAAGAAGGGAAATATTAAGCGAGGATAAAAGTAAAAGCAGACTGAAAGAGGCTCATACCGAAATGGTCAAGAGTCTTATTATGCGGGACAAGAATATGGCTTATGAAGCAATTAACAAACATTTTGGTATAATTGACGAAAAATTAAGCGAAAATTTTATAAAAACGATATAAAATGCCCGATAAAAGTAATATCATACAAATCATTTGTTAAAAAAATGTCGTTTGTTGACTTCGACAAAAAAGGAAAGTATAATAAAATTACAAAGTGGTCCTACCAATTTAAGCTTGATTGGTGGAACAGGGGTGTTACAAAACTCTCTGTCTAAGCTACTTGTTTGGAAATCGGTTCAATTACAACAGCAGTACCTGATACCCATTCTTTAGCAAGTAGATCGAACATTCTGTTTTGTGGTAACCCCTTATTTTTTTGCACTAAAAATTGGTACTACCAATTTATAAAATCACGTGATCCTTACAAAAGATAAGCAGAAATGAAATATGACATAAGGATAAAGAGATGCATTTTAACAACCATACAATATGTGTTGCGCAGCGCATAAGTAGTTTGGAGAAGAAAATACTAAAAAATTAAGTGATGCCCGCTAGAACGGGCGGTTAGGAGCCATACATGAATATGACTTTAGCTTTTATTTTAGCCTTACTACCGATAATCTGGCTGATTGTAGCCTTAACAGCATTAAAAGTACCAGGTTTTAAAGCCTGTACCATAGCACTGGGTATTGCATATGTACTGGCGGTATTTGTGTGGAAGATGCCCTTTTTTGAAAGCATAACTGCAGTAGGAGAAGGTATTGCCCTGGCGCTGTGGCCTATCATTATCGTAATCATAGCAGCAATTTTTACTTATAATGTCTGTGTAGCTACAGGCAAAATGGAAGTTATAAAAAAAATATTATCAAGTGTTACAAAGGATAAAAGAGTACTGGTACTAATTATTGCATGGGGCTTTGGTGGTTTTATGGAAGGAATGGCAGGTTTTGGGACAGCGGTTGCCATACCGGCCAGCATGTTATGGGGATTAGGCTTTAACCCGGTTTTCGCGGCTATCGTATGTCTCATAGCCAATGCAACTCCTACCGCATTTGGTTCAATCGGTATTCCAACTACCACACTGGCTAAGATAACAGGCCTTGATGTATTTGGTTTATCCACCAATACAGTAACTTTACTTGCGCCGCTTATTATTCTGACACCATTTATTTTGGTCTACTTAACCGGTAAATCAGAGAAAGGCAAATCGAAAGGTTCCTTAAAAGGTATCCTTCTTATTACCCTGATTTCAGGAGTTTCCTTCTTAGTACCGGAATATCTGGTGGCAAAATTCCTTGGAGCAGAACTTCCTGTTGTTATTGGTTCCGTTTGTTCCATGTTATGTACGGCAGCAGCCGCTAAGTTATTCGGTAAGAAAGATATTGATAAAGAATATTGCCTGGAGGAAAAAAACCACGGTAAGGTAACAGGAAAAGAAGCTTTGATTGCCTGGAGCCCCTTCATATTGATCTTCATATTCTTACTTGGTACCTCCAAATTAATAGCACCTTTAAATGCAGTATTAGCTACAGTAAAAACCTCCGTTAATATCTATACCGGAGAAGGCGCGGCGCCTTATGTTTTCTCCTGGCTTACTACACCGGGTCTGTGGATTATTCTTGCGGCATTTATAGGCGGTAAAATCCAAGGAGCACGCTTTGGAGAAATGGTTACGATATTTAGAAAGACCGTAATTCAGATGTTTAAGACCATAGTAACCATTATTTCAATCATGGCTACGGCAAAATTAATGGGTTACAGCGGAATGATTGGTTCCATATCCCTTATGTTTGTAACGGTTACCGGATCCTTCTATCCATTTTTTGCACCATTACTTGGATCTATCGGCACCTTCGTAACCGGCAGTGGTACCTCCTCAAGTGTATTATTCGGAGGCTTACAGGCGGAGACCTCCACAGCACTTCAATTAAATCAGGCCTGGATATCAGCCTCTAATACAGCAGGAGCTATTACAGCAAAGATGATTTCACCCCAAAGTATAGCAGTAGCAGTGGCAGCCGTTCAGTTACAGGGGAAAGAAAGTGTCCTTTTAAAAGGTACCTTTAAATATTATGTCTTATTCCTGGCGATTGTCGGTATCTTCACTTATATTGGTGCACAGATTTTAGGTTAGTTGATAGGAAGTAAGCCTTAAAATAAAGAATTAATTTCAATAGAAATGACGCATAAGAAGTCATTAACAGAATCACAAAAAGGGAAAGGTGAATAAGAATGAATATTTTAGTATGTATTAAACAGGTACCTGACAGCAATAAGGTGGAAGTGGATCCGGTAACCGGGGTATTAAAAAGAAACGGTGTGGAATCCAAAATGAATCCTTATGACCTATATGCAATTGAAACGGCCTTAAGAATCAGAGAAGAATTAGGTGGAACAATTTATGCACTGACCATGGGCCCTGGACAGGCAGCAGTTGTAATCAAAGAAGCCTTTGCCATGGGTGTGGATAAAGGAATTTTGATTTCTGACCGAAAGTTTGGCGGTGCGGATGTACTAGCAACCAGCTATACCATATCCCAGGGGATAAAATCCATCGGTGATATTGATTTGATACTCTGCGGAAAGCAGACGACCGATGGTGATACCGCCCAGGTAGGACCAGAAGTATCGGAATGGCTTAATATCCCAAGTGTATCCAACGTTTCAAAAATAGTTGAAATCAATGAGGATTCTGTTGTGGTAGAAATGGATATGACAGACGATATTGAAGTTACAAAGCTTCAATTCCCCTGCCTTCTTACCGTAGATAAAGATATCTTTATGCCAAGACTGCCATCTTATGTTAAGAAACAAGCAACAAAAGACCGCGAAATCACCGTGATCAGTCTGGCAGAATTAGAGGATAAGGATGAGCAGCATTACGGACTGAATGGATCCCCGACACAAGTTCAAAGAATATTTCCACCAGAAGTAAATGCTCATAGAGAAATGTTTAAGGGCTCTGAGGAAGAGCTTACCGGTCAGCTGTTTACAAAATTACAGGAATTAAAATTCGTATAGGGGGAATTTAACCATGGCAAAATTAGTTATTAATCAGAGTAAAGTCGGTAACATACAGGAAGTAATAAATATCTGTCCCTTTGGAGCAATGGAAGAAAAAAACGGGGAACTGTTAATTAATGCAGCCTGTAAGATGTGTAAGTTATGTGTAAAGAAAGGACCTGCCGGTGCCATTGAATATGTGGAAGAGGAAAAGGCAGTTATTGATAAAGAGAATTGGAAAGGAATTGCAGTTTATGTAGACCACATTGACGGAGTAATCCATCCGGTCACTTATGAGTTAATCGGTAAAGCAAAAGAACTGGCTGGTAAGATCAATCACCCGGTATATGCCGTTATGATGGGCAGTAATATAACGAAAGAAGCTCAGGAACTGCTTCATTATAAGGTAGATAAAGTATTCGTATATGACCAGGAGAAGTTAGCTCGTTTTATAATGGAACCATATACCGCTGTGTTTGAAGATTTTGTAAACCGTATGAAACCCACTGCAATCTTAATGGGAGCCACACCGGTAGGACGCCAGCTTGCACCAAGACTGGCAGCCAGATTAAAAACCGGTTTGACCGCAGACTGCACCATCCTTGATATTACAGAAGAAACAGATTTAGTTCAGATCCGTCCGGCTTTTGGCGGTAACATTATGGCTCAGATTTTAACGCCGAATCATAGACCACAGATGGCAACTGTTCGTTACAAGGTAATGGATGCGCCGAAAAGAAATGAAGCCGAAGCTGGTGAAATCGTAGAATGCAGCATTGATACAGACAAATTAACCAGTAAGGTAGAGGTTCTTGATATTATAGCAAAAGAAAAAGAACAGTTTATTGAAGCTTCCGAAGTTTTGGTCGTAGCCGGCAGAGGTATAAAAAAAGAGGAAGACTTACAGATGATACAGGAATTAGCAGATCTATTAGGCGGACAGGTCGCCTGCACAAGACCGGTTATGGAAGCTGGCTGGCTGGAAGCAAAACGTCAGGTAGGGCTTAGCGGAAGAACCGTAAGACCGAAACTGATCATTACCTGCGGAGTTTCCGGATCAGTACAGTTCGCTGCCGGTATGAATAATTCAGAACACATTATTGCCATTAATAAGGATGAAAACGCGCCGATATTTAAAACTGCCCACTACGGTCTGGTCGGAGATTTATATGAAATCATTCCGAACTTAATTAATCAGATCAAATTATCAAAAGGGGCTTAAAAATTACGTGAATTGTGAAAGAAAATTTTAAAAAGAAAGGTGCCACATTACGATTCTTTCACATTATTATTTTGTGGCAGTATCCAAGGTAAGACCAGGGTACCAAATAGGTGAAAAAATGAATTATAAAAAATTAGACCAGGCTGATTTAACTTTTATAAACGAGCTTATAAATGATAAAGAAAGAGTACTATACGGAGAAGATATCAACGAAGAATATAGCCACGATGAATTAAGTGATACGGTAAGTTTTCCGGATGTAGTGGTAAAAATAACCTCAACGGAGGAAGCATCTGCAATTATGCACTATGCTTATGAAAATAATATACCGGTTACACCAAGAGGCTCAGGAACCGGACTTGTAGGCTCCTCGGTAGCAATGGAACATGGTATTATGATTGATACCAGCTTAATGAATCATTTTTTAGAGCTGGACGAAGATAATTTAACCATTACGGTGGAACCAGGTGTGCTTTTAATGGAATTAGCAGCTTATGTACAGGAAAGAGACTTATTTTATCCACCGGATCCAGGAGAAAAATCAGCTACAATCGGCGGAAATATCAGTACCAATGCCGGCGGCATGAGAGCAGTAAAATACGGTGTTACCAGAGATTACGTAAGGGGTCTTGAAGTGGTTCTGCCGGACGGCAAGGTAGTGGAATTCGGTGGTAAGGTAGTTAAAAACAGTACGGGCTATGCTATGAAGGATTTAATGGTTGGTTCTGAAGGAACTCTCGGACTTATTACAAAAGCCATATTAAAGCTTCTTCCTTTACCGAAAAAAGCCATCAGCCTTTTGATTCCCTTTCCATCACTAGAAACAGCCATCGGCACGGTACCTTTAATCATAAAATCCAAATCCATACCGACTGCTATTGAATTTATGCAGCGTGAAGTAATTATGGATGCAGAGAAATATTTAGGTAAAAAATTCCCGGATAACAGTGCAGATGCATATCTATTATTAAAATTTGACGGCAACTCAACGGAAGAAATAGAAAATGCTTATGATAATGTAGCAAAGATCTGTTTGGAACAAGGAGCCCTGGACATCCTTATTTCTGACACCAACGAAAGAGAAGAATCCATCTGGAAAGCCAGAGGAGCCTTCCTGGAAGCCATCAAAGGATCCACCACTTATATGGATGAAGTAGACGTTGTAGTGCCCAGAAGTTCTGTAAATGAAATGGTGGAATATATTCACGGTCTGTACAAGGAAGTAAATATCCGCATTAAGAGTTTCGGACATGCCGGTGATGGTAATCTTCATGCCTATATATTAAAAGATGATTTAAGTGAGGAAGAATGGGAACACAAAATGAAAGCAGCCATGGATAAGATTTATGGAAAAGCCAGAGAATTGCGCGGACAGGTTTCTGGTGAACATGGTATCGGTTATGCCAAGAAGTCTTATTTAATGGAAGCGATGGATCCTGCTACCGTTGAAATTATGAAGGGGATAAAACTGGCTTTTGATCCAAAGAATATTTTGAATCCTCATAAGGTTTGTCAGATGTAACCTGGTTGCTAATTAGTAGAATTTTGATGTAATAACCATGGTTTATCTATGAGAAATGGACTGTTGTTAATTGCGGAATTATAGAACCTGGGTCATATGCTGTCCAGGGCAATTAATTCTTGAATTTAACAACAGTCCTTTTATGATTGAATGATACTGCTTTGTCAAGCGTGGAATAAGCCTATTGCTTATGATGAATCGGTTCGGTTCGATAAATCCAATTTTCAGGAAGTTTATTCAGATCCCCAGGTTTTTTATATCGTTTTCCTATTTCATTAAAACATCCAATAATATTATCATCCAACAATCCTTTCTGGTTCGGGGCACCGTTAAGCAGGAAAGTAACATTATGTTGATTCATTTCGTTAATTTTTTCAATTACCCACTCCGGACTTTTTATACTCATTGTAGTATCTGTCGTACGCCAGAACCAGGTGTCTGTTAGTATATTACAGCTGGCACCGGGACCGTTAAAGGTGTCTTCTACCTCCTGACCGGCGGCATTCTCATAAAATACGATATCGGTATGATTTAGATTGGATTCGCAGCTGATATTAAGCAGCATACAATCCGGCTGCAATTGCTTTACAAATTCATCAATTTCCTCAAAGGGCAGGTTCGTATAGGAAGGACCACCCCAGTGGGCATTCCAGCCGTCTATAATAAGGAAAGGTATTTCGCCGTAACCGGTTAATAATTCCCTTAATTGATCTTTGATGAATTGTTTGTCTGCGGGAGTACATTTTTCACGTCCAATCTGATGATGGAGGTCTAACATGGAAAAGTATAATCCGGCAATGATACCTTCTTTTCGAAAAGCATCAAGGTATTCTTTAACAACATCGGTAGTTATGGAGCCGTTTTTAACAGAGTGTTGCGTATATTTACTTGGCCATAAATCAAAGCCTTCATGGTGCTTGGCAGTCAGGGCAGAAAAGGTCATACCGGCAGCCTTGGCGGCTTTTGCCCAGGAAGCAGGGTTAAGTTCAGTGGGGTTCCATTCCTTTGGAGAAAAAGGAAATTGTCTGGGTTCTTTATTATTCTCATGTCCGTATTCCCAATCTTTTAGTTCGGTATCAGCGAATTGGAAGGTTGCACTGTTAAAGTGAATAAACATACCAAATCGTAAATTAACAAACCATTTTTGCTTTTCAATTAAATTATAATCAGTCATATATATACCAGTCCTTGTATTTGATATTTCCTGTCTAATGCTACTTTCAACGATTGATAAACTGCGGTTAAGTTGCCAAAACAGGTTAATGGGAATATGATAAAAGCATTCCATGGAACATACGATAGCATGTTTTAATTATAGAAAGAACTGCCAAAATAGACAAAAAGGTTGCTTAAATTGTCCTTTAAAAATATAATGATAAGAGAAATCAAATAGTATGATAAGAGAAATCAAATATAATACTAAGAAAGTTTTAAATGCTATGCTAAGATAAATCATTCATAAAGAGAAATAAGAATTTTTGATTATACTTAGGTAAAACAGGGAGTGTCACTGTATATGGGTAAGAATAATATAAATAATAAAAAAACAGAAGCGGAACATATAACAAAGCACTTGGAACATAAGTATAAAGAACATGAGGACATTGAATCAGCCAGCATTGCCAGCGGAGCTTTAATCCAGGTTAACAGCTTTAAGGTATCGGATAACTTGATAAAAATGGATCATATTAATATTGTGGATATGGATTATACACCCTGTGATGAAGGCTGGATGGTGAATGATACCCCTTTATATTACCGCATGTATTTTGTGGAAGGCGGGGATGTGACTTATACCGACAGTACTACAAGTTTTCAGTTAAAACCGAATTACTTTTATATCTTTCCCATTAACAAAGCCTACAAGATTGTCCATAAGACAGCAAATCCTTTGGTACACCTGTGGTTTCATGTCAATCTTACCGGATATTTTATCACAGAGCCTTTAGCACTTGACTTAAGTGAAAATATAGAATGTTTCCATCTGTTAATGTCCATTAAAGAAATAATTAAGAAGAAAAGCAAAAGCATTAATTTAGACAGCCTGGTGGAATTTTTAATCCGCTATATCAACGATTTATTAATGCCTTATAAAATCTATGACGAGAGAATCATACTGGCGGTGGGATATATCAGGCAGAATTATGACCGTAATATATCTGACGAAGAACTAGCAGCGCTGGTTTATTTAAATAAATCCTACTTTATCAAATTATTCAAGAAAATCCTTGGGGTAACCCCCCAGAAGTTCATTGCAATGTATAAACTTAACTTAGCGGATCACTTACTTAGAAATGGTGCTTCTGTGAAAGAAACAGCCTTTCGTACCGGGTTCCAGGATGTGAAAGCGTTCAGTAAATTTTACAAAAAGAATAAAGAGATACAACCATCCAGAGTAAAAAAGGTGTTTTATCTATTACCCTAGGACTTTATGCGAAAGACGGAATAAAAGGAATACTAGTTGCAGAAATAAAAAATAAAGTATACCTTGAAATAAAGAATATAGGGCTTATTAAGTTTATTCTTTTATATAATCCTTCATATAATGGTGACCCCAATCGCACATGCTGCTCAAGACTGGAACAATGCTTTCTCCGAACTCTGATAGTGAATATTCCACTTTTGGGGGGATAACAGGATAAACAACCCGGTTAATCAGTCCGTCATGTTCCAATTCACGTAGCTGCTGTGTCAGCATTTTTGGTGTAGCCTGTGGAATTTCTTTACTGATTTCATTAAAGCGTAAAGTTCTGTTTATCAGTCGCCATAATATAATGGACTTATATTTACCTCCGATTAAATCCAGAGTGGCTTCGATTGCACAATTGTATTTAGTAAATCTGTCTTTGCTTCGGGTTAAAACTTTGTTAGCGGGGACAGGATCTGTTTCAGTGATTGGTTTGGTAGTTAGCGTATCGGCAATTATAGTATTAGTGGTTGATTTCATATTAACTCCTATCTGGGCACGGCTGCCTACATGAAGATTTAATAAATTGGATTAATAAAAATTTTATGGTATTTCCGAAAAACATTAATAAATGAATCACACTATCTTTTTACATAGTATATTACAATAAAGTGCATACTTGCAAATGTTTCGTTTAATGTTAAAATCATAACATAGAAATGGTGTAGGATACAAGTTTTTTATTATAGCTTGTTATAGCTACTGTTATAAGAAAGGAAGTTTATATGGATTTTATTGATATTGCAAAGTCAAGATATTCCTGCAGAAAGTATCAGGATAAAAAGGTTGAGAAAATAAAACTAGATAAGATACTGAATGCCGCCCATGTTGCACCTACCGCGGCCAACTGCCAGCCACAGAAACTTATTGTTATTCAGGAAAAAGAAGGTCTTGAAAAGATTAACAAGGCCGCCAATACGTATCAAGCGCCGCTTGTAATTTTAGTATGCGGGGATAAGGATAAGGCTTGGACGAGACCTTTTGACGGAAAGAAATATCAGGACATCGATACTAGTATTGTGACGGATCATATGATGTTACAGGCCACAGAGCTTGGACTTGGAACTGTTTGGGTCTGCTATTTTAACCCGGAAGTGATTCGAAGTGAATTTAACTTACCGGATAATCTGGAACCAATTAGTATTTTAGTAATCGGTTATCCGGATGGAGAACCTCAGGTATCCGATAGACATGATAAAACACGACAGCCAATAGAAACGATAGTATCTTATGAAGCTTTATAGAAGCATAATGGGCAGGTCCTTTATGGTTAGGAATGATTATAATTAAGTATAACTGGTGCAAGGAAAGCGATAAATGAATGAAGTAATTGCGTAGATTCAATTGGTAAATTAGAAAGTTAAATAAACAGATCATATAACAGGTGTATGCAGTAGAAGAAAAATAGTATAGTTAATTGGAAATTAAATATGGAATCAGCAACTAAAATTAATTCATTAAAAATCGTAAAATTTGAGGGCTTTTATAAAGTATAAGAATTCTATTTCTTAAGTGGAAGGGACAAATCCTTACTGTACTTTATATCTGCTCTTTTTTTGCTTCACTTAATTTATCTGTTTTTTATATTCTTAATAGCAGTATAATGGTTTTTGATACAATTTTAAAGTATTGTTTAAAGTGCACTTATAAATAGGGAAATAATGATAAATAATTGTTGATTTAACATTAAACTAGTGATACAATATATCATAACAGGATAAAATAGTTAATTGTGCAGAATTATATAGGGATTGACTATTAATATTGCACAAATTGATAATTACAAATATGCTGTTAACTTTAATAGAACTTTAATAACAACATTCATGCATATTGAAAAAGCAAAAAAGCAAAAAAGCAAACAAGCAAACAACAAACTCGGAAAGGTTTAACGTTAAACCATACTACCGAATATGAAATAACTGAAATTCTGATTAATTTACAGAACTCATATTAAGCAGATATGTCTATTTGGTTTTGAAATTACATTTATGGGGGTTAGTAAAAAAATCTTAATTTAATAAAGTTGGAGAGGGGGATTAAGAAAAGTACATAGAAAAGCAAATAATGTACCAGATAACTATCAAATTAAGAAAAATAAGTGGAGGGGTAATTCATGAAAAACAGAATTAAGAGGTTTACACATGTATTTTTAGTATTAGCCATGATTTTAACTCAGATTTTCACATCCATGCCCACTGCATATGCTGCGGATACTGCTAATCTTGCCCGCGCAAAATCAATCACAGCCAATAATTATACACAGGTTTACGTCCCAGACAATGCTGTTGATGGTAACGTAAATACATATTGGGAAGGCGGCGCTAATGCTTATCCGAATATCTTGACGGCGGATCTTGGCAGCGTCCAGGCTGTCTATAAGATAGTACTTAGGTTAAATCCAACCTGGGAGGCCAGAACTCAGACATTATCCGTACTTACCAGTACGGACAACGGTACTTACAGTACGGTGAAAGCATCGGATACCTATAACTTTAATCCATCAACTGGCAATACGGTAACCATAACATTTACAGAAACCAATGCCAGATATGTAAGGCTGAATTTTACCGCAAACAGCGGTGCAACCGGTGGACAAGCTGCTGAATATGAAGTATATGGTACAGCAGCAGAAACCGGTACTCCGGATTTGGTCGTTACGGATATATCCTGGAGTCCGGCAACTCCACAGACTGGTAATCAGGTTACGTTCAGTGCTACCATTAAGAATCAGGGGACCGGTGCGACTACAGCCGGGGTTATTAATGGCGTAAGTTTTCTGGTTGACGGAAACCAGGCAGCCTGGTCGGATAACAATACCAGTTCCATCGCAGCCGGAAGTTCCATTACCGTAACGGCCAACGGAGGACCATCCGGCGCTGCCTGGACAGCACTCCAGGGCAGTCATACGGTAACCGCCTGGGTGGATGATGTAAACCGCATAGCAGAGTCTGATGAAACAAACAACCAATATTCAAAAACAATAACCACCGGAGGCGGCACTGTAAATCAGCCTGACTTTATTGTTACCGATATTACCTATTCCCCGGAAACTCCTGTGCCAGGTAATGCCGTAACCTTTCGTGCAGTTGTTAAAAATCAGGGAACCCAGGCGGCGGCACCAGGTATTACAGCTTTTTTGGTTGACGGAACCCAGGTGGCAGCATCTACAAATATTACCGGGCAGATTGCAGCCGGTGCCCAGTTAACCGTAACCGCTGCCAGTACCTGGACTGCTGCTAGCGGAAGCCATAACGTAACCGCAACCGCAGATGTAAATAATACCGTAACAGAATCGGATGAAGGAAATAACAGTTACAGTAAAAATCTTACCATAGGTGGAACCAGCGGAGGATCTCCGGATCTTATTGTAACGGATATTACCTCAACTCCTGTCTCTCCTTTAACGGGTAATCAGGTAACTTTCAGTGCGGTAGTAAAGAATCAGGGTACTGGGTCAACCCCCGCCGGAACAATTATTGGTGTCAGCTTCTCTATTGACGGAACACAGGTAAGTTGGTCTGATACTACCACTGCGTCCCTTGCCCCAGGAGCATCCGTAACCGTAACTGCAAACGGAGGACCAAGAGGTACTGCTGTCTGGTCTGCAACTACCGGAAGTCATACCGTTATGGCTTGGGTGGATGATGTAAACCGAATATCGGAACTAAATGAAAGCAACAATCAGTACACAGAAAATCTGTCGGTAACCACTGGACCTATGCCGGATCTGGTTGTAACAAACTTAACCTATTCACCGGCCGAACCTACGACCGGAAACACAGTAACTTTTACGGCTACTGTTAAAAATCAGGGAACAGCAGCAGGAGCCCCGGGGATTATTTCCTTTGCAGTCGATGGGACAAAGGTTTCGGAGACAGCCAATAACACCGCAGCATTAGCAATTGGCGCAGTTGCAACAGTTACCGGCACATGGAATAACGCTTCGGTTGGAAACCATACCTTAACGGCAACAGTTGACAATGCAAACACTACGGCAGAAGGCAATGAAACCAACAACACCTATAGTACAAGCTTAACGGTAAATCCTACACCGGGAATTGATTTTTGTGTAACTAATATTAGTTACACACCCTCCTACATCACTACCGGAGACAGGGTTACCTTTAGTGCCACAGTCAAAAACCAGGGTACCATAGCAGGTACAGCAGGAACCATTTCCTTTAAAGTGGATGGAGTCCAGGCAGCCGTATCTGCTAACAGTACCAGCCAGATCGCGCCGGGAGCGTCCCTGGTTATAACAGCAGGCAGTTCCTGGACAGCCATAAGCGGTTCTCATACCATCAGTGCAACTGCCGATAGTAACAATACTACCGTAGAAACCGATGAAACCAATAATACCTACACTACGAATATAACAGTGGGCAGCGGCGGCAGAGGTGCTACTATGCCTTATACCAGATATGAATCGGAACAAGGATCCTACGGCGGCGGGGCAGCCCTCAGAGAAGCACCGGATTTTAATTATGCACTGATAGCTTCCGAAGCTTCCAATCAAAAGTACGTTGCCCTTCCCGTGAATGGCTCCTATGTTGAATGGAATGTGACACAGGGCGGTGCAGGAGTAACGATGCGCTTTACCATGCCGGATACTTCAGATGGCATGGGTCAGAGCGGTTCCCTGGATTGTTATGTCAATGGAACGAAAGTATCAACCATTGGGTTATCCTCTTATTGGTCCTGGCAGTATTTTACCGGCGATCAGCCCCAGGATGCGCCTAATGGCGGTCAGGCGGCCTTCCGTTTTGATGAGGTACACTTTAAGCTTCCTATAGCCTTAAAGGCAGGGGATACGTTAAGAATACAAAAAACCAACGGAGACAGTTTAGAATATGGTGTTGACTTCGTGGAAGTAGAACCGGTACCGACAGCCATCCCGCAGCCATCCAATTCCCTTTCTGTTACTGCCTACGGTGCCACCCCAGATGACAACAGCGATGATCTGGCAGCGTTTAATGCCTGTGTAAATGCAGCTGCTTCTTCCGGTAAAACGGTATATATTCCGGCAGGTAAATTTAATTTAGGCAATATGTGGACCATTAATGCAGACAATATTACCATAACAGGAGCAGGAATGTGGTATACGAATCTGCAATTTACTTCACCTAATAAAGCCAGCGGCGGTATCTCCTTTCGAATAACCGGTACGGTAGATTTTGGCAATGTATATATTAACTCCATGCTCCGTTCCAGGTATGGTCAGGAGGCAATCTATAAATGTTTTATGGATAATTTCGGAACCAATTCAAGAATTCATGATTTTTGGGAGGATCATTTTGAATGCGGTTTCTGGGTTGCCGATTATGCACATACTCCTGTTGTAACAGCCGATAACCTGTTAATCGAAAACGGACGTATCAGAAATAATCTGGCAGACGGTGTTAATTTCTGCCAGGGTACGAAAAACTCCACAGTACGTAATTGCAGTGTCAGAAATAATGGTGATGACGGTCTAGCCATGTGGCCGGATTCCACTATGGGAGCCCCAATGGAAGTTAACAATTCCTTTTTGTATAATACAATAGAAAATAACTGGCGTGCCGCAGCCATAGCTATCTTTGGCGGTTCCGGCCACAAGGCACAGTATAATTATGTCAAGGATTGCTTTATGGGTTCTGGTATCAGGCTAAATACGGTTTTTCCTGGTTATCATTTTGAAAATAATTCTGGTATTTTATTCTCAGATACAACGATAATTAATTCCGGAACCAGTAAAGACTGCTATAACGGTGAACGAGGTGCCATAGACCTGGAAGCTTCCGGACCAAGCATTAAGAATATCACCTTTGAAAATATCGATATTATCAATTCTCAAAGAGATGCCATTCAGTTTGGTTACGGTGGTGGCTTCAGCGGAATTACCTTTAGAAACATAAATATAAACGGAACCGGTAAGGATGCTATTACAACCTCCAGATTCTCCTCACCTCATCTGGGGGAGGCTATCTACACCTACACCGGCAATGGTTCGGCTACCTTTATCAATCTGACTACAAGTAATATCGAAGCTCCTGAGAAATATCTGATCATGAACGGATTTGATATTGTATTTCAATAACCGGTATGAAAATAAGCTTATTCGGTGGTGATAGGGTCATAGAATTGTTTGGGTCTTTGTACTAGATAATAAAGAAGAAATTCATCCTGTAATATCATAAGATAATTGAGTTAAAATAGAGCAGTGCTCCGTTATGTCGTGAAACCGGGGCACTGCTTTTTTATTTATTAGGAAAGTTCTCCTCCAGCCTGTGTATTAAATATGCCCGCTATAAGCGGGCATAGGAAACAGACGAGATTGCTAGAAGATATAAAAACCCTCTTCAAATTCGTCCTCATCAAGGTCATCATCCTCGGTAAGAAAATAATGCATGTCGAGCAGATCAGAATCAGTCATGTTCCGAACAAGCTTAGCTGTCATTCCTTCTGGAGGATTTTTGATATAGTTTTGTCTGAGTTCCTCTAGTTGTTTTGGATCCATTAGTAGTGCCTCCCATCTTAGAATGATTTAAGTATGGACCAGATGGGATAGAAAATCAAGTAGCTTTACCGCTGGAGCGGCAGTGAAACTTTGCCATTGCCCTTTCGTAAAGTTCAACTAGAGATACACGTTTGTGGTTATAGTAGAGTTCCAGAAACTCCATGGTATGATTGCACTTTTGACATTTCAAGGGATCGTAACCAAAGGACAAAAGAATAAGGTTACGCCATTTATTAAAATCCAGAATTATCTTGTGTTTGGATTTGGGTACAGCTTTGGTAAGGCTTTTATCTAACTCGCGATGACGAGCATAAAGACCATAATAGCGTGTCATCTTAAAGTTCTTTTCAGGGATGTGTTGGATAAGAAGCTTAATAAAATCTAACACAGGAATTGTTTTCTGAACATAAGAATTATCCTCATGTTTGTTATAATGAAAAGTTACATTTTCACCATCGTAGGAGTCAATTCTTGAAGTAGCAATAACAGGACGACTAAGATAGCGACTGATATATTTTACAACGGTATTAGGGTCACAAAGATTTGGTTTTGCGTAAACATAGAAACCATTTTTATCTTTCTTGTAGATGGCGGCCTTGGTTTTTTTGAAAGATGGACCGATATGCTTCTCCATTTCATTAAGAAGAGCGGTCTGAAAAGCTTTTCTAAAATAAGAGTAATTAAAATGTTTTACAACACGCCAGAATCCATCATCGGAGAATCCACCTTCGGTAAGTAGACAGTGAATGTGAGGATTCCATTCAAGAGGACGGCCAAAAGTATGTAGAACACAGACAAAACCGGGAACATAGTTCTTACTTTTGTTCATCTTGTGGAACAGTTCAAGAACAACGCTACGGACCGCCTGGAAAAGACAGTTAAGAAGGGAACGGTCTTCCAAAAAGAAGTGACGAAGTTCTTCGTCAATAGTAAAAACACAGTGGCGGTGAGTGCAACGAATTAACTTAAAAGATATCGTGGTAGAACGATCGTTGGAGTATTTGCTGCCACAGGTAGGGCAAAACTTGGAGTGACAGCGGAAAGGAACGAATTTAAGTTCACCGCAATGGGAACAGCCGTACATGGCACCACCAAAGGAAGGATCGCCGCAGTTAATCATCTTTTCAATGTTTTCCATAACAACATGACGAGGATGAAGAGAATATTTAATTATTTCATAATTGTCATTGAAAATCTTCTGTAATATATTCATATGACTATTATGAAGCAGAATGACAAAAAAAGAAACCCCCAGATTCCCCTCATGAATGAGGGGCTAGGGGAGCTGATGTGTCGAAGACACTTTTTTATTGCATAGGAAACTTCTTCGAACTTACCTCGTATGTTAAATTGATATTAGTTCCTTACTCTTTTCTTGAGTAAGTGTATACTGTTTATAGGCACTGTGGATTAGTCGAACTTACCTAACGCTTAGACGTTTGTTCATAGGCTATAACCACAGTTGCCTGCTTAAATGTTGATCAGTTAGATAACGCATGACGTTTTAATTAGCACGAGGCTACATAGCAGGCAGTTCTGTGGAATAAGCAACAGTGTCAATCTACTAAAAGGAGCTATTATTATGATTTACGTAGGCATTGATGTCGCAAAGAATAAACACGATTGTCTTATCACCAGTTCGGACGGCGAAATTCTTTTCCCTGTCTTCACCATTTCTAATGATCTTATTGGATTTTCTCTTTTGCTTCAACGTATGCAATCCTTCACCAATAACCCTGAAACAATAAAAATAGGGCTGGAAGCAACTGGTCATTATAGCAACAATATCGCTGATTTCCTCGCTAATAAAAACTACCACATTTTTATTATCAATCCGCTTCACACTAGTCTATACAAAAAAAGTCTAAGCTTTAGAAAGACGAAAACGGACAAGGCTGACGCCCAATCAATCGTATCAATGCTGATGACACAGAAGCTAACGCCCTATGCACCTGCATCATACCATGAAAAAGAACTAAAGTCACTAACAAGATATCGTTTTAACCTTGTAAAAGATTGCTCCAGGCTCAAAGTATCGTTCGCTAGGTTGATGAATATCATTTTTCCCGAATTAGAGAAAATAGTTCATGAACTACAGGTTAATTCGATTTATCACCTTATGAGTGAATACACCAATACTAACGCTATTTCAAAGGCTCATCTGACTCGTTTGACTAACCTTTTATCAAAACATTCAAAAGGTCACTATGGTCGTCAAAAAGCAATTGATATCAAAGAAGCAGCCAAACAATCAATCGGAACCTGCGATGGCATACAGACCATTGAATTACAACAAACCCTAGCTCGCATTTTTCTGCTGCAGGAACAAACCGAAGTGATTGAGAAAAGAATAAAAGAGATTGTTAAAAATATAGATTCTCCTTTTATAATGATTCCCGGTATTTCTTATACAACTGCAGCTATCATTCATGCCGAAATAGGTGATTTTTCTGATTTTTCTAATGCCGAAAAAATACTTGCATTTGCCGGAATGGAGCCATCTATCTATCAATCTGGGCAGTATACGTCTACCCATGCCAAAATGGTTAAAAGAGGCTCAAAATACCTGCGTTTCGCACTTTATACAGCCGCTAAAAATGTTGGTAAATGGGATACTAATTTCAGTTTATTCTTACAGAAAAAACTGGCAGAAGGAAAACCTTATAATGTTGCAGTTTCCCACGTTGCAAAAAAACTGGTCAGAGTTCTTTACTGTATGGAAATGAAACATGAAGCTTACATAAAGTAGTTCTTATCTCTCATATCAATTTTTCAAGGCAGCTTTCAAGGTGCTTTATTTGTCATGCTATTTTCAAGGTACAATTATATAACAGTAAACTAATATAAAATAACTACTTGACATAGTTAGTCTATGCAATAAAAAAGCCTTCCAGGCAGGATGCGCATGACGCACTTAAGGAAGATTGTCACTGTCGTGACAGTGCGTCAGCGCTAGAGTCTGGCGAGCCAGACTCTTGGTTCTTTTACAGAAAGTTCTCTGAACGATCGTCCTATAAAATAAAACAGGACTTGCAGGATGCGTATGACGCTTAATTAGGAAGGTGTCACTGATGTGACAGCGCATCAGCGCAAGAGTCTGGCGAACCAGACTCTTGGCTATTTGATTATTTAACCTTATAAGTACAATCAATAGAAGCGGGAATAATTTTTACTCTTGTAATATGAAAGCAGAGATAGTAATATAGTTGTAAATTACGAAAGAAGGAATCTAATATGCAATGGAATATAATAATTGGGCCGGTAATTGGAGCTGTTATCGGTTATGTAACGAATAAAATAGCTGTTGAGATGTTGTTTCATCCCATCAATCCGATTTATATCGGTAAATTCCGTGTTCCTTTTACACCCGGTATCATTCCGAAAGGAAAGGGAAGATTTGCTAAAGCCATCGGTAATGTGGTGGGAAAAAATCTTTTGGATACGAAAAGTATGAAAGACACTCTGTTGTCACCTGAAAAGGAAGAAGAGATAGGAGAACAGATTGATGCCATATTACTGAAATTATCAGTGGATGATGTATCTTTAAAGGAACGTTTAAATAATATACTGGGAGATTCCACCCAGGATAAGCTTGAAACCACCATTGTTGAGTCATTGACACAAAAGATAAATAATGAACTGATTACAAGAGATGTAGGACAGATGATCTCGGTTGAAGTAACGTCAGCTATTCAGGATAAAGTACAGGGTACTATGCTTGCCATGTTTATTAAGCCTGCGGTTTTAGAACCGATTGCCGACGCAATTAAAGAACGTATCAATCAGTATATTGCAGACCATGGCGAAGAAAAAGTCAATAGCCTGGTAAAGGAAGAATATGATAAGTTAAACGGACAGACCATTTCCTCTTTAACAAGCCGTATTAATACAGCAGAAGTTAAGGAGGTACTGATAAAAGCCTACCGGATGGTCATAACGAATTATTCCGATAGGCTGCTGGAATCGTTAAATCTGGCAAAGATAGCGGAGGAGAAAGTAAATGCCATGGATACAAGGGAAGTGGAAGAGCTGGTACTTTCTATTATGAAAAAAGAACTGGGGGCGGTTGTAAATCTTGGAGCTGTTATCGGTTTAATATTAGGATTGATTAATTTACTTTTTTAAACGGTAAGAGTCTGAACATATAGTTCATAAAAACATATAATAAACCATAAATGAACGAAATGAGTGATTTTATGGACCGTATAAAAATAGTAGTTGTCGGAGTTGTCATGGCGGCAGTTGCAACTATAATCCAATCAATACCGGCTTACCTATCGGAATCCTTTGCCTTACTGACCTTATTCAGTTCAGTGCCCATTTATACGGCAGCCAGGACAAATCCCGTATCAGGAGCCATATCATATATCGCTACTGCAATCCTTGTGTTTTTTTCCAGTGCCGATCAGGCCTTGTATTTTTTATTTGCCAATGGTGTGGTTGGTGCCTCCCTTGGAGCTACCAACTATTTTAAATTAAACAAACCCATAACATTAGCAGCCAGTACCGGTGCGTTATCCCTGACCTCTGGTATATTGGATTTTGGGTTTAAACAACCATTTTTAGGAGTTGACCTTCCAGGAAATTTAATTGTAAAAATAATTATTTTAATAGGAGCATCCTTTGCTTACAATTTTGGATATTCCATATTTGCAGATTTTGTTTATAAGAAGATTGGTTCTTCCGGAATCAATGATATTGGTTCTGGCGGAGAATAAGCCATCTTACTCTTTTGCCTTTGCGTAAGAGTTTCAATGTAAAACATGGTGCTGTTGCAAAATGCAGGTTATAGAACCAGGGCTTAGAATAAGGATTATATTTTATAAAAATTTTGTTCCAAGATTGCGCGAATGTGCGGCTGCATTCTCTTTCTTGCAGCCATTCGCGCATACTTTCCACAAAATTTTTATAAAATATAATCCTTATTCTCTCCCAGGTAATTTAGTCTTTGGATTTGCAACAGCACCTTCTAGCGTACCCAGTAACACGATTACGATACTACATACATTTTATATAATATAATCTATTTACTGGTATTTCTATATGGTTTATAATCAAGAAAAGGAACCGTTTACCGATTTTAACAGGACAGGAGGCAAAAGATGAGTGAACAGCTTCATATATTAATTATGAGTAATTCTATTTTCAGTATTGATGAATATTATAAACAGAAAATCCTGGACATTGCTCCTGGTGCAGTGCTTATAGCTGCCCAGGCAAAAGAAACTACAAAGGAACTGATTAGGCAGGCAGATATTATATACGGATGGCCTGAAGTTCAATATTTAAAAGATGCAGAAAACCTTAAGTGGCTGCATCTGCCAAGTGCAGGAGCTGATGGGTATACCAATAAAGCAAGTTATTACAACAAGGACATTATCTTAACTAATTCCAGTGGTGTATTTGGTCTGCCAATTGCAGAGCATGTTTTCGCTATGATTTTATCCTACAACCGAAATCTTCAGGAGTATGCCTATGATAAGAAAGAGAAGATATGGAAGGGGTTAACTAAAACCAGGGATTTTTATGGTTCCACTATTGGCATTATCGGACTTGGAGACATAGGTACGGAAATTGCTAAGAGAGCGAAAGCATGGGGAGCTGAGGTCTTGGCAGTAAAGCGTACGATAACAGAAGTACCGGAATATGTAGATAAACTTTACAGTCTTGAGGATATTGATGAAGTACTGACTCAATCGGATTATGTTGTTCTCGCTTTACCAAACACACAAAAGACACAGGGAATTATGAATGAAGAGAAATTAAAGAAGATGAAACCTCATGCTTTTTTAGTCAATATCGGAAGAGGCGCACTAATCGATCAAGAGGCGCTGATTAAAGCCTTACAGGAAAACTGGATTGGCGGAGCCGGACTTGACGTAACCACCCCGGAACCTTTACCGGAGGACAGTCCTTTGTGGGAGCTTCCTAATGTAATTCTGACTCCTCATACCTCCGGCAGTTCACCCAGTAATATTACCAGAAGATTTGAGATGTTTAACCGTAATCTAAAGTTGTTTTTAGAGAATAAACCCTTAGAGAATCTGGTGGATTTTACCGAGGGTTATTAAGAATACAAACTTACTATTCGGACCGGCAGTTTTACAAGCTGCCGGTCCCATTTACACCCCTAGATTATGGGATTACAGGATACGAAGTATCTGGTTACCTGGCATTAGGAACAGCGTGCTCCTATTCGATAAAAAACCCTCCGGGAGGAGGCACATGACGCGCCAAGGAAATTTGTCACTATCGTGACAGCGCGTCAGCGCTAGAGTCTGGCGAGCCAGACTCTTTCTTATTGCATAGGAAACTTCTTCGAACTTACCTATGCAATAAAAAAGCCTTCCAGGCAGGATGCGCATGACGCACTTAAGGAAGATTGTCACTGTCGTGACAGTGCGTCAGCGCTAGAGTCTGGCGAGCCAGACTCTTTCTTATCAATCCAGAGATTTATGGTCAGCCCGATTAAAACCAATAAGCCGCCAAGGCATTTACCTAAGGATAATTCCTGTAAAACAAAATAATCGATTATAATTCCCAACATCAGCTGACCGATAAAAACCAGCAGTGTAACATAAAAAGCAGATAATTTCGGAGTAATATAATTGGAGCACATGATTATGACAATGCCGGCCAGACCGCCCAAATAAGCCCAGAAGGGAACAGAAATCTGCCCTATAGATTCCGTAATTGGTTTATCCCTGCTGACTAGATATACAATATAAGATAAGGTCAAGCCGGTAATATAATTAATCAGGGTACTTTGCAGAGTTCCGATTTTTCCTGCCAGTCCGGAATTTACGATTCTACCCAGTACTACCGTTACGCCGGCTAAAAATGATATGAATAAATATACAAGCAACATATAAGTTTCTCTCCTTTGATTAATAGATAGTCATGACCAGAATACCGACTCCGATAAAGAGCAGGCCAATTAATTTTTTGGGATTAAAACGGGAAGCTTTAAATCCCATTAGACCGAAATGGTCAAGGAATAAAGATAATAGCGTCTGCCCCAGAAGACCCAGTGCCAGAGTCAGGGAAACGCCCAGATGTTCAAAACTTAAATTGGTAAACAGCACTGTGGCCACTCCAATAAAACCTGCACAGTACAGATAAATGGGAGTGCCTTTTTTTAAACGGAATTTAGTCCTGGTGATGAAAAGAATCAGCAGGACAGCAATAAGTCCTGAGATATGGATAAGGATACTGGATGCATAGTTACCGTAGCCGTCGGATAAGGTTCCGTTGAGCAGAATCATGATAGATGTAACAGCACCGATTATTAAGGAAATAAGGTAGTTCATACTGGTATTACCTCCCGTAGGGTATATTAACAAAGCTATGTAAATGATTTCGTAAAGGAGTATTTACATTCTTGCTTTGTAATATCTAATTTATCATAAATTAGTTGTAAATCGTTATGACATATGTCATACTAAGGATTAATTTAATTCGGAGGATTCGTGCCATGCAGAAGCTAAATGATTCGGAAAAACTGAAGGGTTTCATTCGTGAATTTGAAGTGGATCGGATATTTTCAAAGGATATGAGGTCATATATGGAACTTTTTTTTTATAAAAAGAATGAGTATATGGTAAAAGATAATGAAAAAATGCAATACCTTATATTTATAGTAAAAGGAAAGGCCAAAGTATTTACTACCCTAAGTAACGGTAAATCCTTGCTGCTTTGTTTTTATCAGGATTTTATGGTGTTAGGGGACATGGAGTTAATTGGTTCCCAAACAGCCGTGACCAATATTCAGGTCATTGAGGATACTTACTGTATCGGACTGGCCTTTAACCGGGTTCGGTCTATATTGATTGAAGATACGAAATTCCTTAAGTTTATCTGTGGTTCACTAGGAAATAAATTATACCGCTGTTCGAAAAACAGTTCTATTAATATATTGTATTCCCTGGAAAACAGACTGGCAAGCTATATTTATACCACCGGTGAGAGAATTATTATCCCCGGTAACAAGGAATCAAAGATCATTTTCAGAGAAAACCTGACAGAAATAGCAGAAGTTTTAGGCACCAGTTACCGCCATCTGCTGAGAACATTAAGTGAGTTATGTAAAAAGGGTATATTATATAAGGAAGAGGACCGGTATGAGGTAACGGATGAAAAAACACTGGTGAAGCTGTCCGCTGATTTATACCGGTAAATGCAAAAAGGCTGCCACAGCCGGCAGCCTTTTCTCTTTAGTAAATTAACTATCTTAAATCCGTTTACTCTTTTGTATCCCATATATTTATAAAGATTTCTCTTTCGTATACGAAAATCATCGAGTCCAAACCTGTGGCACTACAAGGAAATGACAGGGATATCCGATGTCTTTTTAAACGAATGCTATTTAACAAATACCATAATACCATATCTAGCTGTAATCGGTTTAGACCATAACCAGGAATTGGTTGAAGTATCATCAAAATAGAACATGGCGTTATAAGATGGATCGCTGCCATTTAAAGCTGCTTTCGCTGCTTTTATGGCTGTCTTGGATGCTGGTTTTTTAATATAACCATTTTTTACCGGCGTAAACTGATAATAACCTCCGGCCACCTGGTTAATAACACTGGAAATAGAGTCGGGCCATACAGAACTTTGAACCCGGTTTACGACAACAGCTCCAACCCCTACCATTGCATCGTAAGGTTGTCCCGTTGCTTCTGCCGTAATTAACCTGGCCAGAAGATCCAACTCATTTTTCGTGTATGAGATGGAAGCCTTAGAACTATTCGGTGCCTGGTCGGCTGCCTGGGCGACCATACTTGTTTGAAAGGTTTTAGCTGCCGGGGCAACCTTACTGGACTTTACAGCTGCTTTCTTAGCAGTAGTATTAGCTGCTGGCAGCAGTAATTTTTGAGCGGGTTTAACTTTGTCATTCCATTTGTTGTTTGCTCTTCTTAAAGAAGCGAGTGTAACTTTATTCTTTTTGGCAATGCTATAAAGGGTATCACCTTTCTTTATCTTATAGATTTTTGCCTTTACCTTCACTACCTGACCCGTACGAAGCTGATTAGACTTAAGGTGATTTGTCGACTTAATCGTATTTACCGAAGTATTAAATAAGCGGCCAATCTTGTAAAGGGAATCATTTTTAAGAACCGTGTAGTCCGCCGCAAAAGCAGATGTGGAACTCACTGTAATTGATAAAACCATTCCAATCACAAAAGCTCCAGTTTTTCTGAATTTAAACATAGGTACCTCCTTATGTTTGGCTGATTAAACCGGCTGCAATTCCTGTATTACTATTCTATACCATAACAAAGGTCAAGTATATATTGAATAATTAGCAATTCAGGATAATATGTGTAAAAATGTATAATTATGCTTATCTGTGTCGAATAAAATAGATATCCGGTCTATTGTAGTTTCGATAGAATGAATTAAGGATAATTGCTTTCCTAATCTTATGACAAAGAACCTGGGAATATCAACTTAATAAACCGGGGAGGGGTATCAATAAATAGAGGCTTGGTATTCCTTAAATCCAGAGACCTTTGACCTTTGAAATTTAGGATATGACTACATTGATAAAACCGGGAAAAGCCTTAATATAATCCTAGTATTACTATCTAGATGGTATGGACGCAAGCGTCCATTTACAGATTGAAATTAATGATGTATTTTGGATATACCTGGCTAATTTTGTAGAAATATCGAATTTACACACGAAAATTTTACAATTTCATAACCTGGACAACCCAAACCTATGTTAAAGTAATAATGAAATCATTGTACAATTTTAACCGAATATGTAAAATTATGGTCTGTTGTGCTGTTTATTTCATTGCTATCTGGTACCAAAGGGTGGGGCGACGTAAGATAGCAGTACTCGGGTTTGCAGATTTCTAGAGGAAGGAGATGATAGAATGGAGCAGAAAGCTGATATAGCAGATTTGCAGCTGGAAGAACTATTTCAAAAAGTCAAAGAAGTAACCAAACTTGATGATATCGGTTATCACAGAATTGAGGAAGGACGGTTAAAACCTATTTATAAGACTCAGACTGATATTCTGGGCATTGAAAAATGGAAAACGGTCCATGGGCAGAATCCGGTATATATTAAGGATACTTACATATTGCAGGAAGTAACAAATAAAAAGCATCCGGTCTATATTAACGACACGAATAATGACAGCAGATCGGCAGATGCTTTTTTTCTTTTTGGAGTGGACAGCATTTTAATTATTCCAGTTGTCAGGCAGAATGAAGTAAAAGCAATTATCTGTATTGTAGCAATCGGAAAACTGCATGACTTCACACAGGATGAAATCAAGCAATGTGCAAGTTTATCAGAAGAGTATTTAAGAGATTTATATTAGATATAAGGGGGAGCAATACAAATGAGAATTGCAGAAGCGGTTTTAAAGTACTTAAAAGCCAATGGTGTAGACTGTATATTTGGGGTTCCGGCAGGTACGGTAAGCCCTTTATATGATTCCATGAATGATGTTGATATAAAGCCTGTTATAGCAAAAAATGAAGGCGGAGCAGCCTATATGGCAGCCAGATATGCTTGTGTCACCGGCAGATTAGGAGTCTGCATGGGGGCAGGCGGTGTTGGTGCCAACAATATGATAAACGGAGTTGCAGATGCCATGCGAAGTAAAGCTCCGGTTATATTTATAACCGGCTATGTACACCGGTGGCAGATCGGCAAAGGTGCAATCCAGGAGTTAGATACCCAGGAAATTCTTAAACCAATTACGAAATATAGTAAAACCGTGCTGGATGAAAGTCAGGTTATGAAAGAAGTAGCACATGCCGTAGAAACTGCAATGACAGTTCCAATGGGCCCGGTGCATCTTTCCATTCCCATTGACATTCAACTAACACAGTGCCTGGAAGATAGTATGCCTCCCGTTAAGGAATCCTTGAACCAACTGCCGCTTGACAGGTCCCTTCTTGAGGAAGCCGTAAGTATCTTAAACCAGAACGAAAAAGGAGTTATACTGGTGGGAAAAGGCTGCAGAGGAATGTCTTCCTTCGTCATGGAGTTAAGTGAACATCTGCAATGGCCGGTCATAACTACACCAGAAGGAAAAGGAGTTATTTCTTCTGATTTTACGTTCAACTTAGGAAATTATGGTTTTGCAAGTACAGATGCGGCGAATGACTATGTGAATTCAGAGTCTGTAACCGGTCTCTTAGTACTTGGCTCCAGTCTTGGAGAGAATGCAACCAGTAATTTCAGTACTGCTTTATTTCAGGGAAAGAAGAGTATTCACATTGACCGTGATAGTAAGGAACTTGGCAAAGTGTATGAAACCGATGTGAAAATACATGCTGATATCAGGGAAGTAATCCCGTATTTCCTTAACACCGCTAAAAAAAGAGAAAAGATAGGATTTATAAGACCTGATTTAAACAGACCTGTCGATTCTCATATGAAATCCTTAAGCCTGAAAGAATTCTTAGAAAGACTGCCTGCATATATGCCAAAGGAAACCTATTATGTATCAGATCTGGGAGAATTCATGAATTTTGTCTTTAAATATCTACCTATTCCGGAAGGCGGAGATTTTGAGATTAATTTAAATTATGCGGCTATGGGTTCCGGTCTCGCCGGAGCAGTTGGAGTGCAGATGGCCTATCCGAATCGTCCGGTTGCTGTTATAGCAGGGGACGGGGATTTCTTTATGAATGGGATGGAGATTCTGGCTGCTAAGGAATATAAACTCCCTATCATCTTTTTTATTGTCAATAACGCTATGCTGGGTTTTGTGGAACATGGACATCAATTCCTGTTTGGAAGAGTCGTGAATGGATTTAAGCAGGAGCGCCTGGATATTTCAAAGATGATGGAAACCTGGGGAATTGCTTCTACCCAAATCAAAAGTATACAGGATATGGAACATATCAAAGAAATCATTAAGAACCCCGAGGGACCAGTGGTAATTGAACTGATTACCGACGGAAGTGAACCAGCACCCAATGGTGATCGTCTCAAATCATTACAAAAGCATTAATTATAAGCGATAAAGAACATAACAATGATTTTATTAAGGAGGAATATCTATGCTTAAAGGAAAAGTTGCATTAGTAACCGGAGCATCAAGAGGAATTGGTAAGGCAATTGCCTTAAAACTGGCAGAACACGGAGCGGACGTAGTGGTTAACTATGTAAATAATGCACAGGCTGCAGAAGAGGTAAAGGATAAGATATCTGAAATGGGACGTAAAGCTTTGACTTTTCAGGCGGATATAGCAGACCGTACAGCACTTGAGGAAATGGTTGATTTTACGAAACAAAATTTTGGTAAAATCGATATCCTTATCAATAATGCGGGTATTGTACGTTATGGAACGATAACTGATATGAGCCAGAAGGATTGGAATGATGTGGTTAATACTAACCTTACCGGTATGTTCAATCTATGCCAGCTGGTGGCACCTCACATGATAGATCAAAATTACGGTAAAATCATTAATTTAAGTTCACTTGCAGCAGTCATGAATCTGCCCGCATCCTATGGGTATACTGCCACTAAAGCTGGGATTGCCGCTTTCACCCGTGTTCTTAGTGCCGAGCTTATTGAAAAGAATATTAATGTAAATGCAATAGCACCAGGTATCATTATCACTGATATGTTAGATAGTCTGGGAGATGCCGCCGAATTCTACAAGGCTCAGATACCTGCTAAACGATTCTGTGACCCGGAGGAGGTAGCGGAACTTGCATATTTCCTGTGCCAGGATGTGTCAAGATATATCGTGGGACAGACAATTGTAATTGATGGTGGTTTAGCTTTATAGTGCATTAACTTTGAATGGATTATGGAAGTAAATTACAAATAACATAAAATATGACAAAAATGTAAAATAAAAGTATTTTTTAATTGACTTTTCGCTATTATGAGTTATAATTTAAACAAAAATAGACATAAATTCCTATAATCCGACTTGGAAAAGTAAGATTAATCGAATCATAGGAATCCGCTCTTACTTATGTTTGTAAGGTAAGGGGATTCCTGTGATTAGAACGAAAAAGTTAATACGAACTTGTTAATAGCAAACTCATTGAAAAATGAGGACGCAAAGCCACGAGTCTAAGGTGAAATCACTAGGATGGTCGGGTTACCGTAGTTAATAGGCCAGGTGTGGTAATTACTACGCTATGGCTGTTTTTTATTTTTAAATTAATAGGAGGTGCTGTAATTGAATTTCATTAAGGCAAAAAGCATTATAGCCAGATTAGTAATACCGGTATTTGGTGTTTTACTTCTGGGATTTGTGGCAATCTTTGCAGGTGTATACTTTAAGGTTCAGTCAGTAGTGAAGGATGCAGGTGGTGAGGCAGGCGGATTAGGCACTTACCTGTTACTGCTGTGTCTCGCGGTATTCATTATTTTATTAATTTTATTTCTGGTAATTATGAGACTTGTACTTAAGCCGGTTACCCAGATCCTTGCGTCATTAAAAGATGTTGCATCTGGTGATTTTACAGGAGACATCAACATAAAAGCAAAAGGCGAGTTAAAGACCCATGCGGAACATATATACCAGATCCAGAAAAAAATGGGTGAATTTATCAGCAATGTAAAAGAGTCGGTTGCCATTGTGGCAGTTGCTTCCGGTGAAATGAAACACTCCTCCGGCGATATGAATGTTATATCTGAAAGAGTCACCCAGTCCATTTCACAATTAGCCCAGGGTGCAACCCAGCAGGCGGAATCAACAGAAAACGGAAGTGTAAGAATTAATAATATCGTGGAAATGATTGAAGCAATTGCCCAGGATATGAATTCCTCCGAACAGCTTGCAGAAGATGCAATTGAGGCAATGGTAACAGTTAAGGATTCCATACGTTATCAGGAAGATAAGATGGAAGAAAATAAGCAGATTTCCGGACAAATGGGAAATGCGGTTGCAGATCTTATGGAAAAATCGAAAGAAATCGGAAAAATCTTACAGGTAATTCAAGGAGTTGCCCAACAAACAAATCTTCTGGCATTAAATGCAGCAATTGAAGCAGCCAGAGCCGGTGAGCATGGAAGAGGCTTTGCCGTCGTATCGGAAGAAATACGAAAACTAGCTGAACAGTCCGGTGAATCCAGTAAACAGATTACTGAAATTATTGAAGATGTACAAGCAGGTATAGAAAACACAGTAAAGCAGATTAATAAAGCCGATTTGCTGTCCTCCGAACAGGAAAATGCCTTATCACAGACAGTATCAGCGATCGGTGATATTTCCGATAAGGTTGAATCCATTGCTACGAAAGTAAAAGCAGTTTCCGGTACTACAGAATCCCTCACAGAAGATGCAAAACAAGCCGGAGATATGGTTGCAACCATAGCAAGCATATCAGAAGAAACAGCAGCCGGATCCCAGGAAGTATCCTCTTCAGTAGAAGAACAGAATGTTTTAATTCAAATGATTACAGAATGCTCAACGGAGTTATATACGATTGCTGAGAGTTTGAAGGAGAATATAGATAATTTTCATTTATAACTAATTTGTTAGACCTAATCGATTGGTTTGGAGTTTTCTCCATTTCAAAATAATAATTTTATCAGGAGGTTATAATATGTTAATCACTCATCCAAAGGGACTTTACACCATTAAGTATGATTCTGCAAGAAAAGTTGTATACGAAGCACCGGTAGGTCTTTGGACTAAAGAAGATTATGCAGAATATCACAGCCAGTTTGAAAATAAACTAGGACCGGCTATCGCTAAACAGCCTTGGGCTATCTGCACAGACCTTAGAAAATACAAAATTTCTGATCTTGGTGAGGTTATGGCAAAGCATGTTGAATGGCTTTCCGATAACAATGTAAAATACAGTGCCATGATCGTAGATAGTGCAATCGTTAAAATGCAGATTAACAGAGCTGTAGGTGTTAAAATTCCTCAGCAGGCATTCTTAAATGAAACAGAAGCTGAAGAATGGTTGAAATCGAAAGGATTTTAATCAGTAGAAATATATGGAGCATTTCTTTCCGTAAAAGATGGAAAGAAATGCTTTTTTTGTTATAGCAGTTACCATACCTTTAAAAATTAGATTTATAATTGGATTGACAGGTACTAACCCACAGAAACCGTCAGGTTGGCCTCGTAAGGCTATTGCAAAGGAGTAATTAACTGACATAGGATTAAGATTGAAATGATTTGCATTATTTAGAGTAATAAATATAATAGAAATCCTTTCTTTAAGCATATAATAGAATAATGATGTATATAGGAAGTGTTTCACTTATGCCTGATGGAAAAGCAGAGAATCAATTAAATTTGGCACTGGATGTTTCGGAACAGACTAGGTCTAAAACCCTGGACTTAAACGTGGGCTTCTTACCGGAAGTGAACATGTGGGAATTAATTGTAAAATATAGCGGAGATATTAATCGGATCGCTCAGGATCTGGACTTAATTATTGTACCGCTTCAAAATGAGTATGCAATTATAACAATCCGGGAAGATTTAATCAACCGGCTGTCAGACTACCAGGAGATTGAATTCATAGAAAAGCCAAAGCGGCTGTTTTACAGTGTTGCGCAGGGGAGAGCAGCTTCTTGTATTAATCCGCTCCAGACACCACAGTTTAATCTTTTTGGGAAAGGCGTCATTGTAGCTATTATCGATTCCGGCATAGATTATACCCATCCGGATTTTCGCAATGATAATGGCACCACCAGAATAATAGATTTATGGGATCAGACGATTCCTGGAAATCCGCCGATTGGATATGCCATAGGAACGGTTTATTCACGGGAGGAGATTAATGCAGCTTTAGCCGTCAACGATCCCATTCAGCGCATGAACCTGATACCAAGCACCGATACCTCAGGGCATGGGACTCATGTGTAATGTTTGAATACTAAAGTATGTTAGGGGAGAAAATGCAAAAGGAATGAGTTATGTCTTCATAAATAGCTGTAATATTGCCGATGCGTAAATAATATATAACCAGCAACTGCAGGGAGATGTGTTGTCAGTTTGTTTAATGGGAAGAATGTATTTTAAAAAATAGATTATTGGCTATTCTATCTTGATTAATGGTAAATGAAATGGTAATGTAGAGTTAAAGATTAATATCAAATAAATATTTTAGTTATATTTATATAAAGTTTGTTGAAAGAAGGTAGCTAATTGGAATATGAAAGAATTGGTTTAGGTGCTACTGCGGATGTTTATAGATATGATGAAAAGAACATTATAAAAATATTTCATGAAAATATATCTGAAGCAGAGATAGATAAGGAATGTGAAATTAATCAAATTATTCAGAACCTGGGAATTAATGTACCGCAGTATGGTGGCAGGATGGTTGTAGAAGGCAGACAAGCTATTATTATGGAGTATATTGAAGGGACAAGCCTGTTTCATAAAATGTTTGAACCAGAGGCAGATTTAGCCCAACTGGCTACTGATTTTGCACGGTTACATTATGCAATACATAAATGTAAAAACATACCCTTGGAATCCGATAAAACCAGGTTGGAGAGGCATATAGCCCATTCCGATGAACTGGAACCCTACATTGCAGATAAAGTTTTAAGACTTCTAGATTCACTCCCAGACGGAGATTCCTTGTGCCATAATGATTTTCATCCGGATAACATTATTGTTTCTGAAAAGGGTTTATATGTAATTGATTGGTGTGATTCCAGCTGTGGAAATCCACTGGCTGATGTCGCAAGAACTTCACTGGTTTTTGATTGTATTGCATTACCGGAGGATGTACCTCAGGATATGAGGATTGCTATTAATACAGCCAGGAAATATTTTGGTACGTTATATGAAGCTGCGTATGCAAATTTATTCGGAGTGGATACACTTCCTATAAAACAATGGAAAGTTGTTGAAGCCGCACATCGGATACACTGCGAAGCGAAAGAGAATAAACCGATATTTAAGAAAATAATTTATGATTATTTTGATACGATTTAATATTTGATTATAAGGAGTTAATACTATGAATTTGAGAACAGACAGATTGATCATCCGGGATTTTGAAAAAAAAGATGCAGCCGGATTGTTTGAGATACTAAAGAATCCCCCCGTCAATTGTTTCATGAGAGACAAATTAAATTCACTTGATGAAGCAGAAAAAGAAGTAGAGCATAGATCGAAAGAAGGCGGACATTTCGCTGTTTGCTTATCTGATAAGGATTTCATTATCGGTGATTTATTTGCCATGAAAGAAGAGCCGGATACCTATAGCGTGGGCTGGAATTTTAACTTAAACTTCGGCGGGAAAGGTTATGCAACAGAAGCTGCAAAAGCTTTAATGGAGCACCTGTTTCACAGCGATGCCAGGAGAATATATGCATATGCGGAAGATGATAATTATGCCTCCCAAAAGCTATGCGAGAGACTTGGAATGAGAAAGGAAGGACTCTTTACGGAGTTTATATCTTTTATCAATAACCCGGATGGAACACCCCATTATGAAAATACTTACCAATATGCTATTTTGAAAAGAGAGTGGATGGAACGATAAATAGTGATGTTGAGTTGTGAATATAGTATTGGGATTTTTAAGATTAATAAATGAAAGGTAATCGAATATAAATCGGTTACCTTTTTATTTTTTTTATTGGAGGATAGTTAAAATTCATAAACATAAGATAGTATAACAGTATTATAGCTCAACACTTAACCGATTCAGTCGTGAGAAAATAGAAAATCATAAGAGTGATTTCTAGCTGTTATATTATGTAAAATATCTTTGTAATTTGACGAAGGTAGGTATATAATGGAAATGTGTTAGTTGAGTGTGATTTTAGTATATATTTATGTATGTTATAGCAATAATGGGAAGTTAATGATATATTTAATGAAATTAATGGAGCTCAATGAGGGGGTATTTGGGTATGGGATCAATTTTTTATTAGACAAGTAATTTTGTGTTAAATAAGTGGTTAGAAACAGGAATAATATGGGCAACAGGAGTGTATCGTCAAATGATAATTTAGACTCAATTTATGCAATTAAACACTTTGAAAATATCACCAAAGATGAAAGTTTACATTACTATAAATCGTTTTTAGAATATGCGAAATTAAAAATGAACGCAACTAAAAATTTTAGCTTAAGGGTATATAAAAATTTACTAAAATACACCATTGAAACTCAGTTTGAAAATTTGTGAAGTTAGTTAATAGTGTTAGTGAACAACATTGTGAAATAGATAAATTTATGAAAAGTGAGTTGCCGATATTTGATAAATTCAGTAGAGATACTGATGGATTTCCATTAGTACTTCGAAACTATGTGTGATGAATAACGATAAATATAAATCTAAAACGCATAATATTTGTAGAATAAGAGGTGAAAATTATGTTTGAGTTTAAAATAACTTTAGATGATGAGGATTATTTACTATTTAATCAATATCATTTATTAAATAGTCCTTCTGGTAAAAAATCTTTGATGTCCTTTAGATTTATTACTCCATTCCTTTGTTTTATGGTCATTGTTATATTTTGTATTGCGGGCTCTGATTTCGAACTAATTTTGAGTGAAGCTATAGTGATGACGATTATTTCTATTTTATGGATTGGCTATAGCAAAAAAGAGATTCTAAAATCCATGAATAAAAGAATTATAAAAATGAAAAAAGAAGGTAGACTCCCTTATAGCAACGAGGCCATCTTAAAGTTTGATGATGAGAAGATAAATGAAATTGCGCCAAATACTGAAAATATAACGAAGTATTCATTGATTGAAAAAATTGTTGTAACAGAAAAAGCTATTTATATTTATTTTAGTTCTGTACAGGCATATATTCTTCCAGTAACCGCTTTTTCAGCAGAAATGGAAAAACTAAAATTCTTGGAATTTATCAATATGAAGGTTGATATTTTAAGAGATACAAAAAGCAAACTGAGAAGTTAATGTAGCTTCCCATTATGAATAGATAGTTATCCGAAGTAATGCACCAAAAAAGCAGATACCGTTAACTTTGATATCTGCTTTTAATTGTGCCAGTAACTGGTGCATTACTTTGGATAATTGTATAGCACGAAACTGCGGTTGCCAGTAACCTATGGGGATTGAATAGGAAACTTTGTCCTTAAAGTAAATATTTAAATGGAAGTAAAACAGAAATGATAAAAGTTTGCTTTGTAATAACAGAATTATAAGGTAAAATAAGCATAGTTCCCCCTTTCCCCCATTATTTTAAAGGTTTACTGTGTGTAAATAAAGTGATAAAATGTAAAAAAGGGAAGAATTACCTAAAGCAAGAGAACCACTGCGCTAGCAGTTTAGTGCTATATTTATAAGGCGAATGTAGAAAATCTTTATTTGCTAACTTAACAAAATAAGGTGAACGAACCTACGGTTTGGAGATGATTATTTATAAATAATTTAAAGGAACTTTTTACAAATTTGGAGTATCTATCTGAATGTGCTTCCAATATAGAATTAATGGAATATAACGGAATTATACGTAGTGAGCGTGTTGCAAGCAAAGATAGTAGTGAGCAGGGGGCATACTTTTGTGCTGTTCCAAAATTAAGTTACGCATGTATTGGAGAAGCTTTTCCACTTTTGTTAATCCATGATTTGTACGATTCACAAGGATGGGAAAAAGATAAACCGCCCTTCAACAATTTTAACAAAACTGAATGGAAAAATCTTTTGAGGACGATTTGGATACCTGAGTATTTGTCACTACGCAAGGATGATATTAAGGTAGAATATAAATCTGTAACAGAGGTTGAATTTTGCAATGACTGGTTGCCGATTACCAAACAGATAGCTGCATCAGCCATTCAATCCTCTATTCAGCAAATAGTAAGATACGGTTTAATTGATGCATGGAACTTCTCCAATTATTTAATAGAGACTAAAACTGAATATATTGATTTTCAATTTTGGACTACTGCGTAGCTATATAATAAGCTTATTGCTTGGTTCGCATTTGTTTCCAACCCATTATATTTATAAAAAGTAAAATAAATATAGGGAATTTCACGATTGTAGGGATGTATTAAATCGAATTTTAGATGAGGGGTAAAGAAATGAAAGTTGTTCTTAGGAAAATGACACTACAAGAAGGTGATAAATTAAGGCTATGTCTTGATATCATATTTATGAAGGGAGAATTAAAAGCAACGTTACTCTTGTAACGATAAAAAAAGAGGATAATTGATTATGAAAATACAGATTAATGACAATATTATTAAACATTATTTACGTAATGTTTATTTTATTAACGGGCACAGCTATGCAGGAAAATCAACAATGGTTAAGATGCTTTCTGAGCGATACGATATGATATTTTGTGGTGAAAATTATCATGATGCATTTCCAAGAGAGAAACTATCACGATGGAAACAACCTGGCTTATGTTATTTTGATACAATGAGTGGTTGGGAAGAATGGTTAAATATGACACCAGAAGAACATTGGAACTGGACAAATACTGTGTCTAATGAATGTGTTGAAATTGAAATTCTAGAATTAATAAGATTAGCAGCAACGGGAAAGAAGGTAATAGTTGATACGAATATTCCCCCTGATGTATTACGTGAAATCTCAGATTATAACAATGTGGCAATATTGCTTTGTAATCCACCTGATATTTGTACAACGCGTTTTTTTGAACGTGATGATCCAGATAAAAAATTTATGTTGGAACAAATTAAGCTGTGTAAAGACCCTAATGCAACACTCAATAATTTTAATTCATGGGCACTATATCATCCACCTATTGAAATAGATTGGAATAACACCGGATTTTTCACGTATACTCGTTCTGATTTTGAAACAGATACACGAGAAGAAATGATTCATATACTGGCAAAACATTTTGGCCTTTGAAGAGAACATTAATACGTTAGATGTATTTCTATTATAAAAAATGAAGAGATGGTGGCGATTTTTTTGAACTGCCCATTATATTTAAACAGCCTAGCCTAGTACATAAGTAAACTTGAAGTTGCTGGAGAAAATCATAATAATGCTGACAATAATAGAAGCAGAAAACTATTTAAAAATTGGAGTTGAATTAACACCAGGTGCATGGGGGCAACATAGCATTTCAGTAGGAACAAATGCAAGGTTAATTGCCGAAAGAGTGCCTGAAATGGATAGTGATATGGCATATATAATGGGCCTAATGCATGATATTGGTAGTAGAGCAGGAATTAAAGGAATTCTTCATATTTTTGATGGATATGATTTTATGATGAGTCTCGGTCAAGAAGAACTTGCGCGTATTTGCCTAACACATTCATTCCCTATCAAAGATGTGAGTACGTTTTTTGGAAAATATGATTGCACAGCATCGCAAAAAGATTTTTTAGGCAACTTTTTAGTAAATGTACAATATGACAATTATGATATATTAATTCAGCTATGCGACGCAATATCGCTACCTTTTGCAGAATAAGAAATGTGGGAAGCAAAAGAGAATTCTACATTCGATAAACGAAGAAGAGTCTTGAAATAAGTAGTTAGGTGATACAGTGCCGTTGAAAAAGAAAAATAATATTAGGAGAGTTTATATGAAACGGATATTTCCACAAAATTATCCATTAATGTTATTGCTAACAGGGGGGATGTACGGGTTTATTGGATATTTTGGAATGATAAAGACAAAGCAGTATATTCTATTACTTATACTTATTATGCTTTTTGTTTTCATAATGAATCGTATGATTTACATAGCATATAATCATTTAATAATTGTAAAAGGCGTGTATTGAATTACCTCAATTATGGTATTCTCAAATAATAATATTTTTTGGTGACGAATATTTTGAGAATTTTTTTAATCGAGATGACGATTACCAGAAATGGTCTTTGATAGATAATAATCGAAGTTTAATAAAGGTCTATGATTTATGTATACCTAATGATTTTATTGAAAGCGGTTATATAGAAGAGATAGTTGATGATGATTTTAAATCAAAAAGTGAAATTTGGTTTATAGGAGAACTTGAATAGAACTATAAGTAAACCAACTTCCCATTATGTTTATAAACAGTTATTATCAAGAAAATAAGAAATACATATTTTTTATATTTTGTACATGAAAGGGGAACTGTTATGGCGATAGTTATTAATGCCCAAAGTCTTGATGAAATTACCGAAAATCGCGATGTTACTAAACGTCTAAAGCGACAGACCGTTACAGCAGGAGATATCTTTAAAAAGGAAGTATGGGTTTATTGCAAAAAACTGGGAAATTGCGTTCACGCTCCTGTTTCGTTAAACGATTACAAAAGAATAGTGCCTTTCGCGGTGAATAAACCTTTGGTTGATGAGGTTTTTGCTATGCTCCAGACTTATGAAATGCCGAACAGTTCCCCCAGCGTAGACGTTGATGTGATTGGCTATTTTTATAGCATTGCACTTATTTCCGTAGCGCGAGAAAAACGTACTGAGCATTTAGCTTTTCTTAAGCAATTGGCGGATAAGTTCAAAAAAGAGGATAGCCGGTATGTTGAGGTTCTTTATAGAAATATGAAGCGGTTGTGTAAAGAGTACCCCGACTTAAAACCCATAAAGCTATTATTGGAAAACAAAGCAGTATAAGCAAACGGAGAAGTTACTGCAACTTCCCATTATATTTATTAAAAGTAAAATAAATATAGGAAATTTCTCGATTGTAGGGATGTATTAAATCGAATTTTAGATGAGGGGTAAAGAAAATGAAAGTTGTTCTTAGGAAAATGACACTACAAGAATATAACTCTTTTTATGTATCCAGTATATTAACAGCTACCTTCTTAACTTTTGTATAGGAATCTACTGAGTTAAGTAGTTCGATAGAATTAAGGGAGAAAAAATGAATAAAAAAAACTTAATTAGAAATGGTGTTTCAGCAGTTACTTTTGGAGCTTGTTATGCTTTGATTTCATATCTATTTGATAAAACTGTAGATGTGGTGAAATCGTTGTATCTACTATCACATATTTTGCAATTATGAGTCTTCTCTATCTCATTGTACCTAAGCTAAGAAAATAATTGGTCATAACAAGTAGAATAACAACTTCCAGTTTGTAGGAGAGTTTTAAGACACGCCTACAAAAAATCTCATTTAATTATATGAATAGGTAGGTGAAATTTTGATTATTATACGAGAATTATTAGACAAAGATATGTTTCAAACAATTCAACTTAAAGCACTTTGCTGGCCAGAAGAATTGGCAGGAATGGCAGATGATAAATTGAATATAGATGAAGAGTATTCATTTTTGGTAGATTGGATGCATTCAGGAGTTGAAAACAATGATGTAAGGTCTTTACTGGGTGCATTTGAGAATGAAAAAATGCTAGGAGTTGTATTTGCGAGCTTTTCAGAAAAAGAAGATTCGTATTGTGGAATTGAATTAAATGGATTATGGGTTTACCCCGAAATGAGGGGGAGAGGAATTGCGTTAATGCTAATGTCAAGAATTTTGAATTATTATGAAAATCTTGGTTTAAAAGAGATAGTTATTTATAATTATCATAATTCATCATCAAATTCATTTTACAGAAAATTCGGAGCAAAGGTATTTAGAACAGAGTTGCAAATGAATGAACAAATTCCGACAGATATTTTTAAATGTGATATAGTTACAATGAAAGATTATATGAATAAGAGCTTAACAAAATATACATGCAAGTAAATGCAGTATTGAAATAAGAATAATAGATAATTTATGGAATATAACGAATGGAGAGAACTTAAATGTTTGAAAGAATTAAAGTTAAGAAATTGAATGATCATATTTATCTGATGGATGATAATGGCGAAGCTACTGGTTACTTGGTAGTAGGAGACAAAAAGGCTTTAGTTATTGATACAATGAACGGATCTGAGAATGTGTATGATGTGGTTCGTACTTTGACAGATTTGCCTCTCATGGTAGTAAATACTCATGGTCATTGTGACCATATATTTGGAAATGTTTATTTTGATGAGGCGTATATGAATCCAGATGACAGTGAGGTTGCGAAAGAACATATGGCGTTTCCTGAATTTGTTGAATTGTGTAAGAAACGCAATTTATATATGCCACCATTTAAACCTCTTAAGGATGGTGATGTTATTGAACTTGGTGGGCTAACGCTTGATATTATATCGTTACCGGGACATACGCCTGGAGGTATCTGCCTTTTACTAAAAGAGGATAGAATTTTGTTTACAGGGGACGGTATTAACCATGGACTTTGGATGCAGCTTAAGGAAAGTAAAATGTTAAAGGAATTATTGAATAATCTCGATAAAATTATGTATGTGACGAAAGAGGCTGATTATATTCTACATGGTCATGCACAAGAAGTTGACAATATTTCTTTGATAACTGCATTAAGAGATGGTGTTGCTAATTTAATAGAAACCAAAGGCGAAGGTGATAAGGACTATGAATGGTTTGGTGGAGTAGACAAACAACATCCTTTTGGAGATGGGAAGAGTGCTATTTGCTATTCAATCGATAAACTCTAAAACTGACCTTTAAGAATTTGCAGGATATGAAGTCTACTTTCAGTTCGTGGTTAATTTAGAACTTCCCATTATTATTTATTAGTTCTTATTTGATATAAATTGCAATACAAAACATACTGATCAAAGAGTATTAAAGGTGGAGATATGACATACGAGCAAATGAAAAACATGTTAGACAATTACAACTGGGATGATGGTTTTAAATTACCAAAACGAATCATTTCAGATGCTAATTGTGATTTAGCAATGGCATTAGAAATTTTTTATCTTGCAGATGGATATGGGTACTTTCAGACATTTTCCCATAACACAGGGGGTACGAAAGTATGGTTTTGTTTTATAGGCAAACTTTGTTACGATATTGAAAATGGGAAATATATAAAATCAGAACATCATTATACAATTCCGTTGTCAAAAGTTCAGCGTTATCAATTAAGGAAAAAAAATATACCAGAAGTATATCTAGCAGATGTATAACCTTAACTTGTGAGCTGACTTATAATAGACTTATGAGTATTATCGAACGCTAAACTAACTTCCCAATTATACTTATAAAGAAAGTGTATCTGCGATATGAAAGAAGCAAAGAAATTAAAATTCAAAAAGTTATTAATGATAATTATAACTGTAATGGTATGCATTGTCGTTGCAATTGTTGGATATATCCAATACGGTAAATATCAGTTAAGCAAGATTCCAGCTCTCTCGTTTAAAGAGGCATTGGAATATACGACCCAAGAAAATAAAAATGCGGTGATAACCGTAGGTATAGTAAAGAATGGGAATGTCTCATATAAAGTATATGGAGAAAACGGAGAAGAACTGCCAAGCGAGCTGCATACCTATGAAATTGGTTCTCTTACCAAAACCCTTACATCGGCATTAATCAGTAAAGCAATTGATGAAGGAAAAATATCATTGGACGATACGATTGATAACTATTTGGATTTGCCGGAAGGAAAACATTACCCTACGATAATGCAGCTGCTTACACATACATCAGGATATAAAGCATATTATTTGGAATCACCAATGGTAAAGAGCTTTTTTACAGGAAGAAATGATTTCTATGGAATCACAGATGAGATGGTATTAAAGCAAATCAAGAAAGCGAAGCTTAAGAATCAGGTGTATTCGTTTAAATACTCTAATTTTGGATATGCAACACTCGGACTTGTTCTGGAAGCGGTTTACGATAAAGAATATACTGATTTAATGAATGAATATATGCAGAAAGAACTTGGATTAACAGCGACTATGATATCAGATGGTAAAGGAGATTTAAGTAATTACTGGGACTGGAAAACGGGTGATGCATATATGTCTGCTGGAGCTGTTACTTCCAATATAGTTGATATGTTAAGCTACCTAAAACTACAAATGAAAGAACAAGGATATTTTAAAAGGTGCCATGAAAGTCTGATGAAAATTAATACTTCTTCTAAAAGGTATGAGGCAATGGGAATACATATGGATGAGATTGCTATGGCTTGGATTATTGACAGAGAAAATCATATCATTTGGCATAACGGCGGTACCGACGATTATAACTGTTATATGGGATTTAATGTGGAAACGCAGACGGGTGTTATTATTATTTCTAACCTTTCTCCAAGTTATCGAATACCCGCAACAGTACTAGGCGTAAAATTATTAACAGAAATTAATTAAAATAGTAAGACTATTTTATTATTGACTATAGGTTTTATGCAATAAGGAAAAGGAAGTGGAATAATGGACACAATACAACAGATCATAAAAAAGTTTGAATCAACGAAGGAGAAACAGATATATAGTGAAATAATTGAACGAATTAAAACGGAAGAATTATTGTTGATTTCATATATGCCGTTCACAAATAATTACTATCTTGACTTTGAAAATGGCAAGCCAGCATGCTACATATTCACTGAAAAAAAATATTACTATGAATATCAGGATTATATGATGCAGCAACAGATTATTGTTAAGTATGTGGAAAACCATAAAGAACAAAGAATGTTTATGTTTGGTGATTTATATCGAAGCGGTTTTGAAATAATAGTGATTGACAACGGTCAGACTCATTTGGTTATAAGCTTGTTTGATATTATTGATAAACCTGATTTTTCAGATATTCCTGAAATAAACAGACCAATAATGAATCCTACATTAGTTTGCGCCGCTAACCATTTCTTTCAGGGGTTGGGTACTAAAAGAGTTACACGTGATATGGAAGCAAATATGTTCAAGGAAATATATAATGCGAAATATCTTATGCCTTTAGATGCAAGTAAAATGAATGTGGAAAAAACAAATGCAGATAACGGAGCAGGTGTTGTAAAGGAAAAGAGTATTATGCAATTCCCATTAATAACGAATACAGAAGATAAAAGCTTTTATCCGTTTTTTACTGACTGGAATGAATTCAGAAAATTTGATAAAGAGCAAAAGTTTAGTGGTAATATTGCGACTTTTGAAGATATCAAATATTTTATTGATAAGGCTGATGGCATATCCATTAATCCATATGGAGTAAATATTACTCTGACGAAAGATATGTTAAATGTTATTGAAAGTGTAGCAGAAGGTTCACTTCAAAATACAGTGATAAAAGAACAGGTAGCAGAGAAAGATTCAAAGGTTATGCTTGGTGAGCCAGCAGAGTATCCTCAAAAGATGATTGATGAGATCTGTAAATACCTGAAAACCAACAAGAATGTTAATGCCGCATACCTGAGATTAATGGTTAAAGATAATGAGCAAAGTTATCTTATTGTTGTTGATTTCTCGGGTGATAAAAATGAGGTTTTTAGTGGCATAGCTAATGCAGGAGTTCCTTTTTCGAATGGTAAATATCTTGATTTTGTTCCCTTATCAAGCGGTTTCGGAAAAGAAGCTGTGGAGAATGTAATACCGTTTTATAAGAAAAAGAAGTTTGGGATTTTTTAGATAAGGATTCATGAAAGATAACATATGTGGGGGATAAAGAATGATTCAAGGGATTGCTGTATTCGGGCTGAATGGAGGCGGGAAGTCGACTCTAACTCATGCGTTAGCAAAACAAATAGGTTATTTTGAGATGGATGTAGAAGATTATTATTTTCCTGAGCAAAGAGAATCAAGAAAATGGGCTTTAGAAAATAACAGTGTAATAGATACAGAGCATTTAGACGAACTACCTTTTTCTAATCCTAGAACAAAAAGTGAAGTACAAACTGCGATTATGGAGAATATAAAGACTCATCCTAGGTTTATTATTTCTGGAGTTACAATGAACTGGAGTGATGAAATTCTTTCTCGTATTGAAATTGCTTTTTGGGTTCAAACGCCGCTTGAAGAAAGATTAAAGAGAATTCAAGCCAGGGAAGAAAAAAGGTTCGGAGCAAGAGTTCTTGATGGCGGCGATATGTTTGAACAACAAATGGAATTCCAAAAAGTAGTAAAAAATCGCGATTCAAAAGCAGTTGAAGAATGTGCAATGAAACTTGGTTGTCCTGTTATTATGATTGATGGGACATTATCTGTGATACACAATCTAGAGAAAATGATAGATAATCTTAATCATTCTAATTAAAAAAAGAAAACTTGTACGTAAAGGAGCACCACTATTATGGAATTTACAAAACTTAAAAACAATCTAGAGAACTTAGGGTATATCGTTAGTGAATTTAAACGTGCAGAAGAAGCAACTAAGCATATATCGAATCAACTAAGTAATAGAACCATTGGAATTGGAGGTTCAGTTACAGTTGATGAAATGAAACTGTACGATGCACTGGTATCTCATAATGAGGTGTATTGGCATATGCGATTACCTGAAAACATGAGTGCTATGGAAGCAAGAAAGAGAGCAAATCGTGCGGATTTTTATATTTCCTCGGTAAATGGAATTGCCGAAACAGGAGAAATCATCAATATTGATAATACTGGAAATCGTGTATCCGCAATTAGTTTTGGACATGATAAAGTTTATTTAGTTGTTGGTGAAAATAAAATAGCCTCAAGTTATGATAAGGCCATAGAAAGGGCAAGAAATGTAGCCGCACCCCTTAATGCAAAACGGTTAGGAGTAAAAACGCCATGTGCGATAAAGGGTGATAAATGTTATGATTGTAAAAGTCCGCAGAGAATATGCAGAAATTTTTCTGTACTATGGGAAAAACCTACTGGGAGTGAATATGAAGTTATTTTAATTCATGAAAAGCTTGGATATTAGGTTTATGTCCTTCGCATAAAAGCTATGAATATGTAACGATACGAACAATTTTGTTTAAGAGGGCAGAGTATGGATAATAGTATGATAGTTGATTTGAAAGATAGCTATGGGCTGACTTGCCATCAGATTGCTCCAGTAACAGGCGGATGGTTAAATCAGAAATGGAAGATATCCACTGGTAAATGTGAATATCTGGTTAAGCAGTTCAGCAATAAGCGGTATAGCAGAGATAAATTAAACATAGTTGAATTAGCTTTGCAACGACAGATTATTCTTGAGAGAAATGGCGTACCTTGCCCGTCTATTAGGCAATTTAAAGGACATGCTATTCGTATAATGGATAACGAAATAGCTTATATGGTTATGGAGTTTTGTCCTGGGAAGACGGAAGGTCCTGACACCATTACGATAAAGCAAATGTATAGTCTAGGTAGTGCCTGCGGTTTAATGCATAAAGAATTTTCACAATTACCTGCTTATTTGATTAAGGGATTTCCAATTAACAGCAATCAAGTTATCGAATCGTTATGGGATAATTTTTATGACCGTATGCGAGAATCCTCATCTGGTAAACCTGATGAATACCGAAAAGCTGTGCTTGCGCAAGAAACTATATTAAAACAGATTAATAATGAGTTTTTAGAGAGGCTGCCCAAGGGGATTACTCATGAGGATTTTGCTGCTGATAATATTTTGTTTGATGTAGATAGGGTGTCCGCTATCATTGATTTTGACCGCAACTATTATAGCTATATTTGGCACGACATAGGAAGAGCTATATTATCTTTAGCATTAATAGAGAATCATTTGAATTTAGAAAAAATAAATGCATTTCTTGAGGGTTATTCACAGCATTTAATACTATCCATGGCTAATATAGCAGATGCATTGCGAGTTACATGGTGTATTGAAGTATCGTGGTGGATTCAACCTGAGATTTTTAGTGAAAGCACTGAAAAAGTAATTCGTTTTAAAAATGAAATGATTTGGTTAACGGAGCACTGGTTCGAGCTGGATTCTTTGTTATGCTCTTAGAAAGTACGGAAAACTTTTATGTAATGCAGTTAAGTAAGAAGATGTACCTTGATATGAAGGAGTGGCAATTATCAACATTAAGAAAATCAGCATTGATATACCAAGTTTGATTGGTTCAGACGCATTTCGTTTGTGATGATAGATTAGTAGAATTTTTCAGGTCTGCAACCATTGGTTGACATATTGAAAAGATAGAATGGTGGAATTGCAACCATTCTAGATAGTAGAATGACACTATAAATAAAGGAGGTGTCAATTATGACAATAGCAGACAGAATTCAGTCTTTAAGAAAGGCAAAAGGAATTTCACAAGAACAATTAGCAGATAAGATTGGAGTATCACGGCAAGCTATATCGAAGTGGGAAAGTGAACAAAGCAGTCCAGATTTGGAGAAGATTATCTTATTAAGTAATTATTTTGAAGTGACAACAGACTATATTTTAAAAGGAATAGAATCTAAACATGATTTGACCGATAAAAGAAAAGTAGATGCTAGGGTATTGTCAGCAATAGCTACATTTATTAATTTCATTGCTCTTATTGTTGCTATTAATATATGGATAGAAAAACAAAATCCAAGTTCGGTTGCGGTAGGTTTTATTATCATGGCCTTTGGATGCATGATTTTTGTAATAGGACAGTTAATAGGAGAAAATGTGAAGGCCTCTACTAATTTTTTTGGGCTTATAAATGTGTGGTTTTTAAGCTTAATACCTATTTCCTGTATATTTAATTTTTTGCAAGGTAAATTAGGAGGATTTTGGTGGACCTTTACACCGATACCTCAAATGGGTAATTCTTATGTAGCTTATGGTTTGTGCTGGCTTTTTTATTTTGTTTTTTGTGTCGGTGTAGATGTTGTTATTATTGTGAATAATAGAAAACTATTTTGCAGGAAGAAAAAAGCATGACAAACAGTAATTTTTGACATGTAATTGAGAGTTACAATTATTACCGACTGCCAGAAAGATTTGAGTCAAAAAGTCAGAAATGCAGAGGAGGTTATGAAGTGAATAAGGATAGAAACTGGACCGTTTTATTTATTGGAGGAGCTTCGGGAATAGGTAAATCAAGCATAGCTTATGAAATTGCTCAATACTATGGTGTGAATGTTTTGGAAGTAGACGATATTCACATATCTGTAGAAACGGTTACAACAAAGGAAAGTTATCCAGCTGTACATTATTGGAATACCGGCGTAAATTGGAAAGATGTCGGAGTTGATGGCAATGTAAACTGGTTGATTGATGTAAGCAAAGAAATCACTCCGGTATTAAAAGCCCTTGTAAACAGGCATATCGAAGACAAATTGCCAATTATTATTGAGGGCGATTTTATCTATCCTGAATTAACAAAATCATTTGATAATACAGAGGTAAAATCAATTTTTATAAATGAACCGGACATAAATCAAATCGTGCAGAATTATTTATCAAGAGAAGGCGGTGATTTACAGCATTACAGAGCAGAAATAAGTATTGCATACGGAAAGTGGATTGCAGATACCTGTAATCAGAATAATATTAACTTGATTGACTCAAGACCTTGGGATACTCTATTAACGAGAGCCATAAAAAGCTTAATGTAATGCAAATGCATGGGTTTTGCTATCTGAATGCAAGAATTAGTATTAGACATGGAGGCGGAAGTTATAATGGAGGATAGTAAATTTGTTAGTATAAGTGAACATTATGATATGCTGATGGATGAAAATAATGACCCTGTATATGACCCAAAACCATTGAAAGAATATATGGACAAATCGGATGGGCAGTACTTTATTGATTGTCTTAATCTCACCCCGATGAAAGATGTTTTGGAAATTGGTGTTGGCACGGGTAGATTGGCTATTAGGGTTGCTGGAAAATCTGGTACATTCTGCGGAATCGATATATCTGAAAAGACAGTTATCAGGGCAAGAAAAAATTTAAACGAATTTAATAATGTAACTATAATATGGGGTGATTTCTTAGAGTATTCATTTAGCGGATTATATGATGTGATTTATGCATCACAAGTTTTTTGGCATATACGTGATAAGCAAAATGCTATATCTAAAATAGCTAAATTGCTAAAAAAGAATGGTATATTTGTACTGTCAATAGACAAAATACAATCCGAGGTTATAGATTATATATCAAGAAAAATAAGAATGTTTCCTGATGATAAGGAAACAATTCTAAGGTTTTAAGAAAATTCAAATCTAAGTATTATGCACATAGAAGATATAGAAAATGCATATGTGATAGTTGCAAGCAAAAATTAACAGAAACAATCTGTAGAGGTTATATTTTACTGTTATATCAGATTGTGAATGGAATTGAGAAAGGATACTCAAAATGTTATCAGCTATAATGAACAGACGCAGCATACGAAACTATAAAAACCTACAAGTGCCCAAGCACATGATAGAGGAAATTTTACAGTCAGGAATCCTTGCGCCGTCTTCAAAAAACCGTCAGCCCTGGAGATTCCTTGTAGTAACCGGTAATGCAAAGGATGAAGCATTAGCGGTTATGAAAAAAGGAATATCGCGAGAGAAAGAACATCCACTTCTTCCGGAAAGTGCACAGTATCTCAGTGGTTCGGAAAATACCTTGAGAATAATGGAAAAAGCACCAGTTATTATATTTATAGTTAATTCCATTGGAATAGATATTCATTCTTCCTTAAAGCCTGAGGAGCGCATTTATGAAATCTGTAATGCACAATCCATAGGTGCGGCCATTGAAAACATGATTCTCACAGCGACTGAACTTGGTTTGGGGAGCCTATGGATTTGCGATACCTATTTTGCTTATAAGGAATTGTGTGATTATTTAAAAGCTGATGGAGAACTTCTTGCAGCATTGGCGTTAGGATATGCGGACGAAACCCCTCCTTCCAGACCTAGAAAAAGTATGGATGATGTAGTTGAGTGGCGCAATTGATAAAAGGGATTATAATTCTCTTGTGTATCAACAGACGGAAACTCTTGTGCTATTTCTTCTACCAGAACTCACAGAGTTTCTGACCCATCTGGTCTGAATACTTACCACGCAAGGCTTTATCGTACAAACTTATTAGGTCATCTTCTGTTATTATTAAAGCAATCCGAGTCGTCTAAAATAGCCGTCAAGACCAGTTTCGGCAAAAGGTACAAACTCACCGTTTTCATGCAACGTGATTATTTCCTCTAATGTGGCCCATCTTGCAGCAACAGTCTCACCTTCTTGCGGTATAAAGTCCGCAATATCAAAATCCTGCCGAAAAAGCCAGTTGTCCATAAAGCAACTCCATCCTGACTTTACTACTTTATCGGTGAACAACAGCTCACCGAGCTTCGGTATAAGTGTAAAACCTGTTTCTTCGTTAAATTCACGCATTGCTGCTTCAAGACTCGTTTCTCCCCCAATAACTGCGCCACCTGTGTTTTCCCAAAAGTCAGGTAAATAATGCTTATGAGCCCGCTTTGTTATGAGAAACAAACCGTCGCTATTTTGAACTAGAACGTGTACAACAAGGCAAAAGTCGCCATCCGCTCTAGGCTTGCCTCGAGGATGAGTTTGTCCAACAAGACTTTTATTTTCATCGTAAATGTCTAACTGTTCGTCCATTTGTACCTCCATAGCTACAAATATAAGTTAACTAAATTAGCCATCAAACTAATATACTAAGTGATTATTTAGATTTTATACATAATAAAATGTAAGGAATTACAAGTCAGAACTTTTATTAAATTTTAACATGAGTGAATTGCAAATAGGTGTATATCCTATTTTTTGATAAATACTATTTGATGTTGGGTTTAATAAATCTGTGTATAATACACACTTTGTAAACCCTTTATCTAATGCGATTTGACTGACTTGAGCTACGCATGAGGAAGCGTAACCCTTTCCGCGATAATAAGTAGGGGTATAGACAAATGATACGCAGATAGCTGTTTGCGTTTCTTTTGTATATCCTGCCATAGAAACAGGTATCCCATTGTCTTCTAAAACGTATTGCTTTTTTGTAGATAATCGGTATTGATATGAGTTTGTATCTTGTGGTATAGACATTTGTGTATTCCCATAAACATTTGCTGCATTAAATGCTTCTGCCCAGTATGGGAAAAAATGCATATCTTTTTCGTTTAGCAAACGAACAACACCAAATTGTTTTATATCTGGGTTTACTGCTTTAAGTTCATATATGCGTTGGCTCATAGTTGTTTTAAAGTTAAGTCCTTTTACAGTGGTATATTCTTTAGCAAAACACTCTGCCAAGCTTTTTTCGGTTGTTACACCAGGAATATCATGGTCTTTCAACCCATCCACCAGACATCGTATAACTTCAGAACTAATTATATTATCTGTTGCATAAAGTGCTATATTATGCGGTGGTGTCATTAAAGCGATTAGCCGAATACCGTTTGCATCTGAAATAGTTGCCATAAGCCATTTTATAGGGTCACGCCAGTCTGTTTTATCTTTTCCTTCATGTCCAATCATTATATTGCCAAGAAGAATCATATTCTGTGCCTCGTGACGCATTAGCACATCATAAGTATCATTGTAAAACTCGTGTACATCCGTATACAACTTGAATTGCGGTTTGGGGTTGTAACTCATAAAAGCATCTCCTTTTTAATTTAAAATAATTAATGGATATAATATCACTAATGTCACTCTCACTCATACAACCACCTCCTCCGAAAATATATATATTACATAATCTAATATTTCTTAAAGTGTAACACAGAAAACCATTTTATTCCACACAAAATTTATATTGATGGATACTTACGATAAGGCGATTAATAATGCCTGTAACCCCTTTTACTACTGGGGTTTCTAAAAGTGCTTCAAAAGAAGGCGTCATTACATAACCTTACAGAAAATGATATGCTTCCCTATAGAACAAAAGGGAGGAATGTGTGTAGCGGATAATAATCAGAGTTTATATAGAACCTATTCTTTCCCTTTGTATACAATGATTATAACTAAGATAATTAGTGTATATCTGTTTGAATATCTGGTTTTTCACATCTTAATTTCCATGGGAAGTGTGAAGAGAATAGGCATCTTCTCGCTGCTGTTTGAAATGCTAGTTCTGGTGGCATCGCGGTGAAGGGGTGAAAGAGGGTATAAGGTTGAAAGAAATCAAAGTATTAAAAGGAAGCCACACAAAGATTCTTTCAACCAGTTTTATAAGTGGCAGTATCGCAAGTAAACTTGCGATATGCAATGGGTATAAGGTTGAAAGAAATCAAAGTATTAAAAGGAAGCCACACAAAGATTCTTTCAACCAGTTTTATAAGTGGCAGTATCGCAAGTAAACTTGCGATATGCAATGGGTATAAGGTTGAAAGAAATCAAAGTATTAAAAGGAAGCCACACAAAGATTCTTTCAACCAGTTTTATAAGTGGCAGTATCGCAAGTAAACTTGCGATATGCAACGGGTATAAGGTTGAAAGAAAATCTAAGAATTGAAAGGAAGCCACACAATGATTCTTTCAACCAGTTTAAGTGGCAGTATCGCAAGTAAACTTGCGATATGCATTGGGTAAAAATATGAAAAAAACTTTGGCAGTATGGGGCTGGTGGCAGGGAAGGAATCTGGGAGACAATTGGATAAAAAGTACGATTGCAGGCTTGTTTCCGGAGGCTGTATTTATTGATACAACAGTAGCTGACTTTTCAGCCTATGATTTTGTAATCTGTGGCGGGGGTGGGCTGTTTATATATGATGTATTAAGACAATGGTATCAATATTCCCAGGCTACGCCTTATGGAATGTTAGGTCTGGGAGCAGAATTTCCCCATGTAACAGATGAGGCATATAAACTTAGCAGAAATGCAAAGTTTTATTATGTCCGCGACCAGTATTCCCTTGACTGTATGAAAATAGATGATATCGAACGATCCTATGATATTACATTTTCCTCACCGCTGCATGTTGTTGACGGCAGTAGTCTAAATATGGATAACTTGTTTTTTGTATGGCGTGACGGTCAGGATTTGTTATGGAATGAACAGTTTCGTAAATATATTTGTTATGAGAACAAAAGTGAGGAATATAACCAGATCATTGCAGGGGAGTTTAAGGAAATAACAGCTGATGATTTTCAGACCTGTGGGGATGATATTGAAAACCGGATAGGAAATTGCGGCTTTGTTATATCGGGAAGATTCCATGGTATTGTTGCGGCGATACAAAAAGGACTGCCGTGTATCGCGGTTGATATCTGTCCAAAGATACGTGCCCTTATGAAAGACTGTGGTTTAGAGGAATACTGCATAAAAATCAATGAAACAGACAAACTGAAAGGGCTGATCCAAAAGGCGAAAAGGGAAAGTGAATTAATCAGACAGAAACAGCTTGCTTACAGGGAAAAAGCAGTTATTACACTTATGAAGCAGATTATCAATGTTAGAGCTGCTATAGATAAAGTGCTAAACCCTGTACGCATTCTGCATTATGGCTCATACTGGATGCAAAATAATGATGTAGTTAAGGTCATGGTGGATGATTTGTCAAAGTTATGTGATACCCATGAGATAGATTTAAAGGTTTATACCAATGCACCTGATACCAGGATTAAGACCAGAATTACAACACCAAATGGTCAGATTTGTATTCTTGACGCTGAAAAAGTCAAAAAAGACATCCTTGACTTTAAGCCAGATGCCATTGTTTTAAATTCTGGCGGACTGATACTTGAGGACAGTGGTTTTACCCTGCTGAAAGATTTGGGTATAGTCAGTATAGGGATAGAACTGTCAGATCCGGATGTGTATCCATACAACGGAGCATTTTACGCGAATAAATTCGATTTGTTCTATACAAATTCACAATATTCGTTAACCAACCAATATAACCGGGATAAGGTAAATATACACCTCTTACCATTTGCAGCATCGACCAGTCATCATTTCTATATGCCGGATATGGAAAAAACCTATGACCTTGTAGTAGTTGGTCATGCCCGTGGGGACAGACTTGGCGTGATACGGGAGCTGAGTAATAGATTCAAGGTCGGAGCTTATGGCAGCGGCTGGGACTCAGGACTTGGGGAAGTGAATGGTTTTGAACATACAAAAGCAATAAATGGCGGTCTTATGTACCTTTCATTTGCAAAAACAGTGGCAGGTTATGACAATGTTAAAGTAGGGCTATTTGAAGCAATCGCATGTAATCAGGTTGTTATAACCGGTTATATGGAAGAATTGAACCAATATTTCGAAATTGGTAAAGAAATTATATGTTATCAGGATGAAAATGAGTTGCCTGGCATAATAGATTATTATCTGAAACATGAGGAAGAACGTGAAAGGATTCGAAAAAATGCTTATACCAGATTTCTTAGAGAACATACCTATATAAATAGATGGATGAAAGTCAAAGAAGATATTGAAGGCATAAAGATAGGAAAGTGTAAAAAAATAGAAGACAAAAACATAGTAGACAAAGACAAAAAATCAGACGACAAGAAACAGGATGTTAATAAAACAAGTAAAAACCTAACCGATACCGAGTGGAGTAAACTCTATGACCATTCACTTGCCGATACTATTTACGTTAATATACGAAACGGAAACTTAAGTGCCCAAAGTAAGGAGATGCTTAAACTCAGCCGGCCAAAGGATAGGATATTAGAAATTGGATGTGGAAGCGGAGCAACAACAGCTTATCTATCCCAAAATGGCAGAGTATGTACTGCACTTGATTTTCAAGAGGAGAGCCTTATCCTTACCAAGGCTTTAAGTGATAAGTTTGGTTGTACCGTAAGAACAGTGAAAGCGGATGCCAGAGTTTCCCTGCCCTTTGAAGAGGGCGAATTTGATATTGCATTCCAGGCAGGATTACTCGAACATTTTGATAGGGAAGAACGTATTAATATGCTAAGAATCTGGAAATCCTGTTGCAGAAAAATGGTATCTTTAATACCAAATGCCGCCTCCTTAGGATACCGTATGGGAAAAGGCTTGATGGAGAAGAACGGTACATGGAGTTATGGCAGGGAATTACCGCAATATTCCCTAATCCGGGACTTTGAAGAAGCCGGTTACAAGGTAACCGATGAATACACAGTAGGTGAGAGAAACTCAGTAAATTTCCTTCCAAAGACCCATTATCTGCGGGAAGCCCTGGAAAAATGGTTTACAGAGATGGAACTTTGCGGAGATAACTGCGGTCAGGGATACCTATTGGTAACAATAGGTGAGAATTCCACAAAAGGAGAATCCTAAAAAGGATAAGGCAGACATGGGCAAAATATATGGTAATAACTCTCCTTTTGGGAATCTATTTAAGGAAGAGACTGCAAAAAATAAGGGCAGACCTCTTCCTTATTTATTTCCATAAGATAAGGCTGTAGTTATCTTGTTTTCTGCCTGAACGCTTATTTTTCCCCGGTTCTTTATTTAAATATTTCATTATATTTTCTCTCGAAATATTTCTTATGCCATTCGCTTTTATGCAGATGACTCAAACTTTTTAATCCCATTGCCCCATATTGGCTGACCAGTCCGTTGAGATTAACTAATATGCTGTCTTTTAGGTCAAGTCGCTGAAATGCAACAGCATGATAGACAACTGTATTATAATTGACCTTAGGATGCCAATCTGCTTTCGTGCCGTAGTAATAATAATACCCAAGCAACAGACTGTCGTCTTCAAAACATTGCCGGCCCTTGAGGAAATGTGTATTGTAGCCGCCGATTTCCTTGATAACATCAGATTTATGGATACAGGGGTGGGTAAATCCATGAACAATCATATCCTTTTGCAGCCCTGATAAGAAACTGTCGTATTCGGAACAGTCATTTGGCAGATTATGTGCTGCTTCATCTAAAAAAGCCAGCATACCATTTTTATCTATGATACCTGCGCTTACCGCCGGCTCATTCATATTATCCTTCAGGTATTCTACCATTGCATCTTCCCAGTGATATGTAAATATCATATCCATATGTATTTCGCTTATATACTCGTTGTCTGGGTAATTGTCCCAGATATACTGAAAACACCGCTGTCTCCCCTCTGATATGCCTACGTTAACGGAATCACCAATCACAATGCTATCCAAATTAAACTGACTCAGGAAAGCAGTAAGTTCTTCCTTCGATAATGGTCCCTGATTATATACCACCAAGGTTTTAGAACTGCTCTTTTCCAGGGATTTAAGATTTGTCTCTGCCAATTTAATATCTTCAGCGTTTCTTTCTGGTCGTAATAAAAATAAAAGTGTATGGATTAGTTTCAATACCTTATCCCTCATTTTATTTGGATTTTATACCTTCTATTTCAGTTTATTGGATAATCTATTTATATATTCGTAAATCTTTTATCTGTTAGAACCTCATACGTACAAGGAGCTTTTGACACTAGGTATCCATTCATTACGCAGGACAATAAAAATTCTGATTTAAGGCGCAGGTTTTATGATTAACAACTTTTTATTACCTGAATAGGACATGGATTTTCAGGAATATATATTTAACAAAAGAAGATAAAAAGAGGAGACATCCTTTGATTATTGTAAAGGAAGTATTTAAAGACAAAAGTGATGAGGAGCGAACCAAAAATATAACAAATATAATTCTAAGAATAATAAAAAACAAGGAGAAAAAGATGGATTGATCCTAAAACCTACGAAACGGTGTAACAGCTGATTTTCATATATAAGGGAAGGTGATAAGAGTGGAGAAGGCAGCGATCTATTGCAGACTGTCCAAGGAAGATGAAGATAAAATTAACCAGGGAGATGAGAGTGCCAGTATCCAAAATCAGAAGCTGCTGCTTGTAAATTACGCTATTGGTCATGAGTTAGCTGTTTATGGTATTTATTCGGATGATGATTATTCTGGACTTGACAGTGACAGACCTGATTTTAAACGCATGATTAAAGATGCAAAAAACGGTTGTTTTAACACGATAATATGTAAAACACAGTCCCGGTTCACCAGGGATATGGAACTGGTGGAAAAGTATATACATGGATTATTTCCCTTAATAGGAGTCCGGTTCATCGGTGTCGTTGATAACGTGGATACGGATGTGAAAGGTAATAAAAAGACCAGACAAATCAATGGGTTAATCAATGAATGGTATTGTGAGGATCTATCAGAAAATATCCGGAGTGTCTATAAAGCAAAAATGGAAAAAGGACAATTCCTGGGGGCCTATGCACCTTATGGATATATGAAAGATCCAAAGGATAAATATAAATTGATTATTGATGAAGAAGCAGCCCAGGTAGTCAGAAAGATTTTTACCTATTTCCTTCAAGGGTATGGGAATAAACAGATCTGCTACAAGCTTTCGGAAGAAAAAATTCCAACCCCTACCGTTTATAAGAAAAATCAGGGTTTAAATTATGAGAATAGGCTAAAAGATAATACATATGGCAGCCGATATGGGATTTGGGCAGTCACTACCCTCAGGCAAATTCTAACCAATCGAATGTATATTGGTGATATGGTACAAGGGAAGCAAAAAAAAATTAGTTATAAAAGTAAAAAAGTTGTAACTATCCCACAAGCAGATTGGATTACGGTGGAAAATTGCCACGAACCAATCATTGATAAGGAAGTTTTTGAACTTGTCCAAAAGCTGATAAAAACCAGAAGATATGCCAGAACCAAAGAAGGTGAAATTTCATTACTAGCAGGTAAAGTGAAATGCCTGACTTGTGGTAGTACCTTAACAAAAATAAACGGTGAAAACAAATATAAATATCTTAATTGTCAGTTATACCGAAGGTCCAATAAGCAGCAATGTTCGCCTCATTCGATCAGTTACTATAAATTAATAGAGATATTGGAAGAAAGAATAAAAAATATAATAAAGGACCACTTGTCTCGGAATCCATTGGAGGAAAGTCTTTTTATAGAGAATGAGGATAAAAAGACTATGTTTAAGAAAAAGAATGAATTATACAAGCATCAAGAAAAAGCAGAAAATTTAAAGAACGTGCTTTCAAATCTGTACATCGATAAAAGCAGTGGACTGATCTCAGAATCGGAATACATAGATCTTAAGAAAAGGATCAATGATACACTTATTGAAACCAGCCGTCAGATTCAGAAATATAAGCTGGAACTGGAGGAACTGGACTCAACGGATAGAACTCAAAGCAGAAAGGCTGATTTAATTCGTAATTATGCGGATTTTGCTAAACTTGATCACGAATTAGTAAATGAATTCGTAGAATATATTGAAGTTGGAGAAAAAGATTCCGAGAACAATCAGGAGGTTATTATCCATTGGAGATTTTAATAGATATCGTTGATTCAAGTATAAAGCACATAATTGAGCTTTTGATACGTGCAACATATTTTAGTATTCAAACATTACACACATGTAGCCAGTATTGCAGCCGGTAACGGCAGGGGCAGTAACGGCAGAAACCGGGGAGTAGCTTCACAAAGCGAATTACTGGTAGTAAAATTAGGAGCGTCCATAGGAGATTCTTTTCCAAGAACAACCCAGTTAATGCAAGGTATTGATTATTGTGTAAAGCGGGCAATCGAACTTAATATGCCGATGGCAATCAATATCAGCTTTGGAAATAATTACGGTTCCCACAGCGGTAATTCTCTGCTGGAAAACTATATCAATGAAATCGCTAACAGGTGGAAAATTAATATTGTAATTGGAACCGGCAATGAAGGCGCGGCCGGAAAGCATACCAGCGGAGTCTTAAGCGGAGCACCTGGTGCGCCAAGGGAAATCATTGAACTAGCCGTAGGTCCATACGAATTTACATTTAATCTTCAGATCTGGAAAAACTTTTTCGACCAATTTGAAATTGTAATAACCTCTCCTGGCGGAACTAGGGTAGGACCTATACCGGAGCGGTTAGGAACGCAGCGGTTTCGTATCGGTCCAACAGAAATCTTTTTATATTATGGTGAACCTTTGCCTTATAATATACAGCAGGAAATATATATAGAATTCATACCGGTTACGGATTATATCGAAACCGGTATATGGAATATCGAGTTGGTACCGATATCGATCGTAGAGGGTAATTATGATATGTGGCTTCCCTCCGGCGGTGTATTAAATCCTGAGACAGAATTTTTAAGACCTACCGAGCAGACGACTTTAACCATACCTTCATCCGCGGAACGGGCAATTACGGTTGGTGCTTATGATGCATATAATGATAGCCTGGCCTTTTTTTCAGGAAGAGGGTTTCCTAGAGGCAATACCTCCGTAAAACCGGATCTGGTAGCGCCGGGAGTTAATATAACAGCAGCAGCGCCGGGGGGAGGATATGCCACCCGTTCCGGTACCTCAATGGCAACTCCATTTGTTACAGGCAGCTGTGCGCTTATGATGGAATGGGGAATTGTTAATGGTAATGACCCTTATATGTACGGTGAGAAAATGAAAGCTTATTTAATAGCCGGGGCAAGACACTTAAGTTTTGAACCCACTTACCCCAATCCCACATTTGGATTTGGAGCTTTGTGTTTAAGGAATACCATGGCCCTGACACAATGAGTTGGATGAAAATTTATGCAAATCGCATTTTTATTTTGGATAATTGATGTTTTTCTGCAAGAAGATTGTTAACTGTACTGATATAGTAAGAAAGCATGATTAATGGTAATGAAACTCCGACAAGTGATTGATGAGTAGGTAAAAGTGAAATAAAGTATTCTGTGACATTGCACTTAAAAAGGAAATCATATATTCAGCCTGGCTATAGTAACATGAAGAGAAATTCATAAAATTCCAGCTTGATATTTAAATTAATTTAAAAGTATGATAAAGTTAATTTCACAGCATAGTTAATTAAAGTTAATTATTTATCAATGTCAGGGAGGCAGATTATGTTATTACATACTATACATCATGTGGCGATTATTGTTTCAGATTATAAAAAATCAAGGGATTTCTATGTTAATAAACTTGGGTTTGAAATCATCCGGGAGAATTTCAGAGAAGAAAGGAACGATTATAAATTGGATTTACGGCTGGGAGATTGTGAGCTGGAGATTTTTGGTGTGGTCAACCCGCCACAAAGGGTCAACCATCCGGAAGCTTGCGGTCTCAGGCATTTAGCCTTTCTGGTTACTGATATGGAGGGGGTAATCAAAGAGCTTAAAGCAGTGGGAATTGATACGGAAGAGGTACGTATTGATGAGTTTACCGGGAAGAAAATGACCTTTTTCTTTGATCCTGACGGGCTCCCCCTGGAACTTCATGAGTAAACCAAACCGTAAAAAGCATATTTGGTAATTATGCTTTTTACGGTATATTTATGTGTAAAAATATCACTTTAGTGCCTTGTAAATTGCCAAATCATACAAAATTCGACAGTTAATATACCTGAATTATTATTTTTTTGAAATAAATACTATAACATAACTAAAAAATCCTCATAATTCTATATTTTTTAACAATTATAATAAAACATAAATTTTTTCACTAGACAGAATCCAAAATGAGGTATATTATATGAATAATTCGAATATTAAAAAGGTTAAGGAGGGATATAATATGTCAGTTAAAATTGTACGATTCAGTAATTTATATGCGAAAACTATTATATCTTTGCTGATTTGTGCCTTATTTTTAGCTTATTATAGTGTTGATTTCACAATCGATGCATATAAGAGATCCACAGAAAACAGCAGCAGTGTGAGCAGAGACAACGATGCAAAAACAGGAAGCAGCACTAATAAATTAAAGTTTGCAGGTAATAAGCTGACCGATTCGGAACAGGAAGAAATTTTATCCGATAATATTTTAGCAGGTGACCATTATGCTTCTTTTGAGAAAAAATGGGTACTGTTCTATCTCTATATATTTTCTTTTCTTATCTTATCTTCTTTCACCCTATATATCAAAGGGTGGTTTATTAAAGTCACGCATTCGAGATTCCAATTTCTTCAGGTGCATTTTATACAGTTGAAAGACGGTAAAAAAAGTGCTCTGTCTTATCGATAATCAATAATAGAAATATGAATTAAAAAAGATTACTTAACAATACTAACAATATCTATTACTGTTGGTATTTCATTGTGCGCGGAATGCGCCCTTTCATCGATTAAAAAAGAGCAATAAAAAAGAAGTCTGCAAAAACAGGCTGCCGTCTTGGTAAAAATTTAACAAAAGGAGGTGAAATCTATGGAGGACTTAGCTTCAGAGTTAATGTCGGAATTGGACAGTAAAATCAGTTTTACTATACCACTGTTCGGAGGGATACCCATACCGAATTCGGTAGTTGTAACCTGGGGAATTATGGCTGTTATCATGATATTAACATTGGTTTTTGTCCGTAATTTGAAATTAGTCCCTACAAAGAAACAGGTGTGTGTTGAGACTTTTGTTGGATTTATAACCGGAATATTTAAGAATATACTTGGAGAAGAAGGGAAACGTTATGTACCCTATCTTTCTACCGTTCTCATTTATTTAGGTTGCGCCAATCTAATCGGATTAATCGGGTTTACCCCACCGACAAAAGACTTAAATATAACTGCGGGTTTGGCTGTTATGAGTATTATTTTAATTGAGTATTCCGGTATTCATCAAAGAGGGGGGAAAGGCTGGGTAAAGAGTTTTGGAGAACCCATGGGCATTCTGGCGCCGATTAACCTAATGGAGTCATTTATCAGACCCGTATCTTTATGTATGCGACTTTTTGGTAATATTTTGGGTGGCTTTGTTGTTATGGAATTAATAAAAATAGCAGTTCCATTAATTGTCCCCATTCCGTTCAGTTTTTATTTTGATATATTTGACGGATTGATACAGGCTTACGTATTTGTATTTTTAACAACCTTGTTTATGAAAGAAAAAATGGAAGGTTAAACAATAATTTTTGATAGGAGAGAATATTTATGACAGGATTAATCGCAGTAGGAGCAGGTATTGCAGTATTAGCAGGTTTAGGAGCAGGTATTGGTATCGGTATCGCTACTTCAAAAGCAACAGAAGCTATTGCCAGACAGCCAGAGGCAAAGGATGATATAACAAGAATATTACTACTCGGTTCAGCACTTGCAGAAGCAACCGCTATTTATGGTTTCGTTATCGCCGTACTTATCATCTTATTTTTAAAATAATAATTAATTTTTAAAATAATAATTAAAGGAGAAAATATATTATGTCAGGATTAATCGCAGTAGGAGCAGGTATTGCAGTATTGGCAGGTTTAGGAGCAGGTATCGGTATTGGTATCGCTACTTCAAAAGCAACAGAAGCTATTGCCAGACAGCCAGAGGCAAAGGATGATATAACAAGAATATTATTACTCGGTTCAGCACTTGCAGAAGCAACCGCTATTTATGGTTTCGTTATCGCCGTACTGATAATACTTTTCTTAAAATAATAGTAGGAGGTAGCACAATTGTTAACCTTAAATTGGAACATTATATGGACATTTGTTAACATATTAATACTCTTCTTTTTCCTTAAAAAGTTCCTGTTTAAACCGGTAACTGAAATGATAGAAAAACGGGAAGAGCTAATTAATAATTCTCTGCAAAATGCCGAGGAGGTTAAATCAGAAGCCTTCAAACTGAAAGAAGAATATGAGGGCGAATTAAGCCATGCTGGTGATGAGGCTTCTAAAATCATTAATGATGCCAGGGAAAAAGCTGCACTTGAAACTAACAGGCAGTTAAAAGAAACAAGGGAAGAGGCAGCCAGAATTCTTCAGGAAGCCAGTAAGACAATTGAACTTGAACGGCAGAAATCCATTCAGAATGCACAAGCTGAAATTGCCGGTATTGCAATGCTTGCAGCCTCAAAAATAATCAATAAGAATATGGACGACGATGCAAATAAACAATTCTTAGGTGATTTCGTAAAAGAGGTAGGTGCTTCGAAATGATGACCTCACAGGCAGCAAATTATGCAAAAGTTTTGTTTTCCTTAGGACTTTCAGAAGATAGTATTAATAAGTCCAAAGAAACATTGTTGGGCAGCAGGGAACTTTCTTTAGTACTGGAAAATCCCAGTATAAAGAGGAAAGAAAAAGAAGCTGTCATCGATGATATTTTTGAAAAGGATATCCGCAATTTTTTAAAGGTATTATGCCTTCATCAGCAAATTACATTTATTAATCGGATATTCAGTGAATATGATAAACTTGTCTTAGAAAGTAAAAAAATAATAAGAGCAAAATTATCCTATGTTACAAAACCAGAAGAAACAGAACTTGAACAAATAAAAAGCATGTTATGTAATAAATATAAGAAAACAGGAGTTATTCTGGAGCTTTTTGAAGACACTAGCCTGATTGGCGGTTACGTATTGACGGTGGCAAACACGGAATACGATAAAAGCATTAAAGGTACTTTAAAAGAAATGCAGAAAGCTCTTGTCAGGAGGTGAAATGTTTGAGTAATATAAATCAAAATGATATAATTTCTGTTTTAAAAAGTGAAATTGAAGATTATGACATAAAGATGACTGTGAAGGAAACAGGCACGATTATAAGCATTGGTGACGGTATTGCCACTATCTATGGACTGGATCATGCCATGTATGGTGAACTCGTAGAATTTGAAACAGGTGTACGTGGTATTGTCCAGAATTTGGAGTTAAATACGATTGGTGTTGTTTTATTAGGCTCAGACTATGGACTGACAGAGGGATCTAAGGTTGTCAGAACGCAGAAAAGGGCGGGTGTTCCGGTTTCCGATAAATTAATTGGAAGAGTAGTGGATGCTCTTGGAAGTCCCATTGATGGAAAAGGTGAAATTGAAGCAGTCGATTTCTTCCCGATTGAGAATGAAGCTCCCGGCGTATGTGACAGAAAAGCCGTAACCGTACCTATGCAGACCGGTATTCTTTCAATCGACGCCATGTTTCCTATTGGAAGGGGTCAGCGAGAGTTAATCATTGGTGACCGACAAACCGGTAAAACATCTATAGCAATTGATACGATACTAAACCAAAAGGGACAGGATGTTATCTGTATCTATGTAGCAATCGGACAGAAAGCCTCGACGGTTGCAAAAATCGTATCTACCTTAACAAAACATGGAGCGATGGATTATTCCATCGTAGTATCCTCCTCTGCAAGTGATTTGGCACCTCTTCAATATATTGCTCCTTATGCAGGAACAGCTATGGCAGAATATTTTATGTCACAGGGTAAGGATGTACTTATTGTTTATGATGATTTATCAAAACATGCAGTTGCTTACCGTACCATGTCCTTATTGTTAGAGAGATCTCCAGGACGTGAAGCCTATCCTGGTGACGTATTCTATCTGCATTCCAGATTATTAGAGCGTTCCAGCAGGCTTGATGAAGCACATGGCGGCGGTTCCATAACTGCCCTGCCTATTATTGAAACCCTTGCCGGTGACGTTTCTGCGTATATACCGACTAATGTAATATCTATTACTGACGGACAGATCTTCCTTGAAAGTGAATTGTTCTTCGCCGGTATCAGACCAGCCGTTAACGTAGGTCTTAGTGTATCCCGTGTAGGTGGTGCCGCTCAGACAAAAGCTATGAAAAAAGCAGCCGGAAGTCTTCGTATTGATTTAGCACAGTTTAGGGAAATGGAAATCTTTACCCAGTTCAGTTCAGAACTTGATAAATCCACCAAAGATCTTCTGGATCATGGTAACAGACTGGTTGAATTATTAAAGCAGCCTTTATCCAAGCCACTGCCTTTACATGAACAGGTAATCCTGTTATGTACTGCCAACAGCAGACTGCTTAATGATGTACCGGTAAAAGAAATTAAGACCTTCCGTACTGATTTAATGGAATATTTCAGAACCAAATATCCTGAAATCATACAGGATATTGACACCAATAAAGTATTAACAGATGAATTAACGGCGCAGATTAAAAAAGTAGTCAAAGAATTTAAAAAGTAGGTGATGACATGGCGAATATGAGAGAAATTCGTAGCAGAATGAAGAGTATACAAGATATTATGAAGATAACGAACGCCATGTATCTGATATCCTCATCAAAATTAAAAAAGGCCAGAAAAAACCTACTTGCCGTAGAACCGTATTTTGAAAAGCTCCAATCTACCATATATGATATATTGGTACGTGCACCTCATATGCATCAGGTGTTTTTTGAACGCCGGGAAGAAATTAAAGAGGAAGACCGTAAGAAAGGATATATTGTTATTACTGCGGATAAAGGTTTAGCAGGTGCTTATAACCACAACGTAATTAAAAAAGCAGAAGAAGAAATGGCGAAAAGCAATAACAACTATCTTTATATAGTCGGTCAGGTCGGTAGACAGTATTTTAAGCGGAAAAATGTACAGGTTGACGGAGAGTTTTTATATACTGCCCAGAATCCGACTCTCTACCGTGCGCAATTAATGTCAGAAACCATAATTGACCTATTCGAAAAAGGCGATTTGGATGATGTATATGTAATCTATACGAAGATGATTACTCCGATGAAGGCTGAAGTACAATTTGTCCGGATGCTGCCGCTTGAAAGGCATAAGTTCGAACGTAGGAAAGCCGGCTATCAGCATGCAAGATTTGAACCTTCCGCAGATGAAGTTATGAATCAGCTTGTACCCAATTATATAAAAGGACTTCTATATGGTATATTAATTGAATCCTTCTCCAGCGAGCAGAATGCCAGAATGACAGCAATGGAAGCTGCAACAAAAAGTGCAAAAGATATGCTAAGAGAATTGGATCTGTTATATAATAGGGCAAGGCAGGCATCCATCACACAGGAAATCACGGAAATAGTAAGTGGTGCCAAGAGTTTAAAAAAATAGCAGAAAGGAGATTTCTATATACACCATGTATAAAGCGTCATAAGCGCTTATCATGGGAACTAGAATAACATAGATAATATGGAAAAAGGTAAAATAGTTCAGGTTTTAGGTCCGGTAGTAGATGTAGAATTCGAAAGCGGTAAGCTTCCGATGATTAAGGACGCCCTTGAAATAACTAGGGAAGGAAAAAGACTGGTTATGGAAGTCGCTTCCCATATTGGTAATAATATCGTGCGTTGTATCATGTTAGCTTCCAGTGAAGGTCTTGTAAAAGATATGGAAGTTACAGCAACCGGTTCCTGCATCAAGGTGCCTGTTGGTAAAGACACACTGGGAAGAATGTTTAATGTATTAGGTGAAGTTATTGATAAAGGCGAAAAAGTAGTAGGGGAAGATCAATGGAAAATCCACAGAAACCCACCTACTTTTGAGGATCAAAGTCCTGTAGTAGAAATACTTGAAACAGGAATAAAAGTAATTGACTTATTAGCACCATATGCCAAGGGAGGAAAAATCGGTTTGTTTGGCGGTGCTGGTGTTGGTAAAACTGTTTTAATCCAGGAGCTAATCCGTAATATCGCAACAGAGCACGGTGGTTATTCCATATTTACAGGGGTTGGTGAACGTTCCAGAGAAGGTAATGACCTTTGGACAGATATGAAGGAATCCGGTGTTATCAATAAAACAGCCTTGGTGTTTGGGCAAATGAACGAGCCGCCGGGATCCCGTATGAGAGTCGCCCAGACTGGTCTTACTATGGCAGAATATTTCAGGGATGTTGAGAAACAGGACGTATTATTATTTATTGATAATATCTTCCGTTTCGTACAGGCAGGATCTGAAGTATCCGCTTTACTTGGTCGTATGCCTTCAGCCGTTGGCTATCAGCCAACCCTTGCCAATGAAGTAGGTGAGTTACAGGAAAGAATCACTTCTACCAAGAATGGTTCCATTACCTCTGTTCAGGCAGTCTATGTACCCGCCGATGACTTAACTGACCCGGCTCCTGCCAATACTTTTGCCCATCTGGATGCTACCACCGTTTTATCCAGAAAGATTGTTGAACAGGGTATTTATCCTGCGGTTGATCCACTTGAATCTACTTCAAGAATTCTAGAGCCGGATGTAGTGGGTGAAGAGCATTATGAAACCGCCAGAAAGACCCAGGAACTTTTACAGAAATACAAAGAATTACAGGATATTATTGCAATTCTTGGTATGGAAGAATTAGACGAAGAAGATAAATTAGCAGTATACCGTGCCAGAAAGATTCAGAAATTCTTATCCCAGCCATTTTATGTTGCAGAGAATTTCACCGGTTTTCAGGGTAAATATGTACCCGTAAGCGAAACCATCAAAGGCTTTAAAGCAATTATTAGCGGTGAAATGGACGAATATCCGGAAGCTGCTTTCTTAATGGTTGGAACGATTGATGAAGTAATAGAAAAAGCAAAACGCATGAAAGAAAATGAAACTGCATAACCTTCCAATGTAAACCTAAAGTTTATGGAAAGATAGGAGGAGCAATGGCTAAGACATTTCAGCTTGAAATCATTGCGAGTGACCATCCTTTTTATAAAGGGGAATGCGAAATGCTGATATTCCCTGGAATTGACGGTGAACATGGGATACTGGCAAGACATGAAGCAATGGTTACCTGTATTAATGCAGGGGAACTTAGGTTTTTAGTCGACGGAACCTGGAATTATGCCGCTGTAAGCGCCGGATTTGTAGAGGTAGCCTCGGATTATGTGGTATTACTTGCAGATACGGTAGAAAGACCGGAAGATATCGATATTAACCGTGCAAATGAAGCAAAAATGCGTGCAGAAGAAAGACTGCGCCAGAAACAAAGTATTATGGAGTATTACCATACTCAGGCAGCACTGAATCGTGCGATGAACCGTCTTAAGGTTACAAAGAGGAAATCTCAGTAATAAATTGTGTATCATGAGCTGTATATGATTCCCACAGGGAAGTCATATGCGGCTTTTTCTGTATATAGGCATTTTCAATTATGAGAAGTTTACTGATAATTCTGGATGACTTTGAGTAGCTGTTTCGACTTATGGCTATATTTTTTACAGGACAGAGCCCTTGGTATAATAGCATAGCTGGCACAATATCTGTTTATTTAGTATTTTGATTATATCAAGGGTTTATTTGGAGTTAGGACTGTATTTTATTTAAAGAATTATATAAGTTCCTGCATTGGTCATAGAAGGTTAAGTTCTCGGTCATAAATTGGCTGTCTTTCATGCATACGAAATTGAATTCCCGGACTGCTTCAAAATCAGATAAGAGAATTTTTTGGAGGGAACCCTGGTTTATTTCTGCTTCTACGGCATTTTCGTATAAAAAGGTTATGCCAAGACCTTTCCTGACAAGATTTTTTATTACATTAATATTTCCGATTTCAACGATATGAGAAAAATTTTGGATCTTCTGGTTATGTTCCTTTAGAACTTGTTCCAGCACACCTCTGGTTCCGCTTCCCACTTCCCGTGTAATTAAGCGCCTGGAAAATATTTCATCAAAGGATACGCTTCGTTTGGCAAACTCATGACTGGAGGAACAGACCGGTATAAATCTGGCAGGAGTAAAGAGTTTGGTGGTATAATCGTTTTTATCCAACTGTCCTTCTATAAATGCAGAATCTATGAGTCCCTGCTGCAATTTCATCAATAGGGTTTCCGTGTTATCCACTAACATCGTAAAAAAGGTATTAGTAGTTTGTTCGATTAGTCTTGATAAGATATCAGGCATAACATATTCTCCGATTGTCAGTGTTGCGCCAAACCGGATCTGATTAACCGAGTCTTCTTTTTTTAGTTTGGAAGTTAGTTTGTTCCAGTCGGCTTTCGACAAAAGAGCATGTTTTTGCAGCTGTTCGCCCTGAGGGGTCAGCCGTAAGGTTTTCCCTTTAAAATCAAAGAGCTTATTCCCATAATACTGCTCCAGATAGCGGATATGCTGGCTTACGGCAGGCTGGGTAATACAAAGTTTCTGTGCGGTTTTGGTATAGCTTTTTTCTTCACAGAGGGTTAAGAAAGTTTCTATTCTAAAATCAAGCATAGTTGTTAATATCCCTTCATTGGCAGTGGTCTTCTCAGAAATATTTAGTATAAATCCATTTTATACTGCGATAATTATATATAATTTTATTTTATTGCTTTTCTGTGATAAAATCAAGTAATTTGATAAAGAATGAACAGAGAAGGAGCAAAAGTTATGAGTAATGATCAAAGGAAATTAGTGTTGGACGAATACCATATGAAATTAAAGGAGGAGATCGACAGGTTTCGTCAGGTGGGACATCGATTTATTGATAAAGAAATTAATTCTGCGGAGTTTAAAGCAGCTTCAGGAGGAATGGGAGTTTATGCCCAAAGAGGCGGAGAAAAATTTATGATCAGGCTTAGAATTCCGTCTGGGGTCTTAAACTTACCCCACTTAAAGTTAATATCGGAATTTGCAGGGCGGTATCAATTAGAGAATATACATTTCACTACCAGACAGGCTATCCAGCTTCATGATTTAGGGATTGATGAAGTATGTGATATCATGGAAGCTGGTCTTGTGAATGGTTTATATACCAGGGGAAGCGGAGGTAATTTTCCCAGAAATGTTGCCTTATCCCCGTTATCCGGTGTGGAAAAGGGTGAAGCTTTTGATGTGACACCCTATGCACTTTTAGTAGGAAACTATCTGATGGAACGTATTACGGAATATCGTTTGCCCAGGAAACTAAAGATATCATTTTCCAATAGCCTGGAGGATACCGCCAATTGTACGGTAAACGATATGGGATTCATGGCAGTACGAAAGGAGGGTAAAGCCTGTTTTTTATTGTATCTGGCCGGCGGTCTTGGGATGAATCCTGCAATTGCTCTTCCATATGATGAAGTGATTTCACCGGAGGAAGTCCTTTATTATGTGGAAGCCCTGATTCGATTATTTACAGAAGAAGGGGACTATGAGAATAAAGGTAAGGCAAGGCTCCGCTATATTCCAAGGAGAATGGGAACGCAGGAATTCATGGAATGTTTTAAAGGTCATCTTGTTAGCGTAAAGGAGCAGTTTCAGTTTGAAGAAATCAAACCAGTACTATCCGTTGACGAAGAATGGATAGGGGAATCGGATGGAACACCCTGCCTGATACCTCAGAAGCAGAAAGATCTATATACAGTTATGATACATCCCCTTTGCGGACATATGCCTGCTAAGACCCTTGAAACGATTATACCGTATTTAGAAGAATATAAGACAGCCGAGGTACGCCTAAGTATGGATGAATGCCTGTATATAAGAAATCTGTCTCATAGACAGGCAGAAGAGTTATTAGCAGTGACAAAAGATATCAGGCAGGTATCACCGCTGCAAAGAAGTATAAGCTGCGTGGGAGTTCCGACCTGTCAGATTGGTATCGAACAAAGTCAGGCTTTATGTAAAGCGGTACTAAAGAATCTGAAAGATAAAGGTATATCCGATCAATATCTGCCTTCTATGTATGTATCCGGCTGTAATAATTCCTGCGCCAGACACCAGGTAAATGAAATCGGTTTTGCAGGCAGTAAGAAAAAGATCGGTGATGCTTTGTGTGATGTATTTGAACTATATACCGGCGGTCAGTGTTACAAAGACAGGACGGAATTTGGTCAAAGCGCAGGTATGCTTAAAATGGTGGATATACCGGAGTTTATGGCTGAACTGGCAGAAGAATTAAACCGGAATAAGATCTATTTCCTGGAATATCTAAAGAATCATAAATCAGATTTCAATGAATTGGTGGACAAATATCTGATATAATATAGCTTAGAACATTTAGAGTATATAACTCAAACTTCGCAGTTAATAAACTTAAAAACACTTGATAAAATTAGTCCTAAAGCTAAATTGAAAGTATGATTATGCTATGTTTCATAAGCGCTTTATTCTGAGTCTGATACTTCACTTATGACTTTTTCAGGTGGTTTAGACTCAAAATGCACACTGTTTGACGAGCATAGCGAGGAGTGTGTTCTTTTTGGGTCTTGCTTAACCACATGAAAAAATCATTCGTGAATTCCAGGCTCATAATCCTAAGCTTATGAAACATAGCATAATCAATGCTTTCTTAATCACTTTCCTTGCTGATTTTATCAAGTATACCAAGACAAAAATAACTGCGCAGTTAGGACATCGTTATATCTTGATACCCGTTTTTACCTTTAATTCTTTTCTTACCATAATCAACATGGTTGTAAAGCAGGCAGTACCGCCTATAAAGTTGGATATGGGTTCTGCAAGAAATACCCCGGTAGTTCCAAGGTTAAAGGTCATAGGCAGAAGCAGAGTAAGCGGGATTACTATGATAACCTTACGAAGCAGAGAGAAAAAAACTGCCTGCTTTGCCTTGCCCAGTGCTACAAAAACGGATTGACCGGCGAATTGAAGGGACATCATGAAAAAACCAAAAAAATAAACTCTTAAAGAGGGCAGCGCAGCTTGCAGCAGCTCAGTATCCTGACTGAAAATCTGTATGAAAAAATGAGGGAAAAGGTTTAAAATACCCCAGGCTATGAAAGTATAAGTGATACAGACAACCGACATAAATTTTATAGCTGCCCTGACTCTGTCATAAGTACCGGCACCGTAATTATATCCCATTACCGGCTGAGCACCGTTGGTTAATCCGGATACCGGCATAGAAATTATTTCCCGGATAGAATTAATAACCGTCATTACACCAACATATAAATCACCACCGTAAAACTTAAGGCTGGCATTACACATAATTTGCACGGCACCATTGGTAATGGACATCATGAATCCGGACAAACCAAGGAGTGTAATACGTTTAACCAGGCTCACTTTTAACTTAAAGCTTGAAATCCTTAGCTTTAATATGGTTTTTTTTCCTGTTAAAAATAATAATATCCAGGCGGCTGAAAGAAACTGGGATATAACGGTTGCTATGGCAGCTCCCTTTACCCCCATATGTAAGGTAAAGATAAATATAGGATCCAGGATTATATTCGTGATTGCCCCTAACAGTACGGTCATCATACCGATTTTGCCAAAGCCCTGAGAGTTAATAAAGCTATTCATGCCAAGCCCTATCATTACGAATATATTACCAAGAAGGTAAATCGTAAGATATTCATTAGCATAAGGAAAGGTAGCATCACTGGCACCAAATAGATATAACATGGGTTTTTTAAGAACCAATCCGAGAACAGTAAGCAGTACTCCAGACACTAGCAACAGCAAAAATGAATTGCCCATAATCTGTTCCGCTTCTTCATTATCTCCGCGACCTCTGGCTATGGAACATAAAGGCGCTCCACCCATTCCAAACAGATTTGCAAAAGCCATAATTATGCTGATTATAGGAAGGGTCAGACCCACAGCTGTTAACGATAACGTTGCACCATCTGATATTCTTCCGATATAAATTCTATCTATCACATTATATAGAACATTAATTAATTGAGCTAAGGTCATGGGAAATGCAAGATTTAAAATATTTTTTACAATACTTCCTTGTGAAAAGTCGTTCTTCAAAGTCATTCTTCTTTCTTTTTAGTTCCTGTAAAGGTTAGGTTTTGTTTTAATCCTGTTAATTGTAACATATCCATTAAAAAAATAACAAGTATTTGTAAAGATTAATTTTATTCATCATTCATAAATCCGCCAGATAATTCTTAGCCCCAAAATCTTTTAGTCAGATAGTTCGTATCCTTCATACAGTAAAACGTCCTTATAACTTTAAGCGAAACAGATCATGTTCTAACAGTAACTGTCTGGTATGTAAAAAGGATTTTTAGGGATAATAAGTTTAAGTAATAGGAATGGAGGAAAATACAATTGAAGAGAAAAGAAAAAGGATTATCAGCTCTGCACCTTGCCATGCTGGCATTGGGAACGGTTATCGGCGGCTCATTTTTTTTGGGCTCCTCTGTAGCAATACATTCGGCAGGACCTTCGATTATAATATCCTATATCTTAGGTGGTGTACTGGTATATTTCATTTTATATGCATTGTCTGAAATGACCGTAGCCAATCCGGGTTCCGGGTCCTTTAGAGCCTTTGCATCAGAAGCTTATGGTCAGGGAACCGGATTTGTTATTGGCTGGGTATATTGGACCGGAATGGTTCTTGCCATGTCCAGTGAAGCCACTGCCATCTCCATATTAGTAAGAGAATGGGTTCCGGATATAGCCATCTCCTGGCTGGGTACTTTTATTATCATAGGTGTAACTCTCTTAAATTTGCTTGGTGCAAGTAAATTAAGTAAACTGGAAAGTGGTCTTGCGGCAATAAAGGTCATAACAATTCTTGCCTTTATTGTGATTGGGGTTTTATTGATTGTCGGATTGTTTCCCGGTACCGCAGCAGTCGGCACAGGAGTTTTGACTGATGAAAATTTCTTTGCAGGTGGAATAAAGGGGCTTGCAGGAAGTATGCTTATTGTTATGTTTGCCTATGCCGGATTTGAAGTAATCGGACTGGCGGCATCGGAAGCGGAAAATCCACAGGAGACCATACCAAAGGCAATAAATTATACGGTATTTTGTCTGGTAGGATTTTATATTTTATCCGTTACTGTTATGCTGCCGCTGATTCCCACTGCAGATATCAACGAGCAGACCAGTCCCATGGTAGCAGCACTGAACCGATATGGTATTACCTGGGCGGGTACCGTACTTAATCTGGTGTTAATATCAGCGATACTATCCACTATGCTGGCGGCTATGTTCGGTCTTGGAAGAATGATACGTTCCCTGGCAGCAGACGGACTTGCACCCTCCTTGTTAAAAGATAATACAGAAGTTCCTTATCGTGGGATACTATTCTCCGGTCTTGCCATGCTTCTTGGTTTAGGACTTGGATTATTACTGCCCCGGGTTTACCTGTTTTTGATCAGTGCCGGCGGGTTTGCATTGTTATTTACTTATATTATCATTATGGCTACCCATATCCGTTTTCGCAAGAAATATGGGTGCCCCGAAGGTAAATGCAGGTTAGGCGGCTTTCCTTATTCCTCTCTCTTTGTTTTAATAGCTTTGATTGGTGCGGTTATCAGTATGCCTTTTATAAAAGGACAGGGTACGGGTTTGATTGCTGGAATTATCATGATTATTTTTTATTCCTTGTGCTATGGTGGGATGAAGATATACCGGATTTTTCATGGAAAAGCAGGCAGATCAGAAAGCGGTTATAGAAATTATAAAAGTGGTTTATCTACAGAATTTTCAGAGGAATTATCAGATATTATTGAAAAACAGCAAAATGAGGGTATCGAACCCCATGTTATATCTGAAGATGCAAATGCTTCAAAGAAGCAAGGAGATGCTTAAAAGAAGGCTTAAAAACTGCAAGTCAAAAGAAGAAGTCAATAATGTAATGCACAATGAAATTAATATGATTCGAAAAGAGGACCCAGATAGGGATATGAAATTAAAGGCAGTTCTTAAAGCCGAAAAAGAATTTAAGAAAAGCGGAGATTTTCGGCGGCTGCCCGACGAGAAAAAGAGAAACCCAGGTAATTAGATACCTTTAAAAAATATAGTAATCTTTGATTAAGTGAAAAAAAACTCTATTCTTGACTATCATGATAGAATCTATCATAATGGATGTAAGAATTGGGAGGTTCATTATGTCTAAATGGATACTGCACTTAAAAACAATTAATCATCACAAATGGCTGGTATTAAAACACTGCTTCCGGGCTGGTTTATATAAACAGGGACTGCTCCATGATTTATCCAAATATTCCTGGGTGGAATTTTCTGTTGGTGCAAAATATTACCAGGGAAACAGAAGCCCTAATAATGCGGAACGAGAAGTAAAAGGCTACAGTCTTGCCTGGCTTCATCATAAAGGAAGAAATAAACATCATCTGGAATACTGGATAGATTATAGTATGAATGAAGGTACACCAATGGCCGGTATGAAAATGCCGGTTAAATATGTAATAGAAATGTTCTGTGACCGTATTGCGGCAAGTAAAAATTATAACAAAGATAAATATACCGACGCAGATGCCTATAATTACTTTATGTCTTCAAAAGAACATTATTTAATCCATGAGGATACGAAGAAGTTGCTGGAAAAACTGCTGGTTATGTTAAAGGATAAGGGAGAAGATGCAACCTTTCGTTATATCAGAGAGGTAGTAATAAAAAAAGGATATTAAAAAAATAAGTAAGGATATTAGAAAAAATATATGGATATTTGAAAAAATATAAGGATATTAGATAAAATATAAGGATATTAGAAAAAATATAAGGATATTTGAAAAATATAAGGATATTAGAAAAATATATAAGGAAATTAGAAGAAAAAAAGTATACTAGAAAAGGAATTCAGATATTTTGCAAAATTCGTCAATTTTTTTGAATTTACCTAATATTAACAAGAATTTTACAACTACTTAACAATCAATCACTATACTGGGCTATAGTACTATAATAGAACAAGGTGAATAGGAGGCTTTCTATATGATTTGCGCAATTATAGATTTAGGATCGAATACCATTCGGCTGTGTATATATGAATATCTTGATTCCCAGGTAAAATCATTACTGGAAAAAAAGAAAATGGCCGGTCTTGCCAATTATATAAAGAATGAAAAGCTGAGCAGCAGCGGGGTAGAAAGAGCTTGTGATATTTTGAAGGAGTTTTCTGGTATTCTAAAGAATTTTCATGTTGATGCAGGGAATACACATGTATTTGCTACAGCATCCCTTCGGAATATAGTAAATACCAAGGAAGTTATTTCCTTAATCAAGGATAATACAGGGTTTGAGGTAGAACTTTTATCCGGGGAAGAAGAAGCAACGCTGGATTTTATCGGTGCTACCAAGGTCATTGATAGTGACAGTGGAATATTAGTTGATATCGGAGGCGGCAGTACCGAAATAGTACCCTTTGCAGGTAAAGCAATTCAAAAAGCCACCAGTATGCCCATCGGCTCTTTAAATCTATACGTTAAGTATGTGAAAAAAATCATTCCAAAAGATGGGGAAAGGCTTGCAATCAGACAGGCAGTACTTGATAATCTGGAAGCGTTGGAATTAGACAGACAGGAATATCCGACAATCTGCGGAGTGGGCGGAACCATAAGGGCAGCCGCCAAGTTAAGCAACCATTTATTTAATTTACCAAGAACCAACACTACAATAGAGGCAGTTTATATAAAGAAGATACTTGAATTAATTCATAATAGCCATAAAGATACGTTAACTCCTGTATTGCAAAATATTCCGGACCGGGTTCATACCATTATACCGGGACTTATTATTGTAGATACAATCATGGATTACTTTCACAGTGAAACTATCATTGTAAGCAAGTATGGCATCAGGGAAGGATATTTTTACGAAAGGATCCTGAAAGGAGAATAGTTATGGCACATTCAGACAATAATTTAGGGAATAATTTTATGCAGAACAGGGAATTATCCTGGTTGAAATTTAATGAACGTGTACTTTTAGAAGCCCAGGATGAAAGTGTGCCCATCTATGAACGATTGAAATTTGTATCCATATTTACCAGCAATCTGGATGAATTCTATATGGTAAGAGTAGGTTCTCTTACCGATTTATCCTTAATTGATAATAACAGTGTCGATAATAAAACCGGAATGAACCCGAAGCAGCAGCTGGCTAAGATCTTTGAGCATACGGTGCCGTTGTATCAGCTAAAGGATCAGCTGTTTTCAGAAGTGGAGAAAAAGCTCAGAGAATTGGGAATTTGTAATCTGGATTTATCAGAGCTTGAGAAATCAGAGAAAAAATATATAGAACGTTTTTACCAAAGTGATATTTTACCGATTCTCTCTCCGCAGGTCATTGATTCTCGCCATCCCTTTCCTCATCTTATCAACAAAGGACTATACATAGTTTGTGTTTTCCAGGGAGAGGACACGAAATTTGGTTTGATACCCATATCACAGTCACTTCCAAAGGTTGCGGTGCTTCCAGGAAATCAGACCCGTTTTGTCATGATGGAAAAAATTGTACTGGAACATACCTCTGAAATCTTTGGCATGTACAAGGTAGAATGTGCGGCAATTATATCAGTTACAAGGAATGCAGATATTAGTCCAGAGGATGATATTTTTGAAGTGGACGATGATTTCAGAGAACGGATGAAAAAGGTACTTAAGAAACGGGCAAGGCTTTCTCCGGTCAGACTGGAAGTGCAGGGACATTTAAGTAAGTCACTAGCCAACTTTTTGCTGGATAAGTTAGAACTTGGTAAAGAGCAGGTATTTACAAGTTTAACGCCTTTGGTTATGGGTTATGTATTTGAACTTGCAGGCAAGATTCCACAGGTATTATTAAAACAGATCAGTTATCCGGTGTTTGAGCCCAATTATCCTTCTTTTTTAAACCGCAATGAAAGCATAACCAGTCAGTGCAGGAAAAAGGATATTCTTTTGTTCTATCCCTATCATCAGATGGAGCCCTTTTTACATCTATTAAAAGAAAGTGCCCAGGATCCAAGTGTTATATCCATTAAAATAACGATATACCGTTTATCCAGAAATTCAAGGATTATTGATTATTTAAGCACAGCGGCGGAAAATAATAAGGAAGTAACTGTTTTAGTAGAATTAAAGGCAAGATTTGACGAGGAAAATAATATCGAGTGGGCGGAGCGGTTAGAGGAAGCAGGCTGTAACGTCATTTACGGCTTTGAGGGCTTTAAGGTACATTCAAAAATCTGTCTGATAACCAGGCGGGACAGAAATAAAATCATGTACATAACCCAGGTAGGAACCGGCAATTATAATGAAAAGACAGCAAAGCTGTATACGGACCTGTCTTTAATAACCGCCAATCAGGATATCGGACTGGAAGCAGGTGAATTCTTTAAGAATATGTCCATATCCAATCTAAGGGGTCAGTATAATCACCTGCTGGTAGCGCCTTATTCCTTTAAAAATAATATGCTGGCACTTATGGATTATGAAATCGAGAAGGCAAAGCGCGGTGAGAGTTCCGGTATTATTATAAAATCCAATTCTCTTACCGATAAAGATATCATCATTAAACTTTCACAAGCCTCCAATGCCGGTGTGGAGATTAAGCTCATTATCAGAGGAATCTGCTGTTTATTACCGGGAATTAAAGGAATGACAGAAAATATAACGGTTACCAGTGTTGTAGGAAGGTTTTTGGAACACTCTAGAATCTACTGTTTTGGCAAGGATAAAGACATGCAGTTATACATATCCTCCGCAGATATGATGACCAGAAATACGTCCAGAAGAGTAGAAATCGCATGCCCGATTCTGGATCCGGATATAAAAGAACAGATCTTACATATAATAGATATTATGTTTAAAGATAATGTAAAGGCGAGATGGATCGGCAGTGACGGTGTCTATAGGAAGAAAGATAATGACACGGAGGTTTCCTTTGACAGTCAGCAGTATCTGATTGAAGAAGTTATATCCAGAAGCGGTCAGAGTACAAAACCGAATTATTTTTTTCAGAAACTGGTTAGTACATTTATCAGAAATCAAAAGTAATTCGTTAGCAGTTAAAAAGCAGTCATAAAGCAGTCATAAAGTGAAGAGTAAGCACTCAAAGTATGAAACCAATATGAAATGTATTTTAAAGGGAAGAAATTTATTCTATCAACCTTAGGATACATTTCTTTTTTTGCCCGAACTAAAATAATTACACCTATTTGTAAAAAACACACCTTAAACGTAAGGAGAATTCTGTTATACTTGATTGTATAATATTGATTCAATACCGGATTCATTGATTAATAATTTCATGGCTTTTCATAATACCGAAATAGCAGAAGCCTAATTTTTATGAAACGTTTGCTGTTATTAAGCAGCAGAACCACGAATAAGCCAGGTGTGATATAGAAGAAACAACAAATTTGAAAAATGGTAAAGATGGGGATAGGAGCTAAATGAATAAGATAATAAATATACCACAAAAAGAAATACTGCAAAAAGAAATAGGACAAAAAGAAATAGGACAAAAAGAACTAATTCCAAAAGTACGAAAGCATCAAAGAATAGGTTTAACAGAAATTCTTCGTAGAGAATTGATAAATAGAGGATTTATAAATAGAGGATTGATTGATAAAGGATTGCCACATAAAGAGTTGATACATAAAAAATTGATACATAAAAAACTGATTCATAAAGAATTGATATATAAAAGACTGATTTACAAAGGCTTAATTCAGAAGAGATTAACTGGCAGGGGTTTTATCCATATAAGTTTGTTTCTCCTGACCGCAGTTTTTTTACTGTTTAGCACAGGCTGTAGTCTGAATAATAGACCATACTCTCAAACCCTGGCGTTTGTGGTGGATGATTCAAAGGTATATATGGATGAAATGATGTATCATGTTTTGTTAGCAGCCATGCAGGGGGAACTGTACGCTTCTTTTGTAGGTAACGGTGAAAACTATTGGGATATGAAAAATGAGGATGGTTCTACCATGAGAGAAGCCCTGAAGGAGATGGCCCTTACGAACGCTGTCAGATATGAGTTGTTTTATCAGCTGGCACAAAAGGACGGGTATACCTTAAGTCAAGAGGAAAAAGAACAGAGTAAGAGCAAAGCGGATAATATTGTAGGTAATATGGGGGAAGAACAGGTAAAAGCCTTAGGGCTTACGAAGGAAAAGCTATTGGTGATACAGGAGAAGATAGCAGTAGCTACAAAGTATTATGACTCTTTTGTAAAAAAGCTGAAAGTGGATGAAGCAGCTGTAAAAGCTGAAATTGATGAAACTGATTATAAGCAATATGATATCGAATATATCTATGCGGGCAAAGAGAATAAAGAAGCCCTGGAGGCACTTCTTGTTAAAGCCCGGAAAACAGAAGATATAACCACCCTTGGTAAGGAAGGAATCTTAAATTCCGGTAAAATAAGTTTTTTGGAAGGTGATAATACTTTTGGTGAAGAAACGAACCTGGAAGGAATCATCCTTGCCATGAACCCCGGGGAAGTCAGTGATTTAGTTGAAACAGTAAAAGGTTATTATATTATCAAATTAACGGATAACTCCTCAAGAACAAAATATGAACAAGCGGTAAAAGAAGCGGTGGATGCAGCAGAGCAAAAAGCCTTCACGGCTGCCTATAATGAACTAAAGCAGAAACATAAAATCGAGATAAATACAAGGAACTGGAACAAGATAGATATAGATAAGACCATTAAAACATCTTTTAATAAGGCAGCAAAAACGAATTAAGATTTGAAGGTCAAAAAGTTCAGTTTTGGCTGTGAAAGTAAGGGATGCCCTGACGAAGAAGGAATTTTATCAGCCAGGGATAGAATAGCAGGCGGCTAAAAAGGTTTTTATAAGGTAGGATTGCCGATTAGAAGACCCCATAAGACGGCCGAAGATTATGAAAAGCCATAATGCATATAACGAGCAGTCGTTACTCTGTATTATGGCCTCTTTTCAGCTTCCAATCTAAATATTTTAAAGAATAAAATCCTGTTCGGTAAAATTATGTGATTTTTTTAATATAAAAAAATGACACCTTATATAAAATAAAAACGTTTTTTAAATAGCATATTTTTTATATGATTAATACATCAGATGACAGATGGAGGAAAAAGTATGGCTAGAGCGGTTGAAAAAAGTAATATGATACAGCCCAGGCAGGCAAAAGTAAGCAGAACTGTCTTAAAAAAATGGTGGAATCAGCGCTATCTGCAGTTTATGGTGCTTCCTGGTATCCTGTGGATGATTATATTTAATTATATTCCCATGGGCGGTATCGTAATTGCATTTAAAAAGTATAAGATTACAAAAACCATTGCAGAAGCACCCTGGGTGGGATTTAAATATTTTAAGGAATTTTTTCAGGATACAAACTTTTGGGACATTATGACCAATACCCTTGGTATCAGTTTACTGAAGCTGGTAATCGGGTTTCCATTACCTATTATTTTCGCACTATTAATTAATGAAATCAGAGGAATGAAGTTTAAGAAGGTTTCTCAGACCATTTCTTACCTTCCCCACTTTTTATCCTGGGTTGTACTTGGCGGTATTTTAACCAGCTGGCTCAGTAAAGAAGGTATTATTAATGACTTTTTCATGGCGATCCATGTGATTAAAGAACCGATTTCTTTCTTAGGGATACCAAAATACTTCTGGCCGCTGGCCTTGATAACGGATAGCTGGAAGGAACTTGGGTGGGGGGCAATTATTTATCTGGCAGCCATAACCTCAGTAGATCAACAGATTTATGAGGCAGCCACTGTGGACGGGGCTTCTAAATTTAAGAAAATAATATACATAACACTGCCTTCTATTACCGGGACTATTGCTATTATGCTTATCCTGCAGATTGCCGGTTTAATGAACGCTAACTTTGACCAGATGATGAATTTAAAGAATCAGATTAATATATCAAGAAGCCAGGTAATTGATACCTATGTTTATCAGGTCGGAATGACCAACGGAAAATACTCCTATGCTACGGCAGTCGGGCTTTTTAAATCGGTTATAGCCTTATTTCTGCTCTTAATCGGCAATACCTCCTGTAAGAAATTACTGGGCAGGTCATTATATTAGAGGGAGGGTTTACTGTGAAAAAAACAGCTGGAACGAAAATAAAACGATCAAAGGGTACGCTTATCTTTGATACGGTTAACTATATATTTATGATATTGATTTGCTTTTTATGTATTTATCCGATTTGGTATGTGGTGGTTAACTCCTTTAATGATGCCAAGGATGCTATGCTTGGCGGAATTTACTGGTGGCCCAGGAAGTTCTCTTTGGAAAATTATAAAACAGTATTTGAAGACAGCAGTGTGCTACAGGCGTTTAAGGTTACCATTGGAAAGACTGTCCTTGGAACCTTACTGACGGTATTTTTTACCGCTATGGTCTCTTATCCCTTATCCAAAAGCCACCTCATGGGCAGAAAAGTATATATGATGTTTGGAACCATAACCATGTTCTTTGCCGGAGGGTTAATACCAACCTTTATTTTGTTCAAACATTTGAATTTATTAAATAACTTTTTAGTTTATATCATACCGATGGCCTTTAATTTTTTTAATTTGCTGATTTTTATAAGTTTTTTCCGTGAAATTCCTGCCTCTTTAGAGGAATCCGCTAAAATTGACGGTGCTACTGACTGGAAAATCTTTGTGAAAGTTATATTGCCCTTATCTAAGCCTGTCCTTGCAACCATCGCCTTATTTGCTGGGGTGGGTCAATGGAACGACTATTTCGGCGGCTTGATGTTTATGACAAACCGGGTAGACTTAGAACCTATTCAGACCTATCTCTACCGTATGGTGGCACAGGTTCAATCCAGCCAGATGGCCCAGTCCATTTCTGCATCCAATATAACTGCCTCTGATACCACCTCCACCTCCATTAAACTGGCAGCCATGGTTATTACTACTTTGCCTATATGCTGCGTTTATCCGTTCCTCCAAAAGTATTTTGTAAAGGGAATGATGATTGGCGCAGTTAAGGAATAAATGTATATTTATACGAATTATGAAAAAAATGAGGGATTGTGAAGAAAAAAGCATCTTCAGCACGCTAAAATGAAATCAGAGGAGTTTCATTTTTAGTTTCTTCCTGCAGGTCCTGACACAAAGGTTGAAAGAAAATATAAGAAAGAAAGGATGCCACAATACCATTCTTTCAACCTGTGAAACTTGTTTCACATTTTATTTGTGGCAGTATCGCAAGTCATTTTGCGATATGCATTGGGTATAAAACTATGAAAAAAAGTTACAAAAAGGTAGCAGCTCTGGCACTTGTTTTTGTAATGGCTTTAACTTCTGCCGGCTGTGCAAAAAAGAATGAAACGACAGGAGGGAATGCCGTAACAGAGGAGACGGCCAGTACGAAAGCGGCAGATACCGACACCGCGGAAACAACAGGCACCTCAGAAACTGCCGATACGTCCGGGGATAGCGTTCCGGGCTGGCAGAAAAATGCGGCAGATAAAGTTGATTTGACCTGGTACATTAATTTTTCCTGGTTTACCACTCCCTGGGGTGAGAATTTAGTATCCAAGACAATTACAGAAGAAACCGGCTGTAATATTGAATTCGTAGTTCCGGCAGGAACCGAATCAGAAAAATTAAATTCTTTAATTGCTTCCGATTCACTCCCAGACCTGGTTACCTTAGGCTGGTATGAACCCCAGACAAACCAGATGATTGAAGATGGTATGGTATATGCCTTGGATGATCTTGCAAATCAATATGATCCTTATTGGTTTAGTGTTGCGGATAAAAGCCGTGTAAGCTGGTTTACCAAGGAGGACGGACATATTTACGGTTATCCGAACTCCTCATTTTCTCCGGCAGATTATGAAAAATATGATAACATTGCCTCTAATCAGACCTTTTTGGTTAGAAAAGATATCTATGAAGCAATCGGAAGCCCTGATATGACAACACCGGAAGGCTTTAAAGCCGCAGTAAAAGCTGCCGTGGATAAATATCCGCAAATTAACGGTCAGCCCATCATACCAATCGGTGCCCATGAATTCACTGCTACCGGTAATGTTTCCTTTGATCAGTATTTATGCAACTTCTTAGCCGTACCCTATGAAAAGGACGGAAAATATTATGACAGATTTACCGATCCGGAATTAGTAAGATGGTTAAAAACTTTCAGGGATTTAGGACAGGAAGGCTATCTGTCAGACGATATTTTTATTGATAAGCGGGCACAAATGCAGGAAAAGGTAGCACAGGGACGTTACTTCTGTATGTTATTCCAAAGAACAGACTTAGCCGATCAGCAAAAGATTCTGTATGCTAATGATCCTAACAGTATCTATATGGCAGTTGATGGACCAAAGAACAGTAAAGGGGATGCTTATACCTTACCAGGAACCGGTATCAACGGCTGGACTGTGACTATGATTTCTAAAAACTGTGAACGCCCTGACCGTGCAATTCAGTTGTTTTCTTATCTGATGAGTGAACACGGACAGCTCATGACCTGGTTAGGTGTAGAAGGAACTACCTGGGATTATGTAGACGGCGTAGCTACCATGAAACCAGATGTCAGAACAATGTTGACAGAAGACAGAAATCAATATAACAAACAATACGGTGCAGATTCTACCTACTGGATGTTCCAGGATAATGCAATGGCACTAAAATGGGCAGTACCTCCTACAGAACCCCTTGGTCAGATGGAAACCTGGACATATCCCTATGTAATGTCAACCTCCCAGTATGATGTATCCCTGCCGGCAGATTCAAATGAAATGGATATCCAGACCCAGGTAGATAATGAATGGGGTGTAGTACTTCCAAAACTTTTACTGGCTGGTTCAGAGACCGAATTTGACAGTATCTGGAGTGAATTCCTTAAACACCGTGCTGATTACGGCTACGACAAGGTTTTAGCTGCTAAGACGGAAATGATGGATGAAGCAAAGGTTAAATTAGGAATTAAATAATTAAAAGCAACTAGGGAAAAAACAGCCTGATAATTCTTTCATCAGGTTGTTTTTTCCCATGAAATTCTTTATAATAAAATAAATAGAAATAAATAGAAATAATTCGGCTTGTTTTATAATTCTTACTGCCCGGAGGCATAAATGAAACAGATAAAAAGGATGTTTTCCTCCTTAAAATTAAGCCATAAATTTACATTTTTTATTATGTTAATCATCGTTTTTCCTATGGTCATCTTTTCACTTTTGTTCTTTGAAAATATAAAAGACTCTAAAATCAAAGAAAAAATGAAAAATGTGGAACTAAATTTCACGCAAAACTATAATCAGATCCAAAAAAATGTGGAAATGTGCCGGATGTCCACCCAGGTAATGATAAACAGCCAGAATTTTTGGAATTATGTTGTAAGGTTCTGTGAAAGGGAAGAATTTAAGACCCAGGAGCTATTGAATTTTTATCAGACTGAGATAAAGGCCCTGGAGAAAATAGTGAATACCAACCCCTATCTGTATCAGATCAGGGTTTATGCAGATTTTGATAAAATACCTGAAATGATGCCTATTCTTTACCGGAAAGATAGAATGACGCGGCTTGAGTGGACGAAGAAGGGTGTACCCCAGTCCGGGACCTGGCAGTTTGATTATCCGGATGAGATCTTTCCTACCTATTCTACTTACGGAAGCGACCATTTGGTTTCTCTGGTGACTCAGAATACCTTAAGCAATGGTATGAAAGCTGTAATTGAAGTGTCCACCAAGATGGAACTATTGTTTCCGCAAATCTATTCCCCTACAGAAGAGGAATGGACCTGTTTTGTGGATGGCAGCGGTAAGTATTACTTTGATCCGGATTATGACTGCAGATGGCTTGATGATATCTCTGAGGTTATACATAATATGCCTGAGAATTTAGAGGACATTTCCTATGATACCATGATTTTGGATGGGGAATCCGTGGTAGTCTGCTATAAAAATGTAAAAGAATTAAACGGATATCTGTTTCGTCTTGTATCCTTAAAGGAGGATTTAACCTCAGTAAATAATTTACGCAATATCTTTTGGGCATGTTTTTTTATCATTGTAATTGTGCTGATGTTTGTTTCAGATAAAATGGTAAAGATTATTTTAAAGCAGTTTTATGTTATAATGAATACGGTACGTAAGGTCCAAAAAGGAGATTTGGATGTACGGGTTCCGAGTTACCGGGATGATGAAATCGGAGAGTTAGGTCAGCAGATCAATAAAATGTTAATCAAAATTAATCAATTGATGGATGATAATATCAAACGGGAGGTACTGGTAAAGAACACAGAAATCCGTGCTTTGCAGAATCAGATCAATGCACATTTCATTTATAATGTACTGGAATCCATAAAGATGATGGCAGAGGTAGATGAAAAATTTGAGATCTCCGATGCGGTAACCGCTCTTGGCAAGCTTCTTCGCTACAGCATGAAGTGGGTATCAAAACATGTTACGGTGGGAGATGAGATTGATTACATAAAAAATTACCTGGCCTTGATTAATTTAAGGTTTGATTATGAAATCTATTTAAGCTTAAATATTCCGGATTCCATCTACGAGCAGGAAATTCCGAAGATGTCCTTACAGCCTATTATTGAAAATGCAATCTATCATGGGATTGAAGAATTAGCGGAAGATACCAGCATTTATATGAAAGGGATCATCTTTCATAACTACTGCACCATAGAAATTACAGATGCAGGCAGGGGTATGACGGAGGATGAAATCGTACAATTGCAAAAGAAGATAGAGGGAGAAATAGAAACAACCGGCAGTTCAGGGAATGGAATCGGCCTTAAAAATGTCCAGGACCGTATTAAGATAAATTTTGGTGAGGAGTACGGAATTAGTATTGCTTCGAAAAAGGGGTGTTACACCAAGGTAATAGTTAAAATACCCTATACCTCAGACAATGCCTAAAATAAAAGGGTGGGATATGTAACGAATGGCAGAAGAATATCTGTAACAAGGTACGTTATACTTTTTATTATGGGGAGGATTTATGAAAAAATTATTAATCGTAGAGGATGAAAAAATCATTCGACAGGGTATTAAGGCAATGGTTATGCGCTCCTTAGTACCTATTGAGGAAGTTATCTTATGTAAAAATGGAGAAGAAGCTTATGAAATTGTTAAGAATAATCAAATTGATGTAATGATAACCGATATCCGCATGCCCAAAAAAGATGGTATCACCTTAGTAAAAGAGATACAATCGCTTCCTTATGTACCTAAAGTCATAGTAATAAGCGGGTATGATGATTTTTCCTATGCAGTGGAGTTATTGCGGTATGGAGCAAAAGAGTATTTGCTAAAACCAATAGAACGGGATAAAATAAGTATGATACTCCAAAAACTGGAGCAGGAAATTAATGCGGAAGAGATACAGCTTAATGAAAACTTAAAAATCGGGTGTCAGCAGTTTAAATACATGCTGCTGAATAACAGTATATCAGAAGAGGAAGTTTTATCAATCGAAAGTAAGTTTAAGGACTATTTTTTTGACTGTGACTATGTTATCTGCTGCACAAACTATAAGACTTTAGAAGACTTAAACCGGGAGAATGTTATCTTTTTGGACGATATAAACGGGCAAAGTGTATTTATCCTTAAGGCTTCGGATAAAGAAGAAGTTTTAAGCAATCTTTTAAAGGATCATTTTGTAGGGGTAAGCAGGGTACATAAGAACCTCAGAGAATTAAAGGAAGGGTATGCACAAGCCCTGTATGCAAGAAAATATGCTTTTGCAACAGGGAGTTTTATTATAGAATATAACCGGGCAGATAGTCTGAAAGAAACGGTTTCTGAGGAAATGATTGAGCAGTTTGTTCAGATGGTAGGAACCGATAAATTAGAGGAAGCGAATAAGTTTTTAATCCGTATCCTCTATAAAACCAAACAGGGTCAGATCGAACCGGATCGTTTCATGTCAATTATGAATGCTGTGGTAGAGCGAATATGTGCGAACTATAAGAATGTACTGGATTTTAACGCAGAGAACTTAAAAGACTTAAAGAATGTATTTGAGTATGATAATGCCGGCAGCTACTTTGAGGCTATATCAGCCTGGATTGAAGCTATTAATGATAAATTATTGAATGAATTTGACGATTATAAAAATAAACAGAAAATGCAAAAGGCCATGAAGTACATTCAGGAAAATTTCGATAAGGATCTGAATATGGCAGTAGTATCCAATTACATATCCATGAATTATTCCTTGTTTTCCTATGTATTTAAGCAGTATACCGGAATGAATTTTGTGAACTTTTTAAAAACCATACGGATTAATGAAGCAAAACGGTTATTGGAAGAAACCGATAAAAAGATTATTGAAATCAGCAGCCAGGTGGGATATGAGAATGAGAAACACTTTATGAAGCTCTTTAAAACTGTCTGCGGTGTATCCCCCTCGGAGTATCGGAAGAATGCCCAGGTTGGCAAATTGAATTTAATTCCTTGAGAAGATATCAAAAATTTCGATATAAACTAATAATACAATACGCAGACAGCGTAGATGGGAGACAGGTATGGAAGGATATCAATTTTTAGATGAAAAAGGCAGGTTTCGGTTAATAAATCCGGAGCGAAACAGCTATCTCTATTTTCCGATTGCTAATGAAAGCGGTGTAATGGGCAGTGTCACACCAACTTTGGGCGGAGATAGCAAAATGGGTCAGAATACCTTTTTATTAGCTCCGGTAAGCAGTGAAGATTTACATAACAATAAATCTTCCAGGAACTTCTGGTGTAATATAAAAGGGAAAGGGATCTGGTCGGCCACGGGCAAGTCAGCGAAGCAGGAAGCAGCCCTTTTTAGCCAGGATAAGGAAGAAACGGTGCTCACAGCCGGTATCCTGTGGCAGAAGGTTTCAAGGGTTTCAAAAGAATATGGGATAACCGCTGAGATTACTTCCTTCGTACCTTGTTCAAATGACACCGTGGAACTTATGGAGGTAACACTAAAGAATTCCGGGGAAGATATCCTGGAATTCATACCTACCGCAGCAATCCCACTTTACGGAAGATCAGCAGATAATGTAAGGGATCACAGACATGTGACTTCTCTGCTTCATAGAGTAGAGGTAATAAAAGAAGGCGTAGTGCTTAATCCGACCCTGACTTTTGATGAAAGAGGGCATAGAAAGAATACGATTGTCTACGGTGTATTTGGTACAGGTGAAGAAGGAGAGGTACCGGTGGGGTTTTATCCTCAGGTGGAAACGTTTATCGGGGAAGGCGGCAGCTTTGAGAATCCGGCAGCAATTTGGGATGAATCTATCCCATATGTGACAGAGGGAGCAAAGCTGGAAGGCTATGAAGCACTTGGAGGTCTCCGTTTTGCAGCAGTTACCTTAAAGCCCGGGGAAGAAAGAACTTATATTATTGTATTGGGTTACGGAGAATCAAAAGAAGCTTTGGATAAAATGGTTAAGCCTTATCTAAGTAAGGCAGCCCTTACGACAGCTCTTACTGAAACGATAGCTTATTGGGAAGAAAAGCTGAATATTACATATAAGACCGGAGACAAGAATTTTGATGCCTGGATGCAGTGGGTGAATTTTCAGCCTATGCTAAGGAGGATATATGGGTGCTCTTTTCTGCCACACCATGATTACGGTAAAGGCGGACGGGGCTGGAGGGATTTATGGCAGGACTGTCTTGCCCTGCTGATTATGAATCCGGATGGTGTAAGAGATATGTTATTTGATAACTTTGGAGGCGTCAGGGCAGATGGCAGTAATGCAACGATAATCGGCAGCAGACAGGGAGAATTTATCGCAGACCGGAATAACATTACCAGAGTATGGATGGACCATGGCGTATGGCCTTTTATTACTACAAAGCTCTACATAATGCAGAGCGGGGATCTAAACCTATTACTTAAGGAAAATTATTATTTTAAAGATCCACAGGCATTTCGCGGAGAGGATAAGGATACTTTATGGAAACCAGAGGATGGAAGCCATCTAAAAACCAAGGACGGCAGGGAATATAAGGGAAGTGTCATAGAACACATGCTGATTCAGCATTTGACCTCCTTTTATGATGTGGGAGAACATAATCATATCCGTATGAGAGGTGCGGACTGGAACGATGCCCTGGATATGGCAAAGGAACGGGGAGAAAGTGTTGCCTTTACTTTTCTTTATGGGGATAATTTAGAACAGATGGCAGAACTTATTCTCCAGTTAGACCGCCAGGGAATAAAAGAATTACCGTTGTTAAAGGAGATAGAAATTTTACTTAAGGATGATGATAATCTTTATGAGGACCCGAAAAAGAAACAGGAATTGCTGCAGACGTATTGCGGTGCCTGTAAACACACCATAAGTGGTGAGAAGGCAGTGATATCCTGCAAAGAGTTAGCAGCAGGCCTTATTAATAAAGCAGCCTGGATTAAGGAACACATCCGTAAGACAGAATGGATTACTGTAAAAGGCGGACATTCCTGGTTTAACAGTTATTATGATAACAACGGAAGACAGGTAGAAGGAGATAATGAACACGGGGTACGTATGATGTTAACCGGACAGGTCTTTGCAATCATGTCAGGTACCGCAACCGGGGATCAGGTCAGGGAAATAACTGCGGCAGCAGATGCTTATCTCTATGATGCCTCCATGGGCGGTTATAAGTTAAATACAGACTTTAAGGAATTAAAAACCGATCTTGGCAGAATGTTTGGGTTTGCTTATGGCAGTAAGGAAAACGGAGCGGTATTTTCCCATATGGCAGTCATGTATGCCAATGCCCTTTATCAAAGAAAATTTGTATCCGAAGGGTATAAGGTAATTCACAGTCTTTACAGCCACTTAAGTGATTTCACAAAGAGCAGGACCTACCCCGGAATTCCAGAGTATATTGGCGATAATAAAAGAGGCCTGTATCATTACCTGACCGGTTCTGCAAGCTGGCTGTTACTTACTGTTTTAAGTGAAATGTTTGGCATCAAGGGATATTTAGGTGACCTTGTGTTAGAACCAAAACTGATGCTTGAACAGTTTAATGAGGAGAAAGAGGCTTCGGCTGAATTTATTTTTGCAGGCAGAAAGCTTTTGGTGGTATACAGGAATATCTCCGGTAAAGAATACGGAGCTTACAAGGTTGGCAGCGTTTCAATCGGCGATACCTTATACGATGTGGAGAAGGAAAACGGTACAATCCGTAGAGGCTTTTTAGAAAACCTGGAGGCTGCAAAGCAACATATAATTACAGTAGAGCTGGTTTAGATGAAAGAATAAACTTATTAATTCAAATTACGCAGTTATTTTTGTCTTGGTATACTTGATAAAATCAGCAAGGAAGGCGTTTTTAGTTGAATCAGTAGATACGAAATATTGTATACAACATAAATGGGAAGGTTTGGGACTTATGAAAAATGAATTTATTGATATTACCTCATATGATGAGGAAGGTTATAAACCATTGATTGATTTTGGTGCCTGGAGGGTTGCTGAATTAAGATATTGCGAGGAACTGGAAATCCAGAATTTAAAATCCATGCAGAAACATAATGAAACAGATGAAGTTTTCGTACTCTTAAGCGGAAGCTGCACCTTATTTACCGGAGGTAAAGGTGATACTATTCATGAAATGGATGGTGTTGCCATGAAACCCATGGAATTATACAATGTAAAACGGGGAGTATGGCATACCCATACCTTAGATAAAGAAGGAACTGTTTTAATTGTTGAAAATCAGGATACTTCCGATAATAATTCTCCCACAGTCATGCTAAATGAGGAACAGATTGAAAAGCTGAATCAGATTTTTGCGGTTAATGGTTTTAGAAAATGAAATATTTTATAAACTGCCTTTCAAAAATACAGAGGAAGCCTAAGGCTTATCTGATAAGGGAAAGGCAGTTTTTAATTTATCTAGAGTTTAGACTGTTAAAATGAAAGAGGAAGAAATAATCACATTGTATTCTGAACTACTTCGGGTTAAAATGTATAATAATGGTATGAGAATCTACTTATAATAGCGAAAGGATAGAAAATATATGAGGAAAGCTTTAGTGGGGGTTTTATTTTTTAGTTTAATTGCATTATTTTCTGGTAATTACCATTTATCCGCATCAGAAGCAGAATATGCTTATTCAAAGGAGGGCTCCATCCCTTACCGAGGTGAAGATACTTTTGTAATTACCTCTGATGAAATAAGTGATCTTATTTTTAGTGCAGAATCTGAATGCAGGTATCAGGAAATCAGGAAACTGGTATTCGCGGAGGGAGTTACTTCATTTACCTATGGATTTGATGCTTTTCCAAATGTAGAAACCATATATATATCCGGTACGGTAAAGAAGATTACAGGATTTTCAAGAACTCCCTCCGGCTATTTAAGCAATCTTAAGGAAATCAAAGTATCAGAGAATAATAAATGGTACACTTCACAAAAAGGTATTCTGTTTGATAAAAAGAAAACAGTGCTGATAAAATATCCAAGTGGATTAACCTATGGTTCTTATACCATACCGGATACAGTAACCACAATACTGGAGGGGGCCTTTTATCACTCAAACTTAAAAACCGTTACCATAGGTGCAAATTTAAAAACGGACCAGCTTGATAATCTACAGAATCAGCTAAGAAGTATTTCAGAATTTAAGGTAAACAGCAAAAATAACTCGTACAGTGCTAAAAAAGGTGCTCTTTTTAACAAAAGGGGAGATACTCTTCTTTTATGCCCGAATGGAAAAGGAAATAGCTACACAGTACCAAAAGGAACCGTTGTCATTGGTAAGGAAGCTTTTAAAGATTCCACATTAACAGAAATTGTTTTGCCGGTGGGGTTAACAACAATTCAGGAGCAGGCGTTTCGGGCGTCCGATTTAACTGCCATTATGATACCAAAGACAGTGGATTCCGTGGCAGAGACTGCATTTTGGGATGCAGCAGCTCTTAAAACTATCTTAGTGGAAGCAGGAAATAAATGGTATGCTTCATATGAGGGGATTCTATACAATGCACCAAGGACAAAACTTATTTATATCCCGGAGGGTTACAGTCAAACCGAACTAAAGCTGCCCTCAACCTTAAAGAGTCTGGCTGTTAGTGCTAAGCTCACCTATTTATCCATATTTGAGAAGTTTACAGCTATTGTCATTCCAAAGGACTTAAAGGAAATTGCTATCCCGTATAAGAGTTATGATAAAATAACTCTGGAGAAAGGAAATACTGCCTTTTCGCTTTACAACGGTTGTCTATATAACAAAGCCGGTACGGAGCTTATTTTTTTAAAAAAACAGGAAAAGGCAGTTTTTCCAGACACCTTAAAAAATGTTGATGTAGGTAAGCTGATTGACAGTGGTGTTAAGGAAATGGAGCTATCAAAGAAGGTGGAATCCCTTCGATATTACGCTCATGACTGTTGCTATATCATTCCTACCCTGGAAAAACTAACCATAGCGGAGGATAATCCTTATTACACCTGTGAAAATGGAATGCTGCTTAATAAAGATAAAACCGTGTTGTATGATATCCCAAAGAATCTAACAGAACTTATGATACCTGATACTGTAACGGAATTTGATATATATCCTCTTACTGATTATAATTATCAGAATCTGACAAAGATAACCATGTCAAAAGAGTTAATTAAGCTGAAGGGATTGGATTATATGCCCAAACTATATAATCTTACGGCTTTCGAAGTTGCAAATGATAATACTGTTTATAAAAGCATTGAGGGAGTGTTATATAATAAAGATGTAACAGAGCTTATCTGGTATCCGATGCAAAAGAAGGATAAGTCCTTTACTATGCCTAACACCGTTAAAAAAATAGATACCGCGTCCATTATGGATAATCCCTATTTGGAAACCTTAACCTTATCGGATTCTCTGGCTGAAGAAGACTTGTGGAATGGTTATATGGGGGGAGATTACTTTCCGTCAAAAGCTATAAAAGAATATGTGATAAGCAATAAAAATCCCTATTATAAAACAGTGGACGGTGTCCTTTATAATAAGGATATGACAGTTCTCTTTGCCTATCCCTACCAAAAGACCTCTGAATCCTTTACCATACCTGATACGGTGACGGATGCGGTTGGAATCTGCAATAACCGTACTTATAAGTATGAGGAGAAATATATGGATACTTCCAACCCGTATCTGAAAGAGCTGGTTATCGGTAAAAATGTGAAGAAATTATTTGAGTATTCAGATTTGAATTGTCCTATTCTGAATTTACCAAGCCTGCAGGTAATTAAAGTGAATCCTGCAAATAAATATTTCAGTGCAAAAGATGGAATCCTATACAGTAAGGATTATGAAAAGATGTATGTCTACCCGAAAGACAACCGGAATTCGGAACTTTCCATTCCTGAAAGTACCAAGGAACTTTTTGACAATTATATCGATATGGCGTTGAGCTATTATATTAAGTCTTTAAAAGTAGAAAATGGTAATAAAGCTTTTTATACCGACGGGACTACGTTATATAATTACCAGATGAATATTAGGTACTGTACCATTAACGGAAAGTTTTACCGCAAAATACCGGATACGGATTAACAATTGTTCGAGCGTTTTAGTGAAAGAGAATTAGTATATCGAACGAGTGTAAAAGTCCTCTTTTTGTGTATTTTATGAATACCCTCTTATTCATTCATAACACAAAATTAACTTTCTGACACTCGAATTAATCAAAATGGTAAAATATTAGAGATAGATTTTGTGAAAGAAAATAAGAAAGAATTATATGAAGAAAATTACAAAGTAAGAAAATTACAAAGTAAGAAAATTACAAAGTAAGAAAATTACAAAGTAAGAAAATTACAAAATAAGAAATTACCAAGTAAGAAAACATATTAAATATTATAAGATTATCCATATACTTTGTGTTGGGATTCGTATTATAATTGACGGGTAAATAATTAGGTTCTTAATAAAACCAAGGATCGCCTATGATTGAGGACGGCTATGCATGAATTAAGCTTATACGAAAAAAAATTTATAAAAGATGAAGAATTTCCGGTTCAGATGTTTGAAAACCGGATAAGGATACCTGGAACCTATTTTTCACCTCACTGGCATGAACACCTGGAACTTCATTACGTCATAAAAGGACAAGGTGTATTTTATTGTAACCAGAAACCCTTATCTGTGAAAGAAGGAAGCCTTACCATAATTAACAGCAATGAGCTTCATGAAGGAATCAGCCATACGACTGATTTTCATGCCCTGGTCATCATTTTTGAAATGGGGGTATTCTCAAAGGAAATAGCAGGTTATAATGTGATTTTTGAATCCCTCATCGAATCAGATCCTATGATAAGTAATCTGATCATGTCGATTTATGAAGAAGAGAATGAAAAAAATCCGGGCTATAAACTTGCAATGAAGGGGAAACTTTATGAGCTGATCGCTTATTTGCTCAGAAACTATGTAGTACAAAGCCTTTCGGACCGGGAGAATATAAGCCGAATAAAAAATCTTAGCAGGTTAAATACGGTGCTTCAGTATATACAGGAGAATTATACGGAACCAATAACTAATAAGGAGTTGGCTGATATCATTCATGTCAGCGAATATCGCTTCTGCCACCTCTTTAAAGAAAGTGTTGGTAAAAGTCCTCTCAATTATATTAATGAAATACGGCTTAAAAAAGCCTATTACCTATTGGAACAAAAGGAAATGACCGTATGTCAGGTGGCTTATGCCGTCGGATTCCAGGACTACAATAATTTTGGACGCCAGTTCCGCAGCTTCTATGGATATGCACCGACAAAACTTTGGGAGAAATAGCAAGATTGTATGTATTATCAGCAATACATTAATAGCTTTTTTGGTGATAATACTATATTATGTTATTATCAGAGAAGTTTATTAAATTGCATACAAGGAGGACAATTATGAAATTAGGTACTTTTTCAGTGGTTCTGGGGGGAATGCCGCTTAGCGAAGCCTGTGAGTTCTTAAGTCAGAACGGTGTTCAGATGATTGAAATAGGCTGCGGAGGCTATCCGGGCAAGGCTCATTGTGATCCGGATGTTTTATTGAATGATGAAAGTAAGCTGGCTGAATTTAAGCAGACCTTGAAAGATAACAATCTGGAAATCAGCGCGCTCAGCAGCCATGGCAATATGGTGCATCCTGTAAAAGCGGTTGCAGCAAAGTTTGATGAAGATTTGACCAAAGCAATTTTATTAGCAGAAAAATTAGGTGTTCCAGTGGTTAATACATTTTCCGGCTGTCCGGGAGGAAGTCCTTTAGACAAACAGCCAAACTGGGTTACCTGCCCATGGCCGGAGGACTTTACAGCCATATTGGATTATCAATGGAATGAGGTATTAATTCCTTATTGGAAGCAGAAAGTGGCGTTTGCGAAAGAACACGGTATCCATAAGATTGCACTGGAACTACATCCGGGCTTCTGTGTATATAATACAAGCACATTACTCCGTTTACGTGAAGCCGTAGGACCTGAAATCGGAGCAAATTTTGATCCAAGCCACTTAATCTGGCAGGGAATGGATCCTTGTGCCTGTATCAGAGAACTTGGTAAAGCTGGAGCAATCTATCATTTCCATGCGAAAGATACCAAAATTGATACTTATAATACGGCTCTTAACGGTGTACTCGATACTGGTCATTATGGTGAAGAAATCAGCCGTTCCTGGATATTCCGTTCCGTAGGTTACGGTCATGGAGAAGAATTCTGGAAAGCGATTATATCAGAACTTCGTTTGGTTGGTTATGATTATGCAATCAGTATAGAACATGAAGACAGTTTGATGTCTGGCAAAGAAGGACTGCTAAAAGCAATTCAATTCCTTAAGAATGTATTGATTTACGAAGACCGGGGAAGTATGTTCTGGGCCTAATAGATATAGTTTGCATAAGAAAGATAAGACAAGGTAAAAAAACAAAATGAAAGGATGCCCCATGATGATTCATTCAAAGGTGGTAAGAATATAGTGTAATGAAAGTGTTCCGTATTCTTCTTTAACCTATGAAACTTGTTTCGAAGTTATTATGTGGCAGTATCGCAGGAAGGACTTGCGATATGCGATGGTATTAGAATGGATAAGCAAAATTTTATGTTAGGTATTGTTGGATTTGGTGGAATGGGAAACTGGCACAGAGAATTGATTGATTCCATCGACGGCTTAGAAGTTGCCGGTATTTACGATATTAAAGAATCCAGAGTTGATTATGCGAAAGAGGTTGGTGTAAAAGCTTATGAAAGCCTTGAGGCTTTACTGTCAGATGAGCGTATCGATATTGTACTAGTATCTACTCCCAATGATTTGCATAATCCCATAGCAATTAAGGCGATGAAAGCCGGAAAAAATGTTGTAAGCGAAAAGCCTGTAACCTTAAGTTCAAAGGATTTACAGGAGATGATAGATGCCTCCAAAGAAACAGGCAAACTCTTTACCGTGCATCAGAACAGACGCTGGGATGAAGACTTTTTAACAATGAAAAAGATCTATGATGAAAACCTTCTTGGTGATGTTTACAGAATCGAATCCAGGGTTCATGGTTCCAGAGGTATACCAGGTGACTGGAGACAGGAAAAGGAACACGGCGGCGGTATGGTATTAGACTGGGGTGTTCATTTGTTAGATCAGATTCTTCTTATGATGGGTGATAAAAAATTAAAGACCATATATGCCACAGAGACCCATATTACAAACCAATTAGTGGATGACGGCTTTACTGCTGAATTAAGATTTGAAAACGGTACAGAAGTTTTAGTAGAAGTAGGAACCAGCAATTTCATAAATCTGCCCAGGTGGTACATGTTAGGGGTAAACGGAACAGCAGTGATTGAAGATTGGAACTTAAAAGGTGAAATCGTAAGCGCTGCCGGTAAGGATGAAGCCGATGTAGTTCCAGTACGCACTGCAGCCGGACTTACCAAAACTATGGCTCCCCGCAGGGAAGATACCATTAAGAAACAGGAACTGCCAGTTGTGAAAAGCGATATCAGAGACTTCTACCGTAATGTGATGCAGGTAATTGAGAAGAAGGAAGAACCGAAAGTAAAATTACCGGAAGTAATGCGTGTAATGAAATTAATGGAAGCAATCTTTGAATCTGCAAAAGAACACAAAGTTGTGGAGTTTGAATAAGAAGTTATTTGAATAAGGAACTGCAATAGAAAAATAAAATCTCTGCAATAATGATTAAAAATCAGGTTTGCAGGGATTTTTTTATGTAAAGATAAGTGTAATTAACCCAAAATGCCGTTTCTGCAATTTTGATACCTAGCAGGGCTAGGTGGGTGACCGCATCTGTATTTCTGACGTCCACTGCAAAGATGGCTTGTCATTCATTCAGAGATATAGGAATCCCTATTAATACATGTAGGATCAAAATGGCAGGTATGTCGAACACCCTAGGATTCTTCTTTTGTTTAAAGCAATTATAAAGTATTCAGCAGCAGATAACAATAGTAATATTCTGTAAAAACATCCGCAATTTTCTTCCTTAAGTCAAACTAGTTTAAGCAAGCGAAAATGGGTTTTTAGCTAGTGAGAAGAGGGGGTTAACAAGTGAAAAGAAGCGAGTTTAACAAGTGAAAATATTGACAAAAAAACGATAAATGATATAATAACTTAGGACTGAATATGAGGTTTGCGTATTTGATATAATAAATTATAATGAAAACTGGGGTTCATGTTCAATGGAGGGCGGGAGCTGGATACTGTTTTGCCGGGGATGTTACACAATTCCCCATAAGATTATTGTCTGAAACCAAACTGGATTCAAAAGAAGGGATAATTTATGGATGAGAATAAGCTGTTATATGAAAAAATAATCAATTATTTAAGACAGGAAATTGAGAGTAAGAAGTTTAAACCCGGAGATAAGTTGCCCACAGAAAAGGAACTGGCGGAACGATTTGGTGTAAGCAGAATAACCTCAAAAAGGGCCCTGGCAGATTTAAGCGCAGAAGGGCTTATATACAGGGTAAGGGGAAGCGGAAGTTATGTATCAAGCCTTGATAAAACAGAAAAAACAGATAACTCCAAAGCAGATTATACTCATATAATTCCCTTTGTATTGCCTTTTGATGTTTCCAACGGTGGAATAATGAACGTAGTAGCAGGTGCTTCCAGAGTGATGGCGGAAAAAGGATATATCTTAAGTGTTCATTGCTGTAATTATGATATTCAGGAAGAAAGAGAAGCACTGCATCGGTTTTATGAGTATAAAGCCGCCGGAATAATTCATTATCCCATTTCTGACAGAAAAAATCTGGAGGTCATGAATCTGTTATATCTTAATAACTATCCGATTGTTACCATAGACAAATATTATGAAAGTTTACCGATTAGTTATGTGGTAAGTGACAATTTTTCGGGGTCATATGAGGCTGTTAATTATCTGATTAAATTAGGACATAAAAAGATAGCTTTCCTATCCGATAACAAAATCGAAGATGCCACCTCTATAAGAAACCGTTATTTTGGTTACTGCAAGGCGTTAAATGAAAATAATATCCCTATTGATGACCAGCTGGTTAAGATGGGGATTATGGAAGCTGACAGTGATTACAACCTGGTATACAAAGAGGTTTTAAAAGAACTGATTCATAACGGTACAACAGGTATCTGTGGAATAAATGATTATCTGGCCAGCGCTTTGATAAAAGTAGCATCAGAACTTGGAATAACGGTTCCTGGGCAGCTATCTGTCATTGGTTTTGATAACCTGGAATTTGGTAAGTACCTCTCAGTGCCATTAACGACAGTCCAGCAGAATTTTTATCAAATAGGAAAAGTGGCGGCACAGTTACTGCTTGACCGCATAGAAAACGGCAGTCATGAGTATTTTAAAAGTATAATTCCAACCAAACTAATTGAACGGGATTCCTGCGGTGTTGCTATAAAAGGAAGGATTTAATTCCAAAAATACCATAAGTTGATATATCAAATTGATTGCTTGTTTATTATGTATCCAGTCAGGTAGTAAAAACCTACTGACCGTCAGGAAGTAAAAACTTACTGTCTGGAATACTTAAGATATTATATAGCCCTAATATAAGGAGAAAAAGAATGCTAAACGAAAAACAGATTGAAAGAATGTTAGCGAAGCTAAGGCGTTTTGAAAATACCATAGCTCCTATGATGTTTGAAAAAATTGATGAAGTATCCACTGTGAAGTTCCCTACACCAGAGCAGTATCATGAAATTCCGGATCAAAAGCTATTTACACCCTGCAATAAAGGAGACAGATGGGGTGGAGAAGGTACTTATTGCTGGTTTAAAGGACAATATAAAGTGCCGGAGGAATTTGAAGGAAAATCACTTTTCCTTTATCCTAAAATCGAAGGGTATGAAGCACTTTTATGGGTAAATGGAGTTCCCTTTGGTACTTTTTGTACAAAAATCGTAATTACTGGACATGGCAATCATTATTGCGATATGTTAAAACAAAACGTAAAAGCCGGTGAGATCATTGACATTGCAGTGGAATATTATGCGGGTCATTATGTAATGGGCTGTGAGCCATTTGCAGAAGATCCGAGAAACTCCTATGATTTTTCCTTTAACTCCATGGATATCTGTCTGAAAAATGAAAGTATTTGCGATTTTTACTTTGATTTAAGAACCTTAAATCAGATGGTAGAAGTATTGGATCATAATAGTTTCCGCCGTGCCGATATTATCAATACCCTTTCAAGAGTTCATGAAATTTTGTATTATTCCTATGAGGACATTGATAAAGAAACCTTTATGTCAGCCATGAAGGAAGCAGGGATGTTAATAAAGGAAAAACTGGTTCAGACCAATTCTGCAACCGCACCTTATGCCGGTTTTATCGGACACTCCCATATGGATACTGCCTGGCTCTGGCACAGAGGGGAAACCGTTAAAAAATGTGCAAGAACCTATGCAAACCAGACCAATCTAATGGAGCAGTACCCGGAATATAAGTTTATACAAAGTTCTGCCTTTCATAGTGAGGTCATCAGAAAGAATTATCCTAAGCTGTTTGAAAAACTGGTGGAAAGAGTAGCAGAAGGCAGATATGAGCCAAATGGCGGTGTATGGATTGAATGTGACTGTAATATACCAAGCGGCGAATCTATGATCAGGCAGTTTTTATGGGGGCAGCGCTTTACCAGACAATATTTTAATTATACGGCGGATACCTTCTGGCTTCCGGATACCTTTGGCTACAGCTCCTCCATACCTCAGATTATGAAAGGCTGCGGTGTAGACTATTTCCTGACAACGAAGATGGCCTGGAATGATACTACGGTTTTCCCCTATGATACCTTTTACTGGCAGGGGCTTGACGGCACCAGAGTTTTAACACATTTAAATAAGACCCACATCTGGCCGGATGCAGAAGCACTGATGGAATATGTAGTGGACGGTAATGACTCCATTAAAGAAAGAACCGTATCCAATATGAGATTATTATCCTACGGTTTTGGAGACGGCGGCGGTGGTCCTCAGTTTGAAATGATAGAAATGTCAAGGCGTATTAAGGATTTGGAAGGGCTTCCAAGAACTGGTCATACTACCGTAAGTGAGTTTATGCAGCAGCTGGAAAAAACAGTGATAAATCCTTCTGTATATGCAGGAGAGTTATATCTGGAATTACACCGAGGAACCTTAACAAACCAGCATACCATTAAGAGAAATAATCGTCTGGCAGAAATTAATTTAAGAAACCTGGAATTTTTAACAGTAAGAGATGCTGTAGAACGTAACATTACCGCTTCCCATGAAAAAATTCATCCTCTGTTAGAAACCCTGTTAATAAACCAGTTCCACGATATCCTTCCTGGAACCTCTATACCTAGAGTACATGAAGAATCTATAGCAGAAACCACTGAGATAATTAATAAATCCAATGATTATATTATGGACTATATTAAAACAGAGCAGAACACAGATATGGTATCAGTGATCAATACACTTTCTTTTGAAAGAAATGATGTTATATACCTGGATTATAAAGAAGGTTATGTGGTGGAGGGAGCGTATAAACAGCAGATTACCTCTGATGTAAAAGGTAATAAGAAGCTAGCCGTAGCAGGAATAGTGATACCTGCATTTTCCTCTGTAACATTACAGCTTGTAAAAGGAACCCTTAAGGAAGAATCTGCCTTTATAATAAAGGGAGAAACGGTTACCACCCCTAATGCGAAAGTAGCCTTTGACGAAAGAGGTTTTATCACTTCCTTTGTTGACCGAACCATTGACAGGGAATTAAAAGGCGAAGGTTATGCCTTTAATACCTTCCTTATGGCAGAAGATGTGCCTAATGCCTGGGATAACTGGGATATTGATGCAGATATTGAATTGAAATTTAAAGATTCCGCGGTTTTACTGGGCAGTGAGGTTGTATCTGACGGACCGGTGGAATTAAGAATACGAAGTGAATATAGACTTAGTGAAAAATCTCTGTTAAAGCAGGATATGATTTTCTTTGCCGACAGCACAGAGGTAAGATTTGAAACTATTATGGACTGGCAGGATGACCACAGATTCTTAAAGACAGCCTTTGATACCACCATATTCTCAGACTTTGCAAGACAGGAAGTACAGTTTGGATATATCAAGAGACCTACAACCCGTAATACTCCGGAAGAAAAAGCAAAATTCGAAGTATCCAATCATAAATATACGGATTTATCTGAAAATAAATACGGTGTTGCAATATTAAATGACTGCAAGTACGGTATCTCTGTGAAAGAATCCAGTTTAAGACTGTCCTTGCATAAAGGCGGCAATAGACCGGATTATAAAGGAGATAAAGGAATACATGAATGTACGTATTCCTTCTATCCTCATAATGAAGGCTTTGGAGCAGAATCTGTTATAAAACCTGCTTATGAGCTGAATTATAAACCAATCGCAGTGAAGGGAGTATGGAATAAGGAATCCTTTGCTTCCACCAACCGCAGCAATATTATAATCGAGGCAGTAAAACCTTGCGAAGACGAAGAAAAAGCATACATTCTTAGATTATATGATGCGGAAGGAACCTATACAAACGTAACTTTGAATATAAATGGTAAGGTAAAAGAAGCTGCTCTTACCAATATGCTGGAGGAAACTCTGGAAATCTTACCGGTTTCTAATGGCATTAACCTGGTATTTAAGCCATTTGAAATTAAAACCATTAAGATTAAGTATTAAATATGATTATTAATAACTGTCCAGTCAGTAATTAATGAAAAAGGGAAGCCAAACGAATATAGAGCTTCCCTTTTTATTATCTGCTCTTTACTCATGGATATCCATCGTGATTGTTATAGCAAAACTCAAAAGATTTGACCGGTCACCGCATACCTGGGCTTTTCAACTTTAAATAAGCGTAATGAAAAACAACTAATCAAAATATGACATGCAGCTGTCAAATTATATGTGTTATCTTATTAGAAAAGGTATAAATAAAGGTATGGAAAAGGTATAAATAAAGGTATGGAAAAGGTATAAATAAAGGTATGGAAAAGGTATAAATAAAGGTATTAGAAAAAGGCATAAATAAAGGTATTAGAAATAAAAAAAGGTATAAAAAAAGGTATAAAACAGATATAGAAAAGGAATAGAAAGGAAGACTAGGTATATGAAGAATGCAGATCATAAAATAGATTATAAAAAAGAATATAAGGATTTATATCTGCCAAAGCCAGAGCCGGCAAAAATCTATGTACCGGCTATGAATTTTATTATGATTGACGGAAAAGGTGATCCTAATAGTAAGGGTGGAGAATATGAAAAGACCTTAGAAATTTTGTATGCTTTGACCTTTACAATCAAGATGAGCATAAAAAGCGGACAGGAACCCAAGGGTTATTTTGAATATGTGGTGCCGCCGCTGGAAGGCTTATGGTGGATGGAGGAGGATGATCTGATGGATTTTACCAGAAAGGATAAATATTGTTTTACCTCCATGATAAGGCAGCCAAAATTCGTTACGAAGGATGTGTTCTCCTGGGCACTACAGGAAGTGGGCAGAAAAAGACAAGATTTAAATTTAAGCAAGGCAAGGTTTGAAACCTTTGAAGAGGGCTTGTGTGTTCAGATTTTACATATTGGACCTTATGAAACAGAAGCCCAGTCAGTTGCTAAGATGGAAGCTTACATCAAGGAACATCATTTAAAAGACGACATTATGGCAGTTCTTCCGGACGGGAATATCAGAAGACATCATGAAATCTATTTATCAGACCCCAGAAAATCCTTACCGGATAGACGTAAAACAGTAATAAGGCATCCGGTAAGCACACTCTAACTTGTTAAATAAATTATTCTAATCGGTAAATTATTATTTCGTGGCGTCATAAGGACAGTAATGAGGGATTTTTGACTGAAATTCTTTTAGATTAATAATACGGTTATTCGGGTTGAATTCAATTATGGACACACCGTCAAATTCGCTGGTCACACCATCATATTCGCATTTGAAATACCAATTGACGGCGGTGAAATTCCCCTGGTGTATAAACTGCGTAATATCCCAAGCCAAAACTGACCCGCGTTTCTGCCAGTCCTCAAACCATGTTTCAATCATTGCAAGCCCGTAATAGATCGGTCCGTAACACTCGCTGTAAATAGCTTCCGGGTCAAAGGTAGTACTTAATATGCTGCTGTTTTTAGAAATCCAACATTGGAAATAATTATGAATTAGATGTTCGCGTTCGGTCATAAAACCTCCTTCTATAAAGCATAGTTCATGCATTAATTAGTAATCACTGTATGCTTGTTACAAATAATCAGTAAATATATAAAAAAGAAATTTCAGGGTAAAGAATGAATGGTAGCATACTGATTTTAGCATAATAATAAAAAGTTTACAAATACTACATTTTTTCGTTTATAAATCACATCGTGTTATTTTAAAGCATTAATAATAATGATTTGATATTTGATATTAAATATTATAGTATTTAAGATTCCCTTAATTGTCCGCTTATTCATTTAAATCCCAGTATGATTTATATTTAATTGTGCAAATTAAATATAAATACTAAAAAAATTAAAATTAAACGGTTTGATTACGGAGGAGAGAATGGAAGAGTTATATTTAGAAACAAAAGAGGGTAAGGTTAAGATCGATGACAGGATCGCTCAGAAATACGATTTAAAAAAAGGAACGGTTTCCCCTTTTACGCAAAATCATATTGTAGATAAAGCGGGAGAGTTTAAGCGGGAAGAGCCACCCAAGAAACGAGATTCGATAAATCAGGGGGATGATGAAATCGAAGAAATGGAAAATGGCTTTTATTTATCCACATCAGAAATGCTTGATATTGCCCAGGGAGTAGACTCTGATTTTTAACACTCATCAAGGGACTGCCACAAAGTTATAGAATATAGAACCTTAAGTACAGGTAATTTATTCTACAGCTTTGCGACAGTCCCTATATTATCTTTTAACCTACCTTGACGCCGCATATCACAAGAAATTTGTGATACTGCTGAGAATAAATATCCTCCCAAGACTTGCATTTATTTCCTGTACAACTTATAATAGCAGTAGTGTTCCTATAAGGTGGAAGGCAGATTAATTAGTACGTGAAATAAAAATTTGGACAGGAGTCGGGGAATGAATAAAAAAAGATTAATAAGTGCGATGCTTCTAATTATGGCTGTTTTATTACTTGGCGGCTGTGGTTCGAAATCAGCTGGCAGTTATCATAAAGAAGGATTGGAATATTTCTCTAACGGTAATTATGAAAAGGCAGAAGCCAGTTTGGCAAAAGCAATCCAAATGAACGGTGACCGTGCAGATTATTATATTGATTATGCAATGACTTTAGTACAGCTTAAGCGGTATGAAGAAGCCTTACAAAATCTAAACCGGGCAATCCTAGATAAAGATAACAGTATCGTTAATAAAAATAATAAATTAGCTTACAGAGCAAAGGGTATTACATATTTTAAATCCCATGACTATAAAAAAGCAATAGAACAGTTTGATAAAGCACTGGCAATTAATGAATTAAGAGATTTAGATATGGATATCTTAAGCTATAAAGGAAATTCCCAAGCAAAATCAGGTCTTTTTGATGAGGCGGTCAAAACCTATACGGACCTCTTAAAGAGCAACCCATCGGATGCTTATACCTATTACAGCAGGGCTTATGGGTACCGGATGCTTAAAAGTTATGATAAAAGTCAGGCAGATTATGATAAAGCTATAAAACTGGATAACAAAAATTATGATTATTATTTCGGAAAATATTTTCTGCTGATAGAAAAAGGTGATAAAGACAATGCTGAAGCTGTTTTAAAAATGGCCTCCAACATAAAAGGCACCAATCAGGAGGACAACTTCAATCTTGCGAAAGTTCATTACTATATGGGCAACTATGAGGATGCAATCAGAGAATTCAGTGAAGCCTTTAAGAATGGATTTGCAGAAAGCTATTTTTTCCTGGGCAGTATTTATGAACAGAAAGAGGATTACGATAATGCGGTATATAATTACAGCATGTATATAAAAGAAGCAGCCTATATACCTTCTGCCGCTGTTTATAATCAGATTGCCTACAGCCTGATTAAAGTTAAAAACTACGATGAAGCTCTGTCCTATCTACAGACAGGCTTAAAATACAACGATATTGAATATGAACAGTCAATGAAACGGAATGAAATTGTAGTATATGAGAATATGGGTGATTATGAAAAAGCCAATGCTCTCATGAAAGATTACTTAAAAGTGTATACTGAGGATGAGGAAGCCAAGACGGAAAGTGTATTTATTAAGAACAGGCTACCGGAAGCTAGTACGCCGCATAAAGAATAATTAAGAATTGATAGGAGTTTTAAATGGGTGAACTGTATGAAATAAAGGAAAAGGAAGAACGTCTTGTCCTGGTAGGAGTAGCAGTCAATGATGGAGATGATACGGCTGAATCATTGGATGAATTAGAGGAGTTAGCAAAAACAGCCGGAGCAATAACCGTGGCTAAAGTGATACAAAACCGGGAAAGTGTTCACCCTGGAACCTATATTGGTAAAGGTAAAATTGAGGAAATAAAGGAATTATTGTTTAAACTAGAGGCTACCGGTGTTGTCTGTGATGATGAGTTATCACCAGCCCAGCTTAAAAATCTGGAGGATGCACTGGAAGCAAAGGTAATGGACAGGACGATATTAATTCTTGATATTTTTGCACAGCATGCAACTACGAAAGAAGGCAAAATTCAGGTGGAACTAGCACAATTAAAATACCGTTCCACCAGACTGGTAGGTATGCGCAACTCTATGTCCAGACTTGGCGGTGGTATCGGAACTAGAGGACCTGGTGAAAAGAAACTGGAAGTGGACCGAAGATTAATCAGGGACCGAATCTCCCAATTAAATAAAGAGCTGTCAGAAGTGAAGCAGTACAGGGAGACTTCAAGGGAATTACGAAGTAAAGGTGCTATTCCAATTGCTGCTATTGTAGGTTATACCAATGCCGGAAAGTCTACCTTGTTAAACCAGCTAACCAGCGCCGGAGTGTTAGAAGAGGATAAGCTGTTTGCAACCCTTGACCCAACAACCAGAAATCTGGTACTGCCAAGCGGGCAGCAGATTTTATTAACGGATACGGTAGGGTTTATCAGAAAGCTCCCGCATCATTTAATTGAAGCTTTTAGAAGTACCCTGGAAGAAGCTAAATATGCAGATATAATCCTTCATGTGGTGGACAGCGCAAATCCTGCAGCATATAAACAGATGCATGTGGTATATGAAACCTTAGCTAATCTTGGTGTGAAAGATAAACCTGTAATCACAGCATTTAACAAACAGGATTTGTTAGTAACGGAACTTATCATAAAAGACTTTAAAGCCGATAAAGTAGTTAAGATTTCTGCTAAACAGAAAAAAGGTCTGGAGGAGCTTCAGGAAATCTTTGAAGAGATTCTGAGGGAACGTAAGATTCTTGTGGAACGAGTATTTTCTTATCAGGATGCCGGCAAGATTCAGATTATAAGAAAATATGGACAGCTGCTGGAAGAAGAATATCAGTCAGAAGGTATCTATGTAAAAGCTTATGTGCCGAAAGATATTTATAATCAAATATAAGAAGCAAAAAAAGCAGAGAAGTGAAAAATCCGGTATTCATAACGTTCCAAATAAATTTTAATATATAATTAGCCGCAAGAGGGCCGCTGATAATAAGTGTAAGGTTTACGTCTGATAACTTAGTATCTGCGGTCCTTTTGTTTAATATCCAGACGGAGGATTGGATTTTTAACTATAATGAGAAGTATTTTTTTTTTTAACCAGAAAGAGAGGTATATTTTTAATAAGAAAGATCAATACCATTTTTATCTATTGACAAAGCTCCTTAAAAGGTATAAAAAAGTAAATGGAATATTATGGTAATTGTATGTATTTATAATAAGATTACAAGTATAAATATTTTATTTTATTAATTGATTATAAAATTAACAACTTAAGATGAAATTACATAAATTGAATTAATTATTTTAATATTTTAGATATTTATGCTATTTCATAAAAAGAAGGTATAGTGTTTTGAATTGGCTCTATTTTTAACTAAATTTCAGAATTCAGGAAAGTAAATGGGTATTAAGGACTAGAATAAAACCACAATATATAGTGGTATAAAAATAGTTCAAATATATATGTTGTATCATGCTCTTGACGTGACTTGAAAAATCTGCTAATATATGATTTGTGAGAACTCTGCGAAAGACAAGAGCGATAATAGAATAAGAAGGGGGATTCAACTCATGATCCAAGTAGTAAAAAGAGACGGGGAAGTTGCAGATTTTAATCTGGCTAAAATTACGGAGGCAATTACCAAAGCTTTTAAGGCGACGGAAAAGAGTTATACAGAGGATATAGTTAATTTATTGTCCTTAAGAGTTACGGCAGATTTCCAGACTAAGGTGAAAGAGGGATTGGTTAGTGTTGAAGACATTCAAGACAGTGTGGAACATGTCTTGGAACAGACGGGTTATACGGATGTAGCTAAGGCGTATATTTTGTACCGCAAGAACAGGGAACGCATCCGTAACATGAAATCAACCATCCTTGATTATAAAGAGATTGTTAACAGCTATGTAAAGGAAGAAGACTGGCGAGTAAAAGAGAATTCTACTGTTACGTATTCCGTAGGCGGTCTGATCTTGCATAACTCCGGTTCCATTACGGCAAATTACTGGCTGTCCGAAATATACGACGAAGAGGTAGCAAGTGCCCACCGGAATGCGGACATCCATTTACATGACTTGTCTATGTTGACCGGTTATTGTGCAGGCTGGTCTTTAAAGCAATTGATTACCGAAGGTCTTGGCGGAATACCGGGTAAAATCACCTCCTCTCCCGCAGGTCATCTATCCACCCTCTGCAACCAGATGGTCAACTTCCTTGGAATCATGCAGAATGAATGGGCAGGTGCTCAGGCATTTTCTTCTTTTGATACCTACTTGGCTCCTTTTGTAAAAATAGATGATTTATCTTACCGTGAAGTAAAGCAATGTATCCAATCCTTTATTTATGGTGTGAATACACCAAGCCGCTGGGGAACACAGGCTCCTTTCTCAAATATAACCCTGGATTGGACTGTCCCGAATGATCTGGCAGAACTTAACTGTATTGTAGGCGGTAAGGAAGTGGATTTTAAATATAAAGACTGTAAAAAAGAGATGGATATGGTCAATAAAGCATTTATTGAAATCATGATTGAAGGGGATGCTAACGGAAGAGGTTTCCAATATCCAATTCCTACCTATTCCATTACAAACAATTTTGACTGGTCCGATACCGAGAATAACCGTTTATTATTTGAAATGACCTCAAAATACGGTACCCCTTACTTCTCAAATTATATTAACAGTGATATGGAACCCAGTGATGTACGTTCCATGTGCTGCAGGCTCCGTCTTGATTTAAGGGAACTTAGAAAGAAGACCGGCGGATTCTTTGGTTCTGGTGAAAGTACCGGTTCCGTTGGAGTTGTTACCATTAATATGCCCCGTATTGCTTATCAGGCCGTTAATGAAGAGGATTTCTTCAAACGCCTTGACCGTATGATGGATATTTCCGCCCGTTCCTTAAAAGTAAAAAGAGATGTTATATCAAAACTTCTGAATGAAGGATTATACCCATATACGAAACGTTATTTGGGAACCTTTGAGAATCATTTCTCAACCATTGGCTTACTGGGAATGAATGAGGTTGGGTTAAATGCAAACTGGCTTGGAAAAGACATGACAGATGCTGCAACGCAAGCCTTTAGTGTAAAGGTATTAAATCATATGAGAGAACGTTTATCCGACTATCAGGAAGAATATGGTGATTTATATAACCTGGAAGCGACACCAGCCGAATCTACCAGCTATCGTCTGGCTAAACATGACAGAAAGCGCTGGCCCATGATAAAGACTGCCGGAAAAGAAGGAGATACACCATACTATACCAACAGTTCCCATTTGCCGGTAGGTTATACGGAAGATATCTTTGAAGCTCTGGATGTACAGGATCAGCTTCAGACCCTTTATACCTCCGGAACAGTTTTCCATGCATTTTTAGGGGAAAAGTTACCGGATTGGAAGGCTGCGGCTAAGTTAGTCCGCACTATTGCCGAGAATTATAAGCTCCCTTACTATACCCTGTCACCTACTTACTCCATCTGTAAGGATCATGGTTATCTAAATGGTGAGCAGTTCAAATGTCCGGAATGCGGACAGAATGCAGAAGTTTACAGCCGTATTACAGGCTATTACCGTCCAGTACAGAACTGGAACGAAGGCAAGACTCAGGAATATAAGAACAGAAAGCTATATGAGATGGAACACTCCAGATATATGCCGGTGAGCGGCAGCTGTGACCGTGAGGAGAGGGCAGAGGATTCTAAAAAGGCTTCTTCTTATATGGATGAAGTGGCAGCAGCAGATACCCGTCATAATGCAGCCTATCTTTTTACAACAAAAACCTGTCCGAACTGTAAAGCAGCGAAAGAATATTTAAGGGATTATCCTTATGTTACGGTAGATGCGGAGGATAACCCGGAACTAACCAGAGAATACGGAGTTATGCAGGCACCGACACTGGTAATCGTGGAAAACGGACAGTTTAAAAAATACGCCAATGCCTCCAATATCAAAGGGTTTGCCGAAGGACAGTTTGCTGGGGTAAGATAAACGTTAGAGTAGTTCTACTACAGAACTGAAGTATGTGGAAGAAATAAATGATAAAAATAAACGATAAAAATAAATAAAAGAAATAAAAGAAAAAAAGAAGTAAAAGCAAAAGAAGTAAAAGAATAATTATAAGATTAAAAAGTGTAATTACAGAATTAATAATATACGAAATAAAGATAAGCACCCCTTTGGGTTAAGTGACTAAAATAAACTTAAAACAGTAAGGAGGTGCTTTTCGTTATCTTATTATTTGACGGTCATCCGGTTGGATGTTATAATTGCCTAGGGAAAACGGTGCTGTAAACTAAGTATCAGTACCTGATATAACAGTGGAAGGAGTGTTGATTATGAGCTTGGCGGATAAAATATTTATAGATATGTGTAAGGAGGTCTTGGCAAATGGCGTCAGTACAGAAGGAGAAAAAGTGCGACCAAAATGGGAAGATGGGACAAGTGCTTATACAATAAAGAAATTCGGTGTCATAAATCGATATGACTTATCTAAGGAATTCCCAGCCATCACCTTGCGCAGAACTGCAATTAAAAGCTGTATCGATGAAATTCTTTGGATATGGCAGAAAAAATCCAATAATGTAAAGGACTTAATCAGTCATATCTGGGATAGCTGGGCCGACGAAACCGGTTCGATTGGAAAAGCGTATGGTTATCAGTTGGGAGTAAAGCATAAATACAAAGAAGGGGAAATGGACCAGGTTGACCGGGTAATCTATGATTTGAAAAATAATCCTTACAGCCGCCGTATCATGACGAATATTTATGTCCATCAGGACCTTCACGAGATGAATCTCTATCCCTGTGCCTACAGTATGACTTTTAACGTAACCAAAGCGAAGGACAGTGATAAACTTAAATTAAATGCCGTATTGAATCAGCGTTCCCAGGATATCCTGGCGGCAAATAACTGGAATGTATGCCAATATGCGGTATTAATCCATATGCTGGCCCAGGTCTGCGATATGGAAGTCGGAGAATTGGTACATGTTATAGCAGATGCCCATATTTATGACCGCCATATTCCAATCATTGAAGAGATGATCACACGGCCGGTCTACGATGCACCGGAATTATGGATAAATCCAGACATCAAGGATTTTTACAAATTTAAGGTGGAAGATTTCAGACTGGATCATTATGTGACCGGTCCTAAAATTGAAAATATACCCGTAGCGGTTTAAGGATAAGTAAAACCTAAGAGAATATTTTATGCTTTAAGCAGGCATATTAGGGTACATATCTTAACTATGTCTGTTTGAAACACAGAGAGGAGTTTCAAATGAATTTAATTGTTGCGGTAGATAAAAACTGGGCAATCGGATATCAGAATAAGTTACTGATTAGTATTCCAGAGGACATGCGTTTTTTTAGGGATGAAACCACGAATAAGGTAGTAATCATGGGAAGGAATACCCTGGAAACTTTTCCGGGGGGAAGACCGCTTAAAAACCGGTTAAATGTTGTAATAACCTCGAAACCGGATTTTGCCGTAAATGATGCGGTGGTGGTTCATAGTGTTAAGGAAGCCCTGGAGGCTGTAAAGGATTATAAATCAGAGAATGTTTATATAATAGGCGGTGCCAGTATCTATGAACAAATGCTTGAATATTGCGATGTTGCCCATGTTACAAAGATTGATTATGCCTACCATGCTGATACCTATTTTCCGAATCTTGATGAGAATCCCCAATGGATGATTGAGGCGGAATCCGATGAACGTACTTACTATGATATAGAGTACGCTTTTTATAAATATATAAGAAAAAAATAAAGCTACTTGTACCAGGTTCTAAATTATTTTTGAACAGATTAGTTAATAACTAGGGATGAACTCTATATTTGTATTAAACTTTCCTTGTTGATAATTAAGAATAATGGGAGATTACATGATTGATAAAATAAAAGATAATATACTTTTTAAGAACTTAAATCAGGAAGATATTGAGCTGTGTTTAAGCTGCTCTAATGCCAAATTAAAAGATTATGAGAAAAACCAGATCATATTCAGTCAGATGGATCCCCCTAAAGCACTGTATGTTTTAATCAATGGTTCTGTATCCGTTTGTAAAGATACTCCTGATGGAAGAAAATATATCGTTACGAATATAGAAGAAGGAGATATCTTTGGTGAAGTATATGTATTCCTTCAAAAAGCGGATTATAATTACTATGTAGTAGCTAATGGGAATACTACCGTACTTGCAATCCCAAAGGAATATTTTTTTAACACCTGTGATAAGTCCTGCAATGCTCATTCTTTAATTATTCAGAATATGTTAGGTATTCTGGCGGGGAAAGCATACTATTTAAACAATAAACTCCAGCTTTTAACCAGCGGAAGTTTAAGACAGAAAATAGCTAAATATCTTATGGATAACTGTAATAATACTAAGTATGTAAAGCTGACCATGAATCGGGAACAGCTTTCTGCCTATCTAAATGTTACAAGACCGTCCCTTTCCAGAGAACTGATTAAAATGCAGGAGGATGGTTTCATTGAGGTTGACAGGGATATGGTAAAAATTATTGATCTGAATAAACTAAATTCTGCTTTATAAGAAGTTTATAAGCATCTGTTCGCAGAGTTTCATGGGCAATTTACATCTTCATGGACAGTATAAACGAAACGAAAAGATTAAGTTAAAATAGATAGAATAAGGATTATTTTATGAAAATTTATTGAAGTTGCAAGTAATGGCTGCAGGAAGACAATGTAGCCGCTACCTAGGGAACTTAATAAAGCTTTTATAAATATAATCCTTATTTTTATGCACGAATTTATACCATAGCAGTACTACAAAATAAAATAAGTAGTTTAAAGAAACAATAGGTAGCAAATTAAAATTTATTTCTTCCCAATTTGCGAAATAGCTGCCCTGACAGCCGCAAATGACCTTCAAATTCATAAGTTGCAACAGCCTGGCCTTAGATTTTGGGGAAGAACGAAAAGACAGACGAAAAGGAAAAATTTAACAAAACATTACCGAGAGCTTATCCATAATTTACAATTTAAGTATATAAAGTAAATGTTAAAAAGGTTTTTCCTTTTTAAATAATACTTTTATGTGCGTAGATAGGGGTTAAGGAGGATAATTTATGTTTAGAAAACACCTATTTTACAAAAGAGGGATTTCAATTATATTAATCGGTGTAATTACCCTATGTTCAATACTTGGCATAGAACCCGTAGTTTCTGCAATGGCTTACAGAGCAGTCCAGGTAACGAACCAAAATGATGAAACGGCTATGAAAGAATTAACAAAAGAGAGAGAAAATGAAACTGAAAATACAGAGATACCTGCTGTCGTTACAGGTTCAGCAATAACAGCAAAGGCAAAGGGATTATTTATTACAGAACTATATTTTAATAATTCAGACAACGGGATTGGTTCTGGTACAGCGAAACCAATGGAGTATGTCGAATTATATAATAGTACAGATGAGGATATTCATTTTAAGGATAACTATAAGATCAGTTGTGTAACAGGTTCGGCTATCTCATTCCAAGAGCTGACCATGGACGGGATGTACGGGGAAGATATCATAATACCGGAAAATACGGCAGCAATTTTATGGCTAAACGGACAGGAATATTTACGTGAAGAAGGGATGGCGGCACTACAAGAGTTCAGGGATGCAAATCACATTGATTTGGCAGTACCGGTATATTCTTTGACAGGTTTAAAAGAACTGGATAAAACCGGAGAAATATCCTTGGAGAAAGACGGTAAACCACTATCGGTTGTCCGTTATAGCCAAAATCAGTCTTCACCCGGTAAAAGTATACATTTTAAAGTACCGGTTTCCGGCAGTACTATGTCTGTTTATAAACTAAACTCCCTCCCCACACCTGGTGTTGTAGAGGAGGAGCAGCTGCTCTATCATAAAGAGCCAGCTGCGGATACCGTGCCGCCAAGACTCACCTGGGAAGAGCCGGTACAACAGATTCAGCTTGGCGATACCTTATCCGTCCAGGTTACTGCAGATGAGCTGCTTTCTGATGCCAAAATGACTTACCAATTGATAACAGAGGCATTAACAGGAACTGCAACGGATATACTTATGGATTTTAAAGGTGAAACAAACGGAGGTTTTTCTTATGAGGTCAATTTTAAACCAGAGGAATTAGGTCAGTACCGGATACAGATCTTTGCCAGAGACCTTGCAGGCAATGAGGCTGTTCTGCCGGCGGAGGGAACCGGTTATATGATAACCGTAGTGATTCGGGATACAAAGAATGCACCGGTACTTACCTGTCTGGATGAGTCCATAACAAGTGTTGACGAAGGGCAGGAGCTTAATATTCCCTATTCCTATGAGGATGATATGGGAATACAGAAAATATCCATATATTATAAGACTTCATCTGCCACGGACTATCAATTTATTGAAACAACCTCTTTTCGGATAGCTGGTAAATATTTTGCTAAAATACCTGCAGATAAATTATTAAATCAGGAGTATGTAGATTATTATCTGGAAGGGACTAATTTATACCGCAGTACAATAACACCTGTGAAGCGGATAAAAGTAAATAAAATCGATGATTTTACCGGAATCCGGACTAACATAAAAGAAGGGGACAGCTTATCGGGGAATGTGCTGATTACGGCAAAAGCGAAATCGGATAAGGAAACGGTCTCAATAAAAATTGATAATACCAAAATGAAGCAGGTCAATCTATTGGAAAAAGGAGCTTTTTTTACCTTTAGTTTTAGCGGAAATGACAGCTATTTTAAGAATGCGGTATCAATTGGGGATAACATCTTGACCTATTTGGCTAAATGGTCAAATGTAATGTCCTCGAAAGCGGTATTTGTGGATCAATCCTATTTTACCTACAGGGAGGACGGCAGCGGTGTAATTACAGTTTCTTTATGGGCGGGTACTCAGGGAAGTGCTTTTGAAATCGGCAATGCAAATAATAATGATGATTATAAGGCTACCGGCTTCCATCTTGTGTTAACAGACGGCACAGTCCTGAATCCGGATAACGGAATTGATCCGGACACGGTTTATAAAATGGGAGATAGTAAAGGCATGATTGAACGGCTGGACATAGAATTTATGGTTCCGGCTGATAAGGTCGACGCCTTGGGTTATGTTTGGGATACCACCCTGGAAAAGGACGGACTCCATGAAGTAACCATTTCCTCGGTTAAGGATAGTAAGAAAATACAGATCCGGGTAGATAATACAGCACCTCTTATTGCAACTGAGATAAAGACCAATGTAATGTTAGATAATTTATGCAGTGCGAAGTTTAATTTTACTGATGATACGGGGGTTAATGAGAATTCTCTGGAAGTGTATCTAAACGGCAGGATTTTAAAAGCACCGTATGCCTTTAAAGGTTCAGAACTAAGAGAGGGAAATAACAAACTGGTAGTTAAAATTATGGACTTAAATGATAATCAGGGTGTTCAGACAGTAGACTTTACTTATCTAAACGGTAAGATTGCAGTAAACAGCATGACCCAGACCGGAGGAAAAAAAGACAGCATATTGCTGAAAGCTATGCTGGGGGAATCCGTCCTGGATAATACAAAAGTGACCTTTAATGAAGGCAGGCAGCTTAAGCCTGGTAAGGAAATCAGTATATGGCAGGGAAGCGGAGATTACACTGGCAGCAGGATGCCTGGGGCGCTTGGGACGGTGGTATCAGAAAACGGGGAATATCCATATCAGATTTATGAAATTCAGGCAGAAGGTGAACCCACTGACATCTTGCAGGTAAAGATAGGTGCAGAGGTTTCCTATAACAAACCGGTTCAGCTCTATGTTTACAAGATAAGTACTAATAGCTGGGAACTTCTTACTATTAATGAAGAAGAGGGCATAAAAAAGACGGAGTTTGTATTGGAAGATCATGTACAAAACGGGGTGGCAAGAGTTTTGGTACAGGCAAGGGGAACAGAAACCACACCTTCTGCCGGAATAAAGGAAAAAGGAACTTTTAAAAATGATTACAAGTGGGATGGGACAGGAATTCCAAGACAATATGATTTTTCCTTTGCCTGGATTACGGATACCCAGTATTATACAGAAAGCTGGCCAGAAACCTTCACCACGATGAATCAATGGATTGTAAGTGAAAAGGAAAATCAAAAAATAAAATATGCAATTCATACAGGGGATTTAGTAGATGAATTTGAACAAGATTATCAGTGGCAATGTGCCGATAAAAATATGAAGTACTTTGAGGCTGCCAATCTGCCTTACGGCGTACTAGCCGGTAATCATGATGTGGCCGCCGGAAATGAGTTGTATGAGAATTACTTAAAATATTTTGGTGAAAACCGGTTTAAAGACAGCCAGGTCTATGGCGGTTCCTATAAGAATAATTTAGGTCACTATGATTTACTGACAGTTGATGGTGTTGAATTGATTGTCGTATACATGGGGTGGGACATTTTTAAAAATGAGGTGGCCTGGATGGATAAAGTACTGAAGCAGTACAGTGACCGCAAAGCTATTTTGTGTTTACACCGCTATATTACCGAAGCCGGCGCGCTGGATTATACCGGTAATTTGGTTCAGAAAGAGGTCGTAGCTAAAAACCCCAATGTTTTTGCAGTTTTAAATGGACACTATCATGGAGCAGCAATTAATATTACGGCATTTGATGACAATTATGATGGAGTAAAGGAACGTACGGTATATCAGATCTGTACCGATTATCAGTCCGCAGAAAAAGGCGGTACTGGTTATGTTAAAATGCTTTATTTTGACCTGGCTAACGGAAAAATCTATATGAATTCCTACTCGGAGGAATTAAAGGATTATAATTATTTTGATTCCGATAAACTTACTTCTTACGAGGCTGGCGTAATTGCCTCACAACAGGATATTTATGAATTAAAAGTCGATTTCAACAGAACCCCAAGGTCTCTGACCACTACCTTTATGGAAGCTGCTTTGTTTACCGGTAAAACCATAGGCAGCACACAAAGCATTCATAAAACAGCAGAAATTGAATGGAAAGGATTGTCTAAGGATGTGCTGTACGGCTGGTATACGGTTATGGAAAACTCAGCAGGTTTACTAATCCGCAGTGATGTGAATGAATTTGTATTTCTGCCTACCGAGGAACCAGTGCCGACTCCGGAGCCTACTAAGATACCAGAGCCCACAAAAATACCGGAACCTACAAAGACCCCAGATCCGACTCAAAATCCAGAACCAACCCAGTCCCCAGACACAGTGAAAGAAAAAATGAATCCAAATATCACAATACCAACCGGATTGACAGCGGTTTATGGAGATACCTTGGCAGATGTTATTCTACCCGAAGGCTTTACCTTTAAAGAAAAGTTAACAACCTCTGTCGGTGATGCCGGAATACATAACTTTTCACTGATTTACACACCAAAAAATACCTCAAAATATAATGTAATAAGGAATATTACGGTATATATAACCGTAAACAAAGCCTCCCAAAAGTTTGTAACCTCTGCAAAAACTTCCTATACAAAGGCTTATGGTGATAAACCATTTTCGGTTAAAGCGAAAACGAACAGAAATAAACGCATAAAGTATCAGTCTGATAATACAAAGGTAGCGGTAGTTGGTAAAGATGGAACAGTAACGGTTAAAGGCTGCGGTATTGCAGTTATTACCCTTAGAGCAGCAGAAGACAAGAATTTTAATGCTAATGAAAAAAGAATAAGAATAACGGTTACCCCCAAACAGGTGACCGAAATTAAAATTAAGAGTGTAGCACCCGGCACTTTAACATTGGCATGGAAAAGTACAAAAGACATAACAGGTTATGAAATTACCTATGCTGCCGACAAAAAGTTTACGAAAGATAAAAAAACAGTAATAATAAAGAATAGCAAGATTGTTTCAAAAAGTATTCAAAAAATGAAAAAAGACAATATTTATTATGCCAGGGTACGGGCTTATAAAACATCTGGGAAAGAAAAAATATACGGTGCTTATAGTGCTGTAAAGAAAATTGTGCTATAAGAAAATGAATTTAAAAAGATATATCCTTGAAATTTAAGGTTAACATGTGAAGCTGTTGCAAACCCAAAGACTAGATACCTGGGAGAGAAGGAACTGTTGTAAATTCAAAGACTAGATTACCTGGGAGAGAAGGAACTGTTGTAAATTCAAAGACTAGATTACCTGGGAGAGAAGGAACTGTTGCAAATTCAAAGACTAGATTACCTGGGAGAGAAGGAGTGTTGCATTTCAAAGACTAAATTACCTGGGGGAGAAGGAGCTGTTGCAAATTCAAAGACTAGATTACCTGGGAGAGAAGGAACTGTTGCAAATTCAAAGACTAGATTACCTGGGAGAGAAGGAGCTGTTGCATTTCAAAGACTAAATTACCTGGGAGAGAAGGGGCTGTTGCATTTCAAAGACTAAATTACCTGGGAGAGAATAAGGATTATATTTTGTAAAAATTTTGTGGAAAGTATGCGCGAATGGCTGCAAGAAAGAGAATGCAGCCGCATATTCGCGCAATCTTGGAACAAAATTTTTACAAAATATAATCCTTATTCTAAGCCCAGGTTCAATAAACTATAATTTGCAACAGCTCCTTCTAAGCCCAGGTCAATAATCTATAATTTGCAACAGCTCCTTCTAAGCCCAGGTCAATAATCTATATTTTGCAACAGCTCCTTCTAAGCCCAGGTCTACAATCTATATTTTGCAACAGCTCCTTCTAAGCCCAGGTTCAATAATCTATATTTAAAACAACTCCTTCTATGCCCAGGTTTTCCTTAATTACGATATATTTATCTAATCGTAACATATGTTACGGAAAAAGAATTGATAATGTTTTATTATTAACTCATCAAGAGCAACAAAACAATAAAACAAGAATTCAAATCGGAGGAAAAGTTAAATGGAAAATGCAATGTTTTGTTATCAATGTCAGGAAACCGCAGGATGTTCAGGCTGCACCAAAGTCGGTGTATGTGGTAAGTCCCCTGACCTTGCAAGAATGCAGGATTTATTAGTATATGTTACCAAAGGTCTTTCCGAGGTAACCACTAAATTAAGAGAAGAAGGAAAAACAGTTGGCGGCGATATCAACCATTTAGTAACCCTTAACTTGTTTACCACTATTACTAACGCTAACTTTGACGACAAGGTCTTTTATGACCGTGTTACTATGACTTTAGCTGCAAAAAGAGAATTATTAGGAAACTTAAATAATAAAGAGGATTTATCAGAAGCAGCACTTTGGGATGCAGTAACAGCTTCTGAACTGGATGCCAAATCAGTTACTGTTGGCGTACTGGCTACTAAGAATGAAGATGTAAGAAGTCTTAGAGAATTAATCACTTATGGATTAAAAGGACTTTCCGCTTATGTAAAACATGCGCTTGCCTTAGGTTTTGACAATGAATCCATTCATGAATTCATGCAGAGTACTTTAGCAAAAATGTTAAATGATAACTTAAGTGCAGACGAATTAGTTGCTCTTACTCTTGAAACCGGTAAAGTAGGGGTAGATGGTATGGCATTACTGGATACCGCTAATACAACTACTTACGGAAACCCAGAAATTACAAAAGTAAATATCGGAGTAGGCAAAAACCCTGGAATCTTAATCTCCGGACATGATCTTAAGGATATGGAAGAGTTACTTAAGCAGACAGAAGGAACCGGAGTAGATGTATACACCCATTCAGAAATGCTTCCGGCCCACTATTATCCTGCCTTTAAGAAATACAGTCATTTTGTAGGTAACTATGGTAATGCCTGGTGGAAACAAACGGAAGAATTCGAATCCTTTAACGGCCCCATCTTAATGACCACCAACTGTATTGTACCTCCAAAAGCCAGCTATAAAGACAGACTCTACACAACTGGTGCAGCTGGATTTGCAGGATGCACTCATATCCCTGGCGAGAACGGTGATAAAAAAGACTTCTCCCAGATTATTGAACACGCGAAAAAATGCGCAGCTCCTACAGAGATTGAAACCGGAGAAATCATCGGTGGATTTGCTCATAATCAGGTACTTGCCTTGGCAGATAAAGTAGTTGACGCAGTAAAAGCAGGACAAATCAAGAAATTCTTTGTAATGGCCGGCTGTGATGGTAGAGCAAAATCCAGAAACTATTACACAGACTTTGCGAAAGCTCTGCCAAAAGATACCGTAATATTAACAGCAGGCTGTGCAAAATACAAATATAACAAACTGGAATTAGGTGATATCGGCGGAATTCCCAGAGTATTAGATGCCGGACAATGTAACGATTCCTACTCCCTGGCATTAATCGCCCTTAAGTTAAAAGAAGTATTCGGTCTGGAGGATATCAATGAATTACCTCTTGCCTTTAACATTGCCTGGTATGAGCAAAAAGCAGTAATCGTATTACTTTCCCTGTTATACCTTGGTGTTAAAAACATCCACTTAGGACCTACCCTGCCTGCCTTCTTATCACCGAATGTAGCTAAAGTATTAGTTGAAAACTTTGGTATTGCAGGAATTGGAACAGTAGAAGATGATATTAATTTATTTATGGCCTAATAATTAAGATTAAGATTTCAATTTATTACTACCTAAATAATTATGGCAGTATAAATTGATAATAAAAATTTGATAATAGTATATGCGAAAAGAAGAGCCAGCATAAAATCCACCGGATTTATGCTGGCTCTTCTTTTCATTTTACGATAAGTTTTCTGAACTATCCTCGTAAAATGAAAAGCACTCTGTGCAGAATGGTGCATGACGCTTAATAGGAAGGTGTCACTGATGTGACAGCACGTCAGCGCAAGAGTCTGGCGAGAAAAGGTATTACCAGAAAATACTATTTATGTATTACCAAAAAATACTATTTATGGTTGACAAATCAACCAACTTGCACTAAAATAAGTAGAAAATTTTATTGCTGATACCCCGTTGACAGAAATGAGTAAAAAAAAACGAAAATTAATAGATTACAAAAGAATTTAGATACAATTGTATAACTGCCGTCAGCGAAGTGAATACAATAAAAAGGATAATATGTCCAAATTAAATTATAAAAAGAAAAGAGAGGTGTAAAAGCATGTTTGATCATTTCTTTATTGATTATATGTCAAATATAATTCCAGTGGCATTTAATCTGAAATCAGACAAAGAAATTAAAAAGATAGGAAGCGGTGAGGCACAGTTTACCGTCACCTTAAATAAGCCCATCAGCAAAAGTGAACTGTTAACCAGTACATCCCTTGCCCTTGGAGAAGCTTATATGCGTGGAGACCTGGAAGTAGACAAGGATTTATATGAGGTTCTGAATCTGTTCTTAGGTCAGATGGGCAAGTTTACAACGAACAAATCCAAACTCCACAGCCTGTTGTTTTCAGCTACCAGTAAAGGAAACCAAAAGAAAGAAGTAACGGCCCATTATGATATAGGAAATGAATTCTATAGTCTTTGGTTAGATGAGACCTTAAGTTATTCCTGTGCTTATTTTAAAGATGAAAATAATACACTATATGAAGCACAAATGAACAAAATACACCATACCCTGGACAAACTGTTCTTAAAGCCCGGAATGACCCTGCTAGATATCGGCTGTGGCTGGGGGGCGCTATTAATTGAAGCCGCTAAAAAATATCAAGTGAAAGGTACCGGTATTACCTTAAGCCAGGAACAATATAATAAATTTAAAGAACGGATTAAAGAAGAAAACCTGGAGGAGTTTTTGAATGTCGAGATTATGGATTACCGGGATTTGGAAAAGTCCAACCTTTTGTTTGACAGAGTAGTAAGTGTAGGTATGTTAGAACATGTCGGCAGGGACAATTATGAATTATTCATTAAAAGTGTATATCATGTTTTGAAGGACAAGGGTGTATTCCTGCTCCATTCTATTACGGCTCAAAAAGAACATCCCGGAGATGCCTGGATTAAAAAATATATCTTTCCCGGTGGAACTGTTCCAAGCTTAAGAGAGCTGATTCATATATTACCGGAATATCAACTATATACATTAGATGTGGAAAGCCTGCGAAGACACTATAACCGTACTCTGTTGTGGTGGAGAAAACGTTTTCTGGAACACCGGGACGAAATTGTGACAATGATGGGAGAAGAGTTCACCAGAATGTGGGAACTGTACCTGTCCTCCTGTGCAGCAACGTTTAATAACGGTATTATCGATATCCATCAGATTCTGATGTCCAAAGGAGCAGCAAACGACCTGCCTATGATTCGAGTCGTATAGGTATCATCAAGCCAGTATCTATAAACTGAACATTGAATATTGATAAATAATAGGGGCTGCTGAAAAGCCAATATGAAACAGAATTGATTTTTCAGTCAGTCTCTATTGACATAATAATCTATATAAAATATAAGCTGCAGTTAAAAGAGATATTCTGAAATTTTAGTTGTGCAAGGGATATTACATAAAATTTAGTGCAAGGGATATTACATAAAATTTAGTTGTGTACCAGTATAATTATGTTATAATAATAGGAATTATATAAAAGGAAGACAAGTATATAAAAGGAAGACAAGTATATAAAAGGAAGACAAGTTTATGATTAAAATTATAGTAGACAGTACCTGTGATTTGCCGGAGGAAGATATAAAAAAATATGATATTTCGGTGCTGCCCCTGAAGGTTTTATTGGAAGATAAGGAATATCTGGATAAGAAAACAATAACAGTTGATGAAGTTTATGGAGCCATGCGAAAAGGAATTATGCCAAAGACCTCACAGCCAAGTCCAGAAACAATCTATAATTTATTTAGCGAATATGCTGTGGCAGGCTGGGAGTTCATATATCTGTCATTTTCCCAGGCATTATCCGGAACTTATCAGCTGGCAAACAGTGTCTTAGGTGAAGTTAAGGAAAAATATCCGGAAGTGAATATGGAAGTAGTTGATTCCAAAGGAGGTTCTACTGCGACTGGCTTGATTGCATTACAGGCAGCAAGGATGGCATTTGGCGGTAATCTGGAGTTTAAAAGAATATCAGACTATGTGAAAGAATTAATTAATTGTGTTGAGCACATCTTTACCATTCCTGATTTGAGCTGGCTTATCAAAGGCGGAAGAATAGGCAGAACGCAAGGCATGATTGGCAATATCTTAAATATTAATCCGATTCTTGATGTAAAGAACGGAGAGATGGAAGTGATACATAAAGTCAGAGGCAGAAAAAAAGCCTTGAATACGGTTGTTGATTTACTGGAGGAAAGGGCAAAAAGCCTGACCAACCAGATCATCGGCATCAGCCATGCCGATGATCCGGAAATTGCAGAAGCACTGATGGAATTGATTAAATCAAGGTTAGGCTGTACACGGTTTATCGTTAATAAAATCGGAAGCGTTCTTGGCAGCCATTTAGGAATCGGGGGAGTAGGAATCTTTTTTTTCAATGAAGATGCAAAAGATGTTATAAAAAACACTTGAAAATTAAATACAGTAAGTCTAATATAGTAACTATATTGAAAACTTTGAATAATTATGAAAGAAGGATGAACATCATGTTAGATATCAGAATCGAAAAAACAAAAACCCCAAAGGAACTTCCTGGTGCAGAGAATCCCTTAAAATTCGGAACCATATTTACAGATCACATGTTTTTAATGAACTATGAAACCGGCAAGGGATGGCATGATGCAAGAATCGAACCTTATAAACCAATAAGTCTGGAACCATCTGCTATGGTATTTCATTACGGTCAGGAAATGTTCGAAGGTTTAAAAGCATATAAAGCTGAGGATGGCAGGGTATTGTTATTCCGTCCTGACAAAAACATTGAAAGAGCCAATAAGACCAACCGCAGAATCTGTATTCCTGAAATCCCGGAGGAAGACTTTTTACAGGCTTTACAGGCTGTAGTTAAGATAGATGAAGCCTGGATTCCATGTAAACCAGGTACCTCTTTATATATTAGACCTTTTGTAATTGCAACGGATCCTTTCTTGGGAGTTAGACCCTCGGATACGTATTTGTTTATGATTATATTATCGCCTGTAGGAGCATATTATCCGGAAGGATTAAATCCGGTTAAAATCTGGATCGAGGATGAATATGTCAGAGCCGTTAAAGGCGGTATCGGTGAAGCTAAAACCGGTGGTAACTATGTAGCCTCCTTAAGATCACAGGTAAAAGCTCATGAAGAAGGTTATTCCCAGGTATTATGGATAGATGGAGTGGAACGAAAATATATAGAAGAAGTTGGCGCTATGAATATTTTCTTTAAAATAAATGGAACAATTGTTACCCCTAAATTAAACGGCAGTATTTTACCCGGTGTAACCAGAGATTCGGTTATTAGTCTCAGTAAATCCTGGGGGCTGCCGGTAGAAGAGAGAAAAATCTCTATTGATGAAATTTTTGAAGCCCATAAAAACGGTTCTCTGGAAGAAGTTTTTGGGACCGGAACTGCTGCAGTTATCTCACCAGTAGGTCAATTAAGGTGGGAAGACCACATTATGAAAGTTCAGGACGGTGGAATCGGTGAGTTCAGTCAGAAATTCTATGATACTATTACCGGAATCCAGTTAGGTAAACTAGAAGACCAGTTCAATTGGACAATAGAAGTAGAATAGTATTTTGTGTAAGAGTCAATCCTGTAAAGGGTCGGCTCTTATTTTTTTCTCATCAGGATGAATTCAGTAACTTTTATGTGGACAAACTGCTAATAAATTTCAGTTATAATGGAAAGCTTATTTAAAGGAGGCTAGCATTTCCCGGCGTGTATACTGTAAATTATATAAAAAATACAAGAAATCCGGTTCAATTTTTTCTTGTAAAAATAGACGAAGCACAATAAAACCTATAGTTAAAATGCATAAATAATATGGAATTGAACCCTTTGTTATTGTACAAATATTATATTGACGTTATGAAGATAAATGAGTAAAATTAGTTGAAATTTGCTTGAAACATAGCACTTAACTTTAAGGAGAAGATTGTAATGAACATAAAAGATGTTATACTTGGAAAACCTTTGAAAAATAATGAGCTCAGTCATGAAAAGCTGACCAGACTATGGGGTTTGCCAATTATGGCAAGTGATGCAGTATCTTCTGTCGCATACGCAATCGAAGAAATATTACTCATATTAGTACCGGCAATCGGACTGTTATCTTTTCATACCCTGCCATTTATTATCATTCCTATTTTATTATTATTAATAATTCTGGTAGTATCCTATTCCCAGATTATTGACCATTATCCCAATGGAGGCGGTGCTTATGCCGTAGCGAAAGAAAATATCGGTAAAACAGCTGCTTTACTTTCCGCTGCGGCTTTAACTATAGATTATATTATGACCGTTGCAGTTAGTATATCCTCATCAACAGCAGCTTTAGTTTCTGCGTTTCCATCTCTGCACAGTTACAAAGTGCCGATTTCATTAATTTGCGTAGCTATTATAACATTGATTAACTTAAGAGGTGTCAGGGAAGCTTCTAAAGTATTTGGTCTTCCAACCTATATTTTTATTATTTCCATGGCAATTTTAATTTTAGGTGGTTTTATTAAGCTAATAAATGGAACCTTAAACCCGTTAGAGTATACCACTCCCATTCTTTCTGATGAAACCTTACAGGGAATTGGTCTGCTGATTTTGTTAAAAGCTTTTTCCTCAGGCTGTTCAGCCATGTCAGGAGTAGAAGCAGTAAGCAATGCTGTGCCAAGTTTTAAAGCACCCTCTACAAGGAACGCAAAACACATCCTATTTATGCTGGGTGCTATTATCGTCTTTATATTTGGAGGTACGTCCATAATAGCAATTCATCTTCAGGTACTTCCTGTTGAAGGACATACCGTATTGTCACAGATTTCTGCCGCAGTATTCGGGCATACGTTTATGTATTATGTGATTCAGGTATTTACGTCCCTGATTTTAATCCTGGCAGCAAACACAGCTTATAATGGCTTGCCGCAGTTATTATATATCCTTGCACATGACGGGTATGTTCCCAGACAATTTTCTTCAAGAGGAACGAAACTTAGTTTTTCAAACGGTATTTTATTCATATTTATAGCGGCCTCACTTCTGATCATTGGATTTAAAAGTGAAACCCATAGATTAATACCGCTTTATTCGGTGGGGGTTTTTATCTCCTTTACTATCGCCCAATATGGTATGTTCAAAAAATGGAGGGTAATTAAAGAAAAGAACTGGCAGCATAAGTCCTGGATTAACGGGTTTGGTGCAATTGTTACTTTAGTTGTATCCGTTATTGTTTTTTCAACAAAGTTTATGGACGGCGCCTGGATACTGGCAATTGCAATACCTGCTATTATGATGGGAATGTATTGTATCCATAAACATTATTCCGCAATAAGCAAAGAACTTCAGCTGGAGAAGTTTAATCCTTATTATGATAAGGATGGGGTCACCTCAACTCAGTGTATTCTCTTAGTACATGATATAAATAAACCCTTTTTAAAAGCAATCAATTATGCCAATTCCATATCAAATAATATTACAGCCCTCCATGTATGCCGCCATACAGACCATGCACAGCAGCTAAGAAAACAGTGGGAAAGCCTTGAGATTCCAATAGAACTTAAAATTATTGAAACACCTTACCGTGACATAATAAAGCCTATGGATGATTATTTATGGCAGAGAGAGCGGGAGCTTAACCATGGTGAAAATATTTCGGTTATAATTATTAAATTTATTACCGCTCATTGGTATGATAATTTTCTGCATAATCAGACTGCGCATTTCTTTAGTCAGCATTTAAGCAAGCATAAAAATATTTCAACTGTTATTGTACCGTTTCATTATATGCTGGATGGCAGGAATTCCTGTAATAAGCATCTGGAAAACAAGGAATGAAACAGCAGTAAGGGATAAGAATGTAATTACAGATCAAAAAGACGCAAAATAGCTGTAAACCAATAGGTCAGTGTATTTTACGTCTTTTCTGTTAAAATATAATATATTCAAACTTCCCTGTTATGCTCGAATCAGACTTTAATCTATGAAAGGCTGGGAGGCTTCTTGTTATTCCTGATTTCTTTAAAAACCGGTTTCCGTAAGAAGCCTTTTTCACTTGGGGTATACTGCACTTGGCATACCAGGGTAGGTTCCAGCCATACCACATCTTCGTTCCCAGAGGGCATTAAATGAAAGGGAGATTCGGCTCTTCTTACACAGGGATACTCTTTTTCAAAATCAGAGCACCCGTTAAAAGTAACATGACCTTTATAGAATAAATTATTTCCCCGGTACTCTCCTAAAATAAGGCTTGTGGCATTGGGTTTTTTTGCAATAAACCCGCATATGATAAAATCCTTATCCGTTAGATATTTGAACTTAATCCATTCTTTTGAAGTTTTATCAGGATAATATTTACTGGCTTTATCCTTGGCTATCACGCCTTTTAAATTTTGCCGCTTCGTCAGATTGAATAACTCTAAACCTCGTTCAGGGACATATCTGGAGACTGACAATTTTTCGGTCTCATTTACTGTTTCTTCTAATAGTTTTTTTCGGTTTATAAGGGGTAAATCCGTTATCAGTTTATTATTAATATACAATATATCATAGGCTACGAAACATGCGGGATAACGGGCAGAAGCTAACTGTATTTTTAAATACTCATTTAACAGGGAGCGGCGTTGTACTTCCATACTATCCGGTATTCCCTGTTTAATTACGATTAATTCTCCGTCCAATATACATTTCCCTTTGACATATGCATTAAGGTCTGAGAGTTCAGGAAATGCAGCCAACAGGCAGTGATTACGATCGTTTCGTATATCTGTACTGGTTTCGTCCAGATAGATGAGACATCTTATTCCGTCTAGTTCTAATTCATAGATGTAGTCCGGAGAATTAAAGGGATCAGTCATTTCTTTGATTTGCATGGGACGTATAGACTTATCCTCAAATATATCCATAGGCACTACCGTTTAGTCTGTCAGTTCTACTGCTATCCGAACTCTTTAGCAAGGTTATTATCAAAATTTTGTGTGTAACCGGCATAAAAATCACCTCATTTTTTATATTTAGTATGCTGCTTTTAAACGGATATTATGAAATCTGCAGATATACTCTGTCCTGAATCAAAAATAGATTACATTTGGTATATTATATTAACAATAATAAAAATAGTAATAGGGAGACCTGGAATATTTTTATAAAAATAAATTCTGTAACAGAGACCTTTCCCGTATTCTTTCTTTACATTCTCTCAATAAGTGGTTAAAATATATATCATTACTACTACCCCTCCAACACTTTCCAGGAACCAATAGGTGGAAGGTGCATAAAGTGAAAGAAATTTATAATGAGAAAGGTTGCCATACTCAGAATCTTTCCCGCATTCTTATTTGTGGCAGTATCCCAGATCAGTCTGGGATATGCATTGGGTGTATATGATGAAATGATAAAGGAGAATCAGATAAATGAATGATTTTACACTAAATTTACGGGAAGTAAATACACTATCAATTATAATACGTTTAAGTCTTGCAGCCATCTGCGGAGGTTTAATTGGATATGACAGAGGGAGAAAAAAAAGACCGGCCGGTTTCCGTACTCATATATTGGTGTGTATTGGTTCCGCTTTAGTTATGGTAACCAATCAATATATTATTGATGTCATGAAATACAATTCTGACGCTACCAGGTTAGGGGCACAGGTAATCAGTGGAATCGGTTTTCTGGGCGCTGGAACAATTTTAATCACAGGTAAACAGCAGGTAAAAGGACTTACAACGGCGGCTGGTCTCTGGGCATCGGCTTGTATGGGGCTTGCAATTGGTATCGGTTTTTATGAAGGAGCACTGATTGGATGTATTTTTATATTGGGAAGTATGACACTACTCCATCGGTTTGACGCTTATTTCATGTCAAAAACGAAACTGGTGGAATTATATGTTGAACTGCAGTCTGTAAAAAGCATTAGCAAATTCTTTGATTTTATTCGGAGTAACAATATGGAACTTACAAATGTGGAGATAATAAAATCGAAAACTGCAGAAGATATGGTTGGATTATTTGTAACAATTAAACAGAAAGAAAAACACGATCATATGAAGGTTATTACTATGCTCAGTTCCATGGAGGATGTTGTCGTAGTCGAAGAAATATAGTAAGAAGGAGCGTTAATTTATGAAAGAACTTATGAGGCTGTTTATTGCAATTAACTTCAATGAGAAAATAAAGACCAATTTATATGAACTAACACAAGAACTTAAGGGGAATATAACTCATGGGCATGTCACGCATAAGGATAATTTTCATCTGACACTGGTCTTTATCGGGGAAACAAAAGATTATGAACATGCCAGACAGGCGATGGAACAAGCAGTATCAAGCAGAGAGATACCATCCTTTTTGTTGAATTTCGGTGGTTTTGGCCGGTTTAAAGGCAGGAGCGGAGATATATACTGGGTTGGTGTCGAGCCAAATCCTGTTTTAACGGAATTAAATCAGGTACTGGTGAAGGAATTAAGAAAATTTGAGTTTTATATAGAAGAAAGGGAATATAAGCCACATCTGACTCTTGGAAGGGATATTAAACTTAAGCAGGGGTTTTCTGTGAATGATTTTGAAAAACTGGTACCAGAGATGTCCATGTCCGTCAGGGAAATCGGACTAATGAAGTCAGAGCGGATCAATGGAAAATTAGTATATACAGAAATCTATAAAAAAAATCTGATGGTTTGATCTATTACGGGCGATCTTACATTTACCTTTATTCTCAGGATAATATGGAAAACCGCCCGATTAATTTTGCTATTAATTCGTTTTATTCCTGCAGAATTTTGTTATAACTAAAATCCAACAGCCTATGATAGTAGCCGCCCATTTGATCAAATGTAAAGCAGTATTTGAATTTATCCACTGTGTTGTCTTTAAAGTAAATCACATACTGAAATTCTGAATTATCGATTTCTTCGCAAATATAATCCTCAGAATAACGTCGAAAGACGTCAAGGATATCTAAAAGGGTAAAGGAGTGGGTATTCACTGTTTGTATTAACTCCTTTAGAAAAAGATTATTCTCGTTCTTTCTATATATATATGAAATTCCTTCCCAGGGCACTGTAACCCTAAAACGTTTTCTCTCCAGGTCTATTCTTAGATTAACATACCGCTCATTTACAAAAGTAATAAATCCCTTCAAGTAATTTAAGCATTCTTCATTGGTTTCGAAGGAAGTACCCAGTAGGTAATTTAATAAATCTAAGTCATAGTATATACTAAAACTTTCGTTGTTTTGATAACCTAACTTTAATAAGCCTTCATAAATGGTAGTTTCTATATTCTCTTCCAGGTCTTTAAAACCAGTTGTATCAGCCATAAGTATTACTCCTATTCTATAATGAAGCCAAAGGTATAATGAAGCATACTTATTGTAATATAGAAAATTAAGCCTGTCAACGACAAAAGGGTATTAAGGAAAGACACGACAAAAGGTGTTAAATTACCAGGGCTGTTTATTAATTAAGAGCAGTCTGATTTCCTGAGGCTTTAAATTGGCATAGTAATTTAGACTGTTATTGGTAACGTCATTGCTGATTTTTGTAAGTTTTGGCAGGGAATGCCCTTTTAAGATAGTTATCTCTTCTTCGGTGGTAAGTGGCAGAGCACCCATGCGGACCCATTCATCAAAAGCGCTTCCATACTCTCTGTTTACAATCTGTTCCGTAAGGATATAGCTGCCATTCTCAATACCTGAAAGGACAAAATCAAACTCCAGGGAATTGGTATCAATGATGGCATTATACCGTTCGATAAAAGTAACATTAAACAAAACGCCCTGTGCATACAAAGGAGATACATGGGAGTAATTATATAATAGAACGGCGTAATCACCTTTTTGATTGGCTGTGACAAAATAGCCAGGCCCTTTTTCAATTAATGTATCCATTAACTTATTTAAAAAGGTAAAAGCATAAAAAGCTGGTTTTTTGATGCCGTTATAAGTGAATAAGCCTAATTCACCATGAAATTCGTCATTGGAAAAAGGAAGCTCTTCCATAGTATCGGACAGACACCAGTTTCCGAAACTGTCAACTGTATCATAGTTCTCCAGTATATTCTTAATAATATAAGCCGACCGGTAACAGGTATCATTAAGCCAGTCACGGTGGGAAGCGGTTGAAGCCCATTCAGTTATATAGGTAGGAAGTTTCGGATATTTTGCTATATTCTTTTTAAAGCATTCAAGAGTGTGGGTTATATAATCCGGGTCATCGGATAAAATAATCCGGTCGTTTTCGCAATTTTCGCCGGTAGACTCCCCTAAGGTGGCCAAATCTTTTGTTGTGGAAGTCTTAACAGGGTAGCAATGGATATTATAAAAATCAGGGTAGCAATTGTTTACTTTACAGTAATCAAGAAAGTTGTAAAATTCCATGTTGGAAAAATTCAGTGATCCATAGGAAGGGTTGCCAAAACGCAGAAGAGGATCACATTCCTTTACGCATTTTCTGGTAATGCGGTATAATTCATACGCTATTTCATCACTGTCAAAAGCAAAGGCATAGGACTTAAAAGGGGAATTCCAAAAGGAGAAAAGCCAGGTCCTTACTTCTGCATGACCGTACCGCTTTATGAAATGTTTCGTAAGTTCCGTTATAATAAATTCCCATTTGGAGTAATCGTTAGGTTCGCTTAATATAACGGGATTGTAAAAAATTGTAAGTTCAGGATTTTTGGCAAGTAGTTTTGGCATAAAGGAAAGCTGTATCAGTGGTTTTAAATTGATGGAAAGTAAGAAATCAATGACTTCATCTACATAATGAAAGGCAAGGTAGGGATTGCCGTATTTGTCTTCATTGTAAAGCATCATGGAATCATCCAGAATACCATGGAATTTAATATATTTAAAACCGATTTCTTTTTGTAAGGTAATAAGCTCCGTTCGAACCCGGTGTAAAAGAAGTTCCTTGGCTCTGCCGACGCCGGTAAAGGTTTTAAAAGCGTGGTGGAGAGTGCCTTTTGTATGTTCGGCATTAACATTAAGAATATTAATTACAGAAGAAGAAGCCTCGCTTTTTTGCTTTGCTGGTGTACCGGTATCCAGATATTCACCTAATTTATTAAGGAAATCATGCTGTTCAATTAACAAATAATCATTGAACTTCTGTGCTTTGGCAGCGTTTGCGGTACCTTCTTTTCTATGTTCCTTCTGATATTGTTTCGGCAGCATCCCGTATTCCTTTTTAAAACAGCTGACAAAATACCTGTTATTAGCGAAACCGTTATCGGCGGCAATCTGCTCAATGGTCAGATTGGTATTCAGTAAGTCATTGACTGCATGGTTCATCCGAATTCCTGTAAGAAAATTAAAAAAACTGATACCCATATTTTTTTCGAAAAAATGAGATAAATAGGAGGCTGACAAATACTCCCGTTCTGCCACGGAATTAAGGGTTATGTTCTCTGTATAGTTATCGTTTAAATATTCTATGATTCCTTTTAATCTCTTTAAGTTCTTGGATTTTTTACCGGCTGATTTGATATCTGTGGATTTAAAGTTCTTAACCAGTTCATGAAGCAGATGATAGGAATGTGAGATGCAGAGCAGATCGTCACAATCGGTATTATTATAGTTTAAGTAAATAAGTTGTGCTATTAGCTTCTTTAGTTGAAGAAATCTTGATTTGTTGTGATAAACAGAAGAGTTGCATTGAAAATAGGTTGATTCATTGATCCATTGTTTAAAGTAGCTGTGTTTAATCTGTAATACTGCTACCACATTTTCGGAACTGTGGATTTCATGTAATTGGTTGCTGTTAATTAGCAGGATATCATCCTCGAACAGATGATAGGTTTCTGATTCCAGCATAACAGTTATCTCACCGCTTAATACCAGATAAATTTCTATACTGCCGTGCCAGTGTCTGGTTGTATTATCTAGTTTCTGAATACTGATTTTTACCGGAACATCGTTTGCATACTCAATGATTTCATGTTTGTACATTTTTTTCTCCTCCTCATCAACTGATTTTATATATACATTATATATAAAAAGTTAAGTTAAAAAAACGTTTTTTAAGTTAGAAATCCTAAAAATGAAAAAATGTATTAATCTTTATTAAATATCAACAAAATCATGTATTATATTTGGATTAAATTAATTGATACAAGATAGATAATTACAATTGCAGCGAAATAATGTATAAAAAATATACAAAATAAATATAAATCAGCATGGATTTATTCTACAATATATATTAAGATATGTAAATAGATAGATTGATGATTTTGTTGGTTTTATAGGATAAAATCATATATCTAAGGTTAAAATTTATGAAAAGAGGTGAAAATTCGACAAATTACTTTATTTTATTATACATAAATTCATCGATTCAAGCAGGAATAAATTCTATTTAGAAGAAAAAAGCTGATTATTAAGAGTGTATAAAATGCACAATTAACAAAAAATAAAAAGCATATAAATGGACATAAAGCATTAGTGTTGTAACCGAACATGCAAAAAAAATATTAAAAAATATATAAAACTGTTGCAAAAACATTTTAAATTAGTTAAAATGTATAACATAACATAATATATTAAAAGACACGAAATGCTGCCAATTTAGTAAAAAAAACGGTTTTATAAAGACCCAGTAATGTTTTTTTATTAAGAATTAAATATAAAACGGGACGGCACCTACACTCTTGTATTTATATTTAATATAAAAGGCTGGAGAAGCCTAATTTTTAAGGAGGGTAAAAATGAGAAAAATGAAAAAGATAACCGCTCTCTTCCTGGCTATGCTGTTTGTAATGACAACTGTATTAGCCGGATGTGGCAAAAGCAACACAAAGGATACTACTACGGATACTGCATCCACAGATACTACTGAGGCTACTGTTGAACCGACAGCAACCGAAACACCAACTCCTGAAGCTACTGCAGAACCAACATCCAGTGAACCTGCAGATCCCAATCAGCTTCCAAGAAATGAAACCTTGTATTACGGCGGACAGCAGTGGGGTGCTGTTAATGGATGGAATCCTCTTTCTGACGATATGAACAATGCCTTAGTTCTGGCACAAGCCGCAGGCGGTTCACGTACACTTATGTATGAAACCTTATATATGTATAACATGCTTGATGGTTCCATGACTCCTTTATTAGCAGATGGAGACTACTCCTGGAATGATGCAAAAACCGAAATGACAGTTAAAATAAAAGGTGCTGCAAAATGGAGCGACGGAACTCCTGTTACTGCAGACGATGTTGCCTATACGTTTGATTCCAATGTTAAGTATCAGACAGCTCAGGGCGTAGGTCTTGCTCCTTATATTGAATCCGTAACGGCTGTAGATCCTTCCACAGTACTTATTAAAGCTAAACTGACTGATGACGGCAAACCGGTTAACCCTCTGATGCTTATCAGTTATTTAGGTCAGACCTATGTAATCCAAAAAGCTTGGATCCAGACTTTGGAAGCACGCTGCGACAGCGACGCTGCTAAGGTTAAAAAAGATCCGGCAGACGATGTTGTTTACTCCGGTCCTTATCACAAATATTATGCAGATGATCAGAAAGTTATTTTAATCCGTGATGATAATTATTGGGGTAAAGATGCTTCCATGTGGGGAAGTCTTCCTGCACCGAAGTATATCGCACATACAATCTATGCTGATAATGCTGCAACTGAAACTGCATTTAAAAAAGGTGAAGTTGACGTTGACCAGCAGTTTATACCTAATATCCAGGATCTCTGGTTAAAAGACGGACTGCCTATTTCTACTTATCTTCAAGACGCTCCTTATGGAGTTTGTGTAAATATGCCTACAGCATGGTTTAACTTTGATGTACCTGGTCTTGATAATGTAGCTGTCCGCAAGGCAATCGCTATGGCAGTTGACTATGATGCAATCATCGCAAATGCTGTAACTGGTCAATCTCCATCCTTTAAAGATGTTCCTCGTTCCGTAATGAATCCTACTGCTGGTGAGCAGGCTACTTTTGACCATGACGCAGTTAAGGATCTTCAATGGGTTGGTAATGACATTGAAGGTGCTAAGAAGTTACTTGACGATGCCGGAATTAAAGATACGAATGGTGATGGTATCCGTGAGATAAAAGGTAAGAATCTTTCCTTTAATGCATGCGCTCCTAACGGCTGGACCGACTGGATGGCAGCTATGGAAATCGTTGCAGCAGCAGGTAAGAATATCGGTATCGATATTACTACTGAATACCCTGAATGGTCTGTATACCAGACTGTTGTAACCGCAGCGAAACAAACCGATTATGATATCTTTATGATGTGGACTGACAGTGCTACACCGGTACAGCCTTGGGGACGTATCCGTATGTTAATGAGTTCAGAATACAACGGTATCGAAGGTAACTGGTCCGGTAACTGGGGTCATTACAGCAACAAAAAAATTGATGAGCTGATTAAAAAGATTCCTACCGAATCCGATGCAGCTAAATTAAAATCATACTATACAGAAGCAGTTAAGATTTACTTAACTGATGTACCTTCCTTCTCACTGATGTACAGACCTGATAAATTCCACGCTGTGAATGAATCTGTTTGGACCAATTATCCTGAGAACGGTGACGGAAATAACATTCCACCTATGGATTTATCTGATGGTTATGGTATTGCCGGTCTCTATAAGATTACTTTGGTTCAATAAGACTTATATCATACACATAATAGTGAGGTAAAAGTATCACCTGAATACTAATAGTCAGCCATGTTTCGGGAGTTTTGAAACATGGCTGTCTTCGAATACGTGGAGGTAATAGATGAAAGGCTATCGTAAATATTTCGGCAAGAAAATCGTGTGGTTTCTCATTACATTTCTAATTGCAGTTCTGCTTAATTTCATACTTCCCCGATTAATGCCGGGAGATCCTGTTGCGGTCATCACTGCTAAATCGGCTAAGGGAATTTCAGACACCTCTGCAGTGAAACAGATTTATGAGACTTACGCCAAGCAGTTTGGTATAGACAAACCCATGTATGTTCAGTTCTTTACTTATATTAAGAATGCTTTTACAGGGGATTTCGGGCTTTCGTTCAGTCAATATCCTAGAGAGGTATCTAATATTATATCCAATGCCATCTGGTGGACTATTGGACTACAGCTTCCAGCAATTGTAGTAGGATGGCTGTTAGGTAACATTCTCGGTGCTCTGGCTGCTTACATACGTAAAGGATTCGATAAGGTGCTTATGCCTGTCAGTCTTTTTGTCAGCAGTCTTCCTGCATTTGGTTTAGCTGTAATTTTACTTGTTGTTTTTGCAATAAAGCTTAATATTGCACCAATTTCAGGTGGGTATGGATATGATATGATACCTAATTTCAGCTGGAATTTTATTAAATCTGTAGTTTCACATTATCAGCTTCCGTTCTGGTCTATTGTTGCGATTAATATCGGCGGTCAGGCCATTGGTATGCGTTCCATGTCAATCTATGAATTAAATGCGGATTATGTTAAATACAGCCGTTTCCTTGGAATTAAGGATAGTAAAATCGTAGGGTATGTATTCAGAAATGCCATGCTGCCCCAGGTTACAGGTCTTGCATTATCCTTAGGTACCATGGTAGGCGGTGCTTTGGTTGCCGAGATTATATTCAGTTATCCGGGTCTTGGAACTACCATGCTGCAGGCGATTACAATGTCTGATTATCCGCTGTTATCGGCAACTACACTTATTATTACATTAATGGTGCTGTTTGCAACGTTCGCGATTGATATTATATACGGATTTATTGATCCCCGTGTCAAAGCGGCGCAGTTTGATTAAGGAGGGAAGAGGTAAAGATGAAGAATACAATACGGCAGGTGTTTCGCTCTCCCAGATTTGTAATAGGATTTACGATATTTTCTTTTATTCTGTTAACAGTTTTGATATATCCACTGATTTTTAGAGGAAATCCATTGCAAATGGTAGGTCTGGGCTCTTTCTTTAAGCCCGGAACTTATGTATCTACTTATGATGCAGTTGGTACAGAAGCAAAAACCATGAAATTACCGGATGCAGAGCAAAAGCGTTTATTAACCAAATTAAATGATGAAGACCGCGTATCCATGGTTCAATGGCTGACAGCTGCAGGCGTTTCTGCGGATCAGATTGATATGCAGGATACACAAGCGCTCTTAAAGTTATGGGAAGATACCTATGACCCTTCTATTAAGCCCAAAGGCATGACCATGGCTCAGCGTAATTATTATAAACGTCTGAATAGTAACTTGGAGAATGCAATCAATAATAATCAGATCATCATAGCCCAAAATAATGAGGAAACCAATACATTAGAGCAAAGTAAGGTAATTGCAGATACTGATTATGTGAATATTAAGGATATTGCCAATGTAAAACGGTTACCATTAGGTACGGATAATTTTGGGCGTGATGTATTAAAAGAACTTGTTTCTGCCACCGGCACTTCTATACTGATTGGTCTGATAGCAGGTGTTATTGCAACTTTTATTGGGTTGTCCTTAGGTCTTCTAGCCGGTTATCTAGGCGGAATCGTTGATGACATTATTATGTTTATTACCAATATCTTTACGGTAATTCCTTCCTTTGTACTTTTAATACTGATTTCCTACAGTATCAGTCAGGATCAAAGAGGTGCCACGACGGTAGCAATTGTAATTGGTATGACTTCCTGGGTATGGACCACAAGGTCTGTACGTTCCCAGGTTATCTCCTTAAGAAACAGGGATCACGTAAATTTGAGTAAACTTTCTGGTCATAGTTTAATAAGAATTATTATAACGGATATTCTTCCGTATATTGCTTCTTATGTGGTTATGGCATTGATTTTACAGATATCCACAGCTATACTTGCTGAGGCACAGCTTTCCATGCTCGGCCTTGGACCAAAAACAACAGAGATACCGACGTTAGGACTTATGATGAACTGGGCTATGCTCTATTCCGCTCATTTAAATGGTTCCTGGTGGGCATATTTCCCGGTAATTCTTACCATTGCCCTGGTATCATTCTCACTTAATTTGATGAATACCGGTCTCGATCAGGTGTTCAATCCCACTTTAAGAGACTAGGAGGCCGGTTATGGGAAAGAAAATTCTTGAGGTTAAAGAACTTACAACAAAATATATTACAAGGTTCGGTGAGGATGTTTACGCCGTTGACCATGTATCCCTTGCCATTGAGGAAGGAAAGTCATTAGGTATTGCAGGTGAATCCGGCTGCGGCAAATCCACCCTGGCACTTAGTCTGATGGGGTATTATTTTCCGCCCCTTCATTATACCAGCGGAGATATTATAGTTGATGGCAAGAATATATCCACCATGAAGCCGGACGCGATCCGTAAATCGGTACTTGGTACGGAGATTGCGTATATTCCCCAGGCTGCTATGAATGCTCTGAATCCGACACAAAAAATAATCCGGTTTATTGAGGATGTTGTTCGGGTGCATCACCCAAAGATGCCCAAAAAAGAAATTTATGATAGTGCCAGAAAGCGTTTTGAAGAGCTTGGTTTACCGGCTTCGGTGCTGGAAAAGCATGCGGTGGAACTTTCAGGTGGTATGAAACAGCGTACGGTAATTGCGATCTCTACCATACTTTCTCCGAAGGTTTTAATTGCAGATGAACCTTCCAGTGCTCTTGACGTAACCAGCCAGAAGATGGTTATCAAGATGCTTCGTAACTTAATGGATAAAGGCTATATTAAGTCTATGATATTTATTACACATGAGCTGCCGCTGCTTTATAATGTTACCGATGACATTATGGTAATGTATGCCGGGCAGATTGTTGAAAAAGGAACGGCAAAAGAAATGGTATTTGAGCCTGTCCATCCCTATTCCCAGGGGCTTATGGGATCTATTATAGTTCCGGAGGCAGGAACCCGCGATGTAAAACTTACTGCAATACCGGGCACTCCGCCAAACTTAAAGAAGCCGCCGTCAGGCTGCCGTTTTGCCGAACGCTGCAAGTATGTGACTAATGAATGCAGAGCGATTTCGGTAGGTTTAAAAGAATTTGGAGACGACCGCAGTTACCGTTGTATCATGGACGTTGATAAACTGAGGGAGGGCTATAAACATGAATAATGCAAAACCTGATAAAAGACCTTTATGTTTAAGCGGAAAAGGGGTAACGAAGATTTTTGGTTTTGGTGATAAGAAAACCGTTGCAGTAGATCATGTGGATTTTGAATTTCATGTAGGGGAACTGATATCCATCGTAGGAGAGTCCGGCAGCGGCAAGACCACTCTTAGTAAAATGCTCCTCGCTCTTAGTAATGAATCAGAAGGGCAGATATTTTTCCAGGGAAAACCCCGGGATGTCCATACCCGTAAAAGTAAGAAAAAATACTGGCAGGATATCCAGGCTATATTCCAGGATCCCTTTTCGTCCTATAATGTATTTGCCAAGATAGATACCGTACTTCTAGACTGCATTAATATGCGCGGTGGAAAAGGGCTATCTATGGACAAAAAAATTGAGATGATGACCGAAGCCTGCAGCTTTGTTAATCTTAAGTTTGCAGAGCTGACCAATAAGTATCCCTTTGAATTATCCGGAGGGCAGATGCAGCGTCTAATGATAGCACGTATTTTCCTTCTAAAACCTAAAATCCTTCTGGCAGATGAACCCACCTCCATGATCGATGCTTGTTCCAGAGCTACCATTCTTGATATGCTTTTGCACTTACGGGATGAAATCGGTATGACCATCATATTTATTACCCATGACATTGGTCTTGCTTATTATATTTCAGACAGCGTATATATTATGGAGCATGGTAAATTTGTGGAGAGCGGTACGGCAGATGAGGTAATACTACATCCGAAAGCAGAATATACCAAACGCTTAATCAGCGATGTTCCTAAGATTTATGAGGAATGGGATTTAACAACCGTTTAACCTGCACATAACGAAAACTGCCCACCTAGCAGTTTCCCAGGATCTGGTCCTTGCATATATTGCGAGAGACCAGATCCTTTTTTTAATTTATAAAATAACTACTTGACATAGTTAGTCTATAAATTAAAAAGCCTTCCAGGCAGGATGCGCATGACGCACTTAAGGAAGATTGTCACTGTCGTGACAGCGCTTCAGTGCTAGAGTCTGGCTCGCCAGACTCTTTGCTCTGAAATAGGGAAATACGTCTCTTTACATAAAAAAACGCTCCGCTATGGATGCGCAACTTGTGGAAAGGATGTTATTGCTGGCAAACCACTCGGGCACGAATGCATCAGTTTACTAGTAAAAATGCCCAGTTACAAAAAGCCTCTGTAGCAGAAAGGCTGCGAGGAGGCACATGCTTTAATAGAACGTAGAGAAACGGTCAGTCTGGCTGTGGATCAGACAAAGCATACATGGTAACAGGCTGTATCCATGTATTGGTTACCCCGGTCCTGCATATTATAATAGAAAAAGACAGTGGCGGATTACAGATAAGGATTAAGATGAGGGAGAAAAAGTGTAAATTCATTCTGTTTGGCATATTGATGGTTTTAACCTTAAGATTATGTTTTATAAATTACAAAGCCGTAACCGGCGTAACGATTGAGGAAAAAGGAAACGAGCCGGTGACTGTCTGGAATACGGATTCTGATGCACAACGCAAGGCGATTGTGGAAAATGAAAGAATAAGAGTGGATGTTGATACGAAGAAAAGCTATATGAAACTCTATCCGGATTTATATGTGGAAAGTATAAAACCTGTTATTTCTCTGGAGAAGAAAAAGATAGCTTATCTTTCTTTTGATGACGGTCCCAGCCATATAACAAGTGAAATATTGGATACCCTAAGTAACTATCAAGTAAAAGCTACTTTTTTCGTATTAGGCTGTACTATAACAGCAGAAGGGGAAGAATGCTTAAAAGAGATGGTAGAACAGGGTCATGCAATCGGAATACATACCTATTCCCATAATTATAAAAACATATACTCCTCCGTGGAAGCGTTTCTTAAGGACTTTTATCAGGATTATTTACTGATTTATGAAACAACAGGGATAAAGGTTAATATTTTCCGCTTTCCCTGGGGAAGTTATAATACTTATAACAAGGGTATTAGGGATGAATTGATTGCAGAAATGGAGCGCAGGGGGTTTACTTACTATGACTGGAACATAAGCGCGGAAGACTCTGTCGGCACCCCATCCGAATACCGGATTAAGAGTAATGTCCTTAAGGATCTGGATAGTTATCGTAATCCTATAATTTTGATGCATGATTCCTCTGTGAACAAGTTGACAGCAAAAACCTTGCCGGATATTTTGAAATCAATTCAGGAAAAGGGATATGTTTTTGATACCTTGAATCACCGAGAGCCCTATCAGTTTGGAAGGCATTAACTTAAAGTGTAATCACTTTCTATATATAACGGCATATATTAAAAGTGATAATATTTTTTAGGATAAAAGCTGAATGAAAATATAATAAGGAAAAGGAGTGCCCAGTCAAGATTCTTTCAGCTGTTTATTTTAGGCAGTATCACAGGTGAAACTGTGATATGCAAAAGGTGTAAATATGAATATAAAAGAATATTATATGAACAACGCAAAGTCCTTCTCATATTCGGATGCAAGGCAATTTCCAGGGGTCGGTCAAAGTTTTCGCACAAGCCCCAGAATATATCCGGCACAGATGGAAACCCAGTCACTTGGCAGCCTGCAGGTGAATTGTGTAACCCAGAATGGTTTCAGGCCGATCCCCGGTGCTACGGTAAGCATTGCTTATACCGGTGATCCCACCTCTGCGATAGAACAATTGACTACGGATGAGTTAGGACGTACTGAGCCCGTTGAGTTACCGGCACCTCCGTTGGAATACAGTCTGGATCAGACCATTTTCGAACAGCCTTATTCGGAATATACGGTAACAGTAACTGCGCCGGGGTATGAAACAGTTCAAGTATCCGGTACAGAGTTATTACCTACGGTAAATGCAGTTCAGCCAATACAGATGATTCCGGCTCCGGAAACTACCAGAGGGGAGCGTTTTGTAATACCGCCTCATACGCTTTATGGTGATTATCCCCCTAAAATAGCAGAGGCAGAGATCAAGCCAACGAATGAAACCGGTGAAATTGTATTAAGAGAAGTAGTGGTACCGGAGTTTGTTATTGTTCACGATGGACCGCCTACGGATACCTCAGCAGGAAATTACTATGAACGTTACAGAGATTATATCAAAAATGTTGCCTCCAGTGAAATCTATGCAACCTGGCCGGAATCAACCATAACTGCGAATATTTTAGCTATTATGTCCTTTACTTTGAACCGGGTATATACAGAATGGTATCGAAACCAAGGTTATAATTTTACCATTACCTCCTCCACTGCCTTTGACCATAAATGGATGAGGGGAAGAAATATCTACAGCAATATCGGTACGGCAGTGGATCAGGTATTTAATAATTATTTATCAAGGCCTAATGTACGGCAGCCTATTCTGACCCAGTACTGTGACGGCAGGAATGTAACCTGCCCGGGGTGGATGACCTTATGGTAACAGGGTAGGGTTTTGCTGTTTATTTGAAATAAATATCAAGTGTACCCTCCTGTCTGTTGATTACTATTTTTTCTATGATTGCTTTTAAGGCTTTATTCTTTGTCTGATTAGCCGCTTTGTCAGAAGTAAAAAGCTCATAAGCCGTTAGGATATGGCTGGAAGGGGTTACCTTGTCTTCAGCTTCATAAGTTTTTTCTAAGAGTTTTATTCGTTCTGTTAAGGCTTTCTGCTCTTTTTTTAGGTTGGATTTGCTTTCTTCGTATTCCTCTAAGGTATCGCTGCCGTTTATATAAGCGCTTTTAATTTTAGTTTCCTTAACAATTAATTTATCGAGCTGCTGTTTCAGCAAATCAAGCTCACCGGATTCTTTCCATATTCTTTTTTCAGCCCTGAACCATTCCAGGGTGTCTTGCATATAGGTCTGACCCAATACTTTTTCAAGAGTTTCTCTCATTACCGGCATAAGCATATTTTCTGATATGCTGTTGCTTACCGGGCATTTTCCCTTGGTATAACCGTTGCAGCAAAAGTTTAAGTACCTGGAATTTTTAACTTTAGAGGCGGTCATACTCTGTCCGCAGTTACTGCATTTTAATAGTCCTGATAACCAGTGCTTATATTCCGTAATGGGTCTTGCCTTACGTTTACTGGATCCTTCTGACTCCATTCTTGTCTGGGCAAGATCATATAATTCTTCTGAGATAATGGGTTTATGCTGTCCTTTTACAAGAATCCAATCTGAGGGATTCCTATTGGTCTTTGTGGCAGAACGGTTCTGATTCCAGCGGATATAACCCTTGTACATGGGGTTTTTTAGTATATATTCCACGGATCTGCGTTCAAAAGAGTTATTCTGTCTTGTTTTAAACCCATAAAGATTTAAAAATTTTGCTATCTGAAAGCAGCTCAGACCATCATAAGTATATTTTTCAAAAATTATTTTTATAATAGCTGCTTCTTCGGAGACAACAACAGGCAATTCCCCGGAATGCAGGATTTTGTATCCTAAAGGCGGATTAGCCTGATAACCACCTCGAAGGGCTTTTTCAGTCATACCCTTAATGACTTCATCGGCAAGGTTTAAAGAATAATATTCTGCCATAGCTTCCAGCATAGCTTCTAAAATTACACTGAATTTGTCGTCTTCGAGCTGCTCGGTAATGGATATTACCTTAATATCGCATTCCTTGCGCAGCAGGGATTTATACACGATGCTGTCTTCTCTGGACCGGCTGAATCTGTCGAACCGGTGGACTAAGATAATGTCAAAGGGCTTTGGCTTTTTTCTGGCAGCAGTTATCATCCTCATAAATTCCGGTCTTTTTTCCGCTTTTCGCCCTGATATTCCCTCATCTATAAAGATATGTTCATTTTTAACGGCTATCGTATTGGTTTTTGCATATTCAAGTAGTAATCGTTTCTGGGCATCGGGAGAATATTCCGCCTGATCTTCTGTACTGACACGGATATAGAGTGCCGCAGTCTGCATTTTTATCAGCTCCTTAGTTGATTATATTTTATGAAAACTGTAAAAATGCCCGTTTTAGCAATATGTACAAGTCCTGGGACATAAATTAGATCAGGAGGTGATAAGTATTAAGAAGGATATAAAAGGTAGGATTTATGTTAATATGGACGGGGAAATAAAATCCTGGGATACCTTATCAGAAGAAGTAAAAAAGGAAAAAGCAACTGCTCTTAATGATAGGGCACTAAGAGCAGCTGGTTATCTCCCGGTACAAAAACCACCTGAAACTACGAAACAGCCGGAGTAAGCCTGGTTATTGATTTTCTAGAGCCCATAAATGCTGGTTAATAAAATACGTTAAATTGATTCGTCTCTGGAGAATATCGGAGTTATATAAACAGCAATAAGTCATACAACCGTTCCCGGGCTTTGTAGAGCTTATAGAATCAATTCTGACCTTGCACACATTACCGTATAAATCCATAAGTCCCATGTATACCGGCAGGATTTTACCTTCGATATTAAACATTGCAATTACAGAAACCGGCTGATATTTTGAATAATCAATTGTTACATTTGGTGTATTGTTTGTTTCGAAAAATGGCATAAGCATCACCTCATTCTTAAAGTATAACAAACAAATGTTCGATAATCAATGGAAAGATAATACATTTTATAAGGAAAGCAGGTGATATATGATCAAAAAATCAAAAAAGAGAAGAGCAAGCACTAATTTTCTGCCATTTAGTAAAAAACTATTAGAGTATTCACGGTTTGAATGCTGGGTAATGACAGTGGCACTATTTTTCATGCAGGGGTTTGGGATTGACACCGGTAATCTCTATCAGGTCTGTTTAGCAGGTTGGGGCGGATATGCCGTTGCAAAGGCTTTATATTATAATATGGCCAAATCAGACCATCAGATTCAGCTGCTAAAGAAAATCGAGCCGGATGCCGCGGGTAAAATTAAGGATATAATAATTGAAAATACGGAAAAAATATTAAAAAGCAATATTGAAGAAGATATTGAGGATACGGAAAATTCAGGTATAGGAAAAATGGAAGTGAAGACGAATGAAGAGAAAACCAATTAATAGAATACATACCCTGTTGCGATACGGATGACCCAATGGGGTTCAAAAGATCTTGGTGATCAGGGACTTACGCCAATACAGATTCTTCGGAACTTTTACGGTTCCAATATGTATATTAATTCTGCCAATGAAGTTGCAGGAGTACCCTCCTCCTGGCCGGGTGCCAATTTAACAATTGGTTCCAGGGGTGACAGCGTAAGACAGATGCAGGAACAATTAAATGCTATTGCAAATGTATATACTGTAATACCCAAAGTTGCTGTAGATGGGGTCTTCGGTCCACAGACAGAAGAAGCGGTAAAAGCATTCCAACAGACCTTTGGTCTTCCCGCTAACGGAATTGTGGATTTACCAACCTGGTATCGGATTTCAGAACTTTATGTAGCGGTTACCAGAATAGCAGAATTACAATAAGCAATTAAAGCAAGACCCAAAAAGCGCAAATTCCTTGCTAGACTCGTCAAACAGTGTGCATTTTGAGTCTGAACCACCTGAAAAAGTCATAAGTGAATGATCAGACTCAGAATAAAGCACTTATGAAACATAGCATAATCATGCTTCAATTTGGCTTTAGGGCTGATTTTATCAAGTGTTTCTAAGTTTGTTAACTGCGAAGTTTGAGTGAGTAATAGGAATAATTGTAGGAAGCAGCCCTTGGCTATTGTGACTTAAAATGTGAGCTTACAAATACAGCGGACTTAATAATTTAAGGTATAGATTTATATATCTTAGATTATTAAGTCTTTATTTATTTGCATAAAAATCTTCTTATATTTATACAAACCAAGGGATAATATCATGGAGAATCCGCCTTTCACACGATTTACTTCAACAGAACCGTCTTAACTAGAAAGAAAAGGCAGGTAAACGAATTTTCACCTTTTTTCTCACGGTAAGGTCACTTTGAAAAAACCGAACATTTTGCTTGATTAAATTCTATTAATATCTTATAATTATAAACAAAAAGTGAATAATAATTAATTTGAATTAAATTGAAAATAAGTGTTGCATTTTAAATAAAGATATGATAGAATTTTGACAATTTGGGTATCAGTAGACTTGGCAGGTGAATAAAGTTATAAAGCACAGGATGAATACTTGATTATGCGGGTAATATAACTTCACACGACCAGGCAGCAGTTACTTTAAAATGCACTACATTATTTGAAAGGGACAGGTGGAAGTTATGAAAGCTTTTCTAATACTGGAAGACGGTAATGTTTTCACAGGTAAAAGTATTGGTTCAACTAGGGATATGATTAGTGAAATAGTGTTCAACACCTCAATGACAGGATATCTGGAGGTGTTAACAGATCCCTCTTATGCAGGTCAGGCAGTTGTGATGACTTACCCGTTAATTGGAAATTACGGTATCTGCTATGAGGATATGGAATCAAAAAGACCATGGGTGGACGGATATATTGTAAGAGAAATTGCAAGGCGCCCAAGTAACTTCCGAAGTGAGGACAGCATTGAAACTTTTTTAACGGAAAAAGACATACCGGGAATCTCAGGAATCGATACCAGAGCCTTAACCAAGATTTTAAGGGAAAAAGGTACTATGAACGGTATGATTACGACCAATGAGAATTTTGTATTAGAGGAAGTCATTCAGAAGTTAAAAGGTCATCAGGTAACAAAGGTTGTTGAGAAGGTAACCTGCAAAGAGAAAAAGACTTATTATGCCAAGGAATTTGTACCAACCGATGCGGATAATGCAAGAAGCGGACTGAAAATTCATCCTTATAGAAAAGGTGATTTTAAAGTGGCATTACTGGATTACGGTTCCAAAGATAATATCAAAGACTGCTTATTAAAAAGAGGCTGTGATGTTACGATTTATCCAGCGCTTACCAAAGCAGAAGAAATCCTTGCAGAAAACCCGGACGGAATCATGTTGTCCAATGGCCCCGGAGATCCGAAGGAATGTGTGGAAATAATCGAAGAAATCAAAAAAATGTATGCAAGTAACGTCCCTATCTTTGCAATCTGTCTGGGTCATCAGTTAATGGCACTGGCCAATGGCGGGGATACCAAGAAACTAAAGTACGGACACAGAGGTGCCAATCATCCGGTGAAAGACTTAAAATCAGGCAGGGTATATATCTCCTCCCAGAATCACGGTTATGTAGTAGAAGACGGCTCCATGAGTGATTCTGTTGCAGAAAAGAGTTTTATTAATGCCAATGACGGAACAATAGAAGGATATCATTACTTAGGAAAGAATATATTTACGGTTCAGTTCCATCCAGAGGCCTGTGCAGGTCCCCAGGATTCAGAGTTCCTTTTCGATGAGTTTATTCAGATGATGGAGGTACAATAATGCCAAAGATTGAAAGCATCAAAAAAGTGTTGGTTATAGGCTCCGGTCCAATTATTATCGGACAGGCGGCAGAATTTGATTATGCAGGCACTCAGGCCTGCCGTTCCTTAAAAGAGGAAGGTATCTGCGTTATATTGGTTAACTCAAATCCTGCAACAATTATGACGGATAAAGATATTGCAGATATCGTATACATTGAACCCTTAACACCAGATATGGTAAAGAAGATCATATTAAAAGAAAAACCGGACAGTGTCCTTCCTACCCTTGGTGGTCAGGCAGCTTTAAATATTGCAATGGAATTAGAAGAATCCGGTTTCTTAAAAGATAATGATGTAAGATTAATTGGTACCACTTCAGAAACCATAAAAAAAGCAGAGGATCGTCTGGAATTTAAAACTACCATGGAAAAAATCGGTGAGCCTTGTGCGCCAAGTACAGTAGTAACAACGGTAGGGGAAGCGGTAGCCTTTGCAGAAACCATTGGTTATCCCGTAGTAGTACGTCCGGCTTATACCTTAGGGGGCAGCGGCGGCGGAATTGCTCAGAATGAAGAGCATTTAAAAGAAATCTGTACCAACGGACTTCGATTAAGCCGTGTTGGACAGTGCCTTATTGAACGCTGTATTGCAGGCTGGAAGGAAATCGAATATGAGGTAATGAGGGATAAACAAGGCAACTGCATCACCGTATGTAATATGGAAAATATTGATCCGGTAGGCGTACATACCGGTGACAGCATCGTTGTAGCACCTTCACAGACCCTTTCTGATAAAGAATATCAGATGTTAAGATCCTCGGCACTAAATATTATAACTGAACTAAATATTACCGGCGGCTGTAATGTACAGTATGCCCTCCATCCGGATACCTTTGAATATTGCGTAATTGAAGTTAATCCAAGGGTAAGCCGTTCTTCCGCTCTGGCTTCTAAAGCTACAGGCTACCCCATCGCCAAGGTTGCTGCCAAGATTGCACTTGGTTATAACCTGGATGAAATCCAGAATGTAATAACCGGCAAAACTTATGCCAGCTTTGAACCAGCCCTTGACTATGTGGTTGTTAAAATACCGAAATGGCCTTTTGATAAATTCATTATGGCAAAGAGAACCCTGACCACCCAGATGAAAGCTACCGGTGAGGTTATGAGTATCTGCACCAATTTTGAAGGAGCTTTAATGAAGGCACTTCGTTCCCTGGAACAAAATATTTACAGCCTCTCTTATGGTAATTATGATCAATATCCCATTGATGAAATCCGAGAAAAATTATATCAGATCGATGACAGACGATTATTTGTTATAGCAGAAGCCCTTCGCAGGGGAATTTCCTATGATGAAATATTTGATATAACTAAAATAGATAGATGGTTCTTAGATAAAATCGCTGTTTTAGTTGAGCTGGAACAGGATTTAAAGAACAAGCCTTTGACGAAAGAATTACTGGAAGAAGCGAAAAGACTGGAATTCCCGGATCGGGTTATCGCAGAATTTGCCGGTAAGACCTTAGAAGAAGTTAAGAATCTCCGTAAAAAAGAATACGGAATCATACCTGCATATAAGATGGTGGATACCTGTGCGGCAGAATTTGAGGCCAGTACCCCTTATTATTACTCCTGCTTTGGCAGTGTTAATGAAGTAGAGCCAGTTAATAATAAGAAAAAAGTAATGGTTTTAGGTTCCGGTCCCATCCGTATCGGTCAGGGTATTGAATTTGACTATTGCTCCGTACACAGCGTATGGGCTTTAAGAAAAGCAGGCTATGAAACCATAATTGTCAATAACAATCCGGAAACCGTGAGTACGGACTTTGATATAGCGGATAAGTTATATTTTGAACCTTTAACTCCAGAAGATGTGGAAAGCATTGTAGACTTAGAACATCCGGACGGTGCAGTTGTACAGTTTGGGGGACAGACAGCCATCAAATTAACGGAAGCCCTATTAAAAATGGGAGTTCCTATCCTTGGAACCTCGGCTGAGAATGTAGATGCAGCAGAAGACAGGGAATTATTTGATGCTATCCTGGAAGAATGCTGTATTCCAAGACCTGCCGGTAAGACCGTATTTACTACGGAGGAAGCAATTGCAGTTGCGAATGAGTTAGGCTACCCCGTATTAGTAAGACCTTCTTATGTACTTGGAGGACAGGGAATGCAGATTGCCATCTCCGATGAAGATATCAGAGAGTTTATGGCAATTATTAATATCAATGTGCAGGAACATCCGATTCTGGTAGATAAGTATTTAATGGGCAAGGAAGTAGAAGTAGATGCCGTATGTGATGGTAAAGATATTTTAATCCCGGGAATCATGGAACACGTAGAGCGTGCCGGTATTCACTCCGGTGACAGTATCTCCGTATATCCGGCTCAGAATATTACTGAACGGCTCACCAATGTAATTGTTGACTATACGAGAAAACTGGCAAAATCCCTGAATGTAATCGGCCTGATCAATATCCAGTTCATCCTGTATCAGGATGAAGTATATGTAATCGAGGTAAATCCCCGTTCCAGCCGTACGGTTCCTTATATCAGTAAAGTAACCGGTATCCCCATTGTAGGACTTGCTTCCCGCGTTATACTGGGTGAAAAGATTAAAGATTTAGGTTTTGGAACCGGACTGGCGCCAAGTGCGGATTATATTGCCATCAAGATGCCGGTATTCTCCTTTGAAAAATTACACGGCGCTGATATCAGCCTTGGACCGGAGATGAAGTCCACCGGCGAATGCTTAGGAATTGCCAAGACTTTTAATGAAGCATTATACAAAGCCTTTTTAGGTGCTGGCATCAATCTTCCTAAACACAAGAAGATGATTATGACCGTTAAAGATGCGGATAAATTGGAATCTGTGGAAGTCGGCAGAAGATTTAAGGCTCTTGGCTATGAAATCTATGCAACCAGAAGCACTGCAAAATTCTTAAATGAGAATGGAGTAGAAGCAATCCCGGTTAACAAGCTGGATAAAGAAGCACCAACCATTATTGATTTGATTCTTGGACATGAGATTGATCTGGTTATCGATACCCCGACACAGGGACGGGATAAATCAAGAGATGGTTTCTTAATCCGCCGTACCTCTATAGAAACCGGTGTAACCTGCTTAACCTCTCTGGATACAGCCAATGCCCTGCTAACCAGTTTAGAAAATGCAGATATGGAGAATATTTCATTAATTGATATAGCAAAATTATAGATTATTTATTCAACCTTCGCGGTTATTTTGTATTAATACTTGATAAAATCAGCACCTAAGTTAACCTAGAAAGCATTGATTATGCTATCAATTTAGATTTAGACCTGATTTTATCAAGTGTTTTTAAGTTTATTTACTGCGAAGTTTGTGCATTGAAGACGTCATTCTATATTAGGAATGATATGTGGAAAGCTGCTGTAATTCTAGCTTATTATCTTTATAGCCTGAATTTACAGCAGCTTTCTTATACAATAGAGTCTGACAAGCACAAACTCTTTGACATCTGTCCGGTAAATTAAATATATCCGTAAGGATTTTACTTACCCGGCGGTCTCTCCTCTTAAACTGTTAAAGGAATTATAGATATCCAGGATACCGTAACCCCATTCCCTGTTTGGATAGACGTTATTCGGGGCTCTTCTGGCCCCACGGATTAACAGATTTTTAATTTCCACGCTGTCAAGCTGGGTATAATTGCCCTCTACAATTCCCCATTCGAGTATCATAGCTGCGATACCTGCTGTGTGGGCAGCAGCCACACTGGTACCTGACATAGTAGTATAGGTATTGCCAGGGGCAGGACCAACAAGATTGACTCCCGGTGCAGCAAGGTCAGGACTTATATTTTCTGTTCTGGTAAAGCCTCTGCTGGCATTGATATAAAGGCTCTGATTCGTATAATCATATGCTGTTAATATAATTGGTACGATGGTATTGCCGGGTGAAGTAAGAGTAGTTTCCGGTGTTGCCTGGGTAAAATAAGTCTGGTCACTGATAAAATTTGATATAGGAAGCCAAATATTAAACCTTGAATCCAAATCAATGTTTGAATAGACCCGAAATCTCCAGATACCCTCCGTGGGAGCACGAAACCTCAGCAAAATAAGCTGATCGCCTGTTTGTGCTTCTACAATCTGGTAATCCACATAGATTACGGTTTCTTCGAAAATAAAACGGATTACCCTGGTTTCACCTATTCTGGCCGGAATTCTCGGAATGAATTCACCGGTGGGTGAAAGGATATCTATGGAAAAGGTGCTGGGGGCATTACCCCATAATTCCATTGAAAATCCGGTTTCATTTGGTCCGACCCTTAACTCTACAGTTTGGTATTCACTGCCTCTGGTAATAGTCCCCTGAAAATGGTGACCCCGATTTCCTTCATTACCCCCTGCGATGGATACGCCAATCCCGCTTAAATCTGCAACTGCAGAAAGGTAAGTACTTAATACGCCTCTTTCGTCATGGGCACCCTGGGAAGTACCAAATCCAATACAGATGGATAAAGGTCTCATTAACCGGTTCGCCACAGCCAGCAGATAATTAATGCCTAACATGATGTCGGTTTCCTGATAGCACACCGCATCCTGAGGAATAAAAAAGAAATTTCGGATGAACTGCTTTGCCTGCCTTAATTTTACTACTACAATATCGGCAAAGGGAACAACTCCCGCGAAATTATTTTCCAAACTATCGGTACCAGCAACGATACCGGTTAAAAAAGTACCATGGCCATTCTCATCGGTAGTTGGTACTACGGAGAGAGGATCGGAATTTTGGAGGGCAAGGTTTATCTGTTCCTGAGTATATTCAGACCCATAATAAAAGCCCTCCGGCGACTGTCCAGTCTGGATTGTCTGATCCCATATGGAATATATTTTGGTGGTGCCGTCTGCATTTTTAAAGGCATTATGTGTATAATCAATACCCGTATCGATCATGCCTACTAACACACCTTCTCCGCGAAGATTGAAACCAGGTACATTTCGAATTCTCGTAACCCCGGAAGCTTCCAGACTACCGGTATCCATTAAACCAAAGCAACTTGGAAAAATGCCGTAGCCATGTGTCTGAATCAGATTATCAGGAACACTGCCAATTGGGACATAAACAACAGCATGAGTCGTATTAAGGGCTGCAAAACAGGTATTTGGGATAGTCGTTAGCTGATTCAGTGACTGCCCAAACTCTACAATAAATTCTGCATAATCTTCACTGGTGGCATATTCCCTGCAATTTTGATCCAAGGTCATCATCTCCTATATAGAATTCATTAATTAAATATATGAATAAATATCTTTATTATTCTAAATTACCGTAAGGCCGCGCTGTATAATAGGAGCTTGTGTTTACAGCCTGTATCAGCGGCGTTTTTTTTCGCTTTTTATGGTTGTCTGATAGTAAAATCCATGGTATAATTCATAATGATTCTACTTATAAAAGTACATCAGGGAAGATGGGAAAATACAAAGCATGGATGGTAACGATAAAATACTAAGGAAAAGAAATCTTTACACAAAAGATCAATTAATGGATTTTTTTTCGCATATTTCATTGCCGGATGGCGTGATTAGTAATTACATAGAAAAAGATAATTATATTGAATTTGTTTATGAGAATACCATATACTCCGCTTTAATAGACGGAGCTAACTGGGAAGAGATTAAACAGGAGATGTTTCGTCAGAAAGAACGTAAGCTCATGGAGAGCTACCGTATAAAAGAGATGGAAAAACAGGATTCCCTGACGAAATTATTCAATAAAGAATATACCAGGCGTATTATAGAAAAGTTTTTAATGACTTCCGAACAAAATTCCCATCACGCACTTATGATTGTTGACATAGATAATTTCCAGGTGGTGAATGAAAATCTGGGTTATTTATTCGGAGATACGGTTTTGGTCAATATAGCAGAATCCTTACGAAAAATCTTTTACGATACGGATATTGCAGGTCGGATTGGCGGGGACGAATTCTTAATATTTTTAAAGAATGTTGAAAGTCCGGAGCTTCTTAAAGACAAAGCAGAGGAGATCTACTCTGTCTTTCGTAATACCTATACCGGTGAGAATACGGATTATACAATGTCCTGCAGTATAGGTATCGGAGTCTATCCCAATGACGGGCTGGATTTTATGCAGCTTTTTATGAAAGCAGATGCAGCATTAATACATACGAGAGAGCGCCACAAGAGATTTTACGGTTTCTATCAGGATATACAAAATACCAGCAATTATATAGACCATGACTGCTATGAGAAATATAAGATAACGAAGACAAGAGCCTATGGAAGTAATAATTTTGATAAAGAAATTACTGCTTTTGCCTTTGATATCATGTCACGGACAAAGGATGTAAACAGTGCAATCAATCTTTTGTTAAACAAGGTTAGGGCACAATTTGATTGTAATCATATCTGTATATTAGAAAATTCTATATCAAATTCAAATTTAAACATTACATATCTAAGCTGTAAAGACGGCATAAAACCGGAGAAAGATAAACTTAATATATTTATTACAAAATTACAGGACAATGCCCGTAAGTTTAATGAGAATGGAATATTTTTAATTAGTAACGTAAACGAGGCCATATCAGATAAAGATAAGAATATTCTTGATTCTTTAGAAATCCAGGCATTACTTCAATGTGGTATATTTGAGAACGGCAATTTAAAAGGCTGTGTCAGCATTCATGACTGTGAAAAGCCAAGATATTGGACTCAGTATGAAATTGATTCCTTAGTTACCATTACCAAGATCATATCCTCGTATTTGTTAAAATTAAGAGCTTCAGAACGGGCCAGTGCACAGTTGTACAAAATTAAGAATTATGATGTATTAACAGGTCTGCCAACCTTACATAAATTTAAGAAAGATGTAATACAGCTATTAGCCGATCATCCAGAACAAAATTATGCAATTATTTATTCGGATATAACACAATTTAAATATATCAACGATACGCTGGGATATGACATAGGTGATAAGATATTATGTGACTTTGCTCAGCTTTTGACGGCGAATGGTACCAAAGATATAGGTTTTTCAAGAGTGTCGGAAGATAATTTTTTGGCTGCAGTCCCTATAAAGGAGGAAGAAGAACTTAATAGCCAAATTATGGCAATCAATGAACAATTCAATATCATGCAGCGGGCAAAGTATCCGGGCAATAAGTTTATTGTCGCTAGTGGTGTAGCTTTGATTGAACCTGGGGAAGATATAACCATTGCAATTGATAATGCGAATGTAGCCAGGAAAAGTATTAAGAACTCACCCAAAACTGCCTGCAAGTTTTTTGACCACAATATGAAAATTCAGCTTCAAAGGGAAGCAGAAATTACCAACTCCATGGAACAGGCCTTAAAAAACGGAGAGTTTATCGTTTATCTGCAGCCTAAAATAGGGCTGGAGGATAATAATTTAGTTGGAGCAGAAGCTTTAGTTAGATGGAAAAAGAAAGATGGTACACTGATTCCACCCAATGATTTTATACCATTGTTTGAGCGTAATGGATTTGTTGTAAATCTGGATTTTTATATATATGAAGAAGTATGCAAGTTAATCAGATCCTGGATTGATACTGGTATGCCGGTAGTTCCCATATCTGTTAATGTGTCTAGAATTCATCTAAATGATGAGGATTTTGTCAATGAAATTAAAAAATTAGTGGATCACTATCAGATACCCTGCTATTTATTGGAATTGGAGCTTACGGAAAGCATTTTTTTGAGCAACGCAGAGGCTGCTCTAACCACAATGAAAAAGCTTCGAAATTTGGGCTTTGGTGTTTCTATAGATGACTTTGGAGCAGGTTATTCGTCTCTTAACTTATTAAAGAATATGGAGACCGATGTTATTAAGCTGGACAAGGAATTTTTTGGACAGGGTGATATGCTAAAAGAAGAACAGATTATTGTATCTAGTATTATCAGTATGGCAAAACAGCTGAATATGAAGGTTTTATCGGAAGGCGTGGAAACCCAGACTCAATCGGACTTCTTAAAAACCGTATTGTGTGATATGGCCCAGGGATATTTGTATTCCAGACCGGTTCCGGTTGAGGAATTTGAGACTTTGATTAAAGAAATCTATAAAAAATAGAAAATATAAGTACCCTGTCAGTTTAATATAAGTATGGAATAAAGTTATCCCTCTTTAAGGTGTATCAAATGTTATTTTTCTGAAACACTTTATAGGGGGATAATTGTTTGTAAGCCACATTTAAGTAACAGGATACTAATTTCATTTACTAAGGAAGCTTGCCATGATACGCACCGCACTAGAGGTAGTGACGGTTTGAGAGTTTCGTTCTGACCGAAAGTTTTAGTAACTAGAAACTTTGTGCCATAATAAAAATTAGCGTCGATTTGAATAAACGCCATTATGAATGGGAGCATCTCTAAGAGGTAATTCCTTGCTGTCAGGATCACTGTAGCTCGAAAGTGCCAGTTTAACTGATAATTTGTTCTATTGTTTTGATTAGTATAATTGTTAAACAAAATACATGGTCGTTATGATATAAAACATTGCCCAATTTTAAATTATTGATATAATAGAACTGATAAGAAAAATCAGATAGACTTACGAAAAATCAGATATGTTTCGTAAGTTGCGAAACTATACAGGTTTTAGGGATTAACAATTCAGCTAAGCTTGTTTCAGGGTATGTCACTATGAGGGCAGGCTTTAACCTAAAATATTAATAATTGCATGAGAGCAGATAAATTATCAGTTTCGTTATTACCTAGTAAAATCAATTGCCTGAAAGGAGATATTTATGAAATTTAGTAATGGATGTTGGGTACAAAGAGAAGGAACCGAGTGCTTTAGCCCGGCTGAAGTATATGAGACAAGAAGATCGGATAACAGCATAACCTTTTGTGCTCCTACTCATAAAATTAACCATCGAGGAGATACACTCGGAGGACCAAATCTGACAATTAAGATTTCCGCACCAGCGCCGGAAGTTTTAAGAGTTCAGACTTTTCATTATATGGGAGTAGTTGACCACGGACCGAATTTTGAGTTGTCTATTGATGAAACTCAGAATTTAAATATTGAGGAAACAGACTCGAATTATAAATTGTCAAGCGGTTCTTTAAATGTAACAATTAATAAACATAATGCAGCAATACAATTTAATCGGGACGATTATAAACTAACCGATAGTAAGTGGCGGGATCTGGCATACATGAAGACAGCTTTTAAAGGACTTGCTTACGAAACCGACAATAAAGATGCTTATATGAGAGAGCAGTTAGGCTTATCCGTAGGAGAATTGATATACGGACTGGGGGAACGTTTTACACCTTTTATTAAAAACGGACAAACCATAGATATCTGGAATGAAGACGGTGGTACCTCTACGGAGTTATCTTACAAAAATATTCCTTTTTATCTGTCAAACAGAGGCTATGGTGTATTTGTAAACCATACAGATAAGGTATCCTTTGAAGTTAGTTCTGAGATGGTGAAAAAGGTTGGTTTCTCTGTTCCTGGAGAAAGTTTGGATTACTTTATATTTAATGGGCCTACTATGAAAGAAGCGATTTCAAGGTATACGGATTTAACCGGTAAACCGGCACTTCCTGCACCCTGGACCTTCGGTTTATGGTTATCGACTTCCTTTACTACCAATTATGATGAAGCTACCGTAACCAGTTTTGTGGATGGTATGGCTGAAAGAGATATTCCATTAAGTGTATTCCATTTTGATTGTTTCTGGATGAAGGGCTTTAACTGGTCGGATTTCCAGTGGGATAAAGAAGTATTCCCAGATCCTGCCGGTATGTTAAAGCGTCTAAAAGAGAAAGGTCTTAAAATCTGTGTATGGATTAACTCCTATATTGCACAGGAATCCATTCTGTTTGAAGAAGGTATGAAAAACGGATATTTTGTAAAGAGAACCAACGGTGATGTATGGCAGTGGGATATGTGGCAGCCCGGTATGGCGCTGGTGGACTTTACCAATCCGGCAGCCTGTGAATGGTTTGCCTCAAAACTGGAAGTGTTGATGGATATGGGTGTAGACTGTTTCAAAACAGATTTTGGTGAGAGAATCCCTACTAAGGACGTTGTATATTATAACGGAGCAGACCCCATAAGAATGCATAATTATTATACTTATCTCTATAATAAAACGGTATTCGGTCTTGTTGAGAGAAAGTGTGGAAAAGGCAATGGAGTGGTATTCGCAAGAAGTGCGACTGCAGGTGGACAAAAATTCCCAGTACACTGGGGCGGAGACTGCTGGTCAGATTTTGAATCCATGTCTGAAAGTTTAAGGGGTGGATTATCTTTAACTATGTCTGGTTTTGGATTCTGGAGCCATGATATCGGAGGCTTTGAGGATACCTCCACCCCGGATGTTTATAAGAGATGGGTTGCTTTTGGTTTAATGTCCTCCCACTCCAGATTACATGGAAGTTCCTCCTACCGTGTTCCCTGGGCTTATGATGAAGAATCCGTTGAAGTAGCACGTTTCTTTACAAAATTAAAAATTTCACTAATGCCTTATCTTTATAAAACTGCTATCGATACCAATAAAACCGGTATTCCTGCCATGAGAAGCATGGTTTTGGAATTCCAGAAGGATCCCACCTGTCAGTATCTGGATAAACAATATATGCTTGGTGACAATTTACTTGTTGCACCTATCTTTAACGAAGAAGGAATGGCAGAATATTATGTACCAGAGGGTAACTGGACTAATTTCCTTACAGGTAAGTCAGTAACTGGCGGCAGATGGGTGAGAGAACACCATGATTATTTAAGCATCCCTTGTCTGGTGAAAGAAAATTCCATTATAGCAGTAGGTGCTGTGGATTCCAAACCGGAATATGATTATGCAAAGGATGTAACTCTAAAAGTATATCAGTTAACAGAAGGAACAGAAGCTAAAACTAACGTTTATAATATGTCGGCAGAACTTAAGTTAAGTGCAGGTGTAGTAAAGGAAGGCAATAAAATTACGATAAGTGTTCAGAACTTCGAGGAAGGAACGCCTTATAAGGTTTATTTACACGATGTGAAAAATGTAGATTCTGTTAGTGGGGCGGCAATCGAAGTAAATGAGACGGGAACCTTTATTATTCCTTCTGAGTATGGAAAAGATTCTGTTATTACCTGTATATTAAAATAACTCGCGTTTTTATTGAGCATCCGGCGAGTTACCTTAAATAGATAATTCCCCTATTATCTCATAAATCTGGGATACTTAAAGACAGACAGCAACCGTCAATGGTAGGAAAAACGGCTTCATAAGCCACCTTTGACGGCTAGTGTCTGTTTTAATTTTGTGTAATTGGTTGTAAGCACTAAAGCTTGCATTATCTAGTTTATTGACATTATGTGTATGATATCATAAACTTAGATAACAAATTGTACGCTTAATGGAGGATTGTGATTATAAGCAGGGATATCTTTTAAAGTATTTTAACGGCACACAATCAGGTGTAATAAGGGTTGACTTCAAAGTTGGGGCTTAACAATCATAGAATGACAACAGATGATCAGGTTAGTTGGTATAGAAGGGAAGTGGAAGAGTTGAAAGGATTTAAGTATTTAACAAGTGGTAAAATTAATTTTATTAAGATTTTGAAAATAGCTGCCGGAAGCAGTGCAGCCATACTGATTGCAGATCTGCTCGGGCTTAACTACAGCGCATCTGCGGGGATTATTACTTTGTTAAGCATTCAGGATACGAAAAAGGAAACCTTACTGGTAGCCGGAAAGCGTCTTCTTGCATTTATACTGGCTTTGTTGACAGCATATGTTCTGTTTACCTCTTTGGGGTTTTATACTGTAACCTTCGGTATTTTCTTATTGGTGTTCATCTCATTAAGCTATTTACTAAAGCTTCAGGAAGGAATTGCCATGTGTTCCGTTCTGGTAACCCATTTTCTTATTGAAAAAATATGGAGCCGGTACTTATCTTTAATGAAAGTAAGCTGATGATACTAGGTATTCTCATTGGCATTATTTTAAATCTGTATATGCCTGGTAATGTAAAGGCAGTTAAGGCAGACATGCGATTGATTGAGGAAGATATAAGAGTGGTTCTTTCTATATTATCCAAGGATATGACCCATAACAGGAAACTGCCAAAGCAGACAGAACAAAGATTAAAAACGGAGGAATCAGAGCAGATAAAACTTACCTTGCAAACAGAGCAACTAGACAGGGCAAAGCTATCGGAAAAGCTTAAAGAAATAGATATTCATCTAAGGGAAGCATTATCAAGAGCTTATGATAATATGAACAATACATTATTAAGGGATACCAGATATTACCTTCAATACTTTATGATGAGGAGGAGTCAGTTTACTATATTAAGCCACATAGCGGAGCAGGTAAGTTTGCTAACAGCAATTCCGCCGCAGGCACAGGTGGTGGCTTTATATATGGACAAGATACGGGAGCAATTCCACGAGTATAATAATGCAGAGCGTTTATTGGAAGAGTTAAGACAAATAAAGGCGGCGTTTAAGGAAGAGCCCAACCCGTTGACCAGGGAAGAATTTGAGAACCGGGCAGTACTGTATTTATTACTGTATGATTTGGAGATATTTTTAAGTATAAAGAAGAATTTCGTGAATAATATCAGTTTGAACGATATTAATACTTACTGGAATATAGAGATATAGAGAAATAGAGATATAGAGAAACGGAGAAACAGATAGACGGTGAAACACACCTGTAGAACCCTAAAGTTTTACCTGTTCTAATTGTGGTGGTACAAATTCAAAGAAAAAACTACTTGGATGAAAATAAGGATTATATTTTATGTAAAATTTGTGGAAAGTATGCTGAAAAGGCGGCAAGCAGGTAATCACAGCCGTATATTTGGGCGGACTTAAAACAAATTATTACAAAATATAATCCTTATTTTATGTTCAGGTTTAATAACCAACTTTAACAAAAAATGACAATAATTTCCAGTAAGTAATAAAAGTCAAATTACTACTATAATTCATCTAAAATTTTTACAGTATAATTAGAAAAAGAAAAATGGTACTATTTATTCAGTCATTAAACATTATTACTTTTATGATCAGTACCGATTTCTGGAGGTTAAACATGCGAAAGTCAGCAACACAAACTAATCTGCATCAAAAAGTGAAGAAAAGGCAGAACCTGCAAGGGGTAAAGTTATTTTTATATGTATTGCCTTTTATATTATTATCCTTTACCTTTTCTTACTTTCCTTTACATGGCTGGATATATGCCTTCTTTGATTATAAACCGCCTTTAAAACTTTCTCAGTGTGATTTTGTAGGTCTGCAATGGTTTAAAATGTTATTCAGCAATCCCATGCAGGTAAGTCAATTAATGAAGGTAATGATGAACACCTTTGCAATGAGTGGTCTGACCCTTGCTACTTCGATATTCCCAGTAATTTTTGCCATTCTTCTTAGTGAAATAAAATGTAAATGGTTTAAAAATTTAGTACAGACCCTGACCACTTTACCAAACTTTATCAGCTGGGTCATGGTATTTTCAGTAGCCTTTAGTTTATTCTCGAATACGGGTCTTTTTAATACGGTTTTGCTTGACCTTGGATTAATTAAGGTACCGATTAAATTCTTAGACGGGGACTCCCATACCTGGCTTACGATGCTTTTATGGAACACCTGGAAAGGTCTTGGCTGGGGAGCGATTATGTATCTTGCAGCCATAGCCGGAGTTGACCAGGAGTTATATGAAGCGGCAAGAGTGGATGGTGCAAACCGCTTTAAGCTGATGCGTCACATTACCTTACCAGCTCTGATGCCTACCTTTTTTGTATTACTTATGCTGTCCATTGCCAATTTCTTAAACAATGGTCTGGATCAGTATTATGTGTTTCAGAATTCCTTTAACAAAGAACATATCCAGGTACTTGACTTATATGTGTACAACATTGGTATGACTGGTGCAAGCCCGTCCCTGGCAACCGCCATCGGCATGCTAAAGAGTTTAGTCAGCATCACTTTACTGGCAGCGGTCAACTATGCATCTAAGAAAATACGTGGAGTATCCATTATCTAGCAGAAAGGAGTTCAAAATGGAACACAGAGTGAAGTTAAAAAAGAAAAAGTATACCAAACAGGATATTCTGTTTCAAATCTTTAATTATACTGGATTTGCCCTGATTACCTTGATTTGCGTCTATCCGTTTTATTATCTGGCGATTAATACAATCAGTGCCAATGATTTAAGTGCCAAAGGATTAATTCGATTATTGCCGGAACAGATCCATCTTAAGAACTACATAGAAGTATTAAAATTAAAAGGTCTGCCGGCAGCAGTTAAAATTTCCTTGGCCAGAACTGCCGTTGGAACCAGCCTAACCGTACTTGCTTCTGCCTTTTTAGGGTTTATGTTTACACAGCAGAAGATGTGGGGGAGAAAGTTCTGGTATCGGTTTATTGTAATTACCATGTATTTTAATGCAGGCTTAATTCCTTTATTTATTACCATGAAAACCCTGGGGCTTACTAACTCCTTCTGGGTATATATTATTCCGGTAATTGTACAGCCCTTTAATATTATTCTGGTAAAGACTTATGTAGAATCCATTCCGGCTTCTTTGCAGGAAGCGGCAGAAATTGACGGTGCAAGTATTATTAAAATCTTTGCAAAAATTATCCTACCTACCAGTAAGCCTATTTTGGCAACGATAGCCATATTTGCCGCAGTGGCACAGTGGAACTCCTTTCAGGATACCCTCATATATGTGACGGACCAGAAATTATATTCCCTGCAATATTTACTGTATACTTATATAAACCAGGCTAGTTCCTTAGCTACCCTGATTAAAAACAGTGCGGGAACTGCTACCAATGTTATGGCACTTGCAACCAAACAGACTCCGACTTCGGTTCGTATGACGGTAACCGTAATCGTAGTATTGCCTATTTTATTTATCTACCCTATGTTCCAGAGATATTTTGTAAAAGGTATTATGATTGGTTCAGTTAAGGGTTGAATTTGAGCAAAACGAAATAATTTATTATTTTGCTAATTTATAAAATTAAAAATGGAGGATGAAGGTATGAAAAAGAGATTAGTAAGTATACTGTTATGTTTTATTCTGACAGCAGTTACCCTTGCCGGCTGCGGCAAGAAAGCAGAGGACACAGCAAATGTCGCACCTGCCGGTGATAGTACGGTATCATCAGAGGATGCAAATAAAACAGCTGATGCTGGAACAAAAGAGGAAACTGCCGCAGAGGACAGTGGTGCTAAGAAATATCCGAACTTTATAACTGTAGATGTATTTGATAATCTTGCCAACTATCAGGGAATCCAATCCGGATGGTTTGCAGATGTAGTAAAAGAAAAATTCAACATGGAACTTAATATCATAGCTCCTAATGTAGCAGGAGGCGGCGACACGTTATTCCAGACCCGTTCAGCAGCAGGTGATCTTGGGGATTTGATTATTGTAGGAGCTGATAACGGCAGACTGCAAGATCTTGTAACGGCAGGTTTAATAAAGGATGTAACGGATTTATTTGCTGCTAGAAAGAATATTTCTGAATATCAGAAGGCAATTGATTCCATAAACAGTCTGGTAGAGGGTGACAGTATCTATGCAATACCCACCAGTGTTTCCGCACAACCGGCAACAAATCCCTCCGAAGGTCTTGACTTAACTTTTGGTCCATATGTACGCTGGGATGATTATAAAGCAGTAGGTTATCCGCAGATTAAAACCCTGGAAGATCTGCTTCCGGTACTAAAATCCATGCAGGATGCCAATCCTACCAGCGATTCCGGACAGAAGACATATGCAATTTCTTTATTTAAAGATTGGGACGGAAATATGATGTGTCTGGCAAAACAGCCTACCTGTCTTTATGGATATGATGAACTGGGCTTTGTACTGGCTAAGGCGGACGGTTCCGATTACCAAAGCATTATCGATACCAATTCTATCTATAACAGAGTTTTAAAATTCTATTATGAAGCAAATAAGATGGGATTATTAGATCCTGAGTCCACTACGCAGAATTATGATACCTTATATACGAAATATCAGGACGGCGCTGTTTTATATTCCCCATGGCCTTGGCTTGGTCAGGCAGCATATAATACCACAGAACATAAAGGAGCTGGTAAGGGCTTTATGCTTGCACCCATTGATGATATGAAGATATTCTCATATGGCTGTACTCCGGTAGGAAGTAAGACAGTAGTGGCAATTGGTAGTAAAGCCGAAGATCCGGAAAGACTTGCTGACTTTATCGACTGGTTATATTCACCAGAAGGTGTCCAAATGTCCTGTGCACAAACCTCAGGTACCAGCGGACCACAAGGTCTGACCTGGGATATGGTAAATAACAGACCTGAATTAACGGATTTTGGTAAAGAGGCCTTATTAAATGGTGATGCAACTATGCCGGAAGACTGGGGCGGCGGTTCCTGGAAAGACGGTGTTTCACAGTTAAACTTTTTAACAGTATTACCAAGTGATATTAATCCGGTATCCGGATTCCCATATAACTATACCCTGTGGGATTCCGTTCTTGAAATGAATAAAACGCCTCTGGATACAGATTGGCAGAACAAGATGGGAGCTAAAACTACTCTTGAATACTTAACGAACAAGAATCAGGTTCTGGTTGCTCCTGGCAGCTCATATGTAGCACCGGCAGAGGATTCTCAAATTACTGCTATCAGAGGACAATGCAAGGCTATCATAATTGAATACTCCTGGAAGATGGTATTTGCCTCCAGTGATGATGAATTTAACAGCTTATTAAAAGAAATGCAGGAGACAGTGAATGGTCTTGGTTATGATAAGGTACTGGCAATGGATATGCAGAATGCCAAGGATCAGAATACTGCAAGAGTTGAAGCTGCAAAAGCCTCTAATTAAGTAAATATTTAACCTATTTATTTCAATAATAGAAACAGATAAATAGAAAAACTTCCCGGCATAAATGGAGTACAGCTTTGTAATCCATTCTGCTAGGAAGTTTTTTGAAAGGAGCAGAAAGCGTGATTAACAGCAATAATGTAAAGAAAATAGTTTATGGTGGAGATTACAATCCGGAGCAATGGAGTGAGGATATCTGGGAGGAGGACATGCGGTTATTTGCCTTGGCTGGCATTGATATTGTAACCCTGAATGTATTTAGTTGGGCCGAGTTACAGACCGATGAAGTCACCTACCAGTTTGAAAAACTGGATAAGATAATGGACCTGGTTAGGAAGCATGGCTTAAAAGTATGTTTGGCAACTTCAACAGGGGCACACCCGGCTTGGATGGCTAAAAAATATCCAGATATTTTAAGGACTGAGTTTAATGGTATGAAACGTAAATTTGGGGGAAGGCATAATTCCTGCCCCAACAGTCCCACCTATCAAAAATACTCAGTGGCCCTGGCGAAGGAATTAGCGCTTCGCTACAAAGGGTATGACAATATTGTTGCCTGGCATATATCCAATGAATTTGGTGGGGAGTGTTTCTGCGAAAATTGTGAAAAAGCGTTTCGGGTCTGGCTGAAACAAAAATATAAGACGATAAAAGAGGTGAACCGGGTCTGGAATACCTCTTTCTGGGGGCATACTTTTTATGATTGGGATGAAATCGTACTTCCCAATCTCTTAAGTGAAAACTTTGCTTACGAAAGGACAATGTTTCAGGGAATTTCCCTTGATTATAGAAGATTCAATTCTGATAGCATGTTAGCCTGCTACCTGGCAGAATATGAAGTCATTAAAGCGATTACTCCGGATATACCTATAACAACGAACTTAATGGGATTTTATAAACCCCTTGATTATAAAAAATGGGCAAAGTATATGGATTTTGTATCCTGGGATAATTATCCGTCTAATAGTGATTCCATCTCAAAAATAGCACTTAATCACGATTTGATCAGAGGTTTAAAGGGAGGAATGCCCTTTGTATTAATGGAGCAGACCCCCAGTGTGACCAATTGGCAGGCATATAATGCTTTAAAACGTCCTGGGGTTATGAGATTATGGAGTTACCAGGCAGCTGCCCACGGTGCAGATGCCATAATGTTCTTCCAGATGAGAAGGAGTATTGGAGCCTGCGAAAAATATCATGGTGCGGTAATAGACCATGTGGGTCATGAGCATACCAGAGTGTTTCGTGAAGTAACGGCTCTTGGGGAAGAATTAAAGCAGTTAGGAGATAAAACGCTTGGTGCGGTATCCGATGCAAAAACTGCCATCCTTTTTGACTGGGATAACTGGTGGGCGCTGGAATATTCCGCCGGACCCAGCTGTGAACTTAAGTATCAGGATGAAATTCTGAACTATTACTCGGCTCTTCATGAACAGAATATCCCGGTGGATATTATTGGATCTGATGATGAATTAAGCAAATATAAAATAGTCATAGCACCTCTTTTATATATGACAAAAGGAAATTATGATGAGAAAATCAGAGAGTTTGTAAACCAGGGAGGATCGTTTCTTACGACCTTCTTTAGCGGTATTGTTGATGAACATGACCTGGTAATAACGGGAGGGTATCCAGGTAAATTACGGGATATTCTTGGAATCTGGGTAGAAGAAAACGATGCACTGCCAAATGGAGAAGAAAATTCTTTTATTATGAAAGGAAAACAGTATCCGGCAAAACTGCTCTGTGATATAATGCATTTAGAAGGAGCAAAAACCATAAGTTCCTATGAAAACGACTTTTATGGAAATACTCCCTGCATTACAAAAAATACTTTTGGAAAGGGAACGGCATATTACGTAGGAACCCGTTCTTCCCGAGAGTTCTACCGGGATTTTCTGAAGGAAATATGTGAAGAAAAGGAGGTTTTACCGGTACTTAACACGCCTTCTGATGTGGAGGCTGTAAGGCGGATAAAAGGAGATAAAAGTTTTGTTTTTGTTTTGAACCATACATCGGAGGAGAAAATTATTATTGCAGAGAATAACTGCAAGGAACTATTGTCCGGTACGGTTTATGATAAAGGCAATAAAATCTGCTTAAAAGCCAAAGATGTACTAATTTTAGAGAGTACGTTGGTTATATAGTGATTAGTTAATTGGGCATTCTTAAAAAGATTGAACAGAAAATAGCGAATAAACAGACATAAAGGAGAACGTTCGTATGATACATAAGGTGATTGATATACAGGTAGAAGGCTCACTGCCTGATACAAAGCTCTATACTTATCTGCTGGATAATTCAAAAGAGATTGATGAAAACAGAGTAAGACCGGTTATCGTAATCTGTCCGGGAGGCGGTTACGCCATGACCTCAGACAGAGAGGCAGAAGCTATGGCCGTAAAGTTTATGGCTATGGGCTATCATGCAGTAATCCTGCGTTATTCAATTAGACCAGCAGTTTATCCCACTGCCTTGCTGGAACTGGCAACGGTTGTAGCACTTTTAAGAAATAATGCAGGGGAATGGCATATTGACAAGGATAAAATCATTGTTCAGGGATCTTCCGCAGGAGGGCATTTAGCCGCTAGTTACGGTGTGTTCTGGAAGGAAAGCTTTCTCTCTGAAGCTTTGCATACTGAAGCAGAGAATCTAAGACCTAACGGCTTAATACTAAATTATCCTGTTATAACGTCCGGAATCCATGCCCACCGGGAATCCTTTTATAACCTGTTAGGTGAACGATATGAGGAACTGGTGGATAAAATGTCTCTGGAAAAACAGGTTTCAGAAGATACTCCCAAAACTTTTATCTGGCATACATTCCCGGATGATTGTGTTCCGGCAGAGAATTCACTTCTTTTTGTAATGGCATTGAAAGAAAAAAACATACCTACGGAATTTCATTTATACCCGGCAGGAGGACACGGTCTGGGATTGGCTACTAAGGAAACTGCCTGCCTGAATGGATATGGTATACAGGAAGAATGCCAGAGCTGGATTCCTCTTGTAGAAACCTGGCTTAAAAATATATAATCTATATAAGGGGCTGTTGCAAACTATAATATACCAACCTGGACTTTACGCAAAATTTTTCAAAATATAATTCTTATTCCCTCCCAGGTAATTGAGTCTTTTGAGTTGCAACAACCCCTTTTACGAGAAAAGTTCTTTAATCCTATCTTCAAAATAGAAAGCCCTCCGTGCAGGATGCGCATTAGATTTAAGAGGAAGGTGTTACTGATGTGACAGTGCGCCATCATCTGCATGTCACACACTGTCACGTCTGCATGTCACACACTGTTACGTCTGTATGTTGTCACACCCTGTCACGTCTGTAGGTCACACCCTTTTATTTAATCAGAAATTAGTTTCTTTCTATATTCCGCCGGACTTATCCCCACATACTTCTTGAATTTCTTATGAAAATAGTCTACATTTTTATAGCCTGCCAGTTCAGATACCTCATATACCTTTAAATTTTTTTGCTTTAGCAGTTCCATCGTATGATTGATCCGGACATGGTCAATATAGCAATTGAAGCTTTCCCCCATTTTTTTGTTAAAAATTTTTCCTAAATAAGAGCTATTATAACCAAACAGTGGTGCGATGGTCTCAAGTTTTATATTGTCCCTGTAATTGTGATTGATGTAATAAACGATATCTTCCAGTATGCTTTCGCTGGAGGAATTACCGATGGCATTCATCAACATCTCAAATTGTTCGGAAAAGAATAGAATAATCTCATATAAATAATACTTGCTTTCAATAAAATCAATTACGGATGAATTAGTGGGAAAGGGTATATCTGTGGTACTGTAGATATGATTCATATTCTGTTTTATCTGTAAATAAATATCGGTTAGGAACAGCTTGATACCAGACAGTTCTGTATTTGTGTAGTAAAGATTTTTGCTTAGGGCCGATAAGGTATCTGCAATCATTTTCCGGTTAAAACTTTGAATACAGCCACAGAAGGTATCGCTGTAGTAGTTGGCTTTTTCTGCATTTATTTCATAGTGTACGGTATTGAAATCCGGCAGTTGTTCATAGCCTATGGCATGCTGGTTCTGTTCGCAAAAAAAACGCCGGTTTAATAATTGGAAGGCATCTTCATACGAATAATGGATATCTTCTAAAGTATGAACTAGCCGTCCATAAGTTATAAACAGGGAATCCAAAGGAGACCCCTTTTGGGGTTTCTCTTCGTAATGATTCAGGAAACCTAGAAAACGTTCCAGCGCAAATTCTCCTTTTAGTAAAATAATATCTTTTTGATGGATACTTATATGTTCAAAGGAATTATTACCATGATTTGTCACCTTTAACATATCTGCAAAACTGTAAATAATTGATTTGGTATCCTGGTTGTAATTCTCATAAATCAGCACTTGATATACCGGCGCAAGAAGATTCATTTCCAAAGGGTTAATACTTGAGTAATCGCTGGTATTAAGAAGAATATCTCTTAGTATGGTGTATTTGGCTTTTTCCCTATAGTGGTTCATGGTGTTGGTGTGCAGATGTTCTCGTTCGAGGGACTCTTTTACAGCTAATACAGCATTATATAGCTCATCTTCATCAATTGGCTTGGTAAGGTAGAAATCCACTCCATACCGGATTGCCCCCTGGGCATACTTAAAATCAGAGAAACCGCTTAAGATTACAAAATGACCTTTAAATTTCTGTTCCCTGGCGGCTTTTACTATTTCTATTCCCTGTAATTTGGGCATACGTATATCCAATAGGACCAGATCAGGTTTTAAGGCAAGAATGCAGTTCAAGGTATCTTCGCCGTTACTTGCTTCACCGCATATGGTAAATCCAAGTTCTTTCCAATTAATAATATATTTCAACCCTTCCAGGATGCTTGCTTCATCATCTGCTATAAATACTTTCATCATAAATTATTCCTCCATAGTATTGTGTAAAGGAAGCGTAAGAGATACTAAGGTACCTGCATGAGGCTGGCTTTTAATTGCCATACCATAGGCATCGCCGTAAAACAGTTTAATTCGTTGATTGATATTGTAGAGTCCGATATTGGAGGCAGCCTGTTTGTGGCGCAGATTAATACTGTCGGTTAAGGTAATTAATTCTTCTTCCGTCATACCAAGACCATTATCACATATATTGATGATTAAAAATTCATCCTCTTTTGCAGCGACATCGATCGATATCAGCCCGCCTTTTTCCGTTTCCTCCAATCCGTGAAGTATGGCATTTTCTACGATTGGCTGTAATAGAAGAGGAAGAATCTGATACTCCTCCAAATCCATATCCTCAGGTATTGTAAGGGAATAGTTTACACGGTCGTTAAAACGAAACTTTTGGATTGCTAAATAAATGGATATATAATCCAATTCTTTTTTTAGAGTCGTTGAAGAGGTGCCGGTGTTTTCAAGGACATAATGCATGGATTTACCCAAGAGCTTTATAGCATTGGATACATCCCGGTTGCCCTCAGTCAAAGCCTTCATCCGTATGGATTCCAAAGTATTGTAAAGAAAATGGGGATTAATCTGGCTTGCCAGCATTTTAAATTCCATTTTCTGCTGCTGATTCTTAAGGATCTGCTCCTGGATTTTGACCTCATACATCTGGGCATTCATCTTGGTGATGCTTTGAATCATGACCTTTAGATCCTGGAATACCTCCGATAATTCATCATCTCCCGGTATGGAATCGATTATATTGTAATCACCTTTACTGGCTTTGTACATTTCTCCCCGTAAGGTTATGATTCGGGAGCTGAATTGATTGGTAAATAAGGTAATCAGAATTAACGGTACTACGGTAGCAAATAAGATAATCATGCTGCAAATCAAGGTTATATTAGCAGTATCCTCAAAAGCGTTAAAATCCATAGACAATATATATAAATTATCTTTGGAAGTAAAGGGGTGCAGGGTTGAGATATCGGCTATACTTTCCTTATGTTCGTAAGTCAGCGGACCAGAATACTGAAATTGGGGCTGTTCATAATCAATTGGCAGGTTTAAGTATTTGCCGGACAGACCTCGTTTTGAACTATAAAAGACCGGGTCATTATTTACTGTTACCGCAGTAAACAGGGAGTTGTTCTGGATACGGTTTTTTAAGTATATATTACTAATGCGGATAACAAGTACGGCATATTCTTTCGTTGCGATAATAGGGATTCTCCTGATTAAGCACAGTTCCTGAGAGGTGTTATTCCAGGTGTCAACCGATTGAAGGCTTTTCCATAGGATATCGGAGCGATTGCTTGCCTGCTGATACCAGTGCGTATTCTTTATATCTTCCGTTACCGGTTGAAAAGACGCATACTCATAGATGGTCGGATTCGTGGTATACAGCTCGATTGAGGATATAAATGTGTTCTTATATATGTAATTCGTAAGCTTGGTAAAATTACTGCAGCTTCGGTCTGCTTCCTGTCTGCTGGAATACCGGGCTGCCAAAAGGGTCTGGAGTGACTTATCCGCAAAGATTTCATCGGAAATGTTATAAACCGTAGTAGTTACATCGAACATAACAGATTTTACCCGGGTATTTTCTGCCTCAACCTGTTCTTTATAGTGATTTAGAAGCAATCTTCTGGTATTCACGATTAAGAAAATCCCAATAATTAAGATTGGGATCAAAAGCGCAGATATATAAATGAAGTATAATTTCTTTTTCACATTGGTTTTGTGAAAAGTGTGTTGTAATACCCTTGGAATCTTCATGTTTTAGGCACCTTTCATAATTTCCTTTATGTTTATTATAGTAAATGCTGAAAAAATTGTCAAACAGCAAGAGTAAGAAGAAAGAATTTGAGGAAAGATTCAAATGCACGATTCATAAGAAAGATTTATCAGAAAGATTCAAATGTAAGATTCGAGAGGAAACTTTTTTAGATAATAAAGGCTGTCCCATAATGGGACAGCCTTTAGAGTTATATTACCTTTAATTTCTCTTATTCTCCGGTAGTTGCATTTTCCGTACTTGTATTATCGGTTGTGGAATCACCGGATGTTGTAGTATCTGTTGTATTGCCGGCAGATGATGTGTCATTTGCTGCATTGCCGGTTGTTTCAGCCTTAGGAATCGTAATATTACCAATAACGATGGGATCCCAAACTTTGTTATTAACAGTTATCTTGTAATCCTTCTTCATCTTTTCATATTCTGCCTTAAAAGCATCATCCTCAGCTTTGGATATGGCAGTACTTACTTCTTTATCATAGGCATCACTGGAATTGTTATCTACCATCTTAATAATATAGTAACCGGTAGCTGTTTCAATGATATCTGTGGTATAAGCACCCTTATCCAGTTTCATAGCGGCTTCCTGATATTCTTTTTCAGCAGAACCGTCATCTACAACAAAATCTAAGGTGCTGGAAGTGAGTTTGTCATCAGCTTCTTTGATTTTTGAGAATTCTTCGCCGGCTTTTACCTTATCAAGAGCTGCGGTAATAGCAGTTTTTGCAGCAGCTTTTTCATCAGCGGATAAATCCACCGATTTATAGTTTTCATCGTACTTTGTAGTAGGTACAAAAAGATATTCGGTTTTATATTGCTTGTAATCATCACGTTTTATGGAGGCTTTAATTCCATCATCATCGATATCGAAACTATCGACTAAATCTTTGTAATATTTACCGCTCAGTGTTAATTTTTCCTGTACCTTGACTAATACATCTTTTGTAAAACCGGTAACCTTTAATTGGTCTTTGCTCATTTGGTTTAAGATCTGGTCTGCATTGGTTCCTGCCTGAGTCTTTTCATCATCTGTGAGGGTGTATTTTCCTTTTACAGCTTTATCGTAAAGAATTTCATACAACTCTGCTGTATCCAAAACATAATTCTTTGCCTGTTCTCTCATGGATAAACTCTTAGGATCGTTAGGGTCTTTCTGATCCCAGTAGCTTGCACCGGTATATTGCTGATAAGCCGCATCATATTGGGCTCCGGTTGATTCAACAGCTGAAATATAATACATGACTTCATTAAGATAAACATTCTGGTCATTAACCGTCACTACGATAGATTTTGCCGGATCACTTTCCTTTTTTTCACATCCGGTCATTAATGTCGCTCCAACTGTTAATGTAAATATCAGTAGGAGGGACACAACTTTTTTTGCTTTTTTCACTTTATTTCCTCCATTTAATTAATACTCAGTGCTAAACATGAGCAGCCATGTATACACATAGTATCTATTTTAAACCTTTTTTTTCATAAGTCAAGACATAGAATACGAGATTCATGGGTTCTTTCGTTGTTATTGCTCACTTCCCGCTCATTCTATTCATGAAGTCTTCGAATTAGCTTATAAACGGTACAATTTTCAACTACCAGTGGTTTGCCATGGGCAAAAAAGATGATCCCGTCACTGGGGGCGATAATCTGTGATATAACTTCCCCTTCGATGGGGTCAACTACTTCCGCTAAAAGATCGCCGAAGGTCACCTCGTCACCGGGTTCCTTAAAGCGGCGGTAAATGCCGGATACGTCAGCACGGATGGACATTAAGAGTTCTTCCTCAAGGGTAGTGGCGATAAAGCCGTTATGGCAGTTATACTTTATAATTCCCATGCGGGTTAAAAAGCGGAGTACGGAAGATACCGCCTGTTTTGCAGATTTTTCATCAATCCGGTCGGTGGCGCTGGTGTATACGGAGAAGGCATTCGTTCCATTTAACTGCCAGTTATAATTTAGTGTGCCCGTGTCAATAGGCTGTGGCTTTCTGGTCATTACAAAAGGCAGACCAAATAGATTGGCAAGGCTCGTATTATGATAACCCGTTTCCATCATGCGTACATGGGGAATAAAATCTCCTGGTGTATGGAAACTGGCGAACTGGATTCCGTAACTATAGCCCTTAACCGCATCAAATACTCCGGCAGCTATCCTCTTGGTAGTCTCTCCATCATTTTCTCCCGGAAACATACGGTTAATGTCTGTGTTATCCATACCCCAGAAACGCCGTTCAATATTAATGGAATAGTGGTTGATGGAGGGTATGACCATAATTTCGTTATTATTCACGATAGCACCGGTCTTCTCAAGTCTTGAGAGAGCTTTAATTATCTGTGAGCAGATATAGAGCTGCTGTACTTCATTACCTCTGGTGGGGCCTACGATACAGGCAGATTTTTCTCCTTTTCCAAAGCGATAGCCCAGGATGTTCATTTCCCCGCGGAAAGAGGATTTTATTGAATATATGGTATCCTTTATCATTATAAGTCACCTCCCAGTATGCGCACAATTAAGGAACCGCTGTTAACAACGGGATATTCCCTTAATGTAAATACCATGCCGTCACAAGGAGATATGATATGCTGTTCGATGCTGCCGGTTAAGGTATTAACAATATCACCAATGACATCCCCTTTTTTAACGCCAATCCAGTGCTCTACGGCTGGCAGAAAAATTCCTGATACGTCCGCATGTACCATAGTAACTTCCCGATGTCCTTCCGAAGAGATAATAGGTGTTTTTGGGGTTATAACTTCACCGTCCCACATACCGATTTCTTTTAACAGGCAGAAGATTCCTTCGGTTATCTGATCACCAAACTGCTTGGTAATACGCATACCGGTTCCCATTTCTACTGCTACAGTAGGTACTCCATTCGTATTTAAGGCATGGGCAAGGGTAGCGTTTTGCACCGTTGCGGATGGATGTACCCATACAAAATCCAAATTAAGGAGCTTTGCGTAAGGTAACAGCATAGAAGCATTTTCTTCAATCATTCTGACCTGGGGTATCTCTCTTAAGAAAACATTACTGGAATGGAGATCAATACACAGATAGGAACCTAAAATATCTTCAACGACTTTCGCAGCTGCATTTTCCGACATATCGCCATCGGGATCTCCTGGGAAACAGCGGTTTAAATCAAGATCAAAAGCTGGGATACCTCGGGTTAAGGAATCCATTCCAAGGGGGTTTAAGCTGGGATAAATATCAATGATTCCGTGGAGGTGGTGTAAATTATCCTGAATCCTTCTCATAATTTCATAACATATATATTGACCCTCTAACTCATCTCCATGTATTCCGGTCACTATACAGACACGTTTTTCCTTGCCGGTGAGAGTTAAAGGTTCCATGCGGTTTTTTAATATATGCATATTTTCTAATACCGGAAGGTCGATAGAAAATACGGTTTTTATCATAGTTATTCATCCTTTCTGAAATTAAGTAAGGGTCATCCCAAAAACCTGAATTCACATAGAAAAACAGTGTTATGAGACGCCCTTGTTGCTATAATGATACTATATTTTGTATGGGGTGTAAATACTGTGACCGCAATTTAACCGGTATTTAAGCTTTATCCTCCGGTTCCTTTAAAGCAGCGTTTTGGGCTTCTTCGTTTTTTATTTCCCAATGGATTAAAAAGGTAAGAGTAGCCCGGAGTAAGATTATGCCGGCAACAGTTAATATCTCTTTATAGTCACGGACAATCACGGTTCTTAAGATTTCACTTCCTAATTTAAATTCAAGTCCCATAGCCATGCCCTTTGCCAGATTTAACCGGGTAAGGGGATACTTCCTGAAATAATCGATGATACCGCGTATGCCTGTAATAATTAAAACCAATACACCCATAAATTCAAAAAGTAATATAGCAACATCCACCAGATTTATCAACAAATTCTCTATATATTCCATATCAATACACCTCCGGCACTTGTGATGTTTACACGTTCTCTGCTTTTTTGAAATACGGAATATGATATCTGCAAATAACAACTTATAACATAATACCATTTTTTTAAAGAAAAAACAATTAAAATCCGGCATTTTTACGAAAATAGTTCAGTTGGTAAAAGGTTAAGAGGATTGATGGGCTCACATGTTGAAATCGTAGATTACACCTGCTAAAAACTGTACTGAATATTCATAATTTTAAATGAAAAATAAAAAAATCATTGAGATACAACAGACTTTCCGTTAAAATTAAGGTATCATTTTATAAGCATTCCTATTCAGTCAGAAGATCAGCAATATGGGCATACTATTTGACAAAATGCAGAACAGTTTTATCTTACAGCTAAAATTCATCGTATCGCATTAAAGCTTTAAGAGAAAAACAGTTGTTACAGGCTGAATGAATTACAGTCTGAATATGCCCATAGACCTTAGACGGAGAGCTTTTAGAAGCAAACTTTACAGATTAAGCGCAATATAGAGCCAATGAAGACAGCCAGGGAGCTCCGATTATTATAATTATGATGATTATAATTATGACGACGATTATTATTAATATTATTATAGCTGTCAAGTGCTTGCCTGGCATTTTGGAAAAGAGGACATATGATTATAAGTGCATCAAGAAGAACCGATATACCAGCATTTTATTCGGATTGGTTTGTAAATCGTTTACGGGAAGGATATGTATTAACCAGAAATCCCATGAATTATGGACAGGTAAGTAAGATACTCCTCACACCGGAGGTTGTGGACTGTATTGTATTATGGACGAAGGATGCGAAACATATTATGGATAAGCTAAAGGATATTGATGACTTGGGCTATACCTATTATTTTCAATTCACACTGACACCTTACGGAAAGGATATCGAGCCTTATTTACGTGATAAAGAGAAGATCATTGACACCTTCATAGAACTATCCGAACGAATCGGTAAAGCTAAATTATTGTGGCGTTATGACCCGATTATTTTAAATCAGACGTTAACTAAAGAATACCACCTGGAGCAGTTTGAATATTTGTGCAGTCGGTTAAGGGACTATACGGACATCTGTACCATCAGTTTTGTCGATATATATTCAAAATTGAGTAAAACAGTTAAAAATCAAGTGCTTCGTGAGATCACGAAAGAAGAGATGACAAAGCTGGCAGCCGGATTGGCCGATATAAGCAGGCGGTATGGGATTGAATTACGTTCCTGCTGTGAAAAAATTGATTTAGAGGAATTAGGGTTAAAGCATGGAAGATGTATTGATAAAACAGTAATTGAACGAATCTGCGGCTGTAATCTTAAAACAAAAGCAGAGACCACCCAAAGAGAAGGGTGTATGTGTATTCAAAGTATTGACATTGGTGCTTATAACACCTGTCGGCATGGTTGTCTCTATTGTTATGCCAATTACAGCTATCCTGCGGTAGAACAGAACTGCTTAAAATATAATCCCAAAGCCGATTTACTAATTGGTGAAATTACTACAGAGGATAAAGTGACGGTGAGGAAGATGCAGTCCTTTAAAGATAGAAATTACAGCTTTTTTGAAGATTTGAAATAAGAGTTATCTGGGAGCTAAGGAACAAAATTTTTATTACATGTTTTATCAGAAACAGGGAATGATAATAATGTAACCTTTGATAAAGGATCAAAAAAGGATAGGGAAATATGAATCAAAAAGAAGATAATTCAAATATTAAAATTACCACTACTACAAACAATACAATACAAGAACAGATAAAGTCAAAGGACGAAAAAGATCTGATAAAAGGTGCCTCCGCTATTGTACCCAGAGCCGGATATTATCCGCAGAATGAATGTAACCCCGATAACGGAGCTTTTTTTGAAGAGAGAAGCAACCCGTTAAGCAGTAAAGGTAATTAATACAGCATACAGCAAAAATTCAGGAAGCATAATACTGGTGTTACAACTTAAATCAAAGGCAGTGTACCCAGGCGGCGGTTGATTAATGTAACCGCTGTCTGGGCACACTGCCTTTGGAATTATAGAAATCAGGCTATTCATTTTTGAATCAACTGTTCTATAAAATACTTGGCTGCTGAGGACAGAGGAATGTTTCCGTTATAGGCAGCTACTAATTTTCTTGTCGGCAGCTCCTCCTGGACTTTTATCTTTACCAGTTTTGAATGGGCATCCTTTAAACAGAAATCAGGAATAAAAGCGATACCCAGACCTATCTTAGCCAGATCAATCAGTAAATCATTACTGCTAAGTTCGATTGCAGGAACTAAATCCAGGGAATGCTGTAAAAAGAGATTGTGGAGAAATTCGCTGGTAGTGGAATGTTTGGTCAACATCAGAATTGGAAATTCCAATAACGCTTCCAAAGTATAAGGTTCTTCTTTAAGCTTAAAAAAATCTGCATTACCGATAAATACATCCTGAAATTCTAAAATCGGCTCTATATACATACTGTTTACCAGAGCGGAATTAGGGGAGTTGGTAACGATGATATCGACTTCGTTCGCTTCTAACATTTTTGCACACTGAAAGGAAGTGCCGTTGGTTACTTTAATATGGATTTCAGGGTATTTACGGTGAAAATCCTCTAAAAAGGGTACCAGATAGTATCTGCATATGGTATCGCTGGCACCAAGGCGTAATTGGCTTTCTCCAAGGGCCGCAGCTTCTAAGAGCTGATTCTCACCCCGGCTGATTAAGTTAATAGCGGGTTCAATATGTTTATATAAGAGCTCCCCTTCTTTGGTAAGGGCAACCTTTTTCGTACTGCGGATAAATAAGGTCTGACTTAAATTGGTCTCTAAGACTTTAATAGACTGACTCACGGCGGACTGAGATATAAAAAGTGATGCAGCAGCTTCGGAAAAACTCAGAGTTTTAGCTACATAGTAGAACACTTTATATAGTTCATAATTAATATCCATGCAGAGTCTCCTTTCTTTTTTTATCTGGTCGGTACGATCTCTAACCAATAACCATCGGGATCACTTATGAAATAAATGCCCATTGCAGTATTTTCATAACAGATGCAATTCATGTCTTTATGCTTTTTATAAGCTGCGTCGTAATCATCCACAACAAAAGCCAGATGGAATTCATTATCCCCAAGGTCATAAGGATGATCCCAGTCACTAAGCCAGGTAAGTTCCAAAAGATGAGAGGTTTCGTTATCTCCCAGGAATACGATTACAAAACTACCGTCATCGGGTTCAATTTTTTTAGTAACTTTTAAACCTAAAGCATCTTCATAGAACTGAATGGATTTATCCAGATTAAGTACATTCAGATTATTATGTGCAAATTTAAATTTCATATAAACGCTGCTCCAATCTGCGTAAGTTTCCTACGCTTTCACTATAATAATACGCTGACCTATGTGTTTTTATCATACGTTAAAAATCTGTCCTTCTTCTTTTATATCCACAACCCGGTCAAAATATTCCCTTGTTCTCTCCATATTTTTTAATTTGGTAATAATGGAGTAATCTTTCCAAAAGTGCATAGGAAAAACCAGTTTTGTTCTGGCTGTTTTCATAAAATAATCAAAGCCCCACCAAAAGCGGTCTTCCTGCCTGGGATCTAAGGGGACAAAGGCGATGTCGAATTCCCTGTTTTTAATTTTAGCCATTTCCCGCTGGAAATTATTCGTCATTTCCGTGTATTCGTCTTGGGTCTCACCATCCCAGGACCACCAGTTCAAATCGCCTGCATGGTAAATTACCTTATTGCTTCCTGTAATCATATTATTAGCAGTAATAATAAACGCAACCCCTTCATCAGTAGAAGCAAGAGTTTCAACCTTTAGGGATAAAGTCTTTTCTGTTGAAGTACCAAGGTCGTTCATACTGGTGTTTTTGGAATTAACGGGCAAGGTAAGGGTTTCGTTTTTTCCAATCTGTATCATATGATGCCTGGCGGCTTCCGGGATTTGTTTGCGGTTCATATAATCTTCATCCATACGGATATCATCGGATAAGAGAAAGGTTATACGGGGATAAGTCTTTACAAGGTCAAAAATCACCGGATCAAAATGGTCCTGGTGTTTATGGCTGGCAAATACAAAAAGATGTTTTTTACTGTCAAACTGTGGTAGTGTTCCCTTAAAATAATCAAAAAGGAGTACCGTGTCTTCTGACTCAACACTAAAGCAGCTGTGATGAATATAAGTTATCTGCATAGGTATACCTCCAATCTTACTTACTTTTATTATTCTACCTCAAACACAGGAATTTGTATAGATGGATTATGGCAAACAGCACAAACAAACGGAAGAAAGAAGCAATAAGCGTTCGGCAGTATCCTGGTATGCTTGTAATATTTTTGTAGGGAAAGAACCCTCATGCCACTAAAACTTGGTGAACTGCTTAAAGCAGGAGGAAAAGAGTATAACTCACTTCGTTCAGACAGATACTCTTTTCCTCCTTGGCGCAGTTCTCCAAGTTTAAGTGGCATGAGGGTTCTTTCCAATACAAAAATATTACAAGCATACCAGGATACTGCCTTAGTCTTTGGAATTATCTTATTTCATGCGTTACCATGTAGCAAACATAGGTAAAACGGAATAATTATCAAAGAAATATGTATTAGTACTCCTTATTAAAAGGTTAACATATATTAATTTCTTTTATAAAACGTATTATGCTATAATAATGGCAGAAACTAAATTGTAACTGAGTCAGAAAGGATAACGACTATGAGCTGCGTGAAGAGAATCTATGTAGAAAAGAAAACCGCCTATGCCGTAAGAGCAATGGAATTATTCGATGAAATTAAAAGCTATCTTGGTATAAAGGACTTGGAACGTGTACGGGTTTTGATCCGTTATGATATCGAAAATGTCAGTGAAGAAACATATCAAAAGGCTTTAGGGACTGTATTTTGTGAACCACCTGTAGATCTCTTATATGAAGAAACTTTTAAAACAGAAAAAAGTGACAAGGTTTTTTCCGTTCAGTATTTACCCGGTCAGTTTGATCAAAGGGCAGATTCTGCACAGCAATGTGTTAAATTATTAAATGAAGAGGAAGAACCCATTATCCGTTCCGCTACCACATATGTGTTATCCGGTGATATCAAGGATGAGGATTTTGATAAAATAAAAGCTTACTGTATTAACCCGGTAGACTCTAAGGAGACAGAGGAAGAAAAGCCGGCAACTTTAGAGAGTATATTTGAAGAACCCGCGGAAGTAGTTGTATTTGATGGTTTTACAGCGATGACTGAAACACAATTAAAGGAACTGTATCAATCCCTTAATCTGGCTATGACCTTTAAAGATTTTCTCCATATTAAGAATTATTTTAGTACAGAGGAAAAGAGAAATCCTTCTATGACGGAAATCCGTGTTCTGGATACCTACTGGTCCGATCATTGCAGACACACCACTTTTTTAACGGAATTAAAAGACATTCAGTTTGAAGATGGTTTTTATAAAGCACCGATTCAAAAGGCATATGAAAGATATCTCTTGGATCGGGAAGCTTTATATAAAGGCAGAGAGGATAAATATGTTTCTTTAATGGATATCGCCTTAATGGCTATGAAGAAATTAAAGGCAGACGGCAAACTGGAGGATATGGAAGTTTCCGATGAAATCAATGCCTGCTCTATTGTAGTTCCGGTTGAAATTGATGGCAAAACCGAAGAATGGCTGGTATTTTTTAAAAACGAAACCCACAACCACCCTACCGAAATAGAACCTTTCGGTGGTGCTGCAACCTGTCTTGGCGGTGCGATCCGTGATCCTCTTTCTGGCAGGGGTTATGTATACCAGGCGATGCGCGTAACCGGTGCGGCAGACCCAACCGTATCCCTTAAGGATACCCTAAAGGGTAAGCTGCCCCAGAGAAAAATCGTAACCGGAGCTGCCAGTGGTTATAGTTCTTATGGTAATCAGATTGGTCTGGCCACCGGTTTGGTAGATGAAATCTATCATCCCAATTATGTAGCAAAGAGAATGGAAATCGGTGCGGTTATGGGAGCTGCTCCCAGGAAAAATGTAATCCGTGAGAATTCCGATCCCGGTGATGTTATCATACTCCTTGGCGGCAGAACCGGACGTGATGGCTGTGGTGGTGCAACCGGCTCCTCTAAAGTCCACACTACGGAATCCATTGAAACCTGCGGAGCGGAAGTACAAAAAGGAAACGCACCGACGGAAAGAAAATTACAGCGTCTATTCCGCAGGGAAGAGGTCAGCAAAGTAATTAAAAAATGTAATGATTTCGGTGCCGGCGGTGTGTCGGTAGCAATTGGAGAATTAGCAGACGGACTTCATATTTATCTTGATAAAGTTCCTAAGAAATATGCAGGACTTGACGGAACCGAACTGGCAATTTCAGAATCCCAGGAGAGAATGGCCGTTGTTGTTGATCCAAAAGATGTTAAGCAGATGCTTGCCTTTGCGGCAGAAGAGAATTTAGAAGCAGTCGTGGCAGCAGAGGTAACCAAAGAACCTAGACTTGTTATGTTCTGGAGAGACAAAGAGATTGTTAATATATCAAGAGCTTTCTTAGATACGAACGGCGCACATCAGGAAGCGGATGCCTTTATCACTCTTCCAGAGGAAGCTTCCAATTATTTTAAACAAGACCGTTATAACGGAACAGATATAAAAGAAAAATGGCTTAAGGTACTTAGTGATTTAAATGTATGTTCCAAAAAAGGTCTGGTTGAGATGTTTGACAGCTCCATTGGAGCAGCTACCGTAACGATGCCTTACGGCGGGAAATATCAGCTAACACCCATACAGACCATGACCGCTAAATTACCGGTTTTAAGAGGTAAATGCGATACTGTTACTATGATGAGCTATGGCTTTGATCCATACTTGTCAAGCTGGAGCCCTTATCACGGGGCAGTATATGCCATTATTTCCTCAGTGGCAAAGATAGTGGCAGCCGGCGGAGACTATACCAGTATCCGTTTTACGTTCCAGGAATATTTCCGACGTCTTGGAACGGATGCAAAACGCTGGGGAGAACCTTTAACTGCCCTTCTTGGAGCATTTGATGCACAAATGCAGCTGGGACTTCCCTCGATCGGTGGTAAGGATAGTATGTCCGGTACGTTTAATGATATCGATGTACCGCCGACTCTGGTTTCCTTTGCAGTTAATGTAGCAAAAGTCCAGGAGGTCATTACACCGGAACTTAAAACTCCAGGTAACCTGCTGGTTAAGTTTGACCTTGAAAAAGATTCCTATGATCTTCCGGTTTATAGTCAGCTTATGGAATTGTATGGAAAGATACAACAGCTTGGCAAAGACAAGGTACTGGTATCCACTTATGCATTAGGAGCTTTTGGTATTGCCGAAGCAGTAAGTAAGATGGCTTTTGGTAACCGATTAGGTGTAAACTTAAATAACACTGTGGATGTGCAGGAATTATTCGCACCTGCCTATGGTTCAATTATTGCCGAAGTTGCAGAAGCAGATATAGCCAAACTTGACAGCCTTAAGGCAGCATATAAAGTTATTGGTAAAGTTATAGCAGAAGATAAATTCCTTTATAATTCTGCGGAGAATTTAGCAGAATCCTTCTTGAATAACAAGAAGTCCTTATCCTTGGAGATTTCCATGAAAGAAGCTTTATCAGCATGGACAGGAACATTAGAAAAGGTATTTCCTACCAGTTCCGGAGCAGAGGAAGCACTTAAAAATAAGAAGTCAACAGGTGAAGTATATGATGCGAAAACAGTTTATGTGGCTAAGAATAAAGTAGCTGTACCGAACGTATTTATACCGGTATTTCCTGGAACTAACTGCGAATATGACAGTTTACGGGCTTTTGAACTTGCTGGTGCCAAGGTGGAAACCATCGTATTTAAAAATCTGAATGCGGATCATATCAGAGAGTCCGTAGAAGCTTTTGAAAGAGGCATTGAAAAAGCTCAGATCCTTATGTTCCCAGGCGGCTTTTCTGCCGGTGACGAACCAGACGGTTCCGGTAAATTCATAGCTACCGCTTTCCGTAATGAACAGATTAAGGAAGCAGTTAACAAGCTTCTAAAAGAAAGAGACGGACTGGCACTTGGTATCTGTAATGGGTTCCAGGCTCTGATTAAATTAGGCTTAGTGCCTTACGGGGAAATTACTCCGCAGAAAGAGGATTCACCGACGCTAATCACCAACAGCATTGGACGCCACATATCAAAATCTGTCTATACAAAGGTTGTATCCAATAAATCTCCTTGGCTTATGAAAGCAGAACTTGGCGGAGTATATGCAATACCGGCTTCCCATGGTGAGGGACGTTTTGTTGCTGATGAGGAATGGATTAAAAAATTATTTGCTAATGGTCAGGTAGCGACCCAGTATGTTGATTTAAACGGTAATCCGGCTGTAGATGAAGACTTTAATCCAAACAGTTCTTACTATTCCATTGAAGGCATTACAAGCCCGGATGGCAGGGTTCTTGGTAAGATGGCCCATTCCGAAAGAAGGGGTGATGGGGTTGCCATTAATATTTACGGCAATCAGAACCAGTATATTTTTGAATCCGGTGTAAGTTATTTCAAATAAAGATAGAAATTATCATATTACTGTTGAGGAATAAAATAAATGAAGGAAAGGATATTGGCTTATTTACAAATCTGGAACGAAGTTTGTTTTATGACTCAACAGTCTATATTAAGTACGTTTGTTATGGATTCTTACAAGATCTTGCTTTATAACAATTGAATAAAATAAACGAAAAATAAATTCTATAAAATTATCAAAAATTGTAGATAAATAAGATTGATTCCTAGTATTATTTCTGATATAGTATAATAGCAAAAATGTGGATAATTCAACAGTTTAAGCAAAGCTTGAGGGCGGATTACGACTATGATGAAATTATTATCCTTTTTATCGACATTATCATCAGTTATATATTTATATGTAGGATTTAATACGTTTAAGTTAAACAAAAAGTCAAGAGAAGGGATACTTTTCCTGCTCTTGAATGTAATATTGTCGTTTTGGGCATTTACCTATTCTTTTGCTTATGTTGCTGAAGATAAGTACACATTTTCATTCTGGAATAAAGTATCGGCAGTCGGATGGTGTTTTTTTCCATCTGTCGTACTGCTTTTAGTTCTTACCATTACGAATAACAGAATTTTGGATAAACTATTCATGAAAATAGTAATTCCACTGGCGGGATTATTATTTTTTTTCATGTGTATTTTTTTATTTGGGCCGGATATTCAAACACCGGAGCCTATAGTAAAGTTTTTTTATATCGGGAATGCCATTTATAATTACAGCTATGTATTCTTAAGCCTTGCCATTCTTTACCGTTGGGGAAAAAAATCAAGGAAAATGAATCAGAAGAAACAGGCCAGGTTTATCATTATTACCAGTATAATACCTCTGTCTGTTGACCTTATTACCCAGACTTTGATTCCGGTAATTTTTCATATTTACCTTCCGAATATTACCCAGATTTTGATTTTGATTATGCTGTGGGGAATATATTATGCAATTGTCAATTACAATTTCATGCTGGCATCCAATTCTTTGATTATGAATGAATTATTTCACGAAATACTTGATCTGACTTTTTTAATAGATTTAGAAGGCACAATCATAAGGATAAATAAACAGGTACTAAGCCTGCTTCAATATGAGCTGACAGATCTTATCAACACACAGCTGACAGATATTATTGATGACCCTGACTTAAAAAAACTCATTATAAACTATGATAAAATAGAGGATACAGTAAAATTAAATCATGTCATAATACGAACAAAGGATGGAAATCATATACCAATAAGCATATCAGTTTCACCAATCAGAGAATCCAAAAACCAGATTCTGTTAGGATTATTGATAGTCGGACAGGATTTAAGGATGATAGAAGAGTTAAAGCGTGAGATAGGCAATCATAAAAAAACGGCTGAAAAACTGACTAAAAGCCAGGAACTATTCCGCACGGTAGCAGAAACCATACCTTTTTCTATTATACTAACCAACAAAAATGACAATACCATTTTATATATTAATCAGAAAACGGAAGACTTATTTAATATTACTCATGAGGATATGTTAGGAAAAGATGCCTATCAGTTTTATAAAAATCCAACTGACAGACTTCAATTAATGATGGATCTGGCTAATGGGAAACCGGTTAAGGATAAGGAAATATTCTTTAAACGGAAAAATAAAACGGTGTTTTCCGGGCTGATTACCATGGTACCTGCGGTGTATAATGAAAGGGAAGTGTTGTTATCCTGCCTTGCAGATATAACAGAACAGAAAATCCTGCAGCAAAATATCGTAAAGTCAGAAGAAATGTTAAGAAAACTTATGGATTCCATTCCTGATCTGGTTTTAGTTTGTGATATTGAAGGCAACATTACGTATATCAATAAAAGTATTCAAAACATATTAGAGTATGATCCAAATGAGGATCTGATTCCCCATAATATGCTGTATATGCTGGATAAATCGGATCTGGATGCTGCAAAATGCAATATGAAGCGGTTATTGACGGAAGAGATCGGACCGGTGGAATATAAGTATATTAAAAAAGACGGAACCTATATCAATGCCGAGGTTAACGGAACCGTGCTGCGGGAAAAATCCTCAGAGCCTTTCGGATATGTCTTTGTGACCAGAGATATTACAGAAAGAAAGAAGGTACAGGAAGCATTAAAGAAAAGCAGGGATGAAATTGAACAAGTTAATAATGAATTAGTAAAAAGTAATTCCTTATTACAGGAGCAATCCATTCGGGATGGTCTGACTAATTTATATAATCACAGGTTTATCATGGAACTGCTGGATCAGGAAATCGGTAAATCAGTAAATGATATGACCGGGTTATCTCTGATGATGTTAGATATTGACTATTTTAAGCGGGTCAATGACAACTTCGGGCATCAGATTGGAGACAGGGTGCTTAATACAGTATCTGGTTTAATCCAAAGTAATGTAAGAAAATTTGATTATGTAGGGCGTTATGGCGGCGAAGAGTTTCTTATCCTGCTTCCCCGCACTGGTATTGATGCCGCTTATGAGATAGCGGAAAACATAAGGAAAAGTATTCAGGATTTTGACTTTACACAAGACCACCTGAATATTACAATCAGTATCGGACTTACAGAATATCATCTAGGGGATGATACAAAAGTTTTCATTAAACGGGCCGATACCCTTTTATATAAGGCAAAAGAAAAAGGCAGAAATCGTATAGAAACTTCATAATGGATAAAAGGCAGGAACCGTATAGAAGTTTCATAATGGATAAAAGGCAGGAACCGTATAGAAGTTTCATAATGGATAAAAGGCAGGAATCGTATAGAAGTCTCATAATGGATAAAAGGCAGGAACCATAGTAAAATTTCATTAAATAAAAAATGGAGATATTTTAATAATATTTCATAAAATAAATAGAAAGGTATTGGTGAGGATGATGACTATTAATCGTAGTAAAGTAGTAATTGTAGGAGCTGGCTTAGTTGGCTCGTCTACAGCCTTTAGTTTAATTACACAGGGTGTTTGCGATGAAGTTATGATAATTGATATTAATAAGAATAAAGCACGTGGAGAAGTAATGGATTTATGCCATTGTGTGGAATATTTAAACCGGAATGTAAAGGTAAGCGAAGGAGATTACAAGGATTGCGGTGATGCGGATATAGTAGTAATAACCGCCGGAGCGCCGCCAAAGCCTGGACAGACAAGGCTTGATACCCTTGAATTATCTGCCGGTATAGCTAAATCCATAGTAGAACCGGTAATGGAAAGCGGCTTTAAGGGACATTTTATCGTTGTATCCAATCCTGTTGACATGATTGCACATTATGTATACAAATTATCAGGACTTCCAAAAAACCAGGTAATCGGAACCGGAACGGCAATGGATTCTGCAAGACTTAAATATTTCATCGGTGAATTATTTAACGTAGACCCGAGAAGTGTTCAGGGTTATACCATGGGAGAACACGGCGACAGCCAGATGTGCCCCTGGTCCCATGTTACGGTGGGGGGAAAGCGAATATATGATATTTTAGAAGATAACCGGGAATTTGACAATGTGAATCTGGATGATATCGTAAAACGTATTACAAGAGTGGGGTTTGATATTCTGGAAGTAAAGGGTACTACTTGTTATGGCATTGCGACAACTGCAGCTGGGATTATTAAAGCTATTTTAAATGATGAGAATAAAATTATTCCGGTTTCCACCCTTTTGGAAGGGGAATTTGGTGAATACGGTGTATTCTGCGGGGTACCAGTAATATTGAACCGCAGCGGTGTAAAGGATGTGGTGGAAGTGCATCTGACGGAGGAAGAAATGGTTAAGTTTAAAAATTCTATTAATGTGATAAGGGATTATACTGGTAGAATTTTGGATAAATAAAAAGTACTTTTAGAGTAATGAGTGGTGCTTTAAAGGTTGCAGGTTATAGATTACATGAGGGAAGTCTTGATTAAATCAGCTGGTTAAGTGTGCGATAAGCTATCCGGTAAGGTATTGAACTGATTTAAGAAAGGCTTCTCTCCTGTTAATTCTAGGTTTTGACCTGGGAAGAATCAAGAGTATATCTAATTGATCCGAATCAGTAGGTTTTTCTCGGTGAAGATTCTATTATGTAATTAATTAGCTTATAACTATGGGAGCTGGATAGTTTTATAATCATAAATACTTGTTCAGATTCTTTTACGAAAAGCATTGGGAGTATATCCGGTATATTTCTTAAATTGATTTGAAAAGAAAAAGACATCGTTATAACCAAGGCAGGCAGCTATTTCATTAATTGAAAGTTTATCATCAGTCAGTAAGGACTTAGCAGTATTAATTCGATAATTGATTATGTATTGCAGGGGTGAGATCCCGGTTCTTTCTTTAAATATTTTTCTGAAGTTTTCATAACCCAACCCAAGTTTATTAATAATTACCCTGATATTGACACGTTCTAAAGCATATTGATTTAACAATTCTATGGCTTCATCGATTAATTCATGTTTTTCTTCCTGTTGCTTCCTATCATAAATGTGTATGGTATATAAAAAGTCCAGTGCCCTAGAAAATACATATGGCAATTCAAAGTAGGGCGTCTTTTGAAGACTGCTTAAGTAGTTTTCGCAAAGCTCCAATAATCCAATTGTAACACCGGGGTGAAGTACATATTCATTGGGATTAAACATGTTTAATAAACACAGTTCCCTGTAAATATCCTGATCAAGTGAGAGGAAGAATTCTAACCACTGTCCGTCATCATTAACCAGGGTGGAGTGCTGCCTGCCAGGTATCCGTTGAAAAAAACAGCCTTGTACCAGTTCTGTTTTGCTGCCGTCTGGAGCAATAAACTGACCTGAACCGTTGATAACTAAAACGCCGGTATAACAGTCGGAGATTACATTATTGTTCGATTCAGCAGAGGATTTTTTATGTATAAAACCACACGAAAGCATACCTTTTGCTTCATTATTACCAATTCTTCTAAATACTGTAGTTGTCTTAAAATAATTATCTGGAATATTCATAACATTTACCCATTTCACTTAATATATTAAAATTGAAATTACCAATTTACACATAATAAATACCAATAACTATATACCTTTTTGTTAAAACATGAAGTATTATAAAACCTATATTAATGTAGTTGTTATCAAATAGCAATACATAACTGCCAATAAATAATTACTAATGTAAAAATACTATTGTAAAAATACCAGATACCACAATTAATATAGGCGGTAGAATGGTGTTCTTAATCAACAATATGTAAATTTTGCATCGCTGCCAATAGTAAAGGAGTTAGCCAAATGAACAGAAAAATTGTTAATATCATTAATTTTATCAGAGGAGTTGAGCCAAGAGATCCAGAATTAAATCTTTTGGAACCGGTGGAGCATCAGATCAGATTATTAAAAGAGTATGATTTAAGCGGGACCTTTCTGCTTCAATATGATGCTATGCAAAAAGAGGAATTTACGAACCTGCTTAAGAAGGAGAGGAGTCCAAAGCTTGAAATTGGCGCCTGGTTTGAGATCGTTCAGCCATTGGCAGAAAAAGCCGGGCTCGTCTGGAGAGGAAGGGAGGGGTATTCCTGGGATTGGCATGGACAGGTTGGTTTTTCGGTCGGTTACACTCCAAAAGAAAGGGAAAAGTTAGCCGATGTATTTATGGAGGATTTTAAAACTACATTTGGAGAGTATCCTTCTTCTGTTGGTTCCTGGCTAATCGATGCGCATACCTTATCTTATCTTTCTGATTCTTATGGGATCTCTGCCTCCTGCAATTGTAAAGACCAGTGGGGGACAGACGGATATACACTGTGGGGAGGGTATTATGGACAGGCCTATTATCCGAATAGAACGAATGTATTTACCCCGGCTCATGATGTTAAAAGTGGGATTCCAGTACCTGTTTTCCGTATGTTAGGCAGTGATCCCATCTACCAATATGATGCCGGTCTGAAAAAGGTGGATGGATTCCAAACTTCCCAAGTCCAGCCTGTGATTACACTTGAACCTGTATATCCGGATGGCGGAGGCTCCCCCTGGTGGACTAGATGGTATTTTCATGAGTTTCTTAATGAACCCTGCTTATCGTTTGGATATACCCAGGTCGGTCAGGAGAATAGTTTTGGATGGCAGGCAATGAAAGATGGACTGACTTACCAGTTTAAGCACATAGCCCAAAAAGCAGACCAAGGAGAATTATCTGTTGAAACCTTAAGTGAATCCGGAAAATGGTTTAAAGCAACTTATCCGGTAACGCCTTCTTCAGCAATGATGGCTTTATCCGATTGGAAAAATGAAAATCATAAATCGATTTGGTACAACAGCAGATATTATAGAATTAATTTTTATTGGGAGGGAGAAAAATTTTGGATCAGGGATCTGTATCGGTTTCATGGGGACTACAAGGAAAGATACCTTACTAAAGTCTGCCAAAACGATGAGTTTACCTATGATAATCTGCCGGTGGTGGATGGTAACCAATGGAGTCAGGGTACGGTACGTGCCGGACTATATCCGGAAATGCTTGGAGATGGTCTCTCAGAAGACCTGCTAGGAGGTGTTCCTGTTGTCACAGAACTAGATGAGGAAAGCCTGAGGATTTCACTTGAGCTGGAGCAGGGAGGACAACTGCAGATTGACTGTTATCCAACAAAGTTAGTAGTATTATTAATTGAAAATAAGGTTGATAAGGCTGATAAGGCTGATAAGGCTGAGAAGGTTGAGAAGATTGAGAAAGTTGATGAGGCTGAAAAGATTGATGAGGCTGAAAAGATTGAGAAATCAGAGAAGGCCGAAAGAGCTGATCGAAGGCTTGCATTGAAATTTTTATGGAGTAAAGTTATTGAAATTCCTATTAAAACGGTAGAAAAAAGTAAACTTAATTATCAATACAATGGATTTGCATATAGCATAAGCACTGATGAAGGAACATTTGAAAAAACCGGAGAATCAAATGAAGTAAAGGTTTGTGCAGAGCAAAATAAGATTATTTTGAATTTTAATGATTAAACTCAGAGCTGAATTTTTATTGTTAATAAGCTAATAATGTTAATGTGAAAGCGTTGGATGAAATCCACTTATCTTATATGTGGTTAGAGATTTGCTTTGCAAAAACTACATAAAATATAGTTTATTGCATTAATATTAAGCAAGTTACCAAGCGTAAGTTAGCAGCTTTAATAACGGATGGATTTGGTGTATGAATGGTTTTTTTACTTATTGTTACGTAATCTTGCAGGAACAATCTTTTTACTTAAAAATGTTTGAGATTGCAGCCCCAGTACTTAACTGGTATTCTTTCTTCATAAACATATGGTTAACTTCTAAGGTATATGCGGAGGTTAAGATTACTTAATTTTAGTGTCTGCCGGAAGAATTAGAAGTTTCAATATGAAAGCAATTTGACTTTCAAACGGTTATTGGTGGTAGTATTGCAAGGGAATTGCAATATGAAAAGGGGGTAAATATGATACCGTTAATTAAATTACAAAGTTTTGTTTTAGACTGTAAGGAACCGAGAGAGCTTGCAAAGTTCTATATGTCACTCGTAAGCGGTGAAATTGTATATGAAATTGAATCTTTTGTTTCTGTTTCAGTTCCGGGAGAAACGAGCTGTATTTCTTGCCAATTTGATGAAGATTATATACCGCCTGTATGGCCGAACTCAAGGTCAGAGCAAATGAAAATGGCGCATCTTGATTTTGCAGTTCAGGATATTGAGGCAGCCGTTCAATACGCGTTGTCCTTAGGAGCTTTAAGACCGGAGACTCAATACTGGCAGGCTGATTGGGGACCTCAGTGGATTACGCTGCTTGACCCCGCAGGTCACCCATTTTGCCTGTGTGTCCATGAATAAAATTATCGAAGGCTATTAGTTTGTTTTTTCAAGCTTTAATAATCAGCTCCCGGTACTCTTATAATGTTTTACTCCATACCTCCATACAAAAGTGGATAACAGAAAGAAGACAAGTCCGGCAGGCAGGGCTGCAAAGCCTTTCCAGTAGCTGTCACCCCAGCTGCATATTGCAGAGGCGGGGTAATAACTGATAATTAGTATTGGCATAAAGAAGGTAAACATATATTTTAAGACTTTTGGCATATAGTCCATTGGGCATCTGGTGACCTGGTAGCTGGCATTGGTAAAGATATAGATCCAATCCAGACCTTGTACGGTAAAAAAGGCCAGACCGGAGGTAAATAAAAAGACACCGGTATATGCTAAAAATCCACCAAGCAGAGCGCCTGCAAGGATGAGACCGTCAGCCAGGTTTAACTGTACTTTTAAAGCAAAAAGGCAGTAGGCGATTGCACAGGCGCCGCCAAATACTCTGGCTATGCGGTGAATGTGAAAGTAACTTCCAGCCACCTGGATTATAAGAGAAGAGGGGCGTAATAGTAACCGGTCAAAATCACCGGAACGAATCATTTTCCAGGGAAAGTAATCAAAACCCCGGCAGAAAGTCTCTGCAAGTCCAAAGCTGGTTACAGCAATGGCATAGATTAAGAGAATCCGGTAGACAGACCATTCTCCGATATTACCGAATCTGGAAAACATAAATATCAGACCGATAGGGTCCGTGATTACGACAAATAAAACCTGTAAGATCATGATTGGCCAGCCTTTATATTGTAAACCGGTCAGTAAATTCATCCGTATTAATTTACAATACAGTGATAGTGATTTTATCATTTTAACCTCTATTCTTGCGCACGCCCTTTGCGCATACCAAGTTTGTGGTGCGCAAGCACAAACTTGTGGTTGAAGAATTTATTTTTCAATCTAACTCCCATAGCATGCCACATCTGCCTGCAGATGCGGCACTGCCTCCAATCAGGGTGTGAAATTGTTCTTTATTTCACACTAACCTCCCTGTACTATTATTTTTCTTAAACGTATTGACATCAGTATTTTTCCTGTCATTATAAAAATCAGGGACCAGAAGAGCTGCATAGAGACTGCCCAGACAATCTTTTGCGGAGGCAGTACTCCTAAATATAAGCGGAGAGGGAGATCCAGATAACCGGCAAATGGCTGTAGGAGTAAGAACTTTTGCATAAATTCCGGCCATAATTGAAGTGGAAGGTAACCGCCAGAGAGTACGCCGCCGAGGAGCATTATCATATAGGTAGGACCGTCGCCCCAGGTAATACCTAGCCTTATGGTGGTGACCAGCATTCCGAAGGAAGTGCATAATATAATTGCACCAAGAATGGATAGCAGTGTTCCTATAAAACCTGTAAGGGAAGCCGGAAATGACAGCCGGTAGGAGGGCGGCATAATAAGACCTGTCAGTAATATAATACCACCTCTGCAAAATAGAGGAGCTAGTTTTCCTGCTGCGACTTTTGCAAACCAGTGGGTATATAAATCAATGGGTCTGCACAATTCGATTCCGATATCGCCGCTTGTTATTTTACCTAGTATCTCGCCATCAATGCTCATAGGCTGCAAAATAAAGAAAATCTGAGTCAGCCAGGAATAAGAGATAATCTGCCTTAAATCAAGACCTGCAACCAGTGAAGCAGATTTATTATCTGCATACCGATAGAAAATAGTATAAACAGTAATTTCAATTAAGGACCAGAAAATACTGGTGGAGGCTCCGGCAAGACCTGCTATACGGTATTGGAACCCCTCTGCTGTTTTTATGGCAAAAAGGGAAAGACAGGCTTTTAAGGTATAGAAGAGTTTCTTTATTCGTTTCTTCTCCTTTATTTTATTTATCATAAGCACATTTCCTCATACATGGAAGCGATGATTTCATCAATATCCTTTTCTTTTAGTGTTATTTCTTTTAAGGGTAACTGCTTTGACAGACGTTCAATCATCCTGTGGGTAGGAATTTTTTGCGGATCAAATAAAACAGTCCAATCTTTACCGTGAACCTGTACCTTTTCACTGCCTTCTATTGGAAACATCTCCGTATGTTCTGTTAACGTGGCATGGATTTTGTGGTAAGGTGCATATCGGTTCTTAAGGGAATCCAAATTTCCGTCATAAAGAAGTTCACCCCTCCCAATTACCATGACTCTGCTGCATAAGGATTCTATATCGTCCATATCGTGGGTTGTTAGTATCATAGTAACACCATTGTCCCTGTTCTCTTTTTTCAGGAATTCCCTCAAGGCTAACTTAGATACTGCATCCAGTCCGATCGTAGGTTCATCCAGAAATAGAATTTTCGGTTTATGTAAGAGAGAAGCGGCAATTTCACAACGCATACGCTGACCCAAGGATAACTGTCTTACGGGGACATTTATAAATTCATTAATTTTGAGGGTTTCTGCAAGTTCTGTTAAACGCTTTTTGTAATCATATGAATTTATGTGATAGATATCTTTTAGTAAGGAAAAGGTATCCTGTACCGGGAGATCCCACCAGAGCTGACTTCGCTGCCCAAAAACTACCCCAATACCGGATACGTGATCTACCCGGTTTTGCCAGGGACATTTATTCATTATTGTGCAGCTACCTCCGTCAGGGGTAAGGATACCACTCATGATTTTTACCGTTGTTGATTTTCCAGCTCCATTTGGTCCTATGTACCCTATTAATTCCCCTGTCTCGATAGAAAAGCTAATGTCATTCAGGGCTTTAACTAGTTTGGTCTCTCTCATTAAAATACCTTTCAGCAAACCCAGATGCCCTTTCGGACGCTGTGAAACTTTGAATGATTTACATATACCATTTAAGTATATCTGTGACATCGCAACTACCTCCTTAAATTTGTTGTGAAAGCTTTCTTATTTTAGACGTCCTGGTATGAATTGTCAAAATGCCAAATGATACTTCAATTACTTAGGCATTTCCTCTATTATATTTAGCTGACTTTATCTCATTATTTCTAATTTTTTCTTGACGGTTTGCCATTTGCGTGGTATGATATGTATACAATTTGAACAACAGGTAACAGGGCTTTTCTACACTGTTGTCAAAATACTGATTTGTACAAGAGTTCTTAATTATTTAATAAGTAGTTAGTTTATGTAAGCAGTGGTGTAATCCATTGCCTTTTTTTATTCCGAAAAATATCTATGATCTTTTTATGAGGTAAAAGAGAGAAGAAGATACCAAAAGACGTTTCCTTTAGTAGATTGATATTTGGATAAGTTCCAGTAAGCGGATTTACCAGCAGATAACAGCGATACATTCCTGTGATGGCTGTAGGTGCTGTGAGACTTTAAATCTCAAAAAGAGTCACTGTACCTTGTCATGTTCAGAGAATATATAAAGGGTTGGAAAAATCAAACTGATTCGTATAAGGAAAGAGTAGAGATATAGTGTAAAGACAGGAGTAGAGGTATAGCGTAAAAGACAGGTAAAAAATAGGAGTAAAAAACAAAGTAAAACCTGTTGTAAATTAACTGAGTTAAAGTCGGATAAAAAACGGGTTGGAATTAATTATAATTCCAACCCAGTTCTTAGTGGATAGATGATTAAACTATAAAAATAAAGGAAAAGATGTTATTTAGCAATTGAAAATACATTTTAATACTAGGTTTTTACAAATTCAAACGATTAATAATTAGTTTAAACTGAAAAGTGACCTAGAATATCCCGTATTAGTTATCAATTTTATCCGGATATAATGGATGTTTTCTGGATGAGTATTGATTTTTTGCAGTATTTTTATAACTGGTAGTTTTGGCTTTTAGTAATGCGGCTTTCTTAGCACTGTGCCTTGCTTCTTTCTTCAATTTTATATAGGATTTCCAACGTTCTGTGGTCAGAGTACCATCATTTAAAGCTGCCTTAACGGCACAGCCTGGTTCCTTCATATGACTACAATCATGAAACCGGCATTTAGCAGCAAGTTCTTCAATATCGGAAAAAGTTTCCCCTAAACCTTCCTCCACTGCCCAGATACCAAGCTCCCTCATGCCAGGGGTATCTATGATTAAGACCCCATTGTCCATCTTAAATAATTGGCGGTATGTGGTAGTATGATGACCTTTACTGTCATCTTCACGAATCTCATTTACTTTCATTAAATCTTCACCGGCCAGCGCATTAACCAAGGAGGATTTGCCAATACCCGAGGAGCCTAAAAATACCAGAGTGGAATTAGGCTTTAGATATTTCGCCAAAGAATCCATGCCAAATCCGGTTACCGCACTGATTACATGGATATCCATACCCGAAGCAATCGCCCTGATCTCATCAGCTTTCTCGTCGTAATCCTCACATAAATCTGCTTTGGTTAAAACAATAACCGGCATGCCGCCGCTTTGCCAGGCAGTAGCAAGATAACGTTCAATTCTGCGGACATTGAAGTCATAGTTTAGAGAAGCCATAATAAATACATAATCAAAATTAGCTGCCACAATCTGCTCACTGGCACCGGAAACATTATTGCGAAGAGTGGGGTTTAACCGGGAGAATGAAGTGCGGCGGTCTAGAACCCGGTAAATAACTTCATCGCCCATAGGGTTGGGTTTAATCAGCACAAAATCTCCTACCGCCGGATAAGTCTGATATTTGGAATCCTGATAGAAGATGGAACCTTTTAATTTTCCATTATTTTCACCATGTTCTGAAATTAGTTGATAAGTTTCTTTCTGTACGGATATAACCCGCGCAGGTATTAAGCCCATTGCTTTATCTTCTTCTGTAATTTGTCTGTCAAAAATATCGTTATAGCCGTAATGGTTTAAATTTATCATTGAATCTGCCTCCAAAAAGTTGTAATAGGTTTATTAAAATATTAATAACATAATCAGCTTTGCTTTTATTGTTATGCGAAAGAACAGTGTTAGTCACAGACTGTCCCTCCTTATGAATTGTTACAATTAAGTTGTGTTTAGATAAAGTTTTCATAGTTTCACCCATTGAGTACCTCAGGTTTTCCAGAGATACTGCCACATAATAGAATGTGAAAGAATAAACCGTGGCACCTTTCTTTTATAATTTTCCTTCACAAAAAACGTCAGGTAGCTTAATAAGGTGGCTGCCTGTAACCATAAAAATGAGCACAAAAAAAACACGCCCATTCGCGTGCTGCAATATTACAATATAGATGAATACATAATAAGTAATGTATCCATTATTTCAGTAATCAAATAATCCACGAAAGGTTGAAAGCGCAGAGCAAACAAAATAAAGGGTAATAAACCCTATACATAAAACTTATTTTGTTATAAAGAAGTATTCCTGTAGAAGTTATACCTTCTAAAAAATATCTTCCTGTTATGCTCCGCTCATATTAAGTTTAAATATAAACCACCATATAAGCTAAAGTCATATTAAACACATCTCCTTTCGGGAAATTGATGTAATACAATTTCCGTTACCTTGGTAATAGAATACTAAGATAATCTGTATTATGAATAATTGTAAATTCTTTTCAAGGGATTGTCAAGTAATTATTAATTATTTTTGACAGCACATTAGTGGTTCGTGGTCCTTGCAGGTGTCTTATTAATAATTACTGGTATTGGTATGTATGAAGAGAGGCTTCGAGTGTGCATATTACTACTCTAAAATATTATTATTATTATTATTATTATTATTATTATTATTATTATTATTTGTGAAATACTACATTGACACACATAGTAATATTTGATATGATATAGTCCGGAGGTGATCAAATGGGAGATTTAATCAGCAGTGATTTGATACGCGGACATATTGATACCATAATATTACGGGTACTTATAGATGGAGATAATTACGGATATGAAATTATCAAAGCTATATTTAAGAGCAGTGACGGAGAGTACGAATTGAAAGAACCCTCCCTTTATACCAGTTTAAAACGTCTGGAAAAGTTAAGCTATATACAAAGCTATTGGGGGGATGAGACCCAGGGTGGCAGGCGGAAGTATTATAAAATAACCGTAACCGGTAAAGCTGCCTATGATAATGCTGTAACTGCTTGGAATGCGGCGGTTAAAACTATTAATAAATTAATCCAAAGGAGGTCAGAACATGAATGATCTAATTAAATATGTTGACAGTTTATTTATTAATTATAGAAAAGATAAAAATACTCAGGATTTTAAAGAAGAAATCCTAAGTAACCTGGAAGCAAAATGGTCTGATTATATAAGTCAGGGTATGGATGAAGCAGAAGCTTTAAAGCGGGTAAAGGGAAGTATAACCAGTATTGATGGTTTAGTGGAAGATAGTAAACTTATCTTTTCGGATCGTTTTAAATTAGAGAGACTTCAGGTAACTTTAATGGGTCTGATGATTGGATGGATATTAACCATACCGTTGATGATTTTTCAAAGATTTAATGTATTAAATATATCCCTGTTCCTTATGGTAATCATTTACGGAATTTATTATATAAGTCAGACAAAGCAAAATCAGGATAGTGATCGAATCAGCATTGTCTATATTGAGGGTTATTACAGATATAGAAAGGCAGCCTGGCTTATATGGGGCTTATTTTTTGCAGTGAGCTGTATATTGATAACTGGCATACATTTTGCCAGTAATATCTGGTTTTTGAGACCGGTACACATTGATGGACCCTATCAGTTTGCAATGCTTGCGATACAATATTATATACCTTTTATAACTATTTTGATTCCAGTGACTATGACCCGGATATGCAGCATATTACGGAAGAATGAAGCGGGGGAAACAGTATGAGAAATAGGAACAGAATTATAATTTTTTTATTTACGATAGGCGTAATTTTATGCGTTATTGTGCAAGGAATCATTATTCCGGATAATGCAAAGAGACAGAAGGAATACAACATAGCTCAACTGGATGCCACAACCCATGATTTAGACCGTATTTTGGAATATAAAAGCCCGTATATGGGAGATGCTTCCAACGACATAAATTTGTTTTACAATCTGCCTCTTGCTGTAAGGAATATGACCTTTCAGGTTATTTCAAACGAATTAACGTTTGAAGTTAACTATCAGGATGAACTAATTAAGGCAGGTGAATTGAGTAAAGATACAAGCAAGATAATAATCCATAAGACATCGAATAAAACAACAAATAAAACAACAAATAAAACAACAAATAAGACAACGAATGAAACAACAAATAAGACAACGAATAAGACAACAAATGAAACACCAGATAAAGCACCAGAGGAAGGTGATGATACGCCAAATTACCGAAGAGAAGTATATAAAGATTTAATCTATAATTCAACGGCGGCTTTTGCCCTGATTGATAATCTGGAAAATATAAATTACAATTTTTCCGATGTATCCTACAGTGTTACCAGAGAAGGGATAGAAAAATTGTATAACCTGCCGTTGTCAGATTTATTGACTGTAAAAGAGTGGGAAGCAAAGGTACAGAATCCACTGAAAAATTCAGATTATATTGAAACAAGCATAAACAATGCTTTTATTGTCAGATAAAGTGAAACCTTCAAAGGCTTTTCGTTTAGTAATGAGAAGCTCCCTCCTTGAAACGAGCTTTCCTGTTTCAGTTGCAATCATGGAAGGGAGCTTTCCTGTTATACACAAATTATAGTCTTTATATTAGAAATCAATAGTGTACCGATACGAAACACTGGAGTACGCTAAAATGAAAAGAAGGATTCTAATTTAAATTTCTTCCTCTTTTATTGAGAGACCGTCTCTACGATATCCTGACTTACTAGGATGATAGTACAGTTTGTAAATTAGTATGTAATTAAAAGAAATCAGCGTTTCATAGTTTTTGAGCCAGATATAGCACACATAAGTAAGGTCTGTCAATTACTCCGCCGTGTTTATCCGCCAGACATACTATGTCTTTATAAGCTTTTTGTTTCTCTTCCTCAGATTTTTGTATAAAAGAGTTTCCAGTCAGTGCAAATCCATAATACTCATCAGCGGTATAAGTCTGCCTCCATAAGAATCTAAATACCTCGGGCTTATGGAATAAACCACTATCATAGATACTTGCGGTAATAGTTGAGATTCGTTTTTCACATCCTTCTTCATTTAGAAAATCTGCCAGTCCGCCGTATCTTTTAGATATCTCACATAATTCATGATCCAAATCATTGTCATAAGTAATATACATATTCCAAAAGGGTGCCAGGAATCCCTTTTCTTTTAAAGCAGCAGCACATTTTATAAAGCCGGCAGGCTGGGGAACCCAATGAAAGGCCTGAGCTGCAAATATTACATCATAGAAACGATCCGGAGTATTATAGTCCTCAAATCTGGAACATTCATATTTAATATTGGGATAATTCTGAAAGTTTAAAATACCTTTGTCAACCAGATCTTTTCCGGGATCAATGCAGCAGATATGGAAACCTTTATCTTTAAAAAGCTGTGTTGCCTTGCCACTGCCAGCACCGATTTCTAATAGTTCGGAACCTTTTGTGATACCGGTCTTATGGGTAAACGTCTGGACTAGTTCCGCAGGATAACTCGGACGGAACTGATCATAATAATCAGCCGCTAAATTAAACATTTCACTTTCCTTTTTATAAATTTCATCGTAATTTCGGGTAGTGTTCTTCATAGGATTCTCCTTGTTTTCGTGAATATGCAGATAACTTTCATTATACTTAATGTTACGAAACAGAACTGTATGTTTCATATGTTTTTGTCTGCTGTAAAATACAATAAAAGCTATTGAACAAAATCGCTGGCACGCTGGCTGTCCAATGTAGTGAAGCAGGTCTGAAATGCAATCTTTTTTTCTAAGACCCCAACTCCAATACTTTCCTTTCTAATTATACCACCTATGGAATTATATGGAATAAAAAATATATTTAGACAGATAATTTTGAAAATGATGAACCTGTGTTCCTGTATAAATTAATTATAAATGCCTAAATAGTTATAAAACAAGAATATAGTAGAAAAATATCATAAAGTTTACATTGATATTACCAAAATATGGTTGATTGTCTGAGGAAATCCATTTACTATTAAAATAGACAAGTTCTTGTGTCTGTTAATAATCTTATAGGAGGTGGAGTTTTTGAAACGATTACACAAAATTATTTCATTTATGCTGGTACTGTTGCTTATTTTTACTTCCAGTATTACAGCATCAGCAGAAAAGGTACTTTCACTGGAAGAAAAGAATTTAAAAGGTTATACCATAATCCTGCATACCAATGATACCCACGGAAGGGTAGTGCCGGACAGTTATAACGGCTATATGGGAATTACAGCAGTCAGTGCCCTTAAGAAATACTATGAAGCATCCGGTGCACAGGTTATTTTATTAGATGCCGGCGATACGCTCCATGGGCTTCCCATTGCCACACTCGAAAAAGGAGAAAGTATTGTTAGTCTCATGAATATGGCAGGTTACGATGCCATGGCACCAGGAAATCATGACTTTAATTATGGGAGCGAACGGCTGTTAGAGCTAAAAGATCAAATGAAATTCCCATTAATATCATCTAATATTACTGTTAAAGAAACTGGGAAACCATTTCTAGAGGATAATATAATTCTCGAGAAAAATGGTGTAAAATATGGTATCTTCGGATTATCCACGCCGGAAACTGCCTATAAAACCAATCCCAAGAATGTATCGGACATACAATTTACAAATCCTGTTGAGGCTGCAAAAGAAGAAGTAAAGACTTTGGATGCAAAAGGCGCTGATGTAATCATTGCACTGGCACATCTTGGAACAGATAAAAGCAGTGAATTTACCTCGGATTTAGTAGCACAGAATGTGGAAGGAATTGATTTGATTGTTGATGGACACAGCCATACCGTATATGAATCCGGTCTTAAGGTTAAGAATACTTTAATTGCCAGCACCGGAGATTACTACAGGTATATCGGTGTAGTAACCATTGATCCTAATGGGAAGATGAATGCAGGTCTTGTGAATTCTACTACTTTTTCAGAGACGGATAAGAATATAGATACATTAATTAATGAAATTTCTGGCAAACAGGAAAAACTCCTCTCAAAAGTTGTTGGAAAAACCAATGTCTATCTGGATGGAGTACGGGAAAATGTACGTACAAAGGAAACCAATCTGGGGAATCTGGCAACAGATGCTTTCCGGTATGCTACTGGTGCTGACGTGGCATTTACCAACGGCGGAGGTATCCGTGCTTCCATAGAAGCTGGAAATATAACGAAAAAAGATTTAGTAACTGTATTTCCTTTTGGGAATTATGTAGTGACAAAAAAAGTCACAGGTAAGGCTATTCTGGAAGCTATGGAGTCTGGGGTTGCCTCTTATCCGGAACCATTAGGTGCCTTCCCACAAGTATCCGGCATAACCTTTTGTATTGATGCTTCCAAACCTGCCGGAAGCCGTGTAGTAAATGCTAAGATAAACGGAGTTCCTGTGAATCCAAAGAAAACATATTTGCTGGCTACGAATGATTTTATCGTAGCAGGCGGGGATGGATATACCATGCTGGCCAATTTTGATATAGTGAATGAATATGGAGCTATGGAAGAAATAATTATCAGTTATATTGATAAAATTAAGAGGGTAGACAGCAAAACAGAAGGCAGAATTACTGTGATAAACGAAACAGTTAAGTCAGATAAAGGGGATAAGATAGATAGCGCAGATAAGACTGATAAAGTTAATAAAGCAGATAAAACAGATAAGATAAATAAAGCAGATAAGATAAAAAAAACAGATGCTGGGGAGGATAATTTAACTGTTCAGCAGGATAAACAGACAACAAAAGCTTATGATACGTATGTGGTTACAGAAGGAGATTATTTGCGGAAAATCGCTTTAAAGATTTATGGAAATGAAAGTGACTGGAAAAAGATTTATAATTGGAATAAGGATATTATTGTTAATCCAGATAAAATACAGATTGGTCAAAAGTTCAAAATATATACCGAATAAGCAAAGATCAGTTCCACATAGAAATATTACCAGAAGATAAATGTATTAAGTCAGACTTTCAGACTTTGTGAAGTCAAGACAAAGAAATGCCTGGAAAAAAGAGTCCGCTGCAAATTGAAAGAATTGAATTTGCAGCGGACTCTTTTTATACCTATTTAGATAGCACTTTCATTCAGAAATTCATATTGGGATATAAACAGCTCATAATAACTGCCTTTTAGCCTCATTAACTCTTCGTGGTTACCCATTTCCTGAATCTTTCCGCCGTCAACGTAAAGGATGCAGCTGGAATTCTTAATGGTGGAAAGCCTGTGGGCAATAATGAAGGAAGTTCTGTTTGCCAAAAGCTTGGTAAGTCCTTCTTGTAACAGGATTTCTGTTTCTGTATCGATGCTTGAGGTGGCTTCATCCAGTATTAATATCTTAGGATCGGCAAGTAAGGCTCTGGCAAAGGAAATCAACTGCCTTTGACCTGCTGATAAACGGCTGCCTCGTTCATTCACTTCTGTATAATAACCATTTTCCAGTCCCATGATAAAATTGTGGGCACATACGGTTTTAGCAGCCACCATAACCTGTTCGTCGGTGGCTTCCATATTACCGTAACGGATATTATCCATAATGGTGCCGGAGAATATGAAACTATCCTGGAGCATGACGCCCATTTGCTTACGCAGAGACTTAATCGTTACCTTGCTGATATCGATACCGTCAATTAAAATCTCACCGGAATCCAGGTTATAAAAACGGCTAATCAGATTGATGATGGTAGTCTTACCGGCTCCGGTAGGACCAACAATAGCAAAGGATTCTCCTTGATTGGCTTTAAAGCTGACTTCGTTTAAGATTCGGATACCGTCTTCGTAACTAAAGCATACATCCTTGAATTCCACCGTACCTTTAATCGGAGGCATTTCTGCAGCTCCTTCCATATCCTTAACCAGTACCGGCTCATCAATGGTTTCCATAATTCGCTCCAGATATGAGATAGCAGTCAGAAGAGAATTATAGAAGCTGGCCAATGTATTGATAGGTGCCCAGAATCTACCGATATATCCGGTAAATGCAATTAAAACGCCGATGGTAATGCCGGGAACCTGATTGTCTATCCAGGAAACACCCAGGATATATATGGCTGCGGTAGTAATCATGGAGATATTATCGATGGCCGGCCACAAAAGAAAGTTTAGTCTTACCGCATTCATCCAGGCCTTGTAGTAATTATTGCTTAAACTGTTAAATATTTTAATATTTTCCTGTTCCCTTACAAAACTCTGGGTAACACGGATACCGTTAATGCTTTCTGCTATATAGGCATTTAAATTAGAGGACTTATTACTGGATATCTGCCAGGCCACCCGCTGTTTCTTCTTTATAACAAAGATTAAAGTCATAAGTACCGGTAATCCCAGCAAACAGATGATAGACAGCCTTACATTAATGGACAGCATAAATGCAACAATAAAGAAAAGGCTGAATAAATCCGTAATGGTATTAACGATACCGTTGGAAAGTAAATCACTTAAGCTGTTAACATAATTTACAACACGTACCTGTATTTTACCGTGAGGTCTGTCATCATAATAAGAAAAGGGAAGTTCCTGCAAATGGTTAAAAATATCGCTTCGTATCTGGTGGATAATATTCTGTCCAAGTCTCGTCGTAATATGGATCTTAAGTCTTAAAAACACAACAATGATTAAGTTAAATAAAAGTAACAGTAAGCTGATGGAAACAATCCCTTTGATATTCTTATCCGGTATGTAAACATCCATAATAGTCATTAAAATACGGGGGGTAAACATCCCTAAGGCACTGGATATAATCATCAGGACTATGGTAAAGATCATATCCCTTCTATGGGGTCTGATGTAGGTATAAAGCCGTTTTAACTGTTCAAAGCTGAATTCGGACTGGAGAGTTTCGTCAATATCATACTTATTTCTAGCCATTGTATTTACCTCCTTTTTGCTTTGTCCTTACGTATTTATCAAATTCACCATACTGATGATTAAATACAGTATAATAATACCCTTGTTTGGCAATTAAGCTGTCATGGTTACCGGCTTCTAATATTTTGCCGTCATCTACGACCAGAATCACATCGGCATCTTTAATGGAAGAAATCCGGTGGGCAATGATGAATACAGTCCGGTCGGTCAGGGAGGTTAATTGATTTTGGATATGGGCTTCTGTTTCCATATCAACTGCGGAGGTAGTATCATCCAATATAACAATGGAAGGATTTTTAAGGAGTGCTCTGGCAAGAGAAATCCTTTGCTTTTGACCGCCGGATAAGCCCATACCGCGTTCGCCGACTATGGTGTCGTAACCATCTGGCATATTTTGTATGAAATCATCTGCATTAGCGACTTTGGCAGCTTCCTTAACTTCCTCAAAGGTACAGTTTGGATTGCCATAGGCAATATTACCTTCAATGGTATCTGAAAATAAGAAGACATCCTGCATGGCCATACCGATATTATTACGCAGGCAGTATAAATCCATGTCCTTTACATTAATGCCATCAATGGTAATGGCTCCGTCTGTAACATCATAAAAACGGCATAACAGGTTCATTAGGGTGGATTTACCTGAACCGGTGGCACCGATAATACCTACCGTCTGACCCGGCAGAATCCTAAAATTAATATCCGTTAAGATAACATCGTCTTCCGCACGGTAATTTACATGCTTAAACTCGATTTCCCCATGAAAGCGTTTATTATCAACGGCATGTCTGGGAGTTTTAATAACCGGTTCTTCTTTTACGGTAGCATAGATTTTCTCCACGGAAGTAACGAATCTCTGATAATCGTTGGCCAGCCAGCCGGCCATTCTTAAAGGGTTATTTAGCATCCAAAGGTAACCGCTTACTGTAACTAGCTTACCTATGGTAATGGAACCCTTTACTACCATGATACCGCCTACCAGGTAGAGTATAAAGGTTAGAGAGTTTGCTAAAAATTCAAAAATAGGTACATATTTACGCCAGATTGCAGCAGCTCCTAATTCCGCCTCCCGGTATTCATCGTTTTCCTTATTGAATTTTTCAATCTCAAAGTCCTCTTTGGCAAAGGCTTTTACGACCCGGTTCCCGCTTACATTTTCCTGAACTGCGGTATTGAGACTGGAAAAATGCTTCCTTATATTATGGAAGGCAGGTTTAATCGCCCTTAATTGCTTATAAGTAGTTATAGCAGTAAGTGGCAGTACAACGATCATACAGAGTGCCAGTCTGTAATCCACGGTAAATATCATAACCAAAGCTATGACAAAGAGCAGGGAGTTTTCATAGATGGCGTAAATAACAAAAGCCACAAAGTGACGGATTGCCTCCATATCACCGGTTTGCCTTGACATTAAGTCACCGGTCCTGTTTTTGTTATAAAAAGAAAAATCTTCTTCCAAAAAGCGGCGGTATACATAGTCACGCATGGTATAGAGCATTCTCTGGGAGGTGGTCTCAAACATATATAAATATATGTATCGTATTACGGACCTGATCAGTGTGGTAATGATAAGAAGCAGTACCAGTTTCAGTAACAGTTCCTTGTGTCCTCCCTTGATTACATCATCTACGATTATTCCGGATATGTACGGATTAATAATTGTCAGACAGGATGTAAAAGTAAGCAATATAAGTGCTATTATTAAAGTAGTACGGTATTTTTTCAAAAATGAAAAAAACCATTGCATAGCTGTCATAATTTAAATGTCCTCCCCTTTTCTTCGGTTGCTTTTTTAGATTCTGTTCCATTATATAATTATGAAGAAAAAATAAAATGTACTTTGTTATTTAAAACATGTCAATTATTATATACGCGAAAAGTTTCGAGGGCTTTCAAATTCAGGAAAAACGATAGGCTTTCTAGGCATTTAACAAAATGATAAAAAATACCCAGTGCAAAAAAAAGAGAAAATACTGCAAAAAATGTTTTTCATTTAGTAAAAAGGTGTTATAATAAATATAGTTTTGAGCAATGAATACCAAGCCTGTCATCAGGTGCCAGACTTACGTCGTAGGTATATTACTTGCTAGCAAAGAGGAGGAGGTATGGTATGTGCCAGAATCAATTTGATATAACCTATAATGACTTAAATCCAACCATATTATTTGCCAGTAAGCAGAAGATGATAACGGATTCCGTATATCATGACCATGATTTTACTGAATTAACTTATATATTATCAGGCAAAGGAAAGTATTTGGTGGATGGAATTATTTATGACGTTGAAGCCGGAGATTTGATTATCTGTAATCCGGGCATGAAGCATCAGAATATTGTAGTGAATCCCAAAGAACCAACGGTAGAATTTTTTGCAGGTTTTACGGATTTTCATTTTAAAAATATGCCGCCGAATTCCATCCTGTTAAAAGATGGGGGATTTATTCTTCATACTACGTCTGAAATAAAGCAGGATATTTCAAAGCATTGTTATGAGATGTTAGCAGAGAACGAGGCCTGTCAGGCAGGCAAGTACTTTATGTTAAAAGCCCATTTGATCCAGATCTTATTATTAATGATTCGGGATATCTATGAGACACAGGAGAGCAGCCAAAAAGGTTGTAATTTTGAGTCTTATAACAAGAGCTATGCAGTGAAAAAGATAATAAATTATCTAAATGAAAATTATGAAAACAAGATATCTTTAGACCAAATTGCACATAATATGTATCTGAGTCCAGTGTATATTTCCAAGATTTTTAAAGAAGAGACAGGAGAGTCGCCCATTAATTATCTTATTAAAATCAGGCTGGAAAAGGCAAGGGATATATTACTTACATCAGAGGGCGGTAGTATTAAGAGCATAGCCAACAGTGTAGGCTATGAGGATGTATACCATTTCAGCAAGTTATTTAAAAAGTATTATGGTATTTCGCCCCTTTATTATAAGAAGATTGCATTGGAAAAGCACGCCTGAACCAAGCTATTGTCGAGTAGTCTAAAGATATGTATGTGTATCTGGAAGTGGAGTGTGTTATGAATTTATATGAAGCAATATTTGTCAGGAAAACAGTAAGAAAATTCAAGATGGAACCCCTTGATCAGACCTTACTGAACGGAATAAAGAGTTTCGCAGAAAGTATCCCAATGTTATTTGAGGGTATTGCTGTTGAATATAGATGGATGGAAAATTCCGATATAAAGAAGTATTTTAATGGTTCATTGACTCATAAAGCGCCTTATTATCTTGCCTTGTATTCTGAAAACATACAGGGTTTTCAGATGAACGCCGGTTATCTGATGCAGCAGGTATCCTTGTATCTTACGGCTAAGGGCTTAGGTTCCTGCTACCTTGGCATGTTAAAGCCCAAGAAAGGGAAGACAGAAGTAAAACCGGATGGTGCCAAAGTAGAGTATGTAATCGCACTTGCATTCGGAAAAGCAGAGAATGAAGTATACCGTACTTCTGAGAAGGCAAAACGACTGCCCCTGAATGACATTGCAATATTTAAAAGTGAAGTAAATAAGAATATAAAAACCATAATCCAGGCAGCCAGACTAGCCCCTTCGAGTATGAACAGCCAACCCTGGAGGCTTGTGGTTTATGATAGCCGGATTCATATATTTTGTAAAAAGAACATATTTTTAAGCGGAGTTTTAAATGAAGCCAAATTAGTGGATATCGGAATTTGTCTCGCTCATATACTGGTAACCGCAGAAGAACTATGGGTTGATGTTAAGACGGTTCATGTGGATAATATCAGCAGTATTGCGTTTAAAAAGAATGATTATGTGATTAGCGTCAAAGTGTTTTAATTTGATGAAAAAAATATATTAAATAAATAATTAAAAAAGTATTGACAAAGCAGATAAATTATATTATACTATGTCATGTGCTTGAGAGAAATACAAAACAAAAAACACATGATATGCGCGAGTGGCTCAGTGGTGGAGTATCGCCTTGCCAAGGCGAGGGTCGCGGGTTCGAATCCCGTCTCGCGCTTAATAGAAAAAAGGATTCTTCGTTAGAAGAGTCCTTTTTTCTATTCAAATACCAGACAAGAAGTGATCTCATACGAAAATAGACTTAAGGAGAATGTTGGTTGTCAGTTTTGAAATCGGCACATGGATGATAGAATGCTCTATGTAATATCTATTCCAGTGTTTATCATCTCGATTGACAGTTTTGATATTTAGGCTCTTATCCTTTAGACGTTCTGCTATCCATTGTGGGAACAATTCATTTAAGGTCAAAATCCACCTCTTCGAGGTGGATTTTGCATTGTCATGATGTATTTTACCTATCTTTTCTATCTCGGTGGGTATTTCTCCACTCTAATTTTAGTGCCTTTTAGAGCCAATAAATGAATTTAATTAATTATAATTAATAGGAAAGTATACACTTTTTGAGGAAGTGTATAGAATACACTTTAATGATTAGTGTATACAGGATATTGGTAAATTTAGTTTATTTATTTTATTTAATGTGATATTATATTTTTGGAATTAAAAGAGTTCGCTGTTGTTATCACGTACGAACGAACGATTATTTATATTAGGTAATAAAGGGGAGTAAAATGAATAAAAAGGTATTATTATCAATTATTGCGGTTTGCTTTATCCTTGCGGGATGTACGAATAAGGAAATAACTCAGCCAATTAGGCAAACATCACCTGACGCAACCATAACAGAAGGTACAACTCCTTCTGAAACCACTGCAGCAGCTTCTCCAACTATGGCTAACAGTTCCACTTCAGAGGAAAAATTAAAGTCTATTCTTTTAAAATACACTTCAGACCAAATTGTTTTCATTCAGAGCTTTACTACTGGAGATAATCAAAATGCCGCGTTTGCAATGGCAGGAAGTGACGTTTGGTTTATCACAGATTCTGATGCTCTGAAATTGAAAAGTAATATCATGTATTTATCAGACAACCCGTCTTATGCACCTTGTCTTTGGACAGTAGAGGGCACAATAATATTCAAATGCGAAGAAGTTCCCGGAGGCAGCAGTACAATATCTCATGCTTGGTATGTAAAAGACGGAAAACCCATTGAACTTCCCAACACGGGTATGGGCCTTTCTTACCTCGGAAATGGTGAATTTACGACAATAGGCGAAGATTTTGATTTGAATTTTACGGATGGGATAGGAGCAGGGCATACCTATAAGCCCTACTACCTTTATTGGACTACTGACGGTCTGAAAGAATATGGCGGGCTAAAAATAACGCAGCAACAGCTATTAAAAGTGAAAGGTGCCCAGGCAGTCATTGATGCAATTACCAAATCCGACAATACTATTGACGAAATATATTATCGTGACAACAATATAATAAATATTAATTATCATTCTGGCGATAGACAAAATGGTGATTTTAATAATGTAACACTGGCATACAAAAATAATACCGTTACTCCCATTTTAGCTTATACAGATTCAATTAGCTCTAAAGCCGAGAGTTTTAATAATAAAAATCTAAATAATTATTCTTATGGCGGTATTTATCAGGCAGCATTTTTCTTAAAAATAGCAACTTATCCGGAAAAAGTTCCGATGAATTAGGAAATATGCCGTAGATTTTTTCGAGTTATCGGGAGTTGAGTGCTTCGCTTTTTCACAACTGCGTACGAAAAACCAGACAGACTTTTAATAATTAAGTTATAATTCAGAGCATAAAAATATGTGCACTATTATGTGCACATAAATCAGAAGTGGATGAACCCCCTTTCTTTTTAGTATTTGTAGGATAGGATTTTGGTTCGAATCCCGTCTCGCGCTTACGAAATCCCTTGATTTTTAAGAGATTTTTTGTTGCACTGATATGTGTACTACTTTTTTACATTCTTTTTGTTGCCCTTTTTCATAGCTTCATTCATGATATTAAGTTTTCTCGGATGAAATGCCTCGCACTACAGAATTACTTCCCTGATATGATTATTTTATCTGCTCATGTAATTATTTTTATCAATGTGGTATTATGATTTTATAGTTTACGAATTTGAATTTAGCGAGGAATACATATGGGAAGAATTGTAGCCATAGCTGGTGGAGATTTACAATCGAACAATGCAATTAATAAATATATGGTGAAAATGGTAAAGAAAACAAAAAAGAATTTTTTGTTTATTGGAACTGCCAGCGGCGATGCAGAAGGATATATTGATACTATTAACGTTGCCTTCGGATGTTTAAATTGTGAGATTAAATCCTTATGTTTAACTACTCAAAAATATACAGAGAGTGAAATTGATGCATTATTAGCATGGGCTGACATTATCTATGTTGGTGGTGGTAATACGTTTTCTATGATGGAAATATGGAGAAAACATGGCGTAGATAGGAAATTAAAAGAAATCTACCAGAAGGATACTGCTATTTTAGCAGGTATAAGTGCAGGAGCAATGTGTTGGTTTAATTGTGGTCACAGCGACAGTGAAATTTTCTGGGTAAATAATGGAGTTGGATATGGCTGGGTAAATGATTTGTTAGATATGCATTGTTTTGTATATTGTCCTCATTATGAAGAAAGAAAAGGTAATTTTGATGAAATGTTGAAAGAAAAAACTGTACCAGGTTTGGCAATGGAGTCAGATACAGCATTTGTAGAAGAAAATGGAGCAATTTACTTTATAAAAAGTAATGAATCAGCAAATGCATATTTGATGAGATACATTGATGAAAGATTCGAAAAAATACAACTCGAAATACAGGTTGTTAGCATAGAATAAGAGAATTGAATAAAATGCACCATCAGCTAATATGAAAGTAGGTAATGCTATGAAGAAATTGATTATAACCTTAATTTTTTTCATACTAATAAATTTTTATGGATGTTCTAAAATTAAACCGGAAGATGATAATACAAAGCCAGATATTAATAACTTATTTACAGATGGCCAAGAGATAGATTTTATTACAACAATGAGAGTAGATACTGTTTATACATTAGATACAGAAGATCTTATAAATGAATTAATGAAGTTACTTGAAGATAATACATATACGGAAATTGATAATCTGTCCATTAATAAAAATGAGAATACTGAGATTACTGGCTCTAGATCAAACGGAGTTACCATAACATTACATGATAAAGATGGTTTTAAAAGAGAACTAGATATGTATTCGGAACTAGAAGTAAATTATATTGATTATACTGAAATATATGAGAAACCATATGAGGAGGTAACAATTAGTTATACTGCTGAAAAAAATATATGGTATGATGTGTTGATTCTCATGTTAAAAGGAACGTATAAAGATCTAAATACAAAATAATATAATGGTTCAATTGTCAAGACACAATTTTTAATAATTATAATGAACCAGATTGTGTGTAATCTTTATTGGAATATGTTGTAATCAATAAAATTAGATGATAAAATAATTGTTAAATACACAAATCAAATTTACCTATTTTTTGAAACTATGCTTTTTATAATTGGTAGCAAGTGCTACTTGCAAATCAAAATTTGTTGAAGAAAATAAATCAAAAAATTCATTTAATCTTCGAGAGGCGGTGTTAAATGCGATTTGAATTTAATAGTGAAATAAAACAACTGGAAGGAAAAATAAAATGGAGCGTATTTTACTTTCCATATTCGGCTATTGAGCATTTCGGTTCAAAAGGAAAGATTCCTGTTTCAATCACTGTTGACGGACATATATTTGAACACATGCTTCTACCATCGAAAAATGGACATTATTTAGTTTATAATGAATTTATTAGACGAGCCGTTGGTAAAAAGCTTGGAGAAAGTGTTTATGTGACACTTGAAAAAGATAATAGAAAACGAGAGTTTATAACACCCTCATATATAGAAGTTTATTTAAAAAGTGCAGGCGTTTTAGACATATTTCTTGAACGCCCTGATTATGAAAAGCGGGAGCAAGTAAACCAAATTGAACTTGCAAAAAAAGAAGAAACAAAATAAATAGGATAAATACTTTGATTAAGCGATTGAATGAGAAAAACAATAAGCATATAGAAAATAGAGGAATGTAAAATGGAGGAATGTAAAATGGCAAATGTAGAACTAATTAAAATCATTGAGAAATTTTCACAATCTGGATGGGACTTGATTGACGTGCCATCTAAAAAATGGTTGGCAGACAACAAGGCATCAAATGCAACTGCTGAATTAATAAAAGCAGTTGAACAGGCAGACAAGGAATGTGGTAGTTGTGGCTGTGAATTTGACCCGCTGTACAAAAGAGCACTGGAGTTATTGAGTGTACAATAAGCTTAATATGTGGTCTCACAGCTATGAAATAACAAAATTTTTTATTTCTAGATTTTTGAAATTGGCATGGTTATAAAACAATAACCATATCAGAAGAGGAGACTATAATGAAAACAAAAAACATATTGATGTATAAAGTAATCACGTATTTATTATTGTTTCTTTTTGTGGCATGCATATCATTTCATTTAGCTATATATGGAGTACAATATGTACAAGAGATTCAAGATTCGCAGTTAGCTTCTATAAATCATGAATACAACAATTCTGGTGATGGCAACAACAAATCAATAATCCATAAATTAATTAGTAATAATATGAATCGTATTAAAGTAATTAATAAGTCTGGATTACTATTTTTTTTATTAGGGACATTTAACATAATACGTTCCATACAGATTAGTAAATTCTATATCTATGAGCATGACTCTTTTTCTAAAATATATGCAAGGTCTTTAGTAGCTCAAAAAATCCGTTTAAATAATTGAATCTTTTTACATGGAAATCAAAATTGACATTTTAAGGTGTCTTTTTTTACTATGTTAAAAGGAGATTTGATGAAAAATAGAATATATAAAAGAATTAAGCAATTTTTTTTAATGCTTTCTATTAGCATGACTTTATTCTTAGGACCTGTTGCCGGAAATGAAGTAAGTAAAATGCTACAAAGCATGGATGAAAGAAATGCATTGACAAAAGAAATAAATGAAGCTGAGAACGAAGAAAATAGTGGTGATAAACTCAAGCGAAAAAATACTCAGATCAAAGTGATAAAAAAGTTTATCTCAATCATTTGGCTCATAATTTTTAGCTATAAAGTATTTGCACTCTTATGTGCACATAAATCAGAAGTGGATGAACCCCTTTCTTTTCAGTATTTGAATGATAGGATTATGGTTCGAATCCCGTCTCGCGATTACGAAATCCCTTGATTTTCAAGGGATTTTTTTTACACACGATTTGTGAACTTCTTTTTCTTGTCTTTATTAAGAACTCTATTCATGATATCCCGGTTTTCTTGTTCTGTATTTGGGTTAATCACCAATTAGAAAGTGTAGAATCTGCACATAAGTGATGGAGTGCATACTGTTCATTGGATAATTATGTTTATGATTTAAATTATATGTGATACAATTGTCTGGAATATAAAAATAGATTTTTAATTTTCAGCTTCATTTGAAACGAGGTATTTATAATGCAAAAAATCAAGTATCTATATAACCCTATAACTGCTACACCATTCAGAGATGACAGTACCTATATTGAGATTATACCTTGTCAGAGCTTAAGGCCTTATATCAAATGCTTTTGGGGAACTAAGAAGCCAGTCATTAACATAAAAAAAGATATAATAACGAATGAATTGATTATACCTGATACCTGTATGGATATTATTTTTCATGTAAATTATACTGATAATAAGATAAATAGCAGATTTATTGGAATAAACAATGAAGCTTTTATGGCTGCCACTCAATACGATAAAGAGGAAAAAACTTCAATTTTTGCTATTAGATTTTATGCATGGACTGCTATATTATTTTCTGATGAAGCTATGACTGGTGTGAGGAATAGTATATTTGATACACAGCAACATTTTTCAAAAATAAAATCAGCCATGGAACCAATCATATTTGATATCTCGACGTTAGATGAACGGGTTAAAATAGCTGAAAAATTACTTCTTGATGAGTTAAATATAAAACGACTTAATCATAATTTAGAAACCGCATTATTTTGTATATTTAGAAATAAAGGCAATATTAAAACGACTAAACTTGCAGATGAGGTTTTTATAAGCAGCAGGCAATTAGAACGTATATTCAATGAATACATAGGTGTTTCCCCCAAACAACTGACCTCATTGGTACGGTATCAGAATATATGGAATGATATTTTATTTAATAAGCATTTTAATGTAGCAGATGCTGTTCATCTTTATGGTTATACAGACCAATCACATTTATTACATGATTTTAAAAAATATCATACGCTTTTGCCTAGTGAAGCAAAACGGTATGCAATAAGCAAGGCAAATAAATAATGTCGCAAATTTACAATACGATTTTGTAATTATAATGCATTATAGTAATTATAAAAATGAAATCAGGAAGGGAAAAAATATGATATCGAAAAATACTTATAATATGATAAAAACATGGGTTTACCGAAATGCAAGAGACATTGAACTTAGCTTATGGAAGTATTATTTTGAAAACGGAAGCAAAGAGGATATAATTTCAGCTTTATCCTATTTTCAGAATGATGATGGGGGATTTGGAAATTCTTTAGAACCCGATAACTGGAATCCAAATTCCACACCCTATACAACCTTATATGCCATAAGCGTTTTAAATGATATTGAATTTATAGATTTAAACCATCCGATTTATAAAGGGATTTTGAAATATTTGTATAGTGAAAATGATTTAATGGAATATGGTTGGAGATTTTGTGTGCCGTCTAATGATGAATTCCCTCATGCTCCATGGTGGAATTTTAATGAGGAGGCAAACTTAACTGAAAGTATTGGAGTAACAGCCGGGTTATCAATATTTGTATTAAACTATGCAGATCGAAGTTCTATATTATATCAAAAAACAATAGCATTAGTGAAAAACTTAATGAACAATTTATTGTCTGGCAATAGCTCTGGGGACATGGGTATTGGTGGATATGTAAAGCTTATAAATGCTTTGAAAAAATTAAAGTTTGATGAATATGATTATACTTCATTACAACTTAGATTAAACGATTTGGTTAGAAATTCTATAGAGAATGATATTTCGAAATGGCAGTATTATTGTGTTCGTCCGTCAAATTATATTAGTAGTCCACAAAGTATTTATTACAATGAGAATAAGGATATTGTAGAAAAAGAAATAAACTATCTCATCGAAACGATACCTCAAAATGATGTTTGGGGAATTACCTGGACATGGTTTGATAACAACAGTAAATATAGTAAGGAATTTGCTATTAGTGAAAATTGGTGGAAATCAAATAAAGCTATTGAAAATATGCGTTTTCTTAAAAATTTTGGTTATATAGAGGTTTAAAGCTATCATTAGAATTATCTATTACAAATTATCAAAATCGGCTTTACTTAAAAATCAAACGCCAGGAGGATATTGTATGTTTAGGACTTTATTACAAATATATGTTAAGGGAAGTGACGAAGCTTTTGAGTTTTATAAGAGGGCCTTTGATGCCCAGATAGGATATCAGGATGTTGATGAAAATGGTATTGTAATACATAGGGAGCTTACTATTTGCGGACAAGCTATTGCGGTCGGTGAAGCAACTGACACTACAAGAGCAGGTGGCGTAAAAAGAATAACTGGCAATACCATGCAGTTTTGCATTCAATTTGGAGAGGGGGAAGAAGATAAGGTGCGAAAAGCATACGAAACCTTACTTGAAGGAAGTGAAATCATAACACCATTTGGAGAACTGTGTTTCTGCCCCTGTGGCGTGGAATTAATCGATAAATACGGTGTCTGGTGGTGCTTATTTGCATAGGTACTATTTGTAGTTAGCTAACTACTTTATCGTTAAAAAAATATGTGAACTATCATGTGCACATTAATCAGAAGTGTTTGGAACACCTTTCTTTTCAGTATTTGTAGGATAGGATTATGGTTCAAATCCAGTCTCGCTCTTAATGAAAAAGAGCAGGAAAGCCAGTAAATTAAGCTTTCCTGTTTTTTTGCGACTAAATTGCTATTAATTTGTATACTTTGTTCGGACGGATACCCCAGTATTAATATAGGGCGGACCTGTTTCAAAACCTTTTAAAGCTGCTATGGTTTCTGCCATTCCCAGATATCCCATGGTGTATGGATTTTGTACCATAACCGCTTTTAAGCTTCCATTCTCAATCAAATTCTGAGTTTCAGGTGGAAAATCAAATCCTATTCCGACTATTGGGATGCCACTTTTACTGATTGCATACCCAACACCGATAGTTGTATCCTCATTGGTACCATATATTCCAACTAAATCCGGGTTATTAGCAATATAACTATCTGCTATTATTAATGCACTTGCTGTGTCAGGACCAAATTGAGTATTAAGCAGTTTGAAATTTCTATTAGTAGCAAATACGCTACGAAAACCATTAACTCTTTCTCTGGTATTTGTACTCATTATGGAATCACTAACAATTCCTATTGTGCCTTGTCTATATCCGGCTGCTGCCAATTCAATAATCATATTTTCACCAGCAGTAACACCAGCCATGTAATCATCAGTAGCCAGTGTTACAATGCCTTCTACAGTTGAAGGAGTATCTAGATATATAATTTTAACACCTAAGGATTTTGCATATTCGATTGCACTGGATACACTTACAGGATCGAGAGCAGCTATTAGCATAGCATCTGCACCGTTATTTGCGGCATTGGTTATTATTTCTATTTGCTTATCTACAGATCTTTCCTCAGGAGCATCCCAAATAAAACTAGCCCCTACTAAACTAGCCATATCATTGATTCCTTGATTAATGATAAACCAGAACTGACTGATTTTGTCCTTGGAAATATAGTAAATATTGTAATCCTCTATGTTCGATGCTCTTATAAGCATATTTGCATATTTATATCTTAAATACATGATTTAACCTCTTTTAATCGTAAGAAAATATAGAGTGTTTATTTAATATATTCATTAATTGCTAATCTATTTCCTAACTATAATTGTATTAGGGGCCAAAACACCAATCTAAAAATATCAATGTTTTCTATTATGATATATAGCCTTACTCTGGAAAATATGGTAAACTTATCTATAATTTATCCTTCTTTCATGTGAGATATTAAGGATACCATAACATTGCTTACTTTTTGATCTGTAGTAAGGATAGATAAAAAACAGAAAATACAAAACAAAAGGAGGAAAAATAATTGAAATTATTTAGTGTTAAGAGTACTTTAACCGTTTTCATTTTTTTATTCATGATGTCTATCATACCCACATTTTCAGTTAAGGCGGCTGAAGATGATTTTTTTATTGAAAACGGTACTTTGAAATACTATTATGGCTCTGGAAGCTCAGTAGTCGTACCTGATGGTGTTACCTGCATTGATATTTACGCATTTAAAAAACACACGGAATTGACCAGTATAATCATTCCGGACAGTGTTACGACCATTCGTCAGGGGGCATTTTCAGGGTGTACCAGTCTGACAAGTGTAAATATTCCGGACAGTGTTATAAATATCGGGCTTTATGTTTTTGAAGATACTCCGTTGATTAAAGATATTTCCGGTGGTTTCACTGTGGCAAATGGGAATATTTTGGTAAGTTATAACGGTAAAAGTGAATTGGTCACCATACCGGATGGAATAAAATTCATTGCCTATGGGGTATTTTCAGACAACAATACTTTAAAAAGCGTTGTTATCCCCGATAGTGTTACAAATATTGGTGAGAGTGTTTTTAGTAAATGTAAAAAATTAAAAAATGTAAAGCTTTCAAAGAATGCAGTTAATATAGGCGACTATATGTTCTATAGCTGCGAAAGCCTGACAGGCATAAGCATTCCAAACAGCGTTAAGACCATCGGTACAGCTGCTTTTATAGACTGCGGTAATCTGAAAAGTATAACCATACCAAATAGCGTTACCAGTATCGGAAGTCTTGCCTTTTCTACCTGCAGCAAATTGACAAGCATAAATCTTCCAAGCGGACTTAAAAACATTGGAAGTCAGGCATTTTCGCATTCAGGCCTGAAAAAAGTTGTCTTTCCTAAGGGGATTGGCATCATTGAAAGTATGTCTTTTAGTAATTGTGAGAATTTAACAAGTGTAACGATTCCGAATGGAATTACCAGCATTGAATCTATGGCCTTCTGGGGCTGTAACAAGCTGAAAAAGGTTACTATCCCAAAAAGTGTTACAAAGATTGGATATAAATCATTTGAAGGTGTACCCTGGCTGTATGCCAGTAAAGAGGAGTTCTTTATAGCCGGTGATAACATCTTGCTGCAATACAACGGAAAAAAATCTGCCGTTACCATACCTAATGGGGTGAAGGTTATTTCTGATGAGGCATTTGCAAACGGTTGGAATATTAAAAGTGTAAAAATTCCAAATAGCGTGACCACCATTGGTGATGAAGCCTTTGCTGGATGCGCAAAATTAAAGAACATAACTATTCCAAAGAGCGTTACTTCTATTGGCGGAGGGACTTTTGACGGTACGCTCTGGCTGGATAGCTATCGGAGTGATTTCGTGGTAGTGGGCAATAATATATTAGTTCAATACAAAGGAAAAGGCGATACAGTAATTATTCCAGACAATGTGAAAAGTATCGGCGCCGGTGCCTTTTATGAAAACAAGAAACTGACGGGTATAACAATTCCGAACAGTGTTACGAAGATAGGTAATGGTGCATTCAGATATTGCAGCAATTTAAAAAACGTAACGATTCCAAAGAGTGTTATCAGTATTGGTGAATATGTCTTTGCCGATTGTACAGGTTTGGAAAAAGTCGTTGTTGAAGAGGGTACAAAGAGTATCGACAGTTTTGCATTTTACAATTGCAGCAGCCTGGAGAGCATACGAATCCCTGACAGTGTAACTGACATGGATGATTTTGCGTTTTCTGACTGTTATAATCTGACGATTTATTGTTCCTGGGGTTCCTATGCTGACAGATATTCCTTTACCCATATGATACCTAGCTCTTATACAGACACCTCCGTAAATATTCGGTAAAGAATAAATTATCACTTATATAATAACATCAATATTACAAATATAGTTTTCCAATAAAAGCAATTGTAGACAGGCTGTAGGCACATTGCAGACGGTGTGCTTTTGTACTTGTTTTTATGGGTTTTATGGATAGCAGAAATGTTGAATCCCGTCTCGCACTTAATTAATATGAGCAGGAAAGCTTGTAAAATCTGTAATTGGTTCACATGAATATCTTATGCAGATGTTTCTTTTCGGAGATGAAGGAAAGAATAGTAAATTTTATGGTGCGGATGAGATGATATTCTCAAAGATTTGACTTCCTCTAATTAGAACTGTATAATTAAGTAAAATTAAACTTGATAATTAGTTATAGTTGGAAATAGCGAAGTAGCCAATGATGGGGGCTTTTTATGAAAAAAATATTGTATGTAATTTTGTTTTTCCTAATTATATTGACAGGGTGTAATAGCAATATGCTGGCAGCAAAAGGTAGGCAAAACAGTGTTTTGCCTGTGGAAAATGTATCTCTTCCTACGGAAACAATTAGTGTCACTATAGCACCCGGTTCTATGGAGAGCACAAGACCAGCTATAATTCAATTAAGTATGGTATCGATGAATTCTGGATTTGCTCTTACTGAAGGAAGACATATTTTAAAAACTACTGATGGCGGTTTAACCTGGTTGGACATCTATATTATTGAGGATACAGATATGATTACAGATATTAAACCAGTTATAGAGGCTATCGATGATAACACCTTATTCTTGGTTGCCCAATATAATAACCATACTAATTTTGCTAAAACAACAGACGGAGGACATACCTGGTTCTCTACGATTATCAATTCCAAATTAAACTGGGTAAATGATGATATCGGAAATTATGCCATGGATTTTATTGATGCTGATAATGGATATCTGCTAATTGATTCAACCCCCGCTGCGAGTCAGATGTATAAGGTTTTATATAAAACTACTGACGCAGGGGAAAACTGGGCTATGGTTTGCGGAGATAAAGGGTGCGATGATATTATTACTGGAATTACGCCAAGTGGAATTAGCGGTTATCCAACGGCTATCTCATTTATAAATTCTGAGTGTGGCTGGATTATGAGTGGAAGTAACGGAGCTTTTGCTTATGGGCTATTTATAAATCAAACTGATGATGGTGGTAAGACTTGGCGTACATTAGATTATCCAGTGTTTCCTAAGAAATATTCAGTAATGGATGTAGATAATATTTATGTAGATGCCTCGAAGCCTTCATTCTATGATACCGAAAATCTAAATGGTAAAATGATTTTATCTTTTCATCAATACGATCTAGGTCAAAATGATATATCATATATATATTCCTTTACAAAGAAAAAGACTTGGATACTTGATGGCAAATGCAATATTCAAATTTCTAATTTTAAATTCATGAATGATAAAAATGGGGTAGGTCTAGATATAAATGGCAATGTCTGCTTAACAAATGACGGAGGGCTTAGTTGGAGTAAAGTAGAGTGATTTTTTCGATATGGGTTAGCAATTTTACTGAAATACGTTGTAATTCTGAATAAGGAGCTTTATTATGAACAAAGTAGAAATTATGAAATGCTCTACCCCATATAATTATGATGAAAGCTATCTGGTTATAGATGGAAAATCAATTGTTATGTATCTGAATGAATGGGTAAAAGCAGGAAAATGTAAACGGTTAGAAAAATTTAATAGTTTACTTGGGGTATATCCTGCATGGGGTAAAGAACTTGTTTGGGAGGCTGATAAGCATTTTATTTATGAATTGCTGGTAGCTAAAGATACTCTTAATGTACCTATACTTGTGTGCGAGGATGATTTAGATTTTAGTTGTATTGTTATACTTGCTAGAATACGAAAAGAACATAATTACGTATATTGGGATAAAATAGGGTTACTTAATCATGACAGTGAAGATTTCATAATAGAGAAGAAATCAGGAATTTTATTTACAGAAGCATACAATGATGATGATTGGAAAAATTACGGAGATAATATAGCTTTGACCAAAGTAGATAGTAAAGAATGGTGTGATTGGATATCAAAAAATTGGTATGACGAGTTATTACGTCGTAGAAGAAACTATACAAAGCCATATATGCAAAATGATAAAAATATTATTTGGATAGAAAATGTGAACTGGAGCTTTGATGAAAAGGATTATCGAGTATGCATGGATTGGTATGCAAATTAGAAAAAGTGAGAGAACGGGACATTTATAATCTAACTGCTCTTGACATTTGCGTAAAAACGTAGTAATTTATAAGAAATAATAAAGGCAATGAAAAGAAAAGTAACCGATGGGATATGTTACAGAGAGCTTTGATATCTGGTGAGAAGAAGCGCAGAATACATTGGTGAAAATGGTCTTGGAGCCGCGTACCGACTACATTTATGTATAGGCTACGATGGGAGTGCCCATTACAGCACCAGAGTATCGAAGCAGTAATTCCGTACTCGCAGAGGTCTATATTGAGAAATATAGATGAATTAAGGTGGTATCACGAAGCACATTAGCTATCGTCCTTGAAAATTAAGCAGAGGAGGGTAGCTTTTTTTTATATAAAAAAATGAAATCGATTATATAAAACACTCCGATGTGGATTCTCACTCCTGGTAAAAAGTTGCTTGCTGTGAGGTCTGCTAGTGAGTGAGACTGTCAGTAATCTGACACATTGGTTTTAATCTATAGAAAATAGAAGGGCTGACAATGATAATAAGAAGATTTAGTTATGAAGATGCAGGGTGCGTTGCTGATTTGATAAACCAAAATTTTTTAATAGAAAATATAAAAACTTATACAAAAGAAGAATTAAGTGCAATCATTTTTAATGAAGAAAAAGTCCGGGCAGTTGCCGGCTTTGCGCATATGTACGTGTGCTGTATCGATAATGAAATAGTTGGCTGCGGTACAATATCCAGTCATATCGGGAGTTTTAAAGACAGCATTCTCTTAACTATTTTTGTGAAGCCAGAACTTCATAAAAAGGGAATTGGTAATTCAATTATGGAGATACTGGAAAAAGAAGAATTATATTTACATGCCAGAAGAATTGAGATTCCATCACCTAAAACAGCCTGTGAAGTTTATCTGAAGATGGGGTTATAAATATAAGTACCGCTTGAACGATATGGTATGATAATCCATTATCGTAAAAAATCATTGTTTTGTTATAACATGTTGTGACAGAGACTGTTGTAGAATATAAAATATATGACTGGGAATAGAATAAGGGTTTTTTGCTGCCATTCACAAATTTTCTGCAAAATTGTTACAAAATATAATCCTTATTCTCACCCTGGTAATTTAGCCTTTGAATTTGCAACAGCCCTGTCAATGTCAGGCTATGTTAAGATGAAAAGTGGGTTAATCCAAGTCCACCCAATCTCCTCTAATTTCGTCATCTATTTTAACATATACCGGTTTGTAGATATTAGCTTTAAGGTCCGTAACTGTAAATTCTACGGTATATTTACTGCGGACAAATACGCCGTAGGTGTTTTGGGCATCGAAATAACTTTTGACGCCTACATATTTACCTTTTCTCTGCATTGCTATAGCAGAAGAGGGAAGATCAGGAAATTCAGCGGTTCTGGGAGTTTTTATATAATCCAAAATGATTTCCTTGGCATAGGTATAATATTTATCCGGGTCTGTTAACTCTCTTTCTAGTATTTCTTTTTGATTCATTTTTACTTCTTTCCCATCATACAATGTATACATTGCCCATTTTATAGTGAAACTTCGTTAATGACTGGATTTACTACAAGAACATTACGTTCATATATCAAGAGCGGACTGTTAAAAGGAAGTTGTATCAATAGAAAATGGATTTTTACAGAAGAAGAGTTATATCAGTTTTTTTCTAATGATTTTGTTATGGAGGGCATTGTGATAAAATGCAATGCCTCGGTTAAACAATTTATGTGGTCTATGAAAAGATTACAACCGGAAGGTTGCTTTATATATGACCTACCAGGAAGTAAGGAAGAAGTGGGAGGTGCTGTTCAAAAACTGATTGTATATCTGAAGGAGAATGCTATAAATCTATAATGAGATATAAGTAAGTAATTAAACATGTGGCAGGTCTAGCGGTATCAGCATATGTTTATTATACAATTATGCAGTTTTTATTTGGAAGAATTTGTGGTATACTATGTTAAAAATATCGGCTTGTAATGTGCTTTAAATATGAAAAGAGGAGGTCAAATCATGGGACAGTTTACGTTTGAAAAATGTTTGGATATAGAAGGACTCTATATGGTACAGCCTAAAATATTTGCAGATGAAAGAGGATATTCGTTAGAAACCTATAATTATAGAGACTTTGAAGAAGCAGGACTTAATATGGTTTTTGTTCAGGAGAATCATTCCCAGTCATTTCAGGGAGTTTTAAGAGGATTACATTTTCAAAGAACCTATCAGCAAGGAAAGTTGGTCCGGGTGATAAGTGGAGAGGTTTTTGATGTGGTGGTTGATATTCGCGAAGGATCTGATACATATGGGAAATGGTTTGGTGTTGTTTTATCCTCAGAAAAGAAAAATATGATATATATTCCGAAAGGGTTTGCCCATGGGTTTTTAGTGCTTTCTGATTCGGCTGAATTTACATATAAACTTACGGATTATTATCATCCCGAAGATGAGGATGGCATTCCCTGGGATGATAAAACCATCGGTATCAACTGGCCTATTACAGAGGGGATGAAGATCATTACTTCGGAACGAGATAGAAAGCATCCACCTTTTCAGGATAGGAAGTGGAGGCTTTCTAATAAGCCCAATCAGGATTAGAGGAGGTAAAAATGGACAGAAGTGAAAAGGCCATATTCACGAATATGTGTATGGTATATGATATCAACCAAAACGTATTGGTTCTGGATAGAAAAGACACAGAGTGGGGAGGAATTACATTTCCCGGAGGTCATATTGAAAAAGGGGAATCGTTTACAGACTCCGTGATAAGAGAAATATATGAAGAAACAGGTTTACATATTTCCTGCCCGCAGCTTTGCGGTATAAAGCAATGGCCCCATAATGACGGTTCCCGTTACGTGGTCTTATTTTATAAAACAGATCAATTTACCGGTGAGATTACTTCTTCTGACGAAGGAGATGTTTACTGGGCAAAGCTTGATGAACTAAAGGATATGGATTTAGCAGAGGGAATGGATCAGATGTTAAAAGTCTTTTTAGAAGAGAATCTTAGCGAATATTATTGCTGTATCAGTGATGGGGAATGGAAGAAAGAACTTAAATAAATTGTATAGGTATATATACAAAAGAGAGACCTTATGATGAAGAAAGACAACATTGGATTTATAAGGTTATAGAGATAACAGATATGAGCTATAAGAAACGGTGGGAAAAGCATGAAACATACATTACGGCTGACAGACTATAGGATAGAGGAGATTAATGAGATTTTCCATATTGCAGACGAATTACAGGAAGGTAAATACAAGGGATTTTTAACAGGAAAAACTATAGTTATGTTTTTTCCAAGTTCGAGTCTGCGAACCAGAATAACATTTGAGAAAGGCATTTATTTACTAGGAGGACAAGCCATATTGTTTCCCACAGAAACCCTTGATAAAAAAGAGAAAATAGAAGATGTGGTTAAATACTTAAATAATTGGGTAGAGGGTGCAATTATCCGCCATAAATCAATTGCATTATTGGAGGAGATTGCAGCATATGCAGAATTTCCGGTAATAAATGCAATGACTGATTACAATCATCCCTGCGAAATGCTGTCGGACTTATATGCGCTTTCAAAAAGAAGGCAGGATTTTACCAAGGATAAGTTCTTGTTTGTTGGTGCAAAAAGCAACATAGGACTAGCCCTAAAAGAAGCGGCTGACTTGATGGGGCTTTCCTTACTGCAAAGCTGTCCTGCCGGTTACGAGTTAGAAGGTGTTGAAGTAATTCGTGACTTAAAGAAAGCAGTACAAAACATTGATGTCATATGTACGGATTCATTACCTCATAATGCTTTAAAAGATTTTGAAAATTATCAGATTACCTCTGACCTTATAAAGCTGGCTAATGATGATTGTGTCTTAAATCCGTGCCCGCCCTTTTACCGGGGGGAGGAAGTTTCTGCCGAAGTGATTGAAAGTTCTCATTTTGCAGGATATGAGTTTAAAAAGAATCTGCTTGAAGTCCAACAGGCAATTATTATTTATAATATGACTCATACATAGCAGCAGCGGTGGCCGCCAGAATTAACAGGTAACATAGAAAATCGCCTCCAATCGAAAAATAACTTATATATAAGGGTGCGAAGCGCACATTTTTCGATGAAGTTGTCAAGTGTTTTTGACGAGAAAGTGGGGATTTTAATAAAAAAGGAATCTGAAAGCCTTATACTGGCTTAGGGATTCCGAGAGACTATTTGTATACCAGGAGGTAATAATTGATTAAGTATAGAGATATTTTGGCAGAGACGGAGAGAATAATTGTAAGACCGGTGTTAATTACTGATTTTGATGTATTTGTCTCTGGATATAAAAATTGCGGACCATCCCGTAATCGATTTGATGAAGGGTGTTTTGATACAGGTTTCATGACTTTGGAGTGGTATCAAAAGTTGTTAGAAAGGCGGGAAAATGAGGCGGATAGTGATTTTTCCTATATGCTGAACATATTTTTAAAAGATAACTGTACTTCCATCGGATATTGTGATATCACCACCCATCAAAGAGGAGATTTCCAATATGCAAGAATCGGTTATACAATACATAATACCTATTGGGGGGAAGGGTATGCAACGGAAGCGGTTTTAGCTTTAATTAAAATAGGTTTTGATATGTTAAACTTTCATCGGTTAGAAGCACATATTAATCTTGATAATCCGGCTTCGAAGAAGGTCGTTCAAAAAGCAGGATTTTTATTTGAAAGTGTCAGGAAAGGTTTTATTTTAGAAGATGGTGTTTGGACGGATAACGAAGTGTATTATATCAATAATTCAAACTTTACATGACTAGATTTGAAAGTTCAAACTTTGACTCTCAAATCAACTTTAATTGATATGTTGATAAGATAACAAAAAAATCCCTTCATAAGGGATTTTTTTACCCTTTGCGTAATATGAGATATTGCTTTTAGTATAGGGAAAATGTAATTGTGATTCTATATTTTATATGATAAGATAGACACAAAAATATAGTCAGGAGGGGTTAAAAATGACAAAAAATTCGATGAGGGTAGTGCAAGAATCCATAGCAGAGATGGTGGCAAAGAAGATTCGGGAAGATATTATGAATAGAACCTTAAAATCCGGTGACAAAATACGGGAGGTGGAACTAAGCAAGCAGTTGAATGTTAGCCGCACACCAGTGCGGGAAGCATTTCGTATATTGCAGTCGGAAGGCCTGGTAGTTCACAATCCCAGAGTCGGAGTTGTTGTAACTTCCATTGGTATCAATGATGTGGTTCAACTTTATGAAGTAAGAGGGGTACTGGAGCAGCTTTCTGCTCAGAGTGCGGCAAGTTATATTACGGAAGAGCAGATTAGGGAACTGAAGGAAATCAATAATAAGATGCGGGCTTGTGCAGATGAAAACCCGGAAGATGCAGATAATTATGACATAGAGTTTCATATTTATATTGCTAAATTAGCCCATAATCCCATATTGGAAGAACAGTTAGCCATTCTGCACCGAAAGACTCATATGGTGCTGAATTTTGTACCGTTTCAAAAGGGACGTATCCCTTACAGCTGTAAGGAACATGATGATATTATAAATGCTCTTGAGCAGCATGAACCTGAGATCGCAAAGAAATATATGGATATCCACTTTCAGAAAAGTACCAAATCCCTTCGTGATAAAATTATTGCATACAATTCTGAAATCAAATAAAAATTAAAAAACGTTTATTGTATACAAAAAACGATTTGTCAATTTTGACAGATCGTTTTTTAGTGCGCCAAAATGCATCTATTTGGTATTGAAATTAAATTGAACTATACAAAGTGCACAAAAAAATCATTATTTTATGGGGATAATAGTAATATACAAAAATAGCTCTTCATGATAAACTGTATACAATATACTTGATAACAGACATAGAACCCCTTAAAAAGGTCTAAAAAGTCAAGATATTGTATACAAGAAACACAAAAAGGTCATTATGTTTGTTCTATGCAACTAATACAAATGAGGTGATAAAACAGGTATGGAATCAAATCAGCCTATTGTACATGTTTCGATTACTGATATGGTAGCAGATAAATTGAGAGATGGAATCAGAGACGGTACTTTCAGGGTCAGTCAAAAATTAATTGAAACGGAACTGTGCAAAACAATGGAGGTCAGCAGGACACCAATCAGGAAAGCCTTTCATGTCCTCCTAGAGGAAGGTCTTTTGGAGAGAATAGAAGGTTATGGCATAGTGGTTACAGGTGGTGAACGTAAACGTAGTTATTGGTTAGAAATATTGGGAGCCTTGGAAAGGATTGCCCTGGAAAGCGCGGTTATCCATAGTTCGAATACAGATTTAGCAGAGTTAGAAAAGGTTCAGCTGAATTTGGAAGAAATATGGGAAGGAACCAATGGGAATATTGATCCAAATTCCCCTGAATGGAAAGCAGTTTCCACATTAGATATGGAGTTTCATAATCGGATTGTCAGAGCCAGCACAAATCCGTTCCTTGGAGAATTTATCGATATGGCAGCAAGAAAAGGCAATATAACCTATTATCACGGAAAGATCATAGAAGCTGATATTTCAGAGCATCGTATCATGATAAAAGCAATCGAAGATAAAAATACCGAACTTGCGGATAAGATAATGAAACAACATTTCAGGTAATGGTTTTTGCATACAAAATTTCAATGTATGACAAACGATGATTAAAGATTTATATTCCGAAAAGAAATTGTTAATGTGAATATGCTGGGAAAGGAGAAGGTGAGAATAGTGACCGAACGAGTTGATTTTTTACAGTGATTCATTTCAGAAAGGTTATTAAAACTTACAAACACATTAACAGTTACTTATATAAATTAACATTAACAATGTAAACATGTAAGGAAATTAAACGAGGAGGTTTTTTGATGAAAACAATGAAAAAAATTATAGCATTCAGTTTATGCCTGGTTATGCTGCTTTTTCTTACAGCATGCTCTTCAAATGGGGATTCCAGTACCGGAACGGATGCATCAAATGGGAATACCGGCACACAAACCGACGGAAAAGTAGATAAGACTGGGACTGCGGGTGATGGGTCTGCAGAAGCAGGGGGAGAAACTGCCATAAGCGATGTAAGCGGAACCTTAAAAATTGCAGGACCGGGGCTCTTTACAACGGTAGGAGAAACCGGAACAACAGACCTGGTTACCGGTATTCAGTTACCTGGCTATGATGTTGTGGTGAAACGCTGGAATGAATTATATCCAAATGTAAAACTGGAAATCGAAACAAGCCCATGGGATAACTGGAAAGCAGTTCTTCAGACGTCAGCTCTTTCCGGTGATGTTGACGTATTACTTCATGGATCCTCCATTACTGCCATTGCAGAGCCTATTGGAGCCTATTTGGACAAGAATCCCGAGATGGAGGGAATGTTTAGTATGCTGGCTATGAGAAGAACCGAGGATAATGGCGGTGATTTTTCAAAATACATACCATATGGTTTAACGGTTACAGCCAATCCTCTGGTTGTGGTAATAGACAAACAGATTTTTGAAGATTACGGTGTTGCAGTGCCGGAAGCCTCCTGGACTTTTGACGATGTGACAGCGTTAAGTAAAAAGACCACCGGTAAAGATCCAAAGACCGGTAATGAAACCTACGGAATCAGTATGCTGGCTGCAGCCAGTGCGAACAAAAACTATATCTGGGCTTCCAGGGGATTTGATGCACCGGTATTCCAGTTTGGCAAAACATTAAAAGAAACAAAAGCAGATTTCACTACAGATGCCACAAAGAAGGTATTAAATTATATTACTTCCCTATATGCATTTTCAAGTCCTGATTATCTGGAAGGGCTGGATACTGCAGTGGCCAATACGGCAGATAATAATCTTGCCATGCGTATTACGGAAAGTCCTATTGATGACTACAATAAACTGGAAGCAGCCGGACTTTTAGATCGATTTATGTTTGTGCCGCTGCCTGCAATCCAAAGCGGTGCTAACGCAGGAAATACGTCAAGCCATATGGGTGACTGGAACATGGCTATTTGCAACACAAGCAAAGAAAAAGATTTAGCCTGGGAGTTTATCAAATTTATGGTTACGGATGAAGTGGTTCAGCAATGGCTGGTAGATTGCAATAGTATACCGAATAATCTGTCCGCACTTCCTAAGCTCAAAGAAAACATGAAACCAGAATATTACAGTGCACTGGAAACTGTTTTGCAGCAGCAGCCACTGGAGTTCAGTGCTTCTACCAATGAGTGTTATGATAGCGGTAATTTCGGAACCTTTGCAAATGATGTTACTTCTATACTTAATGAAATGTTTGTAGGAAATTCCTCTGCGGACGAAGCGGTAAAATTTGTTCAGAAAAACCTGGACGATTATATGAGTTCTGTGCAGTAGTTATAAGAAAAACGAAATATTTAAAATGGCAGTATCCAAAGTCGGGTTTGGATACTGTCATTTGGTAAATGAAACCTAAGGAGAGCCTATGAAAAAGAATAAATTAGCTTGGTATAATGTGAAAAGACAGCTGGTATGGTACTCATTTATTATAGTAAGTATTCTGGTGCTGCTGGTACTCACCTATATTCCCATGTTAACTACGATTAAATATAGTTTTTATGATGTATCGGTGGTTGGATTCGGTGAAAAATTTACAGGATTTAAGAATTATAATTTAATACTCCATAATTCTTCATTTTTAAGATCTGTTTATAATACGGTGGTATTGGCCTTAATGGGTCTGGTATCCATTCCTGTCGGCTTTATATTGGCATCCCTGATCAATAGTCTCGGTCGCGGGAAAATCCAGGGCTTTTTCCGTGTCGGATATTATTTCCCCAATATTATTACCGGTGTCAGCGTTATCCTGGTTTTTCAGATAGTATTAAAGGCCAATGACGGTCTGTTAAATAACTTCCTTTCCTTTATTACCGGACATAAAATAAATATTGGATGGCTTACCAATGCAAGCTTTGGTAAATTTGGTGCTACTATTTTAGGGGTGTGGAGTCACCTGGGCTATTCTATGCTGATTAATCTGGCCAGTCTTCAGTCCATACCTTCGGAAATCTATGAAGCAGCGGAAGTGGACGGAGCAACGGGTTTTCAAAGCTGGGTCCGAATTACGATTCCCCAGATGGTTTCATGTTTTGCGTTCCTTTTTATCACAAACATCATTGGCGGTCTGGCACGTTTTACCGACCTTTTTATCCTTGGCGGAAATACCTCGGCAGGACGTCCGGGTGGTACCCTGCAGACCATATTAATGTACATCTACCAGTTCAGTTTTGAAACGCCCCAATACGGTGTTGCATCAGCCGGTGCCATGATTCTGTTTATCGTTACCCTGGCGATTACTCTTGGTAATTTAAAAATGACGGGTTTCTTCAAGAAAAATAAAGAATAAGGAGCAGGGAAGATGAAAGCGAAGAAAATAAGAAAAGTAATAATCTGTTTTATATTATTTGTTATGTTGGTCATTGTATTGATTCCCCTGTATTGGTGCCTGATTCTGTCTTTTGACCGCACGGCCCTGACTACCCTGCCGGATTTCTCACTGATACCGAAAAAATTTACTTTCTTTAACTATACATATGCCTTTACGGCTATTCCACTTGCAAGATTGTATGTCAATACCATATTTGTTACCGTTACCAATACGGTTCTTTCCGTATTCTTTGCTTTGATGTGCGGTTATGCTTTTGCAAAAGGAGATTTTGTATTAAAGAAATTCTGGTTTATCTTTATGCTGGCGGTAATGATGATTCCGTTCGAATCCAGAATGATCCCCTTATTTATGCAATATAAAAACTGGGGAATGCTGGATACTTACTATCCATTGATTTTGGGCAGCTTTGCTTATGTATACGGTACATTTTTTGCCAAACAGAATATAGAGACCATACCGGATTCTCTCCGGGAATCTGCTTTTATTGACGGAGCTGGAGAATGGACCATATTTTTAAAGATTATTATTCCTCTGTCAAAGCCGTTGATTGCTACCTTAAGTATTCTTCAAATACTGGCCAACTGGAACTCCTATCTTTGGCCGCTGGTAACCATAAAGACAGCAGCCAAACAGATGATTTCCGTTGGTGTGGCGGCTTTTAATGCCCAGCAGGATGCGGTTTATTACGGACCGAGAATGGCGGTAGCCGTTATCAGTGCGATTCCCTTAACCATTATATTTCTGTTTTTACAAAAGCATATCGTACAGAGTATCGCAGTCAGTGGTATTAAGCAGTAAGCTTCCTATCGTTTATGTAATGCCTAAGGGGCATCCGGAAGGTAAGAGGAATAGAAGGTGCTTTATATATCAGATTGTGTGCCGCTTACGGCGGGGAAACCCAGGAAAGGACTAGTATGGTTGATAAAAATTGGTGGCAAAGACCGCTTCGTATTATTCAATATAACCTCCAGGTAAAAGACACTCCTAAAATGAAGGCTGTAAAAATAGCCGAAGACTTAAAAGAACTGGATGCCAATGCAGTGGTTTTAAATGTAGGAGGCATCTATGCCTGGTATCCCAGCAAAATCCAATACCATCATATCAATGAGTATCTGCCGGAGGACCAGGATTTACTAAAGAACCTGATAGAGGAATGCCATAAACAAGGGGTAAAGGTCATTGCCAGATTTGATTTCAGTAAAACCGATGATTATGTTTACTTACAAAAGCCGGGTTGGTTTGTAAGCGATACGGAGAAAAAACCGCTTATTTACGGCAAAGAACGGATGGGAGAGTGGTCCCAGCTTATAACTACCTGTGTGAATGGAGGCTACCGGAACGAAGAGCTTGCCATGCCGGTTATAGAAGAAGTGCTTCATAATTACGAGATTGACGGTATTTTTTTTAACGCACCACAGATGGAGGAATGCCACTGCGGAAACTGCCGCAGAAAATACAGGGAGCGATACGGTAAAGTGCTTCCGGACCGTAAGGAAGAGTTTGAGACAGATTGGACAGAACAATGCCTGCGGGATAATATAGGTAACTTATACAGTCTTGTAAAGAATATACGGAAAGAAGTACCGGTGATTCTGTATTATTCCACCTTTGAAGAAGGCAGAAACAACCGTGTTGATAATCTGGATCACCGTTACGAGACGGCGGATCTGATATGTACGGAGGCCCAGGATGTCTTATCAAAAGGTGCAAAGAAAATTCCCCAGGCCTTTAAACCGGCTTTGAATATGAAGCTTGGTAATAGTGTTGAGAATAAACCCCTGCCCTGTGGAATTATACATTCTTCACCCGGAATGGACTGGAGGCATACGGGAATTACACCGGCGGAATATCTGTACTGGATGAGTCAGGTTCCGGCAAACAGGGGAATTATCTGGCATTCACTTACTGGTTTTAATGATACAATAAGTGATAAAAGGATTTTAAAGAGTGTAGGACAAATCAATCACAATATTAAAAAGTGCGAAGTTTATATGGAGGATGCCGTCAGTGTTTCACAAGTAGTTTTGCTGTGGAATGGCAGTGAGGCAGCTATGGGCTGGGCAGAAGCCATGATAAATATACAGTGTCAGTTTGATTTACTGGATAAATTTCATTTCAATTTAGATAAATTGAAAGAATATGCAGTGCTTGTGATTCCCGGGGATTTTGAACTGGACGAAGATACGGCAGAATTGCTTCAGGAATACATAGACTTTGGCGGTAAGGTAATTCTGGAAAGTATTGCAGAGACGCAGACAGATTGGATTCCAAAGCTTGCCGGGCTTAAACCGGTTATGTCGGCCAGCTCTTATCTTACTGCCAGCTATATCCGTTTTGAGCCCGAGGGAGCGGTGTTAAAAAACAAACTGGAAGAAGTGGAATTACTTCCTCACAGGGGACGGGTTTTATATGTTGAGCCGGAGAACTTCACAAAAACTCTGCTGACCCTGGTGCCGCCCTTTGCACCATTAGACGGAGTCGGAGCTCCTCCGGAGAGAGCGAGTATGTGTGTATCCCATACGGAGCTTCCTTTATGTACCCTGAAAAGAACTGGTAAAGGCGCGCTATTGTTTCTTCCCTTTGAATTAAGCAAGTTAGCCTTAGAGTTTAAATTCAGTGAGTATTACCAGCTTATGAAGAACTGTCTGGATTACATGCTTGGGGAAAATCAGGTATTTTCCATGGATAATTCCACGGAACTATCTTATGCAGGAGGACTTCAGGCTATGGTATATAGTAAGGAAGGCAAAAGAATGATTCATCTGGTAAACGGAATCGGACAGCGGCCTCTGACTAATACGATTCCCTGCTATAATATAAAATTCCGGGTGAAAAAAGGGAATGGTGACAGGGTATCAGAGGTAATCTCAGTAATCGGCCAGGAAGAGGTTGACTGGGAAGAAAAGAAGGATTATGTTTACATTACATTGCGCAGGCTTGATGTCTGGGATATGATTCTAATTCAATAAGAGGTGATAAAAATGGCCTGGTGGCTGGAAAATAAAATGCGGATGATTCAGAATAATCTCCGTGATATCGATGCCAATATGGATATTGACAGTTATATTAATACGTTAAAAGAGTTTGGAGCAAATGCCTGTATGGTGGGCTGCGGGGGAATAACCGCTTTTTATCCCACGGAGCTGGAATTCCAGTACAGAAATCCCTATATGGAAGGGGATTTCTTTGGAACATTATTGGAAAAATGCCACTTAAACGGAATCCGGGTAATAGCCAGGTTTGATTTTAGTAAAGCTCATGTCAGCATCTATGAGAAACACAGGGAGTGGTTTACCAAATCCATATACGGGGAACCCGTAAAATATCATGATACGGCAGCAACCTGCATAAACGGCGTATATCAGCAGGAAGGTACACTGGAAATTATAAAAGAGGTTTTGAGCAGGTATCCGGTAGATGGAGTGTTCTTTAACATGTTTGGTTACCAGACTAAGGATTATAGCGACAATTATATTGGAATCTGCCAGTGTGACAGCTGTAAGACCCGTTTCCGTAAAAGCTATGGCTTGGAACTTCCGACAGAAGAAAATGAGTTGGATGAAGTGTTCTTAAAATATAAGGAATTTAAGCAGTTCACAGTAGATGAGTTGTTACAGAAAATATGCCGAGGTCAGGAAGCTTAATTCCGAGGTTTTAGTCTGCACCTATAATCATAAGGGAGTGGATATGGTAAGGAATGAATCGAATTCAGCAGTGGACCGTCCGTACCCTTTTTGGCTTTATAACAGTGAAAATAACGTAGCGGTAGTGGAGGGCAGTTTTGAAGATAAAATCTCCAGCAATTGTGTTATTAATGCCGTAGATATCTATTACCGTTTTATGGGGGTATCCAAACAGTTAAATCAGATCCGTCTCTATGGGGATATGGCCTCCGGAGGTGGTCTGGACTGGTGCATTATCGGACCCTTTGAAGGATATCCGGATCGTGATAATTTTGACAAGGTAAAGGAAGTATTCCAGTTTCATAAAACCTACGAAGCGTATTTCGGTAATTTTACCAGCCAGGCTAAAATCCTGTTAATCAATCCTTCTCCCTTTGGGGTTCACAGCCCTGCCTCCTGGGAATATCTAGGGATTTTTAAAATGTTGAAAGAAGAGCACCTTCTTTTTGATGTGACTGGGGTTTTGGAGCTGGAGGGGGTTGTAGAAAGGCTGGACCGCTACGACGCAGTTATCCTGCCGGGAATCCGCCAGATTAAAAACAGCCATTTTTTAAAAGCCCTTAAAAACACAACAGCAAGTGTAATCGCAACCGGTATGTCATTTCAGAATAATGAAGAGGAGTTATCGGAAATCTTTGGAGTGCATTTGAAAGATAAGCTTGAGAAGGTAAGGGGAGGTTACCTGCTTACAGAACCCAAAGCTATTTTTAGGAGCTTTGAGAAGCGGGACTTGGTTTATCTGGATATGGAATATTATTATATGGAAACCGAAGAGGGAAATTTAAATTATCTACCCCTGGTTGCTCCGGCCAGATACGGGCCGCCGGAACGCTGCTACGGGCATGAGATTACCAAACAGCCATCGGCTACGGTAAAAGAGAAAAATATTTATATTCCCTGGCAGCCTGGTACACTGTATTACAAGCACGGCTTCGAAGATTTTAAACAAATCCTGCTTTTGCTGATAGAATCGGTGGGTATGCTTAACAATCCGGTCAGAACGGATGCACCCAAACAGGTTGAACTATTCTTTGATCAGTGCGGTGACAGGCAGTACCTGCTCCAGCTCCTTAATTTATCAGGGTTTAATGGTACAACATTTTTTGATCCCATACCCATTCATTCCATCCATGTTAACTTTACGGAGATAAAACCAAAGCGCATCTATAACCTGACTCTGGAGGGTAAAAAGGAACTACTGGATACGAAAGGGGTTATGGTACCGGTATTAGAGCAATATGCTGCATATTTAGTTGAGGTTTAAATTTTATAACGGAGGGCAAAGATGAGTCAGAAGAAAAACGAACCCTGGTATCTACAGCTGCACCGGTTTGGACAAACCAATCTGACAGAGGATGATCCAAAGAAATGCAATCTTGAATTCTGGAAAAACTACTGGGAGAAGACTAGGATACAGGGAGTCATAATCAACTGCGGCGGAATCGTAGCTTATTATCAGAGTAAATTCCCGAGGCAGTATCATGCAGCCGGTTTGGGAGAGCGGGACTTTTTCGGAGAATTGAATCAGGCAGCCAGAGAAGCGGGATTATATGTTATTGCCAGAATGGATATTAATTGTACGTATAAAGAATTTTATGACCTGCATCCGGACTGGTTTGCCAGAGATAAGGAGGGAAATCCGATTCTGTCCCAGAGAAGGTATGTCTCCTGTGTCAACAGCGGTTATTATAAGGAATACATACCTGCCGTACTGGAAGAAATTATCGAAAAATACCATCCGGATGGGTTTGCCGATAACAGCTGGAAAGGGCTTGGACGAAATACCATATGTTATTGTGAAAATTGCAAAAAGAAGTTTAGGGAAAAGTATGGTCTGGAGCTGCCACAGCGGGTATCCTGGGATGATTCGGTCTACTGTACCTGGATAAGATGGAGCTATGAATGCAGGAATGAGAACTGGGATTTATTTAATGAAACCACAAAAAGAGCCGGCGGACAAGACTGTCTGTGGTTTGGCATGATTAGCGCAGACCCCTTTGGCGGAGTGGGCAGTTTCACGGATATCAAGGCTTTATGTGAACGCTGCTCCATTATATTCAGCGACCATCAGACCAGAGATACCCTTAACGGTTTTGAACAAAATGCGGCAAACGGAACCCTGCTGAGGCTGGCCAGTGAGGAAGATATTACGGTGCTGGAAAGTATGTCCCATTATTTTAAAGGAAACCGGACCTTTAGACTGACCTCTAGCCCGGCTAGGGAAATATCCGCCTGGATGCAGGCCGGAATTGCAGGAGGAATATCCCCCTGGTATCATCATATCGGAGGCAGCACCAATGACCGCAGACAGTTTTCTGCCAGTATTCCTGACCTGACCTGGCATGAAAAAAACGAAGCCTATCTGTATGGGCGGAAAAATCTTGCCAACGTAGCCGTTATTTGGACCCAGGATAATATTGATTTCTACGGCAGGGAGGACTATATGGAAAAAACAGCATATCCCTGGACCGGATTTTTAAGGGCACTTTCCAAAGGAGGGATTCCTTTTTTACCGGTACACGCAGACCATATTGGAAAATATGCTGACCGCATAGAAACTTTAATACTTCCGGAAGTCGCCATATTAACCCCTTCCCAGCAGGAGGACATCTGCAGATTTTTAATAGCGGGTAAAAACCTGATTATTACCGGAAAGTCGTGTACGCTTAACGAAGAGGGTGAAAAAGACATAGAAAGCCCGATTTATAAGTTACTTGGTATAAAACATACCGGCAAATCAGTCGGGGCCTTTGGTAAACAGGACGGGAACTGGATGAATCAGGAGGCCCACAACTATATCCGTCTTTATAAAGAACGGCATGAAATCTTTCAGGGATTTGAAGATACGGATCTACTTCCTTTTGGAGGAGGAATCCATTTAGTGGAAAGTGACGGAACCTTACAGCCGGTCTGCGGCTATATTCCTTCCTTTCCGATCTATCCCCCGGAATTTAGCTGGATAAGGGAAGAACGGGAGGATATCATACCGATATTTGCGGGAATACTTCCAACCGGTTCCAGGGTCGTTTATTTTGCAGGAGATATTGACCGCTGCTATGGCAAAGAACTGATACCGGATCACGGGAAGCTTTTGGCAAACAGTGTGCGCTGGACTTTGGGAGAAAAGATACCCATTACCGTAAAAAGCAGAGGACATGTTAATGTAAATTTCTATAGAAAGGACGACATTTATATTATCCATCTGGTTAATTTGACCGGCGGGAACTGCCCTGTGGGTACCTATGAAGAAACACTGCCGGTGGGACCTGTTCAGATTTCCTTCCATTCTGATTATTGTGGAGCATTAAAAGCAAAACTTACCGTATCTAAGGAGGCGGCAGCAGTAATCAGTAATGGGAATATGAAATCCATTGTAATAGACTCGCTGGTGGAACATGAAATGATTGTAATAGAGAAAGCATAAGAGAATTATGTAAAAAGGTTCCAGCCCTTCCACAGAGAAAGAAAGTTATGTGAAGAAGGATATATATGCCGGTTAAGCGGATTAAGGAGGTTATTATTATGAAAGAATCAATACACAAATATTTTCAAATCGGGACGATACAATGGATGAGTCATCCGCCCAATCAGTATGAACTGCTGGATTCAATAAAAACCATTGCCAGTGATGATTTTTTTGATGCCATTGAAATTACCCAGATAAAGGAGGACGGACAACGGGAAAAGGTGAAAAAGCTGCTGGAACAATCCCATATGAAGATTTGTTACGGAGCACAGCCCAGGTTATTATCCACGGGCTTAAATCCTAATGATTTAGAGGAAGATGGCAGGTTAAAAGCAGAAGCTGCCCTTATCGAAGCAGTGGATGAAGCGGAGTACTTAGGTGCCAGAGGAATTGCTTTTCTCTCAGGAAAATGGGACGAGAAAGGAAGGAAACAGGCTTATTCCCAGTTATTAAAAACCACCAGGGCAGTGTGTGAGTATGCGGCAAAGAAAAATATGCAGGTGAATCTGGAGGTTTTTGATTATGATATGGATAAAGCAGCGTTAATCGGACCGGCACCTTATGCAGCCAGATTTGCGGCGGATATGAGGATGGTCTGCAATAACTTCGGGCTTTTGGTAGACCTATCTCATTTTCCTACGACCTATGAGACCAGCAAATTTGTTATTCAGACCCTAAGACCCTACATTACCCATCTCCATCTCGGCAATGCTGTCGTGAAACCGGGAGCAGAAGCTTATGGCGATATGCATCCCAGATTCGGTTTTTCTGACAGCGCCAATGATACTATGGAACTGGTGGATTTTTTCAGGGTTTTAAAAGAAGAAGGATTTTTTAATGCAGAAAAACCATATGTCCTTTCCATGGAAGTAAAGCCTTGGGGAGAGGAAGACGCAGATATTATATTGGCCAATACCAAACGTGTAATTAACAGAGCCTGGGCTTTACTGCCGGATTAAGACTTGTACCGGCGGCAAGAATCTGATTGATGAAACAACTGATTTTTAAATCAGGATTTGATATTACGATAAGTACATAATAACAAAAACTAATTGGTAATTGCGAAACTCAACTATTGTATCTATATACCCTGCAATGAATACCATTTCAGAGCTGAATCTTGCCCAGAGGGCAACTGAAGCTATGAAATTCGTATTTGTAATAAAGAATTAAATTGGATATTGTAGGCTATAACCAGAAAACTAAATAGTTTCACAATTATCAAATCAAGACTAATTATAGGAGGTTACAAAATGAAAATTGTAGTATTAGACGGATATACAGAAAATCCCGGGGATTTGAGCTGGGACGGTCTGGAGGCTTTGGGAGAGTTAACAGTTTATGACCGGACACCGGGAAATTTGACCGCGGAACGGATTGGTAATGCAGAAATTATATATACGAACAAAACAGTTATAGATGAAACTATCCTTACAGCCTGCCCGGATATTAAGTTCATTGGGGTTCTGGCTACCGGTTATAATATAGTGGATGTAAAAGCTGCAACAAAAAGAGGTATCCCCGTTGCCAATGTACCGGCTTATAGTACGTTGGCAGTGAGCCAGTTTACCATTGCACTTCTGCTGGAATTATGTCATCACGTCGGTGCCCATTCCGAGAGTGTTCTAAAAGGAGACTGGGCTAAAAGCCAGGATTACTGTTACTGGAATTACCCTTTAATTGAATTAGCCGGAAAAACCATAGGAATTATCGGCTTCGGAAGAATCGGGCAGAAAACGGCTGCAATTGCCCAGGCACTTGGAATGAAAGTACTTGCTTATTCCCGCAGTAAACATAAAGAGCTGGAAAGTGAAAGTTGTAAATATGTAGAACTGGATGAACTCTTTGAGGAATCGGATGTTATAACCCTGCACTGTCCTTTATTTCCGGAAACCGAGGGAATGATCAATAAGGATTCTATTGCCAAAATGAAGGATGGGGTTATGATCATTAATGATTCCAGAGGACCTTTAATTGTGGAAGAGGATTTAAGAGATGCCTTAAACAACGGCAAGGTAGCAGGAGCTGCCGTAGACGTGGTATCGGCTGAACCAATCAAAGCAGATAATCCTTTATTATCAGCAAAAAATATTATAATAACTCCACATATAGCCTGGGCTCCCAAGGAATCCAGACAACGGCTTATGGATACTGCAGTGGAGAATCTAAAGGCATTTCTTGGGGGTAAACCCATCAATACCGTTAATTAATGGTGCAGAAGTATGGAGTGTCCGGTATATATTAATTATGAATGCTAGTTTATGAATGTGATAATATACTGCGCTGAAAGAAAATTATAATAGGAAAGGAATGCCACAGTCATTCTTTCAGTGTAAATTGTGGCAGTGTCCGCTGGCTAGGCAGCGGCAGGTAAAATTTATTATGAAAATTGGATTTATTGGTTTAGGAATCATGGGTAAGCCTATGAGTAAGAATTTACTGAAAGCCGGTTATGAGCTAACCGTTTTTGATATAAACTCCTCCGCAGTGGAGGAAGTGGTTGCGACCGGTGGAGCTTTTGCCGGTTCGGCTGCCGAGGTTTCCAGACAAAGTGACATTGTTATAACCATGCTGCCAAACTCACCTCATGTGAAAGCTGCAGTTATGGGGGAGAATGGTGTACTAACGGAAGCCAGACCCGGAACTGTACTAATTGATATGAGCTCCATTGCACCTCTGGCTTCCCAGGAAATTGAGAAGGCTTGTGCAGAGAAAGGTGTTAAGATGATTGATGCGCCGGTATCCGGCGGGGAACCTAAGGCAATTGACGGAACTTTATCGATTATGGTCGGTGGTGATCGGGAAGTTTTTGATAGCGTAAAGGATATACTTAGATGTTTGGGTGCCAGTGTCGTATACTGTGGTGCAATCGGTGCAGGCAATACCACAAAATTAGCAAATCAGGTAGTTGTAGCCTTAAACATCGCAGCCTGTGCGGAAGCATTTACACTATCTAAAAAAGCAGGAGTGGATCCCGAACAGGTTTTTGAAGCAATCAAAGGCGGACTTGCAGGTTCCACCGTTATGAATGCCAAGGTTCCCATGATGTTAGATAATAATTTTACCCCGGGTTTTAAGATTGATTTACATATCAAGGACCTTACCAATGCACTGGAAACAGCACATGAAGTAGGGGCTCCCCTTCCCCTTACCTCTCAGGTTATGGAGATGATGCAGACGTTGCATGCGGATGGTTTCGGAAGTGATGATCACAGTGCCCTGGCAAAATACTATGCAAAAATATCAGGTACAGTAATCGGAGAGTAAACAATAGGTATGCGCAAAGAGCGTGCGCAAGAATAGAGGTTAATATGGGAGACATCAAAAGCGAGGCATATACAATTATAAATGAATCCATTAAAGATGTACTGCCCTATCAAGCGGTGGAAAAGGCATTGTTAAATAAAACCTTTACAGGCAGTATCGTAGTGGTATCCATAGGAAAAGCGGCATGGACTATGGCAGAGGCCGCCAAAAAAATATTGGGTTCTTCCATTACCAAGGGAATTGTGGTGACAAAGTATGAGCATTCCAGAGGAAATATTGACGGCTTTGAGATTATAGAAGCAGGGCATCCGGTACCGGATGAGAATTCTGTCCTTGGCACGGAACTTGCAATCAAAGCAGTTGAGAACTTAAGGGCAACAGATCAGGTTATCTTTCTGATATCGGGAGGAGGATCGGCATTATTCGAAAAACCGGCTGAAGGACTGACTCTTTCCGATATGAAAGAAGTGACGGGTGCCTTGTTAAAATGCGGTGCTAATATTGTGGAGATAAACACCATTCGCAAGCATTTATCCGATGTAAAAGGCGGAAGGTTCGCTTCGATCTGTGCCCCGGCTAAGGTCTACTCCATTGTTTTATCCGATGTTATCGGTGACCGCCTGGATTCCATAGCATCCGGTCCGGCTTATCCGGACAGTTCTACGGTGGAAGAGGCACAAAATATTATAAAAAAGTATAACCTGTTATTTAATGAAACCATTCTCAAAGCATTAACCAGGGAAACTCCAAAAGAATTAAGTAATGTGGAAACCGTAATAACCGGAAGTGTAAGTGAGTTGTGCAAAGCGGTGGCCGAGAACGCGAAAAGTCTGGGATATACACCTTTCATCCTGACATCAACTCTGGAATGTGAAGCCAGTGAAGCAGGAAAATTCATTTCGTCCATTGCCAGAGAGGTACGATGTAAAAACCCCTATGGTATTAAAGCCCCCTGTGCTGTAATAGCAGGTGGGGAAACTACCGTTAAAATAAAGGGAACCGGTCTTGGAGGGAGAAATCAGGAAATTGCCCTGACAGCGGCAAAAGGGATTGCCGGTATGAAAGAAACTCTTATATTTTCCCTGGGTTCTGATGGTACCGACGGGCCAACCGATGCTGCCGGCGGAATGGTAGACGGGGAGACCTTAGAGAAATTAAAGGGGATGGGACTGGATCTTGATGAAATCCTTAATAATAACGATTCCTATCATGGTTTAAAAGCGGTGGATGGGTTGATTATGACAGGAGCCACCGGGACCAATGTAAATGATGTAATGGTTGTTTTGTGTAAGTAAACAGGATACAATTGCCTCATATCAACGCTTATACTGTGCCAAGAACTGTAGCAAATTTCAAAAGTTCAATTACCTGGGTGAGAGTATGAATTATGTTTTGTAAAAAAATAGTAATGTATGCGCGTATGGCTGCAAGCAAGAGAAAGCGGCAGCCTATTAACGCGAAAGAACTTGGAACAAAAAATTGTAAAACATAATCCATATTCTAGGCCCAAGTTCAGTAATCTTGACGATTTTGCAACGGCCCTTTAAACATTAAAACATGTATCGAGTTTTAATTGGTATTCGAAAAATTTTATGATTCATTTATTCATATAATCGCATGACTAAAAATAGGACGGTTTTGTAAGAGTCGAGTCCCTGTCAGCTTAATTAAGCGTCTATAAAAGTAACGGCTGAATACACAATCGTGAGCATCAATTCGAGGATTTACACATGAATTTGCAATATTGGTTCCAAATATAAATTATGTAATCCCCTTTGGTAAATAATCGCAGGCTGTCTGGATTCCCGCATAAACGAACCATTTCAGAAATTGTAACTGTGCTTATTAATCTCTGGGCAACTGAATTGTTGTTTTGATAATTTTTTATTACCTGATTTATTCCATCTCTCTTAACATTACCCAGGCACCACCAATTTGATGGCTGAATCTCATTTGGGAACACATCAAAATCACAATTGATATAAAATACCGGCGTCTCAGAAACAATGGAGCTGGTCGCAGTATCTTCCAGTAACTCTTTTATCAGAACATTTTCCGGTTTGCCAAAAATTTCAGATAAAGAGCTGCAATTACAGTGCCTTAAAGTCAATTTAACTAAGTAGTCAGGTATTTCCTTCAAATCATCTTTGGTAATTCTTATATTATATAATTTTTCATTTTCACCATCACAGGAACCTTGATGCAGAAAAAGAGCAAATTCCTGTCCGATTTCCTTACAGCGGTTAACTAAATCCAGCTTTGTTATTAAAGCTTCAATATAAGGTAATTCCTTGATGTTTTGTTTGTTTATAAAAATCTGAATTCTTGGTGCAATGTGATGTCTTAGTAAAATATCAATGGTGCTTATGATTTCTTTAAATGCTCCTTTTCTGCCAACATAATTATCCGTGGTCTCTTCTGTTCCGAATAAAGTCAGCTGGCATATCCGTACCCCCAGAGAATACAGCCAATCAGCATAAGTATCATCTCTAACCATTCTCCAAAAACTTATCAATTCGAAATGAGATTTTTTATTATCTGAGAGTTTAGTTTCGAAATCCCAAAGCTCTTTATAATCACCTCTGAAATCAGGTTCTCTGTACCAGCTGGATATTTCAAATTCTTCTGTAAACGGTCGGAAAGCCTGGGATATATATAGCAAGTCTTCCCCAGTCATATCACCGTTTGGTGCAGTACCCAGCCAACAATGTTTACATCTGTTGGGGCATCCCGCCATATCCAAACAGGCTATTATTTTCTTGAATTTATACATAAAACTACGCTCCTTATGCAGCTAAAAGCTGTGATTTCAAATCTACATTGTCTCCACTGGTTCAATCCCAAGAATATGAAAACAGTTAAGTATTACCTGCTTCACCGCTATAATTAATTGAAGTCTGGCTGCTTTAAGTTCTTCACTGGAAGCATTTATAATCGAATGCTGGTGATAAAATCTTGAAAACTTCTGAGCTAGTCCATACAGGTAGTTGGCAATGATGTGAGGACTTAAGGTTTTGGCTGCTAATGCGATTACTTCGTTCATTCTGCCTAGTTCCAGAATCAGTTCCAGTTCTTCTTTTTCTACCAGTAAGGAATAATCGGGGTTCAGGTCCTCTATATTTTCACAATTCTTAAGAATTGAAAAAATCCGAGCTAAGCTGTACTGTAAGTAAGGTCCGGAATCTCCTTCAAAGCTTAAGGCATTATTCCAGTCAAAGGTTACGTTTTTATCGTTTGAAGTTTTTAGGATGGAATATTTGACTGCGCCATATGCAATTGCTTTGGCGGTTTGCTCATCTGCATAATCCCTTCTTTTTTGAATCTCGGCGTTAGCTTTTAAATAAGCTTCCTCCATAAAGTCCTCAAGCAGTACCACCGTTCCGTTTCTGGTTGCCATTTTGCCTTCTGCTAACAGTACGAAGGAATAATGGATTACTTCGGGGGAGGGATATCCTAAAAGGTCAAGAACAGCAGCGATTTGTTTAAAGTATAACTTTTGGTCTTCGCCCAGAACAATAATATTCCGGTCGGTATTCTTTTTTACCTTATCTATGGTGTAGGCAATATCACGAAGAGGGTATAACGAGGTTTTATCCTTTCTTGTCAGTACGAAATAAGGAGACTTCATGGGAAGATTATAGTCGGACTGGTTTAAGACATAACGGCCTTCGACATCTTCTTCCAGTCTGCCGGTGCTTTTCAGTTCATTTAAAATCTCCTCTAAGCGTTCATTAAATAAATAATCCGATTCATAATCAAAAGAATCATAGTTAATATCCAATTCCTTTAATATACTGGTCTGTCCCTGGATACAGATATTTACCAGATTACGGAACTGTGCTTTTACGGTTTCATCTCCATGTTCCAACTGATATAAAAGGTCAAAGATTTCCTGTTCTAAATCAGGATTCTCTTTTATTTGCTGATTCATATCGATATATAAATCCAGAAGGTCTTTAAAGGTAACCTGCTCTCTTTTTCTGGCTCCAAGTAAAAGCATAGCAATCTGTTTGCCGATATCGTTGACAAAGTAATGAACCTCGGTTTGATAGCCTTCAAACCGTAACAGTCGGACAATGGTATCGCCGATAATAGCATTACGGGCTCTGCCTACATGGGGAGAGGCATTGGGATTGATGCTGGTATGTTCAATCAAAGCTGTTTTATTAAGACCACTCTGACTAGAACCATAGGTTTCTTTCTTAGTAAGGACTTCTGATATGATGGTCTGAAACAAAATATCTTTTTTTATAAAGCAGTTAAGGTATCCGCCGGTGATATCGACTTTATCAATAAAAGATAAGGGTTTTATGACTTCTGATAACTCCATAGCAATATCTTTTGGTGCTCTTTTTCTTATCTTGGATAAATGAAAACAGGGGATTGAGATATGACCGGTTTCCACGGTAGGAGCAGCCGAAAAAATAACATCGCAGTCTCCATAGTTTTTCTGAATTTCTTTCTTAATCTGATTTTGAAAATATTGCATGGTAGTTCTCCTTTCTTTGAAAAGCCAATAGTATGGCAGTTGTCTTGTAACCTGACATGTGTGAATCCAAGCGGACCTGGCAGCAATATGCCTTCAGCGGGAGGTACTAGATCATTTTTACAAAAACAAAGAGTCTGGCTTGCAGGACTCTAGCACCGACACGCAGTCACACCAGTGATACCTTTTTCTTATATCAATTGTACAGTCTGCATAGAGTGCTTTTTATTTTACAGAGGATATTCAGAAAACTTTCCTCGTAAAATAAAAAAACTTCGTCTCTAAAAAAAGAGACGAAGCATCGCGGTACCACTCTAATTGCAGCATTATAATAATGCTGCCACTCAATAAGTCTTTAACGCAGACCTGCGACCTCAATGTTTGCTGTTAACAATTTTTATGAGGTTACTCCTCAGCTCTTTTCCGGATTCATATTGATGTCAAGCTTTCACCAGGTCTTGACTCGCTGTTTCAAGGGATTAATCCGTACTTCTCTGACTCAACGTAGTTTCGTTATATGTTTTATAGTTTATAACATATTTTAGTATATGAAGTCAATCATTTTCTTATTAAGCTTTAAATATTTAATTTACATTGCCATAAGAGTTTATAAAAAGAATAAAAATTCTCATAATGAGACAAAGAACTCCTATTACAGGTAAAAGAAGTGCTTATATCTGCTTAATGATTTTTGTATAACGAGTAAAAAGCTTTTAATTATGGTGTTGGTTTCTAAAGTCAATATACTTATTATTCATATAGATTTATATAATAAATGAAAAATTTATTTTGTACCATTTAAGATTGATTAGGCAGTAGGTTAGCAAGCATTTAATCAGTCTTTATAGATTTCTGGCTGTAAGGCTTTAAGCATGCGTATGCAATCAATATATCCTTGAATATAAGCCATGGTACTGTATTCAGCATTCAGATGATCTCGTTTGTCTATCAAATTATCAATTATTGATTTTTGTTCTTTGGTCAAATCTGCTATCATGTTGATAAATGCGTATTCTGCTATATCTTCCTTTTGCGCGAGTTCCTTGTAAGTGATGCTTTGATTTAAAGATTCGTCGAGAGTTGATTGTAATAGATTTGCTGCGTTTTTGATTAAAAGATTCATAAAATTGATTTGTCCCATATTGACTCCTTTTTTATTGATATACAACAGTAATCTTATTGTTCTATATTGATTATAACTTATTTATATTATTAGTTGACATCTAGTGAATGTCCGGATAAATATATTTGCAGATAAAGTTGGTTGAAATCATCAGAATCGTAAGGAAAAATGAAAATAGTATTTGTTTTACAAGAAAAATAGTATACATAGTTTGGGGTATCAATTGAAAAATGGAATTATATGGTTGACTATTTTTCTCAGTGATGCTAGTCTAGTAGGAAGAATCTAATTTTAATAAAGTATATGGATTCAGACTTAATATCATAGAGTGGGGTGTTTATTATGCAAAATGATTACTTAAATAATTACTACAGCAATTACAACGAGGAAGGAAGGTTATTAAGCAGACATGGCTCCGTAGAATTTCTGACAACGACTAACTATATAGACAGATATCTGAAACCGGGAATGAAAATCCTTGAAGTAGGCGCGGCCACGGGGCGATATTCCCTTCATTATGCAGCGAAGGGTTACGAAGTTGAAGCGGTAGAATTAATTGATCATAATATTGAGTGTTTTAAAGGAAATATAACCAGCGATATGAAGGTCAGTATCCGTCAGGGAAATGCCTGTGACTTGTCATTCTATCAGGATAACAGCTTTGATATTACCTTAATACTTGGACCGTTATATCATCTATACACGTTAGAGGATAAGAAAAAAGCAGTAGCAGAAGCAGTCCGGGTAACGAAGCCTGGCGGAATTATCTTTGCGGCATTTATCATGAATGACGGAGTAATCCTTAGTTGGGGATTGGCAGCCGGTAATCTGGCTAAGGGTATCAAAGAGGGAATAGTAACCGATCAGTTCCATTGCGTTGGTACTCCGGAAATGCTGTTTGAGATGAGTACAGTCTCAGAGATTAAGGAATTAATGGGGAATTTCGAGTTGGATTCGCTACATATTGCCGCATCGGACGGAATGACAAATCATTTTCGGGAAGCAATTGATAACGCTGAGGAAGAATTATTTGAGGCATGGTTAAACTATCATTTTTACACTTGTGAACGGGAAGATTTAATTGGTTTTAGTAATCACAGCTTGTATGTTGGACGGAAACGGAAGTAGTAAATTACCAGAAAGGTTGTTGCTATCAAGAAAATATCAAGAAACAAATCAGATAAAGAAAGGAGTAGCCAGTATGAATAAGTTAAATAAATACATCCCGGAAATAAACCGGATCGAGTTCACAGTAACCTATGCCTGTTCCAGTAAGTGCAGGCATTGCTCTGTTGGTACGGTAAAGCCATCTGAGGCAATAAAAGGAGATATTGCAGCTAAAGTAATTAGGGATATCTCAAGCCAATTTAAAGTGAATTCGGTCATGACCTTTGGCGGAGAACCGTTATTATATCCGGATACCGTTTGTAGTATCCACAAAACAGCCTCAGAATGCAGTATTCCAGAAAGGCAGGTTATTACCAACGGGTATTTCTCCAAGAAGGAAAGCAGACTCACTGAGGTAGCAGGACAGTTAATCGAGTGCGGTGTGAATAATATCCTGTTATCCGTGGATGCCTTTCATAGTGAATTTGTTCCCCTAAATCTGCAATATGCTTTTGCCAAAGCGCTTAGTAATCGAGAGTTTCGGCACTTAAAACTTCATCCCGCATGGGTGATAAACAGGGAAACCCATAATGAATACAATAATCGTACCGAAGAATGTCTTGCTTATTTTGCAGACTTAAAGTTACCGGTTTCTGGCGGTAACAATATTTCCCCCTCCGGTAATGCGAAACTTTATTTGTCTGAATACTATCCCCAAACAGATATAGACCTGGATTTTCGATGCGGACAGGCAAAGTATACCTCAAGACTGGATGAAGTAAAGGGAATCTCCATCAATCCCAATGGCGATGTGATTATATGTGCCTTTCCGATTGGAAATATATATAAGAATAACATACTTGATCTTATTGCGGGCTATAATCCTTACCAGAATCCGGTTATGTCAGTATTAGCTCAAAAAGGTATTCGCGGACTCCTTGCATTAGCGAAGGAACAGGGGATAGCAGTGGAGGTCTCGGATTATTATTCACCCTGCGATATTTGCCGTGGTATTGCGCAGAAATTAAGGGATGTTATCAATTAACGGATAATTTATTATACTTAAACGTGAGGTACTAAAAATCAAATAGCATATGAAAGACCTAGTTATTATATAAGAGAATAAAGATTATCTACAAATAAAACAGCCGATTATTGGCTGTTTTATTTGTTGTTGAATTATCTGTAATATGTCAATGGTTTCAAAATTTAGCTCTATTCTATATTTCGGATGTTATATAGAGCAAAAGTAAAAAATGAGTTTATTCCTTTATTTACTTACAGAATTTTATTTAATATTGGAATCCTCCTAATTATAAAATTGCATAAGAGAAAGGATACAGGCAGCCCGATGATACAAGCAGTTAAAAATTTTAGAATCGGATGCATATGTACATAAAACAGGATAAGTGACAATGTAATTATGATTGGTCCATGGAACATATAAACCGTAAAGGAACTACCTGACATGGTTTTTATTAACTTTGACTGTTTATTGCACTTTTCTTTAAATACTCCAATCAGTCCGATAGACATGGCAACAGCGGTGAAGGATTCCCAGACAGCATAGGCAGCACTTTGCCAGTTTAGACCGCCCTTGTATAGATCAAAACCTTCATTTAAAGCACCGCCGGTTATCATTAACACCACCCAGCACAGAATTCCTGGTACGAAAGCTGCAAACAGCCATTTGCGGCCGGTAGCAAAAGAAATCTTTGAGAACCAGTCATATCGTCCAGCTTCAATGCCCAGGGTAAATAGTACTATATACTGTGAAAAAAAGCATAACTGCATATTGATTATACTGGTATCAATTGGCTGGACTAACCTGATTAGGTAAGCACACAGGGAGATTAAAGCTATTATACCAATGACAGCCTTGAGTGGAGGTAAATTCTTTTCTTTTGGAATTCGTCTGCTTTTGGTAAGACTACGGTACAATACATAAAAACAATTGAATAGTAATAGAGCAAAGGCAAACCAAAGAGGACCGCTTGAACCAATAAAGTCAAGCCTGATGATATAATGAAAGTAGTAATCAAAAAATAACGGCCTATCCCATGTTTTTCCAAGGAGAACATACATAATAAATGGATGAAGGACCAATGTATAGAGTAATACCGGAATACCTAACCGGATAAGCCGGTTATGAAGGAACTGCTTTGCTCCTTTTTTATCATAGGATTTTGGAATAAAGTAACCGGATAGAAGAAATAAGACTCCCATGAAATATGCCTGGGTAAATGATTGAAACAAACCGAAAAACACAATGGATTCAGCTCCAAGTTCAGTTGTATCCATAAGATACCAGCTTCCGATACCACTGTAAGTTACTGCAAGATGAACCATAACTACAAAAATGATCATTAACAGTCTCAGATTATCGATATATAAATATCTGGATTTTTGATTGTGCTGCAGCATTGGTAACCCCCTGATAAGATTTTACTAAATAGTAGTATGGTAAATTATAGCATATATAGAAAGAGCTGTATATGAGTATATAGAGATATGAAATAATAAAATTAATTTTATAGCCCGAAAAGTACCGGACCAGTTATTAATTTTAATATAAATTACAAAATTTTTACATTAGCCTGCCATAAATAATCAAATAAAAGTAGTATATTATTTACGTAACAGTTGTTTTCGGAGGCTGTCTGGAAATATAATATCATGAATTGTTTGCATTCTTTCAAAATAACAGATATAATTACAAAATATGATGTATGGGATAATAATTCGCAGAGAAAGGAAATATGAGATGGAGAGAAAAATAATGTTCTTTGATATAGATGGAACAATATTGGCGGAAGATACGCGTATCATTCCCGATAGTACCGTAAAGGCAATCAAGGCAGCAAGAGCAAAAGGACATCTGGCTTTTATCAATACCGGCAGGACCTATTTTAATATCGAAAAAGAAATACGGGATATCGGTTTTGACGGTTTTGTATGTGGCTGCGGGACCTACATCAATATTGATAATCAGGTACTTGTGGCAGTTACGATAGAAGAGGCAACCTGTAAGACAATAATCGAATTATTACGAAAACACAATATGGATGCAGTGTTAGAAGGTCTGGAAGATGTATATTTTGATTCCAAGGAAATCATATCGGATGACATGAAAATGATCCAGGACCATTTTCATAAAAGAGGATATGGTCTTATGAAAAATTGGGACCATAAGGGACTTCTATTTGATAAAATATTTGCAAAAGCGAATCCGAATACGGATATGAATCAGTTTAAAACAGAATTAGGAGATGGATTTGACTATATTGACCGTGGTGAAGATCTTTATGAGATCGTACCCAGTGGTTATTCCAAAGCCAGCGGAATCAAGCAGGTTCTGGAACATTATCATTTGTCTCTTGAAAACACCTATGTATTTGGTGACAGCTCCAATGATCTTCCCATGTTTCGTTATGCACCGAACAGTATCGCTATGGGGAACAGTGATGCATGTATACTAAACATAGCAAGTTTTGTAACGAAAGATATTCATGAGGATGGCATTGCTTATGCGATGCAGCATTTTCAGATTATATAGATTGATGTTGGCGGGATGGACATATGTTGGCAGTAATGAAATGAAATTATTTTCTAATTTGTGAAAAAAATTCAAAAAAGCTGTTGACAAAATGCCCGTCCTATATTATACTATCACTTGTCGCTGACACATACACGACAAACCAAAACAACAAATTACATACGCGCGAGTGGCTCAGTGGTGGAGTATCGCCTTGCCAAGGCGAGGGTCGCGGGTTCGAATCCCGTCTCGCGCTTAATAGAAAAAAGGATTCTTCGTTAGAAGAGTCCTTTTTTCTATTCAAATATCAGACAAGAATCAAACTCATACGAAAATAGACTTAAGGAGAATGCGCCAGCATTCTCCGGCGGCTTTGCAGAGCAATGCCGCTGCGAGGAGTCGCGGGTTCGAATCCCGTCTCGCGCTTACGAAATCCCTTGATTTTCAAGGGATTTTTTGTTGCACTGATATGTGCACTAGTTATTCTTGTCCTTTTTATCCTTCTTTTTCAGAGCCTTATTCATAATGTCCAGGTTCTCTTTTTCCGTATTGGGATTGTAAATATAGCTTAAAGTAGTCCTTTCATCGACCTGCTGTTAGATAGGCTCCTTTTTTCAGATTATTTGCTATGCAAGTGTTAAGATGAGTAAGTGATGTATCAATGTTTTTGTTCCCGTAGTCTTTCAGCGTTCTGAAATTGTGCTGATACGGAAGCCTCATCTTGGATTTAATATAACCTTGATGTCTTACAGAGCACACGTTTGCCATAAAAATTTCCTCCTTTAAATATTTGTTAATCCGGTACATTCATAAAAATGATTGACGAATTTAAAAAGGAGCACTTTTTTACGTTTTTTCAAAAAATAATTTTCAGTTCTTATAATTCAGATTATCTGTATTAATTAACTCACTAGGGCAGTTTGACAACTGCCCGGCTCGCTCTCCGAGGGGTCTGCGACGCTTTTGCAGCATCCATTTTTTTAAGCATAACTAGTATGGCATCACTATTATTTAGTTGCTTACTATGACTACTCAAAAGAATTAATTTTATTTTTACACAAAGGAAAGTATACACAATTTTAAGAAGTGTAGAAGATACACATTTATATAAGGTGTACATGGATTATTGGAATTTTATTTATTTATTTTATTAAATATGGTATTATGATTCAATAATTTACATGTTAAGATTAGAATTTGTGAAGGTGGTATTATGGTATGTTTGAATAAAATAATAAATGTAATTAAAGTACGGAGTGTTTATATAATACAGAACAAAACTGTGCATGAATAGTTGCTAATAAAGAATTTCAATAATATATACTTTAGTTGAAAGGAGGGGATAATATGGATTTGTTAATGAAAATGAATACGGCTCTTGACTATATTGAAAGTAATCTAACTGAGGATATTGATTTTACAATAGTAGCCCAAAAGGCTTGCTGTTCTTCATATAATTTTCAACGTATGTTTTCTTTTATTACAGATGTGCCATTAGCTGAATATATACGTAGAAGACGCTTAACGCAAGCGGCAATAGAATTACAAAATTCTAATAATAAAGTAATTGATGTAGCATTGAAGTATGGATATGACTCGCCAGTTTCGTTTTCCAGAGCGTTTGTAAATATTCATGGTATTACACCTAATGAAGCTAAACAATCAGGCGTAGAATTGAAAGCATATCCAAAAATCTCCTTTCAAATTTCAATTAAAGGAGAGAAAGAAATGAAATACAGAATTGAAACAAAAGAAGCTTTTAATATTTTTGGAATTGAAACAGTTGCATCTTTATCAGGAGAAGATGGTTTTATGAGCCCTGCCGAATTATGGCAACAGTCCCATCAAAATGGTGATTACGAAGGACTATTCAACGCATCAGGCAATTTACCTAAATTTGTTTCACAAGATTTATGTAAAATCCATGGTGCTGAAAATTACCGGAAAACAGAAGGAAATACATTCCCATATATGTTATGTTCATTTGTTTCGGACACCTCAAAAACAGATGGCTATAAAATCCAACATATACCCGCACAGACATATGCCATATTTCCATCAGAAAAATTTAAGTGGGATGAAGATTTTGCGGAGATTTTGAGAAATCTACAAAAAAGATTCTATTCAGAATGGCTACCTACTGCTAATTACGAAAGGGTTGCTGGTGCGAATTTTGAGATTTATGGTGGTGATAGAGAACATGGTTATATTGAATTATGGTTTCCTGTTAAGCAAATTAACACCACAAAATGAACATAATTAGAAGTTTAAATTCATCAGTGTAGAAATTACACTTTCCGTCCATATAATTGACTTCACTAATCAAGAAACGTATAATAAAGATAAAACAGAATTTAATTCTATACACATTAGAGGAGGATGGATTAATGAAATATAAACGTTTACTTAAGCTCCATGCGATTCTGTAATAGGCAAATACGTGTGGAGCGTATATATAGATTTGCCAATTCATTGAATAGTACAGAATCCGCATTCTAAAGAATTATTAGAATAAGGAGCAAGTACCGAATGAAATATATAAATGCATTGAATGTTATTCCTGATGAGTTATTGTTTGAAATTCGAAAATACATCCCTGAAGGCTTTCTATACATTCCAGGAAGAGACAAGAGAAAAGATTGGGGAAGCATCTCCGGTCAAAAAATGGAATTGACTATTAGAAACAGAGCAATCTTTATGAATTTTCAAGACGGGAAAACAGTTGTTCAACTTTCAAAAGAGCATTATTTGTCTGAAAGTTCGATTTATCGAATACTTAAAAATTTTAAGTAATACTTGAATAGGGCATTTACAAAATTGAGTTACCTTACCACGGATATTCTCAATTTTGTGAAAGCCCTTTTTTATTGTAATTTATTTAAAAAGATTGTAATAATCTATATTCAGATTTTTATGATAGAATGGTATTAGCAATAACAATTAATAGAGCTGAATAAAAGAATAGGGGGAACAAATATGTTTCAAATAAGATACTTAGAGGAAAAAGATAAAGAATTTTGGTATACGCTCGACAGACACTTGCCAGAGATAGAATTTTCAAAAAAAGTTTCTGATAAAAGAGGATATGTTATTCTAGATGAAGAGAATCCAATTGGGATATTACGCTTTAATATGTTCTGGGATAATACACCTTTCTTAACTTTAATTTATATTGATTTTTCTTATCACAAACATGGATATGGTCGGAAAGCTATGGAGTTCTGGGAAGATGAAATGGCTAAGCAAGGTTATAAAATGATTATGACATCAACACAAGTTGATGAAAATGCACAACATTTTTATCGAAAGCTTGGTTATAAAGACTGCGGTTGCCTGGTACTTGACATACCAGGTTTTGAACAGCCACTTGAAATGTTCATGGCAAAAGCCCTTTAGAATAACAAAATTTGGATATGGTAATATAAGGAGAGAAAACTATATGGACTTTAAAAATTATAAAATACTGCCATCTGATGTGAAAGAACAAATCAAAAGTGTAACGGGAGGTAAATAGCAGTATGGGTAATGATGATTATGATATTATTAGAGCTTGTGCAGTTGGTGATATTGAGTATGTGAGAAAACATTTGGAGCAAGGTATAAATCCTAATAGTGTGTATAAATATGGATGGACTCCATTAATTTGTGCAGTAGAAAATGAGCAAAAGGAGATTGTTGAATTATTGCTAAAAAGTGGTGCTGATGTAAATTTCCAACCTGTAGGCGGTTGGACTGCATTACATCAAGCAGTGGACGTATCTATAGATGGAACAATTCAAAACAGGGGGAAGCAAGGTGATGAACCTATAGAAATGATTAAGTATTTATTGGATAATGGTGCAGATATTACTCTAAAAAATGGCGATGGAAGAACGCCACTAGATATAGCAAAAATTTATAATTCACAGAAGGTGATTATGTTCTTGATTAATTATAAAAATAATGATTAACTTAAATGAGTACCCAAATGGGAACGGAAGATTATTTATATTAGGAATTGTTGTTTATTTTAAATACCGGACAACAATGAGCATTTTAAGACATGACTTTCTCTCCGTGATTATTGTAACATTGACGTAAGGAGGTAGATAAACTGTGGACTGGATAACAAGCCTATCGAAAGCGATACATTATATTGAAAATAACCTAACCAATGAAATAAGTATTGACGATGTATCAAATAAAGCGTTTTCTTCAAATTCAAATTTTCAACGTATTTTTCATTTGGTGACGGGTATGACGATTGGCGATTATATTCGCAACAGACGTTTAAGCTTGGCAGGGCAAGAATTATTGCATGGAAAAAGCAAAATCATTGATGTTGCAATGCGCTATCAATACGATACGCAAGAGAGTTTCTCAAAGGCTTTCATAAGGTTTCACGGCATATCCCCTTCAAGGGTGCGAAAACAAGGCGGTAGATTAAAACTCTTTCAACCGCTGACTATCAATGTAACTATTAAAGGAGGATTTGACATGTCACGTAAACTGATTGACAACATACCTATTCATCAATTACAGTACCCTGACAAAGGGCAGAATTATGTTTTTAACGGCTGCATGAAATTTTTAATGGAGTGCTTGGGTGAGGACGAACAGTATGATTATTGGTTCTTCTCCGCTGTTTCGGGCGATTGCTATGTGCAGGTGTACGGAACAGATAAGAACAAATGGCAGGTTTGTTTCTCACACACAAAGTTTGATTACGAGTTAATAAAACGAGTCTTTGACGCAATCGGCTATCATTTTTCATATATGGATGCCGAAGAGTGGACGAAAGACAAGGAAAAATGCAGAACTAAAATCATGGAGTATATCGATAAAGGTATCCCTGTCCTTGGTAAAGGCTTTTACCATACGCCGTTTTCAGGCGGTGAACCGTGGCCGACCGAAGAAGTATCTGTAGTTATCGGTTACGAAAATGATGGTGAGTGTTTTTATCGTTTGCCGGAAGAAGCCACAAACCTTATGCCCTTTACATTGGACGATGGCTTGCCTTATGTATTTGTATTTATCGAGGGAAAGAAAGACGTGTTTCCGGCGATTTCGGAATCATATAAGAAAGCGTTAATGGACGCACCTCGATTGATAAGGACGCTGCCTAACAAAAGCAACGATGTGTTTTTCGGCAATGATGCTTTTGAGAAGTGGGCGGATATGCTGGAAAGTGATTTTTACCAAATGTCAAAAAAAGACTTTGAAGCATCAAACAGTATTGCGAGCTGGCGGTATTATTGTGTCTATATCTGCGTCATAGCCACAAACATTTATTCCAAACGACATACAACCGACCGTGCTATACAAATGAATCCAGAATTAGCTGGCATCAAACCGCTGCTTGATCAGGAATACAGGACGTTGGATATATTAGAAAACCAGTTAAAAGAAGTAGGCGGCGAATTTAACATAAGCTACGAAGTTTTACAGGATGCTGCGAAACGTAAAGAAATTGCTTGTATTATGAGGCAGTTTTCTAAAGTGTATTTACGGATATGCGACATTATTGAGAATTATAAAGACAATTAAACTGTCTTATGAATTGTCTTCCACCTCAGTATAACCATTAAGCAATGTAGATGTGTGATACGCAATCTTTTAATACAACGAAGTATAACACCGCTATAAATTCCAAATTCTCAACATGGTTACCTTGCAAGCAATACGTAATTAAGATATTTAAAAAAGATGAAAATTGGGTAGAGACAAATCGTACCAATTTATCTATAATGAGATTATATAAAGACAGGTGGCAAAGCTACTTTATGCGACGATGAAGGTTCCTTTACTTACTACCTGCCGTTTGAATCGTTATTATAGAGATTGAATGAGTTTGGAATGGTCGATTATTTAAATTTTAATTGGAGGTATGGTGGAGGTATGGTATGAGAAGATAAGATAGAGAAGTAACCGATATTGAGGGAATTGAAGAAATTATTAAAAGTTGTAAGACTTGTCATGTTGCGATGGTAGATGATGGTATGCCATATGTTGTACCCCTGAGCTTTGGATACGAAATAATTAATGGTGTACTGACATTGTATTTTCATAGTGCGAAAGAAGGAAGAAAAATAGATATATTACATAAGAATAGTTCGGTTTGCTTCGAAATGTGTTGTGAAGGTGAACCAATTAACGCCAAAAAGACACCATGCAATTCCGGTTATTATTTCTCAAGTGTTCTTGGAAATGGTAAGATTGAATTTAGTACTGATACAAATGAAAAAATTAAAGCACTTACACTATTAATGAAACATCAAGCGGGTATTGATGTTATATTTAATGAAAAACAGGTGGATACCGTATGTGTATATAAAGTTGTGACTAATGACTTTACCGGAAAGAAAAAATCACGTCCTGTTGAATAAATCGTTATTAATGTTTAAATCCAGATGATTGCCTAATGTATGTGGAACCAGTTGTGGAGCCGATATTTCATGAAGATTTATGAGGGTATCGCTGAATCAAATCATCGCTAGATGCGGCAGCAGAGGCAAGAGAAAGTTGTTGGAGATGTAACTATGTAATCGAGCTAGGTGTAAAGGAGTTAATATAATGGATTATGTTAAAGAAAATAGTATAATATGGGATAAGAGGGCAGATAACAATGATATTTGGTCTGTTCCAGTTTCAAGTGAAATTATTCAACTGGCTAAAAACGGAATCTGGAGTATTGTATTAACTCCTAACAAAACGGTTCCACTTGATTGGTTTCCTGTTGAAATTAAATCAAAAAAAGTATTATGTTTAGCAAGCGGAGGTGGACAGCAAGGACCTGTCATGGCAGCATTAGGTGCTCAAGTAACTGTATTTGACAATAGTCTTAAGCAATTAGAAAAAGATGAGTATGTCGCTAAAAGGGATGGACTTAATCTTAAAACCATTCAAGGTGACATGAAAGATTTATCAGCATTTGAAGATGAATATTTTGATTTTATTATTCACCCTTGGTTCAATAGTTATGTTGATACTGTTTTACCTGTTTGGAATGAATGCGCAAGGGTCTTGAAAAAGAATGGAATATTAATTGCCGGATTTGGAAATCCGATTGAATACATTTTTGATTTAGGCGAATTAGAGAAAGGAAATTTAGTTGTTAAACACAAAATTCCTTATTCTGATTTGGAACATCTGGATGGCGAGGCCGTAGCTTCACTGTGCAAAGAAGTAGGCGTTACTTTTGGACATACCTTAACTGACCAAATTCAAGGACAAATTAACGCAGGATTTGCTATTATTGGTTTTTATGAAGATACTGGTGGAACGGCATTGGATAAATTCATATATTCATCAATTGCTACAAAGGCTATAAAACTATAACAGTAGTTGAATTAGTAATATTCGTTTATATCACATTTATTTTTTTGAATTGTCCTCTGATTAAATTTCACAACTCATATCAAGACTTTTTTTGCTTACTTATAGTATTCTACTTATGAACGGAGGCGATCAATCTTGTATGAATGGAATGAAGCAATACAAAAAATGATTTATTGGCTGGAAGATAATTTGACTGATAATCCATCACTTCTTGACATGTCGGAGCAGATTGGGTACTCACCATATTATTGTTCAGCCAAGTTTCATGAAATAGTAGGTATGACAATTAAGAGCTATATTGCGGGACGCAGACTTGCAAAAGCCACACTTGATATTCGCGATACACATGAGCGGATTCTTGATATAGCAATTAAGAACGGCTATTCCTCACAAGAAGCTCTGACGAGAGCTTTTGTAAATGCCTATGGATGTACACCAGCAGTATATAGAAGAAAGCCTATACCCATTGCACTTTCAAACTTACAGGTTGTTTTACTTCCCGAACATTATTATAAAGGAGAGAAAACAGTGAATAAAACATGCTTAAGAAATGCAGAAGTACGCATGGAATATCTTCCGGCACATAAGTATATTGGTATATGGAGTGATGAGGCAAATGGCTATGGTGATTTTTGGAACAAACATAATTGTGATGAGGTGTGTGGTATTATTGAGAGTATGAGACATATCTCAGATCCGGTTATTGGTTGTCATATGGCGGGATGGCATTATATTAATGGAGCTCGTAAGTATTTTTATGGTTTTGGTGTATCGCATGACTATGATGGGGATATTCCTCAGGGTTTTGCTATTAAAGAATTCCCTGCAAGCTATTATTTAGTTTTTTTTCACCCATCCTTCGATTATTTAAAAGATAACGGTGAGGTAATGAATCAGGTAGAGAACCTTGCATGGAATTATGATATCGAGGCTGAAAGCTTTAATAATCAGAAATATTTATGGAACGAAGAAGTTTGTCAAGATTACCAACGTCATTATCCTGAAGTCCTCGGATATGAGGTATTGCGACCAGTTAAAAGAAAATAAAGTAAAATTACAAACCTATTCAAGTAAAAATTGCTTTTATAGAAAAGACAAACTTGCACATATATTTAAATGTGTGCAAGTTTGTGTGCAGATAAATAACAGAAGCCGCAAACCTCCTATTTATCAGTATTCTTGTATGCGGGGGGATTTGTTCGAATCCCGTCTCGCGCTTATTTGAAAAGTATTGCTAATCCTTATTTATTAGGTTTCTGGCGATTTTTCATTTTGGAGTTTTGAGTACCCATGAGTAGGTCAATTCCGTCCATCTCTGAAAGAGCATTTACGATTTGTCTTTAGGTCTTCTGTTTCCCCTAGTTATGTATCTTACCACTGAATATTATCTTGGGTTTTGCCCTTATTAAATATATAATTTATGCACTTGTAGGTTGCTAAAGTGAACTTATAAGTTGGTAGATGTTAATTGATGGATTTATTATATTGATATTTAGCAACTACATTATAATAATATTTCTATGGAGGTACATAATGAAAAAAATAATTCTAACATCAGCCGGCTTTGAAAACAAAAAAATTGAGCAAAAGTTTCTTGATATGGTTAATAAACCAGCAAACGAAATAAAGGCAATATGGATACCAACCGCAGCTATTGATGATGATGCAAAAGCTGTATTACCAAAGTGTATGGATGATTTACTAAATACTGGTATATCACCTTGGAACATAGAGACCTATAATCTTGACCACATAATGCGACATGAAGAAATGACCACTTTTGATGCAGTTTATGTCTGTGGCGGCAATAGCAGATATCTTCTTGACAAAATGTATGAAGTAAAATTTGAAAGTGTGTTGAAGAAGTTTATTAATCAGGGTGGAGTATATATTGGTGTAAGTGCTGGAAGTTGCATATGCGTTAATGGATTCGAAGATAATCTTGGGTTTTTACCATGCACACTAAGCGTACACAGTATGGAAGGTAACATATCCGGGGACATAGACATTAATGATTGTTCACACATTAATCTTACAAATAATCAAGCAATTATCATAGAAGATGAAGAATGCTATATCCTTGAATGATAATAATTTATTTAAAAGCAAAAGGTTGGTATAGAAATGAAACTATCTGAAAAAATACAAATATTAAGAAAAAAGTACGGTTATTCACAAGAATATATGGCGGAAATTTGTAATGTTAGTAGACAATGTATATCGAAATGGGAAATGGATATAGCATTACCAAATGTTGATAAGCTTTTGATACTGAGTAAAATTTTTCAGGTCTCTATAGATGTTTTACTAAAAGATGATTTGATAATTGGCGGCGCACAGGAGATTCATATATGTGGAAACAATGCTATTCTTAATGAAAAAGCAGGTTTATATGAAGGTATCCTTATTAAAGAAAGTATTGAAAATGATATGGTACTTGATTATCTTACTATCAACAAAGTAGAAATATGGAAAACACAAGGAAATCCAAAATACTGGACAGTAATATATTTTACATCGACAAACAGAGATTTTCCAAATTTGATATCAAAGGTAATGATTTCAGATGAGACAAAAGGTGGAAATTGGTTTGTTGATTTTAAGTCTGGTAATATAAAATTTATTGTCTTCCGTGATAAGATTTTAAAGTACGCTATCGGGAATAGTATTGAAAAGCAAGATGTTTACGAAGAATGCAAGAAGATGGGTATTCCCTATGAGCAAATGCAATGGGCAGAATAATTAGAAATTCATTTCCTACTAAATATGTTGAAAGTTAGGCGAACCACCTACAGAAATAAGTTAGATGTAATGCAAGATGTATCATTAATGGAATTTGTTGTAAGATAATTGAAAAAATGTTATAATAACTAAGAAACTTGCATTTACCAAGAGTTTTATCGTAGGTAAGTTAAAAATAATATAGTAATTTGAAATATTAAAGAATGGAAAGATAGATATAATGACCCATGATGAAATACTAAGTTTGATAAAAATAACAACCCCTCATATAGAAATATTTTAAAGCTAGATATGTGCCTTATGGAACTCAAAAGGGTTATCTTGAAGGTGTTCATGGTAGGTTTTTCGAATCTTCAATATATGATGATAGTCTAAATCGTGAGAGCGTGCAGGAGTACGAAAAGACTTTTTACTAGGGAGTGGTCTGCTCATGGTGTGCATATATAAAGAATTGCTTGGAGGATTTTAGTGTGGATAGTTTAATTTTCAGCGGAGAAGAGGCTGCGAACTACTTAGATGTGTTTTTACATAAACTAACAGATTCAGGAGTTGATATTAATAATAAAGTGGACTTTAAAAAAGCTATCTTCAAATTATTTAATATTGAATTATACAATATGCCTGATTTAGATAAGGAAGACTACATTTTAGCATCAAACCATGTAAGTGATTTTGATGCAGTAATATTAGGATTATTGCATGACAATATAAAAATATTATCTAAGAAAGAATGGGTAGATAACGATAAACTTATGTCCTTTGTATTAAATTTTTACGATTTACTCGGTGTAGATAGAAATTCCTCTGGAGATATGACAAAAGCATTAATCATTTTATCTAAATACTTAAAAAATATAACATCTCCAAAACATGTCCTTATATTTCCGCAAGGCACTATTTCAGATATTAATAATAACAGTATAGATAGAATCTATAACGGTATATTTAGTTTATCATATTTGACCCAAACAAAAATATTGCCCATATTCTTAGAACAACCATCAATGACTAATAAAACCCGGATCGTATTTGGCAGAGAATTATTAATAAATAATAAAGAAGACCATAGAAGTGAATGGATAGAGGAGTTGAAAATGTTACAGAAAACATTAGATCCACCTCCTAGAACGCCCCAATTATCATATAAACATTTAAATAATAATAAAATAGGAGAACCCTTCTTTTAGGTTTTGGATAAGGGAGAAAACCATTTCACGCTTCTTAATGTTTTTTAAATACATTAATAACTTGGAGGAAATACATTGAAAATTGAATTCATACCTGCTTATCTAAAACTTGAAGATTACATTCAAGAAGAATTTCATAATCCTGAAACTTGGGAAAAAACCATGGTGGAACCTTATTGGAGTTTAATATCACAGTGGTCAACTTTACCGGAGGATTATAAGAAACCTATATGTCATCTTAATAAAAATGAAGCAATACAACAGTTAGAATTATTAAAAAGGGTAGACTGGGATAAGGTTATGGAATCATTTAATATGATTTGTGATGCCTTGCCAAAGGATGATGATGACATGATGTATGTTGCAATCTATCCATCAAATACCAGAGAATGGTTAAGGAAATTCATATTTTGCTTTTGTGATTTATTATTCAGTTATCACCATATGGATTTATTGCTAGGAGAAGTTACTGTGATGATAAAAATATTATCTTTTCATTCGTACTTTTAATTGTAAATTTAAGTGCTTGGGAAAGTAAAAAGCAGGTTCCCGAAGCATGCTTAATTTAATTCGTCGGAAGTCCTTATATTAAAAGGCATAGGTAGCCCTGTCAAAAATGGTGCTATAACTGAAACAAGTTAATTGGATAATGGGGAGGGTTAGCGTGAAAAAAATATTCATCATTATATTTATTAGTATATTGTTACTAGTTATTTCGGGTTATATAATAAAAGGTCTGCCTAAGAACGAGACTCATTCTATTAAAGCCGCAACATCTGAACTGAGATTGTTGCCATCTGACAATCTGGTCGAGAGTTTCCTTGGCAAAAACAAAAATTTTAAATCTGAATACGAGAAAGATGACTGCTTTAATATAACTCCAGATTTTATTACAAATAATTCTCAGTTTACCATTTTTAAGTACAATAGTTCAACGGCCTCATTTCTTATGTTTGATAATGAAATATACATATTGGGTGAATATTTTGGAGGTTATGGTGTAACAAGTATGGCTCTAGCAGATTTGGATGAGGACAATCAATATGAATTTTATTTTACCTTCTCCTGGGGATCGGGAATACATCGTTCACAAGCCGGATATTATAATCCAGCTTCTAAAAAAGTAGTAATATTTGATTATTCGTATAATGATAAGGAACTGATGTTAACAACTAATAAAGCCGGAGGTTTATTAGTGAATGAAGCTACTATAGATAATGGCGGTTCTTTTGTTGATTTTACTATAAAACCAACAAAATTAATAGGAAGTATTAGTTTGGAAAAAGAAACAATAACTTTAAATGTTGCAGATAATGAACATAAATAAGTAAAATTCAATGTTATCAAAAATTTATATACTAGATAATAAATCGTGACTTCTATCTGCAAGTATGTCAACAGATAAGTAATAGAAGTCTTAATCTGTTATTTGATTCCTATCACTAGTAAGTAGAAAGGTGTTTAATAAATATATGGACATCGAATTAAAAAAGCTAAGTATTACCGATGGCGTAGACATTTATAAAATGTTACAAGAAATTCCGAATAATGAAAATGGCTATATTAATTCCGTTAATGGCATGAAGTTCGAGGAATTTAAAGAATGGCTAATAAAAGATGATAATTTGTCAAAATCCACCGAACTAATCGATGGATGGAAGGTTCCAAGTAGTACATATTGGCTTTATATTGATGGAAGACCTGTTGGAGTAGGAAAAATCAGACATTTCCTTACCGAAAAATTAAAAGAAGAGGGTGGTCATATTGGATATGCGATTCGTCCAAGTGAACGAAATAAAGGATTTGGGAGAATACTCCTTAAAGCATTGATATGTGAAGCTTCTTTAATAGGGATTCCTAAAGTATTATTAACGATTAGAAAAGATAATATCTACTCATTTAAGGTTGCTATGGCTTGTGGCGGGGGAGTAGAAAACATAACGGATATCCGATACTTTATTTGGATTAATTGTAACCAGAAATAAAATAACGTTACTTAATTATACGTATTGCAGGTTAACTTAAAGTTTAGACCGCTTCCTGTTTTTTATATGGTTTCTGCTATTGGTAGTAGCTATAATTAGATTATCAACGTTGAATAAAAAATTAAGGAGCGGTTATGTTAGATACAAAAAAAGTAGGAGTTAAAATTGTTACTTTACGAAAGAGTATAGGTTTGCAGCAGGAAAAACTTGCAGAAATGCTGAATATTTCCCCGCAAGCGATCAGTAAGTGGGAAAACGGTCATACCTTGCCAGATACGACCTTATTACCGAAATTAGCGCAAATATTCAGGTGCACAATTGATGATATTATAATGCCGGCTTATTCCTTTGATGAAAAAATAGAGGCGGAAAAACCAACACTTTTGGATCAGCAGGCAGAATATATTGCTAAATATGTGATACAAAAAATGGATGGGGAAAATATATCAAAAGAGAAAAAAGGACCAGGGTTAGATAACGATATCATTATTAACTCCGTGTATAATGTTTTCCCAAACATAGGATATTGTACCGTTACCAAAAGTAAACCCGTTAAAAAGGATGGAAATTCTATCATAAGTATTACCGTATCGGCTTCTCAAAAAGAAATAAAACTGGTTGAAAAAATTTATGGTAAGAATGATAAAGAACTGTATGGATTAAACTTTATTAAAGAGTATACCAGGGCAGTTCCGCTAATATATCATATTGATTTAGATGAAAAAATTGTACTTATGGATGACCTATCAAATGATTATATTCAAGGCTATGAATTTGATGAAAATAATGAAAACGGTGAAATAATAAGGCAAAACTATAATGCTATTTTATACTCGACAGCAAAGTTTCACTCCGTTTTTTGGGAAAACACTGTTGCTTTTGAAAAAATTGGACTTGATTGGAGAGTTAAATCAAACGAGAATATCCTTTCCCATATTAGCTGCCTGGAAAAAGATTATAAAAAATATCAAAGTAATGAGGAATCAGGGAAAATCCCAAAAGTATGGATGAATTTCGAAAATAATCCTGAACCTGAAAAACTGAATTATTTTAAAGAGGCTCTTCAGTATTTAAGAAATGAATACCCAAAACTCATCGAAACAAGATTTAATTCTGGAAAGAACATAACAATTGTTCACGGGGATCTTCACCCTGGACAAGTTCTAATGGCAAAAACCAAGGATAGAACCATAAAATTCATTGGCCTTCAAGCATTACGAACGGGATTGTGTACCGAGGATTTAGCAATGCTCTTAGCCCTTCATATAGAATCAGATAAAAGCAGTGCTAAACCGTTGCTCGATTATTATTATAAATGTCTTTGTGAGCAAGTTAAGGACTATTCGTATGAGGAATTGATCAATGATTACAAACTTTCTATCGTTGAGTGTATGTTTTTCACAATAAGGTTAATAAATAGTGGAATCTACGATTTTAATATGAGAGACAAAGCCATAAAGGCCTACGAGACATTTGTATTATCGGATTAATAGAAATAAACAGATCATAACACCTTATTATAGTATTTGAAGTCAAGAAAACTGCTTAACTAAATGATAAAATAATTGTGTTGCCGGCAGCAATTTGATTCTTTCGTGAGGTGAATGTATATGAACAGTGATATGTTGGAAATGGTATTAGCCTATATTGATGAGCACATTTATGAAAAAATAAATTTATGTGTTTTAGCTGGATTAGCAGGTTATAGTCCTTTCTATTTTAGCAAGCTATTTTCTTACGCAATGGGAATGCCAGTTACGGGTTATATTCGGATTCGTAAATTGCAGTATGCGATTGTTTCCTTACTGGAAGGGCGTAAAGTACTTGATGTTGCAGTATTATATGCATTTGACTCACATGAAGGATTTACACGCGCTTTTACACAACTCTTTGGTTCAACACCAAGTACTGTTAGGAAACATCTCACTTCTTACACAGTGCCTGGGTATGCTGTACCAGATACTATAAGGAGGTCAAATATGGAAGCAATAAATTCACTGCAACACAATATGCACCAACTGGTTTTTGAGTTTCTTGAACAATCAATTGAAGAGGCCAGGAATGGATTTTGTACTAACATAGAAATTAAGCTTTTGCCAGAGAACAGAATAAGAATTCGTGATAATGGAAGAGGACTACCTTTGTCAGAAGATTTATATGCCAGTAAAGCGGTATTGGACTGGAAGGCCGATTACTAACGTTGAGTATAGTCAAATGGGCGACCTAATGCAAGCGGATCTACAGACGGTTAATTCACTATGCGAAGCCTTGCAGATTACAGTAGCGAGGGAGGGGAAGACTTTTAGGCAAGACTATATTCGAGGTATTCCTCAGCACGAACTATATATTACTGATTTAGATGGTTTTAGGGGTACGGAGATAATTCTAAAACCTGACACATCAATATTTGGGGAGGATGGTTTTTCTTGTGAAATACTGAAGGAGTGGGTAGGGAATCACAAAGAATGGAATCACATACTCAAGTTATTCCCAATTTAAAATGAAAACGCTTATGAAAAACGCTTAAAAAATGAAAAATGCTTATTAAATGAAAACCGATTCGATTCAGATTTATTCACCCATTATGCATTAATAACATAGCGTGAAGTTTATGAAAACAGACATGATAACCGATTACTCGAAAGTTTATGAGTAACCATTATCATGTCTGTTTTCAAGAAAGAGAATTCAAATTCCGTTTCGTACTTAACAAATTTGAGAGAAGCCTTTATGTTAACTCCGCGGTTTGATAACTGAAAAAATGTAATTAGAATCACAATAACCGTTTGCTTAATATTTTTAGACAAACTACAATGAACAAACTGCTATGAACTAAACATATGAACTAACTGATATTGGAATATGTTGGCATATCCGAAAGAGAATGATATAATGGAGCAAGTAGTTGAGACAAGTATTTCGTGTGGAGGTATATGGATGAATGTTTTATTGATAAACTGCAGCCCTGTCAAAAATGGTGCTACAGCCGAAATAATAAATGTAGTAAACTCAATATTGGGAACTAAATATAATCTTAGAAGTATTTGTATTGATGATTATGCAATAAAATTCTGCAAAGGGTGCAGGATATGCCATAAAACAGCAAAATGTATACAAAACGATAATGTTCTGGATGTTATCGAGGAATATATCTGGGCTGACAATATTATTACGGTGGCGCCTTCTTATTGGGCTGATATACCAGGACAGTTTAAAGCATTTATAGACAGATGTACACCTTGGTGCAATACCCATGAACCCCATGCAACAATCGGACAAGGGAAAAAGGGATATAGTATTGCATTGCGAACAGGACCAAGTATGAGGGAATGTAATAGAATTATCGAGAGTATAGAACACTTTTATGGGCACATGGAAATTATGCCTATTGATAGGTTGGGACTCTGCTCTGTCGAGTATAAAGCTGATGTTGAAAGCAAGAGAAACGAAATAGAAGAGTTTTGCAATAAAATTATGATTGGTTAGAATTTGACTTAGGTAATGTGCAGCATCAAGCATAAAAAGTCATGAATTACTTAATTTATTCCTTTATAATCAAAACAGATAGGAGGTGTGATGTATGGAAACAGTGATAAACATTCAGAAAGCGATTGACTATATTGAGGAAAACATAGTAGCAGAATTGAACTTTGAGGATATCGCAAGCCAGGCTTATATGTCAAGTCATCATTTTCAAAGACTTTTCTCAATGATTTGCGGTATATCGTTGGGAGATTATATCCGAAACAGACGATTAACACTTGCGGCAGCAGAAATTAAAAGTTCGGATACCAAAATAATTGATATTGCTTATAAATACGGTTATGAAACACCAGAAAGTTTTTCGCGTGCGTTTTCCCGTTTTCATACTATTTCGCCAATGATGGCGCGCAAGCAGGGTGAAATAAAAATATTTTCCAGAATTACTATTAACTCTATTATAGAAGGGATGAATTTAATGCAGGAGAAAATTAAGGAACGAGGTTATACGGTAGGCAATGTCGGCTCAGTTTATCTAACTGCTGACATGGACAAAACGGTCAAATGGTTTGAAGAAATATTAGGGTGGTATGCAGGAGTTGAAGTGAGAGACAATAACGGTACACCAACATATGGTTGTGCTATGCCATTTAGTGGCGAATTGGTGCATCTTGGTGTTACGTCTTTTAATGGTATTTTTTTATTACCAGGTGAAACACCACAATGTTTAATTTCTATGATGAAGGTCAATAACCTCGACAATTTGTATTATCATGTGAAAAAATGCGGTTGGGACCATATAACAGAAGTCACCTTCGAATCATGGGGAGCAAGGGTATGTAATATAACAACGATTGATGGGTGTATTTTAAGGTTTTTTGAGTAAATATTTAAAGAATTAGGAAATGTAGGTAAAATAAAAATGGTTCAGTTAGAATTTTTAAATGAAGAAAACGAAAAATTATTGTATAAGATACAAAGGGATGATGTACCACTACATTTTGCAGAAGATATTTCTTATACAATTGCGCTCTCAAAATATGGAAAAGATAATAATCTTAAAGGTTATTGCTACGCAATAAAATACAAGGAAGATTATGTTGGGATTATTTTAATTGGGAAAGCAATAGAAGGCGAAGCTGATCCGGTTGAATTAAAGGGACACCTCTTTTTTCGTATCATAGGTTTTGTTATCGATAAGCGATATCGTAATTTGGGAATAGGCTCAGAAGTCTTAAATGAGGCTTTGTCAGGTATTTACCGCGAATATGGAAAGGTTCCGGTAGTACTGGAATGTCATAAAGATAATAAAAAGGCTTTGGAATTTTATTCGAAAGCTGGATTTAAGAATACAGATATTCTTCATAATCAAGATTATTACTTTATAAAATAAGGCAATTTTCTTACCTACATTATGGGATGAATGGAATTCCTGTCAGATTTATATTATGGCTATAAAATAAAATAGGATTAGCTGTTACCGCAACCGACAAATTCTTGCAAATATTATCGGGTATATACGAAATAAATATATTATACTTTACTTGAAAGGGGAAGCATATGGATACACTTGAGAATATGAAAAAAGCGATAGATTACATAGAGGATAATCTTGATGCTGAAATTGAATACGGAAAGGTTGCACAGATAGCATTATGTTCCCAATATCACTTCCAACGTATGTTTGCATTTCTAATTGGTGTACCGCTGTCCGAGTATATACGCCGTCGCCGTTTAACACTTGCTGCTTTTGAGTTACAGAATAGTAATGAGAAAATAATCGACCTTGCTTTGAAGTATGGTTATAATTCACCTGATTCCTTTTCTCGTGCCTTTGTTGCCATGCATGAAGTTACGCCCTCAAAAGCAAGAGAAAAAGGCATCTCACTAAAAGCGTATCCCCGTGTAACATTCTCCTTATCAATAAAAGGAGTGGTTGAGATGAATTACAGAATTGAGCAAAAAGATACATTTGCTGTTGTAGGTGTAAAACAGAGGTTTTCGCATATTAATGGCTTGGGGGAAAGCATTGGTAAGATGTGGAGCGAAATGCCAGGGGAAACAATGGCGCAAATTGCTGGACTTGGTAATGGTTTGGTAGGTGTGTACAGTGGGATGTATGAAGACAATACGACGGATTACTATATTGCCGCCATAACAGAAGCTGATACCCCCGAAAATCTGTGCAAACTGGACATACCCTCTCTTACCTGGGCGATCTTTGAAATAGTCGGTCCCATGCCTACGGCAATGGCCGAAATATGGGGACGAATTTTTTCTGAATGGTTTCCTACCTCTGGTTATGAGCATGCAGAAGCACCGGAAGTAGAATGGTACTCAGCCGGTGACCTTAGCGCCCTTGATTACAAAAGCGAAATATGGATACCGGTAATTAAAAAGTAATGAAAATACCGCCTAGCGGTATCTTAAATCGTTAGAAGTCTTTGTAGAGTTCTTTCAGAATGAAGGGTGATGTTGATGATAATTAAGATCTGTAATCATGATTGTACAGAACTATGGGATGGTATTTTATATAAAAAACTATCCAATTACCCAGTAATTTCGAATTGGGAAATGAAAAATGTGATTGATTTTATCTATTACGAAGAATCCCATGGTAGAACTGTAGAAATAATCTCTGATAATGCCAGTATTCCCGCAGCTATCAAGAATGCATTAAATCATAGGGAAGAATACACTAATCTGCAAAAACCTGAAAAAATTACGGAATGTACAGCATGCAGAGATAGAAAAGGGTGCATGACAAAGTTTGTATGTCATACTGCACCACTTGAAAATGCGATTAAAATATTGGAGTGTGGTAGTTTATTATCTGCGGTAAATGCCAGAAAACTTCCTGCAAAGCTGCTTGCAAAGGAAGAAAGAAACGCTGCCCATGACCCAGAAGATTTTTTTCATTATGTGATGTTTACTTGGGGGAACTGCCAGGCTGGAGACAGATTAGTTATGGAAAGAAAACTGAAACGTTTTCCGACGGAAGAGGATTTGAGTCTTAATTTAACTCCAGGAGTACGGTTTTATTTTGAATACGATACGCTAGACAACCATCCGCAGGCGGTACATGACGGTTTTTTACCAATTAAAGTTAAAGATGAAGTAGTGTTATGCGATTATGTATATGCAATTATTATCCCAGGTGCATATAGAGAATTATTAGAAACTATGATTCCGGATAAGCTATTAGGTAAAGTTTTTTATGTAGATAACGACTGCAAAGACGTATGGGACTGGTCAGAAAAGGTATATTCATTGGTAGAAAATTTATAATGGCATATTTTTAACTAGTTTGTTTCACGTTTTGTTGAATATTATGATATACAATGGTGATAAAAATGAAGAAAAAAATACAGGATATTATTTTTATAATTTTTTTTGTTATACTTCTGCTAATAGTAGCACCAATATACGTTATACCGATTGGCAATAACATAATTCTTAATAATTATACAAAAGAGCTGAAAAACACCAAACTAAATGCCGATTTTGAAATAGTAGCAAAAGACGATGTTTGCGGGAAATTAGTGGGTAATGGAAACGGAATGCAGTATTTTTCGGCATTGTTAATTCATTCAGAAAAAGAGTTGGTATTGGAAACTGTTAACTCAGAAGATATCTTTCTTATAAAAGTAGATGATAATGCTTTTGAGGATTTTTTTAATGATTTTGATTTTGCAGAATACTGTGATAACATAGAGAAGAAGCTAGAAGAAATCACTGATGCCAAGAATTACTATGTATTTTACTCATACTATGAAGCTCCGTTAGATTCCATATGGAATGATGATTTGAGAGCACATTAGATTAATTATACGTAGCAGGTATAGTAAAGGAGTGGAAGCATGCTTTATCCAAAGATTATTAATATGAGTGTTTATCTCTGTACAAGGTCTGATGATGGGACGAAGCCTGTACAGAGTATATGTAATAAATAATAAATAATAAATTCGTCCGGCCATTGGATTTTGTACTTATAAGAAAAGTTTAAACTTATAAGGAGAAAATACAATGAAAAAAATAACAAGGAATTATTTCGTATTTTGGTTTGGTCAAGCGGTATCACAGCTTGGCAGTTCTATGACTAGTTTTGCACTTACCATCTGGATATATAAGCAAACAGGTTTGGCTATGTCGTTATCACTGCTGTCTTTTTGCACCTATTTACCTTATGTTATGGTAAGTATTTTTGCCGGAGGATTCGTTGACAGACATTCCAAAAAAGCGATTTTAATTATAGCGGATACGATAGCTGCGATAGGTACAGCCAGTATATTCTTAGGTTTTCAGTTTAATATGTTATCAACCTGGCAGATTTATTGTGTCAATATTATTACAGGTTTTATGAATGCATTTCAATCACCAGCTGCCTCCATTGTGACGGGACTGCTTGTACCGGATGGACAATATGAAAAAGCCAGCGGATTAAATTCTTTTTCCAGCAACCTGATAACGGTGGCAGCTCCTGTATTTGCAGGAATGCTTATGGCTTTTGGTGGTCTGAAAGTAGTAGTGCTAATCGACTTGCTGACCTTTCTTTTTGGAGTGGGAGCGGTGTTATCTGTGTCCATCAAAGAACCTTCCCGCCAGAAGAAAAAGGTTAGCAAAAAAACCTTCGAGGGCTTAACGGAGGGAGTAAGTTTTTTAAGAGAGAATAAAGGTTTACTATATATTATATTAAATATGGCATTCATAAATTTCTTTTCAAGACTGACTTATGAGAATATTTTATCACCAATGATTTTATCCAGAAGCGGAGGTAATAGTACAGTGTTTGGCATTGTAAGCGGTGTACTTGGAATAGGTGGTATTATTGGAGGAATTTTGGTCACTGTCGGTAAGAAGAAAGGAAATCCTTTAAAGATGATTTTCTTCTCTGCGGCAATTTCTTTTTTGCTTGGGGACTTACTAATGGGTGTTGGCAGGAATCTTATGGTTTGGTGTATTGCCGGATTGGCTGCAAGTATACCCATTCCATTTATTATGGCAGGGCAAAATCTTATCTTATATAGGCTGGTTCCAATACATATGCAGGGGCGGGTATTTTCCCTCAGAAATGCAGTACAATATTCTACTATCCCTGTTGGTATTTTGCTTGGCGGTTATCTGGCTGATTATGTATTTGAGCCGTTTATGGCATCTACCTGCGAATTGTCTCTTATACTCAAAAAAATAGTTGGAACTGGTGCAGGCAGCGGAATGGCAGTTATGTTTTTATGTACGGGAATCTTGGGTAGTATACTTAGTTGTGTTGCCTATAGGAACAAGTACGTGCAAAGTATAAAATCACATATCAGTTAGAATAGTTTTTAAATAAGGTTTATAACTAAATACGAAATTAAAGTTCGTCAGTAGTCTCTATAAATAAACTTCTGACGAATTTTTATATGTAAAATAAAATTTGATCGTCCGGTTCTTGGATTAGTAGTATTGTTTTTTGATAATCAGAGAATGCTCTATTTAACGTAACCAAATAGATGCTATATCAATATATTTCATTTTTCATTCAAAAAATGCCGAAAAAAGGTTATAAGACGAAATTGACAAATAATTACATATATACTAGGATAGAATTGTAAATGGAAGCTTGGCTGTCTCATATTCATTTGCTATCATCTCGGAATCTAAGTTTCGATTTACAAAAAAATAAGAAGAAGAGGGATGTATATGAAGAAACAAGTGGTTATTTTTATGGTACTATGTATGTTTTTTACTAGTATTTTTTCGACAGCATCAGTAAAAGCGGAATCAGCATTGCCTGCAATTCAAGATCGTTATTTATGGTCAATTACCGTAAATGACAAGGGGACCTTTGCAGCAGTAGGTGATTTTGGTACTGTCAGACTAACAACGGATGGGACAAATTGGAGTGATATTCAATTACCGACAGAATATACTCTAAACTCTGTTGCCTGTAATGGTTCCAGATTTGTTGCTGTAGGTGCCTTTGGAATTATGTATACCTCAGATGATGGAATTACATGGAAAGAGGTAATGCCGGGTGAGAACGGTTATAATCTTAATTCGGTAATATGGAACGGCAAATTATTTGTGGCCTCCGGGGATTATGGAACAATACTTTACTCCAATGACGGTTATCAGTGGAACTATGCAGAAAGTGTAAGTGGAATAAAATCAGACATTGTAAACATGGTATGGAATGGCAGCGTATTTTATGCTTTAACGAATGATAACAAGTGTCTGTTTTCTAACGATGCCATTACCTGGAAGGCTGATAATGTAGTTCTTGAGGATAATTCAGTAATCTTAGAAAGCGTAACCTGGGATAAGGACAAGTTTATTGCTGCCGGCAATGTCGGAACAATAGGTATTTCTAATGATGGAATTATATGGAAAATAGTATCAAGAGATGAATCGGTATATTATAACGATATAGATTGGACAGGCAAAGATTATGTTGCTATTGGAAGTAACGGAACGATTAGTGTTTCAAGTGATGGAGTGAAGTGGGATGAAGTATACCAAAAAGGTCCTTACGCATTCCAGGACATTGCTCAACTTGAAGATCATGCAATAGCCGTTGGAGACAGTGGGTTAATCGCAGATTTGCTTCTGGATTCCGGTCCTAAAGTAACTCCTGTATACCCAGGTGCGGATAGCGGTTTTCAGCTCTGTGATGTGGCTTATGATGGTGATACCTATGTGGCTGTTGGTACTGGTAGAAGAATTCGGATATCAAATGACGGCGAACAATGGAAGGATGGTTATCAAATTCCGGGTGCTGGCGACTTAAATGGTGTAGCTTGCGGAGGCGGTGTTTTCATTGCAGTAGGTCAAAATGGGCAGCTATTTCGTTCAAGTGATAAAGGAGAAAGTTGGACAACTCCTCTTAAGGGGGTTGGTAATACCTTTTTCGGAGTATCCTATAATAATGGAGTATATTTTGTAACCGGAAGCAATGGATTGATTCTTGTCTCTTACGACAATGGAATCCATTGGGATGATTATGTAGTAAAACCAGCCGTAAATATTAAGCAGGTAAGTTATAATGGACGGGTTTATGTGGCGGTAGGAGATCAGGGACAAATTTATACTTCTACCAATGGCTCAAACTGGACTACCCAGACTTCGGATACGGATAAAAATCTAAGAAGTATTGCATGGACAGGAGATCGATTTGTAGCAGTTGGTGAAGACGGGACGATTCTTACCTCCCCGGATGGAGTTAAATGGGAGTCGGTAATGTCTGGAATATCCGTTACTTGGAAAGATATAACAGTATGCCCTCCTTCGGCTTCTGTGAAGTATTCAATTATTGTAGTTGGCTCCAATGGCAAGACCTATGGATCGAATGATGGATTGAAATGGTTTCCTTTAGATTCTCAGGTTGGCACCAGTCTGAACGGAACAGTTTATGGAGATAAATATGTGACTGTAGGATGTTTTGAAAGAGTAACAGTTTCTAAAGACGGTAATGATTGGATAAATATGTTATAAAGGTAAGGAAGGGGCTGTCGCAAATGCAGCCCCTTTCTTATTTCATACGAGGAAAGTTCATCGAACTTCCAATGAAATAAAAAGCCAGACTCTTTCTTATGCAATAGTCCTTAACAGACCCGGTCTTATCTTTTTGTAATAATATAGAATCATGCAGAAGACGGCTGTTCCCCAGGTAAGCGGATAGCCCAGGTAAAGTGTATATACGGACGGGAAATGTGGAATCATGACAGTCAGCCATAGGATGCGCAGACCACACAGGTTAAAGATAAACAGCAGCATGGTATAAAAGGTGTTTCCGGTACCTCTTGCCATACCAATTAAAATCTGGCAGGAGGTTAAGAGCATATATCCGGGGGCAAGAATTCGCGCCATCATGGTTCCGTAGCGGATAACCTCTGCCTCGGAAGTAAACAATCTAAGCGGAATCTGGCTGAAGAAAAAGAGGAGAAGCCCAACAAACCCTGCGTAAGCGATGGAGATTCTAAGCAGTGCGGTGAAACCTTTTCTGACACGGTCATATTTATGCGCACCAATATTCTGGGCAATATAGGTGGTAGTAGTTAAAGACAGGCAGTTTGCCGGAAGCAGAGCAAAGGAGTCAACCTTACTATAGATAGTATTACCTGCCATAGCCTGAGCGCCGAAGTTGTTAAGATACCCCTGGACAATTACGTTGGATAAAGAGGTAATAGTGGTCTGGATACCAGCAGGAATGCCGAATTTTAATAGTTTAATCAGCATTTCTTTGTCATAGCGGATGTGAGACAGTGTCAGCCGGTATCCTTCCTTGGTGTGACAGAGTTGGTATACTACACAAAAAGCAGAGACGAACTGAGCGATTAACGTTGCAATGGCCACACCCAATACGGCAAGGTGGAAAACAGCAACGAACAGGATAGATAAAACAGCATTTACCACAGAAGAAATGCATAGAAAATAAAGCGGATGCCTGGTATCTCCAACAGCTTGCAGGGTTCCGGCCCCCATATTATATATAATGGTAAAAAGTGCCCCAAGAAAGTATATGCGCAGGTATAACTTTGCAGCCTGAATTACTTCAGGCGGCGTATTCATTTTGGATAGGATAGAAGGGGAGAAAAGAAAGCCTGCAACAGAGATTAGAATTCCCAGCAGGATACAAAACCAGAAGGAGGTATGAATGGAACGTATCAGCCTGACCGAATCGCCTGACCCATAATACTGGGCAATGATAATACCTGCTCCGCTGGTCAGACCGATAACAAAACCGATGAATAAATTAATGATCTGTGCGCTGGCACCAATAGCGGCCAGTGCACTGCTGCCGACAAAGTTGCCTACAACAAATGAATCGGTAGTATTATATAATTGCTGGAATAAGTTACCCAGAATTAAAGGACCTGTAAACAAAAGGATGCTTCTGTTTACAGGTCCTTCTGTCAATGAGTTTATAGTAAGGTTTTTCATTTGTAATGTCTCCGGTTTACTTTAAGCTGGGTCATCTGATAAAACTTGGTTACGGCTGGTTTCCAGGTAATTATAAAACGTAAACTTACTGATACCAAGAAGTTCACAAATCTGTTCTCCGGATTTGGTAATCAGAAAGGCACCTTTTTCGTCTAGAAAATGAATGAATTCAATTTTCTCATTTTTGTTCATGTCACATGCTTGTTTTCCTATCTGCTCCTGACCTTTTTGAATCAGATGTGTAAGAAGATTGTTTACATCCGGTGCAAATATCTCTTCTTCATTAGAGAAGTTCTCAAACTGATTGAATTGGCGAAGATAGCCTTCGAATTGGAGCGTTTCTGTGATATCCATATTAACACAGACAGAGCCAATGACGTTACCGTCATCATCTTTAACATAAATAGAAGATGAACGAAGGATTTTTCCGTCCTGAGTTGTAGTGATATAGTTAAAACGATCTCCGTCAACAACAGTCCCGCGCAAAACTTCAAGACCTAAGTTACTGCCGCAGCCACCGATGGCACGATTGGTAATATATCCGTTACGGATATCTACAATGGAGTGATCATAGTCTTTTGTCAGGTCATGAAGAACAACTTCACATTTACTGCCGAATTGTTTTTCGATTAAAGTCAGCAGCTGCTGAAATAAAGGCATAGCATCATCTAAAGATTTCATATAAAAATCACCTCTTATACTAAAATAAAATTAGAATATTGTTATATAATCATAACTTGGACCTATTATATCATATAAAAAGTTTTTGAACAATACAAAAATCTGAAAAAAAGTTATAAATCGAACACTGAAATAAAGAAAAGTAATAAAAGTAATATTGGAAAAGAGAGACTATAAATAAAAATATGCTAACAAATTTTTTGGAAGAAAAAGTTATTTATGTATAAGTACAGATAAATAGCTTAATTTTACCTATACCCAGAGATATCAAAAATATAGGAGATATTAAGCATTACGAAGGATTAAAAGCATTTTTTCGCAAATGTAAAGATATGTGTTTTATAAAACTACTGAGATATAATGGGTTTTGAAAAAATTATAAAATTCAAACATAAAGTTAGATTGATTACACAATCAAATTGGTAAACAGGTAATAATAATTAAAAAAAGTTAGTTAAAACTAAAAAAAGTGTAATAAAAGTGCAAAAAAACAAAAAAAAGTTCTTGTAAACTAACAAAAAGTATGATAATATAAAAACGTCATAAAAAAACGTGAAAAAAGCATAAAAAAAGTTTGATAAACATTACAAAAGTTTATATGGACTTTGTGCAAAGAAAAGGAGGAGCAACATATGAAGAAGAAATTAATGTCGTGCCTGCTGGTTACCGCACTGGTAATCGGAACCCTTACGGCCTGTGGAAAAAGCGGAACTTCCACACCGAATACACCTACAGAAAGTACGGATAGCAGCACACAGAGCGAATCCGGTAATACACCGGCGGCGAATACGGAAAAGAAAAAGATAGTTTTCTGGTATTCTCACACAGGTGATGAGGCCACCAGCTTTGAAAAGGCCATCAAGGCCTATAATGAAAGCCAGGATAAGTATGTAGTGGAAGGCTTAAGTGTTACCGATAAACAAAAAGTAATCGTTGCAATATCCGGTAATGAAGCACCAGATGTAATTGAAGCCTCCAACCAGGATGTGATTACATATGCTACCAGCGGGCTGATCGAACCAGTTTCTGATATGGCATCATCAGACAATTATTCTATGGAAGAACAGTTTGCCGGACAGTCATTGATTGCCAATACACTGGAGGATAAGGTATACGGCGTACCCTTTGCTGCTATGATTATCCAGATGTTCTACAATAAAGACATACTAAAGGAAATCGGATATACACAACCTCCAACAACCATGGAAGAATTATATGATATGGCCGTAAAAGCTACTCAAGTGGATGAAAACGGTACGATAACCAGACTTGGCTATCCATTATTCCCCTTAGCCAGTGCAAGACAGGAATTAATTTATGCTTTCGGCGGCAGATGGTGGGCAGAAGACGGTAAGACCCTGACACCGGACAATCCTGGAATCCTTGACAGTTTAAATATGAACTTGGAATACAGAAGTAAGTACGGTATTGAAAAAGTTCAGGAATTCGTAGCCACTGCCAATACAAACCGTTATACGGAAAATGATATGTTCTTTGCCGGAAAGCAGCTGTTCCGCTTTGACGGTCCCTGGTTAGCTGCCATGATTAAGAACAATAACTCGGATGTTAATTATGGTGTTGCATTAATTCCCGGTACCAAAGCACAGCCTGAATTACAGGGCACCAGCCGTTATGAAACCAATAGTTTGACCATTCCTGTTGTTGCAAATGAAAAAGAAGGTGCTTGGGATTTTATTAAGTATTTTACGAATTCCGATGCAACCAAGGAGCTTCTAATCGACATAGCAAATCTTCCGACTCAGCTATCCTTATATGATGATCCTGACATTCTTGCCCAGCCTAACTTTGATGTATTTGTTGCGGCCCTTAAGACCGAAAATGGAATTCAATATCCTAAAATTGAGGATCTTTCCAAATATACCTCATTAATCGAAGAACATCTGGATTATGCTTATAATGGAATGGAAACACCGGAAAAGGTATTAAAAGAATTGAAAAAACAATCAGATTTATTGAAATAATAGCATTTGATTTTCATAGGAATTAATTTAAATACGAATTGATAAACTGCCTGTGAATGGGAATATCCCGTATAAGTTAACCAACTTATATGTGGTATTCCCACTCAGGATTTTTTCAGACTGGGAGAATGCCCGGCGTACTTTATTTATTAGAAAGGAGTAGTCCTATGTTGAAAACGACTGGAGTTAAAATGAAAAAATCAGAACGGCGGGATAATTTAAACGGGTTCTTATTTGCACTTCCATGGATTATTGGTTTTATCTGTTTCAGTCTGATCCCATTACTGACTTCATTATATTACAGCTTTACTTCATTTAACCCGGTAAAAGCGCCGGAATGGGTGGGGCTTGAAAATTATCAGTATTTATTGAAAGATCCCTTAGTGCTTAAGAGCTTGAAGAATACTTTATTTATGGCATTTGTATCAACACCGATTAATCTATTTATTGCAATGCTGCTGGCTTCTTTATTAAACAGCAAGTATAAGGGAAGAGGGTTTGTCAGAACGATTTTCTTCATGCCCTCAATCATACCGATGATTGCTGCAACTATGGTTTGGATCTGGATGTTTGACCCTACCTACGGCTATATTAACCGTATTATTGGTATGGTGGGTATCCACGGACCTGCCTGGCTGGTTAATCCTGCTTATACAAAGTGGGCGTTAGTTCTGATGGGAACCTGGTGTACCGGTACTACCATGCTGATCTGTCTGGCGGCACTCCAGAATGTACCCAGAAGTTATTATGAATCTGCTGAAATTGATGGTGCCAACGCTGTCAGCAAATTTTTTCGTATTACCCTTCCGGGTGTGGCACCGGTGCTGGTATATCAGGGGATTCTTAATATCATTAATTCCTTCCAGTACTTTACCCAGGTCTATGTTATCATTAATGCCAGCTCCGGCGGCGGGGCAAGCAATGCAGGCGGTGGACCGGCCAATTCTATCCTGATGTATCCGCTTTATTTGTTTAATACGGCCTTTTCTTATATGAAGATGGGCAGGGCTTCCGCTATGGCATGGTTTTTATTTTTAATTGTCTGCATCCTGACCTATATTATGACCAAGATTACGAAAAAAGTATCCAATAACGGAATGGGAGGCGAATAAATGAAATATACAAGTGCTTATTATAAAAAACGTCTGAAACCCATACCGTTATATTTATTGATTTTGTGTTTGTGCCTGATTTTTATCTCTCCATTTCTGGTCATGGTCACCACCGCGCTAAAAACAAATGGGGATGCCTTTGAACTGCCGGTTAGATTATTTCCAAGAAAACTGATTTGGTCCAATTTTCCGGAGGCCTTGGAAAAAATCCCATTTGCCCGCTATATGATGAACAGTATCTTTATCACAGCTATGTCTATTATCGGACAGCTTATAGCCACACCGTTGGTTGCATATTCACTGGCTAAGATCAAGTGGAAGGGAGCACCGATTATATCAAGCCTCATTATGGGTTCTATGATGATTCCTTATACGGTAACCATGATCCCCTTATATAAAATCTGGTCTGCACTGGGACTGACCAATACCTACATACCGCTTATTGCACCGACATTTTTCGGAAGCCCGTTCTATATAATTATAATGAGACAGTTCTTTGCAGCTTTGCCTAATTCATTAATGGAAGCGGCTAAAATTGACGGAGCAGGAGAATTCAGGCGTTATATATCAATTGCGCTGCCTTTATCTAAACCCGCACTGACTACGGTTGGTATCTATGCCTTTATCAATGCCTGGTCTGATTATCTGGCACCGCTAATCTATATTAATAAAACAGAAAAGCTGACTTTGTCATTGGGATTACAGGGATTTTTAAATCAGTATTCCGTTGATTGGACCCATTTGATGGCAGCAGCTACCGTATTTGTTATTCCGGTCGTGATTTTCTTCCTGTTTTTCCAAAGGAATTTCGTGGAGGGTATTGCCACTTCTGGTATAAAGGGTTAAACTCTGCTTTTACTGGTTTTTGTGTGCAATGGAGCATGAAATAGATCTTCACATTTATTATTTGGAACACGGTAGGGAGTGGTTTCCGATAGGTGTGAAGATAAATTTTGCACTTATATAAGCAAGATCCCCTTCACCGCAAAGGCGGAGGATAATCCGGAGGAAGTGATGTAACAGGGGATTCAGGTCGAAAGAAATAAAAAAGAAAGGAATGCCACGAATAGATTCTTTCAACCTATTTAAACTTGGTGGCAGGAGGCTGTTGTACTATTGTCTGGTCACAGGTCTTGGATGAAGAACAATTGTAACAGCTTCAACAGGCATAATAATGGAACATCGGCTGATATTAAATGGAACCTGGAACTGGTGCGAAAGGGAAGAAAATAAAGTCAGGGAAGGAAAAGTGCCCGGAAGCGTCCTTTCTGATCTGACAGCCTTAAATCTAATTCAGGATCCGTATTGGAGAACAAATGAATATGAAACCAAAGAACTGTTCCGAAAGGATTACCGTTATTTCCGAACCTTTCAGGTAACAGAAGAACTGTTAAACGATGAAGAGCAGATATTGGTATTCGAAGGTCTGGATACGATTGCGGATATTTATCTCAACAAAGAACGGATTGGTTCTGTGAATGATATGCACCGCACGTACCGCTTTAATGTGAAACATAAATTAAAGACAGAGAATGAACTGGAGATTTATTTTCATTCGCCTATTGCCTTTGTAGAAAAAGCCCATGAAGAAGGTGATATCTTCTATGCTTCTACCGGGTGTATGAAGGGGAATGGAGCACTTAGAAAAGCACACTATATGTTTGGTTGGGACTGGGGACCAATACTTCCGGATGCGGGGATCTTCCGTAATGTTTATCTGTCCGGCTGCAGTACAGCGAAAATAGAAGACATAAGGATACGGCAGTTCCATGAGGAAGTACAGGGAAACTCCCATGAACCCTATGCGAAACCCGTAATTAATAAAGTACGACTGGATATTGAAACAAGAGTGAAACGTTTTTCTGGCTGTTCCCTTCGTTTAATCTGTCAGGTTACAGCACCGGATGGGACAATAGTAACAGGTGAAACTAAAATTTCAGGCAATGAGGACTTCAAAAATATTGAGATAGAGATCAGGGATCCTAAGCTTTGGTGGCCTAACGGGTACGGAGAGCAGCCGTTATACCATATAACAGTTATGCTGGAAGCGGATGGAGTACTAGAAGATACCTGGGAAAGAAAGATTGGCTTAAGAAATATTACAGTATGTACCGATAAGGATGAATGGGGAAATCAGTTCGCATTTGTTGTAAACGGTCAGAAAATCTTTGCTATGGGTGCTAATTATATTCCAGAGGACAATATTGTGGGACGCCTTAACCAAGAACGCAGTGACAGGTTAATCAGAGATTGTGCAAAGGCTAACTTTAACTGTATCCGTATCTGGGGCGGCGGTTATTACCCGGAGGATTATGTGTATGATGCCTGCGACCGTTATGGTATTCTGGTCTGGCAGGATTTGATGTTTGCCTGCAATGTATATGATTTAACAGAAGAATTTGAAGAGAATATACTGTCAGAAACCATTGATAATGTAAAGCGCCTCCGTCATCACGCCTGTCTGGCACTTTGGTGCGGCAATAATGAGATGGAGTGGGGCTGGAGTGATTGGGCGAGACTTGTTGGGCACCGGCCGAAATATAAGGCAGATTATATTAAGATGTTTGAACTGCTGCTGCCAAGGATTACAAAACAATATGATGATCAGACCTTTTACTGGCTTTCCTCACCTTCCTCCGGCGGTTCGTTTGACAATCCCAATGATTTTAACCGGGGAGACAATCATTACTGGGAAGTATGGCATTCCAATAAACCATTTACCGAATATCGGGATTTTTATTTCCGTTTTTGCTCCGAGTTCGGGTTTCAATCTTTTCCGGGGAAGAAAACACTGGATAGTTTCAGCCTTTTGGAGGATCAGAACATTTTCAGTGAAGTAATGGAATCCCATCAAAAAAACGGATTGGCAAATACGAAAATATTTTCCTATATATCCGGGTATTACAAGTATCCTAAAGATATGGAAAGTATTGCCTATATCTCTCAGATTCTACAGTTAAAAGCAATCCAGTACGGAGTGGAACACTGGAGAAGAAACTGGGGCAGGTGCATGGGAGCGATATACTGGCAGTTAAATGACTGCTGGCCGGTGGCTTCCTGGTCAAGTATTGACTATTACGGGCGTTGGAAAGCCCTGCATTACGGTGCCAAAAGATTTTATTCCAGATTTATGGCAACGGCCTGTGAAAAAGAAGAACTAAGCACGGAAATCGATTATTATATCCACAATGAATCCTTTCAGGAACGGGAAGCGGTATTACAGGTCAGATTGTTTGGCGGAGATCTGCGTACAATCTATGAGCTTGAGAAACCTGTCAGGATAAATCCTTTTAAAGTAAAGAAAGAAATCAGTATTGATTTTAACGAATATCTGGAGGGAATCCAGAGAAATGAAGCCGGCGCTGAATATCGGCTTTTGGAAAATGGAATCGTAATAAGCAGAGGTACGAATCTATTTGTAAAACCCAAGTACTTTACTTTTAAAGTACCAACATATCAGGTTGAGGTTACAGAGGAGGAAGAGGACTTTCGAATTCATATTAAGTCGGATGTATATGCCAGTTATGTGGAATTAGACCTTGATGAAGATGTGGTTTTTGAAGATAATTACTTTGATATAACATCAAAGGAGGGGGTATGGGTTACAGTCTGCAAAAAGGAATTTAAGAAGCAGATTACGGCGGAGGAGCTGGGTGCTAAGCTTCGTATAAGAAGTGTGGCAGAAAGCTTTTGATATAGGAATGTTAAGGTAAGCTAGAACAAACTATTAGCTTTGATTATAGAAAAAGGAGGAAGAGGTATGCAAAAAGAATTAATAGATCAGCTGGAAACGCCCTGTATTGTGATTGATTTGGTTAAGACCGAAGAAAATATTGTTAAGATGCAGGAAGGGGCAAATAGCTGTAAATGCAGTTTGCGGCCTCATATCAAAACCCACAAGATGCCGTATTTTGCCAGGCTACAGCTAGCCTATGGTGCTTGTGGCATTACCTGTGCAAAAGTATCGGAAGCCGAGGTAATGGCAGAGGGCGGGATTGAGGATATCTTTATCGCTTATCCCATGGTAGGTGATTTTAGGATTAAAAGAGCCCTCTTACTGGCTAAACGTATCAAACGGCTGATTCTGGCGGTGGACAGTATGGAAGGTGCAATGTTGCTAAATAAAGCGGCAATAGACGCTGGGCTTACCATGGAGGTACGTCTGGAGGTCGATACCGGTGCAAAAAGAACCGGTGTCTTAAGGAACAAGGCAGCAGAACTGGCCAGACAGATTCACGGTTTGCCGGGTCTTAATCTGACAGGAATTTATACATTTAAAAGCCTGGTCTACCGCGATACAGTGACGGAGGATAAACATCTGGCCAGTGTGGAAGAAGGGGAGCTGATGGAGCAGATTGCAGAAGAGATTAAAAAAGCAGGTGTTCCCATTAAAGAAATAAGCGCCGGCTCCACCCCGACCGGACTTTTAGTGGCAAGGACCGGAAAAGTAAATGAAATACGTCCAGGTACCTATCTGTTTAATGATTATATGTTATGTAAGGAAGGCGCAGCGGTTCTAAGCGATATTGCTGTCCGGATTTATGCCACGGTGGTCAGTGTTCCCTCCAGGGAATATGCAGTAATTGACGGAGGAACCAAAACCTTTCCCATGGATATTCCTCTTGATAAGGCTCCTTATTATTATCCCGGCTATGCCCTGGTGGAAGGAAATGAAGATTTGCAGCTTAGGCGCATGAATGAAGAACATGGAATTATTACTAGTATCAAAGGGGATACAGGACTTAGGGTGGGTGATAAAATAGCGCTGATCCCTATTCATGTATGTACTGCGGTTAATATGCAGAATCAGGTGTACTTATATGACGGGGAAGGCTTAAAGCAGGAAACGGTAGCTGCGAGAGGTATGCTGGTATGAAGACCTTAATTAAAAATGGATTACTATATGACGGCAGCGGAACACCTCCCTATATAAAGGATATTCTTATTGAAGATGACAAAATATCAGCTGTTTCAGAAGGAATAGAAGCCTCTGCCGAGGAAATAATTGATGCTGCCGGTTTATGTGTTACCCCGGGATTTATCGATACCCACAGGCACTGTGATATTGACGCCTTATATAATCCTGAGTTTGGATCTATTGAATTATCTCAGGGTCTTACTACGGTGATCGGAGGCAACTGCGGTCTAGCCCCCATTCCTGCGCCTGAGACTTATAGGAAAGAAATCTTTGATTTTATCGAACCTTGTCTGGGAATTGCGCCAAAGCAGATGAAGATAGAAAAGTTTCCGGAATATCTAAAAGCCCTGGAGGAAAAACCCCTGCCCCTACAGGTTGGAAGTTATATCGGAACAGGAACCTTAAAAGCAGCAATTAAAGGATATGGAAAGTCTCCATTTACAAAAAAAGAGATGAACCTGGCGAAAACCTACATAAAAGAAGGTCTGGCAGCAGGGGCAGTAGGACTGTCTGCGGGGATTATGTACCAACCGGAATGCTATTCCAGTTTTGAAGAAATGACAGAGCTATTCTCGGCAGCCGCTTCCTATCAGAGACCTTTGGCCTGCCATATCCGTGGGGAAGGCAATAATCTGCTGACATCGGTTAAGGAAATCATAGAAATTGCGAAAATAGCAGAGGTTCCGCTAAATATCAGTCACTTTAAGGTAACAGGAGTAAAGAATTGGGGAACTGTTATTGACAGGGCGATTGAACTAGTTGAAGCTGCTCGTCAGAAAGGGCAGGATATAACGGTGGACTTTTATCCCTACTGTGGAGGTTCAACAACGCTGTTAAGCCTGATTCCACCCACGCTGATGGAAGAAAACCTGAACAAAACCCTTGCTAAACTGGAAACAGCTGCCGGAAAAGAGAATTTTATGAAAGAGATCTATAAAGAACATTCCGGCTGGGACAATATGGTTACCGCCATTGGCTGGGAGCGGATTCTGATTAGTTCCGTGACAAAGGAAAGTAACCGGAAGTTCTCCGGAATGAACTTTAAAGAAGGAGCCGCACTAGCAGGTTATGATGAACCCGGTGAATTTATGTGTGAACTGCTTGCACAGGAGATGGGAAAGGTCGGTATTATTGTACTGTCTATGTCTTTGGAGGATGTGGATAAAGTGGCAAAGCTGCCTTATTCCATGGTGATATCAGACGCCTTGTACGGTGTAAGTGATTGCCCTCACCCAAGATTATATGGAGCGTTTCCGAAAGTCCTTCGGGAGTTTGTAAGGGAACGAAAGGTACTTACTATGGAAGAGGCAATCAAAAAGATGACCTTATTGCCGGCTGACCGCCTTTCCATAAAAGACCGCGGTATGATTCGGAAAGGGTATTATGCGGATTTAAACCTGTTTCAGGAAGAATTGATAAGGGATGATGCGGTATATGAAGCTCCCAAGAAGTTTAGTACCGGCTTCCATACGGTTATGGTCAATGGAAAAACTGCTATATCAAGGGATGAACGGAGCAGCCTCAATAACGGTAGGGTAATTCGAATAAAATAGAAGAAAATGATGAGGAAAGTGAAGGAGAAGCACTTTTACTGACACTTTATTAGCCGCCAAAGGCGGCGGAATGAGAGGTAGAGATGATTGATATATATGGAAAATTAGAGGAATTAGGTCTTAAATTGCCCCAGGCACCTGCAAAGGGAGGGGTATATTCATCAGCTAAAAACTTTGGAAAAAATCTGGTGTATATCTCCGGCTGTGGTCCGGTTATTGATAAACCGGTTAATGGGAAAGTTGGAAAAGAGTTTACCAAGGAAGAAGCCAAGGAATTCTCCAGAAACTCCATGCTAAACGTACTAGCTGTTTTACAGGCTCAGATTGGTGACTTAAATAAGGTTAAGCAGGCTGTGAAAATACTGGTTTTTGTAGCAAGTACTGAGGACTTTTATGATCAGCCTTATGTGGCTAATGGAGGTTCACAGCTTTTGGTGGACCTTTTCGGAGAAGAGGCAGGAGCACCAAGCAGATCTGCGATTGGCGTGAATGTGCTTCCAGGTAATATACCGGTAGAGATTGAAGCTATCTTTGAGATTAATGAATAATACTTAGTAAGTCATATGCGGCTGCCCGTGGCAGCCGCATTTACTAAATGGAGAACAGACTGATAAAGGTGTGTTGAGAAAGCACCGGATTGGAGAAAAATATGGAACCGGTATATTTGGATGAAACAAAAACAGATGAAGAAAGAGTAAGGGATCTGATCTCTAAGATGACCCTTGAGGAAAAGGTGTCTCAGTTAAAATATGATGCACCGGCGGTTAAGAGACTAGGCATCCTAAACTATAACTGGTGGAATGAAGCCCTTCATGGAGTAGCCAGAGCAGGTGCGGCCACGGTGTTCCCGCAGTCAATTGGTCTGGCAGCTACCTTTGATGAGGAATTTCTAAAGCAGATTGGAGATATTATATCTACCGAGGGAAGAGCGAAATATCACGAAGCCTGTGCAAATGGTGACAGAGGACTATATAAAGGGATAACGTTCTGGTCTCCTAATATCAATATATTCAGAGATCCAAGATGGGGCAGGGGACATGAGACTTACGGGGAGGATCCCTGTCTTACCGGGCGGATGGGTACAGCGTATATTAAAGGAATCCAGGGAAATGGGAAACGATTAAAAGCAGCAGCCTGTGTAAAACACTTTGCAGCCCACTCCGGTCCGGAAAAGGGACGCCACTCCTTTAATAGTATTGTCAGTAAAAAAGACTTGTTTGAAACGTATTATCCTGCCTTTGAACAATGTGTGAAAGAAGCGAAAGTGGAGGGAGTCATGGGTGGATACAACCGCCTAAACGGAGAAGCCAGCTGTGGAAGCTATGCCATGATTACCGAACTGCTTCGGGAAAAATGGGGATTTGACGGTTATTATGTATCCGACTGTGGAGCAATCAAGGATTTTCATATGTATCATGGTCTTACCTCAACACCGGCAGAATCGGCAGCCCTGGCATTAAAGAGCGGCTGTGACCTAAACTGCGGAGCAATGTACCTTCATTTGCAAAATGCTTATAATAAAGGTCTTGTTTCAGAAGAGGATATTGATAAAGCGGTTTATCATGTTATGATGACAAGAATGCGCCTTGGAATGTTTGACGAACATACGGAATATGAAGAGATTCCATATGAGGTAAATGATTGCAGGGAGCATCATGAGGCGGCTTTAAAAGCAGCGGAGAAATCAATGGTGCTTTTAAAAAATAACGGTATCTTGCCGCTGAAAAAAGAAGCGTTACATACGGTTGCCGTAATTGGACCCAATGGAGACAGTGATGAAATACTAAAAGGTAATTATAATGGAACCGCCACAGAAAAATATACTCTGTTGGAGGGAATCCGTGAGACCTTAGGGGAGAAGGTCAGGATTTTTTATTCGGAAGGAGCGCATCTGTACCGGGATAATGTTGAAAGTCTCGCAGAAGCCGATGACCGGATTAAGGAAGCAGTCATTATGGCCAGGAAAAGTGATGTGGTATTCTTGTGTCTGGGGTTGAATGGGACCCTGGAGGGGGAAGAAGGAGATGCCAATAACAGCTATGCCGGTGCGGACAAAGCAGATTTAAATTTACCGGAGTCCCAAGTGCGCTTGTTACAGGCAGTATGTGAAACAAAAAAACCGGTGGTGCTCTTACTTTCTACCGGAAGTGCCATGGCAATTAATTATGCAGAGGAGCATTGCGACGCTATTCTACAGGTGTGGTATCCAGGTCAGATGGGCGGCAGGGCAGCAGCGAATATCCTTTTTGGCAAGACTTCACCATCCGGAAAGCTGCCGGTTACTTTTTACCGGACAACAGAAGAACTACCGGAGTTTACAGATTACAGTATGAAAAACAGGACTTACCGGTATATGGAACAGGAGGCTTTGTATCCCTTTGGCTATGGTCTGAGTTATGGCCGTTTTATCTACAGTAATATAAGACTGGAGGAGTCGGCTGCAGGTGATAAAGGTTATGTCAGGGTGTCGGTAGATGTAAAAAACCAATCCGGTACAGACGGAGAAGAGATAACCCAGGTTTATGTTAAAATTATGGACTCCCGGCTTACGGTGCCGAATTTTTCCCTGGTGGATTTTAAATGTATCAGTCTGAAAGCGGGAGAAATGAAAAAAGCAGAGTTTGTGCTGCCGATGGAAGTTTTTATGGTTATAAATGAAGAAGGCGAGAAGATTTTTGACGGAACAAAGGCCATTATCTATGCTGGCGGCAGCCAGCCTGACAAAAGAAGTGCAAAACTGTTGGGGGCATATCCTCTAAGCATGTCAATTGAACTTAACAGTTTATGGGGCTAAGGACCGTATGCTCAGATTCAAAAATCAAGTCCGAGTATCGTTGTGCCATTAAAACTTAAGGTTCTGATATAAGCCGGTAAGGAAGATGATAGCCAGTACTTGCTAATCGTAAATCCCAAGGAACTTATTTTTATCCATAACATATAAATAATATAATTGAAATCAGAAGTTTAATGGAAAAATTTCTCATTAATACAATTGACTAATTTAATCAACAGTAATAAAATTATTAATTAGTAAGGTACTCTTTGGGCAGACAACATCAAAAAAAGAAGGGATATCGACTATGGGAATTTTGATTTTATTAGCATGTTCCTGTATATTTGGATTTGTATTATTTTCTAATGTACTTCTTGACAATCGGGATAATGAGTTTAATAAGGATACGAAGGTCTCAGTAATTATTCCTGCCAGAAACGAAGCTGAAAATCTGCCGTATCTACTGGCTTCCTTAAAAGAGCAGACAGTAAAACCCTATGAAATCATAGTGGTAGATGATATGTCCTCAGATGAAACCTATGAAACGGCAGAAAGCTTTGGTGTAACAGTGATAAAAAATACAGAATTGCCTGAGAATTGGACGGGTAAATCCTGGGCATTGTGGAATGGAGTGAAGGAATCTTCCGGTGACATATTGGTTTTTCTGGATGCGGATGTAAGACTTGCTAAGAAAGCACTGGAAATTTTGCTAAAGGCCAGAGAGAAATCCGGTGGTGCTGTTTCTGTCGTTCCCTATCATAAAACGGAAAAATTCTATGAAAAATTATCTCTTATTCCTTGTATTCTCGGGGTATTGGCATTTACCTCACCTTTTGAAAGACTCAGTAAAAGCAAAGGCATGTATGGCTCCTGTATTGTAATGACGAAACAGGATTATAGTACAATTCAAGGACATGACAGCATTAAATCTGAAGTACTGGATGATCTGACTCTGGGCAAACGTCTATCCGATGCCGGGATTCCAATTGAAAATTATATTGGTTATCAACTGGTATCTTTCCGGATGTATCCGGGAGGACTACGTAGTGAGTTGGAGGGCTTTGGTAAAAGCGCGGTACTTAGCATGTCAACTCTGAGACCCTTAACGATGCTGTGTATTGCCATCTGGTTTATTGGTCTTTTAGCCGTCCAGTTTGTGACCCCCATTCTGATTCTTATGGGTTCGTCCTATGCGGTGCCCCTGGTTATTGGCTATATATTTTATACGATACAAATTATTTATTTCTTAAAATACAGCGGTGATTATGGTTATCTGCTGCCTGTACTACATGGTTTATCATCGGTGTTTTTTATTGTGGTTATTTTGTATTCTTATTATCAGGTAACATTTACAGGAAGTGTAATCTGGAAAGGAAGGCAAATCAAAGTTGGCAGAAAATAATTGGATGATGATAATATTTATTTTGGTGGAATATATATGCGGTTCCTTAATGTTTTCGTATTGGCTTGGTCTTATCGTGAAAAAAGATTTAAAAGCCATTGGTGATGGTAATCCGGGAGCTTTTAATTTATGGCACGCAGCAGGTTATAAATTAGGAATACTGGGTGTAATTTTAGATTTTATGAAAGGTTACCTTCCTCTGGTATTTCTCTATGAGTCGGGGGTGGTTAATAATAATTTCCTTATTCCCGTTGCCCTTGCACCAATCTTTGGTCATGTCTTTCCGGTATTCCATAAATTCAAAGGCGGAAAAGCCATAGCAGTAACGTTTGGAGTATGGAGCGCAATTACAAGATTTCAGGTTTCTCTTATCTTTGCCCTTATATTGGCTGTCTTTCAATTGGCCGCCAGGATTATTAAAAAGGGAAAAGGGGTATCCTCCGAAGCGGATGGAGTTATGGTAGTGGCAGGTATGATTTTACTTGGTCTTTATATGAAAGTTCTAAATTTTCCCGGTTCTTATTTTATAATTTGGTTCTTTAATTTAGTTGTTTTTATATACGCCAATCGGGGCAAATTATATAAGTTTTATAAGGAAAAAACAGACAAAGGCATACCTTACCGGTATTAAATGTAAAATATACTACATAGGACTGGTATTTGGAAACAGGGTTTAAGAGTTTTTTGCATTGCTTATCTTAATCTCCTGGGGGATGGAGGAAACCCAATTAATCCGTAAAATCAGTATGGTGGTTATGAGTGCAGCCATATAGTTGGAGAAGAGATTGCCCCAGAATACGGAATAAAAGCCCAGAAAATGTTCCGTTGCAAGGATGAAAACATACCGCAGCAGCCATACACGAAGAATACTCATTACTAAGGTAATCCGAGTCCGGCCAAGTCCGATGAAAGCGCCTAACTGTACCATACAGATGCCAAAGCCCACCACAGAATATGTATAGATATGAAGGGCGTTATTCGCAATTTCTAGTACCTCTTTGGAACGGGTGAACAAGATCGTAATCCGTGAGGATAAGGGCACAATGATAGCAATCAGGATAACGGCAGTAACCGCGCTGATTATACAGCCTGCTAAACAGGAAAGTTTGGCTTTTTTACCCTGCCCTGCTCCGATATTCATACTAACCATCGTAGTGACAGAAGAGCCGAAGGAAGAGGGTAAAATAAAGCAGACCGATGTAATATTATTGGCGATTCCCTGACCATTTAAAACGATAGCTCCATATTTTTCAACTTCGTTATTAATAAGCAGGAAGCCTAAGTTTAGCATGATGCTTGAGAGCATGGAAGGAAAACCGATATGCAGCAGATCTTTTATGATTTGACGGTCAAACTTAAAACCAGTCAGAATCAACCGGTCATTTCCGGATTTTATAAACAGTTCGTAATACATCCAGGACGTAATGAGTATGTTAGAAGCCAGGGAAGCTATGACAGAACCAACAATACCCATACGGAAGACACCAATAAAGAGAACGTTAAAAATTACTTTCAGAATGAGCATAATCACCATTCTGGTAAAGGTGTCCTCAGGCTTACCGCTGGCATTTTTAATTGCATTGTAAATGGATTCCAGAAAAGAAAAGGGCAGGACTGCGGCACTTAATGCCAGATATGTAAATACATCTTTTGAAATTTCAGGACTTACATGTCCTGAAGCTACAAAAGCAAGGACGATTAGAATTGGGATTAAGAGAAAGCCAATTAAAAAGGAAAAAACTATCATTTGAGTTGAAATACGCCGACCGGCTTCAAAGTCACCTTTACCATTGGACTGACCTATGATTGCCATTCCGGCTACACTTAAACCCTGTGCCAGTGCTACCGTCATATTTACAATTGGAGCGCAGTAGGTAACGGCACTTGCGGCGACGGTACCAACAATATTATTTAAGAATAAGCCATCAATAACCGGTATTACTGACTGGATTACGCCCATCATGAGGGATGGTACCGAAAGTAGCAATATGGTCGTGGATACAGGACCGTTTAATATAAGATTACGTCTTTGTTCAAGATTTTGCTTTAAGAAATTCATAATGTCACCTGCCAGTTGTTAATGTGGTAACCATTCCTGTTTGAGAGTGGTACGAAAAACGATTATACTCTTATTGGATTTTAGAGTCAATACCATATCCGGTCTGGCAGGTACGTAAGATTTTCTTTCTTGTTAATAAATCGCATAAATACGCAGTTCTTACGACTTAGAAAAAGTTTAGTATCTAAATTGTTAGTTATCCAATCTATCTTACCAAAGTCGGCAATACTCCTCTGTCCTGTAAGGGAGAATGGCCGATAATCTTTATGTAAGCCCGGTAGAAGGCGGAATAATCTCCAAAACCGGATTGGACGGCCGCTTCTGCCGCACTATGTCCGTTGATTAGGAGCTGCTGTGCATAGATGATTCTTTTATGCAGCAGATAATCCCAGACAGTAGTACCTATAGCCTTCCGGAATACCTTGTTTAAATGGTGTTTGCTGATAAAGAATTTCTCTGATATATAATCCAGGGTAATGGTATCGGTAAGATGGGTGTTTAAATAAGCTATGATTTTTGAAAGGGTATCCGGACTCACGAAAGGGTTGGCGGTCTGCCCGGAGTGGCTCATAACCGTGATCTGGGATAATAAGGATTCCATGTAAATGGGTAGGAGTTCCTCTAAAAGTTCTGGTTCCAGTCTGGAACATTCGGTAAAGGATTCAAAAAAAGAATAGATTCGATAAGCATCCGTATTGGGATAATATATTTCTTTGCCGGAATGCTTTTCCATGGCAGGAAATGCGGAAAGCAGCAGATGCCTGCGCTCCATAGTAAGGATATCCGGAAGAAAATGCAGGGCAAATCTTATGTAAGGCTTCGTGGAGTTAACCTTTACACCGTGGAAAATATTTGGTGTCAGCAAAAGCATACTGTGGGGAGCCATGTGGAATTGTCTGCCCTCTACCAGATAATCCACATCACCTTCTATTAAAAAATACAACTCATAATAATTGTGGCAGTGAAGCTGGAAGTCGTCGTTGGCTGCTTCACTAAGGGTATAGCTGAATAATACCCGGTTAGTCTTGATTTCTGCAATAACTCCCATTTTAAATCCTCCTTTTTCCTCTATAAAGTATAACTTAGCATCGCTATATTTGCAATATGAATGTTCTTATTTGCAATGGTAATTTTCCGGGTTTTTTTCTAAAATAAAACTATAAGAAACATAGGAAGGTTGATTTTAGTGAAACTGGGAGCACAATTATATACAATAAGGACTTATATACAAAATGAAAAGGACTTTCATTTCTCAGCAAAAAAGGTTGCTGAAATGGGCTACAAAACCATTCAGATCTCCGGTATTGGAAAAGATATCCCTGCTGAGAGAATCAGAGAAATCTGTGACAGTTTATCCCTGGAAGTAGTTCTGACCCACAGCGATGTGAACAGGATTTTGTATGATACGAATAAGCTGATTCAGGAACATGAGGTTATGGGATGTAAACATATCGGACTTGGGGCTATGCCGGAGAAATACCGTACTCCGTATTGGATTACCCATTTTGGAGAGGATTTTAAGGAAGCCGCTAAGCAAATTGCGGCTGCTGGGAAGTTATTTATGTACCATAATCACAATTTTGAGTTTGAAAAATTTAACGGTAACTATGCAATCGAATATTTGCTGGAAGCCTTTAGCCCAGAGGAGATGGGGATCACTCTGGATACTTACTGGGTACAGGCTGCCGGAGGGGATGTCTGCCAGTGGATTGAAGTACTGAAAGACCGCTTATCCTGTGTGCATTTAAAGGATATGGCGGTAGTGAACGGAGTACCTGTAATGGCACCTGTACTGGAAGGTAATATGAACTTTAAGGCCATATTAAAGAAACTGGAGGATACCAATTGTGAATACCTGCTGGTGGAACAGGATACCTGCCAGGGCAGTCCCTTTGACTGTTTAAAATTAAGTTACGACAATTTAAGTAAACTAGGCTATAAGTAGAGGAGAACTTACATGAAGAAGGTTAAAATCGGTATTATCGGAATTGGAAATATGGGCAGCAGCCATTGCAATACGATTATAAATAACCAGGTTCCGGATATGGAACTGGCAGCAGTAGCAGATGTAAAGGAAGCCAAACGGAACTGGGCAAAAGAGAATTTACCGGAGTCGGTTGCAGTATTTGAGGATGGGGATGCTTTAATTGAAGACAGCCTGTGCGATGCGGTGATTGTAGCAACACCACACTATGAACATCCAAGACTGGTCATTAAAGCACTGGAACATGGTCTTCATGCCTTAAGCGAGAAACCTGCCGGAGTTTACACCAAGCAGGTTCGTGAAATGAATGAAGCCGCTGCTAAGAGTAACCTGGTATTTGCCATGATGTTTAACCAGAGAACCAACCATGTCTACCGTAAAATGCATGAGCTGGTACATAGTAAAACCCTTGGTGCCATCAAACGGGTTAATTGGATTATTACGGACTGGTACCGAACCCAGGCCTATTATAATTCCGGAGAATGGAGAGCAACCTGGGAGGGGGAAGGCGGTGGAGTGTTATTAAACCAATGCCCCCACAATCTGGATCTGCTCCAGTGGATCTGCGGTATGCCATCCAGTGTACAGGCTTTCTGCCATAATGGCAAGTGGCACGATATCGAAGTAGAAGATGATGTAACTGCTTATCTGGAGTATCCATCAGGAGCCACCGGAGTATTTGTTACTACCACAGGCGATGCTCCAGGGACGAATCGATTTGAAATTACCCTGGAGAAAGGTAAGCTGGTATGTGAATCAGATAAACTGACCCTGTATCAGTTAGACGTTAGTGAAAGGGAATATTGCTTTACTGCAACAGAAGGCTTTAAAGCACCGGAGGGACAATATGTGACCTTGGAAACCGATGGCAAAAACCCACAGCATTCCGGTGTTTTAAATGCCTTTGCAGGAAAAATCCTTTATGGAACCCCTTTAGTAGCGGAAGGAGCGGAAGGTATTAATGGACTGACCTTATCAAATGCCATGCATTTATCCAGCTGGCTGGGTAAACCAGTTAAGCTTCCCTTCGACGAGGATTTATTTCTGACGGAATTAAATAAGCGCCGTGCCACCTCAAAGCTTAAGAAAAATGTGAAGGAAGTTACCTTTGATACGGGCAGCACCTATGGCTCCCAGGTGAAATTATGAGAGCAGCAATCGTAGGCTGCGGCGGCATTGCAAGGGTCCATGCCGAAAGCCTTAAGGGCTTTAAGGGACATGAACTGGCAGCTTTTGCAGATATAAATGAAGATAGGGCACGGGAGTTTGCGAAGAAGTATCACGGTAAGGCATACTCTTCCCTGGAAGATATGCTGGGAAGGGAGGATATCGATATCCTCCACATATGCACACCTCATTACCTTCATGTTCCTATGGCAGTGTACGCTTTAAAGCAGGGAATCCATGTATTTATGGAGAAGCCTCCGGTTATTTCACGAGAACAGTACCTGGAACTCTTAGCAGTTAAAAGCAGTAAAAAGCTTGGGATATGTTTTCAAAACAGATATAATCCAAGTATTATAGCAGTAAAAAAACTCCTGGCTTCCGGCGAATCAGGTGCAATAAAAGGGGCAAGGGGGCTTGTGACCTGGAGCCGTAACCAGGAATATTATACGGAGAGCGGATGGAGAGGCAGTCTTGCTACAGAAGGAGGCGGAGTCTTAATCAATCAGTCGGTACATACCATGGATTTACTGGCGTATCTGTTAGGTACTCCCTTATCGGTAGACGCAACTATGACCAATCATCATCTAAAAGGTGTTATTGAAGTTGAAGATATGATGGAGGCTTATTACCAGTTTGAAGGGAATAAAACTGCCTGCTTTTATGCTACCACGGCTTATTGTACGGATGCACCGCCCTTAATTGAACTATTCTGTGAGAATATGACAATCCGGATTGAAGACCTGGAGGTTACAATCTATAGTAAGGACGGCGGCGTGAATAAGCTTCCCATGGAACATAAGGAAAGGCTTGGAAAAAGTTATTGGGGTGCCGGTCACAGAGACTGCATAGCAGACTTTTATGACAGCATTGAAACGAATAGACCTTTCTCCCTGGAGTTTCAGAGGCTTAAGGAAACCATATTACTTATGCTTGGAACTTATGAATCGGCCAGGACAGGGAAAGAAATAAGGATTATATAACAATCAGAAAGAGGTACTTATGTTAGAAAATACTCGTATTACAGGTTTTGCAGATGAGATTCATACAGATTTGATGGTCCAGGTCCGCCTGTTAAAGGAGTTGAAGCTGGAATATATAGAATTCCGCAGTGGCAATGGAAAGAATATAGCAGATTATACAATCGAAGAAGCAAAGGCGGCTATGACCTACCTGAAGGAAAATGGTATTAAAGTATCTGCTCTTGGTTCTCCAATTGGTAAAATTAAAATTACCGAGGACTTTGAACCACATTTTGAAACCTTTAAAAGAGTTGTGGAATTAGCGAAAGTATTTGAGACACCTTATATACGAATGTTCAGCTTTTATATCCCAAATGGAGAAGAGCCTTCTTTATACCGGGAAGAAGTATTCAAAAGAATACGGAGTTTTCTTAATTATGCCAAAGAACATAAGGTAGTCCTCCTTCATGAGAATGAAAAGGATATTTACGGAGATAACGCTGTCAGATGCCAGGAGCTGCTCCGGGAATTTTACGGCGATCACTTTAAATGTACCTTTGATTTTGCCAACTTTGTTCAGTGCAGACAGGATACCCTGGAGGCTTATAATCTTTTAAAGCCTTATGTGGAATATATCCATATCAAGGATGCTCTTTGGGACACCGGTGAAGTGGTTCCGGCAGGAGAGGGTGACGGAAAGGTATTAGAAATCCTAAGACGGTTGGACTCAGAAGGCTATCAGGGATACTTAAGCCTGGAACCTCATCTGGCAGAGTTTGCAGGACTAAAGTCACTGGAGCAAAATGTGAAGAAGAGAGAACTTACAGACGGCGAAGTTTCTTATACCATAGCATTTCATGCGCTGGAGAAACTATTAAAGCAGAATTAGGACCGGTTGGATTCTTTGAATGTTCGTTGGATTCTTTCTATGCTTTAGAAGCTGTTGCTTCGCTAGCCCATGAACAAGTAAGCCCCCGGCGGCATATGTTATCATAGATAATAGTATCGGGGTGGCAGAACTTGGTACCGTATAAACTGACAGTAAAAGAAAATGTTATAAAAAAAGATATGTATTACAAGGGTCAACTGATTCTGACCTATACCATAAAATATCCGCAGTTTATTTCGGATAAATTTAAGTTGTTCCTTACCAAACTCAATATATTTTATAAAGCGGATGCAGTATTTTACCAAAGAGTGCAAATATCAAAACTATTTCAGTCTGCTGTAGAGGATTACGAATATTCTGTAGCCAATGGATTTCCTATTCATCAGTATGAAGTCTTGGTTGAATACACAGTTACTTACAATGAAAATTGTACACTAAGCTTATATTTTGACCGCTATGAATATACCGGAGGAGCCCATGGCATGACTTTTAGAAGCGCCGATACCTGGGATTTACAAAGTAGCAGCCGGATGGAACTTGGAGATTTCTTTCCGGATACGGATAATTTCACGAAAAGTATTCAAAATGAAATTGACAGACAGATTGCCATTCGTTTAAAAAAAGATGAAGGAATGTTTTTCGAGGATTATACTGATTTAGTAAAAGATAATTTTAATCCAAAAAACTTTTACTTGACGGAACAAGGTGTCGTTATTTATTTTCAGTTATATGAGATTGCACCTTATGTAAGCGGGATACAGACATTTACATTTCCTTTTGCAAGAGGAGAAGCGATACCACCGGAGTGTTAATATAGTTATAAGTTACAATTTCAAACTTCGCAGTTATTTTTGTCTTGGTATACTTGATAAAATCAGCAATGAAGGTGAGTAAGAAAGCATTGAGTATGCTATGTTTCATAAGCTTAGGATTCTGAGCCGGAAATTCACTAATGATTTTTTCATGTGGTATTGCAAGACTCAAAAAGCACAAACTCCTCGCTATGCTCGTCAAACAGTGTGCATTTTGAGTCTAAACCACCTGAAAAAGTCATAAGTGAATTATCAGACTCAGAATAAAGCGCTTATGAAACATAGCATAATCATGCTTTCAATTTAGCTTTAGGGCTGATTTTATCAAGTTTTTTAAGGTTATTAACTGCGAAGTTTGAATTATAATAATAAATAAGGAATACTAATAAAAACCTGTCATTTATTCTGAGTGTTAAAGCTCATGCTACATGACAGGTTTTTTTCGTTCAAATGAAATTCAGGCGTTATCTGAATTCCCCTTCATCCAAATGATACAAATACCGTTCCAGTTCTTCCTTTGATTGAAAGTTTTTCGCGTTACGCAGCAATTCTGCCCGTTCATCATCATCCATATTATCATAGTAATTCCTGGCCCCGTCATCTGAATTAATCAGACTATTAAGGGCAGCGGGATATGTGGCTATATTTGTTGCTCCGATTGGAAATGCTGTAAAGCCATTTGGGAAAGAATTGATGCCATTGGGCGGATTATCCATGTTAGCCTCCTTAGTATACCGTATTTATATACCGGTAAATAAATCGTAAAAAACAAATCATAAATTTTTGTACAAACAATGTGATGTGTCATCAAACATATTAAAAATGTTATGATTAGGGTTCTCATAGAAACGCCATAATATGCTAGAAAATATTACATATTTATATGAAGCTATCTGTTGTATTCAGGTTGGACATACGTTATAATAATGTAGATAAACAATTAAAAATGGTGTTGGTCGATAAGATGTTAAAAATGAAGGAAAAAGGAATAAACTGCGTATTCAAGGAGGAAGACTATGGAAAAATACAAAATCATGGTAAAAGGTATCGTTCAGTATGAGGATAAATATTTACTTGTAGAAAAATGGTATGATGACAGAATAGTAGATCCTTATCAATGGGAATTTATTGACGGCAAATTAGAGTTTGGTGAGAATCCGGAAAAAGGTGTTCTCAGATTGATTTTTGAAACTACCGGTCTGTCTGTGTTAGTAAACCGTATTCTGTATACCTGGTCTTTTATGGTTGGTGATGTCTGTAACATCGGGATCAGCTTTTTATGCATCAGTACAAGGGATGATATAGTACTTAGTGAAGAACTTAATAATTTTAAATGGGTAACAAAAGAAGAAATAGGTAGTTATATCGGTAATAAAGCTGTTATGGCTGATATTGAAAAAGCTGAGTTATAAAATATCCTTACAATAAAATTTGACGACGTTCGGCTTGCCGGACGTCATTGTGTGTAATCGCCAGGGAAAGGAGTATGATTTTGACATTATTAATTAAAAACGGTTATATACTTGATCCGTCTACCGGAACAGAAGGCAGCTACGACCTACTTATTGAAGATGGTATTATTAGAGAACTAAGGGCAGGCATTGATAAAACCGCAGATCAGGTAATTGAGGCGAATGGACTGTATGTTATGCCGGGGTTTATTGATCTTCATGTACATTTAAGGGAACCTGGCTATGAATACAAAGAGACCATAGCTACAGGAGCTCTGGCTGCAGCAAGAGGAGGCTATACAACCATCTGCCCTATGCCAAATACGAATCCGGTCACAGACAGCAGGCAGATGATTGAAACCATATTAACCAAGGCGAAAACAGAAGCGGTGGTTCATATTCTTCCAATCGGTGCGGTTACAATCGGACAGTCCGGTCAGGAATTAGCGGATATAAAGGCTATGGCAGCAGCCGGGGCAGTGGCAGTCAGTGAAGACGGAAAATCTGTTATGAATACAGCTCTTTACCAAAGAGGAATGATAGAAGCCAAAGAAGCCGGTATTCCGGTATTTGCCCACTGCGAAGATAAAGAGCTGGTGGGAAAAGGGGTTCTTAACGAAGGGGTCAAATCCAGGGAATTCAATATGCCCGGCATCAGCAACGCAGTTGAGGATATTATTGCTGCCAGGGATATTCTTTTAGCGAAAAATACAGGAGTAAAACTTCATCTCTGTCACTGCTCAACCAGGGATAGTGTGACTTTTATAGATATGGCGAAAAAAGACGGCTTACCTGTAACCGGTGAGGTGTGTCCACATCATTTTACCATGGCGGACGAAGAGATAACAGGCGATGATGCCAATTATAAAATGAATCCTCCCTTAAGAAGCAGAGAAGATATCATGGCTTTAAAGGAAGGGCTCAAAAACAATATTATGGATGTAATAGCAACAGACCATGCACCCCATAGCGCAGAGGAAAAAGCAAAATCCATAAAGGAAGCCCCCTTTGGAATAGTGGGACTCGAAACTGCATTTGCACTTACTATGACAGAGTTGGTGGAACAAGGGTATTTAACTCCGATGCAGATGGTTGAGAAGATGAGCTTAAATCCAGCTAAGGTATTAGGAATTGATAAAGGCAGCCTTGCAGTAGGAAAAGCGGCAGATGTTGTAATAGCCGATCCGAATGAAAAATATAAAATAGATGTGAATGAATTTGCTTCTAAGGGTAAGAATACCCCCTTTCACGGAAAAGAAGTTGTTGGTCGGGTAAAGGTTACTATCGTTGACGGTAAAATTGTATTTCAGGATAATTAAAGATATCCGCAAAACAGCAGATTAATATCCGCTAAAGAGGCACTTAGGCGGTAGGTTGAAAAGAAAAACGTTTTTCAACCGAAAAAAGCACAGAGGTGCTTTTTTCACAGAAATTTAAATGCCGTTAAAGCGGCACTTAGGAGGTAATTATGATAAATAAATTGATTGAAAAGATTGAACAAAGTAAAGCGCCTATCGTGGTTGGTTTAGATCCCATGTTATCCTATATACCAGAGCATGTAAAAGAAAAGGCGTACCAGGAAAAAGGTGAGACCTTAGCCGGTGCGGCAGAAGCTATCTGGCAGTTTAATAAAGCAATAGTGGATGCTACCTGGGATATAATTCCTGCGGTTAAACCTCAGATAGCAATGTATGAACAGTTTGGTATCGAGGGAATGATTGCCTTTAAGAAAACCGTGGACTATTGTAAAGAAAAAGATTTAGTTGTGATTGGTGATATCAAAAGAGGTGATATTGGTTCTACCTCAGCTGCCTATGCAACTGCGCATTTAGGTAAAGTAAAAGTAGGAAATAATTCATTTTATGGGTTTGATGAAGACTTTGCAACGGTTAATCCTTATTTAGGTTCTGATGGTGTGGAGCCTTTTATTGAAGTTTGTAAGGAAGAGAAGAAAGGTTTGTTTATACTAGTTAAGACCTCCAATCCTTCCAGCGGCGAATTTCAGGATCAATTAATAGAGGGAAAGCCCCTTTATGAATTAGTAGGAAAGAAAGTAGCCGAATGGGGGGAAACGTGTATGGGCAATCAGTACAGCTATATTGGTGCTGTAGTTGGTGCAACCTATCCGGAGATGGGTAAAATTCTAAGAGAGATTATGCCAAAAACTTATATCCTGGTACCAGGTTATGGCGCTCAGGGCGGTAAAGGGAAAGATTTGGCTCATTACTTTAATAAAGACGGGTTAGGGGCTATTGTGAATTCTTCCCGTGGGATTATTGCTGCTTATAAACAAGCAGGATATGAAAAATTCGGACCAACCGCTTATGCAGATGCTTCCAGACAGGCAGTAATTGATATGAGAGAGGATATTATGGGAGCATTATATAATAAGTAGAGTCAAAAATAAAAAATCCGTGGTGTCATTTGGGAATACCACGGATTTTCTTATTTCAATAAATAAAATATCATAATTTGTAACTTTAATCTTAAAATTTGAGATTTTGAGATTGAATCTAAAAAATTGTAAATTTAAGTAATGTTCTATGCTAAAATAGTCTTGAAAGTGTCTAAGAAATATTGATTGTTATAAAGATTAAATATTGTATTCCAAACCTGAAATTAATCTATTTGGATTTCTTTCGTTCCTCTATAGCATCATGTAAACTGGTCAAGGCAAGAGTCAAAGTTTCTCTTGGGCAGGCGATATTTATCCGTTGGAACCCAAGTCCTTCCGGACCGAACATAGTTCCGGCGTCTAGCCATAATTTCGCTTTATTTATGATTAGGTCTTCTAATTCTTCTTCAGAAAGACCTAATTTCTTAAAATCAAGCCATAGAAGATAAGTACCCTCTGGTTCGACTAATGTAACCTCAGGAATGTTTTTTTCTATAAATTCCTTTACATATCTTAAATTCTCATAAAGATAATCTTTTAACTCTTTAAGCCACTCATCTCCATATTCATAGGCTGTCTGGCAGGCAATTAATCCCATGGTGTTTAACTGACTGTAACCGGATTTTATGATTTCATTTTTAAAGGCAGTTTTTAATTTGGGATTTCCAATTAATACATTGGATACCTGCAGCCCCGCCAGATTAAAGGTTTTACTGGGAGCAGTGCATGTGATGGTATTATCAAAAAATTCAGGTTTTAAGTTAGCAAAATTAAGATGTGCATGCCCGGAATAAATAAAGTCAGCATGAATTTCATCGGATACGACTAATACATTATGTTTTAGGCAAATATCACCTAAGTGGATTAACTCCTCTTTGGTCCATACTCTTCCTACCGGATTGTGAGGATTACACAATATAAACAACTTAACATTATTCTTTATTATTTTATCTTCAAAATCATTATAATCGATATGATATTTTCCTTTTTCATAAACCAAAGGATTATTAATTAGTTTTCGCTCATTACTTTCAATGGCTTCGGAAAAAGGATAATAAACTGGTCTTTGAATTAAGACAGCTTCGTTTTTTTCAGTGAAGGCACGTATTGCCATAGCGATGGCAAATACGACACCAGGTGTTTTAATAAGCCATTTTCGTTCAATTTCCCAGTGATAATGAGAAGAAAACCAGTTACGCAGAACTAAAAAGTAATCCTCTTTAACCTCTGTATAACCAAATATCCCGTGGCGGCTGGCATTTATCAGCGCTTCTGTAACCTCTGGTACTGTAGGAAAATCCATATCTGCAACCCATAATGGTAATATATCGGCAGCTTTACCTTTTTCTACTGCAAAATCATACTTTAAGGAGTTTGTATTTTTTCTGTTCACTACTAAATTAAAATCATATGGCATTTCTAGTCCTCCAAGATAACATAAGTTTATTCGGTTAAGGCCTGTGCTAAATCGGCTATTAAATCATCTGCGTTTTCAAGACCTACAGATAGACGCAGCAAGCAATCATTAATGCCTCTTGCCAGCCGTTCTTCAATAGGAACATCAGCATGGGTCTGAAGCATAGGATAGGTAATTAAGGTTTCCACTCCTCCAAGACTTTCTGCAAATAATATTAATTGAAGCCGTTCCAATAACCGGATGGCAGTTGCTTCGCTATCGACTTCAAAAGATATCATAGAGCCAAACCCGGTTGCCTGCTTTGTGGATACTGCATAATCCGGATGGTCAGGCAGACCAATATAAAATACTTTATTAATTTTTTCCTGTTTCGTAAGCCAATTTGCTAATTTGATCGCATTTTCCTGCTGACGTTCCATACGAACGGCAAGGGTTTTTATCCCTCGAATCAATAACCAACTGTCAAAGGGTGAGAGACAGGCTCCGGTTGTTTTATAAATAAAACGTAGTTTTTCAGATAAACCTATATTACCTGTAACTAAAAATCCTGCCAGGGTATCATTGTGACCGCTTAAATACTTGGTACCGCTGTGCACTACAATATCAGCGCCTAAGGTTAGTGGCAACTGGTAATAGGGTGTTAGGAAAGTATTATCAACAATGACCAGGATTCCGTTAGCTTTTGCCAATTCACAGACTGCGGCGATATCAGTTACCTGCATCATAGGATTTGTTGGTGATTCAATATAAATTGCTTTTGTGTCCGGACGGATTAAAGACCTTACAGTTTTTAAGTCTGCTGTATTAGTATAATCAATGTTTATACCATTCTTACGGGAGATATGTTCGAATAAACGAACTGTTCCACCATATAAATCACCGGAAGCAATAAGGTGGTCACCTATGGAAAAGAGTTCCATAAGAGCAGTAATTGCAGCCATACCCGTTGAAAAAGCTAAAGCATCACAACCCTGTTCTAAATTAGCTACCACCTTTTCTACATGTTCCCTGGTGGGGTTTTGGAGACGGGAGTAATCATAACCGGTACTTTTTCCAACTCCCAGGTGTGCAAATGTTGCGGATTGATAAATTGGTACACTGACAGCTCCGGTAGAATGAGTATCATTTTTAGCCCCATGTATACAAAGAGTTGATTTATCCATATCTTATACCCATTGTATATCGCAAATCTCTTGCGATACAGCCACTAATAAAATGTGAAACAAGTTTCACCGGTTGAAAGAATCAAAACGTGGCATCCTTTCAATAAACAAATTTTCTTTCAACCTTTGAAAGAATCAAAACGTGGCATCCTTTCAATAAACAAATTTTCTTTCAACCTTTGAAAGAATCAAAACGTGGCATCCTTTCAATAAACAAATTTTCTTTCAACCTTTGAAAGAATCAAAACGTGGCATCCTTTCAATAAACAAATTTTCTTTCAACCTTTGAAAGAATCAAAACGTGGCATCCTTTCAATAAACAAATTTTCTTTCAACCTTTGAAAGAATCAAAACGTGGCATCCTTTCAATTTTTTTCAACTTTCTATCTTTTTTATACAAAAAAACTCGCCTTCTTAATTTAAGAAGACGAGTAAAACCCGTGATACCACTTCAATTTATCTGTTCATTACTGAGACAGACCTCTAAGAGTACGAAATTAGATACCTAATTATACTCCCTTGCTGTAACAGGCAACCCTGTCGAATTCTAAATGCAATACAAACAAAACATATTACAATTCAAACCGCCACTCCTGAGCCATATTCAGTCATTTTTCATCTGCTTTTTTCCACCGTCAAAGCTCTCTGTTAGATTCTTAATCACTTACTCTCTCATTCCTAGTGTTTTACTATGAAATTGATAAAAGTATAGCAAAGAAATAACTCAATGTCAACAGGTTAGTGTAAAGTTTTATTAGTGGTAAATCGCAAGTGAGCTTGCAATATGATATAGCTCCAGTGTAGTGTAAGATTCTTAATACTGAAAAACCGGCAACGTGCAGAGGGTATGCAAGGGGTGTAAATATGGATTATCGTAGGTGTTATACACCAACGGCACGGGTATAAACCTTTAACCAGTCTTTTTCTTCCTGGGTAAGATAAGGTGATATTTTTTTGTATACTTGTTCATGATAATCGTTTAGTCTTTTAATCTCTGCAGGAGACATGAAGGAGACCTCCACAGCATCTAAATCAATAGGAGCAAAAGTTATATGTTCAAAGTACATAAACTGACCATATTCGTTTTTCTCACCCTTATGGCAAACCAGTTCATTTTCCGTACGGATACCATGGCTTCCTTCAATATAAACACCGGGTTCATCGGTTGTTACCATACCTTCTTCCAGTACACAGCCGTCATCCCTTTCCGGTACTTTCTTCCAGCGGAAACCATTCGGGGCTTCGTGAACATTAAGCAGATATCCTACACCATGACCGGTACCGCATTTATAATCTAAATTCATATCCCATATAGGACCTCTTGCTAGTATATCCAGATTCAGTCCGATACATCCGTGCAGGAATTTGGCATCTGCCAGATTTAACATACTTCGCAGCACTGCCGTAAAGTGTTTTTTTAGTTCCTCACTGATTTCCCCAAGAGCCATGGTTCTGGTAATATCTGTGGTTCCCTCATAATATTGACCGCCGGAATCCACAAGGAGTAATCCTTCCGGTTTTAAGAGTGCATTACTGTCAGGACTGGCGGAGTAGTGCATCATAGCGGCATTCGCTTTATAGGCACAGATGGTATCAAAACTAAGTTCAATAAAACCTTCCTGTTCTTTTCTTCGTTCCTCCAGGTAATCACTGGCACTGATTTCAGTGATTTCGATTTTACCGATGTTAGTTTTTAGCCAATACATAAATTTGGTAAAGGCAACGCCATCTTTGATATGGGATTTTCTTAAATTCTCTATTTCCACCGGATTTTTCATGGCCTTAAATAATACGGTAGGATTGGCGGCATCAATAATTGAAATTTCAGAGTTCAGGTTTTTATAGATTGCATAGTTTACTTTTTTGGAATCCAAAAGCACGGATACCTGGGGGGAGAGACTGGTAACAAAACTGTAAATGTCCTGATAATCTTTTAATAAAATCGTATTTTCTTCCAGTTTGTTCTTTATATCCTGGGATAATTTCGTCTGGTCTAAGAACAGATAAGCTTTCTCCTCTGTAATAACAGCATAGGAGAGTATAACTGGATTATAGGCAATATCATTGCCCCTGATATTAAACAGCCAGGCGATATCATCTAAGGTAGTGATGATATGAACGGAGGCACCAAGCTTCTTCATTTCTTTTCTTACTTCCTGTAATTTCTCCGCAGTGGACTTACCGGAATAGATTTCCTCTAATAAAAATGCTGGTTCACCTGGAAGAGAAGGTCTGTCTGTCCAAATGGAATCCACTAAATCTTTATCATACTTTATGGAGATGTTTTTAACCGCAAGCTTTTCTTTTAATTTCAAACCTAAACCGGCATTCAAAACACGACCGTCAAAGCCTAGAGTACCGTCCTGGGGTAAGGTTTCCTGCAAAAATTCCTCGAGGGAAGGTACACCTTCTTCGCCCATTTTGAATAAGGTAATTCCGGTATCCGCAAGCTGTCTTGCAGCCTGTAAAAAGTACCTTCCATCAGTCCAAAGACCTGCCTGGGTTAAGGTAACCACTAAGGTACCTGCAGAACCGGTAAACCCTGACATATATTTTCTGGCTTTAAAATAATCACCGACATATTCTGATTCATGAAAATCAGATGTTGGGATAATATAGGCATCCATTTGATTTTCAGCCATCAGCGCCCGTAAGTGCTGTAATCTTTCTTTAACCATGTTATCCTCCTTATTATGAACATTCTTCTTCCTATCTATTTTACTCGCAGATTATAATAATTTCAATCAGATAATGAGAAACATCTTAGGGAAACAATTGTAATCTGATTCTATCTTTCATCGTGACTGCTTTTTAACATATTCTGATTCTTTCTTTACCTCACAGCGGTTTTGAAAGTGGTGTGACATGACCTTTGGTTCGAATAAAAAGCGACATAAATGCAAAAAACGGCAGTTATGTCGCAAATCTATAATCCCTGACTATAATTATCTATTATATGATATATTTAAATTTTTTCCGGTTCGTCGTAGGTTTCGCCGAATACTTCTACCGTTACGGATTTCATAACCTGAGGATCCAACGGACGATCGGAATAATCTGTTTTTGTATCTGCAATTTTGTTAACAACCTCAAGGCCTTCTATTACTTTACCGAAGCCAGCGTAAGAACCATCCAAATGAGGAGAATCTTTATGCATAATAAAAAACTGTGAACCTGCAGAATCCGGCATCTGTGATCTTGCCATTGATATAACACCTGCAGTATGTTTTAGGTTGTTTTCAAAGTGATTGTAGGAAAATTCACCTTTAATTGAGTAACCAGGTCCTCCCATACCAGTTCCCTCAGGATCCCCTCCCTGAATCATAAATCCACGTATAACCCTGTGAAAAATAATACCATCATAAAACTTTTTCTGTACTAATGAAATGAAATTCTTAACAGTATTTGGGGCAATGTCTGGGTAAAGCTCGAGTTTAATCACATCGCCATTTTCCATTTCGATTGTTACTATAGGATTTTTCTCTGCCATTTTTTTTATCCTTTCTAAAGTCAAATGTTTACATTGGACAATTATAACATATATTATGTTGAGTGTCTAATTAAATTATTAAATATTGTATTTGTAATTTACTTACTATTTACGTGTATTTAACGAAGAGGACTTGTAATATTACAAAAGCAAATCTGGGACAGGCTGCTTTTTATGAATAGTTCGGTTATATTTTAATACGCCGTGGCATACTAAAGGAGTTGAAATCAATATAAAAGGAGTGATAAGTACAATGCCTTTACCGTCTAAAATAAGAGAAAATAAAACAGCCAATTATTTATTGTATTATATAGTACCCTTTACCGCTGCCTTTCTGGTGCTGCAGTTTCTCATATATCATCCATTTGCAGAAAATAACAAATCGTTTATCTGGGATTTGGACGGTCTCAATCAGCATTATCCGGCTCTGGTATATTATAGCCGGAGATTAAGAGACCTTCTTGAAGGCAAAGGTTTTCCTATGGTGGATTTTAGTATCGGCATGGGTTTTGATACCTTGACTACACTGAATTATTATGCAATTGGAGACCCATTAACCCTTTTATCAGTTTTTGGTAAAGCAGGGAGTATGGAGGTGATTTACCGGTTCCTTATTTTGTTTAGAATTTACTTATCTGGTATCAGCTTTATCTTATACTGTATCTATAGGAAGAAAGAGAGCTTTCCTTCGGTGGTTTCCGCTCTTATTTATATTTTTTGTGGTTATGTATTGTTTGCTGGGGTCAGACATCCTTATTTTACTAATCCATTTATCTATCTGCCCCTCCTTTTTATCGGTATAGAATTTATTCTGCGAAAGCAAAAACCATATTTATTTATTATCATGACTTTTATCAGTGCTTTAAGCAATTTTTATTTTTTTTATATGATAACTATCATACTTGTCGTATATGGGGTTATCCGATTTTATCACATTTATTATTATAGTTCCAAAGAAAGTGCCTCTCTGCTTCCAATCCATTCATCAGGGCAGGATACTCCTCCTGCGGTATCTTATACTACGGAGTCAGCTGCTTTAAAGGGAGAAAGAAACGGTTCGTTTTGGAAATCACTTATTAAAACTGCTTTGCGGGCAGGTATCTTTTATCTCCTTGGGATTCTTATGTCTGGGATAATTCTGCTGCCGGTGATTGCAGCGTTTTTTAACAATGGTCGGCTAAACAGCGGATATCATGTGAATCTTCTTCATTACAGCCTGGGTTATTATGCCATGCTTACCGGGTCTTTCCTGGCTCCTAATATTACGCCGGGATTCTGGAACCAGTGTTCCTTTGCTTCGGTTATACCGATTGCTGTTTTTGTTGTATTTCGCAGAAAGAAATACAGGGAGTTAAAGCTTTTTTTTGTACTTGGAACAGTTTGTCTTATGGTTCCTTTTATCGGGTATGCGATGAATGGTTTTTCTTATGTGGCCAATCGCTGGATGTTTGGATACTGTTTTTTGACTGCCTATTTATTTGCAGCTGTTTATGAGGATATCTTCCGGCTAAATAAAACGGATAAAGCTTTATTAGGGATAGGAACCCTTATTTTTGGCGCACTTGGGCTTTTAAAACCGAATGGCTATGTTCTGTATTCTTTTCTTATTCTTTGTGTAACAACAATCTGCATCCTATTATTAAATACCTATAAAGTTTCGGTTCATCTGCAAAGAGCTGTAGTTTTTATACTGATATTTTGTAATCTGGGGGTAAACGGCTATTTGACCTATTCAAGTAAGTTTGGAAATTATGTTGAAGAGTTTGTTGATGCAGGAAGTGCGGATAAAACAATTTTAAATTCGGCGGTGGGTATGATACCGGCAATCCAGGATACTTCCTTTTACCGGGTGGAAACCTACGGGGATAAACCGTTAAATGAAGCACTTACGTTAAATTTTCATGATGTCAGCGGTTATTACAGTATTATGGATAAGCGTGTTTCAGAGTATATGAAAGGCCTGGAACTGTTAAGCCAGAAAGCTGCTTACCGGTTTGATAATCTGGATTACCGTACTGTTCTTAGTACCCTGGCAGGTGTTAAATATCTGGTTACCTCTAATAAATCAACAGCGCCTTATGGATATGATTTAATAAAGAGGCAGCAAATCGACGGCAAATCTTACTATCTGTTTGAGAATCAGTATGCCCTGTCTTTGGGTTATACCTATGGGCAATATATAACCAGAGATGAATATGAGAAACTTAGTCCGCTGCAAAAGCAGGAGATAATGCTTAAAGCTGTAGTCTTAGAAAAACCGCTAGATTATCTGAAAGAGACTAAAATAACAGAAGCAGCGGAGGATAATTCAGCACTTAAGCAGAGTTGGTTTTCATCTGAGGAGCTGCCGGTTACCCTTACCTGTGGCGAAGGAATGACACTTAATGGTGAGTATATAGATATTACGGATCCTGGGGCAAAACTTACGATCCAATTTAATGGATTGGCAGATTCAGAAACTTATCTGGGGCTGGAGGGTTTTCATATTAATGATACGGATTATTATGCGGTGAATTTTAAGATAAAGGGTGAGAAGGAAGCTGCGAAACTGATTAATGTTCGATCCGACAGAAACAATGCATACTTTGGAAAAGAGGATTATTTAATTAATTTAGGATATGGGAGGAGTCCTATGAAGTACTGCGAATTAAGCTTTCCTCAGACAGGCAGATTCCATATCAGCAGTATCAAGGTTTTTGGACTTCCAATGAACAATTACGTACAACAGGTCAGTGAGAGAAAGAAGGGGGAACTATATCATGTCAACGTCCAAAAGAATCATGTTACAGGGACGGCGGAGGTTTTGAAGGATTCCTTTATTTGTCTGACGGTACCTTACAGCAAAGGCTGGCGTGCCTATGTCAACGGAGTAAAAACAACCCCCCTCCAGGCCAACGTTATGTATCTGGCTCTTCCGGTTAGAGCCGGCACGAATGAGATCGAATTGTATTATGAGACTCCTTTTCTAAAAGCAGGAGCAGCGGTTTCGGTAACCGGTTGGTTTTTGTTTCTGTGTTTAATTTTATACGACAGGATAAAAAGAGGAAAACGTGGGAAAATATAGTATAGATGAAAGAGCTTTATGATTTGATGGATTAATAATTAGAGATTGATGGGAGATTGATAGGTGATTGCAAGCTATATCGATATAATTTTGCAGTTTCCTAATAAACTATGAACGATAGGGCATAAAGGAGAGATTAGATTTGGACAAGATATCAGTAGTTGTTCCCTGCTATAATGAAGAAAAAGTGATATCCTTATTTTATAGGGAAATGAAGTTTGTAATGGATAAGATGGATTATGTTGAGTTTGAAATTATACTAATTGATGACGGTTCCAGGGATAAAACACTGCAGATTATGAAAAGATTACAGGCAAAGGATGAAAGAGTAAAATATCTGTCATTTTCGAAAAACTTTGGAAAAGAAGCAGCAATTTTTGCAGGACTTGAGAATTGTACCGGAGACTTTGCTGTTATGATGGATGCAGATTTGCAGGATCCCCCAAGGTTATTGGAAGAGATGTACCACTGTCTTAAAAGTGAGGGTTACGATTCGGTAGCTACCAGAAGAGTCACCAGAGACGGTGAGCCTAAGCTTCGGTCATTTTTTGCCAAACGGTTTTATCATCTGATGAACCGCATTTCAAAAACAGATATTGTAGATGGTGCCAGGGATTACAGGCTGATGAACCGGCAGATGGTAGATGCGATTATAGAGATGAAGGAGTACAACCGATTCTCCAAAGGTATATTCGGCTGGGTCGGTTTTAAGACAAAATGGCTGGAATACGATAACGTAGCCCGTGCCGCTGGCGAAACCAAATGGTCTTTCCGTAAACTACTTTTTTATTCCTTTGACGGTATCGTTGCTTTTTCTACAATGCCTTTGGGAATTGCATCTTTTTCCGGGCTTTTTTTATGCGTTTTATCCTTTATCAGTATAATAATAATTATGATTCGATATCTGATTGGTGTAAAATCAGCTCATGGATGGTCTTCTATGACCTGTATTATTTTATTTGTCAGTGGATTTCAATTGTTTTGTATGGGAGTACTGGGACAGTACCTGGCGAAAACTTATCTGGAAGTAAAAAAACGTCCTATCTATATTGTGAAGGAAAAATGTTTATAATTGAGGTTAAACCTGATATAGGGAGAGCAGAAGCTGCATTGATAATGGTGCAAGGCGATTATTTTGCAGTCTGCGGTAAATTTTAATGAATGTTTTATTAATTATGCAGAATTATATTCAAACTATGTGAGAAAGGGCAGCTGTAAAATGTAGGTTATAGAACCAGGGGCTGTTGCAAAACGTAGGTTATAGAACCAGGAGCTGTTGCAAAACGTAGGTTATAGAACCAGGAGCTGTTGCAAAACGTAGGTTATAGAACCAGGGGCTGTTGCAAAATATAGGTTATAGAAGCAGGGGCTGTTGCAAAACGTAGGTTATAGAACCAGGGGTTGTTGCAAAATATAGGTTATAGAACCAGGGCTTAGAATAAGGATTATATTTTATAAAAATTGTGTTCCAAGATTGCGCGAATATGCGGCTGCATTCTCTTTCTTGCAGCCATTCGCGCATACTTTCCACAAAATTTTTATAAAATATAATCCTTATTCTCTCCCTGGTAATTTAGTCTTTGGATTAGCAACAGCCCCAGGTAATGTAGTCTTTGGATTAGCAACAGCCTCGTTTTGCGTGTAATTTGAATCAAAGTATTACAGCTGATTTAGTATCCTGGTTTCATATAGTTAAGTGATGAAAGTTTATTTTTATAAACTAACACATAATAAGTTGACAATTTAAATAAACTAATATAATATATGTTTATGATTAGAATAAGCAATCAACGGAGAGGTTTACTATGAAGAACGATTGGACTGATTTAGAAATAGAAGAAATCAAGAACGGTTACCGGTTCGATAAAGAGAATAATAAATATTGCTGCAATCATTGCGGTAAAGAGTTTTTTACAGGCGAAATCTATCAAATCGAGAATCGTTTTTTTGACAGTAAGATGGGGGTAACCCTTCATGTCACAAAGGAGCATGGCTCGGTTTATGATATGCTGGCAGTTTCGGAGAATAAATATCTGGGACTGACACAGAATCAGAAAAATTTGTTGGGATTAATCAATGCGGGGCTGACTGACAATGAGATTGCCAAGGAACTTGACCTATCGCCCTCAACGGTGCGGCATCAGAAGTTTATGTTCCGGGAGAAGGCGAAACAGGCAAAGATGTACCTGGCAGTTTATGAACTGGCTCTAAAAGGTAACCCGCTTCATGAGAACCTTATTAATATCCACAGTACTGCAACCATGGTAGATGACAGATACATTACCACCACAGAGGAAAAAGATAAAATAATCAAAACAGCCTTTGCGTCCCTGGCTCCGTTAAAATTGATTGAATTTCCGGCGAAGGAAAAGAAGAAAATCGTTATTCTGCAAAAAATAGTGGAACAGTTTGACCATGGCAGAAATTATGAGGAGAAGGAACTGAATCAGATATTAAAAGGGATCTATCATGATTATCCCACTATAAGGCGCTATCTGATCGAATATGGCTTTATGGACCGAACCAAGGACTGCAAGGAATACTGGCTGTTGTAAGAAGAATAGAAAGGAGCATATGGCTGTATTATACGATTACACCATATATATGATTATGAATATTGATAATTTTTTAAATGAAGACAATAAGATTAAAACCTGGCCCTCTAAGCGGGAGTTAAAGATAGCGGTTTTATCCTATCTTTCCGAAAAGTTTGAGAAAGGGACTTACTATACAGAAAAGGAAGTCAATGAAATTATAAAAACCTGGCATACCTTCGGAGATTTTTTCCTTTTACGGAGAGAACTCATTGATAAAAAGTTCTTATCCAGAACCAACGATGGTGCAACGTATTGGAAAGAAGAGAACGAATCTCTAAAAGGTTAATAATGGATAAACGATAAAGACTTTGGACCAGGCTGTGAAATATGTAATTCCTGGTCCAAGGTTTTTATCGTTTTATCACGTAAACTATAATTTGTATACATATTTCCTGTGATACTGCCTTTACAAGGTTCCTGCTAAATTTTCCGTTCATACGGATTTAGCTGCATACAGTAATATATTTTCTTTCGTAGCCTGATTCCTTGGCAGATCGCAGACAAGCTTTCCAGAATTAAGGACAAGAATCCTGTCGCACATACCTAAAATTTCATCGATGTCAGAAGAGATGAAGATAATGGAGGCGCCCTTTCTGACCATATCTACCATACAGTTATAAATATCTGTCTTGGAAGCAATATCGACACCTCTGGTCGGTTCATCCATAATATAAATCTTTAAATGACTCATCATCCATTTGGCAACCGCTGTTTTCTGCTGATTACCGCCGCTGTAAGTCCTAAGCAGATCATCGGTATTGCCGGGCTTAATACTAAGTTTTTCTACATAAGAACTGGTCACGTCCGTTAGTATGTACGGATCGATAATCATACCTTGGACAAATCTTGTCAGGGAAGAAATGGATACATTATTCTCGAGATCAAGACAGCCAAATACAGAAGAGTTAATACGGTCTTCCGGCAGTAATGCAATTCCGGCTTTGATTGCATCGTAAGGCTCATGGATGTTAACCGGGGTTCCATTTACTTCAATACTCCCTGAGGAAGGTTTGGTTTCCCCGAAGATACATTTTGCCATAATGGAACGACCAGAGCCTACGAAGCCGGTAACTCCAAGGATTTCCCCTTTTTTAAGATTGAAGTTAATATCGGTTAATACCTGACCAAAGGACAGGTTCTTAACAGAAAAGATGGTTTTCCCCAAGGGGATATCAAGCTTTGGATAACGATTTCCATGAGTTGTCATAGCCATCAGATTAATTATCTCATGAATAGTGGTTTCTTTCACATTTCTGGTACCAATTATCCTGCCCTGATGGATTACCGTCACCCTGTCGGCAACGGTTTCTATTTCATCTAGAAAATGTGTGATATAGATAATTGCTTTATTCTTACTTCTTAGTTTATTAATCAGCTGAAATAAAATTTCCTTTTCCTGCAGGGTAAATAATTCGGAAGGTTCATCAAAAATAATTATATTAGCATCCGATACGAATGCTTTTATGATCTCAATCAGATGCATCTGGGCAAATCCAAGACTGCCAAGAAGTGTCTGGGGATTCAGTTTAATATCCAGCCTTTGAAATAGTTCGCTGCAATCAAACATCAACTGGTTAAAATCAATCCAATGAAGGAATTTGTTTTTATAGGGCATTTTGTCTGCGTAAATATTTTCAGCAACGGTCAGGTTCGGATATAGGGCCAGATCCTGTAATACGGTGTGAATTCCTATTTTTTTGGCTTCGTAAACAGAGTTTACATTGATCTCCTGACCATCCAGATAAATAGTACCGCTGTCTTTTTTGAAAATGCCGTTGATGACATTAATGATCATTGATTTTCCTGAACCATTCTCACCAATTAAGGCATGAACTTCGCCGTAATATAAGTCCAGATTAATACTTCTTAATGAAAAATCTTCACTCAGGTATTTATTGATATCTTTCAGTATCAATGCCGGCACATTCATGATGAACCCCCTCAACATTATAAAGTGTCCTGGCACTCAGTCCAGTAATTTGCTAAACCTTTGTACTAGCTTTATACATTTCCTTCAAAAGCATCAATTGATGTAAATAGTTGAATGTTGCTGTTAAATATTAAGTTCTTATAATCATCCTTAATTCGTGAATTGGTAATCAGACGATCAGCAATACGCTGTGCTTTACCAACACGGTAAAAGGAGTTTTTCTCAAAAGCATCTGCGGTTAACAGCAATATCTTTTGCTCTGCATTATGGGCGGCCTCCTGGATTAAAGAAGCCATGTCAATGCTTGGTACCGTTAATTCCAGTTCTCCTGAGATGCCGTCAATATCTATAAAAAGTTTTGATACAAAGAATTTATTCAGGTTATTTATGGTTAGTGTGCCAAATACCGCATTATACCGGTTGTCAATGTCACCTCCGAGGAGTATGACTTTGATGGATTTGAAATTAGAAAGCTCCATGGCAATCGTAATATCATTCGTAAGTACTGTGATATTATTTTTGCTGCCCAGTTTTTTTGCGATGTGAAGGTTGATAATCCCATTGGTCAGCATAATGATATCGCCGTCTTTAATCATCTGAACTGCCACATCTGCGATTTCGTTATAGTCAGCCGGGTTATAGCCATCAACAGCATATTCGGAGTCATCATCGTTATTATTAAGAACCGCGCCGCCATGAGTCCTGGTGAGAAATCCCTCCTCCTCCAGTTTCTCAAGATCTCTTCGAATGGTTACTTCAGAGACATTCAGCATATTACTTAAGGTACTTACTTCTGCCTGATGATTATTTTGTATGTAATTTTTGATTATTCGTATTCGCTCAATCGCAAACATATATTACACATCCTTAAGTAACGTTAAAAGTTTTTATTATAGTATAAACCGTAAAGATACAAGTATCATACGGCAATATAATCGGATTTACCAATAATAAATTAAGTATAAATCATCTTAATAAAAAATGCAATAGTAATAAAAACGTAACAAAGCGAAAGCATATTATTACAGATAGTTTCGATGATAAGTAAGAGATATTCACTTCAATTGGGTAATGTGCATAAAAAAGTAATAAATTTATAAAAATATATAGTAAATGTATTGACATTAAAATAATAAAATGATATTATCAAAACACAGAAACGTAAGTAAACGAACATAAACACACATTAACGTTAGTGCAATTGTTCAAAAGCTTTATGTTTTTGTAGATTTACATAATTAGCTGTGCTAATCAGCAGAAGCTAATAAAAAACTAAGTTCATAAAAAGGAGAGAGGTATTATGAAACTGAAAAAGTTAATCGCATTGGGGTTAGCAAGTATGTTTGTATTTTCATTGACGGGGTGTGCAAAGACTAATAATGATAAGTTAGTTGGTGTAGCAATGCCTACCAAGTCGTCACAGCGCTGGATACAAGACGGCGATAATATGAAAAAGCAATTGGAAGCACAGGGGTATACCGTTGACTTACAGTATGGGGAAGATAGTGTTGATAATCAGGTAGCCCAAATCGAGAATATGATATCAAAAGGAGCCAAAGTCCTTGTAGTTGCCTCCATTGATGGTTCGGCTCTGACAGACGTTTTGAAAAAAGCGGCCGATGCCGGAATTAAGACAATCGCCTATGACAGATTAATCCGTGATACGGATAATGTTTCTTATTATGCAACGTTTGACAATAAAAAAGTTGGTCAGCTCCAGGCAGAATCCATTGTTAAGGGTCTGGATCTTGCGAATCAGGCAGGTCCGTTTAATATTGAATTATTCGGCGGTTCACCGGATGATAACAATGCTTATTTCTTTTATGACGGTGCAATGGAAGTGCTTCAGCCTTTTATCGATCAAGGCAAATTAGTAATTAAGAGCGGCCAGACCGGAATGGATAAGGTTTCAACCCTTCGTTGGGACGGTGCTACCGCACAGGCAAGGATGGATAACATCCTAAGCGCTTTCTATACTTCTGATAAAGTAAGTGCAGTATTATCCCCTTATGATGGTATCTCTATTGGTATTATTTCTTCTTTAAAAGGTGTAGGTTACGGTTCTACTGATATGCCGATGCCTATCGTTTCCGGACAGGATGCGGAAATACCATCCGTAAAATCCATTATTGCCGGCGAACAATATTCTACTATCTTTAAGGATACCAGAATTCTTGCAGAAAAATGTGTAAAAATGGTGGACGCAGTTTATAAAGGAACCGAACCGGAAATCAATGATACAACGTCTTATGACAATGGTGTGAAAGTAGTTCCTTCCTATCTGTGCGATCCGGTACCGGTAGATAAATCAAATTACAAGGAAATCTTAATTGATTCCAACTATTATACGGAAGACCAGTTAAAATAGTGAAAAGATTAAGCTGGGTACAAGATTGTGCCCGTATAAAAGACTGTGCTGATGCATAGTCGGGATCGCTGATAATCATTACGCGAAGATGTGAAAAAGTCGCGTTAGTAATTGCTTATAATTATGTACACAGGCTGCTGTAAAATAAGAAGGTAAAGCCTTGCAGCAGCCCCTTGTACAATTTTACTATAAGGAGCCAAAACTATGTCTGACTTTATATTGGAAATGAAAGAAATAACAAAGACATTTTCCAGCTTAAAAGCACTGGACAATGTAAACCTGAAAGTCAAAAAAGGACAAATACATGCTCTGGTCGGTGAAAACGGAGCTGGAAAATCCACCTTAATGAATGTACTCAGCGGGGTTTATCCTCATGGCTCTTATCAAGGCAAAATTCTTTTTGACGGAATGGAATGCAGTTTTAAAGATATTAAAGACAGCGAAAAAAAGGGAATCGTAATTATCCATCAGGAACTTGCATTGATACCATATTTATCCATTGCCGAGAATGTATTTTTAGGTAATGAACAAGCAAAATCAGGAATTATAGATTGGGATAAAACCTTACATAGTACAAAAAATCTGTTAACTAAAGTAAGGTTAACAGAAAACCCCAATACCCTGGTTGCCAATATCGGTGTAGGTAAACAGCAATTAGTGGAAATTACCAGGGCGTTAGCAAAAGATGTTAAGCTGTTAATACTGGATGAACCAACCGCTGCCCTTAATGACGATGACAGTGAAAACTTATTAAATTTATTATTGGAATTAAAAGATCATGGCGTTACTTCTATATTAATATCCCACAAGTTAAATGAAGTAAATAAGGTAGCAGATCAAATTACAGTTATCAGGGACGGCAAATCCATACTGACCTTGACAAAAGGTGAGGATGAGATTACCGAAGATGTTATTATTAAGGGAATGGTTGGGCGAGACCTTGAGAACCGTTTTCCCAAAAGAGAACCCCACATAGGTGAAGTGGTGTTTGAAGTAAAGGATTGGACGGTTCATCATCCGCAGAATGAAGACAGAATTGTAATTAATCATGTGAATTTAAAGGTAAAACAGGGAGAAATCGTTGGGTTTGCCGGACTTATGGGTGCAGGACGTACAGAACTTGCCATGAGTATATTCGGAAAGTCTTACGGACAGAAGATATCCGGAACCATAAAAATAAATGGGAAAGAAGTTCATTTGGATACGGTTAGTAAAGCAATTGATCACGGTATCGCTTATGTAACCGAGGACAGAAAAAATTACGGTCTTATTCTTATTGACACGATTAAAAATAATATCACTCTTTCAAATTTAAAAAAATTAAGCCAGAATAATATCATAAATCCTCATGAAGAAAACATCGTATCGGAAAGTTTCAGACAAAAGTTTAAAATAAAATCCTCCAGTATCCTTCACCGGGCGGGGAATCTAAGCGGCGGAAACCAGCAGAAGGTTATCTTAAGCAAATGGATCTTTACCGATCCGGATATTTTAATTCTTGATGAACCTACCAGAGGTATCGATGTCGGTGCAAAATATGAGATTTATACTATCATAAATCAGTTGGCCAAGGAAGGTAAATCCATTATCATAATATCTTCAGAAATGCCGGAATTACTTGGTATGTGTGATCGGATTTATGTTGTTAACGAGGGGGAAATTGCAGGAGAATTATCCCGAGACGAAGCTTCCCAGGAGAGTATTATGAAATGTATCATGGGCCATAACAAGGAGGTAAGGTAATGACTTTTACAACTATAAAAAACATTTTTAAGAGTAATATAAGAGAATATGCCATGGTTATGGCTCTCGTTGTCATCATGATTTTATTTCAGATTTTAACTGGCGGCGTTCTCTTTATGCCTCTAAATATTACAAATATTATTCTTCAGAACAGTTATGTATTAATTTTATCGGTGGGTATGCTCTTAGTTATTTTAACTGGTAATGTTGATTTATCCGTAGGTTCGGTGGCTGCATTTATCGGTGCTGTTTCGGCTGTATTTATGGTAACCTATCATATGCCTGTTATCCTTGCAGTTCCCCTCTGCCTGATTATTGGAGCCTTAGTTGGGGCCTGGCAGGGGTTTTGGATTGCATATGTAAGGATTCCTGCATTTATCGTAACCTTAGCGGGTATGTTAGTATTCCGAGGTTTTACGATGGTTATCCTAAAAGGTCAGACGTTATCGCCCTATGCACAATCCTTTCAGGCAATTGCTAATGGGTACCTTCCGGAAGCCTTAAAACTAGGGGATTTAAATCTGATTGCTTTGATTATTGGTGTTTTGTTATCCTTACTTTATATTTATGTGGAATTTCGAAATTTAAAGAATAAGAAAAAATATAACCTGGAAATCCTGCCGGCTGGTTTTACCGCAGCAAAAATTATACTTATGATAATAGCAATTAATTTACTGACTTACGGCTTGGCTGCCTATAAAGGTATTCCATCGGTTCTGGTTCTGATTGCCAGTTTAATTGCAATCTATACCTTTATTACACAAAAGACCATTTTAGGCCGTCATATCTATGCCCTTGGCGGAAACGAAAAGGCAGCAAGATTATCCGGTATTAAAATCAAACGGGTCAAATTCATGGTATTTGTTAATATGGGTATTCTTGCGGCTCTTGCAGGCTTAGTAGTTGCAGGGCGTTTAAATGCCGCTACCCCAAAGGCTGGTACAAACTTTGAGCTTGATGCCATTGCAGCCTGTTTTATCGGTGGTGCATCTGCTTCCGGTGGTATCGGTAAGATTATGGGAGCTATCATCGGAGCATTGTTTATGGGTATTTTAAATAACGGTATGTCCATCATGAGCGTTGGTATTGACTGGCAGCAGTCAATTAAGGGTCTGGTATTGCTGGCAGCGGTAGCTTTTGATGTGTATACAAAATCAAAGTCCTCTGCAGAATAACGATTCTAAATTTTAAACACAAAAACAAGAGCATCTCTTATGTCAAAGAAAGGCAGACATGATTGATGCTCTTTCGTTATTGTTCACATCACTGCTGTTTTTAGCAGTGGTGTGAACAGTAACGCTCTTTCATAAATTCTATCCATAAAATGATTTCGGGACTTGTGCTACCAAATCTTTTCGTTTATAATAAGTAAGATTAAAAACTGGGAACTGATAACAATTAAGTATGTCTGGTGATACAGACACTAAATTCAGGAGATGAAACCATGGGTGAGACCTTTAAAAAGACAGCAGTGATTACCTCTCAGATTCAGCTGGCAGAGGATATTTATAGCATGTGGATTAAGGAGAGTCAGATAGCAGCGGGTGCAAAACCCGGGCAGTTTTTGTCCTTATATTGCAAAATTGGTAACAGGCTTCTTCCAAGACCCATCAGTATATGTGAAATTGATAAGGAAAATGGGACACTGCGGCTGGTTTACCGGGTAGTCGGAGAAGGAACGGAAGAATTCTCCCATTATAAGGTATCTGATACGATAGAGGTTTTAGGCCCCTTAGGAAACGGTTTTCATATGGAGGGCAGTAAGGCAATTCTTATCGGAGGGGGAATTGGAATTCCACCTATGTTGGAACTGGCGAAACAATTACAGTGTGAGAAGCAGATTGTATTAGGATACCGGGATAGCACATTTTTGGATAAGGAATTTGAGACTTATGGAAGTGTCTATATATCAACAGAAGACGGCAGCAGTGGAACAAAAGGCAATGTGATTGATGCAATAAAGGCCAATCATTTAGTTGGAGATATTATATATGCCTGCGGACCGACTCCGATGTTACGGGGAGTTAAGGCATATGCACAGGAGCAGGGCATTCAGGCACAGCTGTCCATGGAAGAGCGAATGGCCTGCGGTATCGGAGCCTGTCTTGCCTGTGTATGCAAGTCTAAGGATAAGGATCATCATACTCATGTGAATAATAAAAGAATCTGTAAGGACGGACCTGTATTTTATGCAGAGGAAATCGAACTTTAATGATTGGTTTTAGGTATGGAGGGAAAATGAATACGAAAGTAAATATTGCAGGTGTTGAATGGAAAAACCCAGTTACCACTGCTTCCGGTACCTTTGGTTCCGGTCTGGAATACAGTGAGTTTGTTGATTTAAACCGGCTTGGTGCAGTAACTACAAAAGGCGTATCAAGTATAGCCTGGACCGGTAATCCCACCCCCAGAATAGCAGAAACCTATGGCGGGATGTTAAACGCCATCGGCTTACAAAATCCTGGTGTAGATGTATTTGTTGAACGGGATCTTGCTTTTTTGAAACAATATGATACCAGAATCATTGTAAATGTATGCGGAAAAACAACAAAAGATTACGCTCAGGTAGTAGAACGTCTGGCGGATTATGAAGTGGATATGCTGGAAATCAACATATCCTGCCCCAATGTAAAGGAAGGCGGAATTGCCTTTGGTCAAAACAGTTGTGCGGTGGAAGATATTACAAAAGAAATAAAAAAACTTGCCAAACAGCCAATTATAATGAAGCTCAGTCCTAATGTGACAGATATAACGGAAATGGCGAAAGCCGCCGAAGCCGGTGGCGCAGATGCCCTTTCCTTAATTAATACCCTGACCGGTATGAAGATTGATATCCACAAAAGGAAATTTGCTTTAGCCAATAAAACTGGCGGATTGTCCGGACCTGCCGTTAAGCCGGTTGCAGTCCGTATGGTCAATCAGGTAGCCAATGCAGTGAAACTTCCTATCATCGGAATGGGCGGAATCATGACCGGAGAGGATGCCCTGGAATTTATCATGGCCGGTGCAACAGCAGTTGCAGTGGGTACTGCTAATTTTATTAATCCCTCTGCTACTCTTGATGTGATAGAAGGAATTGAGAACTATATGAAGAAGTATGGGGTTCAAGATATCAACGAGCTGATTGGGTGTGTAAATAGAAACTGATAACCAGCCCAATAATATGGTGGTAAATAACATAATAATCTCATAATGATAACAAAATAATAAAAACGGAGGTTGGATAATGGAACAGTATAAGCAGGAATTTATTGAATTTATGGTGGACTGCGGAGTTTTAAAATTTGGTGATTTTACAACGAAGAGCGGCAGAAAGACCCCTTTCTTTATCAATGCAGGATTTTACCGGACTGGTTCCCAGTTAAGAAAACTTGGCGAGTATTATGCAAAAGCAATTGAAACCAGCTTTGGTCTTGATTTTGATGTTTTATTCGGACCGGCATACAAGGGTATACCCTTAAGTGTTGCGGCATCCATGGCAATCAGTGAATTTTATGGAAAAGAAATACGCTACTGCTCAAACCGCAAAGAAGTAAAAGATCACGGAGATAAAGGTATCCTGCTTGGAGGTCCCATCCTTGATCAGGATAAGATTATTATTATTGAAGATGTTACAACTGCAGGAACTTCCATCGGTGAAACTATGCCAATTTTACGCGCTCAGGGTGATATTACTGCACTTGGACTTGTCGTATCGGTTGACCGAATGGAACGGGGATTAGGAAGCAAAAGTGCCCTGGAGGAAATTGAAGAAGTATATGGACTTAGGACAACTGCAATCGTAACAATGGAAGAAGTAGTTGAACATTTGTACAATAAGCCTTATAATGGAACTATCGTGATTGATGATAAACTAAAAGCTGCAATTGATGCATATTATGAACAATACGGTGCAAGGTCTTAAGTGCATAGAATGGCGGGTAATACGCTGCCGGGTAGTACTTAGCCATGGCGGTAATCGTAGCAATGGCGGTAATGCATGTAAAGCCTGGCAGTTGGTAAAGCTATAAGCGTTATCTGATGATAGAAGACTGCTCAAAGCAGCAGATAGGAGAAAATTATGAGTGAAAAAATTTATACCACAATGAAATCGGTAGGAGTTGGTAATTTAGTCATGGGTATTCTATTTATTGTAGCTGGAATAGCAGGCGGAGTTATGATGATTATCAGCGGTGGCAGATTACTAAAGAAAAAATCAGAAATATTATTTTAATGATACGGGGACTGTTGTAAAATAAAAAAACAGATTTTTAGTGCTATTCTAGATATCTTTACAACAGTCTTAATAATTTAAAAGAGTAGATAAGTTAACATAATATACTTTAAATTTTACTAATAAACAGCTTTACCAGTTAATTGATATTATGAAATGTTAAATGTTCATTCTTTCATAAATCTATGTAGGGACTTGTTTATGAAGTATTGTGAGGTGTTTTTATGTTGGAATTAAAAGAAAAAATAACTAAGAATTTAGGAGTAATAATTATAGTAATTATTTTACTCTTTACTTTAGGCGCAATCATATACTTTAAAGATATGACTCAAAATATTACAATCACTATCAATAATTTGACAGTAAAGCCGCAAAAGATACAATTAGAAGCTAAAAAGTACATAAAAATGTTTGGAAAAATGAAAAAAAATATGATACTAGAGAAAGAGGATTACGATAATATAATATACGGTAATAATATTATGCTAATTGAAAAACATGATGATTATCATGAAGTCTATTTAGTTTATGAATCAAAAGTAATATATAAAAAATATCAAAATAATGTAGATAATGAAGAGCAAGAGCAACAAAATGTTAGGGATGTTTTAAACGAATCTAAATTGGATAACTCTATTTCTAAGAAAATACAACCACGTATAGTAAATGAAAAAGGTTTAATAAAAATGTCGTTATATAAAGTTGATAAAAAATATTACTACTATTTTTTGGATTTATATGAAAAACTCAAAGAATGAAGAATTTAGAAGATAATAATGTTATAAAAATCATAAAAGACGATAATGAAGGTATAACTAGTTTAAAATGGCTATATTATGAGAAGTGCAAATTTGTAGTTAGAAAAATATTCAGGAAACGATTCTGGCATTGAGGAGAAATAAATATGGCACTTGAAAGCGTAAAAACTTTTTTTAAACAATATGATATGGATTCTCAAATAAGAGAATTTGAAGTATCCAGTGCAACGGTAGATTTGGCAGCTTTGGCCTTAGGCTGTGAGCCTGAGAGAATAGCAAAGACCCTTTCTTTTGTGGTGAATGGACAGGCTGTTTTAGTAGTAACCGCTGGTGATACCAAGGTAGATAATAAAAAATTTAAAGAGTTTTTTAATACAAAAGCAAAAATGCTTACTCCGGAGGAGGTCCTTGATTTGGTAGGTCATGCTGTCGGAGGTGTATGTCCTTTTGCTGTTAATGATGGTGTTTTAGTTTATTTAGATATATCACTTAAAAGGTTTGAAACGGTATATCCAGCTTGTGGAAGCAGCAACAGTGCGATTGAACTTACAATAGAACAATTAGAAAAATACTCTGGTTACTCACAATGGATTGATGTGTGCAAGAGTTAATAGGAAGGTGGAATCAGGTAACGTTTTCCTGCCTTCCCCTTGTTAATTGAAACGTATCTGGAAAAAATGTAAAAATTATCTTTACAAGTCATAAAAAATCATTTATTATAAGATTATCTTAAAAATCTATTTTCTTTTTTGTATCTTTTTTATTTTCATAATTAACATCCCAAAACAATAATAAGGAAAGGTGGACATACTAGGTGAATTTTTAGGCTTATTTAATAATCTAATTTAATATTGAAAAGGGGAGTATATATGAAGATAGCATTTTGGGGCATTGCGAAGGGGAGCAGCGGTGTGACAAGCAATCTGGCTTGTATCAGTATCGCTTCGGCTATGGAGTATTCCTATAGGTCAATCCTTATAGAAAATCACTACCAGAAAAATAAGCTAAGTAACATTCTGATGTATCAGAGGTCTCATTATATCGAAAGGGAGGAAAATTATCAGTTTAAGCATATAGGAATGGACTACATAATCAATCAGTTTAACGCCGGTAAATATGCTAAGGACAATATAATCCAGCCATGGGGAACTGATTCAGACCCATTGGAAGTTATAAAAGAAGCATCGCTTGAAATCCTTGATAATACCTTATATTATATACCGGTCAGTTATCATATTAACCAAGAAACCTTTGACTATAATTTATACGGGAATATAAAAGACATAATGGATGCGACAGAAGAATTTGCAGATATCACATATATTGATACATCAAATCAAAATAATCTCAGTTCTAAAATCATTTTAGAAGAAGTCGATTTAGTCGTAGTTAATCTGAAGCAAAATTCATCAATAATTCAATATTTCTTTGACAATTATTCGTCAATCCTAGACAAAAGTGTATTCTTAATCAGTAATTATAATAAAAATTCCAGTTTAAATCTAGATAAAATATCTAAAACCCATTCAATCAGCAAACCCAACATAGCAGTAATACCTTATAACATTGAATATCAGGAGGCGGTATCTCAGGGGACCGTTATTGAATTTTTGTCGCGCAATTATGACTGCAAGAGGAAAAGTCCAAACTATGATTTTATAAGAGACGTTAAGAAAGCCGCGTCCATGATCATGAAACATGTAACAAATATAAATCCAAAGGAGGAGTGTTCATGAAAAGAAGACTAAAAAGATCCACCAGGCAGCATATTATAGTATCGATCCTATGTGTCATAATCTGTAGTGGAGTCTTTTTAACAGCATATTTTACAGTAATCAATAATTTAAAAAAGAGTTATGAAAGTGAAATAAGAGTATTATCTAATCAGCTGGAATCCAGCAAGGTATATGTATATCAAGCAAAAGAAGATATCACGGCAGGAAGTAAAGTGACGAAGGACATGTTAATACACAGCCAGGTTCTGTCGGAACAGACTCAGGATAACTTTATTACGGACAAGGAAATCGGTAAAATTGCTTTAATTGATATGAAAGCCGGGACAGAGGTTTTAAGTACCATGTTAACAGAGGATATTGCAGATACTACAGTAAGAGAAGCTGAATTTAATTCATTTTTATTAAACAGTAATCTAAAAGAAAATGATTTTGTCGATGTTAGAATTCTATTTCCAAATGGTGAAAATTACATTGTATTAAGCAAGAAACCTCTAAAGAATCTGACGATGGAAAGAAATAATTGCTTTATGTGGCTTACACCCGAGGAATTATTAAGAGTATCGGGAGCAATTGTGGATTGCTATCTGAATAAAGGGTCTAAGCTCTATACCGTAAAATATATAGAGCCTCGGATACAGGAAGAGTCTATCGTTACCTATATTCCAAATACGGCTATCCTAAAACTCATAAAGGAAGACCCTAATGTTGTACAGACGGCTTCAGATCGTTTATATGAAAACCTGCGTATCGAACGAGAGAACCGGCTTTTGGACTTTTATAACAATAACAGTGAGGTGTCCTGGGATCAATACAGCTATATAGCCCCCGACTATAACAGGGGAGCAGAAGCGGATAATACCAAGAGTACCAAGTACAGCAATATAGAACGTAAAGATAATCAGGGAGGGACGGACGATAGTACAGCAGCTAACGAAGAGGGAGAAAACGAGGAGGATGTCTATTATGTCGATTAATGCAAAGACCATTGGATTTCTTGGAATAGAAGCATATGATCTTATCTTGTTCCTGTCAAAATTACTGCTGAATCTAAACCAAAAAGTGTTATTAATTGATAACTCTGATACGGGAGCGCTAACCTGCTGTATTCCGGTTCCGGATTCCCTGAATCCTAAAGTTTCTAAGGTCAGCTATCAAAAGATAGATTTTGTAAAAGAGAGAGCAAGCTCAGAATATGAGAAGGCATATGACTTCATACTGATTGATTTTGGATTTAAAGTTAATCATAAAGAGATAGGTAACTGTTCCATTCTTTATTTGATTACGGATAAACAGCAGCATAACACGTTAAGATTTCATAACCTAAAGTTAATACATGTACTGAAAGAACAAGAGACTTACCTGATCATAAAAGATCTCCTAAATAGTGAGAGTGCAGCTTATCTTACAGATAGCCTGAGAGATAAAATTAATAATATCAAACAGTATTTTTACCTGTTTGAAGATGATATTGACAGAGAAAATATGGTTTCACTTCAATATAACAATGAAGTAAAGTTCAGGAGACAATCCGGTCAGTATAAGAATCTGCTGATGCAAATACTGACCGAAGCACTTCAATTCAATAGAACAGAGGTTATACTGGCCTATAAGAAGGCGAAAAGAGGTGTATAATTTGAAAATAGCATTTTGGAGTCCGATATCCGGGCAGTCCGGTACCACCAGTAATATAATTATTACAGCAGCTATGGCTTCCCTTGTAGATAGAAAACGGACGTTACTGCTTCATAACCAGTTCTCAGATAACAGTATGGAAAGAGCTATACTGGGTAAAGGTACCGGGCAGGAGTTGTTTGAACATATCGGACTGGATTCCTTATCTAGAAATATAAAAACAGCAGAACTGAGCGAGGAGCTTGTACATAATTCTGTGATATCACTTTATAATAACGGAATACATTTACTCCCAGGAACTGTAAAGGGTCACCGGCAAATGTTTGAAGCAGAACTTTTGGTTTCCATGCCTGCCATTTTAAATTCCATTAATCAGTATTATGATTTGGTATTTATGGATCTGGTACCGGGGACCAATGAAGTATCCGTAAGAATGATGGAGGAAGCCGACATAATTGCAGTAAACTTAACCCAGGATATAAATGTAATCAATGATTACTTTGACCGATATCATCTGCCCGAAGAAAAGACCGTCTATTTAATCGGTAAATATAATAAAAACTCCCGTTATAACTTAAAAAACCTGATGAGGACCTATCATTGCCTGAAACATAAAACAGCTGTGATTCCTTACAACACCGAAGTAATGGATGCTGTAATAGATGGTAAATTAATAAATCTCATTATTAAGGATTTAGTAAATGGTAAAGGTGATGATAATCGTTACTTTATTAAAAAGGCAAAACAGGCGGTTGAAGAAATACTTGGAACTTGGCTGAAGGCAGGTGGTATTATTTGATCTTAAATATTATATTAATTATACTTATATCCTTAGCCTCACTCCTCTTTTTATTGTATGTCGGGAAAAAAGGGTATTCCATCAGTGAAGATAACCTTGTGGAACCTTATGGGATTCCTTATCTTGTTCAGGAGGTAAACCTGACATTTGAGAATATCCTTAATAAAAACCTTGCCGAGTTGAATCTGAACAAACTGGAGACCCAAAAACGGGAGAAGATTAAAAGTCTGATAAGGAAAAATCTAAGAAGCTGCAGTCTTGGTGATATTGGAGCAAAAGAATATATCAAAGATTATATTAAGGAAATCCTACAAAAGAATCTTGGTATTAAAGGGGAGACAATAGACCTGGTAATTCCATTTAATAATAGCTCACTGCTCTCTAAACAGGATAAATTCGAAATTCTCTTGTATATTTATAAAAAGCAGTATAAATATGATGCATTGACCATGCTGATTGAAACCTATCAATTGACGGAGGTTAAAACTGATGGTGAGCATGAGCGGTATGAAATAACAGAACAGGAAGTGGATGAAATTTATGATTCGGAAAGCATTTATCTTCATTTCAGTGATAAGCTGGAGGTCGTGACTCAAAGAATTTATCAGTTATACAAAGGTTTCGGTGTAATTGATGAAATCAGGGACATGAAAATAGACGGAGTATCCGGTGGCATTTCAGGAATACCCTTTGACCTTTATACCTATCAGGCAGAAAGTTTTGAAACAATGGAGCTTAAAAATCTGAATGCATATAACAGCGTATGGATTTTCTTTCAGGGAAAAACTACTCATCTGTCGTTTCTGGGGTTTGAATCTCAGAACGAACTGATTCGGGTATGCAAAAATATCTACCGCTATGGCAATCCCGGACAGCTTAGTGAAGCGAAAGGATTTATCGCCAACGATATGAAGGACGGCTCCAGAGTCGTCACCTTCCGACCGCCATTTTCCGACCGTTGGGCATTTTTCGTAAGAAAACATGACAGTATTATTGACATGGATATTCATAACATAATTAAGGAGGAAGGTAATGAGGAGCTTATTAATGTCTTAAAATGGATGGTAAGAGGATGTCTGGTTATCGTAATCACCGGTGAGATGGGAAGCGGGAAAACTACGTTACTAAAACTTTTAATCCAATATATCAGAAGAACCTTTACCCTGCGTGTACATGAGCAGATTTTTGAACTCAATTTAAGCAAAGTATATCAGGACTTTAATATACTGACACTGCGGGAAACAGAAACGGTCTCAGGGCAGGAAGCTTTAGATATTATGAAGAAAACCGACGGAACAGTAATAATACTTGGAGAAGTAGCCTCTCATACAGCTGCTAACTGGCTGGTCGAGACTTCCCAGATATCAAAAATGACATTATGTTCCCATCATGCCCAGACGACAGAGGATCTGATAGATAATCTGAAAATCGCCCAGTTAAGGGTCGGGGGCTTTCATAATGAATTTCTTGCCGAGGAACAGGTAGTAAAGGCCATTAATATAGATATCCACATGGAAAATATCAATGGACACAGATATATTTCCCGGATTACTGAAATAGTGCCGATAAACGAGAAGGACTACCCCAGTGATTATATACCTGCTGCCCTTGAATATTTTAAAAGAAAAACGGATAGGAAAGCTTATAAAACCACTGATATTGTGAGGTTTGAAAAGGGGCAGTACGTTTTGAAAAATCCCTTCAGTGGGCGTGCCAGAGAGCGGATATTAAAGAATCTAAATGAAGTAGAAGGGGCGGAATTTACCAGTTTTTTTAACTCTGCTTTTGATGTGGAATAAAAATCTGTTTCGCAGTTACAGATAGCTGGAAAATACAATTGAAACATATGATTGAAAGATGTATTTAAAAGAGATAATTGAAAATTTATTTAAAAGATATAAATAAAAGATTTATTTGAAAGGTATAGTTAAAAGATATAGTTGAAGATATAAATAAAAGCTATAGTGAAATGACAAATTAGTAATTGAAAGGTATAAGGTAGTGGTAATATGCGAATAATCCAGTGGTTATTTTTCGGACTAATTATTTCGGTTATCGTGTTTTCGTTCCTGTTCTATTGGCTGAAGAAAAAAGTTGAAAGAAAAAATAAGTATTCCATTTTTTTGAACACGAATAAAAAACCAGGAAAAGACTATTACAGTGCCTGGTATGAATTTTTCCACGAGTGGAGAGTTACAAAAAGATATATTAAAAAAATTGCCAGACACTTTGAGATATATATGCCAGGTGATTACAAAAGAATATCACGCAGCACAATGAAATTGGCATTTCGAACCTGGGGTTTGGATTTCCTGCTAATTATCTTTTTGCTAACTCGCGGACCAACCCTTTACTGGGGAGGACTTACTATAGCATTTCTGTTTATTTTAAATAGTCAAGTTATTTATTTCACAGTTGAAGCAAATGAGATAAAATTATTAAAGCAATTTGATAAATTACTTGGAGATATCAGGCACAACTATCAAGCCCACGGCATGACACTTGAGGCTATCTATGATTCTGTCGAAACAGCACCTTACCCGGTTAAACTGCATGCTGTTAAAATACATACCGTATTAAGTTCCGAAGAAGTTAGTGAAGAAGTCAGTAACTATAATGAGACTGTACCGAATCGGTTTATGAAAGTATTTTTGTCTTTGTGTGTGATGATGTTACAGTTCGGTGACAAAAAAGTTGATAACCAATCCCTGTTTTTACTTAATATTAAGTACCTAAAACAGGAGGTATTTACGGAAATCTTAAAGAGAGAGAAGATGAAGCACCTATTTTCCGGGCTGATTTTTGTATGCCTGACACCTGTTTTATTCTTAAAAGCTATAGAGAGCTGGGCAGTCTTGAGTTTACCGGAAATGCAAAGTTATTATAGCGGTGCCTTTGGCATTGTGACTATGATATTCATATTTATATCCACATTGACATCTTACAATCTGATTAATTGTATGAAAGAAAACAGACAGGCAGAACTCGGTAATTATTTTATACTGGAATATATTCTAAGATTTCCGTTTGTTAATGAGTTATTATCCAATATTGTTAATAAAAATTACGGAAAAACGTTAAAATTGCAAGATTTAATAAGAAAAACCGGTGAACCCATAACACCAAAACAATTTATCTTAAAAAGATCAATCTACAGCTTTGTTACATTTATTTGCTGTATCTTAGTTTCCATCACAATTCATCATAATAACAAAATTCAAATCCTAACCAATTATAACATTATGAATTATCTGAATTCCTCTATATCAGAGAAGCAGATAGAAAGTATGAAAGGCATCATTAAAAAATACGTAATTCAATATAAGAAACGAAAACCGATTCCTAGGGACATAGAAGAAAAACTGTTGGAAGAGGGAATTATAAAAAGCAAGCAACTGATGACAATGAGTCACAAAGAAATAATCAGTAGAATTAATGCTTACCAGATGGAGTATTACCATTGGTATGAACTGGTCATAGCATTACTTATGGGGGCAGCAGCTTTTTATGTACCCTATCTGAATTTGTTGTTATTAAAAAAATTAAGACAGATGGATATGGAAGATGAAGTAATACAGTTTCATTCTATTATACTTATGCTGATGCATTTTGACCGGATGACAATTGAAACAATGTTAAGCTGGTTTGAAAACTTTGCGGTAATATTTAAAAAATCCATACAGGAATGTATTAACGAATTGCAGACCGGTGATATTGAGGTCCTTGAAGCGTTAAAACGGAAAGAACCGTATGAACCTTTCGTTAAAATTATAGAAAACCTGCAAATCAGTGACAAAATCGGTATTAGTAAAGCCTTTGATGAAATAGCCGTGGAACGGAACCACTACCAGGAGAAGCGGAAATTAGAAAATGAAATCGAGATAGGTGATAAAGCTTTAATTGCTAAGGTGATAGCATTTATACCATTTACTATAACGATTGGTTTTTATCTGATTATACCATTTATAGTGGAGGGCTTAACCCAATATGCAGGATATATGCAGCAGATTAAGGATATATATTGAAAAATTTTAAGAGTAGTGGATATTGGAAAGTGTGTTTATGGGTGAAAGCTCCATTGAGGGGAGGATAGCAAAGCGAGAAAGTTGTTAAATTGATAATATCAAAAGTAAATAATCTAAGTAAAATATTAATCAAAAATATAAGTCATAAAATATAAGTCATAAAATATAAGTCATAAAATATAAGTCATAAAATATAAGTCATAAAATATAAGTAAAAAATATAAGTCAAAATATAAGACAAAAATATAAGACAAAAATATAAGACAAAAATATTAGTCAAAATATAAGTCAAAAATATAAGTCAAAAATATAAGTCATAAAATGTAAGTCATAAAATATAAGTCAAAAAAATAAAGGAGAACAATAAAATGGATAATTCATTAAAAGGATTAATATTAGCAGCCGGAGTTATAATCACTTGTTTAGTAGTAGGGATTGGATTTTATATCAGCAGGGAAGCGAGTGCAGCTGCAACGAATGGAACCGGGCAAATCAGCCGTATGAATAAGGAAGTAGCTGAATCAGACAAGGTAATGTATGACGGGCTGGATGTTACCGGAAGTGAAGTAATCAATGCCATCAATAAATACAAAAGCGAAGATATAGCTGTGAAAGTTACCACTAAGAAATCCAGTGTCTACTATAATCGAATTCTAATCAATAGTGATAAGGAATTGGGCAATGAAAGTAATGCATCGGTTAAGGATACCCAGACTATAACCAGTAGTTATTACATAAATCAAAAGGCACAGTTTACCGGTGAGATATTACGTGATGTAAACGACACCATAATTGGCATTTCATTTGTACAGCAATAGAGGTTGGAGAAAATTTAAGAATAACTGGGATGATACAGTACAATTCTTTCAACTTAAAAATTTAAAGCAGTATCACAAGTGAACTTGTGATATGTAATGGGTATAATCATGCAGAATGGTTTAAAATTTCTAGAAATGGCAGCTTATATATTTATTTTTTGTACTGCTGTAACACTCCTATTATTTTATAACAGATCATTAAATAAACTTATTACAACTACAAAAAATGATGTTACCAGCCAGAATAATTATTATGAAAGTGAGCAATCTTTAGCAGAGATTCAACCAGGTAAAATTTCTTATGCTGAAATGATTACATTACTTATTGGTGATTTGGATTATGATATTCAGATTAATGACATGACGATATTGAAGGAGGGTTATAACTACCAGGAGTTTGATTTTTCTTTGGTTCCTCTGGCAGACTATACAAAAACATATCAGTATGATTCCTTCGGAAATATTATAAAAGTGATATACAAAAGTTAATAGATCGGATTCTAATAAACAAATAGAGTCCTGATTACAGAAAGGATAACGAATGAATAAAAAGGGTTTAAATAAAGCTTTATCATTCATTATGGTTCTTGCATTGGTATTACCAGCATTACCAGCCAGAACAATAAAAGCAGCGGAAAATCCTGTTATTAACCCAACAGAGGATGTTTCAACGGTAACTCCATCAGCAATTTCCATGATGGCCACTGTATCTGAAAATACTTCATTGAGTATTTCGGATGGCCCAATTACGATAACCAATCAAAGTTATGTTCAAACGAATTCATCCGGGACTGTTATAAATTCTGGAGATATTACCGGTGAACTTGTTTTGACTGGTGTACAGGCCAACAATTGGCCAATTACATTAAGTGGTTCCAATATACCAACTATACATTACAAAAATGTGGTGACAAATGGAAATATTAAAGGTACAGCGTCAGGAACCTTAAATATTATCCTGGAAGGAAATTGCACATTTAGTAATTCCATAACTTATAGCCTGACTAATATTTCTACAGTTAATTTAACCGGTGTTGAAGGAAATTTATGCAAAACCACTGGTGTACTATACGGTGATTCTACGAGTGTACCTAATCTGTTTATTACTGGGATTAAAGTTGATTCAAATTCCGGTGTTAATGCATTAATACAAGCTTATCGGAATATTTCAGTTACGGATTGTACTTATGTAGGCGCGGGTAGTATTTTGATTCAAAATATCGGAAATATAGGTAATTCTTATACTGCTACAGTAAAAGACTGTATATTTAACAGTGCAGCGTTCTATTTTGGCTCTAATACTTTGATTGAAAATGTAAAGATCTTAAACCAGGCATCAACAGCTCAGATAAATATATCCTATGCACCGTATAGCAACATTACGATAAAAGATAGTGTTTTGTACCAAGGTTATACAGGTTTAGGCGGCAGTACAGTAAAGATTATAAATTCCTTTCTGTCAACCGGAAGTTACTACGTAGATGCAACTTATATAACCGGTTCCTTTTACATCGAAGGATCCACTATTGTAAGCAAAACGACATCAACTGGCATTGCCGGTATTACAATGTCGAAAAACAATGCTGTATTTGTAACGGACAGCAGTATACTTGTTTCCCCGCCATTCGATCAGGATTATGGGTTTTACAATTCGATATCAAAGACAATGATCGATCCCTATGATACCCAGGGAAATGTACTTTACCTTAATATGGTTAAGGTACCTGGTGCAAGTAATGCCATGGTTACTGTCTCTATTGATGATAGACCGGAAGTTACGCTAGGAACCGACAGTAACGGGTATTTGTTTTTATATCTACCAACCGGACAGCATAACGTTTATGTAACAGATATCAATAATAATCATTACACGAAAACTTTTACGTCCACAACAGCAAGACCTACAACTTCAACATCAAATGTAATCGGAGAATTGGACCCAGCAAAGGCACCTACCGATATCATTACTCCTTATTTCAATACTTCAATACAATATTCTTTCAATTATAGTAATTGGAGTAATGCAACAACAGATGGGACAGGTATTTTTAAAGCAGTAATTCCGGATAATGCAACCCGAATTTATATAAAAGTATCCGGTGAAATCAAACATGCAATTATATCGGATGGGGTAGTTGGAACGTTCTATGCGGATAAACCAATCATCACAGAACAAAGTAATTCGGATATTACTTTCCTAAAAGGAATGCAGGGAACCGTTTATGTTAATTCGGTACCATATACAATTGGGGATACCTTAACCTATCAGTGGTATAAGGACGGAGAACTTCTTTCTGGTAAAACTTCGCCGGTCTTAAATTTATCCGTAACCAATGTTTCGGATGCCGGTACCTATACCTGTATTATTAAAGAGTCAGACGGTAGAACCATAACATCAAGCCCAATCACAGTAGTCATTCATGAGGGACAGCCGGAAGAAGAGGGTCAATTAACCATTGTATCACAATCTTCAGATAAGACATTGATAAAAGGATATTCCATGGAATTATACGTAAATGCAAAACCTTCTTTAAGTAGTAAGGAACTTACTTATCAGTGGTACAAAGATGGTGCAAAGGTGCCAGATGCGGTCAGTAGCAAACTGAATATAGGTACAGTAGTGCTGGTGGATTCCGGGACTTATGTATGCCGGGTATATGAGGATAGTAATTATCTAGATTCCGACCCCATTATAGTTACTGTAAAAGATAATCCATTAGAAGGAGATGTAACAGATCTTACAAACCAGGTAGTGGAATTGACCTCACTGGTAGGAACACTACAGGGTCAACTGGTAACTGCCAATCAGGAAAAAGCAACATTAGAGAATAGAATTAACGAACTGGATGGTCAGATTGAAAATTATATAAATCAGATTAGCGAGTTGCAGAGTGATACAACAGAATTACAACAGCAATTGCAGGATGCTAACGGAGATAAGGAAAGTCTGAATCAAATGATTACCGATCTGAATAACCAGATAAATGGGTTAAATGATCAGATTCATTCTTTGCAGATGAACCTCGAAGCTGTTAATACAGAGAAAGAAACACTGGAACAAACAGTGTCAGGATTACAAACTGACATTACTAATTTAAGCGGACAGATAACCTTGCTACAAGGATTGCTCTCCGACAGTGAAGCAGCTAATACCGAACTAACCAATCAGGTAACGGAATTATTAAGCACCATAGCAGGATTAGAAAACCAGGTTACTGACTTACAGAACGGTTTTAATGCCCTATCAGTACAGAATGGGCAACTGATATCACAGGTTGAGTCATTAACGGAGCAAAAATCCGAATTAGATGATGATATACAAAGGCTTCTAGGACTTCTGGATGATGCCTATGGTACAATAGATAACTTGACCGGGCAGGTAGCTAATCTGACAGCCCGGGTAAATACATTAACAGAGCAGTTAGCAAATGCCAATCAGGGCAAAGATACATTACAAGAAACCATTGATGGTCTGGAAAGTGAAATAACCAACTTGAATATCCAGATTACAACCTTACAGACCCGTGCTTTAGAATTAGAGGAGGCCTTGGAACAAGCAGGAGCAGAAAAAGATACTCTTAAACAAACTATCACTGGGTTAAATACACATATTACAAATTTAAATGAAACGGTAACGTCCTTTCAGAACCAGATCAATGTAGTAACCGCAGAACGGGATGCCCTTTTGAATACAGTCACTGGATTAAATACACAGATCGTATCTTTAAATAGCCAAATCACGATTATTTCAGGCAAATTAGAGGACAGTGAAGAAAAAAATATGGAGTTAATAAACCAAGTGACAGAGCTTCATGGAACCATATCAGAATTGGAAAGTAATATCACCGGTCTGCAAAGTGAACTGGATTCGATACAGGACAGCAATATCAAGTTACAGGGACAGCTAAATACAGCCAATCAGACGATTAATTCTTTAAATGCCTTATTAGCTTTAATCAAAGGTGAATTAGGGATAGTTAATGACGATGATATTATTCCTGCCATTAAGCAATTAAAAGAACAATTGCAGCATGAAAAAGTGAATAATTCATTCCTACAGGAACAATTGGATGAATTAAACACAGAGCTTGCCACAGCCAGGGAAAGTAATATCACACTGACAGAAAAGATACAAGAATTAATAAATCTAGTTGACTCAGAGGATTTTGATGGACTCAAAAGCAAAATAATTGAATTGCAGACTTCCTTGACAGAATCGGTAACCAGAATCCATGAACTGGAATTAGAAAAGAGTACTCTGCTTAAAAACCTGGAAGAGGCAGAACAGTTAAACCAAACCTTACAGCAGAAACTTGATGAATTATTGAAATTATCCGACTCCGATGTGCTGGAGTTAAAACAGCAGATTTTAGCTTTAACCAGTCAAATGAATCAATTAATCCAAAAGAATCAAGACCTGCAGACGTCCATATCAGACTTAACAATCAGGATTAATGATCTAAATACGGAAAAAGCAAAATATGAAAGTGAAATTGTAAGACTGGAAACCCTATTAAATACTGCTAACAGTACCATAGAAGAGTTAAGACTAAAACTTGCGAATCTGGCAGCAGATAAAATCCTTCTGGAAAATGAAAACGAAGCTTTAAAGGAAAAAATCCAACAAATAATAAAGCAGCTTGAAAACAGTAATCATTCCAGTGGAGGGAACTCCGGAAGTAGCAATAATACAGCGGAAGTAAAGGATTTGAAGGATAAACTGGATCAAGCTGTAAAGAATCTAGAAACCACAAAACAGGAATTAGAGAAGTTAAAAGAAACAACCGGCAAAACAGACGGCAAAACAGACGGCAAATCAGACGGAAATACAGATGGTAAAACAGATAATAAAGATATAAAGCTTCCAGAAAATTCGATTGTGATTATGCCTGCAAAAACAGTAGCGGAACCGGTCATTAAACAGGAAACGAATAAACCAATCAAGGATGATAAAATCGTTGCTGAAGATGGATGGGAGATTGCGCCAACATTAGATTCTGATTGGACAAAAGAAATCAGTCTAATCGATACTATTGGTCAGACAAACAAACCGGAAAAGACAAACTATAAATTCTATGCCAGGGAAGAAGAGAAGCCGGAACAAATTTATACTCAGCTAGTTACAGTAGAAAGACCGGAAGCCATTCCTAACTTTACCATGGACAAGTTAATCTATCTTGGATCGGAGTTTAATTTAAATGTTGCAAATATTTCAAAGGATGCCAAGATAACTTATAAAAGTGCTGACAATAGTGTAGCTAAAATAAATAAGGAGGGTAAAATTACTCCGGTGAAAGAAGGTAAAACCCAAATTACCGGAACAGTTACTAAAGCTGGTATCCCTTATCGATTTACGGTTAAAGTTACTGTAAAGTCTGACGGGAACAAGACTCTTAATTTAAAAGATCAGGCAATACAGACGGCTTCCAATACCCCTGTACTTTTGGTATATAAATTAGTCAATAAAGACAAAACAACTAAAATTAATCTAAATGGGTATGCAAAGAATGCCACTGTCTCTTATATCAGTTCTGATAGTACGATAGCGACAGTAGATAAGGCAGGAATTATTAAAGGTATCAAAAAAGGAACTACAACAATCACAGCTACCCTCGCTCAGAACAATACCATGTATACATACATTATTAAGGTAAGAGTAGATGATGGAACTAACGACGAAACCAAGTGGAATTATCTGACAGACAGCAGCGAAATAGTTAACAGGTAGCAGTGAGTAGTTAATAGCTAGTAGTAGGTAATAAATAGTTAGTAGTTAATAGTTAGTAGTTAATAGTTAGTAGTTAGTAGCTAGTAGCTAGTTGTTAATAAATAGTTATTAATTAATAATTATTAGTAAATATCTATTAGTTAATATAGTTACTGAGCGTAATATGGATGTAGAACCCGGGTTGAGAATAAGGATTATGTTTTGCATAATTTGATTCAAGTCTGTGTTATTAAGCAGCTGTTATTTCTGGCTTGTGCCATAAATACTTTAATAAGATTTATGTAAAAACATAATCCTTTTCATACCCAGATAATATATCCTCTGAATTTAGCAGTAACTCCTACGAAAGAAGGAAATCAATGAATGCATTCAGCAAAATAGTAGCTTTCTTACTTGCAGCAATCATTCTTTTTCTGGGACCGCTTTTATATATAGCACAGAAACAGGATGCTATTAGTCAGGTATATGTTTCAGATGAAACGACAAAGTTTGTAAATAGCATAAAAAATACCGGGTTTTTAACTTCCGTTATGTATATGGATTACATCAAAAAGATTGACCAGACTAATAATTTATACAAGATTGAAATCATACACAGCCATAAAGTGGTGGAACCTCTGTATGACGAAGATACAGGAACATTTTTAAATGACTATAATATTTACTATACCAATACGTATCAGGACGAGGTTTTAAACACCTTCGACCTGGGAGAGGACTATCAATTTTCACGGGGGGATTACCTATCTGTTACGGTAGTAAATCGAAGCAAAACTCTTGCCACAAAATTAATGGAATTATTTTATCGGGCCGATATCCCGGATGAGCAGATCCTGGTAACTTACGGAGGTATGATTCGGGATGAAATTAACTAATTTAGCCATATTGTTTTTTATTATAGAACTTACTTTAATTACGATAATGGACCTCCGGACGAATAACTTAACGGCAGTGAACAATAAAAAGATAGAATATGAGAAAGCCTTAGATAGTGCGATCGAAGATGGGGTTGTTGATTTAGTAGAAGTCGATAGTAAAAGAAAACTGGTTCTGAACAAAGAAACAGCAGTAAATCAATATTACGAATCCTTATTTGCTAATTTTGGTGTGATTGGGAATGAACAGGGGGAGAACAGATTAAAAGGTTATATACCCCTCATTCTGGTTACCGATACAGATGGGTTTTACATAAATTATTCAGATACCTATGAAACCAATGGAGAGGTTTTAATTGGACAGAAATGGACGGAAAAAATGCCCTATGCCTATCAGGATAAAAGCTTAATATATAAATTTACCCTTGGGACCTACCTGACAATTTATGATACTTCTGCAAAGGTAATATATGAAGGAGAATATAGGGATTTAAAACCCCAACTTCCGGATTCCTTACTGGCTAATCAGGAAACATTTGATACAATCCGGAGAAACGCTATTATTGGGGCTATTGAAAAATGTATGAATTATTATATCAACCAGCATAACCGCATTGCAGAACAATTCGGTATTACATATCAGTTTTGGCTGCCCCGGATTGACAAAACTGACTGGTACCGGACAATCGATGATATCAGTATGCTGGTTATTTTTCAAGGATATCCCTATCAAGCAGCAGGGAGGGAAACTTATAACCGGTATTCCCTGGCTGGTGCCAGAATTACAAAATCAAGAATTTACTATATCACTGAGGGTAATGGAATCAAGAATTACCACCGGGGAGACTGCCAACCTGTCAACACTTCGGGATTAGCATATTACACCAAGGAAGAATGTACTTTGGAAGGAGCATATCCGTGTCCGGAATGTAGGCCTTAGATTAATCCTGCTCCGTTATTGCCAAGTACTTTTTCAGTTCTTTATTCCAGGACACATATAACTTTTCCTTACGGTGGTCTGATAAATTTGTGTGCTCAGATAAATATGTCCCCATATAGTCTGTCACCTTTTTAGCTCCATAAAAATTCAGATGATTTCCTTTGTCGCGGGTATCCTTAGACCAATCTATGCCTAACTGTTGATTGTTCAAATTCAAGTCTACATAAGGTAATTGGTTCTTTTCTGCAAATGCTGCTGCCGCATTATGTTTTTCATAAGTCCAGCACAAAGGTGATGGCGCACTATAAAGAATCAGCTGAATATTCTTTGTCTTACATAAATCTGCAATTTTGTTTAAATACAACAAGGGCATATCATCAATCCTTTTAGTTTTGCTTGTAGGATTAATATAAGGTCCTTTCGTATAAGGCTTAATAATTATATTATAATGAAAGCCTTTCAATACATTTGGCTTGGCATTTTTCGATTTATGTTCTAAATTTTGCAACATACTGAAATTAAAGTATTTCCAGCTGTTATGATATTTATAGACAGGAAAAATTACTTTCGTGGCTTCGTCAACAACATCTTGAAGTGCATTTGTATATTCAAAATTCCGGTAAAAAGCGTTGGTTTCGAGTAAAATTACCTGAGGTGATTGCTTTTTAAGTAATCTCTTAAGCAGATAATAAGTGTCCTGCAGCCGCTGACCCGGAACGCCGCAGTTATATCCGGCATAACCTTGATTTTTCCAAATTTCCATAGGAGAAATACTGGTACTGCCTTCACTGTCACCGAGTATAATATAATCGATTGTGTTTTCAGGTGCACTTAAGATGCCTTTCATTTTTTTGTAAAAACCTTCTTCCATGCTATTGGAAGGCAGCATTAAATAGGATAGGATATATAATAATAAGAACAATCCGGTTGTAAATAAAAAAGGTTTTATTAAGTTTTTTGATCGCATAGTCTACCTCTTAAAATCCTGCGTATATTAATTTAGCCGGTATATATCCGTCGCCATAAGCGCCTAGAATAATTACAAGCAGTATGGCTGAGTAAAGAAAACTCCACCGAAGGATAAGATTCCAGCCAGCTATTCTTTCGCGAATCGATATTCCACGTTCGTGTAGAATGCCGACTACTAATACTGCAAGTAAGCCAAACAAAACAACTCCATAATCCTTTAGGGATAACCCTAATTTTAATAACGATCCATCGGTAAGGACAGACCAGCTAAAACCAGAGAATATGGATTGAAACATAAGCATACCGCTTTTTAACGTATCGGCTCGAAAGAAAAGTTCTCCGGTAAATATGATTAACAGCATCTTTATAGTCTGAAAGATACGATATAGAATACTGGCCCGGTTAATTTTTAGAAAATCCATGAACTTTTGTAACCAGGGTTCAATTATATTGCCCAGTAAAATCAGTATAAAATAATACATGCCAAAGAATATATAGTTCCAGCCAGTTCCATGCCATAATCCATTACCTAACCAAACAAAAAATAAAGCAATGGAAGAGGGAAGGATTTGCCCCATATGTTTGCCATACTTTGCTCTTGCACTCTTGCCCAGGTTTTTAACAAACTTGGTTAAGGAGATTGGATAAAATATGTAATCTTTTAACCAGGAGCCAAGGGTGATATGCCAACGTCTCCAGAACTCCGAGGCAGTTTTAGAGAAAAAAGGCTGCCGGAAGTTTTCAGGAATCACTACACCAAATATCTGACCGGTACCAATTGTCATATCGATACAGCCTGAAAAATCGGTATATAACTGAAAGGTATATAAAACAGCAGCTACGATTATGGTAATGCCGCTATAATGATTTGGTTTGTTAAAAACTGTTTCAACAAGCATGTTGAGGCGATCTGCTACGATAAGTTTCTTAAATAATCCCCAGAGAATTCTTTGCATACCAAAAGTAACATTTTTGTAATCCAGTGAGTTGCCCTGATACAGTGTCTCTGCCGTCTGAGAGTAGCGGCAGATAGGACCTTCCAGAAGAATGGGGAAAAATGACATGTACAAGGCCAATCGGCCTATCTTATTTTCTGCTTCTATCTTTTGGTAGTAAATATCAACTAAATAGGAAATAGCCTGTAAGGTATAAAAAGAGATACCAATGGGCAGTGCAAATTTAAAGGTGGGCAGCAGTACTGGGAAAGCTACGGCTTCTAATATAAAATTTATATTTCCACCAAAAAAATTGGAGTATTTTAAAATCAATAATATACCCAGCTGCAAACCTATACCAAGCCACAATATCCTTCGGGTTTTAATTGCGTATCTATGTTTTAAGATTTTTTTATCTTCAGCAGCAGATTCTTTCATGTGATACGCTTTCTTACAGGAAGAAAGCCAACGCCCCACATAAAAAATAGAAACCGTAGATATAAGTAAATAAACCAGAAGCTTTCCACTTATTGATAGGAAGAAAAGGTAACTGGCAGACAACAGTATTTTCCAACGGTGGCGTGATGGTGTAACCTGATAAGAAAGCATCACGAACGGTAAAAAAATAAACAGATATAATACGGAAGTATAACTCATCTTTAAGCTTCCTCTTGCAGGCGTGTTATCATAGACCAAATTGCAGCAGCAGAATTAAAATTGACCGGAACTAAATCAACAGGTGTGATTTCAATTCCGAAAGTGTCTTCAAGTTCAGGGATGAGAGTAAGAATCGAAAAGGAATCGAAAAGTCCATTATCGATTAGTTTGGTTTCCGTTTCATAATTAATATTGGGGTTAATATCTTCTAAAATAGTGATCAATTTTTCCATAATTTTCATTTCCTTTATTGTTTTATTTTTATTTAAAATCTGAATCCGTTTATTCCACAGAAAGCATTGGAATTGAATCCATTGTTTCTTTTCGTGTTTCGTTGGCGGAACAGTCAAAATAATTTAGGGTATCCGTAGGAAAAGAGTTTCTTGCCACACGGAACTTATCTTTATCTGAATATAAAAGTACTTGAGGTAAATCACGGCTTAAAAACAAAGAGATGCCTTCGGTGACCGAATATGCTCCGGTCTTTTCAAAAATTAATTTATCCCCGACTTGCAGATCGGTAAAAGGATATTGCTTTACAAGCACGTCATGTATGGTACACAAGGAACCGCAAACGGTCCACTCCGAGGTTTTTCCATATCGTTTATTCCAATGAATGATAGGAGGTCTTTTCATTGCCAGCATTTGCCCGTAATAGTTCAGTTGATGCATGCCTCCGTCTACGATGCAGTACCCCTCTTTTTGATTTGTTTTCATATCAACCACACTCGTTACGTAAGATCCGCAGGAAGCGGCAATGAACCGACCCATTTCCAAGGAGACTTTACCGCCAGAGGTAAGATTGTTTATCAATTTAGAGAGAGAATCTAACATAAAATCTTCCTCATTCTGTTCTTCTTCAAAATAAAAAACAGGAAGTCCGGGACCATATTCTAATTTTTTGACAGTGAAATTATATTGACTATTCAATTCATTACAAAATTGGTCGAGCCTAGTTAATTCATGTTCTAATTTCTTGACAGATTTTTTTTGCGTACCTGAAAAGTATTGGATTCCTTCAATGTTGATGAAGGTGTGATTACTGTTTTGTATAATCTGGCGTATCAGGGTTTCATCCATGCCGAATTGGTTTCCGGAGGTTAAACGCAACAGGACCTGTACGTTTATTTGGTGTTTTAGCGTATATTGTTCCAGTATTTGCCATTGGGAAAGAGATTCTATTGTATATATGATTTGATCTCCATATTGTTTAAGTGCATATTCAATGTCTTTTGCATTCTTATATACACCGGACATAACGATTTTATTCGGGTTAATATCCGCCCGTTCACAAATCTGAAATTCACCTGGAGAACATACTTCATAATAGTCGATAAGTCCCTGTAATTCTTTGATAAGAAACGGATTTGCTTTCATGGCATAACATAATTCCACCTTGTCACCCAGAGCAATCCTGATTTTACTGATTTGTGCGGCTAATAGATCCATATCAAAAACATAGAATGGAGTTTTGTACTTACTGATAGCCGATTCTAAACTTACTTCATTCAAGGTTAGTTTCCTCCGTAAATAGCTAATAATTTTTTTCTGTTAATTTTTCCGTTATCTGTTATTGGTAATTCCGGTAAAGGAAAAAACACAGCCGGAAGCATATAAGCAGGCAGGGATTCCTGCATTCTGCTTTGTAATTGCTTTCTTTCCATATTTCCGGAATAAAAAGCAATAATTCGTTTTTTGGCAGTATCATAGAGACAGCAGGCTCTTTGGATACCAGGATAACTGTTTATTATTAATTCAATTTCTTCCAGTTCAATGCGGTGCCCCATATGTTTGATCTGAAAATCCTTTCGTCCAGCAAAACATAAATCACCATTCTTATCGTAAAAAGCAAGATCACCGGTACGGTAAATTAGCTCCAGATAATTTTTATTCAAAGGATTTTGAACAAAGGCAGCTTTTGTCTGCTCCGTGTTATTATAATAACCTAAAGCCAGGGCAGTACCGGATACACAAAGCTCACCGACAAGTTCCTCCTTAGTAATCTGCTTATTATTCTCATCTAGTAAGAAGACCTTTTCATTGGGAAATGGTATTCCAATTGGTATCACCTCATTAAGGTCAAATTCCCTGTTAATCTGGTAGTAAGTACAGTTACAGGTAATTTCCGTAGGACCATATAAATTAACATAGACAGCCTCCGGCAGATACTTTTGCCATAACTTAAGATGTTTTACCGGCATTGCTTCACCACTGAATAAAATCTTATTAACAGCAGTCGGTACCAGGTAGGTAAACCCTTTTAATTGTGTAATCATACATAATGCGGAAACTGCCCAGATCAAGGTGGTTATATTTCGTTCGCAGATATAATCAAGCAGCTGTGTTGGGATTGAAAATAGTCTCTTGGGTATGATAACCATCGTTGCACCGACTTTAAGGGTGGAATAAATATCCTTTACCGAGACATCAAAATCAAAAGGGGCCTGGTTTCCAATAATATCTGTTTCGGTAATCTGAAACAGAGAAGTAAAATTGTCCATAAAATCAATGACCGACCGGTGGCTTATCAAAACACCTTTTGGGATACCGGTAGAGCCGGAAGTAAAATTACAGTATAAAGGGTCTATATCCTGGGATAAATTACGAATGTATTGCAATTTGTCTTCTGCTATTTCATTTCTTAAGATTTCATGATAATCAAGCTGGGTTCCGGTGAATTCATCTTCAGGTAGTATAGATGTATTTTCCTTTCGTGTGATAATACAAGTTGCCTTGGTAACTGCCAGGATTTGCCGTATACGAAAAGTTGGCTGATCCGGATTTATTATTATATAAAAGCATCCGGCATACACGATTCCCATAAAAGCGGTTAAGGCTTCCACGCTTTTATCCATAAATACTATAATCGGTCTACCGGGAGCTTCATAAGCGGTTAATGAACTGCCGATGCACTTGGCGTTATGTAAAAATTCTTTATATGAGCAAGAATTATTACTATCTTCAACAACTGTTTTATCCGGATGTTTTTCAGCGGATAATTCAAGATATTCCAAAACATTTCTCATGTTTGCGTACTCCTCTTTAATTTGTTCCACACTTTTCAGAAAGTTTTAAACGGTCTGGACAATAGAAGATCATAGACCATTGCATTAAACTTTCGGATACCAACCTCCTTTTTGTATAAGAATGATTATAACATTTATTAATTGAATAACAATCAGATTTTAGCGAATTAAGAATAATTAAGAAGCGTTAATAATTGGTAAGGAATATTAAAGAAATGTAAGAAACTTAAAAAAAAATTCAGATGTATAAGGAAGTATAGAAGAATTTGGAACAAGAACAAAAGTTCCTCTTGGCGAATTGACTATTATTTGGAAATGAATTATAATTGGTGAAACATGTATGCTGCATTTCAGCAAAGACTGTTTTGGATTATCAAGTAATCAGACTGTGATTGATTATAGATGGAGACCAGACTGAGATTGATCATAAATCAAGACTAGACTGAGATTATTAAATGAATGAATATTTATAGATGGAGAATAACTAAAAATGGAGATTGACATTATAGATTGAGATTGATTATTGATGGTATTTAGATTGAGAATATAAACTAGAGAAAGTTTTGATTGAGAGGATATGGTGACTAAATGGATAATAGAAAACTTACAGGTTACAATACGGACATTTACCAGCAACTTAAGATATTAGAAGCTATCATTAATTCCAGCCCAATGCTAAACGAGGTTCTTGAAAGGGCAGATACCTTAAAACTTGATAATTACTATTTAGGAGCCGGGTGCATTGCTCAGACGGTCTGGAATTATCTTTTTGGTTACGATTTGGAATATGGGATAAAGGATATAGATTTTGTTTATTATGATAATATTAATATGGATTATGATTCGGAAGATAAAGTAATTAAAAGAGTAAAAAATCTATATTCGGATATTGAAAAAGAGATTGATGTTAAAAATCAGGCAAGAGTCCATTTATGGTATAAAGACCATTTTGGAAATGGAATAATTCCCTACGTTTCTCTGGAGACAGCTATTAATACATGGCCAACTACTGCAACTGCGATAGGAGTGAGAAGGTCCAGGGAAACTGGAATAAAGGTATATGCGCCATTTGGGTTAAATGATCTGTTTGGCAAGATTGTCCGTCCCAATAAAGTGCAGATAACAGAAGAAATATATAGGAAAAAGGTAACTGCCTGGCTGGAAAAGTGGTCTGGATTAACTATTATACCATGGTAGAACTGCTTATAAGCAGATATCAGAAAGGGTTAAAATGGATAATAATTATATAGTATCGGCAGACGGTGCTAAAATCGCTTATAAGGTTTTTGGTAAAGGATCACCGCTTGTTCTTGTTCATGGAATGGGTTCTACAAAAGAGATGTGGGAAGAGAGAAATTGGATCAATGTTTTTAAGAAGGAGTTTACAGTAATAACAATAGACACCAGAGGTCATGGAGCAAGTGACAAATCTTATAGCCCGGACTTTTATTCCATACATAATATTATAAATGATATAAATGGTGTAGTAAAGGAGTGTGGTTTTCATAACTATAATTATTTCGGGCATTCCTATGGAGGTACGATAGGATTACAGCTATGTAAATATGGCAGCAATATTAGTAAAATGGTCTGTGGGGGTTCCTCATTTGGTAATAAATTTTTTAAGGATATTGTTCCTGAGTGGATACAAGAATATGAAAGATTAAATAAAGCCAAGAAAAGCAATACCTTAAATGAATTGGATTTGACACAGGAAGATATAGAGTGGATTAGACATAATGATATCGATGTATTCTTATCACAGTTTTATGCATGGAATAAATGGGTTGGTATCGATTCAAAAGATATAAAAACAAAGCTGGCTATCTATTCGGGAACAAAGGACAATCCCCAGGTCTTAGATACTTTGAAGCATTATGCAGAGAAGGGTGTAATGAATAATATTACTATAAAAATATTTGAAGGGCTCAATCACACGGAATTAGTTTCAAACGTTGCAGTAGTATCCCCTTGGGTTAAGGACTTTTTATTAAACTGAGTCTGGTATAATTAAGAAATACCAAGTATATTTTTGTCATTATTGTTAAATGACTCTATATTTAATGGTACAATAATAAATGACGCTATAATTAATGGTATAATAATAAATGGCTCAATCATTAATGGTACAATAATAAATGGTTCTAAAATTAATATTAGAGTACGATTGTAAATTACCCCGCAAAGTTAGCTTTTGTGGGGATTACAATTGTACTCCAACATTTAATAAGAAATAAGCAATTACGCTTTCAATATAATTGTATCTATGCTTTGCGTAATTAATCTTCCGATTGTTTTTCTACTTCCGGCAATAATACAATGTGTACTTTATCAATACGGTTCTTTTCGACAGAATCAACGGTAAAGACCACGTTATTGTCGGTCACACTTTCACCTACCTCAGGTAAATGATCTAAAAGATAAATCATATGTCCTGCAATGGAGTCATAATCATCGGATTCTAAATCCAGTCCAAGTACTTCATTAATTTCATCTAATTTAGTGTTACCATCAGCAATATATTCATTATCTCCAACGTTTCGTATGGAGTCTTCTTCGTCATCATCATATTCATCGCGGATTTCTCCCACAATTTCTTCCAGTAAATCCTCCAGAGTAATAAGACCGGCGGTTGCGCCATACTCATCTAGTACTATAGCAAGCGGAATGGATTCTTTTCTCATTTCAATCAATAACTCTGAAACTTTTTTATATTCATAGGTAAAATAAGGGTCTCTCATTATTTTATCGATACTAAAATCATCTTTTGCACCTTGGTAGAAGAATAAATCTTTAATAATAACAATTCCTATAACATTATCCCTGGATTCACTATATACAGGCATACGGGTATATTTATCAACAGCAAAAAGCTCGACTAATTCATCATAGGTTAAAGAAGCTTCCGCAAATACCATGTCCACTCTTGGTACCATGACATCTTTAGCAAGGGAATCACCAAAGTCAACTACATTCGTGATCATTCTGCGTTCTTCACTCTCAATTACACCTTCTTCATGACTTACTTCAACAATGGTCCGAAGTTCGTCTTCTGTAATAACAGAAGATTTTGCGTGGGGATTAATATGAAATATTAATAAAAATCCCAGCGAAAACCGGTTGATTAAAAATATAACCGGGGTCATTATCAGTGTTAATAAATTTATAACTCGCCCATAGCGTAAAGAAATTTTTTCTGAGTATATGGTAGCTATGGTTTTAGGGGTGATTTCCCCCAAAATTAATATAAATATAGTAAGGATACCGGTTACAATCCCGACACCGACACTATTAAAATGACGAAGGGCGAGAGCAGTAGCAATTGAAGAGGCGGTTAAATTGACAACGTTATTGCCAATTAATATTGCGCTTAACATCTTGGACGGGTTCTCAATCAGCTTATTAACAATAATGGCCTCCTTAACTTCATCCTCAGCTAAGCTTCGGATACGGAGTTTATTTACTGTAGTAAGAGCGGTTTCAGCCGATGAAAAAAATCCGGATAGTAGCAATAATATACCTAATATGATCAGTTGCGTGACTTCACTCGAGTCCAAATTATCATCTCCTAATTCTTAATGGGCGGCAAGTATAACCGTAGTAGTAGTTCATACAGTGTTTAACACAATGTGTATTGTGCAGCGAATAGAGTTTTTCGAATAGTTAACAGTTAAAAAATGAGTTACTATAATTAAACTATATATGATATGTATCTTAAGACCTAAGCTTAATCCCTGAATATGATAAATTACTTCTTAAGGAAAGAGTAGCTATGATCCAATAAGATTATCTGCTCGTTATAAGTGCCTTTTGATTAATAAGTAATGCTTGTTTTCATGTGCAATTGTTATAATTTTACATGAAAATGTGGCAAATGTCAATATAAATGGGCTATTTTCAATAGTTTGGTGCAATTGTTTGTAATCTGTGGTGAGAAAATATTACCATATTAACTTTAAGAGTTTTATGTTATTACTCTTATAACTGATATTTTTAAATTTTACTATTTATATTTAGTTGGAATTGTTTTATAATATAGTATATGATTCGAAAGTCAGAAGGTCTCTTAACCACTTATAAGCATACACCGCTAAATACATAATTATTAAGCCTGACTTATAAATATTTAATAATTACCTATATTTACTATTAATAAAAATGTTGTTTATTTGATAAAGTAGTAGTACAATGAATGTTAGCGGCGACACGATATGTCGAAATATATCGAAGGACCTTTTCTATAGTAAAGCATAAGATATAATGACTCACCTTTAAGACTGGGGGACTTTATGAGAAAAAAATCGCATATTTCTTTAGCGAATTATTTAATAAAAAGTATGAAGTTTGAAGATTTACAAAATCACAAGAAAGCATTTTATATAGGCAGTATTTTACCAGACTGTGTGCCTTCTTTCATTACAAGAAAACATAATATTGAAGAAACCTTTGAAATATTAAGGAAAGAAATACTGAAAATTACAGACAATTATGATATCGATAGAGGATTTACCGGATATTATTCCAGGCATCTTGGAGTAATTACCCATTATATAGCGGATTATTTTACCTTTCCTCATAATGAAATATTTACCGGCAGTTTAAAAGAACACTGCTCTTATGAAAAGGACTTAAAGTTTGCATTTAAGTCTTATGTTCTGAGTGATGAAGCCGTGATAGGACGGGAGAAAAGTGCTTTATTTAAAACCGTGGATGAGATCTTGCTGTTTATAAAAGAAATGCATGAGGAATATTTAAAGGCAATCAAAGTTATTAAGGTTGATTGTATGTATATCGTGGAATTGTGCCACAAGGTGGTTGACGCTATATTGCACATATTTGAAACAAATTTTTCTGATAGGCTGGTCGTAACTGCATAATATGCGCTTATCGTTTTATAACATAACGCTATCTTAAATAAAGTAGTATTAACAACTTTATTTAAGATAGCGTTGTTTTTTTATTATACAGGAACGTTCTCTGAACCATCCTATATAATAAAAGCAGGACCTGCAATGCACATGACGCTTAATAGGAAGGTGTCACTGATGTGACAGCGCGTCAGCGTAGAGTCTGGCGAGCCAGATTCTTTGTATATGAAGAATTTGTATCTATTCAGTATAAATCTTCGCTGATTCTTATGATACCCCGGATATTTGTTGTTTTACAAAGTGGCTGCAGAAACATTGCTTAGAATAAAAGCAAAAATACTTTTCAGAAGGTTTATTCCATGAAGTTAGCTTGCAGCCCTCACTTTGACAATAGGGTATCCTTATACATAAAAATACTCCGCCAGAAGAAGCCTCGCGGAGTATTTTCACTTAAAAACCAGTGAAAGTCTGGTTATTTAAACTGTTTTATCAGATATCATCTTCACCGCGGTCAATCTGCATTACCTGTCTCTTACGTGCAAACTCATCGCTGTCTAAGTATTCGTCATAAGTAGTAACCTTATCGATTAAGCCGTTTGGTGTAAGTTCCATAATACGGTTTGCTATGGTCTGAATAAACTGATGATCCTGGGAAGTAAATAAGATGACCCCGGGGAATTTCATTAAACCGTTATTTAAAGCGGTAATGGATTCCATATCCAGATGGTTGGTCGGCTCATCCATAATTAAGGCATTGGCACCAACGATCATCATTTTGGATAACATTACCCTTACCTTTTCACCACCGGAGAGAACTCTGACTTTCTTAACACCTTCTTCACCTGCAAATAACATTCTTCCTAAAAATCCGCGGACATATGTTACATCTTTTTCCGGAGAGAATGGCATAAGCCAGTCTACAATGGTATCATCGGTATCGAAATACTTTGTATTATCTTTTGGGAAATACGACTGGGAAGTTGTGATTCCCCATTTATAATTCCCTTCATCAGGTTCTAATTCTCCTGCGAGTATACGGAACAGAGTAGTAGTTGCCTGGGTGTTAGGTCCAACAAAGGCTGCTTTATCTTCACGGGTTATAGTAAATGATATATTGTCAAGTATCTTAACACCGTCAATTGTTTTAGAGAGATTGGTTACAGTAAGGACTTCATTGCCAATTTCTCTGCTGGGTCTGAAATCAATATAAGGATATTTTCTGCTGGAAGGACGGATGTCATCCAGTTCAATTTTCTCAAGTGCTTTTTTGCGGGATGTAGCCTGCTTGGATTTGGAAGCATTAGCACTGAATCTTTGGATAAATTCTTGTAATTCTTTGATTTTATCTTCCTTCTTTTTGTTGGCTTCCTTCATCTGTTTTACCATTAACTGACTGGATTCATACCAGAAATCATAGTTACCGGCATAAAGCTGGATTTTGGCATAATCAATGTCGGCGGTATGGGTACATACTTTATTTAGGAAGTATCTGTCATGGGATACAACAATTACAGTATTTTCAAAATTAATTAAGAATTCTTCCAGCCAGCGGATGGCTTCTAAGTCCAAATGGTTGGTAGGTTCATCTAGTAACAGGATATCCGGGTTACCAAACAGGGCCTGTGCCAATAATACCTTGACCTTTTCACTGCCGTTTAATTCGCTCATAAGTTTATAGTGCAGTCCGGTATCAATACCAAGACCGTTTAAAAGGGTTGCTGCATCAGATTCTGCTTCCCAGCCGTTTAAGGTAGCGAATTCACCTTCTAATTCACTGGCACGGATACCATCAGCCTCTGAAAAGTCTTCTTTGGCATAGATGGCATCTTTTTCAATCATGATATCATATAAACGTTGATTACCCATAATTACAGTATTTAAAACATCATACTGGTCGTATTTAAAGTGATCCTGCTGTAAGAAGGATAACCGTTGTCCGGGGGTTATGATAATATCACCCTGGGTTGCTTCTAATTGTCCGGATAGAATCTTTAAAAAAGTTGATTTTCCCGCACCATTGGCACCGATTAAACCATAGCAGTTTCCTTCGGTGAATTTAATATTTACGTCTTCAAATAAAGCTCGTTTACCAAGCCTTAAAGTTATATTACTTGCTTGTATCATCTTTATACCCATTGCATATCGCAAGTTTCTTGCGATACTGCCACAAATTAACATGTGAAAGTTTCACAGGTTGAAAGAATCGTATTGTGGCATCCTTTCAATTATATATTTTCTTTCAACCTTCCCGTAATGATGTGGAGATGCTTTTTCTTCACACCTAAATCTCTCGATCATTTTGTATGGTTAACATCATTTCTATTTTAACGTAATTTTACGTTTTTGCAAGTGTTTTATTGATTTTTCTGGGAAGCTGGGACTTATTTTGGTCCTGATAGAGTTTTAACTGCCTCAGAAATTGTAAAATAAACTGGTTTACGCTTTTTATTCTTTATTCAATGGTGCGAAGACAGAAGATAATAATGAAATTAATGTATATATATGGGAAACGTCGTGGTATAATTAATATGTCCTATAAGAAGAGATAATAAATTGATTATTTTTAAATGTTTCAGAATATACCCATTATCATAGGAAGAAAAGGAAAAAGATGAAAATTATTATTGGAGCAGGAAAAACCAGTTTTGAAGGATGGATAAGTACACAGGAAGAAGATTTAAATTTGTTACATAAAAAAGATTTTTTCAACATATCAGAGGAGAATGGAATCGAAGCTATGTTAGCGGAGCATGTCTGGGAACATATGACGGAGGAAGAGGGAATTTTGGCGGCCAGAAACTGCTATGATTTTTTAGCACCTGGGGGATATATAAGATGTGCGGTTCCGGATATCAATTTCAGGAATGAAGCATATCAGAAACTGGTTCAGATTGGCGGTCCTGGTCCAGTAGATCATCCGGCTTATACGCACAAAATCGTGTATGATTATGTGACACTAAAAAGAGTGTTTGAAAAAGCCGGATTTACCGTAGAACTGCTGGAATATTGTGACGAAGATGGCAGATTTCATTATCATTATTGGAATCCGGTGGACGGTAAAATCGGACGATCCTTTCGGTTTGATACCAGAAACAGCATTAGCAGTTTAGGTATGGTTTCAATAATACTGGATGCGAAGAAACCGCTGATTATATAATTAGGGTTATTAATTCCGATATAAAATTATTTTTAAATCTGTAGGTATTCCAGAGCCCGTATCATTGACTTTTTACGGTTTCTTCTATAAAATGGAGACATTACCAAATACAGCAAGGAAGATGCCTATGGCTATGAACAAGGTTCGGAAAATGGCTTTAAAAGCCCTTACTTTACCAATTGATTTAAAGAAGAATTATAAGCTGCATCGCAATATCATTCTAGCAGCTCATCCTTATATAAAACCGTTGTATAATTTACTGGATAAAAAAATCATCTGTCAAGGAAGAGAAATACCGGTTCGGATTTTCAAACCTGGTCAGGATCATGAGTTTAAAGTACTGGTATTCTTTCATGGAGGAGGATGGGTAACCGGTAATATTGACAGTTACAGCTATATCTGTGCCAACATGGCCAATCAGACTGGTTATCAGGTGGTATCCGTCGATTATAGACTGGCACCGGAATACCCCTTTCCGGCAGGAGCTGAGGATTGCTATTATGTCACAAGAGAAATTGTTTTAAATCATGATGTCTTTGAGAAGAAACCAGAGGAAGTTATATTAATCGGAGACAGTGCAGGCGGTAATTTGGCAGCAGTGGTATCCCTAATGGCTAAGGATAGGGGAGAGTTTAATGTTACCAGACAGATTCTTTTGTACCCCTTAACCTACCATGATCATAGTGAAAACTCGCCTTTTTCGTCTGTGCGGGAGAATGGAACAGGTTATCTTCTAACATCCCAGAGAATCAGTGACTATATGGATTTGTATATTAGTAATGAAGCGGATCGTTACAGCCCTTATGTTGCCCCGTTATTAGCTGCTGAACTAACCAATCAGCCGGATACTCTGATAATAACAGCGGAGTATGATCCTTTAAGGGATGAAGGTGAGGCTTATGGATTGCGCCTGCAAGAATATGGAAATACTGTAAGAATAGAACGGATAAAAGGAGCAGTCCATGGATTTTTAGCTTTTCCCAAGCATTCTGCCTATGTTATGGGCTGCTATACTATTATTAACCGATTTCTTCACGAGGAGAATATAAATGAAACGTCGTAAACGGGTTGAATGGACCAGGCTTGACAATGCAGCGAAAATATTTCCGCCTACCAGCAATGACAGGGATACCAAGGTTTTTCGGTTTGCCTGTGAATTGTTCGAACGGGTAGAACCTTTCTTATTACAGGAAGCATTGGATGAGACCATAGAAGTTTTTCCTCTATATAAATCAGTCCTAAGAAAAGGTTTTTTCTGGTATTATTTTGAAACAGGTAATCTGCACCCGGTGGTAGAAGAAGAAGCACTGCCGGTCTGTGCTAAAATCTATAATGAAAACAGAAGAAATCTTTTGTTTCGTGTATTGTATTACAAAAACAGAATCAGTCTGGAAATCTTTCATGCCTTATCCGATGGCACCGGTGCGCTTTGGTTTATGAAGAGCTTATTATACCGATACCTGATTAGAAAATATAAAGATACCTTGTCTTATCAACAACTTAAGTTTGACTATGAGGCCTCTGTCAGACAGAAAATGGATGACAGTTTCTTAAAGTATTATACCGGCAAACGGATTTCCCTGGTTGTCAATAACGAGAGGGCGTATCATATCAGAGGAACCAGAAGAGAAGAGAACCAGATGCAGTTATTGGAAGGAACCATGTCGGTGAAAGCTGTCCTGGGAGCCGCACATGAATATAATACAACGTTAACGGTTTATGTTACGGCTCTATTTATGTATTCTATATATAAGAATATGTCAGAGCGCGGTAAAAGACGGCCGGTGGTTCTATCTGTTCCTGTAAATTTGAGAAATTACTTTGAATCAGAATCTGCCAGAAATTTTTTCAGTACTATTAATATCAGCTACCACTTTGGCAAAAACAGAACGGATATGGAAGAGGTTATTAAAAGTGTTAGTGAAAGCTTTGCCAGAGAATTAACCGAAGAACGCCTTAAGAACCAAATAGAACGCCTGGCAGCACTTGAGCATAATGTATTTGCAAGAGCCGTACCTTTAGCTTTAAAAGATCTTACCTTGCAGCTTGCTAACCGCATAAATGAACGGGGAATTACGGCAGCCCTCTCCAATGTGGGTAAAATAACCATACCGGCTGAGTTTACCCCTTATATCAGGCAATTTGATGTTTTTACCAGTGCGAGACGTCCTCAGATTTGCATGTGCTCTTACGGCGACAATCTGGTAATAAGTTTTACATCGCCTTATTCGGATACGGATATACAAAAAACATTCTTTCAAACCCTTTCTAAAAAGGGCATCGATGTAAAAATAGCTTCCAATCTTTAAACAGGAGGAAAATCCATGCAGTATTGCGAGCATTGTAAGGTTTACGTCCGGGGCGACCGGAAATACTGTCCGTTATGCCAGAATACATTATCCGGCACCGGCAGTGAAGAGGAAGAGTTATTTCCGGTTGTTCCGGTAACTTATCAGTATAATTTAATGATTCGGGTTATGCTCTTTCTTTCAATCTGTATCGTGGTTATAAGTCTGGCGGTTAATGCCATGTTTCCGGTAAAGGTTAACTGGCCGATGTTTATTATAGCCGGTATTTTATGTATCTGGATCAGTCTGGGTGTGGTTGTCAGGAAGAGGCACAATATACCGAAAAGCATTATCTGGCAGGTAGCGGTTATCTCTATATTAGCGGTGATTTGGGACTGGCGTACCGGCTGGCGGGGATGGTCACTGGATTATGTAATCCCTATTGTCTGCGTTGTTGCCATGTTAATTATGTATGTAATGGCTAAAATCATGCGGCTGGGAGCCAGGGATTTTGTTATCTATATAGTACTGGACAGTATATTTGGAATTATTCCCCTTCTGTTTATCCTGCTGGACCTGCTGCATACAAAATACCCCTCGATTATATCCATATCGGTCAGTGTATTATCTTTTGCAGCCGTGATCTTATTTGAGGGGGATAATATTAGAGAAGAGCTAAATAAACGGATGCATATTTAATGAGATAGTACCCGGTTTTATCATTATAACCCAGGATGGGAGGAGTTTTAAGTGGTAAAGAAAAGTGATTCGGGTTTCTTAATAAGAAAAGGAAAACCCCTTCCTCTGGGGGTTACAGTTTTAGAAGAAGGAATTAATTTTTCTGTTTCTCTTCCAGAAAGTGATACCTGCAGGCTGAATCTGTATGAGGTAAATTCCGGGCTGCTAAAAGAATCCATTCTTATGACGGAAGAATACCGCTCAGGCAGTATATTTTCCGTAATAGTAAAGGACTTGGACCTAACGGAAGTTTCTTATCTGTATCAGGGAAAAGGTGAAGAATTTATCGATCCTTACGCAAAACTTATATATGGAAGGGAAACCTATGGTAAAATAGCTGCTGATGGTGGAAGAAGCGGCAGTAAAAGTGGTATCAAAGGCGGCTTTTTCACCGGTGAGTTTGACTGGAAGGGAGAAACACCCCTTGCCATTCCCTATTCTGAACTGATATTATATAAATTACACGTAAGAGGTTTTACCATGCATTTATCCTCAGAAGTTCAGGGAAGCGGAACGTTCCTTGGGATCGTGCAGAAAATCCCCTACCTGAAAGAACTGGGAATTAATGCGGTTTTGCTGCTTCCTATTTATGAATATAATGAAATAATACTCCAAAGAGGGATTGTCAGCACTGAGAAAATAAACTATTGGGGTTACAGCAAGGAAAATGCCTACTTTGCACCAAAAGCCTCCTATAGTTCTAACCCCTCTGAGGCGGTTTTGGAATTAAAGAATATGATTGCCGCCCTCCATCGTAATGGCATCGAAGTTATAATGGAAATGAACTTTGTAAAAGGTACCAGCCACAGTCTTATTCTGGATTGCCTAAGGTACTGGGTAATGGAATACCATATTGACGGTTTTAAATTGACCTCAGAAACCATACCCGGAACTTTATTAGCCACAGATCCGTACCTTGGAAAAACAAAATTAATGGCAGAGGGCTGGGACTTTCAGCAGATTTATCCGAAGGACTCTGGCATTGTATTTAAAAATCTGGCAGAATATAATTCTGACTATTCCAGTCATATGAAACAATTTTTAAGAGGAGACGAAGATCAGACAAAAACAGCGTCCTATCATATTAAGAGGAATCCGGATAAAAGTGGTGTGATTCATTATATCACCAACCATGACGGGTTTACGCTTATGGATTTGTTTTCCTATGATTTAAAACATAATGAGAGAAATGGTGAAAACAACCAGGACGGTGCAGATTATAATTACAGCTGGAATTGCGGAATAGAAGGCAAGACTAAGTTAAAAAAGGTTTTAGCCTTAAGGAGAAAGCAGATTTATAATGCTTTTCTGCTGTTATTCTTAAGTCAGGGAACCCCCCTTTTACTAGCAGGAGATGAATTTGGTAATTCTCAGGAAGGGAACAATAATGCTTATTGTCAGGATAATGAAATCTCCTGGCTTGACTGGAACTTATTAAATACGAATGGGGACATCTTCGAATTTGTGAAACAGGTGATTTCCATAAGAAAGCAGCATCCCATCCTTCATATGGAGGGGCAGTTGCGCAGTATGGATTATATATCCTGCGGTTTCCCGGATTTATCGTTTCATGGATTAAAGGCCTGGTTTCCGGATTACAGCCATTACAGCAGAGTGCTTGGGGTTATGTTTGCCGGCAATTATGTTAAGATAAACAGGCAAGAAAATGACCAGATTTTTTACCTTGGCATTAACATGCATTGGGAGAAACATGGGTTTGATCTTCCCAAACTGCCGTCAGGCAGACAGTGGAGGGTGCTTTTTGATACTGGGATTGGCAGTAATCTGAAAGGAACACGAATTGCAGTAAATCAAAGATTTTATGAAGTCGGTGCCAGATCCGTTGTTGTTTTAAGCAGTCAATGACAGAAGAGCTAACTTGTCTGGTATAGTAATTTTTTATAACCAGCAGGGTTAAGAAAATTGTTTATAAAATTTTGCAATAATTAAATTAACTTATAAAATGGGTAGAAGGTATGGTAAAGTAAGTATGAATGGTTTCAATTTAAAATTAATTGCTATGATTACCATGTTCATTGACCATATGGCGGCAATCCTACTGCCGTCGGAATCTACGGCATGGCTGGTATGTAGAAGCATTGGAAGGCTGGCTTTTCCAATTTTTTGTTTTTTGTTAGTGGAAGGTTTTTTGCATACCCATAATGTCAAAAAATATTTAGCCAGGCTTTTATTATTCGCATTGATTTCAGAAATTCCTTTTGACCTTGCATTTACCAGCCGGTCAATACATAATGGCTTTTTGCTGCATCAGAACATATTTTTCACCTTGTTTATCGGTCTTGCGGTAATCTATGGGCTTAGCATAACCTTGACAGTATTTGCAAAGAATATAGTAATAGACAAATTACTTCAAAGCCTCCTAATCCTGACAGGGTGTTTTATCGCCTATAAACTTAATACGGATTATGAATATATGGGTGTATTAATGATTGTAGCATTTTATTTATTACGCAATAATAAAATTTTGCTTGTGCTGGCAGTATTGTCTGTTAATACCTTGTTTGGTCTTGGCATTCAGACCCTTGGAGCAGTATCCATGATGTTTATTTTGACTTATAACGGAAAACGAGGCCGTCAGGGAAACAAATATCTGTTTTATGTATTTTATCCGGCTCATATTTTTGTCTTATATTTAATCAGCCTGCTGCCGGTGTTTTAACACAAGTAAACGGGGATGTCAGGAAAATAAGCACCCCCGTTCTGTAATCATATCATTATCTTAGGCTTCATAGCTGGGTTTCATAAGGTCATTTCATGTGCGTGATCATGGAAATCATCATAATTATAGTAATTTGAGTCCTGGAAGCTTCCATATAACTCATCTGATCCAACAGAATTCTTTTCCGGAAAATAGTAGGGTGCCTGAGTATCAAAATCCGTTATACTATTTTTACTGGGGAACCGATAGTAGCTTCGCTTAGAATGTTCAAAATACATAATTTTGCCCTCCTGTTTTATCCTTTTTCTGAAGTCCTTTGTATCATACATGTGTTTTAATACATGCTATCTTAGTGTTTGCATCATAGGAGGAAATATACATGATATCTTTAAAAATAATCGATATAAAAGCGTTTATGTCAAGTCTGCTGGTTCAAACGGTATTCGACAATTTTCTGCTTTCTGAACTGCATATTAATACATTTAATCATTTTCAGATTGCAGGAAATTTAAATGAGGAATATTATTCAAGCGAAGAACGGGAAGTCCTCGAAGGAAGAAAGTATTCAACCTGGAGCGAGATTAAACCTATAGCTTATTCGTTAATTAAAGGAAATAAGCTTCCTTTAAGCATTAAAATAGTATTATTATTATCACCTTCCAATACGGAAAAAGTGTTGACGAAATCAGGTGCTCCTTTTCAGACAGCTGATATAAACGGACTTTTTTTAAATATCCGGTTTGATAAGGGCAATTTATATTTGATTACCGGAACCTCCGTAAAGAGCTTTAGCATGGATAAAACCCTGGAACGGGCTTGGGATGACGATTTGAAGGTGTTTTTAAAACATTATGAGATTGCAGTGGAAGAGGAATGATTATTTCATAATAATTTTTACGGATTTTGAATATATGATTTGCAGAGTGTCAATTGCAGAGTGTCAAATTAAATTAGATTAGGTTATGTGAATAATTCATAGTTCCGGACAAATACTATAATTATAAAAAATAGTAAAATTGTGATATGACCGGCAGAATGGAAACATTTTGCCGGTTATATTGCTTGTTGCTTCTTATTTGTGGTTGTATAGGTGGAGATTGGAACTAGGCAATAATAAAAAGCTGTGTTCACCTTTGCTGTGAAGGGTAGAATGGAGGAATTATGAACAGTATTGATCTGATGGTAAATGAGCATAAATACATTATGCGTATGTTAAAGGTTGTCAGAAAGGCCTGTTATCTCATACTGAAAGGTCAGGATATTGATTATGAGGATTTTAATCAAATAATTGATTTTATCAGAAATTATGCGGATATGCATCATCATGGTAAGGAGGAAAAATTCTTATTTAAAGAAATGCAGTCTCATTTAGGCGGAATCGGAGATAATCTGGTTACTCACGGTATGCTGGTGGAACATGACCTTGGCAGATTATATATAAGCGACTTAGATGATGCCCTGAAACGGGTTAAGTCCGGAGAGGAAGAAAGCAAGCTGGATGTAATCAGTAATGCGGTCAGCTATACCCATCTTTTGACCAGGCATATCGAGAAAGAGGATGCCGTGGTCTATACCTATGGCGGAAAAAACCTGCCGGAGCATATTTTAAATGATATAAACCAAAAATCTGAACTATTTGAAAAGGAAGCAAAGGGACAAGGAATTCAGGATAAATATATAAAGATATTAGAGGGACTTGAGAATAAATATAACTGATGGTTAATTGAGTAACAGATCTTATTGAATTTGATAAGGAAATATTATAGATTATTGAGTTTTTTGGAAGGAAATATTATAGATTTTTGAGTTTTATGGAAGGAAATATTATAGATTGTTGTGTTTATAAAAGGAAATATCATAGGCTGTTGAGTTTAATGTACTTATTTTCACACTATTTATAGTTCAACGAACTGGCTTATATAGAGATTTTTATTGTTAATGTATTGAGTAACTTAATGATTATAAATAATGGAATTTCATATAAATTATAAATTTGTTAGCACTCACACGAAATGAGTGCTAATTTTTTCTTGACAAACTTATTCTATAGTATTAATATTATTTCTATCAAAAGAAAAATAAAAAATAACCATATAAAAGGAGCGATTTTATGTTGAATGAACATGGCAGTCTTTCCATTAATTCGGAGAATATATTTCCCATTATTAAAAAATGGCTTTATTCCGATCATGATATTTTCTTCAGGGAAATAATATCCAACAGCAGTGATGCGATTACGAAATTAAAAAAACTGGAACTTATGGGAGAAGTAACCCTTCCGGAAGATAATAAATATAGAATTGATGTAATCGTTAATCCCGAAGAAAAAACTTTAAAATTCATCGATAATGGTATTGGAATGACCGCTGATGAAGTGAAAGAGTATATTAACCAGATCGCATTTTCCGGTGCTACCGACTTCTTGAATAAATACAAGGATAAAGCTAATGAAGAACAAATCATCGGTCATTTCGGTTTAGGTTTTTATTCTGCATTCATGGTTGCCGATAAGGTTACAATTGATACCTTATCCTGGCAGGAGGGTGCTGCAAGTGTTCACTGGGAATCAGAAGGCGGCACTGAATTCACCATGGAAGAAGGAGACCGTGAGCTTAGAGGAACTGAAATAACACTTTACTTAAATGAAGACAGTTATGAGTTTTCCAATGAATACCGTGCCAAGGAAGTGATCCAGAAGTACTGTTCCTTTATGCCAATCGAAATTTATTTTAAGAATGCCAATGCACCAGTAGAGGAAGAGACCGAAGAAGAGGTTACTGAGGAAGAAGAGACTATAATCGATGCTTCTGTAGATGAAGACGGCAATGTGTCTGAGCAGGAAGAAACTGATGATACTGAGGTTGATTCAGAGACCGCTTCTGAACCTGTGAAAAAGGGACCTAAGAAACCGGAACCTCTTAATAACACCACGCCTCTTTGGACAAAGCATCCCAATGACTGTACGGAAGAAGAATATAAAGAATTTTACCGTCAGGTATTTATGGATTATAAAGAGCCTCTGTTCTGGATTCATTTGAATATGGATTATCCATTTAACTTAAAAGGTATCTTATATTTCCCTAAATTAAATACAGAATATGATACGTTAGAAGGAACAATCAAATTATACAGCAACCAGGTATTTATTGCAGATAATATCAAAGAAGTTATTCCTGAATTCTTAATGCTGTTAAAAGGTACCATCGATTGTCCTGACCTACCCTTAAATGTATCCAGAAGTGCTCTTCAGAATGATGGATTTGTTAAGAAGATTTCTGATTATATTACAAAGAAAGTGGCTGACAAGCTTTCCGGTATGTATAAAGTGGAAAGGGAAAGCTATGAAAAATTCTGGGATGATATCAGTCCTTTCATTAAATTTGGCTGCTTAAAGGATGACAAGTTCCGTGATAAGATGAAAGATTTCATCATCTTTAAGAATCTGGACGGTAAATATTTAACCTTACCGGAATATGTAAAAGCTTCTAAAGGAGATAACGAAGAAGCGGTCGAGGATAAAGGAAAAGACAGCGAAGAAAAAGCAGAAGCTGCCGAAGCGAAAACAGAAGAAAAAGAAGATCAAACACTTGTATATTATGTTACGAACGAACAGCAGCAAAGCCAGTACATTAACATGTTTAAAGAAGAAGGCATTGATGCACTTATTTTAACACATAACATAGACCAGCCATTTATTACTCAGTTAGAGCAGCAGGAAAAATCCTACCGTTTCCAGAGAATCGATGCGGATATTACCGACAGCTTTAAGGAATCCAATGATGAGGAAGCTTTAAAAACTGAAAACGAGAAGCTTACTGAATTATTCAGAAAAGTACTGAATAAAGAAAAACTGGAAGTTAAAGTTATGAAGCTTAAAAACGATAAAGTATCCTCTATGATAACCCTTTCTGAAGAAAGCCGTAGAATGCAGGATATGATGAAGATGTACAATATGTACGGCATGGATCCCGGAATGTTTGGAAGCAGTGAAACCCTTGTGCTAAATTCCAACAATAAGCTGGTACAGTATATATTTGAACATGGTGAAGCAGAACATGTAACAATGATCTGCGAACAACTATATGACCTTGCTATGTTAAGTCATAAACCTCTTGATGCAGAAGCGATGACTAAGTTTATCAGCAGAAGCAATGAGATTATGATGGTTTTAGCGAAATAATCATTATTAATAAGAGATTAGAGATAGATTTCATAAAGCAAAAAGAACAGAATGTTCCAGGCATGAGATGCCTGTTATCACACCCATACCTGTTTTAAATTTGAATGTTTATGGGAGAAGGAACATTGTGGACTTTATTAAATATAAACAGAAGAACCGCTCCATGTTATCCAGGAGCGGTTCTTCTGTTTTAACTAGGAGTACGAACCGAAAGCCATTGTGAATGAAATAGCATCATGAAATAAATAGTGTTATAAAAAAATCTAAATAAACCTCCTGAGTTTAGAAAATATTTAGAAAGTCTTTATGAAAAGGGCTTTAAAAATCAAATATAGTATGCTATGATTAATAGTAATGAAAACTATATGTCATAGTAAAGTTTATAGAATTACATGGTTGTAATTACCAATATATGTAATTGAAATATAAAAGGCTTCAATATCTTAGGAGGATAAACCAATGGCTTATAAAATAATTGTGGATAGTTGTACGGACTTAACAGATAGTATGAAGAAAGATAAACATATTTATTCAGTACCTCTATCATTGCAGGTTGATGACAAAACTATTGTAGATGATGAAACATTTAATCAGAAAGAATTTTTACGCATTGTAGCAGCAAGTCCGAACTCACCGAAATCTTCCTGTCCTTCTCCGGAAGCATATATGAAACTATATGGCGGAGAAGAAGATATATACGTGGTTACTTTATCAGCCAATCTAAGCGGCTCATATAACAGTGCAGTACTTGGCAGAAAATTATACTTAGAGGAAAATCCTCATAAAAATATAGAAATTTTTAATTCCTGTTCCGCATCAGTGGGTCAGACCTTAATTACAAAGAAAATTCAGGAATATGTAGAAGCGGGTAAAGAGTTTCAAGATGTCGTCCAATCAGTCAAAGCTTTCAGAGAAAAATTAAGTACAAAATTTGTCCTGGAAAACCTGGACACCTTACGAAAGAGCGGACGTCTTACCGGTATTAAAGCAATTTTAACCAGTGTATTAAATATTAAACCGGTTATGGCAGGAACAGCAGACGGCAACATATGTAAACTCGACCAGGCCAGGGGAATCCAAAAAGCTTTATTGTTACTGGCAACCCTGATCGAACAGGATGCCGTTCAGCCGGAAGATAGGACTCTTGCCATCTCACATTGCAATAATTATAACAGGGCATTGTTTGTAAGAGATGAGATCTTAAAAAGAGTGCCTTTTAAAGATTGTTTTATTGTAGATACGGCCGGAGTAAGTACTATGTATGCAGGGGATGGCGGTGTTATTGTTTGCTATTAAGAAGAATCTTGTTTCGAGGCACCTCGTCCTTATTGTCAAGGTAACCCCGCTTATCTTCGTTGACAGTAAATGAATTAGAAAATCTTGCGAAAGTATCTTAGTAATCGGACCTAGATAGGGCATTAAGCCGCCCCGTCTCAGGTCTGTTTTTTTATCTTTTCAATTACAGACCATGCAACGCTTCTTAAATTAAACGGTAGAAAATCCCTGAATAACCCAAGTGAAATTAAGCATCTCAACTTTTTTCTCCTTTTTAAATGAAGAAAAAAGAGGAAGAAAAGAGAAGTGAAGTAATAACCTCATACCATACCCTTGGTACCGTACTAGAAAATAATGGTAGCAATAATTGGAATGGTGGTGTAAAATGTAAAAATAAGAAGGTATTCAATTACGAATTGTTAAAATGAATAAAAAGAATGGAGTTGTCTATGATAAAAAGATATAGCTATATGGGAGTTATCATTCTATGCTGTATCCTTGTGGTAGCTTGCGATAAACAAAAACAAACAGAAAAGAAATCAGATACGGGTCTTCAAGCCAAAAATGTAGTATCAATTACACCTATAACAGGGGGAATGCAAAAAATTGAAGAAGCAGATTTTAATACAGATATGATGAATTGGTTGATGGAAACAACAGACATACCAGTTTATTTGCCATGTAATTGGGCTCCTATTATTAACAAAGACGGCATACAAAAGTATTACCTAGAGGCATCTGGTAATGAGGATTCATATAACATCAATGTTTATGCTACTAAGGTGTCTGTGAAATTCAATGATAATAGTGACTTGCTTAATAAAAATGGACCTGTTAGTGAAGTTGATTTTGTTGGAGCTATTAGCGGAGGAAAAAGCAAGATAACCGCAGACTCAGCTAAAAAACCCGAAGATGCCAAGCACTTTGAACTTACACCTGGCATAACTGCATATGAAGATGGTACATCAGTATGGTGGAAGGAAGGCGGTTGGACATTTGAATATATTGGTTCAAGTGATATCAATTCACTGGAAATGATAGCCTCAGCTTGGTCTGATTTTGATACACAGGCATCAAAAACTGTAAATGTAAAAATCGTAGGGGGTAATAGATTGACTTTTGATTATACATGGGTAAACGATGGTTATCAATATAGTTTTACAACACATGAAACAGATTATGATGATGTTTTCAAAATTCTAAATAGTTTTATCTCAATTGAGACAAAGAATTTTAAGGTGCTATCTCAATTTTGAAGGTATCTAACCTACGAGTATTATAGTCAAATGTATAGCAGAGAAGGGGACTAAGATAAACAGCCTAAACTGTTACGATTCCAAGGAGGTTCATTATGAAGAGATGGGAAGAATTTATTTTAGAATTCTATGAGATGATAAGCAGTGAGGAGAGACTGGTCTATCAACCTATAATCGAGGCCTTGGTTGAATTGGATTATACTCCCATAAGAAAACGTACAAAAGGGTTTATTCTTTCATTTAATAACCTTGCCCATAACCGAGTAATAGCACGGCTCGGCGTCCGAGAGGGTACTGGAAAAGCATTTTTCGGATTACGTTTTTCATCTTGTATTAAATACTCGGACAAATTTGCCAGTGTTATTCGAGATAGGATATTATCAAGCAATAACCGCCTCGCAAAATGTGGGGATTGTGGTTATTGTAAGGGTGATAAATTTGTTTATACCTATACGTTCCCAAACGGAGAAAGCAAAGATGCGTGTGGTGCATTTGTGTTGGATATACCCGAGGTTACGATATCTGATGTCAGTGAAATCAGAAAGCTTATCGCAGAACAGCACGAATACTTCATGAAGTATGCTTTGTATGTTCCCAAATAATGTTTGTATTGTGGTGCGTTAATGAGAATGATCTGATTCCGGCTTGTACATCTTGCTTTAATGTGTTAATGACCATGGCAATGGTGAAAGTATATGAAAACCTGGCAGATAAACTTACGAAGCATACTCTTTAGTAATCTTCTTACACAAAAGTTGATAGCTTAGAACTACTCATTATTATTTATTTACTATATATGATGTTAGAAAATTTTAATTATCTTATGACAAATCATCGTATTCTAAGACATGACTTTCTGAGACATGATAGTATAAAATTATTCCTTGAAAGGAGGTTAGCCTGTGAACTGGATACAATGCCTGACAAATGCGATTCATTACATTGAAAAGCACTTGACCGACGATATTAACATAGATGAATTAGCAAGCCAGTCCTATACATCAAGTTCCCATTTTCAGCTCATTTTCCATTTAGTAATGGGTATGACCATAGGCGAATACATTCGCAATAGACGAATGAGTTTAGCTGCACAGGATTTATTACAGTCAAATAGCAGAATCATTGATGTGGCTATGCGATATCAATATGATACGCAGGAAAGCTTTTCAAAGGCGTTTACACGGTTTCATGGCATGCCGCCATCTAAGGTGCAGCGGGAAAATGTTAAGCTATTTTATCCGTTGTCCATTAACGTTACCATTCAAGGAGGATTTGATATGTCACGTAAATTAATTGACGAGTTTTATTGGAGCGACCTGGAAGGACATAAGGATGAGACACTGACGGCTGGGGAGAAATACAAAAGAATTGCTGGCTGGGCATTAAAAGCAAGAGGACAAAATCCCGGCGTTTTTGATGCGTTAACCGAATGGGTACTGGACGATTCCCAATGGGGTGATGAAAAACTCAATGAAAATGAACAGATTTTGATGCAGGGTGTGTTTGCGCGTTTCAAAGAACAGAACGCGCAGCTTCGTACATATTTGAAGGAACTCGAACTGTCCGGTGTGGTCAACGAAGCGGTGTTCAAAGCATTAGACAGGTTTGATGCTGAATTATCTGGATGTTCAGCCGATGAGAGGCTGCAGGAAACAGTTACCAGTGTGTTTAACGATTTTTCTGTTATGGAAAAGCGCAGAATCAGGAAAATCATGGCGGGTAATCCAACAGGTCAATATGGTACGCTTGGTGTGGATTTTTATGGATATATCAATTACCTGAAGGACTGCGACGCGGCAGTTCAATGGGCGTTGTTCATGCCGGACATGGTGCAAAGTCAGCAAAAGGGCTTTAAAGTAGACAGCTTTGAATACAAGGAACTGTCTGCCATGCGCTTTATCGGGCGAGAAGGTGATGACTTAGATGATATTGATGTTCGCAAGGATTTATTCCGCATTCTAGACACTTTAAACGAGTATAAATCGGACATTGACTATGATGTTTTATTTATGCATCATTACGGGCTTAGTGTAGATGTTGGACCATGGCACGGCTTTTGGGGACGTTTTATGAAAGCGGAAACTCCTGTACCAGAAGGATTTGTCTATTTTGATTTTGTTACCCATAACGATGGCTTGGCAGGTCTGCCATTCATTTCCCAGTTTGCATACGCAACGTTTTCCGGTGATGTGGAGGCTATGCACAAACGCGAAGGTTTTGACAGCGATGCCATGTATGATGTCACCCGTAACATTATGCTTGGACAAGGGGTAAACATTCCGTATCCGGATAAATATTGGACTGCGGAGGTGTTTCTTGACGGATGTGATAAATACAGCACGGCTTATATGTTTAGTGCGGAGCTGTAAGGATTTAAATTAGGTCTATCAACAATCAGTTATTGGTTAGAAGGTTTTTTTAGTTTCATGAAGAAAGGCTAACAAAGAGGGCATAAATTATGATAAAACAGGCAGAAGTCCATGACAGTAGAAATGTTGCAGAATTAGCAAGGTTATTATGGCCGGATAATGATATCAATTATTTACAGAATGAAATGATAGAATATATTACTTCAAACAAAACAGCAGTTTTTCTCTATTTCATAGAAACAGTGACCGTCGGATTTGCACAGTGCAGTTTACGGAATGATTATGTCGAAGTACCAAAAGCAGTCCTGTTGGATATTTGGAAGGGGTTTTTGTAAAAGATGAGTACCGTAATAGAGGCATAGGGAAAAATCTTGTTCTTCAATGTGAAATTTGGGCAAAGAAGAAAGGGTGCAGCGAATTTGCCAGTGATTGTGAACTTAGCAATTCGGAAAGCTTAAATTTCCATTTACACCTTGGGTTCCAAGAAGCAAATAGAATTATCTGTTTTAAGAAATCAGTATAACAGCAGAAGCTAAGGTGTAGGATATGGAGCGAACATAACTTATTTGAGGAGAATTCAATGAATGATATCATATATTATGAAAATACTGTTACGGCAGAAGAATTATGCTTACTGCAGGCGGCGGTAGGATTTGGTCAGGCGAATATTGAGCAGGCGGATAAAGCAATAAAAAATAGTTTATTTTGCGTATCAGCAATGGTAAATGGAAAAATAGCCGGTATGGGTAGAATAATTGGGGATGGAGCACGTATTTTCTATTTGCAGGATGTATTTATAGCGCCAGATTATCAGAGAATGGGTATCGGTACAGAGATTGTTACCCGTATGATGAAGTTTATTAAGAATAATTCTTTTGAGCATGCGCATACTGCCGTAGGACTCATGGCAGCGAAAGGAAAAGAAGATTTTTATATGAAATTAGGATTCCGGGTAAGACCTAATGATCATGAAGGTCATGGTATGATATATACAATGAATCCGTAACTAAGCAGGAACCAGAAGAATCTTAGATAGGAGGGTGTGTGCATTGTGAAGAAAATAGCTGTAATTATGTTTTGTTCTTTTATTATAACAATTCTATTCCCTTATACTGCCCATGCAGACATGGGACCAAAACCGTCTGTTGTAATTGATTTTAAAGGAATAAATGGTAAAACCTATTATGCCACCCTGCTTTCGGAACAGAAATCTACCGGACCATTCTCAGCACTTAATGCGGGTAATCATGCAAATGCACATTATCAGGAAGGGGATGAAGAGTATGAGATCTTTCAGAAGTTTGTGGAGTATCAGGATGCGGATGGATATTATTTTTTACAATACTTTAAAGACTGTACTCAAACCAATCAATTTAGCTGGACCTATTATCCACCGCAGGTATTTAAAATACTTCTGTATTTCCCTGAAACAGATAGTTTTATTATTAGTGACGAAACCTACCAACGATATGCCTTTGACAGCTACTTTACCGCACAAGTTTCAGGCATAAGCCTTTCTGCGGATGAAACCTATAAGTATACGAATGAAATGCTGTCCCTGATTATCCGTATCGTACTTACGATTGTTACTGAGCTTGGCATAGCTCTATTATTCGGTTTCAGGGAACCAAAGCAGGTTCGTTTCATTATGATTGTTAATGTTGTAACCCAGATTGCGCTGAACTTTACTTTGAATGTGATTAATTATCATTTAGGAGAACTGGCATTTTTATTATTCTATTTTCTCCTGGAAGTTGCGGTATTTATTACGGAGGCAGTTCTTTATACCTGGTATTTAAAAAAATACAGTCAAAAAGCCGTACCGGGATGGAAGCCCGGTGTCTATGCATTGACAGCCAATACCGCTTCCTTTATAATAGGGATTGGAATAGCTTATAAGGTTCCTGGTATTTTCTAATGGATGGATTATGAAACATGGCAACGTATATATAATGATAAAAATACTCGGTTTCTTACATTGTATCTACTAAAAGAAGAATGCAGCGGTATTCTTATATAAGAATCATGGTTAACATAAAACACATATATAACTGCGAAATATCACTAAAATAATAATTGTAAAGAAATAAGGCAGCAGGTTTATAGTAAGTTATGTCTCAGTGCAATATAAGTATCTGCTGCTATAAAGATAATGAAAACACCCAATAAGGAGAATGTAATGAACGTAAAATTAAAACGACTGATTAAATTATTTGCTGCCAGTTTTCTGATCATTATTTTATTACCATCAAGTACCCTGATTACCAGCGCTGCCAGTGACGCAAAAGTGTATGGATATTCCCCCATGTTAGAGGATAAAGGGAATATTTATTATATCCAAACTGTTAAGGGTGACGATAATACCTACAATATCGTTCGGCTGGAGATTGCAACGGGTAATAAAACCAAACTTATGTCGACTAAGAATGATATCCTAAATATGATGATTCATAATAAAACCTTGTATTATACCAGCTATGATTATGATCAAAATGTAGGAATTAACAGGATCTATTCCTTATCACTTGACTCCAAGGATAAAAAGACAGTAAGTAACGGCTCGCTTATAGCCCTTGATGATAACAATATTTACTATACAGATACGAAAGATAAGGGAATTAAACTTTATAAAAGAGAGTATAACAGCAAAAAAGCTGTGTTGATACATACCGGTAATACGACCTTTAATTTTATAAAAAAATTAGATGATTCCTTATATTTTACCCAATTTAATGAAACTTCTTCGAAACTGACCACCTACGTATTGATGCCGAAGCAGACAAAGCTTACTGTTTTGACTACAGATAAGGTTACATTGGATGGAAGTGAACAGACCTATCCAATGGTATCCGATATTAGTAAGATTAATGGGGACATATATTATCAATACGGTACCTTTGAGGGTTCTGGCTATTATTGGTATGGAACGTTAATAAAATTAGATTCCAGTTCAAAGAAAAAAACTGTTATTGTAGAACAAACTTATGAAGAAAAGATTTATAATAATGGCAGCAGCATCTTTTTCAATTATATTGATAGCAGCGAGAAACATTTTAAATATAATACAAAGACCGGTAAAACCTCTACTTATGAATATAAAGTCAATGGTTCGGAATCCTTTGATATTATTGGTGATAAAACCTATAGTACAAAGGCAGACGGTAAAGCTTTCATAACGGTATCCCGATTTACATCTGGAACCAATAAAACGAATTTGGAGAAATCCTTTATAAAGTTATCTGTTAAACAAAGTAAGAAGTATGATTACAGTGCAGATGTAATAAAATATGGTGATTATCTGCTGATACCTGTGACATGTATGGATTATAATGACACCAGCTATGGATGGAGAGGCAAATGTATTAGCATCAAATGGTTTGTAGCTGATTCAGATGGTAAAGTACTGGCACAGTTTCAGTAAATAAAGGAGTGATTTTAACAACTCAATTTTGTTTAACAAAAATAATACTAAATAACGAATAATTTTAAAGAAATCAGACTTGGATAGGATATAAAAATTCCTATGTCAGGTCTGTTTTTTTAATCTTGGCTTACGTTAATTAGGTTAAGTTATCTTAATATCTTAAATTACTAGCAACCTTTGAGGAATGGGGAAGAATAGCGAATAACTTGAATGAACGAAAATAGCGAAAGAAATGAATGGGAATAGAGAAAGAAATGAATAGAAATAGCGAAAGAAATAAATGGAATAAGCAAAATACAAATGTAAGAAATAAATAAAAGTATCAAATAAAAATTCTAGAAAGAAATGAAATTCAAAACTCAAACAACTCAAACGAAGCATATGACGAAGCATACGAAAAGTATCTTGAATAAATAAATATCTCAGATTACACTCTAGCACTCAAGTCAGACCAGCGCCAGCTTAATGAATAAGGAATGAATAAATAAAAAATTATTATAACCAAAATATATAAAATTATGGATATATATTGAAAAAAAGGGAAAAAGCAGTTAAAATGTATACAGGGTGAGGATTTTTATTTAAGGGGAATATTAAGTTGTTGTCAATTAACCGATTAGGAATATAATTCTAATAAAAAATGGTAGATATTATAACCTTCATAGTAAATTCTTTATACGATTTAATACAAATAAAATATCTGAAGATTCAATCAAACCCAAACAAATAGTAAAATATAATATGGAGAGGAGATATCTTAAAAAATGACTTTATTTAAGAGTGACAGGTTTCATTTTATTGATAGCAAGTATTTCTCAGCCTGTATTAACAGCATAAACTATAACAACTGTAGTATTGATATAGGACTTTAACACTTATTTTAAATATTTTGCTAGTTGTACTTACTACATCAATTGCTTTTTTATTACTTTAGGCTGCATACCATAGTAATTTGCATTAATGAAGTAAATAGATATAGTTACTAGAAACACGAAGGAAAGAAAATACATTAAAAGGAGAAAATTGATGAAGAAAATTAATAAAATATTATGTTTTGCTGTATGTTTATCTATACTATTAACAAGCAGTTCCCTTCCTGCATTAGCAGCATCTGCAACCGTAGCATTAAATACCAATTCGTCTTATTTGGCGAAGGGGGAAACCACAAAACTAAAAGTTACTGGTACTTCCAAAAAAGTAACCTGGGTCTCAACAAACAAACAGATTGCCACAGTATCAAGCGCTGGTAAGGTTACGGCAGTTGCATATGGAACAGCAACAATTAAGGCTACAGTAAACAAGAAGACTTATAAATGTTATATTACGGTTATAGACCCCTCACTAATAAAAATAGCGTCATCCAATACAGAAGTTGTAGTGAATGGAGACCCTGTTAGTTTAACGCCAACATCTGAAATATATAGCTCATCGGCTGTTAAAAAAATGGGTATTACATATAAGATTTCTGGTAATGCAGGTGTTACAGTAAGCAGCACTGGAAAGGTAAAAGCTACCGAAGCCGGAAATTTTACTGTTTCAGCTTATGTTCATGGTAAAAAGATTGATGCTATTGGTATGAAGGCAGTTGTTTTTAATGGTTTTACGGAAACAAATGTATCAATTCGAGTTACGGAAACGAAATATATTGATTTTGCAGATGGTTTTACACCTGTATTTGATCAAGTAAAAGTATCTTCATCTGATAATGGTATTGCTACGGTCAGCCTTATCCCTTTAGTTTCTTTGAAATATAGTATTGATCACAGCGATGGTATTAAAATTGAAGGTATCAAGGATGGAACGGCTATTATCACTGTAACTTATGAAGGAATTAGCAGAGAACTTAAGGTCATTGTAGGAGCAGGTGTGGCAATACTGTCTCCTGTAGATGCAGTTAAAAATAATGATTTTACCGGATATACAGGTGAGGCTTTGAATACTTTAACATGGATCAGAGAGTTTGTTGAATCTAATAATCTTTCATCTACGTCAATGAGTATTAGGGAAAAAGTAACTATTATCCAATCATATTTAAACAAAACAGCCAAAAGTAATAGTGATGATACTGTATTACATGGCTTGATATCTCGAGTTCTTTTTGATGGAGACGGAGATTGTGCTTCATATGCAGAAACATTTTGCTTGCTTAGTGAATGTGCTGGAATTGAAGTATATTATTGTGAAGGACCAGTAGATACTGGAACTGGTGATGGAATCTGGCGAATGCATGCATGGAATAAAGTAAAAATTGATGATAAATGGTATTATATCGACCCTACATGGTGTTCGGATTTAAATGATTTGCAAAAATACTTTTTAACGCAAACACTTTGGTCTAATCATAGATTATTAGAAGAAGATATTTATGCAAATGTATTTCCAAACCCTGGAGTATCTACTTATTACAATGATCTATACTAGTAATGTAAATATTAAATTTTTGACAGCACTAAACTAATGTGATAGTTGTTGATCATTATAATGTGTTTAAAGATTAGTTATTTAGTATCTCGCTTAAGTAATATATAACTAGTGATACTATAGATCCAATTTACTTTAAAAAAGAATAAGAGAACCTTAAAGGAGAAAATAGATGAAGAAAATTAATAAAATATTATGTTTAGTTGTATGTTTATCTATTCTATTAACAAGCAATTCCCTTCCTGCATTAGCAGCATCATCGGCAACCGTAGCATTAAATGCCAATTCGTCTTATTTGGCGAAGGGGGAAACCACAAAACTAAAAGTTACTGGTACTTCCAAAAAAGTAACCTGGGTCTCAACAAATAAACAGATTGCCACAGTATCAAGTTCTGGTAAGGTTATGGCAGTAGGATATGGAACAGCAACAATTAAAGCCACAGTAAACAAGAAGACTTACAAAAGTTACATAACAGTTATAGACCCCTCACTAATAAAAATTTCTTCATCCAATACAGAAGTTGTAGTGAATGGAGACCCTGTTAGTTTAATGCCAACATCTGACATATATAGCTCATCGGCTGTTAAAAAAATGGGTATTACATATAAGATTTCTGGTAATGCAGGTGTTACAGTAAGCAGCACTGGAAAGGTAAAAGCTACCGAAGCCGGAAATTTTACTGTTTCAGCTTATGTTCATGGTAAAAAGATTGACGCTATTAGTATGAAGGCAGTTATTTTTAATGGTTTTACGGAAACAAATGTATCAATTCGAGTTACGGAAACGAAATATATTGATTTTGCAGATGGTTTTACACCTGTATTAGATGGAGTAAAAGTAACATCATCTGATAATAGTATCGCTATAGTTAGTCTTACCCCAATCATTACAATGAAAAGTAGTATTGACCATAGTGGTGGTATTGAAATTGAAGGTATCAAGGATGGAACAGTTACTATCACTGTAACTTATGAAGGAATTAGCAGAGAACTCGAGGTCATAGTTGGGGCAGGTGTGGAAATACTGGCGCCTGTAGACGCAGTAAAAAATAATAATTTTACGGGCTATACAGGTGAGGCTTTGACTACTTTAAAGTGGATTAGGGAGTTTATTGAGTCTAATAATCTTTCATCTACATCAATGAGTGTTAGAGAAAAAGTGACAATCATTCAAACTTATTTAAATAAGACAGCCAGATGTAATGAGGATGATATAATATATAAAGGTGAGATTTCGCGAGTGATTTTTGATGGAGATGGAGATTGTGATGCTTATGCAGAAACTTTTTGTCTGCTAAGTGAATGTGCTGGTATTGAAGTATATTATAGTCTTGGTCCTGTAGATACTGGAACAGGAGATGGTATATGGCGAATGCATGCCTGGAATAAAGTAAAAATTGATGATAAATGGTATTATATAGATCCTACTTGGTGTTCAGACTTAAATGATTTGAAAAGGTACTTTTTATCAGAAACTCTTTGGAGTGATCATAGATTATATCAAGAAGATACTTATGCAAAAATGTATGTGTATCCTGGAATAGCAACTTATTTTAATAATTTATACTAATAACTTAATTTGTAATTTTGATGATTTAAGGCTTCCTGTTCAGGAGGCCTTTTATGTTATGCGCCCGGCGGGCGCACATTTAAACGGGTGTAAGTCCCTAATTCGTCCGGTAGTGGGGAGGATATTGCCAATGGCAAGGGTGCCGTGGGTAACGGCAATTCTTAAGGAAGCTGGATGGCAAATCTCTGTCTGACGATCAGAAATCATATAAGGCTACAAACGGGGTATGGCCCAATAACTACACGGGAACCATTTATGGTAAATATGGCAGATAGGTCGAGAAATGGACGTGCGCGTACCCTGGGAGATCTGCATGGAATGTTCTGAAAGATTTTTTATTAAAAATAAAAAAATATATCTAAAAATGAAAAAAATAAATCATATTGTAGATATTAGATAATGGTTTAAGCAAACAAGTTTGAAAAAAAGGAGGAAACAATTATGTTTCGAATATTGTTGCAAAAAATAACAAAATTATCGATAATTTACAATACTAAGATACGGAATAAAGCTTTATTAGCATTACTGGCAATATGCTGCATGGCAGGAATAGTAGGTCTGAAATTTATACAAACTTCCGCTGCTGGTATTACTCTTGCAACGAAGGGGAGTGCAGTTGTTCCAGGAGTATCGGGCAGTGGTGCTGAGATATGGCCGGTAACACATCCTGTATTTATTGTTCAGTTATATGATACAGGAACAGCAATGAGTACAGAAACAGATGGATATGATAAACAGGCTAATAATGTTAGAAGTGTTATTCCATATGCTAGTACGGATGCAATGTGGCTGTGTACAAACGATTTGTCAGCATATCTTATAAGAAAGGGTTTCAATTCGGCAGAAGAAGTTTATATGGCAAGAAAATCAAGCGCAACGTCTACGGAACTTACATTACAAGGCGGAAAAAATGATCCGACCACAATAGGCAGAATAGTATATTTATCAAAGAATGAGTGTACAGACATGGAGGGTGAAAAGTTTAAGGAAGGCATTTTTTATAAAACACTTTATAACTTGTATACAAAAAATAATCGAAGCTTTGTCTCATTAGCATCAGACCAATCATTTACAGACTTACTAAGTAAACCTACCAGTGCTGATGTAACAACATCTGCGCGCCTATGGTCATATATAACAGATGTTGACGCGCAAGGCTCAAATGAATCAGGATGGAAATATACTGCTGATACTAAGCCAAGGATAGATAAATTTTTACACTTAATTGGCGATCCAAAGAAAGACCTTGATTTGATTAATATTAATTTCAATAATTGGAGTGAAACAAGTTCTACTGTAGTTAAAATGAAAGATAGTAATATTGAAATTACTGCAGGAGAGTCTTTAGATTTGAGATATTTGGATTTATTGATGACTCTAAGTGCAATCTCTAATAATAAAGAATATTGGAAAAAGGGTATTATAGATTATATGACAAAGAATGAAGGATTGTCAAATATCTCTATTACTCAAGGCATAGTAGCTAGAATGGATCGATTAGTTACCAAAAGCGGTGCAGTTGAACCTGCAACGGTATTCGTTTCGGATAATGACCTTTGTCAAATAGCTTATAAAGTAAATAGTACATATAACTTATCCACTAACACATCTTCAGAAAAGGTATTCAGTACAATAAAAAGCACAGATTATAATAAAAGATTAAAAGAAGCTGTAACCTTATCAAAGCCTAGTTCCTATCTCTATAATTCTATTTTTTCTTCAGCTATTATAAGCAGGATTATACCGGAAAGAGTAAGAAATGTAAAGAATGGAAAACTTGTTTGGGGGGATTCCTATAATGATTCTTACTTAATTAGTCTGCTTAAATTTAAATTAAATAATACAACTTGGTATGGAGCAAACTGGGTACTTGAACCTCCAATTGCTCCGCCTGCAGTAAACTATAATGTAGATTTAAAGATTGACTCTGAAAATCTTAATAAATCTTTGAACATAAACGGACCTGTTTATGATAGCATACTTAGAAAGGTCAATTTGAATGCTGTACTAAAAGCTAAGAAATATAAAAGCATGGATATAGTAACCACCGAGGACGAAGTTCGTATTCAAGTAAAATTGAATGCTATGAATATTAAAGGAGGAAGTGGTAATATAACAGAAGCTATAAACGAGTGGAAAAAATTTATTAGTACGAATACTATTAAACAATTTAGAATAAAAGTTGAACTATATAGAGATAATGGTGGTACTGATTTTGATACAATTTCCAAAGGCGATAGGAAATTCAAGCAAATTCATTCAGAAGGAAAAGAATGGTGTATATCAACAGATTGGAACTATGTTACACCAGATGTATTATTAGAGTTATTATCTGGAAAAGAAGTGCTTGGCGAATTTAGTGATTCAACTATCAAATCGGTACAAGTTGAAACAGAAATACCAAAAGATGTTTCATGGTGTTCAAAAGTGACAATACAATATCAGACTAAAGATAAAAGCTGGTTTTATACAACCGGTAAAAAAGACGGAACTAGTGAAAAGCTTATTTGTGATACTGATATAAAAAAGATAGTTGATATAAGACAATCAAATAAAGCATATCTTGAATATAATTGGATAAAGCCGCATGTAGGTGACATAGATTACCCCACAGCCACCTGGACCTCCCAAGAACCATCCCTGGCATATGCGGAATTAAAAGAAGGCTCCATATACAACGAGACATTTGAAGCAATGGCCGGTGTCCCAACAACAAGAACCTTGTACTTCTCCTCCGGCGGTAATGAATTCATGGCAGACTTACAGCTGGATTATGAATATGATGTCACAGCAACCAGAGAATATATTACTCATTATAACGGCACGGAATGTGAATATAAAACCAATGACCAGCTAAAAGGCGGCACCGAAGCCTATACCAGGAATGAGACCTTTGTAGGGGATGCTGCCGGTAAGACCATCAGCAAAAATGTAGTGGATGAAACCTCTAAAATCGTAACACCAAACGGCAAATCCTCTGCTAATTTAACGGTTAACGGACATACCAGTGAAACCACCCTTTGGTCACAGTGGATAGGCACCATTACCAATAGTACTAAAGAACCGTCGGATATCGGTAGTTTTAATGCGGGTAGAGCGGGAAGTCCCTGCGCCGGACTTGGTTTTGATGTAGGAACCCTAAGAACGAAGGCAGAACCTTCTACTGACTGGAGCGTCAGCGCATACAATACGGCATTAAACCAGGCCATTGCCTGGGCTGCTTCCATGGAAGCTACCAATAGCAGCTTTACCGTTCAAAAGATTGCAGACAGTGATGGACAGTCCAGACAGTACACCGTAGGAGATGCAGTAATAACCGTAACATTAAACGGTGGAGATAACAGCTATTCTCATACAACATTAAGAAGCTACAGCGGTGGTACCTATACTTCCTCCAGTGCCTCCGGTGCTTTATTAAACAGTAACGATAAAGGAAAACTAGGCAATGGCTGGGGTTGGTCCGATGGTAAGTTAGGTGTTGGTTCCGGCTATAGTGACTGTGGCCACGGACATGGTGCCTCTGGCTGGCATACAGAGCCAAAACCGGCAGTTCCACCGGATTCAGAAGGTCATGGGGGAAGTCCTGCCGTACCTGGTGTACCCCATACCCATAACTGCGGTACTTATACACCTGGTACCGACCTTACGCAAGGTGCATCCGGAACAATTGAGTATACCATCAAAGTGACCTTTAAAAACGGTACACTAAAAGCTGCGAACTATGACGGTAATAGTTCCGATGTATCAGCAACAACAATAACCGGACTAACAGGCATACCTGCCCATGCATTATGCGGTCCCTGTTGTGCCCATGATCTGCCGGCAATTGAAGATGTATGGTATCAGGATTCATCCTATGATACCATTATGATATCCAAATGTAATGTATATAAGCTGCAGAATGGTTACGCCACGGCAATGTCTGATATAACCTACGATGGAAATGAAAACATAATCGCCAAAATCACACAGGGCGATCCTAATATCTTCTATAACATAGCCGCGGATAACGGACCAGTATATGATAGTAATAATAAATTGACAAACCCCTCTAAAATAGGCAGAATCCGCTATTCGTTACAAGAAGCACAAGGGGATAAGGTTTATTATGAAGAAATGTCAAGTGGCGATCTAAAGCGAACCAATAAATGCGATGGTCTGATGGTGGTACAAAGCCCACAGAATCCTGCACCGCCTGCGAAGACAGGCCATCAGTTAGGCTATGGCTCCGGTACGTTGTATAGTAACGGTAAAACCGCCGGATATGGTACAGCACCGGCATTAAATATAACGACAATCGATCAGGAATCTGATAATACTGCCACTGCCGCAGCACCTAAAACAGCCTATGGCAATACTCTGGATGCCAAAGATTTGCTTACTGAGGAATGGAAGCGTTTTTATACAAGGCGAACTCAGCCCGTAACGGCGACAATAATATCTGATATGCTTATTTTACAGACCTCCAGCGGTGATCAGAGTCCGGTATATTATGCTGAGAATACGAAAGCTGTAAAGGCTCAGGAAGACTTTAATTCTTTAATTGCCTCCGGAGATATTACAACCCCGTCTACTCAGGATCAGGTAGATGCTAAATGGGAGAAGCTGTGGACGAATAATGCAACCAGCTTTGCTAAGACACTACCAACAGCAATTAATGTGGGTTCATACAATGGCAAATATAATGAGACAACAAAAAAATATCAGGGAACCGGAAATAAAGCCGAAATCAGTACCAGATTTGATGAGGATAAGACTATATTTTCAACTCCTGAAGATGAGCTGGGGTTAGCTCGCGTTAATAGCAAGCAATCCTTTACAAAACCGGCTAATGGTACTACAAATATATCCTCACCCGGTAAAGCTCAGGCCAGAATGGACAGGGTCACTGATTTAAGAATATTTGTTGATAAAATAAAACAAAACCCTACCAATAAAAATGCACAATATGAAACCGGCAATTCCTATGTTTTCTATATTCCCATTTTAAAGTATACGATTGAAGACGAGGAAGATAGTGATGAGGAGGAATCAGAGGACGAAGAGGACAGTGATAAACCAATTCAATATGATGAAAAAATAGATAAGGTCCTTGCTGCTGCCGGGTATAACTATGGTCCTGGACTTACCTATAAGTCAAAATATTCAGCTTACAATGATAATTCAGACTATAAGGTTAATAACATCGTCACCTTAGATTCTGTATCAACTCAATATGCAATGGTGGAAAAATCCAATATCGAAGATCAGCGTACAGAAGAAGGTATTGTAAAAGATGCAATGGATACATTAAAAGCTCTTGAAAAGTGCCCTGGCACACCAGAACTTTGTGAATATCGGGAACTCAATTGTAAATACACCTTAGACACCACAAGCCTGTCATTTAAATTTGAGAATACCGAATCAGATAATGCTGATATAGACGATGGAGAAGATGATACAACCCCGGTACCTGAAGAGGAAGGTTCTCATGCATATGACCCTTACCCCGGGCAGTATATCACAAATGATATTTTAAATGATGATGGTGCCCACACTACTTTTAATTTACCTTCAGGCGTGGCCTTAATAACCGCAGACCCTGCTTATGCGGGCTTTGGAACAGGACAATTTTTAAAGGTTAACGGGAACGGAACAAGGCTTAATTTCCCTTATAATGATTGCAGGGTATATTTAACTGGCAGCTCCAGAGTGAAACTTTCTGCGGATCTTTATATACCGGTAAGGCCAGCAGCAGACACCATGTTATTCTCTATTGGAGGAGCTGGATTATATATTCCCGCTAATACGGGTACTCCGGTATTTATAACAAGTACAGGACAAAAAAGAACCGGAGCAGTTGATATAGTAGGCAGGAAGGTCAAAATAACCGCAACTTTCAGCCTTGGTTCGTTATATGATTGTGAATTATCAATTGATGGTACGAAAGTTATTTCCCAAATAGTTACCGGACTGACGGAGGAGCAGATTGCCGCAGCAGCAATTAATCAGGATATGAGAGGCAGCGGGCTAAATATTGGTTGTTGGGATAAAGACAATACCTATGCAACTGACTTCTTTCTTGATAATGTCGTTATCACAAGATGCGGTGGAACATTACAGCATACGGCAAGCTGTTATACTACCTATAAGCAAAATGATATGTATTATCAGGATATATACAACGGACTTATTGAAACGAATAACAATATTGATTGGACGGCCAGTTATAAGAAAGTGACTTCAACGGATAAAATATATGAGTTTCCATTTACAGGCTCGGCACAATCGATTACACTGCCCGCAGGTACATATATGCTTGAAGCCTGGGGGGCACAGGGTGGTAATTCCAGCAGATACACAACCCAGTACGGCGGTTTGGGAGGCTATACCTCCGGTATAGTAAAATTAAATAATCCAGCAACTGTGTATGTATATGTCGGCGGTCAGGGTGGTTCTTCTACTGCAACGGATTCTACTACGGATACAGGCGGCTGGAACGGAGGCGGTAGTATTGCCTCGGGTCAGAATCTCTATGGTGCTCCGGGAGGAGGTGCCACTGATTTTAGATTGATTAATGGCGATTGGAATAATATGAATGGTTTAAAGAGCCGTATTCTTGTAGCTGGAGGAGGTGGTGGTGCCAATTCCAGAGATGGTGACAGTACAACAGCACCTGCTTATTATACCGGTTACGGACATGGTGCCGGAGGTGCCGGAGGCGGTCTCACTGGTGGCAGCGGTACAACAAGTAATCAGGATTCGGCTGGATTAGCTTACGGTTACTCCATTGGTACTGGCGGTACCCAGATAAACGGCGGTTCTACCATACAATATTTAAATGGCAAATACATAAGCACAGCAGTTACCGGAACGTTTGGAGCCGGTACCGGCAGTCAATCCGGCGGCGGTGGCGGCTATTACGGCGGCGGTTATTCCGGTCATGGAGGCGGTGGCGGTGGCTCATCTTACGTCACAGGTTATACCGGATGTGATACGACTTTTAAGACAAGCCAGGGAGGCTTTACCTTTACCGATGTTAATATGGATAAAAGTGTCAGGGAAGGCAACGGTTTTGCCAGAATAACGGCAGTTACCGGACAAACTGATACCAATCCATACAGTTTTACCTCTATCTATTCAAAACATGTCCATAATACCTCTTGTTTGACCCAGGACAGCAGAGGCTATCAAATCGCGTTGTCGAAAGCCAAATCAGGTGACTGGTCTGATTTAAAGAAGGAACTGGGGAATCAGTTATTTAATAAGGTTATCGAACATTTTAATATCGATACCACCAGTAATCTTCCTGATGGTATGATTACAAAATCCTATGATGGAAAGCTTTGGGGCCGGGTATTTTATCAGGATTCCTCCACTGGACAATATTTTGGAAGCGAGGCAGAAGCACTCCATACCAACAGTACCTATAAGTTTTCCTGTCTGGATCAGATCCAGAATTATAAAGCTGATACAAAATATGAATTTATGTTATATTATCCGGAAAACGGACAAACAAACATCTGGAAGCAGACAAACAGACCTCAGGATGAGTTAGAGACAAATGGGGATGGTACCCAAAATGCTGCCGGATACGAAGCAAAATCTATTCAGATGAACGGTAATTTCTGGGGTGGATTAGTAAAATCAACCTCAGGGGCATCGCTTATTGATGGTTCAACCTATCATGGGAATTGGTTTTATGCCATTGGTTCCTACACCTGGTGGGGATCAGAAAATCATTTCCCTGGTGGGAATGATGCACAAGTAACAAAAGTTGAACTCTGGATGGCAATTAATCCAACCGGTGCTACTCAAACGCCAAATCCGACCCCAAGTACACCGCCGCCAAGTGGAATACCTTCCGGTACTGTTTATAATTATGGATTTACAGGATATACTCAAACAGTAACATTGCCGGCAGGTACTTATAAGTTGGAAACATGGGGCGCACAAGGTGGAGTAGCTGGTTCATATATTGGTGGAAAAGGTGGATATTCTACAGGAACTTTAACAGTAACCCAGTCTACGGTTCTAAATATTAATGTAGGTCAACAAGGCCAGGCACCCAGCGGTGGATCAGCATGGAACGGCGGAGGAAGTGGAATCTGTTGCGGTGGCAGCGGCGGAGGTGCTACAGATATAAGAACAGGAGGTGCTGCATTACAAAATAGAATTATTGTTGCCGGTGGTGGCGGAGGTGCTTCCTTGGATACTCCTTACTCAAATGGCGGTTATGCCGGTGGTTTATCAGGTGAAAGCAATGATGGCGGTAGTATAGCCAGCCAATCTTCTGGTTATTCCCTTGGTATAGGGCAGGATTGCTATACAGGTGATAATGCCGGAGGCGGAGGCGGTTATTACGGTGGATACGCAGGTGTAGGAAGCACAGGTGGCAGAGGTGGCGGTGGATCATCCTATATCGGAGGAGTTCAAAATGGAATTACAATAGCCGGTAACTCATCCATGCCTACTGCAAATGGAAGTACGGAAATAGGTCACACCGGTAGCGGATATGCAAGAATTACCGTAATTGAAAGTGAACCTCCGATTGTCAATCCCACTGGTCCGTTAACTGAAGGACAGATATATAATTACAAATATACTGGAAATGTTCAATCCATTACATTGCCGGCAGGTACTTATAAGCTGGAGGCATGGGGAGCTCAAGGTGGAAATAATTATTCTGTTGCTGATGAAAGTGGAAGAGGTCAAGGTGGTTATACTTCAGGTACCATAAAACTCAAAGAGCCAACTACCCTTTATATGTATGTAGGTCAACAGGGAGCAAGTGGTAATAGCGCTAATTATTTAAGTGGTACCTATAATGGCGGCGGTGCCGGTATGGCGCCAGGTTATACTGCTGACGGGCATCAAGGTGGTCAAGGCGGTGGAGCTACTGATTTTAGATTAACAAATGGTATATGGAACAGTTTGGATGGATTAAGGAGCCGTATCTTAGTTGCCGGCGGTGGCGGTGGGACAGGCTGTGCATCAGTACTAAACCCCAGAGGTGATGGAGGCGGATTAATAGGTAAATCAACCTATAATAACCAGCCAACCTATTTAGGCTCATATGCAACTGGTGGAACACAGACTGCTGGCGGTGACGGATACTCCCCTCAATATCCTGCTATGCATAGAACTGGAAGTTTTGGCTATGGCGCGGATGGTTCTCAATGCGGTGCTGGTGGCGGAGGTGGTTATTATGGTGGTGGCTCTGCTTATACTGGTGGCGGTGGCGGCGGGTCTTCCTATGTATCAGGATATGCAGGCTGTGATTCAACCTATAGGACATATCAGGGTAATGCAGCATTTTCAGATGTATCTATGGTACAGGGAGGCAGAACAGGTAATGGTTATGCGAGAGTAACTGTAATTTCAATTAATCGTTTTCCTAATGACACAGAACTATTTAATTATATTAAAGATAATATGAGCCTGATCCCCGACACCATAACAACTGGTGATGCTACAATAGTAAATCCGATCTGGACTTGCAAAACAAAAAACAACACCGGAGAAACCTTTACAGAGAAAACAATACTAACTTGTACGGAACCCCATCACTCAGGCGGTCATTATGATTATTCCAATTCAATCTGCTGGGATGCCTGCCATAAAGATGAGAATCATAAGAAGACAGATACACAAGCCATTGATGCCAACGGAAAGAAAATAGAACAGGCTACGTATATAACCCTGGATAACTTCTTTAAAGTGTATTTCCCCAATAACGGAGACTTTTTAGGTAATGGTGCCTATGGTATTTTACAGCCTTCTATTTACCGTGGTAAGGGATTTACCAACAGCATGGATACGACAGAATGGACCAGAGAGAAATACGTTAAGTTTGATTATGATGTTCTCTATGACAGAAACGGCACATGGGAAAGCTATCTGGCGGGTGAATGGATTCCGTTGGAAATAATTGACCGATCGACAACCCATAATTATTCCTTTAGCGGAAACATACTTTATGTTAATGGAGAAAAATATGTACTTGACCGAACCAATCATTTACTTACCTTTAACGACGGAAGTACGACTTTAGTAGAAGGCGGAACTATGGCGGTAATGAATGGATGGATCTTTGAATTAAAAGAGGATGGAACCGTTGATGTAAGTAAACCTTACTCCGAATATAACTTCTATTGCGTACTTGAAAATAACGAACATTCCGCAGTTGAAGTACAATTTTCCACCGAAGCAATTAACTATGACGAGCAGAGTACAAAGGAAGCGCCTTATAACGGAAATGACCAGTACGAAGAGGAATATGACATCTATGCATATGGTAATACCTATGTAACAAATAAAGACAGGTTTGGAGATTTTACTTCTAATCACAGTGCCGGTAAGTTAGGTTATATCGATGTCGTGGGCCGCATCGGAAATTTAATTATTGAGGATTCGGATGATTTAAGGTTTAGTAACTATTTTAAAAAATCAACGGCTTTCGATAACGACGACTGGTTAATTCAAGGTATCATTGCAGAGGTTGACAGTTCAATTTCAGAACATTATTTATCCTGGCACAGAAATTCAGCCGGATATCCCTTAGCAGTAGATGTCCGTGGTGAGCAGGTAAGTAAGGATACCGGATATTATAATACCTGGGGTGCTCAGGAATGGACGACGAAAGCGGAAAGTAATGGCTTAGGGGTATCTGCTGATAAGAACTCAAATACCCTTCTCCAGTCAGAACAGCTCAAACTTGGCTATAATGTGCTCTTTGATGTAACAACGATGGGGGATTATAATCAGTATTTACAGGTTATCCCGTATTTCTATGCTCTGAATAAAAAGACGAATGCGCTGACCCCAGTGGACGTGTACATTAGCAATGACGGTCTTAATCAGCCAATTAATTATTTCGGATTATACTCAGATTATATGGATGAGGACGGCAATTATAAGGAGGGGTATGAAACATTAGCGGATCAGTTATACAAGTACACCATGTATTTGAATTGGACCAATGAATCGGCAAGGCGTAACTATACCGCCGGCGGTAAGGAATCGAGTATAACAGATGCGGTCAGGGACTTCTTTATTGAACCAATCAGGGATTCGACGGATGAAATTACCGGTTATAAATATTTAACCGTACCGTTTGGCAATTTTTATAACCTGGGTACTATGCAATGCCTGCAGCCGGGGCTAAGAGCCAGAACCTTTGTAGGCAGCAGTCAGGTTACTGCCATTCAGAAACAGGCGGCAAGACTGGGGCTTACCAATAATGGTATAAATGGTGGTACAGAAACGAATATAAATGGTGATTATTCCACAGAAATGTTCAATCATCAGGCACAAAGATGGCATCTGACTTTGGGGGTACCTTCCTCCGCAGTTTTTACCGCTTATAGAGAAAAAGGAATACATGTCCTGCCGGCAGACAACTGGTATATAGCCTCATATATAGATAATGGTGTGACACAGGAAAAGACATTTTCCAAACCATATCTCATCTCAAAGGTGGGTGATAAAGACTATGGTATCGGAACTACTTTCCAGATATCAGGAGTACAGTATACGGTAACCGGTACCTATCAGGCAGGGGCCGAGTTTAACAATAATAGTGATTATGTTATTCTTATGACAGCAGACATCAAAGCTATCGGAGATAAGTGGAACTTAAAGTATAACTCCGGTAATGACAATGGATATATCATGATTGATGGCAGCAGGTACAATTTCGATAACAGTATTCCGACTTTTATAGCAGCTTATGATACGGTATCATCCTTAGTGGATATATCAACCCAGCAGACCCACTGATTTTATCAAGTGTTTTTAAGTTTATTAACTGCGAAGTTTGAGTAACATATTTTAGGAATAAGACCCTGGGGTTTGATGCTCCAGGGTCTTTTTACCCACTAGAGGATATTGCAGTTCGGATGTTGCAATTTCAGGGTTTATGCGATAGTTCACTTCCAACTTTCAAAAAGTACATATCGCATATAGTAGATATAGGGAGAAAACTCAAGAACTCAAGAAAAATGGATTTATAAAGAAATTTACCATTCAGAGCTGAGAAAAATGTCTAATTATTGACATATATAGAAAAAAATAGTATTATTTTGGTAAGCGTTGATCAATAAGAAGTTATATATAAAATAATAAGGTGGGGTGTCTGATGAAAATAGGAAAAAGATTGCTGTTATCGCTGCTGATATTGGTAATAACAGTTAGTGGGATAACAGTAAGGAAGACGGAGGCAGCGGAACTCAATACAACAACAGATTTGTTGTTTGTAGGACAAAGCTGGAACTATAATTTCCAGCGGATAGGTCTGATTAAAAAAGTGACTTACAGTAATAAGAAAGTAGCAGAAACTACGGAAATAGCTTCTACAATATTGTATATAAAGGCAAAAGCGGCTGGGACTACTACAATAACAGTAACAGGATCGAAATATACATATAAGATTAAGCTCACTGTAAAGAAAATGGATGTAACAGCTTCCGTTTACAAAAAGCTTTCAGATGGTTCCTACTTATACAAAGTTAAGAATAACACCAAGGACGGCTTTTTTGAAGAGATAAATTTTATGATCGTTCTAAGGGACTCAGATGGTGAATTTCTTGATTATTTTAACGACAGCATAACAGGCCTGACTCCGGGTTCCACTGTTTATTCTATTTGTAATACCTATGATGATTACGATGCCGATATAAAAAGAAGCACAGTTGAATTGGATGATTTTACTACTGATCCTGTAACAACCGGTTATAAGTATGTAAACTGCACTGCAAAAATGAAAGTTACTGATACTAAGGGTGGGGTGGTCGCTCCTTCTGATAAGGATATTAAATTTAACATTAAAAACAATTCTTCTGATAGAGCTTTTGTTTATGGGCAGGTTATCTGGTATAACGATAATGGTGAGATCGTATTTGTGAGTGATTTCACCGATGAAATAAGCTCCAAAAAATCAGAAAAACGGACAATGGAAGTGCCTGGGGAGGAGTATGGCGCAGTAAGTTATAGTATTTCGGTCAGGGCATTTAATAAAGTAATGGTAAAATAATACCCAAACTAAAAGAAATTCGCCATTGGTGCAAATCACAACAATAACGGGAGATAGGTTGAAAGAAAATAATATGAATGAGAGGATGCAACTTATTGATTCTTTCAACCTTTTTATATGTGGCAGTAACACATCTGCTTGCAGAAGTGTTATGCAATGGGTGTTAAGTTGAAAAATAAATTTTTCAACCGCAAGTTCGTGCTTGAGCACCACAAACTTGGTATGCGCAAAGAGCTTGCGCAAGAATAGAGGTTAAAATGATGAAAAATAAGGATTTAATTTTGAAAGATGATAACTTGAGTATGACAGACAGCAACTTAAATTTACCAGTTAGTAAGCTAATATTTAAAGATAATTTAAAAAGAATCAGGCAAAGAGCCCTCCGTTTCCTTAGCATTATGGTACTCCTATTTATTTTTTCTTCTGCAAAAGAAGTACAAGCCAGAACCTATGATGTAAAGCTGACACAGTATCACACGGACGAAAACTTCAGATATTCACATGAGGAGTCAGCTGGTTACTATTACTCAATGATGTATCCGAATGGGTATCAACTGGATTATAAGAAATTTATGAAATATACTTATAAGATTTCTGATGACAGTGTGGTCGGGCTGAAAGCGAACACGAACCTTGATGCTGCTGCAATATGGCTGCCTTCTGATTATGGGTTAGTAACGGCAATGCCTTATAACATTAATATGTATGCGCTAGGTCCTGGTAAGGCAACCATATCTGTATATAATGGAAAAAAACTTGTTGATACATTTCGTGTTACTGTAACGGTAGATAAGGCAATTTCTCCTAGCAGCTATGTTGATCTGACGGATGATAATCTATATGAAACCATTTCTTCTACTGCAAAAAATTTTAATAGTATTACCGAGGAAACGCTCAAAAAAGAAAATGATTTAATTAAAAGTTTTGCAAAAGTTGCTGCAGATCCCAAATATACAACCACAAATCAACGCATTCTCGCAGCATTGAATGCGGTCATAAGTCATGGTGCCACCCAGATTTCTGAGAAGAAATATAAAGAAGAGGTATATAATTCCCGGAAGAAAGGTATTACCCTTATGGGAAAATACCGGACTGCAAATTCCATGCTCCTTGATAAAAAGGCTGTTTCAAAAGGATTTGCACTGGTTAACAGGGCTGTTTTAAGTAATCTTGGTTTTATCTGTTCTAAGTATACAATAGATGAAAACACGAAAAGATACGGTTGTAAGACCTGGAATTATGTGACTTTATTCAAAAAAAGTGACGTAGAATATGAGGATGATAACACTTCGGGATCTATAGATGAGGTAGGTTTTGGAGCGGCGGCAAAATTAGAGTCAGATTATGACTTTACCAGTGAAGACCCGGAGTCCATATATAAAAAGACTCATTTGCCGGCTTGGTTAATCGGTAAGGATACGAAGACACAGTACGTCAGTGTCGGAGAAACGAAACAACTATCAGCCGGTGATATCAATGATAATATTTACTCTTCTGATACATCACTTGTAACCGCCCAGAAGGGTTCCATTACCGGTGTAAAACCTGGAGTGGCTATTGTCTACCGTTATAATGATGACTACTGCGATGTATTTTATGTAGTAGTTAAAAAGAAAGGATCACCGAAAACGATTCAATCAAAAATCTATACCGAGACAACGAAAGAGTATTTTAAGCCGAGCGCATATGCCCCTTATATTAGAGGCGGACAATCAGAAGTAGTTCAGAAAGAAGACTGGTTAGGATTACGTATATTTGATATGGAACCGATATTCGGTAAGGGTGGTACACTTACTACCAAGTATTCAGAAGGTATAATAGAGTGTTATTTAAACGAGGATGGTGAGTCCTGGCTGTTAAATAGTACTGGCAGTTCAGGAAATTAGTGACAGATAAAAATGGTTCGGGTAGAAAGCAGCTGCCTGGACCATTTTTTATCGTAGAGGAAAGTTCGTCCTATTCGATAAAAACCCTCCCGGGGGAGGCACATGACGCGCTTAAGAAAGATGTCACTGTCGTGACAGCGCGCCAGCGCTAGAGTCTGGCAAGCCAGTCTCTTCTTATTTCACATTAGCGTATCACAAGTGAAATAAAAACCACCCAGGCAGAATAAACACAAGGAGCATATCACACTTATGGTTAATATGTTTATTAACTTTACATATTACCAATCGCACATAAATGTGAATGTAAAAACAAACATTTTAGCTTAATTTTTATGATATTTTTTCTCAAAAAGAGCCAGCAATTGATATAACCCAGTTGCTAATATACATAGAATAACAATTGACATTATCACGTAATCCAGTTTAAATACCTGGCTGCCATATATAATCAGATACCCAAGCCCTGCCTTTGCTGCCAGGAATTCTCCAATAATAACACCTACTAACGATAATCCAATATCTACCTTCATAACGCTTATGACAGAGGGAATATTGCTGGGGAGGATTACTTTAAAGAGAATATCTTTCTTCGTACCGCCAAGAGTTCGGATTAATTTAATTTTGTCTTCTTCTACATTGATAAAATCTGTATATAAAGTTATGATGCTGCCAAATACAGCTACCGAAGCGATAAAGATAGTACTAAACTCAGTACTACCTAATAAATTTTATTAAATACACTAATCCAAAAAAACAATGAAGTTTGAATCATTTATATCTGACCGTTACTTGGTTGTTTTTATCCACAATTATTTCAGCTATTAAGGATCTCCAGAATACTCTTTTTTCGGTATCAGACAGCAAATGGTATAGTGATTCAAAATCAGTATTTAACCTATTCTTAAGAAACGTCAGATTGTTTTGGGCTTCAAAGTCCGGAATACTTAACAGTTTCGTATTCAGATTTTTATAATCTTTTATATAGGTATCCTTATCCAATAAATCCTCTATGTATAGTTCTTTTAGCTTCTCCAGTTTTTTATTTATTCTAGTAACCTCCATATGGTAATTCCGGTTTTGATTATCTTTTATGTCAGCCAGAAAGTTGTATCCTTTTAAAGCCTGTTTGGTTTGCGTAATGAGATAAGTCTCCAATTTAAGCTCATTTAATACTTTTTTATGAGTACATAGTTTTTGATCAACATATCGTTTGCAGCGGTAAAGATTATATTCTCTTATAGTGTCTTTGTATTTTACCGAACTATGGTTGGCAGTCAGCTTTCTGCCGCATTCTCTACAAGTAAGCAACCCAGTAAAAAGATAGACTCTTTTTATAGTTTTGCGCTCCTTTGGCAACGGCTTTATGTTTTGGATATCATTAAAACGTTTTTCATCGATAACCGGTGTAGTATAATTTTTAATATTTTTATATTCGCCGGTATATATTTTGTTTTTTAAAACCCTGGAAATTGTTGCGTTACAAAAATGTAAATTATATTTTTCCCGTAACATTTGGGCAGTAGTATATATGGACTGATTTAATTCATAGAAATCAAAGATATCTTTCACAATCTTCATATCTGCCTCATCCGGAACCAACTGCTTATTCTTAATGCAAAATCCCAAAGGATGGGAACCATTGGTAACCTCCCCTCTGTTTCTTTTATTTTGGAAAACTACTTTAATTCGTTCACTGGTACGGTCAGCCTCATCCTGTGCGACAGAGAGCATAATATTAATATGAAGCCTGCCGTTTGCTGTAGTAGTATCATAATTTTCGTATATGGTTTTCCAATTTACATGATGGGCTTCCAATATTTCCTGAACTTTGTAGTAATCAGAAATATTACGAAACCAACGGTCCAGTTTTGTAAAGATAACCAGATCAATCCGATCGGCTTCTACATCAGATAGCATACGTAAAAACTCTTTTCTTTTGGACATTTTCTTTCTGGCGGAAAAACCTTCATCGATGTAGTAATCAAAAATGACCAGGTTATGAGCAGCAGCATAATCAGTCAAAGCTAGTTTCTGAGCTTCCAGGGAATAACCATGGAGGACTTGCTCCTCCGTTGAAACTCTTATATATGCTGCACAACGTTTCATATTTTTTCAACTCCTTACTATGTTATTGGACAACCTTTTACATATTAATTAAGACTCTAATTAATATACATAACTAATATATGTAACTATTAAACACAACTAATATATGTAACCATTAATTGAAACTAATAAATGAAATTAATAAATGAAGCTAATAAATGCAATAAATAATTGAAACTAATGAATTTAACTAATAAAATATAATTAATAAATCACAATTAATACATGTAGATAAAATATATAAAATATAATATTTAATCTCTTTTTGGTATCAAAGATAAAGCATTTTGGGCATATAATCAGAAAAAAAGGAAACAGATTATTCGTCCGTTTCCTCTGAGTATTCGGTTTCGTCAAACAAACCTGAGGGTTTATCAATATCAGGCAGATCTCCGTCTCCGTATTCTGTGTTATAGTCGTAATCATAATTATAATTATAACCGGTTCTATTTTTTGAACTGGTACGTTTGGTTGGTGTACCTTTGCTATTTCTGAATTGATCCATATAAAATTCTCCTTTCGAGGATAGTATTTTCAGAGTTGTATAAATTATACATTTGATAATTAAAAATTTTTCAGTTTCATACTCTCAGGTGTGATAGTGTCTGGAAACTGCGCTTTATTCTTAGTCCTTCCTAAATTAATTTGTAAGTGGCACGGTTTCAATCTCATATTCAGAATTGACAATCAGCCATAGCTGATGAAAGAACTGCATAATGTTCCATATGCCAACTCCCTCTAAATTAAACTCTGGTACCAGATTGGTTAACCACTCTACACTGCGGGCATCTTTAAACCATACTATGTGTTCCGTTGCAGATTGAAGGGTTGTATACATAAAAAACGGAGCTTCATAAGCTTCATTGTATTGAATTGGTACTCCTACCTCATCTGCTAAACGAACCGCGGCATCTGTGCTTAGTGCATAACCTCTCGACTGGTCTGGGATATAAGGAAGTTCCCAGTCATATCCGATAAGAGGGAGACCGATTAATATTTTGTCCGGAGGGATCAGGGAAGAAGCATAACTTAAATATTCATATACCTTACTGGCGGGAAATGGAAATGGAGGACCAAAAGACTGACCCCAGTTATACGATAAAAGATTAATTGTATCAGCCATCCGTCCTATGGCTGTATAATCGACAGGGACAAAAATAGCTTCATTATTTTCGTAATATATTTGAGGGTTAATGGTAATAAAAACCGGAAAACCCTCACGGTTTATGTTTGTGATTATATTTTGCAGGAATGCTTCATATAAATACAGGTTAGCAGGAGTTATATATTGAAAGGAAAAATTAACACCATAATAACCTTTGTTTTTTAAAACGGATATAACCTGTTCAATATGGCGGTTTTGATATTCAACATTAGTTAATATGTTAGAGGCGGCTTCCAGATTTGGTTCTCCTCTTTGGGACATGGTTGTTACCAGCATAATCGGAGCAACACCATATGCTCTTGCAGCAGCTACAAGCTCTTGGTCACCGCGGTCATATTCAATCACTTCGCCGGTTGAACCGGCAGTATAGTTAAAAATAGTCAGATAAGTTAAAAAAGGCAGAGTTTTTTTTAACACATTCATATCAATAAAGGGATAGGCATAGCCATTGGTTACAATTTTACCCTTCCGGTTCCCATATCGGATGGTTAGTACTTCGCCGGGATAGATATAGTCTCTGTTTGAGAGATAAGGATTATTTCTTAGAAGTTCAATAAGAGTGACCCCATGATTATCAGCAATAGAAGCCAGAGTATCCCCTTCTTTAACAGTGTAGGTCTCTTCCGGATATAAAATGACAATTGTCTGGCCGATTACTAAGTTATCCATGTCTTCCAAACCGTTGTCCTGAATAATTTGAGACACAGTCACCTTATATTTGCTTGCAATTGAATATAAAGTATCACCCGGTTGTACTACATGTATCAGCATAATAACCTCATTGAATCCGTTTATTTTTTATTATATGCTGCCATAATGCAGTTCATGAAGCCCATGGCCTGAGAATGTAATAATGTACAAAGCATGTGGGATATATTGTATCAAAAACCGGAGGTTTTTATGGACCTGGATAAGTTATTGAATATTCTTTCCTACTTATTTTCTGAAAAATATGGCTATGAAATCGTATTAAAGGCAGAAAAGAAAGCCTCAGAGGACTGATATTTTATTGTACTTATGAAACAGTGCCTACCGATACGGCAGCTACAATAATAGTTTTCATGTTATTTCCGAGCCACACGATAAATACAGGAGCTAAAGCTGATTTTGGAAGGCTGTTTAAAACAACAAGATAAGGTTCTAAAACTTTGGCGGCGCTCTCGTTCCACCATAAGATAACAGCTGCTAGTATGCCGATTATTATAACCAGTGAAAAGCTTACGAAAGTTTCAAGTAATGTGACACCGATATGATAAAAAATGCTGCCATCTGCCACCATATCGATAAAGCATTTTATTACCCTGGAGGGACTGCTGAAAATAAAGGAATCTACTATTTTTAAGCGGGTAGTTATTTCCCAGAGAGCGATAAAACTTATGATAATTAAAAACTGGTAGATGCGGACATTTCTCATTCTATCCAGATAATTTAACAGATAAGCTTTATGGGAAGGAGAAAGTTGAGTTGAATTTAGTAATTTTTTTTTACTGAGTTTCATTCTGACTTAGCTCCTTCCATATTAAATTGAAGTAATCCTTAAATTCCGGAGCACTTCTGGAGCGAAATGGAGTTTTCTCATCAACGGTTAAATTAACATCAATTACACTTTTAACAGTTCCAGGTCTTTTTGATAGTACAATGATACGGTCAGCCATGGAAACGGCTTCTGCTATCTGTACGAAACTGCTATTACTATTTTGTTTTTAAAGTAACGGTTACTTCTTTTCCGTCCCAGTTGATGGTATCAATTAAGGAATTTAGTAGAAATTTTTTTAGTGGGATATCCGAGTTATGAATCAAGGTGCTGATATTGGTAAGATTCTCATACCTGGAAACAAGCAATTCTTCGGGGCTCTCACCAGTTTCGTTCTGAACACTTAACGATGTTATCTCTTGTTGGACCTGGGTCAGCTTATTATCCAGTTCATTTAATTTTGGCAGTATATAGTTATCTGATAAAGAGGAATTCATGACAGCCTGATTAAGGAGAGTATGAATGGTGTTTTTTAGCAAAGTCTCTTCTTCGTGCAGTTCCTCTAGTATTTTATCCTGATTTATGGCATTGTCTTTGAGATAGCCCTCTTTCTGCATTAAATAAGGTATGTAGCTAAAATCAGAATCCGGAGACAGCAAACCGATAGCCTGATCTAAGAGTAATTGATCCAGCCTGTCTCCGGATAAATTGGAACTGCTGCATCTGGTGCCTTTTGATAATACTTTCATTTCGCAGGCATAACTAAACTGGATCTTATTTTCTTTCTTACGGATATTTTTAATCCTAAGTTTGGAACCGCAAAGAGAACAGGTGATTTTGCCGGATAAGAGAGCAATATTGGAGGTCTCGGTACGAGGACTGCCTTTGGATTTGTTTTCTTTAAGGAGGTTTTGGACCCAGACAAAGTCCTTTCCGTTAATAATTCCATTATGTTTTCCGATGGCAATTACCCAATCACTGACCGGACGCTTTTTTTGCTTCCTGCCGGTCTGATGTCTGGTGCGGTTATAACACAAAACTCCATGTGTACCTTCAAATTCAGTAAGTGTATTAGCCATAACACAACCCAGACCTTGAAAATAATCATAAGCTGCTGTATCAGCTATACAATAAGTTGGATTTTGAAGAATCATAGATAGAGAACTTTTGGTAAAATCACAATGCTTTTTGGTTTTTAAATGATTAGCCAGGCAGTACTGCTCCACCTGGGATAGACTTTTCGTTTCCATATATTTATAAAAGAGCATTTGAACAGTTTTTAGTTCATGTTCTACCGGTATTAATTTATAGAGCTGCCGCTCCTTATAATCTGCGTCCATATAGAGGATGGCTTCCGAATGATATCCAAAGGGTGTTAAGCCGCCTAACCATCTGCCGGTATGGGAGAGTGCAAGCATATTATCTCTTACCCGCTCCGCGGTAGTTTCCCGTTCCAACTGAGCAAAGACCGAAGCGATGTAAATCATGGCCTTTCCCATAGGTGTACCTGTGTCGAAATTTTCTGTGGCTGACACAAAAGGCACGTCATATTTATCAAGAATATCCAGGGTTTTTGAAAAATCCGATACATTTCTGTTAATCCGGTCCAGACGGTAACATAAGAGTAGGTTAATGCGGCGGTTTTTAATGTCCTTTATGAGTTTTTGAAATTGGGGACGTATTGTATTGGCGGCAGAATACCCCTCGTCTTCATACAGGATATAGTTTTTATCGGCTATATCACAAAGATGGATCTGGGCATAATCCTTGCAGTATTGAATCTGGTTATCAATGGATTCTCCTTTTTCGGAATATTTGGATTTTCTGCTGTAAATAGCAATATTCATAATAACCTCCATCTGCTATTTTCTTTTCAATTTATCACTTATTTAAAATATATCGGTATCCGGTTTAAAAATTACCATTTTCTGTTGGATTTGAATCAATGTGTACAAGCAGGTGAGAATACATATAATCGAGGTGGTTTTATGATTATTGTTATAAAAAATACGGAAGAAGCGCAGGAATTTATCCATGAGATAAAGGGACGTCTCATAGCAGAATTAATATTCTCCCAACTTATGAAGGAACCGGAGCAGATACGACCTTTGCTGTATGAGAGATTGATTCATAGGAACAAAAGCCTTCAGGATTTTAAGGTATACCATGAGGAAGATAAACAAGTACGGGAGGATTAGGTGTAACCCTGTCCTCCCGTCAAGCAGATAAATGTCACCAATTATCATAAATTTTTATATAAACCGAGGCAGTACCGTTAACTATCAACTAAATTATACAGGTAAATAATCGGTTAATGGAATCGAGTAAATATGAATTAGTAATTTATCCATAAAAAAATGAAAAGATACGCATTAATAAGGTCTTGGTCCATAAGGTGGTCTAGGTCCATAATATGGAGGCCTAGGTCCGTAAAACGGTGGTCTTGGTCCGTAGAAGGGTGGTCTTGGTCCATAGAAGGGTGGTCTAGGTCCGTAATATGGAGGTCTTGGTCCATAACCTGGACCCCAAGGGTCTCTGCAGCAATCGTTTTTGCTGATATCACTGCCATCATTATTACTCATAATGTTATACACTCCTTTCGTTTTTTTATATTATATGCGAGTTGAAAAAAATGGTGAATTATGTAGAAATAGGCAGAGAAGAGCTTGTATTACGGTAGGAAAGAAACATTTTAGTAGGGATTGCTTCCGATATATCGTGAGTAATCAGTATGGCGGTTTTCTTTTCCTTTCGTATAATTCCCCAGATATCATCTGAAACTTCGATACGGGTCTGATAATCCAGTGCAGAGAAAGGTTCGTCAAGCAGCAATATATCCGGTTCCAGTAATAATGTCCGGATTAATGCTGCACGCTGTCTCATACCACCGGATAATTCGGAAGGTCTGGCATTTTTAAAAGTAATCAAGCCATAAGTGGCTAGCATATCATTTATAACTACATAGCTGCTTTCTGTTAATTTATGCTGAATTTCTAAGCCTAGGGTTAGATTCCGTAATGTAGAACGCCATTCCAGGAGATGATCCTTTTGCAGCATATAACCAATGTTTTTGCCGGATGATTTTATATCTTTATTATTTATATAAATATCACCGGTATCAGGTCTTAATAGTCCTGCAATCAGTGATAAAAGAGTTGATTTACCACATCCACTGGGTCCAACGATAGCGAGGAATTCACCGTCATTTACGTAAAGGGAAATATCCGAAAGCGCAGGTGTTTCCCCCTCTAAGCTATGGTAGTTGTAACTTACGTGGTCAATTCTTAATAGTTCTCCCATATATTCCTCCTGATTAAGTTATACTGTATTATATGAAAACGGAATTCATAGGGTTACTTGTTGAAAAATATAAAGATAATGGGAAAAAAATAAAAAAAATATAAAATATAAATAAATAGACAATGAAGGATTCCCAAAAATTAGTTGCATATCCGTGCTAAATCGGGTAAAATAAGGATGTAGTTGTTTACATAATACACAATTATATGAAATGAAACGAACTGTAAAAATTAATAAAGTTAAAGGAGACAGGTATATAATGAGGGATTTTGTCATTACAGCAGACTCTAACTGTGATTTATTGCCGGAGTATATCAAAGAAAAGAATATTGGGATAATACCCCATTATTATGATATTAACGGCGTTACTTATGGAGATGAGATAAATCTTACTCCCAAGGAATTCTATGATAAAATGAGAGCCGGTTTGATGCCTACAACGATGGCAAGTAATCCTGCTGTAATCAGGGAGACTTTTAAGAAGTATGTGGATCAGGGACTTGATGTTCTTCATATCAGTTTTTCTTCAACGTTAAGCGGTGGACACAGTAATGTTGCCACTGGAGGTATTGAAATCTGCGAAGAGAATCCGGGTTCTAAAATCATTGTTTTAGATTCCTTAAATGCCTCACTGGGGGAAGGTCTTGTAATTATGAAGGCTGTACAGCTAAAGGAAGAAGGAAAAGGAATCGATGAGATAGCAGAGTGGATAGAAACTAATAAGCTAAAGTTTTGTGTCCAATTTACGGTTGATGATCTGTTCCATCTCCAAAGAGGCGGAAGAGTCTCCAAAATGACTGCAATCGTGGGCAGCATGATAAATGTTAAACCTATTTTAGTGGTTAATAAAGAAGGTGCCCTGGTTCCTGCTGGTACAGTAAGAGGGCGTAAGAAATCTCTGTCTACCATAGTAAGTAACATGGAAAGGCAGTTAGGAAAATATAAGGATGAGGACAATACAATATGTGTGGTACATGGTGATGCCGCAGAAGATGCAGAGTATGTTGTCCAGTTGATAAAAGAAAGACTCAATACCGATAATATCCTGGTTAATACAATAAGCCCAAGTATCGGGGCTCATTCCGGTCCTGGTGCAATTGGTATTTGTTATTTTGGTGAAGGCAGAGATATATAAACGAAGTAGTTTTTTAGAACAGACGAATTCAATTAGTAATTAAATGATAGAATTGGAATTCGTGTTTATATGAAATTCGTGTTTATATGAAATTCGTGTTTATATGAAATTGGTGGTTATTTGGAATTCGTGTTTACTCAAAGGGGCTTGATAACAAGCCCCTTTACTTTGGTTCTATCGTAATTTTCCGAATTAAAAAAAATTTTATAAGCCATTAGGTACTAAAAATTATTATTTATCAAATAAATCATCCATTAAATGGTTGATATCGGTTTTTCTGCTATGTGTTTCTTTAATATCAAGGATTATCTTTCCGTTATCTATCAAGAGACAATCACCTTCTTTACAGCCTTTGGGAAGGCTGTTTTTATTTAATTCAAGAATGGTACCGTCTTCATATTCTATAACAGCAAGATCTACTTCAAATCGATCAATAACTGCTTTCATAAAACTACCTCCTCGTATATATGCTACTCTGGCGGATTACATTTACTGCAGGGAGTCAAGTCCCTTTCCTTGGCTTGTTTAAGGGAAATTGACAGTTTATTATGGCCGATATATGGACAATCTGCCAAATGATATTTCTTTCCTGTTTTAGTTATATAGACAGGTGTTTTACTTTTATCTTCCTTTGAAGCTTTAAAGTCATATTCTTTGGCAGAAAAAGAAATTTTACTCCCATCACTGGATGCGGTGATAGTACCGTTTTCATCTGTCCGGTAAATCTTTATATTGTTATTGCTTAAGAGTTCCAGTGTTGTTTTTGCAGGATGACCGTAACTGTTATCTTTACCAACACTTATAACAGTATAATCAGGAGCTACGGCTTTTAACAACTCTGCAGTGGTACTGGTATCGGAACCATGATGACCGGCCATTAAAACATCCGCCTTTAAATCGATATCATTATGCAGCATATCTGTAATCGATTCTTTTTCGGCGTCACCGATAAAAACAAAGGAGGTATTACCATGAATTAATTTAATTCCGATAGAGGAATTATTATTATCTTCATAATCCCTGTTAGGTGCAATTACAACAAATGAGGAAGCACCAAGGGTATAGGCACTGCCTGCTTTCGGAGACGTTATTTTTAGACCCTTTTCTTTTATGACTGACAAAAGATTATAAAAGGTTTTAGTAGTATGGGATTTATGCGGCATTAACACCTGTTTCACCGCAAAAGCCTTCATGACCTCGGCAGAGCCTCCGATGTGGTCTGCATCCGGATGGGTCCATATTACATAATCAAGTGTACTAACACCCTTATTCTTTAGATAACTTATCACCACATCACTTTCGCTGGCTTTTCCTGCATCGATTAACATAAACTTACCGTCGGATTCAATTAATATACTATCACCTTGTCCTATATCCATATAATTTACAGTTAGCTGCTTGTAATCAACGGTATCAGGCTTTAAAGTTAGAAGGAGAGAGATGGAAATTATGAATGCTGTCAGTAGCAAAAATATAATAATTCTTAGTTTTTTCATATGTATTTTCATTAATATCCTTTATGTAGTAATTATATTTGTAGTATAATGCTTTTTGTAATTTACCCATTTATGTGGTATTAAAATATCCTCTCATGAAGTATTTTATTTTTTTGTGGTATAACTTATACTAAAATCCTTTAAGTAGTTAAGAATAGAAGCGGATATAAGGATTTTATATAATAATTTTATTAGACCAGTATAACTTATTAGGTGTTTTTTGTCTATTCTACATGTTTTTTGCATATTCGACTATATACTGGAGCTAATAAGTGTGTTAAAATAAAAATGTAGTAAATAAATGGGAGTCAATAGGACAAGTATTATAACATAGGTAATAATAGCATTATACCATGCTATTATAAATAAGGGTAATTGGTTTCACATGAGGGGGTATTTTAAAGAAGACCTGGATGAAAGTCCGGGTCTTTTTGTGCCTTTTTATCAACCTTAAAAATAGAGGAGGGCCGGAAGATTGTTCCTCCGGCCAATTTATGAAAAAAATTTATATAAACAAGGTGGGGAACCTTGATTTATTTTATGTTCTTAGTATATCGTTCAAATGTGTACAGGGTTTGATAATTTTGTGAAGATATTGTTAATTTTATAAGCTGATGTCAGAATTAATCAGTTAAAACGAAAACAATATTGTATTTAAGGTAGTTATAATTATTTTCATTAGATTTTAATTTGTTTCGCATGGATACCTATTGTATAATAAAGCTAAAATAACTGATGGAGGATAGTTTGTGGAGATGCTGCTTTTGCAGCATCATGACAGAAAGGTTGAAAGAAAATTTTGAATTGAAAGGGTTGCCACATTATGTATTCTTTCAACCTGTTTAATTGTGGCGGTATCGCAAATGAACTAGCGATATATAGGTGATAAATATGCTTGTCGCATTTTCGTTTTTTAATCTTATTTTTGTAGCTTTAAGTTTCTTACTAATTGGTCTTGTGGTATATGCCTTGGTTTTAGCAATAAAAGCCTTAAGGATATATATTGATAAAAATAGCCGTATTTGAGGTTGTTTCGAAACTTACTATTTAAAATGTTTTGGAAGGTTATTGATGATATGTATGGCAATTAAAATCAGAATACAGGTTAATACAACTAAAACTATAAAAATTAACCTGTGATTAGCAAAAGGGAATAATAATCCCAAGGTATAGTTATTATATATTATCCAGAATATTTTCCAACTGATAGCTGATAGCATCAGTAGATAAAGATATATACCTATACCCATACCCAGTACCATCATAAGAACTGAAAGATATTTATGCATGTACAACCTGCTCATTAATTTATAATCATTATTATATGATACAGGACTGTTGAAAAGAATTTATAATTAAATATAAACTGATGTAAACAGCCACTGAACCTTTCGCAATTATCAGAATATTTCAGCAGTCCTCAAGACATCAAAAAACCACTCATTTCTGAGTGGTTAATTTATTATAACATCGTGTTATATCTTTCAATTTTGTGGCTTTTCATAAGCTGGAAATGGGACTTGAACCCACGACTTCCTCATTACGAGTGAGGTACTCTACCAACTGAGTTATTCCAGCATAATTTCAACAAAAAATCGAGGTGACGGGATTCGAACCCACGACCTCTGCGTCCCGAACGCAGCGCTCTACCAATCTGAGCCACACCTCGCTTCAAAATATATGAATATTTACTAACTCTTGCCAAACTATTATCCTACTTTTAAAGAAAAAAGTCAAGAAAAAAATTAAATATTTTTCAATATTTTTTGATTATTTAAATTATTCCATTAATCTCTAAGATTTGTGAAATTAAGGGGTAATTGCAGAGAATATATTACTAAAATATTAAATTTATGTTAAGTAAATATTACATGTATCAGAGAGGGGTGTATATTTATACAATAATTTACTGCATTGACGTTGTGAGTGATGCAAAAAAAATATAGTATATATGCCCCAGGAGAAAGTGGTCATAAATGAATGCATTTAGGTTGGGTTTTCCTATTGCGGAATTTGTACGCATGGGAAAGACAAAAAATAAATTTTTATTAAAAAAAGGCATAAACCTGCAAGTATATACATAAGAAATAGATAATTATATAACTATTTGGAAAAGTCCGGATGGCTTGACAATTATAGACAGGAATTATATAATAAAGTTAATAATTCTGGGAGAAATATCTTAATCAGAGAGAACCAAAAACCACTCTAGAGAACTTTTTCTAAGAATGATTCATTTAATTATAAGATAAAGCAACGAGGCTTGTAGGCTGTGCTGGGAAAGGGACATTCCGATACACATGCCGAAGGTCTTTTTCATTATCTGCGGTTAAATGTGCTTGTGTGCCCTGTGTGCACAAAAACTAAAAAATGGAGGTTATTTATGAAAAGGAAAGTTTTATCAATTCTTCTTGTGCTGTGCATGGTATTGTCTTTAGCAGGATGTAAAAGCAAAGACGCAACCAAAACAGCCAGTGAAACTGAAGCAACCGACAATACGGCACAATCAGCCGAAGCAACGCCGGTTCCAGACAAAGTTGAAGCAACAGGTCAATATGATACATTAGTAATCGGTACAGATGCATTTAATGGTGTATTCAATCCCATGTTTTCCTTTAGTGCATTTGATAATCAGGTAACAGATATGGTATTCTCTACCGTTTCCTGGTTAGACAAAACCGGAGCTGTAGTTGATAATGCGGGTCATGTTGAAGCAGAGGAAGTACCTGCAGCCGATGGACATACACAGGTTAAATATACTGTCAGCATTAAACCTGGCATGACATTCTCCGATGGGCAGCCTGTTACAATCGATGACGTTCTTTTCTATTATTATGTATGTGCGGATCCTACTTATGACGGATCATCTACATTTTCAACCCTGGATATCGTTGGTTTGAAAGACTACTATTACGATACACCGGACTATAACGCACAACTTGAAAAGATTACCAAGGAAGCAAAAGATAAATATTCCCTTGATAAAATTTCTGAAGAAGATTATAAAGCTTACCTAAGAGATACAAAATTAGCAGGCTGGTGGGAAGGCATCGACAGCTATGACTGGGTTACTTACTTAAAGGGTGAAGGTTATGATCCTACCGGTATTGAAAAAGACGAAAATAAATTATTTGAAATGATGGTAGACTGCGAATATACAAAGTATCATGATGGTTATGATCCTCAGTCTTATTATCAGAAAAAATTAGAAAATGAATACATAAAAGGCAACCTGGAAGATGGTGTTGATGTACCAGAAATTTCAGGTATAACCAGAGTGGATGACAATACATGTACTGTATTATTTGATTCTCCTAATATCTCCGGTGACAAGCAGGTTGCATGGATTCCTATCATACCAAAACACTATTATGGTGCAGATTTTACAAAGGGTAAATTAGACGGAATTAAATCCTTTAACGGAACTCCTTTGGGTGGTGGACCATACAAATATGTAAGTTATCAGGATAATATCGTTTCATTAGAAGCCAATCCTACTTATTTTAAGGGAGCACCTAAGATCCCGAACCTTAAGTTCCAGGTAGTTTCTAACGAAGATAAAGTAGATGCTGTTATTAACGGAGATATCGATATCACAGAACCATCTGCATCAAAAGAAGTTGTTGAACAGATCGAATCTGCTGGAATGGAATATTCATTAGTAGATAATCCTGGTTATGGATATATTGCCATCAGTTCAGAAAGAGTTCCGGACCTTAACGTACGTAAAGGTTTAATGCACTTATTGAACAGAGCACCTGCTGTAGAATCTTATTACGGAGAACTTGCAAAGGTTATTGAAAGACCTATGACGCCTACGGTTGCAGAGTATCCTCATGACGCAAAAGAAGTTTATGGCTATGATCCTACAAAAGCTTTGGATTATTTCACAAAAGCCGGTTATAAAAAAGATTCCAGCGGTAAACTTTCAAAAGGCGGACAGCCGTTAAAGATTACAATCGGTATCGGCGGTGACGGAACCATGAATCATCCTTCAGCTCCTATTCTTACCCAGATGGCAAATGACTTAAAGAGTATGGGCGGTGAACTTGTTATTCAGGATTTAGATCCTTCTACTTTATTCTCTATGTTCCAGTCAGGCGAACTTGACATGTGGGTAGCAGCCTGGGGTAATGCGACAGACTGCGATTTAACACAGATGTTTGGCAGCAAAGGTAACGATAATGATGTTAAACTTAACAGTCCTGATGTTGACAAATTACAAGCTGAGATTTTAAAGACTGTTGATTTTAATGAGAGATGTAAGTTAGTGGCTCAGGAACTTGATTTAATTATGGATGCTGCAGTCTATATGCCTGTATATCAAAGAAAGAATATGTTGATTTACAATTCTAATACAGTTAAGACTGATACACTTCCTGCGGAAACAACTACTTATTGGGATTACACAAAAGAAATTGAGAAGCTGGAAATGAATTAATTACTGCTGTTATAAAGTAATTTACTTATAGTATTAAAGTAAGGTACATATCCCACCTTTACAGGTGGGATATGTACTGTTATGGGATAGTATTAAAACATATAACTTCGGACGAAATGTCAGCAGGGTTAGCTGCACTGCTGAGGAAATATAGATATATTTTACCAGCAGTGTAGCCAACAAATCATATGGAAGGGAAGTACAGGATATGAAACAGTACATTATTAGACGTATATTTATCAGCATTATTGTATTAATAGGCGTGTCTATTATGATATATCTCCTTGGAAAATTAACTCCTGGGGATTATGTTGCTACCATAACTTCAGGTAATCCTAATATTACAGCCGAAATGGAACAGAAGATGAGAGAATCCTACGGGCTGGATAAGGGAATCGTTGAAGGTTACTTTAGCTGGCTGGGTAAAGCCTTAAGAGGTGACTTTGGAACTTCATTTTTATTCCAGAAACCGGTTACTGAAATTATCATAAGATATATACCCATTACATTTGCACTGGCTTTTACAGCTATGATTTTTGAATTGCTCCTATCTATTCCTTTTGGTATTTTAGCAGCTAGAAAGCAATATTCAAAATCAGATTATGCAATTGTAACCATCGCGTTAATTGGTATCTCATTGCCATCTTTCTTTTTCGCTGCCATCCTGAAACGTGTTTTTGCCGTAGGATTAGGAATTCTTCCGTTGTCTGGTATGGTAAATGCCAGAGCTGGTTTTACCGGGTGGGCAAGGATTTTAGATATCGGTCAGCATCTGATACTGCCTGTTACCGTATTTGTTATCACAAGTGTCGGTGGTTTGCTAAGATATGTACGTACTAATATGCTTGAGGTTTTAAGTGCAGATTATGTAAGAACAGCGAGAGCAAAGGGTGTTCCGGAATATAAAGTTATTGGTAAACATGCATTTCGTAATACTTTAATTCCCATTGTCACCATGGTAGGAGGTATGATACCAGGGCTTTTTTCTGGTGCAGTTATTACGGAAGGTATATTCTCCATTGAAGGACTGGGAAATATAGCTTTAAAAGCAGTTACCGCAGGAGATATACCTTATCTGATGGGATTTAGTATGTTCTTAGCAGTATTAACTTTAATCGGAACCTTAATATCTGATATCTTATATGCTGTGGTTGACCCTCGTGTCAGGTACAATTAGGAAGGAGGTCTAGCGTGAACGATATAACATTAAAAAATCAACAGGAACAGGATGAATTTGAACAAAACCAGGTTATTATTACACCCGGACAGATGGTAGCTAAGCGCTTTTTCCGGAATAAATTGGCCGGTGTAGGCATGGGGGTTATTATTTTCATGCTTTTATTCTGTTTTATAGGACCGTTTCTTTCGCCTTATGGTGAATATGAAATCTTCTATATTAATAAAGCTACCGGTGAAGAAATAAACATGAATGATCCGGCAATCAAAGAAAGTGGTGTGGGCTTAAACCTAAAAGCCCCGATGTCCGCAGCCCATCCTTTGGGTACGGATGCAGACGGAAGAGATGTATTGGCCCGTCTTATGTATGGTGGACGTATATCATTGACCGTTGGTATCTGTGTTGTTATTGTTGAATTATTAATTGGTATTACCCTTGGCGGAATTGCAGGTTATTACGGTGGTAAAATCGATATGATTATAATGCGTCTGGTGGAAGTATTTTACTGTATACCTTTTATTCCATTGATGTTAATTATCTCAGCTTTATTAGTTGGTTATGGGGTCTCACCGCAATATAAGATATATTACATAATGATTGTATTAGGTATCCTGAACTGGGCCGGAGTTGCCAGAATGGTCAGAGGTCAGATTCTGTCTTTACGCGAAATGGAATATATGCAGGCTGCTGAAGCAGCAGGTATCCGTACCTATAAAAAAATCTTTAAGCATCTGGTACCTAATGTCATGCCGATTATTATTATTATGGCGACTATGGATGTCGGCTCTACTATTTTAACAGAATCCGTTATCAGTTATCTGGGTGTTGGTATTGCTTTCCCCTATGCCTCCTGGGGTAATATGGTTAATGCAGTAAACAGTTCTGTTATACTAAAGAATTACCTAAATATCTGGATGCCGCCGGGAATTTGCATTTTATTAACCGTTTTGGCATTTAACTTTATTGGTGACGGGCTTCGTGATGCCTTTGATCCAAAAATGAAAAGGTAGGTGAAGGCAGTGGCACAGGATAACAAAGAAAGATTAAAAGAGATTAAGAAATTTAATATAAAGATGTATAGAAAGTTTAAAAGAGATAATAAAAAGAAAGTTCCCGAAGCAGAATATACGACGGTGATGAAGAACTCCGCTAATATCATAGAGTTTGATAATTTACAGACCTATTTTTATACGGATGCAGGCACGGTAAAGGCTGTGGATGGTGTTTCATTTGATATACCTATGGGTAAGACAATTGGTGTAGTTGGTGAATCAGGCTGTGGTAAATCGGTAACAAGTTTATCGTTAATGCGCTTACTCCAAGGTCCACAAGGTCAGATTGCAGGCGGACAGCTTCGTTATAACCAAATTTCAAAAAAACGTGCAGTTGATATTACAAAGCTGCCAATCACCGAAATGCAGAAGATCCGTGGTAATGAAATTGCAATGATCTTCCAGGAACCCATGACAACATTAAATCCTGTATTTACGATTGGTAACCAGTTAGATGAGTGTATTATGCTCCATAATCCCAAGATGAGTAAAAAGGAAGTAAAGGAACGTTCCATCGAAATGCTGAAACTGGTAGGTATTGCAAGAGCAGAAGGAATCTATGATTCCTATCCTCATGAGCTGTCCGGCGGTATGAGGCAGAGAGTGGTTATAGCCATGGCGCTTTCTTGTAATCCGGGTCTGATTATTGCGGATGAACCGACTACTGCTCTGGATGTTACAATCCAGGCACAGATTTTGGATCTTTTACGTGATTTAAAGGATAAAATTAACGCTTCTATTATGCTTATTACCCACGATTTAGGGGTAGTTGCAGAGATGGCGGATTATGTTGTGGTTATGTATGCAGGTCGTATTGTAGAACAGGGTACAGCCGATGAAATCTTTAACAAACCGCTGCATCCTTATACGGTTGGTTTAATGAAGTCTAAACCGGTTTTAAATGAAGAGGTAGATCGTCTTTATTCTATACCAGGTAATGTTCCAAATCCCATTAATTTACCGCCTCACTGTTACTTTAAAAACCGTTGTGAAAAGTGTATGGAACAGTGTGAAGGTGTTTATCCGGAGTTAATCAGCGTAACACCAACTCATAAAGTAAGCTGTTATCTCCATGCAGGTTCCCGCATTACGGAAGATAAGAAGATAGGAGGAAAGAAATGATGAGCAACGATAATATTCTTGAAGTCAATAATCTGTTGAAACATTTTCCTATCAAAGCCGGTGTTTTGCAGCGCACAGTAGGGCATGTAAAAGCAGTGGATGGAGTAAGCTTTAGTATTAAACGCGGTGAAACTTTTGGTTTAGTTGGTGAATCCGGCTGTGGTAAAACAACAATCGGACGTACTATATTAAGATTAACAGAACCTACCGGCGGTGAAGCTGTCATTAACGGTACCGATATATTTAAGATGAAGAAGAGTGAGTTAAGACCCCTTCGTCCGAAAATACAGATGATTTTTCAGGATCCTTACTCTTCCCTGGATCCACGTATGCCAGTTGGTGAAATTATTGGTGAAGCTGTTAGGGAACATAATATTGTTCCTAAGGGAGAGTATCGTGATTACATCATTAAAGTAATGAAAGATTGCGGGCTAAGACCATATTATATTGACCGTTATCCTCATGAATTTTCAGGCGGTCAACGCCAGCGTATCTGCATCGCACGGGCACTGGCTTTAAATCCGGATCTTATTGTTGCTGATGAACCGGTTTCAGCCTTGGATGTATCTATCCAAGCGCAGGTAATCAACTTGATGAAGGACTTGCAGAGAGACAGAGGGCTTACTTATTTATTCATTTCCCATGATTTATCCGTTGTAGAACATATTTCTGACAATGTTGGAGTTATGTATCTGGGAAGTCTGGTAGAGATGGCTCCGAAAAAGGAAATATTCCGCTCCCCTATGCATCCCTATACCAAAGCCCTCCTCAGTGCAGTACCTGTTCCAAACCCAAATGTTAAGATGAACCGGACCATATTAGAAGGAGATATTCCATCACCGGCGAATCCGCCATCAGGCTGTAAATTCCATACCCGCTGTCCGCATGCCATGGAAATCTGCAAGAAAGAAGTACCAGAATTTATTGACCATGGTAAAGAACACAAAGTTGCATGCCATTTATTTAGGAAATAGAAGATGTAAATACCTTGTAATTTGATGTATAAGAATAAAAAGTGATATGAAAAATACCCGGCAATATTTGCTGGGTATTTTTATAGGGGTGTTTATAGATCATTTATTTATTTTTATAATAAAAAATTGCAATCTGTGTACGGTCCCTTAAATTAAGTTTCTCCAGAATGAGGCTGATGTAATTGCGGACTGTACCTTCACTTAGAAATAAAAGCTCTGATATCTCTTTATTAGAAAGACCATCAGCGATTTTACATATAATTTCGTATTCTTTTTCTGTAATGCCATAAGATGAATAATTGGCTGCCGGGTTACTCTGGTGCAGAAGGTTTGGCAGCTTTGTTATAATTTCATTGCCGTAAACATTCTGTCCTTTATATATTGCATGAAGAGAAGGGACGATACTGTCAAAATCCTGTTTCAACATATATCCTTTTGCACCTATGTTAAGTGCCTTTATAATATAATCATCATCTAAAAAGGTAGTAAGATAGAGGATTTTAGCATTATGGTATTTACTTAATATAATTTCTCCTGCTTCTAAGCCTGTCATTTCATCCATTCGGATGTCCATTAACAGCACATCCGGTCTTAATTCTTCGTATAACTTTACTCCCTCTTTGCCGTTATATCCGGTACCGGTAACGGTGATATCCTTGTCAGAATCTAAAATAATCTTTAGTGAGGAACACACCAATTTATCATCATCAACTATCAAAACCTTCATCTTATTCCTTTCCATATCGAATGTCACTTACGATACTGCCACAAATACAAAACTACTCAGGTTGAAAGAATTATAACATGGCGTCTTATAAAAATTATAAATACTTTCAACCTTTGAAAGAATCATAACATAGCGACTTATAAAAATTATAATTACTTTCAACCTCTGTAAGAATCGTAATGTGGCTTCCTTTCAAAAAATTTTTATATATTTATGCCCATTGTAATATAGTTTCTAAATTTTAATTATTCTTTCGGTAAGTTTCTTTTGGTATGGTTATGAATATTTTAAATCCCTTATCAAGTGTAATATTGATATTACCACGGAAGCTTTTAACTCGGTCTGTTATATTCTGGATACCGATTCCATCATAATAGAGCTGGTTTTCTATTAATTTACTCAATTTCAGCTGTTTTTGCTCCTCCATCGTGCCGTTATCTTGTATAATCAGCTGATACATGGCAGGGTGTTCTCTAAGGCAGATGGAAACTTTAGTAGCGTTGGAATGTTTGATTATGTTTGCCAGAGCTTCTTTTATAATGGCAATCAGGGAATATTTTAGTTTGATCTCTGGGTTTGATTTCATATCATATTCAAAACTGATGCTGCAAAAGGCGAAATCTTTAACCAGGGTATCAATATTCGTAAATAAGTCAATGGATTCATCATGCATGTTATGGATACTGCTCCGGATACTGTCCATTCCTCCGGAGATGGACTCTTTTAATGAAGTGAGACCTTCTCTGGTAACGTCTTCTTTTGAGATTGTCAGGAGAGCGCCTATTTGCAAAAGAGAACGGGAGAGAAGATGACCGATATTATCGTGGATTTCTTTCGAAATACGGTTTCTTTCGTTTAAGGTGGCAACATTTATTTCATAATCCTGATTTTCCAGAATGCTTTGGTTTTTTTGCTCCTGCAATAAAGAGAGTTCCTTGGAGGTATCCCGCAATTCGTTAAATTCTGCCTGAAGTCGAATTGAGGAAATCGTTTTATATTTCATTATCCAGGCAAGAATAAAAAATACAAAACTTAAGAGGACTACACTGCTGTTATAGTGCTGAAAATTAAGAAATAACGGAAACAATCCTAAAAAAGAAAGAATCTGGTAATCATATAAAGCTATATCGTAAATAATTAACGGAAGAAAAATAAAGCAGTTAGGTACTAATTGGCAGCAAGCGATATAAATAAGGAATAATCCAAGCTTTAACCTTCGATCATCCTGATAACTGCTAAGGCAGGAGAAGGTTACTGCAAGAATAATCGGAACGATTGCATATGCAGAATGTACTTCTAACATATATAAAGTAAAACAACATAGAAAAAGAAGTATTTTATCATGGATTTCAAACATGATGCCCTCCGACTATTTATAGAAATTTAATAATTATAATAATACCAAATAATGATGTATAAATCAATTCGTGATGACTATATATCGTGATAAATTTGGATATAGAATATAATATAGATTAGAGTATGGACTTGGCTATAGATTTGTATATGGATTAGGTATAGATTTATATATGGATTTGGCTTAAGATTTGTATATGGATTAGGATATAGGTTTAGATATAGATATAGATTCAGATATTAGATTTTGACATAAATTCGGATATAGTTACCAGATATAGATTTGTCCATTATTATTATTAATATTATTATTATTATTATTATTTGGCTTTTGTTTTTGCACATATTTTTGGCTGGATGATTAGCAGATCATATGGTATCTTAATCAATTTCTGGATAGTAAAAAGTTATATAGGTATTTTTAGCATGTATTTGATTACATTTGTCATAAATAATTAATTACGTTGTTCACTGTAATGGAAAAATATGATAAGGTATAGTATACTTAAAGTTAAGTAAGTTAATCGGAGGATTGGAAAATATGATAGTTGAGGTTAAAAACCTGGTAAAACGTTATGATAAATTAGTAGCTCTTGATCATTTGAATCTGTCAGTGGAGGAGGGGGAAATCTATGGTTTGCTGGGCCCTAATGGTTCGGGTAAGACCACTGCTATAAACTGTATTTTATCCCTGTTAAAATATGATAAAGGCAGTATTGAGATATTTGGGAAGCCTATGAGACCGGAGGCTTATGATATTAAGAGAGAAATCGGAATTATTATGCAGAACGTCGCTGTATTTGAGGAACTGACCGTGTATGAGAATATTTCTTATTTTTGCAGTCTGTATGTAAAGGATAAAAAAGAAGTAAAACGGCTTACGGAGGAAGCAATTGAGTTTGTTTCTCTCCAGGACTTTATAAAGTTCCTGCCGAAAAAGCTCAGCGGTGGGCTCTTGCGAAGATTGAATATAGCCTGCGGTATTGCCCATAAACCCAAATTAATTATTTTAGATGAACCTACGGCAGCGGTAGATCCCCAAAGCAGGAACAAAATTCTGGAAGGGATAAAAAAGCTAAATGAAAATGGTGCCACAGTCATATATACTTCCCACTATATGGAGGAAGTAGAGCAGCTTTGCAGCAGAATATCCATTTTAGATAAAGGGAAAGTCATTGCATCGGGAACCAAAGACGAATTAAAAAATATGATATCCCTTGGTGAAAAAATTACTGTGGAAGCCTATAACTTAACTGAGGACCAATTGATTGAAATTTCACATATTTCCAATGTTACTTATGTAGATTACAATGAAAATCTGTTAGTAATGAAGTCCAAAAAAGGTAAAAACAATCTGATCCATATACTTGACTATTTGCAGAGCCATGATATTAATTTCGGTAAGATCTATACGGAGATGCCGACCTTAAATGATGTGTTCTTAGAAATAACCGGCAAGGAACTAAGGGATTAAGGAGGAGAAGACCATGGCATTTCAGTTGTATAAGATGAGAATAAAGTGCTTGTGCAGAAGTTATGAGACTGTATTCTGGTCATTTGGATTTCCATTTCTCCTGGCCATGTTTTTCTATATGGGGTTTGATAATTTAAGCAGTGATAAATATATAGATATCATACCGGTGGCAGTTGTAACAGAGGACAGCATGGGTAGTAATCTTGCTGATATTATGGCAAAAGTTGAGACAAAGGAAGGTAAAAAGATATTTGATGTTCAGGAAAAAAGCCTGGAGGAGGCAAAGGAACTCCTTAAGAATGATCAGATTGAGGGCTATATCATAGCTGCGGATACCCCAGAACTTTATATAAAGGAGAATGGTATAAACCAATCCATATTAAAAGCTTTTGCAGACAATTACCTGCATATGAGCCAGACTGCAAAGTCTATCGGTGCACTTAAGCAGAAAACGGTTAATGCCGGTTTTGTGAAAGAAATCTCACATTATAAGAACTATATAGCAGACGGCAATGATAAGGAGAGAATCCCGGATGTTACCCTGATTTATTTCTATACCCTAGTTGGGCTGGCCTGCATGTTTGGTACAAACTGGGGATTTCGTGAAATGATTGATATCCAGGCTAACCAATCAATAGTTGGCGCTAGAATTAATGTATCGCCGATTCATAAAATAAAGTTGCTGCTCATTAATTTTATGGCTGCATTTACCCTTCATTACATCAGTATTCTTTTTTTGCTGTTCTTTTTAAATGAGGTTCTTGGAATAGATTTTGGTAATAAACTTGGATTTGTCTTATTAACAGCCTTACTTGGTTCTCTTTGCGGAATTTCTTTAGGTGCAATGATCTGCGTGGTGGTAAAAGCAAATGTTAAGGTACGTTCTGCAATCTTAAATGCAGTGGTAATCGGCGGAGGAGTTCTCTCCGGCATGGTTGCAGTTGATTTGAAATATTTGGTTGCTGCAAAGGCTCCGATCCTTAGCTATGTCAACCCTTCCAGTCTGATTACGGATGCATTTTACTGCCTGTATTATTATGAAGGCTATGAAAAGCTGTTTCAAAATCTTTATATGCTCTGCATTCTAACGTTACTATTTGGGGCAGTCACGTACTATGAAGTAAGGAGGAGAGAATATGCAAGTATTTAAACTCTATTTTAAACTATTAAAGAGTGCTGCACCTGCTTTAATAATATATCTTATTATTTTTACAGTTTTAATTTTTCTTTTATCTACGAACCATAGAAAAGATACTGCCGGTTTTGAGGAAACAAAAATAGAAACTGCATTGATTAACTATGATAAGGACAGTATACTGGTACAGGATTTTCTGGATTATATAAGCAGATACTGCGATTTTAAAGTTTACGAAGATAATGACATTAAATTGTCGGATGCCCTGTTTTTTCATCAGGTTGAATATATACTTACGATACCATATGATTTCGGAGAAGACTTTTTAGCCGGTAAGGAGGTCGAGGTAGAGAAAAAAAACATACCGGGAGGAACGTATAATTTATCTGTTGACAATGCAGTAAATACCTATTTAAATGCTGCCAGATTATATTTAAAAGCATTGCCGGATATATCAGAAGAAGATCTGGTGGTCCAAATAAGGCAGGATTTAGAAAAAACCACTCAGGTTTCCTTTATCCAGGATAATAATAAAGGAAAGGAAAACAATTTTTATAATCAGTATTTTAATACGGCCTCTTACATTTTGTTAAGCTGCTGTCTCTTGGGAATTGGGATGATTATGCTGACGTTCCACAACGTAGATATCTTACGCAGAAATATGGTTACTCCTTTGACCAACATGGATATGAATTTGCAGCTGATTGGCGGAAATCTAATATTTGTGCTGACTTATGATGTGTTTTTTATTCTTTTTGGCTTTCTAATTAATCAGGATAAAACTGTTAATGGGAATGTCTTACTATACTGGTTGAATTTAATTGTATTTTCCTTTAGTGCATTAAGCATGAGTTATTTAGCAGCCATACTCGTAAAAGGCCGGCAGGCGAATAATGCCTTATCTACGGTACTGCCTTTAGGACTCAGTTTTATCAGCGGAGCTTTTGTACCACAACTTTTATTGGGGGATTCAGTTCTAAAAATGGCCAGCTTTACTCCGTTATATTGGTTTATTAAAGGAAATGATACCATTGCCGGTTTAGCCCGCTTAGATTGGGAGAATATAAAGAGTATCATTTATTATATGCTGATTCAAATTGGATTTGCAGCCGCGTTGTTTTCTTTATCACTGGTCATTAGTAAAAATAAGCGACAGAATAATTAATCAATATGTTACGGATAAACTATTGTAAAGCAGTTTTGAAAAGCAAACAAATGTTTGATAACATCTTGATTTGTCTGGGAAAATGTGCTACAATAAAAACAAACAAATGTTTGTAAAGCGAGATGAAAAGATGAGTGTGATTATTCAGGAACATATGTCAATACAGAAAAAATTAGAAATATTATCGGATGCTGCCAAATATGATGTGGCATGTACTTCCAGTGGAGTAGACAGGAGCGGGACACCCGGAGGTATTGGTAACTCTGTAGCTTGTGGTATCTGCCATACTTTTTCTGCAGATGGCAGGTGTATTTCTTTATTAAAGATATTAATGACAAATGAGTGTATTTTTGATTGCAAGTATTGTCTTAACCGGGCAGCGAATGATATTGTAAGGGCGTCTTTTACTCCGGAAGAAATATGTACCCTGACTATGGAATTTTACCGCAGGAATTATATAGAAGGTTTATTCTTAAGTTCCGGTGTGTTAAAAAGTCCTAATTATACCATGGAATTGATGTGTAATGCTCTGAAGATGCTTAGGGAAGTATATCATTTTAATGGATATATCCATTGTAAAGCTGTCCCTGGAGCAGATCCGTCTCTTATTGAGATGACGGGATGGTATGCGGACCGTATGAGTGTGAATCTGGAACTTCCCACTGCCGATGGTTTAAGGAATTTAGCTCCTCATAAAAGCCGTAAGAACATACTAAGACCCATGAAGCAGATACAGCTAGGAAGGAATGAAGCATTAGGTCTAAAATCCTACGGACGTTTGTCGGATGCAGCCGGAAGGGAAAGGTTACTTCTTTCAGAGAAAGAAAGTAATAAGGAGAACCTGCCAGTGTCGGTTTCCCCCGTACTGGGTCTGGTAAAGAGGCCGACTGGCAACAGGGGATTTGTTCCTGCTGGTCAGAGTACCCAGATGATTATTGGTGCTACCCCAGAGAATGACTATCAGATCATAACCGTAGCGGAAAGTTTATATCAGAAATTTGATTTAAAACGTGTATTTTATTCTGCTTATGTTCAGGTGAATGAGGATACTTCCCTGCCGTCACTTCCCGGCGGACCGCCGCTGCTTAGAGAGCACCGTCTGTATCAGGCGGATTGGCTGCTGCGGTTTTATGGTTTTCAGGCTTCGGAATTATTATCCGAGACCAGACCAAACTTTAACATATTAATTGATCCCAAGTGCAACTGGGCATTAGGTCACCTGGAACAGTTTCCGGTAGAGGTGAATAAGGCGGATTATTTTACATTACTTCGGATTCCGGGTATTGGGGTTAAGTCTGCCCAGAGAATCGTAAAAGCAAGACAAGCTGCCAATCTGCGGTTTGAAGATCTGAAAAAAATCGGTGTTGTGTTAAAAAGAGCTTTGTACTTTATAACCTGCAGCGGTAAAATGATGTATCCCATCAAGCTTGAGGAGAATTATATTACCAACCAGTTAATTAGTGTCAAAGAAAAGTTACCATTTGGAATGGAAGGTGGCAATCTTTATACTCAACTCTCACTATTTGATGATGTTAATTTCAATTCCTTTAATCAGTCCGGTGTCAGGAGTATGTACTTATGATACCAAAAAGAATATATATGTGCGAAGACAGTATAGACGGTATATTTACGGCTATCTATGATGCCTGGAGCAGCAGGTACGGACATGAGAACATAAGGATTCAGGTTAAAACTGCAGACAAGGACAGCTTTAATATGGAATTATTTTCAGAATATATCGAAGTACCTGTAGATGAGGAAAAGCCTGTCAAAGTAGCCAGATCAATAAGAGAAAAAATATCGGAAGAAGCTTTTGAAATGATATATTATGCAGCTCTTTCCGATGAAGCAGGGAAAGGAGATATTATTTATCGGTTCCTTATTCTTGGGTTTTCCCTTGGACCTAAGGTGGTAGACTACCTAAGTCATGATGCTGTTATTAATATATTTAATTTAAGGCGTAATGTTGGTAATGAGACACATCATTTCCTTGGGTTTGTCCGATTTATGGAAAGTAAGAATAATGTTTTACTGGCTAAAATTAATCCCAGAAATGATATATTACGACTTATTGCACCCCATTTCTCGGACCGTCTTAATTCTGAAAATTTTGTAATTTATGATGAAAAAAGGAAAACCGCTGTAGTACATAGAAGCGGATTTCCTTGGATCTATGTACTGGCAGACGATTTTAATCTGGATAGATTCGAGGAATTATCAGATCACGAAGAAGAGTTTCAATTATTGTGGAAAGCATTTTTTAATTCTATTGCAATAGAAGAACGCAAAAATTTTAAGCTGCAAAGAAATAATCTGCCGCTGCGTTTCAGAAGTAACATGCTTGAATTTTCATCAGAGGAAAAAGATAAATCGAAGGATAACTAGTATAAAATATCCAATTTAGACGTATTTGACATATGAAGTATGCATAAATAAATTAATCAGTGAGATACTATTCGCGTAAAATTAAATATTTCAGGAGGAGTATCCATGAAAAAAAGATTATATTTATTAATGGCGGTATGCTGTCTGACATTTTTAACTTTTACTGCATGTGGGACAACAAATAATGGCACTAATAATTCAGCTACATCAGATCAAACTGGAACCGGTACTGGAACCGGAACCAATGGAACTGGTAATACCATCAATACCAATAATGATACAACAGGTATAGGTACTACGGTAGATGATACCTTGACTGGTAATACGACCAGCAACAATAATAAGTAATTAAATTACTAATAAAAACGAGCAGAAAATACATTTTCTACTCGTTTTTAATGCCGTTATTTATTTTGTATTTATTAATATTTAATTTTTAAAATTTTGATAAAAAAATGTTAGGAGTTATAACATAAAGCCAGTATTCTATCTCTTCTTTATGTATAGATTGCTTTTTTTCCATCCCAATTCGTTCGGCAACTTTTATTGATCTTGTATTCAGTGGATGAATTACTGCGACAATCCGCTCAATATGTAAATCACAAAATGCATAGTTTAATATAGCTCTCACACATTCTAAAGCATATCCATATCCCCAATGGTTTACATCCAGCAGATACCCTAATTCGATTTCCTCCGTACCGTTAATCAAGGTATTCTGGATACCACATCTACCGATTAGTTCGTTTGTTTCTTTACTGAATACGCCCCATAAACCATAACCATAAAAATTATATACATTTTTTATATAGGCTTTATGTTTTTCTACCTCATTTTCCAGGTATTCATCAATATCCGGAATAAATCGTTTCACTTCCGGATTCTGATAGATCTGATACATGCCGGGAATATCATTAACCGATAATTCGCGAAGAATTAACCGGTTTGTCACAGCAATTGTTATAGGAATATTATAGGTACGTAAATAGATGTTTTCAATAAATCTAAAATCAATTTCATCAAAGCCTTCAATCAAAACGGATGCCTTTGATAAATCCTGATTTCCGGAATGGACATTGGCAAATCCAATAACAGGGATACCGGCTGCAACGGCAGAACTTACACCATTATAAGAATCTTCAATAATAATGCAGTCCTTGCAATTAACGCCTAATTCTGTTGCTGCCTTAAGAAATATATCCGGTGCTGGTTTTGGCTGTGAAACAGTGGTACCGCTGATTAGTTTAGTGAAATATTTCTTGATACCCAAAGCTTTAACGACAGCTTCAATTTCTTTGACGGTAGAAGAGGAAGCAATCGCCAGCTTCATCCCATGGTTATATAAATCAATAACTAATTCCTTGGTATAGGGAATTGGCTCATAGCCTTCTGTTTTGATTAAGTTGTGTAAGGTTTCCTGATAGACCGTCAGCATCTCCCTGGTCTCGAGTGGAATGTTAAATTCTTGTTTCATTACTTCCAGCATATGAAGCGTTGTTGAACCTATAAACTGATAGCAATACTCTATTGTTACGTTATAACCCAAATGTTCTAGTGCCTTTACTGCAGCTCTGGCATGAAGGGGCTCACTGTCTATCAGGACACCGTCCATATCGAATATTACAGCCTTTAGCATATCGTATTCCTCCTGTTTTCTGTTAATCCTGTTGTTTAGGTAAAGTATGATTGTCAGCTTTTATATTGCCGTTGAAATAATTATAGCTTTATTATAGCAGAAAAACATATCTGAATAAACTTAATCAACTTAGAAGTTCCTCTTTTCTTAACGAACTTTGTATTCCTGGCCTGGTGCCAGCACAATTACGCGCTCTGGATTGACTACATGATCGAAGATATTCTGCGGATTGCCATTAAATGCTTTCTCATTTGGTGCATCCATTGTTCCCCAATGAATCAGCACAAGCTTTGCATCAGGATAAGTATTGGCTAGTTTGTATGCATTCTCTAAACCAATATGTACATAATTATCTGAGAAATCAAAGAGTATTACATCCGGTGGATCCATGTGTAGCTGGCATTCCATTAATCTGGAATCTCCAACATACCAGATTTTTGCATCTCTTGTACGTAAATAAAATCCACAACATTCTCTGTCTTCCCATACTCGGTAATTATAGCTTTCATACAATCTCTGCCAGGCGTGATCTGCAGGTGTCAGTTCTATGTCTATCTCGCCCACTTGAATATGGTCTGCTATATCATGCCCATTTCCATCAATGTCACACTCTTCCTTCATTAATGAAGCCACATAGAGCGTTGTATGATATGCCTTGCACACAGATTTCAAGTTTTTACAGGTAGCTCTGGAATAATGATCATTATCTGAATGGGAAACCAGAACCGAATCCACCTCAGGGACTTCTTGTGGTAAAATCGGTATATCAATTAATAACGGCATATCAAACCCTTCCAATACGGGATCAATCATGATGATTGTGCCCTCACTGTTTATCATGGCTCCGCCACCACCTAACCAATATATACTTGTTCCACCTTTATTTTCAAAATCTTTGGCTGTCATCCTACAGGTAGCAGGTGCTGCCATTTGGCCTTTTTCGTTCAGTTTCATTTCGATTGACCTCCTTTCTAGTCTCTTTTTTTCATAAATTGCTCTCGATATCATTACGGTATTATCGGTAAGCTTTTTCACATCGTCCAGTGTTTTAATCTCTTTATAATCATCACCTTCGTTTTGTTGATACATTCAAAAACCGTCATTTTGTAAAGGTCTTAATGTCACTCTTTTTGTTTGCATGATTGGAAACATAAGTATATCACTACTTTTATGATTATGATAAAAGACTCCCACTTGCTATCTTCAAGCTATGCTTTTTATCAGTAGTTTCAGCTCGGTCAATTCCGATTTGTCGTTTTCTTTATTTTATCTAAAATACTCGAATAATACAATCCTATATCGACAATGAATCCTATTGGGTATATAGTTAAAAAGCAGATGGCACTCACATACGTTTCCATCTGCTCTAATTATCATAGAATTCCCTATTTACCGAAAAAATTTCACAGGCTCCACAAGCTGGCTATCAAACACTAAAAACGATAAAATATGTACGGTCTAAATGGTGTAGCAATTGTTGCATAGAATATGAGTAAAAGCCTGTACTAAAAACGTGACTTAAATAAGATATCATCATTTGAAACATACTCTGTAGTTATTATAATAATATGCATAGGTTTAACGGATTACTAACTAATTTATTTTTAGAGTGGCTTTGCCGTAAAGACTTGTTACCGTCATAATTCATGTCTATGACTGGACGGTAATTCTTTATAATTGATTTACAACAATACTTTGCTGGTGTTTATCGCACATAAAAGGTTAGTAATGGATATTATTGTTTATATTAATTTACAGAGTATGTTCGTTGATAGCATAATTTATGACCGGTTTAATAATTTTTCGTAATACAATCCGACTAGTATCCAGGCAGGGGCGTAATCTAGCCGGATCAGACCTTTATAGTTTAGTTTTGCCTTACTGTAATCCCAAGGACATGCTCCAAATTTTTTTAGTAAATTACCTGTGCAAAATTCTGTGATAAAAATAAAAAATGCATAAACACCTCCCCGAAACAGAGCACTCTTGTCTTTTAGCTTACGGCAAATTGGATTTAAACAGGCTGCCATACCATATATGGGAAACATCCATACGGAAGTGCGGCAGGATAAGGCTTTGTCTTTATGGGTGATGATAGAATGCAGTCCGGTCCAAAAGCATTCCATACACCAGCCGCTGAGCCCGCATAATAAGAAGTTACTTAGGAAACATTTTTTCATGTCGTTAGTATAAGCGGAAATTGGAAAACCTATACACTATCACGAGAGTTTCGTCTCGTTGACAATCCTGCTTTCTATGGTATAATTGTTGTCAATGAAGAACATTATGTGGAAAATGGAGAAAAACAGCCGATGGAGAAAGCAATTGTCAAGTTAAAAAAAGGAGAAGGAAGAACCTTAAAAGCCGGTGGCATGTGGGTTTATGATAATGAAATAGATTCCATAAGCGGAGACTTTACTGACGGTGATATTATCGTCGTTCATGATTTTGATGATTATTATATGGGCAGCGGATTTATTAATACCAGATCTAAGATTACGGTAAGGATCATGTCAAGAATAAAAGGGCAGGAGATAGATAATGCATTTTTAGAAAACCGTGTTAAGGCGGCATGGGAGTATCGTAAAAAGACGGTGGATACTAGCAGCTGCAGGATTATATTTGGGGAAGCGGATTTTCTTCCTGGTATTGTAATAGATAAATTTAATGATGTCTTAGTTGTACAGTCGCTGGCTCTTGGTATTGATCGAATGAAGGAGCAGATTGTAGAACTCTTAAAATGCTGCCTTAAGGAAGAGGGTATTATAATCCGGGGTGTCTATGAAAGAAGTGATGCCAAGGTCAGAAGTAATGAAGGAATGGAGCGGATAAAAGGCTTTATCGGTGAACCTTTTGATACGAAGGTAGAAATAACAGAGAATGGTGTTAAATATCTGGTGGATGTGGAAGACGGGCAGAAAACCGGCTTTTTTCTGGATCAGAAATATAACAGGGAAGCCATTAAAAAGCTGTGTAAGGACGCCGAAGTACTGGATTGCTTTACCCATACGGGTTCCTTTGCGTTAAATGCCGGACTGGCAGGTGCCAAAAGTGTAACCGGTGTGGACGCTTCTGAACTTGGAATAAAGCAGGCCAATGAAAATGCACGCTTGAATGGATTACAGGATACCGTCCACTTTATGTGTACCGATGTGTTTGAATTATTACCGGAACTTGAACGCCAGAATAAGAAGTTTGACGTTATCATACTAGACCCCCCTGCTTTTACGAAATCCAGAAATTCCATTAAGAATGCGGTAAAGGGTTACCGAGAAATCAATTTAAGGGCCATGAAACTAATTAAGAATGGCGGTTATCTTGCAACCTGTTCCTGTTCTCATTTTATGACACCGGAATTATTTGCTGAAACCATTGGACAAGCCGCTAAAAATACCAGAAAACGGTTGAGACAGGTTGAATACCGTACCCAGTCTCCGGATCATCCAATTCTATGGGCGGCGGATGAATCTTATTATTTGAAATTCTTCATTTTCCAGGTGTGTGAAGAGCGGTAAGGGGGCTTGTGCTATGACATTTGAAGAAGCTTATGGATTCTTAAAGGCTTCGGAGCAGTATGGCAGCGTACTGGGTTTGGAGAGTATGAGAATACTTTTGGATAGACTGGATAATCCTCAGAATTGTTTAAAATTTGTCCATGTTGCAGGAACTAACGGCAAAGGTTCTACAGCAGCTTATCTTGCGAATATACTTGCAGCTGCCGGGTTCCGTGTCGGAAGGTATATATCACCGTCTGTATTTAGTTATTTTGAGAAGATACAGATATCCTGGACGGATAATACCGTAAAGGATAACACAGCCGTTCATACTGATTATATCAAGGAAGCAGAAGTTACCGAATATATAGAAAGAATCAGTAAAGCCTGCAGTGCTATGATGGAGGTCGGGCTTCCTCATCCTACCGTATTTGAAATAGAAACTGCTATGGCTATGCTGCATTTTGTGAACAGTCGTTGTGATATGGTGGTTTTGGAGGTGGGTCTGGGAGGCAGACTTGATGCAACGAATGTAATTACCACGACAGTCTGTTCCGTTATAACCTCCATCAGCATGGATCACATGCATATTCTGGGCAATACCTTAGAAGAGATTGCCGCAGAGAAAGCTGGTATCATAAAACCAGGGATTCCGGTGATTTCCTATGAGCAGGATGAAAAAGCCGAAGAGGTCATTAAAGAAACCTGTAAAAATAACAACTCAGTATTAACAATTGCCGATTTTAATAAGATTCTTATAAAAGAGCAAAATATAACTGGAACAGTGTTTTCCTATGAAAAACTGGAGAACTTAACAATAAAACTTTTAGGCAAAAATCAGGTTAAGAATGCTGTCGTAGCGGTTTTAACGATTACTGCCCTACAAGCCTTAGGATACTCTATTTCAGAGAGGGATATAAGAAACGGACTTTTAAGTACCAGGTGGAGTGGTCGTTTTGAAGTAGTGAAAGATAAGCCGTTGTTTATTATAGATGGTGCCCATAATGAAGCTGCAGCCATATCTCTTGCAGAAAATATAAAAATTTATTTTCCCCACCGGAGATTACTATTTATTATGGGAGTTCTGGCAGATAAGGATTATGTTGCCGTATTAAAGCATACAGCACCCTACGCAGACAGAATATATACCATTACACCTGGCAATGCCCGAGGGCTTTCTTCGAAGGTACTAGCAAAAGCAGCAGAAAAATACTGCCGCCAGGTCATTGATGCGGGTACTGTATCAGGTGCGGTTTCACAGGCTTATCAAGCAGCAGGTGAGGAGGATGTGATAATTGCATTTGGTTCTCTTTCTTATTTAGAAGAAGTATCTGCCTTAATTGCGGAAGGAGTAAATTATGGATCAGAAGAAAATTGAGGAAGCAGTTAAGTTATTTTTGGAGGGAATCGGTGAGGAGGTTAACAGAGAAGGTCTTGCAGATACTCCAAAAAGAATTGTAAAGATGTGTGAAGAATTGTTTGGCGGTTTAAATAAGGAACCAGAGGAATACTTTGAAAGAACATTCGAGGCTGTTAATAATGAAATTATAATAGAAAAAGATATCTCCTTTTACTCTGTCTGTGAACATCATTTACTTCCGTTTTATGGAAAAGCATATATTGGATATATACCGGATGGAAAAGTTGCAGGGCTTAGTAAAATTGCAAGAACCGTTGAGACATATGCCAGACGGCCTCAGATTCAGGAGCAGCTCACGGCCCAGATAGCAGATGCCATTATGAAATACTTAAAACCCAAGGGAGTCATTGTATTGCTGGAAGCAGAGCATATGTGCATGACCATGCGGGGAGTTCAAAAACCGGGAACAAAAACGACAACACTTCTTGGCAGAGGGATATTTAAAGATAATACGGAAATGAGGAATACCTTTTTTCAGTTAATCAGATAAGGTCAAGCTGATGATAATATGAGGTAACAGTTATCAATATAGTTTAGCAAGATAGCTTATCAAGATATTTATCAAGTTAGTTTATTATGATAGTTTATCGTAACAATTTAATGGATAAAAATATAGTATTAACTATTCTTGTTACTCTGGTCTAATTCAGATAGTTAATAACAGGAGATTTTATGCTTATAGGGAAAAAAGAATTTAACCTGAAAGAAAATACCCATATAATGGGTATCTTAAACGTAACACCGGATTCCTTTTCAGACGGTGGTAAATTCAATACGGTTTCTAAAGCCCTGGCTCACGCCAATCAGCTAATCGATGAGGGTGCTGTGCTAATCGATGTGGGAGGCGAATCCACCAGACCGAATCATACAAAAGTTTCGGATGAAGAAGAAATTGAACGGGTAGTGCCTGTAATAAAGGAATTGAAAAAGAATTTTGATATACCCGTTTCTATTGATACCTATAAAAGCAAGGTGGCACAGGCAGCCCTTTTCGCAGGTGCCGATCTGGTCAATGATATCTGGGGTTTAAAATATGATAAGGCCATGGCGGGTATCATAAGTGAGTATCAGGTTCCCGTATGTCTTATGCATAACAGAAAGGAAGCCGTATATGGAAATTATATGGAAGAGGTAATTTCTGATTTGCAGGAAAGTATAGAAATAGGTTTAGAAGCAGGTATACAAAAGGACAAGATGATAATAGACCCGGGTATTGGTTTTGGTAAAACATATGAGATGAATCTCATATTATTGAATCGGCTGGAGGAGCTTAAACAGTTTAAACTGCCGGTATTACTTGGAACTTCCAGAAAATCTGTAATCGGACTTACTCTTGATTTGCCTGCCGAGGACCGGTTAGAAGGTACAATAGCAACAACGGTTATGGGAGTAATGAAAGGATGCAGTATAATCCGTGTCCATGATGTACTGGCTAATTGGAGGGCAGTTAAAATGACGGAAGCTATATTAAAGGAACATAAGGAATAAGAGGTGGATAATGGATCAGATAAAAATAACGAATCTGGAAGTATTCTGTCACCATGGTGTGTATAGAGAAGAAAACGTTCTTGGTCAGAAGTTTTTGGTATCGGTAATACTTTATGCAGATTTAAGGAAGGCTGCCATAAAAGATGATCTTACTCAGTCAGTGAATTACGGAGAAGTATGCCATTTTATAAAAGAACAGATGGAAAAGGAAACCTTTAAATTAATTGAAACCTTAACGGAGCATCTGGCTCGTAAGATATTAATCCAGTTCCCAATGATCGATAAAATACAATTAGAAGTGAAAAAACCCTGGGCACCGATTCTTCTGCCCTTGGAAACGGTTTCTGTTGTTATGGAAAGAAGCTGGCACTGTGTTTATTTAAGCATCGGTTCTAATATGGGGGATAAAGAAAATAATTTAAATAAAGCAATTGAACTTCTGGACCTGGATGACTTATGCAAAGTTACGAACATATCCTCCTACCTTGTGACTGATCCGGTAGGGGGAGTAGAGCAGGCGGATTTTTTAAATGCTGCGCTGGAACTTAAAACCCTTAGGACTCCCAAAGAACTCTTAGAACTCATTCAACAGATTGAAAACACATTAAAACGTGTAAGGACGATACACTGGGGACCCCGCACCATTGACCTGGATATCCTTTTTTATGACCAGGAAGTTATAAAGACAAAGGAGTTAACCATCCCTCATCCTGAAATTAAAAACAGAGAATTTGTGCTGTCACCCATGTGTGAAATTGCTCCGGCACTGGTACATCCGGTATATGGAAAAACTGTCTGCCGGTTATATGAGGAGTTAGCATACAGCGCTAACGAATGAATTTTTAATCTATACAGCACTATTGCTATATTGGATACTTGTTAAAATCATAGGCAGTAATTAAAAGCACGATTATGCTATTTTTCATTGCATAGGAAACTTCTTCGAACTTACCTCGTATGTTAAATTGATATTAGTTCCTTACTCTTTTCTTGAGTAAGTGTATACTGTTTATAGGCACTGTGGATTAGTCGAACTTACCTAACGCTTAGACGTTTGTTCATAGGCTATAACCACAGTTGCCTGCTTAAATGTTGATCAGTTAGATAACGCATGACGTTTTAATTAGCACGAGGCTACATAGCAGGCAGTTCTGTGGAATAAGCAACAGTGTCAATCTACTAAAAGGAGCTATTATTATGATTTACGTAGGCATTGATGTCGCAAAGAATAAACACGATTGTCTTATCACCAGTTCGGACGGCGAAATTCTTTTCCCTGTCTTCACCATTTCTAATGATCTTATTGGATTTTCTCTTTTGCTTCAACGTATGCAATCCTTCACCAATAACCCTGAAACAATAAAAATAGGGCTGGAAGCAACTGGTCATTATAGCAACAATATCGCTGATTTCCTCGCTAATAAAAACTACCACATTTTTATTATCAATCCGCTTCACACTAGTCTATACAAAAAAAGTCTAAGCTTTAGAAAGACGAAAACGGACAAGGCTGACGCCCAATCAATCGTATCAATGCTGATGACACAGAAGCTAACGCCCTATGCACCTGCATCATACCATGAAAAAGAACTAAAGTCACTAACAAGATATCGTTTTAACCTTGTAAAAGATTGCTCCAGGCTCAAAGTATCGTTCGCTAGGTTGATGAATATCATTTTTCCCGAATTAGAGAAAATAGTTCATGAACTACAGGTTAATTCGATTTATCACCTTATGAGTGAATACACCAATACTAACGCTATTTCAAAGGCTCATCTGACTCGTTTGACTAACCTTTTATCAAAACATTCAAAAGGTCACTATGGTCGTCAAAAAGCAATTGATATCAAAGAAGCAGCCAAACAATCAATCGGAACCTGCGATGGCATACAGACCATTGAATTACAACAAACCCTAGCTCGCATTTTTCTGCTGCAGGAACAAACCGAAGTGATTGAGAAAAGAATAAAAGAGATTGTTAAAAATATAGATTCTCCTTTTATAACGATTCCCGGTATTTCTTATACAACTGCAGCTATCATTCATGCCGAAATAGGTGATTTTTCTGATTTTTCTAATGCCGAAAAAATACTTGCATTTGCCGGAATGGAGCCATCTATCTATCAATCTGGGCAGTATACGTCTACCCATGCCAAAATGGTTAAAAGAGGCTCAAAATACCTGCGTTTCGCACTTTATACAGCCGCTAAAAATGTTGGTAAATGGGATACTAATTTCAGTTTATTCTTACAGAAAAAACTGGCAGAAGGAAAACCTTATAATGTTGCAGTTTCCCACGTTGCAAAAAAACTGGTCAGAGTTCTTTACTGTATGGAAATGAAACATGAAGCTTACATAAAGTAGTTCTTATCTCTCATATCAATTTTTCAAGGCAGCTTTCAAGGTGCTTTATTTGTCATGCTATTTTCAAGGTACAATTATATAACAGTAAACTAATATAAAATAACTACTTGACATAGTTAGTCTATGCAATAAAAAAGCCTTCCAGGCAGGATGCGCATGACGCACTTAAGGAAGATTGTCACTGTCGTGACAGTGCGTCAGCGCTAGAGTCTGGCGAGCCAGTCTCTTTGTTCAAAACTTATAATTCTTTGCCTGAACTTACGGATATAGTTTTGACTCAGAATGAGAATCTATGAATTATAGCATAATCATGTTTTAATTTAGTATTTTAACCGATTAAGTTTACCTTATGTATTCTCACATAATTTACATAAAATCAATTTTTGGTACTTGCAACTGCCTTACCCAGTATTAAATTCTATTTATCATCTACCGGTGGATTAAAGACAGATACGCTATTAGCTGATCCAACAGGCAGATAGTAAATATTGTGTTCTTCAAAGTCTTCAAAAAAGACATAACCCCCGGCAATGTTAATATTCTTATAATTCCCTTCTTTTATAACGGTACGTTCCCCGGTGGTCAAATTAAGGCTTCCGATTCCATTACTCTCATTATTGTCGATTTGGTAATATAAATATTGTCCGTCCTCCGTTATATTATAGGTACTGCATCGCTGATTAATAATCTGAACAGGAGTCTCTTGATCTTTTTCAATCCGGTATATGGTATAATCATCGGCTTGGGACATAAAGTAAATCGTATTGTTGTTAATAATCGGAGCATAACAATTACCATCATATACAAGAGATCTGTTTCCGGTAGTCAGATTCCTGGCATAAATGTAATGGTCTTTGTCAGTACCGGTATAATACAAGCTGTTCTCCCATATTGTCATAGGCAGTATCGGTTCATCAGATATTTTTTTCTCATCGTTACCATCAATACCAACCTGATATAATTTAAGTCCTTCCTTGCTGTTATAATGCTGATAATACAAAGTATTACCATAAAGGTTAATTAGTCCGCCGGGATTCTCATAAAGACTTATTATATTTCCTCCATTTAAATTAATACGGTAAATACCTGTGTTACTAAAAGAAAATACACTTTTGGTGGTTTTCTTATTCTTATAATTCATCCGTGTGTAGTAGAGATATTTTCCTGCTCCATTAATATAAGCAGCCCTGTCCTTATTTATTTTTTTGTAATTATCAAGAGCCAAATCCATGGAATAAAGGGAGCCATTATCATTTAAATTACTAAAATAAATTTTTTGGTTTAATTCCAGAAACAAACCACCGTTAAACAAGTTGCCGGATGTATTACCGGCAGTATCCTCTGAATTATATACGGTACGTGAGGAGTTAATAATATTGTAAAGCAGCAGTCCGGCAATCACTAGAATTAATAAAGATATTATGATTTTAATTAACTTTTTCATAACCGATTTCTCCTTTCAGGTAATTATTTTTAGGCAATTGCTAAATATCCTCTGGGTAAGGTTAAACTCCTATATTGTATTAATACATGTATGCAGATGCAAGAATGGAGCTATGCAATTACCTAAATTTGTTTTGTGGTAATTTACTAAAGTATAAATTCTGTATTATTATCAGGGCAATAAATTTGAACGGGTTATTTCCATATATTATACTTTTATTATAAATCCGGAAGTTATATTATGCAATGATTCTTCTTAAGGATTGCATTAACGCGGTGATATGTTATATAATTGAGGATATAAATATTTTTAATTACATGAACAGGATACCAGGGTTGAAATACCTGTTTTCAACTTAACAGTTACAGAGGATTCGATCAAAGATGGAATATCCGGAAATGAGGTCATATGGTTGATTTATTGCAGAGCAGGGAAGAAATTGATAAGATCGATAAAAAAATAGTGGAATTGTTTGAGTATAGAATGCAACTGGCTAAGGATGTGGCAGAATACAAAATTCAGACAGGAAAGAAAGTATTTGATAAAGAAAGAGAACAGGAGAAATTAAGAGTCTTAAAGGAACTTGCCAGTAACGATTTTAACGGTCATGGGGTACAGGAATTATTTACCCAGATTATGTCCATGAGCCGCAAATTACAGTACGGTTTAATCAGCGAAGAGGAATATCAGGTTCCATTTACTGAGATAGAAAAACTGAATACAGATAAGGATACGAAAGTTGTATGTTTCGGAGTAAGGGGTTCCTATACAGAACAGGCAATGGAAGAGTATTTTGGCACAAATATAAGCAGGAGTTATGCGTCCTCCTTTAAAAAAGTGATGCAGTCTATTAAAGAAGGGGAAGCCGATTATGGGGTGCTTCCGATTGAAAATACATCCACTGGTGGTATTTCAGATATTTATGATTTGCTGGTAGAGTTTGATAATTCAATTATCGGAGAACATGTGGTGAAAATTGAACATGCCTTATTAGGACTTCCTGGTGCATCAATTGACAATATAAATACGGTCTATTCCCATCCCCAGGGATTAATGCAGTGCTCGAAATACTTAGAACAGCACTCCGCTATGAAACCGGTAGAATGTACCAGTACCGCTGACAGCGCAAAGAAAATATTAGAAGACGGTGATTTAACCCAGGGGGCAGTTGCCAGTAGACAAGCCGCCGAATATTATGGTCTTTCGGTGTTAGAAGAAGCTATTAATCACGAAGAGAACAATTCCACCAGATTCATTATTGTTGCAAGAGAAAAGAATTATATAAAAGATGCCAATAAAATCAGTATCTGCTTTGAACTGCCACATTCCAGCGGAACTCTTTACAATATGCTGTCACATTTTATCTATAATAATCTAAACATGACTAAGATTGAGTCCAGACCTTTAGAAGGCAAGGTTTTTGAATATCGTTTTTTTGTAGATTTTGAAGGAAACTTAAAAGATGCCGGTGTCAAAAATGCATTATTTGGGATAAAAGAAGAAGCAATGAGCTTAAAAATACTTGGGAGCTATAAATCAATCGGGTAATAAAAAAAATAATGTCAATCTTCATAGAAAATTCAAATAGTAATCACAAAGAAGACATAATTTCTTGTTAAACTTTAGTTATATTAATCAGATATAGAAAAATAAATATAAAACATATAATTAAAGTTTGAAAGGAGAAACATTATGAGCAGTGATTTTTTTGATAACCAAAACAACAATGAGAAAAATATAAATAGTACATCTAATCCAACCAATGGGATTTATGATGGCAGAGAAGTTATAATTGATGTAAAGCCAAAAAAGAAACATAATCTGGCGAAAAGTTTTACCAAAATAGTAGCAGCAGGAGCCGTCTTTGGCTTGGTTGCAGGAGCATCCTTCCAGGGGTATTATTCAATGACTAATACTAATAAGAATACGGACGGGACCACGAAAACCAGCAGTAACGGTGCGGGTAATGTCGTAGCTCTGGAAACAGGTGCCGGACAGAACAATGATGCGGGCGATGTATCCAATGTCGTAAGTAATGCAATGCCTTCTATTGTAGCTATTAATTCAGTAATGCCTAAGACAACAAGTGATATATTTGGAAGAGAATACAGTCAGGATGTACAAGGAAGCGGCTCCGGCATTATAATAGCGCAAAATGATTCTGAAATTTTAATAGCAACCAATAACCACGTAGTTGCCAATGCAAAATCCGTAGAAATTGTTTTTGCTGATGATACAAAAGCACCGGCAACCATTAAAGGAACGGAACCAGGAAAGGATTTAGCGGTGATATCCGTAAAACTTTCCGATTTAAAAGAAGGAACCATTGATCATATAAAAATTGCAACCTTAGGTAATTCAAAATCCATTAAGCTGGGTGAAATGGCAATAGCCATAGGTAATGCCCTTGGTTACGGGCAGTCTATCACCGTAGGTTATGTCAGTGCATTAAATAGAGAAGTAACGGTTGATGATGTAACCTTACACGTATTACAGACCGATGCGGCCATTAACCCTGGTAACAGCGGAGGTGCCCTCCTTAACTCCAAAGGTGAGGTAATTGGTATTAATTCAGTAAAATATGTAGATGATAATGTTGAGAGTATAGGCTATGCTATTCCTATAACAGATGCAATTCCTATTATCAATGAGTTGATGAACAGGCAGATTCTGGCTGATGGCGATAAAGCTTATTTAGGTATAGCCGGTAAAGATGTTACCAATGATTACTCTGAAAGATTTAATATGCCGGTAGGCGTATATGTAGGAGAAATCAAAAAAGGCTCTGCTGCAGAGAAAGCTGGATTAAAAGTCGGGGATATTATTGTATCCGTTAATAATATCAGTGTTGAAACCATGACAGATCTGCAGGATGTTTTAGGATATACCAAAGCAGGTTCAAGCGGCACAGTAGGAATAAAATCCTTAGAGGCCGGCAAGTACGTTGATAAAACAATTAACGTAGATTTTGATACCAGACCTGCTGGAAATTAAATCAATAATTATATATAATCAAAAACTGGAATAGCAGCGGCAGATATTTGCCGCTGTTGTTCTTTTTCTAAGAATATTAAGGCAAGGTAAATATAAAAGCGACAAAATATTACAATATGTGATGAATTATAATATAGATTTGCTTGACAGGTATTTAATACTTGGTTATGATAGGCTTATGAAATTATGTTATTTGGAGGTATACCAGACAGAGATGATCGAAAAGAATGTTTTAGAAGATACAATTGAAGAAGATAAAGAAGAAGATCTTTTCATAAATAGAGAATATACTGCCACAGTAGATGTAATTATACCGGTTTATAAACCCGATAATAAATTTAATCAGCTGATGGAGAGATTAGTGAAACAAAGTAAAAAACCCAATCGGATTATTTTACTGCATACAATAGAAGAGACTTTGGACGCAAACCAGCATATAGCATATGCTTTAAGTCTTGGCACACCAGAATGTGCCGTAGAGTGCTATGATATAGAAAAAGCTGATTTTGATCACGGTGGAACTAGAAACTACGGTGCTTCCTTGTCTCAGGCTGAAATCATGCTTTTTATGACCCAGGATGCGGTTCCTGCGGATTCCCATCTGGTTAATACAATCATAATGCCTTTTCAAGACCCATTGGTGGCAGCAGTATATGGCAGACAGTTAGCCAACCAAAAAAGCGGGATAATTGAAGCTTATACCAGACAGTTTAATTATCCGGATAAAAGCTATACCAAAACCCTAAAGGATCTTCCAAGACTTGGAATCAAGACTTATTTCTGTTCTAATGTATGTGCGGCCTATCGAAAGGACGTATACGATTCTCTGGGTGGATTTGTAACGAAAACTATTTTTAATGAAGATATGATTATGGCAGCGGCAATTATTAATGAGGGCTATACCATAGCATATTCAGCAGAAACTAAAGTTTTCCATTCACATTATTATACGTATATACAGCAATTTCAAAGAAACTTTGATCTTGCAGTTTCTCAAAAGCAATATGATCATATTTTTGCTGCTGTAAAATCGGAAAATGAAGGTATGAAGCTGGTAAAGAACACTATAAAATATTTATTTAGTCAAAAATATTATTATTTAATACCTGATTTAATCCTGCAGAGCGGATTTAAATACCTGGGGTATAAGGCAGGAATGAATTATGAACGGTTTCCGCGTAATCTGGTTGAAAGACTTAGTATGAACCCTTCCTTTTGGAGATAAATTATTGACGGCTTGCTTATGATTTACACTACGAAATAAATTATGATAAACATGAGATGTCTGCTAATATAGACTGCATGTTTCCGGAAAGGTCAGGATAAACAGAATGAATCGAGTTAATATTATAATGGCAACCTATAATGGAGCGAAATATATCAGGGAACAGATTGAATCAATCATAAAAGGTCAGTATGACAACTGGAAATTATGGATATTTGATGATGGTTCCACTGATGATACACTTAGCATAATTGAAGAATATGTAAGCCATTATCCGGGTAAAGTTATGTGTCAGCAAAATACTGTAAATAAAGGCGTAACCCTTAATTTCCTGGAGGGAGTTAAATATGCTGCTGAATGCAATAAAAGAATTGCTGACCCAGAGGAAGAGTTAATAGGGAATGCGACAGAGGAAGAGGAACCTGAATTTATCAGGGATTATTATATGTTCTGCGACCAGGATGATGTCTGGATGACTGATAAAATCTGTAAGACAATGATGCAGATAAAAAAAGTTGAAAAAAAATATGGACCAGATCAACCAATAGCAGTATTTACCGATGCTCTGGTTGTAGACCAGGAATTAAATATTGTGGAACGCTCCTTTATAAAAAGCAGCAGACTAGATACCTGTAAAGTAGATCTTCCTCATATAATGATGGAAAATAAATTAATTGGCTGTACCGTTATGTTTAATGAATCCTTGCAGAAATTACTAGAACTGCAGCCGTGTAATGCAAGGTACCATGACTGGTGGGTAGCATTGGTTGCTGCGGCTTTCGGACATATCAGTTTCCTGCCTGCAGTAACACTATTTTATAGACAGCATGGGGATAATGTAGTTGGCAATCAGAATTTCCTATCTTACATTACTGACCGTGTAAGTTCTTTACAACAGCAAAAGGAAGTAATTCATAAAACTGCACTGCAAGCGAAAGAATTTTATAAAATATATGAACCTGTAATGTCTGAAAAGCAAAAAATACAGGTATCTTGCATGGCGAATATATTAAACGAAAGCTGGATTAAGAGAAGACATCTTATATTAAAATTTGGCTTTATGAAAACTGGAATCCTCAGAAATTTAGGTCTCTTTTACATTTTGTAATCAAACATGGCTGAGAATTTTCTAAAAATTTCAGGCACTGGCAAATTAGTATTCAAAAAAATGTTTTAATTATTGACAATTAATACTCATATTGTTAAAATGAATACAATTTAAAGCAAAGAATCTATATGGAGGTTCCGATGAAAAAGATGGTGTTATCAATACTGGTGGATAATACGGCCGGTGTTTTAAGCCGGGTGTCCGGTTTATTCAGCAGAAGAGGATATAATATAGATAGTTTAACAGTTGGGGAAACACAGGACCCTGCATATTCCAGAATGACGGTAGTAGTGAATGGTGATGACCAGATTTTAGAGCAGATCAGAAAGCAGCTGCTTAAGCTGGAAGATGTACAAGAGATTCGGGAATTATTACCGGATGAGTCCGTGTGCAGAGAATTAATACTGGTAAAAGTTCTGTCAACAGTGAAAGAAAGACAAGCAATTATTGCTGTGGCAGACATATTCCGAGCCAAAATTGTGGATGTTGCCATGGAATCCCTTATGATTGAGTTAACAGGTAATCAGGCTAAAATTGATGCATTCATTAAATTACTCGAAGGTTATACGATCAAAGAGATTGTCAGAACAGGAATTACTGGTCTTACCAGAGGTTCCGGTGATATAGCAGATTATCTGGATGATTGAGTTGCGGGAATCAGCGTTACTATTTAACGCCTGCCTTTGTGCAGGCGGTGTTATTTAGAATTAGACTTTAACAAGTTAAATGGATAAAGATTATTGAAGGTTATTTCAAAGAGTGGCGACACTTTTTACAATAATAAATTATAACTATTTAGGAGGATATGAAGATGGCAAAGATATTTTACCAGGAAGATTGTAACTTATCACTTTTGGAAGGCAAGACAGTAGCGGTTATCGGTTACGGCAGCCAGGGACATGCACATGCTTTAAATGCAAAAGAATCAGGAGTTCATGTGATTATCGGTCTTTATGAAGGCAGTAGTTCATGGGCAAAAGCAGAAGCAGCCGGCTTTGAAGTATATACTGCAGCAGAAGCTGCAAAAAAAGCAGACGTGATTATGATTTTAATAAACGATGAAAAACAGGCTAAGATGTATAAAGAATCCATCGAACCTAACTTAGAACCAGGTAATACAATTATGTTTGCCCATGGCTTTGCCATTCATTTCGGACAGATCATACCGCCAAAAGATGTTGATGTTGTTATGATAGCTCCAAAGGGACCGGGACATACCGTAAGAAGCCAGTATCAGGAAGGTCAGGGAGTTCCCTGTCTTATTGCCGTAGCACAGGATGCAACCGGTAAAGCTCATGATTTAGGACTTGCTTATTCACTTGCTATCGGCGGAGCAAGAGCAGGTGTTCTCCAGACAACCTTCAGGGAAGAAACAGAAACAGACCTCTTTGGTGAACAAGCCGTACTTTGCGGTGGTGTAACCCAGTTAATGAAGACAGGCTTTGAAGTATTAGTAGAAGCCGGATATGAACCGGAAAGTGCATATTTTGAATGTATCCATGAAATGAAGTTAATTGTTGACCTTATCAATGAGAGTGGATTTGCAGGCATGAGATACTCCATCTCTAACACTGCCGAATATGGTGATTATATTACAGGACCTAAGATCATTACTGAAGATACTAAAAAAGCAATGAAACAGGTGTTAAAAGATATCCAGGAAGGTGTTTTTGCACGTAACTGGTTATTGGAAAACCAAATTGGCTGTACAAACTTCTTAGCTATGAGAAGAAGAGAATCCGAACATCAATTAGAAAAAGTAGGCTCCGAGCTTCGTAAGATGATGAGCTGGACAAATAAAGACAAACTTATTAATAACTAAGTAAACATAATTAATAAACAATCTAAAATAATAGGAATCAAAAAAGATATCCCACGACAATGAAAGGTTCATTGTCATGGGATATCTTTTTTATTCAGGAGCTGTTGTAAAATGCAGGATATTAGAACCAGAGGTTGTTGCAAAATGTAGGTAATAGAACCTGGAGCTGTTGCAAAATGTAGGATATAGAACCAGGGCTTAGAATAAGGATTATATTTTATAAAAATTTTGTTCCAAGTTCGCGCGAATGTGCGGCTGCATTCTCTTTCTTGCAGCCATTCGCGCATACTTTCCACAAAATTTTTATAAAATATAATCCTTATTCTCTCCCAGGTAATTTAGTCTTTGGATTTGCAACAGCTCCAGGTAATTTAGTCTTTGGATTTGCAACAGCTCCAGATAATTTAGTCTTTGGATTTGCAACAGTCCCGTAATATAAAAACAGGACCTGCAGGATGCACATGACGCTTAATAGGAAGGTGTCACTGATGTGACAGGCTTGTCAGCGCTAGAGTCTGGCAAGCCAAACTCTTTGTTCTTGCATATATAGTTGATTTTGGTGAATTTAATAAAATTATTGCGGTTTATCTTGTTACCGGGTTGAAATTCTTGTAAAATAGTAATGTATATCGAATTCACACAACTGGAGATAAAAAATGAACAATAATTATTCAGAAACCATAGATTATTTACTTGACTGGTATGATAATAATGCCAGAATATTACCCTGGAGATCAAATCCTAAACCTTATTATGTATGGATATCAGAAATAATGCTGCAGCAGACCAGAGTGGAAGCAGTTAAATTATATTTTGAACGGTTTATACAGGTACTTCCGGATATAAAAGCACTGGCAGAGGCACAAGAAGAACCACTTATGAAATTATGGGAAGGCTTAGGCTATTATAATAGAGCCAGGAATCTGAAAAAGGCAGCCCAGATTATAATGGAGGAACATAACGGTGTAATGCCTTCGGACTATCAAAGTCTCTTAAAACTTCCCGGCATCGGGAACTATACGGCAGGAGCAATTGCATCGATTGCCTTTGGAATAGCAGAACCTGCGGTAGATGGCAATGTTCTTCGTGTTATGAAGCGATTAGCCGGTAGTTTTGATGATATCACCAAAGCCAGTGTTAAAAAAGAACTGGAACAGGATATCAGGGAAATTATGCCGAAAGACCGACCGGGGGATTTCAATCAATCCTTGATGGAACTTGGCGCTACCATATGTATACCAAATGGAAAACCCTTGTGCATGAAATGTCCGATTATGCACCTATGTAAAGCGTTTCGTAATAAGACGGAAATGAGTATTCCGGTAAAACCACAGAAAAAACCGAGGGTAGTAGAGGAAAAGACAATCTTTTTGATTGAGAAAAACGGTGAATATGCCATCAGAAAACGAAAAAACAGTGGACTTCTGGCCGGGCTATGGGAATTGCCGTCTGTTGAAGGAAAGTTAATGATAGATGGAGTGGAACAATTACTTAAGGAGCATGGAGTGACAGGTTATACAATTAATAGTCTTGGTGATGGAAAACATATATTTTCCCACATTGAGTGGCATATGACGGGGTATTATATTAAATTGGATGTAGAATCCGGAGTAATGGAGGATACTGTATATTTTACAGATGGTGACGGGAAGATTATATGGGCCGGTAAAGAACAGATCGAAGAGAAATACACATTACCGACCGCATATGAAAAATATCGGAACTGCATTTAGCCCTTTTAATGGTTTATCTTGTTATCAGTGGAAACTGCTGGGAAGCGGTAGAGTAATATACTAAGCTTCTATATCCTTATTCGCTGTATATATACTCGGTTTTATAAAATTGAATGAATTTACGGACAGAGTCCGACAGCTGAATATGATTTAAATAAACAAAACCGACTTCCCTTTTATCCAAGGGTTTCTCAAGAGGAACTTCAATCAAACTGCCTTCCCTTAATTCTTTTTGAACAAATTCTTTGATAACACAGGATACCCCAAGTCCAATCTTGGCGAATTCAATCAGCAGATCCATATTACTGACCTCCAGAATCTGATTTGTTTCAATCTGATTTCTGGTAAAATAGTCTTCTATAAATAATCTGGATATATTCTTTTCATCTAAAAGCATTACATTAGCACTTTTAAAAATATCGGACAGAATTGTCTGGGCTTCCCGAATTTTAAGATTTTCAAGATAAGCTTTCGTTGTAACAAAAACATCTTCGATCTGAGCTGCTGTATAATAATCTAAATTTTTTAAAACAGCAGGTTTTCCAATCAAGCCAATATCAAGTTTTCCTTTCTCCAGTAACTCTAACGTTTGAAAAGTGGACTGACATTCGATGGTTATATTAATGTGGGGATGGGAAGATACGAACTCTTTGAGATAAGGTAAAAGCATATATTTACACAAGGTTGTACTTACTCCGATACGGATATGTCCGATGCCCAGCTCATTGATGCGTTTTAGATTAGCTTCTCCCTGCATTAAAGTATCAAAGGCAGTTTTGGTATATTCATATAACTGGCTGCCCTCGTCGGTTAAGCGGACACCTCTGGAGGTTCTTGTAAATAATAGAATGCCGAGGTTCTCCTCCAGCCTGGTTATAGATTTACTGATTGCCGGTTGGCTGATATAAAGTTCTTTAGCAGCCCGGGATATATTGCAGGTTTCAGCTACCGTATTAAAAATTTTGTATAGGCTTAAGTTTTGCTCCATTCTGATACCTTTCTAGAAAATAATATTAGTTATATTAAACCGCGTGCAACGATGTTTTACATGGCATTTTTGTAATATTTCAAGTTGATAACTAAGTTTTTGATATAACTCTTTGTTATAATAAGTATTCTTTATATGTATTTCAATTATATCAAATAGTATGATAGAATAGCAATAACAAAGATAAACTATTTCAGAAAAATATTTATTTTATTTACATAGCGAAAGGATGAGAAGAATGAATTTCAACATTGCTGTTATACCAGGAGATGGAATAGGACCGGAAATCATTACAGAAGCAAAAAAAGTTTTGGATAAAACTGGAGTAAAATTCGGTCATGATTTTACTTATACGGAAGTACTAATGGGTGGTGTTTCCATCGATGCCACTGGTGTTCCATTAACAGAAGAGGCCCTTATGACAGCAAAGAACAGTGACTCTGTCCTGTTAGGAGCGGTAGGGGGCAATGTGGGGCAATCCAACTGGTACAGCCTTCCTCCCAATCTAAGACCGGAAGCAGGACTTTTAGCTATACGCAAAGGTTTGGGACTATTTGCCAATATCAGGCCGGCTGTGTTGTTTGAGGAGTTAAAAGGCGCTTGTCCACTAAAAGACGAAATTATTGGCGATGGGTTTGATTTTGTTGTAGTCAGAGAATTGACCGGCGGTTTATATTTCGGTGAACGGAAAACTTATGAGGAAAATGGCTTAAGAAAAGCGTTGGATACACTGGTTTATGATGAAAATGAAATCAGAAGGATTGCAAAATGGGGCTTTGAGATAGCAAAGAAAAGAAATAAAAAAGTCTGCAGTGTGGATAAGGCCAATGTAATTGATTCTTCGAGATTATGGAGACAGGTGGTTAAAGAAGTTTCTGCGGATTATCCCGAAGTGGAACTAACAGATATGCTGGTTGATAACTGCGCTATGCAGATTGTAAAAGATCCAAAGCAATTCGATGTAATATTAACTGAGAATATGTTTGGAGATATCTTGTCGGATGAAGCAAGTATGGTAACCGGTTCAATCGGTATGCTGGCCTCTGCAAGTCTTGGGGATACCAAACTGGGACTATATGAACCAAGCCACGGCTCCGCACCGGATATAGCAGGTCAGAACAAAGCAAATCCCATAGCAACGGTTCTTTCTGCAGCAATGATGCTCAGATTTTCCTTTGATTTGGAGGAAGAAGCAGCTGCGATTGAAAAAGCTGTAAAAACTGTCTTGCAGAAGGGCTACCGTACTATTGATATTCTTTCGGAAGGAAAAACTTTGGTAGGAACCAGGGAAATGGGAGACCTTATAGTCGGTGAAATTTGATAAAATAATAAGTCCCAAAGAACGTAATAAGTCCCAAAGAAAGCAATAAGTCCCAAAGAAAGCAATAAGTCCCAATGAAAGCGATAAGTCCCAAAGAAAGTAATAAGTACTAAATAAAGTAATGAAAAAGATGACCGCTAACATACTGTAGAAGAAAAGAAAACTAAAGAGTGGTCAGTAAATAATTCCAAAATGACATATTAGAATGAAGAAAATGTTAGAAGAATTACAATGGAAAAATGATTTAAGGAAATAGAAGTAAGAAATAATATCTATATTATTGGTATTTTACAAAATAGTTTGAAAACATAGAATGAGATAAATATTTAATGAAAATGGAGGATGAATACATGGGTATGACAATGACACAGAAGATTCTGGCGGCTCATGCCGGTTTGGATAGTGTAATAGCCGGTCAGTTGATTGAAGCAGATTTGGATTTAGTATTAGGCAATGATGTAACAGCGCCGGTAGCCATTCATGAAATGGAGCGGGTCAATAAAAAAGGTGTTTTTGATAAGAATAAAATTGCCTTGGTTCCGGATCACTTTACACCGAATAAGGATATAAAATCCGCCGAACATTGCAAATGTATGAGGGATTTTGCAATGGAACATGATATTACCAATTATTTTGAAATAGGAGAAATGGGTATTGAACATGCACTTTTACCGGAAAAAGGTCTGGTAGTTGCCGGTGATGCAGTAATTGGAGCAGATTCCCATACCTGTACTTATGGGGCATTGGGAGCATTTTCCACCGGTGTTGGAAGCACGGATATGGCAGCAGGAATGGTTACGGGAAAAGCCTGGTTTAAAGTTCCTTCCGCTCTTAAATTTGTTCTGACTGGCAAACCATCTAAGTGGGTAAGCGGCAAAGATGTTATCCTTCATATTATCGGCAGGATTGGTGTGGATGGTGCTTTATACAAATCCATGGAATTTACAGGGGATGGACTTAATAGTTTAAGTATGGATGATCGTTTTACCATGGCTAATATGGCGATTGAGGCGGGAGCCAAAAACGGAATTTTCCCCGTGGATGAAAAAGCCAAAGACTATATAAAGGAGCATTCCAAGAAACCCTATACGATCTATGAAGCGGATGAAGATGCGGAATATGATGATACTTATGTAATAGACTTAGCTGCCTTAAAGCCTACAGTTGCCTTTCCTCATTTACCGGAAAATACCAAGACCATAGATGAAGTAGGCGATATAAAAGTTGATCAGGTAGTAATCGGTTCCTGTACCAATGGAAGATTAGATGATTTAAGAATTGCGGCTAAAGTAATGGAAGGGAAAAAAGTCGCAAAAGGAATGCGGGTCATTATATTCCCGGCTACACAGGATATTTATCTGAAAGCGTTGGAAGAAGGCTTATTAACCACCTTTATAAAAGCCGGAGCCATTGTAAGCACTCCTACCTGCGGTCCCTGCCTTGGCGGACATATGGGTATCTTAGCCGCTGGTGAAAGAGCAGTTGCAACAACAAACCGTAACTTTGTAGGCAGAATGGGGCATGTGGACTCAGAAGTCTATCTTGCAAGCCCCGCAGTTGCGGCAGCAAGTGCTATAACCGGTAAAATATCAGGCCCAAGCGAACTGGGATTATAAGGAGGAATCATTATGAAAGCACATGGAACAGTACACAAATATGGAGATAATGTAGATACCGATGTAATTATTCCGGCAAGATATTTAAATTCATCTGATCCAAAGGAACTTGCTAAAAAATGTATGGAAGATATTGATCCCGATTTTGTAGGCAGGGTAAAAGCCGGTGATATCATGGTAGCCAATAAGAACTTTGGCTGTGGTTCCTCCAGGGAACACGCTCCAATTGCTATTAAAGCAGCAGGCATAAGTTGTGTAATAGCAGAAACCTTTGCCAGGATTTTCTTCCGTAATGCCATTAATATCGGCTTACCCATTATAGAATGTCCTGAAGCCGCAAAAGCAATTGACAATAATGATGAGGTAGAAATTGATTTTGATAATGGCATGATTTATGACATAACAAAGGGTACCAGTTATCAGGGTCAGCCTTTTCCAGAATTTATGCAGAAAATCATAAAGGCAGAAGGACTGATAAATTATATTAACAAATAGAAAGCTAACAATAGAAAGCTAACAATAGAAAGCAAACAATAGAAAGCAAACAATAGAAAGCTAATAATAGAAAGCTAACGATAGAAAGCTAACAATAGAAAGATAACGATAGAAAGATAACATTAGAAAGATGACATTAGAAAGTTAATCAGTTAGAAAGATAATCAGATAAAAATATTAATCATATAAAATGCTATCATCAAATAGTAATCGAGATAAATTATAAATAAAAGGATTATTGGTTGAATTAGAAAACTAGTTAAAATCAAAAGCTTCCGGCGCAGTAGTTGTAAATATTGCACGAACACATAATGCTATTTTTAATTAATGTATTGTGGCAGTATCCCATGAAACATGAGATATTCAAGTAGTGTAAATATTAATAATGACGGAAGCTTTTTTTATTATGTTAACAAAACCCTCATTTTTAACGCTGTATTAGTTGTATTAAGCACCTATAAGTGGTAAAATATAATAAAAATGGATTATCCAAATACTTTAGAAATAGGTGGATTATGAAAAATTATGTTATAATTACTGAATCAACAGCAGATATTTCCCAGGATATGGTTGATGAAATAGGTGTCAAAGTTATGCCCTTAGCTTTTGAAATAAGCGGAAAAAGCTATATGCATTATCCCGATACCCGAGAATTGGGCATACATGAATTTTATCAACAGCTTAGAAAAGGTGAAAAATCCGTAACTTCTTTAATTAATACGGAAGCCTTTATGGAATTTTTTGAACCTATACTAAAGGAAGGGAATGATATTCTTTACATATCATTTTCTTCAGCACTCAGTGGGACTTACAATTCATCTCTGTTGGCAAGAGAAGAACTTTTAGAACGGTATAAAGACTCTAAGATAGTGTGTGTGGATTCAAAAGCCGCTTCCGCAGGCGAAGGTTTACTGGTATACAGCGCAGCTAAGAAAAAAGAAGAAGGACTTGATATTGAGGAATTAGTTGACTGGCTGGAGAAAAATATCCATAAGCTCTGCCATTGGTTTACGGTTGATGATCTGTACCATTTAAAACGTGGAGGAAGAGTCAGTGCGATTAGTGCAGGTATAGGAACAGCACTAAATGTTAAACCTATATTGCATGTGGATGATGAAGGATACTTAATTCCAATGGAAAAAGTAAGGGGACGGAAAAAATCTCTTCACGCATTGCTTGAGCATATGGCGGATACTTATAATCCCTCTATGGGACAGACTGTTTTTATCGGTCATGGTGATTCAATAGAAGATGCGGAGTATCTGGCAAATATAATCAGAGAAAAATTAGAAGTAAAAGAAATTGTAATTACACAAATCGGACCTGTAGTCGGATCACATTCCGGTCCGGGAACAATCGCTTTATTTTTCTTTGGGACTGGAAGATAAAAGGACTTAAGACCTTAGCCATAACAACTTACTGATGAATTTACGTATGGAGGCACGATATGAAGTTGACATTTATAGGAGCTACACATGAAGTGACAGGAAGCTGCTTTTACCTAGAAGCCCTCGGTAAACACATTTTAATTGATTGTGGTTTGGAACAGGGCAGGGATGTATATGAAAACCAAGAAATTCCGGAACCGGCTGCAGGTATAGATGCGGTACTGTTAACCCATGCCCATATGGACCACGCAGGCAGGCTCCCCCTGCTTTATGCACAGGGTTTTAGAGGAAGCATACATGCCACAGGAGCCACCAGTGACCTGTGCGATATTATGCTACGGGATAGTGCACATATTCAGACCTTTGAAGCTGAGTGGCGTAATCGGAAAGGACAAAGAAAGGGAGAAAATCCCTATGTTCCTCTTTATACCATGGAGGATGCTTATAATACCATTCGTTCTTTTGTACCTCATAGCTACAATGAAAAGATTAAGCTTTTTGATGGAGTTTTTTTCCGTTTTATTGACGTGGGACATTTACTGGGTTCTGCCAGTATCGAAGTCTGGATTACAGAAGAAGGTGTTACCAAGAAGATTGTTTTCTCTGGTGATATCGGTAATATAAACCAGCCCTTAATTAATGATCCACAGTATATAAAGGAAGCGGACTATGTCGTAATGGAGTCTACCTACGGTGACCGTAATCATGGTGAAACGCCGGATTATATCGGAGAGTTAACAAAGATTATACAGACCACCTTTGACAGAGGCGGTAATGTTGTCATCCCTTCTTTTGCAGTGGGAAGAACCCAGGTACTGCTGTATTTTATCCGTAAAATAAAAGCGGACCGCTTGGTAACCGGTCACGGTGATTTTAAAGTATATGTGGACAGCCCATTAGCCAATGAGGCTACACAGATATTTAATGAGAATATGATTGGATACTTTGATAAAGAAGCATTGGAACTGGTGAACAAAGGTATTAATCCAATTACTTTTCCGGGCTTAAAGACATCTGTAACTTCGGAAGAATCCAAAGGCATTAATTTTGATGATGACTGTAAGGTTATAATATCCGCCAGCGGTATGTGCGATGCGGGAAGAATCAGGCATCATTTAAAGCATAATCTATGGAAAAGTGAAAGCACTATCCTATTTGTAGGATATCAGTCAGAAGGTACATTAGGTCATATTATACTAGACGGCGCCACGGAAGTAAAATTATTCGGCGAATTAATCCAGGTGAATGCTGAAATAAGAAAACTTGCTGGTGTCAGCGGACATGCAGACAGAAATGGACTATTAACCTGGATTAATCATTTTGATAAAAAACCGGAACGGGTTTTTGTGGTTCATGGAGAAACGAATATTTGTGATTTGTTTACAGAAACGCTAAAAACAGAATACGGTTTCGATGCCGTTGCACCATTTAGCGGGGAAGTATATGACCTTCTTAAGAATGAATGTCTGGTTAAAGGCAAAGCTACCCTGGTTCATTCAAAAGACGAGAAAAAGAAAGGAATTTCCTCTGTTTATGAACGCCTAGTCAATGCCGGAAAGCGCCTGCTCGTTGTGATACAGCACAATGAAGGCGGATCGAACAAGGATCTTGCCAAATTCACTGATCAAATCAATTCCCTGAGTGATAAATGGGATAGATAAAAAAATAATATAAGAATACAATTCTTTACTAAAATAAAAAGGACTATTATGATCAGATTTAAGTAATCTGAATATAGTCCTTTTTATTTTTCGTTTAACAGTTTTTAAATACTGCTTTGCAGCGGTTAACTCATCATAAAAAATGGAATATACCTATTATAAGAACGGAGAATTTTAATAAAACTAGATAACCTAAAAGAGATAGTATTTAATTCAGGAAGAGTATTAATATCACGCTATCAGAAACTACAGTTCTTTTAATATCATATGATAAACTTCATCGATCACTGTATCATCAATTTCTTTATCTAGAAAATATTCAACTGCATACTTAGCCTGTGCCACTAACATCTCAAGACCATTGACAGCCTTAATCCCTAATTCTTCAGCCTGAAGCAGCAGTGTGGTCTTCAGTGGGTTATAAATAATATCCAGGACGGCCTCACACTCTTTATAAAGTGAAACATCAACAGGACTAGCGTCAATCTTTGGATACATACCAACCGGACTGGTATTAATAATAATCTGTGCATCAGAATGAAATTTCAGACAATCTTCATAAGTAATAACCCCATCCCCACTCCTTGACTTAACAACAATAATCTCCCCCGCCTTAAGAAAATGAAGGACAGCAAGCACCGCTTGAGCCGCGCCGCCATTACCAAGAACCACTACTTTTTTACCCGCTATATCAACCCCATTATGTTCAATCATATATAAAAATCCCGGAAAGTCAGTATTATGACCAATCAATAATCCATCTTTTTTTACAATCGTATTCACAGCCCCAATCTGCCTTGCATTATCATCCAAAACATCCAGATAGGGAATAACCTCCTTCTTATAAGGAATCGTAACATTAATCGCCTTAAACTCCCGTGCCTTCATAAAAGGCTCAAATGCTTCCTTTGATAAAGGGGTAATTGCATAATCATAATCCGCCAGTTTCTCATGAATAATCTTAGAATAACTATGCCCCAGCTTTTCTCCAATCAAACCGTATTCCATTATTAAACCAATCCTTTCGTATATAAGAATAGAAAATCATCTCTATATAGTATTAAATATTTCATAAACCAGCCTATTTAAAAGTCTATTTAAATAAGTAAAATAAAAATTGATGGTAACCCATAATCAAAACCTAAAAATTACTATAAGCTATTCTATTTAAGAATAAACATCATAAATTATCATAAAACATAAAAGTAAAACACATAAATAAATGAATATCACAATAAACGAAAAACATAGCCAAAAACATAAACATTAACAGTAATAGCAACGAAAAACGTTAGCAAAGAAAAACAATACCACATCAAAAACATATTAGACACAACAACGTATAGGAAGCAAAACCAGATTACATATAACAACATACAGAAAGGTAAAACATAGTAACATCAACAATAATTGGATCAAAAAAACCAGAAACCAGGATATAATCAGCTCACAGCATAAAAAAATAAGCGGCGGTTAGGATTTGTTTTATATGCGCCTTATTCAGAGGCTGCCAATTCACTTATGGAGTTTGAATATGGTATAGCTTGAAAAAGCACACTGTTTGACGAGCTTTGCTCGGAGTTTGTGCTTTTTCAAGCTTCTTTGCCATATTCAAACTCCATTAGTGAATTCAGCCGAAGAATCCAAGCATATAAAACAAATCCTAACTGCCGCTTATCAAAACCCTCCTGCTGATTATATCCGTACACCTCCAATAACTCCAACCCCTCAAACTTTTATACATTAATTAGTAAAAGAATAATATAATTAATAAAATTTTGCAAGAAAAATATCCGGTCATAATTTCAAAGGGTGGACATATATTGTTCTAAAGGAGGAGGAATGAGATGAATAAAAAAGACGAGCTGTTGAAAATCTTTTCGATAAAACTTAGGACAATACTATCCAAGATAATATTAGATTATGATTTATTACAAGAAATTCGTCTTAGAGTAAATGCACCCTTGCTGCTCATTTATGATAACAAAGAATTCTTCGTAACCCAAGAGTCGGAACTGTTAACCGGAGTTGGAGAAGCCTATGTCATAACCAAAAATGAAATCCGGGAAACTATGGAATATATCAGTAACTATTCCCTGTATGCCTTTGAAGAGGAATTAAAACAGGGGTTTATTACAATAACCGGCGGGCACAGGGTGGGTATCATAGGTAAAGCAGTATTAGAGGAAAACAAGATAAAGAGCATGAAGCATATATCCTTTATTAACATCAGGCTGTCCCATCAGGTAAAGGGTTGTGCGGACAAGGTAATTCCTTATATTACCGGGGATGAGGATAACGACTGCTATCATACTTTAATCATATCGCCGCCCCGCTGTGGAAAAACGACCCTGCTTCGAGATGTAATCCGACAATTATCAAATGGCAGTGAAAATCGGTCCGGTATTACGGTAGGAGTTGTAGATGAACGTTCTGAAATCGGAGCCTGTTACATGGGAATACCGCAAAATGAACTGGGGATACGTACCGATGTCCTGGATTGTTGTCCAAAAGCAAAAGGAATGTTAATGCTGATCCGCTCCATGTCACCCAGGGTTATAGCAGTTGATGAAGTGGGGTCTGTAGAAGATATCAGTGCAATTGAATATGTAATGAACTGCGGCTGTAAACTAATAGCCACCGTCCACGGCAATTCTATTGAAGATATCAAAAATAAGCCGATACTGGGAAAACTAGTAGAGGAAAGATTGTTTGAACGCTACATATTATTAAATAATCATGGCAGTGTGGGACATCTGGAAGAGATATATGATGAAAATGGTAAAAGAATTTATTAAACAGAAAAGATAAAACAGAAAAAATATAACATAAAAGTTAAACAGAAATAATTAAACAGAAGAATTAATATCAGAAAAGATAAAACAGAAGAATTAAAACAGAAGAAATGAACAATCAAAAATAGCGGACAAACAATCAGATAGAAAGGAGGTAACTATGTTTGTTATTAAAATAATCGGCTGTGTTTTAATCCTTACTTCATCAGCCGGAATGGGTCTGTATTTTAGCAGTGAATTAAAAAACAGGATTAATGATTTAAGGGAGCTTAAAAAAATCATTTTTCTGTTGCGGGGAGATATAAGGTATGCCAACACACCCTTGCCGGAAGCAGTACAAGCTTTATCCCTGCGGCATGAAGGAAAATACAAAAATTTTCTTTCTAAAATAGCGGAAAGATTAAATGAACTGGGTGGTATCTCATTTTGCACCATATGGAAGGAAGCCGTATTAAAAGAGCTTAACAATACATCCTTAAGCAAAAAAGATCTTACCGCACTTGGACAGTTTGGTGAAAATCTCGGTTATCTGGATAAGGACATGCAGATTAATACTATCGATTTATATATATCACAAATTGAAGATGAAATTAAGGAATTATCCCACAATGTTAAACAGAAATCGTACCTGTATAATTCTCTGGGTGTTCTGGGCGGAATATTCATAACAATAATTATGCTGTGATGGGATTTATGTGGGAGCAATCAACATTCACAAGGAGGATAACATGACTATCAACCTGATATTTAGAATTGCAGCGGTAGGCATATTGGTTTCAGTTTTAAACCAGATACTGAAGCAATCTGGAAGAGAAGAACAGGCATTTTTAACTACCTTAGCAGGGCTGATCCTGGTACTTTTTTGGATTGTGCCGTATATATCCGAGCTGTTTGAAATAATCAGGAATTTATTTACCTTATAAGAAGAAGGGAGCATCATAATGATACAAATTGCCTTAATTGGTATTATTGTTGTCTTAATGGCAATACAATTTAAGAGTACAAAGTCGGAATATGCAGTATATATAAGCCTTGTAGGATGCATTCTTATCTTTTATCTGGGAGTGAATAAATTAGAGATTATAATCAATACCATTAAGAAAATCCAGACTTATATTAGTCTTAATGAAACCTATATATCCATACTAATTAAGATAATCGGGATTACATATATTGCTGAATTTTCCTCCAATATCTGCAAGGATTGTGGACATACTGCAGTTGCCAATCAGATTGAATTAGTAGGTAAACTGACAATACTGGCCACGGGAATGCCGATACTTTTGGCTCTTCTTGATACCATCAATGAATTCTTAACGGCATAGTCATCAAAGAGGAGGTTCCAAATGAACTTTTCTATCAAGAAAAGGCGGAAACTATTAAGGATACTGTTATTCCTGTTTCTCATACTCTTTCTGCCATTTACAAAAGAAAAAGTATATGCTGGTGAGTATACTACCGGTACTGACAGCGATTCAGACTTTGATTATAACGAAATTCAGAAAGTTATTGACAATGTCTTAAAATCCGATGACCACATTAACTTTGAAGATTATGTCAAAGGCCTTATATCCGGAGAAAGAAAATTTTCCATCCAACAGATTGGAACCGATATCAAAAATGCTGTAATGAATGAAATCAGAGATAATATAGGGACCCTCACAAGCCTAATTTCCATAGCAGTGATCGCTGCGGTATTTACTAATTTTTCATATGCCTTTCAAAATACCCAGGTTGCTGAAACCGGATTTTATGTGGCATATCTGTTATTGTTTTCGGTACTTACCGCCTCGTTCATATCGGCTGCGACGCTGGCTGCCAATACCATATCAGCGGTATTAAGTTTTATGAAAGCATTGGTGCCGGCCTATTTTTTATCGGTGGCTTTTGTTTCCAGTGCCGGAACCTCAATGGTATATTACCAGGTGACCTTATTCTTAATTACCTTTGTGGATGTATTATTAATAAAATTAGTTATTCCAATGATTAATATATATTTAATCGTTTCCATGGCAAATAACCTCTCGAAGGAGGACTTGCTCTCAAAGCTTGCCGACTTGTTGTCTATCGTAATCAAATGGCTTTTAAAAACCATGTTAGGTCTGGTGGTAGGGGTTAATGCCATACAGGGGTTGATTTTACCGGTAGCAGATAATATTAAAAAATCTGCTTTATTTAAACTTGCCGGTGTCATACCAGGAGTCGGGGATGTGCTTGGAAGTGTTACGGAAAGCGTATTTGGTGCCGGTGTCCTGTTAAAGAATGCCATTGGTGTAGCAGGAGTTATTGTAATCATCGTAATATGTGCGCTGCCTATTATAAAGCTGGCGATTACAACCCTTATTTACCGGGTAAGCAGTGCCGCCGTACAGCCGATTTCGGACAAGCGTATGTTAAACTGTGTCACTGCCTCAGCCGATGCGGCTGCCTTATTACTAGAGACCGTTTTGGTGGGTGCCGTCTTATTTTTACTTACTATAACCATCATAGCAGCCACCACTACATAAGGAGATGATAGAAAACCGATTAAAAATAGGACAGACAGTACCGGGATCGTTTGGCTGTAAGAAGCAATAGGAGTGGAAAATGAATGAAATTTACGGCTGGGTTAAAAATATTGTCATATTTCTAGTACTGACAACAATTATTACAAATTTACTTGGTAAAAGTACTTACAAGAAATATGTGAATTTAATTACCGGAATTATTTTAGTAATAATGGTAATTTCACCATTACTAAAACTATTTCAATTAGACAAAACCATGGATTACTATTTCACTACGAATTCCCTTTTAGCAGATGCCCAGGATATGAACAGCAGGTTGATGGATGCACAGGATAGTCAGATTACTACGATTTTAAAGGAATACAAGGAACAAATCGGCAAACAGGTAGGTAATCTGCTGGAAGGACAGGATTTATATATAAAAGATATTAAAATTACCATTGATGAGGATGAAAACAGTACTTCCTTTGGAAAACTGCTTTCATTAAATATAACGGCAGTCAATAACAAGTCTGAAGAAAAGGAGAGCCCTTCAGTGAACATTGATAAGATAAAAATAGAAGATATTAAAATCAGAACCAAGAAAGAAGCCGATCCAGAAAACGGCAAGGATATACTCACACCGGATGAAATAAATATAAAAAACCTGTTGTCGGACTTCTATAATATCAACCCTGATAATATAAATATTAGTATACAGGAGCAATAACTGTCCTGTTGTACTACAATAGGAGAAAGTATGGAAAAAGAAAAGGTAAAGGAAAAGAAAAAACTCAGTATTAAGGAAATTGGTCCGGCAAGACTCGTAATACTGTTGATGGCAGGTATATTTCTGCTTGTATTATCATTTCCTGATATGCTTTCATCAAAAGATTCCGCGAAAGATAATGCAGTAAAACAAGATTACAAGGTAAAGGATAACACGAATAATATAGAAACAAAAGATGAAACCGATGTTTATGCCAATGAAATGGAGAACCGTTTAAAGAATGCCCTTGCAAAAGTCCAGGGAATTGGTGATGTTGAGGTCATGATTACATTAAAGGGTTCTAAAGAAAAAGTCGTACTAAAAGATGGTCCATATACACAGGAAAGCATGAATGAAGTTGATGGGGAGGGCGGAAACAGAGATAGCAGCAGTATAAAAAAGGAAGATTCCACTGTTTTGGTGAATGGTGGAGACGGAAAAAGCGAGCCATATGTCTTACAGGTACTTGAGCCGGAGGTGGAAGGTATTGTTGTTATAGCCGAAGGAGGCGATAATGCCAAAATTATGACAGAAATAATGGAAGCCGCACAGGTATTATTTGACGTACCTGCTCATAAAGTAAAAGTAATGAAAATGAATAAATAAATGTTTTAAGGAGGCAAGTATGAAGAATATATTTAAGAAAAATCAAATCATTATTACTGCATTAGCAATTATGATAGCGATTGCAGGGTATCTGAATTTTTCTGGCAGGAACAATGATGATAAAATTGCCGATGTTGGCAGCAAGAATGTCTTGGATTATGATACATATACGGAAACCCAGGGTGATAATATTACAGATGGGGACACCGTATCCCTTCAAGATACGAAAGATTTACTGGACGAAACTGCTTTGGACATAACAACAGATGGTGAAAGCGATAAAACGGATACAGCAAAAGGCACCGGCAAAGAAGATGCAGCAGCAGACGATACTGACAAAACTGCTTCCGCTAAAGATGACAAAAAAGATGAGGCAAAAACAGATGACACAAAGACCGCCAGTAATTCTGATAAGAAATCAGACTCTGAAGAAGTTGCTGCATACGATGTGAATGACAACGGTGAAGTTGTAACAGATAAAAAAGGTGAAGAAACCAGTGCACCTGGTGAAGCCGTTTTAGTCAGCACAACAACAACCCCTGATTTCTTTGCTTCCAGAAAATTAGCAAGGGAACAGCTCAGATCAACAAACAAAGATGAGCTTATGAAAATCGTAAACAGTGCAAGTCTGTCAGAAAAGGCCAAAGAAGATGCAGTTAACGGCATTATCGAAATGACTGCCATAGCTGAAAAAGAAAATGCTACAGAAACTCTTTTGGAAGCCATGGGCTTTAGTGACGTAATCGTAACCATTGAAGGAAAACTTGTTGATGTTGTTGTTAATGCAGAAAGCCTTAATGAACAGGATATCGCCAAGATCGAAGATATTGTTAAGAGAAAGACCGGTGTAAAATCAAAGGATATTAACATTGCTCCGGTTGTAGTAGGTGATTGATCGGAAAGAGACTTATGCTTATTAAAAGGTGCAGGACAGATGGAATAGAATAAGCAAAATTAAGTCTCGTACTACGTACGAGTTATTTGTTAACATAGGCTTTGAGTAAGGGTTGGTATATGTTTTTCATATACTAATCCTTATTTTATTTTACATAAAAGTTCTCCTTTCGGAGAACCCTTGAATTAGAATAGTCCGCTGAAAGCGGGCATAACGAACAGACGATATTGTTAGAAAATATAAAAACCTTCTTCCAATTCATCTTCATTAAGGTCATCATCCTCGATCAGAAAGTAATTCATGTCGAGCAGATCAGAATCAATCATGTTCCGAACAAGCTTACGAAGAGCAGTTTTTACTGAAATTTACCCTGCCGCCAAGGTCCCACCAGGTTTAGCCGGCATCTTTATTACCGTTCAAGGCATACAGAGTGCAGCTGCGTATTGGTGAGACTCTAACCTTTTGAATTTGAAGGATACCAGGCGAAAAAGAGGAAGGGAGCATCTTATTTATTCTTGAGTTTTTGAAACAGAAATTCGCCCTTTTTTCGGTTGCTTTTTACTATTGATGTAAGCGTCTACAATTCCTTGAGGGGATAGGGAAAAATTCTTGTCTATATGAATCTTTAGTTCTTTCCTTTCAATCCAATTCACAATTTTATCAAAGTCTGAGTAATTTGGTATAGATTGAAAAAAGTATGTCTTAATATTTCGTTCCATCGGATAACTATTTACTCCAAAGGAAACAATTGATACATATTTTCCATTATCTTTTATAAGTGAGAGGCTTTTTTCACCAACTTTACCTAATACACCATTATTTTCAATAATAGATGCCTCCATAACAGTATCAATTACCAAGTCAACTTTTTCGTGGATTTTATCTGCAATATCAAATTCAGTGTAATCGTATACTTCATCTGCCCCTAAAGCTTTTACAAAATCATGATTATATTTTCTTGCTGTCGTTATAACATAAGCACCATGATTTTTTGCTAATTGTACAGCCACATGACCGACCCCACCGGCACCGCCTTGAATTAGAACTTTTTGTCCTTTTAAAAGGCTCCCATGATCAAATAATGCTTGCTTTGCAGTTAACGTAATTGTAGGTACAGCACCTGCAATCTCATATGATATGCCTTCTGAAAGCTTTGCAAGATGATCCTCATCTACTGCAACGAAATCTTGATATGCGCCTGAATGAATAGCTAATCCCATAACGCGGTCATCGACTTTTAACCGGGTAACCTTTTTCCCGACTGCTCTTACGATTCCGGCAACATCACTCCCGAGAATTATTGGTAATTTCTCGGACCATTGGCCACCAACAGAGCTTTTAAATATTTCCCCCGTACGTAAAGGTTCGTCGCCGGGATTAATTGATGAAGCCTTCACTTCAATTAGTACTTGGTTGTCACTTATATCTGGTAAATCCGCATCTATTTCTTCAAATGTACCGGGGTTGCCAAAACTTGTTAAACCGATTGCTTTCATAATGTATCTCCTTCTTAACATTGTTTTTTATTCAACGTGTGTTGAATAATTTTATATTATCAGCTATAATTAGGTAGTTCAATAAGTAATAGTATGAAGATTGTTGAAAAATCAACAATTACTTTTAGTATGTTAATTATTAAGATGAATGGGAGTATTAGGTTGAAAGAAAATATTATGAATGAGAGGATGCCACTTATGGATTCTTTCAACCTTTTTATATGTGGCAGTAACACATCTGCTTGCAGATGTGTTATGCAATGGGTATTAAGATGGATAGACGAATTCAAAAATCTAAACAGGCAATTATGGACGCTTTTATGGTACTTGTTTTTGAAAAAGAATTGGAAAAAATTACAATTGGTGAAATCGCAGATAAAGCTAACGTGAATCGAGGAACAATTTACCTCCATTTTACTGATAAGTATGACATAAGAGACAAGTGTTTGGATTATCATTTAACAGAATTAAAAGAATCATGTATTCATGACTCTAAGGCGGAAAAAATAACAACTAAAGCTAGTCTGACACGTGTTTTTGAACATCTCGAAGTAAATTATGAATTTTATTCCGCTATGCTATCAAATAAAGAAAGTTTAGTTTTTCGAAAGCGTATGAAGGATATTTTTAAAGAAGGATTGATTAACCGTCTCGATTTAACGGAACAAAAAGATAATAAAGAAATTTCTGTTGAATTTTTAGTATCAGCGGGAGTAGGTGTGTTAGAATGGTGGATATATAGTTCCAAGCCATACTCTGCAACAATCGTCGTGGAGCAACTTTGGCAACTTTTCAATAGCATAGAATGTAATAGCAAATAAGTGTGACTTTTTTAGAAAAATTAACTATAAAACTACTATGTGACGTTGGAGAACAGCTCGTAGCTGTGGCATGATGAAAACGGAATAAAACTATATTAACTTTACTAAGGAAAGGTAAGGAATCAGGTTGTAAAAATTGGTAATAATATGAAGTGTAAGGTTAAGTAATAATAAAAATATAATAAATGATTTGCATTTAAACATAAGTTTGATATAATAAATGTATTAAATAGCATTATTTGGACACACAGTATATAAAGTGAAAAACTTAGGAGGTAATTACAGTGGTTAAGGAGCAAGAGAATAGAAATACGTATCAAATACATGCAGAAAGTAATGTGGGTGAGGTACAGATTGCTGATGAAGTAGTTGCTACTATTGCCGGTTTAGCTGCCACCGAAGTTGAAGGTGTTGCTGCAATGTCAAGCAATATAACCAATGAATTGGTAAGTAAGTTAGGGATGAAGAATTTATCAAAAGGTGTAAAGATTGCTGTCAGTTCGGATTCCGTATCGGTGGATTTATCTCTTACAATGGAGTACGGTTACAGCATTCCCGATACCTCCAGGCAGGTTCAGGAAAAAGTAAAATCAGCAATAGAGAATATGACTGGTTTAACAGTTTCGGAAGTTAATATCAGAATTTCCGGTGTTAATATAGAAAGAAGCAAATAAAAAGAACAATAGTGTCTAAACCCATTCAGCCCTTAGATAATTCTATTTAAGGGTTGTTTATGTGTTAATGGTATAAATAAGGTACGTGCGATACAGCGCACAGATTGGAGTTTACATGAGTAGAAGAGAAATCAGGGAACATCTTTTTCGGATGCTTTTCCGTAAAGATTTTCATGAGGATGCTGAATTAAATGAGCAGATAGATTTATATTTTGATTCACTGGAAGAACCAAAGGAAGAAGAATTAAGATATCTAAAGGAACGTTTTGCGAAGATTATCGATAAAATAGCGGAGATAGATACGATTTTATCCGATGCCTCCAGCGGTTGGAAATTAAACCGTATGGGTAAGGTAGATCTTACTATTATGAGGCTTGCAATTTTTGAGATCAAATACGATGAAGATATACCGACCAAGGTTGCTATTAACGAAGCGGTTGAAATTGCCAAAATCTTTGGCGGGGATTCCTCTGGTTCCTTTGTTAATGGTGTATTGGCTAAACTTGCTTAAAAGTAAAGGTGAGCAGTATGGATAATGTTTATTCTGTAACCCAGGTGAATCTCTATATAAAGAACATGTTTATCAGGGATTACGCCTTAAATAATATATACATCAAAGGTGAGGTTTCGAATTGCAAATATCACACCTCCGGTCATATCTATTTTACCTTAAAGGATGATAAAGGTCAGATGGCCTGTGTTATGTTTGCCGGACAGAGAAATGGCTTACGGTTTCAGTTAAAAGAAGGCCAGAGCGTTATCGCACTGGGTTCAGTTAATGTATATGAACGGGACGGTAAGTATCAGCTGTATGCCAAAGAAATAATACTTGACGGCTCCGGTTTATTATATCAAAAGTATGAGCAGTTAAAAAGCAGACTGGAAGCAGAAGGACTTTTTGATGGGGAACATAAAGTGAGCATACCCCGTTATCCTAAAAAAGTTGGTATTGTAACCGCTAAGACAGGAGCAGCGATTCAGGATATCATTAACATAGCCACCAGAAGAAATCCTTATGTTCAGCTCATTTTATATCCTGCTCTCGTTCAGGGAGAAGGCGCAGCGGCTTCGGTTTGTGAAGGTATTAAAACCCTGGACAGGCTTGGAGTAGATACCATTATCGCCGGAAGAGGCGGTGGTTCCATTGAAGATTTGTGGGCTTTTAATGAAGAGATAGTAGCACGGGCAATTTATGAATGTAAAACTCCGGTTATATCGGCAGTCGGACACGAAACCGATGTTACCATAGCTGATTTTGTTGCGGATTTAAGAGCGCCGACACCTTCAGCAGCAGCAGAACTGGCAGTACCGGATATTAAAGCCGTATTGTTTGATATCGAAGCCTATAACCGAACTCTAAACAGTGAACTGCAAAAGAAAATCGCAGCCAGCCGCAACGAGTTAAAACATATGGCTCTAAAACTTGACTATGCCAGTCCGATTTATCAAATCAGACAGAAAAGGCAGCAGCTTATTGAACTGGAACAGAAATTATGGCAGCAGATGCAGACAAAGCTTACAAAAAAAAGACATCTGCTGGAGCTTTATATAGAGAAACTGGAAGGGCTTTCCCCGCTTAAGAAGTTAAATCAGGGTTATTCTCTGGTTTTAAATAGTGATAATAAAGTGGTAAATTCCCTTGAAAAAGTTACAGAAGGAGAACGCTTACGCATCTGTGTCACCGACGGAGATGTTGTGGCGAGGGTCGAGGAATTGCTTAAAAAAGAGCGTTAACAGTTGCTTAGATAGGAGTTGCAATGAAAAAAGAAGAAAAAACCCTGGAAGCTTCCTTTCAGGAAATGAATGAAATCATTAATAAACTGGAGCAGGAGGATATTACTCTGGAAGACTCCTTCTTACTCTACCAGGAAGGTATGAAATTATTAAAATATTGTAATGATTCTATTGATAAAGTTGAAAAGAAGCTGATTATTTTAGGTGAAAAGAATGAATCCGATGAACTTTTATGAAGAACAGGATAATAGAATTAAACACATTGAAGCTATAATTAAGTCCTATCTGCCAAAAGAAGAAGGACCTCAAAAGCGTGTGTTCGAGGCAATGAATTACAGCATATTAGCAGGTGGCAAAAGACTGCGTCCAATGCTTATGCTGGAGACGTTCCGGCTCTTTGAAGGCAGAGACGAAAGGTTAGTAGAACCATTTATGGCGGCGATCGAGATGATTCATACCTATTCCCTGGTTCATGATGATCTGCCGGCTATGGATGACGATGAGTACCGCAGGGGAAGAAAGACCACTCATGTAGTTTTTGGTGAAGCCATGGGAATTCTGGCAGGGGATGGTTTGTTAAACTATGCCTTTGAAACTGTGACCGCCTCCTTAACAAGGCTTTCCGGTGAAGACCTGATACGGGGAGCAAAAGCCCTTTGTATCCTTTCTGAAAAAGCAGGAATATATGGCATGATTGGCGGTCAGGTTATTGATATGGAAGGCTTTGGTCTTAAACTGGAGCAAGACACAGATTTTGATGCCTTAGGCAATGGCATGGGGTTAACAAAATCACAAAATAGTCATAAGAATATACAGGAACGGTTAAATTACATGTACAAATTAAAAACCGGTGCCCTAATGGAAGCCTCCATGATGATCGGAGCTGTTTTGGCAGGTGCTGGTGAAGCTGATATCTGTACATTAGAGGGAATAGCTTCGGATATTGGTCTTGCCTTTCAGGTTCAAGATGACATACTGGATGTTACGTCTACTACTGAGATAATTGGCAAGCCCGTTCACAGTGATGAGAAGAATCATAAAATAACCTATGTCGGGTTATTAGGAATAGAAAGAGCCAGAGAAGAAGTTGTGTCGTTGTCAGCAAAAGGAATATCCGCCTTGGAGTCCCTTAATAAAAGCAATGATTTTTTAAAGGTTTTAATCCGAAAACTGATCAGCCGTGAGAAATAGTATGACGAACAACAGGATTAATAATATAAATAAATGAAATGAAGGTGAAGTCTTGTCGCAAATCTTGGATAATATTAATCAGGCGAATGACATTAAAAAAATAAATCCCTCCGATTATAAAAGACTGGCAGAAGAAATCAGAAAATTTCTGGTACAAAATATCAGTAAAACAGGCGGACATTTAGCCTCTAATCTTGGGGCGGTCGAATTAACCATGGCTTTGCATCTATGCATGGATTTCCCAAAAGATAAATTAGTATGGGATGTGGGTCATCAGGCTTATACCCATAAACTGCTGACCGGCAGAAAGAACGAATTTAACACCTTACGTACCTTTGAAGGGCTAAGCGGGTTTCCGAAGAAGAAAGAAAGTAACTGTGATTCTTTTGATACCGGACATAGTTCCACCTCCATATCTGCTGCCATGGGGCTTGTAAAAGCCAGAGATATAAATGGTGATAATTACAGAGTAACCGCAGTAATCGGTGATGGTGCATTGTCTGGAGGGCTTGCCTTTGAAGCACTGAATAATGCTGCAAGACTCAATTCCAATCTGATGATTGTTTTAAATGACAATAATATGTCCATATCGGAGAACGTTGGTGGAATGGCCAATTATCTTGGACAGCTTAGAACCGATGTGAAGTATAATCGATTTAAGGATTCCGTTGAAAAAGCACTTAATACCATACCAGGAATTGGTTCAGTAATTATGGATAAATTAAGAAAATCGAAAGATTCCATCAAGCGGCTGGTTATTCCCGGCATGTTGTTTGAGGATATGGGATTAACCTATATCGGTCCCATTGATGGACATAATATCAATGAATTAACAACTGCATTTGCCAGTGCTGCCAAGGTAAAAGAAGCGGTGCTTGTCCATGTCATTACCAAAAAAGGCAGAGGGTATAAACCGGCGGAACTTAATCCCAGCCGGTATCATGGTGTAGAATCTTTTGATATAAAAACAGGAAAGAATAATGTAGAAAAGATAGGCGTAACATATACCGATGTCTTTTCTGATACAATTATGGAGCTGGCAGAAAAGAATGATAACCTGGTGGCTATTACGGCAGCGATGCCCAGCGGAACAGGCTTAAATAAATTTATGAGGCAGTATCCCGACCGGTTTTTTGATGTGGGAATTGCGGAAGAACATGCAGTTACCTATGCGGCAGGGTTAGCCTCCGGCGGAATGAAACCGGTAGTAGCCATATATTCGACCTTTTTGCAGAGGGCATATGACCAAATTCTCCATGATGTCTGCATTAATAAGCTTCCGGTGGTTTTTGCGATTGACCGGGCCGGCTTAGTCGGTAGTGACGGGGAAACTCATCAGGGTATTTTTGATATATCCTTTTTATCTCATATCCCCTCCATGACACTAATTGCACCTAAGAATAAGCAGGAATTTAAGGATATGCTGATCTTTGCCAGCCAATTTAACGGTCCGATTGCAATACGGTATCCAAGAGGCAGGGCTTATGAGGGACTTACGGAATATAATACCCCGATTGAATACGGAAAAAGCGAGATACTAAATATAAACGGTCAGGAAAAAACGGTACCGGTGCATTCTATAAAACCGGTTGAGTCAGGCAGCAGCTTCTCTGCAGATCATATCGTAATACTTGCAGTAGGAAGTATGGTTGAAACTGGTTATCAGGTTATGACAAAACTTATCAGTATGGGTAAGGAGGTCACTTTAGTTAATGTAAGATTCATAAAACCTATGGATGAAGAATTACTGCACCGCCTTTCAAAAAGCCACGGTATATGGATTACAATGGAGGAGAATGTGAAAAGCGGTGGTTACGGTGAACGGGTTGCAGGATTTTTAATGGAACATAATTACAGGCAGATAAGAATGATTAACATATCTTTACCAGATCAGTTCATTGAACAGGGTGATGTTGCTGTGTTAAAAGAAAAACTTGGCTTTGATGCGCCATCTATCCTGGAAAATATTATAACGAAAATAGAAGATAAATAAGCATTTATTGATATATAATGGAGGATATTGTGAAGGAACGATTGGATGTCTTATTGGTGAAAAGGAACCTGATTGAATCCAGGGAAAAAGCCAAAGCGGTTATTATGGCCGGTAATGTATTTGTAGAGGGTCAGCGGGAAGATAAAGCCGGAAGTATGTTTTCAGACTCCGTTACCATTGAACTCAAAGGCATTGCGTTAAAATATGTAAGCCGCGGCGGATTTAAACTGGAAAAAGCTGTGGAGCAATACAGGGTGTCGCTAGAGGGCAAAATATGTATGGATGTGGGTTCCTCCACTGGCGGATTTACAGATTGTATGCTGCAAAACGGAGCTGTGAAGGTATATGCCGTAGATGTTGGTACGAATCAGCTGGCCTGGAAGTTAAGACAGGATGAGAGAGTCATTTCCATGGAGAAGACCAATATAAGATATCTGGAACCAAATCAGATCCCTGACAGCATAGATTTCATATCCATTGATGTTGCCTTTATCTCCTTAACAAAGGTGTTACAGCCGGTAAGGGAGTTGTTAAGGAATGAAGGGGAGATTGTGTGCCTGATTAAACCTCAATTTGAAGCCGGCAGAGAAAAAGTTGGAAAAAAAGGTGTGGTCCGGGAGCCGGAAATCCATATAGAGGTTATAGAAAAAGTTATTATATTTGCAGTCAGTCTTGGGTTTCATATCCTTAATCTGGATTATTCACCGATAAAAGGACCGGAGGGGAATATTGAATATTTATTACATATTCAAAAAAAGGAAGTCCTCCCCCAAAATACCAAGGAAGAAATTACTTTAACGGAATGCAGCAGGTATGTAGAGAATACGGAAATAGGCAGTCTGGCTGACTATATTGATAAAATTGTAACCACAGCCCATAATACATTAAACTTGTAATGGTCGGGTGTTTATGTTACAATATCTTTAAGCATTGTATAAATAATCAAAGCAATGCAACTTACAGGAGTTATGGATGAATAAATTTTGTGTAATAACAAATCGGGATAAAGATACGGATCTTGCGGTAACCTCTGAAATCGTCGATTATATGAATAAAAATCATAAAGAATGTCTGCTATTGGAGGGACAGAACCCTGTCAGCTGCAGTCACCGCTTCACCGATGCCAAAGCGATACCAGAGGATACCGAGTGTGCTATTGTACTAGGCGGAGATGGGACAATCATACAGGCAGCTAATGATCTTGCTGGCAAAGGAATCCCTATCCTTGGTGTCAATCTTGGAACCCTTGGCTTTTTGGCTGAAACGGAAAAACATAATATATATGAAGCTTTGGATTCCTTATTTGCAGACCAGTGCGGTATGGAGAGCAGAATGATGCTCCATGGTAGTATATTCAGCAGCAGTAAGAAGGCTTATGAAGGAATTGTTCTGAATGATATTGTTATCACACGAAGCGGTTTTTCACGAATTATCAGTGTTAGTATATATGTTAATGATGAATTAGTAGACCGGTACCGCGGGGATGGGGTTATCATCTCTACGCCAACAGGTTCTACCGGATACAATCTATCCTCCGGAGGTCCGGTTGTAAAACCGGATGCCAGAGTTATGATTATAACACCAATATGCCCTCACACCTTAAATTCCAGAAGTATCGTAGTATCCTCCGAAGATTCGGTAAAGATTAAGATTGATGAGAGCAAAAAGACTCAGGAAGAAGAAGCTATTGCTACGTTTGACGGAAGAATGGCAATCCTGCTTCAGGCTGAAGATATCATAGACATTAGTAAGGCGCAAGAGGAAACTAAATTAGTCAAAATTAATCATACTAGTTTTTTTAATATACTAAGAACAAAAATCGGACAAGGTGGAGAATAGGGATGAAAGTTGGAAGACAGAGTAAAATTATTGAATTGATCAATAAGAACGATATTGAAACTCAGGAAGAATTAGCGGATTTATTGACTAAAGCCGGTTATAATGTAACCCAGGCGACTATATCCAGAGATATACGTGAATTAAAATTAACCAAAATTTCTGTTGATGACGGCAAACAAAAGTATATAGTTTTGAATAATACGGAGACTGGTTTGAGTGAAAAGTTTGTCCGTGTGTTAAAAGACGGCTTTGTATCCATGGATATGGCACAGAATATTATTGTAGTTAAGACAGTATCCGGTATGGCCATGGCGGTGGCAGCTGCTTTGGATGCATTGCATATTCAGGGAATTATGGGTTGTATTGCCGGTGATGATACGGTTATGTGCGTAATAAAAACAACAGAAGAAACTGTAATTGTTATGGAAAAACTAAACAAACTAATCAATTCAAAAAGCTTGTAAACTGGGATAGACCGTGATACAATATTTTATTGTGCAGAAGAATTTTAACTGTATATATCCGTCACAGCTTAAAGTATGGCTGTGGGCGGAATTCGTTTGTGTAAAAACTTAATATTTATTACGGGCTTAGATAAGTTACCTGTTAAGTAAAATACTTGTTAAGTAAAATACTTGTTAAGTAAAATACTTGTTAAGCAAAATACTTGTTAAGCAAATTACCTGTTAAGTTAATACTTGTTAGGTAATTTCTTGTTTAGGTAAAAAGCCTGCTTAGCAGGAATTGATAAGTACAGTATAAGACTTATGTGCTAATTCAAATAATTATAGAATAAAGGAGATTTTTATATGTCGGGACATTCCAAATTTGCCAATATTAAGCATAAAAAAGAAAGAAATGATTCTACCAAAGGAAAGATATTTACAAAGTTAGGAAGAGAAATAGCTGTAGCGGTAAAAGAAGGTGGACCGGATCCGAATAGCAACAGTCGTTTAAAAGATGTTATAGCAAAAGCAAAATCCAACAATATGCCCAATGATACCATTGACAGAAGTATTAAAAAGGCAGCCGGAGACGCCAATGCCGTTAATTATGAATTTGTAACTTATGAAGGATATGGACCTAATGGAACTGCAATTATTGTAGAAGCTTTAACAGATAATAAGAATAGAACAGCCTCCAATGTCAGAAATGCATTTACAAAAGGTAATGGTAATGTGGGTACCCAAGGCTGTGTATCTTTTATGTTTGACAAAAAAGGTCAGATTATCATTGATAAAGAAGAATGTAATTTGGAAGCTGACGAACTTATGATGACTGCCCTGGATGCCGGAGCAGAAGACTTTTCAGAAGAAGAGGACAGTTTTGAAATCTTAACCGATCCCGATGCCTTCAGTGAAGTTCGTGAAACCCTGGAAAAAGCCGGAATCCCCATGGCACAGGCAGATGTGACTATGATACCTCAGACCTGGGTAGATTTAACCAGCGAACAGGATATTAAGATGATGAACCGTACTCTGGATTTACTGGATGAAGATGATGATGTGCAGGAAGTATATCATAATTGGAATGAGTAAGTTGGGACTGTGAAAGTACTGTAAATACTAGTTTTGTGTAATTTAGTAAGAGAGAAATGTTCACCAGTTATGATGTACTGGTATGTTTTAATAGAAAATGAAGGGTACTTCTAATCCTGCATTTATCACAACTGACACAAGTGATGAATGCAGGATTTTTCTATACTTAAGATGTTTTAAAAGAATTTATGTTTGATTGCCAAATGCGTAAATTAAAAGCAAATTCGTACTCTTAACTTTTATCTTGCAAATCTTATTATGTGAATAAACTATTTATCTCAATCATTGAAACGATTATTCCTTATAGTTAATATAATAGAATATTTATTCCTTAAACGCTATTGATGGTAAATATAATAAAATGTATCGTTAATAATAAGAGTACAGGAGGAAGTTCTTAAAATGAATGATGTTTCTAAGATAATCGGAGATAGAATAAGAATATTAAGAAATAGTAAAGGATTTAGCATAGAAGAGCTGGCTCATAGAGCTGATGTTAGTAATACTCATTTAGGTCATATAGAGCGTGGAGACAGAAGCCCGACTGTTGAAATGCTAGGGAAGATAGTTATTGCTCTTGATATTTCATTTGCCGAGCTATTTAGTGAATTTCCAATGCCAAACAGTGAAAACGATACCGTATTAACGTTACTAATCAACAAGCTAAATACTTTAAATGTCAGTGAACAGAAAATAGTATTAGATATAATAGATAATTTATTCAAGTTAGCGAAAGGTCAATCATAAAAGGAAGGAAGTTTTCAGTTGCAACTGTCAGCTTCCTTTATTTTATTATCACAAGCATATTGAAACGTCTTATAAGGCATAAATAAACGAAAAAAATAAATATAAGAAATAAAAATATTGACTGTTTTTACAAAATATGCTATTGTATATAAAAGAGGGTTACATAGTTTTAATTAGAGATTATATCAATATACACCCCTCATATTAATATACCGAAAACTTTAATACTATGTAACCTCTTGTTTTATTTAACCTGATAATTAGATAAATAATGGTATTACCTTTTGATATAACTGTTATACTTGTTTATACAATTCAGTATTTTCCTTTAAGAAGTTCTTCTTAGGTAATAAATTCCAGATTAATAAATCCTTTTTCTTGAATATAATTGAAACATCTTTGATTACGATTGCTATCGTTACATCAAAGCATTACATAAGAACAGTAATTAAACACCCCATATTATTAAATAACCATCGGATACTCAGTATATGATAAAGGCTTAAGTATTTTGGAAGGTGCGTATTGGGCGGACAAGGGGTAGCTAAATATATTAATTTGATGTATAATTTTATTTATTGTATACGTAAAGCAATGTTAAACAATTTGAGTTAGGAGATACCTCGTGAAATTAATAAAAAGGAAAATAAAAGTCTACGGCGGAAAAGAAATATATATCCTGACACCCTATGCTATTAGCCCAAATATAACCGCAGGCCATGATAATAAAGGCTTCGTTTTAATTTGGGGTAATGGCAGCGGGTATCAATTTTTAACTGAGTGTTTCTCCATAGCTGCAGAGTTACATAAAGATGAGATTTTATATTTGCCGGTAAGATATCAGGTAGGCAAGGAGTTCACTGATACTTTTCAAGGATGTGAATGCAACTATGATATTGTTTGCAGGAACTACTGTGAGACGCAAATTTCCATAAAGGAAATTGAAGATATCCTTAAAATAAAGTCAAGGACAGAAGAGATTATTCAGCGAAATCCTAAAATTAATAAAGAATTTATTGACAGGTGGAAAACAAACAGGCGGCTGACGGTAAAAATTCATAAGAGGAATATGTACATATCAACTAATAGAGACGGTTTTCATTCCTTAACCTATGGAGCAATGAACTTGACTGAATATGGGGATGTATATATTGAGGATTATTTACCTCATATGCACTATGACTGGAGTGAAAATACATCATCTAGCATAGGAATTAATTTATATTATTGGAATGATAGAAAAAACAAGTAACTTTGCTATTAAATAAGTTTGCAGGACAAGTATGCAATATGTGTCTGTTATAAGTGATAATATCACTCACCACAATTCCGGTTTAGAGGATATTTTTTATTTACAATAATATCGGAGTATGCTAATCTGGAAGAAATGGTATAATATGGATCTGACATAAGAATGAAACTGAATGAACATCACAATAAAAATATATTCACCTGTATGATGCAGGTATTTACTTAACAAAATCCATATTCTTTACTAATAACGAAAGATAAAAAGGAGATAGTTAACATGGATATAAATCAAGAGAAGAAGCTGTCAAAATATATAGGGATTTTATTGGGTGTATGTATGCTGACAGCTTTCATAACGATTCTTGGTGGATATTACTCGGCTAATATCTTTATAAAAAGCAGTGATGAGTATTTTAAGGATTTTTATAATGGAATGACAGGGGGTATTATTCCTTTATTTATATCAGGAACGGTCTACCTGTCAAAATACTTCTTTGCAGGTGTTCTTCTTATCATACCAATAGCAGAAGCAGTAATCTCCTTCCTGCTTCTTATTATAGCATTATTATTTCAGTCTGGATTGGTTAAGAAATGGAAGATTATCGTATCCAATCTTTCTGTAGGTATTATGAATATTGTTAAAGTCGTATTCATAGTATATTTATCATTCTTAATATATCTAACGGTCAACTTTTCATTCTTATTAATCGGTATATATTGCTTGCAATTATTAATAAGTGTTCTTCCTATCCTTCTTAGTATAAAATATATACATATCCCAAGTTACAAACAATATGGAAGCAAAGCAAAGGCTAATAACACGAAGGAGATCGGTATGAATGAATATAAAAATTAGAAATGCATCAATAGAAGATTTGGAGGGTATAGCAGAAATAGAAGCAAGTTGTTTCCCAGAGGCAGAGGCTGCTGCATGGGAGACCTTAAAAAAACGGATTAAGACATTTTCGGAAAGCTTTTTTCTGGCTGAACTTGAGGGAGAAATAATTGGATTTATTAATGGGTGTGTAACCAATAGCACTGCGATTTATGATGAATTATTCAGTGATGTTTCTAAGCATAATCCAAAGGGTAATTATCAGGCTGTTTTTGGACTTGATGTGCTTCTTAAGTACCGTAACAGAGGAATAGCTGGCATGTTAATGAATCATATGATAGAAGCATCAAAATCAGCTGGGCGTAAAGGAGTTATATTAACTTGTAAACAAAACCTGATACCTTATTATTCCAAGTTTGGGTTTGAAAACAAAGGAGTATCAAACTCCCAACATGGAGGTGCAATATGGTATGATATGATTTTGGAGTTTTAACAAGTTGACAAAACGTAACGAAACATGACAGGAATAACAAACAGCCCTACGGGGATTGTCAGGATGATTAACACACAATAACATACAGTCGAAAGAGAAACTATAAATGATTAATAATGAAAAGTGTATTGAATATTATTATGGAGAATTTAAAAAAGGCATATTTGGGAAAAAGCATTCAATGAAGTTATTCGTCTATCCAAGCTATTTATCGGGAATAGGTTTTGTTTGGTATGATGGTGAGTTGAGTGATGATGCTTTTACCTTTGATATAGACATTGCCGAAATTGCAGAGATTTCTGTAATAAATGTAAAAGGAGATAACGGTTTAAAAATTAGTTATAAGTCTAAAAAATCCATTATTAGTAACGATTATTCTAATACTGTAATAATGGGCATCTCTAAAATGACAGAAGCAAATGACTTGTTAGTTAATATCAGACAGAAATATCTTGAAGAGCTTAGAAAAGAAGAAGATACAAGAAAGCGGCTGGAATTAGAGACTGAACTGAGAAAAGCAGAAGAATTAAAGAGTGCAAATCAATTTTATAGTGATTGTTATAAATTTCATATATCAGACAACGATAATCCATTTTTTGAATTATTTAAAGAAAATCTGCAAATAGCTCTCATATATATTGATAAGAGCCGGGGTATTAATTTTTTGAAAATAGATGGAAATAGTCATGAGGAATCCAATGGTGTTATACCTTTTTCTAAAATTCATTATTATGAAAAGGCAGGTACTATACATTATACAACCGAATTAAACAGTTCATATTCCAGTTTTGGGGGAAGCTTAACAGGAGGCACATTTTCAAAAAAGGCGGCATTATGGGGGGGTCTATTATTAGGTCCTATGGGAATGGCTGGGGGAGCACTACTCACCCATAAACCAGCTAAAATTGAATTGCCATCTACCAGTTTTAATATTACATCCGAAGTTAAAAAAATAGATGATAGAAATGTAATTCTGAACTATTATTCGGATATTAATAAACAATATATAGACATTGAATTACCCGCAGATTTATATAATTTCTTGCAAACATATTTACCAGAGAAAAAATATGATATTGTAATTGAATTAGAAAAGAAAAGTGCAGTACATCAAGCAACAAAGCAAATTGAAAATGGTTCGTTTATTTCAAGTTACGATAATATGCAGGTTAAAATAGAACAACAAAATGATGATATGGATTTATTTAAACAAAAGCTTGAAAAACTCAAGCTGATGTATGATACAGGGATTTTAAATGATGCGGAGTTTGAAGCAGAGAAGAAAAAATTACTAGAAATACTATAATTATAATAGTTAATTTTTATAAGACAAAAAGTACATAAAATAAAACCAGGCTTTATAAATATCCAGTCTGGTTTTATTAAGTTGTGCACCTGGCTGGCGCACGTTTCAACGGGTATTACGGAATAGCAAATAGGAAGAAAACCTATTGATGACATTAATAAATGGCTCTATCATCGGATTCGTATGTGTATTTAGAAGTGATGAAAGAAGATAAAGTATACATATCATATCTTAATTCCGCTCTGTTTTTAATGTGATTTTTTCCTGTAAGGTAATTAGAGCAGGTATCACTACAGGCAGTAAAATCATACTCAGCAGTAATAAACCAATAATGACGCAGATAGCCAGTTCCATTAATACAACCAGGTTTGATGGATATAAGGTTGCAAAAGTTCCGGATAGGATAATAGCTGCGGACATAACAACTCCACCGATATTTTTAGCTGCCATAATAATTGCTTCTTTTGCTGAGAGTTCCGAATATTCTTTAAACCGTTCCATTAGGAAGATGCTATAATCCACTCCAAGAGCTGCTATCATGACAAAGGAGAAAAAAGGTACATTCCAGGCCATTCCATTGGGATTATTAAATAATAACCCGGATAAAAAGGCAGTGGCTGAAAGAGCCGTATAGTAGGCGGTAAGGAGGGCACCTACAATATATACCGGTATCCAGAAAGAACGGATTACCAGAATTAATAAAATAAATATTGCGGCTAAAACTATACACTGGGTAAACGTAATATCATGAACAGCCATATCACTCATATCCTTTGAAGTCGCAGTAGCACCGCTGATACCAAAAGCCGCATTGGAGAGAACCGTGCCTTCCAGTTGATTTTCAACGACCGTATTAAGTTTATCTATAAGTTTAATGGAAGAATCGGCATAGGGTTCAGAATCCAGATTGATCGTCAGTTTGGCATACTTTCTGTCCTTTGACATATAGGTATCTAACATTTTAGTTATTTCCGCATTGTTAAATCCGTCTTCAGGAATATAAAAACTCTTTGTGGCGGTAAGTTCTGTTAAGAAATCAGTTCCCTGGTCAATGCCCTCGGATATGGTACCTAAACCATCTTTACTGGCCCCGATGCCATCCTTCAAATACGTAATACCGTTACTCAGAGTATCAAGTCCCTCTGATAAAGTGTCCACACCAGTATGTACACTGTCTGCACCGGCAGATAGTTGTGCCATACTGGTGATAATCTTTTGCTGTCCGGCACTGCCTTCCTTTAAACCGGTGGAAAGTGCAGTTGCTCCGGCTTCCAGTTTATTTATACCGGTTACTAAATCAGAGTCAGAATCCGTACTCTTAATTAGTGTAATAAGGGCAGTATCGATCTGGTTTAACCCTTTTGTAAGAGCATCATAATTGGTATTGGCCAGGTTCATACCCTGAGTTAACCCATCCAAAGAAGTTGATAACTTGGCTAACATTGCTTTTAAAGCGGCAACATCGGGATCATTAGGAAGTTTACCGTCTATCTTACCCACACTGCCTTCCATCGCTGTTTCTAATTGTTTTAAGGAAGCTATAGAATTATATATAGTTTTATAACTTTCACCTAAAGTTGTGTAACCATTTTTTATTGTTGTAAAATTAGCGGAAAGTTCTTTAATTCCTGAATTTAAACTGCTTACTCCGGTTTTTAAACCCTGAATACCTTCTGCCAGGGAATCAGCACCGTCTGCACCTTGATTAATACCTTGATCCACCGCTTTCAGACCATCTGTGACTGCGGTCATTCCCTTCGATAAATCCCCACTGCCTTTTGATAACTCCTTCACTTTTGAAAAATCCGGAGCAGTAAGATTGTCTTCAATCTTATTAAGTCCGTCAGTTACTTTTTCGATACCGTCATCTGCATCGGATAAACCGTCAGCAACCTTTTGGATCTGATTATTCGTATAAAGGTCATCAATTATTTCACCTTTGGGCTGAGTCGGACCTGAAACAGTCGCTACTCCATTTACGGTTTTCAAAGTTTCTGTGAGATTATCAATTACTGCTAAGGCTTCATTCGTATCCATAGACTCGTTGTTATTTATAACCAGAGTTACCGGCATAGCCTTTCCTTCACCAAACTTATCAGAGATAATGTTAAAAGCCTTGACAGAGGGAATATCAGGGTCCATATCCGACATACTGTCAAAGGACAGCTTCGTAGTATTAAATAAAATAATAGGAACAATAATAAGGGCGGTAATTAGTAAGGATATTATAGGATGTTTTACGGAAGCCGAGGTCATCCTTGCCCAGAACTTACTTTCCTTGTGCCCGGAGGAAGATTTGGATGGCCAAAACAACTTCCCGGCCAGTAACTTCATAAATACCGGTGTCAAAGTAAGAATCTCAATTAACAAAACTGCGATACCGATGGCAACTGCATTGGCAGACCGGTAAATTGGAAACTGTACAAAACTAAGGCTCAAAAACCCGATAAAAACAGTTAATCCGCTGAAGATTATGGTTTTCCCGGCGGTCCTTAAACTGGTAGCAATGGCTTCGTCAACGGACAAGCCGTGGGAGAGTTCCTCTTTAAAACGGTTTAATAATAGAATGTGGTAGTCTGTTCCGATACCGAATAGTACCAGTATTACAAACATCTGGGTAAAACTTGTAATGGGAAAATTAAAGACGTTAATAAAAATTCCTATGATTCCCATAGAGCAGATATAGGAGATTCCCACAGCAAACAGTGACACCAAAGGTGTAACCACGGAACGAAACAGGATAATTAATACTGCAAGAATGAAGATGACAGTAATGGCCGCACTTTTATCGACACCGCTGCTGACAGTTTTTAAATAATCATTATTAATTGCAGTCTCTCCGGTCAGGTAATGTGTAACGGGAATGTCTTTCACTGCAGTTTCAAAATCATCCATAACCTCATTCCGGTCTCTTTTACCTTTTTCATAGGTAATCTGTACCAACATGGTGGTTTTGTCACCAGAAATTAACTGCTCCTTTGCTTCCGGGGTTCCAAAAGGATCAAGAATACCAGTGATTCCAAGTTCCTTTTCCTGGTCTTTTAAATGAGTAATTCCTTTTTCAATCGTATCCATATCACGTTCTGAAATTTTATCTTCTTTATAAAACATCAGAATCAGGTTATCACCTTTGGAAGTGCTCATTTTCTCGAGCATTTTTGAAGCAGTTTTGGAAGGCGCATCCTCGTTTATGGTGGCTTCCCCTTTGTCGCTCAGGATATGGCGGATATCCGGCTGATTAAACGCAAAGAGCAATGTAACTGCAATCCAGGCAGCTAACAGTATAAAGCGGAACTGAATTATTTTACGCATAATAAATCCTCCTAAATTTTACAGCAGTCATATATGTCTGTCTGATTTAAAATAATTTACTTGTATATTGACAAGTGCTAATGTATTGTAATATAAGAGTTTCATAGTTACAAACATTAATAATGAATGGATTTGTTTATTAAACAACAAAAAATAAAAATTTGTAGAAAAGTTTATAATATTTTTAGGAGGATTTTATATGCAGGACATTAAAGAAGACCGACGGGTGCTCAGGACCAAGAAAATGCTGTCAAGGAGTCTGGCAAAACTTATGCTCCAAAAAAAAATTAATAAGATTACGGTTACCGAACTTACCGAATTGGCAGATGTGAACCGGTCAACCTTTTATTTATATTATAAAGATATTTATGATATGCTGGATAAAATCGAAACAGAGATGTTTGAAGATTTTAGAAAAGCTCTTATGGAATTGTCCAGAAAAAATGGCGGCTATGACAATGTACTTTCTTTTTTTACCTTTGTATTTGATTTTGTACTTGAAAATGCAGATATGTGTAAAGCATTGCTGGGTCCAAACGGAGATTATAGTTTTTTAAATAAATTCAAAGAAGCTATCAGAGAATCCAAACCTCAAGGCATTCATTCACTAAGAGCAATTGGGGGACGTTACTTTCTGCCCTTTACAATTGCTGGTTTTATCGGTGTAATTCAGCAATGGCTTGAAGATGATATGAAATTGTCACCGGAAGAAATGGCGGAATTTGTAATTGGTTTAGTCACTAAGGGCCTAGACTCCTTTTCTGAAATGAATTCTTCGGTATAAGAAAGAAAAAGCCAACTGTTATCAGCTGACTTTAGAGGGGGGAGTTTATGAAAAAAATCTATGTTAATTTTACTTGTTGTTAGTCGAAGCCAGTAGCCACATTAGCAGCCGTGGCTTCATTTCATTTAATTAATTCATAAGGATATTATAATAATAAAATATGTAGCTGATATGAACAAATCGTGAAAGATATGTGAAATGTATAAAAATAAAAGAAAGTGCTAAACTGATATTATTTTTAATGACATAAAAGTTAATATTTAGGTGATATCAGAGAGCTTATTATGAGGTTTTAGTCTCCTTATCAATATAAAAATAAAAATTATATTAATTCACACATTATACACAACTACTGGGAATACTAATCTCGGAAGTTAGTGTTCTTATTGTTAACCAGGAAAGTGAGGAAGCAGGATGGATAAAGGAAAGTTATGTGGTCTAGTTATTACAGGCATGATAGGATTCCTCAGTATGAGTCCGGTTACCACCTTTGCAGCTGAAACGAATACGGAATCAGTAACACAGACAGATTATAATAAAGTGCAGCAGGACAGGAAAACTGTTTTTAGGGAGAAGATGAAAAAAGCTTCGGAAAAATGGAATTCTCTTACTGCACAACAAAAGCAGGAAGTATATTCGTTGATGGAACAGGATATGGAAATTGATAATCAATTAATGGATAAATTAGCGGATTTAAAAATTATTGAAAAGCAAGATGCTGAAATGATAAAATCTCATATGAAAAATAGGTATGATAAAGTAAAAGAAAGTGGTGAATTTCCGTTTATGCCACAAAAGAACCATAGAAGAAACAACTAATATACTTGGGGTATAGAGGTTACCGATAAATAACAATAAAAAACACTAACTTTCATAAATATATAAAACTAATTCTAAACATTCAGATAGTTCTAAAACTTCATCGCTCAAAAATATCTTGAGGTGCCGGTCAAAAACAGGAATAATTTATAGGAAATATGTGCTAGTTACAGCAAGGTATCCATAACTTGCTTTAAAAGTGATATTATGCTAAACTACAATAAGATGAAAAATGTAAGATTATAGGGAAAAAGGAGTGGGGGTATAGTCAAGTTGTAGAATCTAATTAATTAAATTAACACAAAAATGACAAATTATTGGATTATTGTGTAAATAAAGTTAAAAAATTCTGAAATAAAGTGTTTTCAGTATTTATTTCAATGCTTTGTTATATGTAATAATTGGAGCTTTTTCTGACAGGGAGGTTACACATGAAAAGTAAGAAATTGAAGTATTTAGTAATCAGTATTTGTTCCGTAGTTTTTGCATTCGCCGGGTTATTGAAGTTCTATCAGGTATATGCGGCATCTAACAGCGACTACTGGTTTTTTTATGAAAGTAAATTGGATGAGGGTGGAGAATTTGAGTTAAAATCAAAAACAGGTTCCCTTATAGTAAAATGCGAAGAGGGTTTTGACATTACAGACCCGAATGCTATTTCCTGGGAGTCATCCGATCCCCATGTGCTGACAGTTACAAAGAATTCTACCAACCCAATGATAGCAACCTTAACCAGAGTAGGTCCTGGGTTTTCAAAAGTTACGGCTGTTATTACCCAGGGTGGTCATACCTATACGCTTACCTGCAAAGTAAAGGTTGATTATAAGATTGACAAAAGTATCGCACCGTTTAAACCTATTTTTACTACAGATTTGGAAGATAATTATACAATGGTGTTAAATGATGCCATAGGTACAGTCAAAAGTCCTGTGCATTTAAAATATACCAATGCAGATGACAATACGTTAACGAATAGTCAGATGACTTACAAATCTCTGGATCCGGCGGTTGTAGACGTAGATTTAGCCGGTAATATTACTGTTAAGGGTGCAGGTGAAACCCAAATTGAAGTAAGTACGAATTCAACGTTAAAGGAAGAACCCATAACAAAATCTTTTAAAGTAATTGTTGAACCTAAAGTAAAGAATCCTTTGATTTCTAATCCGCCTTTTGATACAAGACTGGATGTTACCTATACGGACTTTAGTACTCCGTTAACGTTTACGACAAGTGCTGCCAATGCGGCTAAATTATATTGGGAGTTCTATGATAAGGATTTTCATGTCTTAGATCCAAGTGGAAAAATTACATACAATACAGAAAATGATAAGTTTGTTATAACAGGTGCGAAAGCAGGAACTTATTTTATCCGTGGTTATGTCAAGTCAGATTATAAACCCAGTACCCTGGCAGAAAATACTCTTGGCAGTGTTGGATTTATACAAATTAAATTAACAGTAAATATCAATGTAAACGACAATAATAATCAAGTCATTATGAATGTAAGTGATACTTACAGCATAGTAGATAACTCTAATATTCCTTCTTCCGGAACATTTGGTTACAGCAGCAGTATGCCTACGGTAGCTTCAATAAGTAATGATGGTGTAATTACTGCCAAGGGAGTAGGTGATGCGGTAATTACTTTAACGGTAATTGGTTCTGATCCTGCTAATCCAACGACTTATAATATTTATGTCAAAGTAATAGACGGAATTGCCTTAAATTACAGTTCAGTTAATATTTATACGGCAGGAACCATTCAATTACAGGAATACGTAACCAACAGAACACAGCCGGTAGTATGGACCTCCAGCAAACCTGGCGTTGCGACTGTACTTGGTGGTTTGGTAACCGGTGTTAGTGAAGGAACTACGATTATTACTGTTTCACAGACAATCAAAGGTGTAGTGAAGTCTGCGACCTGTATTGTTAATGTACAACAGTCGGTTAACAAAATTACAATTGATCCGGATAAAGTTGTCTTAAGTATTAATGAGAAGACATCTATTACAGCAGAAATAGAACCGGCGAATCTTAATAATGTTTCTTTAAAATGGATGTCCTCCGATGAAAAAGTAGTAAAAATTGATAAACCCTATGACCTTTCTGCAACTATCCAGGGTCTTGCGGCGGGAACTGCTGTCATTACTGCTATTAATCAGGAGAATGTTGTTGTAGGTTATTGTAATGTAACCGTCAAGGAAAGAGTAAACAAAATAACCTTATCCAATACGGCAGTTACGCTATCACTAGCCAAGAAAAATTATCAGTTATACGGATATGTAACACCGGATACCGCTACCAACAAGAAAATTAACTGGACAACAGGCAATTCCAAAGTGGCAACGGTAGACAGTAATGGTCTGGTAACCTTAGTCGCCGGAGGTACTGCATCGATTATTGCGACATCCGATGATAATCCAGCAGTAACTGCTATCTGTAATATTACGGTTGAGATACCGGCGGCCTCATTGGTATTGGATGAAACGACAAAAGTTTTATATGTAGGGGATACCTACAGACTTGGGTATGTTATTACGCCTACGAATGCTGCAAACAAGGATATCAGCTGGAGTTCCTCAAGTACCGCTGTTGTTACCGTTGATTCCACCGGTTTATTAAAAGCTACGGGAGTAGGTCAGGCTGTTATTACAGCTAAGACGTCTGACGGAACCCTTACTGCCAGCTGTACCATAACAGTAAAGCAAAAGGCCAGCGGTATAAATCTGGATGTTTCGGATCTGGAGTTATATGTCAGCCAGACCTATGACCTTAAGGCTACGGTGACCCCAGCTAACAGTAATGACTATACCCTGAAATGGGAATCCTCAAATTCTTCAGTAGCAACTGTCAGTGACAAAGGCAAAATCACTGCCGTAGCTCCCGGAAGAGCCACCATTACCGTAAAAACATCTACCGGTCAGGTTGCCTACTGTTATGTAACGGTTAAAGCTAAGGCGAGTGGTATTCAGCTTAATTATAAAGAAAAAACAATTGTTATCGGTGAAAAATTCACGATTAAAGCTACCATTTTACCCAGTTCAGCAGCGAATGATGTTAGTGTGAAATGGTCAAGCTCTAAAACATCTGTTGCAACAGTTTCTGCTACCGGGGTAGTTACGGCAATAAAAGGCGGTACGGCAATTATAACCTGTAAATCAGACGATGGTAAGTTTACTGAATTCTGCGTTGTTACTGTTGTAGAGCGAGTAACCAGTGTTACCTTAAATAAATCTAACGTACCGATGGGTCTTAAAAAAACCTATACCTTAAAAGCAAAGGTAAAAACCAATGCAGCTACGAATCCGTCAATTAAATGGACTTCAAGTAATACAAAAATTGCAACAGTAAACTCTCAGGGTAAGATTTCAGGTAAAAAAATTGGTACGGTGACAATAACCGCATCTGCACAGGATGGCAGTGGGGCAAAAGATACTTGTATTGTAAGAGTAGTAAAACAAGCAACCTCAATAAGTTTAAATAAAACTTCAATCACTACAGTTGAAGGACGTACCTTTAAACTAACAGCCAGGATAAACCCTAGTAATGCAACATATAAGACCTTAAACTGGAGTTCCAGTAATGAAAAAGTAGCTATCGTTGATTCCAATGGTCAGGTAACTGCGCTGGCAGAAGGAACTGTCTACATAAAAGCTACCGCTAAAGATAATAGTGGTAAAGCAGCCGCGTGTTTTGTAATTGTTCAGCCAAGAACTCCAGCCAACAGTGTTACAATTATTAACCAGAACCTGACAATGGTTGTTGGAGAAACAACTACAATACAAAAAGCAATTAACCCGACTACCTCCACTGACCGGTTTACCTGGGAAACGGATAATAAAACGGTTGCAACCGTAGATTCTGCCACCGGCAAAGTAACGGCAAGGACTCCTGGTATTGCCAATATTACAGTTATGACAGAATCCGGTAAAACTGCTTCGACTAAGGTTACGGTTGTAGGTTTAAATACCACGAATCTTGAATTGGAGCAATACAGCACTTACCGTTTATCTGTTATTGGTATAAACAGTGGAATTACCTGGGATGTTGATGATTCTACTATAGCGGTTGTTACGAATGGTCTGGTAAGTTCCAGAAGAGTAGGTTCTACTATAATTACAGCAACCGTTAACGGCAGAAAGTTAACCTGCCGATTAACAGTAACTAAAATTCAATAGTTTAAGAGCTGAAATTAATATATAACAAATACCATAATAAATTAAATCTCCATGAATATTTTGTTTAATAGAGCAGATGATAGGAATACCATCTGCTCAAGCAAAATGTTTATGGAGATTTTTTATGGCTTCAATTAATTTTAACAAATGTTACAGCAAATATGACAAATTATGGACAATTCATTCAAGTTAAAAAATAAAATTTATAGTTGTATCTACATAATAATCTACAATACGACAAAGTAAAACATTTATTGACAAAGAAAATTTTAGCAGTTATAATATTTGTAAGTAAGACATGTAAGCGATTACTTCGGTAGGTGTAAAATTATGGAAAACAACATACTGCATAGAAAAGAAAGATTAATTATTACCACAATTGAAATTATTGATGAACTTGGAATTCAAAAACTGTCTACCAGAGAAATTGCGAGAAGACAGGGAATATCAGAAGCTACCTTGTTTCGGCATTTTAAAAGTAAGAATGAATTGCTGTTTACCGTACTGGATTTCTATTCTCAGTTTGATGAGGATATATTTCAGTCAACAAAATTTAGAGACATGGATGCGAAAGATAAGCTGCTTTTTTTTATTAATTCATATGCAGAATACTATGAAAACTATCCGGCAATTACTTCCATTATGCAGATTTTGGATGTATTGCGATATGAACCTGAGCTTGCAGAGAAAGTTATAAACATACAAAATAACCGTATGGAGTTTCTGATTCAATTAATTGAGGAAGCAAAGAACGTCAAGGAGATAAATCCGGATGCCGAAAGTGGTCAGATTGCCGACATTATACTGGGGATATGCCGTGAAGTGTGCTTAAGATGGAGAATCACCGGACGTAAATTTTCCTTAAAGAGTCAGATAATGTCAACACTGAATTTGGCACTAAAAGCTTTTATTGGGGACTGAAAGTTTGAAAGGAGATTACGAATGATAAGAGTTTTGATCGTTGATGATGCAGCATTTATGAGGATGTCCATAAAAACAATTCTCATCAAAGCAGGTTTTGAAGTGGCTGGTGAAGCCGGTAATGGTCTGGAGGCAGTTAGAAAGTATAAGGAATTAAAGCCGGATGTGGTTACTATGGATATCACGATGCCCGAAATGACAGGTATCGATGCCGTAAAGGTAATAATGGAATTTGACCCCAAAGCCAAGATTCTTATGGTGTCAGCCATGGGTCAGGAATCCTTGGTTAAGGAATCAATAATGAGCGGTGCAAGATCTTTTATTGTAAAGCCTTTTACAGAAGAGCAGGTAATACAGTCAATTAATAAGTTAACTGCTATATAACATTCTCAGATAGAGTATGAGGAGGATCCGATGTCAGACCAATTTACCAATGAACCGTTGCTTGATATGTTCATATTTGAAACAACACAGCTGTTAGAGCAATTAGAACAAACGATACTGTCAAGCGAAGAAGAAAGCAGCTATACCCAGGATTCTATTAATGAAATTTTTCGTATCATGCATACGATTAAAGGCTCATCTGCGATGATGATGTTTAATGATATTTCAACCCTGGCGCATGCAATTGAGGATTTATTTTTTTACTTGCGGGAAAGTAAACCCAAACAAGTAGATTACTCCCTTGTATCTGACCTGATATTAAGCGGTGTAGATTTTATTAAGAATGAATTGGAGAAAATTAAAAGAAGTGAGGAAGCTGACGGAGATTCGGCTCCTATCATAGAGCTCTTAAGGGATTTATTAACAATTCTTAGAGAAAGCAACATGGATGACACAAAGGATAATGAGGCACTGATTGTTAAAGAAGAGAGACAGCAATATTACATAAGCCATCAAAAAACATCCCAGGAAAGTTATGAATATGCCTATAAAGCCACCATTTTCTTTGAGGATGGCTGTGGTATGGAAAATATACGCGCCTATACGGTCATTCATGATTTAAGAGATATCACCAGGGAAGTAACCTATATTCCTGAGGATATTATGGATAATGATGAAAGTATAGAACTTATTCGAAAAGATGGATTCATAGTATTTATAGAAACGGATTATGACTATAACAGACTATTTGATTTACTATCTAAAACACTGTTTCTTAAAGATTTGGAACTGATTCAACTGGAAAAAGAAGAGACTTACATTAAGCAGAACATAAAGCCTGTGGAGATTAAGCTTCCGGAACATAAAATACAGATACCAGAACTGCCGGAAGTTTCAGAAGTACAGCACAAAGAAAAAGACTTCAATGGAAAAGACACCAATGGAAAAGACAATCAGATATCAGTTACGTCTCAGAGCATTATTAGTGTGAGTGTAGCAAAACTGGACAAGTTAATGGATTTGGTAGGAGAGATGGTAATAGCAGAGGCTATGGTCATACAGAATCCGGATTTACAGGGACTGATTCTGGATAATTTTCAGAAGGCTTCAAGGCAGTTGAACAAAATAACCAGTGAGATACAGGATATGGTAATGTCAATTCGTATGGTACCCCTATCTGCTACCTTCCATAAAATGCACCGGATTGTCCGTGATATGAATAAAAAACTGGGCAAAGACGTGAAACTTGAAATTATCGGTGAAGATACGGAAGTTGATAAGAATATTATTGAACATATTTCAGATCCCTTGATGCACCTTGTTCGGAATGCCCTGGATCATGGAATTGAATCTGCCCAGGAGAGAGAGCAAAAAGGTAAGCCTGGCAGCGGCACCATCACACTGGAGGCAAAAAATGCAGGCAGTGATGTTCTTGTCGTAGTTAAAGATGACGGAAAAGGATTGGATAAAGCTAAAATTCTGCAAAAGGCAAGAGAAAATGACCTGCTCTATAAAAACGAAGAAGACATGTCGGATAAGGAAATCTATAATATGATTTTACTGCCGGGCTTTTCAACGAAAGAAAAGGTAACGGAATTCTCTGGCAGAGGCGTTGGAATGGATGTAGTTACGAAGAATATAGAAATGGTCGGGGGAGCATTATTAGTTGACAGTGTACTAGATAAAGGAACATTAATAACGTTAAAGATACCTTTAACCCTGGCTATCATAGATGGTATGACCATTAAAGTGGGAAATTCCTTTTATACCATACCCACCGTATCTATTAAAGAATCTTTCCGTCCGAAAGAAAATGATCTAATAACTGACCCGGACGGCAACGAGATGATTATGGTAAGAGGGCAATGTTACCCAATCCTAAGACTCCATGAATGGTTTAAGGTCAAAACGGCGATAACCGATATCGCTGATGGAATCATTATTATGGTTGAACAGGAAGAAAAAAGAATATGTATATTTGCAGATGGGCTGATCGGACAGCAGCAGGTGGTGGTAAAATCCCTGCCTGAATATATACAGCAGCTCAGAAAAATAAAGGGTCTTGGGGGATGTACACTCTTAGGAGACGGAAGTATCAGTCTAATCCTGGATGTGGCAGGATTATTCAATACGAAGAGAGGAATCTCACAGGATGCTTAAAAGTGCGCGGTGCGCCATGCGCACAGATGGGAGTTAAATTGAAAAAGTAAAGACATTTTTCAATATCCTGATTAATACGTGCGCCATGCGCACAGATGGGAGTTAAATTGAAAAAGTAAAGATATTTTTCAATATCCTGATTAATACGTGCGCCATGCGCACAGATGGGAGTTTAAAATGAAAGAAGTTGAGAAGGGTTTGCTGGAGTTGGAAGAAGATACCCAAAAGGGCAGGTTTTTGACCTTTTTTCTGGGTAAAGAGAGTTATGGAATAGAAATCCAGTTTGTGACGGAAATTATTGGAATCCAGTCTATTACAGAAATACCGGAACTACCAGAATATGTAAAAGGAATTATAAACCTGCGCGGCAAGATAATACCGGTTATGGATGTCAGACTTAGGTTTAAAAAAGAGCCAAAAACTTATAATGACAGGACCTGTATTATAGTGGTGGATATTAAAAGTATATCCATTGGACTGATTGTTGACAGTGTTTCTGAGGTTTTAACCATATCGGAGCAAGAAATCGTAGACCCACCGGAAATGAATAAAGGAAACAACCGTTATATTAAAAAAATCGGTAAAGTAGGAAGCGATGTAAAATTATTATTGGACTGTGAAAAATTATTGATGGAAGATGAACTTGATGATTTAAATGAGGCGTATAAAAATTAGATATGGGGGTTAAAGACCCCGTCATAGACAGGAGAGATGGAGATTATGAAGTGGTTTTTAAATATGAAAATCCGCAGTAAGTTAGTATTATGTTTTATTATCCTAGCAATTTTTACAGGTATTGTGGGCACGGTAGGCATCACCAGCATGGACAAACTTAATAAAGCCAGTATTGACATGTATAATAATAACTTTCTGCCCTCTCAGGATTTATCCAGTATTCAGACGTTTCTGCAGCAGGTGCGTTCGGATCATCTGATGGTTTTATATGAAAAAAATCCAAGTAATTATCAGAACAGAAGAGATGAAATAAATAGTTTAGTAGACCAGTCTAACGAATTATTGGCGAAATATAAAGAAACAATCAATAATGACAAAGAAAAAGCATTATATGATAATGTAATGAGCAGCATGAGTGCATATCGAACTGCCCGTGATGCAAACCTGGATTTAATCAAAGATCAGAAATATGATCAAGCTCTGCAAGAGCTTAAACCGGTTACAGATGCCAGAGAAAAGGCAGATAAAGAGCTTCAGAATTTAGTTGATTACAATACCTTGGTATCTGATAATACCATAAAGGAAAATTCCCAAGATTTCAAAAGACAAACCATAATTATGACCTCTGTTATCGCAGCAGGTATTTTATTAGCCGTAGCATTGGGCTTATTACTTGCCGGCATAATCAGTAAACAGCTTAACAAACTGGTAAAAGTAGCTGGCAGAATTGCCGATGGAGATTTGGATGTTATGATAGAAGTAAATTCAAAGGATGAAGTCGGTACTTTAGCAAAAGCATTTAAAAAAATGACAGAGAATGTCAATCAGGTACTCACCAATATAAATTCCTCTTCCGAGCAGGTTGCCTCCGGATCCAAACAGGTGTCAGATTCCAGTATGGCCCTTTCACAGGGTGCAACAGAACAGGCAAGTTCCATTGAAGAATTAACAGCATCCCTGGAAGAGATATCCTCACAAACAAGGTTAAATGCACAGAATGCCAATCAGGCAAATGAACTGGCAGATGTGGCAAAGAATAATGCGGAGCATGGTAACCTTCAAATGACGGAAATGTTAAAGGCTATGGAAGAAATTAATGACTCTTCCTCAAACATCTCCAAAATTATTAAAGTAATAGATGAAATTGCATTCCAAACCAATATATTAGCGTTAAATGCAGCGGTTGAGGCTGCCAGAGCCGGTCAGCACGGTAAAGGATTTGCCGTAGTTGCTGAAGAAGTAAGAAACCTTGCAGCCAGATCAGCCAATGCCGCAAAAGAAACAACGGACATGATCGAAGGTTCTATTAAAAAAGTGGAAAGCGGAACCAAAATCGCCAATGAAACAGCAATAGCCCTCTCAAAAATTGTTACTGATGTAACCAAAGCAGCCTCCTTAGTAGGAGAAATTGCTGTAGCCTCTAATGAACAAGCATTAGGTATTGAGCAGATCAATCAGGGTATCATGCAGATATCAGAAGTCATACAGACCAATTCGGCAACCTCTGAAGAAAGTGCCAGTGCCAGTGAGGAACTCTCCAGTCAGGCATTGATTTTAAAAGAAATGGTAGGCAACTTCAAATTGAAACAAACGGTATCAAACTATGGTAAATTAGATAATATCAGCCCTGAAATATTAACCATGTTAGAAAATATGGCAGAGAAAAAAAGAAGTCCTCAAAAGAGAAGCGGAGACAATGAAGATACAGCAGCTCAAAAGCCTGTTATTAATTTAAATGATAGTGAGTTTGGTAAATACTAGAGTATTAAGAGTACTCTTACTTTAGGAGTCTATGTGATAACAATTACAGATAAAGAATTTAAACAACTGGCGGCATACATTAAAGCCCATTATGGAATATATTTGAAAAATGAAAAGCAGGCGTTGGTAATAGGACGGCTCCAGCATGTATTAATGGACAGGAATTTTCATAGTTTTTCCGAATACTATGAATATTTAATCTCAGACAAAACCGGTAATGCGGCTGCAATCCTGATTAATAAAATATCTACCAATCATACATTCTTTATGAGAGAAGCGGATCATTTCGATTTTTTCAGGGATAAGGTGCTGCCTTTTCTTAAAAATACGGTTTTGGATAAAGACTTAAGGATTTGGAGTGCCGGGTGTTCTTCCGGTGAAGAACCCTATACGTTAGCTATGATACTGGATGAATATTTAGGTTGGGATAAAAATCAATGGGATGCCAGAGTATTAGCAACGGATATTTCCAGTATAGTTTTAGATAAAGCAACCAAAGGAATTTACAAAACCGAAGATGTATTATCACTGCCCCCTTACTGGAGACATAGCTATATCAAAAAGCTTGACGGAGAAACTTCCGTTATATCCGATAAAATTAAAAATGATGTAATTTTCAGACAATTTAATTTAATGAATAACCCCTTTCCCTTTAAGAAGAAATTTCATGTAATATTCTGCCGTAATGTTATGATTTATTTTGATGCACAAACTAAGCGGGAATTGATTAATAAATTTTATGATTCCATAGAATATGGCGGATATTTGTTTATCGGACATTCGGAATCTTTAAATCATGAGGAATCAAAGTTTAGATATATTATGCCGGCTGTTTACAGGAAGGAATACCTGAATGGCAGATAAAGGGAATGATACAGTACTGTAAGCAGCAAAAACTATATAATGAGGGGTGCAGGGTTGAATAAAAAGATAAGAGTTTTAATTGTTGATGACAGTCTGGTATACCGGGAAGTGCTGTCCAGAGGGTTGTCTTCGGATCCTTATATTGAAGTTGTGGCAACTGCAATAGACCCTTTTGATGCCAGAGACAAAATTTTAAGATACGAACCGGATGTCATGACCTGTGATGTTGAGATGCCCAAAATGAATGGAATTGAGTTTATCAAACGGCTGTTGCCTCAATATCCATTACCGGTCATCGTAGTCAGTGCCGTAAATGCTTCGGTTTTTGATGCTATGAATGCCGGGGCAATAGACTTTGTAACCAAACCTAATATTAATTCCATAAAAGGTGTCGAAGAATTTATTAATGATATGATTTATAAAATAAAGATAGCCGTAGCAGCCAACGTACAGCCGAATGGAAAAGTAAGTCCGGTGGAAAAAGCTATGGATAAGGTTAAAGGCTCTTCAATAAAGGATTCCTGCAAAATAATTGCTATCGGAGCATCAACAGGTGGGACGGAAGCAATCTATTCTCTTATAAAAAGGTTGCCTGTTCATATTCCGGGAATTGTTATCGTACAGCACATCCCGGCGGTTTTCTCCCGCATGTTTGCAGAACGGTTAAATAATTCTACTCCATTTGAGGTAAAAGAAGCAAAAAGCGGAGATTATATTGAAAATGGACATATCCTGATAGCTCCCGGAGATAAACATATGAAGGTAAAAAGAATCGGCGAAAAATTTAAGGTGGAATGCTTTGAGGGTGCTAAAGTCAACGGACATTGCCCGTCAGTAGATGTATTATTTGAATCAGTTGCCAAGGAAGCGGGAGCCGGTGCCATAGGAGTTATTTTAACGGGGATGGGATATGACGGAGCGAAAGGTCTTCTGACAATGCGGCAAAATGGTGCACGTACCATTGGACAGGATGAAAAATCCTCAGTAGTATATGGTATGCCTAAAGTTTCATTTAATATCGGTGCAGTAGAAAAACAGGCGTCACTTGAGAATATCTCTTCAGTAATATATTCTATGTTAAGCTGATCAATCAGAAGGGTGGTCTTTTATGACAAAGGTAACTTGGGATATGGGAAATATTGAACTTGCGGAGGCTACTTTGTCCTGCATCGGAGATGGAGTAATCTCAACCGATCTTGAGGGTAATATCATATACATGAACCGGATTGCCGAAGTAATAACAGGCATTACGGCAGAGGACGCAATGGGGCAGGAGTTTCAAAAGGTATGTTCATTTATTAATGCTGTTTCGAATTTACCTCTTGCAAATCCAATCCATGCGGTTTTAAAAAATTATACAACCATAGGTCTTGAAAATAACGCTGTTATACAAACTCGAAACCATACACAAAAATACATTTCAGCTACCTGTTCACCGGTTAAAGCAGCAGATGGGGCAGTTGTCGGAGCAGTTATTGTTCTTCGCGACATAACACGCCTTAAGACACTGGAAATAGAACGGCTCAATGAACAGAATAATCTGCAGGCAATCTTTAATCATGCCCCGGTAGGCATGCTGATATTAGATGAGCAATTACTAATCAATCAGGTAAATGATGCTGCTTTACAGTTATTTAATAAAAGCAGAGAAGATGTGGTCAATAAACATTTTGGTGACAGCTTCAATTGCGTAAAAGGTGCCAGGGCTGTTAATGGCTGCGGAAGCAGCCTAAATTGTGAAAACTGTGAAATATGGAAATCCACGACTTTGGCTATTTATAATGGGGAAGCTACCAGTAATCTGGAGTTTAATAAGATATTTATAAAAAACGGCAAGGAAAATGACTGCTGGTTTAGAATCAGTGTTGCGCCTATTATCGTAAACGGCAAGAATCATGCGGCTGTTACCCTATTAGATATTACAGAGAGAAAAAAACAGGAAATCCAGATAACCATATCAAGAGATTACTGTAACAATATATTGGATCAGACGCCATCTAGTATCTGGAAAACCGATTCGGGTCTGATTTGTAACTACGTCAATAAAATCTGGTGTGATTTTACCGGTGTTACTTTTAAGGAAGCTTCCGGTTACGGCTGGGCTAATGTAATCCACCCCTTGGATTTGGACAGATATGTACAGATCCGTACCAGTGCTATGAGAAAAAGGGAATATTATCAGGTGGAAGTCCGAGTCCTTAGATATGACGGAGTATACAGATGGTGCTTAGAAGCAGGTACGCCTTATTATGAACTGGACAGGCAGTTTTCCGGATATATCGGTTCTGTTCTTGATATTACCGAACGTAAGGCGGCGGAAGAAGTCCTAAAACGCTATGAAATCCTTTCAAAAAATACCAGGGATATTATGCTTTTTATTGATGAGAACGGTAATATTATCGAAGCAAATAAAGCAGCTTGTAAAGCTTATGGCTATACTTATGAAGAAATAAGTACCATGAATATCAAAAATATCCGCTCCGATTGGGGATATACCAAAAAGCAGCTGGAGCAGGCATATTCGACTGGAATATTTTTTGAAACCCTCCATTACCGAAAGGACGGAAGCGTTTTTCCGGTGGAGGTCAGTTCCCAAAGTGCTTTAATGGATGATAAACCCTTTCTGCTCAGTATCATACGTGATATCTCAGAACGTAAGAAAAATGAGATGAAGATTTTGGAAAGTCAGACAAATTACCGTTCACTTTTTATGAATATGCAAAGCGGTTACGCAAACTTAAGACTTATATACAATGATGAGAAAGTGCCGGTAGATATGAAATTTATCGAAGTGAATGAAGCTTTTGAAAAATTATTCGGCTTTTCCAAAAGTGACATTATCGGTAACAGTTTAGAAATTATTATTCCCCAAAACAGTGAAAACTTGTTTGAGGTTATCCAAAAGAATGCTGTTTTATTGTCCCAGGGTCAAAATATACAGCTTGATGAGATTTTTTTAGAGACATATAATAAGTGGTTTTCCATATCAATTTACAGTCCTAGAGATAAAATTATTGTGACGATAATCAATGATATTACTCATTTAAAAGAATCAGAAATAAAGCTTATAGCAGCAAAAGAAGCAGCAGAAGCAGCTAATCGTGCAAAAAGTGAATTCTTAGCCAATATGAGCCATGAAATACGTACTCCTATAAATGGCATGGTTGGAATGGTTGATCTTACAATGTTGACAGAATTAAGCGAGGAGCAAAAAGATAATCTTATAACAGCAAAAGCCTGCGCGGATTCGTTGTTAAACATAATTAACGATATATTGGATTTTTCCAAAATGGAAGTAGGCAAATTATCAATTGAAACAGTAAGTTTTAATATCAAAGAATTGGCTGATGCGCTAATAAAAACTCATTCTCCCAAGGTAAGTGAGAAAGGTCTTTTGTTAAACTATATTGTTTCGCCGGAAATACCGGATTATATAATCGGCGACCCAGGCAGACTGCGCCAGATACTCAATAATTTGATCAGTAATGCCATGAAATTTACCCCAAGAGGCTATATCAATTTATTTATAGATATTATTCATTCGAATAAGGAAGAAATTGAACTAAAATTTTCAGTAAAGGATACCGGAATCGGAATTGCTCCCCAGGATATTAAAAAACTGTTTAAGAGCTTCAGCCAGATTGAAAATTCTTATACCAAACAGTTTAGCGGAACCGGTTTAGGACTTGCCATATCCAAGCAGCTGGTGGAATTAATGGGCGGAAAAATAGGAGCTCAGAGTGAAAAAGGAAAGGGCAGTACCTTTTACTTTAAATTAAAATTTAAAATAGGTAAGCCTGTCCTAATTAGTGATTCATACCCTCCAAGACAAAAAATCATACGTTCGCTTCATGTTTTACTGGTAGAAGATGATGCGATTAACCGAAAAGTAATTCAAAAGATATTGGAACAGGAAGGATGCCTGGTAGATACGGCATGTAATGGTAAAGAAGCCCTCGTATTTTACGAAAAAAGCAATTATGATATCATATTGATGGATATTCAAATGCCTGTAATGAACGGTATTGAAACAGCAAAACAGATACGACTTCTTGAAGACGGGAAAGATCATATACCTATTATTGCCCTGACGGCGTATGCTTTACAGGGTGATCGTGAAGCTTTTCTGGCACAGGGAATGGACGGTTATTTGCCGAAACCGGTCCAGCAGGAGGAATTATTTCATATTCTGGATATTACCATATTAAATCAGGACAGTTTATATAATCTTACTTTTGAAAATATGATATTACACAAAGAAGAGACCATAACCGAAAATAAAAAGAATAAGCTGCAGAACGAACAATTAAAACTCATTCAATCAGATATTGCAGGAGCAATTTCTATTATGGAAGCTGCCATGGACAATAACGATTTGATGACAATAGAAATTACGGCTCACGAGATTAAACTGAAACTGATTCAGATGGATGCGGTGGAACTAAAGGACCTGGCTTTTCGTATAGAACTTGCGATGCGCAGGGGAAATCTATCAGAGGCAGTAACCCATGTTGAAAAGCTAAAGTCTGAATTTGCTATTTACCGGAAGACTAATGTTTTATAGGAGGAAAATAATGAGGATACTAATAGCTGAAGATGATTTGGCAAGCAGAAAGTTTTTATTTAAATTTCTTTCCGCATACGGAGAATGCGATTTGGTTGTAGATGGTGTGGAAACTTTGGATGCTTTTTTAATGGCAATGAAGGATGGGAATCCATATAATTTGATTTGCCTTGATATTATGATGCCTAAGTTAGACGGTGTTAAAGTGTTAAAATATATAAGAGATTTGGAAACCGGACAGGGACTTCTGCCGGAAAAGAGGGCTAAAATCATAATGACCACTGCATTGGCGGAAACCCAGTTCGTACAGAATGCATTTGAAATTGGCTGCGATGCTTATGCTGCAAAGCCAATCGATACTCAAAAACTTGTAGAAGTATTACAAAAGCTGGAATTAATACCGAAAGCTGATTGAACAGGTCTTCCTTAGAGGGCGTTTTTGATAAAACAATAAGATTATCTTTTCCGGTGAAAGCTTTCATATTATGAAAGGGGCTAAGGCTATTATGTGCCAATAAGTTAGATTTTTTGGTCTGACTTATTGTGATCAGTACATTGGCCTACAGCCCTTTTTTGATTGTTAAGTACCGATATCCGGTGATTTATTAATAATCTTGTCAGGCCATAAGTAATCGGATAACAGGCAGGATAAGAGGTGTTTTGAAAAAAGTATACGGTTGCGTTGCTTGGATTGATAAATTATTAACGAATAGGAATGAGTCTTTTATGCAACGATATGCAAAATATGTATTTTTATGCAATTAGTGACTTTACTTAATAAATGCAATAGAATGTTAAGTATTAAAGTTCTATTAAATTTCCAGGATTTATGTTGATAGTTGGAATAATATGTATTATCATATAATATAAAACGATACGGATTTGATCATTTTGGCGGGAGGATCAATTAAGATGAAAAAGACTTTTGTCGTTGGGATTGCAGGCGGCAGTGCAAGCGGAAAATCTTCTTTCTGTGACAGACTAGAGAAGAAGCTTGGGAGTTATAATAAGATGGTAATCCATATGGATGATTATTTCAAACCTGAGGAGCAAAGACCATACAGCAAAGGACCTGTTATGGAAACCATGTATGTGGATGATAATCATCCGGATACGATTAATTTGGAACAGCTTCATACTGATTTAAAAGCAGCAATAAGCAGTAATTATGATTTGATAATTTTAGAAGGGCTGCTGGTTTTATGGGACGAAGAGATCTTTTCTGCTTTGGATTTAAAATTATTTGTGGACTGCAGACCCGATGAGAGGATTGTCAGACGTCTTCGCAGAAACATGACCTGGGGGCTTGCTTTTGATGAGAGAGCCAATGTATATCTCGATATGGTAAGGTATCGCCATGACGAATATGTAGAGCCTACAAAGTGGAAGGCAGATTTTATATTGAATGGTTCCAAACCTTCTGAGCTTGCCGAGGAAGGGATTGTTGAACTGATTAAGAGTAATATACAGATTAATAATAATGAAATTAAATAATAAATAGAACAAAATAACTTGTTAATCATTATCTATATGGAATATTGCAGGGGGACTTGTAATATGCATGGGGAATCATATGATATTATCAGGCAGAGAAATAAAAAGGCAAATGGGAAGAGATATTATAATTGAGCCTTTTGATGAGAGGAAAATTAATCCGAACAGCTACAATTTATCGTTACATAATGAATTACTTGTCTATGAGAACAATACGTTAGATATGAAGAAGTGTAATCCCACTAAAAAACTAATAATTCCGGATGAGGGATTACTTTTGGAACCAAATACACTATATCTAGGAAGAACGATAGAATTTACGAAAACACTAAAGTATGTACCAATGCTGGAAGGAAGATCCTCAACCGGACGTCTTGGTTTATTTATTCATGTAACTGCCGGCTTTGGTGATGTGGGTTTTACTGGATATTGGACTCTTGAAATATTTTGTGTCCAGCCGGTCAGGATATATCCGGAGGTCGAAATCTGCCAGATTTATTATCATACCATAGACGGTGATTATGACCTGTATGAGAGCGGCAAGTATCAAAATAATTCCGGGATTCAGCCAAGTTTAATGTATAAAGATTTTGATAAATAATTTTTATTTATTCATAATATAATGTTAGGATAGGGGGTATAGATGGACATTACTTTTGAACAAGCAGTTGACATGTATAGAAATATTGTCAATCGATTTACTAAGATTGAAGGAAAACCTTGGGGCGTAGAAGGTGCCATGATTGAATTGTCTAAACAGGTTGGTGAACTTTCTAAGTGTGTCATGGTACAGGAGAATTATTATTGTTTTAATACAGAAGAAACAGAAAAAAACCGGATGCAGATCGGCAATGAGCTGGCAGATATAATAGGACAGACCATCAGAATTGCAGAGCATTATGGTATTAATCTGCTGGAGGCTTATATTGCAGCCCGTGAAGACGAGGATAATTATTTAAGGAGTAAAGGTGTTTAGGATTTAAGGTATTATTAGAATAAGTAGTATAAACGATGGTACAGATAAAATAATTGGAGGCGTTTACAATGAATAAAATTTATAATAAGTTAGTACGTGATAGAATACCCGAGATATTAAAGGAAAGCAAGCAAATACCGAATTATATAATACTTTCTGATGAAGAATATACTGCTGAGCTTGATAAAAAGTTAAAGGAAGAAACCCTTGAGTATCTGGAGAATAAGGATGTAGAAGAACTGGCAGATGTATACGAAGTTTTGCATGCAATCTGTGAGGTACGGGGGATTACTGAGGAAGAAATCATTGAGATCAGAAAGAAAAAAACGGAAGAACGCGGAGCTTTTCAAAAAAAGATAATGCTTAAGTCGGTTAAAAAGCAGATATAAGTGATGCATTCGTTTGTAATCATATAAAAGTATTCAAACTTTGCAGTAATTTATGTCTTGGTATACTTGATAAAAGCAGTAAGAATGGTGATTAAGAAAGCATTGATTATACTAGGTTTCATAAGCTTAGGATTCTGAGCCTGGAATTCACTAATAATTTTATAAAGGCTGAGGTTAGAAATAACTGCTAAAATAACATCTTAATATAGATAGTCGGAGCGGGGTTCAAATAATCCCGCTCTGTTTTAATGCCACAAATGTTTTATCAGATAAACTGTGTACTGTTAGTTTGAATGTTTTTTATAATTATCAACTGGATAGTATGCTAATTATAATTTTAAAATAGCGGAAAGTAATTTTAAAATAGCGGAAAGTAATTTTAAAATAGTGGAAAGTAATTTTAAATAGCGGAAAGTAAACTTGACATTATTATGATATTGTATTAAACTACTGATGGAAAGTGAACTTTCCGTATCGCGTTTAGGGAGGAGATAGGATTGAAAAACAGATTGGAAGAAATCCGAAAGAAGCGGGGAATTAAGCAGGAAGAGCTTGCTGCGGCACTGGAGGTTTCAAGGCAGACAATAGGTTCTTTGGAAAATGGACGTTATAATCCATCTATCATACTGGCATTTAAGCTAGCCCGTTATTTTGGAATTGGTATTGAAGATATATTTATCTATGAGGAGGATGAAAATGATAAAAATTGAAAAGAAAAATAAGTTTGCAATATTAGTTATATTAGCTGTCTTAGGGTTAATCATGATCGCAGCAGGATTCGTTTTGTTAAAAATCATACAATAATATCCTCAAGGTATTTTAGTAACATTACCTTATGTACTAGTAGGTGTTGGCTGCGGGGTATTCGGTCATTTTTTTGGGAATATAATAAGTTACAAGACCAGGGAGAAAAATCCAGAATTACTAAAGAGTATTGAAATAGAACAAAATGATGAACGAAATATGTATATTAACAATAAAGCAAAAGCGAAAGCCTATGAGGTAATGATCTTTTTATTTGGCGCTGTCATACTCGCCTTAAGTCTGATGAATATTGGGTTAAAATTTATTTTACTATTGTGTTTATCCTATTTGTTTATTGTGTTCATACCAGTATATCTTAAAGTAAAATACGAAAAAAGTATGTAGCATCAACCATAAGGTATAATAGCAACCAATGGTTGTCAAAAAAGCAATGAATGGTTTATGGTGATGCACCCCGGTTATGCTATACTATTCTTGGGAGTTAAAGTTAAAAACGAAAAGCAGTTTTTTAACATCCTGATTTTAACGTGCACTAAAGGCGCACAGATGGGAGTTTAGCATGAAATTTAGTGAAAATTTACAAGTTATTAGAAAAGAGAGAAAGTTATCCCAAGAAGACTTAGCTGAAAAACTAGGTATTTCCAGGCAGGCAGTAACGAAGTGGGAATCCGGTACCGCATTTCCGGATATTGACAACTTAATTCAGATCAGTGAATTGTTTTGTGTAACGATTGATAGTTTAGTAAAAACAAATACGGATTGTAAGGTCAAACCTGGTACCGCAAAAAATCTGGATGAAAAAAGAATAATTAGATTTTTGTTAACTGCCGCCCAAAATACCTATGCCGGTAAAGGAAGTGCAGAAGAGATTTCCTGCCGCCCAGGCTCCTATGATCTTAAATATACCGAGGGTAATCTAATGTATTTTGATTCCTATTTTGGCGGTGAAAAATTCTCAGGAGAGGAACTTTTATTTGAAAATAATACACCTATTTGGGCTATGAATTATACAGGAAGAACCCTTGAGGACTCATTTTCTCCGGCATTTTTGAAGGAAGCTCTATTGTTAAGACCGGAGGAAGCCCCTTTTCGTGGACCCAGGATTTATCAAAATGGTAATAATATATATTATAGTACTTATGAAGGCGACTTCACCTGGTTTCAGGGCAAAGAAGAAATATACTGGGGAGATGTAAAGGTTTTTGAGTGCTATTATCATGGCGGTTTGGTAAAATAGGACAATTGGTCGTATCAGACCTAATATCCGATAAAATCAGAACTGAGGAGTATAGAGAATACTTTATAGCGAGAACTTAAAAATTTTTTCTATTAATGTATCAATAAGATTTGGTTACTTAGTTATAATACGTAGTTTATAATATAACTGAAAACTGTCAGGTTACGACTTGACAGTTTTTTGCTACTCTAGGAATAGATAGACATGCTGCGGGAGGCAGAATTGTTTCACAGGAGAAATCAAGTATATCAAAACAAAAAACTGCGAAGTTTGAATTAGAAATAATAAATAGTAGTAATTAAGTATTGAAGGAAGAAAAAATATGGTTTACTATTTGAGTATAAGAATTGAAAGATTTAATCTGTATTTGAAAGCCATATGCCTTTGCTCACCATTCAATATCAAAGAAAAGAAAATTCAGAGTAACTATGGCAAAGACCCAGATAATTCTCAGGAGGTGAAACATTGAATAAACTACTGGATTACGTACAGGAAAGAAAAAAACTATTCTGGTTTCTGACCATGTTCTTTATCGCTTTTACAGGCTGCTTTATGTTCCCATTAAGTAAATATCTGAATAACTTTACAGATTACTTTATCTATGTAATGTACATTATATACATAGGCTTATTATTGGTTGGTATCATAAAAAATAATCTAATAGCTGTATACCTATTAACCTTACTGTTTACCACAGTGGGAATCGGAATACGCTACCTGATTGAATACGGTGAAGTATTTGTCAGCGAGAACTTCAATCTTCTCAATATCCTAACCTTTATCATTATATACCCCGCTTCCATAACACTGTATTACTATCTGTTTATAAAAATAATACCAGTAAAAAAAGACTTAAAAACAGATAAATAAAAGAAAACTAAATGGAAATTAAAAGTTATAAACAATCCAAAAGTATAAAACAAACAGACAATCCCCAAAAGTTAATTTACCCTTCGATACATTAATATCTCTTACAAAAGAATTAGTAATCCTACAATTAGCAAACCATAAATCAGCAAACCATAAATCAGCAAACCATAAATCAGTAAACCCTAAATCAGCTTTGCTCAAAGACTAATATAAAATGGGGGAGGACCCGGTGTAAGAACAGTGAATTGAAAGAATCCGTTCTGTTTCTTATGCTTTCTTCTTCGTGCCAACTGCTGCAGAGCAATCTGTCTGAGAAAAGTGCATAGCACTTTTTGAGTTATTGCTCTGCAGCAGTGTTCTAAACGAAGAAGAAAGCATTAGAAACATTCGGATTCTTTCCTGAACTGTACTTACACCGGGTCCTCCCCCATATCAACAAACCTCCCAGCAAAGCGTCCGTCATAATATCCTAAAAAATCATTGTCATAATATCCTAAAAAAATCATTTGCGCTTCCAGAAACAATATGTTAAAATAACAACAGAACATATGTTTACAAAGCTTGGAGAAGCTGATAATTGTTTGTCTATACGGATAAACGATAGGAGGAACTGAATGTTACTTAACTTACATGTAAAAAATTTTGCAATCATTGACGAGGTAGATGTAACTTTTAAAGATAATCTTAACATACTGACCGGTGAAACAGGAGCCGGAAAATCAATCATAATCGGTTCGGTCAATGTCGCTTTAGGAGGCAAAATATCCAAGGATATAATACGAAAAGGGGCAGATTATGCCCTGGTGGAATTACTATTCCAGATAGAAGACGAACACACACTAAAAGTACTAAGTGACATGGATTTACCTGCGGAAGACGGACAAGTCATCATAAGCAGGCGGATTATGAATAATAAGAGCATCTGCAAGATCAACGGACAAAGCGTAACAGCCGGAATATTAAAAGAAGTAGCAGGACTTCTGATTGACATACACGGTCAGCATGAGCATCAATCGCTGCTGTATAAAGAAAAACATTTAGAAATCGTAGACAGGTTTGCAAAGAACACCCTTGGAGACCTTAAAAAGCAATTAGAGGCTGAATATAAAGAATACATAACCCTTCGCAATAAACTAAGTGAATTAAAAATAGATGAAGATAAGAGACTTCGGGAAATTTCATTTTTGGAATATGAAATCAACGAGATAAAAACCGCCGCCTTAAAGACCGGTGAAGACGAGATACTGTCAGCAGAATATAAAAAGCTCTCCAATGCCAAAATTATTGCAGAAGGACTAAATAATGTATATGATTGGATGAGCTATCAGATCACGGATTCTGCCGGTGATAATATCGGAAGATCGGTAAAACAGCTGATGAAGCTTACGGAGTATGATGACTCACTTTCCGGTCTTTATAATCAGATTATTGATATTGAGACCCTGGTCAATGATTTTAACAGGGATTTATCCGAATATACGGCAGATATGAATAACCATGAAGATGATTTATCTTTAACGGAACAACGCCTTAATTTAATCAATCATCTAAAATCAAAATATGGCAGTACTTTAGAGGACATCCTAAAATATTGCGATAACAGTGAAGATAAGCTATCCCAGTATAATAATTACGAAGAAACTATGGCTGCACTGGCAAAACAACTGGAGCTAAAAGAGAATAAACTAAAAGAGCTCTCAGGTAAATTATCTTCTATACGTAAGGAGAAGGCGGCAGAACTGACTGCGAAGATGAGGGAAGCTTTGATTGATCTTAATTTTATTGATGTTAAGTTTGAGATGGTATTTAATGAGATTGGGCATTTTACTGCCGGTGGTATTGATGATGCCGAATTCTTAATTTCAACAAATCCCGGAGAGGAAATAAAACCCTTGTCAAAAGTGGCCTCCGGAGGTGAATTATCGAGAGTTATGCTGGCTATTAAATCGGTTTTAGCTGATAAAGATGAGATTGAAACTCTGATCTTTGACGAAATCGATGTAGGGGTCAGCGGCAGGACAGCGCAAAAAGTGTCTGAGAAACTATCTATGATAGCCGGAACCCATCAGGTTCTTTGTATCACCCATCTGCCTCAGATAGCTGCTATGGCTGATTCTCATTACATTATCGAAAAAACCACAGATGGTATTACTACCAAAACTTCAATAAGAAATTTAAAGGAAAAAGAATCCATAGATGAGATTGCCAGAATCTTAGGCGGCGCAGTAATTACCGAAACCGTAATGCAAAGTGCGAAAGAAATGAAAGAATTGGCAAAAACAACTAAAAAATACTAGTTTTAAATCAAATTAAATAGGGATACTATCAAAAAATAGATAGTCATTAAAAGATATACACAATTGTTGTATATCTTTTTTTGCGCTATAAAGGGCAGTTTTTATGAATAAGAAAAATAATTTATTGTCCGTTTAAATTAAATATAAGGTGCAGATACTGTTATTATGACTGTTTGACTACAGAAAGCCGAAAGATGGGAGTAAACTATGCATAGAAAATCTGTATATCGTAAAATTCTAATTTTGATATTATGTGTAAATATCGCAGTTCTTATATTTTTCACTTATAAAGAGATAGATGACAGGATACCGGATAAGATCAAAATTATGGTAGGAGAGAATGAAGATTTCAATTTCAATCTACCTTTTCAGGGACATTTTATAAGTGATAATGTAGATGTAATAAGTGTTAATAATAAAACGGTACCAACGGATCAAATCAAGCTGGACTTAAATAAACCCTTTTCGTTAAAATCAACGAAAACCGGACAATATAAAATTAATCTAAAATTATTTGGTTTTCTTAATTTTAAACAGGTAGAACTGGGGGTAATCAATACCACGGAATTGCTGCCCATTGGAAGTCCCATAGGAATATATGTAGAGACTGATGGGGTTATGGTACTTGGTACAGGTGTAATTAACGCAGCGGATGGTTTGAACTATGAACCTGCTTTAAACAAAATAAAATCCGGCGATTATATAACTGCAATTAATAATAAAACCATCCGTAACAAAGAAGAGTTAATAAAAGAAATACAAGCTTGCGGCGGCAAAGATATCAAAGTAGATGTTAGAAGGGATGAAAAAGATGTACAGTACAGCATATCTCCTGTTAAGACAGCAGACGGGGAATATAAAATAGGTGCCTGGATCAGGGATAATACCCAGGGTATCGGTACATTGACATTTGTAACCCAGAATGGGGAATTTGGAGCACTGGGCCATGGAATTACAGATATTGATACGAGTCTCATTATGGAGATTAACCGGGGATTCCTCTATTCGGCAGATATTATGACGATTGTAAAGGGCAGAAAGGATGCACCTGGTGAGTTGATCGGACTAATCAATCAAAATGAAAAAAGTAAAATAGGAAATATTCTGAAAAATACGAATCAGGGGATTTTCGGAACGATAAGTAATAATTATAGTTTAGTCAGTAAAAAAGGCTATATGCCCATAGGTTTAAAACAAGAGGTCAGAGTGGGACCGGCTACTATACTCAGTTGTGTGAATAATGAAGTAAAGGAATATAAAATTGAAATTGAAAAAATAGACATCAATAGTTCAAGCCCAAATAAGGGTATGGTAATTCGTATTGTGGATGAGGATTTAATAAATTTGACCGGCGGTATTGTACAAGGCATGAGCGGCAGTCCGATCTTACAGAATGGAAAAATCATAGGTGCCGTTACTCACGTATTTATACAGGATTCTACCAAAGGTTACGGTACATTTATAGAAAATATGATTAATAATCTGGAAGAAAAATAATACTATTAATATATCGACGGGAAACTGGAAAATTCTTTCAAATGGGATAAATTTACACAGCAAAGTTAGAGCTATTAACAATTTATTTATTTAAAACATTTATATTATATGGAAATCAACCGAAATACAAAACATTATTGTCGTAAATTGCGATAAGAAACAATTGATAATATGGAAATAAATGTATATAATGCAGATATGGTAAGTTTTTACAAAAGTTTGGATATCAGAATTCATGGATGGTGCTAATTCATAAATAATTATGTAAAAGCTCACCCTATTTGCAGATATAATCTAAAGTATTGTAAAATAATTGGTAAATAATATGGAAAATATTGACTTAAACAACAATACGAGGTATAATGTAGTACATGGTGGGCAAAATTCGTGAATTTATGTAACAATAATAAACCGGAAGGAGGAAAGTAAAAATCAATTTTAAAGTAATATATCAAAACCGTAACAGGTAATATTTTGGGAGGAATCAAAGTGGGTAAGATTAATGTAGCAATTGTAGACGATAATGAAAGAATCGTAAAATTATTAGAAGAAATTTTAAAGGGTGATTCAGACATTGAGGTAGTAGGGACCTCTGAAAATGGAATTGACGCTCTGGAAATGATCAAAGAAAAGAAACCAGATGTTGTACTTCTGGATTTAATTATGCCTAAGCTTGATGGATTAGGCGTTATGGAAAAAGTAAGATTAGATGAGTCTTATAAAAAAACACCAGCGTTTATAGTGATAACAGCTATTGGACAAGAAGGAGTTACCGAAAATGCATTTGAACTTGGTGCCAGCTACTATATCATGAAACCTTTCGATAATAATATGGTATTGACTAGGATTAAACAAGTCAGAGGTGATTTACATAATAATAAGTTAATTGAAAACCACCGTGTTAGCGCATATGAAAACAAAGATGATTATAAAGAAAGAAATCTTGAATCCGATGTTACTAACATAATACACGAAATCGGTGTTCCGGCTCACATTAAGGGATATCAATATTTAAGAGATGCAATTATGATGTCTGTTAATGATAATGAGATGCTCAATTCAATTACTAAATTATTATATCCATCCATAGCCAAAAGGCATAAAACAACACCAAGCCGTGTGGAGAGGGCAATCCGCCATGCAATTGAAGTGGCTTGGAGCAGGGGAAAGATGGATACCATCGATGAATTATTTGGATATACAGTAAGCAACGGCAAAGGGAAACCTACTAATTCTGAATTTGTAGCTTTAATCGCTGATAAAATTAGATTGGAATATAAATTGAGAGCATAATTGCAATTAATTATATAGTCTGTTGTTATATATAAGCCTGTTTTAAAGGTAAATAAGCCTTTAAGACAGGCTTTATTACGGTTTAAATCATTGCAAAAGAAATATGTCTTTTATACTTTTATAAATAATAAGTATAAGGTATAATTAATATGATAATTCTATGATTGTATGATGAACAGGAGGGTAATTGAATGAAGAAAGTATTATATGCGGCTTCAGAATGCGTTCCATTTATTAAAACCGGAGGCTTGGCAGATGTAGTTGGTTCCTTGCCAGGATATATAAACAAGGAAAAATATGATATACGGGTGATTTTACCGAATTATCAGGTGATTCCTGAAAAATTTAAGGAAAATATGGTTAAAAAAACACATTTTTACATGGATTTATCCTGGAGAAATCAATATGTTGGCATACTGGAAACTCAGTATTGCGGTATTACGTATTATTTTATTGATAATGAATTTTACTTTACCGGTCATACACCTTATGGAAATATATATGAAGATATTGAAAAATTCGCTTTCTTTTGTAAAGCCTGTCTTTGCGCCCTGCCGGTCCTTGACTTTAAACCTGATATCATACATTGCCATGACTGGCAGACCGGATTACTGCCGGTTTATTTAAAAGACAAATTCCTGGAGAATGAATTCTACAGCGGTATGAAAGCTGTTATGACAATACATAACCTAAAATTTCAGGGGGTATGGGATATGAAAACTGTAAAGGATATTACAGGACTCTCAGATTATTATTTCACTCCGGATAAATTAGAGGCATATGGCAGCGCAAATTATCTAAAAGGCGGAATTGTATATTCCGATTGCGTTACCACAGTAAGTAATACTTATGCGGAGGAGATTAAGACCCCTTTTTACGGAGAAGGTCTTGATGGACTGATGAGAGCCAGGAGCAATGTACTGTCTGGTATCGTCAATGGAATAGATTATGAAGAATATAACCCCGAAGATGATAATTTTATATACCATAAATTCAGTGCCAGAAATTTCAGGAAAGAGAAAATAAAAAATAAACGGGCCTTGCAAGCAGAGCTGGGTCTGGAGGTCAATGATAAAAAGTTCATGATAGGAATTGTATCAAGACTAACAGATCAGAAAGGTTTTGACTTAATTGACTACGTAATCGAAGAACTATGTTCGGAGGATACTCAGTTGGTAATTCTTGGCACAGGAGAGCAAAAATATGAGAATCTGTTCCGTCACTTTGCTTGGAAGTATGGTGACAGGGTGTCTGCCAATATTTATTATTCCGATGAAAAAGCTCATAAAATCTATAGTGCCTGTGATGCCTTTTTAATGCCATCTCTCTTTGAACCCTGCGGCTTAAGCCAGCTGATTAGTCTTCGATACGGTACGGTTCCTATTGTCAGGGAAACGGGAGGACTTAAGGATACGGTGGAACCTTATAATGAATTTGATAATACTGGTACCGGTTTTAGTTTTACAAATTATAATGCTCATGAGATGTTAGCAGTTATACGTTATGCAAAAAATATTTATTTTAACAAAAAAAGAGAATGGAATAAAATAATAGACAGAGGAATGACGAAAGACTTTTCCTGGAATAATTCTGCCAAACTTTATGAAGAGTTATATGACAAACTATAAAAACAGAAATTAAACCATAATAATATAACTGAAAAATGTGTATAACTATATAAACTTAAACTGAAAAATACATATAACCATAATAAATATAAACTGGAAAAATACATATAACCGAATAAATAATACTAAAAAATACATATAAGTATAAAAAACGAACTGAAAAATATATAAGCATAATAAAAGTTAACCGGTAAATGTATTTAACCATAATAAATATAATCCCAGAAATACTGTAAATATAAGTTTTAAACTGGAAAATACTGAATGCTTTACAAATAACTATAAACAGATTATCTGAATAATAAATTCACTCCTTAGAGATAATAACTTTTAGGTAACTGCTTAATGATTTATATTTGATTTCAATCATAATTCATACTTCATTCTGCAATTATCCGTATTATTTTGAGTAAAAAGGAGGAAATTTAAATGAGTAATATATCAGAAATGGAACTGCAGAATTTAAGACATCTTTTATTATTTAGTGAAACGGATAAGGAAAAATACAAAACCTATGCAGAAAACTGCACAGACCCGTATGTAAAACAATTTTTCCAAAAAGAAGCTCAGTCGGCAGAGCAGAAGAAACAGACCTTAATACAATTCTTAAAATAGGAGGTTAGCATAATGCAAGAGCAAGTAATGGTCACAGATGCTTTAAATTCAATTAATTCAGGTTTAAAAAGTTTAGCAGATATGATAGCCCAGACAGATAATCAGGAATTAAGACAGACATTACAAAAATTCCGTAATGAAGGTGAAACCTGTCAGTTTGAGCTTTATACTATTGCAAAAAGTAAAAATTATTATCAACCCTCACAAAAGGCGACTCAGGATGAGATAATGAATGTGAAAAATTTCGTGAACAGCCAGGGAGGACAATCTGGTATGTCAGGACAATCCGGAATGACCGGTCAGGGTCATGGAAGCATGAGATAAAAAATAAGTAAACCTTGAAATAAAGAATTGGAATCACACTCTTACTGTACGACAGTAGGAGTGTAATGTCCAATTTTTATAACCGGACTCAATTTTGGCAAAGACATTTTAAGGCTTCGGAGATATGATTTTTAAAAGAAAATGTTTACAGATATATTGCACAAAGAAACTCTTTAGAAGTAATTAAAACTGCTGATTCTATTAATATTCCATGAATTTGCATTTTCTACTTGAAATTTCATTTTAAAAAAGGTAAAATAAGATAGTGTTTGAGAAAAATTTGTCAATCATATAATTGATTAATAGCTGTCTTTTATACATAAATTGTATCTACAGCTTTTTAATTATGTAAAAAGTCGGACAGCATATTATAAAATTTAACAATTAGGAGGAATTATAACATGGCAGTAAAAGTGGCAATTAATGGTTTTGGACGTATCGGACGTCTTGCATTCAGACAAATGTTTGGTGCGCAGGGATATGAAGTCGTTGCAATTAATGATTTAACAAATCCTAAAATGCTTGCTCATTTATTGAAATATGATTCAGCACAAGGTAGATATGCAAAGGGTGATACAGTAGTAGCGAAAGAAGATTCCATCGTTGTTGACGGTAAAGAAATTAAAATCTATGCTCAAAGAGATCCTAAAGATCTTCCTTGGGGAGAACTTGGAGTAGACGTAGTACTTGAATGTACTGGTTTCTTCGTTTCTAAAGCAAAATCTCAGGCTCATATCGATGCAGGTGCTAAGAAAGTAGTTATCTCCGCTCCAGCAGGCGATGATCTTCCTACCATCGTTTACAGCGTTAATGAAAAAACATTAAAAGCTGATGATACAATTATTTCAGCAGCATCTTGTACAACTAACTGTTTAGCTCCTATGGCTGACACTTTAAATAAATTAGCACCTGTAGCAAAAGGCTTCATGACTACAATCCATGCTTATACTGGTGATCAGATGACTCTTGACGGACCTCATCCTAAGGGAGATTTAAGAAGAGCTCGTGCAGCAGCTGTTAATATCGTTCCTAACTCAACTGGTGCAGCAAAAGCAATCGGTCTTGTAGTTCCTGAATTAGCAGGTAAATTAGACGGTTCCGCACAGAGAGTTCCTGTACCTACTGGTTCTACTACTGAATTAGTAGCAGTTGTTAACGGCGTTGTAACAAAAGCAGACGTTAACGCAGCTATGAAAGCAGCAGAATCTCCTTCTTTTGGTTATACAGAAGAAGAATTAGTATCTTCTGATATTATCGGAATTACTCAAGGTTCTTTATTTGATGCAACTCAGACTAAAGTTACAGATCTTGGTAACGGACAAACTTTAGTAAAAGTTGTTTCCTGGTATGATAACGAAAATTCTTACACAAGCCAGATGGTAAGAACAATCAAATATTTTGCTGAATTAAACTAATTCATAATTTATAATTTATATTGATCCTATAATGGGTCCGGTCTTTGTAAATTAAGTCGAGGAACGTTTACCGAACCCTCCTTGACTGATAACAAAGCCGGACTCATTTTTAGTCCATATTAAAAAGTAAAGAAATAAGTAAGGACTGGACAGCATAGTACATCATTTAGTGACTAATTGTGATTAAATTATATATTATTAATGATTAGAAAATTCATGATTAATAGAAATGAAGGTCATTAAAGATTAACAATCATAAAGGTCCGGAGTGTCAGAAAAATAATTGTTAGAATATGAAAGGAGTCACAGATATGCTTAATAAGAAATCAGTAGATGATATTAATGTAAAAGGCAAAAGAGTTTTAGTAAGATGTGATTTTAATGTTCCATTACAAGAAGGAAAGATTACCGATGAAAATCGTCTGGTTGCAGCACTTCCCACAATTAAAAAATTAATCGGAGATGGTGGAAAGGTTATACTTTGCTCCCACCTTGGTAAACCCAAGGGAGAACCAAAACCGGAATTATCTTTAGCACCTGTCGCTGTCAGATTAGCTGAATTACTTGGTCAGCCGGTTACTTTTGCAGCAGATGCCAATGTTGTTGGTGAGAATGCCAAAGCAGCAGTTGCCGCTATGAAAGAAGGGGATGTAGTTCTTCTTGAAAATACCCGTTACAGAGCAGAAGAAACGAAGAATGTAGATGCTTTCAGTGAAGATCTCGCTTCTCTTTGCGACGTATTTGTAAATGATGCATTTGGTACCGCTCACAGAGCACACTGCTCCAATGTAGGTATAACCAAATATGTCGATACTGCAGTAGTTGGTTACTTAATGCAGAAAGAAATTGATTTCCTTGGTAATGCAGTTGATAATCCAGAGAGACCTTTCGTAGCTATTTTGGGCGGTTCCAAAGTATCCAGTAAGATTTCTGTTATCAATAACTTATTAGATAAAGTTGATACCTTAATTATCGGCGGTGGTATGGCTTATACTTTCATGAAAGCCTTAGGTGAAGAAGTTGGTACTTCCCTTTTGGAAGCTGACTATCTTGAATATGCAAAAGAAATGATGGATAAAGCAGAAAAGAAAGGTGTTAAATTATTAATTCCTATCGATACTGTTGTTGCAAAAGACTTCTCCAATGATGCAGAATTTAAAACAGTAGGTCGCGGAGAAATCGAAGCTGGCTGGCAGGGTCTTGATATTGGAGAAAAAACCCGTACATTATATGCAGATGCAATTAAAAGCGCTAAAACCGTTGTTTGGAACGGACCTATGGGAGTTTTTGAATTCTCTAACTTCGCAAATGGTACTATTGCAGTAGCAAAAGCATTAGCAGAAATCGATGCAACCACTATTATTGGTGGTGGTGATTCCGCGGCAGCGGTTAACATCTTAGGATTCGGCGATAAGATGACTCATATTTCAACCGGTGGCGGAGCTTCTCTTGAATTCTTAGAAGGAAAAGAACTTCCCGGTGTGGCAGCAGCCAACGATAAATAATATAAGAAGCCACTAATTTTCAGGGACAGGTAACTGTTTAACAACTTACCGTCCCTTTCTGAATGAATATACGGCAGATTTCCTATCATTAAATTGACCAAATTGAAAGCTGCCTGACTATAAAGGAGAAATATTATGCGTAAGAAGATTATTGCTGGTAACTGGAAAATGAATAAAACTCCCAGCGAGACAGTAACATTGATTAATGAGTTAAAACCTTTGGTAGTTACCGAAGATGCAGATGTAGTATTCTGTGTACCAGCTATCTCCCTGACAACTGCGATTGAAGCAGCGAAGGGTTCTAATATTTTGATCGGTGCAGAAAATATGTATTATGAAGAAAGCGGTGCCTTTACAGGTGAAATCGCTCCTAACATGCTTACCGATATTGGGGTTAAATATGTTATTATCGGACATTCCGAAAGAAGAGAATATTTTGCAGAAACAGATGTAACTGTGAATAAAAAAGTATTAAAAGCTTTTGAACACGGTATTACTCCAATTGTCTGCTGTGGTGAATCCCTTACTCAGAGAGAGCAGGGTGTTACTATTGATTTTATCCGTCAGCAGATTAAAATTGCATTCTTAAATGTAACACCGGATCAGGCAAAAACAGCTGTAATCGCTTATGAACCAATCTGGGCAATCGGAACCGGAAAAGTTGCTACTACAGAACAGGCTCAGGAAGTATGCAAAGCAATCCGTGAATGCATCGCTGAAATTTATGATGCTGCAACAGCAGCAGCTATCCGTATCCAGTACGGCGGCAGTGTTACAGCAGCAAGTGCAGCCGAATTATTTTCACAGCCTGATATCGACGGCGGCTTAGTAGGCGGAGCAAGCTTAAAACCTGACTTTGGTAAAATTGTTAACTATAAATAATATTGTTGGTAATGTACACTGGATTTGATTGCTTTCCAGGTTAAAAAAGGGCAGTCTCAAGAGTGGCAGAATTCCACCAATTATTTAATGGATATTAACATCTTAGATAAGGTGCATAACCTTATTTAAGATCTAGTAGTAATATAAGTATCATTTTATATTTTTCTACGCATTTCACATAAAGGAGTAAGCAGAATGAGTAAAAAACCTACGGTATTAATGATATTAGACGGATATGGCTTAAATGAGAAAAAAGAAGGTAATGCAGTAAAACTGGCGAATACCCCTGTTATGAATAAACTGATGGCGGAATATCCATTTGTAAAGGGAAATGCAAGCGGGATGGCAGTTGGACTTCCGGAAGGACAGATGGGTAATTCAGAAGTCGGACATCTTAATATGGGAGCCGGACGTATTATTTATCAGGAATTAACCAGAATCACAAAAGAAATTCAGGATGGTGATTTCTTTAAAAACGAAGCCCTGTTAAAGGCAATGGAAAATTGCAAAAAGAATGGTTCCGATTTACACCTTTTCGGTCTGCTATCTGACGGTGGTGTTCATAGTCATATTACACACCTCTATGGTCTATTAGAACTGGCCAAGAGAGAGGGTGTTAGTAATGTATATGTACATGCTTTCTTAGACGGCAGAGATACTGCACCTACTTCCGGTAAAGGCTTTGCAGAAGCATTAACGAATAAAATGGAAGAACTTGGTGTTGGTGAAATTGCAACAGTTATGGGACGTTATTATGTAATGGATCGTGACAACAGATGGGACAGAGTTGAAAAAGCATACCGCGCTATGGTATGTGGCGAAGGCGATACTGCAGATAATGGTGTTGAGGCAATTAAGAATTCCTATGATTCCAGTGTAAACGATGAATTTGTAGTGCCTACTGTAATTAGAAAAGATGGTAAACCGGTAGCAACCATTAAAGATAATGATTCTGTTATCTTCTTTAACTTTAGACCTGATCGCGCAAGAGAGATAACAAGAGCTTTCTGTGATGATGATTTTACAGGCTTTAAGAGAGATAAGGGCAGAATGCCATTAACTTATGTATGCTTCTCCGAATATGATGTTACAATACCAAATAAAATAGTAGCCTTCCATAAGATTTCCATCGATAATACCTTTGGACAATTTTTAGCAGAACATAATCTCAAACAGTTAAGACTTGCTGAAACAGAAAAATATGCTCATGTTACTTTCTTTTTCAATGGCGGTGTAGAAGTTCCAAACGAAGGGGAAGAACGAATACTGGTTAATTCACCTAAGGTTGCTACCTATGATTTACAGCCCGAAATGAGTGCATTCGATGTAGCTAAGAATCTGGTAGAAGCCATTCAATCTTTAAAATATGATGTTATCATCGTAAACTTTGCTAACCCTGACATGGTTGGTCATACTGGAATCCAGGATGCTGCAGTTAAAGCAGTGGAAGCAGTTGATAAATGTGTGGAGATGGCATATGAGGCATTATTATCAGTGGATGGCCAGATGTTTATCTGTGCAGATCACGGTAATGTAGAACAGCTCATTGATTACACCACTGGGGAACCTTTCACAGCCCATACAATTAATGAAGTACCTTTTATTTTAGTAAATTATGATAAAGAGTATACCTTAAAAGAAGGCGGTTGTCTGGCGGATATTGCACCAACTATGATTGAGATGATGGGACTGAAACAACCAAAAGACATGACCGGAAAATCCTTACTGATTAAGAAATAATCGATGTCCAATATCCATCCTGCCGGATAGCGGATATCTTGTACAAAAAATAGTTGAAATCTGTAATATTGTATGTTAGAATTAACATTGAAGCTTTAGGAGGTGCAGTGATGGAGATTTTAAAGACAATCGTAACAATCATATATGTTATCATTTGTATCGCGTTAGTGGTTGTTGTATTAATGCAGGAAGGCAAATCAGCAGGTTTATCAGGCTCAATCAATGGTGTTGCCGATACCTATTGGGGTAAGAATAGAGGACGTTCCATGGAGGGCGCTTTGGAGAAATTTACAAAGGGTCTTGCGGTAGGTTTTATTATTCTTTCCGTAGTACTTAACTTATTGTAGCATAATTTTAATGAAAGCATTCTGTCTTGACAGAATGCTTTTTTTGTGCTTTTTAGGTTATTTCTAACTAAAACGGGAATCATAATAATGATTCATTTCTACTAAAATGGAATTATATAATATTGATTCAGTTAATTAGGATTATTTACTACATTATCATCTATATATTTATTTGGGAGGGCAATCGGATATTTTGTTAGAAAGCAAGTATTTTGAAAATGTATTTTGAATTTTGAGAACATCCAAGTATTTAGACGAAGTATTTTTCTACTATATGCTGTCAAGCATTTTTCTGCTTTATCCTTGACAAATATAAAAAAATTGCATATACTATGAAAAAATAAATGCTATGAAAAAATAAATCTATGAAAAAAAATAGGTGATATGAAAAAATAAATGCTATGAAGAGAAGAGTAATCATTTATTAAACTCACAGAGAGCTCTGCAGGCTGAGAAAGAGCAGTGGTATAATTGATGAAACAAGCCTTGGAGCTGCATACGGATCTTATTCAAATAAGTGATGCTATGCCGTTAGTCTACGTTACAGGACTAGAGTATTGATGTACTCGATGAGATTAATATGGTGACATATTAATAAAATAGGGTGGTACCGCGAATCTTTCGCCCCTACAGATAATATTGTAGGAGGTGTTTTTTTTATGTTTTTTAACTTGTTTCGGAACTATAATAAATAAGATGGAGTGGGTGTTCATTCATTCTCCTGCTATTAAAGACCATTTACGACGGCAGCCTGGGCTCATGTATGAATTAAAAATATTGAAAGGGTCACATAACGATTCTTTAAAAGGTTAAAAGTAAAAATTAGAATAGAAAGGACGCTGCACTAGGATTCTTCCACATTTATTCGGTGGTGGTATTGCATGTGATTTGCGGTATAGAGGGTATAAAGATGAATGATAAAAGAATGAACAAAGAAAAAATAAATAAGGATATAGCGAAAAGCCAAAGACCAGAATTCCCAAAAAGAGCAGTGATTACGGCAGGTATGCCTTATGGTAATAAAGAACTCCATTTTGGGCACATCGGAGGTGTTTTTGTACACGCGGATACCTTTGCGAGATTTTTACGGGATCGGATTGGTGCGGAAAATGTAATATTTGTATCCGGTACAGACTGTTATGGTTCTCCAATTCTTGAAAGTTACAGAAAACTATCAGAGAATGGAGGAAGTGACAAACCAGCTGGTACCATAGAAGAATATGTCAGAGGCAACCATGAACTTCAGAAGGAGACCTTGGACGATTATGGAATCAGTCTTGATTTATACGGAGCTTCTGCCCTTGGCAGACCAGGTGAAATTCATAAGGAAGTTTCTAAAGAAATCTTTGAAACGTTATATGACAATGGGAATATCATACCAATGTCTACTCCCCAGTTTTTTGATCCGGATTTTCAGGTGTTTCTAAACGGGAGACAGGTTATTGGTCAGTGTCCCATCGAAGGCTGTTCCTCCGATAAGGCTTATGCAGATGAATGTGCGTTAGGTCATCAATATATGCCAAGTGATTTAATTAATCCAAAAAGTACTCTGTCCGGCAAGACCCCGGAAGTAAGGGAGGTTGTTAACTGGTACTTTAAATTGGAAGAATGGCAGGAGATGTTAAAAGGCTGGCTTCAAAATCTGAAAGTGAATTCCAACACGCGAAAATATATTATTAATACCATTGAAGAATTCTTAAAGCCTCCCTATATCTATGTAAAAAAAGATCAATTGGAGGGAGTAACAGACCTCACTGACTTATTACCAAAACATACCATTATGGCAGAAGATACCAAAACTTCTGTAACTTTTGTTTTTGATAAATTAAGCGACAGGGATAAGGCAAGAGAAGTTTTTGGCAATAAAGGAATCCGTTTTCGAACTGGCAAAACCTTAGTACCCTTCCGTCTATCCGGCAATATTGAATGGGGAGTGGAAGTTCCTGAAAAAGATAATTTAAAGGATTTAACTTTTTGGGTATGGCCGGAATCCTTATGGGCACCTATATCCTTTACCAGGGCATATCTAGAAGCTGCCGGAAAAGAAAGCGGTGACTGGACAAAGTGGTGGAATTCACAAGAAGCCAAGGTTTATCAGTTTATTGGAGAAGATAATATTTATTTCTATGGAATTGCTGAAATGGCTATGTTTGCAGCTCTTGAAAAAGATGGTGAGGAGGACCATAAGAGTATGGATAAGCTTATTCTGCCTCACCTGATTGCCAATCGACATATATTATTTATGGATAAAAAAGCCAGCAGCAGTAACGAAATAAAGCCACCTATGGCAAAAGAACTGCTTAAATTTTATACGCCGGAACAGTTAAGGATTCATTTCTTAAGCCTTGGTTTATCTACAAAGAGCGTGAGTTTTAGACCTCAGGTATATATGTCTGAAACAGAGAAAATTGGCGAGGACATTGTGCTAAAAGAAGGGAATCTGCTAACCAATGTATTTAACCGGTTAATCCGCTCCTGTTTTTACACCTCTCAAAGTTACTTTAATTCCACCATTCCAAAGGGAGAAGTAAGCCAGAAGATTGCAGCGGAATCAGAGGAAGCAGTACTTACTTTTGAACGGCATATGTATAATCACGAATTCCACAGTCTGACCTATGTCCTTGATACCTTTATCCGTAATATGAATAAATATTGGGTGAACACGATGCGGACTGCCGAAACTACCGGTAATGAGGAACTTAGAAAACAGGTACTCATTGATTCCTTCCACGCAGTTAAAACTGCGGCTGCCTTGCTGCATCCTATAGCACCTTTTGGGTGTAATATGATAAGAGAATATCTAAATGTGGATGAAAGACTGTGGAGCTGGGATTATATATTCTCACCAATATATGATATAATCAATAATTATGATAAGCATCAATTAAAGTTCCTAGAACCTAAGGTGGATTTCTTTAAAAAACATCCCAGTCAGTTGGAAGCAGCAGAATAAGATAAAAAGTAACCGCTTATTAAAATCACCATATCATCATAAGATATTCGAATTTGCAGACACTATGTGCAGCCAATAAAAATTTTGTGTTAATTACAGGAGAATTATGGTATACTACAATATAAATGAAGCTTGAGTATCTAAACGTGAAATTGTTTGAGTGCAAAGTAGTGGAGGCAAAATGGATAAAGTGATTTTGGACGAAAAGAAAAAGATTTTATTGGAATTTATAAATAGTAAAGATTATCAGCCTATGAAGTTTAAAGAGATTGCCAGTGTATTACAGGTTCCCCGGGATGAAAAGCAGGATTTAAGAGAAGTATTAGAAGCTTTGCAAACGGATGGAAAAATCGAAGCAGACACAAAGGGCAGGTATAAGATAGCAGATACTAATACCAGGACGGGGATATTTTCCGGAACTCAAAGAGGGTTTGGATTTGTTATCATTGAGAGTGAGACAGAGGATATCTTTATTCCGGAAAGTGCCACAAAGGGAGCACTTCATAATGACAAGGTTATGGTGTCGATTAAAAATGAAGGTCGCGGAAAGAGAAGAGAAGGAGAGATTATCCGTATCCTTGAGAGAAACAGCAGTACGATTGTAGGTACATTTGAAAAAAGTAAGAATTATGGTTTTGTTGTTGCTGATAATCAGAAGTTTGGTAAAGATATCTTTATACCCAAGGAACACACAAAAGGTGCTGTTAACGGTCACAAGGTAGTTGTAAAAATAACGGATTACGGCAGTCAGGACCGAAATCCCGAAGGTAAAGTTATTGAAATACTGGGTCATATGAATGATCCGGGAGTGGATATTATATCTGTTATCATGGCATATAATCTGCCGGTAGAATTTCCGGAGGAAGTTATGAATCAGGTGGAAGCTGTTCAGGATGAAATCACGGAAAAAGATATGGCAGGCAGAAAAGATATCAGAAGTCTTCAGACAGTTACCATCGACGGAGAAGATGCCAAGGATTTGGACGATGCCATAACCCTGTCAAAAGACGGGGATATCTATCATTTGGGCGTTCATATAGCCGATGTATCCAATTATGTTACAGAGAATTCTCCCCTTGATAAAGAAGCAGTCAAACGAGGAACCAGTGTTTATCTGGTGGACCGGGTTATCCCAATGCTGCCCCATAAATTATCTAACGGAATATGCTCCCTTAATGCAGGAACTGACCGACTTGCCCTAAGTTGTTTTATGGATATTGATGACAAAGGGACGGTAATCGGTCATGAAATAGCAGAAACAGTATTAAGAGTTGACCGGAGAATGACTTATACCAGTGTTAAGAAAATTTTAGAAGACCATGATGAAGCGGAAAGAAACGAATATAAAGAACTGGTTCCCATGTTTGAATTAATGTCAGAACTTGCGGATATTCTCAGGGAAAAAAGAAGAAAACGCGGCTCTATTGATTTTGATTTTCCAGAAAGTAAAATCAAGCTGGATGAGAATGGTCATCCCATTGAAATTAAGCCCTATGACAGGAATAAAGCAACCAAGATTATCGAAGATTTTATGTTAATTGCAAATGAAACCATTGCTGAAGATTACTTCTGGCAGGAAATACCTTTTGTTTACCGCAGTCATGATAACCCGGATGCTGAAAAAATCCAGCAACTAGGAATATTTATTAATAACTTTGGTTACAGCATAAAAATCAGCCAGGATGATATTCACCCCAAAGAGCTCCAGAAGTTATTATTAAAAATAGATAATACTCCCGAAGAAGCTTTAATCAGCCGTTTAACCTTACGTTCCATGAAACGTGCCAGTTATACCTCTACAAGTGACGGACACTTTGGTCTAGCCACCAAATATTACTGTCACTTTACTTCTCCAATCAGAAGATACCCAGATCTTCAGATCCACCGTATCATCAAAGAGAATCTGCGGGGAGGTTTAAGTGAAAAGCGGTATAACCATTATAGTAAAATACTTCCGGATATCGCCAGACAGGCAAGTATAACAGAACGCCGGGCAGATGATGCCGAACGTGATGTCGATAAATTGAAAAAAGTAGAATATATGAGTGATCATATTGGGGAAATCTTTGAAGGTGTAATCTCTGGTATTACCAACTGGGGAATGTATGTGGAACTGCCAAACACCGTTGAAGGCATGGTCCGGGTATCAGAAATGCAGGATGATTATTATATCTATGATGAGGAACACTACGCCATGATAGGCGAACACACCAGAAAAACCTATAAGTTAGGGGAAAAGGTTCTGGTGGAAGTATTGGCAGCCGATAAGCTGCTTCGGACCATCGACTTTGCATTTGTGGATGAAGCGCCGGAAGAAGATCAGTAGTTAAGGTTTTGGGAGGAATTATGGCTAAAGAAAGTATTAAAATGATAGCAAACAATAAAAAGGCAAGATTTGATTATTTTATCGAAGATACCTTTGAAGCAGGAATTGTGCTTCATGGTACGGAAGTCAAATCCCTTCGTATGGGCAAATGCAGTGTTAAGGAATCTTTTATACGGATTGAAAATGGTGAAGTATACATCTATAGCATGCATATCAGTCCTTATGAAAAAGGTAACATATTTAATAAAGATCCCCTTCGTGTCAAAAAATTATTATTGCATAATTATGAAATCAATAAAATAATGGGTAAGGTGGCGCAAAAGGGCTATACGGTTGTGCCCCTTACCGTGTACTTAAAAGGCAGTCTGGTGAAAGTTGAGATTGGTCTGGCCAGAGGTAAGAAGCTATATGATAAACGGGAAGATATAGCAAAAAAAGATCAACGAAGAGAAGCTGAGAAAGATTTTAAGGTAAAAAATCTATATTAAATCATAAAACCCACCGAACAGATTGATTATGTCAAGTTGACATTATTATCAGCCAGGTGGGTTTTAATTTTATTTTATTATCCGAGACGCTTGAGTTTAATCGGAACTATCTTAATTATTGAGCAGATATGGCAATAGTAGGACCGGCACTTATAAATATGATACGAAAATGCCTGTTTAGTAATCTGTCCAAAGTACAGCCAAACCGTTTAACTACTAATTCGGTAATCCCCAATTGACCACCTTCACAATAACATACCTTTATACCATCTATACATGAATTATATTCATTTCCAAAAACGACCTTCAAACATTCAAACCGTTTCAGGCAGAATTCTTCTACACGAAAGATACAGCCAAGTTTTTCACCGGCTCTTACCCATACGATTACATTCAAGTCATAGCAGGTAGTATTAACGAATTCCCTTATTCCGTCCATCCATAACCTCCTATAGCATATTACATAATAGTATATGTCGGTTTTTTGGGAAGCGTGATGGAATTAAGGCTTTGGATAAAGTTGATTTATGATTCCGCTCCAAAGATAATCTGCAAACATCAAGGTGTGATATTCAATAAAATTATATTCATAAACATCAGCAGCATATTGCCTGGTATGTCTTTTTTGGGCTTCGTATTCTGTCATATCAAAATGGTTATAAAATAAATTCTGCAGGGTTTGCATGTTCCAGAAGGGATTTAAACCAGACATTAAAAGACTGATCTGGTCGGCATTCTCTTTTAAACGGCTCTTTGTAGTATCAACAGGTTGATCTGAATTAATTTCATCTATGAGCTGAATAGTCAGAGTAACCTGTTCCCGGAACTGATTTTCTAATTCCTGGACAGATGTATTGTCATAATAAATGCGAAATAAATTATATAAATCAATTGGTACTTCATACAGTCTGTTGGATACCACCTCCAAATCCCCTAAGTCTGCCATTTTACTGACGATATAAAATCTGGTCCAGAGGGAATACTGACTCATTATCTGTCTTATTATATTTCTTAAGTCCTCTGAAGAATAATATCCTGCAGTGTTACTTGTACTATCCATTGGTTAAATCCTTTTTATGCCTATATGGTTAAGATATGATAAATTAAAAGAATCATGCATAGATTATAAGGGAATATTAAAAAAATTTTTAAAAAAAGGAAACATTTTCATTTTTCTGCATATATTAATACAATACTATAAAATAGAATGGATTGAGGTAAATGGGACCCATGTCATATGGCGAATATAAAAAAATTATCAGTGATGCATTAAAAGAGTACTGTGGTAATGGAGGTTCTCTTTTAAATATAGCGCTTAATCATATTAGAAAAGAATATGTATATGAATTTGATACTGATCTACCGGAGGATATCAAGAGTAACCTGATCGATAAAGCTCATCAGGCTATGCAAAAGGGCAGGGAATTACCACAGGGGGTCCGGCTTACGAAAGTAATCTTTAAAAATTAAGGAATAGCCATCTATACCATAATAATGAATGAAAATACATATGTAATACAGTAGTGTTTATAAATATAATATTAATCTATATACTGTATAGAATACTGTATAATATTATGGTATTGCCTTGGTTTCAAGCCGGTTTTTTATTACTATTGAAGTATTGAATTTAAAAGTGTGTTATGATAAGCTAATACTTAAATAGCTTAGTCAGCGAAGGTGCGGAAAATATCCGCACCTTTTTGCGTCTGGTTATGCAGAAGCAGAACCGGAACGAGAGCTGTTATTTTATTAGTCTAACCAAAGAATAAGGAATCGTTAAGACCAAAAGTTATTAGAGAAGGGAGAATGAGAATGGCTGTAATTATAAATATATCTGAATCAAAATACGGTGTAATAAAAGGTATTGCTTCCGCGGATTTCTATGAGGATGGCAAAATAAAAGAATGTTCCGTCATCGAACGGAATGTACTGACAACTTCATATGGGAAGCTGATTCCCCAATATGAGAATGAAGGAGTGCGTAATAAGTATATTAATTCCCTGGCTTTTTATAAGGATGGCAGCCTCAAAAAAATTGCCCTCCAGGGGCAGTGTCAGATTAAAACCGATATTGGTGTTTTAAGTGCTGAACTTCTAACATTTTATGAAAGCGGAAGAATAAAACGGTTATTCCCCCTTAACGGTAAAATAACTGGTTACTGGACCGAAGAGAATGAATTTGAACTTGCGAAACCCCAGGAATTAAGTTTCCCATTTGGTAAAATTAATAAAAGGTTAATCAGCATACTTTTTTATGAAACGGGCAGGATAAAAAGCCTCACTTTATGGCCGAAGGAGGTAGTGATGGTTAATACACCTTCAGGTAAATTAGGAGTGCATTATGGATTATCCCTATATCCGGAGGGTAATTTAAGATCCTGCGAACCTGCCTATCCTGTTTTAATTGAAACCAGAATTGGCAAGTTGACTGCTTATGATATGAATGCCAATGGTATAAACGGAGACAAGAATTCATTAAATTTTTATGATGACGGCACTATTAAATCATTAATTACCTCCACCGACAGCATAGAAATAACTAAAAAAAGCGGTGAGATTCTAAAATTTGAGCCGGGGTTAAGACCTAGTCTTCTTGATGAGGAAGGGATGGATATTATATCTCTTAAAGTAGAATTTTATGAAGATAAAGTCAGAATAAATGAGAATGATAATAGTGTCTTTTCCTTAAAGGATATCACTTTCAGAATAATAAACAAACCACTAAAAATATTTAATAAATGCAGTAATTGTTCAGAATGCAATGGATGTACGGTCTAAAAATAGGAGGAGCCAGCAGTTTTCACTGCTGGCTTTATGAAAAAAAATTTTTATATGCAAGTTGTGGGAACCTGTTGTTTTCATATTTTTATTATATCGTTCATATATGTATATAGTTTGAATATTTCTTTAATTTAGTGTGAATTTATGGACAAGTTGTCTTGGAGTGTTAAAAGTTCAAAAAATAATCTGTATCGTTTGACCCAAAAACCGAAAGAAGAGAAACAGAAAAACTTAAACAATAGCTTTTTTAAGGAACAGTTGAATAGATATACATTCTGGTATAATAAATGGAAGAGGATTCTTTTGTAAAAAATATCGATTAGATTGCAAAAAATATCCATTAGATTCTTATTGCAAATTGATAGGATATCATTTATAATAAATCAATCACATGAATTATGGTATTAAATATAAAAAAATTCCAAGTACACATTTTTGTCACAAAAGTAGGATATACTATTGATATGTGAAACGTCTGTGAACCATTTATTTGCTGTTACCGTCATACAGGTATTGTGTAACTCAAATAAGCACCCGATTATTTTAAGGGGTTGTACTGGTTTCGACGGGGGTTTTGAAGTTGCGGAAGCCATTCGCGGACTAGGACCGCGTCATCAACTTAGAATTAAATTTAAACGCAGACGATAATTTAGCGTACGCTGCCTAATGGCAGCTGTCGAACTTAAGCTTCTTGCGGTTTAAGACCTCGGCATCAAATTAGCAAGGCACTTTGTCTTCAAAGCTTTGAGAAGATAAAAGAACTTATGAAGCTACTAAAGTCTAAAGCCTGTCAACCGGCGCTAGATGGAGGGAATGTCAAATGATTGACTGTAATGGGAGATGCTGCAATGAATGGGCTTTCGGACAGGGGTTCGATTCCCCTCAGCTCCACTAGTTGTAAGGATTAACAACATGATAGAATGCCTGGAACATTTATGTAGTGTTTCAGGCATTTTTTTGTCATATAACTAAAGGAGAGTGATAATACATTATTGGATGAAACTTAGTACAATAATATTTTTTTCAGAGGTGTAATGGATTTTTATTGTGAAATTTAAATATCTTATGGAAGTTTTTCTAAAGTTGGGATTTTATTTTTGTTATTTTAGTGATACAATAATATTGTTTTACCAGTCTTATCATCTATTGGAATATGGAGGGTTATTAATATAGGTTTTAATCCGTACGGCAATACAAAACAATCAAATAACAGATGCGTGATTACCTTAGACAAGCCAGGTAGTCTGTAACAAACCAAGGACAGGCATTTAGAAAACGCAGGAATAAAGGAAGGTTTAGAATGAGAACAATCAAATGGGGAATTATTGGAACAGGAAGTATCTCTACAAGTTTTGCGAAAGCCTTAACACAAATGGAATATACAGAATTAACAGCAGTTGCCTCTAGAGACCTTACAAAAGCAAAGGAATTTGCCGGCAAATTCGGTAATCCGAAAGCCTATGGAAGCTATGAGGAATTGGCACAGGATACAGAGATTGATGTGATCTATATCGGAACTCCTCATACGGAGCATAAACCAAATGCGGAACTTTGCATTAAGAATAAAAAAGCAGTTCTGTGTGAAAAACCATTTACCCTTAACGGGAAAGAGGCAAAGTACTTAATTGATCTGGCAAAAGAGCATAAAGTATTCTTAATGGAAGCAATGTGGACAAAGTTTCTCCCGGTAACAAAAAAAGTAAAGGAATGGCTTGCCATGGAGATGATAGGTAAAGTAAAGAAACTCCAGGTGGGTTTTGGCTTTACCGTCCCCTATGATGAATCCAGCCGTTTATATAACTATGACCTGGCAGGAGGAGCTTTATTAGATGCAGGGGTTTATCCGATCACTTACGCTGTACATTTAATGGAGAAATTACCGGTACAGGTTTTCTCCACAGGAGTGTTCTTAAAAAACGGTGTTGATGAGCAGAACTGTGTTTTGTTTAAGTTCGATAATGATGTACTTGCCACGATCAGTTCTGCAATTAATGCGGAAGTGGGCCAGGAAGCTATTATAATCGGTGAAAAAGGCAGGATTATCATTAAAAACTTCTGGAATGCAGATAAAGCAAGTGTATATGACAAAGATGGTAAAGAAATTGAAACCTTTGTTGAAAGCGGAAGAATCAACGGGTATGAATTTGAGGCTTATGAAGTAAATGAATGTATACGGAATTCAAAATTAGAGAGTGATATGATTCCTTTACAGGATACTCTGGATATTATGAAGATAATGGATGGCATAAGAGCTGACTGGGGGCTTAAATATCGGCAGGAAATGGAGTGATAGAGTAGATTTAAAAATTGATTAAAGATAAGAATAATGAAGATAAGGATAATAAAGATAAGAATAAAAAGAAAAGTAATAAAGATGTATAAGAATAGGTCTCTACTAAATAATGTCTCCAATGTTATGGGTACATTATAAAGAGATAATAAGATAAAAGATAATAAAGATTTGCAAGTAAACTTGTGAACTCTTATGGAGGTAGAAATGAAAAAAGTAACAGCATTAATACTTATACTGGTTTTAGGAATGACAATATTATCAGGCTGCGGTAAGAAAGCAGATCAGTTCTCTGCACCTAAGAATGGAGAAACTGTGGCAGAAATCGTTATTAAAGATTATGGTTCAATCTTTGTTAAGTTCTTTAAAGATGCGGCTCCAAAAGCAGTTGAAAACTTCACCACCCATGCAAAAGACGGTTATTATGATGGACTTACCTTTCACCGTGTCATGAATGATTTCATGATTCAGGGTGGGGACCCAAGCGGTGACGGAACCGGTGGAGAGAGTATCTGGGGAGGCAATTTTGAAGATGAATTTTCAGATAATCTACAGCCTTACCGGGGTGCTTTATGTATGGCCAATGCAGGACCAAATACCAATGGCAGCCAGTTTTTTATTGTTCAGGCTAAAGACCCTTATACAAAAGAAGCACTGACAAATATTGAACAGCAATATGGTATGAAATTCGATGATAAGGCAATCGCTAAATACGCAGAAGTAGGCGGCACACCATGGCTTTTTAAACAGCATACTGTTTTTGGACAGGTATATGAAGGCTTAGATGTCCTTGACAAAGTAGCAGCTACGGAAGTAGATGCGCAAAACAATAAACCTCTTAACGATGTAATTATCGAGAAAATTAATGTATTTGAATATAAGAAATAAGCCGTAACATCAGTTTGAAGCCACAATAGAATATGAAACGATAAAACGATTGCTGATTAATTTTAAATAGATAATTTGAAAGGAAGCAACAAAGGGCATATCGCCCGAATCAAAGCTTGCTGTCAAATGCCTTGGAAGGGATTATGTATTCTTTTACTAGACTATTTATGTAGAATTAATATGTGCAGTCGTTTTATGTTATGAATGATAGTAAAATCTGTAAGTGAGAAGAAGACCGTATGGATACTAGAGATAATAAATAGCTTGGGAAAGGATAAGGATAGAATGAAAGAAGAGGAATTAGTAACCGGCGGATATATGTTCAGCACGAATAAGGACTACAGTGATGCCAGCCAGGAGCAGGAATCTGTTAATATTCTGCGCGCGAAAGCGGATTTATCCAATCCAAGAACTGCACTAAAGGTTTACAATAAATTAGTCGAGAACCGGACATTTACTACGGTAGTCGGTTTTGAATTTTTAAAGGAGCTTCAGAATACCATACTTAATTCAGGAATTGTGAAAGTAGAAGATTTAGATGGAATTTATGTTCCGGCACAAACGAAATGCGACGAGACAGATGTTCAGAAATTGGAAGAATATAAGCTGCTATCAGAAAAACAGAAGGTGCGAATCACAAAATCAAGAATCATTAATACATTTTTAGTAGTTACTATACTGGCAATGATAGTAATTGCGGTTTATACGGATAAAACCATGTATGCCGAAATTGAAAATAAAGTAATCGATCATTATTCCTCCTGGGAGAATGACCTAAGTAACCGAGAGGATGCACTAATAGAGAGAGAAGATGCCCTTAAGCCGCCAGGTAATGGAAACTAATCCTAAAATCCTTGTGATAAAACATACTTTTTTCATAAATAATTGTTATAATGAAGTTAAAGTCGAGCATATTTAAAATAGTAATGATCGGAGGCATATTATGGATAAGTTAAAAGTACTTGTTGTTGATGATGAAAGCAGAATGAGAAAATTAGTGAAGGACTTTTTAAGTAAAAAGAATTTTGAGGTTTTAGAAGCTGAGAATGGTGAGCAGGCTGTTGACATTTTTTTTGAAAACAAAGAAATTGCTTTACTTATATTAGATGTAATGATGCCTAAAATGGATGGCTGGCAGGTTTGCCGTGAAATCAGGCAATATTCAAAAGTACCTATTATTATGCTGACCGCAAAAAGTGATGAAAAGGATGAACTTCTTGGCTTTGAATTAGGAGTAGATGAATATATATCGAAACCTTTCAGCCCTAAGATCTTAGTAGCCCGTGTAGAAGCAATCTTAAGAAGAACCAATGCACTGGAGGAAGGAATCGTTAATGTCGGTGGTATTGTCCTTGATAAAGACGCCCATCAGGTTAAGATAGACGACCAGAATATTGATTTAAGCTTTAAAGAATTTGAACTTTTATCCTACTTTATTATGAATCAGGGAGTAGCCCTATCAAGAGAGAGAATTTTAAATAATGTATGGAATTATGATTATTTTGGAGATGCCAGAACCATCGATACCCATGTCAAAAAGTTAAGAAGTAAAATGGGACCAAAAGGTGATTTGATAAAAACAATATGGGGGATGGGATATAAGTTCGAGGTAGAAGAATGAAAATCCATTTTCGAAAAATAAGATCTTCTATACGTTTTAAACTGACATTTGCTCTTATCAGTATCATTATCATAATCATTTTTAGTTTGTGGGTTTTAAACAGGACCTTTCTGGCTGATTTCTATCTTCAAAGTAAAATCGATACTTTGGGTAAAACTTACGATGAAATAAACAAAACATTAAAAAGCAACAAAGATAAGACAGTGATAACCAGTGATGAGAGTCTTAAATTTGAGCGATGGAGTGAGTCCCGTAATGTAAGCGTGTATATTTTATCTTCTGGAGCGGATTGGGTTTATTCAACCAGACAGGATATTGATAACAGAATTTTATCTGTTTTTCAGGCTTATCTTTTTAATGGTATCAACCCTGGTGTTAAATATAAAGAACAGGTTAAAGCAACAAAAGATTATGGAATATATAAGATATATGATTCTAATATGGAATCAAATTATATTGATTTGTTTGGGTATGTAGACCAGGACAATAAAATGATTCTTATGCGTACAAACCTGGAGAGCATGCAAGAAAGCGTATCCGTATCGAACCAATTTCTTGCCTATGTAGGAATTATAGCTGTTCTTATTGCAACGGCTTTTATGTATTATATCAGCAGAAAGTTCTCAAAACCAATTCTTCAGCTTGCAGGTATTTCCAAAAAAATGAGCGATTTGGATTTTGAAGTAAAATATAATGTAACCACTCAGGATGAAATCGGTGAATTAGGAAACAGCATTAACACCTTGTCTGAAACGTTAGAAAAAACAATCTCAGAACTTAAGAGTGCCAATAATGAACTATTATCCGATATTCAGAATAAGATTCAGATCGATGAAATGAGAAAAGATTTTCTATCCAATGTTACCCACGAATTAAAAACACCGATTGCTTTAATCCAGGGGTATGCGGAAGGTTTAAAAGACAATATTAATGAAGATGCAGACAGCAGAGACTTCTACTGTGAAGTCATTATTGACGAAGCGACTAAAATGAATCAGATGGTTAAGAAATTGCTTTCCCTAAATCAAATTGAATCCGGCAATAATCAGGTGAATTTTGAACGCTTTGATATTGTGGCTTTAATCCGTTCGGTTATTAATGCCACGGATATCTTATTTCAGCAAAAAGGTGTAATTCTCCATTTTGAACAACAGGAGCCGATTTATGTATGGGCAGATGAATATATGGTGGAGGAAGTGGTAACCAATTATATCAGCAATGCCCTTAACCATGTAGATGGTACAAAAATTATTGAAATAATGCTGATTAAACAGGAAGATGTAGTCCGGGTTGCAGTATTTAATACAGGTGCTAATATACCGGAGGAAGATCTTGAGAGTATATGGGTAAAATTTTATAAAGTAGATAAAGCCAGAACCAGGGAATATGGCGGAAGCGGAATCGGCTTATCAATCGTAAAAGCAATTATGACCTCCTTAAATCAGAGATATGGGGTAATCAATCATGAATCCGGGGTAGAATTCTGGTTTGAGCTGGATTCCAGAAATAACTAAGAACTAAGAAATGAGAAATATTTCTTAGTTTTAAAGATTATGATTGCCGATTTAAAAAATTAGTGGTATTATGGAAATGAATTATAAGACTTCTACAGGAGGATAAAGGATGAAAAAATTACTCTTTTTACTAATAGCAATCTGTGGCGTGGCGTTAACAGGATGTGCACAGCTGATTGATATGAATGAGCAAGAGAGTGATGTATTGGCTGAATATATGGCAGGGACCATGCTAAGATATGATAAAAACTATGATAAAGCCTTAATATATCCGGAACAAACGACTGAAACTACCGAAACTGCTGATAAAATGGAACCTGTAGAAACGACTGGGAATTCTGATACGAAGAATAATACTACAGACCAGAAGATGGATCAAACAAAACCTGGGTCAGACTCTACCGACTCTGCGCAAACGATTAATATTGTAAATTTGGATACGATATTTAACAAAGCATTGAAGAACAATTTTAAGATTGCATTGAAAGAACCTGGTTTTTTTGATAGCTATATTGATAAAAATAATTTGTTTTCTATAGAGCCATCAAAAGGTAACAAAATATTAGCTGTTTCCTTTCATGTTAAAAACATAACAAAGATGAATAAGAAATTGAATTTAAAAGACTATGATATAGTGTATAAGTTAACAGACAATAAAGATATGGTCTATATGCCGATGCTGACTTTATTGGATAATGATATCCAGTATATAAATCTGGAAGTTGCTGCCGGTAAGACTCAAAAAGCTGTGATTTTGTTTGATGTACCAAAAGATTTTAAACTGACAAACATGAAGCTTATGATATCATATAATGATAAAACTGCGATTTTAGATCTAAATCAATAAATAGCCCAAGGAGCAAAACCATGATCTATGTAGAGAAAAAGAGGACAAAGTTTCTGGCATTACCGCTTTGTTTTACAACCTATACCATATCTGATGAAAAGATTACAATAACCAGTGGATTTTTAAGTATTACCGTAGATGATGCGTTTATGTATAAAGTGCAGGATGTCAAACTAACAAAGAGTTTTACAGAACGGATATTCGGGTTGGGAACTGTGACCTGCTACACTGGAGATACGACACATCCGGAATTACAATTGCTACATATCAAGAATGCCAGTGTAATTAAAGATTTCTTAATGAATGCTTCGGAGGAAGCAAGAAGAAAAAGAAGGACACTGCATACGATGGATATTGATAATTCGGATACGGATGGTATTCAATAAAATTATTGAGGACAAGTCGGATATTAGACTTGTCCTTTTTTAGGCTTTTTAAGGAGTGCTTTCATATTTTTATAAGAGAAAAGGGGCTGTTGCAATTCAGCCTTTGATTTGCAACAGCCCCCTGCTCATTTTATAATTAATATGGGGAGGAGAGAGTGTGAAGCATAATTTCACTTTCATAAGTTAATTATAATTTTAAAATATGATTATAGTATGAAGAAAATAAAAATAAAGTGTTAATTTTTACGTTCATAATTTTCCAGAAAGCTGCTGTAATAAACATGCCATATAGCAAAAGCAGTTCCATAGAAAGAGAGTAGAGTACACCATAATCAATTTCATTTTTTAGAATAATATCCACATACAAGAATTGGAGTGAAACTGGCAATGAATTATAGACTTTTAGTAGATACAGCTATGTTAACAGGTGAAATTATGCTAATCGGCGGTGCTGAAACTTATCGTGTAGAAGACACAATGTGCAGGATTTTAAAAATATCCGGACTGGAAAAGACGGAGACTTTTGTAACGCCTACCGGTATTTTTTTGACTTTGGGGGATTCCAATTTAGATGCCATTACAGTTGTGAGGCGGGTGGATAACCGAATTACGAATATCTCCAATATATATGAAGCGAATAATATATCAAGAAATCTGTGTGATGGCACTATTACGTTAGAGGAAGCTTATGAAGCTTTAAAAGGGATAAAAAATCAGAAGCAGTATAATAGAATAATAAATTATATTTGTACTATGATAGCCTCTTTGTCTTTTACCATTCTTTTGGGTGGTGATTGGTTTAACAGTATAATTGCCGGATTGAATGGCGGTTTAATTGTCGTAGTCCTTATAATTACTAAAAATCTTAAAATTAATACCTTTATCAAAAACCTGGTTTCATCAATTTTAATTGCATTTAACAGTATGATGTTTTTGCATTATTATGGAGCAGCTATCCAATTGGATACGTTAATCGGCGGATCTGTCATGCCGTTATTGCCGGGGGTGGCAATTACCAATGCAATTCGAGATACGTTACAAGGAGACTATATGTCCGGAGGCGCCAGGGCTATTGAAGCCTTTGTTTCTGCGACTTCGACAGCGGCTGGAATAGGAATCGGTATTGCATTTTATTCCTTTATGTCAGGAGGTATCTTATTATGATACTAATACAGGTAATTGGTACTTTCGCAGCTGTTATATCCGTGGCTATTACCCTGGGGGTGCCAAAGAAGTTTTTAGGCTATGCCGGTTTGGTTGGAGCGGTAGGCTGGCTGGTGTATTTATTGCTTGCAGCTGCAGGTGCATCTACTGTTGCAGGTATGTTCCTGGCAGCTTTGGTGGTAGCTATGATATCCCATATTTTTGCACGGTTAAAAAAAACACCGGTAACTTTATTTCTTATTGCCGGTATCTTGCCCCTGGTGCCAGGAGTAGGTATGTACCGGATTGTTTATAACCTGATTACCAATAATAATTCTTTGGCTGGTTATTATTTCAGCGAAACAATGCAGTTAGCTGGTATGATTGCATTAGCTATCTTTATTATGGATACCATCTTTCGGATATTCCAGAGAAATTAAGGAAGATTGGATTAACAGCATTGTTAGGCTTGCATTTAACTCCTATTACAGGTAAAATAATAGTACATGCTTCAAATCAAGCTGGCTTATGTATATAAGTGGCAGTTAATACAAAATGAGGAAATTCCGGGAGCAATATTGGAAGATATAGGAGCTAATATGAGAATTGGATTATTAAGACACTTTAAAGTAAACTGCCCCCACAAGAGAATGATGACATCAAAAGAATTCAGGGAATGGTCTGAGCGTTATGAGACCTCAAGAGTAATAAAAAAACAGGTTGAGATGTATGGCATTGAATGGGATATCTGCTATGTCAGCGATTTACCCAGAGCCATTACCACAGCCAAAGAGGTATACAGCGGTAACTTAAACATAGATAAACTGTTAAGGGAAGTGGATAACGCCCCCTTTATTCATTCGGAGAGGCTTAGGCTGCCTTTTGAAGTGTGGCACGTATGCGGCAGACTGGCTTGGTTTTTTAAATCAAAAAGCCAGCCGGAGACAGTGGTTGGAACCAGAAAGAGAATCAATGCTTTCTTAAACCGGATTGATTGGTCGAAAGAAAACATATTAATTGTTTTCCATGGATTTATGCTTTTTAATTTTCAGAGAGAATTAAGAAGACGTGGTTTTTCAGGAGAAAAAGTCAAAGTGGTAAAAAACGGTGTTCTGTATCAATACGTTCAGGAAGAAGATGTATATGAGGAGAAAACCAATACAAGCTCAAACAGCAAGGAGCCAGGATGAAGATAACAATAATTGGCGTGGGAAGGATTAAAGAGAAATATTTTACCCTGGCAATTGAAGAATATTCAAAACGATTAAGCCGTTACTGCAAATTGGACATCATTGAAGTAAATGATGAAAAGACCCCGGATCAGGCAAGTGAAGGGGAAGAAAAACTGATAAAAAAAGCAGAGGGTGACAGGATTTTAAAGCATGTCAAAGAAGGTGCATACACCATTGCCCTTGCAATAGAAGGGAACCAGCTTTCTTCTACAGAACTGGCTGATAAAATTGAACAGCTGGGAGTCGGTAGTGTAGGGCATATCGTATTTATAATCGGAGGTTCTTTAGGGTTAAGCAGTGAAGTGCTTAACAGGGCGGATTATAAACTTAGTTTCTCTAAGATGACCTTTCCTCATCAGATGATGCGGGTAATTTTATTAGAACAGATTTATCGCGCTTATCGGATTAATTCCAATGAACCTTATCATAAGTAGCAGAGTGCTTAAGCTGCCTGGCGGCAGCTGACTGCTAACAGCACTTGAGGAGGTTAGGCTGCATCTTGATTTGCAGGTGTGCGAATGCACACAGATCGGAGGTTACTATGAATATATACTTAATACGGCATGGCTGGCAGAACAGTCCGTTATGTAATGCTGATGTAGAATTGTCTCCGGAAGGATTTCAACAGGCAGATTTGCTGGGAAAGCGCTTAGCTTCCTATGAGATAGATGGGCTTTACTCCAGTCATTTAATCCGGGCGGTACAGACAGCGGAGGTAATTAATCTCTACATACGGCAGCAGCACAATATCAGAGAAAACTTAAGAGAAATTTCCTTTGGAGAATTAGAAGGACATACCAGTGAATACATTGCGGAGCATTTCGCTGAATTTAAAACCAAACAAATGAAACTGGAATCAGACCTTGCGTACCCAGGTGGTGAATGTGGAAGAGATGTCTTTCAGCGCTCTATTGTCACCATAGATGAAATTGTTCATTCCGGTAAGAAGAAAGTGGCTGTGGTGACCCATGGTGGTGTTATCAGGGCGTTACTGACCGGATTGATTGGACTGGACATGAATAAGAAATTATTATTTGCATATTCCCTTGAAAATACCAGTATTACGGAGCTGGTATATGATGAAAGCTATGAAAGGTTTTATCTTCAGCGCTTTAATGATACTGCCCACTTAGAGGGCAATAAAGAATTATTCCGACATAATTGGTAAGAAGTATATCTGTTTTCGATGAATGTAGTTGTCAATAATCAAAGGCACATTTATCGCAGAACAGATATTTTTTTGTTCGGCTTTTGCAGATTGAAGGGACTGCTGTAAATTAAAGTATGTCAATCTGGGCATAGAATAGGGATTATATTTCAGAAAATATTTGTAAAATATAATCCTAATCTCGCCCAGATAATTTAGTCTTTGATGCGCAACAGCCCTGGCTTTGCGGACTTCCCTCGGTGTAGTTATTCACTCTAACTATTTAGTAAAACACATGCTCGGCAAATATCCGTAGACCAATCAGGATTAAGATGCAGCCGCCGAAAATCTCAGCTTTTTCTTTTAAAAACCGGTCAAATTTTTTCCCCAGAAATGTTCCGAATAAACTGCATAGAAAGGTGATTCCTCCAATACAGGAAACAGCCAGAATAAGATTTGTGCGCATTACTGCAAGGCTGATTCCAAGAGCAAGTGCATCTATGCTGGTGGCAACTGCCTGGGCTAATAATATTTTTAAGGTAAAAGGCTCGGTTTCACAGATATTATCAGGATTGCGGTAGGTCTTTATCCCTTCTGCAATCATATTAAGTCCTATGGCACCTAACAAAAAGAGTGCCACCCAGTGATCTAAAAAGGCTATGGTTTCATAAAAAGTGCTGCCGATATAATAACCTATTACTGGCATAACAGCCTGAAATACTCCAAAGGTAAAAGAACTAATAATTGCTTCTTTCCGTCTGAATTTATCATAACATAAGCCGTTTGTGACCGACACGGCAAAAGCATCCATTGCAACGCCAAAGGCAAGTAGTATAATTGTAGCAATTCCCATACAGGAACCTCCTTTTGCCAACCTGTTTTCAAAAAATCAACACTGAATAGTATTAGATTTGTGTATTAATATATACGCAGGAGGCTTGCACTGAAATTCCTAACAAAGTAATATTTTTTACAAAATCTAAATAAGTTTCACCAAAAATACAGTTACCAGGATATTCCTTTCAAAAACCAAATTAAAATTTGTTTCTTTAACCTAAATTAAAGATTGCAAATTACTAGAAACGTGATACAATAAATTGGATTTGGACAGAAAGGATGACGACAATGCTGCAAAAGATAAATCAATTTTTTAAAAAGGAAAGGGTATTAGTAATAGCCGCTGTGTTTGCGGTTTTTACCATGTTCCTTGTCAAACCTTCAAAAGCCTATATAGGCTATCTTGATTTCAGGGTCCTTGCCCTATTGTTTTCACTAATGGCTGTTGTTGCCGGTTTACAAAAAAATGGTGTGTTTCTGCGGTTATCCGAGAGACTGTTATTAAGAGTTAAATCTGTGAGGAGTATGTGTTATGTATTAATTTTATTATGTTTTTTCTCTTCTATGTGGATTACCAATGACGTTGCACTTATTACCTTTGTTCCTTTTGCGGTTTTAATGTTAAAACTGACCGGAAGGGAAAATGATATGATATATGTTATTGTCATGCAGACCATAGCTGCGAATCTTGGCAGTATGCTGACGCCTGTTGGAAATCCTCAGAATCTTTATTTATATTCCTTTTATCATTTAAAAGAGCTGGACTTTTTTGGAATAACCGTCCCTTATGTTCTATTCTCATTTATCATCCTAAGTTTAATCAGTTTGATTATTAAAAAAGAACCTATTAACCAGCTGGATTACAGTGCCTTTGACCAAAAGACATTACAATCGGAACTTAACGTAAAAGCGGCCGGTATCGATGTAAATCCATTAACAGAGTATCAGACCTCAAAAGGAAATATCTTACATATAGTAATGCTTGCTATGTTATTCTTACTCTGTCTTGGAACGGTAATGCACCTCATAGACTATAGGCTTACCTTGGGGGTGGTGATTTTTGTAATCGGTATTTTAGACAGAAAAATATTTGGAATGGTGGATTACTCCCTGCTTTTGACTTTTGTCTGCTTTTTTATTTTTTCTGGTAATCTGGGAAATGTTAAGGCTATAAACCTCTTTATATCAAAAGCAATAGAGTCGAGGGAAGTTTTGGCATCTATTCTTTTAAGCCAGATAATCAGTAATGTACCTGCGGCGGTTTTACTTTCTAATTTTACAAAGAATGCAGAACATCTGATTATTGGAACTAATCTTGGCGGGCTTGGTACTATCATAGCCTCATTAGCAAGTTTAATTTCTTACCGGATTTATTTAAAGACAGAAAAGCCACTGTTTGTTAAGTATCTGGTGTTGTTTACTCTAGCTAATGTGGGAATACTTATACTTTTGGTTATGTTCTTTATGTTTTTGCCATTATAGCTGTGTATCGTTTGAATCGGGTTATTTTTAGAGGATTCGTGAAATAAACTGCGAAGTTTTTAAGAAGATGCCAAAGGAGCTATACATTTTCATAAGCTTTGGCATATAATATCAAAAAGCTATATTCAAGCTATGGTTATCTAGACTGCATTTCAAGAAATTACGTCTTTCTTAGCTATTATACTTCCATAAAATCAACGAACGAATAGAAAAAGGTAAGAGAAACAAATTAATTAATATAGGTTTATGTTATATGAAAAAGAAACCGAAGAATATACTCAATAGGATGTGAATATAATCAATTATAATGGAGAAATTATCGGTCTAACTTAATCAAACTGCATTGCAGGTTGTATATGCCGGGAAGGATAATCTCCTGTAAGTTAAATGGATAAATAGTAACAATTTTCTTGTGAGAAATATATGAAGTTACTTTTGACAGTAGTTCGGATGGAAAGAACCATAGAAGAACCTGAAAAGGGTTGCTGGAGAGTTTATAAATAAGGCAGCCTATCAGGAACTTGCAGCAAAATGGTAAATATGCGCAGTAATGTTAGTATACCGCGCTATATTACATGTAAGGAAAGGAGTTTAGATCATGGCTAAAAAAGTTGTTGGTACAAAGGGATATGTAAAGGTAAAAAAACGTAAAAAAAGAAGACTGGTTAAGTATGTCGTTGCTTATGCAGCAATACGTACTGGTGTGAAAGCAGCCGAAAAACTGATTGATAAGTACAATAGTGTCCCAGAAATTTCAGAAGACAGTGAGGTTTTAAATTACTCGTTAGCCTTTAATGGCAGGAATGTTAAAATAGAAAATGAACCTTTTAACGGAGCGAAAATCAATACGATCTGCAGCGGACTAAAACTAGACCTTAGCAATGCAATTATTGAAGAGGATGTGAATATAATCTGTAAAAGCAAAATGAGTGGTATCAGTATTGTTGTTCCGGATAATGTAAAAGTTGATATTTCTTCCGATTCTAAATTAAGTGCCGTAGCAAATAATGTATCAGCTATTAATGATGATACTGCACCTACCATTCATATCCATACGGAAAATATAATGACAGGTATTGATGTAAAAGCAAAGCATCCCACCAGGATAAAAGCTTATAAAGAGGATGCTGATTCTAAGGAAGAAAATAAAACTGAAACCTTAGATATTGAATAAAATAACATCTCTTAAAAAATAAAATTATAGTAAAAGCTAAAAAAACTCTTGAAATTTTTCATGAACGTGGTACAATACTAAGCATTAATATAAATAATATTTTATAAATATGAAATTAGGAGGAAGTTATTTATGAAAAAATTATTATGTGCAATGCTTACCATTGTTCTTACTATATCACTTACGGCTTGCGGAACGAAGACGGACAATAGTGGTACAGGGGCATCTGGAACCAAGGATACCACATCTGCCACTGGTGATACCGCTGATGCTGGTAATACTGCTGCAGAGGACACCAGTGATACGTCTTCCGCAGATAACGGCACTTTAATTGTAGGAACAGAACCTGGATTTGCACCATATGAATACATGGAAGGTGACAAAGTAGTTGGTATCGACATGGATATTGCCCAGGCTATTGCTGACGCCATGGGTAAAAAGCTTGAAGTGAAGACGATGGACTTTGACGGTGCCTTACTTGCAGTACAGCAGGGCAAAGTAGATTTAGTAGCAGCTGGTGTATCTGTCAATGAAGACCGTAAAAAAGTAATGGACTTTTCCAAAGAATATGTAAATTCTACAGAAGTAGTAGTAGTGAATAAAGCTACTCCCGCAGTTACAAGTGTTGAGGATCTTAACGATAAGACAATTGGAGTTCAGCAGGGTAACATTGCAGATTTCTATGTTTCTGATGAAGGTAACTTAAAAGCAAAAGATATCAAACGTTATACAAAGTTTGCACAGGCAGCAGAGGACTTAAAGAATGGTAAGATTGACTGCATCGTAATGGATAAATATCCGGCAGAAGAATTAGTAGGAGCGAATGATACACTTACAATCTTAGATGGTACTTTATTTGAAGATAAATATGCAATCGCTGTGAAAAAAGGCAATACCGAGCTATTAAATAAAATCAACGAAGTCATCGACCAATTAATCAAGGATGGCAAAATTGAAGAATTTACTGCAAACCATACTAATGCAGGAAAGTGATTACATAGAGTAATCAGTTAAGTTACGAAAGGTCTTCAAGCCGTATGTAATTAGATAACGGCGGGGCTTACCGTAAACCGGCAGTAGAATGGATACACTGGTCGTAATGCAGAAGCAGCAGGCATAATTTATTAGTGTCTGCTGCTTATTATGTGTTACCAGACAGGGATAAAAATTCATCTATAAGTTTAAATTCCGAATACGTTTTAAAACTTATATATATACAAAAAAAGGAGAAGTTAAGTTGGATACTATAAAAGATTGGTTTGTATCGATTGTTACCAGGTATTATGATGCATTTATAACGGAAGACAGATATAAGTATTATCTCGAAGGGCTTTCAAAAACTTTGGAAATATCCTTATTTGCCATTCTTATCGGGGTTTTGATTGGAATTACCGTGGCTGTTGTTAAGGTATCAGTCGCGAGTGTGAAAGGATTAAAATGGATTGGAACAATATGTAACGCATACATTAATCTGATCCGGGGAACCCCGGTTATTTTGCAGCTGCTTATCATTTATAACCTGATTTTCACTTCAAGGAATACCAATGAAATAGTAGTTGCTGCAATCTGTTTTGGTATTAATTCCGGTGCATACGTGGCGGAAATCGTAAGAGCAGGTATCGAATCCATAGACAAGGGACAGATGGAAGCAGGACGTTCCTTAGGCTTAAATGCGAATAAGACTATGTTTTATATCATTATGCCTCAGGCAATCAAGAATATCCTGCCTGCTCTGGGTAATGAATTCATTGTACTTATTAAGGAAACTTCCGTTGCCAGTATGATAGCGGTCACTGATCTTACTAAGGCAGCCCAGTACATCGGTTCCCGAACCTGGGACATACTGCCGCCCCTTATTATATCCGCCGTATTCTACTTAATTATCGTATTAGGCTTAACAAAATTACTAGGACTTTTTGAAAGGAGGATGAGCCAGGGTGATAACAACTAATAATTTAAAAAAACAATTTGGACATCATTTGGTCCTAGACGGGATCAGTGAAACGATAAAACAGGGTGAAAAAGTTGTAATTATTGGACCCTCCGGTTCAGGTAAGTCCACCTTTTTAAGATGCCTTAATTTACTGGAAACACCTACGGAGGGCGAAATCTGGTTTGAAGGTAATAATATAACAAATCCAAAAACAGATATTAATTCCCTGAGACAGAAGATGGGTATGGTATTCCAGCAATTCAATCTATTCCCTCATTTAACCGTGAAAGAAAATATAACCCTTGCGCCTGTAAAGCTTAAGTTAATGGACAAAGAGACAGCAGATCGCAGAGCCCTGGAATTATTAGAACGTATCGGATTAACAGAAAAAGCCAACGCTTACCCCAAGCAGTTATCCGGCGGGCAAAAACAGCGTATTGCCATAGTAAGGGCTTTAGCTATGAATCCGGATGTAATGCTTTTTGATGAACCTACTTCTGCCTTAGATCCTGAAATGGTAGGGGAGGTACTTGAATTAATGAAGGAACTGGCAGAGGATGGGATGACGATGGTGGTTGTAACCCATGAGATGGGGTTTGCCAGGGAAGTTGCCAACAGGGTATTGTTTATTGATGAGGGTAAAATCAAGGAGCAAAATGAACCCAAAGCTTTTTTTGATAATCCTCAAAATCCAAGGTTAAAAGAATTTTTATCAAAGGTTTTATAATAAAATTAAGAGTTATGATGATGTTTTTATAGTATAAGAAGACTTTTTAAGAACTTCTCCTTTGTTTTTGTTTGGCGCAAAAACCGAAATACAAAACAAACTTGAGGTTCTTTTTTTCTGATGTCCTCAAATAGAAGGAAATACTGGTCATCTTTTATATCACTTAGTAAATAATGTGTAAAGATATGTAAAAATCAGGTTCAAAATATGGAACAACGGTTATAATACAAAATATAAACATATATAAAATAGGAATATATAATATATTAATAAGTATATGGAAGCGAAGCGGACCCATTATCTCGATAAAAATACAAACCATAATTCGATTACAGTAACATTTTATTCTTATTTCTGGGTGAATAACCCTATATACAAATTAATATGGAGCCGATACTTTATTGATAATTATTACCTAAGAAAGCTCTTGACATTACAGCACATTTTCATATAATACAATATATAGAAGCAAAATCAATCTAAACTACTATATGTATTATCTGCTTAAAAAAATTAGGAATTGATTGAAATGCTTCATCATATTTCACAAAGAATACCCCAAAGCGTTTATGAAAAGGAGAATTGCAATGAGACAGGAATGGAATGATTTTAATCCGGGAAGCTGGACAACAGATGTCAACGTACGAAGCTTCATTCAGCATAATTATACACCCTATGAAGGAGACGATTCCTTTTTAGCTGGACCCACCAAAAGAACAGAAGAGTTATGGAAACAGGTTTCTGATTTAATGAAAGTAGAAACAGAAAAAGGTATCATTGATGCTGAAACCTCCAAACCTTCTACCATAACTACATTTGGTCCTGGATATATCGATAAAGAGAAGGAATTGATTGTCGGTTTTCAGACAGATAAGCCTCTTAAAAGAGGGATTATGCCAAACGGTGGTGTCAGAGTCGTAAAGAATGCATTGGAAGCTTACGGATATACTCTTGATAAAACTACAGAAGAAATCTATACGAATAACCGTAAAACTCACAATGATGGTGTTTTTGATGCCTATACTGATGCTATGAGAAAAGCAAGACACACAGGAATCATCACAGGTCTTCCGGATGCTTATGGCAGAGGACGTATCATCGGTGATTATAGAAGAGTAGCATTATATGGTGTAGACTGGCTGATCGAAGAAAAGAAGGAACAGAAGAAATTATTTGAAAGAAATACTTTGGAATCACCTGATATCAGAGTAAGGGAAGAAATTTCTGAACAGATAAAAGCTTTAAAGCAGTTAAAAGAAATGGGACAGTTTTATGGTTTTGATATCAGCGGTCCAGCTAAGAACTCTTTTGAAGCAACACAGTGGACCTATTTTGCATATCTTGGAGCCATCAAAGAACAGGATGGAGCTGCAATGAGTCTTGGAAGGGTTTCTACGTTTTTGGATATCTATTATGAACGTGATCTTAAGAATGGTACAATTACAGAATCAGAAGTACAGGAATTAATGGATCAGTTCGTCATGAAATTAAGAATGGTGCGTTTCCTTCGTACTCCTTCCTATAACGACTTATTCTCAGGAGATCCTACCTGGGTTACCGAGTCCATCGGCGGTATGGGTATGGACGGCAGAACCCTTGTTACAAAAAGCAGTTTCCGTGTTCTTCATACATTATATAACTTAGGACCAGCACCGGAACCAAACCTTACAATCCTTTGGTCAACCTCACTGCCGATGCCTTTTAAACAGTTCTGTTCCAAGGTATCCATTGATACCAGCTCCATCCAATACGAAAACGATGACATTATGCGTGAAGTATGGGGAGATGATTATGGTATCGCATGCTGCGTATCTGCAATGAGAATCGGTAAGCAAATGCAGTTCTTTGGTGCCCGTGCCAATCTTGCCAAGGCTTTATTATATGCCATTAACGGCGGTAAAGATGAAAAGGCCGGTGAACAGGTTGGACCGATATTTGCACCGATTACCAGTGACTATCTGGATTACGATGAAGTAATGGCTAAATTCGACCAGACTATGGATTGGTTGTCTGAGCTGTATATTAATACATTAAATGTAATCCATTTTATGCATGATAAATACAATTACGAACGTTTACAGATGGCACTTCACGATATTGATATTTTACGTACAGAAGCCTGCGGTATTGCCGGACTTTCCGTAGTAACCGATTCCCTTTCTGCAATTAAGTATGCAAAGGTTAAAGTAATACGTAATGCAGAAGGTCTTGCAGTGGATTATGAAATCCAGGGAGAATATCCTGCTTTTGGTAACAATGATGACCGTGTGGATCAAATTGCTGTAGAGCTGGTGGAACGCTTCATGAATAAACTTCGTAAAGTTAAAACTTACCGCAGTGCAAAACAGACTCTTTCCATTTTAACCATTACCTCTAACGTAGTGTATGGTAAAAAGACCGGTAATACCCCGGATGGACGTAAAGCCGGAGAACCCTTTGCACCAGGTGCAAATCCTATGCACGGCAGAGATAAGAAGGGTGCTATTGCCTCCATGGCATCGGTTGCCAAACTGCCTTACAAACATGCAGAAGATGGTATTTCCTATACATTTTCTATTGTACCTAGAGCTTTAGGTAAGGACTTAGATGAGAGAGTAAACAACATGGTAGGTATGCTGGATGGTTACTTCTGTGATAAGGGACACCATATTAATGTAAATGTATTTGACCGTGAAACTTTATTAGATGCTATGGATCATCCTGAAAAATATCCTCAGCTTACGATACGTGTATCCGGTTATGCCGTTAACTTTGTTAAATTAAACAGGGAACAGCAGTTAGATGTAATTAACCGTACGTTCCATGAAAGATAATCGTTAATAAGCAGTTTTTATAAGCTTGTTCCTGGTAAAGTATATCAGGAACAAGCTTAATTAGACTAAAGCTCCTGTTAAATTTATAACAGGATTTCAGATATTTATTCCGTAAATGCATTAAAGGAATAAATAGTGATATGTAACAGGTATATAATCAATGGACTGGAAAGGTATGGTGACTCATATGAATAAAACAGGAAGAATTCATTCCCTTGAAAGCTGCGGTACAGTAGACGGTCCTGGTATACGATTTGTTGTTTTTATGCAGGGATGTGTTTTGAGGTGCCAGTTCTGTCATAATCCCGATACCTGGGATACCAACAGAGGAATGGAATATACACCGGAACAGTTGATGCGTGAAATAGTAAAATATAAGTCCTATATGGGCTTTTCCGGCGGTGGCGTAACCTTTACCGGTGGTGAACCTTTGCTCCAGCAGGATTTTGTATTAGAGGTAGCAAAATTGTGCAAAAAGGAAGGAATCTCAGTAGCGTTAGATACCTCAGGATTTATCTGGAATAACGTTGTAAAGGAAGTTCTGGAATATACGGATATTGTTTTACTTGATATAAAAAATTATAACCCGTTAGTTTATAAAGAAGTTACAGGAGTTTCCTTAGGACCGACCCTGGAATTCCTGAATTATACGAAAGAGAAGAATATTAATACCTGGATACGGTATGTATTAGTGCCTGGTCTTACAGATAATATAGATAGCATTAAGGAATTATCTAATCATCTAAGCTCTTATTCTAATGTATCAAAAATTGAACTGTTAGGCTTTCATAAAATGGGCGAATACAAATGGAAGGAACTTGGTCTGGAATATAAATTATCTTCAACAAAAGAACCTGGCAAAGAATTGATGGCAGAAGTAAAGAAGATTTTTGAGCAGAGCGGGAAACCTGTAGCAATGAATTCCTAAGGGCTTTACTGCTCATAAAAGTATTTGAAACAGTTATTCCAGCTGGTATAAAGTCTCATGAGAGAGGCTGTTGAATAATACAGGATACCAACCCTGGGCAAAGAATAAGGATTATATGTTGCAAATTTTTTGCAGCCTATAATCCTTATTCTTTGCCCAGGTAATTTAGACTTTGAACAGCCCTTTTGTATATAATTTACAACATAAATTCATTAATAACATGGGCTATCCCGTCTTCATCATTTGATAAAGTAATGTAATCAGCAGCTTTTTTTACAACTTCCTGTGCATTAGCCATGGCCACACCCATTCCGGCATATTGTATCATGGATAAATCATTGTAACCATCGCCGCAGCTTATCATCTGTTCTTTGGATAAACCAAGATGCTCTAATAAGTGACTTAAAGAATAAGCTTTGTCGATGTTCTTCGGCATTAATTCCAGGAAAAAGGGTTCGGAGCGGTAAACATTGATTCGATCTCCAAAGGTATCCCTCATGTTTATTTCAACCTTTTCAAGTTTTGCTCCGGGACCAGTCATTAAGCACTTATTCACGTCAAAATTGATATAAGCAGGAAAGTTATCTATTTTCTTAATGGGAATCCAATTGATTGCAGCTTCTTTCTCCATGAATTCATCGATTTCCATATCTGTTATTACACAATCATTTTCATAGGATATGATTCCGACCTGGTGTCTTACGGCCGCAGCATGAAGTTTGGGGATAATATCACGGGGAAGAACCTTTTGAAAGATGATTTCATTGGTTTTGCAGTTTATGATTTTAGCCCCGTTAAAGGACAGTATATATCCATTGTATTCGGATAGTTTCAGTTTATTCGCCAACGGCAGGACACCCGGAGTAGGGCGGCCGGAGGCTAGTACTACCTTATGTCCGCGTTCCTGGATTTTCATTATTGCCTGTAGTGTATTCTCTGAAATTTCTTTTTGGGAATTGGTTAAGGTTCCGTCTATATCTAAAACTAGTATTTCGTATGCCATTTTTATCTCCTTGTGTCAAGTGTGAATCAGCTTTCGTATACAATCATGTTACAGTTTTTCCTATGGTCCAGTTATATAACCAGTCCATCTTAATAATTATTTTATTCATTTACTTTTAGTATTGGGTAATTAATAATACAGCGGTTTTTTCCCGAAGATTTCCCAAGGTACAATGCCTGATCTACATTGGTAAAATTTTTCTCCGGAGAAATAGCCCTATCATATTGGATAATTCCTCCGGTAATGGTACACTGAAAAGTGAAACCATCACAGTTAAAGATGTATTTGCTTACTTCTTTGCGAAGCTTATTGGCTAAATCTATAGCGATGTCCTCCGTTACATCAGGTAAGCAGATCATAAATTCTTCCCCGCCCCAACGGCATAGAATGTCCTCTTCACGCAGCAGCAATTTTAGTATACTGGAGACAGAGACTAATACCATATCACCGGCATTATGGCCATAGGTATCATTTATTTTCTTGAAATTATCGATATCAAATAATATAAGAAAAAGCTTCAAATCATATTGGTTTACAAATTCTTGCAGCTGATCCATAAAATATCTACGGTTATGCAGCTTGGTAAGATAATCTGTAACAGCCATTTCTTTTAATTCGTTCATAAGTAACTGGAGTTCGCGCTGAATTTTGATATTTTGCATATGTACTTTAACACGGGCTTTTAATTCCTCGGGTATAAAAGGCTTAGATACATAATCTGCCGCACCGACTTCAAATCCCTTTAATACCGACTCGGAATCATTGTTACCGGTAATAAAAACGACAGGAATATCCTTGGTCTCCGTACTGCTTTTTAGAATGCAGCAGGTTTCATATCCGTCGATACCGTTCATTATGATATCAAGCAGTATAAGAGTAGGCCGCAATTTTTTTGCCATAAGAATACCCTCTTCGCCGGAATGGGCAATATCAATATGCAGTGTCGGCGATTCCAAAATGCCCTTTATAATACTGCATATGATATCACTGTCATCCACTACTAATATAGTGTCTTTGTCCATTTTATATCTCCTTGTATAAAATCAATATCATTTTCAGCGAAAATTATATTTATAAACTAATAGTAAAGCATTTTGCCCGAAAATTCAATACAGTATATTGTTAAATTAGTTATATTGGAAGATTCGTATAGTTTATTGGAGGAGCAGCAGTAAAAACTGGTTATTTTCCGGTGGAAATTGAGCAAGGGGGGATTCTGACCACTTCTTTGGTATTAATGTGCAGTAGAAAGCTGAATAGAATTCTAATTATAATACTACTTATAATATGTAAAGAAAATCTTAATAAAATATCAATATTTTTTTTAACTGACCTATGATAAAATAACATGGTATGAGAATTGTTCTTTCACAGAAAATTCCTCTAAATTCTAAGAAAGAAGAGCTTGATGGGCAGGGGCATACCTTTACTCGTTCATAGGGATGCACCCGATTAAGCCGAATAATCGGCAGACAGGAGAATATATGATTGGTTATGTAATACTATTTATACTCCTTGCATTGGTAATTCTGTTATTTGCAGCTTCCTGGATCTTATCCAATATTATATTAAAACCAAAGGTAGTTACCCCTGATAAGCTTTATCAAAGAGAGGTGGAGCTTGGGAGGCTGACAGAGAAGATTTACCAGAGCTGGGAAAAGGAAGATTTTTATATCAGATCCAGGTATGGATACGATTTATCCTGCCAGTTAATAAACAATGACTTAAGTAAAGAGCAGTTTTTGGATCCGGAGGGCAGATTAAAGATAGCGGTTATCTGTCATGGTTATACTTGTGGGAAATACAGCAGTATGGTGTACGCAAATATGTTTTTAAAAAAAGGAATTACCGTACTTACATATGATCATCGTAATCACGGATTCAGCGGTAAGGCACATACTTCAATGGGATACTATGAAAAATTTGATTTACAAACAGTCCTGGACTGGTGCTTTTCAGAATTTGGTACTAATTTGGCCATAGTGACCCACGGTGAGTCTATGGGTGCGGCAACCGTTTTGGCTCATCATGCAATTGATGGACGAGTACGCTGTACCATTGCGGATTGTGCCTATTCCTCCCTGGAGTCCTTGATACGGCATCAATTAAAGAAATATTACCATATACCTGCATTTCCTTTTCTGCCGGTGGCAAAGTTAATTATAAGATTGCGGGCTGGGTTCTGGGTAGGAGATGTGGTACCAATGGAAGGGGCTGTACAAAGCCATGCACCGATTCTTTTCATACATGGGCTAGAGGATGATTATGTACCCTGTTATATGTCTCAGACTATGTATGATGCAAAACCGGATAAGAAGGAACTATATCTTGCGCCGAATGCAAAGCATGCTCAGTCCTGTGAGAAAAATACAGCTGAGTACGAACTTGTACTGGAACGGTTTCTGGATAAATATTATTATTAATAATCAGGAAAAAATCAGGGAAGCTTAATCGAATGTTCATTATAAGGTGAAGGCTGACTGTTTTTATGACGGATGCATTTCTGATCCAAGAGGCTATACATCAGACCATTTACTACCTTATTTTAAAAAAATAAGTGCAAACATAAAACTTATTTCTAAGTCTTATATCTACACTTATTCAGTACCAAAGAGGCTGTTGCAAAAACCTTACAATTTAGCAACAGCCTTTTTATAAGAAATCCCATTATTACGTTATCTTACATAATTCTAACTGCTGTACCGGAAGCAGTAACCATAAGCATTCCATTATCAGCACCCAGTACTTCATAATCGATGTCTACGCCGACAACTGCATCAGCACCTAATTGTCTGGCTCTGTCTTCCATTTCCCTCATGGCGTTTTCACGGGCTTGAATTAATTCTTCTTCATAAGTTCCGGAACGACCACCAAAAAAATTAGATAAACCCGCTGCAAAATCTTTAATAAAATTAACGCCAGAGATTACTTCTCCAAAAACGACACCTTTGTATTCTGTAATTGTTTTTCCTTCAATGGATGGTGTGGTTGTAATAATCATATACTTGTTTTCTCCTTTCAAGATAGGTAATTTGCGAATAAAATGGTAAAGATGACCAATGTAAAAAGTAATTTTTCATATCTGATAATAGTTTACTATACATCATATAGTTTACAACAAAATAAAAGAATCATTAACATAAAATTAAAAAACAAACAAAAAAATTAGGATAATAATAAACCGCTGATGGATATTAAAATAGACAGATTAACCGTAAAACTGAAAACCGTAAGACTGAAAAACGGAGGGACAAAGGCAGAAGGGATGATTACAAAGGAGATAAATCAAAAGTGAAAAAAAAAAGGGGATATAAACAACAGAGATAAATACTGAGAGTCAAATAAAGAAAAACTAAATATCAAGGTCTAAAAAACTTGATAAAATCAGCTCAAAGACTTAAATAGAAAGTTTGCTTATGAAATCCTTCATAAGCGCTTTCATCATAATCTCGAAGCTGATTTTAGCAAATAATCAATAACTAAAAATTATTTCTGTTCATTCTCAACCGCTGCCATCTTCATAGCCCGGACCTTAAGGGACAACCCGAAAAGATTAATAAAGCCTTCCGCATCATGATGATTATACAAATCACCGGTGGTAAAAGAAGCAATACTTTCATTATATAAAGAATAAGGAGAAGTGGTACCCTGCTTAATAATATTACCTTTGTAGAGCTTTAATTTAACTTCACCGGTTACATATTGCTGGGTTACATCAACGAAAGCCTGAAGTGCTTCCCGAAGAGGAGTGAACCATTTACCTTCATAAACGACATCAGCAAACTTATTACCGATTTCCTTCTTACAAGTTAACGTTGCACGGTCAAGGATTAATTCCTCTAGCTGAGCGTGGGCTTCCATTAAAATAGTACCACCGGGAGTTTCATAAACACCACGGGATTTCATACCAACCACACGGTTTTCTACTATATCAATGATACCGACACCATGTTTGCCCCCAAGTTTGTTTAATTCTGCAATAAGATCAGATGGCTTCATGTTTGTGCCGTTTAATCCGGTGGGTATCCCTTTTTCAAAGGTTATAGTAAGGGTTTCGCCTTCCTCTGGTGCTTTTTCCGGAGAAACACTAAGAACTAATAAATGATCATAGTTTGGTGCGCTTGCCGGATCTTCTAATTCCAAACCTTCGTGGCTGATGTGCCAGAGGTTTCTGTCGCGGCTGTAGCTGTTATCAGCTGAGAACGGAAGATCGATTCCATGATTTTTGCAGTACTCAATTTCTTCTTCTCTGGAGGTAACATCCCAGATTCTCCAAGGTGCAATAATTTTTAGGTCTGGAGCCAGGGCTTTGATACCAAGTTCAAAACGTACCTGATCATTCCCTTTTCCAGTAGCGCCATGACAAATAGCAGTTGCATGTTCAATTCTTGCGATTTCTACGAGACGTTTTGCAATAACTGGTCTCGCCATGGAAGTTCCAAGAAGATATTTATTTTCATATATGGCTCCGGCTTTCACGCAGGGCAATACGTAGTCATCTACAAATTCATCCACAACATCTTCAATATATAATTTCGTGGCTCCGGACAACTTTGCTCTTTCTTCTAAGCCATCCAGTTCGTTACCCTGTCCTACATTAATACAAACACATACGACCTCGTAATCATAGTTTTCTTTTAACCAGGGAATAATCATAGTAGTATCAAGACCACCGGAATAAGCAAGTATAACTTTTTCTTTCATAGTAAATCCTCCTTAAGATTGAATCATCTGTTTTTGCAATTATTGATTTGGTTTGAATTTATTATAAATATACATCAATATGTTAATTTATGCAATAGCAAATTTTGAAAATGTATAAAAAATTTTTAGTTAGTGGTGACGAACAGCCAGAATGGAACTTCACTATTTACAAGATTTTTACTGTCTGGTTATAGACATAAATGTATAGTAATGGTACAATTGTATTGTTTTCTGGTATGCATAACTGGTGTAGATCTTAATCAACGTAAGGGCCTTTCCTATCGGCAGTGTTGTTTTCTTCTATGCCTTTTTTTGATTGCATCAACAGAATGTATAAAAAATTGCTGTCAGCAAACGTTATATGTCAGTGGGAAAAAAACTACCTGACAGCGATGGCTCGAAGTATATTATTGAATGCACCATGAATGATATGGCTGGGTGCAATTTTATTATAATAAAGAAATAGGAGGATTACTATGTATAATATTGTGTTAGCATCCGGGTCACCCAGAAGAAAGGAAATATTGGAGCAGGTGGGTGTTACGTTTTGTATCTGTCCTAGTGAAAAAGAAGAGATCATAACGAAGTCAAAACCAGAAGAGATAGTAAGGGAACTAGCCAAAAGTAAAGCTTTGGAAGTGGCGGCAAAGGTAGAAGGTAAATCCATAATTATCGGAGCAGATACCATGGTAGCACTTGACGGACGGGTGTTAGGCAAGCCAGGTTCAGAAACAGAGGCAAAGGCTATGCTTCAGATGCTGCAGGGAAACAGGCATCAGGTGTATACCGGCGTATCAGTAGTAATTAAATCCGAAAATTCTTCTGGCGATAGATCAGCAAAAGCACCGGATAAAGTGCTTACATTTGTAGAGATGACAAAAGTATGGGTCTATCCTATGAAACGAGTTCAGATTGATAATTATATTGCTACGGGTGAACCCTTTGATAAAGCAGGTGGTTATGGAATTCAGGGAAAATTTGCAGTCCATATAGAAAAGATTGAAGGGGATTATTATAATATAGTTGGGTTTCCTATTGCTAAATTATATGCATTATTATTAGATGAAGGTATTGATATTCTTTCCTGCTGATTATGTCAATCCAACAGCTTACATTGCCTGGTATATGACAAATTTAAAACAATGAACGATGAAAAGAAATCCGGAATTTTACCGGATTTCTTTCTGCTATATTGTAAAAATATTAAAAAATATGATAAAATATGAAATCCAGTATTGCATAATAATCAATTTGGATGTATAATTATGAATAATTATTTAAGTAAGCAGTAGAAAACATAGGAAGACAGCTGATAAAAGCAGGTATCATTGGTACGACCGGTTATGCTATAGCGGAACTGGTCAGATTGCTAAAGGAGCTGTTGAAAAATGATTTGCCTCTGGCTTACCATGACCAATAGAATATATAAAAATAGAAAGGTGCCATGTTGTGATATCATCACATTTCATTTGTGGCAGTATCGCAGACAAAACTGGGATATGGAATGGGTATATATATGGAAAGAATACAAGGCGGTGTTACCGCAGCAAAAGGATATAAAGCAGCTGGAATCTATGCGGGAATTAAGAAAAAACGAAATGATATGGCTTTGGTATACAGCACGGTACCGGCTATTGCAGCCGGTACTTTTACAACAAATGTAGTAAAAGCCGCCCCGGTTAAATGGGACATAAAAGTAATAAAAGAACAGGAAACTGTTCAGGCAGTCGTACTAAACAGCGGAGTAGCCAATGCCTGTACCGGAAGCTTAGGTGATGAAAATAATTATAAGATGGCAGAGGCAATGGCCAAGAACCTAGGGATTGCTACACAGGATGTACTGACCTGTTCTACCGGAGTTATCGGAAAGCAGCTTCCGGTTGACGTTATAACAGAAGGTACCAGACTTTTAGCAGAAGCAATGGATGATACGATGGAGAATGGTTTAGCGGCAGCCCAGGCAATTATGACTACAGATACCTATTCCAAGGAGTGTGCAGTATCCATAGAATTAGGCGGTAACACAGTTACAATAGGGGGAATGGCGAAAGGCTCCGGTATGATTCATCCGAATATGGCTACTATGCTTAGTGTTGTCACTACAGATGTTTTGATTAGCAAAGCTTTATTGCAGGAAGCAATCAGTGCAGATGTAAAAGACTCTTTTAATATGATATCCGTTGACCGCGATACTTCCACCAATGATTCCTTTATCCTATTGGCAAACGGTCTTGCAGGAAATGCAGAAATAACGGAAAAGAATGAAGATTATTTTATATTCTGTCAAGCACTTCACACAGTAACTACAGAACTGTCGAAGAAAATGGCCGCAGACGGAGAAGGTGCCACCAAGTTATTTGAAACAGTTGTAGTTGGTGCACAGACTAAGGATGAAGCTATTATATTAAGCAAATCCATAATAACTTCAAATCTGGTTAAAACTGCTGTATATGGCAATGATGCCAACTGGGGAAGAATCTTATGTGCCATGGGATATTCCGGAGTGGATTTTAATCCTGATTTCGTAGACTTATATATAGAAAGTGCAGACGGAAAGCTAAAGTTGGTAGAAAACGGCATGGCAACGGATTACAGCGAAGAAACTGCAACGAAGATTTTATCCGGGAAAGAAGTAAGGGCAATTGCTGATGTTAAGATGGGAAAACATACAGCAACAGCCTGGGGCTGTGATTTAACTTATGATTATATCAAAATCAATGCAGATTACCGTTCATAGATTATACGAAAAATACAGATTTCGTTCATAGATTACACAAATAATACAGATTACCGCTCATAAATAACACAAGAAATCAAAAATATAACTATGTATAAGTTGCTGGAGGAAAATTAGAAATGGAACATATGGAACAGATACTGATTAAGGCTCAGACATTGATTGAAGCTTTACCATATATACAGAAATTTAATAATAAAAAGGTAGTAGTAAAATATGGCGGAAGCGCCATGTTAGATGAAGAACTCCAATTGAATGTAATAAAAGATGTAGCACTTCTTAAACTGGTGGGAATGCAGCCCATAATCGTCCATGGAGGCGGTAAGGAAATCAGTAAATGGGTCAGCTTACTTGGGAATGAATCTAAATTCGTGGAAGGACTACGGGTAACTGACGAACAAACCATGGAAGTAGCAGAAATGGTACTTGGAAAGGTCAATAAAGGTCTGGTTCAGATGATTGAGAAGCTGGGGGTTAAGGCGGTCGGAATCAGCGGCAAGGACGGCGCAACCCTTAAAGTTGAAAAAAAACTGGTGAATGGACAGGATATCGGATATGTTGGAAATGTAACCGAAGTAAATGCAGAGCTTATCAATACATTAATTGATAATAATTTTATCCCCATAATTGCGCCAATTGGACTAGATGATAATTTCCATGCTTATAATATTAATGCTGACGATGCAGCCTGTGCAGTGGCAACAGCCATCGGTGCTGAAAAGCTGGCCTTTTTGACGGATATTGAAGGGGTTTATACGGATCCGGAGGATAAAAATACATTAATATCAGTACTGACACTGGATAAAGCGGACGAATTAATTAATAATGGATTTATCGGCGGCGGTATGCTGCCTAAATTAAAGAACTGCATCGATGCAGTTCGTGGCGGTGTGTCCAGAGTCCATATTTTAGACGGCAGAATGGAACATTGCCTGCTCTTGGAATTCTTTACCAACCGTGGAATCGGTACAGCTATTCTCAATAATGAAGGAATTTTATTTGAACACGAAAAAGTCCAATCAGCTAAATAAACCAAAGCAAGGTATAAAGGAGGAAAACCAATGGAAATGCAGGAATTTATCACAAAAGCGGAACAGGTCTTAATGCATACTTACAGCAGATACCAAATCGTACTGGATAAAGGGGAAGGTGTATACCTTTATGACATCAACGGAAAAAAATACCTGGATTTCGCAGCAGGTATAGCGGTATTTGCCTTAGGTTATGGAAATAGGGAGTATAACGAGGCATTAAAGAGCCAGATTGATAAGCTGTTACATACCTCTAATTATTACTACAATGTTCCCACAATTGAAGCAGCAGATAAATTAATTAAAGCCTCCGGGATGGACCGGGTATTCTTTACTAACAGCGGTACGGAAGCTATTGAGGGAGCTGTAAAGCTTGCCAGAAAATATTATTATAATAAAAAGCATCATGCCGGCAGTGAAATCATATCCATGAACCGTTCATTCCACGGCAGAAGTATGGGGGCCTTGTCAATCACCGGACAGCCGAAATACCGTGAAGCTTTTGAACCCTTAATCGGTGGAGCTGTTTTTGCGGATTTTAATGATATTAACAGTATAAAGGAAAAAATAACGGATAAAACCTGTGCTGTCATAGTAGAACCAATTCAGGGGGAAGGCGGTTTGTATCCGGCCAATAAGGAATTTTTAACTGAATTAAGAACCCTATGTGATGAACGGGATATTCTTCTGATTTTTGATGAGATTCAATGCGGTATGGGAAGAACCGGAACCATGTTCGCTTATCAGGGCTATGGGGTTAAGCCGGATATCATCACTTGCGCAAAAGCTTTAGGCTGCGGTGTTCCGGTTGGTGCATTTGCCGCAACGGAAAAAGTTGCCTCTGCTTTTGAACCGGGTGATCATGGTACAACTTACGGCGGTAATCCCTTTGCCGCGGCCGCGGTAAGCAAAGTATTTGACCTGTTTGAAGCCCTTGAACTCTTAACGAATGTCAATGAAATCTCAGGATATCTGGAAGAAAAATTAGACGAACTTGTTTCAAAATATGATTTTATTATTGAAAGAAGAGGAAAAGGTTTGATGCAGGGACTGGAATTTAGTGTACCTGTGAAAGAATATATACTGAAAGCTATGGATAAAGGACTGATTATTATAGCTGCAGGAACAAATATTATCCGTTTTGTACCGCCTTTAATTATTACAAAAGCTCATGTGGATGAAATGATAAACCTTTTGGAAAGTATATTTTAGTAATTCGTTTAAACCGGTAAGTAATCTGACAGGATTTCATACCGGTTTTTTAATGAAAGGAAAGCACTCTGATTTATCCACGTATATTAAATAATAGTAGTTCCTCACTCTTTTCTTCAGCAAGTGTATCCTGTTTATAGACATTGTGGATTAGTCGTAACTTTCCTAACACTTAGACGTTTGTTTACAGGCTATAACCACAGTTGCCCGTAAAATACTATCCTCTAAAAATCTCAGAAAAATTTCTCTTCGTTAATCTACATAAGTAGTCTGAGTTTTAATGGAAAATTTCTTTCAGTATGAATATGCTCCTTTTTAATGGCAAAAATATAATTGACGGATTTGGATATTATATGCAGCCGTACGATGAAAATAAAGGTGATTATTAATTATGTTGGGATGGATTATTGCAATCATATCAGGTGCGTTGATGAGTATCCAAGGAGTATTCAATACGGGAGTAACGAAAGAAACCAGTATTTGGGTGTCTTCATGCTTTGTACAGTTTACGGCATTTTTAGTATGCCTTGCCGCATGGTTTATAACTGGACGGGAGGGCAGTTTCGGAGCTATTTTAAAAGTGGATAATAAATATATGCTATTAGGAGGCGCTTTCGGAGCTTTTATTACTTATACTGTTATAAAAAGCGTGGATACACTTGGACCTGCCAAAGCGATTATGATTATTGTGACTGCACAGTTAATTATGGCATATGTAATTGAGCTTTTTGGTATCTTTGGAGTGGAACAAGTAAAGTTCCATTGGCATAAATTAATCGGAGTAGTATTGGTAATAGGAGGCATCATTACCTTTAAATGGGACTAGCTTTCTAACGTTTTTCTTACAATTAAAAATCTTTCGAAATACCTATTGTAATCATACAATATATTAGGTAGAATAATACTATGCAGGTAAAGTATTGAGGATACGATATTGATGCGGCCTTTTTTATACAGCTTAGGTGAAGTCAGTCAGTTTGAAACTGTCTTCGATTTCATAAAAGTAGATAAGAAAGGATAAATTTATGAATAATGCAAAATGCTTAAAGACCGGACTTATAATTGTGTTGATTGTTACAGCCGGAGTTCTCTACAGCTGTCAAAGTGCAAAAGATTCTAAAGTATTGGTGTCCCTTGCAGATCAGACGACAGAGGAAAGATTTACAGAGGAAGAAAGTATCTGGAAGACAGAAGATGCTGCAACAGTTGGGGAAGTGACCGGTCAGTCTGATGGCAGATCAGGTGAATCTGGTTTAACAGAATCTGAAAATCATCAGAAACAAAGTAAGAACACAGTAGAAACACAGGATAGCATTTATGTATATATCTGCGGTGCGGTTAAAAAGCCGGATGTCTATGAAACAGTTCCAGGCACCAGACTGGTAGAGGTTATTAAACTGGCAGGAGGGCTGACTCAGGATGCTGCAGGTGAGTATGTGAATCAGGCGGCGATGGTAGCAGACGGAGAACAGATCTATATCCCTGCAAAGGATGAAGTAAAAGGTACACCTCCAGAGAGCAGTTCCGTCATTATAAGCAGATCAGATGAGGATACTGTTAAACCGAATAGCAGTTCCGGTAAAGTCAATATTAACAAAGCTTCCCAGGAAGAATTAATGACCTTACCCGGTATCGGAGAAGCCAAATCGGCTGATATCATAGCTTACAGGCAGGAACATGGCGGTTTTAAGAGCATAGAAGAAATTAAAAATATAAGCGGAATAAAAAATTCCGTTTTTAATAAAATCAGTGACAGGATTAATGTGGAATAGGCTGTTACAGCTTAGGAAATTTAACTTTGGAAAAATTAGGATGGGTGATGAATGTGGGAAAGAAAGTTCTCGTTGTTGATGATGAAAAATTAATTGTAAAAGGAATCCGTTTCAGCTTAGAACAAGACGGTATGGAAGTGGATTGTGCATATGACGGTGAAGAAGCCCTAGAGGCTGCCAAAAAGAAAGAATATGATGTGGTATTATTGGATGTTATGCTTCCTAAGATGACCGGGTTTGAAGTATGCCAGCAGATCAGGGAATTTTCGAATATGCCTATTATTATGCTGACAGCCAAAGGTGATGACATGGATAAGATTCTGGGGTTAGAATACGGTGCGGATGATTATATTACGAAGCCATTTAATATACTGGAGGTAAAAGCCCGTATAAAGGCAATTATGCGCAGAAGTTCCAAAAAGTCTTCAGAGACCCAGGCTAAAGTCATCAAGTTTGAGGATCTTAAAATCGATTGCGAGAGCAGACGGGTTTATGTCAATAATAAAGAAGTTAATTTAACAGCGAAGGAATTCGATTTACTGGAGTTATTAATATTCAATCCCAATAAAGTATATAGCCGTGAAAATTTACTCAATATAGTATGGGGATATGACTATCCTGGTGACGTAAGAACAGTGGACGTACACATCCGTAGATTACGTGAAAAGATTGAAGATAATCCTAGTGAGCCAAAATATATACATACAAAATGGGGTGTTGGCTATTTTTTCCAAGATTAAATCAAAATTATGGTTTTTAAAAAGTATGAGAGTGCATTCTTTATTTGCACTCTTCTTAATTGGTATTCTGCCTATTCTGTTTTTTACCTGGGAAATGGTGAGTACCTATAATTCAACAGCGCTAAATCAGAGGAAGAATGATATGCAAAGCCAAGGAAGTTCTCTGGCTAATCTGCTTATTTCCTCTGGTTATTTTGGTGACCCTTCCGTTGAAGAAGTTAATACGGAATTATCCCGTATTGCCAATATCTATGATGGAAGAATTCTTGTTATTGACAGCAAACTAAATATATTAAAAGATACTTACGGAATCGAAGACGGTAATACCATTATTTCAGAAGATGTAATTAAGTGTCTTCGCGGAACCAGCAACAGTATCTATCAGAATAAGCAGGGTAATTACATTGAGATGACCCTGCCGATAACCCATAATAATACCAAGGACATTGTGGGTGTTATCCTACTGAACTTTTCCATAAAAAATATTAACTCCATATCGGTGGTGTTATCTCAAAAGGCTTCTATACTCTTTTTAACAACTGCCATTCTGATTTTTGTATATGCCTTTTTTTATTCCGGAGTATTCACAAAACCTTTTAACAATCTAAAGAAAGCAATCGGACATCTTACAGAAGGTTATATGGATGAAGAAGTAAAAGTTGAGGGCTTTTATGAAGTCGGGCAGATTTCCAATTCCTTAAATCAGATGCTTTTGCGTATCAAAAACCTGGAGAGGTCAAGACAGGAATTTGTATCGAATGTATCCCACGAACTAAAGACTCCTATAACTTCCATAAAGGTATTAGCCGATTCTCTTATTATGCAGGAAAATGTACCACCGGAATTATACAGGGAATTCTTAGTTGATATTACAGAGGAAATCGAAAGGGAGAATAAAATAATAACAGATCTTTTGTCTTTAGTAAAACTGGATAAGACAGCCAGTGAAATGAACATAACCTCAATAAAAATCAACGATCTGCTGGAACTGGTCTTAAAAAGACTTCGGCCTATTGCTAAAAAGAATAATATTGAATTAATTTATGAAAGTTTCCGTCCTGTCATTGCTGAAGTGGACGAAGTGAAATTATCCCTTGCCCTTTCTAATTTAATCGAAAATGCAATTAAATATAATGTGGAGGACGGCTGGGTAAGAGTTTCACTGAATGCAGACCATAAGTATTTTTATGTTAAAGTAATGGATTCCGGAATTGGTATTCCCGAAGAGGCACAGGATTTTATCTTTGACCGTTTCTTCCGGGTGGATAAGGCCCGTTCCAGAGGAACAGGCGGTACCGGACTGGGGTTGTCCATAACGAAAAATGCCGTTCATATGCATAAAGGGGCTATTAAAGTATTCAGTAAAGAAAATGAAGGTACCACCTTTACTGTCAGGGTACCGATTAACTATATTGCTTAAATAACAATAAAACTAGTATTGGAAGAAAGTATACGGGGATTTTTAAAGACGATCCCCGGCAGTAAATAAAATATGACTGATAGGAGCAGACTATGAAGGAATCTGAGATTAAATATAAAAAGAATAAATTAAATATCATATCTTTGGTTGTATTCCTGATCATAGCGGTCCTCTTAGGCGGCTGCAGTTCAAAAGATGAGGATAAGGATAAGAATAAAACCGAAGAATCAAAATATTATGTCTATTATATAGATAAAAATGAAACGAAAATAGTGGGAGAGCCATATAAACCTGTGTCCGCTGATAAAGAAGAATTGGTGAAAGAATACTTTAAGGCTTTGAGTAAGGAACCAAAAGATATTAATTTAAAATCTTCAAAACCGGAAGAACTGAAAGTGAAAAAAGTTAAATTTAACGAAGATAATGGACTCAGCATAGATTTTAATTCAGCTTATGATGATCTGACAGGGGTAACTGAGGTTTTATTCCGTGCCTGTGTTGTTAAAACCTTATGCCAGATTGACGGAGTGGACGATGTGGAATTTTATGTAGAAGGTCAGCCTCTGGCAGGTTTAAATGATCAGCCCATCAGTTTTATGAAGGCTACGGACTTTATAGATGGTACCAGTGCGGAGAATGTGTATGTAACCGTTTATTTTGCCAATGAAAAAGGTAATAAATTAGTAGCAACCAACTTAAAAATACCTATGTATGACAGTAATATATCAGTTGAAAAATTAATATTGGCAAGCTTGATTGACGGTCCCAAAGATATTAAGAATATTGATGATAAGGTTCAAAAGACAATACCGGACGGAACAAATTTAATTGATGCCTCCACAAAGGACGGAATTTGTTATGTTAACTTTAATGAAGATTTTCTTAATAAATTATCCGGTATTAAGGATGAAGTTGTAATCTATTCCGTGGTAAATTCCCTGGTGGAACTTTCCACGATTAATAAGGTTCAATTCCTGATTAACGGAGAAACGAAGAAATCTTACCGGGAAGGGCTCACTTTTGATGGACTTTTTGAACGGAATCTGGAGCTGATAGAAGGGAGCAAGTGATGAATATTAGAAGACCCCTTGTGTGGATTTTAGCTGCATATTTAGCGGGTTTAGCAATGTATAGAGTCGGATTTAACTGGATTCTTTTACTCGGCATTATATGTATGTTATTGATTCTTATCTGGATGTGGTTACCGGTTGTTAACCGGAGAAAAAAGTTTAGATATTATTACTTTCTCCTATTCTTACCATTTATGTTTCTTCTGGGTCATGTCCGAATGAATCTGGTTTTAACCGGTAATGCTCTGGATAAAGCCTTTGAAATTGAGATAAAAGGTGATGTGACCGGACAATTGGCGATGATTCAGGATAAAGGTGAATATCTGGTACTTACCTTAATCAATAATTCGATTATGCTAAAGCAGGAACAACGAAATAATAATCAGTTCATTTCTATCCAGACTAAGCAAACCCAGACTAAGCAAACCCAGACTAAACAACAAAATATATATTATAGTAAAAAATTAACAATCTATACTTCTTCTAAAAACCAATATAAAATTGGTAATATCTTAACAATATCAGGAAAAATCAAAAAATTCCAAAAAGCTTCAAATCCCGGTCAGTTCAATGAATACCTGTACAATAAGATGCTTCAGATTGATTATAAAGTAAATGCAGATTCAATCAGTCTTATCGATGAGGATTATAAAACGTTTAATCAGATGTTACATACCATAAAGGAGCGGTTTCTCCATATATATCAGCAGATACTTCCGTCAAAAAATGCTGGAATTCTATCTGCCATGATCCTTGGAGATGTGTCTTTTTTAGAACCGGATATGAAAGAACTGTACCAACAAAGCGGCATATCACATATACTGGCTATTTCGGGACTGCATATATCTTTGCTGGGGTTAAGTCTTTACCGGTTATTACGCCGTTTACATGTGCCTGCCTTTTTCAATGGGGTAATATCCATATTTATTATATGTTCATATGGTATCCTGACTAACTTTAGCGTATCTACTAACAGGGCAGTAGTTATGCTAATTGTTTTCATGACAGCAGGAGTAGTAGGAAGAACGTATGACTTATTATCCGCCACTGCGTTAAGTGGTCTCATTATATTAATCCAATCACCACTCCAAATAATAAATGCCGGTTTCCTGCTTTCATTTGGAGCAATTATTGGTATGGCTCTTCTAAATCCTATTCTAGCACTTTTATTTCCCTTGAAAAGTAAGTTATGGGAAGGTCTGAAAACAAGCATCAGTATTCAGATTATTACACTTCCCATTATTCTTTATTTTTTTTATGAAATCCCAACCTATTCTATTATGATCAATATGATTATTCTGCCAAGTTCTGCAATAATTATTTTATTGGCAATTTTAGCAGGAACCTGTGCATGTATCTGGCTTCCACTGGGTAGCTTTTTAATAGGAGGAGTGCATTATCTCCTAAACTTTTATGAAGGGGTATGCAAATTAGCGGCTAAAATGCCGGGAAGGACGTTGCTGATTGGACGTCCGGAGGCTTTTCGTATCATAGCGTACTATTCAATTGTGGTCTTGCTTATTCTCTTCTATAAGAGATTAAACCGTAAGTGCTATATTCTACTGTTGTCGTTTCTGCTTATCATCTTTGTTAAACCCAATGATCTTAGTTTAAAGGTCGAGTTTCTTGATGTAGGTCAGGGTGATGGAATAGTTATGTCTACGCCTGCGAAAACTACTTATTTAATTGACGGCGGCAGCAGTGATGTGTCAAAGGTAGGTATATACCGTCTGAAACCGTATCTGAAAGTAAATGGCATTGGATATATAGATTATGCTGTTGTAACGCATATGGATTCAGACCATATATCCGGTATGAAGGAATTAATGGAGGCAATGGAAGACAGGAACACAAAATATTTAAAGAAATCAAAACAAGCGGGTAAACCGGAAAGCTATAAAGGTAATATTGTTATCAGAAATCTGATTCTCCCGGATATTCTGGAAAAGGATGATACCTATAAGGAATTTGAAGCACTCGCCCTGTCAAAAGGTATAAACGTGCTATATATCAAAAAGGGTGATACGATAAATGACGGAGAGGTAAGGATTACCTGCCTTCATCCCAATGCAGATGTTGGTTATAATTCCAGGAATGCTTATTCTACTGTGCTTAGTGTAACTTACAAAGACTTTAATTTACTTCTGACCGGTGACCTTGAGGAAGAGGGAGAAACTTTGGTAGTGAATGAATTAAAGAAACTGACAGAGAAACCCTATGCTACTGACAGCAAAATAAATAAATATAACCAGCCAGCCCAAAAGTATGATATATTAAAAGTTGCCCACCACGGCTCTAATAATTCCACCTTCGAAGAATTTCTTAAACTGGTGGAACCAATGTATTCTATAATCTCCTGTGGTAAAGGCAACAGTTACGGGCATCCGGGGAAAGAGCTGTTAAACCGGTTAAATCAGATAGACAGTGATGTTATAATCACCTATGAAAGTGGTGCGGTCGCAGTGAAAACAGATGGGATGAGAATGGAGATAAAGGAATATGTGGAGGATTAGTTGATTAAAATCAGAATTGAATGAATTATTCGAATTACTATTAGTATTGATTAAAATACTATCAGAACTAATCGAATTTATGCCAGAACTAATTGAATTAATATCAGAATGAATTAATTAATATCAGTAAGATGAAAAGAAATAAAATAAAAAAAATATATAATCTTGAAGTAATTTAATAAGGTATCTCGTTATATTATATGAAAGGTCATTCATGAACTTATAAAACTAGACTGCAGTGACAAGGAGGTGGAAAAAATCAATTGCGATAAGTATTTGGAACATTTAATTGATGCATATGGGGATTTGGTTTTTTCCATTTGCTATAAGCTGGTGCAAAGTTATTTTGATGCAGAAGATCTGACCCAGGATACATTTTTAGCAGCGTATAAGAATCTGCATACCTTTGACGGGAAAAATGAAAAAGCCTGGGTGTGCCGGATCGCAACCAATAAGAGCCTGGATTACATAAAAAGGGCCGGAAGAAAGGTAATACCCACAGAGGATGCATATTTTAATGAAGTTCTAAGTAAGGAACCAACGCCAGAACAAAGTGTATTGGAAACGGATGTGAAACAGGAACTATACGATATTTGCAGTCAATTAAAACCGCCCTACCAGGAAATAGCCCTGGACTATTTTTATTATGAAAAAGATATTTCTGAACTTGTAAACAAAAGCGGAAAAAATGTAAAAACAATACAAACACAGGTATACCGTACGAAAATTATGTTAAGAAAATTATGGAGAAGGGAGTAATGATATGGAGACAGATAAAATGCAAGTAACAAAGTCAGATACAATGCACCTAACGACTGTTCATGGCAATCTTACTCTAAAGGAACTGGAACATATTGCGGTCTGCGAGGAATGTGCAGAGAAATTTGCCGAAGGCATTATACTGCAGGACATGATAAAAGCACCACATTATATGAAAGAAAATATACTGGGAAAAGTCAGGGACTTGGAACGTTCAACAGAGGTACGATACAGCTTTCTAAAGCTGAACTGGAAAAACATCCAACTGCTGCGATACAGTTTAAAGATTGGTCTGGCTATGTGTACAGCTCTGGCATTACTTCTCATAATACCTCCTGGTAAGGAAACAACACCGCAGCAACCTTTGGGCATTGTACGTTTTTTAGATAAGATAAATCTTGGAATAAGTGAGTTTTCCGATGATATGGTGGCATATACGGAAAATCTGGTATCAAATAATGATTTGAATAAGGAGGATTTTAAATATGACAAGGAAAAAAAATAGTTTTCTCACCTTTATATTTTCTACTATGTTTGGAGCAGGACATATGTATATGGGTTTTATGAAACAAGGAATATCAATAATGACAGCGGCAGTACTTATAATAGCAGCGGGTAACTGGACCCGGCTTGGCATTATATTTTTAGCCCTCCCGGTGCTATGGTTTTACAGCTTTTTTGATGCAATTAATAAAATGACGCTGCCCGACCGGATATTTCAGACCTTGGAGGATCATTATTTATTTCTTCCAACTCAGGATAATGCTCCGTTAAAACACCTTATTACGAAATATGAAAAGGCAATAGCCATATTCCTGATTCTAATCGGAGCAACAGTATTGTGCGATAATCTTCTGAATTTTATTGCAGACCAAACAGAAAGATATATTAATTCTGGTCTTAGTGATTTTATACGATCCCTGCGTTGGAATGGGCAGAAAATACTATTTTCAGTGGTAATTATTATTATAGGTGTCAAGATGATATCTGGTAAGAAACGGGAACTGGATAGGGAAGAAATGGGTTATAAAAAGAATCGGGATTCTATAGAAAGCATAAGACCTCAAAACAGTAATTATAAGGAGCCGGAGAACAGTAATCTTCATAATCCAACACTTGTAGCTGCTCAGAGAGATACACAGCAGGAAATACAAAACGGTATGCAAAAAGATACAAGACCGGAAATACAAAAGGAAGTGCAAGAGATGCAAAAAGTTACACCGCTGGAAACACAAAAGGAAATGCAGCAAGAGATGCAGAAGGTTACACAACAGGATATAATTGCACTAGATAACTCAATAATAATGGAGGCCAATGAAGTGGACAGTAAGGAGGCAAAAGATGAGAATGCATAGAGCAGGAACCTTTACCCTTGGCTTTGGTCTAATAATCTTTGGAATACTGTTTATGATAAGAATATTTACCAATATAATCAGTTACCAGACTGTGTTTAAATTATGGCCCTTTATTTTTATTTTATTAGGTGGGGAAATTTTAATAGGACATAGGAAAGAAGAAACAATTGTTTATGATGGAGCTGCAATTTTTCTTATAATGGTATTAACTTTTTTTGCCATGGGTATGGCTGGAATGCAGTATCTGTTTGAAAACGGAAGACTTATTTATTGATAGGTGTTGGTATAATACAAAAATAAAATCAAATATGAGATGTTAAATTTAAGTTGTCCGGTAAGAATAAGCAGCAGGCTGTTTTTTTACTGGACAAATTTTTAAAATTAGGTTACTTTAGGTAAAGTTTTTGTGTTATAATAAGACAGGAGCGGTTAAGTAACCGTAAAAAGTGCAAAAGGAAAGGTATTATATATGGATTTTTTTGAGATTTTAAAAGTAATTTTCTTAGGAATCGTTGAAGGAATTACAGAATGGCTGCCTATCAGCAGCACGGGACATATGATTTTGGTGGATGAAATCATGCCGCTTAATTTATCACCAGATTTTAAAGAAGTTTTTTTCATCGTGATACAGTTTGGTGCTATTTTAGCGGTCATCTTATTATTTTGGAACAAGATTTTCCCTTTCAATTTTAAGAAGGATCAAGGTCCCTTTATAAAAATGGATATTATGACCTTATGGATTAAGATTGCCATCGCTTGTCTGCCGGCAATTATTATGGTGCTTTTGTTTGATGATATCATTGATAAATATTTCTATAATTATATTACGGTAGCAATAACACTGGTGGTCTATGGTATTTTATTTATCGTTATTGAGAATATTAATAAACATAGAAAACCTGTTATCAGGAACTTATCCGATCTAACTTATAAAACTGCTTTTATGATTGGATTATTCCAATTGTTGTCCTTGATACCGGGTACTTCAAGATCCGGTGCTACAATATTAGGTGCTATTATTATTGGTACATCCAGATATGTGGCAGCAGAATTCTCCTTTTTCTTAGCGATTCCGGCTATGTTTGGTTACAGCTTGCTTAAAATGCTTAAGTTTGGTCTGAATTTCCAAGGGAATGAGATAATGATATTAATACTGGGAATGTTATCAGCCTTTGTAGTTTCCGTATTTGCAATCAGATTCTTAATGGGATTTGTTAAGAAACATGATTTCAAGGTTTTTGGATATTACAGAATCGTGTTAGGTGTTCTAGTTGTTATTTATTTTTTAGCTACAGGAAAGTAGTAATTATAAACGGTGATAAGCGTTAGGATTCTATATTAAAGTATTCTATATTTAAGACTGGCATATATGATAGAATTAACCTGGTTTTTGTAGCGTATCACCGTTTTTACGAGTAATAATGTACAATAAAAAAAATAATGATAAATCTATTGACAACATATTACACAACTGATATAATGGGTTTAACGTTAAACGGTAACAATACTACATAATATTAATAGATTTCGTAAGTTTAACGTTAAACTATTTATGAAACCTATTAAAAGGAAGGGGATAATTTATGAAGAAAATCAAAAAACTGGTTAGTCTCTTGGTATGCCTTGTGCTCACAGCTAGCATGGTTGCAGCCTGTGGTAAAAAGAACGATACGCCCACGGATACCTCGACAGATACGAACCAAAGTACAGTAGCACAGACCACGGAGGGTACGGCTGCAACGGATCAATCAACAGATACCACCACAGAACCAGCTTCAGGAGAAAATATCCAGTTAAAACTTGGTATCTGGCCGGAAGACACTTTAACTGCAGACATTGAGCTTCATAAAGGATATGTTAAGACCTTTAACGAGACACATCCTAACGTTGAAGTTGTTCCTGCTTATTACAAATATGCTACGGATACCTTTGTATCCTTAGCGGAGTCAGGAAATCTTCCCACAATTTTTGAAACCTGGTATACAGAACCTCAGAAGTTAATTAATGGAGGATTCGTAGCTGATATTACAGATGAGCTTGCTGCAAGAGGATGGGATAAAGCAATCAATCCTTCTATCAAAGATCTGTTATCAAAAGATGGTAGAATTTATGGTATTCCTCGTGATGGTTATGCATTAGGTTTAATGATTAATGTGGAATTATTTGAAGAAGCTGGTCTTGTTGATGCTGACGGATACCCGATATATCCTAAGACCTGGCAGGAACTTGCTGAGACTGCTAAAAAGATTAAAGATGCTACCGGCCAGGCTGGTTTCTGTCTGTTAGCAAAAGATAATGCAGGGGGATGGCATTTCAGCAATATCGCATGGGCATTTGGTGCAACTTTAACAACGGAAGAAAACGGTAAATTTGTAGCTAACGTAGACAGCCCGGAAGCAATTGCAGCCATGGAATATGTTAAATCTTTAAAATGGGACTATGATGTACTAACTCCTGATCCTACGAATGAAGACTGGAGTACAGGCTTTGTAAACTTAGGAACCGGAACCGCTGCTATGTATATCGCAGCCAACGACGCAGTTAATCAGCCTACACAGGTAAATGGGCTGCCGGTTGATAAATTATCTTTAGCGGCTTTACCGGCAGGACCTGGCGGAGCGCAGTTCTCCTTATCAGGCGGAACTCCTTATATGTTTGCGAAAGATGCTACTCCGGACCAAATCAATGCAGCGCTTGATTATCTTGAAGTTATGGGGAAGGCTCCGGTTGCTACTGATGATGCAATTGCAGGTATGAGAGCAGATGCGCAGAATAAAGTTGCTAATAAAGTTCCTGTTATTCCTCGTTTCCCTTGCTGGGTTGATGATAAGGTACTTGCAGCAGAGGCAGCTGTAACCAAGGAATTTGGTAATGTGGACATGAAACTTTATGATTCCTATTTTAATGCAATTAAGGCACCGGGTAATCTTCGCTTAGAAGAACCAGGTTCTGCACAGGATTTATATGCGGAATTAACCAAGGTACTTCAGGCAGTAGTAACAGATAAGAATGCAGATGTTGCAGCGCTCATGAAAACTGCTGACGAGAACTACCAGAAATTACTTGATGAAAATGTAAATAAATAGTAGGCTTATAATTAGTTTTTATCTATATAACCATTCGATGATGGGGTTTTCTGAATAAGATTACCCCATCATCTTTAGAGAAAAAGGAGGGTGGATAAAATGGTCAGGGCAAAAAAAGAAAAACTCCAGCTGAAAACAAAACAAGGATTTAGAAAAAAGGATCTGGCAGGATGGCTGATCATGCTTCCGACAATTATATTATTTGCATTTTTTGTGTGGGAGCCTTTACTCGAAAGTATTCGTCTCTCCCTATATACGGCAAAAGGAATTCGGCTTGAAGAATTTGTTGGATTTGACAATTATATCAGAGTATTTAAACATCCGGACTTTGTTGCTGCTTTTGCAAATACGTTTAAATACATAATTTGGTCTCTAGTTATCGGTTTTTTTACACCCATTATTATGGCAGTATTAATTTCAGAAACAGTACATTTTAAGAGTTTTTTTCGTGTGGGAGTTTATTTCCCTAATATTATGCCGGGACTTGCAACGGTTCTTATGTGGCGATATTTTTTCAGTCCGGGAAATACAGGCGTACTTAATATTTTATTAGAAAAGATAGGTGCTGGACCTCTTTTGTGGCTGACAAATCCTAAATTAACTGTTCCGCTTATTGTTATCACCATGACCTGGAGAGGTGCCGGTGCTACGGCCTTAATATATATGGCGGGTATCAGTAATATTAATCCTGAATTGTATGAGGCTGCCACGATCGATGGAGCAGGAATATTTCAGAGAATGAGGTTTATTACGGTGCCTAGTATATTTGCCCTCGGAAAGACACTTTTAATATTACAGATTATAGCTGTCTTCCAGATCCTCTACGAACCACTAGTTATGACCAACGGCGGACCGAATAATGCAAGTATATCTATTATGCAGTTGGTTTATAACTATGCTTTCCGTGATTTTAATTATCCAATGGCGGCTGCTTTATCCGTAATAATATGTATTATACTGGTAGTTTTAAGCGGATTATACTTTAAACTTACCGCCTCGAAGGAAAATTAGCAGGTTCTGCTAGAATACAGTAGCCTGTTATAATCCTCAATTTATGCTGGCACAGGCAATTGAGTAATCTTGATTCGTGAGCGTAAAGTGCACACAGATGGGAGCTTTTAATGTTTTTTGAAAAGTATAGAAAAAAAGAGGACGGAACCATTCGTTTTTATGATCTTAACTCTACCAGAACAAAGATTTTATGCATTATAATTTTTATCCTTTGTATCGGAATCATCATTGTAGCATTATTTCCGCCGGTATGGGTGTTTCTGGCAAGCTTTAAGGATATTAAGGAGTTTCGCAGAAATCCTACCATCCTGCCGCAGAAGTTTGATTTACAAGTTTTCATAAAAACATGGAATGATTTAAAATTCGTCAAGTATTATGTGAATTCTTTCATATCCGTACTAGGCAGTGTAATCAGTGCGGTTATTTTTAACGGTTTGCTGGCATACGGCTTAGCTATTTTAAAGCCGAAGGGACATAAAATAGTATATGGACTGGTAATGTGGAGTTTATTAATCCCGGCAACTACAAGTATTGTTGCCTTGTTTGTTAACATTAACAAGATTGGTCTTAACCAATCTTTTATACCATTATGGCTGGCTTTGGGAGCCAATGCCTTTTATGTAGTATTATTCAAGCAGTTCTTTGAAGGTCTTCCAAGAGAAATTGTCGAAGCTGCTAAGCTGGACGGCTGCGGATATCTGCAGACATTTTTGCGGATTATATTACCGCTTTCCAAATCAATCGTTATGGTAGTAGTTATTTTTGCAATCAATGCGGCATGGTCTGATTTCCTGCTTCCATATCTGCTTTTGAATGGATCGGGTAAAGAAACTGTTATGGTACGCTTGTTTATGTTCCGAACGTCCAATGCAACGGATGTCGAGGTTCTTAGAGCAGTAGCATTTTCTATTGTCCCGCCCATTATATTATTTACGGTTTTCCAGAAACAAATTACGGCAGGTGCGGCGGCAGGTGCATTAAAGGGGTGAGAGTTCTCCCAATCATCTGTTATACCATACCGGCTTTATAATTGTGTGGGGCTGTTCAAATCAAAGACTAAATTACCTGGGAGAGAATAAGGATTATATTTTGCAGAAATTTTGTGGAAAGTATGCGCGAATGGCTGCAAGAAAGAGAATGCAGCCGCATATTCGCGCGAACTTGTAACAAAATTTCTGCAAAATATAATCCTTATTCTATGCCCAGGGCTGGTATTCTATATTTTGCAACAGCCCCTACAGTTTGTGCCAATTTAATCAGGCACAGACTATTTATGAATAGGAGAATGCTTCCTATAATATAAAAAAACGCTCCGCTAGGGATGCGCACCTCGCGGAGAGGAAGTTATTGCTGCGCAAACCACTTGGGTGCAAAAGTGTCAGTTTACTGACACTTTGTTCCGAAAACTTGCGAGGGAATGAGGTAAAGTATGGCAAAAATAGCTGACAAATATTATATCACCGATCCATGGAACATAATTGAAGAAGGTTTTGATAAAGCCTATTCTCAGGTTTCTGAGTCTATTTTTTCTTTAGGTAATGAGTACATGGGAGTCAGGGGTTATTTCGAAGAAGGGTATTCCAACGAGTCCCTGATTGGAAGTTATTTTAATGGAATTTATGAATCCCAGGAAGTGGAACATTCTGCTTATAAGGGAATGATTGATAAAACTGAATTTATTGTTAATTCCGTTAACTGGCTTTATTTAAGAATTAAAGTGAATGACGAGGAAGTAGATTTAAACAAGTCAGAATTCAGGGATTTTATGAGAATACTGAACTTAAAGACTGGAGTGCTAAATAGGTCTTATGTGTGGATCCTGCAAGACGGCAGGGAACTAAAAGTTGAATTAGAACGTTTCTTATCTATGAATAAAGCGCACTTAGCAGGTCAAAGACTGATACTGACGCCGCTTAATTTTACCGGAGAGGTTACGGTTACGGCTGGTCTGGATTTCACTGAAATCCATCATATGGTCGGTAAGAATTTATGGGAATGTAAGGATATAAAAGCCGGTGAAAAGTGGTGCAGTATTTTGGCGGATACCGTCAATACGAACCAGTCGGTTTTTTCCAGTTGTTATTTTGAATGTGATCCAGTAAAAGAAGAAGAAATAGTTGAGGATAAAAGAGTGTTAAAACAATTTACCCTTACTGTTACAGAGGATCAGCCAACGGTTTTTACCAGGGTTATTATGAATATAACCAGAAAGGATACATTGCCAGAGGATTTTGATTCGTTTAACGTTAAATGCATGGAAGCCGCCAATACTGTTAAAGAAGTCCAATATGATGCTGAAAAAGCAGAAAGTGCCCTATGGTGGAAAAATGTCTGGAAGGATTCTGATATTGTAATTGAGGGAGATGAGTTAAACCAGCAGGGAATCCGCTTTTGTATCTTTCAGATGCATCAGACATACCACGGTGCGGAAAAAGGAACCATTATCGGTGCGAAAGGACTTACCGGTGAAGCCTACAGCGGCAACACCTTCTGGGATACAGAGACATATTGCCTGCCGTTTTATATATTTAATAATACTGAAGCAGCGAGACATTTAATTGAATTCCGTTATTTGACTTTGGAGGAAGCAAAGAAACGTGCAAAGGCTCTTGACTGTGAAGGAGCTTTTTATCCCATAGCCACCATAACCGGCAGGGAATGCTGTAGTTTGTGGCAGCATGCAAGTTTACAGCTCCAGGCCTCTACTGCTGTAGCCTATGGTATCTGGCACTATGAGAATATTACTAAGGATCATGCCTTTGTGTTTAAAACAGGACTTCCTGTACTGGTGGAAGTAAGCAGAATGCTTGCAACCCGGGGAGACTGGAGTGGAGATAAGAAACGCTACGGATTTTATGGGGTGATGGGACCGGACGAGTTCCAGATGATGGTAAATAACAATTGCTATACCAATTATCTAGGTAAAGTTACTTTAGAATATACCTTAGAGGTGTTAAGACGCTTTAAGGAATGCCGGGAAGCTGATTATTATAATTTTCTGGAAGAGTATAAAGTAAATACCGGTGAACTGGGCAATTGGGCAGATATTGCAGAACATATGTATATACCATATGACGAATCCACCAGGGTGTTTGAGCAGCATGAAGGCTATTTTAACCTGCCCCATATTGATGTGGATAAGATACCAGTAGAGGATTTTCCCTTATATCATCATTGGACTTATGACAGAATCTATCGCAATGATATGATTAAACAGCCGGATATTCTTATGATGATGTTACTGTATAACGGCAATTTTACAGAAGAACAGCTTAAAAATAATTACGAATATTATGAGCCAAGGTGTATCCATGAAAGTTCCTTATCACCTTCTGTTCATTCAATTCTGGCGGTACAGCTTAAGAAACATGAGGAGGCTTATAAGTTCTTTGGATTTGCAACCAGGATGGATTTGGATAATTATAACCGTAATACCCTGGAGGGGCTTCATACCACCTCCATTGCGGCAGCCTGGATGAATATTGTTTACGGTTTTGCAGGAATGCGTTCCGATCAGGAGAAATTAATATTTTCTCCCTCCATCCCAAAAGAATGGAAGGGTTACTCCTTTAGAATCAGTTACGCTCAGGATGTTATACAGGTAAAAGTCGGGAAAGATACTGTTACCTTTTGTACGGCAGGCGGACGGGAAATAGAGGTATCGATCTATGGGGAAACTATCGTATTGAGTAAAGAAGAAACGGTTATTGAAATTCCTGCGGACTATAGAGGTTAAGTGATTTGAAAGAGTAGTTGAAAGTAAAATACACTTTCAACGTCTTGATATGTAAGCCTGCTAAAGCAGGCGGACGGGAGTAGTTGAAAGTAAAATACATTTTCAACGTCTTGATATGTAAGCCTGCTAAAGCAGGCGGACGGGAGTAGTTGAAAGTAAAATACACTTTCAACGTCTTGATATGTAAGCCTGCTAAAGCAGGCGGACGGGAGTAATTTAAAGTATGATAAATTGGAAGATTGATGAAGAAGGGTTTTTTGAAGACCGTATTACTGCCAATGGTAATAAGTTTCTTGTAGGCAATGGATATATGGGAATCCGGGGGACTCTTACAGAGTATGATAAGCATAAATTTACTGCCGTTAATCTTGCCGGTATCTATGACCAAGTGGGAGATGGGTGGAGAGAACCTCTTAATGCACCTAATGGTTTATATACAACGGTAGAACTAGACGGTGAAAGTTATACGCTTCCGGATAAGAAACCGGCTTTCCACTCAATGAGTTTGGATTACAGGCATGGTATCTTTTCCAGGAAAACAACCTGGAAGACAGAGAAAGGCACTTTGACTGTAACAGAGGAACGTTTTGCGAGTTTAAAGGAAAAACACCTTATTACCATGAAATACACTGTCACATCAGAACGTGACGGTATAATTAGGCTAATTACTGGTATCGACGGTGATGTATGGGATATTAACGGACCTCATTATGATGATGTGCTGTTATCCGAAGAGGGCAATATCATAAAAGCAGTAGGTATTACCCATGAAAGCAAAGATAAAGTTGTAGTATTTGAAGTTTATAATGCAGATTTTCTTTCAACAGAAGAGATACATAAAGCAGACAGAACAATATCCAGAGTTTTAACTTTTCATGCCAAAGCAGGAAAAACCTATACTATTAATAAATTTATCAGTGTCTTTACCAGTAAAGACAGAGAAGATTATATGGATCGTGCAAAAACCGTAGTTGACGGCGCAGAAAAAGCCGGCTACGAGGCAGCTTTAAAAAGCCATTTCAAGGAATGGGAAAAGAAATGGAGCATTTCCGAGGTGACGATTGAGGGGGATGATGCAGCCATGGAGGGACTTAATTACTCCATATATCATCTTCACTGCATAGCCCCAAGGCATTCTGATAGTTTGTCTATAGCAGCAAGGGGCTTGTCAGGACAGACTTATAAAGGTGCGGTTTTTTGGGATACGGAAATGTTTATGCTGGATTTCTTTCTCTTTACTGAACCGGAGGTAGCAAAAACGCTGCTAAAATACCGTATCGATACTCTGGATGGAGCCTTAAAGAAAGCAAAAAGTTACGGCTATGACGGAGCTTTTTATGCCTGGGAGAGTCAGGAGGGCGGATATGATGCCTGCTCCGATTATAATGTGACCGATGTATTTACCGGCAGGCAGATGAGGACTTATTTTAAAGATAAGCAGATACATATATCTTCAGCTGTGGTTTATGGCATTATGCGGTATGTGAATTATACCGGCAATAAGGATTTATTGGAAGAAGGCGGAGACAGGGTCATCTTGGAATGTGCAAGATTTTATTATGATTTGCTGGTAAAAAGAGTTCCCATAGATCGTTATGAACTCCATGATGTCATTGGACCTGACGAATACCATGAAAGAGTCAATAATAATGCCTATACAAACCGCATGGCCAAGTATACCTTTGACAGTGCGGTAACTGTACTAGATTGGTTGTTAAAGGAAAAGTCCCTGGATACGAAAGCGTTAGAACAAAAGGGCTATGATTTAAAGGGTTTAAAAGCTACCTATGAAGATGCAGCAAAAAGGCTGTATATACCGGAACCGGATGAGAAAACAGGTATTATCCCGCAGTTTGATGGTTACGAAAAATTGGAAGATGTAGGGCTGGGCGAGTTAAAGGGGCGTATCCTTCATGAGAAAGAATATTGGGGCGGTGCTTATGGTATTGCTTCTCATACCAAGGTAATCAAACAGGCTGATGTTGTTACCCTGATGAACTTATTTTCAGAGGATTATAGTAAGGACCTGCTGCGAAAGAACTGGGATTATTACGAACCAAGGACAGAACATGGTTCTTCTTTAAGCGCTTGTATGTATGCGATGTTAGCTTGTAAATGCAGTATGCCGGATAAAGCGTATCCTTTATTTAGAAAATCAGCCGATGCTGATTTAAGCGGAGGCGGGAAACAATGGGCAGGACTTATCTATATTGGCGGAACCCATCCGGCAGCCTCCGGCGGAGCTTATATGACTGCAATAGAAGGTTTTGCCGGTATCCATGAAGAAAACGGAGTATTAAAGGCAAAGGCAGCGTTACCGGCTAAGTGGGAACGCTTATCCTTTAAGTTAATATACAAAGGAGACTTGTATGGAGTCATGGTTACGAAAGACCGGGCTGAGGTTACCTTGCTTTAACGCTGTTTCGTTCTACCAGATGGATTGGAAGGATCACTTCCCGGTTAGGTATTGGTTTATTCTCCAGCTGATCAATTAAAAAATAGACGGCTAATTTACCTTTTAATGGTGCATCCTGGTGAATAGTAGTAAGCCGTGGAGAAGTAAGATGGCATAAGTTAATATCATCGAAACCAATGACAGAGATGTCCTCTGGGACTCTTTTCCCGGCTTGATTAAGACCTGACATGATTCCAGCAGCTAATATATCCGCAGTAGCAAAAACAGCAGTGATATCGTTTCGTTTTGCCAGATTCATACCTAAAGCTACAGTAGTATTCACATCCAGTTCCTGTTCAAAAACCAGTTCGGGACGAAAGGGGATGGCAGCTTCTGTAAGTGCCTTTTGGTAACCTAGGAAACGTTCGTATACAACACCTCTTTTTTTTATTGTAGGAGAAGCAAAAGCAATCTCTTTGTGACCTTTATCAATCAAATATCTGGTAGCGGTGTAACCGCCATTATAATCTTCCAGACCTACGTTACACATATTGGGGTGTGTTACATAACTGTCTATTAATACGATTGGAATAGATAAGCCGGCCAAGGCATCAAAAAATTCATCCTGGAAAACACCGGTACAAAAAAGTCCGTCCACATTCCAGTTGCGAAGAAAAGTCAATAAATCAGCAGTGGTTTCAACGGTACGCAGCATAAGATAATATCCGTTTTCACGTAAAGTTTTTTCAATGGATCCAATAAAAGCAGAATGAAAAGGGTCTTCCACGATACTTTCATTTTTATTCTGGGTCAGGTGGCTGATCATTCCAATTACTTTTGAGGAACTAGATACCAGGGAGCGTGCTGACATATTGGGTACATAACCTAGCTTTTCAATCGTTTCATTGATATGGGCTATGGTTTCCGCGGAAACACGGCCAGCCCTGCCGTGAATTACGTTAGAGACTGTGGTACAGCTAACACCAACAGCTTGAGCGATATCCTTTATAGTAGTCATCCAAGATGATCCTTTCTTCATAGGTTTAAGGTTAAACTAATTATTATTATAGTCTATCACAAATGTAAATAAAAGTACAGATTAATTATATTTGAAATTGCTACATACGAAAAGAACTTCTTCCTGTATTGTGATGGCAGATAACGGTATCATGGTCGGAAGTTTAAAAAAATATTATAGAAAGGATGCCACATTAGAAGTTTTCAAAGGTTGAAAGAAAATATAACTTCAAAGTAGATACCATCTTAGAATCTTTCAAAGGTTGAAAGAGAACATATATATTTAAAAAGATACCATCTTAGAATCTTTCAAAGGTTGAAAGAAAACATATATATTTAAAAAGATACCATCTTAGAATCTTTCAAAGGTTGAAAGAAAACATAAATATTTAAAAAAAGATACCATATTAGAATCTTTCAAAGTTTGAAAGAAAACACATACATTTAAAAGATTCCATATAAGAATCTTTCAACCGGATTTAGTAATAAATTTTTTTCTGTGGCCGTATCGCAGATGGATTTGTGATATGTAATGGGTATAAGAATGATAAAAGGCGTTATTTTTGATCTTGACGGAGTATTAGTCTCTACGGACGAGATGCATTTTAAAGCGTGGGAAAAGTTTGCAAAAGAACTTGGAATTATCAATTTTACCAAAGAGGATAACAAAAGGCAAAAGGGTGTAAGCCGTATGGAATCGCTGGAGGTTGTCTTAAGTAAAGGCAGCAGGGTATATTCTGAGGAAGAAAAACAAGAGTTTGCAGAACGTAAAAATCAATACTATATTAAGCTTCTGCAATCCTTAAAGGAGGATGCTATTCTTCCAGGTGTTATTAATACTCTTAAGATGTTAAAAGAGAAAGAAATTTTAATTGGAATTGGTTCCGTCAGTAAGAACACACCACTGATTTTGGATAAAACAGGACTTACACCATATATTGACAAGGTCAGCTGCGGACTTGATATTACAAGATCAAAACCGGATCCCCAAGTATTTGAAGTAGCAGCTGAAAAACTAGGACTTCTGAAAGAAGACTGCCTGGTGGTGGAGGACTCCATAGCAGGTATTATTGCAGCAAAAGCAGCACATATGAGAACTTTGGGGGTTGGACCGGAATATAAGCAGTTAAGGGCTGATTATGCGGTGGCGAATTTACAGGAGGAAATTGATTGGAAATCAATACTAGATAGCTGATAATTGGTTGGTGTTAGATAAATAGTTAGAAGAATAGTTAGAAGAATAGTTAGAAGAATAGTTAAAAGAATAGTTAAAAGAATAGTTAGAAGAATGGAGGGTAATTATGGAGGGTAAAAAAACCAGAAGCGGAGTCAGTGAATGGATTTTTGCATTGGTTCTGCTTATTTTGTGTGGCGGGATTTTTACATATATACACCTAAAAGCAGCAGAGGTGAAGCAGGTGATAAGTCTAAAAGATGCAAAATTAGTGTTATATGAGGGACCAAAATCATTAAAAGATGCTACGGCAGCAGATCTTATAAATACCAGTGAGAAATTAAGGGATTTTTCCCTGATGCACTGCACGGATACCAAAATATCGGTAAATGGATACGACTGTTATGTATATGACACCAATGTAAACCATACCAGAAGCTGGGTTCCTGATTATATGCCTCCCCAGTCCAGAACTCCGGTCGCTTATTTTGATTTCGCCAGGGCGGCTAAAGTGGAAGTAAAGGTTCCTTCAATTGATATCGATACAGTAAAAATAAGCCCGGTAAGTTATGGTATAAAGCCTGAAATTGATAAAGAAAACCATCAGATAACCTTTATGATAACCAAACCGGATACCTATACCATAACCTTTAATGATTCTGCATCCCGGGCTGTACACATTTTTGCCAATCCCATAGAGACAGATGTACCGTTACAGGACGATGGGAATGTTGTTTATATTGGTCCCGGTGAATGGAATATTGGATCCATTATGCTAGAAGACAATCAGACTTTGTATATTTCTGGTGGAGCAGTCATTCACGGCATTGTAAATGCCAATTACGCAAAGAATATAACGGTTTGCGGAAGAGGAATTATTGATGGTTCCAAGCTGGAGGGCTGGCTCGGGAAAAATGCTTATATCCCGTTAAAGTTTGATAATTGTGACAATATAACCATAAAAGATGTTATTGTATTAAATCCCAATGCCTGGGTGTGTGCCGCTAAGAGTTCAACCAATGGAGTAATCAACGGGGTTAAGATTATCTCCTCCAGACCCAATGGTGACGGTATCAGTCTATCGTCTTGTAAGAATTACCAGATAAGTAATTGCTTTGTAAGAAGCTGGGATGACTCTTTGGTAGTCAAAAATTATGAAGGAAATTCTGAGAATATAACGTTTAAAAATATGCAGCTATGGACTGACCTTGCCCAATCTATGGAGGTTGGTTATGAAACCAATAAGGGTAATAGGGCAGAGGCAGCCATCAGCAAAGTGAATTTTGAGGATATTACCGTTTTAAATAATTTTCACAAACCAGTTATTTCCATCCATAACGCCGATGATGCACTGGTTTCTAATATAAGCTTTAAAAACATAACAGTGGAAAATGCTCAAATGGGATCTGGTGATGGCGAGGAAGCCCCTTACTTAATTGACCTTAATATTGTCCAGAATTCAAATTGGTCAACGACAAAAGAAAGAGGACAGGTACGTAATATAAGTATTGACGGAGTTAAGGTTTTATCCGGGAAATTTAATGCTTCCCACATCGGCGGATTTGATGAAAGCCATACGGTTGATGGCGTGAGCATAAAAAATCTTGAGATACTAGGTGAGAGGATAACAAGTTTTGAGCAGGGAAAATTTGAAATTGATGCAGCTACTGCTAAAAATCTTACTTTAGAATGAGAGGTGTGCCCTATGAAAATAGTTAGAAGATTATTAATCGGATTGCTAGCTGCAGCTAATGTTGCATTAATTTTATATGCCGTAACATGGTTAAAGGAACCGCCGCAATCCATAGATGCGGCTAATGTTACTGTTGTAAAGGCTCCCAAACAGACAGAGCCTATGGAACACCCAGACTTTGTAAAGAAAGATTATGTCCTGGTATTGCCGGAGGGAACGAATATTGCATTAGGTAAGAAGGTGGAAGCCAGTAGTTTTAATGATGTTTACACGCCAAGAAAAGTGGTGGACGGGGATACAGCTGGAATATCCTACTGGGAAGGAAAATCGGATTATCCCAATACCTTAACCGTAGACTTGAAACAACCCTCTAAAATCCATGCTATCCGTGTTGCTCTATGCCCTGACCCAGCCTGGGGAAAACGTACCCAAACCTTTTCGGTTCAGATCAGTGAAGATGGAAATAAATTTACAGACTTTATCGATTCAAAGCAATATACGTTTGATCCTGATACTGGTAATGAAGTACAGTTAATCTTCGAGGATATTAAAACCAGATTTGTTCAGCTCTCATTTACCGAAAATTCGGGTGCAGGGGGAGGACAGGTAGCAGAATTTGAAATTTATAGTAAATAGCTATATTCAAATCAAGTAATGAAAAGCCAGAATAGTGTTCTAATTATGGTTCTAGAACAGTATTTTGGCTTGTTCTTTGTAAAGTTTTAGGATTGTAATTATAATTTTGTCTTATTAAATTCTTGACAAATGAAGCAAAAAGATATATTGTTTTATTGTACACCCCACGGGGGTATAGAGGTTCAGAGCATTTTGAATTAGGAAAGACTTTTACTTAGTTCAGATAAGATTTTACCCTGCAATAAAATTAACGTTACTGGGGATGACCTGCCCGGTTGTCAGTAAACTGCTAAAAAAGTTTTAAAAGATAACGGATAAATACGGTGGAGGTCAATCTCTTAACAACAGCATGAGATATTAATATCTGTATATAATAACATATAAGGAGAGAAAAATCATGAAGAAAATATTAAAAATTGAAGGAATGACCTGCAGCCATTGCCAGGCCAGAGTAGAAAAAGCATTAAATGGTATTTCTGGAGTTAATGCAAAAGTAGACCTGAAGAAAAAGGCTGCGGTGGTAAGTTTTGATTCCGATGTGAGTGACGCTGTTTTTAAAGATGCCGTTACAGAAGCCGGATACGAAGTGGTGTCTATAGAAGAAAAAAAAGGTCTTTTTAGCAGATAATCAGGAGAGTGATATGAAAGCGGATAAGACTAAGGTTACTCGTCTTTTAAAAACTGCCAGAGGGCAGATCGATGGTTTATTAAAAATGGTTGAAGAGGACCGCTATTGTATTGAAGTTTCAAATCAGCTTATGGCTACCCAGGCAATCCTAAGAAAGGTAAACAATGAAGTGATTCACGCTCATTTAGGAGCATGTGTAAAAGAAGGATTTGAACAGGGTACAGAAGATGAAAAAATTGAAGAAATCGTAAAATTGATTGATAAGCTCTCGAAATGAGGGCTTATCTTTTTATGTGTCCCGCAGGTATGAAATCTAATATAACTTTTAGCAAATTGCCACAATATCCCATACAAGGTCCTTTGGTGGCAAATATAATTTGTATACAATTATAAACTGTTATTTTTTTAGATTTTTGGTTAATAAGACATAGAATAACCATTAACGATTATATGAATACTAAAAAATAAACAGATTATAAAGATATTCTTATGAGACCTTAAGTTTTCTTAATTTTATAAAATATTATTTTATTTTTTACTTGACATGTGATATAATTGTTCGGGATTTAAATTATTTCCAATTATCTGATAATTCGACAGAAAAGTGGAATTATATACTAGTAACCTTAGGAGTGGAATGGGATGGATAAAGATAATAACCGTTATACAAATGATAAGAGTAAGGATATTCCCGGAGATGGAAGTAAAAACAAAGGTTGGGAGCAATATTCTGATGATATAGGCAATAACATAGCCGGTTATGAAGATGAAGACGCGTTTATAGACGAAGTCAATTCTTCATTGGCGCAGCAAATCAGCACGGAATTGGAGGACAAAGATACGAGCACAAATGATAACAACAAGAAGAAAAAAGGCAAAGTGCCAAAAGGCGTTAAAATTTTCGGGATTATTTTTTCAGCAATTATGTTAATAGGCTGTTTATTGGTGTTTACTCCCGGCGGCAGGAGTCTGATAATTAAGCTGGCCGGCAATTACATTTATGGAAAGCTTGACTATGAAGATTCTAATACAACGGATGTAACGGATAATGATCAGAATACTGTTGAAAATCATAAACCAGACAGACCTGTTGAGCATATTGTAAATATACTCTTACTTGGTGTCGAAGAAATAGGAGGAGCCTCCAATACCGACTTAATGATAGTCGCCACCATGAATACAAAAGATAAGACCATGAAACTTACCTCTATCATGAGGGACATGTATGTAGAGATTCCAGGTCACGATAACAATAAATTAAATTCTGCCTATGCAAGAGGTGGTATTGATTTGCTGTACCAGACCATAGAGAACAATTTTGGTGTACATCTAGATGGATATGTTTTAGTTAATTTCGACTCTTTTGAAAAACTAGTTGACCTTGTAGGTGGTGTAGATGTTACCTTGACTAATACGGAAGCAAACTATCTGAATACTACGAATTATATTTCAGATCCTGCCAACCGTCATGTAAAGGCAGGTACTCAGCTTATGAATGGTAATCAGGCTTTAGGCTACTGCAGGGTTCGTAAGGTATCCACCGGAACGGAAAATAACGATTTTGGCCGTACCCAAAGACAAAGAGCAGTCCTTAATTCCATATTTGATAAGTTAAAATCAAAGAATGTATTACAACTTGGTTTGTTTATGAATGATGTATTAAATAATGTTAATATAAAAACAGACATTACACAGTCAGAATTTAATGAATATTTAGAAGAAGCAACCAGTTTAAATGTAAAGAAACTTGAGAATTTAAGAATCCCATCTGACGGTAATTATAAAACAGAGCGAGTTCAGATCGGAAAATATAAACAGGATGTCCTGCTGCCTACTGACTGGGATGCAATGCGTGGAGAAATTCATGAGTTTATTTATGGAGCTGATTCCACCAGTACTACTGACGTTAATTCGGCAGATGATACCACAGATACACAAGAATAAGCAAAAGTTACGGTTGGTTTATATTTAGTAATAATAACATTTATAAGAAAAGCAGTATAAATATATTAAAACAATATATTAAAACAATATATTAAAACAATATATTAATAGCAATATATTAAAAGCAATATAATAAAAGGGATTTATACTTGATATCAGGTATGGATCCTTTTTTATGTTATAGAAACTGCGTCCTATCACATAAAAAAGCTCCGCTATGAGTGCGCACCTCGCAGAGAGAAAGTTATTGCTATGTAAACCGCTTGTCGCGATAGTATCAGTTTAATGACACTTTGTTCCTAGAGGGTATATTTGCATTTGAGGTTAATAACTTGTGAAGGATGCAATAATGTGGAAGATGAAAACTCAGGAAGTATTAGTTTCAATGCAGGAAATCCGGGTATCATAAAGAAAAGATAATAGTATAGTGGGATTAAGTGTTTTAATATATTGACTTTTTATTATGATGAGTATAGTATAGGAAGCATAGATATTTAGATAATTATCTAAATATCTATGCTTATAATAATTTTATATCAGTAAGGAAGAGCAGGTAATAGAAATTAATTGGGAGGTAAGTGTATGCTTAGTATCAGAAATTTAAGTAAAAGCTATAAAGGTGGGAAAAAAGCTGTAAATAATTTATCCATAGAAGTTGAGTCAGGGGATATATATGGTTTTATCGGGCATAACGGAGCAGGAAAGACCACCACTCTCCGTGCAGTTACAGGTGTTCTTGATTTTGAAGAAGGAGATATTATGATTAATGGTATTTCCATTAAAAAAGATGCGGTTGCCTGTAAGAGAGTAACAGCATATATACCGGATAATCCTGACATCTATGAACATTTAACTGGAATACAGTATATAAACTTTATTGGTGATATCTATGGGGTACCAAAAACAGAGCGGGAGAGCCTTACAAAAAAATATGCCGATGCCTTTGAATTAACTCAGAACTTAGGCGATTTGATATCTTCTTATTCCCATGGGATGAAACAAAAGCTTGTGATTATTTCTGCCTTGATTCACAGTCCAAAGTTATTAATACTTGATGAACCCTTTGTGGGACTTGATCCCAAAGCTTCACATACCTTAAAGACTATTATGAGCGAACTTTGTGATAAGGGTAGTGCTATATTTTTCTCAACCCACGTACTGGAAGTTGCTGAAAAACTATGCAACAAAATAGCCATTATAAAAGGGGGAAATCTGGTGGCCTGTGGTGATACGGCATCTGTAAAGGGGAATCATAGTTTAGAGGACGTCTTCATGGAATTAATTGAAGAGCAGGAGGGGTAAAGGTTGAAAGAAAATAAAAGAGTAGAAAGGATGCCACATTATGATTCTTTCAACCAGTTATATTTGTGGCAGTATCGCAAGTAAACTTGCGATATGCAATGGGTGTAAATAATGAAACAAATTTGGTTATTAACAAAGATTCAACTGCATACCGCTTTTGATTTTAACTTAACCATGAAAAGCAGAAAGATAGTAAAGAAAAAAAACTATACGTTTCGTATAGCTTTATTGATTTTCATTCTTTTGATGGCGGTAACTTCTTTTATTTACAGTTATTCTATTGGTACAACCCTAAAACTTATCGGAATGCTTTATTTACTGCCGGAGTTAATGATGGCAGTAACTTGTGTGGTGACTTTTATGACAACGATTTACAAAGTAAAAGGGACCTTGTTTGGGTTTAAAGATTATGATATGATTATGTCACTGCCTGTAAAGGAAAGTGTGATAGTAATTAGTCGTTTCATCTTATTATACTCAATTAATATTACTTTTACTTTAATAATTATGTTACCGGCTGCTGTTGCATATGGGATATTATCGGCAGCAAATCCTTTGTTCTATGCAGCTAGTCTGCTTACGGTATTGTTTATACCTGTTATTCCTATGATTGCAGCTGCAGTGATGGGAACATTGATTACAATAATTGCCTCCCGGTTCCGCCATAGTAATTTATTTAATTTAATCATAACCTTCGCTTTTCTAGGTGGATTTATGATATTTGGATTTCGAATGGATTCTGAGGAAGCATTGGGACAGATGAGTTCAGTTCTGACAAAGCAGATAGACAGAATCTATCCTCTGGCCGCTATGTACCGGAGAGCAGTATGTGAACTTAATCCATATTCCATGTTGATTTTCCTAATGATATCTGGTATAGCACTTATTGTATTTGCTTACTTTGTTGGTATAAAATTTAAAGCAATTAATACCGGTATTGCTGCAAACCGGACAAAATCCAATTATAAGATAGGAGCACTTAAGCAGGGCAGCCCTTTCAAGGCTTTATACCAGAAGGAATTAAAGAGATTTTTTTCCTCCAGTTTATATATTATGAATACAGCTTTTGGCATTGTCATGATGATGATTGGGGCGTTAGCTACTTTGTTTTTGAGTCCGGAAAAGCTGGCTCAGATTTTAGAGATACCTCAGATGTCCAGCATGGCTGGTGCACTTGCACCGCTTATCGTGTCGATGTGTGTTTCCATGACTTTTATTACTGCTTGTTCCATTTCTTTAGAAGGCAGGAATTTATGGATACTAAAAACTTCACCGGTTTCAATAAAAACCATCTTCTTAAGCAAAATCGCAGTTAATTTAACCATTACCCTGCCGGCAGTTTTTTTGAATGGCATCTTAATCGCAGTTGGACTTAAATTAGCAATTGACGATATCATAGTCCTTTTTTTAATGCCTGTTGTATATGCTGCTTTTACAGCGGTATCGGGTTTGGTGATTAATCTCTTACTGCCAAAGCTGGACTGGACTTCCGAGGTCTCGGTAATTAAACAGAGTGCAGCTTCCATGATTGCAACCTTTGGAGGAATTGCCGTAGTCGCACTCCCCATAGTACTTTTACTCGGACTCTCAGATATAAAACCCGTTTATACTAATGCCGCAAGTACAGTAGTTATCGCATTAATGACCTGCTTTTTATATCATTACTTAAATACAAAAGGTGAGAAACTATTTCAGTCACTTTAGTATCAAAACAGATCTTGCAGTACATTTAAATACTCATTTTACGAAAGGATGAACAGGTTGAAAAGAAAAGTGTTATTCAAACGGCAAAAAGCATACAGGATGCTTTATACTCAGTATTTGTTTGCCGTTAATGGAGCAGATGGAGGTTATCATGAATGATGCTTTTAAAGCTTTGGCTGATCCTACCAGGCGCAGGATTCTTGAACTATTATCAAAAAAGGATCTAAATGCAGGTGAGATTGCTGACTATTTTAATATTAGTAAACCCTCAATCAGCCATCACTTAACTATATTAAAGAATTCAGGCTTAATCAGTGATGAAAGACAGGGTCAGAATATTGTATACACCTTGAATACGACAGTATTTGAAGATATGGTTAAATGGTTTTTTGATTTTACCAATAAGAACAGCAGCGAAGGAGAAACGGATTATGAAGAAAATAAGTAAAAATATGATATGGTTATTAGCAATCGTATCAAGTATCGGAACTCTGTTTAGTTATCCTAAGCTGCCCGAGCAAATACCAGTCCACTGGAATTTACGGTTTGAAGTTGATGGCTGGGGTAAGAAAGGCAGTATTATTGGGTTAGGGCTGCTGCCGCTGCTTATTCTGATTTGTTTTGAATTATTTGCAAAATTCAGTACACGCAAGATTAGTAATGAAAAACATATCAAGGTATACAGGATTCTTGAAATAGCAACCGTAATTTTAATGATTGGCTTAAACTGGACTTCAATTATTATTGCATTGGGTTATAATATTAATATCAGTGTAATTCTGCCGGTGGTTATGGGTATCTTTTTCATTCTTATAGGGAATTATATGCCTGCCTTAAAAGGTAACCATTTTATTGGAATCCGAAATCCCTGGACCTTAAACGATGAATATGTATGGCGCAAAACCCATAAAGCAGGTGGTTATTTATTTATTATCATTGGTGTTTTCATGATTGTTATGGGTTTCTTGAAATCTGATTATATTAATAAAATAGTTTTTATTATTATGCTTAGCGGAATAGTTGCGATAAATGTATATTCGTATTATATTTACCGTAAAAGATATTAGTTATGAGAAAAAGAGGATTACACCAGAATATAATACTTCCTGGTGTAAATCCTCTTTTTGATTTTCTTAATAAAATTATTTACCTATAGTATAGACTTCAAATATTCTTCGTTTAGAGCAATTACCTGTGCCATAGCTGCTTTTCCGGGTCCTCCTATGGTATTGCGTTTTTCTACACAGGTCTTTAGGTTGACTGCTTCATAAATATCCGCTTCAAAGACAGGACTGATTGCTTTAAATTCCTCCAGGGACATATCATCTATAGCAATCCCTTTATCAATACAGTAAAGTACCAGTTGCCCGATAATACCGTGGGCATCCCGAAAGGCAACGCCATGGTTAACCAGGTAATCCGCTGCATCTGTTGCGTTGGTAAAGCCGTTTTTCGCGCTGTTTTCCATAGCGGGTATATTAAACTTCATAGTAGAGAGCATACCGGTAAAAAGCCCTAAACAGCCTTTTACAGTATCCATGGCATCAAAGGTAAGTTCCTTATCCTCCTGCATGTCTTTATTGTAAGCTAAAGGCAGCCCTTTCATGGTGGTAAGAAGAGAAATTAAAGAACCATATACCCGTCCGGTCTTTCCTCTGACCAATTCTGCAATATCCGGATTTTTTTTCTGCGGCATAATACTGCTGCCTGTGGAATAGGCATCGTCCAGTTCCACAAATTGATATTCATTGGAATTCCAAATGATAATCTCTTCACAGAAACGGCTTAAATGCATCATAATGATAGATAAGCCACTTAAAAATTCAATCAGATAATCTCTGTCAGCAACGGAATCCATGCTATTAAGGGTTGGTCCGTCAAAACCTAACAGTCTGGCGGTATAAGCACGGTCAAGGGGATAAGTAGTCCCGGCAAGGGCACCAGAGCCAATAGGAGAGTAATTCATCCGGTCATAAATATCTAAAAGCCTGGAATGATCCCGTTTAAACATCTCAAAGTAAGCACCCATATGATGAGCGAGGGTAATAGGCTGGGCTTTTTGTAAATGGGTAAAACCAGGCATATAAGTATCCAGATTTTCCTTCATGACCTTTTGGAGCACTACTAATAAATCCTTTAAAAGTTCCTTAATCTGAAGTAATTCATCTCTGGTATATAATTTCATATCCAAGGCAACCTGATCATTACGGCTTCTGCCAGTGTGGAGTTTTTTGCCCGGTTCACCAATCCGGTTAATCAGGTTGGCTTCTACAAAACTGTGGATATCCTCATGGGTCCCATCGATTACTAAGCTACCGCTAATTATCTCTTCCTTAATATCATTTAAGCCATTAATGATTGCTACTTTCTCTAAATCGCTTAGAATGCCCTGTTTTGCCAGCATGGTAACATGGGCAATGCTTCCGTCAATATCCTGTTTGAAAAATTTCTGATCAAAGGATATGGATGCATTAAAGTTATGCACTAACTGATCGGTTTCTTTGGTAAAGCGTCCGCCCCATAGTTTCATAAAGTGGTACCTCGTTTCTTAAAATGTTTAATTATTCGTAAATTAGATTAATTATACAATGAAAAAAGCTTTTTTTCAATATGAAGCAGACAAAAAAATTATATTAATTCAATTCATATAACTTATTGTATTTTTCGGTCAGATATTTGACATAATAGTCTGCATTTAATTCTTCACCCATCATTTCTGTTAAAATTTCATTGGTATTTTTGGTTTTACCGTATTTATGGATGTGATTATTTAAATATTCCCGAATTGGAGTAAGATTTCCGGCTGTTAAGTATTCATCAATTGGCATAATCGAGTTCATATGATAATAAATCTGCGCGGCAATAGCACTTCCGATTGCATAGGAGGGAAAGTAGCCGAAGCTGCCGCCGGCCCAGTGGATGTCCTGTAAAACACCAATTGCATCATTCTCCGGTTCAATTCCCATATATTTTTTGTATTTTTCATTCCAGACTTTTGGAAGATCTTCGATTTTTAGCTCATCAGCAAAGATCATTTTCTCAATTTCATAACGGATAATAATATGAAGAGAATAAGACAATTCATCAGCCTCCGTACGGATGAAACCTGGAGCAGCTTTATTAATCCCTTTGATAAAATGCTCTAAGGTAACCTCCTTTAACTGCTCAGGGAAGGTTTCTTTCAGCTTGGGAAACAACGGTTTCCAAAATGCTTCGCTTCTTCCGATTACATTCTCAAAGAATCGGGACTGGGACTCATGCATACCCATGGAGGTTCCGGTTCCAACCGGTGTCTGGGTAATGGCATCGTCAATATGCATCTCATAGATACCATGACCGCTTTCATGTATAATAGAAAAGATAGCACTTTCCAAGTTGTCTTCATGAAAATGATTGGTAATGCGGACGTCATGATTATGAAGATTAGTAGTGAAGGGATGAGCACTTTCTGCTATAACACCGCGGTTAAAATCAAATCCTACGTAACCGCTGACATAGCGGCAGAATTCTTTTTGTTTCTCTACATCATAATATTTGTGATTATAAGATTTATCAATGGTATCCTTTCTCTTAGTGACTTCTTTTAACAAAGGAATAACGGCTTCTTTGATTTTGCCAAAGAATTCATCCAGTTTTTCCATATTAAAGCCTTCTTCAAAATCGTTTAATAAAATATCATAGAGCTTTTCCTTATTTTTAGCACGGTACCCTGCAAATTTCTTACGATACATAATAATTTCGTCCAGAGTTTCTGAAAAATCAGCAAAACTTTTCTTATTTTTAGCTCTCGACCAGATCCCAGAGGCTTTTGCGGTTAGTTCACTAAAGGCCTGATATTCTTCCGGAGGAATATGTTCCAGTTCTTCAATGGATTTTTTGATTTCTTTTACGATAGCTTTCTGGTTGAAATCAAGGGTTTCGTGTTCCTTATCATCACTGAGCTTACGAATGAGTTTTTTTACCTCGTCATTAATTAAACTGGTAAAGAATTCATTAGAAAGAATACCAATTGTCTTGGAAGTATACTCCATAGACTCCTCCGGAGCCAATGTCTCCGCATCCCATTCAAATAATGTAAGAGCCGCCTGAAAAGCCATACATTTTTCTATCTTCTTTGATAACTCTTCATAATTTTTATTCATGATACACCCGTTGCATCGCAAGTCCACTTGCAATACACCTTTCTTTTTTAATTTTTTCTTCTTTGTGAGTCTGCATTTAGTATATCATATTGTTCCTTAAAATATCAATAAATTGGGTCGTTGAATAAATTAAAATTTCCAAAAAAATGTAGGAAAACTACCAAAATATGTACAACTTTTTTCAGAGGTTATGGTATAATAAAGATAGAAGATGTCCTATCTTCTAAATATGCAACTGATTAAATAAAATATAAAGTACATTCCATATCCTCACATAGTGCATACATTTGCAGACAGTGTTTATACTATAATTGGACATTTACGGTGATAGCATAATGTGAAGTAATTCAGACCCGGTAATAAAATTTACCAAAACATAATTTAGAGAAATTTAGAAAGAAGGAGAACACGATGAGAAAGAATTTAGCAATAGAAAAAGTTGTAGGCAGAGAAATACTTGATTCCAGAGGAAATCCAACGGTAGAAGTAGAAGTTGTATTGGCAGACGGAAGTCTTGGCAGGGCAGCAGTTCCCTCCGGTGCCTCCACAGGAGCCTTCGAAGCAGTTGAACTCAGGGATAATGATAAAAAAAGATATTTAGGGCAGGGGGTATTAAACGCAGTTAAAAATGTTAATACAGAAATTGCCCAGGCATTAATCGGCATGAATGCATTGAATCAGGTTGAAATTGATAAAAAGATGATAGAGCTTGATGGTACGGATAACAAAGGTCGTTTAGGTGCCAATGCCATATTAGGTGCTTCCCTGGCAGTAGCAAAAGCAGCAGCGGAATCCCTTGACCTGCCACTTTATCAGTACATTGGCGGAGTGAATGCAAAAGTATTGCCGGTACCTATGATGAATATCATTAACGGAGGTAAACACGCAGATTCCAGTTTAAATATCCAGGAATTTATGATTATGCCGGTAGGGGCACCATCCTTTTCGGCTGGACTTGAATGGAGCACAACCGTATTCCATACCTTAAAAAAACTGCTAAAAGCGGATGGTTATGTAACGGCAGTTGGTGATGAAGGTGGTTTCGCTCCTAAGTTTGGCAGTGACGACGAAGCCCTTGATTACATTGTAAAGGCAATTAAAGAAGCTGGATATGAACCAGGTAAGGATTTTTATATTGCTATGGATGTAGCTTCCACAGAGATGTATGAGGAAGCGAAAAAGGCTGGCAGAGAAGGAGAGTACTTATTCTGGAAAGCAGGCGAATATAAGACCGTTGATACCATGATTGATTATCTGGAGGACTTATGCAACCGTTATCCGATTATGTCAATAGAAGATGGTCTTGCAGAAGAAGATTTTTCAGGCTGGAAGAAACTTACCGATCGATTGGGTGGAAGAATCCAGCTAGTAGGCGATGATTTATTTGTTACGAATACGAAACGTATAAACGAGGGTATGGGACTTGGAATTTCTAATTCCGTACTGATTAAATTTAATCAGATTGGTACGCTTACAGAAACACTGGAAGCTATCGAGATGGCTAAAAACAACGGCTGGACGGCTATTGTTTCCCATAGATCCGGTGAAACAGAAGATGTGACCCTGGCTGACATAGCCGTAGCAACCAATGCAGGGCAGATCAAAACAGGTGCGCCCAGCAGAAGTGACCGTGTGGCTAAGTATAACCGGTTATTAAGGATTGAATACCAATTAGGAGATACTGCACAGTACCTTGGCAAGAACGCTTTTAAAATTAAATAAATACAAGGTTAAACCTATTTATGGAATCCTATATCTGGTATGAAACCGGAACTGGTTTACTGTATCAGTTATTAGATTAAATGCCAGGAGTAAAGATTGTATTTTATTGTATATATTTTCTAAGGGACTCCTTTCATGTTAACAGTTATCCAACAAACTATAAAATGTATTTCACATCATAATAAGTATTTTATCATCTGGTTTAAAGTGAAGATAAAACGTATTCATGTATACATTCTGGATTGTGAATTGTGAACCATTATTAAATTCAAACGGAAATGAATTAGAAACTGGACAATTAGTATAAGATGATTTGTAAAAAGCTTCTGCATGAGCAGGTATATATATCCTGTCTGCAGAAGCTTTTTATTTGTATCAAGGTGTACTATGTTAATTTATTCTTTAGCAGTAGTAATTAGAAAAGCTTCCATTAGATTACAGCGGTAATATTTAATAATATTACCACTTTGTAAGGCTAGGGTTTCCGGACCGCATATATTGATATCTCGCTGATAGCTTACATTATCATACATGGCAAAGTTACCATCCATAATATTCTCATATGGGCTTTTGTCTCTTAATTTCCTAAGTTCGTTGCTGTTCAATAGAGCTACCCCCTATATATATTTGAGTCATTCGACAATTTCCGATAAACTTTCTACTAATACTATAGCTCGTTTCGCTAAGATAATCAACTTGTATATTTAAACTTTTTAATGTATTTAATTACACTTAATTACACAGATACCTGATTTATGCATTTTTATTGGCTTCTGAACATAAGTTATAATGCAAGAATACCGAAATACAAAAATACATTTTAAATACAATCCTATGTAAAAGTATGCATTTTCTTTGTTTTGGCGCTATTTGGAAGTGTATACGATTTATAAAAGTTATTAAATTTACTTGACATTTGTCATGTTTTTGAGTATTATTTTACCTTGTAAAGATGATATGTATTTCTTATACTTAATATGTATATCACTTATATATCCGTATAAAGGATTTGAATTGCACAAAGATGTGTGTATTTTTACATATTGGGTGTGCAATTTTTTGTTATCTTGGAAAAATTATCCTTTTTGGGTATTATTATACTTTATACAGTTAAATATGCAGCATGTCGTCAAATAATATAAAAGATAAAAAGGTAGGTTATTGTATGGGTAAATACATTCTCAAAAGAGTGAGTGCAGCTATAGTGACTATATTTTTAGTAGCAACCATTACTTTTTTTCTGATGAATCTGGTACCGGGCGGTCCCTTCGTTGCGGAAAAATCCATCAGCAAGCAGGCACAGCAAGCCCTTTATGAAAAATTTGGGTTAGATAAACCACTGATTGTGCAATATAAAAATTATATGGTGAATATTATTCATGGTGACTTCGGTCTCAGCTTAAAGCAGCGTGGTCGTGATGTTGCAGGAATAATTACAAGCAAATTCCCTGTATCAGCAAGACTTGGAGGAATCTCCGTACTGGTGGCTTTATTTATCGGTATTCCACTGGGCAGTTTAGCTGCAATTAATCGTGGAAAGTGGCTGGATAATCTTATTATAGTCATTGCTACCGGTGGTATTGCGGTACCAAGCTTTGTAATCTGTACGGTGGGGATGTATGTATTCGGTGTTCATTTGGGAATACTGCCGACCATGGGTTTAACTTCACCGCTACATTATGTTTTACCGGTCTTTGCACTTTCCTTTTATCCGACAGCCTATATCACTCGGTTGATGCGTTCTTCCATGCTAGATGTAATTGGTCAGGACTACATACGTACGGCCAAGTCAAAAGGTGTGTCACAGTTTCTTTCCATTTTTAAACATGCGTTACGTAATGCGATTCTGCCGGTTGTTACTTATGTAGGACCATTATTAGCTTATACTCTTACAGGCAGCTTTATTGTAGAAAAGATTTTTGTTATTCCCGGCCTTGGAGGTCAGTTTGTTAGTTCCATCATGAACCGTGATTATACCGTTATTATGGGAACTACAATTTTTCTTGCTACGTTAGTAATTGTTATGAATACAATAGTGGATATCGTTTATAAACTGATTGACCCACGTATTCAGCTGAATTGAGGAGGAATATATAATGAAACAGAATACATTCAGTTTTCAGTTGAAGGTGGACGATTTTCTCCCTGCTTCTGATGATGAAAAGCAGAGTCTGGTACAGCTGCGCCCAAGTGTCAGCTTCTGGAAAGATGCGATAAACCGCTTAAAGAAAAATAAAGTGGCAATGGTAAGTCTTGCCGTTATTATAATAGTAATGCTTCTTGCATTTATTGTACCTAGTTTTTATGCTTACAAATATGATGAACAGATACAGGGTTCGGAGTACTTAAGACCGATGACTTATTCTGTACAGGAACAAGCCCGTATCGATTCCGGAGAGAAGGTTTTCCCTCATATCTTAGGAACGGACAATCTCGGTCGTGATTATGCTGTCCGCTTAATGGTAGGCAGTCGTATCTCCTTATTGGTTGGATTAATTGCATCTGCTCTTATATTAGTAATCGGATCTACCTTTGGTGCGATTGCCGGTTTCTTTGGCGGTTGGACAGATATGATCATGATGCGTATCGCGGATATTGTATATACGGTTCCAGACATTTTACTTATCGTTTTGATATCCTTTGCTATCAAGGAGCCTATGAACAAATTAGCCACACTGCCCGGATTTCATTGGATTCAGGTTATCGGTGTTAATTTAATTAGTATCTTCTTAGTATTTGCTTTATTATACTGGGTAGGTATGGCACGTATCGTAAGAAGCCAGGTGCTTACCTTAAAACAGAGCGAATATGTAACTGCAGCCAGAGCCTTAGGCGCAAGCAATGGAAGAATAATCCGCAGACACCTCTTGACTAACTGTATTGGTACTTTAATTGTTACAACTACATTGCAGATTCCTTCATCCATTTTTACAGAAAGCTTCTTAAGCTTCCTTGGACTGGGTGTTGCCATTCCATTACCGTCTCTGGGTTCCTTAGCCAGTGATGCGGTTAATGGTATTAATACTTATCCATATTTGCTTTTAGCACCTGCTATCATGATCAGTCTTATCATTTTAAGCTTTAACTTATTTGGTGATGGACTTAGAGATGCCTTTGACCCTAAGATGAAGAGCTAAGAAATGGAGAGGAGTAAATTATATGAGTGAATTTTTAGTAGATATACAAAATGAGCGCCTCTCTTTCTTCACCCCAGCCGGTGAAGTCAAGTCGCTCAATGATGTTTCCCTGTCCGTCCGTGAAGGCGAAGTACTGGGTATTGTAGGTGAAAGTGGTTCCGGCAAGTCTGTAACTGCTTACAGCTTAATGGGCTTAACAGCACATCCCGGTCGTATGATTGGCGGAGATATTTATTTTAATGGTCATCATGTGAATATGATGACAGAACGTGAAATGCGCAAAATGAGAGGTAATGAAGTATCTATTATCTTCCAGGATCCCATGACCAGTTTAAATCCTGTTTATACAGTAGGAAACCAGATTATGGAAGCAATTCTTCTTCATACCGATAAAAATAAAAAACAGGCTCAGGAAAGAGCAAAAGAACTTTTACAGCTGGTTGGTATCAATGAACCAGGAAAACGTCTGAAACAGTATCCTCATGAGCTTTCAGGAGGTATGCGTCAGCGTGTTATGATTGCCATGGCACTTGCCTGTGAACCGAAGCTGCTTATTGCCGATGAACCAACTACAGCACTTGACGTTACGATTCAGGCTCAGATTCTGGAGCTGATGACAGAACTTAAGCAGAAGCTTGGAATGGCAATTATACTTATCACACATGATTTAGGTGTTGTAGCCGGTATGTGTGACCGTATTGCCGTAATGTATGCAGGAAAGGTAGTAGAGACGGGAACAACAGATGATATATTCTATCACCCGTCCCATGAATATACAAAGGGGCTGCTTTTAAGTGTGCCTAATATTAATGATGAGGAACATAAGAAACTGGTGCCAATCGAAGGTCAGCCGGTAGATATGTTAAATCCTCCGGCAGGATGTCCTTTTGCACCCCGCTGCAACTCCTGTATGAAAATCTGTCTGCGTACCATGCCGGAATATACCCATGTGGATAAGGATCATTACAGTGCCTGCTGGCTGCTAGATAAGGCTAAATTTGAAAAGGAGGCGCAAGCCTGATGGAAAAGAAAAAACTAGTCGAGGTACAGCATCTTAAGCAATACTTCCCTGTACACGGAAGTGGCTATTTTGATAAAAAAGTCGTAAAAGCAGTAGATGATGTTTCCTTCTTTGTCAATAAAGGAGAAACTCTTGGGCTTGTAGGTGAGTCCGGCTGCGGTAAGACTACCACAGGACGTACCCTGCTCCGCCTTCATGAACCCACCGAAGGTAAAATTATATATGATGGAACTGATATTACGCATGTTAACATGCTTCCGTACAGACGTAAAATGCAGATTGTTTTTCAGGATCCCTATGCTAGCTTAGATCCCCGTATGACAGTGGGAGATATTGTAGGAGAAGCGATTGATATTCATAAACTTGCGGCGAATGCAAAAGAACGCCGTGACCGTATTGTAGAACTGTTAAGTCTGGTTGGACTGAATACAGAACATGCCAACCGTTACCCCCATGAATTTTCCGGCGGTCAGCGCCAACGTGTCGGTATTGCCCGTGCTTTAGCGGTAAATCCGGAATTCATAGTATGTGATGAACCTATCTCTGCTCTGGATGTATCCATCCAGGCACAGGTTGTAAATATGTTTGAGGAACTTCAGGATAGAATGGACTTGACTTATCTGTTCATTTCCCATAACTTAAGCGTTGTAAAGCATATCTCCAACCGTATTGGTGTTATGTATTTAGGTAAATTGGTGGAACTGGCAGATAGTTATGAATTAACTACCCACAGTGTTCATCCTTATACCCGCAGTTTGATATCTGCTATCCCCGTTGCAGATCCGGTTTCCTCAAGAGAAAACAAACGTATTGTTTTAAAAGGTGATGTCCCAAGCCCTGTAAATCCGCCATCCGGCTGCCGTTTCCGTACCCGTTGTCCTTATGCGGATGAGCAGTGTGCAGCGAAAGAACCGGAGTGGAAAGAAGTTTCTACCGGTCACTTTGCAGCCTGTCATCACCTGGACCGTGTTAAATAGCCACGGTATAATTCTGCCCAATCTCACCCCAAATAAACTGGGGTGAATTGTATATAACCTAAAAATTAAGGAGGGAAATTTATGAAAAGAAAAATCTCATTTTTCTTAGTACTTGTTATGTTGGCTACTACCGTTCTGGCTGCCTGCGGCAAAAAAACAGACACTAGCGACAATAACGGTAACACCAGCAGTAACACCAGCAGTAATACCAGCAGCACAACCGACGCTAACACCAGTGGTGACAGCGGAGACAGCGGTGCAGCAAAACAGCTTGTTGCACAAATCGGTCCTAACCCTGAAACTATCGACCCTGCACTTAACAGTTCCGTTGATGGTGGTAACATGCTTTTATTTGCATTTGACTGTCTGTTAAATATTGATAAAGACAATAAGATTATCCCAGGCGCTGCTGAATCTTATGAAGTAAGCCCAGATGGTCTGACTTGGACTTTTAAATTACGCAGTGGTCTTAAATGGTCTGATGGTTCACCTTTAACAGCAAAAGACTTCGTATACAGCTGGAAACGTGTTGCTGATCCGAATACCGCAGCTCCTTATGGTGAAACCGTTCTTGGTATGGTAAAAGGCTTTGATGAAGCAGCAGCTGGTAATCCAGATGCTTTAGGTGTATCCGCACCTGATGATACTACTTTCAAGGTTGAACTTTCTCATCCATGTGCTTACTTTGACAAACTTGCGGCATTTGGTGTTTTAAGTCCTGTTAACCAGGCAACTATTGAAGCCAATGGCGATGCTTGGGCAACTAAACCTGAAACTTATATCTGTAACGGACCTTTTTATATCAGTGAATGGGTACCAAGCTCTTACATTCTTTTCAAGAAGAACCCTAATTACCGTGATGCGGGATCCATCAAACTGGATTCCATCAAACTCCTTCTGATTGAAGATGCCAACGCTTCTTATGCAGCTTATCAGGATAAAACAGCAATGATGATTAAAGATGTACCTACTGCAGAAATTCCTTCCCTTCAAGGAAAAGAAGACTTCCATATTGATCCCCTTTTAGGAACTTACTACCTTGACCTTAACAATACGTTACCTCAGTTCTCAGATTCTAGGGTACGTCAAGCTTTAAGTCTTGCAATTGACAGAAACTATGTTGCCGAAACCTTAATGCAGAAAACCTATACAGCAGCTCCTAACTTCATTGGTACCGGTGTTGTTGACTGGGATGGCAGTCCATTTATGGATAATGCTAACGGTGGAAAACCTTATATTGATCTTGGTGATTTCCAAGGCAACCTTGCAAAAGCAAAACAATTGTTAGCAGACGCAGGATATCCTGAAGGTAAAGGTTTCCCGGTTATTAATTACTCTATCAATGATTCTGGTTATCACAAAGTAGTAGCTCAGTATTTACAAAAGGCTTGGAAAGAACTTGGTATTACTATGAACGTTAACGTAGTTGAATGGGCTTCCTTCACTCCTATGCGTCGTGCTGGTGACTATGAAGCAAGCCGTGATGGATGGTTATTTGACTATAATGATCCTTCCAATATGTTAGAATTAATGGTTAGTACAAATGGTAATAACAATGCTAAGTACAGCAATCCTGACTATGATGCATTAATGGACAAAGCAGCCGCTGAAACAGATCCTAAGACTCGTTCCGATTTACTTCACCAGGCTGAAGATACTGTTATGAAAGATGCTGGCATTATTCCTATTGCTTATTATAATGACTTCTATCTGCAGAGCAGCAAGATTACTGGTTCCTGGCATTCTCCTTATGGATACTGGTACTTCCAGTATGCTGATATTGCAGAATAATAGTAATTTGCAACAGTATTCAATTTAATATTTTATTAAGGCTGAGGAGTCAGGTTTAATAAAAATTATGATTTAAGAAAGAGAGTTGATGATTTGCTGATATACAGCTATTATCAACTCTCTTTTTGTATAATAAAACATAATTAGTATAATGAGATAAACCCGTAGGAGATGCATAAAATGTGTATCTGGAAGATTGTCACTTTCTGGTCTGGCGGCAGTATTAGAGTCTGACCGCTCAGGCAGGAAATATTTATTTCTTCCCTTTTTGCAGTTCTACCACCACAATAGGCATAAAGGATAAAACAAGGACTACGGACCACTGTGCAGCGTTTAAAGGTACTACCTTGAAAATAGCAGCTAAAGGTTCAAAGGAGATTACAATAATCTGTAAGAAGGAGCATACGATAAAGGACAGGATTAGCTGCATATTGGAGAAAAATCCAATTTTTGTTAAGGAATGTTCACTCCGCATATTAAAGGAGTGGAATAACTGAGAAAGGCTTAATACGGCAAAAGCCATGGTACGGCCAATATAAGGGGTAATATTGCCGGCTATTTCCACAGTAGTGCCATGCCTTAAAAGGGTATCGCTGATACTTTGGCTGTCATAAACCCGAATACCTATAATAAAGGCCAGTAAGGCCAAGAAACCAATAAGGATACCTTCAATTATAATCTTAAATACCAAACCGTCTGCAAACATGCCTTTATTCTGAGGTATTGGTTTTTTTCTCATAATATCCTTTGCAGCTGGTTCCATACCTAACGAGATGGCAGGAAGGGAGTCGGTAACTAAATTGACCCACAACAGCTGAACAGCTAACAAAGGAGATGGCAGACCTAATAGGATAGCAGTAAATATGGTAATAATCTCTCCAATATTACAGGATAGGAGAAAGTGGATTGCTTTTTTGATATTATCATATATGCCCCGGCCTTCCTGAACGGCAGATACTATGGTTGCAAAATTATCATCGGTTAATATCATATCGGCAGCATTTTTTGCCACATCTGTTCCGGTAATACCCATAGCACATCCGATATCGGCAGCTTTTAAGGCAGGTGCATCATTAACACCATCACCGGTCATGGCTACGACTTCTCCTCTGGCCTGGAAGGCTTTTACAATACGGACCTTATGTTCCGGTGAAACTCTTGCAAATACACAATAGCGAGGAATCTGCTCAATAAGGGTATCTTGATTCATCTGACTTAATTCCTGACCGGTCATAGCGGAATCCTCGGCAGACATGATACCTAGTTCCTTTGCTATAGCGCAGGCTGTGGATACGTGGTCACCGGTAATCATAACCGGCTTTATGCCTGCCATTTGGCAGGTTAATACTGCATCTGCAACTTCTTCCCTTGGTGGATCGATCATACCAATTAAACCTACCAGAGTGAGTCCGGTTTCTAAAAAATTACAGATTTGCTCTGTGGTATTTCTGTCAGGAGCAGTATGATTGTGCAGTACTGTGGCAGAGCCAATATCCTTATAAGCAACTGCTAGGACTCTTAAGGCTCGTTCAGCCATATTCTCGTTTAACTTATTGACTGACTGCAGGTGGACTTTTGTGATGGGAACCTGCTTTCCATTTTGATAGATATAGGAGCATTTATTGATTAAGACATCAAAGGCCCCTTTTGTTATGCTTCTTATATTGCCCGAAGGATAATTATGTACGGTTGTCATCAGCTTTCTGGTTGAATCAAAGGGGATTTCAAAGATTCTAGGGTTCGTGCTGTCAAGTTTTGGCTTTAATAAATCAATATGGTAAGCTGCCATAATTAACGCTTTTTCCGTAGGTTCACCGGTAGCGGTAACCCCTGACCGTTTTCCTTTACCGGATACCTGAAGGATGGAATCATTACAAAGAGAAGCCAGTGATAGTAAGAACTTACTGAACAGGCTGTCAGGCTGTTCTTTACCCTGATAGGAGGCTAATTCCGTTACTGTCATTTTGTTTTGGGTTAATGTACCGGTTTTATCGGAACAAATAACAGTAGCACTGCCAAGGGTTTCAACTGCAGGGAGCTTACGGATGACTGCATTTTTCTTAGCCATACGCTGGACACCTAAAGAGAGCATAATGGTTACAATTGCCGGAAGACCTTCCGGAATCGCAGCAACCGCCAGACTGACAGAGGTCATGAACATATCAAAAACAGGGCGGCTTTTTAGTATTCCTAAGAGAAAAATAACGACACAGATTAGTAAAGCTGCTATCCCCAGGGCTTTTCCCGTTCCTGCCAGCCGTTTTTGAAGAGGAGTCATAGGTGTTTCGTCCTCCATAATTAACCGGGCAATATGACCGACTTCTGTATTCATACCGGTTGCGGTAACCACTGCGGTTCCTCTGCCATAAGTTACCACTCCGGTTGCCATAACCATGTTATGGCGGTCAGCTAAAAGAGTATCTTCCTTTAATACGAGATCTGCTTCTTTTTCAACGGGATGGGATTCACCTGTTAAAGAGGCTTCTTCAATCCGCAGGTTTACAGCGGTTAATAATCTGGCATCTGCCGGTACAAAATGTCCGGTTTCCAGATAGACGATATCACCAGGTACTAAATCTTTCGCATCGACAGATATAATTTCGTGGTCCCGTAAGACCTGGGCAGATGGTGCAGACATTTTCTGTAAGGCTTCCAGGGATTTTTCTGCTTTGGTTTCCTGCATGACACCCAGAATCGCATTTAAAGTAATGATTAACATGATTATGATTGGATCAACGAAATCCAGGTTTCCGTGTAACAGGGAAACGAGGAAAGACACCAAGGCTGCACAGATTAAAGTAATAATCATAAAGTCTTTAAATTGACTGAAAAACTTTATTAATACACTCTTTTTCTTTTTTGAGTCTAATATATTAAGTCCATATTTTTTTTGCCTTTTTATTACGTCCTTTTTAGATAAACCCTCTGTTTGTGAGCTCTCCAGTAGTTTTAAGGTTTCCTCTTTTGTGATATTATGCCAGTTCATCATATAAACCCCCGTGTTAAGTCAATATTTTTTTCAGTATGTCTTAGCTAATTATATGAGGCATGTGCAAAAACAATTCACTTGTCTTTCCTTACATGAACAAGCAGAGATAATCCGATAAATACAACGAAAGGCAATATAACGTCCTTATAACGGGTATAATAACCACCGACAATATCCCAGTTTTCACGCAGATAATAACCAAGACCTATTAATATGGTATTCCAGATGGTAATTCCTGCAAAAGAGGAGATAAGATAAGATATGAAACTCTGCCCTGCGGCACCGGCTATAAATGCAATATAGGTGCGGCAGATAGGAATTAAGCGTCCGAAACACACAGCCAGGTCACCGTATTGTTTAAATTTAGCCTGGGAGGAGAGAATTCCTTTTTCAGCCTTTGGGAATTTACTGATTAAGCGGTTTATTAATGCACCGCCTCCCAGGCGGCCAATCAGATAGCAGAAGCTGGTACCGATCAGACCTGCCAGAACACTAAGGGACAGTATGGTTAAAAAATTAATATGCTGTAAGGAAGCCACGGCACCAGAAAAAGGAAGTACAATTTCACTGGATAAGGGAAAACAGGCATATTCAATTAAAATAATTAGAAACATTGCTAATAAGCCATATTCATTAATTAAGTTGGTAAAAAAGCTCATTTCAACTCCTAAAGCCAAATTTATACAATATATTAGCAATAAAGTTTAAACATGATTAACTTTGGTATTAACAAATCCTTGAAAGAATGGTATAATTTATGGCAATTGGGTTTTTATCTGATTAATAATATAAGAATACTTATTGAGGTGTACATGATGAAGCAGCTTACGAGGTTTTTAAAGCCATATACGAAACTTTTGATTATAGGTCCTAGTTTTAAGCTTTTTGAAGCAATTCTGGAATTGTTTCTGCCTTATTTCATGTCAAAAGTGATTGACGTTGGAGTTGCCGGCAGGGATAAGAGATATATTCTTATGATGGGTGGTGTTATGCTTGGCACTGCTATTATTGGAATTATATGTGCCTTAATCTGTCAGTACAGTGCGTCTTTAGTGTCTCAGGGAGTTGGAACCGATATCAGGAATGCCATGTTTAAACATATTGGAACATTGTCTAATACCGAACTGGACCAATTTGGGACAGCATCATTAATAAACCGTATTACCAACGACATCAACCAGGTACAGCTTGCAGTGGCAATGTTGATCCGCCTTGTCATCCGTGCACCATTTTTGTGTATTGGTGGTTTGGTTATGGCCTTTGTCCTGGATGTAAAACTGTCGGTTATTATGGTTATTGTCTTACCTGTTTTTGTTCTCATACTTTTTCTTACCATGATGAAGACGGTTCCTTTATACCGGGCAGTTCAGAATAAATTAGATCAGATTGCCCTGGTACTTCGGGAGAATTTAAACGGAGTCCGGGTTATCCGTGCTTTTGCAAGAACAGATTATGAAAGTAAACGATTTGGAAAGCGTAACAGAGAATATTCTGATAATGCAATTTTAGTAGGAAAGGTTTCTGCGCTGTTAAATCCTTTAACCAGCCTGGTTATGAATTTAGCCATCGGTGCTATCATCTGGTTTGGCGGTATCCGGGTTAATGCAGGCAATATGGCTACCGGAGAAGTAATTGCATTTATCGGATATGTAACCCAGATTCTGGCTGCATTGATTGTCATTTCAAATCTTGTAGTTATATTTACAAAAGCGTATGCTTCTGCCGGCCGGGTTATTGAAGTGTTTGAAACCAAAGCAAGTATAGTAAGTACAAAAGATGGGATGGATTCAGAAAAGGCAGAGGAAGCTTTCAGTGATATCATTGTTGAATTTAAAGATGTATCCATGTCCTATAAAGCGCATATAAATAAAGAGAAGGAACTTTTAGATGCTTCGGATAACAGCCCTGATATCGGACCTATAACTTTTCGGGTAAAACGTGGTGAAACCATAGGTATTATCGGAGGAACAGGTTCCGGTAAAACCAGTGTTATTAACTTAATACCCAGGTTCTATGATGTAAGCAGTGGAAGTGTGCTGGTAGACGGAGTAGATGTAAGAGATTATCCGCTTCAAACTTTAAGAAATAAAATCGGTATCGTTCCGCAAAAGTCAGTATTGTTTTCCGGTACCATCTCTGAGAATATCAGGTGGGGGAAAATTGATGCCACAGAAGAAGAAGTTCGTAATGCGGCAAAAATTGCACAAGCGGATGAGTTTATTAAAGAAATCCCAGACGGGTATGAAACCAGGATATTACGGGGCGGCGTTAATGTGTCCGGTGGGCAGAGACAGCGAATCACCATAGCCAGGGCACTGGTCAGAAGACCGGATATTCTCATATTAGATGACAGCTTTAATGCCCTGGATTTTGCAACGGATGCCGCACTCAGAAAAGCCATTAAACGAAACACAGGGGAGATGACTACTTTTATAGTATCCCAGAGAGCCAGTACCATAAAAAATGCAGATCAGATCCTTGTTATGAACGAAGGCGAGATTGCAGGTATCGGAAAACATGAGGAACTGCTAATGAACTGTGAAGTATACAAAGAAATCTGTCAGTCACAGGAAATGCAGAAATCGGAAGGATAAGAAAAGGAGCATACCATGAAAAAATCTCTATTAAGACGGCTATGGGGCTATGTGGGCAGATATAAAGCCCTTTTAACAGTTGTATTTATTTTTGCTTTATTGGGTAATACCATATCTATATTTACACCCCTTCTTACCGGACATGCAATCGATAAGATAGTAGGTGTCAGCCAGGTGGATTTTAAAGGGTTAATTCATATAATAATACAATTATTGGTGCTTTTTCTGGTAAGCAGTGTATTCCAGTGGCTTATGTCTTATGTAAGCAGCATTGTTTCCTATAACACCATTCATGATATCCGTAAGGAAGCCTTTGAAAAATTGAATACACTTCCCTTAAAATACTTTGACGGCAATGCCCATGGGGACATCATAAGCAGACTGACCAATGATATTGATGCAATCTCGGATGGTCTGTTACAAGGTATCACACAGGTTATGTCGGCAGTCGTTATCATAGCGGGATGTTTTATCTTTATGTTAACAATCAGTCCCATCATAACCCTGGCAGTTGTATTAATTACACCGCTGTGCTTTTTTATCGCCTCTTTCATAGCCAAGCATTCTAAAAGGATGTTTGCAGAACAATCAAAGACCGTTGGGGAACTAAACGGATATGTGGAAGAGATTATTGGAAACCAGAAAATTGTAAATGCCTTTGGATATGAAGAAGAATCTCTGAAACACTTTAATGAAATCAATAACAGACTGTATAAGGCTGGTCAAAAAGCCCAATGGTATTCCTCCCTGACCAATCCGACCACCAGGCTAATTAATAATATAGCTTATGTATCCGTAACGGTAATCGGTGGTTTTTTAGCTGTGGCAGGCAGATTATCCGTTGGTAATATTGCAAGCTTTTTAACTTATTCCAACCAGTTTGCAAAACCAATTAATGAAATTACCGCCATAGCTTCACAGATACAGTCAGCCTTTGCCTCAGCAGAACGAATTTTCTTTCTGTTAGACTTAAGTGAGGATACCCCTGTATTAAAACCGGAGGAATCTTTACTGGATTGTGAAGGAAAGGTTAGTTTTAAGCAGGTCAGTTTTTCCTACCGGGAAGAAGTGCCGCTTATCAGAAATCTTAATTTAGAGGTGGACAAGGGGAATATGATTGCAATCGTAGGCCCAACCGGTTCTGGAAAAACTACTCTGGTGAATCTTTTAATGCGTTTTTATGATGTTAATTCCGGAGAAATCAGTATAGACGGAAAAGATATATATCATATCAACAGAGATAAGCTCCGTAGGACCATTGGTATGGTATTGCAGGAGAGCTGGTTATTTTCCGGTACAGTTGCCGAGAATATCGCTTACGGAAAACCGGAAGCCACCAGAGAAGAAATTGTTAGCGCTGCCAAAGCTGCCAGGGCACACAGCTTTATAAAGCGTCTTCCAAACGGTTATGATACCAGAATAGAGGAAGACGGGGGTAATTTATCCCAGGGACAGAAACAGTTATTAACAATAGCCCGTGTCATGATTATTGATCCGCCTATGCTGATTTTAGATGAAGCTACCAGCAGCATTGATACCAGAACTGAAATTAATATTCAAAAGGCATTTAACAAAATGATGGAGGGCAGGACCAGTTTTGTAATAGCTCACCGTTTGTCTACAATAAAAGAAGCAGATACCATATTGGTTTTACAGCATGGGGATATTGTTGAACAGGGCAGTCATGAAGAACTGCTTAAGAGGAAAGGTTTTTATTATACACTTTATAACAGTCAATTTGCAGTTTAATAGTTTTGAAATAGTTTTGACATAAGAATGGCACAAAGGTCATTTATGTTAAGACTACCTGATTGGATGATATTATTTACCATTATTTGGATGCTAAATAATGGTAAATTTAATGATCATAAATTTTAAAATCTTTAGTATGAGGAGTAAAGAATGACTAGGTTTGTGACTAAACGCAAATTACGAAAGATGATTATCCTATGTATCGGCTGCCTGTTTCTTAGTCTTTTTATTATGAAGTTGCCAACATCTGCGAAAGCTTCCTCACCTTACTACATAAAGGTGAATAAGCAGCAGAATTGTGTGACCGTGTATGGAAAAGATAAAGAGGGTAAATATACAGTACCTGTAAAAGCAATGACTTGTTCTACCGGTCCGGATACGCCGCTTGGTACATATAATACACTTGAGAAATACAGGTGGAAGTTATTAATGGGAGATGTGTGGGGACAATATTCTACAAGAATAGTTAAAGGTATTTTGTTTCATTCGGTTTGGTACTACAAAATGGATGAAACGACTCTTTCATCCACCCAGTATAATAAATTAGGTACTTCAGCCTCCCACGGCTGTATCAGACTTACAGTAGAAGATGTGAAATGGATTTATGACAACTGCCCCCTTGGGACAACCGTTGAAATCTATAATGCTAAAGAACCCGGTCCCCTTGGAAAACCGGAAACTATTAAGCTTCCTGCCGGTACAGGCTGGGATCCTACAGATCCTAGCAGTAAAAACCCTTTTAAGGACAAAACCCCAAGCTTTAACGGCGCAGTAAATAAATCGGTTGCCTGGGGAGTAAAAACAAACCTACTGTCCGGTGTAAAAGCGGCTTCTACTACCGGAACTGACATTACCGAAAAGATTAAAGTAGAAGGTAGCCTGGATGTTTATCAAGCAGGAAAATATAAGATAAAGTATATGGTCACCGATCAAATTGGTAGAACTGCGGAAAAGACAGTAATTTATACAGTAAACCAGTGTAAGGAAAAGCCAAAGCTTGTAGGCGTAGCTGACAGTAGTATTGGAGCAGATACCGTAGTAGACCGGGCATATGCTTTAGAGGGTGTAACTGCATATCTGTCTACGAAGAAGCTTTCTGCTAAAGATATCAAAGTTAAGATAACAAAAGGAAAAGAGGATTCCTATGTTATTAATTATTCCATTAAAGCAGAAAACAAATTAACCGGTACCGCGAAAGCAGTTGTTCATATTGACACGACACCACCGGTATTGGAAGGTATTTATTATAGGGAATTAACATTGAAGCAGCTTCAGGCCGGCAGTGCGGAAATTAAGAAATTGGCATTAAAGGATGTTAAAGTAAAAGATGATTATTCCAAGCTGACACCGGATAAAGTTAAGGTAACGGTGAAAGCAAAAGATGATTATGCTTATACGGTAACCTATAAGGCAGCTGATGAAGTTGGTAATGTCACCAGTGAAACCGTACAATTTACTTATTTTGCAGGAGCCAGGATAGACGGAATTTATAATCATTATGGGATTCCTGCCGGTACAGATATTACAGAAGAGTTCGTTAAACAGGGAGTTACGGCTATCAATAGCGACAGTGAGGAATGTACGGATAAAATTACTGTTAAGATAAGCACTGGAGATAATGTATTATATAAAGTTATTTACTCCATAGAAGACAATGATGGTAAGATAATTTCCATTACGGCTTATTTTACAGCAGATGGTGAACCGGTAGAACCTGATCCGAGTACGAAATCTGCTGATGATAAATCCGGTAACACAGATAAGGCAGGTAATAAAGATAATTCAGGTGATACTTCTGATCAGACTGGTACCACTGATCAGACGGATACGACGGATGGGGCAAATTAACGACTTTTTATTATAGTCTTAGGAAGCACGGATTTGTATAACCTGTGATTATTGCTACAGCCTAGATTGTTTCTTCGTATATAATGTATTAATAAATGGAAGAAAACAGTGCTTATGGTTGAGATACTCCCTTCTAGGTTGACAAGTAAAATAATAAGACTTGTCACTTAGAAGGGAGCATATTTTTTAATCTAATAGATATTACATCCATAAATACGCTCCGCTATGGATGCACACCTCGCGGAGAGGAAGTTTATTACTGTTAATCCGCGATGGTACGAAATTGTCAGTAAACTGACAATTTTGCTCTGGGAAGAAAAGCAAAGTTTTCTAATGTAAATGATATGGATATTGTGCAAAGATGTTTAGGGGAAACTACTGTAGCACTGGAAGCTAATGTTTAGGCCTCATCAAAAGCGTGTATATGAATGGATTTTGATGTATCAATCTTTAGACGCTTACAAAGGGTTAACTTTGGAAGGCTTAGCATTGAAATAAATTTATCTGATATTGTACTTATAATATAATCTTTTTTACTGCATATTTACAAAGTTTATATCTGCGTATATAATTTAATTACATTATACAAATTATGGAATAAGGTGGTGAATCAGTGAACGTAATAATTGCTGTTTTTATTTTCAGTTTCATTATTGTAGTTCATGAATTGGGACATTTTCTGCTTGCTAAGAAGAATGGGATATTTGTGAAAGAATTTTCTATTGGGATGGGACCAAGAATTATATCCCTGGTTAGAACCAGTAAAGGAAGAAGAGTTGTATGCTTCCTGTCCCCGCATGAAATGGAAGTTAATCAGGATGGGAATTATAACACCATTTATTCGTTGAAACTATTCCCTATCGGAGGCTCCTGCATTATGCTGGGAGAGGATGAAGGAATGGAAGATGATAATGCTTATAGTAATAAGAGTGTTTGGGCGAGGATATCTGTAACGCTTGCTGGTCCGTTTTTTAATTTTTTATTAGCTTTTGTACTGTGTATGGTTGTTATAGGTATCAGCGGTTACGATATAGGGTATAGTCCTGCGGTTATCAATCAAGTGTTAAATTCACCGGCTATGAAAAGCACCGGAATAAAACAGGGTGACCTTATTACCAATATGAATGGAACTGAAATTTCTGCCGGTTATGATTTTCTAAATTATATTCAGTTGAATCCATTAAGCGGTGATAAGGTAGAATTAACCTATATACATAATGGGAGACGTGGATACGCGACCTATATACCGGATAGGATATATAAGCTTGGCTTTAACTATCAGTCAGTCCCTAATAATAAGGGTGTTGTAATAACTCTTTTAACGAATAATCTTCCAATGGAAAATGCAGGACTTCTTGTCGGAGATGTAATCCATAAAATCAACGGATATACAATCAAAAATGAGGATCAGCTGCAAAATTATTTTATAGAAAATCCACTTACGAAGACAGAGGTTTTTATTACTTATTCCAGAAATGACAAACTTCAAAAACCGGTCAGAATAACACCGGTTTTAAGTAAAGAGTATGAACTTGGGTTCAATATAAATACCGGAAGGCAGAAAGCAGATTCACTTGAAATTATTAAATCTAGTGCAGTTCAAATTAAATATATGGTTACGAGTACTGTTAAAAGTGTAAGTCAGTTAATACAGGGAAAGTTGGGGCTTCATGATATGACTGGTCCTGTTGGTGTTGTGGGTATGATTGGAACTGTCTATAATGCCAATAAGAATGATGGATTATTAAATTTGTTTTTAAGCCTGGCCAATATGACTATTTTGCTTAGTGCAAATTTATGTGTGATGAATCTGCTCCCCTTACCGGCGTTGGACGGAGGGCGGCTGGTATTCTTATTATTGGAAGTATACCGTAAGAAAGCTGTAAAACAAGAAAGAGAAGGACTGATTCATTTTGTAGGTTTAGTGGCATTATTTGTTTTTATGGTAGTTGTTATGTTCAATGATGTCAGAAGGCTGATATAGCTTTGGCTTTACGAATTAGTATATAAGGCTGCTTCTTATTAATAGGAAGCAGCCTTATTGTGATTATTTTTTTGCGATCATTTTTTTAATCATCTCTAATTTTTGTTTATCTGCAGGGGACATATCTTTTGTTAAGATTTCGACCATTAAATTCGTTTCATCTTGGGAAAAAGTAAGCCCCAGGGCTTTCATTTTTGCGTTGGCTTTTATTAAAATCGGCAAAGCTTTATCTGCAGGTTTTCCTTCTGCCTCATTAGCTAAATCAACTAAAACAGCTAATTTTCTGGCATCGATATTCTTCATTGCAGGATGGTTAATCCATTCTAAATCCTTCATCTCTGACTCCTGTCTGCGTTATAACACGCGTTTTAATAAATTAGTTATTCATTGTTTGGTGGATCTTGTGTCATATTGAACATCATGTTGATATTCTCAAAGGTACTTTTTTGTTCTGGTGTTAAAAAAGCTCCTAAAATATCCATCATATCCGGGCTTGAGCTACCGCTGTTACTATTTTCGGTGGACCCGTCGGGATTCTCTGTATTTACAGATTGGGAGGCCATTGAAGCGAAGGCGGTATATGTATCGTAGAGATTCTTAGCTTTGATTAAATTTAGAATAGTATCTATTAATTCCCTCTCTTTATCAGTGCATACAGTTCTTACATTAGTCAGTAAAGCTTCTATATCAATATTTTGTGTTCTCATACTAAAAGTTGTAATGGAATCCTTGTGACGGATTGAATTATATGCATCCATTAATTCCCCGGTTTTTACGATAATCTGAGCTGACTGCTGAGTGTCACTGTCAAGATAAGGAAAAGCGGCTCTGACTATATCCAGAATATGGCTGAATATATTTTGTTTTGGTGCCGAATCCTTAAAGGTTTCATCGATATCCATGGCTTCTCCAATTCTCTGTTATCATTATACTATATTCATAGGAATCTAAAATATTACTAATAAGCGCTTAGTGAAAGACTTACCCTATTCCATGAAATAAAAAAGACCGGGATATGGGAACAGTATAAACCTGAGATTGTCTGCTTACAGGCATTATACATAACCATAATTCCGGTCCGATATTACTTAATTCTTAACTTATAATCAATCAAAATGCGATTAAAATGGTTTCTATGAACATTTAATAAAATTATATGAAAGATATCACAAGTAAGAATACATATTATTGGGGATATACTAAATGAGATTCATCAATATTAATAAGTATTTCTTCTAAGAACTTTTTCGCCAGATATTTTGCCATATTTAAGTTCATATCCAGGTAATTACCACAGTTTATTGCAGCTGCACCAGGTACTTCACCTTCGAAATTCTGGATAAACCCAAACAGTTCAACCAACAATGGTATAATATCCTTTGATTCATAGTCACCGGCAAGTATTAAATAAAATCCTGTCCGGCAACCCATAGGTCCAAAATAGATTATTTTTGAACCGTAATCTGGGTGATTTCTAAGGAAAGTCGCGGCAAGATGTTCCATGGTATGGATTTCCGCCGTATTCATAACCGGTTCAAAATTAGGTCTGGTCATACGGATGTCAAAAGTGGTAAGGACTTCGTCTCCTACGGTATCTTTCCTTGATACATAGACACCTCTTAACAATTTAATATGATCAACGGTAAAACTTGCTATCTGTTTCATAATAACCTCCATCCGCCCATTAGTGGCAATTAAATATTGAGTAAAAAAACATATTTTTGCTTATCTTCGGTTGAACTGTGTTTTTTCACTTGGTCTGTCTTCTAGAATCCTTTATCTTTTAGTATTGATAATTTACTGCCAATATAATAATATGAATATTATAACATATATTATCCAGTCAAAAAAGAATAAATTTATGAAATATTAATTTTGATTTGTGAACGAAAAGCTTATTGAATTAATTTAGGAAAATTACTTCAAGGAACTGGATTTTTTATTGGATATCGTATATAATGCAAGAGGAAATGGAACTACCAAATAAAATGCAAGAGGAAATGGTAACTACCATATAAAATGCAAGAGAAAAAGGTAACTATACCATATCGAATGCAAGGGATAATGGAACTATACCATAAGAAGAAAGGATATAAAACATGTTTGACAGCATAATATTTGATTTAGACGGAACCTTATGGGATTCGACCGATGCAGCGGCAATCATCTGGCAAGAAGAAGCTTCAAAATATAAAGAGGTGACAGACATTATCAGTGCTGACCGCTTAAAAGCCTTATATGGATTGCCTTTGGAAGAGATTGCAGTTAAGCTGCTTACCAGCGTACCAAGGGAGACAGCAATAAAAATTATGCGAGAGAGTACAACCAAACAATGTCCGTACCTTGAAAAGGTAGGAGGTATCCTGTTTCCAGGCTTGGAGGAAACTCTGAAAGAATTAAAGAAAACCTATCGGCTTTTTATTGTAAGCAATTGTGAAGAAGGCTATATCCAATGCTTTTTAAAAGCACATCAGCTGCAGGATTACTTTGAAGATTTTGAATATCCCGGCAGGACAGGTGTGTTAAAGGCAGATAATATCAGGCTGATTGTCAAACGCAACAATCTTTTAGCACCGGTCTATGTAGGTGATACCGCAGGAGATGCAACAGCTGCAAAAGCCGCAGGACTGCCCTTTGTTTATGCCAGATACGGCTTTGGGCAAGTAAAAGAGTCTGATTATGTAATTGACTCCTTTGATGAACTTTTGAAGCTGTAAATTAGGGATTGACTTTTCTGTAGGTGGAAGATATACTTTATTTATTAGCGATATTAAAGATACTCCCATATGGTGGAATAAAATTATATGGGTAACTAAGAATAACAGAATATTATTCTATAGATAATAATAACAGAATATTCTTTTCCGAGGATTAAGAATAGTAGATATAGTACTGATTTACAGAGAGCTGTGGAGGGTGGAACCACGGTAATTAAGATTATATTGAATGGACTTATAGGATCAGGAGGAACAGTGTAAACTTAGTAATGCCTGACGGGAACTCTGCCCGTTATCAAGTGAGGGTATATCGGAATTGGTCAATAAGAATCAATTAAAGGGTATACGAGAAAGTGGACGTATCTTACGTCAAACCGGGTGGTACCGCAGAAGCAGATTCGACTTTTGTCCCAGTAATAATTACTGCGACAGGAGTCTTTTTTTAATTTATAGGAAAGTTCTTAGAACTTTCCAATAAATTAAAAAGCCTTCCAGGCAGGATGCGCATGACGCACTTAAGGAAGATTGTCACTGTCGTGACAGCGCGTCAGCGCTAGAGTCTGGCGAGCCAGACTCTTTGTTCTTTTTACAGGAAAGTTCTCTGAACCTCCTGTAAAATAAAATCCACCCTTGCAGGAGGCATACCCCCTTAAAATTGTTATATGACTAGAATTATTATAAAGGAGAAAAAATATGTTAGATGGAAAAAAGACATTATTTAGCGGAATGCAGGCAACGGGCAGCCTTACTTTAGGAAATTATATAGGTGCATTAAGTAACTGGCTGACATTAAATGAAGAATATCAATGCTTTTACTGTGTGGTAGACCTTCATTCCATAACGGTAAGACAGGACCCGGCAGAGCTTAGGAAAAGAGCAAGGGCATTGCTGACTCTTTACATTGCAGCAGGTCTGGATCCGGTTAAGAATTGTATCTATTACCAGTCCCATGTATCCGGTCATGCGGAACTAAGCTGGATTTTAAATTGTTTTACTTATATGGGCGAGTTAAACCGAATGACACAGTTTAAGGATAAATCGGCAAAGAATGCCGATAACATCAATGCCGGTTTATTTACGTATCCGGTTCTTATGGCCGCGGATATTCTTTTATTCCAGGCAGATGTGGTTCCGGTAGGTGCGGACCAGAAGCAGCACCTGGAGATAACCAGGGATATTGCAGAACGTTTTAACGGTATATATGGTGATGTATTTACAATTCCTGAGCCTTATATCGGTAAAACCGGGGCTAAAATTATGAGTCTTCAGGATCCTGAGAAAAAGATGTCTAAGTCCGATGAAAATATCAATGCCAGTATCTATTTGACAGATGATACCGATACCGTCATACGTAAGTTTAAACGAGCTGTGACTGATTCCGATAATCAGATCATATATTCCGAAGATAAACCCGGAATTAAAAATTTGATTGATATCTACAGTACAACTACCAATAAGTCCATCGAAGACGTTGTTAAGGAGTTTGACGGCAAAGGGTATGGCGATTTTAAATTAGCAGTCGGAGAAGCAGTTGCTTCTATTTTAAAACCGATTCAAACCAGAGTAGAAGAACTTAACAAGGATAAAGCCTATGTTGATGGAATTATTAAGGATAATGCAGAAAAAGCCAGTTATTTTGCCACTAAGACCTTACGTAAGGTACAAAAAAAGGTGGGTTTTCCTGAGAGAGTAAGGTAAGTGACAAAAGGAAGTAATGATTCTCAATAAAGTAATTCTCAATAAAGTAATTGTCAATAAAGTAAATTGAGTTAAAATCATGATTACGACATAGGAATATGACATGGAGGGATTGCATGAAGGTAGTTTTTTTAGAAACCGATACCTTAGGAAATGATGTAGATTTATCTGTTTTTAATGAATTTGGTGAAGTAGTAAAATATAATAAATCAGAGCCGGATAAGGATTTTTTGAGGGCAGCAGATGCGGATATTATCATCGTAAATAAGATTCCAATGAATGAATCTACGCTGTATAAAGCTGACCATTTGAAGTTAATATGCATAACCGGAACCGGTACTAACATTGTGGATTTTGCATATACCGGCAAAAGAAATATTGCTGTTACCAATGTAAGAGGATACTCTACCAATTCTGTTGTTCAACATACATTTGCCCTTCTGTTTTATGTATATGAAAAGTTAAATTATTATGATGACTTTGTAAAAAGCGGTGAATATGCCAGAAGTGATATATTTAGCTGTTTTGATGTCAAATTCAATGAGCTTTATGGGAAGACCTGGGGGATAATAGGACTTGGTGAAATCGGAAGAGGTGTAGCAAAGATAGCCCAGGCTTTTGGCTGCCGTATTAATTATTATTCCACCTCGGGTAAGAATACAACAACTGATTATCAGCAGGTGGACTTTGATACATTGCTGATGTCTTCTGATATAATATCCATTCATGCTCCTCTAAACGCTAAGACAGAGAACCTGATTGATGAAAATGCTCTAAGTAAGATGAAAAGTACCGCGGTACTGCTAAATTTAGGCAGGGGTCCGATTATAAATGAAGATGCATTAACACAAGCTTTGGAGAAGGACCAAATTGCTGGAGCTGGGTTGGATGTCATAAAAATTGAGCCTATGTTACCGGATAATCCCTTACTTCGCATAAAAGACAGTAAGAAATTAATTATCACACCGCACATTGCCTGGGCAACGGTAGAAGCAAGGAAACGCTGCGTGGAAGAAGTTTATCAGAATATAAAAGCTTTTTTATGCGGTGAAGAAAGAAATATTGTTAGATAATATACAATATATGTATGGTGAAAAAAGAGAAACTGTTGGATTATAAACGATATATGTATGGTGAAGAAGAGAAATTGTTGGATTATAAACGATATATGTATGGTGAAGAAGAGAAACTGTTGGATTATAAACGATATATGTATGGTGAAGAAGAGAAATTGTTGGATTATATATGATATTTGTTGTGAGAAAAGAATGACTGCCAATAGAGATACTGATAAGATGCACAAATAGTATATGGATCCATAGACGAAATATTAATTAATTAATTAGAATCAGCGATAAACCCGGTACTCTGGAAGCAGGTATTACCGGGTTTTTATCGTCTAAAGTAAAGTATATAATTTACTGTTGTTTGCTACATAATATAGTCATAAAAAAATTGGATAAATACAATTTTAAGTATAGTAAATGATGAAACAATTTATTATATAGTATATTGTTGTTCCAAGTTCAGCTGCTTTAGAAACGGTATGAAAGTATCACTGCCTTTTATAAAAATTTAACAATACTTGCATAAATCAATATAAAAAGCTATAATGAAAAGAGTCAAATTACGTCAATAATGCAGAAGTTGGTCACAGTATTCATGTAGTTACAATTTAGAAAAGGTTAAAATTATTTTAAGCTCAAGTACTTCCGCTAAGTTTTGTGCTGTGGGTTTTATGAAAGGAATGTTAATTGTAATGGCAGAACAAATAAACACAAAAGATAAGATTGTGAATGCAGCCTGGGAGTTATTTCATAAAAAAGGATTTGAAGATACTACGGTAGAGGATATTATCGCTGCTGCGAAAACCTCAAAAGGAACTTTTTATTATTATTTTGATAGAAAAGACGCACTTCTTGATACCTTATCGACTATTTTGGATCACGAATATGAAAAACTAGAGAAAAAGATGAATCCAGATCTGAATAGTTACGATAAACTGCTTTATATGAATTATGAAATGCATTTATTTATTGAGGAACAGATCGATATAGATTTGCTTTCTTCCCTATATTCCACTCAGCTTTTATCAAAAGGACAATCTGGATTATTAGATCAGAACCGGGTTTATTATAAATTAATCACAGATATTATTGAAGAAGGTCAAAAAAATGGACAGATTACAAAGAATAAATCCGTTCGTGAGATAACAAAATATTATACCTTATGTGAACGTGCGATTGTTTCTGACTGGTGTTTAAACAGAGGAAATTATTCGCTGGCGAAATACAGTAAAGAATATATGCCAGTTATGTTGCAGGCCCTTAAGGATAATGAAATGCAGTAATTTATATAATCAAGATTCTAAATAATAGACCTTTGAGCTTGATAATACGGGTAAAAAGGATTGAATAATTTAGCTAGACAGACAGTTATAATGAAAGATTATAGGAAAAATAATTCGTAAGATTAGTTTGCTAAATCCATGAAATGCCGTAAAGGTTTAAATCCTTGTTTTGACAGCATTTTCATGGATTTTTTGTATATGGTCCTCAGGCTGAAAATGTGAAACTGTAATATAGGTTACGCTAAATTATAAACAGACCAGTTTAATTAAGGCTTAATAACTCAGCGTTTACCCATAACTGCTTCAATCTCTTCGATACTGCGTGGAGTGATAGAAGAGAGATTTTCACAGCCATGTTCCGTAATCAGGCAATTATCTTCGAGCCGGAAGCCGATTCCCCATTCTTCACAGTATATTCCTATGTCTACGCAAAACACCATTCCAGGAGCAGTAATCATCTCATTTACAGGTGATACCCTGTCATGAACGTCGTAACCTACGTGATGTGCGCCGCCGTGCCATATGTATTTTCCGGCATCTTCATATTTCTCACACAGACCAATATTTTTTAACTGTTCATAATTGAATTTTCGGGCAATTAAATCTACTTCCTTCATGGGTATACCAGGTTTTAAGAGATCAAACATATAATTCGAGGTCGCATAAGCGCATTCGTATAGCAGCCTTTGTTTTTCATTAAACTTACCATTGCAGGGCCAGCCTCTGGAAACATCATTAATCATATTGTCATAACAAGCTCCTACATCGTTTAAAATCATATCTCCGTCCAATGCCTGACCACGGTAATCGTAGTAGTGGATGCAGAAATTATTCTTACCGGCAGAAATAATGGAAGGGAAACCAGGAGATAAGACTCCGTGGTTAGCAAGGACATAATCAAATTCTGCTTTATATTGGTATTCATACATTCCTGGTTTTGAGGCCTGCATCATTGCTATAATCCCTGCTTTTGTAATTTCCTCTGCTTTTTTCATGGCTTCTATTTCACAAGACTGTTTTATCGTTCTTTGTTTCCTTAAGCTGGCTTGCAAATTTTTAATACAGAGAAAGGGGTAACGTGTCTTTAGGTAGGCAGCAAGTGTATAAGCTTCATTATCCGGTTCTTGTTCTTTTAATTTATCAAAATCGAAGTACAATATTTCTACAGCACCGGAATCTATTAGCTGCTCCAGTATTCTTTTAAACTCCTCGAGGGGTTTAATTATGGTGATACCTGAGAGATCAGAAGCATTCGTATCCGTAAGACGTTTTCCCGTCCATCGTTCTGCCATTAAATCAGGAGGGAGCAGAAAAAGGGTTTCCTCAGTAATAGTAGCTTGTTTGTACAAAGTAAGGATACTCTGTTCCTGTTCAATACCGGTCAGATAAACAAAACTACGGTTTGCAAAAAAGGGGTAGTACTCATCACCTGTTTTTCTGGGCGCTTGTCCGGAGAACAATACTGCCAGGGAACCCGGTTCCAGGCTGTCTAAAAGGTTAGTTCTGTTTGCTTTGTGAAATTCTTTCTTCATGTTTTCTCCATTCCGCCGTTTAATAACGGCATTATTAATCCATGTGGATAACTAAAAAATGTGCATCCTCTGTGTCTTTTTTAAGTTTCTTTCAGTATATAGATACCTTTTTCTAAATCTCATGCTCATAGCAGGAACTATGATACAAGTTGTATCACTTTTGTAGCAATGAGATAGTAAGAATACTGCAGCAATAATTTAGGAGTCAAAGAATACTATGTAAATTAATAGTAAAAAAAAATAAAATTACGTGTAAAAAAAATAAAATTACGTGTTGACAAATGAAAAACGCCACATTATAATATAGACCATAGTATAAAACATAGTATAATACAGCCCATAATTATTTTCAAGATATAAAAAAAAAGAATGGCAAAGCGGTCATATAGACTGCCTTGCCGTTCTTTTTTGTATTGAATTATTGTTTGCAGTTTATAAAGCAAATCCAATTTTAGAAGATAGGAATTAGTAAGAAAGAAGAAACCCTGGTTAAAAATTCAGAAAACAACAGGAGGTATGGCAATGAATGAAAGAGTACTGACTTATATGGAAACCAATCATATCGATGGTTTTTTCATATCAAGACCGGAAAATGTAAGGTATGTATGTGGCTTTACCGGAGAGGATTCCTTTCTATTGTTAACAAAGAAGAAAAGCTACTTTATAACAGATCCCAGGTATACCGAGCAGGCAGCACTTGAATGCCCCCAATACGAAATTGTAAACTGGAGAAAGCCAGGCAGGAATATGGGTGATACCCTGGCAGATATTGAAGCAGAGCAGCATTTAACCAATCTCGGTTTTGAAAGCTCCCATATAACTTTTGATACCTATTCTGCATTAACAGATAAATTAAAGATGGAACTGATTCCGCTGACCGATGTGATCGAAGAATTCCGCTCCATAAAAACCCAACAGGAAATTGCTTATTCCAAAGCGGCTTGTGATATTGCATCCAGAGCCTTTGAAAAGATAGTAAAGGATATTCGGGTAGGTGTAACAGAAAAAGAGATTGCCTCTAAGTTATCCCATTATATGGTTATGGAAGGAGCCGATACCAAGCCCTATGGCGGAATCGTAATTTCTGGTGCCAGAACTTCACTGCTCCATGGGATACCTTCGGGTAAAGCCATTGAATATGGCGATTTGGTTCTGATGGATTATGGCTGTCAATATAAAGGGTATCTATCCGATATGACAAGAACCGTGGTGGTAGGCAAGGCAGATGACCGGCAAAGAGAAGTATATGCACTGGAATCTCAGATGGTAAATGAGGTAGAAGCAATACTAAAAGCCGGAATCACCAGTGTACAAGCCTATGAAGCTTCGATACAGGCAATCAGACATACTGAATATATGAAGTACAATTATTCAGGAATCGGTCACGGGGTTGGACTTTTTGTCCATGAGCCTCCGTTTATAGGGGCCAATGGAACCTACCAGCTTATGACCAACAACATTATTACGGTAGAACCGGGAATTTACATTCCTGGCTGGGGCGGCATCCGAATTGAGGATCAGGTGCTGATAACAGACAGTGGGTGTGAAAACCTGATAAGCGCTACAAAGGAACTGATAGAATTATAAAAATGGAGGACCTATTATGAGGAAAAAATTTTTAGCACTGGCAATGACAGTAGTACTAAGTATGTCTGCACTAACAGGATGCAGTGGTGTCTTTGACAAAGATACCAAAACCGATGTTACAACTTCCGGTAATACAAACAGCATGGAAAGCTCCACCGGTGATACCGGGGATGCAAAAGCCAGTACCGCAGCAAAAGTAATCCGATATTCCATTACCAATGAACCACCGACCCTTGATCCCCAGTTAGTTAACTCCATGTATGGTGCAACCCTTGATTACCATTTATATGAAGGTTTAATGAGGAACAATGACGGTACGGTAGAACCGGCCTGTGCTGAATCCTATGATTTATCAAAGGATGGTCTTACTTATACCTTTCATTTAAGATCAGGTTTAAAATGGAGCGATGGTGTTGACCTTACGGCGAATGACTTTGTATACGGTATTCAACGTTTATGTGATCCTGCAACTGCAAGCCCCTCCTCCTTTATGGGCGGAATTGTTAAAAATGCAACGAAGGTTATGAATGGTGAATTGCCGGTTTCAGAATTAGGTGTGAAAGCACTTGATAAATCTACCGTAGAAATTACTTTGGAAAATCCAGCCGGCTATTTTCTTGGTGTATTATCTACCAGCGGCTATTATCCCTGCAGACAGGATTTAGTTGAAAAGTACGGTAAAGATTTTGCTGCTGACGCTGACAAAGCAGTATATAACGGACCCTTCACACTTACTTCCTGGGAACATGCAGCAACACTTACCTTTACAAAAAATGAAAGTTATTGGAATAAAGACATCGTAAAATTAAGCGGTCTTGAGATTTCAGTTGTAACCGACCCCAATACTGCACTTGGATTATATGAATCAGGGGATCTGGATTTTGTTGAAATACCGGCAGAAATGGTTGCAAACTATCCGGATGCAAAAAGTTACAGTACAGGTGCAGTAAGCTTTTTACAGTTTAATGTAACTGCCAATGATATTCTTGGCAATAAGAACTTCCGTAAGGCAGTAAGTACTGCAATTGACAGAGAGCAGTATGTTAAACTAGCAACTTCTGATATCAGTAAAGTTACATCAAGATATGTCTTACCAACGGTATCCGGTGTTACAAAAACCTATGGTGAAGAATATCCTTTAGATGCGTTCAGCCAGACCGCAGATGTAACAAAAGCAAAAGAATATTTAGCCGCAGCTATGAAGGAATTAAATATTAAGAATGCTTCTGATATAAAAGTAATATTAAATACCTCCGATGCAGACTCCTCCCGTAAGGCTGCAGAAGTAATACAGGAACAATTACAGACAAACTTAGGCATTGTTCTTGAAATCAATCAGGTTCCTTACAAACAATTATATGAACTTTCAGGAAAACATGAATTTGAGATGATGGCAACAGGCTGGGTACCAGATTATTCGGATCCTTTTAGCTACTTAGAGTTCTTTGAAACAGGAAATGGTTACAATGCTTCTTTGTATAGCAGTCCAGAATATGATAAGTACATAGAGTTAGCAAAGAACACAATCGATCCCAAAGCCAGATATGACGCTTTATTTGAAGCTGAAAAAATTATCTGTGATGATCTGCCGATGATCCCTACGGATATGACTTACAGATATTACTTAATCAATGATAAAATTAAAGATTTTAAAACTTATTTTGTTGGAACCAACTTAAACTATATCACTGCTGATATTACAGAATAAGAGGGGATTAAATGGGAAAATACATCTTAAAACGAATCGGTATATCAATTATAACTATATTTGTACTGGTTACCGCTGTATTTTTCCTGGTAAGACTAATGCCTGGCGGACCTTTTGCTAGTGAAAAGATGAATCCGCAGATTAAAGCGGTTATGGAGGCCTATTATGGCCTCGATAAACCGCTTTTCATTCAGTATTTGACTTACCTGGGAAATCTATTCCACGGTGACTTCGGATATTCCATGCTATATATGAACCGTACAGTAAATGCAGTACTACTGGAATCCTTCCCCTATTCCTTTGATATTGGTATCAGAGCACTTGTCTTTGCCATATCCTTTGGACTGGTATTAGGAATTATTGCTGCTTTAAACAGAGGTAAAAAGCTGGATTTTATATGCATTTTTATAGCCATTATTGGTACTAGTATTCCTGATTTTATTATGGGTGGTGTGCTGCAGTATTTCTTTGGCATCAAATGGGGGCTGCTGCCGGTTGCCCAGTATAAGGGAATTAAATATACGATTCTTCCCATGATAGCCTTGGGGTTTGGTACCCTTGCTATGATTTCAAGAGTTATGCGTTCTAGTATGTTAGAGGTTGTAAACCAGGATTATATTAAGACGGCTAAAGCAAAAGGTTTGTCCAAAATGCGGATTGTATATAAACATCAGGTACGTAATGCTATTATGCCTATTATTACAGTGATGGGACCGGTGGTGGCTTCTATACTTACAGGTACTTTTGTAATTGAATCTATTTTTGCAATACCGGGTATGGGCCGCTATTATGTTGAAAGTATCAGTGGTAATGATTATACCATGGTACTTGGTATGACGGTATTCTACGGAGTATTTCTAGTCCTTGCAAATATGATCGTGGATATCTTATATGGATTTGTAGATCCCCGTATCAGGGTAAGTTAAAGAAAGAGGGCAAGATTATGAAAGCAGATGAAATGACATTAACAAAAGATAAATTCAAGGTTGTAGGCAAGAATCTGGAGCAAATGGAAAGCATCTCAAGACCTAATTTATCCTATTGGCAGGATGCCTGGAGAAGAATAAGAAAAAATAAAATAGCTTACTTATCCTTATTATTGGTAGGTCTCTATGTGCTATTCGCTATTTTTGTTCCAATTTTTAGTCCTTATAATTTTGCAACCCAGGATGCAGCAGGCATTAACCAGCAAATGTCCTTAAAGCATTTATTTGGAACCGATTCCCTGGGCAGAGACATCTTTGTACGTTTGTGGATGGGTGCAAGGGTATCCTTATCCATCGGTTTTATTGCAGCCTTACTAAATGCGATTATCGGTACCTTTATTGGAGGAATCTCCGGTTATTGCGGCGGAAAACTAGATATGTTTATTATGCGTCTGGTAGATGTGTTATATGGTATCCCCCATTTGATTGTAACTATGCTTATTATGGTTGTAATCGGGCGAGGTGTTACCAGCTTGATTATAGCAATGGTTATTGTTGGGTGGATTGGAAGCTGCCGGTTTGTCCGGGGTGAAGTCTTACGATTAAAAGGACAGGAATTTGTGCTTGCCGCAAAAGTACTGGGTGTATCTGATTTTAATATTATACTTAGATATCTGATACCCAATATTATGGGTATGATTATTACAAATCTTACCATGGCGATTCCATCTGCGATCTTCTCAGAGGCCTTCTTAAGCTTTATTGGTCTTGGAATGGCACCTCCCAACAGCAGCTGGGGCATTCTTGCAAAAGAAGGAATTAAATACCTGCGTATTAGTCCGGGACAGTTGATTATACCCTCCTTTTTTATCTGCACAACTATGTTAGCGCTTAATCTGCTGGGGGATGGTTTAAGAGATGCATTTGATCCAAGACTTCGAGGCACAGAATAAAGAAAGGAACAGGCGGTTATGAGTGAAAACCCAATTTTAGAAATGAATCATGTAAGCTTTTCCTTTCATACCTATGGTGGAGTTGTAAAAGCTGTCAGGGATGTAAGCTTTCAGGTAAAAGAAGGTGAAATTCTTGGTATTGTCGGTGAATCCGGCTGCGGAAAAAGTGTTACCGCACAGTGTATCCTAAAGCTTAACCCGGAATCCGCAGGCTTTTTTGAAGGCGGTTCCATTCAGTATAAAGGGGAAGAAATTATTACAAAAACAGACCGGGAAATGAGAAAAATCAGGGGTAAGGAAATCGGTTTTATATTTCAGGATCCAATGACCTCTCTAAACCCAACCATGCGAATTGGCAAGCAGATAGAAGAAGTCTTTACAGGAAGGACAACTATGTCCCGCCAGGAACGTAAGGCAGCAATCCTTGATATATTGCAAAAGGTTGGCATTACCGACCCGGAGCGCCGGTTAAAGCAATATCCCCATGAGTTAAGCGGCGGTATGAGACAGAGAATTGGAATTGCAATCGCACTGATTGGAAATCCAGGTCTTATTATCGCGGATGAACCTACCACCTCTTTGGATGTTACCATTGAAGCACAGATTCTATCTTTGCTAAAAACCCTATGTAAAACCTTGAATGTTGCAGTAATTATTATTACCCATGACTTAGGGGTTATTGCTAAGGTTTGTGACCGGGTGCTGGTAATGTATGGTGGTAAGGTAGTAGAAAGTGGTTTGGTGGATGATATTTTTTATAAAAAAGGCCATCCCTATACCAAGGGTCTTCTTCAGTCCATTGCCCGTCTTGATATGAAGAAGGAGGATGTTCTGATTTCGATTGAAGGTACGCCGCCGGATTTGTTCTCCCCTCCAAAAGGCTGTCCCTTTGCGGTCAGATGTGAATATGCCATGGAAGTATGTTATGAACAGATGCCGGAGAAGACAGATTTTACAAAGGATCATTATACCTTTTGCTGGCTGCAGCACCCCTACGCACCTAAGACCGAGGATATCAATCAGTTGAAGGGAGGTTTTTAGATGACCCTTGATAGAAAAGAACCCTTATTAAAGGTAGAAGGGTTAAGCAAACACTTTAAAATCTCATCAACAGAAACTCTAAAAGCAGTAGAAAATGTATCTTTTGAAGTATATAAAGGAGAAGTTGTAGGTGTGGTAGGAGAGAGTGGGTGCGGAAAGTCCACTTTGGGAAGGTGCCTTTTAAGGCTTTATGAACCTACCGCCGGAACCATATATTATAATGGAGCTGATATCTCCAGAATAAAATCAAAGACTGAAAAACGTGAGTTTTGTAAAAATGTACAGATGATTTTCCAAAATCCGTATGCATCCTTAAATCCAAGAATGACTGTAAAGGAAATTGTGGGGGAGGGGATTAAACTCCATCAGAAGTGTCCTGCCAAAGAACTGGACCTAAAGGTATTGGAACTTCTTAAAAAGGTTGGCATGAATAAAGACCATATGTCTCGCTTCTCCCATGAATTTTCCGGAGGACAAAAACAAAGAATTGGCATTGCCAGAGCCTTATCGGTTGGACCAAAGCTGATTGTCTGCGACGAGCCGATCTCAGCTCTGGATGTATCCATTCAAGCCCAGGTTATTAATATGTTAAAAAAACTCCAGGAGGAAATGGAGCTTACCTATCTTTTTGTCGCCCATGACTTAAGTGTGGTTAAGTACATATCAGACCGGGTTATTGTTATGTATCTAGGGATGATTGTTGAAATAGGAGAAACCGAAGAATTATACGCTCATCCACGGCACCCCTATACAGAAGCTATGCTTTCAGCAATACCAATTGCAGATCCAGCAAAATCCAGAAATCAAAAGAGTATTCCTATTAAAGGGGAGGTGCCTAGTCCTATTAATCCACCACAAGCCTGCCGATTTGCAGAACGCTGCCATAAGGCTCAGGAAATCTGCTTTAAAAAGATACCAGAACTGGTGGAAAGTACGAAAGGGCATTGCGTTGCCTGCCATTTTCCTAATGAGTAGGAAGTTTGGATAAGTGTTGCTTTAACGGTTAAAAATCCCTCGAAAAAGAAATAATATAGTAAGGCAGATCAGTCTGTAATGAGAAAGGAAATTCATATGAAATTAGGTTTTATCGGCTGTGGTAATATGGCATTTGCCATGATTGGCGGAATTATAAATAAAGGAATATCCAGCACAGAAGATGTGATAGCTTCCGATGCGTATGAACCTGCTCTTACAAAAGCAGCAGATGAACTGAAAATACAGATTACGACTAACAATAAAGCGGTTACCGCGAAGGCAGATATTCTGTTTTTGTCTGTTAAACCACAGTACTACGAAGCGGTAATAAAGGAAATAAAAGAAACGGTAAGAGAAAATCAGATTATCGTGACCATTGCTCCGGGCAAAACTTTGGATTGGTTATTGACAGGCTTTGGAAAACCAGTTAAAATAGTGCGGTGTATGCCAAATACACCAGCTCTGGTATGCGAAGGTATTACCGGTGTATGTCCGAATGGACTGGTGACAATAGATGAACTGGAACTGGTGTGCAGAGTTTTGAGTGGATTTGGTAAAACAGAAGTATTAACAGAAAACCTTATGGATGCGGTAGTAGCTGTAAGCGGCAGTTCACCGGCTTATGTATTTATGTTTATTGAAGCCATGGCAGATGCCGCAGTAGCCGATGGCATGCCAAGGGCACAGGCTTACCGGTTTGCAGCCCAGGCAGTTTATGGCAGTGCTAAAATGGTTTTAGAAACGGGAAAACACCCGGCAGAATTAAAAGACATGGTATGTTCCCCTGGCGGAACCACAATTGAAGCAGTTCGGGCCCTTGAAAAGAACGGCTTCCGGAGTTCCGTTATGGAGGCGATGAAAGCCTGTACCAGTAAAGCGAAAGGATTATAAAATTATGAAATTTGAACAGGTAGATGTAATAAAAGAAGCCAATGTGTATTTTGACGGAAAAGTTACCAGCCGTACGATACTTTTTAACAATGGCGAAAGAAAAACTTTGGGGTTTATGTTAGCCGGTGAATATGAATTTGGCACTGCCGCAGAGGAATGTATGGAAGTATTAGGCGGAGAAATGGAGATTTGTTTACCGGAAGAAGCAGGCTTTACGACCTATAAAGTCGGAGAAAGCTTTATCGTTCCGGCTCATTCTAAATTCAAAGTAAAAGTAGGGAATTATGCGGATTATTGCTGTTCCTATAAAGAATAGTAAGCAGGGAAGCTGTAAGTTTTGATTGAAATGTAGTTCATTGTAAGTAAAAAAATAGGTGGCTGTTGCAAATCAAGGACTAAATTACCTGGGAGAAAACGGATTATATTTTACAACAATTATGTGGAAAGTATGGGCAAATGGCTGCAAGAAAGAGAATGCAGCCGCATATTTGCACGAACCTGGAACAAAATTTTTGCAAAATATAATCTGTATTCTATGCCCAGGGTTGGTATCCTATATTTTGCAACAGCTTTTTTATTCGTCAGATTTTTTACTTGATTCCTTGTATGGATGAAAGTGTCAAAGGCTTGCTCTGTCTTTAGTGATTCATAAACCAACTCGGCTGTATTCATAGGATTCCTGTCAAGTAAAAAGCTATTAAATTTCAAAGTCTAAACTACGATTTGAGAGTCAAAAGCCTCAAAAAACTTAATTAATGAATAACCCGGTATATATATTCATTTTGTCGTAGACCGGCTGACAAGGCTGTTTATGTCCGACTAGAGACTCAGCAAAAAGCTGAGCAGTGCGATGCTTTTTGCATCTATGAGGCTCTACAAAGGACATGCCGCAGGAAGGTAAGGTAGACAAAATGAATATATATACCGGGTTATTCATTTTACAACCTAAATTAGGCTTTTGACTCTCAAATCAACTATAAAATATCAAAGTCTAAGCTATAAAATTTTCAATGTCTAAGCCATGAAATTTCAAAGTCTATATTGACAAATAACGCAGGAAAGATTAAAATTTTAATAGACTAAAGTATAAACCAAAGTATAAAGGAGAAAAGATGGGTAAACCACTCATTACAGATATTCAAAAGTATTCAATCCATGATGGCAGCGGTATTCGGACCACGATATTTTTTAAAGGATGTCCCCTGTGCTGTATCTGGTGCCATAATCCGGAAACCCAGAAGTTTTCACCACAGTTGTTGTTTAACCAAGAAACCTGTACTGGCTGCGGCAGTTGTATAAACGCTTGTCCCAAGGCTGCAATTACTCTTAAATGGGGCATAGCGGCTACTAAATTATCAGAGTGCAACGGCTGCGGCAGTTGCGTGGAGTACTGTCTTCAAAACATCCGAACACTGGCAGGAGAATACTATACTGTAGATGAACTAATTAGGGAAATAGAAAAAGATAAAGTGTTTTATGAACAATCAAAGGGCGGGGTAACCTTATCCGGCGGTGAAGTGCTGGCTCAGGATACCGCCTACATAATGGAACTATTAACAAAACTCTATCGTAAGGGATACCGGGTGAATATTGATACTTCCGGCTATGCCCCTTTTTCTGTATTAAAAGATATGGTACCCATGGTAGATACCTTTTTGTACGATATTAAAATTCTGGATACAGCATTACATAAAAAATATACAGGAGTGGGCAGTGAACGTATTTTAGAGAATTTGAAACGCTTAAGTCAGGAGAAAGCTTCCATATGGATACGAATACCCGTAATTGAGGGGGTTAATGCCACTACCGAGCAGATGGAACAAATTGCGATATTTTTAAAAGAAAACCATATATCTTTTAGTCAAATAAACCTGCTGCCATATCATGATACCGGAAGCAGCAAATATAAGCGGCTGCAATTAATGTATCCAGGGGAGGACTTAATGACTCCAAGTAATCAAACCATGGAGACAATAAAAATAGTTTTTGAACAATATGGATTTTCTAATATTAAAATAGGAGGTTGACTATGGACAGAGGAATGAACAATCGTATACAGAATTTAAGGAAAACAAGTATGACCACCCCGACCCATATAGACATGGAACGTGCTAAATTGTATACGGAAGCATATAAACAATATGAAGGCAGTGTCTCAATACCAGAACTTAGGGCATTGTCCCTTAAGTATTATTTCACCCACAAAAGCCTTTATATTGGGGAAGGTGAATTAATAGTAGGGGAAAAAGGAGACGGTCCCCAGTCCTCACCTACCTTTCCGGAACTGTGCTGTCATACAGTTGAAGATCTCCATGTCATGAATGACAGGGATTTAATCGATTTTAAGGTAAAAGAAGAAGATTACAGTTTTCAGGAAACTACTATAATACCTTACTGGGAAAAACGTTCCATAAGATATAAAATACTAAAACATATGTCACCGGAATGGAAAAGTGCATATCAAAGCGGAATATTTACAGAGTTTATGGAGCAAAGAGGTCCCGGACATACCGTTGGCTCGGAAAATATTTATATCAAAGGCTTTTCAGATTATAAAAAAGAGATAGAAGCAGCCATAGCGAATCTGGATTATATAAAGGATATGGAAGCTCTCGATAAGGAAAATCAATTAAAAGCTATGGCAATAGCCTGTGACGCTATTATGATTTTAGGACAGCGTTATCATGATTATGCCCTGGAACTGGAAAAACAGGAAAAGGATGAAACCAGAAAGAAAGAACTTCGGCAAATAGCCGAAAATTGTAAGGTCGTACCGGCAAATAAACCCTGTTCTTATTGGCAGGCGATTCAGATGTACTGGTTTGTTCATTTGGGAGTAACTACAGAATTAAATCCCTGGGATGCTTATAGCCCAGGAAGACTGGATCAGCATCTTATCGGATTTTATCTAAAAGACTTAGAAAATGGTATTCTTAACAGAGACTCTGCAAAAGAACTTTTAGAATGCCTGTGGGTGAAATTCAATAATCAGCCTGCACCGCCTAAAGTTGGTATAACTTTGAAGGAAAGCAGTACGTATACGGATTTTGCCAATATTAATACTGGAGGTATTACACCGGAAGGAGAAGATGGTGTCAATGAAGTAAGTTATCTGATACTGGAATGCATGGATGAGATGAAGCTTCTTCAGCCAAGTTCCAATGTACAAATCAGTAAGAAGACCCCAAAGGCATTTTTACTTAAGGCATGTGAAATATCCAGAAAAGGCTGGGGACAGCCGGCTTTTTATAATACGGAAGCCATTATTATGGAACTGTTAAATGCAGGAAAAACCATAACCGACGCCAGAAAAGGCGGCACCAGTGGTTGTGTGGAAACCGGAGCTTTTGGTAATGAAGCTTATATTCTAACCGGTTATTTTAACCTTCCAAAGATTTTAGAACTTACCTTATATAACGGTTTTGATCATATGACCGGTTTACAGCTTGGATTAAAACTGGGAGAGGCAGAGGACTTTAAATCTTATGAGGAACTGTTTGAGGCTTATAAAAAGCAGATAACTTATTTCCTTACTATAAAGCTTAAGGGTAATAATATTATTGAGAAAATCTATGGAGATTATATGCCGGTACCTCTGTTATCTGTTGTAACCAATGATTGTATCGCAAAGGGCAAAGATTATAATGCAGGCGGAGCCAGATATAATACCAATTACATCCAGGGAGTAGGTATCGGTACCATAACCGACTCTTTAGCAGCTATAAAATACAACGTCTACGACAAGAAGAAATTTACCTTAAAGGAGTTACTAGACGCCCTGAAGGAGAATTTTACCGGCAGGGAGCATATTTTAAATCTGGTGCGCAACCATACCCCAAAATACGGCAATGATGAGGAGTATGCAGATGAGATTATGAAAGAGGTATTTACTTATTATTGTAATAGTGTCACCGGCAGACCCAATGTGAAAGGTGGATTTTATGGTATTAATATGCTGCCTACTACCTGTCACGTATATTTTGGTGATGTAATGATTGCCAGCCCCAATGGACGCCTCGCCCATAAACCAGTGTCGGAAGGTATCTCACCGGAGAAAGGTGCTGATACAAAAGGACCCACCGCCGTATTAAAGTCTGCTTCTAAAATGGATCATCTAAAAACCGGAGGGACGCTTCTAAATCAGAAGTTTACCCCTTCTGTAGTTGCAGGGGATATTGGGCTGGAACAGATGGCTAATCTGGTAAAAGCCTATTTTGATTTAGATGGTCATCATATTCAGTTTAATGTAATTGACCGTCAAACCCTTATCAATGCACAGGAAAATCCGGAGGATTATAAAGATTTGATTGTAAGGGTTGCCGGTTACAGCGATCATTTCCGGAATTTGAGCAAAGCCTTACAGGACGAAATCATTGAAAGAACGGAACAGACTTTTCATTAAGAAAGAACAGACTAAACTATACCAAGGGCAGGACTGTCAATTATGTTCGCTTAAAAAGGAGATAATGCTGTGAATAATGATGTTACAAAAACCAGCCCTGACAGGGGATTGCAATTACAGTTTGATTTTACCCGGGTAAGCAGTACGATTGTGCCCGATGTATCAGAGAACGGTTATACCGGTGTAATCCGAAGTTTCGACCGTGGCGGTGCAGTAATTGTAAAAGAAGATATATATGGAAGACCCTTTCATACTCTTATGTTACCAGGAGGAGAAGACGGGGGATACCTTGAACTGCCCCGAGGAATATTAGCCAATGAAGCTGGGATAACCATCAGTTTCTGGTGCAAGATAATAGAATGTAAAGACAATCAGACCTTATTCTCTTTTGGTAAGGATACTATGCTCTATTGTAAAATTCTCACAGGAGATGATAAAAAGGAAGTTGCTTGTATTCCCTGTGTATCAGACAGCGGTCAAAGTCAGGAACAGGCGGCAGGCCCTGATAAGAAGGTTCAGACAGATAGATGGTACCAATTCTGCATCACCTTAGAGCCGGAGGTACCCTCACTTTTTACCTTTTACCTTGATGGACAGTTAACCAGCCAATTAGATCAAAAGAAAATAAGAGCTTCTGCTTTATCTAAGGAGGACTGTTTATATTTTGGCAAAGGAATCTTTGGACTGGAGTCTGCTAAGGTTCAGGTAGCGGATTTTAGGATTTATAACCGGGTTTTACCTCTCCGGGAAGTAAGGGAATTGTTTTTTGTATCTGATGAGGATTGTATTAAGGCAGATAGAGAATACTTAAAAGCTCAAATACCAGAGGAAGCTTCCAAAGATCTAATACTTCCGGTGACAGGTCCTTATGGTTCAAGGTTTTCTTATAGCTCTAAAGAAGAAGCGTATCTTACATCAGAGGGGAAAGTGAAGAGACCGCTTCCCGGAAAAGGGGATGCACGGGTTCATCTTAACGTAGTAATCAGCCGTGACAACATCAAAAAAAAATATGGCTGTGTGGTACGGATAAAAGCCCATCCTTCGGAAGAACAGCTGCTGCAAAAAGAAGCAGAGTCCTTAAACCTTAACCGGATCAATCATATTTATGAGGATATAGAGCTGCCACAAAGGGGAAACCTTGGTGCTGCACTGCGGTGGGAAAGTAGTGATGCTCTCGCAGTATCACCGGAAGGAGTTGTTTTTCGCGGAATTGAAACAGAGGGTAAGAAGGCAGTAATAGTAACAGCGGTTCTCTCTTATAATAAGCTGGAGTTAAGGAAACCGTTCCAGGTTAAGCTTCTGCCGGAATATAAAAGAAAATCCATTACCAGTATTCCCCTTATAAAAATAGAGACGCAGCCAGAAGTCTCCCCGGTATTGCCAAATCGCATTTGGATTGAATATAGTGACGGTACCAAAAAGAAAGAGTTGGTTTTCTGGTCAGAGGTCTCATTAACTGATCTAAAGAAAAAAGGTGATTTTACTGTAAAAGGATATTTAAAACAGTATCCTGGTGTTATCATACCGGCTTATATTGCAGTGCGCGACAGTTGGGTTGAAAGAAAGAAACTAGGCGGCAGCTTTGGTCTTAACAAGATAGTTTTACGGGAAGATACTATAGTAACCCAGAACAAAAAAAGAACACTGGATTATTTAAAACTACTTGATTCGGACCGGATGCTCTATGCGTTTCGTGCTGCCTTTTCAGTGGATACTAAAAATGCAAAACCCTTAGGGGGCTGGGATGAACCCTTAGGGTTATTAAGAGGGCATTCTACCGGACATTATTTATCTGCTCTGGCTTACGCTTTTTCCTCCACAGGTGATAAAGAGCTAAAGAAAAAAATAGATTACCTAATAGATTCCTTAAAGGAATTGCAGGATTTATCAGAGGGAAATCCTTCTGAATTTAACAGCAGATGTACGAAAGACAACACAGCCCAATCTATGTGGGGACAGTCTAGCAGGCTTTGGGGCAAAGGATATTTAAGTGCTTATCCGCCGGATCAATTTGCTCTTTTGGAGGAATATGCAACTTATCCGTCTATCTGGGCACCGTATTATACGTTACATAAAATATTGGCAGGCTTATTGGACTGTTATGAATACGGGCAGAATCAGACAGCACTAACCATAGCCTGCGGAATCGGAAACTGGGTATATGAGCGGTTATCTGTCTGTACCAGGCAGCAGCTGGGTAAGATGTGGAGCATTTATATTGCAGGTGAATATGGCGGTATGAACGAAGCTTTGGCACGCTTATATCTAATAACGGAGGACAGTAAATATATAGCGGCAGCAGCTTTATTTGATAATCATATCGTATTTACCGGGCTTGCGAATAATAAAGATACGATAACCTCTTTGCATGCCAATCAGCATATTCCTCAGATTCTAGGTGCCTTAAAAGAATATGAGGCAACGGGAGATATTACTTATTATCGGACTGCTTATTACTTCTGGCATCTGATAACAAAACACTATGCATATTCCATAGGCGGAGTAGGAAGAGGGGAAAATTTTAAGGAAAAAGATATTTTAGCCGGTCATATAGAAGGAGATAGAAATTGTGAAACCTGTGCCGCCTATAATATGCTGAAACTGACAAAAGAGCTGTATCTGTATGAACCAGAGAACAGTGAATATATGGATTATTATGAAAAGACTCTATTTAACCAGATTATAGCTTCCCAAAATCCTGTTATTACTGAAACAATGCATCATGGTGTCACTTATATGCTGCCAATCGGACCCGGACAGCATAAAGAATATGGAACAGATTACCAGGAGTTTACCTGCTGCCACGGAACGGGCATGGAAAATCATGTGAAGTACGAGGAGAGTATTTATTTTAAGAACTTATCGGAACGTAAAGTTTATATCAATCTATACATTCCTTCTATTTTGAATTGGCAGGAGGAAGAGATAGTTATAACCCAATCGGGAGGATTTGTGGCTGAGAAAACCGTTTTTACTATACATAGCAGTAAGTCATTTACCGGTTGCTTTCGGATCCCTGACTGGTGCAGGAGCGGATTTCGGATGGTTCTTAATGGAAGAGAGCTTGCTTGCACCGAAACGAATAAGAATTATATTACCCTAACCAGAACCTGGACAGAGGGTGATAAATTAGTAATTTATACTCCCTATGAATTAGCCTTAGAATATACTCCGGATGATTTGGAGTTACCGGTAGCCAGTATTTTTTACGGACCATTTGTCATGGTTGGCTGCAGCAGTTTAAAAGAATGGATTACCCTAATCCTATCCCCTGATATAAAGGAGGATTTTAGTATTGCCTGGCAGGAAGGAATACCTGTGCTTAGCTATGAAGAATTGCGGTTTATCCCTATGTATGCTGCACATCATGTGGATTATCATACCTACTTTAAAATAATGATACCATATGTAGAATAGAGTTTTATGTAGTATACTTAATGTTCAGGATTCAAGGAATGATATTTTTGATACTTGCATAATCAATGCTTTCTTAAATAACTTTCTTAAATACTTTTATTGCTGATTATATTAAGTATGCCAATACAAAAATAGCAGCGAAGTTTGAATAAATATTTTTTTAACAAAAGAAAAAATATACTTGACAAAAGACTAGAACGTAGTCTAGAATAAAGTACAAACGAATGCAGAACAGATTCAGAAGCCAAATAAGTATAGGATTATACGACAAAGGTGTCACTTTATATAAGTGACACCTTTTTTTCTGGATTGGATGCCATAAGGAGGTATGCATGGACCTAAAACCGAAACAGCGGTTAAATTACACCGTATTTGAAACAATAGATTCACACACAATGGGGGAACCTACCAGAATCATTACCAAAGGATTTCCAGAACTAATCGGTAACACGATGATTGAACGGAAACAGTATCTGGAAGAGCATTTTGACCATTATAGGACAGCCCTGATGTTAGAACCACGGGGACACAAAGACATGTTTGGTGCAGTCTTAACAGAACCGATCAGCAAAGAAGCTGATTTGGGGGTAATCTTTATGGATACTGGAGGTTATCTGAATATGTGCGGTCACGGAAGTATCGGTTCTTCTACGATAGCAGTTGAAACCGGTCTGGTAAAGGTTACGGAGCCCTATACAAAGATAGTGTTAGAAGCACCTGCGGGTTTAATCTATGCAAGTGTTAAAGTAGAGCATGGAAAAGCGGTGGAAGCAAGTATTCTTAATGTTCCCGCTTTTGTATACAAAAAGGATTTAGTGGTTGAAATAGCAGGATATGGGAAGGTAGAACTGGATATATCCTTTGGCGGCAGCTTTTTTGCCATGATTGATGCAGAGAAGCTAGGCTTGATCTTAAGTACAGAGAATATCACAGAGATAACAGAACTTGGGATGGAGATAATTAAAAAAGTGAATGAAGCCTTTGAAATAAAGCACCCTTGCTTAGATATCACTACGGTGGATTTAGTTGAATTTTATTGCAGCCCCACCAATCCAGCGGCTAATAAAAAAAATGTAGTGATATTCGGAGATAGTCAGGTAGACCGGTCACCCTGCGGGACAGGGACCAGTGCAAAATTAGCATTGTTATATGCGAAAGGAGAACTAAGCATTGGAGAGGAATTCGTATATGAAAGCATCACCGGCTCTATGTTTAAGGGCGTGATTACCAAAGAAACCAGTATCGGCGGGTATAAAGCCGTAATCCCAAAGATAACCGGCAGTGCTTATATTACCGGATTTAACCGATGGGTGATAGATGAAACGGACCCTTTAAAGGATGGATTTATTTTTGGTAAAAGTTAGGCAGGCATGAATTGAGTTAATCTAATATGTTTTCTTAAGAAGGATAATCTTTTGTGATATTGGTTTATTTTTTTTAGCCCTCAACCGACCGAAGTATAAAACATAGTATGAATTTAAGTATATTAAAATACTTAGAAAATATATAGAAGATACATAGAAGATATATAGAAATTACATAAAAACTACATAGAAACTACCCAGATAATAGAAGAGTATAACCTGAAAGATAATAATAGTCAGACAAGCAATACATACAGAAGGGAGTAAGGTTTAGCATGGAAGAAGAAGTGTACCGCTTTTATTTAAAACAGCATATAGGAAAGCCAGCACTTGCTTGTGTAAAACCCGGTGATGATGTTTTTACCGGTCAACTAATCGGAAAGGCAGACGAGGGTTTGAGTCTGAATATTCATTCCAGTGTTTCCGGCTCTATACTAGAGGTAACAAAGGAATATATAGAAATTCTTAAAAACCTGCCGGATACAGCAGAATACCTCCACTTATCAGAAACTGATCCACTAAAACTCATTGAGGAGGCTGGTATCTGCGGTATGGGAGGAGCCGGTTTCCCAACCTTTGTGAAGTTACAGACGGATTTATCAGGGGGAGGAAGTGTTATCATCAATGCAGCCGAATGTGAACCAATTTTAGAACATAACATAAAGCGGATTATAAAAAGTGGGGAAGAAGTTGTTAAGGGACTTGCCATAGCCATGGAGATTACCAATGCTGCAAAAGGTATCATCGCAATAAAAGAAAAACAGAAAGAGGCGATTGATATCCTTAAGAAACACGTAAATAACAATATGGAAATCTTCCTGCTGCCGGACCTTTATCCAATGGGGGAAGAAAGAGCGGTAATCAGAGAAGTTACTGGGAAATTACTTGATATTAATTCTCTGCCCCAGGCTGCAAAAGCAGTGGTTATGAATCTGGAAACGATATACCGGGTATATGAAGCGGTAGCGCTTAAGAAGCCGGTAATACATAAAGATATAACCGTTGGCGGGGCTGTAAAGGAAGGCACCACGGTTTTCCTCGATGTTTTAGCAGGTACCAAAGTCAGTAAACTATTAGAAATGGCCGGAGGCTTAAAAGAAGATGTGGGAGAATTAATTATGGGTGGTCCTTTTACTGGTAAACGTACTACGAAAGAGGATTTTACTCATAAAACAACCGGAGGAATCCTTGCTGCCATGCCATTTTTACAGGATAAGAGAGATATGGGACTATTAGTCTGTGCCTGCGGCGGCAATGAAGAAAGATTACAGGAAATAGCAGCTTCCATGGGAGCTAATGTAGTTGGAGTCGAATTCTGTAAGCAGGCGAAACGGGTTAAGGATAATCTAAAATGTGATAATCCAGGTAAATGCCCGGGTCAGTCTGCCAAGGTTTTAAAGTTGCGAAGTCTTGGCGCTAAGTCACTGTTAATCAGCAATTGCACCGATTGCAGCAATACGGTCATGTCAATTGCCCCTCAGCTTAACCTTTCAGTATACCACTGTACGGATGGGGCTTTAAGGGCAGCCGGATTAAGATTAGTCAGAAAAATCCACTTAACATAAAAACTATTATATAAGGAGAGAACTTATGTCAATATCAAAAGAAATGTTACAAAAACATCTGAAGGAACCTGCAATTTTCTGCTGCCAAAGAAAAAAAGGCTTGGTAATCAGCGAGGGGGATTTAGAAGATCCTACGATATTTCCGGATCTGGTGGAATCACAGCTCCTTACTCTTACAGCGGAAGGTTTAACGATTCAAGAGGTATTGGGTAAAACCTTAAAGTCAGACGCAGAGGCATTAACACCAATCACCGCGGATATGATTGAAGGCGGTATAGAGAAAGAAATGCCAGAAGCAGCAAAAGAAAAGATAGCACCTGTTAAGGCGGGGGAAGGAGTGAATGGAATAGGTATGAATAAAAAAGAAGCAAATACCGGAGGAACTAGAATGATTCATTTAGAAATAAACGAACTAAAAGGGTTATCACTTGATATTCCCTTACAGTCCCTGAATACAGCAGGCTTTAATCTGGGAGATATATCAGAACAAAGTTTGGTAAACCCAGAATCTGCAAAATTTGCAGCAAAAGTTGAGTCAGGCATAGCAGAAGCTGAAAAGTCAGATAAGATTATCCGTACTTTAATACAAAAAGAATATAAAGTAAAGGAAGTTAAGCTTTCAGAAACTACCACCTTTACAAATGGTGTTTTAACCATTGACAAGGGTCTCCTAAAGAAAGCAAAAGACTGCAATCCGCTGGTTAAGTCAGTGGAATTGGATATTATTACACCAGATAATCTCCATGTCTTTACAAATACCATAATGGATATTATCCCAATTGCAGCTAAGGTAAAGGGTAAGTTAGGTGAAGGAGAAACCGCGGTTTTAAGTGGTGCGGTATTTTGTTTAACCGGTTTGGATGAAAGCGGTGTCCAGATTCATGAATTTGGTTCCTGTGAAGGTTATATTGATGAAAAGGTTGCTTTTGGAAGACCTGGCTGCCCGGATGAAACAGATATCATGATTCGTGTTAATGTTGTAATACAAGAAGGTACCGGCATGGAGCGAAGAGGACCTTTTGCCGCACATTGTGCCTGTGATGTAATTATCCAGGAAATCCGCGAAGTATTAAAAAAGACAACTGAACCAGTGGTCAGAGAAGAAAAATTCTGTGATGTACATAAATACGGACGCCCAAGAGTTGTACTAGTAAAAGAAATCATGGGTCAGGGTGCCATGCATGATAATATCCTCTGTCCTGGCGAACCGGCAGGAGTTCCCGGCGGACAAAAGAATGTAGATTTAGGTAATGTGCCGGTTATGTTATCCCCCAATGAAGTATTAGACGGCGGAATCCATGCCCTTACTTGCATCGGACCGGCTACGAAAGAAATGACGAGGCATTATTTTAGAGAACCTCTGGTAAAAGCGCTGGCACAGGACGAAGAATTATACCTGGTAGGAGTAATCTTTATCGGAAGCCCCCAGGTAAATGATGAAAAGATGTTTGTTACTGAACGCCTTGGTGCTTTAATTGAAACGATGGCCTTAGAGGGAGCAATTGTTACTACGGAAGGCTTTGGTAATAACCATATTGATTTTGCCGGCAACATAGCAGCCATCGGAAGCCGTGGAATTCCAGCAGTAGGGGTTACTTTCTCTGCTTATCAGGGACAATTGGTAGTTGGCAATCAATATATGGATGCCATGATTGAATTAAACAAAGACCCGGAAGGCTTTGAAAATGAAGTCCTGGGCTGTAGTTCCATCTGCCCCGAAGATGCTGCCAGAGCCGTACTTATGCTAAAAACAAAAATGGCAGGTATTCCAATTGAACCCGCAAATAGAAAATGGTCACAGGAAGTTATTGATGCAAATCAAAAACTGGTGAAATAGAGTTGATTCGAAGGCTGAAAACGTATTAAGTTCGAATGAAAGTTAAGATATTAAAAATTAGAAAGTTATGTAATTAGAAATTAGAAAGTTAAGTTAAAAGATTATTTATAGGAAGAGGATGACTGAGAAAGGAGGACTTTCATGGAGGTGGAATTAAATCCCCAGCTTACCAGGGCAAAAGTTATAGATATCAATGATACCGCAGTCAAAGTCAGTATTCAGGGAAGATTAGGTGTTATCACCGTACCTCTTAGATGGATCATCTCAGATAAAGCGTTAGAAGTCGGACAGGAAGTAGAATTTTACTTTAGCTATATGCAGGTCAGACAACAAAAATAGATTGGAGGAAAGTATATGCAATTAACTACAGCAACAGGAATGAAATCAGAAATATTTGTACCTATAACACCAGAGGCAGTCTGGACACCTCTTGGCAAACCTTTAAAGGAATGTAAGGTGGCTTTTATCACAGCCGGAGGTATTCACCAGAAATCCCAAAAACCATTTAATACGGCAGGAGATTACTCTTACCGCGAGATACCCTCAACGATTTCTACCAGTGAATTAATGGTTACTCACGGCGGGTTTGATAATTCTGATATTAACAAAGACCCCAATGCCATGTTTCCTTTAGACAGGTTGAGAGAACTGGTTGCAGAAGGTTATATCGGAAGTCTTGCTGATACCATGTTCGGCTTTATGGGAGGCGGCGGTAATGTGGATAAATTCACTACCGAAACCGGACCGGAGATTGCTAGAAGATTAAAGGAACAAAGGGTTGATATTGTAGTATGTACCGGGGGCTGCGGTACCTGCCACCGTTCGGCAGTTATAGTAGAACGTGCCTGCGAAAAACTTGGTATGTCAACTGTTATTATTGCCGCCTTGCCTCCCATTGCAAGACAGCAGGGTGCTCCCCGTATTACAGCGCCTCACGTACCCATTGGGTCCAATGCCGGGGAACCTAACAATATAGAAATGCAGACAGCAATCTTAAAAGAATCGTTACAGGCAGTTGCAGAGATGCAGTCTTTTGGAGAACTAAAAGTACTTCCCTATGAATACAGGCATAATGTATAAACCTTTATACTAGATACGTATTAGAACAGTCACTTATTAAGTTATACAAATCCAGGAGGTGGACGAATGGCACGGGAAAGTTCAAAAAAGAAGAAAATAATAGAAACCGCATTCCGGTTATTCTATGAACAGGGTTATGATACAACGACTATTGAGCAGATAATACTAGAATGTAAAGTCTCAAAGGGTACCTTTTATCATTATTTCAGTGCGAAAACAGATTTGTTTAGTTCACTTTCGGATTTGTTTGATGAGCAGTATCTGATTATAGTAAAAGATTTAGACCCGAACCTTCACAGCTTTGATAAATTAATATACATGTCAAAACATTTATTTAAGTATATTGAAGATAAAGTACCGGTGGATATACTGGCATACTTATATTCATCCCAGGTAACGAAAAAAGGCGAAAAACATCTTTTAAACCAGAATCGTTATTACTACAAAGCTTTAATGTTAATCATAGAGGAAGGACAAAAGAGGAAGCAATTAAAAGATGAGCGATCCTCCAGGGAATTAATGAAAATCTATGCGATGCAGGAACGTTCTATCCTGTATGACTGGTGCATTTGTGAAGGAAACTATCCGCTGGCTTCTTATGGTATCGAGTTATTAACCATTTTTATGCAGGGCTTCAGAAATAATTAAAGGTTAGTTTGGTTGAAAGAAAATCTGATAAAAGAAAGGGTGCCACATTTACTTCTTTCAACGATTGTGGCAATTAATATTGCAGGATAAATGGATGCTGTAATATACACAGGAACACTATTATGAAACTAAAAGAAACAGGTAAAACAGAAGAAGAAATAAAGGGATTAGTCAAAAAGTATATGATTGACACTTATGAGCGTTTTGACATGATTGCAGAAACTGCCAGAGATATGTATATCTATGATTCAGAAGGAGAGAAATACCTGGATTTTTACGCCGGAATAGCTGTTAACAGTGCCGGTAACTGCAATGAAAAGGTAGTAGCGGCAGTTATGGATCAGGTACAGGATATTATGCATACCTTTAATTATCCTTATACCATTCCCCAGGCCCTCCTTGCAGAAAAAATCTGCACTACAATCGGAATGGATAAAATATTTTTTCAGAATTCCGGAACAGAGGCCAATGAAGCAATGATTAAAATGGCAAGAAAATATGGAACGGAAACATATGGTCCCGATAAATATAATATTGTAACTGCAAAAATGGGCTTCCATGGCAGAAGTTTTGGTTCCATGTCAGCTACGGGACAACCAAATAATGCCTGCCAGGTAGGTTTTGGGTCCATGGTTCCCGGGTTTACATACGCAGATTATAACGACCTTGATTCCTTTAAGGCAGCCTGCACTGATAATACCATTGCTATTATGATTGAACCGCTGCAAGGAGAGGGAGGAGTACATCCGGCAACCCAGGAATTCATGACTGGACTAAGAGAGTTCTGTGATGAAAAAGGGCTGCTATTATTACTGGATGAGGTCCAGACCGGCTGGTGCAGAACCGGTACGGTTATGTGTTATATGCAGTATGGCATAAAACCGGATATTGTATCTATGGCAAAAGCCATGGGCGGAGGCATGCCAATTGGTGCAATCTGTGCGACAGAAGAAGTATCAAAGGCCTTTAGTATGGGCTCCCACGGAACGACCTACGGCGGTCATCCAGTAAGCTGTGCTGCCTCCTTAGCTCAGATAAAAGAACTCCTTGACCGGAATCTGGACGTAAATGCTGAACGAATGGGTGAATACTTTAAAGCGAAATTAGCAACCCTGCCCCATGTCATAGAAGTAAGAGGCAAAGGCTTATTAGTCGGAGTTGAATTCGATGGAAGCATAAAAGCAATTGATGTAAAGCATGGCTGTTTTGACAGAAAACTTATTATAACTGCGATCGGAAGCAGTGTCATCCGTATGGTTCCGCCCTTGATCCTAACAGAAGAAGATTGTGATAAAGCTTATGAAATTATTAAGGAAACGGTGTTATCGTTAGCCTAAGGAGGGGTTATGAAGGAATTTAGTTTTTCGGTTCCCCAGGATATCATATTCGGGGAAGGCTCTATTAAAAAAGTAGAAGAGATATTAAAGAAGAATAACTGGTGTAAGCCCTTAATTATCTCTGGGAAAAATCTGACCAGACTTGGTGTAGCAGATAAAATTATTAAGCTTGTGGAAAAAGCAGGTTGTAAAGCAGAACTCTTTAACGAAGTGGAAGCGAATCCGTCGGTGGAAACGGTGGAGAAAGCTGCTTTAGCATTTAAAGAAAGCGGAGCTGACTCAATTATAGCCTTGGGCGGCGGCAGTCCTATGGATGTGGCGAAAGCAGTAGGAATTGTTGCTGTATACGGTGGTAATATTAAGGATTATGAAGGCGGCAGTAAGGTGCCGGGTAAAATTACTCCTATCATAGCGATACCGACAACAGCGGGCACGGGAAGTGAAGTAACTGCCTTTACAGTAATTACAGATCATGCCAGAAATTATAAACTAACTGTATTTAGTTATGAACTGATTCCTCAATATGCCATACTAGATCCGGAACTAATTCTTTCCCTGTCAGGTCCAATTGCCGCTGCTACCGGTATTGATGCCCTTGTCCATGCAATCGAGGCATATTTATCAAAAGCAGCGTCACCCTTTACAGATGCTTTCGCAGAAAAAGCAATGGAGTTAATCGGAGAAAATCTCCGGTCTTTCACCGCAGACAGAACCAACCTTTTAGCAGCATCGGCTATGCTTACTGGTTCCATGTTTGCGGGACTGGCCTTTGCTTATGCCAGACTTGGTAATGTACATGCCATGGCTCATCCTTTGGGTGGATTTTTTAATGTTTCCCATGGAGTGGCTAATGCCATATTATTACCGGTGGTAATGGAATATAATGCCCTTAGTGATAAAGGGCGGTATAAAAAAATCTATGGATATTTAGTTCCAGACAGAAAAGTCCCAGAGGATTTCACACCGGATCTATTAATTAAAGTGTTAAAAGAAATGACAGTAAACCTTGGAATTCCTAAGAATTTACAAGAAGTGGGAGTCACAGAGGATATGATTCCTGCTATGGCAGAGGACGCCATGAAAAGCGGGAATATTTTAGTTAATCCAAGACAGAGTACCTTAGAGGATATTATTTTGTTATATAAAAAGGCTATGGGTTAGAACTTTTTTAAAGACTTTGTTTAATCATAAAAACTCCGGCTGTAAAAATCAGAAGTGATAACTGATTTTTTACAGCCGGAGTTTTTATGATGCATTAGGAGATTTATTCCTGATACAAAATAATACTTCAGTATGTTTACGCACCTCGCAGAAAATTATCATACTACTTAACCCCTGGAGGCGAAAGTTTCAGTAAACTGACACTTGGTTCCTATTAGTCACAGTTTCTATTAGGTCACAGTTTCTTTTAGCACTAATTAAGACCTTTTATATATAGCATTGACATTTAGTTTGATTTTACTTCATTCCATTTATCCAGATATAGTTTTTCTAAATCTGTGCCAAGATACTGATAGGTCTGGCATCTTTCCAGGACAGAAGCCTCAGGAAAAGCTACCTTACTGTTTTTGATGTCTTCATCTTTTATCAGATCCCTGGCAGCTTTGTTCGGGGTAGAATAAGTAATATATTCAAAATTCTTTAATGCAATTTCCGGATCACACATATAGTTAATCCATTTTTCTGCATATTCTTTATTCGGTGCATTTTTAGGAATAACCCAGCCATCAATCCATACATTGGAGCCTTCCTTGGGCACAACATACTCTAAATCTTTATTTTCCCTCTGGGTAAAGATTGCCTCGCCGGAATAGATTACGCCGATTGGATTTTCTCCGCCAATCATTTTATCCCTTACCTGGTCTACGACATAAGCATCGACCATAGGAAATTGTGACTGTAACAGCTTTTTGGCCTCTTCTAATTGTGACTGATCGGTGGTATTGATGGAATAACCTAAGTAGGATAAAGCAATTCCAAAGGCATCCCTGACACTGTTAATCATAAGGATATCACCGGAGTATCCGTTCCTTTCAATAAAATCTTTATCAAAGAGAGCATCCCAGCTGTCGATTGGTTCTTTTATCATAGACTTGTTGTAAAGAATCCCAACAGTTCCCCAGCAGTAGGGTACACTGTATTTATTGCCCGGGTCAAAGTTTTCTGCACTTTTTAAATAGATGGTATCAATATTTTTAATATTAGGTACATTATCATAATTGATTTCTGCCAGAAGATTCTCGTCAATCATCTTTTGAATCATATAGTCTGAAGGGCATACAACATCGTATTTTACAGAACCGGTTTTAATTACGGGATACATATCTTCATTCTGCTCAAATTCATTATATTCCACCTTGATACCAGTTTCTTTTTCAAAGGAATCAATCACATCGGGATCGATATATTCACCCCAGTTATATACATAAACCGTAGGCTTGCTGCTTTTCTGGCAGCCGGTCAGACCAATTATGCCAACGAAAGCAAATAATAGTATAAAGCTAAATTTTTTCATAATAACCTCCATCTGTGTGCTTTAGCACACTATCAAAACAGGATGTTGAAAAAACTGCTCTTGTTTTTTCAACCTAACTTCCATCGGCCGCATAGCAGCAAAAAATAATGGGCGAAAAGAGTATCGGTTTTTTACCGGTTGTAAGACCCTAATCTTTAACATGAAGCTTTTGTAGAGATGGTTTTACCTGTCATTTATTGCTTTCATCGCTTTAACAGGATTTTTTGATCTGTCATTTCTCCGGTTAATTAATACCAAAAGAATCAGGACGGAGACAAATAAAAGAGTGGACAGGGCATACATCTCCGGTTTGATTCCTTTACGGACCTCCGAATAAATTTTGGTGGATAAGGTATCAATGGATGCACCTTTTGTAAAATATGTGATTACAAAATCATCCAGTGACATGGTAAAGGCCAGTAAGAAACCGGATAATACACCAGGAAAAATATCAGGAAATACTACTTTATAAAAGGCATAACTTCTGGAAGCTCCCAAATCAAGTGCTGCTTCATAGGTACTTAAGTTAAGCTGTTTTAATTTTGGCATGACACTTAAGATGACATAAGGTATATTAAAGGTAATATGTGCCATAAGGACACTGGAAAAACCCAGGGAATAATTTAAGGCAACAAACAAAAGCATTAAGGAAATACCGGTTACAATATCTGCATTTAACATAGGAATATTGGTAATTCCCATTAAAACAGCTCTTGGAATCCGCTTCATATTGTTGATTGCCAGAGAAGCTGCCGTACCGATGACAGTAGCAATCAATGCGGATAATATAGCAATCAAAAGAGTACTGTATAAAGCTCTCATAATGTCATCATCCTGGAATAACCGGCTGTACCAGTTAAAGGTAAAGCCGCCCCATTTGGAACGGGATTTCGATTTATTAAAGGATAATATAATCAGGATCAGGATAGGAGCGTAGAGAAACAGTAAAATCAGGCCTAAATAAAATTTCGTCAATATCTTTTTTACCATACACTTTTGCCCTCCTCTTCCTTATCATATTTTGCCAGCACCGCCATGCTGATTAATATAAATACCATTAATACCAAGGATAAACCGGAGCCAGCATTCCAATTATTAATTGTTTTAAATTGCTGTTCTATTACATTGCCGATTAAAACAACCTTGCTGCCACCTAATATTTCCGAGATAACGAAGGTGGTAAGGGAAGGAACAAAGACCATGGTAATCCCGCTTATTACGCCGGGAAGGCTTAAGGGGAGAATAATCTTTGTAAAGGTCTGTACTCCGTTAGCGCCTAAATCCCTGGCAGCATTGGTTATATCATCACTGATTTTTATTAATACATTGTATATAGGCAAAATCATAAAGGGCAGAAAATTATAAACCATACCAAATATGATAGCAGATGGTGTATTTATAATATTTATATTAGGAAGATGCAGTATATTCAGGAGTGTGTTAATAATACCTGTTTTCTCCAATATATTCTGCCAGGCCAAAGTCCTTAATAAAAAGTTCATCCACATGGGAAGAATGAATATCATTACAATAAAGGAGTTGTTCTTTAATTTCATATTGTGCAGGATAAGAGCCACCGGATAGGCGAGTACCAGGCATAATACGGTACTGATTATGGATAACCGTAAGGAAAGCCAGAGGGCTTTTCTGTTAATCGGGTCTGAAATCAGAGTCAGATTACGAAAGGTAAAGCCGCCGTCCTGTGAAGTAAAACCATAATAAATAATCATTAGAAGCGGTATAATGATAAAGGCAGCCATCCATAGTATAAAGGGAAAGGAAAGCCATTTTTTACTGTTCATCCAGAATCACCGCCTCTTCATCTTCCGATTCCGGTTTGTTCATAATCTGAATATCAAAAGGATTCACAGAGATTCCGACTTCACTTCCTACCGGGAAAAGATCTGTGCTGTGAACAAGCCATTCATGACCTCCGGCCATGACATCCATTTCATAGTGGACACCTTTAAAAATTAAGGAAGTAACCCGTCCGGTCATTAATCCTTCTGACGGTTTTACCAGATCGATGTCTTCCGGACGTATAACCACGTCTACGGGCTGATTCTTTCCAAAGCCGATATCGACACAGGGAAAATTAGTGCCAAGGATATTAACCAATTTGTCTTCAAGCATAGTAGCATGGAGAATATTGCTTTCGCCGATAAAGTCAGCTACAAAGGCATTCTTTGGTTCATTATAAATCATCTCCGGGGTACCCACCTGCTGAATGTAACCCTGGTTCATAACGACAATGGTATCGGACATGGTTAAGGCCTCTTCCTGATCATGGGTTACATAGATAAAGGTAATACCCAGTTCATTCTTAAGACGTATTAATTCATACTGCATATCCTGGCGGAGCTTTAAATCAAGAGCACCTAAAGGTTCGTCCAAAAGCAGCACCTTCGGTTCGTTAACGATGGCTCTTGCAATGGCAATACGCTGCTGCTGGCCGCCGCTTAAGGAATCGGGAGTACGGTTTTCAAAACCCTCTAGATTAACCAGTTTCAGTGCATACTTAATTTTATCATCTATGTAGGCTTTGCTTTTTTTCTTTATTTTTAACCCAAAGGCTATATTCTCGGCAATGGTCATATGGGTAAATAGGGCATACTTTTGGAATACAGTATTTAATTGTCTTTCATTGGGAGGCAGCTTGGAGATATCTTTACCGTCAAATATTACTTTACCCGAATCCGGATTTTCAAAACCGCCGATAATTCGAAGGGTAGTAGTTTTACCACAGCCGCTAGGACCTAACAAGGTTAAGAATTCGTTCTCTCTTATATAGAGATTTAAGGAATCCAGTACTGTATTGTTATCATAAGATTTTGTAATATCAATTAAATTAATCAGTTTGTTGCCAGCCATGTTATATCCTCCTTGGTATTCATAATATAGGAATGACTTTCTAGAAATTAGGTGGGGTGGAAATCCATAACAGGCTAGCACCTTGCTTTCCGGATGCGGTAATAAAGTGCTTTTTACCGGCTTTATAATAAAAAGATTCACCTTTTTTGGCTTTGAAAGTTTTGTTTCCAATATGTAACGTTATGCTTCCGTTTAATACATATCCGAATTCTTCACCTTCATGAGGGTTATCCGGATAAGTGGAACCGCCCGGGTCAAGGGTTAGAAGAATTGGTTCCAGCATATTCTTCTGGGCATTGGGAATGATCCATTTTATTTCATTTTTTAGTTCACTGTCATACTTTTGAAAATAATCTGACTTTTTAAAAACTACCTGTTCTGCGGTAGGGTCGGAAAAGAATTCCTCCAGATCTGTCCCAAGGCATTGTAGTATATCTACCAGGGTAGCAATGGAAGGGGAAGTTAAGTCTCTTTCCAGCTGGGATATAAATCCTTTGGACAATTCAGCTCGGTCAGCCAGTTCTTCCTGGGTCAGGCTTTTTAAAACCCGCAGTTCCTTAATCTTTTCTCCAATCTTCACAACCTGCCTCCTTAATAGAAATAAACTTTTAGTTTAGTCTTGCTAAACAAATGCCATAATTTATTATACACGTAATCTTTCCTATGTCAATATAATGTTTTGTAAATTTAACGAATAATTCTGAATAAATACAAAAAAATATAAAACCCGCTGCAAAAGCCGTTTAATACCCGGAGAAAACCTGTAAAATCAAGCAAAAAGAAACGTAGAACCGAAAGGGATCCTTCACCTTTGATTCTACGTTCTTTGTATATAAAGTGTATTATTATAAAAAATCTGGAAAAAGAAATTTAGTTGTTCTTCTGGGGCGTAAAGTATTTCACTATAGCATCCATTTTAGAGGTCATGCTCATAAAAAGCATATCCACTAAGGTTACCGCAGTCATGGCTTCTACGACAACAACTGCCCGGGGTACTATGATTGGGTCATGGCGTCCCCTGATATTAACTTTAATATTTTCACCGGTTTTGTTAATGGTATCCTGAGTCTGTGCTATAGAGGGAGTAGGCTTTACACAAGCTCTGAATATGATTTCTGCACCGTCGCTGATACCGCCAAGAATACCGCCGGCATGGTTTGTCATTGTACTGATATTTCCTGCTTTATCATATTGGAATTTATCATTATTCTGTATTCCGGTCATACCCGCAGCCAGGAAACCAGAACCGAATTCGATGCCTTTTACTGCGCCGATAGACATAACTGCTTTCGCTAAATTAGCATCCAGTTTATCAAAGACCGGTTCTCCGATGCCAGCAGGCATACCACTTACGATACATTCTATAATTCCGCCTACGGAATCTAGTTCCTTCATCGTAGTGTCCAAAAGAACCTGAGCCTTTTCAGAGGCGGCTAAATCCGGCATGGCAAGGGGGCTTAATAAAATGTTCTCTTTGCTGCAGTTTTTATAATCAATGGAGATATCACTTATGGTTTTTGTATAAGCGCAAACCTGTATTCCAAGTTGGTTTAATATTGCCATGGCTACTGCACCGGCTGCAACCCTTCCTATGGTTTCTCTGCCGGAGGAACGACCACCGCCACGGTAATCCCTGAAACCATATTTCGTGTCATAAGTATAATCGGCATGTCCCGGACGATAATAGTTAGCAATATCTGAGTAATCCGCCGAATGCTGACTGGTATTCATTACAATCATGGATATTGGAGTCCCGGTGGTTTTCTGTTCAAAAATTCCGGACAGGAACTCAACTTTATCGCTCTCATTTCTGGGAGTCGCATATTTGGTCTGTCCGGGTCTTCGACGGTTTAAGTAAGTCTGTACCATTTCTTCCGTAAGGGTTAAACCGGCCGGACAGCCATCAATCACCACCCCGATGCCTTTGCCGTGGGATTCTCCCCAAGTAGCTATTTTAAACATAGTTCCGTATGTAGAACCTGACATTAGAGTCACCTCGTTTTCTTTTTACGTGTATTTAGACATAGTATATAAGAAAAGATTCGGGTTATCAATATCAATTATGTACATTTCAACAAATTATTCATATATTGTAAGGATTGGTAAATTAATTTTAGGCTCTTCCTGAACTAAAATGTTATTTTTAACAGTTTACAATCGATTTAAAATACAAGGAGGTTACTATGCCAAATTATTATGACTATAATAGGAGTAATGAATATCCAATACAAAAAAACTCACAAAGTGACAGATATTACGCAGCAGGTGAAGCAAGAAGAGACCGGAGTGGGAAAGTATCAGATGATTTAATTATAGATGATAATTCCGTGTATGAAATTGACCCGGATTGCTATGAGAAAGTAAAGCAAATGAGGCTTAATCAAAGGCAGGATTGGAATAGGAAATAGAAGATATTAATATATGATTCATAAACAGAAAAAAAGCTGCATCAGCAGCTTTTTTTCTTAAGCTTTTAGTACCGAAGTGACGCAAAGAATAATAATTAGCAGAAGCTATTACCTCCGCATAAGCAAAGGATTAAGATGATCCAGATAATAGAACCACAGCCATCATTACATCCATTACCGAAACCGCCTCCGAATAAACCATTATTACCATTGCAACAGCACAGTAAAAGGATTATAAGGATCCAAGAGCCGCCGAACCCTCCGTTACAACCGTTACCAACACCGCAATTTGTTGCTGCTAAATCACTCATGTAAGAGCCTCCTATTTGTTATTACACTGTATCATATGAATTCATGCTTGCCTCATTTCCTATAATTCTTAAAAAAACATACTGTTTTTATCGCAATTAACGACATAAAAGACTATGACAGGAAAAAAAAGGACAGGTTTTGCTTGTATAATAAACAAAGATTCTCTGCATACATTTGAAGGGAGAATAATATAGTTATTAATGTGTTGATAATTATAGGTTATTTTGTTAAATAATTATTTAATTAAAGTAAATATAATGAATAATGAAAATAAACAGTAAAAAAGTGTTTTCGTGTTGTAATTATAGGCGGAATAAAGTATAATATTTGTTATATTTAGAAAAGGAGGAAATCTATGTACAATATTTTAATTGGAGGAGCTGCCGGACAAGGAATTGATACGACAGTGGCTATTTTGGAAAAAGCATTAAAGAAATCAGGTTATTATGTATTTACAGTAAGAGATTTTATGTCCCGGGTACGCGGCGGTCATAATTTTTCGATGCTCCGGTTTGGAGCGGAAGAGATTACTTCGCATAATGATAAATTAGACGGTATGATTGCCTTGAATGATGAAACCGTTTCTTTACATAAAGATAAACTGAAAGCAAAGGGGTTTATACTATGTGACAGCAGTTTAAATGCCGAAGGAACACAGGTGATTAAGCTGGATATGGATCAGATGGCAAAAGACCTGGGTAACATCCGTGTATCCGGCAGTATTGCAGTTGGTGCCGTACTGAAACTATTCGGAGAATCTTTGGAACATATCAGTGATATCATGAAAACTTCTGTGAAAGAACAATATCTGGAAGTGAATTTAAAAGCCCTGCAAACAGGATATGACAGTGTTACTGCAAAGTTTACCCATATTGACGGTAACTTTAAGGACTGGATGCTCCTATCCGGAAGCAAAGCCTTGGCTATGGGAGCAATCGCAGCTGGTCTTAATTTTTATTCTGCCTATCCGATGTCGCCCTCAACCGCTGTAATGGAATTTCTGGCTTCAAAAAGTAACGAAACCGGTATTGTTGTGGAGCAGGCGGAAGATGAGATAGCAGCCATTAACATGGCGCTTGGTGCATCCTATGCCGGAGCAAGAGCTATGACTGGTACCTCCGGCGGCGGGTTCTGTCTTAAAGTGGAAGCTCTTGGATTTTCAGGAATTGCAGAGATACCCTTAGTTGCAGTGGACGTACAGCGTCCCGGACCTGCAACGGGTCTGCCAACAAGAACAGAACAGAGTGATTTAAAGTTTGTCATATCAGCCGCACAGGGAGAGTTTCCAAGAATGGTAATTGCCTTAAGAAATCATAAAGATGCTTTTTACCAGACCATCCGGGCATTTCACCTGGCAGAAAAATATCAGATACCGGTTATCCTTCTAAGCGACCAATTCTTAGGTGACTCAACGGCAACGGTTGAACCCTTTGATCTAAGCGGTATAGAGGTTGCCGTACCGGCTGATGCGAAAGAAATCAAGGGAGAATATCTTAGATACCTTATAACGGAGGATGGAATTTCTCCCCGTCTGATCCCTGGCAAATCCAAACATTTTGTTTCGGCAGACAGTGATGAACACGATGAATATGGTTTTATAACCGAATCGGCCAGTGTACGCAAGGATATGATGGATAAGCGTATGAGAAAACTTAAGAAATTAGAAGAAGAGCTGTTAGAACCGGAATTCTTAGGAGCAAAAGGCTGTACGGATTTACTGCTTGGCTGGGGTTCTACCTATGGTCCGCTGGCAGAAGCAGTTAAGCTATTAAATGAAAAAGAGCCTGGAAAATACGGTGCCTTAATATTTGGCGACATTTATCCTCTGCCGGTTAAAAAACTAACAGAATTTAGTGCTATTGCAAATAATATTATCAATGTTGAGCAGAACGCAACAGGACAATTAGCCGAGTTGATACGGGAAAAAACAGGAATTGCCTGCACTTCCCATATATTAAAATACGATGGCAGGGAGATTTCTGGAGAAGAGATTGCTCTTGAAATATGGAAAGGAGGTCTGATTTAATATGGATACATTCAGTACATATGAAACAGCCTGGTGCCCGGGCTGCGGTAATTTTAACATATTAAGATGTTTAAAGACAGCTTTGGAGGAACTTGGTAAAGACCCCTATGAAGTACTTATGGTAGGCGGTATCGGGCAGGCCGCTAAAACTCCCCAGTATATCAGTGCTAACCGCTTTTGCGGACTGCATGGCAGGTCCCTGCCGGCGGCCGCAGCGGCAAAAATTGCCAATGAAAAGCTTACGGTTATCGTGGATACCGGAGACGGTGATTCCTATGGTGAAGGCGGCAATCATTTTATACATAATATCAGAAGGAATGTAGATATTACACATTTTGTCCATGACAATCAAATATACGGACTGACAAAAGGTCAGGCGTCCCCGACTTCAGCAGAAGGGCATATCACCGATGTACAGATTAATGGGAACAGCAACACCCCTTTTAATCCGATTCTGATGGCAATTTCAGCCGGTGCAGGATTTGTTGCAAGAGCCTTCAGCGGGGATACACAACATCTGGTTTCAATCATGAAGGAGGCAATCAGTTACAAGGGATATGCATTTGTAGATATCCTGCAGCCTTGTATTAGTTTTAATAAGATTAATACCTTCGGGTATTATAAGAGCCGGGTTTACCATATTGAAGATGACTATAATCCAGCGGATAAATTAGAAGCCTTTAAAAAGTCCCTGGAATTCGGTGATAAAATTCCGCTAGGAGTTATATATAGGGAAGAAAAGGCGGATTTTGACGAGCGAAACCAGGTTCTGAAATCAGGTTTACCACTGGTTGACCGACAGACTTCCAAAGAGGTGGTTCAAAAATTAATACAGGAATTTGTATAATTGGTTGTATAGAACTCATACTAATAATCAGAATTATATAATTATAATTATGTTTTTATTGACATAAATATTATTTTTAGGAGGAATATTATGGCAGTTAAAAATGCAATGACCAGTGATTTTCTACATTCCGCATACGGCGGTGAAAGTATGGCCCACATGAGGTATTTGACCTGGGGAGCAGCAGCAGAAAAAGAAGGTTTTCCCAATATTGCTAAATTATTTGAAGCAATATCCTTTGCAGAAAGGGTCCACGCCAATAACCATTATAAAGAAATAGGCGGGACCACTGCAGATGCAACTGTTGTAGCCGGAGCAGTATTTGGTACCGGTAAGACCGTTGATAATTTGCAGGGAGCAATTAACGGAGAGCTTCATGAAGTGGAACAGATGTATCCAGTTTATCTAAATGCCGCAGAATTTCAGGAGGAAAAAGGGGCACAGCGTTCTTTCCACTTTGCCTTAGAAGCAGAGAAGATTCATGCGGATTTATTCAGTCAGGCACAAAACGCAGCAAAAGAGGGAAAAGATATGGAGTTTAACAGTGTATATATCTGTCCGGTCTGCGGGCATACGGTTCTTGACGGTGCGCCGGATAACTGTCCGGTCTGTGGTGCAAAGAAAGAGATGTATAAGAAATTTTAGTTGGAATGATAAAGAAGAAGAGACTGTTGCAAAATTGTAAGATTTTGAACTTGGGCTTAGAATGGGGATAATGTTTTTAGAAATTTTGTGTAAAGATTGCGCGAATAGGCGGCTGCATTCTCTTTCTTGCAGCCATTCGCGCATACTTTACACAAAATTTCTAAAAACATTATCCCCATTCTCTCCCAAGTAATTTACTCTATGAATTTTGCAACAGTCTCTTTTTTTAGATTTTCATGTTCAATTCTACTGCAATAGTCTGGGTATGTTTAACAATCCCCAACCTTGTTTTGACCAGGGATAACCTAAGTCTACCGCGCTTTCTCTCAATTTCAGTTTGACTTCTTTTGTTGTCATATTTGGATATTGGGAAAGCAGCAGGGCTATGGCACCGGATACAATGGGTGTAGCCATAGAAGTCCCGCTTTTTATAGTATACATTAAACTGGAATAATCATTGCGGGGATTATTGAGTAGATTATAGCGGTAACGCTGATAATTTTTCATGGTTGAGCAGGAGATAATATTGGAACCTGGCGCTACGATATCCGGTTTTTTAATACAGGAGGCCGTAGGTCCTCTGCCGGAGTAATCCATGGTTTTATTACCAAATAATTCAACAGTAATCCGGTCATCTGAGGAACCCACAGTTATGACTTTTCTGCTGATACCAGGAGTTGATATAGACATGGGGCCGGGTCCGTTATTACCTGCGGCAACCACTACCACAATACCAGCATCCCAGACCGCATTTACCCCTTTTACCAGAAGGGAGTTTTCATCCACATTTTCTCTTGTGGTGGTACCTACGGATATATTCACAACCCGTATATTATATTTTTGTTTATTATCAATAATCCATTGAAGACCAGCTAATACATCAGATATATTGCCATCCCCTTTTTGGTCTAATACTTTAATGCCGATTAGATTGCATTTTGGTGCCAGACCAATATATTTTCGGTTGGACAAAAAACCATTACCGCCGATTATTCCGGCTACATGGCTTCCGTGACCATTATCATCATATGGTTCCGTTCTTCCGTGGATGAGGTCGTAAAAACTAAGGATACGGTTACCGCCTTCTGTAAAATCCTTATGCATGCATATTCCGGTATCTACAACAGCAACTCCGATATTTTCGCCAAATATCTGTCTGTCATGTGCCCACTTTAATTCAATGATTTCTGCTGCCCGGTTCATTTGGGCAGTAATATGGGTATCCAACTCATAACTCCACAATGCATTTTCTTCCTGCAGCTGATCCAGTCTGTCTTGTTCCACTTCAATGACATAGGAATCGATCATGGGAAGTCTGTATTTTACTTTTCCCATAGCGGCTACTTCATTGTAATTATTTTCATAGTCACTGCAACTAACAATAATTTGTATGTTTTGCTTTTGATTCATGGCAGCCCAAATTCTTTCTTTATATCATTGTTAATCTTATGAATTCGCTCCTTGTCTTTATGCAAGTATTTTTTGTAGTAAATTTATTTTATATATCCAATCCTATGTTAGAGCCTGACAATCTTTCAGGTAATAAATACTTCCGCCCAGATAAGCTTCTTTTTCGATAGGCGTGCCGCAGACAGGGACTTGCTATCCTCAAAAACTGTCGTATCTTAAGATTTCCTTAAGTTGTAATTTAGTGGTGACTTATCTGGAATAAAAGTGTAAAATAAAGGGATGTAAAAGGTAAAAAATATTAGTTAGTGCCAGAAAGGAAGTTTATAATGAAAAGATACAAGCAGTTAATTACTCTTTTTACGGTAATGGTCCTACTCTTATCCGTTGCCGGTTTTCCCAAAGTTGCAAAAGGAGCAGTGAAACAATACGGAATAGTAATTGCCGATCAAAATGGAAAATATACTTATTATGATGTTAACCGTAAAACTGATAAAACGACTCAAACCGGCAAAACAACTCAAACCGCCGAAACCACTCAACCTGGCGAGACCGACACAGACGCAGGAATTGAAATTACCGACAGCGGCAGTATCATGATGCCTTTAGAGAAATTAACCAGCCTTATGCCGGTATTGAACTTAAGTTTTGATGCGAAAAGTAACAAGGCAACGGTAACGAATACAAATACAGGTAAAAAGTTGGTTTTTACCTGTGGCAGCAACAAATGCATATATTACTCCAGTGGGAAAGCAAAGGGTGTTAAAAAGTCTTTACCGTATAAAACCTATATTTCCCCTGATAGCAATGCAATGATGGTACATATGTCATCTCTGAAATGGGTTATGTCAAGTATCACGGGGGTGAAATCTTTTGGAGTAACGGACATGCAATTAGCAGGTTATGATACCTATACATACAGCGGCTTAGTTGTTTATAATCCGTATAAAGCAGTTACTGCAATACCAAAAGCCACCGGTGTTAATAATATATCCGCTACGGTAAGAGTAACAATTCCAGAGGGGTATTCCGTTGCTCAGGTATTTGATTTACTTGTTAAAAAAGGAGTATGTGCTTCAACCAAGTTTTTATATGATGCCCTGGAAACGGAATATGATAACAGCCTGGTGAAGGAAATTCCGGAGGATGAAAACAGATGCTTTAAATTGGAAGGCTATCTATATCCGGATACCTATGAGTTTTACCGATTAAGCAAAGGGACAGATGTATTAAAAAGAATATTAAATAATACCAATGCAAAAATTACAGATGCAGACAGGGCGAAGGCTGCTAGCCTGGGTTATACGATGGATGAGATTCTTACAATAGCATCGTTGATAGAAAAAGAAGCAGCTGAACCAGAAGTTATGTCCAATGTCTCTTCTGTAATACATAATCGATTGAAAGCGAATATGCCATTACAATTGGATGCCACCGATTTCTACCTGACGCGATATATAAAACCCTACATAACCGGAGATAAGTTGCGTTATGATTCATTCTATGATACTTATAAATGTAAAGCATTACCGGCAGGACCGATTTGCAATCCGGGCAGAAAAGCAATTCAAGCTGCCTTGAATCCGGCAGTTACCGATTATTTATACTTTTGCAGTGATCAAGATGATAAATATTATTTTACAGCAACCTATGAAGAAATAAAAGCCATATCAGGTAAGTAAATCACTTTCAGTTATATATAAGATAAAGTTATAAGATAAACATTAAATCTTTAAATGAAAGATCAGTCTGAGCTTAAAACAAAGTAAATTGAGTTCAGACTGATTTTTATAGAGCTCAGACTGATTATTTTAGTTTATAAAATATTTATATATATTTTATTTTTTGTTTATTGTATACGTGTTATATATGTGATATAACATATATTGCAAAGGATACAAAAAGTCCTTTATAAAATAAAAGATTTACTAGTTGCGTAAAAATTTTATATTTTAAAAAGGAGTGAAAGTTATGTTAAGACCAATGTTATTCGAACAAACCCAACCATCTTTCTTTGGTAACATGTACAAGGATTTCTTTGGAAATCTGTTAAGCAGTTTTGACAATTACAATACAGACGTAATTGATAAGGGCGATCATTACCTGTTACAGGCTGAACTACCTGGATTCGCAAAAGAAGAGATTAATATTGACTTAGATAATGACCTGCTTAAGATAACCGCAAATCACAAAGAAGAGATAAATGAGGAAAAAGATAATTTTATCAGGCAGGAACGGCATTATAATTCCTATTCCAGGAGCTTTCATGTAAGTGGAATTGCCAAAGAGAATATAACTGCTGCCTATAATAACGGCATTCTGGAATTAAAGCTTCCCAAAGAGGCAATAGAAGCTTCTGAAACCAAGCGTATCGATATTAAATAATTGAAGAAAGTCTTAAGGGTCATCCTGGCAAAGGGGTCAGGTTGACCCTTATTTTTATTTTTCTGAAACGTTTTCTTGCCATCCTGTAAAATAAAAAGTACTCTGTGCAGGATGTACATGACGCTTAATAAGAAGGTGTCATGGATGTGACAGTTCGTCAGTGCTAGAGTCTGGAGAGGCCAGACTCTTTGTTTTGAGTATCAGTATAAGACACTTGGCTAATAACTTTTTCAGTACAGGAGAGGTGTTAAGTTTGGCGAAAGCTTTTATAAGCTGACAGATAATTGTGTAAAGTGAAAATGAATAAAATGTGAAAAAAATGTGTCTGAACATTTCTCCATAAAACCTCCATATAGATTCAATATACTCTAGAAGAACAATAAGTTAAGGAGGAAATATAGAATGAAGAAAAATGCAGTAATTATACTTGCAGTCATAGCCATTTCAGTAGCATCTGTCAAAACCGGCTATGCCTTTTATGGAAAACAAATATCAAACAATAACGTGAATGTACCACAAGTGACTACAACGAATTCTTTAGGTAACACAAAAACCGGCATTACAAAGACCGAATTTTTACAGGGGTCAAATATCCAAGAAGAGGATACACAAGACAGAACATCAATTACCCGACAGTCATCAGCCCTTGATCCTACCCTTGCCGCATCTGGTCAGGCAGATGACAGTTTAAGCCAGGGCAGCTGCTGTGGAAGCGGTTCTGTTAACATGCTTGATGAAAATGGTAATTTAATTGACCGGGATAGTTTTACGAAAGAACTTGAGGATGCCGTGAAAAACGGTGAAATTACGGAAGATGACAAAGAATATTATCTAAACATGTATGATCAGTGTGCTGTTATATTTGGTACCGGTTCAGACAGTACCCAGAGTGGTGCTTCTAGTGGAGGTAACGGAGGTTTTCCTTCCTGCCACTAATCCTTTTCATAATTTAGTCAAAGAATGATATCAAAAGAGAGGAATCAATGATATGGCCAACAACAAACCAATCAAAAAACCAGCGAATAAGAAATCAAATCAGAAAGTAAATCCACTTATGATTGGAGCTGTGGCTGTGGCTGCCATAGCAATTTCACTGGTAGTATTAGCTCCGAATAAGAAAGCTGCCAATACAGATAAAGATACTTCTAGTATTGCAGAAAATGCTTCAGACGAAATCACTGCCGTAAGTGACACAGGAACTTCCGGTTCCTCTGCAAAAGAAGCGGTTTTGAACGAGGAGGGTGATGTTGTAATTAATCTCTCCGACATTACGGATAAAGCATCTTTTTATGAATATGATGCTAATGGAACTACTATGGGCTTATTTGCTGTTAAGGCCAGTGACGGAACCATTCGCACCGCCTTAAATACCTGTCAGGTATGTAATGGCAGCCCCTATGCATTTTTTGAGCAGCAGGGGGATTCTGTTCAGTGCCAGAACTGTGGAAACCAATTCAGTCTGGATATGATTGGTCAGGAACGCGGCGGTTGTAATCCTGTACCAATTACCGATACAGATGCGACTACTACCGATACTCAAATCGTAATACCGGCTAAATTCTTACAAGATAATGCCGAACGGTTTACGAACTGGAAGAAGTTTTAATGAAACAGCTTAAAAAAAAGTTATCAGTTTCCGGTATGAGCTGCGCACATTGTGAACTGACGATTGAAAATACGTTATCTGGCATGAAGGGTATCATTAACGCTAAGGCAAGTTACGGTAAAGGGGAAGTGAATATTACCTATGACGAAGATGTCATAAAACTGAATGCAATAAAGGCGGCAATCAACCGCCTGGATTACAAAGTGGTGGATACGCCTCCTGATACCAAACAGTCCATGAATTCCCAGGCACTTTATATCTTAATTATGATATTTGGAGCTTACATTATATTAAAGCACTTTGGATTACTGAATTTCACTAATTTTTTTCCACAAATACAAAATAGTATGGGATACGGAATGTTGTTTGTAATCGGTCTTCTTACGTCCCTCCACTGTGTGGCTATGTGTGGGGGAATTAATCTGGCACAGAGTGTAAACTCGGTAAAAGGCGGACATACTTCTGTCTTAATCCCTAATCTTATGTATAATTTGGGACGTGTGGTATCTTATACGATTATTGGTGGAATTGTAGGATTACTGGGTTCCGCAGTCAGCCTTGGAGGCGGGTTTAAAGGTGCAGTAGCAGTATTTGCAGGTGTGTTCATGGTAATCATGGGATTAAATATGCTGAATGTATTTCCATGGCTGCGCAGGTTCAATCTGAAAATGCCAAAATTCATCGGCAAACGAGTAAGTCAGGAGAAATATAAAAAACACTCCTCTTTTTATATTGGATTACTAAATGGCTTAATGCCCTGCGGTCCTCTGCAAAGTATGCAGTTATATGCTCTTTCTACCGGAAGTTTTTTTGCCGGGGCCTTATCTATGTTCTTATTCAGCCTTGGTACGGTACCCCTAATGTACCTGTTAGGAACTGTAAGCAGTAAGCTGAATAAACGCTTCACGGATAAAATGATGTCGGTTTGTGCTATGCTGGTCGTAGTCTTGGGTATCGGTATGTTAAATAACGGTCTTGCATTATCTGGTGTCACACTGCCTCAGCTGCAAACAGGAACGGAAGTTTCTGCTAATGTTGCAGAGGAGAATGGTAAATACCAGGAGATAACCACTACTTTGGATTATGGAAGATATCCTGCTATTACCGTTAAAGCCGGTGTCCCAGTAAAATGGACCATTAAAGCCGGTGAAGGTATGATAAACGGCTGTAACAATCAAATGATTATACCGGAATATAATCTGAGTGTTAAGCTTAAAGAAGGTGATAATGTAATTGAATTTACACCGACTGAATCAGGCAGATTTGGGTTTAGCTGTTGGATGGGTATGATAAGGAGTTCCATAACTGTAGTTGATTAGAAAATGAATTTAAAATAAACATGGCTGCTGCTAAATTGAAGGTTATAAAACTTGGACTTTTCCAGGTGATTTATCCCTTGAATTTTGCAGCAGCCATTATTATGTTTTGTCAAATAATTGAATTTGAGAATATTTATGTGTTGTCAAATAAGCGAATTTGAGATTATTTATGTATTATCAATTAATTGAATTTGAGATTATTTATATATTGTCAAATAAGCGAATTTGAAATTAAATTAAATGTTGCCCAATATTTTAATTCGAGATTGATTATGAGTTGGGAGTTAATGATCCGTTTAGAATAATTTTGTTGGAAGCTTATTATGAGTTGGCATATAGTGAAACTAATAAAAAATTTTCATGCTAAATAAAACTGTTATGATAAATTGAATCCAAAAACAGAATGGCAAATGTAAAGTATCTATTACGACGAAATATATTATAATTCTATCTTATACGACAAAGTTTACAATTGCTTAATATACAGATAAACCCTTATTTTATGCTGATATTACCATTATTTTATATAAAATTAACACAATAAAATTTAGCTTTTCAAAAACTTAATACTTACCTTTCATGGGTATTATTCCCTATTTCTTTACATAAGATTAACAGTCAGTAAACACTGACTTTACTTAAAATTGATAATCTGAAGGCATAATAAAGAAGATCAATAAGCTTAGTAAACAAACAGATAAGAAAGTTGGGGACACTTATGAAGATGCGAATTAAAAAAAGCAGAGGTAATAAAAGGAATTTGAGAAAAGGTACTGTAAGCTTAAAAGGAATCAAGTACTACAGAAAAAAATTCTTAAATTTATCCATCGATCGGAGGTTAAATCTAACATTTATCTATACAGGTATCATAGCCCTAATTATTGTAACTATTGGTATTATTAATATGAAAGCAATCGATAATCAATTAAACAGGTTTTATGCTGGACCATATGCCATAGAACAGAATGTCCAAAGCGCACAGGTGGCCATGAAGAATATTGAAAATAATATCTTTCGGGCATATATGACCAAAAAAGAAGATTTGTGCAAAAAATACATACAGGCTTCAGAAGAAGAATATAGTAAGCTGGAACAATGCGTAACGGAATTAACGAATGCCATGGATTTGCTAGAGGATGATAATATTGAAATAGTTAATAACTTAAAGCTGGAATTTGATAAAGGTAACCGTTACCGAACCCAGATTTTAGACAGTGCCAATGTATTTGATCAGAAGAAGTTATACAGTATTTACAAAAATGACTATGTACCGATTTTAGATCATATCGTGTCGGAGTTAAGTGAAATAGAAGCCAATTTTTCTATATACGGTAAAAATTATATGAAACAGTCGGATCAAAAAGTGAATGAAGGTATTATTATTTTTGTTCTGCTGATTATAGTCGGTGCAGGAAGCTGTTATTACATATTAAGATTAACGGAACGAAGTATCACTGAACCGATTACGGTACTAAAAGCAGCGATGGTAGAAATATCCAAAGGAAATCTGGGAATTGATATATCTGTTTCCTCAGAAGATGAAATGGGTATACTATGCGAAGCGGTTATGGAAACTGCAAGAAAATTAAAAAGCTATATTGGTAATATCACCGAAACAGTGAAACGGCTGGAAGAAAAAGACATGACAGTTCGGGTATCTATTGATTATGATGGAGATTTTAAACCTATCCAGGCATCCCTTGACAATACGGTTATGTCTCTTGGAGATATGATGAAAATCATCTATGCTCTGGCAGGACAGATTACCGCTGGGGCAGATCAGATTGCCCACACTGCAAGAACTGTTGCAGATGGGGGTACGGATCAGATGAGTGCAATTAACCGTCTTGTAGAGCAGATCGATGAGATTGTAGTTATGGCTGATAAAAATGTAAGTAATGCGGACAGTATCCAGGGACTGGCACAGAATACCGTATCGGCTGCACAGTCGGGAAACAGTCAGATGACTTCTCTGGTATATGCGATGGAAGCAATAGCTGAACATTCAGGTAAAATCTCTAAAGTTATCAGTGTAATCGAATCAATCGCAGAGCAGACAAACCTGTTATCCTTGAATGCCTCGATTGAAGCTGCAAGAGCAGGTAGTGCAGGCAGGGGTTTTGCTGTAGTGGCAAGTGAAATCGGTAAATTGGCAGACGAATGCAGACAAGCTGTAAAGTCCAGTGCGGATTTGATTAACAGTACCATTGGTGCAATTAAGGAAGGGGTTCTTGTTGCCAATGAAACTGCTGATAAATTTAAGATAATTGTTAATGAATCCATGAAGACCAATCAGGTTATGGAGAGTATGTCAAGGAATTCGAAAGCCGAAGCCAGACAGTTAAAAGAATCCATGTCCTATCTTCAGCAGATTACCACCATTGTCGAGTCAAATTCAGCAGCGTCTCAGGAAAGTTCTGCTATGAGTGAAGAATTTATTAACCAGGCAGGGAAATTAGAGGAACTGCTGAGAGAATATACTTTAGTCTGATTTATATTTAGATTTTCTGTGTTAAATATCCTTGAATATTGATGAATTATGTTGCACCTTTTTCTGTAAAAACCATATTATTAATGTGTAAGGATTTTAAATCCTGATCTAAACAGAAAGGAGTTTTTGCATGAACGCTGATCAAAATTCATCAACTTCGAAATCCTCAGTTAATAATTCAAATGTAGATAAATCTATTGTTACAGCTTCAAGTCTGGGCAATCAGTGGAATCAAGGCAGACCATGCCCACCAGATCCAAACTGGCCATGTCCGCCGGAACCACCGAAACCACCTTGCCCACCTGGACCTCCCGGACCTCCTGGACCTCCTGGACCTCCCGGACCTCCTGGACCTCTCGGTCCACAAGGTCCTCAAGGTCCACAAGGATTAATTGGTCCAGTCGGACCTAGAGGACCCGCAGGCCCGGCAGGACCTCCCGGCCCACAAGGTCCGGCAGGAGCCACCGGAGCCACCGGAGCTACCGGAGCAGCAGGAGCACCAGGTCCAATTGGACCGACTGGTCCGCAAGGAGAGCAGGGTCCAATTGGTTTAACCGGAGCCACCGGAGCCACTGGAGCAATCGGTCCGGCAGGTCCGCAAGGTGAAGCAGGCCCGGCAGGAGCTCAAGGTATACCAGGTCCGGCAGGACCACAAGGTCCGGCAGGAGCCACCGGTCCGCAAGGACCACAAGGTGAAGCAGGTCCAGCAGGAGCCACCGGAGCCACTGGAGCAACTGGAGCCACCGGTCCGGCAGGACCAGTAGGACCAATCGGTCCAGCAGGTCCAGCAGGAGCCACCGGTCCGATAGGCCCAGTAGGACCAATCGGTCCAGCAGGCCCAACCGGAGCCACAGGAGCAACCGGTCCGGCAGGACCAGTAGGACCAATCGGTCCAGCAGGACCAGCAGGAGCCACCGGCCCAGTAGGACCTCCCGGCCCAACCGGAGCCACCGGTCCGCAAGGACCAGCAGGACCTCCCGGACCTCCTGGACCATCAGGCGGATTAGCAGGCTTTGTATATCGTTTTAGTACAGATCCCTCTATAACCATCCTCGGCGGCGATGATTTTGTATTTAACAGTGGTAATGTACCTGCAGTTCCTACCGGATTTACTTTACCGAATGCAACAGAAACAATTATTACCCAGCCTGGTTTTTATCTGGTATCTTTTACTGCTGATGTGATTGGAGCTTTAACTTCAATATCCATTAACTTAAATGGTGTACCGGTACCAGGTGGTACGGCCGGAGCATTTGCGGCAACCAATATAATTGAAATCTCTGCTATCGTAGAAGTTGGTACGGTACCGGCAGTTCTTACCATTGCCAATAATTCCTTTGCAACAATCGGATTCCCGATACTTGCACCAGGAAGTGTTGTATCGTCCTTATATATTTTAAGATTATCATAAAGAGATATTTTGATAAGAACCCCTCCCGTATAATGAGAGGGGTTTTTACTTTTAGTTACTATTAGTCACCTTTAGTTCACGGGAATAAAAGTCTTGTTAGAGAGAATGTTCCTTGCACTTGACAATATGCATAATAAAAGGTAAAGTATATATACTAGTATACAAGATAAAACATAAGGAGGACTAATTAATGCAAATGACATTACGCTGGTTTGGAAGCGGTCATGATTCAGTTACCCTGGAGCAAATAAAACAAATTCCTGGAGTCCATGGTGTAATTACTACTTTGTATGAGATACCTGCCGGTGAAGTCTGGACCTTGGAGAAAATTCAGAATTTAAAGGATGAAGTACAAGCCGCAGGTCTTGAGATAGCAGGCATTGAAAGTGTTAATATACACGATTCCATAAAGATAGGACTGCCGGAACGAGAAAAATATATTGATAATTATATAACCACGCTTGAGAATCTGGGAAAAGCAGATATACATATGGTGTGCTATAATTTTATGCCGGTATTTGACTGGACACGTTCGGATCTTGCGAAACGGAGGACCGATGGCTCTACCGTATTATCATATGACCAGGAATTAATCGATAAGATAGAACCGGATAAATTATTTAGCCAGATAGACGGAACTAGCAACGGATTTATATTGCCGGGATGGGAACCGGAAAGACTGGTACACGTAAAAGAATTGTTTGAACTTTATAAAGATGTTGATAGTGATAAGCTATTTGATAATCTGGTTTATTTTTTGAATCGAATTAGACCAGTCTGCGAGCAATATAAGATTAAGATGGCAATCCACCCGGATGATCCGGCATGGCCGGTATTTAACCTGCCAAGAATTATGACCGGTAAAGAGAATGCGGTGAGACTTTTAAAGGCCGTAGATGCGGAATTTAACGGGCTGACTCTTTGTACCGGTTCATACGGCTCTAATCCAGCAAATGATTTATGTGAAATCATACGGGCAGGAAAAGGCAGGATATATTTTGCACATGTACGTAACCTGATTCATCATGGACCAGGTAAGTTTGATGAAGCCGCACATTTATCCAGTGATGGTTCTTTTGATATGTACGAGATTATAAAAACCCTTCATGAAGTCGGATATGACGGACCGGTTCGTCCGGACCATGGGCGTGCAATCTGGGGAGAGGTGGCAATGCCAGGTTATGGCTTATATGACCGGGCACTGGGGGCAGCTTACCTAAATGGGCTTATTGAAGCTGTGGAAAAAGCAGATAAGAATAGTGGTAAATAATGTAAGCCGATTAACGGTGAATTGCCGCTGATGCTTTAGATGGAGGAAAGTATGAAATTAAAACAATCGGAACTTGATAATAGAGAAATCTGGGAAGAGAGAGGTTTTGAACTGCCACAGTTTAACCGCAGTGTGATGATAAAAGCTACCAGGCAGGAGCCGGAATGGATCCATTTTGGAGCCGGTAATATATTCCGCGCCTTTCCTGCAGCTGTATGCCAGGATTTATTAAACAAAGGGATATTAAAGAAAGGCATTATTGTTGCGGAAGGATACGATTATGAAATAATAGAAAAAAGTTATAAAAATTATGATGACTTAAGTTTACTAGTAACCTTAAAGGCAGATGGAAGGCTGGAAAAGAAAGTAATTGGAAGTATCGCAGAATCCCTGACGATGGATACGCAGAATACTCATGACTGGAACCGGTTAACTGAAATTTTCAGAACCAAAGGTTTAAAGATGGTATCCTTTACCATAACAGAGAAAGGATACAGCCTAAAGAATGATAAGCAGGAGTTTATAAACAGTGTATCGGAGGATTTTACTCATAAACCGTCCGATTCCAAAAGTTATATCGGAAAGCTGACAGCACTGTGCTATGAGCGGTACAAGGCCGGAAAGTTCCCGTTAACCTTAGTCAGTATGGATAATTGTTCCCACAATGGCACCAGGCTTTATGAAGCTGTAACAACATTTGCAGAACAGTGGGCTGTGAATGGAATGGTGGAGGAAGATTTTTTAACATATGTAAAAGAGGAGATTGCTTATCCCTGGACCATGATTGATAAGATAACCCCAAGACCGGCGGAATCTGTTATTACTATGTTAGAAGAGTCTGGGTTTTATGATACCCAGACTGTGATTACCTCAAAAAATACATATGTAGCTCCTTTTGTCAACGCAGAAGAACCACAGTACTTAGTAATCGAAGACAATTTTAAGAACGGTCGTCTCCCATTAAATATGGGCGGAATCATTTATACGGAAAAAGAAACCGTAGATAAAGTTGAAAAGATGAAAGTATGTACTTGTTTAAACCCCTTACATACCGCTTTGGCTATTTTTGGCTGCTTATTGTCTTATGATAAGATTTCCGAAGAGATGAAGGATAAAGAACTGGCGGCTTTGGTACATAAGATAGGGTATATAGAAGGACTTCCGGTAGTATCAGACCCGGAAATCATAAAACCACGTGATTTTTTAGAGGAGGTAATTAAGGTAAGACTGCCAAATCCTTTTATGCCGGATACGCCACAGAGAATTGCCTGTGATACTTCACAAAAGCTGAGTATACGCTTTGGGGAAACAATAAAAGCATATGCGAATAAGGAAGGTTTAAGTACGGAATCACTGTTCTTTATACCTCTGGTACTGGCAGGGTGGTTAAGGTATCTGATGGCAGTTGATGATAACGGTAATTTATTTGAATTAAGCCCCGACCCTATGTTAGAGTCGTTAACGCCTCTTATTAGCGGAATAAGACTGGGGGATAAAGAAGGCATTCATGAGAAAGTGGCTGAAATTTTATCAAATCACATTATTTTTGGAACAGATTTGTATACCGCTGGTTTGGGAGATAAAATAGAAAACATGTTTTTGGAATTGATTAAAGGTCCGGGTGCCGTTCGTAAAACTCTGATAAAGTATCTTGACTAAGAGTTTTATTTATACTAACATGAATTCGGAGGAATTATCATGTACATTTTAGAACGAAACGGAAAAGAAACGGCACGGGAATATGCGTATCGTGTAATAAAGCACAACATTATTTATCTGAATCTGATACCTGGCAGTATGGTAAGTGAAAACGAACTGGCAGAGGAGATGGGGATTAGCAGGACACCGGTACGGGAAGCATTAATTGAACTTAGTAAGTTAAAAGTAGTAGAGATATATCCTCAAAGAGGCAGTTATATTTCCTTAATTGATACTGGATTGGTTGATGAAGCTAGATTTGTGAGGTTAATACTGGAACAGGCTATGGTGGAGATTGCTTGTGATACGGCAGAGGAAGCTGATTTTCTTGCCCTGGAAGAAAACCTCAGATTGCAGGAGTTTTATCTGGAACATTCCGCTAAGGACAAATTATTACAGCTTGATAATGAATTTCATGAGTTGCTTTTTTTGCTCAGCAATAAGAAATTTACTTATGATTTACTGGGCGGAATGATGACACATTTTGACCGGGTCAGAAGACTTAGCTTATCCGTAATTAAGGATTCCAAGAATATTTCAGATCACCGTACTTTGTTGGAGGCCATCAGAAAGAAGGATAAGGAAGCGGCAAAGAATATTGTCACGAAACATTTATCCAGATATAAGCTGGATGAAGATGAATTAAAAAAGCAATATCCAGATTATTTTAAATGAAATAAATAGCAGGCTGCGGTAAAACTATATTCAATTTGCCGCAGCATTTATCATATGCAGAATGGGTAAAAGAATCGGCATTTGACATACCTATAGTATATGCGGTCTATTCCTTGGCAAGTTCATGGTTGGAAAACTGTTTTCGATATGTCATGATGGATAAACTGTTTCGATATGATGGATAAACTGTTTTCGATATTGACAATGGAAGTTGGGTGATATATGATGCATTCATAAGACACACAGCGAAAAATTTTTACGAGGTGAATAGTTATGCTTAAGGAAATGAAAGTCATATATTTAGCCGGAGGCTGTTTTTGGGGTACTGAAAAGTATTTATCCGGAATTCATGGAATTATAAAAACCGATGTAGGATATGCCAATGGCAATACCGAGAATCCGACCTATCAGGAAGTCTGCCATAATAATACCGGGCATGCGGAGACAGTAAGGGTGGAGTATGATTCGGAGGTTATCAGCTTGTCCTTTATACTGACATTGTATTATGATGTGATTAATCCTACGTCAGTCAATAAACAGGGTGGTGATACCGGAACACAATACCGTACCGGTATTTACTATATTGATGAAAGTGATGTGGAAATCATTAAAGAATCCATCACTGACCTTCAGACCAGATATGAAAAACCCATTGCAATTGAAGTTCTGCCATTAAGAAATTATTACCTGGCAGAAGAGTATCATCAAAAATATCTGGATAAAAACCCGAGTGGCTACTGCCATATCGGTGTAGATAAGTTTGATAAGGCCAAGGCTGCTGTAGATCCAAACAGGGCTTAAAACCAATAATAATATGAAAGATTGATATAGTAAAACAATAATTACCAGGGTTGTTATTTCAGAAAAGGTAGAGTTCTGGATTTAGTGACCCTGGTGTTTTATTCAGGTACTTTATACAATAGTCTCTAATGATCAATGTAAGTTTTGATGATATGTCTGTTAACAGTCACTTTATATTTTTATATTCCGATATGTTTCTCATAATTGTAGAATCCTCTCTTAGAATTAAAATTCATGAACATAATTTAGTTAATAATTGCAAAAGATATTCCTAAGATATCAATGTTATTTGATAATTGTTCTCATTTATAATATTGACTTTTTATATTCGCTCCCGTAAGATTATATTATATAATGAGAACGGTTATCAATAAGATGAGATAACTGATAACTGCAAAGAAATTGTGATGCTGGAGGAATAGTTATGAGCGATGATATTTTTAATATGAGGGGAGATAAAGTTACGTCATATGTAATGTTTACCTTTGCCAATAGCTGTATGCCAACCCTGTTAAATGAAAAGCCTTCCAGTCTGGTATGTTTTCAGAAAAAATATATAGAAGATCAGGAACGCTTTTTTCAGATTTTAAAAGAGGAAAGTGACCAATTCAGATGTTATTATAAGGTTTTATATGAAAATGGAACTGCGTTTTATATCATAATATATCAAAGTGAGCTTTTAAAAAAGGTATTAGACCAAAACAGTAACAATGTTATATTAAAAGAAAATGGCTATCGCAAGGGAGCTGAAAATTTTGATTACAACCTGTTTCATTTTCAAATAAGATTTCAGTGCTTTAAAGAAAACAAAAGGATGGAATTCCCCCACGAAGTAGGCATATTTTTAGGATATCCCATCATTGACGTAGAAGAATTCATCAAAAATAAAGGGGAGAATTATATGTTATGCGGTTGTTGGAAAGTGTATCATAATGTTGAAGAAGCCGGCAGAACCTTTGAACGATTCAAAAAACAGAGAGAAAACGCAATGGAACTATTCTTTGAAGGAAGGAATTTAAAAGAACTCCTTCTTTCCGCATAAAAACTGAATATAATAACAATAAAGAACAAAACACAGCGCTCGAAAGCCTTCAGCTTTTTAGCGCTTTTTTGCAGTAATGCCCAGTAAAAATCCAAAGACAAAGGCAGTATCCGGGTATGCTTGTAATTTTTTTGTATTGGAAAGGTTCCACATGGCACTTAAACTTGGAGAACTGCGACAAGTCGTAAAAGAGTAATTGTCTGAGCGAAGCGAGTTTTACTCTTTTACGACTGTTCTAAGCAGTTCACCAAGTTTTAGTGCCATGTGGGTTCTTTCCCTACAAAAAAATTACAAGCATACCCGGATACTGCCGTTCCCTTTAAACAAACTATCGTCAAACCGTTTCTAAGCCAATTCCGGTTGACATGACAGCTATAAAATGCTATGATATTTCAGGTTAAATAGATAGGTAATCTGGGAAATAAAGAACAATTTGTGTGATTTTAATATAGAACAGGAGTAATTGCATGTTAAATCAATTTTCAAGAACAGAGCTTTTATTTGGAAAAGAAGCTATGGAGAAATTAAGTCAGTCACGGGTAGCTGTTTTTGGAATCGGCGGTGTCGGTGGATATACGGCAGAAGCCTTGGCAAGAAGCGGAGTAGGTATCTTTGATTTATTTGATGATGACAAAGTATGCCTTACCAATATAAACAGGCAGATAATAGCGACCAGAAAAACCGTTGGCAAATACAAAGTAGAGGTCATGAAAGAACGGATTCTTGAAATCAATCCTCAGGCAGTTGTGAATACGCATCAGACCTTTTATACTCCTGAGGTAGCAGATCAATATGATTTTCGGGAATATACCTATATTGTTGATGCAATTGATACCGTAACAGCTAAACTTGAACTGGTAATGCGGGCCAATCAATGTAATGTGCCCATTATAAGCTGTATGGGTGCAGGGAATAAATTAGACCCGACACGATTTGAAGTAACGGATATCTATAAAACCTCAGTCTGCCCTTTAGCTAAGGTAATGCGTAAGGAATTAAGGGTACGGGGAGTTAAGAAACTTAAAGTGGTATATTCAAAAGAGCCGGCAAGACAGCCCCTTGAAGATATGTCCATCAGCTGTAGGAGTAATTGTATCTGTCCACCCGGTGCCCAGAGAAAATGTACCGAACGCAGACAGATACCAGGCAGCAATGCTTTTGTACCGTCTGTAGCCGGATTAATAATTGCAGGCGAGGTTATAAAAGATTTAACTGGGGTTCGATAAACAACGTACAAGAACTGATTTCTTCACAATTTCAAAGCTTATTCTTATAAACATTCAAAGTTATATTTATATCCTTGATGATAATATTATTTAATAAATTAGAATTTATTAGCCGAGTATGTATATTAAGTGCAGTAAACATCTGTAAAAAAGTTAATTTTGACAAAACTTATAACCTACCATTTGATATAATTATAATGGAAGGAGGGATTGACTTGGATTATACAGATATTGTGAAAAAATCCATAGAGTATATTCAGTGCCAGTACAGCAAACCTATTACTGTTTCCGATGTGGCCAGCCATGTATATCTTTCGTCGTCACATTTATCAACTGTGTTCAGGACGCTGACCAGCTACACAATGAAAGATTATATACTACGTTATCGGTTATATCAAACAGCATTGGAACTCAAAAGAACGGATAAACGGATTATTGAGATAACTTATGAAAATGGATTCGGTTCTCAGCAAGCACTCACTAAGAGTTTTTCACAATTGTATGGAATTTCGCCGGCAAGATTTCGTCAATTAAATCCAGATATCAAACCCTTTCCTCTAAATCTTGAAAATTTATTAATGGAAAGAGGTATATCTATGGAATTAAAAAAAGTGTTTGAGAAGGTTCAATTTGTCAAGAAAGACAGTTTTTTGGTAGTTGGCATAGAAACTGATATAAATTATCACACCAGTGAAGGAACTCACAGTATAGGCGATTTATACAAACAATGGGGAAACGAAAATTTAATAGAAAAAATTCCTGATCAGGTTCATGACCATCTTTGTTATGGAATGACTCACAGCGAAACGGAGGATGATACAGCAAAATATATTGTTGCTGTTGAAGTTTCAACACTTGAGAACATACCAACAGGATTAATTGGACGTCGTTTCGATACTACGGAATATGCAGTGTTTGACTGCACTTTGGAAGATGAAACGAGTGGGAATTTTTTTCAATATTTCTTTAAAACTTTCCTAAAAGAAAACAACCTAAGTTTACCTGATGAAGTATTCACAAAGAATGGTAACACATATTCACGTTATCCTCTCTTTGAAGTGTATGACAAGCACTTTAAAAATGAAACTGACGCTATTCAAATTTATGCACCAATTATAAGAAGATAATTATCATAGTGTGAGACTAGATAATTTCCTAATTTAATAATGTATACATACTAAAGGCATGGAATACCCCATGCCTTTTTGCATAATCTAAAATTCATAAGTTAATTTGTCTACAGACTGCCAGGAATATGTATTTAACTCAAACTTCGCAGTTAATAAACTTAAAAACACTTGGTAAAATCAGCCCTAAAGCTAAATTGAAAGCATAATCATGCTTTCTTAATCACCTTCCTTGCTGATTTTATCAAGTATACCAAGACTAAAATAACTTCTAAGTTTGAATATTTAAATTATATGGTAACACAATACCGATTCATTACTGAAAAAGGTACTAATATGAATACCTTTAAAAGTTTTATATTTTGATTTATCCTAATTTTATAATAAAATCATATTCCAAGAACTTTTACTTGCCTGTCCCAGTCTGGTGATATATGATAAAAACAAGCAAAGGAGGAATTCGAATGAAATTTTTACATATTTCTGACCTTCATATAGGGAAAAAATTCAGGGAAACAGATTTTACCGATGACCAAATACATATACTAAATGAAATACTGGAAATTGTTGATGATATAAAACCGGATGGAATCTTAATAGCAGGGGATATCTATGACCGAAGCGTGCCTACCGCAGCGGCAGTTAATATCTTCGATGACTTTCTGACCAGACTGGATATGAAAAAGATAAAGATATTTATCATAAGCGGCAATCATGATTCTCCGGAGCGGCTAAACTTCGGAAAAGAGATAATGAGTAAGAGTGGTATCCATATAGCAGGGACTTTTCGCGGAAAGATGGATAAAATATCCATGGAAGATAAATTTGGGAGTATTAATATCTATCTCCTTCCTTTTGTAAAGCCCTCTGTTGTATCCTACTTCTTTAAGGAGGAAGAAACCGATACTTATGAAAAGGCAGTAAAGGCAGTAATCGAAGCTGCACAGATAGACCAGTCACAAAGAAATATACTGGTAGCCCATCAGTTTGTTACCAATCAAGGAGTTGAACCCGAGAAATCGGATTCTGAATTATTGTCCGTTGGGGGGCTTGATAATATTGATGTTTCAGTTTTTGACGCTTTTGATTATGTTGCCTTAGGACATATTCACGGTCCCCAGAGAATCGGGCGGGAAACAGTCCGTTATTGTGGTACACCTTTAAAGTATTCATTTTCGGAAGCAAACCATAAAAAGTCCGTAACCTGTCTGGAGATAACGGATAAAAACCAGGTATCGGTTACGGCCATCCCCCTGCATCCGGTCAGGGATATGCGGATTATAAAGGATAAACTAGATAATCTGCTAAAAGAGGAAATCTACACCGGAAAAAACCGGGAAGACTATATACATGCAATCATAACGGATGAAGAGGACATCTACGATCCCATGGGCAAACTCAGGACGGTGTATCCCAATATCTTAATTCTGGAAAAGGAAAATGCAAAATCCAGGGTTAATGAGAATTCAAGGACCTCAGCCTCTGGTGATGTGGCAAGCCGAAGTCCTATGGATTTGTTTGAAGAGTTTTATAAAAATCAAAATAATGTGGAATTAAATGAGACTCAGAGGAAAATAATGCAGGATATTTTTATGGAACTTGGGGGTGAGGCAGAATGAAACCGTTAAAACTAACTATAAGTGCCTTTGGACCCTATTCAGGGACCACCACCATTGATTTTGGAAAACTTGGAAGTTCCGGCTTGTTTTTAATCTCCGGGGATACGGGAGCCGGGAAAACCACCATTTTTGACGCTATATCCTATGCTTTATTCGAAAAGACCAGCGGTCTGACCAGAGAGATTAATTCCGTAAGAAGTGATTTTGCGACACTTGATGTCTTTACTGAGGTAACCCTGGAATTTGTCCATAAGGGTCAGCATTACCTCATTAACCGGTACCCAGATCAGACCAGAAAAAGTGACCGGGGAAAGGGCATGGCAGAACAGAAGAAAGGTGCATATATTCTGATGCCCGACGGGAAAAAGATTGACAACCGTAATGAAGTAAAAGGTATCATCTCCGATATACTGGGCGGTCTGGGATATGACCAGTTTAAACAGATTGCAATGATTGCCCAGGGAGAGTTTTTAGAGCTTCTCTTAGCGGATAATGATAAGAGAAATGAAATATTGCAAAAGGTATTTAATACTGACTTTTTAAGAAGGGTTTCCTATAAATTAAAAGAAAAAGAAATCAGTCTCAAAAATGAAAATGAAGACATGGAGAAAAGCATCCTACAATATATAGACGGCATTAAAGGCAGGGAAGAATCAGAGCAGTATCAGAATATTCTAAGCTTTAAAGCACTAAGAAATATAAATCAGGTTAGTGGATTATTAGACTGCCTGGACCTTCTCTTAGAGGAGGATAGCCATATCTTAAGTGAAGTAAATGATAAACTAAGTAAACTTGATAAGGCCAAGGAAAAATTAATCAAAAAAGAAGTCAATGGAAAAGCAATCAACAATGACTTTGAGGAAAAAGAAAAGCTCCAAATCAGAAAAGAAGAATTGGAAGAACAGAAAGAGCAAATAAAAGCCCTGGAGCAAAAAGCAGTTACCGGGCAAAGGGCACTCTCTTATGTAAAACCGATAGAAGATATGAAAAAACGAGAAGAAGCTCTACTAATACAATTGGAAGAGAGGCTTATCGCTACCGGTAAAGAAAAGGAAGAACTAGAAGTAAGAGTTATTCATACTAAAAATCTTTATGAAGAAGAATTTACAAAGATGGATTACAGGGATACCTTAAATCTATCAATCAGTAATATAGAAGAAAGTCTTCCTCAATATGATGTGCTAAAAGCATTGACCGAACAAGAAAACCTGTTAGCCGGTAATTTAAAAAAATCCGAGGAAACGGCAGTTTTGCTGCTTAAAAAAAGGAAAGAATCCAGGGAGTTAAATCAGAATCTGTCCGAGGAATTAAAGGAAATACAAGACAGTCCGGTTAACTATCTAAACTGTGCGAACACTTTAGAGAAAGAGCAATTGGCAGTACTGCATCTAAAGCAGTCAGAAGCAGAGCTTTTAAACTTAATCCGTCTGGAAGAAGAAGCAGAGAACCACAGAAAAACCTTCCTTATGGCAGAAGAGAGCTACGAAGCTGCCAGGAATGAATATGAAACGAAGCAAAAGGCTTTCTTGCGTGAGCAGGCAGGAATTCTGGCTTTAACCCTGGAAACCGGGATGCCCTGCCCGGTGTGCGGTTCCATAACCCATCCAAAGACCGCACAGCTTTTACTGGAAGCGCCTTCCGAAGCAGAATTAAATAAACTGAAAGATAAAAAAGATATCCTGAATGAAGAAATGCTTCAGGCCAGCATGAGGGCAAGCGGCTCGAAGAAAGAATTTGAAACGAGACGAAAGACAATAGAGGAAGCCTTATCGGAACTATATAAGGAAAAAGAGCAAGAAGTCGGGACTGACCTTAAAAGTATGCTTTCTTTCGTCAGAGATTGTTTATCTGTCCTCAAGGAAAGAATTCTTAACCTGGAAAAAGCAAAAGCCAGGTTAAAATCAGAATGTGACAGAAAGGAAATTTGTGAAATTCAACTTAAAGATTTACAAAAGCGCCTGGAAACCTATGAGGCTGAAACAGCACAGTTAAAAGAAGAACAGATTCAGACTACAGCCGAATTAAAGGCCTGCAAACGGGAAATAGAAGCCATAAAAAGTAAGCTGGAATTTGCCTCTTTAGAGGAAGCAAAAGAAGTAATAGCAAAGAAAAAAGGGGAACTGGAAGAACTGCGGAACCGGTATTTAAGAGCGGAAAAAGAATATCATGAGGCGGATGGAAATTTAAAAACTACCATCGGTCTGTTAAGTGAATTTACCAATCAGTGCCAGGACCAACGAGAAGCCCTTGATTTGGCATGCAAAGAATTTCTAAAGAAGTTGAAAGAATATGGATTCCGTAAGGAAGAAGACTATCTGAATGCACTTTTGACCCAGGAAGAAATTGATGAAATAAAAAATACTTGCAAACAGTATGAGACAGCCAGACAGGAGATAAAAGTCCGCCTCGACCGTATAAAGGAAAAGACTTACGGGAAGGAAAGGGCAGACCTAGAAGCCATCCGGAATGAGATTAAACTTAACAGTGACGAACGTAATCAATTGGAGAAACTACAGAAAGAGGTACATAACCGGATTATAGAAAATAAGGGAATCCTTACTCATATAAAAGATATTAATAAGATACGGGAGGAAAAGAGCAGACAGTATTTAGACATTAGTGCCATGTCAAAAACAGCGAATGGGAGATTAGAGGGTAAACAAAAGATTACTTTTGAAACCTATGTCCAGGCAGCTTATTTTATACAGATTATTGAAGAAGCCAATAAACGGTTTTATGAAATGTCCGGCAAACGCTATCAACTGCTGCGAAAGGAAGAGGGCAGTTTACAAGGTGCAACCGGGCTGGAACTTAATGTATATGATACCTGGACCGGTAAAATCAGAAATGTAAAGTCCCTCTCCGGCGGAGAATCTTTTATGGCGGCACTATCCCTGGCCCTTGGTTTTTCTGACATTATCCAAAACTACGCAGGAGGTATTGAAATCGAAACCATGTTTGTGGATGAAGGCTTCGGTTCACTGGATACGGAGGCGCTGGAACAATCCATCCATACCCTTAACAACCTTACTTTGGGAAACCGTCTGGTTGGTATTATCTCTCATGTGGAGGAGTTAAAAGAGAGAATGGAAAAGCAGATTATTGTTAAGAAAGATATCAAGGGAAGTTATATTGATAAAATAATAATTTGAGAGTCAAAAGCCTCAAAAAACTTAATTAATGAATATATACCGGGTTATTCATTTTACAACCTAAATTAGGCTTTTGACCCTCAAATCAATAATAGAATAATAAAAATAGTGGATTTGAAACGGTATATGTTAATTCTAAGAATTATAAGTCACCACCCATTTATCCTATATATCCTTATAAATGTTTGTTCATTTTAACTGTGGCGAAATCAGGAATAATATGGTATAATATGTAATATAAGATAAAATTGTTGAATTGTTGCTGTTAAATGGGGGGCATTTATGAAAGAATTAAGTCGATTTATAAAATATCTGGTAACTGTTTTGATTATAGTTGTTTGTATCAGCAGCTATTTTGTTCATGTAAAACCTAATGTCGCCTATAGCCGTGAAAAGGACAAGCATGTATTGTTTATCAGCTCCTATAGTGAAAGTTTCTTAAGCGTGCCCGATCAGATTAAGGGAATCAGAGAGGTGCTCGATCCTCTTAACATCCAGTTGGATGTAGAATTTATGGATACAAAGCGTTTTGACACAAAAGAGAGTAAAAAATTATTTTATGACCTGCTAAAGTATAAATTAGATCATCTGGCTCCCTATGACGGAATCCTGGTGGGGGATGATAATGCCCTGCAGTTTGTCATGGATTACCAGGAGGATTTATTCAAGGAGCTTCCTATTGTTTTTTTGGGGGTTAATGATTTTGACAGAGCAAGGCTTGCAGCTTCTGATAAATATATAACCGGTATTGTAGAAGAGATGTCACTAAGGGAAAACATCCAGTTTGGTTTAAAAATAAACAAAGAGGCAAAAAGAGTAGTGGCCATTGTGGATGATACTCTGACAGGGAGAGGGGACAGCGAGCAGTTTTATCAGAATCAGGAATATTTTAAGCAGCTAATCTTTGATGATATTAATGTTTCCCAATATACATTTTCAGAACTAGAGGATGTATTTGAAAGCATTGGCAAGGATACTATATTATTATACTTAAGCATGTATACCGATAAGAACGGAGATACCCTTACCATTCCAGAGGCCGTGGACCTATTGCGGGAACATACTCATATTCCTATATTAAGAGCCGAAGTAGGAGGAGTCGGTAAAGGAATTTTAGGCGGTAAAATGGTGAATTATCTAGAATCTGGCAAAATAGCAGCAGGGATGCTTTGCCGGGTTTTTGACGGAACCCCGGTAGAAACCATTGCCATGATAACAGATAGTCCCAATACCTATACATTTGACTATCAGCTTCTTAAAAAATTTAAAATCGACCCAGGTTTAATTCCTGAAAATTCCGTTCTTATTAATAAAAAGATCAGTTTTTATGAACAACATAAGCAATTGGTTTTAAACACCCTTTTTGTATTGGCTTGTCTGGTGGTAATCGTAATTATCCTGACTCTTGATAATATTAAGCGCAGAAGAATTGAAAAGGCACTTCAGGACAGCAATGAGGAGCTGACCCAGACCTTTGAAGAATTAACTGCCTCCGAAGAGGAACTTAGAGCACAGTATGATACCATTCAGGAACATAATGAAGAAATTGAGACCTTAAACCAAAAATACAGTGTAGCCATTGAAAGTACTGACAGTGCCGTATGGGAGTATAATCTTATAACCAACGAAATCCATATATCTAAGAAATTCATTAACGATATTAATAAATCCCTAAATGAACAGGAGGATGTCTATAAATTATTCGATCTTCTTTTAACCTGCGAGGAGCAGCAAAAAATCAGAAATGAATTCAATGCTTATAAAGCTGGAGAAAAAGAAGAGATAAATATTCAGTTGCCTATTTACGACCAGAATTCCAATTTAAGATGGGTCCTTGTAAGGGGAAAGGGTTTTAAAGATATTAATAATGAACTAAGAATTATTCATGGGATTATACTGGATATAACCAAGATGAAGGAACAGGAAGCGTATATTGAATATCTTGCCGTTCATGATTATCTTACCAATCTTCCAAACCGCCTTAATTTCATGAATAAGATAAAAGAGGCATTGACCTTAAAGAAGAAGGGAGCAGTCCTGCTTCTAGATATCGATAATTTTAAAAGCATAAACGATACACTGGGTCATTTTTATGGCGACATGATGCTCCTGGAGATAGCTTCAAAATTATCCGGTATAGCCGATGAAAAATTATTTGTCTCCCGATTTGGCGGTGATGAGTTTTTAATACTGATATCAGATGAAACAAATAGTTCTGTCATTGAAGCTTATGCAGATAAAATAATAAAGCTCTTTGAGGAACCTCTGATTTTAAATGAGAAAGAAAACTATGTGAAATTCAGTATTGGTATTACCTGTTTTCCAGAGGACAGCGATAATATAGAGCATCTGATGATGAATGCAGATACCGCCATGTATTGTGTGAAGCGGGGCGGTAAAAATAACTACATGTTTTATAATAATGATATGCAGGATGAGTTAAAAAGTAAAACCGATATCGAAATGATTTTACGGTCAGCTCTTAAGGAAGATGGGTTAATGCTGGTTTTTCAGCCCCAGGTCAATGTATTGACCGGAGATATTGTTGGTTTTGAAGCGTTGCTAAGACTTAAGAATTACAGAATGTCTCCTGATAAATTTATACCGATTGCCGAGGAGACTGGTTTAATCCATGAAATTGGCCGATGGGTAACGGAGAAAGCAATAAAAAAACTTGCTGACTGGAAGAATAAAGGTTTTAAGTTAAAGCCGGTGGCGATTAATTTCTCCAGTAAACAGATCAATGATTCCGGATTTCTTAAGTTTTTGGAGGCATCACTGATTAAATATGAGGTAGACCCTTCCTATCTGGAAATTGAAATAACGGAAAGTATTTTGATTGAAAAGACAGGGAATACCATTGAATTCTTAAAACAGTTACGGAATATTGGCACGAAACTGGCATTGGATGATTTTGGTACCGGTTATACTTCCTTAAATTATTTGACGTTTATACCGGTTAATAAGATTAAGCTGGATAAATCCCTGTGTGAAAAATTCCTGAGCATGGATAATTTAAAGGCAATGGACAATCTGATTGCGCTGGTGCATAGTCTGGAACTTGCCATAACGGCGGAAGGAATTGAGGACATGGATCAGCTTAGACGGTTAAAGAACGGTGGCTGTGATTATATACAAGGTTATCTTTTTAGCAAACCCTTACAGGAAGAAGAGGTTGAGAAAATATATAACCATAATTTTCTTGACAATATTGTACCATAGTAATTATTACTTATTTTGTGTCCCAAATCAGGCTGTCCTGAATTCAAAAACAAGAAATGAAATGCGATTGCTTTTCTGTAGCTTTTCTAATTTGTTTTTGATTTCAGGACAGCTCTTTTTGGTTATCTTTGCATAAATAAAAAGAAAATTGGAGAATTTAATGAATATGAATTTTTATCTAATTACAGGAAGGAGGAGCTTTGCAATGCAGGATAATGTAAAAAATACATTAAGCGGTACGAATAACAAGCGTCTTGGAAAATTAAACTGCACAAATAATGAGGGAACGGCTGCTTGGGCCAATATAGAAAAACTGCAGGATGACACCAATGTAGGCATTCCAAATGAATATAATGTGGAAAAGGCAAAAAACTGGGTAGACAACGGCAGTAAATTATAGAAATCTAGAAGTGGAGAAAAATAATGTCAAAAACACAGATGACTTTAGATGGCAATTCAGCAGCCGCATATGTGGCATATGCATTTACCGATGTGGCAGCTATTTATCCCATTACCCCTTCCTCGGGTATGGCTGAAATTACGGATGACTGGGCGGCCAAAGGACGTAAGAATATATTTAACCAGGAAGTTAACGTAGTAGAGATGCAGTCAGAAGCCGGCGCAGCCGGTGCATTTCATGGCTCCTTGCAGGCAGGGGCATTAACAACTACCTTTACCGCTTCACAAGGCTTGCTGCTGATGATACCGAATATGTATAAAGCTGCAGGTGAACTGCTGCCAGGTGTAATGCATGTAAGTGCCAGAGCGCTGGCAGCTCATGCTCTTAGTATATTTGGAGACCATCAGGATGTTATGGCAGTCAGGCAGACCGGCTGTGCCTTGTTAGCCAGCGGCTCGGTTCAAGAGGTGATGGATTTAGCTCCCATTGCCCATTTGGCGGCAATAAAGGGGAGACTTCCCTTTGTACATTTCTTTGACGGGTTTCGAACCTCCCATGAAATACAAAAGGTGGAGGCTCTGGAATATAAGGACTATGCAAGTCTTGTGGATTATAAGGCAATTGAAGAATTTAGAAAAAGGTCCTTATCCCCAAATCATCCAGTGATTCGGGGTACGGCTCAGAACCCGGACATTTACTTTCAGGGAAGGGAAGCTAGTAATACCTTTTATAATAATATTATTCCAGTGGTGGAAGAATATCTGGAAAAGATGGGAACGATAACCGGAAGAAAATACGGACTATTTGATTATTATGGTGCACCGGATGCGGAATATGTAATTATTGCAATGGGTTCCGTTACAGAAACCATTGAAGAAACTATAGATTTTCATAATGCAAAAGGAGAAAAATACGGTTTGATAAAGGTACATCTGTATCGGCCATTTTCAGCCAAACATTTCTTAAGCTGTATTCCGGCAACGGTAAAAAAGATTGCAGTTATGGATCGGACAAAAGAACCGGGAGCAATCGGAGAACCTCTATATCTGGATGTATGCGGCTGTTACAGTGATATCCATGATGCACCCACAATAATCGGCGGTCGTTACGGTCTGGGCTCTAAGGATACCAGGCCTACTGATATTACGGCAGTTTATGAGAATTTAAAGCAAAAGAGTTCCAAGAATCATTTTACATTAGGTATTAATGATGATGTCACCCACACGTCCCTGGACTCAGTGACCCGTTTAATGACAGAGCCTCAGGACAGGATTTCCTGTAAAGTCTGGGGGCTTGGTTCAGACGGTACGGTTGGAGCGAATAAACAGGCTATTATGATTATCGGTAATCAGACCGACCAAAAAGTACAGGCTTATTTTGATTATGACTCGAAAAAATCCGGTGGTATTACCATGTCTCACTTAAGGTTTGGCAAAACAGCCATTAAGTCCACCTATCTGGTGGAACATGCGGATTATGTGGCCTGCCATAATCAATCCTATGTTAATAAATATGATATTATCGATGATTTGAAACCAGGTGGAATCTTTGTACTAAACTGCGTATGGTCCGATGAGGAACTGGATAAAAACCTGCCTGCCAGATATAAACGTCAGATTGCGGAACAGAATATTCAGTTCTATACTATTGATGCGGTTTCTATTGCGGAAGAGATAGGACTTGGCAACCGTATCAATATGGTAATGCAAGGAGCCTTTTTCAAACTAATTAATATTCTCCCGGAAGAGGAATTTATAAAAGCCTTAAAAGATGCAGCAACCTATTCCTATAATAAAAAAGGTGAAAAAGTGGTTCAGATGAATCACGATGCCATAGATAAAGGAGTCAGAAGAATTCATAAAGTGGATATTCCGACGACCTGGAAGGATGCGAAAGACGTTGAAGAAGAGGATATGAAAGAACCGGATTTTGTAAAGAATATTATGAGACCGATGCAGCAGCAAAAAGGTCACAAACTTCCGGTCAGTGCATTTAAAGGCAGAGAAGACGGCACCTTTCCCACTGGTTCCACCGCATATGAAAAACGCGGTATTGCAGTGAATGTACCGGAGTGGATTAAAGAAAACTGTATTCAGTGCAATCAATGTTCCTATATTTGTCCCCATGCCGTAATCCGTCCTTTTCTATTAAATGACAGCGAAGCTAAAAAGGCACCAAAATCCTTTGAAACACTAAAAGCAACCGGCAAAGGTTTAGAAGGACTTCAGTTTCGTATACAGATAAGTCCCATGGACTGTACGGGCTGCGGTAACTGTGCGGATATATGTCCTGCCAAGGAAAAGGCCCTGGTAATGAAACCTTTTGGTACCCAGGTAGAGGAGCAAGTGGAGAATTGGAAGTTCGCTTCTTTGGAAGTACACTATAAGAGTGATTTAGTCTTAGGCAAATCGTTTAAGGACAGCCAATTCAAACAACCGCTGATGGAATTCTCCGGTGCCTGTGCAGGTTGTGGAGAAACTCCCTATATTAAGTTGATAACCCAGCTCTTTGGAGAACGAATGATGATTGCCAATGCCACCGGCTGTTCCTCCATATGGGGAGCCTCCGCACCAAGTACTTCTTATACCACCAACCATGAGGGAAAGGGACCTGCCTGGGCTAATTCTTTATTTGAAGATAATGCGGAATTTGGATTTGGAATGTATTTGGCCTCAAAACAGATGCGTAAGAATTTGGAAGACACTATGTTAAAATTAGTGGAGAAAACCATTGAGCCCCATGTAAAGGAACTTTTAGTGGACTGGCTTAATTATAAAGAAGACGGTGAAATCAGCAAAGCGGCAAGTGAAAAACTCATGGAGGAACTTAAGAATTATCAATCTGCCGATAGTGAAGTTATGAGCCTGATCGACCAGATTAAGCAAAGAAGTGATTATCTGATGAAACGGTCTCACTGGATTGTTGGCGGTGATGGATGGGCCTATGATATTGGTTACGGAGGATTAGATCAGGTAATGGCCTCCGGGGAGGATATTAATGTCTTAGTATTTGATACGGAAGTTTACTCCAATACCGGTGGTCAGGCTTCTAAATCCACTCCAACGGCAGCAGTAGCCAAATTCGCAAGTTCCGGTAAAAAGGCAGGTAAAAAGGATCTGGGCAGAATGATGATGACTTACGGTAATGTTTATGTCGCCCAGGTAGGAATTCACGCGGACAATAACCAGCTCATTAAGGCAGTAAGGGAAGCGGAAAACTATAAAGGACCTTCTATTATAATTGCCTATGCTCCCTGCATCAGCCACGGTATCAGAGAAGGCATGGGCAGGAGTATGGAAACAATTAAGAAAGCAGTGAAAGCCGGATACTGGCATCTGTATCGTTACAACCCGGAATTAAAGAAGGAGGGCAAAAATCCCTTTACCCTGGATTCGAAAGAACCAACGGAGAACTTCCGCGAGTTTATAATGGGTCAGGTGCGGTATAGTTCTCTGGCAAGGACATTTCCTGAGGTGGCGGAAGAATTATTTAATAAAGCTGAGGAAAATGCAAAAGAGCGGTATGAAACCTATAAAACATTAGCTTCTTTGTAAGGAATATAACTTATATTATATAGGAAAAGAACCTGTTTCAGAACGAATTCTGTATCAGGTTCTTTTTAATGGAATAGAAAAGTGCTCCTATTCGTTCTTTTTATCTTTTAATTCTTAATTAAAAGCCTTATTCTATTGACAATATACCCTGAAATATAGTATAAATTTTTATGTTGTGCATTATTAGGTCGAATGGTCAAACTAGTAGTTGGTTTTTACCTTTATGGTTTAACAGTGTGAAGTGATAAAATTAGCATTCTTCAAAAAAGACTCTTGACAAACAGTAAAAAAAGTAGTATAAATATTCATACAAATCATATCAGATAAGTATGAAATAAAAATACAATATGAAAAGGTGACGGTATGATTGAAATAAGTGATTTAACGAAGGAGTTTAAAAGCGGTAAAAACAAAAAGTTAACAGTTTTAAAAAACATTAATCTTGAAATCGAAGATGGCGATATTTATGGGATAATAGGAATGAGCGGTGCAGGCAAAAGTACGTTAATCCGCTGTATTAATCTGTTAGAGAAACCAACCAGAGGAAAGATTATTATTGATGGTATGGATATTACCGCTAAAACGGGCAGAGAATTATCTGCCATTCGAAAGAACATTGGTATGATATTCCAGAATTTCAATCTGCTGATGCAAAAGAATGTAAGAAAGAACATTGCTTTTGGTTTGGAGATTATCAGAACTAAAGATTTTATCGTACCTGGCATGAGCGTGAAAGAGTACAGGCAATTAAGTTACTTTAAGAAAAGAAAAGTTAAGAAAGCAGAAATTGCGAAACGTGTTGATGAATTACTTGCTTTAGTGGATTTAAAAGAAAAAGAATTTTATTATCCGGCAAAGCTAAGCGGAGGACAAAGGCAGCGTGTGGCAATTGCAAGGGCATTAGCAACCAGACCTTCCATACTTCTTTGTGATGAAGCAACTTCGGCACTTGACAGTATGACTACCGACTCGATTTTAAGATTATTAAAGAAGATAAATGAAGAAACCAAAGTCACCATTATCGTCATTACCCACGAAATGAATGTAGTACAAAAAATATGCAATAAAGTTGCAGTCCTTGACAAAGCGGAGGTTGTTGCAATGGGCGATACAAATGAAGTATTTACGAATAATACATCAGAAATCGTAAGAAATTTAGTTGGCGGGGGTAATGTATGAATCAGATAATCGAGTATTTAAAAGTTTTGTTAGAAGATAATGGTTCCATGATAGCACAAGGTATTATGGATACCCTGTATATGGTTTTTGTATCTACGGCGGTATCTTACATATTAGGGCTTCCGATTGGAATTCTGGCTGAAATATCAAGAAAAAACGGTATCTTCCCAATGCCTTTTATTAACAGACTACTAGGGCTGATTATTAATATAGGAAGATCCATACCTTTTATTATACTATTGGTATTTGTAATGCCGGTCACTAGACTAGTTACCGGAACTACCATTGGACCGGAAGCGGCTACGGTGCCATTAATCATTGCCGCAACCCCTTTTATCGCAAGGCTTATAGAAAATACCTTACATGATGTGGACGGCGGTGTAATTGAAGCTGCCCGGGCTATGGGTGCTAATACCTTACAGATTATTTTTAAGGTAATGTTACCGGAATCCCTGCCATCTATGGTTATGGGTGCTTCCTTGTCGATGATTACCCTGGTTGGTTATACTGCTATGGCAGGTATAGTCGGGGGAAGAGGACTTGGAGATATTGCCATGCGTTTTGGTTATTACAGGTACCAGGTGGATATTATGATAGTTACAATTGTTTTGCTGGTTATATTTGTGCAGGCCATACAAAGCATTGGACATATAGTTTCAAAAAGAATTGATAAAAGAGGAAAAGGAGAGAATTAAATGAAAAAAGTGAAACAGATTACCAGTTTATTACTGGCGTTAGTGCTGATTGGAGCATTATTTACGGGGTGTGGGACAAAAAAAGATACGGATACTGCAACATCACAGGATCAGACAACCAGTGAAGCAGGATCAACTACAGAAGCTACAGCAGATACAACTACAGATTCTGCAGCAAATACTGCCTCAGAGCAGACTACAAGCGGAGAATTAACAGAAATCGTTGTTGGTGCAACCATAGAGCCTCATGCAACTATATTAAATTCCGATGCAGTGAAAAATTCCTTAGCTGCCCAAGGTTATTCCATTAAGGTAGTAGAATTTTCTGATTATATCCAGCCTAATGTTGCTACACAGGACGGAAGCCTGGATGCCAACTTCTTCCAGCATGTGCCTTACCTGGATGATTATAACCAAAAAAATGGAACTAACTTAAAAGCAGTAGCTAAAGTTCATTTCGAACCACTTGGAATTTACCCTGGTAAAACCACTTCTCTTGATGCTTTACCAGACAAAGCGCAGATAGCAGTTCCCAATGATACCTCCAATGAAGCAAGAGCTTTATTGTTACTTGAAAAAGCAGGACTTATAAAATTAAAAGAAAATGCTGGCCTCGAAGCTACCGTTAAGGACATTGTTGATAATCCGAAAAAGCTGGATATCGTAGAAATCGAAGCTGCCCAGACAGTTAAAGTATTACAGGATGTAGATCTTGCAGTAATTAATGGTAACTATGCATTATCAAACGGCTTATCAGCCAGTGAAAATGCGTTACTTGTAGAAGATACAGCTTCTGATGCAGCCCAGACTTTCGCTAATGTGATAGTAGTAAAAGATGGCAATGAAGAATCGGATAAAACCAAAGCATTAATAAAAGCCGTTACTTCTGAGGAAACCAAACAGTTCATTAACGATACCTGGAAAGGTGCGGTAATTCCCGTATTCTAATGCTCTTAGCTGGAGCAGTAAAAGATACTAAAAAAAGATTCAAGGTGTATTTTCCTTGAATCTTTTTTATCTGTTACGAGGAAAGTTCTCTGAACCATTCTGTAACTTAAAAAGCACTCTGTGCAGGATGAGCATGACGCTTCATAAGAAGATGTCACTGATGTGACAGCACGCCAGGGCTAGAGTCTGGCGAACCAACTCATTAAAAAACTACGGTCAATGTCATCTTAAAAGCTTCCCTTGCATAAACCGCATGAGGGATTTGGGCCGGCATTACGATTGTCTGTCCCTCCGATAAGGAATATACCTGATCGCCGATGGTTATTTCACTGGTACCGTCTGTTACAGTAATCATTGCATCTCCGTTGGAAGTATGACTGCTGATTTCTTCTCCTTTATCAAAAGCGAACAAGGTAAGGCTTACATTCTGGTTTTGAATCAGGGTTTTACTTACAATCTGTCCTGTCTGGTAATTTACCTGCTCCTTTAAATTTAATACGGCAGCAAAATCAATATTCTTAAGTATTTTTTTATCCATAAAATCTCCTTTCCGTGCCAAAAAACTTGTATAATACAAATCCCTTAATTTAGTAGTAAGTGATTACTAATTAGTATAAACCTAAATTCTAAAATGTATGTTGCAGTTGCAACAAATTGGAAATTAGATAGTAATTTATGGCATTTTAGCCATTATCATTTATTTTAGTTGAAATTTTTAAAATTATCAGCTAAAATTCAGAATATCAGCAGTAAAATACATAACAAAAGGATGGAATACAAATGAAAATAAAATGGAAAATAGTATTGGCAGCAGTAATTGCATTAGCAGGTTTTATCGCTATTACGACTATAATATTCCAAAGAAACATATCAACACTGATTAAAGAAGAAACAAAAACAGAACTTAAGAATTATTCTGAATTAGGCTTATCCATTTTGGATGCACATTATCCCGGAGACTGGCGTTTAGAAGGGAATAAGCTATATAAAGGTGATACCAGCATAAACGATAATTTTGAAGTGGTAGATGAAATTACACAAAAGACAGATATCCTTGCTACTATATTTGCCGGAGACACAAGAATTTCCACCACGGTAAAAGACCCTTCTGGCAAGCGCCAGATTGGAACCAGGGCTTCTGATCAGGTCATCGATACCGTACTTAAGAAAGAACAGGAGTATTTGGGGTCAGCAGTTGTTGAGGGGAACCAAGCCAGTACTTATTATATTCCAATTAAGGATAAAGACAGCAAGGTAATTGGTATGTGGTTTGTGGGTATATATACCAAGGATGTAGATGCAAAGATAACGGAATCCTTGTTATCTATTACCGGGTTCCTGATGTTGGTCCTGCTGGCCGGTTCTATTTTCGCATACCTGTTAGGAACCATAATAGCCGGTGGATTTAAGCATCTGAAAGACAGTATTGAGAAATTGGAGAAGGGAGATCTTAAATTCGAATTTAATCCCAAAATAGCGAAACGAAAGGATGAAGTGGGTGATATTACCAGATCCTTTATAAATATGCAGAATCAAATCAGTAAGATTATGAATTCCATTAAAGAAGAGAGCGGAAAAATAGAAGGAGCTGCAAATTTATTAGCTGACAATGCCAATGAAGTATATAACAATGTTGAGGAAATCTCAGCCACTACCGAAGAATTATCAGCCGGTATGGAAGAAACAGCAGCCTCTTCCCAAGAGATGAGTGCGGCAGCCGCAGAAATTGATAAAGAAATCGCAAGTGTATCCGAGAAATCTAATAATGGTTTAGTATTAGCATCTGATATAAAAACAAGAGCGGAACGATTAATGGTTATGACTTTGGAATCCCAATCAGCAGCCGCAGAGATATATCAAAAAGCCAATAAGCAATTAAGGCAGTCTATTGATAAGACAAATGCTATTGAAGAAATTAAGGTCTTGTCAAAAACAATACTTAACATAACAGCCCAGACCAATCTTCTGGCTTTAAATGCATCCATTGAGTCTGCCCGGGCTGGAGAAGCAGGGAAAGGGTTTGCCGTTGTTGCCAATGAAATAAGACTTCTGGCTGAGAATTCCCAGGCAGCTGTATCAAAGATAGAAGCAATCACACAGGAGGTATCCGGTGCAGTAGAAGATCTGGTTTCGGATTCAAAAAGTATATTGGATTTTGTAGATAATAAAGTCATTCAGGACTACAGAGCTTTTGTTAAGACAGGAGAACAGTATAATGAGGATGCAGTTACGGTGGAAGGAATGGTAGCAGAGATTAAAGCTTCTGCCATTACCCTTTATCAATCGATTCAGTTCATCAGACAAGCTATTGAAGAAGTTACTGTAGCAACCAATGAAGGAGCCAGCGGATCATCTGATATCGCAGAAAAGTCTACCAATATAGCCGCTAAAACCAGTGATGTATTAGAACAGGCCAATGGGAATAAAATCAGTGCGGAAAAACTGAATGAATTAATACAGTTTTTTCAGTTATAATGCTCCATTAGCTAATTCTGACCGGAATAAATAAGCAATCATTTATCAAGTATTTGTACTTATTAATGCGAGATTTGAGTGAGTAAAGTAAATAATGATTAAAATATAAGCCTGGCTTCAGACCTGCAATCCGTTTTTTTATCCTTACGGAATGGATATCTGAAAACCAGGCTGAATTTATCTACTGCAATCAGGTAAATTCAATTTATGATTCCAGCGGGCTTCCTACTATAAATTTATTTTATTATACGTCCTTTTGCTCAAAAGAGCTGGACAATTCGTGGTGCAGACCTTGGAAGCTATATCAATTTGACACGCGAGGTCGTACCTTAAAAAAGTTCCTAATTTTACAACTGTATGGCATTGACTACAACCAATATTTAACAACTAGTAAACAAAGGGTGCTAAAATTCGGTTTTCATTCATGGTGGTGTCGCCAAGGCATGGGGATTTGACACTCAAATCAAGTATAGATTAATGCAAAGTAAATAATTATGTTCAGACAACTAGTTTTTTTATTCATTTATCTTGACAAAAAAGACCTACTGTATATAATATAATATATACAGTAATAACAGTAATGACACATGAAGCAGTAATGAAAATTAAAGCAATCATGTTTGTTCAATATAAAAAAGTTAAGGAGCGTGATAAATTGAAAGTGGTCGTATCCAATCATACAGAATTGCCGATTTATATGCAGATAAAAGATCAAATTAAGGAACAGATACTCAACGGCACACTGAAAGAGAATGAGACTCTGCCATCGATCAGACAGTTAGCGAAAGACATAGGAATCAGTGTCATTACAACAACCAGAGCTTACAGTGAATTAGAACAAGAGGGTTTTATTGCAACAACTCCCGGTAAAGGCAGTATTATTCTTCCAAGAGATAATGCAATGGTACGGGAACAGTACTTAAAACGTATAGAAGAGGCATTTTTACTTGCAATGGAAAATGCTAGGTATGCAGGAATTGATAAAGAAGAATTAGTAGTTATTTTAAAGACTTTGCTGGAGGTATAAAGTATGGTAAATTCAGAATATTCATTAGAGATAGCCGGACTTAGTAAGCGGCTGGGGGATTTTATTTTACAAGACATTAATCTTAAGCTTCCTAAAGGTTATATATTAGGATATGTAGGACAAAACGGTGCCGGAAAGACGACAACGATAAAGCTGGTCATGGGAATGCTTAAGATAGAAGCGGGTATCATTAAAGTAGATGGAAGAGAGTTACAGGAAAATGAAATTGCTTTTAAGGATTCTGTCGGTTATATTTCAGAAGACTGTTTTTATCCTGATGATTTTACCATAAAAGATATTGAGGAAGTAATGGTTGCTTTTTACCCCTCATTTCGAAAATCACAATTCCAAACCCTTATAAAACAATGGGAACTTCCCTATTTAAAAAAAGTAAAGGAGTTTTCAAAAGGGATGAGAGTCCGGACCATGTTTGCCGCGGTTCTTGCCAGAGATACAAAACTGCTGCTTCTGGATGAAGCCACCAGTGGTCTTGATCCGGTAGTGCGGAGTGAAATCCTGGAATTATTGCAAGACTATATTGCAGACGGGGAAAGAAGTGTGTTGTTTTCTACTCATATCATGAGTGATTTGGAACAGATAGCGGATTATATATATTTTTTGGATAAAGGAATAAAAATAATAGATGCACCAAAAGATGAACTGGTGGAACAATATGTTTTAATAAAAGGCGGGCTGGATGAACTAAGTAAAAACCTGGAAGATAAAATCATTGGGCTCAAAAAGACAAAAGTTGGATTTGAAGGACTGTTATCAGCGGATTATATGGATCATCTAAAAAGGAATTATGTAATTGAAAAGCCCTCAGTGGAACAGATTGTAATATATCATATTCAAGGATTAAGGAGGAATGCATCATGAATGCCGCAAAATTTTTAAAACTCGATTTAAAAGTAATGAAAGCACAGATTAAAACAATGTTCCTGTATCCTTTAACAGGATTGATAATGATAGTATTCCTTAATTCCGAAGCTACTTTTATTTTAGGGTATATGTTATTTGGGTTTTCTGTTTTGGCAACTACACCATTTAGCATGGACAACGCAAAAAGCTATAGCATATTTTATTATACGCTGCCGGCGAAAACAGATAGTATGGTGATGGGAAGATTTTTATTGCTGTTTACCGGAATTACTTCCTTTGGGATAATGTCTGTTTTGCTGGTGCTTATTTGCATCGTAAAGGGCGGTTCCGTTACCGGAATTCATATTTTATATTATACCATTTTTACCTCGGCAATGTTTATTATAAGTTGCCTTCAGTATACGATGTTTTATAAAGTAGGTGTAATAAAAAGCCAGCAGTTTTTTACATTCATACAAATGATACCAGGAATGATTATCTGGTTAATCATGAGTTTTGGAAATAAATATATTTCGGAAGCAGGAAACCATATCCAGAGCGTATTGGTGTATGGTAGCCGTCACCTTATACTTGCAGTTTTACTGGAATTATTGCCTGTGTCCCTTGTATTTTTTACATGCTGTCACGTATCTGCTGCAATCTGTCGTAAGAAAGAACTTAAATAAAATGGGTATCTACAGATTCATATGGAGCCTACCCGAACCAAGATATATAATAATTAAACAGTTGAGAGCTGTTTCATATATATTATTCATTCTGTACTTTAATTCTTATACGAATTCAGCATTATAAATTTAAAATATGATACAAATCTCAACTGTTTTTAATAAGTATTAGATCTTTTAATGGGAATAATTACCAATCATTATAATTGTACTTCAATCTTAAACTTATCCAGCCAATAATTTACCTGCAGCAAATAAGCTAACATTTGGGGACCAGCCATGAGCTGGCCAAACCACGGTTTGCCATAGTCGGAAGGCGTACTGATAAAATTACTTACTTTTTCAATATCAACAAGAGCATTAATCGGAGAAGATGAATCTTTTAAAACTGCCATAAGTCTGTCGGAGAGCAGTTTTTCATAATTAGGATTATAAGTTTTGGGATAAGGGCTCTTTTTACGGTAGAGAACCTCCTCTGGTAATAAACCTTTTGCGGATTCCCGCAGTAGATGCTTAACCACGCCATCCCTGCATTTGATATCCCAGGGAACGTTCCATACATATTCCAGAATACGATGGTCTGCCAAAGGTACTCTAGCCTCCAGACCGGAATACATGCTGGTACGGTCCATACGGTCTAAGAGGGTTATCATAAACCATTTTATATTCAGGAAAGCAATTTCACGCCTTCTGGCTTCTAATTCACTTTCACCTTCAAGCCTTGGAGTTTCATGAACCGATTTATCGTAGGCGGTTAAGATATACTCCTCTAAGTTAATTTCTTGTAATAAACTATCCTTTAGGAGCTGCTTTCTAGGCTCAACGTTTATAGACCAGGGGAAAGTGTTTCGTTCAAAAGATTCCTTATTATGAAACCATGGATATCCGCCAAAGATTTCATCAGCGCATTCCCCGGTTAAGGTAACATTATTATATTTCTTAACTTCCGAACAAAAATATAATAAAGAGGAATCTACATCTGCCATTCCCGGCAGGTCTTTTGCATCTACCGATGTATACAAATAGTCTGCCAATTTAAGATTATCACATTCCAGATATTTGTGGTTGGTCTTTAAATACTTAACCATCATATCAACATAAGGTCGATCCCTGGAGGGCTGGAACGAGTTGGCCTTAAAAAACTGGTCATTTCCGTCAAAGTCAAAAGAAAAGGTATTAAGCTGTTCGCCGAGTTTGGCTAATTCACCTGCGCAGACGGCAGTTACAATACTGCTGTCAACGCCGCCGGAGAGAAAGGTACAGATAGGAATGTCGGATACCATCTGACGTTTTATAGAATCTCTAACAAGAAAAGACGTTTTTTCAATGGTTTCTTCGTATGAATCCGTATGTGGACGGCTTACCAGTTCCCAGTATTTTATGGATTTAAAATCACCTTCATGAAATACGTTATAGCATCCTGGCAATACTTCAAAGCAGTTTTTAAATACCCCGCTGCCATAGGTTTTAGCCGGTCCAAGTCCAAAGACTTCACACAACCCCTGCTTGTCAATAATCGGTCTGCAATCCGGATATTCAAATAAAACCTTTAATTCGGAACCAAAGACAAGAGTGTTATTTGCAAGGGTATAAAATAATGGCTTTATTCCCAGCCGATCTCTGAATATGCTTAAGGTTTGGGCATATTCATCCCAGATGGCAAAGGCAAAGATACCGTTTAATTGTTTCACATAATCATTGCCGTACTCCATGATTCCAAGTAAAATTACCTCTGTATCGCTGGTAGTCAAAAATTTTAAACCCCGTTGTTCCAAATCGGTTCTTAATTCTGCCGTATTATAAAGTTCGCCATTATAAATTATGGTAAAAGTCTTATTACCAATCTTTCTTGTCATAGGCTGTCTGCCGTTCGCTAAATCTATGATTGAAAGCCTTGCATGGGCAAGACCTGCATGTTTTGTAAGATATATCCCATTATCATCCGGCCCCCTATGCTTAATTTTCTCTTTCATCCTATTAAGAATATCAGTCCATTCCGGTGATCTTAACGTGTAGTCTTCCTGAAAGTTACAAAAGCCTGCTATTCCACACAAAATCAGCACCATCCTTAATCATAATAGCTATAGTATGCTTTTTGATATTTTTTGATACAAAAAAGCTGCGGTCATAAATCAGAGGGGGCTTAAGGTAATGACAGCAGCTAGTAATATATATTTTCCTGTTTAATTTGTACTGGGATATCTTGTATTTATGAAATGATTGTTTTATAATTGAGTCAATAGTAAAAGCGGCAGATTCTGAATAAAAACGACAATATTTTACTTTCCGTTTAAAGCAAATCCGTTCTACTATAAATTATTGCAAAGGAGAAAGGAATATGAAAGGCACAGTAGTATCATCCTGGGTAGAATCCTGCAGAAAATTGTTTGGAGATGCAATAGTAAACAACGCCCTGCAGTCATATGGTTTATCCAGCGATCATATATTTACACCTCTGGAAGATGTAGAAGACAGAATAGCTCAGGGAATAATAGATCACATAGGTAATGCTGCGGGTAAAAGTCATAAAGAAATCTGGTCTACTATGGGAGAGGAAAACATTAAGACATTCAGTAAGAATTATCCCGGATTTTTCCGCCATGAATCTGCGTACCAGTTTTTAAAATCCATGAACGATGTTCATGTCATCGTTATGAAACGAATAAAAGGTGCGGTACCCCCGGTACTTGATGTTGAGCCTATATCATCTCATGATATCATATTTACCTACCGCTCCAAAAGAGGAATGATTGATTATCTTACCGGATTAGTTAGTGGAGTTGCCAACTATTTTAAAGAAGAGATAAAGGTAGAACTTGCTAGTAAGCAGGAGAATGAAACAAAACTGAAACTAACCTTTGAAAAGGAAATACAGTTTACGAAAAAATATCATATCAGCCGTTTGTTTTCCCTGGGAGTATTTAAAAATACGGCGGCTAAAACTGCCATACTTAATACGATAATCCTAACAGCCTTATCCTTTGCAATATCAGCAGGTCCTGTGAAATCCGGTATTATCGGAGGTGTGACCCTCATCATATCCTTATTATCCTCCATGCTTTTTAACAGACCTAAAAAACTGATAATGAAGGAACTGGGGAAACTAAGCAATCGTAATTTTGTAGAATCCATTGTTTTAAAATCCAATGATGAATATGAAGAAATGATGGAACGTATCAATGATATAAAGAGAGGCGTACAAAAAGATTTTATCGGATTTAATGCAATTGTGGACGAGTTATACACATTTAATAAATCTGTTGCAGATATCGCTCTCACCATGCAGAATACCAGTAATGATATTACAACCGTCCTTGACCAGGTGGCAGGAGCAGCTATAACCCAGGCAGAAGATACGGAGAATGCAATAACGGTCTTAGATGGAAGTATACAGAATGTTACCGATATATCCAACGACGGTCAAACGAATAAGTCACAGATTGAAGAAGCAGTAGTTGGAATCGAAGACAGTTTCCAGAATGTGCAGTCAACCGCATCCCAGATTACAGCAGTATTACATAAGTTTAATGATATCAGACGCAGCAGTAATGAATTAAAGAACAATGCCAATGATATTACACAAATTGTTTTAATCGTTGCCGCCATTGCAAAACAGATTAACCTGCTGGCATTAAATGCTTCAATAGAAGCTGCAAGGGCTGGTGAGGCAGGAAAAGGCTTTACTGTTGTAGCAGAAGAAGTAAGAAAGTTATCGGAAGAAACCAATAATGCCGTTAACCAGATCAATGACAGCTTAACAACCTTTGTATCCAGTATCAATGAAGTAGTAGAAGGAATAGATGTACAATATGATGTACTGGAACTTGAGAATACAAAGCTGACTGATGCTGTTAATACATCAAGTCATACCAACGAACGCCTGAAAGTAGTTTCTGATTTAATGATACAAAATTCCCAGGATCTGAAACTGGAAGCGGATAATATATCGAATCTTTTTGACGGTATCCAGAGTCTGGCAGCAATCGCAGAAGAGAATTCAGCGTCTACCCAGGAAGCGAATTCCAATGTAGCAGTATATGTGGAACAAATCAATGAATTGACCCGTCAGATTAATGTATTTGAAGCCATGATTAAGAACTTCCAGGAAGATTTAAGTAATTATGCAATCTGATGAAGTTAGATACTAATATGCTGATAAAAGAATTCTTATCTAACATGAGATAAATTACAATATACCGCTAAGAAGTATACAATAGAACGGAAGTATTGTGAATAATACTCCGTGCATAATATTCTTTGTACAAAAACTATTAGAGCAATTATTATAATTAAATGTAGTACATTTCATTTGATTAAATAAAAAAGAAAGGGGCTGTAAAAAAACTCCCCTAAAAGAAAAATCGCTGAGGTCATGAGACTTCAGCGATTTTTTGGTATAATTAATTATGCGACTAAATAAAAACACCAATGATAATTATACAGTACGACAGCTGAAATTACCATTGGAAATCGAAAAACTAATTAATATATCTGATCCTTTCTTTTTTGTTGTATAATGCAACGATAATAACCTGACAGTTATAAAACAAATCTTGTACCAGTTTTACCATGAAGGGCTTCTTTTGCTTTCTCGATATGGGTTATAATAGCCTGCCGTTCTGGCATACCAGAGATAAACTGTATTGAAGCTTCAATTTTAGGAAGCATGGAAGCAGCATCAAAATAACCCATTCTAATATATTCCTTTGCTTCCTCAACACTTATGGAATCAAGGGGTTGTTCTTCCTCCGTTCCATAATGAAGGGCAACTTTTTCAACTCCCGTCAGGAATAAAAGAATATCTGCTGAAACCAACTCAGCCAATAATTCACTGGTATAGTCTTTTTCAATGACTGCACTGGCTCCTTTTAGAGTAGTGCCCTGTTCCAGAACCGGAATTCCGCCGCCACCGCCGGCAATAACCAGCTGGTTGGAGTCTAAAAGTGCTTTAATGGCATCGATTTCATAAATATCCTTAGGTCTTGGGGAGGCAATAATTCTGCGATAGCCCTTGCCTTCCTCATATACAACATAATTACCTTTTTTCTTTTCCTGTTCTGCTTCCTCCAAAGACATATAACGTCCAATTATTTTAGCAGGATTACTAAAAGCCTTATCAAAGGGGTCAACCTTAACTTGTGTAATCAAGGTAGTTACCGGTTTAAAAATTCCTCGGTTTAATAATTCTGTCCGTACTATATTCTGTAAATCGTAACCGATATATCCCTGGCTTAAAGCACTGCATACGGACATGGGAGCAACCGTGTATTTTGAGTCCAGACGGCTGAATTCCGTCATTGCTGTATGGAACATACCTACCTGAGGACCGTTGCTGTGGGTAATAACAATATTATAATTATCCTCTACCAGATCAGCTATTGCTTTTGCTGCTATCTTAACTGCTTTCTGCTGTTCGGGAAAGGTATCCCCAAACGCATTCCTTCCCAATGCAACTACAAGTTTCTTTTTTTGCATAACGTTACCTCGCTTTTTTATTATTAACATAATATAACGTACCAGAAGTCAGAAGCGGTTCCAAATAAAGCGGGGTTTTCCGTTTCTGAACTAATTATTTTATGTTGGATATTCTATTAAAACATTATATAACAATCAGATGAAAAAATAAAGGTTATTTATAGGCATATTGCCAGAATTTAATACGTTAATGTGATAATTGGTTACAACATCAAAATTTTCACTTGACAAGGACGGTATAATTGTATACAATAAAACAGAATTTAAAACGTTAAAAAAATATCATGAGAATATAGGCATATATTCTTATATATTGCTCATTAAAAACGGTAAGGAGAATTTAACATGGAAAACAGGAAAGTATTTATGAATCCACATAACAATTTACTTCAATTGGAAGAACATTTATATCCTTTGGTTGATGTAGAACAGCCTAATGTATTTAGGAATTTATTTCCCTATGATGAGGTGCCAAAGATAGCGTTTAATGATAGAATCGTACCCCATAATTTTCCCGATGAAATATGGATCACTGATACTACCTTCCGTGACGGACAACAGTCCAGAGCACCTTACACAACTGAACAGATAGTTACGATCTTTGATTATTTACATAGACTTGGCGGACCAAAAGGTATTATCAGACAGAGTGAATTTTTCTTATACAGTAAAAAAGACAGAGATGCTGTTTATAAATGTATGGAAAGAGGTTATGAATTCCCGGAAGTGACTTCATGGATCCGTGCCAGCAAAAAAGATTTTGAATTGGTGAAAGAAATCGGTATGAAGGAAACTGGAATATTAGTAAGTTGTTCCGATTACCACATATTTTATAAAATGAAGATGACAAGGCGTGAAGCCATGAACCACTATCTAAGTGTGGTGCGGGAATGTCTGGAAACTGGTGTGGCACCCAGATGTCATCTGGAAGATATAACAAGATCCGATATCCATGGCTTTGTTATCCCATTTTGCCTTGAACTTATGAAGTTAGGTGAACAGTACGGTATTCCTGTTAAAATCAGAGCCTGCGATACCATGGGATATGGTGTTAATTTCTCAGGTGCGGTTATCCCTCGTTCTGTGCAGGGTATTATATACGGTCTTTTAACCCATGGCGGAGTTCCATCCAATATGATAGAATGGCATGGACATAATGATTTTTATAAGGCGGTTACTAACTCAACCACAGCCTGGCTCTACGGTGCCTGCGGTGTCAATTGTTCACTATTCGGTATTGGTGAGAGAACCGGTAATACACCTTTAGAGGCTATGGTATTTGAATATGCCCAGTTAAAGGGAAGCCTGGATGGTATGGATACTACAGTCATTACGGAATTAGCCGATTATTTTACCAATGAAATCGGATATAATATACCCCACAGAACGCCCTTTGTAGGTAAGAATTTTAATGTTACAAGGGCCGGTATCCATGCTGATGGTCTGCTTAAGAACGAAGAAATCTATAATATATTCGACACGGAGAAATTCCTGAACAGACCTGTGCTGGTATCTGTCTCTAATACCTCCGGTCTGGCTGGGATTGCCCACTGGATGAATGCTTACTTTAAGCTAAAAGGAAAGGATGCAGTGGATAAGTCTAATCCTGTTGTTGTAAAAGTAAAAGAATGGGTAGATAAAGAATATGAGGATGGTCGTGTTACGGTAATTACCGACGAAGAATTAATAACAGTAATTAACGGAGTAAAAGAAGCCTTGAAATAATGTAAAAAAATAAAAATTCATATTAGATATATTAAAAATATCAGCAGGCTATTGTTAAATAAATTACGAAAAGTCATTATCTGTGATTTGACAATTGGGGAAAAATGAAATAAACTGGTATGTAGTTGGTATAATATAAATAAAAATGGAGGATAAAAATGACGGATTTTATTCAAGCAGCTAAGGAACAGTTTGGCAGATTATTGGAGGAACAATTAAAAAGAGTTGAAGTCATGAAACAGCAAGGTGATTTCATAAACTATAAAGAGTTACCCAAGATAGTTATCGGTGTATGCGGGGGAGATGGTATCGGTCCTGCAATTACCTCCCAGGCTCAAAGAGTTTTGGAATATTTATTATCAGGGGATGTGAAATCCGGAAAGATTGAATTTAAAGTGATTGATGGATTGACCATAGAGCGCAGGGCTAATGAGATGGCAGCGATACCCCCTGCTGTTTTAGAGGAATTGAAAGAATGCCATGTAATTTTAAAGGGACCGACAACAACGCCACGAAAGGGCGATCCATGGCCGAATGTTGAAAGTGCCAATGTTGCGATGAGAAAAGAACTGGATTTATTTGCCAACGTCAGGCCGGTACGCATTCCGGAACAGGGAATCGACTGGACCTTTTACAGAGAAAATACAGAAGGAGCATACGCCGTAGGAAGTAAAGGCATCCATGTAACACAGGATCTTGGTGTTGATTTTACGGTAGTAACTTCACAAGGTACAGAAAGAATTATCCGTGCAGCTTTTGAGTTTGCTAAAAATAATGGTAAAACCAGAGTTACAGCAGTAACCAAAGCTAATATAATTAAAACAACAGACGGTAAATTCCTGGATATGTTTAAAGAAATTTCTAAAGAATATCCTGATATTACAGCAGATGATTGGTATATTGATATCATGACTGCTAAACTGGTAGATGAGAAGAGAAGAAAAGATTTTCAGGTACTGGTTCTACCTAATCTGTATGGAGATATCCTTACAGATGAAGCGGCTGAATTTCAGGGCGGTGTAGGAACTGCCGGCAGTGCCAATATTGGTAAGAAATACGCCATGTTTGAAGCAATTCACGGATCAGCTCCCCGTATGGTGGATGAAGGCAGAGATATCTATGCTGATCCCTGCAGCGTAATCCGCGCAGGTGCTATGTTATTAGCACATATCGGATATGGGGCGGAAGCTGAAAAATTATATAAAGCGCTTGATATTTGTACCATTTCTGAGAAAAAACTTGTTATCACTGGAAGAAATACCGGTGCTACCAGTGCGGAATTTGCAGATTATTTAATGAGTACGATTGAAAATCTATAGGAGGTTTTTTTGTGGACGACAAAGATGTTCATAAGGAAGTAACGGATAAGTATTCTCTTAGAGGACGGGTTTTTAATAAGATAAGAGAGGACATTTTATCCGGTAAATATAGTCAGAACGAAGAATTAAAAGAGACTTCCATTGGTGTGGAACTTGGTGTCAGCCGTACCCCGGTAAGAGAAGCTTTAAGGCAGCTTGAACTGGAAGGGCTGGTTAACATCATTCCTAACAAAGGGGCTTATGTAAATGGTATATCGGAAAAAGACATTCACGACATTTACATAATACGTTCTTATCTGGAAGGACTGTGCGCAAGGTGGGCTTGTGAACATATTACTCAGGAACAGATTGATGAATTGGAGGAAATCGTATATTTATCAGAATTTCATACCAAGAAAGAGCATCATGAACAGATTGTTGAATTGGACAATAAATTTCATCAGTTGATTTATGAAGCATCCGACAGTAAGATATTAAATCATGTTTTATCCGATTTTCATCATTATGTACAGCGTATCCGTAAGATAACCTTATCATCTGACAACCGGGCAGCGAATTCCAATAAGGAACATACAGCCATATTAGATGCCATAAGGCAAAGAGATGGCGAAAAAGCTGAATTCCTGGCACATGAACATATTATGAATACAATTAAGAATATCAGTGAACAGGGATTATAAGACGACATAGTAGTCAATGGGCATTGTATGGGTTGTAATTTATATGTCATGCTAAAATTATATTCAAACAATATTATATAAAATACCATGCATATTTTATATAATATTTTATATTTGAAATATTATATAAAGAATATAAAAGACTCTAAATATAAAATTTATATGCAATGAATTATATAAAAACCTATATATCTAAAAAGAACTGCTGTAACAAAGAATTAACGTTACAGCAGCTTTTTTGTTTTTTTATGAAGTTATTACAAAGACCTCAGTGTGCATTTATAGAGAATCTAATTGGTTTATTTAATTGAACTATTCTGCAAGTTCTTCCCATAGTTCTAATAGTTCTTCCAAGCGTTTTTCAATGGTTTTCTTCTCTGTATTAAGTTCCATTAATCTGGTTACATTGGTAAATACCTCTTCCATTGTCAGAAGAGTATCGATTTCTTCATTTCTGGTTTCCAATTTATGAATTTCGTCCTCAGTCTTCTTTAAATCGTTCTGACGTTTTCTAAGTTTGGCCTGTTCTTCCTTCTGTTGTTTCCAATCCTGCTTACCGTCTCCGTTTAATGTATCCATATCGCTGGAACCAAAAGCAGCAGGAGACTGTGACTTGGCATCTGATAAGTAAAGTAATTCCATCTCCGGTTTTTTCTCCAGATAATAATCGTAATTGCCAATGTAATTGAGAAGTTTCTGTTCCGTCAGATCTAAAATTCTGGTGGCAGTCTTATTAATAAAATAACGATCATGGGAGACATAAAGTACAGTGCCTGCATAATGATTAACAGCATTTTCCAGTATTTCTTTTGAAGATATATCCAGGTGATTGGTAGGTTCGTCCAGAATTAAAAAATTAGCTTCGGAAAGCATGAGTTTTGCCAGGGAGACTCTGCCCCGTTCACCACCGCTGATATCCTTAATGCGTTTAAACACGTCATCTCCGGTAAACAGGAATGCTGCCAAAATATTTCGGATTTCCGTATTATCCATATCAGGATAGGTATCCTGCAATTCATCAAATAATGTCTTATCAGGATTTAATACCTGGTGTTCCTGGTCGTAATACCCGATTTTAACTTTAGCCCCTAATTTAATTTCACCTTCATCAAAGTCAATTAACTGATTAATGATTTTTAAGATTGTAGTTTTACCGGTTCCATTATTACCGATGATTGCTACTTTTTCACCACGTTTTATATCAAAACTGATCTTTTTGAACAGGTTTAGGGAAGGGTAGGATTTGCTTAAGTCTGTAACGGTAAGTACATCATTGCCGCTGATTACGTGAGGCTCAAGGCGGATGGACATATGCGATTCCTGAGTAATAGGTTTTTCAATACGCTCAATCTTATCCAGCATTTTTTCACGGCTTTCCGCACGTTTGATGGATTTCTCACGGTTAAAAGAACGAAGTTTTGCAATTACTTCCTCCTGGTGTTTAATTTCTTTTTGTTGGTTTAAGTAATGCTTTAACAGGGCATCTCTTTGAAACGCTTTTTTTTCTGCATAAGCAGAGTAATTGCCCTCATAAGAAGTGGCTTTCGAGTTTTCTATTTCTACAACTTTTGTTACCACTTTATTTAGAAAGTAACGGTCATGTGCAATTACGACTACAGCACCTTTATAATTGAGTAAAAAGTTCTCAAGCCAGGCGATGGACTCCATATCCAGATGGTTTGTTGGCTCATCAAGTAAAATCAGATCTGGTGTACTTAAAAGTAATTTACCCAGAGCAACTCTGGTTTTTTGTCCTCCGGAAAGGTTCGTTACCGGTTTCATAAACTCCTCTTCCTCAAAACCAAGTCCTTTTAAAACTCCGATAACCTCACTTTTATAGGAATATCCATTTTTTAATTCGAATTCATGGGTTAATCTTGTATATGCTGTAAGCATTCGTTCCAATTCATCACCGGAGGCAGTCTTCATATCCAGTTCCAGTTTGTGTATGGAATTATCTAATTCAATAACATCTTTTTTTATGGTAAGGATTTCATCATATATTGAATTTTCAGAGGATAAATCCTGATGCTGAGCTAAATAACCGACAGAGCTTCCTTTCGCAAATATAATTTCTCCTTCATCGGCTGGAAGTTCGCCCATGATAATTTTAAATAAAGTAGATTTGCCAGCTCCATTTACCCCCACAATGGCAGCTTTTTCCCGGTCATTAATATGGAAGGAAATATTATTTAAAATCTGGTCTGTCCCAAAACTTTTACTTATATTTTTACATGCTAATATCATAATGTTATTCTCCGTTAATTTTATGCAAGTATAATTCTACTAAAATCATATTGTAACACAGGAAGAATGTCAAGTAAATGACTAGGTAAACTATATTTGACAATTTAATATCAATCACATATAATTATTTAATAAAGTGGGGTTTTGTGAGTTTTGTGATTATTCAGTCACATTGGTTTATGAAAGACAGTGAATAATTACATTAAATAGTATAGGAGGAATAATCGTGCAGGAAAAGGAAATATCATTAGCTGTAATACAAAGATTACCAAGGTATTACAGGTATTTAGGAGAACTGTTAGAGAATGACGTAGTCCGAATCTCTTCCAAAGAATTAAGTGAAAGAATGAAGGTAACTGCATCACAGATCAGACAGGATTTGAATAATTTTGGGGGATTTGGTCAGCAGGGCTATGGTTATAATGTGGAATACTTATATACAGAAATTGGTAAGATTTTAGGCTTAGATAAATGCTATAATTTAATAATAATCGGAGCAGGTAATTTGGGTCAGGCTCTGGCTAACTATACGGATTTTGAAAGACGGGGATTCTATATAAAAGGAATTTTCGATGTAAATCCAAGACTGGAAGGAATATCAATCCGTGGTACAGAAATCCGCATGCTGGATGAGTTAGAGGATTTTGTGAAAAATAATACAGTTCATATAGCCGCATTAACGATTCCAAAGTTAAAAGCACCAGCCCTTGCAAAAGACCTGGTTCGAATGGGGATAAAAGCTTTTTGGAATTTTGCGCCTACAGACCTTAATCTGCCTGGTGATATTATGGTAGAGAATGTTCATCTGGCAGAGAGCTTAATGCGGTTATCCTATAACCTGAAAGCTTTGGAAGAAAGCAAAGAAGATAAAAATTAGAATTCCTGGTACCAATTAGAACTTGACGCCTGGTAATTACTTTGGTGAAGGAAGTGAATTCAAATGAGAAAATCAAAAGAAGTAAATTATGATAAAATATTTAAGGGTAAGAAGATTCCAATTCTTACCCTGGATGAGCGTTGGCATGAACTATTTCCTGATTATGATAAACCTGCCCATATAAAAGATATTGAAACCAGGTTAAATGATCTAATGAAACAGCAGGGAAAACTTACAAGTGATATGAAAGACATGAAAACCTTAAAATCAAGGCTTATGCAGGAAATCATCACTCATATGGATGTCAATGAGACGGAAGCAGGCAAATTAAAAGCGAAAAAAATGGATCGCAATCAAAAGCTTATTAAGGAACTCAGCGAAAAGATGAATAACACAGAAGACGAATTAATCCAATTACCCTACCGGATTAAAGCGGTTAATGAGCAGTTGATTATTGAAAGCGCAAAGGTATGTTATGCCAGATTAAATAGCAATAATAAAAGAGTTGCCGAAATTACACAATGGGTTTCAAAAGTGAGAGAAGAATTAAAAGAAAAGATACTGGAAAAACAAGATATGGAGATGAAAAACACCTCCATTTACGCGTATATGCATGATATGTTAGGAGCTGAATTGCTGCAGGGGCTGGATGAGGAACTGAAAAATATTTAACAGGTATGGAAAGACCATAGCTGTACAGGAGTTTTAAATGATTGTTGGCATTGGTACTGATTTAATTGAGATTAATCGTGTGGTAAAAGCATGTGAGAATGAAACGTTTCTAAACAAGTATTTTACAGCAAAGGAAATCGAATTGGGAGCTACCCATAAGCAAAAGTATGCAGATAATTTTGCCGTGAAGGAAGCGGTTTCAAAAATGTTCGGAACTGGTTTTCGAGGTATACGACCCATTGAAATAGAAGTTTTAAGAGATCCTTTAGGAAAACCGTACGTTAATTTATACGGATATGCATTAGAACTCAGCAAATCTCTGGAAATCGCAAATATATTTGTCAGTATCACAAATACGAAGGATTACGCCAGCGCATATGTGGTTGGAGAACGAAGTGCGGATTAATGCTAAAGTAAAATCTGGGCAGACATTGCCTTGTTAGCCATCTAAAATAGAGAGCAGACATTGCCCAGTTAGCTATCTAGAATAGAGAGCAGGCATTGCCCTGTTTGCTAGTGTAAAATAGGTATGTCAGGACACCGTAATAAAGTAAAATCAGAGCATTAGTATTGAAGGATAATATTTTAAAGCAACATGTAATAGTTCTACAGGTTGAACGAGGTTTTAATATGAGAACAATAGTTAATTCTTCGCAGATGAAAGCGATTGATGATTATACGATCAAGAAAGTAGGTATTCCTGCAGTTGTATTAATGGAACGGGCCGCTTTGTCGGTAGCTTGCCAGGTAAAAAAACACGCAGATAAACAGGAACGTATATTGGCAGTGTGCGGTACGGGTAATAACGGGGCAGATGGAATAGCAGCAGCACGTATTTTAGCCTTGGAGGGATATCAAGTCAGGATTCTTTTCATTGGTGAAGAAGATAAAGCCTCACTTTTAGCAAAACAGCAGCTATCTATCGTTAGAAATTTAGGTATAACAATAGATAACAATATAGTAATCACTGAATATACTATTATAATAGATGCGTTATTTGGTATTGGTTTAAGCAGGGATATCACAGGTGTTTACAAGGATATTATTGAAAAAATAAACGCAGGCGGACATACGGTTTTTTCCGTAGATATACCTTCCGGACTTTCTGCAGATACCGCAAGACCTATGGGAATATCAGTTAAGGCTGATTATACAATAACCTTTGGTTTAAATAAAATAGGTATGATCTTATATCCAGGCTGCGAATATGCCGGCTGTGTTACGGTTGCAGATATTGGATTTCCACAGCTTGCAGTTACTGCAGTTAACTCCCGCTATTTTAGTTATGAAGATTCGGATTTAGATAAGTTGCCAAAAAGAAAGAATTACTCCAACAAAGGTACTTATGGTAAGGTACTTATCATTGCTGGCTCAAAAGGGATGAGCGGCGCTTGTTACTTTTCTGCAAAAGCAGCATACCGAATGGGTGCTGGTTTGGTAAAAGTCGTGACATCTTCAGAAAACCGAATCATACTGCAATCCCAATTACCGGAAGCACTTATATATACTTACGAGGAGGCTTTCTTTGATGAAATCGTCCTTAAAGAAATAATAAATGAACTAAATTGGGCAGACGTAATAGTAATCGGACCGGGAATCGGAATCAGCGATAATTCCAAAAGGCTGTTAGAGGTAGTATTATCAAAAAGCAAGGTACCCTTAATACTTGATGCTGATGGAATAAATCTGCTGTCCAGGAAGATTAATCTGCTAGAACAGCTTCCTATGCAAAATATGCAGATGTATTCAGATGATGAGTTAAGGAATACGCAGGAATCCATATATGATAAAATATATAATGAAAATGCATCTTCATGGGATAGAACCATAGGTGTTGACCGGATAACTCTCATAAAGTCTTGCCTTCCAAAGAATACGGTATTAACGCCTCATCTGAAAGAACTATCCGGATTATTAAATATTTCGGTATCAAAGATAGCAGAGGGGCTTATAGACATTGCGGACCAGTGCGTAACGAACAATGATCTCATATTTGCGATAAAGGATGCAAGAACCATCGTAGCATCTCAGAATGAGCGGTATATCAATGTAACCGGTAACAATGGAATGGCTACTGGTGGGTCAGGTGATGTATTAACCGGAATCATAGCAGCCTTAATCGCCCAAGGTATGGCTTCAAAGGATGCTGCCAAACTGGGGGTTTTTATACATGGCTTGGCAGGTGATAAGGTCTCTGAGGCTAAGGGAAACTATGCATTAATGGCCAGCGACATAATTGATGCACTTTCGATGGTAATAAACATATCATAATGTCATATTAAAGTTTTTACCAAATCCTTCTCAGATATTTTATGAAAATAATTTTAATCTATTTATTATCAATATGGATACTGTTATTATCAATATGGTTACTGATAATTTTTATAACACTTTAAGGCTTGAAGGTATTTTATATGAATTTAATCAATTATAAGCAATTTGTATATATAAAACGCCTGAAAAAATTGGTATCAGGACTACCATCAAAATCCCGATACGGAATGGAGGAACATATGTCAACAGAGTTAACAGATTCAGATGAGATTGAAAAACGGTATTTCAGGGTGACCGCTAACATTGATCTGGATGCTATTTGCAGAAATATTATCAACACAAGGAAAATAATCAACAATACTACAAAAATAATGGCTATTATCAAAGCGGATGGTTATGGCCATGGAGCAGTTCCCATTGCAAAGACCTTGGACCAAATAGGAGTGGATGCATTTGGAATCGCTATTCTTGAAGAAGGCATTGAATTAAGGCGTGCCGGTATTTTAAAACCGCTGCTAATATTAGGGTATACACCGAAAGAACAATATAAAGAATTACTCCGTTATGATATAACACCAACTATTTTTCAGTATAGCGCAGCAGAGGAATTATCCAAAGAAGCCTTAAAACAGAACAAAACAGCGAAAATCCATATAAAACTGGATACAGGAATGAGTCGGATTGGATTTAGCGATAAAATAGAAAGTTTGGAAGAAATCAAAAAAATTAACGCATTGGAAGGTATCTGCATAGAAGGAGTATTTTCCCATTTTGCATGCGCGGATGAGATAGATAAAACCTCGGCCAAAAACCAGCTTAAACGTTATCTTGCTTTTATAAAACAGTTAGAGGAAGCTGGAATCAATATACCCGTTAAGCATATATCCAATAGTGCCGGAATTATCGATTTACCGGAAGCACAATTAGATATGGTTCGAAGCGGGATTTCGACTTATGGCTTATATCCGTCAGAAGAAGTTAATAAAAATAAGATCGTATTAAAACCTGCCATGGAAATTAAGACCCATGTCAGTTATATAAAAGAGGTTGATGCAGGTGTTGGAGTTAGTTATGGAAGTACATATGTAACAAAAATCAAGACTAAGATCGCAACAATACCTGTTGGTTATGGTGACGGTTATCCAAGGCTTTTATCGTCAAAAGGAAGAGTTTTAATCCATGGTAAAGCTGTACCGATTATCGGAAGAGTATGCATGGATCAGTTTATGGTTGATGTTACGGGACTTGATAAGGTAAAGCAAGGAGATGTGGTTACTCTGTTAGGCA
>NZ_CP121445.1:3022500-5757500 GCF_029689925.1 Anaerocolumna sp. AGMB13025
TCTGAATGGGGAAACCTGACGGAGTACTCCTCCGTTACTATTAAGTGAATACATAGCTTAATAGAGGGAACCCGGGGAACTGAAACATCTAAGTACCCGGAGGAAAAGAAAGAAAACTCGATTTCCAGAGTAGCGGCGAGCGAAAAGGAAACAGCCTAAACCGGAGGATTTATCCTTCGGGGTTATGGACCGCAACAAGTGAGTTTTAGGATAGCAGAATGGTTTTGGGAAAGCCAGCCAAAGAGAGTGAAAGCCTCGTACGCAAAATCCGAAGACAGCGAGCGGGATCCGAAGTACCACGAGACACGAGAAACCTTGTGGGAAGTCGGGGGGACCACCCCCCAAGGCTAAATACTACTTAGTGACCGATAGAGCATAGTACTGTGAAGGAAAGGTGAAAAGAACCCCGGGAGGGGAGTGAAAGAGAACCTGAAACCCTGTGTTTACAAGCTGTGGAACCTCTATTTACAGAGGAACCGCGTACTTTTTGTAGAACGGTCCGGCGAGTTACATTTACTGGCGAGGTTAAGGACGAAAAGTCCGAAGCCGAAGGGAAACCAAGTCTGAATAGGGCGTATGACTTCTTTGAAGTCCAGTCAGTGAATGTAGACCCGAAACCGGGTGATCTACCCATGTCCAGGTTGAAGCTGCCGTAAAAGGTGGTGGAGGACCGAACACACATCCGTTGAAAAGGGTGGTGATGAGGTGTGGGTAGGGGAGAAATTCCAATCGAACCCGGAGATAGCTGGTTCTCCTCGAAATAGCTTTAGGGCTAGCCTTGGTTTAGTCTGATGGAGGTAGAGCACTGAATATCCTAGGGGGCGTCAAAGCTTACCGAAGATTATCAAACTCCGAATGCCATACAGATGATGACCAGGAGTCAGACTGCACGAGATAAGTTGGGTAGTCAAAAGGGAAAAAGCCCAGACCACCAGCTAAGGTCCCAAAGTGCGTGTTAAGTGGAAAAGGATGTGGGATTTCGAAAACAACTAGGATGTTGGCTTAGAAGCAGCCATACATTAAAAGAGTGCGTAATAGCTCACTAGTCGAGAGGTCCTGCGCCGAAAATGTCCGGGGCTAAAACACGACACCGAAGCTGTGGAAAATGTCTGTTCTTCGAACAGCCATGGAAATAATTCTAACGAATTATTTCCGGTTATTCGAAGGGCAGAGGTTTTGGTAGAGGAGCATTCTTAACTGCGACGAAGCGGTACCGTAAGGAGCCGTGGAGTGTTAAGAAGAGAGAATGCCGGAATGAGTAGCGAGATAGAAGTGAGAATCTTCTAGGCCGAATATCCAAGGTTTCCAGAGTAAAGCTGATCTGCTCTGGGTAAGTCGGGACCTAAGGCGAGGTCGAAAGACGTAGTCGATGGACAACAGGTTGAAATTCCTGTACCTTATATAAACAGAACTGTGGGGACGCAGAGAGAAAGCCAGAGCCGGGAATGGAAAGACCGGTGCAAGCGGGATAGTAGTGTGGCAGGCAAATCCGTCATACAATACGAAGACGTGACGCGGACCGAAATTATAAGTAGGGAAGCTGGTGAGCGAACTGCCAAGAAAAGCCGCTATTGTTTTATATAAGCCCGTACCGTAAACCGACACAGGTGGATGAGGAGAGAATCCTAAGGCCGACGGGAGAAGCATTGTTAAGGAACTCGGCAAAATAACCCCGTAACTTCGGGAGAAGGGGTGCCTGTAGCAATACAGGCCGCAGAGAATTGGCCCAAGCAACTGTTTAGCAAAAACACAGGTCTATGCAAAACCGAAAGGTGAAGTATATGGGCTGACGCCTGCCCGGTGCTGGAAGGTTAAGGGGAGATGTTAGGAGCAATCCGAAGCGTTGAACTTAAGCCCCAGTAAACGGCGGCCGTAACTATAACGGTCCTAAGGTAGCGAAATTCCTTGTCGGGTAAGTTCCGACCCGCACGAAAGGCGTAATGATTTGGGCACTGTCTCGACAATGCACCCGGTGAAATTGAAATACCAGTGAAGATGCTGGTTACCTGCGCCAGGACGGAAAGACCCCATGGAGCTTTACTCTAGCTTGATACTGGGATTCGGTATTGCATGCACAGGATAGGTGGGAGGCTTTGAAGCTATGACCCCGGTCGTAGTGGAGCCGCTGTTGGGATACCACCCTTGCAGTATTGGATTTCTAACATGTGCCCGTGATCCGGGCAGTGGACAATGTCAGGTGGGGAGTTTGACTGGGGCGGTCGCCTCCGAAAGGGTATCGGAGGCGCTCAAAGGTCTTCTCAGAATGGTTGGAAACCATTCGCAGAGTGCAAAGGCAGAAGAAGGCTTGACTGCGACACCGACGGGTGGAGCAGGTACGAAAGTAGGACTTAGTGATCCGGTGGTATAAAGTGGGATTGCCATCGCTCAACGGATAAAAGCTACCCTGGGGATAACAGGCTTATCACTCCCAAGAGTTCACATCGACGGAGTGGTTTGGCACCTCGATGTCGGCTCATCGCATCCTGGGGCTGTAGTAGGTCCCAAGGGTTGGGCTGTTCGCCCATTAAAGCGGTACGCGAGCTGGGTTCAGAACGTCGTGAGACAGTTCGGTCCCTATCCGGCGCGGGCGTAGGATATTTGAGAGGAGCTGACCTTAGTACGAGAGGACCGGGTTGGACTGACCTCTGGTGGATCGGTTGTACTACCAAGTGCATGGCCGAGTAGCCAAGTCGGGAAGGGATAAACGCTGAAGGCATCTAAGCGTGAAGCCCCCCTCAAGATAAGATATCCCATGCGAAAGCAGTAAGACCCCTTGAAGACGACAAGGTGGATAGGACAAAGGTGGAAGTGTGGTAACACATGCAGCTGATTGTTACTAATAGGTCGAGGGCTTGACCAATATGGTAATTGTTCGTTATTTTGGATGTATTCATTGTGGTAGTAGTCAAAAGTTTAAAAATCATTAATAAATAAGTAGTAATATGGACCTAGAAATTCTGAAATATAGAGTTTTTGGGTTTTTTTGTTGCCGAATTTTATCAAATAAGTTTGAATTTTATGGAATTTTATAATATAATAAGAGATATAAAGAGTGAATTAACCGAAAGAATCTTTGCATAACGGAGGATACAGCCATGAATACCGGAGTTTTATTGGAAAGTGGAACAAATGAATTAGAGATATTAGAATTTAGAGTTGGAAACAACTTTTATGGGATTAATGTAGCAAAGATCAGAGAGATATTACCATATCAGGCACCAACACCTGTACCGAATGCGCATCCATGCATTGAGGGAATATTTATGCCCAGAGATACTATTATTACTGTAATTAATCTTGCGAAATGCCTTAATATACCGGATTTAAAAGATCAGACAACGGATATGAATGTTATTACAAATTTTAATAAACTAAATGTGGCTTTTCATGTACATGGCGTTGTTGGTATACACCGCATCTCCTGGGAAGATATTAATAAACCCGATGAAACTATTAATTCCATTGCTACCGGCATCATAAAATTTGAAGAAAAACTTATCATTGTACTTGATTTTGAGAAGATAATATCCGATATTAGTCCTGAGACTGGTTTAAAGGTATCTGATATTAATCATTTAGGAGTAAGAAACCGGAATGAGGCACCGATTTTGATCGCTGAAGATTCTCCATTGTTAAGTAAATTAATAGAGGAATGTTTAAGCAAGGCTGGATATACAAACGTAATATTAACTGGTAATGGATTGGAAGCCTGGAATAAGCTACAGGAATTTAAAAACAATAATAGAATAGAAACCAGCGTAAAATGTATTATTACAGATATTGAAATGCCTCAGATGGATGGTCATCACTTCACTAAATTGGTTAAAACAGATCAGGATATGAAATATATTCCAATCATTATATTTTCATCATTAATTAATGATGAAATGAAAAGAAAAGGTGATTCAGTAGGTGCTGACGCCCAGATAACAAAACCTGAAATTGGATCTTTGGTAGAAATATTAGATAAATTTATATTACAATAGTTAGTTATTAAGTAGCTAACAAGTATTGTCTGGCATGAATTCTGACTTTGCCAAAACGAGTAGTGATAAATGTTATCTGATACGATGCTAAAGAAGTATTATACGGCAACACATCAAAATATTACGAAACAGGATGAAAAAAATTTGAGAGACGAATTCGACAAAGAAAATAATTTGAACAGCAGTACTGATGAGGATATATTATCTTTGCTGCAGGATTATTCAGAGGAAGAGGGTAATTCAAATGATGCTTCCGAGGAAGCATATTATAATCAAAATGATAACTCCGTAATGGAAGATACGGATGAAGACCTGTTGGCATTACTTGATATGATATCGGCACAGGATGAAGAAAATGCGAAAAAAAATAATAGTGAACCTCCAATTAAATTAACGAATGAATCCTTACCGGAGGAGTTTGAGGAAGAGTTGCCATTGGCTGAAGATATCTTATCAATTGATGATCTGCCTTCTGAAATATCAGCCGGACTTGAGGATGATATTTCAGAAGACAAGCCTAATGGTACAAATGATATGGGTGGTATTTTTTCTGATGCCTTAAGTGCAGTTGATACGCTGCGGGATAAAGATGAGCAGCTGATGAATAATGCAGAGCTATCTAAGTCTGCAGGAGCAGATAAGGATGAAAAGGAAGAAAAAAAGAAAGGGTTTTTCCAGAAACTTTTCAGTAAGAATAAGGATGATCAAGGGAAAAGCGTTAATCAATCTGATATTTCGCCTGCTACCGTGAAGAAAGCTGAGAAAAAGACAGAAAAACCAAAAGCTAAGGCAGAGAAGGTAAAGAAAGCAGCCAAATCAAAGAAAGCAAAAACAGCTAAACAGAGTAAGTCAACTGTCAGTGATGGTGATGAAACAGATAAAACACAAAACAATAAAGCAAATGCTAAAAAAGCAGTTAAGAAAAAGCCTGAGAAAAAGAAGGCAGTGAAAAAAAATAAAACTGAAAAAGCTGCTAAAGTAACCAATGCAATTGAGGACAGTGAAGATTATGTAAAGATTAATAAGCTGGCGATTATATTTGTTATGACTTTCTTTATTCTTATCGGCGGATTTGTTATTTTAGGAACAAATATGTATTCTTATTCATTAGATATACAAAATGCAGATGTGAACTTTGCAAGACAGAGATATACAGAAGCTTACAAAGAAATCTACGGTCTGGATATCAAGAAAAAAGATGCTGATGTTTATGACAAAATTATGACGGTTATGTTTGTAAATAAAGAACTAAACTCGTATAATAATTATATGGATATAAAGAAATACCCAGAGGCCTTGGATTCTTTATTAAAAGGATTAGAACGATACGATAAATACATAAAGCACGCCACTGATCTGGGAATCGAAAGTGATATGGATTATGTAAAGAAGCTGATTGTAAAAGAATTAAAGCAGGAGTTCAATATTTCAGAAGAAGAAGCTAATACTATAAATAATATTGATGATCAGACAAAGTATAGTCTTAATGTAATTAATACAGTATTAGAAAAAAAGAAATAATACATGCAAAGAGGCATAAAGGGTTATTGCATACTATACGCAACAACCCTTTATGCTTATTAACTATGATGCACTAAAGTGGTATATGATAGAAAGGTATGGTACTATATGATTGCTATAATTGACTATGATGCCGGAAATTTAAAGAGTGTGGAAAAGGCATTGCACTACTTGGGGGAAAAGGCGACAATTACAAGAGACAAAGAAGAAATATTAGGTGCTGATAGAGTAATTTTACCAGGTGTCGGTTCTTTTGGTGATGCTATGGGTAAATTAAATAATTACGGATTAGTGGATACCATTAAGGAAGCTGCACAAAAGAAGCCTTTTTTAGGCATATGTTTAGGACTCCAGCTTTTATTTGAAAGCAGTGAAGAGTCAGAAGGGATTTTGGGGCTTGGTATTCTTAAAGGTCAGATTGTACGCATACCTGATTGTGCAGGGCTTAAAATACCTCATATAGGATGGAACTCACTGGATATAAAAGACGGATCTAAGCTTTTTAAAGGAATAGATAATCAGTCATATGTCTATTTTGTGCATTCCTATTACTTAAAAGCAAGAAACCAGGAGGAGGTTGCAGCTACTACAAATTATAGTACATTAATCCATGCCTCTGTTGAAAAAGGTAATATATTTGCTTGCCAATTCCATCCGGAGAAAAGCGGTGAGGTTGGTTTAACAATACTTAGAAACTTTGCCCAATTGTAGGAGGAAAATATGTTTACAAAAAGAATTATTCCTTGTCTGGATGTACACAACGGACGTGTAGTGAAAGGTATAAATTTTGTCAATCTAAGAGATGCAGGAGATCCGGTTCAGGTTGGAAAAGCTTACGATAAGGCAGGAGCTGATGAATTGGTATTCCTGGATATAACAGCATCTTCTGATGCCAGATCAATAAAGCTGGATATGGTACGAAGGGTTGCTGAAACTGTTTTTATACCATTTACAGTTGGTGGGGGTATTAGGACTATTGAAGATTTTAAATTGATTTTACGAGAAGGGGCGGATAAGGTGGCAGTAAACACTGCTGCAATACTTAACCCCACACTGATCTCTGAGGCAGCTGATAAGTTTGGAAGCCAATGCGTAGTGGTCGCCATTGATGCAAAGCGCAGAGAGGATGGATCAGGTTGGAATATCTATAAAAACGGCGGCAGAGTGGATATGGGAATCGATGCTCTCGAATGGGCTATGAAAGCAAACGAGTTAGGGGCAGGAGAAATACTGCTAACTAGTATGGACTGCGATGGTACAAAAGACGGTTATGACCTAGAATTGACCAGAATTATTTCAGAGAATGTATCTATTCCCGTAATTGCTTCCGGTGGTGCCGGTAAAATGGAGCATTTTTATGATGCTCTGACAATCGGTAAGGCAGACGCCGTATTAGCCGCATCCCTGTTCCATTATAAAGAAATGGAAATATATGATTTAAAGCAGTATCTTAGAGATAAAGGCATCAGTGTGCGTATTAATGTGTGATGTTAAAAGTGAAAAATAGTTTTGAGATGTATTTTAGAATAGATTAAACGGAGTATCATTAAAAGTATTTTATAAAAAGTATTATAAAAAGTATTATAAAAAGCAGTAATAAAGGAGTATTAAAATGAGTGCAATAACAAATGACTGGCTGGATGTGATTGGTAATGAATTTCATGAAAAGTATTATACTGAATTATATAAGTTCATTCGGAATGAATATAGTATCAATTTAATTTTTCCGAAATCAGATGATATTTTTAATGCATTTCATCTAACACCTTTAGAAAAGGTGAAGGTAGTTATCATTGGTCAGGACCCTTATCATAATGATGGTCAGGCTCATGGATTGTGTTTTTCCGTTAAACCGGAAGTTGAAATACCGCCATCACTGGTTAATATATATAAAGAATTAAAGGATGATTTAGGCTGTAAAATACCAAATAACGGCTATCTTGTTAAATGGGCGGAACAGGGGGTATTAATGTTAAACACAGTGCTTACCGTCAGAGCCCACCAGGCGAATTCTCATCAGGGAAAAGGCTGGGAAAAGTTTACTGACGCTGTTATCAAAGCAGTGAATGAAGTGGATAGACCAATTGTATTTATTTTATGGGGCAGACCGGCTCAGCTTAAAAAGAGTATGTTAAATAATCCAAAGCATTATATACTAGAAGCGCCTCATCCAAGCCCTTTATCAGCTTTCAGAGGATTTTTTGGCAGTAAGCCTTTTAGTAAAACCAACCAATTCCTTGAGGAGCAGGGAATTAATCCTATTGATTGGCAGATTGAAGATATATAAAAGTCAAAGTTGAAATAACAAAATATACATAAAGTTAAAATAGTAAAATATACAAAGTTAAAATAATAAAATATACACTTGACAGATCAGCGATTTAAAAATATAATGTTATTAATTTAGCATTCATGAATAGCAAATTAGAATATGTAATAATATAGAGAATATAAAAGCTGTGATAAGAATAAGTAATAATCAGTAATCCAAACAGAAAGCTACCGGGAGATGAGAGGTGCATGGCAGGCTGGTTATGAATACATCTTTGAGCTTCACACCGAACCTTAATAGTAGGCTGTGACGGATTCCTGCACACGTTATCGTGCTAGAGTATAACCCATTTTTGGATGGAGTACTCGAAGAGATAGGTAATGTGAGTTGCCTATAAATTAAAGGTGGTAACACGGGAGCTGGCTCTCGTCCTTTTGGTAGCAGAAGGACGGGAGTTTTTTTAATTTAAAGGAAAGCTCTCCGAACTTACCCATAAATTAATAAGCCTTCCAGGCAGGATGCACATGACGCAACTTAAGGAAGATTGTCACTGCCGTGACAGCGCGTCAGCGCTAGAGTCTGGCAAGCAAAGATTTTTTCTTATTTTCATGCGTATATGTTTTGAATTTACAGGTTTTTATGTAATTTCATACAAATATGTTTTGAATTTACAGGTTTTTACGTAATTTCATACAAATATGTTTTGAATTTACAGGTTTTTACGTAATTTCATGCGTATATGTTTTGAATTTACAGGTTTTTGCGTAATTTCATGCGTATATGTTTTGAATTTACAGGTTTTTGCGTAATTTCATGCGTATATATTTCGAATTTAAAGGTCTTTGCTTAATTTTATGAGGATGTGTTTAATTTTTAACTACAAGTTAAGAACTAGTTCAAAATTAATAAAAAAATACTACAAAATATATTATAAATTCAAGGAGATAAAAAAATGAAGGTATCGGTTGAGGAACAAATTAAAATCATAACAAAAGGTGTTGATCAGATTGTAGGCATAGAAGAACTGAGGAAAAAGCTTAAGATATCCATAGAACAGAACAAACCGCTGATTATTAAATTGGGTCTTGATCCCAGTGCGCCTGATATTCATTTGGGTCATACGGTAGTATTACGAAAAATAAAGCAGATGCAGGACTTAGGACATAAAGCCGTCATTGTTATAGGAGATTTCACCGGCAGAATTGGTGATCCTACAGGAAAAACGAAAGGAAGAATTCCCCTTACCGAAGAGCAGGTTAAAGAAAATGCTACAACCTACACCAATCAAATATTTAAAATACTGGATTCAGAGAAAACAGAAGTCCGTTTTAATAGTGAGTGGCTTGGCAGTTTAAAATTTGATGATGTAATAAAATTAGCTGCAACTACCACGGTAGCCAGAATGTTAGAACGAGATGATTTTCAGAACAGATACAAAAATAATGTGCCCATAGGTATCCATGAATTTTTCTATCCCTTAATGCAGGCATATGATTCTGTAGCGTTACAGGCAGATATTGAGCTTGGAGGAACCGATCAGACCTTTAACATTTTAATGGGCAGAAATTTGCAAAAAGCTATGGGTCTGGAGCAGCAAGCAGCCCTTTTTATGCCCATACTGGAGGGGCTTGATGGAAAAGAAAAGATGAGCAAAAGTCTAGGAAATTATATCGGCATCCATGAAGCACCACAAGATATGTTTAAAAAAGTTATGGAAATACCGGATGATCTGATCATAAAATACTATGAATTAGTAACCGATGAACATCCTGATAAAATAAACAAAATAAAAGAAGAAATGATTCACGGAAAAAATCCAAGAGATATTAAATATGACCTGGCAAAAATAATAACTTCCCTTTACCATACTACTTCTGAAACAGAAGAAGCAATAAACTATTATGACACTGCCTTCGGTAAAAAATCCATACCGGAATCCATACCTGAAGTTGTAATCGAGTTGGAAAAAGATAAACTAATAGATATTATACCATTACTGATAAAAGAAAAATATGTACCAAGCAGCAGCGAATTCCGCCGCCTCATTCTCCAAGGTGGTGTTCAGATAAATGAAGAAACATTAGTAATGGATGACCTGGATCTGGTACTTGCCTGTGGAGATATTATAATGATTGGGAAGAAAAAATTTTTGAAAATCATTAAGTAATACAATTTATGGCTCTTGTTATAGAGACAGATAGGAGTTAATATTTTTATACAGAAGCTTGAAATATCTCCTATAATGGAATGGGTTTATCGATTTATTATAATGAGATGAAATATGTTTTCAAAGAAATTAAAAGCCATTTTTTAATGATTTAAATCCAATCTGGCTTAAGAAATAACTAATAAATTTAAGTATACTTACTGTGTAACATAGAGTTACATTGTTATGCGATTTAATCAGTATTTTATATGTTTAGGTATACAAAAATAAAAAAATATCAGGAGGAAGACAGGTGCAGGATAAATTCTTATGTATACTAGCACAGTATGATATGGAAACGGAACAAAGATTAAAAGAATTACAGCAGATATTATCGATAAACGGTTTTAATGGAACCCAAACCCAAAATCTGCCTTATCATATAACCCTGGGAACGTTCAAGGTATCAGAAAAAGAAAATTTAAAAGTAAAAATATTCAAAGCAGCAGAACAATTTAAAAGCTTTAAAGTCTCACTAAGTAGTATTGGTCTGTTCGGGTTAGATGTCCTGTTCCTCGCACCATCTGTTAACCATGAACTTTTAAATTTACAGCAATTCTTTAGTAATGAAGATAATGACGGCACATGGACGGCTCATACAACCCTGCTTATTGACAAACACGACACCATACTAAAAGCACTCCCTTATATTGCCAAAGATTATAAAAACATAGAAGCTAAAATAGAATCTATCAGCTTATACGAATTCTGGCCCACACAATTTATAACAAAAGAAAAATTAGTATAAAACTATGAAACTGGACAGTGCTCAAAACCTGCGGTGGTGATTTAATTTCAAAACCTCTAAGGACACCGGGCAGTATGTGTATCTATGTAATAAGTTTTCATCTGCGGAGACAAAAAAGTGGAACTGTACGATTAGGGAAGACAATTCATTGTCTTAACAAAGCGTACAGTTCCACTTTTTTGTACGAAGCACTGAAAAACTTATTACATAGATACACGTACTGCCCGGTGTCTCACAGCCTAAAAGAATTAAATTACCTTAAAGCACCTAACAGCACTGTCCTGCACAGGATAAAACCAGAACCAGAGTCAAAGCCAGAACCAGAGTCAAAGCCAGAACCAGAGTCAAAGCCAGAACCAGAGTCAAAGCCAGAACCAGAGTCAAAGCCAGAACCAGAGTCAAAGCCAGAACCAGAGTCAAAGCCAGAACCAGAGTCAAAGCCAGAACCAGAGTCAAAGCCAGAACCAGAGTCAAAGCCAGAACCAGAGTCAAAGCCAGAACCAGAGTCAAAGCCAGAACCAGAGTCAAAGCCAGAACCAGAGTCAAAACCAGAACCAGAGTCAAACCAGAACCAGAGTCGAAACCGGAACCAGAATTGAAATCTCAACCAGATTCAAATAACTATAAAAGTTACACTCAATCTAAATTCTTAACAGCCGTAGCCAACATAAGCTTAATCCGATTCAACTGATTAACTTCACTTGCGCCGGGATCGTAATCCACCGCAACAATATTAGAACCCGGATACCGTAATCGTAATTCCTTAATAACCCCTTTCCCAACGATATGATTAGGCAGACATGCAAATGGCTGAGTGCAGACAATATTCTCAACACCGGAATGAATCAGTTCCACCATTTCTCCGGTTAAGAACCAGCCTTCACCGGTCTGATTACCAACGGATACGATAGGAGAGGCATATTCAGCAAGTTTCTTAACATGTACAGGAGGTGTAAAACGGTTACTTTTTTCCAGAGCAATCCGTGCTTCCTTTCTGCAGTATTCAACGACCTGAATTAATAGATTACCGATTCTTGCAGAGGATTTTTTAAATCCTAAATATTCCGACTTAAAATTGGAATTATAGAAGGAATACATAAAGAAATCAATTAAATCAGGTACAACAGCTTCTGCGCCTTCCGCTTCTAGTAATTCGACCAGATAATTATTTGCTGCCGGTAGGAATTTAACCAGGATTTCACCAACTACACCAACTCTTGGTTTCTTGATATCTTTAAGTGGGAGAGTGTCAAATTCTTTAATAATATTGCGTAAATTGCGTTTGAATTCGCCCCATTTACCATTAGCAACAGAAGTCTTACATATTTCATTCCACTTCTTATAAAGGGCATTAGCAGAACCAGGTTCTGCTTCATAAGGTCTGGTTCGGTAAAGGACCCGCATAAATACATCTCCGTATACCAAAGCCTGAACCGCACTGATTAATAATTTTGGAGTATATTTCATGCCGGGGTTTTTCTCAAGACCAGTTACACTTAAGGAAACCACAGGAATCTGTGACATACCCGCTTTTTCCAAAGCCCTGCGGATAAAATTAATATAATTGGTTGCACGGCAGCCGCCGCCGGTCTGGGTTATCATAACTGCAACCTTATTCAAGTCATATTTGCCGGATAATAAGGCATCCATAATCTGTCCAACCACCATAAGAGAGGGGTAACAGGCATCATTATTAACATACTTTAGACCTACATCAACGGCTGAGTGATTGTCGTTATCCAGAATATCTACATTATAACCGTGAGCCTTTAACGCAGGCTGTAAGAGCTCAAAATGGATTGGCGACATCTGTGGGCATAAAAGAGTATACTCCTTGCGCATTTCTTCCGTAAAAATAACCCGGTGGAAGGCATTGTTCACTATTTTTGTTTTAACCACATGCTTGTGTTCCCTGTCTTTAATAGCGGATAAAAGGGAGCGGACACGGATTCTTGCAGCTCCTAAATTATTGACCTCGTCAATCTTTAAAACGGTATAAATTTTACCAGACTTTGACAGGATATCATTCACCATATCGGTGGTAACTGCATCGAGACCGCAGCCAAAGGAATTTAACTGGATTAATTCCAGATTCGGCATAGTCTTAACATAGGAAGCGGCAGCGTATAATCTGGAGTGATACATCCACTGATCAACAACTACAAGAGGACGGTCAATTTTACCTAAATGGGAGATACTATCCTCAGTTAATACAGCAGCACCATAAGAGTTTATTAATTCAGGGATGCCGTGGTTGATTTCCGGATCTACATGGTATGGGCGTCCCGCAAGAACAATGCCTTTTCTTCCGGTTTCCTTTAAATAAGCAATGGTTTCTTCCCCTTTTTTGCATATGTCGTTTCTTTCAGCTTCTTGTTCAAGCCATGCCTTATGTACGGCAGCTTTTACTTCCGTATCGGAGGTGTCGGTCAAACCCTTCATAATATCTACCAGACGTTTGCTGATGATTTCCTCATTTTCAAAGGAAAGAAAAGGGTTTTGGTAGTTAATATGACCATTACGCAGCTCCTCCACATTATTCTTAATGTTTTCGCTGTATGAAGCTACGATAGGACAGTTATAGTGATTGTTAGCTCCTTCTACTTCCTTTCGTTCATAAGGAACACTGGGGTAGAAGATAAAGTCTAGACCCTGTTTTATGAGCCACATGATATGACCATGGGCTAATTTAGCAGGGTAACATTCCGATTCACTGGGAATGGATTCAATGCCAAGTTCGTAAATCTTACGGTTGGATTCCGGTGATAAGACAACCTTGTAACCCATTTCCGTAAAGAAGGTAAACCAGAAGGGATAATTCTCATATTGATTTAAAACCCTTGGGATACCTACTTTTCCTCTAAAGGCTTTATCATCCTCTAAAGGCTCATAGGAGAAGAGTCGTTTTAGTTTATATTCAAACAGGTTCGGAATATTATCTTTATTCTTTTCTTTTCCAAGACCTCGTTCACAACGGTTTCCGGTAATAAACTGCCTACCGCCGGAGAAACGGTTAATGGTGAGCTGACAATTATTGGTACAGCCTTTGCAGCGAGCCATAGAAGCCTCGATTTTTAATGCGATGATTTGATCTATGGAGAGCATGGTAGTTTCTTCACCTTCGTAATGTTCCCTGGCGATTAGTGCTGCTCCAAAAGCACCCATAATACCTGCAATATCCGGTCTGACTACATGACAGCCTGCAAGAAGCTCAAAACTTCTTAAGACAGCTTCATTATAAAAGGTTCCACCTTGTACCACGATATTTTCCCCCAAATCCTTAGGGTCTGTGATTTTGATAACTTTATAGATTGCATTCTTAATAACGGAATAAGCCAAACCTGCGGAGATATCAGCAACGCTTGCTCCTTCTTTCTGAGCTTGTTTTACTTTGGAATTCATAAAGACTGTACATCTGGAACCTAAGTCAATAGGATTCTTTGCATACAGGGCAACCTTAGCAAAATCAGCTACTTCATAATTTAAGGACTTTGCAAATGTTTCGATAAAAGATCCGCATCCGGAGGAGCAGGCCTCGTTTAACTGTACGCTGTCTACAGAATTGTTCTTTATTTTAATGCATTTCATATCCTGACCGCCAATATCTAAAATACAGTCAACTTTAGGTTCAAAGAAAGCAGCAGCGTAATAATGTGCCACAGTTTCAACTTCTCCTTCATCTAACATTAAGGCAGCTTTTACTAGGGCTTCGCCGTAACCGGTGGAGCAGGAGCGGACGATGCGTGCACTGTCTGGCATAATTGAATAGATTTCTTTGATAGCTTTGATGGCAGTCTTTAAGGGGCTGCCATTATTATTGCTGTAAAAAGAGTACAAAAGGGTACCGTCTGCACCGACTACTGCCACCTTAGTGGTGGTAGAACCTGCATCGATTCCAAGGAAGCAATCTCCTTCATATGTACTTAAGTCACCCTTTTTAACGGAATGTAAGGAATGTCTGGTCTTAAATGTATTATATTCGGTTTCATCTGCAAAAAGCGGAGTCATACGGCTTACTTCAAACTCCATTTTTATTCCGGAGGTAAGTTTTTTATTTAATTCATCAAAAGAGGTTACTGTATCGTAGTTAGAGTTCATAGCAGCACCAATGGCTGCAAACAGATGGGAGTGGGAGGGTGCAATAATTTGCTCTCCGGTTAACTTAAGGGTTCGGATGAAAGCCTCCTTAAGCTCAGTCAAAAAGTGAAGGGGACCACCTAAAAATGCAACATTGCCTCTAATTGGTTTACCGCAGGCCAGACCGCTTATGGTCTGATTAACAACTGCCTGAAAGATGGAAGCGGCCAGGTCGGGCTTAGTAGCACCTTCATTAATCAGGGGTTGTATATCGGATTTGGCAAATACCCCACATCTGGCGGCAATGGGATAAATAGCCTTATATTCTTTGGCATATTCATTTAATCCTGAGGCATCTGTCTTTAATAAAGTAGCCATCTGATCAATAAAGGAACCGGTTCCGCCGGCACAGATACCATTCATACGCTGGTCAATCCCATTTGTAAAATATATTATCTTGGCATCTTCACCGCCAAGTTCTATGGCTACGTCGGTTTGAGGTGCATAATCCTGCAGCGAAGTAGAGACTGCAACAACTTCCTGAACAAAGGGAATCCCTAAGTGTTTTGATATGGTAAGCCCCCCGGAACCGGTAATCATAGGAGAAAGTTCTAAATCTCCCAGCTTTTCATGGGCATTTATCATAAGCTTAGCCAGAGTTTCCTGAATATTGGCGTAGTGACGCTCATATTCGGAGTATAGGATTTCATTGTTTGGACCAAGCACGGCAATTTTTACTGTAGTAGAGCCTATATCAATTCCTAAAGTAATAGTTTTGTTATCTATCATAATATTCGCCAATAACGGCTTACCTCCTTACTATATTTAAATCTGATTTTAGAAAACCTGGATAATCAGATAAGATGAAAATATCATTTGATATATAAAACGGTTATAATATTCTTATAATCTTTTGTGAAAGATTTACATGTAATATTAAAATCGATATCATGTAGTATTATACGACACATGTCAAGTAAGTTCAACAAAAAAGAATTCTGAAACAAAATCTAAAGAAGTTATAATCAAAAAGCATTCCAGTAAATAGAAAACCGGTACTTCCTTTTAATATATGCAGTAAATGCAATTTTGTGGACAATAAATAAGAGTCTGACTTATAAGCCTCTGGTTTTTATGTAATGCCAGGGCGGTGACAAACTATCTGGTATGTCATGAGCATCCTCTGGTGGTTTTACCGAATTGGTCAAACTTACCTATTCGATAAAAGATAGGAACCTATCTTGCATTACTTGAATATATTGTTATAAATTTATAATCGGGAAGTTGTCAGGACTTATCCCTATTAAGAAGGCCGGGTTAAATGAATTATAGTGAATTTTCTTGTATGATTTACAATATTAAGCAGGGAGATACTCTTTATAATATCAGCAGGACGTATAATGTACCGATCGCTCTGATTTTGAGAGCAAATCCATATGTGGATATATATAATCTGCAGGTTGGAGATGAACTCTGTATCCCTGTAATGAATCCATCCGCATGGAATAATGCAGTCACTTACGTAATTCAGGATGAAGCTGCTCTGCAGGCAGTTCTTGATCAATATGGTATTGATTTAGAGGATGTCTTAGAATTTAACAACTTAAACGGTGTGCCTCTGACACCTGGCATGACGATCCAGATACCGGTTTATGATATGTAACGGTATGGAACATGACTTACTCTATTGCATCAAATATCAGAGAACAAAACAAAATAAACCGGTGATATAAGGGGAGATAAGTCAGAAGAATAAGACTTACTCCTTTTTATGTTGCTATTTAGTAAACTTTTCCCATATAACGGAAATAATTTTTATTAAAAATACCAATCCTAATATAAGTTCCTATCGCATCACATTTCGAATAATTATTAGGATAGCATCTCAGATAGACTTAGGTATAACATAATATTTAATTATCTTAATTATATTAATATGTTTTTTATTTGACAAAGATAAGCCTAGAACATATAATTAAGACGATACTAAAATCAAACAGATATACGAATTAATTCAAGTGAAAGGAAGTGAACCGAATGGAAGCGGGGCCCAGTTGTAACGATCGACGGTGCTATTACAAAATAAATTACTGCAGCAGGCAGTTCAGATAGAATAGAAATATTCTTTCTACTGCCATGCCCGGCAGTAGAAGGAGTGGAACATGATTGAAATTTTAAAGACTTACGAGGATGGAATCCGTCAAATTAATGAAATTGAGCAGGGATGCTGGGTTGTTATGACCAATCCTTCTGCTACGGAACTTTTGGAGATATCAGAAACCTGTCATATTGATATTGACCACTTAAGAGCACCTCTGGATGAAGAAGAAAGGTCCAGAATTGAAGTGGAAGATGAGTATACCTTAATACTTGTGGACATACCTACTATGGAAGAGAGGAATAATAAGGACAGGTACGTTACCATTCCTTTAGGCATAGTGGTTGCCAAGGAAGTAATTGTTACGATTTGCCTCGAGGAGACAAAAGTATTAAAAAGCTTTATGGACGGAAGAGTAAGGGAATTTTTTACCTTTAAAAAGACCAGATTCATTTTGCAGATTCTTTATAAGAATGCTACTGTGTTTCTGCAATACCTTAGAATTATTGACAGAAAAAGTGAAGAGATTGAACACAAACTTCATTTATCTACAAAAAACAGTGAATTAATTGACCTGCTGGAATTAGAAAAGAGTCTGGTATATTTTACTACTTCTTTACGGGCGAATGAAGTAGTACTTGAAAAGATGTTAAAAATAGAAAATATTAAGCAGTATCCGGAAGATACGGAATTACTGGAAGATGTAATTATCGAAAATAAGCAGGCCATCGAAATGGCTAATATATACAGTGGAATTTTAAGCGGTATTATGGGTGCTTTTGCCTCGGTTATATCCAATAACCTGAATTTAGTAATGAAGTTTCTCGCAACTGTGACAATTGTAATGGCTATTCCGACCATGATTGCCAGCTTTTATGGAATGAATGTAAAGGGTATTCCGGGAAGCGGTAGTCCTTACGGATTTTATATTGTGACAGCCATAGCTTTTCTGATTACTTTTATAGTTGCTTTAATATTCAGAAAGAAAGATCTGTTTTGATATAAGCTAAAGATTTTGAATAAAGAAAGAAGTGGTAAACCTTAATGAACTTTATAAACAAACTGAATCGTAAATACGGAAGATACGCAATCCATAATTTAATGTTCTACATCATACTTTTGTATGCTGCCGGATTTTTTGTGAATATTATTAACCCCTATTTTTACAGGACCTACCTTTCCCTGGATATTGACGCCATATTACATGGACAGTTGTGGAGATTAGTCACATTTATCATTCAGCCTACCAGCAGCAGTAATATTTTTTTCCTGGCAATCGAATTATACTTATACTATATGATTGGTAATGCACTGGAGAATGCTTGGGGGGCTTTCCGGTTCAATATGTATTATTTATCCGGTTTACTCTTTAATATACTCTCAACGGTAATCATATATTTATTTACCGGAGTAAGCCTGGATTTTGGGCTGCTTTATATTAACAGATCCATGTTTTTTGCATTTGCGGCACTTTATCCCAATGTCGAATTTTTGCTGTTCTTCATTCTTCCGGTTAAGGTAAAACATCTCGGTTATATATATGGAGCCTTTGTACTATATCAGATTTATTTGAGTTTTGCAAATCACCAATATTTTGTCGGAGTTGCAATCGCAGTTGCCTTAGGTAATTTCCTGATTTATTTTCTATCCACAAGAAATTATAAGCGGATATCACCCAATGAATTGAAACGGAAATCAAATTATAAACGTCAGGTAAATTCCGGAAGAAGCGGAAATGTTGTGGAGTTTCGTGGTAAAAAGACGGTAACCAGGCATAAATGTGCGGTTTGTGGACGTACGGAATTAGATGATGAAAATCTTGAGTTCCGTTTCTGTTCCAAATGTGACGGCAATTATGAGTATTGTATGGATCACTTATTTACCCATGAGCATGTAAAAAATCCTGTGAGCCACCAATAAGAGCGTATCAGAATAAATTTAAAACAAAAGAACGAAGCGTGATAAGGAGAACGGTATCGTGCTTTATTTATTAAAAAAAGACCTCAAAGAAGTATTGGAAGATAAAAAAAGAATAGCCATTTTACTTGTAGTGCTTATTATTTTTATAATAAGCACTTCTTATAATGTCAGGGATCAGAAAGCTCTTTTGGTAAACCCGATAAAGTTTGGACTCTCAGATGAGGATCGTTCACCTTATTCTCAGATGCTGATTGAATATTTCAGAGAAAGTGAGAGTTTTTCTTCTTATGTACAAATCGTAGAAGGCAGCAGCGAAGAGTTGGAACATGCTTTTTATCAGGGGGAAATTGACTTATTCCTTCAGATACCAAAAGGTTTTACAGAAAACATGATGTATTTTGATCACCTTCCGGTTAAGGTTTTAATTAGTAAAAAAGACGTTACAAAAGCAGTTCTGCTCAAGAATATATTGGATAGTTATGAAAAATACATACGAGCTGTAGAAGTAAACTGCATGGCTTTATTTGATACCATGAAAAATGCTGGTATGGATAATGCTTTAATAAATAAGAAGAATATTGAGATATCCTATAATTTGATTTTTACTGCATTGGGTAAAGAAAAATTTTTCCGGTATCTGAAAGACAGTGATTATCCGGTGACATCGTTGTTTCAATATTATTATTTCGCTATTCTTTCCATATTTATCAGTTATATGGGATTATATGTAGGATTTTTATTAATGAAGGAAAAAAAGGCTGGTATCTTAAAACGACTCTCATCAGTGGGAACACCGACCTTTATCATACTTTCAGAAAAAGTCCTGTTTGCCTCTGTCTTTGTATTTTCGGCTATATCTCTGATTTATATACTTTCAGCTGTATACCAGGGGAATAGAATATCCTTTCTATATGAAGGAGTATTGCTGTCTGCTTGTTTATTCAGTATCTGTTTCTCCATCTTTTTAAGTGGTTTATTTTATCGGATACAAAGCTTTATGACAGCCGGTAATTTTATCGGGTTCCTGACTGCTGTAATCGGTGGCAGTATTATTCCGATTATGTATTTACCCAAGGCATTCACGTCGATGTCGGTATTGACTCCGAATTACTGGTTTGTCCGTACCCTTTTGTTGGTTCAAAAAGGGACCGATGAGGGACTGGCTCTTAAGTTTATACTTAGTATGGCTGGAGGGGCACTTATTTTTTTATTCCTTTCGATAAAACTCTATAACCGGGAGGAGGTATATTATGAAGAATAATCTCTTTCTAATCAGACTGAAAACTATTTTTGACCATAAACTGACCTCTATCCTTATGGTGGTTTCCGTGATTTCCTTTCTTTTTGTTATCAACACCCTGTCCTTTCATGCGAAAGAGCGTAGCAGCGTGCCGGTTGGAATCGTTAATCTTGACACAAGTCAAAGTGCTGACGATGTGGTTGAAGCCATTAAAAAGGTACCGGCTTTTTATGTATATGAAGGTAAAGAAAAGGAATTAAAGGATTTATTATATAAAGAAGAAATAAGGGCATATTTTATAATAAGGGAAGGTTATGAAAAATCCATCCGAAACGGAAAAACCGATGAGTTGATTACTATGTATTATCTGGAAGGAGATGAATCCGCCAAAATACTGTCCGATCTCATTGCCGGTGAAATGTTGTATAAGATATGTCTGTATAAAGGGTATAATTTATATAAAGCGCTTCCTTTTGGTAGCAAAAGCCTTGGAGCTTCCGGTTCACTAAATAGAAAAGAGGAACTATCGGAACAAGAGTACATGGAGTATGCAAATTCTTTGCTTACAAGCCCTGATTTTGATTTTGCCTTTGACATCAGGATGGTCGATAGCAGCAATCAGGATTCAGCCGGGAGCATAGGTAATTCTATACTCTATCTCCAGGCAGTCTGGGGAATTACCGCCATGTTACTTTCTTTTATGGCTATGTTACTGACAGCCGTTACCGTCTATGAAAAGGAACAGGGAATTCGCCAAAGGGTAAAGATTACTCTGAACAAGCACTATTATATGGATGTAAACCACTTTACGGTTACCTTTTGCCTACTGAGTATAATCACTCTTTTACTTAGCCTTGGTTTATTTTTTCAGGTACCGGGACTTGGTCTGGCAGGTGCATGCAAGATTTTCTTCCTGTCGGAGCTTTTTTTGGCCGTAATGATACTGTGGTTTCTTCTCCTGGGCAATTTAACGGTAAGGACGGTCAGGTATCAATTGCTGGGTGTTTTTTCGGTTTTAATTTTTGGTTTTTTAGGTTTTTTTAGTCTGGCAGCCGGATTTTTTGACAATAAGTTATTAAATATTTCGAAAATTATTCCAAATTGCTGGTTTATTAAAGAATTTACTGTTATAATATTAAATACGAATTTGGAGAATATTCCATATATTTCTTATATCAAATTCATTATAACAGCTTGCGGATTGCTGGTTGTCAATGGATTTATCAGCAAAAGACAGTATAGATAGTTGGAGGAAAACGTTACTATGAACAAGAACATGAAATTAATCTGTAAAGAAATTCAAAAAGGAGAAAATCTGGAGTTTAATATACCGCAGTTTTTTAACCGTTTGGTCAACTTGTATGGACAGTATGCAGAATTAAAATTTACCATGCATTACTATACTTTTTATGAGAACTATGTTGACGCTGAGGGAATTAGACCGAAAGAGGAAATAGATCTGCTTAATGAAGTGAACCGGATCGTGAAAGACATTTTATTATGCAATTTCTCCGGAGACAGAATGGAAGCAGGAGTAAAAGGTCTTGATGGAATCCGTAATATTATTATCAGCCGCATGAAGATCTTAACTGCTTATACGGACATATTCCAGGTGTTCGAATATATATTCAACCGTATAGAATACAAATTCCAGGATGAAATTAAAGAAGTTGATGAAGAGGAATTTCTGGAAGAAGTTATGGCGTATATTTTTGATACCACGGATAATGTGATAGTCAATGAAAAAATTAAAGAAGTAATCGGCCAGCTTCCGGTAAGATTGACAAAATCCAGATATTTTGACCTGCTAAGAGACAGTCTGACCATTTATAAAGGTGCTGACCAATCTTCTTTGGACAGTTATCTGTATATGATTAAAACTGGAGCCATGCTCTATGAACAGGAAGATATGGAAGGGGCTTACCCGGATCTGCATACCTTAAGGAAATCTTTGGAAAGTCTTGATTATAAGGAACTTACGAAGGAAGACTACACGTCTTACCTGGAGCAGATAGACGGAGCAGCTTATAAAATTAATTCCTCCGTGGACTTTTATTATGGTCTGCAAGAGTGTGTAAATCAACTTTATGTAATGCTTATTTTAGCACCTTATGCGTATATGGATGGTTACCGGATTGAAGGTCTGGAAGGTGAAATGAAATTTCTTTTGTTGCCGTCGGAAGAAGACCAATGCAGGAAATTAATTAGTGAAATCAATGAACACTTTTTATCTGAGGAAAAAGTGCCCCTGGGTGAAGAAGCCGAAGATAAATTAACTTATACCGAAGGCAGACAGGAACTTATGTCGGAAGAAGCCGGGATTTTAGAAGCTTATTTCTTTGATATAAAGTCAAATCATTTAAACCTGGTGGAAAGCTTAATGCTAGGAAGACTATATAATTGTCTTAATACCGCTCAGAACCTATTAGGTACAAGCTTATTTATTGAGCTGGATCAGGTTGTTACGGAGCATAGAGTTGATGAAGGTTATTTAAGCAAAGAACAAGAAGATTTAATACTAAAATTAACTGAAAGTTTTAAAGCTAATTCTAAATTCGTTAACAGAGCAGTTATGGCAAATACCATTAACAAAATGCCGGTTTTCTTCGGTTCTACGGATGAAGTAAGGGATTATATTAAAGGAGTTTTAGAGCAGTGCCATGATAAGGCTGAAAAAATTGCCTGTATAAATATAATTAAGTCATTTTATGAGAATTAATTCTGTATTTTTAATGTAAATTTGTGGTATAATGGAATAAGTATTATATCGTGGGAGTTTATGGAAGAACAGGTGTTATTATAATGATAAAATGGGCATCTAAATTGTATTTTGGTGAAGATTTCAAACAGAAGAAAAAAAGTAAGACCATGAAATCCATTGAAAGAGGCGAAATGACTTTTGAGGTGTATTGTATAACCTTCGCATCGAATTCCCATAATCTGTTTGATATAATCAACGCGAATGAATTATTATTTCCCTATTATGCAAGGCAGGAAATCTATATACTTGGTTTAGCCGGTTCCAAGGGACAAGCTAAGATATTAGTAAAGAATATGCTGGAGGAAATATATAATAAAACCGGGGATTTTAAGGTCAGGGAGTATTTTTAGGGTTAGAGGATAAATAGAAATATATTTAAGACCCACAGATTGTATTCTAAGACCGCTTGAGACCCGGTAATATAGGTACCAGAAGGAGGAAACCAAGAAGATATGCTCCATATTGTTTTAGTCCTTTTAAAAATAATCGGAATTATTCTTGCCTCCATATTGGGTTTGCTGCTTTTGGTAATTCTCCTGGTGCTGCTGGTTCCAATCAGGTACAGATTAAATGCTGATAATCAGGAGGAATTAAAAGCTGAAGCAAAGATAAGCTGGCTGTTAAGGCTGATTTATATACGGGCTTATTATTCTGGCAGCAAATTGGTTATAAAACTTAGAATATTCGGAAAGATATTTTATGACAGCAGTAATCCGGTGGAAAAAAGATTACACAGAAAAGATAACCCAAATAAAGCTAAGGATTTTATGAAAAAGCCGGGAGTAAAAAAGCAAGCCAGAAAAAAGGCAAGGACAGAGTCTAATACAGATATAAAAGGGAACCTACCTTCGAAAGTTAATACAGCTGACCTAATGAAGACAGAGGTTAAGACTGTGAAACGGATTGAAGAATCGGAGATGAAAATCGGTAAAAATATCGGCACTCTAAAGAACAAGGACCTGGATGACTCAGAGAAAAAAGACCAAAATAGCTTAGAGAAAAAAGACTTAGATAGCTTAGATACGACCAATTGGAATGAGAAAGAACCAGATTTTAATAACCCAAAACAGTTTGAGGTGAAGAGTGAAATAAAATCAGAAAATCAAACGTTGGCGGATCAAAAGAAAGCCTTTATCAATGATAACCAAAACGAAGACGAGCAAAGTCAATTTTATACGGATACTATATTAAAAGCGGCAGAGATAAAATCCGGTGAAGAGGAAAGCAAAACAGGATTCTTTTCAAAAATTAAAGAATTCTTTTATAAAATCAGTATCTTTTTTTTAAAAATCAAAGATTTTTTTATTAAAATCAAAAGCTTTTTTATCAGTTTAAAAGAACAATTTAACAATATTAAAGATAAGATTTTTAATATACATGAGAAATGGGATAAGATAAAAGTATTTTTTAGCAACAATAAAGCAGCATTTTCAAAATCATTTGTTACCATAAAACGTATGCTAAGACATATTAGACCTAATAGATTTAAACTGGATCTGGAGTTTGGAACTGGTGATCCAAGTTCTACCGGGCAGGCTATGGGGCTTCTTGCAGTTTTTTACGGTTATTATGGAAAATCCATGCGGGTCATTCCTAATTTTGAAGAAGAAATTCTAAAAGGATCTTTGTTTTGTCTTGGAAGAATAAGATTATTAACATTACTAATAATATGTTTACAGCTTATATTAGATAAAAATTTTAGAAATTTACTGAAAAACTTTAAAACTCTTAAGGAGGATTTATAATGGCTGAGAATAATTTCAATTCAACAGTAGAATCATTATTTAAAGGTATGGATAGTTTTATTACCACCAAAACAGTGGTAGGAGATGCGGTGAAATTCGATGACGGTACTATCATTCTGCCTCTGGTAGATGTAAGTTTTGGTGTGGGTGCGGGAGCCTTTTCTAAGGATGTCAGTAAGAATAATGCGGGTGGTGCTATGGGTGGTAAAATGACACCTAGTGCCGTGTTAGTAATTAAAGATGGAACTGCCCGTCTGGTTAATGTAAAGAATCAAGACAGTATTACCAAAATACTGGACTTGGTGCCGGAATTTATCAATAAATTCAAGAAGGATAAGGATAAAGAAGACGACGTAACAGATAAAGTAGATGAGGTAATTAATTCAAAAACATACAGCAATGATTAATTTTGGATAGGATACTTACAAAAGTTTAAAATTTATCTTGCAATATTAGGTTAATTCTGCTAGAATAGATTTGTTTGCAGGTCGTGCGACTTAAATAAAACCTAGGGAGGTGCTTTAAATGGCTAAATGTGCAATTTGTGAAAAAAGTGCTCACTTTGGAAATGCTGTGAGTCATTCTCATAGAAGATCTAATAAGATGTGGAAAGCGAATGTAAAGTCTGTTAAAATTATGGTTAACGGTGCAGCAAAGAAAACATATGTATGTACTTCATGTCTTAGATCCGGCAAAGTAGAAAGAGCATAATTTTAAAGCATAACAATGGGAAAGCCTGTCCCAAACTATAAGTTATCAGCCTCAGAGAATAGGATTTCTCATAATCCATTCAAGAGGTATAACTGATAGTTTTGGACAGGCTTTTTCGGCTTTTCAGCAGGATGTAAATAAATTGTAACCCAAAACTAAAAACATTATAATAATACAGACTGCCAGAATTCCATTGGTGATAAAAAGCATTATAGTCATGCCGATAGCGACCCAGAATAGTATAAAGCCGATCATTCTTTTCATTATGAACTCCCATCTGCTGTCAAAGCAGCAATCTATCTGAATGGTTACTAAAATTAGTATAAATTTTTGAATTGTAACTTCTTTTTAGGGATTGATATTTCTGTATAATAACAGTATATGCGCAGGATATTTCCAATATATCCGATACTAGAAACTTGTTAGTTGGCTGTTTTTATATTATAAGAAGGGTTTCAAAGAATAGCATCTTTTGATTCTATTCTATATGAGTTGTCATAAGCTGGAGAAACATGGAATAATCAGAGGAAAATATGTAGAATTAGCACAATAGAACCTGCAGATTTTAAAATAAGTATTCCATTTTATTAAAAAAAAGGGTATAATAGTAATGAATGGAAAGATATAAGCTGTAGTAAATTGTTACTACTTCTTATTTTATAAAAATAGAATTGGAGGGTTCCTATGAAAGGACACATGAATACACAAATCGGTGAAGTTTCAATAGATAATGATGTATTGGCAAAATATGCCGGTTCTTCTGCAGTCGAGTGTTTTGGCGTTGTGGGAATGGCATCTATCAGTGTAAAGGATGGTCTTGTTAAACTTCTGAAACGTGAAAGTCTCAGTCATGGCGTTAATATTACTGTCGACAACAACAAGATAATAATTGATCTGCATATTATTGTATCCTATGGTGTAAGCATCTCAGCTGTTGCTGAAAATCTAATCAGCAATGTTAAATATAAGGTTGAGGAATTTACCGGAATGGAAGTTGTTAAAATTAATATATTTGTCGAAGGCGTAAGAGTCATAGACTAAAGGACGAATTACATTTAAGGAGGAACAAACTTGTGGTTATTAAGGCAATAGATGCTCTAACTCTTAAGAAGATGTTTTTGGGAGGAGCTAAGAGCATTGAAAGTAAGAAAGAATATATTAATGAATTGAATGTATTTCCGGTGCCGGATGGTGATACTGGTACCAATATGACATTGACAATTATGTCCGCTGCCAAGGAAGTTGCTCAGATGGAGAATCCAACTATCGAGGGGCTTGCGAAAGCAATATCCAGTGGATCCTTACGAGGGGCAAGAGGTAATTCCGGTGTTATATTATCTCAGTTATTCAGAGGATTTACAAAGGAAATAAAGGATTTTAATGAGATAAATGTAACAATTATGGCCAATGCTTTTCAAAAGGCGGTTGAAACTGCTTATAAGGCAGTAATGAAGCCCAAGGAAGGTACAATCCTTACTGTTGCCAGAGGTGGTGCGGAAAAAGCAGCCCAACTGGTAAGTGAAACAGATGATCTGGTCTATTTTGGTAAAGAAGTAATACAATACATGGAAGAAGTCCTTGAACATACTCCAGAGCTTTTACCCGTATTAAAAGAAGCAGGCGTAGTTGATTCCGGCGGTCAGGGGCTCCTTGAAATTGTAAAAGGCGCTTACGATGTTTTACTTGGTAAAGAAGTTGATTTTGAAGCGATTCCGGTAGCAAAGAACCATGGTGAGGTTTCCGTTAATATAGAGAATCTCAATGCCGCAGATATTAAGTTTGGATATTGCACGGAATTTATTATTGTATTGGAAAAGGAATTCAGTATTGAAACCGAACTGGATTTTAAAGGATATCTGGAATCAATCGGTGATTCTTTGGTAGTGGTAGCGGATGATGAGATAGTCAAGGTTCATGTACATACCAATGATCCCGGACTTGCCATCCAACGAGCGTTAACTTACGGCTCTTTATCTAAAATTAAAATTGATAACATGAGAGAAGAGCATACGGAACGTCTGATTAAAGATGCACAAAAATTGGCCGCAAAACAGGCGGAAGAAAAAAAAGCCAAGGAAAACACCGCTGTAAAGGTTTCTAGAAAAGAAGTCGGATTTATCTCTGTTTCCATCGGAGAAGGAATCAACGATATCTTTAGAGGACTTGGAGTGGACTATATCATTTCCGGCGGGCAGACTATGAATCCGAGTACGGAGGATATGTTAACGGCTATCGAGCAGGTGAATGCCGAAACAATTTTTATTTTCCCGAATAACAGCAATATTATCCTTGCTGCCCAACAGGCCAAGGATTTAACAGAGGATAAACATATTGTGGTAATTCCGACTAAAACCATCCCTCAGGGCATTACTTCCATCATTAATTATGTTCATGATAAAACCGTTGAAGAGAATGAAAAACGAATGAATGAAGAAATGAAGAAAGTAAAGAGCGGACAGGTAACTTATGCGGTAAGGGATACTAATATTGACGGTAAAGAAATCAAGCAGGGTAATATCATGGGTCTTAATGATAAGACCATACTTTCTGTCGGTACGGATATTTCCGAAACAACATTTGAGCTGGTAAAAGGTTTAGTGGATGAGGACTCGGAATTAATCAGTCTGTATTACGGTGCCGAGATGACAGAAGAGACTGCTGGTGAACTGGCGGAACTTATCATGAAAGAATATCCGGATATGGATGTGGAAGTGCATTTTGGCGGGCAGCCAATTTACTACTATGTTCTTTCTGTAGAATAATCCCGGGAATTACCCGGTCATAATAATAAAAAGAATCTTCGGGCTTAAAAGGCGAAGGCTCTTTTTTTATGTATTAGAAATTGTGTCCGGTTTATTAAGAGGAGGGCTATGATATGGCAATGAATTTAACGGATCCCTTAAGAGTAATTAAAGGAATTGGTGAAAAAACAGAAAGAGACTTTAATAAAATGGGTCTTTTTACTGTAGAGGATATTATCAGGCATTATCCAAGGGGGTATGATGTCTTTGAAGCACCAATATCTATTACAGACCTTGTGGAAGGGAAAATGATTTCCATAGAAGCGTCTGTTATTAGTATCATTCAGGTAAAGCAGGTACGAAACTTAAAAATCTTAACCTGCAGAGTAAAGGATTCAAGTGGAAGTCTGAATATAAGCTGGTTTAATATGCCGTTTTTAAAAAATAAACTGCGTATGGGATATCACTTTATCTTCCGGGGGAAAGTAGTAAGAAAAAATGGAGTTTTAGTGATAGAACAGCCTGGAATATATACTAGGGAAGAGTACCGGATTAAAATGAATGTGTTGCAGCCGGTATATGCCCTGACTTTTGGAATAACCAATCATGCCATATCGAAAGCAGTAAAAATTGCCCTTGGCGAACTGGAGTTATCAAAAGATTATCTGCCTAAGCGGATTGTCAAAGAAAATAAGCTGGTATCCTATAAAAATGCCTTAGAGGAAATTCATTTTCCTAAAAGTCCTGAAACTATGGCTGATGCCAGAAACAGGTTAGTATTCGATGAGTTCTTTGGATTCACGCTGGCACTTATGACTCTGAAGGAGAAAAAGACTGTTTGGACTAACCAGTTTAATATGACAGACCGGGAAGATTTAACTCGTTTTATCAGTGAACTTTCCTTTAGGCTTACCAATGCCCAGGATAAGGTATGGAAAGAAATCAAGGCAGATCTGACCGGAAGTCATACCATGAACCGTCTGATACAGGGAGATGTTGGTTCCGGTAAAACTATATTAGCTGCTCTTGCATTGCTGTTAACCGCTTTAAACGGCTACCAGGGTAGCCTTATGGTACCTACAGAAGTACTAGCCAAGCAGCATTATGAATCCTTAACCGGAATGTTTAAAGCCTATGGAATCAATACTTTGCTGTTAGTAGGTTCCATGACCGCGTCGGAGAAGAAGAAGGCTTACGAAAAGGTTAAAACCCAGGAAGCTGATATTATTATTGGAACCCATGCCCTGATACAGGAGAAGGTGGAATATAACTGCCTGGCCCTTGCTATTACGGATGAACAGCACCGTTTTGGTGTCAGACAAAGAGAATCCTTAACCGGTAAGGGAGACCATCCGCATGTTCTTGTTATGAGTGCCACACCAATCCCAAGAACGTTAGCTATTATCCTGTATGGAGACCTGGATATATCAGTAGTGGATGAATTGCCGGCAAACCGCCTGCCTATTAAAAACTGTGTGGTGGATACCGGATATCGTCCTACTGCTTACCGCTTTATTGCTAAAGAGGTAAGTGCAGGAAGACAAGCCTATGTTATCTGCCCAATGGTGGATGAAAGTGAAACTATAGAAGCAGAAAATGTACTGGAATATACGGAAAAATTAAAGGAAGCCATGCCAGCAGATATTATGGTGGAATATCTCCATGGTAAGATGAAACCAAAGGAAAAGAATGATATCATGGAGCGGTTTTCAAAGGGAGAAATTCAGGTTTTAGTTTCTACTACAGTAGTAGAAGTAGGCGTCAACGTTCCTAATGCAACGGTAATGATGATAGAAAATTCGGAACGATTTGGTCTGGCCCAACTTCACCAGCTAAGAGGAAGGGTAGGAAGAGGAAAGCATCAGTCCTACTGTATTCTGGTAAGCGGTTCTGGTTCCAGGGAGACGAAGGAAAGGCTTGAAATCTTAAACCGCTCTAATGATGGATTTTATATTGCTGGAGAAGATTTAAAATTAAGAGGTCCCGGAGATATGTTTGGTATAAGGCAAAGCGGTGATATGGAATTTCGAATCGGTGATATTTATAATGATGCTGGTGTTCTTATGAAGGCCAATGAAGCTGCAAAGGGTTTAACGGAACAGGAGCTTAGTACGATTCTTAAAGAGAACCCCCCTTTGGCAGAACGGATTAATCATTTTGATATGGGAACTTTGTAGTTTGACCCGGGCACTATTTCCTAATTATTTGTCATAAGGTTTTAGAAACATACTCTTTTTATTTTTGGAAATATATAGTATAATAAAATTGTTTATAGTGTAATCCATAGGATATCGCAGCAGGAGGGAGTGTCATAATGAGCCAGGGTTATTCAAAAGCTAAGCTTTTTCAGATTGGAAAGGATAATTACAATACCTTAGCGAAATATTGTGACCTATTACTGAATGAAGGGTACTGGGAAAAACCGGAGACGGTGCTTGGAAAGTCAATTAATGAGATGTTAGACTTATATCTGCAGGCGGTTCTGGTACAGCTGGCAGTATTCTGCGGGTGTTTTAATCAGGAAGAAAGATGTTATATTGCAGATATACCGGAATATAATATGATCGGCATGACTCTTAATAAAGAGGATGATGAGGATATCCTTTACCAGGCCCAGAAAGTATTAAAATCACCACCGATATTATTGCAGCTCTTAAGTCTAAGGGATATTGAGAAATCTACCTGTATCGGCGGCATGTTTTTTGATGCTCTGCTGAATACGGTTTTAGCTATGGCTTATATCAATGATTCAAAGAATGTAAAATTAACGTCATTTATTTTAGGATATTACCGGCAAATCAGTGCTTTTATCAAAGGCAGCAGTAAACTTAACTATGTTATTGACGAAAGATATGTTTTTCGTAAAATCAGCAGTGAGGAGCTGGAATACAGCAGTGCAATGCAAGTGACCTCGAATGGGGACTTTGAAAAATATAAAGACAACTATATATTAAACAAGGACAAGTCCAAAATAAGGCTTAAAGATCTGGATTATACGAAAAATACAGTGACAGCAAAGCAGAAAGAACTGACGGAACATGAGGCTGGGTATAAAGCTGACGGAAGTCTTAAGGCAGATACAGAGTCTGAAACGTTACAGGAGCAAACCTCTGAGGCTGTTGATGAACCTGATCATCTAGAGAAGCATCTGGAGGAATTATATTCCCTTATTGGTCTGGAGTCTGTCAAAACAGAAATCAACTCCTTGATCAATTTAATACGGGTAAGGAAGCTTAGAGAAGAATATAATATGCCAACGATGGAGATGTCTTATCATATGGTATATACCGGTAATCCCGGAACCGGTAAAACTACAGTTGCCAGATTGGTAGCTAGGCTCTATAAGGAATTAGGAATATTGTCCGAGGGTAATTTAGTTGAGACAGATCGTTCCGGATTAGTGGCGGGTTTTGTCGGACAGACCGCCCTTAAAGTAAAGGAAGTGGTTGAAAGGGCTCTTGGCGGCGTTCTTTTTATTGATGAAGCATATTCTTTATCCACCGGCATTGGCACTAATGATTTTGGGTCGGAGGCAATTGATACCCTGGTCAAGATGATGGAAGATCATAGGGATAATCTGGTGGTAATCGTAGCTGGTTACAGAGAAGAGATGCAGCAGTTTTTAAAAGCCAATACCGGTTTAATTTCGAGATTTAATAAATTTATAGAATTTACGGATTATACCGAAGAAGAATTAATAGAGATTTTGAAATCCATGGCCGCAAAAGCAGGTCTTACGATAGAAGAAGCAGCACTTAACATAGTAAAAGGAAAGCTTATGGCAATGGCTGAGGAGGATCGGATTCGGTTTGGCAATGCCAGGGGAATCAGAAATGTTTTTGAGAAAATAATTGTAAACCAGGCAAATCGTTTAGTGACTAAGGATAAACCTACTAAAGAACAGTTATCAGAGATTATTACGGAGGATGTAGCTAACGTATTTTATGGAATTATGTAAGAAAAGATTGATTGAAAGAAATATGAGATTTGAAGAATAAAATATAAAGAAAGGTACGCCGCATAATATTAAGTTTATTGCGGCAGTGGTGTTGTTGAAGATTAATCGCATACTAGAGATAGAAAAAATAGTTACTATGCCTTTAACAGGTATCGGTGTGTTTGATTGCGGCAGCCCAACAATCAGGTATTAACATATGAAATATAAGTATATTGTAGTCGGGGCAGGACTTGCTGGTTTAACCGTTGCAGAAAGAATCGCCAATGTATTAAAGGAAAAGGTATTGATAATCGAAAAGAGAAACCACATCGGCGGCAATGTATACGATTCTTATAATGAAGATGGAATCTTAATTCATAATTACGGACCCCATATTTTTCATACCAATGACCGTGAGGTATATCAGTATTTAAGTAAATTTACACCCTGGAATGACTTCTGGCACAGGGTTTTAACTTATGTTGACGGAAACCTGATTCCTATGCCGATTACTGTTGAAACCATCAATAAACTCTATAACCTTAACTTATCCTGTGATGAAGTAGAGGAATTCTTAAAAAAGCAGGCAGTTCCTATGGAGGAAGTCAAAACCAGCAAAGATGTTGCATTAAGCAAAGTTGGTGTGGACATTTACCAGAAGATTTTTGAAACTTATACAAAAAAGCAGTGGGGAATTGATCCGGGTGAAATCGATACTTCTGTTATCTCCAGAATCCCCATTCGTTTAAACCGGGATACCAGATATTTTAACGACCGTTATCAGGGAATGCCAAAGTACGGTTTTACAAAAATGTGTGAGAAGATGGCAGCAAATCCTAATATCAAAATACTTTTAAATACGGACTATAAAGAAGTAATAGAAGATATAGAATATGAGAAACTAATTTATACTGGTCCTACCGATTATTATTATGACTATAAATATGGAAAGATGGAATACAGAAGTATTGATTTTGTATTTGAAACCTTTCCTAAAGAAGAATACCAGCAGGCACCGGTGGTGAATTATCCCAATGATTATGATTTTACAAGGATTACGGAATTTAAAAAACTGACTTGGCAGGAACATAAGATGACTACCATATTAAAAGAATTTCCAAACAGCGAAGGGGAACCTTATTATCCTTTTCCGACCAAGGAATGTAAGGATCAGTTTTCCTTATACCAGTCAGAGATGGAGAAGGAGAAAAAAGTAATCTTTCTTGGCAGACTGGCGGAATATCGCTATTATAATATGGACGCTGTGGTAAGGCGTGCACTTGATATCTTTAATGGAGGTCTTAATGGATAAACTTTATATTGTAATTCCAGCTTACAATGAAGAAGAAACTATCCGTGACATAATTAATGATTGGTACAATATAGTGGATAAGATAGGAAATGGAAGTAAATTAGTGATAATAGATGATGGAAGTAAGGACTCCACCTATTCCATCATGAAAGCAGAAGCTAAAGTAAAGCCTGCTTTTGAACCATTAACAAAGCCCAATGGCGGACATGGTGCTACCGTGTTATATGGATATAACTATGGGATAGAACACGGGGCGGACTACATCTTCCAGACTGATTCTGATGGTCAGACTTTACCGGAGGAATTTTGGGAGTTTTGGAAACTCCGTGATCAGTATGCTATGGTGATTGGCAGCAGAAAAGGCAGACAGGACGGCTTATCCAGACTTTTTGTTACTAAAACTCTAAAGCTTGTATTACAGGTGTGTTTTCATGTATCGATAAAGGATGCGAATACGCCCTTTCGTTTAATGCAAGCCGACATTTTAAAAGATAATATTAAACTGATACCAAAAGATTATAACTTATCCAATGTTTTGGTATCGGTTATTTACGGAAAAAAGAAGCTTTCTGTAAAATACCTTCCCATTACCTTTCGTCCGAGACAGGGAGGGGTTAACTCCATTAATATGAAGAAAATAGTTAAAATTGGAAGACAGGCTGTTAAAGACTTTTCTTCCATTAATAAATACATTTAACTGAGAAATCAGGTAAGGAGCCAAACTATGGAGAATAATACAACCTTATCTCGCCGTGTAGAACATAATAGTGTAATAAAATATAGTATACAGGGTTTGCTTGGCGTAATTGTCTTTATCCTGGCAAAGTTAGTTCTAAAAGAAGATTTTAATGCTTTTTTACAGTGGTGGTGTGTGCTTTTACTGCTTGGAATTACTTTTCTGCCTCTTGCACAGAAAATCTTTTCTCATTTTCATGATAATGGTTATGTATTTGCCAAAACCATTGGAATAGCTTTAAGCGGTTACCTTATGTGGCTTTTTTCTTCCATGAAACTGCTTAAGTTTAATACGGTATCCTGTTTTCTGGTCATTATAATATGTGTCTTAGTCAATGCCTTATTGTTGGTAAGAATGAAGACGGAAGATAAAAAAGCTATGTTTTCGGCGAAAAAGCTAACTTCTATGATTTCAGAAGAGCTATTATTTCTTATTATTTTTCTGATTTGGACTTATATCAGGGGTTTTAAACCGGAGGCTTATGGAACAGAGAAATTTATGGACTACGGCTTTATGACCATCATGATGCGGGGAGATTATATGCCGCCAAAGGATTTGTGGTTTGCCGGCAGTACCATAAATTATTATTATGTAGGCCAGTATATGGCGGCCTTTATGACCAAATTATCATTAGTCAAAGTAAATGCAGGCTATAACCTGATGCTTATGACCCTGGCAGCCTTTGCTTTTGTACTGCCATATTCCCTGATTTATAATGTTACTAGGAACTTTTTAAAAGAGCAGGATATCAGGTACAAAAAATCACCTGTATTTGCAGGATTATTATCCGGTGCAGGAGTTTCTTTGGCAGGTAATATGCATTTTACTTTGTTTTATTGGATAGTTCCCTTAATCCAGACCATTCTGGGAGTAAAATCTGAGGACAAATACTGGTTTCCGGATTCTACCAGATTTATTGGCTATAATCCGGATACCAAAGATAAAACCATCCATGAATTCCCCAGTTACTCCTTTGTATTGGGAGATTTGCATGCCCATGCAATTAATATTATCTTTGTTCTGACCGTTCTTGGTATCCTATTTGGGTGGGTGCTTTTCCGGAAAAAATCCATGGACAACCTTCCACAGAAAAAACCTGTAGGTCTGGCAGGAGTTTTGCATAATATAGCAGATCCGCATATTCTTTTAATCGGATTCTTTATCGGTTTGTTCCACACTACAAATTTTTGGGATTTTCCTATTTATTATGTCGTGTCAGGAGCGGTAATTCTATTCTTTAATTTGGTTATGTTCAGAGATTGTAAGATAAGGGCAGAAAAAGAGAGCTATTGGTTATTAAGAAACCCCTTTATCGTTACGGCTATTCAGGGAGTCACTGTTTTCGTAATTTCGGAAGTTATTGCACTACCCTTTACTTTAACCTTTAAACAGATTTCAACCCAGGTTAATTTGGCTATGAACCATACTCCCATTTATCAGCTCATTATATTATGGGGGCTGCCCGTTACTTTAATTGCCGGGCTTTTAGTTGATTTAATATCAAACTATATTCAAAAAATAAATAAGCCGGGAGAAGAGAAAAAGGGCTCCCTTGTATATTATAATGGCGGCAGATCCGGATCTATTGTTGATTTTTTAGGTTCCTTAAATATATCGGAACTATTTGTCATAACACTTGGTCTATGCGGCATTGGTCTGATTTTGATACCGGAATTAATCTATATAAAAGACATATATTCCGGTGATTACAAAAGAGCAAATACTATGTTTAAGTTGACTTATCAAGCCTTTATCCTCTTTGGTGTCAGCAGCGGTTTTATCTTCTTAAAATTTATAAAAGCCCGTAGATTTAAGTGGCAGCTTAAATTTACGATTATCACTTTAGTTTTATTTTTAAGCAGCCTCTGGTATACGAAAGTTTCTGTTAAGGCCTGGTATGGTAATGTTTTCAAAACAGAGAATTATAAGGGACTTGATGCAGCCGCTTATTTAAAGGAAAAAATGCCGGATGATTATCTGGGGATTCAATGGCTGAACGAGAATATTAAAGGAACACCAGTCATACTGGAAGCAAATGGTGACAGTTATTCTGATTATGAACGTATATCTGTTTCTACAGGCTTACCAACCGTTCTTGGCTGGTATGTTCATGAATGGCTATGGCGAGGAAGTACCGAAATAGTGAATAAGAGAGCGGAAGATATTAAAACGATTTATACTTCTGGCGATATAGAACAGGTTCGGTCTCTCCTTGATGAATATAAAATTGAATATATCTATATAGGTAAATTGGAGCGGGATAAATATTCAGATCTTAATGACCAGCTCTTAAAGTCTTTGGGAGAAGTGGTATTTATCAGCCCGACTACAAGAGAAAAGAGTTATGAAACCTATATTGTCCATGTGAAGCAAAACGAATGATATAAATTATCTTAGAATTTTATATTATATAGCGGAATTCGATAAACTAAACATCATTAAAACTAAATACAGATTCAGCCCATACCGTTTAAACGGATTATTGATTATTGGAATATCGTTCAGTCAAAATAATTTTTAAGACAGAACCACAATCTAGCCAAGTCCAATTAAACAGAATTTCTATTAACTGAACTACAATAGACTGAATTTCAATTAAGCTAAATTTCAATAAAAAGTGAATTTCAACAAAGTGAATTTCAACAAAGTGAATTTCAATAAAGTGGATTTCAACAAACTGAATTTCTTTAAACTGAATTTAACAAACTGAATTTCTTTAAACTGAATTTCTTTAAACTGAATTTTAACAACTGAATTTTAACAAACTGAATTTCTAAAGCCTGAATTTCAATAAAACCTGAATTTCAATAAAACCTGAATTTCAATAAAACCTGAATTTCAATAAAACCTGAATTTCAATAAAACCTGAATATCAATTAAAACAGAACTGACAATGTTGCAAATTGAAATAGATTGAATTTTAATACTCAATGAATTTTATGGTCGCTGAATAAATTAGATTCAATAATAAGTAGAATTGCAATAAGTGGAATGAATTTAAGTGATATTTACTGAAACCAATCATCAATTAACAGATTCCTTATAAACGAATCGAAACTACGAATTATATGAATCGGATAAACAGATCTCATTAATATGATTCAGATGCGGTTACCATAAATTACATGAATTTTATAAAATAGACTGCACATAATAATAGCGTAACAAACAACAACACAGAACTATTTTGAACCACAAACAAAAAAATTAAACTTGAAGGATTCAAAATAAGTAAATGGAGGCGTTTATTATGGCAAGTAGAAACAGAGCAGAAGTACCACAGGCAAAAGAAGCATTAGATCGTTTCAAGTATGAAGTTGCAAGCGAAATCGGAGTACCTTTAAAACAGGGCTATAACGGGGATTTAACTTCCTACCAGAATGGCAGTGTTGGTGGTATGATGGTTAAAAAAATGATTGCAGAACAAGAAAAACGTATGTCGGGTCAACAGTAATTTTAATATATGAAAACAAAAAACGAAATAATTTAGGATTAGTAATGGTAGATGGGCTGCTTATAAAGTTAAGCAGCTCATTTACTAATTTTATCCTTTCCTTTGCTAAGGAGAAGAACGCCAATTAATGGCAAATCAAAATATCTGTTGAAATATCAACTTTTTTGGGGTAAAATTAATGGATACAATCTAGTAAAAATGCTCTAAAAAGCCAAAAACAAGTTGACAAAATGATTTTATATTATACAATATTAATAGATATTTTAAAAGTTTTCAGATATTTTATCTAATAGGCAATACATAGATTATATGAAGGTAATGGAGCAGACAATGAGAGTAATTGCAGGAAAAGCTAAACGGTTAACATTAAAAACCATCGACGGACTGGAAACCAGACCTACTACAGATAGAATTAAAGAAACTTTATTTAATATGATAAATCAGGAGTTGGCAGATTGTGATTTTTTAGATTTATTCAGCGGAAGCGGTGCGATTGGTATCGAAGCTTTAAGCAGAGGAGCCAGGTCAGCAGTATTTATAGAAAATTCAAAAGCTGCACTTGATTGTATTAAGCTTAATTTACATAATACCGGTCTTTTAGCAGGTGCGATGGTTCTTGCTTTGGATGTAATATCCTCAATCCGAACCCTGGAATTACAGGGAAGGGTATTCGATATTATCTTTATGGACCCTCCTTATAATCAGGGATTGGAACAAAAGGTTTTAAATGCACTGGAACATTCCAGTATCGTATACCGCAATACCATAATTATTGTGGAAGCTTCTATGGATACCAGTTTTGATTATTTAGACAAAAGCAGGTTTCAGATTTATCGGGAGAAAGAATACAAAACCAACAAACATGTATTTATTGAATTAAAATAAGAAACACATAAGATTAGTCTTCTTGGCTAAGATATGTTATAGCAGCTGTAGTTTTTCGCACACATTATTAGCCCCATCCGGCTCGAAGGAAAGACTCGACGCTAGGAAAGGCAGGAATTAAATTGAGAATAGGAATTTATCCCGGAAGCTTTGATCCGGTTACTCTGGGACATTTAGATATAATTTTACGGGCATCAAAATTAGTGGACAAGTTAATAATCGGAGTTTTAAAAAACAGCAGTAAATCACCTTTATTTACTTCGGACGAACGTGTCAGGTTTTTAGAAGAGGTAACAAAGGATGTCCCCAATGTAGCGATAGAAGCTTACCAGGGACTCTTAGTAGATTTTGCTGACGAGAAGAATGCCAATGTAATAGTGAGGGGATTAAGAGCTATTACAGATTTTGAATACGAATTGCAGTTAGCTCAAACGAACCATAAATTAAATCCAAAAGTAGATACCGTTTTTTTAACAACGAGTGTGGAGTATGCTTATCTTAGCTCCAGTACAGTCAGAGAAATAGCCAGTTACGGTGGAAAAATAGAACAGTTTGTACCTGACTGTATTGTACAGTCTATTTACGAAAAATATAACAAATTAAGGAGAGGTTAATATGGGTGCCAGTAGAATAGAGCAGTTAATCGAAGACATTTACGAATTCGTAGAAAGCTGCAGAATGCAACCACTATCAACAACGAAAGTAATTGTACCAAAGGATGAATTATATGATTTACTGGATGAGTTAAGACTGAGGACTCCTGATGAGATAAAGAGATATCAAAAGATTATATCAAACCGGGATGCAATTATTGCAGATGCAGAAGAAAAAGCAGCGGTAATTTTAGCTGAAGCTGGCGAGAAAGCGCATTCTCTTATCAACGATCATGAAATTATGCAGCAGGCTTATGAACAGGCGAATGATATGGTTAATAAGGCTGCAGCAGAAGCAGAGAGGATAATTGCAGCTGCCAATGAAGACGCCAATCAGATCCGGTCCGGAGCCTTAGCTTATACCGAAGATATGCTCTCGGATGTGGAACATATTTTAACCAATGCTTATGATAGCAGCCGTGCAAAATATGAGAATCTGTTAAGCGCCTTAAAAGGCAATCTTGATATTGTTATTAATAACAGGAATGAACTTCTTAACAACGGACAGGAATACAGTGCTGAGGTTAACGAATCAGCCGCCGGGACAACTGAAGGGTATTCCGATGATGATTTTAACTTTGATGAGAATACTTTTCTGGAAGATATTGAATAAATCTAACCAGTTTGTATTCAATATAGTATAAATCTTACATAGATTGCAGTTAGCGTGAATGCAATCAGCATATGAAGTAATTTGGACTTAATATATAAACCGATGGATAGCCTTGTACTATTAATTACACTTTTGGTCTGAGCCGCTCCGGACAGACCGCCAAAAGCTGTAATCATGGTAATCAAGGCTATTTTTGTGCCCATTTCCAGATTTGATAAACTGATGTTGTTTATGCCTGTGGTAATTTCTAAAAAACCGGTGGTCAGAAGTTTTAGATAACCATCACCGGTTCCAAGTGTTGAAATAATCTGAGCCGGTATGGAAAATAATATAATATAGCCTCCTACTTTGGTAATAATCTCAAAGCCATTCATAATGGAATTATCCAGTAAGGAAAAATCAAACTTGGCAGCTTCTGTATTAGCCCTGTTACAATTCTGTCCAAATTCCATTGCAGATAGGGAAAGCTTTCTGTTACCGTTTCGTTTCGGAAACAGACGAAAAAGTATAAAGGAAGATAGGATACCAGATAAATATATAATCAGTAATAAATAAAAACGGATTTCTGGTAGTTTTAGCTGGGAGATTGCAATGTAACTCATAATAAACATAGGACTGGCATTGTTGCAAAAAGCTAAAAGATACTGCCCTTCTTCTTCATCAATGGTTCCTTGGTTTACCAAATCGGCAACTGATTTGGCACCAACTGGTATACCGGATAAAAAACCCATTAAAACCGGATAACAGCCGCCCCGGCTGATTCCAAACAGAAAATGAAAGACCGGATAAAGGATTTTGCTTAAGGGTTTCGTGATTTGTAAGGCTATTACCAGATTGGATACGATAATAAAAGGTAATAAAGTTGGCAGTACGGTATTAAACCATAACAGAAGACCTTTTTTCGCACCCAGGTAAGAGGAGGAAGGAAAAATTAAGATGATAGCCAAAAACAAGACAATTCCTGCTTTCGTATATGATCTTTTATTCTCGCTCGAGGTTTGATTATGCCCATTTTTTTTGCTGAATTTCTTAGATGCTGTATTGATTCCAGTCGTTAAATTCATTTTCTTCCTCCGATAAAAGTATTACTATAATCTATTTAACTGCTGTCCAAGATATGCTTAAGAATTCTATTTACCATAAGGCATCCTGCTTATGATTTTATTATATTGCATAAACTATGTGCATCTTTAGCTGAGAACAGTTAAAATAAGTTAAGTGACTATCATATATCTGGAAAATATGTTATAATACACTAAAATTAAAAATAATAAATGAAACAGGACTGGCGTATAATTATGGGAGGGACTTCTAACCGGTTATCATAATTGGAGCAGAATAAGAAAAGCAGTCCGGGAAAGGAATAAGAATGGATAAGATACAATTGAAAAAAAGAAGTGAAGTAGAAAGCAGACACAAATGGGCAATTGAGGATTTGTTTGCCAGTGAGGAAGATTGGAAAAAAGAATATGCCCAGACAAAAGACCTGATACCTGTAATAAGTAGTTATCAGGGAAGGTTGGCAGAATCGGCGGAAGTTTTACTTGAGTTTTACAAGTTACATGATGAGGTTTCCCTTCATATGGAACGGGTTTATGTATATGCCTATCAAAAATACCACGAGGATACCTCAGAAGGTAAATATCAGGGCTATTCCAATCAAGCCGCGAATCTATCCGTTCAGGTTAGCAGCGCCTTATCCTTTATGGTCCCTGAAATTTTAAGTATACCGGAGGAGACCCTTAACTTTTTTATTGCATCGAATCTGGAATTAAAAAAATATGAGTTTGCTATCAAAGAAATCATAAGGCAAAAGCCCCACACCCTGTCCACAGAGATGGAAGAATTGATTGCTAATACCGGAGAGATGGCAGAATCTCCGGAAAGTATATTTTCTATGTTTAACAATGCCGATCTTAAATTCCCACAGATTGAAAATGAAAATGGTGAGATGGTGGATTTGACTCATGGCAGATACATTTCCTATATGGAGAGTTCTGATCGAAGAGTCAGAAAGGATGCCTTCCAGACTCTTTATGCAACTTATAAAAAGTACAAGAATACCTTGGCTGCAACCTTTAGTGCCAACGTGAAACAGGAAGCTTTTTTTGCCAAGGTAAGAAAGTACCCCTCCGCCATGGAGAAGGAACTAGATAAGAGCAATATTCCTTTATCTGTATATACGAATTTAATCGAAGTAGTACATGAATATATGCCTCTTATGCATCGATATGTTGCATTGCGCAAGAAGCTCTTAGGTCTTACAGAACTTCATATGTATGATTTATACACTCCCATCGTTACAGATGCAGATACGAAGATTAGCTTTGAAGAAGCCAAAGAAATGGTTTATAACGGTTTGGAGCCATTAGGTGATAAATACCGAAGGGTTTTAAAGGAAGGTTTTGAAAACAGCTGGATTGATGTATATGAAAATGAAGGAAAGCGAAGCGGTGCTTATTCCTGGGGAGCATATGGCACTCACCCTTATGTACTGCTTAACTATCAGGATACCCTGGATAATGTATTTACCCTTGCCCATGAAATGGGACACGCGCTCCACAGCTACCATTCGGATGCGGCACTTCCTATTACTTATGCAGGATACCGAATCTTTGTTGCAGAAGTGGCGTCTACTTGTAATGAAGCCTTACTAATGGAATATCTCCTTGGTAAAACAGAGGATAAAAAGGAAAGGGCATATTTACTGAATCATTTTCTGGAACAATTCAGAACTACTATTTACAGACAGACTATGTTTGCTGAATTCGAGATGATTACCCATAAGAAATCTATGGACGGGGAGGCGCTTACTGCCGATACCCTGTGTCAGATTTACCGTGACCTTAATATCTGCTACTTTGGTAATGACATTGTAATAGATCCTGAAATTGATATGGAATGGGCAAGAATCCCTCACTTTTATAATGCTTTTTATGTATATCAATATGCTACAGGATATTCCGCAGCCATTGCCCTTTCCAGAAAAATATTAAAAGAAGGTCAGCCGGCGGTAGAGGATTATATTAATAAGTTCTTAAGCGGCGGCAGTTCCGATTATCCGATTGAACTTCTTAAGAAAGCCGGTGTTGATATGAGTACCAAGGAACCGGTAAAACAGGCACTTACTTTATTCGGACAGCTTTTGGATGAGATGGAAGAATTGATGAAATAAAATTATATTAGCAGCAGAATAAGTTATGAGTAATAAGAAGGTAATAGATTAGAAATAGATCGTTAGAAATGAAACGTTTAGAAATAAAACATATAAGTTAATCCTTATTTTCCAAAAAGAGAAGAGTAAAAATACAAGCTAGCCGTTTAAGCTGCTTCGGTTTTACTTCTTCTCTTTTTGATTTGTTGTAGAATATGCAAAAAATATGTAGATTCTGCAAATGTTATTTACAATTTCATTTATCGTGCTATTATAAAAAGTAGATAGGCTGCGGTTTCAAAATAAAAATATCGGATTTTATGTGAAGGTTTTCTTAAGATAAACCATATCAACTAACTGTACACCGCCTTCGTATATTGGATGGTCATAATTATCCGTAAAAAAATTTTTAACCCGATGAGACACAACAAAACCACAAGATTCATAAAAAGGTATAGTTAAAGGGCTGTCTCCGGTACCTACAAGCATCGTTTTGCATTTGTCTTTGTAGGAATCAAAGATATAGTTAATAAGTTGTTTGCCATAGCCTTTTCCCTGGTATTTTTCATAGGTTGCTATATTTTTTATTTCATACACATCCTCATCTTCCTTCGTAACGACACCTATGCTTTTTAAATCACCATCGTAAAGGGCATACATATCCCCCCGAGCCAGGTACTTATCAATCATGTCTTCTTGTTCATCTGCTAAAAGGAGCAGATCAAGGAATCTTTTTTTATCCTTGGTAATTTTTATTATATGCATTTGGTATGACCTCCTTATAATTATACTATAATAACTCCATGGGTATATTCATCTTTATTTGCAGTCCCGTATTTATTATATATCACCTGATTGTATAGATGAGAGGCAAAGATGTCTTCCCCTAACATGGTTAATCCGGTATTACTGAGCAATTTTTTGGCATCAGCCATTTTTGTAATTACCGGTATCTTTTCGTTTTTAACAATTTCTCGAATCAAATGAGAGGAGGTTCTCTTAAAACCTAACAAGCGGGCATATTGGGTATAACCAGCAGCTTTATAGGTATCAAGATTGTTGGAATACAGATTTAATAAAACATGAATCAACCCCCGGTTGATTCGGGTAAGGGTCCATTGCCTGGTCTTAACCAGCTTTGTCAGCTCTGAAAAGGTCAACCCCTGAATATTAATATCTGTTATCCGGTGGGCTAAATCAGGGGTAATATCGGTATAGGCGGCTAAAGAGTCACTGGTTTCCTGCATTAGTTTATATTGCAGCAACAGGGAGTAATCCTCCTCAAAAACCGGGTAGGACTTTAAATATTCTTCCAGCAATATGTTATATACAGGTTCAGGTATCTGATTCTTTAAATGAGACAGTGACTTTTCTTCCCGGAGATTCTTACGGATTGCAGTAGCACTGCTTATAGAGGATTCCTTAAGGGAGGAGAGTTCCATAGAGTGGTAATCCGCGGATATTCTTTGGATGGTAACAGGCTTTAAGTTACTATTCAGCTTCAAGAGAGATTTAATATATTCGATCCCTAGAATATTGTTGGGGGAAGCTAACACATCAGCACTAATATCTTGTGAGACGGTTTTTATTGCCTCCATTCTGGCAGCAGGAAAGGTTTTTCCGCTTTTTAGGAATTGATTCAATACGGTTTTGTATTCCTGAGGTTCCTCTAATAAGATTGCGGCTGTCTTTTTTAAATGGGTGATATCCCCGCATTCACTTCCAAAGCAGAGAAAATCAATGATACCAAGCTTGTCCAGTAAGGAAACAGCTCCGAGAGCAAATAATTCGGCGCTCGCTGTGGAAAAACAGACCGGAAGTTCAAAAACTAAGTCTGCACCACAGGAAAGAGCCATTTTGGTACGGCTGTATTTATCCATGAAAGCAGGAACTCCCCGTTGTACGAAATTACCGCTCATGACGACGACAACATAATCGGCACCGGTTATTCGTTTTGCTTCCTGAAGGTGGTAAAAGTGCCCATTATGGAAGGGATTATATTCAGTAATCAGACCAACGGTTTTCATAGTGTTACTCCTTATGTGGGTGACGAAATAGTAGACTTATCTTAATAAAATCAGTAATTCCATGATAATATAAGCAGAATTATTTTACAAGTAGCTGTATAAAATAAAAAGGAAATATGCTGCTGTATATCCTGGTAAGAATTTATTACTTCCTTTATTCCCAAAAAATAGTTATAATAGTATTATTGGTAATAAAAGGGGGGATTATTGTGATCAATATAGCTGTATGTGATGATGATATCATGGTTACAGACGAGATGCAGGAAATTATTACTCAATATAATAAAGAAAGGGATGAGGAGATAAGCTGTGATATATTCCATAATGGGGAGAGCCTTATGTCAGAAGAAAAGGAATACGATATTATATTTCTTGATATTGTGATGGCTGGTATAGATGGGATTGAAACAGCAAAAAAATTACGGAAAAAGGATAAAACCGTAGAAATTATCTACTTATCCAGTTATTCCGGGCTAACGAAAGAAGCACTTTCGGTACACGCCTTTGAATATTTGGAAAAGCCTGTTGACAGGGAACAGATTTATAAACAGCTTGACGAAGCTCTGGAAAAAATATTGAGAAAAAAGCTCAATGAGGAATATAAATATCATATCGTGTCTTTTAATGCCGGAAAAAATAGTGTCCGTCTGCCTATAGACGACATTTACTATTTTGAGCGGGTAGACCGCAAACTTAAGGCTGTAACCAAAAAAGGTAATTTTATGCTCTATGAAACCATTGCCTCCATTGAGGAGAAACTTCACCAATATGATTTTGTAACACCTCATCAAAGTTTTGTGGTAAATATTAATAATATGAAAGATTACTTAAAAGATGAAATTATAATGTTAAATTGTGACATTATTCCGGTTGCTCAAAAACGGGCATCGGAAGTAAAACGGACTATGAGAGAATTTTTACAGAAAAAATTGGAACATAGTACGAAATAGTTAAGTTGTCTGAGGTGGAACAATGAATTACATGGTTTTTATCGTAGGATTATTTTTATCCAGCATGGTATCTGTTAGTATTATAATGGATTTTCTGGATAAATTATTTGAAAGAAATAGTAAGAAAAAATTACTATACCATATGGTCAAGGTAGTCTTCATTATTATCCTGGCTGGAGTTAATGCTTTACATAACGGATGGATTAATCTGATTACCGTGATCGGACTCTCAGAATACATTGCCTTTAAGCTGTATTATGGGCGGTCATTAAAACAATTGTTTTACATAATTTGTATTGTTGTTAGTATGGGGGCTTGTGAATCCATCGGGATTGTCCTTTTAAATTACCTATTTGCCACTCTGCCCATAGCGATGGAATCAGAGAAATTAAGACCCTTGTTTAATGTTACCATAAGCCAGGTTTTTGTGATTTTAATCAGCCATGCAGTTATCCTGCAAATTATTAAGAAGAAAAACATCAATGAATTGACTCATCAGCAGTATCTTTTTGCTTTTGGATATGCCCTGTTTAGTATTATCAATATCTATATTTTATCCGTGCTTTTAAAGGATTCCTTTTCTGACGGGGAATTAGTACTGGTACTTATAACAATAACCGGAATTGTAATAATTAATACGCATTTTTTAAAGTTTTTAGAATTTGCCTCAGATAACAATAGGCTTCAATATGAAAACAATCTGTTTCTGCAACAGTCTAAAATGCAGTACCAGTATTATGATAATATAGAACAGCAGTATAGAGAATCCCTAAGTATATTGCATGATGTTAAACGCCATATCAGGGCAATAGAAGAATTATACCGGCATAAAGAGAGCGAAACCGCAGTAGAATACTCCAAAAAAATAAGCCATAAGCTGGATTCCTTCCGATTAAATGATTATACCGATAACCGTATGTTAAACATTATTTTAAATGACAAGATGAGGGTGGCGGAGCAGAAGAAGATTGATTTTTCCTGTAGGATTGAGGAAGTAGATCTTAACTTTATCGATAATATTGACCTGACAACGATATTTGCCAATTTGCTTGATAATGCAATTGAAGCCTGTCAGGATTTAGGAGATGTAGAGAGCGGTAAATCGATTGTAGTGCAGGTTGGTGCTTTTAATAATCTGGTTGTAATTACAATTAAGAATACCTTAAAGGAAACCATATCCGGCGTAGGCAACAATATGAAATCCAGCAAGAAAAACCACAGCGGCATTGGTCTTCCAAACGTTATTAATGTAATTAGTAAATACAACGGTGATTTTAATATCCAAAAAGAAGGAAATATGTTTGTGTGCAGTATTATATTATCCAAGCAGGGACGCCAGGATTAAAAAGTAAACCATGTAGAATAGACAAAAAACATGTAGAATAGACAAGAGATATTGATAATTTTTCTTTTCAAAGATACAATAAAAATTAAGATGCAGAAAGTTCAATGTTCTTATGACCTGCAGATGTGCTGTTCAGGATTAAAAGTGGAGGGGGAGTTTTTACATGTTTGGTAAGGCATCAAAGAGTCTTGCGAACAAGCTGGTAAAGAAGAATATAATTGCAAAAGAAGATTTTGAGGTTTATCAATTCGGCATGGAAACCTTTCTGATGAAAGCATTCCATATTATATCTTATCTGGTGATTGGGGCTGTTTTTTTTAGACTCCCGGAATTATTGGTGTTTCTGGCAGCCTTTATCCCTTTAAGAGAAAGCTCGGGAGGGTATCACGCCGGTACAGCCCTTAAGTGTTACGTTATGTCCTGTGCAACGGTGATTTCCTTTCTCTGTTTTCTTGTTTTTCTGCCGGATAGCATGATGGAATACAGCCTGGTACTGGCTCTGGCTGCAAGTTTATTCCTGTTTTTGATTGTACCGGTGGAAACGGGCAACAAACCACTTGAGGATGCGGAGAGGACTTACTACAAAAGCAAGGCAGGTTTCATCATAATTATCGAATTTGGACTGGTACTGATATTTCGGATGGTTGAATGGAAGGAACTTAGTTTTATTCTGGCCTTAAGTCTGGGTTACGAACTGGTGATTGCATTAGCAGGTTTCTATGTGAATCGGACCATTCCTGGTTGCAAACATGTAGAATAGACAAAAAACATGTAGAATATGCAAATAATCTTGTAAAAAATTCCAAATGAAGTATAATTAGTTATCATGAAGTGACATACATAACACTATAAACCAATCATTTAAATGGAGGTAGCAATATGAAAAATGAAATGGAAAACAAGGTTTTAACTGTAGTATCAAAATTAGCAATGGGAACTGCAAAAAAGACTGCCAATTCAGCTTGCGTATTTTTAGGTTATCAGCCTAAACTGCCACAATCCGTCAATAAACTAAAGAAATTCTAGTGAAAGTACATTAGATTTCAAACATCCATTTTTTTACTAAAATCCTACAATTTTATGTTTTAAATGAATCGGGATATCGCCAATATTAGAATAATATTGGCGATATCCTTTTGGCAGGACTTGCTAGTCCGCTTATCATATGTTACTATGTAAATGAACAATTATAGATAAATTTCGACAAATTACTTAAGAGAAAATTATCAATGGAAAGGAAAACACCATGGATATTATCAGCAGCGGAAATTTAGTGAATATTATTAGAAAAACCTTGAATTTAATAGACGGAAGGCTCATACATCATGGAGAAAGAGTAAGTTATATAATTAATAAGATGCTGACGTATGAAAACCGGTATAAAAAAGATGAAATTCTTTCCTATACTATAGCAGCGCTGCTTCATGATATAGGAGCTTATAAGAATGAAGAACTGGATAAAATGGTCCAATTTGAAACCACGAATGTCTGGGGGCATTCCATTTACGGCTATCTGTTTCTAAAGTATCTGTCCCCCCTTCACAACATCGCAGAAATTGTTTTGTATCATCATCTCGATTATAATAAACTTATAAAACTTAATAGCCCTTATGAAGCTCTGGCAGGTTATCTGAATCTGGCGGACCGGATTGATGTCAGCTTGATGTATCATGAAGATATCGATGTGGATAAACTCTTTATGGAATATTTGGATACCAAATTTTCAAAAAAAGCACTGGATTTATTTAAAGAGGCAGATAAAGAGTACCATATTATCAATAAGTTAAAGGATAATACATATATGAACGAGCTGAATCAGATCTTTGGGGAGGTCAGCTTTGCACAGGATGAAAAAGAAGCTTTTATAAGAATGTTGATATATTCAATTGATTTTAGAAGTGAATATACAGTGATGCATACGATTACTACCGTAAGTATAGCAGATGAAATCGGCATACTTAGAGGGATTAATGAATATGAGAGAGAGATTCTTCATTATGGAGCGCTGCTTCATGATATCGGAAAGATTTCAACACCTATAAGTATCTTAGAAGCACCCAGAAAATTAACGGAGGAAGAAATGGCAATCATGAAGAATCATGTCCTGACCAGTGAATATATTTTAAAGGAATACATTAATCCGGATATTCTTGAGATCGCCATCAGCCATCATGAGAAGATAGATGGTTCCGGATATCACAGAGGCTTAACCGTTAAGGAGCTGACCATACCACAGAAAATTCTTGCGGTAGCAGACATAGTAAGCGCCCTGTGCGGTAAAAGAAGCTATAAAGAATCTTTTGACAAAGAAACGATTCTGACGATTATTAAGAACGATTCCGACAAGGGTAAGCTTTGCCCGGATACAGTCGAATGTGTATCCGCGCATTTTGATGAAATCATGGATAATGTTAACAGAAATACCTTTGAAACGCTGCATATTTATGCCGACATAAAAAAGAAATATAATGATCTGAATGAAAAATTCCTGTCGTTTACATAGGAGACTGGATATGTTTTGGTATATAAAAATATATATTGTGAATTATTTATAAAAATTATTGAATTCTTACTTGTATACCAATTACATTTGGACTATAATGTATCTGAGATTTTGCTATTTGATATTGTTAAACAAATCGGTTTACCTATCATAGCATGTAATAATTATAAAGAATGTCTGCCATAAAAAGGCAGGCTTTAAACGACTGCCTAAAAGGTGTGTTATTTACGAAAGGAGATATTGACGTGGGATTTATTGACGCAATTAAGGAAAGAGCAAAGCAAAACAAAAAGACAATTGTATTACCTGAGACAAGTGATAAGAGAACATTGGAGGCTGCTTCTAAAATATTGGCAGAAGGAATTGCAAATATCGTTTTAGTAGGTAATGAAGAAGCCATTAAAAAGGAAGGTGCAGAATTTGATTTATCCGCAGCTTCTATAGTAGATCCAGCTGCTACAGACAAGCTGGAGTCTTATATTAATCTTTTAGTAGAATTAAGAAAAAGTAAAGGAATGACTCCGGAAGCTGCAAAAGAATTACTAACCAAGGATTATCTTACCTTTGGCGTAACTATGGTTAAAGCAGGTGATGCTGATGGTATGGTAGCAGGTGCTATTAATGCAACTGCTAATGTATTAAGACCATCTCTTCAAATTCTTAAAACAGCACCTGGTACAAAATTAGTTTCTGCATTTTTCGTTATGGTTGTTCCGAATTGCGAATATGGTTCTAATGGAACCTTTATCTTCTCTGATGCAGGTTTAAACCAGAATCCCAACGCAGAAGAATTAGCTGCAATCGCTGGCAGTTCAGCAAAGAGCTTTCAGTTATTAGTAGGTGAAGAACCAGTTGTAGCTATGCTTTCCCATTCCACCAAAGGAAGTGCAAAACACGCTGATGTAGATAAAGTAGTAGAAGCTACAAGAATAGCAAAAGAATTATATCCAGAAGTTAAACTGGATGGAGAATATCAGCTGGATGCAGCCATTGTACCAAGCGTTGGTGCTTCTAAGGCTCCTGGCAGTGATATCGCCGGAAAAGCGAATGTATTGATTTTCCCTGACCTTGATGCTGGAAATATTGGTTATAAATTAACCCAAAGACTTGCAAAAGCAGAAGCCTACGGACCAATCACTCAGGGTATTGCAAAACCTGTTAATGATTTATCCAGAGGATGCTCTGCGGATGATATCGTTGGTGTTATCGCAATTACAGCAGTACAAGCAGGTGCTTAAAGAACAACTTAATAAGTAGGTGGTAAAAGGTAGGAGGAGCTATTGAACCTGCCTTTTGCCGTTTATCCATAAAATTATATGTATACATTAAAGGAGAAAAATATGAAAGTTTTAGTTATTAACTGCGGCAGTTCATCACTGAAATATCAGTTGATTGATTCAGAGAGCGAAAAAGCATTAGCAGTCGGACTGTGCGAAAGAATTGGCATCGACGGTCGATTAAACCATACACCGGCAGGCGGCGAAAAAGTGGTTTTAGAAGCCCCTATGGAAAACCATGAAGCAGCCATTAAACTTGTGTTGGAAGCACTTATCGACAAAAACCATGGCGTAATTGAAACCCTTGGTGAGATTGGTGCGGTAGGACACAGAGTTGTACACGGCGGTGAGAAGTTTGCCTCTTCCGTAGTTATTACTGAGGAAGTGATAGCAGCCATTGAAGAATGTAATGATTTAGCACCTTTACACAACCCAGCCAACTTAATCGGAATCCGTGCCTGCCAGGCAATTATGCCAGGCATTCCTATGGTAGGGGTATTTGATACGGCGTTCCATCAGACTATGCCTGCGAAAGCTTACCTTTATGGTCTTCCTTATGAATATTATGAAAAATATAAAATAAGGAGATATGGTTTCCATGGAACCAGTCACAGCTATGTTGCAAAAAAAGCAATGGATTTAGCTAAATTAGAGGAAAAGAATTCAAAGATTATTGTTTGTCATTTAGGTAATGGTGCAAGTATTACTGCTGTATTAAACGGTAAATCGGTAGATACCAGCATGGGCTTTACACCTCTTGAAGGACTTATCATGGGAACCAGAAGCGGAAGTATTGATCCTGCAATTATTGAGTTTATTGCTAATAAAGAAAATAAATCCATTGAAGAAATCATGAACATCTTACAAAAGAAATCCGGTGTATACGGTATGTCCGGTGTTTCCAGTGATTTCAGGGATTTAGAGGCAGCAGCAAAAGCTGGTAATGAAAAAGCAAGAGTTGCTACGGAAGTATTCGTATACCGTGTAGCTAGATATATTGGTTCCTATGCGGCTGCTATGAATGGAGTTGACGCAATTGCATTTACAGCAGGACTTGGAGAAAATGACTGTAATGTAAGAGCAAGTGTTCTTTCTTATTTAGAATTCCTTGGTATAAAAGTGAATCAGGAGAACAATAATACCAGAGGTAAGGAAATTATTATTTCTACGGAAGATTCCAAAGTTAAGGTATGTGTAATACCAACAAACGAAGAGCTTGCTATTGCAAGAGAAACCGTAGCTTTACTGTAATACAGGTAATGTGGTTGAACCGGTATAACGGATAATGGAATAAATGCGGTAATGCCAATAAAACTAGTAATACCATAAATTTGGAATTATGTCAAACTGGTATTAAGATTATACCGGTAATACTATAATATGGTTATAAAATAGTAAAATAGCCATTGACAAAACATGGCTGTCTGACTATAATATAAGAAGTGCGAATTTTTAAAGATAGGAGATTGTCATGATTATTAATTTATCAGAGATAATGTCTGTTAAAGGCAATATCGAACATATACAAGCACCTATCGAACTAGAGAGTTTTTGTATGGAGGGAATAGAATATCCCTTTGCCAGCAAGTCTTTCGTGGATCTGACCATATCCCATTTGGGCGATCGGAAAGTGAAAATTGAGGGCGAAGCAAAATTATCTTTATTAATTCCGTGCAACAGATGCCTTGAGAAAGTTGAAACCTGGTTTGATTTAAAGATTCTACAGAATTTAGATTTCAAGCAAGGGTCAGATGACCGTATCGAGGAGCTAGACGAAACAAACTATATTAATGGATATGATCTGGATGTAGATTTACTGGTCTATAACGAAATCCTTATAGACTTTCCCATGAAGGTTCTGTGTGATGAGGACTGTAAGGGTATATGTAAGGTTTGCGGAACGAATTTGAATAAGAGTTCCTGTAACTGTGATAATACGGTTTCCGATCCCAGAATGTCAGTTATCCGAGATATATTCAATAATTTTAAGGAGGTGTAATCATGGGAGCTATCTGTCCAAAGAATAAATCTTCTAAAGCAAGAAGAGACAGCCGTAGAGCAAACTGGAAAATGTCTGCCCCTAACTTAGTTAAGTGCAGCAAGTGCGGTGCATTAATGGTACCACATAGAGTTTGCAAAGCTTGTGGATCTTATAACAAGAAAGAAATCATTCCTCAAGACTAGTAAGAGTAAAATTAAGGCTTTCCGAAGTTCTTCGGAAAGCCTTTTTACATGGAGGCAATAGTAGGTGATATTTTGCAGCACCGGGTATACTTAGGCGTTAGGCAGCATACTAGGATGCTGCTAAGTCTTTGGGGGGGGTCATTTTTATTCGATATTGCATATCAATTAATTATATTGTAATATATAAAGTAGGAGGTGGGGAATAATGGATTTGAAATCAAACAAATTGAACCTAAGAAGATTGAATTTATCAGCATGGCTGATGGTGTTGTTTACCTACCTATTGCCATATCGTTATGCTGATGGTTTTGAAACTACATTCGGGTATCCAATCCCTTATATAACGATTCATGATATACCTATTGAAAGAACTCCCTTTATGTCTATGAATATCAATGTGCTGGCTTTCTTAATTAATATATTTATTATTTATATTATAATTTCTTTAGCAACAAAGTTATGGAAAAGACTATCAAAAAAGATTAGTAATTGAAGTTTATGTTTGATATAGAGATAGATTGTGAATAAAGGAGAGGCTGTAGCATATTTCAGGTTCTTAATCCTGAAATATGCTACAGCCTCTTTCATGAAAAACTTTAATTCCCGCCAGGACCATCACGGCGTTCCCTGTCATCCGTATCTGTGCTGTCTATACTTGTGAAGGTAGGAAGTTTCCTGGTATCTGTATCTGTACTGGAACTGCCGGATTTCTTTTGGGAAGCTTTACTGGTTGCAGAATTATTTTTACCTGCTTTGTTTTTGGTATTTGCCATAACTATCTCCTTTCTTATGGACTAATAATAACTACTGCAAAATAATATCCCAGAAAGCTTGATTTATATCTGCGTATGGTTTGATTTATTTTGCGGCAGTCTTTATGGAAAATAGTATGGTTTAATTTTTTTATATTATACTAATAAAAATATTGTGAAATTATTGAAGTATTATGGTTGACTTATTCGTTATAATATATTGAAGGAGTGATTGTATATACTTATAAATTTTTTCAGGCTCCCTGAAAGCTTCGTTAGTAAGTTCAAAATAAGTTATTTTATCCTGAAAGCTGTTCTTGAACCAGGGTGAAAACTGTGAATCTGTCTGAGGTAGAAAACGGCTGTATTTTTTATTGTAGCAGGTGCCGGGTTTGGCTTTTACCTTGAAGTCCTTATCCACATATTGGGCAACACTTTTATGTATGGCGGTATCCTCTTTGGGTAAATAATAATAATCTCTGTAATTATCAAAGAAATATTTCAGTTCACCTTCATATATTGGAAGTATAATCTTCATCTGATTTTCATCCAGTGAAAGCCGAATGGAACAGGGAATCTGCGCTTCATTTTCCATATCCTGCATAAACAAAGGAAATGGTGAACGCAGAGTAACCGGTTGTGGCAGACGATAAGGGAGCGTAATTGAAAAGTGGATAAAAGCTTCATTCGGATCGTCAGATATGGTTGCTTTCAGGGTCAAGGGGTCAGTAAGGGGCGGGGTAACTAGTACCTCACAATAATAGAGTATATCAGCAACCTGAATCAGGCCTTTTACATCCTCTAGATTATGTAAAAGAAGTATCTGGGATAATTCCTCAGAAGTCAGATTCTTGGTATTATCCTTTTCTTTATGGGTTATAATATCTGTCAAATTGACTTTTTGGCTGACGGAGACGGATTTTTTTCCGGCTAATTTTTCATATTGGACCCGTCCTAAGTAATTGGCATAAATCTGTATCAGATCTTCACCGCTAAATATGTCTGTGCGGTTAAGACCCACGAATTGCTCAATGGTTTTCAGCTTATAATTTGGAAGAGGCAGCATTTTTTTAAAAGGGAGTATTTTCTTATAGATATCAAAACTCTCTAGGTTATCAAAGGTGTAATCCAGGTGGTGGCGTCTGCATTTCTGCAGAATAAACGGGATGTCAAAGCCGCTGCCGTTAAAATGAATCAGGCGTTTGTAGGATTTTAAGGTCTGGAAAAAGGCCTCTAAGATAGAAATTTCGCTGTTCATATCATCCGCAAGCCACTGGGTCATCTGCCAGGTGTTATTTTTATAATACATGCAGCCAATTAAATACAGATAAGAAGTATTTGCTGAAAAACCTGTAGTTTCTATATCAAAAAAGATAATGTCCTCCCAGTTATAAGGGTACATTAAAGGATAGGAAGGATTAATTTGTAATATTGTATGGATTGTTTTCATGTTTTTTTCCTTAATCGACAAAGTTTCTTAACCTTACCCTAATTATTTTATCATAAATGGTTAACTTTACAAGAGCAGAATAAAATTGTAAAATAAATGTGTATTTCATGTGTTATATATGTTAAAATATGCATAATATCTTTTGATATTCCAATTAAAGGCGGATTACTATGTGGGACATACAAATTCTTGGACTTGATTTTTTTGATATTTTTTATAATTTCATTATATATTCATTTCTTGGTTGGATCTATGAAAGCACTTTCGTATCGATTACGAAGAAAAGCTGGGTGAACAGAGGCTTTTTAAACGGACCGATTATTCCTATCTATGGAGCCGGCGCTACAATGGTTTATATTGTATTCTGGCGGTACCGGAATCAGTATCTGCTGATATTTACCGGAGGTATGGTCTTAGCGACTTTACTTGAATATATCACGTCTCTTCTTATGGAACAATTATTTCATGCTAAATGGTGGGATTACAGTGATAAAAAATTCAATGTGAATGGGCGGATCTGCTTAGCTGCCTCCTTATTTTGGGGTGTTTTATCCCTTATTATGACGGAATTATTACAGCCGGCTATGGTTAAGCTATTAGATGCCATTCCGAAAGAGTACGGAACATATGCAGGATATGTAATAATTACGCTCCTTCTCTCCGATACAACTGTAACGGTGGTACATACTCTTAAGCTGGATAGGGTGCTTTCAGATCTTCAAAGACTTAAAACAGATTTTCAGGATTATATCGAAAAGAGCAGAATTTATGAAACCAAAGAAGAATTAAAACGCAGGCTCTCTGTCTATAAAGCTTCTGAACTGTTGGATGGCATAAAATCATTTATGGAGGATAACAGAGATAAATTAATTGAAAGAAATATGACAAAAGACGGGTTTGAATTCAAGAAACTGCGTCTGGAGATAGAAGGACATGTAAAAGAGTATCTAAACAGATTACAGGTCAGAGAGAGCAAGACTAGTTTTGTTCAACGACGTCTGTTAAAAGCCTTTCCCGATATGCGCTCCATGCGTCACGAAGTGGAATTAACTAGTTTAAAAGAAAGATTTATAAAAAGTATTAAAAAAGAGAGGTGGTGTAATATGAGCAATATTTTAAGTGATGATTTAAAAGGAACGAGTAAAAGCTACTTAAGCGGTTTTTTACGTGTTGCTTTAGTAGGAATATTAGTTTTAATTCAGTTTGTTCTTCTTTTTCTGCTTACATATTGGCTTAGTGCGTCCACAATTTATATTTATATGATTATTGAGATATTCAGTATATTTGTAACGATTGGTCTGGTTAATGATAACAGAAGTCCTTCTTACAAAATCGGCTGGATCTGTATTGTACTCATCCTGCCCTTAACCGGGCATATTATGTATGCCCTATGGGGAAAAGCGGGTTCAAAGAAGAAAATAGAAAAACAAGTACTCGCCAAGTTAAACCATGGTTATCAGTATCTGCACTATGATTCTGATCTGGCGGTAGAATATGCTTTAAAATATCCTACCAAAAGCAGGATTTCAAGATATATGGAATCTCAGCACTTCCCGTTGTTTAAGAATAATCAGATCCAGTATTATCCAATGGGTGAGGATACCTTTGAAGCCATATTTGAAGATATAAAGAATGCCAAAAAGTTCATACTGATTAATTTCTTTATTGTCGGTGAAGGGGTTCTCTGGGATAATATGCATAAACTCCTTCTCCAAAAGATAAAAGAAGGTATCCGGGTTAAATTTATGTATGATGATTTTGGTGCAACCCTTCGGACTCCAAAGAATTTCAGAAAGAATCTGGAAGCGGAAGGGTTTGAAATAGCTGTTTTTAATCCAATCCACAAATATACGGATAAATTGTATATGAACTATAGAAGCCATCAGAAAATAATTGTAATAGACGGTAATATTGGATATACCGGTGGTATGAATCTGGCGGATGAGTATGTGAACCTGGTGAAACGGTTTGGAACCTGGAAGGACAATGCGGTTCGAGTTGCAGGTGATGCAGTCTGGGGACTTACGGTTACCTTCCTGCAGATGTGGGAAATCTGCAACAACAATACAAGAATTGATTATGATACCTATCGTCCTACAATGAAATTTGAGCCAAGTGATGTATACTGCCATGTCATATCCGACGGACCGGCTAATAACCCTAATAATCCGATTGAAACAGTTTACATGCAGATTATAAATTATGCTAAGAAATATGTCTATATTACAACACCTTATCTTATTATTGAGGACGATATGAAGCAGGCGCTGATTACCGCAGTTAAAAGCGGTATTGACGTTAGAATCATAACTCCGTATATACCGGATAAGAAGAATGTAAAAAGATTAACCAATTATAATTATGGGCAGCTACTGGAGGCCGGCGTTAAAATCTACGAATACAAACCTGGATTTATCCATGCAAAAACTATTATTAACGAAGACTGCGGAATTGTCGGAACCATCAATATGGATTACCGAAGCTTTTATCTCCATTATGAATGCGGACTGTGGATGTGTAACAGACAGGCCATTGATGTGATAAAGGATGACTTATTAGATACTATGGACATCAGTCTTTTAATAACCTATCAGGATTGGAAGAACCGTCCCTGGTATTTAAAAACTTATCAGAGAATACTGAATTTATTCTCAACTTTAATGTAGATATAAATATGTAATCCTTAAGGCTTTATAGTATAGCTGCTTCTGACAGGAGTGTGTTGTGGGTTCTGTGTATAACGAACATCTGTTTTGAAAGTTCTTGCTTAATTCCTTTATTAAGGTTATAATAAAGAAAGATTAAGCAGGAACTTGATTGAAAGGCATGGTGTTATATGATATCGTACATAAAAGGTGAATTAACAGAAGTGAGCGAAGAAGGAATCACGATAGAGGCAAACGGCTTGGGTTATGAAGTTCGTATGCCCCTTTCTTCTTTAGACAGTCTGCCAAGAACCGGCAGCCAGCTAAAGGTATATACCTATCTGTATGTCAGAGAGGATGCCATCGGGTTATTTGGATTTTTGACCCGTGACGATTTAAAGGTATTTAAACTCTTGATTACCGTCAATGGCATCGGTCCCAAAGGTGCGTTAGGAATTTTATCTGCAATTACTCCGGATGATTTGCGGTTTGCCGTGTTATCCGATGATGTAAAGACAATAGCAAAAGCCCCCGGAATCGGTAATAAAACAGCTAGTAAGCTGATTATTGAATTAAAAGATAAGTTGAAACTAGAAGATGCATTTGAGCAAAAACTGATAAATCAGATGGAGGGACAGCCACCCCTTAAGGGTACCGGCTCAGTTGCTGCCGATATCAGAAAAGAGGCAATCGAGGCACTGGTGGTTTTAGGTTATTCCGCTACCGATGCGGCCAAAGTTGTAAGAAATACGGAAATTAAAGAAGGTATGACTTCGGAAGATGTATTAAAGCAAAGTTTAAAAAGCTTACTATAATTGAAAAGCTGGGTGCAAAATGGGAAAGAGAATCATAACAACAGATTTAATCGAGGAAGACAAAAAAATAGAGAGTACTTTAAGACCTCAGCTTCTGGAGGATTATATTGGACAAACCAAGGCAAAGGAAAATCTGAAGGTATATATTGAAGCTGCCAAGAGAAGGAAGGAAAGTCTGGATCATGTCCTGTTTTATGGGCCTCCCGGGCTTGGTAAGACTACATTGGCAGGGATTATTGCCAATGAAATGTCTGTTAATATGAAGGTTACCTCAGGACCTGCAATTGAAAAACCTGGTGAGATGGCAGCTATCCTTAATAATCTGCAGGAAGGTGATGTCTTATTTGTAGATGAAATACACCGGCTAAACAGACAGGTGGAGGAACTATTATATCCGGCTATGGAGGATTACGCAATTGATATTGTAATCGGAAAAGGTGCATCTGCCAAATCCATTCGACTGGATCTGCCAAAGTTTACTCTGGTGGGGGCCACCACCAGGGCAGGAATGCTTACCCCGCCTTTACGTGACCGGTTTGGGGTAGTTAACCGTCTGGAATTTTATACGGTAGACGAGTTAAAGGTAATTATCAGCCGCTCTGCACAAGTATTCCAGGTTAAGATTGATGAAGAAGGTGCCTTAGAGCTAGCCAGGCGCTCAAGGGGTACGCCAAGGCTTGCCAATCGACTGTTAAAGCGGGTCAGGGATTTTGCCCAGGTAAAATATGACGGTTATATTACGAAAGAAGTAGCAGATTTTGCTCTGGATTTACTGGAAGTGGACAAGTTAGGTCTCGACAATACCGACAGGGAGATTTTATTTACTATGATTGAAAAGTTTGGAGGCGGACCAGTTGGAATTGAAACGGTTGCAACTACCATCGGTGAAGATACCGGAACCATTGAAGAAGTATATGAGCCTTATCTGGTTCAGAACGGGCTTATTTTAAGGACTCCAAGAGGCAGGGTAGTATCGGATCTGGCATATAAGCATTTTGGACTGGGGCAAGAAAAGCTTGTGTAACTGGAAGAGATAGTTTATAATGTAACTTATCGGAAATGATAAAATTCCATCCTTGCCCTATTACAGGCGGTACTATAAATCTGAGGAGCGATTACATGAATAAGATGAACAATATCGAAGTAATCATCAATAACAAAAGATATACTTTAAGAGGGTATGAAAGTGAAGAATACCTTCAGAAGGTTGCATCTTATATTAATAATAAACATCAGGAGTTTAAAAAGCAGGACTTTTATAAATTGCTGGATTCAGAAATGAAAGGCATTCTGATGGAAATCAATATAGCGGATGATTATTTTAAAATCCGTAATCAGATAAAAGAGATCGAAATTGAAAATGAGAGTAAAGGCAATGAAATCTTTGAAATAAAGCATGAACTAATATCCACTCAGACGAAACTGGAAGCGGCTGCAAAGGAAATAGAAGCGCTGAAAAAAGAATTATACGAAGCACAGAAAACCAATATCCGGTTAGAAACGGAATTAATGGATAAGAATAAAGAAAATAAATAGTAAAAGAAGGCTGTTGCAAAACTCATAATTTATATTACTTACACAGGTACTTGTGCAGGGAATTAACTTATAGTTTGCTGCAGCTCATTTTTTAAGATAAAGTGTATAAAATATGATAGTTAACCCGGAACGCTTCCTTATTATATTCTGGCTGATAATCAAATGCCATATGATAATCATGTGCCATTTGATTATCAAGTGCCATTTGATTATCATGTGCCAATAGCGGGTGATGGGAAGCCATGTCACAGAGGTGAAAAGAAAACATAATTACTGAAAGGATGCCGCAAAACAACTTATAACCTTTCTTTTTGCGGCAGTGCAATGGAATTAAAATGAAAAAAATTGAAATATTAGCCCCGGCAGGTTCCTATGAAAGCCTGGTGGCAGCAGTAAATGCTTCCTGTGATGCGGTTTATATAGGCGGGACAAAATTCGGTGCAAGGGCATATGCCGATAATCTTTCGGATGAAACCATGCTTCGTGCCATAGATTATATCCATATTCACGATAAAAAAATATATATGACGGTGAATACCTTGCTGAAAAACTCCGAACTGGAGCAGGAGCTTTATGATTACCTCTTTCCATATTATAAACAGGGACTGGATGCTGTTATTGTACAGGATACAGGGGTGCTGCAGTTTATCGGAAAGCACTTTCCGGAACTGCCTATTCATGCCAGTACCCAGATGTCCTTAACGATGGCTCAGGGAGCAGAGGTTCTTAAGAATAAGGGTGTTACCAGAATTGTCACGGCCAGGGAGTTAGGGCTTTTGGAAGTAAAAAGCCTCAGGGAGGGAACGGACCTTGAGATAGAGTCTTTTGTCCATGGTGCGTTATGTTACTGTTATTCCGGTCAGTGCCTTATGAGCAGTATGATTGGCGGGCGAAGCGGGAATAGAGGAAGATGTGCCCAGCCCTGCCGTATGCCCTATAAGCTGCTAAATAATGGCAAACAGGTATCCGCTTTGGAGGATAAATACCTGTTAAGTCCTAAGGATATGTGCACACTGGATCTGATCCCTCAGTTGATTGAAGCCGGAATTGATTCCTTTAAAATCGAAGGAAGGATGAAAAGGCCAGAATATACTGCCGGTGTCACAGCAGCATACCGTAAATATACGGATAAATACCTGGAACTTGGCAAAGAAAAATATGAAATTTTCCGCCAGACTCATAAATCTGAAATAAATCAGGATATTATGGACTTGCAGGATTTATATAACCGGGGAGGATTTACCCCAGGATATTACAGTGAAAGAAACGGAAAATCCATGATCTCATTAAACCGCCCAAACCATAGTGGTGTACAGGTGGGTAATGTTGTTGGAGTAAAGAATAATCAGGCGGTAATTAAACTGATTCAGGATATTAATGCCCAGGATATTTTAGAAATCAGGGATGGATCGGAGAACTTGTATGAATTTACCGTAAAAACAGCAGAAGTGAAAGAAAACAAGTATTCTGCAAACTTTAAAAAAGGCATCAGGATTATGCCTGGTAATTGTGTTTACCGGACAAAGAATAATAGATTAATAAACGCCTTATCAGCGGAATATCTGGAAAAAGAGGATAAAATACTGATATCCGGAGAATTAAAGGTTGAGACTGGTAAACCGATAAAGCTTAGACTTTTTTACAAGGATACGATTGCAGAAGTCATCGGAGATCTTGCACAAGAAGCCAGAAATCAGCCTATGACGGAGGACAAGCTTAGAAAACAGCTCATAAAAACCAATGATACGGCCTATGAATTTAAGGATTTAACTATACTGCTGGAGGGAAACTCCTTTATTCCGGTACAAAAAATCAATGAATTACGAAGAAATGGTATAACAGCCCTGTCAGAAGCGATTGCATTAAAATACAGACGCAGTGCAGCATACGGTCTTCTTAAGGAACAGGATAATAAACAGGACTGTAAACAGGAGGGGACACTGTCATATCAGGAGGACAAAAAAACTCTTGGGATCAGTGCAGCAGTCAGTACGAAAGAACAGGCTCTGGCGGCCTGTGAAGTGCCGGAAGTCACTAATATTTACTTAGAAAGTGATGCAGTACCCTTTACCGATTTAACAGAACTAACCGGATATATTAGAAATAAAGGGAAAAATTGTTACCTACTTCTGCCCTTTATCTTCCGCAAAGCCACTTATGAGAATTTTCTGCGGAATAAAACCATATTGACAGACAATACTATTAATGGATATATTTTGCGTTGTTATGAAGAGTATTACTTTGTAACCAAAGAGTTACAGACGGTAGTTCTTAATAAGGAACTGATAACGGATTATAACCTGTATGTTATGAACCGATCCGGAGCGGAATTTTGGAAGGATTTAGGCATCAGTAACTTTACGGCACCAGTGGAATTAAACTATAATGAATTAAAAGAGATGGATCGTGTCTTCCATGATATTATTGTATATGGATACCTTCCGCTTATGATCTCCGCTCAATGCCTTATAAAGACAGTGACTGGGGGCAGCAATAAGAATTATACGAAGACTAGTGATACTCCCTGCTGTGGGATTGATTGGAATGAGTCAGTATTAACCGACCGGTTTAATAAGAATTTCCGGGTAAAACGGCATTGCAGAGAGTGTTTTAATACCATATATAATAGTCAGTGTTTGTCCCTGCTTTCTAATACAGATGAGATAAAGGAACTAAAGACCAGGCATATAAGGTTAAATTTTACGAATGAATCCTATGAGGAAACAAGAAAAATCCTCGGAGCATTTGTAGACAGTTATATCTTTGGCAGCAGGAATATTGATGAGATAAAAGATTTCACACGCGGACACTTTAAGCGTGGCGTAGAATAGATGACCGGATATATGAAACGATTTATAAAGGGGTTGAGTGGGATTGGTTAATATAATTACGGAATTTTCGAAATATATCAATATTGTTTTGATTGCTGTTTATACCTATTATGCGTTCCGTGTATTTGGTTTTGAAGATAAAAAGAAACAAAACAGGATTTACCGGAGAATGAGCTATCTGCTATTTGCATTTCACTTCATCTGCTATCTGGTACTATATCTGAATGTAAAAAGTGTAAAGACAATATTTTTATATGCAATGGAAGCGGCGGCAATGATACTGGTTTTATGTCTTTATCAATGGATCTATGTGAATCTTTCCAAACAGATTCTTCATAATATGTTATTTTTCATAACCACCGGTTATGTAATGCTGACCAGATTATCCTTTGACAAAGCAGTAAAACAGTTTCTCATAGCCTCCGCAGCCCTGGGGCTGTGTCTGGTTATTCCGCTGCTGATGGATAAGATCAAACATTTAGCAAGATTAGGATGGATATATGGTGTCTTTGGAGTTTTATTGCTCTCCTCCGTATTCGTCTGGGGGGTTGAAAATTACGGTGCTACCAACTGGATAAGGATTGCAGGTATCACCTTTCAGCCTTCGGAATTTGTGAAGCTGATATTTGTTTTTTGCATTGCAGCCCTTTTATCAAAAAGGACAGATTTTAAGTATATCATATTGGTAACAGCCCTGGCGGCTCTTCATGTCATTATTTTGGTGTTGGAAAAGGATTTAGGCGGTGCATTAATATTTTTTATCACTTATCTGGTTATGTTATTTGTAGCAACCTCCCAGCCAATCTATTTTTTCGCGGGATTAATTGCAGGGAGCGGAGCATCTTATCTGGCATATCACTTGTTTAACCATGTCCGGGTAAGAGTTATGGTTTGGAGAAATCCCTGGTCTTTAATTGATAAAGAAGGGTATCAGGTATCCCAGTCCTTATTTGCCATCGGAACCGGGGGGTGGTTTGGCATGGGCTTATATCATGGACTTCCAACCAGTATTCCGGTAGTGGCAAGTGATTTTATTTTCTCGGCAATTTCGGAGGAGATGGGCGGTCTTTTTGCTGTCTGCCTGATTTTAATCTGCATCAGTACCTTCGTTATGTTTATAAACATTGCAATGAAGTTAAATAATACCTTTTATAAACTGATAGCTTTAGGGCTTAGTATTATGTATATTTTCCAGGTTTTTTTGTCTATCGGAGGAGTAACCAAGTTTATCCCGTCTACCGGTGTTACTCTGCCCCTTATCAGTTACGGCGGCAGTTCCATATTAAGCAGCATAATAATGTTTAGTGTGATCCAGGGACTTTATGTACTGGGTCAGGACAGGAATGAGAATATTGAAAAAAGAAAAAGAAAACGCAAAAAAGAAACTGAATAAAGTAAAAGCCGCATTTAAATCGGATAAAATCAATGCCTTAAATCAGGCACTTCACGAAGACAAGGAGAGTTCTCCAGAGAACGAAATAACAGTACCGAAGATAAAAGCTGCAAAAAAGGAAAAGACGAATCGGGAAATCATGCTGGTTACCTATATTTTTGCAGGTTTATTTGTATTGGTACTGGGGTATTTTGTGAATTTTATGGTTACCCAAAGTTCGGAGGTAATTAATAATGCCTATAATCAAAGGCAGGATTTGCTGGCGGAACAGATTGTTCGAGGTGATATTATCTCTTCGGATGGTCAGATTCTGGCTCATACCGTTACAGATAAAAAAGGAAAAGAAAAGAGGGTTTATCCCTTTGGAAGTATGTTTGCCCATGTGGTAGGGCGCTTTTCTAAAGGAAAGACCGGTATTGAAGCTTCTGAGAATTTTCACCTGCTAACCTCCAATAACAATGAAATCAGTAAAATTCTAAGGGAATTATCCGGAGAAAAAAATATCGGGGACAATGTAGTTACTACGATTGACAGCAGGCTTCAGAAAGCTGCCTATGAAGCGCTTGGAGATAATAAAGGCGCGGTGGTGGTAACAGAACCATCCTCAGGTAAAATACTTGCAATGGTTTCAAAACCTGACTATGACCCAAATAATATTAATGTTTTATGGGAAGACTTATTAAAAGACAGTGATAATGATTCAGCCCTAATTAACCGTGCGACTCAAGGATTATATCCACCCGGCTCCACCTTTAAGATACTTACGGCATTGGAATATATGAAAGAAAATCCTGATTATGAGGATTATACTTATGATTGTACAGGTAAAGGTAAATTTAATAGTGTAACGATTAACTGTTATAATAACAAGGTTCACGGAAAAGAAGACTTAAAAGAATCTTTTGCAAAATCCTGTAATGCCTCCTTTGCCAATATCGGTATTACCTTGGATGTTGCCTCTTTTCATAAATTATGCGAAAGATTTTTATTTAATGAACCTTTGCCAACCAATCTGGCATATAATCAAAGTAGTTATGTTCTGACCTCAAAATCTCCTAAGAGTGAAATACCTCAGACGGTAATCGGTCAGGGAAAAACCCAGATCACTCCGCTTCATAATGCTCTGATTGCGTCAACCATAGCCAACGGCGGGGTTATGATGAAACCTTATGTAGTTGACCATATTGAGAATCAGGGCGGTACAGTAATTAAAAAATACATGCCGGAGATTTACGATACTTTGATTACACCGGATGAGGCCCAGATCATGACTTCCTTTATGCGTGAAGTGGTAAAAAGCGGAACTGGGTCGGCTTTAAATAATAAGAGTTACACCGTAGCAGGTAAAACCGGCTCTGCAGAGTATGTTGAAAATAAACCGGCCCATGCCTGGTTTGTTGGCTTTGCACCTGCTGAAAAGCCTGAAATTGCCGTAAGTATAATCGTGGAAAGTGTAGGAACCGGTAGTGAATATGCGGTACCCATTGCTTCTAAAATATTCAAAACTTACTTTAATAATAAGTAAATTGATATTATATTTGGCGCATTTTCATTAGTCAGCGTTGAAAATGACATGGGAGATAGGATGTATTTGTGAGTATTGCATAAATATTAGTTGAACAATTATGAAAAATGATGTATACTGTTAGTAGAAAAATCGACACACCAATATACAGGAGGGATTGCGATGATTGAAGCAACGAGCTGTGGCGGTGTAGTTATATTCAGAGGAAAGATTTTACTACTGTATAAGAACTATAAAAATAAATATGAAGGTTGGGTTCTGCCAAAAGGGACTGTGGAGGAAGGCGAAGAATATAAGGAGACAGCAATACGTGAAGTGAAAGAAGAAACTGGAACGGATGCTTCTATTATTAAGTATATCGGCAAGAGCCAGTATACATTCAGCACACCGCAGAATACAGTAATAAAGGATGTTCATTGGTACTTAATGATGTCTGATAGCTATTACAGCAAACCACAAAGAGAAGAATATTTTATGGATTCCGGATATTACAAATTTCATGAAGCATACCATATGTTAAAGTTTTCTAATGAAAAACAGATACTGGAACGTGCCTATAATGAATATGTAGATTTAAAAAAGAGTAATCTCTGGGGTAATAAAAAGTATTTCTGAACAATTTTATCAAATTAGCATAACTAAAATAACTTATATGAAAAATAAAAAGACAGGTAATTATTACTTGTCTTTTTGTATGACTGACAGCTGGTGGGTGTAGGTTGAAAAATAAATTTTTCAACCGCAAGTTTGTGCTTGCACAGCACAAACTTAGTATGCGTAAAGAGCGTGCGCAAGAATAGGTGCTAAAATGAAATATACGATTAGTGAATTTGCGGAATTACTAGGAGTGACGGTCGATACAATAAGGCTGTACGAAAAATATGGAATAGTAAAACCAATTAAAAGTAAAAAAAATAATTACCGGTATTTTGACGATTTAGATGCCAGGAATATGCTTATGAGCAGATGGTACAGGAGCCTTGAGTTTTCCATGCAGGAAGTTTCTTCCCTTACTAGAAAAAGTACAACGGATGCTATTATTCATAAAATTAATGAAAGAAAAGTTAATTTAACCAAGGAAATTGAACGTAAATTGATGATCCTTAAAAAACTGGAGGAGATAACGGACAATTTTTCCGATCTAGAGTCAATAGAAAATAAGTGTGTGGCAAAAGAACTGCCGGGTATTTACAGAATCAGGCAGACGGATAAAAACAATCTGGTAAAAAGCGAAGATTTAATTAAAAAAGTGGAAGAGTGGATGAAATACCTGCCATTTGCATTCTTTTCTTTTCATATTAATAGTATGGAAGTACTGTCAACGGATGATACCTTTGATTACAACTGGGGGTTGGCCCTGGAGGAAAAAGATGCAGCACTCCTTGGTATTAAAGCTGATGAAGGGATTGAGTATATTGAAGGCAAAAAATATATTTCATCTATTATTAAGACTACCGGAGATTATATAACCAGAGAATCAATGCAGTTTATGATAGACTATATACATGAAAATCAATTAAAGATGGATGGCGATATAATTGGAAGAATTATTCTGACTGAAAAAACCCAGGACGTAAGACAAACCTTTTTAGAGGTCAATATACCAGTTGATTCGATATAATCAACCAAACTGTCTTAATATGTAATTCCGGTATTGCTGATACTATAAAACAGAGGTACCGGTATTCGTTAGGGCGGCGGATCATCCGATTAATTGAGTGTTACATTATCAGATATTCAAAAAAATAATTTCTTTATATCTTTTTATTCTAATACGAAGGTCAGGGATTGACTATAATTCAGTAATATTATAATCCAAATAATACTAAATGCATACTTGGAACGAAAAAAACGGAAAAAAAGATAGTTTGTTAATTAACAAACTATTGACATTGGTCTTACACCAAGGTGTAACATTTATTAAGCAGTCTTGTAAAGCTGCTGAATGTTAAAAATAGGAGGATGAAGAAATACGGCATTGAATGACTGGAGACAAACATAACCAAAATAATAAAACAGTCTGACAGAATATATTCCTTTTAATTGCGTTCAGGATTTTATTAATCTTTCCAGGGCAATGGGCTATATATAAGAGTTACAGGCAGTATCAGAAGTATATGCAGGTTGAAAGAAAATATGCCACACTTTATTCTTTTTAATTTGCGATTGATTTTGGCGAAAGCAGTTTTCAGTGAAAGTTTATAGTAGTGATTACAGTTTGTAGTATATCATCTAGTTATTATGTGGCAGTAAGTAATGGGAGGTAACATGAAAAGAAAAAGTAAATCTTTAATAGTTATGGCATTATGTTTTACATTATTTGTTTCTCTTCTTGGAGGGTGTGAAAACAAGAAAAATGATCAGAAAACAGATAACAGCTCAGAAAGCATAGATACCGCAGAAAATACAGGTACAGCAGAAAGCACGGATAATACCGGTTCTAAAGATACTTCTGCAGAAACCGCAATGAAGTATACGCCGGGAACTTATACGGCGAAGGCAGATGGTAAAGACGGAACAATAACCGTAGAAGTTACCTTTAGCGAAACGGAAATTACAGATATCAATATTGTAAGTCAGACGGAAACAGAAGGTATCGGTTCGGAAGCACTGAAAACAATAAAGGAACAGGTGTTAAGCGGGCAGACCTTAGCAGTGGATGCAGTTTCCGGCGCAACAAAAACCAGCGACGGCTTCTTAAGCGCGATTGAAGATACAGTTAAGCAGGCCGGAGGCGATGTAGACAAACTCAAAGCCAACGTAGTAGCCAAAGAAAACGAAGGAAAAGTTGAAAAGTTAACTGCGGATGTAGTAGTAGTTGGTGCAGGAGCTTCCGGAGTTTCGGCAGCAGTTTCTGCATCCGATAAAGGAGCTAAGGTAATACTGATTGAAAAAACAGCAACGATTGGTGGAGCCAGCAATTTATCCTGGGCTGGTAAATTCTATAATTCTTCTGTTGCGCTAGACAATGGTGTGAAAGTAGAAGTAGAAAAAGAAATTTCTGACTGGATTGTCAATAATCACTGGAGAGTGGACGCAGCGGCTGTCAGACAGTATGTAACAAAATCAGGAGAAACCTATGACTGGTTGACTTCTAAAGGCTATAATACCACATTTATTAACTTTGGCGGGGAACAGCTTCATATGCTGCCTCCATACGATACACGTCAGGAACTGCTAAAAAATATGTTAAAGGAATCCGTTGAAAAAAGCGGCGGACAGGTACTGACAGAAACTACCGGTAAGAAACTCTTAACCAATGATAAAGGTGATGTAACCGGCGTAAGTGCAGAAAAGAAAGATGGAACTACATTAGAAATCACTGCGAAAAGTGTTGTAATGGCAACCGGCGGTTATGCTGCTAATGCTGAAATGGTGAAAGAATTATTTGGCTTTGAAGGTATTAATGGCGGTCTGGGACAAAATGTAGGTGAAGGTCTTAAAATGGCTTGGGACATCGGTGCAAAAGTTCCTGATAATGTTGGCGGACAGATGCTTCACCAGACTTTGTCTAAAGCAACGGAAAATCTGAAAAAACAATATGATTCCTTTGAAGCCAGCTACCCTCTTATGCTCAGCTATCTTCCTAACTTTATGAATGTAGGACCTTCCGGTGCCAGATTCAGGGACGAGGCAGCTACCTTAACGGCAGTAGCAGCAGCTAATACCAGTGCTTTTAACGGACCCTACCATATGGTAATAGTTTCTAAACAGCAGTTAGAGAAGTTAGAAGAAAAGGGTATGAGTGGCGTAGATGCACCATCACTACCAGGAATGCCTCCAGAATTTTATGCAGATTTTAAGGATCAGTATACGTTAGAAAATCCTTGGAAAAATGTTGTAAAAGTATTTGATTCCATGGTAGAAAACGGCGATGGATATAAAGGCAATACCATTGAAGAACTTGCTACGAATGCAGGAATGGATGTTGAAACCTTTAAAGACGAATATAATAATTACATGAAAGCAATTAAGAGCGGAGTAGATACGGAATTTGGTAAAAAAGCAGAATATCTGACTCCAATGGGTGAAGAAGGACCCTACTATGCAGTTGTAGCACAAATCAATAATTTAGGCTCTGTAGGCGGTCTGTTAGTTAATACAAAATTTAAAGTGTTAAATGACCAACGTGTTCCTATTAAAGGTTTATATGCAGTCGGACTGGAGTCAGAAGGCGTATTGTTTAACGATACTTATGTTGGCAATGGAGTCGGTATTGGCTATTCCTTTACCTCCGGACGACTTGGCGGTGAAGATGCAGCTGATTATGCATTAGGAAGTAAATAAGTACTATTTGAAAACCAATCCGGTGGAGTAATTGCCGGGTTGGTTTTTCTTTGTGTGTTTCGTTTAGTAAGATTACATAAGTATGGTAAAGTATTTACGGCAAATGTGAGATGGAATCAGCAGTAAAAAGCGTTTGGCGGAATCTGGTATGTTTGTAATAGTTAAGAGTTTCCTTCATGAGATTGTTAGGAAATGTATTGGTGCATTCTGTACAAAAAAATCTGTCAATGGTATAATACAGTAAATTATGATGAAAATTCCATAAGGAACTGAGGTAAACTTATGAATAGAATATTGATTGTAGAAGATGATGAGGATATTAACAAACTTTTAAAAAAACATCTTGAAAATGCAGGATACCAGGTAAGCTGTGCTTACTCCGGAACAGAGGCCAGGCTTTTATTGTCTATGGAGAGCTGTGATTTAATACTGCTTGATTTAATGATTCCAGGTATTTCAGGTGAAGAACTGATACAGCTTATACGAAAAAAGGATAATACACCTATTCTAGTGATATCGGCTAAGAGTACCTTAGAGGATAAAGTAAAAGTGCTAAAAAACGGTGCTGATGATTATATGACAAAACCTTTTGAACGGGAAGAGGTTATTGCCAGGGTTGAAGCTATACTTAGAAGAAGTAAAGGAGCATTATCAGCTAGTGAAAGTGGGGTTTTAGAATTTAAGAATCTAAGTTTAAATGAAACATCCAGAGAAGTTTTCGTGAAAGATAAACCGATAAACCTGACCGGAAGTGAATTTGATATATTATTATTTTTGTTAAAGCATCCAGAGAAAGTATTTACCAAAGAACAGCTTTATCAGGAAATCTGGCAGAATAATTATTATGGAGAAGATAATACAATTAATGTACACATCAGCAATATCAGAAAGAAGATAAAAGACTATGATGAAGAAGGATCCTATATTAAAACAGTATGGGGCATCGGATTTAAAATGGATACTTCTGCAGGCAGAGTAAATGAATAAACTATTCCCACCAGAATTAATTAAGCTGAAATAGTGAGGATATGAATCATCCGGTATTTCAGCTTTATACTTTCTTTAAACTTTATTAAGTACTTGTTTAAACTAAATTGTTATTATTAGTAGGTAAGTAATGATTGCAGTCAATACAATAATCATATGAAGGCATAGTGAGGAAAAAAGTGTCTCCACCAAGTCTTAATTTTTCATTATGTTATCTTATGACGGAAAGGTTGAAAGAAAATATTAAAATTGAAAGGATGCCACAATATGATTCTTTCAACCTATTTATTAGTGGCAGTATCGCAAATGAACTTGCGATATGCGGTGGGTAGAATGAGAGAAACTGTATTATCTATGAAAAACCTTACTAAGAAATATAACTCAGTTTACGCTTTAAACAATGTGACCATGGAAATTAAGCAGGGAGAGATATATGGTCTGGTAGGCAAGAACGGTGCCGGAAAAACGACTCTTTTAAGGCTGATAACCGGGCAGGCCTATCCGACGGAGGGGGAATTTTCATTATTTCAGACCTATGGGGAAGGACCTATGAACAGAGAGCGGAAAAAAATAGGAGCAATTATTGAATCTCCCAGTTTCTATTCCTACTTAACAGCAGAACAGAATTTAGAATACTACCGTCTCCAAAGAGGAATACCTGGAAAAAATTGTGTAAGTGAGGTATTAAAAGAGGTCGGTTTATCCGATACCGGAAATAAGAAGTATAAGAGCTTTTCTCTTGGCATGAAACAAAGGCTTGGGTTAGCATTGGCACTAATGAACAATCCGGATTTTCTTCTTCTGGATGAACCTATTAACGGGCTTGACCCCTTTGGGATAGTGGAAATAAGAAATCTTTTGCTTCAGTTAAATCAGGAAAAACACATTACTATATTAATCTCCAGCCATATCTTATCTGAACTGTCAAGTCTTGTAACTAACTATGGATTTATTCATAATGGAAATATGGTAAAGCAGTTATCCCACGATGAGTTATTAAAGGAATGCAATAAATATCTGGAACTTAGAGTGGACCAGGTGGAAAAAATGACAGCTCTTCTGGAACAAAAATTAAGTAATATCTCCTACAAAGTTACACCGGATTATGCAATTCAGGTTTACGGATATCTTGACGAACCATCAGTTATTAGTGAACTGGCTGTAAATAATGGCGTTAAACTGAATGGTATCAAATTAAAGGAGCTGGATCTTGAGAATTATTTTATTCAGCTGGTAGGAGGTAAGAATAATGATTCTGTACATTAAGAGTGAATTTTACCGTTTGCAGAGGTATAAATGGACCTATTTATTTATTGCACTCTGCTCTTTATTATTGCTAAGTTCCAATATTGTTTTAGCGGTTTTGAAGTATACGGATGCTTCATTTCCTTACGCAACTACTTATTTTTCATTTTCAAATGTAACCACAAGTATGGTAATGGTTTATGTATTATGTATAGTTGTAAGCAGTATGGTTTTTGGTAATGAGCATGCTGGTCATACTATGAAAAATAGTGTATCTTATGGAATATCCAGAGGAAAAATTTATTTTGGTAAACTTATCGTGCAGATGGTATACGCTATAGCTGCCTTTACTATCATTATCGGATTCCATGTGATTAGTTCATACCTTTTACTAGAAGACTCTGGAATCCAACAGCTAAAAATCCTGTTAAGGGCATGTACCGCAGCCCTGCCTTTGTTTTTGTTTGGTCTTGCTGCGTCTAACTGCTTTACCTTTAACATAGAAGGGTCTGGAGCTATCGCAGCATCTAGTGGACTTATGATAGCCCTTCCTCTTGTGTGCAATGCGTTAGGAATGAAATTCCATTTGTTTGAGGAACTAACAAAGCTGCTTCCCTGGAATATATTAAGTTATATCGGAAGTGATGATAAGGCCGGCAGTTTAATTTTTTATTGGACTGACTCGGTAGGATATCGGAATTGCTGGATACTAGGCACGGTGCAGACGATTCTGATTGCCTTCGCTGGGTATCTGTGGTTTCGTAAAAAAGAGATAAAATAGTATTATTGATTATAAATTATGCTTAAACTCAAACTAACGATAGACTATTTTTAAAATCAATTAGATTATTTAAATTATAGCAGAAGGGAGGATTGTCCGGATGATTTACATTATTGTAGGACTTGCTGTAATTAGCATTTATTTAGTGATACGGTTATTATATCTGAATCGGGCAATCCACTATACTGCATTGCAGATGGAGGAGAAGGAAAATCAAAAGGACAGCAATACAAAATTAAAAGCGATTACTGCCAATAAAAAAATGGAAGCCCTGCTTGTTCGGATAAATAAACTCTATGAATTCAGTCAGCAGGAGCGGATTCAGTATCAAAGAAGAGAAACACAGATTAGACGGGAAATCGAAAATATATCCCATGATCTTCGTACCCCTCTGACCTCCATTATTGGATATGTAGAATTGATTTTAGACTTAAAAATCAAAGAAGCTGATATCAATGAATATTTGGGTATAATATATAAAAGAGCTAAGGTGCTTCAAGGCTTTATTGAGGATTTTTATGAGCTTTCAAGAATTGAAGGGGAGGATTATCCGCTTCTTTACGAAAGCATACCTGTTAAGCCTCTTTTAAAGGAAGTGTTGGTATCTTATCAGCAGTTTGAAAGAAAACAGATACAAGTGGATATTCAATTGTGTGAGAGTCCCTTTAATATCATAGCTGATAAAATTCAACTTAACCGAATACTGAATAATTTGGTCCAGAATGCTTTAAAATACAGTCAGTCTTTTTTTATCATTAAACAATATTGTACAGATGGGGAAGGAATCATTCTGTTCCAAAATGACACTAAGGATTTAAGCGAACAAGATATTGAGCATATTTTTGACCGTTTTTATACCGTAGATAAAAGCCGCCAGGGGCAGAACACCGGATTAGGACTGACCATTGCTAAAATACTGATGGAAAAGATGAAAGGCAGAATAACTGCGTCCTTTAAAGATAATGTATTTGCAGTTGAACTGGCATGGAAGATAACATAAGTTGATAGGATAAAAACATAAATTGATAAGATAAAAACATTTGTTGATAAGATAAAAACATAAGTTGATAAAATAAAAACATAAGTAGATAAAATAATGCTTGCCAACATTTGTTACATATGATATAATTCATATGCTAAATTGCACGCATGTTGATTTTTGGCAAGGTGCCCAGCCGGGTCTGCCTGGAAAACGATACATGCGGAAGAAAACAACCAAATGGAGGTAAATTATGAGCGTTATATCAATGAAGCAATTACTTGAAGCAGGTGTACATTTTGGACACCAGACAAGAAGATGGAACCCTAAAATGGCAGAGTACATCTACACAGAAAGAAACGGTATCTACATCATCGACTTACAGAAATCAGTAGGTAAAGTAGACGAAGCTTACTACGCAATCAAAAATGTTGTAGCAGAAGGCGGAAAAATCCTTTTCGTAGGTACTAAAAAACAAGCTCAGGATTCTATTAAATCAGAAGCAGAACGCTGCGGTATGTACTTTGTAAATGAAAGATGGTTAGGCGGTATGTTAACAAACTTCAAAACCATCCAGAGCAGAATTGCAAGATTAAAACAAATCGAAACTATGTCCCAAGACGGTACTTTCGAAGTTCTCCCTAAAAAAGAAGTTATTGAACTGAAAAAAGAATGGGAAAAACTTGAAAAGAACCTTGGCGGTATTAAAGATATGAAATCAATTCCTGATGCAATCTTTGTTGTAGATCCTAAGAAGGAAAGAATCTGTATCCAGGAAGCACATGTATTAGGTATTCCGTTGATTGGTATTGCAGATACTAACTGTGATCCAGAAGAATTAGATTATGTAATCCCAGGTAATGACGATGCAATCAGAGCAGTTAAATTAATTGTTGCTAAGATGGCAGACGCTGTTATCGAAGCTAACCAGGGTGCTCAGTATACAGATGGAACTGAAGCTACGGTTGAAGCAGCAGAAGAAACTACAGAAGAATTTGTAGAAGCATAATAATTATTTTGATAGTTGGTTCTTAGGGATTGTTACACGCAAACTATGCATTTTCTTGTGTATGTTGTGTACCGGATAATTTTAAATCCTGGGATTTAAAATTATCCGGCTAGTTATATAATCAATATTATGGAGGTATTTAAACATGGCTATTACAGCAGCAATGGTAAAAGATTTAAGAGAAATGACCGGAGCCGGCATGATGGATTGTAAAAAAGCTCTTGCCGCTACCGATGGAGATATGGATAAAGCAGTAGAGTTCTTACGTGAAAAAGGACTTGCAGCAGCTGAGAAAAAAGCGGGAAGAATCGCAGCAGAAGGTATCTGTGCAACTTCCATCAGCGAAGATGGCAAAACAGCAGCTATCGTTGAAGTTAACAGCGAAACTGACTTCGTAGCTAAGAACGAAACCTTCAGAGCATTCGTAACTGCAGTTGTAAATCAGGCAGCAAAAACATCAACTGAAGATATTGATACATTTTTAGCTGAAAAATGGGACTTAGATCCTTCTAAGACTATTAAAGAAGAATTATCTTCCCAGATCGCTATTATCGGCGAAAATATGAACATCAGAAGATTCCAGAAAGTTGTTGCAGAGAATGGTTTCGTAGAATCCTACATCCATGGCGGCGGAAGAATCGGTGTTTTAGTTGAAGCAGAATGTGCTGTTTACAATGATGCAGCTAAAGAAGCAGCCAAAAACATTGCAATGCAGATTGCAGCTATTTACCCAAAATATGTTCAGAAATCCGATGTTCCTCAGGATTACATCGAACATGAAAAAGAAATCTTAAAAGCTCAGGTTGCCAATGAAAATACAGGAAAACCTGAAAACATCATTGAAAAAATGATCGAAGGTCGTTTAAATAAAGAATTAAAAGAAATCTGCTTAGTTGAACAGGTATATGTAAAAGATGGTGATTTAACCGTTCAGAAATATCTTGAAGCTGTATCGAAAGAACTTGGCACACCTATTTCTATTAAGAGCTTTGTACGTTTTGAAACTGGTGAAGGACTTGCTAAAAAAGAAGAAAACTTTGCCGACGAAGTTGCAAAACAGATGGGAATGTAATTTTATATTTTAAAAGAGTGCTTAACCGCTGGAAATGTAGTATTTCCGGCGGTTTTCTTGCGTTTTGGGTATCGTAAAATACCGCAGGTTTTCGGGGCAAAGTTGGTAGAACGTTCGATATGGATGAGGTGTTGTGGCTACAGCTTATTTTTGTCAGAAACCCTGGACGAGAGAAATGGGAATGTAATTTTAAAAGAGTGTTTAACCGCTGTATCTTAGTGTTTCCAACGGTTTTCTTATGTTTTTGGGGTACCATAAACTAGTCAATCTCGTTTGATTTAATACATCTTATATATTGAATTGATAGATTTTGAATGGGGTATTAACTAAACTTTGAAGAGTTGGATTATAGGAAAAAGTAATTATTGTTAAGAAAAGAGATTAAACATTATTTGTAAAAGAATGAGATGAATTGGAATAAATTGTTGAGGTTGGAAAAATAATGATATATAATTATACAAGGACAATCAAAAATGGGGTGGAATAATTGGAATGGAAAATTGGTTGGATGTTTGCTATATTAGGAATTGGTTTAATTATACAGTTGTATGATGCGGAAAGAGATTGGAACAGTGCATATAATATTGGCTATGAAAATATAACCGCAAAAGAGTTTTATTTTAAAAGAAACTTAAAGATTACATTTATTCAAATTGTATTTTCTTTGGTAATATCACTTTGGTTAAAATATTACCGAGTAAATGAAATTATAGTATTAACGTGTGTTGTGGGTGTCCCATTTTATATAATAGCGATGAAAGCAGGATTTAAGGGATATACTGATAATATATTTGATTTTGTAGAAGCGTTTTCATTTTCAACTGTAATCGTAACAAGTAATGATAGGTTGGTTAGTAATTTTATTAAGTCTTATTTATATTGCCATTCGCTTTAATGATGAATATGAAAAATTTAGCTTCTGGGTAAAATTATTTGCTGTTTTTGAATTTGGTATAATGTTCCTTATTGATAAGGCATTTAATATAACATCACTATCATTGTATTACATAATTATTTTTATTCTCTTGCCGCATACAATAATCAAAGCCCTTAATATAGTCGTATCATATTTTTTGATTAACAGGTACAGTAGAAACTAAGTAAAAACATTTGTATAAAATATTATTAAGGGAGAAGATAGATATGGACAATAGTAAAACTATAGATAATTATGAAGTTATAGAGATAAAACATACATCAGAACATGGTAATACGGTAATAGCAAAAGTTAAAGAAAAATTCAAGGAGAAATGTGAACGCGTATATGCATTAAAACTAATTGGTCCTTTAGATAATAGACTTGAAAAATTAATGTTTAAAAGAGAAATAGAAGCTTTAAAGATATTAAATTCATGTAAAAACATAGTTAAGATTCGGGATCATTTAATAAATATTAGTTTTGCTAAGAATAGAAATTGGGGAGCAATATTATTGGATTATGTCTATGGAGATAATCTGGAAGAATTAGATATGAATGATTTTTCACAGGTTAAAAAATATGAAATATGTTTGAAAATTCTCTATGCCGTTTCAGAAGCACACAATAATAATGTATTACATAGGGATATAAAACCATCAAATATTATGTATAATGAGGAGACAGGCGAAGTTATACTTATCGACTTTGGTACGAGTAAAATAAAAACAATAATTGAAAAGGAAACTACTTTCCCATTTTATTCAAAAAATTATTCAGCACCTGAAGTTATTTTAGGAAATGATACCACTGAAGCAAGTGATATTTTTTCCATTGGAGCAGTAATGTTTAAAATCTTTTTTGGGATTGATCCTAATGGTTCGCAAATGATGATAGACACTATGAAAGATATGCGAATATTTGAAGATTTATATGTGCTTATAAAAGGTATGATAGAAGTAGAACCGAAAAATAGGTTTCAAAATATAGATGAAATTATAGACAAGTTAAAAGATATAATAGGAGAAAATATTTCTGAAAGAGAAAACTTTATTTGTTTGGTAGATAGCGATAAGCTAGAATATCTGAAAAAAATAAATTTAGTAGAGTCAGATATAAATATGACGATATTTACTAAATCATATCTTAAATATCAATTTCGTAGATTGACGGGATTTTATGATAAGAAAGAGGATGTTTACTTTTTTACAGGGAAAAAGGTGGCTTTAGAAAGTATATATAATAAAGAAAGTGAATTGTTTGAAACCGTTAGAATTTTACCGCTTTCGCTCGATAGAAAGGTAAGATTCGATAAAAAAGGGTTTGAAATAACGGGAAACATTCAATTTGTTAATTCTTATGAGGCAAAGAGGGGGAGAGCTTCATTAGGATATAATAATAATGATCGCCTAGTTGTTAAATTTAAAAATAGTAGTAGTGAACAATATGAAGTGCAAAAACAAGATGAACTATTCGATGAATTATTTGGTAAGTGGCAAGAAGGATTGGACGAGTCAATAGTTAATGAAAAGGAGAAATCTGGTAGAGTATTATTGTCAGGTTATTCAATAGAAGAAAAACAACTATTGGTTAAGCTTGAAAAATATTATAATAATGATTTGGATGAGTTAAATAGCGAAACTCGATATATAGTTGAAGATGTGGATAATAAAGGTAATCCTGTATATGTTGATGTTGGTTCTTTTAACAGTGTTAGATATGAAGAGGATTCAACCATATTTGTGATAGATTTGGTGAAAAAAATAATTCTTGGTAAGGTAAAACGAATTTTGACTAATAAAAAAATTCTTCTAGAGGATTTTAGGGCAAATATAAGCTCATATAAACGCCAAATTTATGCATTAAGAGCTTTGCATGATGATAGTTATTCATCAAAAAACCTTAAAGATATTTTGCTAAATTTGGATATTCCAACCGCCACACCTACATTATCAAATATCAGTTTTTCTAGTGATGAATTTGACGTTTCACAGAAAGAAGCTGTATGCAAAGCAATATATACAGATAGCATAAGTTTAATTCAAGGACCACCAGGAACCGGTAAAACAAAAGTAATACGTGAAATTATAACACAGATAGTACAACAAGTGGAAATAACCGATGATGTATGCAGAATTCTTATTGTGTCACAGTCGCATACTGCTGTTGATAATATTATTGAAGGATTGAATAATAATATTAAGACTGGTATTGATATTATAAGAATTGGTAAAGAAAAGGATATATCAAAAAGCGTTGCACAAAAATATACGCTGTCTGCTATTAGAAAAGAAATATTTGATAAAATTCAGGAATCATCGGAGTCATATATATGTACTCAAGATGAGATATATAAGTCTGTTGAAGACAAGAAAGAACAAGAAAGATGGGCTAGTATTAAGGAAATTCAAAAAGATTGGTTGAATAGATGTAGTAATTTTGAAACCTTAGATAGTCAAGTTATAAAAAGTGCAACGATTATTGCAGGAACGTGCGTTGGATTTTTATCAAACAGTTTTGTTAAGGAATTGGATTTTGATTATGTTATTATTGATGAAGCAGCAAAATCAACCACGCCAGAGTTATTAGTATCAATTATAAAAGCAAAGAAAATAGTATTGGTGGGAGACCAAAATCAATTACCAGCATATGCAGATAAAAAATTATCTCCGACAATAGCAAAATTAACGAGAGAACCCAGTTTTAGATTATTTGATATTTTATTTAACATATTACCAGATACGCATAAACAGGTGCTTACATTACAATATCGTATGATAAGGAATATCGGTAATCTAATCAGTCAAGTGTTTTATCAGGGTAAAATTGCCACGGGTGTTGAGGACAAACGAAAAATTCATTCAATAAAAATGTTTGAAGGTAAATCTATAATTTGGATTAATACGAGTATGATGAAAGATAAAAATGAAAAGCCGAAAAAAGGAGGTTCTTTTTGTAATTATGCAGAAAATACTATAGTCAGAAAATTACTGGAACAGTTAAACAAAGATGGAGATTTATCAAATCTAGATATTGGAATAATAACCGGATATAGAGGACAAATGGAATTAATTACTCGTACAGTTACGAATAATGGATATGATAAAATTGCTAAAATGATTGATATAAATACTTTAGATGCGTTTCAAGGAAGAGAAAATGATATTATTATTTATAGCACTGTAAGAACAAAAAATTCAATCGGATTTCAAAAGGAGAAAGAGAGAGTCAATGTTGCGTTTTCAAGGGCAAAAAAATTATTAATAATTTGCGGAGATATGGACTTTTTCTATCATTTTGATCATCCAGAAAATAAGTTCGTTGAAATTATAGATTACATATATGAGCATAATGATAAGTGTAAGATAATGCCTGGAGGTGATTTGTAGTGGACAAATATATAAATATGTTTATTAAGAAAAATACAGATATAAATGAAGGCTATTCCTGGGTGATGAGGGAAGAAGTTTACATTCCCATTGTCAGAACCTATTTGTCTATTACTAAAAGATCACATTTTTTATTACCTCTTTTAGATGAGATTACACTTAGACTATTGGCTGAAGGAGTTAATGAAATATCAGAAATTTCCAAGATTTTAGGAATTGATAGAAAACTGTTAGAGATAACGATAGCGGATTTATATATAAAAGGCCTTATTTATTGTTCAGCGGATAGGTGTACTTTGCAGACGACAGGAAAAGCTGCATTACAAAAGTTGCAAGTTATACAAAGGAAAAAAGATATCCTGAGAAACATATATTTTGATCCTATAAATAGAAAGGTATTACCGGAATTTAATAATTTACAATTAATAAATAATACAAATGATAATGACAAAAAAGTAGAAACTGAATATGAACTAGAAAGAATTGATATTTTTCGTGGAAATATGGATGTTATTAATCAAATTTTTTTAGAGGAAATGGATATCTATAATGATAAAACAAAAGCTGAACCAGATGAATTGTTAAGCATTGATGGTATAGAAAGTGTTTCTGTTAAATTTATAAAAATTCCTATAGATGTTTACGTAAGTAATAGTGGAAGAGATATTGATATTTTACCCATCAATAAAGAACTAGAATCAATATTTAATGACTATAAAACTGAAATTATAGAGCAGATTAGAAAGCATAAATTATTTAAGAAAGATTTGTATAGTTATCCAGTGGAGGAAAAGTATGAGAATCCATCGTATACAATAAACTCTAAAATAACGGAAGGTTTATTGAAACATAAAAAAAGCAAATGGGAAGAGAATGAGTTAAAATATTTTTTCAATAAAGAGATTTTGGAAAACAGAAAGTTATTCGATGATGAATTTGATATCATGCTAAGATATTTATCTGATTGTTCTGAAAAAATTATAGTAAAAATATCACATTTAGATGAATGGTACAATAAAGAGTTATTAAATAAAATACTTTCATTAGTAGGTATTAGCAAATTAGATAAAATTTATTATGCATCATGCAAACAGATTAATAAGTGTATAAAATATTTAGAAAGAAATACTCCTAAGTTAAAATCAAAGATACAAATGGAATTACATAATGATTATATTGGAATTTGTTTCGATAACAAATATATTTTAAAAGGGATACCTGAGAATATTAAAGTTTTAGATGAAGATACCTATATACATAAGCTAAACTTTTATTTGGAATGTAACAAATAGATGGTGTTTAATAATGTAAAAAATGCATTAATTTTTATGAAAATTTGGTCTATATAATAATTATTAGATACTATTGAGTTTCTAAATTAAATTACACAATAGCTAAAATATTTAATAGTAGTTTATGTAGAAGAAAGGATAAAGTAGTGAAAACTGTTGATATTGGTTGTATAACTAATAGGAGAATTAGAACACTATGTCATTTTTTGAATTATATTTATAGAGATGAGTATCAACCCAAGGTAGATGTTGTTGAAGAATTTTTGACTAATTATATTCCAGAGGCAATTTGGTTAACAGAAGTATTACCAGGTGAAAATCTCAAAAATATAAGTGAAGTTGAGTTCATAACTGAAAAATTGATTTCGGAAAGCGAATATATAAAAAAATTATCCTTAGATAAAATATCTAAGGAAGAGATTGGTGAATTAGATGATCTAATAATGGAAAGTGATGAACTACAAATAATCAGGAATGTGAACAGTGGGATATATAATATTTGTGGCTTATTGGTTGATATTGATAGGATGGAAATAAATAAACAAGAAATAATGGATGCAATGGAACTAAAAATGTATCAGGAAACTATTATTGCAATTAATAAAATGATTAATGGTCTTATATTTGTAAACTTAGGTGTTTCAAATTTTATTATGGATATTAATCGTGGAAATAAATTTTCATTTACAAAGCATTATAATCTTGAACCTGACATATATAATGGTTTAATTGAACAAAAGAAACTACAATATATAAATTTATATAAAGATCAGCGTAATGTTAAAGAATCAGAGAACGAAGATTTATACAGTGTATCAAATTTGTTACTAGGATATGATTTGTTAATAGTAAAACAAAAATTAGCGGTTTTTAAATTTTTCCTTGCATTAATATGTATCCAAAGATCTCTTGAATATCCTATGTATATGAGAATGTTTGCAGAAATATTAATAGATATTTTGCAAGAGATTATGTTTTGTGGAAGTCTACATAGGCTTTATGTACAAATGAAAGAAATTAATACTAGTAAACCTACTGATGAGAGAGGTAAGGAAGATGCAACAACAAGATTGAGTATAACATTTTCAATTGCAAATGATGATATTTTTATAATGAGGATAGATTTTCCACATAAAGGTGAAAATTTTTTACATATTAATATGTGTGAAAGTGTAAAAGGAAGAATTGTTGCTACTGGTTATCCAATGGAAGATATACCTGAAAATCGCATTCATCTAAGAAATTTAACAAAAGATAAGTATGATAAATTATTCTTTCATTTAAACGGATATATATGGTATAAGTCTAATTTTGAAAATGTCTTAAATAAATTAAAACTGAGGGAAGAAAATAAAAAAGAATTAAGTAAAGAATTTTGTAAAGCTTGTCATCATAAAATTCCTTTTAATTCAAATAACGAACAACAACAAATTGAATTTTTCAATGAATTAAAAGAATATTTAGCATGTTTTAACATCTCTAAAGCATTTTTTATTGGATTTGAAAAAGATGACTTGCGAGCTTACAATGAAATATATAAGGTTAGAAATTGTCAAGAGATAAGAAAATCATTAATTAATGCATTTAATGAAACATTAGATGCAGAAACTAAAGGTAAAGACTTCATGTGGCAATTATTTAAGGATCGAGGGTTAGAGAAGGCAAAATTATCAGAAAAAGAATTTAAAGAAGCCGACTTTAATCAATGCTGGACATTCATTGAGAATTTATGTATGTAAAGGAGAACTATGTAGTTCATACTAATAATCTGTATGTATCTGATACACAATTTCTTAATTTATGTAATTATTGTTTAGAGAAGATAGAAAAAGAATAGCAAGATATACTCCCATTGAGTATTAAATTCTACTATAGTTGTTTTGAGAAAACACATTTTAATTATTATGAAAATACATTTTAGGCTTTTCTTTGTGTTTATATTTTACGATAAGGAGAATAGCCTAATATAATAGGGGATTTAGTAATTTAATTTTAATGAAAGGGTTAAGAAATGGATATAGGACCTAAATTAAATTATTCGTCTATATATAATGAAGTATTAGGCGAAGATCAGCTTGGAATAAAATATGTTGCTATTAATATGTCTGATGTACTTCAATCGGGAATAACTAGTGTAACACCACGAGCAAGATACTGGTCTTTTTATACATGGGTTCTCTATGATTTTATATTTAACACTAATATTAAAAAAACAGAAAATAACTTAAAAGCCTATATGAAAAGACAGGAATGGTATTTTATTTTAAGTAATATAGCTTATGGAAGAGAAATTAGAAAAGAACCAAGTTCTTTACAAGGAATACGGGTAGGAAATCAAGTATGGAATGAAAATCCAGACGCACAAACATTTGATTTAAACGATAAGTATATTTCAAATGCTTTTGGTGGATATGGCGTATATCGTAACGTAATCAAAATTATGGGATTAACGCGTGATTCTGATTCAAATAAAAATATCAAAATTGACTTTGTTACTAAAACCGGAGAACAAATAGCATTAGCATTTGAAGACGAGATTAAGGACAGTGAATACTATAAAAAATATAGGCTATCAAATATACCAGTACCTAAGAAAGTTCTTATTCAGTATGGTGAAAAAGTTCATTTATCGAATATAGGAAAAACGAAGGATGGTATTAAATTAATTGAATTGTTTCTTCCCAAAGATACATCTGATGGATATGTTATAAAGCAGAAAACATCACTACAATATTATCAATATGTTCTAAAAAGTTGTAAAGTCAAAAGTATGACTGAACATGAATGGAGACTTACTTTTTATGATATATTTTCTCCGAAAGCGAATCCTTCCTGCGTAATACCGGAATCATTTAGACAAGTGGCATTAGGATGGGAAGTCTGTACTACGAGAATGTATTTTACATATTCTCTAGAAGGAATTTGGTCAAGAACTTTATATAAAATGGAAAATATGCCTTTAGATATGATATCAATAATTGATGAAGTGTTATATGAGGTTGATAAAAAGATACTTAGGAAAAAAATAACTTCATTAATTGGAAATAATATTCTATCACAAGAAGATAGAGAAAATATAATCGAACATTTAAGGAATGTTGATGAATTATCAGTTATATCAGGATTGCAGATTATGCTTGATGTATATCAACGACTCAGTAATCGGGATGACTTTGACGATTTATTACTCGATTTTTTAAGGCTAGGGGGACAAGAGCAGATATCTCTCTACTCTTGGATTGATACGGTTAATAATTATAAAGATAAAACTGTAAAAGAACTACTGGTGTATGTATTGCAGCACTTGATACTAAATCAGCACTTAAAAACGGCGTTGGATAAACTATGTACGACTAGAAACCAGACATTTCATTTTGTTCAGGAAGATGGGATATTACATTGGGTATCTTCAGATCGACCTGCATTTAATGTTATGCGTGTAATTCAGGGTATTAGTATTTTGACAGATTTAGAACTTATTTAATACAAGGAGAGAATGTTTTGGATACATTAGATATTATTAAAGAACTAAATATGTGTAAAGGTTATCAGTTCGCTTTGCTATCCACTTATAGTTGTGATATTAATTTTATTAATAAAGTTATTATAGCAAAAATGTTGGAACAGGGCTGTAATAAAATAATTTTATTTACGGATCGAAGAATGTTAACCGTTAATCTTATGAGGGACTATAATGTTACTCTAGGTAATAAGTATATAATTAATACAATAAAGACAGATTACGCTTTCCATCCAAAGGTATTCTTGCTACTAGGCAAAGAAAAGGCGAAGTTGATGGTAGGAAGCGGTAATCTAACTTGTGCAGGGATGTTAAGCAACACAGAAGTATTTACAAAATATGAATATTCTGAAGGTAATGAAGAGGAGTTAAGTATAATTCAAAGTGCATACCGAATGTTTCAATTCATCGCCATGCAAAATAGTATACCCCTGCAAAATAAGGTGTTTTACAATATTAGGGATTTAAAATACTTATCGGAAAGCATTCAGGGAAACAACGCAAAAATTTGGATTGATAATATGAGAATGCCGATTATTGATCAACTGTTAACTAAGATAAACGATCAAATAAAGTCTATTGATATTATCGTTCCGTTCTTTGATTCAAAATGTAAAGCTACTTATTATTTGAGAGATGTACTTAAAGTAAGTAAATGCAATATTTATGTTCAGAATAGGAACAGTAATCTAATGCTAAATAGGCTTACTGATGATATAAAAGCATATTGTTTTAATAAATTTAATCAAAGCAATAATTTTTATCATGCCAAGGTTTTTATTTTGCATGGGATAAAGAATGATTATGTATTATACGGTAGTGCTAATTGTAGCACAGTTGCACTTAGTAAAAATGTTAGAAATGGAAATTATGAGGCCTGTATTTTTGAAAAAGGAAAATCGGGATGTTTTGACTATTATTTAAATTGTATCGAAAAGCCTGAAAAAATAAAAAATATTGATTTCATAGCAGTCAAAGATGGAGTAGAAAAACTTAAATATCTTAATACTTATTTCGAATTTGCATTATTGGCTACAAATGGATTAGAAATTATATTAAAACAAAGTAAGCCTGTTCCTATTAAAGAGATACATATTAACAATAAAAGTGTTCTTTTTAGCCAGAATGAAAATGGAATATCAATACTTCTAGAATCTCCGGATGGTTTATTAGATAATAAATCTGTTTTTGAGATAACAGTTAAAGAAAAGGAGCAAGTTGAATACCAATTAATTGGCTGGTATTTAGATGAGCAAGCTATCCTATATACTCATGATAACCGAAAAGAGATTATTAGACATAAAATTATGAATGGTCTATGGACATCTGATTTGTCTTGCATTTTAGACATAGTTTATGAATTTATCGAAAAGGCTTGCTGGTCGTTTGATGAGTTAACTCAATCAGCTGAATACATTAAAAAGAAGCAGGAATCAGAAATTGAAATTAATGAAAGTATTAATGATAATTTGGAAGATTACATTGTAGAAGATATATTAAGCGAAACAAAGGATATTAACTATTCAAGTAATCCAAGAAGTTTATTAAGTATTTTCTATGAATTCGGTATGAAAAGATTTAAGCATAATAAATCAGATATAATAAGCTATGAAAACCCAATAAATTATAATGAAAGTACAAAAAACGATAAAATAGAAACCAGTTATACTGATTACGAAAAGAAATGGCTAGTAAGACAACTAAATGGTTTGCTAGATGCATATTATAAAAGCCTAGACGATGAGAAATATATGTTAGAAGCTAATTGGAATAGTTTCTGGGAAAAAAACATTGCAGTATTAGAATTCGCTCGAAAGCTAATAGAAAGTGATGCCTATGTACATTTTCAAACCAATAGTAAGATATTATTTCCTTTAGATGAACTTGAGATTATCAATATGTATTATGCATTATTGGATGCTATAGTTAGATATAAAAGAAAACAAGTTATGGCAGAAAATAGTATAGAGGTATTAATCAGTTTGAGTACTTACTCAATAATATGGATGTTTAAGAATGCAATTGTATTTAATGATGATTTAATAGTCAAGGCAAAAAAAGCCTTGGATTTACTAAGACAGTTTATAGATAATGATAATTGGTTTAGGGATAATTATTGCTGTTTGGTTTCATTGACAAAGAAATCTGAATTAATTGGATATATATATCAACAAGATGATATAGTGTCATGCTTTGAAGAACTTTTTAGCTATCATTCTCCAAGAACAGCATTAGAAAGGTTGAAGACAATGCTTAATTCTTCATTTGAAATTAGAGAAGATGGGCATATTGAATTAATTGCTTCATTAAATTCGAAGAGTGAACTACATCCTTTTAATGGACAGATAAGAGCAATAATAAGAGAAACCATAATTACAATGCGGATGGTTAATAAATGGAAAGAAGCAAGTTCGATAACAGTAACATTTATAGCTGAGATAGGTAATATCCGTAAATATTCAATTTGTTATTCTCCGGGTTTTCAAAGGATGGAGGAAAGTATTCGATATGCTAAAGGAAACGATTACAATACATTTATTAACAGATTGGATTGGGGATTATAGCAACAGTATAAATAATGAAAATATAAAGGGGGGCATATATGACATACAAAAAAATATCTACAACAAACTATAATTGGTTATTTAAATGATAACCATCAAAAGAATTTAGGAAAGCTTGATGAGGTAGGAACAGACCATTTTCAATATTTTTATCAGTTGGAATGTCAATTATGTGGAAATAATTGATATACTATAAAAATAGATTGAGATAAGGATAAAAAAGGGATATAGTAATTTAATATTACTTTTCTACTGAATTATTTTAAACAAACGAAAATTAATGTGACAGTTGAGAATTTTTATATATTCGATAAATATGTTTTTCAAACGATACAAGTCTTGTGAAGTTAACAAAATAGTCAGTTTTATACTTAATGAAGTGAGTTTGGAATGCGAATCCAGTCGAGCAAAGAAACTAACGGAAGGTGGTTTTTGGAAATTACTGAAATGAGAAGAGGGATTCTTATAAAAAATAACTCTGCAATCCAGACCTGTATTTGTTTTTTTGATAAAGGAGGCATTGTATGGAGATTATTCTAAAAAACTACATAATATTTAGTGTTGTATATGATGGACATAACAAGTTATGTAAAATAATCAAGAACCCATTTATTAAAAGAAGAAGGTGCATTTATGATACTGAAAATAAAGTAAGGTACATTACGGAAATACAAAAAAATAGAAATAGTATATCTAATGAGTACAATTATAATTATCAGATCATAAAAAAAACCCCCCAAGAATCAATGGTAGTAGGAACAGCAGAATTAGTACATGAAAATAATGTATCCAACGATTTCATGTTTAGACCCCCATTTGTGAATAAAATGGAAATAAATTTATTTTCAGAAAAAAAAGTTATATATATTTTCCTGAATCGTAATGGATCATGTGTACTTAAAAATGAAAAAGGTATCATTATTGGAAATATTAATAAACAATTATTAAAAGGTTATAGAGTTGAGTATTTAGAGAGGATTAATGTATATGAATTGTGCGCTATATTTATTTTATCCAGATATCTTGATGAAGAGAATGATTTTATAATTGTTTGATATATAAAATGCATTAAGCACTGTCGGGCTAATTTTGTTATTGGATTAGTAAGAATTATTTTAGGATCTGGCTGCAATCAGCTCTGGCATATTCGTAGCCAGATTCGGTTGCAAGTAATTTACAATTTTCAGTTGAAGTTCCATCATTTCAAGATCTGAGGGATATACTAAAATATGTTGTTAAATCCAAAAGTAAATAAGAAACGCATAGTTGTAGATTAGAGGTGAAAGATATGTTTGAATATAAAATTACTTTAGACGATAATGATTATTTAATATTTAATCAATATCATTTACTAAATAGCAATTCTGGTAAGAAATATTTAAAAACCACGAGATTTTTTGTTCCATTTATTTTTTTTATGTTCGTTGTTATATTTTGCATAGCAGGTGCTGACTTTGAATTAATATTGATTGAAGCTATATTAATGACCATTTTATCTGTATTGTGGATTGGATTTAGTGAAAAATTGATATTAAAATCAATGAATAAAAGAATATTAAAAATGAAAAGAGAAAGCAGGCTACCTTATAGCAATGAAGCCATCTTAAAGTTCGATGAAGAGAAGATACATGAAATTACACCAAATACAGAAAATAAAACAAATTATTCAATGGTTGAGAAAATTATTGCAACAGAAAGAGCTATTTATATTTATTTTAGTTCAGTACAGGCATATATTCTTCCGGTAACTGTTTTTTCAGAAGAGATGGAAAAAAGAGAATTTCTTAAATTTATCAATGGGAAGGTTGATTTTTTCAAAGTATAAAAAAATTAGAACGAAATCCAATATATTATAGTACAGTTTACAACTTATGTATATTGTTAAGAGTTACGTTTCTTGCTCTTAGGTTTATGAGATGACCGGCTTGCCTTTTTGACAAGCCGGTCATCTCACTAATTGGAAATGACGATTTTTTTATAGGTGTATTTTAGAGGGTTTTCATCGAAACCGAATGTGTGCTTCTGAAACCTATTAAGGTCCAGTAGGGCCGGTAGGGCCGGTATCACCAGTAGGACCAGTCGGTCCGGTAGCGCCAGTCGGTCCGGTAGGACCAGTAGCACCAACGGCACCGGTAGGTCCGGTATCACCAGTAGGACCAGTCGGTCCGGTAGCGCCAGTCGGTCCGGTAGGACCAGTAGCACCAACGGCACCAGTAGGACCGGTATCACCAGTAGGACCAGTCGGTCCGGTAGCGCCAGTAGCACCAACGGCACCGGTAGGTCCGGTATCACCAGTAGGACCAGTCGGTCCGGTAGCGCCAGTCGGTCCGGTAGGACCAGTAGCACCAACGGCACCGGTAGGGCCGGTATCACCAGTAGGACCAGTCGGTCCGGTAGCGCCAGTCGGTCCGGTAGGACCAGTAGCACCAACGGCACCAGTAGGACCGGTATCACCCGTAGGACCAGTAGGACCGGTAGCGCCAGTCGGTCCGGTAGGACCAGTAGCACCAACGGCACCGGTAGGACCGGTATCACCAGTAGGACCAGTCGGTCCGGTAGCGCCAGTCGGTCCGGTAGGACCAGTAGCACCAACGGCACCAGTAGGACCGGTATCACCCGTAGGACCAGTAGGACCGGTAGCGCCAGTCGGTCCGGTAGGACCAGTAGCACCAACGGCACCAGTAGGACCGGTATCACCCGTAGGACCAGTAGGACCGGTAGCGCCAGTCGGTCCGGTAGGACCAGTAGCACCAACGGCACCAGTAGGACCGGTATCACCCGTAGGACCAGTAGGACCGGTAGCGCCAGTCGGTCCAGTAGGACCAGTAGCACCAACGGCACCGGTAGGACCGGTATCACCCGTAGGACCAGTAGGACCGGTAGCGCCAGTCGGTCCGGTAGGACCAGTAGCACCAACGGCACCAGTAGGACCGGTATCACCAGTAGGACCAGTAGCACCAACGGCACCAGTAGGACCGGTATCACCAGTAGGACCAGTAGGACCAGTAGGACCGGTAGCGCCAGTCGGTCCGGTAGGACCAGTAGCACCAACGGCACCAGTAGGACCGGTATCACCAGTAGGACCAGTAGGACCGGTAGCGCCAGTAGGACCAGTAGGACCAGTAGGACCAGTAGGTGCGGTAGGACCAGTAGGACCGGTAGGACCGGTAGGACCAGTAGGACCGGTAGCACCAGTTACTGCGGCTAATGATACATCATCTACAACTACATCAGCATTACCTGCTGGGGGTACTCTGTTGATTGATACAAAAGCATTGGCTGCGCCAACAGGAGCAGCATCAGTAATTCTATAAATTTCTAACCAGGTATTATTATCGTTAACATTTGGCAGGCGGCCAGCTGGAATCGTTAATGAAAGTCCTAATCCTAAAAAATTAAATGCTACATCATAAAATGCTATAACAACCGTTACTTGAGAATTAGGAGCAACACCCACTTTTGCCAGAGAAACCTTAAATTCATATCGTTCACCTGCAGTTACTGGAACAATCTGATAAATAAAAGATTCGGATGTTCCACCTCCCAATAGCGCGGAAAAGAAACCTGTGTGGCTATACAGGGAAGTTATGGTTGCATTGAATGGAACAAATGGTGGAAAAGTTCCTGTTTCAAAACTACCATTGACTATCAATTCGTTAAAAGACATTTCTATCAACTCCTCTATTTTGTGATTTTCATGTCAAAGATTTTACATCAGACCGTAAAGATATAAATACGGCCCATATTAATAATATGCCTATGAAACGAATTAGTTACTTTTTTGTCGATAAAAGGAAGAAGTTTGGAAATAGTAAATTATCATAACTAAATTAATAATTGTGATAATTAATCATTAATTGATACTGACTATATTAGAATGCAGTAGATTAAACATCAGAAATTCTAAGCCGGTGTTGATTGTAAACAGTACAAGAAAATTTAGTTTGCATAGCAAAACACCACTTAATTGCCAGAAATAAGAGCTTTAGGACGATTAAGTGGTGTTTTACTATGAGGCTTAAAATGGATAGCATAATAAAATCCCATGGTTATTAGTTCAGTGGTAGATAGGTAATGTGTTACTTAATTACTATTCGCAATATAATAATTCATATTCTCCATTGCCCAAGCACTGTTATATGCATGGTTTGCAATGGAATTGCCGTCATAAATAGAGGCACAATATGCTGTCCGTTGTCCAGCCTGAAGTTCTCTAAAAAACTCAAGATATTTCCATTTGTATAAATTAACAAAAGGTTCATTTTTATGGTAATTATTATGGATATTAAAACAGGTATTATAAACTTTATCCTGCTTACAATATCCTTGTACCATGCATTCTGCACAGGATATCTTCTGTGTCATATCGATATCGATTAGCGGAATCATATTTTGATCAGTCATGTAGCCTGCTTTAAAAGGGGTATAGTGCATAACTCTTGGTGTAAGCTCAGCATCGCCGTAACAGGTTTCTTCACTCCAATAGCCGATCAAAGGTATTAATTCTGGTCGCATGCCCATGCAGCATCCGTGTACAAAATCCAGAGGTGCATCAATAATACCAGCAGTAAGTTCAAGATAGGTAACGCCATAACTTGATTTAGGTATAACAGGCGGGTATACCGGGAGGTAAGGTGCTGTTCTTTGAACACCTAATAAGCCTACATCAGGAAACGTATTAAAGACCCTCATAAAACGTGTAAGCCAATCCGGTGTTTTCATTAAAACATCACTGTCAATAGAGAAGAAGTATTGTTCAGGTCTTCTTTTAGTGAGATTTAAGTTTAAAGCAAATATTGGTCCTGAATTAACTGTTAAACGTGTTTTTGACTTAATACGGCTATCCGTTAATGTCTGAAGATAATCCCAGGTGTCATCCTTGGAATTGCTGTCAATAATATGCATTTCAAAGTCTTCTGGTGTGTCCAGTATGGATTTTAAATTTCTTGCCGTTAAACCCATACGATTAAAAGTAATATAACTTAAAAAGGGCGGAACCATATAATCAATCCTTTCCATAATAATTTAAATCACAATCTATTTTATGTCAGCCTTACTAAACAGTTACCACTTTATTCTGCTTTATAGTATAAAATATGATATTATATTTCCGATATCGACAGTAACAAATCATTAACCTGATTTAGATTTCCATATCCTCCAACTAATATATAAATAAAATTATTTATAAACATTTACTATATATATGCCGATATGACAAGAAGAAAAACTAATTTAATTATATATAGTAATATTTTAATTGAACGTAATCAGATATGGCTGAGATAAAAACAGAAGGAGAGAATTGATATGAAAATAACAGGTACAAATGAATACTACAATACGAACGCATCATCTGAGAAATCTAGTACTTTAAAAAAGGGTACAGAACTTAATATGGCTAACGTATTTAAAGATGAAGTAGTGAATTGGAAAGAGAAAATCAAGTTAAAGTTGACGGAAGAATTGGAAAATGATGAGGAGCAAAATATTAAAATGTCTGATAAACAATGGCGTTCATTAATAGCAAAAGTGGATAGTGCTATTAATAAACATAAACTGAATGTAAAGATGAATGCTGAAAAAGCTGTTAACGCTGACCCAAAGGATGAAGAGAAAAATTAGTAAAGTTTACATATAAGAATTAATAAAAAGAATTAATAAGAATTCATAAAAGAAATAATAAGAATTAATAAATAAGAATTGATATAGGAATTAATATATAGGAATTAATATATAACAAGGATAATAATTATCTATTTACAAAGCGACATAAAATTAATTAGCAGCATAGTAAGCCTGGAAAAGCATTATTACTACAGATTAACCCTCTCACTTTATATGAAATAATAGGAGAGGGTTTTTTCAAATCGAAGTAGTTGCATATAAAAATTGTAGTATTAAGAAAAATTAATCGGATTAAAAAGAAAATTTTGGTTGAGAAAAGGTAGGAAAAAGAATACAATCTTAATAACAAGAATTTAAAATGTTAATTAATCTAGTTGGAAAAACAGTACTGAAAAGGGAAGGATAATTAATATGGTAATATATTATAGCTCGACCGGCAATTCTAAACATGTTGCGTTAAAGCTACATGAAACTGTTCATGGGGATTTGCTTGATGTTACTCAATTAGAAAATAAGAGTCTCTTTCAGCTAAAAGATGGTGAAACGTTATATCTGGTGACTTTTAATTGTTTTTGGGGAATATCAAAACAGATGGAAAGCTTTATTAAAAATAGTGAATTTATAAATCTTAGTAAAGTAGTTGTTATTATGACTTGTGGCGGATATCTGGGTGGAGGAGATTTTTCTGTTGAAAAATTGTTTCTGGAAAAAAGTATGCCTAAACCGATAATATACTCTCTAGTTATGGTCACAAACTACTCAATATTGCATAATATACCATCTTTTGAGGTTCAGAAAAAGAAATTATACCATGCGGAAAAAGCCCTGGACAGAATTATCCAAGGGACTCAAAAACCTTATCATAGTAACTGGTTTATTAGGCAGTTAACTCCAATGATTCAGGCTAAATATGAGAAAGCCCGAAGCACCTTACCCTTTCGTACGAATGGTTCCTGTATCGGCTGTAGGCTGTGCGAGAAAAATTGTCCGGTTCATGCGATAGTAATGCAGGAAAACAAAGCGGCTTGGGTGCTTAAGGAATGCGATAATTGTTTGCGCTGTCTGCATCGATGTCCGGTCGAAGCAATTAACTATGGTGATTCGACAAAAAAACGGTTGAGATACACTTATGAGTCCTTCACGGAGGCTATAAAGTAAGAATATACGGAGTGGTATGTGAGTTGGAGCATAGATGGGAGTAATATGAAAGATATATTCATTGGTTTTATTTTAATTTTTCTGGATTTTAATCTGAATCTTGGTAACTCAAAAATCGGATTAATACCGGACTTTGCTGGTTATCTTATCATGATAAATGGAATATTGGAAATGTCGGAGGAAAGTACACTATTTACTAAGGTGAAACCACAGGTAACCGCTATGGCGGTTTATTCCGGAATTCTATACCTGTTGGATTTAATTGGTCTTTCCACTGGTTTAGGGATAGGGTATATACTTGGAATCATATCTACCGTAATTACACTTTATATATCATATAATATTGTTATGGGGGTAATAGATACAGAGAAAAAATATAACAGATCTTTAGACGCTGAGCATTTAAAAACGATATGGACATTTCTGGCGGTTATGGATATTTTAACATTTGCTCTGGTGCTAATTCCTGTAGTATTAATAATTTGCATGGTTGTGTTATTTATCGCTACTCTTTATTTCCTTATTGCTTTTAATAATTCTAAGAACTTATACTATGAGATTATTGAGTAAACATTTCATTATGTTATAATAGATATAAAAAGAAAGCGCAGGTACTGGTAATGAAAAAACCCAAAATGATACTTTTTGATTACGGACAAACCTTGGTTAACGAAGCTAAGTTTGATGGTGTAAAGGGGACATCAGAAGTCTTAAAATATGCAATTGTAAATAAATATAATAAGACAGCGGAGGAAATTCAGGCGGTGGCTGATGAAATCAATTATGAACTTGGAAGATTTGACCCGCTGAAACGGCATCAATTTCAAATAGAAGTCCCCAATTTTATGTTTACCGCTTATCTATATGAGTCCCTGGGCATTAGGCTTTCTATACCCAGCAGCAAACTAGATCAGGTTTTTTGGGATGCAGCATCGCCGGGAACAGCTACAGAGGGTATTGCAGAATTCTTACATTTTCTGAAAGAACAGGGTATTCGCACCGGTGTTATCAGTAATATAAGCTACTGCCGCGATACATTAGAGGAAAGGATCCATAAATTTTTACCGAATCACGAATTTGAATTTATTATTGCTACCAGTGAATATATGTTTCGAAAACCAAACCGCAGAATATTTGATTTGGCGTTGGAAAAAGCAGGCTTACCGGCAGAGGATGTCTGGTACATAGGGGATCAATATGAATGTGATATCGTTGGTTCCAGAATTGCCGGAATGTTTCCGGTATGGTATATTGGGGCTATTGATATGCCGTATACGATGAAAGAAGAGGTATTAACTATTACGAATTGGAATGAACTTATGAGGTCGTGGAGTTAATTTGATCAAATGTGAATCAGGAAAGCATTTCGTTTATACAGTAACAAATAAATTATTTTTTGCAGATACGACATGCAATGGGAGGTAGTATGAAAATTCAAGAAGTTCCATTTACCACAATTGACTGGAATACAATAGAACCGACAATTCATCCAGGCGTAACCGGAGAGGCTTATTGGCGGACTTTTGAAATGGGAAATATACGAGTACGTATGGTAGAATACTCAGCGGGGTATAAAGCCGATCATTGGTGTAACAAAGGTCATGTTCTCTTGGTACTGGAGGGGGAACTAGTAACAGAGCTTTTAGATGGCAGCGAATTCACCTTATTACCCGGAATGAGTTACCAGGTTGCCGACGATATGAATCCGCATCGTTCCCATACGGAAAAAGGTGCTAAGTTGTTTATTGTAGATTGATTTAGCTAATAAGAAGGGAGGTAATCTATGAATCAAAGTTTTAGCCGTTTGGAGAATCCAGACAGAGTGGCAGAGTTAAATCCTATGAAAAGCCTGGAACGAATTGGTTTGAAGTCCGGAGAAGTTATCTGCGATATTGGTGCAGGAACAGGAATTTTTACTTTTGCAGCAGCAAAGATTACAAAAGCTGCGATCTATGCGGTGGACATATCTGAGGATATGCTGCACATACTTTATACGAAAGCAAATGAACAGAAGCTTAACAATATAGTGATAAAGAATAATACAGAAAGTATACCTGCTGGTGCCTGCAATGTTGTTTTCTTATGTACGGTATTTCATGAATTATCTGATATAGAATATATGATGGGAGAGATAAAACGGATTCTTAGTTTTAGCGGGACTCTGGCAGTTATCGAGTTTCATAAGCGAACCACACCAATGGGACCTCCGGTTGAACATCGGATAGACTGTGATACCCTAAATACTATACTGCATAAATTTGGGTTTAGTGTAAAGGAGAGTTTTAATCTGGGAGAGAATTTTTACTGTTCTGTATTTCATATTAATTGAACAATGGCTGATAACGAAATGAAAGTGATAGGGTGGAAATGGATATAATCTGTGTTTCCACCCTATCACTATTTTTGTTAGAAACTTATTATTTTATGATTTTGTAACAGCTTCTACTGAATAATTATAGAATTAATTATCCCCAGGCAGGAAGCTCACGAAACAGATTCTCCATATCTGACCGGATAAAACCTTTCTTTCCTTTGCTGTTAATCATCCTAAAATAAACCGTTCCGGTTTTTGTAATATACATCTTATCAAAAGTTACAGTATCACCTTTTCTAGCTTTATAGGCTGATTTCTTTGAACCAGGACTTTGATAAGCGGTAAAAGATTTTATAGCTTTATACCGATATGCTTTGGAATCGTCTGACAGGGTGTAGGTATTCGCTGTGGTCTTTGTAATCTTACCATCCTTTAACCGATAAGATACCTCGATGTAATAACAGCCGATGGAGGGAGTATAAGGAGTATTCAGGGCTATCGTAAAACCACCCTTTCCGTCCGTCTTTTTTATGGTATAACAGTATATATCAATATTCTTAGTAAGTTTTTCCGGTTCAAAAACGGTGGAATGAACCAATTTACTTCCATTATATTGTACAAAGAATGCATCAGAAACCCCACCGTTTTCCCAAACCGTATGAATAAATAAATCCAAATGACCATCACTCTGATTTAAATCCAGCAGGTATATATTAAAGGACAGTCCATTGTTGTTTTTGGTAAGGTATAATTTATTATTAATATACAGCTTTATAGTAGCTGTGCGTTTATCGTCATTTTCAGCTACCTTATACTGTATGGTTTCGTTATGACCATCTTGGTTTAAATCATATTCGTAAAGCGTATTTTCTTGTAGGTATTCAATACCTGCCGGTGAGGTACTCCTCTCGGCAGCAAAGGTACCTAGAGAGGGTATTAGAAGAAAGAAGGAAAAGGTTAAAAGTAAAATAATTGCCTTCTTTTGTTTAAAGTTAGATATTTTTGTTAAAAAACAGTACTTATCGCTGGTATAAACTGATTGATTCATGATAAAAAATCCTTTCATATAATTAGCATTATCTGGTTAATTAATTATTATAAACTTTTCTCCTTATGATATCAATATAGACAGGGAGTATGTTTCAAAAAGTTATTGATATTTTCTGTCGCATTTAAGATGCCAGGGATAAAATTCATGTTCATTCGTGTATACATATTTACATATATAAGCTTAAAATGGAGTTTGGTTTTGGGAATTATTATGCAAAAACCGACATATGCTATCATAAATATGACATTTCCAACAAAATTCGATGAATTCTTTTGCTTTATATGTTGACATAATAATAAACATAATATAATCTTGGTGTTAGATACCCTATTAATTTATTTCGTGTGGAATGGAAGATGAAATTGCGAAAAGTATTACAAAACAGATTAAGACTAAAACACAGGATTATGATTGCAATTCTTTATGTTTTAATTCCTGTATCAGTAGTATTTGCAGGCATAATAAAAGAGGCGCTGAATGAAATTCAGGATCAGGTAGTACAGGCAAATATGAATAGTCTGCAAATATATCGGAATACACTGCAGACAGAAATTGAGCTGGCAGAACAATATTTAATTAATTTAACCTGGGTAAATGAGGAGTTTGCAAAATTCTATAGCACAGAGGATGACTCCGAGGCCGAAAAAGCAAGTCAGGCAATCTTAAGCGGAATGGAGGATGTGTTTCAGGCGAATAAAGATATAACAGCTTTTATTGTGTATAACCCTGGTAATGGCATATATCGTACAAAATATAACCAAATTGTGGCATACGGTAAAATAAAGCAAGGAATCGAACTGGAATTAAAGCAGACATTAAAATCAAAGGAAGATAAACCACTTGGCTGGTTTTTGATGAATTGTTCAGGACGCTGGCTCTTGAGCCGGATAGCCCAAAGAAATGGCGCGTATGCTGTTTGTCTGGTGGATTTGACTCAGGCGGTAAGAAATGCCAGGCTTAACTATAATATTGATGGCGAAGTGTTCTTCATTAAAAAAGGTACAATTCTAGCCAATAAAGATTGGATGGACGAAAGAGGTATTCGACTGGATTATAGCAAGGAAGAGTTTTATTATGCAGGGAAAAAAGAGGATTATATTATTGTGCAAAAGCAATTAGCAGGATTTAAGGTGGGACTTGCTATGCCCTCTGAACGAAATAATGAGAGAGTTAAAATCCTGTATTTCAGTCCTGTTATCTATTTAGGTGCGGCCGTACTTTCCTTAGTGTGTGCTGCTTTATATTTAAAACATGAATTGTTTATTCCAATGGATAATCTGGTTATTACGATGCGCAGGATACAAGGAGGCGATCTGACGGCAAGACCCCTCAAATACAAAGGTACCGAATTTGCCCAGGTACACGGTACCTTTAACAGTATGATGAGTGAGATTACAACCCTGCGAATCAAGAGCTATGAACAGCAGTTAATGGCCGAAAAAGCCCAGTTGGAGGCTCTGCGCATGCAGATACGGCCTCATTTTTTCTTAAACTGCCTGAAAAGTATCTTTGGACTGGCCCAGGCTGGTAAGACGGAAGAAATTAAGAAAAGTGTTTTATGCCTATCACCTCATTTAAGATACATTTTTGATATTAGTACAGAGGTGATTACACTGGAAAAAGAACTGCAGATGTGTGAAAATTATATTTCCTTGCAGGTAGTAAGTCAGTGTGGGTCACCGAAGTTGAATCTCTCCGTGGATACAAATGTCTTAATGCTCAAAGTCCCTCCGGTCAGTATTTTGACATTGGTTGAAAATTGTATGAAGCATGGAATGGCACAGGATGGGACACTTCGTGTGCAGATTATAGCGAAAAGTTATGAAATTGATGGTCAAAGACTGGCTGATATTGTCGTACGAGATAATGGACCTGGTTTTCCGGAAAAGGTTTTGAAAGTACTTAATAATGGAGAGGAGAAGGAAAAGAATAACTCTCAGGTAGGATTACGGAATGTAATGAATCGATTTAAGGTACTGTATGGCGATGATTTAGCTATAACATTTTCAAATAATGACGGGGCACAGGTTGAAATTATGTTTTTGATGAAGGAAGAAGGTGAGGTAAACAGTAATAATTCACTTTGCCAATAAGAATTTATTCCGCCACTGGCGGTGGAAGGAGAGTAACTATGGAACTTCTGATTGTAGATGACCAGGTTTCTGTTGTTGAGGGATTGTTAAAAGGGATAAGTTGGGATAAGCTCGGGATAGAAAAAGTTTATACTGCATTAAACGCTCTTGATGCAAAAAATATACTGCAGAATAAAAGAATAGATATTATGCTTTGTGACATTGAAATGCCAGTGGAAAGTGGTTTACAGCTATTCGAATGGATGAATAAAAAAGGGTATACAACGAATTGCATTTTTCTTACCAGCCACGCGGAATTTGAGTATGCGAAAGAAGCTGTTAAACTTGGAGCTTTTGATTATATACTACAGCCAGCCCCCTATGAGGAAATTTATCAGACGGTACAAAAAGCGGTTAAGGTAATCCATACGGAAATCTATAAGGATAAACTATACAATAAGGGAAAAGTGTTCAGTAAACAGGAAAAATCCATAGTGGGTAATGCTATCCGGAACTGGTTAAGCAGTTCCGGCAGTAATAAAGACATTCATACATTGTCTGAACTAGCAGTTCTACCATGCCTTAGTGAACCAGGATACTTAATGCTGATTCATATTGTGAAATGGAGTACTCTATCTGAAAAATGGGATAATACTTTACTGGAAACATCATTAGAAAATATTGTGAGTGAAATTTTTGCACCGAATAATCAACTTACGGGACTCGCTTTTATGGAAGAAAATACATTTGCCATGTTATTGCAGGGACGTGATAAGGAAGAAATTTCAAGGGAAGGTCTTATCAGGCAGCTCCAGTATCTGAACAGTTTTTGTGAGCAATATTTTAAATGCAGCATTGCCTGCTATTTTGAGGGTCCATTTATTTTGGATAATTCTTTGGATATATGGCCCAGTCTAATAGCGCATAAGGATAATAATGTACTTCTTAAGAGCGGGGTATTCCCAATTGGAGTCATCGAACAGAAAAGTTATCATATGTTTCGAATTCCCCAGATTAAACACTGGCACGAACTTATGAAAGAAGGTTTTGCATATACGGTTGAGGAGCAGGCATTGGGTCTTTTGGATGAAATGTGCGAAAATGGCACAATTAACCGGATAACCCTGCGCTATTTTTATCAGGATTTTATGCAGATGCTGTATAATTCAATGGATGGAAACCAGCGTATGTTAAACGACATGTTTAGTACGGCAGAGGGTCTTGAGCTATACAAAAATGGTATGAATTCTGCTCCCCAGATGAAGCAGCTTATCAGCTTTGTTACAAAACATTTTCGTGTTGTAGATAGCCAGGAGGACCCCAAAGCATTGGTACGCCGGGTGATTGAGTATATCGACCGGAATCTTGAGGATGATATCAGGCGGGATGAACTAGCTTCACACATACACTTGAATCCGGATTACTTATCTCGGATTTTTAAGAAAGAAACGGGTCTTAATATAAAAGAATATATTACAGAACAGAAAATGCGTGCAGCCCGGGGTTTCTTACGAACGACCGGTTTACCGGTCAGCTATATTGCAGCTAAAATGGGGTATTGTAATTTCAGTCATTTCTCTTTCACCTATAAGAAAGTAATGGGCAGAACCCCCCAGGAGGAACGTTTGGGAACAATGGTAAGAGAAGATTAACAGGATAGGTGCAGACTTATATTGCTGTTTTACGTTATAGAAGATGGTCGGAAATACGATAATTCAGTACGGAATAATTACAGTTAGGATAGACTTATAAGAATATAATTAATACTGTAACCATATGTAATAATCTCATAAAGATATTCAAACGGATAATCTTTGGAGAACGGAGTATTTCTATGAGAAAGAAAGATATATTAATTTTTTTAAGTGACCAGCATGCAGGTCCATGTACTGGATACGCAGGAGATGACGTGATACATACCCCGAATTTAGACAGAATCGCAGCTAAGGGGACAGTATTTGATGCTGCATATACTTCCTGTCCCTTATGTGTCCCTGCAAGAATGTCTTTTCTTTCGGGACAGCTTCCTACGAAAATGGGCGTTCTGGATAATGCCGGTTCGATTCCCTCGGATCAGGTTACCTTTCTTCACTCCTTAGGGGCGCAAGGTTATGAAACAGTTTTGTGCGGAAGGATGCACTTTGAGGGACCAGACCAGCGGCATGGGTTTACAAAAAGGATTTTTGGCGATATCACTCCAATCTACACCGGGGATCGCAGTTCATTCAGGGAAATGAAGCATTTTGGATTAACCTTAACTGAGCTAGGGTGCCTTAATATCATAGGAGGTGGAAATTCACCTACACTGGAATATGACCGGCATGTTATCCGGACAGCCCTGGACTATCTCAGTAAAGACCACGAAAAACCTCAGTGTATCGTCGTTGGAACCTATGCGCCGCACTTTCCCTATGTTGCACCCACAGAGCTATATAACTATTATCTGGAGAAAGTTAAATATCCCCTGACCTTAAGTAAGGGATGTAATCACGAACATCCAATACTAAAGAGTAAACTTAAGGATACTAAAAGGGATACGGTTATAAAAGCAAGAGCTGCTTACTGGGGAATGATCGAGTTCATGGACAGAAATATTGGATTAGTATACGAGGCATGGGAAGCTTATTTAAATCGGAACAAAAAGGAAGGGGTTTTTCTATACCTTTCAGATCACGGTGATCAGGTTGGAGAAAGGGGACTCTATGGTAAAAAGACCTTTTTTGAAATGTCAGCTCATATCCCGATGATATTTATGGGCAGCGGCATTGCAGCAGGCGTAAAGATTAAAAAACCTTGCAGCATCATGGATGTTGGACCAACTATTTGCGAATTGACTGGTGCAGAACCACTTCCGGAACAGGATGGAAAAAGTCTGGTTTCACAGCTAGAAAGCGGTATTGAAGTAGATAGATATGTCTTTAGTGAGATTTTAGAGGGACCGGTGAAGGAAAAAAGAATACCTGGGAGGATGGTACGAATGGATAAGTGGAAATATATTACTTATGCTGGATACGAGGACTATGACCTGCTTTTTAATTTGGAGGAAGATCCCCATGAATTGGTAAATTTATTCGATGAACAGCCTGATATAGTAAAAGAGATGAGAAAAATCGTTCATCATAACTGGGATACGGAGAAAATCATTAATCGGTATGCTGTCAGAGAAAAGAATCTAGAGCTTCAGGCAAAGTGGTTTAAGAATTCACAGCTTGACCAAAGCGAACGATGGATAGCCACACCGGAAGCTTTGGAGGAACCTGAAAATTTCTATCAGTCCAGTATAGAGCTGCCGGAGCATATAACAAATAGGATTAAAAAAATTATGGGTGAATAACCTAATAACTAAGGAGAATAATAAATGAAGTGCTGTAAAGGCATAAGGTTAGCTTATACGGAGAAAGCGCAGAAAATAGTGAATGCCTTATCATTAGAAGAGAAGGTTTCTCTGATGAGCGGCAAGATAGATTTTAAGGAAGTAAGAGAAGCCATACGAAGCAAAACAAATCAGCACTATAACTATATTCCTTATCCCGCAGGGGGATTACCAGACTATAATGTCCCACCAATGTTATTTTGTGATGGACCAAGAGGTGTTGTCTGCGGAACTGGAAAAAGTACCTGTTTCCCGGTATCTATGCTGCGGGGGGCTGCTTTTGATACGGAATTGGAAGAAAAAATAGGACATGCAATAGGTAGAGAGGTCTTAGGCTACAAGGGAAATTTATTTGCAGGAATCTGTATTAACTTACCTTATAACCCCGGGTGGGGAAGAAGCCAGGAAACATATGGGGAAGAATCATTCCATTTAGGTGAAATGGGATCTGCCCTAATCAGGGGCGTACAGGAAGAAGGAGTTATTGCCTGTGTTAAACATTTTGCTTTTAACCAAATGGAAAATTCCCGTTTTAAAGTTAATGTAGACTGTAATAAAAGAACAGAGAGGGAAGTTTTCCTTCCCCATTTTAAGAAATGCATTGATGAGGGTGCGGCAAGTGTTATGAGTTCCTATAATTTGTATAAGGGAACTTACCTCGGACATCATGATTATTTATTGAATCAGGTTTTGAAAAAGGAGTGGGAGTTTGACGGTTTTGTAATGAGTGATTTTGTATGGGGCGTCAGGGATACGGTTGAGGCAGCAAATGGTGGTCAGGATATGGAGATGTGCTGTACCACATATTATGGTGAAAAGCTAGTGAATGCAGTGAAAGCCGGAAAAGTCCAAGTGGATAAAATTAATGAAGCGGCACTTCGTATTATCCGCACTCTAATTGCTTTTGAGGAATGCCATAATGAAGTAAGTGCTGGTGTCATAGGATGTCCGGAGCATAATCAATTAGCTTTACAGTCGGCCAGAGAAGGAATCACCTTATTAAAAAATGAAGACGAAACCTTACCGTTTAGTAGACAAGTCGTTAAAAAGCTCCTTGTACTTGGAAAATTAGGCAATAAGGCTGTAATCGGAGATCGTGGTTCCAGTGAAGTGTATCCGGAATATATTGTAACGCCGCTGCAGGGGCTTATAAATGCGGCTCCTGATACAGAGGTTCATTATTATGAGGGAATGGATTTAGAACACTGTAAGGAGTTGGCAAAAGAAGCAGATGCAGTTGTTTTTGCCGTAGGATATGATTACAACGATGAAGGTGAATACGTTGCAGAAGATCAGAATGATCTTTATACTGGTGCTGTAGGGGGAGACCGGGTGTTGAGCCTAGGGTTACATAAGGAAGATATACAGTTATTACAGGAAGTAGGACCACAAAATAGAAATTCGGTCGTAGTCATGTTTGGCGGTAATATGATTATGATGGAAGATTGGATTGACGATGTCAGTGCAGCTTTGATGGCTTATTATCCGGGAATGGAGGGAGGCACGGCAATTGGTGAAATTATATTTGGAGATGTTAATCCCAGCGGAAAGCTGCCCTATGTTGTCCCGGTAAAAGAAACAGATTTACCGCAAATAAATTGGAATACAGATTATCAGTATTATGAATATTATCATGGTTATACTAAATTAGAAAAGGAAGAGATCAAACCAAGGTATCCCTATGGATTTGGATTATCTTATACCACCTTTAAAATAGACAGCCTAAAAGTTAGAAAGGATATAAACAATATTACAGTACAATTTAATATTACGAATACTGGAAAAAGAAATGGCGCAGAAGTTGTTCAACTGTACATAGGATTCAAGAATTCCATAGTGGATAGACCGGTGAAAGTGTTACGAGGGTTTAAAAGAGTTAATTTATTGACCGGCGAAGAGAAAACTGTTGAAATATCCTGCCGGATATCAGAACTTAGCTGGTATAACGAAAGTAAAAATCAAATGGAACTTGAGCATATGGAGTATGAAATTTACGTAGGTACAAGTTCTGATATTACAGATTTGATTAGGGACAAAATTATTATATAATTAGAAAAATAAAGCTTCAACCAGACAGCAGTATATGCTGTCTATTTTTTTCAAGAGATTGCAAGGCTCATAGTCTCATTTACGATATAAGAGACCGGAATTACGACAGACTGGTAACCTGGCATCTTTTAAAATGGAGAAATAACAAACTAATGGAGGAGAACTATGAAAAAAAGACCACATATTATTATCTTTAATCCGGATCAAATGCAAAACTCTGCATTGGCACATATGGGAGAGAATCCGGCAGCTAAGACCCCTTTTTTGGATGAATTGGCAGCAACGGAGGCTGTTTCATATCGGAATGCATATTGCCAGAATCCCGTATGCGTACCCAGCAGATGTAGTTTTCTTACCGGATTATATCCCCATGTCCACGGTCACCGCACCATGAATCATATGCTCCATTCTCATGAAAGCAGTATATTAAAAGAATTAAAAGAGAATGGATATTATGTATGGATGAATGCAAGAAATGATTTTCTTCCGGGGCAGGAGGAAGGGACTTTCAAAGCTCATGCGAATGAGATTTTCTATGGAGGGGATGTATTACCGCCTCCAGGTCCAGTGAATCCGGGATTGCGTGGTGAGCCAGGGGGAAAATATTATTATTCCCATTACCAGGGCTGTCTTAAAACCGATGAAGAGGGAATCCGTTACAGCAGTGATGACGAAGTCGTAGACGCAGCTATACAGCGCGCCCTTAATCCAATTGATGAACGGCCTCTCTGTTTATTTTTAGGTCTTATAAACCCCCATCCGGAGTATGGAGTGGAGGAGCCTTACTTTTCTGCCATTGACAGGACAAAACTTTCTAAAAGAGTAGTAGATCGCAGTCCGGATTCTTCGGAACCCCTAATTGAAACAATGATTAGAAATAACCAGGGAATGGAGGAGTTTACAGAAGAAGACTGGAATGAGTTGCGTGCCTCTTACCTTGGAATGTGCATGAAGGTAGATGATATGTTCCGCCGGTTATGTGAGGGGCTCAAAACGGCCGGTATCTATGATGACTGTGCTATTTTTTTCTTCAGTGACCATGGGGATTATCAGGGGCAATTTGGTTTAACAGAAAAAAATCAAAATACGTTTTATGATAATCTTGTACGGGTTCCGTTCTTAATTAAACCGCCAAAAGGTTATGAGGTAGATAACGGAATAAGCGACAGTATTGTTGAACTTGTAGATTTCTATGGTACAGCCATGGATTTTGCCGGAATTAAACCAGATCATACTCATTTTGGAATCAGCCTTAGAGGAAATATAGCAGACCGCAGTCTGGCAGTCCGGGACTATGCCTGCTGTGAAGGGGGTCGCCTTGCCGGCGAAATCCATTGCGATGAAAGTCATGTTGACGGAGAAACAGGTGTCAATCCCCGTAATGTATACTGGCCCCGTATAAAAGCAGAAGAAGATGATAAGGCTCATACAAAAGCAACAATGCTGCGGACAAAACAGTATAAATATATACGCCGTTTATATGAACCGGATCAGTTATTTGACTTAGGAAGAGATCCGGGAGAGACACATAATCTTGCTGATGACGGGGCATATCAAGGTATTGTAACGGATATGCGTTTGAAAATGCTGGACTGGTATCAGTCTACCTGCGATATTGTACCATTTACCTATGACAGTCGTTTTAATTATGAAATGACTTGGAACCGGGTAAAAAACATATGTCCTGCCGACCGTGTGGAAGAGATACAGGCTTTGATACGGGAAGGTAAAAAATCAATGTATGAAATTATCCGGTATTGTACAGAACTTCAGATATAATAAATTTTTAGCTTTGAGGCAGTCAAAAGTCATAAATACGATAGGATTTTAATTTTTTTGATAGGTATTTGTTTTGGAGAAACCAGGTAGTCGGAAATTTGATAGCTGACATCGTGAATTTTATAGTGTAGAACGGTAGAATTTTTTATAATTCATGTATAACGATCCATTTACTTTACTTGTCGTTTGAAATTCAATCTAAAGAAAGGGAGAAAAAAACATGTCAGCAAAAGGTGAGATTCTGGTTGAAGTAAAAGACATGTGTAAAAACTTTGGAGTGACAGTAGCTCTTAAATCTGTAAATATTTCCATAAAGCGTGGGGAAATCAGAGGGCTCATCGGTGAAAATGGCTCGGGCAAATCTACAGTTTCTTCAATCATTGCAGGAATACAACCTGCAACCAGTGGTGAAATGTATTATAAAGGAAAGCTTTGGAAGCCGGAAAGTACCTTAGACGCTGTAAATAACGGAATTGGTATGATTGTTCAGGAAGCTGGTACCATTGACAATGTCACGGTAGCGGAGAATATTTTTCTCGGAAATTATCAGTCATTTAAGAGAGGTATGTTCATAAGCCGTTCTAAGATGAATGCAGAAGCGAAGAAGGCGTTGGAAAAGATTGGTGCAACTCATATAAATCCTGCTTATCCTACCCACTTGTATGATATGCAGGAACGTAAACTCATTGAGATTGCACGAACGATGTATAATGATCCAGACCTCTTTGTAGTGGATGAGACGACAACTGCACTATCACAAAAGGGAAGGACACTTCTATATAAACTGATGCATAAAGCAGCAGAGGAAAATAAAGCGGTAGTCTTTATCAGCCATGATTTGGATGAATTAATGGAACACTGTGATACCCTTACTATTCTCAGAGACGGCGTCATTATTGATAACCTGGAGAAATCAGCCTATGAAGAGAATGATATTAAGCATAAAATGGTTGGCCGGGAGATAAAAGGAAATTATTATCGTGTGGATATGGATGGGTACGGTAATGAAGTAGTACTTAAGGCAGATTGTATTACCACGATGAAAGATCTGCTGTGTTTTGACCTGGAATTACATAAAGGTGAGATTTTGGGAATTGGTGGGCTTTCCGATTGCGGAATGCATGAACTTGGCCGGGCACTTTATGGATTAGAGGAAGTAGTGGATGGAAAAGTTGTCATTACTCAATCCAGTACAGTTGTAAAAAGTCCTCAGATTGCTTTTAAAAACAGCATGGGTTATGTATCAAAGAACCGTGATACGGAGTCTTTGGAATTAAATGCCTCCATTGGTGCTAATATCCAAAGCACCGGTTATAAAAAGAACCGACTGTTTGGTCCAATTATGTCAAGTAAGAAAGAAAAGAAATATGCCATGCTTCAAGTGGATGCCCTGGCCATTAAATGCGTGAATATACTCCAGCCGGTGAAGGCAATGTCAGGAGGAAACAAGCAAAAGGTCGTATTTGGAAAATGGATTGCAGATGATGCAGATATATTAATCCTGGATTGCCCAACCCGAGGCGTGGATATTGGTGTAAAAGCTTCTATGTACCGTTTGATCTATGAGATGAAAAAAAAGGGCAAATCAATTGTGATGATCAGTGAAGAAATGCCTGAACTTATCGGTATGGCAGACCGAATTCTGATTTTAAAGGACGGAAGGTTAAATGGGGAATTCTACCGCAAAGAAAGCTACAATGAGCATCAGTTAATTGAGAGTATGATATAAGAAAGGTGAATAATATGACTGATACTGAAATTATAAAAGGCACGCCCCGTCTTAGTTTGACGGACCGCGTTAGTATTATTAAAAATAACCCTTCTTTTTCCTTTGCTTTTCCGATTATAGTTCTTCTTCTGATTATTTCAGTCTTTGGAGCGGCAACAGGTGGGAGTTTTTTTGGGAAAAATATATTCTTAGGTATATTTAATCAGGCCATTATTATTGGTACTATGGCTACGGCCGTTTCCTTTATATACACTACGGGTAATCTTGATATCTCTGTTGGAAATGCCATGGCTCTGGCTGCTACCATTGGTGCATTGGTCTATAATACGACAGGAAATGCTGTTCTGATGGTTGTTTCGGCAATTGTTTCAGGGATTCTGCTCATGGTGTTTAATTGTACGATGAGTGTTATTTTCGGAGTAAAGTCCATTACAGTTGCTATTGTTATGATTCAGTTATACAGTGCTATCGTAAGTAATATATTAGGGCCAGAAACTCTGAAGGTTGATTATGCAATGTGTAAAATAATGGAAAATTCCGGCTTTCGCTACGCTGCCTTTATCGGATATTTTGTATTATGTTTTGTGGTATTCCACTTAACCTCGGCTGGACGGGAACTTCGTTTTATCGGCGGCAATGATGTCTGTGCAAATCAGACTGGTATGAATTCCAGCAAGGCAAAATATATCAGCTTTCTTATGGCAGGTATTGGTGTTGGGCTGGCAGCAGTTTTTACAATAATACGTACCGGTTCGGTGAGTACTGAAGTAGGAAACGGAATGGGAATGGATGTTATGCTTGCTACTGTTTTGGGCGGTATGTCTATTTTCGGCGGTGCAAAGTCCAACTCTTATGCAGGTCTTCTTGGAGCGTTGACGGTTTCAGCCCTTAATAAGGGATTGTTAATGGTTGGTATTTCACCTACCGTAATCCAGGGAGTACGTGGTGCCATATTCCTGCTTTTAGTCTATATGAACAGTGAACGTCCACAAACCTTGCCGACAAGACAACAGGTTTAGGAAAGGTTATCAATAAAGCTGCAATTCAATTTAATAAAAAAGGAGAGAAATTATTATGAAAAAAAGAGTATTAGCATTGGCTTTAACAGCAGTCATGAGTTTAAGTCTCATAGCCTGTGGTAAAAGTAATACCGGTGGTGATAAAACAGGGGGAGATACCGGTAAAGGTACGACAGAAACACAACAGACAGGTGGAACAGAACAAACAAGCGGAACAGAGCAAACAGGCGATACTGATAACCAGCAAAAATCGCCACAGGATTTTAAAACCTTTAAAATAGGTGTCTGTGAACCACAGGCCATTGATGAGGTAGTAATCCGCCGTGATTATTATGAAAACTATCTTGCGAAAAAATATAATGTGGAATTTGTATTTTCCGAACAAGTAAAAGATACGGATGATGAATTAAGTTTTATAGAGAATTGTGCTGATTTAGGTGCCGATGCGATTATTAGTTACCGGTCAGAAGATGCAAATCAGATGGCTCAGGTCTGTAAGGAATATGGAATGGCATATGTAATTAATAATCAACGTTCACCATTAGTTGAAGATGCATTTACAGGAGGGTATGAGAACTTTACCGGTTCCTTTGCTGCTGATCAGCCATATGTTGGAAGTCTGTTTAAAGATTGGCTGACAAAAAATGCCTCCGATGACGGAAGCGAGGGTTTCCTGATTACATCTTCCCTTGCTTATAAAGGGAATACCCAGCATTCAGAGTGTACGGAAGCAGCTTTATCCGCACTTCAGGAGAAGTATGGTCTGACTTATGAAGATACTATTAAAAATCTGGCAGTTGCATCTGCTCCAATCGAAGTTGCTAATGATAAAAATATAAAAATTTATATTTATCCTGGTGTTTCATCACAGAATGAAGGCTGGCTGGCTGGTGTCAGTACAGCGCTGCAAACAGGAAATTACGGAGTATTTATTCAGTCGGGACAATCTTTTACGGAGACAGCAGTTGTTGTTGACGAAGTAGAAAAGGCATTTAAAAAAGATATTAAAGTGGCTTCGGTAGCATCTATCTCAAATTCCCTTTTGAACGCCTTTAATACAAAGGATGCTTTTGGTAATTCATCCATCAATATGGCATCGGTAAAATCCACCAGTATGGTAAGCAGTATGGGATTTGTAAAAGTATATAATGCATTAACCGGTTATAGCAACTTAAATATTGAAGCTAGCGGTGATCCGTCACAAGTATTGTTTAGAATGTGGGCAATTGAGAATCCCGAGCAGATGAGTACTCTGTCAAACTGGGATGTAGCAGGCGGAAATAAGTGGATTGTAGATTATAATGTAATCGATCAGACACTTGGTATTTATCATCCTGACTTGACTTCGGAAGGAATCCAGGCTGTTTATGACAGTGTAAACTTTGATGAAGCAAAATCCCGTCTTGAATAAACCGGCCATATCGAAAACGCAATTATTTGAAGGAAGGATATATTCATGAATCAAAAAACAGTTATATATAAATTACAAAGTGTACTGAAGTTAATTTTAATGCCCCTTGCTGTGTTTCTTATATTCGAAATCATTGACAGATTGTCAACAGGTAAGGGATTAATTAGTTCTATTGCCGATTTGAGGGTGCTTTTCCGTACGGTTATTACCTGTTATTGCTTTGCGATGGCCCTTAATTGTAATCTGCTTTTGGGACGTATGGATCTCTCTGCCGGTGCACAGATGTTTATGGGATGTATCTTTGGAGGAAATATCGCGTTGCAGCTTAATTTAGGAGGTATCGGAATTCTTATATTAAGCATAGTAATCGGTGCTTTATGCGGGCTGTTAGTGGGAGTTATCTTTGTTAACATGCGTATTCTTCCCATGGTACTTGGTATTGGTATGACACTGATTTTTGAATGTTTTTCATTTGGAGCTTATAACCAGCAGGGACTTATGCTGTATGGGAAAAAGAATGTTGAAATCTTATCTAATATAACCTTTATATTTTTCATAGCAATCCTGCTTATATTTATTATGACTATTTTGTTCCAGCACAGTACTTTTGGTTACAGCCGCCGTGCTATTCAGGGAAGTCAGAAATTAGCAGCGGATTCGGGTATCAATATCTTTAAAAACTGTATCTGGTGTTATGTTATTGCAGGCGCACTGGTTGCCTGCGCGGGAGTTTTTGATACAGCCTATAAGGGAACCTTAATACCTGGTCTGGGAATGAGCAGCAATGGCAGTGTATTCAGTAATATGTTCCCGATGTTTTTAGGTATCTGGCTTGGATCCTTTGTCGGTAATCCTGTTATTGGGGTTCTGGGCGGAGCACTTAGCATAAAATTATTAACCTTAGGACTATCCAAGCTGGCACTGGGAGGAAGTACCCAAAATATAATTATCTATTCCTTATTCTTGATTTTTATGATTTACCGTACAAATTCTAATAAACTGAAAAAACTGAAAGAAAAGAAAATACGGATTAAATTAGCCCAGGAAACAAGGCGTGTAGAAAATCTGCAAATTATTTAAATATCGGGATGCTGTAAATAAAATAATTTTGCAGCATCCTATTTTATAAGAAATATCCAAAAAGGAGGCAATAAAATGCGAGCTATCATGATTATGTATGATTCTCTTCGAAGAGATCTTTTATCCTGTTATAACGAATCAATCGTTCCTATGCCAAATTTTGAACGCCTGGCAAAGCATACAGTAACGTTTGACAACAGCTATGTCTGCAGTTTACCTTGTATGCCGGCAAGACGTGAATTACATACTGGCCGTCCGAATTTTTTACACCGAAGCTGGGGTCCACTAGAGCCCTTTGATGATTCCATGCCTGAACTATTAAAAAAGGCAGGAATCCATACTCATTTAGCTACGGATCATTACCATTATGTACAGGATGGAGGGGCTACCTATCACAACCGTTTTTCTACCTGGGAATGCTTTAGAGGACAGGAAACGGATACCTGGATTGGAAACTGCGCCCCTAGAGAAACCGAGTATTCCCCTCAACTGTTAAGTCCGCAGTCACAGCCGGAACCCCTTAGAACCATTAGAAAAAGCGGTGGGTGGCAGAATATGGATAACCGGACTGTATGCAGGACAGAAGCAGATTACCCCCAGACCCATACCTTTGACAATGGTATTGATTTTATTAAACGGAATGCAGAATATGATAACTGGTTTGTCCAGATTGAAACCTTTGATCCTCATGAGCCTTTTGATTCGCCGGATAATTATCTAAGCCGCTGGTTTGATCCGGATAACGAATACGAGAAGGACTGGCCTCCTTATGCGCCTGCAAAAGAAGATGAGGAAACCATTGATAAAATTCGCCGAAAGTATTATGCTTTGGCAGAATTTTGTGATAGAAGTCTTGGCAGGGTCTTAGATCTTATGGATGAGTATGACCTCTGGAAGGATACTATGCTGATCGTAAATACAGATCATGGCTTTATTCTTGGTGAACACGACTGGTGGGGTAAGACTTCCATGCCGGAATACAATGAAGTTGCTCATACACCTCTATTCCTATGGGATCCTCGCGGCAAGACTTCAGGTGAGCACAGGAAAGCTTTGGTACAGACCATTGATATTGCTCCAACCTTACTTGATTTCTTTCAGTACCCTATCCCCAAAGATATGTTAGGTAAACCCCTTAAAGCTGCGGCTGAGAAAGATGAAGCAGTTCGGGAGTACGGTATCTATGGAATCCATGGCGGTCCGATTAATATCACGGATGGACGTTATGTGTATATGAGAGCAGTGCGTACAGACGGTTCCGAGATTGATGAGTATACACTAATGCCAACCCACATGACCATGTTATTTTCCGTAAAAGAAATGCAAAGAGCAGAATTCACAGAAGGCTTTACCTTTACAAAAGGATGCAAGGTAATGCGTATTCCTGTAGCAGCAAGGGGAGCCGCAAAGATTACGGAGGATTTACTATTTGATTTAGAACAGGATCCGAAGCAGGTAAATCCTGTCCATCTGCCAGAGGTTAAGGAACGGATGGAGTTAGCACTTGCCAATTTGTTAAAAGAAAACGAGGCACCGGCAGCAATATATGAACGATTTGGTTTTGTTAATCAGTAAGGAGTTATCTAAGGTTGAAAGAAAATTTAAGAATTGAAAGGATGCCACATTCGGATTCTTCAACCTTTTATAGTGGCGGTATTGCTAGTGGACTTGCAATACTCAATTGGTATTAAATATGAAAATTTTATTTATTGACTGTGATACGTTAAGACCGGATCATTTGGGCTGTTATGGATATCAGAGACCAACTTCACCCTATATTGATTCGATTGCGCGGGATGGGATTTGCTATCAGGATTACTATTGTTCGGATGCACCATGTCTGCCTTCTAGAGCTGCTTTGGTGACCGGTCGGTTTGGTATCCATACAGGGGTTGTCGGACATGGCGGAACTGCGGCCGATATGAGACTGGATGGAGAGGACCGAATCATGATGGATACCAATACCAGAGATAATCTTCCGGCAGTGATGAAACGATATGGGATGCATACGGCTTCTGTCAGTTCATTTCCGGAGCGTCATGGTGCATGGTGGTTTAATGCAGGCTTTAATGAATGTTATAACGTCGGAAAAAGAGGACTTGAAACAGCAGATGAAGTCACCCCTTATGCGCTTGACTGGCTGGAACGTAATAAAAACAAAGAAGACTGGTTCCTACATGTACATTACTGGGACCCCCATACACCGTACCGTACACCCTTGGAGGAAGGTAATCCCTTTGAAACGATACCCCTTCCCAGAGAAGAATGGATGAATGAAGAATTATTGAAAGAGCATAGGGACAAGGAAGTTGGTCCTCATTCTGCCCAGGAATTATCCATGTATGATGATGCAGTGACGCCATTATTTCCAAGACAGCTGGGTCAAATCCGTACCATGAAAGATTATAAGAAGAACATAGATGATTATGATACCGGAATCTGGTACATGGACAAGCATATCGGTAAACTGCTTGATTGGCTTAAGGCAGAGGGATGCTATGAGGATACAGCGATTATCATAACAGCGGATCATGGAGAAGATTTAGGGGAACTGGGAGAATATGATGAGCATGGTTCGGCAGATTACCCGACCACCCATATTCCAATGATTATTAAGTGGCCAGGTGGAATCAAAAACCATATGTCCTCCGGGTTACACTATAATCTTGATTTACTGCCGACTTTAAAAGAGTTGTTAGGACCCATGCCTGCAGCGAAGGTGTCAGAAAAGATAGTTGGTGTATGCAAGGAGCCGGAATATGATGGTATCAGTTATGCACAGACCTTGTTAGAGGGAAAGGATGGAGGCCGGGAATATCTGGTGGTCAGCCAGTGCGCTCATGTCTGCCAGCGAGCAGTACGGTTTGATGACTGGATGTATATAAGAACCTATCATGATGGCTTTCATCTTCATCCGCAAGAGATGCTGTTTAATATCAAAGAAGATCCCCACCAGCTTAAGGACCTTGCGAAGGAGAAGAAAGAATTTTGCTGGAAGGGTACGTATTTGCTGGATCAATGGTATACAGAGAATATGAAAAAAATGGTGCATCAAAGTCAGACGGATCCCATGTGGACTGTAATTGCAGAAGGAGGACCTTTTCATAGTAAAGGACATTTACCTGAGTATTTAAAGCGTCTTGAGAATACAGGCAGAAGCTGGGCAGCAAAAGAACTCGCGAAGAGGCATCCGGAAGTAAAGGTGCGTAAAAGCACACTGACGGGAGTAAATTGAAAAAACAGGATAGTTTTTTCAATGTCTTGATTTAAGTGTGTGCTAAAGCACACTGACGGGAGTAAATTGAAAAAACAGGATAGTTTTTTCAATGTCTTGATTTAAGTGTGTGCTAAAGCACACTGACGGGAGTAAATTGAAAAAAACAGGAGCAGTTTTTTCAATATCACAGATAGGAGTTTTGTATGAAAGATATTTTGCTTTTTATGAGTGATCAGCATAGTCCTTTGTTTTCCGGGTGGGGGAGTGAGTTAGTAGATACGCCTAATTTAATGCGTTTAAGAAGTGAGGGAACTTCATTTGAGGCTGCATACACTTCCTGTCCCCTTTGTGTTCCGGCAAGAATGTCAATGCTGTCAGGGCTTTTACCAGGAAAGACAGGAATTTTTACGAATAATGATACGTTAAGCAGCCAGATACCCTGCTTTACCCATGCCCTGACTGCGGCTGGCTATGAAACGGTTTTAATTGGCCGGATGCACTTTATAGGGCCTGATCAGCGTCACGGATTTACAAAAAGGCTGGCTTTTGATATGACACCAACAGGTTGGAACAGACCGGTGGAACAGCTCAAAAAGGAGCGGGGAGATTTTGTGCGGACATTTGGTGAACCCTGGTGTACGGATGTTGTAGGCGGCGGTGAATCTCCCGTATTGCATTACGACGATCAGATTGTTGAGACGGCACTGGAATATTTAAGACAGGAGCACGAAAAGCCTCAGTTTATATTAGTTGGCACCTATGGACCTCATTTTCCGTATGTTGCCCCGGAGGAACTTTATCTGAAATATTTGGATAAAGCAGGAATACCTAATTTCTTTCATAATATTCCGCATTATATGCAGGATTTTGACCTCTTAAAAAATCACTGCAATCAAGAAGTGGATGAAAATACGGTGAAAGGTGTTTATGCTGCGTATTGTGGTATGATCGAACGGATGGACAGCCAGATTGGACAAGTCCGGGATGCCTTTTTATCCTATACACAAAAAAAGCAAAATGGACATATCTTTGGCTATCTTTCCGACCATGGTGATCAGGCTGGTGAAAGGAGGATATTCGGAAAACAGACATTTTTTGAAAAATCCGTTAAAATACCAATGATTTTTGAGGGCACAGGTTTAAAAGCAGGTAAGAAAGTTCTATCGCCGGTTAGTATTATGGATCTTGGACCTACGTTATGTGAGCTGGCGGGTACTGCTTTTTGTGAAGAAGCAGACGGAAAAAGTTTAAAAAATCTGTTAACTGAGGAAGAAAGCGAAGACTTTGAAAGGGTTATAATCAGCCAGTTTATAGATACTCACAAGGATAAAAATCAATACGGCATAATGATCCGCTACCGGGAATGTAAATACATCTCTTATCATGGACAGGAACGATTTGATTTATTGTTTGACTTAAAGAATGATCCGGATGAAACGGTTAACATAATAGAGAGTTTCCCTAAACTTAGGGAATGGTTTATAAAAATAGCAGAGCATAATGGAAATCCGGAAGAAATAGAGTTGGAACAATTCAGACGGACCAGGAACCTGAACTGGTTCCGGTATTATGAGAAAGCCACTGGCTGGGAAGAAACAGAACGGTGGGCTGATAATCCGCCCAGCGCGCGGGGTGAACTTAAAATAACTGCGAATCACAGAATAAAGAGTAACTGAATGTGTGGATTTTTAGCATAAAGGAGGGAAAAAGTGCCGCCTATCAGTGTATTAATTAAGCCATCATCAGGTAATTGTAACTTAAGATGTAAATATTGTTTTTACTATGATACCATGTCCAAACGGCAGAATCCTTCTTTTGGGTTTATGACCCATAGCACCCTGGAAGCTGTGATGAAAGAGGTATTAGCCTTTGCAGAAGGGGAATGCTCTATAGCCTATCAGGGAGGAGAACCGACTTTAATTGGTCTGGACTTTTATAAAATGTCAATGGAGCTGCAAGATAAATATAATGTGAATAAAGTAAAAATTCATAATTCTATTCAGACAAACGGTTACTCAATGAACAAGGCCTGGGCCGAATTTTTTGTTAAACATCATTTCCTGGTTGGTTTGTCCCTTGACGGTATATCTAAAGTTCATGACTATTACAGAATAAATGACAGAGGTGAAGGAAGCTTTCATCAGGTAATGGAGACAATTAATCTGTTCAGAAAACACGGGGTAGAATTTAATATTTTATCAGTTGTAACTGGTAAATCAGCTTTAGACATAAAACGCAATTATGAGTTCTATAAACGGCACGGTCTAAAATTTCTTCAATTTATTGCATGCCTTGATCCAATGGGAGAAGAACCGGGTAAAAGAGAATATTCTCTTACCCCGGAAGTCTACGGAGAATTTTTAATACAATTATTCCAGTTATGGTTTCAGGATTTACAAACGGGGGAACAGCCCTATATACGCCAATTTGAGAATTATATCTCCATTTTACTCGGGCTACCGCCAGAATCCTGTGATATGCGGGGAACTTGCGGAAAACAGTATGTTGTCGAAGCAAACGGATCCGTTTATCCCTGCGATTTTTATGCAATGGAGCAGTATTGTATTGGTAATTTATGTGAAAACAGTATACCAGAGATAGATGAGGCAAGAAAAAAGTCTGGCTTTCTCGAACAATCTCAGTCTCATCATGTAAGATGCAGGGTATGTAAGTATTATTTCATATGCCGAAGCGGCTGCCGCAGAAACCGTCTGGACACAGAACCATATGAACAGTATTTCTGTAAATCTTATCAAATGTTCTTTGAAGCCTGCCTTCCAAAGATGTCTGAGATAGCGCTGCAAATACAAAGAAAATAATACAGTACAGATAGGAGAAACATATATGTATCTTATATTTTTCCTGATTTGCTTTATTGCATCCGCTATTGGTGCAATTTGCGGAATAGGAGGGGGAATTATTATCAAGCCGGCACTGGATGCTTCTGGTGCAATGAGTGTGGCGGCAATTAGCTTTTTATCCGGTTGTACCGTGCTTTCTATGACCAGTTATACCGTTATCAGGACAAAGCTTGAAGGTGCCTCAAAGATTAATATGAAAACCGGAACACCGTTAGCGATTGGGGCCGCTTTTGGCGGGATAGCAGGAAAAGTATTATTTGAAGGTCTCTTGGCTGCATTTCCTGATAAAAGCAGGATTGGCGTCATTCAGTCAGTATGTTTGTTAATCATTACAATTGGGACTTTAGGTTACGCTTTGAACCGGTCAGGTATTAAAACCTATCAAATGGAGAATATGCCGATCTGTTTAGTCTTAGGCAGTATATTAGGGCTTTTGTCTTCTTTCTTAGGAATTGGAGGTGGCCCTGTTAATCTGGTTATTTTATACTATTTCTTTTCCATGTCTACAAAGGTGGCAGCAGAAAATTCTTTATATATTATTTTGTTTTCACAGGTCACAAGTCTCGTAAGTACCTTATGTTCCGGGAATGTGCCCCGGTTCCAGCCTGGTTTGCTGATACTTATGATAGCGGCAGGTATTTCAGGCGGTATATGCGGAAGACTGATTAATAAAAAAATAAACGATAAGCTTGTAGATCATTTATCAGTTTTTATTATGGTCGTCCTAATTGGTATCAATATATATAATATATGGAAATTTATTCATTGACCTAAAATAAAATACATAAAAAACGAGTTATAAGGAATCTTAACACCTTTACATTACAAAGGAGAAAAATGATATGTTAAAATTGGGAGCTAAGTATCAAGTTAAGGGGAAACAAAAAAATAGTCTAATAAAGGACAAAGATACAAAAGTTATAAGGAATGGTTTTACCTCAATGTTGCTTTCTGCATCCATACGGGTAAAGCTGATCGTTTCCTTTTTGGTTCCGATAATCTTTATTCTTATTCTTGGAGCAGCCTCTTTTAATAAAGCAGCCCAGGGAATTCGCAGCAGTTATGAGCAATCCGCCAGTCAGGCGGTTAATATGACAACCCAGTATTTAAAATTGGGGGTTAATTCCATAAAAACCTTATCCACTCAGTATATAAATGATAATGAAACAAATGAATATTTCTTTGGGTTTTACAGTCAAGATGCCTTGGAAAGTAGCAGTTTTCTCAGAAATCAGAATAGTTCTGCTATGACAAAAACCTCTTCGGATGATTTTATATCTAATATCAGTATCCTGTCCGATAAGGTGAACTCAATAACTACTTTAAAGTCCCAGGCAGATCCTATCTGTGCAGGCTTTTTTGATACAGAGTTTGGCAGGAAGGTAAATGGTTCTAAAGATTCTTATTGGGTCGGAAGCAATACATATCTGGACGAAAAACTGGGAACAGATTCTGAGAGTTATTCCTTAAGACTAATCAGAAACTTTGCAGGAGCGGAAGCCTTGATTGTTATAGATATGGATATCAGTGCGGTACAGGATATATTAAAAAGTATTAATTTTGATAAAACCGGTATCATTGGATTGGTGACAGGTGATGGAAAAGAGATAATTTCAGGTAGTCAGGATAAAAATAAAAAAGCCATATTTACGGATAAGGATTTTTATAAGAAGTCAGTCTCTTCTAAAGATACCAGTAAAGCATATTATGTAAAAATTAATGGTAAAGAGAATTTATATATCTATTCTAAACTTGGAGATACGGGTGCCATGGTCTGTGCTGTCATACCAAAAAGTACCATCCTGGGTCAGGCGGACGGTATTAAGAATCTTACCGTCATTATTGTGATTATAGCCTGTATCCTTGCGGTCTTTACCGGATTGTTTATTTCAACCGGTATTGACAAAACAATAAAAAGTATTATATCAAATTTAAAAAAGGCGGCAGGCGGCGACTTGACAGTAGATTTTAGTATGAAACGAAAGGATGAATTCAAGGTTCTGGCAGACGAAATCAATCATACTTTCTCTAATATGAAGTTGTTAATTGGTCAGGTAAAGGGTATGAGCGGTGACGTTTCCGTAGCTTCTACGGATGTTACAAAAACTTCCGAAGCATTTTTAAAGACAACCCAGGATATATCAACAGCTATGAATGATATTGAAAGAGGGGTCATGCAGCAGGCCGAGGATGCGGAGGAATGCTTAAAACAAATGGATAAGCTCTCTAATAAGATTATGCAGATGAGTGAGAATACCGGTGAAATAGGAAAAATAGCAGAAGGTACCAAAAAACGTATTCAGGAAGGAACCGTAGTAACCGGAGAACTGACTTTGCAGACCAAGTCAACGATTTCGATTACAACGGATATTGTAAGGGGAATCGAAGAACTGAATCAGAAATCTATGTCAATTGATTCAATTATTAATGTTATCAATGAAATTTCAAGCCAGACAAATCTTCTTTCACTGAATGCTTCCATTGAGGCTGCAAGAGCCGGTGAAGTGGGTAAGGGTTTTGCGGTTGTAGCAGATGAAATCAGAAAACTTGCTGAACAGACGAGACACTCGGTAAATGATATCAGAGACATAATAGAATCCATTCAAGGTAATACCATGGAGCTTGTAAAATCGGCTAAAAGCGCTGAAAATGTATTAGTGCTTCAGGATATGGCAGTGAAGAATACGGCAGAATCCTATCAGGGTATAAATAATAGTGTAGATAATCTCATGATCCACTTAAAAAGTATCATAGAAAATGTAAATAACATAGAAGAAGCAAGGACAAGTACTTTGGGAGCCATTGAAAACATATCAGCAGTTCTGGAAGAAATAGCTGCATCCAGTAATAATGTGAATCAAATTTCAAGTAACCAGCTCCAGTCCGTGGAATCACTGAATCAATCGGCGGGTCAATTGAATCAGAATTCAGAACAGCTGGTAATGGAAGTACAGCGGTTTACCGTATAGGATTTCATTTAATAAAAAGTTAAGGCGGTTTTTATTTAAAAGCGGCTTTAACTTTTTTTATTTTAACCGGATAGATGTGATAAAGTCACAGATAAAAAACTCGGAACTGTTATAATGATATAAAACAGTAGCAATAACCAATGTTTTTGTAACTTATATTAATAGGGTTATCTGCTAAACTATCAAATGGAGAGTGTGTTGTGAAGAAAGTATTTATATTCTGGAAGAAGTATTCGTTTATTCTGCTAATTGCATTTGTGACCTTAAGTTTGTTGGATCTGCGTTTTGCGTTACTGGCAATTATCTGTATGCTGGCACCTGCTGTTGTAGCTATCTTTAAAGGAAGATACTGGTGCGGAAACCTCTGTCCAAGAGGCAATTTTTATGATAATATAATCAGTAAGATCAGTAACAATAAAAAGGTACCAAAGTTTTTAAAATCCCCTGGTTTCCGGGCATTTATGTTTTTATTTATGATGACGATGTTTACTTTGGGAATTAAAAAAAATTGGGGTAATCCTTATGGAATTGGAATGGTATTTTACCGTATCATAGTGATAACTACGATTGTAGGAGTTATATTATCCTTATTCTATAACAGTAGGACCTGGTGTAATTTCTGCCCCATGGGAACCTTAGCTTCGGTAATCTCAAAATTCAGAAAGAATAAAAAAGTTTTGCAAGTATCTTCTCATTGTGTTTCCTGTAAATTATGTGAGAAAAAATGCTCATTGGGTATCGTTCCTTATGAATACAAAGGAAATGCCTTAAGCCACCCAGATTGCATTCAGTGCGGAAAATGTGTTACAATATGTCCGAAAAATGCAATCGGATATGAAGTGACGGCTACCTGTAAATAAAGTGAAATTAATATACCTGTTAACCTTGATTAAAAAGATAGGAGATGAATTATGTTTGTAAATATTGTGGTGTCCCAGCATGTAAGTTTTATCCTTGTATTTTTAGAGGGTATTCTATCCTTTTTTTCACCCTGCGTTATTCCCTTAATACCTGTTTATATGAGTTATTTGGCTGGTAATGCGAAAAAGGTGGGAGAAAATGGTGAGATTTTATATGGCCGGAAAAAAGTATTTCTCCACACAGTCTTTTTTGTAATTGGCATTTCCTTTGCTTTTTTCATCCTAGGTATGTCCTTTACGGTCCTTGGCAATTTTTTTAATCATAATAAAATCTTCTTTATCAGAGTCAGCGGAATATTAATCGTACTTTTAGGGCTGTTTCAGCTTGGTGTATTAGACTTTTCCTTTTTACAAAAAGAACGTAAGCTGCACCTTAATTTAACCGATAAAAAAGTCAATCCATTTATAGCACTTGTCCTTGGATTTACCTTTAGCTTTGCCTGGACACCCTGTATTGGACCTGCACTTTCTTCTGTTCTGATTATGGCTTCCGGAGCGAAAACGGCGGTAACGGGATATCTGCTGGTGTTAATATATGCCCTGGGTTTTGTTCTGCCGTTTCTATTGCTTGGATTATTTACCACTCAGGCATTAGAGTTTTTAAAATCGAAACAAAAACTCCTTAAGTATACCATTAAGGCCGGTGGTATTATACTTATTCTTATGGGTATTATGACCTTTACCGGCTGGATGAATGGGGTTTCGAGTTATTTGAATTCTATCAGTAATAATCAACAGAGAGGTTCCCAAACAGATACTAACATTAAGGACGAGGGAGAAGCTTCAGGAGAAACAGATTCTTCTATGGATAATCAAAATACTGATAATAATCAATCCGATACCGATACTGGTGTAACAGGGAATGATACCAGAGAAAATTCCTCAGAAGAAACATCAGATCGTACCTCGAACGAAACAGCAGAGGATTCATCAACGGATGCCTCGGAAGCTGCACCGATTCCTGCCTTTGATTTTACTCTTAAGGATCAATACGGGGAGGAACACACTCTTTCTGATTACAAGGGAAAAGTTGTGTTTTTAAACTTCTGGGCGACCTGGTGTCCGCCTTGTAAAGAGGAGATGCCCCATATTGAAGAGTTGTATCAAGAATATAATTTAAATCAGGATGAGGTGGTATTTTTAGGAGTAACGAATCCAAAGAGTGAGAAGTATCCTTATAACCAGGATGAAAAGAAAGAGGATATTATTTCATTCTTAGATAAGAATGAGTATACCTTCCCAACGGTTTTTGATGAAACCGGGGAAATCTTACAAAATTACAGTATTACTGCCTTTCCGACTACATTTATGATTGATAAGGATGGTAATGTCTTTGGATATGTTCCGGGTAAAATGACAAAGGATATTATGAAGAATGTTATTGATCAAACGTTACAAGGAGCAAAATAGATATGGTGTGAATGCTACAATAAGAAAACCCTCCATTAAAACACCAGACTTTATATGAGTGTTAGGATAGAAGTATAGCACAAGTTATCAAGCGTACAATATAAGCAAAAAATTGGGAAAGTGATAAATACAATGACAACTTGCGCTCTAGTTCTGACTATAAATCGTCAACAGATGGGAGTTAACATGAACACCTACAAAACCTCTGAAATCGCACGCCGTATTGGCATACACCCCAATACGGTGCGGCTCTATGAAGAACTTGAATTGATTTCAAAACCAGCACGCAAAGAAAATGGTTATCGCGTATTTACAGAATTTCATTTGGAGCAGATTAAATTTGCAAGAATATCTTTACAAGTAGAGGTACTGCAAAATGGACTAAGGAAACAGGCTATTACTATCATTAAAACTTCGGCTCTTGGGCATTTTGACAAGGCGATTTCTTTAGCGGAGCAGTATTTTCAGCAGATTAAAAATGAGCAGAAAGATGCTGAAGATGCCATTTTGATAACTGAGAATCTGTTATACCGGGATAATCAGGAAGAGGAGACCCTATATTTAACCAGAAAAGAAGCTGCCAATTATCTGCAACTCTCAATTGATGCTATAAGAAATTGGGAAATGAACGGTTTGCTTACTGTTAAGCGGAAACAAAATGGTTACCGCATATATAATGGTGATGATATCCGCAGACTTAAAATTATACGCTGCCTGCGGAGGGCTAATTATTCTCTTTCAGCAATTTTGCGAATGCTTAATACCCTGACAGAAAATAAAGAAGTAAACCTGCGTCAGATCATTGATACTCCAAAGGACAAGGAAGATATTATTTCAGTATGCGATAAACTGATAACCTCCTTAAAGCAGGCAGAACAAAATGCAGCAGTCATGATCAAAATGCTGCAACAAATGAAAATTCAATTTAAAGAAAACCCTACACTTTAACACCAGACTTTGTTCTGGTGTTATTCTTTTTATGCAAAGAAAAAAGCAGGAGGGAATAATGACATGGAAACAACCATTGAGGTAAAAAACCTAAGTAAATCCTATGGTCGTATCAAAGCAGCGGAGAATCTGAATATCTCCGTTAACCGTGGAGAGGCGTTTGGTTTGTTAGGAGCAAATGGTGCAGGTAAAAGCACTACAATCGAATGTATTTTAGGTACGAAAAAGCAAGATAAGGGAACTATATCCTTATTAGGAATGAATCCCCTGACTGATCGGAAAAAGTTATTTGAACAGGTGGGGGTTCAGTTCCAGGAAACGAATTACCAGGATAAAATAAAGGTAGCAGAATTATGCCAGGTTACGTCAGCCCTTTATAAAACATCGTTAGATTATATTACTTTGCTGGAGCAATTTGGACTATCGAAAAAGTTTAAGAATTATGTAAGTGAACTTTCGGGAGGTCAGAGACAACGCTTATTCCTTGTATTGGCACTGATTCCAAATCCTAAAATCTTATTCTTAGATGAGCTGACCACTGGTTTGGATGTGAAAGCAAGACGAGAGGTATGGAATAGACTGGTTACCTTAAAAGAGAAAGGAATTACCATATTTTTAGCCTCCCATTACCTGGAAGAGATAGAAATACTTTGTGACAGAATTATGATTTTAAAAAAGGGTGAATCTATTTTCGAGGGAACTGTTAAAGAAGCAATAGCTTTAAGTCCATATGAAAAACTAGAAGACGCATATCTTTGGTACACAGACGAGGAGGATGAAAATGAAAGCCTTTAAAGCCTTACTGAAAACAGAAATCAAGTTATCCCTTCGGGGAATGGACATGTTTATTTTTGCAATCTGCATGCCGGTTGCAGTTATTTTGATTTTGGGGGCGGTGTTTGGAGATAAGCCTGCTTTTGAGGGTGCAGATTACACCTTTTTAGCCCAATCTTTTGGTGCGGTGTCAACGATTGCCATATGTGCCGGAGGTGTGATGGGGTTACCGTTAGTTGTATCTGATTACCGGAGTAGAAGAATTTTAAAACGGTTTAAGATAACGCCTACTAGTCCTGTTCTGATTCTGGCAGTGCAGATTGTTATTTATGCTATTTATTCAGTTGCATCACTTATTTTAATTTATTTGGTTGGCAGATTCTTTTTTGGTTATCACTTACAAGGTTCCTGGTTTCATTTTTTGGGTGCATATTTGCTGGTCATGTTGTCTATATTCAGTATCGGAGTATTAGTCGGCGGAGTAGCACCAAATACGAAAATAGCAAGCGCTGCTGCCAGTCTGCTGTATTTCCCAATGCTTATCTTTTCAGGAGCTACACTGCCTTATGAAGTGATGCCTTTAGCACTCCAAAAAGCAGCGGATTTTATGCCTCTGACACAAGGGATAAAACTTCTGAAAGCAGCTTCCCTGGGAGAACCTATTGAAATTGTATTCCTGCCAGTACTTGTAATGGTAATTATTGCAGTGTTATGTGTAACGGTTTCTCTTCGTTTTTTTAAGTGGGAATAAGGAAGCGAAGGTATCAATATTTTTAAAGCGGGCTAAAGTTATTGCTATTTCTATTTATTATCTGTTAAGATATAGAAAGGAAAATTGTTTAGAATCACATTGCGATAAAAAATAAATCCATAAGAATTACATTAAAAAGAAACAGAAAGTCTGGAGGATAATAATGGATATAGAACCAAAAATAATGGAAAAATCACATTCAGAGCTTGCAAAGGATTATTTTAAAGAAGGTTACAATTGTTCACAGGCAGTGTTTTTGGCGTTTTGTGAGGAACTTAATATGGATTTTGAGACTGCCGCAAAGCTTTCTTCTTCCTTTGGGGGTGGAATGGGAAGGTTAAGGGAAGTGTGCGGGGCAGTATCTGGGATGTTTATGGTTGCTGGCATGATTTATGGTTATACAGATCCCAAAGATCAAAAGACAAAAGCAGAACATTATGAAAGAATCCAATATCTTGCCAGGGAATTTACGGAGAAAAACCATTCTATCATATGCCGGGAATTATTAGGCTTAAAAGACGGTATAGATAGTCCGGTGCCTGAGGCTAGAACGGCAGAGTATTATAAGAAAAGGCCTTGTGCTGAACTTGTCGGTATTGCGGCTGATATTATGGAAAAGTATCTGTCAGAACATAGTGTAGAAAGCTTGTAGTCAATAGCTGCATGGATAAATGAGAGCAAACAGTTTATGGAGGAGTCATTACGGATTACGAAAAGCTTAAGTAATTCCAGGTACTGATTTTCTATACAACAACTGAATAAGGCAGGTATTAGAGCCGATAACTGTTAGTAAATTCACGGTTATGGGCTTTTTTTTTATTTTATGAAAGTTCTCTAAACTATTCTGTAAAATAAAAAGCATTCCGCTCAGGCGCGGGGACTGTTGCAAATCAAAGAATAAATTACACCAGCTTCGTTAATACTAGATTACAGTCAAAACTTAAGAAATGATAAGATAATTAATTATGTAATTATTTTGTCAAGTTATCCGCAGTAATAAAATTATGCAGAAAATCAAAAAATATACGATTTTGAATCACGTAAATGAAGGAAGTGGTAACTATGTTTTTAAGCACACTAGAAGTAATCGTTGATGATGTGGTAAATTTGCCGGTGGGATTTAAAATCGCACTTTTATTAATTGTATTGCTATGCATTTTGTCTATAATGTATTACCGTTTTACACAGTTTAAAAGAAAAATAAATTTGCTGACGGAACTTACAGGCAATAAAGAAGTTGTAGGGCAGAAAGACTGGATTCTTCAGATGGTAGAACTTGCCAAAATTCATAAACAGGTAAAGACTGCCCAATATAATTTTGTCCTGGGAGATTATAATAAAGCTGCTTACAAAAAGCTGAACCGGATACGGAATAATGTATCTGAAATCTCAGCTGATATCATTACTATGATACCTGCCGCCCGCTGGTTATTTGATAATTTCCAGATGATGTACCGGGAAATAAAAAAAGTCAGAGTCTCCGGTACAAGTTATGAAGTACTGCCAATACTTAGGACAAGGGAATACCGCGGATTCCCAAGAATTTATGTTGTAGCGAAAAAGATGGTGGCTTTATCCGGTGGACATTTGGATGAGACCAATATCTCTATTATGATTCATGCATATCAAAAAGAGATTTCGTTAACGGATAAGGAGTTATGGGTTCTGCCTGAAATGATAGGTTTTTGTCTGTTAGAGAGCATTATTGAAGTAGCAGAAGACATTGTCCGTATTATAAAGGTAAAATCAAAGGCGGATCGGTTTGTAAAGGAAAAGCTGGCGGATAAACAGGGAATAGCAGATATGAATGAACTACTTACGGAGCTGGATTCTGATTGCAGACATAATTATTCATTCCACGCCCAGGTCATATATTTGTTAAAAAGTATGTCCTTTGATGAAGAGGCAATCAAACAGTATTTAGCTTATCATTTCAAAGGAAACGGTAAGCGTGTCATGCCGTCAAAGGTCTTTTTAGAAGAGGGAAAGCTTGAGTCATATCTTGAATCTAACATTCATTCCCTTATTGTCAGCTTAAGAGAAATCAACGAAGTGGACGATGAAAAGTTTTTTGAGGAGTTTTCCAATTTAGAGCGGATTCTGTCAAAAGATCCGGCAGGGGTCTATAAAACCATGGATTCTGAGAGTCGGGGAATTTATCGCGGAGAAATCGTAAAACTTTCTCATAAATATAAGATCGAAGAAGTAGATATAGCAGAAGCCTGCTTAGAACTTGCCACTGAGGGAACGGAAGGTTTAAACTGTTCCCATCATGTTGGCGCATATCTAATTGAGAAGGGCTTCCCGTTATTAAAAGCAAAAATACTTGGTAAACCAATAAAAAATCCCATAAGAGATAAGAAGAATATCAAAGGGTTCTTATATTTTCTGAGTGCCTTCCTGATTCTGTTTATCTTTAGTGCTTTTATTGTTTATATGATGAAAGACCTGGGAAAAATCAACAATCATCTTTCATATGTCATAATTTTATTCGTCGCTTTTCCGCTCCTAATGGGAATAGCCCTTGAAATTACTAATCATATATTTACCAGAAGGCTGCCGGTTAAAAAAATCCCTTCCCTGGATTATTTTAAGGAGATTCCGGATAGTGCGAGGACCTTTCTTGTTATGCCGGTTTTGGTTAATTCAAAAGAACAGTGCCTGGAATACATGGACCGGCTGGAACGGCATTATCTGGCTAATAGACAGCCAAATTTATACTTTGCCCTTCTGGTGGATTTTGAAGATGCAAAGGAACTAACCATACCAAAAGATAAGGTTCTTAAAAATACACTTATTAATAAGTTACAGGAACTTAATACCCGCTACCCCTCTGCCCAGAAACGGTTCTCTTTGTTTATCCGGTGTCGGAAATGGAATGAGTCGGAGGGCTGCTACATGGGATGGGAACGTAAAAGAGGCAAACTGGAGGAATTTAATAATTTACTCCATGGAGTAAAAAAAGAGGATACTACGTTTACTACTCTTTTATGTGACGAGCAGATCCTTGAAACCTTTACCTATGTAATTACCTTAGATGCTGACTCCAATCTTATCCGTGACAACGGGGCTAAATTAGTAGGGCTTATCGATCATCCCCTGAACAAACCGGTAATGGATTCAGAAGGAAAGAGAGTAATGGAAGGCTACGCTATTATCCAGCCTACAATCAGAAATCATATTGTTGATAAGTTAAGCAGCAGATTTCCTGAAATCTTTGGGGGAGAATCAGGCTTAAGCCATTACTCCATTGTTATTTCCGATATTTATCAGGATATATTTAAAGAAGGAATTTATACGGGTAAAGGTATTTATCATGTAGACACCTTTCACCAAATTTTAAATAATACAATTCCCGAAAACAGCATATTAAGCCATGACCTTTTAGAAAGCTGCTATGTAAGAACAGCTTTTTCGAGTTCTGTTAAAATCATGGATACTTTTCCGACCAGCGTACTTTCCTATGTAAGCCGGGAGCACAGATGGATTCGGGGGGATTGGCAGCTTGTGCCCTGGCTGTTTAAGACAAAGGTTTTAAATGGGATATCCCTTAATGCAATATCCAAATGGAAAATACTTGATAATTTAAGGCGCAGCTTAGTACCCATAAGCAAGACCCTGTTTATTATACTAAATCTTGCAATTATGCCAAAAATCTATTATTTGTGGCTACCCTTCGTATTTTTTTCCGACCTGTTGAATCTCATTATTTTGCTATTGGCAGTATGGATGCAGAAGATGAAACGACCAATGCTTGCCATAGTTTACAAAAGATTACTAAGAGAAATCAAATTAATGTTTGAACGGGCATATTTAGAACTGGTGCTTACCCCCTACCGGGCGTATACTGCCCTGGATGCCATTATCAGAACCCTGTACCGGGTCTATGTAAGTAAGAAAAATCTGTTGAAATGGAAAGCCTCGGAACTTGTAGATGCTTCCATTAAAAACACGAAAAAAGGATATTTTTTAACCATGTGGAGTTCCTTTATTCCAGTGGTACTTTTAATTGGTCTTATCGTCTTTAAGGAACTGCACCTGTTAGGGACTCTTTTATATAGCTTGGTAATCGTATCCTGGGGGGCTTCCTTTTATCTGGCCTTTTGGATCAGTCTGCCAAGAAAACAGTCCGCACCTCTAACCCAAACAGGGGATAAAGACCTGCTCCTTGAGACTGCAAGAAGAACCTGGTTGTTTTTTAAAGACCACTCCACTAAGGGAAATAACTGGCTTTGCCCCGATAATCATCAAATTGCTTATGTAGAAAAAGTCAGTGATAAGACTTCCCCAACCAATATCGGACTTCAATTTCTAGCTATTCTTTCCGCCAGGGATTTTGGTTTTGAAACCTTAAGTGCAACCCTTGGAATGCTGGAAAACTTAATGGAGACCGTAATTAAACTTCCGAAGTGGAAGGGGCATCTATACAATTGGTATAATATATACACATTAAAAGTACTAAGTCCCGAATATATCTCTACGGTAGACAGCGGAAACTTCCTGGGTCATCTGATTGCTCTAAAAAACGGTCTGACTGGATTGATGGACGAACCGGTATATAAAGAAAGCCTTCTTTCTGAGATACGCTACTCCATGAGGCTTTTAAACAGTGAGCTGGTTTTAAAGGAAGACTATGAGACGGTAGGGGACTTTATCAAAGATATTACAACAATTAAAGATTACTTAATTGACAGAGAGCAGCTTCCCCATGAAAATCTGGCCTGGACCAGGGAACTGTTAAAAAATATGGAATTAATAATTAATGAAGCAGATCATCTTAAGCTAAAAGATATTTCCTTTTCTTTAAAACCATCGTTAAAAATGCTGGAGTTAAGAGGAAATGACAGCGCTAAAGCTATGGTTGAAAGGCTTTTAACACTAGTAAAAAAGATAGATTCGATTCTCTTGGAGGCAGAGTTTAATTTCTTGTACAATGAAAAAAGGATGCTCTTTCATATCGGCTATCATGTATCCTCTGGGACCATTGATAAAGGCTGCTATGACTTAATGGCTTCTGAATCCTCCCTTACAAGTCTTATAGCGGTAGCAAGAGGCGAGGTGTCTTTAAAACATTGGCATAAGCTGGGCAGACCTCTAACAATGGTAAAAGGGATTCCCTGTTTTGTTTCCTGGAGCGGTACTATGTTTGAATATCTTTTACCGAACCTGATTATGCGGGAATATAAAGGCTCTGTATTTGCTGAAACCTCTAAAGCCGCCGTGTTGCAGCATATAAAATATGCCAGACGTGTGGGAATTCCCTGGGGTATTTCCGAATCACAATATTATCGGTTTGACTTAGATTCCAATTATCAGTACCGGGCTTTTGGTGTTCCCAAGTTAAGACTCCAGCCTGCACGTAAAAACTCTCTGGTAGTAGCGCCGTATGCTACTATGCTGGCTCTTGATTATGCCGGAGAGGAATGCGTAACCAATCTTAGAAAAATATCGGATTTAGGAGCTTTTGGTGTTTACGGCTACTATGAAGCAATTGATTTTAACAGTCCGGATTCCATGAATATGACGCCCTACTGTATTGTTAAATCCTACATGGCTCATCATCAGGGGATGAATCTGGTAGCCATCAATAACTTTTTAAATGATGGCATTATGAGAAAAAGATTTCATTCGGAACCAATTATTAAGGCAGCAGAAGCCATGCTTGAGGAGAAACGGCAGTCCTATTTAATCTCTATTGCAAAACGAGGTTATACCATTAAGATGGGCAAAATGAATTTTAAGGAAGACATCGTCAGCAACCGTTATGTAAATGGTGCAGCACCTAAAATACCCGTTGCCGGATACTTCTCCAATAATAAATATGCCCTTATGATTACCTCAGATGGAGATGGATTCAGCAATTACAAAGATATGATGCTTTACCGCTGGCGGGCAGATCTATATGCCAATACTGGTAATTATATCTATATTAAAGATATCAAGGAGAGCAGGGTTTGGAGTGCTGCTTTTCATCCTACCAAAGCCGAGCCGGAGGAATACCAGGTAGTCTTTTCCCCTCATCAGGCAGAATTTAAAAGAACCGATGGTGATATATCAGCACACACAACCGTTAGCTTATCCCCGGATCATAACCTGGAAATCCGCAAAGTGAAACTAACCAATAATGGAAAAGAGTCAAAACAGCTTGAAATCACCAGCTATCTGGAAGTGGTAGGAGACAGTTATCTGGCAGAGCTAAGCCATCCTGCCTTTAATAAGCTTTTTATTGAAAGTGAATTTATAAAAGAACAATCTGTCTTCTTATCCAGAAGACGAGGCAGTAAAGGGGAAGGAAGTCCGTATATCATGCACATGGTAAAACCTGGTGTAAAACCGGTAAAAAGCGTGGAATACGAAAATGACAGACTTAAGTTTATTGGCAGGAACAACACGCTGCAAAACCCAGAGGCAGTAGTTAATAGTATCTCTTTATCTAATAATACCGGTTTTTGTAATGATCCCATTATGAGCCTTAGGGTAACTATAGCGTTAGGACCGGAAGAGAGTGCCTGTGTATCCTTTATTACCGGAGTATGTGAAAACAAAGAAGAGGCTGTAAAAATAAGCGAAGAGTTAAGTGTCGCCTACCGGATTGACGATATATTTGAAAAATTCCGGTTACAAAGCGAGATTGAGCTTAAATATCTGGATATTACAAGACCACAGTTAAATGCCTTCCAGGATTTAATCAGTCCCATTTTTTATCCCTCTAGTTATTATAGAGGACCGGCAGAAAATATACGAAGGAATTGGAAAAATCAGAGTTTCTTATGGAAATTTGGTGTCTCGGGAGATAATCCCATTATGCTTTTAAGGGTGAAATCCATTGAAGACGAAAGCATTATTAAGAACGTACTAAAAGCCTATGAATATCTGAGAATTAATCGGGTTAAGGTGGATCTTATTATACTAAGCGAAGGTAAATACGGATATATGCAGGAACTAACGGATTTATTAAATGATATGACCAGTTCTCTTCGGGTCTATGATGAAAACCGGGAAAGACCCAGCCTTTTTATTCTTCATTCCTATCAAATGACTCCGGCAGAACTGGATTTATTGTTTACGGTAGCAAGGGTGGTTTTCTCGGAAAGAACAGGCATATTCTTTAGAAATATCAAGCAGAATGTCCAGGAAATTGATACGGAAGATTATTAGGCTTTAAGAAGGGAGGAACTTGAATGGATGCTGTAAAAACACCGGAAACTGAGGAAAAAGAACCAGAGGAGAAGAAACTTAAAGGGAATGAGAATTATGAATTTTTTAATGGATTTGGCGGTTTTGTAGAAGAAGGAAGAGAATATGAAATTCTTTTGGAAGGAAACAACAAACCGCCTGCACCCTGGATTAATGTAATTGCTAATCAGAACTTTGGTTTCTTTGTCTCTGAGTCGGGGGCCGGATTTACCTGGGCAGGTAACAGCAGAGAGAATAAGATTACGCCCTGGTCCAATGATCCGGTCAGTGATAGAGCTTCGGAAGCTATATATATCAAGGATGAAGTAACAGGGAAGGTAATGACCCCTGCCTCCCTTGGCCGGTCGGACCGGGGTAAGTATCTGGTAAGGCATGGCTTTGGGTATTCGGTATTTCGCCATGAAGAGGAAAATTTGAAACAGGAACTTACTGTATTTGCGCCTCTTGAGGAGCCGGTAAAGTTATGGGAGCTTAAACTGACCAACACCTGTGACAGGGACAAGTATCTGACTCTGACCTATTATGTTGAGTGGGTACTTGGTACTGCAAGGGATCAGACCGGTCCTTATATTGTAACTGGATACAATAATGAACATGAATATTTAAGTGCCTCTAATATCTACAGTTATAATTACCACAAATTCAATGCTTTTATCTTCTCCAGTGAGATGATAACCGGATATACCGGGGACAGGCAGGAGTTCTTGGGGGTAAAGGGTTACGTCTTAAAGCCTCAGGGGCTGGAGAATAAGTTATCCAACAGCACCGGAGCCTGTTATGATGCCTGCGGAACCATACAGGTATCGATAACGGTCAGAGCCGGTGAAACCAAAACGATCATATTTGGACTGGGTCAGAGTGCAGATTCAAAAGAGATAACCTGCCTAAGGCAGAAATACAAGGATGTGTTAAAGGTTTCGGAAGAACTTGATAAGGTAAAACGTTATTGGGATAAGATACTAGGAACCATTAAGGTAAAGACCAGTGACCGGGCTATAGACATCATGGTAAATGGCTGGCTGTTATACCAGACCATTTCCTGCCGGATAAACGCAAGAGCTGCCTTTTATCAATGCGGTGGTGCCTATGGTTACAGAGACCAGTTACAAGACACGCTTTCCCTTTTGTACACCAATCCGGAGGCTCTAAAAAACCAGATTCTGATTGCTTCAAGCAGACAATTTGAAGAAGGTGACGTTCAGCACTGGTGGCATCCGCCTACAGGTATTGGAGTAAGGACAAGAATATCGGATGACCTTCTCTGGCTGCCTTATGCTACGGCGGCCTATATACAGGGTACGGGCGATTACCAGATTTTAAAGGAGAAGGTGGCTTATATCAAGGGACCTTTGCTGAATGAAAATCAGCATGACGCCATGTTTACACCGGAACGGTCAGAGCTGACCGGCAGTGTATATGAACATTGTAAGAAAACAATTCTTTACACCAGACTAGGAAAACACGGACTTCCCCTTATGGGGGGCGGGGACTGGAACGATGGTATGAGCGAGGTGGGAATAGAAGGAACCGGAGAAAGCGTATGGCTGGCATGGTTTTTCTATTCCTTAATGGGAGATTTTATACCTCTTTGCTATCATGAAGAGGATACGGAATTTGCCGATGAACTGGTGCAAAAAAGAGAAACTCTTTTAAATAGTATTGAAGAAAATACCTGGGATGGGGAATGGTATTTAAGAGCTTTTTATGACGATTACACCAAACTAGGTTCCAAGGAAAATGATGAGTGCAGAATCGATTCCATCAGTCAGTCCTGGAGCGTTATATCAAAAGGTGCTAAAAAAGAAAGAGCCCTTGCGGCAATGCAGTCGGCAAAGCGGTATCTGGTTAAAGAAGAAGAGGGAATTTCTTTGCTTCTGATGCCGCCCTTTGACCGAACCAATAAAAATCCGGGTTATATTAAGAATTATTACCCCGGTATCAGAGAAAACGGTGGTCAATATACCCATGCAGCGGTTTGGCTAGCCATAGCCAATACGATGATTGGGGATTATAGTATGGCCCACACGCTTTTTACTATGTTAAATCCCATTCACATTACCCTGCATAAGAGAAATGCCCTTAAGTATGAAAAGGAACCTTATGTCATGATTGCAGATATCTCCTTAAGCCCTCCCTACACCGGCAGAGGAGGGTGGAGCTGGTATACAGGCTCAGCAGGATGGATGTATCAGGGTCTGGTGAACTATTTCTTAGGGATTAAAAAGGAAGATGGCTATCTGGTAATAGACCCTAAAACCCCTGCAAACTTCGGTGATTTTTCCATCTGGTATAAGCATGGGACTGCTGTTTATGAAATTCGGGTTGAAAGCAGAAGTAAAGGTGAATTACTTACTGAAAAGGTAATCCTTGATGGTGAAACAGTGGAAGGGAACCGGGTTAAACTTATGGATGACGGGAAAAACCATGTGGTAGTTGTTTAGAAGTACCAGTTAAAATTTTTACCGCCAATCACCTTGGGTGTTTGGCGGTAGTTTTATCTGAAATTTTATATTAAAGAAGTTTACCTTAAAGCGCTGACAATAATAGAACCGTATTGACATGGTTTAGGGGTTATTGTATAATAAATCCAATTGAATAATTAACAGATGCGACGAGAATTGTAGACTAAGACAGTAACTCTTAATAAAAAGATTGGTATAACTCCAATACGAGTGAAATTGCTGTAATTGCTGATAATATAAGTCAGTGTAAGTCGTATCCCATGATTTCTTTATAGTGCGCGCTCTGTTAAACTAGAATATAATCGTGCCCACTTTATAAAGAATGGGCATTAGTTATTTAATGAACATAGCTTTTTGTGGCCATACTCCGTACAGTGAGTATGGATGGACAAGGGAATTGGGTGTGAACCCCAGACGGTACCGCCGCTGTATGCGTGGAGTCCATTCTCGTTGATGAAAATCAGTCATTGGGGAAACCTGAGAAGGCAGAGGATGGATGCGAAAGTAAAATCAAATACCTGATATTACTTTGTAAACGTGAGTCAGAAGACCTACAAAAAGAGAAAAGCCGGCTAAAGGTCTGCCCTTTTGTCGACGATATACACAGAAAATCGGCTGTGGCAATTTTTATTGTCACGGCTTTTATTTTTTAAGCTTGTTATAATTGCTGAAATGTCAGTTAAATATAACAAGGTAAATAAAAATAACGGCTGTGATAGATTGGGGGGATTTTAAGCAATAAAATCGAAAAGCAGTAATAAATTTGAATAATTACAGGAGGAAACAATAGTATGAAAAAATGGACGAAAGCAGAAAAGCGAATATTTGGTAGTTCAGTTTTATTCGCTTTGATTTTTGCTTCTTCTAAGAAAGCTTTTGCAATGCACATAATGGAAGGATATCTGCCGGTCCTTCATTGCGTTGCCTGGGGTATTATCAGCATACCTTTTTTAACAGCGGGAGTTATCAGCATTCGGCATACGGTAGAAAAGAGACGCCGTGCTTTAATATTACTTGCAATGTCAGGTGCCTATATATTTGTATTGTCTTCTCTTAAAATTCCGTCAGTGACGGGAAGCTGCAGCCACATGACCGGTACGGGACTCTCTGCAATCTTATTTGGACCGTTTACGACCAGTGTCCTTGGTATCATAGTATTACTATTTCAGGCAATTTTGTTAGCTCATGGCGGGCTGACCACATTGGGAGCCAATACCTTTAGTATGGCAATAGCCGGTCCAATTCTTTCTGTGCTTTTATACAAATTGGGCAACAGATTAAAATTAAACAAAAAGGCATCCATATTCTTTGCTGCTGCCCTTGGAGATCTATTTACATATTGTGTTACAAGCTTACAGCTGGCAATGGCTTATCCCAGTACAGAGGGCGGTGTTGGCGCAAGTGTTTTAAAATTTCTTGCCGTATTTGCACCAACGCAGTTACCCCTTGCAATTATTGAAGGAATTTTAACCGTAATTATTATAATGGGGCTGGAAAGCTTTGCTGCACCTGAATTGAATGAAGTTGGTTTCCTAAAGGAGGCAAGGTAAGATGTCTAAAAATAAAAAAACAATAGCCCTGTTATTGCTCCTTGTATTGGCACTGGTAATTCTGCCATTGTTTTTATTAAAAGGAGCAGAGTTTAGCGGCAGTGATGACGCTGGAAGCCAGGTTATAGAAGAAATAGCCGGTAAGGATTATGAACCCTGGTTTACCCCGGTTCTGGAAAAAGCAATCGGAGGTGAACTTCCGGGAGAAATTGAAAGCCTTATCTTCTGTGTGCAGACCGGTATTGGTGTCGGGATAATTGCATATGCCTTTGGCTATCTGGTTGCCAGAAAGAAGTATTCGGAAACAACAAATAAAGTATAAGAGAAAAGAGCAGTTGTAAAATTTAAAATGAGGTAATATAACAATCCCGGCTATAGATATGGGGCTGGGAGGAGGTTTTCATTTTACAACTGCACTTAAATTTTGGAGAACGATATGATAATAACTGCTTTATTAGCAATGCTTGTAATCTGGTGCCTACTTTATTCAATGGTTCCAACCGTTATTCTGATAGCCTTGTGTGTGGTGCCAGGAGGTGTTTTAACACTCATGAACCATCATAAACAGGAGGGATTTTTACAGTTTGATGTTATAGCTTTGCACTCACGTCTTAATAAAGTTTCTTCTGAATTAAAGTTCTGTACGGTACTTATTTTGATGATCTTATGTATTATTTCCCATTCTCCCTTGGTGGGGCTGTTTTTGTCCGGTGTCATGCTGATTATCCTTGTGTTGGGAGACGGGCTGAATATTCAGGAATACTTTTCAATCCTTTCACTACCGTTATCTTTTCTTTTCATAAGCGGTTTGGCACTCCTTTTTGAATATGGTGTTCAACCAACAGGTGTTATTAATGTACCGGTGTATCACGGATTTTTCATTGTCAGTACTACCGCACAAGTAAAAGCAGCCCTTGTAATGGCGAAAGCCCTGGGTGCAATCAGCTGTTTGTATCTGCTTAGTCTTACAACACCCATGTCTGAGATTATTGGTGTGCTAAGACGTTTTAAAACACCGGACATTGTCATCGAATTAATGTATTTGATCTACCGGTATATCTTTATTTTACTGGAAATGCACCGTTCTATGAAAAATGCGGCTGCCAGCAGGAATGGGTATATTAACTATTCCACCAGCATACATACTACAGGAAAAATCTATTCTAATTTACTAGTCAGAAGTTATTATCAGGCAAATAAAAATTTTGATGCCATGGAAAGCAGATGCTATACAGGAGAAATCCGGTTTTTAGAAAATAATAAAGTGATTAAGAAAAGTCATGTGATAGCAGCCGCAGGTCTGATTATAGGAACTTTATGTATGACCTTGTTTTATAGATAATCTCAGTTCAAATTACACTGTCTTAAAAACACCCTGTATAGATATGAAGTTCACAGCATCTTTAGCCTAGGTGGAAAATTACGACACTGAACTTCGTATCAGTAGGTATATGATATGACAGAGTATTGCTGATATATAAAATTTTTTAGAATAAAAATTAAATTTTTTAGATGTTTATTAATATAAGGAGCATTTGCATGGAAGAAATACTTCGTTTTGAAAACATAAGCTACCGTTATGATAAAGAGCGGATTGCTTTAAATAATTTATCCGTTACTCTTTATACATCTCAGAAAGTAGCAGTACTTGGCAATAACGGAGCCGGAAAAAGTACCTTCTTTTTATGCTGCAATGGGATTTTAAAACCTCAAAGCGGTGATGTATACTTTCACCGGGATAAGATGCAATGGAATAAGCATAAGAATAATTTATTGCGGCAGGCTGTAGGGCTGGTATTCCAGGACCCGGATAATCAGATAATTGCAGGGACGGTTGAAGCTGAGGTAAGTTTTGGCCCAATGAATCTTAAATTAGAGGAAGCTGAGGTACGCAAACAGGTGGACGCTGCCATTACGAATATGCAGTTAGAAGAGCTGCGCTTTCGGGCACCTCATTACTTATCCGGTGGTGAAAAAAAACGGGTCAGTATTGCGGACGTCCTTGCTATGAATCCTCAGCTGCTGTTGTTTGATGAACCTGGTGCAAGCTTAGACCCTGCGAATTCCTGTCTTTTGGAAAAAAACCTGGATATGCTTCGTGAAAAAGGGCTTGGTCTGGTAATTGCTACCCATGATGTTGATTTTGCCTGGCGGTTTGCTGACCGGGTGCTGGTGTTTCACAAAGGGGAACTTGCTGCCGATGGCACTCCGGAAACGGTATTTGCTGATGAACCGCTCCTTGCAAAATGCGGATTAGCCCAACCGATTTTATACCAGGTTGGAAAGATATACAATTTTAATCCGCTGCCTCGTGTAATTTCAGATGTCAGAAAGCTGGCACAAGGAAAGAAGCTGCCATAAGAAAGGAACCTGACCGGATGTTAATACCTGATTGTTCCATCTCTGTTTATGGAGGGTATTTTGCTTCAATGGAACAACATAAAGGATATGCTCAAGGGGCAATGAAAATGCTGCCTGATTTTGCAAGAGAACACTTTACATTTGTTCAGGAATTGGTATTGATTGTAAATCATGCTAATGTACCTGCTCAAAATCTCTATAAGAAAGCAGGATTTTCCGATACCGGAAGGCGGAGAAACGGAAATCATGGGTTACAATATATATACCATTATAGTTTGTAAAAACTTAATTTGCATTCTTATCAATCACGAATGAAAGAAACAAATTGAAATATCCTCTTTAAAGCACTATACTTATATCAGAAAAAGAACTGCGGGAAAGCCATGCCGCAAAGATTGACGTTAGGTTTTAGTAAGGAGGATAAGTATGGAGCTGACGGATTACTGCACGGAGATAACAGAACGAAAAAGTGAACTTAAGGAATCTGATGATAATCTTGGGCTTCGGATTATGTGTCCGGAATATTCCGGAGATTATATTGATGTTAAGACCTTTCCCCTGCCTAAAAAGGAAGGTAGTTTTATATTGTGTTGGAATCTGAAGAAGGAGGGCACTTTATATGCTGCGATAAAACCATATCAGCCGTCTTTTTGCTATCGATGTGAATATGCGCCTGGAGAAAAGACACAGTATCATACCCATGACTACATTGAACTGGCTTATATTGTAAAGGGTGAATTTAAACAAAGAATCATGGGAAATGACATTCTGTTCCAGAAAGGGGAGCTTTGCCTCATTGATAAAAACTGTCCCCACCAGGACTTTCTTGGGGGACAGGACAGCATTATTATCTTTCTTGGACTTGCCAATGAAATCTTTGATCAGGTCATGGTTGAGAATATCGGAGAAGAGAAACTCCTTGATTTTCTTCGCACCGCTTTGTTAAAGCAAAAGGACATCAGGCAGTTTCTGCATTTCAAACCAAAAGATATGGAAGACAACAAGCTGAATGAAATGTTTCTTGCTGTTTTTAAGGAACTGGAACATCACGATGCAGCTACCAAGTATATCTGCAAGGGTTATATCATAAGAATCCTTCATCATCTCAGTACAAGTTACGAGTTCCGTCTTTCCAATGAACAGCGCAAGAAGATGAACTGGCTGATTTATGAAGAGATTAAACGCTATATTGAAGAAAACTATGAAAGCATTACGATAAAAGAACTTATCTCCAAATTCCATTACAATGAGGACTATTATAACCGGCTGCTGAAAGAAAAACTCGGCATGACTTATCTGGAATACGTACAGGAACTTAGGCTTTCCAATGCTCTTAAATTATTAAAATCCACAGATATGACCGTGGAAATGGTGGCAAATCGTGTAGGCTACCAGAACAAAGGGTATTTCTATAAAATTTTCCTTGATAAATATAATACTACTCCGGCTAAGCTGCGAAAACAGCGATAGGGATATAAACAGGTAAAAAATCAAAGTAGGAATAGGTAACTTTTTATTGGAAACAGTAGCCAGGCGCAATTGTTTGGAAGCATAAAATTGTATATACTAAAGGTACAAGTAAAAAGAGCATCATATCAATTTTATGGAGGTATAAAATATGCTTACTAAGAAAAACTATCAATTCTGGTTTGCTACTGGTTCCCAGTCTTTGTACGGTGAGGAATGCTTAGAGGTTGTGGCCGAACATTCAAGAATTATTGTAGAGGGATTAAATAAAAGCGGATTACTGCCTTTTGAGGTAGTATTAAAGCCCACCCTGATTGACAATATCTCAATCAGAAAATTATTTAATGATGCCAATGCAGAAGAGAACTGTGCCGGTGTCATCACCTGGATGCATACCTTTTCACCAGCTAAATCCTGGATATTAGGTCTTCAGGAATACCGAAAACCCCTGCTTCATCTTCATACCCAGTTTAACAGAGAAATTCCCTATGATACCATAGATATGGATTTTATGAACACCAATCAGTCAGCCCATGGTGACCGGGAATTCGGTCACATTGTGAGCCGTATGGGAATAGAAAGAAAAGTGGTTGTCGGCTTTTGGGAGGACAAAACAGTTCAGGAACGTATCGCAGGCTGGATGATTACAGCCGTTGGTATAATCGAAAGCAGCCATATCCGTGTGCTTCGTGTTGGTGACAATATGCGTAATGTTGCAGTTACCGAAGGCGACAAAGTGGAAGCACAGATTAAATTCGGCTGGGAAATAGATGCTTATAATATTACAGATATTGCAGAATATGTACAGCAGGTATCGGCAGGAGATATCAATGCCTTAGTTGAAGAATATTATGACAGATATGAAATCCTGACAGAGGGCAGGGATCCAAAGGAATTTAGAGAACATGTGGCTGTACAGGCAGGAATCGAGATTGGTTTTGAACGGTTTTTAACAGAGAAGGATTATCATGCTATCGTTACAAATTTTGAAGTTTTATCCGGATTAAAACAGCTCCCCGGTCTTGCAATCCAGAGATTAATGGAAAAGGGCTATGGCTTTGGCGGGGAAGGTGACTGGAAAACTGCCGCTATGGTACGTCTTATGAAGTTAATGACCCAGGGAATAAAGGATGCTAAGGGTACCTCATTTATGGAGGACTACACATACCATCTGACTGCCGGTAAAGAAGGTATCTTGCAGGCTCATATGCTTGAAGTATGCCCGACTATAGCCGAAGGAAAAATCGGAATAAAGGTAAATCCACTGACAATGGGTAACCGAGAAGACCCGGCACGTCTGGTATTTACCTCAAAAGCGGGTAAAGGTGTGGCTGCCTCGATGGTGGATTTGGGTAATCGTTTCCGTCTGATTGTCAATGAAGTAGAATGCCTGCCACAGGAGATACCTATGCCAAAGCTTCCGGTAGCAACCGCCTTCTGGCGTCCGGAGCCTAATCTGATAACTGGAGCGGAAGCCTGGATTTTAGCAGGTGGGGCACATCATACTGCATTTTCCTATGACTTAAGCGCAGAGCAGTTGTGTGACTGGGCCGCCGCTATGGATATTGAAACCATATTAATTGATAAAGATACCAATATAAGAAATCTTAAAAATGAACTCAGATGGAATGCCATTGCGTTCCGTTAAAGGAAGGAAAAGATATGTTAGAAGATTTAAAAGAAATAGTGTTTAAAGCAAATATGGAGCTTCCAAGTCGTGGACTTGTGACTTATACCTGGGGGAATGTAAGCGGTATAGACCGCGCAACGGGTTATATGGTCATTAAACCCAGCGGTGTGGAGTATGATAGCATGAAGGCAGAGGATATGGTCGTTGTTGATCTTCTCGGCAATCATATCGAAGGTAACTATAAGCCCTCCTCCGACACTGCAACCCATATTGAATTATATAAAAAGTACCCTGAACTTGGGGGTATTGTCCATACCCATTCCACCTGGGCAACATCCTGGGCCCAGGCTGGCAGAAGCATTCCGTTATATGGCACAACCCATGCAGATTATTTTTACGGCCCCATACTCTGTGCCAGAAGCCTGACAGAGGAAGAAATCAACGGAGAATATGAGAAGAATACCGGTCTTGTAATTATTGAAACCCTGACCGGAAAAAATATCAAGCCCATGAGTTTGCCGGGAATCCTTTGCACCAATCATGGTCCCTTCACCTGGGGCAAAGATGCCTTTGAAGCCGTACACAACGCAGTGGTACTGGAAGAAGTGGCAAAGATGTCCTGTTATACGGAACTGATTAATCCCAATGTCAAGCCAGCACCGACTGCAATTGCAGACAAACATTATTTGCGTAAGCATGGGGAAAATGCTTATTATGGGCAGTAATTAGCCGTAACCCAGTTAAAAAAATAATAGAATCCAGGGATTATTAGAAATTATACAACTAATATACAATAAGAGTGATATACTAAATATTGCTAATAATAGATAACTCGTTAAATTAACAATTGACCAGTGGTATCAAAAATTTTAAACGTTATTATCTGGAAAAAAGAAGGATTATATATTGTAAATTTTTATGGAACGTATGCGCGACTGCTGCAAGAGAGTACGAAACCCCTTGCTTATGTAGGCATAGAATAAAATTACAATATATAATCCTTCATCTATATACTGAGCCTTATTAATTGATATCATTTGTTCATGAAAATTTTCTCAATATTTATTAATATGAGATAGCTCCTATTACGATAACGGTACATGTAAAACCATCAGGTTTTAATCTTTTCTCTATAATCACTGGGGGTACAGCCGCATTGTGCTTTAAAGAGCCGGTTAAAATGACAGATGTTAGCAAAACCGGAATCCAGTGCTGCTTGTCTGATTGTCACAGCCTCATTGTTCATCAGATATTTTGATTTTTGAAGCCTGGCTTGTATTAGTTCCTCCTTTGGGGTACTGTTAAAGAACTGCTGATAATAGGTATAAAGCTGACTTTTCCCGATATTTAGTATTTTGCACATCTGATCTACCGTCCATGGTTGTTCACAGCTTTTAAGCATCAATTCTCTTAAGCTTAACAATTCCGCATAGATTCCCTGCCTTTGTTCATATGGGATCGACTCCTGCATCTGGTAGCGATTAAGCATGATAAGGAGCTGGGTTAAATAGGCGTTAAGCATCTGATCTACATTTGACATCTTATTAATAGATTCCTGATAAATCTTTTTTATCAACCAATTAAGCTCTTCGACATTATCTGGATAGAAGATCCGGTTTTGTTTTAGGTCATATTCCTCTATAATCTCTGGATTACAAAAAAAGTGTACGTAACTGTTGAAAAACTCATGAACTGCCTGGTAATGCTGAGGTTCTCCCGGAGAATACAGGATACAGGCGCCAGATTTTGCCTTTACAGAATCACCACTGGGAAAATAAAAGGTCATAGGTGATAATATGATCAGAAAGAGATAGCTGGGAGTACCAGACGGACGTAAAATAACATCATGGTCAGGATTGTGGGTATGATATCCGCAAAAATCAATGGTTAGCATGGTTTTCCTCCGAAGGGTTGGTATAGGGTCATCCATATCGATAAATTCATGTAAATAGGGCATAGTATTTATATAAAACAGTATAGTAACAACCGGAAGAAAAGTCAATATTATAAGAAAGAATGTAGTTTTCATTTTCTATATAAATGATATAATTTAACTATATAAATGATATAATTTAACTACGACAAGTAATGGAGGTAAATAATGAAAAAGTCAACACTAAGTATTGATAAACATTTTATTGTAGGAGATATTGATAAGCGTATTTATGGTTCCTTTATCGAACATCTTGGACGGGCTGTATATGAAGGAATCTATCAGCCAGAAAGCCCCTTTGCCGATGAGCAGGGTATGAGAAGTGATGTAATAGGGCTAATCCAGAAATTAAACGTTCCCATTGTCCGTTATCCGGGAGGGAATTTTGTATCCGGCTATCACTGGGAGGACGGTGTAGGTCCTAAAAATGAACGTCCGGAGAAAATTGATCTTGCCTGGAATGTAATCGAAACCAATCAATTCGGTCTGAATGAATTCATGGATTGGGCGAAGAAAGCAGATACTTCTGCAATGATGGCAGTAAATCTTGGAACCAGAGGAATCGAGGACGCCAAGAATATTGTAGAATATTGTAATTTAAAAGGCGGCAGTTATTATAGTGAATTAAGGAAAAAACACGGGTATGAACAGCCTCACGACATAAAACTATGGTGCCTTGGCAATGAAATGGACGGACCCTGGCAGATGGGGCATAAAACAGCAAAAGAGTACGGAAGGCTGGCAGCAGAAACAGGACGGATTATGAAAATGGTGGACCCTTCTATTGAATTAGTTGCCTGCGGCAGTTCCGGTCTTAATATGGATACGTTTGGGGCTTGGGAAGATACTGTTCTCTCTGAATGTTATGATCAGGCAGATTACTTATCCTTACATCAATACTATGGAAACCAGGATAATAATACCCCGGAATTTTTAGCGAATACGGTTGCTATGGATCGGTTTATAACTGCAGTAATATCTATCTGTGATGCGGTTAAGGCTAAAAAACGCAAAACCAAATCCATTCATTTATCCTTTGATGAATGGAATGTATGGTATCATTCCAACGAACAGGACAAGAAGCTGGAACGCTGGTGTAAAGTACCTCATCAGCTGGAGGATATCTATAACTTTGAAGATGCTTTATTAGTAGCCGGTATGATGATTACCATGCTTCGCCACGCTGACCGTGTAAAGGTTGCCTGCCTTGCTCAGTTGGTTAATGTAATTGCTCCTATTATGACTTCTGATACTGGAGCCTGGATGCAGACTATTTTTTATCCCTTTGCACTTATCAGTAATTATGGACGAGGAACGGTTTTGAATACTGTAGTAAAAGCACCTACCTATGAAAGCAAGCATGGAGATGCACCTTATCTGGATTCTGTCTGCGTAATGAATGAAGAAGAGGAAACCCTGACAATTTTTGCTCTCAATAAAGATCTTGAGGATTCTATGGAAGTATCCTGTGATCTGCGTCAGTTTAAGGATTATGAGGTCAAAGAACATATTATGCTGACCCATTCCGATTTAAAGGCTATTAATACGGAAGAACAACCTGATAATGTGGCACCGGTTCATGTTAAAACTACGAAAGTTATCGACGGAAACTTACAAGTGGTATTAAACAGCAAGAGTTTTCATGTGATTAAACTTGGAAAATAAGAACGGCTAAGGTTATTTTACTGTCAAGACAGGATAATCAGCCCTGATACGAAATATCCCGCAAGTCATTAAGACCTGCGGGATATTTTAAGTATGATATTTTTACCGGCTTACCTTAAGCTACTTGCACATTAATATAGTCCCAGGATGGAACACTGCCACAGCCTGAGCAACCAGCGCTAACGGTTAAATTAATAACTTCCTGGCTTTTTACCTGTTTTTTGCCTAATTGTTTTTTCATAAAGAATAACCCCCTTTCCTTAGTTTTTATCATTAACATATTAGAGAACAATAAGCTCTGCAATATGATGATAACTATCGAATTTTCCCTCTATTACCGCTTCCTTTGATATTCGTATCCCTAATTGCTGTTCGATATCATAAAGAAGCAATACCAATTCTCTGACAGGAAGGTTAATTTCTTCTGCCAATAACTTCTGGTCTTTTCGTTCGGGATTTTTGGAAAAATCAATACCTGTCCTTTTTTTAAATATTTGATTCAGTACTGCGTCTAACTGGGTTTCCATAGCAGGCTCCTTTCACAGGGGTAAATCCGAACAATTTTCGGATAACTGATCTATTATTTTGTCGGCAATTTCTGTAATGGTTGTTCTGTCTGTAAAATCATAAACATTATCGTACCCAAATGTACCGATTTTTTTTCTGATAAACGTACGATCCAAAGTAATGAAACTTTTGACAAAAGAGTCCTGGGTAATATCTTCTGTTATGGCTGAAATATGAAAATAGTCGATGGATATTCTGAAACGGTTATAGATTTCTTTGGCGATTTTATCATAATTGTTGTCGACCTGTAATGAAAAATAGGGCAGTGCCATAATTCCGCAGTCACAATTTACAGCCCGGGAAATTTCATAAGTCAGGATACCAAAATTGTTGTGATTATATTGATCAAAAGGTATCGCGCCGCCTGGAACTCCAATAATAATGACCTCTGGATTTTCTGTAAGTTCAATTTGCTTTATGTAATGGTTATACCGTACAATCTTGTCGGCCTCATTGATTGTATCGGCATACATAAATTCAGGAAAGGGATGCAGTCCTAAGATAGAGCTGTCCCGTCTGGAGGAGATAGAGGAGACCTGATATCCTTTTTCTAACAGCTCATTTCGCAGGGCAAGTTGTATTTCATATTTATCTGTACCTTGATAAGCACCAAGTACGGCAATTACTGGAGTATTGATATCATAACAGATATTCGGTTCTTTAATCTTTTGTACTTGGGCTTTATGTTCTTGGACCATTTGATTTTGATTTACTTGATTCTGATTTACTTGATTCTGATTTACTTGATTCTGATTTACTTGATTCTGATTTACTTGATTTTGGTTTACTTGTCTTTGGTTTACTTGTTCTTGATTTACTTGTTTTTGATTTACTTGTTCATATACTTTTTTATCTGGATTCATTGGCTCTTGTACTATTGGAGCCATGTCTGTAAACATTTCATGGTTTGTGTTCTCATGATGCATTATTAATCGGGTAATATTTAAGTCCGATGGGATGATCTGTGCCATGCGATTTAATTCTTCCTTATTACGATACCGGGTATAAATTATTTTTTTACCATTTTGGATGGCTTCCTCCAAACGGTTTTTAAGCAAAGATTCCGGCAGAGTTAAATTGGAATCTTCTATGAACCAAACAGCAGAGCAGTTTGACAAGGCTTCTTTATAATCGCAGGAAACCCTCATAATTTCCGTTGTACATTCTATCTGAGTGTGTTCAAGCCCCCAGCCTCTAGGGCTTACCAAACCTGTGATATACGAGTTATTGAGTAAGTTCTGATGACGAACAACAGGTTCGTAGTCTTTATTAAATGGATAAAGCATAATCCGATACATTATTGACTGTTCCAAGCAAATACCTCCTTAAGATTAATCTTTTCTATCTGTATCCGGATCATATCCGAATTCATGAAGTACACAAAAATCTTTAAAGTTATTTTCCAGGTCTGTTTTTACTTTGCTGCAGGACTGTCTAATGAAATCCCCGGATATTTTATTCCCGTCATCTGCTTTGGTAATACAGATTTTGCAGTAGTAGTAGGCCCAGCAGTTGTGACAGGCTTCGGCGGTTTCCCTTTCAAGGTTAAGTAGTTTCTCAGCTTTATCAATATGAATGCCTTCCTCGATGTTTCCAAGGATGGAAGCCTCTGAGGACTCACTGACTCTCTCACAGGGATATAAATTACCGTCGGCATTTACAAATAACTTCTGTCCTCCCGGAATACAGGTGCCGCCGCGATGGCACTGATCCGGAATATGGGATTGGCTGTCCTTCTTTAATCGGACTGCCAGCTGTTTCATAGTTCGGAACTGGTTTTCCAGCAATTTTGAGGTTTCAGTTTTTAGTAGCCAGCCGGTCTTACTTAAATACAGTTTAAAGAGTTCGTATTTTAGTTCTGCGGAAAATTCTTTGCCTGATGGGATTTCTTCTTTGGCATAATCGCCGCTAATAAGAGCGGTGTTAAACCCCACTTCTTCAAATATACGGTTTTTATTTAGAAATTCATTTACTTTTGCAAAGGAATTATTTGGATCTAATACGGTATTAAACGATACCCTGTTATGATAAAAGTCAGGATACTCCTTCCTAATAAAGGTTATATTATTCAGGATAGTTTCAAAGGAACCCTCTTCACTGCCTGCAAATTTACGGTGTTTGTCATGGATTATCTTAGGACCATCCAAACTGATTAAAATGTTAAAGTTGTGGGTCTGTAAAAAATCAATTTTGTCCTTGGTCAGGAGAGTGCCGTTGGTAGTAAAGTTAAAATCAACTGTTCTGCCTTCTGCCTGTTCTTCTGCATAAAGAACACACCTTTTAATCAGCTCAAAAGCCAGTAAAGGTTCTCCTCCATAGAAACTATAACCAATCCGGGCGGAGTCCCTGGAATGCTGGATTAAATAATCAATAGCTTTTTTTGCAGTTTCGAAGGACATGGTTTTATCTGCGTGAGACCTGTTGTTATATCCCCCCGAATAGATACAGTATTCACAGCGTAAATTACAGTTTTGGGTGATTTGAAGAATGATATGTGACAATTTATTCTTAAGGTAATATTCTAAGATTTCTGTCATAGGATGTTCGGACACCAAAACACGATTTGTTTTTAAGTAACCGGCCTTTTTCAGTTGTTCAATATATAACAATACAGGCTTGTCCATTTCAGATTTAGAGTCGGCGTTGTGAGCTAGTACGTTATAAACCTCTACAGGAATTTGAAGAATTTTATCTTTATTTACGTCATAGAAATAATGCCCTTCAGATGTTTGGAATAAATGGATAAACGGTTTTTCTTTCAGGTTATCTTTCATCATAGGTACCTCCCCCTTTTTCTAATACCTTGTATAAGTTATATTCTACCCCTGGTTTACAATATATTCCATATACAAATGTCACATATATCAACATATAAATATGTTAAATATTTACATATAAATTTCATTGGAAATCATAAATGTAATAAAAATGATCCACATACATTATTAAGTATTTGCTGAATCAATGAAATTTTGCATATTTACACATACATATTAATCGTATCCGATAGAAATCCCATTATTTATAAAGGTCGGTAAATAGCGGGACTTAACTTGTTCTGGGAATAAAAGCCTGTAATGGTTTTTCATGTAATAGATATTTAATAAATATAGATATATGTTTTTTCATCATAATGTGTTAAAATATTTTGAAGAGTAAAAATGTCTGGTAATAAAAGGAGAATATATTTTGGACAAAGAGATGAGGGCAGGCAGACAAGGCTCCAATACTCCAAGAAGCAACCGCGTAAAACGCATAAAGATATTTATAGTTATAAGTGTAATCGTTTTATTAATTCTTCCAACGGTTTTATGTATTATTATGTTTTTTAAACTGAACTTTTTGCAAAAGCAAATCGATATATTAATGGTTGACCGGTATGGAGTTACCTACAGCGGTAAAAACAGTACAAGTAATGAATTAATTGCACAGGCAGAAACCTATAACAGCAGTATGAAAACAGAACAGTCAAAGACAGAGTCTGATCAAACCAGAATCAGTGATAAAGTTAATGGTAAAAAGATGACTAATCTTGAAGAAAATACCAAAAGCGATTATAATAAGAAAGAAACGGATACAAAGGTCTCTAAAGAAAGCAATAAAAAGGATCAAACCGGTAAAAGCAATGGGAAATCTCAAAATACTGATAAGTCTCTAAAAACTGCAGATACTTTAAAATCCGATAAACCAGATGCCAAAACTCAAAAGTCCCAAGAGAATGAGTTTAAGGATTTTGACAAAAAAACAGTATATCTGACTTTTGATGACGGTCCAAGCAAATATACCGAAGAGATTCTGAAACTGCTGTCGGCTTATCAGGTAAAGGCAACTTTTTTTGTAATAGGGAAAACAGATACCTATTCCAAAAAAATGTATAAGGAAATTTTAAAGGATGGTCACACCCTGGGGATGCATTCTTATTCCCATGATTATAATAAGATATATAAATCCCTTGAAGATTTTGATAAGGACTTTACAAAGATAAGGGATTTGTTATATGATACTACTGGATACCTTTCTACGATCTACCGATTTCCTGGTGGCAGCAGCAACAGTGTTATGAAGGAAGATGTTTCGGTGTTTATTAATTATCTGAATCAAAAGTCAGTTGTATATTTCGACTGGAATGTAGTAAGTGGTGATGCAACCGGAGTAGAGTATACGCCGCAAGAATTATATGAAAGTGTCATCAACGGTATAAAAGTACATAATAGATCCATTGTTTTAATGCATGATACGGATGCAAAAGGCAATTCCGTAAAAGCCCTAAAAATGATTCTGGATACATTAACGGAACAAGGAGTCGAATTATTACCATTGAATGAAGATGTAACGCCCATACAACAAGTAAAATCAAGTTCATCAGAACTAAAATAATAAAGCTATTTACAGGAGGATAAAATATGGGTTTTTTTAAGGAGTTCAAGGACGATTTATCTCAGGCAGTAAATGAACTATTACCGGAAGAAGTGTTTGACGGCAATGCAGAGGTTAATACTTTAGAAGATGGAGCAGAAGAAACAGTTTCCGAGACTACGGCAGCGGAGGATTCAGCAGATTTGGATGATGATAATGTAGATATGGATATTCTGGATGCTATATTAACCAGGGAAGAGAATGAGGAAGAAAGTCAGGAAGAGAAGACAGAGGAAGAGAATGATGGGGATAAAGAACCTGAAAAGGAAGATAAGTCCAGTGAACCTCCTAGATTTGGCAATGATGAAGTAACCGTTATAACAAAAGGTACGGTTATCAACGGTAATATTACTTCGGAAGGATCCTTGGAAGTAATGGGTACAATCAAAGGTGATATCGACTGTCAGGGCAAACTATCTGTTGTAGGTCTTGTAAATGGTAATTGCATGGCTGCGGAAGTATATGTTGGTGCAAAACGTTTTGAAGGCTGTATAACCAGTGAAGGCAGTATAAAAATCGGACTTGGAACTGTGGTTATCGGGGATATCACAGGTACGTCAGGAGTTATTGCAGGGGCTGTAAAGGGAGATATCGATGTCAGCGGTTCTATTGTGATTGATTCCTCCGCAGTGATTAAAGGAAATATTAAAGCTCAGTCCATTCAAATCAATAATGGTGCTGTGATTGAAGGTTTCTGCTCTCTATCCTATGCATCCATAGATATTGATAATATATTTGAATAACCGGAGGTACTTTTTATATGAACAGATTCAAAAGAGTCTTACTGAAATTAAGCGGGGAGGCTCTGGCTGGTGACAAGAAAACCGGTTTTGACGAAGCCACCTGCATCGCAGTTGCTAAACAGGTTAAGCAGCTGGTAGAGGATGGAGTGGAAGTTGGAGTTGTTATCGGCGGTGGTAACTTCTGGAGGGGAAGAACCAGTGAAACTATTGACCGTACCAAAGCGGATCAGATTGGCATGCTGGCAACGGTTATGAACTGTATTTATGTTTCAGAAATTTTCAGATATACAGGTATGAATACGCAGATTCTTACCCCATTTGAATGTGGCAGCATGACAAAACTTTTTTCAAAGGATAGAGCAAATAAATATTTTGGTAAAGGTATGGTTGTGTTTTTGGCGGGCGGTACCGGACATCCTTATTTTTCTACGGATACCGGCGTTGTGCTGCGGGCTGTTGAATTGGATGCAGACGTAATCCTTATGGCTAAGGCTGTTGATGGTGTATATGACAGCGACCCGAAAAAGAACCCTGAGGCTAAGAAATTTGATGAAATCAGTCTTTCGGAAGCCCTTGACCGTAAGCTGGCGGTAGTGGATTTGTCTGCAACTGTATTAAGTATGGAAAATAAAATGCCAATGCTTGTATTTGCCCTTGAGGAAGAGAATAGTATTGTGAAAGCAGTCAGTGGTAACTTTAGCGGAACCCGAGTAACTGTTTAATAACTAAAATATATCATTGGAGGAGTTTTTATGGATTCAAGAATTGAACAATACGAAAGCAAAATGATTAAATCATTGGATAATTTAAAAGAGGAATACACTACAATACGTGCAGGAAGAGCAAATCCCCATTTGTTGGATAAGCTCAGAGTGGATTATTACGGTACGCCGTCTGCCCTTCAGTCAGTAGCTAATATTTCAGTACCGGAACCAAGAGTAATTCAGATTCAGCCCTGGGAGAGCAAATTAATTAAGGACATCGAAAAAGCTATCCTGGCATCTGATTTAGGGTTAACCCCTAATAATGACGGCAAAGTAATCCGTCTTGTTTTCCCGGAACTTACGGAAGAACGAAGAAAAGACCTTGTCAAGGATGTTAAGAAGAAAGCAGAGAATGCCAAAGTTGCTGTCCGAAACATAAGAAGAGATGCTAATGATGCCATTAAAAAAATGAACAAAAACAGTGAAATATCCGAAGACGAAGTAAAAGTCTTAGAAGACAGCATTCAAAAAGCAACCGATAAATTCATTAATGATATAGACAAACTTACAGATGACAAATCAAAGGAAATTCTTACTGTATAAGAGTTCAAAGATTTTTTATCGTATCAGACTTATAGAACAAGAGGGGGCTGTTGCATATTCAATAACCCGATATAAGCAACAGTCCCTTAATTACGAAAATTAGTTGGAGGTCTCCATGGGAGATAATATAGAGCTGGAAGGTATGAAGATACCGGAACATATTGCAATCATACTGGATGGTAACGGCCGTTGGGCAAAAAAGAAAAGGATGCCCAGGAATTACGGACACGCACAAGGCAGCAAAACAGTAGAAAAGATCTGTGAAGAAGCATACCGCATGGGTGTAAAGTATTTGACGGTATATGCATTTTCCACGGAAAACTGGTCAAGACCCCGGGATGAGGTAGATGCCCTTATGAAATTACTTCGTAATTATATGAAGGACTGCTTAAAAACCAGTAGTAAGAACAATATGAAAGTCCGAATCTTAGGGGATATCTCAAAACTGGGTGAGGACATCAAGACAAGTATCATTGAGTTAGAAGAAGCATCGGCAGAGAATACAGGGCTTAACTTTCAGGTTGCTTTAAATTACGGCGGTAGGGATGAAATCCTGCGCGGAGCAAAAAAAATGGCAGAAGCTTACAAAGCAGGTCTGATAAGTTTGGATGAAATAGATGAGAGTAATTTTTTCAGGTATTTGGATACGAAAGGTATACCAGATCCTGATTTATTAATAAGAACAAGCGGTGAACAGCGGATTTCCAATTTTTTGTTATGGCAGCTGGCATATACGGAATTTTACTTTACGGATACATTATGGCCTGATTTTACCAAAGAGGAATTAATGAAGGCTTTTCAATACTACAACAGTAGAAATAGAAGATTCGGAGCAGTTTAATAGGAGGAAGTTATATGTTTTGGGTGAGGTTCCGTAGTTCGGTTGTTCTTATGATTGTGACGGTTGCAACACTTGTTTTAGGCGGTAATGTGTTATTTGCTACGATACTTGCCATTTCACTGATTGGCATGATGGAGCTGTACCGGACAATTAAGATGAATAAGTCTTTGATTGGTGTTGTTGGATATACTGCAGCGGTTGTATTTGATCTGCTTATATTATTCCATTTGGAAATGTATAATATGATATTTATGATAGGCTTTTTATTACTATTAATGTTGTTATATGTATTTTCCTATCCGAAGTTTAAAATTGAAGAAATCTCCATGGTATTCTTCGGTCTGTTTTATGTGGCGGTAATGCTTAGCTTCGTATATCAGGTACGTATGCTAGAGGATGGTTCATTACTGGTCTGGCTGATTTTTATCGGAGCCTGGGGTTCTGATACTTGTGCGTATCTCGTAGGTATACTAATAGGAAAACATAAGTTCCTTCCAAAATTAAGTCCCAAGAAGTCCTTAGAGGGCTGTATTGGCGGTGTGATAGGCGCGGCATTGTTAGGATTTATTTATGCAACAATATTTAAGAATACGATAGCCGGAGTACAAAATCCTCAGGCAGCATTTGCAATCATCTGCGGGGTATCCAGCGTAATTTCCCAGTTAGGTGATTTAGCAGCTTCGGCAATTAAGCGAAATCATGACATTAAGGATTACGGTACGTTAATACCCGGACATGGTGGAATCTTAGACCGTTTTGACAGCATCATATTTGTTGCACCGGTAGTATATTTGTTATCTAATGTTTTATAATCAGCCATTCTATAAGTGTAGAATGGACGAAAACAGGAATATGTAAGGCAATAAGTAATATGCAAGGCAATAAGTAATATGTACGCAATAAGTAATATGTAAGGCAATAAGTAATATGTAAGGCAATAAGTAATATGTACGCAATAAGTAATATGTACGCAATAAGTAATATGTAAGATAATAAGTAATATGCAAGGCAATAAGTAATATGTATGCAATAGGTATTATGTATACACTCAGGTAAATGTTGTGAATCAATAAATCATTAATAAGCTGGAAAGTACAATTAACCACATAGCGAAAACAGTGCAGCATCAGGATTATTGTCGGATGGGAATTGACAATAACGATTAACATTATTTTATATTTTTATCAGGAAGAATGTTACAGTAACAATTCTTTGTTTCTCGTGTAAAATATATAACAGGTGTATTTGCAGATCCTTTTTTTGAATTGCAAATCATCCCATGCAGGCTTCCGGTATAATTATAATTAAATAATAGTAAACAACCTGGTCTGTACGTGCGTCAAGACGCGCAGATAGGAGTTAGAATGAAACATATATCTATTCTTGGGTCAACTGGTTCTATTGGAACACAGACTCTGGATGTGGTAAGAAATAATGCGGATTTAATGGTCGATGCCTTGGCAGGGGCCAATAACATAGATTTATTAGAAAAGCAGATACGGGAATTTAAGCCGAAGCTTGCATGTGTCTGGGAGGAAAAGAAAGCAAAAGAACTGGCTATTAAAGTAAAGGATTTACCGGTTTCCATCGTTTCAGGAATGGATGGATTAATAGACTGTGTGACGGTGAAAAGTACTGATATTGTTGTAACTGCCGTTGTTGGTATGATCGGTATAAAACCAACGATAGAAGCCATAAAGGCAGGAAAAGATATCGCAATCGCCAACAAAGAAACTTTAGTAACTGCAGGACATATTATAATGCCGCTAGTTCAGGAATATGGTGTAAGGCTGCTGCCGGTTGACAGCGAGCATTCCGCTATCTTTCAGGCAATTCATGGAGAAGAGGGCAATACGGTCAGCCGAATCATTTTAACCGCCTCCGGCGGTCCCTTCCGTGGCAGAAAACGTAATGAATTAGAGAACATACAGGTGGAAGATGCACTGAAACATCCAAATTGGTCCATGGGAAGAAAGATTACCATTGATTCCTCTACCCTGGTCAATAAAGGATTGGAGGTAATGGAAGCCAAATGGTTATTTCATGTTGATTTGGATAAAATACAAGTAGTAATACAGCCCCAAAGTGTCATACATTCCGCAGTTGAATTCGAAGATGGCGGGATTATAGCACAAATGGGAACACCGGATATGAGGCTTCCCATACAATATGCGCTGTACTATCCTTGTAGAAGAAAGCTTTCCGGCGACAGAGTTAACTTTTTTGAACTTGGAAGACTCACCTTTGAAGAACCGGATTATGAAACCTTTAAAGGTTTACGGTTAGCTTATGAAGTTTCAAAAGGCGGCGGCAGCCTGCCAACGGTTTATAACGCTGCCAATGAAATCGCAGTGGCTAAATTTTTAAATCGGGAAATAAGATATCTGGATATTGTGGATTTAATTGAAGAGGCTGTAAAATGCCATAAGAAAGTTCAAAATCCGTCTGTATCTGAAATTCTTAATATGGAACAAGAAACATATGATTTAATTAACCGGCTCACTGCAAAATGTTAAAAGGTTTTGGAATTTATTTTTACTAAATCAGGAGGTAAGGATGAATATAATTATTGCAATTTTAATATTTAGTTTAATTATTGTTATACATGAACTGGGACATTTTCTTCTGGCTAAGAAGAATGGTATATTTGTAACTGAATTTTCCGTAGGTATGGGTTCAAGAATAATAACCATGGTTAAGACAGAGAAGGGGTATCATCCCAGATTTTTTTTATCGCAACATGATTTTGATACAACGCCTGAGTGGAAGGATACAACTAAGTATTCCTGGAAGCTGCTCCCAATCGGCGGTTCCTGCATTATGATGGGTGAAGATGAACTAGTTGAGGACAACAGAGCCTTTAGTAAAAAGGGTGTCTGGGCCAGAATCTCGGTTGTTATTGCCGGTCCTTTCTTTAACTTCCTATTAGCTTTTTTACTTGCCATGTTCATAACCGGTGTCGTAGGTTACGATCCGGCAGCCATAACCAGTGTGGCTAAAGGTTCGCCGGCTGCAAATGCAGGTATAAAACAGGGGGATGTAATAACCAGATTTAATGGAAATAACATAGACATTGGAAGAGATGTATTGACTTATCTGCAATTTAATCCATATACCGAGAAAGAGGTAAATTTAACCTATGAAAGAGATGGTGTTAAAAATAAAGTTACCTTGATGCCGGTAATGGTCAAAACATATATGCTGGGATTTGCTTATACCCCTGATGGAACAGCAGCAACGGTAACTTCTATTTCTGAAGATATGCCTTTAGCCAAGGCCGGTGTCCAAAATGGTGATGTGATCACAAGCATTAACGGTACAAAGATTAAGGATGGAACGGGTCTAAGCCAATATTTTCAAGAAAATCCCTTAACGGATCAGCAATTATCTATGACTATCTCCAGAAAAGGGGAAGAATTATCAGTCAAGGTAACGCCTGTCTTAACCAGTGAAAATTATAGTATCGGATTAGCTGTTAATTCTGCAAGGGTTAAAACCAATGTTTTTGGGGTGATAAAATACAGTGCAGTGGAAGTGAAGTACTGGATAAAAACCACGGTGCAAAGTTTAGGCCAGATTATTCGGGGCAAGGTAAGCCGGAATGATATAGCAGGTCCGGTAGGCATCGTAGGCTTTATCGGTGACACCTATCAGGCAAGTAAAAGTGAAGGTACTCTATCGGTATTTTTGAGTTTATCCTATATCAGTATATTATTAAGTGCTAACTTAGGGGTTATGAACCTGTTACCGATTCCTGCCCTGGACGGAGGCAGACTTGTTTTCCTGATTCTTGAATTATTCCGGGGAAAACCGGTGGATCAGGCAAAGGAAGGTCTGGTTCATATGATTGGACTGGTGGCATTGATGATACTCATGGTATTTGTAATGTTTAATGACATCAGCAGATTTTTTAATTAAGTAAAGGCTATGGAAAAATCATAGATTATTTGGGGTTATTAAGGGATTAGGACTTGGCCTGAAAAACAAATAGTCTATGATTTTTACTATTTAACAAAGAAGCAGCATATTATAGTTATATTATTAACTTACTAGTATCTAATTGTTTCTAATTAGGTACTTAACAGGAGTCTATATGAGAGAAAATACAAAAGTAATTCATATCGGTGATAAGGTGATTGGTGGTAATAACCCTATATTGATTCAGTCCATGACTAATACCAAAACAGAAGATGTACAAGCAACCGTCAGCCAAATCCTTAAACTAGAAGCTGCAGGCTGCGATATCATAAGAAGTGCGGTGCCTACTATGGAGGCGGCCAAAGCTTTTTCAGAGATAAAAAAACAGATTCATATCCCCATCGTTGCAGATATCCATTTTGATTACCGCCTGGCGATAGCAGCCATAGAGCATGGAGCTGATAAAATCAGGATCAATCCGGGTAACATTGGCAGTACCGATAAAGTAAAAGCTGTAGTTGAAGCTGCAAAAGAAAGAAAGATACCGATACGGGTTGGCGTAAACAGCGGTTCCTTAGAAAAGGAACTGGTAGCCAAATATCAGGGGGTCACGGCAGAAGGACTGGTGGAAAGTGCCTTGGATAAGGTTAAGACCATCGAAGAGTTAGGATATGATAACCTGGTTATCAGTATAAAATCCTCGGATGTTTTAATGTGTATAAAAGCCCATGAACTAATAGCAAAACAGACCTTATACCCACTCCATGTAGGTATTACGGAGGCAGGCACCGTCATCGCCGGTAATATTAAATCCTCTATTGGGTTAGGAATTATGTTATATGAAGGAATCGGCGATACCATCCGGGTATCTTTAACTGGTAATCCATTAGAAGAGGTTAAATCTGCAAAACTGATTTTAAAAACCTTAGGACTGCGAAAAGGCGGCGTAGAATTAGTATCCTGTCCCACCTGCGGCAGAACCCAGATCGATTTAATTAAACTGGCAGGCGAAGTAGAAGACCTGATTCAGGACATTGATTTGGATATTAAAGTTGCGGTAATGGGCTGTGCAGTAAACGGACCCGGAGAAGCCAAAGAAGCAGATATCGGTGTTGCCGGCGGCAGGGGAGAGGGAATTATTATTAAAAAGGGTGAAATTATAAGAAAAGTACCCGAACCGGAGTTATTGTCTGCTTTAAGAGAAGAATTGATGAAAATGCAGGCGGCAATATAATTTATGAGGTTTAGATTCCATTACGTATTAGTTGATAATGATTATTAATAAACAAGAATGAATAGTGAGTGAAACCCAAGGCTTTATTTATTGGGAAAATATTATTAGTTATGATTTTCCCTACGATAAATTTTGGTTCATCTTAAATTATCTTAACATTTACCCGGGTAAGGAATTCAGGTAAATACAAGGAATACTATATCTGAATAGAGTCAGAAAGAAAAGGGGCTTAATTATGGGTATGCTTTTTTTTGAGGTCTTTGACCAGTTAACCAATCTTCCAAGTGAACTAGCAAACCAGTTTAAAGAGGTTTTGGTTGATAAGGTTTCAGTATCAAAGTCAACTGCCGAAGTAAAGATATATATGCAGAGCAGCCGGCTGATCCAAAGAACGAATATTAAAAAAATGGAATTCCAGCTTAAGAAACAGCTCTTTGCAACCGCACCGAATAACATTGTGTTATGGGAAAACTACATATTATCAGCTCAGTATACTCCGGAAAAATTATTTCATATCTACAGAGACAGCATTCTAGAAGAATTTCGGGAAAGAAGCATATTGGAATATAATATTTTTGAGCTGGCCGAGATAAGCTTTGAGGGCAATATTATTTGTTTCAAATGCGAAGAAAACTTCCTTATCAGAAAAGTTTCCGGCGGCTTTATTACGTACCTGACTGATCTGTATAGGAACCGTTTCAATTACGAGGTATCGGTAAGGTTTGAATTTTTTGAACCGGAGGTAGTAGAAGAGGCTGGTGAAGAGTATGAATTCGTCACAAGGGAAGGGGTTAAGGTCTTAAATCCTAATAGCAGTGGTTATTCCAGTACCGAACAGAACCTGGCCGATGATTTAGCGGCTACGGCTTATATGCAGGAAGTAAAAGAAACGAATTCCTACGGCGGGGAAGTGCAGACGGCTAAGGAAACCAGGAACGATAAAACCACGAAGGAATCTGGTAATGATAAAGGAGCGAAGAATAAAGGCGCCTTTGATAAAAGCAAATATAGTTACAAAAAGACCATTAATGACCCGGACACCATCTATGGCAAAGGATTCGAAGGTGATACGGTACCGATTGCAGACGTTCAGGATGAAATCGGTGAAGTAGTAATCCGGGGAAAGATTATTAATGTAGAGTCCAGGGAACTTAGGAATGAAAAAACCATTATTATCTTTACGATTACCGACTTTACCGATTCCATTCAGGGAAAAATATTTATCAAAACAGAAGAAGCGGCGGAAGTAATAGGTGTGTTGAAAAAGGGTCAGTTTATCAAATTAAAAGGTATGGCTTTAATGGATAAATATGATCATGAGGTTACCATTGGTTCGATCGTGGGTATTAAGACGATTCCAAGCTTTACTACCATTAAACTGGACAACAGCCCGGTAAAACGTGTAGAGCTGCATGCCCATACCATGATGAGTGATATGGATGCGGTGGTGGATGCAAAAGATCTGGTAAAGAGAGCATTTGCCTGGGGACATAAGGCAGTTGCCATTACGGACCATGGTGTGGTCCAGTCCTTTCCGGAAGCTAACCATGCCCTTAGTAAAAGAGATTATCCGGAGTCAGAATGGGAGAGGCTTAAGGAATTTAAAGTAATTTATGGGGTGGAAGCCTATCTGGTTGATGACTTAAAAGAAGTGGTGGTAAACCAAAAGGGACAGTCCCTTGATGATTCCTACATAGTATTTGATATAGAAACCACCGGTTTTGGACCGGTAAAGGACAAGATTATAGAAATCGGTGCCGTAAAGGTAGTAAATGGTACTATTATTGATAAGTTCAGTACCTTTATCAATCCGGAAATTCCCATACCTTATGAAATTGAGGAACTGACCGGTATTAAAGATGAGATGGTATTGGACTATCCCACCATTGACATCATTCTTCCCAGGTTTTTGGAATTCTGTGAAGGAAGCGCGCTGGTTGCCCATAATGCTAATTTTGACGTTAGTTTTATTACGAAAAAATCAGAAGAATTAGGGATTGCCACTGATTTTACAGTCATAGATACCGTTGGACTGGCACGTATTTTACTGCCTGATTTAAGCAGATATAAATTAAATGTAGTAGCAAAAGCTCTGGGTATTTCCCTGGAAAATCATCACCGGGCAGTAGATGATGCCGGTGCGACGGCAGAGATATTTGTTAAGTTTGTTGTCATGTTAAAAGAGAAAAATGTTATGAGTATTGATGAAATCAATACTATGGGCAGATTATCTCCGGAGGCTATAAAAAAAATGCCTACCTATCATGCAATCATACTGGCTCAAAACGATATTGGAAGGGTGAACTTGTATAAGCTCATTTCCCTTTCCCACTTAGAATATTACAGCAAGCGGCCCAGGATCCCAAAGAGTTTGTTTATGGAAAACAGAGAAGGGCTTTTAATCGGCTCCGCCTGTGAAGCAGGAGAATTGTATCAGGCAATACTAAGAGAACAGCCGCCGGAGGAAATCAACCGGCTGGTTAACTTTTATGATTATCTGGAGATACAGCCTCTTGGCAATAATGATTTTATGATCCGCAGTGATAAGATCAACATTAATTCCAGAGAGGAACTAATGGATATAAACCGCAGGATTATTAAGTTAGGAGAAGAATTTAATAAGCTGGTGGTTGCTACCTGTGACGTACATTTTATGGATCCGGAGGATGAGATATACAGAAGGATTATCATGGCCGGTAAAGGTTTTAAAGATGCAGATGACCAAGCCCCTCTTTATTACAGGACCACAGAGGAAATGCTTGAGGAATTCATGTATCTTGGAAGAGACAAGGCTTATGAAGTGGTCGTAACCAATACCAATAAGGTGGCGGATATGATTGAGAAGATATCTCCGGTCCGTCCGGATAAATGTCCGCCTGTTATTGAAGATTCGGATAAAACCCTTCGTGAAATCTGCTATAACAAAGCCCATTCCATGTATGGACCAAATCTTCCAAAACAAGTTGAGGAACGATTGGAACATGAGCTTCATTCCATTATCACCAATGGGTTTGCCGTTATGTATATTATTGCCCAGAAACTGGTTTGGAAGTCCAATGAAGACGGATATCTGGTAGGTTCCAGAGGATCTGTAGGGTCCTCCTTTGTAGCTACCATGTCTGGGATAACAGAGGTGAATCCCTTAGCTGCCCATTATTATTGTACGAATTGCTTTTATTCTGACTTTGAGTCAGAGGAAGTAAGAGCCTATGCGGGTAGTTCCGGGTGTGACATGCCGGATAAAACCTGCCCGGTCTGCGGACAGCCCTTAAGCAAAGACGGACATGATATCCCTTTTGAAACCTTCTTAGGGTTTAATGGAGATAAAGAGCCGGATATTGACCTTAACTTCTCCGGTGAATATCAGAGTAAGGCCCACGATTATACGGAAGTCATATTCGGTCAGGGGCATACCTTCCGTGCCGGAACAATTGGTACACTTGCGGATAAAACCGCTTATGGTTATGTCCTTAAGTATTATGAGGAGAGAGGGCAGCACAGGAGAAGAGCAGAAATTGAACGTATCGTTTCCGGCTGTGTGGGAGTAAGAAGAACGACCGGACAGCATCCCGGTGGAATCATTGTACTTCCCCATGGAGAGGAGATTTATTCCTTTACACCGGTACAGCACCCGGCTAATGATATGACCACGAAGACCATAACCACCCACTTTGATTACCACTCCATTGACCATAACCTGCTAAAACTTGATATCTTAGGACACGATGATCCTACGATGATTCGTATGTTAGAGGATTTAACAGGATTGGATGCAAAAACCATAAGGCTTGATGATGAAAAGGTTTTATCCTTATTTGATAATTTAAGTGCGTTAGAAATAAAACCGGAGGATATCGGGGGCTGCGATTTAGGCTGTCTTGGTATTCCGGAATTTGGAACGGATTTCGTTATGCAGATGCTTCGGGATACGAAACCTAAAAACTTTTCCGATCTGGTTCGAATTTCCGGACTTTCCCATGGTACCGACGTATGGTTAAACAACGCCCAGACTTTAATAACCGAAGGAAAATGTACACTTGCTACAGCAATCTGTACCCGTGATGATATTATGACTTATTTGATTCATCAGGGAGTGGACAGCGGTCATTCCTTTAAAATCATGGAAAGTGTTCGTAAGGGTAAGGGACTTAGTCCTGAGATGGAAGAGGAAATGCTTGCAGAAGGCGTGCCGGACTGGTATATCTGGTCCTGTAAACGGATTAAGTATATGTTCCCCAAAGCCCATGCGGCGGCTTATGTTATGATGGCCTTTCGTATAGCGTATTTTAAGGTATATTATCCGTTGGCTTATTATGCGGCATATTTTAGTATCCGTGCCTCTGCTTTTAATTATGAATTGATGTGTCTTGGCAGTGAGAGGCTGGAACGTTATATGGCGGACTATAAACGGCGCAGCAATGAATTGTCCAAAAAGGAACAGGATGTTTTAAAGGATATGAAGATAGTCCAGGAGATGTATGCCAGAGGTTTTGAATTTATGCCCATTGATATTTATACGGCTAAAGCCCATCATTTTCAGATTATTGATGGTAAGTTAATGCCGTCTTTAAGCACGATTGACGGACTTGGAGACAAGGCTGCTGATGGGGTGGTGGATGCGGTTAAGGATGGCAAGTTTTTATCCAGGGATGATTTTAGGAGTCGGTGCAAGGTTAGTTCTACAGTTGTAGACTTGATGGCTGACTTAAATTTATTTGGGGATTTGCCGATTTCTAATCAGATTTCTTTGATGGACTTTTTGCAATAGGTTTTTATAGATTTTACGATGGACGTAAAGGATATGGACTTAGGAAATAGACTTTATAAAAATGGATTCTTAGGTAATGGACGCTTTGCCTTGGGGTGTGTTGATAATAGCCGGAGGGTGAGTTGCCTGTTTTGTGTTGGGGAAGGAACCGGGAGGGTTCTAATGAACGGATTGCTGCTTAGAACATCCCTGAAAAACAGAAACTCACCCTGTGCCGGTTTTATTTGATTGGTATATGTAAGGTTGTGGCGGCACAGGGTTCAGACAGTCTGTTTTTTAGGGATTGGCGCAGCCATCCGTGCATAAGAACCCTTTGCCCGGTTCCTTCAATTCACACAAAACAGGCAACTCACCCTCCGGCTATTTTGGGTTAGGTTGTGAGGCAAAGCTGGGTTTTTCATTTGGCTTTGGGTTTTCATTAGGCTTTGGTTATTTTATAAGGCTTTGGTTATTTCTTTTGCATTAGTTATACTTTGGCATTGGTTTATTTCTTTTGCATTGGTTATTCTTTTGCATTGTTTATACTTTGGCATTGGTTTATTTCTTTTGCATTGGCTATTCTTTGGCATTGGTTTATTTCTTTTGCATTGGTTATACTTTGGCATTGGTTATTCTTTTGCATTGGTTATTTCTTTGGCATTGGTTATTTCTTTTGCTTTGATTATTCGATTGGTTTTTTTTATTAATTGATTTGAGTATTCCTTTGGTTTTGGTTATTGATTTAATTTTGCTATTCGTTTGGTTTTGATTATTCATTTTGTTATGGCAATAATATTAGTCTTCGCTAATGATTTAATCATTGTATTGTAATCATGGCTATTGAGTATATCTGGAAGCATGTGGATAGTCATATTGCGTCTATTTTTAAAACTTTTTGAAAAATTATAAAAATAGTGCTTGCATTCTTTCTCAAAATGTAGTAGAATACTTATTGTTGTAAGGCTCATTGGTCAAGTGGTCAAGATGTGGCATTCTCAGTGCTGAGACAGGGGTTCGACTCCCCTATGAGCTGTTTAATAGAAACGGTAAATGATATTGTGGTACAAATAACAGTATAAAATGATTAACTTAAGTGTTAAAAGAAGAGTCTTACCTAACAAGTAAGGCTTTTTTTAATGTTTATAACACATTTTATTACATTATCTTATTGCAAAATTATTACATAAAAGATAAAATTATTTTATAGTATTAAAATTATTTTTATCAATTAATATGAGGAGGAAATGGAGATGGAGAAATTTGAATACAAAACACTTTTTACTGATGCCAAGGGAGTATTTGGTGGTAAGGTTGATCAACACTCATTCCAAAATGATTTGAATGAATTAGGTTTACAGGGATGGGAATTAGTAAATACAGTTGCCGCTGCTCAAAGTTATGGTAGCACAAGATGGATCGTCTCCATATTCAAACGTAAGATACAATAATTCCATGCGGAAACTTAGCAAACAAAATGTATATATGTTTCAGAAAATTAATTATGGAGTATGGAGTATGTCCAGTATTGGTGAAAAGTTAAATCCAGATGGAGAGTGGATTTTGTTTTAAATATATACTAAATGTATTACTAGTCAGGATGTGATAAAAATGAAATATAAAGCACGAATAATTTTTATATTAATTATAATACTCTGCATTACTTCTAAGACTTATGTATCTGCAGCAATAATGAAACAAGCTGTAGACTCTGACGGCACTGTAACTTATTATGTATCAAATAAAGAAGACAGATTTCTGGCATTTCATAGTATGTTTGCAAGAATGGAAGTTAGAAGCAAAATAATATATACCAATAAATATATAGGAGATCCCAATAATTTTTATGATTACATCAATTACAGATATTCTTTTCAAGATAATGTAATTGGGGCGTTTAATGGAATAGGAAATTTTTCAGGAACTGGATTTTATAATGATAACAATACCTTTATCTATGAATTTTATTATTACGAAACACCTGAACAATCAAATTATGTGTATCATCAAATTCGGGATGCCATAAAAAATAATATTAGTAATTTGAAGTCTGATTATCAAAAAGCTTATTTTGCATATAATTGGGTGTTAGATAACACAAAGACAGATTATAGTATGAGCAATTATTCAGCTTACAGTGGTATAGCTGGAGAGGGTACAGTATGTCAGGGATATTCAACCTTATATGCTGCAATAGCCAAAGAATTGGGCTTAGATTGTCAGATTATTTTTGGCGGAGTTAATGGTTCTTCTACAAATCATGCTTGGAATGCAATAAAGTTAGATGGTAAATGGTACTGTATCGATTCAACATGGGGAGATACAGAGAGCCGGGATAAATATTTTTTAGTTACGAAAGATGTTTTATCATCAAGAGAATATGGGTATCATATTTCAGATATGTATGAGGAATATAATAAGGCGGGTGAAATCTTTGCAACGGAAAATTACAATACGGCTGCTGCAAGTTCTTCTAATTATGTTATGCCATCAGTATATAATATAATAATGGATGTATTTAAATATAATAAATTAGATATTGGAGAGGGGTATAGCTTTATGGTAAGTAATCCTGATCATATTCCGATTTCATTTAAAAGTGATAATCCAAATATAGCAAGGGTCAATGCTGATGGGATTATTACCGGAGTATCTAAGGGGACAACTACAATATCTGGTTATAATGATACAATGCAATTTTCACAAAGTTGCGTGATAACAGTGTCTGATAAAAAGAATGATACAAAATTATCAAAAGATACTATTAAATTAAAAAAGGCGGATTCATTTAAACTAAAGGTTAGTAATGCATTAAATCATTCAAAATTTACATGGTCATCGTCAAATGTATCTGTAGCAAAAGTATCTAAATCAGGAACAGTAACCGGCGTATCGACTGGCAGTTGTGTAATTACTTGTACCGTAACCAATGGAACAAGTAATGTAGTTTTAAAATGCAAGGTAACAATAAAATAATTCAGTGGCATCAATAGGAATAGGAGCGTTTTACTCTAAAATTCTTAGTAAAGTATTGATATATAAGGCAGGTAATTGCGAAACTCCATTCTTGCATTTTAATACAATGCAAGAATCTATAGGAATAATTGATGATGTAATAATATACCAAAGCAAGTTATAATAGAGGTATCAATTTAATCGTCTGATTTTATTCAAAGGAGAAAACATATGAAAAAGATAAGCGTATATGTATTAGAACAAACTGAGAATGCAGCTGATAATGTACTTAGTGCCCCATATGAAAAATTAGCCGCATGGTTATGGGATCATGATCTGGAAGTAGTTAATATTCTGTGTGAAGATGTTGAGGATGAAGAGGCTATCAAAGAGATATAAATAAAGTATCAATTACATAAGCAGTTAATAATCCCGGAAGTATTGGTGCAGTCTAACCTTTTGCATTGACTTTACTTCCGGGATTTTTTTCATTTAACTATAACATTGGTACCAGGTACGGTAGAATTCAAACTAATTTCATGTGAGAGGGTTTCAAATTCGGTATAAACTTGAATAACGAATGCTTTCATATTCTTTATATTATTAAATAGTGCGTTGCAGTCTTTATTCATTAAAATTTTCCCGTACCTTTTCACCAATTGCATTTAACAGGCTTTTACTTAAATCCGTAGTATCCTGGGAAAGTTCCCAGATCATAATACCGCCTACATTGTCGCAAGCCCACTGGGTTTTTGCCTTAATGGTAGGGATTCCGTTGTAATATGCCTGCATACCATTTATTATGGATACGTCTGTATTATAGGCATTGGGATTGGCAGTAAGGATATCTGAATAGGATGCCCAGGAAGGTCTGCCGTAAAATGGTACGCCTAAGACTACTTTAGACGCCGGCATATGTCTGGTGTCCCGCCAGTATTTTGCAGACAGGACGGCAAAATCGTAGGTGGAATGTCTGATGCCGTCTCCGCCGTCATAAGCCATAACATTAAACCAGTCTACGGTGTTGATAACCGTATCAGTTTGTGCAGCGGAATCCCAATATACAACACCGTCAGGAGTAACACCGCTTAAAACGGCTGCGGTCAAAAGCATATTATTTTCATTTAGTTTGCTTCTTAAATATACCATCAGATTTGTATAGCGGGTTTTACTGTCCCCGTCTGTTCTTGGGTGTTCCCAGTCGATGTCCACCCCGTCGAAACCGTATTGTTTTGCCATTGCTACAATAGAATTACCAAATTTAACTATCTTGTCCTGGGTTTCGGTAGCTGATATAAAGGTAGATTCCAGGGGTGTTCCATTATAAGACCAGCCTCCGACTGCTAATAGTACCTTAACGCCGTTTTGATGTGCTTTTTGTATGATTTGTGTTGCGGCAGAGGAATTTTCTAAGGGCAGCAAGGAACCATCACTGGTTGGAATGGCAAATGCATAATTTATATGGGTCAGATTATTATACTGTATGGTATTGATTTTCCCGGGTTCCCAACTGGGATAGTATCCAACTACTTTAAAGCCGGTGGGAAGGGGATTTGTTGGGTCAGTAGGATCAGTAGGGTCTGTTGGGTCAGTGGGGTCTGTACTGGATATCAGCTCCCAGACATCAGCGCTTCCCGGAGTTTCACCTCTTGTCCACCATTTTGCTTTGTAGTTATGTCCGTTATAGGAAACCATATCCCCGCCTACATAAGCTTTCGTGCTGTTCCAGGCTTCATAGGAACCATTCGGCTCAGAGATAAGTTGCCAGACATCAGCGGTGCCAGGGACTTCCCCTTGTGTCCACCATTTTGCCTTATAGGTTAGACCATTATAAGTAACCATATCCCCGCTTACATAGACCTTACTGTTTTCCCACGGGGAATAAGCTGTTGTTAGATTAACTGCTTTCGCATCCGGAAGGACAGAATAACTACCTGTATTTGTAGTTAAAGCGTTTGCCTGTAATAAAGACGGATGGATGAGAGCTGCTATTAATACCAGAATAACCATACCTATAAACTTCGTTCTTTTTCTTAACATAGAGATACCTTCCTTTTCTTAAATTAAACTGTTAATTTACCTGCATACTCTTATGAATCATTGGGACTGTCCGAGTGTTTCTTTGTCTGGCCTTAATATAAGTCTGCCAGACAGCGTAAGTTAATTAAAGCTTCTCTGAAAAAGGATTATAATTGTATGATTTTCCAATGCCCTCCTTTCGGTTCCTGTGCATACCAGACTGTAATACAATTGGTCCCAAGTTTATGTAAATTACAGCCAGCTTTGCACCTTGCTTACGGACATAAAATCCGTACCGGTATTCCCATCGTGCATAGGGGTAGTTACAAATTAACTTTGCCTTGAATGGAAGTAAATGTCAATTGTATTACTTGTTAATTTTTGACTTTACTTGTGGTTTGTAGGTAAAAAACTAAAAGGCAATATGACCAAAATTCAAATCCAAAAAGCTAAAAGGAAAAAAGGGCATAAAAAAAGATAAATAAGTTTACACTATTTATCTTTTATAGACCGATATGCTTATTGGTAAGTATCATGATGCTTGTCGGAATTCCTTGTTACATAGCTGGAACATAAAACGTGACATTTCTTACGGGTAAGACTCTTAGTATTACCGGATTGTATAAAACGGTAGTATAAATGATCCAGAATCTTATTAACGATTAAGCCCATAATAATAAGGGCAATCACCCAGGGTAAAAAGCTTTCAAAAGGTGTTAAGAAAAATTTAATATATGAATTCCAGATAAATTCTTTTGTTAAAATTTCAGTTAACATATTCTACCTCCTTACTAAACGTAAAGATTTGTTGCAAAATTCCAGTTTTATGGACATGAGTCCGGATATGGTAATGGTTTGAGCTGCTCCGGAATTATGTAAGAATTTATGAACTTACAACAATTCATTTCTAGTTACTAACAGTATAAATTAAAAATGGTAAACTGTAAAGTTAGAAATTTATTAAAATGAAAATTTTAGTAACCGAAACAGAAAAATTTTTATCCGTTATTAAGAATTGATTATAATTCCTTCAGAGTATAGCAGCCGTTTTGCAGTGCCGCGGATATTATGTGTTGATTTTTCTTACAAGGTCCATAGTCAGGACACATCTTAGGCACACTGGACGGACGAAATAATCTGCCTTATCAGGAATAATACCAGACTTTACAGAGTATTCAAGGTCTCTAATCAGTGGTGAAGGCTTATTGGCTTCTATCTATTGTTGTTTAACTGTCGCACAATCTGCGAAAAATATCATAAAATGAAGATTTTTATCTAAAAGTTATAACTGGATAACCCCTGTTATTGCATTGTATAATTACCTGTCTTATGGTAAAATTCGCATAGGAGGGTGGGAGTTATGAAATTAATCGATTTACCGGAGAAAACAAAATTGGAACTGCGTTTCGGCTATAAAAAAAGAAAGTACAATATGGAAGTAGAAATACAGATGAAAATCGCAGATTACATACTCATACAGGCTATCAACAGCAATGGTGAGCCGATTAGAAGAGCGGATATGGACGATCCTGTATTAACTTATAAAACAGAAACCGGGTTATTTATCTTTAAAGCCGCTGCCTTTAAGCTGGTTACTTATAAAGGAGGTTATATGTATGCAGTTAGTAGTCCAAATGAGGCCGAAAAGGTAAACCGAAGGGAAGCATATAGAGTATATATTAATGATCCGGTACTCCTAAAAATAACCAAAACCAATCAGAATGTTATTGAACTATCAGGAATATTAAAGGATATAAGTCTTACAGGCATGGGAATCATCCTGCCCTATAAAGGGGAAGACATAAAAACCATGGAAATAATACTTGACTTAACAAGAAACACTAATATTAATCTAATGGGAGATGTAGTCCGTATCAAGGAATTACCAAATAATAAAGGATATCTCTACGGCTGCCAGTTCCAAATTCAAAAGGAAGCCTTAAGCCGGTATATCATGAGCAGACAGGTACGGAACAAATCAAAAAATCAAAGTTATAAACAGGATATCAGTTTAAATATTGATAATATATAAGTAATTCTAATGTGGTGTTAGTATGTAATAACAACTAAAAAAATTTACATACATACTCCCGATTTAAAAACCAATAAAAATAACCTACAAACAAATCTTCCAACTAAAACTAGTTCACAATATACATACAGCTAACAAATCCCAAATTATGAATAGACAATATAATAACCTAATTTCGAGAAATTAATTATTTTGACTGTAGCAAAAGAGCTAAAAGTATGAATATCTAATATCAGTTGCTTTCTAATGCTTTATAAGTTCAATTTTAAATGATACTATTATATCATTCACTGTCGCAATTTATAGATCTAATCTAGAAAATTCTCTCTCAAACACTGTATTTTTATCAAGCGACTTACGTCTTTAAAATCAAGCCGCCTAATCTGATTTTTGGTCGGAGTCTTGACTGAAAAATGCAGTGCACCTTGATCACTGAAAGAAAATTGAGTGTGCGCTAATATTTCTAAAACATACGTTGTGAAATCTTTTGACCTTCTTATCCAAAACATTTATTTAGTTATGAGAATGAAAAGCACAAGTAAAAAATGAAAAATTCAATGAAAGCAAAATGAAAATGAATCGAAAAGCCCATGAAAATAGCATTAAGCCACACCTTCTGTCTGTGATAAACCAGGCAGCAGCCGGACTAGTTTGAAATATTCTTGCATTGAAAGGGTTCCCTATGACACTTAAACTCCGGAAATTGCGCCAAGGAGGAAAAGAGTAACTGTCTGAGCGGCAGCGAGTTTTACACTTTTCCTCCTGCTTTAAGCAATCTCCGGAGTTTTTAGTGACATAGGGGTTCCTTTCCTGCAAGAATAATTCAAACTAGTCCGGCTACTGCCGGAAACCCAACAAAGCCCCCTTTCTACCGATAAATATATATTCACAGAAAACCTATTGACAAAATATAAAAATAATATTATACTTACAAAAAATCATACATATACTATATGAATATATGGAAAAGGTTATAGAGGATTAAATTACTAAAAGAATAATTAAGGTTGACCAGTTACCTGGAGGCTTTAGAAAACAGTTTAAATCGTTTTCTATTGCCTTTTTTTTATTATTCTCATCAGGAAATGTTTATGATTTGATTTCAATGATAAATGACAAAAGGAGAGCGCAAAATGAAAAAATCAAAGAAAAGCATACTAATTACTTTAGTTATGTACTAACTTTTACAGTCGGTGCCTGCCAAAAAATGAGTCTGAATCCGAAATAGCAGCAGTAAACGGTCTGAAACTACCTCGGTAAATGAAGCAGAACCTGTCAAAGCAACTGAAACTTTCATAACGAAAGAAGTAAATTTAAAAGAAATATAAAAATTGAAAGGATGCCACGCATTTTTGTGGCAGTATCACAAGCATACTTGGGATACGTAATGGGTGTAAAAATGTCTAAAAAAATAACACAAATCGCAATCTATGGAAAAGGAGGTATTGGTAAATCTACCACAACTTCCAATATAACAGCTGCCTTATCAGAACAGGGTTATAAAGTCATGCAGTTTGGCTGTGACCCCAAAAGTGATTCAACCAATACCCTTAGAGATGGTAAATATATCCCGACCGTACTTGATACCCTTCGAGAGAAATCTTCGGTTAAAGCTCATGATGTTATTTTTCAGGGATTTAACGGAATTTATTGTGTGGAAGCCGGCGGTCCGGCACCTGGGGTAGGCTGTGCTGGCAGAGGAATCATCACCGCGGTAGAACTGTTTAAACAGCAGAAAGTCTTTGAGGAATTGGATCTGGATTATGTAATTTATGATGTACTGGGAGATGTAGTCTGCGGCGGTTTTGCAGTACCCATACGGGAAGGCATAGCAGAACATGTATTTACGGTATCTTCTGCAGATTTCATGTCCATCTATGCTTCCAATAATCTATTTAAAGGGATACATAAATATTCTAATTCCGGCGGCGCTTTACTGGGAGGAGTCATTGCAAATTCTATCAATGCTCCGTATGCCAGAGAAATCATTGACGATTTCGCCCACAAAACAAATACCCAGATCATGGAATATGTACCTCGTTCCGTTACGGTAACACAAAGTGAATTACAGGGCAAGACCACAATAGAAGCTGCACCAAATACCAAACAGGCAGAGGTATACCGTTCCCTGGCAAATAAAATAGCAAACCACACTGAGTCGAAAGTACCGTCCCCCCTTGAAATCAGTGAACTAAGGGAATGGGCAGCAAAATGGGGAGATTATTTGTTAGCCTTGGAAACAAGTACAATAAAACCTGAATTAGCCGCTAATTTGTAGGAGGTAAATTAAATGGCATTAAACTTAAAGGTATCGAGTGTAGGAACCAGGGAAAACAGATTGGGTTCCATAACTGGTTATAACGGTGATTTACAGGACTTGGTCAATCAATCCAGATGCGGGACTTTAAAGAACAGAGAACGTTGTTTCAGCCAGTCCACCAGCCGGACATTTACTTTTCAAGACATCCGGGTACTACGGTATGGGCCATTAAGCAGGGAATCGCTGCTTTATATGTGGCGGATGAATATATGATATTCGGCTATAAAGGAACTCTTAATTTTGCTAAATCGGTGTTAGATACGATACGAAACAGGAGTTTTGAAAAAAATCTGGCTAAAAGGGTGAAGCTTCCTTATACAGAATGGTGGTATCAACAGAATAATGGTGCGCTCTTAAAGGAGGTTTCGGAGTAATGGCAAAAATATTAGATCAGCCAAGATATAAATGTGCGCTGGCGGCGATGCAGACCGTACAGGCAATTTCAAGAGCCCTTCCGATTCTGCACTCCGGTCCAGGCTGTGCAGAAAAATTAAGCGGAAGTGTAGGAAGTTCGGGGCTTTATTCCCCCCATATATTTCCCTGTACCAGCATTAGTGAAAAAGAGGTTATCTTTGGCGGTGATGATAAATTAGAAGAAACCATTGAAAATTCCTTAAAAGTGATTGATGCGGATCTATATGTGGTATTAACCGGATGTACCTCTGAAATTGTAGGTGACAATGTAGAAGATGTGGTCAGGAAATTTAAAAACAATGATAAGCCGGTAATCTATGCTTCTACGGCAGGTTTTAAAGGAAATAATTACAGAGGTCATGACTGGATTCTAAAAGCAATCTTTGATCAATATTTAAAACCGGCAGACCATATAGAAAAAGGACTCGTCAATATCTGGACCGGAATCCCCATGCATGATCCTTTTTGGCTGGGTAATTTAAGGGAGCTTGAGAGACTGGTGGCCGAACTTGGCTTAATACCTAATATAATCTTCGGCCATGGCAAAGGAATTAATAATATAAATAAAATTCCGGAGGCAGAATTTAATTTATTAGTATCCCCCTGGGTAGGCCTTGAAAGCGTTAGGTTTTTAGAAGAAAAATTCGAAACCCCTTATCTGCACTATCCGGTGCTTCCCATCGGAGCCTTTGAAACAACCAAATTCCTGCGTACCGTAGGGGAATATGCAGAGGTTGATGCTGCTAAGGTAGAAGAAATTATTACAAAACACGAAGAAGATTATTATTACTATATTGAACGGTATGCGGATGTATTTTTAGAAACCCGTGTTATGGCAAAAAGGTTTGTTACCGTGTCTGATGCGCAGAACAGCCTTGCCCTGACTAAATTTCTGGTAAATGATTTAGGACTTTTTCCTTCCAAGCAATATATTGTTGATGATACCCCGGAAGAATACCGGGGATTAATAGCAGGTTATTTTGAAGATTTAAACTACGGTATTAAAGCAGAAGCCGGGTTTAGTAGCGACGGGCATGAAATACATAGTGAAATTGAAAGTGCTGATTTTAATGGATATCCTTTAATTCTTGGCAGCAGCTAGGAGAAGGTTTTAGCAAAAAAACTGGATGCTCATTATTTAAACGTTTCCTACCCTGTTGTAGAAAGATTAATTATTAACAGCAGTATTGCAGGATATAATGGCGGGTTGAAACTGTTAGAAGATATTTATTCGGTGGTACTTACAAGATTTAACTAACAAATTAGTTTTATTACAAATTCTTTATTTCATTCCGTAAAAGAATATGGCATGTTAATTTCATTACTTAAGTGAATGAAAGTTTTACATTTGATTTAGGTTTAATGAAAGTTTTGACATTCTAATCCTGGTTAATGATATGAGAACTAGAAAGAGAAGGTTTGCTTATTTGAAAAATTATGAAAATTTAAAAAATTCCCACCCATGCTTTGGCGGACAAAAGAATAATAAAGGAAGGATACATTTACCGGTCAGTCCGGGATGTAATATCGAATGTAAATTTTGTGACAGAAAAATCAATGCTTATGAGCAAAGACCCGGAGTGACTTCTTCTATTATAAAGCCGCCGGAAGCCCTTGCTATTATTAAACGGTCTCTGGAACTATGTCCGGATATTACAGTTGCTGGGATTGCGGGACCCGGAGATACTCTTGCAACGAATTATGCCTTTGAAACGTTTCGGCTAATAAAGGAAGAATATCCTGAAATAATAAAATGTATGAGTACCAATGGTTTATTGTTAAACGAAAAGGCGGAGGAAATAATAAGAATAGGAATTGATTCCCTGACTGTAACCGTAAATGCAGTGGATAAAAGTATTTTGGCTAAGCTGTGCAATGGTATTATTTATCATGGTGTAAGGTATGAAGGTGAAGAAGGGGCGGCGATTTTAATAAAGAATCAGCTGGCCGGGATTAAAAAGATAGCTGCTGCCGGAATTACAATTAAAGTAAATACAGTGTTGGTTCCCGGTATTAATGACGGTCATATAGAAGAAATTGCAAAAGCAGTCAGTGAAGCCGGAGCCACCATATATAATATTATTCCTTTGATACCCCAGTATGAGTTATCTGATTGTAAGTCTCCTACCTGCAGTCAGATTGATGGAGCGAGACTGAAAGCAGAAAAGTATATTGATGTCTTCAGACATTGCCAAAGATGCAGAGCGGATGCGATTGGAATACCGGGCGAACAAGATTTCGGAGATCAAATCTATTTTAACAGAATTGCGCTTAAAGAAACTTTTTCCCATGGATAAATCTTTATCCTGTTACCATCAATTACATATACAAAGTTTTCAGGTCAGGATATGGATGCAGATCAGGTATAGAATTGTGCAGGAAGGAAGTAAATATGTCATACAAAATAGCAGTTGCAAGTACGGACGGCAAAGTTGTCAATCAGCATTTTGGAAGAGCTGAAAAGTTTTATGTCCTGGAAGTAAATGAAGATAATGATTTTTATTATGTGGAGGAAAGAGATAATATTGCTGCCTGTAATGGAGGAACACATAGTGATGAGGGGTTAGACCTTACGGTACAATTGCTTTCAGACTGCAAATATGTTTTGGTCAGCCAGATTGGACCGGTAGCGGAATATGCACTCAGCAAAAAAGGAGTTACGGCATTTGCAATTTCACATTATATTGAAGAAGCTGTGAAGAAATTAATTCGTTTTAATAGTGAAGTTAAGATTAATAAATTAAGTTAAGTTTATTCTCAGGAACCGGATGAGGCTTTAGAAATGAGTTTAACAGACACCATTTATATATGGAAACATAGGCTTTTTACGTTCCCGAGAGTACTCAATAAATAATGGAGGATAATGTATGCAGAAAATTGTCAGCAGGAAGAAAAGTATATTAGTTTTAGGGAGCCTTTTATTAATAGCGATGGTGGCAGCCGGTTGCGGTACAAAGAAAACGGTAGAAACAGTAGAAGATAAAACTTCTGCTAACAGTGCTGATATTAGTGGTGATGAAACTACCACAGGTGATAAAACTACCACAGGTGATAAAACTACCACGGGAGATACAGCTGCCGCAGCAGATGAAAATACTGCAGGCGGAAAAGTCAGGAAAGTTATTATCGGAACCGGAACCTCTTTTAAACCTTATTGCTATCTGGACGAGAACGGAAAACTTGCCGGATATGAGTATGAAGTTTTATCTGCGGTAGACGAACTGCTGCCTCAATATGAGTTTGAATTTCAGACATTTGAATTTGCTAATATTTTAGTTGGTATCGATGCCAAAAAGATTGATGTAGGCGCTCACCAATTTGAGCTGAATGAAGAACGGCAGGCAAAGTACCTCTTTACCAATGAAAGTTATACCACCTTTATATTAAGGATTACGGTAGATAAAAACCGTGATGATATAAAGAGTCTGGATGATCTGCAGGGGAAAAAAGTCCAGACCGGAACCGGCAGCAATGCTTCCTACATACTAGAACAATATAATAAAGAACATGCCAATTCTCCGATTAACCTGATTTATTCCAGTGAGACTTCGGAACAGCAGGTGAATAACATTGCAAACGGAACCTATGATGCAATTATTTCTATTACCAGAGTAGTTGAAAATCTGAATAAAGAATTTGGAGATCACTTAAAAACCGTTGGTGACCCAATTGCAAATTCTAATACTTACTTTGTTTTAAATAAGGATGATGTGCAACTAAGGGATGACATCGACGGTGCACTAAAAATCTTAAAGGAAAACGGTAAATTAGCTGAACTCTCTATTAAAATCATTGGTGCAGATTATACGACAAATGATTAAAAGAAGGGAAGCAGAAAATGTCAGATTTTTTTTCTTTCAGCAGAGTAGTAGAATATTTCCCTAAAATACTATCCAGAATCCATATTACGTTAATCATCGTTTTATCAGCTACCATAATCGGACTTTTTCTTGGAGTTGCTTTGGCCTTTTTACGCATTTATAGAATTATAGTGTTAAATCAGCTGGTTCAGATCTTTATATCGTTTGTCAGAGACACTCCTATTATAGTACAGATGTTTTTAGTCTATTATGGATTGCCGGTATTTGTGGAGTTTGCTTTTAAAATAGATATTAACAGGTGGGATAAATTAATATTTATTATTATTACATACGGTTTAAATGAAGCGGGGTTTATGGCTGAGATAATAAGAGCTTCCATCTTAGCTATACCAGCCGGGCAGACGGAGGCAGGATATTCGGTCGGCTTATCCGGCCGGCAGACATTTTTAAGAATTGTGGCACCTCAAGCTTTAAGAGTTGCAATTCCACCGCTTGGAACTAATTTTGTCGGGTTATTCCAAGGTACTTCTTTAGCTTATCTGCTTGGGATTATTGATATTTTAGGTAAGGTGAATGTTATTGGTGCAAATACCTATCATTATCTGGAGGGTTATACCTGTGCCGCAGTGATTTTTGTAGTTATCAGTATTATCCTGGAAAAAGCATTTAAATTACTTGATATACATTTAAAGTGTACTCTTGGAAAGTAGAATAAGTTAAGGCCATGTAATAAATCTGTTTCATCCATACTGATTTTATAGTGTGCCAAGGCACGGATAGGAGCTAATATGAGTATTAATTATCCTCAGATACTGGTCAGTTTAAACTATGCGGTAAAGTTTGTACCGGTAACCTTATTGTTAACCTTTGTACCGTTGTTATTAGGGATATTAATCGGCGGAGTCATTGCAATTGTGAGGGTATACAGGATCCGATTCCTGTCATATGCAGTAGATGTTTCTGTTACAATCTTTAAAGGAATACCCTCCACACTGATTATACTGATATCCAGTTTGTTTTTCACCAAAGCGTTTGATAATTTTGCAAAAGCATTCAATTGGTCAATCCGGACAAAAGATATTAATGTAATTTACATAGCATTATTTGCACTATCGATTACAGCAACCGTATCAATTTCAGAAACGATCCGGGGTGCCTTGCTATCGATTGAACAAAATCAGTACGATGCAGCTTATTCCATTGGATTAACAAAATTTCAAACCTTTCAAAGAATTATTCTTCCTCAGGTGTTTTTAGTAATTATACCAACCCTTTCAGGTAATTTAATTGGTCTGTTAAAAGGTTCTTCCATTGCATTCTTAATAGGTGTATCTGAAATTCTAAATAGTTCATTAAGGACGGCCAATGCTACTTATGCTTTTTTAGAGGCTTATATTGCAGCTGCTATTATATACTGGGGTTTAGGTATTCTAATTGAAATTTCAGGGAAATTCATAGAAAAGAAATTCAGCTGTTACAGGAGGAATTTAGCATGATAGAAATAAAAAATATCCATAAGGCATATGGTAAAAACAAAGTCTTAAGGGGAGTGGATATAAAAGTGGAAAAAGGAGATGTTGTGGTAATACTCGGCTCAAGCGGTTCCGGAAAAACAACATTATTAAGATGTATTAATTTTCTTGAAAAAGCAGATGAAGGGGAGATCAGAATAAATGATAGGCAAGTGAAATTTAAGAATGCCAGTAAAAAAGAAATACTTGACATCAGAAAGAAAACAGCCTTTGTGTTCCAGAATTATAATTTATTTAATAATAAAACCGCACTGGAGAATGTAACAGAAGGGCTTATAGTTGCCAGGAAGATTCCCAAAAGGGAAGCAGAAGAGAGAGCGAAGGATACTCTTGACAAGGTTGGACTGTCACAAAAGTATGATTCCTATCCCAGCCAGTTATCCGGCGGACAGCAGCAGCGGGTTGGAATAGCCAGAGCACTTGTGTTAAATCCGGAAGTGATTTTATTTGATGAACCCACTTCGGCCTTGGATCCAGAATTGATTGGAGAAGCTTTGGCAGTTATTAAAAAAGTTGCAAAAGAAGGTATTACCATGATTGTTGTTACTCATGAAATGTCTTTTGCTTCGGATGTTGCAAATCATGTAATATTTATGGATGAGGGAGTAATCGTAGAGGAAGGAACTCCGAATGAGATTTTTACACATCCGAAAGAGGAACGGACGATACAATTTTTAAAGAGAATTCTGCCGGAAGCAGTATATTATATTTAATGTACTACATATTTTTAGGAACGAAACAGATCATAAAATAATATTAATTATTAATTGAAAAGGGAGGATAGCGTAATGACGAATATAACAAAACCAGTGAAAAAAGCATATGAAATAATTTTGCCGATGATTCTACCTGTGTTATTCATTATAGTATGGTTTGCATGGATTGCCATAATAAACCCCAATACTAACCTGCCATCTCCTATTGATATTATAAACAGGGCGTTTTCTATGAGTATCCATGGGCAATTGGCAGAATACACATGGATTACTTTAAAACGTGCTTTAATCGCACTTATAGCCGGAGGAGGATTCGGATTCTTGTTAGGCATAATAAACGGCATATTCCGATCGGCAGATATCAGTTTGAATACAACAATACAAATTCTTAGGAATATTCCGGTTCTGGCTTTTATAGCCCTTGTGCTTGTACTATTTGGCATAGGTGAAAACGTTAAAATTATCCTGATTGCTTGTGATGTATTTTTCTCAGTTTATATAAGCATTTATGGTGGTATTAAATCTATCGATGCCGGACTGATTGAAATGGGGAAAGCTTATGGTCTAAATAAGGTTACTCAATTTAAAGAAATCATTTTTCCGGCTGTTTTTTCTTATTTTAGTATCGGTTTAAGGCTCTCGCTTAGAACGATGTGGCTGGTCTTAATTGCAGTAGAGCTAATTGAACCCGAAGACGGAATTGGTTATATGGCCATGAATGCAGTAAAATCAGCACAAATGGAGGAGTTAGTTTTAAGTGTTATTATGTATGCATTATTAAGTAAACTTTCTGATAGCATGGCAAGGGCATTTGAAAGAAACGTATTAAGCTGGCAGGAAGCTTAAGAATTTTAGGAAATCCTATTCAATGATACGTTGCCTTATTTTTGAGTAGAGGGAAGATAACCGAAGTGTTAGTTCTTCGCTCAAATATATAGCAGCAAAGAGGTGACTTTAATGTACGAAAATAAAAATGGTTTTCAGATTGATATAAGTGGTCTCAATAAAAATAACGGTAGCCGAAATGTATTTAATAATCTAAATATTACAATTAAGGCAGGTGACTTTGTAGCGATAGCAGGTCGCAGCGGTTCTGGCAAAAGTACATTATTACGTATGATATCGGGTCTTGACAATTTTGATTCCGGCAGTCTGAAGGTGGAGGGGAATGAAGTATCTGGTGTTGATAAAAATATACGGATTCTATTTCAGGAAGCGAAACTGATTCCCTGGAGAAATATAATTAAAAATGTGATTTTAGCAACAACCGATAAGAGTGAAGCAACGGCAGCGCAGATTCTGGAGAAGGTCGGGCTTATTAATAAAAAATATGCATGGCCAAAAGTTCTGACGGAAGGAGAGAAACAAAGAGTCTCCTTAGCCAGGGCACTTGCCGGAAAACCAAAGGTTCTTCTGCTAGATGAACCGTTAGGTACGCTGGATGCACTAACGAAACTGGATATACAGAGTTTAATCGAAAAGCTTTGGCTGGAACTGGGCTTCACAGCAGTTCTTGTCACCCGTGATGTAAGTGAGGCAGTCAGACTGGCAAACCGGGTGATAATATTAGACAATAATAATATAACTATAGATTTACAGATAACCTTGCCCCGACCCAGAATAAAAGATAATGATGCTGATTTTTTTGAACAGTATAAACTTATGGAAAAAGAGAAGGAGCAGGTCGTACCATCTAACTTGAAAATATGATATAGGAGGTAATTATTAGTATGAGTAATACCTATTCCGGTATACGTGAAAGCCGTCCCAATACTTTTAATGATTGCGGCGGTAACAGCCGTGAATTATCATCAGAATTTGGAAAACGTTGTTTAAAGTTAGCGGACCGAAGCTTCAGTCAGGGACTTCAGTGCCAGCAGATTAACAGTATGTCCGCATTGATGTCACTGGAGGATTCCGTTTTTATAGCCCACTCACCACAAGGCTGCGTGGGGTGTACCACAATGGCAAGTGATATGTACCGTGTCGGTCAGGCACACAGAGGTGCTAAACTCATTAAAAGCCCCAGGATTATTGTGTCCAATCTTGATCAGCGGGATATTATTTTAGGTGGTGAAAGTAAGTTAAAAGAAGCCATCGGGTATGCGTCAGAACGTTATAATCCCAAAGTGGTTTTCGTATTTACTTCCTGCGCTTCAGGAATTATAGGAGATGATATTGATGCCATCGTACGGGATATGCAGTCTAAAACGGAAGCCTTAATTATACCAATCCACTGTGATGGTTTTAAATCTAAAATATGCGCCTCCGGTTTTGATTCTGCGTTTTTATCTATATCCAAATATATATTAAATGGAAAAAAGTCAGAAAAACAGAAAGGTCTTATCAATCTTTTTGCACCAACTTCTATCAGTTATAAAGATCAGCTGGAAATGGAACGAATGCTTAGTCTCCTTGGATTAACGGTAAATTACATACCTTTTTACAGCACTCTTGAAAAAATCAGAACCATACCGGCTGCACAGGCCTCGACCTCAATTTGCAAGGTATTTGCAGATGAGTTTATGAAGGAACTGGAGGAAGATTATGATATTCCCTATTCTCATACGGTAATGCCCATAGGTGTAAGAAATACGGATAAATGGTATAAAAGTGTTGCGGCCCTCTTTGGAAAAGAAGCAGAAGCGGAGGCATACATAGAAAAAGAACATGCCAGAATATTACCTGAGATAGAAAAAATTAAAACGCGTCTTCAGGGAAAACGGGTTTTCATCTGTGGAGGTACCGGACGTTCCTTTGCAGCGGCAGCCTTAATTGATGATTTTGGTATGAAACTTGTAGGTTTGGAAACGCCTACTTATGACGATGATGCACAGCTTGATATTGATTATCTGAATGAAATTCATGGTGACTATGTGATAGATATTGCAAATATGCAGCCTTTTGAACAAGTAAATATTGTTAACCGACTAAAACCCGATGTGTTTATCGGTGTTGCCAGCTGGTCCGCAAGACTAGGGATTCCGACCACACATGTTTTGGATATGAAACGTCCAACGATGGGCTATGATGGTATTTTATATCTTGGTAATAAAATTGCCGATCAAATTGAAAACCCCGGCTTTAATAAAAAGCTTGCTGCATATGCCCGTTTACCATATAAAAAAACCTGGTATGACTCGGATCCATTTAAATTCATAAAACCCTTAGGAGAGTGATAGTATGTCCGTTGTAACAGAAAATCCACGCGGTAATTGCGTACTTGGCGGTATTAATGCCGTGTTAAGTGCTGTAGATAAAGTATGTCCCATTTTTCATTCTGGTCCTGGCTGCTGTATGCAGACTTCGGCCGGTGAACCTGGGCAGGCCGGAGGCCGTACCCCTCACTTTTTATCCAGTGTATCTCTGCCTTCGTCAAATATGCTAGAGAGAGAAGTTGTATTTGGCGGGATTAATAAACTTCGTTCCACAATTGAAGGTGCCATTGAAATTATTGATGCGGATGCTTATTTTATCCTGACCGGATGTACGGCTGGAATTATTGGAGATGATATAAAGAGTGTAGCAAATGAATTTATTGCAAAGGGAAATAGTGTTTATCCCATTGAAACTCCCGGCTTTGCCGGAGACAGTTACTTAGGTTATGAAGCAGCCTTTAAAACCTTTCTGGATTATATAGTGGAAGAGAATCTTACGAAACAGGATAACCTGGTTAATTTATTTGGGATTATGCCTTATCATGATCCATTCTGGGCAGGGAATTTTGAAGAACTAACTAGAATACTGAAAAAACTGGGGCTAAAGGTAAATACCTTCTTTACGGAACATCAGGGAATAGAAACCATAAAAACTTCTTCAAAAGCCGCTCTTAACATTATTGTTAATCCATGGCTGTTAAAAAGTACAGCAAAAGAGTATAAAGAACGTTTTGGAATACCTGTCCTTAGAATTCCCGGTCTGCCAATTGGTGCAACGGATACGACAAAATTTGTACGCCAGGTTGCCAAAGCACTTAAACTGGATGAAGAAATAGTACAAAAGGTCATAGAAGAAGAGGAAACTTATATATATAATTATTTAGAAACGGCCATAGGTGCTCTTAGCTGGAAGCGGTTTGCAGTGGTAGGTGATGCAAACACCGCGGTGGCAGTAACGAGATTTCTTGCCAATGATTTCAGTTTTACTCCTGTTATAACAATCATAACCGATCCGGTGTTTCGGGATGAGGATAAAACCCGAATCATAAATCAAATTTCGGATTTAGAATATGCTAAACCGCCGGAAATACGATTCGAAACAGATCAATATAAAATAACCAAAGCCTTAGAAGCGCATAGTGAAATAACCTTATTAATTGGCAGCACCAATGAAAGAGAATTTGCCATGTCCAGGGATATCCAGTGCAGTGTGATCTCATTTCCCATCACTGACCGGTTAATCTTTAACCGGACTTATGCAGGTTACAGAGGAAGCCTGACCTTTATTGAAGATTTATATGATAATCTATAGAATTTATTCGATGATAAAAATCGCTCAAAATACAGTTACTGAATTTTGGAACGTCACATATCCCTCCTTGCTATTTTATTGACAAATAATAAATTAATCCTTATAATAAAATACTAGCGATTCCCTAATCAGAACCGGGAATTAACGTAAAATGATAAATTGTGCGCAGGAGGCAAATAGAGTGAAGGCATATGGAGTAAATGAACTAAGAAAAATGTTCTTAGATTTCTTTGAAAGTAAGGACCATCTTAAAATGAACAGTTTTTCTCTTGTTCCCCAAAATGACAAGAGTTTATTATTAATTAATTCAGGTATGGCACCATTAAAACCATATTTTACAGGACAGGAAATTCCACCACGTAATAGAATAACCACCTGTCAGAAATGTATCCGTACCGGTGATATAGAAAACGTAGGAAAAACAGCAAGACACGGCACTTTCTTTGAGATGCTTGGTAACTTCTCCTTTGGAGATTACTTTAAGACAGAAGCAATCCACTGGTCCTGGGAGTTCTTAACAGAAGTGGTTGGACTGGATGCCAATCGTTTATACCCCTCTGTTTACCTTGACGATGATGAAGCCTTTGACATTTGGAATAAAGAAATCGGCATTCCTGCACAGAATATCTTCCGTTTTGGTAAAGCAGACAATTTCTGGGAACATGGCGCTGGTCCCTGCGGTCCTTGTTCAGAAATCTATTATGACAGAGGAGAAAAATACGGCTGCGGCAAACCGGATTGCACGGTTGGCTGTGACTGTGACCGTTATATCGAAGTATGGAATAATGTATTTACTCAGTTTGAAGGCGACGGAAACGGCAATTATACAGAACTAAGCCATAAGAACATAGATACCGGTATGGGACTTGAAAGACTTGCAACTGTTGTTCAGGATGTAGATTCCATCTTTGATGTGGATACCATTAAAGCACTTCGTGATAAAGTTTGTGAAGTAGCAGGGGTCATCTATAAAAACGATGCGAAAATAGATGTATCCATCCGTTTAATTACCGATCATATCCGTTCTGTAACCTTTATGATTTCAGATGGTATCATTCCGTCCAATGAAGGCAGAGGCTATGTTCTGCGCAGATTGTTAAGACGTGCGGCAAGACATGGTAGATTACTTGGTGTAAAAGACCGTTTCTTAGCGACTTTAAGTACTACGGTTATAAAAGAATCCAAGGATGGTTATCCGGAACTGGAAGACAAGAAAGATTATATATTAAAATTATTAACGATTGAAGAAGATAACTTTAATAAAACCATTGACCAGGGTCTTAGTATTTTAGCTGAATTAGAAGAAGCACTGGTTAAGGAAAACAGCAAGACGTTATCCGGTGAGGATGCCTTTAAGTTATATGATACCTATGGTTTCCCCTTAGATCTTACTAAGGAAATTCTGGAGGAAAAAGGTTTTTCTATCGATGAAGATGGTTTCCAGAAAGCGATGAAAGTTCAAAGGGAAACTGCCAGAAGTGCCCGTGCTGTTACGAATTATATGGGTGCTGATGAAACCGTTTATCAGCAGTTAGATCCAAGTCTTACGTCTGCCTTTGTAGGTTATGAAAAGACCAGCAATGTCTCTAAAATAATTGCTTTAACCACAGAGTCCGAATTAGTAAAGGAGTTAATTGCAGGTCAAAGCGGTACGATTTTCGTAGAAGAAACCAGCTTTTATGCTACTAGCGGCGGGCAGGCTGCGGATACCGGCCTTATTACAACGGCAGATGCAGAATTTGAAGTGGAAGATACCATTAAATTACAGGGTGGCAAGATTGGTCATGTTGGAAAAGTAACCAAAGGTATGTTTAAAGTATCAGAAAACGCAACCCTTACCATAGATGTCGATAAGAGACTGGCAACCGGTAAAAACCACAGTGCGACTCATTTACTGCAAAAAGCACTCCGTCTGGTATTAGGTTCCCATGTAGAACAGGCAGGTTCCTTAGTAACCAGTGATAGACTCCGTTTTGACTTTACTCATTTTTCAGCTTTGTCCAAAGAAGAAATCAGCCAGGTAGAAGCTATTGTTAACGCAGAAATAGCAAAATCCCTTCCGGTAAATACGGATGTGATGACCATCGAAGAAGCTAAGAAAACCGGAGCGATGGCTTTATTTGGTGAGAAATACGGGGATAAGGTAAGAGTCGTTTCCATGGGAGAATTCAGCAGAGAACTTTGCGGGGGTACCCATGTAAGTAATACCGGAACCATTCTGGTATTTAAAATTGTTTCTGAAACAGGTGTTGCTGCCGGTGTAAGAAGAATTGAAGCCCTAACGGCTGCAGGAGTATTTTCATATTATAATGAAATTGAAAAAGAATTAAACCTTGCTGCGAAAACAGCTAAAACGGAACCGGTCAATTTATCAAAACGTATCGAGACACTGCAAGAAGAAATAAAAGCCTTACAATCAGAGAATGAGAAGCTTAAGAATAAATTAGCAAAAGATGCTTTAGGCGATGTTATGAATCAGGTGACAGAAGTTAAGGGAGTTAAGCTATTAGCTGCCAAAGTACCTGGTGTTGATATGAACGGACTGCGTAACTTAGGAGATCAGTTAAAGGATAAATTAGGTGATGGTGTTATTATCCTTGCTTCCACAGCAGAAGATAAGGTGAATTTAATTGCCATGGCTACCGATAATGCAATGGCGAAAGGTGCCCATGCCGGTAATCTGATTAAAGAACTAGCCGTTTTAGTAGGCGGTGGCGGCGGCGGACGGCCCAATATGGCTCAGGCCGGCGGAAAGAATCCGGAGGGAATCGATTCTGTTGTTGAACGTGCGCCAAAAGCCCTGGAGGGTCAGATTAAATAGATAAGATAGTTAGCAGATACCATGCAAATGATATGAATTTTTATATTTGAATCCGCCTGTGGAATTACAGAATCTGGAAACTTGTATCATGTGTATGGTATGCCATAAGGATAATTCCGAAACTGTGTTTTCCAAAATTATGGAAGAAAATGTATCCTTTTCCTATGCAGCTGAATATAGTATCATATATTTGTTAATTAAGGTTGTTCACTTTGACGAATAGTCAATAGTTATAGTCCGTTTCGTACTGAATTATTAATAAAAAAATATTTTCATGCATAAAAAATGGTTGACGAATAAGAAATTTATGCTATAATCATAATAGTGCTATTCAAAAAATACCCAAACAGTTGTATAGGCACAATACACAACTGGAGGGAGGTTAGGTGTGAGACTATGTCAAATGTTATTGTAAAAGATAATGAGACTTTAGATAGTGCTCTACGTCGATTTAAGAGAAACTGTGCGAAGGCAGGTATTCAGCAAGAAATCCGTAAAAGAGAGCATTATGAAAAGCCGAGTGTAAGACGTAAGAAAAAGTCTGAAGCAGCTCGTAAGCGTAAATTCAAATAGTGGATAATATCTACAAAGGTAAGCCCTTGAGCCCATTGGTTCAGGGGTTTTTATTTATTTTACAGGAAAGTTCTCTGAACTTACCAATAAATAAAAGCCTTCCAGGCAGGATGCATAGGTAATAGAATATTTCAAATATAACCGGTTCGTGCATAAGACAGGAATTCTTCCCATATATTCTATAATAGTACTTAAGTAGTATGGAGTGGTATGGATGATTAAAAAGCTTAAATCCAGTCATAAGAAATTTAAACAAAAATCAAATAAAGAAATATATGATCATATCGAGAAAAAGAAAAAAAAGGAAGATACCGAGCGGGCGAGTTATCTCGAAATCCTCTCCAGCCAGTTAAAGCTTCCCTCGGATATGCTGGCAGGAGCACCCATTGTGACTGCAATTGGAAGAAGTGAGGTCTGTATAGAGAATTATAAAGGAATCCTTGAATACAACAGTGCCTTAATTAAAATCCTGACCAAAATCGGCAGCATACATATAGAAGGAAAAAATCTAAATATTGCTTATTTTACCAACGAAGAGATGAAAATAACTGGCATGATACATACTATAAACTATGTAAATAACAGATGAGAAAAGACATCTAGACTGGCAATTTTAATTTTAACTGGAGGTATTGGCATGCTGATAAAGCTATTACACTGGTTGCGCGGTTACTTACTGATAAGAATGAAAGGGCAATCTCCGGAACGTTTTATTAATCTGTGCAGCAATAGATACATATATCTTTGGGACCTAAAACATAAGGAAGGGGAGTATGAGTTTCGGATTATGCTAAAGGATTATCTGAAACTTAAGCCCATAGCAAAAAAAACCGGCACGATTCCTTTTATAAAAAAAAGATATGGATTCCCTTTTTTAATACACAAGTATAAAAAACGTAAGGGTTATCTGGCAGGAATTCTTCTTTTCTGTACGATTCTATACATACTTTCACTTTATATATGGGATATTAGTGTATTAGGCGGACATTCCTATACCCAGGAAGCCATGCTGAAATTCTTAAAAAATAATCGGATCTATATCGGGCTGCAGAAGAAAAATATTGACTGTCAGGAAATTGAAGAATTAATCCGAGGGACTTATAATGATATCGGATGGGTTTCTGCCGAAATAAAAGGTACAAGATTAATCATAAAAATTACAGAAACCAATATGCCCGCACCGGCTGTAACGGCTACGAAGAACTGCCATATTGCGGCATCGAAAGACTGCATCATTACCCACATTATTACCAGAACCGGGACCCCAAAAGTAAAAGTCGGCAGTGTGGTGAAAAAAGGTGACATACTGGTATCCGGTGTAGTGGATATTATTGGGGATAATGATATTTTGCTGGCTAAAAAACCGGTAATTGCGGATGCGGATGTCATCGGTAAAACCTTTTATGATTATAAAGACAAAATTCCTATAAATTATACCCAAAAACTGTATACCGGAAGAAGTAAAAAGGGATACCTTGGTTCCTTACTGCTGAAAAAATTTAATTTATATAAACCTAGAATTCCTTATGCAAAGTATGATATAATTGTCAATGAATTTATGCTTCATCTAAGTGACAATTTTTACCTGCCAATTGGTTACTCGGTCATTCAGTATCCGGAATATGAAGAAATTAAAAAGAAATATACAAAGGAAGAAGTTACAGCATTAGCCAATGAAAAATTAAAACGTTTTTTAGAGGAATTAAAGAAAAAAGATGTTTTAATTGTTGAAAATAATGTAAAAATAGCAATAGAGAATAATACTTGTATCGCATCCGGCAAAATAATCGTGCAGGAATCCGTAAAGGAATTTAAATCTATTGACGACAGTGAGTGGAGGATTATAGATACAGATGAGTCTAATGGAAACGATAATTGATGTACCGGCTGAACATGAGAAAAATGTATTTGGTCAGTTCGATGCTTATGTTAAAATGATTGAAAAAACTTTAAATGTAACCGTAATTGTAAGAAACGGAGAAATTAAGCTAATCGGAGAAAACGATAACGTTACGAAAGCTAAAAGTGTATTTGTGCAATTAATTGAATTATCCAGAAGAGGCAATACCATAACGGAGCAAAATGTAAGTTATGCCCTGTCTTTATGCTTTGAGAATAAAGAATCGGCTATCGTGGAAATCGATCAGGATTTAATCTGCCATACCATAGCAGGAAAGCCTATAAAGCCGAAAACCCTTGGACAAAAGTCCTATGTGGACTTGATACGCAAAAGGATGATTACCTTTGGTATTGGTCCTGCCGGTACCGGAAAAACCTACCTGGCCATGGCTATGGCAGTTACTGCTTTTAAAAATGATGAAGTAAGCAAAATTATCTTAACCAGACCCGCAATAGAAGCCGGTGAAAAATTAGGCTTTCTGCCGGGAGATTTACAAAGTAAAGTTGACCCGTATTTAAGACCCTTATATGATGCATTGTATCAGATTATGGGTGCGGAAGGTTATCTTAAGAATACAGAAAAAGGTTTAATCGAAGTTGCTCCGTTAGCTTACATGAGAGGCCGGACCCTCGAGAATGCTTTTATTATTCTGGATGAAGCCCAGAATACCACTCCAGCCCAAATGAAGATGTTTTTAACCCGAATCGGGTTTGGTTCTAAAGTTATTATTACCGGGGATTTATCCCAGAAGGATTTGCCTGCCGGGACCCAGTCAGGTCTTGATACAGCTATAAAAGTACTGAGCAAAATCGAGGATATCGGATTTGCTTACCTTACCGGTCAGGACGTTGTCAGACATCCGCTGGTTCAAAAGATTGTTATGGCTTATGATGCTTATGAAAGTAAAATAAGTAAAGCAGAAGTAAAAGATAATCCTTCCCGGTTCCAAAGAAAAAAATTAAATGGCACCAAAGTCCAGAATTTTGAGCGGAATGGTGATAAATCATCCAAAAGAAGAAGATATTAGTAAAATACGAAAGTTAAGTCTGTACCTTACAGGCTGATGGGGGTTTTTAGTGAAACATCTTAGTACTGCCAAAGGCAGTAAGCCATTTGCTTATATGTGCGGGATAGTAGGGATTGTATCCGTTTTCATCATACTATTCTTTGGGACCGTGAATGGTGCTGCCTTAATTACTATTATAAAATTAAGTGTGTTATCTGTTGTTTTGATATCTATTATTGCATTTTATATATTATCACAAGGGGAAAAAATAAAAGAACTGCCGAATTTTTATGTTATTTTTACTATTACTTATCTGGTGTCTATATGTTTGATCATGTTTACCAAAGGCAGTACAGAACTGACCCTTTGGATGGCAGGCGGTTTATTGACAGCTATGGCGTTTCATATGTATCTGGGATATCTGGTTACCTTTAACCTGATTTTGTTAGCTGGTTTTGCTGGAGGCTTTCAGTTAGAGTTCATTATCTATCTGCTGATACTAGGCACTCTTTATTGCCTGTTATCGGGTTATATGATAAAATTGGCGACCCTTGTTTATTCGACTGTAATAATATTATCCCTGCAGCTTATTTTAATTTTTATCATCCATAATTTTATACTTAAGAATGCGTTGTATATTACTGCTTTATATTCGCTGGTTTCCAGTCTTGCTGTCATTGGACTTTCATTTTTAGCATATTCCTTATATAAAAAGAAGGTTTTTTCTTCTCTAGATCACGAAGAACAAAGCACAGAAAGCATAGGAATAGTGAATAGGGAGGATATAAAGGCTGTCGACAGAGATGGCCTTAACTATCAGAATAGTGATTTAAGTTATAACCTGGATGAAATTCTGGATATTAATTTTCCGTTATTATTACGATTAAGAGAATATTCCACAAAAGTGTACAAGCATTCCCTTTTAATAAGCGATCTTTCTCAAAGGGCGGCAAAGGCAGCCGGTGCTGATGAACTTAAGGCAAAAGCAGGCGGTCTTTATCATGAAATAGGCAGGATTACGAATAAAGAATATGTGGAAGAAGGCATTAAGTTAGCGGAGGATTATCTGCTTCCGGATTTTATCAAAGATATCATTCGCCAGCATAATATCAAGTATGATAAACCGAAATCACCGGAGGCTGCCATTGTCATGATAGCCATCAGTGTAATAGCCACCAAGGAGTATTTGGAAAAAACAGAAGTCAAATCAAGCGGGGACAGTCAAGAGGAAACCTTAGTTCCTATCGACAAAATCGTAGACAATGTATTTCAGATGCGGTTAAGAAGGGGAAGTCTTGACGAGTCCGGATTGACCCTGAAACAATATAATGATTTAAAAGAATTTTTTCTATCTATGTAAATGTTGGGAAAGGAACTAAAATGACACTAAATTTAGAATATGAAGCTGAAATTGAACTTAATCTTGATTACCGGAGTATTATAACAAAAGTAGTTGAAAAAGCACTGGATCTGGAGGAATGTCCCTATGAAGTGGAATTAAATGTAATTTTAACAGATAATGAGGAAATCAGAGAGATCAACCAGACTTACCGAACTATTGATGCGCCAACGGATGTATTATCATTTCCCATGATTGGTTATGAGACTCCCGGGGATTTCGACGGACTAGAAGAAGCACAAGAGGATTACTTTAATCCGGAGACGGGAGAATTACTCCTTGGTGACATTATTATATCCGTTGAAAAAGTAATCGAGCAGGCGAAGGAATATGGGCATACCAGGGAACGCGAACTTGCATTTTTAACAGCCCACAGCATGATGCATTTGTTCGGTTATGATCATATGGAAGAAAACGAAAGAATCATAATGGAAGAAAAGCAGAAAAAGGTTTTAGACGAGCTTACTATATTCAGATAATGCTTTAAGAACGGGAGATTACTATTATGAAAAAATACAAGATATTTATTATTCTGATAATTCTGGTACTAGCACTAGCTGGGTGCAAAAAAAAGGCAGATACAGATATTACTCCAACACCGCCACTGACAGAGACTTCGGAAGAGACCCCTACACCGACAGTGGAACCGACAGAAGCACCGACAGAGGCACCGGAGAATCATGACGGGGAAGCAATAAGTAAACTGACCGGACTTTGGGTTCCAAAGGAGATTAGCACGAAAAGACCATATGCAATTATGTTTAATAATATTAAGCTGGCATCACCCCAAAGCGGAACCTCAGAAGCGTCTATTCTTTATGAAGCAATTGTTGAAGGCGGTATTACCAGGCTTATGGGTATCTTTGATGAACTTAATGATACCAGGATTGGTTCAGTTCGGAGTGCCAGACATTATTTTGTCAGTTTTGCAGATGAATATGATGCAATCTATGTTCATTATGGTGAAACCACTTATGCCACCAAAAAGATAAAGCAACTTGGTATTGATGAATTAAGCGGGTTAACGGCTCTTGGAGATACGGTATTTTACAGGGATAAGTCCATTAAAGCTCCACACAACGCTTTTGCCAGTAAGAAAGGTATCTTAAAAGGCACTGAAATCAAAAAGTTTGAAACAGAATATCCAAAGGATTATGAAGGGCATTTTAAGTTCTATACTGAGGACAAGGATTTAACAAGCGAGGACAAGGCTGAAACTGTTACCTTAAAATTCTCAAGTTATACCAGTCCATATTTTACTTATGATAACAAGGATAAATTATATGGAAGATATCAGTTTGGAACGGAACATATTGATCGCAATACTGGAAAACAGTTGACTTTTAAAAATATTATTGTACAATTTGTTAAGGAATGGAATATTGATAAAAATGGTTACCAGACCATGAATATAGAAAATGCCGAGGGAAAAGGATATTATATTACCAACGGTAAAAAATCAGATATTACCTGGAAGAAAAATGAGAGCACGAAAAAAATGCGTTATTACGACGCCCAGGGGAATGAACTTACAATGAATCCGGGAAAAACGTATATAGCAATTTTTCCGGATAACCGGACGGAAGATGTAGTTTTAGCCGGTAAATAATATATTAAATTACAAATGATTTACTTAACATTAGACGCCTGTCAAAGAATAAGCGGCTTATGTTTGTATATAGGAGGATTTTATGGGTTCAGGTAAGAAAAGTAGTAGTTTTTTGGTGCAGGGAAGTATACTGGCTGTCGCTTCAATTATTGTTCGATTAATCGGCCTGCTGTACCGGATTCCCTTAACCAATATTATTGGGGATGAGGGAATGGGTTATTATTCCACTGCATTCCAAATATATAATATCGCCTTGATTTTATCCTCCTACAGTTTACCTCTTGCAGTTTCAAAACTGGTGGCAGCCAGAGTTGTGAATAAACAATACCGGAATTCCTACCGGATCTTTTTATGTGCCATGTGTTTTGCAATAATCGTTGGAACCATAGCATCTCTTGGTATCTATTTTGGTGCAGATATTTTTGCCAGTGCGATTTATAAATCTCCCCGTAGTGCAATACCACTTCGGATATTGGCTCCTACTATATTTGTCTTCGCTGTCATGGGAGTATTAAGAGGTTATTTCCAGGGAAAAAATACCATGCTGCCCACCTCAGTTTCACAAGTTCTGGAACAGATTATCAATGCAGTGGTCAGTATTGCGGCGGCTTATTTTTTAATGAAGAATCACAGCGCTTCCCCGGATATCTCAGCTTTTGGAGCAGCGGGAGGTACTCTTGGTACATTTGTAGGTGCCTGTAGCGCCCTAATCTTTTTAGCTTTTATTTTTGCCCTTTACAAACCTATAATAGATAAGCAGTTAAGAAAAGATACCGGCAGCATCCGTGAATCTTATCCAGACATATTAAAAGCACTTGGTATAACAATTATTCCGGTTATTTTAAGTCAGACGATCTATCAGATCAGCGGGGTTTTAGATGGTTCTTTATTCGGACATATTATGGCAGGAAAAGGTTTGGAAGAAGAAGCCAGGAATGCCTTATGGGGTATATACTCCAATAAATATAACCTGCTTATCACAGTTCCGGTTTCCATATCCTCTGCTATGGGTGTTGCCATTATCCCAAGTCTGGTGGCTTCAAGAGCCAGCGGTTCCAATTATGAAGTTAAGAATAAAGTACAACAGGCAGTAAAGTTTAATATGATCATTGCCATACCGGCAGCGGTTGGAATGGGTGTTCTGGCTTCTCCGATCTTACAGCTTTTGTTTCATGATTCCAGGGAACTGCCGGCTAATCTGATACGTTTTGGGTCCATTGCAATCGTAATGTTTTCTCTTTCTACCATTACCAATGCTGTACTTCAGGGAATCAATAAGATGCGGATTCCGGTTATCCATTCCGCCATTTCATTAGGTATTCATATTGTTCTTTTATACATATTGCTGCAATTCTTTAACCTAAGTACTTATGCACTGGTAATCGGTAATGTAACCTTTGCGCTGGTCGTTTGTATCTTAAACTGGATTTCTGTCGGAAGGCATTTAAACTATCAGCAGGAAGTAAAGAAGACTTTCCTGATACCGACTTTGTGTTCCGGGATTATGGGAGTGGTATCCTATTTAACCTATTATGGCCTTCACAAACTGATTGGTATTAATTCCATCAGTACACTGGCAGCTGTAATTGTTGCGGTTGCTGTATATGGCTGCATGTTACTTTTGTTTAAAGGAGTTACAGAAGAAGAATTGCATGAAATGCCTTTGGGCAGGACTCTGGCGAGGATTGCAGGAAAACTTCATTTGTTATAGAAAAAATCTATGATGTTTAAAAGTAGTAATATATAACTGTATAAACTGGGAAAAACTAGTGAATACTTAATGCCAAAGGAGTGATTTTTGTGAAACTGAAAAAGGCATTAGTATATTTCATTAGTTTTTTTTCGTTATCTGTAATGTTTTCCGCGTGTTATTATTTAAGCTATAAGAATGCTTTGAAAGATTTTAATGAAAGTGCGGTAGAGCGTAATAATCAGCTGATTCTATCATTAGAGAATAATGGGCTGCTGCAGTTAAATGGACAGCAGAATTCAGATAAGGCACAAGTAAGCCCGCCTGCAAATGAACCGGTACAAAACGCAGCAGATAATCAAAACGCGGCTGATAATCAAAACACAACAGAGGACCAAAACATAGCAGACAATCAAAACACAACAGATGATACTAATCTTAATGCTTCAAATGATACGGAAAATACCACAGATACCAGTATCGCAGTCGATGCTGTTAACAGTACTGTACTTCCGACAACGGAGTATACTTTACAGACTTATGATGCAAAAACCGGTGTTACCAATGAAGAAGTACTGCCTACTCCCAGCTATCTGATTGGTTTAACCCGTGAGGAAATAATTCAATACCTAAAGGATTATATGGAAGATCTGCCTTTAAATGAATTTCAAAAAGGTTTGGTTTCCTTTGAAGTCATAAGTTTTTCTAAGGAAAAAATAGTGCTGAAAAAAACATATAACGAAGATAAAGCGGAAAATAAATATTACCTTAAGGAACAAAACGGCTATATCGTTGCTTATTACGGGGACCAGAAGACTGTTTTTGATTATACGGGAGTATCGGTTGAGAATTTATCCGATTACGAGAAAAAGCAGCTAAAGGAAGGCATCTTCGTTAAGGATTTAGACGAGCTGTATGCGTTGTTGGAGAATTATTCTAGTTAGAAGATTAACTGGGATACGTGAGGTGTAATCCTTAGTAGTTGTTGTTGGATACTTGATAAAATCAGCTTTGAAGGTTGTTAAGAAAGCATTGTAATGATATCTTTCATTATGCTTAGTTATTGAGTCTGAATTCACGAATCTTTTATTCAGAGTCAGATGGAAGCGCTTATGAAGACATCATTATCATGCTTTCTGTTAAGTTTATGGCTGATTTTATCAAGTTTTTTTATGGTTATGGACTATGAAAAATAGATTCTATACTAAGAGGTATTGAGGTCCTTCTCCTTTTTTACATACCAATTGCTCCATGCTATTTCACTTAAATGATAAAACAACTATATTCATATTGACATTGTAGGATATAATATGTATAATATCGAATAATAAATTACAAAATTGCGATAAAGGTTATAATGATTCGTTATAATGGAATGCTTGTTATATAAGGAGGTTTCTAATTCATGACTTTAAAGGAAATAGCGAAACGTGCCAATGTGTCGATTTCTACTGTTTCACGTATTATTAATACACCTGACGGCAATTTTGCACGGAAGGAGATAAGGGATAAAGTCTGGGAGATTATCAGGGATACGGGTTATGTTCCAAATCAGTCAGCGATTGAATTAAAGCAAAATAAAACGAAAAATGATATCAGAAACCCAATTACCATAGCTTGTATTCTTGGGAGGACAAAAACTCCGGAGGAAAATCCCTTTTTTGCCCAGGTAGTGCGGGCTGTTGAACAGAAGGCGTTGAGTTTAGGTTATGTAGTAGCCCTGTCATATTCTATACTTGATATTGCCAATTTAGAGTTACTAAAAAAAATCGAGTCTGTTAAAACCGATGGTGCTATCATCATTGGCCGTTTTGATACGGGTACTTTGAAGTTTCTTAAGAATCACTATAAGAATATAGTGTATGTTGGCCGGAATGTAGTGGATGCGGAATTGGATCAGGTGATATGTGACGGATATGAAGCGACCAAGGAAGCACTAAACTATTTGCTTCGGCTCGGACACAAAAGAATCGGATATATTGGGGAAACTGTAAATGAGATCCGGTATAAAGCATATCTGGATACCCTTTTAGAGAAGAAGTTAGATAATGACCGTTGTTTAATCTGTTCCTGTCCTCAGACTGGAGCGGGTGGATACCAGGGGGCGGATATGCTGCTTAAAAGGGTAAAACCGTTACCTACTGCTGTTTTTTGTGCAACAGATGTGGCTGCTATTGGGGCCATCCGGCGTTTTACCGAAGCAGGTATCAAAATTCCAAAGGATATTTCTATTATCGGTATGGACGATATTGAACTTGCAGGTTATGTATCGCCTATGTTAACAACGGTTGGTATGCCCAAAGCGGAACTTGGAAATATGGCGGTACATATATTGGTTAGCCGGCTGAATAAGAATCATAAACTGCCGATGAAACTATATCTGCCTTTTAAGTTAGCAGTACGGGAAAGTGTAACAAAATGTTTATAACAACGATACATAATCAGGTGCCGGAGTAACAGGTATAAATGGACGAAATTGTCCGTTTATGTTAATCCGGCTCTTTTTTATTGCATAGGAAACTTCTTCGAACTTACCTATGCAATAAAAAAGCCTTCCAGGCAGGATGCGCATGACGCACTTAAGGAAGATTGTCACTGTCGTGACAGTGCGTCAGCGCTAGAGTCTGGCGAGCCAGACTCTTTGTTCTTTCATAGGATAAATTTAAAAGCGACGTATTATGACTTTTTCAGGCGGTTTAGACTCAAAATGAACTGCGCAAACGTTACACCTTTTTCCTGTTGCATAACTATTAGTTCTAAAGTATAATCATAAATCATACTAAACATATATGAATAAAGTTGTTAGTATATGAATAATACATAAGGATGAATAAGAGAGAGAACAAGAGAGAACCGTAACATTGAATATTCGGTTTTTGAATGAAAGGAGAATTTATGAAGATTAAAAAGCTGTTTACCTTCGGATTAATTATCACACTAATCACTGGGGTGCTGGCAGGCTGCGGCAGTAAAGCGAAAGATACCACTGTGTCAAAGGCTAAATCCGTAGAGATTACGAATGTATCCTATGATCCAACCAGAGAATTTTACGAAGCTTATAACCAGGAATTCGCCAGGTACTGGAAAGATAAAACCGGACAGGAGGTTACCATAGTGCCATCTCATGGCGGTTCCGGAAAGCAGGCCCGTTCTGTTATAGAAGGAAACGAAGCCGATGTAGTTACTTTGGCTTTAGGGTATGATATTACGGCAATAGAGCAGGCCGGACTGATTGAATCTGGCTGGCAGAGCGAATTCAAGAATAACAGTTCGCCCTACACCTCAACCATTGTATTTCTGGTTCGTAAAGGTAATCCGAAGCAGATAAAGGATTGGGATGATCTGATCAGGGAGGATATTAAGATAATTACCCCTAATCCTAAAACCTCCGGTGGGGCGAGATGGAATTACCTTGCGGCCTGGGGTTATGCCGATAAACTTTATAATCACGATGAAAATCAAATAAAAGAGTTTGTAAAAAAACTTTATGAAAATGTATTGGTACTGGATTCCGGAGCCAGAGGCGCCACCACCACCTTCGTAGAAAACGGACAGGGAGATGTACTCCTGGCCTGGGAAAATGAGGCGTACCTTTCCATTAAGGAAAATCCAAATGATTATGAAATAGTCACACCAAGTATCAGTATCCTTGCCCAACCGCCTGTTGCAATCGTGGATAAGGTTGTCGATGACAGGGGAACTAGAGAGGTGGCAACAGCATATCTTGAATATCTTTATTCCGACGTAGGCCAAAGGTTGGCAGGGGATAATTATTACAGACCAACGAATCCTGATATTTTAAAGGGATTTGGTGATGTGTTTGACCTTAACTTAGAGCTGATAACCATTGATGATCCCTTGTTTGGGGGCTGGGATAAGGCTCAGGAAAAACATTTTAATGACGGTGGTATTTTCGACCAGCTCTATACCGGTAAATAATAAATCATAATAAGCGGAGGCTATTGATGACTATGAAACATCCTAAAAGAAAACAGGTGGTGCCGGGTTTTGGCATATCCATGGGAGTAACTCTGACCTTATTAAGTTTAATTGTTTTAATCCCAATGGCTTCCTTGGTTATGAATGCCTCTACCATGGGAATACATACATTTGTGTCCACGGTAACGGACAAACGGATCCTATCCGGTTACCTGGTAAGCTTTACCTGTGCTCTGACAGCAGCAATCATAAATGGAGTATTTGGAGTCATTTTAGCCTGGGTGTTGGTACGGTATGATTTCCCATTTAAAAGGTTCCTAGATGGTCTGATTGAATTGCCTTTTGCCCTGCCAACAGCAGTAGCTGGCATTGCCTTAACCACACTGTATTCAGATAAGGGTATGTTTGGTAAAATTCTTTCCATATGGGGCATTAAGGTATCTTATACGAAACTTGGTATCATTGTAGCTATGGTGTTTATTGGAATACCGTTTGTAGTAAGAACCATTCAGCCGGTCCTTGAGGATCTGGACCCACAGTATGAGGAAGCTGCAGGGGTTCTTGGCGCTAGTAAAGCCAGAATCTTTATAAAGGTGGTATTGCCTGAAATACTGCCGTCTTTACTAACTGGCTTTGGTCTTGCCTTTGCAAGAGCCATTGGGGAATATGGAAGTGTTGTTTTTATTGCTGGAAATATTCCTTTTAAAACAGAAATCGCTCCTCTTTTAATCATGAGCAAACTGGAACAATTTAACTATGACGGGGCAAATGCCATTGCACTGGTAATGTTAATCGTATCCTTTGTAATACTGTTTGCAATCAACTCGGTACAGGTATATGCAAACCGGTTTACCAGAGAATAGAAAGGAGAGCAAATCATGGCTAAAGTAAATCAAAAAGAATCGAAAGCCGTACCAGTCATCTTAATTACTATGAGTATATTATTTCTATTTATCATGCTGATTGTACCTCTTATTGTGGTGATAACAGAAGCTTTCCGGGAGGGAATCTCGGTTTATAAAAAAGCAGTTTTTGACACCTACACCATCAAGGCATTGTTTCTTACCCTGAAAGCCACGGCAACAGCAGTGGCAGTTAATACGGTATTCGGCTTATTTGCTGCCTGGACAGTAACAAAATATCATTTTAAAAAGAAAAAACTGTTAACCACTCTTATTGATATCCCCTTTGCCATATCACCGGTTATAGCAGGCTTGATTTTTATACTTACCTTCGGACGAATCGGCTGGACCCATGGCATCCTTACCGCACTGGACATAAAAGTCGTATTTGCAGTTCCAGGTGTCATTCTCGGCACGGTGTTTGTTACCTTTCCCTTTATCTCAAGAGAAATCATACCGGTACTTAATGCTCAGGGGAAGGATCAGGAGGAAGCAGCAGCTATTATGGGTGCAAGTGCTTTCCGTATTTTCCGCAAAATCACCTTTCCCCAGATAAAATGGGCTTTTTTATACGGTATTGTATTGTGTACGGCCAGAGCCATGGGGGAATTCGGAGCGGTGTCCGTATTATCGGGGCATTTAAGAGGAAAGACAATTACCCTGCCGCTGCAGGTGGAAATCTTTTTCAGTGAATTTAACTTTACAGCGGCTTTTGGGGTTTCTTCCCTGCTGGTCATCCTGGCAGTCATTATTCTGATTATAAGAAATGTGCTGGAATATAAAATGAAAAAGGCAGGTGTCTGAAATGCATGTAGAACTTAAAAATATAAACAAATCCTTCGGTGATTTTAAAGCCTCCGATCGCATCAGTTTCGGAATTGAGAAGGGAAAATTAATAGGTCTCCTTGGTCCCAGCGGAAGCGGTAAAACCACCATACTTCGAATGCTTGCAGGTCTTGAAACTCCGGATTCCGGTGATATCTTTATTAACGGCAGCCGGGTTAACGATTTGCCGGCAAGTAAACGAGGAATTGGCTTTGTTTTTCAGAATTACGCCTTGTTCCGGTATATGAGTGTATTTGATAATATAGCCTTTGGTCTGGAGATTCAGAAAAAGAATAAAAAAGAATGCAGGGAAAGAGTAGAGGAACTCTTACAACTTATCGGGTTAGAGGGGTTAGGAAACAGATACCCCCATCAGTTATCCGGAGGACAAAAACAACGGGTAGCATTTGCGAGAGCCTTAGCTCCAAGTCCCCAGTTATTATTGTTAGATGAACCCTTTGCAGCCATTGATGCCAAAGTAAGGCAGGAGCTTAGAAGCTGGCTTAAGGATACCATTAACAAGGTTGGTATTACGAGTATCTTTGTCACCCATGACCAGGATGAGGCCATTGAAGTGGCAGATGAGATTATTATTACGAATAAGGGAAGAATCGAGCAGAAAGGTTCCCCTACAGAGATATACCGCAATCCAGAGACTCTTTTCGTGGCCAAGTTCGTCGGGCAGTCTTCCTTGCTGGAGGATTATGGCAGGCTTACCGGCTTTGAAGGAGCTGCAGATGGCTTAGGAGCAATTATCCGGCCGGAATTTATTAAGGTTACCAGAAAAGATGAAGCACTGCTATACCCTAATTCCGTAGAGGATGGAACGGTTGAGAAGACCTCTTTTCGGGGCAGTTACTTTGAAGTAATCATAAGTGTTAAGGGTTATATGCTGACTGCAACCAGGTCTTTGGAGGAGATTCCCTTAACAGTAGGTGAAAAGGTAAATGTTTTAATCTACCGGTTGTTTACCTTTGATGAGAAAGGCAGTCTGGTACTTGAAAATAAAGCTATTCAAGATATGAACCCGGTTTATATATAAAGGTTTATATATCTAAAGGATTATATATATAAAGGTTATATAGATAAAGGTTTATAACGGAGGAATTCATGAATAAGAAATTAACAGTAAAACTACTTAGTACGGATATCCTGATAATCGGAGGCGGAACAGCTGGTTGTTATGCCGCTCTTACCATAAGGGAACACTCTAAGGCAAGCGTTATCATTGCAGAAAAAGCCAATATTAAAAGAAGTGGCTGTCTGGCGGCAGGAGTGAATGCAATCAATGCCTATATTGTGAAAGGAAGGACTCCAGAGGATTACGTAGATTATGCGAAAAAGGATGGGGACAATATCGTCAGGGAAGACTTACTCCTTACCATGTCCCAGGGATTAAACCGGGTTACAAAAAAACTGGAGGATTTGGGACTGGTAATCTTAAAAGACGAACAGGGCGAATATGCTGCCAGAGGTAACCGCAATATTAAAATAAACGGTGAAAATATGAAACCCCTTTTGGCAAAAGCAGTAGAGAGCTTAGAGGCAGTAGAGATTTTAAACAGGGTCAATGTAACGGATTATATTGTTATGGATAACCAGATTAAAGGTGCTTTTGCATTTAGTATAGAAGAAGAAATCTTGTATGAAATCAGAGCAAAGAAAGTAATCTGTGCCACCGGTGGTGCAGCCGGCTTATACCGGCCAAATAATCCCGGATTTTCAAGGCATAAGATGTGGTATCCGCCTTTTAATACAGGTGCAGGTTATGCCATGGGTATACGGTCTGGCGCAGAAATGACTACCTTTGAGATGAGATTTATTGCACTCAGATGTAAGGATACCATTGCACCTACCGGTACCATTGCCCAGGGAGTCGGGGCTAAACAGATTAATTCAAAAGGAGAAGTCTATGAAGCCAAATACGGACTCACTACTTCTGAGCGAGTATATGGTACGGTTAAGGAAACCCTGGAAGGCAGAGGTCCCTGTTATCTTAAAACCGAGGGAATCACTTCCTTACAAGATGTTGAACTGAAAAAGGCATATCTTAATATGGCACCGAGCCAGACCCTTAAGTGGATGGAAGACAGAAAAAATCCCAGCGAACAAAACGTGGAAATTGAAGGTACAGAGCCTTACATTGTAGGAGGTCATACTGCCAGTGGTTACTGGGTGGATACCAAAAGACGTACTACGATAAACGGTCTTTACGCTGCCGGTGATGTAGCCGGGGGATGTCCGCAAAAGTATGTGACTGGGGCATTGGTAGAAGGTGAGATTGCAGCTTTAACAGCATTGGAAGATTTAGAAAAAGAACGTTTGTCAGAAAATTATAGTAAAGCCAATAAGAAAGAGCTGATACAACAGGAAGAACATGTACTGGTTAAGGAAAAACTAAGAGAACTGGAAGATATCCTGAATTATCAAAATCCAGTCTTTACTGTAGAACAACTGGAAGAAGCCATGCAAAAGGTAATGGATACCTATGCCGGCGGTATAAGTAATAACTATCAGTATAATGAAAAACAGCTTATTATTGCAGAGGAGAAAATTAATCAGATTATGGATTTAAGCGGGATGCTTCATGCAGAGGATATGCACGAATTAATGTTTATCTATGAGTTGAAGGAACGGCTGGTGCTGGCGAAATCTGTTATTGCGCATTTGCTTGCCAGAAAAGAAACGAGATGGCATAGTTTTGCAGAAAATCTGGATTATCCGGATAAAAGTGAGGAATGGTTAAAATATGTGAATTCCAGGCTAATAAACGGGAAGATAGAAATGATATACAGAGAGTTAGTGGAGCGAGGTGAAGAGTATGAGCATAACCATTAATCAGGATAAATGCACCGGCTGCAGAAAGTGTCTCGCTGTATGTCCCGGCAGCCTTATTAAAGTGTCTGATACAAAGAAAGCGTTTATGAAATACCCGAAAGATTGCTGGGGCTGTACCTCCTGTCTTAAGGAATGCAGTTTCGGAGCCATATCCTTTTACCTGGGAGCGGATATCGGCGGCAGGGGAAGTAAATTGACTACAGTCATAGAGGAAGATATTGTCCACTGGCAGATTGAGGATACAAACGGAGAACTTCTTGTAATTGATGTTAACCGCAAGGATTCCAACCAGTATTAATTATTAAACAGCGCCACACATGATATGGCTGTTAAAGCAGAACAAAAGGAGGATATACAGATGAGTGAGTTAACACATCTTGATGAATTAGAAGCCGAAGCAATATATGTAATCCGTGAAGTTGCAGCAGAATGTGAAAAACCGGTGATGTTATATTCCATTGGCAAAGACAGCTCGGTTATGCTGCATCTTGCTATGAAAGCATTTTATCCGGAAAAACCCCCGTTTCCTTTCATGCATATCGATACCACCTGGAAATTCAGGGAAATGACCCAGTTCCGTGACCGTAAAGCAAAAGAACTTGGGATTGAGATGATTGTACACAGTAATAGGGAGGGCATTGAACAGGGTATTAATCCCTTTGATCATGGTTCTGCATATACGGATATTATGAAAACCCAGGCCTTAAAGCAGGGATTAAAAAAATACGGTTTTACCGCAGCCTTTGGAGGCGGACGAAGAGATGAGGAAAAGTCCAGGGCAAAGGAGCGGATTTTCTCTTTCCGGAATGAAGCCCAGGCCTGGGACCCGAAAAATCAGCGTCCGGAGATGTGGAAACTCTATAATACGAAAATCAACAAAGGAGAAAGTATGAGAGTATTTCCAATCTCCAACTGGACGGAAAAGGACATCTGGCAGTACATAAAACGTGAGAATATAGATATTGTCTCTCTTTATTATGCCAAAGAACGTCCGGTGGTATATCGTGACGGTAACATCATTATGGTGGATGATGACCGGTTAAAGCTTTTACCGGGTGAGGAAATCGTGAACAAAAAGGTACGTTTTCGTACCCTGGGATGTTATCCGTTAACCGGAGGCTGCGAATCCAATGCGGTAACTTTGGATGAAATTATTGATGAAACCTTAAGTGCCGTATCCTCGGAAAGAACCAGCAGGGTAATTGATAACGAGGCTGCCGGTAGTATGGAGAGAAGAAAGAGGGAGGGATATTTCTAGATGAAAGGCTTATTAAAATTTATTACCTGCGGAAGTGTAGATGATGGAAAATCCACTCTGATTGGACATATCTTATATGACTCCAAGCTTTTATATGCCGATCAGGAAAAGGCACTGGAGCTGGACTCTAAAGTCGGCAGCCGAGAAGGCGCCATTGATTATTCTTTGTTATTAGATGGACTTATGGCAGAGCGGGAACAAGGTATAACCATCGATGTAGCTTATCGTTACTTTACCACCGATCACCGTAGTTTTATCGTAGCGGATACCCCCGGGCATGAGGAATATACCAGAAACATGGCGGTAGGTGCCTCCTTTGCAGACCTTTCCATTATATTGGTGGATGCCAAACAGGGTGTACTGGTTCAGACCAGAAGACATGCCAGAATCTGCTCCCTTATGGGAATCAAACATTTTGTATTTGCAGTCAATAAAATGGACTTAATCGGTTACCAAAAAGCACGGTTTGACGAGATTGCGGCGGAAATCAGGCAGCTTGCCACAGAACTTTCCCTTGAAAACATTAAGATTATTCCCATATCTGCAACAGAAGGAGATAATCTTACCAAGAAATCCCCTAATATATCCTGGTATAAGGAAGAAGCACTCTTAACCTACTTAGAACAGGTAGATACCACAAACGCAGGTGAAGAAGAGGGCTTTTACATGCCGGTCCAGAGAGTGTGCCGTCCTAACCATACCTTCCGGGGCTTTCAGGGACAAATCGAGGCCGGTAGTATCTCCGTAGGTGATGAACTGACTACGCTTCCCAGTAATGAAAAGGCTGTCGTTAAGAGCATTTACATTACCGACAGACAAGGGGATACTGCCATAAAAGGACAGTCCGTAACCATTCAGTTAAATAAGGAGGTAGATGTTTCAAGAGGTTGTGTTCTTACGAAAGATACCGGACTTACCACTACGAAGGAATTAACGGCTTCCATTCTATGGATGGATGACGGAGAGCTGACGGCAGATAAGAATTATTTTGTAAAGATAGGTACCAAACTGATACCCGGGGTAGTAACCGGCATTCGGTATAAAATAGATGTCAATTCCGGTGAACACCAGTCTGCAAGCCATTTACTGAAAAATGAAATCGCAGTTTGCGATATTGTTCTGGCAGAGAAAATTACTGCGGACAGCTTTCATGCCCATAAGGCACTGGGGGAACTAATCTTAATTGACCGAGTTTCCAATATGACCTCCGCCTGTGGTGTTATAGAAGAATTTAATGATGAAACGAATTCAATAAAAGACGGTGCTGCTTTCACTTATGGAAACTTACAGGTAAAAGGTGATATATTTGAGGAGTTTTATTACAACTTAGAAAGCCTTACGATTCATAAACAAAAGCCAGCCAGTAAGGTCTATAGGGTTGGAGAGGTAATACCGATTGAAGGGGAAAGCTATAAGTACCCGGAAAGCTTTGATATACTGGTACTAAGAGATTGGACAGTGGTTAAAATAAGAGATGCCAAAATAAAAGCCATTGAAACAATGGATGACTTCCGTTATTCTGGTCTGCCTCTTATGAATGGAAGTGGATTTTCCATTAAAGTGGTAACCGAAGATGAGTTCCAACAGTTTATAAAGGAATATAAAAGTACGGAAGGGAAAAACGAACTAGAATTCAATACAAAGTGGATTGCATTTGATACGTACCGCCGCATCGTATTTAGCAGTAATTTCTGGGTGATATAGGCTGCTAAAACTTGTATCGTTATACTATATTCTTATTTTATGATATAAGTGTTAAAAGGCAATTTTGCGTTTTAAGGAATTCCGGTATCATTATAAAAATACTGGTTGAGAGACTTTTGACACTTGAGTCCTATTATATTAGTATTTATAGTTCGAAAAATCCCGGAAATCATATATACCAAGGTATTCTATCTAAGCCTGTAACATATAAATATAAGGAATTATATTTGGAGGTACCAGTTTGAATTTTATTATTCGAAGAATGGAACCTGGTGAAGCGAAAGAAGTTAAGAAGCTTGGGATTAGATCCTTTCGGAGTTTGGAAAGCCTGTTTGTCCCCACCCCAAAAGAAGCACTGGTAGCAATAAAAGACTCTAAAATTATAGCAGCGGTAATCATAAAAATTATCCGATCCAAGGATAATCAGAAAACAGGTTATATCGATTTTGCTTTTGTTGACCCGGCATTTCATAATCAGGGGATTGGACGGCAGATCTATAAGGCTTCCGTATATTATCTTTGGAGACGTGGTTGCAGCCAAATTACCGCCCTGGTAAAAGATGATAATGCAGGCTCCTGGAGCATATTTTTAAAAAATGGGTTTGAAAGAGCCAGTCTGTATACCTTGTTCAAATGCCTTGGAAAGAAAGGCTTCTTAAATCACATATTACATACAGCCATGGCCTGGGGACCAGGCTGTGAAGTTTATCTGGCAGATTCCAAGGGGGATTCAAAACAAAAGAAGAACAACAGCTTATTTCAGATCTTCCTGTATTTGTTTGTTAATGTTCTAATTTCATTACTGGTGATTTTTCACCTTGGAGCAGCCCAGACAATGATTTTTGCCGGAGCCTTGTTCTCAGTGTTATCCTTTGGTGTGCTGACAGGATATCTGGGAACCGTATTTAGTAAACGGAAATGGAAGTTCAGATTAGTAAACTGCGGATTTATAAGTTCCATCCTGCTGGCTTTAGTCAAAGCAGTCTTTCCGATGATTGGAAACTGGTATCCGATTGAATATGAGAAAACAAAGAAATTTAAAAGAGATTTAGGTATCCAGTCTACTATAAACTGGGCCGGGTATTTGGTGTTAGCACTTGCGTCTGGTATTCTCAGCCCATATAACTTATTTTGTAATCAGGTATTTATCATCTGCAGTGCACTGATGAGTTTTCGTATATTAGCCGTTTATCCTTTTTCGGTATTCGGAGGAACCCGGGTATTTCACTGGAATAAGATAGTATATTCGGTTATGGCTTTACTTTCTATTGTTATTGTGATGACCAGAATATTTTGGATTTAATTAGAAATCAGGAACATAAAACAGGAGTGCCAATAGATTAATCATTTACTATCTTGTTAGCCTTATGTTTCATGATTACAGCAGATTGTTTGAACGTTACCTCAACAGATTGATTGAATCAATGAATAAGGATTCTTAATAAGATTTCATAGTGTATTTTGTATTAGCAATGCCGTAGTATGTGTAGTAATGATATGCTTCTCTTTAAGTAAACAGATTTTTTATTTCAGCTGTATGACTTATTGAGAGCATCAATATACATACAACGGCATTTTTGATATAAATAAGTTCAAATATTGATTCGAGGGTTAAAAGACCTCTAAAATTGATCTATTGATGTGAAAAACAATATTATAATTTAACAATAAAGTCTTCTAAACGTAGACAAGAGTGGTGATAATGAGTCACTACAGTAAACTTTATTGGGGTTTTCTTTCAATATAAACGTGGCAATTAATGGTTATATATGTAAATATATGTATTGCTTTAGCCGATAATATATCAGTACAGATTGTTATATCTATCTTAGGGGTGACAGATAGATATGTATTACCAATTCACTATTTTTTTATTTTGAAAGGAGTATAAGCATGAAGAAAAGTAAGTTGACCCAAAGTAACCGTATACTGCTGTCAGACATTAATAATCTGCCTGGCAGTATGGCTTCCGGGTGTATAACGGAAGCTGCCAGCCGCACAAAAAGTTAGGGGGAAAAGTATGAAAAATAAAATCATTGCACTACTTTTAATCCTGACTATGACTGCAGGAGTTATCCTGACGAATCTGCCCGCTATGGCAGCAGCAGGAGACCCGGGCAGAATCGAGGCGGAAAATTATTCTGCCATGTTTGGAATACAGACAGAGGTCTGCCAGGAAGGCGGCCTGAATGTAGGTTATGTAGATGCCGGAGATTATATGGATTACGCAGTGAATATCCAGACGGCCGGAACCTACACCGCCCAGTTTCGGGTATCCAGTCCCTATAATGACACAAAGTTTCAGCTTACAGACGGCAGTACCGTACTGGCAGCACTGACCGTTCCAAACACCGGAGGATATCAGAACTGGGAAACCATTACCGCAATGGTGACCCTGGCAGCAGGTGCCAGAACATTGCGGGTCAACGCGGTTACTAACGGCTGGAATCTTAACTGGCTGGAACTTACCTCCTCGGGTGAGCAGCCGGTAACAACTGTTGATATACCTGTGACCGGTCCTTATGCACAATATTTGGAAGTAGGGTTAAGTCCTGCGGATCTTAACGGTGTAACAACCTTAAAGACACAGAATGGGACTATAAACCATACCCTCAAATACCATGTAGGGGACCAGGTAACCCTTAAGGTAAATTACATGGTTGAGCAGAAACAGGTACAGTTTACTACCAAAGATCAAAGCGGCAATATTGTAAAGGGTAATCCATTGACCTTTACCGTACTTAGTAATTCATCGGTAAATGTAGAGATTACTGATCAGGCTGCCACAGCTTTGCCGGTATTTGTACCAGGTTCGGGTACCTTTAGCACAGCACAGGATGTTACCATTTCCTGCGCTACGGCCAATGCTGTTATCCGGTATACTACAGATGGCTCCACACCAGGGGCTTCATCAGCTGTTTATACGGGACCGATCCATATAACTGCAACTACCACCTTAAAAGCTTATGCAGTATCTGCCGGACTTGGGGACTCTGGGGTTGCAACGGCAGTCTATACCATTGGCACAGGAAGGACAAACCTTGCCCTTGGAAAAACAGCCCAGGCAACTTCATTTCTTGGCGGAAATATAGCAAATGCAGCATTTGACGGTAATGATAAAACAAGATGGGAATCAGAGTTTTCGGACCCTCAAGAGATTTATGTAGATCTGGGTTCCACTTACTGGATAGACGGCGTTAAGCTTAATTGGGAAACCGCAAGCGGAAAAGAATACATATTGCAGGTATCCAAAGACGGTTCCGAGTGGCACAAGGTTTATACCGGTAATAATGCACCGGGTGGCATTGAATCAATTAATTTTGACCCTGCGGAGGGCAGGTATGTTAAGTTAATCGGAAATGTCCGCAATACGCCTTATGGGTATTCACTCTGGGAATTTGAAGTATACGGAAGTACCACACCGCCTCTTTTAAGGGCTGCTGCACCTACCTTTTCACCGGCAGCCGGCACTTATACCTCTGCAGTAGATGTGATTCTAGCCAGTGAGACAAAGGGAGTTGTAATCCGTTATACAACGGATGGCTCCACACCTACGGCTACTTCTCCGGTTTATACCGCACCGCTGCATCTTGGAGTGACCACAACAATCCGTGCTATTGCAACGGGTAATGGCTATGCGGATTCAGGGGTATCCCAGGCAGTGTATAACATTGTAGGCTTTCGTGTGGTATCACCCACCGGCGGTCAGATGGTGACCAATACCAGGACACCTGTCTTAACCTGGCAGGCTAAAACCGGGGCAGTACGCTATGAAGTATGGGTAAACTTATCGAGAACAGACTATGACTGGAAAGCTTCCGGTAATCTCTTAGACAGGTATACCAAAGTTGCCGAAGTGACGGGTACCAGTTGTACCGCACCTTCCCTGGCAGACAGGTGGACCTACAAATGGTATGTAGTCGCAGTAGACCAAAGTGGCAGCAGAATTCAGTCGGATATCGGTCAATTCAGTGTTTACCTGCCATATCTTGAGCAAATAGCTGACGGAGTAAATATCGTAAATGGCAGCCGTGACTTAAATAAAAACGGTACCATTGAACCCTACGAAGACTGGCATAATTCCATTGATGTCCGCCTTAACGACTTAATGTCCCGGATGAGCAATGACGAAAAGATTAACCAGCTGTTTTACTCACCGGATACCATTACTTCCTTAAACTCACAGGCCGGTTTTGTTTTCTCTTACGGAACAACGGACTTTATCCGGGATGCTCAGGTGAAAGTAGCAAGAGAACAAAGACTTGGTATTCCCATTGCTTTTGCCGGCGATAAAATCCAGGGCTGGAAAACGGTTTTCCCGACAGAACTTGGTTTAGCAGCCACAGGTAACTTAAATCTTGCCTGGCAGTGCGGAGATCTCCAGCGCAGGGAACAAAAAGCGTACGGCTTTACAGGAACTCTGTCCCCTCTTGCGGAAGTAGATACAAAAGTAATGTATCCTCGTTTTCAGGAGGGCACCGGTGAAAATGCAGATTATTCCGCTGCCCTGGTAAGGGCTATGATCTGTGGTATGCAGGGGGGACCGGAAGTAAATCCGAAGTCTTTGATGATTACCGTAAAACACTGGCCAAGCCAGGGTGCCGGCGGTGAACAGAGTATCGTATATGATCAGGATACTATTAAATGGCATATGAAGCCTTGGTATGCAGCACTTGAAGCCAACTGTGGCACGATTATGCCGGGCTACGGCGGAGCACCTTATTTAGACCCCAGCGGAGCAGGAGCAGGGTCAAGTAAGCCAACCATTGACTATTTAAGAAATGTTTTAGGCTTTAACGGAGTTGTAGTTACCGACTGGCTGGCCTCTGCTACGGATACTTCCGTTAAGAGCATCGGTGCAGGCTGCGATGTTATGGGCGGCGCTATGGCTTCCGGTACAGATTTTAATGCACTTATCAGTTCGGTAGGCTGGGACCGCCTGAATGAATCGGTACGAAGGGTTCTGGACTTAAAACTTCGTCTGGGTCTCTTTGAGAATCCTTACGGTGATCCGGATTATCCAACCACGATCTGGCACAGCCAGGAAAGCCAGAATATTGTCAATGAGGCTGCTCGTCAGTCCCTGACACTTTTAAAGAATAACGGCATTCTGCCCCTTAAGGTAAATAACGGGGATACGGTGGTTGTAGCCGGTCCAAGAGCTACCAGCGATGATATGGCAAATGACAATATTGCCAATGTTATCTGGCAATCCATCTATCATGACAACCCGGAGGCAAAAACTTATTATCAGGGTATTAAGGACAGAGCAGGAACCGGTGTGAATGTTGTTTTAAATGATGCCACAACCGCGAAAGCCGCTGTCGTTGTAATCGGTGAAAAGAGTTATACCCATGGCACGGAATGGCCGGATAAACAGGTTACCCTTCCGGCGGACCAGATTGCCCAGATTGATAAATTCTACAGCCGTGGAATACCGGTAATTGCAGTAGTAGTTATGCCAAGACCTTACGTTTTGACAGATATATTAAATAAATGTGCTGCAATCGTAGTAGTTTACAGACCGGGTAACGGAGGCGGCCTTGCAACTTCCCAGTTATTGTTCGGCGATTTCCTGCCAAATGGAACGCTGCCGTTCCAGCTTCCAAGATCAGTGGATCAGGTAGGTACCGATGTGACTACCAATCAGCTCGAGAAGTGGGATCTGCCCTATGATCTGGGTGCAACGGATGCGGAACGTGCCCAGATACGTACTTATATTCGAAACGGTCAGCCGGTTCCGACCAATTTCGGAAATCCGCTCTTTCCGTATGGATATGGGCTTAAGGACTTTAAGCCTTCACCGTAAGAGTTATTGATTTTTTACAGTTTTACATAGTGCTTAAAAATACCCCGGCAGGTAATCATGGAACTGCCGGGGTAAGCATTATGTCGCTTACTATTTAAGACATATAATAGGAGCATATCTGTCCTCATTTTCCTTTATATCAGTTGTATACTTCGTCCAAATTTTTAACGAAGCTTCATTTGACTTTAATATATTCGCAGTAACATATTCAAATCCTGCATTTTTAATAATCGGTAGAAATAACGAAAAAGCTTCCTTGCCATAACCTTTTCCCCATAAAAGACTTTCTATCCAATATCCACACCCTGCTGTTGAATCATCTCTTTTATAAAATGATATAGAACCAATAGGTCTCTCATTATATAAAATCACAAAATTACTTCCGTTTTTTCTTACTTCCCATTCCTTGCATCCTACATAATAATCATTACCTGTAATATTTTTGCGTGGACTGTTTGGAGTAAGTGCTAAATATAAGTTTTCATCTGAATTTAGTAATTCAGCCAAATAATCACAATAAACTATATCTATTGTTTTTAACGTAATACCCATTTTTATATAGACCTCACTTCCTGAGTTCTATTATATCACATTAAGAACATATGTTCAATGCCAATAATATTATCTAACAGAGCTTAAAATCATCTACAATACAATGATACTGGCTAATTATGATTCAACGAGACATCTGCCTTTGAATATGGTATAATACATTAAAGTTTCCAACCAGAGGAAACAAGAACCAGAAAGACTATAATAAATGACATGAAATGGAGTGCACAATGATAGAAAGCGTTGTATTTGATATGGATGGAGTCCTTTTTGATACGGAAAGGGTATGCTCGGATGTATGGTGCCAGGTAGGAACGGAACTTGGTCTTAAGGATATTGAGATTGCCGTAACGGCATGTGTCGGTTTAAATTCCAAGGATACCAGAGATTTTTTCCTAAAGCTGTACGGTAAGGACTTTGACTATGAGAATTTCAGAAATCGTTCCTCTGAGTTATTTCATACCATTCTGGTTACGGAAGGATTACCTGTAAAGCCAGGAGTTTTTGAGCTGCTTAATTTCCTCCAGGAGAATAATTATAAGATTGCACTGGCTTCTTCCACGAATAAAGCCAATGTAGTGAAATACCTTGACAGGGCCGGCATCACCCACTATTTTCAGGCTATTGTAACCGGTGATATGGTAGTCCATGGCAAGCCTGATCCGGAGATTTATTTAAAGGCCTGCAGGGAACTGGATTCTCTGCCAGATAACTGTATTGCCATAGAAGATTCCCCCAACGGGTTAAAATCGGCTTATCAGGCCGGAATGAAACCGATTATGGTTCCGGATCTGATTCAGCCGGATGAAGAGTTAAAGAAATTATTATATGGAAAATTTGAGTCTCTTCTTGAGGTGAGAAATTATTTTCAGAACTGTAAAGAAAAAAATAGCAGTTTAACTTTTTATAAAACTGAGTGAAATAGGTTATATATTTTTTTTGATTATGGGTATTAAGATTCTAATCCATTATTATGCTATGATTATACTATGATTATTGAGAAACATAGTTTAATTTCCTATATTTAGCCGGTGTTATCCCCTTATATTTTTTAAATGCCTTAATAAAGTAACTTAAATCATTAAAACCTACATTATAAGTAATATCAGTTATGGACGTGTCTGTATTGAGTAATTGGAAGCAGGCACGTTCCACTCTGTAATAATTTAAATAATCAATGGGGCTTTTATGGGTCATTTCCTGGAAAAAGCGGCAGAAGTACTTTGGAGACATACCGGCGGCTTTTGATAACGCTTCCAGGGTAATGACAGAAGAGTAGGAATTCTCAATGACCTCCAAAACCTGTTTCAGCTGCAGAATCCTTCTGTGATTCTGGGGAGTCTGCAGGGAATCGGTTACGAAATCCCCGTTTTCTAAAAGTATTCCTAAAACCTCATAAAGACACCCTTGTATGATTAACTGATAACCGTAATTTTTCTTATCCATCACATCAAAAAGCTTCCATACCGTTCTATGGAATTCAGTCGAATCCTTTTCAAAAAATTCTTTTATATTAATTACATGTTTCATAATATCCTGAATATATTTCTGAGAAATAGTATCTTTTTTCATCAGCATGTTCATATCAAAAACAATACACTCATAAACACAGTTTTCCGGTATTCCGGCATGAAGGGTTCCGCTGTTAATAAAGATAACATCACCTTCTTTTGCAGTAAATTCATTTTCATCCAGACTGACTGTAAATTTGCCTTCCAAAATACGAATAATTTCATATTCTACATGCCAGTGATAGGGCATGGCATATTGGGGGTGCTGGCTGTCTATATGATAAAATTCTATAGGGAAATCAAAGGTTCCGCGTATTTTTCTTTCATTATAGTCGATGTACTGCATAGGATACCTCCAAGGTGAATATTTTTATATTTTTTGCTATTATAACACAAGTATTAAATAAGCAGCAATAGTATATTATAAGGGAACAGAAAGAAGTATAAGTTATCCTACTTACCGGTTATCAGAAACTGCGGTTTCCGATAATACCGGACAACATTATATTACATTATACTAACAAATCATATTCATAACGGAGGTATTTAAAATGGCTAAAAGCAGATTAATCGGTGATTATCCGGTAATCGGAATCAGACCTACTATTGATGGACGAAGAGGTGCTGTAAAGGTAAGGGAATCTCTGGAAGAACAGACTATGAACATGGCAAAGGCTGCAGCTGAGCTTTTTACCAAGAACTTAAAATATTCCAACGGAGAACCGGTAAAGGTTGTTATAGCCGATACAACTATCGGACGTGTTGCGGAAGCAGCCGCTTGTGCAGATAAATTTAAAAAAGCAGGTGTTGACATTACTCTTACTGTAACTCCCTGCTGGTGCTATGGTTCTGAAACCATGGATATGGACCCTATGACCATTAAGGGTGTTTGGGGCTTTAACGGAACAGAAAGACCGGGTGCTGTTTACCTTGCAGCCGTACTTGCAGGACATGCTCAAAAAGGACTTCCTGCATTCGGTATCTACGGACATGATGTGCAGAATGCAGAGGATACGGATATTCCTGCTGATGTAGAGGAAAAATTATTACGTTTTGGACGTGCAGCCGTAGCAGCGGCTACCATGCGCGGAAAATCCTATTTACAGATTGGTTCTATCTGCATGGGTATTGCAGGGTCCATTATCAATCCGGAATTCTTTGAAGAATACTTAGGCATGAGAGTTGAATCCGTGGATGAAGTTGAAATTATCCGCAGAATGACAGAAGAAATTTATGATAAAGCGGAATATGAAAAAGCATTGGCCTGGACAAAGGCAAACTGCAAGGAAGGCTTTGATAAAAACTCGAAAGAATTCCAGAAGTCTCCGGAAGAAAAAGAAAAAGACTGGGAATTTGTTGTTAAGATGATGTGTATCATCAAGGATTTATACAACGGCAATCCAAATCTTCCGGAATATGCAAAAGAAGAAAGCGTAGGCCATAACGCTATCGTAGGCGGTTTCCAGGGTCAGAGACAGTGGACAGACTTTTATCCTAACTGTGACTTCCCGGAGGCTATGCTTAACTCGTCCTTTGACTGGGAAGGCGCAAGAGAACCTTATGTTCTTGCAACAGAAAATGATACTTTAAATGGTGTGGGTATGTTATTCGGTAAATTACTTACCAATACAGCTCAGATCTTTGCCGATGTAAGAACTTACTGGAGTCCTGAAGCTGTTAAAAAAGCAACCGGATATGATCTTAAAGGTGTGGCAAAGGAATCCCAAGGTTTTATCCACTTAATTAATTCCGGTGCTGCCTGCATCGATGCCTGCGGTGAAGTAAAAGATGCTTTGGGTAACGGTGTTATCAAACCTTTCTGGGAAATGTCAGAAGCAGATCAGAAAGCCTGCCTTACAGCGACTACCTGGAATGCAGCGGATATCGGATATTTTAGAGGCGGCGGATATTCCTCCAGATTCTTAACTAGAAGTGAAATGCCTGTTACCATGGTTCGTTTAAATATAGTAAAAGGCTTAGGACCGGTACTTCAATTAGTAGAAGGTTATACCGTTAATCTACCAGAAGAAGTATCCGATAAATTGTGGAAAAGAACCGATTATACCTGGCCTTGTACCTGGTTTGCTCCAAGACTTACCGGAGCCGGTGCTTTTAAGTCCGCTTATGACGTAATGAATAATTGGGGAGCTAACCATGGTGCGATCAGCTATGGTCACATCGGTGCAGATATCATTACCTTATGTTCCATTTTAAGAATTCCTGTATGTATGCATAATGTTCCGGAAGAAAAGATATTCAGACCAGCCGCCTGGAATGCATTCGGTATGGATAAAGAAGGGCAGGATTACAGAGCATGTGAGGCTTATGGTCCCCTTTATAAATAAGGAGGAGAAAAACCTTGAAAAGAGTATTGGCATTTGATTTTGGTGCTTCCAGCGGAAGGGCAATGCTTGGCACATATGACGGCAATTCCATTGAGTTAAAGGAAATCCACCGTTTTACCAATGATCCGGTTATTGTAAATGGTACTATGTACTGGGATATTCTGCGTTTATTCCACGAAATAAAGCAGGGTCTATTAAAAGCAAAGCATGAATCAGAATTTGACAGTATTGGTATTGATACCTGGGGCGTTGATTTCGGTCTCCTTGATAAAGCAGGGAATTTACTTGAGAATCCGGTACATTACAGGGATAACCGCACCTTAGGAATGCTTGAAGAAAGTTTTTTAAAACTACCAAAGCAGGAGTTTTACAGTATAACCGGCAATCAGTTCATGGAAATTAATACTGCCTTCCAGTTACTGTCTTTAGTTTTAAACAGACCTGATTTACTGGAACGCACCGATAAACTATTACTGACTCCGGATTTATTTAACTATATGTTAACCGGTGAAAAAAAAGCGGAATATTCCATCGCTTCAACCACACAATTACTGGATGCCAAAAAGGGTGTATGGTCTGAGAAGGTCATACAGACCCTTGGCATTCCAAAGCATATATTTCCAACCATTGTACCAAGCGGCACCAAAATAGGAGTTCTCTCCGATGAAATCTGTGAAGAATTGGGGCTTAAGAAATGCGATGTCATTGCCGTAGCCGGTCATGATACACAAAGCGCTTTAGTTGCAGTACCTTCGAAGGAGGAGAATTTTATCTTTATCAGCTGCGGTACCTGGTCCTTGATTGGAACGGAACTAGAAGCCCCCTTAATTAATGAGAAGTCGGACTATTATAATATCACCAACGAAGGAGGATATGGCGGCAGGGCTTCTTTCCTTAAGAATATTACCGGATTATGGCTGGTTCAGGAAAGCAGAAGGCAATGGATGAGGGAAGGAAATGAGTATAGCTTTGGACAACTGGAAGAATTAGCAATGAAAGCAGCTCCCTTTGCCAGTTTCATTGATCCGGATGCACCGGAATTTTCAGCGTCCGGGGATATACCCTCAAGAATAAGAGAATACTGCCGTAGTCACGGCCAGAAAGTACCGGAAACCGTAGGAGAGATGATTCGCTGCATCAACGAAAGTCTTGCTCTTAAGTACCGCTATTCCCTGGAACAAATTAGTGAGTGTACCGGACTGGACTATCCTGCAATTCATATGGTGGGAGGAGGAATAAAGAGCAGTCAGTTATGCCAGTTCACCGCCAATGCAAACGGACGCAGAGTCATAGCTGGTCCCGTGGAAGCTACGGTCCTTGGTAACGTAGCCCTTCAGTTAATTGCAGCCGGACAAATCAGAGATTTAGCAGAAGCCAGAAGAATTATCGGTCAGTCCCCGGATATTACCAGATATGAACCAGACAATGTGGATGCCTGGGAAGAGGCTTATAAATATTATAAAGACCTAATTCTGAAATAATGTATAATAAGTAATATAAGGATAGTAATATAAGGATAGTAATACAAGGATAATAATACGAAGATAATATATGTATAATAGATGCAATAGGATGTGGCGGCTTGAAAAGATATGCAATTTTCAACTCTCAATAAGCGCACACAGGGTGTTTTACTTCGTATTTTTAATTGCCGCTAAAGCGGCAGATGGAGGGCAATATGTTAAAAGGTATACCACCAATTTTATCACCTGAATTATTAAAGGTCTTATGTGAAATGGGTCACAGTGACCGTCTGATTATATCCGACGGCAACTTCCCTGCTGAATCCATGGGAAAGAATGCCATCGTAATCCGCTGTGACGGACATGGAGTTCCGGAACTACTAGAAGCTATCTTAAAAGTATTCCCTTTAGATACCTACACAGAAAAACCGGTCAATCTCATGGAAGTAATGCCAGGAGATACGGTAGAAACCCCAATATGGGATACTTACAAAGAAATCGTTACAAAATATGATAACCGTGGTGAAAAGGCAGTAGGCTGTATCGAACGCTTTGCCTTCTATGAAGAAGCAAAAACTGTCTATGCTATAATAGCAACCAGTGAAAAAGCACTTTATGCCAATATAATGCTGCAAAAAGGTGTCGTTGTAGAATAGAAAAAAACGCACTTTATATCACAGAGAATTAAGAGAAAATATCAGTTAAAAACCAAAAAAGGAGTTTTTGCAAAATTAGGAATATGTTACTTGGGAAGCAATACGGATTATTCAAAACCCAAGCAACATATCCTACAATTTTGCAACAACTCCTTAACTCTTTTTTAGGATAATCTTAAGTCAAGTCCTCACCTGACATCACAATGCGAATCGTCGTTACAACTTCACAGCAAACCAGAAAGTAAGATACAATGCATCCAAAGACTAAGGCAGTATCCTGGCAGGCTTGTAATTTTTTTGTATTGGAAAGAACCCTCCTGGCACTTAAACTTGGAGAACCGCGCCAAGGAGGAAAAGTGTAACTGTCTGAGCGTTAGCGAGTTTTACACTTTTCCTCCTGCTTTAAGCGGTTCACCAAGTTTTCTAGTGCCAGGAGGGTTCTTTCCCTACAAAAAAATTACAAGCCTGCCAGGATACTGCCGCCCCCTTTAAACATCCTACCTTCCAATAAACTTTTACCTGTACCTTTCAAAAGTTTGTGTTATAATTAATGGAAGCGATAACCCTGTCGCAAAAAAGTAAATACGGTATCAGGCAAGAAAGAGGAATACAAATGAAACTATACAACATAGGCATCAGCCATAAAACAGCACCGGTTGAGGTCAGAGAATTACTAACCTTTTCAAGGGAAGAAAAAATCGAATTGATACAAAGTGCGGTAAAGCTGCAGGCTGTCAGGGAATGTGTATTAATTGCGACCTGCAACCGCACAGAAGTATATATAACCGGTGAAGAGAATGCCCCAGAGCAGATAATGGAACTGCTTTTAACCAGAAAGCAGATAGAATATAATAAAATGATGAAGTATTTTCTTCGGTACAGTGAAGAAAAAGCCGTGAAACATTTATTTCAGGTAGCCAGTGGTCTTGATTCCATGTTAATTGGAGAAGATGAAATCCTTGGGCAGGTAAAAGAGGATTATAAGATTGCGTTAGAAGCCGGAACTACGGATTTTTTATTAAATACGTTATTTCGGGAGGCTATTACCTGTGCTAAAAAAGTGAAAACGGACACCAAATTATCAAAAACCTCCATTTCCATCGGTACCTTAGCAGCAAATGAAGTATTTCATTTTTCTGAAAAAGCGGAAGTAAAAAAGGTATTAATTATTGGACTCTCCGGTAAGTTTGGTACGATAGTTATGAAAAACCTCTACCATAATAAAAATGTGGAAATTATAGGAACCTACAGAAATCATAACCTGTCGGAGGAGTTAGTTTTATTATACCCGGAAGTTAAAATGATTGATTATCAAAACAGATATGATAAAATAAATGAAGCAGATATCATTATCAGTGCGACTGCAAGTCCCCATTACACCATAACCTATGAAGAACTTAAAACCTATCTGACCGATGATAAGAAACGCTTATTTATTGATCTGGCAGTACCTACAGATATTGATAAAGGGATAGAGAAATTAAAAAATATTCGTTTAATTGATATCGATTATTTCAAACAATTGTCGGAAGAAAATAATAATTTAAAAACTCAGGAAATCGAAGCTGCCAAGGTAATCCTAAAAAAACAGGTGGATGAATTTTATAAAGAGATTAACTTCAGGGATTTTGTTCCTCATATGAGTGAAATCAAATCGGTTTTTGAGCAGCAGTCCTTTGAAAGTATATTGTACCGGATACGGAATAGTGTAACCAACGATGAATTAAAAGTTATTTTGCAAAGTTTGAAAATGCTGACAGATATTTGAGTACTGTTTGAGATACCTAAATGATACAAAGGAGATTTTATTGTGGCGTATTTTCCAATGTTTATGGATTTAAAGAATGAATCATGTGTAGTGATTGGCGGAGGGCTGGTGGCTTACCGTAAGGTTAAGGCACTGTTGGAATTTGAAGCAAAGGTAACGGTTATAGCAGCAGAATTCTGTGAACCGTTAATAGCAGAAGATAAGATAAGTAGGAAGCGGAAAAACTATGAGACCGAGGATCTTTTTGGGGCATTCTTAGTCATTGCAGCAACCAATGACCTTTTGGTAAATCAAAGGATATCCGCAGAATGCCGGGAGAGAAAAATACCGGTTAATGTAGTGGATATCAAAGAAGAGTGCAGTTTTATCTTTCCTGCCTTCGTAAAAAAAGGGGACATAACCGTTGGAGTGACCAGCTCCGGTAAAAGCCCGATTATTTCACAGAAACTAAAGAAAAAGATTAATGAAGTGATTCCGGATTACCTGGCTGAACTGGTGGAACACCTGGGAAGTACCAGAGAAGCAGTACTAAGCTCCTTTGAGGAGGAAGAAAAAAGGAAACAGGTATTTAAGCAATTGGTGGAATTAGGCTGTTTAAAAAAAGGAAAACTAACCGATGAGGATGTAAGAGAAATAATTCAGAATGAAAAAGAAAGGTATCGTTAATCAGGGAGGTATCAGTGGAACAGATAATTAAAATCGGAACAAGAAAAAGCCAACTGGCTATGATTCAGACAGAACTGGTAGTAAGTGCAATAAAGGCAAAGAATAAAGATATCCAAATTGAACTGGTGCCCTTGACTACAATCGGTGATAAGATACTTGATAAACCTCTGGAAAGCTTTGGGGGAAAAGGTGCATTTATCACAGAATTTGAAGATGCCCTTCTTGCTGGAAATATTGATTTAGCTGTACATAGTGCAAAGGATATGCCCATCGAATTAAAAGAAGGGCTTGATATACTGGCTGTATCAAAAAGAGAAGACCCAAGAGATGTGCTGGTTACCAGAAAAGCTTCTCCGTTAAGACCAGGAGGGATAGTAGGCACCAGCAGCTTAAGACGTCAGGTACAATTAGAAGAACTCTATCAGGTACAGATTAAGAATTTACGTGGGAATGTAGGAACCAGATTAAACAAACTAAGGGAAAAAGAATATGATGCCATCATTCTGGCAGCAGCCGGACTTAAACGTTTGGGTATGCTAGACGAGGAAGAATTTCAATATGAGTATTTGAATGAAGAAACCTTTATACCAGCAGCCGGACAGGGGGTTATTGCAGTTGAGGGAAGAAAGAAGGATGTATTCTTAAAAGAATTATTTACTACTGAAAATAATGGAAAAGATCGGGGCGTAAGGAATGAAATCACCTCCTGTAGTGAACTTACCACCAGTAGTGATATTACTTCCAGTAGTGATTTATACTCCTGGAGTGATTTATACTCCTGGAGTGATTTATACTCCATGTATTCATTGGAAACCGAACGAGAGGTATTAAAGCTTCTTGGTGCTGGTTGCAGTGAACCTATCGGGGTTTATTCCAAAATACAAAAGGATCAGATAACTTTAAGGATAATGTATAAGCATGACGGAAAAGTAATAAGGATGAATGGGACTACAGCAGTAGAAAACAGACTTGGCCTTGCGCAGGATTTAGTTCATAAGCTGAAACTTGGAATTTAACAATAATTAAGTTTTGTGGAATAATTATTTGCTCAAACTTCGTAGTTAATAAACTTAAAAACACTTGATAAAATCAGCCCTAAAGCTAAATTGAAAGCATGATTATGCTATGTTTCATAAGCGCTTTATTCTGAGTCTGCTAATTCACTTATGACTTTTTCAGGTGGTTTAGACTCAAAATGCACACTGTTTGACGAGCATAGCGAGGAGTTTGTGCTTTTTGGGTCTTGCTTTACCACCTGAAAAAATCATTAGTGAATTCCAGGCTCAGAATCCTAAGCTTATGAAACATAGCATAATCAATGCTTTCTTAATCACCTTCCTTGCTGATTTTATCAAGTATACTAAGACAAAAATAACAGCGAAGTTTGAATTATTTATATAAATTAACCTGGTCTAACAGGATATATGGGAGCTTTTTATGAGTAAAAAAGGGATGGTCTATTTAGTCGGAGCAGGTCCTGGTGATCCAGAACTGCTTACTATAAAAGGAGAGGCGAGATTAAAGGAATGTGAGGTCGTAATTTATGACAGACTGGCCGCAGACAGCCTCCTTGATCTGGTTCCGGCAGATAGTGAGAAATTATATGTAGGAAAAGAAGTGGGCAGACACAGTTTTAACCAGGAAGAGATTAATGAACTTATTGTTAAGAAAGCCTTGGAGGGTAAACAGGTTGTCCGTTTAAAAGGCGGTGATCCCTTTGTATTTGGCAGGGGCGGTGAAGAGGTAATGGCTTTGCAGCAGGAGGAAATACCTTACGAGGTCATTCCAGGAATTACTTCAGCCATAGCAGCCGCCACTTATGCCGGTATTCCTGTGACCCACCGGGGGGTCAGCCAAAGCTTTCATGTTATAACAGGACATACCAGAGATTCTAAGAACCAGCTTACGGATAATTATGAAGTATTAGCAAAGTTAGAGGGAACCCTTATATTTTTAATGGGACTTGGCAACTTATCTCTTATAGTAAGTGAACTATTAAAATACGGAAAAGATGGGAGCACACCGGCTGCGGTTATATCAAAGGGAACCACATGCAGACAGAAAACGGTGAAGGGAACCCTGGCAGATATTACTTTAAAGGTTACTCAAAATAATATCAAATCTCCGGCTATTATAATAATTGGAGGTGTTGCACAACTTAATATGAAAGAAGAAAAAAGCGGCAGGTTAACCGGAAAACGAATCGGAGTAACCGGCACAAAGAAATTAACGGATAAACTGGCGGGTGAGTTAAGGCAGTACGGAGCCCAGGTTTATGACCTGGGGTTTTTACAGGTTAAAGAACATACGGACAACAAAGAATTAGCCCAGGCAGTTGGTAGTTTAATGTCTTATACCTGGCTTGTCTTTACCAGTACCAATGGGGTTGATCTATTCTTTGAGTATATAAAAAAGCAGCAGATAGACTACAGACATTTTGCTAGGATTAAATTTGCCGTAGTAGGAAACGGTACGAAAGATGCTTTGTTAAAACAGGGTTTTACTGCGGATTATATGCCAGAGACTTATACTACAGCGGCTTTAGCAAAAGGGCTGGCTGATATCTTAAAAGAAGAAGACCGACTGTTAATCCCAAGAGCATTAAATGGTTCAAAGGATTTAACTGATCGTTTGGATAAGCAACATATACCATATACAGATATAAAGCTTTATTCCATTGTAATCGAGGAAGTGAAAAAGCAGAGGGTAATCAAGGAGTTATCAGGTTATGACTATATTACCTTTGCCAGTGTTTCTGGTGTAGAAGGCTTTTTTGAAAACGCAGAGGAAAGTTTAAGTGCCCGTTTAGAACATACGGTTATCGTCAGTATCGGAGAAGTAACTGCAAAATGTCTTGCAGGTTATGGCGTTACCGGGTTTATTTCGGCTAAGGAATTTAGCGTTAAGGGTATCGTTGAATGTATATTAAATGATACCGAAATTAAAAATATCTAAGACTAAATTCGTGTAAGTCTTATGATAACGACATGATACTTCGTACTGTGGATTAAGGTATTGATATAAAATAATAACTTAGTACTGTAAGTTAGGTATTGATATTAATATAATAACTTAGTACTGAATGTTAGGTATTGATATTAATATAATAACTTAGTACTGTAAGTTAGGTATTGATATTAATATTATAACTTAGTATTTGATTTAAAGTATCATATTATTAACCGAGCTGGAAACTCTTCTTAATTAAGCTAGATAGAACTGTTTAAAATACAGAAGTATCCAACTTATAGGGGTATAGGAAATTTTAAGTTGAAATTATCAGCAGTTTTTAACAGGAGGATAACAAATGATTAGGCGAAGAAGACTAAGGGTAAATGAGACGATAAGAGAATTGGTAAGGGAAACCAGTGTTCAAGTATCAGACCTGATTTATCCGATCTTTGTAATAGAAGGAGAAAATCAAAAAAATCCGGTGGATTCCATGCCGGGGATCTATCAGTACTCCCTTGATCGCTTAGGGGAAGAATTAGTGCGTATTAAGAAAAGCGGCGTAAAGAGCCTTCTGATTTTTGGTATACCTGCACATAAGGATGAAACCGGCAGCGAAGCTTATAATAAAGACGGAATTGTACAAAAAGCAATCCGGTATATAAAAGCCGCTTATCCGGAGTTTATTCTTGTGGCAGATATCTGTCTCTGTGAATATACCTCCCATGGACATTGCGGATTAATAAAAGATGGAGTCATATTAAATGATGAAACTCTCCCATTATTAGCAGAAGCAGCACTGACCTGTGCCCAGGCAGGAGCTGATATGATCGCCCCCTCTGATATGATGGACGGACATATAGGCGAAATCCGTAAGGTACTGGATAACAATGGTTTTATTAATACTCCTATTATGGCATACAGCGCAAAATATGCCTCCGGCTATTATGCTCCTTTTCGGGATGCTGCCCATTCGGCACCGGGATTTGGCGACCGGAAAACCTATCAGATGGATTATGCCAATTCAAAGGAAGCTCTCCGAGAGGTTTTTGATGATATCAAAGAAGGAGCGGATATCGTTATGATTAAACCAGCCCTGGCCTATCTGGATGTAATAAAATCCGTTGCTCTTGAAACAGATTACCCGATAGCTGCTTATAATGTCAGCGGTGAATATGCAATGGTAAAAGCAGCTGCTATGAACGGCTGGATTGATGAGAAAAAAATAGTTATGGAAAATATAACGGCAATGAAACGTGCCGGTGCTAAAATTATCATTACCTATCATGCCTTGGAGGTTGCCGGTTGGATTAAGGAGATGAATCAATGAAGACTCAGAAATCGGAAGAATTATATCAAAAAGCAGTAAAGTTTATGCCGGGAGGTGTCAACAGTCCGGTAAGGGCTTTTGGGTCTGTAGGAAGGACTCCGTTATTTATAGAACGGGCTAAGGGCAGTAAAATTTATGATGCAGACGGCAATGAATATATCGATTATGTGTGTTCCTGGGGACCTGCTATCTTAGGACATGCCCACGAAGAAGTAGTCGAAGAGGTAAGAAAAGCTGCCCTTGATGGTTTAACTTATGGTGCACCTACTAAAAAAGAGATTATCCTAACCGAATTGATTTCAGAAATTATGCCCTCTATGGAAATGATAAGGTTAGTAAGTTCCGGAACCGAAGCGGTCATGAGTGCCATAAGGACTGCCAGAGGTTATACGAAAAAGGATATGATTATTAAATTTCGAGGCTGTTATCACGGACATTCTGACGGATTACTGGTTAAAGCCGGTTCGGCAGCACTTACCCAGTCGGTCCCGGATAGTGCAGGAGTTCCAGCGTCTTATACAGAAAATACCCTGATTGCAGATTATAATGATAAAGCATCTGTCAGTCAATTATTTGAACGGTTTAAAGGAAAGATAGCTGCTGTTCTAGTGGAGCCGGTTGCTGCCAATATGGGAGTAGTACTGCCGGAGGAGGATTTTTTATCTTACTTAAGGGAGATAACCTATAAAGAAGAGGCATTACTTATTTTTGACGAAGTTATCACCGGATTTCGATTAGGTCTTGGAGGTGCTCAGGCATATTTTAATATAAAGCCGGATCTTACTACCCTTGGTAAAATTGTAGGTGGTGGAATGCCCATTGGTGCTTACGGCGGAAGAAGAGATATTATGCAGGTTGTTTCTCCTCTTGGTCCTGTTTATCAGGCGGGAACCCTCTCAGGTAATCCAATTGCAACCGCAGCAGGTATAAAAACTCTTGAAATCCTAAAGAAAAATACATTCATATACCAAGAGCTGGAAGTAAAAGCAAAATTACTTGCCGATGCTTATGCAGACAGGGCAGCCGGTAAAGGGGAGGCTATTAAAGTCAATCAAATTGGTTCTTTGTTAAGTGCTTTTTTCACAGACAAAGAAGTTAAGGATTATAATTCGGCAGTTTCTTCCGACACTGGCAAATATGCCGCTTATTTTAGAACTATGCTGGAACAGGGAATTTATGTTGCGCCCTCCCAGTATGAAGCCATGTTCGTATCGGCTGCCCATTCCGAGGCAGATCTTGAAAAAACCTGCAGGATAATCAGAGAGAATTAGCAGGATAAATGATACTTAAAACGCGAATGACTGTAGAATTTTATAATTCTGCTATCATTCGCGTTATTTTGTATAAGAAGTTAAAACGTCAGGCATGATACCCTTATAGTTGGCATCACATATTATTTAAAAGACCAGTCATATTAAGAAAATAGCGGTGTATCATAAGATTGTCGGTGAGTTCTGGATGAAAGGAGATACCTAACTGGTTTTTATACCGAACAGCAGTAATCCGGTTATCAACTACAGCCAGGATTTGCGTAGAACTGCCTGCTGCTTCTATATATGGTGCCCGTATGAATTTCATTGGAACCATACCAATTCCTTCAAAATAGTTCTCCGTATAAAAACTCCCTAACTGCCGTCCATAAGCATTACGCCTTACTGTAACAGGAAGCGTCCCAAAATGGACCGTATCAGAATCTGCAAGATGGGAAGCTAACAGAATTAAACCGGCACAGGTGCCTAAAACCGGCAGACCTCCTTCAAGCATTTCCTTTAAAGGGTCAAACAGTTTTAAGTCCTTTAATAACTTTCCCATTACAGTACTTTCTCCACCAGGAAGGATCAGTCCGTCCATAGGTCTGTTTAAATCGGATTTTTTCCGTATTTCAAAGGACTCTGTCTCTAATCTGCTTAAAGCGTTTTCATGTTCAATAAAAGCCCCTTGTAAGGCTAAAACTCCGATTGTCATTTATCTGCCCCTTTCTGCCATTAACAGGTTAATCTCATTTTCATTTATTCCAACCATGGCTTCTCCTAAATCCTCCGACAAATCCGCTATTAATTTGGCATCTGTAAAATTGGTAACGGCTTTTACGATGGCAGCAGCACGTTTCGCTGGATTGCCGGACTTAAAGATACCGGAACCTACAAAAACCCCTTCTGCTCCTAACTGCATCATAAGAGCAGCATCGGCAGGAGTAGCTACACCGCCGGCGGCAAAGTTAACCACCGGAAGTCTGCCCCTGTTATGGACATACTGTACTAAATCATAAGGCACCTGTAATTCTTTGGCGGCCTGATACAGCTCCTCTTCCCTTAAAGCGGCAAGGCTTGCAATTTCCCGGTTCATTTTTCTCATATGTCTTACCGCCTGGACAATATCACCGGTACCTGGTTCTCCTTTGGTGCGGATCATAGCTGCCCCTTCACTGGTTCGGCGCAAGGCTTCTCCCAGATCTTTCGCACCGCATACAAAAGGAACTTTAAATTTAGTCTTATCGATATGATATACATCATCAGCAGGGGATAAAACTTCACTTTCATCAATATAGTCGATCTCAATCGCTTCTAAAATCTGTGCTTCTGCAAAATGACCGATACGGCATTTTGCCATTACAGGAATGGAAACTGCCTTTTGAATCCCCTTTATCATAGCAGGATCACTCATTCGGGCGACACCTCCAGCGGCCCGTATGTCCGCCGGAATCCGCTCCAGGGCCATAACCGCACAAGCACCGGCATTCTCTGCAATAACAGCCTGTTCTGGTGTAGTGACATCCATAATAACCCCGCCTTTAAGCATCTGGGCGAGTTCTTTGTTTAACTCATATCTGTTTTCTTTCAAAATGAAACCTCCCTGAATTAATGAATTTAACTAGTATCCGGATACAAGGGGCCACTGTAAGGTACCGTGAACTATCTTACAAAGCCTCTTTGTTATAAAGTATATTATAACGGATACTGCCCCTGTTAAAACATCCAAAATAGAATATTTTAACAGAGCCAGATTTTTGTTAAAGATGAAAGACTATGCAAAGTTATGTATTAAAGCCATGCTTTTGCTGACAATTTAAAAGAAATGTTTGTAAATGATAAAGTTTTACTTTAAAAAATGTTAATATATAACAAGAAAAACATGAAAAAACTTCAAAATGAACACCTCCCCCAATAATACTACTTGAAATAACGGTAAAGTATGGTTAAAATATAGGTATTGTATAATTACAAACTATAATTATTAAAATATACATCATATAGATCAGACGATAGGGAGGATTCCCTCTATGGGTAATGTTATTATTGTTGGCGGCGGAGCCTCAGGATTAATGGCAGCGGTCTTTGCTGCCAGGCAGTTGGAAAAAGTCACGGTGCTGGAACATAAGGATAAAATCGGGAAAAAGATTTTAGCTACCGGTAATGGTAAATGTAACTATACAAACCTTGATCAAGGTCCTAAGATGTACAGAGGAAATGACAGTTCCTTTGCCATGAAGGTACTGCCATTGTTTCATGTTAACCATACTATTGATTTATTTAAGGAGCTTGGCATATATCCAAAAGAAAAAAACGGTTATCTATATCCTAATTCCGAACAGGCTTCTTCTGTGGTCGAGGTACTAAAACTTGAGCTTAATCGCCTGAAGGTAAAAATCTGCTGCGAGGTTGACGTAGAAGGAATTAAAAAGGACAAGAGCGGATTCCTTATTATAACAAATAAGGGAGAGTATACAGCCGATACTGTTATACTCTCAGCCGGAGGATGTGCTTCCCCAAATCTTGGTTCCGACGGAAGCGGCTACGGACTTGCTGAAAAATTGGGACACAGAATTATAAAACCCCTGCCGGCATTGGTACAATTAAAATCTGATGCTAAATATTTCAAAACATTAGCAGGCGTCAGAACCAAAGTGTTTATCAGGCTGTTTATAGAGGATAACTTTGCAGCGGAAGAACAGGGAGAATTATTGCTGGCAGCTTACGGAGTCTCCGGAATCCCAATTATGCAGTTAAGCAGTTATGCCACCAGAGCACTAGACCAAAAGAAAAAAGTTCACCTGCTTATTGACTTTCTTCCTGAGGTTACAAAAGAAGAGTTAGTAGAGATGTTATATAAACGGGTAGGACGAAACCCCTCTGTTACAGCTGAAGAAGCCTTGATTGGATTATTTAATAATAAACTTGCTTATGTTGGATTAAAACAGGCAGGAATCGATCCCTTGGAACTATGTGCTTTGGTTGGGAAAAATAAGCTTTATCATCTGGCAGAACAGTTTAAAGAATGGAAGGTTGTTATAAGCGGGCCTGGAACCTTTGACCAGGCACAAGTTACTGCGGGAGGCGTTGATACAGCAGAAATTAATGACCGGACCTTAGAATCCAAATTAGTAAAAGGACTTTATTTTACAGGTGAAATAATTGATATAGACGGGACCTGCGGCGGTTACAATCTTCAATGGGCCTGGACCACCGGAGCGGTGGCTGGAATGAACTGTGGTATCATGAAATAGGTTTCACAGAATATACGAAATGGAAGAAAAACAATAAACTGAAAGGATGCCGTAAAAGGATTTAACAAACTATCTTTTTAATGGCAGTATCGCATCTGAGCTTGCGATATGCAAGGTTAAAGTATGAAAGAAATTTATTATGAGAAAGGTTGCCACACTGAGCATCTTTCACACATTCTTATTTGTGGCAGTATCCCAGACCAGCCTGGGATATGCAATGGGTGTAAATTATGATTCAAATAACACAGCTTAAATTAAATATAAATCACACCCAGGACGATTTAAGTAAGCTAATAGCAAAACAATTGAAGGTTTCCCCACAGGAAATCTTAAATTTTTCTATTACCAAGAAATCCATCGATGCGAGAAAAAAGAATACGCCATTTTATGTTTATAATGTTTTAGTTACCCTTAAGGAGGAATTAAAGGTAATGAAACGGGTTAAAAGCCCCAACATTACCCTGGGACAACGCCCTAAGTATGAATTCATACCCAGTGGGGAGGAAACACTGAAACACCGTCCGGTCATTGCAGGCTCCGGTCCGGCAGGTTTGTTCTGCGGGCTTATGCTGGCACGAAACGGGTACCATCCCATTATTATTGAGCGTGGAGATGAAATAAACCGGCGTGTTAAGGCAGTGGAACACTATTGGGTCAGTAATGAATTGGATGTAAATTCCAATGTACAATTTGGTGAAGGAGGCGCAGGAACTTTTTCCGACGGTAAGTTAAATACTCTGGTAAAAGATGAATTGGGCAGAAATCATAAGGTATTAGAAGTATTTGCAGAACACGGTGCCCCAGAGGAGATATTATATCTTAATAAGCCTCATATCGGAACCGATTGTTTAAGGTCTGTTGTTCAGGGCATAAGGGAAGAAATTATTTCTCTGGGCGGTGAAGTGAGATTTAATACCTGTCTGACCGATCTCACCCTTCAAAAGGGTAAATTGGCTGGAATAGAGGTTAACGGCAAAGAGTTCATCCCCTGTAGTGTTTTAGTAACGGCAGTGGGACACAGTGCCAGAGATACCTTTTTATTACTATACAAAAAGGGTTTTCAGTTATCACCGAAATCATTTGCTATCGGGGTAAGGATAGAACATCCCCAGCTTCTGATTAACCAAAATCAATATGGGGAGGCCCACAGCCAGTTACCGGCTGCGGATTATAAACTTACCTTTAATGCCAAAACCGGCAGAAGTATTTATTCCTTTTGCATGTGTCCAGGAGGCTTTGTCGTAAATTCCTCTTCGGAACTAGGAGGAATTGCAGTAAACGGTATGAGCAACCATGCCAGGAATGAAGCCAATGCCAACAGTGCCTTAATTGTAACGGTAACACCGAAGGACTTTCCAAAACAGGAAGGTATTCCGGAAGTGTTAGCAGGTATTGAATTTCAGCGTATCTGGGAACGAAAAGCCTATGAAACCGGTCGTGGTCTTATACCGGTCCAGTTATTTGGAGACTTGTTAAGGAACCGGGAGAGTGTTACAATAGGGCATATTAAACCTAATATAAAAGGAAATTACAAGCTCTCTAATCTAAGACAGTGCCTTCCTGAGTATGTAACCGATTCTATCATCGAAGGAGTCCAGGCCTTTGACCGAATCATACCTGGTTTTTGCGATGATGAGGCGGTTTTGTCAGGAGTTGAAACCAGGACTTCCTCACCCCTTAGAATAGAACGGGATGAAAGGTTTGAAGCCAGTATATCCGGTGTCTATCCCTGTGGAGAAGGGGCGGGTTATGCAGGGGGTATAACCTCTGCGGCAATAGACGGTATAAAGGTATTCGAAGCAATTGCGAAACGATACAAGATGTAAATTGACAGGAAAAGAGGATGATAGAAAAAGAAGGAGATTTAATGTGGAAGCTTAAAAGAAGAAGCTTAAAAGAAGAAGCTTAAAAGAAAAAGCTTAAAAGAAGAAGTTTACAAGAAGAAGATTATAAGAAGAAGCTTAAAAGAGGAAGATAGAAAGAAGATTAAAAGAATAAATATCAAAGAGTAACTATAAAACCGGCTTGGTATGTGTAATCGAGATACGCAGCAAGGTTCATAATATAAGTATTGATTTCGTGATACGAGAGGAGCACATATGTCTTTTAACAGAGATGCCATTAAAGATAAAAAACGGATTGTCATTAAAATAGGTTCATCTTCCCTGACACATGAAAGTACCGGTAGTCTGAATCTTTCTAAAATGGAAAAACTGGTACGGGTATTAACGGATCTCAGAAACCAGGGCAAGGATGTTATACTGGTATCCTCCGGAGCAATAGCGGTAGGACGGGAAACCCTTGGATTAAAGGAAAAACCAAAGGATAAGGCTGCTAAGCAGGCCTGTGCGGCTGTGGGCCAGGCCAGGCTGATGATGGTATACCAGAAATTATTTGCAGAATACAATCAGGTCCCGGCACAAATCCTTATGACAAAATATACTATGATTAATGATATCAGCAGAGAGAATGCCAGAAATACCTTTGAAGAATTGCTGACCATGGGTGTTATACCTATTGTTAATGAGAATGATACGGTTTCCACCGACGAGATTGAATTCGGCGATAATGATACCTTATCTGCTTTGGTAGCTGCTTTGGTTGATGCAGACCTGTTAATACTTTTGTCAGATATTGACGGTTTATATACGGATGATCCTCGTAAGAATATAGAAGCTGTTTTTATTGATTATGTAGAGGTAATAGATGAGAAACTGGCTAAGATGGGTAAGGATTCCTCGACGTCTGTTGGAACCGGCGGCATGACTACCAAGATTTCCGCGGCAAGAATTGCTACGGACTCAGGTGCTGATATGATTATTGCCAACGGAGAAGACATTTACATAATTAATGAAATTATGGAAGGCAGGAATGTGGGAACCTTGTTCAAAGCCCATAAAGATGAAAATTTTGTATTGTTGGATTATATCCGTACCAGACAGTATCCGTAATCACTTTGGGTCAGGTCTAAAAACTGTTATAAACAGATGAATAAAACAGCTTATGGTAAGAGAGGTAAAGAAAAATGGATGACAATAAGTTAGCAAGAATCAATGAATTATATAAGAAATCCCAGAACGGGGGTCTGACAGGCGAAGAAAAGCAGGAACAGGCTGATTTAAGAAGCGAATATATTAATGCGATACGAAAGAATCTCCGGGGTACCTTAAACCAGATTTCCTTATTAAATCCGGATGGTACCGTAACGGAACTTAAGAAAAAGGATTTACAGTAATGATAAAGCAGGAAATCCGCAAAAATATCAGAGAACAGAAAAGCAGATTATCCTTTCAGGAACGGGAGACTTACAGCAACCTAATTATTAAGAAGCTAACAGAGCAAAGGGAATACCAAAGGGCCAGCGAAGTTTTTTGTTATATTTCCTTTAATCAGGAAGTCATAACATCAGCTTTTATTGAGGAGGCTTTGTCAGGGAGGAAAAGAATTGCTGTACCTAAAATAACCGGTGACGGAATGAAGTTTTACTATATCAGTTCTCTTAAGAATTTAAAACCCGGAGTTCTTGGAATCCTCGAGCCGGATACGAGAAACGAAGAAGCTGTACCCAAAAAAGGAAATGAGAATCTAATTATAGTGCCAGGGCTGGCATTTGACCTCCTTGGTAACCGTATTGGTTATGGAAAAGGGTATTACGACGCATTTTTTGGAAAATACAAGGATTTCTCCTGGATAAAAACAGCTTTGGCTTATGATTTTCAGATTCTTCCTAAACTCCCTGCAGAGGAACATGATATAAAGGTAGATCACATAATAACCCAAAGCGGTTTGATTAAATAATTTAAGTTTACAAATCAAATTTATATAATTTATCAATAATTATAAGGAAGGTGGATTACGATGAAGTATCTTAATGAGCTGGGTGCCAGGTCCAAAACAGCCGCCACGGTATTGAATACACTGGGTGTGACACGCAAAAATGAAGGTCTTAAGGCTGCTGCCGAGGCATTACTTGCCAATGAAGCAAAGCTGCTAACAGCCAATGAACAAGACATTGCAAAGGCAGTTGAAAATGGTATGGCAGAATCTTTAATAGACCGTCTTCGGTTAAATCACGACCGCATAAAAGGTATGGCAAAAGGACTACTAGATCTTGTGGATTTAAATGATCCGGTTGGTGAAGTGATATCCATGAATACACGTCCTAATGGTCTGGTCATCGGTCAGAAACGCGTTCCAATTGGTGTAATTGGTATCATCTACGAATCCCGTCCTAATGTTACAGCAGATGCCTTCGGTCTTTGCTTTAAAACTGGAAATGCCGTTATATTACGGGGCGGCAGTGATGCCCTTCATTCCAATACGGCTATTGTTGCTGTAATTAGAAAAGCGCTGAAACAGGTTGGTCTGACGGAAGATGCTCTGCAGTTAATTGAAGATACCAGCAGAGAAACGGCAAAAGAAATGATGCAGTTAAATCAGTACATTGATTTATTGATTCCACGGGGTGGAGCAGGACTAATCCGTACGGTAATCGAGAACAGCACCATACCGGTAATTGAGACCGGAACCGGAAACTGTCACGTATATGTCGATGAAGCTGCGGATTTTGAAATGGCTCTTAATATCATTGATAACGCCAAGACCCAGCGTCTGGGAGTATGCAATGCTTGTGAATCATTAGTAGTACACAGTAAAATTGCAGAGGAATTCCTTCCTTTGATCTATGAAAGATTAACCGAAAAACAGATTATCTTCCGCGCAGACGAAAGAGCTCTGGCAATTTGTGATAAGATGGAACCGGCAAAAGAAGAGGATTACGGCAAAGAATATTTAGACCGGTTTATTTCCTTAAAAATTGTCGATACCATTGAGGAAGCCATTGCACATATTAATTATTACAATACAAAACATTCCGAGTCCATTATCACCAAAGATTATGATCATGCTATGAAGTTTTTAAATGAAATCGATGCAGCAGCTGTGTATGTCAATGCTTCAACACGGTTTACAGATGGCGGCGAATTCGGCTTTGGAGCTGAAATCGGTATCAGTACCCAGAAACTTCATGCCAGAGGACCAATGGGCCTGACCGCCTTGACTTCCACGAAATACATTATATTCGGTAACGGGCAGATTCGGTAAGAAATTAACATTTATTAATCCAGAGGTAGAACTTTTTAGGATTAAGATACTTTTTGGGATATGTGCATCAGGGTGAAACAATCGTGTTTTTATCCGGTACACATATCCCTTTGATTTTTTAAGAACTGAAAAGTTAGGGATGACAGGATTGGTAATTACATACAAGAAAATTAATAGTTTTGCCTTCCATACTCGGCGGCAGAAGGCGTTAGGACATATTCTTAATATGGACATTGGGGGAAATTAATTGTACATAAAGGAGAAGGGTATTGCCAGTAAGCAAATAATTTAATAATGGAGTTATAAACCATAGTAAAGGAATTAATGGATACAAGGTTCAAATTATTTTTATCTTAACTGATACAGGAGATGATTAAATGACAAAATTACAAAGGTTGATAAAAAAATGCATGGAACAAAATAATCTTAATTCTGGAACCGCAGAATCATTTAACAGTGCATTAAAGGATTTAGGCAGATGGGTATTAACTCTGTATACGAATGGGAAACTGACATTTGAAAGTACTGCAAAAGATAACACAAAGCTCCATGATAATCTAAATATAAAGGATTTTATCAAAGAAGTCGGTGATAATGCTTTAAAATGTGGTTATTTTAGGCGTGGGGACAAAACTTTTTTTGAACTTATCGCCTTATGCCATAAGGAATTATCAGAAGCCCTGAATGAGTTTAATGAAGGTTACCATCCCTGTTATACCTATTACAGGGAGGACAGCGAACCAAAAGGTATCCCTTCTGAATTAGCCGATGTTATCATACGGATATTTATAATGTGTTATCAATATGATATCGATATTGAAACTGTTTTAATAGAGAAAAACGAATATAATAATTCTAAATTCCATCGGGATAAAAAACATTAGCCTGGTATAATTGAATACGTTGTGTAAAGAAAATTCGTGTAAAGCTTACATAAATATACTCAGTTTTACTGATAGAATATGGTATAAGAACTTACCGGTAAAATATTGCGTGTTGAAATTTTCCTGTAATTCATATATAATCTTACTGTCATAATTTTATAAGAAAGTAGAGATTAAAGATGATTTATACGGATATTGATTTAGATAAAGTTGATATAAACGGTAAGGAACCGGTAAAAGAACCGGAACGCCAGTATTATTTTATGGCTATGTGCAGGGAATGGGTCAGGGAAAAGGAAAAAGAAGCCGGTAGACCACTAACCTACATTACCCAGACCTTTGGCTGTCAGATGAATGCCAAGGATTCCGAAAAGTTAGCCGGTATATTAGAGAAAGTCGGATTTCATGAAACTGATACGGAGGAAGCGGATTTCGTAGCCTATAATACTTGTACCGTAAGGGAGAATGCCAATACCCGTGTATATGGGCGACTTGGTTACTTAAATAGCTTAAAACGGAAAAATCCTAATATGATGATTGCTTTATGCGGCTGTATGATGCAAGAGGACGCAGTAGTTGAAAAAATAAGAAAGAGCTATCGGTTTGTTGATATCATTTTTGGAACACATAATATTTTTAAATTGGCAGAATTAATATATTCCAGATTAACATCCAAAGGTATGATTATTGATATATGGAAAGATACCGATCAGATTGTGGAAGATCTTCCTAGTGAAAGGAAGTTTAAATTCAAGGCCGGAGTCAACATAATGTATGGCTGCAATAATTTTTGCAGTTATTGCATTGTGCCCTATGTAAGAGGAAGGGAAAGAAGCCGTAATCCGGAGGATATTATTAAGGAAATCAAGGAGTTAACCGCCGATGGTGTAGTTGAAATCATGCTCCTTGGTCAGAATGTCAATTCCTATGGAAAAACCCTTAACAATCCCATATCTTTTGCAGAACTTTTAAAAGAAATTGAAAAAATCGAAGGTCTGAAACGGATTCGTTTTATGACTTCTCATCCGAAGGACTTATCCGATTCCTTAATTGAAGTTATGAAAGCTTCTAAAAAAATCTGCAGTCATCTACATCTTCCGGTACAGTCCGGCAGCAGTAACGTCTTAAAGATTATGAACCGCAGATATACCAAGGAGGATTATTTATCTTTAGTAGACCGGATAAAAACCGCAATGCCGGATATATCTTTGACTACCGATATAATTGTAGGTTTCCCGGGAGAGACGGAAGAGGACTTTTTAGAGACCCTTGAGGTAGTAAAGAAAGTACGGTATGACAGTGCTTATACCTTTCTTTATTCCAAACGTTCCGGTACCCCTGCCGCCCAGATGGAGGACCAGGTGGATGAGGCTGTTGCCAAAGAGCGGTTTGACCGCCTGCTAAAGGTAATCCAGGAAATCTCAGGGGAGCTTACTGCCAGACATGAAGGTGAAATTAAGGAAGTTTTGGTGGAGGAAGTAAATGAACAGAATAACACGTTACTGACCGGAAGGTTAAGCAATAATATATTGGTTCATTTTACCGGTACACCGGATATGATTGGTTCACTTATTCCTGTTAAATTAACAGAATGTAAGGGATTTTATTATATTGGAGAGGTGGCCTACTAATTGTTGTGGTTTTTATAAAGATTTTAAAAACTATGAATGTTCCTTCTTCCTGGTAATTGGTTTATATTTTGATTCAAAAAACAACAGATTTTTAATGAATGGATAAGTTGTATTAACAGTGCGATTAGTATAATAATTCAAAATAATTACGATTATTTTCGTTATATTGTGACATAATGCATAAAAATTTAGTAACTATACTTGACATACTGGACAAAACAGTATAAAATTTAAGTGTTGTATCTTTGTACAATGAAAATTAAATAAGGAGGTGCTCCTGTGCAAGAAATACTAAAAATAGGTATTACTATTTTAGTTACCTCAGTTATAGTTGCTCTTCTTGTTTGGAAAATTGCGACAGCTTATCGTATTAAAGTCGTAGAGGCGAAGATAGGTTCTGCAGAAGAAAAAGCAAGAGAAATCATAGATGAAGCTTTAAAAACAGCTGAAACTAAGAAGAGAGAAGCCTTACTCGAAGCAAAGGAAGAGTCGTTAAAGACTAAGAATGAGTTAGAGAAGGAAACTAAGGAAAGAAGAGCAGAAGTGCAGCGTTATGAGAAACGTGTTCTTTCTAAAGAAGAAACTTTAGACAGGAAGACGGAAGCACTTGAGAAGAAGGAATCTAAGCTTGCAGCGAAAGAAGCTGAACTTGACAGAGTCAGGGGTGAAGCGGAAGAACTTCACGGCAGACAATTGCAGGAGTTAGAAAAAATTTCTGGACTTACCTCCGAACAAGCAAAAGAATATCTTTTAAAAACTGTTGAAGACGAAGTAAAACATGAAACCGCAATGTTAGTAAAAGAACTTGAAAGCAAGGCAAAAGAAGAAGCAGACAAAAAGGCAAAGGACTATGTTGTTACCGCAATTCAAAAATGCGCTGCAGACCATGTGGCTGAAACAACCATATCCGTTGTACAACTTCCCAATGATGAGATGAAGGGCAGAATTATAGGTAGAGAAGGACGTAACATACGTACGTTAGAAACCTTGACCGGTGTTGATTTAATTATCGACGATACACCGGAAGCTGTTATCTTATCCGGTTTTGATCCAATCAGAAGAGAGGTAGCAAGAATCGCTCTTGAAAAACTGATTGTGGATGGAAGAATCCATCCCGCTAGAATAGAAGAGATGGTTGAGAAAGCTCAAAAAGAAGTTGAAGTCATGATTCGTGAAGAAGGTGAAGCCGCTACTCTTGAAGTTGGTGTTCACGGTATTCATCCTGAACTTGTACGTTTACTTGGTAAAATGAAGTTTAGAACAAGCTATGGACAAAATGCTTTGAAGCATTCGATAGAAGTTGCCCATTTATCCGGATTACTTGCCGGAGAAATCGGTGTTGATATCCGAATGGCAAAAAGGGCTGGCTTACTACATGATATTGGAAAATCTGTTGACCATGAGATGGAAGGCTCACATATTCAGATTGGTGTTGATTTATGCAGAAAGCATAAAGAATCGCCAATCGTTATTAATGCGGTTGAGTCACATCACGGTGACGTTGAACCTGAGTCATTAATTGCATGTATTGTACAGGCTGCTGATACAATTTCAGCCGCAAGACCTGGTGCAAGAAGAGAAACGTTAGAAACATACACAAACAGATTGAAACAGTTAGAAGATATCTCAAACGGCTTTAAAGGGGTAGATAAGTCATTTGCAATACAGGCAGGTCGTGAAGTCCGCATTATGGTAGTTCCGGAACAAATCACGGATGCCGATATGATATTACTTGCACGTGACATATCAAAACAGATTGAGTCGGAATTAGAATATCCGGGTCAGATCAAAGTCAATGTAATCAGAGAATCCAGAGTTACTGATTATGCGAAATAGTATATTTTATTAATTTTACAGCGAAATCTTTATAGAGAAATTTATAAAGATTTCGCTTTTTTTATGCCTTGTAAAGTCCAACTTTAAATAAACCTTATAAAAAAGCACAAAAAACTCATTAAGAGGTTTTCCGCTGCACAGACAATAAAGACGCACATACTATAAAGACTGCTCAGTCTAGCCGGACTCCTTGGTCTGCCAGACTTACCTGGATATCCAGAAGGCTCATTCATGTTAGCTTCAGAACAGGAATCCTTATACAATGCCATAACCGAATTTAATCTGTAATAAACGCAAATGTCTTTACTATAAACACATATGTTTTTGTCAGATTTACATAAATTTTGATTTTTTATTAATTTTTGCTTGCAATCTATAACCAGATATAATACAATACTTAGGAAACTTTCTAAAGGTGTATATTTGTATACAATAAACCAATTGTAAGACAGCGGATTCCGGGAAAAGAATGAAATTTGGGAACGCTTATAAGGAGGATAACGATGTCATTAGAACTATCAAAAAAAGCACAGGCAGTAAAGCCTTCATCAACCCTTGCAATCACTGCAAAAGCAAAGGAATTAATGGCCCAGGGAATCGACGTGGTCGGATTTGGGGCGGGAGAACCCGATTTTGATACCCCTGATAATATTAACGAAGCTGCAATTAAGGCAATTCATGATGGATTTACAAAATATACTGATGCATCCGGTACCTTGGAATTAAAGCAGGCAGTTTGTAAAAAATTCGAAGCCTTTAACAAGCTTAGTTATAAACCCAATCAAATTGTTATCAGCAACGGGGGAAAGCATTCTTTAACGAATGTTTTTGAAGCTATTTTAAATCCGGGTGATGAAGTTATTATTCCTGCTCCTTACTGGCTGAGTTATCCTGAAATCGTTAAGCTGGCCGATGGTGTTCCTGTATATATAAAAGCTAGTAAAGAGAGGGCTTATAAAATTACAGCAGAGCAGGTTGCGGCTGCCTGTACCAATAAAACCAAAGCCCTTATCTTAAATTCACCCAGCAATCCTACCGGTGTAATTTATACCCGTGAGGAATTGGAAGCCATAGCTAAGGTAGTGGTAGAAAAGGATATTTATGTGGTAGCAGATGAAATGTACGAGAATCTGATTTATGGGGATTTTGAACATGTAAGTATCGCATCCCTTAATGAAGAAATCTACATAAGAACCATTACCTGCAGCGGTGTTGCAAAAAGCTATGCCATGACAGGCTGGAGAATCGGATATACCGGTTCCAGTGCAGAAATCGCTAAATTAATGGGAAGCGTACAAAGCCATCAGACCTCAAACCCCAACTCTATCGCACAAAAGGCAGCAACAGAAGCGTTAAATGGTCCTCAGGATACGGTAGCAGCAATGGCGAATGAATTTAATAAAAGAAGAATATATATGGTAGAAAGAATTGGAGCAATGCCTCATATTGATGCAATAACTCCTCAGGGAGCATTTTATCTGTTTGTAGATTGCAGCAAGGTTCTTGAGAAGGAATATAAAGGCGTTCAAATTGCTACAACAGAAAAACTTGCTGAAATCTTAATTACTGATTATAATATAGCTGTGGTACCCTGCGGTGACTTCGGTTTTGACGACCACATCCGTTTGTCCTATGCGATAAGCCAGGAACAGATTAAAAAAGGTATGGATCGCCTGGAGAAATTTGTAAAGGCACTATAAGATATACAGAAGATATATAGAAGATATATAGAAGATATACCGATTTTATGTGAAGAAAAGAGAAGGTTCGTAATGAGGAGGATGAAACAATGGCAATGATGGGATTTATAGGTGCCGGTAATATGGGTTATCCCATGATACGGGGTGCCGTAAAGGCTTTTGGTACGGAACAGGTCATATTTACCGATGCCGGTAAGGAAAGATGTGAATTTGTAAAACAGGAAACGGGACTTGAGTTTGTAACTGAAAACAAAGCCATTGCAGACACATGTAAATATATTGTACTTGCGGTTAAACCTCAGTTTTACGACATTGTTTTAAAGGAAATAAAAGAGGCAGTAACAACAGATCAAGTGGTTATCTCCATTGCGGCAGGTGTTACCATCGATAATGTAAAAGCTTTTCTAGGCGAAACAGTCCGGGTGGTTCGTGCCATGCCCAATACTCCTGCTCTGGTAAAAGAAGGTATGTCAGGGGTATGTTATTCTAAAGATACTTATTCCGAGGAGGAAAAAGAAGTAATAGATGCGCTCTTTTCATCCTTTGGTAACTATCAGTTATTTGATGAAAACTTAATGAATGCGGTAGTCTGTGCCAACGGAAGTTCCCCGGCTTATGTGTATCTTTTTATTGAAGCATTAGCGGACAGTGTGGTAAAGTACGGCATTCCAAGAGATAAAGCATATACTTTAGTTTCTCAGACTGTACTAGGAGCTGCCAAAATGGTTTTAGAAACCGGTGAACATCCTGGTAAATTAAAAGACCAGGTATGTTCACCAGGGGGTACTACCATAGCTGGGGTAGCGGCTCTGGAGGAATACGGTTTCCGCAATGCTATTATTAAGGCAACGGATGCCTGTTATGAAAAAGCGGTATCGTTAAAGAAATAATAGAATGAAAGGAAGCAAGGGGAGCTGTTATGAGTGAATATAAAAGAATCAATCGATCACTGGTACATAAAGGTCATATTATCGATCTATATACCGATACCATGGGTCTTCCAAACGGTAAAACCGCAGACTGGGACTTTATCAGCCATAAAGGTGCGGCAGCTATTATTCCGGTGGATAAAGACGGTAAGATTATTATGGTCCGGCAGTACCGGAATGCGATTGAAAAATATTCTCTTGAAATACCGGCAGGCGGACTTAATAAGAATGAAGATATGAGAACCTGTGCTGCCAGGGAACTAGAAGAGGAAACAGGTTATCGGTCTGAAAAAATAGAACATCTGCTGGATTTATATACTACAGTGGCTTTTTGTAATGAGAAGATTGGTATTTATTATACCAGTGATTTAATTCCCTCTAAGCAGAATCTGGATGAGGACGAATTTGTTACCATCGAGCGCTATTCCCTGGAGGAATTAGTGCAGATGATTTTAAACGGAACGATTGATGATGCAAAGACGATATCTGCTCTTTTAGCGTTTAAAACTAAAATGGGTTTATAAAAATACCTGGTTTAAATACTATGCTTAATAGGCTGTGTTTCGTTTTAATATTTTATATGAAATCCTTTGATAGTGCCGATATTTTATCTTATCGGCATTATTTTTGTGTTCAAAACATATGTTAGTGTAACAGTTAGTGAACAAGTCTACCTTTACTTAAAGTTAAACCGGAGGGATTTTTATGCGTTATCTACGATTACAGTTAAGAAAACTTGGAGAGTTAAAGCTCGGATTAATTATCTTGGGAGTCGGTGTTCTGCTAGGCTTTTTATTTGCCAGGTTATTTAAAGGCTTTTACTGGAATTCAATGGATTTAATTAATACAGATTATTTATATAGAATCAGAGATACGACAATTAATTATCCGGTACTTTTAAGGTATGTACTGTGGAATGTTTACCGGGATTTCGTCTTGTTCTGGGTTGTTTGTGCCACGGCTGTGGGCATACCTTATATGGCTTTGTGCATTGTATATAGTGGTTTTCAAGGTGGGTTTTTCCTAACGGTAATTTTAATGAAATATCACTTTAAAGGTATTTTGCTCATATTTGGTTATACCTTCCCTCATTATCTGCTTTACATACCAGTTGCTTTTATGTGTCTGAGGACAGGGTACTGGCTATGCAGGAGCATGTATTATGAAAAGACCGGAAAAAAGGGGAGAGCAGAGCGGATTGCTAAACAATTGCTGGTGATTACCGGTCTGGCTCTTATTCTACTGATTGGAGCCTTATTGGAAACGTATGTATCCTCCTTTATCTTGAGAAAAATACTGTTACTGTTCTAATTTCCAGAAATTTATATCAGAATTTTAAAATAGAGTTTGCATTTGTGATTGGTACAAACTATAATTATAGCAATAGGAAAAAATAATTTAATCAATACATAGAGATGGGGTTTATTTTGCAAAGATGAAGGAGATTGAGTTACATGAAGACGGCATTGCAGGATTTTATTACTTATATGTCGGAGGTAAAAAAGGCGTCCATTAATACGGTTATGTCATATCAGAATGATTTATTAAAACTGATAAGGCATTTGGATAACCAGAATATTACCGAGACAGGGAAGATAAGTGAAACAAGCTTAAATTCCTATATATTGAATATGGAACGAGAGGGTATGTCACCAGCTACGGTATCCAGAAATATTGCATCTATTAAGGCATTTATTTTATATCTGATTAAAAAAGGTCAATTAAAAGAGGATCCCACGGAACGGATGCATGCTCCGAAGGTAGAAAAGAAACCGCCCCATACGTTATCCTTAGATCAGGTAAACGGACTGCTGGAACAGCCGGATACGGATACGGTAAAAGGCTTACGGGATAAAGCCATGCTGGAACTGTTATACGCAACGGGTATCCGGGTTTCTGAACTGATTTCCATTAAGTTGGAAGATATTAATTTAAAAAACAGATTTTTAAGATGCTGCAACAGCAGCAAAGAGAGATTTATTCCATTTGGAAATATGGCAAAGCAGGCGCTGGAAATTTATATCCAAAAAGCCAGGACTGAACTTGTGGGCAAAATCAATACCAGCATCTGTTTTACCAATTTATCCGGAGAACCTATGAGCAGACAGGGTTTTTGGAAAATCATAAAAAGTTATGGTAAGACTGCAGGTATTGAAACTGATATTACACCTCAGATTTTAAGAAATTCCTTTGCTGTTCATATGATTGAAAACGGTGCAGATCTTCAAAGTATTCAGGAATTACTGGGGCATGCCGATGTAACGACTACCCAGGTCTATTTGCAGAACCGGAGCAAAAAGGTCAGGGATGTCTATGCTCAGGCCCATCCAAGAGCCTGACAGTATATATAGACATGACTATACAAAGACCATGACAGTACAAAGGCAGGACAGTACAAATTTTCAGAAACCCAAGGGGACGCCTGAAAAGAATATGGCAGCACTAAGAATTGAGGTCAAAATTTTGACAACATAAGAGTTTGAAGCCTTCTGGTTTCTGGCAGCATAAAGGGGTTATGGTATACTGGTTCTTGAGAACGGTTACCATAACCCTTAAATTTTAATAGCGCAGACTTTGCATGTGTCTATTGTGGCTATATTAAGTTATTGATTTATTTATATATGATCAGCAATGGTATAAATAAGTTTCTCGGATTCTTCCCAGCCCAGGCAGGCATCCGTAATGGATTTTCCGTAGATGTGTTCGGATACCTTTTGATTACCTGGCTCAATATAGCTTTCTATCATGACACCTTTTACTAATTTGGCAATCTCTGCATTAACCGAACGGCTGTGAAGTACTTCACGGACAATTCTTGGCTGTTCAGAATATAATTTATTGGAATTAGCATGATTGGCATCTATTATTGCAGCAGGATTAGCAAGGTCTCTCTGGTTGTACATATCAAGCAGTAATACCAAATCTTCATAATGATAATTCGGAATGGATTGACCGTGTTTATTCACTGCGCCTCTTAAAATCGTGTGCGCCAGAGGATTACCAGTAGTATGTACCTCATAAGCACGGTATAAGAAGGTGTGGCGGGCCTGGGCTGCCACACAGGAATTTAGCATAACTGAAAAATCACCGCTGGTAGGATTCTTCATACCGGCAGGGCAATCCATACCGCTGATGGTCAAACGATGCTGCTGATCCTCAACAGAACGGGCTCCAACGGCTACATAAGATAAGATATCTTCCACATATGGCCAATTTTCCGGGTAAAGCATTTCATCCGCTGCAGTCAGACCGGTTTCTGCTATGGCACGCAGATGCATCTTCCTCATGGCGATAAGACCTTCCTGTAAGTCCGGTTCCTTTTCCGGGTCGGGCTGATGAACGATACCTTTATAGCCTTCACCGGTGGTTCTTGGTTTATTGGTATAAATCCTTGGAATAATTATAATTTTATCTTTTACCTTATCCTGAACTTTGGCGAGCCGGTTGATATAATCGCAGACAGAGTCTTCGTTATCGGCGGAGCAGGGACCTATGATGACTAAAAATTTATCGGAATCGCCGGTAAAAACCTCTTTAATCTGCCTGTCTCTTTCTTTTTTTACCAAGGCATCTTTTTCCGGCATCGGATATAGATTGATTAATTCAGTGGGAGAGATAACCTTTTTTTCGAATATAAAACTCATGTCAATACTCCTTTCACTCTTTTGCTTTAGCATATTGAAATATTTTAAACTTTTTTGTCCTTTAAGTCAATCAAATTAAATCGAAATATACTCTGTAACAAAATCTGTAAATAATATACCATTTAAATGATCGATTTCATGGCAGAAGCATTTTGCCAGATCACCAATGCCGGTAAGAGTAATTTTTTCACCATTTTCATTCAAGGCCTGGATTTTTACCCTGGCAGGTCTTTGTAATTTACCCCAGGTATTTGGTATGCTCAAACAGCCCTCCACTACCGTCTGTATTCCTTCCTGCTCAATTATTTCGGGATTGATAAGCTTAAGCAGACCCTGCCCCATGTCAATGACAACCAGTCGTTTTAAGATACCTACCTGAGGTGCGGCTAGTCCGCCACCAATTTTGGAATGATACATCGTTTCGGCCATATCCTCCAATAAAAGTCTTATCTTATCATCAACCTGTACCACTGGCTTACTTGTTTTTCGTAATATGGGATCGTCCTTTAATCGAATCTGTCTTAATGCCATGCTAATTCACCTCTGCTTTGCTTTGATCTGGATTTGTGTTCGCTTTCCCCGAATATAAAAACCTCTTCAATGGTACTTTTAAAAACTTTGGAAATATCATAAGCCAGCCATATAGAAGGCTCAAACTTCTCAGTTTCAATAGCAATAATAGCCTGTCTCGATACTCCCACTAAAGCTCCTAACTGTCCCTGGGTTAAACCAAGGGCTTCCCTGAATTCCCGGATTCTGTTCTTCATACTGACCATACCTTTCTATTATCATTCATAAAACTATAATGTAATGTTAACCTTACTTGTAATATAACATTATGCAAATAAAGTGTCAAGTTAACCTTACCCAAAGATTAAGACTCTGTCCTGGTATCCTTTCACTATTTTTCTAATAACATGTAGGTTCTTGGTAGTTCTGGTTGAATATTTTGCTATTAAATTATATAATGAAGTATACGAAAGACTCTAGTGGGTAAATATTTAGCAGAAATAAAAATATTTAGAGCAGAATTCTAACCGTTAAATATTCATAGGATTATTGTAAGGACATATACCACCAGACAAGGGAGGATATAATTTGGATCAGAATAGAATACCAAAGCCAGGTCAGATATACAGACATTTTAAAAATAAATTGTATCAGATAATTACCGTAGCCACTCATTCAGAAACCAGAGAACAGATGGTTGTATATCAGGCATTGTACGGTAATTTTAAAACCTATGTCAGACCTCTTGATATGTTTTTGGAAGAAGTGGATACTGTTAAGTATCCGGAAGCCATGCAAAAATACAGGTTTGAACAGGTTGAACTTCGGGAAGATAAGAATAGTCCTCAGACAGGAAGTTTTGATGCAACTGAATATAAAGGGAAGGATAGGGAAGAGGAATCTAATACCCTGACAGATGTTCCTAAAGCACCAATACCAACCGTTGATATAATTAATTCCAAACATCCGGAACCAATGGCGGTTAGGTCAGAGGAAAACTTATCAGCTGATCTGACAGAGCAGTCGACACCAGAGGAAGAAAGCGGCAGTATCAATCCGGTATTGCTGGCATTCTTAGAAGCCGGCAGTTATGAAGAAAAGCTTGCAATTTTAATGCATAAAAAGAAATTTATCAATGATAAGATTTTAAATGATATGGCAGTTTCCATTGATTGTACTTTGGATGAGGGTGATATAGAAGAGAGGATTATGGAATTTGCTTTCTGTCTGCAGACCCATGCACGGTTTGAAAACAGACGTTTACGATAATTTATAAAATAAAGACTAAGAGAGTATGATAAATAATTTCATATCTTCTTAGTCTTTCTGATCTTATAGCACTCTATTTATTCTAAATTCAGCCGCTTACTAAGAATATGGTTTGTAGCTCCATAAAATACGACACAGCTGATTGCTAATAATAGTACCATTACAGGCAGCAGAATGACTAGACTGCCTTCAGAATATGGATCCGCCAGATTAATAAGAGCACTGAACCCTACAATGATTAACAAAATTATTTGGATTGCCGTATAGATGCCAATGTAAGCGATAAAGGAACCCACCAGCTTCCGGCCATTGAAAAGCTGTCCGATTGCTATCGATACATAAAACATTAATATATTGGCGATAAAACAGGTGATAATCAGGAGAATCATTTCGATGGTCAGTATAACAACACTGCCTCCAAAGGCATTTTGTAACTCACTAAAGCTCTCCCGTATATTCTGCAATACAAAGTCCATCCGTTCCGGAGTAGCAAATGCAATATAGGTAGATACGAATAGGGCAGCAAAACTGATAACGGTCCAGAATATAGCTATGATAAGTTTTGAGGTAATCAACTGGTTTACTTTAACTGGAAGGGTAAACATCAAATAACCTTCATCCGTCATAAGATTCTTATAAAACCTGGTTACCATTAACACGGTAGTTACTATCAGGATTGCAATATTAATAGTTATAAATCCGAGAGTCAGTATACTGGAAACAACTTTCATTATGATGCTATCAGTTAAAAAGTACAGCATGATCCGGTCTAATATAGTGATACAGAATAAAATTAAATACAGGGGAACTAACATCCTGGAAGTAGCTTTTAATTCATGTTTTAATAATCTGCTTAACATTTAAATACCTCCCTGAATAAAGAATCGATGGATTTACCTTCTTTGGTACGTACCTCATCTACCGGTGAATGCAGAGTGATTTTGCCGTCTTTGATAAATATTACTTCATCCAGTACATTCTCGATATCCGCGATAAGATGAGTGGAGATTAGGACTGTTGCATTCTCATTATAATTTGATATGATTGTATTTAGTATATAGTCTCTGGAGGCTGGGTCTACACCGCCTATAGGTTCATCTAGGCAATAAAGGTCCGCCTTTCTGCTCATGACTAGAATCAGCTGGACTTTTTCTTTCGTACCTTTTGACATGGCTTTAAGGCGTTTTTTCGAATCAATCTGAAGTCGGGAGAGCATATCATAAGCCTTACTTGAATCAAAATCTGCATAGAAATCCTGAAAGAATTGAATTGTTTCCTTTACAGTCATCCATTCGGCAAGATAAGTCCGTTCAGGAAGATAAGATATTATCTTTTTGCTTTCTGTTCCCGGAGTAAAACCTGCAATGGTAATTGATCCGGAATCCGGCACTAAAAGACCGTTAATTAATTTTAGTAAAGTTGTTTTTCCGCTTCCATTTGGACCTAGAAGACCTACAATACGTCCTCGTTCCAAAGTAAGGCTGACTTCATTAAGGGCATAAAAGTCGGAATATTTCTTGATTATTGTGTTACATTCCAATAGGGTATTCATATTTTTTACCGTAAGTATCATACCGCTCATACCGCCGACAGTATGATACTGCCATTATAATTGAAAGAAGGTTTAATGGCATTCCTTTCCTTATATTTTCTTTCAATTTCTATTTATATAGGAAATCAAAGTGTTTAAATAAAAAATTATTAAAGTTAGTTTTCAAATAGTTTATAACTAAAATTTCTTTACTAATGTTTACTATGGATTTTTTTCGGTATCCTTAACAGTCTCTGTGATTAATGTAAGTATGTCTTTCGTATCAAACCCTAACTGTTTCATCCTTTCCAGAAAATCCAGTATCTGCTGCTTGGCCGACTGGCTTTTGAGTTTTTTTATCATGAGTTCGTCGGAGGTTATATATTTTCCGCTGGTTCTATTGGTGTAGATTAGTTCGGTCCGCTCAAGTTCTGTCAATGCTTTTTGCATGGTATTTGGATTTACAGCAGCTTCGGAAGCTAAATCCCTGACAGAAGGAAGCTTATCACCTGGTTTAAAGTAACCCGAGATGATTCCTGCCTGTATCTGCTCGATGAGTTGGATATAAACAGGACGTTCTGAATTAATATCCCATTGCATGTTACTGCTCCTTTCTTGATAGTAATTGTATTACTGTATTAACTGCTTAATACAATAATACATCAAGTGTATATTATTGTCAATTACAATCATAAAGATTTTATAAAATATTTTCATTATATATATTTTCCAGGGGAATGGAAAAGGGCTGTTTGCAGTACAGCTGAGTCAAAGCTACGTTTTAATTTATAGGGTCAGCAGTAAGACTGGCAATCTGCAATTTTTTATTTGATATTATGGGATATTGTGGTTATAATTCAGTATAGAAAAGATAATTGATTGCCTGGAGGTTACTATGTATCAAATATTAATCGTAGAGGATGATATCACGATTGCCTCTCTTTTAAATGAAAATATAAAAAAGTGGGGGTTTGATTCCAGTTATGTTTCGGATTTTAATCATATATTGGAGGAATACCAGACAAAAAAGCCCCATCTGATCCTCTTGGATATATCGTTACCCTTTTATAATGGCTATTACTGGTGCAGCGAGCTAAGAAAGATATCTAACGTCCCTATTATATTTTTGTCTTCCCACTCTGAGAATCTGGATATCGTTATGGCTATGAATATGGGAGGGGATGATTACATCACAAAGCCGTTTTCACTTGACATAGTAATCGCCAAAATACAAGCGGTCTTAAGAAGAACCTATGCTTATTATCAGGAACTACATACCCTGGAAGTAAATGGTGTACTGCTTAACTTAAACGATACCTCCTTAAGCTACCAAAATACAAAGATCGAACTTACAAAAAATGAGTTTAAAATTATCAGGCTCCTGATGGAAAAAAAGAATGAAATCGTGTCCCGGGAAGAAATTATGAAAAGTTTATGGGACAGTGACAGTTTTATTGATGACAATACCCTGACGGTTAATGTGAACCGTCTTAGAAAAAAGCTGGAGGATAAAGGGCTTTTCGATTTTATCCTTACAAAAAAGGGAATGGGGTATCTAGTTCATGATTAAGAGATATGTCAAGTACAGAAAATCATACTTTTTCTTATTTCTGAGTGTTGTTATCTTTTTCCCTTTTATCCACTTTTTGTACCGGTTTCCAATGGAATCCATTATTTACAGCTGTATCATATTTACTTTCTTTTTTCTGGTATGGCTTTTCATAGATGGATATTATTACCGTAGTAAAATCCATAGGTTAGACCTTCTGGTTGATGAGTTAACCGGTAATAATCAGGACATGCCCCTGGCAGAGAATATGATTGAGGAAAAATATCAGATCATGATTGAAACTCTTTACCAATTATTAAAAGATAATGCTCTTGGGATGGAGAATGCTCACTCAGAACAGATGGAATATTATACCATGTGGGTGCATCAGATTAAAACCCCCATTTCAGCCATGCGATTAGCATTGCAAAGCAGGGAAATAGCTGATACTAATATTATTGATCAGGAGTTATTTAAAATCGAACAATATGTAGAAATGGCCCTGCAGTATATAAAAATAGGACAGCTTTCTTCTGATTTGGTTATCAGAGAATATCCCCTAAAAGATATCGTATATGCCAGTGTTAAAAAGTATGCCACTTTATTTATCTATAAAAAGCTGTCCATTGACATTGGGGATTGCTGCGTTAAGGTTTTAACCGACAGTAAATGGCTTTCTTTTATTCTTGAACAATTATTATCCAACGCTGTAAAATATACGAACCTTGGTGGAGTTCGCATCTATCTTAAGGAGGATGCCTTGGTTATTGAGGATACGGGAATTGGTATTCGGGCAGAGGATATGGAACGGATCTTTGAAAAAGGGTACACCGGATATAATGGAAGACTGGACAAAAAGGCTAGTGGAATTGGATTGTACCTGGTAAAAAAGGTTGCGGATTCTCTGTCCTTAAAGGTCTCCGTCAGTTCAGAGACAGGAGTGGGTACGATTGTAGTATTAACATTTCCTAAGAGGGATATGTTCTTAGAATAATGCAATGTGACATTATTGTAAGTTTAAAAAGGTAAAATGTAATGTAGTTCTATGGCAGGGCATTCCAGTTTTTTTTATAATGCTGTTATGTGTTTTAGGATTTTAAAATGGAATGGTATTATAAAAGAAAGGAAGGATATACCGATGGAATTATTACAAGTTAAAAATTTGAAAAAAGTATACAATACCCGCTTGGGAGGGCAGCAGTTTACTGCATTAAAAAGTGTTTCCTTTGAAATTTCAAAAGGAGAATTTGTCGCAATTATGGGAGCGTCGGGCTCCGGCAAAACAACATTATTAAATATTATTGCCTCCCTTGATAAGGCAACGGGAGGAGACATTATATTAGAAGGTAAAAGTTTAAAAGAAATCAAGGATAGGGAATTATCCGCCTTCAGAAGGAAAAATCTTGGCTTTGTATTTCAGGATTTCAACCTGTTAGATACGTTTTCCGTTAAGGATAATATTTTACTGCCTCTGGTCTTATCCGGTGAGAATATTGATACAATGGAAAACAAATTAAAACCCTTAGCTCTGCGGCTTGGACTTGAGCACCTGCTTCATAAATTTCCTTATGAAGTATCCGGTGGTGAAAAGCAGAGAACTGCTATGGCAAGAGCAGTTATAACAGAGCCAAAACTAATTCTTGCAGATGAACCTACCGGTGCATTGGACTCGAAAGCCTCTGCCAAGGTGTTAAGCTTGTTTGAAGAACTGCATCAGAATGGTCAGACCATAATGATGGTGACTCACAGCTCCATGGCTGCCAGCCATGCCTCCAGAGTATTATTTATTAAAGATGGGGAATTGTTCAGCCAGTTGTACCGCGGCAAGGATACCAATAGGGAATTCTTTGATAAAATTGTATCCAATCTCTCTGTCTTATCAGAGGGAGGTGTTGACATTGGATAAGAATTTCTTTTTTCAAATGGCACTTACAAATATAAAGAGAGATAAAAGAATGTATCTGCCCTTTGGCATTGCTTCTACGGCTTTTGTAAGTATTTATTTTATGGTGGTTACCATTATGTATTCCAAAGGGATTGCAGATGTTCCGGCAGGCCGAAATCTGCAGATGATGTTTAGTATCGGTATGGTAATCATGAATGTGATGACCGTGATTTTTATGCTGTATATTAACAGTTTTTTGATTAAACGCCGAAAAAAAGAATTTGGTCTATACGGCATACTGGGATTGGAAAAGCGTCATGTAGGTAAGGTTATTTTATGGGAGAATTTCATAATCAGTATGGGTTCTGTCATACTGGGAATCCTATTTGGTATTATCTTTGGCAAATTAATTTTTCTTATTATTTTTTATTCCCTGAAAGTATCTGCCCACAGCAGATTTATTTTACCCCCCAAAGCATTTGCTTACACGGTTATGTTATTTTTGGGTATATTTATTGTGACTTCCATTTTTAATCTGCTGCAGGTAAGCCTGGCTAATCCCATAGATTTATTAAAAGGGGACCGTATGGGCGAAAAAAAAGCGAGGTTCATTCTGGCAAAAACCTTCCTGGGAACCGTTTTACTGGGGTGGGCTTATTATTCGGCGGCAACAGTCAATAGTGCTTTAACAGCGCTGGTGCAGTTTATGTTAGCCGTATTGGCTGTAATAGCAGCAACCTTTTTACTTTTTGAAGCGGGAAGTTTAGTTATTTTAACTATATTAAAGAATAAAAAAAAGATATATTATAAGTCAAATAATTTCATTGCCATATCAGGATTGTTTCACCGTATGAAGCAGAATGCAGCGGGACTCGCATCAATTTGCATTTTAGCTACCATGGTTTTAGTAACGGTATCTACTTGTACGGCTCTTTACTTAGGTCAGGAGGATATGTTAAAACAATTAAATCCCAATGATATGGAAATACAGATGAGAGGTGAGGTAACCCCAGGTCAGGAAAAACAACTTAATGAGTTGATTACCAAGCTGACAGATCAGAATAAGGTTACTATTACGAATGACTACAGTTATGATTCCATAATTACCTCTCTGCTGCTTAAAGACGGAACTTTCCTGCCTGTTAAGCCCAAAGATATAAATTCTGGTTCCACTGAAATCATCGAACATATGCGCAGTATTAAGGTTATAACCCTAAAGGAGTATAATGAAATCTGTGGCAGGGAAGAAATCCTTCAAAAGAATGAAATCCTGGTGCTGACAGGTCATGAACCAAACAAAGAACACATTAATACTGTAATAGCCGGGAGATACAAAGTGAAAGCCCTGGTGCCGGATACGAGGTTTGTTGCAGGTAAAAACAGTGAAGAAGATTCTACTTATTTTTTCGTTGTATCAGATAAGGAGGAGGGATTTAAACTTCTTGATTTATTAAATGCTGATAAGAATCAGACTGAAAACAAGCGGATAAAAGTACTCAGCCTGGAGGGGAATAAGAGTGACCTGACGGTTTATGCCAAGGACATAAGAGTAGAAAGCCTTAAAATTAAAAATGTAATCGGCTTTCAATCCATATATACCTCAAGAGAAGAAGGGTATGGAATATATGGCGGACTCCTTTTCCTTGGAATCTTTTTTACGGTTTTATTTTTAGTGGCTACGGTGTTAATTATATATTTTAAACAAATTTCAGAAGGTTATGATGATAAGGAACGATTTATAATTTTACAGAAAGTCGGAATGGATGACCTAGAAGTGAAGCGGACCATTAATAAGCAGATATTAATTGTGTTTTTCCTGCCGCTTTTTGGCGCACTACTTCATGTAACGATGGCCAGACACATGATAATAAAGCTTTTGCAGGCATTCTACTTATATAATACTATGTTAACAACCCTTTGTTTGGCTGTTACCTGCCTGATCTTTATACTGGCTTATATCCTTGTCTATGGGATAACAGCAAAAACTTATTATAAAATTGTTAAATGGTAACCTGTTTTTATGAGTTGATGAAAATTACCTTATGCTGTATAACGCCTTAAATATGATTGCCTAGAACACTCCATAGGTTCAGATTATTATGTCTTTAATCCCGTTAGCACTTATTAAATAAATAAGCATATGATACTTTGAATGCACTAATACGATGATGATTAACAGGAGCTGATTGAATTTAAAACTCCCTCTGCAAAACAAAACGTTCAAGGGAGGGAGTGAGAAATACGCTTTTTCTCACTCTGATTTGAGGCAGTAAACCGTCTGTGGCAGATGATTTAAGATATGGAACTAATTTGAATAAAAGAGGAGATTAACATGAATCCAGTTTATGATAAGCTAAGCAGGTGTTATGAAAGTTTTAAGGAAAAGATTAATTTTAAACCAAAGATTGCCCTGGTATTAGGGTCCGGACTGGGAGATTATGCGGACAGCATTCAGATCACAGCGGTGCTGGATTACAGCGAAATTGAAGGTTTTCCGGTTTCTACAGTAACAGGCCATAAGGGAAGATTTGTATTTGGATATATAGACAGGGTGCCGGTAGTGATTATGCAGGGAAGGATTCATTATTATGAAGGATACCAGATTTCAGAGGTGGTACTGCCTATAAGACTTATGAAGCTAATGGGGGCAGAGGTTTTATTTCTGACTAATGCGGCCGGAGGTGTCAATTATTTTTATAAAAGCGGTGATTTCATGATGATTACCGACCATATATCAAATTTTGTACCATCACCGTTAATTGGGGAGAATATGGAGGAGTTAGGATTACGTTTTCCGGATATGAGCCATGTTTATGATCTTAGGTTACAAGATATTATCCGCAGTACTGCAGAAAATTTAAATATACCTCTTCAGGAAGGTATTTATCTTCAACTGACCGGACCGAATTATGAAACACCCCATGAGGTGAAAATGTGCAGAATCTTAGGAGCCGATGCAGTTGGAATGAGTACGGCCTGTGAAGCAGTGGCTGCTAATCATATGGGTATGAAAATCTGCGGAATTTCCTGTATATCCAATCTGTGTGCCGGTATGACGGAACAAACCCTGACCCATGAGGAAGTACAGGCAACAGCTGAGTGTGTTTCACCTTTATTTAAAGTACTCATTACAGAAACAATTATTAATATTGGAAAAGACCTGTAATAAATCGTAAGGCTGCTGCAGATTCCCATATAGTTAAACTTGGGAAATAAATTATGCGCAGCCTTTTTCGTATATTTTATAGACTTGATGTGTCAATTTGTATTGTTTCAGTTTACCATAGATTCTTCTAAAAAATTCCAAAGAATAGAAAACCTGTCATAATAAAAATTTTAGAATTTTTCTCAAAATTTAACATTACTTTGTATAGTAATCAAAATTTATACGTAGTATAATTCTATCCAAAGAATCAGAGGAAGAACAGTGTAGAAGAGGAGTAGTTTTGGCATGTCATTTGTAGAATTAGCAGATGTAAAAAAGACCTACCGTATGGGGGAAGTTACCATTCATGCGGTTGACGGAATTGAATTTCAGATTGAAAAAGGAGAGTTTGTAGTAATAGTCGGTCCCAGCGGAGCAGGTAAAACAACGGTACTTAATATTCTTGGGGGAATGGATACCAGCAGTGAAGGACATATTGTGGTTGACGGGGTTGATATCAGTAACTTTAATGCAAAACAACTGACCCAGTATCGAAGGGAAGACATTGGATTTGTCTTTCAATTCTATAATCTTGTCCAAAACCTGACTGCGTTGGAGAATGTAGAGCTTGCACTGCAAATCTGCAAAGAACCCCTGAGTGCTGAAAACGTGTTAAACCAGGTTGGACTTGGTGACAGACTTAAGAATTTTCCTGCCCAGTTATCCGGAGGAGAACAGCAAAGAGTATCCATTGCAAGGGCTCTTGCGAAAAATCCTAAACTCCTGCTGTGTGACGAACCCACAGGGGCACTAGACTATAACACCGGAAAGGCAATTCTTAAACTGCTCCAGGATACCTGCAGGGAAAGCGGTATGACTGTAATCGTAATCACCCATAACTCAGCGATTGCTCCCATGGCTGACCGTGTAATAAAAATCAAAAATGGAAAAGTTAGTAAGGTAATGATAAATGATAATCCGGTTTCTGTAGAAACAATTGAGTGGTAATAATAGGAGTTGTGATGAAAAAGAAAGCTTTAGTACAGGATTTTAAAATTGAAGTTAAGAAAAGCATCGCCAGATTTCTGTCCATTTTATTGATTGTCGCCCTTGGAGTCGCCTTTTACTCCGGTATCCGGGCTTCGAAACCGGATATGAAGTTATCTGCCGACAAATATTACGACGACACCGGTATGATGGATGTCCGGGTTATCAGTACCATGGGCTTAACAGCGGATGATGCAGCGGCAATTGGCAGGGTTAAGGGCATTGAGGATACCGAACCCGCTTATTCTGTTGATGTTTTGTGTACTACAAAAGATGCGGAATTGGTTATAAAGGTAATGTCCTTAACAGAAAGGTTAAACAAAATCAACGTAATTAACGGCAGGCTTCCCAAAGAAACAGATGAATGCCTGGTTGATCCGCAGTTTCTTGAGGATACCGGATATAAAATCGGTGATACGATAGAATTTTGCTCCGGAACAAAGGAGGAACTTGATAAAAGTCTTAACGTCAGTAAATTCACAATTGTTGGCGTAGGTAATTCATCCAGTTATTTATCCTTTGAACGTGGTAACAGTTCAATTGGGAACGGCAAAATCAACAGCTTTATCCTAGTGCCAGGCGCAGCATTTTCCATGGAGGCATATACAGAAATCTATGCGTCTGTTCAAGGTGCCAGGGAGTTGACCAGCTATACCGATGAATATGAGGATACCGTATCCGCGGTGGTTGATAATGTTAAGGCGATTGCGGATATACGGACGAAAGCAAGATATGACGAGATTTTAAAGGATCCTCAGAAAGAAATTGAGGATGCCAAAGCAAAACTGGCGGAGAGTGAAGCTGACACCGATAAAAAACTGACAGATGCTGCAAAGAAAATTGAAGATGGCAAAAATAAAATAAAAGATGGTGAAAGTAAACTTGCTGATGGGAAAGAAGAGTTAGAAAACGGTAAGGTCGAACTAACCAAAAATAAAGAGAAATTAAGGACCTCAGAAGCTGATCTTAAGACCGGGGAAGAAAAGCTGAATACCTCAGAAGCTGAATTAAACAGCGGCAGAGAGGAACTTATCAATAGACGCCAGGAATATAATACAGGTGCGGCTTCCCTTGCCTCAGGTTATAAAGAATGGAAGACATCCATGGACAGCTGGAATACCGGTAATAATGAACTTGTGAAAAATGAAACGGCATTAACTAAGGCTCTTGCTGATCTTAAGCAGCAAAAAGCAGCTTTGGAACCGGTAAAAGACTCACAGCCACAACAATGGCAGCAGCTTCTTGCTACCGAGGAAAGTCTGTTAAAACAGCAGGGGGAATTACAAACCGGCAGAGTGAAACTGGATAATTCAAAAAAAGAACTGGATGCCGCCAAAACTACTCTGGATCAAAAGCAGAAACAGTTAAATGCGGCTGACAAAGCGTTAACCAAAGAAGAGCAGAAAGTTAAAACAGCGGAGTCTACAATAGTAGAAAAACGCAAAGAAATCGAAAAAGGCAAAAAAGAACTTGCTTCGGGTTGGAAGGAAATTAGTAAGGCAGAAAAAGAAATAGAAAAAAATGAAACACTGTTGAAAGACAAGGAGAAAGAATTAAACAAAGCGAAAACTACTCTTAAGGAGAAAGAAAATGATTATAAGGAAGGCGTTAAGACAGCGAACAAGGAAATAGCCGAGGCAAAACAAAAGATAAAGGATGCGGAGGATAAATTAGCAGATGTGGATTATCCGAAATGGTATGTACTTGACCGTAACAGTATCCAGACCTATGTTGAGTACGGTCAGGATTCAGAACGCATCGGTAATATCGGTAAAGTATTTCCGGTTATTTTCTTTCTCGTAGCAGCATTGGTAAGTCTGACTACCATGACCCGTATGGTGGAAGAACAAAGAACACAGATTGGTACTTTAAAAGCACTTGGTTACAGTAAAAGGGCTATCGCCGGAAAATATATCTGGTACTCCCTCCTGGCAAGCTTAATTGGCAGTATTATCGGAGTTTTAATCGGAGAACAGATACTGCCTAAAGTAATTATAACTGCTTATGCTATACTGTATAAAAGTCTTCCTAAGGTACTGACTCCGTATAACATATATTATGGTGCTACCTCTGCCCTTATTGCGGTAGCTTGTACCACTTTAGCAGCTTTCTTCTCCTGTTATAAGGAGCTTATGTCAACACCGGCAAAATTAATGAGACCGGCGGCGCCAAAACTTGGGAAACGGGTTATTTTAGAAAGGATTCCCTGGGTTTGGAAACACCTTAATTTTACATCAAAGGCAACTGTCCGAAACCTGCTGCGTTATAAAAAACGTTTCTTTATGACAGTATTTGGAATTGGGGGCTGTATGTCATTATTATTGGTAGGCTTTGGTTTAAAGGACTCCATCGGTGCCATGTCTGATATCCAGTATGTTGATATCTGGCATCAGGATGCTATCGTAACGGTTAAGGAGGATATTACCGATAAGGAAAAAGATGAGCTTCTTTGGGACTTAAAGAAAGATAGCAGAATAGCTGATGCAGCTACTGTCCTCGATATAACAGTAGATGCAGGTAATGATAAATTAACTAAAAGTACTTCTCTTATTGTACCAAAGGATACCAAAACCATTGCGGATTATATTGTATTCCGTAACCGTATCAGCCATAAACCAGCAGTACTAAAGGAGGATGGCATCATTATAACGGAAAAGCTGGCTAGTTTGCTAAACCTTTCCGTAGGAGATACTATTTTAATCAAAGACGGAGATACCAAACGGGTTGAGGCCAAAGTAACGGATATTGTGGAAAACTATCTGCTTCATTATATTTTCATGACTCCGGGCTTATATGAAAAATTGTATGGTAAAGCACCGGATTATAACAGGATTTATCTTAAACAGTCGGATACTATCAGTATCGATGAAAAAAACTTTGCTTCGGATTTATTAAATTATAATAATGTTACAGCAATATCTTTTACCTCAGATTTCCAAAAGCAAATCAATGACATGTTAAACAGCTTAAACCTTGTAGTCTATGTTCTGATCATAGCAGCGGGATTGTTGGCTTTCATTGTACTATATAATTTGAATAATATTAATATCACAGAGCGGAAAAGAGAACTCGCTACCTTAAAAGTATTAGGTTTTCAGGATATGGAAGTTGCAGCTTATGTTTACCGCGAAAATATTATGCTGACTGTAATCGGTGCTCTGGCCGGGATTATTATGGGTATTGCGCTGCATCGGCTGGTTATACTTACTACGGAGATAGATAATATTATGTTTGGAAGAACCATCAAATCTATCAGCTTTGTATACAGCATCCTTCTGACCTTTGGATTTTCTGTTTTTGTTAACTATGTCATGTTTTATAAATTGCGTAAAATTGATATGGTGGAATCTTTAAAGAGTGTGGAATAAAGTGATACACGGTCTGCATCAGATAAAGCATAGGAACTTTGAAGCTTTAATAGAATATAGTAAACGTAAATTATGGTAATAGGAATTGAAAAAAAATAAAATCAATCAATTATTTAAGTTCCGTGGCGTGTTTTCTATTTTTTACTATATTGCTTTTCTGGCTTTGTTATGGTACCTGATCGTACCTCATACCTCCATTTATTATCACAACAATATCTATACTCCTTTTACAAAGCGGTTAAGTGATGAAGATGTTACCTTAATAAAGGGAGAGGAATATAAGCTGTCTTTGTCAAATATAAATAAAAGACTAAGCTTTTCCTCTACGGATATTAAGGTAGCAGATGTAAATATATTTGGTAAAGTTACTGCCTACCGGGTAGGTACTACGATTATCAGAGTCAGATATCAAAAGGAAATTCTAAAATGCAGGATACGTGTAGTTGATATAAATAAACGTAAATTAACCTTAAGGACCGGTCATAGCAGCAGACTGGATATAAAAGGAGCCTGGTTCGGAGTCAGATGGTATAGCAGTAATTCTTCCGTGGTCAGGGTTAACCGTTTTGGGAAGGTGACGGCTGTTTCAAAAGGGAGCGCAAAAATATACGGCAAGATAAGAGGCAAGACATTAACATGTAGTGTTATAGTAAGGTAGGTCAGTGCAATGCTTTATATTTTGTTTGATTATAGTCTTAGTGATATAAGAAGTAATTATATTACTGAAATGTATAATTATAAATAGAATATAAAGCATTTTTTTTAAAATTTAATTTATTCTTAACAAAAAAATCAGTGTTTTACTAATACTTTCACATTGAGTTCACAGAATATTCACGTTTTTTAAATAGAATAAAATGGAAAGTAAAAAATGAAGGTTTATTAATACGTAAAGGAGACATAAAGATGCAAAAAAGAATATTAACTCTATTACTTGCAGTTGTTATGGTACTTGTAACGGTTGCAGCTCCCGTAAAACCGGTGGAGGCCGCTACTGGTAATAATGCCTCGAAAGTAATTGATGCCTTAGGTGTTATGAAAACAGACAAAGGAGTCAGCACTTCCCAAACCCAGAAAATTAATAGGGCCCAATACGCCCAGATGTTAGTTAATATGTCAGGGAATAAGGGAAAAGTAACGTCAAAAAGTAATGTTTCCTTGTTCCAGGACGTACCAAAAACTTACTGGGCTGCGGGGTACATACAAACCGCCATTAATCAGGGATGGATGTCCGGATACATGAACGGCAGTTTTAAACCTGCCCAAAGTGTTACCTTGATGGAAGCTGTAAATGGGGTATTAAAACTTTTAGGATATACCAACAGTGATTTTACCGGCAGCATATCCGCAGCCCAAATGGCATTATATGATTCGAAGGAGCTGGATAAAAATATTACAAAAACAAAAAATCAGGCAATGACCAGAAAAGACCTGATGAACTTATTCTACAATACATTAACAGCAACCACAAAAGATGGTAAGGTTTATGCAGAGACCCTGGGTTATAAGATTGATGCCAAAGGTGAAGTTGATTATCTATCCCTGGTGAATAACAACATGGAAGGACCAATTTTGGCTGACGGCGATTGGAAGGATGAAATCCCGTTTTTACTCGGAACCGCTACGTTTTATAAGGATGGAACATTAGGTACCATATCAGATATTCAGGAGAATGATGTGATTTATTATTCAAAGGATTTAAAATCAATCTGGGCATATGACAACAAGGTTACCGGAACGATACAATCAATCTTGCCTGACCGTCTGGTACCAACATCAGTTATGGTAGGACAAAAAGAGTATAAACTTGGAACCAATGATATGTCAGTTGCATTTTCTTCTCTTGGCAAAGTAGACGTAGGAGATACGGTAACCCTGATATTAGGTAAAGATGATTCCGTTGTTGATGTACTTACAATTAATGAATATAATACCAACATTACCGGTATTGTAATTGGTACCGGTGAACATGTGGTTAATAACACGAAGGATGATATGGTTGCTGCAAATTATGTAACTTTTGTAGATGCAGGCGGCAACGAATATGTACAGGATTATGATATCGCAGCAACTATTTATAACATAGGGGATGTAATTCGTGTAACCTATGAAAATGGTGTGGGAACAATAAAGCTACTGAATCAGGGAAGTTCCGCTTTTGCTAATTGCACCTTCTCGGAGGATGGAACGAAATTAGGTAATAATAATCTGGCGGCAAATGTTAAAGTAATAGATTATTTTAGCGGGAATTATGTAAAGGTAAATCCCAAAAGGCTTTCCGGTACGACCTTAAGCGGTTCCTCTGTATATTATTACGAAACAAATAGTTCAGGTAATATATCCAAGCTAATCCTTAATAATGTAAGCGGAGATGTATTCAAATATGGTATTTTAACGAATAGTACTAGTCAGATGGGAACGGACAGTATGAGTTATGAATATACCCTAGACGGTACAGTTAAATCAGCAGTAGCGAATTTTTACATTGCAGAGAAAGGTCCAAAAGGATTTATCTTTGATCCTTCAAACTCCACTCAAATTAAAGATACCATGGACCTTACCGGTATTACAGTAAAATCAATCGGAACCACCACTGTACAGGATTCCATTCAGAAATATCCGATGGCAGATAATGTGGCAGTATTTTATTACAATGTTGGAAAATATAGTGCAACCACCTTAAGTAAGGTATCTGACTTAAAGAAATATAAATTAACGGCTTACTATGACAGGACAATTGGTTTAGGCGGCAGGGTCAGAGTTATTGTAGCAGAAAACATCAACTGATAAGGAGCATAAATAATGGGTAAAATTTTTAAAAAGAAGTCAGATAATCCTCCCAGTACAGGACAAATAATTAATACCAGGAAATCGAAAAGAAAGAAAGCCATAAGAGGAATCATTATTGCGGTGGTCCTTGTAGTAGTGGTTGGCTTTGTATACAGCCGAGGGAAAAAGGGATTAAATGAAAACGATGCTCAGGCGTCATCACAGACGGTTAAGGTAGAAAAGAGAGATATTAAAAGCATCTTATCCTCCTCTGGTACCATAGAGCCTTTAAATACCTACGATGTGAAAACCCTGGTGGAAGGCGAAGTAATAACTGCTGATTTTGAAGAAGGAGATCAGGTAAAGGATGGCGATGTATTATACCAGATCACTACGGACGATGTTGACAGCAAGATCAATACTTCTGAAACCTCTGTAAAAAGAGCAGAGGATTCGTACAAGACAGCGAAAAAGAATTATGATAAAGCCGTGGATAAATATAACGACGCCGTAGCCGACTACAATGATGCAGAGAAAGAATATAGTGATCTGACTATTAAATCGGATAAAGCAGGAATCGTTAAGAAGTTATATGTTAAAAAAGGAGATTCGGTACAGCCCGGCAGCCAGATTGCTGATATTTATGATAACAGCTCCATGTTATTAGAGGTTCCCTTTAACTCCTTTGATGTAACCTCTTCCTTAATCGGCAAAAAAGCGGAAGTTGAAATAACAGACAGTAATGAAACGATAGAGGGTAAAGTAACAAAAGTCAGCAATATTGAAGAGGTCTTAAGCGGAAACCGTGTTGTAAAGATGGTTACCATAGAAGTCAAAAATCCGGGTGGTATCACCAAAGAAACTACTGCTACAGCATCCGTTGGCGATATTTACAGCAGTGAGCAGGGAAGTTTTAATGTTTTGGAGGAAAGTACGCTTACAGCTGATAAAAGTGGTAAAATAGGTACTTTAACAATTGAAGAAGGTGACAAAATAGCTTCTGGAAAAACGGTAATTATTTTAGAAAGCGATACCTATAAAGACCAGCTGGATTCTTACCAAAAGGCAGTAGACTCTGCTAGTGATGCGGTTGACAATGCAAAGAATAGCATGGAGGATGCCGATAACAAAATCGAAGACGCAAAAGATTCCTTAAGCGACGTAATCGATGAGAAAACTGACTACAGCATCACTGCACCCATATCCGGTCAGGTAGTAAGCAAAGATGTTTTAAAAGGCGATACTATCAGCAGGGATTCCACCTCAAAGCTTTGTACGATTTATGATTTGTCGGCTATGACCTTTAAGATGCAGATCGACGAATTGGATATTAGAAAAGTAAAGGTGGGACAAAAGGTTAATATTACTGCCGATGCCCTGGAGGGAGTTACTTTTAATGGCGAGGTTACCAATATAAGTCTGGAAAGTACTACGAATGAAGGTGTTACTCAATATCCCGTTACGGTTAGAATTGATGAGGTAGGTGACTTATTGCCTGGTATGAATGTAACCGGAGAGATTATAATTAATGAAGCAGCAGGTGTTCTTGCGGTTCCTAGCGATGCGTTAATGCGTGGTGATATGGTACTTGTAAAAGATCCGTCAGTGAAAGAAGCAGTAGGAAATATACCGGTTGGTTTTAAAGAGGTAAAGGTTGAAACCGGATTATCCGATGGAAACTATATTGAAGTTAAGAGCGGATTAACCGGAAATGAAGAAGTATATATTGTTCGCAGTTCAAATAACAGTGCAGTTATGATTCCCGGACAGTATGGTTCAGGACAGGGTGGCTTTGAACAAGGCGGCGGTTATCCTCAAGGCGGCAGCACGCGTCAAGGTAATCGAGGCGGTAATGTTACCGTAAGACCGTAACAGGAGGTGTCTTAAATTGGATGAGCTAAAAATAGAAGATGAAAAAACGCCTCTTATTAATTTGATTGATATCTATAAAATCTATCAGATGGGCAGCACGGAGGTACGTGCCAATAACGGGATTAATTTAAAAATATATCATGGCGAATTTGTTGCCATAGTCGGTAAATCCGGCAGCGGAAAATCAACCATTATGAATATAATCGGAGCGCTTGACGTACCAACGAAGGGTCAGTATATCTTAAAGGGTCAGGATGTCAGCACTATGAAGGATGACGAACTGGCAGAAGTAAGGAACAGGACCATCGGTTTTATTTTTCAGCAATATAACCTCTTAGCCAAACAGACGTTGCTTGAGAATGTAGAATTACCGTTATTGTATGCCGGTATCGGGAAGTCCAAAAGAAAGCAGATGGCATTAGAAGCATTAGAGCGTGTCGGAATACAGGATAAATGGAATAACATGCCAAATCAGCTCTCCGGCGGACAACAGCAAAGGGGTTCCATCGCCAGGGCTTTAGCCGGCAATCCTTCCCTTATCCTTGCAGATGAACCGACAGGTGCTCTTGATTCTAAAACCAGCCGTGAAGTTCTTGACTTCCTAAGAAAGCTGAATGATGAAGGGAATACGGTAGTTTTGATTACTCATGACCGGGCGGTGGCAGAGGAGGCTAAGCGTGTAGTAAAAATACATGATGGTCAGATTGTTTTCGACGGACCGGTAGATGAATATAGAAGGAGCCAGACATGAAACTAATCCAAGCATTTAAATTAGCAGGAAGAAGTATTATCGGCAGTAAAATGCGTTCCTTTCTTACTATGCTGGGAATGATTATTGGTGTAACTTCTGTTATAACATTAGTAGGTCTTATGCAGGGTGTAACGAATTATGTTGTATCTACCTTTGCTGATCTTGGGACCAACACCATATCTTTGTCAGTAACCAATACGGATACTAGGCATGTGGATGTTGACGATATATACAGCTTTGTAAAAGAAAACAATTCCGTAATCCAGGCAGTTACGCCCCAGGTAAACGGCAGGTATACCGTAAAAAAAGGAACCAATTCATCCTCCAGTTCGGTTGCAGGTGTAGGTGAAGATTTTATTACAATTAATAACCTGAAAGTACAAAGCGGGCGGTTTATTCAATATGCTGATATAAAAAACCGTTATCAGGGATGTGTTATCGGAACGTATATTGTTAATGAGTTATTTGATGGTATTGCAGCACCAGGCGATACCCTTAAGATTAACGGACAACCGTATACAATAATTGGTATCTTGGAAGAAAAAGCAGATTCTACTCAGGGATCCTCTGATGACTGCATTTATATCCCGTATACCAATGCAGCCAGACTGGCTAAGAACTCTAATATATCCAGCTATACCTTTACAACGAAAGATGCTGATACGGTGGAGGCTGGAAAGAAACTCATTGATAATTATCTGTATGGCATTATGAAAAATGAAGATTTATATAACATATCTACCATGGCAGAACTTCTTGACCAGGTAAATGAAATGACTGGTATGCTATCTTCCATACTTGGAGGAATTGCTGGCATTTCCTTGTTGGTTGCCGGAATCGGAATCATGAATATTATGCTGGTATCGGTAGTGGAACGTACTAAGGAAATTGGTATCCGTAAATCCTTAGGGGCTAAGAAGCGGGATATATTAAGTCAGTTTGTAATTGAAGCAGCAACGATTAGTACCATCGGCGGTATCATCGGTATCTTACTGGGCTGGGTTGCAACCGTTACTCTTGGCAACGCCTTTGGTTTAACAGCCAGCCCTACAACAGGATCCATTATTATGGCCTTTGGGGTATCAGCAGCGATTGGAATTGGATTCGGTTTTATGCCGGCTAACAAAGCTGCTAAATTAAATCCCATTGATGCATTAAGAAGCGAGTAAAAGTTGGTCTAAAATTCATTGTCCTTGCTTACAATAGTAATATATAATTTGGACGTGAGGTATAGATGAAGAGGTTTGGAGCGCTTTTTGTAAGTGTTATTTTACTGATGAATACTCTGTTCTGTGTAAAAGTATATGCAGCGCCGGAGGATAACCAAATGAACATTACCTCCACATCGGCAGTGTTAATTGAAGGTTCTACCGGGTCAATTATTTATGAGAAGAATAAAGATGAAAAACTGAAACCGGCCAGTATAACTAAAATTATGACATTACTGCTAATCTTTGAAGCAATCGATAGTGGAAAGATAAAACTGACGGATGAAGTTTCCGTAAGTGAACATGCAGCTTCTATGGGCGGCTCCCAGGTCTATTTAGAGCCTTTTGAGACTCAGACAGTGGATACGATGCTTAAATGTATCAGCATAGCAAGTGCCAATGATGCTTCCGTAGCCATGGCAGAAAAGATTGCCGGTTCAGAGGAAGAATTTGTTGCACGAATGAATGCCAGAGCAAAAGAGCTTGGAATGCTTAATACCCATTTTGTAAATTGCTGCGGTTTGGATGTAGATAATCATTATTCCACAGCTTATGATGTGGCACTTATGTCAAGGGAACTTATTACAAAACATCCGGAAATCAGTAATTATTCAACTACCTGGATGGATTCTATTACTCATACAACCAAAAAGGGACAGAGTGAATTTGGCTTAACCAATACCAATAAACTGATTAAGCACTATAACGGTATAACCGGATTAAAAACTGGTTCCACCAGCCTGGCAAAATATTGTCTATCCGCTACTGCTAAACGCAACGGAATGGATTTAATTGCAGTAATTATGGCTGCTCCTGAGACAAAGGTACGTTTTTTTGAGGCTTCCAAACTGCTGGATTATGGATTTGCAAACTGCAGTATTTACAGGGATGCCAATAAAGATTTACAGGGTGAACCTTTAGAGGTAAAAAAAGGTGTTGCTGCCACAGTAGGATATAAGGTTAAGGATGAATTTTCTTATTTATGCTTAAAAGGTGTTAATCCTGACGATATTACTAAGGAAATAGCTATATATGATAATGTTACGGCACCAGTTAAGGAAAATGATAAAGTAGGTGAAGTTACCTATAAATTAGGTGGTAATAAGATAGGAACAGTGGATATCGTAGCCTCAGAAAATATTGCAAAAGCGAAATTCAAAGATTACTTTTTAAAGGCTTTAAATGAGTTGATTTTGTAATGACGGTTAATCAAGACCTTATGGCGTCTGCCGCTCACAGATTGTAAATGCGGCGAGATTATTGAGGGTAAAACGAATGAAAGCCACATAAACCGGAGAATGAAAGCCAAAACAGGCTGTTATGTTAGTTGCTCTCGGGTAGTTAATTTCATAATGAATTTTACTTACTATAGACCACAGGAAAAGTCTGTGTTATAATTTATAATGGACTTTTTCTGTGGATTTGTTAATATATGGATAATATTGAAATATATAATGCTGAAATAAACTAGTTTAGGTTACCAATACAACTTTTGAAATAGATTCAGAATATAAGGAATGGAGGTATACATGACAGGCAATCTAATCACAATTGTAATTTTAGTTTTATTCATAATCTATATATGTTATGAAAATAAACATCTTGAAATTACTCAATATACCATTCGTTCAGAACGCATTCCAGAGGAATTTGACGGTGTCCGGCTGGTTATGTTAGCGGACCTTCATAATAATAAATTTGGTAAGGATAATAAAAAGTTAATCGATAAAGTGAAAGCAGCAAATCCAGATTATATTCTGGTGGCAGGAGATATGGTAGTAAGCAGTGAACCGGAGCATCTAGAAATTCCTTATAATCTGCTCTCTGTTTTGGCGAAGGATTATCCGATCTATTATGGACTTGGGAATCATGAACAGAGACTGCTGCCAGACGGTACCAACCGGTTTAAGAATTATGCAGAATATAAAAGCAGGCTTACGAAACTGGGAGTCAGGTTTCTTGAAAATGAACGCATTACCATAGTAAGACAGGGAAAAGAGATTGCCGTTACGGGTCTTGTTATAGGGATGGATTATTTTAAGAAATTAAAGCAGCCCGAAATGACCCTGGAATATATTCAAAATTTAGTAGGAATTCCGGAAAATAAATGGTATAATATATTGATTGCACATAACCCGGTTTATTTTAAACTATATGAGGAATGGGGTGCCAACCTCATTGTTTCCGGTCATCTTCATGGTGGAATTATAAGACTGCCAGGACTTGGAGGTTTTATCTCCCCCCAATATAAATTTATGCCAAAATATGATGCAGGAATGTTTAAAAATCAAGATACGGTAATGTTAGTTTCAAGAGGGCTGGGACTGCATACCATAAAGCTGCGGGTCAATAACCGGCCTGAGTTAATGGTTATTACTCTTAATAGCTGTGACAGTAAGAAAAGCTGAATTCAGGCAAGCTACAAAAAAGATTAAAAATAATGAGGTGTTTCATGAAAATACAGCTAATCAGGCTGATAGCCGCTTTCATAGCCGGAGGAATTGTAATGATACTCCATGAATTCCCCAAGGCTTATATTTATAATAGATTAAATCCAAATCAAGACCCCAAAAAGAAAAGAAATATCTATAAACTTCACCATTATGTTGATCCCATAGGGTTGATCTTATGTATAACCAATCAGGCCGGATTTTCAAAACCTTATATGTATCGCATTAAAGATAAGAGAACCAACCTGATACTTGGTATAACCGGTATGATAAGTTTATTCGTGATGTTCTTAGTCAGTATGGCGGTTCTTCGGTTTGGAATCGGCATTAATTCCAACTTAAATTATTCAGAAACAATAAGTATTGTTTCGTTAGTACTTCAGTTCATCCTGGTATATATAGCCTTAATCAGCCTCAGTATGTTTATTGTTAACCTATTTCCGGTTTCAACGTTTGATATGGGTCTATGTATAGCCGGAATATCTCCGTCTAAGTACTTTTTAATTATCCGGAACGACTATTTTATCAAAATGGTGCTTTTACTGGTTATTATGTTTCAGTTTATAACCAGTTTCAGTACAGCAATTATGACCTTGTTTTTATAACAGCAATTATGACCTTGTTTTTTAAGAGGAATTCCGTATTTTAGATTATCAGTAAAAGGGAAGGACAAGCTATGAGTATACCGGTTAAATTAGAAGCTTTTGAAGGACCTTTAGACCTTCTGCTGCATCTGATCGATAAAAATAAAGTAAATATCCATGACATACCCATTGCCATCATAACCGAACAATATTTGGAATATATCCAGCTGATGGAAACAAAAAATCTTGATATTATGAGTGAATTTCTCGTTATGGCGGCTACTTTGATTAATATCAAATCTAAGATGCTGCTGCCAAAAGATGAAACCCGTGAAGAAGAGGAACAAGATCCAAGACAGGAACTGGTTGAACGCTTACTGGAATATAAGATGTACAAATATATCTCCCTGGATTTAAAGGACCGGGAACTAGACGCTGCCAAAATTCTATTTAAAGAAGCCACTATCCCAAAGGAAATAGCGGATTACAAAGAAGAAATTGATACGGCAGGCTTGTTATCTGATTTGACCTTAGCGAAATTACATAAAATATTCGAATCAGTTGTTAAAAAGCAGGTTGATAAAATTGATCCCATCCGTAGTAAATTTGGTAAAATAGAAAAAGAAGAAAGTAATCTTTCTGAAAAAATACTTGCAATCCAACAATACGGTATTGCACATAAAACGTTTAGTTTCCGTAAACTTTTACAGGCTCAGTCTGGGAAAATGGAGGTTATTGTAACATTTCTTGGCGTTTTAGAACTCATAAAAGTCGGGCAGATTGTTATTACACAGCATACTGTATTTGATGATATTATTATAACCTTTACCGTGGATAAGATTACAGAAGTAGATGATATATTAGTCTTAAATTAGGGTCTGATTAAGAAAGAAGTTGTTATTGGAGGAATTATGGAGATAAAGAAACTGGAAGCGGCGATTGAAGCCATATTATTTACCATGGGGGAGGCGGTGGAATTAGAACGGATCGCTGCCGCCGTCGAACATGATATGGATACCACCAGAAAAATAATACATAATATGATGGATCAATATGAGGAAGAGAACAGGGGAATTAATATCATTGAACTTGACGGAGCCTTCCAGTTGTGTACCAAAGCAGAATTGTACGAAGCTATTATAAAAATAGCCCATGTTCCCAAAAAGCATGTCCTAACGGAGGTTTTACTAGAAACTCTGTCTATTATTGCATATAAACAGCCCATCACAAAAATAGAAATTGAAGCGATCCGCGGTGTTAAATCGGATCATGCCGTTAATAAATTAATCGAGTATAATCTTGTGTGTGAAGTCGGAAGGATGGATGCCCCGGGAAGGCCAATTCTATTTGGTACAACAGAAGACTTCCTTCGGAGCTTCGGAATTCAGTCATTAGAGGATTTACCGGTAGTTAATCCTGAGAAAATCGAAGATTTTAAACTGGAGGCAGAAGAAGAAATACAATTAAAGCTGGATATTTAAGGATTTGCAAAACTTAACCATATGAAGAAAATACTTATTTTTTATATCTTACGGATATAAAAGATAAGTATTTTTTATTTTCAAATAAAATAGGACAAACTGGATATAATATGAAAGAGATTTTTAATTTTATACACACGAGGAGGTCTCCATGAGTCTTTTACATGATGAACAAAATAGAATAACAGCAGAACTCTCGAAAAAACTGAGTGAAAACATAGATGCCATTAGTGCTTTATTTACAGACTGTGCAGATGTCATAAAGCGGAAATTAACCGTTGGGGAAGTGAATAAGGTAGATATCTTTTTCTTATATATTGACAATATGATCAATAAGGAGCTGTTAGAGCAGGTTACCATACATGAGCTTCTCTCAAGCATCGTAGACATGCCGGAGGAGGATCAGTTTGAATACATTAAGGACAAGGGACTTAAAACCCTTGATTTGTCCGAAGTCATTACCATGAATGAATTGGTAGAGGATGTTCTCTCTGGGGATACGGTTGTACTGATAGACGGTTCGGATAAGGCTTTAAAAGTATCGGTTAGAGGTATGCCAAACCGAGGGGTCCCCACTAGTGAAAATGAAGTAGCAATCCGAGGCTCCAAAGAAAGCTTTAGTGAAGCCTTTTATATTAACAGAGTACTGCTGCGGCGCAGGATCAAAGATACCAATTTTAAAATTAAGCAGCTTAAGGTCGGTATCAGATCCCATACGGATGTAGCAATCTGTTATCTGGAAGATGTGGCAAAACCGGAAATCGTAGGAGAGGTTGAAAAAAGGCTGAAAGAATTTGTAGTAGACGGTATTTTTGACAGCGGCATGTTAGAACAGCTTTCGGAACGGAATGTATACTCCCCCTTTCCGGAATTTCAATCAACAGAACGGCCGGATAAGGCAGCTTCTGCGATCTTAGAAGGCAGGGTAGTTATCGTTGTTGATAATTCCCCTATAGCATTAATCGTTCCAACTACTTTAAATTCCTTTTTTCAGGCATCGGATGATTCCTACAGCAGATGGGAAGTGGCTACCTTTACCAGGATATTGAGGTATATAGGCGCTTTTATAGCCATGGCCTTTCCCGGTTTATACATTGCCGTTATTAATTACAATGCAGAAGTCCTGACTTCGGCTATGGCTCTTTCCTTTGCTGCAGCGAGGAATGGAGTACCTTTTTCCGTACTTTTTGAAGTTATTATGATGGAGATTGCTTTTGAAATCCTTTTAGAAGCCGGAGTCAGGCTTCCAGGTCCTATGGGGGGAACCCTTAGCATTGTGGGAGGTTTAATTATCGGGGATGCCGCGGTAAATGCCAATTTAGTCAGTCCCATCGTAGTTATTGTTATAGCCCTGACTGCCATAGCCGCTTTTATGGTTCCAAGTGAACCATTTTCTTCGGCATTTCGGATTGTCAGATATGTAATCATTATTTTATCCGCATTTTTAGGACTGTACGGTTTTATCTTAGGAATTATGCTGCTAATGATCCATCTGGGTGGATTAAAAAGTTTTGGAATGCCTTATATGGTACCCTTTGCAGCCTCCGGAATTAATGAAGGCACCGATACGAAAGATGCCATTATCAGAGCACCTTTAAGAACCTTGAAACGGCGTCCGATTTTTGCTAAAAAAGATGAGCGTGTCAGACTTGTGAAAAATAAGGATGAATAAAATAATATCTGTATGAAACAAGAATATGGGTACAAAATTAAAATAGAAAGATTTATTGAAATTGATTGGTAAGGGTTAGAAGGTATAATGCATAAGGATACAGCTTAAGAAGGCATTACCAGATTATTAAAGATTAGAGAATAAGTATAGTGCGAGTGTCAAAAGGTCAATTTTGTATTTTGAATGAAATGGTTTATAGTCCCATTCTGTGTCTTTAAGGTCGTTACTACGATTCAATTTAGCACTCGAATTAAGTATTAGATTTAATTTTTATAGAAAGGCATACTAATATATGTTTTCAGAAAACGAAAAAATCTCCCTAAGACAATTAACAAGGCTATTGGTCTTTGATTTATTTAGCATATCTGGTTTGATTATACCAAGGATTGCGACTGCAACAGCCGGGAAGGATGGATTAATTGCCATAATTCTTGCTGTTTTATATGCCTTAATCTATGCCTGGATTTTATTATCCCTGTCAAAGGCTGCCGGCGGAAATTATCTGGATTATTGTAAGAGCAGTCTTGGCAGTATCTTAACCCTTGTAATCGGTTTATTGTATATGGCCAAATTAGCGGTCTGTTGTGTATTTGCTGCCCGTTTGTTCGGGGAAGTAATAAATGAAACCCTATTGGAGGATACTGACCCCAGGATTATCGTCTTAACACTGCTGGTCGTATCTGCTTATGCCGCATCGAAAGGATTTGAAGTAAGGGCAAGAATTGCAGAAGTCTTATATTTTGCAGTAATCGTTCCTATTTTTATCTTTTTAATATTAGGTCTTAATAAAATACAATTTTCTAACCTTATGCCATTATTTACAGAAAAGCCGGGTCATATATTCTTAAGTGGTTATAATGTATTTTTAACCTTTAGTGTTCTAGAGGTACTTTTGTTTTGTGTACCCCTTATTAAAATAAAAAAAGAGGATATAAAAAAAGGCAAACGGGTACTGCACTATGTATCCAGGGCAGTAATTATAGTGGGAATTCTCGACATTCTTTTATTTATCGTGACCTTAGGAATTCTGGGAAAAGTAGAAACCAAGCAAAAACTCTGGTCCATGGTAAATATGATTCAAGTTATAAAACTGCCGGGAGGATTTATTCAGAGACAGGATGCGATTGTACTTGGCATCTGGATGCTGAGTATTTTTTCGATTATCAGTGCCTTCTTTTATTATATGAGTTACATCGGCAGATTTATATTCCGTATAACTTATCAAAATTATCTGCTGGTACCATTTATTCTGATCTTGTTTGGCGCTTCTGTTATTCCTATAGAGACGGAACAGTTTTTCTACTACTTTGAGTTCTACATGAAATATATTGGAATGCCTCAATCCATTTTAATACCGGTGATTATCGTATTGATTGGTAAGGTGAGAAAAATAAAATCGGTAAAACCGATAAAACCGGTAATAAAGACTCTCTTATTATTAACTACCCTGACTTCTGTTATTACCCTTACTGCCTGCAGCGATATGACAGAAATTGAGGATCGAAATTTTATACAGGCCATGGGCATCGATATAAAGGGGGATGAGCTGACGGTATATTATGTTTTACCGGACTTAAAGGCATTAACCCAACAGGGCAGTGAGAATCCCGAAAAATTGATACTGGAATTAAAAGGGTTTGATTGCTGGCAGATTGAAGACTTATATGATCTGCAATATAATAAAAGGCTGGATTTCAGCCATTTAAAGGCCATTATCATAGGCAGGGAACTGGCCAAAAACCCGAAGCAGCTGGCTCAATTTTTAACGTATGTAGAAGATAAGTACGAAATAGGCAGAAGTACCTTAATATTTACCTCTGATACAACTGCGAAGGAGGTTATCTCCTTAAACAAAGAACTTGAAGGTGGCATTGGTGATTATTTAGACCGGCTTTACCGCATTAATCTAAAAAGCAGCGGCAAAAAGGTGGTTACTGTCGGAGACCTGGTCTTTGCTATGAATGAAGAAAATCCGGTAGTCAGTATGCCGGTTTTAAAACCCAGGAAACAGACCCTAGAAACCGTTGGGCTTGGGATGTTTTATCATAATCAGCTTGCCTATGAAGTTAACAAAGAGGAATCAGATTATATCGACATTGCCAATGCTCATGGTAAGAATGTCAAGATTTTTCTTACTGAAAATCCGTCGGAGGATTTAAAGGAAGGAAAAAGCGAAGCAGCTTCGGAATATGTTGTGAAAATAAATAATGTAACAAGAACCCTTCAGTTTACAAGTGTGAATAATAAGCCAATACTTGCCGTAAAATTAGAGGGTATCGGAATCATTGAGAAAGGATTAATGGAAAAAGGTCTTGTCTCAAATCAGGCAAAGGCTGCTGTAGTAGAAGCGATAAAGCAGCGTTGTAATCAGATCATAAAAGCAAGAATTACTGCCAATCTTGATAAGATTACCAAAGGTGCTGGAATTGATTTTATGAATCTGTATCGTATGACCAGTTATGATAACAGAAAATTATGGCTTTCCTATGCCAACAAGGAAGATCAGTTCCTTAAGGACCTTAATTATAACGTAGAAGTTGATTTTAAAATGCAGTAAAAGTTTATGGACAGTCACGAATAAGCCCTGACGTATCCCAGGTACGCCTGCGCTTTTTGTGACTGTCCCGCAAATAGATAGGATTACTGACTGTTCTTTTCTATACTTGACAGGGCTAATAAAAGTGTTATCATTTAATCATACGCTAGGATAACATGTTAAAATTGTAGGAATAGAAGCCAGGAGGGGTATTATGGAATCGATAAAAATTATTGCAGACAGTACCTGTGATTTGAATGAGGAGCTTTTGGAAAGATATCAGATCACGATGATACCTTTATGCGTTATCATGGGTGAGGATACTTATCAGGATGGGATTAATATATCCCCGAAAGAAATATATGAATGGTCGGAAAAAGAAAACAGTACGCCTAAAACAGCAGCACCACTGCTTAATGAGGTTATAGATATTTTAAAACCTTTGATAGAACAGCATCAGGAAATCATATATATCGGAATATCGGAAGAAATGTCCTCAACCTGTAATGTAGTCCGACTGGCCTCGGAAATACTGGATTATGATGCCATACATATTATCAATTCAAAAAATTTATCTACCGGCATCGGTTTGCAGGTTTTAAAGGCGGCTTCCATGGCTATGGAGGGCAAGACAGCCAATTATATTGTATCCTATATTACAGGTACCATGCAGGAACTGGTAAAAGCCAGTTTTGTCGTTGATACCTTAACCTATTTGTACCGGGGCGGAAGATGTTCTTCTGTGACAGCATTAATTGGCAATACCTTTTTACTAAAGCCAATGATAGTTGTTAAAAACGGAAAGATGGGGGTAGGGAAAAAGTACCGGGGCAATACGAGAAAAGTATTATTAAACTATGTAGCTGATATGCTGGAAGAACTGAAAAAAGCCGATAAAGAACGGGTTTTTATTACCCATTCCGGTTGTGATGAGGGTATTATTACTCTGATTTATGATTATATTAAGAAGCTTAATATCTTTCATGAAATACATATAACCAGAGCCGGCGGGGTAATATCCAGCCATTGTGGTCCAAAAACGCTGGGCGTTCTTTATGTGGGCAGTGCTTCGGGAACTAAGTAGGTTTGTACAGGATAGGTGCCTTTTGATTTTTTCATAAATAAATCTCTGATAAACTGTCAAGAATACTCTTAAACAGATGAAAGAATTTCAGATTAAGGAGATGAAAGTTATGTTAAAATGGGCAATAATATTTTTAATCATTTCTGTGGTTGCAGGTATATTTGGTTTTACCGGTGTTGCCAGAACGTCAAAAACCATTGCTAAAGTTTTATTCTTCCTTTGTATCATAATATTTATCATTATTTTAATAACCAGTATTGCTATTTTTTAAGAGATCGCTATCTTTTAGAATGTGTCCATAGCAAGGCAGGTTGTTTCCTTTACTGCTGCTTTGATTGGCTGTGAACAAGATCTGGAAGAAGACCTAATTGTGAAATAGTATATTGTCTCTTGATTAATCTGCACACTTTTAGTAGAATAGGGTCATGAAGTTAAATCTGGAGGTATTGTAGATGAAAAAGCTAATTCTGGTAACCTCTCCGCCTGCCTGTGGCAAAACCTATGTATCCAAACAGCTGGCCAAAGCGTTAAAACATGTGGTATATCTTGATAAGGATACCTTAATCTGTTTATCCAAACAGATTTTTATGGTTGCGGGACAGGAATATAACAGAAGTTCTCAATTTTTTGAAGAGAATATAAGAAATTATGAATATGAGGCAATTGTTGCATTGGCATTAGAGGCACTGGACTATGATGATATAGTACTGATCAATGCTCCATTTACCAGGGAAATCAGGGATAAAGCCTATATCGACTCACTAAAAAGTAAGTTGAAAGAAAAAGATGCTACTCTTGCAGTAATCTGGGTCGAAACTTTGGTGGAGGTATGCAGACAGAGAATGATTGCAAGAAATTCTGACAGAGACACCTGGAAGCTGACACATTGGGAGGAATATATCGCGGGTTGTAATTTTAATATACCAACTGCACTGGATGACCCGAAGGTGTCAGATGATTTATTGATATTTAAAAATTCCTCAGAGCAAGAATTTCAAGAATCATTAACAAATATTGTAAGGATTTTAGAGGGTGTCTAAGCAAAAAATCTATGGACCGGAAGCGAAGTGGCGGTTAACTTCGTTTCCGGTTTGTTTTATTATTATTGGGAAGACGGATATCTTAGTTTTCTTCACTAAGTTTACCAGAATTTGATAAAAAGCAGGTTTCTTAGCAAAAAGTTTACATAAGTCTAAGTGACAAATAGAAAGATACGTAGTATAATTTCTTTAACTCAGGCAGACAAAAACAAACATAAAAAGACAAAATAACTCTGCCAAAAGTATAAAGGGAGGAATGCAGTATGGTATTCAAAAAAATCAGTACGAAAATGCTAGTAATCTTATTAATCGTAATCTTATGTTCCATGGTTACTTTAACCCTGGTAGGTTATTTAAGCAGTAAGGATATTATACAAAACCAGATTAATCAGAATATGGATGCCGAATTAAAAGCACAAGTGAACAGTATCCAACTGAAACTCCAGAAAATCGAAACCATGGCTTCCCAGATAGCAAGAAGCGTTGAAACTACATATAGTACCACAAAACTTGCCGGGTATGAAGCTATGCTTGATAATATGATATTTGACAGTGATTTAATTCTTGGGAGCGGTATCTGGTTCGAACCATATACCTATGATAAAAACGAAAAATATATTGGTCCCTATGTATATAAAGAAGGAGACAAAGCAGTTACTACTTATGATTACAGCAATGCAGAATATGATTACTTTTCCTATGACTGGTATAAGAATGCTATGACAGGCTCAAAAGAACCAGTGTTTTCAACCCTTTATTATGATGATACCTTGAAGGCAACCATGACCTCTTGTACCGTTCCTATGTTTGATGACTCCGATAAATTTATTGGTGTGATTACCGTGGATATTGATATCACCTCTATTCAGGAGCTGATTCATGCTATTAAAGTGGGTGATGGTGGAAGTGCGGTATTGCTTACCGGGGACGGTTTATACATTACAAATGAAAATCCGGAAAAAGTACTAAATGAAAAAATTACCGATAACGAGAATAAATCCATAGCAGCACTTGGTAATAAGGTGTTGGCCACTGATAAGGGTAAGGGTAGTTTTAAAACCGAAAATGGGAGGTATGAGGTATACTATAGCAGTGTGGATAAACTAGGTTGGAAGGTTATGATTCAGATACCGGAAAGGGAAGTAAATCAGCCGGTTAATATTTTATTCATTAAATTGGTTATCATTTCAGGGATTGCCATTTTAATCGCTGCCGCCGTAATTATCCTGCTGGTCAATAATATTACAAAAGGAATTAACCGGGCAAATCAATTTGCCTTAAGCCTATCAAATGGGGACTTTACCACCGAAGAAATTCATTTTAAATCAAAAGATGAAATCGGACAGCTTGGTCTGGCCTTGAATAAAATGCTTTTGGAAAACAGGAGTGTTATAACCGCTATTTCGGAAGATTCCGTAAAAATCAATCAGACGAGTGAAGAACTGACCCAGACCTCGGGAGAACTTTCCTCAAATTTTGAAAGGATTAAGGGATCCATTCATGATATTAATGAATCCATGATGAGTTCCAGTGCAACTACGGAAGAAATAAACGCTTCGGTGGAAGAAGTCAACTCTTCCATCAGTATCTTAAGTCAGGAAGCTTATAAAAGCAATGAAATGGCACTTGCCATTAAATCAAGGGCTGACGAGGTGGAGAAACTTAGCCAGGTATCCTATGAAGAAGCCACAAAACTGGCAGCCTCCAATGAGGTTTTATTAAGAAAAGGCATGGAGGATGCTAAAATAGTAGAATCTGTCGGAAACATGGCAGAGGTAATCTCCCAGATAGCAGAACAGGTCAATTTACTTTCACTGAATGCTTCCATAGAAGCCGCAAGAGCCGGGGAACACGGAAAAGGTTTTGGAGTAGTCGCAAAAGAAATCGGAAGTCTGGCGGCCCAGACAACCAGAGCAATTGAAGAGATTAAACATACCAATACAAAGGTTATGGAAGCATTTGAAACCATGATTAATAATTCCAACCAACTCCTGAGCTTTATTAAAGACCGGGTTACACCAGATTATAAAACCTTTGTTCAGGTTGCCGGTCAATACGGTCAGGATGCGTATGACATCCAGTCCACGGTAAGTGTAATATCCGGTATGACAAACAATATAGATAAAATTATTCATGAGGTTTCAGAGGCAATACAAGATATTGCCGTATCTTCACAGAGCACCGCCCTAAACAGCAGCAGTATCCTATCCAAGGTAGAAATGGTATATGGACTGGTAAATAACATGACACAGTTAATTGACACGGAAAAAGAAATATCCAAAGAGCTGGAAGGCATGGTTAAAAAGTTTAAAGTCTGATATTGCTTGGTGGCTGTTATCTTTAAATTGCAATCATCTAATATCATAGGTTAATTAGGTGTTAGACTGATAGAGTTTTATGCAATACAAAATAAACATAATATAGGTTACCCGTAATCATCATATTAAAAAAGATGTCATAAAGCCATTATTTAAACAGGCATTAGAAAGGATATACTACATTGATTCTACAATCCAATAATTTTAATTTAAAGCATATCGCAGAATCCGGTCAATGCTTTCGGATGAACGAGATAAGAGATAACCGGTACAGTTTAATTGCTTTTGGAAAATATTTAGAACTTGTCCAAATCGATGAAAAACGCATTGGATTAACCTGTAGTGAAGAGGAATTCCAGGAAATCTGGCAGGAATATTTCGATATGGATTACAATTATAACAAAATAGTATCAAACCTTTCAGAAGGCAGTGATGATTTCTTAAAGAATGCGGTCCGTTACGGCAATGGACTTAGAATATTAAAACAGGATATATTTGAAACCCTGATTAGTTTTATAATATCCCAACGTAAGAATATACCGGCAATAAAACAGTGTATTGAACAGCTTTGCTATAAATACGGGGAACGCAGAATAAGTTATGAATGCGGCGGTAAAGAATATTATACCTTCCCTACACCAAAAAAGCTGGCGGCTGCATATAGACCGGATTTAAGAGAAGCGGGTTTAGGCTATCGGGATGAGTATATACGAAAAACCTCCCAGGCTGTTACAAATGGGGAGATTGATTTAGAGGGTCTGAAACAATTAAGTTACGACGATGCAATGGTTCAGTTAATGAATTTATCCGGTGTGGGTATTAAGGTTGCCAACTGTGTCAGCTTATATGGGCTGCATCATATTGAAGCATTTCCCATTGATGTATGGATAGCCAGAATATTAAAAGATATCTACCGGAATGAATTCAGTCTGGAACCCTATACTGGTTTTGCAGGGATAGTACAACAATATATGTTTTATTATATCAGAAGCCTAAAAAGCAATCAGGTACAGTCATTAAATAATTAATTATAAGTTCGCAGCTCTTAGTGCTGCGAATTTTTCATTGATTATGCAACGCACATTCTTTTACCTATACTGAATGATTCGGTTTTTCCTGTACATAATTAATAAGTATGAGATACAGCATATATGCGGATAGACATAAGTTTTATTCACCGTTTTGCATCACTCATAAATGGATTAAGTATAGGAGAAACAGAATCGAATGAATTACAAAATAGGTTTGGATATTGGTTCCACAACAGTAAAAATAGCAGTTCTGGATACAGATAACCGTTTAATTTACAGTGACTACAAAAGACACTTATCAGATATAAAAAGTACGATCATTGATACAATGAGCACCTGTTACCAAAAACTTGGGGATATCCCCTGTGATATTAACATTACCGGTTCAGGTGGTTTATCCGTAGCCAACTGGCTGAACCTTAATTTTGAACAGGAAGTAATTGCCTGCACCAAAGCAGTAAAAACCATGGCACCAGAGACGGAAGTAGTGATTGAACTTGGCGGGGAAGATGCTAAAATTACTTATTTAAAAGAGATACCGGAACAACGTATGAATAACAGTTGTGCCGGAGGAACCGGTGCTTTCATTGACCAGATGGCGGTTCTGCTGAATACCGATGCGGCCGGCTTAAACGAATATGCGAAAAAACATAAAGTTATTTATCCCATTGCCTCCAGATGTGGAGTATTTGCCAAAACTGACATTCAGCCTCTTTTAAATGACGGGGCCGGTAAGGAAGATATTGCCGCCTCTATTTTACAGGCAGTAGTCAATCAGACCATAGGTGGTCTTGCCTGTGGGAAACCGATACAGGGTAAGGTAGCCTTCTTAGGTGGACCTCTGTATTTTTTATCAGAACTGAGAGAAAGATTTATTATAAGCCTAAATCTAAAGGCGGACGAAATAATTATACCAGAGAATGGGATTCTTTATCCTGCTATCGGTGCGGCTCTTTTAACGGGTCACAATACCAAGACTGTTAGTCGTATCACAGATAATTGCAAGTTAGAAATTAATACCATGAAGGGACATCTGAATGAGTCTGCCCGGTATAACCTGAAAATCATGATTGAAAGGGTAGAGGGTATCACCGATATTAAGGATGAAGATGTCAGAAAGTTGCAGCCCCTTTTTCATACTCAGAAGGAATATAAAGAATTTACAGAGCGGCATAATAAGGCTGTCATGAAAAGAGCAGAACTGGCTGCTTATAGCGGTAATACGTATCTTGGTATTGACGCCGGTTCCACTACAACAAAAGCAGTATTAATCGGCGAGGATGGGGAACTGCTTTATAGTTACTATGGGAGTAATGAAGGGGACCCGGTCAAAAAGGCCGTTTTCATACTAAAGGATTTGTATAGTAAACTTCCAGTTGGAGTCAAAATCGTTAAAAGTACGGTAACAGGCTATGGCGAAAGTTTAATGAAAGCTGCTCTTCATATGGATTTGGGTGAAATTGAAACCATCGCCCATTATAAAGCCGCTGAATATTTTCTGCCGGGAGTTGATTTCATTCTGGATATCGGTGGTCAGGATATGAAGTGCCTTCGTATTAAAAACGGTACCATTGACAGTATTCTTCTAAATGAAGCCTGTTCCTCCGGCTGCGGTTCCTTTATCGAAGGATTTGCAAAATCTTTGAATCTTCCGGTTGACAAATTTGCATACGAAGCGTTGTTTGCCAAAAGTCCAGTGGATCTTGGGACAAAGTGTACTGTATTTATGAATTCAAAAGTAAAACAGGCACAAAAGGAAGGGGCTGATATTGCGGATTTGTCTGCCGGACTGTCTTATTCCGTCATAAAGAATGCTCTATTTAAAGTTATAAAAATCCGGGATGAAAAAGATATGGGCAAAAAAATGATTGTCCAAGGGGGGACCTTTCATAATGATGCTCTCTTGCGGTGTTTTGAGCTGATTTCCGGAAGAGAAGTGGTACGTCCGGATATAGCAGGGCTGATGGGGGCCTTCGGTGCGGCGCTTATTGCAAAAGAAGCGGGAAGTTATAAGCTTTTAGAAGGCCAGGTATCAAAAATACTATCGGACAGCGAATTACAAAGATTTCAAGTTAAAACCTCTTTAAAACGCTGTGATAAGTGCGGGAATCATTGCCTCCTGACGATAAATAGATTTTCTGACAAAGAAGCTTTTATATCTGGTAACCGGTGTGAACGTGGACTGGGACTGACGGAGGATAAGACGGAACCTTCCTATAAACTGCCGAATCTATATGACTATAAATATAATAAAACCTTTGCCTATACTCCCATAAGTCTTTCAAAAGCCAGGAGAGGAGTAATCGGTATCCCAAGGGCTCTTAACATGTTTGATAATTATCCTTTTTGGTTTACTCTTTTGACAGAACTTGGTTTTCGGGTTGAGTTATCAGCTCCTTCCGGTAAAAAAATGTATGAAAAAGGACTGGGTACCATTCCTTCCGAATCGGTGTGCTATCCGGCAAAACTTTGCCATGGACACATAATCAACTTGATTGAGAGAGGTATACCGGCTATCTTTTATCCTTCTATTGTATACGAAAAGAAAGAATATGAGGATGTAGATAATCATTTTAACTGCCCAATTGTTATCTCCTATACAGAGGTAATAAAAAATAATATTGACCAGTTAAGACCAGTTAAATTCATCGCCCCTTTTTTATCCATGAATGATGATAAGAAACTGGTGAAACGAATTACAGAGGTATTTTCAGAGTACCAGGTTACCTCAGAAGAAGCAAAAAGGGCAGTGAGTGCAGCCAGAGCTGAGCTAGAGGACTATAAACAGGACTTAAAGCAAAAAGGGGAAGAGGCAATAGAATTCCTTAAGAAACACAATAAAAAAGGAATTGTTCTATGCGGAAAACCGTATCATATTGATCCGGAAGTCAATCATGGTATACCAGGTCTAATTAATTCCTTTGACATGGCAGTTCTGACTGAGGATAGTATCGACCACCTGGCACCTCTTAAGAATAAACTAAGAGTAGTGGATCAGTGGACCTACAACTCCAGATTATATCGTGCGGCGCAAAAGACCGCTGAGGAACCAAACCTTGAATTAATCCAGCTCAATTCCTTTGGCTGTGGTCTGGATTCCGTTACTTCAGATCAGATAGCTGAAATACTTGGGGCTAACGGGAAAATCTATACGATGTTAAAAATAGATGAAGGAAATAACCTGGGTGCTGCAAAAATCCGGATCCGTTCCTTAAAAGCTGCCATGGAGGAACGGGAGAGAAGGAAATATGAACCGGTAAAAGAAGAAATTAACTATTCAACACCTGTTTTTACGAAGGAGAAGCGGAAGACTCATACGATTTTAGTTCCTCAGCTTTCGCCGATGCATTTTGAATTAATCAAAGAGGCAGCCATAGCCAGTGATTACCAGCTGGAGATTTTACCGGGCATTGACCAGGCAGCCGTAGATGAAGGCTTAAAATATGTCAATAATGATGCCTGTTATCCGGCAATCCTTATTATCGGACAGATTGTTCATGCATTAAAATCCGGTAAATACGATACCGACAATACCTCTGTCCTGATATCCCAAACCGGCGGCGGATGCAGGGCAACGAATTATATGGCCTTTTTAAAACTGGGTCTTAAGCAGGCAGGCTTTGAGCAGGTACCTTTAATTTCTTTAAATGCAGTAGGTCTTGGGGAACAACCAGGCTTTAAGGTTACTTTGGGATTTCTTAATAAATCCATTATGGCACTTATTTACGGAGATTTATTTATGCGTGTCCTATATGGTACAAGACCCTATGAAGTAGTACCTGGTACCGCACAAAATCTTTACCAGAAATGGAATGAAACAGCTAAGATCAATGTAAGGAATGGCAGTAAAAAAGAGTTTGACCGGAATATTAGAACCATTATCAAAGAATTTGACCAGCTGGAGGTTAAGGATATAAAGAAACCAAAAGTCGCTATCGTAGGTGAAATACTTGCTAAATACCATCCTATGGCCAATAACGGAATCATATCCTCCCTGGAAGAAGGAGGGGCTGAAGTGGTACTGCCGGATCTTCTGGATTTCCTGCTCTATTGCCTGTATAACTCTGATTTTAAGTATAAATATCTGGGCGGCAAACGTATGAAGAAAAATGTATGTGATTTCAGTATGGTGTATCTGGACCATTACCGAAAGGTTATGAAGGAGGAACTGGCAAAAAGTAAGCGGTTTTCACCCCCAACCCCAATTAATAAACTGGCGGCTATGGCATCTTCCGTACTATCACTAGGCAACCAGACCGGTGAGGGCTGGCTTATAACGGCTGAAATGATTGAATGCATCGAAAGCGGCATTAATAATATACTTTGTGTCCAGCCTCTAGCCTGTCTGCCAAACCACATCACCGGCAGAGGAATGTTTAAGCCGCTGAAAGAAAAGTATCCCATGGCGAATATTATGCCTATCGATTACGATCCTGGTATATCTCATGTAAATCAGCTAAACCGTATTAAATTAATGCTTTCCGTTGCCATGAAAAATGTATGAAGCTTAGTAGAAAAAATCTCTTAGCAGCTCTGGTAGGGGACAGCGTACGAACTGCAATTCAGAACAAAGAGTCTGGCTCGCCAGACTCTAGCGCTGACGCGCTGTCAAACTAGTGACAACTTCCTCTTAAAGCGAATGCGTCTCCTGCACGGAGTCTTTTTTATTATACAGACGAGTAAAATTCAGAAATCTTTCCTCGTCTGTATAATAAAAAAAAACTTGATAAACTCAATCTGTCTTCTGCCAGTAACTGAGTTTACCAAGTAATCATTAAAACAGTGGTTTAAATTCTTGTATTCTAAAACGGCGGTCTGAGTTCCTAAATTCTATAACGGAAGAAGTCCCCTGAATCCAGTTCCTAAATCCTTATCAAGTTTACGTAATAAGGGTTCAGGATAATTATTCTATATAAATTCTATTTAAACGGTTGCCCAGCCTTGTAAGCAGTTCATTTGTTATTGTACCGGATTTTTCTGCCACTTCCTCCGCACCGATGAAAGCACTGCCTTCCCTGCCGATAACCGTTACAATATCATCTGGTTCAATTTGCGGAATATCAGTTATATCAATCATAAGCTGATCCATACAGATCCGGCCGATAATGGGGGCTTTAAAGCCTTTTACTAAAACCTGCCCTTCTTCCATATTTCTTGGAATTCCATCGGCATATCCTATGGTTACCACAGCAATATTCCGGTCCTCCCTGGCGGTAAAGGTCCGTCCATAGCTGACGGCTTCTCCCTTATCAAGGATTTTGGTCATTACAATTCGTGCTTTCACGGACAGAACTGGTTTTAGATTAACCAGTACTCTGGTAGTATCCTGATCAGAGCTTAATACACCATAAAGTGCAATACCAACTCTGGCGTAGTCACAGTGAAGCTCTGGATAATTCAATACACCATAGCTGCTTTGAATATGGAGTTTTCCAGGATCATATCCTAAGTCATTTAGTCTGCGGACGGTTTTATAAAAATGATTGATCTGTCCTTTGGTAAATTCTATATCCTCTAAAGTCCTCCCATCGGATACGCTTAAGTGGGTATAAGTGCCTTCAATCATTAGGTTAGCAAGCTGAAAGATACCTTCCAGATTAGTAAGATTCGTATAATTTTCCCCCAGACGATGCATACCGGTATCAATTTTAATATGAACCTTAATAGTCTGGCCAAAGCGGTTTAAGGTCTGTGCATAATCATAGTCAACCACTGTCTGGATTAAATCATATTTGACCAGATATTTAAAGTCCTGAGGATGGGTATATCCAAAAATCAGGATTTCTCCTTTTACACCGTTTCTTCGCAAGTTGACACCTTCTGTAAGAGTAGCAACGGCAAAGGAATGAATGCCAATGCGGTTTAATTCTTTCGCAATATGAATATCTCCATGACCGTAAGCATTGGCCTTAACCACAGCCATAAGAGTACAGTCCTTTGGCAATACTGCTTGCAACGCTTCTGTATTCCCCCGCAGATTTTCCAAGTTAATTTCAATCCAGGCACGGCCTTTGGTATCCGGAGTCTCCTTTATTCCCAATCTCATTTTCTTAAAATAGCGGATGACGAAAACGTAACTAAGACCAAACAAGAGAGAGAGGATACAAACTGCAAGGTAGTGAAGCAGACTGTTATAAATGAAGAAGCTCTCTATCCCAAACACTTTGGCTGCCCCTCTAACTATAATAATTGCGAGTGGATGTATGATATATACAACCATGGATAAAGTGCGAAGATATTGATAGCGGCTGCCTCGAAAGGATAAAAGACTCTGGAACAAATAGTACATACATGGAATCAAAAATATATACATGCTGTCATGCCGCTGATAACCATAATGATGCAAAGTCAAGCCTTCTGCTAATAGAAGTATACTAAAAAACAATAAGCCCTTTATACTTTGTGTCAAGGTTAACTCCTGCCGTTTACTTCCAAGGAAAGCTCCCATTATCAGAAAGACAGGAGCATAGAATATGCCGTTTCTGGTGTAATCAAAGAGTTTGAAGAGAGTATCGTAAATGGTTTTTAACCAAGGCACCTCTGCCGTTAGACCATAATAACTATCTCCTAATAATCCCAAAATGTAAAGAACGATGGAAAGGATAATAACAGTTTGTTCTTTGAAGTACTTCGTTAGCGTTACGGTTACAATCACACCTAGAATTACCGCCGGAAGATACCACAGATGATAAAAAGTACCATTCACCAGAAGATCCTTAATAACTGTGGCGACACCTTTTTGATTAAAGTATCCGGCATATAGGTTAATAGGGAGGTAGATTAAAATTGCAATACCGTACAAATTAGCGGTTTTGATAAGAAATTTTTTTATGGGAGCCATATCCCCTTTTTTCATAAAACCAGACAAAAGAAAGAAACCTGTTACCATAAAAAAGAACGGTACTGCAATTCTTGCAATTATCCTTGTTACTATAAAATCTGCGGTGGGATTAAAGGTCATTAAGGGAGAGGTATGTATCGCCACAATCAGAAAAGCTGCAATTATCCGAAAAAAATCCAGCCCGTCATAATTTTTACTGCCAATAATTTTCTGCCCGGTAAGGGCATTGTCGTTTTTATTCATGTTTCCACCCATTGTATATCGCTAGTTCATACGCAATACTGCCCTAAAATAACCGGTTGAAAGAATCAATTATTTTCAATCTTTCAAAAAAGTAAATTTTCTTTCAACCTTTGAAAGAATCAATTATATCATCTTTCAAAAAAGTAAATATTCTTTCAACCTTTGAAAGAATCAATTATGGACATCCTTGAACATTTGCAATGTCTTCCTTTCTATACAAATTTTTTTATTTTTTTAATCAAAGTATTATATGCATATTTATTAGAATGAAATTTATTTGATCTTTCTTAACGTAATTATAAATCCATCTATATTATTTCCCGATATCTGATAGGGAATATCCTGAGGCAATTCAATTGACAGGTTCTCAAGCTGTAATAGGCTTATATAAAAAATCTCATAAGTATATTCGTTATTAAAGAATTTTAAATGCTTGCCGTTATAAGGAAAGTTTTTTAAATACTGGATATACTCCTCTAACGACAGGTTCTTTAAATTCATGATTTCCGAATGAGGATAACCGACATATCTAAAATGCCAGGGTTCCTGGGCAATACCGGTTATTGCTTCTTTACCTTTTGGGTAGCGCTCAATAAAACCATAGTGGATTGCTTTTTTGCGAAACTCCATACAGATTCCGGTATATGGAAAATGAGGACGGATAAAATCATACTCCCCATTATTCTCTGCCAGGTCAATGGCTAATCCGGTTTGGTGTTCACTGCGGTCCGGAAGTGCTACATATTTCTCTGTAAATTCCTTCCCGTTATCAATAAGGGAAGAAGAGTAAATCTGTTTTTGTTCTTCTCTGGTACGAAAACCACTGACGGGTAAAATCCCATTATTACAATCCAAACTATTTAATATTTGAGATAGTTCCTTCGCAGCTACATAATCCAGCAGAATATCCGGATAGTTATAATTCACAGAAACTAAGGCAGCTCCATAATTATTATCTCTTTTGGAAATGGGATTCTCTCTGTTAACAAGTATCAAATTACCGCTGTATATACTGGCTGTATTTAAATCTAATGTTCTCATATAAAACGTCCTTATCACATTAACTGTGGTTGCCGTTGATAATACCGGCATTCCTTTCTTACATTTTTTTTCATTCACTCCTTACACCTATTCATACAGCCATAAATCCTAATTTCCCAGATTAGCAATGTTTATTCCCCAAGTGAAAGTTTAATCAGCCTGTCCAGAATATCTTCAAAGGATAGACCGATGCCTTTTAACATATTGGGGTATCTGCTGTGAGCGGTAAACCCTGGTATGGTATTTACTTCATTAAATACGATTTCCTCCTTAGGAGTTAAAAACATATCAACCCGCGCAAAACCCCGGCAGCCTAGCGCTTTGTAAATGATAAGGGCAGAAGCCTTTATTTGGTCTTCCGTTTCTTTCCTGATTCTTGCAGGCATATGGATACGGGAAGTCGTTAAGGTATATTTCTCTGTGAAATCAAAAAAACCCTGGGTTAATTCAATTTCATCCACTTCACCAATAATAGGCTCCTCATTGCCTAAAACCGCGCAACCCACTTCGAACCCCTCAATGGTTTCTTCTATAACTACTTTATTATCATGGAGAAAAGCCGTAGATACCGCTTCTGCTAAATGTTCCTGATCCGCAACTTTTGTAATGCCAAAGGAGGAACCGGATTTTACAGGTTTTACAAATACCGGATAGGTCAAAGTCTTAGTCAGTTCGAAGAGTTCCGGTGTTTTTGTCCCCTTATATAGAACAACGGAGAGAGGGGTTTTAATACCCGCAAGAGATACTATTTTATGGGCATAATCCTTGTCCATGCATAAGGCAGAACTTATGGTATCGCAGCCAATTAACGGGATTCCTGCCAGTTCTATAAGACCCTGGACAGTACCGTCTTCACCATTTTTGCCGTGAAGTACCGGGAATGCCCCATGGATTCGGGTTAGACAGGTTTTCGTCCCTTGAAATTCAATAATTCCATGATCGGTCCGGTTAGGTGAAATCATGGCAGGAACACAGGATTCATCTAAGAACCAGGTATTATCTAATATCTTTTGGGTATCCCCTTGAAAACGAAACCAGCTGCCCTCCTTTGTAATACCGATCATAATAATGTCATACAGCTCTGTATTCATATGAGTGATTACCGCATAAGCAGATTGCAGTGAAACCTCATACTCCGTAGAGCACCCACCAAATAAAACCGCTATAATTTTTTTCATAATAATAAACTCCCATCTGTGCGCTTAATAGCGCACCTTTAATCAGGATGTTGAAAAAGTTTTTCTTTTCAACGTACTCCCATCTGTGCGCTTAATAGCGCACCTTTAATCAGGATGTTGAAAAAGTTTTTCTTTTCAACGTATAATTTTAAACAATCTTATTATTTTGTAGTTCCTCATTGATTATACCAAATAAAGTAGTAATGTATTTTAAGTTACTCTTATTAAGTCTTAAGAATTACTTATGAAATGGTTATGTAATTCTTTGGAATTCCTTAATATGGGCGTTTCTGGTTTTTCAGAGTATTAAAAGATTAAAATTATTTTGTTCAATAATAGAATTTAATTGAAAGTATTTGAAACATCATGCAGCGTTGTTTATAATTAAATATGAAATCGATACTATTTAATAATAAATCGAAGGAGAATATATGGATAAGATAATTTTAGAAACTAAATCATTAAGCTATCATAACCTGATTAAGTATCAGGATATTAAAATATATGAAAATCATACTAATTTTATAGTTGGTAAAAGCGGCACGGGTAAATCCACCTTATTAAGACTATTTAATAGTACCTTACCACCCAGTGAAGGAAGTATATGGTATAAAGACCAGGATGTAATGACCTTGGATACCATAAAATTAAGAAAAGAGATTTTGCTGATAAGTCAGTTGGTATACCTGTTCGATGACAGTATAAAAGGAAATTTTACTGAGTTTTATAAGTACAGGGATATGCCTGTTCCTACGGATCAAAAGATAAAGGAATTTTTAGAAATCTGCTGTCTGGACCTGCCTTTGGAGAAGGATTGTTTAACCATGTCAGGAGGGGAGCGGCAACGAGTATATACTGCAATCTTTTTATCATTTTTGCCTGAAGTACTTATGCTAGATGAACCGACTTCTGCTTTAGATCAGCAGAATGGTCACAATGTGATACATAATGTGCTTGGATTTTGCAAAGAAAACAGGATAACGACTATAATAGTAAGTCATGATCAGGAATTAACGAATTCCTTTGCTGAAAAAGTAATTACACTAGAAAAGAGGGAGAATCAATGAAAGGAGCCGTACAACTAAACATTATACAGTTCAGTATGATTTATCTGCTGTTGCTGATTGTTCTATTTATTATGAAAAAGTCAAAAATTAACCAGACCAGACTTTTACTGTTAGCAAGTTTACGGATGACGGTTCAGTTGGTATTGGCAGGACTTATACTGACCTATATTTTTGGTAACCCTCATCCGGCATTTGTAGTACTTTATATTGTAATCATGGTCGGTTATTCTATACGGAGGGTTTTATCAAAAAGTAAAGATATTAACAAAACTTTTAAGATAGCAGTTGCAGTTTCCATGACTTTATCCGGCGTATCGGTACTGTGCTTTTTCGTAATTGCCGTAGTGGGAGAGAATATTTTTAATCCCCAATATACCATACCCCTTGCCGGTATGATTATCGGCAATTCCATGACTGGAATTACTTTAGGATTAAAAACATTTACAGAGAACATCAAAAAAGAAAGAAATAGAATCGATGCCTTATTAAACCTTGGGGTGACCCCAAAAAAAGTATTACTGCCTTTTGTAAATAATTCCCTTGAAACTGCTTTGCTACCTACTCTAAACAATATGCTGGGAATGGGGATCGTTTCACTTCCAGGAATGATGACGGGACAGATTCTTTCAGGCACGGTACCCACAACAGCGATTATGTACCAAATAGCAATTATGATTGCAATCTGTACTGCCGTTTGTCTAACTGTATTCTGTTCACTTCAGTTTGGATTTAAAACTTTATATAATAAGAGAAATCAGATTAATTTCTGAAACTAACTTATTACAGAGGTAACTAACTTATCTCTGAGGAAACTAGTTTATTACAAAGGAAACTAACTTATTACAAAGGAAACTAGTTTATTTCAAAGTAACTAAGCTTATTACAAAGTAAACTATCTCATTACAAAGGAAACTAACTATATGCGGAAAACTAATAAATATATTATCAACGTATATTATCAAAGACAAGCTTGACAGAAGAGAAGTGAGGAATATAATATATTATATCACTGTGATATATAGGAGGTTTTTCATGATAAAAAATAAGACAAGGTATGCGATTCTCGGAGTTTTAAGTGTTATGCCTGGCTCTGGTTACGATATTAAAAAGTTCTGTGATCAAAGTATATCCCATTTCTGGAATGAGAATTTCGGACACATCTATCCGGTACTTGCACAATTAGAGAAAGAAGGCTTGATTGAACAGGAGAACAAAGAAGCCGATGACAGGAGAAAAGTATACGGCATTACGGAACAAGGCAGGAAGGAATTTTATAACTGGATGATTCAGCCCGTTGAATACCAGCCGGTCAGATCGGAATTACTGTTAAAATTATTTTATGGTAACTTTATTGAGACAGATAAAATAATTAAACTGCTTACGGAGGTTAAGGAAAGAAAGCAGGATGAACTTAAGGAGTATAAGGCGATTGAAGATTCTTATAAAAATAACGAAAAAGCAAGAGAGCAGCCATATTATCCATATTTTCTGGCTCCCTTAAGACATGGAATAAGTTCAGCGCAAGCTACCATCCGGTGGTGCGAGGAAACTATTATGGGAATTGAAGAGCATATGAAAAATTCATAGGTTTTTATACACCAAAATATTATGTAGCCAGGAAAAAATTTGGATTATAATTCTTTAATATTAAACAAGAATTATAATCCATAATCCACTTTTCAATAAAAGCAAACTGTTTACTGATTTTGCAGCATTTCATTTCCGGATAATATAAGCTTTGTTCGCTTTATTGCATCTGCTGATGAAATTACGATAAGTTTATCTCCGGATTTTAATTCTGTATTTCCTTGAGGAACTATGATTTGTTCCGTTCGGATGATGCATCCGATAATACTACCACTTGGAAAATTGATTTCCCAAAGCTTTTTGTTTAATACCGGTGAGGAATCCTCCAATAGCAGTTCATAGACCGAAACCTTGTTATTCTCAAAAGGGATATAACTGTCTATATGTTCAACCAAGGATTCCTGTTCTATTATAGTTTCTATAATTTGTGCGGTACTTACGCACTTATCAACACCTAATTCATTGAATAGTACTATGTTTCTGAAATCATTCACCAACGCATAGGTTTTTTTTACGGAGAAGGAATTTTTTACAATTTCACAGACAATAAGATTTGTAGCATCATTATCACTAAGTGCAATGACCATATCCATATTTTTAGCTTTGGCATCTTTTAAAATGGATGAGTTGGTTCCATCTCCCTGGACACTGATCACTTCAAATGTATTTGCCAGCGTTCTGCAAATCTGGGCATCTTCATTAATAATCGTAATATCATGTCCTTTTAAATGCAAGGACTTTATTAAAGGATTCAATATTTGTTTACCGTTTACTAATAACAGTTTCATTTTTTACTTTACTCCTTGTCTAATGCAATTTTTTTAAATTCATTTAAAGATAAAATGATTGGACTTATGGTTATAATATCCATATTGCTATAGGAGGACTGCTTGTTAGTGTCATTAATCCTGGCAATTACTTTCTTTATTTTAAATATCTGTTTGGCAATCTGGGCGATCATTATATTTGAATTATCATCATTCGTTGCGGCAACCAGCATATCCGCTTCATTAGCACCGGCAAGGTCGAGCATGTCAATGTCCGTTGCATCACCTTCCATACAAAAGCCTTTATAGTTTGGAGAGAGTTTTAAAAAGGCTGATTCCTTTTTATCAATAATAATAATACTTTTATTTTGTTCTGAAAACATCTCTAACAGTGCAGAACCAAAACTGCTGCACCCTACAATAATTATACGTTCTTTGTTCGGTTTTTTGAATATACTCATAATAAGCTCCTATCTATCATAATCTGAGTTATAATAGTTCCTTATAATTATTATAGTTGGAGCTGCATAAAGACAGTATTAATATCATTACATTGATATAAACGTTGTATAAAGAAATACTCATTTATTCATCAGCAAAACGGTAGCCAATACCCACTTCAGTAAAAATATAACGGGGTTTTGCCGGATTTTTCTCGAGTTTTCTCCGGATATTAGCCATAAATACCCTTAACGTCTGCATATCGCTGTCCAGATAGGTACCCCAGATTTCCTTTAAGATATATTTATGGGTCAGTACCTTGCCTGCATTTTTGACTAAAAGGGTCAGGACATTGTATTCCATTGGGGTAAAATGAATATCCCTGCCTTCTAGGGTCACTTTGTGCTTTTCTAAATCAATTTCTAAATCAGAAACTTTAAAAATCATAGGCTTTTCAGCTGTTTTAACAGCATTATGACGGAAGATTACCCTTATCCTGGCAAGCAGTTCCTTAATGCTGAAGGGTTTAGTAAGGTAATCGTCTGCCCCTGCGTCCAGGGCTTCGACTTTTTCATTGTCCTGGTCACGGGCTGATACAACTATAATCGGAATTTCGGAAAAACCACGTACCTGCTTAATAATATCAATGCCGTCCATATCCGGTAATCCTAAGTCCAGTATGATGGCTGACAGTTTTTCCGTAGCAATTATATTCATGGCAGATTTTCCGGTCGATGCTTCGAGGCAACTATAATCCTGGGATTTCAGAGAAAAGTTTATAAAATTCCGTATCTGTTTATCATCTTCGACAATTAAAAATAATTGACTCATTTCAATCCCCCCTGCTGATTTAAATAAAAGCGGAATGTTGCACCGCCTAACGTATTATTAAGAGCATATATTTCACCGCCGTGAAAATTAATAATGGCCTTACAGATGGCAAGTCCTAATCCCATTCCCTGTTTCCCGTCGGTTCTTGTATTGTTTGAAACAAAATACATATCAAATATTTTATTTAGATCTTCTTCTTTGATTCCGGTTCCGTTATCGGATACTTCGAACCAGATTTTTTTATGTTCAGGCTTTACGGTTACAATAATCTCATTGGAAGGAGTGGTATGCTCGATTGCATTGCTGATTAAGTTAATCAGCACTTGTACAATTAATTTTCCGTCCATAGGAATAAAGATTACCTCTTCGGGCAGGGCTGTTGAAATTTTATGCTCCGGTGAATATTTGGCAGCGCGTTCGATGGCTTCTGCAACGATTTCTTCTGCAGCTTCAAATTGCAGGTTAACAGAAAGCCTTCCTTCCTGAATTTTTGTCAGACTTAAAATATTTTCAACTAAACGGGTAAGCCAGATGGAATCTTCATAAATATCCAACACAAACTTTTTGTTATCATCCTCCACTAAATTATGGAGCAGCATTTCCGAGGAACCTGTTATTCTGGTCAGGGGAGTTCTTAAATCATGGGATATGGCACGAAGAAGATTACTCTTAAAGCGTTCCCGTTCCGTTTCCGACTTAGCAGTTTCTTCTTCCCGTTTTATAAATTCCCGTTCCATAGCTATTGTAATCTGCATAAGAATAGAATCCAAAAGGAAACGGCTTTTATTATCGGTTTGTTCCAGGTCTTTTGGCAGACATATAAAACATATAACTTTATTGCGGACTTTAATTGGAAGAGAATAATACTTTAATAAAAAATCTTTTATATCTTTAAACAGGATTTCTTTTGTATCGTATCCGCGAACATCTTTTTCAACAATTAATAGTTTGGCTTCATTTTCTTTAATATTGATAAAAATGCAATTCACATCACATTCATACATATTAGACAGACACTGGGCTGAAACAGCAGCGACTTCCGTTACATCACTTGTTTTGGCAAGTGAACTGGTGATACGGTACAAGATTTTGGCCTGAGTTTCCTGCTCTCTGGACAATTCCTTTGACTTAATCAGTTTACTGGTTAGAGTACTGGTAAAGATGGCTGATAAAAGCATTATCATAAATGTAAATAAATAAGCGTTATCATAGACCTTAAAACTATAAAGCGGCTCAGTAAAAAAGAAATTAAAGAACAGCATGGATGCAACAGATGCAGCTACTCCATATGCATAGCCATTCGTATACTGAGAAGTGATTAGAACGGATAGTATATAAATAACTACGATATTAACCTCTGTAAAACCAATATGCCGGATTAACAAAGATAAAAGAGTAGTAGACAGATTAAGTATAATTGTGATTACTATTTGCTTTATTACGGATTTATTATTCGCTTTATCAGAACGGGATCGGTACATGTTATATCCTTTCAAGGTTTGGGGATTAAGGTTATTTCTTCTACTACCATTTATACCACGTTAAGGGTTTCTGGTAAATACTTTACGGCTGAATCCTGCAATATTTATACAATATTTATACCTATGGATTTATATTAATACCATATTTATAGTCTTTCTGTTAGCATAGGTTTAAGCATATGAATGAAAGGGTAAAACAAATATGTATATAATTATTATCGGCTGCGGAAGACTGGGCAGCAATCTTGCAAGGGAATTGGCTGATGAAGGACATGATGTCAGTATTATTGACAGGAACAGTGATAGATTAAGTGAGCTTGGGAGCGGGTTTAACGGACAGCGGATTAAAGGAATCGAATATGACAAGGATAAGCTGTTGGAAGCAGGAATTGAGCAGACAGATACCCTGTTAGCCGTAACAAATGACGATAATATTAATATTACTGTCTCTTTAATAGCTGATAAAATTTACAGTGTGAAAAAGATTATCGCACGAATAAATAATCCAGGTAAAAACTATATATATGACAAATTAAATATAAAGACAATTAATCCGATACGTTCCGAAATAGAAGTATTAAAAAGCAAACTTTTTATAGAGAATCTGAATGTAGTTTCAACCATAGACAGTAACTATGAAATCATTGATGTTTTAATAAATAAAGAAAAGGGAATGACGGTTGAGGAAATTGAAATAAGATATTTCTGTGTAATTTCGGTACTTACCAAGTTCGGTATCAGCGGTATTCCTAAGAAGGATGAGGTAATTCACAGCGGGGATCGTATGATATGTGCTATACACAAAAAAGATAAAGAAAAGCTGATTAATTCATTCAGCAGGGAGATTATACTATGAGGTCAATAATCGTCGGAGGTGGAAAAATAGGCTATAATCTATTTAAAACATTAATAGAGAGGAGTCATGATGTTATCTTAATTGAGCGGGACAAAGAGACCTGCTTAAAAATTGCGGAAGACATTAGTTCCGGAGTTATCTGGGGGGATGGAACTGATATAGAGGTATTAAAGGATGCCGGAATCGAAGAAGCAGAAATTGTAGCAGCGGTAACAGGGCTTGATGAAGAAAATCTGGTCATTTGCCAGATAGCAAAAATAAGTTTCCAAACAAAAAAAACCATTGCCCGGGTTAATAATCCAAAGAATATAAGTATGTTTAAAACACTTGGAATCGACAATACGGTATGCAGTACGGAAGTTATTGCTAATCTGATTGAATATGAACTGGATAAAGAAGATTACAGGATTTTAAATACCTTTGAACGGGGCTCTATGGTACTTACCGAAATTATAATCAGAGATAATTGTTTATGGCGTGATAAAATGATCAAGGATCTGGTACTGCCGGAAGAATGTGTATTTGTATCTGTTTTAAGAGGAGATAAGGTTATTTATCCAAGAGGAGATACTGAGTTGTTTGACAGCGATAAAGTTTTGATAATTACTAATAAATCAGTATTGTCAGTTTTAATAAATGAATTATACGGCGGGGGAATGAGACTATGGAAATCAAGAAAAATGAGATAAAAGGAATAATTACTGAAGTGATTGCAGTAACGGGATATGTACTTTTAACGCTCGCTGTTGCCGCTGTAATTATGAGGTAACCAGATGAACCGGTTGAAAAATAAGGTTTATAGCCTTGAAATAATCTGTTATTATACAGGTTACATCGTACTTTGTATCTCTGCTGTCATGATTATTCCGCTTATAACCGCTTTGCTATTCCAGGAATGGGACCCGTTTTTTGATTTTGCAATCAGTATGGCATTGGCAATCCTCGTGGGCTTGATTTTAATAATGATCGGTATGCAGTCAAAAGAAAATAAATCCAATGTACAATGGAAACATGGTTTTACAGTGGCAGCTCTTTCCTGGATTCTTCTTACCATATTATGTGCGGTTCCTTATTACTTAAGCGGACATATTCTATCCTTTACGGATGCCTGCTTTGACGTTATGAGTGGATTTACTACCACTGGATTGGTGCTTACCCAGGATTTGGACCATTTATCCAATGCCTTAAATATGTGGCGGCATATTTTAACCTTCCTCGGGGGGCAGGGAATGGTTGTTCTTACACTTACATTTCTGGTTAAGGAAACCGGAGGAGCTTATAAAATGTATGTAGGAGAAGGAAAGGACATTGAACTTGTTCCTAATGTGAAAGGTACAGCAAGACAAATTTGGAAAATCAGCATGGTATATCTTGCCATCGGAACACTTGCCTTATGGATCGTTGGTCTTATAATTGGCTTAAAACCGGTTTCTGCATTTTTACATGCTTTGTATATTTTTGAATCTTCCTGGAGTACTGGGGGTTTTGCGCCAATGACACAAAATATCATGTATTATCATAGCGGTGCTTATGAAACCGTTGCCATGGTAATTTTTATTCTGGGTTCCTTTAATTTCGGTCTGCATTATGCGTTGTGGCAGGGGAAACGAAAAGAAATCGTAAAGAATATAGAAACCCAAAGCTTTTTTGTTACTTCATTTTTAGCCTGTATCTTTGCTCTTGCGGGTTTGGCTAAATTACATGTTTATCCGGATATTATGTCCGGTTACAGAAGAGTTGTATTTAACGTATTGTCAGCCCATACGACTACTGGATTTGGTTCTGTTTATGCCAGACAGTTTGCTTTGGAATGGGGTGACTTTGGCGTACTCATAATGGTAATTGTTATGATGATCGGCGGTTCTGCCTGTTCTACAGCAGGTGGTTTTAAAGGGTTAAGGGTAGGCATTGTGTTCAAGGGATTAATTATGGATGTGAGAAAACTATTATCCTCTGAAAGAAGTTTAAAAGTGTTTAAATATCATCACATTAAAGATTACATACTGGAAGATGGTGTAGTTCGTTCCTCTGCAATTATTATCTGCTGTTATATGGTAATGTTTACAGTTGGAACATTATTAGGTGCTTATCTGGGGTATCCACTGTCTAGTGCTGCATTTGAATCAGCCTCTGTCTCGGGAAATGTAGGTCTGTCCATAGGTGTTACCACACCCTCCATGCCTTTGATTCTGAAGCTATATTATATCGTAGCGATGTATTTAGGACGGCTTGAATTCCTTTCGGTATTTGCTTTAATAGGATATGCAATAGGAGGTATTAAAAAAATATGCTTAACTACTGTAAATCGTTAATTATTGTCATAGTTCTTGCGTTCCTGTGTTCCATAAAAGTTTATGCGGAGGATAATATAAGTATAAATGAGCTTATAGAAAAAGCAAAAGAGCTTAACGAAAGTCAAGTAACTATCCGGGGAGAAGCTATTGGAGACAGAATGGACAGAGGGGATTATACATGGGTTAATGTCAATGATGGCACCAATGCTATCGGAGTGTGGTTAAATAAAAGTGAAGCAGATAAAATAAAATATTACGGAAGTTATAAGTGGAAGGGGGATACCGTTGAAATTACCGGCACCTTTTATAGAACCTGTAAGGAACATAATGGAGAAGCCGATATTCACGGAAAATCTGTAAGAATAGTGAAAGCCGGTAACAGCATACAGCACCGGGTTCCCTCTGCAAAAGTGATAACTGCAGGAGTGATTATGGTACTGGCAGCTCTGTCAGCCGTAATATATGTCAGATTATTTAGACACAGAAAAACCTTCCTTTAATCAAATATTAATATAAATTGTAACAGGATAAATATGGATCAGTGTTTTGGGAGAACTTAGAGACGAATATTTATCCTGTTTTTAATATGCATGCAAGCGTCATTTTACGTTGCAAATTCATGTGCCATGTCATATAATAGGGAAAACGTATTATTTTCTATGAATACATAAAAGTGGAGGAAGCATTTTGAAACGCATATTAGTTCTTACAACAGGAGGGACGATTGTCAGCCTGCAGACTTTAGATGGTTTAAAACCTGATAATGATAGTATTATTACTATTTTATACGAAAATATATTAAGCCTTGCAGGTGACTATGAGGTTACGATTGAACCTATTTTTAATAAGGACAGCAGTAATATCATCCCCAGTGACTGGTATATCGTTGAAGATTCCATCCGCAGACATATCAATAAGTATGACGGCATAGTCATATTACATGGTACGGATACCATGTCTTACAGTGCTGCCATGTTATCTTATCTATTCCACGGAATCGATAAATCCATTGTATTAACCGGTTCCCAGCTGCCGATTGTGTATGAGGGCAGTGACGGTGTGAGTAATTTAATCGATGCGGTAATAACTGCCGGTGATGACAGGTTGTCCGGTGTTTTTGTTGTATTCCATGATAAAATAATCAATGGAACCAGAGCCTATAAACGAAGTTCTCTTAATATAGATGCTTATATCAGCTGTAATTATCCCTATGTGGGAGTCATAAAGGATAAGAAAGTATTTATGACTTCAGATTATAAAAAAATAAAAGAGAATGAATCCATGAGTGAATATCTCCCAGACACACAGAGAAGGGCAGGAAATATCCCAAAAATCTTTGTACTTAAAATGGTACCTGGCATCGATGCGGGAATTATAGATTTTATCCAGGCAGAACGATATCAAGGAGTAATAATAGAAGGTTACGGTCTTGGCGGTATGCCGGTAGCAGATTCTAAACTGATGGAAAAACTAGAAGCGTTGATTAAGCAGGGGATACCTATTATAATGGCAACCCAGTGCGTCTATGACGGAGTTAATTTAGATACCTATGAAGTTGGCATAAAAGCGAATAAGATTGGAATGCTATCCGCCTATGATATGACAACGGAAGCCGTTTATACGAAACTTATCTGGATTCTTAGCATCACCGATTCCTATGGGGATATTCTTAAAATTCTTCAGACAAACTTCTGCGGAGAACTCAATACTATTATAAAATAAAATGAGAATTGCCTCATGAAATCTAAAAGCAGGTGCCCTGGGAGCTTGAGATCCGTCAGGGCACGGATTTTTTATCTGAAAATCAAGCATGATAATCTATTAGTTTCTAACCATATCGCTATCTAAAGTACCGGATAAAGAAAATAAATAATCGCTGTAGTTTTGTTCAAACATTGAATAAATATAAGCATATTATTTTTGAATTTCAATAAACTTTATAGTAAGTAAAAATGTAGGATGATAAGAGTTGAAAAAGAAAATTCTAGGTATTGCTGTTTCTTTCCTTATTCTTTATTTCACGTCAACCTTTTATTTTAATGGAATTGCAGATAAATTAAACCCTGGAGACGTGTATCAATCAAAGGCGGACAATACTTCTGGCGCCAAAGCGGATCAGGAATTAAAAAAACAAGAGCAATCGATTCAAGACTCCCCTGAATCAGAAACCGGCAAAAACTTAAAACTGTTCGCCCAATCGGCGGCCCTTATTGATGCCGACAGCGGTCGTGTTTTATATGAAAAAGACGGCTACAAGGAAATGCCCATGGCAAGTACTACAAAAATCATGACCTGTATCGTAGCCCTGGAAAATGCAAAACCGGACGAGGTGGTGACCGTCTCCAAATACGCTTCTACTATGCCTGATGTACAGCTTAACATCCGGGAAGGGGAGCAATACATATTAAAAGATCTGTTGTATTCCTTAATGTTGGAATCCCATAATGATGTGGCGGTGGCCATTGCAGAACATGTAGGGGGATCTGTAAAAGGGTTTGCCGAAATGATGAATAAAAAGGCAAAAGAGCTGGGATGTGAGCATACTAACTTTGTGACTCCCAACGGATTGGATGCCCCGGATCATTATACTACAGCTGTAGAATTAGCTAAAATAGCAAGTTATGCAATTAAAAATAAAGACTTTATTGATATAACCAATACTGCCCTCTGGCAGTTTAAGGAATTAAAAACCGGCAGAGCTTTTGCAGTCAGTAATAAAGATCGATTTTTGTATATGTATGACGGTGCCATTGGCGTAAAAACCGGTTTTACCGGGAAAGCCGGTTATTGTTTTGTAGGAGCCGCGAAAAAGGATAACCGTACTTTTGTATCTGCGGTATTAGCCTGTGGCTGGCCCCCCCATAAAACGTATAAATGGTCCGACACGTTGGAACTTATGAATTATGGCAAGGATAATTTTGAATTACGACAGATTTTTGATAAGGATAAAGTGTTCGCACCTGTTTATGTGGAGGATGGCAAGAGCCCTTTAGTGGACCTTTATTATGAAGGGGATATTCCGATATTAATGGGTAAAAATGAGAAAGTAAATATAGTATATAAGGTTCCAAAGGCAATAGCCGCTCCGGTAAAAGCTGATTCTGTTGTAGGCAGCGCCAAGTATTACGTCGGTAAAGATTTCATCAAAGAAATTCCTATAAAAACAAAAATGGCTGTAGAAAAGATTGATTTTAAATTCTGTATTGAAAAAATTATTAATACCTGGCTCCACTTTAAGTAAATTCAATGTAAAGATATAACGCAAAGGTATTAAAAATGTTTCGATAAATTAGCTTCAACCAATGTTTTGTACATATGGAGCTATATAAGACCATCTATATAGATTCAAAAGACTGCTGCCGGCTTGAATCGGATGCAGTCTTTTGTATTATCTAAAATAAAAGTAGTAACATATCCAGAAGATAATTAAAATGATATGTAATTTGATTGTTCTTAAAATAATAAATGGAAAGTAATTTCTTCCTCTAATATTTGGTATTTTTAGAAAAACTACTGTTCCACAAAGTCCTTATACTTTAAGGCTTCTTAACAATTTACGTGCTTTTAACAGTAGTATATTCTGTAATTTACACAAATTTTATATAATGATAAAAAAGATAAAAGCCTTAAACGACTTACTCTTTATGTTTTAGGAAGATAACTGCTTAACATAAGATGGAGGAATTATAATGTCAGATTCTAGATCAGATATTATTAAGAATGAATTAGATTACATTATTGAGAAAAATCAGATTAAATCCGTTTTTCAACCTATTATATCCTTAAGGGACGGACAGATTTTGGGTCATGAGGCTTTAAGCAGAATTACCTGCAAATCAATTATCAGCAATACAGAGGAACTTTTTCACCTGGCGGGGGAATGCAACCGTTTATGGGATCTTGAATTGCTTTGCCGGGTAAAATCCCTGGAAGCAGCATTTATTCAGATGAAACCGCCCTATGATAAAAAATTATTTGTTAATGTAAACCCCAGAGTAATGCATGACAAAAAATTCCGGGACGGATTTACGATAGATTATATAAATAAATACAATATTATACCAGAGAACATTATATTTGAAATAACCGAACGGGAGGCCATCCATGATATGGATAGTTTTCAGGGGGTGGTGGATCATTATAAAAAGCAGCATTTTAAAATTGCCATTGATGATGCAGGTGCAGGTTATTCTGGATTAAATCTCATCAGTGATATTCATCCCCACTACCTGAAATTGGATATGAAGCTGATTCGGGGTATTGATAAGGACAGCTTTAAATATGTACTTGTAAAATCTCTGATTGAATTTTCAAAAGTTACCAATATTAATCTAATTGCAGAAGGAATTGAGACTAAAGATGAACTCAAAGCCTTGATCAATCTGGGTGTACAGTATGGTCAAGGCTATTATATCCAAAAGCCGGATGAAGTTATGAGGGATATCGATACGGAACTTATCCGTTACATAGTTGATATGAACCAAAAGAAGAATAATAATCTGGGTGTAAAACTATCCAGTTTATATATCGAAAATATTACAAAAAATACTAAAACTATTGCCCCTTCTACAAAGGTAGAACATGTATTTGACGATTTTAAGTCTAATGCCGATGTATATGGGATGTGTATTATAAAAAATGACCGGGTACTGGGAATCATAACAAGAGAAAATCTGATATTAAAAGTAAGCGGAAGATATGGGTTTAGTCTTTACCAAAGAAAAGAAATAGCCGATATAATGGATAAGGAATACTTAGAAGTCGATTATCATACACCAATCAATACGGTATCTTACCTTGCTATGGAGAGGGAAAACAGCAAAATCTATGATATGATTGTTGTTACAAAAGAAGGCAGATATTACGGAACTGTAACAGTTAAAGATTTGCTGCAAAAAACCACGGAAATTGATGTTGCCAATGCTAAGAATCTAAATCCTTTAAGCGGACTTCCCGGTAATTTAATTATCGAACAGGAAATTACCCAATGTATCACGTTTAAGAGTGAATACAGTATTTTTTACATAGATATTGATAATTTCAAAGCATACAACGATGTTTACGGAATTGAAAACGGAGATAAAGTAATAAAAATCCTGTCAAATATTATATTGAACTATAAAGATGACAGTATTTTTGTAGGTCACGTGGGCGGTGATGATTTCATTATGATATCCGATAATTATAACTGGGAAGTATTGCCTTCTTATATCATTAAAGATTTTGAGAAAGAAGCACTGTTGATGTATACGGAGGAAGACCGAAAGAGAGGTTATATTATATCCACCAATCGTCACGGAATAGTTGAAGAATATCCGCTGGCTTCTCTGACCATATCCGTAGTTTCTAATAAAAATAGAGCGTACTATTCCTCAAATGAATTAACGGAAGAACTGGCCAGACTTAAGAAAAAGGGAAAACAGCATAAGGGCAGTATCTGTTATGTAGAAGATAGTGTAAAAATGGGCATTTCCGCTTTTGATGATTGATATATTATAATAATTGTAATATAATAGAGAAAATAGTAATTTGTACAAAAATTACATAGAATTAACTCTAATATTTGGGAAAATTTATCTTTCTATCTTTAAATAAAAATAATATGTCTATATCAATAACAATAAGCAAATAAAAGGAGACTATTACTTGGTTATGACGTATAAAGAAAAAGACAACGGTAAGCTTCTGAATGAGTTAAAAGAAAGAAATAGTGACTCCGGGATACGAAATCCGGTAATTAATAGGGAAAAGGATAGTCAAACCCAATTATACAACAAAGCAACAGTAATTGAAAAGTTAGATAATTGCCTTAAATTGAGCTTAGAATCAGAGCTTATTGATAATTACTCCTTTTTTTTAATTGATATTGACAATCTAAAAAAAATCAATGAGGTTCACGGACATATTTATGGTGATATAGTACTTGAAACATTTGCGGGTCATTTATCCGAACTGTTTGATGCAAAAGCTATTGTCGGAAGAATTGACGGTGACGGATTTGTGGTTATTCAAAAGAGTGGAATCCGTCAGGAGCAGGTCATTCATACGGCTGAATCTATATGTGATATGGTCAGGGGAAATATGCCCGGATTAAAAGATAATGGCAAGTTAACTGTCAGTATAGGGATCTCTGTATTTCCAAAAGACGGATTTACTTATGAAGAATTATTTCAAAAAGCAGATATTGCACTCTATGAAGCCAAAAACAGCGGTAAGGATAAATTTATTATATACGATTCTGAACTGAATACAGCAGTTTATAAAGGTGAAATAGAGCAAAAGGGTAATAAAAAAAAGAAGAAATATATCAACTATGAAGATATTTTTGGGGCAGAAAAGCGACTGTTAAATTATACTTTTGATATCCTAAGTGAAGATAACGAGGTTGAAATTTCCATTCATAAGATATTTACAGAGATTGGGAAGTTTTATGATTTGTCAAGGATCACAATTTTTGAAGATGAAACCTCCAACCAAAAACCCAGAATCAGTTTTGAGTGGCTTAATACCGGAACTTCTCCGGTGATAGAAATTATACCTTCTGTCGACTTAAGAGAGCAATATAATCAACTTTTTACAGATAGTAAAATTTTCTACTTTGAAGATATATCAAAATTAGATGCTAAACCGGGGTTGCTTCATTTTTACAATCAGGCAGGCATTAAGGCTTTGGTGCAATGTGCAATCTATGATGCAGGACAGTTTATCGGAACCGTTAATTATGAGGATTGTAGTAAGAGCCGCGCCTGGGAAAAATCGGTATTAGATACCTTAATGTTTGTTACCAGGATAATCAGTAATTATATATTACAACTAAGAAGCAAGGAAGAACTGAATAAGGAAATATTTTTCACCCAGGCTATGTTAAATAACCAAAAACTTAGTAATTATGCTATTAAGGCGGGTACTTATGAGTTGCTTTATGTCAGTGAATATACAGAGAAAATGTTTCCTCAAGTCAAACTTGGAGAATTATGCTACCATGCGATTTTTGGACGAGATACACCTTGTGATACCTGTCCGTTAAACGGTCTGAATAATTCAGATACCCGGTATTCTGTCGAGGCATATAATCAAAAATTAGGAGCCTGGTTAAGTACTACTGCTTCCACTGTTGATTTACCAGGCGGGCAAAAGATGAATCTGATTTGCTCTTCTGACGTAACCGGATTCATAGAACGGGTTAAGTCAAAAGATAATCTCACTGGCTTATTAACCCTCCCAAAGTTTGAAGCAGAAGCTATGAAATTAATAGCAAGTTCAAAAGATCTGCAATATGCAATTATATATTCCGACTTTGACAAATTTAAATATATTAATGATGAATGGGGTTATTCCACCGGTAATGAGATCCTGAAATTCTATGCAGACAGTTTATCAAACTACTTATCACAGGATGAATTATTCTGCCGGATTAGCGGAGATATTTTCGTTATTCTGCTTATATATAAGAGTAAAACCGAGATAATGGAGCGGATTAAAGTAATTTATCATTCCATCCATCAGGAATATAAGTTACATTATCCCAAAGTTAATCCGATTATCATCAGTGGTATCTATTTTATGACCTGCGAAGATAACATACTTAGTGTGGCAATAGATAAGGCTAATACAGCCCGAAAAAGGTTAAAGGGTTTTCATAAGAGTACCTATTCCGTCTATGATGATAATTTACATAAAGCCGTTACCAAAGAAAAGATGATTGAAAACCATATGCATGAAGCACTTAGGAATCATGAATTCATTGTGTATATGCAGCCAAAGATTGAACTGCGTACCTTAAGAATTATTGGTGCAGAAGCATTAGTCAGATGGAAGACCGAAAGCGGAGAGCTTATGAATCCTGCCGAGTTCATTCCTGTTTTTGAGAAAAACGGATTTATTGTGGAACTTGATTTTTATGTATATGAAGAGGCTTTTAAAATGCTAAGACGGTGGCTTGATATGGGGAAGCATAAAATTGTTGTTTCTGTTAACGTATCCAGGCTTCATATTGATGATGAACTATTTATCCAAAAACTTGAGTTTCTAATCGATAAATATCAGCTTCCTACCGAACTAATTGAAATAGAAATTACCGAAAGTATCTTTCTAAAGGGACTGGATCGGTTAAAGCGTTTCATTAACAGTCTTCGTGAAAAGGGTTTTTTAATTTCCATTGACGATTTTGGCTCCGGTTTTTCCTCCTTGAATCTTTTAAAGACCCTGCCAATCGATATCCTAAAGCTGGATAAAGAATTTTTTATGTATAACATTATGGATGATAAGGATAAAATTGTAATTACCAATATAATAAATCTGGCAAAGGGCTTGGGACTTAAAGTAATTTCAGAAGGTGTTGAAACTATGGATCAGGCCAGGTTTTTGAAAGAAAATCATTGCGATATGGTTCAGGGATATTTCTTTTATAAACCCATGCCGATGGATGAGTTGGAGGTACTTCTGGATTAAAGATAATTTTTTTGAAGAATTTTAATAATGCCGGTACAGACTTAAACAAAAGATCTGTATCGGCATTTCGTATGAGACTTCCGATATCAAAGTTTCTCTCAACCTCTAAAGTCAAAAACTTCTCTTTTGATTCCTTATTTTATAAAATAATTTAATGAAATGTTTTTATTATGCTTTAGAAAAAAACTTTAGAAAAAACTTTATAAAAAACTTAAGAAAATATATTAAGATGTACAATATAAAATACCTGTTAAACGTACTTTTGAATTATCAAATGGAAGCGAAACGATATCGAATTCAGTTAAATGCCGGACATATGTTCTATCAATTAATACCTTTTTTAAATTTTTATAAAATTTCTTAAAAAAATCTTACCAATTATGAAACTTTTTTTAAGTTTCAATCGTCTTATATATAGGAAACAATTTAGGGGGATATTTTATGAAAGGAATATTAAAATCCATCAGAAAAAGTAAATTTCGAAAACTTATCGGTGGTACTCTTTTTGCCTGCCTGGCATTACCCTTTTTTATCTGGGGTATCTATATCATATTGACTGGAAAAGGAACTTATATTGAAATTATTATACCGTTATTGGGGATAATTACCTGCTTGGTTTCTGGTCTTCGGGTTATGTTCCGAAAAGAAACGACCTTAAATGCTGCTGTCTAAATAGGAAAATACCTTTATACTTTGAATTTCTTTGTAAAAATTCAGAATAAGCATAACAATTATTCTGAAAATGTGGTATAATATTAGGATGCAAAGAATGGACAAGTAAAAGGAGTCTGCGAAATGATACGATTATCCAGAATGGGAATAAGAAATTTGGCTGCAAGTGATACAGTATATTCAAGAGGACTGCAGGATTATAAACAGAATCATGTGGTTAATGCAACCTGGTCCAATGCAAAACAGCAATATCGTATTACAGTTAAGGATAATTTTGAATATATGGTTACAATTCAGGTCTTTGAAGATGGTTCTTTTGATCATAAATGTAATTGCTCTGAACATTTAAAAGAAGAAGGTGCTTGTAAGCATGTTATTACTGCACTTTTCTTTGTATTGAATTATGTTGAACGATCTCTTATGGAGGAACCAGATAATCCGGCAGAAAAAACCGTATACCAGATCCTGGGATACTTTGGCAATCAGGAAGATACCTTAACCCAGGGCGAAACATATCATATAAAAGTAAGTATATCGATACCGGCAATCTTACGAGCAGAGACCGGTTCTGCGGTAATTGCTCTGAGAGTGGGAAATCATCATTACTATAAAATCCAATCAATCAAAAAGTTTTTAACAGACTTTTATAATAAAGAAAACATATTACTAGGCAAAGAATTTAAATATATCCATGGGGAAAGTAAATTTGACAGGCAATCTAAGAAAATCCTGGATTATATTCTTCAGATCTATGAGATTCAGGAAGCCATTGATAAATTGTTTTATTCCAAGCTGTTTTCCAAAGCCAATATTGTTCTGACCAAAAATATGTTATTACGGCTATTGGATATTCTAGAAGAGGGTACTTTTGATCTGGAATTATATGGTAAAGAATATGAGGATGTAATTTATAAAGCAGATAATCCTAAAATTGAATATGATTTATCCTTAATTGATGATGGCATCGTTATGGATTATCATGGTAAATACAGTGTGATTCCTATTACTGATTCCGGAGAATTACTCTATCTGAACGGCTGTATCTATAAGCCTACCAAACGATTTTTAGGAAATTACCTGCCTTTTTATAATAATTTAGGCGGTCGGAAAGAACCCTTGATCTTTAAGGGTATCAATAAAAGTAAGTTTTTAGAAGTTGTATTGCCTAAAATTAGTGAAACCATGGAACTGACAGTACCAAAAGAGCTTCAGGACCGTTTTATAACATCGGAATTAAAGGCTTTAGTCTATCTGGACAAAGTGAAAAGCTATATACATGCCGAACTCCGTTACCGATATGGAGAACACGAATTTAATGCATTTGAAAACCCGTCCTCCGATAATTTTATAATTGTCAGACAGCCCCAGAAAGAAGATTATTATATTGATTATCTGGAAAAACATGGGTTCAGTCCTAAACAGCATAGCTTTGTCATGCGTAATGAAGATGATATATATGAATTCCTGACAGGTGGAATCCACGAGTTATCACAAACCTGTGAATTATATTATTCCGAAGCTTTTAAAAAAATAAATATCAAGTCACCTGGCAGTTTCAAGGCCGGTTTGCGGGTAAGTAACGGTGTTAATTTGCTGGAAATGGATTTAAACTATGAAGATGTACCAAGAGAGGAATTAAAAGATTTATTTAAATCCTATCGAATGAAGAAGAAATATTACCGTTTGAAAAACGGCAGTTTTATCGATCTTGAAGCTGATAATATCAAAGAAGTATGGGATATCTTAAGCTATCTTGGCATATCCGGCAAAGAATTAAATGCGGATACCATTGGATTATCCAAAAATACCGCCTTGTATTTGAATAATGTTTTTAATGAAAAACACCTCGAAGTAGAAAAGAACGAGGATTTTAAAGAACTTGTTGAAAAGATTTTAAATCCTGGCGAAACGGAGTATAATCTGCCGGAGGGGATTCAGGCAGAACTGCGGGGATATCAGGTGTCCGGCTATAAATGGCTTCGAACTTTATCAGATAATAACCTTGGCGGTATTTTAGCGGATGACATGGGTCTTGGTAAAACCTTGCAGACAATCGTTTATATTGCCGCAATAAAGGAAATGCTGGCAGCTGCCAGGTTTTTAATTGTCTGTCCCTCTTCCTTGATTTACAACTGGCAGGATGAGCTTGAAAATTTTGCTCCCTTTTTAACCTCCTCAGTAGTAACCGGCAATCCCAAGGAGCGTCAGGAATTAATAGAAGCTGATAATCAGGTGGATATCCTGATAACTTCATATCCCTTAATGCGCAGGGACATTAATCTTTATCAAAAATTACAGTTTCACACGGTTTTTATCGATGAAGCCCAGTATATAAAGAATGCTGATTCCCTTAATGCAAAATCCGTGAAACTATTAGAGGCAGAACATCGTTTTGCACTGACGGGTACACCGATTGAAAACTCTTTATCCGAATTATGGTCTATCTTTGATTTTATTATGCCGGATTACCTATTCAGCCACAGTAAGTTCGTAAACCAGTATGAAAAACCAATTATGAGATTGGAGGAGGGCGTTTTAGAGGATTTAAACAGGCGTATTTTACCCTTTATTTTAAGGCGTATGAAAAAAGATGTACTGCAGGAATTACCGGATAAAGTTGAAACTAAAATGCTTACGGATATGGAAGAAGAACAGAAGAAGGTTTATCTATCCTATGTGGAAAATGCCAAGAATGAACTTGATAACGAAATAAAAGAAAACGGATTAGAAAAGAGCAAACTTAAAATTCTTGCTGTTTTGACCAGACTTCGCCAAATCTGCTGTCACCCGGGTACTTTCATCGATAATTATACCGGAGGCAGTGGAAAACTGGAACTCCTGTTAGAGATAATATCGGATGCCATCGCGAATGGTCACAGGATTTTAGTATTTTCACAGTTTACTTCCATGCTTGCTATTATAGAAAAAGAGTTAAAGGACCAGAATGTTTCCAGTTTTTATTTGGAAGGTTCAACAAAGGTCCATGACAGAAACGATTATGTCAAACGCTTTAATCAAGGGGAAGGGGAGGTATTTCTTATATCCTTAAAAGCGGGCGGTACCGGTCTTAATCTGGTAGGAGCTGATACGGTCATCCATTATGATCCCTGGTGGAATCCGGCAGTAGAAGAGCAGGCTACCGACCGGGCATATCGTATTGGACAGATTAACTCCGTACATGTCATTAAGTTAATTACAAAAGGAACGATTGAAGAAAAAATATATAAACTACAGCAAAAGAAAAGAAATCTTTCCGACTCAGTCATACAATCCCAGGAAGTTTTTATTAATACCTTGACAAAAGAGGAATTAGAGGATATATTTGGATAGTATAAAGTTCTATAGTTTAATGTACGGACATTTGTAGTAAAATTCACATATTAAATATCAATAATAACCAGCGGTTATACCAGTATAATCTTTATCAGAACAATTCTGTAGGTCCAGACACTGCCTGAGACCGCAGGATTGTACTGATTGTAAACTCCAATATTTCCTGTAAATGAATTCATTAAGATAATGTTTGTAACGGTTTAAAATTTGCAAAGACCTATGTCTTACTGTTTTATGTCTTACTATCTTATGTCTTATCTTATTTCTTAAACCTTAATTTTTAATACCTTATCTCTTGATACCTTCTTATTTCTATATTCCATATTTCTTAATATCTTAATTTTAATACCTTACTTTTAATACCTTACTTTTAATACCTTAATTTTAGTACCTTAATTTTAGTACCTTAATTTTAGTATCTTATTTTTAATACCTTATTTTTAATATTAATCCTTATTTTAGTACCTTATTATTTATTTATTCTTCATACTTTTTTAAAAATATATTATTCTTCATACCTTAATTCTCATTACCTTATTCATTAAAATATAAGTCTTATCTTATTAAAAACTGACATCTATTCAAAGATATATAATTCAAAGATTAAATTTTATCCGGGGTTTATATTTATAAACAGGCTGTCTCATAGCTTAATATTTTGCATTTCAAAATCTAATTTCTTGTAATATGGAGAGAATCCATATTAACTTTATGCTGCTTCTGCAAATCATCACAACATCTTTGTTCCCGTATTAAACTATCCTGCTGAATAAAATTTATTAAGTTTAAAATAGCAATAAATGGCATGCTTTTTAGCAATCAACAGGGAGCTTAATTATAGGTTTATGTGTTATAAATAAATAGAAAGAGCTGTAAAAAACAGCTTTTTATTATTGAAATTGTACAAAAATATAATATATTAAGGAGGATACGGCATTTTATCGAAACATTTAGTAATTAAATAATTGCAGAAAAATAATGGTAAACATATGGTAATCAATGGGGAAAATTCACAAGATTGAGGAGCAAAAAAGAAGATACTATTGAATTAATTGGGAAGGTATCGTCCAAAAAGTTGCGATATAAGCTATAGTTTTAAGCATAATAACCATCCCTTTTTATCAGGTACTTCTTAATCTATTCATCTATAGTTATATGAGGAGGCATTTATGATAGAAAAATTAACAGGTACCAGGGAAACTGTATATCATCCGGACAATATGCCAGTTCGGCTTTACATCAACAGGGAATATGAGGACTATCCCATACATTGGCACATGGATGTAGAACTTATTATGCCCTTAGAAGGTATGTACACAGTCGTAGTAGACAAGGAGCAATATATTCTTAATCCCGGCGATATTATAATGATTCCATCCGGAGAAATGCATGAATTATTTGCTCCTCCATCGGGTAAACGGCTTATCGTACAATGCGATAATTCTTTACTAAACGGATTGGTGGGAATTGATTCTATTAGCGGAGGATTTTATCCTTGTATACTTAGCCGTCAGACTGACAAGGCTGAGTATCACCAGCACTTAGTAAGTATGTTAAAGCAAGTAGCAGATGAATATATAAACCGTCCTCCTTTTTACATGATATCCATTGAAGCTCTCTTGAAGAACTTCTTTGTTATTGCCGGCAGAAATTGTTTGAATTTGGACAAATTAGATAAGAGTGTTGTTAAAAATAAACAACATCAATACATAGACAAATTTTTGCACATATGCCAGTACATAAACGAACATTGTACAGAGAACCTGACGATTGATGAGGTAGCTACCATGGCAGGCTTCAGCAAATATCATTTTTTTCGTCTCTTTTGCAAATTTTCCGGAGTCACATATTATGAGTATCTTGTGAAAAGACGTATTATGTATGCGGAAAGGTTACTGACTGACCCGAATCTCTCTATCGTTCAGATTGCTATGAGAAGCGGTTTTAACAGTCTGTCTGCTTTTAACCGGAATTTCAGAGAGATAAAGAAATGTACTCCTACCGAGTATCGAAACATGTATAATTCCAGCTGCATTCAACAAATTACAGTAAAAAATGCGGTGGGGAAGTAGAGATAGCATTAATTGGCATGGTTTTGAGCAATCAGAAAGAAGATTGTCGTTTTAAGGTATGTTATAAATTAGTAGAAAGCTTCTAAAATCCTATTATTCATTTTTCAATAGATACAAAGCTTATTAGTTACAACATTTCAATAGAAATACAATATTCAAAAGTTACAAAGTTTAATAGATATAATGTTGAATAGGCACAATGTCATTTATACAAGAACCTGGTTTCTTAAGAAACCTTTGGTCTTCCCTTATTCAAAAACAGGAGAGGTAATTATGAGCAGGAAATTTAAAATGGTATCAGGAATACTATTGATTTGTATTTTTACTGTAATCCTATGTAGTATTCCCAGAAATCAGACAGATAGTTTTAATGAAAAATATGCCGGGACTGCAGATTTGGACAAAGAAGTTGGGGGAATCGGACGGGAGAATACCTATACCAAATATTTAGAAGCCCATAAGGACTCCTTATTTCCTACCGAAAATATCGAGGTGGATATAGCAAAATACACTGGAAGCAATGATATAAAGCTTTTAGAAGAATATGAAGGAGAAGAAGAGGTCCTCTATACCTATGAAGACTCCTTTGCTCAGTGGCAGGTTAATGTCCCGGCTGCCGGTATGTATCAGGTTTACATACGGTATTTCCCTGTGAAATCAAGAGGAGTAGATATCGAAAGAAAATTTTATATTAATGGCAAAATACCATTTCTGGGTGCCGACACCATAAGTTTTACCCGGTTGTGGAAAAATTCAGAGGTTATTAAAACCGATAACCAGGGGAATGATATCAAACCCAGCCAGATTGATGAACCAGCCTGGACGGGCGAATATTTTAAAGATAATCTGGGGTATTTTACAAAACCTTATACTTTTTATTTTGAAAAAGGACCCAATACTATTGGGCTAGAATCTGTTAATGAACCAATGGTTATAAAATCCATAACCCTTCGGGCTGTAACCCAGGATAAGTCCTATGAAGAATACTTAAAAGATATACCGCAGGCTACACTATCCGATACAGCCTTACATTATAAACAGGTGATACAAGGAGAAGAATCGACCCTGCGTTCTTCACCCTCCCTTTATCCCTTATATGACCGTTCTTCACCCACAACAGTGCCTTACAGTGTATCGAAAATCCGGTTAAATATGATTGGAGGAAATGCCTGGAGAATATCCGGACAATGGATTGAATGGAACTTTAGTATACCGGAGGACGGTTATTACAATCTGAGTGTAAAAGCCAGACAGAATTATAACCGGGGCTTTGTATCCAACCGTACCATTTATATTGATGGAGTAGTCCCTTTTAAGGAAATGGAACAGATTCCATTCCGCTACAGCAATGAATGGATCTCAAACAGGTTTTCCAATGAAGAAGATATACCATATAAATTCTATCTGACACGAGGGGAACACACCTTGAGAATGGAGGTTACACTTGGGGATATGGGCAATATTTTAAATGAGATGCAAGACAGTGTTTACCGGCTTAACAGTATTTATAGAAAAATCCTGGTACTTACCGGTACCACACCGGATAAGTACAGAGACTATAAGATAGAAAAGGTGTATCCGGAGATTATCGAATCGATGGATTTGGAAAGGAAACGTCTTTATAAAATAATTGATGAAATCGTAGCTTATTCCGGTGAGAAGACAAATCAGATTGCCGCCATACAAACCCTGGCCGGCCAGTTAGAAACCTTTGTTAAAAACCCTTCCAAGATACCCGGTAGATTTACAAATTTCAAGGATAATATCAGTGCCATAGGAACCAGTATCCTAAATCTTTCCGAAGCTCCTCTGGATATCGATTACCTGACTGTCACAGGTGTGAACGAAGACCCGGATATTGTTAAGGATACCTTAATAAAGAGTGCCTTGCATGAAATTAAGTCTTTTGCAGCCTCCTTTACTACGGACTATAATGCTGTGGGCGATGTTTACGACAGGGATGAAGCTATTCAGGTATGGATTTTATCGGGACGTGATCAGAGTACCATTTTAAAATCCATGATTGATGATACCTATACACCTTCCACAGGTATAAAGGTCAATGTAAAGCTTGTCGAAGCTGGCACCCTGCTTAACGCGATTATTGCCGGAAAAGGTCCGGATGTTGTTATCTCAGCAGGGCAGGGAGAGCCGGTAAATTATGCCCTCCGTAATGCAGTGGAAGATCTTACTCAATTTCCAGATTGTAAGGAGGTGTTAAAGAATTTTAAAGCAAGTGCTTATACACCTTATCAGTTTGAGGGAGGAATTTACGCACTGCCGGAGACCCAGAACTTTAATGTTATGTTTTATAGAAAGGATATTTTAGAGGAACTTAAAATTGAGGTGCCAGATACCTGGGAGGATCTTATAGCCATACTGCCTATAATCCAACAGAATAACATGTCGGTTGCCATTCCCTCAACGGAACGTACCCTGAACAATGTATCAAATCCGGATTTATCCAGTTTGTTCGCCATGCTCTATCAAAATGGAGGTACGGTTTATGATGAGGCTGGAAAACGGACCGTCATCGATTCGGAATATGGTTCCAAGGCCTTTGAGTCCATGACTAAGTTGTTTACACAGTATAAATTACCGACAATTTATGATTTTCCCAATCTCTTCCGCTCGGGTCAGATGCCCCTTGGCATTGCTGATTACAGTACTTTTAATACCTTAGTAGTTTTTGCCCCTGAGATTCGTGGATTGTGGGATTTTACCGTTATACCTGGTACCCGAAAAAAAGATGGAACGATAGACCGTTCCTGTCACACTTCTGGTCTTTGTACCCTGATGTTAAAAGCTAAGGATGATACTACCAGAAATAATTCCTGGGATTTCATGAAATGGTGGGTTAGTACCCAGACCCAGGTACGCTTTGGACAGGAGATGGAAAGTGTCATGGGTGCGTCTGCCCGTTATGCCACGGCAAATATGAATGCTTTTGAACAGCTTTCCTGGAGTAAAGAGCAGCTTAAAGTGTTAAAAGAACAATGGGACTGGACTGTTGGATTAAGAGAGGTTGCAGGAGGTTATTATACGCAAAGACATATAACCAATGCCATAAGGAAAGTATTAAACAGGAATGAAGATCCCAGAGAAACTCTTCTTGATTATGCTGCAACCATTGATTTAGAGATAGAAAAAAAGCGTGTGGAATTCGGTTTGGATGAAAAACAAGATTGATATATTCAGATTTACAGAAGTTCTAAAATTTTTGGAATGAAAGGATGCCACTTTTATTTGTGGCAGTATCGCTAATCTTGCGGTATGCAATGGGTATAAGAATGAGAACCTTTATAAAGAAGTATATCAGGAAGAAAAGAAAAGATATGGTTATCACATGGAAACAGGCTAAAAAAGCTAAGACATATTATTTGTTCTTAGCACCTTACGCCATACTATTTGTGTTGTTTTATGTTGTACCCGTTGTCACTTCTCTGATTTTAAGCTTTACATATTACAACATATTGGAACCACCAAGATTTATCGGACTCCAGAATTATATAAACCTGCTGCTGGCTGATGATGTATTCTTAACCGCTGTCAAAAACACCTTTCTTTTAGCAGCAATTACCGGTCCCGTGGGCTATATGGCAGCTTTTTTGTTTGCCTGGTTCATTAACGAGCTGCCAAGATATTTAAGGGCCTTCGCCATTGTAATTTTTTATGCCCCTACCATATCCGGACAGGTATTTTTAATCTGGGCTATTATGTTTTCCGGTGATGCCTATGGCTATATTAATGCCTTTTTAATGAAGTTTGGATTTATTGGTGCACCGATACTTTGGCTGACCAATCCTAAGTATATGCTGATGGTTGTAATAATCGTAAGTCTCTGGATGAGTCTTGGAACCGGCTTCCTGGCATTTGTAGCCGGTTTACAAGGAGTTGATAAAGCTCAGTATGAAGCGGGTTATATTGACGGAGTGAAAAACCGCTGGCAGGAACTATGGTATATTACACTTCCCAGTATGAAACCCATGCTTATGTTTGGTGCGGTTATGACAATTACCCAATCCTTTGGTATTGCGGATGTACCGGTAGCCCTTACCGGTTTTCCAAGTACCGATTATGCAACCCAGACTGTAGTTACCCACCTTATCGATTATGGTTCCATCCGGTTTGAAATGGGGTATGCATCCGCCATTGCAACCTTATTATTTATGGTAATGATTCTTTGTAATAAAATAATTCAGGCTATGCTCAGGAGAGTAGGAACTTAAATCAGATAAATGGAGAAGAGAGCTATGAAATCTAAAAAACATATAAAACGAAGAAAACCCAATCGCTCCAGAGGCGGGGATTTCGGCATTTATTTAATGCTGATCTTCTTCGGGCTGTTTATGGCCTTCCCTTTGGTTTATGCCATTAACAGTGCCTTTAAACCTCTTAATGAAATTTTTGTATATCCACCCAGGCTGTTTGTACAAAATCCTACCTTTGATAATTTTCAGGATCTCTTTGTTATTATGAGTAAATCCTGGGTGCCATTTTCCAGATATCTGTTTAATACGGTATTTATTACCATATTAGGTACGGCGGGACATATTATTATAGCCGCCATGGGAGCTTATGTACTTGCCAAATACCGGTTCCCGGGGAGTAAGACTTTCTTTGGAATCGTTGTAACCGCACTCATGTTTAACGGATATGTTACTGCAATCCCTAACTATCTGGTGATGTCTAAAATTGGCCTGGTGGATACACCCTGGGCGGTAATTATACCGGCCTTTGCATCACCTATGGGGTTGTTTTTGATGAAGCAGTATATGGAAGGCATTCCGGATGCTTTACTTGAAGCTGCTAAAATTGACGGGGCAAAAGAATGGAGTATATTCTCAACCATCGTAATGCCTATGGTACGCCCTGCCTGGCTGACACTTATGATTCTTTCTATACAGGCCTTGTGGAATGTGAGAGCCTCTAATTTTATATATTCCGAGGATTTAAAAACCCTTCCATATGCCTTGCAGCAGATTGTAAGCGGCGGTATCGCAAGGGCAGGTGTTGGGGCAGCGGTAACCTTGGTCATGATGATTGTGCCCATAACCACTTTTATTGTTGTGGAAAGCAATGTAATTGAAACAATGGCAAGTTCTGGTATTAAGGATTAAGGAGGAGACTATGAAGAGAAATAGTGCTGCAGCAGTTCTATTCTGCTTTATGGTACTACTGTTGTTCCCACCAATAACAGTATCAGCGGAAACTACAAAATATACCTATACCTATGATTGGTGGGGGCTTGAAAGGGAATCTCCGGATGCTTATGAGACGAAGGAGATGATTACAGGCGCAGCTCTTGGGATTAGCGATTTTTCCGATCCTCAGGGATTATTTGTTAGAAATAATTTCATTTATGTCTGTGACACGGGAAATAACCGGATCGTCATGATAGAAAAAAAAGAGGGTATTTATCAGGTAGTGGATATCCTGACTGAATTTACCAGTGAATCCTCAGTTAACACATTCTCCGGTCCTCAGGATATCTTTGTAACGGAAAAAGGTGATTTTTATATCTGTGATACAGGAAATCAACGGGTAGTACATTTAACCCCGGATTATAAACTGGTAAAAGAGCTGATACGTCCAGTAGACGAAACGGTGGATCAGACCTCTAGTTTCCAGCCGGTTAAAGTAGTGGTTGACCGATCCGGCAGAGCGATTGTACTTGTAAAGAATTACAATAAAGGTTTTGTAGAATACAAAAATAACGGTGAATTTTCCGGTTTTATTGGTGCCAATGAAGTAAAGTTCAATATTATTGATTATTTCTGGAAACTGCTTGCTACGAAAAAACAAAGAGAACAGATGGAGCAGTTCGTGCCTACGGAATATAATAACCTGTCGCTGGATCCGGATGAATTTATCTATTGTACCACTTCTGCATTTAAAGAAAATGAATTAAGGGAGGATAAAGCGAAGCCAATCCGAAAACTGAATTCCATGGGTACGGATATTTTAGTTAAAAACGGTGAATTTCCTCCAATCGGTGACCTTAGCTGGGGTAATGCCGCAGGTGTATCCGGCGCCTCCAAATTTATCGATGTGACAGCACTTGATAATGATACTTATTTTGCTATTGACCGAACGAGAGGACGTATATTTGGCTATGATTATCAGGGTAACCTTTTATATGCCTTTGGAAGTCTGGGTAACAAAAAGGGCTGCTTTCTTTATCCAACCGCCCTTGAACACCAGGAAAGTGATTTGCTCATATTGGATTCTGCCAGTGTAAGTATTACCGTTATGGGTCTTACCCAATACGGTCAATTAATCAGTGATGCCTTAAGTGAGTACAAATTAGGTAATTATGATAAATCCGCTGACTATTGGGAAGAGGTATTAACCCAGAACGGTAATTATGACCTTGCTTATATAGGTATCGGTCGCTCTTTGTTAAGACAGGGAGAATATAAGAAAGCAATGGAGTATTTTAAATTAAAGTATGATGAAGAAAATTATTCAAAAGCGTTTCAATATTATCGGAAGGAATGGATTGAACGTAATATCAGATGGATTGTGGGGGGATTCTTCATAATCATTATACTTCCTTCTTTCATCGGGTTTATTAAAAAAGTGAAAAGAGAGGTGGAGGAAGAATGAATATAGCCGGAACCTTAAAAAGAATTGACTATTCACATATAGGAAAAACCTTGCGTTATTCCCTTTATGTATCGACTCATCCTTTAGATGGCTTTTGGGATCTGACGCATGAAAAACGAGGTTCTATAGCCGCTGCGAATATTATTATAATACTGGCGTTGTTTACGAATGTAATGCGTTTACAGTATACCAGCTTTTTATTTATGAAGGTTATTTGGGAGTATGTTAATATTGCGCGTATTATACTTGGGTTTTTAATTCCCATTGTTTTATCCTGTGTGGCAAATTGGGCTTTAACCACTTTGTTTGATGGAAAAGGTACGATGAAACAAATCCATATGGGCATAGGATATGCCTTAACCCCCTATGTTCTGATTCAGTTTCCCATGATATTTATCAGTAATCTTATGACCATGGAAGAAGGGGCTTTTTATTATTATATCAATACTTTTTCTGAAATCTGGTGCGGTATATTAATTATCAGCGCTGTAATGATGATACATGATTACTCCCTGGGAAAAGCACTAATTACAATAGCAGTTACCGTACTGGGTATGATTTTGATGATATTTATCTTTTTATTGTTCTTCAGTTTGGTAACCGATGCAGCGGCGTACTTTATTTCTTTATATAAAGAAATACTATTCCGATTTTACTGATTAGGGGGCTGAATATGAAACGCTTAACAATAATAGGCTTAGCTTTATTTTCGGCTTTCACCCTTTTGGCCTGCTCCGCAACAGCACCAGAAGACAAAGCCATGGATACCCATTCCTATGCAGAAGAAAATAAGTCATACACTCTGGAGGATGATAAATTAAAACTTACTCTGGATGGGAACAATACATACTTTCAGTTGCTTAATAAAGTGAACAATTCTGTATGGGACTCAAATCCTTTCGATGGTGCTAAGGATACCACTGCAAATGCACAAAATATAAAATACCTGCAATCTACTTTTATTATAGAGTATACCAACGAAACAGGCATTACTACAATTTTGGATAATTTCTCTTATAGTATCCAAAAGAAATTCTATACAATTGAACATGGAGACGATTACATACGCGTTAACTATACCGTCGGTGATGTCCAAAAAGCATATCTGTTACCGGAAGCAGCACCGGAATCCCGAATGAAGGAATTCACAGATAAGATGGATAGTTCCTCCCAGAAAAAAATTAATACTTATTACCGAAAAATTGACATTAATAACCTTCGGGCAACGGATGATCCTGGAAAATTGCTAGCTGCCTATCCAGACCTTGAGAAGGAAAACGTCTTTGTATTAAGAGAAGGAACACAGGAATATCTAAAAAAGAATATTGAAAAACTCTTTGAAAAAGCCGGCTATACCAGAGAAGATTACGAAGTGGATGCGGCAAGATATTCTGGTACTAATACTACAGAAAAACCATATTTTAATATTTCTGTTGAATATCGTTTAGAAGATGGTGATTTAGTGGTAAGCCTCCCTTTTGAAAGTATGGAGTGGAAAAAGAATTATCCTTTGACGAAGGTTAAGGTTTTGCCATATCTTGGTGCTGGAAGCACGGAGGATGAGGGATTTATTCTGGTTCCGGAGGGGAACGGCGGTATTATAAATTTTAACAATGGTAAGAAAACACAAAACAGTTATTTTACTGAAATCTATGGAATTGACAGTGCCGTCCCTAGAGATTCCCTGATATCGGAGAACAGAACTTCCCTGCCGGTATTTGGTATCGCTAGGAATGGAAGTTCTATGCTGTGTATGCTGGAGGATTATCAGACTCTTGCTTCGATTGAGGCAGATGTCAGCGGAAGAAACCATAATTATAATTACGCAGATGTTTCTTATACAACTATACACTATGCTTCCTTAAATGTATCCGCCAAAACAGATAAGTCTGTAATCGTATATGAAGCCCAAAAACCAGAGGGTGATATCCGTCAAAGATACCGATTCCTTACTACAGATAGTTATTCCGATATGGCTGCTGCTTACAGAGATTATCTTATTAAGAAGCATCCTGAACTGACCAAAAAAGAAGAGATAGGGATACCTGTCAATATTACGTTAATCGGAGCAGTTGACCAGATAAAACAACGCCTGGGTTATCCGGTATCAGTTCCTGTAGCGCTTACTGATTATAAAGAAGCCACTCAGATATTACAGCAATTAAAAACCTCCGGTATGAAGAACCTTTCCCTACGGTACAATGGATGGATGAACGGAGGAATCAAGCAGACTATACCTGAACCAGTAAAAGCTCTCAAGGTATTGGGGAGCAAAGGGGATTTTCAGTCCTTTTTAAAGGCTGCCACGGAATTAAACGTTCCGGTATATCTGGAGGGAATGGCCAGCTATGCCTATGATAACGGTTTATTTGACAACTTTAGTCCTAATAGACAGGGTGCCAAATTCGCAAGCCGTGAGGTGGCTAAATTATACGATTTTTCTCCTGTCTATTTTGGCCTTGAAGACGAGAAAGATCCTTATTATTTATTAAAACCCCAGTTAACTGCCAGATACATGCGGACGATAGGGGATTATGCAGCAAATTATAAGATAAATGTAGCATTTTCCGATATAGGGTTCCGGCTGAATGCCGATTATAACCCAAAGAATCTGACTACCCGGGAAAAATCCATGAAGCTCCAAATCGATGCTTTAGCAAATATAGCAGCAAAAGGCACAAAGATTATGGTAAACGGTGGAAACGCTTATACTTTACCATATGCCAGCTTTATAAGTGATATGGATTTAACAGGTGAACAATATCAGATTATTGATTATATGGTTCCTTTTTATGCAATAGCCCTTCATGGTCTTATCGATTATACAGGTTCCTCACTTAATCTGTCCGGTGATTATCAACAGTTACTTTTAAAAAGTGCTGAATATGGTGCAGGGTTATCTTTTACTTTTATGAAGGAGGCCGCTACCAAGTTACAGAATTCAAATTATACCTATCTTTTTGGGGCAGATTATGACAGGTGGAAAGAAAATGCCATGTCCATATACCAACGGTACGAAAAGGAACTGGGATTCTGTTTTAATCAGTATATAACCAAACACCAACCTCTTGCAGAGGGCGTGTATATTACTACATATGAAGATGGAACCCGTGTATATGTCAATTACAATAATACCGAGTATACAGATGGTACAATTAAGGTACCTGCCCGAGATTACTTGGTTGAAAGGAGGTAAACTGTATGGTTAAGAAAAAACACAAAGATTTACAAACCCGAAAAGCCTTTTCCGGATATCTGTTCATATTGCCATTTATCATTGGCTTTATTGCTTTTATGGTTATACCTCTTTTTGAATCTCTCCAGATGGTCTTTAGCAATGTTGTGGTGGGCATCGGTAACGGTGGTTTTTTACTGGAATACACAGGACTTAGTAATTTGAAAAAGGCCTTTTTAGTAGACCCTGAATTTACAAGGCTGCTAACAACGGAACTGACTAAAATGGCAGTTCAGGTGCCAACTACCTTAATCGTTAGCTTTTTTATGGCTTTATTATTAAATCAATCCTTTAAAGGAAGAGGCTTGGTCCGTGCCATATTTTTTCTTCCCGTTATTCTTTCTTCCGGTGTGCTGGTAGGTTTGGAATATAACAACAGCCTGTTATCCGGAATGCAGGAATATATAAGCAATAATACGCAGACTGCTAATATCACTACCGTTCTGGAAGAAATCTTATCTAACAGCGGATTTGGAAAACGGTTCTTAACTGTGGTATTTGACATTGTTAATAATGTCTATGATGTAGTAATAGCCTCCGGTATCCAGATTATTATATTCCTGTCCGGTTTACAGACTATATCAAAAAGTATGTACGAAGCGGCTACCATTGAAGGCTGTACTGCCTGGGAGAGTTTCTGGAAGATTACCTTACCTATGGTAAGTTCGGTTATTCTTGTTAATGTAATTTATACCATCGTCGATTTCTTTATGAAAACGGACAGTGAGGTAATGACCAAAATAAGTGAAAACATGATACAGAAAATGGATTATGGTTTCAGTTCCGCCATGGCTTGGATTTACTTTGCGGCAGTTGTCCTGATAATAGTGGTATTTAGCGCAATAAGCTCAAGGTGGGTGTACTATTATGAATAGGATGAATATGAAAGATAAATGGAAGGAAATAATTATCAGAAACAGAAAATCAGGCGGCTATCTTCTGAAAAAAATTATATCCCGTAAGATATACCAGATTCTTAGAGCCGTACTTTTATTCGGTTTGTGCTTTTTAATATTACAACCGTTATTTAATAAGATATCACTAAGTTTTATGCAGGAGAAAGATTTATATGATCCTACGATTATCGTATTACCCAGAAATTTCACCCTGGGCAATTATAAACTGGTTAACAGCCTGATCAGTTTTTGGAAGGCCTTGTTTAATTCCATTGGAATATCAACCTTATCCAGTATATTACAGGTCATCTCATGTACCATTGTGGGCTACGGATTTGCCAGATTTAAATTCCCATTTAAAAACGTTTGGTTTGCCTGTGTCTTATTAGTAATTATAATACCGCCGCAGACTATTATGTCATCCCTTTATCTGAATTTTCGTTTTTTTGATGTATTCGGATTGTTCAAATTAGTGACAGGAAGTACTATTAATCTGCAGAATTCCATAATTCCTTATATGTTACTATGCCTGACTTGTATGGGGTTAAAAAGCGGATTATATATTTTCTTAATCAGACAATATTTCAGGGGTGTTCCAAAGGAGTTAGAAGAGGCGGCATATGTGGATGGCTGTGGTAATTTTTCAACCTTCCTTCGTATCATGCTACCGGATGCAAGACCAATTCTGACTTCCTGTTTCCTTTTTGCTTTTGTGTGGCAGTGGACGGATTCCTTCTATTCTAAAATGTTTCTTGGTAAAACCGCACTATTAGCTAATAAACTACCAGCAATTACAAGTTTGCTGGCAGAGTATTTAACCGTTATAAACGGTGTAGGCAGTAAACCCTCCATCGCTTACGGACAGATGATGATTTCAACCGGTATGATAATGGCTATTATTCCCTTATTGATCATTTATATTGTAGCTCAACGAGGCTTCGTTGAAAGCCTAAGCCAGACTGGTTTAAAGATGTAATTGACTGGAACTGTGAAAAAGAAACAGCTTTGCAGTTAAAGTAACAAAAAGTGAGAAAGATAACAGCAGTTGATTTTTTAGCAAAAAAAGTAATGAGAATCAACCAATAAAAGTAATGAGAATCAACCCAATATGAGTTAGGAAAGTGAAAATCACTTTACTATATAATGTATTTAAGGAGGATTATAGTATGATGAAAAAGAAAGTTAAATGGGCAGCAGTAATGTTAGTTATTACTTTATGCATGTCAATGTTCACCGCATGTAAGCAAAAGGGGACAAGTGAAACCGGCAGCAGCAATGCTAATACTGTTACAGAGAAGGTTGACACTGAAACCTCTGCCGAGGAGGTTACCAAAGAAGAACCGGCTATGGATTTAGGTGGAATGGAAATAACGATTGGAGACTGGTGGTCATCCGCTGAGCCGTCTGCACCTACCACTGCACAGGAAGAAGCAACCCAGGCTTATCGGGAAGAAATTCAGAAAAAGTACAATTTTAAGATGAAACAAGTGGCAGTAGCCGAGTGGGGAACCATGCAGGAGACCTTCACTACCTCTACCATGGCAGAAGACCCTGCTGCCCAGGTGTTTATCCTGGCAAGAGGCTGGGTGGCCCAACCCTTGGCAAATGGATTAATTTATGATTTGGCTTCTCTTGATAACTTTGACTTTACAGAGAGCAAATGGAATACTTCCGTATTAGACGCCTTAACCTATGGCAATAGTGTATATGGGATGGCAGCCGGTAAACCGGAACCAAAGCTGGGTGTATTTTGGAATAAGAGATTATTTGAAGAGGCCGGACTGAATCCAGAGCTTCCTTATGATTTACAGGCAAGTGGTGAATGGACCTGGAGTAAGTTCGAGGAATTATGTAAAGCTCTTACCATTGACAGTAATAATGATGGTAAAATGGATAGTTACGCCATGGCCAACTTTTCATCCGACTTTTTTAGAGGAGCAGTTACCAGTAATGATGCACGTTATATTGACAAGGACAGCAGCGGCAAGTTTATTAACGGAACGAAGGATCCGAAATTCCTCGAAGGTTTACAATGGGCAGTTAGTTTAATACAAAAGAATTATGAGATGCCTACACCTGCCGATTCTAACTGGGACTGGTTTATTTCCGCTTTTCATGATGCCAAGGTAGCCATGCAGTTTGGGGAAGTATACCGAACCGGTACCTGGGCAGATATGGAAGATGACTGGGGATTTGTGCTATGCCCGAAAGGTCCTAAGGCCCAGGGGTATGAAGTTTATTTTGGAGATAACATTGCTGTTATACCTTCCTGCTATGATAAAGAAACCGCAGAAAAAATTGCTTTTGCTTATAATCTTTGGACCAATCCAACACCTGGCTACGAAGATGATAAGGATTCCTGGAAAGACGGATATTATACCAAATTCCGTGATGAAAGAGCCGTTGATGAAACACTTACAATGATGTTTGATTCAGCAATTGTGAATACAGATTACTCTGATTTCGTTTTTGGACTGGATCTGGGTACAATTATTTGGGATACCTATGCATTAGGCAGTACCCCCGCAGAGAAGATAGAACAAGTTTCAGACTCCTGGCAGGCATTAATTGATGACGCTAATAAGTAAGGATGCTAATAACGATACTAGTAGATAACGATACTAACAGATAATGATACTACAGATAATGATGCTAATAGATAAATAGTATTGCGTGTTGAGATAATTATCTGACGCAGCAAAAATCACCGCAATATGGCTAAATTAATTCTGAGAATTTACATATAACTGTATTTATATTGCTCCCATCCTTATTTCTTTTTACAAGGACGGGAGCAATTAGATTTAAGAGGAACGTGTCACTGATGTTAGGTGCGTCAGCACTAAGGTCTGGTGATAACATATCTGTTAACTGACACTTTGTACTAAGAAGTTTACTTATCCTTAAAAAGTACTGTTGCATGTTTATAATTATGGAGTTATCATATACTAGTAATTACATTGATAAGTAATACATTGATAAGTAATACATTGAAAAGCAATACATTGACGAGGAGACTGGCATATGGAAAGAAAAATAAAACAAAAAGTCCGCGGTTTTAAAACACAGGATGGAGCCGGGGTAAATTTAGTCAGAGTTTTAGGCATTGGGACGGTACAGGAATACGATCCAATTTTAATGCTTGATTCTTTTGATAGTATAAATCCTGATGATTACACTGCTGGATTTCCAATGCATCCGCACAGAGGTATAGAGACAGTCAGTTATGTATTCCGGGGATCTATGACCCATAAGGACAGTCTGGGAAACCAGGAAACCATTACTGATGGAGAGGTTCAATGGATGACCGCGGGTTCTGGAATTTTACACGAAGAAAAACTCCCCCCCTCCGACAGATTACTTGGTGTACAGCTTTGGCTTAATCTTCCCGCTAAAGATAAGATGACTTCTCCGGCATATCATAGTATCAAGAAATCAGATATTGAGGAAATCAGTCTTGAAAACGTCAAGCTAAGACTGCTGGCCGGAGAGTATGAGGGCAGAAAAGGATATCAGAGCAAGTATCTGCCTTTGGATTATTATGATTTGCACCTTGACCAGAATGCATCAATTATCTTAAATACAGAGAATGAACGCTCTGTTATGGCTTTTACCCTCTTAGGAGAGGCATATATCGGTGGAGAGCTGATAGAGGAAAAGACAGCGGTTAAACTTACCACAGGAGACTCTGTAGAGATAAAAGCTACGGATAAAAACGCCCAAGTTTTATTTATAAGTTCTACAAGGCTTAATGAACCGATTGCCTGGGGCGGACCTATTGTTATGAACACGAAAGAAGAATTAGACAAGGCATTTGATGATTTAGATAATGGAACCTTCATACAGAATAAGATTTCTTATTGACTATAATGAGAAAAAGAATTCTACCAGAACCTATTGTACCAGTGTTTTGCTAATAATGACAAAGCTTTTTGAGGTTGTATATGAAAGGAGCCCTATTTTGAGGGGCTCCTTTATTACATAAGACTGTTTAAAATAGTTTTAGTACCGGTTAAGGAAGATCCACTGTTAACGAAATAATAATTAGAGGCAGCGTCTAACGTTAATGGACCGGTCCAAGTAATAGTACCGAACTGGCTATTGAAAATCCCAGTGGGCGGTACATCAGACGATGCCTGTGGAATATTCATGTTGCCGCTAATAAGAGAGTTCATAATATTGGAATATGCGGCAGCGTTCACTGTTCCATCTGACCGGCTGTCAAACATTCTCTGTATCCGCAGACCATTGTGGTTAATTACATTGCTGCGACTGTGATAGTGATACATGTTGAGGATGCCCATATGGGGATCGACAGGGTCCTGCTGTATATTACCTACTACCCTTGCATTTAACAACTGAAATTCAATGGTGGTAAATGGATCAACCGGATCGGTATTTAGGAAATTGACATTACCGCTGATTATAGCACCATCGGTATAGTTAGTATGGGTACTTCCAGACATTCCGTTATTCAAAGTACCGATTACCGTTACAGGTCTTGCAACAAATGCCGGACCTTGAACGAGGTATACATCTTCAGCCGCTCCATTGGTCTGGATAGTGACATTGCGTGGTACGGATGAAGCAAAATTGGCAAGGGAGGCATCCCCCAGTTCCCAGGGACCAAGTCCCATCAGTTGTACATGTCTGGCCGGTGGGATGACAATATCCTCATTAAAGGAGGAGTTAGCAGCAATTAGTATAATTAAGCGTGCCCGCATGCCATAAGTTACTGCTTGTGGACTGTTGGTTGCTGCTGTTATAGCAGCTTGCAACGAATTGTAAGGATCAGAAGGTGTTCCCTCACCAGGACCTGGTGCGTTAGAATCTGCCCAAAATATATATTCTCCCCATTCAAAAACACCAGGACCAGTAGGTCCGGTATCTCCAATTGATCCAGTAGGTCCAGTCGGTCCAGTATCTCCAATTGAGCCAGCAGGTCCCGTCGGTCCGGTATCTCCAATTGAGCCGGTCGGTCCCGTCGGTCCAGTGTCGCCATTTAAGCCAATAGGTCCTGTCGGTCCGGTATCTCCAATTGAACCAGTAGGTCCGGTAGGTCCGGTATCACCAATTAAGCCAATAGGTCCCGTCGGTCCGGTATCTCCAATTGAGCCAGTAGGTCCGGTCGGTCCAGTATCTCCAATTAAGCCAGCAGGTCCCGTCGGTCCGGTATTTCCAATTGAGCCGGTCGGTCCAGTGTCGCCATTTAAGCCAATAGGTCCAGTAGGTCCGGTATCTCCAATTGAGCCAGTAGGTCCGGTAGGTCCAGTATCTCCAATTAAGCCAATAGGTCCCGTCGGTCCGGTATCTCCAATTGAGCCAGTAGGTCCGGTCGGTCCAGTATCTCCAATTAAGCCAGCAGGTCCCGTCGGTCCGGTATTTCCAATTGAGCCGGTCGGTCCGGTAGGTCCAATGTCGCCATTTAAGCCAATAGGTCCTGTCGGTCCGGTATCTCCAATTGAGCCAGTAGGTCCGGTAGGTCCAGTGTCGCCAATTGAACCAGTAGGTCCGGTCGGTCCGGTATCTCCAATTAAGCCAATAGGTCCAGTAGGCCCGGTATCTCCAATTGAGCCAGTAGGTCCGGTCGGTCCAGTGTCGCCAATTGAACCAGTAGGTCCGGTAGGTCCGGTATCTCCAATTGAGCCAGCAGGTCCCGTCGGTCCGGTATCTCCAATTAAGCCCGTCGGTCCGGTCGGTCCAGTGTCGCCATTTAAGCCAATAGGTCCGGTAGGTCCGGTATCTCCAATTGAACCAGTCGGTCCCGTAGGTCCAGTGTCGCCATTTAAGCCAGTAGGTCCGGTAGGTCCGGTATCTCCAATTGAACCAGTCGGTCCGGTAGGTCCGGTATCTCCAATTGAACCAGTCGGTCCCGTCGGTCCGGTATCTCCAATTGAGCCAGCAGGTCCCGTCGGTCCGGTATCTCCAATTGAGCCAGTAGGTCCGGTAGGTCCAGTATCTCCAATTGAGCCAGTCGGTCCCGTCGGTCCAGTATCTCCAATTGAGCCAGTCGGTCCGGTAGGTCCAGTGTCGCCATTTAAGCCAATAGGTCCCGTAGGTCCAGTGTCGCCATTTAAGCCAATAGGTCCCGTAGGTCCGGTATCTCCAATTGAGCCAGCAGGTCCTGTCGGTCCGGTGTTCCCAATTGGACCAGTAGGTCCCGTAGGTCCCGTAGGTCCAGTAGGTCCCGTAGGTCCAGTAGGTCCCGTAGGTCCAGTAGGTCCGATTTGACCTCCTTCTGCTACTAACAGAGCGGCATCATCAACAATCACATTGGAGGTACCTATCTGAGGAATTGTACCAATAAATATAATGGCCTGTACCGTACCAGGAGGAGCGGGTTCTGTTGTTGCATATATTTCTGTCCAATCTTTTCCACTGATGTCCGGTAGTGAATTTACCGGAATAATCATAGTGAGTCCTTGCCCAAGGTATGAAAAGCTTCCGTTAAAAAATGCAATACTTATAGATATACCCGGACTAGGATTGGAATTTACTTTTGAAAGTGAAACCAGGAACTCATATTGCTGCCCAGGAACTACAGGTATTAATTGTGTAATGTTTGAATTCGATGGTCCGCCTGTCAGTTCTGCGGCGAAAATACCACTATGGGTAAACTGTGAGGTAATAGTTGCTGCGTAAGCGATCCAAGGAGGAAATGTTGCTGTCTCAAAACTACCGTTCACAATTAAATTGGCAATGGACATTATAACCATCCTTTCACAAAGGACTATTCCCTCAGTATAATTTGGATAATTCGAATAATCCTCTGAATTAATATGGATACATCGACGTGATTTACTTTATTTCGACATTCTCCATATTAGTAATATATTCAGTTTTAAATATAAGGTTCTTTAAAACGTTTATAAACTGTTACGCCTATACTAATACTTAGTGGAATCTTGTCATCCGAATTGTTATAGAATATAGACTCTTCAACTATTACTATTAAAGCTCAGTAATCGGTTTAATTTCAAACACATTATCGACAGTGACATTTGCTGCGAATTATAAGGGTTTTAGAACTAAAAAAATGAATCCCATGTAATGTTTATTATACACAGAATTCATTTTTTTCTTATACATAATAGTATAAGTACTGATATCTTAATTTCTAAGCAAATACCAACCCATCAAAAACTTGAAAGCCACACAAGAATTACAGTGAAACTATCACACTAAATTATTTCTCAAAATTCTCGTTATAATATTCCTCAACCAATAGATCCAAATAAGAATCATCCAGTTCACCAAACTTTTCAGTTATCATTTCTTTCATCTTTTCGAGCTTATGGAAGAAACGGATTTCGGCTGTTTCATTAGGGTCTGTTAAATCGTCTAATTGTTCTGCGGTTACGTTTTGAGCCAGCCAGTTATTGATGGTTTCTGTTACGTTATTTTCACCTTCAATTTCCTTTTGTACCTTTTTAGATTTTGTATAGGAGGTGATTCCTATATATAAAAAGGCCAAAAGCAGGAGAGTCATAACGATATAGGGCATTGGTCCGTTAAATATATGAATAATACCAACCAGATTCAATACCACGATTGCAAGTCCTAACAGGGATACCATGATAAACGTAGAAGCGGAGGATTTTAAATCCTTGTACTGTTCCTCTTTTTTTACATAAGCAGTAGGAATAACCGGTTTTGGTTGTTTGCTTTTAACAATATCCTGAAGTTCTTCTTCACTGAACATGGTTTTGTAATCAATATCGGTACTATCCATATCAGAATTGTCGATATCAAAACGATCACTATCAATCGTTTCCTTCTCAGACAATGAAGCATCCTCCTTCTCATCTCCGAAGGAATCATCGTTAAAATATTCCTCAGCCTCTTCTTCATTAAAGTAATCCTCAGCTTCTGTTTCATCATTTTCAGATTCCACAGCTTCATCATTTTTCTTGTTTGAGGTTTTCCCCTGAAAAGAGGAGAGTGCATGTTCCGATTCAACGGAATAGAAAGCTTTATAAAGTTTTGTTACCTGTTTTTCCAATTTTTCTTCAATAATGACCACCCATTGCTGTTTTTCTTCATCAAATTCATAACTGGCGGTTTTAATATCAGAGTAATGCAAAAACTCTACAAATTTTTTGGCGAATAATTCTTTCTCTGTTTCCATGAAAGTCTTAAACTCCGGTGCCTCCGGTAAACTTTCAACCAATTCCGTTCCACAGTCTGCACAGACTGTTATACCATCTACGTATTCCTCTTTACAATTAGGACACCAAGGCATTTTAATCACTCCTATTCAAGGTTTATTTATTTACTTTAAAACAATGATATGCTTTTTTACCTTTTCTTACCAGTAATGCTCCGTCCGAATCAAAATCATTGTCTGTAAATACTTTATCAAACTCCGTAATCTTAACATCATTTACGGTTACACCGCCCTGAACGATGGTTCTTCTGGCATCGGAGCGGGACACTGCCATTTTACTATCAACTAATAAGGTGATTAGGTCAATACCTGCTGTAAATTGTTCCTGTGTATAAGTAGTAGTGGGAATATCTTCTGATTTCATACCACCGCCAAATAATGCCTTGGAAGCCTCTAACGCTTTCGTTGCTTCTTCTTCCCCATGTACAATTTTGGTGATTTCAAAAGCTAATACATCTTTGGCATGGTTGATTTCAGCATCTTTTAAAGCACCTAATCTGCGTACTTCATCCATAGGCAGGAAGGTTAGAAGACCTAAGCATTCCTCCACTTTAACGTCTTCAATATTTCTCCAGTACTGATAGAATTCATAAGGAGAGGTTTTATTTGGATCCAGCCAAACAGCACCCTTCATGGATTTGCCCATCTTAATACCTTCACTGGTGGTAAGGAGTTTAAAAGTTAAACCAAATGCTGGTTTTTGTTCCTTTCTGCGGATTAAATCAACGCCGCCTAAAATGTTGGACCACTGGTCATTACCGCCAAGTTGTAAAGAACAGCCGTAGAGCTGGTTTAATTTTAAGAAATCATAAGATTGCATAATCATATAGTTGAATTCGAAGAAAGTTAACCCTTTTTCCATTCTTTGTTTATAACATTCTGCGGTAAGCATCTTGTTAACGGAGAAATGTACTCCGACTTCCCTTAAGAATTCCACATAATTTAGATTTAACAGCCAGTCCGCATTATTGGCAATAATAGCATTATCATTATCAAAGTCAATAAATTTGGCGAGCTGCTTATGGAAGCAATCCGCATTGTGCTGGATGGTCTCTTTGGTCATAATGGTTCTCATATCGGATTTACCGGTAGGATCACCTATCATGGTTGTCCCGCCGCCAAGGAGGGCAATGGGTCTGTGCCCTGCTTTCTGCATATGCATCATTGCCATTACGGTCAAGAAATGACCTGCTGTCAAACTGTCGGCCGTAGCATCAAAACCTATATAAAAGGTAACTTTTTCCTTCCCTAATAATTCTCTGATTTCTTGTTCGTGGGTTGTTTGTTCGATAAATCCACGTTCCAATAAAATATCATATACATTGGTTGACATTGTATATTTCCTCCTTCAATAAGTTATTTTTTATTATAAATGATATTTTCCTATTTTTCAACTTTTTAATAGCAAATCCCCACAGCTCAGGGCAAACCCGGGAAGGAGAATAGTGACAAAGAACCGGTGCTGGTACTATATGCAGGTTATAAAATTATATCCAGTCTCTTTTGGTTCACTTCTATTAAAAGGAGTTTTACCCAAAGAGGCTGGATACTTATGATCCTAAACGTCAGGAATCAAAGAATTTCATTTATACTGCCAGGTTACTGTTTCGCAGATGCAGTAGTAAGTTTCATTGAAAAGACCGCTGCTACCCGGTTTAATACAAGATAAAGAATTCCGGTTTCTATGGGGAGCATAATAATAGCTTTTAATGTACGCATAGGCAATAAAACTAAAAAACCTTTTCCGTATAAAACAGACAGCCACTGGGTCGTCAGAATTAAATCTACCAGGATAACAACAGTTAGTTTTGCCCAAAAGACTCTTCTTAAACTTAATGGCTTTTTGTAAAGATAAAGCCCATAAATGATGCCAGTCAGTATGGCATTCAAGGTAAAACCCGGGAAAAAAGGTCCGGTTGGTTTAATCAGATAATTTAAAATATCACCCATACCGCCTAAAAGCCCGCCAACAACGGGTCCATACACCATTCCGGCTGTTCCAATTGCTAAAAAAGAGAAGCCGATCTTAATAAATTCACCTATCATAATGGTAAACAGTCCTAAAACCGTATTCATAGCTGTTAGTATGGCAGTGACAGCCAAGGTAAGTACCTTTTTTAATTCCTTTGCTGATTCTGTAAATGAATAGAACAAAATTTGCATAATCTACCTCCTTTTTCGTTTTTAATGTCGCAAAATATTGCCACTACGAGAAGGTAAATGCCTATCATGTAGCAGCGGGATGCGAATTTTGTACCGCAAGATAACTTTTCGTTCACCGGACAACTCCCCGTTCCGGTGACACTTAACGCACAAAATCCTACTCTGCTATCAGTATTTTTTGACTTTCTTACTATAGCAGAAGCAGAATAATATAGCAAGAAGTAAAAGGAAATTGGTATAAAATTGAACAAGTATGGAATATATTTTAATATCAGAAGTAAAAATAAATGGCGGTTCTAAATAGCGGAAGATTTATCCGTTTGGAAGTGAAAGCTTAAGCTATATAGAAAAGCAACATTTTTAGAGGATATCTACATATTGCCAGGACCGCTTTAAAAAAGTAACATGTCGGGCAGGTTGAAAGAAAATATAACTGATAGTATGCCACAACACGATTCTTTCAAAATTTATTATGTGGCAGTATCGCAAGTATATTTATGAGACGAATTGCGGTAGAAATTTGTGAAAAGCATTCGCGAAAAGCAAAAGGGGGTAAATATGGACAATCAAGAGCATTTACAGGCTGTATCCAGAGACGAGTATATCAGGCTTGCCAGGGAAAGCTGTACAAGAAACTTAAGCCCCAATGGCAGCAATAGAAATCATGGAGGTAATAAAAATAAAGGATATATAAATACAGATAAAATGAAGACCTGGGATAAGGCGGAAGATTACCATAAGTCTGATTTTGCGGATACTGGTATTAAAATGGCCCCTGTTACTATAAAGTCTCTGTTAATCCGTGTTATCTGTGCAATGTTATTGTTTTTAACTATTTTTATTATTGACAAATTTGATGTTAAAATAAAAACATTTGACAGTAACTATATTAAAGAGCTGGTTTCCTCTAATCAAACCATTGATGAAGCGGAGCATTTTTTTGTTTCCTTATACGAAAAGATTGTAAAAACGGATAGTAAATAATAAATTGTAATTTCCTTTATTATAAGTTATAATAATAAATGGCGATTTAATTGGAACTTTAACCGGGTATGATATTATTTTTGAAATAAACACATTGATTCACATAATAATATTATGTTAACCAATGTGTTTTTTAGAGATTTTATATCCGTGTAAAAAAGAAAAGAAGAAAAGAAAGGACGCCACAATAAGATTCTTTATCCTATTTTATTTGTGGCAGTATCGCAAGTAAACTTGCGATATGCAATGGGTGTAAAGGTTGAAAGAAATTAAAAGAATAGAAAGGATGCCACATTATGATTCTTTCAACCAGTTATATTTGTGGCAGTATCGCAAGTAAACTTGCGATATGCAATGGGTGTAAAAAATGAAAAGATTGGCACTTTCCGATGAAATCCTTATGACCATTGATAAACCGGCCAGATACATTGGTAACGAAATCAATATGGTTATGAAGGAGCTGGACAAGATTGATATACGCTTTTGTATGTGTTTTCCTGACGTGTACGAGATTGGTATGTCCCATCTGGGAATTCAGATATTATATGATATGTTTAACCGCAGGGAAGATACGTATTGCGAAAGAGTATATTCGCCCTGGGTGGATCTTGATAAGGTGTTAAGAGAAAAACAGATTCCTTTATTCGCATTGGAATCCCAGGATCCAATTAAGGATTTTGACTTTTTGGGTATTACCCTTCAATATGAGATGTGTTATACGAACATCCTGCAAATTCTTGAGTTATCCCAGATACCAATTTATGCAAAAGACAGGACAGAAGAGGATCCTATCATCCTTGGAGGCGGACCCTGTTCTTATAATCCAGAACCTATTGCAGATTTCTTTGATTTCTTTTACATTGGTGAAGGAGAGACGGTGTATGACCAGATTTTAGACGCCTATAAGGATAATAAAAGTAAGGGTGGAACCAGAAGAGAATTCCTGGAAAAAATAGCTGAAATTGAAGGTATCTACGTACCGTCCTTTTATGAAGCAGAATATAACGAAGACAATACCCTGAAATCATTTACAAAAAATAATGAACATGCCAAGGATAAAATAAAAAAACAGGTAGAAATGAACTTAAGCGATACCTTTTATCCGAAAAAACCCCTGGTTCCTTATATAAAGGTAACCCAGGACAGAGTTGTATTGGAAATCCAAAGAGGTTGTATCAGAGGCTGCCGTTTCTGTCAGGCAGGTATGATTTACCGCCCAATCAGGGAAAGAGATGCTGAATTCTTAAAGGATTATGCATATCAGATGTTAAAAGCCACCGGTCATGAAGAGATATCCTTAAGTTCTTTAAGCTCCAGTGATTACTCAGCCCTACAGGAATTGGTTTATTATCTGATTGAAGAATTCAGCTCTAAAGGGGTCAATATCTCTCTACCTTCCCTTCGGATTGATGCTTTTGCTCTGGATGTTATGAGCAAGGTGCAGGATGTGAGAAAAAGCAGTCTGACCTTTGCGCCGGAGGCCGGTTCCCAAAGACTTCGGGATGTCATTAATAAAGGTCTCTCGGAAGAAAATATATTGACTGGTGCGATGTCTGCCTTTAACAGCGGCTGGAACCGGGTTAAATTATATTTTATGCTAGGACTTCCTACAGAAACGGAGGAAGATATTGAAGGTATTGCAATTCTTTCCGATAAAATTGCCAGGGAATATTATACAATTCCAAAGGATCAGAGAAATGGTAAAGTGAGCATTGTCGCCAGTACTTCCTATTTTGTACCAAAGCCCTTTACTCCGTTTCAGTGGGCAAGAATGGACAAGCCTGAGGAATATCTGACGAAACAGCGTTACCTCCGCGGAAAAATCAATGAACAGTTAAACAAAAAAAGTATTAAGTATAACTGGCATGAAGCGGAAGTGAGTATTTTAGAGGGAGTATTTGCAAGAGGGGACAGAAAGCTTTCGAAGGTTATTTACGATGCCTATAAAGCGGGGTGTCTGTATGATTCCTGGTCCGAATACTTCAAATATGAAACCTGGTTAAAGGTTTTTCAAGAAAATAACCTGGATATCGAATTTTATACCAGTCGGGAAAGAGCGCGGGAGGAAATCTTTCCCTGGGATTTTATTGATGTAGGTGTTACAAAAGAATTCCTTTGGAGAGAATACAATCGTGGAATTAGTGAAAAGGTTACCCCAAATTGCAGAAAAGCCTGTGCAGATTGCGGAGCCAAGGTTTTTCACGGCGGTGTTTGCTATGAAGAGAGAGGACAGGAGGTAATTTAAGATGAAAGTACGTATGAAATTTACAAAATCAGGTCCTTTAAAATTCATAGGACATCTGGATGTTATGAGGTATTTTCAAAAAGCCTTCCGCCGTGCAGATATTGATGTGGAGTATTCCAAAGGTTTCAGCCCTCATCAGTTAATGTCCTTTGCTGCACCTTTAGGGGTGGGGCTGACTAGTGATGGGGAATATTTAGATGTCTCACTCCTTAGCTGTGAGGCACCTAAAGTCATGATCGATAAGATTAACGAAGCTATGAATGATTTCATCCAGGTCGTGGATTTTAAGCAATTATCCGATAACAGCAAAAATGCCATGTCCAGTGTTGCCGGAGCCGATTACTTAGTTTCTGTAAAAGATGGCTATGACTATATGGATAAGATGGTTTTTGAGGAGAAGTTTCAGGACTTTTATAATCAGAAAACCCTTGTTGTAACCAAGAAATCCAAAAAGAGTGAAAATGAAGTGGATATTAAACCCCTGATTTATCATATCGCTTTTGGTGAGAAGGAATTTCAGGAGACCATCAGGAATTCAGAACTTAGGGAGGAGAGTTCTGAATTTTATAAAGAGAGTTCTGAATTTAATAAAGAGACTTCTGTTTCTGGTATCAAAGACAGTGTAGCCGATTCCTATATCAATGGAATTACAGTATATATGCAGCTTGCAACCGGAAGTGTTAATAATCTAAAACCGGAACTGGTTATGGAAGCCTTCTGCCAATTTGCAGGAATCGAATACCGGGAATTTGCTTATCAGGTTCACAGACTTGAAGTTTATGCCGATGTTAGCAATGAGGAAAACCGGGTGTTGGTACCATTAGGCAGTGTTGACTAATCCTAATCAAATGTTATAGTTACAGATACAAAAATTAAATGAATTACGGTGGGAAGAGCCATGAATCATAAATTAATCATAACCAAACTGGATAACCGGATTGTTTCAGCCATATATGAAGGCAATGAAATGCTCCAGGTCAATCTGGACAAAACTTCTGAACAGAGTATCCTTGGGAATATCTATGTTGGTAAAGTAAAAAACATTGTAAAGAATATCAGCGCTGCATTTGTAGAGATTGCCGGCGGTCGGATGTGCTATCTGGCGCTGGAGGAAAACCCGAATCCGATTTATGTCAATGCCAAAAAACAAGACCGGATTTTAGTTGGCGATGAATTATTGGTGCAGATTGCCAAAGAAGATGTGAAAACCAAGGCTCCTGTAGTTACAACAAATCTGAATTTCACAGGAAAATATACGGTCTTGATTCACGGTAAATCATCCCTTGGTGTTTCCGCAAAAATTTCAGAAGATGGGGAGCGAAAACGCTTAAAAGAAGTTATGAAAGCCTTTAAACAGGATTCGTATGGTTTTATTGTCAGAACCAATGCTGTAAACATTGACCGGGAACGGTTGGAAGAGGAAGTACAGTCTCTTACAAAGCAATATAATGAACTACGGGAATATGGGATTCATAAATCAACTTTTTCCCTGATATATCAGACACCACCTGGTTTTATCTGTGATATCAGGGATGGTTTTGCGGATAAAATAGATGAGATTTTAACGGATGACCGTGAAATCTTTGATAAAATACAGGAGTACTTAATAAATTATCAAAAAGAAGATTTAAGCAAACTAAAGTTTTACGAAGATAAACTGATTACTCTTAGTAATCTTTACAGCATCCGAACCAAATTAGAGACTGCCATGAGGGATAAAGTCTGGTTAAAGTCCGGAGGTACTATTATTATTCAGCCAACGGAAGCCTTAACGGTTATTGATGTTAACACTGGCAAAGCAATAAACGGCAAGAAAAAAGTACAGGACACTTTCTATAAGATTAATATGGAAGCAGCTGCAGAAATAGCAAAACAAATTCGGCTGCGGAATCTTTCGGGTATTATTATCATTGATTTTATTGATATGGAGCAACAAGAATATAAGGAAGGTCTGATGAAAGGATTAGAAGAACTCTTTAGAAAAGATCCCATAAAAACTACCCTGGTGGATATGACTGCCTTAAATCTTGTAGAAGTAACCAGAAAGAAAGTAAGAAAACCATTGTACGAACAGGTTTAATTACAAGATAGAGATAGGACCGGTGATACAGTATGATAAAAACAAATGTAATGCGGTTGTTGGAACAAGCTAACATCACATTTTCAACCAAAGAATATGAGGTGGATGAATCGGATCTTTCCGGAGTTCATGTGGCGGAGCAGGTGGGGATCCCAGCCGAGCAGGTTTTTAAGACCTTGGTGGCAAAAGGTGACAAGAAAGGAATCCTTGTATTTTGCATTCCAGTGAATCAGGAATTGAACTTAAAAAAAGCTGCCGCTGCAGTTGGTGATAAAAAGGTCGAAATGATCCATGTTAAAGATTTACTTGGGCTTACTGGTTATATACGTGGCGGCTGTTCTCCTGTTGGTATGAAAAAGAAATATCCGACTTTTATCGATGAAACTGCTGAATTATTTGATGAAATAGCAGTAAGTGCCGGTGTCAGAGGATGTCAGATCGTCATTTCTCCAGAAGCCTTGCTTCAATACGTGGATGCTAAGGTTTTTGATTTAACGGATATATAGTTTATTGCAGTTAATAAACTTAAAAACACTAGATAAAATCAGCCCTAAAGCTGAATTGAAAGCATGATTATGCTATGTTTCATAATCGCTTTATTCTGAGTCTGATCATTTACTTATGACTTTTTCAGGTGGTTCAGACTCAAAATGCACACTGTTTGACGAGCATAGCGAGGAGTTTGTGCTTTTTAAGTCTTGCTTTACCACATGAAAAAGTCATTAGTGAATTCCAGGCTCAGAATCCTAAGCTTATGAAACATAGCATAATCATGCTTTCTTAATCACCTTCCTTGCTGATTTTATCAAGTATACCAAGACAAAAATAACTGCGAAGTATGAAATAATAATTATAAATATCTTTTCTTCCACAATATGGAACTGTTAATCAGATTTATTCGTCTAATAGATGTAAATCAAATTAGCAGTAAAGAGAGGAGAATTTATGAGAAAGATGATTCACAGAAATTTATCGTTATTCCTGGTTATAGTTTTTATAATAACCAGCTTTTCAGGGTGTTCCAAAAGTTCTAAGACAGATTTTAATACCACTACCACCGATACCAGCGGCTCTAATGCTAAGTCAAATTACACCAATTCAGAACCAGTCGTCGGAGCGGAACTGCCAGATAATACGGCTCCCCTTAACGATGGTACCGAGGCAGCGGCAGATAGTTCAACAGGAACATCAAAGGCTATGGAAGGATTACCAGAATTGTCCGATGAAGCATACGGCATCGAGAATAAAAAACTCCTTCAGGAGCAGGAATCCAATGAGTTTAATATGGAAGAATATAATGCCATCGTGGAGAATAATTTCGTAGCCGTTAAAAACAACCCGTTATCGACTTTCTCTATTGATGTGGATACGGCTTCTTACAGTAATATAAGAAGAATGATTAAAGAAAACAGAAGAGTGGAACCGGATGCGGTCAGACTTGAAGAAATGATTAATTATTTTAATTATGATTATACCAAGCCTGTTTTTGGGGAACCTTTTTCTATCAATACTGAATTATCCGACTGCCCTTGGAATAAAGATGCCAAGCTCTTATTAGTAGGTCTTCAGGCAAAGGATATAGATTTAAGAGAACGCCCAAGTTCAAACATTGTCTTTTTGTTAGATGTATCCGGCTCCATGGATGAGCCTGATAAACTGCCCCTGGTGCAGAAAGCATTCCTGATGCTGACAGAAAACCTCAATGAGAATGACAGAATCTCTATTGTAACTTATGCAGGTGAGGACTCCATTGTTTTAGAAGGCGCCAGAGGGGATGAAACCAGAAAAATTTCTTCTGCAATTGAAAACCTGACCGCCGGCGGAAGCACAGCAGGCGCAGCAGGAATTGAAACCGCTTATGAGCTGGCAGAGGATTATTTTATTAAAGGTGGTAATAACCGTGTTATACTGGCAACCGACGGAGATTTAAATGTTGGTATTACAAGCGAAGGTGCTCTTACCAGATTAATTGAGAAAAAGAGAGAAAAAGGCGTTTTTTTATCGGTCTTAGGTTTTGGTACTGAGAATATTAAAGATAACAAAATGGAAGCTCTTGCAGATAACGGCAATGGCAATTATTCTTATATTGATTCAACTTTGGAGGCTAAGAAAGTCCTGGTAGATGAAATGGGAGGCACTTTGTTTACCGTGGCAAAAGATGTGAAGCTTCAGTTGGAATTTAATCCGTCTAAAATAAAAGGCTATCGTCTGATTGGATATGAAAACCGAAGATTAAATACGGAGGATTTCGATGATGATACCAAAGATGCAGGTGAAATCGGTGCTGGTCACCGGGTAACTGCTCTTTATGAACTGATTCCTGTAGATTCTGCCCAGGAAGTACCGGAGACAAATCTGATTTATCAGTCCAATGAAACCCTTTCAAACAGCAAGGATTGGCTGACCATTAATATCAGGTATAAAGAACCGGATCAAGATAAGAGTGAACGTATGACGGCAACGGTAAATGATCGTACCTATAAGAAGCAAATGTCTGATAATCTTACCTTTGCAAGTGCTGTCGCTTCTTTTGGCATGCTCCTTCGGGACAGTAAATGGAAGGGGACGTCCTCTTATAACAGGATATTAAACCAATTAGATACCCTTAATATAGCAGGGGATGAATATAAAAGTGAATTTGTTGAGCTTGTTAAGGCTATGAAGGAAATTGATGATTAAACATAAGCTGCAACCGCTATAACCTAAGAACTGACCTATAGTTTGAAGCCTTTAATAACTTTATGGGTGAAGTCTTATTTTGTTAATAATAATCTTAATTCAAAATAATACCTATTAAAATTATGATATTAATAAGGAGGATATCCCTATCAGCTTTTATTTAGGGATGTCCTCCTTCTTTTGAAATTCACTAATTCTACTACAAATATAATTACAAATTCACTTACCCATCCTTAATTTAGTATATTAATTACTTCTTAACAACGATAGAAATAATACCAGAACAGTTCTTGGATACTTGACTAATTCATAACGTTTTTATTACAAACAGACTAAATTATTTATATAAAATCGTAAGTAAGTTTCAATTAATAAACTCATTGATAAACTTAAATTTCATACTAATCTCAATAGGTATGAAATAAGAATCTTAAAACGAATATCATAATCAGATTTGAAAATCAGTAATGAATTTTTTAATGATATCCGCATCCCCAGTCACTGTTCCCTGTACCATTTCTTTGGAACCGCCGCCTTTTCCATTAAAAGTCTCATTCAGGCTCTTGCCAAGAGGCCGCACATCTAAAACTTTAGAAGCAAGGAGATATTTATACTCTTTGCCATCTGTTGATGTAAATATGGAACAGATACCGGTAATGCGTTCAATCAGCAGATTCCCATAAGTCCTTAAAGAATTTGGTCCGATTTCATTATCAAATATGCAAATATCCCTGGAACCCTCTGTTATGAAAGCAGCCTTATAGGTTAAAATTTGATTCTGTAAGTTTACTAATTGACCTTTTAAAGAAAGATTTTCAGCTTTCAAGGTCTTAACGGCATCCTTCACTTCGTCGGGTTTTGCAGACAATAATACAGATATTTCTGTAACGCTTTTTTCTTTTTTGTTGTAATCTAGTAAGGCTCTGGTTCCGCAAAGCATACTGATTCTGACCCCGCCTTTATATTTCTGGCTGGATATTATCTTAATCCCTCCTATTTCACCAGTCAGTGCTACGTGTGGTGCACAGCAGGCACAGCTGTCATAGCCTGGAATTGTTACAATACGGATATCTCCGGTCAGTTCTTTCTTACTTCTGTAATTTAAGGTTTTTAATTCTTCGGGATCCGGAACAGTTGCCATTATAGGAATATTTTCATATACTGCTTGATTTGCCTTACGTTCAACGATACGGATCTCTTCTTCTGATAAACTGCCATTAAAATCAACGGTTATTGCATCACTTCCCATATGAAACCCAACGTTGTCCCAGCCATAAGAATTATGAATGATACCGGAAATAATATGTTCGGCCGTATGATGCTGCATTAAATCAAATCGTCTATCCCAGTCTATATGACCAGTCACTGTGCTGCCAACGGTAAGAGGAGCTGTAACAGTGTGGTAGATGATTCCATCATCCTCTTTCACATCTAAAACCATCGCATCCTCAAGGGTTCCCTTATCAGAAGGTTGTCCACCCCCTTCCGGGAAGAAGGCAGTAGCATCTAAGGTTACAATATAGCTTCTGCCAGAAGCAAGGGTTTCGTCTGTCTGCTCTATGCAGGTTAAAACAACTCCCTTAAAAGTTTTTAAATGACTGTCCTGATTATATAATTGTATGGTTGATTCACTCATTAATGATACATCCTTTCTAGTTACCTGGCAGCTTATTAGAATCGCCAATTTAGTGATTATTATAATACTTTGGATTGATTATGGCAACACATGGAAGCGGATTCCTTAGGATATACGAAGAAGGTTTTTTAATTCCTTATAAATTCCTTATAACTATCCTGTATTATTTCTTATAGGGATTAGAGTTCAGAACGCTGCCGGAAGAACCCAGATGCTAAAGAAATCACAGTTATCAATTTTATGGCTGATTCCTTACAAAATTACAACCAGATTAATGTTTCCGTATGAAGTTCTTCCGAACAGACAGCCGGCAGTTAGGGATTGTATTACCTGTGAGGCAGGGCTTATGTCTGACCATGTTATTTACCCGGCATATTAATAACCTTATTAAAATTTAGGTGCAATTATAAAAAAATACGTTATAATGTAAGAAGGAAAAGGATGTGAATAAATGGCAGATATTTTAGCAATTGATGATGAGCCGGGAATTCTTGAACTAATTAAAACAGCTCTGGCAAGAGAAGGCCACCAGGTTACGGCCTTATCAAGTCCCATGGAATTCCCACTTGAACAGTATATGAATTATGATCTAATCCTATTGGATGTTATGATGCCTGAGGTTGATGGTTTTTACCTATGCAAGAAAATTAGGGATTTTGTTGATTGCCCTATACTTTTTCTGACCGCAAAGTCTTTAGAAAGCGATATTATGAAAGGTCTTTCTATCGGTGGTGATGATTATATTACAAAACCATTTGGGCTTGGAGAGCTAAGGGCCCGGGTACTGGCTCACTTACGAAGAGAGCAAAGAGAAAAGCATAACTGCTTTGTATTATCCGGTCTTAAGTTTAACTTATCTGCGAAAGAAGTTCAAACTGGGAAGAAGGTAATTCCCTTTACTAAAAGTGAATATGAAATCTGTGAATTTCTAGCTCTCAACCACGGTCAGGTATTTTCCAAGGAAAAAATACTGGAAGCGGTATTTGGTTTTGATAAAGAAAGCGACAGCTCCTGTATTGCAGAGCATATTAAGAATATACGAGCTAAATTCTTAAAAGAAGATTGTACACCAATAACAACGGTTTGGGGGATTGGTTACAAATGGAGCTGAAACAAAATAATAGCCTAAGAAGCATCTTTATCCGATATATCCTGTTTTTTATGCTAGGGACAGCAGCTCTGGCAGTATTGTACTGGTTTCTCATATCGCTTCTTTTTGCTTATCAATTTTTGCTGCCGGCTAACTATTATGAACAGATGTTAAAGGACAACCGTGTAACGATTGCCGAGTCTGCCGCAGTAACTGAGGATATGATACCGAAGGTCTGTAAATATGGTATCTTTAATAAAGATGGAAGTATGACATCGGGAAGCTTTAATTTGACAGAAGCTGACAGTGCCTGGAAGGCTTTAAAAGATGGTCAGAACGCTGCCGGCGGTTCACAGTACTATAAAATAATCCAGCGAAAGAATGAAATTTGCATCGTTAAATATCCAATTATGATCCAATTCGGACTTCCTGAATTAAGAAAATCTGGTTTTAGTCCGGAACTACTTCTTGTAATTATTTTTATTATTTTAATGATATTGGAAGTCTTGCTTCTATCCACAGCTTTTGGACGGCTCATATCCGGCGAAATGGATAAACTTACAGAAACAGCCAATGAGATAAAAAGTCAAAACCTAAATTTTAAAACCAGGTCTTCTGGAATAAAAGAAGTGAATGATGTTATAGACTCTTTAAACCAAATGCAATCGGCTTTAAAATCCTCTCTTGAAACCCAGTGGAACTTGGAACAAGCAAGAAAAACCCAGATTTCAGCCCTGGCACATGATATTAAGACCCCTCTTACGATTATTAAAGGCAATGCAGAACTGATTAAGGAGATTAATCTTGACAGAAGCGAAACCGCCAATGACAGTAGATCAGCAACAGAAACACTTAAGGGGAAGAGTAAGGATTCGAGAGGAATCCTGTTAGGAGAGGATATGCAGGAGATAACCAAATATAATGGTTATATTATTACCAATACAGAAGAAATAGAGCGCTACCTGAAACTTTTAATTGATATGCTAAAGACAGAAGACTCCTGTTTTTTTCATCCGTCCTTTATCCAAACCGGTGATTTTATAGAAAAGCTTCAAAACCGGATTACCAATCATGCTTCCCTTAAGAACCTTAATATAACTTTCTTGTCAGAAATGATTACAACAACATTTTTTGCGGATGAAGAACTTCTAACGAGAGCTATAATGAATGTTGTAATCAATGCCATTGATTATTCGAAATCAGATTCTGAACTAATAATTCGTTTTTGTGAAAATGAGGACTGGTTACAGTTTATTATTACAGATTATGGCAAGGGTTTTACAAATGAAGATCTGCTCTTTGCACAGGAACAGTTTTACAAAGGAGATAAAAGCAGACGAATGAGTAATCATTATGGAATGGGACTCTACATATCTAACTCTTTCGCAGCTTTACACAAAGGAAGCCTGGAATTAGAAAACTCACCGGACACTGGTGGTGCCAGGGTGACCATACAGATACCCTTAATCAAAGAAAGATAGATAATAATAACAAATATAGATAATAACAAATATAGATAAAATAATAGCAAATATGGATAAAATAACAAATATAGATATAATAACAAATATGGATAAAATAACAAATATGAATAAAATAACAAATATAGATGTAATAACAAATAAACATAATATCAAATACAGATAATAACAACAAATATTGATAATAAAATTCTGCTTATAACAACTATAGATACTAGCGAAATTAGCTAATTACATAGAAGGAGATAATGAGATGATACCTGACACTACCGAAAAAGAAAATAGGAATAGCCAGAAACTCCCGGAAGGCGGAAAATATGTCATGAAAATTAATGAAGTTGATGTCGATTCGGCAGAAGCTTTGGTGCTGTTGGAGGAACTCTCTCAAACGCTTGAAGCCATAACCGGCAACAGTGGAAGAGGTTCCTTTGATACAGCGGATGTTAAGGTTCCCGGAAGTTTATTTGTAATTGCATATAGTCCGAAGGGGGAAGCCGTAGGGTGCGGTGCCATACGACCGATGGAGGACGGAACTGCTGAGCTTAAAAGAATGTATGCCAGAGCGAAAGGTATCGGTATTGGAAAGACTATTTTATCTTATCTTGAAGCGAATGCAAAGGTATTTGGTTATTCAGCCCTCCGACTTGAAACCAGACTTATTAATGTAAAAGCCGTCTCCTTTTATGAGTCTGCCGGTTACAAAAGAATCCCAAATTACGGCAGATACGTTGGAAGACCAGAAGCTGTCTGCTTTGAAAAACTGCTTACCGATTCAGAGGTTTAACTAAAGTAACATTATATTAAGTAGTTTTCTAAATTTAATATATTTTTTCATTCATAAATTTAATATATTTTTTCATTCATGCGTTGACAAATTATGCCGGATATGCTAAACTACTTTAGTGTGCCGCACAGCGAGGTTCTAAAATTCTGTATTTTTATGAATACCAGAATACCACAGCTGGCGAGTAATGATAATAGGAGGTGCCATATGTACGCAATTATAGCAACAGGTGGTAAACAGTACAAAGTAGCCGAAGGCGATATCATTAAAGTAGAAAAACTTGGTGTAGAAGCTGGTTCAACTGTTTCATTTGATCAAGTTCTTGTAGTAAACAAGGGTGAATTAGTAGTAGGAAACCCAACCGTAGCTAATGCAACCGTTACAGCAACTGTTGTAGAAGAAGGTAAGAACAAAAAGGTTATCGTTTACAGATACAAGAGAAAAACCGGATACCACAAGAAGAACGGTCACAGACAGCCATATACTAAAGTTAAGATTGAAAAAATCAATGCATAATTAGTACCACACAGGTAAGTGATATGATTAAAATATCAAGTTATAAGAATGCAGAGGGTAACATTATCGGTTTCCGGTCCTTTGGACATGCAGGGTATGCGCAGAGCGGACAGGATATTGTATGTGCTGCCGTATCGGTACTGATAATCAATACCGTGAATTCTATAGAGCATTTTACATCAGATACCTTTCACATTAAGGAAGATGAAGAAAAAGGTGAGATAGATTTCAGGATTGTTTCAAAACTTAGTAATGAGTCAAGTTTACTGTTGAACTCTTTATTCCTTGGTTTAAAAGGAATCAAAGAGGATTATGGTCAGGAATATATTAAATTGATTTAGCAGGATTGGATTCAATTCTGCAGCCATTAATTCAAGGAGGTGTAGGTTATGTTAAAGATGAACCTTCAATTTTTCGCTCATAAAAAGGGTGTTGGTTCTACTAAGAACGGTAGAGATTCCGAATCCAAAAGATTGGGCGCAAAAAGAGCTGACGGACAATTTGTTTTAGCTGGTAATATACTTTACAGACAACGCGGAACTAAAATTCATCCAGGCAATAACGTTGGACGCGGCGGAGATGACACATTATTCGCATTAGTAGACGGTGTTGTCAGATTCGAAAGAAAAGGCAGAGACAAGAAACAAGCTTCTGTATACCCAGTAGAATCTAAATAATATGAGATGATTGTGAACCCCAAATTCTTGATTAAATCATGAATATGGGGTTTATTTTATTGAGATATTAATAGATAACGGAGCTTGCAAAAAATAAGGAAATGTATTTTTTCTTGTAATTTTTGCTAATTCCTATTATAATAAAAACATTGAAAAAGTGCGTGCTTCTGCACGCAGATTGGAGTTACAAAATGTTTGCAGATAGTGCTAAAATATATATACGTTCCGGAAAAGGCGGTGACGGACACGTAAGTTTCCGAAGAGAAATTTACGTACCTGCCGGCGGACCAGACGGTGGTGACGGAGGAAGAGGCGGTGATTTAATCTTTGAAGTAGATGAAGGATTAAATACCTTATCAGACTTTCGTTATGTCAAGAAATATTGTGCGGAAGACGGAGAGAGCGGTGGAAAAAAACGCTGCCATGGTAAAGACGGCAGCGATTTAATCATTAAAGTTCCCGAAGGAACCGTAATAAAGGATACTGAAACCGGTAAAGTAATTGCCGATATGTCCCATGATAACCGGAGGGAAGTAATTTTAAAAGGCGGTAATGGTGGAAAAGGCAATCAGCACTATGCTACCCCTACCATGCAGGTACCAAAATATGCCCAACCAGGACAATCCGGCAGGGAACTGAATGTAACCTTGGAATTAAAAGTGATCGCAGATGTCGGTCTGGTTGGTTTCCCTAATGTAGGAAAATCAACGCTTTTATCCAGAGTTACGAATGCCAGACCTAAAATAGCCAACTATCATTTTACCACCTTAAATCCTAATTTGGGAGTGGTGGATTTAGAGGGCGGTAGTGGATTTGTAATGGCTGATATTCCGGGATTAATCGAAGGAGCATCAGAAGGAATCGGACTTGGACATGAATTTCTAAAACACATTGAACGAACCAAAGTCATTATCCATATGGTGGATGCTGCATCTACAGAAGGCAGGGACCCGGTTGAAGACATTAATACCATCAATTCTGAATTAGCTGCCTATAATGAAGAACTGGCTCACAGACCCCAGGTCATCGCCGCGAATAAACTGGATGTCCTCTTTGGTGAGGCAGAAGCGGAAGCAGTTAATAAGTTAAAGAATGAGTTTGAACCAAAGGGGATTAAGGTTTTTCCTATTTCTGCTGTCAGCGGAAAAGGAGTGAAAGAGCTTCTGTATTATATTAAGGAACTACTGGAAAGTATTGATACTGCTCCGGTTATATTTGAACGGGAATTCTTCCCCAGTGACATTACGTTCTCCAATGAGCCCTATACTGTGGTTCAGGAAGAAGAACATCTGTTTGCTGTTGAAGGACCTAGAATCGAGCGAATGCTTGGCTACACCAATCTGGATTCGGAAAAAGGATTTGAATTTTTCCAGCGTTTCTTAAAGGAAAGTGGTATTCTGGATGAGTTGGAAGCAATGGGCATTGAAGAAGGCGATACGGTAAGAATGTACGGGCTGCATTTTGATTATTATAAATAAGGATATTAAGGAGACAAACAATGACAAGTAAGCAAAGAGCTTATTTAAAAGGGCTGGCTATGTCCATAGACCCGATATACCAGGTGGGAAAATCCAGTTTGACCCCCGAAATAACAAAGGGACTGGAGGAAGCCCTGGAAGCAAGAGAATTGATTAAAATAAATGTATTGAAAAACTGCCTCGACGATCCAAATGAAATTGCACAAATTGTCGCAGAAAGAACCCATTCCGAAGTAGTTCAAGTCATTGGTAAAAAGATCGTTTTATACCGTGAATCCAAGGAAAAAAAGAAAATCGAATTACCTACGGATAAAAGAAACTCCGGGGATAAAAAAATAAGTGGAGACAGAAAACAGACATCAGCTAACAGGACTTCAACAGATAGGAAATCAACTGGAGACAGGAAACTATCTACAGATAAAAAAACATCTGCAAAAAATTCATATTCGGATAATAAAGCATCCAGTGATAAAAGATTTGCCGATAAAAAAGCATCCGCAGACAAAAGACAGTCAAGCAGTAAAAAAATGTTTTCAGATAGAAGTACCTCAACAAACAGGAATACCTTCAGGGCTAAAAAACATCCCTGAAAAGACCTCAGCTAAGAGTTAACATGACGAAAGGAAAAAGCTGATGAGTAGAATAGGTATTATGGGCGGAACCTTTAATCCAATTCATTTCGCCCATTTAATTTTGGCTGAAAGTTCTTATGAGGAATTGAAGTTAGACAAGGTTTTATTTATGCCATCAAAGAAACCACCTCATAAACTGAATGAAAATATTGTCAGTGACGACCATAGGGTATGTATGCTACAGCTTGCCATACAAGATAATCCGCATTTTGAGGTATCCTGTATGGAACTGGAACGGGAAGGTATTACTTATACTGCAGATACCTTAAGGGAGTTAAATGATAATTATCCGGAAGATGAGTTCTATTTCATCTTAGGCGCGGATTCCCTCTATCAGATTGAAGACTGGTGGAAGCCAAAGGAGATATTCAATTTAACGAACATTGTTGCAGCTGGAAGGGATCATGTAACCAGCCAGGAATTAACCCGTCAGGCTGCCCATCTGAAAGAACTGTTTGGAGCTAGAATTCATTTACTGAATACACCTAATATGGATATTTCCTCTAAAATGCTGCGTCAGTGTTTAAGCAATGGCAAATCAATACGGTACTATGTTCCTGATTCAGTAGAACAATACATCAGAACGCAGAACCTGTATATAGAGCATGAAACACTAAGTGTAGACTTAAAAGGATGACAAGGTTTCAGTCATTATCGACAGATACGGTTATCAGACAGAATTGACGGACATGTGTTTAACTACTGGGAGGATATCATGGATTATGATGTTTTAGATTTACAGAAAAAATTATCTAAGATAATGTCAGCTAAAAGATTATATCATTCTTTGGGAGTCCAAGGGATGAGTTTAGCTCTGGCAATACGGTATGGGTATGATATGGATAAGGCTAATCTGGCAGGATTACTTCATGATTGTGCGAAAGACTTGGAGGATGAAGAATTAATTAAGGAATGCAATACGTATAATCTTCCGGTATCGCCAGTGGAAACCCGAAACGGCTTCTTGCTCCATGGAAAACTTGGAGCATATTATGCACAGCATAAATATGGGGTTGACGACAGTGAAATTATTTCATCAATTTACTGGCACACAACAGGAAGACCTGATATGACGCTACTTGAGAAAATTGTATTTGTAGCTGATTATATTGAACCAAACCGCTCCGTTAAAAGAATACCGGAGTTAAATACTATCCGTGCTATTGCTTTTGCAGATTTAGATAAAGCTGTAACAGAAATACTTAAAAATACGTTGCTCTATTTGGAAAAACAAGGGCAGGAGATAGATAATTTAACCGTTGTTGCATATGATTATTATAGGAACAGATAGCAATATTGTTCGTTCTTGTAGATTAGACAGAGAGATGAAAGGAGATTTGGAATGAATAATATTTCCAAAGAAATAGCCAAAATTACTTACCAGGCTTTAGATGAAAAAAAAGCAGAAGATATAAAAGTACTTGAAATCGGGGATATCACTATAATTGCAGACTATTTTATTATAGCGAACGGTACGAACTCATCCCAAGTTCAGGCATTGGTTGACAATGTACAACAGGTACTTTCCAAACATGGATTTGAACCTAAAAGGATTGAAGGAGTACGTTCTGCAAGCTGGGTCCTGTTGGATTATGGCGATGTTGTTGTTCATATATTTTCAAAAGAAGACCGTTTATTCTATGATTTGGAAAGAATCTGGAGAGACGGTAAAGTTACCAGCAAAGAGCAGCTTGAAGCATAAATACAATTTAGCCCTGTTCCGGATTTAAGAGTCTTCCTCTTATAATCTGGTACAGGGCTTTTTTGTTGCATAACAAAGTACGTTCTGCCATAACAAAACACGTTCTGCTCTAGTACTAGAGTCATACCAGGTCAGACTCTTATTCCGACAATGTTAATTTATCTTTCATGTACTATGTAACAATAGTACTATGTAACAGCAGTTTATTATCTTTGAAAGAACCGGTACATTAGAAAAGCCGCTATCAGTAAGAATCCTCTGCAAAAAAGCTGCAGGGGGCCTACTGAATAGCGGCTATGATAGGTGTGGTTTCTTATTATATGCTAAAATCTAAAAATTATACATTATATTATGTATCGTACTGGATTATTGGAAAAGACGGAATAACCCGATTACTTTACCTAATATATTAAGCTCCGGTACTATAATTGGATCCATTGTGTCATTCTCCGGCTGTAAACGATAATATCCATGTTCTTTATAGAAGGTCTTAACTGTAACAGAATCATCAATCAGTGCAACAACAATATCTCCGTTGGTGGCAGTGGACTGTCTTTGTACAAGAATTTTATCTCCGTCAAAAATACCGGCATTAATCATACTTTCCCCTTTTACCTTAAGCATAAAAGTTTCTTCATTCGGCATATATTCTGTTGGAATAGGAAAATATCCATCCAGATTTTCCACTGCAAGTATGGGCTGTCCGGCTGTAATGGTACCAACGATAGGTACATTAACGAGTTCTCTTCTGGATAAATTGAAGCCGTCATCGATGATTTCAATAGCACGGGGCTTGGATGGATCTCTTCTGATATAACCGTTTTTCTCAAGGGTTTCGAGATGGGAATGTACGGAGGATGTCGATTTTAATTTTACAGCTTCGCATATTTCGCGAACCGCCGGTGGATAACCTCTATTAATAATTTGTGATTTTAAATATTCTAAGATTTCTTTCTGTTTGGCGCTTATTTTTCCATAACTCATATCTTAACCTCCTATTATATTATATATGATATCGAAATATTATAAATTTTGAGTGCGCTTCTTAATTGACCTCACTTATTTAACCCATTATATCACAGTTTTTTATGGAATGCAAAACTTATGTTCGTTAATTTAATACTTTTTTCGTATTAGATAATTTTATATAATTTTATCTGTTATTTTGGTATTGACAAACAAATGTTTGCTCTGTATAATTACAGGTAAGGAAACAAGTGTTCGCAACGTGTGTTCGTATTAACGAATTCACCGTCTGCCATATGAGATAATTTAAGGAGGTATTTATATGTATCACAGAACTTATTTTAGCATAAGGAAAACAAATGTTATTACAATGAAATTTATATCTTTTTTTGAAAAAAGACGATATGCAATAATTATAGGTTTACTTTTATTAATTACTATAATATTCTCCTTAAGTATCATAACAACCAGCGTTACAGCAGAGAAATCTGTTACAAGAGAGAAGACCGTGACTAGTGTTAAGATTGAGAAGGGGGATTCCCTTTGGAGTATCGCAAATCTATATATTACCGATGAGTATAAGGATATGAATACTTATATTAAAGAGATTATGGATAGTAATGGATTAACTTCCGATGTCTTATATGAAGGCAGTTATATAATTGTTCCGTATTATACGGCGAAGCGTTAATTTGTAGATACCCGATTTGATAACGTGACCAAAATTAACTTGGACAGATTATAGAATAAATTTTACGCCTGTCTTTTATTTTTATACATATAACAGTTACAGCAGTATAATCATATACGGTATATCATTTGCGTTTAGGAGTGGTATATCGTATTTATTTGTTTTATAGTTATTATATTAATAGTTATATTGTTACTTCTTTAGCTATTAGTTTTCTATCTACAAACTCAAGTATCATAATCACATTATTTTAGTTTTAAATAAAAGCATTAATATACAGCATTATATCTGGATTATTTATAGCATTGGTACAATATGATTCCAAAGTTCTAACACTCTCAGCTATCAGTTTCTAATAACACATGTACAAAAACCGGATGCCTGTGTTATACTATTATCAGGAAAAATGTGGTTATTGTAATCGTACTGTCAATCAACGGATCAAAGACCACTTGTTTCTTTCTTACCTGATTATTACATAATCTGCACATTAGACCGAGATTGCCGTCTGTACTTGAGCTCTTTCAGACTGGTGTAGCTCAATGAAAAGATTATTTAAGTAATTTAAGTCTTAAGATTTATATATGAAAGTAGTTAGAATAAGTAATGCGGAGGATATGGTTTGGTAGAAGTTAAAAAAAATGACAGATATAAAATAGGACATTTCTTTAAAAACATGAACGATATGACGATTTTATCCTGCCTGCAGGGGCATATGGGCCGGGCATGGACTGATAATCTAGAAACCCCATCTTGTGCACTGATTCAGGAAGGAACCTTTTGCTTTCTGGCAGGTGAAAAGAATTCCCTTAATACAGATATAATTTCTCAAATACTAACACTAACTGATCTAGATCTTACCTTTGTGATTACAGGGCAGGATAATTATGGTGAACTGATAATGAAGTATTACGGTGATGACTGCAAAAAAATAATACGCTACCGGATTAAAAAGAAACAGGAAGAGTTTGACCTTAATCAACTTAAGTCAATTGTAAGCCGTCTGCCGGTTGAATATACCTTATCACCAATTAATGAAAAATGGTACGAAGAAGCACTTGGTGAAACCTGGTCCGAAGATTTCGTGTCCAACTTTTCATCGAAGGAAGATTATCTTCAAAGAGGTATCGGATGGGTTATTACCTATAAGGATAAAATTATCAGCGGAGCCTCTTCTTACAGTGTATACGATACCGGTATCGAAATTGAGATAGCTACCAGGGAGGAATACCGCCGTCAAGGTTTAGCGCAGATTGTGGGGGCAGCCTTGATCCTTGCCTGCCGAGAACGAGGTCTGTACCCAAGCTGGGATGCTGCGAATATGATTTCGGTCCAGATTGCACAGAAGCTGGGTTATGAATATGATGCACCTTATGATGCATATATGATAAGACGAAAACCAACAGAATAGGTTTTTACAAGCAAATCAAAGTAAAGAAAAAGGAAATCACTATTACAAGCAGGGATAAAATATAGCTATTACTGCACAATACTACCGTAGGTTAAACCAGCCTACGGTAGTATTGTGCAGTTTTTTTAGGAAATCAGGAACTTATTGCTTTGTCCCCTCATATGATAATTATTGAATTTTAATGGGAAAATTCCAATATGAAAATTCAACTAAACATATAGGAAAATGGATGCAGTTAAATAAGAGAGGATTAAGAAATGATCTATTTGGTAGTTGTTGCACATCCAGATGATGAAGTTTTAGGGGCAGGTGCAACCCTATATAAACTTGCAAAAGAAGGACATAAGATAAATGTCTGTATCTTATCCGGTATTGTAAGAGCAAGAGAGAATAATCCAGAGATCAAAGAATTAAAAGATAATATAATTAGTTCTTCTAAAATACTAGGGATTAAAAAAGTAATGATAGGGGATTTTCCAAATATCGAATTTAATACGGTGCCCCATATTAAACTAGTTCAGATGATCGAAAATATAATCAACATTACCCAGGCGGAAATAATAATCACCCATCATCCTTCCGACTTAGATATCGATCACTTACATACCTCCCTTGCCTGTCAGGCTGCTGTGAGATTAGTTCAGCACAGAGATAACGTTACACCGATAAAGGAAGTTCTCTTTATGGAAGTTCCTGCATCTACTGATTGGGGACTGAATAGAGCTATAAACCAATTTAACCCCAATACATTTATGGAAGTAGGTGAGGAAAGTGTTAATAAAAAGATTGAAGCGCTGGAAAAATACCAGGGTGTAATCCAGGATTATCCACATCCTAGAAGTGCTAAAGCAATAATTGGTCTTGCAACCTACCGTGGCTCTCAGGCAGGTATGGTTTATGCTGAAGCATTTGAATGTGCTTACAGACGAAGAGAATTTGAAGACATACCAAATTGATTAATAGCAAAAACACCTCAGCTGTCCTAATGTCCTTAAGCCTAAAAAAGAACGGTAATAGTTAAAAATACAGAAAAGACAGAACTATCTATAAAATGGAAGGCATGGTGTTTGTATGAAAATATTATTATTAACCGACGAAGTCTGGAACGATAAAAAGTATACCGATCATATACTCTCAAACTGGTTTGATGGTTCTGAGGTTGGGCTTGCCAATCTTTATCTGACACCTGGTATTCCCGACAATAAATGCTGCAGCCGATACTTTCAGATAACTGGTAAAATGATGGCGAAAAGTCTGATTACCGGGAAAAAAGCCGGTATAAACTTTAATGTGAATCCTGAAATACCAGAAACCCCAAAAGCCCCGGGAAGTCCAGACGTTCCAGAAAATCCGGAAAGTCCAGAAAAACCAATTGTTCCAGAAAATCCGGAAAGAGATCCAGAAATTCCTAACGTTCCGCCAATTCCAGGTATGCCAGAACTCCCTAAATTAAAATTACCGGAAGATGCCGGACAGTTATATGAGTTTTTTAAATCCCTTGCAGCTGATTCTATAGAGTTATTAAAAGATTTTATATGGTCTATCGGAAATATCAATATGGATGAATTAAAAAAGTTTCTGGATGAATTTAACCCGGACATTATATTCAGTATAAGACCAGCATCTGCAAAAATGCTTCGTTTTGAAAAAGTACTGGTGAAGTTCACAAACAAACCACTGGCTGTATTTTCCGATGAGGATGAATTTATAACAAAACAAGCGAAAGTGTCGCCTGCTTACTGGTTAAGGTATATAAAATTAAATAAGAAGTTTAAAAGCAATCTGCCCATTTACCATAAATATTATACCCTCTCGCCGAAACAAGCGGAATTGTATAAAAACCAATGTAGACTGGATACGGATGTACTGACAAAATGCGGAGAGTTTAGCGATTATTTTAAACTAAAAGAAGTGCACTACCCGGTCAGAATAGTATATGCCGGATTGCTAACCCCTGATCTTAATAATACTTTGCAAAGATTAAAAAAGGCACTGGAAAAGATTAATATAAGGCGGTTGAGAATGACTTTGGAAATTTATCCTGTAAATAAGATTACTAAACATCAGAAAAACCAGTTAGAGGATGGTGTCCAAACTTTTGTCAAATCAAAAATACTCCCTCAAGAGTTAAAAGAAGTGTATAAAAAAGCAGATATTGCACTTTTTATGGAGTCCCTCGAAGGAAAGAACAAGGCTGCAGCAAAATATTCATATCCCGCTGAAATGATAGACTGTTTAGCCAGCTCCTCATGTATCTTACTCCTGTCTCCAAAGGAAAATGCCGGCTTTGAGTATATGAAAGAACAGGATGCTGCTATTTGTGTAAGTGATCCACGGAAAATCTATTCCGCCCTAAAACAATTATTCCTTCATCATGAAAAATTATATGAATATCAGAAAAAAGCCTGGGACTGTGGTATTACGAATCACGACAAGTCAATAGTACAGCAAAAAATATATCAGGATTTTGCCAATATTATAGTAGGTGCTTCGGATAAAGAATAATCTTAAAAAGAACTGATTGATTCTAGGAAATATCAATCAGTTCTTTTTAAATTATGGGATTGTTATTAAATATTCCGGATGAAGTAGCATAAAAATATTTTCTTTTTCTAATATAACGAAACAAATATAGAATAGATATTTTAAAAATTGAAACGATTTAAAGTCTGTTCTTAAATCTGATTTAAGAATGAATATCAAATTAATTACAATCAAATTTTTAACTTGATTTATATAAACTAATTTATTTTTAGTTTGAAAATCTATTAAGTTTACATCTTGCTTAAGTCAAGCATTCCATTGCCTTCACTCCGTTTATCAAGACCAAGAGTTGTAGTCCGTTTAATTAACTGTGCATAAATTTCTGCTTCTGTCAAAGTTCTGCCGAATTCAGCTTCACACATATTAATAATTAATGCTGCTGCACCGGAAACATGAGGTGTTGCCATAGAAGTACCGCTGAGTTTTGCATATTTACCATCTAGATAGGTCGATACAATTTCATTGCCAGGGGCAACTAAATCGACATTATTATTGGAGTTACTGTATTTTGTAATCCTCTTTAGAAAATCTATAGCACCTACCGATACGGCTTCATTATAAGCCGCCGGGTAATTGAGTTCGTCTGTTTTATAGTTGTTATCTCCGTTATTACCGGAGGCACAAACTACAAGAATATTATTGGCAACTGCACGGTTAACAGCGTCATGTAGTTTGGGTATATCCGTGGTTCCTCCAAGCGACATGGATATGATCCTGACCTTTTCACCTTTTGGACCTCTCCATTTTACAGCATAATTAATTGCATCAATAATACTTTGATAATTACCATCTCCCGATTTACCAAGAACTTTTAATACAAGGAGTTTGGCAAGGGGTGCAACCCCCATTACTCCCGAGTTGTTTTGAGCGGCAGCAATAATACCGGATACATGTGTCCCATGTCCATTATTATCGTTAAAATTATTCGGATCACCATTATAATCTTTGGTAAAATTCCTTCCGCCGATAATCTGATCTTTTAGATCAGGATGATCTACCTGACAGCCTGTATCGATTACGGCAATAACGACGCCATCACCCTTATTACTTTTATCCCAAATAAGTGGTGCCTGAATCATCTGTACCCCCTGAGGGATTTCATTAATATTCTGTATAATTTCTTTTATTGTAAAAGGAACTAAATGAATTCTTTTTTTTTGACTTGATTTGCGCATATCAACTTTCCTTCCCGAATTATTCTGTCCGGACTGCCTTTTTTGTTCCCTGTCCTTTTCATAATTCTAAAATGAAATTCTTAGTGATAAGAAATCACTTACTATAGTATATTAATAGCTGTCGAAAAAGGTTTCATTTTATAATAATATTTTACCGGAAAATGAAAATATTTGTGGATTAAGGGCAGATTATAATTTTTATTATCAGAAATCAAAACGTAGTCTATTGATTTATAGACCATTGATTTATAGACCATGGGTATATAGGCTATAAATAATAGGTTATAAATTAAAGGTTATGAACTATAGGGCAATGTTTTTATTTGAATCGTATATAATAATGGTGATATATGGAGTATAATACAGATATAAGATTGATATAAGATTGAATTACAAGTATGAACATGATTACGAATGCCTAAAAAGAGTCATAGAAATATGTCAAATGGTTAGAAATAAAATTTTAAAATTTAAGTGAGGTAAATGATGCGTTCAGAAAATGAAATGATGAAATTAATATTAAGTACCGCCAAATCTGATGAGCGGATTAAAGCAGTACTTCTGTCTGGCTCCCGTGCTAATCCGGAAGCCCCCAAAGATATCTTTCAGGATTATGATATTACTTATTTTGTTACCGATACCATGCCATTTTATAATAATACAGTCTGGATCGAAGAAAAATTCGGGAAACCTGCAAATTTGCAATTACCTGAATTGATGACACATCCCTTGCTTCCTCCAGACGGAGATGGGCATTTTACCTATTTAATGCTATTTGAAGATGGTAATCGAATTGATTTGAGCATAGTATCGGCACCTTATATTGATGATGGTGAGCCTGTAGCTGTACTGCTTGATAAAGGAGGATTCTTACCCATAATCATACCAGATTATAAGTATTGGCATATCAAACCGCCAGTTGAAAGTTTTTACATAGATGCCTGTAACGAATTTTGGTGGTGCTTAAACAATGTAGCAAAAGGAATTGCCCGAGATGAACTTCCCTATGCCATGGACATGTTTAACCATCCTGTAAGGGATATGCTCAATCAAATGGTGGAATGGTGGATTGGCATAAACACAGATTTTTCTGTCTCTTCGGGTAAGAAGGGCAAGTATTATAAAAAATACCTGCCTCATTTTCTCTATGATATGTATGTTAAAACATACTCAGACAGCGATTATAATAATCTTTGGAATTCAGTTTTCACAGCCTGTGAACTTTTTCGTATACTGGCAGACAAAGTAGCCGAACACTTTGGTTACAGATATAATTCGACGGAAGAGGATAATATGAGGAAATACTTAAACAACGTTAGGAAGCATTGTACCAATGTATCAGTTATGTACCCCATTTTATAATTTGTGGGACAAACCCTGTGTTGGAAAAACCTTTGTAGGGTGTACATAATTGCACGAATACAACAGTGACCATGAATGCCTTGTAAACACTAACAAAATGATAATGTACATAAATATATAAATGTACATTATCATTACATGTACATTATTAAGTACATATTTTGTACATAATAAGCAGGGAATGAATAGGCTATTTTAAGTTCTATTTTATACATGAAGCGGAACATCTGTTTTGTAAATATCATCTTTATCAAAATACAGCTGTATAATCACCTTTTCCACCATTATCATACATCTTAAGAAAACGAAAACATATTCGGAAAGCGAATTACTTTCTTCATTGACTTCAAATATAATCAACTACAACAGTTCTTATTTTGTTTAATATTTTATAGATGCACTAAATACTTCATTATATAAAGATGGAACAAATTAAAAAATTATTCTTCTTCCAAATCTATATCCCGTTCTGTTTGTTCACTAATTTCCTGCATTGTATTTAACCAATTATCTAGAAATTCCAAAGTCCATAATTTCCCATAAATATCATATATATTAAGTTGTGCCCCTTCAGCTATTAATTGAGATATGAGGTGACGAAACACTAATTTTCGATCTATCCCCTGTAAATCTTCAAGAACATCATAATAATGTAAATCAAAACTTATGGCATATGAATTATTTTCTATATTATTTTTTATTTGGGCAACTGAAATGGTTGGGTCAAACTTTCTTATCAGCGATATATATTTTGCTATTTTTGCATCTTTTTTTAATTTCAATTGAATTAATTGCATATGAATAGTTTCCTTTCACATCCCAGTTTCTTTTATTATTCATCTGAATGTTTTTCTTCATATTATATCTGTGCAGAGCCTTACTTCCAATTTGTATTTTGTACATTTTTTTATTTAATATAAATTTATTCAACACCAGTTTTAAATGAATTATGTACATTATTTACTTTTTTTACTCAGGGGGCACTGGGGAGGGGTTAATTTAAAGTGGGGGTATTACTTTTCCCTTAATTTCACCTTATTAGCAGCACTCCTCCGTCTGGAATCCTCAATGGCAGCATAGTGTTTCTTCGTTGTATTAACATCCTTGTGACCCAGAACATCGGTCACCAGGTAGATGTCGCCGGTTTCCCGGTAAAGACTAGTACCATAGGTACTCCTTAGCTTATGAGGGGTGATTTTTTTGAGTCTTGTAACCAGACCGGCGTACTTTTTAACCAGATTTTCGACTGCTTTTACACTGATTCGTTTCTTTTGCATGGATAAAAATAAAGCTTCCTCGCTATCGGTGGCAGGAATTATATCTTCCCGCTCCATTAGATAGTTCTCTACCGCCTCCCTGACTTCTTCGCCGAAATAGATAATGGATTCATACCCGCCTTTGCGTCTTATCTTAATCCCGTCATTATTAAAATCAACATCATTCAGATCCAGCCCCACGCATTCACTGACACGGATTCCAGTTCCCAGTAAGAGAGTAATGATAGCCAGATCCCTAACCTTTGTTATATCATGATATTTTTGCTGGGATTTGGTCATATTTTCACCGGTTTCCACCTGATCTAACATTCTGGCGACTTCGTCGATTTCAAGCCGTATTATTTCTTTTTGATGGAGCTTTGGGATATCAACGAGGGCAGCAGGATTAAACTGAATCATTTCCTTTTTAAAATAATAATTATAAAAACTTCGCAAAGAAATCAGTTTTCGCTTTTTTCCATTTTCCTGATTTATGTGTTCCATATCATCCTTTTTATAATAGGAGAGGTATTCAAGGTATTCTTCAATATCAATTGGCTTTATCTGATCCAGTATATCGACTTTTAAATCTCTTATCGGTGTATTCTTAAAAGAAGGATTCGTATTTCTTAAAAATTGAAAGAAGACCCGTAAGTCATATGCATAAGCGATTCTGGTAAGTGAAGAAGTAGTAGGCTCAATCCCACGGAAAAAATCACCGCAGAAACGGGGAAGTTCCGCTATAATATCCCTCAGCCGTTTGGTATTCTCTATATTCTTTTTGTCATGATAGTTATGTTCAGCCATTGCGATCATCCTTTCTCTGGTTTCATAATTATGACAATTATAACATAAATTAATAAAACTGACCAGATAATTGAAAAATAACAATAAAATGACATAGTTTTAACACTATTTAACAGTAATATAAGGTTTGTATTAGGTGTAATAGTAATTATGAACAAAAAAACGATGTACAATTTATGGAATTACTGATGGGAGGTGTGAACGCGCAATATTGGATACAAAAGAGAAGAAAAATAATTATTTAGTAAATACGAAAGAAGAAACTGGTAATTGAATGCATAAAAAAAACCACATCTGCTATCAGCAGCTGTGTAATTTTATGAGCAAAAATTGGAAATATCAAGATGTAATACCTGTTATTTTATTAACAGTGTATTATCCCGTAACTTATTAATTCATGAAGCGGATAGCATGATATTATATACATTATTTATGGTAAACCTTATGTTGGTATACCAATCAGTCTGATTTTATGCTATTACAACGTAATGATAAAATACAAAAGGATGATTTTTATATGTTTAGGAAATGCAACAATATTAAATATTTGCTGTTTTTAGCAATTATACTGGTAATGCTGCCTGCTACAAGTGCTTTTGCTGCAGCCAAGCTTAATTTATATTATTATGGGACGAAGCAAACTGTAGCCTATACCGGCCAGCAGGTTAAATATACCTATAATGGAACTGCTATCAAGATGGGAAACACTCCCGGTATTATCGTAGATGGAACTTCACTGGCGCCTTTTAATGATGTATTTGTAAAGTCAGCCATAAAATTGAGCTATAAGTATAATGAAGCTAAAGGTGTACTGACGTTATCCCAAAACGGTACTACTTTAACCTTAACTGCAAACAGTAAAAAGGCTATCTTAAACGGTAAAACTGTTAACTTAACCTTAGCTCCCATGAAAGTAAAATTTAAGGATCAAAATGTCACTAAATTTTTAGTACCGGCAAGATATGTTGCCGAAACCTTTGGTTATAAATATGACTGGAACAGTTCGGCTTCAACGGCCGCCATAACATCACCAATGTATCTGAATTATAATAACAAAGACGTTGCCTATAACGGGACTTTGGGTAAAGTAACAGTTGATGGTGATTCGATCAGTTTAGGAACTATGCCTAGCATTATTGTAGATAATACTGCTTTGCTTCAGGCCTGGAAAGTATTCTCTGACTCCTCTATTGGTGCTGGTTATAGTTATAACAGCAGTACAAAAGTTCTTAGCTTAAGTCTTAATAGTACCTCTGTTAAGCTGACCATGGGTAGTAAGACAGCAATCGTTAACGGTAAATCCAGAACAATGGATACAGCTCCCTTATACGTAATGAATAAAGCTGCAAAAAAAGCTTACGTCATGGTACCGGGTAGTTTTGTTGCTTCCTTTTTAGGTTATGATTATTCCTGGAATTCCGCTACAAAGACCTCAGTAATAACCACAAGACCACCGGATAATGAGAATAATAATGACGATGAAGATGGTCCTGAATTAGGCGGAGATCCGATTCCTGATAATGTTTCCTTAAACTGGGGTGTCAGCTCATCCTTTACGGATGATTTTAACAAAGTAAGCAGTCTGACTGGCAAGACGGAAGTTTCGGAAGATAATGCCACAGCTGCTAACATCTACTCCATTCAGAAGGACTCCTCAGATACAAATACTTACGAGGTATATTCCATACATTCCACCTCACCATTTAGTAAATCAACACTAACGTTACAGAATCAGCTGTTGAATTTACACATCAATAATTCCTACGGCAATACGGATACCTATAATTATAACAGTAAATTAACAGGTACGATAACAGCTTCTGCCGATTATACAAATCTGGCTACCGATATCTCCTTTGCTTTATTAGGTACGGATACCGCCTATGATTTGTCCCTGTCCGATGATAAATGCACCTTATATGTTACTTTATATAATAATTATATAACGAACGTTGAAGCAGGTATCCAGTCAGGCAGTGAATATGTTAAAATAACCGGTCTGAAACCACTAAAAATTGAACTGTCCGAAAGCGGGAATTTCATAACACTTCAGATGCCTAATACAGTTAATAGTGTAGGAGAAAATTACTTAAATACCGCACTAAATTCCCTGGTATCTGTACAGAGCACTTCTCTAACAGGTAATACCAATATTATCATAGAAAGAGCCAATTTGGCTGAGTATACCGTTACCCAGACAGGCAATACTTATCTCATTACTTTTAATAATAATTCGGAAACTGTCTCCGACTATTCGTTAAAGATTAAATTGCCGACTGAGGTATTTTATTCTGAAGTAACCAATGAAGACCGTTATTATAAGAATCAGATTATTATCAGAATACCTGGTGATTACAGAGATTTCTATAACAGCAATCCAATCACGACATCCAATAGTGTCGTAAAAGACATTTCTCTTGGTTATAAAAATTCAATGACAGAAATAACATTAAGTACGACGAAACTTCAAGGATATAAATTAAATGACCTAAACGGTGTAATTGGAGTAGTGCTTGGTAATCCAAGAGATATCTACAAGAATATTGTTGTTCTGGATGCCGGACATGGCGGAACCGATCCTGGTGCTATGCGTAAACTAAACGGCGTTACCATCAATGAAAAAGATGTTAACTTCAAGATTATGTACCAGCTGACACAGAAATACTTTAATGCAGAAGGTTCTGAAATAAAAGCTTATTATTCTAGATATGATGATACGAAAGTTGATTTATATGAAAGAGCGGCTTTTGCTAAAAAAGTCGGAGCAGATATCTTTGTAAGCCTGCATATGAATGCGAATAACAGTTCTTCTCCAAAAGGTACAGAGATTTATTACACAGGCTCCAATAAAGCCACTACTGCAAATGGACTAAACAGTAAAATCCTTGCGAATATGTTCCTTAATTCACTGCCTTATATGGTTGGAACAGATAAGAGATATATTAGTGATCAAAGTCTCGCAGTATGCCGTGCAAATACAGTGCCTGCAGTTTTAATCGAACTTGGATTTATGTCTAATCAAAGTGATCTTGCCTTAATGGCAAATCCTGATTTTCAGGAACGATCAGCACAAGCAATTTATGACACATTATGTGATGTGTTCAGTGCTTATCCAACCGGAAGATAAGTATAGGTAAAGCCTGTCGCTAACTTTAAAGCAATTACTAGCAGCTTTAAGGTTTGGTACGGCAGGCTTTTCAATAAGCAATTGTAAGAACATGACATTTCCTAAATCATGTTACTACTTAAATCAACGCTTTTAAATAATATTTTTTAGGTTTATTTTATGAATGTTTTATCAATATCATAATTTTAAGGAGCGGATTGATAGGATGAGAGGAGCTATAAGGGTAAGTTATAAAAGCCTCAGAAAGGATATAAAACAAATGATAAATAAAAGTAAATTGCATTGGGTATCCGGCTTTCTGACCCTCTTATTGGTGAGTGTATTCTTTGCCGGATCAATGAAAGCACAGGCAGCGCAAGATAAAACAGCTCCGGTTATCACAATAAAAGCAGATAACCAGAACGCCACCAATAAAGCGGTAAAACTGGACGTAAAAGTAACGGATGCCTCAGGAATTAAAAGTCTGAAATGGGATTTAGGCAGTCAAAAGGCTGATTATTTTAAAAAATCCGGTAAAGTCATTAAGTTGAACTCCAAAAATACATATAGTGTAACGATATCAGGAAGCGGCACCTATTCCTTTTATGCGGCAGATAACGCTGGGAATGTAGCAGTAAAGAAATTTACCATATCCAATATTGATACTGCAAAACCTGCTTTAAAGATAACAAAGAACCTTCAGGCAGTAACCGCCGGTAACCTAAGTTTATCCTTTACTATCGGTGACAAGGGTTTGGGGGTAAAAAGTTTAAGATATCTGACTGGTACTAAAACAGCATCAGATTTTACCGAAGCTGCCAAAAGTATTCCCTTAACAAAAACTGCTGTTACCAACGATATTTATAATTACATGTACAGCGGCAAGTTAACGGTTAAAGCCAACAATACCTTTACCTTCTTATTGGAAGATATAGCAAGCAATACCGTGTTAAAAACAATTACTGTAGCTAATATTGATAAGACCCCTCCAGTAACCGCTTATGCTCTTAGTACCACCCAACCTACAAAGGATCCGGTTACGATTAGTTTATCCATTTCAGATGCTTTGGCAGGGGTAAAAGAAGTATCTTATCTTGCTGGTGTGAATACTGCAGAGGATTTTGCTAATGCGGATAACAGCCAGCAGCCCATACCGGTAACCCTGGACAGCAAAGGCAGAGGAGGTTTAACCGTCAGCAAAAATAATACCTATACTGTTTTAGCCACAGATAAAGTTGGAAATCAGGCGCTGTTTCTAATTGAAGTATCTAACATAGATACTACAAAACCAACATTATCCTTAAATTACTCTGTCATGAATCAGAAAGCTACTATTACATACAAAGCAGCAGATACTGCTTCCGGTATTGCAAGCATTAAATATATAAAAGGAAAAATAACGGATACTGCCTCTGAAAAGTGGAGTACTGCAAAAGATGTCACCAAGGATGGAAAAATCAGTGTCACTGCCTCCGGTGATTATAGTGTACTGGCAACTGATACAGCCGGTAATGTTACCGCTCAGGTAATCAATATACAACTGGAATTCAAGGCGGTATGGATTTCTTATCTGGAATTTATGAATTATGGCAAGAACGGATTTACGGAAAAGAGTTTTCAAACTACTATAGATACTATGTTTGATAACGTAGTTAAAATGAATATGAATGCCGTTGTTGTACAGATAAGACCATTTGGCGATGCTATGTATGATTCACAATATTTTCCTTGGTCAAAATATATTTCCGGTACCCAAGGTAAGGACCCGGGCTTTGATCCCTTGACTTATATGGTTGATGCAGCCCATAAAAGAGGCCTTCAATTTCATGCCTGGCTGAATCCATACCGTGTAACAACAGCTAGTACGGATTATTCCAAGCTTTCAAAAGATAACCCTGCCAGAGTATGGTATGAAGATAAGGATAAAACCAATGACCGCAATGTATTGTCTTATGGCGGAAATCTGTATTATAACCCAGCGGTCAAAGAAGTACAGACAATGATTACTAACGGGGTAAAAGAAATTGTTGAGAATTATGATGTAGATGGCATCCATTTTGATGATTATTTTTATCCCTCCCTGGGAAGTAATTATGCCAATAATTTTGATTCTGTGGAGTACAAAACTTACGCGGCAGAATGTAAAACCGCTAAAAAGTCAGCTTTATCCATTGCTGACTGGAGAAGGAACAATGTAAATACCTTGGTTAAGAATATATACGCTTCGATCAAAGGAATTGATTCCTCCGTTCAGTTTGGTATAAGTCCGGGTGGTTTTTATGACTCCTTAACCAGCAACCTGGGTTATTATGTTGATTATAAGACTTGGTTATCTTCTAGTAATTATATTGATTATATCTGCCCTCAGATTTACTGGACATTTTCCAACAAAAGTTACCCTTATGATAAAACTTTGGATAAATGGTTATCTTTTAGAACCAGTCCAACGGTAAAAGTATATGTGGGTATTGCAACTTATAGAGCAGGTTCGACCTTGGAACCTGATTGGAAAAATAACGTCAATGAGTTAAAGGAACAGGTGGAATACGGAAGAAATACCGGTAAGGTTGATGGATTTATCTTTTTCCGTTATGATTTCTTTAATAATAAAACCACGAAACCAGGCGTAGATAAATTATTGGCAATTTTGAAATAATAGTATGAAATACAAATTCTGGTATGTGATTGATTGAATTAAGACAATTAATATACTGATTACTATTAATTCGTAAAGAGATTGGATCTATTGAGGTGATAGCCAGAATAGATGCATTGGACTTGTATCATTACTGGAAGAGTTCGCAATTATCAAGGCAACATAATAATATTATGTAAACATCAATTTGTATAATATCACATAAATACATGGTACTATGATAAATTATAACTATTACATATGATTTCATTGTAAACTTATAATTTATGTAATTGTAGTATCATGTATTTATTTTTTTAATTGAACCATTTCTTAATAAAATTCTTCTAACTCTGTTGAATTTAAGGAACAGTAAACAGTACGAAATTTTAGGAAAGGAGACGCACAAGGGTTGTTAACAATTAAATCCTACCGTACAGGTGTTAACTAATTAAAATCCTATCGTATAGTAGTCACTGCAATCAATGGAACAACTTGGATCTGCCTGTAGCTAATGTTGAAGCAGACAAGAGTTTTTAAAAAGTCAAGGATTGCGAAGCAGTATAACCATTATTATTAAATCTCTTTTTAAAAAAATCTAAGTAAGGTCAGAGAAATAAACCCTAAGGTCTTTCTTTATATGATTATTAAAACTAAATACAGGTAATCATTGTATTGCTGTCAGAATTTTTCAAAGATAAAATAGCAAAATATGATAATATAATAGCAATTTATGGAAAGTCAGAATTGCAACTATGATATATAATAAAGATGAAAATAAGCCGAAAGATATTCACTAGTTATTTTTAAAAACAATATTTAACACAAAAAAATATTTATCCTTTTGGTGAATTTATAACATACAAATATATTTAATGCATTTAAACTGAGGCTTTATTTATTTATTCATGCAGTATTTATCATATATGTAGTTCTTGTTATTTATAAAATGATAAATATATTTTAACTAATAATTGTTTTAGAAACAGGAAACTAAAAAAAAATTTCAAGACCCATATTCTTACTAGTCATTGCTTTTTGACTAATATTCTTACTAGTTAATCGACGCAGTTTAACTATTTTCTAGTTCTGGTTATTATCGCAAAATTTATATATTGGGCTAAAATTCAAATCACAAATAACTCTTTTATGCAAAAATCAAAACATTAAAACTTAATATTGAGTGTAATTCAAATCATAAACCCATTGACTAAATTTCAACCGCCAAAAACCATTTTATAATTTCTCGCATCAAACCTTCTTAATAAGATGGGTAAAAACTAAATTTATTTACTACACACATTTTCACTACACTTACAATTTTTACTACATTTTACATTTTTATTATACATGTATTTTTTACTTCACTTTGAATAGTTTATAACACTTTAATATTTTACTATTTATGTATTTTTACTATATATACACATTTAATTATACATGCGTTTTTACTATACATGCGTTTTTACTATACATGCATTTTTACTATACATGCATTTTTACTCTATACATGCATTTTTATAATATCTGCGCTATTTCAATAAATTACTGTGATGGTATGTAGGTAAGTTACCTATAAACTATATATTGGAGGGGTTAAGTATGAAAAACTTAAAAAAGAAGGTTTTGGCGTTATTATGTACACTTGCAATTGGTTTTACCGGATTATTTACTGGTACAGCATCTGCAGCTACCGATTATTGGCAGAATTGGACGGATGGAGGCGGTAGTGTCAATGTCACCAATGGTTCAAATGGTAATTTTAGTGTTAGTTGGACTAATTGCGGTAATTTCGTAGTTGGTAAAGGCTGGAATACCGGTAATGCATCCAGAGTTTGTAATTACAATGCAGGTGCTTTTTCACCGTCCGGCAATGGCTATCTGACGTTTTATGGATGGACCAGAAATTCCCTTATTGAATATTATGTTGTTGACAGCTGGGGATCATACAGACCAACCGGAACCTATAAAGGTTCGGTTTCAAGTGATGGTGGTACATACGATATCTATACAACGATGAGATATAACGCACCATCCATTGACGGTACGCAGACTTTCCAGCAGTTTTGGAGTGTAAGACAAGCTAAGAGGTCTACTGGCAGCAACGTTCAAATCAATTTTGCCAACCACGCTAATGCATGGAGAAGTAAGGGAATGAATCTTGGAAGCAGCTGGTCTTATCAGGCAATGTGCGTAGAAGGATATCAAAGCAGCGGTTATGCAAATGTAACAGTATGGTAATTTAAAAACAGTTCATTTGAATATCTACGTCTAAACTGTCCGGTTATATAACCGGCAGAACAATAAAAATACTTACCTGCATACTATTATTCATATTTTTGATTTAGTAAATACTTTAGTAAACTCCTTTGATATAGGCCGTTTCAAGTAATGAGTAAACGGCCTTTCTGTAATTGAATGAAATTAACTCATGTGCAATAGGGACAATATATATCAACTTGTTGTACGTTGACAAAATTCTTATTCCGGAAAGTGAGGACACTATGAAAAAAATATTTCTTATGGTATTATTACAACTTATTCTGCTAACGGTTGGCTCATGTTCACATAAAGAGCCTGACAAACTGGTATTAGTAAAAGGAGGGACTTTTGTTAACACTAAATCCAACTTTTTTGAAACTGATATCCAGATTCGTGATTTTTATATTGGCAAATACGAAATAACTCAGAAAGAATGGACTGATATAATGGGAAACAATCCATCCCAGTTCAAAGATCCGGAATTACCGGTAGAATCTGTGAGCTGGTATGACTGTGTCGAATATTGTAATAAACGAAGTATAAAAGAAGGATTAGAGCCCTATTATCTAATAGACAAGGATAAGAAGGATTCTGATAATAAGAGTGAATATGATAATGTAAAGTGGACGATAACAATAAAAAAAGAAGCCAATGGCTATCGGCTGCCGACTGAAGCAGAGTGGGAGTATGCCGCAGGAGGAGGTCAGTTAAGTAAAAGCTATACCTACAGCGGAGATAACAAAGCCGATGAAACAGCCTGGTATTGGAGGAATGCGGGTAATGATTATCTGACAGTTGATTGGAACTGGTCCGCAATCGAAAATAATAAAGACAAAACGCAGCCGGTTGGTATAAAGAAGCCGAATGAACTTGGAATATATGATATGTCGGGAAATGTCAGAGAGTGGTGCTGGGACTGGTATGGAGAAGATTACATAGAAAATGTAACAAGCGGCTCACAAAGAGTCTGGAAAGGCGGAGGATGGATAGGAGATGTAAGCTGCTGTGAACCAGTTTACAGAGGAAAATTTGAAGCAAATGGCTTTGGTCCGGACCAAGGCTTAAGGGTTTGCCGCAGCAAATAAGTAAGCATTTATTTTACCTTTTGACTTGAAAAAATATTTTATATCAGCTATCATAATGTTTTGGAGTATATAATAAGACAGGATGGATAAAACATTGACAGAAGGTAAAATTTCTAAAAATATTATTTTATTTGCTATACCAATTTTTTTGGGTAATTTATTCCAGCAATTATACAGTATCGTTGATTCTTTGGTAGTTGGAAATGTTCTAGGCAAAGATGCCCTGGCGGCAGTAAGTTCCTCTGGAAGTTTGATTTTTTTAATTACCGGCTTTATTAATGGAATATTTGTTGGCGCAGGTGTTATAATTGCCCGTTACTATGGAGCTAAAAACTGGAAGGACTTATCCATTGCCGTCCATACGACAATTGCTTTTGGAATCATTGCCGGAATAATCGTAACAGCAGCGGGCATGTGTTTCACACCTTGGATGTTAAAGATGATGGGTACACCGGCAGATGTGCTTCCAAATTCCATTTTATACTTCCGGCTATATTTTGCAGGTGGGCTTGGAATTGTAATGTACAATACGTGTATGGGTATTTTTCAGGCCGTAGGAGATAGCAGACACCCGCTTTATTACTTAATCATATCCTCAATTCTAAATGTAATCCTGGAACTTTTATTTGTAGCAGTTCTTGGGCTTGGAATTGGCGGATCAGCTATTGCAACCGTCATAGCTCAGTTTGTAAGTGCTATTCTTGGATTTGCCAAACTGTTAAGAGTGGAGGGAAGACATAGGGTACATATTAAAGAAATACAAATTAACAAAGAGATGCTTATTAATTTATTAAAAATGGGTATACCGACCGGCATTCAGAATTCAGTAATCGCTTTTGCCAATGTTATTGTGCAGACTAATATTAATGCGTTTGGTTCCGTAGCAATGGCCGGATGCGGCAGTTATTCAAAATTAGAGGGTTTTGCCTTTTTACCGATTACTAGCTTCAGTGTTTCCTTAACTACGTTTATTGGTCAGAACCTTGGAGCAAAGCAGTATGAACGGGCAAAAAAAGGAGCCCGTTTTGGAATTCTGACCGGTGTTCTCTTAGCAGAATCAGTTGGTATAATTTTATGGCTTTTAGCACCGATATTAATTCGTTTCTTCAATAATCAACCTGATGTTATAGCATTTGGCGTTATGCAGACCAGAACAGAAGCTATTTTTTATTGTCTGCTTGCTTTATCACACTGTCTGGCAGGTATATTAAGAGGCGCAGGGAAAACATCGATACCTATGATAGTAATGTTGATTTGTTGGTGCGCGATCCGTATTACCTACATATCTATAATAATAAAATTGCTGCCATATATCCAAGTGGTTTTCTGGGCATATCCGTTAACCTGGTTTTTAAGTTCGGTTATATTCATAATTTATTATAAAAAGGCGGATTGGATTCATAGTTTTTCAGATATCTAGGAAACATTGCATATGAACGATAGGAAGCAATTTAAGGTGTATTTTTTCTTTTAAAATATATTCGCAGCGGTTTTGTTTGATTATTGTCATATATCTTGTCCGACATTCATATACTTATTATATAAAAAATAAATATAAAGCTTATATACCATGAGAAGAATAACCACTTCTTTTTAGTCAGTATAATTATTTATTCCTCAGAGCCCTGTTATTGCAACAGGGTTTTGTTCTATTCAGGTTTAGTTATATAACACTCAGCACTGTATGGTCAATATAAGAGGAACAAGGATGCCTATGTTAAGCGTACAGTTCTTATATGCCATTAACAACATTAATAGGTAGTTTCCTCATGAAATGCCATACATTTCTTAATGAATAGAATAAACAGGCAGGAGATGTTGGACAAGTTCCTTCATAGTAGACCCCGGCAGTATGTATGCAGAGACCGAACCTATAAAGAGCAGCGCTTTGTTCGCTGATGGCGTAAATATCAAAGATGGACGTTGGTTAAGTAGTGAAAATTGAATGAAGACCTGTAATCCCGACATTTTTCACTGCATATTCATGGAATAAACTTTTAACTTTTAAATAATAACTCTAATATCTAAGTTTTTTATGAAAAACCGTTTATTATTAATATTTTGTGAGGAGGGAGATGAATAATGAAAAGCTGTACTTAATTTGTTCCGATCAGTATATCTTATCGTAATCAAATTATGCAGAAAACATATAATAAACACGGTTTTTCATATAAATAAAAATAAGGAGGTTATATATTATGAAAAGAGGGACTATCAACACCAATCATACCGGTTATTCCGGTACAGGCTTTGTTGAGGGCTTCTGGAAACAGGGTACTGCAACAACCTTTAGCGTTAAAAGGAGGAGTAGTGATGCAATAATATTCATCAGAAATAAAAAGAGGTTAATAAAAGGAGATAAAATATGCTAAAAAAGAAAGTTTTAAAAAGGTGTATTCCATTCATTTACTCTCTCTCAATTCTGATGGGATGCATATTCACTATTACGTTCTTTCTTCCGAGGACAGTCTTTGCAGGGACCCAGGCGACCTATTATGTATCCCCAACAGGTAGTGACAGCAATCCAGGAACCCTTTCGGCTCCCTTCCAGACAATTACGAAGGCCAGGGATGTTATTCGTACTATAAATACTAACATGACAGGCGATATTTATGTGTATTTAAGGAGCGGAACCTATACTATTAACAATACAATTACCTTCGGAGCACAGGATTCCGGTACAAACGGATACAGAATATATTATCAGGCATATCCGGGTGAAATATCCATACTGAGCGGTGCTACAAAAGTCACTAACTGGACTCAGCACAGCGGCAATATATACAAGGCTAAGTTAAACCGTTCAACCAAGTTGAGGAACCTTTATGTAAATGATGTAAGGGCTTTAATGACCAGTAAAAAAGTCACAGCAAGAGGGGGTTACGGGAATTATTCCGTAACTGCCGGACAAGCAGCCTGGGCTTGGACAAGTGGCAGTAAGAGCGACGGGGTTAAGTATGATTTGTCAGAAGTGCCGGCCATTACGAATAACAAGGACGACCTGGAGATAGTAAATGGCACTACCTGGAACGAGAATATTGTTTGCGTCAGGGATGTCATTTCTACCTCCGATAATTACAGAGCACTTCTTTTACAGGAGCCCTATGGTGCAATAGCACAGACCCCAGGCTGGGGTGCAGGCTTTGCCGTTAACGGTACTCATACGATTTATAATGCGTACGAGTTTTTGAATTCTCCGGGACAATTCTATTTTGACAAGACTTCCAAAACGCTTTACTATTATATCCGACCGGGTGAAAATATGGATACTGCCGACGTTGAAGCTCCTTATTTAGAGAAGCTCATCGATATAGCAGGAACATCAACTGCAAATAGAGTCAAGAATATAACTTTACAGGGATTAACCTTTGCAAATACAGATTATAACCTTGTTAATGTTGCAGGTTCACACGGCAAATCAACATGCCAGGGTGCAAATGCCTTTATCGCTTTTTATAACGACAATTGGCACAATACCAAGTATGAGCTTGTTGATACATTACCGGGAATGATAAACTTAAATAACTGTGATTCAATTGATTTTATAGGCAATATAGTAAAGCACAGCGGTTGTGATGGTATTACAATGGTAAACGATGTCGTTAACTCCAAGGTCATTGGCAATTACATAACTGACATAACATCAAGCGGCGTAACAGTTGGACATCCCCAGCATGTTTATTTGGGAGACGGTGGGACTCATGCAAAATACGCTCCGGGTATAGAAGGTATTTGTAAGAATAACACAATCAATAATAATTTATTGTATGACATAAGCACTGCTCCTGGTTTCGGGGGATGTGCCGCCATAACGGCATACTTTGTCGACAGTCTAAAAATAGAGCATAATCAAATTCAATCAACGGCATACAATGGCATAAATCTTGGCTGGGGATGGCGTAATTTCACCGACTCGACAACCTGTAAAAATAATACGGTGAATTATAACAGGATTATTAACACCTTAACAAGGCTTCATGACAGCGGAGCAATATATACAATAGGCCAAAATCCAGGTACAAATATTAACCAGAACTATGTAAGGGGAATTCCTCCAGCAACCTCCGGACCTACCTATGGTTTACACAACGATGAAGGGAGTGCCTATATAACGGAAAATGATAATGTACTTGATATTGATCCAGGGGTAAAGTACACCATTAATTGTGAGGATTTTGGAGCAAAACACGATTTAACAATTCTTAGAACATATGCAACCGTAAACAAAATGGGGGTTAACCCTCCAAACAGCACAATTGACCCGCCAGTTGCGGTTCCAGACAATATATGGCCTCTGGAACAGTACAATACCTGCTTGAATTCGGGAATTCAAGAAGAGTATAGGAGTATTATACCGGGTAGCATACTCCAGACTCAGGATTATGTATTTCCTGCAAGCTGCTCGGTATCAGCCGGTACCAATATAAATATAAGAAGCAGCGGAAATTCTTTAAACACAGTATGGTTTGCCCCTTCTGGAACAACTAAATTTGTTGAGGGACCAACTATAACGAAAGGTGCAGGAGATGCAACGCATCTTGCTGTTCCAGCTTCTGGCGGTATCTACAAGCTGTTTATAGTAAATTCACAAGGACTTAAGGTAGGCGAATCGACTGCTCAGTTGAAAGTAAGTGGTCCTCAAACAGCCTTTGTACAAATCGAAGCGGAGAACTATGACACCCAGTCGGGAATCCAGACTGAGACCTGCAGTGAAGGCGGGAAGAATGTAGGTTATATCGAGAATGGGGATTATGTTGTCTTCAATAATATAGACTTCGGCAGTGGTGCGGCAGTTTTTAAAGCTAGAGTAGCCAGCTCCAATAGCGGAGGTAATATTGAAATCAGGCTTAACAGTATTACCGGCCCTTTAGTAGGTATTTGTCCGGTTACTAGTACGGGAGGCTGGCAGACCTGGTTTGATGCAACCTGTAATGTCAGCGGGGCAAGCGGTGTTCATAATCTCTACATAAAATTTACAGGCGGAAGCGGTTACTTATTCAACCTTAACTGGTTTACCTTCAATAAAGGTAGTGTTTCTAGTAAATTGGGTGATATAAATTCTGATGGGCATATAGACACCTTAGATTTACTACTGATAAAAAACCATCTTTTGGGTCTGGAAATAATTCAAAATAAAGAATTGGCAGATTTAAATGCAGATGGCGTAATAGATTCAATTGATATCGCACTTTTAAAGCAATACCTGATTGGACAAATAACAGAATTCCCTTCTGGTAAATAAAGGGTTTTGGTATTGATTATGGAAAAGGTAGTTCCCGAGAAAGCACGAAAGAAAACGTAGTGTAGATATTGAATTGGAGGCTGCAAATTTGCTCTATTGTAGTCCCAATTCATATCAATTTATTTCCATGTAAAGCAATTAAGATTAGAGGGAGGTTATAGTATGCGAAAAAAGTTAATTCTAGGGGTATTACTAACGTTAACAGTCCTATTATCCAGTATTCTCACATTTGGACAGTTTGTAATGGCTGCTACCGGAGACCTTAGCGGCACAGACATTTACAACGGATTAAGAGGACAAAATTTTGATGAAGGTTGGAAGTTTTACAAAGGTGATGTTAGCAATGGACAGAGTATAAGCTATAATGACAGCAGTTGGTCAAATGTCACTTTACCACACGATTGGAGTATTTTTAATACCTTTAACCAGAAGTCTCCCTCCGGTGGCGGAGGAGGCTATCTGGATGGAGGAATCGGATGGTATAGGAAAACCTTTACCATACCTTCAAATTATGCCGGAAAGAAAGTTTTTATCGAATTTGATGGAGTTTATATGAACAGCCAGGTATGGATAAATGGCACATTATTGGGTAAACGTCCATATGGTTACAGTTCCTTTGAATATGACCTGACTCCATACCTAAATATAGGTGCTAATAATATTATTGCAGTCAAGTGCGACAACAACCAACCGAACAGCCGTTGGTATTCTGGTAGCGGCATTTACCGTAATGTATGGCTGACAGTAGTGGAGCCGGTACATGCGGCCTATTGCGGAATGTTTGTCACCACGCCGACTGTAAACAGCAGTTCAGCAACAGCCAATGTCAGCATGCAGGTATTAAACCAGGGAAGTTCTGCAAAATCGGTTTCCTTAGTAACTACGATATTGGATGCCTCTAATAATGTGTTAGTATCAAATACATCATCGGCAGCTAATATAGCAGCTAATGGCAGCAATAAATTCAGTCAGAACCTTACTGTTTTGAATCCCAATTTATGGTCTCCTTCTAATCCGTATCTTTATACTGTTCAAACCCAAGTTATTGCGGATGGAGCTGTGGTTGATACCTATCAGTCAACCCTGGGATTCCGTTATTTTAATTTCGATTCCAATAATGGGTTTTCTCTTAACGGAATACACATGAAATTAAATGGTGTCTGCCTCCATCATGACCTTGGTGCCCTGGGGGCGGCAGTCAATTACCGGGCTATTGAAAGAGAGCTTCAGATTATGAAAGAGATGGGGTGTAACGCTATCCGTACATCACATAATCCTCCTGATCCTGCACTGCTTGAAATTTGCGACCGATTGGGTTTAATGGTAATGGATGAAGCCTTTGACTGCTGGGAGACGGGTAAGACTACCAATGATTATCATCTCTATTTTAACAGTTGGGCCCAGACCGATCTTCAAGCGATGGTTATGCGGGATCGTAACCATCCATCGATTATTATGTGGAGCATCGGGAATGAAATCCCTAACGCAACCGCTGCAACCGCCGCCAAACTAAAAGACTGGGTAAAAGCCATTGATAACACCCGCCCAGTAACCGCCGGCACATTTGCTGTGAATATGGAGGATAATGCAAATGTCGCAAATGTTCTTGATTTAGTAGGATATAACTATTTCCCCTATACTTATGCGAAAGGGCACAGCAACCATCCGAATTGGAAAATATTTGGAAGTGAGACCAGTTCCGCCTTAAGAAGCAGAGGTGTCTATAAAACCCCTACCAACCAAAATATTTTGACCAGCAGTGACAACCAATGTTCTTCTTATGATAACAGTTGGCCAAGTTGGGGTAACAGCGCAGAATCCTCATATTCATCAGTCAACGGCAACAATTATATTGCCGGCGAATTCATCTGGACTGGATTTGACTATATCGGTGAACCGACACCTTACGGGTGGCCGTCCAAGAATTCATATTTCGGAATAGTCGACACCTGCGGTTTTCCAAAAGATATCTATTATTACTACCAGAGCAAGTGGACTACGAAACCAATGGTACATCTACTGCCTCATCGGAACTGGTCGAAGGGAAGTAATGTTGAGGTATGGGCATATAGCAACTGCGACACAGTTGAGTTGTTCCTCAATGGGACTTCACTTGGCTCTAAGAATGTTGGTAATTCCCAGCACCTCTCATGGAATGTCCCCTGGACCGCTGGAACCTTGCGAGCCAAAGCAACCAAAGGCGGAACGGTAGTATATGATGAGGTCACCACTGCAGGTGCATCTTCAAAAATCCTATTAAAACCGGATAGAACATCTGTTACTGCTGACGGCAAAGATTTGGTTTATATTGAAACGGATATCGCCGATGCTAACAATGTGATTGTTACAACAGCAGACAATTTAGTAAATTTCACGATATCAGGACCCGGAACGATTGTCGGTGTTGATAATGGAAACTCACCTAGTACGGAGCCGTATAAGGCAAACAGCCGTAAGGCCTTTAGCGGAAAGTGTCTTGTGATTATCCAGACTACAAAAACAAGTGGCACAATAGTAGTAACTGCCAGTTCCAACGGACTGTCGTCTGAAAGTGTAAGCATTACTACCACAACTCCCACAGGCAGCCAGCGATCTGCCTTTACACCAATAGAAGCAGAAGAGTTCGATAATCAGTCAGGAATCCAAACTGAAAGTTGTACCGAAGGTGGTCAGAATGTAGGTTTTATTGAGAATGGAGATTATCTTATCTTTAACAATATTGATTTTGACAGCGGTGCAGCAAACTTCCAGGCCAGAGTAGCCAGCGCAACCAGTGGAGGTAATATTGAGATTCGGCTTGACAGCATTACAGGTACTTTAGTAGGGACCTGTCCAGTCACCGGAACAGAGGGGTGGCAGGCTTGGGTCGATGCAGCTTGCAGTGTTAGCGGGGTAAGCGGAATACATGACTTATATCTAAAATTTACTGGAGGAAGCGGATACCTGTTCAATTTAAACTGGTTTACCTTCAGTAAAGGAGATGATTCCTGGAAGTTAGGTGATATAAATTCTAATGGGCAAATAGATGCAATCGATTTGCTGCTGATAAAAAAGCATATTTTAGGTACAGAAATAATCCATAATACAAAATTGGCTGATTTAAATGGGGATGGTGTTATAGATAATATGGATCTTGAGCTTATGAAGCAATACCTGCTAGGAATTATAACGAAATTCCCTGCCGAGGCATAATAATAACTCGTGTAAATTCGTTTAGACGAGCCCTTGGGACCAAGTTATGAGGCTGTATCACAGCCTCATAACTTGGTATATCTTGTAAAAATAAGGGGAATGGGAGCATCCCAAAGTTCAAATTGATGTAAAATAAAATTACTCAGTTTGGAAGTTTTATTTTATGGCTAAAAGAAGAAGGGATGAGTCTCCCGAAAGACAAGCTCTACGTGAAATGATGAGCGGATACCTGAAAGAAAATCCAGTTAAGAATGGAACGGATGTTAATTCTCTTATGAGAGAAATGATGTCTATTATCCTGGAAGGCAGCTTGGATGGTGAAATGGATGAGGAACTTGGTTATACTAAGTATGATTATCGGAATAAAGAAACCGATAACAGCAGAAACGGTTACAACACAAAAACAATGCATACCAGTTATGGTTATATGGACTTAGACATTCCCCGGGATCGGAATGGTGGTTTCGAGCCTAAGATTGTAAAGAAATATCAGAATACCATCAGCCAGGACATGGAAGAAAAAATTATCTCGATGTATGCGAAAGGGATGACTACCGGAGATATCGAAAGCCATATGCAGGAACTTTATGGTGTAGACATATCAGACAGTACAATCAGCCGAATTACAGATAAAATACTCCCTATCGTGAAAGAATGGCAAGAAAGAACTCTTGAAGAGATCTATGCTGTGGTATTTATGGATGCCATACATTTTCATGTCAAAAGCGAAGGGCGTATTGCTAAAAAAGCTGTTTATATCGCAATCGGTATAGATATGAGCAGCCGTAAAGATGTTTTAGGCATGTATGTTGGAGAAAATGAAAGTGCGAAGTTCTGGCTTTCCATCATGAATGGTCTAAAAAACCGCGGTGTAAAAGATAAGTGACAAGGGGGAAAATAGAAAAAGACTAAGCGTTAAGCCTAGCCTTTCTTATTGTTAATATATCTTTTTTCAGTGCAGTAAAAACATTACCTTGGCAATAATTCATTCTGCTTTAAACCTCTATTATTGTTTCATTTTCATCAGACAATCGTTGTATATCTTTTCTGATATTAGATTCAGATATACGCACCCTTAAATCTAAATCATCTATTTTTTTACTATTTATATCCAACTTATAATTAATTATTTGAATATCCTCTTTTAAACTCATTAAAAAATCTTTTAATTCATTATCCATATTATGACCTCCCTATCTATTTAACTATTTTTATTGTACCATATTTATTGAATATAGTCTACTTGTTTAAAATTAAGTAGATACGCATTAAATTAAAATCTATGAAACTTAAATGAGAGTACCATAGTAAATTTTCTGTCATGGCATCGGACGGCATAGATCATACCACTTACGGATACCGCCAATCGCCCAATCGCAAGCGATTGAACAATCGGACTTGATTTATTTTGCCTGATACAAGAGCCTGTGGCTCAATAATTAAGATAAAGGCTGATTACGAAGCTTTTTTCTTATCGGTTAAAGCAGAACTTGCAGAATCCGTAGGATCACCGGATTTTTCTGAATCGGTTGAACCTATAGGTGCTGAATCATTAGAAACCGAATTAACAGGGATTACAGATACTAGAGATACAAAAGTATTTTGACCCGTCCGAATATCTAATTCGACAGTAACTAGGTCATTTACAGTAACACCTTGCAATAACTTTTCTGATTCTGTATTAATAAAAATTTTTTGTACATCAGTTCCTTGCAAAAAACAAGCGGATTTATAATCCTTATTATTTTTATTTGAGTGGAAAGTATCAACCCCCAAATAAATAAAAGTACCTTATAATTTCATATTTTTTTATTTCCTTTCATAATTATTAATTTTTGTTTGAGAGGTACAATTTATTTTCAATGCCAATTTTGGGGCTAATTGGGCAAAAAAATTCAACTATTCGTTAAACTTGTGTTTTGCGAATAGTTGGATAGTGAATGAGACACATAATAACCAAAAATTTTTTTATACTAGCTTGGTCGTTTTTACTGCTATCATCGTTAAAACCAAAATAAAATATTATTAATATTTTATCGTTTTCTAATTAGTCCAGTCATTTAAACAAAAAAGGATTTTAAAATGTGACTAAGTCGAGAATTTAAAATCCTTTTGATATATTATATAGAAAATTTAAAGAAATGAATTTTAGGTTTTCTGTAATCTTTGCAATGCCCAGGAGCGCTCCATTGCTTTCTTTTCGAGAAATAAAATTTAGTACTTCCTGATTTATATTCATCCTCTTTGACCCCCGAATAATACAACTGCCATTAGAACAATAGCTTCCACCCCTGGCTAGATATCCCAGTCTACCCACCTCTAGGAACATGGAAAGCGGTAGATTTTTTTGAGTCAGATATACCATCTTACTGCGCGCAGCAGTCCGTCTAGTTTTTTATCATACATTGCAGCTTCTGTGGCTGTTGTAGCAATCATGATGTCCTCAAATTTGTAGAATGCCATTGGTTCAAGGGGTAATTAATAATCTCCCCTGTCAGCACCTCAAAATCCATGCCTTTTTGTTTTGCTATCAACTTGATTAGGTATTCTAAACAGAAATGCTGCTCGATGATCCGGATTTACCATTTCGCATACCTCCCACCGGAATCAATATTGTCGTCAGCAGCAAATATTGTTACCGGAAGCATTAAATATAGCAGAATAATCTTAAAACCTCTTCTATCCTCAATTTATTGCAATGCTTCCGTGAGCAGCCGGTAAGACTGTTTGAATATCAGCCCGGAAGAAGCGGAAAATATCCACAGGAATTCCTTTTGCCAAATAGTATCCACTTCCGCCAAAACGTACAAAATTCCTTACCCCCCATCTCGGAAAGTAAGGAATCACACCTCAATCTTTTTCTAAAACACACCTAATCTTCTCTTCAAAACTCCGCAACCTTGATTTTCCTAGCCTTTCCACGACAGCAAACAAACCGTTTCCACATGGACGTGAATGGCTAATATAAGTATATCTTTTTTTAGGCAGATATAAATCTGTCTTTTTGTCGTTGCAAAATTTTGTCTTAGTAGAAATTCAAAAGCTGCTATTCATGTAAAATCAAATTATCATATTAATAAGGAACACAAATTCATTGTTCTACAGTCTTAACTAAATGACATTGATTCACAGCCCTGCCAAAAAGTGGCAGAACTGTGAATGTAACACGCTTCGTGATGCACAGAAACGGTAAAAACCACCGTTTCGCGCCATGTAACTAGGGATTTTCGTGCAAAATGCACACGAAAACACCTCGCGTTATAACGGCTGTGAATAGTAACGGACAAATCAATTACCGACAAAAGGCTGTATTATATATTTACAATTTGTTACAAATGTGATAAAATATGGAAATAAATAAATCTTTAAAGGAGAATAACATGAATACTACACCCATGGGCTTTAGGCTTCATATTGCCATTTTAGGCAGACGGAATGTAGGAAAATCCACATTGATTAATGCTATAACAAATCAACAAATAGCCATAGTTTCTGAGGTTGCAGGAACTACTACGGACCCCGTTTTTAAAACAATGGAGTTATTGCCCTTAGGTCCTGTTGTTCTGATTGATACAGCTGGTTTGGATGATAATGGGGAATTGGGGGCATTAAGAAAAGAAAAAACATATGAAGTAATGGACAAAACTGATTTCGCAATTATAGTACTGGATGCTGAAGATGGAATAACTGCCTTTGAAAAAGAGCTGGCAGCTGAAATAAAGAAAAGGGAAATACCCTCCATTGGCGTGATAAATAAATGCGATTTAATTAGTGTCACAACAGACTTAGTACATGAATATGAAGATACTTTGGGAATACCTGTGACTAAAGTGAGCTCAAAGACTGGTTACGGGATAGAGGAATTAAAAGGCTTCATTGCTGATCATGCTGTTTATGATGATACGCAGCTGAACATCTTAAGAGATTTTATCTCTCCCAATGATACTGTATTACTGATTACCCACATAGACTGTGCAGCACCAAAGGGCAGAATAATATTACCTCAGCAACAGACAATCAGAGATGTAATAGAGGCTGGAGCTACAGCGATAGTAACTCAGGAAAAAATATTGGTGCAAACACTGGAAAAACTGAAAGAACCGCCAAAACTTGTAGTAACTGATTCCTTAGTTTCAAATATTGTAGAACCACTTATAAACGCTAAAATTCCATTCACGAGTTTTTCCATTTTAATTGGCAGACAAAAAGGCAATCTTGAGGAATATATAAAAGGTCTAAAAAGAATCATAAAACTGCAAGCCGGAAGCCGGATACTTATAGCTGAAACATGTACCCACTACCGGCAGGAACGTGACCTTGCAAAGGTACAAATACCTCAATATGTACAGGATTTAACTGGAAAAGAGATGTCCTTTGATTGGACTTCCGGAACATATTTTCCAAGAGACCTCAGTAAGTATGACGGTGTTATACATTGTGGAGGATGCACGATAAACCGGCAGGAAATGAATTCAAGAATAAGAATAGCAAAAGAGAATAATGTTCCAATTACCAATTATGGTATGCTAATTACTTGTGCACAAGGAATTATTGAGCGTGTATTAGAGCCATTTCCTAACATACATAGTATTTATCAGAGTGAAACATAAATACCAGAAAAAAAGGAGGATTTATTATGAAAAACAATATTTTATGGATTACAAGAACGGCAGTTCTTACAGCATTACTTATCGTTATGCAAACAGTAACTTCTGCCTTTGGTAACACATTAGTTACAGGTTCTATTGTCAATCTTATTCTGATTATTTCAGTTATGACCTGTGGATTGAGTACAGGCTTAACAGTGGCGGTAGTTTCCCCGATGTGTGCAAAATTATTAGGAATCGGTCCCCTTTGGTCATTAATCCCATTTATTATTGCAGGAAATATAATTTTGGTAATTATTTGGTATTTTATCGGAAACAGTAAAATCTGGAAAAAAAACTTCTCTTATATTATTGCTTTGGTGATAGCAGCCCTATCTAAATTTTTAATATTATACTTGGGTATTGTCCAAATTGCAATTCCTATTCTGTTGAACCTACCCAAGCCACAGGCAACAATTATATCCAATATGTTTTCTATTCCACAGCTTTTTACAGCATTGTTAGGCGGCATCCTTGCCATTATCGCGCTTCCTTTCTTGAAACGCTCAGTCAAGGCTTACCAATAAGGAGGATCGGGAATGAATTCAGTTTTTACATATTGCCTTTATCTGTTAGCAGTTATACTACTGATATTATCATTCCTAAGAGATAAAGTAAAAACAAAACTTGCATTAAAAAAAGCATGTAAAATGTTTCTATCCGTTTTACCGCAATTTCTTGCTATACTTTTTCTTATGGGTCTTTTACTTACTGTTTTCGATTCATCAACGATACAGCAAGTCATCGGTGCAGAATCAGGGGTACTTGGAATGGTTATATCCTCACTGGTGGGAGCTATTGCCCTGGTTCCCGTATTGGTAGCTTTTCCTGTAGCAGCCGAATTATTAAAAAATGGTGCCGGAATCATACAAATTGCTGTTTTTATCTCTACCCTTACTACCGTTGGATTTGTCACACTTCCTCTTGAAGCGAAATATTTAGGTAAAAAAGTAGCCATATTGCGCAACGCCTTGTTTTTTCTGTTTGCTTTTGTTGTGGCATTGATTATGGGGGTGGTACTGACATGAAAAAGATATTAAAAAAGTATAGTTTTCTTCTGATCGTTTTAGGAATAAATATTATAACTTTAGCAGGCTCACCGCAGATAGGAAAACAATCCTTTCTCTTCACAACGAAAAACCTCTTTAACTTTCTGTTCATGCTTACACCGGTTTTTATATGTATTGGGCTTTTGGACGTATGGGTTGAGAAAGAAACAATAATAAAAATCATGGGTGAAAAGTCTGGCATAAAAGGTGTGCTTATAGCTTTCCTTTTAGGGGTTTCTACAGCGGTACCTCTGTATGCGCTACTACCGGTTGCAGCAATGATGCTGAAAAAGGGAAGTAAAATAACAAATGTTCTTATCTTTATATGCTCAAGTGCAAGTATTCGAATTCCGTTGTTACTTTTTGAAATATCCTCCTTGGGTCTTAAATTTACCTTTGTGCGATTTGCCGTAAATATAGTTGTTGTTCTTAGCATAGCTTTTTTGATAGATTTTGTTCTGAGTGAAAAGGATAAAATATCAATATTTGAAAATGCTGAAAATTTACTTGGGCATACACCGGAGCTTAAATGAATGGTTCTTAACTCCTGCAAAGAAAGAACCGGTATTCCCTAGCTTTTATTTCAAAAAACTTTGAAGTAAATGTTAGGGAATAAAAAGTAGCAAAATAAAAAAGCCTTTAAAATCAAGGCTTTCTTGCTCAATAACTAATTTTTAATTCCCTAAGATTTACTTCAACGGACAAAATCGTCGAGGGTCATAAATGTTTCTATATCAAGGACATATTTCATTCTAAACGGTACTCTCTTTAACAATAATACAGACATAAATAATACTTGGCTGTTTCTTCGATATTCGGTACAGGAAATACCGCAAGTATTGAATGTAGAATTTTCTCTATACATATTTCTTCCATCAGGACGTTTCTATAAACCTTGCTCATTTATATAACTCCTGAGTAGCTCAATTAATTCTCTGTCCATAAAATCATAGTTATCGTTGATATACAGACAAACCACCTTTTTATCTACAATCATATCAGGATATTTTTCCTTTATTCTTCTAAAATGCTTTTTTTCCATACAAAATATGATATCAGCCCACCCAAGAAGACCTGCTGTAACTTTAATCCGAGCATTCGATTCTGTTCCTGCTGAACGTGCTTCGTGTCCATTATACCCATCGAATATTTTTTCGGCTGTTAAACTGCGTCGTTTATTTTGACTACACAAAAAAAGTAACTTCATCTTATTAACCCTTCATCTTAATATTCAACACTCAGTCATGCAAAATGAAATTTATACTAATCTCTATTAAATGGAAATATACATAGCAAGAAAAGCAAAAGATACATACTCTTTCTTTGTTTCATTGATTTTAAGCAATGTCATGTGATTATGCATAAATTGCAAGCTAAGCATCAATTATTCTATTCCTTCCAGACTGTCACACTTTTTCACAGTATCAATAGAGCCCTCCTCATTATACTTAAACTCAGCTACACAAACTGATCTGTGGAACAGGCTTCCGCCTGGCAACTCAGAAGTATGGTAAAACAGATAAGAATGTTCCTTAAAATCTGCAATACCGGGGTGGTTTGTAAAGCAATCTCCTGCTTCCATTAAAACACCGCCATACACCCATGGTCCAGTTGGCGAAATTGATGTTGAATAAGCCAGTTGTTCATTTTGCTGATTCAATGCAAAAGCCGCATATACCATATAATAAAGGTTATTTCTTTTATAGAACCAGGGGCCTTCTCCATAGGTTGTACCGGTATCATGACTTCCTTTTCCGAAAGATTCCTCAGTCATAGGGATTTTCACTACGCCAACAGTTTTGTCATAGGAAATCATATCTTCATTCAGAAGAACATAACGAAGTTCAGGATTTCCAAAATACAGATATGCCTGACCATCATCATCAATAAATACGGTGGGATCGATATCATTCCAATCTCCTTCATCTACAAGGGGTTCACCCAAATCCTTAAAAGGTCCTGCAGGGTTCTCAGATACACCTACTGCAATTGCCATTCCACCGTCTTTTTTATGTACCGGACAATAAAGGTAAAATTTACCATTGCGTTCTACGGCCTGAGGTGCCCATGCTCTGTCATCAGCCCATTCGATATCATCCAGAGAGAAAATTACACCATGGTCGGTCCAGTTCACCATATCCTTGGTGGAAAAACAACGCCAGTCTACCATTGTGTAAAAATTATTGATGAGTTCATCCTCATCATGAGTGGTATAAAGATAAAGTGTATCGCCCACCACCATAGGTGCAGGATCTGCTGTGTAAATTGATTCAATAATAGGATTTGTTCTCTTAGCCTTCATAACTTTTTTCTCCTGGTATTATATATTGGTGTAGCCAATAAAGGCTACTTGGTTAATAAGTCACGAATTCATCTGCTTCGTTGCTACAATACATGGTTCCATCACGAAAAAGCATAATCAGTATGAGCAATAGAATATACTGCTTTGTCTTTATCACTTTCATAGATATTGCAGTTTCATAGTTCATCAAATACTATCAAATATTATTTCTCTTAGTTTTAGTGCAATTTCATCTTTACAACAGTTGGTCATGTTGCTTAAAATAATAACTTCAACATTATCTTCTGGAAATATATTATTAGAAGAAACAAAACCAGGCTGCCCGCCATCATGTGATATTCCTGTCCGCATCCGTTTACCATATTCTCTTTGCCATAACATTATACCATAACCATAATACTGGTCTTCAGCCATTTTAACATGCTTATACAGCATCTTTTTGAGAAATTTCTCACTTAAAAGAGCTTCATTAAATAAAACAGAGTTCCATTTATGAAGATCTTCTATTGTTGAATATAGTGAACCACCAGCATAAGGTATGCTGAAATCTATAAAATCGCTGTTTTCAATCTCGCCATCCACCATATCGTAACCGGATGCTCTGTTTTTTATTAATTTAATATGATTATTGTATCCACTATTTATCATTGAAAGCTTATGAAAAATGTTTTCATTTACACATTCTTCATAAGTTTTATTGGTAAGCTTCTCAATAATATAGCCTAATAAAATATAACCAGAATTTGAGTAGGAATATCTGGATCCAGGTTCAAAGTTAAGAGGTTTATTTTTAAACTTCTCAATTAAGCCCATTGGTGAAATGTAATTTCGCATGTATAGGTCTAGGTCTTCATCTTCGGTGTAATTATAGATTCCTGAAGAATGAGTTAATAAATGATGTATTGTCACTTTATTTCCGGATGGATAATCAGAAATAAACATATTCAGTGTATCACCTAAACTCAATAAGCCTTTCTCTACGAGCTGTAAAACTAATATAGCGGTAAATTGCTTTGTTATAGAGCCAATACAAAATTTTGTTTCAGCGCTATTTGGTACATTTAACTCATAATTAGCCATTCCATATCCGTTATTAATTATAATATTGCCGTCAATTGACACAAGAATTGAACCACTAAACCAATGGTCCGGCACAGCAAAGCCACTAAGATACTTTTCTATATTTTCCTTTAAGCTATTAATACGTTCTTTTCTTAACATAATAAAAACTCCTTTCCCATTAAATTCATGATCATGGCCGCATAGCCCTTATTTCCCTACGCTTAAAAGCTATACTCTTAAATTATAGTCTTATCTTAATATCCCCGTTCTTTTAGACCCTTTACCAGACCAACATAAAACTCTCTCACATCAAATCCTTCAATATTTTCCCGGTTTAAATCTATTAAGTCCCCATGAGAAATTCCCCGTCGGCCTTTCGCCGTTAAATGTATCCGATTTTCGCCCCAGCCAAAGGAACTAACCGAAACCAAACCGTCATTTTCCCCGTCAAAATGTTTTACCAGTGGATATGAGAAATTAAGGGGAAATCTTCCGCCGGAAGCGACATTTAATTTTGAGCCGACACTCTGATAGTATATGCCTGGGATATCAAGAACTGTATCATTGAGTTTTTTACAGGCAAAAGCAGTTAAATCCTTCACTGCTGCTAAAAAATCAGGATTACTATCACCTAATTTTTTAAGAGCGGCGTTATATTTTTGAGCAATAAAATTACGGGTGCTCTCAGGAACCTTTGAAAGCAGATAATCTGCGAACAAACACCCATAATGGGGTGTGTTGATTGTTATAAGCGATGCAATAGAATCCTCTATCCCCAGCATACTGATTGCATATCTGCTATCTAACCCGCCCTTTGAATGTGCTATAATATTTACCTTACCACAGCCGGTTTCTTCAACAATCTGGCGAATTCTTTCAGCCAGTTCTTTCCCGCTTTCTATCACAGATGCAGCGGATTGGTGATTTCCATAATAAATCACTGCACCATTCATTTTTAGTTCTTTCGGTATTCTGCCCCAATAATTAAGATACTTGTAATCACGGAAGAAAACACCGTGCACTAAGAGAATTGGATATTTAGTATGGCAGCATTGACTATGTAACCTGTTTCTGTTTCTTGTTATTTTTTCACTTTCAAAAACAGCTTCTCTCGAAGCAATACGGATAATCTTCATTAAAACAAATAGATTCACCAAAGGAATCCAGCCGCAGATAATTCCTATGATACGCCATTTTATACCTAATTGCAGGGAAGTACAATAAACCCTTAGGATTCCATTCCAAAATACAATTGCTTCAACAAGAATTACTGTTAAAAGATAAAGCGGCAGAAATCCAAAGCCCGAAAATTTTTGATACCAATTGGCTATAAAATAAGTTGCTGATAAAATGGAGGAAATGAGAAAAATAAGCAGCAATTCGCATCCGTCACCGCATATCCTTAGCCGTAAAGCCGGGCATTGCCTGTTATGAAAGGAAGGAAACAGATTGATGAGTACAAATCCGGTTAAAAGAACTGCCGCATAATACCAATGATCTTTTATTATATCAAAATGAAAGATATTCACAGTAAAAAAAACAATAACAGAATAAATTATTCTTATCAATATTCTCATATGTAATCACCTAAAGTTATAATGTTTAACTATAAAAGTTATGTTGTTAATCAGCTTCTGTTTAATTCCATAAATTAACAATAATTCAAATTATGTAAATGAAGAGGTTAAAATAGTTTTAAATGAGTTACTAATTTTACAGTTTCATTTCATAATCCAATAATTTTCCGGCATACTCCTGATTCCATTCATTATTACGCTTTTGAACAAAAGTAAATCCAACGCTCTCATAATTCTTTTGCGCAGGCACTAATAATTCATCGGTAGTAACTAAAAGTTTTTTTGCCTTTTTATTGCTCATACGTTTCACCGCTTCCAGTAATTGCATTTTACCATATTGGTTCCCCTTATACTTTGTGGCAATGCAATTATGACCTAGTTCAATATATTCCGGAAGGTTTCTTGGATCCCAGCATATAAAACCAATGGGGGTATCCTTAAAGGCTGTAACAAATCCACATTCATCTGCTATCTGTAAATTATCATAGAAAAAGTCATCTGCTTCCTTCCATTTTACCGCCCAATCTCTTTCATATCTGCTTTCAAAGGAATATCCATCTTTTAGTAAATCATATATCATACCTCTATGAAACTCACTGAATTTTCTAAATTTGATGTCCACAAGTATTTTCCCCCTCCGTGTATTTTGCTTTCCGTATGTATGTAATAATCTAATGCAATTATAACACATATTAACTTTAAATCAATTCCGTAAATAATTGGTCCAAAATTGCTGCAAGGTATATATAAATGATTTCTCAAACAATTTCCTCATACATAAATCAGAATGCTTTTTTTATATAAAATTAATATTGATTAAACTTATGTAAAGTGATATCGTAAAATAGTAAATAATGTAAAATAATGAGTGATTTACTATCTTTAAATTAAACTTGGAGGAAATATGGCACAGATTCTTGTTGTAGAGGATAATCCGGATTATCTGGAGCTCCTTCAAAACTTTTTAGAAAATGCAGGGTATACAGTTACTACTGCCCAAGATGGTGTTGAGGCACTGGTTGAAGCAAAGAAACAACCCTTTGATTTAGTACTCTTAGATATCATGCTGCCCAAAATTGATGGTTATGGTGTATGTGAAGTAATCCGTAAAGAATCCAATATCCCTATTATCATGCTGACCGCACTGGAAGATGAGGCTCATCAGGTCCGGGGATTTGATTTAAGCATTGATGATTATATTACAAAGCCAGTATCCATGACAATCCTACTGCATAAAGTAGCCGCAGTGCTGCGCAGGTCATCGCCTATGGATGCTAAGATGCTTGTTTACCGAACTATCAGCCTGGATATTAACAGCCATACGGTCAGTATTTCAGGAAACCTTATCGATTTTACCCTTCGTGAATTCGAAATCCTGCAGGAACTGCTTCGTTCCCCCGGAGAAGTAGTTACCCGCAAAAAGCTTCTTGCAACTATATGGAGTTATGATTTTTATGGTGATGAGCGTATCATTGATACCCATATAAAAAATATACGCAGAAAGTTAGGGGATGAAGACTGCATTGAAACGATTCGCGGCTTGGGTTACAAATTACAAAAAGAAACTTAACGGTAGCTTAACTATAAAAACATACCTGGTTCTTCTGGCACTGCTCCTTGTTATCTGCTCAATCACATATATGTTAATCAGCCTGTTTTTGCCATTTATGAATGAAGGTCAGTCCCGAAGTGAACTTAATACACAGTCAAAGGCTTTGGTAGAACAGCTTAGACGCTGCCACACTTATGAAAGCGGGAAATTGTTTGCCGGTTTTATGCAGGTTACGGGTGCTGATTTATATTTACTGGACGAGAAATATAAACCCGTAGATCTATTCACCTTCACAATAACACATAAAACAATTGAACCGGGGCTTGAATACCCGTTTCGCTTTATCGGTTCGGAAAAGGAATATATACTGGTCGTACACTTAAGTACAGCACGTTCCGAGGAAATCAATCATGCTTTACGGAGAAGTTTACCCTGGATTGGAGGCTTGATACTTTTGATATCATTGTTTGGTGCATTTTTTATTTCCCGATATGCAACCCGTCCAATTGTCCGTATGAGTAAGACCGCCGCAAATATTGCTGATCTGGATTTTAGCTGGTATTGCCCTGATTTGCGCGAAGATGAAATTGGCGTGTTGGCTAAAAGCATTAATGAACTATCTGATAAGTTAAACACCGCACTTTCGTCCCTGCGCCGCCAAAACTCCTCTCTTGAGAATGAAATAGCCCTGGAAAAGGAACGGGAGCGCAAGCGGATGCTCTTCTTTTCCGCAGTGTCCCATGAACTCAAAACACCAATCGCAATTGTAATTGGCCAGCTTGAAGGTATGCAGGCAGGGATTGGTGTATACAAAGACAGATCTAAATATATTGCCCGATCAGCGGATATACTCAGATCTCTGGATGGATTTATAAAGGAGATTATTTCGGTTTCTTATATTGATATTTCAGAAAAAAAGGTACAAACACCGGTTGACTTATCCGACTTATTAGAAACTGTTCTTGGTGATAGCAACACTCTCATGGATGCCCGCACCATCCAATTGCATATTGAAATTGAACCGGCAATTATTATCCTGGGCGATGCAGTTTTACTAAAAAAAGCACTTAAGAATGTAATTGATAACGCAGTGCTCCATTCTCCAATGGGAAGTCCGGTTTCCGTTTGGCTTATGAGTAAAGAGGATAAAGCAGAACTGACAATAGCCAATGGTGGTGCCCATATCGCAAAAGAACACCTTCCCCATCTGTTTGATGCTTTTTACCGGGGAGACAGACATACCGGCGGATATCCGCAAGGAAGCGGACTTGGGCTTTATATAACCCGTATAATATTAGAAAGCCATCAGGTAATTCATAGTATTAAGAATCAGGATGATGGTGTACAGTTCACTGCACTATTCCAAGCAGCGAAAACTCCACACAAAAAACACAATACTTCATCCTGTCTCCAGAAAGTATCTGATAAAATAGATGGTAGGAACCCTGATTCGGCGTCCTTTCTCCATTAGCTCGGACGCTAAATGCGATTCTATCTAAGTTTAAAGAAAATATAAGTATAGAAAGGATGCCACAATACGATTACATTTTATTCTGTGGCCATATCGCCAGGAACTTGCGATATGCAATAGGTATAACGATGCAAATTGATGTTAACAACATAACGATGATTTACCCTTCCGGGAAAAAGGCTTTGCAGAATATAACGGTACATATGGACAGCCCCAACCTGATAGGGATACTAGGGCCAAATGGTTCGGGAAAAACCACTCTTATGAAACTCTTGATTGCAGGTTTAATTCCAACAAAAGGTGAAATTCTTCTGGACGGGAAAGATCTTCTTTCACAGGAAACACGCTTAAAAGCAATGCTGGGTTATCTGCCCCAAAGTTTTGGACTATTCGAGGAACTGACCGTATGGCAGTTTTTAGACTACATGGCAGCGCTTAAAGGCATTAAAAACCGAGAAGAAATTGACAATGTAATAAACCGCACCAGTTTAACGGAAAGCAGAAAAGTCCGTATTCGGAATCTCTCCGGCGGTCAACGGCAACGGTTGGGTATCGCCCAGGCTCTTTTAGGGGATCCCCGATTCATGATTCTGGATGAACCTACCGTAGGGCTTGATCCGGAGGAACGTGTGAAATTCCGCAATATCTTCTCTGATATGGCACAGGATAAAATTGTTTTACTATCCACACATATCGTAGAGGATGTACAGTCTATCTGTAACCGAGTTCTTGTAATTAACGACGGACTGATCTTATTTGACGGAGACCCTTCTGAATTAATTGAGAATACAAAAGGTCATGTGGGGGTTTATTTATCAAAATTAGGTGATACTGCCCCGGAAGGTTGTCAAGTGGTTTCCAAAATTAATATTGCCAGTGGTATCTTGTGCAGGATTGTTTCTGAAAGTCTTCCGGTTTTTGCAGAAAGTGTCGAACCCACACTGGAGGATGCTTATCTTTATCGCATTGAGAAAGGGGCGGTCAATCCATGAAGTTCTTTTCTCTCTATCGTGTAGAACTAAGACGGCTTGCCCTATCGAAATTTGTATGGGTGATTGCTGCCCTCAGTCTATTATCACCCTTGTTTGGCTATTCTATTTTTTTACAGACTCTTAGTAATAGCACTATGACAAACCAATATATTGCTAATCCAATTATGGCCGGTACTGTAATTGGTGCAATACTCTGGGCGTTACTTGCTATACTGGAATCTGACCGCTTCTACCGTGCAAAAACAGATGTGCTGATAGACTCTATGATTTCTCCGATACGTATCATACTCTCACGGATGTTTACTCTTATAACTCTTTCGACGGTAACAGCACTAATCTGCGGTATTGCCTATTTACCAATTACCATGGTTAAGATTAATTATCTTTTTAATTTCAAATTATATGCCAACAGCTTCCTCATATTGTTACTGCCAACATGGTGGATTTCCATCCTATTAGCTTTAACACTGTATCAGATTACCCGTCGGATCGAGTTTGCTGTACTGTTATACATAGGCGGCGTCTATTTCAGTTTTAGCCATTATATGTGGAATAATTACTTTGCTCATTGGATTAACCCTATTATTGTCAGTTTTTCGGACGGTTTTTCTAATGCGCTTATTCTGCGGATAACCCTTTATACCAGAGTTCTCTGGCTGTTACTAACAGCTGGCACCTGGGTCTTCTCCCTGCTTTGCATCCGCAGATATCAGAAAAGGTTGCTGGGCTCCTTTGTATGCGGTCTTAGGAAGATATATCTTCCATTTATCTCTTTAGCACTGCTTTTCACAGGGGTTATGCTATGGGTATGGCAGCCTTTAATAAACCATGCACCCTATGAGTGGAACAACAATATATATTCCCGCTCGGATAATTATCCCCCCAGAGCCACACATGCGGCTTACAAGCTGACTGCTAAAAAGTCAGGAACCATAATCGGTACTGCTGAGTATGTACTTGATAAATCGGACAATTCAGAAGCCCTGATCTGGCTGGATCCAGGATTTAAAATCACTACTATCCGTTACGATGGTAAAAATATAGACTTTCATACTAATAATATTGATATTAATGAATATCGGGGAACTACTTTTACAATTCCAAAAGGCATCAATAAGAAGTTAACGATTCATTATCAAGGATTTCCTAAGCTACTGCGTAGTTTTTTACCTTTCTCCTGGGATAACAGCAGCTCGGCTGATTATGTCTCCCTTAGTAATGCTGCTACGGTGCCTGACTTTACCAGTTTTTCTCTGCCAGGAAAATATGATCTGGAGCTGACGGTTCCCAAAAAACTTACACCTATTGTTGAGCATCAAATACTCTCTGACTATACCAATAACAAGGATGGCTCAAGAACATGGAAGACAACAGACGCACCGGGTCATTTAGGATGGATTACGGCCTGCGATTATAAAAATATAGAATTTCAGGCTGCCGGAACTAAAATAAACCTTTTATACAGTAAAAAATATGATAAGAATATAAAAAAATACGACATTCCAAAATCAATTGCAGAAGTGATGGAGTATTGTACAAAACACCTAGGACCCCTGTCCTTTGTTGAGAATGATTCGCTGATGATGGTACAACGCGCTTCTTCCATCAGTGGTGATGGTGGCAATGCAGGGAATGGCTGGGTAGAATGGGGCGAATTTTTATTCACGGAGAAAAACTTAAGTGATCCTCTGAAAGGAGCCGGTGCCGCAGAAGTGTTTGCCCATGAAATTATCCATGAATGGTGGGGCGGACTTGGAGTTTATAGTGAAGATGACGGTCTCTGGTCGGATGAAGGTCTGGATGTCTATACCACATATCGTATGATGAAAGAAAAATACGGAGAACTTTATGCGAAGAAAAATTATATTGACATCTGGCACTCTAACGTAGATGCCCAAAACCGCGGCTACTATTACCGACATCCTGAGATGTTAAGTAAGCTGCCCTTAAAATATCAAGCAGATTTAAAAAGCCAGGAACAGACAACCAATAAATACTGCCGTATGCCCTTAATGATTCTAAAGGCGGAACAGTTAGTTGGAGGTGAGGAAAAGATGGACGAAATTTTGCAATCTATCCAGAAAAAATACGCACACGCCCAACCAATCACTTATCGTGACTTTTTATTTGCCTGTGGTTTGAAAGAGAGGGATTTAGACCTTGAATAAAATATTTATGTATGAGCTTAGAAGGCTTATTTGGAACAAATTTTTTATCGGACTGCTGATTATTAATAGTATTTATGCCTGGTATGTCCTTACCTCAGAGACTATTGCAGGTGTAGCCTATACAGCACCCTTTTCACTTTGGAGTTTTGGCGCTTATTTTTCTTTGAGTCTGCCTCTTTCCATAATGACCGTGTTATTTTTGCTTTCGGTATACTCTTCCAAAAAGGAAAAACAGGTAGAGATCCTGACAACAGCAACGCCTGTGAATAAAGTACATTATGCCTTGGTAAAAAGTGCCGCAGTGACTGTCTGCTTTTTGATTATCTGCGCTGTGATATTTGGTCTTGGCATCTATTTTTATAGATCGGTCTTTGGATACCAGGAAATTCTATCCTTCTTTCTTCCTTCTGGAATGATAGTGCTGCCCTGCTTCGTATTTTCCATGGGCATAGGATTTCTTGCCGGAAGGGTACATCAATGGCTTTTGTACGGACTTATGGCTATTGTGTTGGTTGTTGGATTTGCTGGTTTAGGTGGGAATTTTGATTTTTTTGGTCACTGGTATTTTAGCAGTTATCCCATATCATTGCCTGTTGGAGGAGATGGCGAACCCGCCTTTATGGTAAGTTTCGGGTTTTTACTGGCACGTTTAATATACCTTGTAACTGGAAGCTTATTGCTGACAATAGGGATATGTTCGCAGCAAAAAAAAGCGAAAAAGGCATAGCTTATCTACTGAATAACTCAAGATAAAAGCAGTTCTTCCAATGTGATAAAAGTTACCCGCATGGTAAGAACTGCTTTTTAGACGAAAGAGCTTTCACTTTTCACTCAGTGATAAAGCGATAGATAAATCTTTTCGTGAGTATTACCAATAACATAATTATCCCAGTACAAGAGAGATGAATTAAACTGCAGATAATAATTTATCTCCTCTTACTTCCTCTGTATTCCAGCCAATCACGACGAATTTCCCATTTGAGTGTTCCGCCACTGTATTAATCCATGTTACTTCATTACCGGCTTTGGCGGATAACAAGTTATTCGTAGTTCCGCTTTTATAAAGGGAGGCATTTATTACCCACCATTTTGCTGCAATTTCAGCCCGTTTTAAATCTTCTTCCAGGCGCATTGCCTCATATACCGGTGTCGTTTCCGCAAGGGTAATTATGATAACTTCTGTTTCTTTTGAATTTCTAAGTCTCGGCAGTAATTTCTTAGCAGACTCTGGTATATCACCTTGAGAACGTTTTATCTCCTGATTGTAGTTTTGAGTGGAATCCAGCAATAATAAAGTATGACCGGTAGGGGCGGTATCAATTACTACAATCTGATCCTCCGCTTTTTCTACTATGTCTGCAAATGCCCGAAATACAGCTATTTCCTGGGTGCAAGGTGATCTTAAATCTTCTTCTACATAAGCCATATCTTCCTCTGACATAGTTTCTCTGGCTTTCCTTAAGACCTCTTCCTGGTACTTTCTCAATACTTCTTTTTCGTCAATATGACTCATGGTAATCCCATCAGTTTCCTCAAGTACAAATTTTAAATGAGCAGCCGGGTCAGTTGTGGTCAGATGAACTTTCTTGCCTTTCCCTGCCAGCCCTAATGCAATAGAAGCAGCAATTGAGGTTTTTCCGACACCGCCTTTTCCCATGGTAAATATCACTTTTTTATCGGAATTATATAAATCATCTATAATATCTTTTAATTTCGGAATTATAGGGGTATTTATTTTCGTGTTCACTGTATTAATATCATCCCTGGTTAAAAAAGCTCTTACCTTCTCAATACCGGTAATGTTATAAGCTCTTAAGGGAATGGTATATGTTTTTAAATTTCTGATACCGTCAGGTATATTGGCTAATGCCTTTTGCTGCTTTATATAAATACTTTCAGACACCTTATCATCCCAATAAGGCAAGATTCCGTTGATTACCATAATCTGGTTAGTTACACCTATGTCTGCAAGTTCATTAGCTGCCCTTGCTGCTTCTGCCAGCGGAGTTCGCTCCGGTCTGGCTACCAAAATCAATGTGGTCTGATTTTTGTCGGCTAAGGTCGCTACTGCTTTTTTATAGATATCTTTTTGATCTTCCAGACCGGATAATTGTCCGAGGCAGGAGGCTCCATGGGTATTCTCACTGATAAAATCACTCCAGGCAGAAGGTAGTTTCAGTAATCTCAGGGTATGCCCGGTAGGGGCAGTATCAAAAATAATATAGTGATACTCCCTTTGAAGCTTTTCATCGGTAATAAACCTGGAAAATTCATTAAAAGCTGCGATTTCAACCGTACAGGATCCGGAAAGCTGTTCCTCCATGTTTTTTATTACACTATCCGGAAGTTTTCCCCGGTACGGAGCTGTCACGCTTTCTCTGTATTCTGCTGCCGCTTTTACTGGGTCCAGGTTTGCTACCGTAAGGTTTTTAACCGCATCTATTACAACTCCTTTATTCGTAAGTTCTGTTTCAAATACATCCTGCAAATTAGATGCCGGATCGGTACTGATTAATAGAACTTGATAACCCAGATCAGCCAGGGATACTGCTGCCCCACAGGCAACAGAGGTCTTGCCAACCCCGCCTTTTCCGGTAAAGAAGAGATATTTTGTTAATTCTAATTTATTTAACTCTAATTGTTCCATTGCTTTCATTCCTTTCCGGTCTTAATCCGTACTTGTATTACAACAATCTCCTCCGGAACATCCGCAGCCCTGTGATTTGGTTATTTTTGCGTTTAAACTTCTCTTCCTTCCTGAGGTATTAATTTTAACATTAATTCTATTTTGTTTCGAAGTAAGATAAGTTTCCGGTATTTCTAACAGCTTAATAAATTCTTCGTTGGTTGGGTATCTACCGGTAATAATGATTTCATCATTATGCAGGATTATTGGTAAATCATCGCCCCCTTTCTCCATAATGTAATCATTTACTCCTTTATTATTAATAAATTCCTGGGGAGCACTTGTTAAATTATATCTTTCAATTTCAATTCCATATTTCTTAAGGGAATTCAGTACCGTTGATATTCTTAAAAGCTCCTTATCGACTCCAACACCACAAAGACCTGTCGGACAACACATAGCAGGTTCAAAAATCTCCATTTTTTTCATAGCAACCTCCAATTTGCTGCTTAAAGCAGCTATCTCATTTTAAACGAAAAGCACCCTTTGTGCTTTTGCCGGTTGAAAAACGCTTTTTATTTCAACCTTCCTCTATTCTGCTGCTTTAATGACTGCTTACTGCTGTTTTACCGTCATAATATTTCTTTTTAAAATAAAGTGCCAGGTTTACAAGACTAATCATAACCGGTACTTCAATCAATGGACCGATTACCGCCGCAAAAGCCTGATCCGAAGCAATTCCAAATACTGCAACGGCAACAGCTATAGCTAATTCAAAATTATTACTGGCAGCGGTAAAGGATAGCGTAACGGTTTGCTCATAATTAACTCCCTGCTTATAAGACATATAAAAACTCACCAGGAACATAATTGCAAAATAAATCAGCAAAGGTATGGCAATCCGTACAACATGCACGGGTAATTCTACAATAAACTGACCTTTTAAAACAAACATGACTACAATTGTATAAAGCAGGGCAATCAGTGCAAGGGGCGATAGTTTAGGGATAAATACCGTTTCATACCACTCCCGGTTCTTTATACGTAACAAAATAAATCTGGTTAAAAATCCGGCAGCAAATGGAACACCAAGATAGATAAGGACACTTTTTGCCACATCCAGAATTGAAATATTAATTACCTGACCGCCCCAGGATAAACCCAGCCATTTTGGTAATACGGTTACAAACAGGTATATATATACTGAATATAAGAATATCTGGAATATCGAATTCAGGGCAACCAGTGCGGCACAGTATTCATTATCCCCCTTAGCCAGGGTATTCCAGACAATAACCATTGCTATACAGCGGGCAAGACCTATAATAATTAACCCAACCCCATAGTTTGGCATATCAGGTAAGAATAAAACCGCTAGTATAAACATTAATACCGGTCCCACAATCCAGTTCTGTATCAGGGAAAGAACAAGTACTTTCTTATTCTCCAGCACACGGTTAATCTTTTCATATTTAATTTTTGCCAGAGGCGGATACATCATAACGATCAGACCAATTGCGATAGGCCAGGATATGGTACCCGTGCTCATCCCTTCCAGTGTTTTACCAAGCCCCGGAAACACAAAACCTAAGAGTATTCCAGCTGCCATTGCAATAAAAATCCAGATTGTTAAAAATCGGTCCAAAAACGACAATCTTCTTTTTCTTTCAGTTTCCATCTATTCCTCCATATATCCTTGTTAATTCTTAAGCTATATTCTTAAATCTTTAAGTTGTATACATTTATCTTTAATCTGTATTCTTTAATCTTTAATCTGTATTCTTTAATCTTTAGTCTGTATTCTTTAATCTTTAGTCTGTATTCTTTAAATCTTTAATCTGTGTTCTTAAATCTTTAATCTGTATCCTTTAGTCTTTAGTCTGTATTCTTTAAATCTTTATTTTGTATTCTTAAATCTTTAGTCTGTATTCTTTAAATCTTTAATCTGTGTTCTTTAATCTTTAATCTGTATTCTTTATCCCTCAATCTTTATTGTTTCCATTCCTTAATCAGTGTTTATTCTTTTGAAAATCTTCCGAAAGTGTTTATGACCTCCGGATAAATTGTAAACTTCCTTAAAACCATGATTTAAAAGTATATTCTGTGCTGCGTTACCGGTTACTCCTTTATTACAGTAGGTCACAGTGATAGTATTCTTATCAAAACTTTTAAGGGATTGCCTTAAGGTTTCATGGGGAAAATTACTTGCCGTTTCGATGTGATCTTTTTCATATTGTGCTAAAACCCTTGCATCAATCATATTATAATCCTTTCCGGATTCCATTAAATCCTTCAGTTCTTCTGCCGTAACAAGTTTTCTGTCTCCATGAATTGCATTGTCTAAAATCATACCGGTATACATAACCGGGTCCTTAGTGGTAGAAAAAGGAGGAGCATAAGCCAAATCGAGATGAAATAAATCATCTACCCCTGCTTTAAACGTAATTGCTGTGGCAAAAACATCAATTCGTTTGTCGACTCCTTCATCACCAATAATCTGTACTCCCAAAAGCCTGCCAGTTACATTATCAGCAACACCTTTTATTATCATTTCTTTTCCGCCCATATACTCAGGCTTATTAGGCTTTATATTATGACAGACTACCGTTTCATAACCTTCTGCTTTTGCTTCTTTTTCAGATAAACCGGTCTGGGCAATAACCATATCAAAAACCCGAAAGATTCCGGTTCCTAAGATTCCTCGAAAAGTCAAATTTCCCCCAGTTATACTATCCCCCGTAATTCTGCCGGTTTTATTGGCAGTGGAACCCATCGGACGGTATACTGGTTTTCCGGTTACAATATGAAATTGTTCGGTACAATCACCGCAAGCGTAGATATCTTCTGCACTTGTTAACATCCTATCATTTACCTTAATAGCCTTAGTAATCCCTAACTCGATTCCAGCCTTTTCTGCCAGTTCCGTGTTCGGTCTTACTCCTGCTGAAAGTAATATAAAATCCGTACAGATTTCTCTACCGTCCTCTAAAAGTACTCTGTCCTTTTTTATCTCTATCACATTAGCACCGGTTAAAACAGTGACTTTGTTCTTCTTAAGATGATCTTCTAAGTATAGGGACATATCCTTATCAAGCCCCGGAGTCACCTGAGGAAGTCTTTCGATGAGAGTCACCTCTAAACCAAGACGGACTAAATTCTCACAAACTTCAAGACCGATAAAGCCGGTGCCAAGAATAAGGGCAGACTTTGGTTTCTTTAAGCTAATATAATCTTTGATACGATTCATATCTCCTATGTTGCGAAGCGTAAAAACATGATCTCCTTTGGCCCCTTTCACAGGTGGAAGAACTGCTTTTGCACCGGTTGCAATTACAAGCTTATCATAGTGATCTTTAAAGCTTTCTCCAGTAGTCAGGTCTTTTACAGCAATTGTCTTAGCCGCTTTGTCAATGTCAAGCACTTCATGACAGACGAAAACGTCTACATTGTATTTGTGTTTAAAAAAGGAAGGCGTCCGGGGGGTCAGTTTTTCGGCTTCGTCAATTTCTCCACCGATATAATAAGGCATACCACAACTGGAATAGGATATATACGTATCCTTTTCATAGATAACGATTTCAGCAGTCTCATCATTTCTTCTGGCTTTCGCCGCAGCACTTGTTCCGGCTGCTACTCCACCGATTATTAACAATCGCATTTGCTTTCCCCCTTAACGGTTTTACAGATACAGGCTTCCTGAGGTGTTGTTATAAACTCCCACATTTCTTTCACTAAGGTGATTTTTTCTGGGTTTAAACGGTATCTCATCCAGGCTCCATCCCGCCTTCCATTAACCAGACCACTTTCCGTCAGTATTTTCATATGGTAGGATAAGGTCGGCTGTGTAATTTGAAATGGCTCTAAAATATCACATGCACACATTTCACCACAGGATAGCATCTCAACGATCTTTAGTCTTGTTTCATCCGCCAGTGCTTTCAAGATTGGTACATATTCATTATAATTGTATTTCATATTTTCACCTCACATATAGATGGTTTTCTATGATATTGATATTTATCTATATCCATAGTATAGCCATCATATAGAGAAGTGTCAATATGATTTATTTGATTTTACATATATATTACATAGAATAGTAGTAGAATAACATAATTTATCGCATGAACTTGATATAGACGTTAGACGAAAAAAAATTATTATAGTTGCTGAAAAAAGCCCCTAAAACACAGGAAAGGTTTTAGAAGGCTTAACCACATAAACAATATTATTTGTACACTATATAATGCAATATTAAGCTTGAATCGAGAACCACTCCCTAGCTTTCGTTACCTGTCAGAGTACTTCTCCGTTCCATCAGAATAACATCATGCCACTTTCCGGTGTCCATTCTTCCAAGGCGTTCCCGGTAACCAATCTCTCTAAAACCACATTTCTTATGTAAGCTCCTGCTGGTAAGATTCTCTTTTATGATTCCTGCCTGTATGGTCCAGTACCCCTTTTCTTCCGAGCACCTGACCAAATGATTAAGAAGAGTAGTTCCTACTCCAATACCCCTATACTTATCACCGATATAAATGCTGACTTCTCCTACACCAGCATATACGCACCTGCTGGATACCGGGGATAAGGCTGCCCAGCCAAGGATTTGCTCACCCGAACGTGCAACAAACCGGCAGTTAAGACTATGTCCCTTATCCCATTCTTCCCAGGATGGTACTTCATTTTGAAATGTAGCTATTTTAGTTTTTATACCTGCTGCGTAAATCTCTGAAACCTGCTGCCAGTCTGCTTCTTTCATCTCTTCTATTGTAAAATTCATTTCTGCTCCTTTCATTTATAAACGTTAGTATGATTCCCTGTAAATCCTAACGATACACTGATTGTACTTTTACTCTTAATAGATACGACTCACTGATTATTAATCTCATCACCTCTCTTTTATTTGAGTTAATTGTATCATACATCTGTTGTATATTGCAACTATTGTCTCTGAAAAAATTTTTTTTGATTTCCCTATGATATATCTAATAGAAAACTATAATTTCAAGTACTTTTCTGTGAATTAATAGCAGTTTAATAGGTTGTATCAGCCCTTATTCTCCTTAATAGATTGAACCAATAATTCCAGACTTTCTAAAACCTGATCCCTTTTATTTTCCGGAAGAGAGTTAAAGATTCCGGAATAGTAACCACTCATGTTATCTTCGATGGACTTAAAAACCTCGACGCCTTTATCGGTTAACTGTATTGTTACGTAACGCCTGTTTTCCTCATCAATATCCCTTTTTACCAGTTCCACATCAACCAGGTTATTAATGGTCCTGCTCATCGTACTTTTATCAAGTCCCAGTAAATCGGCAAGATTGATAAGTGAAATACGCTTTACTCTCCCGATTTCAACTAAAGCATGACATTGTGCAAGGGTAATTCCGCTGCAGGAGGCATCACTTTTCTCAAGAATGCCCAGATTTCTGACCAGTATCCGTAATTGTTCCCTTAGCATTTCACTTCCTTGGTTTAGCATTCCTTCACCTCTTTGTCTTAATTAAATATCCCAAAAGTCTGGTTCCTCGTATTATCCAGATTAACCCTGACTCTTAACTTCCATAATCTTATTACCGCTTTTTGTAAATCCATGTTCCTCCATTACCTTTGAAAATATTGTTTTCTCAACTACACCTTTTAACCATTTCGCTTCATCAGAGTGTCTGTTCTCTAGTATATCCTTTTGCAATTCTGAATAAATATCACAAAGTACCTGATACTCTGTTTTTTCTGACAGACAAGCTAAAACTTTTCTTTCGCCATAAGCCCGGACTGCTCTTTTTCTGTCCCGTTCGAGTGACTTAATTACGGTATCTCCCATACCTTCGCCTTCCTGTATTTAATTATTTATTTTTCCAACATTGATTTGAGAGTCAAAAGCCTCAAAAAACTTAATTAATGAATAACCCGGTATATATATTCATTTTGTCGTAGACCGGCTGACAAGGCTGTTTATGTCCGAATAGAGACTCAGCAAAAAGCTGAGCAGTGCGATGCTTTTTGCATCTATGAGGCTCTACAAAGGACATGCCGCAGGAAGGTAAGGTAGACAAAATGAATATATATACCGGGTTATTCATTTTACAACCTAAATTAAGCTTTTGACTCTCAAATCAACATTAAATAATCTAAATATCATTATACCATAACCTTCCAGAATAGTGATGCTTCTTTTGACAATTCCTTTTCAAGTTTGTACTAATTACAGTTTTATAAACTTTACTGGCTAAATATACAATATTTCACAGGAATATTAGAAGATACCTGTCTAACCTTCCACAAAGGCAAATTTATATAGCTGAATGGCACTTTTCCCATTGACCCTGACTATTTTAGGTGGTTTTGCATACTCAATGGTGATATGTTCACCTTCTTGGATATAGATTAAACCTCTTTTTTGCATTTCCTTAAATAAACTGATTTTTCTACTGTCAGGGAATACTATATAAACAGCACTTTTTTCATCTATTTTGATTAATTCGTAAATATCATAAGCTAATTGATCCAATTTGATATCAAAAGGCGGATCGCAGATTACCCTGTCAAATTTGTGGGTATATTTATTCTGGATATATTTTGTAAGTCCTTTGTTTAGATCATATTTCACATAGTTTAACCCCTTATTTTCCCGAAACCTGTTATCCCGTTCAAAAAGTACAACCTTCCTTTTACTCTGGTAAGCATATTGTGCTATGGAAGGAGTAACCAGACATGCAGTATACCCCTCACACAGCAAAGCCAGCTCTTTGGTGGTTTCCTGTGAAAAGAAATATTGCAGATATTCCTGATTCTGTTCCAGGTTAATGTATCCCTGGGAGTTCGTATAAGACAATTCTGCATAGGGAAATCTTAGTGAGTTTCTATGGGCATAGAGCCTGTCTATAACATTATCATTCATCAATGCCAGTATATTCTTTCTTTGCAGCTCTTCATTATAAGTTTCCTTTTTCTTAACAAACCTTAGCCAAATCCATACATTCGGATGCCTTTCTGAACAAGTATACCCTTGAAAAGTGCCGTACTCAAGCAGTAACCCCAGATCATCAAATAAATTCCAAAACTTAAGTATCCAAGCCGGTTTGGCAAGGATTATTAACCTGCCATTTTCTTTTAACCAATTACCGGCATTCATAATTGTTTTTTCAAAACGCTCCAATTCTATTCCTGCCTCAAAGAAATATCGGTTATTCGGCATCATATCTTCACACCATTGCTCTTGATTTTCTTTATCCTCATGAAAGCAATTGGAAATTACAACATCAAAAGAATCAAGCCCCATTTCCTGGGGATTATCTTCACCATAAAGGTAAACAGGCTGTCTGCTGCGATATCCTGCTAAGAGTTGTTTCGCAGTTTCCATCACAACAGGAAGGTTTTTATAATAATTATTTTTCTTTTCCTGATATATTATCAATCTATCCGGTGTATAAATATAGGAAAGGATTATAACTGCCATATCCAGTTGTGAACCGGTTACTAGTATTTTATCGGTTTCCAGGGTACATGCCATATTGCAAAACATTAAGGTTTCATATATATTACGGGTATCAGAACTGACCACCTCCATATTTTTCTGCCCAAGGGCCAATTCCAGTGCACTGATTACATCTGCTTCGGCAGCATAATTCATGTTTGATTCTATTTTCATAGTCAGGACCTCCAAATATTATTTGAGGCCTAACCATTAGATTATAACTATAGAACAGTTCGGGTTCCTGCCCTTATTATCTTAAAACCATAACCTAATTTATTTACAAGGAAAGCCTGCAATACATACTTATTAATCCCATAATAAAAAGATGAATAACTTTTATATTAGGTATCACCCTTGAGAATAAATGATTTAGTTAAGTTAATAATAAAGTTCCATACGCGGTATGCCTTTTAATTACCACTTAAATTAACGGCATACTTTCATTTTTATACCCTTTGTATATCGCAAGTACCTTGCAATACAGCCACTAAAACAAGTTGAAGAAACATACTGTGGCTTCCTTTCCTTTATAAATTTTCTTCAACCTTTGATAGAATCACACTATGGTACTGCCATTTTGTGCAAACAATGTATGAATCCTGGTTATCATTTCCATAATTTAGCTTTTTTAATATTTTAAATAATTTTGTAAAGAGGTCTTTCGGAAACCCCTCAGCGTTTCATTTAAATTCTTCTAGAATTCTTCGAGTGTAAAGATTCTTTCAAAACTATAAATTCTAAGATTATAAGTACCTGGAATGAATCCTTACCTTCATAGTTACAAATATAAGCTCCTAATCATAGTTCGATTATCCGGTTTGCAATATGGTAACCAAACCTCTCATCGTGTTCAACAAAAACAATGGTAGGGGTATAGATTAGTATGGCTTTTTCTAACTGTTCCCTAAAATATACATCCGTGAAATTTAAGGGTTCATCCAGAAGCAGCAGTTGATTCTCCCCTGCCAGGGCTCTGGCTATATCCGCTTTCTTTCGTTCACCGCTGCTCAAGGTCTCAAAGGGTCTGCTAAAGGTATCTGCCTCCACATCCAGACAGGCACATAACTCTCTCCATCTGTCGTTAAACTTGTCATTATAGTCAGCCTGGAGGAATTTGGTTCCGAATTCCGGTTCCTGATAGCTTTCTGAAATGATCAGATTTTCACTGTAGGAAATCTGATCGGACGGTAACTGTCCGCCGATCAGCTTAAGCAGTGTACTTTTACCGCTTCCGTTTCGTCCACGTATCCAGATTCTGTCACCGGAATTAATCTGAAGAGAAAAGTCCTTCAATAAAGCTACCCCGTCATATCCAAAGGTTATGTTATCAATGGTAACTAACTGAAAACTTTCGTGATTATTCTGATTAACAACCAGCTCCTTTGCCACTTCATAATTTTTAAGTAGCTGTTTCTTCTCCCTAATATTATTCTGCACGGCAAGTTCAGAGGCTTTTGCCTGGCGCATGAACTTGGCGGCTCTTGAACTGTTGCCCCGGTTATTGGTAGCATAAGGATTTTTTTCTTTTTCAGCTATAGCTGCCCAATTTCGATTGGTTACCGCTCTTTTCTCCAGATTAAGTATCTCTTTCTCAAGTCTGGCTTTTGTCCGGAACTCAAATAGTTCGCATTTATCTTTATTATCCTTCCAATCAGAATAATTACCTTTTGTCAGGGTAATATCCGCTTTATTAATAGCCAGAATATGATCGGTCACCTCATCCAGAAACTGACGGTCATGGGATACCAGGATAAATCCTTTTTTTTGCTTAAGATATCCCGACAAAGTCCCCTTACCTGCAAGATCCAGGTGATTGGTAGGCTCATCCAGCAAAACAAACGTATTCTTTCTTAAAAACAGAGAAATAATCAGCATTTTCGTCCTTTCTCCACCAGAAAGAAGATTAAAATCCCGCGCTAAAAGTTCTTCCGGTAAATCCATTTGATGGAGTTCCTTTTTTATCCTGCTCTCCATTTCATATCCGTCAGCTTGTATATACGTTTCCAATATATTCTGATATAAGTCAAAGAACTTTTCCTCATTTCGATTCAGGATTTCGTCCATCTTGTCTTCCATACTTTTCAGATTCCCGATATTTTCTTTTATAACATCTAAGGTTCTTGTATAAGTAGTTTGATAAGGATAAGGAAAATATTCTGTACGGACAGAGGTTTTAATCACTCCTCTATCCGGTATCAACTCTCCCTGCAGCAGTCTTAAAAAGGTAGTCTTACCCCGTCCATTCCGCCCGATCAGTCCCAGCCGCCAATCTGTATCCAGAATAAGATTAACACCGGAAAAGATTGGTTTAAAATAATCTGTATAATGATAATGCATTTCATTCATAATAATTTTCGACATAAACAGCCTCCTATTCTTCCCGGCAGCTATTACGACGAAAACGTCGTTTCATACGCCGGTTTAACCCAAATATACTTTGCTACGTAATTTAAAAATCCACATATCTGCAACCTCCTCTCTATATGCATAAAAAAAGAGCCCAGAAATATACTTGGACATAAAAATAGATTCATAATACAAGGAAAGTACAGAAATAAGCCTTCATCCCCTGGATTAATGGCTTATAAACTCTGTATTCATCGCATCTGAATCATTATTTTCGAATCCTCATTATATTCATGACCTCTTATTGGTAAAATTAGTAGAACTCTCTTTTACTATACTTCCAGTTTAATCAACTGTCAAATGTTTTTCGTAATTATAATTTTCATTACGTACTATTACCATTTTGCACTGCTTCTATTTCCTACATTTTGAACTGCTTCTATTTTGAACTATTTCTATTTCCTACTGTTCATCAGTTTTTTACGGCTGCTTCACTTACTTGCCCTGCTTATCCTGAAACTTATGATTAGCGGAGGAGGGAGCCGGTACACCGCTTACATAATTGCGGGTACCATAAACCGTCTTATTTTCATCTTTAATAGAATTTTTACTGCCATTATTCTGCGGGTTTGATTTTGCCTTCATTGCTTGAACCTCCATTTATATTAATATTCTTTTCTTATTATGTACAATTGAAAATAACCTATACATAGTTAACATATCGCTACGGTATGAAATTTCATTGCTATTTTAAGACTGTCTGTATATAATAGATACATTAACTAAAATAGCCTTATAAAAATGAATGGCAAGGAGATGAAAATGATACTTAAATACGCCTTAAAAGAATCCGTTGATACAAAAAAGAAAGTACTTCTTTTAGTTCTATCGGTTGTAATCCTATTAATTGGGATTCTTTCTTACCTAGTTTTAATAAAGGATACCACTCCGTCTTCTGAGCATAAATCCGATAAGGATCTGACTTTTTTTGTTGCTTCGGATATCCATTATTTATCAGATAAACTAACCGATCATGGAGCAGCCTATGAAAAGTTTGTTACTACCGGTGACGGAAAGGTATTAAAATATATTGATAGCATCATGGATGCCTTTGTCTACGATATAAAAAAGGAGAAACCGGATATTCTTATAGTCAGTGGTGACTTGACTACGAACGGCGAAAAAGCCAGTCACCTGGATCTGGCGGAAAAGTTTAAAACCATTGAAGAAAATGGTACCCAGGTTTTAGTCGTACCAGGCAATCATGATATATATAATCCCTTTGCAAGATCCTTTCAAGGTGATAAGCAGTATTTTGCAGATTACATCAGTGATAAGGATTTCAGTGAAATATATGGACCTTATGGATATGATAACGCTCTTTCAAGGGATGAGAATTCTTTAAGTTATCTGGCTGCTCCGTCCGATAAATTATGGCTGCTTATGCTGGATTCCAATAAGTATATGGATAATATCACCGTAGGTGTGCCCTCCGCCGACGGTCTGCTAAAAAAGGGTACCCAGGATTGGATTAAAAACTGCTTAAACGCTGCAAAAGAAAAGGAAGCCAATGTAGTAGTCGTCATGCACCATAATATATTAAACCACAGTGAAGTAATCAGAGAAGGTTATACGCTAAATAACAGCGGTCAGGCGTTAATCCTTCTAAAAGATTATCCGGTTAATTTAGTACTCAGCGGGCATATTCATGTTCAGGATATCAGTTCTGACCTAAAAAGTCCTGACCCACTGTATGATATAGCCTCCGGTGCTTTATCTGTATATCCGCACCTGTATGGTGTAATAAACTATTCGGCAGCCAATAACACCCTTAACTACCATACCCAAAGTGTGGAGGTAGACTCCTGGGCTAAAATCAAACATATTAAAGATAAAAATCTCCTGAATTTTAATACATATTCCAAGGATTATTTCGGCAAAGTTTCCTATAACCGAACCTATAAATCTCTGATTGATTCTGGCTATGCCGATAAACAGGCACAACTGATGGCAGATACGATAAGAACACTGAATTTAAGATACTTTTCCGGAACGGAGAACTTAAATGCAACGGAGGTTAAGAACTCGGAAGGTTATAAACTATGGCTTGATTCTCCTGACAGTTTTCGTAAATTTTATATTGAAAGCATTGTAACAGACAATAATACTGATGATAACCGGCTAACGATTCAATTACCGCAAATAAACAAAGCTCCTTCCAATTAGATCATTTATTAAAAACATGCCTATTCCGATAGTGCTTATATTATTACCTATTTGCTTTACTTATTCATTTAATACCGCCCTCTTCCTGCATGGCTACCGCATGAATTTACTTTAAGTTTACCTGTATTTAACAGAACCTGCATAGCACACAAAACCGTCAGGTGATATGTTATATATGTAAGAGAAACTATTCAGGTAAAGAGGTGAGGAATATGACCATGTTCTATGTTGTAGTACTTTTATTATTAACACTGTTCATTGGAAGTTCCTGGTATATACATGAAAAAAGAACTGGAAACAGATATGTCGATTCCTATATCTGGTTTGTGAAACTTCTAAAATAAAATACTAATAATTATGCTGCTTTCCTATTTCAGTTTAAGATCTGTAAAGCAGCATAATTATTGGGGGTACAAAAAAACAAGGGCAGTTTATTACCCTTGTTATCTTATACTAATTAGTTTAATTCTCATCTAACCGTTTCATATCTTTATTCATTCTGAATACAAAGCATCCAAGAACACCTGCTGCGGCAATACAAAGATAAAGCAACGCAATTCCGCTTCCGTTTCCACTACCGACAACTTTTTCAAAAAATAACTTACCTGCCGATACCCGGTGCATATATGGTTCAAACACGTTATCCGCCAGAAAACCGGCCGTTAAATTACCAAGGGGTATGGAAGTATACTGCAGGGTATTGCGTGCCGAAAATACTCTTCCCTGCATTGTAAGCGGTATTTTAGTCCTCATGATATATTCAACATTAGCTATTAATAAGGGAATTAGTATATTTCCCGCAAATACAGCGAAGGTCCAGACATAAAAATTGCGTCCGATTCCCAGTAAAGCATTGCAGATCAGAAAGGAAAATGTCATAATATTTAATATCAGTGGCACTCTTTTTGTTACCGGACGAAGCCTTGTTACAAGGATACTTCCGACTAAACCGGCAATTCCTACTGTACTGGTTACTATCCCCAACTGTACATCATTATCACCGCTTCTGGACAAAATCATTGGTGATAGAATGGAATTATAGACAGCTGCGATGAAATTTACAAAAGCCATAAACATGATAAGACTATGAATATCTTTTTTGCTGAATATATACTGTATTCCCAACCTGCATTTGCTTATTATGGATTCTGATGTATCAACGGTCTTATATACCTTCGGAATACTTACACAAACAAGTAAGGTTATCAGTGAAAAGAAAAAAGTCGAAAGGTCAATTAAGATTACAATTTTTAATCCAAAAAATGCATATAGGGAAGTAGCTGCCACAGGAGCGAATATTCCAGTAAAGGAATTAAAAAATGACCTTAATCCGCTGGTTTTCATTAGATTCTCTCTGGACACAATGAACGAAACTGCCACCTCAGAAGCCGGATTCTGAAAGGAATCCATGATACCCAGCATAAAATTAATCAGGTAAAGGTATTCCACCTTAAGGGAATGAGCAGACATCAGTATTAATACGCCAAAGGAAAACATGGCGGCTACCGTATCGGAAACCATCATGATTTTTTTCTTATTCCAGCTGTCACTGATGCTTCCTGCTATAAAACTAAGAAGTACCTCTGGAAATAAATAACATACCGAAAGTAAGGAAGTAGATAAAACCGACCCGCTTTCTTTATATGCCCATAAAACCAAGCCGAAGCTCGTCATTTTGCTGCCAAACTGGGATACAAATTGTCCCGTTGCAAACCAATAAAAATTCTTAAATTCGTTATTATTATTTTTTATATTCATTTTAACTTTACTCCTTTTCAATGTATAATTGAAAATGCAAAGTCAAAACGAGATAGGATAAAACAGAATGTTACTCCATGCAATCTCTATCTACTTGACTTTGCATGGAGCTGATACAACGCAGTTTTTCATTGACCGTTTCATTTAATGATTCCTCCCGGTAGTATTATTGTAATATTCCAGATATCCATATCCATACGATCTATCGATTTCCCGGATAAAAGGATTTCCAGTCAGGTTACTTTAATTGAGACTCCAGTTTCTATACTTATATAAAACTATTATACTATATTGTTTAATTTAACACAAAAGTTTTTTGGCAGAATTTATATTTTTTTAACTGTTTTTGTTGCTATTACCGGGATATCCGTACCGGCTGCCTTTTCTAAGATAACATCACCTATGTGTACCGGTGCTTTTACAGTACAGGATTTTATTTCACGCAAGCATTCAAAGATTTTATTTTTGGGGATATCTGTTTTGGTTTTTACAGATACAAGGGGAGCCGTACCATCAAGGACTTTGACGGTTGTAGTTAGGATCCTGGTTGGATTTGATATTTCTTTCCTGGCATAATCATCTCCAATCCTGCAGTTATTCCCGCTGATACAAGAAATTAGTCCATTCTCCCATTCAACAGAAAGCATGCAGCCTAACGGACAGCCGATACAGATTAATTCCTTCTTTTCCATTCTATCCTCCTGATTATAATCCTAAGATATTTTTAGAATTATATAATTTATGATTCGAGTGTCAATTCATCTGCAAATAATAGTATTTACAAGATAATTTCAGCGGTAATTGTCCTACTTATCTTCTATCTTTATTGTAATTTCTTTAAGAGACGGTTCTTTCATTAGCTCCCTTTTGACAAGCTTAATTTCCTCCATTTCACCAGGTGCCATTACCTTTTTCTTACGGCTGTGTACTTTTCGGTCATCAAAGTACACCGTAACACACTTATTCAGATATACATTTCCGACACGAAAACGTACCGTCAACTCTTCTTCCATCCGTTCTGGCTGGATGGTTTGGGGCACAGTATAACGAACTCCATAAGAAGGGATAAGACGAATCTCTGTCCTGGTTCCATCTTTCGGTGTATCGGTCTTTCTGACATATCTTGCAGCATTACGTCCTGCTATTTTTGCTTCTTCAGAAACATAATCCACCAGATCATGGACGTGCAGTACATTACCGCAGGCAAATATCCCTTCCAAATTTGTTTCCAGTAATTCATTGACCATAGGTCCATTGGTGACCGGATTTAAATGCACGCCCATACCTGCGGAAAGCTCATTTTCAGGAACTAATCCAACGGATAATAACAGGGTGTCGCAGGTCAGATGATATTCGGTACCTGGAATCGGCTTTAAGTTTTGATCGACTCTGGCAAGGGTAACTCCCTGTATGCGGTCTTTGCCCTCAATATCAATAATTGTATGGCTTAATTTTAAAGGTATGTCATAATCGTTAAGGCATTGGACTATATTTCGCTTTAATCCGCCGGAGTAAGGCATTATTTCTGCCACTGCTTTCACTTTAGCTCCCTCAAGTGTCATTCTGCGAGCCATAATAAGCCCAATGTCTCCGGAGCCTAAAATAACAGCTTCCTTTCCAGGCATAATTCCTTCCACATTCAGCAGCCGCTGTGCCGTACCTGCTGAAAATATTCCCGCCGGACGGTATCCTGGTATATTTAAGGCTCCCCTTGGTCTCTCACGACAGCCCATTGCCAATATAACAGCCTTTGCCTGGAGGGTAAACATGCCATCTGTTTTATTCATAGCTGTAATCTGTTTCTCGGCATTTATGTCGATTACCATGGTATTAATCTTATATTCAAGCTTTAATTCCAGAACGCGTTTTATAAACCTGTCGGCATATTCTGTTCCTGTTAATTCCTCTTTAAACGTATGCAACCCAAATCCATTGTGAATACATTGGTTTAAAATTCCACCTAGTTCCTTATCCCGCTCCAGAATTAATACTTTTTCGCAGCCTTCATTTCTAGCTTCAATAGCCGCGGCCAGACCGGCAGGACCACCGCCTATTATTACAATATCATACAATTTCATAATTTACACCCATTGCATATCCCAGGCTGGCCTGGGATATTGCCACAATTAGAATGTGTGAAAGATGCTCAGTGTGGCAACCTTTCTCATTATAAATTTCTTACACACTTAACTCCTGTCTGTTAGATAACGACAATGTCTAATAACCGTGATTCATTTAGGGATATATTATCATCTTTTTTAGCAAAGTTGGTTTTTTAGGCGTTAGCCACTGATTAATTTTATTAAATCAAAAGAAATCAAACCTGAAATCAAACCTGATTATTTCATAACTACAAGATAATATTGGATTTCCCGCCGGACTTCGTAATATCTTTGACATCTAATTTTAGTTCCCTTGCCAGAATTTCCATGGTTTTAGGCAGGCAGAAGCCTGCCTGGCAACGTCCGGAACCTGCCCTGGTACGTCTTTTGATTCCATCAAGTGTAGTCGCTCCCAGAGGTCTGTGGATTGCTTCTAAAATTTCCCCTTCTGTAACCAGTTCACATCTGCATACGACATTGGCATACGCTTTATTTGTTTTAATCATTTCCTTCTGTTCTTTTCTGGTTAGGCTTGCAAAGTTTTTAATTCCGGTACGGTTAGGTATAAAATTAAACTTTTGACCGGCACCAATCCTGGCAAGAACCAGATCCGCTGCAAGTTTTGCTATTGCAGGAGCAGAGGTTAAGCCCGGCGATTCAATTCCTGCTAAATCAATAAATCCCGGTGCATCGCTTATTTCTTCAATAATAAAATCATCCTTCTCTGCATGTGCCCTAAGTCCTGCAAAAGAGGTTATGATTTTATTAAGCGGCAGCGCTTGTGCACTTTTACAGGCTTTTTCAGCTATTTTCTTTAAACCGGGAGCTGTCGTAGTAATCTGTTCTTTATCCTCGATATCCTCAGCGGTTGGTCCTATTAACAGATTTCCATGGACCGTAGGGGTTACTAATACACCTTTTCCAAGTTTATCTGGCATTTGAAACAAGGTACTTTTTACATAACCACCCACAGATTTATCTAGCAGACAATATTCACCTTTACGTGGTATTAACAGCATTTTATGCTCACTCACCATGTTATGAATCCTATCCGCGTACACTCCGGCCGCATTGACAACCAGCTTTGCATGAAAGCACTCGTTATCTGTATTAAGGCAATAATAGCCATCACCATTTGATGATAATCGTTCAATACAGATAACCTCTGAATTAAATTGAAATTCTACTCCATTTATACATGCATTTTCTGCCAGTGCAATGGTTAAATTAAAAGGACAGACTATCCCTCCGGAAGGCGCATACAAAGCCCCTATGGCTTTATCAGAAACATTGGGTTCAAGTGTCTTTAGCTCTGGCTTATCTATAATTTTAAGCTCTTCTACACCATTGCTGATACCGTTTTTTAGTAACTTAGTAAGCTGTTCCCTCTCATTTTCATCAAAGCATAGAACCAGGGATCCGTTTCTCATAAAGGAGAAATCAAGTTCTTTGGCCAGTCCTTCCATTAACCGGTTCCCTTCTACGTTAAGTTTTGCCTTTAAACTGCCTGCCTTTGCGTCAAAGCCTGCGTGCACAATGGCACTGTTTGCTTTTGAGGTACCTTCACACACATCACTGCATTTTTCCAGCACCTTAATTTTTAACTCGTATTTGGATAATTCTCTGGCTGTGGCACACCCGATTACACCTGCGCCAATAATAATAACGTCATACATAAGAACCTCATCCTCCTTGTAAACCTTAAAAAAGAGTGTATCGCATTCTGCCCGTTACATAGTAAATCATAAGAATTCCTGTAATATAAGATAGAGAAATAAAAAAAAGCAAGCAAACAACATCTTTTGAAAAGACATTGTATTTGCTTGACTCCAATTCTCATGCAAAACACTATTTAATTAATTTGATAGTATCATAAGTACCATATAATTACAACTATTTTTATGTAAAATTTATGTTATAGATTTATGTTACGAATTTATATTATCAAGATATTAGGTATCGTATTATGAATTACTAAGTTATAAATCGATCTTACGAAGTTATATTGTCGATATATGCTAGTTATCGTGTTATAATAATATATTAGCAATCTATCTTATAAATGATATTATTACATAAACCATACATCCGGATTGGTGGACGAAATAGAAACTGCCCCGGCAGATAAAGCAGCCATAACATCCTCTTTATCAGAAATCAGTCCACCGGCTATAACCGGCATACTCACAATGCTGCTGATTCTTTTGATTACTTTTGGCATAACACCCGGAAGTATCTCAATGAAGTCAGGTTTTACAGCTTCACTTTGCTTTTTTATGTTTTCAAATGCCATGGAATCTATCACAAAAAAACGGAAGACAGTAAAAAGTCCCAGTTCCCTGGCATGTTTTATAAGAGCCTGTTTTGTAGATATAATACCGTCTGCTTTAGTATTGTGTTTAATATAATCGATGGCTATTTCTTTAGAACTTAGACCATTAATTAAATCGATATGAATGATTGCAATACGTCCGCTGTCTTTAATCTTATTAATAATATCATTTATTGTTAAGATATCACCAAATAAAACAAATATGATTTTACTTTCTGATTCCAGACATTTTGAAAGCCCGCTATAATCTTTTACTGCAGCAATTATGGGGCTCTCCTCCATCAAATCCATAAATATTCTGTTCATAGCTTGATTACCTCACAAATAAAAAGCTGATGCAGAACTTAAGTTTTATAACCATTCATTTGCCAATAGGCAAATCAATAAAGTAGATATTTATTTCCTTTGATAAACCTAATTCCTGCATCAGTTTTCTTAAAACTTTTATTTAAAAGATGATTTTAACCTTTTCTTTTGCGTATTGATTCATTAGTGACTCAGATTAATTACAGTAGCTTTCACTCTGGTCATTGCTTCTATGGAATAACGGATTCCCTGAGTACCGATACCGGATTTTTTAACTCCTAAGAAAGGGAAATGATCTGGTCCACGTTCCGTTTTATTATTAACTTGAACCGTACCAACTTCCAGTCGACTGGCTATATGGAAGGCATCACTTAGATTTTCCGTAAAAACGGAGCTTTGCAGACCATATTCGGATTGGTTGGCTAAATCAACTGCCTCATCCGCATTGTTCACACGTAGAATCGGTAACACCGGTCCAAAAGGTTCTTCCCAGGCCACCCTCATGTCAGTCGTAACATAATCAAAAAGGGTCGGAAAAATTAAATTCCCTTCTCTGGTTCCTCCGTAAATTAATTTAGCTCCTTTTGCTTTGGCATCTTCAATTAAATCCCAGACATAATCCGCTGCTTTTGTACTGATTAGAGGCACCACATCCACTTGCTTTTCCAGAGGATTACCAACCTCTAGTTTTTGGATTTCTTCTTTTAAATAAGCGATTAAACGGTCAGCGACTTCATTGACAACTAAAATCCTTTTAACAGCCGTACAACGCTGTCCCGAATAGGAAAATGCACCTGCGATAATATTTTTAGCAGCAAACGCCAAATCGGCGTCTTTTAATACAATTGCAGCATCCTTACCGCCTAGTTCCATAAGCAGTGGTACCATATGTGCCTTTTCCGATATACCAGAGCCAACTTCTGTACTGCCTGTGAAATTAATAAAGTTTATATCGGGATGGGTAACAACATAATCACCGATTTCACTGCCTCTTCCCGTCACAATATTTAAAACACCCTTAGGAAGACCAGCGGCTTCAAAGACCTTAACCAGTTCAATACCACACAAGCTTCCGGTGGTAGCCGGTTTAAATACGACCGTATTACCTGCAACCAGAGCCGGTGCAATTTTTGAAGTTGCCAGATTAATAGGATAATTAAAAGGTGAGATAGCAAGTACAACTCCCACGGGTTCTCTTGTTACGACTGCAAATTTTTCTTTATTAAAGCCAGAAAAAGTATCACCCTGAATACTTTCCCCATGTATGCTTTTTGCAGTGTCAGCCGTAAATCGAATAAAATCAGCTGTTCTGGTTATTTCGGAATGAGCGCTTTTTTTGTCCTTGCCAACTTCCATCATCAGCAGAACAGTAAGTCTGTCTGCCTCTTCCAATAACAGATTGGCAGCTTTATACAAAACTTCAGCCCTTTCATTTAAAGGTACATTCCTCCAGGTGGCAAATGTTTCTTTTGCCAGTTGAATCGCGCTGTTTACATCTTCTTTCGATAAAGCAAGAACTTCTCCGATGACAGAATCATCTAAGGGAGAACGTATCTGAATTGACTGTCTGCTCTCATCTTTATGTGATTGTTCTTTATCATAATTGTTTGTATTCATAATAACCTCCATCTGCCGCTTGAACGGCAATCTAATGCTGAGTATAAACTATCCTGTGTGCTTTTATCCGGTTTAATATACTATACAATCACCCTGTCACGATGGCCAGTAGTGATAACGAAACAAGGATGAAAAAAGTTAAAACTAAAATTCCTTGGTCACTATATGAAGTTCTTCCATGTTACGTATATTAACATTTGTTTCAATGCATTTACTTCACACTTTACTTCTTTCACCTCATGTATATTATGTACCGTTTATATTTATATTAGTTTATCTTATATCGAATGCATCGTTTTTGAAAGGGCACTAGATATAGTATAAGGATAACTCATAAGTTTATGTTTGTTGATAGGTTAATATTAGACTTAGACTCTTTATTTGTATGTGATTAAGTCACAAATGATTATGCTTTGCATATTATTATAATTTCTGCTCACTGACTATCCGCTCTAATTCCAGCAGTTCTCCCTGCGTAAGTTTTTGAAATTTCAGATATTCCGAAAAGAAAGTGTTTAACGATCCGTTATAAAACTTATTTAATAATGCCTTGGTTTCCGTGTTTTGTACCGTACGTTTGGATACCAGCGCCTTACACAAAAAACCGGGATCCTCTCTTTTTATGGCACCTTTATCGATTAATCGCTTGATTACCGTATAGGTAGTATTTTTTTCCCAACCGATGTATTCTTTTATAATTTTAGAGATATCTTTTGCAGCCAATACTTTATTTGACCACAACAGCTCCATTATATTTAATTCACCTTCATGTAGACGTATTTCATTCATTCTGACTCCTATCCGTACGTTATGTATATATTAATACGTACTTGCATCTATAAAATATCTATATGAAATTCAAATTAATGAATAAAAGAAAAAATAATATGTACTACCAGTGTAGAATTAATCAATAAAGGCTAACCTTTTTTATTTAAATTCATACGTTGTTCACTTTATATGGAACGGGACAACTTCTTAGGTTAATTAATTCTAAAAATAAATAGCGTTTATTTCAAACTCAAAAGATGAAAATTATTTCTTATGTTTTTTCCTATCATCTGATAAAAAGATCTAAGAAATAGCAGTATTTCTCTTAAAATAAGCATATTGGCAAAATCCTTGTTATATATAGTCTACCGTTGTCGAATAATAGTTTTAAGAATCAATGGTTGTAAACTACCAATGTAGATTACAACCATTGATACAATTCTACCCAAATAGAATTCAAATGTCAATAATTTTCCGCATCATAATAATAAAAAACATATGTTTTTATTAATTAAAATTGGAAAAAGTATTTTTAATAAGATAATAAAAGAAGCCTGTTCCAGTATTATACCGAAACGGGCTTTTATTTCCATGAAATATTAGTATAAATAGATATGATCTTCATAAGAATTACTTTTCAGCCTTAAGGCTAAAATTCCTTTGTTTGTGAACTTACCTTGCTGTTTCTTTAAGTTTACCGAAGGATTTGCTTGTTATAAATGAGTTATTTATAACATCAAATGCAGAATACGGCATAAATGGGCACATATTTAACGTGATTGGTATATTCAAAATTTCTTGTTGATATTTTAATGGAATCTGTGACTTTATCAAATTTCCTTCGGAATGTACTGACATTACGAGATCTGGTATTATCATTGGCCCGTACTTCAACAGGAATCAACATACCGTCTTTGTATAGGATAAAATCCAGTTTAGCCTGGGAATCCGATTCCCAGAAGTATAACGGATATCCATTCGCAGCCAGTCCCTGTGCAACATAGTTTTCTAGTAAACCTTTACGGTGCTGCTCCTTTAACTGGATACCCTGATATGTAATGATAGACTGTAATAAACCGGTATCCAACAGATATAGCTTAAAATTTAGATGATTCTGGTCTAAGTTATAACTCTTTAATGAATTATGAATGGAATCGGCTGAATCATCCGTAAGCTTGTCCATCATATCCTCCGTTAATTTATAACAGCACATACCATAGCAGCTATTTTTTATGTATTTTAGGGCATCTGAATATAATGCCTGGGTAGCACCTTTTCGTATCATCTTATATTGGAACTTACGGTTTTCTTTCATCAGCTGCTTATCTATGGTACCTAACATCTGGTTGATTTTTAGAAAATCCCCTTCTGAATTTTCTTTATAGCTTTCAGCCGTAAAAGAATTTAATAGAATTCTGTGCTGCTCTGAAACATTAAAATCAGCACCGGTATTGATATATTCATTCACTGCTAAAGGCATTCCTCCTACCGTTAGATACAGTTCAAATAAAGTAAGAAGTTCCTGATGTACGATATCTGGAATTTTTGTATTGGTTTTATAATGCACGGTAATCACTTCAATATACCATTCATTCCCTGTAGCGATTAAAAACTCTTCAAAATCCAATGGGAACAACTGCAGTTTATAAAACTGGCAGTCCATAGAATCAATCACCTGAGAACTTGATATTGCAATGATATGATAGGTTAATTTCGATTGGACTAATAAGTTAAGCACCTGCTCTATATCTGGACACCTGGTTATCTCATCCAATATAATCAAAACCGGTTCGTGGTATTCGGATAACTGAAAATAATCCTTCAAAACACAATCTACTGTTGAAGGATTATTGCAAAATAACCGGTCATATAGGTAAGGTTCCCTTTCAAAATTAATGTAGACTGATTCTTTATAGAAGGAGCTGGCAAAATCGTACACCAAATAAGTCTTGCCCACACCGCGTCCTCCGGTGAGCAAGATTGGACTTTGGTTCGATAATTCCTTCCATTCCAGTAATTTTTCAATCAGTTTCCTTTTCAAAGCAGAACTCCTTATTTTCTTAACTTTTCTAATAGTAACTTGAAATAATCCGGCAATGGGGCCTCAAATTCTACATATTCCTTCGTGGTTGGATGTATAAAACCCAATACTCTGGCGTGAAGGGCTTGTCCCTCCAGGTGAAAGCTGTCTTTGGATGGTCCATATATATCATCTCCCAGAAGAGGATGCCCGATACTTGCCATATGAACCCTGATCTGATGGGTACGTCCGGTCTGCAAGGAGCATTCAATATGGGCATATTTATTACTTAAATTCTCGAGTACCATATAATTAGTCACGGCACGTTTACCCTTTTGGTTAATAGCCATCTTTTTACGATCAATCGGGTGCCTGCCTATGGGAGCATCAACCGTTCCCTGCTCTGCTTTAAAAGCGCCGTATACAAGGGCATTATACTTTCTTGTTATGGAATGGACTTTCAGCTGTTCGGCTATAGACTGATGTGCTTTGTCGTTTTTACAGACCACAAGTACACCGGTTGTATTCATATCAATACGATGTACAATCCCAGGGCGGAATACGCCGTTAATTCCAGAAAGCTCATCTTTGCAGTGATACAGCAGACCGTTAACCAAGGTACCTGAATAATGCCCTGCCGCCGGATGTACCACCACTCCTTTTTCCTTATTTACGACGATGATATCCTTGTCTTCATAAATAATATCAAGGGGTATATCCTCCGGGTTAATCTGTAAGTCCACCGGAGGCGGCAGATTAATCAAAATAGAATCCTCCGGTGCTACTTTATAATTCGCTTTCACTGCTTTATCATTTACCAGAACCATTCCATCCTGAATAAGTTTTTGAATATATGATCGGGTCAGTTCCTCCTGGTTCTCTGCAATATATTTATCAATTCGGATACCGCTGTCCTGTGATTCCACAACAATATCAATAACTGCATTAATCATGTTTCTGTTCTTCTTTCCTGTTTAAGAAAGCAAAATCTTCATCTTTATAATAGAATAAGCTTAATACGATTAATAAGATAGCTGATATGGTTACATAACAATCTGCCAGATTAAAAATCGGAAAATCAATTAATTTAAAATACAGAAAATCCACTACATATTTTTTTATACTTCTGTCTATTAAGTTACCAATTGCACCCGCAGCAATAAATACCAGAATTAATCTCATAACATTATACCGCTTGCCGGCTGGAATTTTGGTATAAAAGTATATCATACCTCCCATTATGATTACGGTAGCAACAATTAATATACTGATTTTGCCGCTCATAATTCCCCATACGGCTCCGTTGTTTTCATGGTAATAGAGTTCAAATATATTAGGAATGACTGCCATAGGTCCATCTTTTAAATGTGCAGCCGCCAAGTACTTTGTTAACTGATCCAATGCTATTAATAAAATAAGATAAATCAGATGTCTGATTTTTTTCATATTGCCTCCAGTTACTTTTGTTTATAGTATTTTTTTATTAGTTTAAGATATAATTGATAGCATCAAGCATTTCGGTTTCCGTAACCGTTGTATCCATATATGCTTTTCCAATTTCGTCTAAGAGAATAAACTTAATTTGTCCTGCATCCATTTTTTTATCATGTAAGGCGGTCTTTAAGATATCCACGGCTTTGATACCGGACACAGTAGTGGGAAGATGGTACTCTTTAAGGGTGTTTACCAAATCGCTGAAATCTTCCTCTGTTATATGGTTACGTTTCCAGGATAAATAACCTGCTGCAACCATACCCACAGCAACACATTCACCATGGAGAAGTTTAAACTCCATTAACTTTTCAACTGCATGTCCAATTGTATGTCCAAAATTCAACAGCGCTCTATCGCCTAATTCCTTTGGGTCTTTTTCCACTACCTCACGTTTGATAAGGCAGCTTTTATAAATCATATCGAAAAGGGTATTTATATCCCGCTTAATAAGCAGCTGACGGTTTTCTTTTAACCAGTAGTAATACTCCCGGTCTTTTATCAGACCATGTTTAATGATTTCTCCAAAACCGGAAAAAAATTGTGCATCATTTAAGGTAAGCAGAGTCTTTAAATTCATATAAACAGATTTTGGCTGATGAAACGCACCTACCATATTTTTATAGGCAAGAAAATCAACTCCGGTTTTACCGCCGATACTGCTGTCTACCATAGCAAGCAAGGAAGTTGGCATCTGGATAAAGTTGATGCCTCTAAGATAGGTTGCTGCCCCATAACCGGTTAAATCACCGACAACTCCGCCGCCTAAAGCAATCAGCAGATCTTTTCTGTCAAAACCTGACTGTATTAATCTTTCATAGAGTTTATATACCGTATCCAGATTCTTGCTGTCTTCACCGGCAGGAAATGTAAAGGTTTCTACTACTTTTGCATAGTCCTTTACGGTTTCTATTAATTCATTTAAGTACAATTTGCTTAGATTGGAATCCGTAACAATACAGATTTTTCTTTCCTTTGTATTAAGCTTATTAAGTTCGCGGTACAAAAAGGTATAATCCTGTGCCAGGGTAATATCATAGCTTGGTACTCCATTATATTTGACCGTTATATTTGTGTTCATAAGGTTACTCCTGTTCATCCTCGATTAAATTGTAGAATTCAAACTCATCTTCCTCTTCTCTTTTGTCTAAATCGCTATTATTATAATAGTCAGTTTGGTTCGGTCTGGGGATATTGGGTTTGGCAGAATATTTTTTACTTCTTATCTCAGATGCCTTATTGCTACCGGCAGGATTATCTTTTGTTGAATTCTCCGAATCAGTATAACGATTCCCCTTTTGAGAGTTATTGACTAAATTAGAATAGCTATTCTCTTTATCTGAGTTATTTGCTAATTTTGAATACCCATTCTCTCTTACTAAGGTTGAATTTTCATTCCCTTTTTCTACGTTAGCCGATTGTTCGCTATCTATAAATGTATTCAAATTCGCTATATGTATCTGAAAGCTGTCACTTTCCAACAGCTCGCACTGAGCCGCCGCAAGATGCTTAAACTGCGCTTTGTAGGCTTCATACTGCCTGATTAGCTGTATGGTCTGCTGTTGAAGGTGGTTGAAATCATTTGAGGCATCTGCTAATATCAGCTGTGCTTTGCCTCTAGCCTCCGCTTCAATGGCTTTTGCCTGCTTTCTGGCCGTTTCTTTAGTTTCTTCTGCAGTCTGTTCTGCAAGAACCAAAGCTTTTTGCAACGTCTTTTCTATGGTTTTATAATAATTTAACCCCTCATTCAAAGTATTGATTTTATCACTTAATTCCATTTTTTCTTTATATAAGGTTTCATATCCTATTAATACTTCGTTTATGAAATTATCTACGTCTTTTTTATCATAACCAATTCCATTTTTAAAGGTTTTACTTTGTAATTCTATTGGTGTGATCATTTCTTTTCCTCCCTAATCGTATTTAAAAATTATAAAAAGTGTATCTTTATTAATATTTTTCTTTTGCCAATGGCGGACCTCATTATATATATTTTTGCAATACAACAAAATATCTTCCTTTTTTCGTCTGATTCTGCATGCCCTTATATATAAATTTTCCAAATCCCCGGACTGACACAGTCTCGTCTTCCTTTAGCATATAGCTGTTGGACTCCACCAATCTGCCGTCAACAAAGACCTTCCCCCCTGAAATCAGAGATAACATACTGCTTCTGGAGGAGTTAAATGCCAAAGCAATAATAGAATCCAGTCTGGCTGAAGATACGGAACCTTTTATATCCTGAAAATTAGGTTCAATTTCTGGTGCCTCCTGATTTATGATATTGCATTTGATATTGGTATGTTTAATTTTATCCAAATTATCTATAATAAACTGGCTGATTGTGGTTTCACAGAATACATATCCTTCTTTTTCCTTAACCAGTATATCTCCAATTTTACTGCGGTCTATTCCGAGATTCATAATTGCACCTAAAAAATCACGATGACTTAAATCATCGCTAAATTTTTTATTTAAGGGCAAAATGCGCACGCAGGTGATGTAATCTGAAAAAGCTTTTACAGAATCGTCTCCGTAAAAGCATAAAACTTTCCTTTCAGCTCCGGTATATCCGCCAAAAAGGTCATAATTTACATTAGGTATTTCTTTTTTCATATGAAAGAATATACTGGTTTCATTTAAGTTAAGAAAATCAGTATAGGCGCAGATACCTTTATTCTCAGCAGCTCTTGCTAAATCAATAAATCTTTTACGCAGAATCTGCTCTTCTTTATCGTTATTCATACCTGTCTCCTGTTAATGTTTTTGAATATCACACGTATTATTTTAGGATATAGAAAAATTCCTGCAGAAATAAGATAATAACAAAACTTATTATCGGTGATAAATCGGCTGCTGGTGTGTTAAAAATAGAGTGTTTCAACAGATAACGCACCGGTACCAGAACAGGATCAATTAAAACGGCTAAAAAACTCTTTATGCTGTGATTAATCGGAAACCAGGAGGTTATAACATATAAAAATAAAATCATCTCAAGTACAATAAAAAACACATATAAAGCATTATATAATAAATGAGCCATAGTTATTAAAATTCCTTATTCAAAGTCGGTACCTCAAACCCATCATTCTGGATAAGATCGAGATAATCCCCGGAGATGTCTACAGTTTCGGGTGAGATTATAAATATATAACTTGATATCTGATGCAGCTTGCCGTTCATAGCATAAACTGATCCGGAAATAAAATCCATAATTCTCTGTGCCAAATCTACATCAAAACCTTCCAGATTAATAACCGCTGCCCGACCGGATAATAACATATCGCAAATATCCTGTGAATCCTCAAAATTGCCGGGTTTCATAATACAGACTTCAAAACCTTTTGGAGTTGTACGGATTGGAACAACCTTATTCGTAGAAGTTCTCTCAAGTCTGGTCACTTTATCCTTCTTAGGGTCATTCATAATAGCACTCATGATCGGAGATTGTTCTTCTCTTTCGTATGCCTGACGAACCGGCTGTTTTACAGTTTTTCGTTCTACCCGTTCGGCACGCCTCGCTTCTTTTTCTTCCTCTTCGCTGACGTAATCATCATAATCATCATCTTCTGTCAGTTTTAATGAATCTAAAATATTCTTAAATATATTTGCCATGTACCTATCTCCTATCCATAATAATCTGGTTCACTATATTCCCTTTATACTTAATTCGCTAAATCATATATTCACGTTCACCGAATATTCCTGTCCCAACACGCACCATCGTTGCGCCTTCTTCAATTGCCACTTCATAATCGCCGGTCATTCCCATTGATAGTTCATCCATACTAACATTATCGATGTTTTTCAATTTGATGTCAACCTTTAATTGTCGCAAATTTCTAAAATGCTCCCTATTTTTCTCCGGATTATCTACAAAAGGTGCAATAGTCATCAAGCCTTTTATGCGCAGGTTTTTAAGCTGCGCTATCTCAAGGATCAACGGATAGACTTCCTCTGCCGATACACCGAATTTTGTGTCTTCTCCTGCTACATTTACTTCAATTAAAATGTCACAGATAATGCCTTTTTTGGCTGCTTCTTTATCTATTTGCTCCGCCAGTTTATACGAATCTACAGAATGAATAAGCACAGCCTTGTCTACGATATATTTTACCTTATTTGTCTGTAAATGTCCAATTAAATGCCACCTTAAATCTTTTGGCAGAATCTCATATTTGGTAGTTAATTCCTGTACTTTATTTTCACCGAAATCAACGATTCCCTCAGCCATTACCTCCTCAATCATCGAAACCGGTTTTGTTTTACTTACAGCAATTAAAGTTACTTCTTCGCGTAAACGGCTAGCTCTTAAGCAGGCATTCTGTATATTTTGCTCAACGACAGATAAATTTTCTTTAATCAAAACAATGACTCCTTCCATATGTTACAAATAAAAATCTAATATATTATTTTTTGCTCAACCGCAGTTTTACTATCCAGCGCAATATGATCATAGACCGAAAGACCATACTCTGTGCCTTTTTTCACAATACAATACTCCTCATTTTCATATAGGACTTCAATCCTTCTAAAAACCGCATATCCTTTATTTACATTAAAGACTCCTTCTAATGTCTCTTTTTGGCTGACGGTAAATTCTTTATCGGCATCTTTTAAATGAATCCTGTCCCCCGATTGAAACAATCTTGCATCGACATAACCATACTTTTCATCTTTATAGTAAATATCGGCAGGCACAAAATCATATTTGGGTTCTCCCTTTTCGGTAAAGGTTACCTTAGCCAGACCTGTACTACCAGTGTTTCCGCCTTCTGTAAAATACTTAAGGGGTATCTTGTAAAACTCCTTTTTTACGATAGAGGATACCGGTATTTTGATGCCTTCGGCAGAATTGATGGCTATTTCAACATTAATAAACCGCTGGTTAATATATCGGATCATAAACCGGCTTAAATCCAGTCGGGCAAAATAATCCGTACCTTTTTGATATACAGTAATCGGAGCCGTGGTAGTTACTCCATCATCCCGAAACGTTAGTTTAACACTGTCCTTATCGGATAATTTTTTATATTGCTCTTTATTCAGTAATAACAATATGCTCCAGTTATCACTTTTTATGATTTTATATACAGGGCTTCCTTTTTCAATTAAATCCATAGTACGAAGCTGAATTTTCTTATAATCCTCAGCCTTAAAATTCTCAGCCGTTACGGCATCAATGGATAACTTCTCAAAATTATCCACACTATATGTAATAATACCACTGTATTTTGATTTTAAAACTTTAAACGAACTGCTTGTCCCATTATCCTTTAAGGCAGTATTAAGTTTTGCTAATTTGCTGTCATTCACGATTTCCAGTACGGAATTTTCTATATTATATTTAAAATTATAAACAGACTGATAATTACTGTCCTGATAACTGTTTTGAAAATCATTGATATCCTTTTTAAAAGAAACCGTATCATCCGGTGTTAATGCTATGGCATTATCACTGTTGCCGATCAATTCATAGGTATCTTTATTTTCATCTACGGAATAAATCGTTGAATTTTTTGAAACCCGTTCTCCATCACCATGATAATAATTAATGTAACCGGCTATATTTGTATTAAAAATTTCTTCATCCCTAAAGATAATTCCAGTAAATACATTATCGTCAGAAGTGGTACCTTCCTTAACTTCATATATTACTAAATGATCTTTCATTAAATATATATATACACTGATTAACACATAAACAAAAATAATCAGAAAAACTAAAACTCCAATATTGATGCTTTTACGTTTCCGGTATTTGGTAACTTTACTGCCTGAACTCAATCTTAAATCCTCCTTTACATTTCCTATCTATTATACTTTTAATTGTCTAAGAATAAAAGACCTAAATGTACTTTTTTACAAAATATGATTAGGAATATTAAGCATAAAAATGGTAACAATAATTAATGCAACAAAAAGGAGGTAATCAATTGAAAACAGTAGACTATATAGCATTGTGTTTAGTTATTATCGGAGCCATCAATTGGGGCTTAATCGGATTTTTGGGATTCGATCTGGTAAGAGTAATTTTTGGTGACATGACTTGGGTATCAAGAGTTATTTATGCTGTGGTAGGTATTGCTGGTTTGTATGCATTAAGTTATTTCGGAAGATTACGTAACGAATAATTAAGCAATACCATTTTGGACGCCAAACTAAAACAGACGTCTTATTAATAAACAAGCGGCACTAAACTGTGCCGCTTGTTTATCTGTCTATATGATTTATTAAAACATAAATTTTTCAATAGGTATATTAAATTAATTTGATTGATTAATTTACTTTGCGGGATTTAACTATAACTTATTCTTTAAGGTATAATAAAACCTTTATTTATTCATTGGTCCATCTTTACTCATAGGGTATATTATTATTTATTTATAAGGAAACAACAATTTTATCTTTGATTGGTTCTGGGAATTCGGTTTCATTAAGAGATATACTGATGACAAAGTCTATATTGAATTCGTTCGAAATGTGTTCCAATTTCTCAAGGATTAAGGAGACATTAGGACCTTCCGTATAAGCGATCTTTAAAAAGCTGTCTACATAAACCGCTTCCACATCATGATCCTGCGATAGGAGACCGCAGATAAAACCAATAAACTCACTGTAATTTTCAATGCAATAATCTTTTACATTAATTAATCTTATCTTATTACTTAATTCGTACATATGCTTGTTACTTTTGTCAAGATAAACAATACTGCCTTTCGCTGCTCTTACTGCGGAATTAGCTTTTTCAATTAAAATCTTGGTTTTGCCTTTACCTTTTTCGCCTGCAATAATCTGTATCATTGTAATCTCCTCCTTAAGATGTGTACAAAATTTGGGTGATATGTATAAATAAATAATTAATATAACTTAATTATAGTCTATTATTACTCGAAAAACAACCAAAAAATAGAAATGATTATTTAATCTTTTCTAATAAATGTGTCATTTGTGAAAATAAACTATTACTACCATCCGCTTGTAAAATTAAGGATATATAGGATTTATTCTTTTTATCTTTACTGTAAAGAATTAAACAATTACCTGCTTTACTGGTGGTCCCGGTTTTACCGCCCACTACGGTTACTCCCTCCGGAGCCTTTTCCGTACCTTTTAAATAACGGTCTGTAGTAGCAAGTTCCTTTTTTTGTTCCTGTCCCTGAGCATCTTTATAAATTGCTGTATAACTTTCTTGATTGATAATGGATACAAATTTGTCGTATTTTAACAGTGCATTGAAAATCAAATACAAATCATATGCTGTCGTGTAATGATTATCGTCATGTAAGCCATGAGGATTAACAAAATGCGAATGTACTGCCCCAATACTTTTAGCAGTTTCATTCATCTTATCCGCAAATCCTTCCACTGTTCCTCCTATATGTTCGGCTATGGCAATCCCGGCATCATTACCGGAATATACCAATAAACTGTTTAATAAGACCTCCATACTTATCTTGTCGCCTTCTTTAAATCCACAGAGTTTGGCACCACTTTCCGTTATATGGGATGCATTATAACTTACAGTTACCGTATCGGATAAATTACCTTCCTTTAAAACTACTAAAGCAGTAATTAATTTTGTTAAACTGGCCGGATACATCCGCTCATAGACGTTGTTGGCATAAAGTACTACATCATCACTGTCATTGACAATAAGTGCTGATGTAGCAGTTATACTGGGATCCTCCATATGATTTAATTCATCGGGAATTACCGTCAGATCCCTTGCAAAAAAATCCGACACTTCGGTGCCGATATTATTTTCATAACGAATTACATTATTTGTCTCCGAATATGGTAATAACGCTTTGGAGGAATTAGAACATCCTGTTAAAAATGCGAGAGACATTAAAATACATATTAACTTTTTTTTCATAATTCTAAACCTCACCAAAAGTATAATCGGGTATTTTAGGTTTATTCATCCGGCACCTGATTATGCTTTAAAAATTTCACGCCAGTCCAAATCTCCCCGGTCTAATGCTTTTATTAACAACTCTGCTGATGCAAGATTGGTTGCTAATGGTATATTATGAGTATCACACAAACGGACAACATTATTCACGTCCGGCTCATGAGATTTCGGAGAAAGGGGATCTCTTAAAAAAATAACTAAATCAATCTGATTATGCTCAATCTGAGCTCCCATCTGTTGTTCACCGCCTAAATGACCGGCAAGATACTTATGAACATTTAAGTTTGTTACTTCTTCAATTAATCTTCCGGTAGTTCCGGTGGCATACAGCTCGTGTTTATTTAATATTCCCCTATATGCTATACAAAAGTTCTGCATTAATTTCTTTTTTGCATCATGTGCAATCATTCCAATATTCATATGGTTTTACCCCCTTTTATTTTTTCGCTGTAAACTTATATTCATAACTAAACCTATTGCTATCATACTGCTGGTCATGGAACTAAGACCATAACTTACAAAAGGCAATGGTATTCCGGTATTTGGTAAAAGCGCTGTCGCTACTCCAATATTGACAAATACCTGGAACATAAACATGGATGCGATACCAATTGCAATAAGCATCCCTTTAAAGTCAGGTGCATGACGAGCAATACTGATACACTTAAAAATGATTACTGCTAATATAAATATTATAACACATCCGCCAATAAATCCAAGAGATTCTCCTATTACAGAGAAAATAAAATCGCTTTCTGCTATCGGAATAGAATCACTTTGAAGAGCATCTTTTCCTTCTGTCAGCAGTTTACCCGTCAATTTACCGGAACCAATTACTTCAATAGAATTATCCTGCTGATACAAGGTAGCTGCCGAACTGTCCAATTCCGGATTCAAAAAAGATACAATTCGGTTTTGCTGATAGTTTGTTAAGAAAAAGACCTTATATCCCTGCTCAACACACCATAATGTTCCAAACACTAAAGGAATTCCAATCAGCAATACAGGCAGAATTATCCGGTAACTTAATCCACCGCAGAAAACCATCATGGCAAATACAAACAAGATGACCAAACTAGTGGACAAGTTTGTCTGGATTAATATCAAAAAGGTGGGCATTGCAGTTAAGATACCAATTAATAAAAAGATATAAAATTTATTCATCTTGTCCTTAAATATGACTATTAGCTGGGCTATAAAAATAATCAGAATTATTTTACTTAACTCAGAAGGCTGAAACAATATCACCTTTAAATTTAACCATCTTTTTGAATTATTAACCGTAGTACCAAAAAGTCTTACAGCAACTAAGAGCCCCATATTGATAATATATAAAGGGATATAAAATAGGCATACAAAATGGTAGTCAACCAAAGAAACAAAAAGAATGACAAATATACCTAATATAATACCCATTACCTGCTTTTTGAAAAGACCTTCTCCATCCCCTTCAACAAGCCTAACCAGGTAAGCTCCTATACCACTTAATAATATTACGAAAAAAAACAACGATATGTTATAATTCTTAATATTGTACTGCTTAAATTGAAACATGCAAATCAATCCTTATTTTTTATTTTTAAGATCCTTTATCGGAATATTTGCAAAAAGCGCTGGAACAACTCCGTTATTTCCTTCTGATTCGGTTTGGGTAATTTTGATGTCCAAACCGTCCATATCGATCTCAATATATCTTGATATTACTGTAATAATATCATTTTTCATCTGTTCCATTATTTCAGGAGAACAGCCGGCGCGATCAGAAACCAGAACTAATTTTAGTCGGTCCTTGGCCACGTTACTGGACGTTTTTTTCTTGAAAAAATCCGCCAAACTCATCATACTATCCCCTCTCTAGTTTTTCTTAAGTAGATTAGCAAGCCTACTAAAAAGCCCCTGTTTTCCGTTTAAATCAAGATACGGAACGTCCTCTCCAAGTATTCTGCGGCATATATTCATATACGCTTGTCCGGCTAAGGTATCAGAGCCAACTAAAGGTTCTCCCTGATTGGTTGAGATTACGATATTCTCATCGTCCGGTACGACTCCAATCAAATCAACGGCCAGTATTTCAACTACATCGCCGCTTGACATCATATCACCACGTTTCACCATATCTGATCTTAGTCTGTTTACAATTAAATGGGTCCGCTTTATCTCATTTGCTTCTAATAAACCGATAATCCGATCCGCATCACGTACTGCGGATACTTCGGGTGTAGTAACTACTAATGCTCTGTCTGCTCCAGCAATGGCGTTTTTAAATCCCTGCTCTATTCCGGCAGGACAGTCCATTAATATGTAATCAAACTCATCTTTTAATTCATCTGCTAATTTTTTCATTTGTTCCGGATTAACAGCTGTTTTATCTCTTGTCTGTGCAGAAGGTAATAAGTACAGGTTGGGATAACGCTTGTCCTTAATTAACGCTTGTTTGATTCTGCAATTTCCTTCAATGACATCAACCAGATTATATACGATCCTGTTTTCAAGTCCCATTACTACATCAAGATTTCTTAAACCTATATCGGTATCAATCAATACAACTTTTTTATCTAATTTTGCCAAACCGGTTCCAACATTTGCTGTTGTCGTTGTTTTACCTACTCCACCCTTGCCGGATGTTACTACAATTACTTCACCCATTCCTGTTTATCCTCCAAAAGATTCGTTAATATAATGAATAACTATATATTAATATCATTTAAAACCTCTTTGCTTAAAGGTTCAATGTAGATATTTCCATTCTCTAAGAACGCTATTTTAGTTTCTCTTAAGCTTTCTTTTACAGGCTTATCCGGAGATCTGGCTATGGTATCCGCAATCCGTATTTGAACCGGATTCATGGAAAGGGCCAGAACAAAGGAATTGGTATTGCCGGTAGCCCCTGCAAATACCGTTCCTTTTAAGGATCCCAATACAATAATATTGCCTTTTGAAACAATACGAGCCCCAGGATTTACATCACCGATTACAATAATGCTGGTCTCTGATTCCAAGACCTGTCCAGACCGGAGATTCCCTTTATAAAACTGCCCTGTAGTATTGGATAATTCCATTAATTTCTCATCCAGTGCTTTCTTAAAGACTTCTTCTTTCTGAGGGTCATTCTCTATGACACATACAACATGAAGTTCTGTTTCTTCAGCAATAATATTTAATATTTCCCTCTGTTCTTCATTGGAGAGTTTGCGTCCTTCAAAACTGATGGCCATTTGGGCTTTATCAAAAAATTTTGCAGAATCACGAAATTTCTCCGCGGTTTTTGTCTTTAGTTCTTCAAATCCCATTTCAGCATCCAGTACGACAACGATGCCATATTTATTACCCTTTATAATGACTGGATTATTCATGAATACCTCCTGGTATGGCTTGTTTTCAGTAACTACTCAGAATGTCCGCAGCTGAGTAGTTACTATATAATAATATCATTCACATTTAATCCGTAAATGTCGGTGCTTCCGTCTCCGGCATAAGTGCATCACCATTCACCAATTTGTCTTTATCTTCCACATTAAAATAATAACTGTAAATATAACGTGCCAATTCTACGGCATTACTGGAAGCATAACCGTTTGGTATTACAACTGTAACCGCTATTTCAGGGTCATTATAAGGTGCATAAGACAAAAACAGTGCATGGTTAGCTCTTGACTTACTTTCCTGTGCCGTACCGGTTTTGCCGGCTATTGTTACAGGAAAATTCTTAAATACATAGGAGGATGAACTCCTGTTTCCATTGGCTACTTTATACATACCATCATGAATTAAATTCCAGGTAGAATCACTGATTTGCGTAAGTTCTTTTGATTTTGCTTTTTTATCCAGAATAACAGATCCATCTTTATCTACTACCTTATCAATCAGCGTCAAATCATAAAGACTGCCGCTGGAAGCAATCGCGGTCAGATACCGTGCAAGCTGTACTGGAGTATAGTTATTGGTTCCCTGTCCGATTGCTGAACGAATTGAGTCCTTATCTGAAATCTGTGGTTCTTCTTCTACTAATTCAACACCTGATTTTCTGTCAAGACCGTAAAGGGAAGCATATTTCTTAAGTGTGTCAAGACCAAGCTGATTTCTGTTAATACCAGAGCTGTCAAGACCTAAACGCCAGCCTACTTCATAAAAGAAATAATTGCAGGATACCTGCAGCGCATCCGTCACATCAATGGAACCATGGCTTGAGGTTGACCAGCAACGCGGTGATGGAGTCACTTTGTCAAAGATTACATTATCATGAATTGTCTCCCCAGGATGAATTGCACCTTCTAGAAGTCCTGCTGTGGAGGTTACCATCTTAAAGGTAGAACCTGGAGCCGTACGCTGCATTGTCGGACGGTTCATGGAAGGATAGGTTAAATCACTGCTGATTTTTGCATAATAAGCAGGATCGATCTTATTGGCAAACTTATTATTATCATAACTTGGATAAGAAACCATTGCCCTTACCTCACCGGTTTTTGGATCTGTTATGACAACAGATGCACTGCAAGGATCAAGTGCTAATTGGGCAGGGGTAATCTCTAACTTCCTTATCTTTTCCGTTATAAAGGAATAAGCGGATAAGGAGCCGTTTTCTAATTTTGAAATATCTTCCTCGTTATATTTTATCACACCTTGGTCAAATAATAAAAGACAAATTTCCGTTCCGGATAATTTGTACGAATATACCAAATCTTTGTATATTTTTTTATGAAATGTGTTGTCATCCAACAATAATTTTTCAATATAATCCAAGAGTTTGGTATAGAGTTCCTCCGTACTGAAGTATTCGTCTCCAATATTAAGTTTTGTAAGATCGATCCAATTATTTGCAATGGCATATTGAAGAAACTTACTTAGGCTGATTTTATTAGTAGTATAATCCTTATAGGCAGCATCCTCAGCATCAATCTTAGAGGATAATAAAACATCAACTGATTTCAGCTTACTGTAGATGTAGGACAGATAATCCTGCATTTCTTCGGAGGCGGCGCTGTTTACCGTAGTACTGTTTACGGCTAATAAACTTCTAAGATCTTTTAGTACGTCCTTTTGTTTGGATATAAACTTCTGGTTAACTGTTTTTTCCAGGGTGGTTGCATCTTCTTCTGTGAAAGCATCCACATCAATAACGCTGTTATTAATTAAGGCAAAGTATACATCATAAATCGGAATACGGATATCCTTGGTAGAAGTTCCTCTGGTTCCCGCATCCGTACTGTTGTTAATCTTAGATAAGAGTATGCCTGCCAATACCCGTTCAATAATTTTATAATATGCTTTTTGATACACACTGTCGATGGTTAAATAAAGATCCCCGCCTGCTACCGGATTCGTTCGTTCCAGTACATCCAGAAATCTGCCGGCAGAATTAACGGAGATTGTTTCAATCCCTTTTTCACCGGCAAGATAACCTTCAAATTTTTTTTCTATTCCTGTTTTACCGATAACATCCGAACTATTATAATTTGGCATAGCTTCCAGTTCATCGGAATTAATCAATCCGGTATATCCTAAAATATTGGAGTTATATATACTGTCATTATACACACGGTATGTCTGTTGTGCTATATCAACACCGGGCAATGTGGCACTGTTTTCATAGATCGCTGCAACTGTTTCATCACTGACATGGGAGGAAATAATAATTTGATTATATTTCGGATAATTCGTAAAGATAGCATATCTTAAGGTCATGATCTTTAAGGTATCTTCTAAAGAATACTCATCTGATATATCAAACATACGGGTGGTCTTACCATCACCATGTTTTAAATATTCATATACCTGTTCTACGGTTGCATTACGCTGGTCTTTGGTCAGGTCGTCAACGGAACGGAGACCATACGCTTCCTTTTTAAACCGAAGTTCTGCTTTTTCATCTTTTGTATTAAAATAAAGATTTCCTTCTTTATCAAGGGATATACCAAACTCGATTTCTATTTTATTGCCATACTTCTCCAGTAATTTAATCAGCTGATAAAGCATCTCATTTCTTCCCTGGTTAGAGGTGATTTTAGTACTTTCCTCCAATACCACGGAATAAATTAATTTATTATAAGCCAGCAGAATACCGTTCCTGTCATAAATATTCCCTCTGGTACTTTTGATTTCTCTAGTCTTGTTGTATTTTAAATCCAAGTCCTGGGAATGGGTTTCACCTTCGACAATCTGGAGGGTGAAAATTCGGTTAACCAATACACAGAGTAAAAAGATGAATATCAAAGTAACGGGCAGAAGTCTGGATGATACGATCTGCTTCACTTTTTCCCATATAATATCAAGCATTTAGGTAACCTCCTCTTCCACTTTCCGGTCCAACCGGATATTGATTATATTCAATAGTTTATACAGTACTATGGATACTACTACGGTATATATAATCCCAGGTAGCCCGATCCTAACAAGATAGAACAATATGTTTAGTTTGCCTTTTAGCAAAAATTCAAATACGTAATACAAGAAAAAGTATACGAACTGACTGACTCCCACTAAAAGGATTGGTATGGTCAAATCATCCTTTACAAAGATTCTGTGGCTGTAACCATTTAAATAGCCGATTATCATATAAATTAAAGCAAATAAGCCAAGCACATTGCCATAACAGAAATCTATTAATAATCCACTTGCAAAACCTACTGCAAGTCCTTCTGTCCTGCCTCTCATTAATCCGGTGGCTACCGTTAAAATAAGCAATAGATTAGGAGTAACATGAGCAAGAGCTATCCATTGGAATACCGTCGTCTGCAATAAAAAACATATTAAAATTTCAATAACTAAAACTATAAAACGCTTCACTTAAATGTTTACCCCTGCCTTTCCCAAATTCTTTACTTCTTCGGAGTATCCGCATCCACCAGTGGTTCTTTTAATTCGGTGATAATAAGTACATCCTGTAACCGGTCAAAATCAACAGCCGGAGTCAAATGGGCTGTCTTGGTTAAATTATTAGGATCAACGGTTAAATCGCTGATATAACCGATAAGTATACCCTGCAGATATTTATCACTGATTGGTGAGGTAACTACTTCGTAACCGTCTGAAACATCGGCGTCTTTACTGATTAATTCCACACCGATCACTCCAGAATTATATAATTGCAAATCACCATTTACGATACAAGGATCGGAGGTTTTTAAGAACATACCGCTTACATTGCTGGAATCATCAATAATGGACCTTACTCTTGCCCAATTCTTTCCAACCTCTTCAATAATGCCAACCAGACCATTTCCGGAAATTACGTTCATATTAACGGCAATTCCATCATCTGTTCCTTTATCAATCTTAAAGGTATTGTACCAGCTGTTAGGATCTGCGCTGATAACTCTTGCACCTACCTTGGGATAATCTGCATATTTTTTGTCTAATTTATATAAGTCCCGGAACCGGTCCAGTTCATATTTATCCTGCAGCAAGGTTTTGTTTTCATAGGATAATGCGGCTACCTGTTCCTTAAGGGAGGCATTTTCTTTTAATAATCTGTTGAGGCTGGTAAACCTTGCAACCTGATCAGATATACCGCGTCCGATAGAATTAATACCATCCTGCATCGGTGATATCACATTTCCAACAGCAGTTTTTACCGGTGATATTTGTTCTCTGTATTGAAAAGAAACAAATATTAATACAAAACATGACAAAGCACCTGCAATAAATAAATGCTTAGGATTTATATTTAATTTTGTCCGTCTTCTCATAAATACCTCTTTTCCCAATATACATTTTATACTCATTCATCATCATTCATTCTGTCCGCACAGTATACCTTTCCTATATCGGATTCTGTCTTTAAGCGGATTATCCTTATCGCATATGGTATCAGACAGATATGCCAGGCTGTCAGCTGCTGAAATTTGTCTGTTTTAAGTTGCAAGCCAGGGTTGCGAGTTTTTTGTCCTCAATAATTCTTCCAAGTCCATTCACTACGGTATCCGTTGCATCTTTACAGATATTAACCCTTAAACCAGTTTCTTTTGCAATCAGCTTATCCAATCCGGAAATAGAAGCAGAACCGCCGGTAACATAAATACCGGAATCAATAATATCAGAAGAAATTTCAGGTGGAGTCCTTTCCAGTATGATTCGAATGGCATCTATAATGGTGTAGAGATATTCGGTAATGGACTCGTATACATAGGAGGAATTAATTTCAACCTCTGAGGGCAGACCAGTAACCACATTACGACCATAGGCTTTAATGCTTTGATCTTCTACAGGCAGTGCACAAGCCAGTTCTTTTTTTATATTTTCTGCGGTTTTGTCTCCAATAATTAAGTTATAATTTTTCTTAACATAAGTCTTTATCGATTCATCCAGGCGGTTTCCTCCAACAGGAATCAATTTGCTGATTACAATACCACCCAAAGACATAATGGATACTTCTGTTGTATCAGCCCCAATATCTACGACCATAACACCTTTTGCATTGGTTACGTCAAGACCGATTCCTACTGCATCTGCTATGGGTTTTTCAACAATTTTTATATTCTTGGTTTTTACATTGGAACTGGCCACCAGATCAAAAAAGGCTCTTTTCTCCACCTCTGTGATATCAGAGGGTGTAGCAACGATAACCGCTGCCGCAGATAGTTTCTTACTTTTTGCTATTTTATGAATCATATAATTAAGCAAATCAAGCATATTGGCAATATCTGCAATTACGCCATTTTTAACCGGATAGGTTACTCTTATATTGGCAGGTGCTTTTTCATACATTTCAAACGCTTCATTTCCAGCAGCAATTACCTGCTTCCTGTTTGCCACTGCTATCATGTTTTTTTCATCCAAAATAATTCCGTCATTTTTCTGATATATTTTAATGGTACTGGTACCAAAATCAATACCATATATCTTTCCTGTCATACCTGTTGTCTCCTTCCAAACTTGAATCTGTCCTTCATCTTAAGCTTTCTTACTGTTGATGCTATGCGATAACTTCTAGATTATGCACACTTTAAGCCTAAATATAACCTTGTTCACTTAAGCTTACATATTTATTATCACCAATTATAATGTGATCCATAAGTTTAATTCCAATTAAATTTCCAGCTTCTTTCATTCTTTTTGTGGTCTGGATATCTTCTCTGCTGGGAGTTGGATCGCCACTTGGATGATTATGCAATAAAATAACATTAACTGCTTCGTATTTTAATGCACTCAAAAAAATTTCCCGGGGCGATAAAAGCGAACTGCTTACTGTACCGGTTGAAATAATCATATCTTTTAAAATCTTACTTTTGGAATCTAACATAATCAAAAGCACCCTCTCTCTTGATAAATGTCTCATATCCTGCATATAATAATGAGCAACCGCTTCAGGAGTTATCATCTTAAGTCTCCCTTCATTGGTTGCTTTAGCCATACGTTTTGTCAATTCGGCAATACATAATAACTGAATTGCTTTTACCCTTCCAATACCCTTAATCCCTTGTAAATCATTGAGATTCATATGGTTTAAACCCAGGAGACCCGGGTAGGCCGCAGAATGTCCAAGCACTCTGGAGGCTACATCCACAGCACGTTCATTCCGTGTGCCAGTCCGTATAATCACCGCAAGAAGTTCCGCATCAGATAAAGAACCAGCTCCGGTCTTTTCGCACTTTTCGTAAGGTCTTTCAGTTAATGGCAATTCTTTTACAGTATAGTACTTGTTTATCATTTTTCCTCCTGTTTATTCTCTCTCCAAGACAATAAAAAGGACTTTTTTGCTAAAGCTTTCGATATATTATTATGGCTAAGATTACTCCGATAATTCCGGCAATTGTAATCTTTATGGATAGACCAAAGCTGATTATCATAATTCCCAGGTTTAAACGTATTATACCGCTATTGTTCGTACCGCCAATGCCAAATTCCTGTCCATAGTTTAACCAGGTCAGGGCGGATACATCTTTTGCCAGATAACCGATAAAACCGCCTACTACTACACCTGCTAATATCAGCAGAAACAATGCCCATGAGTTTTTACCGCTCACTCTAGCCATAACCGTTTTTCCTCCAATTACAAGATTTCTACCAATCATTCTAACATAATTCAGCACATTTGTATACATTAATAGCATAAAATACCTATTGGTTGTAGGCTGTTTGGTATTGTTACATAGGATTCTTGTATCTTTATTTGGGGATACAGTTATATTGTTTAACTATCGAAGGTTAGGGTAAATTTTGGGGGTAAAGTTTAGGCTGAGACTTCGCAGTTTGGGGTTGTGGGCTTGCTGATATCAGCTTTTAGGTTGTGAGGAAAGCAGCGATACGGATCGGTTTCCTATGCTTCGTATTCTTTGCCTTAATTCACTAATGGATTTTTTATGTGGTAAAGCGAGAGTGAAAAAGCACAAACTCCTCGCAAAGCTCGTCAGACAGTGTGCTTTTTCACTCTGAACCACATAAAAAGTCCATAAGTGAATGAGTGGCTCAGAATGAAGCGCATAGGAAACCGATCCGTATCACTGCTTTCCATTCTAATGGTTGAGCTGATTTCAGCAAGTTTTGTGCTTTTTGACTGCGAAGTTTTTTGTTTATTGGTTTTTGTATTACTGAATTTTACTTATCAGAATTGTTATCTAATAGTAAGGCGTGACATTTAATTGAATTTGGTTCAATAACTAATTTAGATGAATCAAATTTTCTTCATATAGTTTCTGTACGGACATTAAGATTCCGATTTTGGCGTGGTACCAGGTTAAGCCACCTTGGAAATATACTGCATAGGGAGGTTCTATGGGGGCGTCGGCACTTAATTCTATGGATGCGCCTTGTACGAAAGCTCCGGCGGCCATTATGACATCGGAATGATATCCGGGCATCGCCCAGGGTTCCGGAGTAACAAAGCTGTCTACGGGAGCTGCAGCCTGGATTCCTTTGCAAAAGGCAATTACTCCTTCCGGGGTTTTAAGGGTTACGGCCTGGATGATATCATGACGGGATTCTGTGCTGTTTGGAACTACTGGAAAACCGAGTTTTTCGTATATGTTGGCTGCATAGATGGCCCCTTTTAAGGCGCCGGAGACAACTACAGGTGCTAAGAATAAACCCTGGAATAGCAGACCAGTGATTCCAAGGGTAGCCCCTACTTCTTTGCCAAGTCCCGGAGCTGTGAGGCGAAAGGCTGCGTTTTCCACATAGTCTTCTTTACCAACAATGTAGCCGCCAATGGGCGCAAGACCACCACCGGGATTTTTTATGAGAGAGCCTACACACAGGTCTGCTCCTACATCGGTGGGTTCGAGAGTCTCAACAAATTCTCCATAACAGTTATCTACCATACAGATAACATTGGGATTAATGTCCTTTATAAATCGGATTAACTCTCCAATCCGCTTTACGGATAGGGTCGGTCTTGTAGCATAGCCTTTGGAACGCTGGATGGTTATTAGTTTTGTCCGTTCATTCATTGCTTTGCGGATTTCTTCATAATTAAAGCCACCGTCAGAAAGCAAATCAACCTGAGAATAGGTGATACCATATTCGGCTAGTGAACCGGTTAATCGTCCTGATGAGGTTTTTCTATCCTGGGTATTATTGGAGGAAGAGGTTTCTTGATTTGCATTATCTCGGTTGATACCGATTACACTTTCTAAGGTATCATAAGGTTTTCCAACCGGTGAGAGAATTTCATCCCCAGGACGTAAGTTGCCGGATAAGGCAATGGTTAAAGCGTGGGTTCCGCTGATTAACTGTGGTCTTACCAGTGCGGATTCCGCATGGAAAACGTCAGCATATACCTTTTCCAGCGTATCACGGCCTAAATCGTTGTAGCCATAACCGGTGGTGGCAGCAAAATGAATATCACTTACTCTGTTATCCTGCATGGCTTTTAGTACCTTAAGCTGGTTGTATTCTGCTATTTGATCTATGGCTTCAAAACGTTCCTTAAGATTTGTTTCGATGGTATCGCAGTAATTTAATATTGCTTCATCAATATTAAAGTCTTTATACATCTGATTAAATAATTTGTCCATGTATTAGCCTTTCTTCTTTTGAGATAATGCTTAAATCTATATCATATTTTTATCCCTGATTGTTTTAATCAGAGCTTCCAAAATTTTGGTTTCATCATTTTCTAATTCATTTTTATCAATCCAAATTACTTCTTTTTCCCGTTTAAACCAGGTAAGCTGCCGTTTCGCAAAATGTCTCGTATCACGTTTTAAGGTATATACCGCATCTTCTAACGAACATTCGCCGTTTAAATATGCAATAATTTCCTTATATCCTAAACCCTGCATGGATATCATATCTTTTGTACAGCCTTTTTTTAGCAGTATAGCTACTTCATCGATTAGACCGTTTTCCATCATATGGTCTACCCGTTTATTTATTCTTTCGTATAATATCTCACGTTTATTGGTTAACACGAAGTAGCAGAACTGATAGGGTGATTCATTCCTGCGTTGTTCTTCATTGTGTTCTGAGATTCTGCTGCCGGTCTGGTAAAAATATTCTAATGCACGAATGACACGCTTTACATTGTTAGGGTGGATCGCTTCGGCTGAGGGTGGATCTACTTGAGCCAATTTATCATGAAGATAACTGCTGCCTTCTTTTTTATAAAGCTCTTCCAGGTGCTGTCTGTAAGAAGTATCTTCCCCATTGTCTTTAAAGTCAATTCCATAAAGGACTGCTTGTATATAAAAACCAGTACCACCTACAATAACAGGTATTTTCCCTCTGGAATAAATTTCTTCCATATACCGGTTGGTGTATTCCTTGAATTTAACTACATTAAATTCTTCCTCCGGTTCCAGTTCATCTATCAGATAATGCTTAACACCGTTCATTTCTTCGGGCGTAATTTTTGCAGTACCGATATCCATGTATTTATACACTTGCATGGAATCGGCGGAAATAATCTCTCCGCCGATTTCTTTTGCAAGTTTTATGGATAATTCCGTTTTACCTACGGCTGTAGGTCCGGTTAATATAATCAGGGGTCTTTTCATGTTAAACTTCCTTTAAATGGGTTTATACAATTCGTTTAAATTTCTTTTCCAGCTCATATTTACTCATAGAGATAATGGTTGGTCTTCCATGAGGACAATGATAAGGGTTATCAAGGGTTAATAATTCCTCAATTAAAGCCCTGGCCTCCTCACTGGATAAACGGTGATTGCCTTTGACGGCTGCCTTGCAGGACATGGAAGCTATTTTTTCTAAGATTGCTTCCGGCGTTTCATTATATACCTCATCCATTAATCCGTCAATGAGTTCGATTAATATTTCGTATTGGAGCAAGCCGAACAGATCACTTGGGACAGCCCTGACAGCGTATTCTTTTCCTCCGAATTCTTCGATTTCAAAACCGATATCGTTTAATCCTTTTTGGTGCTTTTTCAAAGCTTCCTCTTCCCTCATGGATAGCGAAAGTATGATGGGCGGTTCAAGCAGCTGGGAATTATACTGTTTATCTTTCAGGGACTTCATGATTTTTTCATATAATACCTTTTCATGAGCGGCATGCTGATCGATGTAAAAAAGTTTGTCACCAAACTCCACAAGCCAATAAGTCGAAAATACCTGACCTATAATTCGGTGACTATGTATGGCTTCCTTAGAAATAAAGGATAGCTGTTCCGGTTTTGCAGTGTCTTTAATCTCTTTTATAGAAGCATTGTTTTGTGTTAATCCTTCCATGGTTGGAGCTGCTTCTTCCATTGCGTTTCCAGGTGATGGCATAAGTTCCTCCCGGACAAAGGCAGCGGCATCAGTAATTACTTCATTCAGCCTTCCAATCTCGGTTTCTTTTATCAGTTCACGGTTTATGGAATAATCAGCAGTTTCGTGAATCGTATTGTGCTTATTGGGGTTGTTGTTATAATTATTGGGGTTGTTGTTATAATTATCGGTGTTGTTATATTTATCGGCATTGTTATAGGAGTTGTGAAAAGTATTCGAGGTATTGGATACCTTACCGTCAACTGTATTATTAGCACCATTCCCGCTTGGATTTGCTGCTATATCAGTAAAATTAGCCTCAGCCTTCTCATAAGAATTAGTTTCATCTTTTACCCTTTGATTTCTGTCACCATTACTACTTTTCTCACGGAATTCCTGGAGTCGCTTTTCTTCAAAGGGTTCCGGGACTTGTTTAAATGTCTTAACTTCCTGCTTTTCCTCTGTTAAAAACACATCCGGTATCATTTCTTTTCCTTCTAATTCATTCTTAATAGAACGATAAATAAGCTGGTATACGTCTTCACCATTTTTAAAACGGATTTCCAGCTTTGCCGGATGAACGTTTACATCGATTAATTCGCTGTCTATAAGGATATGAAGGGAGGTAAAAGGGTACCGGTGCAGCATGATATAGGGCCTGAAGGCTTCTTCTATGGCTTTATTGATGAGGGCACTTTTTATATATCTTCCGTTAATAAAATAATTCTCATAATTTCGGTTTCCTCTGGACACAACTGGTTTTGCAATAAACCCTTCCAGGGATATCTCTTCGCTGCTGCCCTCAATCGACACCAGATTAGAGGTAATATCCCTTCCGTAAACATTGTAAATTATGTCCTTTAAGTTATTGTTCCCAGAAGTGTGAAGTTTGACCTGTCCATTATTAATGAACTTAAAAGAAACACCCGGATGGGATACTGCCAGCCGCTCCATTAAGTCACTGATATAGCCGGCTTCCGTCATAGGGGATTTTAAAAACTTCTTTCTCGCCGGGGTATTATAAAACAAGTTCCGGATGATAAAGGTAGTCCCGTTGGGGCATCCGATGTGTTCTAAGCTCTTTTCTTCTCCTCCGGCAATCATATATCTAAGTCCGGAAAAAGACTCACTGGTTTTTGTCACTAATTCCACCTGAGCGATTGCGGCAATACTTGATAAAGCTTCACCGCGAAAACCCAGGCTTGTAACCTTTAATAAATCTTCTGCAGTCCGGATTTTACTAGTAGAATGCCTTAAAAATACTAAGGGCATATCTTCTTCTTCGATACCTGAACCATTATCTGTTATTCGAATGAGACTGATGCCGCCTTCTTTAATTTCAACGGTTACAGCATTAGCTCCTGCATCAATTGCATTTTCTACCAATTCCTTAACCACTGCTGCCGGTCTCTCGATTACCTCTCCTGCTGCAATTTGATTAATTGTATTTTCATCCAGCACAGTTATTTTTGACATAGGTATCACCTCCTGTAAAAGGTATAAGTACATCGTTTTTAAAATAACTGGACCGATTGGTCAGTCCAGTTATATGCAATATGATATACTATAAACGTTTCTTAAGTTTTTGCTGCAATAGGTATAATTTATTCAAAGCATCCATGGGAGTCATTGCATTCATATCCATATCTCTTAATTCATTAATAATATCGTCGTTGGAATTAAAGTCAAAAAAGGACATCTGATCTGGGATATCTACCGTTTTCTTCCTGGATTTTGGTGCCGCTTCCAAGGTACTTACCATTTCATTAACCAGTAAGACAGTGTCGTCCTTTTCTTCCATTCCCTTTGTTACTTTATCAGCAGCAATAGACCTGGCTTTTTCCGCTATATCATTCTTACTTAATTCCTCGACGATTTCATGGGCTCTTTTTAAGACACTGTCTGGAACTCCGGCCAGCTTCGCCACCTGAATTCCATAACTTTTATCCGCACCGCCTTTTATGATTTTACGGAGGAAAATAATATCTTCACCATTTTCTTTTACGGCAATGCAATAATTATTTACGCTGTCAAGCTTTCCTTCCAGTTCCGTAAGTTCATGATAATGGGTGGCAAATAAGGTTTTAGCACCCAATAATTTGGGGTTACTGATATGTTCGACCACTGCCCAGGCAATACTTAAACCGTCAAAGGTACTGGTACCTCTTCCGATTTCGTCCAGTATCAGAAGACTGTTTTTCGTTGCATTCCTAAGGATATTGGCTACCTCCGTCATTTCTACCATAAAGGTACTTTGACCGGAGGCTAAATCATCGGAAGCACCGACTCTGGTAAAAATCCGGTCTACAATGCCGATATCCGCCTGGGAAGCCGGAACAAAGCTGCCGATTTGAGCCATTAAGACTATCAGCGCTGTCTGCCGCATATAAGTGGATTTACCTGCCATATTAGGTCCTGTGATGATAGAGATACGGTTTTCCTTATTATTTAAATAGGTGTCATTGGTAACAAACATATCATTGGAAAGCATCTGTTCAACTACCGGATGCCTGCCGTCTTTTATATCAATAATACCATCCTCATTCATAACCGGACGGGTAAAGTTGTTTCTCTCAGCCACCAAAGCCAGGGAAGCAAATACATCGGTTTTAGCAACTGCCTTAGCGGTCTGCTGAATTCGGTTTACCTCATTGCCGATACGGTCCCGGATCTCACAAAAGATATCATATTCCAGAGAAAACAACTTATCCTCCGCACCTAAAATAACATCTTCCAGTTCCTTTAATTCCGGCGTTGTATAACGCTCTGCATTGGCAAGGGTCTGCTTTCTAATCCAGTTCTCCGGTACCAGATTCTGATAGGAATTAGTAACCTCAAGATAGTAGCCGAATACCCGGTTAAATTTGATTTTTAAATTCTTAATACCGGTTTTTTCTTTTTCTTTGGTTTCTAATTCCGCCAGCCAGGTCTTTCCTTCTGTTTTAGCTTTTCTTAATTTATCAATCTCTGTATTATAACCATCCTTAATAATACCTCCTTCTTTTACTGCCAGAGGCGGCTCTTCCAGGATGGCCTGCTCAATTAAGAAATGAATGTCTGCTAAAGGATCTAATTCCTTATGTATCTGGGTTAAGAGCTTGGAAGAAGCTTCACCAAGAAGCCCTTTAATATGTGGCAGCATGGATAAAGAGGATTTAAAAGCTATTAAATCCCTGGGTCCCGCACTTTTATAACTAATCCTGCCAATCAATCGTTCCAAATCATAAACCGGATTTAAATATTCTCTGATTTCCTCTCTGGTAATCACAGAATTATTAAGCTCTGTGATTGCATCCAGTCTTTCGTTGATATCACCTATGTCAATTAAGGGTTGTTCCACATAGCTTCTTAGTAATCTGGCACCCATAGCGGTTTTAGTTTTATCAAGCACCCATAATAAGGAGCCTCTCTTCTGCTTTTCCCTTAAGGTTTCCACCAACTCTAAGTTTCTTCTGGTGGAGCTGTCTAACAGCATGAATTTGCTTGTTATGTAAGGCGTCAGTCTGGTTAAATGGGTCAAAGAGTTTTTCTGGGTCTCATATAGATACTGCATAATAGCTCCTGCCGCTATCACCCCAATGGTATAATCCTTTAATCCCAGTCCCGCCAGGGAAGATACACTAAAATGGCTTTTTAGGGAGTTCATGCATAAGTCATCATCAAAATACCAAGGTTCTAAATCAGATACCGAAATCTGCATCCGGTTTCTTAAGTCTTCTATATCGACTCCGCTTACCATAAAGGTACTGTTGCAGATAATTTCAGTTGGGTTGAATTTATTGATTTCATCTAAGAGTTTTCTGTCGTTATCTACTTCCGTAACATAAAAATCTCCTGTTGTCACGTCTACCGTTGCTATTCCATAGGCATTGGTAGTATGTACAATTCCCATCAGGTAGTTATTCTTACTTTCATCCAGTGCCTGAGGATTTAAATTAGTACCCGGGGTCACTATCCTGATAACTTCCCGCCGTACAATTCCCTTGGCGGCTTTTGGATCTTCCACCTGTTCGCAGATGGCTACCCGGTAGCCCTTGCTGATTAATTTGCTTAAATAACTTTCCACTGCATGGTAGGGCACACCGCACATGGGTGCACGTTCTTCCTGACCGTAATTTTTACCCGTCAGGGTAATTTCAAGCTCCTTGGTACAGGTTAGGGCATCTTCAAAAAACATTTCATAAAAATCCCCTAAGCGATAGAATAATATACAATCCTTATATTGGTTTTTTATTTCCATGTATTGCTGCATCATTGGTGTTAATTCAGCCATTTTAATTCGTTCCTTCCGTATCTTGACAATTCATGATTCTTACCTTTTTCTCAGGAGAGTACTTTGGTGTAAGGTAGACCTATATTATATATGCAATATTAATATGCTGCTTTAAAGTTCCCCTGAAATGCTCAAGCAGTCATGCTCAAATTGCAATGCTTTTAAATGCATTCTTCCTTACAATACAACATCCTCAGCCAGGTTGTCCCCATCCGCCGCAGTTGTAGCCAATATATCACATCTTTCATTCTGAGGGTGTCCGTCATGACCCTTTACCCAGTTAAAAGTGACTTTATGAGGTTTCATTGCCTGTAACAGCCGCTGCCAGAGATCAACATTTTTAACCGGTTCATTTTTCCCTCTCTTCCAGCCTTTTATGATCCAGCCTTCCAGCCAATGCTCATTAAAAGCTTTGACCAGGTATTGGGAATCGGAATATAATTCCACTTCACAGGACTTTGTTAAGGCCTCCAAACCGATGATAGCCGCCATTAATTCCATACGGTTATTGGTGGTTTTCTTAAAGCCTCCGGAATATTCCCTGATATGTTCCTGTCCGTTAGGATCAACATACACGACTATCGTACCATACCCACCTGGTCCATCCGGATTTCCTCTGGCTGATCCATCGGTATAAATTGTTACTTTCATATATTTCCTCCAAGAATCTTTATTTCCTGATAATTAATAAATTTGTATTTATCTTACGAATAGAGTAAAAAGCCATCCTTACTATAAATCACGCCAGTAATCAACGTTTACAAGGATAATTCTATCCGTCTGGCATTCGTTATGTAATAAATTAGTTTCGTTCTACTTGCTAATGATTGGTATCATATATGATGTAAGTAAACAACTTTAACTAACATCCTTTTAGCCGTACCATATCATAAGCGATTATAAATAGTACAAATTAACAAAATAATTATAACATATACCGATTTAATTGCAACTTCTAAACATTATGTAGAAATGAACACCGAATTTTCTCTCGTTAAAACTTATCTAGATAAATCCGCTGCTGCCAGGAGCAGTCCATCCACTTACAGCGGATGGGAAAATAAAATCAACCTCTTAATGATAATTATTCTCCAATAATCAAATCCAGAGCATAAGGTAAAGTTTTTATCCAGTCACAGAATACATGCCATTCCTCCAGTTTATGATTCTTTCTGGCATGATAAATATGAATAAGTGTCTCATAATTTAAGGAACAGGTCCTAAGCTGATTGTAACTTGAGGGCAATAGCTGTATCATGTCATACCAGTCCTCTTTCTTCTGGTCTTTATTGTATTGGCATCTTAGCTCCTCCAAATACCGGATGGTAAGCATAAGTTGTTCTTTCGAGGCAGGAGAGAGCTTATCATGACTAAAGTCCTTTAGTTCAAAAGGTTTGCTGTGTATTTTATGCATGGTACTGGTGGAATTGGATACGGTAGAAACCTTATAAGTATCAAATTCCTTCCACCAGTATAAGGGTGCTGTAATATCCACAGATACAAAAATCTGCCGCATAAACTTTCGGTGGTCGCTGCCTGCCTTGCACAGCCGTTTTGCCAGGGATAAGTCATTAGCCCCTAATATATAGCCTCCGTTTTCCGAAATGTAACTGTCACTTTTCTCCCAGCTGTTCATAGGGTTTCTTGCTCCCCTAATGGCATTTTCTAAATTCATAACACTATCTTTATCTATTGAAAGCATGCGCTCCTCCTAGCTTCATTAATTTTATTTTCTTTATCTGTATAGTTCTCTTCTTCCGAATTTTTCTCTTCTTTGCTAATCTCGTTCTCCATATTAGTTCTCTTTTTCTTTATTAATCGTTTTTCGTATGATTCTCTTCTTCCTTATTAATCTCGTTTTCCGTATGATTCTCTTCTTCCTTACTAATCTTGTTCTCCGTATGATTTTCTTCTTCCTTATTAATTTCGTTCTCCGTATCTTCTTCTACCTTATGATTTTCGTTATCTGTTGACATATTAGCCAGACCATATATAAAACCATGTATTGGTTCCATTACATCCCAGACATGGCGGTTATTGTCAACGGAGGCTTCTCCGCAGTCTATTACTTTGGTATGCTTTCTGAAAGCTTCCAAAGCATTCACTACCGGTTTTAATTTATCATGAGAAATAAAATTACTGAATTCGCTCATGTTTTCCAGTATATTATCAACAAAGACATGAGCAATAATTTCAATTGCTAAAGAATGGTGATTTATTTTTAAAGGCTTACAAAAAAGTCCCTCATATGTTTTTAATATGTGCTCAGCCAGTAACAAAGCCCCGCCATGAAGCTGTTCTAAATATTCCCTCAGGAAATCATCCGATTTAATCCTTACTATTTTATCCTCATATTTTACTGAAATATCATGATATTCCCTGTTCCAATCCATCATAAGTAAACCATCCTTTGTGTCTTCACCTTAATTCGTATTATATAATACCACTTTTTTTAACCCAGGTAAACGAAAAGATAAAAGGGCTCCTTCAAAATTATAGAGAGAATAGAAATGTAAATAAAATAAGAATTATGCTTTGTAACAAATTGTTTACAAAACATAATTCTTATTCTCTCCAAGATACTTTAATATTTTTTATTACTACCCCTCTAATAGTTTTATCAAATAGTATCTAAAAAATTAGTGCTGCTCCTATTAATTTATGAATTTTGATTTATTAATTGGAGTACTCCTCAAGCTTACCACCAGTTAGTTTATACGCAATTTTTGAATATTTTAAAAATTCATAATCATGGGTACTGACAATAACAGCAATTCCCTCCTGACTTAAGCGCTGAAACAGCCTCATAATAGATACCGCATTATCAGGATCCAGATTACCGGTGGGCTCATCAGCGAAAATAAGTGCAGGCTCAGAAACTATGCTTCTTACAATGGCAGCTCTTTTTAACTCCCCGCCGGATAACTGGCCAGGATACATCTTTATTAACTCAATTAGCCCAAATCCCTCTAATAACTTAATAGAACGCTGCTTCAGATTTTGCTTGCCGGAAAAATACCCAGGCATCAGCATGTTATCCAGAATATTGAAATTGGCAAGGAGGTTCTGTCCCTGCATAACATATCCGATTTTACTGCCGCGTAATTGATCCAGTCCACAAAGACTTTTTCCAATTAACTCCTTGCCCTCAAAAGTAACAGTACCCTCTGTGGGCTTTAATAAACCGGTTGCTATATTTAGCAAAGTACTTTTTCCGCTTCCTGAACTTCCCAGGATGCAAACAAAGTCACCGGCATCCACTTTTAGGTTAACCTGGTTCAAAGCATAAAAGGCTTTCTTGTTTCGTTTAAATTGTTTGGATATATTCTTTATCTCCAATAACATCATTCATTCTCCTGTATCAGCAAAAAGGTTTGTTTCCTGCCAATCTTAACTGCTGCAATCAGTGAAGATACCACTCCAATCAGAAGAGAAATCAGACTGCAGCCTCCCCCAAGAAGCAGCGCGTTCATCCCACCTGATTGAAAATATGGAAATCTAAATGTCACCATAATATAAGTATGAAATACGGTTACCAGAACATAAGCGGTTAAACTTCCAAGTACACTCCCCAAAAAACTAATAATAGCCGCTTCTGTGGTTATAAAACCAATCAGATGGGATCTTTTAGCTCCTATACTTCGAAATATCCCATATTCTCTTCTTCTTTCCTGTATGGTAATTGAAAATATACAAACAAGGGCAGCTATGGTAAATATCATTAATATGTACACGGTCAGTTGTTGATAAACCGTAAATTTACCTATTTCATCCGTCAGACCTTTTACCAGTTTGTTAGAGGTATATACTGCAATATCTTCATTTTTATAGGCATCTGTAATTTCTCCCGCAACAACCTCAGAGTCATAATCAGCTTTTACATCAACAGATAATAAGGATATTAAATTTTCATGATCACCGAGGGCGAAGTAATTGCGGATGATTGGCTGTTTAACTAGCTTAAAAGCCGCAGCATAGTTTAAAAACACACAATTGTCATAACCCATTCCGGTCTTTTCCAGTTTTGCAGCAACTAAAAATTCTTTACCATAATAGGTAGCGGTATCCCCTGGTTCATAAGACAGATTATTGCCGATAACAATCTGATCATCCGGCAGATTACCTCTATACTTCTTTTGAATCCAGGGCTGTATGGTAAAATCGCTGGCTGGATCAAAGGCTATTATCTGTATTGCATTATCACAGCATGCACTGTCAGATAATGTAGCTAGAAACAATTGGGAGGATATTTTTTCTACCCCCTCCATTTTTTTAATTTTATCCAGCCAATCTTTATCAAAATAAACCATACATGGTTCTCCCATGAAAAGAGCGTTCTGAATCGTACTCACATAATCTCCCGGAACGATAACCAAATCCGCGCCAAGCCTTTTCACTGTATTATTTACACCCTGCTTTAAACTTAACAAAATCAAGTTACTTGCATACGTTGTAATGGTAAGCATAAACACAAAGAAAATCATTAAAAATGTACGAGTGGGTCGTTTTTTCAGATTTTGATATACAATATAGAATAAGGTTATATGCTTACGTTTCTCTTTTTTTGAATTAACCATCATAGGACTGGTTACGCCTCCTTTATGCGGTTTTCGCATCGGTGGTTTCTTTTTTAAACTGTGCTATCAGAAACAAAATATTACCCGCAATATAAAGCAATCCCGCTCCTGATATGACATAAATAAGAGGAAAGGTAAGGCTTTGACAAATCATCTTCTTATTCCCGCAGCCACCAATCAAAACAGATGGAATCAGTAGGGAAGAGATGTAAGCTGCCAGTACCAAAAGAGTAATATTCAGTCTAACAACTATGATATTTGCAAGCAAATATAGGATACCACCAAAAAATATGATTCCTCCGACAGCAATCAAAGCCCTTGCGGACCAGTGACATTTCATAGCCATCTCCTTCACTGCACAAACCTTAAAGATTGACTGCGGCCCAGCGGCAATAAGCAGTCCACTGATGATGAAAAGAAGTCCTGTTAAGATTCTGTTTTTCATTATCTCCTCCTTGTTTATCCCAAGATTCCAAGGGACTCTTTGCAAACTAAAGTGATATATACCTTTATACTCCATACTTCACTTCATAATATATATTCATCGTAATAATTCATACGCAACTTCATAATTCTTACACAACTTAATAACGAATTATCACTTTTTCACCCTTCCTTTAATTGACTTTTGGGATCAATGGGAGGTTTTACTGTTCCAGTTATACTGTCTGGAACACCATTTAGTTTAAAGAAACTGTTCTTAGCCAGTGCAGCGGCATCCGTATCCGCTTTAATCAGTCCCAGGTCTTTCATATCCAGTATATTACGAGTTAGTGCTGTCTGGACTCCGCTTACGGAGGGTAAGTATTTAAAGGTACTAATGGTATGTCTGTCAATATCCAAATCGCCTACCAACCAGTTATTATCCAGTTGGATTTCGGCCGCCAGATCAGTGTTTTGGTCTATCCATACGGAAGTTTTTTGGATAGCTCTTACCACCTTGGCAACCTGGTCTGGATATTTTTCAAGGGCTTCATTCCTGACCCATAATGAACAGCAATATTCATCCTTTAATAGGTCAGAAGTTGCAGAATTAAATATGGATACGGCATCACCATCCTTTACCAGAATCGTAGCCTGAGGATCCCCTATGGCTATTGCATCTACAGCGCCGTTTTTCAGGGCAAGGGGTAAATTATCTTTACTGAAAACTACAAATTCGACCTCCATCTTATCTGCCGTAGAACCAATTCCTACCGATGCTAAAGCCCGTTGGGTAACAATATGGCTGGAGGACGCCAGTTGTTCTACCCCGATTTTCTTACCCTTTAGACCTTTAATATCAGTAATTCCTGTTTCCTTACCGGCTAATATCTGAATACATCCGGTATGGATACCCAGTACTGTTTTTGCTTCCAGACCATTATCAAGAGGTGCCAGCATGGCTGCAATGAGTCCAAAGGTCACGTCTGCCTGACCGGTGGAGAGCATCTCTACTCCTGGCGTACTGGAAGTTAAATATTCATAATCAACTCCTTCTACCAGACCTTCTGCTTCATAAAATTGCAGTTGTTTCGCCAGGTGCAGGGGAATTCCACACAATCCTGCACCGTACAGAATTTTTATCGGTTTCTTATTACCGGCATTTGCAGTTTTGGTGTCGTCAGTTTCGGAACTTTCCTCGGTAACAACTTCTGTTTGACCAACTGAACTTTCTCTGGTTCTGACACCACAGGCAGTTATAAAAGCAGATAGTATTAACATAATTAATAAGATTATTATTTTCCTGTATTTTTTCATAGCCCAGCCCTTCCTTGCTTTTATTTAGATTCGCTTTACTCAATTCCTGATTCTAAGTTACTTTTTTCAGTTACCTTCTTGATGTATTACAAATAGTATTCCGGTGATAGGGTCTTACCAGTAAAATCAAGAATCTGGAGTATCTTAGACCGCAGCCTTAAAAAGTCACTGCTGTCTCTTTGTCTCCCCTGGTTTTCTCCCCGTCCGATTAAAACCTCAATAATCTCTTCTATCTTTGCTGGTCTAGGCGTCATAACAAAGATACGGTCGCTTAGATAAATCGCCTCGTCTACATCATGGGTCACCATAACCATAGTCGTCCCCCGTTCCTTCCATATTCTAAGAATCTCATCCTGCATATTCATTCTTGTAAATGCATCCAAGGCACCAAGGGGTTCATCCAGTAAGAGTACTTTGGGATTGTTCACCAGTGCCCTGGCTAAACTTGCTCTTTGTGCCATGCCGCCGGAAAGCTGATGAGGATAGGATTTTTCAAAACCATCAAGACCTACCAGATGGATAAAATCAGCCACATCCTGCTTATGTGCCTTATAGACATGTCTGGTCTTTAATCCATAAGCAATATTTTCGTATATATTCAGCCAGGGAAATAAGGTAGGATCCTGAAACACCAGTCCACGCTCATATCCCGGTTCTTTAATCGGCTGCTCATCTAATGTGATAACCCCTGAGGTAGGTTCACTAAGTCCTGCAATCAGCCTTAAAAAAGTAGATTTCCCACATCCGGACGGACCGATAAGACATATAAATTCCCCTGCCTTAATATCTGCATCCAGATGATTAAGAGCAATCGTTACCTCTCCATCTGTACGTTTAAACCCTTTGCTTATGTCTTTTGCCGTTATTCTACCAAATCCCTTATCCGGTTTTGTCAGTTCCATTGTTACCATTTGATTACTCCCTTCTGCCAGCCTAATAACTTATCCCTTACTTTAAATTGCAGGGTAATAAAGAGGTAACAAAATACTGCTATCAGAATAAGCCCTGCGTATACATTAGGATAGGAAATCATTTCTTTCTGCCAGTTGATATACCAGCCGATACCGGCCTTTACTCCTAACATTTCCGCTGCCATTAAGGCTACAAAGGAACTGCAGGTAGCGTTAAAAAATCCCAGAAAGATGGAAGGCAGCGCATCCGGTATTGCAATATGGAATAAGTTTTGCAGATTTGAGGCTCCTAAGGTTGAAGACACTTCAAAGTAAGACTTTTTCACGCTCTGGATTCCGGAACTGGTTAATATGGTAATCTGAAACCATACACCAAAGGCAATCAAAAATACTGCCGCCCACCTGGGAGTTGGAAACAATACCAGGGCTAAGGGAATCCAGGTAGAGGAAGGTATGGGACCTAAAATCCGGATAACCGGATAGATCCAATAGTTAAAGCTTAAACTCCACCCAACCAGTATCCCTGTAAATACTCCTGCAACCGTTCCAAAAATCAATCCTTCAATCAGCAAACTAAAAGAACTGCCCATACACTGAAATAAAAATTGCCGGTCTTCAATATAAACATTCAAAATCCTATTTAAGCTTGGAAAATATATCTGAGGCAATAACAAATATTTAACGGTTACAATATTTATTACATTAACAAAAAGAACAAATCCACTGACAAACCAGCCTTTATGGGAATACTGTTTTCGGAACCTGTCATGAAATAGGGTAATGGTAAACAATATAATTGAAACCACTAAGAAAAAAGTAATGACATCCCTGAAATTAGTAAGTTCCCTGTATTTCGCTTCCTGACTGTTGGGAACCAGCAGGTCGGTAAGCAACGTAATTCCCAGCGCAATAATCGGAAGAACTCCACGGTAATCAAACCCAAAAACAGTCTTATGTTCATTCTTAATCACTTTGTCCATGTAGCTGCTCCTCCTTAACTAGTATTTGGTTTTTGTAATACTTCTTAACTTTATTAAGAGCCTCCTCTATTAATCCGCTATATTGCAGAGATATAATTCCATAGTGGTTTAATAGTTTCTCCGACTGACCTCCGATTTGTTTTACAAGCACAATCTGACAATCCCCCAGGGCTTTGATTTTTTCTCTGATCCGCTCCTCCTGGTGATTGCCCCAGGAGACATTGGAATCAGTTATACGTTCTCCCACTAGAGTAACGGTATCCTCCTCCTGGCTGATATCGGCAAGATAAAACCGACTGCACTGTCCAAAATGTTCGGTAATTGTTATACCATCCCTGCTTCCTATTGCGACGCGATACACCATAGCCATCCCTCTCTAATACCAGTATCTGCTTTTTTCTTCCTGTACCGTATTAAATAATTCCGTCGACAAATACCGCTCTCCGGTATCCGGAAGAATTGCCAGAATTACCTTGTTCTTATTTTCCAGTCTGTTCGCAATCTTAGCAGCTGCAAAAGCTGCTGCCCCGGAGGATATCCCCACCAATAGCCCCTCTTCCCTTGCAAGGACTCTGGAGGTATCCATTGCTTCTTCGTTTCGAACCTGGTAGATTTCATCCACTATCTCAAGGTTTAACACTTTTGGAATAAAGCCTGCACCTATTCCCTGAATTTTATTGTAACCAGGATTACCGCCGGAGAGCACCGGAGAAGCAGCCGGTTCAACGGCAATTACTTTAATATCCGGATTCTGTTCCTTTAAATAACTGCCTGCCCCGGTAATGGTACCCCCAGTTCCGACTCCGGCTACCAGAATATCAATTTTTCCCTTAGTTGCTTCCCAAATCTCTGGACCAGTGGTCTTTTTATGTACATCCGGATTGGCTTCGTTGTTAAATTGCTGTAAGATAAGACTGTTTGGCGTCTGGATGTTTAGTTCTTCCGCTTTTCTGATTGCTCCTTTCATCCCTAAGCTTCCCGGCGTTAAAACCAGCTCTGCTCCAAGAGCCGTTAAAAGGCTTCGTCGTTCAATGCTCATGGAATCCGGCATGGTAATAATCAGTTTATAACCTTTAGCTGCTGCCACAAATGCCAGACCTACACCGGTATTACCGCTGGAGGGTTCAATTAGGACACTGTTTTTGTCTAACAACCCTTTTTCCTCTGCATCTGCTATCATTGCATAAGCAATCCGGTCTTTCACACTTCCTAAGGGATTAAAATATTCCAATTTAAAAAGCAGTTCAGATTCCTTTATATTACCTAAGTTTGAAAAGGCTATGGGCTTTAATATTGGTGTATCTCCAATCAGCTCCGTTAAATTTTCTACAATTCTACTCATTCTACCACCCATTGCATAACACATCTGCAGGCAGATGTGTTACTGCCACATATAAAAAGGTTGAAAGAATCCATAAGTGGCATCCTCTCATACATAATATTTTCTTTCAACCTAACACCCATTGCATAACACATCTGCAAGCAGATGTGTTACTGCCACCTATAAAAAGGTTGAAAGAATCCATAAGCGGCATCCTCTCATACATAATATTTTCTTTCAACCTAACACCCATTGCATAACACATCTGCACGCAGATGGGTTACTGCCACATATAAAAAGGTTGAAAGAATCCATAAGTGGCATCCTCTCATACATAATATTTTCTTTCAACCTAACACCTTTTTAATTAATAAACTTCCAGCTCTTTAATATTTTCCTTTGGATCCCTTTCATACCAGGCGTCACTTAACGGCAGCTTGACATTGGAGGATATATTCTTAAAGAAATTGGTGTTTTTCAGTATCTTAACTGCTTTTCTGGCAAGTTCAAAAGCACCGGAATACCCCATATAATTAAGTTGTTGACCAAAGAGGGGCAGATTGGGAATACCAAGCTTAGTTACCCAGCCATTGGCATTCATGTGACCAATATATAAATCCGGCTTTAACCGTTTTAATATATTAAGTTCCTCCGCCGGTTGCCCTGCGGCAACTTCAATTATTAATTCTGTATTCTCCATATCATCCAGGATATTTTCTACAAAACGGTCAACATTATGGGCTTTGACACCAACCAGATTCATTCCTAAAGAAGCAAAAAATTCTGCTGTAGTTAAAATCCTGGTTTCTCCGCCTCCTACGAATACGCTTTTTCCCTTCAGGGCTCTCTTAAGTGGTTCCAGAGCTTTTAAAAGCTGTTCATTTTCAAACTGAATCAACTTTTCTGCCGCAGCCTCCAATTGAAAGCGTTCAGCTATTAACCGTATCCATTGATTGGTATTGCGGATTCCAATAGGCAGGGTATCAATTAAATAATCCGTTCCGAAACGTTCCTTTAAATGTCCCAGCAAATAATCATCGTGGGTGGCACAGATACTTACATTTAATGCAGCTTCCCCGATATGGGTTAAATCTTCTAAGGAAGCATGTAATGGTAATACCTTTGGAATTAATCCCAAAGCACTGATTAATCTGGATAATTCAACTTCATCACCATTACTGTTGGAACCTACATTAAAAATATTAACCGTCCTTTTATTCCTGGCCTGATAGAGGGCATCCCTTTCCTCCGATGGAATAGCTCTTTCATATGGTTTGGCCGGTTCAATTAAATGCCTTAAGACACCATGATAGGCTGAATCATAACCGGAAGCTACAAACTTGCTCTTAAAACCTTCACAATGTACCGGTACTAATTTTGCACTGAGGCGGTCGGATAGTTCATTGACCAGGGAATCAATATCGTCGCCAATAATTCCCGGCACACACCCATTTGCTATAACAATTGCCTCAGGATGGTACTCTTTTTCGGCATACAAAATAGCTTTCCTCAGCTTATCAAGCCCTCCCTGGACCACGTCCAGTTCATCCAGATTCGTATGAAGCCAGACAAAATCATCTTCTGTTTTTCCCTTGGAGGCCCTCATGGTTTTACGCAGTCCACCGGAACCTACAAAGCTTGAGCAGCAACCCAAAGGGGAATGGATAATCATTACCACATTCGTAAAACTGCTTACAATACCCACCGCCAGACCTAACTGACAACCGCCGCTTTGTGAAAATTTCCTGTTCTGAAGCTGTGCACAGCCGGTTTGCAGACCGTCTTTTAATTGTCTGCAGGAACCGCAGAAAGCATGACAGGCACCTATTCTTTCTTCACGGGTAGGAGGTGCTGCTGCATTTAAAAAATGATAACTTAAACTCTCAACATAACTGGAATTTGCCATACTTAGTCTCCCTTCTTCTCATCTTGCGGCTACCAACTGGGTTAACAGGTCTTCTACCAAAGTAAGTCCCCCTTTAAAGCCGGTATAGCCTTTATTTAAGACCACACGATTACTGACTGGAAATGCAACGGATAAAAATCCAGCGCCGATTTTTTCCGCCAGACTACCTTCGATTCCGCTCCCCACTACAAATGCCGGTCCCAGGGCATCATAATATTTTTGATTCCTATTGTAAGGCCAGCTTTTTCTGACTTCTTTTAACAAGACTCCTGCATTTTCCTCAAATATAACCTTTGGTTTGGTTTCTGAGGTCAAATCATTAAATTTAGCCAGGTAAGTCTCACGCTCTTCCCTGCTGATTATGTCGTTAATAGCGGTCAGGTGTGGAATCCATCCAAGATCGTTAGCAAGAAATCTGGTTAAAGCATAAGCATAATAACTATCTGCTACAATCAATGCATATCGCTGAAAATCAATATCCGAATAAATGTCAACGATACGTTCCAGGTAGGAATAATAATCTTTTTTCTCTTTCTCCAGGACTTGTTGTATCATATAGGGACTAATATTGAGTTCATTTCCGATATTGATTAATAATTCTTCTGTTCCGGTTGGTCCCACCGGCACATCCGCAATTATATAAGGAATGTCATGGATTTCCTGAAAAGTCTTGGCTGGTTCTAATCCAGCCTGACCTGACAACAGGATATTAAGAGATGCCCTCCCATAGTTGCGAATGGAAGCAACACTTTCTCCCGTACCAAAAAAAGTATTCACTTTCACTCCGATTAAGCCAAGCAATCTTTTTATTTCGTCTAAATTGCCTCTGTAAAAAACGTCATGACCAGGTACCACCCCTAAAATATTAACTGTATTCTCCTCCTTCTCAGGGGAAGGTTCGATAACCTCCTTTATAATGGTGTTTAGAACGGCATCATAGCCTTTAAAGGTATTTCCTAAAAATCCAGGAGTACTGGCTCCAATCACATTTTTATCCCGGTACTTCTTTGCAATACTGACAGCATCATCTCCAATAATTTCTACCTGGCAGCCGGTTACGACAATATACAGGTCAGCATCTAAAATCTCAAGAGACTGTTCAATCTGCTCTTTTAGACGTTCTTCTCCTCCAAAAACAATATTATTTTCCGCTATGTTTGTAGTAGGTATCATGGTTCCGCCGCAATATCCGGTTCCCCGATAACCTGCTGCCAGATTATAGGTACCTGACAATGCAGCCGCACACCCTCCGGAAGCATGAACAATAGGTACTGCCTTTGGAATTCCAGCAATGGTAGTTAGTGCACCGCCAAGGGCACATGAAAATTTTGCACGGTCAATAAACTCAGACAAATCGATTCCTCCAATCTTATCCAGTCATTTTTCTTCTTTTTTCATATCTTCATTATCTATAAACTATCCGATTTAAGAAAAGACCAGGATAATATCCGTATTTCTACTAGATGTTATCCTGGTCTCCAGATGACTAGTCAACCTGTCATTACACTTATACTCTGAATTTTTCTGTTTTTTCAATCTGCACCACTTTTCCGTCATGAATCACTATAGTTAAAGACCCAAATTTGGGTATAGCCAAATAATTTAAAATCAGTTCAAATTCTTTTAAGTTCTTTAAACTCATAATTTGATTTTTAAAACTTTCTACCGCCATATGAAATCCCCCTGTCTATAAATAAATTAAATTCCCGCTTGAATACCTCCGACCACCACTCCGCTTTCTAACTCCAAAATTTGATTTCCCCAATCAAAAGCCCATTGTCGCAGTGTCTGTGTATCCATAGGAGCCGGTATTGTTGATTTGTCATGTGCCGCTATTCGTTCTGCCAGTTCCGTATAAACCGCCGCCTGGGCAGAATTCGGAGCTGCTTCAATGGTCGTTTTCCCTTTTAATTCACTTTGAGTTACTGTTACCGATCGTGGAACATACTGCATAATCTGGGTTTGGGTCCGTTTTGCGAAATCATCGATGATATTTTTAGAATAAGGCTGGTTTATAGAATTAGCAATAATACCCCCAAGTAAGGCTCCCCCATTGTTCGAGTATCGTTGAATTCCTTTAAACAGGTTATTGGAGGCATATACACTCATAAAGTCTGCTGAAGATACCGTAAAAACATGTTCTGCAATTCCTTCCCGAATGGGTACGGCAAAGCCGCCGCATACCACATCACCCAAAACATCGTATATGACTAGGTCCAAATCCAGATCCTCAAATACATTCTGCTGCTTAAATAACTGGACCGCCGTGATAATCCCTCTCCCTGCGCAGCCTACCCCAGGTGCTGGTCCACCGGCTTCCACGCAGTAAATCCCGTTAAACCCTTCAAAAATCACCTCACTTGCCTTTACCGAATTTTTTTCCCTTAAGGTATCCAAAACCGTAGGGATATACTCCCCATTCCTTAACGTATTGGTGGAATCACTTTTAGGGTCACAGCCAAACTGCATTACTCTGTAGCCGAGTTTTGACAGAGCGGCACTAATATTGGATGTCGTCGTCGACTTGCCTATGCCTCCCTTCCCATAAATTGCAATTTGCTTTATTTTTTTTGCCATCTTATTCTCCTTCATTCAGGTCAAATTATTGTAAATATCTTAAAAGTTAGTATTTATCTACAATTTTGACAAACCGGTAAATGAATCCTTCCATTGTTATACATACTGCTAAAACAAGGATGTATGTTTTTTATATTGTCCCTGCCTTTAACCAATCGTTATCCTCCTTTCTCAGACTTAATTCCATGAAAATAATTTTGCCATCTACAACTTAAAGATAGAAACTCTTTCATTTAAATTTTGTTCGCTAAAATCCAGAACCTTAATCTTTTCTGGCAGGATTTTATATATGTAATGGGTATCTTTCTGAATTTTTAAGGAAGGCTTTCTTGAAATAATCAATGTTTTTCCAGTTTCGTATTCTTTTTCATTATTGATTAAACATGCCTTGCCATAAATTGTTACATTAAAGAATTTTGATATAAATTGATTTTCGTGTTGAATAAATACCGCCACATTGCTATTCCCTTCGAGCTGCTTCACTTTATTACTTTCTTTTAATGTAGCAAAATAAATATCGTAATCCGATATGCCATAGCCTCCAAGGGTTCTGATATCCGGAATACCGTCCGCATCAATAGTGGTCAGGATAATTGTTTGATTCATCTTTAAATACTCTTTGATTTTTTCCTCCGTTGCTGCCATTTTTCTTTCCTTTCTTATTAATTGATAATCTATATTAATTTCCCTACGCCTTCCTTTCAAATTAGCTTCTTTTTATTACTAAAACATCTCCCGGTGTTTTTTAATAAAAAGAACTTTTCTTGATAAAAAAAGCTCTGGAAAAACACAGAAGTGCTTTCCAAAGCCTCTAGTTAACTAGTCAACTTAGTTACTTAAATCTAACTTTTTCATTTTTCTCAATCTGAACAATCCTGCCGTCTTGAATGATGAGCATTATTGATCCAAACTGTATTGTTTCAATAAACTCAATTATCTTTTGTATGTCTTTTTCATTGACCGTATTCTTCTTAACGATATTGCCTTTCGAATCCTCCACCAATAATCACCTCTTACACACAAAGTATTCCTACTAATCAAATATGAATGATATGTATTACCTTTTTTGATAGTATATCTTCTAATTCATACTTTGTCAATATGTTTTATTGGTTTATTGGTAAATATTTTTTGATGTTTTTTTCTATCTTTTTCAATCAAATTTATGAAATCAAACTTTCTTTTCATAAAACCTATAAAACTCGTTTCAATGTGACTAACACCAGTTCTGGTCTGTTAAATATCCTAATTGGTATCACACTGTTTCCAAGACCCCTGCTGATGACCATGGAAGTATTATTGCTTACATTGATACCACTGGTATATTTAGGAAAAAAACCCTGATCTGGAGCGAAAACTCCCCCTATAAAAGGGAGTCTGAACTGTCCTCCATGGGCATGACCGGAAAATACCAGATCAATATTTTCACCTGCATACAAATCAATTAATTCCGGTCTGTGGGATAATAAGATTTTAAACCGATCCTCTTCACCTGCTGAAATGTCCTTTAGAGTATCACAAATAACTTCATTCCGACTCGCCTCAGGTAAAAAATATGGATCTTCCAAACCAAGCAGTGCAATGGAATCCTCTCCTTTTTGAAGCAATTCAGAATAATTATCCATGATAACCACATCACTTTCCAGTAATTGTTTTTCTAACTCTGGATACTCTCTGCTGCTTTTCTCATGATTCCCAGTAACATAATAAACAGGAGCAATAACTACTGCCTGCCTTACAAAGTCCATTGCAGTAAAAATATCCGTTCGGCTCCTGTCAATTAAGTCACCGGTAATGAGGATAATATCCGGCCTAACCTTTTTCACCAAATGGATTAAGTCAGCCTGGTTTTTACCAAACCTTTTATTATGCAGATCCGAAACCTGTAAAATCCGAAATCCCTCAAAACCCTCCGGTACTTTAGAATCTGTAACTTCATACTTGGTAATAACAACATCATTATTCTGCCAATAGCAAAACAAAGCTGCTGACAAAAGAATGAAACTAAAGATAATAAACTTCTTCTTCCGGCTTATAAATTCGTCACCATTCTTTACTTTTATAAATCCCATCACCATTCTCTACTTTCCTTAGACATAGACCACCAGACCGAATTTATCACTGAACAGGAAGCACACAGGGTATCACCGACGGAGCACCATCACCTGCTAAATCTAGCGAAGTTTCCGCGTCACTGCAAAATCTCCCAGGTTCCATCCGTAAGAAATCGATTTGCACTCTCAGTAGCCCGACCGATAATATCCTCGGAATATCCCATAACTCCAAGCAGCTTGATAGCGTTTTTTGAAATTGCCCTGCCCTCAAACAGCTTGTAGTCAAATAAAACATTATCCTCAACAATCTGTTCCTGGAAATGATAATTTGAATAAAAACTTTCAAGAATATGGGTAAGCTCAATATCGTGGGTCGCAGCAAAACACATCGCATTCCCCTCTGAAAAACTATAAAGGATCTGGGAGGAAGCCGCAATACGCTCTAAGGTATTTGTGCCCCTTAAAACCTCATCTACGAAACAAAGCGTCGGAATATTATCATTTAACCGGTCTAAAATTCGTTTTAAAGATTTAATCTCTACGATATAATAACTTTCCTTACTAAAGATATTATCCTGTAAAGCCATGGATGACGCAATCTGAAAAAAGCTTGCCTGATAACTTTTACTCACAGAGGTAAAAATAGTCTGGGAAAGGATCGCATTAATTGCCAGTGTTTTAATGAAAGTGGATTTTCCGGAAGCATTAGAACCGGTAATTAATACACAGCGGTCCTCATGAATGGAATTGGTAACCGGCTCCTCTATCATAGGATGAAATAACTCATCTACATGAAGAAAGGGATTGGAACCGGAAGTAAGTTTTGGAAGACAATAATAGTCTAGCATCTTACGAAAAGATGCCACTGCAATCATACTATCTAAGGTACCTATGCTAATAAACATCTCATTTAAAGCTGCACGGTTTTGCTTAAAGCTGTCCAGCATAGAATTAAACTTAATTAAATCCGTATGAAACAGCATTCTCACATAATCCAGCCCAAGGTCCATGATATCCCCGTTGGGATTTTTGCCTGCTACGATCCGGGAACCTTTTTTAAACTGGGAGAACTTACTGCTTGCATGTTCAAGTTGTGCGGTATATGTTTTTATTTCCGGTATATCCAGTTTCGTGATATCTTTTACCGAATTCAATAAACGGATAATATAGGAGCAGACACTAAAATATATCTCAATTTCCGCCTTTCTTCTGTAATACTGGATAATATTATTGGCTATCATGCCAAAGGTTAATAGTCCTCCCAACCCTGGGTTGAAAAAAATCAATGCAATCGCTGCAATTAACCCTAAGTCCATAAGATAATGAGGAATGCTGCTCTTAACTGTCAGTTTATCTAACTGATTGATGTATTCATAAACAGAAACATTCCTTAACTTTCCCATTCCCCGAAGTGCAAGCTGCAAATCCATCCGTTTTTCTTCATTCTGCTGAAAGAATTCGATCAGGCGGTTTCGCTCCAGTAAATCCTCTTCTTTAAATTTTACCTTACGAAGAACAGAATACAAATATTCTTCACCAATAGCACTACCCGTATTATTGACCAGCATAAAAATCTGGTCCATATCTACATCATTCCAGGTAATATCATCTACATCCAAACCTTCCTCTTTTACAGACCTGTAATAACTGGATAAGGACTTTAAGGATTCCGACGTATACTCTTCCTCAGGTATCTCTCCCCATTCCCGCCTGAGTCTTGCTATTAATTTTATATGGTTATTTTTTTTATCATATATACTTTTAGCTATAAATGCTGCAAAAATTGCGATTATAATAATTACGAACTCCATAAAACTCCTTACCGTATGCAGAGCATACTTTACGCTTTTGATTTTTAATTTTCTTATTCTTCCATTATCTTGCTTCTATACCATTCAAATTATTATAAAATTAACCACTAAGTATGTCAATAAATATCCAATTAACTTTTTTTAAAACTATCTTAATATTTAATAAAGAGCTATATCATACACGATTCCTGAAAAATGCTTATAAAAAAGGAACTGTCCGAAGACAGCCCCCGTTAATTCTTATAATAAAATATAGCACAAAGTATTTCTTATAGATTAGTCATTAATGAATCTAACGATTCGAATCGGTGACCGGTAATACATATTGGAAATTTTAATACCAGTCCTTGGATTACTAGCATGGATTACCTGACCATTGCCAATATACATAGCAACATGGCTGATATAACTTCCGCTTCCGTAGAATACTAAATCTCCAGGTCTGATCTCGGAGGAATTAATGGAGTAGCCTGCCGACGCCTGACCTCTTGATACTCTGGGCAAGGAATACCCAAAATGAGAATAAATCCCTTTCGTAAAACCGGAACAATCCGTACCATTTGTTAAACTTTCGCCGCCCCATACATAGGGATTTCCTAAAAATTGTTTTGCAAAAGCAACCATATCTGCACGAACGCCGGAAACGCCAGCCTGTAATTCCTCAACTGTTACGGCCTTTTGTAAAGCATAGGATAAGTTAATATACTGTCTGGCTACGAAACCTTCATCATTATCGATATTAACCTTAATCCAATCTGTGTTTACTTCCGTAACTTCCATTTCCTCATCTATCGGTACACTAGTAACGACCTCTGATAAAAGGCTTTCATCCGATCTTACATTCAATGTCTCTGTATTAACAGTAGCAATCAAACTTCCAACCTTTTTTGCAAGGCTTACTGCTTTATCTCCGGTAATTAAAAAAGAACTCATAACATATCCGGTAACCTTACCGGATTTGATTTTGGCCCAGCCATCCTTGTCAACTTCTAAAATGGTACAGCCTGCATTCTTTGGTAACTTTCCGATTATCTTGTTATCTTCACCTGGACCGCTTCTAATGTTTAAATGATTTTCAACATCAGCAATACCTAAATTATTATAATCATATGCAGCAACGCTGGATTCGAGTGCAGCTATCGTAATTTCAGAAGCTGCAGCAGTGCTGCCGGAATTATAATAGTTATCCAAGGTAACCGTAATTCCTGCTATGGGTTGTTCCCCATATACAGTTTCAGCGCTAGAATGTTTTGTATTGAATGAAATTAAAGCGGTGCCGGCAATACAAAGGCAAGAAATCTTCAGAAACTTTTTATTAACTTGGTTCATCGGGTTCCTCCTGTGAACTTTCTTTAATATGTATTGTAACCAAAAAACTAAGTTGTTACAAATATATTAAATTTATTTCTAATTTATTATATCAATCGTTCATAAATTTGTCAACTATGTGTCAGAAATATTTTACAATAAAGTAAAATTTAATAAAAATCTTTGTAACGAAGTAAATATCAGGAAATCCAAATACCCTCCTGTACTGTTCGTGTAGAATAAAACATAAAGTGTTTGCTTTCACTTGACAAAGGGTTTGCTGCTATATATATTTAATAGTTATAACTATATTTATAAATGAAAAGAGTGAAAGATTTGATACTCTTTCACTCAGCTTGTTTGTGACTGCGCTGCACCCACAAACAAGCGATGTGCAAAAGCAGTGCAGAAATGAGGAAAAAATGAAAAGTTATTTTATAGCTAATGGTACGGTTAACCTTCATGTTTTAGAAAATGGAGAAAAAACAGATAATTCCCCCTCCCTCTTAGTAATCGGCGGTTTATGGGAACCTGCTGAACGGGCCATACCAATACTTTCAGAATTAAGCAGTCATACCGTGGCCTTTAGTTTCCGGGGTCGTGGATTAAGTTCTACACCTGAGAATGGTTATGACCTTGATGATCATTTATCGGATATTGAGGCAGTGGTAAAGTCCTGCGGACTTAAAGATTATTGTGTTCTTGGCTTTTCAAGAGGCGCATCTTATGCCCTTTCCTGGAGTCTTAAGGAACAAAATAATATGAGCGGATTGATTCTGGTAGATCAGCCTCCCCTGCACACTAAGCCAGGAGAAGGATATGTAGATTTCTGGTCGAACCTGGTCTATTTAGGAGTTCCGATACTGAACTTCATGAGAAAATCTGCACTTAAGGGTCTTGAGAGAGAGGCTGTCCAAGTAGATTTTTCGTCCAGGCTTAAAGAACTTAACCTTCCAGTTACCTTTTTTGTCGGTAAGAATAAGTCTTCTATAATTCCGTCTGATATTACAGAAGAAATACTTCATAGCTATCAAACCTCGATACCTGATTGTAAAATAATCGAATTTCTGGAGTCCGGGCATATGATTCCCGATGAAGAGCAAAAAAAATATCTTGATGAAATACAGATATTTATTAAGAAATTAGCAATTGATCATAATACTATTTAAGTAAACCGATATTATCGGTTACTGCACCTTAGCACCTAAACGGAGGGTTATTATATAATAGGAACAGCATCTCATTACATTAACTAAGGCAGTCTTTATAGACTGCCTTATGCATGCAAACCAATTAAATTATGATACAGATAATTCCACCGTTACTGTCATTTATAATCTTTTGCATGGTTTCCTGTAATTTTAACTGACTCTCATCCGTCATTTTATTGATTTTTGTACTAATACCGTCATCCACCAACTGCTGAATTGATTTACCGTATATATTGGTATCCCAAATTCCATCGGGATTCTCAGCAGAATTCTTCTTTATATATGCAATTAAATCATTTGCCTGATCCTCACTGCCAACAATAGGTGCAATTTCTGTTTCGATATTGGCTTTAATCATATGTATAGAAGGTGCCGTTGCCTTGATTTTTACACCATATTTATTGCCATGTTTCATGACTTCAGGTTCTTCCACCGTGATTTCTTCTCTGGTAGGGGCAACTACACCATAACCTCTGGCACGTACCTGATCACACGCACTGCTGACTTTCTGATACTCATTCTTCATACTGGCCAGTTCCCTGATGGTATTTATCAGTTGATATTCATCTGCGATGGTAACCCCGATTAAATCACTGAGAATCGTATAATAATAGGTATCGTCAAAATCAACATTAACTTTGACCCTGCCATTTTCCATCTCGATATTATCAATATTAAACCTTTTTACAAACTGACTGTCTGTAACTAAATTTTCCGGTCTGGCATCCTGAATTAAACTTATTTTCTTTAATAACTGTTTGACCGATGCAATTAAATCCTGTTTCAGCCAGTGATCATCCGGCAACATTTCTGCCCATTTTGGTATGTAGAAATTGATTTCTGAAACTGGGAATACAGATACTATGTTAGTCATGATATGATTAATATCTTCCTTCTTTAATTGTTCACAGTTTACCGGCATTGTGGTGACATTATATTTGACAGCAATATCATTTGCTAAATTTAAGGTAGCCTCAGAATAGGGTTTATTGGTATTCAGCAATACGATAAAAGGTTTCTTTAGCTTCTTTAATTCTGCAATTGTCTTTTCTTCGGCGGGTATGTAATTATCCCGGGGCAGATCACCAAAACTTCCGTCTGTCGTTACGACAATACCAATGGTGGAATGATCATTAATAACTTTTTGTGTACCCAGCTCTGCTGCCTGAGTAAATGGAATTTCATAATCATACCAGGGAGTTTTTACTAAACGTTCCTGCTCATTTTCAATATGGCCGGAGGCACCGTCTACCATAAATCCAACACAATCAATAAGACGTATATTAACTTTTGTATTGTCTCCCAGTTGAATCTGGGCAGCTTCCTTGGGTATAAATTTGGGTTCGGTGGTCATTATGGTTTTACCGGCAGCACTCTGGGGTAATTCATCAATTGCCCTCTCTTTATTATGGATATCCTGAATATTGGGGATAACCAACAGATCCATAAATCTTTTGATAAAGGTAGATTTTCCCGTCCTAACCGGCCCCACCACACCTATGTATATGTCACCGCCTGTCCTAGCCTTAATATCATTATATACATCGTATATTTGATTAGATAAGTCAAGTGACGAAAATTGCTCTAACATATGCCATCCTCCTTTCGGTTATAATTAAGCATATGCAAGAGTAATAAAATTAATGATTAGTAATGATAAGTTTGTTATAATTTTAATGAAAGAATAGAATCTAAATCTGGTTCCGTCAAATACGATAACAACTTTAGATACCTTTTGTAAAAGCGTATTGACTATTAGGGTAAACGAATCACCAAAAACAGAGTAAAACAATTATAACCATAGTTTACATTGACCGTCCATAAAATGATTGCTAAAATGTAAGTAATTACTTGACGAAATTTACCTTTTGAACGTTCTAAGCAAGAAGGAATGAATAAGCAATGGCTATAAGGTAAAACAAAATTTAAGTATTGAAAGGTCGCCGTATAGATCTTCCACCTTTTTTATTACGGCAGTATCGTAAGCCTGCTTACGATATATAACGGGTATAAAGATGAATATTGAAATCAAAACTTTACTTAAAGTTCTAAGCAAAATGCTCGGTACGGATATACACCAGGCAGATTACCAAACAAAACAGTTACATGGCGGTACATTAGGTGATGTGCAGCTTGTTACCGGCAAAGCTGTAGCTGTTAATGGCAATCAATTTTCATATCGTGTCGTTTTGAAAATTCAGAAAAAATGGGAACGTTTCGGGGACCCCGGTTCTTGGCGCAGGGAGTATGATCTTTACACTTCCGCGTTAGGTACATTTTTCACCGACTCATTCCGTTGGCCAGAGTGCTATCATACTGAAATGAGCAAAACTGGTAACGAAATCATGATCTGGATGGAATATATTGAAGGCATATCAGGCTTAAATCTGTCTGGTGAAATGTATGAACGCGCAGCAGAGGAATTAGGACGTTTCCAAGGAAAGCTGTATGCCGAGCAACCAGCTTTTTTACAGAAGATGACCAACTTAAGTAATGTTTCATACATGAAAAACTGCTATCTTCATTACAGGTCATGGAATGTTGTCTATGATTACATCCGCTCTGCTAATTGTAATATTCCGAAACACTTATGTAAAATGCTCATCGGTATTGATGAGAACGCAGAGGATATATTAAATAGGCTTGAAAACTTACCTATTGTGTTTTGTCACAGGGATTTTTGGGTAGCGAACATATTTTACGCAGACGGTAAAATCGTATTACTCGATTGGGATACTGCCGGATGGGGTTATATGGGGGAAGACCTTGCAAGTCTAATTGCAGACGAAGCGAATGTTGATTATATGGTTGAATACTTTCAAAAATGTATTCCTGCGTATTATAAAGGATTTTCGGAATATTCAGATGTATCCCAACTTTCCGAACCTTGCGTGGCTGAGCTAATACTTCTTATGTTCGGATATCGGCTTGTTGAGTGGTATATTAATTCAGAATCCCTTGATGAAAAAACGCTGCAATTGAATACCTTACAAAAGATCTATGAAATTTTTATGCAGTAAGTGTTTATTACCTGGTTCTATAATAAAACCAAAAGAGCGCAGCACTTTTTAAGTACTGCGCTTAAATTTATAACAGTCAAAAGTAAGTTTAATCTAGTATCTAACATTACCTGACTTTATTTATTCCACGTCAATTCAGAATATTCCCGTCTTTTATCCCGAAGCAGTAAATCCGCTACTGCTTCCTCCGCAGATTTATTCTCGAATAATACCAGATTGATCTGTTCCACAATAGGCATTTCAATCTTATACTTTCTTGCGAGTGCAAGAGCTGCCTTAGCAGAAAATACACCTTCTACTACCTGCTTTACTTCTGCCATGGCTTCATCCATTGTGTAACCTTTTCCGATCAGGTATCCGGCATTTCGGTTACGGCTGTGTTTACTGGTACAGGTTACGAATAAATCGCCTACACCGGATAACCCCGCAAAAGTCTCTATCTTTCCGCCCATGGCAACACCTAAACGGCTGATTTCAGCAATCCCTCTGGTCATAAGGGCTGCTTTGGTGTTATCTCCAAACCCTAACCCGTCAGCAACACCGGCTGCCAGAGCAATCACATTTTTTATAGAACCTCCAAGTTCAATTCCAATTACATCCGGACTGGTATAGACACGGAAGCGGTCGCTCATAAATACATCCTGGATAAAATAAGCCGTCGCTTTGGAATCCGCTCCCACTACACAAGTAGTAGGAATTCCTCGGCTTACTTCTTCCGCATGGCTGGGACCAGACAAAACTGCCACGTCAGCATTATTTAACTCTTCTTTTAATATATCTGTTAAGGTATCCAGGGTAGTTTCTTCAATTCCCTTACCTACGTTTACTACGATTTGATTTTCTTTAATGTAGGGACTGGCCAATTTGGCTGTTCTTCTGACAAACGGCGAAGCCACTGCAAATACGATTAATTCTTTCTCTGTACAGGAATCCTTAAGATCATCGGATATCACTACAGAATCCGGTAGTTTTACTCCGGGGAGCTTATCTTTTAGTTCCCTGTCCTTTCTAAGTACTTCCACTTCCGGCGCCAGCGCAGACCAAAGTGTAACCTCATGTCCGTTATTTCCGAGTAATATTGCAATCGCGCTACCCCATGCTCCAGCTCCTAAAATGCTAACCTTTGCCACTATTTGTACCTCCTTATTTTTCAATCTTAACCTTTTGTCCAATTTTATTTTCTGTTCCGTTTAGTAATCTTTTCATATTGGAACGATGCTTAATAAAGGCTGATACGGTAAATACCAGACTGACGATAAGCATATGTATGTTTCCCAGATACAAAATCAATACCCATACAGGAAATAAAACAGATATTAATAAGGACCCTAAAGATACATACCTCGTTATTGCTACAACAACGACAAACAAAATAAACGCAGCCATGCCAAGACGCCAGTCAAAAGCAAACATAACTCCGGCGGTGGCAGCAATTCCCTTTCCGCCTTTAAAATTTAACCAAACCGGAAAATTATGTCCAAGTACAACTCCAAGCCCAGTATATAGCGGTAAAAGCGCTCCATAACTGTCATTTTTAAAGACATAACGAACTATGAAAACAGGTATGACAGCCTTAAGGGCATCTCCTAAAAATGTTAAAAATCCAGCCTTCCAGCCCAAAGTACGCAGGGCATTGGTAGTTCCGGCATTACCGCTTCCATAATTCCTGATATCAATATTATTTGCCTTACCGATCACATAAGCGGTTGAGAAGCATCCAAAACCATAACCTACAATTAAGCAAATCAATATTTTTAATAACATACTATTCTTTTTCCTTTCGCTCCCTGATGAAAAACTTCAATGACGTTCCTTTGAATCCAAAGGCTTCTCTGATTTTATTCTCAATATATCTCGTATAAGAAAAATGCATCAGTTGTTTATCATTGACAAATATAACAAAAGTAGGCGGTTTCACAGATACCTGAGTGATATAATAAAGTTTTAAACGTTTTCCCTTATCTGAGGGGGGCTGCTGCATGGCAACGGCTTCCATCATGATTTCATTCAATACACCGGTAGCAACACGTAGATTCTGATTCTGTATTACCTGCTCAATGAGTTCAAATAATTTAGGCATTCTTTGTCCTGTCAGGGCCGAGATAAATATAATCTCTGCATATGGCATATAGGATAACGTTTCTTTTATTTTAGCGGAATATTGATAAATGGTTTTATCATTCTTTTCTACGGCATCCCACTTATTCACCGCGATGATAACACCTTTTCCCCGTTCATGGGCAATTCCGGCTATTTTGGCATCCTGCTCCGTAACCCCTTCTTCCGCGTCAATTACCAGTACGACTACATCTGCACGTTCTACTGCTGATACAGTCCTTACTATACTAAACCGTTCAATATCTTCTTTTATCTTACTCTTACGGCGAAGTCCTGCCGTATCGATAAAGATGTATTCTTTACCATGAAACTTAACGGTGGTGTCAATGGCATCCCTGGTGGTACCGGCAATATCGGATACTATAACACGTTGTTCACCGATTAACTTATTGATTATAGAGGATTTACCTACGTTAGGCTTTCCTACGATGGCAATTCTCGGACGTTCATCCTCTTCCTCTACGGTGTCTTCCGGACGGAAATGCTTCACAACTTCGTCTAACATATCACCCAGACCCAGTCTTGAGGCTGCGGATATGGGCATAGGATCGCCAATACCCAGGTTATAAAATTCATAGACATCCGGCATTAATTTTTCAAAGCTGTCAACTTTATTTACCACTAAGACAATGGGCTTTGTGGAACGCCTTAACATATCAGCAACTTTAAAGTCATCGTCTACAAGACCCTGTCTGACATCTACGATAAACATAATGACATCTGCGGTGTCAATGGCGATTTCAGCCTGCTGCCTCATATAAGTCAATAAAACATCACTGCTCTCCGGCTCAATACCGCCGGTATCTATCATGGTAAATTGCTTATCCAGCCAGGTAACGTCCGCATAGATACGGTCCCTTGTTACACCGGGAACATCCTGGACGATTGCAATTCTTTCTCCTGCCAGAACATTAAATAAGGTTGACTTTCCTACATTCGGTCTGCCAACAATTGCTACAATTGGTTTACTCATATTCTTTTCTCCTTATGTCTTAATTCACTACGGCATTGATTAAGGACTTTCCGTCTGATTGTACAATACGGATTTGTGTTTGTAAAGCATTTTTCATATCATCTACGGTAATATCATCCAATAATACATTCTCGCCGTCTCTAAGCAGAACATCAGGTAAGATTAAATAATCCCCTAATTCTTTGCCTTTTAACTGGTTCATGATATCCTGACCGGTTAATAATCCAGCCACGGTAATATCCGTTCCGAAAAATTCATTTATTATAGTATATACGGTTATCCGGATATTAGGATATTTTATATGAATCTCTTCCATTAAACTCTTAAGAATTGGTGCAGCAAGTACTCCCGTTGCCAACGTTACGGATTTTGTTCTGTTATCACCTTTTATATTCTCGTAATACTCCTTAAATTCATCTACCAGAGATCGTACCATACCAACTCCGTTTTCAATCTGTAAATAGCCTTCATAGCTGTCTGCTTCCGGAATGGGAAGTCCCGCGGTAATATACCACTCATCACTGGCATGGATAAACCGGGTCTGGTATTCCTTATATAAAATGTCCTGCCAGCGGTGAATGATGCCCAGGACATTAAGGGCATCCTCTTTCTCGAATTTCTCCAGCTTAATTAAGTTATCCCGATATTTTGTAATCCCTACCGGAACTATGGATACACTCTGCATATGAGGAATATAGGCGGCCAGATCATGAATGGAACGTTCTAATTCCTCTCCATCATTAACACCCTTACACAGGACGATCTGCCCGTTCATGGTAATTCCGGCATCATATAAACGTTTGATTTTATCAAGTGCTTCCCCTGCGAACCGGTTATGAAGCATTCTGCAGCGAAGCTCTTTATTTGTAGTATGAATTGAAATATTGATTGGTGATAATTTGTAAAATATAATGCGGTCTATGTCCTCCTCAGACATATTTGTTAACGTAATATAATTACCCTGTAAAAAGGATAATCTTGCATCATCATCCTTAAAATATAAAGTTTCTCGCATTCCCGGGGGCATCTGGTCGATAAAGCAGAACATACAGTTGTTTCTGCATGAACGGTAGCTGTCCATTAAACCTTCTTCAAATTCAATTCCCAAATCTTCTTCATATTCTTTTTCTATTTCTAATTCCCATTCTTCGCCGTCTGGCTTTTGAATAAGTATTACTAAGTATTCGTCATTTACTGCATAATGATAGTCAAATACATCTTTTATTTCTTTCTCATTGATCTGTAACAGCCTGTCCCCGGCTTCTATTTCCAGTTCTTCGGCGATGCTTTCTGGTGCTACGGATTTAATGAGATGACCTTTGTTATTCATTAAAATCTTGTCCTCTCTGATTTTTACTTTATTAGTATAGCAGTTGAGTTAAAAATTATCAAATGAATTTTGGTATTTATGTGGAATATGGTTTTTTTTTAGGACGGACGCTTTGCCTCACAACCTATCGCAGGGGTGGAGGGTACCGGGGGTATTTTTTTGTTCAGGAAAGAATCCTCTTATGTACTAATGTTCGGATATCTGCTTAAGGCATCTTTGAAAAACCGGAACTCGCCAAGGGATTATACTCTTTGGATAATGGTTTTGTTTCTGACCCTTGGCTCAGACAGCCGGCTTTTTCAAAGATTGGCGCAGTTATCCGGACATAAGTACATGAGGGATTCTTTCAATTCACAAAAAAATACCCCCGGTACCCTCCACCCCTGCGACAGGTTGTGAGGCAAAGCTGTTTTTTAATATTTTTATTTTAAATTTTTTCTTTTATAAGACAGAGTTATTGAGTAATTCGAATAATAATTTGAAAAGAAATAATTAGTAAATGAAACAAGATATCGAGTAATATAAGGTTATGAACAACAACACGTCATTCTAGTTAATCAAACGAATTTCTTAATTTTCTTAATTTTCTTAAATTTTCTTAAATCACGTATTGACCGTGACCTTAGGTAATCCCCTACAATGACATTACAATAAAATTTTTTATACAAGGAGGATTTATTATGATTACTTATTTTGTTACAGGTGGTGCTGGATTCATTGGTTCTAATTTTATTAAGTTTATATTTGAAAAGTATGGTGACAAGGTACGAGTTATTAATCTGGATTTATTGACGTATGCAGGTAATATGGATAATTTGCTTGAGATTAAAGATTTTCCTGAATATCGGTTTATTCAGGGCGATATTTGTGATAAGAAGGTGGTTGAGGGGATTTTTAATGCTTATGATATCAGTTATGTTGTACACTTTGCAGCAGAGACCCATGTGGATCGAAGCATTGAGGATGCGGAGGTTTTTGTCCGTACAAATGTTATGGGGACTTTGAATTTGTTAAACTGCGCAAAAAAGGCTTGGGAAACCCAGGACGGTTTTAAAGACGGCAGGAGGTTTCTCTATATTTCTACCGATGAGGTTTACGGGGAATTAGGAATGGAGGGCTATTTCACGGAAGCCTCTCCTTTCGTACCCAGGAATCCGTATTCTGTTACCAAGGCCAGCGGGGATATGATGTGCAGGGTTTTTTATGAAACTTACCGATTTCCCGTTGTTCGGACCAGGTGTTCTAATAATTTCGGACCGGGACAATTTAATGAAAAACTGATTCCACTATTTATAACCAATTGTATACACCATAAAAAGCTTCCGGTTTATGGGGATGGTCTTGCCGTCAGAGATTGGATTTATGTAACGGACCATTGTAAGGCAGTTGATCTTGTGCTTACAAAAGGTAACCCCGGAGAAGTTTATAATATTGGTTCCCACAATGAAAAAAACACTTTAGAAATTGCTGAAATTATCCTTAGGATACTGAATGAAAAATACAATTTTGATGTATCAGGGGACAATATTACTTTTATCCCCGACAGAAAGGGTCATGACCGCAGATATGCCATTGATTCGGGTAAAATAAAGAGGGAACTAGGTTGGTCTTCTGAGATTAGTTTTTATGATGGCATGCAAAAAACAATTGCCTGGTATTTAAAACTTCAGGTATAATATAAGTCAGTTAAAAGGTATAGTATAAGTCAGGCGAAAGGTACACACTGAATATGAAAGATAATTTATATTATTCCACCGGTGAATTTGCCAAAAAGGCCAGAGTATCAATTAGAACCATACGCTATTATGATAAGCAGGGTATATTAAAACCCAGCTTTATCAATGATACCGGATACCGTTTCTATACGGATTCAGATTTTGGTAATCTTCAAATTATCCTATGTTTAAAATCCCTGGGATTTTCCCTTGAGGAAATTACCGATATTACCGGAAATAACAATGCTTCCAACTATATCATGAACTCTTTTGAGCTGCAGCTAAAGCTTGTCAGGAGAAAAATAGAACAGCTTCAGTTAATGGAGCAAACCATTCAGGATACCTCCAAACTTTTTGAAGGAACGAAAGAAGTTGATTGGAAGCAGATTATTCCTCTCATCCATATTACCAATATGGAAAAGGATCTGAATAAGCAATATAAGGATTCAGCCAATGTGGCAATTCGGATCAAGCTTCATAAGAACTTTTCTGTGAATCCCACAGGCTGGTTTCCCTGGATATTCTCTAATCTATATATTAAACCAAAGCAGAATATCCTGGAAATTGGCTGTGGAAACGGCGAATTATGGCGGGTTAACCAGGATAAAATTCCTCCTGATTGTACGCTCCTGCTATCCGACTTTTCTGTTGGAATGATTAGTGATGCCAAGGAGAATCTGAAACAAGTTAACAGCCCCTTTCAGTTTAAGGTCTTTGATTGTCATGATATTCCGGCTGAACCAAATGTTTTTGATCACGTAATTGGCAATCATCTGGTATTTTATCTGAAAGACCGTAAAAAAGCTTTTAAAGAAATAAATCGTGTTCTGAAAAATGACGGTTATTTTTATTGCAGTACCTATGGAAAGGCTCATATGAAGGAAATAGAACAATTAGTCAAAGAGTTCGATTCAAGAATATCCCTTTCTGAAATAAATCTTTATGACATTTTTGGTATGGAAAATGGTATGGATGATCTAAAAGACTGCTTCCGTGAAGTAGAACAGTTAATATATGATGACTGTCTTATGGTAAATCAGATACCTCCGCTCTTTGACTATATACTATCCTGTCACGGTAATCAGCAGGAATATTTAAAAGACAGATATGATGAATTTAAAGATTTTATAAAGAAAAAAATGAGTAAAACCGGTAGTCTTAAAATCACAAAAATGGCAGGTATCTTCCGGTGCCGTAAATAATAAAGTATTAACGGGGGGGTAATAAGTACTGATATAAACTTCGAAACAAGTTTTATGTCAGTACTTATTTTTTATTGCATAGGAAACTTCTTCGAACTTACCTATGCAATAAAAAAGCCTTCCAGGCAGGATGCGCATGACGCACTTAAGGAAGATTGTCACTGTCGTGACAGTGCGTCAGCGCTAGAGTCTGGCGAGCCAGACTCTTTGTTCTTTTACAAGCAAAGATCTATAACCCATCTTGTAAAATAAAAAGTACTCCGTGAAGGATGCATTAGCAGTTCTTAAGAAATATAAGTATTTTTTTCAACTGCTTTGCTGCCAGGTAAGGAATTGATTCTTTATTTTCCCTGCAATCAGCATCAAAGCCAGAATAATAAAGACCATTATTAATGGAGCTGCAATATGAGGATAATAAAGCTGCCGTAACAAAATGACAAAACTAAAAATAACACCCACCAGTATCCTGGATTTTTTTCTATAGTTTTTCGTTTCTTCCTGGTTTAACCGCTTGTTAAAATCCTCTACCGGTGAAAGAAAAAAGATAATTATTCCGGAAGCGGGCAACAATAACCTCCCGGCAAAATCATATTTTATTAACAGACTGCATCCAATTAAGGCTGTAATAATCAGTAAAATTGACAACACATCACATCTGAACTGATTTTTAGCATGATAGCCCCCTGCATAACTCCTTAATGGAATATAGGTCAAAAGAAAAACAATACTCTCCCATATCCTGCCCATAAGAATACCCAGTATAATTGTTATAAAAATATTAAGCAATGCCGTGATTCCCAGTTGCAGTCCATAGGCATATAAATCCTTGTCCTGGTCGTTTATGAACTTATTATTAATAAGACTTTTTGTAATCCAGTCAGAAATAAACTTCTTTATCATTTATGTTTTTCCTCCCAGACTGTTTTTGGAAAGAACAAAATTAATTTTTCCGAAAATTCCAGGTACAAAATTCAAAAAGTTATAGAAACAATGTGCTAAAATAGCCGCATATAAAGAATTGCATTCAAAAGTCAGGTAAGAAAAGATAAGACCTCCAAAAAAGGAAAAGATAAGAACTCTTAGTTTTAAGTGTAAGAATGCAAAAATCATAGAATTTATTACCATTGCAGGAATTAATCCAAATTTTAAATAAATATGCCAAAATAATATCCCACGGAATAATATTTCTTCAATAGTCGGTGCTAATAATATAGTATAAATGAAATGAAATGGATACGGCGCTGTCTTTTTTTCGGATTGAACTATATTTTGTTTAACACTTTTATTTTTATAATACTTCACTTGCTTATTTGTAATTCTGTTAAATATGTAGTTTATTGCATTCAGCATTACCGGTAAAATAATGATGAACCAACTGAATTTAAATTCATAACTTACGAAAAAATTACTATGATTAAAAACTTCCCGATTCCTAGCATTGGTAAGCAGATAAATAATAACGCCCGAAAATGAGCTCAGGTAAAGTACATATCCGAGCAATGGATGATTTATATGTTTCCATTTGTTAGCTATGGCAAAAAAAGCCATGCAATATAAGCTTAAACCCATCAATATTGCCACAATTATCTGGATTGTACCCGTGTCAAATAATGCCAAAATAAAATTCTCCATTATTCACCTCCTGAAAAATAAACCGTATATCCGAAATAACTTTACCTATGCTTAAGTTCAGCAGCACTCATTATTTTCCTATTATCAATTATGATGACTGCATCAATACTTCTCAAGTGAATTATCAACTGCTTAAGAATTTCATTACTGACTTCTGGTTTAACCGGAAATAATTCTTCAATATAATTAATTATTTCATTGTAATGACTGCCCTGTTTGATTTTTTCTATAATTAATTCCATCCGTCCATCCAATTCGATACAGCCTCCGGTTTTATTATGAAAAAGATATAAAGAACTGCCTTTACTCAAAGTAACTTTCAGACTTTTGATATTTTTAAGCTGAATATAAAGACCATCCGGTTTATTTTCCAAGTTGTGATCATATTCTTTTCGTTTGGCAAGGATATCCTCAAAGCAATTATCCCATATTTCTTTTTTACTATATTCCCCCGTCAGTAGGAATAAATTATTTACGTCTACACAAGAGAAATTTTCATGATAATATTTCTGATGTCTGATCGATTCATCAAAATTCTTAATTTTATCATGCAGTGACTGCTCCTCTTCATAACAGAAGGGATAATCCGGTCCAAAATACTTTATATTCACGGGTTTTCTGCTGATTCCGAAGTCCTGTGGGTTTTTATAGACTTTACTGTAGCCGTCCAGTCGGAAACTTCCGTATCCAAGACTGTCTATATATTCCCCGTAATTGCTGAGAAACTCTTTCGTTATATGAATGTCCTTATCCTGTTCTCCTGGAAAGCCTAAAATCAGATATACATTATTCCAAATTCCAGCTTTATGGCTGTTTCTCAGTATATCAGGAACACTGTTTAAATGAATTCCCTTATTCATTTTTTTAAGCAGGGTTTCCGATGCACTTTCCAAACCAAAGGAAATGATTCTAAGACCAGCCTTATAACATAAATAAAACAAATCGTTTTCCAGGTTATTGTCCAGTCTGCATAAGCAGGTCCAATAAAATTTCAGATTCCGCGCAAGAATACCTTCCGCCAGCTGTCTTAACCGGTTAGAAGATAATGCTTCATCATTAAAATTAATGTATTGGATTCCATAGGTTGATACCAGCGTACTGATATCGTCCAAAACCAGCTTGATATCACGGATTCGGTAAAACTGCGAATAGTTCGAGGTAAGTCCGCAGAAACTGCATTTATTCCAATAACATCCTCTGGAGGAAATATAAGAACTAATATGCTGTGAAGAAAAGTAAGACTCCCAGGCAATACCGGAATAATCCGGAGCAGCTAAAGAATTAATATTTTCTATGGTTTGCTCTGTCGTTGTTTTTACAAGACCTTGTTCCAGATACATAATATTGGGAATACGTTCTATGGCAATCGCTCCATTTAAATAATCCAGCCATTTCATCAAGGGAGTTTCACCTTCCCCGAAAATAAAACAGTCAGCATATCTAAACAATTCCGGTGAGTTTAATATTGCCGTATACATATAGGGCAGAATAGCCCCTCCTATAACAATTTTTTTCTCACTGTTTCTGGTTTTAATAATTTTAGCCAGGGTAAAAGCAGGTACCAATTGATTCGAACTTGCAATGGAAATTCCCCAAATATCATACTCATCTATATGCGCATTCACATATTGAACTAGAAATGAATAAAATATATTTCCATCCCTATCCTCAATTGATTTTTGTAAGGTATCGATATCATTAATTTCACCCTGTCCGGAAAGATAACGGTTCGCATCAAAGCTGGCAGGATAATATGGTGCTGAGTATAATACTCTGCCGATTTCACAAATTCTCTTGGCACGGGTTATCGATTTAATATCTTTCGTTTCTTTTAAGGTTTCTACTGCCTTAAGTATATTTTCCATTCCCACCAGTTCATATAAGGATAAGATTTTTCTTAAATAATCACCTTTTTCTTCCGACAAACGAGACAAGTCTGTTTTTATTCTGTTAACAGCCTCCTTCATTCCCTGTTCCGATAGAATATAATTTTGAATTGCTATATTCAGATCACAGCAATTTACCTTAAAGCCGTTTTTCTTTAAATATGCGCTTAAATAAGCTATACTCGAATACGGTGAATCACACTCCCACAAGGGCGGAAAGATTAAATTAATTAACATTTTCATTAACAGTGGTGCTCTGCCCATCAACAGTCGGAGCACTTCCTCCATCCTCAAGAATTAATTGTCTTTATTTAACGGTTTATCCTTAATAAGAATATTCAGTACCATATAAGTTAACGTTCCGGATACGATAAGAGCCATTAGCCGGTAATCCATATTTTTACCCGTTATAATATCTACAAAGAAAAATAGTAATGCTAACATAATCACTACCGTATAACTAACTGAAAAAACCACCGATAATTTTTTATCTTTATCCATATAATTTCTACTTATTCCTTTCCGTACGCTTTAGCGCACTTTCCTTCAGACTCGATTAGAATTTTAACAACTTCCTTTTTGCACATAAAAATGAGATATACAAAAGAACTAAGGCATAAAGGGCATAAATCAATATTATAATAAAGATTTCACGGTTATCTATCATGACCCAGGTAGGTACGACTGCTAAAAATACCAGGATAAATAGCATTGCACCTTCAAGTCCATTGAATTTATAGGTAACCTTTTTCTTTTTATCTACTATATCAAAAGGCATAAAGGTACTCATTAAAAAGCCTAAACCAATGCTTAAAGGTACAATTGTTATTAATCCTGCCAGATAAATATTAAGGATTACAATTAAATTTACCGGTAATAACAAATATACGGCTGCCATATATAAAATACAAATTGGAACCGATAAAATGATCGCTCCGATGTAACACGCAAAAAATTTACATCTGATAAACATCATCCAATCCGGGTTCATCACTTTAATATTCCAAATTCCTTTTAGTTCCCTGGGAATAGAAAATAATGACAGCAAAAAAGTTTCATAGGCCAGAATAACAATTAATCCCAACTGTACGATTGCCCCCTCAAAGGTCTTAGCAGATATAAGCATAACCAAACCAGCAAGGACAGATTGCAGGATAACAGAAACCAACGGCGACCGTTCACGCCACATCTGCACCAGTTCTTTTGATACTAATAAACGCATCTTTTCAGGCAAAAAGAAAAATTTACTGCTGACTTTAGTCAGGAGGTTTCCGCTTTTACCTGTCTCATTATAATAATTGCTTTCAATTATATGATAGGCACTCAGTCTGCTGCTGCGAAGCAACCATAAAAAAAGCGCCATAGTAATTACCAATAATAAAACCGCCATTAATAATGCTTTCATATATCCCTGGGCAGAATAGCCACTACCTAGGACATACTCTGCCGAATCTGCAAATATGTAATTACCAAGTAACATATGTGCAGGGATATACTTTCCTTTTATAAATGTATAAATACCGGATCCCATCAAAAACACACTATACAATAAAAAAAATCCCCTTACCACAATAGGTACCATAAAAGTGGACAACACAGAAATAATACCGCTTAATAATGTAACCACAGAAATTAAAATAATTACAATAATAAGATTAAGAAAAAGATACCCAATTTCTCCCCCTGTATATAAATAAAACAAAGAATATAAAACTAAATAAGAAACACAACTTTTAATAAAAGTATCCATAACCAATATACGGTATAATTTCTTTACTTTTTCTGGAGTTACCGTCAACAGGTATATGAAATCCTGTGGAATGGCTTTAAAATCATTTCCTTTCAAATAAATTTTAAAACTAAATCTAGAAAATAGAACCGAAGAAAGCAAAAGAATCCATTTGTACGGTAATTTTATTCCTTCCGCCGACTCCCCTATTAGTACTGCCGGAAGAAATATGATTACTGAGGCTGCCAGTAATATGAGAAACATTTTAATTGGATGCTGCTTAAAGCGGTTAATGATTCCTTTCAGTGAATATAAATAAATAATCTTTACTGTTTTCATACTTATACCCATACCTTTCGCAAGTTACATTGCGACAATGTGGCATCCTTTCAATTCTTATCTTTTCTTCAACCTTCCCGAAATAATGCCGCAGAAATAAAAGGTCTTCCAGTACAAAGATGCTTTTCTTCACACTTCCCGACATGGCTGCCCAGCAGCCGCAAATGGCGCATAAAAATCCGGGACAACGTAATAAATAAGCGACTCTGGCTTGAATATCATATTTTTTCAGTCTTGACCCTTAATTTCCTTGGCATAAAGTTCTATTAACTTATCATAATTACCTGAATTTTTCTTGAACTCATCTATATCATGAATTCCTTTAATTGTTCCTGTAGATATTACTGCTATTCTGTTGCAAAGCTGAAGTATCATATCCAATATATGAGTAGAAAAAATAACCGTATGCCCATTTCTCGCATAATCCATAATGTACTTTTTCGTTTTTTCAATAACAATAGGGTCAAGACCTGTAAATGGTTCATCCAAAATTATGATTGCTGGTTCATGAAGTATCGAGGCAAGGAACATAATTTTTTCTTTATTTCCTTTGGAATACGAAGCTATCAGCATATTCAGGTCTGGCAGTTCTAAAACCTCTTTTAGTTCGTCAATCTTTTTCTGGATATCCCATTTCGTTAAATCTCTTAGTTTGCCTATAAGTTCTAAATAATCCTTTCCAGATAAAAAATCATACAGATTAATTTCTTCCGGCATATAACCGATGGACTTGTTAATATCCTTTAAACTATCCGATAATTTGATGGATCCTTCATTATAATGGATTAATTTTGCAATACATTTAATCAAGGTACTTTTTCCGGCACCATTCGCACCTACTAAACCTAATACCTCGCCTTTATATAAATCCAGTGACAGGTTATCCAAAGCTCTTTTTTTAGAAGAAGCATACGTTTTTACCACATTTTTGATTTCAAGAATACATTCCATCCTACACCTCATTACTATGAATTTAGCTCACTTTATTCATTGATTCTATAGCAATGTGGAAAGCGCAGTGGAAAACAGTTTCTTAGAGACATGTAACTATTTACCTAGCGCTGTTCCACCTGGATTTTACTAATTAGCTGATTGCTTTGGTAACAACTGCAGAAACTGCCCCTGAAACTGCACCTGAAACTACGGCTGCAACTACAACTGCCGGAATAACAAATTCATCAGCAGAAACATTGCTTACTGTTGGAGTCAGATATTCATCTGCTATTTCAGTATTAATAACTTTATATGTACTATCACTCATGACAAATCCTCCTTTCTCAAAATATTTTTATATTATCAAATCCAATGACAATATAAACATTATAATAAAACCAGATTCATAGCCTTAAGATCACAGATGCACCTTGCGGTATCTGCTATGATAATATCTTTCTCTACACCGGGGTATTTTGCTCCCATAATATCCGTAATTTCTTTTATACTATTCTGCCCATTGCATAATTCAAGAACCGCAAGGGAGGTTTTATTTAAGGATGTAATTAATCCGCCTGCTTCTTCTGCTAAAATCAAGTAGTGCTTTCCGTCTATTCTGCCCTTATATCTTTTTTGCCTTGGAATCCTTTTACCAATAACTTCATAAACATAATCATGCATTGTTATAAACTCCTCTCAAATGGTTTTAATAATTCATCTTCATCCACATTGATTCTAGGTTTTACCGTTAATAAATCTCTGGAGGACTTAATTGAATTCACATATTCGACCATTCTTGGGTTACTCCACACGTTTTTGCCTACCTTATCCCAAATATCCTGAATGTCTTCTGTTAAGACGTTTCCAATTTTAAACGGTGCAACACAATCAAATTTAACGTCACCATTGGGTCTTATTAACATAACACCATTAGGCTCAATTAATTTCATCCGAAGAGAGATCGCTTCTTCTGAGGAAATACCAACCTGAAGTCTGCCTTTATATTCAGCGGCTTTCTTATTAGAGATTTCGTAGACCTTCTTTTTCTCGTCTTCGGTAAGTTCAAGTTCATCACTGTTTAGTACAGCCCGTCCCATATAACTAAAGGGTCCCGTTGTTATTTTAACCGCTCCTAATAAATATGCCATATCTATCATTTCTTCCAGGTAATCCAAATTTTTCTTAACCACAGCATGGGCAATTACAAGGGGCAGACCTGCTTCCACGACCAGATTAGCTGCATTCACAGCCTTCTCCCAGGATTCCACTCCTCTGACATAATCATGCAATTCCGGTCTGGAACCATCTATGCTCACCTGAAACCAACTGTATTTATATTTTTTAAGTCGGTTGATTTTTTCTTTATCAATAAGCATACCATTGGTTATTATGATAAACTTTACATTATAACTATGCAGAATATCCATAATTTCAAACAGACCTTCTCCCATCAGAGTTGGTTCTCCACCTGATATTACGCATTGGAAAATACCTAATTCTCCTAATTCATGAGCAATACGTTTCCAATCTTCCAAGGATAAGCTTGGGTTGTTACTATTATCTCCGCCAGACTGATTATAACAGTGTCGGCATTTTTGATTACACCGGTAGGTTAACTCAAGCTGGGCACCGGTTGGATGCTCATAAGCTTTAGGTAATACCCCTCTCTCAAACTGTCTTCTCATACCATTATAATATTTCTTCATATAATCCCGGGCTGAATATGCAGATCCGTCAAAATCCATGACAAGATCATTTGATATATTAATTTCATCGAAAATGGTTTTTGTTAAGTCCAAAGAATCAATCATTATAAATCCTCCCAAAGTACATATTTTACGTAATAACCTGACAGGTTAAATACGAGGTAACTTTATCTTATTTTGTCTCCCTCTTAATACTTACGCAGCTTTTCTGCTCCTTCTGGTAATTTAGGCTGATGTGCAACAAACATACATGCGGAATTAACATTACTTTTTACAACTTTTAATGCTATGTCTGCCACTATTTTCCCATGTTTCTTCATAAATTTTTTCACGGCTTCTCCCTCCCCTCCCTAAAAATAATTTGGTAAGTTAATTGTAATACATATTATTTTTTTTGCGGAGTATTGCAGTAGGTTATATATACTTTTGTAATAAAGTAAAACTGTTAAGGTGAATTATTCATATATTTAAGTTGGACACAGAACATGGCCGATAAAAAGCGCCTTTAAACGGGTTTTCAATTGTGCTTATAAAAGTGGTTTTATTTACAATAGTGCTTATAAAAGTGGTTTTAAGTGTTCTTATATTAAAAGTTATAAATTCTTATAAAAGTGAAAAAATAAGACTTAGATTTTGCAAAATTAACAAAATCTAAGTCTTATTCTTACATGTAATCTCATAATCCCACTATAATTTGCAGCTTCCATGCAAAAAACCTCTTTTCTTACCTCTTTTCTTAAGTCTCTAGTTAACTTCCTTCCTCTACGTACATCATAATCAGAGCAGTAAAAACATTATTATTCTGCTCTAAATCAATAGATCCCTTATATTTTTTTAATGTACTTTTTATGCTTTCCAACCCGATCCCATGATTTTCATTCGTATTTTTCGTTGTTCTATACTGATTTAAGACCTTATTAAGGGTACCGTCAAAGGGATTCATGATACAACACAGGAATTGCCCTTTATCGTATGACATTTTTATGTTGATATATCGATTATCCTCTAATTTTAAAACTGCTTCCATGGCGTTATCGATAAGATTTCCAATAATAACGGTCAGATCAAACGATGGTATATTTACAGTCTCTGGAATATTAATATCCAGAGAGATTTCTATGTGATTGCGAAAGACTTCCTGAAGCTTAAAGTTTAATATACTATCCACAACAATATTGCCGGTATGGGCTTGCCCCACCTGACTGGAAATCTGGAACATTTCAGAAATGTGAAGAAGAGATTTCTCTATTTCGCCTCTTTGAATTAAGGAATGTACCGCAGATAAATGGTTTTTCCAGTCATGTTTCATCTCTTTTAAAGACTGCAGGGATTCTTTCATAATGCTGAATTGTCTCGCATAATATTGATTCTGCTGTTCTAGCAATCTTTTATCCATTTGCTCCCACATAACCTTCATTATAACATCATACAAAAAGAAGGTTGAAAAGTTGATTAGCAATATTAAAATTATGCTGATGACCAGCCAAGGGGAGGGAAGTTCTTTTGAGCAAAACAAAAGAACTATGATATACAATGATGCCGCCGGTATCAGTGCAATTAGAGCCCAATAAAAATTAGGTACATTCTTACCCTTGCGGATATTTTTGAAATTATTGATGATTAATGCCACCGCAAAAGAAACCAATTTCATGCTTAAAATACCATAAACCGAGGAATAGTCATTCTGTTCTAAAACAGGAAATTTAAGATAACCCGTCATAATTACTATTGCCATTTCAATACACATTAGTATTAAATATATAAATAAAGCTGCCAATATCCTTAATTTAAAGCTGGATACATAATTCCAGGATAAAAGAAAAAAAGCAAGGATATTACTTATCATCAATACAATTGGAATATTAATAAACATGTAAATAAGAGAAATAGCAATATTGTAGCAGAAGTAAGAGAAAATTTCAGTTGTTCTTGAGGTTCGATCTTTGTCAAAGAAAACCTTCATGAATTTATATATCGTATAAGTGCCAAATACATTACCGAAAAGATATATGATATTGTACACACTTAATATCATATCAAAAACCTCTCTTTTGCATATGCCAGCTGATGTTTTCTTACTTCTTTTCTTCTGGACTGACTGATTGGTAGGTTATCCGAGTTAAACATAAGTACCTCATCATATTTAAACTTTTTTACCTGGGCATAGTTAATGAGGTAGGATCTATGAATCTGAATAAAGCAATGCTTTGCCACCTGGGAATATACTTCGTCCAGCTTTCCATAAAACCATTCAACTTCCTTAGTGGTTACAATTTTTATTTCACGATCCGAACTTTCAAAATATAATATATCCGTTACTGGTATTTTATAAGTGTTATAACCTTTTTTATATATAAACAATTTATTAAGTTTATTGGATAACTTCATCGCCAGGCAGATATCTTCAATAATTTTTACGGCGTCTATGGGTTTTTCCAAAAAATGCATGGGCTGAACTTCAAATAATTCTTTATAATAATAATCCTTACCGGATATATAAACGATATTGGTATAATAATTATCCATAGTTTTCCGTATCATTCGTCCTACCTGAATCCCATTTAACTCCTTCATTTCAATATCTAAATAAATCAGGTCAAAAAAGTGATCTTCTAACAAATATTTATATAACTCTTCCCCCGATGAAAAAACCTCTATTTCCAGCTCATGAGAAGTAAGTTTCTGATATTTTAAAATAATTGCTTCAATTTGAGAACAAATCTCTACCTCATCATCACAAATTGCTATATGAAACACGAATATATATCCCCCTTCGATATAAATCATTTTTTTCATTATAAGTATTGTTATAATTTAACATTTTATGTTCTGTAATAAATTCTACCTTTATTTCCATATGTTGTCAAATCAATTTTGTATCTAATTATGTTATATTATGTAAAGGTATTGTAATGTAGATGTTCTATAATGTAATTACTATTAACTACCAGTGCTCTACCTGCTAGTTTCTGGGGGGGTATTACCCAAAATTCCGTCTGAAGACAACGGAGGGTTACTTAATTTGACTAAGTGAACAACCTACAGCATAGCAGGTAAAGTACTGATTTATATATCTTTATATCAGTTTAAAAATATTCTTTTATTTCAGGAATTGTCAATCCCTTTTCCTTCAGTTCTTTGATTGTTGATATTTTTTTTAACGTAACTTCTCTATTATATCGTCTGGTTAAGTTTATATCATCTTGTTCAAAACTTAAAATTCCTTCTTCGGAATAAAACTTTAAAGTACTGTACCTTACTCCTGTAAGCCGTACTAATTCTCCGATTGTGACATATTCAGCATTTTCTATAGTTTCTATACTTCTTTGTCTAGACAATCAGATCACCTCTCTTTCAGAATTCATAAACTGGTATCGTGTACTATACCAGGAGTAAGCTTACATTGCCGCAATTATTGTTATTAATGTGTCAATATAATCAACGATTTTTTTAATAAATATTCCGGCATCACTTTTTTTAAGTTCTTCCAGACGTTCCTTTAATCTGTCAGCTTCAAACTTGGAAAAATAACGTTTTATTAAGCCGCTTTTCAAAAGCAAAACTCCCAGTGTCAGTGTCTCTTCGGAGACACTGCCTTCTTCTAAAAATTCAGCTCTCAATTTTTCAATGATTTTCAGTTGTTCACCCTGGATTGGAACCACTGTTGTTTTCGTTCGGAGCAGCCCTTTATCATCATGTAGTTCAACATAACCATCTTCTAAAGACGACGCCAATACCTGAATCAACTTATTATATTTCTTATTCGAACTAAAAATATAAGATTCCGCAATTCCCTCTACCGTTTTTGCTTTACTGTCCTTTATATAATGATATAGTGGTTCCAAATACTTTTTGCCTGCATCAAGTTCTTTCACAACTTGAACTTTTTTATTCGCATCAATCAGAATATAGTTATCAATCAATAACGCTAAGACACCTCCCGCAACAATACAGGTAGAAATTTCTACTGATTTCAAAGATGACATATTTCCTTCCGGTTTTAATGCACATAGAAAAAATTCCTGGATAAATGATAAATTTTTCAAGGTATTACCTCCAATTATGATTTTTTAGTTTTTAACTACTTTACAATTTTAATTCCGTTATTATGAATGTATTTTCCGTCTTATATTTTGTGTTTTTCTCTACTGCTTCAATTTCACTTCCGTCATTTTCGCTCTTAATCTACTTACTACTTACTACTTACTACTTACTACTTACTACTTACTACTTACTACTTACTACTTACTACTTACTACTTACTACTTAATTATAACGCAATTAATAACTTTGTCAATAGGATTTGGAAATAATTATAAATATTTTCAAATTAATAGACTTCGGCAATTTTCATATGAAATTAATTCACTTAATATTTTGTTATTTATTGACGAATGGCATCGGTAGTGTTATAAATAGTATGATAATGATTTCTTTTGGAGGCTTTTATGACAACCAATAATATGATAGAAACTATTCCCGTTGCACCTTTAAAAATAATGACATTGGATGGATTTCGTCCCCTGGCAGAAAAAGTAAACTCATTAATTGTAAATGCAAGACACAACCAGGCTTTAGAATGTAAAAACTTACCTGCTTTTAACGGCTATGAAGCGGATACTTATTTAGTTGATGCAGCTTGTCCTAGATTTAATTCAGGTGAAGCGAAAGGAATTATCAGAGAATCCATTCATGGAACTGATTTATATATTTTAGCTGACGTAACAAATAACAACATAAATTATAGTTTAGATGGTATGAACAATATGATGTCCCCTGATGATCATTTTCAGGATTTAAAGCGGTTGATTGACGCTTGTAATGGCAAGGCACATCGTATCAATGTTATCATACCTTTTTTATATGAAGGAAGACAACACAAACGTACTTACTTAGAATCCCTCGACTGCGCTACCGCCCTACAGGAACTGGTAAAGATGGGTGTTAAGAATATTATTACTTTTGATGCTTTGGACCCCCGGGTTCAGAACGCCATACCGATTGATGGCTTTGATAATTTCTATACTTCCTATCAATTTATACAAGCTTTGCTGGCAACAGAAAAGGGATTGAAACTAGACAGTGAACACCTAATGATAATCAGTCCGGACGAAAGTGTTATGTCAAAAGCTATTTTCTACACCAATATATTAGGTGTGGACATGGGGATGTTTTATAAAAAACATGATTATACAGAGAATTTTGATGTAGACAAACCAGTGTCTGCTTATGAGTTTTTAGGTACAAGCGTGGAAGGTAAAGATGTTCTGATTGTAGCAGATGCGATTTTTACCGGTCGCAGTATTCTTAATATTGCTTTGGAATTAAAGCGAAGAAAAGCTTCTAAAATATATATTGCAGCTACCTTCGGTTTATTTACGGATGGATATGGAATGTTTGATAAATATGTAGAAGAAGGAATCATAGATCGTGTTTTTACAACTAATCTTGTTTATTGTTCCCCTGAGTTACTTGCTAAAAAGTATTATACTAATGTTGATTTAAGCCGCTATCTTGCGCTGATTATTCATACCATAAACCATGATCAGTCCGTAGATGGCATATTAGACTCTACTACCCGTATACAGGATATTGTCGCTGATTATAAGAGGAATAATTAGACAATTATAACATCATTAAATCTCCTATATATTATCCATTCAGCTTATTACATTTACATTTTAATGATATTCATTTATAATAAATATATCACATTAATATACTGCATTGATACTCGCATTCGTATACGTTATTGGTATATGGCATTTATCTATGTATTTTCTAATTTTTACTTTTAGTCGTTTTGTTGCATTATTTATTTGTACTGTTTCGTTTGGTCTTCTTTTATATTTTATACAATAAAAACTCCCGCAAAACTATTCTTGTTATATAACCTAGTTTGTAGGAGTTTATTAAATATATTGATATTAATAATTAGCAAACACCATTACATTCCGCAATCGTATTCACATCTGATTTTACTACTCTTTTATCATTAAAAATGCAGCCAGAGTTCCCCGCTTGCCTTTTGATGCTCTGTGGGAAAATAGCAGACTACTGTTGCAGGACGTACATACTTCCGAGACATGAATATTCTCAGGTATTATCCCGGCGTCTACAAATATATGGCGGTTGGCCTCCCAGAGATTTAACTGGTATTTATCATTTTCTTTCCTTATCAGTATATCTTTTTGCTGTTCTTCATTAAATTCCTTTTGAAAAGCCTCTGCTACATCACTGCTCACTTCATAACAGTCACCGCATATGGAGGGTCCAATCATAGCTATAACATCGGAAGGATTCGTTCCAAAGTGGGATTTCATAGCCTTAAGAGTCACCTCACCCATTCTTTTGACTGTTCCACGCCAACCGGAGTGGCTTAATCCAATAGCATGATTTTTTTTATCAATAAAATAAAGCGGAACACAGTCTGCATAGTAGGTTGCCAGCATAATACCGGCTTCCTTTGTTATTAAACCGTCAATTCCCTTATAATCCCGTCTTGTCTTAATTCCTTTTCCCTTATCTTCGGCAGTAACCAGTCTGACTTCCGTGTTATGAACCTGATCCGATGTCACAATCGAATCCAGACAAAAGCCAATACTCTTACTGATACGATTATAATTCTCCATAACGTGATCAGGCTCATCTCCGTTACTAAAACCAAGATTCATGGATTCGTAGATTCCTTCACTTACTCCACCAAGTCTGGTTGAGAATCCGTGTTTAATAAAATCAATTCCGGTTAAAGAAGGAAATGTAAGATAGGGCGCAATCGATTCTATATTTAGAACAGCTTTTTCATTATCTTTAAATTTCATTATGACTACTTTACCTTTCTAATAGACTGCCTCAAATGCATTCTGTATTAGCGTGATATCCTGATCTAAGATAGTAATTACATCAAACCGGCAGGATGTGTCCTCCGGTATATGCTTAATAAGCATATAAAACTGAGCAGTACGGGTTATTTTCTGCATTTTGTGAAAATCTACTGCTTCTTCCGGATATCCCTTAGCACTGTCTTTGCGGTATTTTACTTCAACAAATGCAAGATATCCCTTCTCCCTGGCTATAATATCTATCTCACCCGTCCTGCATCGGAAATTCTGTTCAAGGATCACATAACCCCTCTCTCTTAAGTAGGCTGCTGCCATCTCTTCCTTTTGAGCACCCACCGACCGCTTATTATACATTCTATTCTCCCTTCGGAAGAACCTTGGCTTTAATCCGATCCATATTATCAACAAAAAGAAGTATCTCAGATACAACATCATATAATTCCGGCGGTATATAATCACCAATATCCAATTTAGAAAGGGTAGCTGCCAGCTGTTCATCTTGGTGGACTGGTATGCGATTCTGTTCTGCTTTCTCAAGGATTTTATCTGCTAGATAACCTTTTCCCGCAGCTATAATCCTTGGTGCTGCTTCCTCCGGATTATAAGTGAGCGCCACTGCTGTTTTATTATGGTGAGTTGTTTTATTCTTATCCTTGAATTTATCAAAATTATCTGCCATAATTTTACACCTATTGCCTACCGCATGTTCCTACGATACTACACAGAATATAATGTTACACAAGTATCACCGATTGAAGAAGCGTAATGTGGCATCCTTTCTAATTAAAAATTTACACCTTTCCAGGTAATGCTGGTTCTGCCACTTCTAGGCTATGGTAGCAGATTCGATTTTGTTGTTCTTTCAGTGTTAAACTCCTGACACTTATAGGAAATATACTAATCGTTAAAATCACAAAAAGTTCTTAATAAAGCTTAGTCTATGTATTGGTGACGGTCCTGACTGTTTTAGTACCTCAATATGTTCTTTTGAACCGTATCCCTTATTTGCCGCAAAGCCGTACTGGGGAAAAATATTATCATATGCTGTCATCAGTCTGTCTCTTGTTACTTTTGCAACAATACTGGCGGCTGCAATGGATATACTCTTTGCATCTCCTTTAATTATGGGAACCTGTTTTATGGAGATTCCTGGTATGGTAACGGCATCATTTAAAAGCAGATCAGGCTTTATAGCCAGATTACCGATTGCTTGCCTCATCGCCTCATAGGTTGCTTGTAGTATGTTTATCTCATCAATTTTAGAGTGAGGTACACTTCCTACACCGACCGCAACTGCCTGCTCCATGATTTCATCATATAATTCTTCCCGTTTCTTCTGTGTAAGCTGTTTGGAGTCATTAATATACAGAATACTGCAATCTTTTGGTAAGATTACCGCACAGGCTACTACCGGACCAGCCAAAGGACCTCTTCCAACCTCATCTATGCCGCAGATATAGGAATATTCCTGGTATTTCTTTTCATAGCACTTCATATCTTCGGTTCTTTTAATTTCTGCTTCCAGTTTTTGTTTTTCCTTATCATATTTATGAATTAATTTCATAACACCTGCTCGGCTGTCAGATCGGTATTTATTTAAAATATCGTCAAGACTGCCAGGTTCCGTTAGCTCCAGTTCCTTTTGTATATCAGTTATTTTAATATCCAAAATACGTGTCTCCTTTATCTGTAGTTTAACATACTGCTAATGATTTAAAAATCCAAATTTCTTCAAAGGCCATACACGGACCCACGCTTTACCGATTATAGAAGATTTTGATATATTGCCTACTTCGGGATCCCTGCTGTCCATACTATGATTTCTATTATCACCAAGCACAAAATAATCACCTTTGCCAAGCATAACCGGCTGAGCGGCAAGACCTTCCCGATCAATCGCAATGACCTCTTTTCCATAGTCTTCTTTTAATAATTTATTATTAATGTAAATTTTTCCGTCAATGATTTGCACCGTTTCTCCGGGCAGCCCGATGATACGTTTTATATAGTAAATATTTTTCTTATCGTCAACAGGGAATACCACTATATCAAAACGATGGGGTTTAGCAAAATGATAAGATATTTTATCTACAATCAGGCTATCCTGATTAGAAAGAGTATTTTCCATAGATTGACCGTATACCTGTGTTCTTTGACCAATAAAATGCATGATTAAAAATGTGGACAGAATAACAATTACAAGATAAAAAAACAGATGTAACCCCTCTGTAAAAACCTTCTTAGTTCTGCCCCCTGTATTACGGCTTTCATTCGATTCCAATTCCTGATTTTCCAACACCAATCACCACTTTCTTTCATGGAAGGTTACATTTACTCAGCATCAGAAACCTCGGGGAATTCTAATGTTATATTACCTAATCTGCCATTTCGGAAATCATCCACTACAAAACCCGCTGCTTTATTTAAGTCTAATTCACCGCCCTTAATTCTGCAACCCCTTTTTTCAGCAATCCGGCTTAAAGTTATGGAATTGTCCTCATCTTCTTCTATTTCGTACCGGCTGGCCAGGCAGCTTTTATAATGAACTAAAAGAAAACGGATCAATTCCAGGGATAATTCATATATATTAAGTATTTCCTCACGGATAGAACCAATGTAAGCCAGTTTTAATCCCACGGACTGATCTTCGAATTTTGGCCATAGTATTCCAGGAGTATCTAATAATTCAATGTTTTTATTTATTTTAATCCATTGCTTTCCTTTTGTTACACCAGGTTTATTACCGGTCTTGGTGGCGGCTTTACCGGCAATACTATTAATAAAGGTAGATTTGCCCACATTAGGGATTCCCACTACCATAGCACGCAGCGGACGGTTTAAAATACCTCTTTTTCTGTCTCTTTCAATTTTTTCTTTGCAGGCTAATTGAACCACATCGTTAACTTTCCTTACACCATTTCCGTTCTTGGAGTTAACCAAAGTAACGAAATACCCTTTATTCTCAAAGTAAGTTTTCCAGCTTTCCGTATGTTTCTCATCAGCCAGATCATATTTATTTAATAAGATGACCCTGGATTTGTTTTTAGCCATATCATCTATATCCGGATTCTTACTGCTAAGGGGAATTCTGGCATCCACCAATTCAATTACTACATCTATTAATTTCATATCTTCCTGCATCATACGTTTTGCCTTTGTCATATGCCCAGGATACCATTGAAAATGCATTCACTTACCTACCTTTTCTTTCCTATTAATTTCAAATCAATTAAGTTTTTTCTATTAGACTCCTTCTATTAAGCCCTTCATTAAATCTTTCAATTTAACTCTTTCAATTAAAACTCTATCAATTTAACTCTTTCAATTAAGCTCTTTCAATTAAACTCTTTCATTTAGCTCTTTCAATTAACTCTTTCATTTAGCTCTTTCAATTAACTCTTTCAATTAGCTCTATCAATTAGTTCTTTCAATTAACTCTTTCAATTAACTCTTAACTCTTTCATTTAAGCTCTTTTAATAAATATTAATTCTCATCATTGGTTGTTTCAGTTGTATCCGTAGAATTATTATTCTTATTGATTTCTTTCTTATTTATATTACTAATAAAGGTGAAATTATTGGATCGAATCCAGGCTTTACCGATTATGTCACTAAAAAGTATATTACCAATATTGGCAAAACGGCTGTCTTCACTATTATTTCTGTTATCACCTAATACAAAATATTCATTTTTATCAAGCAGAATTTCTTCCCCTGCAAGTCCACTGTTTTTTATTGGTTCAGTAACAAAAGGTTCCTCGATGATTTTACCGTCGATATAGATCTTACCGCCATCAATACGAATTCTTTCTCCAGGCAGCGCGATAATTCTTTTCATATTATAATAGCTGTGTTCTTTATTCGTTTGTTTAAAAACAATAATATCAAAGCGCTTTGGTTTTGATAATTTGTATGCAAACTTGTTAATGATTATTTTATCCTGATCCTTTAAGGTTGTTTCCATGGATACACCAAACATGGTGGTCTTTTCTAACGCATAATTTACTATAAGATAAGCTAATGTAATTACAAAAGCAATCTCAACAATCCATATGATTATTTTAAATATAATCTTTCTAATCAGAGGCCCTTTACTTGCCTTATCAAAATCAAAATCCATAACCTTACTCCTGTTAAACCAACAAACGATTCCGTTTATCTTTTCCTGTTAAAAAAGGGACAATACCTAAGTAGTTGTCCCTTCCCGTTTTTTGTTCATCTGTAAACGATCGAATTATTTTACGATTTCTTTTACTTTAGCCTTCTTACCTACTCTATTACGTAAATAAGTTAACTTAGCTCTTCTAACTTTACCACGTCTGATAACTTCGATTTTTTCAACACTTGGAGAATGTAATGGCCAGGTTTTTTCAACGCCAATACCGTTAGAGGACTTTCTGACAGTGAAAGTTTCTCTTGCTCCGCCGTTTTGTCTTTTTAAAACTGTGCCTTCAAAAATCTGTGTTCTTTCACGGTTACCTTCTTTTACTTTAGCATATACTTTAACAGTATCGCCTACGTTAAAGCTGGCTACGTTTTCTTTGAGCTGAGCAGCTTCAATATTCTTAATAATATTGTTCATTTTGTGACCTCCTTAATATTTAGATGTTCTTAATACCTTGCTTTACGGATATGTAAAAAACATGTCCTGAAAATCAGAAAAGCGGTGTATTAGAGGACCATCCCATCTCACAACATCTTACTTTAACATATTCAGATATAGATTGCAAGTATTTTCTAGTAAAATTAAATAAAAGTAAAATCAAGAGAAAATAAAGAAAGAAAAGGATATATCTCACTTTTTTACATATTTGTAAGGAACATGAAGCCTTCCAATGTCTAAGAATTCAAATTTACTTTTTTAAATAATCATTAAGAAATTTTTTCTCCTTTTGAGACAGTTCCGCTTTTTTCAGCCGGAAGTTTGACAGTTAAATGAAGAATAAATTGCTGTAAGCCTTGATATAGGCTTATTTTTTTGTCAAATTTCGCGTAAATATATGTAGCTATTTTTGGCTATATATGGTATAATAAGGCATGGAGGTGTTTTTTATGAAACTAACTGTTAGTAAGTCCAAAAATTCTTCATCTTTCTATGTACAAAAAACCATACGCAAGCAGAATGGCTCTGTTACCACTGTTACAGTTGAAAAATTAGGTAACCTTGATGAAGTAAGAACAAAAGCTCATGGCATGGATCCATATATTTGGGCTCAGGAATACGTAAATGAACTCAATCGTAAAGTGTACGACGAACAGAAAGAGATTATTGTTAGTTATTCCCCTACTAAACTCTTAAAAAAGGGTGAGCAAAAAGCTTTTAACTGCGGATATCTTTTCTTGCAGGATGCTTACTACAGTCTTGGTCTCCACAAAATATGCAGCTCAATCCGTTCAAGGCATTCCTTTGAGTATGACCTAAATGATATCCTTTCCAAACTTATTTATACAAGGATTCTCTATCCTTCTTCTAAACTGGCTTCAAACAGGCAGGCCGACGTGTTCATAGAACAACCTTCTTTCGAACTGCATGATATTTATCGTGCCTTATCTGTTCTGGCACAAGAAAATGACTTTATCCAGGCAGAGCTTTATAAAAATAGTCAGAAAGTCGTGGAACGACGCAAGGATATCCTTTACTACGATTGTACTAACTTTTACTTTGAACTTGAAGAAGCGGATGATCTTCGCAGATACGGAAAGAGCAAGCAGCATCAGCCTTTACCCCTGGTTGGTATGGGTCTTTTCATGGATTACGATGGTATTCCTCTGGCTTTTGATATCTTTCCCGGAAATCAAAGCGAGCAGCCTACTCTGAAACCTTTAGAAAAAAAGGTGATCAGTGATTATGGTCTGGATCAGATCATTGTCTGCACCGATGCAGGGCTCTCATCCAAGAGCAACCGTAAATTTAATGATAAATCCATTGGAGGCGAGCGACTCCGTAGTTTTATTACTACGCAGTCAGTCAAACAACTCCCTTCCTATCTAAAAGACTTTGCCCTTGATCCAGATGGGTGGCGCCTGGCTGGCGACAGCCGAACCTATAACATTAGTGAGCTGGATGAAACAGAAGATTACAATAAGATTTACTACAAGGATCGCTGGATAAAAGAAGACCTGTCCCAAAGAAAAATCAAACAGGGTGCTACCCCACTGGAACAGCATTTGATTGTTTCCTTTTCTTTAAAGTATCAACGCTATCAACGCAAAATACGTCAGGGGCAGATTGACCGAGCACAGGAGCTTATCAATAGTGGAAAATATAAACAACGTCCCAAAAATCAGAACGACCCACACCGTTTTATTGGACATGAGGTTGTTACGGAGGATGGTGAGGTATGTTCAAAAGATATCCCATTTCTGGATGCAACTGCTATCCATGAAGAAGAACGATATGATGGTTTTTACTCCGTATGTACGAACCTTGAGAACATGGGGATTGATGAGATTATTAAGATTAACAAGAAGCGCTGGGAGATTGAGGAATGCTTCCGTATCATGAAAACAGAGTTTAAAGCCCGCCCTATATATCTTCAGAAAGAAGATCGTATCAAAGCACATTTCATTACGTGCTACATTGCATTATTCGTGTTCCGGGTACTGGAGAAAAAGCTTTCTGGAGAATACACCTGTGAAGAGATCATGGATACCTTGCGAACTATGATGATATCACGCCCAGGAGAAAAACTTGGTTACATACCAGCCTACACAAGGACAGACCTTACGGATGCTTTACATGAAGCCTTTGGTTTCCGTACGGATTATGAGATTATAACCGACGTTAACATGAAGAAGACTATTCGAGAAACAAAGAAAAAGTAATAATATATAGCTACATTTTTTCATCATTAAAAAGCGGAAAATGCCTTATAAATACAGCGTTTTCCGCTTTTGACCTGTCAAAGATGGGGATATAGATTGCAAGTATTTTCTAGTAAAATTAAATAAAAGTAAAATCAAGAGAAAATAAAGAAAGAAAAGGATATATCTCACTTTTTTACATATTTGTAAGGAACATGAAGCCTTCCAATGTCTAAGAATTCAAATTTACTTTTTTAAATAATCATTAAGAAATTTTTTCTCCTTTTGAGACAGTTCCGCTTTTTTCAGCAAATCAGGTCTGTTTTTAGCTGTCCTTAAAATGGACTGCTGTTTTCTCCACTCTTCTACCTTGGCATGATGACCGGATAATAACACCTCCGGTACAGACTTTTCCATAAATACTTCAGGTCTTGTATATTGTGGATACTCTAACAGATTATCCTGAAAGGTTTCAAATTCTGCTGAAACATCATTATTTAAAACCCCTGGCACTAACCTTGCAATGGCATCAATCATAACCATGGCCGGCAGCTCACCTCCGGTAAGTACATAATCTCCGATGGAAACATAATCGGTTACCACCATTTCCAACACCCGCTCGTCAATACCTTCGTAATGACCACATAAGAATATCAGATCTTCTTCTTCTGCGAATTCCTCTGCCATACCTTGATTAAATACGCTGCCTTGTGGAGTAAGATAAATTACTCTGGTTTGTTTTTTTATAGGCTTAGAATTCTGCTTATCCACTTCGGTTGATTGGTTTTTTTCTGATTTGTTTTCTTCTAGTGTCTCTGCTGATACTGTTTTATCAGCTTCCATTTTATCTGGATATTCGAATCTATTATGTGTCAGACCTTTCCTTAATTTAATCTGTTCCATAATATATTGATGTGCACGATAAACCGGGCCCGGTGCCATAACCATGCCGGCTCCGCCCCCGTAAGGATAATCATCCACCCGATTATGTTTATTTTCAGCAAAATCTCTGATGTCAACCATATTCAGGGTCAACAATCCCTTATCCAGTGCCCGACCGATTATACTGGTATTCAGTCCCTGTTCAATCATGTCAGGAAACAATGTTAAAACATAAAAATTCATGTAAAACTCCTTTATTTATCCCGGTGCAATTTATTTCGGATATAATTCTTTTTTTATCTTTGCAGCATATCGGGCAAATCAGATTAATCCTGGTAAAACATGGACTTTTATTATTTTATTAACAGCATCTATATCTAATATACATTCCTTAATGGAGGGCAGCAAAATTTCTTTTCCTTCCTTTGTTGAAACAATGTATACATCATTAGCTCCGGTAGTCATTACTTCTGTTAATTCTCCTAACTCTTCCTCTTCATCTGTAATAACCTTTGAACCGATAATATCATATATAAAATATTCATCTTTCTCAAGTTTTACTGCATTCTCTCTTGTTACAAGAAGATCCTTGCCTTTATATTTTTCAATATCATTTATATTATCAATACCCTTGAATTTCAGGATGGCCTGTTGTTTAAAGAATTTAACCCCTTCTATTTCAAGGTTTATCTGTTCTTTTCCGGTATCTAATATAACCTGTTTTAAATTTTTAAACCGATTGATATCGTCAGTAGTAGGATATACCTTTACTTCACCTCGGATACCATGGGTTGAAGAAATTACTCCAACACGTAAAAAATTATCCATTACAGCTCCTATCTGTTCTTATAAAATATATATATCAAAACATTAGTATTAATTAAATTATTGCCAGTTAAAATACTGAGTAAAATATTATTATGGATGACCCATTATAAAATCATTATTATTACGAATGCTTTTATAATATCCTTGCGGATGGCTTGTAAAATATCATTATAAATGGCTTGTAATCATTATGAACGACAAGTAATATCATTATGAACGGCTTGTAATATCATTATGAACGGCTTGTAATATCATTATGAACGGCTTGTATTATCATTATGAAGGCTTGTATTATCATTATGAAGGCTTGTATTATCATTATGAAGCCTGTAATATCATTATGAATGGCTTGTAATATCATTATGAACAGCTTGCAATATCATTATGAATGGCTTGCAATATCATTATGAAGACTTTAATATATTATAAAAATAATTAATATGATAATGATTGGTTTTCTAAATAAAGATATGATTACTTTTTAATACAAAACAAGAACCCGAGCCAAAAAGGCAAGTCAATAAGACTGGGTTCTTGTATCTTAAAACAGTATTCATATGATAAATACTGCAATTAAACAAAGCTTCCTGCATGAACATTCGACTTTTGTTTTAATTGGGAATTATTGTAGTATTTCGACTACTACTTTTTTGTCATCCTTTGTAGCTGCTGCTTTAACAACTGTACGAATGGACTTTGCAATACGGCCTTGTTTTCCAATGACCTTACCCATATCTTCCGGGGCCACTTTCAATTCAACAATTATAGACTTATCGGTTTCCTTCTCAGTTACAACAACTTCTTCAGGGTGATCAACGAGTGATGTAGCAATTACTTTAACTAATTCTTTCATTACTCTTCACCTCCACTGGAATGTGAAATGCATAGTACAAAAAATGTACAATTCTTGTAGCAACTAAACCGTAATAGTTAACAGGCACTATTTAGAAATACCTGCTTTTTTAAATAAATTACCAACTGTTTCAGTAGGTTGTGCACCATTTGATAACCATTTCTTAGCTGCTTCTTCATTAACTTTAAAAGCACTTGGTTCTACGGTCGGATCATAAGTACCGATCTCTTCGATAAACTTTCCATCTCTTGGTGATCTGGAATCAGAAACAACGATTCTATAGAAAGGAGCTTTTTTCTGTCCTATTCTCTTTAATCTAATTTTAACTGCCATTGATTTCACCTCCTTAAATTAATATCTCTTAATATACAATATATATTAAGTTTCTATTGTAAAAGTTATAACAAATATTGTTTATAACATAATACCAACTAAAATCCAAAGGGCAATTTGAATTTGCCTCGTTTTGCGGCTTTCCCGCCCATCATACCGGAAAACTGTTTCATCATTTTCTTCATCTGTTCAAACTGTTTCACCAGTTTGTTAACTTCGCTGATATCCACACCGGCACCTTTAGCAATACGTTTTTTTCTGGAGGGATTTAAGATATCCGGATTGGAACGTTCTGCATTTGTCATAGAATAAATTATTGCTTCAACTCCAGATAAGGCATTTTCATCAATGTCAACGTCTTTTATTCCTCCGCCCATACCAGGCATCATCTTTAATATATCACCAATGCCGCCCATTTTTTTAATCTGCTGCATCTGATCTAAGAAATCATTAAAGTCAAACTCTGCTTTTTTGATTTTCTTTTCCAATTGTCTTGCTTTATCTTCATCAAAATCAGCCTGGGCCTTATCAATTAAAGTGAGGATATCACCCATTCCAAGGATTCTGGATGCCATACGATCCGGATAAAATTGTTCCAGATCCGATAATTTCTCACCCATACCAACATAGAGAATTGGCTTTCCGGTTACAGCACGAATGGAAAGGGCTGCACCACCTCTTGTATCACCATCCAGCTTGGTCAAAATAACACCATCGATACCGATTTTATTGCTGAAATTTTCAGCTACATTAACCGCATCCTGACCAGTCATGGAATCAACAATTAATATGGTTTGATGTACACTTACATTTTCCTTGATTTCAATTAACTCATTCATCATGTCTTCGTCTATATGAAGACGACCAGCCGTATCTAATATAACAACATTATAATTGTTCTTAATGGCATGTTCGATGGCAGCTTTTGCTATGTTCACCGGTTTATGCTTATCTCCCATGGAAAATACGGGAACCCCCTGCTTATCTCCATTAATCTGTAGCTGCTCAATCGCTGCGGGTCTGTAGATATCACAGGCAGCAAGCAAAGGTTTTTTCCCTTTGGATTTGAATTTGCCGGCTAATTTAGCTGTAGTAGTGGTTTTACCTGCACCCTGTAACCCACACATCATAATGACGGTAATTTCGTTTCCGGGTTTAAAGGATATTTCAGTGGTTTCAGAACCCATCAGGTTAACCATTTCTTCATTAACGATTTTAATTACCATCTGTCCCGGTGTTAAGCTGGACATTACATCCTGTCCTACGGCACGTTCCTGTACGGATTTGATGAAATTTTTAACAACTTTAAAATTAACATCGGCTTCTAACAACGCCATCTTAACTTCTTTCAGAGCAGTGGCAACATCCGCTTCGGATAAGCGTCCTTTACCTCTTAAATTTTTAAATACATTTTGCAGTTTTTCAGATAGGCTATCAAATGCCATGTACAACCTCCTAATGATTACATACATTCTCAAATTTGAGAATACTGCTGCGTAGTTTCGGACAACAATTACGTAAATTTTAATTAACTTGTTTTGTCCTGCAAATTTCAAACTATAAATTTAAATTAAAAATCCGTGTTATGAATAGCAAGTTTAAATTTCTAATTACAAATTGAATTATTTATATAAATTATTTTGGTTATAAGTCTTTCATTATGTTATCGGATAATATAATGATATCCTCTAAGCCGGTCAATTTTCCGGATATCTTCATCTGCTCAGACAGGGCTTTAATCCGGTTAACTAAGGCTTTGGTTTCCTCAAACTTTTTTACTAAATTAAGTTTTTCTTCACATTCTTTTAATTGTTTGCTGCAGCGCTTTACTATATCATAAACACCCTGCCTGCTGATGCCTTGCTCTTCTGCAATCTCACTTAAAGATAAGTCATTGAGAATATAATCTTCAAATATTTGCTTATTATGGTTTTTTAACAATTCCCCGTAGAAATCAAATAATATTGAAAGTTCAACTTTTTCTTTTAGTTTATCGTCCATTATCATATCATCCATATCAGCACCACCTGTAAAGTTATTTTCTTTACAGATGATAGTATATCTGATTCTGATATGTTTGTCAAGGAATTTTCTTGACAAACATTCATTTTCTTCAAAAATTCTTCAAAAATTATGTTCTTGACAGATAATCATTTTCTTAGTAACCATATCCTTGACAAATAATTATTTTTCTTAATAATCATATCCTTGACAAATTATAATTTTCTTAAAAACCATATCCTTGACAAATAATCATTTTCTTAAAAATCATATCCTTGACAAATAATTATTTTCTTAAAAATCATATTCTTGACTAATAATCATTTTTTTTAAAATATTATCTCTATTTCAGACAATGAATTCACAGCCAAACATATTTTCCTGTAAAAGTATTACTTTCTGGATTACAATTTGGGAATCAAAATTTATTAAGGATACTTAACGTAATAAACTCTCTGCTTTACGGAATTCTTCTTCCAGAAAATCCTTATCAATATTATGTACCGAAACAATCGGTTCAGGTTCTCCGGTGGTTTCCTTAAGTCTTTTTTCCATAACCAATAGATGTCTCCACCGTCCTAATTTATATGCCGTATTATTATAAGTTCCCACTTCTGTAAAACCATACTTTTTATGAAGTGCTACGCTGCTTTCATGAGGTACGCAGATTAATGAGTAAATGTTATAAAATCCTTGTTTCTTTATTATATTGAACATCGCGTTATATAACGCAGTTCCAATCCCCCTTCGGTGGTATTTTTCATTCAGATAGACGGAACATTCACAATCCCACCCAAAAGCTGCTCGTTCCAGGTGTGGAGAACAGTACGCATAACCTGCGATTTCATCATCAATGATGCAAACCAGCCAGGGGAACTTCTCCATTACTTTTTTCATACGTTCCCGAAACAACTCCACCGGTACTTTTTCATATTCAAAGGTTATTACCGTATTTAAGATATAAGGTTCATAAATGTAATATATTTCTTCTGCATCCTCTAGGGCTGCCATTCTTACAGTGATCCGACTCATTTTTAATCCCATAGTTATACCACAAGTCCCCTTGCGATATAGCCACAATCAGGTTGAAAGAATAAAAATGTGGCATCCTTTCGATTCGTATATTTTCTTTCAACCTTTGAAAGAATGAAAATGTGGCATCCTTTCGATTCGTATATTTTCTTTCAACCTTTGAAAGAATGAAAATGTGGCATCCTTTCAAATCGTGTATTTCTTTCAATCTTTAAAAGAATCAAAATGCAGCATCCTTTCAAATCGTGTATTTCTTTCAATCTTTAAAAGAATCAAAATGCAGCATCCTTTCAAATCGTATTTTTTCTTCCACCCTTTGACCTTCCCTTCATTTACCGCTTAGGGTAACAAAGAAATCATAACGTTTTAACCACCTTGATGCGTAAAAATGAATGTTCCGATACCTACCGCAATTGTTATATTCAAGGAATCCACTTCTGGTGATTGGGGGATACAAATACTTGTCCCTTCTTTTAGAAAAGAATCATCCAAGCCTGTCGCTTCATTGCCAAAGACAAGGGAAAATAGTTCTGTTTTTGGACAATTTTGAATCTCCAAGGTATTGGCACCGTTAAGCATAAAAGTGAACACATCGTGCTTTGGATAGCACTCTTTGTATTTCGCAAAGGAATCAAAATGCTGATGCCTTAGTTTAAATAATGACCCCATAGAAGAACGTATGGTTTTAGGGTTAAAAATATCGGCACAGGGTGTTATAATCGCAAGATCATAAATTCCCATCCCTACGGCAGTCCTGATAATAGTTCCCAGATTGCCCATATTACTTGGATTTACCAGTACAATATGAGATTTGTTCTGTTCTAAAAGACATTCATATTTATCAAAAACACCGATTACAAAACAATTTTCCTTATCGCTTAATTTGTTAAATATTTTATCCTCTGCTAAAACAGGTATTTTTTTTTCACCACACAAACTGACAAGGTTTTCTCTGTCAGTAAAAGTGGAATGTATATAAACAGCCTTCACAAGTTCAGGATGTGCTTTTATCAATTCGAATGTTGGGAATGCTCCCAAAGTATAGGAATACTCTACTCCTTTTTTATATGGTTTAATGTGCTCCATATATTCCTCCAAACATTTTTAACTTAATATTGCCTACTTTTTATCTATTTATAGTAAGCTATTTTAAGAAATAAGTAAATATATAAAAAATTAAAATATAAAAAATAATTATAAACTTTCATATGAATTTTACTATTTTGAATTGATTTGTATTGTCTTCTTTATTTCATTATTGTAAATATGATATTTTCAGAAATATAAGTTTACATAATATTTTTATGTTTGCTCTAAATTTATTGTCCCGCAAATTGCTCTCCCATAAATTCCTTAAGGCAGTTAATAATTTCTTCCCTTTCACCGCAATATAATACAATCATGTTATCCATTTTGTAGAAATGCGGAGGAGCAATCCAATCTACTGATACATGCTTTATCAGCTTATCATATCCAAAACCGTCCGGTGAAATATATCCCGCATCTCTTTCCATCGCTTTGTTATTTTTATATAGATAAACCGAAATATTATCTTTTTCATCGATCGTTACATAGTTTCTTATACCCTCTAGAATATCCTTATCAACCGCCTTACTATCTATCGAAAACCCCTTATGCTCCAACACTGCCATTAACTTATCATAGGATACGCTGCTATAAGTCGTATTGAGACTAAATTTATGCGATATGATAATTACAACGGTTATAAGTAAAAATAATCCCAGAATAATCATAATATACTTTGACTTATTACTTTTCATGAAACACCTCCGATTTATCTGATTCTCTTTTACGAGATTATTCCTTTTAATATTCCTTTTAATATCCCTTTCCATTATTCATCTTTTTTAAAAGAAAAACAGGACAAAACCTTTCAATAGATTCTGTCCTGTATAATTCTGTATTTTATCAATTAAACCGGATATGCCTTATTAGCGGTATCGGCTGCTGTTACATCAATTTTTGTTTTTTGCGCTTGACGGTATTTAAAGAACTCTGTTGCTACCTGAGGGAATAATGCATAGGACAATACATCTTCATCTTGTTCTTTCCATTGTTCCATTTCTTTTTCTATTGTTTTTAATTCAGGTTTTAGCAAATCAGCAGGACGACAGGTAATCGGTTTTGCATCTCCGATAACCTTTTTTTGAACCTCTGGATCAAAAGGTTTAACGGTACGTCCGTATTCACCGGATAAGACTGCTTTGGTTTCCTTTGTTACCATCTTATAACGTTCACCAGCTATAACATTTAACACAGCTTGTGTACCAACAATCTGGCTGGAAGGTGTAACTAGCGGCGGTTCACCAAAGTCCTTACGTACTCTTGGAATCTCTCTTAATACATCGTAATATTTATCCTCTGCTTTTTGTTCCTTTAATTGTGATACAAGATTGGATAACATACCACCGGGTACTTGATATAATAATGTCTTAATATCAACACCCATAACCTTAGGATTTAATAATCCGGTTTCTAAAGCTTTATCTCTCATCGGTCTGAAATAGTCTGCTATTTCAGCAAGTAGCTGCTGATCAAAACCGGTATCATAAGGTGTACCTTTGAAAGTTTCAACCATAACTTCTGTTGCCGGCTGACTGGTACCCATAGCAAAAGGTGACATAGCCGTATCAATAATATCGCAGCCTGCTTCTACTGCCTTCATATATGTCATCGCAGCCACACCACTGGTATAATGAGTATGAAGGTCAATCGGTATGCTTACGGCAGATTTTAATGCAGTAATTAAACTTGTTGCTTCATAAGGAACCAATAAACCAGCCATATCCTTAAGACAGATTGAATTTGCACCCATTTCTTCTATTCTTTTAGCCATATCAATATAGTATTCTGTAGTATATGCATCCCCTAAAGTATAGGAAATGGCAACCTGTGCATGACCGTTTTCCTTATTTGCTGCCTTTACCGCACATTCTAAGTTTCTTAAATCATTTAAGGCATCAAATATTCTGATGATATCAATACCATTGGACAATGATTTCTGAACAAAATATTCCACCACATCATCTGCATAATGGCGGTAACCCAATATATTCTGTCCCCTGAATAACATCTGAAGTTTTGTATTTTTAAATCCGGCTCTTAATTTTCTAAGTCTTTCCCATGGATCTTCTTTTAAGAATCTTAAGGACGCATCAAAAGTTGCGCCGCCCCAGCATTCCACTGCATGGTAACCGACCTTATCCATCTTGTCAACAATGGGAAGCATCTGTTCTGTTGTCATTCTGGTGGCAATTAAGGACTGATGTGCGTCACGTAATATAGTTTCGGTAATCTTTACCGGTCTTTTTACTTGCTCTGACATTCTTATACCTCCTGTTAATAATTTCACTAAATTTAAGTCACTTTTATTTGATTAGTTTAAAGTAGCTAATAATGTACTGGATTCAACCATATCACCAGCGGATACGTTAATGCTTGCAATGGTACCGTTATCAGGAGCTACTATTTCATTTTCCATCTTCATAGCTTCTAAGATTAAAAGAACATCACCACGTTTTACGGTTTGTCCTACGTTTGCCTTAATAGCTATAATTTTACCAGGCATAGGTGCATTTACTTTGATATTGCCGGCAGCTCCGCCTTTTGCTGCAGGTGCTGCTGCAGGTGCTTCAGCTTTTGCGGCCGGTGCTGCTGCGGGTGCTGTTTTCGGTGTTGCTACAGGCGCTGCTTTCGGTGCTGCCGCCTGAAAAGAACTTCCTGTATTTTCTTCCACTGTTACTTCATATGCTGTTCCATTGACGGTAATTGTGTAATTCTTCATGATATATTTCCTCCTTGTGCCTCTTGTAAATGCCCTCATTTACAAGGTAACTATATTAATAATCAAAAACAGTAGTAAATTAACTAAATCTTATTATGCATTCTGCCATCTTTTATTAACTTTCCTTATAGATCTTACAACTAATCCATCCGCAGGAGCTTCCTTACCCATAGATGCCATGATTGCAGCTGTTATAACCGCTACTAATTCCAAATCGTCAACCAGTTCTTCTTCCACTACAGCGTCATTACCAGTATTTACAGCGGTATTCGACCCATTATTAACGGCACCTGTAAAACCTGATACTGTGTCATTCGGTTTGTTATTCGATAAATTTGAAATTGACTTTATTATATAAATCAGGCCAGCGATGAAAACGATTGCAGCAAATATAATTCCTAAACCTATTAAAATATTCAACAATGGCTGGGGAATACTATCCGCAAAACTTGAATCGCCATTCGCTGCCAATACGATATTACTATATCCTGAATGTAATAAATTCATAGTTTGCTCCCATCTGCGCTTATGCGCAAGTATATATCAGGGATGTAATTTACTATACAGTGCCGTGTTTTTTACTGGGACGGCTTTCTCTCTTTGTAAATAACATCTCATATGCATAGATTAAATGTTTTCTAGTAGCTGCTGCATCGATGATACTGTCAACATAGCCTCTCTTGGCTGCCGCTACAGCACTGGACTGAAGTTCTGCATATTCGGAAGCTTTTGCTTCAACTACTTCAGGTTCCTTATCATACATAATCTGTGCAGCTAATTTCGCATCCATCATACCAATCTCTGCGCCTTCAACGGCTAATACCAAATCCGCGCCGATATGCTTGGAATTCATAGTAAGATAAGCACTTCCGTAAGCTTTTCCAACAATTACATTAACTTTTGGTACAGTCGCATTGGCAAATGCATAGGTTAACTTTGCTGTTGCTATACCAATGGATTTTTCTTCGTTAACCGTTGCTTTATATCCGGTAACATTGGTTAAGGTCAAAACAGGAATATTATAGGAGTCACATATCTGAACAAACTTTTCAGCTTTATAGCAGCCAGCAGTAGTTAATGTTCCATCAAACTTCTCAGAAACCTTACCCTCAGCATCCAGTATTTCGGTTCTGTTGGCAATAGCGCCTACCGTCATTCCATTAAGACGGATAAATCCGGTAACCATTTCTTTGGCATATTCAGCCTTTACTTCAAGAAAATAATTATTATCTGAAACAGCTCTTAAAGCAGCTGCAGAATCGGCTATAAATCCAGTGATTTCAGGTACTAATCTGTTTAAATCATCTTCGCATTCATCGTAAGATGCGTCATCTTCATTATTAGATGGTAATATGGTAACTAATTCTCTGATCTTAGTAAGAACAGCTGAATCATCTTCTAAAACGAAATCCACAGTTCCTGCTTTAGCCTGGAAATCTGCAGAAGCAGTATCTAGTTTGGAAGTATAATTACTCTCTAATGCATTAGGAGAATTAACAAATAATTTAGCGTTTGATTTAGTCATAAATGAAAAATCACTTAAGGAAGTTAAAACCGCTGCTCCACCACCACAAGTACCAAGTACTGCTGTAATCTGTGGAATAACTCCAGATGCCAAAGTCTGTTTCAAATAGATTTCTCCAAATCCATTTAATGCATCTGTTGCTTCTTGCAGTCTTAAACCTGCACAGTCAATGATACCAATGACCGGTGCTCCTACCTTAAGTGCTAAATCATAAATATATGCAATTTTTTTAGCGTGCATTTCTCCGATGGTACCGTTTAGTATGGATTTGTCTTGACAGTATACATATACCAGATTACCATCAATAACCCCATAACCGGTAATAACTCCATCAGCAGGTGCTTCTTTCTGCTGCAGATTAAAGTCGGTACTTCTTCTAGTTATTAGTGCACCAACTTCAACAAAACTATTGTCGTCAAGCAAAGAGTTTATTCTTTCTCTTGCTGACAATTGCGCTGTCGTATTCATTTTCTGCCCTCCGTTTTTCTATTTTGTGATATTAAAATCAAATTTTCTGCCAATTATAAGTATATTCCTTTTTTGGTAAAATTTCAATACTGAGATGCATAAAACTTCATTTTTAATTATATTTTAATAATTAGCAATAGTATTTTTCAACAAGATTTGAATTTAATCAATTATTTTTTTAATTAAATCTAACTGAAAACCTTTTCGATATAAACTGGCAATTAGTTTGGTTTTTTCTTCATAGGTCATGTCTTTCACTGATTTTGACTTTTTAGCAACAGCTCTTAGTATTGCGGACTCCTCATTATCATATTCTTCACTGAAAGCCTGGTCAATATTCCCTTTATCAATTCCCTTTTGAACCAGTTCCGCATAAATCTGTCGTTTACTTTTTATATCTTTTTTTGAACGTATGTAGCTGGACGCATACCTCTCATCATCTATATAATGATAGCTGTTTATATAGGTAAGCACATCGGAAATAATAGGATCTGTATAATCGGCCTGCTTTAATTTTAGGATAAGTTCTGCTTCTGTGCGGTCCATAAACTTTAAAACTGCCAGTGCTTTTTGCTTTGCCCTACGCAATACCGTATTGTTATAGATATCCCGATAAACCATCTCTGAAATTTCTGCATCTTCTTTTATCTGGTGAATTTTAAGATCCTTTTCATAAAGACAGAATTTAAATTCTTGATCAATATATACTTTAACCTTTCCTTTATCTAGTTTCTCAATTTTTGTAATTATCATAACTGCCTTCTCCTTAAATATTGGCTATCATATTATAGTTCAGTTTTTTCTTCGAATACTCATCTGTTATATCCTTATCATAAAATAAAACTTAGCAGAATACCCGCTAAGTTTTATAATAAGTTAATTACTTATCATTTATTGTTTTCTTCCGTACTCTTGGAAAAATCAACAAGATCATCCGTAATATTAAATTTCTCACGAACTTTTGTTTCAACTTCTGCAAAGATTTCCGGATTATCTTTTAAGTAAGTCTTGGCATTCTCACGGCCTTGTCCAATTTTAGCATCATTATACGCATACCAGGCTCCGCTTTTAATTATAATATTCTCATTGGCTGCCAGATCCAGTACATCGCCTTCTCTGGAAATACCCTGCCCGAACATAATGTCAAATTCCGCTTCTTTAAAGGGAGGTGCAATCTTATTCTTAACGACTTTGATTCTGGTCCTGTTACCTATTATGTCTCCGCCTTGCTTTAATGATTCAATCCTTCGTACATCCAGACGTATGGAAGAATAAAACTTAAGGGCCCGGCCTCCTGTTGTTGTCTCAGGATTACCAAACATGACACCTACTTTTTCACGTAACTGGTTGATAAATATAACAATGCAGTTAGACTTGCTGATTACTGCAGTTAACTTTCTTAAGGCCTGTGACATTAACCTTGCCTGCAAACCTACATGGGAATCGCCCATATCTCCATCAATTTCTGCCTTGGGAACCAAAGCAGCTACCGAGTCAACAATAATAATGTCTACAGCTCCCGAACGAACCATGGTTTCGGTGATTTCTAATGCCTGCTCACCGTTATCAGGCTGGGATATATATAAATTGTCAATATCAACACCGATATTCTTGGCATATACCGGATCAAGCGCATGTTCTGCGTCAATAAAACCAGCTATACCTCCACGTTTTTGAACTTCTGCAACCATATGTAATGCTACTGTTGTTTTACCACTGGATTCCGGTCCGTAGATTTCAATTATTCTTCCCTTTGGAACACCTCCAAGACCCAAAGCAATATCCAGACTGATGGAACCGGTAGGAACTGTCTCAATATTCATATGAGCGGCCGTATCACCTAATTTCATTATGGAACCTTTACCGTATTGCTTCTCTATCTGCGCTAATGCGGATTCTAATGCTCTTGTTTTATCTTCCCTTGACATATTCAATCTCCTTTTCATTCACGAACTTATGTTCTTATTATTATAATAACTTATTACATACTTTTTGTCAATAATGAATTGTCATCTTGTTCACATATTGATTTGCTATCTTATTTAAACATATTCGAATTGACTTTGTTAAGCCGTTTATTAAAACCATATCAAATTACATCTGGAGAGATTTCGGTGTTCTCTCATTTTCTGTTTATCCCACATTGCTTTTTCATTAACTTATAACACTCTGTATGACAATTTTATATATTATGACTTTTAGATCAACCTACTCCCTATTCCGGCAAATTTCCATACTTTAAAATTTCCCATACTTTAGATTATCTATACTTTTCAACTTTCGATATAATAGTCAGAATAGCAAAAAACAATAATAAAATAAAATGGATTTCTAAAAGGAGGATATCGACTTAACAGAAGTTGTTGATGGGTATTATCAGAATATAAAGACAATATCATTATAACAGAAGATACAATAACTGTAAATCTTTACTTTTACTTTCCTTTTATTTTCTTTTCATGTCTTTATTATAATGCAGAAGTTCAGACAAGTATAACGGACCAGTAATTAAAAACGATGCTCTAGTTTTGTCGGTAAACACAACAGCACTATATATCAGGTCTATCAAAACATTTTACTTTCATATTGAAGGGTTTTAGAAACTTAAACTATATGTTATGACAGACCTGATTTACTTAATAATGACCAATTACTGGCTTATGCTTGGTTTTGTGTTTCCTGTCAGGCTCATAAGTCTGCCAGTAAATATGTTTTTCATCATATCTTGTTCTTCCTTCTTTTATTTCATTAGGGTAGCCAAAATATACCATATTAAGCGGTATGACCTCCTCAGGCATATTTAATATTCTTCTAACCGTACTCATCCGGCTTGCAACGGGATAAATGCCGATCCACAAAGATCCCAATCCAATACTGGTAGCCGCAATCAGCATATTTTCCGTAGCTGCACTGCAGTCCTCAATCCACAAGTCTTTTTCCTGCCCCTTTAAAGCCAGTTTCATATTGCCGCAGACAACTATGGAACATGGTGCTTCATATCTGGCAAATACCAGCTTTTCACGCAACTGTTTCAATATAGCCTTCTCTGTTACCACTACAAATTCCCAGGGCTGCGCATTAACAGCCGTAGGTGCAGAGGTTCCTGCCTTCAATAGCTGTATGATTCGTTCATTTTCCAATTCTATATCTTTGAAACTTCTAATACTTCTCCTTTTAAATATTGCTTCTAATGCATCCATAACTCCAGTACTCCTTATGTTTGATCTTGCTTTACTGATTCCTGATCGATTCATGAAACTATCTTATTATTTATTAATCCATTCTTTCTTAAGATATTCGTCATAACCAATGATTCTCTCATCGATTCTTCTGGCATAGCTGTAGGTATAATTATCAAAATATTTTCCCCAGAACCTCAGGGCAGTTGGGTTTAACGTCTCACAATCCACACCAAGATATTCCATCCCTTCTTCTTCCGATATGCCGCAGATATATTCCAAAAGCTGCTGTGCGATTTCTTGGTTCCGGTATTCTTTTTCCACATATGCACCACAAATATTATACATATTTCTGCATTCTGAAATGAAGGTCTCACCGCTGCCTGTAAAGGCCATATAGCCTATGATTTTACCCTTTTCTAATGCTGCAATAACCCGGATTCCGTCCTCTAAAAACCAATGCTCGGTTCTGCTTAAGTCCATGGGAAAAAATATAGGTGCTGCGGATAAATGCCTGATAAGCTCCCGGTACAGCCCTGTTATTTCCCGTTTTCCTTCTTTGATAAGTTCCTTAAACGTAATAGTTCCATTTATATCACTAATTTTGTTACGCGGGTTCAGTTTCATAACAGCATCACTGCAGCGGATTCCAAAGCCATTCATTATGAAAGAATTTCCCACCTCTTCGTCGTGAGCATATCTGGTTAAAGCCAAACTGCTCACACCGTCCGCAATGATATCAGCAGCAACAGCTTCTAATAATTTTGAGGCAAGCTTATTTCGATTCCCACCTGCAAACGCACTGCCCCCTAAGGGTGAATACACACCTTTCGCATTGCCAAAGAATCCATCCCAAGGTCCGCTAAATACCAAATATCCAATTACTTTCCCATTTTCCACCGCTACTTTCCCATATTTGCTGCTAAATAGCTCTTTTAATATTTCTCTCAGCTCAGTTTTAAAATTTGTTTGCATCAGCTGCGGGCACTTTGTGCATTCCATGCTGTATTCCCTTAGTGCCAGAGTAAGTGCTTCTGTAACATAATCCTGCTCTGCATTTCTAAATTCCATATTATTCCTCCTATTTTTTTGCACAAAAAAACTTGCCCATTGGCAAGTCCTGTTTCAACAGTATTTACAAAGGGGTTATTCATGAGTACCAAAAACCTACATGTTTTCGTGTACCCACTTATTAAATTATTGAAAGATCACCATATTCATTTCTGCCATAATTTAATCAACTCCTTTATTAAAAGATTTAGTAATATTCTACCAGAAACAACCGGGATATACAAGTTAAAAATAAAATGTTTTCCGTTATTATTTCTAAATAAGTTACCTTTCTATATAGGTTACCTTTCTATATAGGTACCTTTCATCCGCGTTAAAAAATACCATCGCCTGTCTCTTAGTTCAAGAAAACAAACGATGGTATAATCTCAAATTAATTTAAACTTCGATTACTTATTATGATTATTATAACTATTTATATTTGCGTTTCTATCGATAAAGAGGGATTTTCAGTTATAGATCATTACTTTTTTATCGGTAAGTATTCTTAGGCTGAACAATCTTAGGATTATACCCTTTATCCTTTAAAGCTTTCACAATCGTATCCTTATGTTCATGTCCAAAGGCTTCCATGGTGATGGTTAATTCAACTGCGCTATTTCTGTTAATGCTTACAAACTGGTTGTGATCCAGACGGATGACATTGCCTTGATTTGCTGCAATTACATTGGCAACATTGACTAATTCCCCTGGTCTGTCAGGAAGGAGTACGGATACGGTAAATATACGTCCTCTTTGAATCAGTCCGTGCTGAACAATGGAGGATACCGTGATAACATCCATATTGCCGCCGCTTAAAATGGATACAACCTTTTTATTTTTGCAGTCTAAGTGCTTTAAGGCTGCAACTGTTAATAACCCAGAGTTCTCTACTACCATTTTATGATTTTCGATCATATCTAAAAAGCTCACGATAAGTTCATGGTCATCAATTACAAGGACATCATCAATGTTTTTTTGTATATAGGGAAAGATAGTGGAACCCGGAGTTTTAACAGCAGTACCGTCTGCTATGGTTTCTACGCTATGTAAGGTCGTAACATGACCTGCCTTTAGAGATTCCTGCATACAGTTTGCACCCATGGGTTCAACACCGATTACTTTGATATTGGGGTTTAATAATTTTGCTAAAGTGGAAACTCCCGCTGCTAATCCGCCTCCGCCGATTGGTACAAGAATCATATCAACGGTGGGAAGTTCCTGAAAGATTTCCATGGCAATAGTACCCTGTCCGGTAGATACTACTTCATCATCAAAAGGATGGATAAAAGTGTAACCTTTTTCTTCGGCCAGTTTAAGGGCATACTGACAGGCATCATCATAAACATCTCCCTTAAGTATTACCTCAGCACCATAGCCTTTCGTTCTGTTAACTTTAATTAAGGGGGTAGTTGTCGGCATTACAATGACAGCTTTGGCGTTATACATCTTGGCGGCATAGGCAACTCCCTGAGCATGATTACCCGCAGAGGCAGTAATTAAGCCTTTATTTCGTTCTTCTTCCGACAGCGTGCTGATTTTATAATAAGCTCCGCGTACCTTATAGGCTCCTGTAAACTGCATATTTTCCGGTTTCAGATATACTTTGTTACCGGTAGAATCTGAAAAATAATCACTATAAATCAGCTTCGTTCTTAATGTTACCTTTTTGACCAGTTCTGCAGCTTCTTCAAATTTCTCCAATGTCATCATAATCTTTCGTCTCCTTTTAGTTGAACAGCGCGTTTACAAAATCTTCAGCGTTGAATTTCTGTAAGTCATCAATATGTTCCCCAATTCCAATATATTTTACCGGAATGCCTAGTTCGGATTGTATTGCGATAGCGATGCCGCCTTTTGCTGTACCATCTAATTTCGTTAAAATAATACCGGTGATCTCCGCTACTTCACTAAATTGCTTGGCCTGAGCAAGTGCATTCTGACCGGTGGTACCATCTAGCACTACTAAGGTTTCACGGTAAGCCTCTGGGTATTCCCTTGTAATGACCCGGTCAATTTTCTTTAATTCTTCCATTAAGTTCTTCTTATTATGAAGCCTTCCGGCAGTATCACAGATTAAAACATCCGTGTTACGGGCTTTGGCCGCAACCACTGCATCATAAATTACTGCTGCAGGATCAGAACCCTCCTGTTGAGCTATAATCTCTACACCGGCACGGTTCGCCCATTCGGTTAACTGTTCGATTGCCGCGGCACGGAAGGTATCGGCAGCCGCAACCAAGGTTTTTTTACCCTTATCTTTTAGCTGACCTGCCAGTTTTCCTACGGAAGTTGTTTTGCCAACTCCATTTACACCAATTAAGAGCACGATTGATTTACGGTTTTCAAATTCATAGGCAGTCTCACTTACTTTCATTTGATCCATAATGCTTTGAATTAATAAATCCTTGCATTCTTTGGGTTCTTTGATCTTCTGCTCTTTTACTTTTCTTTTTAAATCTTCGATTATAGCTCCTGTCGTATTAATACCCAAATCAGCCATAATTAAAATTTCTTCCAGTTCTTCGTAAAATTCATCGTCTATATTAGAGAATCCGTTAAATATTGATTCAATTCCTGCAACGATATTATTTCTTGTTTTGGATAAGCCTGCAACTAATTTACTAAAAAAACCTTTCTTTGTTTCTCCCATTGTGTCCCTCCTGTTACTATTTATCTAAATCATTTTCTATTAAATTAACCGATACCAGCGTCGATACACCTTTTTCCTGCATCGTAATTCCATAAAGAATGTCCGCCGCAGCCATAGTACCTCTTCTATGAGTAATAATTATGAACTGGGTATCTTTTGTTAATTTATGTAGATATTTTGCATAGCGTTTAACATTGGAATCGTCTAAGGCAGCTTCTATTTCATCCAGAAGACAAAAAGGTGAAGGTTTTAAATTCTGTATTGCAAATAATAGTGCAATTGCTGTCAGTGCCTTTTCACCGCCGGAGAGCTGCATCATATTCTGCAGTTTTTTGCCTGGAGGCTGTGAGGTAATAATGATACCGGCTTCCAAAATATCTTCCTCTTCCGTAAGTTCTAAAGTAGCTTTACCACCGCCGAATAATTCTTTGAAGACAGCATCAAACTGCTGGCGGATTGAATGAAACTTCTCTTCAAACTGCTTACGCATCTCTTCATCCAGTTCCTTAATAATACCCATTAAAGTCTCTTCTGCTTTAAGTAAATCATCTCTTTGACTTTTTAGGAATATATACCGCTCGGATAAGTTTTTAAAATCTTCTATGGCGTTGACATTCACATCACCTAAATTCTTCATCCTGCTTTTAATATCAGCAATGTTTTTCTTTGCCTGAGGCATATTATCAATGGATTCTGTTTTTAGTTCCAACGCAGAGTGTGGAGTAAGTTCATATTCTTCCCAGATATAATTAATTTTTTCATCATACTGCTCCGTTAATTTTTCCAATTGATTTGTTAAACGGAAGCATTCCTTATCGAGTTCGCTTATTTCGCGGCTTAAGTCTTCTCTTCTCTGGAAGAAACTTTTATGTTCTTTTGTAATTTCTTCTTTTAGTAAGTTTAATTCATTGATTTTATTCTCAAATAACGCCGTCTGTTTGGAATAATGCTCAATTTTCGTTTCTGTATCCTTAATCTGCTGCAGTTTTTCACTGACCTGTTTTGCCGCATCCTGCTTACCGGCACTCAGGTTCGTTTCTTCTTCAAAGAGTTTTTCCAGTTCACGTTTAATACGTTGTATATGTTCCAGGGTATTTTGACTTTTCTGCTCTAATGCGGAGAAATCAATACGGATAGAAGCCCCTTTTTCGATCAGTTTATTCTCTTGTACTTTTTCTGAATCCAGCAAGTGGTTGATTTCTTCAATCTTTGCTTCATTTTCTTTACTTTTGGACTCATTCTGATGAAGGGAATTATTAAGTTTTTCAATATTTATATTTAATTCTATACTTTGTTTTTCAATTTCTTTTATTTCATTTGTAAATTCTTCGTAAATTGCCCTACCGTCTGATTTCTTCTTAGACTCCTGTGCAAGGCTCATCTTTACCGTATTCTGCTTTAAATAAACTTCCTGTAAAATGACTTTATTATTATCAAGCTGCCCTCTTGCAGTATTTTTATCATTCTTTTTACTTTCTTTTTCTATATTCAGTTCTTCGATACCAGTTTCTAAATTACGTACCAGATTCTCCAGTTCTTCTATTTCACGTCTGCGGCTTAATAAGTTGCTGGTATTCCTATATGCACCACCTGATAAGGAACCACCGGGATTTAATAATTCACCATCCAGGGTTACGATACGAAGGGAGTAATTGTATTTCTTTGATAGTTTAAGTGCATGATCAATATGATCTACCACTATGCTTCTGCCAAGAAGGTTTCTCATCAGACCGTCAAATCTGCTTTCTGTATCCACTAAGGTATTGGCAAGACCTAATACCCCTTCTTCTGATAAATACCTGTCCTGACCGCTTACTTCCTTTCCGGTAACACTGGTTAACGGCAAAAAGGTTGCTCGGCCAAATTTATTCTTTTTTAAATACTCGATTAAATTCTTAGCAGTTTCTTCATGATCGGTAACGATATTCTGGATATTGCCCCCGAGGGCAGTTTCGATAGCAGTTTCGTATTTCGGTTCTACCTTTATAATATCAGCTACAACACCAATTATACCTGCCTGGCTATCTTTTTTCTCCATTACTTTTTTAATACTGTTACCATAACCTTCATAGCGCTCGGTTAGGTTTTTTAAGGATTCCAGTCTTGATCGCTCCTGATGGTATTCCTGCTGTTTACCGGTCATCTGTCTGGTTAAGTGATCTATCTCCTCCTGTAAATCCTTTAATGAAGCTTCTATCATTATATTCTCTTTATTAACCACACCGATTTGATTCTCGAGTTGATGAAGTATATCTTCCTGCTCTTTTATCGTAATATCAATAATAGCTTCTTCGCTTTTATTGCGTAAGAGCTTCTGGTTTAATTCCACTTTTTTGATATTATTTTGTTCCAATATGGTTTCATACCGCTGCAGATTCGTTTTGATTGTTGAATTTTCACTAAGAAATTCAAAGATTTCACCATTACAGGCTTCAATTTGTTTGGTGAAATTGGATATATTCATGCGGATTTTCTCAAGTTCCTCTGTAACGGCCGTTTGTTCATCATCCATTAAGTCAAGTCTGGCATCAATATCGCGCTTTTCTGAAATATAGCCTTCCTGTTCTTCTTTTCTGACTTTGATATCCTCTGCGATTGCCTGGATTCTTGACTGGTAGTGTTTGTCATTCTGCTTCACTGAAAGGATCTGTTCATTTAATACCTTGATTTCACCTTCATGTTTTTCTTTTGCCAGTTTACATTCACTTAAAGAATTTTTATGCTGCTCCAGTTCCTCATTGCTGCTTTCTATCTGCAATTCTAATCTATCATATTCTTCCTTGGTATTTTCATAACTTTTATTTGCATGTAACAGGGAGTCCTGGGCAATTTTAAGTTTTTCTTCTATCTGTTTCTTTGCTTCTTCCATTTTTTCATTTTCTAAAAGAAACATATTCACTTCCAGAATTCTTAATTCATCCCGCAGCTTAAGATATTCTTTGGCTACGATGGATTGCTGTTCTAAGGGACCAATCTGTTTTTCAATTTCTGTAAGAATATCATTAATACGGTAGAGGTTCTGCTTTTCTTCCTCCAGATTCTTCTCCGCCGTCAGTTTTCTCTTTTTAAACTTAACGATTCCGGCTGCCTCGTCAAAGAGTTCTCTTCGGTCCTCCGGCTTACCGCTTAAGATTTTATCAATCTGACCCTGACCGATTATGGAGTATCCCTCCTTACCGATACCGGTGTCTAAGAATAATTCCTGTACATCCCTCAGTCTGCAGCCATTGCCGTTAATTAAGTATTCACTTTCGCCGGACCGGTATACCCGTCTTGCAACAGTTACTTCATCAAATTCAATCGGCAGCTTATGATCGGAATTGTTAAGTGTGATTGCAACGAACGCATACCCCATTGCTTTTCTGGTTTCTGTACCAGAGAATATAATATCCTCCATTTTGGCGCCTCTTAGCTGCTTTGCACTTTGTTCGCCAAGTACCCAGCGGACTGCATCAGCCACATTGCTCTTACCGCTGCCGTTAGGTCCAACTATTCCTGTAATACCATCGTGAAACTCAAATGTTATTTTATTGGCAAAAGATTTAAAGCCATGAACTTCAATGCTTTTTAAATACATTATTTTTCCCCCGACAGTATGGATTTTTTCTTATTCATTTTAAGAATGGACTGATATGCGGCTTCCTGTTCTGCGGCTTTTTTTGTCCGCCCCACACCAATGCCAAGCTGTGTATCATTTACAAGAGCAACTACCGTAAACTGTTTGTTATGATCCGGTCCTTCTTCTTTAATTAACTCGTAGGACAGTTGTTCTTTGTATTCACTTTGGATAATTTCCTGTAAGATAGTCTTGCTATCGAAAAAGAGTTTTTTATTCTCCACATCTGCTAAGATAAAGTTACGGATGAACTCTTTTGCATTAGTAAAACCACCGTCTAAATATATAGCACCAATGATTGCTTCCATCGCATCAGACAGAATAGATAATCTCTCACTGCCTCCTGTTGCCGATTCCCCTTTACCAAGCAGGATATACCTACCGACATTAATATCCCTGGCACAGGCCGCTAATGTCTGTTCACAAACAAGCCTGGCTCTTAATTTCGTTAAATCCCCTTCCGGCATCTTGGAATTCTTAGTGAACAGGTACTCACTGGTTACCAGCTCTAAAACCGCATCTCCTAAAAATTCAAGCCTTTCATTGTTATCAAGCTTATTCATTCGTTTTTCATTGGCATAGGAGCTATGGGTTAAAGCATGTTTTAAAATTTTTCTGTCCCGGAATTTGTAATTTAGTGTTTCTTCAAAAGCCTTTAATTTCTCTAATCCAGCTTCATCCGTTCGATTCATAAGCTTCCTCCCTTCGGATATGAAAAACCCTTTCAAAAAGGCAAAGCTCTTGAGATTCAAGAGCAAGGCCCTATTGAAAGGGCTTAATAAGTAAGTTTACTTATTGGTTAAGTGCATTTTTGATTTGATCTACCGCGTCTCCGACAGTAACAATATTCTCAGCTTCTTCATTGGCAATTTCAATATCAAATTCTTCTTCAATTCCCATGATGATTTGGAAGAGATCTAAGGAATCAGCACCTAAGTCATCTACGAATGTAGTTTCCATTGTGATTTCATCCTCTTCTACGTTTAATACTTCACTAATAATTTTTTGTAATTTTTCAAATTCCATTATGATCACCTTTCTTTACCTTTATTCTTCTTGAATATTCATTCTTATTTTTTCGTTTATTTGCTGTTCTGTGAATGTAATACACTGAATGATAGAATTCTTAACTTCAGAACTCTTGGAATTCCCATGGGTCTTAACTACCAGTCCATTCAAACCTAATAGCGGGGCACCGCCGTACTGCGAGGCATCAAAGGTTTTTAATGTTTCTTTTAATGCAGGCTTACATAACAACGCACCAAGTTTGCTTTTGGTGGTACTCACTAATCCCTCTTTGATTTTGGAGATTAACGCACCGCCCAGACCTTCATAGAGCTTTAAGATAACATTGCCTACAAAAGCCTCACAGACAATAACATCTGCTGCTCCATTTGGTATCTCTCTGGCTTCAATGCTGCCAATAAAATTAATATCATTGCAATTTTTAAGGAGCGGGAAAGTCTCCTTAACCAGCATATTACCTTTTTCCTCTTCGGTCCCAATATTCACAATCGCTACTCTTGGATTCTTAATACCTATTACATGTTCCATGTAAATGGATCCCATCTTAGCAAACTGAACTAAATGAGCCGGTCTTGCATCAACGTTAGCCCCACAGTCTATTAACAAGGATACTCCATTCATTGTGGGGAGCAATGGAGCTAACGGTGGCCTTTCAACCCCTTTAATCCTTCCTACGATAAACTGCCCTCCAACTAAAACTGCACCTGTACTTCCGGCAGAAACAAAAGCATCCGCTTCACCGTTTTTAACAAGATTCAAGGCTACTACAATTGATGAATCCTTCTTACGACGGATAGCCATAACTGGTGCCTCATCATTGGTTATGACATCATCGGCATTCACGACAACTAAGTGGTCCTTATCATAGGTATATTTCTTTAATTCATCGTTAATAACCGCTTCTTTGCCTACCAGCAGAACTTTGATATCCTGTCTTTCGTTTACTGCTTCCACAGCACCTTTTACAATCTCACCTGGAGCATGATCTCCACCCATTGCATCAACTGCAACTCTTACACTTTTGTCCATAGCCTGCCCCCATCTGCGCTATAATTACATTATACTGATTCATTTAAGACCCTATAATATATGATTTTTGTAAGTAATTTTTCCAACTTAAACCAATCTATAAGACTCCCTGTCAGTATCTATACACAATATACTAGATATTATTATAAAAATCAACCACAAATTATGAAAAAAAGTGATATTCCAAAGTCAGTATTAACTGTTACAGCATCCAGGTTTATAAAGGCGGTAACCTGAATAAACCCAAAACTTTGCAACAGCTGCACGACCTACGGAATAACACTTATTATAATACTGTTCAAAACATAAATTTTTAATCTAGTTACGAATTTGAAAGTTTTATATTTTTTTATAGAAAAAAGACTTATAAGTAGCAAACTGCAGATTCTGAGGCTGAATAATTTGCTCTGTACTGCCTACAAATAGTATAGCTTCTCTTTTTAAAGATGAATTGAATTTTTTGTATATCTCATCTTTTGCTTCTTCAGTAAAATAGATTAATACATTTCTGCATACGATCAAATCACATTGATTTGGATACGTATCTTTTAACAAGTCATGCTGTTTAAATTCCACACATGCTTTGACATTGTCTAAAATCTGGTAGGTACTGCTATTAATTTCTCTGAAATACTTGGTTATGAACTCCTGAGGAAGCCCCTTTAAACTCTTGACATTATACAGACCCAGCCTTGCTTTTTCAAGGATTTGTTTGTCAATATCGGTAGCAATCACCTTAATCCGGGAAAGTGGCATATACTTAGATAAAAGCATTACCAGCGAGTAAGGTTCATCCCCTGTGGAACATGCCGCACTCCATATTTTTAGTCCATTGCCGAACTTGGTGAACAGATATGGCAATACCTCTTTCTCCAAGAGATTCCACTGTTCGGGGTTACGATAAAATTCAGATACATTAATTGTCAGGTAGTTCACGAATTCTTCCAGCATTACCGGGTTTTTTTTAATAGTATCAACATAGGTATTGTAGGAAGTAATTTTATGCTTTGCAATCAATGCATCAATTCTTCGTTTCATTTGGCGCTCTTTATATGAATTTAAATCAATTTTGGTAATATGATAAATCTGTTCCTTAAAAACCTCATAATTATCTGCCAAATTGAAAAACTCCTTTTTCTTCCGTAATCATAAAAATGTCTGAAATGATTATTCTTCTGTAGTTTCCGCTGGTTCAGCAGTTTCAGTTGTATCTTCCATAGCTTTAATACTTAAGCTGATTTTCTTTTCATCATGATTAAAGTCAACTACTTTAGCAGTAACTTCCTGACCAACTTTTAACACATCGGAAGGTTTTTCAACATGTTCTCTGGAAATCTGGGAAACATGAAGTAACGCATCTACACCTGGTTCTAGTTCAATAAATGCACCAAAATCAGTCATACGGGCAACTTTACCGGTAACTACATTACCTACGGCATAGTTCTCTGCTGCCTTGATCCAGGGATTTTCATTCTCAAACTTTAAGCTGAGAGCAATTTTTTCTCCGGAAATATCTTTAATCAGGACTTTAACAGTATCCCCTACTTTAAAGACTTTTTTCGGGTTTTCTACTCTGCCCCAGGACATCTCAGAGATATGAAGAAGTCCGTCTGCACCACCAAGGTCAATAAAGGCACCGAAATCAGTTACATTCTTAACAACACCTTCAACGGTCATGCCAGCACTGATTCTTTCAAATAATTCTTTCTGCATTGCCTGCTTTTTAGCAACGATTAACTGCTTACGGTCACCGATGATTCTTCTCTTCTTCGGATTGAATTCGGAAATTACGAATTCGATCTCCACTCCTGCATATTTTGCAAGATTTTTCTCATAACCGTCGGATACTAAGCTTGCGGGTATAAAAATTCTTGTTTCATCAATTATAACACTTAAGCCGCCCTCTAAAACGGTAGCAACTTTTGCAGTTAATACTTCTTTGTTATTAAATGCTTCTTCTAATCTCTTGCTTCCTTTTTCTGCAGCTAATCTCTTATAAGTTAAGAGAACTTGTCCTTCGCCATCATTAACTTTTAATACTTTAGCCTGCATTACATCGCCTTCTTTAACGAGTGTAGTTAAATCAGCATTGGGTGTATTAGTATATTCACTTCTGGTGATGATACCGTCTGCTTTGTAGCCTATATTTAAGACAATTTCGTCTTCTTTTACACGTATTACAGTGCCCTCTACTACCTCTCCGTTTTGTATTGTTTTTAATGATTCCTCCAATAATTGTTCAAAACTCATTTCTGACATGCGGTATGAACCTCCTTGATAATATTGTTTGGGGTGGATGCCCCTGCTGTAATACCTACGCTACGAAAAGATTTGAGTTCCTCCAAATCCAGGTCTCTAAGTGTCTGTATATAGTAAGTATTTTCACATTCTAATTTAGATATTTCGTATAGCTTTCTGGTATTCGAACTATGTTGTCCGCCGATAATAATCATAGCGTCAGAATCCTTAGCAAGCTGCCTTGCTTCCGTTTGACGCTCTTCGGTAGCATTACATATCGTATTTAAAACAATTATATCATAACCCTTTTTTGATATAATTTCAACTAAATCTTGAAAATTCTTGTAATTAAATGTCGTTTGAGATACAATACATATCTTTTGATTAACAGATAAATCCAAGTTTTTCGCCTGTTCGGTGTTTTCAATAATTGTATAATTATTCATACACCAGCCTTCTATGCCTTCTACTTCCGGGTGTTTATCATTGCCGATTATTATGATGTGACGGCCTGTTTCACTTTGTTCCTTTACAATCTTGTGAATCTTAATTACATAAGGACAGGTTGCGTCAATTAATTTCAAGCCCTGGGTTTCGATGACATCATAGATTTCCTTAGATACTCCATGAGAACGTATAATTATTGTACCCTCTGTAATGGTTTTTAATTCTTCAATTGTATGAATCAATCCAACACCTTTGTCCGTTAAATCCGCAACAACTTCGTCATTGTGGATGATGGGACCAAAGGTATAAACCTTTCCGCCTTTTTTTATTTCATCATAAACCATGTCAACTGCACGCTTTACGCCAAAACAAAATCCGGCAGTTTTTGCAAGTTCTACTTTCATACTAACCCCCATGCATATCGCAAGTTAACTTGCGATACTGCCCAATTAAGAAGTGTGAAATGTTTATTTCACACTAAATCCTCACTGCACTTTTCTTGGAACAGTGAAATTATTGTATCAATAACTTCGTCTATTGTCAAATCCGAAGTATCTAACAATACAGCATCCTCTGCCTGGCAAAGCGGAGATATCTTCCGGTTCATGTCCTGTTGATCCCTTTTTATGATATCTGTCTCAATCTCATTTAAGTCGCTTGGTATTCCTTTTTCCTCAAGTTCCTTCCATCTTCTTAATGCTCTTTCTCCGGAACTGGCTGTAAGATAAATCTTTAAATCTGCATTCGGCAACACTACCGAACCTATATCCCTGCCATCCATAATGACATTGGAAGAAGCTGCCAAACTCTTCTGAAGTTCCACCATCTTAGCCCGGACAGCTTTGTATTTTGCTACTGCTGAAGCCAGCTTGCCGGCTTCCTCTGTCCGTATGGTGCCGGTAACATTATCGCCATTTAAGATTACCTGCTGTTCACCTTTTATGTATTCAATTGTTATCTTCACATCTTTACAAGCTTTTGATACACTCTCCTCATCTTCAACGGAGATGCCGTTATTAAGCATATATATACCCATAGCGCGGTACATAGCACCGGTATCAACATAGATATATTCGAGTTTTTTGGCAACTATTTTTGCTATTGTACTTTTACCGGCACCGGCAGGGCCGTCAATAGCAATATTATAATTTTTCATGTATGACCTCCTGGTTACGGCGGATATCAATGCAGGCTAAACAATCAGCAAATATTAATCATACGCTTAAATATATATCAAGCAATATAAGCCGTATCTAGATACCATCCGCCTTATAACTTTATAAATCTTTTGTAATTCTATATCCATGACAGTAAGTTTACATCCTGTTCACACGACACTAAAAATATGATAATGTCAACAAAAACATGCTTTGCGATTCAAGCTGTGTTACTCTTCTTTAAAAGACCTTCGATTCGCTCCTCGCACTAAAAATTCTCCCGTATAATATCTGTAAACGAAAAATTAAGTTTCTTCTATATTATATCATGAACAAATAATGCCTCCTGGCACTGAACTGGTTTATCTCTTTATTCATTTATACGGCATTACCCGCAGCGTAAGCAGTTGACCAAGCGATTTGGAGATTAAAGCCTCCGGTTAATGCATCTACATCCAGAACCTCACCTGCAAAAAAAACGTTAGATACTAATTTGGACTCCATGGTGGACGGATTTATCTCTTTTACCTGAATACCACCTTTTGTAATGACTGCTTCATTATAATCCCTTAATCTGGTTATGTGGAATTTAAATCCTTTTAGCAAATCAACCAGACGGCTTCTTTCTTCTCTGGTAATTAAATTTACTTTTTTTTCCGGGTCAATATTGCTTAATGCTATTATAACTTGAATTAGCTTACGTGGCAATAGTTGATCTAACGCATTCTTATATTGTTTATTGCTAAATTCATCAAAATCCCTTAAAATTCTGGCATCAAGCTGTTCCTTAGACAGGGCTGGCTTTAGGTCTATTAAAAGGATAAGGTCTTTATTATCCATGTAAGGGATACAGTAACTGCTGGCACTTAAAATTACCGGTCCGCTGACGCCAAAGTGGGTAAATAGCAATTCTCCGAAATCCGAATAGATTTCTTTGTTTTTGGAAGTTATCCCAATATGGATATTTTTCAGTGATAAACCCTGTAACTCTTTTACCAGGTTAAGTTCCTCCACATTCATTGGTACTAATGAGGGGAATAGTTTTGTAACCGAATGCCCCATACTTTTGGCAAACCGGAATCCATCTCCGTTAGAGCCAGTGGACGGATAGGATAGTCCCCCTGTGGCAATGATTACTTTGACACCGGTTATAATTTCATTATTCCCATTAAGTTTAATACCATAAAAACTATTATCTTTTATCAGTATCTCTGTAACTTCACTTTCATACCTGATATCGACATTTTGACGCTTTAATTCTTTTAAAAGCACTCCAAGGACATCCGAAGATTTATCAGATTCCGGAAATACACGGTTTCCTCTTTCAATTTTTGTTTTTAATCCGATTTCTTCAAAAAAATCCATAGTATCAAAATTATTATAGGAATAAAAAGAACCGTACATGAATTTGGGATTCGTCACAACATTCCGAAACAGCTCGTCCATATCACAGGCATTCGTAAGGTTGCATCTGCCTTTTCCGGTGATATATAATTTTTTGCCCAGTTTTTCGTTTTTCTCTAATAATACAACCTGATTGCCTTTTCTTGCAGCTGTAATGGCAGCCATCATTCCTGCCGCACCACCGCCTATAACAATTATTTTGTTTAATTCCTGATTCACAGCTTCTCCTCCAAAGGCATATATAATACAAGGAAAGAATTCCAATTTCTTGTTATCAAAAAATCAGGAATTCTTTCGTTCTTTGTTTAAGTAATATCAATTTTACAATAATTATTCGATATAAAAATTTTATATTTTATGTCCATAAGAAATTTAACCGCTTATGAAAATATATTCCGTACTATATCATAGGAATGCTATCATACTCTTTACTATTTTGTCTTACTGTTGTCTAAATATATTTCGTTCAGACCAAAGGAATAATGATCTGACTTGTATGCCTGCCCATCTATTCTAAAAATCACTTTCGGATACTCTTTTAAATTATCCACTAAGCTTTGGGCAATTGCATCTAATATAGATTTTTCCAAATTGCTGTCAGTATGAACCACAGGCTGCTGATTCGATGTGAAACTGACAATAACAGTGTCTTTTTGAAGGCTTACTTTATCTACATCAATCATTATAAGACGATCCGCCAGGGAATCTATAACCAGGTCAAGGATTAATTCAGGAGTTATTTTACTGTCCTGTGGAACTAAGGCCACGACAGACTCCACACTCTGGGTATCTTCGTTTATGGAGTAAATTGGTACTTCCTTGGTTGCCGCCCGTTCAATGGTTTCTCCCCCGGAATCTTTTGTATCGGCAGAAGATAAATTATTCTTAGTTAAGACTTTTGAATCCTGGGTACTATCTTTAGATTGTACTCCTTGATCTAGCGTCTGTTCCAAAGACCCAGACTGAATACCATCAATATTTGTATTATTTAAAATTTGCTTGTCTGATTTTAAACTACAGCCGTTTACTGCTGTTAACAGTGAAAAAGCTGTAATGAAACAAAGTCGTTTCAAATTTTTATTCTTCATAACAATCACTCCTGACTTTTATTACCAATTCCATTAGCATCTATAAAATAGTTTGATTTTGTTAAATTACTAATTTCGACAAAACATGATACAACTTTTATACATTAATAATATGCCTTAACTATGTCATTTTTATGTTAAAACATGGTTAATTTATAGTTCCTTTATTTTTGTTATAAATTTGTATCAACAGACCTATGAATTAGTAATCAGTCGTGATTTTTTTTTAGCAGAAAAATCTGCAGCAAATTTTTAAACTCCATATTCTTTTATAAGGGAATTTCTTAAAAGATCCAGCGCACAGATAACGGTGTAATCTCTTACTTTTTGACGGTTACCCTTAAATCTGTATTCCTTTATTGTCACTCTTTCCTTTAAGGCACAGGCAATATATACAAGTCCTACTGGTTTTTCTTTGGTTCCACCATCTGGACCGGCTATACCCGTTACTGCTAAGGATGCCTTGCTTCCCGATGCCTTTACCGCTCCCAAAGCCATTTCTTCTGCGGTCTCTTTGCTTACGGCACCAAAAGCTTTTAGAGTTTCCTCTTTTACACCTAAGTACTTCTGTTTTGCTTCATTGGAGTAGGTAATAAAACCTTCTCCTAATACAGCAGAGGCACCTGGTACATTCACAATTCTGCCAGCTATTAATCCTCCGGTACATGATTCTGCTGTCGTTAGCATAATATGATGTTTTGCCAGTAGAGCCACTACCACATCTTCTAAACTTTCCTGTTCCTTCGTAGTATAGATCGCAGTGGAAAAGCGTTTCTTTAATTCGTCTACCATAGGCTTAACAAGCCTGTTACCCAACTCATAATTATCTGCAGCAGCCGTTACCCTAATGTGAACTTCCCCAGTCTTAGCATATGTGGCTATGGTAGGATTTGTCTGTTCCTCTATTAAATCCTGTATCATAGATTCTGCCTTACTTTCACCAATACCGCAGATTTTAACCATTTCAGAATAAAGAATCCCAGGCTGCAGGGAGCTTAAGAAGGGTTTGATCTTCTGTTCAAACATAGGAATTAATTCATTTGGAGGACCCGGCAGCAAAATGACTACTTTATTGATATAGGGATTGATATCTTTATTGTCCCCTTTCTCTTCCTCTATCCTAATAATCAATCCCGGTGCTGTACCATTATTATTATCAATGACCATGGCTCCTTCAATGGTTAAGGCCTGTTTCCAGTTATTTTCGGTTATATCTTTTATGTTTCGTCCCTGAAAGAAAGAATAAATTCTTTCTTTTGTATGGGGATCTTCAACCAGGTTTCTCCGAAGAACTTTTGCAGTGACTTCTTTCGTTAAGTCATCTTTAGTGGGTCCAAGACCTCCGGTCAGGATAACGATATCAGACCTTGATAAGGCTAAGGACAGGGTCTTAATCAGCCGTTCCTCATTATCCCCTACAGAAACCTGAAAATAATTTATGATACCTAGCTCTGCACATTTTACCGATAAATAATTTGCATTGGTATTAACAATATTGCCGAGTAAGATTTCCGTTCCAACACTAATGATTTCAGCTATCATGATACGCCTCCCTTATTTGTTGTTTTCCGATAACACCTTTCTATTTTTGTACAGATAATCAATCAAGGATATAATCGTCAGCACCAAAGATAAATAGACAAATATCTGTTCCAGTACATTAAAAACAAGATTATCAAAATTTACAATTAAAAGTATGGACATAATCATCTGGGCACTGGTCTTAAATTTGGCAATATTACTGGCTGCAATTACTACCCCATTATCCGACGCTACCAGCCGGAATCCACTGATAATAAATTCTCTGGATATAATGACAATAATAATCCAGGCCGGAACCAGTTTTAGTTCTACAAAGCAAATCAACGCCGCACTGACTAATAGTTTGTCAGCCAGTGGATCCATGAACTTTCCAAAGTTGGTAATCAAATGGTACTTTCTTGCCAGATGTCCATCCAGGGCATCGGTAAGGCAGGCAATAATAAAGACAGCGGCAGCAATATAATTGCCGTAAGGAATGCCTGGTATCAGGTAGATACATAAGAAAACCGGAATCATAAAAACTCTTGCAATCGTAATTTTATTAGGTAAATTCATAAAGGCACAACCTTTCTCCCCTCTGGGATTTTATATTAATTCTCCAATCAAATCGTATTCTTTGGCATCAGTGACCATAACTTCTACGAATTCTCCGGACATCAATTCTCCTCTGGCCTGTACAAAAATAAATCCATCTACGTTAGGAGCATCCATATAAGTCCTTCCGATATAAATATTGCCCATTGACAGAAGCTGTTCCGGTTCCAGTATTGACTGTTCCTCTAAACTGTCCTCAGGTAATTTTCCTTCTATCATGACCTTTAGCTTTCGACCCACCGTATCCATTGCATGATCAAAGGCAATTTCCTGCTGTAATTCCATAATTTCAGCCTGTCTGCGCTTCTTGATGTGTTTATGAATCTGATTCTTCATCTTTGCAGCCGGAGTATCATCTTCCTTGGAATAGGTAAATACCCCAAGACGGTCAAATTTCATCTCTTTTAAAAATTCTTTCAGTTCTTCATGTTCCTCTTCTGTCTCTCCTGGAAATCCGGAAATTAACGTTGTCCTAAGAGCTATCTCTGGAATATTCTCCTTAAGTTTTCTTATTATATTAGTTAATTCCTCTTTATTCGTTCTTCTTCCCATTCTCTTAAGAATAGAATCACTGGCATGTTGTATCGGCATATCCAGATACTTGCAGATTTTATCTTCGGACTTTATAACCTGTATTAATTCATCTGTAATTTCCTCCGGATAGGAATATAAGATACGGATCCATTCCAATCCATCAATTTTACATAACTCTTTTAATAATTCCGGTAATTTCTTCTCTCCGTAAATATCTTTTCCATAAAGGGTAGTTTCCTGTGCCACTAAAATTAATTCCTTAATTCCACTGCTTACAAGATCTTTGGCTTCCTTAATCAGACTCTCCATAGGTATGCTTCTATAGTTGCCCCTGATCTTTGGAATAATACAGTAAGTACAGTGTTTATCACATCCTTCGGCTATTTTTAAATAAGAAAAATAGCCTCCTGTCGTATTAATTCTTGATGTGTTTACTGCTTTTATATCCTCCGGTTCTTTTACAGAGACTGTTTTTCTTCCCTCAAGAGCATCTTCAATAACAGTTACGATTTCATTGTAACTGGAGGTTCCAAGGATAGCATCTACTTCGCTGATTTCCTTTTGGATCTCCTCCTTATACCTCTGACCAAGGCAGCCGGTTACTATTAATACCTTAAGTGTTCCGGTTCTTTTGTATTCTGCCATTTCCAATATCGTGTTGATGCTTTCTTCCTTTGCATCATTTATAAAGCAACAGGTATTGACTACGATGATGTCTGCTTCTTTTTCTTCATTCGTAATCTGATACCCTTTGTCACGTATTAATCCCAGCATAATTTCACTGTCCACTAAATTTTTATCACAACCTAGTGAAACAAATAATATATTCATGTGTACCTCCAAATAATAAGTTAGTAGTATTGTTAGAATATTTATTTAAATTCAGTTTGAACTATTTCTTCACAAAAATACTTAGAACAATTTCATTTAAAAAATATCATCCATGACATTTTAACAGTTTTTATATAAAAAGGAAACTATTATTTATTTCTAATCGAATTATAATTGACTTTTCAATCTATTTTGTTATGATTAAAGCAAAATCATGTTAAAGACAGGAGTTAAATGATGAAAAAAATAATAAAAGCAATACCATTCGTAATTCTCGCCCTACTGGCCGGTTTTATTTACTATTATGTCGCCCTCCCTGCAATAAATATACATTCGCCGGGCTTTTGGTTCTTTATTATAGGTGCCCTGGTAGTTATCTGTATTGTTGTTGCTATTACTTCTATTTATAAGGAAAACAAAGGACCCAGATATTCTGTATCAATCTTTCACAACAAACCGTTTGTTATAGCCATCTCCGTTACCGGTATTGTAATTGTTATTTATATTGTGGGCAGCATTATATCTTCTCCTATGATAAATGCAAATAAGTACCAAAAGATTCTAAAAATTAAAGATAGCAATTTTACCGAAGATATTAAGGAAATATCCTTTAATAAAATCCCTATTCTTGATAAAGATTCTGCTGCTCTGCTGGGTTCAAGAAAAATGGGCAGTATTGTTGAATATGTTTCCCAGTTTGAAGTAGGTAACAATTATACGCAGATAAATTATAACGGAGTTCCCACCAGAGTATCACCTCTGCTTTATGGAAGCTTCATTAAATGGTTTACCAACCGTTCTGAAGGTATTCCTGCTTATATGCAGATTGATATGACCACTCAGGATGTAAAGCTGGTAAAATTAACAAAGGGTATTCACTATTCCCAATCCGAATATTTTGGCAAGAATATCAACAGATATTTACGTTTTCACTACCCTACCTATATTTTTGATGATATTAATTTTGAAATTGATGATGAAGGTGTTCCCTACTGGATCTGTCCGGTTAAAGATTATACCATAGGATTATTCGGCGGTCAGACGATTGGCCGGGTGGTTATTGTCAATGCTGTTACCGGGGAATTAAAAAATTATGCTGTAGCCGATGTTCCTACTTGGGTCGACCGGGTATATTCCGCCGAACTGCTAATAAATCTGTACGACTATTATGGAACTTTAAAACATGGATACTGGAATACTGTTTTCAGCCAAAAAGACGCCCTTCAGACTACTGACGGATACAATTATATCGCACTGGATGATGATGTCTGGGTATATACCGGCGTTACCAGTGTATCCAGGGACGAATCCAATGTAGGTTTTGTTCTAATGAACCAGCGTACTGCTGAAACCAGATATTATGCTATCTCCGGTGCAGAAGAATATTCTGCCATGGCTTCTGCCGAAGGTCAGGTACAGCACCTTAATTATCGGGCTACTTTCCCGCTGTTACTTAATATCGGCGGTGAACCCACCTATTTTATCGCATTAAAAGACAGCGCAGGTCTGGTTAAAAAATATGCCATGGTTAATATCTCCCGTTATCAAATCGTTGCAATTGGCGATACGGTAAATGAATGCGAAAAGACTTATCTGGAACTTTTGAAATCAAATAATATTGATGTGCAGGATACTTCTAAGCTGCCAAAGGTGACAGGTTCCATATCTAAAATTGCAGAAGGTGTCGTAGATGGTAACTCCCATTATTATATCCTTTTAAATAATAATGACGCTATCTTTGACGTAGAAGTAGTTAATTTTATTAATATAATAAAGTACAATGTTGGGGATACCGTTACTTTTACTTATTCAGAAGGTACGGAATCCAATACGGTACTTGGGGTTGAGTAGTTAATAAACCCTATAAAAATCCCGGAGATGAAAGACAAGTATGTTTAGCCTTTTGCATCTCCGGGATTCTAGTTTTTATCCCTTACTTTGTATCTATATTTCCTTTATCCTGGAATAATAGCCTTTCATTTTCTGTATATAAGTCATAAACTGCAATTTCTTCTTAAGGCTTGTTTTACTCATCCGATCCGGATGCTCATAGTCACCTACAAAGGAGGTTTTTATAAAATGTTTGATACACTCCACATCCCTGGTCTTATCTAAGTTCCTAAGTCCCAGATCCAGGTTTTTTCTTATCCTTAACATAGCCTTGCTGTGGTCAATTGTCGTAACTAGTTTCCCGTCCTGAAAGATAAATTCGCGTACTGTTTTATAACCAAAACAAGGAATCTCTTCCCCTGTTCCGTAATTTTTAACCACAGTGTTCACGATAATAACGGCACCGGTGAATTTAATTGGAACAGAAACATTCGTATACCGCGCGGTTTCTATTCCCTTTTCAGAAAATATATACTCCGGTTCAATACCGTTAATCACTTTATATCCCCTGTCGGACGTTATAATCAAGTCTTTTAAATACAACTGATAGTCCTTTATTTCAAACGTGCTGTTGTACTCAAATGTCTGATCATCAGACCATATGGGTGATATTCCGAATATATCCGGTTTATATATTTCCTTTAACTCACATTTTAATATTAAAAATAATGTACCGTCCGAAATAATTGTGTCTTTTGCAGCCATACCTCATCTCCTAATAAAAGATCTGTTTTTATAATTCTGGATTTCTCATACACTATTATATCTTAATAATATAAAAGTGAAATTTGAAATTTATTTAAATATCCTTAAAAATCCTTTCTTAACTGGATGCTTTCAACACAATTATTCATAAGCATGGCAATAGTCATAGGACCAACTCCGCCAGGAACAGGGGTAATGGCACTTACATGGTCCACCACATCTAAAAAATCCACATCCCCGCACAGTTTATTATTCTCATCCCGATGCATGCCTACATCAATGACAACAGCGCCTTCTTTTATATATTCCTTATTAATGAATTTACGTTTACCGATGGCAACTACCAGGATATCCGCACGTTTTGCAACTTCTTTTAGGTTTTTGGTACGGGAATGGCATACGGTCACGGTTCCATTTTCACGCAAAAGCAGTAATGCCATAGGTTTTCCAACAATATTGCTTCTTCCGATAATGACGCATTCTTTTCCATCGATTTCAATACCGGAGCGTTTTAACAATTGTATGATTCCTGCAGGGGTACAGGATAAAAAGCCTTTCTGCCCAATGCTTAATGCTCCTACGCTTTGGGGATGGAAACCATCTACATCCTTTTCTGGTGATATTGTCTGAATAACCAGATCTTCATCAATATGAGCCGGCAGAGGAAGCTGAACCAGTATGCCATTGACATCTGTTCTTTCATTTAACTCTTTTACCAGGTTAAGCAGTTCTTCTTCTGTTGTCTTCTCCGGCAGTTCATACGCTAACGAGCGGATACCGATATATTCGCAGGCTTTCTTTTTATTCCCGACATAGACACTGGAAGCGGGGTCCTCTCCCACCTGGATAACCGCAAGGGTTATCTGAATTTCTTCCGATTGATATGCGGCAACTTTTTCTTTTAATTCCTCTTTTATATCCTGGGAAATCTTTTTACCATCAATAATTAATGCCATACTAACACTCCTATGTCTTATCATTTTATTCATAGGGGTTGGTCTTATCTGTTAGAAAGTCCCTACCAAACAACCCCATTGTTACGATGAAAGATTTTATTTATTTAAATCGCGGTAATAATTAATTAAACATCCCTTTTCAATAATTACTCTTTCGTCCTCAGTTAATTCACCTAGCTTTAAGGTAAATTCCTTCATATCTTTATTCACTACATACGCCTTAACTTCTGAGATTTTGTCCCGAATGGCTTTTTTTATGTCTTTTATAAAGATATAGTCTCCATGATCAAAGGGCAGTTCTTCTGTAAAGATAAAGGGAAGCATACCCCAGTTAATTAAATTGGAACGGTATCTCTTAGTGGCATATTCTTTGGCTATATTGGCAAGACCGCCAAGTACCTTCTGACAGCTTGCAGCCTGTTCCCTGGCGGAACCGTCTCCCGGTTTAACCGCATAAATTACGCTTCCGATCTCTGTCGCTTTGGCATCTGCCTTAAACTTAGTATGAATTGTTTCAAATACTTCTTTTAACTCTGCATTGGCACCATAGATATCTTCGCCGGCAATTCTTGCTTTTTCTGCTTTCTGAACTTCCTTTGCACGTCCTACATAAGCCGGGTCTTTTCTGGATAAGGTAAACTCCGCCAGACCTAAAGGATTAGAACGGTAGGAGGAAGTCTCACCAGAGGGAATTAATTCATCGGTGGTCGTAACCGGATCATGAATAACGGATACCACTTTTAGCACCATGTCTTCTGTTAAGTCAGACATAGCCGGCCAGTCAACAATTCCAGGTCCGAATTTAACTTCTGTGTCAGGATCCGGTCTGCCGGTTCCGTCATATACACGGTTTTCATAAATCTTACCATCAAAGAAATACTTCGGTTTCATAAATTCCATATCTATATTCTCAGCAGAGGTTAAATATCCTTTATTGGCAGCAGTTGCAGCAATGGATTTCGCATCCATAAGCGCAACGGAAGCCACCTGTCCACTGGTAACCTTAGAGCCTTCTCGGTTCGGGAAGTTTCTGGTGGTATGACGGATACTTAAGCTGTTATTAGCAGGAACATCGCCGGCTCCAAAACAGGGACCGCAAAAAGCGGTACGGATGGTTGCACCGGTTTCCATTAATTTAGCTATCGTACCGTTTTTAACCAGTTCCATGAAGATTGGCTGGCTTGCCGGATAAACACTTAAGGAGAATTCATCTGCACCGATATATTTGCCATTTAGAATATCGGCAGCATCACAGATGTTTTCATAACCGCCGCCGGCACAGCCGGCAATTACACCCTGATCAATGTATAATCTTCCATTTCTGATTTTATCCTGTAAGGTGTATTTAATCTGATTGTTACCAAGACTGATTAAAGCTTTCTTTTCCACTTCGGATAAGATATCGGACAGATTCGCATTTAATTCATCAATGGTATACACATTGCTTGGATGGAAGGGCATAGCAATCATTGGCTTTATTTCTGAGAGATCTACATAAATCATACCGTCGTAATAAGCAACCTTTTTCGGTCTTAATTCTTTATAATCCTCCGGTCTGTTATGTATTTCATAGAATTCCTTTACTGCCTCATCGGTTACCCAGATGGAGGACAGACAAGTAGTCTCCGTGGTCATAACATCAATTCCGATACGGTAATCCACACTTAAGTTTTTAATACCGTCACCAATAAATTCCATCACCTTATTATTTACATAACCGCCTTCAAACACAGCTCCGATAATTGCAAGGGCTATATCCTGTGGTCCAACACCTTTTCTTGGGGTTCCCGTTAAGTAAACACCAACTACCTCCGGCATATTGATATCATAGGTCCTTGATAATAACTGTTTTACGATTTCCGGTCCGCCTTCTCCCATAGCCATGGTTCCAAGTGCGCCATATCTGGTGTGGCTGTCGGAGCCTAAGATCATTTTACCGCCTCCGGCAAGCATTTCACGAGCAAACTGATGGATTACAGCCTGATGAGGGGGAACGTACACACCACCGTATTTTTTTGCACAGGACAATCCAAACATATGGTCATCTTCGTTAATGGTACCGCCTACCGCACATAAGCTGTTATGGCAGTTAGTAAGTACATAAGGCACCGGGAACTTTTCAAGTCCGCTGGCCCTTGCCGTCTGGATTATACCTACAAAGGTTATGTCATGGGAAGTTAATTTATCAAACTTTATCTTCAGTTTTTCCATGTTACCGGAAGTATTATGGGCTTTTAAAATGTCATATGCCAAAGTATTTTTAGCTGCCTCTTCTTTCGTACAAGTTTCGCCAAGTTTAGAGGAAAGTAAATCGGCAGATGCTATTTGTTCATCAATTATTTCAGCACCGTTTAAGACATAGGCACCTTTTTCATATAACTTAATCATATTCGTATCTCCTTCTTTGGTCTTTTACAAATAGAAATAAACATATTCCTAATCATAATATCTAAAGGTAAAATAATCAAGATTTTTTTATTAAATTTTAATAAATCCTTCATATTGTTGTATATTTATGCAGTCGTTTGTTTATCAAATACTTTCTTATATTTCTTTTTCACTTAAATGTAATAGGAAGCATCTTTATTCTACTATAATAAGAAGAAAATTACCACACCTATTCGTATACTGTTATTTTTTACTTAATTTTACACCGACTCTATTACTACATTTCTTTGTTAATAAAAGGGTTCAAAAACCGGAGAATAAAAAATGATTTTCCTGCCTTCGAACAAAGTGTCCGCTTACTGACACTTTCTCACCTGAACGGATTACGCAGTAATAAACTTCCTCTCTGGGAGGTTCACATCCATAGCGGAGAGTTTTTATGTAATAGGACGCAATTTTCTATTACAAAAAAGATGTATTCCCTGCCATCACTATGATTTGACAGAAAATACATCTTTATAACTTGATAGAAAAGGGGGTGATAGAATTATAAAGTAACACCCTTCTTAAATACAGCCATATCATGAAATCCAGCTTTCTCGGATTTTACCAATTCCCCGGAGGCAACGTTTAGGCAATACATAAATAATTCTTCAGCTAGTTCATCCTTTCCCTTGTCTTCCATCAAAATCCCGGCATTAAAATCGATCCAGTTTTTCTTTTTTTCATACAAAGCGGTGTTACTAGCTATCTTAACGGTTGGAACTGGAGAAGCAAAAGGCGTTCCACGTCCTGTGGTGAATAATACGATATGGGCACCGGCAGCTGCCAGCGCAGTTGCCGCCACCAGATCATTGCCCGGTGCACTCAACAGGTTAAGTCCTTTTGTTCTAACCATCTCTCCATAAGCCAGAACATCTGCAACTGGTGCGCTTCCGGACTTCTGTGTGCAGCCTAAGGATTTATCCTCCAAGGTAGAAATTCCTCCTTTTTTATTGCCCGGTGAAGGATTTTCGTATATTGTCTGGTTATTGTTTATGTAATATTCCTTGAAATCCTGAATCATGGCAACTGTCTTTTCAAAGAGCTTTTCACTCCGGCAGCGGTTCATCAGTATGGTTTCTGCGCCAAACATCTCTGGAACTTCTGTTAATATCGTAGTACCGCCTCTGGATATTAAAATATCAGAAAATGCTCCTGCTAAAGGGTTGGCAGTTATTCCGGATAAACCGTCAGAGCCGCCGCATTTAAGTCCGATAATTAATTCATCCACACTAATTTTTTCTCTTTGAAAGGTATGTGCATATGCAGCTAATTCCTCAAGTAGAGCAAAACCGGCTTCCATTTCATCCTCTGTCTCCTGGCATGTAAGAAACTTAACCCGCTTTTCATCATAAGTTCCAATATAAGGCTTTAATTCCTCTATATTGCTGTTTTCACACCCAAGTCCTAGTACGAGTACGCCTCCTGCATTGGGATGACGAATCAAATCGGCCAGGATGGTTCTAGTATATTCCTGATCCTCTCCCATTTGGGAACATCCATAGGGATGTGTAAAAGCCAAAATGTTATCAATATTACCGGTAATAAGGGTGGCTGCCTGTTTTTCCAGGGCTGAGGCTACTGAATTCACACATCCTACTGTAGGTATAATCCATATTTCGTTTCGGATACCGACTTTTGTGTCTTCTCGCCGGTATCCGTTAAAATATATCTTTTCCATAGTTTTTAATTCTGTATAATCGGGTTTATATTCATACGTTATGTTATTACTTAAAGCTGTCATCAGGTTATGGGTATGAATAAAACTTCCGGAACTTATATTACTTGCAGCCGTACCGATTGGATAGCCGTATTTGATAACCTGACCCCCTGCATCGATGTCCCTAATGGCAAATTTGTGGCCTGCCGGTATGGTTTGTGAAAGCAGAATATCCTTTTCTCCTATTTTTATTCCGGTACCGGCTTGTAATTCTTTTAAAGCAACTGCAACATTGTCTGATTTATGAATTTTTATATACTCCTGCATAATCGGCTCCTGTCTCTACCTGGTAACTCTTTGCAAAGCTTCCCGCATACCGTAAGTTTCAATTGTTTCAATATATAGCGTAACCATATCAGTCAAGGACTTGTATTTCACAATATCCCCGCCAAATAAAGCGTTTGATGCCAGATATGCCTCCACTAGCTTTCTGGTGGGAAGTTTTGCATGCTGTTTAAAAAAATCCAGAACAAAGTCATCATCCATTATTTTATAGCTTTCTCCATCTCTGTAACCGATTAATGCCTTCTCAGACTGCACATCACTTCTGTAAAAACAAATCAGAGCTGCCAGAGAAAAGGTTAAATGTAACGGGATCTTACCATACCTTTCCACATAATCACAAAAACTTGGTAAGCAGCGGGCTTTCCATTTTGAGACAGCGTTTAAGGAAATAGATAATAAAGAATGTTTGATATAGGGATTCTCAAACCTTTCTAGGACAGAATCGGCAAACATGATCAATTCTTCCCTGGGCAGGGGTAATGTAGGAAGGATTTCGTCAAATATGGTTTTGGTTATAAACTCTCTGACATTCTTATCCTCCATGGATTCTTTTACATAATCATTGCCGGCCAGATAGGATGCCAGTACAAAGGAGGTATGAGCCCCGTTTAAGATTCTTACCTTTCTATCTCGGTAAGGTCTTTGGTTATCCGTAAAAAGAACCGGAAGTCCGGCTTTATGAAGCGGAAATTCTAAGGAGATGTCCTTCTCACTTTCAATTACCCAGAGTCCAAAAAGTTCACCAGTAACCAAAAGAGCATCTTCATATCCCAATTCCTGGTAAATATCCGGTACTTCCTCTTTGGGGTATCCGGTTACGATACGGTCAACCAAGGTACTGCAAAATATGCAGGAATCATTCACCCAGTTTAAAAAGCCTCCTTCCAGTTTCCAAAGGCCGGCATACTTAAGTACACACTGCTTTAAAGTTCCGCCGTTATTTTCAATTAATTCACAGGGAATCAAGATAAGACCTCTAGTGGAATCTCCATTAAAATACCTATATCGTTCATATAAAAACTTCGTCAGTTTCCCAGGAAAGGTCCTTGGCGGATTTTCTTTAAAAGAATCCGTATCATCAAAAACAATTCCTGCTTCCGTTGTATTTGACACAATAAACCGTAAATCCTCCGATTTTGCGTAAGCACTGTACTTTTCGTACTCTGTTATGCTGTCAATGGCATCGGAAACGCTGGTAATAATCCGGTTTACCACTTTGGTTTCCCCGTCTTCCTTTCCTCTTAGAGAAACCGTATATTGGCAATCCTGTTTGTGAAAAGTCTCCAAATTACCGTAAGCAATGGGTTTGACAATAACTATATTTCCATTAAATACGCCCTGCTCATTTGCTGCGTCTATCATATAATCTACAAAAGCCCGTAAAAAATTACCTTCTCCGAACTGCAGTACTTTCACCGGTCTTTCTACTGCATTAGTTATGGATTTGTTTAAAGTCTTCATTAGAACCTCCCTGTTTGCGGATACTAGGATTATTGTCTCTCATTTTGTTTTATTTAGTACATGTAAGCGCTTACATTTATTTTACTTGTTTTTCCTATAAGTGTCAATATGTTTCTCGGGCTAACTTTATTCTCGGAATATCTTTTATCTGACCCCAAATTCATATATTATGAAAAAAGTACTATTAATTATGTTATATCCGGTATTGCCACCAACCTAAATCTATTGTATAATAGACTTAAGATAATTAGCAATTATGTAATACAAAATGTAAGCGCTTACAATTATGGAGGTGTTCTATGAATATTTATGATGTTTCTGAAAAGGCTGGCGTGTCCATTGCTACCGTATCCAGAGTCATTAACGGTAATCCAAGGGTAAGCGAAAAGACAAAGGAGAAAGTTCTTGCTGTAATGGGCGAGTTAGGTTATACCCCCAATGTTTTTGCCAGAGGATTAGGTCTTAATTCTATGAAAACCATCGGCATCATGTGTGCGGACTCTTCAGATCCTTTTTTAGCGAACGCTGTTTTTTTTATTGAACGGGAACTTCGTAAGAATGGCTATGATTCCTTTCTGTGCTGTACCGGTTATGAACTAAAAAACAAACAAAGTTATTTAAAACTGCTTCTTTCTAAGAGGATTGATGCATTAATCATTGTAGGTTCCTATTTTTTAGAGGCCAATCAAAAAGATAATTCCTATATTATAGAGGCAGCTAGCGAAGTACCTGTTATTCTTATGAATGGTGTTTTAAATAGCCAAAACATTTACTGCACGTTATGTGATGATTATCAGGCCGTCTATGACGCCACATCCTTGTTTCTTAACCAGGGACGTAAGGACATTCTCTTTCTCTACACTTCAAAATCTTACAGTAGTATACAAAAGTTAAATGGTTATAAAGCTGCATTGCAGGATAAGCTTCATACCGTTAACGAAAGCCTGATAAGGAACTGCCCCGGGGATATAGAGGATATTAAAACTCTCTTGCTTAACCTGGAGGAGGACGGACTTTTGTTTAATGCTGTTATTGCGGCAGAGGATCTGCTTGGCGTAGGCACTATAAAATTTGCAAAAGCAAGAGGAATTAAAATACCGGAAGAATTAAGTGTTATCGGGTATAATAATTCCCTGCTGGCCAAATGCTGCGAACCGGAACTTACTTCGGTGGATAATCATGTAGAGACGTTAAGTATATCCGCAGTCGGTACCCTGATGCGTGTATTGGATGGGCAAAATGTGCCGAATAAAACCACCATATCAAGCGAATTAATAACTCGAAATACAACAAAATTTTAATTTACCAGGAGGATTATCATGAAAGAATTTTTAGACCAGGATTTTTTACTGACAACCAGTACGGCAAAAGAGTTGTATCACTATTATGCGGCACATATGCCGGTAATTGATTACCATTGCCACATTAATCCCGAAGAGATTGCCAAAAACAAAAACTTCGAGAATATTACGCAGCTTTGGCTTGGGGGTGATCATTATAAGTGGCGGCTCATGCGGGCCAATGGAGTAGAGGAAAAATACATAACCGGGGAAGCCACAGACCGTGAGAAATTCGAAAAATGGGCAGAAACACTGCCAAAAGCCATCGGCAATCCCCTCTATCACTGGAGCCATCTGGAATTACAGCGTTATTTCGGGTATACCGGAATCTTGAATCCAGGTACTGCTGAAAAAGTATGGAATCTTTGCAATGAAAAACTGAAAAGCCCTTCTATGACCGTGCAAAACATTATTAAGCAGTCCAATGTTGAAATCCTTTGTACCACGGATGATCCAATCGACTCCCTGGAATGGCATAAATCCCTCAAAGAAATGACGGACTTTGATGTAACGGTCCTCCCTGCTTTTCGTCCCGATAAAGCCCTGCATCTTGAAAAACCTGAATATTGTGATTACATAAAACAACTTTCTGCAGCAAGCAAGATACCCATTCATAATTTTGCCTCCCTTTGTGAAGCACTTGTTAATCGTATTAATTTCTTTGATTCTATGGGCTGTAAGATATCTGACCATGGTCTTGATTATATTATGTATCAGCCTGCTGCGACAGAAGAAATCGAAGCCATTTTTGCCAAGCGGTTAAACGGTACGATTCCAGATGCTTTGGAGCAGCAAAAATTCAAAACTGCTTTTATGCTCTTTGTTGGTAAACAGTATCATAAGTTTGGCTGGACCATGCAATTACATTACGGAACGAAACGAAACAATAATTCCCGTCAGTTTAGAGAATTAGGACCTGATACCGGATTTGACTGTATTAACAGCTACTCTTCTTCAGCACAGATGACAGATTATTTAAATGAATTAAATCAATCAGAGGAATTGCCAAAAACCATTTTATACTCCTTGAATCCGAATGATAATGAGGTGATCAATACCGTAATCGGGTGTTTTCAGGATTCCAGTGCAATAGCCAAACTTCAGCATGGCTCTGCCTGGTGGTTTAACGATCACAAAACAGGTATGACGCAACAGATGACTGCACTAGCCAATGTAGGACTTTTATCAAACTTTATTGGTATGTTAACCGATTCAAGAAGCTTTATCTCTTATCCAAGACATGAATATTTCAGAAGAATTCTTTGTGATTTAATCGGTAAATGGGTAGAAAATGGGGAATACCCTTATGATAAAAAAACGTTAGGACAGATTGTAAAAGATATATCTTATTATAATGCGAAACGGTATTTCGAATTTTAATTTGCTTCTTTTTGATTCCTTTACGTTTCGTATAATTATCGTTAATTTACAATGAGCTTTGGATGCTATAAAGAAAGCATGAATTATGAAATATTTCACAAGCTTTTTGTTCTTCATCTGATTCAATCATAACGATTTCATGTGGTAAAGATAATAACCCGCAAGCTTCTGACAGATACCCGTCAAAGAGGATTGGTTTATAATCTAAGCTACATGAGTTTGTTAGAAGTTGATATCAGATTTAGTATGATGCACTTGGGAACTATTTCATAATCATGCTTTCATGATAAGTTTCATTTGATTTACTAATCTAAATCAATTGCGCTTGTCGGGCAGCTATCACGGGCATTTTCCGCTTCTGCCAGTTTTTCTTCCGGAATTTCTTCATCAATTGCATGTGCATATCCATCATCACCCATACTGTAAACATCCGGGCAAATATTCGTACATAATTCACATGATATGCAAAGATCAGGATCTACTTTTGATTTCATATTGATACCCAATGCATATCGCAAGTTTACTTGCGATACTGCCACATAATAATATGTGAAACAAGTTTCACTGGTTGAAAGAATCGTATTGTGGCACCTTTCTATTTTTATTTTTTCTTCCAACCTCTGAAAGAATCGTATTATGGCATCCTTTCCATTCGTATATTCCTTTCTGCTTCAACCCCTAAATGAGATGACCCTTTACAGGTAATGTTCCCATTTTTTCTTCCTATGTATTATTAGTCAGTACTGGTTAAGTTATACATATTGTATTAAAATTTTCGTTAAGAATCAATTTAATGAAATGGACTTTAGAGCAATCTTATTTATAATACTTATTATATTTTATAATGAGTACCTATTATTTAAATTAATTACAAAACAGAAAATTTTTATTGTATTGGGCAGCTCTCTATAGTATAATATGCAGTTGAATAATAAACCTAATTTACGGAGGTGCTTATGAAACATCTGATTAGTCCACTTGACTTATCTGTTTCCGAGTTAAAGGATATTTTGGATTTAGCGGGAGAAATTATTGAAAATCCCAAAAAGTACGCTAATGTGTGTCAAGGTAAAAAGTTAGCAACTTTATTCTATGAACCAAGTACAAGAACCAGATTAAGTTTTGAAGCTGCCATGCTAAATCTTGGCGGCAGTGTTTTAGGTTTTTCTTCTGCAGATTCCAGTTCTGCTTCAAAAGGTGAAAGTGTTGCCGATACGATTCGTGTTATTTCCAGTTATGCTGATATTTGTGCTATGCGCCATCCAAAAGAAGGTGCTCCCTTAGTTGCTTCTATTTATTCTTCCATTCCAGTTATCAATGCCGGTGACGGCGGTCACAATCATCCCACACAAACACTTACTGATTTATTAACAATTCAAAAGCTGAAAGGACGGTTAAATAATCTTACCGTTGGTTTTTGCGGGGATTTAAAGTTTGGCCGAACAGTCCACTCTTTAATTAATGCATTGGTACGCTATGACAATATTAATTTTGTATTGATTTCACCGGAGGAATTAAGGATACCTGCTTATTTAAGGGAAGAAGTCTTGGATACCTGCAATGTAGCGTATAAGGAAGTAAAAGTTCTAGAAGAGGTTATGCCGCAGCTGGATCTGCTTTACATGACCAGAGTCCAGAAGGAGCGCTTCTTTAATGAGGAGGATTATATCCGCTTAAAAGATTCCTTTATCTTAGATGCCCAAAAAATGGCATATGCCAAAGAAGACATGCTGGTACTGCATCCTCTGCCAAGAGTGAATGAAATCTCAACGGAGGTTGACAATGACCCCAGAGCCGTATATTTTAAACAGGCTGAGTTTGGTGTTTATGTAAGAATGGCACTCATTATGAAATTATTGGAGGTAGAATCATGCTAAATATAGGCGGATTGAATCAGGGAACTGTAATAGACCACATTGAAGCCGGCGGTGCCATGAAAATCTATACTTACCTTAATTTAGAGAAGCTGGATTGTAGTGTAGCTATCATAAAAAATGCCAAGAGCAATAAGATGGGAAAAAAAGATATTATCAAAATTGAGGGGCATTTAGATATTGATCTGGACATACTTGGGGTTCTGGACCGTAATATTACCATCAATATAATAGAAAACGGTCAGATTACCACAAAACGTAATTTGAATCTTCCAGAAAAAGTAACAAACATAATAAAATGCAGAAATCCCAGATGTATAACCTCAATCGAGCAGGAACTTCCTCACAGTTTTAAATTAACAGATAAAACAAAAGGTGTATACCGCTGCGTTTACTGCGAACAAGCCTTCAAACGGAACTAATAAATAATACCAATAGAGCTGATTAGTAGTCAATGATTAACAACCACTCATTAAAACTAATCAGTTCTATTGTATATAAACCTGGTTCTTATGTATTTCTGATTTGGTATCTATCTCTGCTTTAATGTCTATTTTTCAGCTTTGGTCTCCTTCTCTGCTTTGGTATCAAACTCTTTTTGGTGTCTAATTCTGTTTTGGTATCTCACTCTGCTTTGGTATCTGATTCTGTTTTGGTGTCTTACTCTGCTTTGGTATCTGATTCTGTTTTGGTATCTTACTCTGCTTTGGTATCTTACTATGTTTTGTTATCTCACTCTGCTTTGGCATCTCTTATACTTTAGACATTTTAATAATTTTAGTAATCTATTTACTATAGAAAGCTATTAATGATTTGGGGTTTTTCCCTCTCATAAACTTTCTATTCTGTCCTTTACAACGCTCCAGTCAATGTTTTTCATAAAATTATTTATGTAAGCTGCTTTATCATCAGCATATTGAAGAAAATATGCATGTTCATACATATCCAGTACCAACAAGGGAATGGACATGACAACATCGCCATAATCATGAAGGTCAAGACTTAAGTTTCTAAGACGATCGGAACGGGGGTCATAACTTAAGACTACCCATCCCCTGCTGGCTTTCGCTGTTGCCACAAAATGCTCCTGCCAACGTTCATAACTGCCAAAAAACCTGGTTAAAAAGTTTACTTGTGCATCATCCGGTTCATTATTTGCAGAACCAATATTCTCAAAATAGAATTCATGGAGTATGACACCATTCAGTGCATAAGTTTCTCCCCGTTTTACTCCTCTGAAATAACTGTAAGTAGCATTAGCATCTGCAAGATGAGGATCATCCTCTAATAATTTGTCGATTTCATTCATTTTATTAATATACCCCTCATACAATCTCATATGTGCTTCAAACTGCGCTTTGTTTATCACGGTAACATCATCCGAATATTCGAAATTCAACTTCACAAATTCCATAAAAATAAACCTCCGGCATATACATAATTTACTATAATATATGTATACGCAATAGTTGGAGGTTTATTATTATCTATATAAGTGATTCAGTTATTTTATTAAATATATTTTTATTATTATAGATAGATTATCTATTAATTCGCAGAATTTTTACCTCATTGCATTACTCAGAACTTTCCCAGTTTTATAATGGATCTATATGGACTCTAACGTAAAAATTGATTCCATTAAAATACTGGTAAAATACAAGTCCTCCACACGTACCTCTATCATTCTAGCCATTTAAAAGCCTAAAGAAGGAACAGGTGTGATGTAATATGAATGGAGGGTACTATAGTAAAAGCCCTTGAATCTGCTGAAAAATCATTACAAGATATCTTGATATGTCAATTAATAGTTCTTATTGTAAGAAGGATTATCATAACTCTTGGGTTTCATACAAATCTCGTTCTGTTCCGAAAAAGCATTTAAAATAATCCGGTAATTACTCCATCTTCCTTTACATCAATTCCTTCGGCAGCCGGTTTTTTAGGAAGTCCCGGCATAGTCATTACTGTTCCGGTAATGGCTACTACAAAGCCGGCACCTGCGGATAGATATACTTCACGAATATGAATATTAAAACCTTCCGGACGTCCAAGTTTTGAAGGGTCATCTGACAGGGAATATTGATTCTTTGCCATACAAACCGGAACCTCTTTATAGCCTAACTCCTCGATGTGAGCTATTGCTTTATCGGCAGCAGGGTCATAGGAAACAGTACCGGCACCATAGATCTCTCTGGCAACCGTTTCAATTTTTTCCTTAAGGGATAAGTTTAATGGATAAAGGGGTTTGAAATTACTTTCTTTGGTCTCAATTACCTTAAGCACCTTATTCGCAAGGTCAATTCCACCTTCACCGCCTTTTTCCCAAACTTCGGATAATGAGAATTCACAGCCTTTCTGTTCACAGAACTCTTTTACATAATTAAGTTCTGCGTCTGTATCCGTGATAAAGCGGTTTAAGGTAACAACAACGGGAACACCATATTTTTGAAGATTTTCGATATGCTTTTCCAGATTTACTATACCTGACTTTAAGGCCTCCAGATTTTCTCCGGACAAATCTTTCTTTTCTACTCCACCGTTGTATTTTAAAGCACGTACCGTAGCAACTAATACAACCGCACTAGGTTTTAAACCGGCACTTACACATTTGATATCAAAGAATTTCTCTGCTCCTAAATCAGCGCCAAAACCCGCCTCCGTAACTACGATATCTGCTAATCTAAGCGCTGTTTTTGTTGCTCTTACACTGTTACAGCCATGGGCGATATTAGCAAAGGGTCCGCCGTGAATAATAGCCGGGGTATTTTCCAAAGTCTGGATTAAATTCGGTTTGATGGCGTCCTTAAGAAGGGCTGCCATGGAACCTACTGCATTCAATTCTCCTGCGGTAACTGGTTTTCCATCGTAGGTATAGGCTACAATAATTCTGCTTAATCTATTTTTTAAATCTTTTAAATCATCGGCTAGACAAAAGATTGCCATGATTTCAGATGCAACCGTTATGATAAAATGATCTTCCCTTACAACTCCATCCGCTTTTCTGCCAAGTCCTACAACAATGTTACGCAGAACTCTGTCATTCATATCAAGACAGCGTTTCCATACAATTTGATTCGGATCAATATTTAAGGCATTGCCTTGCTGAATATGATTATCCATCATAGCCGCCAGTAAATTATTGGCTGAGGTTATCGCATGGAAATCTCCGGTAAAATGGAGATTTAAGTCTTCCATAGGAACTACCTGGGCATATCCGCCGCCAGCTGCTCCTCCTTTTATTCCAAAACACGGACCAAGGGAGGGTTCTCTTAATGCAATTACAGCTTTTTTATTTAATTGTCCTAATGCCTGTCCGAGTCCCACAGTAGTGGTGGTCTTCCCTTCTCCGGCAGGTGTGGGATTAATTGCAGTTACCAGTACCAGCTTACCCTCCGGATTGTCTTTAATCTTATCCCATAATTCATCAGAAAATTTAGCCTTGTATTTTCCATAATAATCTAAATCCTCTTCCGTTATATTTAACTTAGCAGCTACCTCTTTAATATGCTGCATCTTTGCTTCCTGAGCGATCTGTATATCGGTTTTCATAGGTATAAGCCTCCTGATAATATGATTAATGTTACCAAAATATATTATATCAAAATATGAGGAGAATAAAAGGCTAATATTCATTATTATTTGAAATTAAACTTATTAATAAATATGTTTTGACCTATCCTTAAGTACGCGGTATAATAAACTAGAATAACCCCTTTCTAATTTAATGGAGTACTGTGTTAAATTTAAGACCCGGTTATTTATCAATCATACCGGTTAACAAAAACAATAGATTGGAGACAACATGAAGGACAAATATAATACGGTAATTTTTGATATGGACGGCACACTTTTAAATACTTTGGAAGATTTAACTGACAGCGTAAATTACGCTTTAAATATATCCGGTTATCCGGTAAGAACTATAGATGAAGTCAGACAGTTTGTTGGAAACGGCGTAAAAGTCTTAATGAGTCTGGCGGTTCCCCAGGGAACTTCCATGGAGGATACTCTTAAGTGCTTGGAACGATACCGCACCCATTACTCAAACAATATGCAGAATAAAACCAGACCATATGACGGAATTATTGATATGTTAAAGTCATTAAAAGAGAAAAAAATCAATCTGGCCATCGTATCCAATAAATATGACTCTGCTGTCAAAGCTTTATGTCAGGATTACTACGGTGAATATATTAAGGTTGCTATCGGTGAAAGCCAGGACGTTGCCAAAAAGCCCGCACCGGACAGTGTTTTCGCAGCTCTGGAACAATTAGGGGCTTCTGCGGAAGATGCAATCTATGTCGGTGATTCGGATGTGGATGTTCATACTGCTCATAATGCAGGATTAAAATGTGTAGGAGTTACCTGGGGATTTCGAAACCGTGAACTCTTAGCATCGGAAGGAGCAGATTTTATCATTGACAGACCAGAAGAATTAATCGATTATCTGGTATAGTTTTATTTCCAGTTTGGTATTTTCTCTTTGCTTCGTCAGTTTCGTATCTTCTCTTCGCTTTGCCAGTTAGTTATTTTCTCTAAATTTACCAGTTTGTATTTAGAATTTTACCGATTTATTCAATCTGTTTTTTACATTGTTATAATCATAGTTAAACTCTTTTTCCAAAATCCATGAAAGTGAAAGACTGTATTTACCTCTACTAAGTATCATGGATTTTGGTTTTTTATGCTGTTCTTACTCAAATTTTATTAAATATAAAACAATGCTAAAACCCTGCCGAAAGCTCCTACTAACCGCTTTTTACCGGTTGGAATTTGTGTTTGGTATAATAAAGACAATCCGGTTATAACCACCTCTTGTTTTCCCAGTAAATCAATGATTAAGGAATCAATCGATTCTGATCCCTTGGAAACAACGATGTTTCTCTGACATTGGATTTATTTAAGAGACACATGGTAAATCGCTCCAGACCCATTCCCAGTCCTCCATGGGGTGGCATACCGTATTTATGAATCATAAGATAACTCTCAAACGGTTCCGTATTCATATTACGGTTATTCATTTTTTCTATCTGCTCTTTATAATCATGGATACGCTGTCCTCCAGTTGTCACTTCCACTCCGCGGAATAACAAGTCAAAGCTTAAGGTAAATTCTCTGTTTTCCGGGTCTTCCATCGCATAAAAAGGTCTTTTAGCTGTCGGATAGTGGGTTACAAAGATAAAATCACTGCCTGTGGTTTTCTTAACAATTTCACATAATAAGCGCTCTTCCTCTGGTTCAAAGTCACCCATATCTTTTATTTCCCTGTGATAAGTACTGCTCACCAATTCCTTTGCTTCGCTAAATCTGATCGCCGGTATCTCATCAATGTCTGGAAGATTTACTTTCAACAGTTCGATCTCCGGTGCATAATTCTCTTTTAAATAATTCATTATTTCATAAAGCATACTAGTTTCCATTGCCATAATCTCAGAAAAGCTTTCGATATACCCCATCTCAAAGTCCAGTCCCATATATTCATTTAAGTGCCTGCTGGTATCATGTTTTTCTGCACGGTATACCGCTCCGATTTCATAAACTCTGTCATAAACACCTACCATCATTTGTTTGTAAAATTGAGGACTTTGTGCCAGATATGCCTCTTTTCCGAAATAGTCCAGTTTGAAAATATTAGCGCCGCCTTCTGCTCCCGCATACACGATTTTGGGACTATGGATTTCAGTAAATAATTGCTCCTGCAGAAACTTTCTTGCTCCTATACAGATTCCTTCCTGTATTTTAAAAACAGCACGTTCTTTCTCATTACGTAAAGTAATTGGTCTGTAATCTAAAATTGTATCCAAGGAAGCAGCGATTTCCTTGTTATTAATTACTACCGGTACCTCATCTTCGGGCTTTGACAATAGGGTTATATCTATAATCCTGATTTCATAGCCATTTTTTGAGCGGTTGTCTTCTATTACTTCACCGGTTAAACGGATACAGGAATTTTCCTTTAATTCATTGATATCAAATTCTGTATACTCTTTACTATATACACATTGTACCAAAGAACGTTTCATACGCAGTATTACAAATGCAAAACCACTCATACTCCTGATTTTGTAAACCGATCCGGTAATGCTTACGGGTTTTCCTATGAAGCCGATTAATTCTTCTGCTTCTGTATTCATTTTTATATTTCTGGAAATTTTTATCATTTTTAATCCTCCTGGAAGTAATTTTTAGTTAAATTTATATTTCAATCAAAAAAATATATTTTATTCCCGCTTAATTATCTATCACAAAACCAAAAGGGATACTAGTTTTATCATAGTATATCTGTTATTTACGTTTGTTCTTATCCATTCCAACATAATCTGTATGCTGCATAGTATCACAACCCTTCAAATAATAATTTTCAACCAGCTAAAAAAGCCGCACTGATATAATAAAATAAATTATCATACCAATGCGGCTTTCATACTTATCGTTATAACTAACAATAGGAATCAAATTTTTAACACCAACATAGGTACAAGCCTTTTAGCGCTTATACCCATGGAAAAAACCACAGCTATAAGCGCCGAATATCGTCGTCCCTGTTAAGTTGGCAGTGAAAGAATTGATTCATAGGTAACTCCTTTTTCTACAACATTCAAAAAATTATTTCACATATACTATCATATAGTTCAAAATATGTCAATATGAAATTAATAATAAATATGAAACTAATAATAAACATAAAATATGAAACTAATAATAAATATGAAACTAATAAATAATAATAAATACCTGTTTATTATCATTATTATCATTACTGTCATTAACGTAAACTCAGGATGTTTAACTAATGTTCGATGGTATTAATTTCCATTTTACATAGCAATCTTCATCAGGTTCTCCCACCTCTATTTCTTTTGGAACACCACTGTCTTCCATTGTATAACCTAAGAGCTCCTTTGATTCGGATTTTAGTAAAATTTCCGGACAGTTATCATACCATTTTTCTAAACAATTCTTAATAAATTCTACATCCAGATTGTTTGTCATAAATTATCACCCTAATTTCTTGACTTTATATAATCCAAATATAACCCTACCAGATTGATATCTGTACACTGATATAACATTCTGGCACCTACTACATCTTCAATTTCATTAAATATCAATTCACCTTGATCACCGATAATAAAGTCAATACCAATCATACCAATATCAAATAAATTCATAATTCTGTTTACCAGACTAATTTCATCAATAGACAGGTCATAAAGTCTGACTTCCCCACCTAATGAGAAATTTGATTTAAAGCCTTCTTTGGCTGTTCTTAAAACGGCACAAATAATCTTGTTACCGATAATATACACTCTTAAATCCTGATGTCTTGAGCCGGTTAGCGGCTGTATAACAGCATCGGCACCTTTCAGTTGCTTCATAATATCTTCTGTATAAGATTCTACTTCTGTAGTATCTCCTGGTTCTATTAAAAAAACCTGACTTCCGCCATGACCAGCTACCGCTTTCACTACAGTTGGGATTTTAATATCTGCTAATTTACTCCGAAGGAAAGAATTCTTGCAAAATTCAGAATCCACCATGGGTATTCCAAGCTGTGCCACATACTGATAGGTTTTCGCCTTATCATTGCAGATTTCTGCCAGGAAAGAATTATTGAATACCGGTATTCCCATTAACTCAAGTTGTTTATTCAGTAAGGGATAAATCGTTCTGCATATGGCAAAATCAGGGTGGTTTACCGCTTCCTTGTTACAGGTTATATACCATTGACCTGCCTGAATACCGAATTCTAAGTCTTCTGCCAGAATTAACTGAATCAATATATTCCGTAGTTTTCCTTCCTCTATATAGAATTGAATATAATTCTTATTTTTTTCTATATCTTTCTGGCTGTATATTAACCACCCGATCATACTAAACTCCATCTGTGAGCCTCCCACACCTATTATCCCCTTTACTTACAGCCAATACAGATTCTTTTAATAATGTATGCCAGAATGGAATCTGCAACATTAATGCCAGTACAATCATAGATATTCTTAAAATGTGCATTGGAGTTGACTTCACAGACAAGGGGCTCCATATTTTTACCAAATAGTATATCAACACCGGCAAAATCAAGTCCCAGCACCTTACAGCATTTTATCGCCAGGTCTATTTGCTTTTGATTTGGTTCATAAGGTTTCATTTTACCGCCATTGGTAATATTAGCACGAAAATCCCCATCCTCACTGTAACGGTACATTGCAGCTACAACCTGGTTGCCAACTACCTGAAGTCTTAGATCCTTACCCTTGCTGCTTGGAATAAATTCCTGAAATAACATGGGTTTTGCTCCAATCTCTGCGGTTTTCGTTCTCAATTCCTGTTTATTGGCCACAAGATAAACCTGTTGTCCAAAAGAACCAAAACATTCCTTTATAACAATTGGAAAGCTTAACTCTTTCTCTATCTGACTTAAAAAATCCAGATTATTATACCCAATATTGGTAAATGTCATAGGTGCAACTATAGTTTTGGGCATTACTATACCCGCCCCCTGCAAATATAAATGAGTTAATGATTTATCATCACAGACAGCAATTCCTTTTGATGAATTAAAGACACGAAAGCCTTTCATCTCCAGGTACTGAGCCAAACGTACATCCTTGTCCCAAAACAGAACGAAGTCCGGATTATCATCGGAATTTACCTCTTTCACAGTGTTAAAATCGGAATCCAGTTTCACCAGCACTTCTGCATTGGTTTTAACAATTAGTTCAACCCCCACTTTTTTTGCTGCCTCAGTTAACCAAAGATGAATTTCCGTAAATTTATGAGTATGTAAAAAAGCATTGGTAATTAACCATCCCTTCATAATTACCTCCCTGTGCCGAATTAACGACAAGCTATTATCTTAATCTATCTTAAACATAATCATCTACATATTGCTCAAATTCTTCCGTGGACATCAGAATTTTTCTTGGTTTGGTTCCTTCCTCCGGACCTACAACCCCAGCTTCTGCTAATTGATCCATAATCCTGGCCGCACGGTTAAAACCTATCTTATACACACGCTGGAGCATACCAATCGAAGCTTTATCCTTCTCTATTATAAATTTACCAGCCTCTATGAAATATTCATCACGGTCATTGCCACCGGCAGCAGCCGAAGTATCTGCAGGCTGCGCATTCGTAATTTTATTGGCAATTTCTTCGCTATATTCCACACCGCTGTTCTGGGCAGCTAAAAATTCTACTACGGAACCAACCTCTTTATCCGAGATAAAAGCCCCTTGAACACGCACCGGTTTTGGATAACCGGAGGGGAAGAATAACATATCTCCTTTACCAAGGAGTTTTTCAGCACCGGAACCATCTATAATAGTTCTGGAATCAATGGCAGAGGATACGGAAAAGGCGATTCTGGATGGAATATTAGCCTTAATTAAACCGGTTATGACATTAACAGAGGGACGCTGTGTAGCTATAATCAGATGTAAACCTGCGGCACGGGCCATTTGTGCCAAACGGCAGATAGCATCTTCTACTTCACCTGGTGCTACCATCATAAGATCAGCAAGCTCGTCCACGATTATTACAATCTGAGGCAGCTTCTGATACCTCTCATCCTGATATTCCTCCACAGTGGCAATCTTTTCGTTATAGCCTTTTACATCTCTAACACCTAAATCCGCAAACTTTTTATACCGTTCCGTCATCTCCATAACCGCCCAGTTTAAAGCGGCAGAAGCTTTTTTGGGGTCAGTCACCACAGGAATCAGCAGATGAGGTATTCCATTATATACACTAAGTTCCACTACCTTAGGGTCAACCATAATCATTCTGACATCAGAAGGTTTCGCTTTATATAAAATACTCATTATCAAGGTATTGATACAGACCGATTTACCGGAACCGGTGGCACCTGCAATAAGTAAATGGGGCATTTTACCGATGTCCGTAACGATGGTCTGACCTCCGATATCTTTACCTACCGCAAAGGCGATGTCGGAAGGATGCTGTTTAAAGTCTTTGCTCTCAATTAAATCCCGGAACATAACCGCTGAATTCTCTTTGTTTGGTACTTCAATACCAACCGCAGCCTTTCCTGGTATCGGCGCTTCGATTCGAACATCTGCAGCTGCCAGGTTAAGCTTAATATCATCAGCCAGACCGGTGATTTTACTGACTTTGACACCTTGTTCGGGCTGAAGTTCATATCTGGTGACCGAAGGTCCGCAGCTTACATTGGTAATCGTTACCCGAACCCCAAAGCTTTCCAGGGTCTTTTGAAGTTTCAGGGCGGTTTCTTTTAAATCTCTATCCGACATTCCTTTGGATTCATGTTTGGGTTTTGACAATAAATTAACAGGAGGAAATACATATTCTTTCTTTTCCTCCATTCTCTGGTTGATCTTTAAATCCTCCAGATCAGACATGCTGCCTGCCTCAGACTTGCTGCTGCCATCATCAGAGTTACTAGAATTCGCCGTATCACCAGACTTATGAAAGGCTTCCTGCCTTCCAGGCACAGCAGCTTTCACAAAACCTTCTGAATCAGCACCAGATGAATGTAAAAGGTCATCGATCACCAGTTCCTCCTCAATTGGATTTGCCGCTTCTGTATTCTGTAACGCAACATCCTGTTTGGCAGCCCTTAGTAAACGTTCAATATCCGCATCTATTCCAGGACGTTCTTCATTCATGGACGGAGCCTGATTGTCTGATTCATTCCGCCCAAATTTCAACCGCATCTGTTCTTCATAGGAATTACCGATATCCTCAGCGCTTGTCACATCACCATATTCACTGGCCCTTTGTATCGGAATTTCACTGTTTGGGGCAGTCGTAATCTCTTCCATGTCAAAACCAGCTTTTGCATTAGACAGCCCTTCTTCCCGGCTTGATTTCTTCTTTTTCTTTAACGCCGAAAAGATGCCGTCTTCCTGACCCTTATTCTGACTATCCTTCACTCCGCCATCTGAAACAGAGGCTTGGCTTTCATCTTTCTTAAGAAGTACCGTTCTGGCCTTTCTTTTTGGTGGAACTTCATCCTCTGTATCCGCTATGCTGTCATACGCCTCCTGATACAGTATTCTTCTTTCCTTCATCTGTTGCAAGGAGGCTTCGCTCTTAGTGCCTAAATACGCAAACAGTGCTTTACCGGTAATAAACATAACACATACAATCATCAGGGCAATTAATATTATGTAGGTTCCGACAGTATCAAATAATGAATGTAAAAGTCTGCATATGAAACCGCCGATAATTCCGCCGCCATTCTTTAGACTGGCAGAATTTAGATAATACTCTTTCATCGTTACGTCTGCGGAATAATCTGACGTGCTCAGCTGAATAAATGCCGTTAAAATGATTCCAAGGGAAACCGCACTGATTAGTTTGCGCATGGCAATACGGTTACCGCGGTTTGCTATATGGAATGCAACACCAAAAAAAAGAAGAAACGGTAGCAGATAAGCGATAAATCCGGCTAAACCAAAGGTAAAGCTGTTAATAGCCTTACCCACAACTCCGCTTAGATCAAAATTACTTAATATTAAAAGCAGGGAAATTACCAAGGTTATAATTAATGTGATTTCATCATGATATAACTCTTTATTAGGATCCTCATTTATCTTATTATGTACTTTTTTGCTTCCAGTTGATTTTCTTTTTCCTGTTGTACGATTCGCCTGTCTTTTCGAATTTGATTTAGAACCTTTATTTTGCACCGCAGCCACAATATATCCTCCTTAAGCTACTAAAGTAATCGTCTTATACAAGAAATTGATTCTAAGCTGCCGTTAAATTACCGGCTGACCTAGAACCAATTTCTATTATAACCTTATTTTGCTATTGTTGCAAGGAAAAATATTAGCTGACCCGAAAAAATGTTCGAATAAAAATCCCCTATTTTCCTGATTTAATAACGGAACCCGGCATATATTCCTTATTCAGATAATCACTCATATCTGTAGAATTTATTCCCTCAACCACAAAGTTCTCACCGTCTCTTCTGGCACGGACACTTCCATGTTCCAGATTTATATCTCTATATTCTACAGCTGTATCACCAGTGTTTTTTAGCTCCGTATCCTTTGAAGTTCCCAGAACGCTCTCTGTTCTATAGCTGTAGATTCTTTCTAAAGGCACTACTGTATATAACATTTATTCATCTCCTTCAACTCTGCCAGCCATCTCATACAATTTTTTTAAAGCCTCCTTAATACCTCCCACTTCATCGATAATGCCTTCTTTAATCGTTTCGGCACCTATTAGTATGGAACCTACATCTTTAGCCAGCTGGTTGGTATTTTGCATCAGCTTCTTTAATTCTTCTTTTTCAATTTTAGAATGACTTGAAACAAAGTTTAAAATTCTCTCCTGAATTTTTTCAAAGTAATCATACGTCTGAGATACTCCGATAACCGTTCCGTTCATTCTTACCGGGTGTATAATCATGGTTGCTGTAGGAACAATAAAGCTATACTGAGCAGAAACTGCCAAAGGTACACCGATTGAGTGGCTGCCGCCTAATACCAGAGAAACTGTTGGCTTACTTAATGATGCAATCATTTCTGCAATCGCTAACCCAGCTTCTACATCACCACCTACCGTATTAATTAAAATCAATAAACCGTCTATATCCGAACTGTCTTCTATTGCTGCAAGCTGTGGTAACACATGTTCATATTTGGTGGTTTTGTTATGTTGGGGAAGACATTCATGACCTTCAATTTCTCCGATAATGGATAATAAATGTATTTTTGATTTTCTTTGTTCGTTTACTAGCGTTGTCTGCCCATACTCTCTGATTTTCCCGTCATCCAACTCTTCTTTCTCTTTTTGCTCTTTTTCCTTCTCAATTTTCGTTGTATTATTTTCCATAAGAATCTCCTCAAAAGTTTTATTAGCTTAAATCTTCTGCAGCCGGTATAACATGAATACCTGGCGGAAAAATTATATCTCTCTCCTCTTTGCATTTTCAGAAGCCTTGTTTTAAATCAGAACTGAAATAACTCCTGCTTATTATATGGAAAATATCAATTTTTATTTATATACAAAAAATCTCTCCAATATTTTTAAAATATCAGAGAGATTTTCAGATTCATCAATTTAAATCAATCAATGAGTTTTATTAATTTCGTCAGCCTCATAAAGGTAAGGCGGTTTCGTACATAAGGTGACAGACGTATGGTTTTTGGGATAATGTGTTCCTCCAAACCAATATCACGGACATATTTTACACAGCCGGCCATGGTTAACAGTTCATTGATTCGATCCACAGATGGCAGTTTATCCAGTATATCTGCAATACGCGGCAGCAAATTTTCAAAATCCATTATATCAATCTGCTCTAAGGGATCTGGTGTATTCTCTTCTAACATTCCCTCATACAGACCTTTTGGACCAAAGGTTTCTTTTAACTCCATATAATCCAGCCCATTATAATTTTCCATCTCGTATTGTCCATTTCGGATTGCTTCTTTTAACATATGATATGTCTCCGCTACAATCATCAGCCCGATGGAAACTTTTTCACCATGATAGGCATCCAGAGGCTTGTTAATTACTTCCATTTCCCACAGATGGGATATGTGGTGTTCTGCACCGGAAGCCGGTCTTGAATTCCCGACCATCTGCATGGCAATTCCGGATAACAAAAGTGCATACATTAATTGCTCATAAGCTTTTAACTGTTTATCCTTTGGTACATCTCCCCGCAGATCGGAGATACAGCTGCAAACCTCGTCTAATGCCTTAAGTTCCAAATCGCATACTTTACTGCAGATATATTCATCCGTAACCAGATGGGAGATTTCCCAATCTGCAAGTGCAGTATATTTGCCTAACAAGTCGGAAATACCAGAGGCGGTAAGCCGATATGGGGCTTTGGAAAAAATATTGGTATCTGCAATTACCAGAATCGGGGATACTGCCGGGAAGGTTTTCTTAAAACCATTCCAGGTCATAGCCGCGACAGTTGATACAAAACCGTCCACACTGGCGGCGGTAGGTATGGATACGAAATGAATTCCTTTTTTATTTGCAATATACCTGCTGATATCATGGATCGTACCAGAACCCACTGCCAGAATTAACTTTGTATTGCCGTCAAGCTGCTCCTCTGCAAGCTTTACTGCATGGTTATCGGCATGGAGACCCTTCGGCGGAAGCTTTACAACCTTGCTTCCTTGTATCATATCTTTCACTGCTTCTGCGGCAGCTGTGTAAGTATTGTCATCACAGATAATACTGATTTCTTCTGGTTTACCCGTAAAAATATCTGATATTAATTCAGGTATTTTATTGATTGCTCCTGCTTCAATTACTATTTCTTTTACATGAATCTTGTGTTCCCTGCCGCATTGACATGGTGCTGAAAAACTTTTAACATCAATCTTCATAAAACCTCTCCCTTTTTGTCTGTCACTCTTTGTAACATTTGCTACTGTCATTAAGCTCCATTAACAAATATTATATATGAAAGAAGTTTTTTCTTCAATCATGAATTTTATTTAAATAAGAACTGGAAAAAGAACTGGTAACTGGGTGAATAAATTTATATTTTCCATTATAAGATACGCGTGACAAAGTTGGGTTTGCACGAAAGGAATGACATTGCATTTCGCTGCGGCAGTATCGCTAGTAAACTTGTGATATGCAAGGTGGTATAAATCTGAATTATTAATTTCGCGTAATCAGGGAAACTGCCTCTTTCCAGCCTTTGTATTTCTGTTCTTTTTCTGACAGCGTCATGGAAGGTTGAAATAATTCCCGGTTAATGTTATTAAAAATATCTTTCTCATTATATAAACCATAGCGTATTCCTGCGCAATAAGCCGCTCCCATACCGCTAAGTTCTTCTAAATCCGGCGCCTGGACAGGAATTCCGGTAAGGTCACTTTGAAGCTGCATTAAATATTTATTTCTGGTCGGTCCTCCATCAACACGTAAGCCACTGATTGTTACTCCTGCATCTTCTGCCATGGCAGCTATGACATCCGTTATCTGATAGGCGATGCAATCAAGGGCTGCTTTTACAATTTCCGCCCTTCCGGTAGTCCTGCTCATTCCCGATATTATAGCCTTCGCATCATTCTTCCAGTAAGGCGCCCCAAGTCCTGTAAATGCCGGCACCAGATAAGTACGGTCAGTTGGGTTCGCAGACAACGCCAGTTCTTCGACTTCTGATGCACTCTCAATTAACCCAACCGAATCTTTCAGCCAACTAATAACAGCACCGGTATAATTTAAGTTACCTTCCAGAACATACTTAACCTTACCGTTAAATCCCCAGGCCAGGGAGGTAACAAGCCCATGCCTGCTGTGTATTAATTTATCACCGATATTCATCATTATGGAAGAACCCGTACCATAAGTTGCCTTAACCATACCTTCTTTATGGCAGCCCTGACCGAATAATGCACCGTGGGAATCCCCCATTACACCTAATATTGGTATCTTATCCTCCAGATAACCGTTAAAGTCAGTGGTTCCAAATTCCGCATTGGAATCACATACCTCAGCTAGATTTCTGATATTTATACCAAATATTTTTCCGATGACATCATCCCAGCTTAAGGAAAACAGGTTAAATAGCTGTGTTCTGGAGGCATTGGAATAATCGGTCTTATAAGATGCGCCATTTGTAAGTCTATAAATCAGGTAGCTGTCCATAGTACCATACCCCAGTTCACCTTCCTGATCTTTTTTTCTTGCACCTTCTATATTATTTATCAGCCAGGATATCTTAGAAGCCGGGAAATAAGGAGATAAAGGAATTCCGGTCTTTTCCCTTACCATTAAGTTATACCCGTCCTTTTCCAGTTTTTCTGCTATATCCTTTGCTCTGGAGCACTGCCATACAATAGCCGGAGCAATAGGCTTACCACTTGCCTTTTCCCAGGCTATTGAGGTTTCCCGCTGATTGCTGATTCCCATACAGACAATTTCCTTTTTATCAATACCGGCTTTTTTAACTACCAGGGGCACCAGTTTCAGTACATTCTCATAGATCTCATTTCCGTCATGGGAAACCCAGCCGGATTCATTCACATATTGTTTATGGGGGAGGTCACACCGGGCAGTTAAAATCCCTTTTTTATTAAAGAGCAGTGCTTTCGTTCCCTGGGTACTTTGGTCAATTCCCAAAACATAATTATCAGACATTTTTTATCAACTCCGCTGCTGTTATCGCAATATTTTCTGCATTTAAGCCGTAGTGGTCAAAGATTTCCTTAGAATTACCGGTCACCACCGGTGCATCAGGTAAAGACATCGTAATTACTTTTACCGGATGCTCACTGCAGACAATCTGACTTACCATAGCTCCCAGACCTCCAATAAAAGTATGTTCCTCCACGGTAATAATTGCTTTGGTTTCTTTTGCCGCTTTTATTACTGCCTCTTTGTCTATGGGTTTTACACAATACATATCAAGTACCCTTGCATGAATTCCTTTACTCTTAAGTATGTTAGAAGCGTCCACTGCCGGTTTTACCATTTCTCCGCAGGCAATAATGGTAATATCATTACCAGCGGTCACTTCGGTAGCCGAATCCATGACAAATGGAGTATTCTCTTCTTCATAAACATCTTCTACCGGATTTCTGCCAACACGGACGTATGCCGGCTTTTTATCCATAAGCAGGGCATTAATCAGGTGTCTGGTCTGATGTCTGTCACTTGGTAAGTATACTCTCATTCCAGGTATGGATGCCAAGGCAGCAATATCCTGTGCCGAATGATGTGTCATACCCAGTGCCCCATAACTTACACCACCACTGATGCCAATCAGGGTAACATTGGTATTAGAATAAGCTACATCTACTTTTGCCTGTTCCATACTTCTGGTTGATAAAAAGCAGGCCGGAGAAGCTGCAAATGCCTTCTTACCACATTTTGCAAGCCCTGCCGATATGCTGACCAGACTTTGTTCTGCGATACCTACTTCTATAAATTGTTCGGGGTAAGCCGCCGCAAAACCCGCTAGTGAAGCAGAACCTCTGGAATCACTGCACAGCACTACAATATCTTTATCCTCTTTTGCCTGTTCCATTAACACATCACAGATAACTTGCCGGTTTGGTATTTTATTCATAGGATGCTCTCCTTTCACTGAGTTCTAATAGGGCCTTTTGATATTCTTCTTCACTTGGCACTTTGTGATGCCAGGGAGCTGAATTCTCCATAAAGGATACTCCACAGCCTTTTATGGTATTTGCAATAATAACAGTTGGTTTTCCCTTTGTAGCTTTGGCTTCTTCAAAGGCCAAGTTTAAGGAATCCAGGTCGTTTCCCACTGCATTTACTACATGCCAGCCAAAACTATACCATCTCTCCTCCTGGATATCCTGGGACATCACCTCTTCCGTATTTCCAGATATCTGAAGTCTGTTTCTGTCTACCACCGCACATAAATTATCTAATTTATAGTGTCCTCCGGACATAGCTCCTTCCCACACAGAACCCTCTGCCAGTTCACCATCTCCCATAACCGTATAGACACGATAAGAAGCCTGATCCATACGTCCAGCCAGTGCCATTCCAACAGAAACAGATAACCCATGACCTAAGGAACCTGAATTCATCTCTATGCCATTTATTTTATTATTGGGATGACCGATATATTTCGATAAATATCTGGAATAAGTCTGTAACTCTTCTTTTGGGAAAAATCCACGGTCAGCAAGAACTGCATATAATGCTTCTACTGAATGACCTTTACTTAAGATAAACCGGTCTCTGTTTGGATCATTCACTAGTTCTGGGGATACCTTCATCTGTTTATAGTAAAGGGATACTAAAATATCAATTACACTGAAATCCCCTCCGATATGTCCGCATTTAGCGCGGTAAACCATATCCAGAATGTCTTTTCTCAGTTCATATGCTTTCGCCTTTAAATTCTCCATACGCTCCTCCTAGTTTTCTCCCCGAAGATATGCTTTTACCTCTTCTTCAATGGGATCGTAAAGATCAGGTTTCACTTTTATATATTTACAAGCTTCATAGAGCACCGGCACCACATCTTTGTGAATACCGACACAATGATGGATATAAGGACCTTCAACTATCTTTGCTTCCAGTCTTTTTAAATTCTCTACTTCTACCCAAAGGAATGTACCCTTTGTATGGGGACCGTCGATACCCTTGGCGCGCCCAAGTAATAAAGAATATTCGCCGTTATCCCCGTCAAACCGGCAAAGGGTGATATCCCCCTGTTTTGCTTCTGCTTCCACTGCACCTGGATGGTCAAAGGCAAGGGGATACCCGATTGCCGGTTTTTCCTTTGCTACAGACAGAGGCCAGGGACCGCAATGCTGTAATAATTCACCATTTTCATTATCAGGATGGCGGACGGTCCAGTCTGCGAAAAAGGATCTATTGTCCTCTAGGTCAGCGGCTTCTGTCATAACTGCTGTAATAGCTCCGTGGATATCAGTTTCACAAACCACCGGAAGACCTTCTTGATTTAATAAGGAATTTGCTGCACAGGGCATGATTCCGATTTCATCTTGGAGGGCATTCCAGCATTGGATGGCAATGGCATTGCAGCCATACTTATGGGCAAGACTTTTCATAGCAACTTTTAAGGCAGCTACCTGTTCTAATTCCTGGTCTTTTATCTTTACGGTCATATTTTCTTTCACATAAGCAATAACTTTTGCCACCTCACCGCCTTCTTCTTTTACTTTCTTGACTTCTTTGGTCAGTTCCGGCATAGGGATTGGAGATAACTGAATATTAAACTTCTCTAAAAGCTCCCCTTCATTACACATGGTAGACCAGAAATCAAAGGGTCTTGGCCCAATCTGAAGAATTCTGGTATGTTGAAAGACTTTCACTACATTACAGACCGCTAAGAAATCTTTTATTCCTCTTGAGAATTCGGCATCCTCTAAACGGCAGTTGTTCATATATGTAAAGGCTACCTGAAATCTTCTAAGTACTTTACCGGTGGCAAATAGCCCACACTGACTGTCTCTGAGTCGGATTCCGTTTTCATCCGGCCGTTCATCTCTTGGACCCCATAAGAGTACCGGCAGATTCATCATCTTGGCCAGTCTTGCAAGAACATATTCCGTACCAAAGTTACAATGTGGAAAAAATAATCCGTCTACTTTTTCCTTTGTAAACTTTTCATAAACTTTCTGCATATCCTCATCGTTGTATAAAAGTCCTTCTTCATTGATATCCGTTATGTCAACAAATTCTACACCCAGTTCTTCTAATCTCTTGCGTGTGAGATTCGCATATTTCACCGCATCCGGTGCACTGAAAATACTTCTTCTGGTTGGTGCAAACCCTAACTTAACTTTTTTCATCCTGCTCTCCAATCTGTTCCGTTTTTATGAACGAAATGAATTAATGGTTAATGCTACTTAATTTTTATTTAATTACAGCTTAATTATATTGAATTAAAGTTTAATTGTCAATGAATATTGTTGAATTATATATTTAATATTCAATTTAATTTATTAAATCACGGATAAATTTTGATTGACTCAGAGGTATTTTTACTGTACTCTATTAAATAGTTAATAAATTCACCTTATATGAATGGAGGTTTTTATGTCAATCTCTGCAAAAGAACTTGCTGAAAAATTAAATATATCACCGGCTACGGTTTCCATGGTGCTTAATAATAAGCCGGGAATCAGTGAGCAGACCAGAAAAATAGTAATGGATGCCGCCGCAGAGTTCGGATTCCAGTCTTCGAAAAAGCAGCTGCAGAAATCAAAGAATAGAACCATACAATTTGTTATTTATAAGAAATATGGTACGGTAGTTTCTGATACCCCTTTCTTCTCACAGGTTACGGAAGGTATTAACTACCAGTGTTCCCAGAATGGGTATCATCTGCAGATTACTTATTTATATGATAATGAGGACCGGAACCAGCAGCTGGAAGATCTAAAAAATACCTCCTGTGACGGGATTTTACTTCTTGGAACGGAAATGACTCCGAAAGACTATCAGTATTTCCAGAATTTAAAGATACCTTTTGTAATTTTAGACAGTTATTTTGATGAGATTAACTGCGATGCGGTTTTAATTAATAATGCTCAGGGCTCCTATCTTGCTACCCAGTTTTTGACCACCAAAGGACACAAGCAGATTGGATATCTGCGCTCTAATATTAGAATCAGTAATTTTGTTGAACGGGAAGACGGATATTATAAGTCATTAAGACATAACAACATACCAACCAGCCACCCATATGTAGTTAATATAACGCCGACTACGGAACAGGCTTATCTGGATATCTGCAATTATTTAAAGAATAAACCTGATTTACCTACTGCCTTTTTTGCGGATAACGATATTATTGGGGCGGCGGCTATTCGAGCCTTTAAGGAATTTGGTATTACAGTACCGGAGCAGGTATCGATTATTGGATTTGATGATATGCCTATCTGTCAGTTCACCGATCCAACTTTAACAACCATGTATGTTCCCAAGCAAAGACTAGGCGCTCTCGCGGTTGACCGGCTGTTAAGCTGTATTAACGATGGTAATACGGAGCATATTAAGATTGAACTAGCTGTGCAGTTAATGGAACGAAACAGCGTGAAAGAGGTATAGACTAAATAGATTTATTTAACATAAACCCATATAATTTACTTAATAGTCAGTGCATAAAATATGTAAATAAATAATATATTTAGGAGGCGATTTTTGATGTACCATAGATATAGTACCAAGAGTCCTACAGGCCAAAATAATTTATGTGGTGTAAAAATTAAAAACTATAGACTCTATATGCCTGAACCTTATTCTCAGCGAATGTTGGCGGACGAGATGCAGCGTCATGGTGCAGATATGGATAAAAATATTATTCAAAGAATAGAAAGTGGAGAACGTTTTGTAACGGATATCGAATTAAAGATATTTGCAGAGGTTTTAGGTATCACTGCGGATGAACTTTTAAAATAATTGTACTCTTAATTTTCGAAATAGAAATATGATTTGAGAGTCAAAAGCCTATTTAGGTTGTAAAATGAATAACCCGGTATATATATTCATTTTGTCTACCTTACCTTCCTGCGGCATGTCCTTTGTAGAGCTTCATAGATGCAAAAAGCATCGCACTGCTCAGCTTCTTGCTGAGTCTCTAGTCGGACATAAACAGCCTTGTCAGCCGGTCTACGGCAAAATGAATATATATACCGGGTTATTCATTAATTAAGTTTTTTGAGGCTTTTGACTCTCAAATCATATATTATATTATAAAACCTCTGCCTGCCTTTTGTAGATTTCTGCGCATTCCGATTTTCAATTTTAATGATTTTGAGAGTTCGTGTATATCATATGCCACTTTTTGTTCATCATGTGGCAGAAATTGTATTGCCTCTTGAATCAAATCTTCCGTTATTTCTTTTACAACCATAAGTATCCCCTATATAGTAAGCAGTATATGAATTACTTGCAAAACCAAATTAAATAACAAATTACAGAATTATTCCATTCAAATTATAAATTACCTCTATCTAAACATTTAAAGGTTATTATTTTACCAAACTACTTGTTTATTTCTTATTCATTGTAATCAATTTTTCCAGATATACCGATTTCATCTGGTCACTGGCCATGGCTTGTTTAATTGGCGGAAGTTTTAGTATCGCTGATAAAACTGCTGCCATTGCACGATGGCTGCCAAAGGCCTGATTATCAAAAATCAGATTCTGCAACTGTCCCTTTTCAATTGCCATCAGGACGGTACGGTGTACGGAATTAACCGGCGTTATAATTTTTTCTTTGCGTCTGTTAAGTATAATACTTTTTTTATGGCAATTCCTTACACAAACACCACAGCCAAGGCAGATTTCTTCATTGACTTTCATTGTCTTAATCCCCTGTTCATCGGTTTGAATCTCTATGGCACCAATTGGACAGGCTTTCACGCACTTACCGCATTTGACACAGGTGCTGTCATTGATTTTAGGTATATAGTTAGTAGTCTGTACCGGATGGAGCATACCAAATTTTTTAGCTGCTATCATTGCTTCACAGCAGCAGCCGCAGCAGTTGCAGATAAAAGTTACATCCTCTCTTACATTTTCCCCGCATTGTACAAGATTGCTTTCATAAGCCTGATGCAGCAGCTCAATTCCTTCCGATGCATCTACTCTTCTGGCATAATTATACTTAATCAGGGAGGCTGCCGCGTTACCAAACGTCATACAGATATCCATCGGTGCATCGCAGGCACGGCCTACATGGTGCATTTTATGGCGGCAGTAACAGGTACTGATACCGATATGAGGTGACGATTTTATAATATGGCTTGCCCGTTCAAAGTCAAGGATCTGAACTTCATTCTCATTGGTTAAGACACCCTCCTGTACAAATACCCTACCAAGTCTGGTCTCCGTACTGAGGAATAATTCTTTCACAAAGTCTTCTTCCACGTTTAAGTACTGATAGAATAGTTCACCAAGTAATTTCTGGTCAATATCGTTTCGTATCCTCATCATGGAAAACTCAAAAAAACCCGCCATAGGAGGCGGAAGCATAAACTGTCTTGTTCCGTTATTATCCATATCTAACAACAGTGCCCTGCCGGCCAGCCGCTCTAATAGCTTCATGGCTTTCACTTCATCAGTCTTCCAGGCTTTAGCCGCAGCTTTTACCGTAAATGGCCTAATCGGGAGTTTTGCAACATAAGCCGCTTCCTTTTCACTAAATAATAAACTCAGTATTTTATAAAGGGTTTTGGAAGGAGGGGCACCCTGAGGAAACTTATTAATCCTTTCCTCCAAACTCTTATAAGCTGATTTTCCAACTATATGGGACATATCATCACCGCCAATTTTTTAATTTTTATATTGCGTTTGCACTTCTAAAGCCAAAAACAGCCAAATTCTGATTGCTGCAGCAATATTGATATATGTATGGCATAAACTCTGTTGAACGGCTATTTTTGTCCGGATTAACATATGTCATCGATTGATAGCCGTTTTATATATTCATTTTACACCAACGAAAAAAGTATACTACATAGTGCTAAATAAATCCAGTCAAATAAAGTAAGCTCTTTTTAAGTTGCAGTTTAGCCTTAAAACTGAGTTATCACAGTAAGCTCAGAAAATAACATAATAAAGGTGTCCCCTCTATAAGATAATAATTATATAGACCCTGGACACCTCTGATTGATTACATTATTCAATTATATTTATCGAAAACTGATTATTGCTTATTTAGATAGTAATTTAAGTTGATCCACATTTTCCAAATTACCCACCAAAGAGATACTGCAGTTTTCTTTTACCAGATATTTTCTCGCAAATGCTATGATTTCTTCCTGGGTTACTTCATTTACTTTATGAATTGTCTCTTCTAACGGTATAATGTAATCCTTTAACAAGATGGATTTACCGTTGCTGTTCATGCGGTTTTTAGCACTTTCATTGCCCATGATTAGTTCTGTTTTGATCTGCTCTTTTGACATGGACAATTCATCGTCTGTCAGTCCTTTGGATTTTAAATCTTCAATAATATCAAAGGCATTCGAAAATACCGGTTCCAGCTGAGTAGGATTCATAGCCCCGTAGATATGAAGTAAGCCCGCTGTTTTGTATGAGCTGCCATATGAATATATGGTATAGGTCAGCCCGAGATTTTCCCTGATTACCTGGAACAACCTGGAATTGATACTGCCGCCCAGTACGGAATTCAAGATAGTCAAAGCGTATTTTTCCTCGGCATCTGCAACAATAGAATTAAAGGCTATATTTAAATGAAGCTGCTCCACATCCTTTTCCTTGGTGTATATCGATGGAAAATATACGGGAACCGTGCAGTCAGACTGTCTTTTTCCTTCCGGAAGTTGTGAAAAGTTAGTTTCTAAAAGTTCCATTACCTTATCTTCATTAAAATTACCGGCAACCGAAATAACAATATTCTCCGACACATAATATTGCGCCATAAAATCAAGTATCTCCTGACGGGTAATTGCCTTGACGGTTTCCTTCTTACCAGAAATCTGATAGCCTAAGGGATGATTGTCCCAGATTTTCATCTGGAGCATTTCATGAACCAGGTCTTCCGGGGAATCGTCATACATATCAATTTCTTCTATGATAACACCTTTTTCTTTCTTTAATGCTTGTTCCTCAATAAGGGAATTATGAAACATATCTCCAAGGATTTCTATGGCATTCCCAAGATGTTCGTCAAGGGTAACCGCATAAAAAGAGGTACATTCCTTGCTGGTATATGCATTAATATCCCCTCCGATTCTTGCCATATCATCTGCGATCTGCTTTGCAGTACGGTTTTTTGTTCCTTTAAAAAGCATGTGTTCAATTATATGTGAAATGCCGTTATTTTTTTCGTTCTCATTGGCGGACCCTGCCTTTACCCATACCCCGAAGGCGGCGCTTCTTAAATAAGGCATTGTTTCTAACACAACTGTTATTCCGTTTGATAACTTTTTACGGTTAATCATGTATTACTTCCTTTCTATTTTTCATATAGCCTAAATTGTAACACTATCGCCTGCAATATACAACCTAAGAATCAAGATATGACATATATTCTATGTAATCTGGAAATAAACAGAAGATTCACCGTAACAATGGAGCTGCCTAAATTCTACCGGATCAGGCATAACTCCAGTCTTTTTTATCAATTCCTAAAAAAATGAGATGATGCGAAATGCCTGACGGATCCGTCCAGAAATTCTCTATTGTCTTATATTCTTTAAACCCAAGCTTTTTGTATAAAGACAGTGCCCTGATATTATCCTGTATAGAATCCAGTTCAATCCGCTCTAACTGAAAATGATTGAATAAATAGTTCATAAAAGCAATCAGGGTTTCTTTCCCTAAACCCTGACCTTGTAAACTCACCTCACATAACTTAATACCCACTCCACACTTCTTTTTCTTTAGATCCAATTCTCCATAAACCACTTCCCCTATGGGTCTTTTACTAAACCGATCTATTACCACATATCTGCGTCTGGACCTATTTGGATCTTGGTCTGTTATTTCATTCTTGAATTCTTCCCATAATTCATGTTCTGTTATACCCATGCCCTGCTTAAAACCCATAACCGACATTAAATTCCCGTCATTCCACCAGTTCACAAACTGTGTCGTGTCACTAAGTTCAATATCCCTGATTGCAATTCGTTCCGACTCCGTAATTATTCCCATATTCAATCCTCGCTGTTATTCGAAAAGTCTATACGCTTTTTGAAGTTTAACCTGTAATGTATCGATCAGCTTTCTGGATTCTTTTATTTCCTTCTCTTTTTGGAGGAGTTCCTGATTTATTCTGCCAAGAATACGAATACATTCCCCAAGATTTTTTAAATTACCTTCATTTAATTCTTCGGGTCCGATAATACTTGAATCAGCTTCTAAAAAGACGCCAATTTCCTGGAGGGAAAGATTCATAGCTTTTAATTTTTTAATCATATCAGCAATATCCTCCTCCTTTTTTGTATATTCCTTACGGTTGTTACCCTGCCGGACAGGTGCAAGCAAACCAAGCTTTTCATAATAGCGTATCGTATCTATCCCAAAACCTGTTCTTTTTGAAAATTCACCAATTCTCATATTTTGCCTATCTCCCAACTGATACATTAGTGGTCATTACGAAATTATTATAATTTACGGAGTCAACTCCATGTCAAGGGCATTTCAGGTTATCTTTTCAGGTTATCTTTCAGGTTATCTTTGTAATTTGTAATTTGTTATCTTTGCAATTTTTATTTGTATTTTTTTATTTTACTATTTTTATTTACCTGTTTATTTACTTTTTTTATTTTCTTATATTTGATTTGTGTGTCAAAAGGTTAATTTTGTGTTTTGAATGAATACGAAGGTATTCATAAAATACAAGTTAAGAAGCCTTTTGACACAGATTATATTTTATTTTTGTTTTTTACATATTATTTAAGAGTAACATCATAGCATTTTATTCCCGAGTTTCATTTTAAATATAGTTTTATTTTAAAATATAGTTTTATTTTAGAATAGAGTTTCATTATAAAATAGTATTTCATTTTTAAGTTTCATTCCAGAAAAATAATGAACTGCTATATTCAATTTGCTCACAATCATTAAATTTAGCAAATCGATTTATGGTCTTCCTAAGGCTATCCGATAATTTTTTCGTTTGTTTCATATCTGGCTCCAGCCATATATTTTTTATTTGGAGGCATCTTATCTTTCGGTTATTGATTATTTCGATTCTGCCGATGAACCTATCACCTGAAAGTATCGGCAGCACATAATAACCGAATCTGCGCTCTGACTCCGGTGTATATATTTCCCATTTGTAGTCAAAATTAAAAAGTGCCTTTATCAGTTTACGGTCCCAAATCATATTATCGAGAGGTGCAAGGAATTCAGTTCTTGGCTTTAACACTGGCTCCTTTAGGATTTCTTCTATAAGATCCCTATCAGCTTCCAGACAATACAGTTTTTCCTTCATATTTTCAACGGAAACTTCTATAATTTTATTCTCCTTAAGGAGTTTGAGAAAAATCTTATTTCTGTCTTGCGCCTTCATATTTCGGATAAATAGCCAGGCATCGGAGGGCTTATTCCAGAGAAGCCCTGCGGCAGAGATCCTGCGCAATATATTCCATTCTAAATAATCCTCGTCTTTTGGGTTTGGATCCTCTGCCTGCAAATCCTCTTCTGGTATAAAATCCTCCGACAGACAGTAGTATTTTATGGTGCCTTTTTTGTGGTGAATGATTAGTTCTCCCATAAAGTACATAGTTTCCAGGGCAACTCTTGAAAGACTGGTATCATTGCCCCAATACCAGTTAAGCTTCTGTCCAAAATCAATATCCTTTGAGCATACCGATCCCTTTTCCCTGATAAGTTCCTTGATTTGCTCAGATACTGCTTCTACTTGTTGGAGATTTAAACTATGGATTTTAAAATAATCCCTGATTCGTTTAAAATACTTCCAATCCCCAGTCCTGATGATGGCAAGATTTTTATCATAATAATCCAGTAAAGCCCGGTCTTTATATAAAAGGTCATAAAGCATCTGTTTTCTGAAGCCTTTTATCCTTGCCTGCAAAACCAGTTCCGCATTTTTCCCGCAGATGTCTATGGGATCATACTGAACACAGCCCGCCTGGTTTATAAACTGCTTTATTCCTTCCTTGCCTGCAAATTTATGTCCGCCAATCAGACCTTGTTTTAACAATATAAATCTTCTGGCCTGGCGGTTTGTCAGATTGTACTGCTGCATGAATACTCCTCTCTGCCCAGGCGGGCAGCTGTTTATGTTTGTTTTGTCTTAATAACTTACGGATTACTTCCCCATATACTCCTCACAGTTAAACCCTCAATACTCTTACCGTATGTAATAATCTCCAAAAGGTACAATTGTCCCCTCTGCTACTTTTTGATAACCACAATTAAGCAGCGCCTGCATACGTGCAGTGGCTTCCGGAACTGCTTTTGTAAAGACCTGCTCGACCTGAAATAAATCATATAGATTATCCTCAACAGCTTTTAATACTTCCGTTATTACACCCTCTTTTTCGTAGGAAGAAGCCAGGTCAATCCGCAGTACTGCTAATTTGCCGTAACCTTCGGTTTTTTTATTCCAGGGACAGAATTCTATGGTACCTATCGCTTTATTACTATCTTTTGCAAGTATACTAAACCTTACATAAACCTTATCCTGGTATTCCTGCTCCCAAATCTGCATATATGCTTTCATATCCTTAAGAGTCTGAAAATAAAAGTCAGTATGGCAGTTATCTGAATTAAAAAACCGTACTGCCTCCTTATCCGAGTAACATTCGAATAAATCACAGGCATCTTCCAGGCTTGTCTGCCTGAAGATATAATTTTCCGTCCGAAAAGACGGGCAGTGTTCAAAGGGATTCATTGTTTTGTTTATCATCGTTTATCCTCCATAAAATAAAGTATATTACAGCGACAGAATGCATTCATTTCTCTGTTATAACTTAATTCTAACAAAGGATATACGACACCAGTATGTCAGATATCTTTTTTCATGGGATATTTTAAGAAAACTTTCATCTATAGTATTATAAGCAGCTTGAAACCTTACTCATACAATTTGTAAATATCGTGAGCCATTTTTTTTACTTTCCTCCGTAGGGATTCCGGTTCTAATACCTCCACTTTATCACCAAAACCCACAAGCAGGGAATACCAAAGTCTTTCCTTCGCTATTTCCTTAAGACGGAGTATAAAATACCCATCATTTTCGGAAATAACCTCACCTTTTAGATACTCCTCTACCGGAACTTTAACGGAAACATCACATTTTACTAAAATCGTAATATAGTCCTGATTATCAGATGCTTCCAGGCGCTCCATGATGAGCTTGGCCGGTTCATGTTCAGTTAAAAACGGCAAATCCGTTAGCGTCAGATTTCTCATCCTTATTACTTTATACCAGCGGTAAGCATTAACCGTGGGGCAATACCCGAGTAAATACCAGGCATACCAGCGGTATTTAAGTGCAATCGGCTCCACTGCTTTATCCGACGTCTCATGAGAGGCATTGGTATAGGCAAATTGTACGACCTTCCTTTCGATAATTGACTTTTCCAATAGTTCCAGATATTGATCCAGACTAATTCCTTCATGCATAACAGAAAAATCCAAAAATATATTCTGTTCCATCTTTTTATCAGCTGCAGTATGCATTATTTTTTCAAAGGTATCCTTGATTCCTTTGTTATGTAGACCGGATTTCAGCCCCTCCAGGGCGGTAAGAATATAACTGTAGTCCTCACCATCCATAAGCTGGCTGTTTAATTTAAAATTCTCCATAATCTTATAACCACCGCCGGAGCCATAGAGAGAGGTTATGGGAATTCCTGCGAGACTCAGGGTTTCTATGTCCCGTAATATAGTCCTTACAGAAACCTCAAATTCCTCTGCCAACACTCTTGCACTCGCTGCTTTATGGTTTAATAAATATATGGTTATTCCCAGTAACCGGTCAATTTTCATGGTATAATGGCACCTCTTCTTCTACCTGATTTCATTACTTTTAATAGTAATATAAAACCCGATTTACCACAACCCCTAAATACATGGATTTGCAGCGAAACAAAAGTGGGGCTGTCGCAAATCAAAACTCAATTTCCTGTGAAGAATAGGGATTATATTTTACAAATATTTTATGGAAAGTATGCACGAATGGCTGCAAGAAAGAGAATGCAGCCGCATATCCACGCGAACTTGGAACGAAATATTTGTAAAACATAATCCCTATTCTATGCCCAGGATGACATACTTTAAATTGCAACAGCCCCCTAGTCTAAAATCCTAAACTGACGATAAAAGATATTACCGCTTATTTTTTTTATCTTCAACTACCACCTTTGCATTATCAATTAAATCATTCGCTTTATCAAAAACCTTGTCTTTCATGTCTTCTGTTTTATCACCAATAGCGGCTTTTATTCCCTGCACTTTACCATGAAACTCCAGCTGATTGTTATCCGTCCATTTTCCTGCGGTTTCTTTTATTTTTCCAACTGCTTTATCCTTACTATTTTCCCATTTATCAAGCACTTTTTAACCTCCATAAATATGTCGTTTTTTATATACTTAATATTTGCAGAAATTAAAAAACTATGCAAAAAAACCGTCTGATAATAGTTAAAACTAATATCAAACGATTTTAAAGCTTACTCCAATAGCATTAGAGATTCTCTCGGCAATCTAATATAGTCCGGCATTTTTTCCGATAAGGTGTTCCTCCAATATGCCTTGCTTATCTTCCACCAAAGTTCATTTGATGCGCATTCTAATATTATGTTCCGTTCAAAGGGGCTGTCAACGATTCGCAGCGGCTTACAAGGTATTGCATTCTCATCCGTTAAACAATCTGTGACCCGGATATCATGGGCCCGGATGCCCACATAGTTAATTCGGTCTGTAATTTTATCTGCCGTCTGTAAGACAATTCCCCAGTCCACAGCTTCTAACTCATATTCCGATATCTTTTTCGCTTTTGAAATATTTTTACAGCCGGTTAATCTAGCAGCCGCCAGTTTAATGGGTTTCTGGAAGATATCTGAGGTTTTTCCGGACAACACCAGAGTACCGGAATCAATAATTGCTATATTTTCGCACAAACTATAGATTTCGTCTCTGTTATGGGAAACAATCAGGGTATCCCCGGAATAATCCTTTAATACCGCTAATAACTCCTGCTGTAAATTTTCCTTCAAATATGCATCCAGTGCTGAAAAAGGTTCATCAAGCATCAGCACATCCGGCTCATAAGCAAGAATTCTGGCCAGGGCTACTCTTTGCTGCTGTCCTCCCGATAACTGCATGGGATATCGCCGTTCCAAGCCTTGTAAATGGAGCAGCTCGACCATTTGGGCGATTCTAGGCTGCTTCTCTTTTGTGGAACCTTTTAAACCACACCCAATATTTTCTTCCACGGTCATATTAGGAAATAAGGCATAATTCTGAAACAGATATCCAACCTTTCTCTTTTGGGGAGTGAGATCAATTTTCTTTTTTGAATCAAACAGTATTTTATCATTTAGAATTATACAGCCCTCATCGGGTTTTTCTATACCGGCAATACACTTTAAAGTCATACTCTTACCACAGCCGGAAGCCCCCAATAGACCCATTCTTTCAGAGTCCGTACTAAATTTTACTCGGAGGGAAAACCCTTTGAACTTTTTCGTAATGTCAACGAATAGACTCATTTCTTTCCCTCCTTTATTCCGAATTTTCTTTTTCGGTTAGGCAGATAATTCATGAAAAAAATCACAATAAAGGATATGATAACAATCAAGGCAACCCAAATTACCGCCCTGTCCATTCTGCTGCCCTGAACTGCCATATAGATGGCAACAGGCATTGTCTGTGTAACTTTAGGAATATTACCTGCAATCATAAGAGTTGCCCCAAACTCGCCCAGTGCCCTGGCAAATGCCAATATACCTCCGGATATAACTCCCGGAAGTGCTAACGGCATAGTTATCTTCCAGAAGATTCTAATATCAGACATTCCCAAAGTTCTTGCTGCAAATATTAAATTCATATCGACTTGTTCAAAAGCAGCCTTTGCAGAACGGTACATTAGAGGAAAAGCAATCACAACGGCTGCTATTACAGTGGCTGACCATTTAAATACAATCTGGATTCCGACCCTTGATAAAAGCTGTCCCAAGGGTCCATGCTTTCCAAACAGTACAAGCAGGAAAAAACCTGCAACCGTAGGTGGCAGTACAAGAGGAAGGGTAAATAAACCGTCTAAAAACCACACCAACCTGCCTTTTAATTTCATTACTTTCTGTGCAGCAAATACTCCCAGAAAAAATGTAATTATAGTTGCCGCAATAGCAGTTTTCATAGATATTAGTAAAGGTGACCAGTCCATTTAGTTTCTCCTTCCGATGACATTTATCCTCTTTTTCCGTTCATGTCAGATTTTATCCAGATTATCATAGTTATCACTTATAAGCAAGTTAAGCTTTAATATTTATTTTATATCTAACTAATAATTGCTATTTAAGATTTTGGGTTTAATTTTTAGAATCAATTATTTTAGTTCTTTTTTTAGGTTTAATTATATTTTTAGGTTTAGTTCTAGTTTTAGGCTAATTCTAGTTTTAGATTTAGTTCTAGTTTTAGGCTAATTCTAGTTTTAGATTTAGTTCTAGTTTTAGGCTAATTCTAGTTTTAGACTTAGTTCTAGTTTTAGGTTTAGGTTTTAGGATTAGCTTTAGGCTTTAGATTCATTTTTTGATCCAAAATTATTTGTTTGGTGAAAACCCATACTTTTCGAAGATACCCAGTGCTTCATCCGAAGCCAGATAGTCAACAAAAGCTTTTGCTGCATCTGGGACTTTTGAATCTTTTACAACCGCTGCCGGATAGATAACCTTGGAAGTACTTCCCTCTGGCGCTTCTGCTGCAACCGTTACATCTTTACTGGACATTGCATCGGTAGCGTACACAACTCCGGCATCCGCATTACCGGTACTGACCCAGGTAAGTACCTCGGTAACATCCTTACCATAATTAGCCTGTTTCTTAACGTCCTCTAACATGTTGAGGGAGGAAAATATTTCTTCCGCATATTGTCCTACCGGCACGCTTTCCGGGTCACCAAGGGCTATGGTAGGGGCTTTTAGTATATCCTTAAAACTTGCAATTCCAAGCTTACTATCTTTAGGAACGATTAGTACAACTTTATTCTCCAGTAATTCCTTTTTGCTGCCCTCCAGAATAAGTCCTTTGTCCTCTAGTGCCGTCATCTGCTTTAATGCCGCTGACATAAATACATCTACTGGTGCACCCTGCTCTATTTGTTCCTGCAATGTCCCAGAACTTCCAAAGGTAAAAGTAACGGTTACATTTGGATATTCCGACTGGTATAATTTACCCAGTTCTTCCATTGAATTTTGCAGACTTGCTGCTGCAGCCACTAAGATTTCAACCGGTTGTGCAGCTTCTTCTGTTGCTGTATCCGGTGTCTGTGTTACTTCTTCTGTCTGTGCAGTGTCACTGCTATCATTAGCGTCCGTAACTGCCTCCGAAGAGTTTCCTGCCGCACTGGTGTCCGTCTTATTGGTATCTTTGTTGCTGCATCCAGTCATCAGTACAACTGCCAGGCAAATTGCCAGTAATAAAATTTGTTTCAACTTTTTCATAATAAAGCTCCTTTCATATCCATGGTTTTCATAAAGGATTGTAAACGTGACTATGTTGAAAATGTTCCACGCCCGACTCAAAACCGCTTTAATCAGCATCCAAACTGAAAAATCAAACGTTAAGAACTCGTTATCCTTATGAAATTATTTTTATACAAATGTAATTGAAAACCACCACTTTCTATGCGGGTTAAAATTACATAATTGCCTGAATAATACCTTTTTCGTTGTTTTTTATTTTACAGGATGGTTCAGAGAACTTTCTGTAAAATAAAAAATGTCCAAGACTTTATTGTCTTAGACATCTTTGTCATACATACTTGATTTATCGTTTTAAAGGTAAGCTGAATTTATGAAATTATGATTACTTTTAAATTTTAAAAATTCATTTATATCGTGTTTTGTTCATTATTGTTCGGTTTATTTAAGTTTCGTTCATTTATTGTTTTGTATTTTACACGCTTCATTCTAGAAAGTCAATAATTATTTAATAATTTTTTGTTTATTTATTTAATAATTTTTTGTTTACTTAATAATTATTTGTTTATTTTATAATTTTTTGTTTCTGTTTAAATTTCTGTTCAAATTTTATATATTGGATGGAGTATAAACTACTAAGGTTAATAAATTCCTCTCCAATCCAGTATTCTGAAAATTCTGAATATATTTCTTTACAAACTTATGTATAACGTGTTAAACTACTGGCATTATTTACTATTTATTCACATTTCGCGGTTAATAAACTTAAAGTACTTTTAAATCTTCACGGAATTGACTTTGGAACTTTAAATTATTTATAGCAAAAAATTATGCCACTGATTATTAGGGCAATGATAGATATAGCCCTTTTGAGTATGTACTGCAAAAGCACAGTTAGGAGTTATATGAACATTCAAGATACCTGGAATACAAAAAGATTGTTGGTAAGGAAAGCTGTTTCAGAGGATATCACAGCGTTAGAAAAAGTTTGTGCGTCCTGGGATAATAAGCTTTTGTTGGAGGGAGAGGATTTTCCCGAAAACTACATAAAAGATTGTATTACAAAAGGAGACTTACCACCTGTTAGCAATGCAGATTTGTCTAATTATGCGTTTAAGGTATTACAAGAAACCGATGGTAGGATTATCGGCTTTTTTGACGTATATCATGGGTACCCGGATGATAAAACCGCATGGATCAGCACTTTTTTAATCGATAAGGAAACACGGGGTAAATCTTATGGTAAAGAAGTTGTGGAATCCATTTTTGAACAATGTAAGACGGCAGGCTGGAAATCAATTGGACTGGGTGTACACCTAAAAAATTGGCTAGGTGTCCGGTTTTGGACTAAAAATGGTTTTAATAGCATTACTGGAATATATGGGAATAAAGAGTATAGCGAATCTGCCTTTTCTATTATGGTACTCAAAAAGGAATTGTAGTAGTAGAAAAAAATCCATGAAACACATTTGCATTGCTTAAATTGTGTTTCATGGATTTTATTTAATCTAGTACCATTCCAATATCCCTCGTATCGTAACCGGATAACCGTTCCAATTCTTCTTTAAATTCTTTGGAGTTAATAATCTGCATTAAGCTTTGATACCAAGTAAATTTCATAGATTCCTGTTTCACCACCAAATCATAGCTCTCCTGTTGAATCGGAATAAATTCTATACCCTTTAATTCTCTGCTGATTCTTTCATTGCCGATGGCCACATCTGCTCCACCCCTGGCAACTGCCCCTCCACAGGCAAGATGGGAATTCACTTCCTTTTCATAACCCTTAACTTTCTCTGGTTCAATTCCTGCCTTCATTAAATACTGATCTAATAAAATACGGGTTCCGCTTCCCTTCTCACGATTTATCAGGGTAACATCCTCTCTGGTTAAATCCAGAAATCCCTTAATCTGTTTCGGATTGCCTTCCTTTACAAAAAAGCCCTGCATTCTGCTTACCAGATGTATCCTGCGGTAAGCGATACCTGGTAACATTCTTTTTACGAATTCTTTATTATATTCCCCTGTCTCACCATCCCACAAATGAGCGGTAGCAACATCAACTTTTCCCTGATACAATGCATACAAGCCATTATAACTGCCAAGATAGGATCGGTATATCGGTAAATCCGGTAACTGACCAGCAAGATAATTGCATAGTATTTCCAACAAAATATCCTGACCGCAGATTATCAGACCCCTGTTCATACCGGATTCCATTGCTGGCCCTTCTTTCATCTCCTGGTTGATTATATTACCCATGGGGGGGTGATTGTTATTTCTTTCCACATGGATTAAATTTTTATTTATTTCTTTATTTATTTCTTTATTTATAGTCTGATTCCTTGTCTGATTTCTGTCAATCTCATCTGTCTCCAAGGCTTCAGCCAAATTATAAGGTGACGCTTCTTCTACAGCATTTAGATTGGCAGTTTCTTCTGGCTGCATATCATTGTCTGCAGAATTAATATACTCTTCCAGCTCATCTCTGCGGATTCTGAATTGCTTGCCAATTTTTCTGCATTTTAAGTCCCCACGTTTTATGAGTTCATAAACGGTACTTTTTTTAATTTTTAATAAGTCGGCAACTTCCTGCGGTGTATATAATTCTTCGTTCAATGTAAGCTCCTTTTTTGTAAGCCGGAGTGGATTACTATCATATTCTCCAGATTTTCATGGGACATTTGCAGCTGCCGGGACAGCCGTACCGCCAATAAGAAAGGCTTAATCAGCATGCAGTCTTTACTATTATGAAAAACAGCCGTAATTTAATCATTTTTTACAAATTATAATTGCAGAAGAATATTTTGTCAACAGATATGAATCTATTTCCTTACTGATATTCGCTTATTTTCTTACTTATAATGAGACTCTTACCCCATTGTTTGCATACTAACCCATAATATCAGCATTAAGAAGTATACAAAAGTCCACAGTGAATTTTTATTATTCAATTAAAACAAAGTTTCAGTAAACTAATACTTTCGCACCCGAGTGGTTTGCGCAGCAATAACATCCTCTCCGCGAGGTGCGCATCCATAGCGGAGCGTATTTTTATATAATAGGACTCACTTTATTATTGCATAAAAAATACTCCGGCAACAACCTCATCGCTGCCGGAGTATACTTCTATTTATTCATTTATTGAAAATTAACACAATAGCTCAGATCAAACGTACTTGCAAAGGGTTATTATTTAACATCCTTTATGCTAAAGCTGATTCTTCCCATCTTATCTTTGCCGAGGCAGACAACTTTAACCATATCGCCTAAAGAAAGGACATCTTCAACCTTGTCAATTCTTTCCTTGGAAATTTTAGATATATGGACCATACCTTCTTTACCAGGAGCAAATTCAAGGAAGGCACCAAACTCTTTAATACTTACTACTTTACCTTCAAAAATCTGACCTTCTTCAAAATCAGTAACGATGGTCTGAATAATCTTAATTGCTTTTTGAATGCTTTGCGCATCAATACCGCATACAGATACGGAGCCGTCATCGGTAATATCAATCTTTACTCCGGTCTGGTCGATAATAGCATTAATAGTCTTGCCTCTTTGACCAACTACATCACCAATCTTGGTAGGATCAATCTTGATCTGCACAATCTTCGGTGAATAAGGTCCAACTTCGGGTCGTGGTTTATCAATGCAAGGAGCCATAATATCATCTAAGATATAAGTTCTGGCTTCTTTGGTTCTATAGATCGCTTTTTCTATGATTTCTCTGGTTAATCCATGGATTTTAATGTCCATCTGGATTGCAGTAATACCTTTATGGGTACCAGCAACCTTAAAGTCCATATCTCCAAAGAAATCTTCCAGACCCTGGATATCGGTCAGGATAATATAATCATCATCGGACTCCCCTGTTACAAGACCAACGGAAATACCGGCAACCATGCTCTTAATGGGTACGCCTGCCGCCATTAAAGATAAGGTAGAGGCACAGATACTACCCTGGGAAGTAGAACCATTGGATTCTAAAACTTCGGATACCGTACGGATTGCATAAGGGAATTCTTCTTCCGTAGGAAGTACCGGAACTAATGCTCTCTCCGCTAATGCGCCATGACCAATCTCACGTCTTCCCGGTCCTCTGGAGGGTTTGGTTTCTCCAACGGAATAAGAAGGGAAATTATAGTGGTGCATATATCTCTTAGAGGTTTCATTCTCGTCAATACCGTCTAATTTCTGAATTTCAGCTAAAGCACCTAAGGTTGTTATGGTAAGAACCTGAGTCTGTCCGCGGGTAAACATTGCGGAACCATGTGTTCTTGGAAGCATATCAACTTCGGCTGCCAGATGCCTGATTTGGGTAATATCTCTTCCGTCAGGACGTTTTTTATCTTTTAAAATCATCTTACGAACTGTCTTCTTCTGGAATTTATAAACTGCTTCATCAATAAGAGACAGCCATTCCGGGTTTGATTCTTCGTATCTTGCAGCCAGTTTATCTTTGATTGCTCTGATATTTTCTTCCCTTACCTGCTTAACATCGGTAAATACGGCTTCTTCCATAGCTTCCGGTGTAATAAAGGAAACCATATCCTGCCATAAATCATCCGGAGTATCACATTTTACATAATCATGTTTCGGTTTACCGCATTCCGCTACAATCGTTTCAATGAATGCAATGATTTTCTGGTTTAATTCATGAGCGGCAAAGATTGCTTCGATCATTTTATCTTCCGGAAGCTCATCCGCTCCGGCTTCAATCATAATAACCTTTTCTTTGGTAGAAGCAACGGTTAAGGATAACGTTGACTTTTCTCTTTGTGCACTGGTGGGGTTAAATACGAATTCTCCGTCAACCATACCAACCATAGTAGAAGAAGTCGGACCATCAAAAGGAATATCGGATATTGCCGTAGCAATAGCAGAACCTAACATTGCCGTTAATTCAGGACTACAGTCCTGATCCACACACATAACCAGATTATTGAGGGTAACATCATTCCTGTAATCTTTGGGAAATAATGGTCTCATTGGTCTGTCAATTACACGGGAAGTAAGAATTGCATTCTCTGATGCCTTACCTTCTCTTTTAATGAAGCCTCCCGGTATTTTACCAACTGCATATAATTTTTCTTCATATTCAACACTTAAGGGGAAGAAATCAATACCCTCTCTTGGTTTATCGGATGCTGTTGCAGTTGATAATACTACGGTATCACCATAGTGCATAAAGGCAGCACCATTGGCCTGTGCCGCAACTCTGCCTACATCAACAGTCAGAGTTCTTCCGGCAAGTTCCATGGAAAAACTTTTGTACATATTTTGCTCTCCTTTGAAAGAATAATTTTGCTGGAGATGCCGAAACTACTGAAAAATTCACCGAATTAAAAACTATATAAGACAATAATTTTTTTATACCTATTCCGATAACCTTTTCAGAAGTCTCGGGAGATATCTCCAACATACACTTTTTGCAGGAAAAATGCTCCTGCAATAATATATTATAGCACTAAAGCGTTTAAATTACTACTAAATTTTTCAATTTTATCCGCTAATCCTTCCCATTTTCATTAATTATTAACATCTCAAATAAAAATTCATAATCATTTTGCTGTTAACTAAGTATAGAAGGTTATTAATTCCACTATTACGATTGCGATAGGCAGACATTTTTTCTACAAAGTCATAAAAGATTACTTTTTGTTAAATATTTTACATTAAGTTTATAACACAATTACCTATTATCATATGAAAGCAACTATTGCATATTTATAGAATTTATGATAGAATTTCGTTGGTTATGCGTTAGGTAGACATAAACACAGAAGGAGTGTTGCGAATGCAAAAATACGATGTAATAATTATAGGCGCCGGTCCATCCGGTATTTTTTGTGCTTATGAGTTAATAAAAGAAAACAAAGCCTTAAAAATATTAATGGTGGAAAAGGGAAGACCTATTGAAAAGAGAATGTGCCCCAAGAGAACCACAAAACAATGTGTGGGCTGCAAACCCTGCTCTATCACAACAGGTTTTGCCGGTGCAGGAGCTTTTTCAGATGGTAAACTCTCACTCTCCCCAGATGTAGGCGGTAACCTGCCGGATATTTTAGGCTATGAAAAAACCATTGAACTATTAAAAGAATCCGATGACATATACCTTAAATTTGGCGCAGATACCAATGTATACGGAATAGATAAAGAAAAAGAAATTCACGAAATCAGAAGACGTGCCATCAATGCCAACCTAAAGCTGATTGAATGTCCAATCAGACATCTTGGTACGGAAGAAGGCTATAAGATTTATACCCGTTTACAGGAACATCTCTTGGACAGCGGTGTTGAGATGCTTTTTAACACCATGGTACAGGATATTATTATAGAAGATCAGCAGGCAAAAGGAATATTAATTGGTGACGGCACTACTTATTATGCAGATGAAATCGTATCTGCCATAGGCCGTGAAGGTTCCGACTGGTTCAGCCACATCTGCGGCAACCATGGAATTGAAACCAAAGTAGGTACGGTAGATATTGGTGTCCGGGTGGAAGTCAGGGATGAAGTAATGGAATTTTTAAATAAAAATCTCTATGAAGCTAAATTAGTTTACTATACTCCAACTTTTGACGATAAGGTTCGTACATTCTGCTCCAACCCTTCCGGCGAGGTCGCTACGGAATATTATGAAAACGGTCTTGCAGTTGTAAACGGTCATGCTTATAAATCCAAGGAATACAAAACCAACAATACTAATTTTGCAATCCTTGTTTCCAAGAACTTTACAAAACCCTTTAAAACCCCTATCGATTACGGAAAATACATTGCCCAGCTAAGTAACATGTTATGCGACGGCAAAATTCTGGTTCAGACTTTCGGCGATTTTCAGCGAGGCAGAAGAACTACAGAAGAAAGACTTTGCAGAAATAACTTAATTCCTACTTTAAAAGATGCGGTTCCCGGCGACTTATCCTTAGTATTCCCTCACCGGATCATGGTAGACATTAAAGAGATGCTCCTTGCCCTGGATAAAGTAACCCCAGGTATAGCAAGTGACGAAACCCTTCTTTATGGTGTGGAAGTAAAATTCTATTCCAACAAGGTAGTGGTTAATAAAGACTTTGAAACCAGTATAAACGGTCTTCGTGCTATCGGCGACGGTGCATCGGTAACCAGAGGCTTGCAGCAGGCATCTGCCAACGGCATCAGTGCAGCAAGAAGTATCCTGACCAAAATGGCTGAGGAAAAGGTCGTTTAATTTATCAGTAATTATCAACTTAACCATATTTTATATCATAATAAAAAAGTTTCCGGTATCAATCGCCGGAAACTTTTTTTGTTATCCCCTATGTTGATTTGGCTTTAAGATTAAAGACAAAGATTATTTTCCCAAATCTATATTACTTGGTATCCTCAGTTTTAATCCAAAGGAAAAACTTTGGAAATAATTATCCAGCCACCAGATTTCTTAACCATTTCTTCTTTCGGTAGCGGAATACTCCTAAAATAAACTTATAGACTTCTTCGATTAAGACCATTGCATAAACGATATAAATCGGAAAATGCAGTATCAGTCCACCGATAAAAGCCATCGGTATCCCAATAAACCAAACACCAGTACAGTCCAAAAACAAACAAGCTTTCGTATCACCGCCGCTTCTTAATACACCTACAATAATAATGGTATTAAACATTTTAAAAGGAAGATACAGGATAAATACTAAAAAGCACAATCTGACATAACCCGCAACCTCTTGTTCAGCGCCAAACAAACTAATTACCGGCTGTCTTATAATAAGACACAAAATACCAACAAGGAACGTTAAGGTAAGCTGTATAAAGATAAGATTTTTAGCATGCCGTTCTGCATCTTTTAAATGACCGGCCCCCATTTCATTCCCAAGGATAACGGCGGCAGCATTGCTGATCCCCATGAAAATCACCTGTACCAACTGCTCTACGGTCTGGGTTATGGTAATCGCAGCTACCGCCGAATCTCCCATTCTTCCATAGGCAAGAGAATATAATGTAACACCAAGACCCCACATAAACTCATTAGCAATAACCGGTGATACAGTTGTAAAATATTTTCCTATAAAATTCTTATCAAGGGTAAATAAATCCTTTAATCCCGCTGCAGCAGGACCTTTATTTTTATACACATAAGTAAGCAGTATCGTGCATTCAAATATTCTGGCAATTAAAGTACCAATTGCCGAACCGGCTACACCAAGTTCAGGAAATCCGAACTTACCATAAATTAACAAATAATTGAATATAAGGTTAATTAAAATCGAAATACTGCTGATTACCACCGGGGCTTTTACCTGATTCACTCCTCGAAGCAGAGACACATATGCATTGGTCACTGCCGTAAATGGATAGCTGATTACAACAATGGACAGATAGATTGCTCCAAGCTTTACAGTTTCTTTACTATTAGTAAAAATACTCATAACAAATTGAGGGTTAACGATACATGGTATTACAAAGAAAACCGAAGCCCCCAAAACCAAGCCCAAGGAAATGCCCAGTACTTTCCTGATATTCACTACTTCCCGCTTTCCCCAATATTGAGCGGTTAAAACTCCCGAACCGCTTATAATACCAAAAACCAGCAGAGTAAAAACAAAGAACACTTTATTCGCAAGCCCTACTCCGGCAATTGCATTTTCACCAAGTTTTCCAATCATTAGGATATCAGCAAAATTAAGGGAAGTATTAAGCAGCCCCTGTAACGCAATGGGTATCGCGATCGCTACTGTCTTCCTTAAAAAAGCTTTATCCTTTATAATTGCATTTATGTTGTTAATTATGAACATAGTTGTCATCCATTCGTCTTATTTTTATAACAAACAATCTTCCTTGCAAATATTTTATTTACCTGGAATTCAGCAAAAAAGTTCGGAGAACTTTCCTCGTATAAAAGAACAAAGAGTCTGGCTCGCCAGACTCTAGCGCTGACGCGCTGTCACGACAGTGACAATCTTCCTTAAGTGCGTCATGCGCATCCTGCCTGGAAGGCTTTTTAATTTATAGGAAAGTTCTTAGAACTTTCCTATAAATTAAAAAAGAGTGGACAAAATCCACTCTTTTACTTTTAAAATTAGAATGCTCATGAAGTAATTATCTGCATTACCACACTACCAAACCGATTAATTGAAAGCCACCGATTATTTTCTTAATCCTAAACGTTCGATTAAAGTACGGTATCCTTCGATGTTCGTATTCTTTAAGTATTCAAGTAATCCTCTTCTTTGACCAACCATTTTAAGAAGACCTCTTCTTGAGTGATGATCTTTCTTATTAATCTTTAAATGCTCTGTTAATTCGTTGATTCTTACAGTTAAAAGAGCAATCTGTACTTCAGGTGAACCAGTATCTGCTGGGGTTCTTCCGTAAGCTGCAATAACTTCTTGTTTCTTTTCTTTACTAATCATGTTTTTTTCCTCCTAAAATTGAAACGCCTCATACTAAGATTAAGGTCGGAGTGTCCTTATTCTGAGTATTGGCTGAAATGTGTGGCAGCTGCCACTTTGTTCTCTGATGGGATTTCTCATATTCTGAGACAATCACATACGACTTATATCATAACACAGTATAAAAGAAATGTAAACAATAAATTATGCTAATTGAAGCAAAGCAAATAAATTATGCTAATTGAAGGAAACTCAACAAATTATGTTAATTGAAGCAAACACCTTAAAATTAATTATAGTAATGGAAGCCTGCCAGATCAATTACTTTTTAGTCTGCTATGTCTTAAGAATAATAACCGCCGGCAGCCGAATTTACGTAAAACATCATAAAAACAACTTTTTTGTAAATAACTGCACTTGTGAAAGTACGAACTTTTTACTGTAAAATCCATATATTGAAGCATGCAATACTATTAACTTAAGTTTTAAGGGAGGCAATATATGAATCCTGTTAGTTATGATTTTGCAATTATCGGCGGCGATATGAGGCAGATTTATATGGCAAATGAGTTAGTCGCCCGTAATTACTCTGTTATTGTATACGGTCTTCTGGATCCAATATTAGATTCATCCTGCACTGCCGCAGATTCCCTGGCAGATGCTATAGATTCCAGTCATATCATACTCACCCCCATTCCTGTTTCAAAGGATGGCAAAACAATTATTTCCCAAAAAGCACAACCTGATTTAACCATCTACCATTTACTCCGTTTACTCTCTCCGGGTCAGAAATTATATGGCGGCTGCTTAACAAAGGAAATCAAAAAGCAGTGTGACAGCAATCATATATTTTATCATGACTTCATGGAACAGGAGGAAGTCATCTTATTCAATACCATTGCTACGGCAGAAGGTACCCTTGCAGAGGCCATTCTTTCCAGTACTACCAACCTCCACGGAAGTTCCTGCCTTATTTTAGGCTATGGCAGGTGCGCCCGTACCCTGGCAGATAAATTAAGAGGCCTTTGCGGTCATATTGATATTGCGGCACGATCTCCCCTTGCCCTTGCGGCTGCAAATGCAGCTTCTCTTGGTACTGTTTTGCTTTCATCCCTGGAGGAAAAAATCGACCAGTACGATTATATATTTAATACGATACCTTCTCTTGTACTTACAAGAGAGATCCTTGTTAAAACAAACCCGGACGTGATCATTATCGATATTTCATCGGCACCGGGCGGAGTTGATTTCGCTGCCTCCAAAGAATTAGAACGAGCTGCAAAACTTTGCCTCGGACTTCCAGGTAAATATGCACCAAAATCCTCGGCGTACTTTTTAATTGATTACCTGTTAACTAATCTAGAAAGAAGTGATTCGTATGTCATTGCATAATAAAAATATAGGAATTGCCTTAACCGGTTCCTTTTGTACATTTGATAAGGCATTTGAAGAAATTGAACATCTTTTAACAGAAGATGCAAATGTTTACCCTGTTCTATCCTTTAACGCACAAAAAATTGATAGTAGATTTGGCAAAGCTGCTGACTTTTATGAAAGATTAAAACAGCTTACCGGCAGGGATCCCATCACCACCATTGAGGATGCAGAACCTGTGGGACCAAAAAACATGTTTGATATTATGGCCATTATTCCCTGCACCGGTAATACACTGGCAAAACTTGCAAATGGTATAACCGACACTCCGGTGCTTATGGCTGCGAAAGCCCATATTAGGAATAATAAACCTCTAGTAATCTCCCTGGCTACTAATGATGCACTCGGAATGAATTTAAAAAATGTCGGTGCCTTATTAAATGCCAAGGATATCTATTTTGTTCCATTTGGTCAGGATAGTCCGGAAAGCAAACCAAAATCCATGATAGCCCATACCCATCTGCTGAAACTTACCCTTGAAAGCGCCTTGGAAGGCAAACAGATCCAGCCTGTAATTATCAGTCCTTTCTGATAATCCCCGGGATATCATATAGAATAATAACCTATATGAATCCCCTACATATTCTTAACTCCCTTATAAATCTACTATTTTTTACTTTGATAACCTTTATAAACTTATAACTATCTATTTCTTTAATAACTTGATGAAACTTATATCTATTTATTTCTTTAATAACCTTTACAAATCTCCTATATCGGAATATCCATTATATCTTCTCTTTTTTCTGTGGGTTAATCTGATCGTATCAGAACACTAAACTCCTGTTTCATCTTTACAACACCATCTATATATATTGACTGATCAACCGCCCAGTGTTATATCCTGATTCTGGTACCAATCAAGCGCATCATATAGGTGCTGTATCTTAAATTCCGGCCACATCTCATCAATAACATAAAAGTCCGCATAGATGGACTGAACCGGCAAAAAGCCGCTGAGTCTCCTTCTGCCACCCCATCTTATTATTAAATCCATTCTGGATATATCAGAAGAGGCAATCCCTGCCGTAAAACTATCTTTTTCTGCTTTTAAAGAATGGCTTAAATCCCAATCCCAGCCATAATTGACTAAAAAATTAACATTCATTAGACCGTTTCCAAAGGTTACCCGGTTTGTGAAGGGAAGCAGTTCCTTGGGAAATAAAGGAGTACCGGTATTGCCGATTACAAGAAGATTGGCATCTTCCTTTGTTAACTGCATAACAGAATCCACACAGGCTTTTTGGAATGCCAGGGTCTGGACGGAAGGCCGTTTTGTATTATCCTGGGTAAAACCGTAAAAGGTCATTTCTTTGATACCCAAATTAATACATTCCCGGTAAAGTAAAAACCCCGGTTCGATACCGTGTCCGTAACCTTCTTCCTTGCTTAAACCGTTACTTTGAGCCCATCTTCTGTTTCCGTCAGGTATAATACCAATATGGCGGGGCAGTCGTTTGAATTGAGTCATCCCTACATCCTTCTTTCTTAGCCTATGTTCTTTTGTATCCTATCATATCTGAAATCCTTTTGTTTCAATTCATTTCTATCAATCCATTTCTTTCAATCCATTATTATACTCCTTTTGTTTCAATCCTATTGATTTAATTCTCTTGCTTCATTTTTTTGTTTCATTTTTTTATTTCAATTTTTTTTAAATCTACTAGATTATTCCTTTTGTATTCATAGTAACAGTAAAGTACATGGTTGTCTATCATGTCTATAATAAAATTAAAAATGACCCGCAGCCTAAAAGTATATGATACTTTTCCGTCTGTCGGATCACGTTTTTAATACCTGCTGGTTATTTTATATGAAGTGACTCAAACTGCTCAATTAATTCAATAAACTTGGCACCATCTCCGCCGGTATCCGGATGATACCGTTTGGCAAGTTCCCTGAACTTCTTTTTAACAGCACCTGTGTCTGCATCAAAGGGAAGTCCAAACTGGGCAAGGATATCAGGATCATAGAGACTCTTATCAAGCAATCCATTGTCTTTATATAATTGATAATAAACACCATAATAATACTCACATATGATATTTTTAAGTTCCTCTTTATTCATTTTAACTAAACGGTTTAAAGGATATTTAACCGGTTTTGAAGTATCTTCATGGAGATCAAAAAACTCATCCCAAACTAGTCTTATTTGATTCAGTTTTTTCAGTGCAGCCAGTTTGCTATTACTTTCCGAGAAATCCACCACATGAAATCGTATTTTAAGTTCCACTTTCTTTAGGTTTCTGATTTTTCTCTTGATTTCACTACAACTAATAAAACAGTCTGACATAATTACCCCCAGGTTTTGCCGGCATTTTTCGTACTTCAAAGGCTGATATCTTATTGTAGCCTTTTGCAGTACGAATTGCAATAATTATTTCACCATGTATTTCCGAAGTCTTTTCATTATTTCATCTAATTCTTCCTTTTCCGCGTATATGTCAAGCCTCACCGGTTTTGCTAAATCCAAACTAAAGATCCCCATAATTGACTTAGCATTAATTACATACCGGTCCGATACTAGATCCAGATCTGCATTGATCTTGCTGGTATCGCTAACAAACTCTTTTATCCGATCAGTGGAATTAATTAAAATTTGAATCGTTTTCAAGGTTTCAACCCCCTCCTATTATTATGAAACAGCATATTCTATGCAGGAGCTGGTTAAAAAATTCATATTTTACGTAATTATTTCCATTTTAACCGCAGTTTGTGTACTTTATTGCATATTAAAAGAATATTTTGTAAAGAAAATTCCTAAAAAACAACTACATAGCATTCTTAATAACCAATAAACTAACACTGACTGGATTACACCGTTTAAAAGTGTCTCTAAAAGTTTTTAAGATACGCCGCTTATTACCGCATTATAATAAATGAATCGTATCAACCACAAGGGGACCTTTCTCACAGATTAGTTGAATGATATGTCTTTCGCTGGCAGCACACCGGAATACCCCAGTAAAACTATTAACTCCTGCAATCTCCTTTTTTATCACCTGCTCTTGCCCATTAAGCTCCATTCTAATAGTTCCGTTTCCGCTTACCATCACAACAGCCGTAACCACCTCTTTATCACTACAAAATGCATAACCTACGCTATCCCTGTCATATAACTGTAGAACAAGATTCTCTTCTTTGGGTTGTTCCTCTCCTCCGTAACGCTTATACTCTACCTCACCGGTTTTACCATTTTCAAACAGTATTGTCACTGGTTCAGACTTACGAAGGTCTGCTCCCGGCATGCGCCTGGAATAAATCTGATAATCATCATATGCTTCACAGGGAATGATTACCGGCACTTGTCTTTTAAGTGCGTGGAATACCATGTCATTTACTTTGTATTCTGCAATGGCTGTTAAGAAATTATTAAAAATCCATATTGCTTTTTCCCGCTTTATCTCTTGCTTTGTGTCAATCCAGTTGATTATCTCTGTTAAACCCTCCGGTTCAGAAAAAGTAATTGGTGAATTGGTACAATCCATTTTTTTATACGACCAGAAAGACCAGCTTATCCCTAAGCGCTCAAATAAAGGAAATGCTGTCGTATACCAGTCACAGTTATTCTCCCCGCCTTCTCCCATATACAAGGGTACCTTCAGACGTTTGGCAGTATCTATGAACTCTTTAAGGCTTTCTTTATCCGGATTACTCCAGTACTTATGGAATTGCAGCATAATATTCTCTGCCGCTTCTTCTTCCGTTAGTTCATCAAATATAGTAAAATCAGTTGACCAATGGACACCTTCTAAAATAATCATATGATTTTGATCAACCTTTCTTATTTCTTTCATTAGCCTGCGGTAGAGTGGTATCAGCTGATTATAATACTGTTTATTCCATTCCGGCAGCGGTTCATTTAATAAATCATAACCGGCAATGATTTCTTCTTTGGCATACCGGCTTGCAAGCATCTGCCATAAGGAAAGCAGTTCTTCTTTATACTGCTCCTCCAGAAACAAACCGGGTTCATCCTTTTCACTGTCGTCTATATTCTGACCTGTCTGTCCTCCGGGTGCTCCATGCATATCCAGTATGACATAGATCTGATATTTTTTACACCACCGAATTAACCGGTCTACCCGTGCAATCGTCTCCGGGATAAATTCCATTTTTCTGTCTTTTATTTCATAAAGGTGTCTTGCATTTAAGGGCAGTCTTACAGAATTAAACCCCTCCTTTGCAATTAACTCAATATCCTTCTCTGTTATGTAGCGGTCGTAATACTCTTTCCAAAAGTAAGCGGCATATTCACTGCCGCAAAGCTCGATCAGCATTTTTTCCATCCGCCTTGGACGGTCGCATTTTGTATAGAGTTTCCACATATACCCCTCGGGTAAAAACCATCCTCCAAGACCGAAACCTCTAAGTAAAATCGGTTTTCCACCACAGAAAATTCCCTCATTCTCTGCTTTTATAAAAGCCATATATTCTATTCCTCCCTTCGTCTGCCCCTGCTATACCAAACAAGTATTTATGATCTCATTTTATCCCTTTATTGCCCCATCCGCAATTCCTTTTAATATCTGCTTTTGAAATATAGCATAAAAGATAATGACCGGGATTGCTGCCAGGATCAATGCGCTGAGGATAGCAGTCCAGTCACTGTTATACTGACCGAACAGAGTATTGGTAGATAATAGAAGGCTGTATTTTTTATTATCTGAAATCGTGATGAGGGGCAGCAGGAAATCATTCCACATCCAAAGAACATTGGTAATACAGATTGTTGCCGTAATCGGTTTTAGCATAGGCATAATAATATAGATAAAGGTCTTAAGCTGGAACGCACCGTCTATTGCAGCTGCTTCTTCAAGCTCCAGTGGAATCCCTTTTACGAAGCCATGATATAAAAAAATTGCCATACTGACTCCAAGACCTGCATACACAAAAGAAAGCCCCAGTAGCGAATTCTTAATATGAAAGAACAAAACCACTTTATATAAAGGAATCATAATCGAACTAAACGGAATCAGCATAGAGACTACAAAGAGACCAAATAGGAAGGAGGATAATTTTGTTTTAGTACGGCACAGCTTCCATCCAGCTAAGGCAGAGAATAAAATAATCATAGCTACACCGGTAAAGGAAAGAAATGCTGTATTCATAAGACTCCTTACAAAATGCATTTTTTTAATGGTACGGATATAATTCTCAAAATGAATGGAGGACGGGAAAGATACTACATTTGTTAAGAGTTCCCCGTTGGTCTTAAAGGAGTTCATAAAGGCCATAAGCAAAGGATAAAGCCAAAATACTGCCATCAAGGAAAGAAGTGTGTATATGGCTGTATTCTTCCATAATCTTTTCAGTTTCATTTTATAATTCCTGCTCCCTTCTTTTCATGACAGACAATTGAACTGCCGTTATTAAGAGCACTGCTAAAAATAATACGGTAGACTTGGCAGTGGCATAACCAAACCGTATATTTCCGGTAAAAGCTTCTTCATATATATTGATTGCAACAGACTGGGTTGCCCTGCCCGGACCTCCACCGGTTAAGGAATATATAACATCAAATACCTGGAAGGCGGAATTTAAAGTCCAGAAAATACAGATGGTTACCCCATGACGAATCATAGGAAAAGTAACCCGCCAAAAACTCTGCCAGCTGCTGGCACCGTCTAATTTGGCAGCTTCGATTAAAAAAGCCGGAACTCCCTGCAGTGCAGCCATATATATAATCATCAGATAACCAACAGAGCCCCAGGCAGACACGATGATAATTGCCAGAAAGGAGTATTTAGGATCACCAATCCAGGATTTATCCAGAAATTTAAGCCCCCAGTTATCTGCCAGATAATAACATACTTTTGTAAAAATAAATGTCCACATATAGCCGCCTATAATCATACTAATCATATTTGGCATATAAAAAAGGGTTCTGAAAAAGCCTTTTGCCTTACGTCTGCTTTCAATTCCCACTGCCAGTAACAATGCCAGGATATTAGCTGCAAACACCATTACCACTACATACTTTAGGGTAAAGAACATGGATTTCCAAAAGTCAGTATCCTGAAATATTTCCAGAAAATTGTTTAACCCCACAAAGTGATAATTCTTATTCAGACCATTCCAGTCTGTCATGGAATAAAAAACCCCTGATATTGCTGGAAACAGCTTGAATATAATGTAAACAACCAGTGCCGGAGCCACAAACAGCAGCAAACTTAGATTCTTATTTTTCTTCTTTGTCAATTTGTTCTAATCTCCTTTATTCGTAAATAGGACTGCTGTAAAATCTCAATAGTTGCAAATACTGGTAATAAGGTATTTATTTATCACTTAATAAACTATAAATCGTATTTTACAACAGCCCAAATCTGTTACTCCTTACCTACTGCCCTATAAGCTAATTGTTAGTTTACTGACAGTTTCGCGTTCCCTTTCAAGGATTTACCTTAATTTAAAGCATTCGCTTCCTTAAAGGTTTTATCCAGATCTTTTATGATATCTTCCTTGGTTGTGGAACCTACATAGTAAGCCTGTAACAGTTTTCCCTGTTCATCCGTCACAGAAGACGGAAGTACCAGATCCTGATAAGAGCGTCCTTCTTCAACATATTTGGAGGCTTCGGTTACCCAGGAGGAGGATTCATATTTATGACAGGTGGCAAGGGGATTAAAGGAACAGGACTTAAAGAGGTTCGAGGAATCCTTATCATCCAGTACATAATTCGCAAATTTTAAAGCCAAATCAAGCTCCTTGCTGTTTGGATATACTCCTAACGTAGTAGAGGTGGATAAATTAACCAAAGTACAGTCTTTGTTATTATTAACCGGTAACGGGAATACACCCATATGCATATCCGGATTGGTAGTCATAATGGTCTGGGCTGCCCAGGTTCCCTGTACAAACATGGCTGCCTTACCGTTTGCAAAGTCTGCACTGGCAGCTTCACTGCCTTCCTCCATGGCTCGCTCGGTGCCATTGGCAATAATTAAATCAATCGGATCAAAAATATCACTTATTTCTTCGTAGGAAGCCTGATCTTTATACATGCGCTCCAGCCAGTCTTTTGATTCGCCGGATACTTTACCGCCTATGGTTAACGCGGTCATCAGCTGAGGTACCCATTGTTCCTGAAATGCTAAAAGAAAGGGGGTATATCCTTTTCCTTTTAGCACCTGGCAAATGTTTTTCAGGTCATCCAGGGTATCCGGTGCGGTAAGCCCGCAGTCTTTAAATATATCTTTATTATATAAAACCCCCCATGCCTGGCTTTCAATTGGCACAGCATAAAGTTTTCCGTCAGTAGATACAGTTTCCCGTACATTTTCATAAATCTTATCCGCCAGAGCTTCTTTGGATATATCAGTCAGGTTGCCTGCTTTTACATAAGCAGGAATATTATTACTGTGTATGGTATATAAATCCGGTGCGTCATCCCCGGTCAGTCTCGCCTGTAATACACTGTCATACTGGTCAGAACTTGGCATCTCAAGATTGACTTTTACTTTTATATTTTCCTCTTTTAACATCTTATCTTCAAACTGCTTGCAGTAAGTCTCCCACTGATCCATGTATTGAGGGAAACTCATCATAATGTTTAACTCAGCTTCTTTGGTGACCTTATCCCCGCTTGCGGTATCTGACTGTTTGCAGGCAGTAAGTGCTACCGTCAGGCAAAGGGTCAGAGTAAGTGCAATTACCTTTCTCATAATCTTCATCTCCATGCTCCTTTTACATTTTATAGTTTTTCAGGGTAGCTACTCCTTATACGCTTAATACTTTCCTATTAAACGATACTATTATCATACAGCCGATCCTATAAAAAGGCATTTTCCAAATCCGCTATTATTTATTGTCAATTATTAACCTCTGATTTCACCGGGCGTCTGGTTATAATATTTTTTAAAGGTTTTATAAAAATGGGCCTGATCCACGTATCCAACTAAGCTGCCGACTTCCTTGATAGGTATCTTGTATTCCAGAATCAGTTCCTTTGCCTTCTCCATTCTAAGGGCCGTGACATATTCAGAAAATCCCCTTCCGACAGCTGCCTTAAAGCTTTTACTTAAGTATTCCTTGCTGACATAAAAAAATTGAGCGGTCTGTTCCAGGGTAATCCCTTCCGTATAAGTTTCCTGTATATACTTCTTGATTTTCTCAAGATCCAGCTTATTACGGCTGCGTGTAATTTCTTGTATGGTTTCGGAGGCCTTTAAATAAAGCCTTAAAACAAAGGACAACATTTCTTCCAGGGTACTTTCACGGCTGAACACAAAGGTAGTTGCTTCCTCTTTATATATTTCACCAGGCATGAACTCCTGTCTTTGGATAAAACGCTCTAAGATATTCATAAGGGTATAATAAATACAGATCATATTTCCCTTGGATAAATTCTTTGTTTCATTTTCTGTGGTAACCAACAGCCTGATGGCATCAAATTTTTGTTTTATAACCTGAAGGTTACTAGAACACAGGGAATCATACAAGGCATCCCGAAGAGCATAAAACTTACCGGCCCAGTTTACGTCTAAAAAACCTGCTTCTGTATTGGTTTCCAAACGAACCGTTTCATTTCTTTTGGATAGAAGGGTTATGCACTGATCCAGCTGATGATTCAGTTCTTCTTTTTTTATGGGCTTTAGCAGATAATCCACCGCATCAAGCTTTAGTGCACTGCGTATATAGTCATAATTATCATAGCCACTGATAAAAAGTACGAAAGCCTGGTTGCCTTCTTTTCTGATTATATCAATTAAATCGATTCCGCTAAGCTGGGGCATTCGTACATCTGTCAATATAATATCCGGAGATACCTGCCGTATCAATTCCAGCCCATACTCCCCATCAGAGGCCTCCCCCGCAATTTCGATTCCCTTACTCTCCCATTCCCCCAGACTTTTAATTACTTCTCTGGTCCAAGGCTCATCATCGATGATAACCACTTTATATTTGCTCATGAGGTTTGATCTCCTTTACTGCTTTTAATAATACCTTAACTGTAGTGCCTTCCCCTATCCTGCTGTTTATAGTAACACCATAGTTATCTCCGGGATATTTTAACCGAATACGGGAATTTACATTGCATAGCCCTATGTGGGATTCCGCCTTCAGGGTATTTTCTGCATCATTTAAGAGCATCTCCTGTAGTTCTTTCAGCTTGTCAAAAGGTATACCGATTCCGTTATCGTTCACGGTTAAGAGCAAATCCTTCTTATCCGTTAACTGTCCCCTAAGGCATATACTCCATTTACCGGATTTATTGGATAGACCATGTTCAAAACTATTCTCAAGTATTGGCTGTAAAATTAATTTTGGTATCCGGCAGTCCATTAAATCTCTTGTAATATCTAACACCAACTCAATGCGGTTTCCAAACCTTTCATCCTGAATCATAAGATAGCTTTGCAGATAATGGATTTCCTCCCTTAAACAGACCATTTCCCCTGAGAAGTTCAGGGTATACCGCATGATGTCACTTAATGCAGTGGTAACCGTATAAATTTCTGGTGCCTGTTTCTTTAAAGACATACCTCCGATTACCTGCAGGGTATTATACATAAAATGAGGATTGATCTGAGCTTGCAGTGCCTGCAGCTGTGCATCCCTTTTATCAATCTTGCTCTGATACTCCTGCATGATTAATTTCTGGTTTCTCTCTAGCATGACTCCAAAGCTGTCCTGTAAAATTCCTATTTCATCCTGTCTGCCTTCTGATTTTACACCTGCAAAGTCGTTCAGCATTACCGTCCGCATTTTGGCAGATAAATCAATAATAGGCTTACTGTATACCCTGGAAAACAGTATGGATGCAATTACAGAGATAATTACCGCAATTACCGCCGCCATGAACCCGCCCAGCAAAGTATTACTAAGAGCTGCCAGAATTGTATGATCTGGTACCGCTAACAATACTTTTAATTTGCCCCCCTTAACCGACCGATAAAACCAGAAATTACCTCCGGTAAACACCTCCTGGGTTTCGGCTTTGCCAAGACCTTCCATGATTCCTTCTACCTCAGCTGAGGAAAAAGCAGCCTCCTTGCCGTAATCTGCCTCAATTAATTCATTCTGGTCATTAAATATCATAATTGATTCATCTGCCGTCATCTTGATATCCTCTAAAATATCCTGTATTTCAAAGGGACGCATCTGCATGGTTATCAAAGCAATGGGCTTATTGTTATAGAAATTATAAATCTGATGAGCAATGGTAATCTCCTTACCACTTTTAAAAAAAACCAGATTTGTCTGAAGGGAAGCATCTCTGTTCATCCAATAAGAAAGCCTTTCCCCAGTTGGGACCAAAGAAGCTCCTGACCGTTCTGCTAACAGTACGTAATCCCCGGATAAATTATATAATTCCATGGAATTTAGGTTACTGTCCATACTGATCGTTTCATTTAATGCAGAAATCAACCTCAATTTTGATTTATAATCCAATTCATTTTTCTCTTTCCCTTGGCACCATTTATTAATATCTGTCTTTATTTCTTTATCCACTTCGAATTCATAAAACCGGTCAATATAATTCTTAAGCTCCATATCCAGCCTGTCCTGTAACCACCTGACGCTCATCCTCCGATTATAAATCAACTGATCCCGCATGGTATTATAAGTAATAAACGCAGCAATGGAAGTAATTAAGGTAACCAGAAAAACCGAAAGGGTAAGCATGCTGATTAATAGTTTTTTACGTACGGATAAGTTTTTGATGATTTTCATAAATCCTCCCAGATACACATGCTTTTTATGTACAAATCTACTTCTTCTACTATTATAACACGTATATGTCCCTGTAAGAATTAGTTTCTTTTGTTAATATTTAATCTTATTATTGTATATTTTTATGGTATAATCATACATTGAAAAATTATAATTGAATGATTGCATGTCTAGAATATGGGCTTCTTTCCAATTATTCTTATTGAATTTTACCTTAGGCAAACTATGTCTGATATGAAAGTTCCATCGTTCTGAAAGGTAAGGCAGGATAGACTCGACTTAGAATTGTAGTTTTAGAATAATGATTGAATAGTAATAGACTATGTTATATTTGTCAAAAAACAAGTGTAAGATTGTCCAAATAGAGGAAGGAGCCAAAGAAAAACAGCTCGCAGTCAAAAGACTCCCAAGCTGTGTTATAAAGCACCCAACGCACCCCAAACTGCGAAGCGTCTCTGCTAGCAACTATCCTCTTCCCGATACACCACCCCTTTATTAAACACCTTATTTTCATACATCAAAGTATCCAAAAGTTTCTGAAAATCCTCAGCGTTTAAATTAGACGCAGGATCATAAACCGCATACCCCATACTAAAACCAATCTTATAAGGTTTACCGCTGGTCCTGTTGTAATTATCGATGGACATTCTGATTCTTCCAGCTATTTCTTCCAGTTTATCCTGTTCCGAGATATCCAGTATAGCAAAAAACTCATCTCCGCCAAACCGAGCAATCATATCATTGGATCTTAAACTATTTCTTAACAGAGTGGTACATACCTGTAATGCGTTATCTCCAACATCATGACCATAAGTGTCATTGATTAACTTAAAATTATCCAAATCCACCATAATAGCAGAAAAAGTCTTAGCCGGAGAACTTGTACTAATCTTCTGCTTTAAAGAAGATTCTAACTTTTTCCGATTATAAACTCCGGTTAGATAATCGGTATACATATTCGTATTTTGAATATTAAACGAGACAATCAGAATTGAGAATACGATTCCATTCAGTACAATGGATATCCCATAGAAAACAATTTGTAAAATGGTACCGATGAATGGGGGCACCGCAAAAAACAGCAGTGAGAACAGTTGCTTCCGGTTAATCTTATCCCGATTCTTTAATGTTAAAATAAAGGCGGCAATCATAAATATATCAGTATAAAATGCAGCTAGATAAAACATTGGTCCTCTGCGGTAAATGTTATCAGCATCAATAGAATAATACCACCCATTTACCTGTGTAATGAGCAGGAAGATTATATTTAACCCATTTACAATAAAGATTGGGAGCAGCAGCCGTTTCGTTTTTTCTTCTTCTTTAAAGATCTGGTCATGTACATATAACAGCCAAAGAGAGGAAATAACAGGGCCTAACAGAAAAATGGTAAAATTTCCGACCTGGTTTAAGATCGAATAAATCGTATCCGGTCTTCCGTCAAATCTGCTTAATATATCAACCATAAGCATCAGAATCGTAATTTTCAGCACACCTTTATAAAGTTTATTCTGAAGGGTATCATCATCGTTTTGTTTTCGTGAAAAAATATAAATAATTATTACAATACCGATAGAATATACATCTATAATTATGTTACTCAGTAAGTTCATTCTTTTTTGCTCCTTGTCATTAATGCCTGATTTTTCTGATAACATGTCTTTTCCATATTCATCCTGCTATATACACCAAAATTTTATTATATCATCAGATGAATATAAACCAAATAGGAAAATAGTACACTTATCTGTTGAATATGCTTCTCCTGTCTAAATCAAGCTTATCCGATGTAATATGAATTATGGTTTCCTCCAATGCCGAAACTGCTGCAAGAATACACACGAACCACAGAACTACCTTACCCATCCAAAGAAAAATCGAACATAAGATAAGCGCGCATAAAATTAGGTCTGCTATGGAATCCAACCTTGCTCCAAGTCCGCTCGAAACATACCACAAGACCCTTAAGCTACTGATGAAACCACTCCTTATAATACTAAGAGTTATTATAACACTTATATAAACTTACTGCTACCTTTAAATGTAAAATTCTCTCATATATCCTTAGCTCGTTATAAATCTCTCCCTCAGAGCGGCTTTATCAAATTAACAGCAAAAATAGTGCCACCGGTAAAAAAACCGAGGACACTATTTATATTGTAATTTTTTAATTAATGTTAGGTATTTATTTATTAATATCCAAAACTGCTTGTTCCAGGGCTTTGATGACTTTATCGCACCACTCATCAAATTCCTTATCTTCAACCTGATATTCTGTATGATTTAAAACATTTTGAACTGTTTCTTTTATCCCTTGATCAAAACGTATGGTAGCGGTAAATTCCGGAACCAGCCTTTTTAATTTGGAATTATCAAAGACTACAGAATTAGCTTTATCTCCCAGTAACGACCCGTTATAATCAAGCTTGCTGGCAGCATCCAAAAACTCTGAAGCTACATGTATAGCATTCAGTTTAACACCTAACGCATCTGCAATTGCTTCATAAATCTGATTCCAGGTCAAGGTTTCATCTGATGTAATCTGGACTGCTTCTCCGATTGCATGAATATTACCTAAAAGACCAACAAATCCTTTTGCAAAATCTGCATTATGGGTCATAGTCCAAAGAGAAGTTCCGTCACCATGGATAATGACTTTTTTCCCTTCCAGCATTCGCTTGACTACCTGATAACTGCCTTTTTCACCATGAACCCCTAAAGGAACACTTCTGTCGTCATAGGTATGACTGGGTCTTACAATCGTAACCGGGAAACCCTCCTCCCGGTACAGTTTCATTAAGTAATCTTCACAGGCAATTTTATTACGTGAGTATTCCCAAAAAGGATTCGACAAAGGCGTACCTTCCGTTATCCGGTAATCAGATAAAGGGGTCTGGTAAGCAGAGGCTGAACTGATAAAGATAAACTGTTTTGTTTTACCACGGAACAAACGGTAATCCCGCTCTAACTGGGCCGGTACAAAAGCAATAAAATCTGCTACCACGTCAAACGTTAACTGAGCGATTAGATCAGTAACCTTTTCTTCCTCATTAATGTCTGCCCTTAATTCTCTGACTCCGTCTGGCAGTGTCTCATTCCTGCTGCCACGGTTTAACAAATAGAGTTCATCTCCTCTTTCCAGTATTGCCTTGGAAATCGCCGTACTTATAGTTCCCGTTCCACCAATAAATAAAATCTTCATACTATCTCCCATCTGTGTGCTATGGCACACGTATAAAACTTAAACTTTGCTATAAACTTATACTGCTGCCAAAATATCTTCAACGCGTTTTAATTCTTCACGAACTTTAAGCTTCTGAGGACATTTCTTTTCACAGAGACCGCAGTCTTTACAATCTGCAATGGTCTTACCGGCTTCTGCTTTATATTTTTTCATCTCTGCTTTTGCATGGTCTGTTAACCCGTATACATTGTGGTAAGTATACATATTAAAGATATGGGGTATATTGATTCCTACCGGACATGGCTGACAATAGGAACATCCGGTGCAGTATAACTCACTGAACTTCTTAAGCTGTTCTACTGCATCGCCTAATTGTTTCCATTCTTCTTCGGAGTGTATGCCGCTGTCACTGCCGATAATCAGATTCTTTTTTACCATATCAAGGTTTTGCATACCGGACAAAGCACAGCTTAAATTCGGATTACCCAGTACAAATTTAAATGCAAGCTCATAGGTAGCGATTGAAGGTTTTCCGGTTAATTTCGCATATAGATCGGTAGGTGCTGAGAGTCTGCCACCTCCAACAGGACCCATAGCAACTACGCCTATGCCTTTTGAAGCAGCATAACTTATCATTTCTTCATTGCTTCTGTCTAAAAGATTATACTGCACCAGCATAGTTTCCATAGGAACCCCCATTTCCTCTGCAGTATCTATTATGTATTTGATATTTTGTGCTTCATCATGGAACGAGAACGAAATATGCTTGATTAAGCCTTCCTCTTTTGCTTTTTTTGCTTCCTCCAAAAGATTAAGACCTACCATTTTTTCGTCAAACCCCTTCTTATTAATTCCCCAGAAATGATAGAAATCAATATAAGAAGTATCCAGTTTTGCAAGGCTTCTTTCCAGGAACTTTCTATAATCTCCCGTTTCTTTACAGTCACCTACCGGACATTTCGTGGATATCATGACTTTTTCCCTGATTCCTTTCAACGCTTTTCCGACGGCAAGCTCGCTGTTGGAATGGCAGTAAAACGGCGCGGTATCAAAATAATTAACCCCATTTTCATAAGCGTGAAGCAGCATTTCGGCTGCTTTTTCATCATCAATGAACCATTTTCCATCTTCTTCATATTCGGGCAGTCTCATACAACCAAAACCTAGAGCTGATATCTGTTCTCCGGTCTTTCCAAATTTCCTGTAATTCATGATAAAACTCCTTTCAAATCCCCATATTGTTTTAGGTATAAGACAAGTATAATCCATAGAGTTAACTATAGGTCAATGGTTTTTTGCCAGGTTTATCATTTCTACTTTTTCAAGTCTACTTTTTCAAGTTATACCATGTGTACCCAATTCACCTTGCTAAAGTATTTTATCTGTTTTCTGGTTATATATATTTTGTGATAAAAAGTATATCTATAAGATTGACACTAAAATCACATTATGTTATTTTATAGAGGATAGAGCACCTTATGAACTATGGAGGAAGTTACACATGGAATATACAATTAAGCAGGTTTCCGAAAAAACCGGACTATCCATATATACTTTACGTTATTACGATAAGGAAGGATTACTGCCATTAGTAAAACGAAGCCAGAGCGGAATAAGAAAATTTTCCGACAACGATATTGACTGGCTGGGATTAATCTGCTGCCTTAAAAATTCAGGTATGTCTATTGAAAACATAAAAGAATTCATGAACCTGTGTTTAGAGGGAAATGAAACCGTTGAAATACGTAAAGCGATTCTTATAAAGCACAAGGAACATATTCTGGCACAAATGAAGCAGTTAGACAGCAGTCTGAATACCGTTAATTATAAAATTGATCATTATAAAGAAATCGGTATTTTTCATATTGACTGTGAGAATTAATTTATACCGCTTATTTTCCGGTATAATCCGCTTTATCTAACAAATCCCCACACACTACAAATATAAAAACAGATAACACAATACAGCAGAAGGTAAACGGTAAGGTACCCAGGAATATCAGTGATTTTGGCAGCAAATAAATTGCCGTTATACTGGCTCCGATTCCAGGTGCCATTACAAGCATAAATAAACTAATTCCAAGCATTGCTGAGATTAATTTATTAGGCTGCCCGCCAAAAATTCTCTGGCACAATAAGGTATAACTGACAAATATTATACCGGAGGAGGCATATGCAAGGGCTAAGAACAGATTTAATAACGGCGATGTTTTGCTTACAATGCAAACCACAATAAATATGATTACTGCATCAAAACAAGGTTTTATAATCGTTGTCATCGAGGCTGCGACTATCTTCTTTATAGACTTTTCCGGTATCAGATAAATATATGGTTTCGTAAGTTCATCGGACAATCTCCCAAGTATGGTGAAAAAAAACTGTACATAAACCAAAATACCAAGCACCAGGTAAACGGAAGATTCTGCCTTCATAAAATAACATAAAATCCCAGACCCGCCTGCAGCCAATACCGTATAGGTATCTAAAAACAATAGCCTGCTGGTTCGTTTCTTTTCCAAAAAATGCTTATAATATATTGCACTGGCTCCTTGGCCGCCTTGAAAACCGGTATCCTTCTCCTTTACTTTAATCTTTCTGATGTTTACCGTTTTCCTGCCGTTTTTAGCATCCTGAAGTTTATTATAGACTACCTCCGTACTAGTCAGTACATCTTCGTAATAATCCGCTTCCCCGGAAGTAAATAACGATATGATTATGATACTGCTACCAAAGAATAAAAGTAATGACAAGATAAGCAGACCTGCATTACCTTCTACTGTTGCACAGATAAACATAACCGTCCAGCCTGTAACCGGAAGGAACTGAAACGGTTTATAACTCATCAGATTTAAAACTGCCTCAAATATGGTACCTCCATGCTGCAAATACTGAAAATATATTCCCAAGGCCGTAACTACAAATAAACCATATAATACCGTCTTAACTAACTCCTTGCGTTTCTGGTCACCATTGGAAAAGATGTAGATTCCAATGGACAGCAGCTGGCAGAAAAAGATCAGTATCGCATATATAATAAATATATTAAATATAGCTCCCATACCAAGACCAAAACTGCTTTTTATGGTTTTGACCTGATATAAAATAAATAAGGCACTTAAAAAGGTTGTCGCCATTTGTTTAATGAGTCCATAGATCAGTATTTTTCTCGAAGATACCGGAGCTACGAACAATAGACCTACATCTGCCATACTAAATAATGTGGAGCCCGTAGATAAACCTGTGGTAACAAAGGAATATAAAAATAAGAAACCGATACCGGCTGTAACCATATATAAAATACGGACATCACTAAAGTTTTTTGGGTTCCCTGGCTGGCTGCCGGAGGAACCGGATGTAACAATCATTATTGTAATAACTGCTATAATAAATAAATATAGGATTAATAACGCCGGCTTTTTCCTTAAATTTAAGATTCGGTTTTTTGCAGTAGTTCGTAAGAGATATACTAAAGCTTTCATTCGCTCACCCTGCCTTTGTTGGTCCTGCCACTCTCTGTAATATCAAAAAATAATTTCTCAAGATCCTCACCGGTACCCTCTATTTCTACCCGTGACCTGGAGGCGGCTATTTTACCGTTCATCATTATATTGGCACTGTCCCAGAATTCTGCCACGCTGTCAAGCATATGGGTACTTAATAAAATCGATCTTCCCTCTTTTTTATATTCCACCAGCATAGTTTTTAATTCCTTAATCGCATGGGGATCCAAACCCACCAGTGGTTCATCAAATAACAAGACTCTGGGAGCAGGGAGCAGACCGCAGCAGATACTTACCTTTTGCTGCATGCCCTTTGATAATTCATTTCCTAATTTATTTTTTTTATCGTCTAGTTCAAACCGTTCAAACAGTTCCTCTGCCCGTTCCTTCCAATTCTCTAACGAATACGCCCTGGCTATAAACTCCATGTGTTCCCAGATTGTTAACATATCATATAAGGCAGGCAACTCCGGAATATAACCCAGATTCCTTTTAGCCTCCAAGGATTTATTCTTCTTTCCGCATATCAGAATTTCTCCCTGAAATCTTAAAAGCCCCGCAATACTTTTTATAATGGTAGACTTCCCCGCACCATTGGGACCGGCCAGTATTGATATTTCACCCGGTCTTACTGTGAATAGTAAGGAATCATTCGCTAAAAACTTCCCATACCTTTTCGTAACATTCTTAACTTCAATCATAAGCATTAAATCTCCTTTTACGAATTTCCTTTTCTATATAAAGCATAAAATCCAAAACGGCTAAACAAGCTATTAATAGTATCTAATTATCTCATACATTTTCTGGAATTTCAACATTTAACTTGCCAAATCTATCTATAACTGGTATTCTTCTATCATATACAAATCAAATTTTTAACCATACCACTTTGGAGGTGACAATTTTGCTGACTGTAGGTATTGATCCCCTTTCGTCCATTCCTATATATGAACAAATCTATACGTACATTAAAGATGAAATTAAAAATGGCAGTCTGCCTTATCACTATAAACTGCCTTCAACCAGGAACCTGGCTGCCAATCTTTTGGTCAGCCGCAATACGGTGGATATGTCTTATGCCCAATTAGTATCAGAAGGTTATATTGAAGCAATCCCTAAAAGCGGATATTATGTTGCCATGGTTTCCGATTTAGTAAATATAACTCCAAAACAGATTAAGAAACCTAAGTCCACGGCTAAAGCAAAAATACCTTATGACTATGACTTTTCACCCTTTGCCATCGATATCAATAATTTCCCTTTTAATATCTGGCGTAAGTTATCCAAAAACTGTATGAACGAATATAATAATGACTTATTTCTTCTTGGCAACAATCAAGGAGATGAAAGCCTGCGGCTTGCTATAGGAAGATATCTTCACGAATCCCGTGGTGTAAACTGCGGTGAGGAACAAATCCTCATCGGTGCCGGTGCCGATTATCTCCTCCAGTTGTTAGCACAGTTATTCCAATATACGAATACCGGAAGTATAGCCATGGAAAATCCCACTTATAAACGGGCTTATAAAATCTTTACCGGACTTCACTACCAGGTAATCCCAATTGCTTTGGATCAAAGTGGTATAAAAACCGATTATCTGGAACATACCCCTGCCGATGTAGTATATGTAACCCCCTCCCACCAGTATCCTCTTGGAATTGTTATGCCAATCAAACGGCGGATGGAACTATTACAATGGGCAGGTAAATCTCCGGACCGCTATATTATTGAGGATGATCATGACAGTGAATTCCGTTACAAAGGAAAACCCATCCCGTCTCTCCAGGGAATTGATTCGTCGGATAAGGTAATTTATCTTGGAACCTTTTCCAGAGCCGTAGCACCTGCTATCCGGGTTGGATATATGGTTCTTCCCAAAAGACTGCTGGAATTATACAGACAGCACTTATATTATTATTCCTCTACTGTGTCCAGAGTCGACCAGAATATTATTACACACTTCATAACAGACGGCTTTTTTGAGAGGCACCTAAATAAAATGAGAAAAATATATAAAGGCAAACATGATCTGGTGATTCAAAGTTTAAAGGTATTTAAAGATAAGGTAACAGTGGAGGGGGAAAACGGCGGACTACATTTGGTTCTTCACTTTAAAAGCCACGCCACGGAAAAAGAACTGATTGCTGCCGCCGCCAAATGTAATATTAAGTTGTATGGACTCAGTGAACATTATATAACTCTGCCCTCAGAGTCTGGCTTCCCCTCTATTCTGCTTGGCTATGCCAATATAGCGGAGGATAGAATACCCTCTGGTATTTCAGCCCTTTACCATGCTCTTAAGGATTATTTATAGAAAAACAGCAAATCTGGAACAGCAATGAAAGCTCCTGACTGGTATACTTTAAATAACTTACAGAAAGGTTTGGTGACAGCTTGAATTACAGCAAGGATATGGAACGATGTATCGATTATGTGGAAGAACATATTAAGGATAATTTAACTGCTGAAACAATAGCTCTTGCAATGGGATATTCCGTATATCATTTCTGCCGTGTATTTTGTATCTGCAAAGGGATTCCATTAATGGAATATGTGCGTAAAAGGAAATTATCCTTATCCTCTACTGAGTTATTTCAAGGGAAAAAAATTATCGACATTGCCTTAGAATATGGATTCGAAACACCGGGTGGTTACGCCAAAGCCTTTCGTAAAGAATTTCATTTCAGCCCTACCCAGTATGCAGCGCGGATGGCCGGATTTCTGGAGTTAAAGTCAGATCAGAATATCGGAGGTTATATGATGAAACCAGTTATTATGAAAAAAGCAGCTTTTAAGGCAGCTGGTTACGGGATTAAAACCAATGTAACCGGCAGCAGTTATACGAAAGATATTGCATCTTTTTGGAGCTATTACGAAGGTGAAAACTTAGAATCAAAACTTTATCAGATTCTGAATCCCGAGACTCACGGTGAGGTTGGCTTATGTATACCTTCCCCAGAGGATGGAACTTTAACTTATCTTTTAGGGGTTATTGTTACCGATTTTGAAAACGTTACTGAGGATATGCTCACCATTGAAGTACCAGAAGCGGAATATGCCGTTTTTACAACACCCCCTGTTGACACCACTATGGATACCGATCAGGATGAATTTGCAGCTATTATTAAAAGTACCTGGAAATATATCTTTACCGAATGGTTTACAGACAGCGGATATATTTATGATGAAACAAAACTTGATTTTGAATATTATGATGAACGTTGTCACCAACGCCTAGACACTGTTATGGAAATTTATGTTCCTGTAAAGAAAATAAATGCAAAATAAGAAAAACCTTTATGCTACACATGAGGAAAGGGGGAATAAAATTCCCCCTTTCCTCATGCGATATTTTTATAATAATATTATTTCCAAAATACTAAAAATTATTTATTAAATTCAATTTCTGTTAATCCATAATTGTATATATCTTTTAAATTCTTATAAAGGATATTTAAAATAATTTTTATGTTAGGTGATTCCTTAATTTTAACTTTATTTTATCAGTATATCTTATTTCCTTATCCTATTGCATTATCTTATTAGCCTATCTTTAACACTATCTTTTAACTATATCTAATTACTCTATCTTATTACGTTATTTATTTTTTCAAAATATCCAAAATGATATTCGTCGGGAATAATCTATGCTCAAATAACAATGCCATGGATAAAGCTGCCTGGACCAATCCTATGAAAAAGAACAAAACATGGAGGAACGCAACTGCCTGCAGCATAATTACCTGCACTACAATCCATATAACCAAAGCCCAGCTAAAAACACTGCTTATATATCCCTGGTATTTCGATTTAGCAAAAAACATTGCTCCGCTAAATAAATTACCAAGACCGATTACACAAAATAAAAGCAGTCCAGGTATAAAAAAATCATGAAAAGGTGACTTCTTTAACATATCTACCGGGGCTCCAAGGGGTGATAACGGATCTGTAATTGCCGCAAAACCACCAAATAATGCACCTACGCCAACCAGAATATGTAAGACTATTAAACTTCGATATACTATCTTCATTAAAACCTCCTGTAAGTTATCAGATTATTGTATTACCCACAATGTTTTATCTAATTTAGTTTCATACTACTGCCTTTACATATTTTTGTTGACAGATTTTTTTATGTCTATTTTTACCATTTCTCTTATATTTTTTCTCTCTTTGTTATTGAATACTTTAACTTAATGTCCAAAATAAAAGCCCTAACCATAAGCTTATAATATATTTAATTTAATTATATGACTATATCAAGTAAAATGTCAAATTATTTACCTGGAAAATGTAAAAAAGCTGTTACTCAATTTAAGCATATTTCACACTTAAATGTAACAGCTTTTTTAATGTCATGATTAAAATGCGGACAAAGTCGTGTATCAACGTATAAAACTTACTATAAGTAATTCTATTATTAATAAATTCTACTGTTACTATTTTGAAAAATTCTATATTTCCGTCATCTTATGTAACAGTCTGTAATTAACATGATGGATAATTTTATTGCGATATAATTTTATACTGAATTGAGCCTATATTAATCCGGTCATCAAAAAGCGTATACCCATATATCCATTCACTACCATCCTTTTTCCTCATTTTAATATCTACTGACGTTACCCATCCTTTACCTGTATTGAATTTGGGATGAGTAAATTTCATATTAAGCGCGTCATCCATATAGTCTTTAATTTCATCAACATTTGTTATCGTCTTAGTATTTAATCCATCAGCATCTGATGTTTTTACCTGAATCTCATATATATTATCTGTATTTACTTTTATATGATAAGTTTTATTATATAATATGAGATATATAATTACCATAACTAAAACAAATAGTAAAGAAAGTATTACTTTTTTTGATTTCATTATGTCTTCCACTCTTTCATCTAACCGATTATCATATCGCTTTGAGTAATATTCATATAGATTCCTGAATTACCATGCCCATTATTTATAATTAAATATGCACTTCCAGTTGAATATTCGATGAAACTATATCCAGTTGCCCAATGAGCACCTAACGAAGATGAAGCAATAAAACCAGCTATGTATGGAGTATCAGATGATAAGCATCTAACAATATCTGCTGAGTTAGTTGTAGACAAGTAAATATCTTGAATTATATCTCGATCATTATAATAATTCATTATTCCAAAATATACATCACCAGCATCACTTGATGCAGGTATGTAATTTTCAAGATATTTTATTAAGGTTACTTCAGATGAAAGATTACTGGGTATAATATTGGAATCACGATGCAAATCTAAATAACGTAAATACATTGCCGCTGCATTAGCACCACATATGCCATTAGGATTGTAAGAATAGTTTGGTAACGAGTACCTTAGCGAGTAGGTTTGTGATGAGGCAGATGCTCTTGCAGAATCAGTCTGTGTATTGGGTGAAGTACTAATTTGTAATATATTAGGCACTGTTTGAGGGTCGAGGACGCTACTATCACTGCCATACAAATTAGACGTATTTAGATTTTTTCTATCTACCTCCTTTTCACCAAATAAATCATACACATAATTTTTATCTGTTCCATTTTCCTCAAAATACTCAAATGCACCATTATAATATTTTTTCACATCGTCTGACGAATAAATAGATTCACTTATAAATGAAAATTCAGGAATGCTTAAATCCCTAATATTAATGATAATATAACCTATATCCAATTTAAATAATACAGCTATTAGTTCATCATTTAAATTATATAAAGGATAAACATCCACTATTTTTTGTTTACAATTGTTTGCTGTTATAAATTCTTCAGCATATTCTTTCAGAGAATTGTATCGTGACTCACTTAAATCATCACTAAAAATTTCTCTACTCGAACTAGCCGCCAAAGCAATATTTGCATTCATATAGAATAAGGAAAAACATAAGATGATACAAAATAATTTTTTAATACCTTTCATTTACACACCTCCTAATAGTTTTATAAGTCGACTTATGTAATTTTTATCATATCACGCATTCCAAAATATGTCAATTATTTTCCAGGATTCTTTTCCATAAATAGTAAAGACCGGAATGCCTCACTAATTAGTTCTATGAGGTTTCCAGCCATTTTTATAAAATCTTTGAAAACTTATATGAATCTAGCTATAAAGTTATTAAACTTAGTCCCTCAAAATCAATACAAGTGTTTAGAAAAATAATCCCGTCCGAAAGCAATATCCTTTTGCATCTGTGCTTTTAATCCCTCCAGGGAATCGAATTTAGTTTCCTTTCTTTCCATGGCATATAAGGAAACTTCAATGGAAGCCCCGTATAAATCCTCATCAAAATCAAAAATATAGGTTTCGACCCTGGGTTCCGGCGTGGTACCCACCGTAGGATTGTATCCGATATTCGTAACACCCGGATACTTTATGCCATTGATTGTAGTAATGGATGCATACACGCCTTTGGGCGGCAGCAGTTTATGGGCGGGAGGAATTAGATTAACCGTTGGAAATCCTAAGGTACGACCGATTTTTCTCCCATGCTGCACTTCTCCGATTAAGGTATAAGGTTTTCCTAACATGTTATTTGCTTTCTCCATATGTCCTTCTATTATTTCATTCCGGATAAGGGTACTGCTGATAACCTGTTCTTCCATTATAATATTATCATAAATTTTAATCTTATCATATACAATCAGTTCATAACCGTAAATTGCGGATAGTTCCTTAAGCATGGCAACGTTACCCTTGCGGTTATGACCAAAACCAAAATCGGAACCGACTACAATCATTTTTGCATCCAGTTTTTCAATCAGGATATCTTTTATAAAGCTTTCCGGTTCCATAGATGCGGTTTCTTCCGTAAACGGATAAGAAACCAGTACATCCAGACCACTTTGCTCCAGTAAATACCGTTTTTCTTCTTCCGTATAAATGGTATCTATTTCTTTATCTGAAAACAGGTTGTCCGGATGAAACATAAAGGTGAACATCACTGCCTGCAAACCTTGTTTTTTCTGTTCCAGAATTTTATTTAACAGAAGTTGGTGTCCACGATGGATTCCGTCAAACTTGCCTAAAGATACGGCGGAATTATAAAGTTTAATATCTGTCCTACCTGTTATATATTCCATACGAATTACTCCTATTATTATAAAAACATCTTTACCGGTTTAAATAATTTATCTTTTGAACAATACTCATATATGCCAATGAATTGTCTCTCATGATCATATACTCTGACTATTCGCTCTATTTCATTACTGTTACCCTCCAAAAACAGAACGGTATGATGTTCTGCCTGTTCCAGACGGAAACTGTTACCATTATAAATGTTTTTTGTAAATTCTTCTAATACTACTACCTTTTCATAGTTTGGAAACATATCCTCTGGTTTCATGAGGATATCTGTAAGCTTGTCCTGATCAATCAGAACCTGGATTTGGGACAGTTTTAAGCTGTCTGAAAGTGCAAACGCTCCTGATCTTGTTCTTAGCAGAGTCTTCATACAGCCTCCGCAATTTAGACGTTCCCCAATATCATGGCATAAGGTCCTGATATAAGTTCCTTTTGAACAGTCAACTGATATTCTGACTTCATGGTCTGCTTCATTAAACTCAAGAATACGGATGTCAGAGATCCTAACTCTTCTGGTTTCCCTTTCCACTTCTTTACCGGCTCTTGCCAGCTCGTACAAACGCTTGCCATTTACCTTGATTGCAGAATACATCGGCGGCAGCTGGTCATACTCACCGATAAAACTTAGAATGGTTTTTGTTATCTGGTCTCTGTCCGCCGTTACAGGGAATGAATTAAGTACTGAACCGGTTATATCCTGGGTATCTGTAACAATCCCCAGTTTTAAAACCGCTTCATAGGTTTTACTTTTCTCTGTCAGCATATCGCATAATTTTGTAGCATTTCCAAAACAAACAGGCAGTACCCCTTCGGCATCGGGGTCTAAGGTTCCGGTATGGCCGATTTTCTTTTGTTTTACCATACCCCTGAGTTTTGCAACTACATCGTGGGAAGTAAACCCCTTTTCTTTATATACATTGATAATTCCGTTAATCAAGTTTTATTGCTCCTGTTCACTGGTTTGATTGGATAATTGATGTTCAATATGTGCGGTCAGATTGTTTACAACATCATGTATCGTTCCGTGCATGGTACAACCGGCCGCCTTAATATGACCGCCGCCGCCAAAATAAGCAGCAATTTTTCTAACGTCAACAAAACCGTTGGCTCGCATACTTACCTTATATTCATGAAGATCTGTTTCATAAAGAAGGATTGCTACTTCCACACCTTCGGTAATCCGTAACTGATCTATAATACCATCTAAATCTGCCGAGGTGGAATCATAAAACTCAAGGGTCTTCTTACTGACTGAGGATACAATACATTTACCATGTAGTACTAATATACTTTCTAAAAGACAACGTCCTAACATCTGATTCTGATGATAATTCTTAAGATAAAAAGTCTCATCAATCATTTGAGAAAAGGGCACCCCTTTTGTGATAAGCTTTCCGGCTATCATCATGGTCTTTTCAGAGGTATTGGAATGCTTAAACACTCCCGTGTCGTGAATAATTCCAAGATAAAGGGCTTTTGCAATGGTTAAATCGATTTTATCCTCTTCAAACAAACCAAACAGTACTTCGCAGGTGGAACTTGCATTATCCTCCACATGATTCGTACCTGCAAACCTGGTATTACTAATATGATGATCAATATTTAAAGTTTTATTGGCAGCTAAAAAGTATTCCTGGGCAAATCCCAGTCGGTCAAGACTTCCGCTGTCCAGGGCAATGAATAGATCATATTTTATACTTTCTTCATTTTCCTGTTTAATTATATCCGTATTTCCTACGGTCTTAAATTTTTCAGGTATCGGCTCCAGATAAAGATCTACCCTGATTCCTTCTCCTGTTGCTTTTTTTAAATAATAATACAATGCCAGACAGGAACCCACACAGTCGCCGTCAGGTCTGACATGACCGGCTATTCCTATGGTTCTGGCATCTCCTAGTACTTCCAATATGTGTTTCATAATAACCTCCACACCTAATACCTTCTCAATAAGCTTAGGTATTCCCACCGGGGTCACCTTCTGACCAAAATCTTAATCTTCCTCATCCTCTGTATCGTCATCTAAGTCAGTTTCACCATCAGAATCATCCCCGATACTTTCATCAAGAGTATCGGAAGTTTCAATATCTTTATTTACTTCATGAATCAGACGGGACATATTAACACCATACTCGATGGATTGGTCCAATACAAAGGTAAGTTCCGGCGTATTACGCAGGTTAATGCTTTTTGCCAACTGTCCTCTCATAAAAGGGGCTGCACTTTTAAGGCCTGCCAATGTGCTTTTCTGGGATTCTAAATCTCCCAGGACACTGATATAAACCTTTGCATGTTTTAAATCCGGAGCTACCTCTACGGCAACTACAGAGGTCATGGGATTTATTCTGGGATCTTTGATTTCTCTGTTAATTAACTGGCTTAATTCCCGCTGTACTTCCCCATTAATTCTAGTGTTCTTAATACTGTTTTTTCTCATATTCATACCTGTTGCATATCCTGGGCCGCCTGCTTACTAAATGCTGCTCTGCCTGTTATGCTACCATAAACAAATAGCTGAAAGAACCTGTAATGGCATTTCCTTTCCCTAATTCTATTCTTTCAGCCATATCAATCGTATCTTTCCTGTCTCTATGTGAACAATTTTTACCTTCACATCATACACATGCTTTTGTTGCTTTCATAAAGCCAGGGGCTGTTGCAAAATTGTTAGAAATAAGACTCTAACCCAGATAATCCCGGCAATGAATTTTGCAGCAGCTCCTTTTGCGCTTATTTTATCTTAGTCCGAGTTTTCGAATTATAAGGACTTCCCTTATCTTGGAACTTCCTGCATTACATATAATTCTACCGTATCAAACTCTTTGAGATCATTGAATTTTTCAAATACAAGACCACATTCATATCCGGAGGCTACTTCTTTAACATCGTCTTTAAATCTCTTTAAGGACGCAAGAGCACCTTCAAATATAAGTTCTCCCTCTCTTGTAACTCTGGCGGAGCAGCCTCTGACAATTTTACCGTCTAACACATAAGATCCGGCAATCGTACCAAGTCCGGAGGCTTTAAATACCTGCCTTACTTCTGCATGACCGATAACTTTCTCTTCAAAGGTAGGGTCAAGCATTCCCTTCATAGCCGCTTCCACATCTTCAATCGCGTTATAAATAACACGGTACAGTCTTAAATCAACCTTTTCACGGTCTGCCAGTTCCTTCGCAGTGTTATCCGGACGAACATTAAAACCTATGATAATTGCATTGGAGGTACTTGCCAGTGATACATCTGACTCATTAATGGTACCTACGCCGCCATGGATAATGCGGACTGCAACTTCGTCATTGCTCAGTTTTACAAGACTTTGTTTTACTGCTTCTACGGAACCTTGTACATCGGCTTTTATGATAATGTTAAGTTCTTTTACATTACCGGCCTTAATCTGAGAGAATAAACCGTCCAGAGATAACTTGGCTTTTGTATCTGCTAAAAGTCTTTCTCTTCCCTGTGAAATATAGGTTTCTGAGATAGAGCGTGCTTCTTTTTCATTATCTGTTGCAATAAAGATTTCACCGGCATCGGGTACTTCATTTAAGCCCAGGATTTCTACCGGAGTAGAAGGTGTGGCTTCTTTTACACGTCTGCCCTTATCATCCATCATCGCTCTTACTTTACCATAGGCTGATCCGATTGCAATGGAATCACCCACATGTAACGTACCTTTTTGAACCAGAATGGTTGCAACCGGACCACGGCCTTTATCTAATTCTGCTTCGATAACGATACCTCTTGCATTACGGTTTGGATTCGCTTTTAATTCAACCAATTCTGCGGTAAGGATAATCATCTCAAGAAGCTGTTCAATACCTTCCCTGGTATGGGCCGATACCGGTACAAATACCGTATCACCACCCCAGTCTTCGGCAACTAACTCATATTCTGTTAATTCCTGCTTTACACGTTCGATGTTGGCACTTGGTTTATCTATTTTATTAATTGCTACTATTATCTGGATTCCGGCAGCTTTTGCATGGCTGATGGCTTCTACGGTCTGGGGCATAACACCATCATCTGCTGCTACCACTAAAATAGCAATATCCGTAGACTGGGCCCCTCTCATTCTCATGGAAGTAAATGCTTCGTGACCAGGCGTATCTAAGAAGGTAATCTTTTCACCGTTAACTTCAACCACATATGCACCGATATGCTGAGTAATACCACCAGCTTCATGAGAAGTTACATTAGTCTCTCGAATGGCATCCAGAAGGGAGGTTTTGCCATGGTCAACATGACCCATAACACAGACAACCGGAGGACGCTTTTCTAATTTTTCTTCGTCTTCGTCTTTCTCCTTTAATAACTCCTCTATAACATCAATCTTTATCTCATGTTCTGCGATGATTTCAAATTCAATCGCAATCTCTTCTGCTTCTTCAAAGGTAATCTCCTGATTGATCGATACCATTTTACCTGCTAAGAACAGCTTTTTCACTAATGCAGAGGCGGGTAATTTCATTTTGTCAGCCAATTCTTTAATGGTTAATATATCTGGAAGTGTAATCGTTTTTACATCATCTTGTTTGGCTTCCTGGACCTGAACCGGCTTTGGTTTAATGAACTGTCCTTTTTTCGGTACTTTGATTTCCTCTAAGCCGTCACCATCGATTTGTTTATGGTTATAGCCCGGTTTATTGTTTTTAACATTTTTATTGGCTCTGCTGTTTCTATTACTTGCTGAATCACTTCTGGACATTCCAATTGGTGCATCAAATTTCTTTGCTTCACCTGCTCTGTTGTCTGATCTGCCCGGAGTGCGTTTTTTTGCATCACCGTCTTTAATATAGTCATCTTTATTCATGCCGCCGTAGCCAGAACCATAATTTCTGTTCTGATAACCGCCTTCTGAGGATCCCTGACTGCCGGATCTGTTGTAGTTATTGTATCCGCTAGACTGACCAGGTCTGCCGCCTTGTGAATTATATGGCCTGGAATTTTGATTCGGTCTGTCGCCATTATTGTTGTAACCACCGGTTCTTCCCTGCCCACCACTCTGATTATTCTGACCATACGGACGGTTCTGACCTTGATTATTATTCTGACCATACGGACGGTTCTGTCCCTGGCTGTTATTCTGTCCATAAGGGCGATTCTGTCCCTGTCCGTTGTTCTGTCCATAAGGGCGGTTTTGTCCCTGTCCATTGTTCTGTCCATAGGGGCGATTCTGTCCCTGTCCATTGTTCTGTCCATAGGGGCGGTTCTGTCCCTGTCCATTGTTCTGTCCATAGGGGCGGTTCTGTCCCTGTCCATTATTCTGTCCATAGGGACGGTTCTGTCCCTGACCACCTTCTGAGGAATAGCTGCCACCCTGCGTATTAGAACGATTCTGCTGTGAATAATTTCCACTCTGACCATAAGAACGGTTCTGACCGTTCTGACCCTGATTGTTCTGTCCATAGGGACGGTTCTGTCCCTGATTATTGTTTTGAACATAAGGACGATTCTGTCCGGAAGAATGCTGTCCACCCTGACCTGGTGTTCTCACTCCATTATCACCAGAGTTTCTCTGACCCTGCTGATCACCCTGATATCGATTGTTATAAGGTCTGTTATTCTGGTTATTATATGGACGGCTCTGATTATTCTGTCCCGACTGTCTTTGATCGGAAGAATAATTCTGATTAGGTCTTATGTTACCCTGGTTACTCTGAGAGGAATAACCGGTACCAGCAGGTCTGTTATTCTGTCCTTCTGCTGTACCCTCATGGACGGCTTGGGAACGCACAGACGTCAAATCCTGAGAAGATGAAGACTGTCTTACACTTCCTTCGGTTACGGTATTCGGCTGGTTCTGAGCCGGTCTTTCAGCAGGCCTTGCCTTGGGTGAGAAATGATTTTTAACCAGATTAACAGCACTGTCATCAATACTGCTCATATGGCTTTTTACCTCCACACCCTTTTCATTCAGATACGTTATGATATCCTTACTGTGTTTATCTATTTCTTTTGCTAACTCATATATTTTAATTTTTGCCATACTTACTACCTCCACTAATTACGATTCCATGTATGGGTTCATACATTCATCCTTGTTGATTGAGTTCAGTTGCTTTTCTACCATATCAGCCAAGCCTTTATCAAGCAGAACCAGAGATGCTCTGAATTCTTTTCCTATTGCATGACCGAGTTTTGTTTTTTCACCAAAAAAGTAAATCGGCACTTTATAGTAAGTACACATATTGGTAAACATTTTTTTTGTATTATCTGATGCATCCTCAGCTACAATTACCAGCTTGGCTTTTCCATCCTTTACAGCCTTTTCCGCCATGAATTCACCACTGGTAAGAAAACCTGCCTTAGCGGCTATTCCGATATAAGAAAATACTTTTTTTTGGGCAATAGGACTGGCCCCGTTATTATCCTTTTCATAATTCAAGTCCACTCAGCTCCTTTTCTAATTCTTCATAGACTTCGCGAGGAATACTTACCTTTAAAGATCGTTCCAGTCCTCGGCTTTTCACGGCTTTCTGAAAACATTCCACTGATTTGCACAGATATGCTCCCCTGCCGTTTTTCTTGCCGGTTGCGTCTATAATTATATTCTCTTCCGGCGTTTTTATAACTCTGATCATATCTTTTTTATTTTTCATCTCCCCGCAGCCGATACACTGTCTTTGGGGCACTTTCTTTACAACACTCATGTATTACCTACTCCCATCCGTACCCTTCGGCTTGTGACTCGCTCTTAATATCTATTTTAAATCCGGTAAGTCTGGCTGCTAATCTGGCATTCTGTCCTTCCTTGCCGATTGCAAGAGATAGCTGATAATCCGGAACGATTACTCTGGCGCTCTTTTCTCCCTCTTCCACATACACAGATACTACCTTGGCAGGACTTAATGCATTTTCAATCAGAATTGCAGGATCATCGCTCCAGTTGATAATGTCAATTTTTTCACCTCGTAATTCATTCACGATTGCATTGACCCTGGCACCATTCATACCGACGCAGGCTCCTACCGGATCTACATCAGGGTTATTGGAGTATACGGCCATTTTGGTTCTGGAACCGGCTTCTCTGGAAATACTCTTGATTTCAACAGTTCCATCCTTTACTTCCGTTACTTCTGCTTCAAATAACCGTTTCACAAGTTCCGGATGTGTTCTGGATACAGTAATTCTTGGTCCCTTGGTGGTGTCCTTAACTTCCAGTACGTATAATTTTATACGATCCGTCGGTCTGAAATGCTCTGTTTTTACTTGTTCATTCTCAGTAAGCACTGCATCTACCTTACCTAAATTGATACTTACATTATTGCCTACGTAACGCTGCACAATACCGGTAACCACATCTTTTTCCTTGCTGTAATACTGATTAAATAAAACTTTTCTTTCTTCCTCCCTGATTTTTTGTACTACTACCTGTTTTGCCTTCTGGGCAGCAATACGTCCAAAATTCTTCGGAGTTACTTCCACATTAACGATATCGCCGATATCATTTTTCGGATATTTTAATCTGGCTTCCACAACACTGATCTGGGTTACGGGATCTGTAACTGTTTCAACGATTTCCCTCTCGGCAAATACGCCAACGGCACCGGTATCCCTGTTTATATTCACCCTGATATTATCTGCTTTGCCAAAGTGGTTTTTACAAGCGGCAACCAGGGAATTTTCCATTGCTTCCAGTAAAATATCCTTGCTGATATCTTTTTCTCTTTCAATCTGATTTAATGCGTCAATTAACTCTTTGTTGTTATTCATTTTCTGCTGATCCTCCTCATAATTGTTCTTGAATCCAATCCCTTAAGTTTGTATTTAAAAATCAAAAGCCAAACGAATCAGTGCCACATCGGCACGAGGTATATCCATAGTACTTTCGTCTTCTAGTTGAATGGTAAAATTTACAGCATCATAACCCGTTAAAAACCCTATGATTTCCTTTTGTTTATTGATGGGTTTATACAGTTTGATTTCCACTTCTTTGTTTATGCTTCTGGCATAATCTTTTTCTTTTTTTAACTGTCTGCCTAAACCTGGTGAACTGACTTCTAAGATATAGGATTCCGGTATAAAATCATGCTCATCCAGCAAATCACTTAATGCCCTGTTCACAATCTCACAGTCATCTACGGTTATACCGCCCTCTTTATCGATATAAGCACGAAGATACCAGTTACCGCCTTCTTTCACATATTCCACATCTACCAGCTCAAAATTGTTTTGTTGAATGATTGGTTCTAATAGTTTCTCAGTTTTTTGTTCGTATTCTTCTTTCTTAGACATATAACCTCCATGGACTTGCCGCTGTTAACCATGTGCAGCAGTACTCCAGATTTTTACACACAGTTTATTTTCCTGTATCGCAGTTTCCTGCACAATACACCTGCACAAATATAAAGAGTGGACTTTCGTCCACTCCTATTCATTCCTGTATCTTACTTACATTAGTTTATTATAGCACCGTTTACTATATAATGCAAGCTATTTACTTAAAATATTTTCCATTTTTAGATTTAAGCATACATGCAAGTAAACTGTTATCTTCTATGAGCAAGCTCCTTTACGACATCTGACCAGTCCAGATTGCATTCAGCCATCAGCACCATCATATGATAAAGGAAGTCTGAGATTTCATATTTTAACTCTTCCGAATCCGGATTCTTAGCGGCAATAATCATTTCCGTTGCTTCTTCACCGCATTTTTTTAGAATCTTATCGATTCCTTTATCAAAAAGATAATTGGTATAAGAACCGTCTTTGGGATTTTTCTTCCGGTCTAAAATAACTCGGAACACTTCATTAAAGACTGTCAGCGGATTGGTATCATCATATTCCTTTTTCACCAGTTCAGTATAAAAACAGGATGGACTTCCCGTGTGGCAGGCCGGTCCTAACTGCAATACCTTGGCTAATATGGTGTCTTTGTCACAGTCTAAGAGTAAGGCTTTTACATATTGATAATGACCGGAGGTTTCACCTTTGGTCCATAATGTCTGACGGCTTCTGCTGTAATAGGTCATCTTCCCGGTTTCAATAGTTTTCTGAAAGGCTTCTTCATTCATATAGGCAACCATTAAAACTTCGTTGGTCTTATATTCCTGAACCACCACCGGTATCATACCATCACTGTTTAACTTAAACTCCTGGAAACTGATACTGCTGTCAAACGTATTAACTTCTATATTCTGTGCCTTTAAAGACTGCTTTGCCTTAAATATATCCTTATCTTTAAAGTAACTGGTAGCTATGCCTATTACCTTGTCCGGCTGTAATAATGAGGATGTATCATTATTAGATAAACTGTCCCGTATAATGATAGACATGGATTGGGCATCCATGGCATAACGTAAGTCATCCGTTAATTCCACATGTTTTAGCAGTAAAGCATATACCCCAAGTTCTGACAGGGAGTTTATAAATTCCTGATTATAAATATCTTTATAATTATCCAGTTCCAGAATAATGGTATCTTTTCCAAACCGCTCGGAAGCTTCTTTTATGACCTGGTGCTGCTTAAGCATGGAGTATTTTAACATAACAAAAGAAGCACCGGTGTATAATGCTTTTTTTACATCTTCAAACCGCTCCACATAACAGCCGATATATACAGGAATATCAATCTGCTTGGTCACCTCTTTTACTGCGCTTAGGAATTCTTCCCTGGATACTTCATCCGCAGAATAATTATATACAAATAACTCATCGGCACCGCCGATTTCATATTTGACCGCTTCTGCAACAATATTAGCCGTTAGTTCATTTTCACAATTTATATATGGAATTATTTTTTTATACAATGCTTTGCCTCCAAACACTTTATTCTTAGTCTACCGTACCTTTTGTAGACAGGACATCTGATATTCTGGGATCATATCCGCATCCTTCATCCAACGCTCTTGCAAATGCCTTAAAGATTGCTTCTATAATATGATGATTATTCGTTCCGTGAATCAGCTTTATATGCAGATTCATTCCGCAGGCATAACTTACTGCATAGAAAAATTCTTTCACCATTTCCGTGTCTAAGTATCCCACGCGGTCGGTGGTTAAATTCACATCATATACGAAATATGGTCTGCCGGACAAATCAATCGCACATAAGACCAAGGTTTCATCCATAGGAAGAAAAGAACTGCCGTACCGTTTAATCCCTTTTTTATCTCCCAAAGCCTCCTTGATCGCCTTCCCTAATACAATTCCCGTATCCTCTACAGTATGATGTCCGTCCACGTATAAATCACCGGATACATTTAGTTTCATATCAAAAAAACCATGTTTTGCAAAGCTGTATAACATATGGTCAAAAAAACCGATGCCGGTATTGATATCCGCAACTCCTGTGCCGTCTAAATCCAGTTGAAGTGCAATTCCGGTTTCGTTGGTTTTTCTTTGAATTTCTGCGTTTCTAGCCAAATTCATATCCCCCTTTCTAATCTTCAAACCGGACTGCAATTGAGTTCGCATGGGCAGTTAAACCCTCCGCATTTGCAAATTTTACAATATCCGGATAAATTGGTTCAAGCGCTTCTCTTGAATAGGATATGATACTTGATTTTTTAATAAAGTCATCCACACTAAGAGGGGAAAAGAATTTAGCAGTTCCGTTGGTCGGAAGGACATGATTGGGTCCTGCAAAATAGTCACCCAAAGGTTCGCTGCTGTATTCTCCCAAAAAAATAGCACCGGCATTCTTAATTTTAGTCATTACGGAAAACGGGTCCTTTGTAATGATTTCCAGATGCTCAGAAGCAATTTCATTGGCAGTTTCCACCGCCTCTGTAAGGCTATCGGCTAAGAGGATGTATCCATAGTTATCAAGAGACTTGTTTATGATATCTTTTCTTGATAATTGTTTTGTAAACTGATCTACATTGGTTGATACCTGTTCTGCTACTTCCCTGCTGGTAGTAATTAAAATCGCAGAAGCCAGTTCGTCATGCTCTGCCTGGGACAGTAAATCTGCAGCCACATAACGTGGATTGGCAGTTTCATCGGCAATCACAAGTATCTCACTGGGTCCTGCGATAGAGTCAATGCTTACATGACCATACACCGCTTTTTTTGCCAGTGCGACATAGATATTACCCGGTCCCACAATTTTATCTACCTTATTAATACAATCAGTTCCATGGGCCAGGGCAGCAATTGCCTGAGCTCCGCCGACTTTATAAATTTCTGTGACTCCTGCTTCCTTTGCTGCAACCAGGGTACCGCAATATATTTTTCCGTCCTTATCCGGCGGTGTTACCATGGCAATCCGTTCTACACCTGCTACCTTAGCCGGAATCACATTCATTAATACCGAAGAAGGGTAAGCTGCTTTGCCACCAGGTACATATACACCCACAGCGCCAATGGGAGTTACTTTCTGACCTAAGATAATGCCACTAGGATCACTGTCAAACCAACTGTATTGTTTCTGTTTGGCATGATACGTTTCGATATTGGCGGCTGCTTTTTTGATGACAGCTAATACCGAAGGGTCTATTAAGGAATAAGCTTCCTTTATTTCTTCTTCTGTAACCCGTATGGTATCAGCAGTTAAATCTGCCTGGTCAAAACGTTTTGTATAGTCAAATAATGCCTGGTCTTTTCTAACTCTGACATCTTCAATAATCTGATTCACGGTTTCTGCATAAGCCTCATACTGGTTCGGACTTCTCTTTAATAAATTCTTAAGTATGTCTTTCTTCGATTCTGCTTCCAGTTTCACTATCTTCATACTGTTACACCTCCTTGGTAGTTAAAACTTCCCTTAATGCACTGATTAACTTGGTAATCCGCTCATGCTCCATCTTCATGCTGACCTGGTTTACCACCATTCTGGCTGAGAGCTGGCATATTTCCTCCAATACCTCAAGACCATTCTCTCTTAAGGTGGAACCAGTTTCCACAATATCTACGATTACTTCTGAAAGTCCTACGATAGGAGCTAATTCAATGGAACCGTTTAATTTAATAATTTCAACGGTCTGGTGCTTTTTATTATAAAAATAATCCTTGGCTATATTTGGGTATTTGGTGGCTACTCTTATAAGTTCACCGTGTTGTAAGAGCTCCTTTGCTTCTTTGGGTCCAGCTACACACATTCGGCACCTGCCAAGACCTAAGTCAATGACTTCATATAATTTACGACCTTCCTCTAGTATGGTATCCCGCCCTACTACACCGATATCGGCAGCACCATATTCCACATAGGTGGGAACATCATTGGCTTTTGCCAGGAATATTTTAATTTTCTGTTCTTCATTGACAAAGATAAGCTTTCTGGAATTGGGATCCTTCATTTCTTCACAGGAAAAGCCTATCTGTTCCAATATTTCCAGTGTCTTTTTTGCCAGCCTGCCCTTAGCCAGGGCAAAAGTTAAATATCTCATAGAATCCTCCAAGGTGAACTAGCTCATAAAATCCTGAATTCTTGCTTCATTAATTTCTCCGCTTGTGGCATTGATTACTTTAATTAAAGAGGGCGTTTCATAATATAAAATCCCCCCGTTTCCATTACGCCTGGAATAAGAAATATATTCAGAGAGGGGTATTTCTTCCTTAATGCATAGTAATTCAATATTCATCCCCTGACTCCTAAAGTGACCTGCAAGTACCACTGCATTCTCAAGCAGATTATGTTTGTATAGTATCAGGGTGTTCACCGTTTCCTGTTTGATTTCAATTTTCTGTCTGGACAACGCAAGCATCAGCTGATCCACTAAAATAGCCAGACCAATTGCCGGTGCATCTTTACCAAATTGCCCTACCAGATTATCATAACGACCGCCGTTGGCTATGGTATCACCGGTTCCATAGGTATAAGCTCGGAATATAATCCCGGTATAGTAGTTATATTTGCTTAACATGCCAAGATCAAAGGTGATATATTTCTCCAGTCCATATGCCGTCAGGATGGTATATAGCTGTTCCAGACGTTCTATCGCCTTAAGAGCCCTGATATTTTTCGTTAATTCCTTGGCTTTTGTCAGCTTGTCGGAGGAACCGAATAATTCCGGCAGAGTCAGAAAAACGGTTTTTAACTCATCGCTGATATTCTTACTTAAGATAATTTCTTCTACCCCAAACATATTTTTCTTTTCAATAAGGATTCTTAACTGAGTCTCTTCTTCCTCATCAAAACCAGCCTCTTCTACCAAACCCCTGAAAAAATCTGCTTCTCCGATTTCCACCTGAAATTCTTTTAATCCGGCTTCTAACAGACATTCTATGGTAAGTGCCAGCATCTGTGCATCGGCATCAACAGAATCGTCATTCATTAGTTCCGCACCTAACTGGGTAGCTTCCTTTAGCTTGCCCTGGTAACTGCTGTTATTGATAAAGGTGCTTCCCATATAACATAACCTAATGGGAAATATCTCATCTTTATAATACTTGGCCGCACATCTGGCAATGGAGGGGGTAATATCCGGTCTTAAGACTAAAGTGTTGCCATCACGGTCAAAGAATTTATACATATCCCTGGCTGCAACAGTTCCCCGCTCCTTACTGAAAATATCAAAGAATTCAAAAGTTGGGGTCTGTATATCCTTAAAGCCATGAAGCTCCATAACATGGTGGAGACGGTTTTGTAACTGGAGCTTTCTTTCGCATTCCGCATTATAAATATCCCTTACACCTTCCGGCGTATGTAGTAATTTTTCTATCATAGTTACCTCCGATCTTATAAGGGATTATTCTCTCACTTAAAAGATGAATCTTATATACAGTCGCTTTATTATAGTAACGTGATAATTCGCTACCATGGTAATGTTTACTATTATATTACAATCGTTACACCCTGTCAACTGCTAACCGACAATTTACTTTTCTCTGGTGTTCTGGTAAGAAGGTAAAGATATGATCTATAACAGACACTGCGCGGCCATGCTGTTAACAGTAACATACTCCTGTCAATTGACTTTCTAACAGCTGCTATCCCTCTGCTGCTGCCCAGCCCCGCTGCTGCTGTCCATCCCCGCTGCTGCTTCATCCCTGTCTTCCATATCCTTTGCAATATTTTCAATGTAATGGATAAAGATATTGTTTTTACAGGATATCTCATTCTCCATATCCAGCTCTTCAAATCGGAAGCTCTTCCTGCCGCCGCTTCTAGCCCTTTCCCAGAATTCAGTCAGCCGTTTAAAAGGCAGGTAATAATATAGATTTCTCTTAGAATAATAAATCAACAGGAAAGCAATCCCTCCCTGTTCTTCAAAGTCCTTCATAAAGTTCACCTGATGTTCATGGACATTCTGGAGCGCAAAGGTATCCGCCGCACACTCCTTTGCATCAAAACAAACAGGCACACCCTGAACGACGCCGATATAATCCACCGTACTCTTTTCTTCAAAATAAGCCAGGGTAATATGTCTCTTCTCTTTATCAATGGCTGTTGGAGTAATTGGCGTTGGTATCTTTTGAATCAGTGCCAGCTTTTTTTCTCTGTATCTTGTGTTGGTTAAATTAATTAACTCCTCTAAGGAAGAACCTCTAAGACCTCTGGAATTCCAAGACGGCATACCCATCCTCCTTTCAATATCATCAAATCTCAGATAATTGCTATAATATTGTATCTATATGTCAGGCAATTCATACATCCTGATTCAAGTGTCCAAAAGCCCTTAGTTATAAGCCCAAAACTTCTTTCTGAATCCGGATAAAATAATCCGGAAGAGACGCTCGTAAGACTTTGCCCGATAACTGCTTAAACTCCCCCTCCATTTTGGGAAAAACCAGCTCGTAAGAATGTAACAGCTGATGTTGTAATTGAAAGGTTTTCCTTAATTCCGCATTATTCTTTTTACTGCCATACTTACCATCCCCAATTACAGGGTGGCCGATACTGCTTAAATGGGCACGGATCTGATGGGTTTTACCCGTAATTAGTTTTACCTTTAGTAATGTATAGTTCTCATTATAGTTAAGAGGTTCATATTCCGTTTTAATCGGTTCGCTTCCTTCCGTAAATTCCTCTGTTACAGTAACTTTATTAGCCGCCTCATCTTTTACAAGGTAACCTGCAATTTTCTGTGATTCCTTTATTGATCCCTTAACGATACACAGATAGTACTTATCAAGGGTTCTTTCCCGGAATAACTCCGACAGGGTTTGCAAACCAAGAAGGGTTTTCCCGGCAGCAACCAAGCCGCTGGTATTGCGGTCCAGACGGTTACAGATACCAGGTTTAAAAAATTGAAGTTCATCCTCTGTTATCTGTTTGGTAGTAAGCAGATAGGATATAATATGTTCCACTAATGATATATCATCCTTACCGGCTTTCTGAGAGAGCAAACCTGCCGGTTTATTAACTACCAGGATATTCTCATCCTCATACACTACTGTGAAGTCATGTTCTACTTTTGTAGTGTGATAAGTTTCACTGAAATTCAGAATCGTTTCCTCAGAGAGAAATAATTTTATTTCATCATTTAACTGGGTTTTTTCTGAACCGTCCGCTTTTTTCCCATTTAGTATAATATTCTTCTTGCGAAGCATTTTATAAATGAAACTTTTAGGCGCTTTGTTAAGCTGCTTCATAAGGAGCTTATCTAAACGCTGACCGGCTTCATTCTTATCAACTGTTATAATTTTCATTGCCCGCTCCTGTGTATAAGTTATCGCCTATTTCGATTAATCGTCAGTCAAGTTAACCAGAAACCAATGTACTGGTTCTATGAAACTTATCAATTAAATAATTCCTTAAATGACTCAATATAATAATCCGCCAGTTCCTGTTTTTTATCCGTAACATCACTGGAATAGGAATCATATACCGCACACACCTTCATTCCTGCATTTTTGCCTGCCATAATACCTTGTATTACATCTTCAAACACCAGGCAATCCTTAGCAGCCATCTCTAAATCCTTGGCAACTAATTGATATATGTCCGGTGAGGGTTTTCCCTTTTCCACCTCACAGGAAGTACGGATGGAGTGGAAATATCCATTCACCTTATGTTTTTCAATTACCAGTTCCACTAATTCCCTGGAATTACTGGTGGCAATGCCTGCTTTTATATTATTATCTTTTAAGAACCGGAGTAATTCCAAGGTCCCCTCTTTTAACGGAACACTTGTCATATATTTATCCCAGGCCATTTGGTTCCATTCCTCTTTTATAGCCTCAAGGGACTGAGTTAATTTAAAACGATTCTTAAAATATACCGCAGTTTCCGAAAAACTCATTCCTTCTATTTCACTTTGCAGATTCTCCGGGAGCTCAATTCCGTATTTTCCAAGGAATTCAATATCGATATCTCGCCACATCCACATAGAATCTACCAGGGTACCATCCAGATCAAAGATAACCGCTTTCACGTTATCAAATATTTTATTCATGCTTTATCCTATCCTTTTAATCTATTTAATTCCTCTTCTGTCAGCTTTCTGTATCCTCCAAGGATAAGGTTCTCATCCAATACTAAGTCACCCATACTTAACCGTTTCAGATAAAGTACCTCTTTTCCTACTGCCTCAAACATCCGCTTAACCTGATGGAATTTACCTTCATAAATAGTTACTTCAACTTCTGAAACTTCACCCGCTTTTTTAATAACTAACCTGGCAGGCAGGGTTGTAAAATCATCCTCGAGTTTAATTCCTGAATGGAACACGATAACATCCTCCTCATCTACCTTGCCTTTTATATGGGCGTAATAGGTCTTTGGTACATGTTTTTTAGGGGACAGTAAACGGTGTGCCAAATCTCCGTCATTTGTGATAAGTAACAGTCCTTCCGTGTCTTTATCCAGTCTTCCTACCGGAAATAAATCTTTATTTTTACCAGTTTCGATTAATTCTACGACTGTCTTACAATGCTTGTCGGTTGTTGCAGAAACTACTCCAGCCGGCTTATTAAGCATATAATATTCCAACGCTTCGTACTCAATACAGCGGCTGTCAAAATACACTTCTGCCTGTGAGATATCAAGCTTAAGATCCGGTTGTTTTACCACTTTACCACCAACCGTTATCCTTCCTTTTCTGATATATTCCTTTACCTCACTTCTCGTACCTGCTCCCATATCTGCAAGGTATTTATCCAAGCGAACCAGTGCACCCATATTGATTTTCCTTTCTGTCCTACTACATCCAGCGCCAGCCGGGCAGATATTTATTTTTCAGTACTCCTGCTGCTAGTTTACCCCATCCTAACGGAAATCCGTCTACACATAGCAGGTTCAGTCCTTCCTGATACTCACCCTTTATATCAAGGGTTTCACATTTTAAATATTTTATGGTATCAGGATCAGCCGCCGTTAAATCTATAACAAGGTTATAGTCCTCTCTCTTTAAAGCACAGGCAAGGGCCTGACTGGGTTCAAACCTGTTCTTTTTCATTTCTCCAAGAAAAAGTCCCATTCTCATAATGCGTAACCCTTTCAGGTTAGGTAATTCTTTCGGCATCAAGTAAAGCTTGTCCTCTCGTAAGCTGATATGCTTTATCTCCTCGTGCAGCCCTATTTTTTTAAGAAAGTCCACAGCTTCATCGGATAAGGTTATCTTCTCTTTGTTCTCTGTGAAGAAGGCTTGTCCTTCTTCTGATCCATCTTTTTTAAGTAAGGTTATAAAATGACCTTCTCCCTGAATCTTATGAGGCCACAGCCGAATACAATTCTTTAATTCTTCCGGTCCGTTTACCCATTCCGGTCTGCCAAAAGAGAACCCTTCATACGAAACTTTATTCTTATCCTTGCCCTCCAGGGGATTAACAACATGAAATTCAGGGCATTGTTCTAATAAAAACGCTATGGTACCTTCATTTTCCTCCGGTGAGAACGTACAGGTGGAATAGAGCATACTGCCGCCAGGTTTTAACATTTTGGCGGCACTTAGGATAATCTCTTTTTGAAGTTTATTGTAATAACCTACTCCATACTGTTCCCAATTTTTCATAATGGCAGGACTTTTACGGAACATACCTTCACCGGAACAGGGGGCATCTACTAATATCTTATCAAAGTACCCTTCAAAATAGTTAACCAGCTTCCCAGGAGCTTCGCTGATTATAACGGGATTCTTTACTCCGAACAATTCTATGTTCTTAAGCAGGGCTTTCGCTCTGGAATTACTGATATCATTGGCAATCAGTACGCCTTCTCCTTTTAGTCTGGCGGCCAGTTCGGTGCTTTTACCTCCCGGGGCAGCACACAAGTCCAGGACTTTATCTCCTGGGTTTACTGGTAACAGGCTTGCCGGGGTCATGGCACTGGGTTCTTGTATATAATATAAACCGGCATAATAATACGGGTGTTTTGCCGGCTGATCTTTTTCATCAAAAAAATAACCATTTTCAATCCAGGGAATGCGCTTTATTTCATAGGGACAGATTTTTTCAAACTCCTCCGGTGTTATCTTAAGGGTATTGACCCTTAATCCGCTGTAATGCTTTTTCTCAAAACACGCGGTATAATCTAAAAACTCTTCTCCTAATAGTTCCTTCATCCGGTCTTCAAACTGCTTTGGTAATGTCATTATAATCTCCTTACATCTTACTTTCCTTATCGGAGGCTCTGTGCACGGTATCCTTCCGATATAATATCCAGTTCTCTATTAAATCGTTCTAGCTGTTCCAAATCCCCTGATTCATAAATCTGGAAGAACTCATCCTGTATTTTAACAACTTCCCGCTTATTGGCTACTTTATACAGGTTCTGTATATTGTTTAGAATATCTGCCACCATATTTGCTTTAATCTTAAAGGAATTCTGGGCATCCATAATCTCGTCTCTTACCAAAGACATCTCCTGATCCAGTGCAATAACTGCATCAGCGGCTTTTGTAAGTCTTTCTCTGATGTGTTCTGGCATATTCTGTTTGTATTTATATTGCAGGGAATGTTCAATGGTAGACCAGAAATTCATCGCCAGGGTACGAATCTGAATTTCTGCCTGAAGTTCCTTGGTGCCCTTTAAGGTCTGCACGTTATAATATATAATCAAATGAAAGCTCCGGTATCCGCTTGGTTTCATTGTAGTGATATAATCTTTCTCACTTTTTATGCGCATATCGGTTCTTTTTTTTATAATTTCAACGACCTTCTGAATATCCTCCACGAACTGGCAGATAATACGGATACCTGCAATATCTTCTACTTTTTCTTCGATATCTTCAAGGGCTATTTGTTTTTTCTGAGCCTTTTCCAGAATACTGGAGATAGTTTTTACTCTTCCGTTTACCTGTTCAATGGGAGAATAATCTCCCATTTTACGATATTCCTCTATAATATGATTAAACTTAACCACTAATTCATCTACTGCCAGGAAATAGGGATCCAGTATTTCCCTCCATAATTGTATTTCCATTCATCCTCACTCCTTGTCCCCCAAATAATCAATTCATATTATTATACCACATACCTACATATTTGTGGAAATAATTTTATCATTTTAGAGTCTCTAAATACCGCAGTACCAGATAGGGGTTGACACTTAACTCCCCAAAATCCGTTTCAACATAAATCCCAACATGGAGATGTACATCAAATTTTCCCACCGTTCCTTCACTCCCGTATCCGCTGTCTCCCATATAACCTAATAACTGTCCTGCCTTAATGGTATCTCCTACCTGAAGCTCCGGTGCGTAGGATTCTAAATGAGCATAATAAAAGTAAGCTCCGTATGTACCTCTAATTCCAATCCGGTAACCTCCCTGCTCCAGCCAACCCTTTTTCTCCACCGTTCCATCCGTCATACTGACCACCGGATAATCTCCCCTAATATTCTCTGCGGACATTAAATCCGTACCCTCATGTCTTCGGTTACCGCCATAACTTCGATATTCATTCCAGGTGTCGGTAAATGTAATATTAAGCTTTCCCACTTTATCTGGGATAACCGGATAACATTTGATATCCGCCAATATTGCTTTATAATACCTGCTTAACTCGGTAAAGCTTGGGTTCTGTGACAGATTCTTAATCAAGTAATTCATATTGCTTTTGCGTAAAGTTTTAGCATTTTTTAAATTATATTCATTTAATAACATAGAAACTGTTATATAGTCAGCTGGATTAGGTTCTTTGCTTGTAAGTTCTTCGTTTGTAACTTCCTTTCTTGTAAGTTCCTTACTATATTTATCTTTTACCGTTTTTATCAGATTAACAGGTATCATCATTTCTCGGAAAGCATCATAATCAATTCCTTCCGCTTTTACATCCTGAATTATTAGATCCAGCTCAAGGCGGTTTAAAGTAATCCCTGTAATAGTCAGGGTTATCATCAGCAGAACACTGTAAAACCGCAAAAGTTTTAGAGTTATGGCTTTGTTATTGCTGCTTTTATAAGTTCTGGGGCTTTTATAGGTCCTGGTGCTTTTATAGGTTCTGGGGTTTTTATAGGATCTGTGACTTTTATAAACTCTGCTGTTATAAACACGGTTTCTTTTCAGATAAGGCATTGCTTTCTCCAATTTTAAAGTTTGGCACGTCCTTATTATTATATGTATGGGAAAAGAAGATATGCTTATTACCAGAAAGAATATGCCGTGAATTTCATAAGAATATTCTGTGAAAGTACTGGAGGCTGGCTCGCCAGATTCTACACATCCGTGATATTCTCCTCTTGAAGGTCATGGGTTTCCTGTACAGGTGCTTTGATTTTACAGGATAGTACAGAGAACTTTCCTCGTATGTAACATAAAAAAAGACCGGTCGTTTAAGAATATTCTTAAACAGCTGATCTTTTCGTATTGACTTTATTCTATCATTTATTTAATTGATTTTCACTGCCGAATATAAAATCATGCAGTATCTTGGTATTTTCCTGCAAATTTGGTATTAACACCGACATTTTACGAACATAACCTTCTTCAAACGTATGATCTGCCGGTATACGCATGTTCTGTATCTCAGACATTCCCATATTCATGGCCGTCCTTAAATAAGTTTCAAAATCGTCCGGTTTAATGTCAGTAGTGATCAGTGGCAGAATATCATTTAACAATAAGACCAGTTCGGGCAGGCTCTTTGATTTATACTGTTCAAAGATAGCATTTAATACAATCCGCTGCCTGGATGTTCTGCCAAAATCATTGATCTGGTCATCTCCGGTGGCTACATATCGAACCCTGCAGTAACCAAGGGCCTGATTACCCTTTAGAATCTGCATGCCTTCCACAACATTCCTGTATTCCGGTTTTGATATATAATTTGTCGTATTCAGATAATTGGCTTCCGTTCTGGTTAATGTTATCTTAACCCCGCCAAGTTTATCAATTACCTTTTCAAAATCGTCAAAACCCACCAAAACATAGCCATCCAGTTTGATTCCAAAGTTTAACTCGATGGTCTTATATAGCAAAGGAACACCGCCGATTTCGTAGGCAGCATTTAATTTATTATCTTTATTACCAGGTATCTGAACTAGCATATCCCTCATCAAAGAGGTCAATTTAAATGTTTTATCCTTGGTATTCATGGTAGCAATCATCATGATATCCGTACGTCCCCGTCCGCCGCCGGAATCGATTGCTTCTTCTCCTAAAAGAAGGATATTGGTTACACCATTTTCGATTCTGGCACTATCCTCTGACTGGCTCTGGTCCCACAAAACCGGTGTATCTGTAACCTGAGCGGGCTGCTTCGTTTCCTCCACATCATCCGTTACTTCCTGGGTAGCTACATTCACCCCTTCATCATAATTCATTTTACTGTATGCATAATCCGTAGCTGCCTGCCACAGAAAATTTCTTCCAAAAGGTGTTAATAATAAGACAAAACATACACATAAAATAGTGACAAAACTTATAAGAGCCACTTTTATAAAACGGGGAAACTTCTTTTTCTCTCTGCCTGTGCCCGTCTTATTCTGCATGTCCAACTCGTTTGTAATCTGTCTGCTTAAATCTTCATTAAGACCTTCTATAAATTCTTCTTCATTGCTTATAACGATTTCCTTCTCTATAGGCTCGTCTTTCACAAGTTCATCCACCCACTTCGTAAAATCATATTGCTCTTCGGATACTTCGCCGTTCCCAGCTTTATCAGTCGTTGAATCCTGTAATTCCTCTGGATTATCCATTTCCTGCTTTTTCATATTCTGACTCCTGTATTTACTATTTCAGTTCGATTCCAAATACTGGTATGGAATATTATAGCATGGTTAGATTAGAATGTAAAATTTTTTTTAACGAAATGTAAATTTATTTCTGTTTAACTAATAATAGTCCAATAAACGAAAATGTTTAATTATCATCATTTCCGTTTACGGACTACTATTATAGTATATAGAGTATTCTTATTGTGTTATCACAAGGTCTATCGTGTTATCACAAGGTCTATCGTGCTATCACAAGGTCTATCGCGCTATCACAAGGTCTATTGTGTTATCAGGATCTATTATGTTAAGGGACAGCGTCTACTATTTTGGCACAGCATTTATTGTGTAAGCTGGGTTATATTATTTCTTAATGAATTACCGTACCATCGTTGTTAAACTGAATACCAAAGGATATACCCGTCATATATTCATAAAACTTTTGTATCTCTTCAGCTTTTACAAGTTCACCGGTAAGGGATTCCACAGCTCTTCCCGGTATCAGCCGTATACTGCCTTCATTCTGCTCGTTTATGGAAACCTTAAGTAAAGCCGTCTGCTTAATGTTACTATAAAACATAAAGTTACCCAGGCTGTAAACAATTGGTTTTCCATTATAATATTCGATTCCCTGCAGTACATGGGGATGGCTTCCCACTACCAGGTCCGCCCCTGCATCTATGTACTGTTTTGCCAGATTACGCTGGTATTCCTCTGGCGTATCGTGTTTTTCAAGCCCCCAGTGGACATATACTACGACAAAATCACTTTGAGTCCTGGCAGTTTTAATATCTTCAACCAGGTACGTCGGGTCATAGGTCGTTAACATACCTGGTTTATTGGCATATGCATTCCAGGTAGGTTCCGGAATTACCCTGGAGGCACCAAGACAGGCAATCTTCTTTCCTTTTATATTGAAATACTTGATTTCTCTGGCCTCTGTTAAGTTATTTCCGGCACCTGCATACTGTATACCGGCACTGTTTAATGCAGCAAAGGAATCGGTTAAGCCCTCAATACCAAAATCCATAGAATGATTGTTAGCCAAAGAAACCACATCCACCTGCATATCTTTAAAAATCTGAACATTTTCAGGGGCTACACGGAAGGTATACTGCTTGTTCTCTGCCTTGGTGCCTCTTTCGGTAAAGGCAAACTCCTGGTTTACCATAGCAAGGTCGGCGTTTCTAAACTCTTCTTGAAAATTCCTGGATAAGATACCATCTATTCCACGCTTTTTATACGTATTCAGAATATTATCCGTCATATTGATATCACCGGAAAATAGTAATTCAATATTCTCCCATGGTATATCATCATCCTTTGAATCTTCCGATGTATTACCACCAGGATTCACGGAAGCATCCTCAGCACCGGTATTCCCTGAATTATCCGTAGAATTCCCCGAATTCAAATCCTCCCCTGTGCTCTGGCCGGCATCTGGAGTATTTGTCAAATCTTTGGTACTTTGATCACTATTCACTTGTTCTGCAAAACGGTTCGTATACCGGTTAAATTCAACAGTTACCACAACACCAAGTAAAGTAAAGGTAAATATGATAAATGCCAATAAACGGTACATTTTCTTTCTGCTCATGTTTATTTCAATCCTTCAATTACCTTTTCCAGGTATTTATATACTCGTATGGCGGAGGATATGCTGAGGCGTTCCTTGGGTGTATGAATATCATGCATATCCGGTCCTAGGGATACAATATCAACTCCGGGTATTTTCTCTGCAAAGAAACCACATTCCAATCCGGCATGAACAGCTTCTAACTTCGGTTCATTGCCGTATTGTTCTTTATATACTTTAATTAAATGTTCCCTTAATGCCGATTCTTTTTTAAATTCCCAGGCTGGGTACTGTGCCCTTACAAAGAACTCGCCGCCTAAGAATTGCGCCATATATCGCAGCTTGTCAGTCAGATGCAGCTTATAGCTGTTAACAGAACTGCGCACAGAAAAACAGTACATGGCTTTGTCTTCTTCTATGCGAAATACTCCCAGATTTAAGGAACTTTCAACCAGTCCAGGAATATCGGTACTCATTACCTGAACTCCGTTGGGAGTATTTAGTAAGAAGAATAATACTTTTTCAAATGACGTCGGATGCAGAAAGTGGTATTCTCCTTCTCCTAAGTTAGTTGCCTCAATCTCCAGATGAGGTTCACTGGATACTAATTCCGTCTTATATTTTTTAACCAGTTCTTCAAATCTTAAGTTAAATTCGTCCAAATCCTCTGGCTGCAAAAACAGATTTGCACTGGAGTCTCTGGGAATTGCATTATCCTTTTGACCGCCCGTCATATCAATCAGCCCGAAACCAACCTGTTCCCTTAATTCAAATAAGAGTCTTCCCATAAGCTTTGTTGCATTGGTTCTGTTCTTATCGATTTCAGCACCGGAATGACCTCCCTGTAAATCACTAATAGCAATATTGATTTTAACTCCTTTATCACTAATACGGTTAACTGGCAGCTCACAGGTACTGGTTAGTCCACCTGCGGAACTGGTCCATAAAACTCCTTCATTTTCCGAGTCGGCATTAATCATGTATTTGCCCTTTAAAATGGATACGTCCACACCCATAGCGCCATCCATACCAGTCTCTTCATCTGTTGTAATTACAACTTCAATTCTTGGATGACTTAAGGTGGTATCCTCTAACAAGGCAAGGGCATATGCAACAGCTATCCCGTTATCTGCTCCAAGTGTAGTGCGGTCAGCGTGGATATAATCCCCCTCCACAAAAAGCTCAATTCCTTCTGTCAAAAAATCGTGGGTACAGTCATTGGTTTTTTCACAAACCATATCCATATGTCCCTGAAGGATAACAGCCGGTGCATTCTCATAACCGGAAGATGCTTCTTTGATGATAACAACATTCTCATATTCATCCTGAACATATTGAAGTCCATGGCTTTTTGCAAATTCAGCCAGGTAATTGCTGATAGCCGTATTATTTTTAGAACCTCTTGGTATTGCAGAAATTTCACTAAAAAAATGAAATACCTTCTTATAGTCCATATCCAATAATTGTTGATTCATGTTTTATACCCTTGCATATCGCAAAATTACTTGCGATACTGCCACAAAAAATGTGAAACAAGTCTCACGGTTGAAAGAATTCTAGTGTGGCATCCTTTCTATTCATATATTTTCTTTCAACCTTTGAAAGAATCGAAGTACGGCATCCTTTCATTCCTATATTCTCTTTTCAATCTTTGAAAGAAGCGTAATATGGCATCCTTTCATTCCTATATTTTCTTTTCAACCTTTGAAAGAAGCGTAATATGGCATTATTTCATTCCTATATTTTCTTTTTAACCTTTGAAAGAAGCGTAATATTACATTATTTCATTCCTATATTTTCTTTTCAATCATCATGTTATAATTTCCGCTTCCGTGCCATCCTGGCATAATATCTTATCTTTAGTCCGGCGTAAGTCACACCCGATTACCCCCGAATTAATTGAATATTTACATTAATTCTTAAAACTATGAATCGGAGCAGGTATCCTTCCCCCTCGGTTAATAAAGTCATCACAACTAAAGGGATTAACCGGCATAACCGGTGCATATCCAAGGAGACCACCGAATTCCACCATATCTCCTACTTTTTTACCGATAACCGGGATGATACGGACCGCTGTTGTCTTTTGGTTTATCATTCCAATTGCCATTTCATCGGCTATAATACCAGATATGGTAGTAGCTTTTGTATCACCGGGAATCGCAATCATATCAAGACCTACGGAGCAAACACAGGTCATGGCTTCCAGTTTCTCTAAGGTAAGCGCTCCAGCCTGAACTGCATTGATCATACCCTGGTCTTCACTGACTGGTATAAACGCGCCGCTTAAGCCCCCTACATAAGATGAAGCCATAACACCGCCCTTTTTAACCTGATCATTTAATAGGGCAAGAGCTGCCGTAGTACCGGGTGCACCTGCATGCTCCAGACCGATTTCCTGGAAGATCTCCGCTACACTGTCCCCAACTGCCGGGGTAGGCGCTAAAGATAAATCGATGATTCCAAAAGGTATGTTTAACCTTCTAGAGGCTTCCTGGGCTACCAGCTGTCCTACTCTGGTTATCTTAAAGGCTGTAGTCTTAATGGTTTCACACAAGGTACCAAAATCAGCTCCTCTTACATTCTCCAGTGCTTTCTTTACAACACCCGGACCACTGACCCCGACATTAATAATGGCATCTCCTTCCGTAATACCGTGAAATGCACCTGCCATAAAAGGATTATCATCAGGAGCATTACAAAATACCACTAATTTGGCACAGCCAAGGGAGTCTCTGTCTTTTGTCAGATTTGCTGTTTCTATTACGATTTCACCTAAGAGCTTAACTGCATCCATATCAATACCAGTTTTGGTGGAACCTACGTTTACGGAGCTGCACACTCTTTCGGTTATTGCAAGCGCTTTGGGAATTGATTTGATCAGATTCAGGTCACTGGTGGTCATTCCTTTGGATACAAGGGCTGAATAACCTCCAATAAAGTTAACACCTACTGTTTTTGCCGCACGGTCAAGAGTTTGTGCAATGGTAACATAATCCTCCGGGCTTTTACAGGCTGCTGCCCCAACAAGTGATATTGGGGTTACCGATATCCGTTTGTTTACAATAGGGATACCATATTCTCTTTCAATTGACTTTCCCGTCGCTACTAGATCTTTTGCTACAGTAGTGATTTTATCATATATTTTTTTATTGACTTCTTCTAAATTATTATCCGCACAATCGAGGAGGCTTATTCCTAATGTAATCGTTCTTACATCCAGATTTTCCTGCTCGATCATTTTGTTGGTTTCAATAACTTCATGAATATTTATCATTTTGACCTCTCTTTCGAATATCTGCCTGGTTTCAATATCCACTGACCCTTGGATTTTAGATTGTTAACGAAATACCTGTGGCAAATAATCTCCACAGGCTGTCATATCCGTCTATAATATATACTGAAAACTATATAATACTATAATAAGTTATACAAATTGATTACAGGCAGAATTACAGACGGTGCATTTTATTAAAAATATCCTCATGCTGTGCTTTAATAATAACACCGATTTCTTCTCCAATCTGCTCTAATTCCGTAGCAAGATCTTCGAAATTCTTAGTTGCTTCATTGGCATCCACAATCATCATCATATTAAAATATCCTTGTACAATCGTCTGGGTAATATCTAATATATTCACTTTGTTATTCGCTAAATACGTACAAACCTTTGCAATAATTCCAACACTGTCTTTACCGACAACGGTTATAATCGTTTTTTTCATACTTAATACCCTTGTATATCGCAAGTTTCCTGCGACACAGCCACAGAATAAAAGTTGAAAGAAGGTATTGTGGCACCTTTCAGTTTTGTTATTTTCTTTCAACCTTATGTTAAATTTAAACTGTTGATAGCATTTCCGATACCATATCCCGTTTGGCGACGCTTAGGACGGAGTCTGAAGTCCTGTCATCCATAAACTGGTTCAATTCTACTTTAACAGTTTCATAAGCAAGTTCTTCATAATTGTTTTCTTTGCTTAAATGAGCAAGGGTAATATATCGTAATTTCTCATGAAAAAGCCTACAGAGTAACCTTGCAGAATTCTCATTGGATAAATGCCCCCGGTCTCCTAATATTCTCTGTTTTAAGTAATAAGGATACCCGCCTACCATCAGCATATTCACATCATGGTTAGCCTCCAATAGTAAGACCTCTGAACCGGTAAGTTTTGAAATAATATAATCATCATACTTTCCCAGGTCTGTTGCCATTCCTATTTTATGTCCGTTTGCCTCAAAGGTATAGCACACCGGATTGGAAGCATCATGGGAGGTTGAAAATGGCTCCACTGTAATGTCATTGATCTGAAATGACTGGTCCGGTACTACATAATGTAATAATTCTTCAGAAATACGTCCGATATTATTCATTTTAAGAATGGAATTAATCGTCTCGGCAGTCCCGTAAATAGGAGTATGATAACGCCTTGCAAGGACTCCAAGACCCTGGATATGATCGGCATGTTCATGGGTAATTAATATTCCCTGGATGTCCTCCGGTGAGACTTCAATACAATTCAGACCATTTTCAATCTTTTTGCCGCTGATACCGGCATCTACTAAAAGCTTGGTATGCTCACTGCCTACAAAGGTACAATTCCCGCTGCTGCCGCTTGCAATACTGCATAAATTCATAAGTACCTCCTTTGACCTGTTCTTGTTTTTTCAACTTTATATCATGAAAAAGTATCCCTTATTCCGGAAGATTTGTCAACATAATAATTTACTCTAAGCACGGTTCTCATAATTAAAATCACCAATACTGCTCCTATATATTTTATATCTCCAGATGCAATTGGTATATAAAAATATCACGAGTCCCAGTTTATCTATCTCCAGATATAATTCCTATATAAATTATCTCTATTACCAGTTTATCTATAATTTATTGCCAGATATAAATGGTATATAAAATTATTTCCATTACCAGTTTATATCTATAATTTATTTCCAGATATAATTGGTATACTTTATTTATTTCCAATACAGTTCTATTATATCTCTTTCATTCAGAGGCATCGTAAAATCAGCTTTTTCACCGTTTAACGTAATTACCAGCTCAGAACCTCCGGCTTTGGTCAGGTCAAAGGGATAAAAATCAAAGATGTCTACAAATATATATTTTGCTTTATTGGAGAGCTTTATCGGTTCTTTATTAATTATTACATATACATCCTTTATCTCGCTGTTTGTACCAACTTTATCCGACGCATTCGAAGAATTATTAAAAGCCCCTGAATTTTGCAAGTTGGCAGCACTTTTATTTGTTATTGCGAGTTCTGGCTTATCTGTTAATCCTGGCGTTTTTACTTGATCTGTTGTTTTTGTACGCTCTGCAGTATTTGTTCGCTCTGCTGTATATGTTTGCTCTGCTGTATTTGCTTGCTCTGCTGTATTTGCTCGCTTCGTTTCCGTATGCTCTGTTATATCGTTTAATTCTGCTGTTCTTGCAGGCTCTGCACCAATTCGTCCTTCCAAATCTGTTTCACTGTCACCATAGTCATAATAGAGAGAATCTATATCCTCACTCTCATCTGCCCCGTAGTCTGTGTCTTCTGCCTGACTGTTTTTTAATATACACTGAATAGAAAAGTTCTCATATACCTTTTCATCCATTTTAGCCGGTATATTATTAACACATATAGTACCTTTAAATTCGATATCCATAAATTCCAACACCTGTTCCAGTGTATAATAATTCAGAATCTGAATTTCATCTCCGTCCTGTATGCTATAAAATTCCGAAACCAATTTACCGTCAGCCATAACAAATTTGGGACAAATGACATTCTGTCCGTTAAAGAGAAAGGATATGGTTCCGTTATACTCTGGCAGCTGTCTTACCTCAAATACTGCGTCATCGCCAATGGTAGACTCTATTATCTCTATTTTATCATTTTGAACAATCGTATGGCTGATTCCAACCAGTTCTCCGTTCAGCTTAACTACCGCAGCTTCACCAAGTTCTCCCCGAACCAGCCTTTTATTGCCGTTTAATGTATAATTAATAGCCTTACCTCTTCTTGGAAATAACTTCTCATTCGGGAAACCGACCTGTATGGCTGCATCTACTATGGTCAGCTTATTATTATCATATAGTTTTACACGTTCACCGTTTACATTGACAAAAATAAAGTTATTAGTCTGATCATAAAAATTCAGGCAGATACCAATTGGGGTTACGAGCAGAGGATCTTTCTTGATGTTTTCCTGAAGGAAGGTAACCTCACCTAGCACTTCTTCTCCCCTAAGAGCAACCCGGTCTTTGGGCAGATTCAAATACTCTGCCAGACTGGTTACAAAACCTGGTATTTTACCGCCGCCTCCGACTACAAAAACCGCACTGACAGATTTATTACCATTCAGTTCTATTATTTTTTCTGCTACACTTTTGGTTATTTTATGTACCGCGCCGGACACTGCTTCTATAATCTCTTCGGTAGTAACTTTATGGCTAAGCCCCATAATATCCTTATAGGTAACCTTCTTCTTTTTTAAACATGCCAGTTTCATGATTTCGGCGGTTTTAAACTCCACCAGGTAGTTTTGAACAATGGCTTCTGTAATTTCATCACCGGCATAGGGAATCATTCCGTAGGCAATGATACTGCCGTCCTTGGTAATGGATATATCCGAGGTTCCGGCACCAACATCGATCATCGCAATGTTGAGGAGCCGGAATTTTTCCGGAATCGCTACATTAATGGCAGCAATCGGTTCCAAGGTAAGATTAGCAACCTGCAGACCAACCCGTTCTACAGCTGTATACAGACCATCAATGACCTCATCCGGCAGAAAGGTTGCCAGTAATTCTGTACCGATTTTATTGGCTTTATGTCCCTCTAATTTCGCCATATTGTAACCATTCAGATAATAGCGTATAACGGAATAGCCGACACAATAAAAATTAATCTTATCTTCCTTAACTTCTTCCCTTAAGGTATCATATGCTTTTTCCACTCCAATCAGTTCCAGGGAGTGGATATGCTCTTCATTTAAAACTGTCTCACTGGGAAATTCGTATTCGGCATTCACCGTAACTGTCTTTAATACCCGTCCGGCCGCTGCTATACATACGTCGGTCAGTCTTCTGCCTATCTGCTGCTCCAGTTCCTTTTTCACTTCCATTATTGTTTCGGATACTTTGGTTATATCATGGATCTGACCGTCCATCATGGCACGGGTCTCATGTTCCTTTACACACTGGGCAACTACGATAAAACTATTGTTATTCTCCCTGTAGCCTACTGTTCCAACAATACTTCTGGTTCCGATGTCTAATCCAAATACCAAATGCTCCGGATATCTTTTGTTTTCCATAGCAAAATCCCCCACAACGTATGTCTAAAATATTGGTTATGTTTCAGCCAACCTGGCGGTTAATACTGAACAATAACTATTCTACACTTATAGTAAAACTAAACTTGCAACTCATATATACTTACTTTTAGATAATCTATCTTAATTTGTTATCTGTGCTATTTAACTGATCAGCTAAACTATCCACTACTAGGGTACATTTATATATTATTTTGTTTATATTACCTATCTTATTTATCTATTACAATGACAGGGAATAACTCCCGTTACTGCTTTAATATAAAAGAACAGAAACGTGTCTTGTTTTAATTCCATTATATTATAATTTTTCGTAATTCTCTAGCAAAATCTGAATCTGTTCCTTTATTTTTTCAATGGGATAGTCATTTATGATAACATGGGTACTGGCGTTACGATATTCGAAATCACTGATTTGATTTTTAAATATCTCATTCATCTTTTGTTCATCATAATTCCTTGACTGTTTTAGACGCTCCCGTCTTACCCCCTCTGGTGCATATACATACCAGATGGCATCACAGAAATCTTTTAGACCAGCCTGAATGGGTAAGGCTGTTTCCACACAAATCAATTCGATCTTTTCTTTTTTCTTTTCCGTAATTAAATTTCTTACATACTCCATCACATAAGGATGGGAAAAGGAATTTAATTTAAGCAGTTTATCCTCATCCTTGTATACGATCTTTCCTAAGACCCCACGGTCTATTTCTCCCGAGGGACTTAATATTTCTTCACCGAAATACTCCACAATAAGCCGATAGGAGACTTCTCCTTTTTCCATGAATTTATGGGCGATCTGATCCGTATTAATGAGATAGGCATGAAAGGTATCTCTCATAATATCTGATACTAAAGACTTACCGCTTCCAATACCGCCGGTTATTCCAATTACTTTCATCTATATACCCATTGAATATCGCAAAACTCTCTTGCGATATTGCTGCAAAAAAAGCTATGTTATAAAAATCATTTTGCAGCATCCTTTCCATTGATATAATATCTCAACCTTTCCGTTAAGGTTTCGCTTTGCACCTGTTAAACAATGGAGGTGTACAGCCGCTTTTTCTCTGCACTTTATTTTCCTTCCATGGGGTTAACCTGCCTGTATACAGCTGCCGATTTATTTCGCTTCGTACCAGTTTGATCCGGTCTTTACCTCAACCTCCAGCGGTACACTCATATCAGCTGCCTTTAGCATCTCTTCCCTTAAGATTGCACTTACTTGTTCTATTTCTTCTTTATGGGTTTCAATTAATAATTCATCATGAATCTGAAGTATCAGTCTGGAACGTAACTTTAAGTCTTTTAACCGTTCATTGACACGGATCATGGCTATCTTAATAATATCGGCTGCGGTACCCTGTATGGGCGAATTCATAGCTACTCTCTCTCCAAAGGAACGCTGCATAAAGTTTGAGGAACTAAGTTCTGGAATCGGTCTTCTTCTGCCAAAATAGGAGGTAACATATCCTAAGGTTTTTCCGTTTAATACCAGGTCATCCAGGTATTGTTTTACCCTGGGATAAGTTTCAAAATATCGGCTAATATAATCTTCAGCTTCCTTTCTGGATATATTTAAACCCTGTCCTAAACCAAAAGAACTGATTCCATATACAATTCCGAAATTGACAGCTTTAGCATTACTCCTCTGCAAGGAACTAACTTCCTCCAGAGGGGTATGGAATACCTGAGAGGCCGTAATACGGTGAATGTCCTGAGCCTGTCTGTACGCATCGATTAATCTTTGATCACCTGACATATGAGCAAGAACTCTGAGTTCAATTTGGGAATAATCAGCGTCTAAAAACACATAATCCTCCTCCGGAATAAATACCTTTCTGATTTCCCTGCCTAATTCCATACGTATGGGAATATTCTGGAGATTTGGTTCCGTACTGCTTAACCGTCCGGTGGCTGCTATCGTCTGATGGAATTTACCATGGATTCTTCCATCCTCTCCTATATAACCTGCTAACCCATCGGCATAAGTAGATTTTAACTTGGTAATCTGCCTGTACTCTAAAATCATACTGACCACAGGATGTTCATTTGCTAATTTATCTAATATATCTGCGGACGTAGAGTATCCGGTTTTCGTCTTCTTCCCATAGGGCAGACGGAGTTTATCAAATAAAATGACCCCTAGCTGTTTCGGGGAGTTAATATTAAACGTTTCTCCGACTTGTTCATATATTTTTACTTCCAGCTCCTTAATTCCCACCGAAAGCTTATCACCATATTCTTTCAGTGCCTCTTTATTCACACGGATACCACGGGTTTCCATATCATACAGGGTGTACACAAGGGGCATTTCTACGGAATCAAACAGCTCAAACATCTCCGCCTGTTTTAAGGTCTCCGTCAATTTTTCATAGGCCTTATAGGCAACATAACTTTGATAACAGCAGTAAGCTTTAAACTCATTTTCTTTCTCTTCTCTGGCCAAACAAAGGGTTCCTTTACCAAATAAGTCACTCATAGAAGGAATGGTCATTTTTAAATAGTCTCTTGCGATATCGTCATAATCATAAGAATCATTTAACGGATTTAAAAGGTAAGCTGCAATTCCTTCATCAAATACCCTGCTTTTTTCACTTGCCTCAATATATGGAAGCTGGGGCTTAAGATTTATTACAGCCAGCGTAATCTTTAAATTTAGTAATTCAGTAACCTTGTCTTTTAAATAATCCGGGGTTATCAAACCTTCTGTCTGGATAAAATAGATATCTTTGTCTCCAAAGGTTAAGGATAGTCCCAATACCTTCTCAGCTTCTGTTATGAACCGGACCCCTGCCACCGTCTCGTTAGCCGCCTGCTTTAACAACTTATGAAATATCGTTTCTGCCTCATTAAGCTCTGAGATTAGTTTAAAATGATCTTCTATACTGTCATAGTGGGTAACTTCCAGTTGGAAACGGTTTAACAGACTTTTAAATTCAAGCTTTTTAAAGAAGGAATATGCGCCTTCATTATAAAGGTTTCCAAGTACAGCAGTTTCTAAGTTAAAGTCTATTTCGCAATCTGTCTTAATAGTTGCTAAGGCTTTACTTAAAACCGCCAGGTCATGGTTGTTTTTTAAGGCTTCCTTCGCCTTTGCCGGTCCGATTTCATCTATATGTTCATAGGCATTTTCAATGGAGTCATAGGCTGCTATAATTTTAGAAGCAGTCTTTTCACCAATCCCCGGTACACCGGGGATATTATCGGAGGTATCTCCCATAAGACCCTTTAAGTCAATAAATTGCTTTGGGGTTACCCCGTAAGCTGCTATTACATCCTGTGTGTTATAGTTCTCTATTTCTGTACCGCCCTTTTTGGTTTTTGGTATACGGATTTTAATTTTGTCACTGGCAAGCTGGAGCAAATCCCTGTCACCGGATACCAGGGATACCAAAAATCCCTCCTGTTCGCAGGAGGTTGCAATGGTACCAAGGACATCATCTGCCTCAAATCCAGGCTTTTCCATAATGGTAATACCCATGGCGCGAAGTACTTCCTTCATAATAGGTACTTGTTCCCTGAGTTCGTCCGGCATGGATTTCCTTGTTCCTTTATACTGTTCAAACATTTCATGACGGAAGGTGGGCTGATGTACGTCAAAGGCAACTGTTAAGTATTCCGGTTTTTCCTCGTCCAGAATTTTAAACATAATATTTAAAAATCCCAATATTGCATTCGTATGGGTTCCCTCGGAATTAGTCAAATCGGGAAGTCCATAAAAGGCACGGTTTAATATGCTGTGTCCGTCTATTAATACTATTTTTTTCAATTTGGTTTTCTCCTAACTTCTGTTTAATAATCAAATATGATCCAATCATTTATATTAATTTTCATTCCTACACTTTTTGATACTGTGGTATTCTCCCAAATACGGTCTCCGAACTTTTCTTTCATAAGTTTAGCCCCCTTAGGGTCATTCATTTTAAGATAGATATAAATATCTGCTAAATTGTTTACTATCATACCGTTCAATCTGTTATTACCAGCCCCCAATGCTGTAGTATCAAAGGATACCGGGTTATTAGCCATAAAAACATTATCTAATAGAAAGTCGCTTTTCTTATCACCATTTAGTACATCTTCTACAACAAACTCACCGATACGGAAACTTGAAACGATTGCCACCAGAGTTATCAAAATAATCAATACGATCCGTTTTCTGATATGTAAGAACTTATTATGGACAATACGGTCTTCCGACAAACTCAGCAAATCCTTTAAATCCTGGTTAAAATTCGTAGAAAGTTCTTTATCCTCATCTAATTGCTTCATACCTGCTAAAAGTACATAATATACTTCCAGTTCTTCCATGCAGTTAGGACACGAATGAACGTGATGGATGAATTCTTCTAATTGTTCCATATTTAGTTCATCATTTATAAACGGCACAATAAGCCTTTGTATTTCAATGCAATTCATAAATATCCTCCTGGGCATACAACTAGTAAATATTGTATCCGTTAATAATTCATTTTACCCTTTTTTAAGCAATGTTTCAACTAATCTTTTGCATTTTATCGGATTCTCTTTTTTTGTTTATATTGGCTTTCTGTTACAAAAATTCTAAAATCTAGATATTATTGAATTTTTTTCATTTCTTTTATTTTTGGACTTGCATTATAGTATCAATTATGTTAGAATAGTCTTCGCTGGTTCATGCGGATGTGGCGGAATGGCAGACGCAGCAGACTCAAAATCTGCCAAGGGTGACCTTGTGAGGGTTCGAGTCCCTCTATCCGCATTAATTGCTTAGTTTCTGAAATTCTTGTAAGTTAAGAATTTCGGGAACTTTTTTTATTATGTAGATATCAAGAAATACAAAAGATTCAATGAGTTTTAATAGAGTTTTTTCTAACCGATTTCTAACATATGTCTAATGTTATAATTGAGTACCATAAAAAAATTTGTTGTTTTTTTCCTGTAGACTTCCCGTCATATTATCTCCTTTCTATAGCCTACTGTCAAAATTGTTACTTTAATAATAACATAAACTTAACTATCTTGACTGATATTCTATAATATTGTTTTTAGGTATCCGATATTCTCTTCGGAGCCAACATCACCGAATGTAATTTTAAAATACTAAAGTCCCTGACTAACATAGCCGGGGACTTAATTATTTTATTAATATTTGAGCCATTTTAAGACGTTTATAGTTAGATGTATAGAATTTACCGTTGAATGGGTTTAAGTGGCTCACATAGTTATACAGACAATAAGAATAGTTTGTTTTAAAAATTTTTCATTAACTCTTCTCTACCATCAGGTGTAATCGTAGTTTTTCCCTGTATATCTAATTGATATATCACATCTCTTAAAGCAAGATACTGTAATGCCCAGATAAAGAAAAAGCTAAATTTAAACAGTTCACTTTATATTGTAAATCACTCTATAATTATCATATTCCGGTGAATAGATTTTAAATGGAAGTTGAAGATCAGAGCTTTTAATTATAGTAGTACCCACATCTAAGCTATTCATCATGAAATTTTTTATATTAACAATTTTATTATCTTTGTAAAATATAACATCAGCACTAAATGATATCCTGTTATTTGATTGATTATTTACGACTAAATCAAATAATTTAACTGTATCAGAAATATTACCATAATAAGTGTATCTATAATCATAGAGTTCAGAGGTACTTACGTTAATCTTGTCTGAAATATCTTCAATTGTATTTGAGTTTTCCATAGCTCTAATATTATTGTACCTAAATTTATAATATTTGTAATCCTTTTCTGGTTTATCTATGTAAATAATTTTTTCTTTTCCTTTAGGTAACTGCATATAACCTTGTGTAGATACTGATATCAAATTATCATTTAAATCATAAAATTCTAGTTGATAATCAACTTTAACGCTAGTAATATTGTTTTTAATAATATATACTTCTTTATTATTGAATTCACCATGTTCATAGTCTAGTTTGCTCATAAAATCTTGATATTTTACTTGATCTTCTTTTTGCTTTTCTTGTTTTTCTTGATCATTTAATACAGGAACTTTTATACTACATCTTAATGTAGTTTTTCCAAATACTACTCTAATATTTGCATATCCTTCGGCTAATGCAGTCACATTTCCCTTAGTGTCAACAAAAACTACATCAGGATTATCAGATATCCATTTTATATCATTTTCATTAAATTGTTTTGGTAAATTTCTTATAATTATCTGTTTCTTCTTATTATATTTTAATGTAAACTGAGATTTTTCTAAGGTTGGAAATGCCACTAGAACTCTACATGTATAGCTTTTATTACCCAATTTTGCAGTTATAAAAGCAGTACCTGATTTTACACCGTACACTTTTCCTGTAGAAGTAACTGTTGCAATCTTTTTATTATTTGTCGACCAAATAACCTTTGATTTCGTTCCTGAAATTTTTAATTGCAGTGTATCGCCTTGACTTATTGTTGCATTCTTCTTATTAATGCTAACTGTTGCTGCACTAGCAGTATTTACATTTAAAGGAACAAAGACTGATACCAAAAAAGTTATAATTAATAATACTGCAAAAACTGATTGTAATCTTAAACTACTTTTCATTACCCACATACCCCTCATCTATTATTACCACAATTATACATCTTAATGTAAAATAAGACAAGTTAAATATAATGCAGATGATCTATTAATTCTTGAAGATAATGAAATTGAAACACAAAGATTTCAGTATAAATAATTGTCTATTTGTACAAATATATATGTTTTGGCGCTTTCATACTTGATACTTACATATGTTCTAGCTATTATTTATTATCGGTTATTTTTTTACAATAAATAAATTTCTTTCAATATCATATGTGGCAATTTCATTTGTACCAATTATATTCATACTCTTAAAGATGGTTGGACCTACCTAGCCTCTGTCATGGATCTCTATAGTAAAAAGATTATTGGCTATACATATGGAACCTCAATGACTGCAGAATTAGTTGTTAAATCACTAGAAAATGCCTACTTAAATGTAAAAAGCACAAAAGGCATTATACTACACAGTGATCTCGGAACACAGTACACAAGTCAAACGTTCCAAGAGTTAATTTCAAAAAAGGAAATGATACATTCCTTTAGCCGTAAAGGAAACCCTTATGATAATACTGGTTTAACATTAAATAATATCAAAGTATAAATAAAAATTTTTAGGGTAATAATTAAATGAATAAAAGTTATTTCACTACCTATATAAGGAGGAGTTTTATCAATGAAATTTAAAATCTTGTTCTTAACTTTATTATTATTCACTGCATTACTTGCAGGATGCGGCAAAAAAAATGATACTACTGGTCAAACAACGGATACTTCAACGACGGACACTTCAACGACGGACACTTCAACCGATACGACAGATACATCCAATACCACTGATACTTCAAATACCACTGATACTTCAAATACTGCTGATACTACGGATACTACAGGAGATACCGCAGACGTAGTAACAACTGCTTCCATCGTAAATACCGAGGATGCTTTCATGAAAGCAATCAGTAAAGATGGTACCTGGATTATTGCTATTTTAAAAGATATGACAATTAATAAGGATCTTACCTTGGACGGTGAATTTAAGAACGGTAAGAAAGACGATAACGGAAAAGACATTATACAGCGTAAATTAGCCTTTTACTCCCAGGATGAGAACCGTAATATAACTGCAAGATATACGTTAACTGCTCCAAAATTAACAATTAACAGTCCCATGGCCAGTATACAGCACGGAACCTTCAAAGGTGATGTTTATGTTAGTGCAAACAATTTTGAGTTGATAGATGCAACGATAGACGGTAATTTATATTTTGATTCAAAAGATCTGCAAGATACCTTTAAGATGGATGATGCCAGTAAAGTAACCGGAAAACAGGAACTTAAAAAATAATCTGATTTTTCCTTTAAGCAGTTGTTGAGAAAAAGTTTTTCATAACCTTTCTCCGCACTTTGGTGCCCATAATGATCAGGGGTAACTTATCTATAATTTTAAACTTACGGGGGCTGATTGAGTCAGCCCTCTTTTTTGTTACATTTTATTCGCTACAATTTTACTGTATATTATCCTATACCAATATTCTATTGCATATTATTCTTTTACAAATTTTCTATTACATATTATTCTATACCAATTTGCTATTGTATATTTTATATACCAATTTGCTATTGCATATTTTTTATTTTCTGTTGCATATTATTCTATATCAAGTCTCTATTGTATAATTTCTATACCAATTCTCTTGCAAATTATTCTATATCAATTTTCTATTGCAATCCCTTATTAAGACCTTAAGTTGCATTCATTAACCTCAAATCCACTAGAAAGGTATCTTTGATGCTGTCATTCATTATTTCTGCCGCCAGATTAATCCAACTGGTACATTTATTTAATATGATGGCATCACTGGAGATTACATTACTTTTATTTTCTAACATTACATCTGCATTATTCACAAGTTCAACAATCGTATGAAAAGAATATCCAGCTAATAATTCACAAATTCTCTGTTTTAACCTACCCGTATTCGATACCGGGGAATCCAGGTAAAAGTGAGCTGTATCTATATTCATCTGATTAAGTCTCTTACCAATTAGGTTAATAGCCAGATCAGTTTTATCAATTAGGCGGTAAGTACCCCTAAGTCCTGCCAGATCCCTGATGGTTCCATCCATACAATGAATCAATACGGACCCGGATAAGGCCACTTCCAGTGTAATGATAAGATTTAATCCATCCAGGTATAAGGTTTGATTATCTGTTTTCCCTATTACTTGCTTTTTTCTTCTAAGCTCAACGATTTCCGGAATAGTAGTTGCCCGGGAAAGTGCAAGACGCTGCCTTTCGGATATCATATAGTGATTTCCTACAAAAGTAGATGCACTTTTAATCGGATACCCCTGCTCCATCAAGTACAAAAGATCCTTTTGGGCCTTTATCAAGGTATTAAGACTCTCTTCATTAAATTCCTTTGCATCCGTTGGTATAAAACCTCTCTTCACACTATTACTCATCAACTTAAACTCCCGCTGTGTGCCTAGCACACCTTCTAATCAGGATATTGAAAAACTGCTTTTTGTTTTTCAATTTAACTCCCGCCTGTGTGCCTAGCACACCTTCTAATCAGGATATTGAAAAACTGCTTTCTGTTTTTCAATTTAACTCCCGCTGTGTGCCTAGCACACCTTCTAATCAGGATATTGAAAAACTGCTTTCTGTTTTTCAATTTAACTCCCGCCTGTGTGCCTAGCATACCTTCTAATCAAGTTATTGAAAAACTGTTATTAGTTTTTCAAACAAAAAAGCAAATAATTCAGTACCTCAAATTATTTGCTGGGAATTTCATTACTATACTTACTTACTAACTATTGCATCGGCAATATCCTGGTAAGATGCAAACCGTTCAATTTCAAAATCTCCAATATTAATACTGGTCGTATAATCATTCTGCTTTAAATATTGGTTGAAAGCTCTTGCATCTTCAATAACACCCTTTTCTTTTAACAGCTTTGATACATCCTCGGAGGTCATACCTGTTACGATTTCAAATGTAACAAGCTTCGTCTCCGTTTGATTATCCGCCTCTGGTGTCCCCGAAGAAGTATCTGATTCCTCGGGTGCATTCACAGGCTCATCGGCAGGTACGGAGGATGGTTCATTCCCAGCTTCAGGTGTTGGAGTCAACGTATCTGTCTGATCTGTACTTTCTTCATCTGTGGGCTGCTTGGTTGGCGCTGCAGTTGGACTTTCAGTCGGTTCTTTAGTCGGTGCCGCAGTTGGAGCCACTAAATCCTCAAGATTGATATCACTTTCTTTTACCATACCAAGTTCTTCTGCTCTTTTAATGATTTCTGCATCAGAAAGCTTTGCTTTAGAGGTCACATGGTAGGACACGGATAAAATAACGGTAGCGAACAAAATCCCTGTACCCACGCCTCTTAAATAATACTTAAGTTTCATATAAACACATGCCTTTCAATTTTCTTCGATTGAATTAATTAAGCTGCTGCTATGATGTATTCTCGACATTGAATCGGACTTACTTCTCTTTAAACAGATCAATTACAAGCTTAACTTCTCCCTGACCAAGTTCTAAGGTCCTGGATATGTCTATTATAGAAAAACCTTGTGAATACAATTCGAGGATTTTTTGATTATGATTATTCATCTGCTCTGAAATCTCATCCACATTTCCTGACTCGGCAGTAAGACCATTGACGTTTTTTTTGCTATCCGTACCCGTTCTTCTTGTTTCGGCTTGTGGTACCGGCTTTACGTTTTCAAACGACTGCTTTTTGATCTTATCAAAGCTTCTAACAGTCTCTTTAATTTCTGTCTCTTTTTCATTCAGCATATTATATAAGAATACTACTTCTTCATGATTCTGACTGATTTTTTCGATTACCTGATTAGAAAAATCATTTACAGCTATAATTTTTTCATTGGTAATCTGGCTTAACCTATCTTCCGTTTTTAACACAGCTTCCTCAGATAATTCTGAAATAACAGCCTCAACCTTAGTCTTTATGCCGTTAATTTCCGTTATATTTAATTCTCTCTGCAGTGCCATGTCAGAAAATACTTCCGAATTATTCTTTTCTACCAGGAAACAACTAAATATCAGGATTCCTGCTCCTATAACGAGTAAAATTATTACTAAAGGTGTCATTCGTTTTTCTCCTGCTATATTTTAATGTCTATAGAACCAGATCGATAGTTATCTTTAGGAGCTGCTTCTTTCTCTTTTTTCTTCTTATTTTGCTTCGAACCGGTATAAGAAGTATTACCTTTTTCCTTTGCATCATATCGGTATTCTTTATTTTCACTTTTTATCGTCTTAACAGTCTGCTGGCTTTCCTGTTTAATATGGCTGTTTAATTGCTGACCTAGAACGATCTGCTCATTTAAAGGCTTTTGGCTTTCCTGATGTTTATAAATAGAAGCTTCCTGAGATTTTGGAGCCATCGTTGCAATTTCTATCGGTGTAATCGGCATCGATATTCCTCCTTTATAATCCTACAATCTTAATATCCGCTCTGTCACGTACGAATTTGGAATAATGTATTTCGCTTCGCACAAAATAATTTACATTTGATATAACAATTTTAACACCCGGATATGCTATATTCTCCACTTTGATACTGCCTCCGTCGCTGTTGTTCATTTCAACGTGGAGCTGTTCATACCGACTGCTTGACTCTTTAATTTTGTTCCGTAAAGCCAAACAGTTTTCCGTAGCTAATCTAATATAATCCAGTTTATCCTGTGAAAGCTTTTCACCAAGGTTTAATTTTTTCTTATAGGCTTCCAGAATAGGTAATAATTTTTCCATATCATTATTCATATTCATTATACTTTTTTCCAGACTGCGGTATTCCTCTATAATCCCTGGATCAATTCCCACTTCCAAAATGGTACTTGTGCCCATAGTGGATCCGGCATTTTTAACCGTTATGGTTGAACCTGAGCGTATTTCACCGCCAGTAATAAACCCTTTTTTACCTCCAACAACAATATCCCCTTTGGCTGATACTCTGCTATGCAGGATTGCTTCTGTGGTTATATAGCCTCCGGCCTTTACCTGTGCATTTTCAATAAATTTAGTAATAATATTGCTTCCAGCTTCCATCTTTCCTTTGCTCATACCCTGCATGCCCCGCTTTAGAATAATCTGACCGCCGGCAACCAAAGATGCACCTTCAACAACACCATTTACTATAATATCCCCCTTGGCTGAAATGGAATAGCCTGTATTGACATTCCCTTTCACCGTAACATTGCCTTCATAGACAATATCTCCGGTAGAAGCATCCACATCTGCCAATACTTCATATGTATTTGCTACAAAGACCTTACCGTCAGTTAATACTGCATGTCCGCTGACATCGGAATACATGGTTAATCCATCTTCGGACAGATGGATGTCTCGTCCGTGTTTTAGGATTCGGTTTACTACCTTTTTCGGAACTGATGCGATACCGCATACATCCATGCCGGGTTTTCCTTGTACTGCCGGGCTTAAGGTTGCTAAAATATCTCCCTTATTAATGGCGCTGATGGTATCTAACTTGTGAAAATCTACGGTCCCGTCTTCATTTAATTTAGGCTTTAAACTGTTATCCGTATTAAAATTATAGGTAATAATAGCATCTTTCCCCTCAACCGGATTTGTTCCTCTGGCAAGTATAAAGTCCTCACAATACCTGCGGTTGGTTAAAAAAGAATCAAGGCTGCTTTTCACTATGCCGTATTTAATTCCCTCTTTAGCCAGACTGTTAATTATTTCTGTGTCCGTCATCATCTGTCCCCCATTGGACGGTGGATAAAATCTGCCGATTGCATGCATCTTATCCTGAGAAATAATTACCCTTACACATTCATTCTCTGGTTGTATTGTTATTGGTGTTAATTTAACCTCCATCGGTTGATCTTTTAAAGCAGTGATTGCATGGCCTAAAGCTTTGATATCATAATCGTAAATTCTTTTGTCTGCCAAATAAGTATTGATTTCATCATAGCTAACCTGCTTTCCGCTTCCTTGTGCCGGAAACAGCTTTAAGTATGTTCCATCCTGCTTAATAACAAGACTAAAAAAACTGTTTCGATTATCCATAAGCTTCCCCCTCCCTTAAATGCTTACTAAAATATCTATATTATTACCCAGCTTCATTTTCATTTTCTGTAAAGCTTTTGTATGAAGCTGCGAAATTCTTGATTCAGATACTTCTAAAATAGAGCTGATTTCTTTTAAAGTTAAATCTTCATAATAATAAAGAGTAATAACTCTTTTTTCCTTTTCCGTCAAAGAATCTAAGGTTTTAAATAATATCTCTTTTAATTCCTGTTTTTCAACAATGCGTTCCGGTGTCTCATATTGCGCACTGAGGCTGGATTCCATCTTGACCTCACTGCCTTGCTCCATATATTCATCTAAAGAAAGGAGACTCGATACTTTAGTCTGACTCTGCCAGGTATCTAACTCTTCCATGGAAATTTCTAATTCTTTTGCAACCTCTTCATCCGTTGCCATCCTGCCTTGTTCGGCTTCAATTTTTTGAAATGCAGCATCGAGTTTTCTCTGTTTCTGTCTCAGTGTCCTGGGGATCCAGTCCATTTTACGGATTTCGTCCAAAATAGCGCCGCGTATACGAAAACTTGCATAGGTTTCAAATTTAACACCCTTGGTATAATCAAATTTATCAACAGCATCGATCAGACCGAATATTCCGTATCCGACTAAATCGTCATATTCAACATTATAGCCTAAATACATGCTTAAACGTCCTGCCACTATTTTCACTAAACCAGCATATTCAATTATGATTTTTTCGCGACTTTCGGTTGTTTTATACTTACTATAATCCTCCCAAAGTTTAGCTCTGCATTCCGCATTCATAATAGTGCTCCTTTTGTTTCATGAGTTTACTCATTATTAACTTCTGCTGTATCCTTGGTGATAAGTTCTTCTTCCGTATTGCTGTCCACTTCCAATGAAGGTTTTTCCTCTTCCTGAGAAGGCTTATTAACAGTAGCTGTCGCTTTTTTAATTACTTTAGCTGCTATTCTTCCGATTATATAAAACGCAATAAGTACAATTAGTAACCGTTCCAGACCTTTTAAGAAGTCTATCTCTTGTACAATATTTAATATACTTGTTATTGCACCTGCTACCAGCATTATTGCAGGAGCTATATATCTTTCTCTCATATCGTCACCTTCTTCATTGAAATTATCAGATATACGTCAAAATCCGGTAGTGTTTTAATTACCCTTACATTATCTGAATTACATAATCTTTAAAGGCTTTCCAACCGATTTAATATGCAGCTGCCCAGTTTCCGGATAAAATTCTATTGTTCGGCCATAATCCAGTCCAGTATCTTCCGCAATAATATGTATACCTAAGGACTGTAATTTAGATTTGCTTGCTTCCGTATTACGTTCTCCAATCCGAAGCATATCATTATTTGAACTGAAAGCAAACATTTGAGCTCCGCCTGCGATCTTTGCGATTAACCGGTTTCTGTTCGCTCCAATCCCTAATAATTTTTTAATTAAGGCATCTATTCCTGTATCAGCAAATTTCGCTACATTCTCATTATTCTTAATCTTAGTACTATCAGGCAGCATGACATGAACCATTCCAGCAGTTTTACTGTATGAATCATATAATACAATGCCGACACAGGAACCGAGCCCCAGCGTAGTCAGCGCATCGGGCGAAGAGCAGACATTTAAGTCTGCCATTCCAACTTTTATCATTACACTCATAATCCCACCTATAATCCTAGCGATGTCAATATAACACTATATGATTCTATCGTAGGGATTAATATGAAATAACCATTTACATCAGAATCGTCTTTACTGAACTGTGTTTCAATTATCAGAGCTTTATCACCAACTTTTCCGAATTCAATAGCAGGAACACTTAAAATAGCACCAGCCATATCAATAGACATATAAGGAACACTGGCATCAATTCGTATATTAATCAGTGTTGACAAAGATGACAAATAAGCTCCGGCTATTATATTGCCGATTTCTTTTAAGGCAGAGAATTCCAGTTCAGTGAAAGCTTCCTCCTCCATGGACTTACCCATTAAAAGATTAACCAGATGATAAGCAGACTTTTGCTCCATCATAAACATCATCATACCATTAATTTCCCCTTCCAGGGTAATCAATATACCGACAACAATGTTCTCTGCTCCGCCAACCATATCAGGAAGCTCTTTAAATTCTAGTAATGCCACCTTTGGAACCTTCATATCCACTTTGCCGTTTATCATTGTTGAAAGTGCTGTTGTGGCATTCCCTGCACCGATGTTACCGATTTCTTTCAGTACATCAAACTGCATGCTATCAATTTGATCCAAGTTTATATTTGACACTGGCAGCACTCCTTAAACTGTTTCTTTTTCAATGATTACTCCGGAAATATTTAACAGAGATATTAATCCGTCCTTATGTTTTCCAATTCCGCTCAAATAACCATTCTTATCTTCTACCGCGCTATTGGTTACTTTCTCAATCATTGTATCGTCTAAAGTAACAACTTCCTTAACCTCATCCACAATAATTCCGACTGCTGATTGTGGCTCTAATTTGATAATAATGATTCTGGTGGCATTGGTCATAACATCATCTTCCAGTCCAAACTTCAACCGCATACTCATTACAGGTATAATTTCACCTCTTAAATTGATTACACCCTTAAAAAAGGACTGAGCTTTAGGCACTCTGGTAATTCTCTGCATTCTGACGATATTGTCTACATATTTTATATCAATACCATATTGTTCAATCCCTACTTTAACTACGATATATTGTTTTGTATCAATTAAATTTGCCTCCATAGCTTTCCACCCCCTAGACTAAAGTATTAACATCAAGAATCAGGGCAACTTCGCCATCACCAAGAATGGTTGCACCGCCAATAATCTTATTGTTATTTATGTATTTACCGATGGACTTAATTACGATTTCCTGCTGACCGATTAAGTTATCTACTACAATTCCGGCTAATCTGTCACCTTTTGATACGATAACAACGGTAAGGTTATCGGGTTGTGTATCTGTTTCAGGGACTTCTAACATTTCATCCAAGCGGATCAGCGGGATAACAGTTCCTCTAAGGTTAATGACTTCTTTGGAATGAACATATTTAATATCTGAAGTCATAACATCTTCGATGGTCTGTATACTTCCTAACGGAATTGCGTATTTTTCAGGTCCCAGTTCAACCATAAGAGCCTGGATAATAGCAAGGGTAAGGGGCAGGCGGATAATAAAATTACTGCCTCCTCCTAATTTAGTCTTAGCTTCAATATCTCCGCCCAGTGCTTCAATCTTTGTCTTAACGACATCAAGACCAACACCCCGTCCGGATACATCTGAAATTACTTCCGCTGTAGAAAAACTAGGTCTGAACAACAAGTCAATAATTTCTTTGTCAGTCATAAACTCTGCCTGTTCTGCTGTAATCGTTCCTTTTTCTACCGCTTTTTTCTTAACTTTGTCAACATTGATACCTGCACCGTCATCTCTGACTTCAATAACAACATTGTTACCATCCTGATATGCATCCAGGTATATGGAACCAACTGCTGGTTTACCCGCTGCAATACGTTCTTCATTGCTTTCGAGTCCATGGTCGGCAGCATTACGCAGCAAGTGCATTAATGGGTCCCCGATCTCATCGATAACCGTACGGTCAAGTTCCGTTTCTTCACCGGTCATGTATAGTTCCATCTTTTTATCCAGTTTCTTGGATAAATCACGGATCATTCTGGGGAAACGGTTAACAACGCTTTCAATAGGCACCATTCGAACTTTCATAACAGATTCGTGGAGATTGGTGGTTACACGTTCCAAATATTCAATCTGCTCATTAAAACCGGACTCATTTTTACTGTTTTTGTCGGTGGCACTAATGGAAACCAGTCCATTTTTAGCTATAATCAACTCACTAACCAGATTCATCAATACATCCAGTTTTTCGATATCAACACGGACAGAACGGTTTACTACTGGTTTGGCAGTCTGCTGTTTTGCGGCAGCCGTAGCGGTTTTAGCTGCTGAAACGGTAGTGTTGGTTCCATTCTCTTTCTTGGTATCAGAATCGTTACTTATGTCTTCTGCTGTATCTATAATTTCGTTTTTATCTACATCGATTTTCTCAATAACTACATCTTTAACTTCGGATACATTCATAATGGTATCTTTGATTTTTTCTATGCTCGCTTTGGTCAGTATAATTACACTAAAGTCAAGTTCGAACTTCTCATCTTCGATGTCTTGAACTTCCGGTTGTGATTTAATAACATCACCCAGTTCTTCCAACGCTTTAAAAACCAAAAATGCCCTGGCGGCCTTTAATATACAGTACTCCTGGATAAAAACTGTTATGCCATAAGCGCCAATTCCCATGCCTTCCGCTTTATTAATGGCTCTTTTTTCATAATCGGCTATGGTAAGATTCTTATATTTTAAAGCCGTATTTTCTAAGGCGCCGGCAGTAACAGCTGCTCCTGAATTTACACTTACTACAGCTGGCTCGCTTTTCGTTTCTTTTACAGTTTCTTTTCCAAGACCGATATTTAAGATATTATTCAACTGATTAATGATATCTTCATAATCTTCCGTACCTTCATCTGCACTTTCCTGAATATTGGCCAAATATGCCTCCAGTGCATCAAGTCCTTTAAATAAGACGTCTACAAGATCAGCAGTCACACTCATTTTGCCATTTCTGATTTCAGAGAAAACATTCTCCATATCGTGGGTTAAACGCTGCATTCTCTTATAACCCATGGTACCTGCCATTCCCTTTAAGGAATGAGCCGCACGGAAAATTTCGTTAATCGTTTCTGAATTCTCAGGTTCAGTTTCCAAAACTAATAATTGCTGATTCAAACTCTGTAAATGTTCTTTTGTTTCATCGATAAAAATCTCAAGATATTGACTTACGTCCATCTTAACGCACCCCCAAGTTCTTTAGGATAGCACCTGCAATTTGTCCTAACGGAAGGATTTCATTCACCAGCCCTGCCTCGGCAACTACTTTAGGCATACCATATACCGTACTGGTGGCTTCATCCTGCGCTATCACATAAATATTCTTTTTCTCTTTTAGTTGTTTAATTCCCTTTGTTCCGTCACCGCCCATACCTGTTAAAACTACACAGGTAATTTCCGAAAAATCGGATTGCATTAAGGACTCATACATAATATCAGCACAAGGTTTAAGTCCATTCCTTGCCGGTTCCACAGTTACTGATAATTGCTGCATGCCATTCTTGTCCTGAAGTAACCGCATCTGACTGCCGCCTTTTGCTATATATGCCACTCCGCTTTTAATAAGTTCCTTATCTTCCGCTTCCTTTACTGTTATTTTACTCATCTCATTCAAGCGATTGGCTAATGAGGCAGTAAAACCTTCCGGCATATGCTGAACAATCAGAACACTTACGCCTAAGTTTTCCGTTAACAGCGGTATAACCTGTTGCAAAGCTTTCGGTCCTCCGGTTGAACAGGCAATTGCCACTAATTTTTTTGAATTAGGAACTTTACGGATTGGCCTGTCCTCTTTTATGGTAGGAATGACCGGCTGTTTTAAGGATTCAATTGGGTTTATCTTTGACAGGACAGCCTGTTCTTTACTGGCCGGCTCTTTGTAAGATTCCTGGTATAATTTCGTTGCGACAACCAGGCAGTCAATAATATTATTTTTGAAATTATCACTTTTTACATCAAAGAAGCTGTCCGGCTTAGTTACAAAATCAAATGCCCCTAATTCCAATGCACGAATTGTTTCTTTTGCACCTTCCTTAGCCACTGTGCTGACAATAATAACGGTTGCCTTCACCTTATTTTTCTCTAATTGTTCCAGTAATTCAAGACCGCTCATTTTGGGCATATTAATATCCAGTATAATGGCATCATATACTTCATGGTCCTGAACCAGGAGGTTAAAGGCTTCCAATCCATTGGTCGCTACTTTTGTAACATGAAACCTTGAATCTAAATTTATTATATCAGAGAGCACCCTTCTCATGAGTGCAGAGTCATCAACAATTAAAACTTTTTTCTGCATTTTACGCCTCCGTTGTACTTAATTCATCCTTTTTCTTTTTTTCTTTGTCGACGTTCCTCTTCAAAAATAAATTTGATGATAGCCTCTCTCTCTTCCTTTGTCATATCTATAAACTGAACCCGATGTTCATAAAAGCCCTGTCGATTAATCATTTTATCTGATGAAACAATGATTGCCTGGATCTGGAAACTTTTTGCCCCCAGCCCATTATCAAAGTCCAATAACATCTGAATCATAATCCCATGTTCATGATTATGTCCGGAAACAAATCTTGCTCCGCCACCGCTGATATCTAAAATCGTTCCAGATAAGATTTCTTTTTTAATTGAATCCAGCGTATCAAGAAAAGCCTGTTTTTCCTCTTCCTTTTTTGCATTGTTATTTCTTAATTTATTCATAATGGAGATTTCCATATCCGTTATGATACTATATTTAAATTCCAGTAAGTATTTCAGTCTATAATACTGTCTTCTCTGATACTTCTCCAGTTCAGAGGTAAATTGCACCGTTAAGACAAATACATTATTGATTCTGGAACGGTCTGTAATTACCGATTTACACTGATAGAGACCTTTTTTTGTATAAAAACAAAGATTGTATTTATCGCCTATCGTTAAAGGAATTACTCTGCCTCCTTCAATAGGCATTAAAATACTGGCTGTATCTTCATCAATAAAGTCTAAGACCTGACTTTTATAGACCTTTTCATTTTCAATTTCTTTGGCGCTGAACCTTATTGATTTTAATTCCAGTTTATCACCAATTGAAACGATATCACTTACCATAACAACCTCCATATCCCACTATTTTTTAAATTTTAAACGGATCAAATTAGAAAAAAGACCGGCTATTCCATTTACTGTGTTAACTTTCGGTGTAGCATTGTTACATAGTATATTAGCCAGCTCAAAAATAGCTTTTGAAGAAGGTGCATTGGGATATAAGGTAGAATACGGCTTCTGCTGCATCACTGCTTTTGTAACATTGGCATCCTGAGGAATCGCTCCAAGGAACTGCATCTTAACCGTAAGGAATTTTTCTACCACTAAATTTAACTTTGTAAATAACTGCTTTGCTTCTTCATAGGATTCCACCCGGTTTGAAATCATTTTTATTACTGTGCTATCCGGTACAAAATCGCCCTTTCTATTAAGGGTTTTTAGCAGTGCATAGGCGTCTGTTATGGATGTGGGCTCTGGAGTGACTACCAAGAGTACTTCTGAACTGGCAGTAACAAATTCCAGAACACTATCTGTAATCCCTGCACCTGTATCAATAATTATTACATCCGCCAGTTGATCAAGTTCATATAATTTCTGTGTCAAAAATAATATTTGGCTTTTTGATATATTGGTTAATTCATGGATTCCGGAACCACCTGAGATAAAACCGATATTTTCAGGACCTTTTGTTATAATATCTTTTAGTTCCTTACCCCGAAACATCAGATCAGCCAGACTATACCTTGGTCTGATTCCAAGCATAACCTCAACATTCGCCAGTCCAAAATCGGCGTCCAGAATAATCACCCGTTTGCCAAGCCTGCTCATCTGTATTGCCAGATTAACAGATATATTGGATTTTCCAACTCCGCCTTTGCCGCTGGTTACCGTTATTACCCTGGCCAGTTTTCTCTGGGGGCTTTGCTTTTTAATGATATTCCTCAACTGTTCTGCCTGATCCATTAATCATTGCCTCCTAACAGCTTCTTAGCGGTTTCCTGGGTATCAATCTTACGTATATCATCGGGAACATTTTGTCCGTAGGTTGCATATGACAGGTCAGCACTGGTTAACATTTTGATATTAAATATATTACCGACAGAAATTGTTTCATCTAATTTTGTAAAAATCAGTCTATAATTCGTTATTTCGGAATAACACTCCGTAATCCTTATAAGATCTTTATATTTTGTGGTTGCACTGAGTACCAGATAGATTTCCTTTTCTTCGTCCTCTACTGAATTCATTAATTTTTCAATATCATCCCGCTGTTCTCTGTTCTTATGAGAACGTCCGGCGGTATCTATTAAAATTACATCATAATCACCAAATTCTTCTCTGGCTTCCTTAATTTCTTCTTCTGTGTAGATTACTTTCATAGGAACCCCAAGGATATTAGCATAGGTTCTTAGCTGTTCCACCGCTGCGATACGGTAAGTATCAGAGGTCAACAAAGCAACCTTTGCTTTTCTATTGAGCTTTAAATTCGATGCAATTTTAGCAATGGTTGTAGTTTTTCCAACACCAGTCGGACCGATAAAAAATACCAGTTTTGTCTTACCCTCAGTTAATTCAATGGTTTTAGGCTGTCCAAGTTTGAGAATGATTTTTTGATACACATTGGCAAGTACATTATCAATGGATATGTCTTTTTTAAATTTACCCTCGATTTCACTTAAAATCTGATTAACATACTTTTCATCCATTTCATTACGTACAAGCTGATTGTAGATTAATTGGACATAAGGAGGATTCTTATCCTCTTCTTTCTTTTCCGGTGCCGTTTTAACTTCTTTCTCCTCCTGGCGTTTCTCGTTCAGCTGTTTTTCCAAAAGGTCCTGTAAACTATTTAACTTTTTTTCAATGGCTAAAGCATTATTATCTTCTACATTCTCTTTGTCTATGCTTAGGAATGTACTTCCGCTTTTGTCATAGATTAAATTTGAATTTGATTTATAACTGCTTTTATCCGGTATTGTAAATTCTTTTTTTACAGCTGTCTGCTGCAGGGCACTGTCGTCCACCGCTGCTGTTACTTCCACTGAAGCCTTTTTAAATAGTTTATAAATTCCTTTGGGCGACACTGTCTTTATATTCATTACGATAGCATCTTTTCCTAATTCTTCTTTCGCAAGCATAATTGCTTCCGTTTCCGTACCTGCCTGGAACTTCTTGATAATCACTATACTGTCACCATCCCTACCGATTGTAATTCTACATTAGATTCAATCTCATTATATGATATAACAATTAAATCCCTAAAGTAGTCCTGTGTTAACTTTTTAAAATACATCCTTACAATCGGAGAAGTTATAACAATTGGATTCTTGCCTATGTTTTCTAATTTTTGTATTTCTTCCTCCACAGAATGTATGATTGTCTGTGTTTTATCCGGATCTAATGCAAGGTATGCACCTTGTTCCGTCTGTTTCACGGAGCCCATAATTTCCTGCTCGATTTTAGGATCCAGTGTAACTACACTGGTAGTCTCCGCTGCCGGGAAATATTTGTTTGAGATAGCTCGTTTCAGACTTTGTCTAGCATATTCGGTTAAGACATCCGTATCCCTTGTCGTTGAAGCATAATCCGCCAGGGTTTCAAAAATTGTAATTAAATCCCTTATGGAAATCCCTTCTTTTAACAGGTTTTGTAGTACTTTTTGAATTTCACCCACACCCAGTAATTTCGGTACTAACTCAGAAATAAGGGTTGAATTGGCCTCCTGGACATTGGTAATAAGATTTTGTACATCCTGTCTGGTCAATAACTCATGGATATGGCTTCGGATAATTTCAGTTAAATGGGTCGCTATAATGGAAGGCGGATCAACTACCGTATAACCCAAAGATTCAGCCCTCTCCCGCTGGCTTTCCGTAATCCAGATGGCTGGTAAATGGAAGGAGGGTTCAAAGGTAGGTATACCAGTGATTTCTTCTTCTACATATCCAGGATTCATAGCCATATAGTGGTCAAATAAGATTTCTCCTTCACTAACTGGAATTCCCTTGATTTTTATGACATACTGGTTCGGATTAAGCTGGATATTGTCCCTGAGACGGATCATTGGTACTACACAGCCAAGTTCCAAAGCAACCTGTCTTCTGATGAGAACTACCCTGTCTAAAAGGTCACCGCCTTGATTTACATCAGCTAAAGGAATAATACCATATCCAAATTCCAGTTCGATGGGATCAACCTGCAATAAAGATACCACATTCTCAGGTCTTCTGATTTCGTCTCCTGCACTTTCCTCCATGGAGGCCTGTTCTTCAATTTTATCTACTTCGATTCTACCTGCCATGACTCTTCCGGTAATGATAAATACCACACCATAAACGCAGAATACCAGAGTACTTAAGGGTGTTACTATACCAAGGAATATCAGGGTACCACCAACCATATACAAAACCTTTGGAATAGAAAACAGCTGCTTTATAAGCAGGTCTCCAAAGTCTGCTTCCTTGGATACCTTGGTGACAAGGATTCCGGTTGCTAAGGATATTAAAAGTGAGGGGATCTGGCTTACAAGACCATCACCGATTGTCAGAATGGTGAATTTATCAAAAGCCTCCATCATCGGAATGCCCATTCTTAGTACGCCCATAATAAGACCGCCAGCGAAATTTATTACCGTAATAATTAAACCTGCTATGGCATCACCTTTTACGTACTTTGTGGCACCATCCATAGAACCAAAGAAACTGGATTCTTCCTGTATTTTTTCACGACGTTCCTTTGCCTGGGCATCTGTAATGGCACCGGTATTAAGATCTGCATCAATAGCCATTTGCTTACCCGGCATTGCATCCAGGGTAAATCTGGCTGTTACTTCCGCAACTCGTTCCGAACCTTTATTAATTACCATAAACTGAACGATGATTAATATAATAAATACAATAATACCAACAATTGGATCTCCGCCGCCTACAAATTTACCAAAGGTCGTTACAACATTACCTGGTTCCCCGGTGGTAAGGATTAGTCTGGTGGAAGAAACATTTAATGAGATACGGAATACGGTTGTAAACAGTAATATGGTTGGGAAGGATGCCATATTTAAGACTTCCTTTGAAAATAGAGCATTAAATAAGACCACCAATGCAATAGAAATATTCAAAGCCAACAATATATCCAATAATATGGAAGGGATTGGAACAATTAGAAAGATAATTGCAGCCAAGAGATACGAGCCGACGGCTAAATCTGTTTTTTTCATTAGTACTACCCCCTAGTAAGCTACCCTTTCATTTTTATGCTTGCTGATTGTTTAAATTATATACATAAGCCAGAACTTCTGCTGTCATTTGATAGAGTTCCGGCGGAATTTCATTTCCAATTTCTACATTATAATACAACATTCTTGCAAGAGGTTTATTTTCTACTATTTGAATATTATTCTCCCTTGCTACTTCTTTAATCTTCTGAGCCAGATAATCAGCACCTTTTGCTATTAATATGGGTGCGTCGGATACTTCTTTGTCATATTTGATTGCAGCTGCAAAATGGGTCGGGTTTGTTATAACTACATCCGCTTCCGGCAACTGCTGCATCATTCTGCGCTGGGAAGCTTCCCTCATCTTTGCACGAATCTTTCCTTTTATCTGAGGATCTCCTTCTGCCTGTTTGTATTCATCTTTCACTTCTTGTTTGGTCATCTTCATATCTTTTTTGAATTTTAATTTTTGATAGAAATAATCTGCAAATCCGATAAAAAGGAATATTATGCTGATTTTATACCCTAAATCAATTACAATATTACCGATTAATAATATTGCTGGAATCAGGTCCATATCATAAAGCCTTGACAAGATATCCTTATTCTTTTGCAGCGTGTTATTTGCAAGATAAATAATAACAGCAATTTTTACAACTTCTTTTAATAGTTCAACAAGTTTATCTTTTGAGAAGATTTTCTTAAATCCTTTAATGGGATTGAATTTACTGAACTTCGGCATCAGAGGTTTGCCGGTAATCTTCCACTTTACCTGAAAAATATTAGTGACAAAGGCAATTACAAATGCTGAAATAAATACGGGAATTGATATTTTTATAATCTCGATTGTATTATCCCGCATAATCTGTTGTGCTGTTGCCTGTGTAAAATCATTACGGGTGTAAACATCAATACTGTTATACGTTCTAATAAATATATTAATAAAATTGTTTCCAATGGTTCCTACAAATGTTTTTAGTACAAAAAATAACCCTAATAAGGCTGAAGCAGTTATGAGGTCTGTACTTTTGGCAACCTGTCCCTCGCTTCTGGCATCGGTTAATTTTTTGGAGGTTGCATCCTCTGTCTTCTCCCCCCCGGAACCCTCCGCAAAAAACTGGAGTCTGTATTTTAAAAGCCTTTCCATTCTATACCTCCCCGCTTTTCTTAAGTTAAGGCTTTTATTGCCGATTTTATCATTGATATCATTTCATCAAATATAAATCCGGAAACCGTAGGTGTTAAACCAACCATCAGGAATAGTATGAACAAGCCAATTAAAACTTTTAGTTGTAAACCAATTACAAACATATTAAGCTGAGGTGCAATTTTGGCCAAGATTGCTAAAATAGAATTAACAATAAGCATTCCTGCAAATATCGGCAAAACAATCCGAAATCCAATGATAAAATAATCTTTAATAAACCTAAGCATAAGCAGATATAAGTCAGGTCTGATTTTGGCTGCTCCCAAGGGTATCAGCTTAAAGGTATCTGCCACTGCCATAATCAGATAATGGTGCAGGTTGGTAACTAGCATGATTAACATTACAATATACATATAATAATTGCTGGTTATTGTTGTCTGTATATTAGAGACCGGGTCAAATTGGTTTACCATAGAAAAACCTATCTCCATATCCATGATGCTGCCGGCAAAAGTCAGGATATAAAAACTGATATTTGCAAAAAAACCGATAATAAGCCCAACCATCAATTCACTGATTATAAGTGCCGCAAAACCAATAATACCGTCATACTGGACTTGCCCGGGTACGATCTGGAATAATATCAGAGTAAAGAATAATGAAAAACCAACTTTAACTTTCTGAGGAACATCCCTTAAGCTAAAAAACGGTGCAGCATAGACGAACGCTGTAATCCTCACAAGTATCAGCAAAAAAACCTCAAAATCGTTTACTGTAAATGTCATACAGCATTAATATAATAGCCTATATTAGTTATCAGATTAACGGTAAAATCTCTTACTTCTGTCATAATCCAGCTGCCAAACAACATGATAACTAAAAATACCGCGATTAATTTAGGAACAAATGTGAGGGTTTGTTCCTGAATTGAAGTAACTGTCTGCAAGACACTTACCACAAGACCTACTACGAGAGAAGTAAGCAGCATAGGTGCCGATACTTTAATGATTAACCAAAGGGTATCCCTGGCTATATCAATGATAATGTTTTCATTCATTTTTATACCCACTGCATATCGCAAGTCCACTTGCGATACTGCCACAGAAACTATGTAAAACAGGTTACACAGGTTGAAAGAATCGTAATGTGACACCTTTTGTATACTAATAATTTCTTTCAACCTTTGAAAGAATCGTAGTGTGACACCTTTTGTATACTAATAATTTCTTTCAACCTTTGAAAGTATCGTAGTGTGGCATCCTTTCAGTTTTAATTTCAAAAAAATGTTTTTACTAATGATCCAATAATCAGTCCCCAGCCATCTGCCAGAATAAACAAAAGTATTTTAAATGGCATGGAAATTGTTGTAGGCGGTAACATCATCATACCCATAGACATCAAGGTCGACGCGACTACCATATCAATTACGATAAACGGTATATATATAACAAAACCTATAATAAACGCTATCCTTAGTTCACTAATGATAAATGCTGGAATAATTACAGTAGTAGGAATCTTATCCATTGAATCAACCTTTATCTCTGCAATATCCATAAATAATTTTAGATCTTTTGGATTTTTAATCTGTTTTAACATAAATTCCCTTAAAGGGGCCACACCGGCTGTAAACGCTTCTTCCTGAGTTATTTCCCCACTTGACAATGGTTTTATGGCTTCATTATTAATCTGGGTAAACACCGGCGACATAATAAAAAATGTTAGAAATAATGCAAGTCCGATTAAAATCTGATTCGGGGGTGTTGTCTGTGTTCCTAGTGCAGACCTGACAAAATGCAGAACAATCAGGATACGGGTAAAGGAGGTAACCATAATAAGGATAGACGGTGCTAAAGATATCAAGGTCAAAACTACTAATATCTGAAGTGTAGACGCTAATCCTCCGTTCTCACTTCCGGTATCCAGATTAAATTGAAAAGGTCCTATGTTGCCGTTAAGCCCTACATCAGATGTATCCTTTGAATTTGAATTCTCTCCTGCTGCGGTACCTGTCGGTGAACTTGTATTAACGCCTGCCGCTTGTGCCGGAGTTGCAAAAATAAAGGTTAATAAACATATTACATATAAGATTCTGATAACTCCATGCATGCTTCTTATGTGCCGTTTAACAAATGTATTCATGAATACCAACCTTTACTATTGATCATCTTCCTGATCAGTCTTATTTTTATCTTTTTGTTTTTTTAATACCGAATGAAATAATTCGGTAAAATTATTCTTTGGCAGTTGAGAGTCAGCCTGCCGTATAATATCAGTTTCATTTAATTCTGTTAAAAATCTGATATCATCCTTGCTGACTGATATTACAAAATATCTTGTACCAATTTGAATCAGCTGCAGATATTTGTTCTGGGTTACCTTAAAGGTCTCAAGAACTTTGAAATTACTGTTCTTTGTTATCCCCATCTTTACGCCGCCGACAAACCGGGTCGTATAATAGGTTACAACAAGTATAATTATGAATAGTATGCTTACCCCGATTAATTGAAGCAAACTATCTCCACTTGACATTCCTGCCGTTAAAATAATCATTCCAACTCCATTGACATATCAAAGTATACTTTTGTATATCCCTGATTTCCTGTCTCTAATGAGGATGTAAATTTAGGTTTGTTCTAATCAGCCGATTGCCTTCTTAACAGCTTCTAAAACTCTGTCGGCCTGAAAAGGTTTTACAATGAAATCTTTTGCTCCGGATTGAATTGATTCAATAACCATTGCCTGTTGACCCATTGCTGAACACATAATAATATTTGCGCTTGGATCAGCCGTTTTGATTTTCTTTAATGCCTGAATTCCATCCATTTCCGGCATGGTAATATCCATCATTACTAAATCCGGTCTGGTTTCATTATACTTTTCAACTGCTTTTAAACCGTTTTCTGCTTCTCCCACAATGGTGTAACCATTTTTACTTAAAATATCCTTAATCATCATTCTCATAAATGCAGCATCATCACAAATTAAAATACTTTTTGCCATTATTTTTTCTCCTATCATGTGTTATTATATATTAGCTTATTTAATTATTTCTGTAACCCTGATACCAAAGGATTCTTCGATGACAACAACTTCACCTTTAGCCACAAACTTACCATTTACCAAAACATCAATGGGTTCACCGGCAAGCTTGTTCAGCTCGATAATAGTACCTGGTGAAAATTCCAATATTTCTTTTATGGATTTACTTGTTCTTCCAAGCTCGACCGTAACTTCAAGAGGTACATCCATAATCAGGTCTATATTTTCAGGCTGTATCACAGGATTCTGAGGTGCTGTAAAAGGCTGGAACTGAGCTGGTGAAACATTTATATCCTGAACCGGTGGCATCATAAAATTCATCCCCCCATACATATTTTGTGCGCCTTGCATCTGCTGCATATTAGACATCTGACCTTGCGGTATCTGTCCCTGCATCATTTGCCCCTGCGTCATCTGTGCATTATTCATTGATACGTTATTGTCCGGTTCCGGAAGTTTTGTCTGCGGCTTTGCTTCCGTTTTTTTAACAACATCCTGTACTTGATCTTCTTTAATAAACTTTCTATATAAATCTCTAGCAAAATCAAATGGATATAATTGTAATAATTCACTGTCTACAAGATCCCCGATTTGCATTTTGAAAGAAACCTTTGTAAATCGTCCTTTCAGGAATGGTGCAATATCAGCTTCATCAATAGATTCGTTCATATCGACTAATTTTGCGATTGGAGGACTGATATCAACTCTTTTTTCTAACATGGATGAGATTGAAGTTGATGCAGATCCCATCATCTGATTCATCGCTTCGCTAATGGCACTTAGATGTAATTCGGAAAGACTTCCTTCCGTATTGGATCCATCTCCCCCCATCATTAAATCGGTAATAATTTTAACATCAGATTCTTTTAAAATTAAAATATTATTACCATCCAAACCATCTTTATAATAGATCTGTATAAAAACACATGGTCTTGTGTAATTATCTGCCAAATCATCCCAGGTAGCGTAAGATACTACCGGAGTCGTTATGATTACTTTTTGATTAACCAAGGAAGATAATGTTGTAGCTGCTGTTCCCATACTTATATTAGAAATTTCACCAATTGCATCTTTTTCAGCATCGGATAATGATTCTAATTCTGTGTTGCCCCCCGCACTCTCTATGTCAGAATTCATCCCACTTAGAAGCGCATTAATTTCTTCTTGAGATAACATACCATCCATATTCTGTTACTCCTCTCTAATAATTGATGAAATTCTTACTGCATAAGAATCCGAAGATGCACCCGGTAACGCCTTAAATTTATTTATATTTCCAACATAAATATTCAGCTCATCCTCTACCTTCGTGTTTAACTTAATGATGTCTCCTCTTTGTAAGCCAAGAAAATCATTAACAGATATGGCGCTTTTACCAAGTACTGCTTTTATTGGAATCTTTGCTTTTGATATTGCCAGTTCAATTAAGTCTTTATAAGTTTCATCATCTTTTATCTGCATGGTTGAGAACCAGTATTTTGTATTTAATTTATCGATTACGCTTTCCAGACATGCAAAGGGCAGACAGACATTCATCATACCTTCTACGTTACCAATCTTAATATTCATGGTAACAATTGATGTCATTTCACTAGGCGCAATAATCTGAGCAAACTGTGAATTCGTTTCAATTCGGATCAATCTCGGTTCCACCTGTATGACATTATTCCAGGGTTCGCTTAAAAGATTGGTACACACATTAAATATCCGTTCAATAATAATCAATTCTATCTCAGTAAAGTCCCTTGATTTTTCCAAAGGAGCTCCGCCTCCGCCTAACATGCGGTCGACCATAGCATATCCAAGATTATCTGCTATTTCTATTATGATATTTCCTTCCAGTGGAGAAAAATCTACAATTCCAAGTAAAACCGGATTAGACAACGCATTGGTAAATTCAGAATAAGCAACCGCTTCTGAGTTTATAACCTCAACTTGTACATTCTTTCTAAAATACGCCGGTAAATTCGTAGAAAGCAATCTCCCATAATGTTCAAATATAATCTCTAACGTTCTAAGATGTTCTTTTGAGAATTTTGACGGTCTGGCAAAATCGTAATTCTTGACTTGTTTTTCACCATTCCCCTTAAATTCGTCCGCGTCTAGTTCACCGCTGCTTAACGCCTTAAGCAGGTTGTCAATCTCATTTTGAGATAAGACGTCGCCCATTACCATTACCTCCCGGTGATTACTTAATACTATATTATCACATAGTTCGAATAAAATCACCAAAATATTTTATTCAGTGACTATATTACCAATTGAAATACCGATAATAATTTCTGATTTAAAGTACTCTTGTAAGTTTTTTAAAATTTCTTCCTTAATTTTGTCCTTATTATCTTTCACAGTATCAACGGAATATTTAGAAAATTCATCGGTAATTATCTCAGTAATAGAGGTTACATTACTGTCTATGGTAGGTCGCAACGTTTTATAATCCTCACATTTCTTGTTGATTGATAAGGAAACACCTACTAAAAGCGCATAATGTTTCTTCTGATCACTTTCATTCTGCTTCAGACTGATTGTCAGGTCTGCCGGCAGGGAGAATGTCTCTATATCAGCGATATCAACCTGCTCCGCCTCAGATGGACTTTCGAGTTCAAGATCTATGGTAGCAGCTACTTTAGAAATCAGATTGTTCGTTCTCATAGTAGTCGGCACCACTGCAAACACGATTACCGCTGTCAAAACCATGTTAAGTATTCCCAGTGCTAAAATAATAATTGTTAATATGTTTCTCTTCATAATGTCTCCCATCTGCCTATAATGGCAAGTTTCTTATGTCTTAATTATTTATATTATTATAAATTTTGATCTCAACACGCCGGTTCTTTGCCCTGCCCTCAGGGGTAGCATTACTGGCAACTGGATCATATTCCCCTCTTCCAGTCCAACTTAATGTTTTTGGATTCAGTCCCTTTTCATTCATCAGATAGGTAGCAGCATTTAGCGCCCTGGCCGATGAGAGCCAATTATTGTTTTTAAATAGCTTGTTTTTTACAGGTACATTATCCGTATGACCCTCTAATTCAATATGATATTCTTTAAATTCTTCTAAGATATCTCCCAGTTTGCTAAATATCGGCACTGCATCCGCTTTAATTTCGGCTTTACCAGAATCAAAAAGGATTGAGCCACTTAGAGAAATTTTAACATATTGATAATTAGAATCGATGCTAAGTTCTATATAATCTCCCAGACTGTTTTTATCAGCCATATCAGAAACTTTGTCATATATTGCTTGGGATGCTTTTTTCTTTTCTTCCATCAGCTCCTGCATGGCGTCGGTTTCCTCTGTTTCCGATTCCCCAACGCTTTCTCCGGTTGTGTTGTAATAATCGGATAAGTCATTGAGCTGTGAAATTCCGGAAGATATGAGTTTTCCTTCGTCTATCGCAGTCTGACCTCCGCTGAATATACTAAAACTGCTTGACATGGAAGCTACTATTTCTTCGTATTTTTCCGCATCAACCGTTGAAGATGCAAACAGTAAAACAAAGAAACAAAGCAACAAATTCATTAAGTCTGCAAAAGTACTCAGCCATGGAGCTCCGGCACTGGCTTCCTCCGCCTTTTTCTTTCTAGCCATCAACTTCACCGCCTTCGGCAGTTTCAAATTCTAAACGACTAGCAGGATTTAAGAAGGATTTTAATTTTTCTTCGATAACCCTGGGATTTTCACCTGCCTGTATGGATAAAAGCCCCTCTACAATAACTTCTTTTAACATGATTTCAATCGAATTATTTGCCTTTAGCTTATTAACAACCGGGATACATACCCAATTCGCCAATAAGGAACCGTAAAATGTAGTGACCAGGGCAACTGCCATGTTAGGACCGATGGTAGATGGATCATTTAAATTTTTTAACATATTAATCAAACCAATTAAAGTACCAATCATACCCCAGGCAGGACCCATTGCTGAGAGCTTGTCCCAAAAACCAATTACCTCATTATGTCTGCCTTCTATACAGCTTAACTCAGTTTCCATAATACTTCTGACAAGTTCAGGATCTGTTCCGTCAACTATTAGCAGAACTCCTTTTTGTAAAAACTCATCCTCGATACCATTCGCCGTTTCTTCCAAAGCCAGAAGACCTTCTTTTCTTGCTACGTTGGATAATGCAATGATATCCCTTATTGTTTCAACATCATTATAAGCCGGAGATTTTAATACCAGTCTGAAAGAAGCCAGTTTTTTTACATAGGATGATAAACTCTGTTCCATCGTAATTAAGGTTGTAAAAGAGCCACCAAAAGTAATCAATATAGATCCAAAATCGATAAAGTTCATTATCTTAGCAAAATTAAAACTCATTGTGTCCTGTTCAAACACCATACCAAATATCATGATTATAATCCCGCTTATTAAACCAATAATTGAAGCAATATTCAAAATGTCCACCCACCTAACTTATTCATTTGTATTCTATTCTTGCGAAAAAAGTTCTTTTTTGTATAATTTTACAAGATCCACAATCTCTTGTCTACTCTCAATTACCAGTATTTTTTTCCCAGTCGTTAGTGTTATGACAGTATCCGGGGTCTCTTCAATGGTCTCAATTAAATCACAATTAATTGTTATATTAACATTATTCATTTTAGTTACATTAATCATTATACTCCTCCTATGCTGCTGCACGGGTTTACATTACCTGCATTTCTTTTTCTGACGGCAGACAGCTGCCTGCCGTCAGGTGTTTCATACATGAAGTAAATTCAGTACTTGTTATATTTGATTTTAATACATTAAATATTTTAAAATATTAAAGCAATGTTAAATTATCTCTTTAAGTTAATCAACTCTTCCAGCATGCTATCAGATGTAGTAATTATTCTTGAGTTCGCCTGGAATCCTCTTTGAGTTGTTATCATGTCAGTAAACTGTGCAGATAAATCTACATTGGACATTTCCAGTACACCAGTTATAAAACTGCCGCCATCACTGGAAACATCGTGTCCTACACCGTCAAAACTGCCTGAGTTCTGGGTTTCTGCAAATAAGTTGCCACCCTTGGCTTCAAGACCGGCAGGATTAGAGAAAGATGCTACAGCGATCTGACCTAAAAGCCGATTGTCACCGTTGTCATACTTACCATATATTTTACCATTAGTATCAATGGAAAATCCGGTCATATGACCTGCCTTCCTTCCGGAGCCTAAACTAGATACACCGGTAGGCGTTATACTGCCCATGTCGGCTTCTAATTTAGAGGTTCCGCCTGACTCGTACATGGTAACGGAGGAGAAGTCAATATTTACAGTCTTAAATGGATTCGGTGTTGCATTCATAACTAAGTTCAGTCCCTTTCCGGTAGGATTTGGTCCCGTACCGATTCCCTTAAATTTACCTGAAGTCGCATCAAACTGGAGAATATCTGCAGTGCCGGTACCGGTAAGGGTAACTTCGCCTGTAGTAGTATTAATGGCTGGATTATATGTGATTCCGCCAAATGTAAAATTAGTAAAAGCCGGATTTAGTGCGTATACTGGCGGAGTAGCGCCATTTGATTTTGCGAATATGGATTTTCCAGTTGCATCGGTAATATCGGTTACTGCAACCGTATACTCATTGGTTACCGCATTCTGATTAACTTTTAATTTAGCGGTATACTTCTGTCCCAGACTATCAAAAAACTCTACGTTAGCAGCTTTACCGGAGGCACCGGCAACAATCTGTGTATCCTTATAATCAATGTTACCGGAAACATATGTATTGGTTGTTGCCTGAGGCTCCGAATACAGATTCGCAGGTGTAACTATTTTTATCGGAGAAACAGTACCTGCAACTGTCTTAGTATTATCTTTGGGATCTACCTGCCAGCCCATTACGGCTGCGCCGCTTGGAATGGTTAGTGTACCATCCTCATCGGTACCAAAATTTCCGGCTTTGGTAAAGTAGTTGGTACCGCCGCTATTAACAATAAAGAAAGAATCTCCTGCAATCATAATATCATAAGGATTATCAGTTCTTTGTGAACCGCCTGTCTGCGTGATTGATGCAACAATGGATGCAACATTGGCACCAAGACCAATCTGCTTTGCATTTTGACCACCTGCTCCGGTTGCGGCGTTAGGTCCTGTTGCACTTTGTATCGTCTGATAAAATACATCAGAAAAGGTTACGGAACTGGCCTTAAAACCAACTGTATTAACATTCGCTATATTATTACCTATAACATCCATCTTGGTCTGGTGTACACGAAGTCCTGAAACACCAGAATATAATGACCTCATCATAATAAATGACCTCCTATAATTGTGTGCTGCCGTATCCTTTCAGTCAGTTAAGGATACTTATGCTTCCCTTTGGGTCCGGCATATTATTATATAATCACAGCACCATCAATATTTGTAAATACTTTGTCATCACTGTCATTCACAGCAGTTACAACTGTTTTGTTTTTAATATTAACGATAAAAGCTATATTGTCTACCATAACCAGTGATTCGTTGATTCCCTTCTCTTGAGCTCTTTTAGCACCACTTTCCAGCCGCTTAAGCTGTTCCTCGGATAAATCTATATTCCGGCTGGCTAATCTTTCATTTGCATGCTTTGAAAATTTTAAAGCTCCGGTATCAGAGATTTGTTGTTTTTCGAGCAGTTCCTGAAATGATAGATTGCTGTTTTCAGAAATCCGGCTTACTGTGGCACTCTTATTTTTTAAGAGCTGTCCTGTCATTAACTCAATGGAAGAGAAACTAGTCTGTGCTATCTGATTCATACAAACCTCTTTTCCGTCATGCGAAACCAGCCTTGACAATCCGTGCTATACTTTCATAAAAAGCAGCTACCTTTAAGCAGTTTTATCAGAGCCATCTCCTGAATCATCACCTGTGTCATTTCCATTATCTGCATCAGGATCCGGATCTTTCGGGGGAGCTTCTCCCTTTACTTCAATTACTATCTCATTGGATATCGTAGTATATAAAGCATCATTAAAAACTATCGTAGGCTTATAAGTACCATTTTCTAATTCCTCGAAAACATCTTTGCTGATTGTCACTTTATTATCTTTTACACTGACTTTATCATCAGAAATAACCTTACCGTTTAAAACAATAGCCACATCGGTTGCCACTGTTTCTCCCTTGCCTAAGTTAACTTCAAATGTGATATCCTTTGGTTCTGATTTATCAAAGGTTGCTTCAACTTTCTTCGGTATGTACGGCAAACCTTGTTTAATCATATATGTACTGTCGATAACCTCCTGAAGCTGATCCAGTGTATATAGATTACCCCCGATTACCAACTGGGCTTTTCCATTATTTATGACTACGGAATCAACAGTACCGCTATTCGTCGTGGTCTTACCGGCGGAATCCGTACTTTTTACTACTACATTCATACCCACTAGACCAAATGCCTGTGAATTAGAATAGGATTGGTTAAGATTCTGCATTTGCTCCAATTGTGAAAAAGTAGCCAATTGTGCAACATATTGGGTATCTGTATTCGGATTTAATGGATCCTGGTATTTCATCTGAGTTACTAACAATTGCAGAAAAGAATCTTTGTCCAAAGAACTTCCGGTTGTTTTTTCTGATTTGTAGGAAGTCGTCTGGCTGTTTATTTCATTAATTGTTGATTTTATTGGATCACTCATATATTCTCCTTTCCCTGAAATTAAGCGGTGTAATCAATACTGTTTCCGCTTTGGGATTCAAGACCGATGTCCTCAGTCTCATCCTTAGTTTCTGCATAACCATCAGCTTCTGTTAAATTAATCGTCCGGTTTTTGGAACGGTTCTGCTGTTCTTTTCCATCGCCACCAGCTGCCTGATTGCTTTGTTCAAAAGAAAAATTAGAAACTGTTACTTCAATGGATTCAACTTTAAGTCCCTGATTGTTTAAATTATCCTTTAATACCTGCATCTGGCTTTCAATTGCTTCTTTCGCCAATTCGTTCTGAGCAGTAAAATGAGCGGTCATAATACCATCTTTTGCTATGACGGACAGATTGATTTTACCCAGGCTTTCCGGATTTAATTGAATTTCCATGGATGTTTGTTCCGGTTTAATCATGATCTTAATCTGATCTACGATCTGATTGGTGATATTTTGCATTTGTCTGACATTAGCAATTTGTTCTGTAAAATTCATACTGTTTTCATTACCTTTGACAGCAAGATTCTGTACGAACATTTCAGAAGGTGTTTGTGTTTTTAAATCAGGTTCCTGCTTGGCAGTATCTTTTCCAGCGTCATCCTGGTTCTGCTGCATCGCATTCGATGTTTTATTATCAGGAGTTTTATAAACTTCGATTTTTATGCTATCTTGTTTATCTGTTAACATGTTATCGTCAGTCTTTAAATTCTGTGCAGGTTCTAATTCTGCTGGTTTTAAGAGTTCCTGATTATTAATATCCGGTTCTGTCTGGTTTAATTTCTGCATCATCTCTGATAGTTCTTCTTTTGTGAACCCGGTACCCTGCCCCGTCTTTAAATCATCAACGGCCTGAATCAACTGTTTCATACTATCTGCAAGATTTTCATCTGTCAGTACTTTAGTAATATCAGCTGCACCATTTACCTGTAATACCAATTGTTTTAAATTATCAGTATTCAGAAGATCGGCTGAGGTAAACCCTAAGTTCTCCATGGCTTTGTCAAGTTCTTCCTTTGTCAGACCAAGATTGTTCATAACAGTATTCTGCAATAGGACCAGGAAGTCTTCCAGATTCTTATTAACACTTGCTATGTCATCCTTATTATCATCAGAAGCATTCACCTGGGTGTTTTGAGAATTCACAATATCATCTGGATTTTTCACAGCTTCCGTATTATCGTTAACAGCTTTGCTAGTACTCCCAGACTTTTGTTTCACATCAGACGCTGTTGGCTTATCCTCAGCAGACAGTTTATCAGCAGCTGGGTCATTTTTTGTTGCTTTAACAGTGTCTTTGTCTTTGGTTCCAGTACTTTTCGCCTTTAAGCTATTATCCATAACACTGCCAAAATCAGTATTTGTGCTTTTTGTATTACTATAAGTAGTTTTACTGGTTTTGGATTCACCAAATATCTTAATGGCATCTGTCTTTACCGTTTGCATCTCCATACTTTTTTCCTCCTTTCTCGAGTAATATTTATACTTAAGCAGTATTTCAAATGATATTACTGCGTAAGTAACATAAGTTTAATTTCCACCAGTCTGGTCCGTAGTATCACTTGAGTCGGAGGTATTATTGTAACTGAGTTTTGCTTTTTTCTCCGCATCCATATCAAACATCTTCTTGGTGATCTTTGCCGCTGCTGTGGGATCCATCTGGGCCAGGATAAGTGAACTCTCCGAGGGTCTCATGGATAAAAGCATTTCTGATACCAAATCAATATCCGCAGTCATTGTTTCAAGAATAGCTGCTGCTTCCGCTGGCTTCATCTTTCGGTAAATATCTGCTTTTTCTTTGATTTTTTGATCGTACTGCATCTGTTCGACAACCTGCCTGTAGATTTCTTCAGCATGGGTCGGATCTATGCCTTCATAATATTTCTTATATTCCTCAATACTTGGAGCCTGGTCTGAAAAAACAACTTCTTCATCAAATTGTTTTACCTTTTCTTCAAAAGCCTTTTGATTATCTTCAAAAACTTTCAGCCGATCCACTTCCGCCTGCAACTCTTTAATCTTCTCAGCGCTTGTTTTATCACCTTTTGACAAAGTGTCATTTAAGGTTTCTAATTCCTTAATACGGTCAATTGCCTCTTTCAGGGTAGTATAGGGATAATCATTTTCGTAGGCAATTTGTTCCTCCGGTACATCAGGAAGAATCTTATTTACAAGGGGTACATCTTTTAAAAGAGGTCTTAGTATCGAATTTCCAAATCCACCAACATCTAATTTAATCAAAACCGCAAAGACCGCCAGCCATATCAGAACTATAAATAAAACAATTATGGCGGCTATTATCCGGCTGCCTGCTTTTTTGGTCTTTTCATTCGTGTCTAAATCCTTATTTTTATCCGGCATCTTCTTTCCTCCTAGTTATCGGCAGGATTATTATATTTAAAACTGACTAATTCATCTATTTCTTTTCTTTCCTCGGCTTCATATTCAATAAAATAATTCGTTAATGCATTTTCCTTTAATTTTTCGTGAGTCTTACGTTCCATCATTGTAACATTTAAACGGATCCGAGCATTCTCCAGCTGCTTTTCAGCTTTTTTAACCGCCAGCTGCTGCAGGCTGATATGGTGTTTCACAATATCAATAGCTTCTTCACATTTACAGATATCAAACAGTTTAAGCTTTGACTGTACCAGATTTCTTTTCCTCTCCTGATACATAGTTACCTTATTTTTAAGAGCAGTAAGTTTCTCCTCCTCTTCGGAAAGTTTCATCCTTGCCAGTCCGTAAGCTGTTTTAGCCTGATCTTCCATTTTGTACTTAATGGAGAGGATATTTTCCATTTTATAGACAAACTTAGTCATTCTTTCACCTAATCCTTAAAAATTTCTGCAAGTAAATCAATTATCTGCCCGAATTCCAATTTATCATTGACATCCTGCCTGAGGAACTCATTTACTGAATCAATTTTTGATATGGCATAATCTATATTTTTATTAGAACCAGTCTTATAGGCTCCGATATTAATCAAATCTTCAGCTTCACTGTAAGTCGCCAAAACCATCTTTAACCTGCCGGCTGCTTCTTTATGTTCTTTGTCTGCTATGGAGGACATTACACGGGATATACTTTGCAGTACATCAATAGCCGGGTAATGATTTTTATTGGCAAACTTTCTGGTCAGCATAATATGTCCGTCTAAGATACCTCTGGCGGTATCTGTTATGGGTTCATTAAAATCATCACCATCTACCAGTACTGTATATAATCCGGTGATAGAACCTTTATCAGAATTCCCTGCCCGTTCCAACAATTTCGGCATTTCTGAATAAACACTGGGCGGATATCCACGGGAAACTGGAGGTTCTCCGGAAGCCAGCCCGATTTCTCTTTGGGCCATGGAGAAACGAGTGAGTGAGTCCATCATCAGTAACACATCTTTGCCCTGATCCCTGAAATATTCCGCGATTGCTGTTGCGGTCTTTGCGGCCTTTTTACGGATCAGCGCAGGCTTATCCGAAGTAGCAACCACCACCACAGAGCGTCTTATGCCTTCTTCGCCTAAATCCCGCTCGATAAATTCTCTGACTTCCCTGCCACGTTCACCAATCAGAGCAATCACATTAATATCCGCCTTGGTATTTCTGGCAAACATTCCAAGGAGGGTACTTTTTCCTACACCGCTGCCGGCAAATATTCCGATACGCTGACCTTTTCCCACCGTTATCATGGCATCGACAGCTTTTACTCCCAAAGGAAGGACTTCATCAATCAACTTTCGTTTAAGAGGGTCCGGCGGTTCCGCTTCCACGGAATATCCTGTATTTAGTTTTAATTCTGAATTATCGATAGGTTTTCCAAGCCCGTCCAGGGTTTTACCAAGGAGACTATCTCCAACGTAAACTTTTAGAGGCTCCTTCGTGGTTTCAACGGTACTGCCAATACCAATGCCTTCTACATTGCCGTAGGGCATCAATAAGATGCGGTCATCACGGAAGCCTACCACTTCAGCCATTAGGGTTTGGGATTTATCTTTAGAAACGATATAACATAAATCGTTCAGATTAGCCTTAGGGCCAATGGATTCGATGGTTAAGCCAACTACCTTTACAACTCTGCCCAAAGATTTTTCGTATGTTTTATCTGCTAATTTCCTGTATTTATTTATGTCTACAGTAATCATAACTGACCCCCATCTGTTACTCCACTCATATTTTCATCTAAAACTTACGTTTCTGATTCACTCTTTATATTGAAAGAAATTTTATATCCTGTATCAGATTATTTAACTGAATATCCAGGCTGCAATCAATTATAATGGTATCCGTTTCGATAAGGCATTGATTTCTCTCCAAGTCCTTATCCATAATAACATCAATTGAAGTCCCTTCTTTAACCATAGTTGCTAATTCTACTTTTTTCGACATCACAGGTTCATAGTCCTCCTTCGATGTCCTGATTATGTAAAACTTACTGCTATCGGCATTCAGGATTGCCTTATGTATCAGATAACAAATGACATCGTGTTTATCCTCAATAACTACCCCGGTAAGACTTTTTACTAAAAGAGCCAATACCTCGGCAAATTTGGGTTCCAAGTCACTGACTTGCTTTAAATACTCTTGTTTCTGGCTATCCATTAACCGGTCGAGTTCATTTTGCTTTTCCTGTACTTCTGCCATACTTTTTTGCATTCCATCCTGGTATCCAAGACTGCGTGCTTCTTCATAGATTTCTTCACTTTTACTTTGGGCATCCAATTGAGCTGCTTCTATTATTCTTGCAGCCTCTTCTCTGGCTTCCTTAAGAATCTGTTCCCGCTGGAGTTTTGACATTTCGTCTTCTTCCTCCAGTGAAACTGTATCAATTACAGTCACCTGGATACCTTCCGTAAATGTCTGTCCGTCTGCTTCTTTTGTGACAGCTGATTCATTCCAGGCAGAATATTGATTGAAACGTTGATCCAGATTAATTAACCGGAACTGTTCACTTCTTTCGTTGGAGTCAATTACTTTTTTGTTGTCGTCATTTAGATAAATAAATCTTGATTTAATTATATTAGACAATAATCTCGTCACCTCCACCTCTGGATATAATAATTTCAGCGGAGTCTTCCAATTTTCTTATGATATTAACAATCTTCTGCTGTGCTTCTTCTACATCCTTTAATCTGACAGGTCCCATAAATTCCATATCTTCTTTAATCATAGCAGCAAGACGTTTGGAAAGGTTATTAAAGATAACTGTCTGAACTTCTTCATTGGAGCCCTTAAGTGCAACTGCAAGTTCATTATTATCAACTTCTCTGAGTACTCGTTGAATCGATTTATCATCAAGGGAAAGAATATCTTCGAATACGAACATCTTTCTTCTGATTTCGTCTGCCAATTCAGGTTCTTCAATTTCCAGGGTTTCCATAATATGTTTTTCTGTTCCACGGTCAACCGTATTTAAGATTGCTACGATAGAATCCACACCGCCGACAATGGTGTAATCCTGATTAACCAGTGAGGATAATTTACGTTCCAGCACTCGTTCCACCTCTTTAATAACATCCGGTGAAGTGCGGTCCATCTGTGCGATACGTTTTGCAACATCTGCCTGTTTATCTGGAGGTAAGGCAGATATAATGGATGAGGCCTGCCCGGAAGACAGATAAGATAAAATAAGGGCTATGGTCTGAGGATGCTCATCCTGTATAAAGTTCATCATCTGACTTGCATCTGTTTTTCTGACAAATTCAAACGGACGCACCTGTAAGGATGCAGTCAGCTTACCAATAACATCTTTTGCTTTTTCTTCACCCAAAGCTTTTTCTAAAAGTTCTTTGGCATAAGCGATACCACCTTCAGCAATATACTGCTGTGCCAGACAGATTTCATAAAACTCATCCAAAACCTGTTCTTTGGTGGCCGGTGAAACACTGCGGGTATTGGCAATCTCCAGCGTCAGCTGTTCTATTTCATCTTCTTTTAAGTGTTTAAATATGCTGGCTGATTTTTCCGGTCCAAGTGCGATTAAGAGTACCGCAGCTTTTTGAACCCCCGTAATTTCAGTATTCTTAGCCATTTGGCATCCTCCTTAAAATTTCTTACTATTAACCCCATTCATCGTTTAACCAGTTCCGTAGTAACTGAGCTACTGCATCCGGATTTTCATCCACAAATTTCTCAATCATCTTCTTGGTCTCTGATTTCTCACTGAATTCAATATCATCTAAGGACTGGTTCTCCTTCGTAGTAGCCAGAAGCTGTTCTACTGATAATTCCGGTTCCAGTTCGGTTACTTCAACTGGTGAAGTTCCCTTAAATACTACAAAGATCAGCAATGCTACGATTAATACCGCAAGAATAATCTGGAGGTAGAACGCAAAACCTCTTGTATTCGTTACTTTTGGAACAAATAATGGCTGCTCATATACCAGAATTGACAACCTGTCTGCTGAAATACCAGTTGCCAGTGATACCATATTATATACATCAGCACTTGCAGCCTGTGGAGCAGGTGTTTGATAATTCGCTATATATTGATCGAATGTCTGGTCTGCTAATTCACCCTTATCTTTTAATTCATCTTCTTTAATGGTAATAACCTTTGTACATACTATACTTCCCGAAGACTGATCCGGTATTACAGCACCGATTTCACGTTCTGTATTCGTGACCCTCTCGCTGGGGAGATATTCAATTTGGACTGTACTAGATGACGAACCCTGTGCACCGTCCGTCTGTCCTTGATATGTAGTTTCATCATTAGAGTCCGTACCAGGGGGGCCACCGGCACTGCTGCTGGTATTCTTAGCCTCATAAGAATAATAATTCTTATATAGACCCTGGTCCTGTCCTTCCGCCGGGATCTGCTCGGTAAAGAGTTCCGTTACCTTGTCCATATTAAGAGACCAGTTAAACATAGGCTGGACATCTGTGTAACCCAACTTCATCATGAGCATATATATATTGTTGTTATAAGTATTCTGAAGTTTTTCACGATATTCCAAGACAGAGTTGGCACTCCCTGAGTACAAATCATCTTTTCCGCCAAATAACAGATTACCATTTTGATCAATAACTTTAATCTTATCCGTAGATTCATTGCCAATGGCGGCAGCAACATATTCTGCGACTGCCTGAGCAGTTGAGATGTTAAAATCATCTGTAATGGTTAAGGCTACGCTGGCCGGATAGTTCTGCTTTTCAGATAAGACACTGAAGGAATTTTCCTGTGGTACGTAGGTGACCTGGGCATCCTTGATTCCAGTCATCGTAATTAAATATTTTCTGATTTCTGATTGTATATATAAATGATTCTTTAAATTTCGGTCGCTGTTGGTAGTACTTAAACTATTGTTCATCAATTGATCCATTGATAAACCCGAAGTAGGGACATCACTGCTGTATACTAAAAGAAGAGCATCCGAATATTTCTTTTTATCTACTGATATTGTAACTTTATCGCTATCAAGTTTATATGCAATACCCTTATCTTCCAATATTTTAGCTACAGCACTCGCGTCTTTTGTTGTTTCATTCACAATTAACGTTTTATACTCTGTCCTGTTCATAAATGTAACTAATATAATCAATGCCAAGAAAACAGTCGCAATTACACTAATAATAATTGTCTTCTGCTTACTTGAATATTTATTCCATTGATTTAATAGCTGAACCGGTATCTGTTTTAGTTTGTCAACCATGTTACTGCTCCTCTAGTCATCGAGTTAGAATTGGAGATTCATAATCTCTTTATAAGATTCTAATACCTTATTTCTTACAGCCACCGTATATTGGAGTGAAAGGTTGGCTTTCTGCTGTGCAACCTGCAGATCATGGGTATTGTCAGTAAAACCTAACGCATATGACATTTCCGCTTTCTCTGCAGCATCTGTTAAATTACCCGTTTCTTTTATCATAGAAAGGGCTGATTGAAACAGATTTTCAAATGTTTCATTTTTATTCGCTTTATTAACTGCAGTAGAATCTGTGTTAAACGTACTAAGATTTGATATACCATTCAGTAATGCTATGTCCATAAGTTACCCCCTATTAATTATTTTCCCACTTCTAATCCCTTTAAAGCCATATTTTTAGTGGCATTAAATGCCGTTATGTTTGCTTCATATGACCGGCTGGCATCAATTAAATTCGTCATTTCGGTCACCGTATTAATATTTGGATAGGCTACATATCCATCTTTATCAGCATCCGGATGAGACGGATCGTACACCATGTTAAGAGGTGTCTTCTTATCTTCCGTAATCTCAGTTACCTTAACCCCGTTACCAGCTCTGGTACCAGTCTTACTATTTAATACAGCTGCAAATGGTTCTGTGCCTTTTTCTGCAAATACAACCATCTTACGTCTGTAAACCTGACCGTTTTCATCTCTGGTTGTTTTTACATTGGCTATATTTTGTGATATAATATCCATTCTGAGTCTTTGTGCTGTCATTCCGCTTGCGCTGATATTCAATCCATCCATTAAAGACATATAACACCCTCCTAATTATTGGTTAATACCGACTTAATTCTGCTGAATTCCTGAGTCATGGAATCTAACAAAGTATAATACCTTATCTGATTCTCAGCTTCCATAGCCGATTCCGTATCAATATCTACATTATTACCATCCAGCCGGTAGCTTAAATTAGAATGATCTGTATAGACGGAAGCCTCTAAAGAATTTAAATCCGCATTAGCAACTTTTTGATTCAAGGTTCCCTTGCCTTGAAGCTCTCTTGCCAAATAAGTCTGAAATTCAATATCCTTTCGCTTATAATTAGGTGTACTTACGTTTGCTATATTATTAGTTATTAATTCATTTCTTGTCCAGCTGGCATCTGCAGCTTTGTCCAAAATATTGATATAATTAAACGCATTCGAACCTATCATATTTACACTCCTTTCGTATCTGGTATAATTATAATTATTTTATGACAAAAAAACAAGCAATTTTTATTCAACTAGTACTATTATATCATAAAATGTAAAAATATAACGCGAATTTTGTAATATTATATCGCAAAAAAGGATTTATGAGTCGAAATTCCTCATAAATCCTTTTTTCATTATAATCTATTCCATTAATTAATACTTTATTCTAATACCCTTAACATATATTTTGTCGTATTTTAATATAAATATTACAATTTATCTAATTATTCATAAAATACATTATTTTAATTATTTATTCAATTTTTTTAATTCATCAAATACTACATCATTCAAAACCTTAATGTAGGTGCCTTTCATACCTGAGGATCTGGATTCGATCACTCCGGCACTTTCGAACTTTCTTAGTGCATTGACGATTACGGATCTGGTTATGCCGACTCGATCTGCTATTTTACTTGCAACCAGTATTCCTTCATTGCCTTCTAGCTCTTCAAATATATGAATGATAGCTTCTAATTCTGAAAAAGATAACGTACTAATCGCTGACTTAACGATTTGAACCTTTCTGTTCTCCTCTGCATTCTCTTCGTTCACGGAGCGCATCATCTCAAGACCGACAACAGTAGTACCATACTCACTTAAAATAATGTCATCCAGATCATATTGTTTGCTGCTTTTGTATAAGAACAAAGTACCCAGTCTCTCCCCAGCTATATCGATGGGATTAATAATCGCCTGATAGTTATTCTCTTGTTCAAATTCAAAACCTAATGTCAACAAATTAACATTCTCTTTGGTGGATAAAATGTTTAACAATCTTTCATTCAATAATTGATCGATATATCCTCCAACATTGTCTTTAATTAACTCTTTAATTTCTGTGATGTCATCCCTGTTTTTAATTCCTAATACTTTTCCCTTTTTACTTATCACAAGAATATTGGATTCCAAAATTTCACTCAATACTTCACAAATATCATTAAAGACAACCTTATGGGAATTATTATTGTGTAATAGTTTGTTAATCTTTCTTGTCTTGTCTAGCAACTGTACGCTCATGAAACATCCTCCCAGTACCCCCACCGATTGATACTTATCTTTCTCTTAGTATCCAGCTGTACTAATTCACATAATATAAACGCATACGCATAATAATTGTGTTATCAGATAAATCTTACCATAGATTTTTCATAAAAACAATAGTTATTCACCGATTTTGAAACACATTTACCAAAAAAAATACTGTTTTTAGCGTATTTATCATTTTTTCGCTACAATACAACCACATTTTTCGTCATTGCATACTAAACTCGTTCCTTTTTCTACCATGATTCCATTACATTTTGGGCATCTTTGCTCAGAAGGCTTCTGCCAGGTCATAAACTCACATTCCGGATTATTTTCGCAGCCATAATATTTTCTGCCTTTTTTGGTTTTACGGATTACGACATCTTTACCACATAACGGACAAGCAACACCGATCTTTTCCAGATATGGTTTCGTATTGCGACAGTCAGGAAATCCCGGGCAGGCCAGGAATTTACCGTGGGGACCATATTTTATAACCATATTACGCCCGCACTCCTCACATATTATATCGGTCTTTTCGTCTTCAATCTTAATCTCTTCCAGACTTTCTTCTGCCTGGGATACTGCCGCTTCCAAATCCGGGTAAAAATTACGGACAACGGTTTTCCAGGGAATAGATCCATCTTCGACGCCATCCAGAAGAGACTCTAAATTGGCGGTGAAGTTAACATCCACTATACTTGGAAATGCCTGCTTCATTATTTTATTTACTACTTCTCCAAGTTCAGTAATATATAAATTTTTATTTTCTTTCACCACATATCTTCTAGCCATTATCGTTGTAATCGTAGGTGCATACGTACTTGGTCTTCCAATACCCAGTTCTTCTAATGTCTTGACCAGGGAGGCTTCTGTATAATGAGCCGGCGGCTGGGTAAAATGCTGGGAATGGTTTAACCTTGTCAGAGTAAGTTTTGCATCCTCCGTTAGATTTTTTAACATGATATTGTTTTGCTTTTCATCGTCTACTGTGGTATAAACAGACATATAACCATCAAAAATCAATTTAGAACCCGAGGTAGTGAAACGGTATCCGTTTCCATCAATCTTAACAGCAATGGTTTCATATTTGGCAGCCTGCATCCTGCTTGCAATAAATCTCTTCCAAATCAGCTGGTATAATCTAAACTGGTCACGGCTTAAAGACTCTTTAACCACCACCGGCGTTAAGTCCACATAGGTAGGTCTAATTGCCTCATGGGCATCTTGAATTTTTTTACCGTTTTCCTTCGTCTTCTCCTTATCCGCAACAAATTCTGCACCATAACTTGATTGAATAAATTCTCTTGCTGCAGTATCCGCTTCTTCTGATATCCTTACCGAGTCGGTACGCAGATACGTAATTAAACCGACGGTCCCATGGTTTTCTATATCAACACCTTCATACAGCTGCTGCGCAAGCCGCATAGTTTTTGAGGTAGAAAAATTTAAATTCTTGGCAGCTTCCTGTTGTAAGGTACTGGTTGTAAACGGTAGTGGTGATTTTTTCTGACGTTCTCCACGTTTGATTTCTGTAATGTTAAATTCAGCATTTTCTAAGTTCTTTAATATTTCATTTAATTCTGCTTCGGAATGAATGACTGTTCTTTCACTGCCGATTCCTGCAAACTTAGCCGTTAAAGGGCTTTTATCTCCTTTAATATCAAATTCGCCTTCCAAATTCCAGTATTCTTCTGGAACAAATGCATTGATTTCTTCTTCCCTGTCACAGATTATGCGCAGTGCAACTGACTGGACACGACCCGCACTTAAACCTCTTTTTACCTTAGCCCATAATAAGGGGCTGATTCGGTAGCCTACCATTCTATCAAGCATTCTTCTGGTCTGCTGGGAATCCACTAAATTCATATCAATATCCCTGGCCTGTTTAATTGAGGATTTAACAGCATTCTTTGTAATTTCGTTAAAAGTAATCCTGCTGGTATTGTTTTCTTCTAATTTTAAAGTTTTTGACAAATGCCAGGAAATCGCCTCACCTTCACGGTCAGGGTCAGTTGCAAGATAAACTTTATCGGCCTTTTTAACTTCTTTTCTGATTTTAGCCAGTAAATCTCCTTTTCCCCGGATTGTTATATATTTGGGTTCAAAATCATTGTTAACGTCAATTCCCATCTGGCTTTTCGGCAAATCCCTTACATGTCCGTTGGATGCGATTACTTCATAGTTACTTCCTAAAAATTTTTTAATTGTCTTAGCCTTTGCCGGTGATTCTACTATCACTAGATTTTTAGACATATACCCACTCCCCTTATCTGGTTTTGCTGCTTTTTTGTTTATGATATATATGCATAGTAATTCTTTCTTATTTGTTTGATATAATTTTTTAATTCCAAATTCATCAGGATTTCTGATAATTCCATTATACTTAAATTAGTTTCCCCAGCAATTTCATTCATATGCTTTGGTAAGAAACTTAGACAAGCATACACTATTTTTTCATTGGTTTCAAGTAATTTATCAATTTTTTTCTTTGGGTTTTTACAATTTTTATAATTTAATCCGTAATCTTCCAGAATATCCTCGGTGCCAGTGACCGGTTTTGCACCCATTTTAATCAAGTTATTACACCCGGAACTTAACTGATCCTTTATGCGTCCTGGTACGGCATATACATTTTTACCCTGCTCAAGTCCCATATCCGCTGTTATTAACGATCCGCTCTTTTCTTTCGCTTCTATTACAAGGATTCCATCGGACATGCCACTAATTAAACGGTTACGCATAGGAAAATTATAAGGTTTCGGAAAAATTCCCGGTCCATATTCCGATATGATTCCTCCTTTTTCCTGCATATTCATATATAAGTTGAAATTTTCTTTCGGATAACAGATATCGACACCGCATCCTTCCACCGCATAGGTACTTCCTCCTGCGGTTATTGCTCCCTCATGGGCATAACCATCGATACCTCTTGCCAGCCCGCTTATGATTCCGACGCCTGCCTCTGCCAGTTCACCTGCCAAGTATTTTGCCGTCTCCCTTCCATAATCAGAGCAATTTCTGGCTCCGACAACGGCTATACTGATTTTCTCCTTCTGGGGCAATCTTCCCTTAACATAGAGGGCATAAGGCGGATTATATATATTATGCAGCTTCTCCGGATACTGGTCCTCCTCTTTCGTTACAAAATATATGCCTTTACTTAAAAGTTTAGCATAATTTTCTTGTATTCTTCCTGACTCTTTGCTTTTTAAAATGGCTTCGGTATCTGCCTTTGATAATACCGTTATTTGCTCCAAGCCTTTTCCATTATCCAGATAGATCTGTTCCGGAGTTCCAAAGAATTCTAACAGAGCTTGGGTCTTCTTTAATCCAATCTGGTCTATATTGCATAGCCAAAACCAATATTCCTTCTGTGTCATACTATCCTCCATCTGCCGCAAAACGGCAATCAAATACTGTGTGAAAAAACACCTTCTGTACTTTTACCGGTTAAAAAACCTTTCTCGTATCAACCTAAACACCTTTTTGTGTACTCCACCAATCAACACAACGTGGTTTAAGAGATTTAAGCTTCATCCCAATACTTCTTGTCCAGACTTCGATAGCAGATTGCCTCGCTTAAGTGATTTTCTTTAATATCATCAGAGCCCTCCAGATCTGCAATTGACCTGGATACCTTAAGAATCCGGTGATATGCCCTTGCGCTCAGATTCATTTTTATAAAAGCTTTTTCCAGGAGTTTTTGTTCTTTACTTCCCAGACGGCAGTACTTATTTATTGTCTTAGGGGTTAGCTGGGAATTAAAATAAAAGTTCTCCTCCTTATAACGATTAAACTGTATGTCCTGTGCCTTTTTTACCCTGGTCCTTATGGATTCGGATGTTTCTTCCGGTTTATGAGTATTAAGCTCTTTATAATTTACCTGTAAGGTTTCAATACAGATATCGATACGGTCAAGTAAAGGTCTGCTTATTTTTCCCAGATATCGTTTTACCTGATTCGGTGAGCAGTTACATTTATTCCTGTCAGGATAATGACCGCAGGAACAGGGATTCATAGCTGCAACCAGCATAAAATCAGCAGGATAACGGTAAGTACCTTGTAATCTTGCAATGGTAACTTCATTTTCTTCTAAAGGCTGTCTGAGTATTTCAATTGTATTGCGGTTAAATTCGGGTAATTCGTCCAGAAACAGGACGCCAAGATGGGCAAGGCTGATTTCACCCGGCACAGGGATTCTTCCTCCGCCGGCAAGGGCCGCGGAGGTTATAGTATGATGTGGGGCTCGAAAAGGTCTTTTTTGTATTAAGGACAGATTATTATTTAGCATTCCGGTAACACTGTAGATTTTTGAAATCTCCAGGCTTTCTTCAAAAGACAGTTCCGGCATTATGGTAGGTATCCGTTTGGCAAGCATGGTTTTACCAGCCCCCGGAGGACCAACCATAAGTATATTATGCATTCCGCAAGCAGCAATCTCCATTGCCCTTTTCGCAAGCTCCTGTCCGGTTACATCAGAAAAATCAAGCTGATCTGTTTCTTCTTCATAGGTTGCTATATCTTCTTTTCTGACATAACAGGGTTCTAAAATTAAATCGTTATTTAAAAACTTAACAGCATCACGAAGATTCTTTACACCATAGACATCAATGCCGGAAACCACTGCACCTTCTTTCACATTGTCCATAGGGACAAGGCATCTGGTAAACCCGAGCTTATATGCCGTGTAAACAACGGGAAGTACACCGTTTACTTTATTAATTTCTCCGTTTAAACTCATCTCACCAACAAACAGGGTTTTCAAAAGATTTTCTTGGGGAATATGACCGAAGGCAGTCAAAATTGCGATTGCAATAGGAAGATCAAAGGCAGTCCCTTCCTTACGAAGGTCCGCCGGGGATAAATTAACTGTAATTCTTTTCGCTGGCAGCAAATAACCGGAATTTTTTAGTGATATCCGTACTCTTTCCCTTGCCTCCCGGACTTCCGATCCTAAATAACCCACAAGGTCAAAAACCGGCAATCCATCGCTGACATCAGCTTCTACAGACACGATATAACCATCAATACCATTAACGGCAGCACTAAGTGCTTTACTGAACATAATTGCTCCTTTCATTGTCTCTCTGCAATGAAGGAACATCATCCACTTAAAATTATAACAAAGATATTTGTATCTTACAAGATTCTATAATATTTATTTTGAACCCAATTGTATAAAACCCAAGTGCAAGCAATAAACTATATCCTACTATCTTTAGATTAAACTTACGTTATAATAGGAAGAAAGAGCTTCCAGGGTTTTTACATTGGATCAATTTCATGAAAAATATCAGCAGCTGCCCCGAAATCCTGAAACCATTCCTCTTTTAAAAGGGAATAACATACATCATCATAAATCTGCCCGTTATAAATCTGGCTTCCCATACGTAGAATGCCTTCATACCGAAATCCACATTTCTCTATAACCCGCCTGGACTGATAATTATATGGATAATGATAAATCGTTAATAAGTCTATTGCCAATCCCTCAAATGCATAACGCATTACCGCAAAAACTGCTTCCGGAATCAGCCCCAGTCCCCAGTAATCCTCTGAAAGGACATAACCTATCATTTTTATATTAGGAAGCATTCTTTTACTGTCGTTATGTAACCCCACGGAACCGATCACTTTACTGTTTTCCTTATATACAACTGCCCAAACCTCCTCATTCTCTATGAAAGAATGAAGTATTTCCCTTGACTCCAAGAGACTCTCATGGGGTTTCCAACCTGCTTTCGGACCTACATTAGGATTTTTCGCATATTCATAAAAATCAGCTAAATCCGATTCCTGCCATTTTCTCAATAATAACCTTTCCGTTTCCAATGTCTCCATACTTCCTCCTCTAAACCACCTGCTTTATAGCTTAATTATCCAGAATCTTTTTTAGTTCATTCATAAATGTATTAACATCTTTAAATTCACGGTAAACAGAGGCAAATCTTACATAGGCTACCGGATCAAGATCCTTTAATTTGTCCATAAGTATTTCACCGATAATGGAGCTTGGGACTTCTTTTTCTTCCAGATTAAAAATAGCATTTTCCACCTCATCAACCAGAGCATTAATCTGATCTACCGAAATCGGTCGCTTATGGCAGGAACGAAATACTCCTGCTTCTATTTTTGATCGGTCATAAGGTTCTCTGTTATTGTCTTTCTTAATGACTACTAAGGGGATTGCTTCTACTTTTTCATAGGTTGTAAACCGTTTGGAACATTCGTCACATTGCCGTCTTCTTCTGATGGAACTGTTATCATCGGCAGGTCTTGAATCTATTACCCTAGTATTTTCTTTACCGCAAAATGGACACTTCATTGTGCTACCTCTTTTCTTTATATCACTTTTATACCGGATATATTCGTTATTTTATATATATTGTATCATAATACACATATTACAGCTTAACACACCCATTATATCTTGGAATACAGATCATCCTAAATATACATGACATCTTGATACATTGCATCTTAATACTTATATTACAACTTAATGCATGCTTTACAACATAATACTTACATCTTAATACATACTTTACATCTTAATACCATATTTTAGCTTAATACATACTTTACATCATAATACCATATTACAGCTTAATACGTACTTTACATCATAATACATGCATTACTTCTTAATATATATTACAGCTTAATACATACTTACGTCTTAATACATACCTTACATCTTAATACCATATTTCAGAACAATATTGCAGATTACGAGCTTGTTCATATTATAAGAACTATGTTTTATAACCATCAGAAAAAGTTTCTCAATTAATAATTATAGCTCGATTATATTGAAGTTTTGCTGTTTGGTCAAGTCATTTTCTACATATATCCATATTCCTGAACATATATTTATAAATAAATGCGATACTAAACCGAACAAGTGAGGTGTTTGCAATATGAGATTTTGCGAATTAAAAGAAAAAGAAGTCATTAACTGCAGAGACGGTGAAAGACTTGGATATATCTGTGACATAGAGATTGACATTCATACCGGTATCGTTGTAAGGCTGATTGTGCCGGGTCCTTGTAAAATATGGGGAATTCTTGGCAGGGATCAAGAATATGTAATTGATTATACCTGTATAAAGCAAATCGGAGCTGATGTTATTCTAGTGGATATCGATGCAGAGAAAGCATTAATTAAATCTGCTTTTATATAATTTTCTTTTGATACATATTTACAGGTTTGATATCTTGACTTTAAGACATGTTCAAAATATCAAACCTGTTATTTTTACAATTGATCATTATTTTGTAATAAACTCACGCAATTGTTATTTTTTTACTTATTGAACCAGATAATTTTTCATACTTTTTAAAGCTGATTTTTCCAATCTGGATACCTGTGCCTGGGAGATACAGATTTCTTTGGCAACTTCCATCTGTGTCTTGCCTTCATAGAAACGAAGCTCAATAATATTTCTTTCCCGTTCCGATAACTTAGACAGGGCTTCTTTTAAGGAAATCTCTTCTACCCAGTTTTCTTCTTTATTTTTTTTATCACTAACCTGATCCATAATATATAGTGTGTCTCCGCCTTCGGAATATACTGGCTCATAAAGGGATACGGGACTTTGTATTGCATCCAGGGCAAATACAATATCTTCCTTGCTCATACCAATTTCTTCAGCAATTTCACATACGGTAGGTTCTTTATCGTTCTTTTTTAATAAAGCTTCTTTTGCATAAATAGCTTTGTAAGCGGTATCCCTTAAGGAACGGCTGACCCGGATGCTGTTATTATCTCTTAAATAACGTCTGATTTCACCGATAATCATGGGAACTGCATAGGTTGAAAATTTTACATTCTGAGTAATGTCAAAATTATCAATTGCCTTCATAAGTCCGATACAACCAATTTGAAATAGGTCATCGACATTTTCATTGCTGTTGGAAAAACGCTGTATAATGCTAAGCACCAGCCGAAGATTACCCTTTATATATAATTCTCTGGCTTCTTTGTCCCCCTTTAAAATACGCTTGAATAGTTCTTCCTTCTCACTATTGTTCAGTAATGGTAATTTTGATGTATTTACACCACATATTTCTACCTTATAAAGAGCCATATTGAAACCTCCCAAATCATATTTACTAAATAAATGATTCACTATTTGGGTTCTCTTTATACGGTAAAACCAGATGTAATAATTTCCTTTTTTTAAATCCTGTTACCTATTCTAATCTCAACATTTCTTTCTTTAACCTTTTAATAATTTTCTTTTCCAATCTGGAAATATAGGACTGGGAAATACCTAAAAGATCTGCAACTTCCTTCTGGGTCCGCTCATTCCCATCTTCAGTATTTAAGCCAAACCGAAGCTGAACTATAATTCTTTCCCGTTCACTGAGTTTTGATAAAGCTTTTCCTAAAAGCTTTCTGTCCACTTCTTCTTCAATATTTTTATAAATAACATCTTCTTCCGTTCCCAAAATGTCAGATAATAATAACTCATTACCATCCCAATCCACATTTAACGGTTCGTCAATGGAAACTTCCAGTTTCGTCTTATTATTTCTTCTTAAATACATTAATATTTCATTTTCAATACATCTTGAAGCGTAGGTAGCAAGTTTAATGTTTTTGTCCGGATTATATGTATTAATAGCTTTAATCAAGCCTATGGTTCCAATTGAAATCAGGTCTTCGACACCAACTCCGGTATTGTCGAATTTTTTTGCTATATAAACCACCAGTCGTAAATTATGTTCAACCAATATGGATTTTGCCTCTGTATCATACTCCGTTCCTAATTTAGCTATTTCCTCCGCTTCCCTGACTGCATCAAGCGGTGCGGGAAGAACTTCTGCTCCACCAATATAATGTATATCTCCATGACCACTAAATAAGATACTTCTAAAGTCAGGAATAACCCTAAATTGAATTTTATTTGGTATTGTAATTTTCAATAGCATTTTTTACTTTTCCTCCCTTTACAGTTTCACCCAATGCAAAACAATATATAGTGAAATTGTCTGCCAAACTTCCAATCTGCGTGTTTAAGCCTATTCTCATCAGGGTATTTTATTACATAATAGTATAGTAACTAATTGTATTGATCCCTATTTTGAATTGTTACATAATTCCCCTATGTAAAATTACCTGGTACTTTTTTTCCTTAGATAAATTTCCCCTGGTGACAGCTGTATATACATTCTCACTGTACATTTTTTCCTTACCGCTTACTATTTTAACCCGATTCATTATGATTGCCGGCATCATACCGTTTTTTTTACCTATTGAGTGATAAGGTATCATCATTATATTAAAATGTTCTTCTGCTTCATTTTGTGAGATACCGCCGTTTTCCGGTGAATGATCAATTTCTTGTAATGTGGTATGCTTTCCTTCCAAGGAATCAAGTACTCTGCAAAGCAGATCCCTTTGATTTACTGAAAGTAGCGGTTCTAATGAAGAAAATTCCGCAATTATGACCGGCTTTCCATAAATCGGATCATACAAATTATTACCTGTATCTAACAATCCGATTATCTGAATATTCTTTCCTCCATATGACAATTCTGTCTCATAAGTCTTAAGTTCTCCACTGCGCAGGTTTTTTAAGGTAATAACAAATATAACCGCTGCTGCTCCTCCTGCCACTGCTGACAGAATAAAAAATGCCATATTTCGATTCTGAAATAATCTTCCCTGAATTAGTTCTTCGAAATAATATCCTATCATAGAGTGATAATAAAGAGAATTAATTACACCGCCCAGAAAAAATGTAGTAATATATAGTATAATAACTGCTTTTATGCCTGCCGCCAGACTTGTAAAACCAAATGCAATGAGTATCATAGCGGTACAAATTACAACATAAGAAGTAAGGAACTGCAGGAATCCATTCAGCTTTGGATTAACAGCCAGTATACAAGCTCCAAGGGCTCCCGTTCCTGCTCCGCCAATCATACGCAGAATGCTGCTCCTGCATTTTAAAATTTTCTTCACTATCAAAAGTAACAGGATATCCATTATAAAATTAATACTAAATATTACATCAACATAAACCTCAACGTACAAATTCACCCCCGCTTCCATAACTTGTATTTACTTTACCTATTATAGCTTCTTTAGGTTATATATTTTGTCATTTTCTGGATATTGATTTGTCTTTTTCATTTACTCATACTTACAAAATAATAGTAAAACCATCAGTAAGATACCTAAACATGTATTGTTTTTACATATTATTCCATATGAATATTCGAGGAATTTTACAGAAAAAAGAAATTTCTTTGTATTGGTTTGGAAGACTTATTCTAGAAAGGCAGGCATTACAAAAAAAGCCTGTCCGGCTTTTGTTAACAAAAGTACGGACAGGCTTTCTTGATTATATATTATATTCCTATTAAAATTCTGTTCTAACTAAGATCTATTGATAATTCTGTTCATCTTAATTCTGTTTTAGAAACAATTTCTGTTTTATTAATAATTATTGTTTTATTGTGATTTCTGTTTAATTGTGATTTCTATTTATCTATGATTTCCGCTTAATCTATGATTTATGCTTTATCTATGATTTCCGCTTAATCTATGATTTATGCTTTATCTATGATTTCCGCTCTATCTATGATTTACGCTTAATCTATGATTTACACTTTATCTATGATTTCCGCTTTACTTATGATTTCTATTTTTTTGCAGGAATTCAGGTATCTTAATTCCTCCAGATTCATTGTTACCGCCGATCGGAGCGTTTGCTGAAGAAATCGGGCTGCCGAAATTTTGTGAAGGAGTTCTGTTCATGTTATTATTGCCAGAAGCTGCTGCTATTTGGGATTGGGCTTTGGAATAAGAAGTTGACGGATTAACGCTACTGTTAAACTTATATTCCGGTCTTGGTGATGGTTGTTTTAAAAAGCTTGGTCCTTTTACATCTTCTCTGGCGTTAGCAGACTTGCTGTCTAAACCGGTTGCAATAACAGTAATTGTTGCTTCATCCGGAGTAGTCTCGTCATACATAGCACCAAATATGATATTCGCGGCATCCCCTGCTAATTCCTGAACCATGGTAGCTGCCTCATTGGCTTCAATTAAGCTGATATCCCCGGATATGTTAATTATTACATGGGAAGCCCCCTGAATCGTAGTCTCAAGCAATGGACTCGTAATAGCCTGGTTAACGGCATTGACACATTTGTCATCACCTTTACCCACACCTATACCGATATGCGCTACTCCTTTATCTTTCATAACTGTCTGAACATCCGCAAAATCCAAATTGATTAAGCCGGGTACATTAATTAAATCGGTAATTCCCTGAACACCCTGCTGTAACACTTCATCTGCCTTACGGAGTGCATCAGGCATAGTGGTTCTTCTGTCAACAATTTCTAACAATTTATCATTGGGGATTACGATTAAGGTATCTACATGTTCTTTCAGTTTCTCTATACCGCTTAACGCATTATTCATACGTGCTTTTGCTTCAAATTTAAAGGGTTTTGTAACAATGCCAACCGTTAAGATTCCCATCTCTTTGGCTATCTGGGCAACAACAGGAGCAGCTCCCGTACCGGTGCCACCGCCCATACCGCATGTAACAAATACCATGTCTGAGCCTTTGATTATGTCTGTTAACTCTTCTCTGCTTTCTTCTGCAGCCTGGGCGCCGATTTCAGGCTGAGCACCTGCTCCTAGCCCTTTCGTTAACTTTTCGCCGATCTGAACACACTGCGGCGCTTTACAATTTTTTAAGTGCTGCTTATCCGTATTCACACATATAAAATCAACACCGACGATATTCTCTTCAATCATTCTATTAACAGCGTTATTCCCTGCACCCCCAACTCCGATTACAAGTATTTTTGCAGTTGAATCAGCTTCATTTGTTCTTATCTCAAGCAAGGTACTTCCTCCTTCACAATACATATCGTTCTACACTATATTTAATAACTATTATTAATAACATTATCGTATTAATTATGAAAAATCTTTAATATTTATACAAATATGCTTGTCCTGCATTCATGTATAATAAAGTCAAGTATATTCTTTTAATCCTATAGTATATAATATCTTTAATTACTAAAATAATCAACCCTAAATTTATATTTTTTTATTCCTGGGGCTTGGCAATTATTTCATTTTGCCCTTCTTTAAAATCCCTCATATCCAGGGTTATTTTTTGTCCCTTTGTTTTTGGCAGAAGGTTCATCAACTCGGATATCTGTTCATCATAGGTGTCCCTTTTTCCCAGCAGGATTTTAATATTACCGCTGTATAAAGTAACCTCCTGACTGGAATCAAATTGAATTTTTTCTACTTTGATATCAAATTTCTTAATCAGCTGAGTTAAATTCAAAATGACAGTAAACAGGGATTTCTGCTGAACTTTAAGCTTTTCGTATAATATAATACGATCAAAACTTAATCCTGTTACAAAGGGGACATCCGGCAGTTTTTCATCGGAACTTTCCACAACAATTCCGTCTTTATCAAAATACATATATTCACCCATTAATTCAATGCAGCCTGTTATAACTTTTTCATATACCTGTATTTTGACTGTATTTTTATTAACCAGTTTGATATCAATATCCTCGACAAACGGAATACTATCTACCTTGCCGTATTTATATCTAAGATAAAGTAAGATTGTATTCCTATCTGTCTTTTTGGTAATAACCTTATCCTGTAGTTCTTCCTTCGTATAATGATTGCTGCCTTCCACGATAACCGTGTCAAGCCTGCAGGTTATAAATAATATGAATGCAGGGATGATTATAACAAGGCAAAGAATCAATAATTTCATCAAACCAAGTAAAAATGCGCTGTTATGATGTTTTTCCCTCTGTTCTTTCATATCTTCTCCCACTGCATAAATCATCAAGCATATGATTATAGCTTTTTCCTCAGGATTTCCCGTAATCTTTTCATGTGTTCTTTTACATTTAACTAAAATCAGGTTACCAGTTTAATGTCTGCTCCCAATTTTCTCAAATCCCTGCATATATCCTCATACCCGCGTTCTATAAAGTACGGATTATGCAGAGTTGTTTTTCCTCTTGCCATAAGTCCAGCAATAACCAGTGCTGCACCACCCCTTAGTTCACTGGCAAATACTTCACATCCTGTCAGGTTAGACACACCATTAATAACAGCTGTCCTGCCTTCGATCTGAATATCTGCTCCAAATTTGATCTGTTCTTTTACGTTTTGATATCTTCCCTCAAAGATTTCTTCAATTATTCTGCTGGTTCCTGTTGCTGTCATAAGTACCGACATAATCTGGGACTGCATATCAGTTGGAAATCCAGGATACGGCATTGTACGGATTAGTGATATGGGTTTAAGCCTTCCCAAAGAAGAAATAATGATATACTCTTCCCCACTTATTATATTGCAGCCCATCTCCCTTAATAAGGTAACCACCATCTGAAGACTTCCGGCTCCAATTCCCGTTAAAACCGCTTCCCCTCCGGCACCTGCTACAGCAGCAAGATACGTTCCTGCTACGATTCGGTCGGAACAAGCGGTATATTCAATTGGGTGTAAATATTCCACACCATTGATTTCAATCTTTTCCGTACCAGCACCGGTAATTTCGGCTCCTGCAGTGTTTAAAAATTTACATAATTCTGTTATTTCAGGTTCTTTCGCAGCATTGATGATACTAGTTTTACCTGTAGCTAATACGGCAGCAAGAATAATATTTTCCGTCGCTCCAACACTAGGGAACTTAAGAGATATTTCATTGCCTACGATACCGGTAGTGGTACATTTAATCAGCCCGTCCTCTTCTTCCAATGAGACATTCATATCCTGAAAAGCACTTAAATGGAAATCAATCGGTCTGGCACCTATGGTACAACCACCTGGATAGGTTATGGTAACGGAATGGGTACGACCCAGCAAAGCTCCCATCATAATAATAGATGACCGCATGAGTCTTACATATTCCTCCGGAACTGTTGATGTATTAAGCTTCGTTGTATCGATAATCAAGGTGTGTTTCTCCCAGCTTGCGTTACAACCGATTGCCTCCAATATTTTAATCATATGAAATACATCTAATATTTTGGGACAATGATTAAGCTTTATAATTCCATTTATTAGTACAGTAGCTGCCAAAATCGGTAATACTGCATTTTTAGAACCTTGTATGTTAACTTCACCACTTAGCTGCTTTCCTCCATTGATCTCAATAAATGCCATGGTGCACCTCATCAAACTAGAATATATAATTACTATATGATATATTCTTTGTTTTGTGCTTGTAGCCAAAGGGTAATAGTAAATACCTATCTTTCATATTTAATCTGATTTGAAACACTTAAGGCGATTCCCATTTCAAATAGCAAAACCATTAAGGAACTGCCTCCGTAACTGACAAAGGGAAGCGGAATACCAGTGGAAGGAATCGTATTGGTAACAACTGCTATGTTAAGAAGAACCTGTACTGCTATATGAGTAAGTACCCCGGTAGCAATTAGTCCGCCGTAAAGGTCAGCTGCATTAATTGCGATTACAAATAACCGCCATACCATTAAAACAAACAGCATAATTACAGCTACTGCACCAAAAAGCCCTAATTCTTCACAGATTACCGAGAAAATCATATCATTGTGGGATTCCGGTATAAATCCCAGCTTTTGCATACTTTCACCAAGTCCCTTGCCAAAGATACCACCGGAGGCTATTGCATAAAGCCCTTGCAAAATCTGATATCCTTTTGGATGGGTTTCTACATTCCGCCATACATCAATACGGGTACTGCGGTAACTTACAAAAAAAACAAAGATGGAACCGATTCCCACACCCAGGATTCCGGTTATGATAAAATATAACTTCTTCCTGCTGGCCACAAAACAGATTGCAATCATAATACAGGACATTACTAAGGCAGTACTGAAGTTAGGAATCAAAACCAATAGAATCAGAGGTGCTATATACGCGGCAACTCTCAAAAAACCTTTAAATTTATCCAGCTTTACCGGCGATAAATTAACTATGTAGGCAGTAAATAATATTACTGCAATTTTTGATAACTCCGAAGGCTGGAACCGACCTAAGGGTCCCATATCAATCCAGCGCTTTGCACCGTTTATTTTCTCACCGAAAATCAAGACATAGGTCTGTAATAAGATACATAACATAAAAAGCAAAGTAACTGGTTTGACTCTTATGATAGGTAATTTAGTTATATATATCCGATAATCGATTTTTGAAACGATTAACATAATTACAACACCAAGTACTGCAAAAGCACTTTGTTTTTCCAGATAAAAGGCTGGATTCCCATAATCCCTGCTTGCATTATAGGAACTGGTACTGTAAATCATGACCAGTCCAAAACAAACTAAAAACAGGGTTAAGAACAGAAGACTGTAATCGTAATAACTATGGAATTTTTTTAGCTTTCCCTGTTCCCTTTCTGCTCTTGTCATTATTGCTCCTATCTGTACGAAATGTACGTATTAATGTCTGATGAAACAATCCATAATCTCTTTATCCGGTGTTGATTTTATAGACTTTGGCTTAGAGCAGGTTTTTAACATATTCTTTAAATAGATGTCCCCGCTCTTCATAGTTTTTAAACATTCCCCAGCTTGCACAGGCGGGGGATAACAGCACAGAATCTCCTTGATTGGCCTTTTCTGCACATACCTGAACTGCTTCTTTTAAACTTTCCGTCATAATAATGTTCTCATACCCATGACGTCTGGCAGTTTCTGCTATTTTATCCCTGGTCTGACCTAATAAAACCAGATACCTTATTTTATCTCCAAAGGTCTCTAACCACTCATCGTATTCAGAACCTTTATCATAGCCCCCAGCGATTAATAAGGTAGGAGTCTGCATGGATTCAATTGCTTTCATAGAAGCATCGGGGTTGGTTCCTTTGGAATCGTTGTAATATTTAACACCGTGTTTTGTTGTAACAAATTCAATCCTATGTTCAACCGCAACAAATTTGGTTATTGCCTCTTTAATTTTATCCATAGGTACGGATAAAGATATACCACAGGCTACGGCAGCCATTACATTTTCATAACTGTGGCGTCCGAAGATGTTTAGTTCATGGATGTTACAGACCAAAGTCTTTTTATTTCCGTCATTATATATGATGTTATCTTCTTCCAGATAAATCCCCTGTTCCAGATTATGCAGACTACTAAAGTAGAATACATTAGTTTTTAATTCACTGCCAATTTTTCTTAGAGTTTCATCTTCATAATTTAACACACAGACATCGCTACTGTCCTGATTTAAAGTAATATTCTTTTTCGCAGCAATATAATTCTCCATAGTATGATGTCGGTTTAAATGATCCGGGGTTATGTTTAAAATTGCACTGACATTTGGTTTAAAGGTATCAATTGTTTCCAACTGGAAGCTGCTCATTTCAGCAACGGTAATAGAATCCTCGGTAGTCTGCAATACATTCTCCGTATAAGGAACTCCGATATTACCAACTACAAAAACACTTTCATAATATGTTTTCATAATTTCCCCGACCAAAGTCGTAGTCGTGGTTTTGCCGTTGGTGCCGGTAATACCTACAATTTTACCTTTTGAAAAATAATAAGCCAGCTCAATTTCTCCCCAAATCGGTATCTGCTTTTGCCTGAACTGATTAACCAAATCTAAATCTGTCGGTACCCCTGGACTTACTACAAGCAGATCAATAGAATCTATGAGCCCTTCAGGTACATCCTTTAGAAGAATCCTGCCTTTAAAATCTTCCGGCAGTTTTGCTTTGATTTCTTCTATATCCAATTTATCATTGCCGTCATAGACAATTATTTCAGAAGCAATATTGTGTAATAGCTTGGCGGCAGAAATACCGCTGATGCCGGTTCCAAATACAAAAACCCGTTTATTTTCAAGTTTCATCTTAATTTCCTCCCAGGAGTTATATTCCCATTAGTGCAATTAAACAAAGAATTGCCGTTATGATTGAGAAGACTGCTACTACCCTGGTTTCCGCCCAGCCGCACAATTCAAAGTGGTGATGGATCGGTGCCATCTTAAAGATTCTCTTGCCGCCAGACAGTTTAAAGTATCCTATCTGCAGCATAACTGAAATGACTTCAACCAGATATATTAATCCTACTATCAGTATAAAAAGCGGCATACGAAGCATATATGCGGACGCTGCAACAAAGCCGCCTAAAGCTAAGGATCCGGTGTCTCCCATAAAAACCCTTGCCGGATATATGTTAAATACCAAAAATCCCAGTAAACTACCGGCAACCGCACAGGTAATCGGCGATATACCGCTATGGATTCCAATCGCTACTACAGAAAAGAACGTAGCTATTAAAAGAGTCACACTGGTAGCCAAACCATCCAACCCGTCAGTAAAATTGGCTCCATTCACTGTCCCCAGGACAGCCACAAACAGCAGCGGAATAAATAAAAATGAAGTATTTAAATATTTACCATCCATAAAACCGCCTGTAAATGGAATCAGCATAGACGTACCGACATCAGTATAATTAACCAGGTAATATCCGAAAATGGAAGTAACCAGAATCTGACCGACTAATTTCTGCCAGGCCCTAAGTCCCATAGAACGCTTCATAACAATCTTGATATAGTCATCCAATAATCCAATAATACCAAAGCCGACGGTAGTGAATAAGACCGGTATCATCTCCGGATATTTGCCTATATATAGTAAAGAGGTAAGGGTCACACTGAGCAAAATAATAATCCCGCCCATAGTAGGGGTCCCCGATTTCTTTAAGTGGCTTTCCGGACCGTCATCACGTACAAACTGACCAAATTTTAACCGTTTCAAGAATGGTATTAAAATCGGACATAAGATTACGCTTATGACAAATGATATAATTACCGGCATTAATATTTTAAAATCCATCTTTCTTTCCTCCCAAGTGAATCCTCTTGTTATTTCATTCGTAAAATCAACTCTCTAATTATATGCTATTCTAAGTACAGAATCAAGTCACTATTTCGATTAATCATCTCCCCGGCTAAGGGAAATTGTTCCATTACAGTTTCTCCATCACCTTCATAATAGATGTCTCCGTAATCGATATCTTTTAAGGCATCCTTTAAGGCATCTTTCTTTAATCCTACCAAATCCGGCATCTTAATGGTGCCTACATTAAATTCCTTGGTCTCTGCTTCGGTATAATGAGGTTCAACCCCCAGATATGGTAGTACATTGTTAAATACTTCGGCAACTACGGGAGCTGCTATGGTTCCGCCGTAATAGATTCCGGTGGGTTCATCGATTAATACCACTGCAATCACCTGGGGATTGTCAGCAGGCGCAAAACCAATAAAAGAGGATATATATTTATTACTGCTTCTCGGCAGTTTTTCGGAAGTAGCTGTTTTTCCGCCGATTTTAAAACCTGGCAAATAGGCTCTTTTTCCGGTACCTTCTGATACTACAGCTTCCAATAGTGACTTCATGGTTTCAGAAGTTTCCTTTGAAACAACCCCTTTAGCACCTTCATGTTGAAAGGTCTTTACTACAGTGCCTTCCGGTTTCTTAACCTGTACACCAAAATGAGGAGTTACAATATTGCCGCCATTGACAACAGCACTGGCCGCAACTAAAAGCTGGAGTGGAGTAATCTGAAAGGACTGGCCAAAGGAGATCGTTGCCAATTCTACTGCACCTACATTTTCCGGTTTATGCATAATGGATCTTGCTTCTCCTGGCAGATCAATCCCGGTTTTACTAAATAGTCCAAGTTTTCCAAAATATTTGTACATATTGGTCACACCAAGCCTGGCGCCAAGTTCCATGAATACCGGATTGCAGGAATTCTTAATTCCTTCTACAAATGTTTCACTTCCGTGTCCGCCGACTTTATGGCAGCGTATTCTGCGGTCTTCTACAATTTTGTAACCTGGACAAAAAAATTTGTCATCCAGTTTTACTACCTTTTCTTCCAGCGCTGCGGTAGCAGTTACAATCTTAAAGGCCGAACCTGGTTCATAAGTATCACTGATACATGCATTCCTCCACATATTATTCAGCAGATCGTTGGTCTGTTTGCTGGTTAATGAGGAGGAATCTATACCATTTAACATATTATCCGTTAACTTATAAGGATCATTTAAATCAAACTCCGGAACATTTACCATGGCATATAATTCACCATTCTGTGGATTCATCAGGATCATTTTAACATTATGGGCATTTTTAGCTTCCATAATCTTTTTTGCAGCCTGTTCCGCATATTTTTGGATATTGACATCCAGACTGGTATATAAATCATTCCCTGGTCTTGGCTCTATCCTGTCCTCTGCAGCATTATCTATTTCAACACCATACGCAGTTGTAAGCGTGAGTATGGTTCCATCCGTTCCTTTTAAATATTTATCATATGCTACTTCCAAGCCAATAATACCCTGGTTATCACTACCGGTAAAGCCAATGACTTTGGAGGCTAAACTGGCGTAAGGGTAAAATCGTTTGTAATCTTCATCCACCATGACTCCGTCTAAATCAGATTCTCTGATTTTATCGGCAATCTTTTTGTCTACATTGGATTTAATCCGTTCAATGGAGGAGTTCTTTTCGACTCTTTTTCGTACCGATTCTTTACTGAGTCCGAGTAAATCCGATAAAACCTGAATTACCCGTTCCGGATCTTTAATCTGACTATGTATAACTGAAATTGTACTGACCGGTTTATTTGTGGCGATAGCTATTCCATTTCTATCGTAGATGGTTCCTCTCTCTGCCTTTATTGACCGCTCTCTTTCATGAAGATCTTCTGCACGGGCCGCATATTCAGCCGATTTAACAATCATCAAATAACCAAGTCTTACGGATAAACCGACTGCTGCTATCAAAATAACTGCTACAATGACAAGCACATTCCGGCGGTTGAAGGTTTTATTACGTGCCATAGGGTAACCTCATTTATCTTATCGTTTTATTTTATTACACAAGATAAGAGGTTATGATTATATATTTATAAACTAATCGCTATTGTCAGATTGCGTATCCGATTGAGGCAAGTCATCCATGGATTCTGGCAAAAAATCCAAATTATCCACGGTGTTACCGTCAGGATCATCAATCGTATTGCTGGTATCGCTTGAATCATCCTCTGAATTTACGTCATCGGTCGTATTATCTTCCTTGTTTTTGCCTTTATTGCCTGGATCATCCAGGGTATTTTGCGGCTCAGAGGTATCTGTCTCTTGGGTATTGTTATTAGCTGATTTTGAATCTACATTACTTGGCAGTAAGTCTGAAACCGCATCCAGATCAGAGGAAACTGATGGATCAGAAGAGTAAATACCCAAAAATGGCAGTATATCCTTTAGGATTTCACCGGCAAATTTAGTTGCGATACTGCTGGATTGGGCTGATGGTTCAACATTCTGAGGATCATCAATAACCACATAAATAACCATCTGAGGTTTATCGGCAGGGACTGCACCGATAAAGGATACCAGATGTCTTCTATCTGCTCTTGGAAGTTTCTGGGCTGTTCCGGTCTTTCCACCTACTTTATAGCCAGGAACCTTTGCGCCTGTCGCAGTTCCTTCTTCGACAGTCAGATACATTGCATTCCTGATAAATTTCGAGGTTTCAGCGGAAACTGATTCCTTTACCAGAACTTTATCAAAGTTCTGTAGTGTAGCACCCGCTGGATTTATAATTTGCTTCATTATATGGGGCTGATAATAATACCCACCGTTCACTAAAGAGGAAAACCCGCTTGCCATCTGAATCATGGAAACTGTAAATGTCTGTCCGAAACTGCTGGTTGCCAGTTCCGTGGGACCCAACCCACTTTCCGGAACTAATATACCCGATGCTTCACCAGGAAGGTCGATTCCGGTCTTGTGACCGATGCCAAAAAAATTCTGATAATCATAGAACAATTTTTTCCCTTCCTTTGCTCCAATCTGCATAAGAGCATCATTGCAGGATAACATTAGAGCCTGGGCCAGGGTTACTGTCCCATGAACGTGGGTACACCTGATATAATACCCTCCGATTTTTTGTCCTCCATCGCAAACATAAGTATCATTCGCATGTATAATATTCTCCTCTAAACCAGCTGAGACAGTAAATGGTTTAAAAGTTGAACCTGGTTCGTAGGTGTCACTAATAGTATAATTTCTCCAAATAGCATTTAAAGCGTCCAGCCTATCCTTTTCACTCATTTTATCGATTTCTGCCTTTGTATAAAAAGGTGTCAGATCCATTGGATTATTCAAATCATATTCTGCATTGGAAGCCATGGCTAAGATTTCACCGTTATTCGGATCCATTATAATAACGCCTATATTCTTGCTTCCATTTTCCGTATTATATTTCTTTATATGTTCCTGGATAATTCCCTGAACATTGGCATCGATGGTAGAGATAATCGTATTTCCATTAACAGCAGGTTTCGTAGTCTGTTCCAGTTTTAACCCGGAATCTATGTAACCGTATTCAATACCGTTAATACCATTTAACTGGTCGTTATAATATTGTTCGATTCCCCAGTTTCCTACATTTCCGCTGGAGGTAAATCCGATTACATCGCTTCCCAGGGTTTTATAAGGATATTTTCTTACATAATCCTCTTCAAACCAGACTCCATAAATATTTTTATCTTTTTCTTCTTTTTTCTTAAAAGCCGAGACTTCTTCGTAGCTAATCCCCTTTTTTAGAATGATATACTGGCTGTCCGGCTTTTTCTCCACTAAATCCATAATTGTGTCTTTTTTAACACCTTCAAATGTCTCTGTTAATGCTTTTACTGTCGGGTTTAAATACTCATCTTCTCCCAGCATTAACTTAATATCCAGAATAATGTTATATACTTTTTCACTGGCTGCTAAAACGGTTCCCTTCCGATCCAGTATGCTTCCCCGCTGATAAGGGATTACCGTACTGGTATAGGTTTGCTGGGATAAAACTCTCTTTGCATACCTCTCACCATCTACGTGATTCAGATAAACCAACCTTACAATTAAGCCTAACATAGCTATTAAAACAACGCAAAAAACAAGCAATAATTTTGCTTGCATTTTGTGGGTAAATTTTCTACTTTTTTTATTTCTTACTGTATTTCTCATATTAACTCCCATATGCCAGTTTAGCGGCAGCAAATACAGATTAAGTTTTATCAACCTGCACTTTTAAATTTAGTCATCGGCAACAATATATATATCGGCTGTTTAATTCAAAATTTTATCTAAAATTGTCGAATCAGTTACTTCCGGTATCTCCTTGTACTGCCTTACATAATCACTTAAGTTACTTTTATAAGTTATAACCTGGTTCTTATCCGGATAGACCATGCCAAGTTCTTTCGTTGCAATCTCATAAATATAATTCAAGTCAAGTGAGGTATTGATTTTAGCTAATGCATCTTTATTCTGATTCTGTAACTTTACCAGACTGTGTTCTAAAGATGCAATTTCTTTATTTTGCTCTGTAATTTCTGATTGTACCTTTAGATAAGAAATGCAGGTATAAACTGTTACAGAGATTGCTAGGGTAAGAAAAAACACAGAAAATAAATCGATTCCCGGGCTGCGTCTGGGTCTATTCCTTTTCTCCCGCTGCGGCCGCCGTATCGGTGCTGACTCCTCAGATTCTTCATACCCGGGAAGTACCTGCAATTTTCTTGCGGTATTCCCATAGGTTGAGTAATCATTATACTGATAATGTTGTTTCTTTGCCTCCATGCAATTTCCCCTCGATTCCTATAAATGTCTTTCAAATACTCTTAACTTTGCGCTTTTTGATCTCTTATTTTCCGTTATTTCCTGTTCTGTCGGAAGAATTGGCTTTCTGGTAATAACCTTACCCTTTGATATTTTGCCACATACACACACCGGAAAACTTGGCGGACAGGTACACGGATCTTCATTATTCCGAAAACTGCTCTTAACAATTCTGTCTTCCAGCGAATGGAAGGTTATGATACATAACCTGCCGTTATTGGTTAACATTCCTATCATATCATCCAGAGATTTATTCAATACTTCTAATTCCCTGTTAAGTTCAATCCGAATAGCCTGAAATGTCTTTTTGGCAGGATGTCCTGTATTCATTCTGATTTTCATTGGAATTGCAGCTTTAATCGCATCCGTCAGTTCGTCTGTTGTTTCAATTGGCTTTTCTTCTCTTACCCGCACAATATGCTTGGCAATGTTTTTTGCAAACTTATCTTCCCCATAATCCCTTATGATCCGATATAAATCAAATTCACTGTATCCATTCACAATATCTTTTGCTGTTTTATCAAATCTGGTATCCATCCGCATATCAAGAGGTGCGTTCTCTTTATAAGAGAACCCTCTCTCCGGGGTATCAAGCTGGTAGGATGAGACTCCCAAGTCCAGCATAATTCCATCGACCTGACTTATACCAAGGTCGGTTACAACCTTCTTCATATCGGAATAGTTGCTGCGTACAATGGTTACCTTATCTTTGAATTCCAAAAGCCTTCCGCCGCCGGCGCGTATGGCTGCTTCATCCTGGTCAATCCCAATCAGTCTGCCCTTTGGTGACAATCGCTTGCAGATTTCATAAGAATGACCGCCGCCTCCAAGGGTACCGTCCACATAGATACCCTCCGGTTTTATGTCAAGCATTTCAATTGTTTCATCTAATAGTACTGATTTGTGTTTAAAATTAAAATTTTCTGTTAAAGTGTCCAATTCACTGCCCCCTAAAAGCTTAGTCCAAACTCTGACATATGTTCTGCAATCTGATCCATATCATCGTAATCATTATTGCTTTCCCATTTGTCTTTGCTCCAGATTTCTATTTTACTTAAGACTCCGACAAACACAATATCCTTCTCCAAACCGGCTTGTTCCCGTAATTTGTTTGGAATTAAGATTCTACCCTGCTTGTCCACTTCACACGTTGCAGCACCGGCCATAAAATAACGCTGTAATTGTCTGGCTTCTTTACTTCCGGGGAGATTTTTAAGCTGCGTGACGAAGTTCATCCATTCCTCATTAGGATATACAAATAAGCAGCCGTCTAAACCTTGGGTAACAACAAATTCATCACCTAAAGCATCTCTGAACTTAGATGGTATTATTATTCTACCCTTGGTATCAATCGTATGATTGTATTCTCCCATGAACATGGATTTCACCACCTGTCTACCACTTTTTCACCACTTGCCACCACTTCTCTCCACTTTGCTCCACTTCTACGATTATTTTATACCACTTGTGGGAATTTATCAAGTATTTCTGCATAAAAAATAGACAAGCCATTCAGGTTTCCTTCGACGATTTGTAACATTATTCAGGCTTTATACAATATATTGTGTTAAAGGCAAAAATCAATCACAATTCATCAATATATAGACAAAAATAGGAGGAATAGGCTTTTGGTCCTATTCCTCCATCAAAAAATTCATTACATATTCTTTTTTCTTCATTTTTATTCTTTTTAATATTCTTGCATATTCATTTACTATTACATATTTTTATTACATATTCAATTTTTTATTACATATTCAATTTTTTATTACATATTTATTTTTTTCAAACATCTATTTTTTTATCGCAAATTTATTTTTTGAATCAAATTTATTATTATATATTATATTCTTCTTTATTAAATATTCTTTTTGCATTTTAATAAAAACACCATTTATTTAAGCTTTTTTGCGCTTAGTAATTGAAATACGCTTGAAAACAATAAAGGCAGCCGCTACTATTACTAACAGCGCTGATAACAACTGAGATACCGCAAAGGGTGTATTCCACAAAAACAGCTGATCTGTTCTCAGACCTTCAATCCATACTCTTCCAAGACCATAACCCACAAGATATAAAAGGAATACTTCCCCATGGAATTTCTTGTGCTTAGAATACATAATCAATAAGATCAGGATACATAAATTCCACACAGACTCATAAAGGAAAGTGGGATGAACCTGAATATACGTAATTCCATTTATTACAACTGGATTATCCCTGATTTCCATAATGCGCTTTAACGCATCCGGACGTCCGGCATATTTTTGAGTAAGATAGGAAACCGGAGCAGTATAGTCATAACTAACATCTCTAAGATCCAGAAGCATTGCAAAGGGATTATTGGTATATTTTCCAAAGGCTTCCCTGTTAAAAAAATTCCCCCATCTTCCGATAATCTGACCAGTTATTAATCCAAGACAGGCCGTATCGGCTAAAAGAGCAAATGAAACCTTTTTAATTTTACTATATACCAAAGCAGTTACTATCGCTGTAATTACTCCACCATATATGGCTAGTCCGCCGTTTCTAATGTTAAAGACCTGTATGGGATTATCCTTAAATTCATCCCAGGCAAAAATAACATAATAAATCCTGGCACCGATTACCGATAATAAGATTGCATATAAAGCAAAGTCCAGATATAAATCTTTATCCTGTCCGGTTCTTTTAGCCTGCCATTCCGCAACCAGATAACCAAGCGCCATCCCACAGGCGATTACGATACCATAAAAAGCAATCTGAAATCCAAATACCTGAATGGAGGAACCAACATTTTTTAATTCAATACCCAAATTTGGAAACCATATACTAGTTGCAGCACTCATTACCATACGAATCCACCACTTTCTTATACATTGAAACGGAATAAAACAACATCGCCATCCTGTACTACATATTCCTTACCTTCTGAACGTACCAGCCCTTTCTCTTTTGCAGCATTAAAGCTGCCGCTTTCCACAAGGTTTGAATAATTTACGATTTCCGCACGGATAAAACCTCGTTCAAAATCAGTATGAATCTTACCGGCAGCCTGGGGAGCCTTGGTACCTTTTACGATTGTCCAGGCTTTTGTTTCTTTGGGTCCGGCAGTTAAATAACTGATTAATCCAAGTATGTTATAGCTTGCGCGGATTAATTTTTCAAGACCGGATTCTTTTAATCCCATATCCTCAAGGAACATCTTTTTCTCATCCTCGTCAAGTTCCGCTATTTCCTGCTCGATCTGGGCACAGATTACAAATACTTCCGACTGTTCGTTACCAGCAAACTCTCTTACCTGCATAACCTGTTCATTACCTGCTCCGTCATCTGATAAATCCTCTTCTTTCACATTAGCGGCATAGATGACCGGTTTATAGGTCAGCAGATTATAACTGTTTATTAAAGTAATCTCTTCTTCATCCTCAGTTTTAAAGCTTTTAGCCATATTACCGGCTTCCAGATGATCTTTTAACTGTCCCAGCAATTCCAATTCTTTTGCCAGAGCTTTATCATTCTTAGAACCCTTTGAAGTACGGGCGATTCTTCTTTCAATTATTTCAAGATCAGAAAAAATTAATTCCAAATTGATTGTTTCAATATCCCTTAAAGGGTTAACAGAACCGTCTACATGGATAATATTGCTGTCCTCAAAACATCTGACAACATGAACAATTGCATCTACCTCTCTGATATTGGATAAAAACTGGTTACCAAGTCCTTCTCCTTTGGAAGCACCTTTTACTAAACCGGCTATATCTACAAATTCAATTGCTGCAGGCACTATCTTTTCCGTATTATATAAATCTCCTAAAACCTTAAGCCTTTCATCCGGTACCGGAACGATTCCAATATTGGGATCAATGGTACAAAATGGATAATTGGCAGATTCTGCTCCGGCCTTTGTCAGCGAATTAAATAATGTGCTCTTTCCTACATTGGGTAAACCTACTATACCTAACTTCATATGTGTCTTCCTTTCAATCTTTCGCTTCTATTACTACAAGTGTTCCCTGTTTTAATTCTATATCTGCCCGCTCACTGACTACTTCGTTACTGACTCCCAAACTGTCACCAATGTGCATCGTGTGCTTCACTAATGGATATTTAAACCCTTTTAAGGTAACTTCTGTTACTTCCTCCGTAAATGGTAAAAGAGAGATATAAGGTCCATGGAGTTTGCTTTTTTCAATCGTCATATTTTGATTTATCAGATATATTTTATTATGTTCATCTATAATAAAAGCTTTTATATTCTTATTCAGAGGTAAATATAATAAATGTATATTAGCTAGCATATGATCCATCCGCGAACCGGTTGCTCCTAATATTACAAGTTCATCACACTTAAGTTCCATGCTTAGATCAATTGCTATATGGGTATCCGTTAAATCTTTCATGGGATTATATTCTTTTATGACAACGGCAGTTTCCTGTGCGCGGTAATATTCAATCAGCTCACGGGGTACGGAATCAAAATCACCTACAATATAATGAATCGGTATTAAAAGCTCCCTGGCAGTTACCAAACCGCTGTCAACTGCAATTACTATATTAAATTCCTGCCCGTCAAGGTATTCCTTAACAAAATCCGGTGATATGGCACCACCGGTTATAATTAGTATTCGGTTTACTTTCATCCTCTGCTCCGATTTGCTGATCAGCAATTATTTCCTATTTTATTGGCTTTATTATTTTTCTGTTTTAAAACGATGTAAAATCAATAATACTATTTCTATTGAATCAGTTTATATACAAGTTTGTATACCATTGCTGAAACTTATTCAAAGGTATGGAATATCTCTTTAAACTCCGTAATATTTCTCTTGATATCCCCGCGAAATACAGCCGTACCGGCAACCATGACATTCGCCCCCGCTTTAATGACCTCTTTCACATTTGAAACAGATATTCCGCCATCTACTTCAATATCAATATTACATTGTTTTTTTTGAGCCATATTTTTCAACTCTGTAATTTTTCTTAAAGTTTCAGGAATAAAGGTCTGTCCTCCAAATCCCGGATTAACACTCATCAGCAGTACCATATCAATATCCTTAAGTACATATTCAAGAGTGGTAAGGGAGGTTGCAGGATTTAAAGATACGCAGACCTTCATACCACTTTCTTTAATTCTTGATATGGTACGGTTTAAGTGTTTGCAGGCTTCTGCATGAACCGTGATTAAATCAGCTCCCGCATTGGCAAAATCTTCGATATAGCGGATTGGTTCCTCCACCATTAAATGCACGTCAAAAAAGAGTTTTGTTATAGGACGTATAGCCTGAATTACGGGGACACCAAAAGATATACTTGGTACAAAGGCTCCGTCCATAACATCAATATGAAGATAATCTGCACCTGCCTCTTCTGCTTTTATAACATCTTCTCCAAGATGAGTAAAATCTGCGGCAAGTATTGATGGTGCCAGCTTTAGCATAGTCGCTCTCCTTAATATTTCTTCTGATGCTTTAATTCCTCATAAATCTCAATATAATTATTGTATCGCACTTTACTGATTTTCCCTTCGTTAAGGGCCTGCTTTACCGCACAGCCGGGTTCATTTAGATGAACGCAGCCATTAAATCTACAGTTTTCCTCATATTCAAGAAATTCAGCAAAATAATCTTTTAATTCTTCCTTTTCCATCTCAGTAATGTATAAAGAACTAAACCCGGGAGTGTCCATAATAAAAGAATTATCGTCTATATAAAACAGCTCCGAATGCCTGGTAGTGTGTTTTCCTCTTTTTATTTTTTCACTGATTACACCAGTTTCCATATTAGCCTCAGGGTGTATCCGGTTGATGATAGAGGATTTACCGACACCGGACGGTCCCGCTAAAACTGTCGTTTTATTCTCTAACAGTTCATGCAGGACTCCAAAGCCCTCTTCTGTATACGTACTGGTAAAGATTACTTTATAACCGCATTTTAAATAAGCTTCTTCTAAAAGCTGTAATTCTTTTTCCGTTACAACATCTTTCTTATTAAAGCAGATAATCGTATCAACCTGTTGTTTTAGCATCAGTATTAAAAACCGGTCCAAAAGATTAAGGTTCGGGTAAGGATCTGCGGCTGCAAAGATAATCAGTGCCTGATCCACATTAGCAACCGCTGGCCGTATCAATTCGTTCTTACGTTCCAAAATATCTGTTATATTACCCTTCTTTTCTGCATCATCCAGAATGTCAATTGTAACATTATCACCAACTAAAGGTTTTATCTTTTGATTACGAAAGATTCCCTTCGCCTTGCACTCATACAAACCGAATGTTTTTACATATACATAGTAAAAACCTGAAATTCCTTTAATAATCTTACCTTCCATTATTCACCCACCGGTGTAAAATCTGCTGGCCAAGAAGTACCATATTCTTCATATCTTATATACTTACCGTTTTCCTTAACAACGCCTTCACTGTCACCTTCGGCTTCCCTTCCGATAAACATCGTAATCGTACCCTGGGAACCACTGTTGCTTACTATTGTATCCAAAGGAAGCGGGAAACTGTCATAGTCCAGATTTTGCTTTAAGATTGTAGTAGTCTTATTATCCTGTATAAGCACAACCTTAACAATTCCGCTGTCACCAGGATATTCAAAAGGATTTTCATCAAGTACCACACCGCTTGCTTCATAGGACTGGGGACTGTTATCTTCCGGAGGATCCACAACACCGGAACCTAAACTAATCACAAAATCTACCTTCGTTCCATTGTCAACTTCAGTTCCCTCTTTAACGCTTTGGGACATTACCTGACCTTTGGCATACGTATCGGAGTAATCGCTTACTATTTCACCTTGTTTTAAGCCTGCCTCTTCTAACTTTTTAATTGCTTTTGCCTGAGTTAACCCTAACAAGTTTGGTACTTTTACGGATTTAACCTCTGGACCGTTACTTATAATAACCGTAACCGTATCGCCTTTTATTACCTGTTCTTCTCTGGTAGGAGTAGTTTTAATTACTCTGCCTTCCTCAATTTCATCACTGTAATCGTATTCATGCTGTACCACCAGACCAGCTTCTTGAAGCATTGTTACTGCCTGGCTGTCGGTTAAATTATATACATTGGGAACCTGGAAGGGTTTAGGTCCTAAACTGGTGACTAATTTTATGTCAGCATCTGAGGCAACCTCTGCGCCTGCAGCCGGATACTGACTAACTACCATTCCCTTTTCATAAGTATCCGAATACTCTTCATCAAAAGTCACATTTAATGTTTCGGACTTGGAATATAGCGTATCCTGTGCATCCTTTAATAACAATCCAACAACCGGAGGAAGTACTACGGTTTCAGTGGTTGCCGGGGTTGGTGTAGAAGTGTTCTCATCTTCTGTTGTGGTTTCAATGGTATTGACCGGGGTATTATTATTCTTAGAACCCGGGAACAATTTAAAGAAATGCACCACAAAGAAAATAATAAGTATGGTTAAAATGACTCCGGCAGCTATCGAACCCACCATTATGATCTTTTCAACTCTCGGATCAACACTGTCAAGTTCCTCTTCCTCTTCATTCTCCTCCTGCTTTATTCCAGCATCGGTACGTCTTGCATCCGTATTCTGGAATATATTCCTGGAGGTATCATAGCCTGCGCTTGACATCTTTGTAGCGTTTTTAATATGATTCACTTCATCTTCTGAAATCGTAATAGTAGGAGAATCCATGGCACCACCGGCAGGAATCACTACAAAATCACCATTTGGATTGGAGATGGAACGTTTTAAATCTGCTATTAAATCCGAAGCGGTAAGATATCTCCTCTCAGGCTTTTTCTGCATACATTTTTGAACAATCCTGTCAACACTAAGGGGGATACTTGGATCAAGTTCCCTAAGCGGTATCGCTTCTCCCTGAATGTGCAATAAAGCAACAGAAACCGTGTTATCACCTGCAAAAGGTACTTGTCCGGACAGCATTTCGTATAAAGTTACACCCAAGGAATAGATATCGCTTTTTTCATCACTGTAACCGCCTCTGGCCTGTTCCGGTGACAGATAATGTACGGACCCCATGGCATTGGATGTAATTGTATTGGAATTGGTTGCTTTTGCAATACCAAAATCCGTTACTTTAACTTTTCCTTCTCTGGATATAATTATGTTCTGAGGTTTAATATCCCTGTGGATAATATGATTCATATGAGCTGCTTCCATACCCATAGCTATCTGAATTGCAATACCAACCGCTTCTTTAACCTCTAATTTGCCTTTTCTCTCAATAAAATTCTTTAAAGTTATACCTTCTACCAACTCCATTACAATATAATGAAGTCCGTTATCATCACCAACATCATAGACGTTAACTATATTCGGGTGGGATAATCCTGCCGCCGATTGTGCTTCACCCCTGAATTTTTTAACAAAATTTTTATCGTCGCTGTATTCTGGTTTCAGCACCTTAATGGCAACGAAACGATTTAACCTGTGGCATCTGGCTTTATAGACATCTGCCATGCCTCCAGAGCCTACTTTATCAATTATTTCGTATCGGTCACTAATAAACATTCCCGGTTTTAACATTATTACTCACCTCTTTCTACAGTTTAACAATCACGATCGATATATTATCTTTACCGCCGTTCTCATTCGCCTTAACTACTAATGTTTTAGCCGTTAATTCCAAATCATCAGGATTTTGTCTAACAATATCCAGTATTTCTCTGTCATCCATCATGTTAGTCAGACCATCGGAACACAGCAGAACAGTATCCGCACTCTCCAGCTCTACCTCAAAATAATCCGGTATTACTGTCGAATTTGCCCCTAATGCTCTCGTTATTATGTTCTTATTAGGATGAAAGCGGACATCCTTCCGCTCAATTTCACCGGTTTTAACCATTTCCTCCACCAAAGAATGATCCTCGGTAATCTGTTTTATTCCGTCCCGGATGACATAAAGCCTGCTGTCACCAACATTCGCTACATAAAGAATGGAATCTATAATAGTCGCAGCAACGAACGTAGTACCCATACCTTGTAAATCATTTTTAGCGTTGGCTTCCTCCAACAATAAATCATTGGTATATTGTAATGCATCCGATATCATTCCGATTGGAGTTTTTTGCTGATTTGCCCGGATTCTTTCTGTGAAGACCTCCACACAGAATCTCGACGCATAATCACCCGCATTATGACCACCCATTCCATCCGCTACAATAAACAGATTCGGCAGTCCCCCGATTTCGTTTTCTTCGCAAAAAACAAAATCTTGGTTAATCTGCCGCATTTCTCCAATATCCGTTATTGAAAATGATCTCATGCTTACACCTCCTATACAAATATTACTTATTCAGAAGCTTTATCCATATAACTCTTTCTCAATTGACCACAGGCAGCATCAATATCTGTACCCATTTCTCTTCTAATAGTAACATTAATTCTGTATTTTTCAAGTATATTTTTGAAATTTTGAATATTTTTACCTTCTGACTGTCTGTAACTGCGCTCTTTAATCGGATTGACCGGAATCAGGTTTATATGGCAGTTTAACCCCTTAATCCGTCCTGCAAGTTCTATGGCATGGGCAGGTAAATCATTCACACCTTCCACCAGGCTATACTCAAAAGTAATTCTGCGTCCGGTCTTTTCATAATAATAAACGCAGGCCTTTATCGCTGACTCTATATCAAAACGTTCCGCAATAGGCATAAGCTGTTTTCTTACCTCATCATTAGGTGCATGAAGGGACAAAGCCAAGGTTATCTGTAACTCTTCCTCTGCCAGGGCTTTGATTTTGTCAATCAGACCGCAGGTGGAAACCGTTATATTCCTCTGGCTGATATTTAAGCCGTTTTCATCTGTCAGGATACGGACAAACTTTACGAGATTATCATAATTATCAAGGGGTTCACCTGTACCCATAACCACAACATTAGAAACCCTCTCACCAGATATACTCTGGATACGGTATATTTGATCCAGCATTTCTGAAACAGTTAAATTCCGTTCAAATCCGCCAATGGTCGATGCACAGAATTTGCAGCCCATCTTACAGCCGACCTGAGAGGAAATACATACAGAATTTCCGTGATGGTATTTCATCAATACACTTTCCAGTACCCTTCCATCCTGCAGCCGGAATAAAAACTTTGTAGTTTCTCCTTCTTTAGACACAAGTTTATCCACCATCTTAAGATTCGTTATCTCACAAGATGACTTTAACTGTTCTCTTAACTGCCTGGACAGATTTGTCATATCATCAAAATCAACTGCAAGTTTAACATGCAGCCATTCATAAATCTGCTTTGCGCGGAAAGGTTTATCCCCAAGGTCTTGCAACAGTTCTTTTAATTCTGCCAGGTTTAATGATTTTATATCCGTTTTTGACATATTATTTCCTTTAATTTCTTCTTAATTTAGCAATAAAAAAGCCATCCGTATCATGAACTCCAGGCAGTAATTGAATATAACCTTCCTTCGTTGTATCACTTAACAGGGCTGGCGGAAGTAAATCCTCTATACTTTCTAATTTAAAATCATGATGTTCCAAAAACCATCGGACATTGGCAAGATTCTCTTCCTCATTTATCGTACAGGTACTGTACAACAACACACCGCCCTTTTTCACATATTGATGGACTACCGATAGGATTTCCCGCTGTAAAGCAGCCAGATCCTTCTGCTTTTCCCTGGTCATATTGTATTTAATATCTGGTTTCTTGCCAATTACCCCAAGACCCGAGCAGGGCAGATCCGCAATTAGTATGTCAGCTTTTTCAATACTGTCCTGATCAAGAACAAGGGCATCTGCTTCTTTTGCTTTTATATTCACATACCCTAAACGGTTTATATTCTCACGGATTAAATTAACCTTTGTCTCTGATAAATCTCTCGAATCAACCTGTCCGCTTTTTCTTAAAAGTTCCGCTGCATGGAGGGATTTCCCTCCCGGAGCAGCGCAGACATCTATGATATAATCACCATCTTTTATTCCAGAAACCGTACCAACTAACATGGAACTCTCATCCTGAACCTGAAAATATCCATTCTTAAAGCTGTTAAGTTCGCTTAAATAGTTATAGCCTCCAATTTTAAGGGCTTCTAAAAGATAAGTCCCCTCTGAGACCAAAACCTTTTCCTGTTCTAACATCACCTTTAGTTCATTAACAGTTATTTTTTCCGTATTACATCGAATGGTAGTCTTATTATTTTGTAGTGCTGCCTCAAAATACTGCTTCGCAGCAACATATCCATATTGGTTTATTAATTGCTCCACCAGCCAATCCGGAGCAGAATAAGTTACACTTAAATAGCGTTTTCCGTCTTTTTTTTCCTCCGGATACACAACTTTTTCCGGATTTCTTATAATATTACGCAGCACACCGTTTACAAACCCGGACAGATTCCCAAACCCTCTTTTCTTTGCCAGCTTAACTGCTTCGTTGCAGGCAGCGGATTCAGGAACCTGATCCATATATTTTATCTGGTATACACTCATTCTTAAGAGGTTTCTGATAAACGGCTTCATTTTATTTACCTTGACACTGGAATAACAGTTTATAATATAATCCAAAGTAAACATCCGCTCAACGGTACCCTCACAAAGTCTTGTAATAAAAGCTCTGTCCTGCTTCTCAAGGTACTGATACTGATTCAGGGTCCGATTTATTACCGTATGGCTGAAATTACTGTTCTCCGAGATATCTGTTAATATCCCAAGTGTAATTTCTCTGGCACTCATGTGGTCCTTTTTATCAGTCACGATTACGACCTCCGAATAAAATCACAAGTCTTAAAAGCTGAAGAATTGATGCAGCTGCCGCAGCCACATATGTTAAGGCCGCAGCACCGAGTACTTTCTTTGTGCCGGTAACTTCTTCGCCGTATAAGATTCCCGTTTCGTCCAATATTCTTACTGCTCTGGCAGAAGCATTGAATTCCACCGGAAGAGTAACCAACTGAAACAATACCGCACAGGAAAATAATATGATTCCAAGGTTTATTAAAGTCTGGGAATATCCCAGAAATAAACCGATAATAATTAAAGGCCAGGATACGGTTGCACCAATATTAGCGACCGGTACTATGGCTGTTCTTAAGCGCAGGGGCACATATCCTTTATCATGTTGAATGGCATGACCGCATTCATGGGCTGCCACTCCAATGGCAGCTACAGAACTCTGCCCATATACATTGTCAGACAATTTTAAAGTTTTATCCCTGGGATCATAATGATCGGTTAAACTCCCGCTTACATGCATAACTGCCACATCATAGATACCGGCTGAATACAGAATTCTTTCAGCAGCCTGTGCTCCGGTCATACCGGATAAGCTTCTAACCTTGCTGTACTTTGCAAAGGTGGTCTTTACCCTGGCAGATGCCGCCAGTGAAAGTACTGCACCAATGATAATTAAAAAATAGGTTGAATCAAAATAAGGCAAATACATAATATCCTCCTATCCGCACAATTAAGTGCTTTATTACTAGTGTTTCGATTATTCTAAATATTATGAATTGTAACTTGTGTTTCAGACATTATAAAAATTAGTTGCTTCCATTATTTAATACAACTCCAGGAGCTACCGGATAACCCCTTAAAAAGGCATCTGCACTCATACGTTTCTTGCCTTCTAACTGAAGTTCTTTCACTGCTAACTCTCCACTGGCAGTTTTAATAAGAAGAGAATCCTTTGTAACAGCAATAATCTCACCGGGCTTTCCCTCTGCTTTCGTGTCTGTTACATCGGCATCCCATATTTTTAGGGTCTTTCCATCTAAATAGGTATATGCACTAGGCCAGGGATTTAAACCTCTGATGAACCGTTCAATTTCAACTGCCGTTCGGTTAAAATCAATAAGTCCCATGGATTTATCCAAAATCTTAACATAACTGGATTCTTCGTCCTTCTGCTTTTCTCTTGGTGCAGTACCATTTTCAATTAAGGTAAGAGCTTTTAATAAAAGATCCCCACCGCAAACTGCCAGTTTATCGTGAAGACTTCCACCGGTTTCCTTGGCATCAATTGTTACTTCCTCTTTTATAATCATATCTCCGGTATCGATTCCGGCATCCATATGCATAATTGTAATTCCGGTTTTCTCTTCCCCGTTAATGATTGACCATTGGATTGGTGCAGCTCCGCGGTATTTCGGAAGTAAGGACGCATGTACATTGATGCACCCATATTTTGGCAATTCAAGTATTGTTTTCGGTATGATCTGACCAAAAGCAGCCACCACAATTGCATCCGGATTGATATCTTTTAGAACAGGGAAAAACTCTTCCGCTCTGACTCTGTTTGGCTGTAATACGGGTATATCATAGCGAGCAGCCATTTCTTTAACGGGAGTACTTAAAACCTGATTGCCTCTTCCTTTGGGTTTATCAGGCTGTGTAACCACAGCAAGTACCTTGTGTTCGGAATGGACTAATTTATCAAGTACCACCGCTGCTAAATCCGGTGTCCCCATAAATACTATATTCATCTCATACGCCTCCTATTAACTGATTCTTCCGTAATACGGTAATGTAACCAGATAGTACAAATGGATTATCTCCATTATATAAGAATAAAAAGGTAAAATCTATAGATTAAGAAAGACTTTATAATCTTTAAGATTTTTTTAATTTATTCTACTTCCTCATCAGAAGTGGAATGCAAACCGCCAATTACTTTGTCTACATATAAAACCCCGTTCAGATGATCGATTTCGTGGCAAAGTGCTCTTGCTAAGAGTTCTGTACCCTCCACTTCGATTTCTTCAAGCTTCTCATTTAAGGCTTTTACCTTAACGTGATTTGGTCTTGTTACCACACCGGATTTTCCAGGTACGCTTAAACAGCCCTCTTCGCCGGTCTGTTCTCCGTCCGCCTCTAAAATCTCCGGATTTATTAATACAAGGGGGCTGTCACCCTCTGGTGATACATCAATTACAATAAGACGCTTTAATATCCCAATCTGAGGAGCTGCAAGCCCTACTCCTTCCGCCTCGTGCATGGTATCAAGCATATCTCCGATCAGGACTTTCAGCTTAGGGGTTACCTCAGTAATTTCCTTTGCACGTTTGGTTAATATCTTATCTCCTATTAATCGAATATTTCTAATCGCCATACATTCATCCCTTCCCAAAAATTCATTTTATTTGATATAAATACTATATTTTCTGTGTAGATTATCTCCAATTACCTTCCCTCCATGATAACGTACCGGACAAATTATAATATACTGTTTCCGGTATTCTGTCAATGATAACAGCCTTTGTTGGATGTATTAATTTAATCTGGTTGTTGTTTCATAGCATTTAGGTTTTCAGGTTTTAAATTTTTTCCTTGATTCGAAACCTGTTTATCGGATTAGTGGCTGTTCATCGGTTTAGTAGCTGTTTATTGGATTAGTAGCTGTTCATCGGGTCAAAATCAAATTGAATATTACAACTGTTAAAGTGTTCCGAATAATTAATATACCCTTCCAGATAATCTTTTAATTGTATCAGGCAGTCGTAATCAGCCTGTTTAATATATATCATATAGCGGTATATGTCATTTGCCTTGGATAGCACTGCTGCTGCCGGTCCTATGATTACCGTATCCTCCGTGGACTCTCTTTCTTTCATCCATTCTTTCGCAGCACCGCCAAGTAGCTTCGCCGCAAAAGCAGCTTTATTCTCGTCTCTGGCTGCCGTCAGGATGGCTAAAATATGTGCTGCCGGCGGATATTTTAACAGATTCCGGTAATTCATCTCCTGCTTGTAAAAAGAGATATAATCATTTTTGCTTGCAGCATCTATACTGTAATGTTCCGGCTGATAAGTCTGGATAATAACTTCCCCGGGGAGTTTACCTCTGCCTGCTCTTCCAGCGGCCTGGGCTAAGAGCTGATAGGTTCGCTCTGACGCACGGTAATCAGATGCATAAAGGGATAAATCAGCGGCGATTATTCCCACCAAAGTGACCATCGGAAAATCATGACCTTTTACAATCATCTGGGTACCTACCAGAATATCCGCCTCCAAATTAGCAAAGGCAGATAATATCTTTTCGTGTCCGTCCTTAGTTTTGGTGGTATCCGTATCCATTCGTAAAACCCTGGCACCGGGGAATTCCTTTCGTACCAACTCCTCCACCTTCTGGGTACCGGTGCCAAAGGCGGCGATATATCTGGAACCACAAGCAGGGCATTTGTCCGGAGTCCTTTCTTCATGACCGCAGTAGTGACAGACAAGGGTTCCGTTATTATGGGCAGTTAAAGAAACATCGCAATGGGGACATTTCATAACATGCCCACAGCTCCTGCAGGATACAAACCCAGCATAGCCTCTCCGGTTTATAAACAGTATAATCTGTTCTTTCTTACTTAACCTGTCTTCCATTAATTCCCGTAAATGTATACTGAAAATAGACTTATTTTTTTTCTTTAATTCTTCCCTTAAATCCTCTATCCAAATCTTAGGCAATATTGCCTCACCGCCACGGGATGGCAGGGTATATAGTTTATACTCACCCTTAAGGGCTTTTGTGTAAGACTCAAGGGAAGGTGTTGCCGAGCCTAGCAGTACGCTTGCACCTGAAATCTCAGCCCGCTTAATGGCAACTTCTCTGGCATGGTACTTGGGTGGATTTTCGCTTTTATAACTGCCTTCATGTTCTTCATCCATGATAATCAGCCCCAAATCCTCAAACGGAGTAAATAATGCTGACCTAGGACCAATCATAATATCAATATCACCATTTTTTGCCCGAAGGAACTGATCATAGCGCTCCCCTTGGGACAGCTTGGAATTCATAATGGAAATACGGTTTCCAAAGCGCCTGTAAAACCGCATTACGGTCTGATAGGTCAAAGCAATTTCAGGAATCAGCATAATCACCTTTTTCCCCTGCTTTATTACCGCATCAATGATTTCAAGATATACCTCTGTTTTTCCACTGCCGGTAACTCCATGAATCAGGTAGGTTTCCCGGAGTCCGGCATTATAAGCCGTTATGATCTCTTCCGATATGCATTGCTGTTCTGCGGATAATACAATACGATCTTTTTCCGATACAGTGCTATTTAAAGGATTTCGGTATAGTTTTTCTACGTCTGTCGTAATGATTCCCAGGTTTTCTAAATCCTGAATCGTAGTTCTCGCTATGTTTAATTTGTTGACTGCAAGTTCATAATCTATTTCTAACGGGAAATCCCCGGTACTTTCCTCTTCATTACCAGAATGTCGTTTTCCATCCCCTCCATTGACATCCACACCAGTATTCACTCCATCCGCATTGTCAACACTGGCATCCTTAAGGTCTGTGCTCTGGTCTATTAAAACTTCTAATAAACGGACTCTGCCACGATTATTTTTTCGACGGAAGAGTTCTAACTGCTCTCTTGCTTCTTCTAATGGTATGGCTAACCGGAGGGTTTTCTTTTCTTTGGATTTTACCGACTTCTTAACTGGAATTACTGTTTTAAGGGCATCGTTCATGGTAGCGCCAAAGGTTTCCTTAATCCAGTAAGCCAGGCTGATTAGCTGGCTTTCAATAACCGGTGCATCACTGACCACCTGATGAATGGGTTTTATTAAGTCTACCTTCCATTTGGGTTCGGTTGAGATTCCTACAATATAGCCGTTAATAAAACGGTTTCCTTTACCAAAGGGCACGATGACAAGGGCGCCAATTAACGCTTTCTCTTTATATTCCTCCGGTATGGAGTACTGGTATGATTTATCTAAATTTTCATGGGAAATATCTACGATGATATCTGCATAGTTTGGCATACCAATTCACCCCCTTTGATTTTTGTATCCTCAAGCCTCGCAGACTGCCTTTACAATTTCATCTGTTTTCATACCTCTGGAACCTTTTACAAGAATACCATCTCCTGGTTTTATATGATTAAGGAGATATTCAATGGCTTCCTGATTATTCATAAAGGAACGGGTTAAAACAGGGGCCTTTTTGTCCTGAATTGCTTTGGCAATATGAAAAGCCTCACTGCCAACAGTTAGAACTTCATCGATTTTTTGGTCAGAAATATAAAGACCCACCTCATAATGGCACTGAGCAGATAGTTCCCCTAATTCAAGTACATCCGCCAGAACTGCAATTCTTCTTTTCACACCTGCCAATTCAAGCAATACCTGAATTCCACTTTTCATGGAGTCAGGGCTTGCATTGTAGGAGTCATCAATAAGTTTTATCTGATTAACTTCTTTAATCTGTCCTCGCATAGCTATGGGCCGGTATTCATACAGACCTTTCTTGGCAACCCTTACCGGAATATCATAATGCTCGGCAACTGCCAGGGCAGATAAGGCATTCAGGACATTATGCATACCAAGTACTTTTAATACGATTTCTTCCGATTCAGTGCCTTCATTTCCATTGGTATTTATACCAGAGTTCTTCTGTAAGATAAAATGAGTCTCACCATCAATGGTTTTAATATCCTCCGCGCGGTAATTGCAGAACTCACTGATGCCAAAGGAGATTACGGAGGTCTCTGCATATTTATCCCTGGTCTTATCACCAAGATCCAGAGTATCAGAATTTCTATCTAAAGTATTAAGTTCCCCCAGCAAATCGTCATCTCCATTAATAAATAATACAGAATCTTTACCAAAAGAATTGATGATATTAAGTTTTTCTTTTCTGATATTTTCTCTGGTTTTTAACTGGGCAATGTGGGATACGCCAATATTGGTCATAACCGCAGTCTCCGGTTTTGCTATATCTGCCAGTTTTGCCATTTCTCCTTCTTCACTCATACCCATTTCGATTACTGCGATTTCATGTCTTGGTTCCATACGCAGCATCATCAGGGGCAGCCCCACCTGGCTGTTCATATTTCCCTCTGTCTTAAGAACGTTATACTTAGTACTAAGTGCTGCTGCTATCATTTCTTTCGTTGTAGTTTTACCTACGCTTCCGGTAATTCCGACAACCGGAAGGGTGTACCTGTTTCTGTAATAAGTCCCCAAAGCCTGAAGCGCTTTAAGGGTATCTGTAACTTTAATATATACCTTATACTTATTCTCCGTTCCTTCTCTGCTGGTAAAGCAAGCCGCCGCGCCACTTCGAAAGGCATCTTCTATAAAATCATGGGCATCTACCCGTTCTCCTACTATAGGAACAAAAAGAGAATCCGGTTCCATATTCTTTGAATTGGTCCCTACCGAGGTAATCAGTGTATTTTCATCACCGCACAAAATCCTTCCGCCTACGGCACAGGCTATTTCTTTGACACTAAGTGCTTCCATATTACTTCCTGCTTTCTGCTTTATATCAAATTACAAATAATGAATTACTTGGCTTCTAACGATGCCGGTTTCAGTATATTTGATCAATCACATTAATTTTTGGTATTATAATACCTGAATCCCCTCTTCCTTTAGTTCAGCCAAAACCTCTTTGATTAAATCCCGTTCATCCATTTTATATTTTACGCCTTTTATTTCCTGATAATCTTCATGACCTTTTCCGGCTAAGATAATAACATCACCTTCCCTGGCATTCTCAATACAGTAACGAATGGCTTCTTTCCGGTCAATTATGGCAATATACTCACCATTTGCTTTTTTTACACCGGTAATTATATCATTTAATATATCCTGAGGTTCTTCATTTCTTGGATTATCCGAGGTTACTACGGTAAGGTCGGCAAGCTTTGAGGAGATTTCACCCATTTCAAATCTTCTGAGTTTGGAACGGTTGCCGCCGCAGCCAAATAAACAGACTAATCGTTTTGGGTGGTATTCCTTTAAGGTTGTGAGAAGACTTTCCAAGCTCATGGCATTATGAGCATAATCAATCATTAAGGTAAACTTATCTGATATTTCTACCGGTTCGACTCTTCCCTTTACTTTAACAACCTTTAATGCACTTTGAATAATGCCCGCAGGAATATTAAAATGCCTGCAGATTGCAATTGCCGTAAGGGAATTATATACACTGAATTTACCCGGTACATTGATTTCCACCTCAAAATCCATAAGTCCTACTGCCTGGTATTTTACACCCAGATTACCATCTTTGCTGTGTAAATCCACATTAACAGCACGTAAATCCGCTTTTTCTGAAAGTCCATAGGTTTCCAGTTCACAGGTATGATCTTTTAGTACGTTCCAAACATGGCTATCATCGATATTGGCAATACCCGTTCTGCAATTCTTAAATAAAAGCCCTTTACAAGCCATATATTCCTCAAAATCCTTATGTTCGGTGGGACTGATATGATCCGGCTCAATATTGGTAAAAATACCGATATCAAAGGTAAAGCCGGCAACACGGTGAAGCATTAACCCCTGTGAGGATACCTCCATAACTACACTGATACAGCCGGCCTCCACCATTTTATTAAAATATTCCTGAACTATATAAGATTCTGGCGTGGTATTGTCAGCCGGTATCACTTCGTCACCTATAATTGCCTCAATGGTACCAATCAGACCGGTTTTAATACCTGCACCTTCCAATATAGAGCGTACCATATAAGTTGTGGTAGTTTTCCCCTTGGTACCGGTTATCCCTATGGTCTTAAGTTTTTCGGCTGGGTAACCAAAATAAGCCGCAGACATCTGGGCTAAAGCCAGTCTTGTATCTGCGACGCGAATTACCGTAACATCTTTTTGCAAAACAATCTCTTTTTCCACAATAATTGCTGCTGCACCTTTTTCAATGACTTCCGGTATAAAATCATGACCATCCTTTACAGCCCCGGAAATACATACAAAAACAGAACCTTCAATTACTTTTCTGGAATCATAAACCAAGGTGGTAACTTCTTTGTCAGCCTCGCCTGACAAACAGGAATATTCTGCTCGTTCCAGCAAATATTTTAAATTCATAAGAACCCTCCAAAATTGTTACGTATTTATATTATATTACAAATTCCCATCCAAAATATTACTCTGGATGGGAATTATTCATGACAATAACTACAATATGCCAAATAAAAAGTATCGTTTCCACAGCTTGTTCTGGCCTCGTATATTTCTCCGTTAATTATATAACACGAAATATGGCTTGTCAAATTTCTTTTCCTGTAAAAAAATCGTTTCTTTTCCGCTTAACATATGGTTTTCAATTAGTTATATCAGGGTTATGTCAGGAGTATCTAAAATTATATGGGTCTTATTCCAACTTGTATTTACTTTATATTTTGTCTGAATTTGCTGATTCTTTCCACAAGTGCAGGCTGAATCAGAGGGTAGGTCAGATTCTTTGGGATATCCTCAAAAAAATCGATATATTCCATCTCCATATCCGGTAATTTACCAAATTCCTTTATCTCCGCATAAAAAAGCATTCCATAAGATTCCTTAACCTCATAATCTGCTTCCTCCTCCCGATCTACGGAGTAAACACAAACTTTATGTAATTCATAAGAAACAGCACCGGTTTCCTCAACTAATTCTCTAACTGCGGTTTCACGAATATCCTCGCCCTCTTCTCTATGTCCTCCCGGCACTTCATAAGTGGTTCTGTCTTTGTGTTTGCAGAAAACCCATTTATCCTGATATCTGGACACAATAACGGCAAACTTAAGTAATTTATCCTCTATCTCTTCATAAAAATTAACTTTTAACATTATATTTTCCTCTCTCTCTTTTGGAGCTATTTCAAAAATCTAAACCCTCTATCAGCAGTCTGAATTAGTGGATCCTTTATTATTGGAAACGTCACGATGTGATGTTTTTATATTTTCTATAATAATATCATATTATGGGATTACTTGGAATAGATAATATATTTTTTTGTATAATCCAGACTAAATTTAAGAGTCTATGATTTTTAGGGATGTATTTCTCCTCGGTGTTTTTATATACTAATTCTTTATAAATCGTCCTGCCTATGGTATACTCACTTTAACAATACTTTAAAGAGGTGTATGTAATGTTTTTTATAATGGGAATTTCCTCAGGTCAGAAAAAATTAAATTTCCTCCAGACAATGATATGTCTTAAGTGCCAGCAATTTGGCCGATATGAAGTTTTTATGACTTATACTTATTTTAGTTTGTTTTTCATTCCAATATTCCGGTGGAACCGGGAATTCTTTGTTAAAACTTCCTGCTGTAATACCACCTATTCCATTGATAAGGATCTAGGGAAACGGATTCTTAAGGGTGAAGAGGTTACAATCAACGAAGCAGATTTACAGTTATATAATTACAGCAATGATTCAGCGCAACAGGTTTGTCCGGCCTGCGGTTCTTACGTTACTTCAGATTTCCTGTATTGCCCGAAATGTGGAACCAGATTATAAAAAGTACTAAGAATATTGCAGTTACTCATGCTACTCATGATGCATAAAAAACCCGGGTATGTGCGCAGTTAAAAAACTGTTTATACCCGGGATTAAAGCTTTAGTTCTTTATCAGTCCAAACTTTTTGAGAGGCCATATTCTAAGAATAGCACGTCCTCCAATATTTTTTCTGGGAACAACTCCTACTTCCTCATAGCGGCTGTCTAAGCTGACTTCCCGGTTATCTCCCATAACAAAATATTCATCCTTGCCTAACGACAAGGGTTCTTCTGCGATACCGGCAAAGGTAATGGGCTCTTTTCCATAATCTTCTTTCAGTACCTCTCCGTTAATATATATATCTTTGCCTTTAATTTGAATGGTTTCACCAGGCATACCGATAATTCTCTTGACATAATACTCTTTATTATCCCGACCATGGGGATAAAACACGATAATATCAAATCGTTTCAACTGGTCTAAATGGTAACTTATTTTCTCCACCATAAGGTGATCCCCGTTATGAAGGGTGTCCTCCATGGAAGGTCCATCAACAATGGTCCTTTGGATTACATAAGTTGGTATCAGATATAAACAGGTATATATAATTAACGCATAGACAACAATATCCAACAGCAAAGCGTAAGGTTTACGCTTTTTTTCGGTTTCTATGACCTTCTCTGCTCCGTTTTGTACTTCCAGGCTTTCCTGATTCTCAGATTCGGTATTCTCCTGATATTTTTCGGTTTTATTCTCTCCGCTCATTATTATTATCTCCCATTAGTTTTGTATCTCTTATTGATGTTTTAATACACCAAATTTATCAAAAGGCCAGACTCTGACCCAGGCACGACCTATGATTGCGCCTCTTTTCACAGAACCGATACTAAAGTCTCTGCTATCTTTACTGTTATTTCTATTATCGCCTAAAAGAAAATATTCATCCCTGCCTAGAATAATGGGGTCTTTTGCTATACCGCCATCTGCAATCGGATTATTGCCATAATCTTCATTCAATAACTTTCCGTCTATATAGATATCACTCCCGACAATTTGAATCGTTTCCCCTGGTAGACCAATTACCCTTTTAATATAATAGGTATCTTTTTCATCACTGTAAGGGCGGAATACCACGATGTCATATCGTTTAGGACTGCCTATTTCATAGGACACTTTCTCAAGTATTAAATGATCTTCATTATGTAGCGTACTTTCCATAGAACTGCCGCTAACCTCAATCTGCTGACCGACAAATTGATGGATTAATAAAACGGAAATTATTACAATCACAAAATATATCAGCATATGCATGATTTCTTTTCCGTAATTTGTTTCTTTTTCTTTGACCTCTATAACCTGATCGGTAGGTTTATCTTCTGATTCACTTAATTCAGGTCTGTCATTGTTGTCTTCCATAAAGATCTCCAATCTGTGCTATTTTTGACCATAACACAATATATGATAAAGCACTCCCGCAGGATACTTGTAATTAATATGAAAATTCTCAGGTTCCGTTAAAGATTTCCATATTAATTATAGATCACACGAAAGTGCTCATTAGAGCTCATTTTATCTTTTTAGCAAGAATCCTGTATTATGATTCTTTGGTTTCATCATCGTTAACGATTTTAACTTTTGACTGATATAATTCTTCAACTGCAATGGAAAGAGGCTTTGCTGAGGTTGCTCTTACCGTAGGTTCAACGCCGTTAATCAGTTGTCTTGCTCTTTTGGCTGTTGCTAATACGATGGAGTATCTACTGTTAACTACAGGTTGTTCTCCTGGTTCTACCTCGCTGTTTACGACTTTCATTAAATCTGTATATGATGGATGTAACATAATGAATCTCCTTCCTTTAAGCAAAATTGCTTCTCTTATCTATTCTTGGCTTTATTCGTTGTAATATACAGCTGCATCGGATTCTTCCCTGACATTTACACGGTTTGCAATGGTTTCCGGAAGTAAAGCGGATAAAACCAGATGTCCGCTGTCCGTTACGATTACAGCTTTTGTTTTTCTGCCGCAGGTCGCATCAATTGCAGTACCTGCATCCTTGGCACTTTGTACCATCCTTTTTATCGGGGCTGCTTCAGGGCTTATGATGCCGATTATTTTATTCGAATTGACTACATTACCAAATCCAATATTAATTAATCGATTCAATTTCTGTACCTCGCTTCGATTTTTATACGTTATTCAATATTTTGTATCTGTTCTCTGATCTTTTCAATTTCTGTTTTTAAGTCTATTGCTTTATTGGTTATATTAATATCACTGGCTTTTGATAATATGGTGTTGGCTTCTCTGTTCATCTCCTGAGCTATGAAATCTAACTTTCTTCCGATTTCTTCACCATCTTCCAGGGTATTTTTCATATTAAGTATATGGCTTCTAAGCCTTACGGTTTCTTCATCCACACAGATTTTATCTGCAAAAACCGTTACTTCGGTGGCTAAAATACTTTCATCCAGCTTTGTATCACCTAACAGCTCATTGACCTTTGCCGTAAGTTTCTGCCTGTATTCACTAACAATCTGAGGTGATCTTTCTTCAATATAATTGATAAAATCAACCATACCATCCAGTTTTGCACAAAGATCCTGTTTCAGATTCTGCCCCTCTGCTATTCTGGTCTCTACTAACTGTTCCGCAGCCGTCTTTACTGCTTTCTCGACTATCTTCCACAATTCCTGCTCATCAATCGTCTGTTCCTCTAAGGTAAATACATCCGGAAATCTGGAAAGGTTTGATACCCGGATATCATTCTCTATCTGGAAGGATTCACTCATCTTTGTAAGATATTTTAAATATTCTTTTGCAATATCTTCATTATACTTAACGCAAACATTATTCTCGGTAAAATCTTCGTACGTGATAAATACATCAACTTTACCACGTCCTATATACTGCTTTAGTACATTTCTTATACCGGCTTCAAAAAAGCTTAATTTCTTTGGCATCTTAATGGAAATGTCACAATATCTGTGGTTCACTGCCTTCATTTCGACAATAATCTTTCGTTCTTCTCCTACTTCTTCACACCTACCGAAGCCAGTCATACTCTTTAACATATTCACACGTTCTTTCAATATATAGTTTTATAATGCCAGAATTATTTTATTCGACACACCTCGAAGTCTTTAGCAGGCATTTGAATTAATTATAATTGATATACCTCTACAAGTCAAGCCAGCTTATAAAATATGTCAGAAAAATTATTGCTTCTATCACAGTCTGATGTTATACTAATTGGTATTGATAAACAATTACAGCAATCAATTAAGATAACCTATGAAGGCAGAATAAAGTGATATTTTGTCCGATTGAACGATAAAGGAGAACTATTATGGCACTTGACGGATTAGTAATATCCAATGTAGTTTACGAGTTAAAAGAAAAACTCTTAGACGGCAGAATCAGTAAAATATCCCAGCCCGAGAAAGACGAGCTGGTACTAACCATTAAAAATAACCGTGATAATTATAAATTATTTTTATCTGCCAACGCAAGTCTCCCTCTGGTATATCTAACAGAGGAAAGCAAACAAAACCCAATGACTGCCCCAGGTTTTTGCATGCTGCTTAGAAAGCATTTAAACAGTGCAAGAATTTTAGATATCACACAGCCGGGACTGGAGCGAATTCTTAAGTTTAAAATTGAGCATCTAAATGAAATGGGTGACTTATGTGTAAAATATCTGATCTTAGAGGTCATGGGAAAGCATAGCAATATTATCTTCATCGACGAAGATAACACGATTATTGATAGCATCAAGCATATCTCCCATTTAGTCAGTTCTGTCAGGGAAGTTCTTCCCGGCAGAGAATATTTTCTGCCACCGGCCGGAGATAAAAAAGACCCCCTGAGCTTAACTTATGAGGAGTTTGGTGAAAGTGTTTTAAAGAAACCTCTGCCTGTTGGCAAAGCAGTTTATACTTCTCTTACAGGCTTTAGCCCATTAATGGCCAATGAAATCTGTCACCGGGCTTCTATTGATTCCGAAATTTCCACCAGTGCCCTGACCGAAGAAGAAGGACTGCATTTATACAAAAATCTGGAACGCCTGATAGGGGATATTAAAGAGCATAATTATTCTCCCAATATTGTATTTGAAGGCACGACTCCGGTGGAGTTTTCCTGTTTTCCGTTAACCTGCTATTCTGGTCTTACCAAAACAGAAACTGCTTCCATCTCTGAGGTTCTGGAATCCTTTTATGCTGTTAAAAATACGGTATCCCGCATCCGTCAGAAATCAGTGGATCTGCGTAAAGTAGTTTCCAATGCCATTGAACGGAATACAAAAAAATACGAACTACAGTTAAAGCAGTTAAAAGATACGGAAAAAAGAGATAAATATAAAGTATACGGGGAACTGATTAATACTTATGGTTATAATTTGGAGCCAGGCGCAAAATCCTTAACTGCCCTGAATTATTATACGAATGAGGAAATCACCATTCCACTTGACCCTACTCTGACCCCGGGCGAAAATGCCAAGGTTTATTTTGACAAATACAACAAATTAAAACGTACCTTTGAAGCCCTGTCTAATTTTATCGAAGAAACCAAGATGGATTTAGTTCATCTGGATTCTATCCGTACTTCATTGGATATTGCTTTAGCTGAGGAAGATCTTGTGGAATTAAAAGAAGAATTAATGGAGTATGGATATATTAGACGCCGGTTTACACCTTTAAAAAATGGTGCTAAGAATAAGAAACAAAAAATAACCAGTAAGCCCTTCCACTATATTTCCTCCGATGGTTATCATATTTACATCGGCAAAAACAATTATCAGAACGATGAACTTACCTTTAAATTCGCCACAGGCGGAGACTGGTGGTTCCATGCCAAAAAGATACCAGGTTCCCATGTCGTAGTACAGGCAGGAGGCAGCGAACTTCCTGACAGGACCTTTGAAGAAGCCGCCAGACTGGCTGCCTATTATTCCAAAGGAAGAGATGCCGATAAGGTGGAAATAGATTATACAGAAAAGAAAAATGTAAAAAAACCAGGCGGCGGAAAGCCCGGATTTGTTGTATATTATACGAATTATTCCATGCTGGTATCGCCGGATATTACTGGAATTGTTCAGATTTCTTAATCAGGCATTAAAAGCAGCAGCATTTTGAATCGTATCTATTAAATGTTATATTATTACAAGGCAAATGTTTATTAGTTATATTTCCATGGGAGGTATTTGCACAATAAGGTCCTTGTATGTAAGGAGGCATCTATGATTATAGCGGATTACCACGTTCATTCCCGCTTTTCCAGTGATTCAACTGCACCGATGGAAGATATGGTTGAAAAAGCCATATCCCTTGGGATGAACAAAATTTGTTTTACAGACCATATGGATTATGATTTTCCGGAAGGCTATTTAACTTTTCTATTTGATCCTGAAGAATATTTTAGAGAACTGGAACGAATTACAGACCTATATAAAACAAAAATCAAGATTTTAAAAGGTATCGAATTAGGCTTACAGCCCTATCTGGCACCCAGATATCAGGCACTTTTAGCTCAGTATGATTTTGATTTTGCTATCGGTTCCTCCCACCTGGTGAATGGAATTGACCCCTATTATCCCGAGTTCTGGGCTGGCAAAACCACCGAAGAAGCTATGGAACTTTATTTTCAAAGTATTATCGACAACGTGAACGCTTTCTCTGAATACCAGGTGTATGGTCATCTGGATTATGTAGTCCGCTATGCACCGGAGAAAAACACATCCTATACCTACGAAAAATACGCCGGTATTATTGATGAAATGCTGAAAACCATAATCAGTCACGGTTTAGGAATTGAAGTAAATACCGCCGGTTATAAATACGGTCTTGGCTACGCCCATCCCCAAACGGATGTATTAAAAAGATATAAAGAATTAGGCGGTGAAATACTTACCATCGGTTCAGACGGGCATAAACCGGAACATTTAGGTTATGATTTTCCCAAAGCAGAGGAGCTTTTACGTTCCCTTGGTTTTAAATATTATGTAACCTTCGAAAACAAAAAGCCTGTTTATGAAACTTTAGCGAGATAGAATTTTGATTTTAGATAATATAAGTTTGTGATAAAAGGACGGCAGATTTAAAAAAGCAACCATCAAATAAAAAAAGTTGAGAAAATCTTGAGATTTGTATGTAATGATAAAAGGAAACTTATGAAAGGTGGTTGGAACCGTGAACAAAAAAATCTTATTGGTTGACGATGAAAAAGGTATCATCTCCATGATGAAAAATTACTTTGAAATGGCGAACTATCAGGTGTATGTTGCTTACGACGGCAAGGAAGCCTTAGATAAGATTGCTTGTCAGCCAGATATAATTTTGTTGGATATAAATATGCCGGGAATGGATGGTCTCACAATCTGTCAACATATCCGCGCACATATTACTTGTCCTATCCTTTTTCTTACAGCTCGGATTGAAACAAGCGATAAAATCAAAGGCTTTAGTGTGGGGGCCGATGACTATATTGTAAAGCCCTTTGACTTGGATGAATTAGGTGCGCGGGTAAAAGCCCATTTGCGCCGTGAGGCAAGAAAACAGAATCAATCCACTCTACGCTTTTTTGGTGAAATGTCGGTGGATTACTCCAAACGTGAAATCACAATCAGTCAAAATCCAGTGACGCTTTCCAAAAAAGAATTTGATATATTGGAGCTTCTTTCCATGAATACCGGACAGGTTTTCGACAGGGAACGGATTTATGAACAGGTTTGGGGATTAGAGGGTGACGGAAACAGTGATACCATCATGGAGCATGTCAGAAAAATCCGTGCCAAGTTTGCCACCTATTCCTTGCATAACTACATTGAAACAGTTTGGGGGGTGGGCTATAAATGGAACGGCTAAAAGCAATGAGCCTAAAAAAATCCTTTTTCACCATCTCGCTGTTATTTCTGCTGGCTGCGCTTTTACTAAGTATATTTTTGTTTTGGGCATGTGCCGTACTTGTCAATACGATTGAAAAGCCTAATTATGTTTCTATAGAGATCGGAAAGAATTTGGACCGCTATGAAGCACAGTATGCGGAACAAACGGGGGGTGATTGGCGCATAATAGTCCTTACTGTATTGCAAATGGTATTACCGGTTCTATTTGTAATACTTTCACTCTTTCTTGCGGCTGTTGTTTTTTATCGTATCAAATTAAAAAGTCCGCTTGCCATTTTGCAAAGTAGCGCAGAACGTATTATACAAAACAATCTGGACTTTACAATAACTGCTGAATCCAATGACGAACTCGGTAACCTCTGTACTGCCTTTGAATCTATGCGCCTTGAACTTCTACGCAATAATCGGGAGTTGTGGCGGCAGATGGAAGAACGGAAACGATTGAACGCTGCTTTTGCTCACGATTTGCGCAACCCGGTCACTGTTCTAAAAGGCTCAGCACAAATACTACAGATGGGTCTTGAAAATGGTAATCTGACAGCAGCAAGAGAACGTGATACCGTTTCTTTGATCGGGCAATATGTACGACGCATTGAAACTTATGTGGAGGCAATGACAGGCGCACAAAAGCTTGAGGAAATCCGATGTAACCCCATACCCTTAGAATGGGACGTCTTTTCCTTGGAACTATGTGAAAGTATTTCTATCTTGGGTAAAAGTGCTGGTTTTGCTATTGAGTTTCATAACAGTGCCGCGAAGAAACGTGTTTGGATAAGCAAAGACACTGTGTATAATGTTGTTGAAAATTTAGTATCCAACGCAATGCGTTATGCGGATAAACTGATACGGGTCGACTTAACCTGCGAACATGATCAGCTGATTGTATCTGTGACGGATGATGGTCCCGGTTTTTCACAAAAGGTATTGAGTAAAGGTGCAGAACCATTTTTGCGTGATGAAGATACTTTGGAACAGACGGAGCATTTCGGCATGGGTCTATATGTGTGCCGCCTGCTCTGTGAAAAACACAGTGGTCTACTTACGTTGAAAAATACTGAAAAAGGTGCTATCGCAACAGCCACCTTTTCAATCTCAAAACCTTGAGGGATTTTTGAGATTTATGTATTACACTCTCCTTATATTAAAAATAAGGAGAGTGTTTTTTTATGAATATTGAAGTAAAAAACCTGTCAAAAGTTTATGGCAGCGGCGAAAGTAAAGTTATAGCATTAGATAAGGTGAATTTAGGAATTGCATCCGGCGATTGTCTTTCTATCATGGGACCGTCCGGAAGCGGAAAAAGCACCTTACTACATCTGTTAAGCGGTTTAGATCAACCGACAACCGGCAGTGTCACCTATGACGGCAAAGATATTTACCACACCAATGACAGAGAACTTTCGGCTTTCAGACGCCAGAAAATCGGTTTTATTTTCCAACAGTTCAATCTTTTACCGGTGTTGACAGCAAAAGAAAATATCATTATGCCTCTGCTGCTCGACAAAAAGCAACCGGATCAAGCTTATTTCAAGCAGATTACGGAACTGCTTGAAATTGATGGGCGGTTAAGCCATCTACCCAGCGAGCTTTCCGGCGGTCAGCAACAGCGTGTTGCTATTGCCCGTGCTTTAATAGCAAAGCCTGATATTATCTTTGCTGACGAGCCAACAGGTAATCTTGACAGCAAAAGTGGTGGCGAAGTCATGGGACTGCTCCATGATATTTGGCACAAGCTGGGCAAAACGCTTATCCTCATCACACACGACAGCCGCATTGCACATATGGCAGACCGCCAGTTTGTGATTGCAGACGGTGTTCTTTCGGAGGTGACGGCAAAATGAAACGCTATCAATCTCTTGCATTTAAAGAACTATGGGCACAAAAGGTGACTTCTGTTCTTATCTTAATTGCCATACTCCTTTCCACCATGATGACTACAGTGGTTGGCCAATCCATTGGAATCCTTACCGCCATGCGTGAGCAGCAGGCGGCTTCCTTAAACGGCAATCGATATGTAACTTTTCATCAGCTCACAAAAGAGCAATCAGAAGCGGTTGCCGCAGATGATCGTGTATCCTTTGCAGGCACCATTATTACCCTTGGCACCTGGAAAATAGAGAATAGTGGTCTTTCACTCTTATTAAGAGAATACGAAGGCGACGCTTTATCGGCATATTCTTCCTTGCAGCTTAATCGTGGTCGTTTTCCAACACGATCCAAGGAAATAGCTCTGCCGCAAGATGTTCTTGATTTAATTGGATTTTCAGGTGGATTGGGGGATACTGTTACACTACCGATTGAAATTTCTCTACAGCATGACGATGAAGTACCATATGAGTATACTGCTGATTTTATTTTGACCGGCATTTTAAAAAGCAACTATTTGGGCTATGTATCCGGCACTGTCAGTGGTATTGCCGGGCAAGGAACCGCAAAAGAACTTTTACCAACAAAGTATCAGCTTTTTTCTACGGATATTCGTTTGCATAATAAAAGTAATTTTCAGCGAATAGTCAACGATTTAGCAAGCACAATTCTCATCCCTGAATACTGTATTCAGTATAATGATACTCTTTTAACAGCATTAGGGATAGATTATGCCAAGGAGGATGAAGCTACAGACAGTGCTTCGGGGGTATCATTTATGATAGTTGCAGGCATCTTAACTGGTGCCTTGGCACTCTTTGCTGCTGGACTTGTTATCTATAACATCTTGAAAATTTCTGTTGCAAAACGTATTAAGGAATACGGTATATTACGGGCCATTGGTGCAGAAAGAGGAACGCTCTGCACACTTGTCGCCATACAGCTTGCTATTCTCTGTGGTATTGGTATTCCCATGGGAGCTGTGTTTGGTGTTCTATCCTCAAAAGGTATCACCATAGCTGCCACTAGTGTATTATCCCCGAACACCTTTTTGGCAAGCTCACAAAAAGAACTTGCAACTCTAATTACAGGAAGTGGCGGGGGGAAACTTTTTCCCCTCACAGTTAGTGCAGCAATCACTTTACTTTTTGCGTTTATGGCTGCCATGCCAGCTGCTCTTTATGCCGCAAAGGTTTCCCCGACGCTTGCAATGTCAGACACTATGGTTAAGGTAACGCGCCGAAACCGTATAACCGGCAACATCCGGCACATTGAAGCCTTTTATGCTAAAATGAACATGAAGCGTAATACTGGACGAACAGCAATCACCATACTTTCTTTGGTTATGAGTATTACGGTTTTTGTAACGCTGCAAAGTTTTTCTGGCTTACTTGATACCGCAAGCAGCGTACAGAAAATGCATTTAGGTGATTATTCTATTACCAGTGAAACTATAGGTTTTTCTCCTGCAACGGTAGCCGCACTGAAAACACAAAAAGGTATTTCCACCGTGTCCACATTAAAATACAGTCTTTATATGCAAGACAACAATGGAAATTTGGGAATAGACACCTCTATTACACTGCAGCCCAGCGAAGCACTCCATATCGTTGGTGTAGATGAAGAACGCATGAAAATCCTTGTCCCAGCAATTACAAATCAGCAAATTCAAGAAATGAAAGATGGAAAAGCTTGTCTTATCAAAAATCCTTATGTGATGACCTATGGAGACAAAGCAATAGAAGCTACCTCTCTTTCAGCAGGTGACACAATTTCTGTTTCAAATATTGAGTTAAATGTAATCGACCTCTGTAATAATGCGATTACCCTTGAAAACGAAGGCTTCGTAAATGGAGTTCAAATAATAGTATTTGATACTATTTACGATCAGCTGACTGGCAAAGACACCTATTCTGAGCTTTATCCAACATTAACAGCTGACGCTGACCGGGAAACTATCGAAGCAGAACTTGACCAGATATGCACACCGGCAGGTGGTCATTGGCTTTCCTATAAAAATACCGACCAGCAGTTGAAAGAAAGCTATCAGCAAATCAAACTGCTTGCATGGGGTCTCATATTATTTATTGGCTTGATCGGTGTTCTAAACATCATCAATACGGTTTACACAAACATTCATACCCGCATTACTGAAATAGGTATTCAACGGGCAATCGGGATGAGCGCTGAGAGCCTCTATAAGACATTCTTGTGGGAGGGAGCCTATTACGGCATCATTGCTGCTGTCATCGGTGCGGGAACAGGTTACATCTGCACAGTTTTTGTTATGGCTGCTACTACGGATAAGCTTGGACTGGTAGCAATACCTATTGTGCCAATTTTAGAAGCAGCCCTTATTTCCATCCTGGCATGTTTGATAGCAACGTGTATCCCTCTTAAAAGGATTGCACGTATGAGCATCGTAAAATCCATAGAAACTGTCGAGTAACAGCCAACTTTCGTGAAATGTTGCTATCTCTTCTTACGTAAATTTCACGTAAAAAACCTCCCATCTGATTTACTTAGTATAAGTACATCAAATGGGAGGAGGCTTCATAACGATATTTGTTACATCGCCTTATAGTTATTTTCACTTTATAAAAGGATTAATGATTTATTCTTCCTGGCTATTATACCCTAAGAATTGTTCCGCCGCCCACTACGTAATCTCCATCATAAAAAACAACTGCCTGTCCAGGCGTAACTGCTCTTTGGGGTTCTTTAAAGATACATTCGATTTTATCCATATCAACTTTGCGGATAACACACTTAGAACCCTTATGGCTGTAACGGATTTTAGCTGTTACTTCCATCTCGCCTTCTAAGTCATTTATTGACATGAAATTCAGATTATCTGCATAAAGAGTATTGCTATAAACTTCATCACCGTTTCCAATTACCACCTCATTGGTTTCCGGTCGTATCGCAAGTACAAAGACCGGATGCCCCATGGCAAGATTCAGGCCTTTTCGTTGTCCGACGGTATAATGGATAATGCCCTTATGTTTTCCGATAACTTTTCCATCTGAAGTTACATAGTTCCCTTCTTTTGGTTCATTGCCGGAGTATTCTGTGATAAACTTGGCATAGTCATTATCCGGAATAAAGCAGATTTCCTGGCTGTCTGGTTTATTGGCTACTCTTAAATTTATATTAGCTGCCATACTGCGGATTTCATCCTTGGTATATTCCCCTACCGGCATCAGGGTATGTGCTAATTGATCCTGGGTTAAGTTATATAATGCATAGGTCTGATCTTTGCTGTCAGTAGCTGACTTTTTTAAGGTATATCTTCCGTTTTCAAGCTGAATGACTCTGGCGTAATGACCCGTTGCTATATAATCAGCTCCGATATCCAGGGACCGCTTTAGCAGGGACTCCCATTTAACATAACGGTTGCAGGCAATACATGGATTCGGTGTATTTCCTTTTATATACTCCTTAGCAAAATAATCAATAACTGCATCCTTAAATTCATTCTTAAAGTTCATAACATAATAAGGTATGTCCAGTGCATAGGCAACCCGCCTGGCATCATCCACTGCACTTAAGCCGCAGCAGCCTCCGCTTTCTTCCTGGGCAGCCGTGTCTTCATCCTGCCATATCTGCATGGTTACCCCAATTACATCATATCCGGCATTTTTAAGTAAATAAGCAGCTACGGAAGAATCCACGCCTCCGGACATGCCTACCACTACTTTTTTTCTTTCCAAGTACATGCCTCCTAGTAGATTTCTTCTTCTTCCCCTTCACTGATATCGGTCTTTGGCTTTTCCAAACCGTTAATAACGATATTGTTCTTGGTAGCATAGTCCCAAAGAGCAGCATGAATTGCTTCTTCTGCTAATAAGGAACAGTGTACTTTCACGGCGGGAAGTCCGTCTAAAGCATCCATTACCGCTTTATTGGTTACTTCTAAAGCTTCCTGAATGTTTTTACCTTTAACAAGTTCGGTAGCCATACTGCTAGTAGCAACGGCAGCACCGCAGCCAAAGGTTTTAAACTTAACATCCTGAATAATACCATTGTCATTAATGTCTAAATAAATCCTCATGATATCACCGCATTTTGCATTGCCTACTGTACCGACACCACTGGCATTTTCTATCTCGCCTACATTTCTTGGGTTACTGAAATGATCCATAACTTTCTCACTGTACATTTTAATTCCTCCTTTATCACTAAACATCACCACAGGGATGAAAATTCTATTCTGTTAAATTTTAAACTAGCCAAAATATATAATACCAAATCTTATCACATAATAATTACTTAACATTATCATATATAAAATACTTTATAATCATATATATGAAATAACTCTGTTATAAAAATCCATCAGTCGATAAATTCTTGTTTAGAACTCCAATAACATAAGGTTTTTTCAAATTAATAATACTTAATGAAATTGCACTTCGCACAGATACTATTTTACTTGCATTCTGCTTTTGATATCGAAATTCCTTACATAAAATCCACCGAATTAATTCTGACTGCCCTTTATAAAATCTTCATATAATGGTGACATGGAACGCAGTTTATCTACGATTTCCTTAATTTTTTCCACTACATAATCAAGTTCTTCCTCTGTATTGTCTTCGCATAAAGTCAGACGAAGAGAACCATGTGCAATTTCGTGAGGAAGTCCAATTGCCAGTAATACATGGGAGGGATCTAAGGAACCGGAGGTACATGCGGAACCACTGGAGGCGCATATATTCTGCATATCCAGCATAATCAGCAAGGATTCCCCTTCAATGAATTGGAAGCTGAAATTGGCATTATTGGGAAGACGGTTGGTTTTATGTCCGTTTAACCGTACATAAGGAACCTCGCTTAATATTCTCTTTATCAGTCTATCCCTTAATGTAATTTCCTTTTCCTGTCTGGCGTTTAAGGTTTCCATTGCGATTTCAACAGCTTTTCCAAACCCGACAATAGCTGGAACATTCTCGGTACCAGCTCTTCTGTGTCTTTCCTGAGCGCCGCCATGAATAAAGGATTTAAGTTTCAAACCTTTACGGATATATAGAAAACCAATGCCCTTGGGACCATTTAATTTATGTCCGCTGGCACTTAACATATCAATTTTTAAATCATTCACATCCATAGCAAGCTGCCCAAATGCCTGAACCGCATCGGTATGGAATAATATATTATTGGCTTTTGCTATTTCACCAATTTCCTTAATTGGCTGGACGGTTCCAATTTCATTATTGGCAAACATCACAGAGATTAAGATTGTAGTAGGACGAATGGCTTTTTGCAATTCCTCCAATTTAAGAATGCCGTTTTCATCTACATCGATATACGAAACTTCAAAGCCATGTTTTTCTAGATATTCACAGGTATGAAGAACCGCATGATGTTCGATCTTTGAGGTAATGATATGATTACCCTTTGACGCATAAGCTTCTGCGGTAGCTTTTAAAGCCCAATTATCAGACTCTGTTCCGCCTGCGGTAAAATAGATATCGGAAATTTCTGCTCCAAGTGCTTTAGCAATGATTCCTCTGGCTTCATCTACTGCCTTTTTGTTCTGTGTTGCCAGTTCATACACACTGGAGGGATTGCCAAAGCTCTCTGTGAAATATGGGAGCATAGCTTCCACAACTGCCGGACGTGTTTTTGTTGTAGCTGCATTATCTAAATATATCTTTTTTTCCATCTGAGTCATCTCCTATTTTTATATTCCTATTGCCCGCAGGTCGGTTTTTTACGGCTATCCGCTTCTAAAATCCCATGTTCAATACGAATTTTTTCGCTTTCTTCTATTAATTCAGAAAGAAGCATGGTATCTACCGTATTATTTATACTATCACTAATACGCATCCAGACGTATTTTGTTACACACAAATCAGCTCCGGTACAGGATGTCCCTTTACCAAGGATTTCAGCACAATCTACAGGGTTTAAATCCCCTTCCAGCGCTCTTAATATATCTCCAACGGATATTTCCTCCGGCTTCTTTGCCAGAATATATCCTCCCTGGGCTCCTCTGATACTATTAACTATACCTGCTTTTTTTAATTTTGCGATTAATTGTTCCAGATAACTGATTGAGATATCCTGGCGTTCTGCTATTCCGCTTAACGCGACCGCTTCCTTCTTGCCATTCATAGCCAGGTCAAGTACCGCACGTAAACCATATCTACCTTTTGTAGATAGTTTCATTGTACCACCTCTCTTTTTTCCATTTCGGGTGTTTAATTCCTACTATTTCATTTCCTACTAAAACAGTGCACTTTATTGATACATATTATCATTCCATTCTCAATTTGTCAACATGATTCTGGAATTGTTTTATGGACTCCGAATATATTTAATTAAGTCCTAATATCAAGCGTTTGGAGTAATTTATGACAAAAAACAAAAGCAATTTAATCAAGGGTACGGTGGTGTTAACATTAGCCGGTCTGGCCACCCGTTTTATTGGTTTCTTCTATCGTATATTTTTATCCAATGTAATGGGTGCCGAACTCCTTGGCATATACCAGCTGGTATTTCCAATTTACATGATTTGTTTTACCATATTTGCCTCTGGCATTCAGACCGCTATTTCAACACTGGTTGCCAATGAATTAGGTAAGCAGCATTACAAAAATATATCGAAGGTACTAAGGATTGGTATTCTTATGTCCCTGAGTGCAGCCCTTTTGTTAGCCCTGCTTGTATACCGCTATTCTGCAGTTATTGCCGTTAGTATCTTGAAAGAACCAGACTGCGCTTCCTCGGTGCAGATGCTTGCTTTTGCTTTTCCTTTCTGCGGAGTCACCGCTTGTATTAACGGTTATTATTATGGACTTAAAAAAGCCGGGGTTCCTGCAGCAACCCAGCTTTTGGAACAGATCATACGTGTAATAATTGTATACATAATTGCCTCCTATGCAGGCAGCGGTAATATCAAGGTAACCAGTGAATTGGCCGTATTAGGCATTGTAATAGGAGAAATTGCATCAAATCTTTATAATATTGTTTCCCTTTATTGCTCCCGTACTCCCAGAGAAATTAAAAGACTTGCAAAATCGACCGGGAATTCCTCTTATCAAATGGAAGAACCGATAACCGGCAGATTATTTAAAATGACGCTGCCTTTAACGGCAAACCGGCTGTTAATCAGTATCCTTCACAGCGTAGAAGCAATTCTGATTCCAAGTATGCTGAAAAAATACGGTTTAAGCACTTCCGAAGCCTTAAGTATATACGGTATATTAAATGGTATGTCTATACCCTTTATTATGTTTCCTTCCGCTATTACTAATTCCCTGTCGGTCTTATTACTGCCTACCATATCAGAAGCCCAGTCCTCCCGTAATGAAGAAATGATCCGAAAAACCACGGCTGTTTCCATTAAATACAGTGTGCTGATCGGTATCTTAAGTACAGGTATATTTGTCAGCTTCGGACAGGAATTGGGGAATACGATTTTTCACAATGAATTAGCCGGGAGCCTTCTTGCAACCTTAGCCTGGCTTTGTCCCTTTCTCTACATAACAACAACCTTAAGCAGCATAATCAATGGTTTGGGATTGGCTCATCTAACCTTTGCCAATTCTGTAGTCGGTCTGTCGGTCCGCATACTCTTAATCCTGTTTCTGGTACCCAGACAGGGTATGAACGGATATTTAATAAGCCTGTTAATCAGCCAGTTAGTCATTACTACCTTTGACGGTTTTATCGTCATAAGGAAAACCAAACCGCCTTTTGAAGCATCCGATTTATTGTTAAAACCGGGATTGATTGCAGCCCTGTCCGGTTATATTTTTTACAGATTGTATGAATACATATCTCCGAAACTGGGAGGTCTTCCGGTTATACTAGGCTGTATCTTTTTCGTATGTGTGGTCTATATTATGTTATTAGGCATAACAAAAGCTGTTTCCTTAAAAGATTTTAAGTAAACAGCTTATACCCATCCTTGCCCTGATCCTTTACGGCATATAAGGCTTTGTCCGCGCAATTTAGCAACTGGTTATAGTTTTTTCCGTCTCTTGGATAAATGGAAACCCCAATACTTCCAGAGACAGAAATTTCATAATCTTCCTCCCGATAAACAGAACGCAAAGCGCGCCGCAGTAAATCTGCTTTCATGAATACCGTTTCTTTGCTGTTAAAATCACCAATGAATACGGCAAACTCATCTCCGCCGATCCGTCCTACAATCTCACCTGATGTAAAAATCATCTTTACCTGATTAATTACAAAAGATAAAATCTTGTCCCCCTGCAGATGTCCGTACCGGTCATTGATACTTTTAAAATCATCGATATCCACAATCATAAAGATATGCTTTGCATCACTGTGTTTTTGTATGTAATGATCAATTAAATCCTTTGTTGTACTTTTATTATATACTCCCGTTAAAGGGTCCCGTTTCGCTTTGAATTCCAGGGTCTGCAGCTCCTTCTTATGCAGATCGATATTAACGATTTTGCCAATTACCCGTGCCGCATGTTTATTATCATCATAAATTGTCTTGCCGCGGGTATGGCACCAAACATATTCATTCTTAATATCCTTAATACGGAATTCCGATTCAATCATTTCCTTGCCGCTTCGCAGTGCTCTGCAATACTCGGAAAACACACCAATGTCTTCCGTATGAATCATGGTTTCCGCATGAGAATTGATATCAGAAAAGTTTGGTATGACAGGCACTCTGCCGTATAATTCCTTGTATTTATCGGCAAAGGTCATCAAATCACTATTAATCTCATATTCAAATAAAATATCATTGGATATCTCTGCCGCCACCCGGTACCGTTCTTCTTCCAGCAACAGCCTTTCCTGCATCTGCTTGGATTCCGTTATATCAATCAGTACCGCAGACAAAGTCTGATTTCCGTCTTTATCCTCTATATAGTTGCCGTTAATTAAAATCCAGATTATACAGCCGCTCTTAGTCAGCATCCTGACTTCTTTTTGGATATATTCACCATTGCCAAAGCCAGCTTTTAAGGCACTAAACTTGTCCAAATCTTCCTCAAGTACCAAGGCTGAAACACTGTTGCAAAATTGCTGTTGTATTTCTTCTTTGCTGTAACCTATAATATCATAGTATCCGTTGCTTGCATAGATAATCCCATAATTATGTGTTAAATCAAAATTAACAAACCCGGCATGAATGCTGTTTGTTATATGTTTGAGTTCAAGTGATGCTTCTCTCATTTTCTTTTCACTGCTGTTCTTAAGCCTTAATATAAAAGCAACGCTAAAGATGCAGATCATAATTAAAGCAATGCAAAATATAATAAAATAAACGGCTTGAGAATACAAAAACGTATCTTCCGGCAGTTTATCTTTCGCATACACTGTATTAAATGGAAAAAACAGAACCAGTAACATATTGATAATTAAGACAGAGACAATTTTGCACGCATAAGCTTTGTGAAAAATACAACAAATAGTTCGTACTTTCACCTGTTTTTCACCTTCTTTAAATCACATTAATATTTTTTCATCACTGTTTATCCTATGTAATATAAAATGTTGAAAACATTCCGTCAGCATAAATAACGACGCCCACAAGGTGAGCGCCAAACTATATAACGCTGTATGCCAAGGCGAAAGTTTTATGCAACCAGACGTCTAAAACCTGCGTCATTTAACAATTCTGACGGTGAAAAAAGCCTTCATAATGTTAAAAAAGCTCTGTGTAACTACACAGAGCTTAAAATTGCATATAAACAGTAATCTAAATTACCTTTGTGCAACCGGCTGTCGTATCTGTTGTAATCAGATTTAGACCCTAAGCTTTGCGTCCTTGTCTTTCGACAAGTTTGCCCTTACCAAATATAGGAATATTGTACTACATATTCCCATAACTTGCAATACTTTTTATTGATTAAATACACATAATTTCACCCTTATTTCCAGTTATTTCATATGTTTCCGCTATAAATTCCCCTATTTTTTCTTTTTCTTTGAGGAAATAATAACAGACTGCAAAACAATAAAGAAACATAGCAGCAAGGACAACGTAATTCTTACCCACCAGCTTGACAAGGTTCCCTGGGTCGTAATAAGACTGGTAATCGTTCCCTTAATTAATACCCCAAATAAGGTACCAATCACCGTTCCCACCCCGCCGCTTAATAAAGTACCGCCGATGACTGCGGCGGCAATGGCATCCATCTCCATTCCCTTAGCCTGTTCTACAAAGCCTGCACAGCTGTTCAGACTAAACAAAAAACCTCCAAGACCTGCAATCAGTCCGGCCAGTATATATGCTTTTAGTTTGGTACTCCGTATATTAAGTCCCATCATCAGGGCACTCTGCTGGCTGCCGCCGATGGCATATAATTTACGGCCGAACTTCGAATATTTTAACACGATTGATATAATCAGAACAACCAGCAACGCTATGATTACGGTGGGATATATGTATGCTGGCTGATAAATCCCTTTTTTATTAAAGGAGCCAAAGGGCATATAAATCTTATAGTTCGCCCATTTCAAAAACAACTCATTCTTGATAGATATCATTTCAGTACTGATTACGGCTGTAAGCCCCCTGCCAAAAAACATACCGGCTAACGTAACGATAAAGGGCTGGATTTCTAAATAGGCGACCAGATAACCCTGTACCAGACCGAACAGCAAACCGATTAATAGAGAGATTCCAACAGCCGCATATGCACTATAACCCTGCTTCTCCATCCCATACGCCGCCGACATACAGACCAGGGCAGTTACGGAACCTACTGAAATATCAATACCTCCGGTAATCATAACCAGAGTCATACCGCAGCCGATTACAATAAGCCCGGCATTGGATATAAATAAATTGAGGAACATCTGGGGCTTAGCAAAACCTTTGTCGTTAAAAATTATCATTCCTGCTGCGTACATAACTAAGAACAGTACGATTGTAATCATAAGCAGGAAGGAGTTACTGTTTAATTTAAGCTTATTCCTATAGTTTGCCATATCAATGCCCACCTTCCTTCACTGCTTTTTTAGAAGTAAGACCTGACATATATTTTTTAAATACAGGGCTTTGGATTACAACGATAATGATAACTGCAACAGCCTTATAAACCGGAAGCTGGTCTGAGGATACATTCATCGCATACAAGGTGGTGGTTAAAGCCTGGATCGTATAAGCTCCAATTACCGAACCCATCAGGCTGAACTTACCGCCGCCTAATAGATTGCCGCCAAGAGCAACTGAGAGAATTGCATCCATCTCCATATACAAGCCGATGTTATTGGCATCTGCGGAATAAATCCTGCTGGAATTAACAATGCCTGCCACTCCTGCCAACAGGCCGCAGATTACATAGGTCAGGAATTTAATCATGGTGGAATTAAGCCCCACCAGTCTGGAAGCCGAACCATTGATACCCACACTTTCGATATATAAACCAAGGGCAGTCTTTTTAAGCACCAGGGAGGCAAGAATAACCATGGCTATTGCAAAAAAAATCGGTGTCGGAACCGGTCCGATATACCCTCCCATGACTTTATAGCTTTCCACACGGATATAAGTAATCTGTCCCTTTGTAATAAGCTGTGCGATTCCCCTGCCGGCGGTAAATAGAATCAATGTCGCAACCATTGGCTGGATATTAAGTTTTGCAACTAAAAAACCGTTAAATGCCCCACATAGGGCAGAGGCCAACAGTGCTGCAAAAATCCCTATGATAAGTGGATTCTGAAAGGTATCCGTTGACACCCGTCCTCCGGATAAAATCTCACAGCATACGGCTCCGGCTACTGCCATTACCGCACCTACGCTGATATCCTGACCACCGGAAGCAGCAGTAACTAAAGTCATGCCGATTGCTAAAATTACCAGCTCCGAACCGCGGTTTAATATATCCACCAAGTAACCGTAAAGTACATTATTCTTTATGGAGATTTCAAAGAAATTCGGGGTCTTTATAACATTAATCAATAAAACAATAACAAGACATACAATTGGCAGAAATAAGCGGTGTTCGATTAATTTCTTAAAATTAAATTTTTTCTCAGACTTTTTATTCATCGGCTCTTTCACCTCCGGCTATTGTCTTCATGATTGTTTCCTGTGTCAGTTTATCTGCATTTATTTCACCGACTTTTTTTCCGTCTCTTAAAACGATCATCCGGGAACAGGTTCTTAGCATCTCTTCAATTTCTGATGAGATAAAAGTAACTGTTTTTCCTTCACCTGAAAGCTTTAGGACCAACTTTTGGATTTCTGTCTTAGTGCCGATATCAATACCTCTTGTGGGTTCATCCAGGATTAAATAGTCCGGATTGGTTAAGAGCCATCTTCCGATTATAACCTTCTGCTGATTGCCGCCGGATAAACTCTTTACCGGAGTTTCCCGGCTAGAAGTCTTAATGCTTAATAAATCAATGAACTGATCCGCTGCCTCTTCCATCTCTTTTCTGCTCATGGGTTTTAGCATCCCCCGTTTTGCCTGCATCGCCAGAATAATATTTTCCTTTACGGAAAGCTCTGCTATAATACCATCCCGCTTTCTGTCCTCCGGCAGATACCCCATGCCATGCTTCATGGCTTCTAGGGGAGTGTTTATTTTAACCTCTTTACCGTCTATCTTAAGGACTCCGCTGTCAGCCTTATCCGCTCCGTAAATGGTACGGACCAGTTCTGACCTTCCAGAACCTAATAATCCGGTAAGACCAATAACTTCTCCTTTTCTGATTACAAGATCAAAAGGCTTAATGGTTCCCTGATGTCCCAAGCCTTTTGCTTCGATAAGGGGAGTGCCTTTATATTCCTGCTCCACATGTTCCTTCTTAATATCTGCAAGGTCATCAAAATCTTTACCCATCATTTTCGCTACTAATTGTATGCGGGGCAGTTTATCGGTTTCATATTCCCCCACCAGTTCTCCGTTTCGAAGTACCGTAATCCGGTCACTGACTGCATAGACCTGTTCCAAAAAATGTGTAACAAAAATTATGCCAACGCCTTCACTCCGTAAACGCCTCATGAGACCAAATAATTTTTCCACTTCCTCTTCATCAAGGGATGAGGTCGGCTCATCCAAAATCAACACTTTACACTTCATATCCACTGCCCGGGCTATTGCAATCATCTGCTGGATTGCCAGGGAGCACTCTTCTAACATCTTAGTGGGACTTACTTCAATCTTTAAGTTTTTTAATACTTCCTCTGACTTTTGCTTCATGGTTTTCCAATCAATCAGACCAAATTTCTTTGGCTCTCTGCCAATAAATAAATTCTCCGCAACCGTCAGATTCGGACATAGATTTATCTCCTGATACACAGTACTGATTCCATTAGCCTGAGCTTCCATAGGCGAACGGTTTATGATTGCTTTCTCGGTTCCTTCAATATGTATTTCTCCGCTTTCAAACTCATAGACACCGGTTAAAACTTTAATCAGGGTGGATTTTCCAGCACCATTCTCTCCCATCAGGGCATGAATTTCTCCTTTTCTTAAATAAAAATCCAGATGGGATAGAGCTCTTACCCCCGGGAAGGTCTTACTTATGTCTTTCATTGATAATACCATACTCTCATCCATACTATCTAATACACCTGCTTTCCATGGGCCACAACATTATAAAGATAGCGCGATACAGTTAATCCGTCTGAATTTTCCATATCGCGCCGTTACGCTTTCAGGCTGAAATAAGTCGATTAATAAGCTCTCTTATCAAGAATTTCCTGTGTAAGCTTCGTAACCGGATAATCTGTTCCGTCTATACTAAGTGATTTAACCGAATCATCAAAGGAGAATATAACTTCATCTACATATTTCTTTTTATCAACGGTTTGACCACTTTCAAGAGACTTAATAATTTCTTCCACTCTTGGTCCGTGGAGAGGATTACATTCCGTATTTTGGGAAATCTTACCGCTTAAGGTATCGGTCAAACCTGCTTTGGTGCAGTCAAAGGACATAACAATCATATCCCCGTCTAAGCCTACTTTGTAGCCTGCGGCTTCGATTGCATCAATGGCACCAAAGGCTTCATTGTCATTTTCGCAATAAACCACATCAATTTTATCACCAAACTGTTTTAGCATGGATTCCATTACTTCCTGACCTTTTGCCTGTGTAAATTCTCCGGAGGTTTTGGAAAGGAGCTTCCAGTTACTGTGGGCTGCTACCGCATCTTCTAGTCCTTTGGTACGGCCAATCTGAGCAGAGGCACCAATGGTTCCCTGGATATCAACAATATTAACTTCATCCTTATCTTTTCCGGCTGCCTTTAAATAAGCATCCAGCCACGCAGCGGATTTCTTGCCTTCTAGTTCAAAGTTTGAACCTACCCAGGCGGTATATAAGCTGTCATCGGATACATCCACCATACGGTCAACAATAATTACAGGAATACCTGCATCCTTTGCTTCCTTTAATACGGTGTCCCAGCCGGTTTCCGTAACCGGTGCAAGTACTATGTAATCTACTTCCTGCTGGATAAAGTTACGGATTGCCGCAATCTGATTTTCCTGCTTTTGCTGTGCATCGTCAAATATCAGCTCGTAGCCATTTGCTTCACTAAACGTTGATTTCATGGACTCCGTATTAGCAGTACGCCAATCGGATTCTGCGCCTACCTGTGAAAAGCCGACGGTTATTACGTCCTTGCCCCCCTTTGTGGATGCGGTATCATTACTGGTCTGCTTCGTATTTGATCCGCAAGCTGCCAGTGATAACACCATCAGAGCTGTCATCACCAAAGCTAAAATACGTTTTTTCATTAAAAAATCCTCCTTCTATATTTTTGTAGCTGCAGGGACTGTGAAACTCAAGTATTGTACCGATCTACCATAAAATAAATCCTATTTCCAAGTTAAATCTTACCCGGAAGGAAGAAAAAAGTTAGAAATATGTATTATCTGACGGGTATATTCCAGTACTTCATAGTTTCATAATTACCCATTATTATTGCTGACTATAATTATAAATATTTCCATAAAAACCTCCATGAAGTATCTTACGAATTAGGTTGGATAATTTATGATTCCTAAATTTCTGGTAATTATTTTATGATTTTGGTTCAAAATTTTTAGGTATTCTTATATTCACCGTAGTTCCGCTTCCATATTCCGACATAATATCAATACCATATTCTTCTCCAAAATATAGCTTTATTCTCTCATGGACCGCGGAAAGACCAAACCCTACCTTTTCTGAATTTTCAAGGGCATGCTTTAAGCTTTCCAGCTTTTCTGGACGTATACCGATTCCGTTATCGGCGACACTAAGAAGGATATCATCCTCTCCTATCTCCCGACAGGTGATTGCAATGGTGCTCTTTCCCCTTTTTTCCTTTACTCCATGGTATAAAGCATTTTCTGCCAGAGGCTGCAAGGTTAACTTTGGCAGCTTTACTTCACTGAATTTCTCCGGTATGTCAAGGGTGAACTCTAAAATATCCTGATATCTTACCTGCTGGATATCCAGGTAGCTTTTCGTGTGCTTTACTTCTTCCCTCAGGGGTATGACATCCTGCCCTTTTGACAGAATGGTCCGGAAGAATACGGATAAATTACCTAACATAACAACCGCTTCTCCATGCTTGCCCGCTTCCACCAGCCATACGATGGTATCCAGGGTATTATATAAAAAGTGGGGATTGATTTGTGCCTGGAGTAGTTTAAGCTGCATTTTGTGCTGCATTTTTTCTTCCTCCTTCACACTGTCTAGCAGCAGCTTAATACGTTCTGCCATCTGCTCAATTCCAGTATCCAGCTGTGCTATTTCTTTATACTTTGTACGGGTAAGGGTAATTGCAAATTCACCGTTGCCGACTGCGTTTACATTATTACACAATTTACTGATGGGAACCGTGACACTTTTAGAGAATCTCAACCCATAATAAAGCAGGTAAATAACTGTTCCAAATACAAATAACAAGGCCAGGGTCACAACAATGCGTATATCATTTTTCATCTTTTGTTCCAAATCCGCCATATAACCCGCTTCATAGTAGATATAATTAATCATCTTCCCCTGGATTAGCTTGGTTAATACATAGATATTATTATCCAGCTGGACCATTCTGCTATCATAATCTCTGGTTTGTTCTATCATGTACATTTTATTTTTTAGATTTTCACAATAATCCAGAATATTTTTAAGTGTTCTTTTGCTTTCCTTACGATAGGTGCTTTTTATAAGGGAACTGGCAAGGGCGATGGCGTCATCTACATCAGCTACCGGAAGTGTGGTCTGCTGTTTGCTTTCCACGGAGTAATAATACATCTTTAAATCAATGGTCTCTTTAAAATCCATATTGAATTTACTGCTTAGGTTAACATTATGGGTTATCTTTGAGTATTTAAGCTCGTACAGCCCAAATACCAGTACTACTAATACTACCCAGAACAGCAGCGGTAGCAGCATATTCATGGTAATGAGTCTTAATTTCCGGTTAAGACTTATGTCCGGTTCACCAAAACTTCGCCTGCACATAATACCCCTCCCTTTTTACTTCGATAATCACTTGGAGTTATACCCTGGGTTTTTTTAAACAGAAAACTAAAATAATGGGAATCCTTATACCCTACCTCCATGGCGATTTCACCAGACCTTTTATCCGTACACCGAAGCAACTGCTTTGCCTTATCCATTCTCAGTTCCGTAAGATATTCAATAAAGGTCTTTTTCATCTCCTGACTGAATAAGGCACTGAAATGATTGGCACTGACATTGGCCGCACAGGCTACCTTATTAAGGGATATGGAATCATCCGTATAATTTTTTTCAATAAAGGTAATCGCTGACTCAAGTACACTTTTGTAACGCCCCTTGGTACTTTCATCTCTTACCTGTATTCCTTTTTTTAGAATCTTTTTAATCTGATTCTCTCCATAATCAGAGGTGGCTGACGGATCTGTTACAATACCTGCAAGGAACTGGTCCAGCTCACTTTTATCATAACCTAACTTCTGTATAAAAGAGACTGTGCTAAAATGTACATTAAGCAATATATATTGACGGAAGATTTTGGACTTTAATGCTTCTTCCCCAATCATATTTAAATAATTTTTTGCAAAATCATTTACCTCGTCTGGCAGGGCTTTGCTTAAGAAATTATGTATTATTTCAGGATTTAGCATATTGGTATCAATATTCTTAAGCTTCATTTCATCACCTGCTATATCTGTCTCCGGTGTGTCCGCAGAGTATACTCCCCTCCGGTATTTACTTAGATAACGGGCTGCAAACTTATGCATAGCCTCCTGATAGCTTTCTGAAAGCATGCTAAGCCGTTCCACCACGGTACCATCACAGATGAACCATTCAATCTGATCTCCGCCCTCATGAAAGAAGGTTTTTAGTGTCTCTGCACATTCTAGCGTCAAGGCATGTATCCTGTTCTTTTCTCCCTTTATCAGGACTGCATAGCTGAATATCTGATTACGGAACAAAAGATATTCCTTTCTCTGCGAAAACAACTGATCCAGATGATTCTGCAGCCAGGCCGTTTCCTGGGTATAGCCATCTTGTATAACATTATCCTTACCAATGGAATTCATGGAAAACAGTACAATATTATAAGCCTGTGCCGTTATGTCAAGTTGAAGCTTTTCTGCTTTTTCATATAGAGTACGAAGATTCACCTGACCAGAGACTAGCGTATCAAAAAAATCCCTTCTGGAAAGCTGTTCGTATTCCTGGATTTCATTTTTGAACTTGTTATAATAGGTTCTTTTCAGATTCTCATTTTCACACTTTGTTCTGATTTCCTGAAGGACTTCAATAAACTTAAGCTTACTGATAGGCTTTAACAGATAACTTTCCACCCCCAGAGAAATCGCCTGCTGGGCATAATCAAAATCATCATAACCACTTACAATAATGATTTTGGTAGACGGTAATTCCTTCTTAACGATTTTACACAAATCCAGTCCGTCCATAAAGGGCATCTTAATATCTGTAATAAGGATATCCGGCTTTTTTTCCCGGATAACCGGCAGTGCAATTTCCCCATCTCCTGCTTCTCCTACCAGTTCAAACCCATATTCCCCCCATGGTATCATACGCTGTAATCCTTCTCGGATTACAATTTCATCCTCAACCAAAAAAACTTTTATCATACCTCTCCTCCTGAATATTTGTAAAAAGTTGGCATAAACTGAGACCAGATATAATCTCACACCTGGCATCTTCATTATAACACCCATTTTCTCCCATTTCTATAGAATAATGAAAGGTCAAAAAAAACTGGTCAGAATCTTATTTCAATTCTGGCCAGTTTAAATGCGACTGCGAAAGTCACCATTTTTCAAAACTTTTCAAAAGATATTGTTGATTATTATTACAGCAGTTTCAGGTTAATAAATAGGACTGCCGCAAAGTAATAAGATAAATCATCTAATAAAAATTAATCGTTATCCATATACACGAATTGCATTTTTACTCACTTTTGCTTCATATAGTGCCTGATCGGCATGGATAAACAGCCTTGCCGCGTTACAATCCGCTGTATATGGCGCAATTCCGAAACTCGCCGTTAAATTAAGTGTCGGATAATTAACCGCATACAATTCATTTATTATGGTTTTAAGCCTTTCACAGGTTGATACTACCTGATTCATGCGCGTATTTTCAAAAATCAGACAAAACTCATCCCCGCCATAACGAAAGACAGACGCACCCTCACTATGCTTTTTTAATACTTTCGTAAAATTGATTAAACAATCATCACCCACATGATGACCCAATTGATCATTCACACTTTTAAAATTATCAATGTCTGTGATTACAAAAATATAACTGGGGGTTTTGTTTATCTCCAAATCCCGCAGGGCATCATGTAAGGCCTTGCGGTTGTATGCTCCTGTTAATTCATCTATCTTAAGCTTATGTTCGAGAAGCACTCGCTCTAATTCCTTTTGGATACTCGCTTCATTCTTCTTTCGTATATAAGCTATCTTAATAAGGCATACAATTGATGTTGCGCAAATGATGGATAACGAAATCAGGAATTCAGACAGTCTCTGGGTACTTGCATATACACTGGGTTTATCCACATCCCATTTAATAAATAATTCTGAGGTAATCAGTGCTATAACACTTAGTAAGACCGTAATGCCGGTTACACGGTAATTTGCATAAATAGTAGTTAAAATAATAGCAAAAATAAATAGAAAATAGGTTGAAGTAAAAGCACTATGTGCAGTAAACAATATAAAGGATATCACTACTAAATTAATGGATACTGCACAAATTTTCTGATCCTGTGTTAATTTCTTTCCACGCATTATGAGGGTATCACAAATAATACAAGTAAAATTAACGGTAGTCGGCGCAACTATGAATTTTAGAATAAAGCGTCTTACCGTTGTTGTCAGCATTTCTGAATTGGTTAATATAAGAGCCATAAAACACTCCACCAGAAAAGCAAATACAACTAATCCTACGGAAATTTTGTACTGAAACTGAAGCCAATCATTATCTATTCTTTTATATTCTTTTCGGATTTCATCAATATGGATCTCATTACTTTGGAATTGATTGCTATAGACTTCCTTCTTATGGAATTCATTCATGGGTATATCGTCATCATTAATATCATTGTTATGAACTTTATCGAGGTTGCTATTATTCATGTAAGTTAATCTGGGTTATGCCCCGGCTCCTTTGTATACTTAATATGTAATATTATAAAAGAAGCATTTGTATTCTGCAAGTATATATTAATAATAATTACTTTTATTAGGTTGCTGTTCACAGGCAACAAAAACATCCTAGAAATACTCTACTTCTAAAATGATTAACATATATCTGTCATGCAGCCTTGGTAATAGGCTGCATTTTCTTTGTTGAGTCTATTATTTCCTATATAAATCATCCGTTTTTTAATGTAAGATAATTTGACCCGCTGTCAGAGAACTTTCCCCGTATGTTAAACAAAAAGACTGCACTTCTTGTATCGAAAGAAATGCAGTCTCTTGATTAAATTATTAATCACTTAAATAAATATTTTCAGTAAATATCAGACATCTATTTAGTCGTCTCTGCCGCTTCCTTACCGGCTAAGCGACCGGAGGTAAAGGCCCAGCCCTGGGCCGCACCACCATATGTTACATAAGCTTTCGCCTCGGAGAATAAAACGCCCATACTGTCGGTACCAACGGAATACAGACCATCAATTGGTGTCTTGCCATCCGCTAAGAGTACCTGGAAGTTTTTGTTGATATCCAGACCGCCGCAGGTAGAATAACAGTAAGAGGAACCAACGATGCCATAGTAAGGAGCACCCTCTACCGGAGCTAAATATTTAGAATCTTTATTAAAATCAGCATCCTTGCCTTTTGAGCAATAAGTATTGTATTGGTCAACTGTCTGCGCCAGAACGCCGCCATCCAGTCCCATTTTATCCGCTAATTCTTCAAGGGTATCTGCTTTAAATACATAACCGGCTTTAATTGCCGCTTCTAAAATTTCTTCCGTTTCAGGCATAGGAACTCCTGCCGGGATGCTGCTGCCATAACCTAAATACGTGGTGGAGACACCATAAGGTTCTTCAAAAAATCCTTTTTCAATAAGTGTTTTAATCTGTTCGTTGCCCCAGATACTATAGAAATGAGATCCGGAAATCCATGGATTAAACATGGAAAGTGCATTCTCGTTGGTAAAACGCTTTGAGTTTGAATCAACAGCTAAAGTGTTGGTTGCGACTGCCATATTTAACGGAATATCTGCAATAGACCAAACTGCCTGTCTTCCGGTTGCACGGCTGACTGCACCTTCAATTTTATTGGAAGGATATCCGGAAAGGAACCCATCTGAACCGCCTACATGTACCATAGGAGGAACGCTGATATTAAAAGTTCCTGCTCCATCATCGAGGGCAGCCTGAAGCATTAGACCGTTATTCTGTTTCATGCCAAACTGTCTCCAGCTTCCCTTAAGAGGATAATAGTTATTTGACAGATAAGTTTCTTCCATTTCGCCGCTTCCTGCAAAACCACCGGTAGCAAGAATAACCGCTTTCGCATTAATTTTGTATTCCGTTCCATCAACTACATTGCGGGCCAAAACTCCGGTTACCTTTCCATCGGTTACAATCAAGTCATAAGCTTCTGTTTCCAGAAGATATTTACCAGCTAATTCATTGGTGAATTTGTCATAAGCAGACGCATAGAAACTTTCTGTCAATTTCTTAGCGCCAGTGTATGGTGTAAAGGCTGCCCAGGAATTCCCGGCAAAGCCGCTTGCAGGGTCAAAGGAAAAACCAAATTTAGTCAGCCAGTCAATCGTATAACCACTTTCGTCTATCAAGAGGCGGATCATCTCCGGTTTTGCTGTCTGTACCCCGTCTACTGTTGTATATGCTATCCAGTCTTTATAAAGTGCTTCTGCATCTATTAATTTCTGACCGGCAGGCTTTGTAATAACTTCCTTTGTAATGGGATCTGTCCAATCTTTAATTTCTGCTTTTACCTGGCTTGGAACATTAATAGCCATTGGTCCACTGGTAATGGCTGAGGTACCGCCCCACTTACCAGCCTTATCAATTGCCAGCACAGAGGCTCCGTTCTCGGCAGCACTAAGTGCAGCCGCTGTACCGGAACCGCCCATACCAACTACTAAAACATCGGTATCCATAGTAACAACTTCACTGTTTTTCTTTGTCTCTTTATAAAAAGCTTTTATTGCAGATTCCTCGCTGCCACCAGCAACAAGCGCTTGCACAAGGGCACCTTCCACTGCCTGTTTTACACCATTACTGGAAGCAGTTGCTCCTGTAACAGCATCCACACTTACTGACTGGGACTCTAACATACGTGGAAGAAGTTTATCTACAACTGACTGCAATATTCCTTGGGTTTCCGAAGTATTTTCCTGATCTACCTTAATATCAAGAATCTTTCCTTCATCTACGGTTACTGATACTGATATTGGCTCGCTGACACGAAATCCTGTACCCTCTCCAGTATAGGTTCCCGGTGCCATTTTGGCTGCCACTTCTGTCTCAACGCTGGTTCCTGTAGCCTGTGCAATACAATCTTTCGCTGCTGCAAGTATTGCTTTACTGCTGTTCGTAGCACCGGAGACCATATCTACATCCGCATTCTGTTTCTCTAAAATCACAGCTGGAAGACTCTCTACCGCTCTGCTTCCTACACCATCGGTCTCCTTATCCCCTTTGATGGTCACGTTAGTAATGCTTTTTTCATCAAAGGTCATAGTCACTGTAATATCTCCACCAAAGCCTTTGGCAGTCGCCTCGTACTCGCCGGGTGTATACAGATTTACCGAAGCATCCGTTTCCTGTGTCACTTCCTTGGGTTTTGGGGTGCAGGCACATAAACCTAATGTAACCATAGCAAGCACAATCCATAGCATAAATTTCCTTTTCAAAATTTCATCCTCCTGTTTCTCTTTCTGTTATTGATACCTGATGAGGCATCAATAACTTTGACATTTTTTTGTCAATCTAAAGTATAATAGAGAAACAGGTATATGGCAAATTAGTTATTTTGCTGGTTCCATCAATAAAAGTGGTAGCAGTTGATTTTCCACCAGATCGGTATCTGCTTTATTATTCCAGCATAGACATAGCTTTTCTTCAGGATGATCCACTATCTCTACATAACTAAGCAGTGGGTGAGGACGACAGGCACTCTTTAAGCAAAAAGAGATTGCATAACCGGCTGCTACCAGGGTTTCTATGCTATCGTGATCATCGGCATAACAATGCTCATTGATTGCCCTGCCCATCTTCTCCCAATCAACCAGCCTGTCTTTTCTATTCCCGCCTCGTAAAAGTACAACCGGGTCCTTGGGAATCGCATTCATTCGAATCGTGGTATAATGTGCATGTGTATGGTTGCGGGAAAGCATCAGCATAACTCTGTCTTTTCGAAAAACCCGGTAATCCAGCCAGTTTTTTTGCTTGATATCCGGTGCATAAACGCATATGATACAATCTACTTTTCCCTCCTTTAACCGTTTCAGCAGGTTTTCTGCCACATCATGCATTAAGGATACCTTGACATGGGGCACCTCCTGATGAAATCGGCTAAGGATTTCCGGAAATTGCTTTCTGATAAGATCACCATGGCATCCGATATGAAGGGTTTTCAGGTATCCATTTGAAACATTCTTGACCAGCGCCACAGAGGCATCGATTTGCTGCAGAATACGTCGTGCTTCACTATACAATACCTCTCCCGCGGGGGTAAGAGTAAGAGATCTGCTATGCCGCTCGAAAAGCCGAACCTGAAGTTCTTTTTCCAAGAGAGCAATCTGTTGTGACATTGCAGACTGAACAATAAAACTTTCCTGAGCTGCAGCCGTAAAATTCAAGTGTTTGGCTGCTAGAATAAAGTAACGAAGTTGTCTGATTTCCATTAGTCATTTTCCTTTCAAATGCCCATTCTATATCTATGTGATAGACAATCAGGGTGTTTTGGCTGTCTTTAAGAATATTGTATCAGACTATGGACTGGTTGACCAGAGTTAGGTTAATAATTTAACAATATATTCTTTTATAGCTCATTATCTAATAAGGAAGTATAACAAATACGATAACCCGCATAAAACATAAATATGTACCGGATAAAACCAATAACATAACTTCTTATTGCCTTTCCCTCTTTCCCCATTATACAGTAACATTAAAATTGCTGCCAATGACCCCATCCATTCAAAAGCTTTCGTAAATAATAGTGTAATTGTAATATCCGGTATGGTTACCATTGGAATGATAGCATAGAGTATAACATTGGTAATGACAAAAACAGATACCTGCCATTTACGATGTCTGCGAAGCAGGTACATCAGAATACCCTGTAAAATAAAATAGGTACCACCATCCATAATCCATGCATGTAAAGGAAGTATCGTAAAATGCAAGATATTAACTGTAATCCATCCACCAGGTATCATACCGCCAAACTTTATTGCTAAATATGGTAAAATCGACGGTATAATAATTGCTAAAAGACCTTTTGCCCACTGCTTCTTAGCACACCAATCAATACCCTGAAGGATAACGATTAAAATTGAAAATGTTGCAAGCATTTGATTCTGGGGATAAAATCCATCCGGCCGCCTTAAACCAAAATTAAGAATAAGAAACTGGATAAGTCCCATTATTATGGCTATGGAATAAATCTGTATAAAATACTTCTTTCGATTATGGGTATGGGTAAACCCTTCTATGAGACAAAATAAAAATAGTGGCGCTGACAGTCTGCCAAGCATGGAAAACCAAATTGGTATTTTCCCTGTAAATTCAAAGAAATAGTGAATGTGATCCAGTACCATCAAAGCCATTGCAATATACTTTAGCTGAAAACCGGTAAGTCCTTTTTGTTTCCTTGTTTGATTCATTGTTTGTTCTATCGTTTGATCCATATCTAAAACTCCTTTCCTTTACTGATAGTATAGCAGTAGTTTTTAAGGATTTTATAAGGATATGGATTTTTTTTGACAAAATTAATACCTTTGCTCCAAGCATCTATTTTCACTATTGAAAAGCTACGCGCTTTTATTCCGGTTTTATACAAAAATAATCTTAACATGGATTCTTGTTTTGGTGGCTACCACTAGTGAAACAAAGTTCCCATATAGATTTCTCACTTTATATAGCTTTTTCCGCTATGAAAACTGTATGACTTTTTATTTAACTGTCCACACTAAAAATAAATAAGCTGCGAAAAGCTTAGATTATAATACTTTATTAGGCAGTTTATTCTATTAGGAGTTGGTATGATAACAGAATATAAAGAACATAGAGGAATTTTAGAAAAGAAGGACAGAACTATTTGGGGTAATTATTTATTTAGAGTTAATGATGGAGCAAAGATTATTTCTGTAAAAGTTGGAAAAACCTTATTCGATATGTACAAACTTAATACTCCGGTTACTATAGGTTATATAGGTAAAAAGCTCATAAATATCAGACCGGGCATTATACCTCATGAAGATGAATAATACCCCTTTCCCATAAAAAGAGGCACTACAAGACTTCATTTCTTATAGTACCCCTCTATATCTTCTTTATTTATCAACGCAATCAAGTACTTCCCATGGATCCTACATCTTACATAGTCTTTACTGCAGTCGTTTATGTCCAATATTTTTTATTATCCTTTTATTTTTTACAAAAAAAATAAAATACTCAATCGTTAATGATAAAATGCATTATTTATGATTAAATAGGTATTTAAAAGGTCAATTGTTTACTATACTTCACATCAATTTTATTATTCTGTTTCTTAAAAAAACCTGACACCAATGATATGATAATTGGTGTAAAATAGTGATAATTTATGTTACTTTTATTTTTTCAAAAAGTACCTCTGATTCTAGTATTTAAAGTCATTTTAGAGTTCATAAAGAGTTACTTGATATACATAATAAGCACAACTTCTAACAATGTACTCATAGTTGGAATTCCTTTTTTTATTAGGGTTTCAAGACTGTTGTACACCACAATGTCATAATTTACACCACTCGTACACCATTGAAACTCACAACTTTGTTCTCATACACTTTCTCTTTTGCCTGAATGACGAAAAAAACGTCGAATCTAAAGTTTTTATACTTTAGTCGACGCATTCTCTCAACCTAAATCAAATATTTTTTTATCTAAACTCTGTCTGCATTTCCAACCACTCATCTAGTTTCTTCTTATGAGCGTATAGACGATTGCCAATGCGGACAGTAAATTTGTTCCTGCTATCATCTAATATTTCCCGTGCTTTGCTCTTATTAATACCAAGGTAAGCACAGAATTCGTCTAGATTGAGCAGGGCTTTGTTATAATCATATTGTTGCATGGTGTACCTCCTGGTATTGAATTTTGGGTAAAGGATTAGCCCCGCGATGCGGGGCTTGATTTATCTATAATATGTAAATACTCAAAGGAATTACCTTATATCATTATATTACTTTTAGACTACAAACTCTAATGCATTTCCCTGTTTCTGGGCTTTAATTGGTTCCATATCAACCAAATTGTATCTATAATACCATTCACCATATGAATCAGTGTTTAGATCTTTATCATTCTTACCGGTTATATGAACTTTTTTCGATATTGTAGAATACTGCTCCAATACTTCATTCATAGGTAAGCGTTGTTTTGTATAATTTGTAGAACATGAAATAGGTATTTTTATTTTTTTATCAAACAAATCAATCAATTCTGTCGATGTAATAGAGCCATGGTGCGGAATTTTTAAAAATGATAGGGATTTAGGAAATATATTCTTTTGTATTCTTAAAATTGCTTCATCAATAATATCCCCCGCAAAAAAGTAATTAAACGTAGAATTAATTTGAACATTACACGCAATAGAATAGTCATTACAATACGTACTATTTTTTGTGGACTTCATTAACAAATGTTTTGAGTTTGGCAATAATGTTGTTACACTCAGTTCAATCTGCTCCTCAGACACTGCGTTATTAAAAAATACACTGAATTTTTGCTCTGCCACCATTTCTATCTGTACATCACTTGCCAATAAATCTTTTAATTTATCCACCACCGACTTTGAATATTTGGTTAATGCTCCTTTTCTGTCAAATATAGAATGAGGTATTAGCACAACAGAATTTTCTTTTATATAATGATCCAAGATTTCTAGCAAACCAAAACTATGATCATAATCGGTGTGGGACCATATTAATAGATTAACCTTATCAACTTTATGACTTTTAAGAATATCAATAGTCCTATTTGTTTTTCCCTTTTTAAAACTATCAATTACCATTGTATATACAATGTTCTCTTTATCATCTCTTAAAAATAGAATAATTGATTCACCTTCGACGGGATAACCAATTACATGGATGTCAACAAACTGAATTCTGTTACTAATAGCATATCTTACATCATCAATCATCTTATTGCCCAGTTATTTAGTTCTCTTACAGGTTTAGCTCCTGTAATTTTCCTATATTGAGGTAATTCTATCTCATTCATTTTACTTAATGTAGGCTTCTGAGGTTTTTCAAATTTAATTTCACTAAGTAGTTTTGTATAATTATCATTTGACTTCACGGTTTTAATCATTTGACTTCACTCCTTCTATGTTTAATTCAGAGCACTTACCTTCTTTCAAGCATTTAATAAAACTATCATTCATAATACAGGTAAAAATTTCATGAAATATTTCATCATTAATGGTCGTCATTCTATCTCTTAATGTACTGATGTCCATTGATTTTACAGTCCCAACTATATCAAATATAAACTGCAAAATATTGATTTCTTGATTCTTTTCATCAGTAACAATAACTGGAGCAATGAATTGAACTATTTGATAATCAGTATCATTAATCTTCAAATCTAGAATATTTTGATAATTTTTTATATCATCATGTAAATAAACCGTATTAAATGCTTCAGATTTAAATCCTTTAAATAAATCATCGATTGTATAGGGAAAGCATCTGTTTATTTTTCTTATACTAATTTTACTACATGCAAGAAATTCTTGCAATTTATTTATTTCTTCTAGCAAATCACAAAATATATTCTTATATTTTTGAAAATTTACATATTTTTCTACTCTAACCCTAACTTCCATAAAAATTTCTGAAATTTTAAGTTCAATCAGTCCATCTTTCGTTTTAAACACAAACACTCGAACACCACTATTTTTTTCATCTTCAGAATCTTTTTCATAAAGATTTAAATTTCTTTCACTTATAAAATCAGTGAATCCTTTATCTTTTATTTTTCCCTGCAAATTGTCAATTAAACCACTCACTGAAAAGATTCCATCATAATCAGCGCGAAGTATAATCATATTTAATATATTATATTTAAAATCTTTTTTATCATGGATTTGAGACATTCTAACACTCCTTGATATCTTTCTATTTTTAAATAGTATAACACACTTTGCACTAATATGATATAAATTAATGCTACTTTTATTATCTATCTCCACGTGTAGGGAGTTGGTAAACGTATCAACAAATAGATCATCAATTAACCATCAAGCTCACTTACTAGAAGCATTCCAATCCATTGACATTCAAGCAATATTATCAAAGCCTAAAATATTAGATTTATTTAATTGATTTTTATCTATTTTTATTTCTTTTATTTATTGTCTCAAGTATTGATTCTTTATCCTTAAGAGTGTTAGCATAACTTTTTATTCCTAAACCTACATCAAGTGTTGTTGGAATATAAGATATATATGGGATATACCCGGCAATAGCTTTTCCTAATCCCCATATAGCTTTTTTACTAGTCATCTTTCTAGTTTTTGCAATTTTTTTACATTCATCATCTAATAACTCATCTATCTTTGAAAACACTTCTATGGCGATTTCTTCAAACTGATCAGGTGTATTATGAATTGAAGCAACTGCTTTACCCAAAAAATCTCTATACTGTGTAACATTCTTGTATTCACGATGGTCTAATATTTCATCAGATGAAAGTTCTACTATTTCTGCTAATTTATCATTCCTGTGAATAGCACACATATATTTAAACTCATCAGAAGCCGGAAAAGCATTACCCGCCACTTCATACAAAAACGGTTCCCATTCATCTTTATTAAATATAGGGTTAGCTTTAAAATTAATGGATTCTTTACAATGCATTTTGTATGTATAATGATTAGTTGTTATGATATTGTTTATTATCGCATAATTCAATACACATCGCATAAAGTCTTTATTAAAACATCCCCACGATTCATTCATAAATTGAATATATTGTTGAATTGTATCTTTCTCCATTGTATCCCACTCATATTGTTGAGCTTCTGCCATATTGATATATATTTCACATTCTGCCATTTTCTTCTCAATTTGCAAATCAGACAAGCTCTTAAGTATTTCTATATTCTTCCATAATTCAGTTTCACCACTATAATCAACTCCAAACAAATTTTTTGATATATCAACTGCATTTTTCCTACAACTCTGATACAACACCTCTTCCTCATTTGATTCCGTCATTATATTTGTCGGATAAATGATAGCAAATATCTCTTTATTTGTAGTAAGTACATAAGACTTCAAATCCATCAGTTCTAATACATTTTTATAGAATGTATTTATAAATGAATAATTTAAATTATCTCTTTTATTTGCATAGGGCGTGTAAAAAGGATCATTTAGTATAAGCAGGTCGTAATACAATGCGTTTTGCTTAATTTCTGTTTCATAGTATGAAACATATTTATCATCACAAGCCCCAAATAATCCAATATTTGAATAAGAATTTAATCCTTCATTTATTATTTTTTTCCGATCATCCCAAAATTTTTTTACTCTTGATCTAAATTCATTTCTTCTATAAGATAAATTATTTTCATCACTACATAAAATTATAGATTTTTGATTATCCAAATATTTCTTTATAAATACCACTTTTTCCTTTCCACTTTTCTTGTATTCTTGATAAAATGAGCCATAAAATTCATCAAAAATCAAATAATATTCGCTTTCAATTTTGTATAAACTTTCGTTCCGATAGTTCATGATTGAGTTTCCCTTTCCTATGCTTATAAGTCTAATGTCACAAATATTTCTTAGCTAATTTAATTTCTGCTTATCTATCTTATACAAACATTTATTTGAGCACATTTTCTTATCAATTACTTTATGCTTTTTCTAATATTTTTCTATTAAAACTCTATATTATATAGCCTTGAAATCAACATCGCAATAATATTTTAAGATACCCTTAATTCATCTTAAAATAAAAATAATTTAATCTCATTGCTTTTTTACAAATTGGTTATATAATAAATTTATTATACAGCTAAATTTTATATTTTAAAATCTGTTTTCAATGTAATATCCTAAAATGCTATCAAAATCCCCCTGCAATAGTGTTTTGTGCACTCTTTTAGGGGATTCCCCTCTAACAAGACATCAGAGACTAGAGATATCTCAGATGCGTATCTTGCCATGCTCCCCTCGAAATTTTTATAAGTCTTTTTCACTTCCTTAAATAACGGATAAGTAAAAAGTAAATTGTCTCCACACATTAATAATTCATATCTGGATTATTTCCTTGCATAACAAAAGCACCGCCAATTTTACATGACGATGCTCTCATCCGATCGACGCATTTTTCTTTATAAATTGTTATTAGTTTCAATTATCTTTTGCTCGATGTAGAAGATTCAGTTCTAATTCATTCCACCAAATGAATTTTCACGCAAAAACAACCTTTCAAATCCAACTTCACTACCATAAAGTGTACACCATCAAAATAATCTTCTGTACACCAATCGTACACCAATTTTGAGTATAATTACGATATTTTACGGCAGCTTGCGACACCTTGTTTTTCTCACTAAAGACTCACAACCCCTGTAAATACGCAATTCTCCCTAAGATTGCCTATAGCTCATATGGCGTCACCTGATATACATAATAATTCAACCAATTCGTATACATCGCATTCGCATGCGCCCGCCAGGTTAAGCTGGGCTTATTATCATCTATATCATTCGGATAATAATTCACCGGCAACTGTATGTCAAGACCTTTTCCCTTGTCCCGCTTATACTCTTTATCCAGGGTTATCCGGTCATATTCCGGATGTCCCATTACGAATATCTGCCTGCCTTCATCAGCTATCACGATAAATACTCCTGCTTCTTCCGATTCAGCTAGTATGGTCAGGTTCGGATTACTTTCGATATCCTCTCTGGATACGGTAGTATGTCTGGAGTGAGGGGCATAAAAAATATCGTCAAACCCTCTTACAAATGGTTCTTTACGATTTAATACCTTGTGAAGAAATACACCGAACATTTTTTCCTCTAAGGGAACTTTGCGGATACCATAATGATAATATAGTCCTGCCTGTGCTCCCCAGCAGATATGAAGGGTGGAGGTGACGTTAGTTTTTGACCACTTCATGATCTCAACTAGCTCCTCCCAGTAGTTTACTTCTTCAAATTCCATCTGTTCCACCGGAGCCCCTGTAATTATCAGTCCGTCAAATCTCAGATTTTTGACCTCTTCATACGTTTGATAAAACTGATCCAGATGGCTGGCAGCCGTATTTTTTCCAACATAGGAACCTGTTGTTAAAAAAGTTACATCAACCTGCAAAGGGGTATTGGACAAACTACGCAGCAACTGAACCTCTGTGTCCTCCTTAAGAGGCATGAGATTTAATATTGCAATCTTAAGAGGACGTATATCCTGATGCATGGCTCTTTTCTCATCCATCATGAATATATTCTCATCTTCCAATATCTTTTTTGCCGGCAAATCGCTTTGTACTTTTATAGGCATATCATCACCATCTTTTCTTTTATATTTTATTTATCTTAACAGTAGTGCTTGTCATAATTAAACTTATAAGACAATGCGGATATAAGGCATACCAGTTCCTATTTGGTTTACTTTATTAACTCAAGAAATTCTACTTCTGTTATAACTGGAATACCTAATTCTTTTGCTTTTTTATTCTTTGAGGAGTTTGATAAGTTATCATTGTTAATCAAATAATCCGTTTTCGCAGTTACAGATCCAGTCACTTTACCGCCCTTTTGTTCAATGACTTCTTTTAATTCATTCCGATTGGTAAAATGCTCTACGGAACCGGTGATTACAAAAGTCTTACCGGTTAAAATAAGATTCTCCTCTGTTTTTTCCGTCTGTTCAAACCTGATTTCTTTTAACAGGTCATCTACGATAAGCTGATTCTCTTCCTTTTGGAAGAATTCCAGGAAAGTATCAGCAATTACACCGCCGACTCCTGGTATAGTAAGCAGATTCTCTTTTTCGGCGTTTCTAACTGCTTCAAAATTATTGTGGAATTCTTTACAGATTAGTTTTGCGTTGGAAAGACCGATATTCTGTATTCCTAAACTGTATAAAAATTTTGCAGTTGTCGTATCTCTGGCTTTCTCTATAGAAGCAATCAGATTTTGATAAGATTTATCACCAAAACCTTCCATTGTTACAATTTCCTCTTTATACTGTGTTAAATGAAACAGGTCCGCCAGTTCGTGAATCATACCTTTAGCAATGAATTTTTCAATGGTTGCTTCTGACAATCCCTCCATATTCATGGCATCCCGGCTGACAAAGTGGGTAAATGATTTTATTTTTTTTGCCAGACAGTCCGGATTGGTACAATACAAGGATTTTACATCATTTTCCTGTTTAATCTGGGTTGGATGATTGCAAACCGGACAGTTCATTGGAATCTCTACATGACCGCTTCTTGTTAAATTCTCCGCTATCTGTGGAATTATCATGTTTGCCTTATATACCTGGAGGGTATCCCCTAACCCAAGCTCCAGAGCTTCCATTATACTAATATTGTGGATGCTTGCACGGCTAACGGTAGTACCTTCCAGCTCAACGGGCTCAAAAACTGCAATGGGGTTGATAAGTCCTGTTCTGGAAGCACTCCACTCGATTTCCGTTAGTTTTGTTTCCCTTATTTCATCCACCCATTTAAAGGCAATGGAGTCTCTTGGGAACTTGGCAGTTGTGCCAAGGGATCTTCCGTATGCAATATCCTCATAAATTAGTACCAGACCATCCGAAGGGAAATCATTATTGGCAACCTGCTCAGAAAACCACATGACCGTAGCTTCCAGATTCTCTTTCGTCACCATTTTGCTTTCTACTGTATCAAAGCCTAAATTTTTCAACCACAATAACTGTTCGTTTCTGGAGTTTTTAAAGTCAACCTCTCCGCCCGTACTTACTAAATGAAAGGCAAAAAAGTGAACTTTTCTTTTCGCGGTTATTTCATTGTTCAGCTGTCTTACGCTACCGCTGCAGAGATTTCGGGGATTCTTATATTTGGCATCTACATCTTCAATTTCAGCATTTATTTTCTCAAAATCGGAATATTTGATAACAGCTTCTCCCCGCAGCACTAAATCTCCGGTATAGGTTATATTCAGGGGTATATTTTTAAATACCCTGGCATTATTGGTTATTACTTCACCATATTCTCCATTACCTCTGGTAACGGCACTGAATAATTTACCTGCTTTATACGTTAGAACAATGGTGAGTCCGTCTAATTTCCAGGATAACAGACCGGATTGATTTATAAGCCAGTCCTTTAAAGTCTCTACTTCCTTAGTCTTATCCAGGGACAGCATTGGTGCATCATGTCTTACCTTAGGAAGTTCGCTTAAGATTTCATATCCAACATGGATGGATGGACTATCGGATAAGATGATACCTGTCTCTTTCTCCAATGCCTGCAATTCATCATAGAGGGCATCATACTCAAAATTACTCATAATTTCCCGATTTTCCTGATAGTATGCTTTACCAGCTTCATTTAACAGACTAACCAGTTCTTTTATTCTGTCCAAGTTATTTCCCATTACATTCTCCCATTCTTTGTCCTAAGGAAAAGATGGGGTGTAAAGTATCATCTTCTTCCTCGTGACGGACTTTTCTCAAATTTTTTATATGATTTGTCAGAGGTCCTGGTCCGCATATTGCCTGATTTTGACTGACCTTTTCTGTTTTCAGTATTTTTATTGTCACCTGTCGTGCTTTTAACAACCGGTTTACTCTTTAACTCAGTACGGGTATCCGATTTCTTATTACCCAAGGCTTTGTAATCCGAGTTTTTGTAGTCTGAGTTTTTGTTATTGGAGTTTTTATTATTGGAGTTTTTATTATTCAAACTTTCACTAATAGTGTTTTTATTATTCGAACTTTTGTAATTCAAGTTTTTACTAATCGTGCTTTTACTATTTGTGCTTCTACTATTTGTGCTTTTACTATTCGTGCTTTTACTATTCGTGCTTTTGTATTCTGCTTTATTACTATCTATTTTTTTACTATCAGACTTTTTATTTTTCAAAGTTTTGTAATCCGATTTTACATAATCTGTTTTTTTATTAACTGGATTCTTATTCGGTGCTTTTATAGATTTATAGGTTCTTTTACTTTTCTGTTCCTGCTCCTCATCCGAAGCATCCTCCATAGAATTCCATAAAGTATCCGGGGTATTAACGGAATTACTGATTAACTCATTTAAGCCGCCAATTTCTTTTTCCGTTACATTGCGGTAACCGCCTACCTGCATGTATCCAAGATTTATATTCATGATTCTGGTTCTTTTTAATGTCAGTACTTTATAGCCGAAATATTCACACATTCGCCTGATCTGCCTGTTTAATCCCTGAGTAAGTACGATTTGGAAGGTCACTTTATCCAAAGCTTTTATCTCACAGGGTCTTGTTACCGTATCAAGGATTGGTACTCCGGCAGCCATTCCTTTTAAGAATTCTGAAGTAATGGCTTTATTAACCGTTACGATATACTCTTTTTCATGATTATTACCGGCACGTAATATTTTATTTACGATATTACCATCGTTGGTAAGTAAGATTAATCCTTCTGATTCTTTATCCAGCCTTCCTATGGGATAGATTCTTTTGCCATACTGTATAAAATCTATAATATTATCTTTTTCCCTTTTATCCGTTGTACAAACAATCCCTCTGGGCTTATTAAAAGCAATCAAAACCAGGGTCTCATCTTTGTCTACCGGCTTTCCCGCTAACATAACCTTCTGTCCGGATTTTACCTTCGACCCCATAACGGCTGTAATGCCATCGATTGTAACTTTACCTTCGGCTATATATTTATCAGCTTCTCTTCTAGAACATACACCTGCATCACTGAGATACTTATTTAATCTTACTTCTTCTGAGATTTCATTACTCTCTAATAACTTTTTCGTCCTTTTTGCCATCGTGGCTCCTTCTCTTCTCCGTTCAACTATACAGACCTTTAAAACATAGTCTGTGCGCTATTTAAGTATTATATCAGTCTCACTAAAAAAGTACAAGTAAAAACGTTGCTGTATCGTTGTTGGTTAATTCTTAAAAACAAGCATGAAAATTCGTTTATAACGTTTTTCATGCTTGTTATTTACTCGTATTAATTTTATTATCAAGTATCAGAATATCCGCTGTAATATGGATCTCTGTCACCTATCAATGCCAACCCATTAAATGTGTTTAAACTTAAGGATTGCCTGACTTAGGTTATATACCGACCTGGTACTTTCCTCCAGCGCAGTTCTTAGTACTTCGGTTTCCTTCATTAAATTTTCACTATTTTCTGCAACGGATTGTGTATTCTTTGAACTTTCACTGATGATTTCCGTTACACCATTAATGGTATTTACAATATTTGATATGGTTTGTGAAAGAACCGCCGCCGTTTGTCTGAATTCCTTCATAATATCTTGTATGGTTCTGGCATCTAAATCATATTGTTCACCGGTGTCTACCATTTTAATATAATCTGTCATTACCTGATTATCGATGAATTCCAATATGCGGTTGGAATCTGTTGCCATGTGTTGTACCGATTCCACCACAGAAGTGCTGATGTCTTGTATCTGATTAGCAGTTTCCTGGGATCTGCGGGCCAGATGACCGATTTCTCCTGCTACTACTGCAAAACCTTTTCCATGTTCCCCTGCTCTTGCTGCTTCTATCGAGGCATTTAAAGCAAGGAGGTTCGTCTGGGTGGTAATGTCAAGGATTGTGTTTGTTAACAGATTGATTTGCTCCACTTCTTTAGATTTCTCTATGGTGACTTTAAAGTTTTCTGAAATTTCCTGCAAAATAGTTTTAGTTGTACTTTGGGCGGTTTTTGAGGACTCCTTTAAGGACATGGCACGGGCACTGATTTCTTCTGCTAAAACAACTCCTTTATCAGTCTTAACAGTCATATTGTCTAACATGTTTCCAATTTCTGAGGTAGAGTTGTTCACCGACTCATTATTGGCAGTGGTTTCTTCCATACCTGCTGACATTTCCTCCATAGAAGCAGAGTTATCTGCAATATTATCAATGACATGATTTAAACCGGATTCGAAGACCTGGAAATTAGAATCCATAGAAGCAGATACCTTATTAATATCCAATATGATATTTTGTAATGTACCAATAAAATCATTCATACCCTGTGCTAATTGACCGATTTCATCCTGATTCTTAAAATAAACCCGTTTGGTTAAATCGCCTTCCCCATTTTCTATGGTTTTAGTTATATCTAGTAGCGATCGCTCTGTCTTTTTCAATGGTTTTACCAAAGAAATATGTATAATAAACCAGGAAAATATCAGTATTATAACATTGACACAAGCTAATGCCAATGTAAAGTAATCAGAAAACTGTTTTGATTCCTCCAAGCTCTTTACCTGAACCGCAACACTTTCTTTCAGTGCTGAACTTAATTTCCTTAAAGAATTAAACATAACAGTTGAAATGGGTGACATATTGTTATTAAATATTTGGTTTGCACCGTCATTATCATACTGATTGGAAAGAGGCAGTGCCTGTTCCATATATTTATTATATTCACTAAACTTATCTCTTAGCTCCGAAATCTGGCTCTCGTACTCAGAGTCCTTATATCGTTCTAAGATATCATCCAGTGATGTTTTTATAACCTTACAACTGGAAGTAATGTAACCATCAAAAAGTTCTTTGGTATCCTTATCATCTGCTGCAAACTGCTTAAGCGCCATACTATCTACAGCCAGCATATATTGATAGGTATTATCAAATGCTAATATGTCTTCCATCGTACCAGTAATGATACCGTTAGATTTTTGATAGGTATTGTTTTGATTAATCCATGCTACTACAAGGGAAAGCATTGAAATTGTAAATACAAGTCCAATAATTAATAATACTTTAGTGCCAATTTTTACATTTTTTAGTTTTTTCATTTGCATTTTACTCCTCATCTCAACTAGTTATTTTATATTACCTCCATTATTATACTATTATACCAAATTTATGTAAACCTGTTTTCGACATTTATCGCCTTATCTCGATAATATTCTCACTCCAAATACCCTAAGACTCCGAACTTACCTATAAATCAGAACAAAGAGTCTGGCTCGCCAGACTCTAGCGCTGACGCACTGTCACGACAGTGACAATCTTCCTTAAGTGCGTCATGCGCATCCTGCCTGGAAGGCTTTTTTATTGCATAGGTAAGTTCGAAGAAGTTTCCTATGCAATAAAAATAGGTCTATCCAAATACTGGATAGACCTATCACTGACTTTATTCATGTATACATATTCCGTAATATTAATTTTTATTATTAATTTAGTTATTCATTGTAAGTTTCTTAGCTGATTCTTCAAGCTTTGAATAGAATTCTGATAAAGCATTGTCGTTCTTAACAGCTTTCTCAAGTTTACTATTAACATCATAAATCAAATTCATAACCTGTTCGGAATCTCTGACTTCATCCAGGTACTTTTCTGTGTTTTGATCGATTTCACCAAGGTAAATATACGGTTCACCTTTTTCATCGGTTTTAACATAGAATTCGTTCATAGCCGGGGCAAGTGTATCTATGCTGGTAAATTTAACTTCATGATAAGCATATACAATATAGGAACCTTCTTCCGGACCTTTTTGGGTATAACAAGTGATATTCTTGTATCCTTCGATATATTTGGTTTTTCTTTCAATATCTTTTAAATCAATAAAATCAACATTATTCACTAAGGGTTTAAACTTATCAATTTTCTTGCCTAATTTCGCATTCAGATAACTTTTGATTAATTTATTGATTTCTTTGTTGGCATTCTTTTCTAATGCATCCGTGGGAACAGCTAAGGCCGTATCTTCCTGGGTTTGAGGTTCTACTGTGGGGGTTGGAGTCGCTGATGGTAATATGGATGCGGATTGAACGTCCGCATTACTAATATTCTGCTTAGCTTCTGCCTTTGATGCTACTCTTTTCATGCTTGAATTTTCTACTGGTGTAGTGTTCTTTTCCTGTGGTCTGGAGATAGAAAATGTAACTAAACCAATCCCCATTGTACACATAGTAACCATTACAACCAATTTTTTATATTTAAGTTTCATTGTATTCTCCTTTATTTAAACAACAGCCAACATTTCATATCCTTTTCCTATAATAACAAATTTTTGAAAAAATTGCAATACATTTATTATTTCTTACCGTAATAAATTTAATAATTATGTAACAATTTATGGCAGATTATGTCTTAAAAACTTTTTTTTAAAAATTAAAAAAACTTCTTGCTCATTTGCAATTTTTCAGGTACAATATGTCTATGCATCTGTAGCTCAGTGGATAGAGCAGAAGCTTCCGAAGCTTCGTGTCGGGGGTTCGAGTCCCTTTAGGTGCATTTTTTGTTGCCATAAACTAGTAGCAGATATCTTAAAGTCCTTGATTTTACTTACCTCGAAGCGGTAACATTACCACCTTTTTAAGACTTTTTGATGTCTGCTTATTAATAAAATTCTATCTACTTTTACATGGTTTAACTCTTGACTTGAGAATAGTTATGTTTCTATTTAAACTGATTTCGCTGAATTCAAACTATAATCCAATGAGATTATTTCTTAATAACCCGTTCTATTGGTGTAAAATGAATTACTACTCTCCTCTAAATCACAATTTAGACTAATGTAGTAATACTTATCGTGTATCTGCTATTAATACTAGTTATAAAATATTAGTTTTAAAATATTAGTTCTTCCTAAAAAGAATGTGCCCCCAACGCAGTAAGCTAAGTTGACAAAAGCTTTACCCTCAAGTGCACATCCAGTTTAGACAAATACCATTTCTGTGTTTTAAGTTGACGCCATAATACGTTTAGCCAGGGCATTCCGTCTGATTATATACACTTTACAGACCTTATGCAAACAAATCACCGGAAGTTTTCTGGTGCAATTTAATATAGATATTCAATTTATCACTGCTCATATCATAATTAGCCAGTATTATTTCCTTAATATCCTTTGCACCTTGTGCACTCAGCTGCCTTTCCAGCCATTTTTCATCCTTTCCGGAAGCTTTTAAATTATCCTTTAGGATTTTACCGTCTATGATTATGTTCGCCAGAATATCATTTTGCTGTGGATTTAAATTAAGATCGGAGGGTGTAACCGGACGATGCATTACAGCAGGGATAATACTTAATTTCCCATTGGTTTCAAGAATTGCCGTGTGTATTTCTTCCAGATCAAAATAACCGCTGGCTCTGCACATAGACTGGAATTCATTAATATCAATCTTAGCCCTCATTAAGTTTTTTTCATATAATTGACCCTTCTGATATAACAACAGGGTATGCCCTTCAAAAAATCTTCGTAGTTTTATAGATTTACAGGTGGAATATGATATAAGAAAAGATATTACAGCATAAACTATCATTGCTGTCAATGGCTTTAAGTAATCACCCTCCAGCGAAGTTGCCATTTCAGCAGCTATGGAACCTATTGTAATACTGTTAATATAGTCAAACATACTTAGTTCAGACATTTCCCGATCGCCCATTAACTTTGTTAAGACAAAAAGCGCAACAATAGATCCAAGGGACACGATGACGATTTTTAACAGCTCCATTATAATTTCCTCCTATCGTTAATAAATAAATTCTCTGAAAGATAGGATATGCCAAAGCAAGAAAAATATTTATAACACTTCGTAATTATGTTAATTTAGAACAGTATTACATCGTAATGGCGCCACGTTCTCTTGAATAAAAATAAACAGTATCAGACAGTATATCTTCCTCCGGTACTTGAGTACGGTTTACATCAAATACCATCTCCCGGAATGAGCTTTTATTCATGCCATTATTCGCCTTAACAGCTATAACCTCATGTATGCTGCTAGGTAATATATATAAATCGGAATCCAGTTCGTCCGCCAGCTTTTTTATCAAATCAGGATATAGCAGACAGCTTGCACCATTGATGCCCTTTGTATTGGTAATTACATACATATTGCTGTCCTTTTGGCACCTCATATCTTCCAATATAGCAGATAACACTCCCTCCTCAGTCTTTAACTTTCCCTCAGCCTTCTGCTTTCCCTCGTTATTTGGTCTTTCCGTTTTTAAATCTGTCTCGCTCTGGTCACCATAGATAGTATCCTTGTCATTCTGTAGAATATCAATAATAATATCATTCATATTTTTAACTACGGAGGGAAAAAGTTCCGGTGTATTTACCTTCGCTATTTCTTTTAAGTCTTCCAACCCGATCAACCAATTATTAATATGTTCATTGGTTATGCGTATGGTCCCAATTCCATTTTCACTATTCTTTACAAGGCAGTGAAATGTAATTGCCAAATCTAAAAAATGAATATGAGGTACCTCCATTAGTAATTTGCGGTTTCTGTCATAGTTAATAAGGCGGTATATGATGCAGGGTTTCATTAGATCCAACTCGTACCTAATATGTAAGGCTTCTTTATCTCCACTTTCTTTTAATGTCCGATAGATCCGTATGACATCATCAGCCAATTCTTTCACTGTTTTACCGGTAAGATATTTTTCATAATAAGGATTTATATATATATTAGGGGTTAGCCGCTCTCTATCTTTTAAAATTACTAACCCGTCCAGTTCAAGGGAATTATTTTTTATCACATGGTTAATTTCTACATTATAGCCTCCTCCTATGACATCTTTTACCGATTGCTGCATACATCTTAGGAATTCTCCATATCCCATTAATTGATATTCCTTTTTCTTTGCCATATTTTTCTCCTTTATTTTTAATTTAATTTGATATGATAAATCGTGGTAATTACCGGATGGTCAGAATTATCATTATTAATTAGCGAACTTTAATGGATTTAATGATATTATTAGCTTTCATGATATTATGAGATTTAATGAATATTATGAGATTTAATGATATTACTAGATTTAGCGGTCATTATTAGCTTTAATGATATTATGAGATTAATAAATATTATTAGATTTAATGATATTACTAGATTTAACGGTCATTAATAGATTTCATGATATTACTAGATTCAATGATCATTATTAGAATTAACAATCATTAGTAAATTTAACAATCATTAGTAAATTGTTGATTGAGTATTTATCGTCTTACTATAAGGTAATAATGCCAAGGGCAAAAAGACAAGCGGTAAGAAGAATTCTAATTTGGTCTTTTGACCTGGCATTATATCAATGTTTAAACGTGATTTTGGGATTTTGATTATAGAATTGTTAGTTACTTGTAGGTTAACTGCTTATTAGTAGATTGCTTAATTAAACATAAATAGAATTAAATATGAATGATTGGTTTTAAAATATATTGAATCAATCGATTAATCAGAAAAGATCACCCCTCCCCTAAATATCCTTCACCAAGGGAATATCTTTCTGAATTAAACCAGCCCTGACTGCCTTGAAAATATCTTAACAAATTATAATTATATAAGCAAGCTATTTATCAGTAAAATAATGGAGATTTTTTTGTCCAAAATTTGTATATAATTACATACTTTCAGATAAACCGCTTATTGCAATTATAGTCTGGGCAGGCAGATAGAACATCCACATGGCAATTGCTGCAAATTGATACACGGTGGTAAACCAGCCACCGTTAATATCAATAAACCCCGATACATTAAATATTCCCACATTTATATCACATAACAGAAATAAAACCATTCCTGCTGCGAATAGTATTCTTCTTTTTATTTTCGATTTGAAAGCGATACTTACGGCATCTATCACATTAAATAGTATACTTATAAAGTAAAAACAGGAAACCACTACCAATGCTTCAATTTTAACTTTAAATACCAGCAAAACAACCAGGATACCCAGAGTAACGGCAATATTCCTTCCGAAGGCTTTAATTATAATCCCTGACCCAGTCACCAAGTCTGACTGGTTTCTCCACCGCCTAATCCGTACCAAATACAACGCCTGTACAATACAAAAGGTAAACAGACCAATCAGATAAATATCAAGCATCAATATGAATAAATCAGATATGACCGTAAAAAGCAGTGCGATTCTTAGTATAAAGATATCTGTTTTATCCTCTTTCTGATTCCTGATTAGCAGGGCATATAAAAAGCACAAAATTATCCCGGTAAACTTTAACCATCCGGAAAACACATAAGAAGCCATCCCCGTAATATCAATATACATAAAACCAGTATAAAGCATTAGCTCTGCTATGATAAATATATATATAACTATTCTTCTGTTCATAAATTTCATACAGCTCCCATGTATACCAAAGTTTATCTGTACTGTTGATTTCTCTTCACTGATTACTCTTTTCTGATTTTTTTTACTGATTTTTCTTTACTAATTTCTCTTTACTGATTTCTCTTCACTGATTTCTCTTTACTGATTTCTCTTTACTGATTTCTCTTTACTGATTTCTCTTTACTGATTTCTCTTTACTGATTTCTCTTTTCTTCCACTAATGTCTCTTCAATTGAAAGATTATTATGAATCTCAGCTTTCTATGTGATTGAAGACATATGATTGCATATGATAAAGGGACTGATGCAAAATCCATATGAATTTCACGGCAGCCCCCTTCGTTTTATTTTATATTCTACATCTTTAACAATAATTGCTCCGCCATAGAATCCGGCAGGGGTTCACTATAAAAATAACCCTGGGCCATATTGCATTTAATGCGCTTTAAAAATTCCGCCTGTTCATTTCTCTCAACACCCTCAGCAATTACGTTCAAATTCAAGTTCTGTGCTAAAGAAATTATGGTCTGCACCATGTTTTGGTTACTTTGGCTATCCAGTACAGTGCGTAGAAAGCTCTTGTCTATCTTTAGGTTATTCACCGGAAGTCTCTTTAAATAATTCATGGAGGAATAATCGGTGCCAAAATTATCCAAGGCAAATAATACACCTAATTCTTTTAATTTCTGAATAACGGCTATAGAATAATCAATATCCTGTAATGCTATGGATTCTGTTATTTCCAGTTGTAAGTAATTCGGATTAATACCAACTTCATGGATAATCTCCCGAACCATATTAACAAATTCCTGATCTTTAAACTGGCGGGCCGAGATATTCACAGCCATTATCAAATCCTTAAATCCTTTCTCTTCCCATACCTTTAATTGTTCACAGGCATGCTTTAATATCCATCTGCCAATCGGTACAATTAATCCAGTTTCTTCCGTCAAAGGTATGAAATCACCGGGTAAAAGAACACCCTTCTCCGGATGATTCCAACGAATCAAAGCTTCAAATCCCACAATTCTATCCTGATTAAGATCCACCTGGGGCTGATAATAAATCATAAATTCCTTATTCTCAATTGCTTTTCTAAGTTCAGACTGACTCTGAATCTTATCCATTAATTTTTCATTAATGGAAGCATCGAAATAGACAAAGGTATTCTTACCGTTAGCTTTTGCCGCATACATGGCAGAGTCTGCGTTTTTAATTAATACCTGGGTGGTTTTACCATCCTTTGGTGCCATGGCTATTCCAATACTCACGGTAATAAAATATTCTTTCATAGACAGGACAAAAGGGTAATCAAATATTTTCTGTATCTTTTTAATCTTCGCTTCATATTCACCGATATCGGTCAGATTCTGGGAAAGAACAATATATTCATCCCCTCCGGATCGTGCAAGATAATCATTATCATCCATCGCCTGTTTTAATCGGTGGGTCACATCAATTAATAATTCGTCTCCATAGGAATGTCCTAAGGTATCATTAATGATTTTAAAATTATCAATGTCTATATTCATTAAGGCAATGACTTCTTCATTACGCAGCGTTAACATAACACTGTCTAACATCTCCGTAAAGGACAGCCGGTTCGGTAATTCTGTCAGATAATCCGAATATGCCAGCTTCGAAAGCTTATCCTTGGTTCGTTTTAGTTCCTCATATTTTACACTAAGTTCATTCTTAGAGGTAGATATTTCTTCATAGGCTGTCTGCAATTCGTTATAATTTTCATTCCATTTCTGTTTTTCCAGTAATGCAGCTCTTTCACCCTTTGTTTTTCTTTTGACATTTATCAGAAGGATAACCAAAAGTATAACTAATACAAGTGCAGCTATAATAATTAAATCACCAATAATCCAATTTACTATATAAGCTTTCCCGCCATCTGCCAGTGTTTCCAGTTCTATCTTATTATTTTGCATTCATTGCACCTCAAATAATTTAGTCCTTCCGCTTTACCAGTACTAAAAAAGCTCTGTTTATTATCCATTATACCAATAAACAGGGCATTAGGCAATCTTTTTTTCAGTATTAGAAAGCCACCGCAAAGGGTCAGTTACCCTTTGGGTGGCTGTTATTTTTACTTGTCATTCTTATTTGTTAAATATTCATCAATACCCTTTGCAGCAGCTTTTCCTGCCCCCATGGCAAGTATTACGGTAGCTGCACCGGTTACGGCATCACCGCCGGCAAATACGCCATCTTTCGTAGTTCGTCCTGTCGCTTCATCCGCTATGATACACCTGTATTTGTTGATATCAAGCCCTTTTGTAGTTGCAGAAATAAGAGGATTGGGGCTTGTACCCAGGGACATGATAACCGTATCCACTTCAAGTTCGAATTCAGAATCCGGTTTTTCTACCGGTCTTCTTCTACCCGAGGCATCCGGTTCACCCAGTTCCATTTCAACACAGGTCATACCTCTGACCCATCCGTTATCATCTACCAGAATTTTAGTGGGATTAGACAGTAACTTGAATATAATCCCTTCTTCCTTGGCATGATGGACTTCTTCTACTCTGGCCGGAAGTTCTTCTTCACTTCTTCGGTATACAATATAAACTTGGGCACCAAGCCTTAATGCAGTTCTTGCCGCATCCATGGCCACATTGCCGCCACCGACTACGGCAACTCTTTTACCAGCCGCAATGGGAGTATCATAATTCTCATCAAAAGCTTTCATAAGATTACTTCTGGTCAGATATTCATTTGCTGAAAATACACCGTTGGCATTCTCTCCCGGTATTCCCATGAATTTAGGTAATCCGGCTCCTGAGCCTACAAATACCGCATCAAAGCCTTCCTCTTCCATTAATTCATCAATGGTAGTAGATTTACCGATTACCACGTTAGTTTCAATTTTTACACCCAGCGCTTTTACGTTATCGATCTCCGTTTTAACTACTGTGTCTTTTGGCAGACGGAATTCTGGAATCCCGTATACCAATACCCCGCCAGGTTCATGGAGGGCTTCAAATATAGTTACGTCATAACCAAGCTTAGCCAAATCTCCGGCACAGGTAAGCCCTGCAGGTCCGGAACCGATTACTGCTACTTTCCTGCCCTTCTTGACTGTCGGAACTTCCGGTTTAATATTATGTTCTCTGGACCAGTCTGCAACAAAACGTTCCAGCTTACCTATGGATACCGGATCTCCTTTTAATCCGCGGATACATCTTTCTTCACACTGGGACTCCTGAGGACATACTCTTCCACAGACTGCCGGTAGTGCAGAATATCCAGCAATTACCCTGGAGGCGGCTTCGATATTGCCGGATTCTACTTCTTTAATGAATCCAGGGATATCAATGGATACGGGACAGCCGGTAATGCATTTCGCATTTTTACATTTTAAGCAGCGGCTGGCCTCCAGCCTTGCTTCTTCTTCATCATATCCTAAACATACTTCTAAAAAGTTATGTGCTCTTATCTGAGGGTCCTGTTCTTTCACAGGTATTCTTTTTAATACATCCATGCTTTTACTCCTATCTGCCATGCCTTGTTTACCGGTTAATTATCACTGCAGCCGCAGCCGCCGCCTTTGTGGGTACTACCTTCCCGTTCTCTTAGAACAGCTCTTCCTTCCGACGTTTTATACATCTGCTGCCGTTTCATGGACTCATCAAAATCTACAAGATGTCCGTCAAACTCCGGTCCGTCCACACATGCAAATTTAACCTGCCCGCCAACAGTTAAACGACAGGCACCGCACATTCCGGTTCCGTCTACCATAATCGGATTCATACTAACGATTGTATGGATTCCCAGCTCTTTTGTTAGAATGCATACAAACTTCATCATAATAATCGGTCCGATGGCAATAACAAGATCATAGTGTTTTCCCTGGGTATTAACCAGGTCTTTGATACAGTCATTCACATTTCCTTTAAAGCCATAGGAACCATCATCGGTAGCCACATATACATTTTTAGCTACCTGCTTCATTTCCTCTTCCAAAATTATCAGTTCTTTATTTCTGGCACCTATAATACAGTCAACATCTATGCCATGATTTTTCATCCATTTTACCTGGGGGTAAACCGGCGCGGTTCCAACGCCTCCTGCTACAAAAAGAATGCTCTTCTGTTCTAATTCTGCTTTGGTTTCCTCCACCAGCTCTGATTTACATCCAAGGGGTCCGGTAAAATCTCTGAAACTTTCTCCTGCTTCATAGGAAGCCATTCGTTTTGTTGAAGTTCCAAGTGCCTGAAACACTATGGTAACGGTACCTGCTTCACTGTCATAATCGCATATAGTCAAGGGAATTCTTTCCCCTTTTTCATCCATCTTTACAATAACAAACTGCCCCGGATAACAGGACTTTGCCACTCTTGGTGCTTTAATATCCATCAAATAAATATTCGGCGCCAATGCTTCTTTTTTTACAATCTCGTACATGCTTAATTCCCTCCGTTTCCCAAACTAGCTTCATATCCTTTGCTTTTCTAACAACTTTCTACATTATAGAATATTCCATATAAAAAATCCAGTATTTTTATGTGGGAATAGTGCATAATATTAAAGATTTCATTAATTGGATAGTAATATTTCATTGTAATATTATTGAGTTCATAAATTCTTAAGATTTTTTATCTTTATAATTTATTTTTACATGTTATGCTATAAATCGTGAGAATTTCCAGGTGTATTAGAAGTTATTGTTCTCTACCTGAACACCCTGTGTATTTTTTGCGAACAGTAACTTATTAAGGTTATAGGATGATAGAATAAATATTAATTATAGAAGTTTTCTCCAAAATAATATATAATTATTAATTATATTACATAAGGGAAGCCATGGAGGATAAAAAATATGTACAACATATTGGTATGTGATGATGATAAAGATATCGTGGAAGCCATACAGATCTATTTGAATGCCGAGGGCTATCAGGTGATAAAAGCTTACAACGGCAAAGAAGCCATAGATATCATTAATTCCAATGAAATACACCTTGCCCTGTTAGATATTATGATGCCTCTGATGGATGGCATTCGTACCACGATGAAATTAAGGGAAAATAACAGCACCCTTCCCATTCTTTTGCTTACTGCCAAATCTGAAGACAGTGATAAGGTACTGGGTTTAAATGTAGGAGCAGATGACTATATAACAAAACCTTTTAATCCCCTGGAGCTAGTTGCCAGGGTAAAATCAGCCCTGCGCCGTTATACCAAACTTGGCAGTATCGCGACAGAGGAACAAAATATCTACTCGTCCGGCGGGTTAGTCGTTAATGATGACCGAAAAGAGGTCTATGTAGACGATGAATTAATCAAACTTACACCAATTGAATATAATCTACTCAAACTTTTAGTTAAAAATAAAGGCCGGGTGTTCTCCATTAATGAAATTTATGAACTGATCTGGAATGAGCCTTCTTATGGCGCTGATAATATTGTTGCAGTCCACATCCGTCATATCCGTGAAAAAATTGAAATTAACCCCAAAGAGCCGAAATATCTGAAAGTTGCCTGGGGTATTGGTTATAAGGTGGAAAAATACTGAAAGGAGCTGTACAATGAATAAAGTGAAAGGGTCCTTTATTATGAAGGCATTGATACATATAGCCCTCTTTCTGTGCGGACTTAATCTTGTAGTTGGATCCTACCATATTCTGACTTATCTGGATTCCTATTCTGCTAATACCACTGACTTTAAGGAAACCTCTGAATTTCAAAGCAAATATTTAAAATATGTGGAACGGGTAGCCGTCTATGCCGACTACCGGGAAAAAGGGTATTCCGGCAGTCTTGGGTATGATTCCTCTTCCCTGGATTTGTCTGCTTTATTTGAAACGGATAAAGAAAAGCCACTCTATTCGGATACCAATAAACAGCGAGAAGATTTTGATTATTACAACGCCATACTAAACCAGCCCCACAGCAACTTCCAATACTATGTCAGGAACTTAAAGACTGGTACGGTATACTGTTCTTCCGAATTAAATGATAAGGTGGCGGCCCTTGATAAAAAATATGGTAAGAAATCCATGAATGCTTACCTGGAAAGCGCAAAAAGCAATGATGCCTATCTGATCATCAACACGAAAACGGAACGGTATGCAACCAATGCCAATCGAAATTACCAGTACTTAAATGATGAGAATTTAAGCTGGGTAATTGATTATATTAATGGAAACTTTATAAGCCAGCTTGATAACCCGGATATCAAACGGGGGGAATATATCATATGCACCACCATAGTAAGCGGCTTTCCAAACCAAAAAGATGAATTTGGTTTTATGTTTAAAGAATTTCAAAAATTACACGATAATTATAAGAATTCCATTTATCCCGTTCCGGCTTCCTTTATTGTCCTGTTATTGTTTATAGGTATTGTCATCTCGTTCTCCGGTCATAAAAAAGGACAGGAAAAAATTGTCACAAACAGCTTCGACCGCTGCTATACCGAAGTCGGATTTATATTCGTAGTTACCGGCATTATTGGTTTATGTTTCGCTGCCTATTATGCCTGCAGATTGCTAAAGTGGAGATTTTATCTGGATACTTATTATTTGCTTATATTGGCTTATGCCATTATCTACCCCTTTTGTTTATTTGGCTTCTTAAGCCTGATCAGACGGATAAAAGCTAATTTATTATTTAAAAACTCATTAATCCTGCGCTTACTAAAGCATCTGCAGCAGTTTATCCGGGATTTCTTTGCACAACAGAGTATAACCTACCGGGTATTTGCACTAATTGGTTTATTTGCAGCCATACAGTTCCTGGCTTTTTATCTCTATAACAGACCCATACTCTTTAACCGAAGAGTGGAGTTTTTAGTAGTTGCCATACCGGATTACTGTTTTTTAGCATATGTCCTTTTAAAAGCAGCAATTGATTATAACATTATCACAAAAGAGACCAAAGAAATTGCAGAAGGTGACTTAAATCACAAAATCCCGGTTACTACCATGCAGGAACCGGCACTTACCCTGGCAGCTTATGTTAACAACATCGGTGACGGCCTTTCGGTGGCCGTTGAGGAAAAATTAAAAAGTGAGCGCCTTAAAACCGAATTGATTGCCAATGTGTCCCACGATATTAAAACTCCTCTTACCTCCATCATCAATTATGTGGATTTATTAAAGAAGGAAAATCTGGCTAATGAAACAGCTGCCGGTTATTTAGATGTCCTATCCTCGAAAACCTGGCGCCTTAAGACATTGATTGAGGATCTGATGGAAGCTTCTAAGGCCTCCTCCGGTGCGATTTCTTTGAATCTGGAATATCTAAACCTGGTAGAACTGGTTAGACAATCCATCGGTGAATTTGAAGACCGTTTTATCAGCCATAATCTGGAGGCCGTCCTTAATATGAAGGAGGAACCGATTTACATTCTGGCTGACGGACGAAGTACCTATCGTATTATTGAAAATATTTTTTCTAATGCCAATAAATATGCCCTAAGTGGAACCAGGATATACGTGGACATCTTAACAGAGGAAGAAACCGTTACGGTTTCTGTTAAAAATATATCTGCCAATAAATTAAATATTAATTCGGATGAATTAATGGAGCGTTTTGTAAGAGGTGATTTATCCCGTAATACAGAAGGCAGCGGTCTTGGTCTATCCATCGCCAAAAGCCTTGCAGCCCTTGAAGACGCGGTCTTTGATATTGAACTGGATGGCGACTTATTTAAAGCTGTCCTAAGATTTAAGCGGGTTTATGTTTAAGATACTCTGACGGAAGGTTAATCCTATCGGGTTAGAATTCCGTCAGAGTATTTATTTCTGCCAAATAATTGTTTTTGTATCTTTTATCAAAGGAGACATCCTCTCCAAACCAATCAGGTGAAGCAAATTGGGCTGCGGCTGCTTCATCCGGAAATTCCACTTCCACAAAGATCAGCCCCTCAAGGCACCCGTGGAACTCATCAAGTTCAGCCGTTAAACCGCCTTCAAGGGGAATCAGATACCTGGTTTTGGTAATCAGATGTCCGTCGGTTTTATTTCGTAAATGAAGATATGCCTCTTCACTAAGAGGGAGTTCCACTTCTTCACAGGTCAGGGCTATATCAGTTTCCTTTTCTATCATGTTTAAACGGGATTTATAGGTTAAGTAATATTCTTCGCTGCTTTTACGTATCCTTACTACCGGATTAGCGCAAAGGTATCCCTGTTCTATTTCTTTTTTCTCATATTGGTTCAGCTTTTCAGGCATTTTTTTTATCAAAAATTTCCGTTCAATCTCCATAATAATCCTCCGTTCTATTCTTTTTAACTCTATAGGAACGCTGTATTCAGACTAACTATAAAACTTTCTGCCCGTTAATAATGAGCTGAAATCTTAAAGTCAACTTCTCCGCCGCCTTCTTGCATAATATCATACGTTCCAGAAATATCTCAAAATAGTCCATAACAGAGGAAAACTCAGTATCTATGGTAAGGTTTAGGGATATTTTCGTTTTTTCTTCATTTATAATGGTTTTTGATTCCTTTACGGCATAATTAACCCTGTCATGGATATCAAAGCTAGCAAGATCCCGGTTTCTTACTCGGGTATAACGTACATCGGTTTTATCTGCTAAAATAAGAGCTGCTGCTACTTCATTGACCGGCACCGCCGTACTTTCGTCATGATTTCCAATCGCTGATATGATTATAGCTATTTCTTCGGCATCCACACCGATTTTGTCAAGAATACGGAATGCCATAACCGCGCCGCTTTGGGCATGGTCTACCCGGTTGATTACATTGCCGATATCATGCATATATCCGGCTATCTGAGCCAGTTCTATGGTTCTTTGGGGATAACCCATAGTGGTTAATATATATCTTGCCACTTCTGCAACAATTCCAACATGGGCAAAGCTGTGTTCCGTATATCCTAACGCATTTAATGATTCATCTGCCTTTTGTATATAGGTTTTAATCTGCGGGTTCTTCTTAATTTCTTTATAGGTTATCATATAAAAGACTCCTTATGTTAGTTTTTTCTATTCTTATCTCAGACAGGTTTTTTGTATATCGCTATCCCATTCCGGATTCAATATCAGGGACATAACTTTATATGAAGTTATTACCAATATTACATATTTTATTATTATACACTTGTATTTCGGGAATCACAATAAATATTCTATGAACTCTTGTTATTCTGGTTCACAATAAATATTCTATTAACTCATGTAATTCTGGAATCACATCAAATATTCTATCAACTCTTGTTATTCTGAATTCACATCAAATATTCTATCAACCCTTGTTATTCTGAATTCACATCAAATATTCTCAGAATGCTTAGATTCCAACCCGATAACCACAGACACCAGTCAGACATCATAACGACAGTGTATTAACTTTACAGTATTCCTATTAACCTTATGTTAAGTTCCTGAAAAGATTATCTTCCATTAACACATTTTTACCCACGGAATAAAATAATAAATAAAAGTAATTATTGGAGGTATTCTTTTGGGATACTATATAAATGTAGAACCAGGCGTTAACATCTACTGCGAGGACTTAAATCCCAGAGGTCAGAAAACAATTGTATTCTTACACGGGTGGCCGGGCAGCCATGATTTATTCGAGTATCAATTCAATCAGCTGCCTAAGTTAGGCTACCGCTGTATCGGGCTTGACCAGAGAGGTTTTGGTCTGTCCGATAAACCCTTTGAAGGCTACAACTATGACAGGTTATCCGACGATGTCAGATGTGTCATAGAAGCTCTCGGCTTATCAAATGTAACACTATTAGGACATTCCACCGGCGGTGCCATCGCCGTAAGGTATATGGCAAGACACTGTGCTTATGGTGTATCCAGACTGGTGCTCTGCGCTGCTGCAGCTCCCAGTCTGATCAGAAGACCCTATTTCCCTTATGGTCAGACAAAAGAAGCTGTCATTGATATTATCCGCGGCACTTACCATAACCGTCCGCAAATGCTCCGGGATTTTGGCAATCTCTTCTTTTATCAGGATGTAGGTGATCCGATGAAAGACTGGTTATTCCAGTTAGGTCTAATGGCAGCCTCCTGGGCCACCGCTAAAGTCGCCAACACCTGGCTGGATGAAGAAGGTTTATTTTACGACCTTGGCACTATCAAAGTTCCAACCCTGATTCTTCACGGGATACATGATGAAGTATGCTATTTCCCGCTGGGAGTAGCGCAAAACCAACTCATTAAAAATTCCAAACTAATTCCCTTTGAGGACAGCGGCCATGCCCTCTTTATAGAACAGTATGCTAAATTTAATATGGAAGTAAGACAATTTATTGAAAACACTTCATTATACTGTTAAACTTTACTTTTATAAGCTAATGATAAAGCTCGTAAATTTTATGAGACAACATAAATCAAAACAAAGTGTGGGATATTTATTTTCATATCAAGAATTGATAAAATCAGCTCATAAATTAAACGAAACGCATTGCTTCTGATAACATGCATAAGCATATCATTCTGAGTCTTCTGATCATTACTGTATATAGGAAAAATCCTTAGCTTATGCACGATATCAGAAGCAATGCTTTCTTCACAATCTCAGAGCTGATTTTATCCACACCCCAGCAATTCTTACGTTAAAGTCAGACATTTTTATTTTGTAACTATTTCATAAAATTTTTCACTTGAATTTATACAAAAAGTATGTATAATCTATAAGGTAACCCTCAAGTTACGCACTATATTTCACGCAAGGAGCATGTATGAGCATCTTAAATGTAACTAATCTCACTCATGGTTTTGGAGACAGAGCAATCTTTAATAATGTTTCTTTCCGTCTGTTAAAAGGAGAACACATCGGACTGGTTGGCGCCAACGGAGAAGGTAAATCTACCTTTTTAAACATTGTTACCGGTAAATTAATGCCGGATGAAGGTAATATTGAATGGGCTAAGAATGTCAGAGTCGGTTATCTTGACCAGCACTCTGTATTAGAAAAAGGCATGACAATCCGTCAGGTATTAAAATCAGCCTTTTCCTATCTATATGACCTGGAAACAAAAATGAATTCACTTTGCAATCAGATGGCGGATGCAGAACCGGACATGCTCATAACGATCATGGAGGAGTTTGGTACGATTCAGGATACTCTTGATAATAATAATTTCTACGTTATTGATACAAAAGTGGAAGAAATCGGCCGGGCACTGGGTCTGGATGCCATCGGTCTTGACCAGGATGTAACAGAACTAAGCGGCGGTCAAAGAACTAAAGTACTCTTAGGTAAATTATTACTGGAAAAACCTGATATCCTATTACTGGACGAGCCTACCAATTATTTGGATACTGTACACATTGAATGGTTGAAGCGTTACTTGCAGGACTATGAGAATGCATTTATATTAATCTCCCATGACATACCTTTTATCAACAGTGTAATTAATATCATTTACCATATGGAAAATGCAGAATTAAACCGGTATGTAGGGGACTATGATAAATTTTTGGAAGTTTATGAGGTTAAAAAATCCCAGCTGGAATCCGCATATAAGAAACAACAGCAGGAAATTAACGAATTACAGGATTTTGTTGCCAGGAATAAAGCCCGGGTTTCTACCAGAAATATGGCCATGTCCAGACAAAAGAAACTGGACAAAATGGATGTGATTGAACTTGCCAAAGAAAAACCAAAGCCAGAATTTTATTTTAAAGAAGCTAGGGCTGCCGGAAGATACATCTTCCAGACGGAACATTTAGTTATCGGTTATGACTCTCCCCTCTCAAAACCTTTGACTTTAACAATGGAACGGGGCGATAAAATTGTATTAAAGGGAGCCAATGGTATTGGTAAAACCACTTTACTAAAAAGCATTATCGGTCTTACTCCTCCTATGGAAGGCAAGGTAACTCTTGGGGATTATTTATACCAGGGATATTTCGAACAGGAAATGAGCGGTGCTAAAAATAATACCTGTATTGAAGAAATCTGGCGGGAATTCCCGTCCCTGACCCAGTATGAAGTACGTTCCGCCCTGGCAAAATGCGGACTTACCACCAAGCATATTGAAAGTATGGTAAGGGTGTTAAGCGGCGGCGAACAGGCCAAGGTACGTTTATGTAAATTAATTAACCAGGAAACCAATGTATTACTTCTGGACGAGCCTACCAACCATCTGGACGTGGATGCTAAAACCGAATTAAAGCGGGCACTGACCGAATATAAAGGCAGTATCCTCTTAATCTGCCATGAACCGGATTTTTATGAGGATTTTGCGACAAAAGTATGGGATTGCTCCAACTGGAGTACGAAATTTTAACTAATTATTAATTGCTATTTAATAGATTATTTAAGTGCTATAAAATTAAAAATCCATGAAGTACCGTTCAGGTTCAAAACTTACCTTGACTGTGTTTCATGGATTTTATTATATGCCGGATCTATTGTAATAACAATTATTAAAATGTTGCTACGCTTATCTCTCGCATTTTCCTTTTATTCTTTTTGATTAAAAATAAAGACCTTACTTAAAACATAATTCATGATGATAACCACAACCGCCAAAATAGCTTTAACAACCATATCGTTAAAACCGAATAAATTGGCGAAGATTAATAATCCGGCTTCTTCCACAATCAGAGAAAGACCTCTTGCAAGAAAAAATTTTATTATCTTGATTGATTCATCCTTTCGGCTGTTACCCGAATCCAGAAATACAATCCGTGCATTCATAAAATAGGCAAAGGTAACTGCGATGAACCAGGCAATTATATTGGAAATTAAGTTGTTAACCCCGATAAAATAACAGAAGATATAAAAAACCGCTAAATTAACGAGGGTGGTCAGCACACCGGAAATAGCATAAAATATTGTCTCCCGGTTAATTAACTTTTTAATCATAAACTTTTACCTGCATTATTCTTTGGACCAACCATAGGCCAGAAGTGCCATACATTGATCGAAGGAATAAATATCCTCACCATTATTTGTACCAAAAGAACCGTTAAAGATTGAACTCGTATCATTTACGCGAAGCAGCTCCATACGTGCCAGAGCATCGGAAGCCATTTTATCATCACCTATTTTTTGACCAATCATGGCAACGATAGCATAGATTGCTGTGGACTCATAATTATAACCTTTCACAACCTCACCCTGTGTAGTGTAACGGGCTTTTATGCCTCCGTCAGCTACTTTATCTCTTAACCAGTTAATTGTAGCAGACTTTTGCTCTCCTATGGCTGCCAGATTCAAAATAGTATAAACCGCTTCTGCCATATTAAGTTCTGTGTCTTCATAGTCTTTCGTTTTATAATTATACCAGCTGTAATAAAAAGGAAAATCATCGCCTAAATAACCGCCGCTAACAACCTCCAGCGCATTATTATAAACAGGCTGATAATTACGATCTCTGTCCGACAAAAGTTTCAGACTTTCCATATCAGCAAAACAAAGTGTTAACCGGTTCGCTTTCGCTTTATTCTTAAAATCATAATTGTCTACTAACCGTTGATTTTTCGTGTTATATCGATATAGATTCCCTTCCCAGCCTTTAACCAGGTCCCCGTAACCGCCCCAGAGTTCATTCGCCTTACAAAGATTTTTATAGATACGCAGATCATCAACCAGAGAGTTAGAATCTGACGGCTCTCCCTTGGCTATGACCCAGCTTGCCAATTTTGTACGGCTTAGCATATATTCTTTTACAAACCCGAAAGACCGGTCAAAGAGAGCTTTATCCTTTTTTAAGAGTGCATATTCCATCATAATCCCCTGGGATTCGCTTAAAACATCACTTCCGGAGGGACTTTCTGTTCCCTCCTTATCTTTATAGTTAACACGGACTCCGCCTTCTGCATTGGTTAAGCTATTGGTTATAAACCTGCTAGTTGCATAGGAGGCTCCGTTTCTTAGATAATCCATATAAGCTTCTAATTTATTACTTTCCGTTATCATTCCAGGACTGCAAAACTTTAAAATTCCATTACCATTAAGCCCCAATGTGGTAGGTACAATCTTAACACCAAGTTCCTTGTACACCTTAAGATCTTTATCAAAGTAAGTCTTATAAGGTATATTATTATCCTTTAAATAATCCATTGCCTGCTGTTTGGTTTCTTTTTCTCCATCCAGCTTATTAACCAGGATTATTATGGTATCTCCGTTTTGACCTGCTATTCTTTGGTAATCCTTAAGACCGCTTAATTCTTCCTTACAATATTTACACCAGCTGGCCCAAAATATCAGCAGCACATTCTTACCTTTGAATTCTCTTAATGTAACAGGTTTATCCTGGTCATCATAAATCGTAATATCCTCCAGGCTTTTATTCAGAACTATATTATCCGGATAATTCGACATAGCATCGGCTAGTTCCTCCGGCGGACTCTCACCGATTACAGTCTTATCCTCACCTTTTTGTGAAAAATAAGAATCAAGCAGTAAGCCCCCTGCCGCAATAAAAATAAAAAAGGCAATTATAAAGCCAAGTCTGCTTATTTTTTCCAGCTTCGTTTCACCAAGAAAATGCATCGTAAGATTCCTTCCTGATATTTTTATGAGTGTCGGATGAATTTACCTTTTATATTTGTGCTGCAACACTCTAATTTTACTTTTCGCTTTGAACTTTCTTACTATAACCTTGTGGATAACAATTTATTTTTTTAATATTACGTCTTTTTTTGTTATATGAAATTCTTCGTTTTATCAAAGATACCAGGTTTTTTTTCTTCGTCAAACCGGTTCTTTTTTTACCAGATACGAATGCTTCCGCTTTTTTATGGCTTGTAACAGTTATCCTTGCAGCAGATTTCTCAATCTGGGGTTGTAAAGACCTGTTAATCTTATGCTGTGAGGATTTATTACTGTTAATTGGATCTGTTTTAACTGCTTTCTGGCTTTGTTCCTGCAAAGCTGACGAATTCTGCTTCCTTTGTTCTTCCTGGGTTTGTTTTGCTTCAAGCTGAGAAGATGTAACAGGTATCGAATCATTTTCTAATTTCTCTGTTTCATAAACTGTCTCATTCGATTTCCCTATCAGTTTGTCAGGTCCCTTAATATCTTTGTAAGCTTCGGTAGCCGTTATAATAATGTGACCCTCTTCTATTGCTTTCAGAACATCAATCTGAGGAAGAGCATGCTCATTTTGTTCATTTTCTAAAGCCTTAGATTCATTTATATAATCTTCAACCGTATCCTGTGCTGCTTCTAATGCCACCGCTGCGGGTACCGCTTCAAAAGCATATTGAAGCTCAGGTATTTTACTTTTAATGCGCTGTAAATATTCCTGATATAAAAAGCCAATTCCCACCGCTGCCAGCAGAGCAAAATTCGTAAGGAGATAATAATGATAGCGGTTCTGCATTTCTACTAATATATGAAGGGCAAAAGCACCTACAAAAAACACCGGTAAAATCAATCCGTTATTATCCCGTCTGAACAAATACACGACTCCGAACAAAGAGAAGAATACAACGGCCAGATAATAAACATTATTCCACACAGCCATACGATACATGAAATTTTCTTTGTCAGGGGTTAGAAGTTTCTGATTATTCATTGTAACAATATTGGTAGTTGTAGCATAATCATCATTGGACCATACCAGATAAAACTTTTTAGCAAAAAGTTCAAGGGTACCAACCGGATCCTTCATAACCGACTGTTTTGCAATTTCAAGGCAGAGCTTATGGGCCTGGGTTGCCGAACCGGTCTCTTTATAGGAATCATTTAAGATATTCATTAACTCTTCACTGTAGCCGCCGTCACTGGGAATGTTTACACCCACCATTAAACTGTAACCCATAGCTCCGGAACCGGCTGCATCCTTTTGTATCGCATTGGAGATTCCACCGTTAATTATCTGGGTGCAGATTAAATAACCAGCAATAACTACAACTGCCCGTAACCATCCCTTTGAAATAAAAATCTTTCCCAGGGGCAATTCATTAATATTCTTATACACAAGTTTTTTGCGAACAGTAAAGAGACATAATACTACCGCGATAAAATAAACAAGGGCCATGGGTCTGATTGCCGAGGCTGCTGCAATTAGAATACCAAGTAAAAAATGTAGTGCAATGGGTGATACGGAAACCTTAGTATTATCACCATATTTTTTCATTAGATGGACGGTTAATAAGACCGCACCAAATAAGATACAGGTAAACGTAGCTTCCGAACCGTTAATATTACTGAATATAATCTGAGAGGGCCAGAACCAGCTTATTAAAAATGCTGCTATGCCGCCGATGGTTCCGGTTAAGTTCTTACCAATCCGGTAACAGAAGAAGGCAGTAAGCGCTGACATTGCCACATTAAAATATAAAGGTACTGCATAAGCTGTCCCAAAAATTCTCATAACCCAAGACAATACATAAGAATATCCAAACGTATTGGGGAACAGCGCGATATATTCATTATTTGCCTGAGTAAGCAAAGTATGATCCATTATCATCTTAGCTACATCGTAGTAAAACTTATAATCGGACTCCATACTTACCGTATAGGCTTTTATATACCATATCCGGAGTACAATCCCCCCAGCCAGGACAAGTACTACAAACAGCCCTTCAAGCCATGGACATTTTCTTTTCATAAATTCACCTGCCATAACCATAGAAGGCCTGGTCATTAAATAAAAGAGAGCATGAATCACTGCAATTGCCCCAAAGATTCCAAGAATAAGCAATACTTGTGACAGCAGTGGGTATTCTTTTCCCTCTTTAAATTGTGTTACTCCAAATATAAGTATCAAAAGCCCCGCCGCCAGATACAAATACATTGCCAGGTACGAAAACCAATTCCTGCGAAAACTCATAGCTACCCCTTTTCTTTCTCTACAATCTGCTAGTTAAAATATCTATTATCTGTTTACAGGCAGTACCGTCACCATAAGGATTAGAAGCCTTACTCATGGCATCGTATTCCTCTTTATCAGTTAATAGACGTTTAAATTCCCGGTAAATAGTTTCCTCTCCGGTACCGATTAACTTTAAGGTACCAGTTTGTATCCCTTCCGGTCGTTCTGTGGTATCCCGAAGTACCAATACCGGTTTTTTAAGCCCCGAGGCTTCCTCTTGAATACCGCCGCTGTCAGTAAGGATAAACTCGGACCGGTACATAATATTGTGAAAATCGATTACATTCAGCGGTTCAATGATCTTTATCTTGGAATCCTCTTTAAAAACCTCCGCCGCAATTTTTCTGATTGCCGGATTTAGATGTATTGGATAAAGTACCTTCACGTCATTAACTTCATTCAGAACCCGTTTTATTCCATGAAAGATATCATAGAGGGGAGGTCCTAAATTCTCCCTGCGATGGGCCGTCAGCAATACAAGTCTGCTCCCCGATGCCCATTCTAAAACCGGATGGGTATAGTTATCATTGATACTTAAGTTCAGGGCATCCATTATGGTATTCCCGGTTACAAAAATACTTGACTCCGGTTTACCTTCTTTTACCAGATTCATTTTTGCCGTTTTGGTTGGCGCAAAATGAAATTTAGCACCGATCCCGATTGCCTGCCGGTTATATTCTTCCGGGTATGGTGCTGTTAAGTCATAGGTTCTAAGCCCCGCTTCCACATGCCCATAAGGAATATTCATATAAAAAGCCGCCAGAGAAGCCGCAAAAGCTGTGGTAGTATCGCCATGCACCAGCACAAGATCCGGTTTTTCTGTTTCCAGCACCTTTTTCATACCAGTGAGAATGGATATGGTAATATCAAAAAGGTCCTGTCCTTCTTTCATTATATTAAGATCATAATCCGGAGTAACAAAAAAGCTGTCAAGAACCTGTTTCAGCATTTCCCTATGCTGACCGGTAATTAAGACCAGGGTCTGAAATTCTTTTATTTTATACAACTCCTTTACCAGTGGGCACATCTTTATCGCTTCTGGTCTTGTACCGAATACTACCATAATCTTTTTCATACTTACCAAGCTTCCTTTTACTTTTTTTATACCTTATTCCATCCGGCCACTTTTTGCCCCTTTTTTCCATTAGTATAACAATCAATACAGCTCATAAAAATTAATTTAGTTATCCAACTCTTACCGTAAGCTGCTTCTTTCAGGGTCAGTCTTTCTCATTATTTCTTCTGTGCTTTCTGGCTCTTACTAATATAATGATTGCTGCAAAGAGAAGCATAAACAGAGCTGAGGCTGCAACTATTGTAAACATGATCGGCTGCTTATTTTCTTTTACAAACTCTTTTACCGTAGGCTTTGTTTTTAAGTCCGTATCTTTCATAAATTGAAAACTCTTTATATCCATCGTAGTGTCAATCAGATTACAGTCACCTTTTAATTTCCCACGGTTCTCCACAGAGTTTAAGAAGTCCATTGCAATGCTTATGGTATTGTCATTCGTACCGCATACTGCCAGGATTGCCCTGCCATCGGAATAGGGTGACTTGAACAATTGAAATGCCGCTATGCTTTTAGCATAATTATCCGAAAGAACAAGCTGACTGCTGTTTAAAAAGGCATCCCCTCCCGTGCTGTAAGGAAAAAATAAATGCTTGCTTATCTTCTGCAGGAACTCATTTTCCTGAAACGTTCCGGCAGTTATGATGTTGTAATCGCTGTCCTGCTCGGAAAATTCATTGGCTTTTTGAACTTTTATTTCCCCGTAAGCTCCTACATTCTCGCCATACAATGCTAGGGTTTTTCCCAGCAGGTTTAATTCCCTGCTGCCCGGATTATTGCTTGTAACAACCAGGATAGAATTAAATCTGCCGTTGCTTTGATATGGTGCCGGCTTATAATTAAAGGATACCTTGGTACTTGCTTCTGCCGGAAGATAAAGAACAGAATCCCCGTTCACATAGGCCCAGGGCATCTCATCCTGTCTCAGACTGCAGAACAAATCCTGCAATTCAAGATCAAATGCTATTTTAATACTATTGGCGGCACTGCCAACAATATCTGCCGGAATGGTAAAGGTAAGTTCGTCACCGCCGGCATTTTCTCTGGATAATTTTTTGCTTGCTATGGGTATATCCCCCCAAAATACACTAATCAGCGAACGGGTAAAATCCAGGTTGTCACTGTATCTAAACTTTAATGTAATTTTACCTGAGGAAGCTAAAATATAGTCATTCTGAAAAGGTAAATACAAAGTGGATTCTTTATGGAAAGGTCCCACAAAGGTAAGCCCGCTTCCCATAATATCGTTAAGAGTATAATTATCGGCAACCAACTGGCTTAACAGACCGGATTCATACGCGGTCTTAGCACTTCCTTCCCTTACATAGGCGGCAGACACCTTTTCCTGGGATAACCGGTTTTCATCTAAAAGCATATTAACGGCTTCCATGAGGTTTTCCTCTTTATCTGCTGTAATTACCATTAAGGGCTTGCCATCCCGGTCTTTTGTAAGTTCCACCATTCCAAGACCATTTAACCCTATGCTGCTGCCGCCAGACCCGCTTTGCAGATATTGCTTATACTCCTGGGGCAGGTTGTCCCTTAAGGCTATGATTATTTTTCGGTCTGTTCCTGAACTGTCTGCATCTTTTAGAAAGCCAAGAGTTATCTCATTTTCTTTTTCAACCTGTGAACTTATGTCAGCCATTAAATACAGCGCCGCTGCGATTTCACCGTTATTCACTGTATCAGAAACAAATATGCCGGTTCCTAGTCCGGTAGGATTGGCAGTAGATATAAAGGGATACGGGAAATAGTTAATCTGATTATTCGTTTCTTTTAATTCATAACCGGCATAGATGTAGGAATTCTTACTAATATTAACCCAGTTTGCCCAGGAATTATCTTCTTCACAGCCTTCATAATCATAAAGTCTGACATAAGAAGTCACACTTAACTGGTTATAACCGGCTTTGAGGGCAGCGGTTGGAATTTCTACATACAAAAGCTGGTTTTCACCGTCTTTGGAAGTAATTTTGCAGGAAGAAAAGGGTTCATTATTGAGCATAAACGTTAAGGAAGCGGGTAATTTATCATTAACCATCTGACTTACGCTAAACTCGATTTCAGCATATACATATTTGGTATCCCAATAATTTGGAATGTAGAAATACAGTCCTTCCGTTGAAATGACACCTTTTAAAATACGGTCATAGTCAAAGGAAAAATATTTTTGATAGGCTGTTTTTGGCACCTGCGGTTTTTTCACATCCGGTTCAAGGGCATCCGCGGGATTGGAATCAATAATGTTATTTACCGCCTCCTGATATGCCTGACCATTGGCAGTATCTTTTTCTGCTTTGCTATCGGCTGCTCCAGTCTTATTTACTCCAGACTTGTTTGCCGCTCTATCCTTATTGGCCTCTTTATCCCTGACTGTTTCCTTTTGGTTCTTATTTGGATTAGCCCCATATGCCTGAGTTTCCCCTGTAATGACCAAAACCAAAGCAAGTATTATAAACCAGATTTTCTTATTCCATAACTTCTGCATCTATTTACCCTTCCTAATCTTACTGGTATCCTCTGACGACTCTGCATAACGCACTGTTTTTTCCCATTTAACTTCCCTTTTATAGATTGTATCACCGATGGATTGCAGAATGGAATTGAGTACCACGAAAACCCACAGTTTGGAATAGGAAAAAAGCATAATCAATATCAAAACTGCTGATTCAAAATTAAACTCATTTTCTTCTACTGCCATTGTAATCAGCATATTCAAAACAAAAACCAGGATAGCCATACCCCATAAAACCGTGGAAAATCCGCTGATGGAGACATGTACAAAACCTAGTACACCGGCAAAAAATATAAGATCGGAAAAAATCAGGGAGGATAGCATCAGCAGATATACCAGTAAGTAATACAAAACATCCAGCCTCATTTTACCCGCATCTTTGTCAAATACATATTTAAAATTTTTAAGCAGCACATAGATATTTCCTTTTGCCCATCTAGTTCTTTGTTTAAACCATATGGGCAGCAGATGGGGCTCTTGCTCCCAGGTCACGGCTAAAGGCATCATCTTTATATAATATCCCATGCGGTAAATCCGGAAACTAATCTCTGTATCCTCCGATAATGCCTTGGGGTCCCATCCCCCCATCTCCTCAATAATACTTCTTCGGATAACAAAATTGGTGCCGGGGATTGTACATAATTTAAAAAATAAAAACCGACCGGCTTGATTCATGCATTGATAGGCTAATGTCTCAATATTGACAAACCTGGTGAGTATACTGGCATTCCGGTTTCTTGTCCTGAACTTTCCTATGACGGCACCGGCTTTCTCATCGTTAATGAGGTTCTCAACCAAAAGGGTAAGTGCCTTTGGTTCCGGAGTGTTGTCCGCATCATATATGGCGATCACACTCCCCCTTGCAACAGAAAAACCAATATTTAAAGCATTGGATTTTCCTTTTCCGCCGGCTTCATTATCTGTATTGATGACTAATAACTGCCGGTCTGGATTTGCCTTTTGAATCTCTGCTAATACGTTAGCAGAATCATCACTGGAATTATCATTAATTACTATGATTTCATATTTATCACTGGGGTAATCAAAATTTAAGAGAGCTCTTACCGTTTTCTGTATTACAATACTTTCGTTATGAGCAGGTACTAAAACGGATACCATGGGGTATACCGCCGTCTCAATATGTCCATCCGTCTTTTTGACCCTGGAATAATAGATATAACCGCCGATGGACAATACAATATTAATTGTCATCAATATCCATATTACATAGATGGAATACATTGATAAAATATCAGCCCACGTCATTTTTTCTGCTCTCTTTCTTTCGTATAAAGGAACTTCTTTCTGTTAAACTGCCTTGCCCGGATAATGAAAAAGGTAAATAAGACAGAAGAAATTATTACAACAACTACAAGGATTTCATTCAGTCCGGCAAGATCCATGGCTATCCAGTGGAATAACCCTTTATTATAATCAAAATTTTTATCATATGCAAAGGGAATATAATCCAGTGACTTTTTTTCATTATTAAAATACACCTGTCCGCCAGAGGTATGAAGGTATAAGTTATTAGCATATACACTGTTGTCAATTTCCCATAGATTTTTAAATGGGATACCGGAAGTCTTTTTTTCCTCTAACTGTTCCTTTATCATATCAAAACTTTCATTCATATCAATATAAGTTGCTGTGGAATGAACCATAATCTGATTGCTTAAAAGATCGTCCAGATAAATGGAGGATCCAATCATATTGTGTCCGTCACTGTATATAGAATTAAAATGCTCCGATAAATCCACCGAAGCCTCCCCTTCCTCCTTATACCAGAATATGGTGGAATACCGTCTGATGATTTCCCTGCTGGTTTCTGTAAACATAAATCGTTCCGGCACCTGTATTCCTAAAGGATAGACACCGTAGTTGGTATAGGCCTCCGTGGCAGTGGTTAAATACTGCCATATCAAATCTACATTCTTATCTTCTCTTAATGTTATGGGAGCGTGCATGATTACAGCCCCTCCGCCTGCCTGGGCATATCGTAATATTTCACAAAAACGCTCCATGGCAGGATACTGCCCATTCTGGTAAACCGGCATAACAGATATGATAAATGGAAGTTTGTTATCAGTTAAATACTCAATAACCTTCATTAGGGTATTGGCATTGGTATAAGGATAAACCTCATTCAGTACAATATACTGGGCGTAGGTATGAGGCTTTCCGTTATAGGGCCAGAGCCACTGGGCCACTTCATCTGTAAATGATGCTAATAGCAGGGAATCGTTAAAATCTGTAACCGGTGTATATAAAAAGGAACCATATACGGAATATAAACCGGAAGATTCGCCGGCTACTGATATCATACCAGCAGTATAACGAAAGTTACCTTTTAATAAATATCCGCGGTCTAAATTCGTCAGGGTATTAAATTTTCGCTTTTCAGAGAACTCATAAGTAACGGAAGCCGTTACATCCCTAAATTCCGTACTGGTGATGGGATATCCCTTTTTGTCAACATAGGCCTTAACCATATCCCCGCCGGCAACAAAAACTGCTTTGTCAGAATCAGCCAGGGCATTAATAAAAGAATTAGTTACCCCTGTTAGATTATAGCATATAATAGAATCATAATTATTTAATACCGGCAGACACTCATCCACTGAGGCAAACACTACACTGTGCTGCAAATAGGTCAATACTTCAACAATGGACTGAACACCGGAGAGTTCTTCTTTGGTAGGATTATTATTATATATAATAAGCATTTCGGCAGGCTTAAGCGGGTTTTCTTCCCCTCTGACCACTCGGGGTTCGGTAAATGGATTACCAATTGCAGCAAATAGGATAATACAGCAGAGCAGACATAATTTCTTATACATCATACTGCAGCTCACTTTCTACCTTCTGCTTATATCCAATCACATCTTTTCCATATACCTCTGCCTGATACTGCAGATAAGCGAATTGAAAATCCAGTCTTATCGTTTTATTTTCAATAATTTCAAGGGCTGCATCTTTTGAATTTAAGTTGTGTTTCAAACGGTCCTTTACTATTTTTGCACCGCCTGCATCGCATAGCAGAATCATGGCCAAAGTGCCCTTATCATCGATTGCATATACTTTATCTTCAACCCGTAATGTTTCCTGTACCACAACTGCCAGTTTCTGTTTTAACGTGTTATAATAATTTCTACCCAGTATTTTCTTAAGTTCAGGCTCATATCTAAGCCTTACAATCATCAGAGTGATTTCTGTCTTTTTCCTGGTGGCTAAGGCAATGGAAGAACCCAGGTCCAGGTATAAGCTTTTCAAATTGTATAAACCGGTTAAAGAATCAATCAAAACCAGATCCTCTACCTGTTCTCTTAATATTCCGATTTCTGTTTCAATCTTAATGCTTCTTTGAATAAAAAGTATCATTGCCCCTACTGTTATTAACGGGTAAATGAGCCATATATAATTAATTGGTTCTATGGTTTCAGTAAAGGTATAATTCATAAATATCTTATAGGCCGTATAGACAACTACCTGAAACCCTGCACATACTATACTGGGTATAATTAACCGGTATGCCGCCAGCATGACTGCCATAAAGGTAACCAAAAGCATCAGGGTGAATTCCATCTTCTGCTGTACAGGAGATAAAGACAAAATTACCGTACCGGAGAATAAACAGATTAATAAAAGCAGCATCCCTAAGTCTTCCAGAACATAACCGGTTATTTTCTTATCAGTTATTTTATTTGCCACTTTTATTTACCTCCGATCTTCAAGAATATTAAGTCTGCTCAGTAATTCCGCCGTTATAAAGAATAATATGACATCCATGGAAGCCCCCAGCAAAAACCCCTGCTGGTTAAGCAGCACATCCCCGCTCATTATAATGGTTATGACTGCCTGTGATAGACCAATTCCCGCTGTAATAACTGCCATCTCTAACATAAGGTTAGAAGATCTTTGCTTCCCTATATTCATTCTGTAGCTGTATCTTGGACCATATAATAAAAAGATAAAAACAAGCAGTAAAATTAAATAACCGATGGTTTTTGGCATGGATCTTTCTTTAAAGTTACTCCATCCAGACCAGAACAGACTCTTGGCCATTACCGGCATACCTGCTGATTTTTCATAGTTGCCGCAAAAGCTGCGTCTTAGATTGGTAACGCTTTTGACTGCAATATCCATCATCCCGGCAAAACTTCCAGGATGTTTGATATAATAAACAGCAATATCATATGGTTGGTATTTATCAAAAAATCCTTTTTGCAAAACCTCAGCCTCCGGCAGAACCTGAGGATAATAGTCATATGCAGAGGTATTGGCAAGGACTGAGTAAGAACTGTCAATCCCAAATTCCTCCAGGGCTTTTTCCGGATTCTTTGCCTGAAACAAAACTCCCCTGGTCATGGAGTGATATTTACTTGTAATTGTAAAATCCGATTCCAGAAGGTAGAACGATATAAGCCCGGATATACTTAATACAAATGCAAGAAAAATGCATCCCGCTCTCCAAAGAAAGCTCCTGTTTAAAAAGACCCCACGGATAAAAAATCCTGCAAGAATTATTCCTATAATCCAGCACTGCTGTCTTGATAAACTTAATATAATACCGAAAAGTGTTAGGAAAAGCACCTTGGTGGTAGTGTATTTACCGGTAAGGCTACTTATTATTCCGGCAATATAGACAAGACAGATAAACCATAAAGCTTCCGGATATAGAGAAGCAAAGTAAGTGATATAAGTTATGTCTCCAAATATAAACACACCCAGAGCGGTAATTGCCGTAGCTTCCGAAAAATTAGTGACCCGCATGCAGGCCTGCTTTACAATTAAATATACGGCCGGTAAAAAAAGAATTCCGTAGATGGCGGCCAGAAAGCGGATATCAAAAAACTTATCTTTTGTTACCAGGTTATCTAAAAAAACAGCGGTTTTTATAAAAAACTCCTGAGAATTCTTAAATCCCGCTAAACTGCTGCCCTCTTGTTTATAAATCCTTACATAATAATTATTATACATATCCGAACTGTCTTCTTGTATATAAGACAGCCCAGCCCCCTCCATCGTTTTACGAAAGGTTCCGTCATCCGAAACACCTAAGTATGGAGGAAGGATCAAGGCATAAATCCAAATGAGGCTAATCACAATAATAGCAGCAACTGCCATTCTATGCGGAGTATACTTATCCTTCATTCTAAAATTCAGCAATTTTCTCTTACCAAGTAAAAACTTAAGACCTGATACGAATCTGCCGAATATATAAAGTAATCGCTTCTTTAATTTCATAGCTGCTCCTGCATACGCGCTCCTGCTAAAGATTAATTCTCATTTTTTCCAGAGCAAAACTCATCATCCAGAAAACTTTCCACAAAAAAGCGTGGCCGCTGTTTTGCTTCTAAAAATATCTTTCCTATATATTCACCAATTATTCCCAAGGAAAGCAAAATCAATCCACCGATTGCCCACAAAGAAACTGTTAAACTCGCCCAGCCAACAACTGTTTGTCCCGTAAAGTACCGTGCCAGAATGTAGATAAGCATCAAAATGCTGAAACTGAAAACAAATATACCAAGGGTAGAAATCATGCGGATTGGTTTTATGCTAAAAGAGGTAATACCGTCCCAGGCAAAGGCAATCATTTTATTAAGGGGATACTTACTCTCACCGGCATACCGCTTATTTCTTTCGTAGGTAACGATTCCGCTCCGGTAACCAATCAGAGGGACGATACCCCTAAGAAACAGATTAACCTCCTTGAATTCACTTAAGTCTTCAATTGCCCGTCTGCTCATTAATCGGTAGTCCGCGTGATTATAGACAGTATTCGCTCCCATATAACTCATTAGTTTGTAGAATGACTCTGCCGTAAAACGCTTAAAAAAGGAATCTTTCACTCTGCTGCTTCTGACTCCATACACGATATCACACCCTTCGTGATACTTATCAATCATCTTCTCTATCGCATCAATATCATCCTGCAGATCCGCGTCCATGGAAATCACTGCATCAGCCAATCCTTTCACTGTCAGCAAACCGGCTAAGAGTGCATTTTGATGTCCTTTATTTGTGCTTAAATTGATTCCTGTAAATATGCTATCTCTTTCGTGCAACTCTTTGATCATAATCCAGGTATTATCATAAGAACCGTCATTCACAAACACGATTCGGCTTTTCTCACTGATTTTCCCTGAATTCATCAAATATTCAAGCTTTAGTTTTAGCCGAGCTGCCGTTTCCTGTAAAACAGCCTGTTCATTATAACAGGGTATTACAATATATAAAATATTTTTCATATTCACGGCTCCCTTATCCTATTTTTCCTGAATATATTACACTATAACTGCTTGTAGGGTTATTATACTGAGTTGAAAAATTAAAGTCAAAGTCAAATCTTTCTATAGAATTGTCTTCCAACCTTTTAAGTGGTAATCACAGAATTCAAGGTAATTTTTCAATGTAGTAAATCCAAAATTTGATCTTTCACAATAACAGGTCAGCTTATTAATGCTTTCTTCTATTTACTTATTATAACATATTATGTTAATTTAATCCATATTTGTTGTAATTTATTTTTTATATTATAGTAAAAGTTTGATAAATTGTAATAATTTCTGGTTAACAGCGAAAAAAGTCTTCCAATCCAGTATATTTTTCTCAAACTATCTGCAAAATACTATAAATAATAACAACTGGAACCATTACCAGATAACATTTGCAGTTGCTTATTGGAGAGACCCCTTATTAAACGCTTTCGTTTCACCTGCGATTATTTGTTATTTAAAAAACCTACAGGCGGTTGCATCCTTTTATTATTGATGCAACCGCCTGTTTTTGTAGAAACTTGTTTTTGCTAAAGTCTGTTTCTGCCTATAAAGGATGAAATCCTTCAATTATGCTTTAATTCTTTTTGTTATCTCCATTTTCCTTCTCAAAACTTTCTCTGAGTTTCTTAAGTGCTTTTTTTTCGATTCTGGATACATAGGATCTGGAGATTCCAATCTTATTAGCAATTTCTCTTTGAGTAATTTCTTCCTGCATATTAAGTCCATAACGCATTTCAATTATCTGCTTTTCCCTTTTAGTCAGTACTTTGTTAACCAATTCATATAATTTCTTGACATTGCCCTGTAATTCCAGTTCATCAACGATATCCGTGTCTGAACTTTCAATGATATCCAATAGATTGATCTCATGACCTTCCTTATCCGAACCGATTGGCTCATAAAGGTATACTTCCTTAGCCTGGCGTTTTCCGCTGCGTAACATCATTAACAATTCATTATCAATACACCTGGATGCATATGTCGCAAGCCTGATACCCTTTTCAGTATCAAAGGTGTCTATCGCCTTAATTAAGCCGATTGTGCCAATGGATATAAGGTCATCTATCTCTTTATCCGCCGTATTATACTTTTTTACAATATGTGCAACCAGACGGAGATTTCTTTCAATCAGGATATCTCTGGCTTCCTTACTACCTTCCATGCATTGGTTTAAGATTTCCGTTTCTTCCTTGGCGCTCAGTGGTTTGGGAAAGGATTTCACTGAAAAAGCACCTCAACGATTAGGGTTTATTACTAATCTATGATGAGATAATTGATTAAGTGCCTTTCCTATTTTAATTAAATAATTATTTTTTAAATAAATTTTTTCTGACAATAACCGGTTTTTTTGATTTTTTCGATTCGTGGGTTTTACTTAAATCCATGATACTGATATTAATATCTTCAAAGGTACTTATCGGTTTTGTAATATTAGAATCTATCGGCTGTGAAGAAACTGCACGTTCCTGAGCAGTGACTGAAATTTCCTGATCAGGGGCTGATTTTTTTTTGGATGAGGCCGATTTTTCCGGGGCTGAGGTTGTTACTTTCTGAGTTGAGGCTGTTACTTTCTTGGTTGAAGATGGTACTTTCTCCGTCTGGGATGATACTTCCTTCGTTGTAGAAGATGCATTCTCCGCTGTGGATGATATTTCCTTCGTTGCAGATGATGCATTTTCCGCTGTGGATGATACTTCCCTCGTTGCAGATGATGCGTTGTCCGTCTGGGATGATACTTCCTTGTTTAAAGATGTTACATCTTCGCTTAAGGGTGTTATTACCTCCGTCGAAGAGGTTACTGTCTTAGCTGAGGAAGATACTTCCTCCATAGCCTGTGATATTTCATCAACAACCGTTTGTATTTTAGTGGATTCGCACATATTTATGATAGTATTAACCATCTCATCGATAGAGTCAATTATATTCTGATAACTGGAATCTGCCACGCTGTCTTTTTCAACATGAACTAATTCCGGTTCCGGTTTTATAATGCTGTCGGTAGTATCTGCTTTATCCTCCACTTGTTCAATTCGTTCCGTTATATCCTCTGTTGGCGCTATATTGTTCTGTGAAAGATAACTGAACTCTTTGGCAATTAAAGCAAAACTGTTTAATGTGTCTTCCGACCCGAACGCCTCGATTACTGCATTTAATGCCGAAAGACTAGCCTGTTCGGCGATTTTTGATATTTCTTCTACAAACTTGCTGGTTTGATCCGAAGACTCATATAAACTTTCCATCGTGCCAAACGTATAGTCGTCATATGACTGTTGTGCATTTTCCATAACATTTACCATTTCCTTTAAAGTTTCCGTTTCATTTTCTGTGGCATCCTGTACTGTATTACTGCTTTTGACTTCTTCAAACTCTTCTGTTTCCATTATGGCACCACCCGCTAATTCCTGTATGCTGGCTGCAGCTAACTCAAGATTATCTGCATTATTCTCTAGTCCATCTGTACAATCATTAAGCTCCTTTGAGATACCTTCAATTTCCTGTTTGGCAGGAATGGAAGCATTGGTTAATTTGTCAGAAGAATAAGCTGTTATATCTGCCTTCCTTCCGTTCTTGCCCTTAGATTTATGGAACCAGGTAGCCATAGTTCCTGATTCTTCTTTCGTATTACCAGGCAAGTTCATCGTAAGATCTCCCTCCCCTTCTGCGTTATTTTTCCTCGTACGGCTAGTTTTTTGAATCGGCTGTTTTTTCACTTTTGATACAAGTAAACATAAAAGTAACGCTGCTACAATAATAAGAGTTATAATTATTTTAATCAAGTATTCAACCTGCTGGATTATATATTTCATTATACTATTATGAAAATTCCTCACCATAGGTGACAATTTTTAAGTAGATTCCTGATATTTTTCTTTCAGTCTGTCCCACATTTAAAAACTGATGTACCTACAAGCCGATATAGACAGATATCCTGGCTAATACTAGGTCATATTTCGTCACCTGGTTAAAGAAAAAATCCGATCATAATGAGCTCCTGTATGCTAGACCTAAATATCTAACTTGGGATATGTTCATTATGACCGGACCTTCTGGTCAAAGTATATAATTGATAAAACTAAGAATATAAATGATTGCTAATTACTATTTCTCTAGGACAACCTCGTCTTAAAATCCTCATAACCAAAGGTTTTAATGATCTGAATTCCTTTTTCTGTGCTATAGGCCGCTATGCAGGGCAGACCAATTCCATTAAAGGTATTATTCTTAACCATGGAATAGTGGGCCATATCGCAGAAGATAAGTGTATCCCCTGGCTTTAACGGTTCACGAAAGGAATAATCCCCGATGACATCCCCCGCTAAGCAGGTTGGACCGCCAAGTCTGTAAGTAAAGGCAAACTCACCAGGTTTCCCAGCACCGATAATCTCCGGTCTATAAGGCATCTCAAGGACATCCGGCATGTGACAGGCTGCAGAGGTATCAAGGATAGCGATATCCATACCATTTTCCAGGGTATCCAGAACTTTTGATACTAAAAATCCAGTATTTAAGACTACGGCCTCACCGGGTTCTAAGTATACCTCCACACCATATTTTTCTTTGATAAATAATATGGAGCGTATCAAGGTTTCTATATCATAATCCGGTCTTGTAATATGGTGACCGCCGCCAAAATTAATCCATTTCATTTTGCTGATAAAACTTCCGAATTCCTCATCAACAATCTGAACAGTACGTTCCAGTACATCGGAATTCTGTTCACACATTGTATGAAAGTGAAGTCCTTCTATGCCTTCTAAATCAGCTGCATTAACTTTCTCAAGCTGTGCCAGGGTTATTCCGAATCTGGAACCCGGAATGCAGGGGTTGTAAAGGTCTGTTTCAATCTCTGAGTATTCCGGATTAATTCTAAGACCGCACCCGATTGTTTTTTTTGAGGCTTTTACTGTCTCTTTGTACTTGTTCCATTGGCTTATGGAGTTAAATACCATATGATCACAAATCGAGATAATTTCTTCAATTTCATCTTCACGGTAAGCAGGGGAAAATATGTGGACTTCACCTTTTAACTCCTCCCTGCCAAGCCTGGCTTCATAAAGACTGCTGGCTGTAGTACCCTGCAGGTATTCTCCAATAAGAGGATATTCATAGAACATGGAAAATGCTTTTTGGGCCAGCAGAATTTTACAGCCTGTCCGGTCAGATACCGTTTTTAATAGTTCCAGATTTTTTTTAAGTAAGGATTCATCAACAACATAAGTTGGTGTAGGAAGGTTCTTTACATCAAAATTCATGTTAACTCCTCTCTGCGTTTTTATTTACGCTAAATATGAAGATGGACTGCTGCAAAAATATATAAACATTGATTTTGCAGCAGTCCTGAACCGTTCTGTTAATAGCAACAGTAATTAATCCACTAAGGCAGGATTAAAATCTTCTACCCAAGGCAGACCCTGCTTATTTAACTGTTCCATAAAAGGATCGGGATCAAATTCTTCTACGTTAAATACACCTGGTTTCTTCCATTTACCGGTCAATATCATCATCGCGCCAATCATTGCCGGCACACCGGTTGTATAGGATATTGCCTGGGAACCGACTTCTTTGTAGCACTCTTCATGATCGCATACATTATATACATAATAGTTTTTTGGCTGACCATCTTTTACACCTTGATAGATACATCCGATGTTGGTTTTCCCTTTGGTTCTGGGTCCTAAGGAAGCAGGGTCTGGAAGAACCGCTTTTAAGAACTGGAGAGGAACGATCTGCCTGCCTTCAAATTCGATTGGTTCAATGGAAGTCATACCTACATTCTCAAGTACTTTTAAGTGTGTTAAATACCGTTCAGAAAAAGTCATCCAGAAACGGATTTTTTTAATGCCTTTTATATTTAATGCTAAGGATTCCATTTCTTCATGGTGTAATAAATACATATCCTTATCACCGATTTCAGGGAAATTATAAACTCTTTTTATGGATATGGGTTCTGTTTCGATGAATTTACCATTTTCAAAATAGCTGCCATTGGCAGTGACTTCACGAATATTGATTTCTGGATTAAAGTTAGTAGCAAAGGGATAGCCATGATCCCCTGCGTTGGCATCCAGAATATCAATCTGGTGAACCTCATCAAAATAGTGCTTCATAGCATATGCTGAGAATACTCCGGTAACTCCCGGGTCAAAACCGCAGCCAAGTACTGCTGTAATGCCGGCCTCTTTAAATTTCTCACGGTAAGCCCACTGCCAGCTGTATTCAAATTTTGCGGTATCCAGAGGTTCATAGTTGGCGGTATCCAGATAATCAACCTTTGTGGCAAGGCAGGCATCCATAATTGCTAAATCCTGATATGGCAGGGCAACATTAATTACAAGATCCGGTTTAAACTGATTAATTAAAGCAATGATTTCCTCGGTATTATCTGCATCTAACTGAGCAGTAGAGATTTTAGTTCTGCCACCCTGTAACTTATCTTTTAAGGCATCACATTTTGACACTGTTCTGCTGGCTATTAAAATTTCCTCGAATACATCAGGATTCTGACAACATTTGTGAACAACAACACTGGCAACGCCGCCAGCTCCGATTATTAACGCTTTTCCCATTTAATTTCCTCCTAAATTCGTATATTTTTAAAAAAGCCTATTCGCTTTCTAACTGTTCTTTGACATAGTTTGGAATCGCAAAGGAACCCACATGCAGGTCTGTATTATAATATCTGGTCTTTAAGCCCAGCTGATTCCATCTATCTTCATCCAAATCTTTAACCGGGTCAAACTTTTTGGAAGCAAACCCAAACAGCCAGTGACCGGAGGGATACGTTGGTATATGAGCCTGATAAATCTTGGCGATAGGGAAGGAATCCTTTATTCTCTGGTGAGCTCTCTTCATAGAGGCTGCATAAGAGGAATAATACATGCTTTCATGCTGATTCACTAAAATACCGTCCTCTCTCAGGGCTCTGTAACAGTTACCATAAAACTCCTTGGTAAACAGCCCCTCTCCCGGTCCAAAAGGGTCCGTAGAGTCTACGATTATCAGGTCATACTTATTTTCATACCTTCTGACATATTTTAAACCGTCTTCAAAATACAGGTGTACTCTTTCATCGGTTAAACCGCAGGCCGTAACCGGAAGATATTCCTTGCAGACCTTAACGACTTCTTCGTCAATCTCCACCATATCGATATCCTCAATGGTTTTATAACGAAGCAGTTCCCTTACCGTACCGCCATCACCTGCTCCAATAACGAGTACTTTCTTAATACCAGGGTTGGTAGCCATGGGTACATGGGTAATCATATCATGATATATGAACTCGTCTTTCTCGGTAACCATCAGATAACCGTCAAGGGTCAGAATTCTTCCGAATTCCTTGGATTCAAAAATGTCAATCCGTTGAAAATCACTTTGCAGGCTAACGAGCTGCTTATCAATTTTAATGGAGAATCTCGCTTCTTCCGTATGGTTTTCCGTATACCATAAATCCATTATTCTACCTCCACCACATTAATATGATTCACTGCCATATCCTCTGTTCCGGTTAGCAGACAGCCCTTTTCCTTGGCATAGAGGATATAATTAACAACTTCCTCCGTTACTCTCTCACCTGGTGCAAGTATGGGTATTCCAGGAGGATAACACATAACGAATTCACCGCAGATTTTATCTATTGTTTTTCTGATTGGCAGAGATTTTTTTTCACTGTAAAAAGCCTGCTGTGGGGCAAATACTACATCTGGATTAATATATTCATGGTCAAACATGTCCGATTTATCTTCTTTGCCGTATAAACGTCGGATTTCAGAAAGTGAAGCGATCAAACGCTCAATCTCTAAATTTCTGTCTCCGGCAGATAGGATAGCCAGGAAATTACTGATATCACCGAATTCAATCTGAATGCCATATTCATCTCTTAACAAGTCATAGACTTCAATTCCAGCCAGTCCCATATTTCTGGTATGAACCGATAATTTAGTCGGATCAAACGTATATACAGCTTCCCCATCCACCAATTCATTTCCAAAAGCATAATAACCGCCCAGTTTGTTAATTTCTCCTCTGGCATACTCTGCGATATCTACTGTCTTTTTAAATAGTTCCTTGCCGTTTAGACTTAAATTCTTTCTGGCTATATCCAAGGAAACCAGTAACAGATATGAACCGCTGGTAGTCTGGGTCAGGTTAATGACCTGCCTTACATGATGAGGGTTGACTCCTTCCCCGCAGAGTAAAAAAGAACTCTGGGTAAGGGAACCACCGGTTTTATGCATACTAACGGCTGCCATATCCGCTCCAGCTGCCATAGCAGAGACCGGCATATCCTCACCGAAATAAAAATGGGTTCCATGCGCTTCATCTACCAAAACCTTCACCCCGTGTTCATGGGCAAATTCTACGATTCCTCTTAAATCAGAGCATATACCATAATAGGTTGGATTATTCACTAAAATCGCTTTCGCATCCGGGTTACTAAGAATGGCCTCCTTTACATCGGTTAAAGACATACCAAGTGGAATACCAAGGTCCTTGTTAACCCCCGGATTTACATACACAGGAATGGCACCGCAGACTACTAAGGAATTAATAGCGCTCCGGTGCACGTTCCTGGGCATTATGATTTTATCCCCGGATTTACAGACGGACATTATCATCCCCTGTACCGAGGCAGTTGTTCCATTCACTATGAAAAAGGCTGCTTTTGCCCCAAAAGCATCGGCTGCAATCATCTCTGCTTCACGAATGACAGAGGTAGGATGACAAAGATTATCTAAGGGTTTCATGGAATTAACATCAACCTTCATACAGTTTTCACCTAAGAATTCCGTTAATTCTTTATTTCCCCGTCCGCCTTTATGTCCCGGTACATCAAATGGAACAACCCGGTTTGATTTGTGTCTTAAGAGCGCTTCGTGAATGGGCGCTTTCTGCTGCAGAAGTATGTTCATTGTGCTACCTCCGCATTAATATATATTCATGCCGCTGAATATCTCTATCATTTCTTTACGAAGATTACTCGTTATATCAAGCCTTTGCTTGGGCGGTAATTCATATACGTCAAGATTAAAGAGATAATTCTGCAGTTCAATTTCTTTTATCAGCATCTTGGTGTGAAAAATATTGGACTGATAGACATTCACATCAATCGCATCATATTTCGTTAATGTAACATCATCGATATAATCCTGTATGGAGGTTATATCGTGGTCAATATAATATTTTTTGCCCTCAACATCTCTGGTAAAACCTCTGACCCTATAATCAATTGTAATGATATCAGAATCAAAACTACCGATTAGATAATCCAGCGCGTTAAGCGGTGATATTTCACCGCAGGTAGATACATCAATATCTACACGAAAAGTGGAAATGGAGTTATCAGGATGATACTCCGGAAATGTATGCACCGTAACGTGGCTTTTATCCAAATGGGCATGTACCGTATCCCTTAACTGGTTAGAATATTTTCCTTGATTACAGGATTCGTCAATATGCTCCGAGGATAAATCTCCTTCTGCTATTAAGATATTAACAGAAGCTCCTTGAGGATCATAATCCTGTTTTGAAATATTCAGTACATGTGCTCCAATCAACTGCGTTACATCGCATAAGATTTTCGTTAATCTTTCAGAATTATACTGCTCGTCTATATATGCAATATAGTCCTTTTGTTCTCTCTCACTTTTTGCATAGCAAACATCATAGATGTTGAAGCTAAGTGTTTTTGTGAGGTTGTTAAAGCCATACAAAGTCAGCTTTTTTTCCAACCCTAACATCACAACCTTTCTAATTATAATCGGGTTACATTGTAGCACGTTTGACCTTAAAAATCAATGTATATTTTGTTTTTGTAACATTGATTTTTAATGGGGAGTATAGCCTTTGTTTTGAGGGGGATTGAGGCTCTGTCTATAAATTTCTGGTTATTGTACATAAGGGGATGCAGGTATATGGGGAATGAATTTTTCAGTGCTCTGAGCAAAATTCCATAACTGTATGTGACAGTAAGACAACAAGTGGTCTTTCTGTCACATACAGTTATGAAATTTTGTCGCCGCAGATGAAAAATTCGTATTCCCCATATACCTGCATCCCCTTATGTCTTGTAGTCTTTGAAATTTATAGCCAGGGCCCGTTAGTCTTTGGCTGTAAATCCTGTTTGGGTGACCAAATGTTTCATTAGATGGTTATTCGTTAATTGTAGCTTAGCAATATTATTGTTTTATTTGCGGATTATTTATAGCATGTAAATTATATAGTTATGATGTAGGGGTCAAAAGGGAATTTTAGTATTGACTCAATGTAAAACTTCACAATAAAATTGTCTCTGAAACCTTTTTAAGGATTTTAACACTATTATTTTGAGGATTTTTGAGATACGTATTCTTCATATTACCTTTTGTCTGGTATCATTTTTTTATTCTATATAATATTCTACATAATATTTTATATACTACTCTTTAAATTTTACTACATACTATACTTAATATAATTCTTTAACTCATTCTTTCGTTTTATTTAAAATTTTTTTAGTCTTCTTTTCTTCTTAATATGTCATTAAGGTCTAAGTCTGTTCCAAAATCAGCATATATTTTTTGTTTTGGATGCGGACAGCTTTCCAGTTCGGTGCCTTCTTCGTCGGTTATTTTTTTTACGGTTACTTTTAAGTTTCTGCCGTCGGGTTTCATTATTTCGATTTCTTCACCGACTGAAAATTTATTACGCTGTTCCAGTTCATATAGTCCTGCTTCGTTTTTACCGTTTATGATACCTAAGTAGGTGTATTCTTTGATATAGGTGTTATTATCATAGATCTGGGCTTCTTCGTTTGGTTTGCCAAAGAAGAAGCCGGTGGTAAATTGCCTGTAGGTGCATTTGGAGATTTCTTCTTTGTAGTAGGGTAAGTTTTCCTGGTAACGGGCTGGTGATTCAAAGTAATCATCTATGGCTTTTCGGTAAGTTCTGGCTACGGAGGCTACGTAAAGGGCGGTTTTCATTCTGCCTTCTACTTTAAAGCTATTAATTCCGGAATGGATTAATTCTGGGATATATTCTATCATGCACAGGTCTTTGGAGTTAAAGATGAAGGTTCCGCGTTCATTTTCCTCTACTGGCAGATATTCGCCGGGTCTGGTTTCCTCGGTCAGATAGTATTTCCAGCGGCAGGGATGGGTACAGGCTCCCCGGTTGGCATCACGGCCGGTAAAATAGTTACTGAGTAAGCACCTGCCGGAATAGGCGATGCACATAGCTCCATGCACAAAGGTTTCTATCTCTAAATCCTCCGGTATGTTTACCCGGATTCCTTTGATTTCTTCTAAAGATAATTCTCTGGCAGACACCACTCTTTTGGCTCCCATTCTGTGCCAGAAACGGTAGGTGCCGTAATTTACATTATTGGCCTGGGTGCTGATGTGGATATCGATTTCAGGAAGGACTTCCTGAGCTATTTCAAATACACCGGGGTCTGATATGATGATTGCATCGGGTTTCATTTCCTTAAGTTCTTTAAAGTAACGGGTTACTCCGGATAAATCTTCATTATGAGCGGTTATATTAGCGGTTACATATACTTTTTTACCATGGGAATGGGCAAACCGGATGCCTGCCGCCATATCTTCTAAACTGAAGTTTTTTGCTTTCGCTCTAAGACCATACATTTCTCCGCCGATATATACAGCATCTGCACCATATATAACTGCTGTTTTTAGAACCTCTAAATTGCTTGCCGGGATTAGTAACTCCGGCTTTTGATACTGGTAATGCACCTGTTCCAGATTAATACCGTTACTATTCGTTGTCTGATCTGGGCAGACAGCATTGTTTTCCTTCATACGTATTCCATGCCTTTCTATCAATCATTAAATCCATACTTAATTTTGGTTTAATTATATATACAATGTTTCTTCTTATCTGGCATTCGTCCTATCATCTCAAATAATAGTACTGTCTCAGTATAGTTTCGTACTGACGGTTACCCCATCCCCTACTGGAATCACTGCTGTTTCTAGTTGTTCCATGTGGGTTATGGTGTATAAGTATTCCCTCATTCTGCTGTGAATGGTGCGGTCCCTTCTGGTAATTCCATAACGGGATTCTGCAACGGTTCCGTCCTGTAATACATTATCCGTTACTAAAAGTCCGCCTTTACTTAACAGTTTCATAAGTTCAGGAAGAAAATTCATATACTGGGCTTTGGCTGCATCTAAGAAGATAAAGTCAAAGGAATTCTCTTCCATTGCAGCTAACTGTTTTAACAGCACCAGTGCATCGCCTTCCAGGAGGGTTATTTTATCACCTTTTGAGGCGTCAGCTATATTTTTTCTGGCTTTTACAAGACGCATCTCTACCTTTTCTATGGTGGTGATACGGCAGTTCTCCGGCATATATTCACTCATGAAGATTGCCGAAAAGCCAACTGCGGCACCGACCTCCAAAATACGGCGGGGTTTTCCCGATGCTAATAAAAACCGCAGGAAGGTTTGGGTGTCTTTTTTTATTATGGGAACACCTTCTGATAAAGCAGTCTGCTCCAATTCATAAAGGTGGGTTGGCAGCTCTCGTTCCAAGGTGTTAATATATGCTGTTATTCTCTCGTTTACTATCATATCATCGTATCCTAACTGATCTCCTCTTGATAAAAGGCGAACCTTTGGCAGTATCGCCTCGGTTCGCCCTATTATACTAATTATCACCTGCTGCGTCCGTATCTTTTGTTACATCAGACTCAGTAGTTTCTGCTCCGGTATCTGCCGAGTTCTGATCCTCTTTAATATCAGGTTTGCCGGATGAACCTGAGCCTTCCGGCGCGGTATTAGTTTCCTCGGCAGAAGGTACCGTTATAACCGTAAATATTTCATCGTAAGTCATAGAGGTATTCAGAGTGTAAGTACCAGGCATTATATTCTGTTTCTGAAGCTTAGCTTTTACATAAAATGAGTACTTATTAACAATTATTTTAGTTAACTCCAGCTTACTGGCTACATTCATAGTCGATTCACCTTTACTAATTTGAATCTCTATATCACGTCCGGGTTCTTCGGAAGCTGTTACTTGTCCAAAGATCTGATAGCTGAAATCATAAGTCAGTTTACTGGCTCGTACTATCAGGATTACAACAATGGTATAAAACAGTATATTTAATAAAAGACGTAATATAAAGCTGGTTATTTTTAAAACTAGTTGTGCAGAAGTAGGCTTAGAAGTCATACTTGCAATCTCCTTTAAAATCAATTTACTTCCATGATAATAGGCAGTATCATAGGATTTCTCTTGGTCTTTTTCCAGAGGTAGTCACTTAAGGAATCCTTAATTTCGTTTTTCATCTTACCCCAATCCGTATTGTTTTTGCTAAGGCATTTTTCCAGGGCGTCACTTACAACGAGTCTTGCTTCATCCATCAGGTTTTCAGATTCTCTAACATATACAAAACCTCGGGATACGATATCCGGTCCGGATAAAATCTGATTCGTGTATTTTTCTAAGGTTACAACTACAATCAGTAATCCATTCTCCGATAGATGCTGTCTGTCGCGAAGTACAATATTACCTACATCTCCAACGCCTAATCCATCTACAAATATTCCCTGTGCCTGTACTTTACCTACTACTCCTGCACGTTGATCTGATACTTCCATAACATCACCGGAGGATATGATAAATGTATTCTCCTTAGGAATTCCCATGGACTGGGCTAATTCCGCATGTTTCATAAGATGTCTGTATTCACCGTGAACGGGAATGGCATACTTCGGTTTTGTCAAAGCATAAATCAGCTTAATCTCTTCCTGGCAGGCATGACCGGATACGTGGGTATCCTGGAAAATAACTTTTGCACCTTTCATGGATAGATCATTGATTACTTTAAATACCGGTTTTTCATTACCGGGTATCGGAGTGGAACTAAATATAACCGTGTCTCCCGGCTTAATGGATAACTTCTTATGGATGGAAGCTGCCATCCTAGGCAATGCCGCCATTGCTTCTCCCTGACTGCCGGTAGTAATAAGAACAATTTTTTCATCAGGATAATTTTTCATCTGCTCAATATCAATCATAATGTTATTTGGCATGTTGATATATCCGAGTTCGGAGGCGGTAGTAATGATATTAACCATGCTTCTGCCTTCAATGATTACTTTTCTTCCATACTTCTCTGCAGAATTAATAATCTGTTGAACACGATCCACATTAGAAGCAAAGGTTGCAACTATAATTCTGCTGCGGACACTTTCCGCAAATATATTATCAAAGGTTTTACCTACTGTTCTTTCCGAAGGTGTGTAACCGGGACGTTCTACATTGGTACTGTCGCACATTAAAGCTAATACGCCTTTTTTGCCAAGTTCTCCAAAACGCTGTAAATCTATGGTGCTTCCAAATACCGGCGTATAATCCACTTTAAAGTCCCCGGTATGGACAATAATTCCGGCAGGAGTAAATATTGCTAACGCTGCCGCATCTGCTATACTGTGGTTAGAGCGGATAAATTCAATACGAAAACATCCTAAATTGATGGACTGTCCATATTTTATCACTTTTCTTTTGGTATTCTTTAATAAATTATGCTCTTTTAATTTATTCTCTATAATGCCGATTGTCAGCTTAGTCGCATAAATCGGTACGTTAATATCTCTTAAGATATAAGGCAGGGCGCCGATATGATCTTCATGCCCATGGGTAATTACAAATCCTTTAACTTTACTTATATTCTCTTTTAAATAAGTCACATCCGGTATAACCAGATCAATTCCTAACATATCGTCTTCCGGAAATGATAATCCGCAGTCTACGACGATGATACTGTCTTCATACTCAAATGCGGTAATATTCATACCGATTTGTTCTAAGCCTCCTAAGGGTATTATCTTTACACCCTTAACCTCTGTATTATTTTCTTTCAAATAATGCACCTCCAATAATTTTTATGTAATATGACCATTATATTTAAAGTGCACTCCATATTTAATTAGACTTCATTTCAGTTTTTATTCCGCTTTTCCTGCATCTCAATGCGGCAATTCCTGCAATATCCGAACATTTTCACTTCGTGGTCTACCACTTCAAATTCCATAGCTTCTTGAATTCTATGTTCCAGTGTTTCCAATAAATCACCTTGAAATGTATATACATTTCCGCAATTTAAGCATATTAAATGATGGTGATGGTGAGCTGTATCCTCACATCCTTTGCTGCCAATTTCATAACGCACAAATCCGTCACCTAAATTTAACTTATCTATAAGGTTTAACTCTGCTAATAATTGAATCGTCCTATAAACAGTAGCCAATCCGATATCCGGGTTTTTTACTCTTACACATTCATATATTTCTTCAGCAGTTAAATGCTTATCTGGTCTGTCTTCCAAAGCTTCAAGAATATCTATTCTCTGTGTTGTTACCTTTAGTCCATTTTGTTTTAATAACGTTTTGAATCGTTCCTGTTTGTCAGGCATAGCATATCACCTTCCCGATTTAATAACTAAATTACAAAATTCATGAAATGTTTAAGTCTAATTAAATAATTCGCACTTTTATATCAACTTTATATATTTATATATTAATTTTATCATCTATCTGTTTGTATCGTTTATTTCCTCTGTTAAATACCCTCGTAACAGGGTTTTATGTCTCAAGGTCAATATCCTCTAACAATTCTTCAAAAATTTTTCCGATTAATTCGAGTTCACCCTCATCCTCTACCATATCATAAAGGGCAGCTTCATCGGTATCCTGAGATACGTCTTTTAAAATATACGCCATACCTTCCTCATCCTCCTCTTGCGAGTCTGTAACCAGGAGATACGTATATCCGTTTAATTTGGTTTGCTCTAATACATAGAACTCCACCTGTTCGTTATCATCGGTCGTAAATATTACTTTGTTTTTCATTTCATCCATTACTTTCTCCCATAACATGAATGTCTCAAAGCTCCATGTTATTAACATTACTGCTATCTGTATTATTGTCATCTGACATCTGTGTAACTATCTTTGTCATCAACATCACCAATCTTTAGTATCACTGTTATTTAGTATCAATGACCTTCGTATCTGAGTCATCCCTATCACAGTCCTCTGGCATTACTGACCTTTACATCTGCGATCTTCCTTACCACAGTCCACTGGTATTACTGACCTTTGGCATCTATACTCTTCCTTACCACAGTCCACTGGTATCACTGACCTTCGGTAATCATAGTTCTTTCGCTTCACCGCTATCGTCCAGCATTTTTTTCTGATTACACAGAAAATCCAGATACCCCTGTAAAATTAGGACTGCTGCCAGTTTATCCACAACCTGACTTCTCTCTTCACGCCGGACATCTCCTAGTATTAAAGTCTGATGAGCCGCTACGGTAGTAAGCCGTTCATCCCATAAAATTACTTCTAGTCCGGTCCGATTCCTTAAAGACTCTGCAAATTCTTCTGATTTCACAGCACGCTCGCCAATGGTATTATTCATATTCTTAGGGTATCCCAATACAATCCGTTCCACTGCATATTCTTTAATAAGTTCATCAATCCTGGCAAGGGTCTGTCGTAATTTTGTCTCATGTTTTCTGCGTATTGTCTCAATTCCCTGCGCAGTAATTAATAATTCATCACTTATTGCTACACCAACAGTGACTGAACCGTAATCCAGTCCCATAATCCTCATGTTTCCTCCTCATATACCTGAATTGACAATAATGAAACACTGGATTATTCTCTTTCCGATATATTACATCTATTCATTTGACTAGTTAATAAATCTTTGATTATTGTTTCTTAAACTCGTTAATTACAGCAGGTAATTAATTACAGCAAGTTGTTACTGATGTAATTATTTAATAATTCTTCCAATATCTCGTCTCTTTCAACCTTCATAATCATACTTCTGGCACCTTTATGGTTGGTTATGTAGGTGGGATCTCCTGACATGACGTATCCAACGATTTGATTGACCGGATTATACCCTTTTTCCGTCATCGCAGTAAAAACAGCAGAAATAATCTCTTTAACTGAAATTTCATTTTCTTTTTGTACTTTGAAATATTGTGTATTGTTAAAATCCTGCATAACATCACGTCCTTTTTTTTATCTTCTATCTCAGTCTTTATGAAAAATTAACCATTTCTTAAAGAATGAATCCGAATCGAAACAGTATATTATATATATATTAATATAAATTCTCAGAAATATCAATCCATTATTTCACAGAACATCATTTCTTTATTCAAAAACCCGGTAACTTTACCTTTTATAATACGATTGTTCAGGTCTTTATCCGATTTCACAGCCAGTTTTAAATACCTTTCATTATGTCCAATCTGGTACGCTTGTCCGTCAATAACCATAGTTTCTTCGATCAGAATATTTTCTGCCTTATCTAAAAAGGCAGACTTGTATTCCGTCTCCATTGTTTCTTCCAGTTCTATTAATGTATTGCTTCTTACGTTCTTAATCTCTTCTCTGACCTGGTCAGGCATATGCTCCGCTCTGGTGCCTTTTCTTACGGAATATTTAAAAATGTGCATCTGTGCAAAGGAGATTTTTCTTAAAAAGCGTTTTGTTTCTTCAAATTCCTCATTGGTTTCACCCGGAAATCCCACAATAACATCTGTGGTAATGGCAGGATTGACAAAGTATTTTCGAAGCAAATTGCATTTTTCATAATATTCTTCTGCTGAATACTTGCGGTTCATACGCTTTAGGGTTTCATTGCAGCCGCTTTGTAATGACAGGTGAAAATGAGGGCAGAGTTTAGTATTACCAGATAGAGTTTGGGCAAATTCTTCTGTAATTATTCTTGGTTCTAAAGAACCTAATCGAATTCTTTCCAAACCTTCTGTTACGCTTAACTTCATAATCAGTTCAAGTAAATGATGTTTTTCCGATTCTTTTTTATCAAAATCAACGCCGTAGGAAGACAGATGTATTCCTGTTAATACGATCTCTTTATAGCCTTTTTGAACCAATTTACTTACTTCTGAAAGAATGGATGCTTCTGCCCTGCTTCTGACTCTTCCTCTGGCATAAGGTATGATACAATAGGAACAGAATTGATTACAGCCATCTTGAATTTTAATATATGCTCTGGTTTTTTCAGCAACTGATTCAATGTTTAGTTCTTCGTATTCTGTTTCTGTACTGATATCGATAATATTGCCTTTGCCTATAGTATTATGGTCTAAAAAATTGTCAGCCTTAACTTCTTCTAACGTTATCGGATGTGCATTCAATACAGGTGAATTTGATACTTCTGGATCCATTTCCTGGTATTCTTCTCTATTTATATTACCCTTTGACCTGGCTTCATAATATTCGTTCAAGATACGGATAATATCCTTCTTTTTATTATTGCCTATAACAATATCTACAGCATCATCCTGCTCTAGTACTTCACCTGCTGTCTGGACATAACAGCCTACAGCCACCACCACTGCAGCCGTATTCATTTTTCTTGCTTTATGAAGCATCTGCCTGGATTTACGGTCTGCAATATTAGTTACGGTACAGGTGTTTACGACATATACATCCGACGGTTTTGTAAAGTCAACAACAAGAAAGCCTGCATCTTCAAATATTTTCTGCATTGCTTCTGTTTCATAGGAATTAACCTTGCAGCCCAAAGTAAGGAACGCAACTGTCTTATAATTTATTTCCTGGTTCTTATCTATGTTCATCTGTGTCCTTTCTACTATTGTTATCGCCTTTAGGTTAACCATTAATTTACATATACTTCAAGATAAATTTACACAAAAAGTATATATTCCTATTAGGAAAGCCATACTAAAATGAAGTATAAAACACGCTAAAGCCTATATTTTAGTGAAATCTGTCCTAGTTCCGGGCATTTTTTATTTACTTTGTATATTGACTTTTAAATTGCTAAAATGTAGTATATACTTGTAGTAAAGATAGTACTTACTATCCTATAAAAATCTATATAAAAGGAGGAGTTTCAATGAAAACAGTAAAAATCTCTCTCAATTCAATTGATAAGGTTAAATCCTTTGTAAATGACGTAACTAAATTCGATTCCGATTTTGATTTAGTTTCTGGAAGATATGTTATTGATGCAAAATCAATAATGGGTATTTTCAGCTTGGATTTATCTAAACCTATTGATTTAAATATCCATAGTGAAGATAGTGTTGATAAAATCCTTAGTATTTTAAAACCTTATATCGTTGAATAATCGGTTTGTAAATTACTTATCAGGGGATACTTAAGGTATCCTCTTTTTTAATTTATAGGTAAGTTCTTAGAACTTTCTTATAAATTAAAAAGCCTTCCAGGCAGGATGCGCATGACGCACTTAAGGAAGATTGTCACTGTCGTGACAGCGCGTCAGCGCTAGAGTCTGGCGAGCCAGACTCTTTGTTCATTTACAGAAAAGGTCTCTGCATTATCTTCTTTAAAACAGAAATCACTCCGTGGGTTAATACGGAGTAATCTGCAAGGGTTCGAAAGTGTCAGCAGACTGGCACCTTGCTCCCTAGAGTTACCTAATTAATCTCTACTATCACTGTATGAATATAGTCTCTATAGTATCCATAGCCGTTCCCACCAGTTCTTCGATCTTCTCTTCCAGATTTCTTTCCGAATAACGAATTACTTTTAAGCTCGGTTTTGTAACAGGATGTTTTGCTACAAAGATGGTACAGCAGTCTTCAAACGGCAATATCGAAGTTTCATAGGTATTAATCTTTTCAGCAATATCAACGATATCCTGTTTGTCAAAAGCAATTAACGGACGGTAAACCGGCAGTTTACATACTTCATTGGTTGCAGCCAGACTGTGAAGGGTCTGACTAGCCACCTGTCCGATGCTTTCTCCGGTAATCAGTCCTAAGCTGCCGCTTTCTTCTGCCAGCTTTTCAGCAATCCGCATCATATATCTTCTCATAATTATGGTCAATTCCTCATGAGGGCATTTTTCGTAGATATAGAGCTGGATATCTGTAAAATTCACTACATGAAGTTTAATGGGTCCGGTATATTTTGATATAAGTTTAGCAAGATCCACTACTTTTTGTTTAGCTCTTTCACTGGTATAAGGCGGTGCATGAAAATAAACCGCATCGATAGTAACACCTCTTTTTGCTACCATGTAGCCTGCTACCGGACTATCGATACCGCCGGATAATAATAACATAGCTTTACCATTGGTGCCCACGGGCATACCACCCAGTCCCGGAATGACCTCAGAATAAACATAAGAACGATTTCTAACTTCCACCATAATCCGGACTGAGGGAGTATGGACATCCACCTTCATCTCCGGAAAACGACGCAGCAAATAAGCTCCCATTTCAATACAGATTTCGGGAGAGGTCATCGGGTATTTTTTGTCGCTGCGTTTTGCTTCCATCTTAAAGGTAAACTTCTTATCCGCATACCTGGCTTCCACATAATCTCCAACTGCCTGGGTTAAAGGTTCCCAGTCAATGGTGTCGATAATTGCAACCGGACAGATCTGAGCAATACCAAATACCCTCTTAAGGGCTTCTACGGTTTCCTCATAATCATATCCGTCGGGGCATTCTATATAGATTCTTCCCTGTTCCTTGGTTACTAAATAATCACCCAGGTCGCGAAGTGAATTTTTTATCTGGTCTCTTAAGGCGTTCTCAAAGATATATCTGTTTTTACCTTTGATTCCGATTTCTGCATACTTAATTAAAAAAGCTTTGTACATGGTTTATCCTTTCTTTTTGATCAGTTTTCCGCTTTTAATGCCTGCTGTATTTTCTTAATACCGGCACCAGTTCCTTTAGCATACTGATAGCATATTGAATTTCTTCCATAGTCGTAAAAACAGAAAAACTGAACCGTAAAGTGGAATCCAGTAAATCTTCTCTGACTCCGATTGCCTTTAGTGTCCCGCTTAACTGGGGATGATTCGAAGCACAGGCTGAACCGGAGGATACAAAAACCTGTTTTTCCTCAAGAGCATGAAGTAAAACCTCACTTCTTATACCTGCAAAACTAACACTGACAATATGAGGTGCAGTTTCATTAATGGAACCTGAAACTCCATTCACTGTAGTATCTTGAATTTGATTCATTTCTGCAATAAATGCTTCTTTTAACTGATAGAGACCTGCTCTTTTTTCCTCATGATTCTCATAAATATCCTTAACAGCCTGTCCAAGACCTGCTATAGCCGGCACATTTTCCGTACCGGAGCGCATTCCTTTTTGCTGTCCTCCCCCAAATAAAATGGGCTTAAGCTTTACTTTATCCCGGACATATAAACACCCACTGCCCTTAGGACCGTGAATTTTATGTCCGCTTATTGATAATAAATCAATCCCTTCCCGTTTCGGGCAGATCCGGTACTTACCAAAAGCCTGTATTCCATCCACATGTAACAGGACCTTGGGATTTTTCTCTTTGATAAGTTTTGAGATTTCACTAATATTTTGTACAGAGCCAATTTCGTTATTCACATACATGACAGACACCAAAATGGTATCCTCACCTACTTCGGCTAAAAGTTCCTCCATCAGAACCTTACCGCTTCTATCTACCGGAATATAGGATACCCGAAATCCATTCTCCTCCAGAAACAATAAGGGATTATGTATGGAAGGATGTTCAATCCTGGTGGTTATTATGTGGTTTCCGCTTCGCTTATTCGCATATGCCGCTCCGATTACTGCCAAATTGTTGGATTCCGTGCCTCCAGAGGTAAATATAATCTCTTTGGGGTCGGCTTTTAAACTTTTGGCAATTATCTCTTTGGCGTCTTTAATATACGTTTCAGCATCTACGCCTTTTTTATGCATGGATGAGGGGTTTCCGTAATCCATGCATAGTGTTTGCGTCATTATATCCTTAACTGAATCAAATGCCCTGGTAGTAGCGGCATTGTCCAAATATGCTTCCATTTTATCCTCTTTCTATACGCTTTCCATCTGCAGCATAATCATGGATAACACTGCCAGACCAGCAGTTTCCGTACGTAATATCCTTCTGCCAAGGGTAATCGGTAAAATACCAGCTTCCACTGCCTCTTTTATCTCATTCTCTTCAAATCCACCCTCCGGACCGATAAAGATACCTATAACCTGACCGCTGTGAATGGATTTTATAATATCCCTGGTTTTCTTAATATCCTCGGCATTTTCATAGGGTATTACCTTTAAGTCCATACTTTTTGCAGTTTTAAGTGCTTCCTTAAAGGTCATGGTATCAGAAACGTTAGGTATAATACCGCGACCGGACTGTTTTGCGGCACTGGCGGATATGGCCTGCCACCGCTCAATTTTTTTCTGTTCTTTTTTCTTATCTTCCAGTTTGACAACCGTTCGTTTTGTCATTACGGGAATAATCTCATAAACCCCTAATTCCACTGCTTTTTGAATAATCAATTCCATCTTATCTTTTTTGGGAACACCCTGAAAAAGATAAATCTTACCGGAAAGTTCCGTATCCGTATCACGGATACTTAGGATTTCTGCGGTGATTTGACCGCCTTCTTCCTCTTTTATTATACAATAGAAATCTTTTCCCTGTCCATTGCAAATAATAATTTTCTCACCAGGCTTCATTCTAAGCACATTTTTTATATGATTGACATCTGACCCGGTAATCCTGATCTCTTTATCCTGAATCTGCTCCGGTTCCACGTAGAAGCGGTACATAACGGCACCAAGCCTTTCTAAAATAGCTTGAATTCTTAAACTTCATTATACTGATTTTATATCAATACTCAATTTCGTTTATAGAATTTATGATAATTCTCTATTTCTCTTATAGTAATTATGTTAATTCTCTATTTCGCTTACAAGCTCCATCTAACTGGTTTATTATTTCTGTGCCACGATGGATACCCAGTCACCCATTTCATTTATCTCAAGGATTTGAAATCCGTTATTTAATATTGCTGTTTTCACCTGTTCTTTTTTGGTATTAATAATGCCGGAACTGATAAAAATACCGCCTGGTTTAATATGCTGACCGATTTCTCCTGACAACGGTATAATAATATCTGCCAGAATATTGGCTACTGCCATGTCAAAGCCTTCAAAGCCCACCTGTTCCTGTAAAGTGGTATCTGTAATAATATCACCGCTTGCAATGGTTATCGTCTCAGTACCAATCTGATTGACTTCTGAATTCTCATAAGCTGCCTTTACCGCGTTGGGATCGATATCGGTACCAACTACTTCCCTTGCTCCTAATTTAGCTCCGATAATGGATAAAATTCCGCTTCCACAGCCTACATCCAGCAACCGGATACCAGTCTTTATATATTTTTTAATCCCCAGGATACAAAGCTTTGTTGTTTCATGAGAACCGGTGCCAAAAGCAGTACCTGGATCTATTTCGATGACTAAGTCTGTTGCTTTTACCTCATCAAGTTTTTCCCAGGTAGGTTTAATTACAATGGTTTCATCAATACGAAATGGCTTAAAATATGCTTTCCAGTTATTAATCCAATCGACATCCTCCGTTTCTGATAGTTCGATAAGACCGGAGCCTATATCTGTAAATTCCGATAAATCCTTAAGCCCCTCTTTAATTGCATCAAGAGTCTCCTGCAGGTTTGCATCTTCTTCCAGATAAAAACTGACAAGTGCAGTTTTATCTTCTGTATTTAATTCAGGAAGGATGTCAATGAACATCGCCTTTTTTTCCTGTTCCGTTATGGGAACATTATCGATGATTTCAATTCCCTCTATCCCTAATCCATTCAGCATATCACTTACCAAATCTACGGCTTCCGCCATGGTTGATAAGGTTAATTTTGTCCATTTCATATTAATACCATTGCATATGGCAGGACATCCTGCCATACTGCCATATACCTTTCTAAATTACTTCCAGAATTTTTTCTTTCCTTTTTCTTTCTCTTTTACACTTTCTTGTTCTACCGTATCGGAATCACTTTTATTATTCATCGCTGCATCAAATTTTTCCAGCAGTTCTTTTTGATCGCCTGATAACTTGGTCGGTACCTGAACCACCAGTGTAACATAATGGTCACCTCTTACCTGTTTATTACGCAGAGTAGGCACACCTTTACCTTTTAATCTTACTTTGGTATCGGTTTGGGTTCCTGGTTTTACCGTATAGAGTACATCACCATCTACCGTACTGATTCTGACATCACCGCCAAGAGCCGCCTGTACAAAGGATATAGGCGCTGTAGAGTATATATCATAATCCTGTCTCTGGAAAATAGGATGTCTGCTTACGGTTACTTCAACTAAAAGATCGCCTCTCTCACCACCATTGGTTCCAGGCTCACCTTTTTCACGGATACGGATGCTCTGCCCGTTATCAATACCTGCCGGAATAGATACCTGTATCTTTTTCTTTCTGCTTACATAACCGGTACCATAGCAATCCATACATTTATCTTTAACAACTTTACCGGTTCCATTACAATCCGGACAAGTCTGTACATTACGCACCATGCCAAACAGGGACTGCTGGGTATACACAACCTGACCTTTACCGCCGCACTTGCTGCAGGTTTCTGCACTGGTGCCGGGTTTTGCACCGGATCCGTGACAAGTAGAGCATTCATCTTTTAAATTCAGTTCCAGTTCTTTATCAACACCGGTTACCGCTTCCTGGAACGTTATTCTTACACCGGTACGGACATTAGGACCTTTCATAGGACCATTACTGGTTCTTCTGGCTCTTCCGCCGCCGAATAAATCTCCGAAAATATCTCCGAAGATATCACCCATATCCATATTATTGAAATCAAATCCGCCGGCACCACCTGCACCGCCTTCAAATGCGGAATGTCCGAACTGATCATATTGTCTTCTCTTATCTGCATCACTTAAAATTGCATATGCTTCTGAGGCTTCCTTAAATTTTGCCTCTGCAGTTTGGTCACCGGGATTTGCATCCGGATGATATTTTTTAGCCAGTTGTCTGTAAGCCTTTTTTATGTCATCGTCTGTGGCTGATCTGGATACCCCCAAGACCTCGTAATAATCACGTTTATCTGCCATGCTCTAATCCATCCTCCTTATGAATGCGAAAGGGAATTGTGCTGCTCCTCCACCTTTTCATTTATATCGACAAATAGGCAGTCGTTAGACCGCCTATTTATTACTGTTACGGGACGACCCATAACCTTTATACTGATTCTTCGATTCGACAAGTCAAATCATATTGTAATGAATTATATTAAAATCGTCAAGCTAAAACTTCCTGCGAAGTTTTACCTGTATTAAACTTCTCTGTAATCTCCGTCTACAACATCCTCAGCGGGACCAGCATTTCCCTGGCTTCCTGCCATATCAGGAGCAGGACCTGCTCCAGCAGCCTGTGCCTGTTCGTAAACTTTAGCAAATAAAGCTTGTGCGCTTTCCATTAAAGTTTCTTTTGCTGCTTTGATATCAGCTACTTCACCTTCGGACATAACTTCCGGATTGGACTTTTCAACTAATTCTTTTAAGCGTTGTAAATCAGCTTCCACTTTGGATTTATCAGCTGCATCGATCTTATCCCCAACTTCGCCTAATGCCTTTTCTGTCTGGAATACCATGGAATCCGCATCATTTCTGGTTTCAATTGCTTCTTTACGTTTCTTATCCTGTGCTTCATATTCTGCTGCTTCTTTTACTGCTTTATCAATATCTGCATCGGACAAATTAGAACCTGCTGTAATGGTTATGTGCTGTTCTCTGCCAGTTCCTAAGTCTTTAGCCGATACATTAACGATACCGTTGGCATCAATATCAAAGGTTACTTCGATCTGAGGAATACCTCTTCTTGCCGGCGGAATTCCATCCAGTCTGAATTGTCCAAGACTCTTGTTATCCTTTGCAAACTGTCTTTCACCCTGTACTACGTTAATATCAACTGCACTCTGGTTATCGGCAGCGGTTGAGAAAACCTGACTCTTCTTGGTAGGAATGGTTGTGTTTCTTTCAATTAATCTGGTTGCAACACCACCCATCGTTTCAATGCTTAAGGATAATGGTGTAACGTCAAGGAGTAAGATATCTCCTGCGCCTGCATCACCAGCTAACTTACCACCCTGGATCGAAGCACCGATTGCAACACATTCGTCTGGATTTAAGGATTTGGAAGGTTCATGACCGGTTAACTGTTTTACTTTATCCTGAACGGCAGGAATACGGGTAGAACCACCTACTAATAATACTTTCTTTAATTCAGAAGATGTAATGCCGGCATCTCTTAAGGCATTCTGAACCGGAGTAGCAGTTCTTTCTACTAAATCATGAGTTAATTCATCGAATTTTGCTCTGGTTAAGTTTAAATCAAAATGTTTCGGTCCTTCTGCAGTTGCAGTAATGAAAGGAAGGTTAATGTTAGTAGTAGTAGCAGAAGATAATTCTTTTTTCGCTTTTTCTGCTGCTTCTTTTAATCTTTGAAGTGCCATCTTATCTAAGGATAAGTCAACTCCTTCGGTTCTCTTGAATTCATCAATCATATATCTGGTAACTCGTTCATCAAAGTCATCACCACCGAGTCTGTTATCCCCGGAAGTAGCTAAAACTTCAATAACGCCGTCACCGATTTCAATAATAGATACGTCGAAAGTACCGCCGCCTAAATCGTATACCATGATTTTTTGTTCATGTTCATTATCAAGACCATATGCTAATGCTGCTGCGGTAGGCTCGTTGATAATTCTCTTTACATCAAGACCTGCAATTTTACCGGCATCTTTGGTTGACTGTCTCTGAGCATCGTTAAAGTATGCAGGAACGGTAATAACAGCTTCTGTCACCTTTTCTCCTAAATAACTTTCTGCATCTGCTTTTAATTTTTGAAGTACCATTGCGGAAATTTCCTGTGGTGTATACTTCTTATCGTCAATAGCTACCCTGTAATCAGTTCCCATATGTCTTTTAATAGATGATATGGTTTTATCTGAATTGGTAACTGCCTGACGTTTTGCAGATTCACCAACTAATCTTTCTCCTGTCTTTGTAAAGGCAACAACGGATGGAGTAGTTCTGGCACCTTCCGTATTCGCTATAACTACCGGCTTTCCGCCTTCCATAACTGCAACACATGAATTTGTTGTACCTAAGTCAATTCCTATGATTTTACCCATAATAGATTCCTCCTATAATTAATTCAAATTATATATTAGTTTATATTGAAAAGTGAATATTCTTACATATCTGATTAATCTTCACTTTGAATTGTTACATTACTTTAATTCCCTGCTCTTTATTAGCTACTCTTAATTAACTACTTTCACCATACTGTGACGTACCACGGTATCTTTATACATATATCCCTTTTGGAATTCTTCTGCCACCAGATTTTCTTCCTGTTCTGGATCCTCCGCATGCATTACCGCATTATGGAAATTAGGATCAAAAGGTTTTCCAACCGCTTCAATTGGTTTTAAACCGGCCTCGGTTAGTGAGGTTACCAACTGTTTATAAATTTTTTCAATACCCTGGGCAAATGCGCCTTCTTTCTCTTCTTCGGTGATAGCACCTAAACCGCGTTCAAAATTATCAATAACCGGAAGGACCTTTTCAATGATATCTCTGGCACCGATTTCAAACATCTGGGCTTTTTCTTTATCAGAACGCTTACGGAAATTATCAAACTCAGCCATAGTTCTTATTAACTTATCATTTAACTCTTCAATTTTTAAATCTTTTTTATCCTTTTTATCCTTTTTATCTTTTCGGAAGAAAGACTTTCCAGTTTTTACATCTTCGTTTGTTTCTTCTGTAACATCATCCATATCTTCCTCTTGTACATCTTCAGCAACCTCAGCTTCAACACTCTCCGCTTCCTGTTCTGAATTTGCAGTTCCTTCTTTTTCTGATTCCGGCTCCTGGTTGACACCGTCTTCTATCTTTTCTTCCATGGAATTCTTATCTGCCACTCTTGTAACCACCTTTCCTTATGTTAGGTCTTTTTCTTAAATATGTCATCCAACTGTACCATTAGCGTATGCAGTGTCCCGACTACTTTTTCATAATCCATCCTTTTGGGACCGATAATACCGATTTTACCATAAACACCCTCTTCAATTTCATAGGTTGCTGTAACTACGGAACAATCCTTCATGGCTTCGACCGGTGTCTCACTTCCGATATATACCTGAATTCCGTTATCGGCGTTTTCTGACTTATTAATGAGCTCCGTAAGCTGCTTCTGCTCTTCAAAGGTTCCCATTAATTCGGCTATTTTATCCGTATCATTTAGTTCCGGATATTTTAATATGTTGGTAGCGCCGCTGGTATAAACCTCTACTTCTTCCTCTTCACTGATTGCCTGTGCGATGGTATCAAGTATATCGCTAACCAGATTACTGTAATTACCAGCCTGTTCTTTGATTTTTTGTATTATCGGCATATTGATTTCAGTTAAATCCAACCCTTGAAGGAATGTATTAAAAACGATATTTAACTTCAATAAAATATCTTTATCGACCAATTCATCGATAGCGATCATTTTATTCTTTACCACATTGCCTTCCAGTACGATTATGGCAAGCAGCTGAGCTGCATCTACTTCTGTCAGCTGTATAAATTTAACTTTTTTACTTCGGTACTGGGGCTTTGTTACTAAGGTGGCATAATTGGTATTGACTGCCAGCAGCTTAGCAACCTGCTTTAAAAGTAAATCGATTTTGTCTGCCTTCTCGATTAAAAGTTCCTTCATATTTTCAACTTCATGAACTTTATCTTCCAGCATGGTATCTACATAAAGGCGGTAGCCTTTGTCGGATGGTATACGGCCTGCAGAGGTATGGGGCTGTATAATGTAACCAAGTTCCTCTAGATCTGCCATTTCATTTCTTATTGTAGCGGAGCTTAGATTCAAATCGGTGTATTTTGAAATTGTCCGTGACCCGACCGGCTCACCGGTTTCCAGATAATTACGGATAATTGCCTGTAATATCTTCAATTTTCTATCATCCAATTCCATCTAATCCCTCCTGCTTTCTGATTGTTAGCACTCACTTGAATAGAGTGCTAATATCTTTATACATAAAATAGCACTTACCATTTACTTTGTCAAGTGCTATTTACGAATTTTTTTATTCCTTTTTACTGTTTTTTTACGCCATGGTCATATTTTATATAGGGTCTGAATAGATAGCTTGTATTGATAGTTCGAATAACTAATTCATACTTCCCAGCTATTTTATATTGGTATATTGAATAAAATCAGCATAGAAGGTTATATTGGTATATTTGGTAAATTCAGCATAGAAGCTCAGCATAGAAGCTAGCATTGGCATATTGGATAAAATTTCCACAAAAAGTATTTATCTATTTAATCCAGTAGAAAACGTGACATAACCAGGTTGCTTAAATCAATTCCTTTCTCTGTCAGGTATATTCTCTCACCTTTTCTCTGAATTAATTCCTCTTTTAGAGATTTATTTACCACTTCATCATATATTGTCTCAAGGCTTACCCCAAACTGCTTCTCAAATTTCTTACTACTTACTCCGTCACTCATCCGCAGTCCCAAAAACATGTATTCTTCCATCTGTTTACTGGTAGTAAGAAGTTCCTCATTTCTTCTGATTTTGTTATGATCTGACGACAACTCCATATATTCTGTTAATACATCTTCATTCTGAAATCTTGTCTTATTAATAAGAGACGAGGCGCCTAAACCAAGACCCAGGTAGTCTGTCCCTATCCAGTAAGAGATATTATGTCTGGATTCATAGCCAGACTTGGCATAGTTAGAAATTTCATACCGGTAATAACCTGCCTGAGCTAGTACTTCTTTCGTTTTTGCATAGATTTGCCGGTCTAATTCCTCATTTTGATCTTCTTCTTTATAGCGGGTAAAAAACGGTGTTCCTTCCTCCAGAATCAGGCTGTAGGCAGATATATGTTCTGGGTTTAAAGCGATTACTTTATATAGAGTATCAAGCCACTTATTCATGGTCTGACCCGGCAAAGCAGACATCAGATCAATATTAATGTTATCAAATCCTATTTTTCTGGCCAACAGGTAATTTTCTTTAAAGGTTTCAAAGGTATGAATCCGTCCTAGCAGCTTAAGTTCGCTGTTATCGGTCGACTGAAGCCCAAAACTTAACCGGTTGATGCCAGCAAGTTTATAAGCATCTAATTTCTCTTTCGTTACGGTTCCGGGATTTACTTCTATGGTAATTTCAGGATATCCCTCTTCACCCTCTGTTATACAAAAAACTTCTCTTACCGCCTTTAAGATCTCTGCAATAAATTCCCCGTTCAAAGAAGAGGGAGTACCCCCTCCGATAAAAATCGTCTTCACAAGGTACTCCGTACTGATTTGGCTGTAACTCTTAATTTCCTTTATTAAAGCCCTAACATAGTTAAATTTTGTGTCCTCATCTGCCGGTGCAGAGAGAAAATCACAATAATCACACTTCCTGACGCAAAAGGGAATATGAATATACAAACCTAAATCCTTTTTTTGTCCGTACAGCATTATTTCTCCTTTTATTTATCATCCAGTTTTAAAACGCTCATAAAAGCCTTCTGTGGTATCTCTACATTACCTACCTGGCGCATACGCTTCTTACCTTCCTTCTGCTTCTCAAGGAGCTTTCTCTTACGGCTGATATCACCGCCGTAACATTTGGCGAGAACGTCCTTACGCATGGCCTTTACGGTTTCCCTGGCAATAATCTTACTTCCAATGGCAGCCTGAATAGGCACTTCAAAGAGCTGTCTTGGAATCTCTTCTTTCAGCTTTTCACACATCTTTCTGCCCCGTTCGTAGGCAGATTCTCCGTGTACGATAAAGGATAAGGCATCCACCTCTTCCTTATTAATCAGTATATCCAGTTTTACAAGTTCGGACTGTACATAACCTTTGATTTCATAATCAAAAGATGCATACCCTCTGGATCTGGATTTTAGGGCATCGAAAAAGTCATATATAATTTCATTTAACGGAAGTTCATATTTAAGCAAAGCCCTGGTGGCTTCCATATATTCCATCCCCAGATAAATTCCGCGTCTTTCCTGACACAGACTCATGATCGCACCGACAAACTCCGTAGTTACCATAATCTCGGCACTTACCATTGGTTCCTCCATATATTCGATTTCAGAAGGGTCCGGCAGATTGGAGGGGTTGGTGATTTCTATCACTTGTCCATCGGTTTTATGAACCTTATATACAACACCAGGAGCGGTAGTCACAATATCTAAATTATACTCTCTCTCAAGCCGTTCCTGAATTATTTCCAGATGCAAAAGTCCTAAAAAACCGCAGCGGTATCCAAAGCCCAAGGCAATGGAGGTTTCCGGTTCAAATTGGAGAGCCGCATCATTTAGCTGTAATTTTTCAAGAGCATCCCTTAAATCCGGGTATTTTGATCCATCTGCGGGATACATACCGCAGTATACCATGGGATTTACCTTTTTATATCCAGGCAAAGGCTGTTTACAGGGATTCTGGGCATCGGTTACCGTATCACCTACTCTGGTATCTTGTACATTCTTAAGACTAGCAGTGATATAACCAACCATTCCAGCAGTAAGCTCCTCGGCAGGAATGAACTGCCCGGCTCCAAAGATACCAAGTTCCACTACTTCTGCGGTTGCTCCGGTAGCCATCATTTTTATTTCGGTTCCCTTTTTTACTCTTCCTTCCATAATACGGCAGAAGATAATAACTCCTTTATAAGAGTCATATTTGGAATCAAAAATAAGAGCCTGCAGGGGAGCCTCTGCATCACCTTTGGGCGGAGATATCTTCGTTACGATCTGCTCTAATACTTCTTCTATATTAATGCCGACTTTTGCAGAGATTAATGGCGCATCTCCTGCTTCCAAACCAATTACATCTTCAATCTCAGCTTTTACCCGTTCCGGTTCCGCACTTGGAAGATCAATTTTATTAATTACCGGCATAATGTCCAGATTATGGTCAAGGGCTAAGTACACGTTAGCCAGGGTCTGGGCTTCGATTCCCTGGGCCGCATCTACTACAAGGATTGCACCTTCACAGGCAGCAAGGCTTCTGGATACTTCATAATTAAAATCTACGTGTCCGGGGGTATCTATGAGATTAAATATATACTCTTCCCCATCCTTTGCTTTATAAACCGTACGTACTGCCTGAGCCTTTATGGTAATGCCTCTTTCACGTTCCAAATCCATATTATCAAGTACCTGAGCCTGCATTTCCCTGCTGGTTAATAAGCCGGTCTTTTCTATGATTCGGTCGGCCAGGGTTGATTTTCCGTGATCTATATGGGCTATTATGCAAAAATTACGAATTTTGCTTTGGTTAATCATTATTATTCCTCCTGCATAGGTGAGTAATTTCTGTTGTATTATAGCATAGACCACACTTAGTTACAAGATACAAACGCATGATGGAATAAATGGGGGTGGCAGTATCCTGGTATGCTTGTAATATTTTTGTAGGGAAAGAACCCTCATGTCACTATAAACTTGGAGAACTGCTGAAAACAGGATGAAAAGAGTAAAACTCGCTTCGCTCAAACAATTACTCTTTTCATCCTTGGCGCAATTCTCCAAGTTTAAGTGTCATGGGGTCCTTTCCAATACAAAAATATTACAAGCATACCAGGATACTGCCTTAGTCTTTGGATTTTATCTTTTTTTATGCGTTTGCTAAGATAGATAGGGGTAAATAAATTTCTATGCCAATATCAATTACCTTTTATACCATTTACATACCTTCTTGTAATTTCCCTGGGTCTCGTGATGGATGAACCGATTACTGCGGCGTGTACTTTTTCTTTCATAATCTGCTGTAAGTCAGATAATTCCCAGATGCCGCCTTCGGCTATGAGGGGTACTGTTAAGTCCTCTGCCAGGCGTTTTATTAACTCATGGTTTGGCAGGGGGGTCCCCTGGGTATCCTTCGTATATCCGCACAAAGTTGTTCCTACCATATCAAAACCGATTTCCTGGGCATGGAGGGCTTCCTCATAAGTTGCACAGTCTGCCATAAATAATTGGTCCGGATACTTAAGCCGTAGCTTTTTAAAAAACTCTTCTAAGGTCTGACCGCCGGGTCTTAACCGGTTGGTGGCATCCAGGGCAATGATTTCTGGTTTTTTGTCTATTAGCAGTTCAATTTCTCTCTCTGTGGGCGTAATGTATACACTGGAATCTTCGTAATCCTGTTTGTATAATGCTATGATTGGGAGCTCTACATACCGTTTGATTTCTTCTATATCCTTTGGGGTATTTGCCCGGATTCCCACTGCACCGCCTTCTTTTGCTGCCACTGCCATTTTAGCCATTATATAAGAGCTGTGCAGCGGCTCCTCCTCTAAAGCCTGGCAGGATACGATTAGACCACCCTTTATCTGTTTTAACACACTTTCATTTTTGCTCGTTGCTGCTGCCTCACTTATCTTATACTTATTATTACCGGCATTTTTATCAGCCGTTTTATCACCTTTATAAGAAGCCATTAATCCCACTTCAAACATCCTGCACCAGGGCATCCATACTTTGTCTATTGAGACAGCATTTAATATGGAAGAAAGATAACTCTCTACAAATTGCTGAAGTTCTTTCCTTACCCTTTTGCATATCATTCCGTCCTGTTCTTCAATATTAAAATAATTCATGCCATATTTACTTAAATCCTTGGTAATATTCTTCCTTACTACAGAGCAATAACCGGCATCTTCTATATAGCGTTCCACCAAAAAGTTCATATGACTTTGGGTCCTGCCGTAATGATAATAGTCAATACCCTCTGCAATGGAGGTGCCAAGTGTATTGGCGGAGGTATTCCAGCCGGCATAACCCGCTACTTTATCCAGTAATTGATTCTGGTTTAACAGCTGAATAAATAAAAGTTCTCCGCCGTTTCCATAGGCATTATCTCCTATGGTGAGGACTTTATTATCCTGAATCCTTAGCTTTATAAAATCCACCAGCTCCGGCAGATTACGTTCCACACAATAGCCTTTTGAGATATAAGGTTGTTCTGCTGACTCAACTATTTTTTCAGCCGGCGCTGTAATTGCAAGAATAATATCTGCATGTTCATAGGAAGCTGTGAGCTGACAGCCGGCAGAAAGTATCTGGTAACGGATTGTGGTTTCTAAGGTATTTCCTTCGTAGATGGGAAAAACAGATTTTGAACCTTCACTTGCATACTTCACATAAATCTTGGGTTTCTTCCCTTTCATTTTATTAATCATTCTGGATACCAGGGTAAGTCCGACTTCATCTGCGCCAGGATACATTAAAATCCGGTCAGATAAGCCTTCCTTCGCAATCTTTATCCTTACCTCTTCCTGATCCATGGCAGCATAACCGTATGGTGCGGAATCATCCTGGGGAATAACAAGTGCGTCAATATAACCTTGTTTTACATAATTAATCATGGTATAGTTGAGTTCTCTATTGCATTCTCTCCTGGCAACATAATCATTTAATTTATCACAGTCAATCTGCCTTAGCAAATAATCCAGCTCCGTACCGTCGCTGATACCAAGACGGCTCTTGTGAACTGCTTCTCCGGCTTTGTGAATTAGTTCACCATATTCTTCATAATAATCCGGTTCCTCATCGTCACTGGAGTAATCTGGGCAGCGCATGATTACCTGGAAGGCGTAGATAATTAATTCTGGATTTTCTTCTTTTACGTTTTTTACTACTACCGCCAGTTCTTTTAATTTATCAGCACCGGTATTGTGAATTCTTGACGGTACCAGTCCGCCGTAAAGCATCATATCCACCGACAGTACCAGTCCATATGCATCTTTGCATTCTTTTTTCAGAAAATCAGCTACTTTTGCTACTTCTGCCGGTTGTTTTTTATTACCCAGCTTTTCTGGTCTTACAATTTCGATATCCTCATGAGCAAATAATCTGCGGGGAAAATTATAATTACATGGTCTCTCATCTAATGGAAGTAAAACTATTTTCTTTTTCATGTCTTTTACCTTTATCCTAATTATTTATTTCCTTATAGGCTCCTCTGTAAATCCTCACCGGTTTAAAATTAAATTTCCCATAAAAATCTTTTAATATTGTCCAATCAATACAGACAAAGGAAGCGCCAAGTCTCCTTAAGTGAAGCAGGGACTGGTGTAGCAGGAAATCACCGTTTTTGTGTCCCCTGATTGACTTTGCTATTCCAATGGGTCCAAGTCCTCCAAAACCGTCCTCTTTGACAGCCACCATGCAAAAACCCTGGATTTCATCCTTCGTATTCTTTAAAATCACCAGGTTTTCCAGATTTTTGGCCTGCTCTAAGTATTCTTTTACCGTAACATACCACCTGCCGGGGAATTCATTTAAAAGAAACCGTAATAATTCCGGTGTTTCCCTTTCTTTTACCGGTTCTGCCATAAAGTTTTCTAAAAAATCTATCGTATCAAAATGATCAAGCTTCTCATTGTTAAGGATATCTGCCACCAGATCATAATGTTCATCTGAATTCAGAATAAAGCCTTGTTTCGTAAAAAAATCTGCATTTTTAACCGGATCAGGTATTCCGGAAAATAGATTTTTTATGTCCTGACCTACAAAGAGCTTTCGAACTGTGTGATTTTTCAAAACCCGGTACATTGCCCGGTAAAGTCTTGTTCCATGACCCTTTCCCTGGTATTCCGGTTTAATAAGTAAGGCTGACAGCCAGGCACAATCCGGGTAAAGTTCAGAGGTTTCCCTTGATTTTTTTGCTATCACAGCCCCAATCAACTGGTTATCCTTTTTACTTCTTAGACCAAATGCTGCTTCAGTAAAAAAACTTTCATTCTCAAAGGTGCTTTCCAGTAGTTTTTTACCAGATACCCAGAAATTTTCATGAAAGCATTCCTTCCATAAGCCTGCCAGCTCACCGAAGTCACTTTCTTTTAACTGATCCATAACCACGGTTTCTGCCTCCTCCACAGTGATATAGCTCCACCAGTCATTATCTGCCAGATAGGATAAATCAAAAAGCATACAGCCTTCCGACTTCTGAAAACACATAGCAACCGCTTTTTTCATGGAAGAAGGATTCTCCCTATATTGATCCAGAAACAGACTGCCAATTACCGGTACTGTGTTCTCTGTAACCTGGTATGCAATGTTTGCTGATCCCTCCACACTGTACCAGTATGCAGGCTGATCCGCCGCTTTTGCCTCTGCTTCTGTCACATAAGGATAATAAAACCCCGACAGTAAGCCATCCAGACTTTCTGCATAACCAGTTTCCTTGTAGGTCTCCGGATTTATCCTGGGATACTGGACTGCCTGATACTGCTTAGAAGCCCAATTAGCTCCCACCTGATAGTATAAGGGATACCAGGAACCGGTATAATCAAGAAATTGAACCGGCTTTTTAATACGCTCCAACAGTTCCCGGACTTTTTCAATAAAATATTTTATCCTGCCTGCGCGAAAGGTAAGAAATTCGCCAAAATATCTGCCGTACTGTATCAACGGCTCTTTTTCTCCCCGATCCACCAGTTTATAGATATCCTCCGGCCAATTACAGGTTGTACCTGCAAACTGCTCCCATTTTTCTTTTGTTATGGAACCAAAGTCAGAGCTTAACCCTACATAACGGACTCTGTCTAATACAATACCATCAACGGGATATTTTGTTATAATTTCTTCAAGCAGTGATAATTCATAGGCGCAGACCTCTTCATTGGCGGGGTTAACAAATATTTCACCAAAATCATCAATACTGCCGGCGGTCTTTAAAGTTTCTGGTGAGGTCACCGGCGAGATCACCGCCTCCCCCGACTTATCCAGTCCATATACATAAGTCTGCCATTCTTCCTTCCTGATACCAGGCATTTTAGGATGGGGTTTTCTTTTATTCCCTTCTGCAAATACATCAATAGAGGCAAACAGCAGCATGCCCAGACCATGGACTATGTTTAGGCATTGCAAAAGATAATCCTGCTCTTTAAAGGTATCATCATATTCCCAGTAATGAGGCGCAATTTCACTGTCATAAATAGCAAAACCAGAGGTGTCTTTAACGCTTAATATCACAGCTCCGATGCCGGCTTTTATACAGTTTTCCATTTGGATGAGAAATTTATCAGCATCTGCAATGGTCTTTTTATTCGCCTGTATCTCAATCCATATATAATAATTTTTATCCATACCCAAAACTCCTATCTGCATACAATTCTACTTACAGCATCGATATAACCTGCCTGCTTCTTTACTGTCTACGCTTAGTCTGTCTGTTACCAGACAACACCCAAGGTACTAGCAGTGGTTTGCTATACCTTGCCGGGCAGGCGGGATTTCCATCTACTAAACCAGCCGCCCTTTTCTGGACGTACTTAGCCTTTTACTGCACCGCTGACCGCTTCGATATAATTCTTCTGGCAAAGCAGGAACACAATAATAATAGGTACGATGGATATTACCGTTCCGGCTGCAATATATCCAAACTTATAATTAAAGGAACCGTTTAAAAACTGCAAAGCAGTTGCCAGCGGATATTTTTCCGGGTCCTGTAAAACAATGATGGGCCATAGGAATTCGTTCCATCTGCTGATAAAATCAAAAATAATAACAGTGCTGACGGAGGGAAGGATTCCGGGCATCATAATCTTCCACCAGATCCTACCCTCGCCGGCACCATCAATTCTTGCTGCCTCCACCAGTTCTTTGGGTATCCCAAGATAAGACTGCCGTAACAGGATAATACTAAACACCTTTACAGAACCCGGCAGGATAACGCCCACCAGATTGTTTAACAGATGCATCTTGGAAATAATCAGATAATTAATAATCATACCGGCTGCCGCAGGTATAATCATGGAGGATAGTAAGGCTCCCATGATTATCTTTTTTCCTTTAAATTCCATGCAAGCCAGAGGATAGGCACACATAGCAGAAAAGATGACGTCCAATGCAATGGAACTTAAAGTTATTATAAGTGTATTGGCGATATACTTAGGTACAGAAAGAAATTCCATTACTCCAATATAATTGTCAAAGGTTGGTCTGAAATTAAAAAACCTTAAATCATAAATATTAGTACCGGTTTTAAAGGATGTAGAAACCATCCATAAAAATGGTCCTGCACAAATTACCGCTATGAAACTTAATATCAGATAATTTCCCAATTTAGAAATGACTTTTTTACGCACTTTTACCGTATTTATGTTATTTACCTTACTCACTGTAAGTCATACCTCCTCCCCTTTTGCCGTATGCAAATATTACAATACTTAAAATAGAGGTAATAACTGCCTGGACAGCACCAATAGCGGCGGAATAACCGAATTCAAAATCAGAAAAGGCTTTTACATAGGAATAATAATTAATTACTAAAGTAGCATCATCTGGACCGCCCTTGGTCAGTACATATACCACATCAAAAACACCTACCGCAGATATGATGGAATTCAGGGAGCAAAACCAGATATATGGCTTTAACAAAGGCATCTTAATCTTAGTTAGAGTCTGCCAGGAATTAGCACCGTCTACAATAGAAGCCTCTTCCAGTTCTTTTGGCACCGACTGGAGTCCGGCCAGATAAAGCATCATATAATATCCAAGTCCCTGCCAGATTGTTATAAACATGATACTGAGCATAGCAGTTTTTCCGTCACTTAAAAAACCAATCGGGGTTTTAATTAGACCAGCATCCAAAAGGGCCGTATTAATCAGGCCGCTTGGGTCAAAGAGGAACCCCCACATAATAGATACTGCTACCATAGAGGTTATTACCGGGATATAGAATAAGGTACGGAATATGGCAATGCCACGGAGCTTTTTATTAACTAGTATGGCTAATAAGATAGATAAAATCTGGATTACAGGTACTACCGCCACAAATAAGACTGAATTCAGTATGGAAATTCGAAATTCGCTGTCACAAAAGGCTTGTATAAAATTATTAAAACCAATAAATTTTGTTTTACCTAGTACCGAATAATCAAAAAACATAAGGGGAAGACTGTCGAGAATGGGAACAAACACAAACACGACAATCATAATAATAGCCGGAGCCATAAACAGATATGCCTTTATGGTCTGCCTGGTTTTTACTTTCATAGATTACTCCTTAATCAAGGTACGCAGGCTTAATTCTGTGGAGCTGCTGAAAAATGCAAAATACAGGTTTTGCGGGGCAAAAACTTAAAAACATAATTCATTGACAACATTCAAATTCTATGACACACCCAGTAACCTGCCATTTTACAACAGCCCCTCTAAATACAGTACCTTATTCTATTATTTTTTCAAAATATTATTAACGGCAGCCTCTTCTTTATCCAGTGCTGCCTGGATATCCTTATTGCTGGTTATGGCCGCTTCATAGACTTTATTTACTTCCGCCTGGATATCTCCCTGACCTTCGACTCCTAACGAATAATCCTTAGAGGTTACGCTGACCTGTGCCGACATGGCTCTTGCCTGACCTTCCAGGGAGGTCTGATCGGAAACAAAATAAGAATCTGCACCGGCTTTTGTCGTGGAGGGGAATATAGCAACTTCTTTGCAGAAAGCCAGCTGACTTTCGTCATTGGTTATGTAGGAAGCAAAATTAATTGCAGCCTCGTGATTTTTACTTGCCTCGGGTACCACGACATTCATAAGAGCGTTTCGGCTTAAACCTATATTTCCGGTCAGTGGTTTCGCAAGACCGATTTTTTCATATACATCTGGGGCTTCATCCTTAATTCTTGAAAGGGAAGAACCGGAAGAACTAATAATTGCAAGCTTACCTGTTTCAAATAATTTTAACTCATTATCCCATTTGCCCCAGTTGGTCTTAGGAAGATAATCGGCATCTGTCATAGTCTTAAAAGCGTTTAACAGGTTCAAGGTATCAGAAGTGTTAAATGCTGCTGCCGTATTATCCTCATTCAGAATCGGTATACCCTCTTCTACCAGCAGGTTAAAGAATTCTGGCGGATTGTAAAGATAAGCTCCGGTTTTCTCCTTCATGGTTTTAGCCATATCAAAGGCAGATTGATAACTGGTTGGAATCTCGGTGATACCGGCCTTTTCAAAAAGTTCTTTATTGTACATCATAATATTGGGAGAAGCATACCAGGGAAAAGCATATACCGAATCACCAATTTTGGTAGACTCATATAGACTCTCTACATAGATCCCCTTTTGATCGTCTGTTGCTTCTGCGTTTAAATCAACCAAGGCATTTTTTCCCGCAAGAGTAAGTGCCATCTGTGTATTTAAATTAACCACATCCGGTGATTTTCCTCCGGCAACTGCTGTAACCAGCTTTTCCTGAATGGATTCATAAGGTAAATCGGTCCATTTTACCGTTACACCAGGATTGGCTGCTTCATAATCTGCTATTCGTTTATTGAAGAAGTCAGTAAATGTTGGCTGAAGAGATATGGTCCAAAACTCAATGTTTACAGGTTCGGTGGATTCCGTTGGCTGAGTCCCATCGGATGACTTTGCTGTATCCTCATTATCCACATTTTGTGTTTCTTTCGCAGTAGAAGTGCTGTCCCCACCACCGGATAAAGCGTCTTTTGTTGTCTTACTGCTGCCGCAGCCAGATAGCATTCCCAGAGCAAGTGTTAAAATAAGTAAGAGACTGATTACTTTTTTCATTAAGATTTCCTCCTTAAAATATAAAAATTTTTTTATAAACAAGCAGGCCCCTTTGCCATGCAATGTTGTCCATTCACTGCCTTTCGCTTCAGACACTTTGCATTATAGCAACTGCTTTTTCGTTTTACAACAATTTAGCCCCATTCAGAAAGTAGTTACACAATTCGTCTTAAGTATTGGATTTTATGAAAGTAGATTCACAATTAAGGGATAATACTGTCTTTTCAGGGAAAGTTATTGCATTCATAAAATCATGTGTGTATAATTGGATAAAATGAAAGGCAGCCATGTATCCTATGAATTATGCAGACGGAGAAGTAAAACAGAAAATACGGAAAGTATATGATGACCTTACACCGGTGGAGAAAAGCACAGCCGACTTTTTCTTAAACAATACAAAGCAGATGGATTTTAATTCTAAAAACGTATCCAAGCTTTTATATGTTTCAGAAGCCACCTTATCAAGATTTGCAAAGAAATGCGGTTTTAAAGGTTACCGGGAGTTGATTTATGTATATTTAAAGGATTTAGCCGGTTCTGTAAAGGAAAAAGATATCAGCACCTTGTCCGCTAAGGTCCGTAATACCTATTTAAATCTTCTGGAGGAAAGCTATGAATTACTGGATGAAGCACAAATGAAACGTCTGGCCAATCTGGTGAATAAATGCCACCGGGTCAGTGTCTACGGCATGGGCAGCTCCGGATTTGCTGCTAATGAATTTAAACTTCGTTTTATGCGTACCGGATTATATGTGGAGGCGATAACCGATTCCCAAATCATGCAGATGAATTCTGCCCTGGTGAATGAAGAAAACCTGGTTATTGCCATCTCCTTAAGCGGAAAAACGAAAGAAATTCTAACCGGGATACGTCTGGCTAAGGAAAACAGTGCCAAAGTTGTATTAATTACAGCAAATAAAAATGTAAAGGAAAAAGAATACTGCGATGAGGTACTCTATGTATCCATGATGAAGAATTTAGACGGGGGAACTATGATTTCCCCCCAGTTTCCGGTTCTGGTCATGATTGATATTTTTTATACCTATTATTTTGAAAACGATTCCTACTTTAAGGCAAAAAAACACAGGGAAACCTTAACCGCACTGCATGAAATACAAAGGGAGCAAAAGTGATTATGATGGATTATATCGGAATAGACATTGGCGGAACTGCCGTTAAGATCGGATTGATAGATGAAAACGGAACTGTACTTAAATATAACCAATACAGCGTAGATTTTGACGGGTATGAAACTCCCATACTAGAGACTGTACAAAAAAGCCTTGAGACATTTTTAGAGGATTTTTCAATAAACCTGGATCGGATAAAAGGAATCGGCGTATCTGCAACCGGACAGGTAGACTCTTATAGTGGAATTATTATAGGTACTGCCGGTCACATTAAAAATTGGATAGGAAGCAGAATCAAAGAAGTTCTTACCCTTAAATTCCAACTTCCCGTAACTGTTATGAATGATGCAAACTGTGCGGCTTTAGCAGAAAAATGGATTGGAGCTGCCAAAGAGGTTTCCGATGCTATTGTTGTCACCATAGGGACCGGCGTCGGAGGAGGAATCCTTATCAATTCTAAAATACTAAATGGAGTAAACGGACTAGCCGGAGAACTTGGACATTTTACCATTGACTGTCATGGAACCTCCTGTACCTGCGGCAATACCGGCTGCTACGAACAATATGCATCCACTGCTGCGCTGGTAAGGAGTTTTTCGGAGGCTCTTAACAAAGGGCTCTTTGGGGCAACTGACTTTAAGGGCTGCCCCATTAATGGCAAAACCATATTTGGGCTTTTGGCAGATCGTAACCCTATGGCAGAAGAACTTTTTGAAAAATGGCTGGATTATGTAGCGACTGGCCTGGTAAATCTGGTACATATTTTTAATCCCCAGCTCATTCTAATAGGCGGAGGTATCAGTATACAGGATAAGCTATTTATTCTTCCTCTCAGGGAGAAAGTATTAAAAAGGATTATGCCTGCATTTGGAAAGGACCTTGATCTTAAGGCAGCAGCCCTTGGCAATGATGCCGGAATGATAGGTGCTGTTTATAACTGCATAAATCATAGTTAGACTTCTGTTTTTATCCTTCTTTCCCTTCTCCTGATAATACCTCATATATGACTTCTGACAGATATTTCATTGCATTCATCGCCTCTTCCAGGGTGTTTTTATCAGTACCCACCTCTGCTAGGATGGATTTCTTCCTTAAATGCATGTTATACCGGTATGCCATAAGATAATTCTTATACATCAGTCCGGGGAATATTTCTCTTCCCTTAAGCTGAAGCTGTAAGCTAAACGCCAGATTATCCTGTAGATAAGGATTACTTAATCGGGCTATATCACCTTTTGGTGTTCTGCTCAGTCCATTAAACAGCATGACCTGGGCTGTATCTTCCCCTTTTATCTTAGCAACCCGTTTCCCATTTGCTCCGTCCCTATGCAGGTCAATGACTACCTCTATACTGGGGTATTCTTTCAGAATTTTCTCAATCCCGTCACCGGCATAATTATAGGCTAGATTCCGGTCTAACTCCCCGCCCATTATATCGTATTTTGACTTGTCATGAATTACATTGTAACCGTAGTTATCCTCCAATAGTTTTGTCAGGTAGGTTCCTACCCCTACTACCGTTTCCGATTCCTCCGTTCCTTTACTGTCACTGTAAGTTTCCTGGGAATGAGTATGGTAAATTAAGATCTGTGGTTTGTCGGAAGTCGTTTTCATGGTCATATCTTCACCAATAAATTTCTTGACATCAAACAATTGGTCATTTACAACCGTTGCCGGATCTACAATATAAAAATTGTTATATAAGAACTGGTGATTCAGAAGCTGTTTCATATCAAAACGCACCCCGTTAATGGTTCCGAGGGTTTGTGAAACTGCATCATCCGCAATCGTGGTTTCCTCACTTTCCAAATAAACCTCTCCGTTAATGATATCAATTGGCATGATACCACCTGAACTGGAGGCAGGGACGGCATCTTTCCCGGAGGAATTGTTTTGCACACCATTCCCCTTGGCTGCTTTTGTCAGCGAATTAGCATGTTCGATTCCTTCTATAATCCGCTGCACATATAAATCATTATTAAACAGCAGGCTGTCTTCATCTGCCAGCTTAAGCGTATCCATCTCATTCTCTATGTAATTGCTGCCCGGTTCATCACTTGCCTGGGCTATGTAACGGTTAATTGGGAAAGATCCCAACATCGTGTTAAGTATAAAACTCTTATTTTTGTTTTCATCCCTGCCGGATACATAACCCAGTATGGGTATATTGGTCTCAAGCATATAATTACAGGCTGCTGTAACAATCTTTTGTCCGATGGTATCTGTTAATGTACTTTCCGCCTCTGGACCGATTATACGGATACATTTAATCAATACATTAAGACTCAGTAATAAAATAATACCCCATAGTGCTATATGAAACAGTCTGGTAACCCTGTACTTATATCTTCGCATAATTATCTCCGCTGCACTGCCACAATAAATAGACTGAAAGAATCTTCATACGGCATCTTTTATATGGCATCCTTTCTATGTAATAATTTCTTTCAAGGTAATAATTTCTTTCAAGCTTCCCCGTTATGATACTGCTTTTTAAATCCAGGAGAATGGAGTAAGGCGTACTTCCAGGTTAATCATCATTAACTTCTTCTTACCCTGAGTTATGTATAAAACCCTCTTACCTTATTCTATCATATGCTTTACTTCGCTTTATGATAACGTTTCTGGTACTAAATTAATAAAATTTTTAGACATGCTGTGCCTGTCCCCTTTTGAACTGAAAAGTTCTTTATAAGAATGAGGAGTAACTTTAAGGAGGTTCGCACTTCATAGCTAAATTTCAGCTATAATGCGATGCCTCCTCCTTTTACAAAAATCAGTAATTTACACTAGTTTAAGCAAAACACTTGTTCAATGCTTCTGAAATGGTATAACTGATACGTTTAATTGATTCGTCTATATTCTTAGGGGTAACAAACATATTACCCATGGTTTCTTCCTTTAGCTCACCCATGAACTGGTGGATTTCGTGTTCATCAAAGCCCTGTTTTGTCATAAACTGCTCCATGGTATCACTAACAATGGTAGCTGCATCTACAACCGTTGGAACTCCAAGAGCAATGACATCTACTCCTAGACTTTCCTTGTTTAATGCCTTCCGGTTATTACCCACACCGGAACCGGGACTGATACCGGTATCCGTGATCTGTACTGTTTTGTTTAACCGGTGAATGCTTCTGGCCGCCAGGGCATCGATTACAATTACGAGTTTTGGCATGGTCTCTCTAATGATACCTCTTAATACTTCACTGGTCTCCATTCCTGTCTGTGCCATTACCCCCGGGGAGATTGCACTGATATTACCCAGTTTGTTCTCCTCCAGATATTCGCTGCCAAATTCTTTCCCAAGATGTCTTGTTATAAATAAATTATCCACTACCTGGGGTCCTAAGGCATCAGGCGTAACTTCCCTGTTACCAAGCCCGGCAACTAATATCTCACGATTCTCGATATCTCCCGCCAGCAGTCTGATGTATTTTGCAATTTCCTTTGTAATAGGTTCATGAAAGCTCTCATCCTCCTGCTCAAGCTTCGAAGCTTCAATCGTTATATAAGTACCAATGGGCTTACCCATGGCATCTGCACCTTTCTGGTCTTTAATGGTAACTGTTGTTACCCGAATATCTTTTTTCTTATCATAATCTTCTTTTAAAACTACACCCTGTATCTCAACATTGTCTTCTTTAAATGTTTCCCTTACCTCTAAAGCAAGGTCCGTTCTTGGTACTCCCACTATATTACTGTTATCTTTTCTATCCATTCTCTGAGTTCATACCTTTCTAAAGTTAAAGTTATTCCTTTATATTTTCTTCAAATTTTTTCAAATTATGTATTGACATAATAATAGCTTTATACTACTATATAATAGTATGTTTACATTAGAACGTCCGTGTCCGGATTTAATGAAAACAAAATAATTCAAATAAAATTATAGAACATTTTGGAGGTGTACGATTTGGCTAACATTAAATCTGCTAAAAAGAGAATCTTAGTTAATGAAACTAAGGCTTTAAGAAATAAGGCAATTAAATCTAAAGTTAAGACTGTTATAAAGAAAGTTGATGCTGCCGTGGCTGCCGGTGACAAAGACCTTGCTAAGACAAGCTTACTTACTGCAATATCTGAAATTGATAAAGCTACTTCTAAGGGAGTTTATCATAAGAATACTGCATCCAGAAAAGTTTCCCGTTTAAGCAAAGCTGTTAATACTATTGCTTAATTATTATATATCAGGAAGGAAACCAACCCTCTCCCTCCTGTATACCTGAATTTTAAATTCATAGAAAAAAGACGCTTATAAGAGCGTCTTTTTTCTATGTCCAAGCACTTTATCCCTGTGAGCCTGGTACTATCTATCCGTATACATAATCTCTAAATTCTTTAAGTTTCCTATGGAATCCTTGTTACATTGGTCATTCTAATAGATATCAGGCGGTCTTTATCAGTAAGGGCGGAACCTGGCTTAATATCCTGCTGGTACTATTGTTGTCAAGTATCCACTTTTTTACATCATCTTCCTTTAGGACTACCGGCATCCGGTTATGGACTTCTGACATGGATTCATTGGCTTCTGTTGTCAATATGACAAAACGGCATTCCTCTTTATAGAAGTTATAAATTCCTGCCATATAAAGAATATCCGAATCCTCCTGTTTAAACAGGAATTTTTTCTTGCTGCCATCCCACTCATAAAAACCATTGGAGGGAATTACACATCTCCTGCTCATAACACTTTCCCGGAAAGATTTTTTATCAAGAACCGTCTCAGCCCTTGCATTTATGATAACACCTTTATTATAGAAATTGGGGAAGCCCCAGGCGGATAACTCCGGTTCAATACGGTCATGAAAAGCTGCCAGCACCGGCACCGTTTCCGTTGGAAATATTTCACCGGTCTTTCGGTGGTTATTTTCATATTTCGCATCAAGCTGCTCCAGTATTTTTCTTATTTCTCTTGAAGTTTCATCATCGACATAATAACGGCCGCACATTGTATCTCCTCCTCTTTCCCTTTCCTAGATTCATTTATACGTAATGTTTTGGATGTTCTGATACCATCTTAATGGCATTTGCAATTGCTTTTACAATTTCAAATTCGTGTTCGGCTGATAATAGGTACAGACGTGCATATAACTCGCCTTCATGGCTTACAACATATTTGGGTACCATTTGATTTAGGGTACAGGCAATAATGTCATTGCGGCACTTATCGCATTTGCAGCAATCCAATGTGTCCCATATTTCGTCCAGCTTATTTACAACCAACGTCTCCATGACATTATGATATTTTTCCATATTAACCTCTTTCTATTCCCCTCTATCTGAGTTTTATCAGCAAAATGTAATAATATAATTTTAGTATAACATGGAATTATAGGATTGTAACTAAGCTATTTATACTAGACGGTATGATATTAATGTTTAGGTTTTGTTATTTTTTATCATTTCTGTGTATATATATACATGTTGTAACTTTTCAAGTCTTCTGAGTCTGTTTTCAAGCTTACTGGATCTTAAAGCCTTACTTAGTTCTTTCTAGATCTGTTTTCATGCTTAGGACTTAACCTTGCTTCGGTCTTTCTAGGTCTGTTTAAAGCTTAGTGGATCCTTAAGCCTTTCGTCGGTCTTTCTGAGTCTGTCTTCAATCTTAGTGGATCTTAACCTTTGGTCGGTCTTTCTTTGTCTGTTTTCAAATTTAGCGGATCCTTACCTTGTTTCGGACTTTCTGGTCTGTTCTAGTCTGCTTCAAGCTTATACCTATATTCCTTTGTCTCGTAGCTTCTGGGTTTGAACCTTAGTGACAATAGGTGCAAGATTGAAATAAGGTGTATCCTGCAAAATAAAGCAGATACACCTCATATTGAATATAATACAAAAACTTAATTAATCAAGAACTACGGTTTCCGAAACCGTTACTTTAAAGGATTCCGGTGTTTTGCCAGTTAATAAGATACTTCTTTGATCCGGCTGGGAGGTTCCTGCGAACACTTCATAGTTTCCTGCATTTAATACCAGTTTTCCTTCCTCATCATATAATGCAAAGGCTTTTGCCGGCAGAGTAATTGATACCTTCGTTTCTTCTCCTGCTTTCAAGAATACCTTTTTGATGCCTTTTAACTGATGCTTTGGAGCTTCCTCTACATCCAGAGCTTTTACATAGATCTGTACCGTTTCTGCTCCGTCTTTTTTGCCGGTATTCTTTATAGTAACCTGACATTCTATGCTTTCCTCTGGTGAGATAACTGTTTTGCTGATAGCGGCTTTTGCCGTAAAATCCGTATAACTCAAACCAAAACCAAAAGGATATAATGCTTCCTGATTCATATAGCGGTAGGTACGTCCAGCCATGTTATAGTCCGTAAACGCTGGAAGTTCTTCCGTAGTACGGTAAAATGTAACCGGTAATTTGCCTTCCGGTGAAAAATCACCGAATAATATCTGGGCTACCCCTCTTCCGCCCTGTGCTCCCGGGTACCAGGCCTGTAAAACTGCGGGTATATGCTCATCTGCCCAGGTTACGGCTAAGGCACTACCGGATAATAATACCAGCACCACCGGCTTTCCGCTTTCGGTAAGTACTTTCAGGATTTCTTCCTGAAGTCCGGGAAGCTTTAAATTCGGCTTATCACCGCTGGCAAATTCATTACCTTCATCGCCCTCTTCTCCTTCAAGTCCCCCATCAAGACCCATGCAGGCAATAATGACATCCGAAGATTCAGCTATAGCTTTTACTTCGGCCAAACGGTCATTGGCTCTGGAGAGACCCGATACTTTTTCTTTGAACAGATGACAGCCTTCGGAATAACGGATGGTTACCTCCTCACCAAGATACTCGCGGATACCTTCCAGAACCGTTACATATTCAGAAGCGGTTCCTTCGTAATTACCGATAAGTGCCTTACGGTTATCCGCATTAGGACCGATAACCCCAACGGTCTTTAATTTTGACTTGTCTAAAGGAAGAAGTCCCTTTTCATTCTTTAATAATACAATGCTCTTTTTAGCTGCTTCTATATTCAGCGCTTTATGTTCCCTGGTATCTACCATGTCATAAGATATGGTATTATAAGGCACTTTCTCCGGTGCATCAAATAAGCCCAGCTTCATTCTGGTCGTAAATAATCTGGTTACTGCCTGGGATATGGTTTCTTCTTTCACCAATCCATCTCTTACTGCCTGTAATAAATGAACAAACATATTGCCGCAGTTTAAATCACAGCCATTATTCATAGCAAGGGCAACTGATTCTACAGGGGTAGACGTAACCATGTGGAATTCATGGAAGTCTTTAATAGCCCAGCAGTCTGAAGTTACATGACCTTTAAAGCCCCATTTGTCACGAAGGGTATCTTTTAATAAGGTCTTACTTCCACAGCAAGGTTCCCCGTTGGTACGGTTATAGGCACCCATAACAGCCTCAACCTGTCCTTCCTGTACGCAGGCTTTAAATGCCGGTAAGTACGTTTCATTCAAATCCTTTTCCGATACCTGGGCATCAAAGCTGTGGCGGAGATCCTCCGGTCCTGAGTGTACTGCAAAATGCTTGGCGCAAGCTGCCGCTTTCATATACTTCTTATCATGTCCCTGTAAACCTTCTATAAAGCGTACGCCCAGACGGGAAGTAAGGTATGGATCCTCACCATAAGTTTCATGGCCTCTTCCCCATCTTGGATCACGAAAGATATTAACATTAGGGGACCAGAAGGTCAGTCCTTTATAAATATCTGTATCTCCAAACTTCTGCTGCATATTAAATTTCGCACGTCCCTCAGTGGAAATGCAGTCTGCTACCTTCTCAAGGAAATCTTCATCAAAGGTTGCAGCCAGTCCGATTGCCTGTGGAAATACGGTGGCTACACCAGCTCTTGCAACACCATGGAGAGCTTCGTTCCAATAATTATATGCCTTAACCCCCAGACGCTTGATTTCGGCGGAACCGTGCAAAGTCTGGTACACTTTTTCCTCCAGGGTCATTTCGGATACCAAAGCTGCAGCTCTGTCTTCAAATGATAAAGATTCGTCCAAATACTTCTTGTATTCCATGTTAAATAATATCCTCCTTATGCTTTATGGGTCTAATCCTGTTGCTTATACTAACATTATAGTATACTTGACTAGTAAGCTCTTATCAGATATTGCTAAAAATTTTTCAGTAATTGCTAAGTTTTTTGCAAATCTACCGCTTTTGCCGCTATTCGGTTTTAATAGTATTCTCTCTTTACTTTCTTTTAAACCTATACTAAAATAAAGGAATAACTGCCTGACTCCTGTTTCTGATAAACTTATATATAAATATCGGAACAGACAGACATATTGCCTTTATTTATCCGTTAAATTTTAGCAATATGTGATGGTATTTATCTACTTTTACAGAAACCGACTTATGAGGTAACTTATGACTGATATAAAGAAAAAAAATGATAATTCAGATAGGGCAAAATTTAAACGGGAGGTTACTGGTACCTTTGAAAAAGTCGGGTATTCCGAAGACTCCTCCGTACTTTTTTACGTGAATCAGACCAATACCAATTACCCGCTCCACTGGCATTCCGCAATCGAAATTATTATGCCCTTATCCAATTCCTATTCCGTCTTTATTAATAAAACCGGCTTTGAATTGGAACCTGGGGATATACTTATCATTCCTCCCGGAGATCTCCATGAGCTGTACGCTCCAATTAGTGGCTCAAGAATCATCTTACTTTTTGACTTTATGTTAATGAGCAAACAAAAGGGGTTTTCATGTCTTCTCCCCCTTATGACCCAGCCAAACCTCATTACACAGAAAAACTCCCCCGATATTTATAAAGAAGCTTATGAGCTGCTAATAAAGACAAAGGAGGAATATTTTAATGGGTTTCCTTTATGGGAAGTTTCCATATATACCCTAATTATACGCTTATTTGTTTTGATTGGACGCAGTCACATGGATACCAGCCATATTTTTCCCTTTGCCGGTATTCATAAGCAAAAGGAATACATTGAGAAGATCAACCTGATTTATGATTACATCGACCGGAATTATATGGAGAATCTTTCTTTGGATAAGGCCGCTAAAATCGCCGGGTTTTCTAAATACCATTTTTCCAGGCTTTTTAAGCAGATGACCTCTTCTTCCTTTTATGATTATTTGACGTTAAGGAGAATTAAGGCAGCGGAAAGTCTTTTGCTTAATCCGGACCTGGCTATTATTGACGTTGCACTCCAGTCCGGTTTTTCTAGTATTTCGACTTTTAACCGGGTGTTTAAATCTATTAAGAAGTGTACGCCTACGGATTTTAAGGATTTTTATGGAACTTTGAGTCATGATATTAAGTGATAAGATAGAAAGATTGTTAGAAAGGGGGGATAGAATCCTTGATAAAATCAGCAGGGAAGGTATTGAAAGCAGTGGTGGTGATATAGTTCTTATGCTTCGATTCTCCGGCTGAATTCACTAATGGATCATTCATCTGGTAAGGCGAGAGGGAACAGGCACAAACTCCTCGCTTTGCTCGTCAGACAGTGTGCCTGTTCCCTCTTTACCAGATGAATGATCCATAAGTGAATTGACAGCAGGAGTATAAGGCGCATAAGAACTATATCACCATCACTGCTTTTAAGTTTATGCTGTGAGCTGATTTTATCAAGGATTCTATCCTGTTTTCTGGCTGTCTCTTATTTGGGTTAATGTATCGTATTGATTTATGTTATCTGATTTGTGTTATCTGATTTGTGTCATCGATTGCTAAAGAAATTTAAAAATGGAATGTCTATTAATCTAGATTGATACATTCCATTTTTCTGGGTATTGATAAATTATTATTTTGCTATTTTTTCGGTTGGCTGTAGTGGATTGCCATCTATTATGTCTTGAACTTCTTCATATCCCTTCGGAAATGCAAAGTTATAGCGGGCAGGCAGAGCAAATACATATTTGGAATTGCGTCCTAGTTCACTGGGATTAACAGGTGCTGCTCCAATATGGATTATATCATTTTGTATATCCTTCCATTGACTGAGGGTAAATATAAGAATCGGGATGTCTTGTCGTGGTGTTTTTTTGGTCCACTTTGGATGACGGATCGATAGCATTGGTCCGGTTTCATGTTTATTTTCTTTATCTAAGTAATTTGCTGACCATTTATCTGCTATAATTGTGTAATTTGTCCAGCTTGAGGGAAGTGTGAATGAGAAACCGTAATCCTTATTTTTGTAGATTATGGAATCGGTCTTTCCGTCTGTTTCTGAGGCTTTGTCAGGTAGTAAAACAGGTGCTGCCTTACCGCCATCACTTTTAACTGCCGTGCCGGTACTTGCTTTAACAAGTGACGGGGCCGCATTCGCAGTACTTTCTTGGACTGCCTGAGGTGCAGGGTTATTGTTGGCAGTATCACCGGCTCTGACCTCGGCTGGAAGTGATGCCAATTCGTTGGAATTTTTATTGGATGTAAATGACGGCGCTGCAACGGTGGAGTTATTATCAGCTATTAGTGACGGTGCTTCACCGGCAGTAGTATTATCAGCTGTAAGTGATGGTGTTTCACTGGCGGCAGTATTATCAGCTATAAGTGACTGCGCTTCACCGGCGGCAGTATTATCAGCTATAAGTGACGGCGCTTCACCGGCGGTAGTATTATCAGCTGTAAGTGATGGTGTTTCACCGGCGGCAGCGTCATTTTCTCCGGTAGATGTTGTATTGTCGGCGGCAGTATTGCTGTCGCCAGCTTGTGCGTTCGTTGTCTTAGGTTCGGTGGTAGTTTCAGTAGTGTCTGGGGTTTGGGTGGTATTTACTGTATCCTGATTATTCTTCACCGTTGTCTGAGCGGCTTTATCTAAGATGACTAAGTTAGTATTCTCCTGATTACCCCATGCGACAAGTCCTCCAACCAGGCATACTGTAATCAGTATTACTCCTAATGCTGCTATGCCTTTCTTTTTGCTGCCTTTATCAAATATATTTAAAAATCGTTTTTTCATTGTCTTTTTACCTCCATTGAAATAAGTGGAAAATGCTGTATTATGTACATTTCCTTTATGAATGACCGAAAGTATGGTTTCGCTGTATTTCTTTTTATAGAGAAGGTCTGTGTTCTTAATTACTTCGGAATCACACACCATTTCCATATCTTTATCGGCCAGGTCTGTCATTATGTATATGAAGGGGTTAAACCAGTGTAAACTTTTTGCACATACCAAAAGCAATTTAAACCAGATATCTTTCCTTTTATAATGGATTAATTCATGTTTTAGAATCAGTCTTAAATCAGTAAGCTCTAATCTAAAATCCGGTAAAATTAGCACAGGCTTAAAGAAACCGGTCATCATTGGGCTGACAGTCTTTTTACAGGAGTACATAGGTATATCCCGGGTAACCTTCATTTCATCTCTTACTTCCTGCCAAAGGACCTTTAAATCCGTCTCTTCTATCGGCCGTAAGTAACGTTTTATTGACTTCCCAAACAGGTAGTATCCCAAAAGATAATAAAGTATACATAGTACAATTCCTGCCAGCCATACCAAAGCTAAAATCTCACTCAGAGACAGGGTATGGATCTGGGTTATTTCGGTTACTGACCTGGGGGGTACAATTGCCGGAGTACCTGTATTATGTGGCTTTACATGATTTTGCACCGGTATGGATATTTGTATTTTCTGTGACGGAGGCTTTATCTCAATGGGTCTTGCGGGCAGTGATGGACTAAAGGGAATTAAAAGCCTTACCGCAATGACAAACCACATCAGATACCTCCATTTGGCGGAATACTTTTTTTGAAAACCCGGAAGCAGAACTATGAGTACCGCCAGGATCACCGTCGTTGTCAGGGTTACCTGAATTACATTCCCAAAAACAGCCTCAAGCATTTCTTAATCCTCCTTAGCCGATTTATCGATAAATTCCCGTAATTCAGAAATATCGTCCTCATTGATTGCCTTGCTTTTATAGAGTGCCGAAACAAAGGTGGTAAGTGAATTCCCATATAATTTTTCCAGAATGGACTTGCTTTCACTTTCCAAATATTCAGATTCACCTATAACCGGAGAATAGATATTGACCTTGCCTTCTCTGGTGCTTGTTAAGAATCCTTTCTCTACCAGTCTTGCCAGAAAAGTAAGTACGGACGTAATCTTCCATTCTTTTTTATTTTTTAGTTGTTCACTGACATAGGCCGAGGTTACCGGTTCCCTGGCCCCCCAGATAATCATCATAATTTCAAGTTCTGAGTCTGGTAACCTTTTTATTTGTTTATTCATGATTTACACCCATTGCATATCCCAGGTTTGTCTGGGATACTGCCACAAATAAGAATGTGTGAAAGATGCTCCGTGTGGCAACCTTTCTTATAATAAATTTCTTTCACGCTTTCACTTCCTTCTACATTTGACGAATTTAGATTACTTCCATATTCTACATTTGGCGAATCAAAATGTCAATACTATAAATTCTTAAGTTTCTTACAATATTCTTAAGCCTATTGCGAAAAAACTTTATCAAAAAAACAGACCTCCTGAAATTACTCTCAGAAAGCCTGTACTAAAACTCTTATTCAAGATAATCTATAAATCCTTTTAAAGCGGTATCCTTTTTTACTGCCGCAGTTAACTTTGCATTTACTTTACTGATTACTGTTTGAATATCCTTTTCTTTGGTTAGTTTTTCGATATGTTTCTTTACTGTATCATTATTGATATCCTTGTTAATCACTAGCGCTCCGTTTTCATCTCTGATCACTGAGAGGGAACTCATTCCCGGCACCAAAGTATCAATGTTGTACAACTTGATATCATATGTTGTAAATACTATATAGGAATCCTTGTCTAAACCAGGTTTCACATAATTTTTAATATTCTTGTAACCCTCGACGATGTCACTTTTTTTATCCGTGTTGTCGGTTTTTTCATCTGCGGTGGTTTTTTTGTCTGTTTGTTTATCCGTAGTCTCTTTTGTAGTAGTCTCTTTATTAGTAGTTTCTTTATTAGTAGTCTCTTTTTTTGATGTTTCTTTTTCCGTATTTGCTTTTTCTGCTGTCTGGGTATCCGTAGTGTTCTTTTCAGATGTTACTTTATCCTCTGTCTGTCCTGTCTTCTCAGAATTATCTTTTTCTGAACTCTCTGCCTCAAGTTTGGGGGATGCAGTATCCTTTTTATTGGTCCCAGGGTCCGTTATGTCAGATACATTATAGTATGTATTTATGAGTTGATTAATCTCAGCTTCTATGTCCTCTTTCGAATAAACTTTTGCTTTTGCTAAATCAGACTCTGCTTCCGTTGTTTCATCATTTTCAGGTAACAATATCTTATCTTCCTGACGGGTATTATTACCTTCTTCCGTCTGAATACTTTCTTTTACCAGGGTATTGGTCTGTCCGACTGTTACCTCTTTTTTACTGGAATTGTTATTCACTGCTATAATCAATACCAGAAGGATACAGCCAGTGCCTGCGGCAGCCAAATATTTTTTCAGGTGCTTCATTTAATATATCTTCCTCATTTCTGTTCCTTATTTTGCTGTCGATTATACAGCCAAGCCTTCACTTTAGTTAAGATAACTTACAACTTTTACAGGTTGTCTGTAATCATAATTTGCTACTTTGATTCCGTATTCAGGGCTTTTTGCACTGATAACTTTACCATTGCCTATATAAAGAGCTACATGATTAATCCGTCCGCCTTTTGCGTAGAATATTAAATCTCCCGGCTGGATATTGGATATGGACTTGCTTTTTCCGCTGGAAGCCTGTGATCTGGAATCTCTTGGAATGTTGACACCTAAATCACTAAATACAGACTGTGTAAATCCGGAACAGTCTGCTCCGTTTGTTAAACTTGTTCCACCCCATACATAGGGATTCCCTTCAAATTTCAACGCATAATTTACTATCTTATTGCGGAGAGAAGATGAAGTACCAGAGGATACAGATGAGTCTGAACTTGATGTATCCGAATTAGATGCACTCTTAGTCTGATAGGATCTGCTGCTTCCTGATGTACTGCTGCTTCCTGATGTGCCGCTGCTTTGTTCCTGACTGGCAGCTTCCTCTGCTTTTATTTTCTTTTGTTCTTCTTCAATAGATATTGCTTTTTTATAAACAGTTGACAGATCTACATAATCAGAGGATACATAACCCTTATCTTTATTATCAACCGTTACTTTAATCCAGCCGTCGGTTTCTTTTTTTACTTTCAGTTCTTCACCAACAGGGACTAATGTTACTACAGGAGCATCCGTACTGGCATTTTTTCTTACCTTTAAGGTAGCCGTATTTACAGTAGCAATTCTGGTACCTGCTTTACTTGCTAGTTCCGCCGCTTTTGTTCCAGTTGCAAGATATTCTGCTTTTATGTATCCAGTTACGGAGCCGGATTTAACTTTATACCAACCGTTCTTTTTGGAAATTATGGTTGCCGCCGAATTATTATAAAGCTTACCAAGAATTTTACCGTCTTCACTGGGTTTTTTTCTTATATTGACATAATCGGTTACCTGTGCAAAAGAAATGTTGGCAAGCTCCTTAAAGGAACTGGAGGATAAATAATCCTTAATATCTTTATTTTCATTTGCATCCTTCTGATAAAAATCATTAAGTAATAAATCTATCCCTGCAATTGGCAACTCAGCAGCTTTTGTAACTACGGTCTGGCTGGCAAATGCGATTGTCCCTATCATACAATATGTAATAATCTTCCCTGCTTTTTTCATTTGAACCTCCATGGCTAATTTATTACAAATCTATTAAATTTGTTACAAACTTATTGTAAAATAAAATCGGACAGATTGCACTAGGGATATAATGGTAATTACGTAATTTTCTTGTTTATATCTCATTTAAAACAAAAACTAGTGTAACGGTATATTACTTTTCCTGTTCAAACCCATGATAATCGCTTAAGTTTCCTTGTAATGTTGCCACTTATCAACCGGTTGCCCCTTCACACTTAAATCACCCAACAAAAAAAGCTTATATCCAAACTCTGGATTTCTGCAGGCAGGTAATCCAAAAGTCAAATATAAGCTCTTTTACGATTTTGATTGGTATTGGTATTAAATCTTGGTAAAATTCTCTATAAACGAAATAATACATTAATTCTTTTGTAATAGTTTTTATACAAAACAATATAGGTTAACAATGACTGTCAAAGGATATTGTTTCATAAAATGTATTTCGTTATCCTAGCATCTGGTGTACTTTGGGCATCCATTCACTGATTGGTATGCTCTGAGGACATTTATCTTCACAGATCCTGCACTGTATGCAGGCAGCCGCACGATTTGCTTCCTCAAAAAAGTTATGATATACGTGGCGGGCCCCCTTTATATCATCATGGATGACGCTTCCGTTGTATAATTCAAAGTTTCTTGGAATCTCAACATGATTCGGACATGGCATACAATAGCTGCAGCCGGTACAGGGTATGGCTACCCTTTCATTGTAGCGGTCTCTGATCCGGTCAATCATTTTAAGATCTTCATCTCCTAAAAGTCCCACACCGGAACGACTGGCAGCAGTAATATTCTCCTGCACCTGTTCCATATTGCTCATACCGCTTAAGACAAGAGAGACTTCTGTCTGGTTCCATAACCATTGCAGCGCCCATTCAGACGGTGCATATTTTACGGGATTTTCATTCAGGATTTCTTTAATATCTGCTGGCGGATTTGCTAATCTTCCCCCTAATAAAGGCTCCATAATTACTACTCCGATACCCTTTGCGGCAGCATGCTTTAGCCCCTTCATACCAGCCTGGTTTTCAATATCCATATAATTGTACTGGATTTGACAGAAATCCCATTTATCATAGCCGTCCAGGATAGTTGTAAATGCTTCTGCCTGATCATGAAAGGAAAAGCCCAGATATTTTATTTTGCCGGAACTTTTAGCAGCTTCCGCCCGTTCAAGTATCTTATGTTTTAAAATCACATTTTCCCAGGTTTCCTGTGACAGACTGTGCAAGAGATAAAAATCAATATAATCTGTCTGTAGTTTGTTTAATTGTTCCTCCAACAGCCGGTCAAAATCCTCTGGATTATGAATCAGCCAGGTAGGGGACTTGGTAGCTAAGTATACCTTTTCCCGGTAGCCGTCCTTTAAGGCTTTACCGGTTAGGATTTCACTGTTTCCGCCATGGTACGGGTAAGCCGTATCCACATAATTCACGCCTTCATCAATTGCAGTGCGGATCATTTTGATTGCTTCTTCTTCCAGAATATTATGGGGATTTCCATCTGTAGGAAGCCTCATAGCCCCAAAGCCTAAGGCGGATACCATAACATCTAATTTGCCGAATTTTCTGTACCTCATAATTTGCACTCCTTAAACTGTTATTCAATTGTTGTGGAACTTTGGAAATAATGATGTGTATGCTATGCAGATTTTTCTATTTAAAGTATATCAGAATTCCTGCTGCATATCTATAGAAACTTATGTATTACGCTTTGACATCATCCTATGAAGTAACGGTTCTCACCCCTGCCAGTATATCGCTTAACTATAGAATTCATGAATGCACCAGCAGCTTTAAAAACCAGGGTTTTATAACCTCAACTGCTTCATAGGTGCATAATTCGTGACAGCAGAAACACCGGATACATTTATTCAGGTCCAAAACCGGTTTGCCCTCCACCATTGTCAGCGCTTCCGGCGGACAGCTTCTGGCACAGGCACCGCAGCTTTTACATTGATCTAGTTTAAATGCCGGTTTGGGACGGATATAACCGTCCACCCGTTTCTTAACGAATTTGGGCAGGATCAGGCTGTAGAAACTAAACGAAAGTTGTCTGGTGGGTTTTTTATAATCCTTAACCATGACCTCTTCTATTGTATGCCCCGCTAAAACGATCTCTTCCGCTAATAGTCCTCGTTCGGTGGATTTGCAAATCGTTGGTACCTCAGTGGGCTTTAATCCTATAATCCTTGCTGCCACAGAGTCCAGTTCATAGGGACTGGCTCCTGCCAGTATAAGACCTACCTGTTTCGGACTTCCGGCAGTAGGACCATAACCCTCCATTCCAACCACTGCGTCCATTACGGTAAGTACTGGTTTTGCGAAACTACAAAGATCAATTAAAAAATCCGCAAAATCATTTTTATCTTCAAACCTTAAATGATATTCGGCCTTTACTCTGCCCGGTATGATACCAAACAGATTCTTCACCGCACCACTGTAGACTGTCATCATATGGGTCTTGATTTTGGGAATATTAATGATTTTATCAACCTCCAGAACTGGTTTTATGGTTCTGATGGCTTTCATCAACTTTCCTTCATGATAAGGCACTTCAACCATTTCCGTATTATAATTAAGTTCTGCTCCGCATTGACTTGCAGCTTCTTTCATACCACAGGTTTCGTATATACTGTCCAGTACTTTTTCCGTGTATAAATAGGATGAGCCCGGACTGTCTCCAATGATTGGCACCCCGCCTGCATCAATGACGAGTTCTGCAAGTACCCGTGCGATTGCTGGATGGGTCGTGGTAACCCGTTCCGGTTTTCTCTTCATTAACAGGTTCACTTTCAGCAAAACCTTGTCCCCCGGTTTAACAAAGGCTCCCATTCCGCCAAGAGGCTTCAAAGCCTCCCCTACAGCCTCTCTTACTCTTGTTATTTCATAATCCTCACATTTTACTATGGATACCATCCCCATATAGAAACACCACCTTTATAAAATAATTCTATACCCATGTTTAAGCAAGCCCGTTACAATACAAAGACCAGGTGTAGTAAATTCGAGAACCTTTTGGATTTACAAAACATCTAAGCCGCCAAAATATATATCTCTATATATATCACTCTAATATATATCAACGTAATATATATTATACTAATAAACGCAGACACGTCAACATTATTTTCCATATTTGTATATTTTTACCTAATAAGCTTCTAGTGTCAAAACAAAAAGAAACTGCCCTAAAGATTGCTTTCTAATTAAGTCAATGATTTTAAGGCAGTATCTGTCACACCGGCTCCCCTTGTATACAGCGTCTAGTATCTTTGGAACTTCATTTTTAGCGGTCCTAAGTCTGCTCCGACAATTTTTATCCTGTTTAAATCTGCTATACCAAGTCCTTCTTCTGCAGCAAGTTTAACGTGCCGGACTTCATCTATGGTAAATCCCATAAAATCTAAGGTTACCATATCTACCGCCACCGGGTCTGCACCTGCAAGTACTATATTGGATTGGACCGGACGTACCCATAAAGGTCCATCTCCTTCTCCGCCGACAATACCATCGATAATTACAAAATCCGGTTTTCTGATCTTGTTAATATCTACAATTGCTTCTTTTAAACCCCATAGATGAAGCTGTTCTTTATAGGTGTCACCATAAAACCTGGTCGGAGGTACGCCAAAGGAATTTTTAATGCTTAAGGTAACACCGGCATCATATTCCGAATGAGTTTTTAATTTTGCAACTCCTATAACGACATCCGCATCCATGTAAACTTTTGGTATCATGATATCATGCCCCGTCAGACTCTTATCGGGTCTTAGACAATAACAATCCTCCGCCTGGCATTCCTCCATATTAAATAATTCTGCACCGGATATCTTATTATAGTTCGCGGACTCAAATACATTGCCGTAAGGGGTAGCCTCTGCAATTATGATCTTCCCGGCACCGCACTCTTTTACTAAATTAACCACTTCCTGAACTACTCTGTAATCGGTAGTTACGGCTTCGTTTGGCAGGGCGGGTTTTACCAGGTTTGGCTTAATTATTACCGTATCATTTTCCTTTATGATGCCTTTTAAGCCTCCAGCATGATTAACGGCCGTCCTTGTAACCAGACTATAATCTGTTCCAAGTCCAATCCCCACTACCGGTTCCGGCTCCATGATCCGTAAGGACCGTTTCATTTTCTCTGCAACCTGTTCAGGTATCGGTTTTAAATTATCCATCTTATCACCCTTTCCCATAGAATTTACTATTATACTATGTTAAATATTTCCATTCATCTTTGCCGCCTAACACCACGCATATCCGTCATGTTTGGACTCCTGCTTAAATGGCAGGATTACTTAAATGCATTCTTACTAGCTATACTATCATATGTTATAATTTAACTTTCGTGTATTTAATGGTTTTCTAGCTGATGAATGGGGCATATTTTCAGGCTGATTATCACTCCCTAGCATATACGCACAACCGACTACCTTTATACAAAGAGTCTGGTACACCAGAATCTGCATTGACGAGTTACCTCAGTAATACCTTTCCCTTAAACTTCATGCGCATCCTCCACGGAACGTTTTTCTTACAATACAGTAAAAGAGCACTCCTGAAGAACTACGCCCGAGTGGATTGCCATGCAACTACTTCCTATCCGCGAGGTGCGCCTCCTGCACGAAGGGTCTTTTATTTTACGGAATGGTTCAAAGAACTTTCCGTCTGTAAAATAATAAAAAATCAAGGTCAGTACTAGACTGCCTTGATTTTAATGTCTTACATTCCATTTCGGATATTAGTTATTACTTTTGGGAACTACTCTAATCCAGGATTCCTCATAGAATTTTTGCCCTGGTATTCCATAATAGATTTCAAATTCATACCCTGGTATAATTTCATAATTGGAGGTGGGAAGCCAATCTGTATAAACTCTTGCATTCAAGGTCTGCATGGCTTTGGAAGTCTCAGCAAGGTCATGGGGTTCATTAACAAAAACTGCCCAGGTAGCAGCAGGTATCTCTATGGCTTTGTAACCGGTACTATCGCTTAAGGGTGTCTTTAAGCTGCAGATCATATATGGGAAGCTGGTTCCTTCCAGTTCCTGGTATCCACATATGGAATTTAATCCTATGGGATAATTGGCCGATTTTAACAGTTTTACATAGTCCCCGTTTTCCATAAGCTCAGTCCAAAAGTCCGGTATACTTTTTAGGTGGCCTCCATCTTTCGTGTCAAATATCCTCTCAATGCCATACACAGTAAACGTTTCTTTTTGTACAATTTTGTAGTTCATTTCACTATCTCCTTTAATGGTTATTTGAAAGGAAATACGGGGATAGGCTTTGATGTCGGCTCCTAATTTACGTGCGGCCGTTGGTGTAATGCCATGCAATAATTGAAACGCACGGGTAAAGGATTCCGGGGAATCATATCCATATTTTAGGGCCAGGTCTAGGATTTTAATATTACTGTTTTGCAGCTCAAACGCCGCCAGGGTCATCTTTCTTCGTCTTACATATTCAGACAGCGCGACATTGGTTATAAATGTAAACATACGCTGAAAATGATATACCGAACAGCAGGCCGCCTGTGCCACTTTTTCATAATCCATCTTCTCTGTCAGGTGCCCTTCAATATAGTCTATTGCATGATTCATGTTATCCAGCCATTCCACAGATATCTCCTCCCTTCCTTTTAGAGTATAGCAAATTAGCAAATCGTTTTCCTTGCAGTTATTGCAAAAAAAAGCAAGATTACTTTCTCATTATTTTATCATATTACTTATAACAATCCAATAGGATTCAATATTCTTTACCACACTGATACCAAACACCTTCTCACACAAGATGTTATTGATTCAGGTTCATCGAATACTATCTTCTACAATCTTCTTCTACAATCCCCTTTGACTAACAATATCGTGTATTACAATTAACTTTATACACCTTCTGTTTTTTTCTTGCGCCGGATTCTTCTTGCCCGAAGAAAAAGGGTCAGAAATAGAATACTGTCAATGAGACCGGTAATCACCCCCAGAATAAACGAGACGGACCTATACTCACCACCTGCATTCATAATACAATACAAGGATAAAAGCCAGCATACTCCTGTAATTTTCATATAAGGTCCACTTAAATACAGTATGGTTTCCTCAAGGTCTGTTAGCCCTTTCTGCTGTGTTTCTTTCATTCTGAACATAACTCTGCCTCCTATTCATTTCCTGCTTTACTCTCATACAGTTCAAATTTAGGCAGTTCCTCCGCCAGATGACAGGCTACCATAGACGAGCCGAACTGCCTGGCTATCGGCTGTTTCGTTTTACAGATTTCTTTACAGTAGAGGCATCTGGTATGATATCTGCACCCGGTAGGCATGCCAGATACAGACGGTAAGTCCTCTTCCGTTATAAGCTGCCTATTCCTGCTTCTGGATAAGCGGGGATCCGGTATGGGCACCGCAGATAGCAGCGCTTGTAAATACGGGTGCTTCGGATCGGCAAGTACCTCTATCACATTACCTGTTTCCACAATACTTCCCAGATACATGACGGCAATTCGTCCATTCTTTCCTACATAGCGGGCAGTAGCAAGATCATGAGTAATATAGAGAATTGCTATTCCCCTATCTTCATTGAGACGTGCCAGCAAATTGAGTATGGCAACCCGAAGGGATACATCAATCATGGAAACCGGCTCATCCGCTAAAATCAACTGGGGGTTCATAGCCAGTGCCCTGGCAATCAGGATCCGCTGTCTCTGACCACCCGAAAGCTGATGGGGGTATTTATTAATATAATGATCCGGGGGGGTAAGTTCTACGGTAGTAAGTACCTCCCTTACTTTTTCAGAAAGATTAATTTTGTCTGCTAATTTTTTGATTAGCATTGGATCCCCCAGAGATTTAATCATGGTCCTCATGGGATTTAGGGCAGCATAGGAATCCTGTTGTATAATCTGGATGCTGTTACGGTATTCCAGTGCCTGCTCCTTTGTTAGTGAGTTACTCTTATGACCATTAAACTCATAGGTTCCATCCGTAGGCTTAACCAGTCCGGCAATCACATTAGACATGGTAGTCTTGCCGCTGCCGCTCTCCCCGACTACTACCACAATTTCCCCCTGATTGATCGAAAAATCAACTTTATGTAAGGCATTAAAGGTCCGTGGCTTTGAAAGCAGTCCTTTTCCTTTATAAAAATCCACATTGATGTTATCAAGCTTTACGATAGGGATATCTTTACTTTGAATCATTTCGTGGCATCCTTTCAGTTTTTATGTTTATTCTACCTTCTTAACCCTATGGCAGGAAACAGTATGTCCTTGTGACACCGTTACTGCTTCCGGTTCAATCTGTCTGCATTTCTCCTCACAATAAGGACACCGGTTAGCAAATATGCACCCTTTACGCGCTTCCATCAGATTAGGCGGGTTTCCAGGTATTGCTGTCCGTGCTTTTAAATCCCCGGTCAGGGACGGAGCTGCCTGAATTAGTAATTTAGTATATGGATGCTCCGGGAATTCAAACATTTCATAAATATCACCCATTTCTACTATCGTTCCGCCATACATTACTGCCATATAATCGCAGGTTTTTGCCACAACGGCAATATCATGGGTGGAAAGGAGCATGGTCATCTTGGTAGACTCATGTATTCCCAGTAATATGTTAAATATATAATCCTGAGTAATTACATCCAGTGCCGTTGTCGGTTCATCCAACAACAATATGGAAGGGTTTAATATTCTAGCAAATGCGATCATGACCCGTTGTTTCATCCCACCGGACATTTCATGAGGAAAGGATTTTAAAACCCGTTCCGGCTCCAGTCTTACCTCCTTTAACAGCTTAGAGGACAGAGCTGCAATTTCATCCACTCTCAGGTCTTTTTTATGAGCCAGATATGTTTCTATAAACTGTTCTTTAATTGTCATGGAAGGGTTCAGGCAGTTCTGCGCTGCCTGAAATACCATGGCGGTATCCCGCCACCGAAACTCCCTAAGCTCTTTATCCGTTAATTTTAAGATATCTTTATCCTCAAATAAAATACTCCCCTGTGTAATTTTACCCGGATTGGAAACGGTTCGCAAAATAGCGCTGGTCAATGTAGTCTTCCCGCTGCCACTTTCTCCTACCAGCCCGGTTATCCGCTTGGCCGGCAGATTGAAATCCAAGTGATTTACCGCCCGCAGCACACCTCCGGGAAGAAAAAAATCCACACATAAATCTTTTACTTTAAGAATAGAAGGGATATCCTCCCCCGTATTCGCTTCAATTAATTCCTCTTGTGTAAACATTATACTTGTCCTTCCTTTTTGACTTTTCTCACTTTATTGGTAGTACGAAGTCTTGGATTAAGCGCTTCGTCAAGACCGTTGGCAAAAAATATCAGTGACATCTGCAATAATATAAATGCGGCTGTGGGTACCATCATATTAAATATTCCTGCCGTATTCATGCCGCTGTTTGCCTGGGTAGATGCATTTGACAGCATAATGGACCAGTGGGTCGCATCATAAGGTGCCATGCCAAGGAGCATAAGTCCTACGCTTGCAGCTATGGCTGAATTGGTGTTTAGCACAAAGGTAGATGCCAGATAGGAGGTTACGTTGGGCAGAATTTCTTTAAATATGATATGGATTTTGGGCAGCCCCATAATGCGGCATACCAGTACAAATTCCCTCTGCTTTAGTGAAAGAATAGCCGCTCTGACATTCCTGGCAAGCCAGGCCCAGCTTAGTACCGCCAATACAATCGCAAGCATAATTACATTTTGGACCGGAAATACCACTGCAATAATTAATTGGACCGGGAATATGGGAATACTGATTAAGATCTGAATCAGCATGGAGATTATTTTATCTGCAATACCACCTGCAAATCCTGCCAGAGCACCCAGTGCAAACCCTAATGCAACCGTAAATAAGGAAGCTAAAAGACCAATAAATAATACGGATCTGGAGCCGTGGACGATCTGCTGAAACAAATCGTTCCCCACATAATCCGTACCAAAGGGATGTCTAAATGATGGCCACTGGTAACGATGCAAAAAATCCGTACCCAGATCCAACGGTACTATCAGAGGTCCAAAAATTGCCATCACCAAAAACAAAGTCAGTATGATCATTCCGGCAAAGGCCTGTTTATTATTATATAGAACCCGAAAAAAAGATTTTACATTCTCCAATTTTATTCCTCCCTCTTTATCCTTGGATCCAGCTTCGGCATCAGGAAATCCACCAAAAGGCTGGCTAAAACCGTAGCTCCCGTGGTGATGAGCAAAAGTCCCTGACACACAGTAAAGTCCCGGTTGCCCAGTGCCTTTGCCAATTGGGAACCAATGCCCGGATACACAAAGGGACCTTCCATATAAGTTGCCCCTCCAAGCATGGTACCAAAGCTTATGGCAAGAGCTGTATACAAGGGCAGCAAAGCATTCTGCTTTACATATTTGCTTCGTATGACCTGGTCAGACAGCCCTCTGGCATAAGCAGCCGTAACATAATCCTCTGCCATAACACCAATACAGCTGCCTTTCATGTTCATGACCCAGGCATTGATCTGAGTACAGGTATAGGCAAAAACCGGTAGTGCGGCATGCCAGAGCACATCTTTTATAAACAGCCAGTTAAAGCCAGGGGTAACCTGTATGGAATAAGCTCCCTGAATGGGAAACCAATGAAGTCCGAATGCAAAAATGGATAAAACAAAGGTAGGAACCAGTGCCGGAGGGATTGCGTTAACCACTGTTGCATAGCCTGCGATGAGGGAACTGAGAATGGATTTTCTTCTCCAGGCCATAATACTGCCAAGCCATGTTCCAAGAATATAACTTAAGGTTAAAGCAATGGAAACCAGGAAAAGCGTCCAGGGCATATAATAGGCAATAATCTCATTTACCGTAATGGAACTGTTTGTCATGGAGGTTCCCAGATTTCCTTCCAGTAACGCTTTATAATAACGGCCCATCTGATGTAATATAGGTTCGCTGGGATCATAATTGTACATCTGTGTAACCAGTATTTTGGCTTCCTTATAATCAATTCCTCTTGCTACTGCCAGATCACGGGCCTTTACATCAAAAACATCCCCAGGCATCATACGGAACAGTATAAAGGTAAGCAGGGAACAAATTATAATTGTTAAGACTGCCATGCCGGTTTTCTTCAAATAGTAATTTGAGTTCATATGTCTCTCCTTTTATTTTTTGTCAGGCGGTATTACCTATTTATCAGACTAGTAGCATACTAACTATGTCCGGATACCGACAGCATGTTTTTCCATATTCACAACTTATTAGTCATAAATATTTGTTTCACTTCATACTGCTGCCGGTTTCCAAACTATAACACGATTGCTACGTAGTTAAATCCTGACTTTATTTTGGAGAAAGCATCCACATTTTACGTACGCCGCCGGAAAAGCCCCAATTTAAATTATAGGTAGCAATTTTTTCTTCTTCGGTTTCCGGGAAAGGCATCCAACGGGTATCCGGAACTTTATCAAGCATCGGCAGTCCCCCTGTGGTGGCCAGATTTTCCCAGGCTGCCGTTACATTCTGATAAAAATTAATGGAAAAGGCATTCTCATTAGTAGCCCAAATAATGCGTTCCCAATGATCTTTACGCACCTTTTCATCCGGTTCGTTCTGCATGTCTGACAGCCAATTCCAGATATTGATTGTATTGCCGTCCCAATCGGTTACTTCAAGGGTCGTTACATTTGTTTTTTCATCGAATGGGAAATTCATCTTTTTGGCCGGTCCGCTAACATGTTCGTAATAATTTTTTAGCGGAAAATATGGATATGAAAAAGACCAGGCAATATCCATCCACTCCCAGCTCATATCAAAAGCATGTTCTACCTCAGACTGGCTGCCGTAAACCGTACCGTCTACTGCCATTACTTCACAATCAATACCAAATTGTTTCAGCTGATTTGCATAAATTGGTGTCACCAAAGTGGCTACATACCACCCCTTATCAAGACCAATGGTGAGTTTAATGGGTGTTTTATCAGGATTCAGCCATTTACCGTTTACTTTAGTACATCCGATGCTCTCAAGGAGTTCTGCCGCTTTTTGCTCGTTATGGTCATATTTTCTCATCTTATCAATAACTTCCTGGTCAACATACTTGGTAAGCATGGACGGCGGCAAACCTAAAGAGGACCAGGGGTGTAATTCCGACTGGTAGGAACCGATATCACGCATGGCTCCTCTGTCGGCTATGTAGTTTAGTGCCTGCCTGAATTCCTTTTTAGACATGGGCGAAGTTTTTGAGCCCTGATTAAAATACAAGCCGTGGCTGCCCATATCTTCCATGGGGTAATAGATAAGATTTTTATTGGAATCCAGAATAGAATCTGTTAAATCCTTAGGCAGCGTACCATCCATATTCTGAATTTCTTCTGATTTCATCATAGAGGCTTTTGTGGCATCCGTAGTGGATTTAATAATAATCTTGTCATAGGTCTGTTTCGACGGATTCCAATAATACGGATTTTTGCTCATACTTCCTTCATTCAGGGTGTGCCCTTTATCGTTAATATAAGGACCTGTGCCAACAATTATGTGATCCTTATTGGGTGGTGTTACGATATATTCTTTCCACACATCATCAAGTTTTGACACGATCTCCGGATTATTAAAGGTATCCCTGCCGTAAGGTCCCTGGAGTCCCTTAGCTTTTTGCTCCTTTGTAAGCAGAGGAAGCTGCTGCACCAGTTGTGACCTCTCATCTGCGAATTTCTTGTAAATATGATATGGGATACGTCCGTGATGAACTTCCTGTGCAATGAGCATGATACGAAGGTCATCAAAAGGTGCCGGTTCCTGCCATACAAATTCAACCGTCAGATCATCCGGTGTTTCGATGGAGGTAAGATAGTTTACCGGTGAATTAAAGCATATCTGATAAAAAGCCCAGATATCTTTGCTGGTAAAAGCTTCCCCGTCACTCCATTTGATATTTGGGCGTAATTTAAATATGGTTTTATTTCCTTCGTTCGTATAACTCTCCGCTAGCTGCAGTTCAATATCATCGGAACCACGCTGGTAACGTACCAAGCCTTCAAAAGCAAAATCCCCGAAAGAATTCGTGCCGGTTTCAGAGTTCTGGTTGGCAATAAATAATGCCGGGTCCGGAAGGCCTCCCTGTCTTACATAAACCTTTTCCCCATTCGACTCCTGCTTTCCTCCTGGGGACAGCGCCTCATTCGTAGTAGCAGTTTTGGAACATGCCGCTGCGGCTGCCGCCATAAGCACCACAAGTCCCATTGTGATTAGTTTCTTCAACTTTTGCATAAAATACATCCTCCGATTCTTGTTAACAGATTGTCTTTCTGTTAACCTTTTATATTTACGGCGAAATGGATTCTCCACTTCCCTTTGCCGCCTGGCTAAATAAGAATACCGGGTTACACCTGCTGTCATATGTTAAATACACAGTACATATTTGCCTTCTATACCCTGATTCTTAATAGAATGCAAATCTGTATGGATGAATCTCAGAACGAAAATTTTCGTATATTTCAGGAATGTAATTACTTTAAATAGGATTATATTCCTTTTAGTCGTAAATGTCAATTTGATTTTCTATCTTTTAGGGATAATTTAGATTTTTGTGATTATTATATTATAATGTTGAAAAAAGAGGAGGTATCGTTATGACGATTGGTGACCGCTTAAGAGAGCTTAGAGAAAATCTTGGATTCATGCAGATTACAGTGTCAAAAAAAATAGGCATCAGCAATAAAGTTTTGTCTAATTATGAGAATAATATCAGTACTCCGGATCTACAGACTTTAATACTACTCTGCAGTTTTTATAAGGTATCCTCTGATTACCTGTTAGGTCTTACTATAAAAGAACCATTGGCAGAATCTAAGGTAACAGAAGAGGAAAAGAAAATACTCAATTACTACAACAGACTGAATGAAGAAAATAAGGATGCCTCAAAAGGTTTTATGATCAACCTTTTCAGAGAACAACAGAATACAGGAACAACCAATGTGAAAAAGGGTTTCATATAAGCGCAAGAGCTGGAAATATTACTTTTGTTGATTTTAAACTATTTCTCCCTTGATGTGCCTATTCCTTTCTTACTTTGCAAAAGCCTGCCGCTACAATGACTAAAATACTTGGCGTGTCGTGCATCCCACGATGGTTTCTTTCAATTAAACGAACTTTTCCAAAAAAAATAAACGGTTGTATTAATAACTCGACAACCGTTTATTTAAATCTATATAATAATAAATTTATTACTATAATTACGATACTATCTTTCTGGCAAATTCCCTGACATTCTTAATATCCTGAGCATCAGGTTTTCCTTTGTGCATAAATTTAAATTCACCTCTGCAATGAAATTCCCTTACCTCCAGCGCTATACCTTTTTCGCCGAGAAGTTTTTTAATCTGTCCGTAGGTGGAGGGAAGAATTGCGGCAGTACTGAAATTAACTACTGTTTTTACACGGGAATCCAGGGAATTAATGAACGTTTTGACTTTATTATCAACCCCTGCTCCATATACACTGCTGCCAAGGAATAGAATATCCACATCCCCTTCGATGGGCACTTCAACGGATTTCGCCTTTACTAAAAGTTCATCTCCGATAGCCTCGGCAAGCTTTGCGGTATTGCCGGTTTTTGAATAATATCTGACTTCTACTTTTTTAGTGGCTGCCATTATAGTAACTCCTTTATTTTATTTTCAATCTTAGCTAAATCCTCAGTTGGTTCAAAACGCTTTATTACATTACCTTGTCTATCGATTAAAAACTTCGTAAAATTCCATTTGATGCTTGGTTTATCTTTATAATCCGGGTCTTCCTTTGATAATTTGGCGTCCAGACGGGCAGAGAGTTCATGTTCGGGATTAAATCCTGTGAATCCTTTTTCATTCACTAAAAACTTATATAGTGGGTCTGCATTTTCTCCGTTTACTTCAATTTTTGAAAAAATGGGGAAAGATACCCCGTATTTGCTTTCACAAAACTCTGCAATTTCATCATTGGAGCCTGGAGCCTGATGTCCGAACTGGTCACAAGGGAAATCTAATATTGCAAAACCTTGTTCTTTATACGTTTCGTATAATTTTTCCAAGCTTTCATACTGAGGTGTAAATCCACACATAGTAGCACTGTTCATAATAAGCAATACCTGTCCTTTGTAATCACCCAGGGAAACTTCACTGCCTTTTCTATCCTTTACTGTTAATTCATATAAACTCATAGTATCACGCTCCTTTTGATTTATTGTAAAAAAGAATTCTTTTATCTTTATATTGTTCTCAATTTAATTTTAAGCAATCTTTTTAAATTTGTCAATGGGTCAATCTATATCTAATGAAAATTTTATGATTTTTATATAGAGTTAATAAATAATCGAAAGCAGGCCTGATCAAGTCTTTTCCTAAAAAAACTGTGATCTGCCTGCCCTTTGAAAAACTTATTTAAGATTCAGTAATACTTGCTTAACTGCATCCGAAGCCTTAATGATACCAAAAACTTTAACACTCTGAAATGTCTCCGCAGCCAGTTCTGGTGTAACTTCTTTTTCGATAATTAACATTCCAATCATCTTGATTTCAATTTTATTACCAGTTGTTTTAATTTCCTCCAGGTTCTTTTTACTAAATACAAATACACCAGTTCCAGCAAATCTTGCTTCATTGCTGCATATATTTTTTAATGCTGCATCTGCTATTACATCTATTTTTTTTAATTCTCTATCAAGCAGATCAATACCAAAGGAATTGGATTCTTTTATTCTGCTGATTTCTATAGCGTGTACATTAGCCTGATTACGAATAGCAGTACGGATAAAATCAGTTCTGTTGGAGTAAAACCCCTGTTCTACCAAAAGATCTATCTGACCTAAGTCTATAGCGCCTACATTAATTGTAATTTTTTCTGTTTCCATTTTTCTACCCCTTTTTTGTTATTTAAAATTCTTCAGATACTCCGTTCGTTATTTACTATTCATGATTAGTTTACTGCTGTATACCATCCATGTCAGATCGATGAATCATCCGATCAGAATCTCCTTACCATCCATGTGGAGTATAATATCATTATATTTATAATGTTATTATTTGTCAATCAAGTTTTTATATACTTTACTATTTATTGTTCTGCCACATTTATATCTTAGCAATACGAAGTGCGCCTTCCAGAATAGTTTTGATTTGTTCGGGTGACACCATCATTCCTTCCTCTATCCATTTGATTAGTATTCCATTCAATCCTCCAAGACTATAGGATAATGAAAAAGTGAGAACTACTGCATCAACCTGGACATCTGGTTTAACTATTTGAAAAATTACAGGAGCAATTTCTCCGGCCGTGCTATGAATTAGATCAAGCATTTTGCTTTTCTTAAGCAGATTTAGAAAATCCACATGCTGTTTCCAAAATTCAAAATAAATCATTGCAACCTCGGTGTAATGTCCTGGAGCTTCTTTTGATACCATATCAATAAATTCCTTTGCAAGAAAATTCATATATTCTTGTAATACCTCTTCTTTTGTTTCATACAAACGATAGAACGTCCGGCGTGACAACTGAGCCTCCTGACAAATTTGAGTCACTGTAATCATGGAGTAATCATTGGTTTCCATCAGCTTAATTAATCCCTCTGTCAGCATTTTTTGGGATTGCAGTGCAATCCTGTAATTCATCTTATTCATATTTACCCCCCTTGCATATGGCAAGTATAACTAAAGGTACTGCCGCAATTAAACAATACTCCTGCTAAAGTGTCACATGTCATATCAAAATGCAGCACAATAAAGCCTTCTATTGTAAATTTCATACGATATCATTATAATGAATTTCGAAAAATGCGTCAATTGTAACACATTAAATCAGGAGGAAATTCATAATGGCTTATATAAAAAATATAACCGGAATACAACAGCTTGATTTTCAGATCAACAGAGTATTAACTTATGGAGAAAAAGCGGGGGATAAGAAAATAATTCTTGAAAAAACACAGGGAATAAAGGACTTGTCAACCTGGTTTGAAGTATGGTCTTCTCTTGGCAATCAGTATAAGATGGCATCCGAGTATATGCGTGGGGCTTATGCCTACAGAATGGCTGAATTTTTTCTAAAGGAAGACCATCCGGAGAAAAACCATATGTATGAAGAATCTTATCAATGCTTTCATTCGGCTTTTAATCAAATGGGGCTAAACTATGTAATAAATGAAATACCTTTTATGGGTTTAAAAATGCATAGTCTCTATTTAAAAAGTGAAAACGAAAAAGGTATTCTGTTAATTTGCGGGGGTTACGATTCTTTTATTGAAGAATTTGTACCTGCATTAATCCAATTTACGAATTATGGGTATACCATAATCCTGTTTGAAGGCGGGGGACAAGGGAAAACCTTAAAAAATGGACTCACCTTTATGGCTGACTGGGAAAAACCAACTTCTTGTGTACTGGATTATTATAAGGTAGAATCCTGTACTATGATTGGAATCTCCTGGGGCGGTTATCTTGCACTCAGAGCTGCTGCATTTGAACCAAGAATCAAAGCGGCAGCAGCCTATGATGTTCTTGAAAATGGATTTTTTTGTATGACTGATATGTTTCCTCCGCTTTTAAAATATATGGTACGATTCTTAGTTCTGCACCAGAGAAAAAAGTCGGCAAATACAATTCTTGAATTTCTCAGAAAAAAAAGTTTAATCGCTGACTGGGCTATGATGCAGGGAATGTATATAACCGGAACAAAAACCCCGTATGATTTTTACCGGGAATTATTAAAACACCATCTACCTCAAAATGTGTGTGACCGGCTTACCTGCCATGTGTTACTGCTTGCCGGAGAAAAAGATCATTATATACCAAGAAATCAGTTTTACCATCTGAGTGGTAAAATTAAACATGCAAAAAGTCTTACTAAAAGAATGTTTACGGAAGCAGAGGGAGGTGAACAGCATTGCCAGACAGGAAATCACAAATTAGCAATTGACGAAATACTTCAATGGCTGAAACAGATTGGAACCTAATTCCTAGAATGATAATAGCGCTGACGCGCTGTCTCTTTAGTGACAACTTCCAATAGCGCGTCATGCGCAAACCACTTCCTCTTGGCGAGGTGCGCATCCATAAAGGAGGGCTTTTTTATGTAATAGGAAGTATTTTCTATTGCATTAAAAAGACATAGCTGTCGGTTATTTATACCAACTAAACACTATGTCTTTTTTATCATTACTACTCAAGTCTTGGCTAAGAAACCAGAAATAAAATCTAAAGTACCTTACCTTATTACAATCCGTTTAATTTAAAGTATCTTTTACTACAACCGGTATTAAAATCTCAACCTTGCAGATATCTGATGCCTCATCCCATTCCACATATTTTTCTATGGTAGGCAGCTCAGATTTTCTGTATTTGCTTTGGGGGAGAAAATCCTGGTTAATCCGCTGCCAGGTATTGAAAAGTACATTTTCCGTGATACCGCCTCTGGCTTCAAATATCAGCCAGGTTGCTGCTGGATACGTATAGCTTTCAAACCCGTCAACCTCCTCCTTCTCCCATTCAACACCACACATATAGTCATTGCTTCCATCTTCAAAAAATCCAAAACAAAGACCTAAATCATAAAAATGTCCGCATAGATCCTCAATGGTTTTTCCGCTTCCATCGCTTTTGACTATAGCCCAGGTACCTCCTCCATATGGAGTAGTCCTTCTCTTCCCAATTACTTTAAACGATTCCCGTTCCACTTTTTTATAATCCATCTTATAGACCCCCTTAATGGTAAGTGCAAAGCTCAGCCGGCAGTAAAAGGCTAACTTTACACCGGTTTTTCTTGCCATAGCCGGCATGACACCGTGCATCCGCTTAAAGGCCACGCTGAATGCATCCGAAGATTCATATCCATACTTTAAGGCAATATCAATTATTTTCGAATCCGTATTCTGCAGCTCATAGGCCGCACCGGTTAATTTCCGGTTACGGATATATTCCGATAAGGGTATCCCGCAGATCAGGGTAAATGACCGCTGAAATACACTAAAGGGACATCCCATTATCTTACTGATTTCTTCATAATCTATCTCTGTATTTAGATTATTTTCAACATAATCAATAGCCTGATTCATTCTATCGACCCACTCCATCTGTTCACCTCCTGACTTTAATTATAATGCGTTACTTCTGTTTCTGCCCGTTAGTTCCCATACAGAAACTAACGGATTTCTCATGTTATCTAAAAGGATAATATGCCATGGAAATGGCAGAATACTCAAAACCATAACTTTCATAAATCGTTTTTCCCATATCTGTCGTATGTAATTGAAGCCTTTCACATCCGGATTTTTTCGCTTCCTCCACCGTAATGTCCAGCAGTTTTGAAACAATACCTTGTCTGCGGTAGTTTGGCTTAGTATAGACACTGCCGATATACGCAGTTTTTCCATTTGGACAATGATCATTCGGAGGCAAGGTATAATAGGTTAATCCACTCATGGCAACAATCTCACCATTTAATTCAGCGACCAGTACTTGATAGGTCTGGTTGTTAAATCCCTCTAATATATATTGTCTGGTATTTTCTGCAAGTTTCTTTTCAAATTCTGCGGATAATTCCGTACCTTCCTTCAACATTAAAATACGAAGACTGACCAAAACCTCAATATCTTCAGCTGATGCTTTCCTATAATTTATCATGCCTATTCCTCCCTGGTATAAATTACCTCTATTATATCAGTAACGAAAAAAAGAAGCCAACTATTCTTAACATTTTGGCTTCTTTTCCATACCTGCATCCTTGCACTTTATTTTATTATTTGGATTGTACCCTCTTTGCGCACCGGAGGTTTTGATTCCCTTACTGCATACCCGATTGCAGCGGTGGAACAGATTGTATTTTCTCTTGGGATGCCCAATTCAAAAAGATACTCACGTAACTTTTCATCATTTCGCAGCCAATGCAGCTGGTTTAGATAACAACTTCCAAGCCCCATAGAATGAGCTGTCAGGAAGATGTTTTCAAGGGCAAGGGAACAGTCTGCCATGGCATTTTCATAGTTTGGGCGGTTAGATGCTATAATAACGGTTGGGGCATGATAGTAAAAATTATAGTTTTCCTTTGCTGAACTGGCTTTGGCCCCAAGTTTACCCGGATAATCGTCGTCCGGAATCCAATGACGAAAGCCTTCCCGCACCAATTCATTGATTTTTAATAGGATATCTTTATTCTGAACAGCCGTAAAAAGCCAAGTCTGATTATTGCCTCCGCTGGGTGCCCATCTGGCCACTTCTAACAGTGTTTCTAACTGCTCTTCTTCAATTTGCTGTTCCTGAAAGAGTCTCGTACTTCTTCTAGCAAGTATATTCTCTACAATTGGGTTCGTAATCATACTATCTCCTCCTGATGGTTATTCATGATGATTCACAATATCGTTTAAATCTTTGGATTCACAGAATTTATTTCAGACTTCTCCTGTATCCTTTATCTATCAAAAATTTTCTTGTAATACTACCAATCCTTTGTATGTCATTGAATCTTTTTCCAATCTATATAAGTTATAATAGTATGTACTATTCCAAAAATCATTGTTGGTATTATAGCTGGTAAGTTATGAAGCCATATTTCCGACAGGATAAAATAAACCACCGGTATTATGGCTAATCCAAGGAGTATGAAAAGAGTATTATTCCCTGAAAAATAAAAGCCCCATAAAATAAAATACATAATTAAGGCAATCCCAAAACTAAATGTATATGGACCCAAAACCAGCGAGGTTTGTCTGTTAATCAGAAAAATCAGCAGGAAAACAAAAACCGCTTGACTGCCATGTTCTAGTATATCCAATATGACATGTTTATTATCTGCATTCCCAAAGGCATTCCCATTTTTAGGAAACAGGAAGAAAAAGAGATTTGGTATCATAGGCAGCAGAAAAATAATAAGTCCTTTTATTGAAAAGCCAAAGGTATAATCCATATGCAAAACCTCCTTTAAATATTAACTCATGTTAGGTAATCGCATTTTACTATAAAAGTTGGGATTAAGTCAAATGCTTGATTCAAGTGTCAAAAGGTTTTTAACTTGTATTTTATGAATATGGGCGTATATACCTTCAATTCAATACATTTTTCATACGGATTTAGCGTTTCAAATATAATCTGCTAAAAACCATACTTCTGATTAATCAGTATCACTTTTATCCTATCCTTAATGAACTGTCTTGCAATTAAGACAAAATCGTTGCAGATTCTCTGCTCATGTCCGCAATCAATACATTTCCCCAGTTTGGTACAGGGCGTATTTTTCTTAAGCCTCATGGCATCCATTGGTGCAGCGATTTGTCTGGTTCGGTTGATTGCTTCTTCTACCGTATCAGTCAGCTTATTAATACCTGCAACCACGATAACCTGCCTGGGACCATAAAGCATGGGTGCCACACGGCTTCCATTTCCATCGATATTAAACAATTTTCCATCTACTGTTATCGCATTCGTTCCAGTCAAAAAGATGTCTGCATCAAAATTATGCAAATATATTTTACGCTTCTCTTCTGCTGTCAAACCTTCCTGATGCTTATCATAAAAAGTATGACCGCTGTTTCGTATATAAGCAAATACCCCTGTTTCCTCTAAGGTACCAGAATCCCCGCAGCCAATTGTATCTCCCTGTTTCATCAATGATTTTAACAATAAAAGTAATTCTTCTTTATCTTTTACGAAATATCCTTCCATATTATTCTGCTTTAAATTCGTAATTGTTTTTTCTATTCTTTTATCCATATTTTCTTTTTAAATCCTTTTCCAGCTGCATAGATAATTAAATCTTTGTATTTACTATATCATAAACGATTCATTCATGCCATCAATATCTCAAATTCTCTTTCATTTTGAAAATACCACACCGAACAGCGCATTAACAAAAGATATGCCGCATCGTAGAAAAGTCTATTCCGCGGCACATCCATCTAGATGTTCTACTATTATGATTTCGCTAATTGAAACTGCCAACCAGATTAATACCATTATTAATGAAGGTATTATTATTTTGGGTAATTGTGACTGTTGTAACATTTTGCAGACCAATTCCATTATTTGCAATGGTTGCACCAGTTACAACCGTATTCGTTGGATAACTGTTGTTCTGTCCGGTCTCACCAAACCGTATTCCCACCGGGGCATTCGAATATGTGCCGCCGGATACGGTCACATCGGTAAGGGTACCGTTGTTAGTCCCGTCATTCCTGCCCTTAATTACTGCAGCCGCACCATTGACAGGGTCACCGTTACCGCTGTTGGTTACTGTATTATTAATCAGGTTGACGTTCTGATAGTTGCCGTTTTTCAGGTTAATGTCGATACCGGCGGCAAAACTCCCTGCAGTGCCGCTGTTATTAATTGTATTATTTGTCAGGAACGCATTATTCAGGGCTTCATAATACATTCCTTTTGAGGTGTTATTATTAAACTGGGAATTGGTAATGTTAATATTGTTAAAGGTTGCTGTTCCTGAAAATACTAAAATTCCATTGGCATTTCCGTTAAACATGCTGTTTTGGATTGTTACCTCCGACACCTGCGCATAGGTCGGAACTCTGAAGCCTGCAATTACGTTATTGGAAAAATTGCTATCTGTTACAATCAAATCGGTCATAACCGGGAATGCGGGCTCTACGTTAATATTAAATCCGTTATTTGAATTATTAAGCAGTGCTACATTGGAAATCGTAATATGACTTGGCTGGTTACTGCCAATGGTTGAAATCCCCTGTGAAGCACCGGTTACCTGCAGATTGGATATTACCAGCCTTTGGGCTGAGTTTAAACCTCCCATGGAAACTGCAATACCGACTCCGGAAGCAGGATTAATTATGGTGCCGCCAACACCGCTTCCGGATCCATTTAAGGTAATCCGCTTGTCAATTGTCACATTTTCAGGATAATTACCAGGTCCAACCTGAATAACATCTCCCGGATTGGCAGCATTAATAGCCTGTTGGATGGTAGCATAGAAAATACCCTGGGTTTGATTGTATACTGAATTATTTCCTACCGCAATAACCGTAAAGGATATGCTGGGACCGTCAATATTTTTAGTGGTAACTGTTATTGTGGCAGAACCGGAATTATTAATTGTAATAATACCCGTATTCGGGTCTACTATAAAATCCGGATTGTCTGAGCTAAAGGTTAGGGCTACATTATTCGGATTGAAAAGATTATCATTTGCATTCAGGGTACCACCCGGGGTTCCTGAAATAATAGGAGAAATAATACTTACAATTGATATTCTTTCATCCAGCCTTGAGGCGGTGGTGGTTAACACTTTTGTCTGACCGGGCCTTACCTGTGCGGACTTTTCATCTACCCAGATACTGCTGCCGTTTAAAATCTGAAGTACGGCAAGTCCATCGGTAAATCCATTGTTTACAACACTGAAGGTACCAAGTACTCTTTGGTTTAACAAAAGAGTATTTGACTCATAGATGGTATAATCACCGGACTGGGTTACATCACTTATAAAATCACTGGTACAATTACAGCTGGATTCATAGGTTACCTGAAGGAAGGGATAAAAACTGCTGTCAGAAACATTCGTACTGTAACTGCCGATTAATGAATAAGTATTTTCCGGACCGATTATGGTTATACCGTTATTGGTGGCGGGATTTTGATACCATTGCTGGACCAGCGGAGTTATGTCAATACCAAAAAAGGTATTGACATCTGCGTCGGTTACGGTTGCAGTAATACCGGTCGGTGTAATTGCTGGTGCATTTAAATACGTCACTGTATTCTCATTAAAGTCACTCTGATTTAAATATATACTTAACAATTCTGGACCAGGGACGTCTTTTCTATAAATATAAAGATTTAATTCCGCTTGTGTGATGGTGTTTCCTTGAGGAATAGCAGACAGGTCAAATTTTAACAACGTTCTGTAATTATCTCCCGGTGCTATGAATACACCAATATATAAAAAGGGATAACTGCCAAAGACTGTAGTCGGATAACCCGATGCTATAAAAGTATCATCACTTGGCAATATAATGGATACCGGCATGAAAAATTCCTCCTTAACTATTAATAAACTGGATTCATTACTGGTAATTAAATTCTTAAACAAAATCCGATATCTGTTTAATTAGGGAACTTGGCTTTTAGGTATGCATATCTGGCATCCTTTGACCGGTAAACTGTTTATTCAAACAGGTATACTCCGCTTGCTTTTGGGATAGAGGGTCTTTCAGTGCCAAACTAAGATCAGACTTATTGCAAACACCCGTTTAATAAAGCATAATTATTGCTCTGACTCCTGGATAGTCGACTAAACCAAGATTACTTAATAATCAATATCATTTATCCCTATAAGTTTGGTTTTACCAACAGTAATAGATCCACACAGTCCTTCCGATAATAATTACATTATTATAATATACACATTACGATTTAATGTGCCATAATATGACACAATGTAAGTAGTACCCTTCTCACTCCTTAAAATAAGTGTAAATTGTGACTGGATCTAAGCTAGAATATAAATGAGACACTCCTACAAGCAAGTGGATAATAAGAAAATTAATTTATATAAAGAGGATAGTTACAGAGAATTTTTCTGAAAATAAAAAAGACCATCAATGTATAAATTGACAGTCTTGCAACGGAGAAGATGGGATTTGAACCCATGCGCCGGTTTTGCCGACCTACCGCATTTCGAGTGCGGACCCTTCAACCACTTGGGTACTTCTCCAACTATATAATTAAGGAAAGGCCATATTCTTTCATAAATAATATCAGAATACAACTTCCTATAATCCTAAACACCATGAGTTATGCGGCACTATATTTTACAATCAGAAGCTCTACTCCAATTATATCAATCAGTCTGCCGGTTTTAATTAATTCCTCAATTTCTGCACAGTTTTGCAGTGCTTCCTTTAAAGTAGCTGTAGTAAAATTCCTGCCCTGACTTATATATTTACCGATGGTAAAGGGCATAAGTCCGGTTTTTTGGCTGATAACCGTATTATTATATCCTAAGGCGGCTAAATCCTTAACCTGTATAAGAATATTAAACTGCCTGGCAATCAAAAATAATATGGACATCGGTTTTTCTTTTAAGGCTAATAAATCATAATACAAATCCAAAGCCTGCTGCTGCCGTCTGCTGCCAATGGCGTCAATCATGGCAAAAATTTTGCCACTGATTTGGACTGTACAGACTGCTTCAATATCTTCTATGGAAATAACCTCTCTGTCCATGGCATAACAGGTCAACTTTTCCACTTCATTCAGGATATTCTCCATATCCGTACCGGTCTTACTAATCAAATATAATATGGTGTCCCCAGTAATTTTTTTCTTATCCTTGTCAAGCAGGGAGGCAATCCAGAGTTTTAAGTTTGCTTCGTCCATACCATTCATCTCGGATATGGTTCCAAAGTCCTTAACTGCCTTATATAACCGGTTTCTTTTATCTATTTCATTTTCAACAAAAATGATATGAGTCGTTTCGGGTATGGATTTTATATAATCCGCCAGATTATTCTGACTTTTAAATAACCCGCTGTTCTCTATGATAATCAGTCTTCGTTCACTGAAAAATGGTAATGTATCCGCTGCTGCAATGACCTTTGATACGTCTGTCCCTTTGCCTTCAAAATAGGAATAATTCATATCGTCGCTATCAGAAAGAATTGCAGTCTTTAACTTATCCCTATATAACTTCTTAAGATAACTTTCCGTGCCATATAATAAATACACCGGTTTAAACTGATTCTGTTTGATATGCTCCTTAATATTCTTCATTCTTACTCCCATCTGTGACTGTTCAAGCTTTTAAACTTATACTTTTCAGGCAGCACATCTATTTTACTAAGAAATAGCAAAATAAGCAAGAGAAAAATAAAAATTCTTTCTGATTTCTTTCTCATTTTGCCCCAATTACAGCTAATATTTCATCTAATAATGAATATAAAGAAAGAGTCTGGCTTGCCAGACTTTAGCTCTGACGCGCTGTCACTACAGTGACATCTTCCTTGGAAGAAAAGTAAACACATTGAAATAAAGAATTGGAGCGCGTCATGTCCATCCTGCCTGGAAGACTTTTTAATATGTAGGTAAGTTCTAAGAACTTTCCTAAATTAAAATCCGGTCTGACAAGATGATAAACTGTCTGACCGGATTTCTATAGAACAAAGTATCGGCTTAATTACGGAATACTACGCTTCCATCTTCTGCATTCATACTATCAATAATTGCTAACGATTCTAAACGTACACCCATGGAACGAATCATATCCCCGCCGCTTTGGAAGCCTTTCTCAATTACAATACCGATTCCTTCCACTTTAGCTCCTGCACTCCTTACTAAATCAATCAGTCCTGCCAGGGCACATCCGTTGGCTAAAAAATCATCAATAATTAAAACCCTGTCCTCTTTGCTTAAAAACTTTCTGGAAACAATAACATCATAAGTCTTTTTATGAGTAAAGGATTCTATCTTTGTAGAATATACATCACCGTCTATATTTATACTTTGAGCCTTTTTTGCAAATACCACCGGTACATTGAAATACTGGGCTGTAATACAGGCAATTCCGATTCCCGAGGCTTCGATGGTTAATATCTTATTAATTTTTAAATCACTGAATATTCTTTTAAACTCTTGTCCAATTTCATTGAATAATCCGATGTCCATCTGATGGTTTAAAAAGTTATCAACCTTAAGGACATTACCATTTTTTACGTTTCCGTCTTTTACTATTCTTTCTTGTAATAATTTCATCGCAGTAACCTTTCTTAATTCGATTTGACCATTATGTATAATTATGACTCGTTTCTGATTATACAATATCCATGGTTTTATTACAATTAGTTTTACAATAAATAGTTTTAAGAATTGACAACATATGATAATGGTATTTCCTTTCTGAATATTTTTAATGAGGCGACTCTTCTCCCCTGACCTTACTAACAGCTTCTTTCATAGCTTTTACATACTCGTATACCGACGCTTCGCTCTCTCTGCCATACTGGGCTACCAGCTTTACAATGGCACTTCCAACGATAGCTCCATCTGCAAGATCTGCATATCTGGCTGCCTGTTCTGTGGTGGATATACCAAATCCAACTGCACAGGGAACCTTGCTTGCTTCTCTCACCAGTTTAATCATAGCATTGATATCGGTCTTAATCTCGGTACGTACACCGGTAACACCCAGGGAGGATACACAGTATATAAATCCTTTTGCATTCTCGGCTATCATTTTAATACGTTCCTTTGATGTAGGTGCAATGAGGGATATTAAATCAATACCATATTTATTGCAATCCGGTTCCAGTTCTTCCTTTTCTTCAAAAGGCAGATCCGGTACGATAATCCCATCAACGCCGGTTTCCTTGCATTTGGACATAAATCTGTCTTTCCCATAGGTATAAATGGGATTGATATAAGTTAGGAACACCAATGGTACCTGTACCTTTTTGCGTACGTTTGCCACCAGGTCAAAGAGTTTGTCTGTAGTACAGCCCGCTGCCAAAGCCCTTTCATTGGCTTCCTGAATCACGATTCCCTCCGCTATGGGATCTGAAAAGGGTATTCCGATTTCAATTAAATCCGCACCGGCAGCTTCCATCGTGTAAATAAGTTTTTCCGTAGTTTCAAGATCAGGGTCACCACCAGTTACAAAAGCAATAAATGCCTTGCCGTTTTCAAATGCCTGTTTTATTCTACTCATAAATAGTTACCCCCCTGTATCTTGCAATTGCAGCCACATCCTTATCTCCCCGGCCGGATATATTAATTACAATAATCTTATCCTTATCATAAGCAGGTGCGGCTTTTAAAGCATATGCAACCGCATGAGCGCTTTCCACCGCAGGTATAATGCCTTCGGTACGAGCTAGATATTCAAAGGCTTTTACTGCTTCTTCATCGGTAATAGGCACATACTTAGCCCTGCCTATATCATGAAGCATAGCGTGTTCCGGTCCGATTCCCGGGTAATCAAGTCCAGCGGAAATAGAATAAACCGGCGCAATCTGTCCATATTCATCCTGACAGAAAATAGACTTCATACCATGAAAAATTCCTTCGCTGCCGTTTGCAATGGTTGCAGCATTTTTAGGATTATCCACCCCAAGTCCGGCTGCTTCACAGCCAATTAATTCTACCGATTTATCCTCTATAAATTCATAGAAGGCACCCATAGCATTACTGCCGCCCCCAACACAGGCGATTACTGCATCCGGGAGTTTTCCTTCCTTTTCTTTTAACTGCTCTTTGATTTCCTTACCGATTATTTTCTGAAAATCCCTTACTATAGTCGGAAAGGGATGGGGACCCATAACAGAGCCAAGGACATATAATGTATCCTCCACCCGCTTTGTCCACTCTCTCATCGTTTCATTAACGGCATCCTTTAAGGTCATAGTGCCGCTGGTTACGGGATGTACTTTCGCGCCTAGAAGCTCCATACGGAATACATTTAAAGCCTGACGGTCCGTATCTTCCTTACCCATAAATACATCACATTCCATACCCATAAGGGCTGCTGCTGTTGCTGTTGCCACTCCATGCTGACCTGCTCCGGTTTCTGCGATAACTCTGGTTTTACCCATTTTCTTTGCCAGTAATACCTGACCTAATACATTATTGATTTTATGGGAACCGGTGTGGTTTAAATCTTCCCTTTTCAGATATATTCTAGCACCGCCTAAATCCTTGGTCATTTTTTCCGCATAATATAAGAGGGAAGGGCGTCCTGCATAATTTTTATAAAGATCATCCAGTTCCTTAACGAACTGCGGATCATTTTTATAGAATTCATATGCCTTTTCTACTTCCTGGACAGCATTCATCAAGGTTTCCGGAATATACTGACCTCCATATTCACCAAATCTTCCTTTTTTCATTTCATACCTCTTTTCTGGTACTACTACCAAATATTAATATTACTATATCTATATCGCTTACCATTCCATATTCTTTACAATTCATATTCCTTACTATTTCATATTCCTTACCATTTCATATTCTTTACTATTTCATATTCTTTACTATTTCATATTCCTTACTATTTCTTATTCCTTACCATTTCATATTTCTTACCATTTCATATTCTTTACTATTTCATATACCTTACCATTCCAATTATTTCTTTTATCTTTTCCTCATCCTTAACCCCATCCGTTTCAACTCCGCTGCTGACATCTATACAATAGGGATTGCTGTCTTTTATAGCCGTTACGATATTCTCTTTATTAAGTCCCCCTGCCAGAAAAAAGGGCTTACTGCATTTTGGTATAATACGATGGTCAAATGCTATACCACTGCCGCCATACTGTGCTTTCTGATACGTATCGAGAAGAAGGTAATCAACAGGAAGACTTTGGGCTGCTTTAATCTGTTCTCTGCTTTGAACCCGGATTGCTTTTATTATTGGGTTGGAAATGAACTCTTTTAACTTGCTAATATAAGCTTCATCTTCATCACCATGTAACTGTACCACGTCGATTACCTTATTCCTGCACAATGAAACAATATGCCCCATCGGTTCATTTACAAATACACCCACTGCCTGGATTCGTTCATCCAGCTTGTGCTTAAGCTGTAAAGCTACCGTATCGTCAATAAAACGGCTGCTCCTGGCAAAGACAAACCCGATATAATCCGGCTGATATTGATTGACATATTCAATATCCTCTATCCTTTTTAATCCGCATAGCTTAATTTTTGTCATAACCGCCTCTTAATTCCTGTAACATTTTCTTTTTATCCGGGCTTTTCATTAAGGTTTCACCGATTAGAACAGCATTCACTTTTGCATTTCTTAACTGCTCAATATCGCTGCAGGACTTTATCCCGCTTTCTGCTACAAATAAAATATGCTCCGGAACCAGTTTCCTGAGTCGTTCACTGTTGCTGATATCCACCTCAAAGGTTTTAAGATTCCTGTTATTAACCCCTATCATCCTTGCCCCTGCAAGGACTGCCGAAGCAATTTCCCTTTCATCATGTGCTTCAACTAAGGCAGAAAGTCCTAAACTATCACAAAGTTTAATATATTCCCTTATCGTATCCTCTGGTAAAAGGGAAGCGATAAGCAAAATACAGTCGGCTCCGATAACCTTGGCCTGATAGATTTGATAAGGATCTAATATAAAATCCTTACGAAGTACCGGAATACTTACCAGCTGTTTAATCTCCGTCAGATAAACATCGCTGCCTTTAAAAAAGTCGGGCTCCGTCAATACAGATATACAGCTTGCACCTGCTTCTTCATAATCCCTTGCGATTTCTGTATAAGGGAAATCCTCTGCAATAATTCCTTTCGAGGGTGATGCTTTTTTTACTTCGCAGATAAAATGGATACCCTTTTCTGTTATAGCTTTTTCAAATGGAAAGCCGGTATTTTGATTAATCGCCTGGGCTAGATGTTTCATAGTATCGAAGGTAATATTATTCTTATCCTGTTCAATCCTTACTTTTGCAGCTGCTGCAATTTTATCTAATATCATAATTATTATGACCTTTCCTTTTCCTGCTTTGTACTAGCCTTTTCCTGCTTTGTACTAGCCTTATCTGCTTTTTACTAGCCTTTTATCGATTTAAACGAATTTTCCATTCAAGAGGAAGGTGTCAGATTACCGACACGTTCACTCTGCAAGAAACTTCCTAAGTTTGTAACTTTCTCTCCATGAAAGGCATCCTGGCGGTGTATTCTAATATAACAGTATGCAATTTATACCATAGGAAAGTATCTGACTCACCAAACTCTGGTATTATCCATCTGTCATCCCAGATACTACTTACTTATTTGTAAGTGTAATAAACCGATTAAGCTGTTTTACAGCTTTGCCGCTGTCAATGACCTCTGCTGCCTCTATAACTGCCTCTTTTAAGGTTATATTGTCTTTTACCATATAAATACAGGCAGCCGCATTCATTAAGACCGCATCCCGTTTAGGACCTTTTTCTCCATTTAAGATAGCTAGTGTAAAGTCTGCATTTTCTTTAGGTCCGCCACCTGTTAAATCTTCTTTTCTGCACTTTGTCAGACCGAATTGTTCCGGTTCCAGCTTATAAGAGGTAACAATACCGTCCCTGATTTCACAGCAGGTAGTTGGGGCACTTAAAGATATTTCATCTATTCCATCATTTCCATAAGCAACGATGGCACGCTTAACTCCCAAATTAGCCAGAACTTTAGCCAAAGGCTCAACCAAGGCTTCATCATAAACACCAAGAAGCTGCATATTTGCTCCTGCCGGATTAGCAAGCGGTCCTAAGATATTAAATATGGTACGGATTCCAAGTTCCCGTCTTACAGGAGCAACGTATTTCATAGCTGTATGATAGCTTTGGGCAAACATAAAGCATAAGCCGATTTCCTTTAATACTTCTGCACTTTCGGCAGGACTAATCATAATGTTAACACCTAACGCCTCTAATACATCTGCCGCACCGCATTTACTGGAAACACTGCGGTTACCGTGTTTTGCTACCGGTATTCCGGCAGCAGACACCACCAAAGAGGCAGTAGTGGAAATATTAAAGGTATAGGCTTCATCGCCGCCGGTTCCAACAATTTCAAGCACATCCATGTTATGGAGCAGTCTGGTACAGTGCTTGCGCATACCTGCCGCACTGGCGGTTATCTCTTCAATAGTTTCACCTTTCATGCGAAGTCCGGTCAGATAGGCCCCCATGTGTATACCGGACGCTTCCCCGCTCATGATTTCATCCATAACACTTTCTGCCATTTCATACGACAGATTTTCCTTATTCGTTATCTTATAGATTGCTTCTTTAATCATTGAAATATCCTCCTTATATATTTTTAAAAGACTATGCTCCATCAAACTATACATAATTTTTAGTATCAGATTAATTCCATTTCATTTTTAAAATATACCGCTTATATTGTAGTATGATTTCATTATCAACTATAATTTTGGTTTCTACCTCAGCTATAATTTGGGGTTCTACCTCAGTTATTATTTGGGTTTCTATCTTAATACTAATATCCTTGTTATCTATATATTTTTTATCTATATGCTTTTTCTATAAGAATCACCAATCTAGTAATTATTCAGAAAATTCTCCATCATTGTTCTGCCGCTTGGGGTAAGAACGGATTCTGGATGGAATTGCAGACCGAAGACCTCATATTCCTTATGCTTAACAGCCATAATATCACCGTCATCAGCAACACCGATAACTTCTAATTCGGCTGGAATAGTATCCGGCTTTGCAGCCAGGGAATGGTATCTTCCAACTGGAACCTCCTCTGGCAGCCCCTTAAATATGGGACTTTGGGTATCCAATTTTACGATGCTTTGCTTACCGTGCATTAACGTACTTGCATAAGTTATGACAGCCCCGAATACCTCACAAATTCCCTGATGCCCTAAACACACTCCTAAAATCGGCGTTGTTTCTTTCATCTCTTTTACTACTTCTTCACATATACCGGCATCTATTGGACGCCCGGGACCCGGTGAAAGTATAATATGGGAGGGTTGTAAGGCTTTGATTTCCTTTACCGAAAGCTCATCATTGCGTATCACTCTAATTTCTGAACCCTTACCTGTTAAATCTTTCTTCTCTTCACAAATACTTCCGATTAATTGTACTAAATTATAAGAAAAGCTGTCATAATTATCGATTAACAGTATCATAAATCTACCTCGCTGGCTTTCTTAATTGCTTCCATAATTGCTCCTGCTTTATTGGCACATTCCTCATATTCCCGTTCCGGTACGCTGTCAGCTACTATACCGGCACCTGCCTGGACATACACTTTATTATCTTTCTTTACCGCTGTCCTGATTGCTATACATACATCCAGATTACCGGAGAAATCCAGATAACCTATGGCTCCGCCGTATACGCCTCTTGCAACGGGTTCCAATTCATCAATAATCTCACAGGCTCTGAATTTTGGGGCACCTGATAAGGTTCCAGCCGGTAATAAAGCTGCTACGGTATCACATCCATCCTTACTCTGATCTAGCTCTCCGGTTACTACCGAAGCAATATGCATTACTTTGGAAAAACGGTGGATTTTCATATAATCTTCTACCTTTACACTTCCGTATTTTGCAATGCGTCCCACATCATTCCTTGCTAAGTCCACCAGCATATTATGCTCTGATAATTCCTTTTCATCTGCTAAAAGTTCTATTTCCAGTGCTGTATCCTCTTTGGTTGTCTTCCCCCTTGGTCTGGTTCCGGCTACCGGAAACGTAGTAAGCTTTCCGTCCATGAGTTTTATCATAGTCTCCGGCGAAGCTCCGGCAATCTGTACATCTTCACTTTGGATAAAATACATATAGGGAGAAGGATTGGTAGTCCGAAGTACTCTATACGTATTTAAAAGGCTGTTTTGATATTCCGCTTCAAATCTTCTGGAAATAACTGCCTGGAAGATATCACCTTCCCGAATATATTTCTTGGTTTGTTCTACCATCTCACAATATCGTTCTTTTGTAGTATTACAGGTAAATTCAGGGTTTTCATCAGCTTGTAGTACCTGTAAGGGCGCTCTGTCATTAATAAGATGTATGATTTTATCAATTTCAAGTAATGCTGCGTGAAATCCCTGCTCCTTGTCTTGCGCCTTATAGTTGGCTACAATACTGATTTTCTGTCTTAAATGATCAAAGGCGATGACTTTGTCAAACAACATTAAATCATAATCTTTAAAATCATTTTTCTTAATTTTTAACTTCGGTTCTGCATATCCAATCATCTCATAAGAAAAATACCCGACAAATCCTCCGGTAAAAGGCGGCAAGCCATCCATACGGGGAGTTTTATATTTATTTAACAGTTCCCTTAGGGCATCCATCGGTGCACCGGACATTTTAGTTACGATTTCACCGCTTTTTATGGTTACTTCACCATCTTTACAGGTCACATGAAGTAACGGGTTAAATCCAAGGAATGAATATCTGCCCCATCGCTCTCCGCCTTCTACACTCTCTAACAGGTAATAATTTTTATCTACCTGAGCTAACTTTCTTAGCAGCAGAATCGGTGTGATTACATCCGAAAATATCTCTTTACACACCGGGATTAAATTATAATCCCTCTCGTATTCCTTCATAGCCTCATAGCTTACTGACATCTCATATCCTCCTTTTTTTAACTTGATTATGCAAGGTGCTGTTCCCATTCATAACTTTATGCTTTTAGAGCTTCCACCGGTTACTTAAAATTATCCTTCCAGAGTGCAGACACCTTCGATGAAATAAAAAAAAGCCTTCATCCCCTAATCTAAGGGACAAAAGCTTTATAACTTCTGCGATACCACCCATATTGATGTCAATTGACATCCACTCTGTTTGTATACTATCATATACACCCCGCTGATAACGGTCAGGGTCCCCGTTGACATCTACTTCCTTTCGGTTTCAAGCCACCCTCACAAGTCCATTCACTAAATTCTATTCTTACCGCCTTCACACCCTTCGGCGACTCTCTGAAAGATTTCCTTTAGCTACTTCTCTTGCTCATCGGTTTCGTCATTAAATTGAATTAAGTATAGCTTTAATGAAGCTATTTGTCAATAGACTTTTTTTAATGTTTTTGTATAGACAGATAGATGTATTTTAATCTTTGTGTATATGGAATTCTATTTTTTCTGTATTATTTTATTTCTTTATTTATTTTATTTCTTTTTATATATTCTTTTTCTTCTTTTAGGAGCATTACTGGCTGTCTTCTTATTTTCAGCCGGTTTTTCATTAACTATTTCATTATTTTCTGATTTTAAGGAAACCCACATGGAGGAACCTTCTTTACCCATTGCTTTAATCTCCAGAAAGTCGAATTTCCTTAAGAATTTAGACAGCTTGGTATCTCCATAATTTCTTACATCAAAATCAGGATAACGCTTAACCAGACGGCTTCCAAGTTCGCCCATATTCATGTTTTGCTCCTCGGAATCCACTTCGTTCATCATCTTGATAATGGCAGACTTGATAACACTGATATCCGTCATGTTTTTAACCGAATCGGCATTGTCCTGACCTGGTGCTGTTTTCGAATCCTTATTATTTGGGTTTTGATCTTCTGGTTTTTTACTATCTGTAACTTTTTCCCCATTCTTAATCAGAGGTGCCATCTGGTGCTCTTCTATTTCAATACCCTTTTTCTCGGTCTCAGCAAGTACATCTAAATATTTAAACTGGTTACAGGCAGCAATAAAGGGTTTCGGTGTCTTCTTCTCTCCCATACCCACTACTAACATACCCGATTCTCTGAGTCTTGAAGACAGTTTAGTAAAATCACTGTCACTGGAAACAATACAAAAACCTTCTACATTTCCCGAATATAAAATATCCATAGCGTCTATAATCATGGCTGAATCTGTAGCATTCTTTCCAACCGTATAACCATATTGCTGAACCGGCGTTACCGAATTCTCAAGGAGGACATCTTTCCAGGAGCCAGCGGAAGGTTTTGTCCAGTCACCATAGATTCTTTTATAGGTAGCGATACCGTAATTTGATATTTCATCTAGAATATTTTTGATATACTTGGCAGATACATTATCGGCATCGATTAAAACAGCAAACCGTTTTTCTTCCGTCATATGGTGCTCCTTTTGTTTTTCTTTATCATCCATGCTGTAAGCCTGTCCCAAAGCTGGCTGATTGCTATTACGGACAAAATTTCACAAAACAATATATATATAACATATAAGGATAATCTAAGATTTCTTTTTGCTTTTAAAATATCCGGTTCTGATTTCATAATTTAATTTCCTTCCAAAAATGAATTAATTAGGCTCTTATATAGTGTTAAACCTTTAACAAAAAGGTTGTAATCTGTACCCTATATTCTCCCCTTATTAATTATATATTTATCATACCTTATTTTAGCCCAAATAGCAATAATTTCCTAGTATTCCTTCATAACCTGACCAGGCATCTAATCACTCAGGCAAATCTTTAAGCTCAAAAATCGGTTTGAAATCCTCGCTGTCAGCACAAAGAAAACCACTCCATATCTCCAGGATAGTCTTAAGTGCAGGTTTAAAAGCATCAAAGGCTCCTTCTTCTACTGTAACTGCAAATATTGTTTTAATATTGCGGTTCTTTATAAATGCTGCGTCCGAAGGAGATTTAAACTCATACTCCACCAACTCGAAATCTATGGTTTTACCCGCTAATTCAATCTGCAATATATTCATAGCTTCCCACAATTCGATTTGTCCAAATCCTTTTGATTTAAGGAGTTCAGAAATCATTCTGGCATCCACGCTATCGGCAGTCATGAAAAACCAGTCCGTAATAGGCTTTTCTGATTTTTTTTCCTTTGTAGTATTAGTATTTAACCCGACTTTTTTCGTTTGTTTATTTTGCGTGTTTTGCTTATTTTGTGTATTATGTTTATTTTGAAATTTATTATGCTTTTCCAACTAATTATCCCTCCGTGACCTTAGTGTACTTCTCAGTTAGCTTTTTTCATAACAGTATGCCCGCCCCTAGCCCAAGAACCAAGGGGACATCAAACTTACATAAAATTTCCATCCATGTTTTATACTAACCACTTTATTATACTATATTCCTGCCAAAAGTGAAATACTCCGGCTTAAGAATACCTGGAAAAGTATGAAGTAAGGTATAGTACTGGGACTTTATACCTTACTTATGTTTTACCAACCAAAATTTTAGATGTACGGGTCTCTATTAATGTGGTATACTAATAGTTATATCCAAGTTGGATATCATAACCAAATAACAACAGGGAATATTCTGGGTACGAATGAAAATTGCATAGATCAGGTTCTTTTCAATTTATTGAAGCTTCTTGTCTATCTTATCGTAAGAATAATCCGGCGAATCTTGGAGGTTTACTATGTATTACAAACAATATGGAGATACCGATATGAAGGTATCCGCAATCGGCATGGGCTGTATGCGCTATGATGATGCTGACGTGAAAGCAGGAAATTTTGAAAAATGTGCAGAAGTAACTTTATATGCTCATGAAAAAGGTATTAATTATTTTGATACTGCTCCTTTTTATTGTGATGATAAAAGTGAAATTATAACTGGTATTGCCTTATCCCAATTACCAAGAGACAGTTACTATGTGTCTTCTAAAACCAATATGGGAACCGTAGGCGGCAAGGCTACGGAAGGCGATTACCGCAAAAGACTGGAAACTACTTTGACCAGATTAAAGGTTGATTATCTTGATTTTTATCACTTATGGTGTGTATTAAGTCTGGATTCCTTTTCAAAACAGTGTGATGCCTTATATGGTTTCTTTGAAAAAGCAAAGGCTGACGGTCTGATCCGCAACATTGTATTCTCCTCCCATATGCAGGGAAATGAGCTGGAAGATGCGGTAAACTCTGATTTATTCAAAGGTATGCTCATCGGTTATAATGCTCTTAATTACCGTTTCCGCCAGACCGGCATTGAAGCAGCATACAAAAAAGGTATGGGCGTAGTAGTTATGAATCCTTTAGGCGGCGGTCTTATCCCAAGTAATCCGGATACTTTCCGTTATTTAGCAGAAGGAACTGACTTAACTGTTCCCCAGGCTGCCCTTAATTTCGTAGCTTCCCATAAGGAGATTACTATTACCTTAGCCGGCTGTACTACAAAAGCGCACATCGATGATGCCTGTAAAGCAGTGGAAAATCTGGCGGAACGTCCAGCCAGTGAGATTTATAAGGAATATGAAAATAAAGGAGTTGCTCTTAATAACCTTTGTACCGGCTGCGCCTACTGCAAGCACTGTCCAAAAGATATTGATATTCCAAAATTCATGGATGCGTATAACGAAAAATTATTGGGTAACAATCTACATGACCGCCTTAAATATCACTGGCAGATCCCGGCTTCTATGGCAGCAGAATGTATCAGCTGCGGTAAGTGTGAGACTTTATGTACTCAGCATCTGCCTATTATTGAAAGGTTGGCTGAAATCGCGGGGTAAACTGTGTGCAATACCAATCACAGATAGAATATCGATAAATTCATTACTCAATAATTGATATCTGACTGGGCAGATTTTTTTACTCAATCGTAAATTAAGTTTCAGCTCTTCCTGATCTGATTGAATGACAGAACTTTTCATTTTACAAAATATTCTATTTTGATTTTAATAATAATACACAAAATCCATGAAACGCTGTCAAGGCAAGGGGTTCAGCCTTTACTGTGGTTCATGGATTTTATTAAATAATTAAGGCTCAAAAGTTCCAAAATACAGAATTTTAAACGGTTCTTATTTTTATTTATCATACCATCGACAAACTTGAATTTTAGCTAGTTTTCTTAAAAAAATATCTACAATATAAATATAATCCAAAAGTAAATGCCAGAATAAAAAAGTCAAACATTGCCACGCCACTTCCTAATACATGCCATCTGTCTCTGAGAGTGAATGTCAATATTAACAGTATTAAATCTGCTATAACAGATATAAATGCTAAATTTTTAGAGTGCAAATTTCTGAGTATTAATAATATTGGAGATAAAAATCCTGTTAACAAATTAACAATCCAAAATATCATAAAATAAAATGGATAATTAGTGAAGTATTTAATTACTGCTTCCCCATATCCATGAGAAGCATAATAAGATTTATTATGGGATAACATCATAACAAAATCATAAATCCCCATAATATAAATAAACATCATAAATAATGCAATAACCCATAGATGCCATTTATTGCTTATTTTCAACTATCATTCCTCCTTTTTTACGTAATGCAATTATCAGTATTGAAGTTGTTATTACAATTTTAGTTTATCTAACAGAGCTTTAATAGACATAACCCATAAAACTTTCCTGATAGACAGTCTTATAGGTTATTTATAATTTGTTTATTTCAACTCAGAGCTTTTCTAAGTCTATAACTTTTTAAGCCTTTTCCATTCTAAATCTGTTACTTTTTAATTCCATTCCTTTTTGAGTGTATGCCTTTTAAGCCATATCTTTTGAATTTATATTTTTTGAGTTCAGCCTTTTGACAGTGCCTTTAAGTACTCCTCAGCAATAATGCTGTGACCGATAGCTGTAGGATGAACTCCATCTTCTGCAATCTGGGTACAAGTATATTGTTCCACTTCTGCCTTTGCAAAGATACCATCAAGGGGCAGATAATAGTCTGCAAATTCCTTTGCTAAGGCCCTTGCCACATGGATTTTGGGGTCAAGGTCTTCTCTCCAGGCTTTTCTGTCCGGCAGGGAATAAAGTACAAAGGGTTCTATTATCATGATTTTACAATCAGGAAAATCCTTTTTAATTCTGGTTAACAGGGTTCTGTAATTCTCTTCATATTCCTCGGTGGTCGTTGGTTCGTTGGAATCATACCTGCGCCAGGTATCATTAATACCGATTAAGATTGATAAAAAATCCGGTTTAACCGCCTTAAAATCTGTTTCATAGCGGTCTAGTAAATCAATAACCCGGTTGCCTGAAATCCCTTTATTAATAAAAGTAACCCCATTCTCGGGAAATAAAGTATTATACAATTTGGCGACCACACCGGGATATCCTTCTGATAAGGAGGTAATATCATCTCTGTCTCTGCCGCAATCTGTTATACTGTCTCCCTGAAACAGCACAACCTGTCCTTTTTTAAATAATTCCTTCATAAGAAACTCCAATCTGCGTAAAGTAACGCTCTTCTGTCTATAAATCCTTCTTAAAGTGCCATATAATAAACCTTTTTTATTATAACAAATACTTCCAGAAAGGACAATGAGGGATTTAAATTTTATTTCCTAATTATGTGAGATTTTGTTTCTTAATTTCTGTATTGTTTTGGTGTCATATGATACTTTTCTTTAAAAACCCGGTGAAAATAACTTGTATTATCATAACCTACCACCGCAATGATATCTGCTACTGTTAATTTGGTATTACTTAATAATTCCACAGCTTTATTAAACCGTTTCATCTGCAGCAGTTCCTTATAAGTATGCCCGGTGTTGCGTTTGATTAATTTACTTAGGGAATAAACCGACTGGTTTAAATCCTCAGCAAGTTTCGTAAGGCTTGCCTCCCGGTAATTTTCCTCTATATAACGAAGTACAGACAAGGTAATGTAATTATCATAAGTATCATTATCTGCCTGTTCTATTTTATCCGTATAATTAAGAAGCTGTAAAAATAAGAGCCCCATGGTGGTTTGGTTAATTTTATGATTATTTGGCTGCTTATTAACCAGGGACCAGATCATATTTTCTATCAGATTTTGTATTGGTAAAATATCCGCCACTTTAAAATATAAATAACTGGCCTTTCCAGTATCCTGCCTTAAGGAATCCACAATAAAATCCTTTAGCATGTTTTCCCCTTGCAGCATACCAAAAGCAACATCAAAAAATTCAGGAAGTACAATAAAATTTATAGCGATATCCTTTTCACCGGCAGGCAGTATCTCCTGATAGGCATTTTGATTTAAGAATAGCAAATCCCCTTCTTCTAAAACAACCTGGCTCAAATCATTAATAATGTGAGTTGTCCTGCCCTGACACATATAGATGATTTCAACATAATTGTGCTTATGCTTGGGAAAATGGGTAAACCGGGTATGGGTTCTGACATCAATTAATTTACCTTTCTCAAGCATCTTTTTACTATCCACAACAAAGTCTTTCGTGGTGGTATAAAGATTTTTAACAACAGAATTTCTCCCCGATAGAATAAGCTCTTCTTCTTTTGTTATTTTTTCCAACCTATGCAGCAAGTCTGCATTCATGCGTTCACCACCACCTGTATTAGTGTTTTTCTTTTATATGAATAGCTAATTTAATAAAGCATTTCTAAGCTTGAGTTAAGTAATCCAATAAAGTGTCAATCCCCTCACCGGTAACCGCACTGACAAAAAAGAGTTTTTCGCAGCCCGTTAAATTAAGCCACCCACCAGCCCTTATCGGCCTCGCATCCTCTTTATCTATCTGGGTCACTATTCCAATGACTTCCCGGTTAACCAGACTGGTTATATTGGGGCTATAAAGGGAGTATTGCTCCGTAGCACTAAGGAGCAGTCCCACTACATCTGCCTCATAAGCATATAACGCCAAGGCGCCTGCCAGTATCTTATTCTCAGCGTATTCCCCTGGCGTATCGATTATTAAATCATAATAATTCATGGATTGGGTTTTCTGGTAATTAAGCTGTTCCCCACGTAACGCCTGTGTCAGGGTCGTTTTACCGCATTCACTTCTGCCCACTAACATTATTTTTTTCATGTTCTTGTAATTTCACACACGGTAAAATGCAGCTTTTCCTGTGCGTATACAACAATGGCATTCAAGGAGGTCTCAACTTCCGAAACTGAACCAGTAACAATTAACGTTCCGCTGAAGCGGTCAACAAAACCCAGTTCCACTCCGGAAGTTTTGATTGCTATGTCACTGGCTATTATTGCAGTTTCACTGGGGGTCATGGTGACGATACCGATAGCGGATTTAGAATAATCCACTTCTGGATTTAGTCCCAGTTTTTTGTAAAGAACCGTATCCGGGTTTGCAATGACATGGGCAATTGTAATTTGTTTACCCGGTACTATCTCCTGTATGATTCTCATTTTATTATCATTGGTCAATATATCCTGAATATTCAACGCTGCCTCCTTTTACTCCTATCCAAAACGTTCAGCCGCCAATCTGGCAGATTAATCCGGAACTTTTAGCTGCCTCCAGTAATTCTTCCATACGCTCCTTGCTTAAAGGCTCTAAATGTGCCAGGTTATATTCCCTGCCAAGACCTTCATATTTATCCTGTCCTAACCGGTGATAGGGAAGTAAATGAAGTTCTTTTACTCCGGGGAGATTCTTTGCAAAGGCAGCAATTTCTCTTATTTCTTCTTCTGTGTCATTAAAGGTCGGAATCACCGGCACTCGGATTACCAGATTGGTACCGGCTTGTGCGATCTTTATAGCATTTTCTAATATAAGTTCATTGGATCTGGTGGTGAATTCTTTATGTTTTGCATTATTCCTATGTTTAATATCCATTAAATAGACATCCAGGTAAGGCAGATATTCCTTAATTACTTCAAAATCTGCGTAACCCGTACTTTCCATTGCTGTATGTATCCCGAATTCCTTACAGGCTTTTAATAAACTTACGGCGAATTCCGGCTGGCACAAAGCTTCTCCGCCGGATAAAGTTACCCCACCACCGGAACGTCTGTAATAAGGCATATCTTTTTTAATTTCATCCATAACTTCTTCAACGGTTACATCTTTTCCAATTATTTTGGGTTTTCCCTGTACCACCATGGTCTGTACGTCATATTCCTGGGATTCGGGATTACAGCACCATAGACACCGGAGCACACAGCCCTTTAAGAAGATAATGGTACGGATACCCGGTCCGTCATGAATGGAGAATCTCTGGATATCAAAAACCCGTCCTTTTACCTGCATTATATCCATAACATCTGTTTCCTCCATTCGTCTGTATGTTTTTTACTGTTGTCGTATTTTCATAGATACCGGTAATAAAATTAAAAACCTTGTTCCGTCCTTGCAATAATGTCATCCTGTAAGGATCTTGACAGAGAGGTAAATAATGCGCTGTACCCTGCAACACGAACCACCAGATTTTTGTAGTTCTCGGGATGATTCTGTGCCTCCACTAAAGTATCCCTGCTTACTACATTAAACTGCATATGGCTTCCCTTCTGGTCAAAATATGCACGGATTAATGATATGAAATTCTCAAGTCCTCGAACACCACTAAGAGCTGAGGGATGGAATTTTTGATTGAATAAAGTTCCGTTGGAAGCAATAAAATGATCCAGTTTTGCGACAGAGTTAGCTGCTGCTGTAGGTCCGTGGGTATCTTTACCGGAGGAAGGTGAAACACCATCTGCAACAGGTGTAAATGCAAGTCTTCCATCTGGTGTTGCTCCAGTCTGAGCACCTAAAGGTACATTAGCCGATACCGGATATAAGCCAGCCTGGTACTGTCCCCCTCTGGGATTTTTATAAGTTTCCAAGGGTTTTGTATAGGTGTAGGCAACTTCACGGGCAAATTCATCTACTTCGGAAATATCATTGCCGTACTTTGGAATCTCTGCTATCATTTCCAGTAAATTATTATAATATAGCTGCTCTTCCTTTGATACACCTCCGTTTAAGGCAAGGGTTAAAATTTCAGCAATTTCTTTTTCAGTGATTTTCTGTCCTTCAGAAATTAATTTCTGGACGATTTCTATCGTAGCCTGCTCCGCTGTAGCTTTATCAAGTCCCTTGCCATAATTTACTTCAAGAGCCTTTTTATATTCAGAAAGTGTTATTTTCTTATCTTCAAATACTAATTTCTTAATTGCATATAGGGAATCTGTCATGTTGGCGATACCAAAACCCTGGGGTCCGGTAAAGTTATACACTGCTCCGCCTTCCTGCACACTCTTACCCCGTCCGATGCAGTCCTCAATCATACCAGATAAAAAGGGCAGCGGGCATCTTTCGGCATGGGCTACATCAATTGCATTATCAGCATTGACCATAAGACCAATCATATACTTCATCTGCTTTTGGTAAGCGTTAAAGAATTCTTCAAAGGTTGTAAACCTTTCTACTTCACCGGTCTGAATACTAATTTGTTCTCCCTTATCCCTGCCATTACTAAATACCAGTTCCAGAGGTCTGCACATATTAAAGAAAGCCGCATCATGCCAGCCATCGGTTTTTCCGGCTTTTTGGGGTTCCACACATCCAATAATATTATAATCCCTGGCATCGGCCAGGGTCAGACCACGGTTTAGCAGCGCAGGAATGACAACTTCATCGTTATAATAAGCCGGAAGACCGATTCCGGTACGAGTAAGCTTGGCAGCTTTCATCAGGAATTCCTGAGGTGTCCCATTCCAGACACGAACGGAAAGGGAGGGCTGGGGAAGGGCTACGTGCATGGAAGCTTCAATACACATGAAGGATAAATCATTAGTAACGTCAACCCCTTCTTTATTTTGTCCCCCTGCAATAAGGTTCTGGAATAAGCTGTATCCTGCAAATCCTTCTGCAGAAGCCGCATCACGGGCTTTATTTAAGTCATTTAATTTTACCCAGATACAATCCATTAATTCCTGGGCAAATTCTCTTGTAATTTTACCAGCTTTTAAATCTGCTTCATAATAAGGATACATATACTGGTCAAAACGTCCCGGTGATATAGAGTGTCCGCTGGATTCTACCTGTAAAAGCATCTGGATGAACCAGAAGGACTGGCAGGCTTCATAAAAAGATTCTGCTCCTTTTCCCGGTACTTTAGCGCAATTCTCAGCAATACGTAATAGTTCTGACTTACGGGTCATATCCTGGCAGCACTCTGCTTCTTCCAAAGCAAGGGCTGCATAACGGTGAGCATAGTCAATCGCTCCCTGACAGCTTGTGATTACAGCTTCTAAAAAGCAGCGGCGTTTTACATAGTCCATATCTGAAACCTGTAACTGATTCAGGGCCGCTTTTGCTTTTGCAATAATCCCTTCATAACCGATAGAAAGAATTTCGTCATAGGAAACGGTCACATGCCCTACCCCATTAAAAAAATAATTACCAGGCGTAAAGATATTGTGGTCAATGGCAAGCTTTGTCTCTGGTGCCATATAAGACAATGCCAGTTCACTGGTGGTTTTACCCTTCCAGTATTGATACACTTTATGAAGTATGTTCTTGGTTTCTTCTGATATAAAGAAAGGGTCTGCGGTGCGGGTACTGATGGTGTCAAATTCTGCTTCCAGCCAGGCATAGGAGAATTCCGGGAACACCTGACAGCCCCTGGGGGCTTTAGTCGCACTGCCTACAATCAACTCATTTTCTCTGATCGTAATTGGAATATATTTCAGTATATGTTCAAAAGCCTTGGCACGGCGGGTAATAATTGGGTCCTGCTCCGTCTGTTTATAGCTCTCCGTAAGCAAATATGCGCGGTCTGCTTCAATTTCAGGCATAGCTGCATATAAATCCTCCACTAATTTTCCGATTCTAGGACTTTTCGTAATTTCCATATCATAATATTTCTTCATACTGTGCTCCCGTCTGTGCTCTGCACGTTTTAATCAGTGAAAAACTTTATCTGTTTTATCTAGGAAATCAATAGCGGGTTTCCACTTTCATTGTATTAAAAACCTGTTTCCAGTTTTCCTCAGGTTCAGAATCCGTAATCATAATATCAATATCAGACAAATCTCCTATTTTAGTAAAGGATATTTTGTTAAATTTAGAATTGTCTGCAGCCAATATCTTAGTATTAGCGGACTCAAACATTAATTTCTTAATATGTGCATCCATCTCATTGGAATCCGTTATACCTTTTTCCAAATCAATGCCTTTACAGGAAATAATTGCTTTATCCACATGATAGTTGGTAATCATCTTTTCCGCCTGGTAACCTACTAAGGACAGTGAGCCTTCTCTTAAGGTTCCGCCGGTAGATAATACCTTCCAGCCAGCTACTTCAGATAATTCCAAAAGTATTTCGATGGAATTGGTAATAATGGTAATATTTTTTTTATTCTTTAAATGTTTTGCCACATAAACTGCCGTAGAACTGGCATCCATCATAATATGATCGCCGTCTTCAATCACGGAACTGATTATTTCAGCTATATACTGCTTATTCGTCACATTGGCTTTTTTTCTTACCGTATAAGGCAGATCCACATTCAGACTTTCATTAATAATGGCACCACCATAAGTTTTTTTAGCAAAACCTTCTTTTTCAAGCTTATCTAAATCACGTCTGATTGTCTCTTCTGTCACATTAAAACTGGCACTTAAATCACTAACAACAACCCTGCTGTCTCTTTGTAACATAGCCAGTATTTTGTTTCTTCTTTCAATTGCAAGCATAGATCCATCCTACTTTCCTACATGGTAACCCACTTAATTTTATGTAACCTGAATAATATTATAATATATCTATTCAGAAAATGGAAACCAATTTCTGATTACAGAACATGCTTTTTCGGTTAATAACCTTTTGTTTGATTCACAGTTTATTAGATGATACCTACTCTATCTATAAGATGCTCTTGCAAAGTTTACTATCCGGATTTGCAATTACGGCAGAATCTAATAGCATAGCATTTTCACCTACCGCTGCTTTTGCTTTTGTGATAGCTGCTTCAACCGCAGCTACTTCTCCTGTTAAAAGTAAGTAAGATTTACCACACATTCCTCTTGCAATTCTTAGTTCAATCAGTTCCACTTGGGCAGTTTTGGCAGCTTCATCTGCTGCAACGATAATGGAGGCGGCAGAGAAAGTTTCTAAAATTCCAAGGGCATTGATTTTTTCTATCTGTGTTGTACCGTAAATCGCAGCAAATATGGATTCATGGGGATTACCAAGGATAAAACTGTCTATTAGATGTTCACTGTATCTTGTCCTGGCTGCTTCGATGCAGGCGTTTATGGCACTTAAATCCCCTCTTAGTAATACAATATACTTGCCGGGACATACTGTCTGTGCTTCAATTATTTCTACCTGGGCAGTTTTTAGCATCGTATCAGCCGCTAATAATCCGGCCGAAACTGTTTTATATTCAACCATTCCAATTGCCTTACTCATAAAGTGTACATCCTCTCTGCATTAACATTTATCTGGCTTTAATGATTACAAATTTGTCGTTAACTTCTATGATTTCACCGGTTATAGAAGCATGTACCGGCAGGGAAAGCTTATCTTTTTCAGCCTGGGCGATGACATCCCCTTTACTTACAAAATCATTTTTATGAACCAATGGTACTGCTTTCGCACCGATATGCTGATTTAAATTGATTTTTACTTGATTTACCATTAAGTCTTTATCGTCAAGAGGTGCATTAACATCATACTGTTTTAAACCCAGCCTCTTGGTTAACCGGTCCATAGGCACCATACGGTACTCTCTCATAGCGTCGGTTTCTTTTGACGCTATTCCTTTTGGTATTGGTATTCCTTTACTTCTTAATCTGGTTTTATATTCTGTAATTAATTTTCTTGGGGCTAAATCCTGGGGACAGGCATACATTTCGCAGATTCCGCAGGAACAGCAGAACATGGTATCTAAAAATGGAGATAAATCCTGTGTTACTCCACTGGTTGCCGCCCTCATAAACATATGGGGGGTAATGGGCTGTCCCAGTAAATGCCTGGGGCATAAATCCGTACACATCTCACATTGACAGCAAGTAGCCATAGCCCGTTTCATATCAATGGAGGAATTACCTGATTTTTTATGAATCACAGTATGGTCAGCAGGTAATACCAGAATTGCATTGGTGGTTTTTGATATGGTGTCATAACCATTTATAATGCTTCCGGTCATGGGACCTCCCATAAAATATACAAAATCCTTGATTTTTGGTCCACCGGCTATACCAACCGCTTCTTCCACAGACATACCAATAGGTGCTTTAATAGTGACAGGATTTTTAACTTCTCCTGCTATGGTAAGGTACTTCGTATAAACAGCTTCCTTATTACTTATGGCTTTATATATATTAAATACGGTTTCTACATTAAATACAGCAACACCTGTTTCAATAGGGATACTGCCCGGAGCCACTTTTTTTCCGGTAGTTTCATAAATCAGCACCACTTCATCCCCCATGGGATAAACTTCCTTTAAAAGCTTTATCTCTAGCTTTGGAAAGGAATAAAGGTTTGCCTTTACCGCCTCTACGGTTTTTTGGTAAGCTGCTTTTACTGCAAGGATTACTTGTTTTGCTTCCAAAGCTTCCGCCATCAGCCCAAGAGTGCTCATAATCTCATAAGCATACTTTTGTAATACTTGTCTGTGGACTTTTAATAAAGGCTCGCATTCTGCACAATTTAAGATAATTGTTTCCGCTCTTTTATCTAGTTTTGCATAAGTAGGAAATCCGGCGCCGCCGGCACCGGCAACTCCATATTCCTTAACGGTACTTATCAGTTCCTTTATATCCATATATTAAATCTACTCCAGTCCGATTCCGTCATCAACGATTCCAACAATCGCAGCGTCAATAGGTGCATCCTTTAAATTACAGCCAATTCGTGCGGCACTGCCTTTTGCCACCAGAACAATTTCACCGATACCAGCGCCGACATTGTCTATTGCAACAATTCTTCCTTTTCCCTGTTCCATGGTTTCAAAGGGTTCAACGATTAAGAATTTACTGCCTACCAGATTATCATTTTTTCTTGTTGCTACAACGCTTCCTACAACTTTTCCTACGATCATAATCTCACCTGCTTATTTTTATGTGATTAAACCTTGTTTATATTGTTTTACATATGAATTGCTGCCTATGCATCAGATCACTGTATTCTTGGTTTCTGATAAGCCAGTCATAACTGCCTTTAAGTACTAATTTTCATTAAATCTTATTAATTATCCAAATCATTCTTGATATGAAATTGATATATTTCTTAGACTTTAAGCTTTAATAAAGACTTAATATGTCCTTGTATTCTATTTTATTATGATTGCCGTATCTCCTGTACTGATTTTGGCTGCATTAGCTTCATCGGTATCGATATGCATTTCCAGTGTGTAGGTCTTATCTACACGGATTTGTACGTGATTAAAGGTGGTACCTCTTTCATTTTCTACCTTAATGGATACCGTGTCGCCATTATTTACACCTGCGGTCAGGGCATCCTCCGGTGACATATGGATATGTCTTTTGGCAATAATGCAGCCTTCCTGTAAATAAACAACGCCTTTGGGACCAACAATAGCTATGGGGGCGGAACCTTTAATATCGCCGGACTCTCTGATTGGTGTCTTGATTCCCAGTTTTATTGCATCGGTTGCAGATATTTCAACCTGGGAGGCTTTTCTTACCGGTCCTAAGATTCTAACATTTTCCATTGCTCTTAATTTTAAACCTACTATGGTAACTACTTCGTTTGAGGCAAACTGACCACCCATTAATTCTTTTTTCTTGGTTAATTCATATCCGCTTCCAAACAGAGTTTCCACATCTGCCTGAGTTAAATGGACATGTCTTGCTGATACGCCTATAGGAACAACAAATCCTTGTTCCGCATTATTTTGATTCATTGCTTCCATTACCAGTTTCGTAATCATTTCAATTGTTTTTTCTTCCAAGAAATTCACCTGCTCTTTTCTTATAAAAATTCGTAGTTAGATATTTCACTAAAATAATTAACTGATATGTTCTTGCTGATAAAACTATTCGTTTAGACTGTTATACTACTTTCGGGGGCAACGTAATCATCCCCGGAATTATTTAATTTTGATTTAGGTTTACAGCCCCCTGGAACTTTTCCATTACAAAGAGCTGTAAACCTTGGGAGTGTAGCAATTATTTTAAAGATGGAAGAATCTTTTCAACATCTGTATGAGGTCTGGGAATTACGTGGGTAGCAACTAATTCACCAAGTTTGGAAGCTGAGCTTGCTCCTGATTCAACTGCTGCCTTAACAGCTCCTACATCACCTCTTACCATAACACTTACAAGTCCGGAACCGATTTTTTCTGTGCCTACTAAAGTTACGTTTGCTGCTTTTAACATTGCATCTGCTGCTTCAATTGCTGCTACTAACCCTCTTGTTTCTACCATTCCTAATGCTTCCTGTGCCATTCTTTTTTCCTCCTTAACAGTTGTTTGTACTGTTTCTTTTTGAATTGGTTTTATAGTTTCTTTTACTAATTCTTTTACTTGTTCTTTCACTTTTTCTTTTTTAGCAGCCTTTGCTCCGGTTTTTTCTGTTTTTACTGCTGCTTCTGCTTTGACCGCTGTTGTCTCTTCTGCCGGTACTGTTATGTCTGCAGATTCCTGTTTCTTTGCGGGCACAGTTTCCTTTTCAGGTACTGTTTTTACAGTCGCGGAATCTTTTGCATTCATAGCCGTTTTTTCATTATTAGCTGCTTCTTTTTTGATTGATGTCACATCAGGCTTCTTTGCTTCTGCCATATTAGCTCCTTCTGCCCTTTGGCTTCGGTTACTGTGTACTTATTCTGCTTGCGCTTATATTAACCATCCTGATGGTTTCTTCATGAGGGTTAGGAATTACCGCATGGACACAGGGTTTCATAGCTTTACTAGCTGCACTTTCAATCGCCTGTGTTACCGCAGACACATCCCCTTGAACGATAATAGTAACAAGTCGTCCGCCTAATTTACGTTCCCAGGTTACAAATTCCACATCTGCTGTCTTGCACATGGTATCAAGTGCTTCAATCGCTGCTGTTACACTGGGTATTTCAATAAATCCATAAGATTTCATTTGTTGCTCCCGTCTGCGTGCATGGCACGCATTTAAATCATTTCAGATCAGATTTTTGGAAGAATTTTTTCTACATCTGTATGTGGTCTAGGGATTACATGTACCGCTACTAATTCACCAAGTCTTGTTGCTGCTGCCGCACCTACTTCAGTAGCTGCTTTTACTGCGCCTACGTCACCGCGTACTAACACAGTTACAAGTCCTGAACCGATTTTTTCTGTTCCCACCAATACAACCTCTGCTGCTTTTACCATTGCATCCGCTGCTTCAATTGCTGCTGTTAATCCTCTGGTTTCTACCATACCTAAAGCTTCTTGTGCCATTTTAATATCCTCCTAATTGTTATATCTTTTTGTAATAGCTTCTAAATAATAAATTAATATAGCATTTATATTACATAAATATAGTATTTATTTACATTACCTTGCATTGTTCAAGTTAATTCTTATCCAGTCCATTTAATGCAAGTAATTTTTCCGTATCTGCTTCCGGATTTGCAATAATATGTTTTGTTATAACTCCGGATACTTTGTTTGCTGCAGCTTCTGCTGCCTCAACTGCCGCTTTTACATCTTCTACGCCTCCGCGAAACTTTACCATGACGATTAAAGGAACGGGAAGACTATCCGCATTAGCAGGCTTATTACGATCGAAGGTTTCAATCGTGACATTGGCGGCTTTACAGCCGGCATCTCCTGCAACGAAAGCCGCTACAAGTCCAAACACTTCTATCATTCCAACAGCATTAGCCATACATTAAACCGTGCCTTTCTTATTCATTTACAATGGCTATTTTTAAGCCTTCCATCTTAAGATTAGTGGCAAAACCTTCATTAATCTGACTTAAAGGATATTTGTGGGTAATTAATTTTTCCATTGGAAGTCCGATTCCCTTTGCTCTCTTTAAGAAATCAAAGGTAGTGGCATAGTCTCTTAAGGTATATACCCAGGAACCAACAGTAGTAATTTCTTTTGCACAAATATCAAAGTGAGGATTGATGGTAGCATCTCCGCCATTGATAAAGAAACCAAGTTCGCAAAGCCCGCCGCCGTTGCGGATGAATTTATAGATATTGGAGTGACCTACAGCAGAACCCGTACATTGGAATGCAAAATCCGCCAAATGTCCGCCAAAAGCATCTTCCACACCTTTTGTCAGGGCTTCGATTCCGTTAAAATCTTTAAAGTTCACGGAACTGTTAGCACCCATCTCTTTTGCAAAATCCAGTCTCTTCTGTTCACCGTCCACCGCCACGATATTCTCTATACCCATAGTACGAAGTACTGCAATACAGATAAGACCAATCGGTCCGCAGCCCTGAACTACTACTCTGCTGTTAAATCTTAAGATTCCTGTGGTTTTCGCTCTTTCCACCGCATGGATTAATACTGCGCAAGGCTCGATTAAGATTCTGGAATCCAAATCCAAATCGCTTACATTAAATATAGTGGAACCGCCGCGGATTACAATATAATCTGCGAACCACCCATTAAGGTGTACGTTGTCATCGGGTAAAAGTCCATAAACATCTGCTCCGCCTACGTTTTGCTTATTCAAGTCAAACATGGTAATGTCCGGATTATCTTTAAATATCATGCAGGATACTACTTTATCCCCTACGGATAATGTCTTACCGGCGCTGTCCTTTTTCACATTCTTACCAAGCTTTACTATTTCTCCGGTACCTTCATGTCCTAATACCACTGGTATTAAACTAAATGGATCTCTTTTAAACTCATGGGCATCGGTTCCGCAGATACCACAGCCTTCAACCTTAACTAAAATATCATCATCACCAAGTTCTGGAATGGGATATTCTTTTATTTCAATTTGTTCTAATTTTGAAAGAAGAGCTGCCCTGCTGGTCTTAGGTATGGTTCCAGCGGCAGTCCCAGGGGCTTTCTCAGCCGGTGCGCTTTTCATTTCTTTTAGAACCTGTTTTACTATTTCTTCAATTTTTGATGAATTTACATCCATGACAAATCCTCCAATTTACTTTGTTCCAAATGAACGTTATTATCTGATGCAAAGGCTGTCCGACATAACACATCGTCTCTGCTTTGTAAAGGTACGGGCTGAGGTAAGACCTTCGCCGGTTCTGCTGGCAATAGTAAAAGTACAATAACCTTCGCCGCCAAAGCCTAATGCTGCATAGGAAGGTGCATTTTTAACAAAGATTGCCGTATCAATTGCTTTACCGAAACGTGTTATATTATCAACGTTCTTGGAGTGCATATGTGCGGAGTGGCGGTTGCCGTGCTCTAACCAAACTGCCTTTTCAATTGCGTCATCAATATCTTTTGCTCTTACAATACCAAGAATCGGCATCATTAATTCCTCTGCAATAAGGGGATGTTCTTTTTCACCTTCAAAGATAATACATCTTATGTTATCCGGTGTATTAATACCAATCATGGAAAGTAAGGTACGGGCATCTTTACCGACACATTTTCTGTTTAATTTATTGTCTTTTAAAACCACGGCTGTTAATTTATCCTGTTCTTCCTTCGAGATTTCATAACAGTCATTTTCTAATAAGTAATGTTTCAGTTCGTCTACGATTTCATTTACCGCTACAATTTCTTTTTCTGCAATGCATGGAAGGTTATTATCAAAGGTACAGCCGTTTACAATGTCCATAGCTGCTTTCTTAATATCCGCTGTCTCATCTACTAGTACCGGGGGATTGCCGGCTCCGGCTCCAATACCGCGTTTTCCCGAGGAAAGCACTGTGGTTACTACACCAGGACCTCCGGTTGCAACGATTAGGGGAATGTCTTTATGTTTTAACATAATGTCACTGGTAGCCAGGGTAGGTTTTGTGACAGATACTGCTATATTATCCGGTCCGCCAACTTCTACAGAGGCTTCATTCACCAGGTTTACTGCAAAGTTTGAAACCTTAATTGCTGCTGGGTGGGGATTAAAAACTACGGTGTTGCCCCCTGCTATCATTCCAATACTGTTGCAGAGAATGGTTTCGCTTGGATTAGTGCAGGGTGTTATGGCACCGATTACTCCAAAAGGTCCCATCTCAATCAGGGTAAGTCCTCTGTCGCCGGACCAGGCTATGGTTGCTATGTCTTCCGTCCCGGGAGTCTTTTCCGCCAGTAATTGGTGTTTTAATATCTTATGTCCTACATTACCCATACCGGTTTCTTCTACGCCCATTTTTGCCATGATTTCCGCACTTTCCATGGTTTTTTTACGGATGTTGTTTATAATCTTTTCACGGCAGTCCATGGATAGTTTCTGCATAACTGCCTGTGCTTTTTTTGATGCTTTTATTGCTTCTTCCATGTCTTCAAAGACACCGGATAATTTCTTACCGCTAATTCCTGCTTCAGGTTTTAACTGTGATAGAACTTTTTCCACAATGTCTTTCACTTGTGCCTCACTTACTGCCACGTCATAACCTCCTCTAATTTAGTACTGCCAAAAGCTGCCAGTTCTCTGTCCTGTTCCTCTGTACCGCCGCTGACTCCAAGAGCCCCGATGATTTTTCCCTGCCAGATAAGAGGTTCTCCTCCGCCAAAGATTACAATTCTGCCTTGATTTGTATGCTGGATACCATATAATTCCTGCCCGGGCTGACTTAAGTCTTTAAGTACGGCAGTAGACATCTTTAAGGCTGCTGAGGTATATGCTTTATTCTCTGCTACATCAAAGCTTGCGATATAAGCATCGTCCATACAATGTATGGCTGCCGGACGGGCTGCACTGTTATAAATAGCGATAACAGCCTTGATACCCCGTCTTACTGCTTCCTTCTCTACTGCCTGAATCAGAGCCACCGCCTGGTTAAGGCTGATATCTGACCTGACCTCTTCCTTGACCGGAGGAAGATATTCCATTAATGCCTTTTTTACTGCTTCTTCAATCATCTGAGTCCTGGTTTTAAGTAATTTATGTTTCATTAGTCTGAGATTATCAGTTAATTCCGTACTTTTTGATTTATCTAAAATACCGTCAATAAATCCCGCTAATCTGTCTAAATCCTGATATAGTTCCAAAAGATTATTATTGTTTTCATTATGATCGGACATAATCATTTCTCTTTTCTTAAAGTGACTCGATTATTTTAACCCTAATTGTTCGATCACTCTCTTTGTAATTTCAGACACTAATTCTGTAGTATCCGGAGTGTGGGAACCTTTTTCATTACAGTTAAAGCAGCTTGCTTTACCTTCTTTATTATTCTGGCATAGATCTGCGGGATGTTTCCCAGTCATGCCAAACTGTCTGCGGATTTCATACAATCTTTGAACCTGAGCTTCGGATAATTCCTGTGGTCCGCCAAGTTGCTTTGCAATGAACAATAACTGGGCATAGAACTCAACGGATTCCATCTTGTGGTATGCCGCCAAAAGAGAGTCTGCATAAGTAAGAGCACCGTGATTTTCTAATAAAACCGCATCATAATACGGAAGATATTTTGACACTGCATCCGGAATTTCTTCCGTTGAAGGTGTACCATATTCAGCAATCGGAACGCAGCCAAGTGTAATAACCGCTTCTGGCATGATGGGCTGAGTTAATGGAATTCCGGCGATCGCAAAGCCGGTTGCATACATAGGATGAGCATGTACTACGGATACCACATCTGGTCTTTCTTTGTAAACGCGCATATGCATCTTGATTTCGGAGGATGGTTTGAAGTTGCCATTAGCCTGAATTACTTTACCTTCCTTGTCAACTTTACATATATAATCGGGAGTCATGAATCCTTTGCTGACACCAGTAGGTGTACATAAAAATTCATTCTCACTGATTTTTACTGAAATGTTACCATCATTAGCTGCAACCATTCCTTTATTATAGATTCTTCTACCAATTTCGCATATTTCTTTTTTGATTTCGTATTCAGATGTCATAAATATTCTCCTTTATAGTTGTGGTTTTTAGTTGTTTTTTGTTTGTTTGACTGTATTGTAACACTTATTATAGCCTAAGTCAACTTATAAATTAAGTTATTTGTTGTTTTTGTTGTTTTTTATTTGTTTGTAGTTATATGGATGCCAGGCTTTCCCTTCTTATTTGAGATAAAATACTTCTTTCATAAATTTAATCGGTTCTGCTTCATTAAAATCAAAGGAACCCTCCACCATTTGAGAGGTAATCGCATTCCACCTGTTGCAGGCTTCACTTTTAGCGATATAAGCGTTAGCCGCTTCTATATCCTCACACTCAAAACAATAAAAAAACTGATTTCCATTCTGAAATATAGAATAATTCCTATACCCAGCTTTTGTATGTTCCTCCATTATCTCAGTCCAGGGCTCCAAATGCATCCTTACATATTCCTCCAAAAACTCTTCTTTCACTTTCCAGGTCCAGGCATATTTATTACTTTTTTCCATGTTTGCTTCCTCCTAAAATGCAGCTTATATTATTAATTTTATTACTAATTTTATTTTTCCTATCACTTGCTTTATTGTCTGCACTCCTATCCTGTTAACCAATAAGAAAAGGGCTGATGCAAAATCAAAAGCTTACATTAACCGCAAAGTACCAAGTACTTTTATTCTGCATAAGTTAATAACTTTAATTTTTGCATCAGCCCAAATCTTATTTTAGTATACTGTTTTCCATTCGTCGATATTATCCTTATCAAACTTAAATGGTGCTCCTAAAAGGACTTCGGTACCTCCGTCTGCTGCGGATATAACTTCATAAGAGCCAAGGGAACCCGCATCAAATTTATCCCCTGCAGCACCGGTAATATCACCTTTAACAAGTGCCATGGAAGCGTAGGCTGCCAAACTGCCTACATCAATCGGATTCCATAAGTACATCCAAGGGCAGGAGCCGTTAGCAATATACTCGGCCATTTCACTTGGAAGTCCAAGACCGGTAACTGCCACCTTACCAATTAAACCTTTGTCGGTAACAACTTTAGATGCTGCTGCGATACCTACCGTTGTAGGTGCAATAATTGCTTTTAAGTCAGGATAGTTTTTCAGCAATGCTTCTGTTTCATCAACAGATTTCTGGAATTCGTCATCACCATAAGCAATCTTTACTAATTCAATACCTTTATAGTCTCCTTCTTCCAGTTCCTTCTTCATCCATTCAATCCAGGTGTTCTGATTAGCTGCCTGGCTTGTAGCACTAAGAATGGCGATTTGTCCTTCTCCCTTAACCATTTCTTTCGTTGCCTGGATTAATGTACGACCGATTTTCTCGCTGTCTGCCTGATTGATATGAACCATACGGCTGTCCTTATTAACAGCTGCATCTAAAGATAATACTTTGATGCCCTGATCCATAGCCTTTTTAAGAGCTGGCTGAAGGGCGTCAAAATCATTACCGGCAATGGCAATGGCGCTTACTTTCTGGGCAATTAATTCATTAATCATAGTAATCTGTGCCTCTGCAGTTGCAGCTTCCGGTGCTTTTAAAATCGCAGTAGCACCTGCTGCTTCAATAACCTCTTTAAAGCCTGAGCTTTCCTTTTCATTGTAAGGATTTCCGGCGCTTTTTACTAAAATAGCAAAATTCTTGCCTGCCATTGAATCTGCTCCTGCAGAATCCGTAGTTCCTGTACTGCCTCCCTGTGCTGGTGTCTGTGCATCCGGTGCTTTTTTTCCACAGGCAGTAAATAACGCTAATACCATGGAAAATACCAATACTAAAGATAAAACCTTCTTCATTTTTTTCATTGTAAACCTCCTAAAATATTTTTATACATCAACAGCTTTCGCTATCTGTAACAATGTTAATCATGTCAGCAAAAGATACTTTAACACCATTTATGCTTCTTTTGCTACTTCCTTTTTAAAAAATTTCATAAAATTTAATTTGGGAATCATAACTGCTCCAATGAGAAGACACCCGATAATAATCAGCATGACCTGAGAACTTACATTGATTAAACCCAAACCATATCTTAAGAAACCAATAATAAAGATAGAAATAACTGCACCAATAAATCTTCCTTTCCCACCGCTTGTAGAGATACCACCAAGTACTACCATTGCAATTGCATCCAATTCATAGGACATAGCAATGTTTGGTCTTGTACTTCCCATCCTGGAGGTCAGGAAAATAGCAGTAATTGCAGCCATCGTACCGGTTACGGTATAGATAATGAGACGGATTCTGTCAACCTGGATACCGGAATACCTGCTGGTTACCCGGTTGCTGCCAATTGCAAATACTCTTCTGCCAAAGGTGGTTTTATGTAAGACAACCCCAAAGATTACTGCCAATATTATAAAGATAATAAGCATGTAAGGAATACTTCCAATGGATCCCCAGTAAATATCACTAAACCAGGCAGGAAAATTGCCGGAGGCCTGATCTTTTAATATCATGGTAGCTATACCGCGATATAAAATCTGAGTTCCTAAGGTAACAATCATAGGTGCTAGTTCTTTATATTTTGTTAAGATAAAACCATTCATAAAACCACAAAAGGTTCCGGTTAATAAGCAGATTATAACGGCCGCTCCCATGGGAACACCAAGATTGTTATAAGAAACTGCCATGACTACCGAAGACAAAGCAACCGTAGAACCTACGGATATATCGATTTCCCCGAGGATTAGTACAAATGCCATCGGTAATGCCAGGAACGCTTTTTCCAGAAAAGAAGAAGTAGCATTAAGCAGACCATCACCATTCATATAATAAGGTGATAAGTTGGAGTTCATAATATTAATTCCGATAAATAACAGTACTAAAAACCATTCCCACTGAAAGAAAAATTTTTTTAAGGAAAACTTCTGTTCTGCACTGATGACTCGTTTTGACTTTCCCATAATTAAAGTTCCCTCCTTTTCAGATTTTTCCTGTCTATGGATCTCTGGGATGTTGTATTGATGATAATTGCTAAGATTATAACCAAACCTTTGATTGCATCCTGCCAGAATGGTGAGATATTAATTAATGGCAGCGCATTATTTAATATACCCAAAGTAATAGTTCCTAATATTACACCTAATACGGTACCTTTACCGCCATTTAAGCTGACACCGCCGATAACACAGGCTGCTATAATATCAATCTCAAGTCCGCTTGCTGCATCGCCCTGGGCAGAAGCATACTTTGATAACCAGAGAATACTGACCAGACCGGATAAACCACCCATAATGGAATAAACCAAAATATTGATACGGTCTATATTAATACCGCTTATTTTTGCTGCTTCCACATTACTTCCCACGGCATAAATTTTTCTGCCGGTCCTGGTGAATTTAATAAAATAAGCAAATATGACATAGATAAGGATTGCGACAACAATCATATTGTTGATTCCTAAGAACTTACCAGTTGCAAAAGCCTTTAAGCCCGCCGGAAGCTGATAAGAAGCAACCCACTGATTATTGGCGATTAGATAAGTAGCGCCTCTGTAAACATTCATTAAACCAAGGGTTGCAATAATGGGAATCACGTTACCTTTTGCAATAATCAATCCAATTAAGAGTCCACACAGGGTTCCTACCAGGATTCCAAGCACAAAGGATATGATGGTTGGAATTTCGGGATGGGATCTTAATAATAATGCCACCGTCATTCCGGAAAAGGCTATGGTGGAGCCGATGGAAATATCAATTCCGCCGATTAATAATACACACATCATACCAACAGCCAGAATACTCATCATTACCGCATTGGTTACCAGATCATTAATATTGGTAATTGACATAAAAGAATTATTTCTTGCCTGTATGAAGATACAAAGGACTATTAATATTACTATCAGGCTCATTTCTCTTGTCCCAGTTATGTTTTTTAAGTTAAATTTACTTTTTTCCATTCTTTATCACCTCACTTAACCTTTACTATGAGCTGTCTTAGCCATACCTTTTTCCAGTATCGCTTCCTGGGTGGCTTCACTGCGTAAGAGTTCCCCCGTTACCCTGCCCTCACACATTACAACAATACGGTCACACATGCCTAAAATCTCCGGCATTTCAGAGGATACCATAATAATGGCGTATCCCTGGCTGGCTAACTCACCCATAATTTCATAGATAGCCGCTTTCGCACCGACATCCACTCCTTTGGTAGGTTCATCCAATATAAGAAGTTTTAAATCTGAGGCTAAGAGTTTGGCAACTACGACTTTCTGCTGATTACCTCCGGATAAAGAACTTGCTTTATCAAAAATGGTAACTGCTTTGGTATCTACTTTTTCAGCAAGGAGTTTACCCAATTCTCTTTCTTTCTTCCCGTTTATGATTCCATATTTGGTAAGACTATTAATAATCGTAAGTGTAATATTCTGACCGATTCCCCAGTCCAGTATCAGCCCCTGTTTCTGCCTGTCCTCCGGCAGATATCCAATTCCAAGGTTCATGGCGTCCAACGGTCCTTTCACATCTACCTCTCTGCCATTGAGATATATTTTTCCTCCGTCCTTCGCTTCAACACCGAATATGGTTTCACAAACTTCCGTACGTCCGGCACCAACTAAACCGGTAAGTCCTAAAATTTCTCCTTTCTTAACGTGAAAGCTGACCTCCTTAAAATAACCGGTACGGCTTAAGTTTTCTACTTTCAGTACTTCTTCCCCGATACTTATTTCAGGTTTTGGGAACAGCTGGGTAATCTCTCTTCCTACCATGGCAACAATCAAATCTTCATTGGTGATGCCATTTACATCATAGCTGCCGATATACCGGGCATCTCGGAATACGGTAACTCTGGTGGCCAAACGATACATATCTTCGAACCGATGGGAGATGAATATGATGGATGCTCCATCATCCCTTAATTTCTCTGCAATTTTATATAATTCTTCGCTTTCCCTTTTGGTTAGTGCTGCGGTGGGTTCATCCATAATAATAATTCTCGCTTTCATGGATAAGGCCTTTGCAATCTCAACCATCTGCTGCTGTGCCACACTTAAGGTTCCCATTTCTGTGGCAGCATCAAAATCAGCGCTTAATTGTTTTAATAATTCATTAGCTTCTGTATGCATCTGACTCCAAAGGATCCTGCCGGTACCTTTTTGAACCTTTTCATGACCCATAAAGATATTTTCGGTAACCGTAAGATGGGGATAAGCTGTTACATGCTGATAGATCGCCGCTATTCCTGCTGCTTGCGCTTCCTTTGGGTTTTTAAAATTAACTTCCTTTCCATCCAGGAACATCGTCCCCTCTTCCGCTTTATGTACCCCCGTAATTACCTTGATAAAAGTGGATTTTCCAGCTCCATTTTCTCCCATCAAAGCATGAATCTCACCTTTCTTTAATTGAAAGTGCACATTATCTAAAGCCTTCACACCCGGAAATATTTTAGTTATCCCTTTTAGTTCAAGAACATAATCAGACATGTTCATTCTCCTTCCATATGTTTTGCAGATTCCTTCTTCTCTTCTCTGTCTCTTTACTAGGCTTCTATTCAATTCTTGCAGTTTCTTTCAACCTTTCTTTCAACCTTAATATATCCTAATGATATCATCACACCTACTGAAAACCTACCGTAATTTTGTTTGAAGCAGGGTATTATATTACTGTGTTTTTCTTGTATTTTATGGTTTTTTGTTATTTTGTTTTTAAAAAAACCGCAATTATATTGGGTTTCTTGATCTTTTCTTTTAACTTACATATACTTTTGCGGAGTTTGTTGCCATTTGCTTTTTTAACTTTTCTTTGCTAAAATAAAGGAATCAGAAAGAAAGTGGACAAATTTGTCCTAGGAATGTCCTTATCTTTCACAAACGACATTTGTATTATGTATTGGGGGTTACGAATGTCAGATCCATATTACCTATTAGTTGTCTTAGGTTTATGAACCTTAAGATTCATACTTAGTCCGGAATTTTTCCCCGGATATCAGCAGGAGCTGCCATGAAACTATTAATTGCAGATGATGAAAAACTGACCAGAGAAGGTATTATTTCTGATTTTGATTGGAAACAGCTTGGTATAGACCAAATTTATGAGGCAGATGACGGTATTAACGGAATTGAGCTTTGCAGACTCCATAAACCGGATATCATATTAAGCGACGTTCGTATGCCAAGAATGAATGGGATCGAAATGGCAAAAGAAGTGCAAAAGATACTGCCTTTAACAAGTATTATATTTATGAGTGGATATTCCGATAAGGAATATCTGAAAGAAGCCATTAAGCTAAAAGTAATCAGCTATGTGGAGAAACCCATAGACAGTGTAGAATTGGAAGCTTCCATCAAACTTGCCCTTAAAGAACAACTCTTCCATGCCAAAAACCAGATCCATATCGACCACCACAACAAATATTCCCAGAATAAACTTGCATTGCAGATCATTTATCCTTCTGCCAAAACCAACTATTCAGATTACACAAAACAATTTGAAGATTTAGGTTTTCAGATTAAACCAACCACAGATTTTACCACACTAATTATTACCTTAAAAACTGCAATCTCAGGTATCCCAGACCCATTTATGAATGAGTTATATTCTAATATTGATGAGATTGTGGCAAGGTTTCATATGGAATATATCCAGTCGGTTAAAAATGATGAATATTTGATTCTGCACATTTTTTCTGATAATAAAAGCAGCGATTACGGAATTCGTAATATCTGCCTTTTACTTTCCTCTTATTTAATAAATAAGTATCCATATTATATTGCGGTAGGCAAACGTGTAAAGGGTATTAAAAACATATATGAATCCTATAACTCTGCCGTGGTTTTACTGCAAAGTTCATTTTTTTACGACTATAACAGTATCATTGCAGCAGATGATGTATCTTATAATGCTGCTGTGTCAGATCAGACACTTTTAACCGCTTATGGGGAGTCATTGGCACAACATAATTATGAGGAAGTCAAAGTCTGTGTCACTGCTCTTTTTAACAGCTTTAAAGAAAATCAGCAAATCCTTCAAAATTATGCCAAGGACCTTTATTACAAATTGTTTACCATACTGATCCAAACCGCAGCTAACTTACGTATACCCGCCTTTTACGAAGAAGATTCGGCAACTGTCCTTGAATATGTATCCAGGGACTATAATTTAATGGAGCTGCATCAGTTACTCCTAGATAAAATTAGTCTGTTTTTCTCCTATATAGCCGAACAATCCAAAGATAGTGCATCTATCTATGCAATTAAGGAGTTTATAAGTAAAAATTACCGAAAGGATACCCTGTCCGTAAAAGATATTGGTGAGCATGTATTCTTATCTTCCTCTTATGTATGCACCTTATTCAAAAACGAAACAGGCAAGACCCTGAATCAGTTTCTTACTGAGTTTCGCATTGAGAAGGCTAAAAGCATGTTAATCGATGCCAGATATAAAATTACGGACATTGCTGCAAAAGTCGGTTACAGTGACAGTAATTATTTTGGTAAAGCCTTTAAGAAAATAGTTGAAATGTCACCATCGGAATACAGGGAGCGGTTTGGAAAATGATGACTACAATAAAAAAGCTGATTTTTTACTATTCCAATGATATGAAATTAAAGCATAAGCTGTTAATTTCCCATCTGATTTTAATACTGGCTCCCATACTGATTATTACTGCTTTATTTTACAGCCAGCTTTTTAATATTATCGTATCTAATACCAAAGCTTCGGAATTAAACCTGTCCCGGGAAACCGTCAGTAACTTTGAGAATACCGTGGAGGACATCCGTTTTGCGTCCGGTGAAATTGTGAAAGATAAAACTTTTACAGACTTGATTGCAAATCCGGATAACAATACGGAAAGCAGTAAAAAGAAGCTCTATTCCTCTTTATATTCATTTCTCCAGACGGTGAATGCCAAAATTGACGGGGCTGCCATAACTGATATCAAGATTTATCTTAGCCCCGCTTATGAAGCATATTATCAGGATCCCGATTTATCCAGTACGGGGATTTTAAAACCCATCAGCGATATAAAGAATTCTTACTGGCATGGCATTTTTGCCAGTACAAGGGAGCGGCAGCTTTTATGCCCGACCTTGTACCTTACCACCAAAGAGAAAAAGGATTCTGGTCTTATCTCGTTTACAAGGAAAATAAATGGTAAAGATAACTCAGAACTAGCTTATGTATCTGTGTATTTTAATAAGTCCTATCTTAACTCCATGTTAAAAGAATATACCACCCTGCCAGGTAGTGCTAAATACGTAGTAAACGAACGGGATGCCATCGTTGCATCCTCCAGCAACAATTTAGTGGGTAAATATCTGGTTTATTACAATGAAATACCTCCCCTGGTGCCGGATACTAACCGGTTTGAAGTCAAATCCTTTTCTTCGGAACGGTGTTATATCTCCTATCAGGAAATAAACGGAGCTAACTGGTACATGATTTCCGTAATCCCGGTTAACAGTATCTGGTCGGAAAATAAGTCTCTTATTGTAGAGTTTCTGCTGGCTTATATACTGGTTTTAGCTTTTGCCTGTATGGTTTCCTTATTATTATCTAATTCCATTGTCCGCCGTATATCTACGGTGATTAACCAGATGAAATCGGTAAAGACCACGAAACCAACTCCACTTAACACTCCTACGGAACATGACGAAATCGGCGATTTAATTGAAACGTATAATTATATGATTGGTGAAATTAATAACCTGTCCGAGGAACAGGTTAAAACAGCCAGTGAACTAAGAACCGCAGAATTTAAAGCCCTACAGGCCCAGATCAATCCTCACTTTTTATACAATACCCTGGATATGATAAACTGGTTGTCCAAAAAAGGTCTGAATGAAGAAGTTTCCACTGCGGTACAGGCTTTATCAAAGTTTTATAAGATGACACTGCGTAAAGGAAATATTGTGGTAACCATTGAAGAAGAATTAGAGCATGTATCCCTTTATATTCAGCTGCAGAACATGCGGTACGATAATAAGATTCATTTTACCATTGACATTCCGGATACGATGTTAGAGTTTACCATTCCAAAGATTATTTTTCAGCCGGTTGTGGAAAATGCTATACAGCACGGTATTTTCTGCAAAGAATCCAAAGAAGGTAATATAGTAATTACCGGTTGGATGGAAGACAATATTCTCGTTTTCCTTATATCTGATGACGGTGTTGGTATCCCAAAAGAAAGAATTGATCAGTTAATGTCCGGTCAGATTAAGAGTTCCTCCGGCAGCGGTGTAGGTATTTTAAATACTCATAACAGGTTACAGCTTTTTTATGATGCACAGTTTGGATTATCTTACCGCAGTAAGGAAGGTGAATATACGGAAGTTGAAATCAGGATTCCCGCATTGAAAGCACCTTCTAATACGGGAGGGACTTGATGGAGTACTGGTCGAATCAATTTTTCCGTTGATAAAGAAGCAGGGGGGTGGTTATGGCAGGTTTCAAAACGCTTAATACTATGTCATTCGTGACTTCAGGCGAAGAATAGTAAGCTAATAAATCCTGGCATAACCACCCCCTGCTTCATGATTCAGTTTTGGGGCTGATTGTATAGAGTTAATATATAATGCTATATGTTGCGAACACGAATACGAAAATTTCAGCTCTAAAAAATACAGAACTCTTACTCAAGGCACTTTTTGCTCAGTTTTATTTAACAGTTATCCGTTAAATCCTCTTTGAGAGAACTTCTGCTTCATATTCTTTTATTGTTTTAAACCAGTCCTCTTTTTGCGGTACCTGGTTTATTTCACAGAAATAGTTCCATACATCGGAGAATGGATAGAATTTTAATTCTTCCTGGAACATCATCAGTTCTGTGAAATTTCTTTCATTTTGTAGGTCTGCCAGTTTTTTGAAGGGTGTCAGCATAGCATACAGGAGAGCTTTTTGCATATTTCTCATTCCTACTACCCAGGCAGATACACGATTTATGCTGGCGTCAAAGTAGTCCAAACCGATGAGTACCCGCTCCAATGCATCGCATCTTACGATTTCTTTTGCTATTTCCTTTAGTTCATCATCGAATAATACTACATGGTCGCTGTCCCATCTGATGGGTCTGGTCACATGGAGAGCAAGTTTCTCTGAAAATAAAAGCATGGATGGTATTTTGTCTGACACTACTTCTGTTGGATGATAGTGTCCGTTATCCAGCAGACAGAGTATGTTGTTTTTCGCTGCATAGTTCATGTAGAATTCGTGAGAACCAACGGTGCAGGCTTCCACACCGATTCCAAATACTTTGGATTCTACGGCTACATTCACTAAGGCTTTATCGTAATCGATTGATAAAATCTGGTCTAAGGAATCTTTTAATCTGGCTCTTGGACTTAAGCGGTCTGCTGGAATGTCCTTAAAGCCGTCTGGAATCCATATATTCATCAAACAGGGCTTATTTAGCTCTTTTGCAAAATACTCGGATATCCGCAGGCAGGCTTTACCATGGTCAATCCAGAATTTCCTTATGGATTCATCTTCATGTGACAGTGTTAAGCCATCTGCTTTTGGATGAGAAAAATAGGTTGGGTTAAAATCAAGTCCCAATCCTCTTTCTTTAGCAAATTCCACCCACTTTGCAAAATGTTTTGGTTCCAGTTTGTCGCGGTCAGCAAATTCACCGGGGGCAAAAATTGCATAATTAGCATGAAGGTTGATTCTGTGAGTTCCTGGAATCAAGCTGAGAGCTTTATCGATATCTGCCATTAATTCCTCCGGATTTCTGGCTTTACCAGGGTAATTACCGGTTGCCTGAATTCCGCCGGATAACTGTCCGTCACCTTCAAAACCTGCCACATCATCCCCCTGCCAGCAGTGCATGGATATAGCAGCCCTGCTTAAGCGGTTTAATACTTCATCTGTATCTACTCCAAGGTTTTGATAGATTTCCTTCGCTGATTCATATCTTTGTTTTGTTGTCATTGTTATTCTCCTTTTTATACCTCTTTATTTATTCTTTGTTTGATACTTCTTTTTTGATAATTCTTTATATACTTCTTGATAATTCTCTTTATACTTTTTAATAATTCTTTTTATACTTCTTGATAATTCTTTTTACTTTTTGATAATTCTTATTTATACTTTTTAATAATTCTTTTTTACTTTTTGATAATTCTTTTTATTTAAATTCTTTTTTATAATTCGTTAAAAAAAAGTTTTATATAATTCTTTTTTAATTTGTTTAAAACTTTAGCTTCCCTTTATTTGAATTCTTTAATAGAAAATGACTGAAAAACACCGTTCCTTGCATCTTCTAAGGATACAAACTCCTTTGCTTTTAGCATCTGTGCAAGGATATTTCCGATTGCAGTTGCCTCAGTCGGACCTGCATATACTGCTTTATTCGTATATTTTGCAGTCAGCTCGTTTAAGTAGTCTGCGTTAGCTCCACCGCCTACGATATGAATTCTGGAATAGGGTTTACCGGTAATTTTTTCAATTTCTTCCACAGTCTCGGCATAGCTCATGGCTAAACTGTTATAGATGCAGGCAGCAAGTTCCCCCACTGTAGACGGCACTTTCTGATTTGTTTCTTTACAATAGGTCTTGATTGCCTCCACCATGTTATCCGGCGATAAGAAAACATCATCATTTACATCTAATTTGGAGTTAAAGCCGTCTGTTTCCTTTGCTAATTCGCATAACCGGGCAAAAGAATATGCATCTTTTAATTCATGTCTTACAGATTGTATCATCCATAAGCCCATGATGTTTTTTAGGTAACGGAACCGGTAATCATAACCACCTTCATTCGTAAAATTAGCAGCTTTACTAACCATCGAGGAGTCCGCTTCCTTTCTCTCGATTCCCATCAAAGACCAGGTTCCTGAACTGATATATAAGTAATCCTCATCATTAGCAGGAACTGCCAGTACCGCTGAACCGGTGTCATGGGTAGCAGGTAGTATAACTTCACAGTCAAAGCCCACTGCCTCTTTCATCTGCTCTGTGAAATTGCCAATTAAGGTTCCTGGCATCGAAATGGTATGGAACATCGTTTTGTTATAGCCTAACGTTTCAATTAAATCCATATCCCAGTCCTTGGTAACAGGGCTGACCAGCTGAGTTGTAGTGGCATTGGTATATTCATTTCGTTTATTACCAGTCAGCAGATAATTAAAATAATCGGGTATCATTAAAAAGCTCTCTGCCAATTTTAAGTCTTCCGGATGTTCTGTCTTAACTGCCATCAGCTGATAAATCGTATTAAAAATCTGCTTTTGAATACCAGTGCGGCTATATAACTCATCTTCATTTATTACTTCATAGACCTTTTTATCCATTCCATTGGTTCTTTTATCCCGGTATCCTACAGTATTGCCAAGTATCTGGTTTTTTGAATCCAGTAATACAAAATCTACCGCCCAGGTATCAATTCCCATACTGGTGGGTATTTTCCCGATTTCTCTGCATTTCTTTAAACCATTTACAATCTCACCGAATAACCGGTCAAGTTCCCAGCATAAATATCCGTCCTTTTTTACCATTCCATTCTCGAAACGATAAATTTCTTCCAGCGTAATTTTACCATCTTCCAGACACCCCAAAATATGCCTGCCGCTTGAGGCACCGATATCTACTGCCAAATAGTACTTCTGCATATCTAATCCTCACTTCCTTTTAAATGCTTGGTCCATACCTTTTGCTTTATAAAACTTAATTGTTGTTTAATAATTATAATGTAGTATTTCCCCTGTTCCAATTCATCTGATACTATCATTATACCTGAATAATTTCAAAAAATAAGGACGCTATTTATTAAAAACAACGTCCTTATTTGCAGAGACAAATCAATCATCTGTGATTCTTAGCCTATAAATCATTGACTTTTCTATTGTCTCATGTTACCATTTAAACATCGCAAAAATACCTATACTTAAAACAGCTGGTAACAGAAAGGAGTAGAATAACATATATTAATTTTGTGATAACAAAAGGAACTCATTCACACGATCAGCCCAGGATCAGTCTAACAGAAATGTTTAAATTAGCGCCATGCACCTCTATTGGGTTTAGGAGCAAAAAAACTCCCGGTTTTTTAGAGGTTAACGAGGAAGAGAGTCAGCGAAGGTTTCGGCGGATGCTCTCTCATATGCTTGGATGTGTGATATGTCGAAAAAACTTCGGGTAACCGGAGCACAACAGCGGCATAACCAAGAAACAGGATTAGGTACTGCCTTGACTTCAACAGAATGCTTGAAGCTTAGCATTGCTATGAATTCTGACTGGAATTAACTAATATTAAAGTATAAGAACATTGAAAAATCAACAGTAAAATCGTGAATCGATTGCTGTTCGCAGACAATTACCAAGTGCCTTTTACCATGGAGTTAAACTTCCAAAGAAATTTCAGGAGGTTTATTTCTTACGGAATAATTCAGAATCACTTGTCTTATTGTCTTGCGAAAATAAGGAAGGAGATTATTTTATGTGTGGTATTATAGGTTTTACAGGTTATTCAGAAGCTAAAAATGTATTACTTGAGGGTCTGGAGGCTTTAGAATACCGTGGTTATGACAGTGCGGGTATTGCTTTCTTTCACGGAGATCGTGTTAATACGATTAAAACAACAGGAAAGGTATCTTCCCTTCGGGATAAAGTTTTACTATCAGCTGAAACTATGAGTACCTGCGGTATCGGTCATACCCGCTGGGCAACACACGGTGGTGTAACAGATACCAATTCACACCCTCATACCTTTGGCAGAGTTACCTTAATTCACAATGGTATTATCGAAAATTACCATGAATTAGAACTAGAACTGGCTGATGCCGGAAAATATCCGGTTTCCCAGACAGATACAGAGATTGCTGCCATGTTAATTGACAGCTTATATGAAGGCGATGCAATTGCTGCTATAAAAAAAGCCATAGCACGTTTAGATGGTGCTTATGCCTTTTGTATATTATTTTCAGAGGAGCCAGAAGTTATCTACTGCATAAGAAACGGCAGCCCCTTAGTTGCCTGCCACGCCAAAGAAGGGTCCGTTATTGCCTCTGATATGGTTGCTTTAATTAAATATTCCAGAGAATATTTCGTACTGCCGGAACTTCATATTGCTCGTTTAACGAAAGAAAACATAACCGTAACGGATTTAAATGAAACTGTAATTACTCCCAAAATGCTGTATGTGAACTGGGATGTTACCGCGGCCCAAAAAGGTGGTTATCCTCATTTTATGTTAAAGGAAATCCATGAACAGCCCGAATCCCTCCGTTCTACGATTATACCCCGTATCAAAAATAAACAGCTTCCGGATTTTAGTGCTGATGGTATACCAGAACAGATATTTGACGGCATTAACCGTGTCATAATCGCCGCCTGCGGTACTGCCATGCATGCCGGTCTGGTGGGTAAAGTAATGATGGAAAGACTCCTTAGAATCCCCGTTACCGTAGAGATAGCCTCAGAATTCCGGTATCAGGATCCGATTATTGATGAAACTACCTTAGTAATAACCATTTCACAATCCGGTGAAACAGCAGATACTTTAGCAGCATTACGACTTGCCAATGAGCATCACGCTACTACCTTATCCGTTGTCAATGTAAAAGGTTCTTCCATTGCACGAGAAAGTGATTATGTACTATATACCCATGCCGGTCCGGAAATAGCTGTTGCCAGTACTAAGGCATACACAGCCCAGTTATCCTGCCTTTACCTGATTGCTTATCATTTTGCATTAATCAAAGGAACTATTACAGAAACAGAATGTATTTCTAATATTGAAGAATTGCAGTCTGTAATACCTGCTGTTGAAAAAACCTTAGATCTTGCTGAGGATATTAATAAAATCTGTGCTAACCTAAAAGACAAAGAAGATATATTCTTTATTGGTCGGGGACTGGATTATGCTTTATCCTGTGAAGGCTCCATTAAATTAAAGGAAATCAGCTATATCCACTCAGAAGCGTATGCTGCAGGTGAATTAAAACACGGAACTCTATCCCTGGTAACCACCGGTATTCCAGTAATTGCCCTGGCCACCCAATCCGGCATTTATAATAAAATGATTTCCAATATTAAAGAAGTCCGTGCCAGAGAAGCTTTTGTTATCTTAATTACCAATGGGAATGCTAAAGTCGATTCTTCTATTTGCGATTATCACATCACCCTTCCGGAACTGGCTGATAATATGGCTCCCTTTACTACTGCTGTAGTATTGCAGCTTTTAGCTTATTATACCTCTGTACACCGTGGTTTAAACGTAGATCAGCCCCGTAATCTGGCTAAATCCGTAACGGTTGAATAATTGAAACATGTATTGTGTATTATTGTAGCAAAAATCAGTTAATTAGACTATAACCCCTAAGATTTAAGGCTTGGCAAAACTGTGAATATTTTAATAATATATTATCAGTTTTGTCAGGCTTTTTTATTTTATCAAACTGTAATATAAGCTACTGTTCACACCACTGCTAATAACAGCAGTAATGCTGATTAATAACACGCTTCGCGCATTTGACCTGTAAACAATAACTAATATAAAAACCCATTATTTAATTCTGCAAATTCTACTTGATTCTGATAATTATTCCGTATTATACTATAACTAAAGTAAAAATATTATCTTAACCTGTAAAACAGTTTGTAAGTAATATATTTTTATTATAATCTTTTCAATTAATATTCATAAACTTAGATTAAGATGTTTTAACCGATAAGCATATAGTTTAAATCAAGTTACAGCAGTACATCATGTTATTGTAGTTGCTTTATGTTATGGCAGTTGTCTTATGGTTATGGTAGTTGCTTTGTGTTATTATAGTTACTTTATGGTAGTTGCTTTATAGTAGTTGCATTATGTTACATTCCGTTATGATAGTAAGAAAATAAAAAATCAGAAAGAGAAAGGTGCCACGAAGTGATTCCATCATAATAAAATTTGTGGCCGTATTACAGTTAGACTGTAATATGAATTGGGTGAATAAGATGAATAATTTCGTAGAATTACCTGTAACTAAACTCGAAGGGAACCCGTTCCATATGATTGGGGACGAATGGATGCTGATTACAGCAGAAAAAGAAGGCAAAGTTAATACCATGACCGCTTCCTGGGGTGGCTTCGGCATTATGTGGGGTAAAAATGCTGCATTTATTGCAATACGTCCTCAGCGCTATACCAGGGAATTTGTTGATTTTGCAGATACCCTTTCATTAAGCTTCTATGATAACAGCTTACATAAGGTTTTAGGTTATTTAGGAACTGCCTCCGGCAGACATGAAGATAAAATAGCAAAATCAGGGCTGACGGTAGCACATGAAGATGGAATTCCATATTTTGCAGAAGCTAAGACTGTACTTCTATGTAAAAAACTTTTTGCCCAGCAATTTGATGAGAACAATTTTATTGAAAAAGAGACAATCGAAAGCTGTTATCCGAATAAAGATTATCATATTCTATATATATCCGAAATTCTTAAGGTGTTGGTAAAAGAATAAAAAAGGTACATTATTTTTTATTGATTAAGAGGTTGTTGAAACAATATCAAAGACCTAATGGTCTCTTCTTACTTTGCAGCAGCCTCTTCTGCTTTTCAGCTTGCATAGCCGTTTTTTCTTTGACTCACTGCAAAACCTCATTATATTTTACCTCTTTGCAAATATCTTTTTCATTTTACTTCTTTGTATAGTATCTTTTTACCTCTTTGTATAGTATCTTTACACAGCCCCTTTTGTATCGTCCTTTCTAAAATCTCTTTTATCTAACTTCTTGCACATTACTACTTATATTTATTACTGCATGACTACGCTTACGGAGTCTCTTATTATAAGTTTTCCGCTGATTACTTTTCTTCCGATTGTATGCTTATCGCCGCTGATTTTACGTATCATTGCATCTACTGCAGTTTCTGCCATGGTAACTATATCAACCTCTACCGTAGTTAATTTAGGAGAAGATATACTGGCAAATATATCATTATCAAAACCTACCACAGCTATTTCCTTGGGAACGTTATAACCTAATTTTTTGAGTTTATTAATAAACAGATACGCAACTCCGTCATTATTGCAGACAAAAGCCGTAGGCATCTGTTCTGGAAGATTATAATCAATATACTCTCCCTCTTCACTCCGATCCTCTATGATCCAGTCCTGCCTTACATCAAGATTATTTGATATCAGAGCTTTATAATAGCCTAAATACCGGTCTAGTATACTGCTGGTTGAAAATATCTTTCCCACAAAGCCAATCTTCCTATGCCCCTGAGATATCAAATAGTTGGTTACTTTATAAGAGCCATAGAAGCTGTCACTAATTATAGAGTCAACATCAAGCTGTTCATCGTAAAAGTCTAGCAAAACCAGGGGCATAGCAGTATATTTAATGAGATTCACATAATCAATACCCATCTGTCCCAGGATAATGATTCCATCAACTTTATTATCTGTAATCATATTAGGGATTATCAGTCTTTTTTCTGCTTCAGAGGTTATTATCTCCATAATAGCGTAATAGTTAACCTTGGATAGGGCTTTTACCACACTTTGATACATTTTAAGATAAAAAGCATCTCCATCGTCACGGATGAAGCGGTCTGCTATAAGAATCCCGATGTTATAGCTTTTTCCTTCCTTCATCCCTTTCGCTAATGTATTATAACGATATCCCATATCATCTGCAATCGTTTTAATCTTATCCCTTAATTCCTCACTTACACCATCTTTGTCTGAAAGCGCTTTTGATACTGTGACCGTACTGATATTAAGCTTGTCCGCAATGTCTTTCATTGTTACATTCTTCATATTAGCCTCTATTCTTGCGCACGCTCTTTGCGCATACCAAGTTTGTGGTGCACAAGCACAAACTTGCGGTTGAAAAATTAATTTGTCAACCTAGCCCTCCGTAAACTTATATGAAAAATTATAAACCTTTTAACCCGGTTTATCAACTAAATAGTAACTTAAAACATAAGTTAATTCGTGCTTTGCATTAGCATGATTTATAATTTTTGTAACTTAACTGATATTAAAGCGGATTAAAAATAGATACAGTTAAAGCTATCTATTACCATCTATTGATACAATACTTCCTGTAAAAATAATCCTCTGGCTTCTGCTGTCATTCCTGCCTGATCCCGATTTCCACTTTCTAATATATCTTTCATGGAATCTGGTTGTTTGTTACCTTCCCCCATCTCAATCAGAGTTCCGACAATGATTCTGGCCATATTAGGCCAGAAGTCGTCTGCCTCAATGGTAATTACAATTTCATTGATATCGGAATAGAAATCTATCTTATTTATAGTTCGTACCGTGGATTTCTTCATACGCTTATTATCGGAAAACGCTTTAAAATCATGACTGCCGATTAAATGTTTCGCTGCCTGTCTCATTTTAAGGATGTCTAACTTGTGAAAGCTGTAATAATTATATTTCCGCTCAAAAACAGACGACACTTCCCCCATGGTAATCTTATATTCATACCGAAAGGCTTTTGCATTAAAACTGCTGTGAAAACGCTCCGGTACTTCTGCTACTTCCACCACTGCTATATCTCTTGGCAGAAACCGGTTTAAATAATGCTTTATCTCATATAATTTCATATCAGTATTTGTGGTAAAATTAGCTATTTGTGCATAGGCGTGTACTCCTGCTTCCGTTCTGGCTGCCCCTATTACCGTCACCGTTTCATGTTCCATTTTAGTTAATACACTTTCTACCTTGTCCTGTATTGTAACGCTTTTGGGGTTTCCTGCCTGCTTCTGCCACCCATCATACCGTGAACCATCATATTCCAATACCAATTTAATGTTACGCATCTCTTTTGCTCCTTTTAAGTTAGGTTAAATCCTTCTTCTCAGTCTTACCTGCTTGATAGATTGTTATTATTATCTAATATAATGCTTCAAAAGTCCAGTCATATTCCTAGAAATTTATTGTCTTTTATTGCAGACTATTAGCAAGAAATATGTTATGGATTGGCAAAATATGCATTGGTCCCCTACATTGATGGTGGTCAGCATAATTGACAGGACATGGACGTGTACACCATCCAAATTACCAGTGCTGGCAGATGTTATGAAAATGAAATTTATCTGAAAGGACATCACATAGAGAAATCAGAGTAATTTCTTATGAAGTAAAAAATGGGCTGCCTTTTGGGCAGCCCGGAAATATTGCGATATGGTCATACTGATTAATATTAATTAATAGTACTTAATTATACTTCAAATAATAAATCGCCGTAAGTAGGTACAGGCCATAATTCCTTATCAACGATTAATTCAAGATCATCAATAGGTGCTCTAAGAACTGACATTGCAGGGAACACAACGGTTCTAAAGTAGTCAGCCTGTTCAGCGCCTTCTTTTTCTGCTGCTGTAGCTACATAGCCAGTAAGTGCGCTAAGTGCAGCTTTAGCAGAAGCTAAAAGAGAAGAAGTTTCTTTTAATAAGTCTACCTGTACGCTTACATCAGCATCAGGAACTGCTGTTTTAATGGAATTAATAGAAGCAGCCAGACTGGAAGCATATTTAATTACGGCTGGAACATACAGCTTGCTTGCCATTTCAATCATTGTCTTAGCTTCGATGTTAATGGTCTTTGAGTAAGCTTCATATTCGATTTCGGCACGGGAGTGAAGTTCTACTTCTGTAAATACATTGTGTTTACCGAACAACTTAACAGCTTTTTCTGAAACCATAGTAGGAATTGCTTCAACCATGGATTTGATGTTTGGTAAGCCTCTCTTTTCAGCTTCAGCAACCCATTCGTCAGAATATCCATTTCCGTTGAATACGATTCTCTGATGTTCTGTTACAGTTTTCTTAATTAAATCATGAACTGCCACATCAAAGTTGCCTGCTTTTTCTAATTCGTCTGCGAAATCACTTAATACATCTGCAACAATTGTATTTAAAGTAGTGTTAGGTCCTGCTATGGACATAGAGGAACCAACCATTCTGAACTCAAATTTATTGCCGGTAAATGCAAAAGGTGATGTACGATTTCTGTCGGTAGCATCTTTCTTGAATTCCGGAATTGTATGAACACCGATATTTAATTTACCACCTTGTTTGCTGCTGGTAGCTTCACCGGTTTCAATTAACTGTGTTAATACGTCAGCTAACTGTTCTCCAAGGAATACGGAAATAATTGCAGGAGGTGCTTCGTTTGCGCCAAGTCTGTGGTCATTACCAGGATTGGAGGCGGACAGACGAAGAAGATCTGCATGATCATCCACAGCCTTTAATACAGCAGCTAAGAATAACAGGAACTGTACATTCTCATGAGGTGTCTTACCAGGATCTAAAAGGTTTTTACCGGTATCCGTAACCATAGACCAGTTGTCATGTTTACCGGAACCATTCACGCCTGCAAATGGTTTTTCATGAAGTAAGCAGGCTAAACCATGACGGTTCGCAACTTTTTTCATTACTTCCATAACTAATTGGTTATGATCCGTAGCAATATTAGCAGTATTATAAATAGGTGCTAACTCGTGCTGAGCAGGTGCAACTTCGTTATGCTGTGTTTTAGCTAAAATGCCAAGTTTCCAGCATTCTTCATTCACTTCTTTCATGAATGCAGAAATTCTTTCCTTTAAGCTTCCGAAATAGTGATCTTCCATTTCCTGACCTTTAGGAGGCATAGCACCAAAAAGAGTACGTCCACTGAAGATTAAGTCTTCTCTCTTTAAGTATTTTGCTTTATCTACTAAGAAATATTCCTGTTCCGGACCTACGGAGCAGGATACGGTTTTCACTTCATCATGTCCGAATAATTTTAAAATACGTACTGCCTGATCGCTGAGAGCTTCCATAGAACGAAGAAGAGGAGTTTTCTTATCAAGTGCCTCTCCTGTATAAGAACAGAACGCAGTTGGAATACATAAGGTAACTCCGGCAGCATCTTCTCTTAAGAATGCAGGTGAAGTACAATCCCAAGCAGTATAACCTCTGGCTTCAAAGGTTGCTCTTAAACCGCCTGAAGGGAAAGATGATGCATCCGGCTCACCTTTAATTAATTCTTTACCGGAAAACTCCATTAAAATTTTTCCGCCGGGAGCAGGACTGATAAAGGAATCATGTTTTTCAGCAGTGATACCTGTCATTGGCTGGAACCAATGAGTAAAATGTGTTGCACCTCTCTCAATTGCCCAATCTTTCATTGCATTGGCAACCACATCAGCAACAGCAGGATCTAAATCCTCTCCGTTTTGGATTGTTTTTTTCAATGCAGCATAAGTTTTCTTTGGCAAACGTTCAATCATAGTTGTTTCATTAAACACGTCAACACCAAAAATATCAGTTAATTTCTCTGCCATAATAATAAAACTCCTTCCATTCATTTTATATTATAAATACATATTTATTTAGGATATACAACTATAGGTTTTCCAATAATTGTATAATAAAAAAGTGTTCTCAAAAAAGACCTTGAGAACACCCTTGCTCTAACGAATATTTCGTCTAAAGATAAAATACCACTTTTTTAGTAAAAAGGAAAGCTTTTTTTTAAAAAATAGGAATTTTTTTTTTGTTTTAATAACTTGTTCTGGCTTAAGGGCATTTTAATCCAGATTCATCCCTTGTGACGGGGCTAATATTACTGCAAAAGTCTGTTTTTTGTATTAGGAATTATTGCGAATATTGATATCCAGCTGGTCAAAGGGAATGGTAATCTCATTTTCATCAAATTGATTTTTAATCAGTTCCAGAAGTTCACATTTTAATGCCCAGTAATTTTCTTTTAAAACCCAGACTCTTATGCCGATATTAATGGCACTGGGATCAAAACTGTTCACAAAAACAGAACTATCCCTGTCTTTTAGCACCAGTTCATGCTTCGTTGTGATATCTGTAAGTATATCTTTTACCTTTTTAATGTTCTCGGAATAATCAATTAGTACCGTTATATCAAGCCTTCGTACCGGTTCAGAGGTTACATTGATTATATTCGTATTGGACAGGGTACCATTAGGCATTACTAACAGCCTGTTATCAAGAGTGAGCAGCCTGGTGTAGAATATATCAATTGTAGTTACCGTACCTTCATTGCCTCCTGAGATGATATAATCACCGACTCTAAATGGCTTTAACAGTAATATAAGTACTCCGCCGGCAAAATTAGATAAACTGCCCTGTAGGGCCAGACCGACACTAAGACCGGCTGAACCGATAATAGCAATAATCGGAGCACTGGCAATGCCGATAATTCCTGTTATGGTAAATACCGCTAAAACTACATACAGCACTGCCCTGATCATGGCAAGCAAAAAACCTGAAACACTGACTTCGAGCTTTGACTTTTTGAAGTATTTGTCCAGCAATCCGGTAAAAAACCGAATCAGTTTTTTTCCAATGATCAGCACAATTACTGCAACTATGATTTTGACCACAAAATTAAGCCCGTTATTAATGATTCCTTTTAAGCCATTGTCAAAATATTCTCCCAGTATAGCATTAATATTATTAAAACCTTTCTCTGTCATCGCTTCTAACAGCAAAGGAAGATGATAAAAAATCTGATTCATATTTAAAACCCATTGCATATCGCAAGCATCCTTACGATAGTGCCTTTCATAAACAGCTTGAAAGAAGCATATTCAGCATCCTTTCAATTTTTATATTTTCTTGAAACCTTTTTAACATGCCGAAGTTGTACGCCCTTTTACGTCATTTCTGCCTTTTAGCGCTAACGAGGCAGGAATCTTGGTTGCAGTTTCATTATTCTCGTTTTATGTTAAATATTACAGTGAAACCGGTTTATTGGCTTTGTCTGACTGCCCTTTCACTTTAGGCGCGTTTTCTTCTGAAATAACCGGTGAACAAGTAAATACTGCAACCCCAAGTGGTGGTACAATCAGACTGATAGAATCCTCCCTGCCATCTGTCACTATTTTTTTAGATTGCTTCAATCTGGGATTTATATTGCCGTTCCCACCAAAAAGTTCCCTGTCGCTATTAAAAATTTCTTTATATTTTCCAGGAAAAGGTACTCCCATCTGAAAATTTTTATATACAACAGGAGTAAAATTACATACGACCAGCAAAATTTCACTATTAACCGACTTTCTGGTAAAGGCTATAATACTATGGTCGGCATCCATACAACTTACCCATTCAAATCCTGTTTCTTCGTAATCCAGTTCATAGAGTGCAGGATGGGAACGATATAGTTTATTCAGTTCCTTTACATAACGGTTTAATTTTTCATGGAGCCCTTTATCCAGTAAGTGCCAGTCAAGACTTTTGGCTTCATTCCATTCGGAAGGCTGGGCAAAGTCCTGTCCCATAAATAATAATTTTTTCCCGGGATGGCACATCATAAAGCCATAGGCTACCCTTAAATTGGAAAATTTATGTTCTTCTGTTCCCGGCATCTTATTAATCATGGAGCCTTTCCCATGAACTACTTCATCATGAGAAAATACCAGCATAAATTTCTCGCTGTAGGCATAAATCATGCTAAAGGTAAGTTCTCCGTGACGACCTTTCCGAAACAGGGGATCACACTTCATATAATTCGTAAAGTCATTCATCCAGCCCAAATTCCATTTAAAATCAAAGCCCAATCCACCATCCGTCACATCACCGGTAACCTTAGGCCAGGAAGTAGATTCTTCTGCTATCAGAAACGCTCCATCCTCTCTCTTTTTAAATATGGAGTTAAGATGCTTTAGTAATTCAACTGCTTCCAGATTCTCGTTGCCGCCGTAAATATTGGCAATCCATTCACCGTCTTTTTTGCCGTAGTCCAGATACAGCATGGAAGCTACCGCATCCATTCGTATGCCGTCGGCATGATATTTTTCTACCCAGAACAATGCATTAGCAAGGAGGAAATTAGACACCTGTGGTCTTCCGTAATTATAAATCAGGGTTCCCCAATGGGGGTGCGCTCCCTGTTTTGGATCTTTATGTTCGTACAGGCAGGTACCGTCAAAATTCGCCAGTCCAAAGGCATCCCTCGGAAAATGGGCCGGCACCCAGTCAAGGATTACACCGATTCCCTGACTGTGCATATAGTCCATAAAATACATAAAATCAGCAGGTGACCCGTATCTGGCCGTAGGTGCATAATAACCGGTAAGCTGATACCCCCAGGAACCATCAAAGGGATGCTCCATAATAGGAAGTAGTTCGATATGGGTGTACCCCATATCTTTCACATAACCGCCCAGCATAGGTGCCAGTTCTCTGTAATTATAAAATTCCCGCTCCTCCTCTACAGGAGGTTTCTTCCAGGACCCTAAATGTACTTCATAAACATTCATGGGACTTATGGCGCACTGGTATTTGGCTCTAGCCTTAAGCCAGCTCTTATCCTGCCACTCATATTCCTTTAGATCACAGATAATCGATGCATTGTCAGGTCTAAGTTCTGTTCTGTTTGCATAAGGATCGGCTTTTAAAACTATCAGACCGCCTTTTATTTTTATTTCATATTTATAGATTTCACCTGATTTTAACCCGGGTATAAACAATTCAAATATACCGGAATCATACAATCGTCTCATCTGATGACGTCTGCCATCCCAATTATTAAAATTACCTACTACACTGACCCTTACGGCATTAGGCGCCCACACTGCAAATAAAGCACCTTTGATATCATCCGTTTCCATAAGGTGTGCACCTAATATATCATAGGCAGTATAATGAATTCCATTTGAAAAACGGGTTAGCTCCACAGGATCAATCATAGGTTCAAAGGAATAGGGATCAACGATTTCCATTGTAGTGTTGTTATCATAGGTGATTTGAAATGTATAGGGATTTACCTTATTACCGGGGAGCAGAACTGAGAAAAACCCTTCCTCTTCCATAAGGATCATAGGATATTCCACACCGGTCTTTGTTATTCTTACCTTCATCTCAACAGCCGTGGGAATAAAGGCATTAATCACAACCCCCTTATCTGTAATATGGGGTCCTAACAGACTGTGCGGATTATCATGTTCCGAATATATAATCGTTTCGACTTCCGCCTGGTCCAATAAATCATAAAGTGAATCCTCCATACTTGAATCCTCCTGTTTTGATTAATACACCACTATAATCTTACACTTAATTAATCCTTGATTATTCCAGGTACCATTCATCTTTGCCTGAGGTTTCACCGTCCTCAGTTTTCTCCGGCATATACTTTTTAAATACTCGTTCCATTAAAAATGAAGTTACCAGAGTACACAATGCAGGTGTTATTAATATTGCAATGGGCATAATGTAAGTACCTAATATAAATGCTGCCGTAACAATCGCCATAAGTATTGTTGTCGGAAGATGTCTCACAGCCATATATAAAGAGGTCTTAAACAATTGTTTAATTCCCACACTGAACCTCGATAGTACCGGAAAAACATAAAGTGTCACACAGGCAAGCAAAAACAGCATCGCATTAAAAATACTCAACAGAACAAACCCCTTCGTGCCTGTCATGTTGGCTGCAAATTTTCGGTCAAAAAATAATACTAAAAATAATAATGTAACGATAACACCTGAAATCACACCACTTTTAAAATTCATCTTAAACGAATGGAAAAATTCGCGGGTCAAATAACCTCTCTCTCGTCTTATTACTTTCACAACCGCGTAATAGAGTGAAGTTGTTGCAGGACCGATTGTAACAATCGGTAAACAGCATATCAGAAATATCAGACTGATGATAATAATATCCACAAACTTGCTTAAGGCAGTGAAGAAACCATTATCCATATTAAAAAAATTACCCATTTGTAATCTCCTTCTCCTTTAAATATGTGAAGTAATCAGCTGTATCTTACCTTCTACGGTGTATGTTCCGTAAGCCGCCGGTAATATAAAGTGATCGCCTTTTGTTATTTTAGTTCCATCAATTTTACCTTCTCCGTCAATTACACTTAAAATCGTAAAAGGTTCCGTCTGATCAAATGTCTGCCTGCCAGTCACTGTTAATTTCTTTACTGTATAGTATTGACAGGTTTCCAGTTCTTCTACCACAGCCTGTTCCATTCGTATCTCTTTTCTGTCGGTATTCTTATCCACATGAGGACATTTTATTACATCGATACTTTTATCTATATGAAGTTCTCTGGGTTTTCCGTCTGATAATCGGTCATAATCGTATAATCGGTAGGTAATATCGCTGTTTTGCTGGGTTTCCAATATTACTGTGCCAGCTTTTATGGCATGTACTGTGCCAGGATCGATCTGAAAGAAATCACCTTTTTTAATTGGCAGTACACGTATCAGCTCATTCCAGCGTTGTTCTGCTATCATAGTTTTTAATTCTTCTTTATCCTTAGCATTGTGTCCGACTACAATCTGTCCGTCAGTATCGCAGTCTAAGATATACCAGCATTCTGTTTTACCTAAAGAGCCATTCTCATATTGGCTTGCATAGTCATCGCCGGGATGTACCTGTATGCTTAAATCTGCTTTTGCATCTATTATTTTAATTAATAACGGGAAGGTATCTCCTTTCGCACCGCCGAATATTTCTCTGTGGTTTTTCCATAGGCTGCTTAATTTTTCACCCTTATATGCACCATTTTTGATGGTACAATCTCCGTTTGAGTGTGCGCTGACTGCCCAGCATTCCCCTGTATTATCACTGGGGATGTTATAGCCGAAATCGGTCTTAAGCCGGTTGCCGCCCCAGATCATTTCCTTAAATATAGGTTCTAAAAATATTATTTCTTTCATTGCTGCCTCCTAAGTATTTGTTAAGCTTGGCTTTATTTTACCACATTTTTGGTGGATACAAAAGTGAAAATTATCTAAATTCTTTATAGACAGGGACGCTTTTGCATTTGGGGGTATGGAGGGAAGAAGGCTGCGGCAGTTTTTTGTGGGCTTGGTAGTAAAGGATTATGATTTTGCTAAGGGCAAGGAACCTTACTTGGAGCCACAAAACAGAGCTGAACTCACAAGAAAAATGCTCCTATGGTCGCGTTTTTCTTGTTCAGACAGCAGCTCTTCGCGCAATTTATTGCGCGTTTGTGTGATCGTAAGGTTCCCTGCCCTAAGCAAAAGTCAATAATCCCTTAGATGCCAAGCCCACAAAAAACTGCCGCAGCCTTCTTCCGTAAATATTGTCTTTGATGCAAAAGCTGTTATTGGTTTGGGTTTAATTTATTATTTTACTTTTTTCAACTTGGTGTTTTGCTATAGATAAAGAGGTGCTTAAGACTAACATCTTAGTAGTTTTTTGATTTTTCCGAGATTAAGATAAAACGAAATGTCAGTTTACTGACCTTTTCGCACCTTGGCGGATCATAAAATAAAGAGTGAGCCGAACTTATAAAGTAATCGGCTCACTCTCTATTTATTTTAGACTGTTTATATTGAACTATTCATTTACATATTGTAATTCGCGAATATTGCTATGTCGTTTTTCCTTTTCATTACTACTTATTTTTCCACATTTAACATCGCTATAATTAAATCGGCTGCTTCACCACGGGTCAGTTTATCATTAGGTCTGAATTCGTTGTCAGTGTTGCCGGTTATCAGGTTTAGACCTTGAGCTAGTGCTGTATATCCCTGATTTTCTGAGGATATCTGGCTTTGATCTTTAAAGTTGGCATTATAGATACCTTTTAATTTTGCGATGCTTTCATAACCTAGTACCTGTACTGCAAATTTTGCGGCAGCGACACGGGTTAATGTTGTGTCATCGTTGTTTATTTTATATTTATTGTTGTTATAATAGATGCCTGACTGATTTAAGAAATCAGTTAATTCTTTTGTTGTAATAGCCTGGTCCGGTTTAAATTCACCGCCTTTAAAACCAATCCCGATTTCAGCTAAGAGCCTGATATTTCGTTCAGACAATGAATTGCTAATGTCTTTATAATTGTATAAGTTCTCCGGTGCAACATATTCATCACCGTTATAATCGATCTGTTTACCGGTAAAGGGTGAAATCGTGTTCGGTGAAATATCTGTACGATAAACCAGACGTACTTTACTGTCTACGGAATACGCATCTGTTCTGATAATGTCCATACCCTTACTGTCATAGGAATGGATGTTATTTATTTCGTATACCAGTTGATAGCCTTTATTCTGAATATAGATATTAAAGGCATTATCCGAGTTTATGATGTTTTTAGGAGCCTCAAAGGTTACATTCTCATTCCAGTTATAGTTAAAGGAAGTTACCTTTCCGGTCACACCATCAACTGCACCATAGATTCCATTAAAAGGATATTCGATGCCCTCGTTTACTCTGTTATAATTATAATTGTAACCGCCGTATATTTCTTTTTCCTTATCATAGGCAATCACATAGCCGCCCTGGTCGTCGGTAAGTTTTGAATTGTTAAATTTATCCGGTATCTGTGCTTTTAAGAAACTTTCTAATATGCTCTGACCTTGTTCCCTGTCATATTTTACTTTAATCGTTTCCAATTCTTTTGCAGTCATGTTGTTATAATCTTTTACTGTTGCATTAAAATATATTATCTTGCCGGTCACAGCATCTACAGAGGCGTTAACATGAGCGCGATAGCTATCCCCGCTCTTTTTATCTATTTCCCTGGGATCTGTCAGGGTAATGTTCCAGGCATATCTGGTTTTATCATCCTTTGTATAATAATTATTCTGTTTATATAAGGATGCTGTTATGGATTTTAAGTTGGAATCCAGCAGTAAGCTCTTATTCTCAGTTATTGCTTTAATGGCTGCGTCTTTACTGATTAATCCCTTGATTTCGTCAACTTTGGTGATTTCTTCCTGTGTTAAACTGCCGGTATCACTTTTATCACCCATAGCAGCAGTTGCCATGGTTTGACTTTCTGAATATTTCATCCATTCGTTCTGAGAGGTATACACCTCACCGGTTTTCGCATCAACAGAAACATAAGAATTATCCGGGCTGTATACTAAAAATGCCTTAATCTTGCTTTTACCATTACTATCCGGTGTGTAGGCATTTTGATAGGTTAATTTCATTTTAATGGTTTTGCCGATTTTTTTAGCTGCTTCATCCTTAGTAATTTTGGTGTCAGGGGAAGGGATTTCTGCCTGATACAGCCAGTTGGCACTATATGACATAACTTTTCCAGTCTCATAATTAACGCCTACTGATACGGAATTATCCGGCATTGGTATTCCATTCTCCACACGCTGGTATTCATAATTGTATACACCGCCGTAAGAGCCGTTTGCACCAATATATTTGAGTTTACCGGATATGTCCGGAGCTACCTTTTTAATAAATTTATCAGCAGTTGATTTTAAATCCGCCTTTAAATATTTAGGCGCATAATTACCGGATGCATCATCTCCGGTATTGTAGCTAATAATATTACCACTCTGGTCACTTTCGATTGATATATTTTTCGTATTATCTTTCGTGGTCCAATTTAAGGTCCAGACAGCTCCTCCGTAATAATTACTTGCATTAAAATAGTAATCAAATTGTGTGAGCTCTGCAGGAACTGTGATCTTCGCCTTAACCAGCTTGATGACACGTTCCAGATCTTCCGATTTCGGTTCCTGTGATGTAGAGCCTGTAACAACAACCTCTCCTTTTGCAGGAATATCAATGGATGCGATACTGCTTGCAGCACTATCTGCTGCCGCATAAACAAATGCAGGCATACCAGTAGTAAGCATACATCCAACTAAAACCAATGGCACTATTTTTTTTCTTAACATATGAATTCCTCCTTTTGTCATTTACTTTCAATCATTAGACGATGTAAAATTTGGTTTAGTTCCATTTTATTTCTATTTTTTATAAAAATTTGAAAAATAATTTTATCTGGATTAATATTGCCAAATATATGAATTTATATTAATATTTAATATTAGGATTCGTCTGTCAAAAAACCTCTCAACAGTATTTTATATTAGATTTATTCATAAATATGATGATAAAAAAGCCAAACTATACTTAAGGAGTGTATGTATAAATATGAAAACCAAAGCATTTCGAGCTGCTTTTCCCTTTACCGTACCTGTATTAACCGGTTATATTGTTCTTGGCATTGCTTACGGTATTATCCTAAGCAGTAAAGGCTATTCCTTTTTGTGGGCAGCCTTTACCAGTATATTTATTTATGCCGGTTCCATGCAGTTTGTATCCCTAAGCCTTTTAGCCGCTGGCTTCCATCCCCTATATGCATGTTTTATGACCTTAATGGTAAATACCAGGCATTTGTTTTATGGAATCTCCATGCTTTCTAAATTCCGTGGAACAGGTAAGAAAAAACCTTATTTAATCCTGGGACTAACAGATGAAACCTTTTCCCTGTTATGTTCTGCTAAAGCACCGGAGGGCGTTGATCAAGGCTGGTTTATGTTTTTTATAACCCTATTGGACCAGATTTATTGGGTCACCGGCTCTGTCCTTGGGAATCTCCTTGGAAGTTTAATTTCTTTTAACACCAAAGGCATCGACTTTGCCTTAACCGCATTATTTATTGTGATTTTTATAAATCAGTGGAAATCCACCAATAATCATATTCCTGTGTTAATCGGACTTAGTGCTTCCATTGCCTGCAGATTAATTTTTGGAGCTTCGAATTTTATAATTCCCTCCATGGTTATTATCCTTACCCTTGTTACCGTGTTTCAAAAGAAAATAGAATCGAGGAATACATAATGTCTTTTACCTTCAGCCAGTCCATACTCTTTTTTGGAATCATCAGTCTGACCACCATGGCAATCCGGGCTCTGCCATTTTTATTATTTCCAGAAAATAAGAAAACTCCTAAATTTATTTTGTATTTAGGTTCTGTTTTGCCATATACCATTATCGGCATGCTCGTTATCTATTGTTTAAAGGACGTTTCATTTGTCAAAACGCCTTATGGTCTTCCGGAAGTGATTTCCATAGCAGTTATCGTACTGCTCCATCTTTGGAAAAACAACACCCTTTTAAGCATTGGGGCCGGAACCGTTATTTATATGTTTTTGGTTCAGTTTATTTGAGCCTGCTTAAACTATGGATAAACAAACCGCTCCTTAATTTAGGTTCAAACCAGGTAGATTTTGGCGGCATTAATTTCTTAGCATCTGAAACAGCAAATAATTCTGTAATACTGGTAGGATACATAGAAAATGCTGCAGCCATATCTTCGTCAACCCTCTTTTTAAGTTCCTTAAGACCTCTGATTCCACCCACAAAATCAATCCGCTTATCCGTACGGGGATCCCCGATTAAGAGAATTTTTCCCAGTAAATAATTCTGTAAAATAGAGACATCCAGGGCTTCCACCGGATCGGTATTACTTCTGACCTCTTCATGTGCCGTAAGCTTATACCAGTTTCCATTCGTGTACATACCAAAGCATCCCTTTTTCTCAGGCGCATATTCTGCACTGCCAAGTAATTCCACTGTGAAATATTCCGAAATACAGTTAAGGAATTCCTCTGCTTCAAGACCATTTAAATCCTTTACCACCCTGTTATATGGCAGAATCATAAGCTGATCCTCAGGAAACAATACCGACAGAAAATAATTGAATTCTTCTGTACCATCATAATCAGGATTTTCCTGTCTTCTTTTTAATCCGACCTTCACCGCCGAAGCTGCTCTGTGGTGGCCGTCTGCAATATAGATGCTTCTGATACCAGCAAAAGCTGTCCGGATACCTTCAATTTTTTCACTATCCCTAATAATCCAGACATTATGCGTAATCCCATCCGGTGAGGTAAAGCCATAAAGAACCGGTTCCCTCTTAACTCCCCCTATGATTTCATTGATTCTGTTCTGGGAACGGTAGGCTAAAAAAATGGGTCCGGTCTGGGCATTGCAGATATCAACATGGCATATGCGGTCAAGTTCTTTATCTTCCCTGGTATTCTCATGTTTCTTAATGATATTATTCAGATAATCATCAATAGAGGAGCAGGCAACCAGACCGGTCTGTGACCTTCCATCCATAATCAGCTCATATACGTAATAATACTCTTCGTTATCCGTTATTAAAGTTCCATCCGCTATCATATCTTTTAATAGGTCTCCTGCTTTTTGATAAACCCTGTTATCATTGGCATCCACCGAATCGTTAAACTGGGTCTCTGCCCTGTCAATACGCAGAAAGGACATAGGTTCCCTTATGATTTCTGCCTTTGCTTCTGCCCGGTTATATACATCATAGGGTAACGCCGCTATTTTGCCTGCCACCTCTTTTTGAGGTCTGATACACTGAAACGGTTTCACATCTGCCATGAACGAAATCCTCCCTAAGTTAAGTTTTTTGTATTTCATGCATTTCTTTCTGCACTAATATGACACATCTTTTATAACATTATAATTCATATAACTTAAAAATCAAGTAATTTTCCTTTAGCCGAAGTACCTTAAGGCTAACAAATTATGTGTTATATTAAAATAGTGACTCCCTGCTCTATGAGTAACTTAACAGAATAATATATACTAGTTATTGACATCTTAGTCTATAAGGAGTAGACTGAGATTATTAGTCGATTCTTAATAGACTGGAGGAATTATTGATGAATGAATATAAACTTGCTCAGGGTGAAGCAAAATTTGCTGAATTGATTTGGAGTCATGAACCGATTACTTCCATGGACCTGGTAAAGCTGTGTGAAAATGAAATGAATTGGAAAAAATCAACCACCTATACCGTACTTAAGAAACTATGTGCCAAAGGTATCTTTCAAAACACGAATACCCTTGTAACTTCAATAATTAAGAAAGATGAGTTCTACGGAAAACAAAGCCGTTTTTTTGTGGAAGATATCTTTGGAGGTTCACTTCCAAAATTTTTAACCGCCTTCCTTGGAAACAGCAAGCTAAGTGACAAGCAGGCAGCGGAACTAAAAAAACTGATTGACCGGCATAAGGAGGAATAGTAATGGATAGTCTGTTTATTTCTGTTTTGAATATGAGTATAACAGCAAGCTATGTGATAGCAGCTATTATTCTGGTACGGCTATTTCTAAAAAAAGCACCTAAAATATTTTCTTATACTCTCTGGACAATAGCGGGCTTACGCCTTTCTATTCCATTTTCAATTGAGAGTATTTTCAGTCTGATGCCTTTTAAGTCCCAGCCTATTTCAAACACTGCTGCTCTGGGTGAGAAGGTCACCTTTCGTTCCTCCGCAGACGCAGTACTAAAAGCCATAGGAGATGCAGCAAACGGTGGTCTTGGGACAATTACCGTACATCTTGGAAAAACAGCAGACGGCAATCCAATCACCACATCAGCATACCACTTTGAAGTATGGCTAATGTTTGGAAGTTATATCTGGATAATCGGAGTTGCCCTGCTGCTGATCTATAGCGTAATATCTACCCTCCTGCTCAAGCTAAGACTGCATGCAGCTACTCATATAGGAGGTAATTTATATGAAGTCTGGAATTTAAAGACTCCTTTTGTTCTCGGCTTTATCCGACCAAAAATCTATATTCCCTCCGGACTTTCCGAAGAGGAAAAAAGCTATATCATCCTTCATGAACAAACTCATATAAAACGCTTTGACCACATAGTAAAACTGATTGCCTTCCTTCTTGTTTGTGTCCACTGGTTTAATCCGTTGGTCTGGACTGCTTTTCTGCTTATGAACGCAGATATGGAGATGTCTTGTGATGAACGTGTCTTAAAAGAGATGGGCAGCATGATTAAACATGGATATTCTACCTCCCTGCTTACCCTGGCAACAAGGCAGCGCCAGATAAGCCCAAGTCCGCTGGCATTTGGGGAAGGCAGCTTAACAGGACGAATAAAAAACATATTAAACTATAAAAAACCCGCCACTTGGGTTACAGCAGTTTCAATCCTGCTCCTTGCTGTATTGATTATCGGTTTTACAACAAACAGACCCTCTGCAGGTGGTTCTTCTGACTTGGACGCAAATGTGCTTCCTAATGACTTTGCTGAACAAAACTTGACTATAAATGAACACACTTTGACTATTAACGATGTCAGAACACTTGCGGAAAAGGGTAATGAGTTAACCTTTGAAGACTTAAGTGACTTCACCGGCGCAGATGCCAGTTCAAACACCAATTATCATATTATGGTCTATCGCGTCCAGGGTGGTTACCGTCTACTTGTACGAACAGATGGTAGTAAGATAGATATTACCACCTTGCAAGGAATATGGGACAGCGGCAACAGCGGTATCGATATCCGCTATAACAATGTAGATGAATTCATAAGGAACCATCCATCGTCGGAGAACTTAACGAACTGGCAGGGTATAATCGGCATGTCACGAGAGGAAGTTCATAAGAAAATGGGCGAACCCCATAGCATGCTATCGGGATTATTCGGAGACGTTTATAAATTAGACGAGGATATGAATATTATTATTTATTACGATGCGGATTCGAAGGTAAATCGTTACAAGATAGATGCACTGCAGGCAGACACCTCTCCTCAAGCCTCTTTCGTCCCAATAGAGGACTAAAGCGATTTTTCATATCACATAAAAATTTTTCATATCACATAAAAATAAGACTGTATAAAAGGTTAAAACCTTCGAGCAGTCTTTTGCTTTTGAATCATAAGTTCAATTGAATAATACTAATATTTTATCTCATCTTGTTTCTGACTTCTTACCTAGTGTAAAGTTAATATTAATTTTGTAAAGTAATAATTTCCCAGGTAAATCTTAAGTTAATTCTCTCTTCCCCCCATTGCCATCCCTTTTTCAGTATGATATTAATAATTTGTACCATATATTCCCATGATGGGGCTCGAAATTTTGACATATTCTATTACCGCAAAGGAGGGAAAACATTAACTAATTAATTAATTAATTATTAACAAAAGAAAATAACAAAAGTTAGTTTTTGTTAACTATGAAAATCCTTAACACAAAAATAATTACCTGATTATGAATCAAAGTGCCTTACATAAGGCAGATGGGAGTCGTTATGAACAAGATATTAAAAAGAATAATAGCAGGCACTGCAATCAGTGCATTGGCATTATCAGCAGCATTCATGAATTTACATACTGCTTCTACCAGTGTGGCAGCAGAAAATCCCAAAGCAGCCCTGGCGGCGCAGACAAACGCCCCGAAATATGTATTCCTATTTATCGGTGACGGTATGAGTTATCCGCAAATCCAAGCGGCTAGTGATTATCTTGGTGCAGTCAGTCAGAACAAAGACGCAAAAAAATTAAGCGGTAATAAATATTTGGATTTTATGAAATTTCCGTCAGTGGGCTCTGCAGTGACATTTGATTCCACCTCCTTTTGTCCCGATTCAGCCTCAACTGCCACTTCCCTTTCTACAGGTTATAAAACTTACAGCGGAATCATCAATATGGATGAAACCCAAAAAATCTCCTATGAAACCATCTCAGAAAAGTTGAAAAAACAATTAGGCTATAAGATTGGTATTATTTCCACCGTTAATTTAAACCATGCCACCCCTGCAGCCTTCTACGCACATCAATCCTCCAGAAATAATTATTATGCGATCGGTGTGGAAATGGTGAAAAGCAATTTTGAATACTTTGCCGGAGGTGCTCTTAAAAATGTAACTGGTGATGACAAGACAAAACCACAAGAGGACCTATATACCTTAGCTCAGAAAAACGGTTATAAAGTTATAAAGACTCAAAAAGAGGCTGACAAACTTACAGCTGCCGACGGTAAAGCTATCGTAATTGGTGAAACCCTTGCAGACAGCGATTCCTTGTCCTATTCGAATGATGTAAAAGCAGATGAATGGGAACTAAAAGATTATGTAAAAAAAGGAATTGAAGTACTTGATAATAAAAAGGGCTTTTTTATGATGATTGAAGGCGGTAAAATTGACTGGGCCTGCCATGCCAATGATGCAGGTTCTACCATTGCCGATACAATTGCTTTAGATAAAGCTGTGGATGAAGCTATTAATTTCTATTACAAACACCCTTCAGAGACCTTAATCCTTGTAACCGGTGACCATGAAACCGGAGGTTTAACAATTGGTTATGCTGGTACAGATTATGATACCTACTTAGCGAACCTGACTAATCAAAAGATATCATATGCCAAATTTGATTCTGTTTATGTAAAGAAATATAAAGAAAACAAAACTCCTTTTAGTGAAGTTTTAAAGGACATAAAATCTAATTTCGGCTTAATGGCAGAAGGTGACAGTTCTGCTGTTAAAGATTCCAAATTGGTTTTGACACCTTATGAATACAACCTGTTAAAAGCTGCTTATGATAAGACCATGAGTGCCTCCAGCACAGACAGAACCCAGCAGGAATATATTTTATACGGAACCTATGAACCCTTAACCGTAACTATCACCCACCTTTTAAACAATAAATCCGGTATAAACTTCTCTTCCTATGCTCATACTGGTTTACCTGTCGGAGTATTTGCACAAGGAACGGGTGCTTCTTTATTTGAGGGTTATTATGATAATACGGAAATTTATCATAATCTGGCTAAATTATTAAAAGTAAAATAGGATTTATCCGCCAATTACGAAATCATTGTTTAATAGCGAGGTTTTATAAAATCCTCAGTTTCTTTCCCGGCAGAGGCTGTTGCAGACACATCAGCCTCTGCATTCATTCTTATAGAAAGAAGGGTTAAAAATATCATGCCGATGAAACAGCTTCCCAAGCATTTTGCTAAATTAAAAAGAAGAATTGATATTGCATACTATTTACCGGTTATCGTATGCCTGCTGTTTATCATTACACTGTTAATTCTGCCTACCGGCTACGAAGATGCAGTTATATATAAAGGAACAGACCGCTGTTCTGCACGTATCCTGTCAGTGAATAACGATACAATCATTGATACCGGTTTAATCCGCTCCGGAGAACAGACCTGTCAGGTGGAATTGCTGGGCGGAAAATTTAAAGGGCAGCAGACAGAGGCTTTTAATCTATTAAATGGTTCTCTTGAATCTGATAAAATCTTTTATCCGGGAGATAAAGCTCTGGTCGTTATCAGTTATGATAACAACCAGATTTTATCCGTAAATCTCATTGATCATTACCGAATTCATCACGAAGCAATCCTGGCTGCAGCCTTTATGATATTCTTAGTCCTGACTGCCGGCAAAACCGGACTCCGGGCAATCCTTGCCTTTATCACCACGGTTTTATTAATCTGGAAGGTATTGATTCCTACTTATTTAAATGGTCACAATCCGATTTATTACGGTTTACTGATTACAGTCTTATTAATTGTAATTACCATATCTTTAGTATATGGTTTTAACCGCAAAACCTTATCCGCAGTTTCCGGCTCTGCTCTTGGGATGTTTGTTACCTGTATTCTAGGTATGATATTTACCAGTGCATTTAAAATCCATGGTGCAATTATGCCTAACTCAGAAAGCCTGTTATACAGCGGATACCAGAATCTGAACCTGACTCAGATTTTTATGGCCAGCATCTTCATCGGTTCCTCCGGTGCTGTTATGGATCTGGCTGTTGATATTACCTCAGCTGTAAATGAAGTAATTGATAAAAAACCTGATATTACCTGGAAAGAAGCCTTTAAATCCGGTATGAATGTCGGCAGAGCCGCTATGGGTACCATGACCACCACCCTTTTACTGGCATATTCCGGGGGGTATATTGCCCTGCTCATGGTCTTTATGGCACAGGGAACTCCGATTTATAATATACTGAATTATAAATATGTATCAGCTGAGATTATTGAAACGATTGTAGGAAGTTTTGGTCTGGTGACCGTAGCACCATTTACAGCCTTGACCAGCGGTATCTTATTGACCTATAAAAATAAGAAAAAGATAGATATAGCAATAATCCAGACTGAAAGAGATGAACAGATAATCACTGAGAAAGCCTATTTGGATTAAGAAAGTGTTTGTAAAAAAGAATCCGATTATGAAAATAAAATTATTATGTCGTGTAGAAATTTAGTAGTCATAAAAAAATTAATTGTCTCACCACAAATTAATAGCCATGTCGCAAATTAATAGTATAATGCAAGTTTATAGTCATAATGAAAGTTAATAATCATAACTCATTGTAAAAGTTCTAACTCGGTTTACAAATAATAAACGTTGTTTAATAGTAATAACACAAATAAGGGAAGCCTCATTTAGCTTCCCTTAATCATTTTCTGTATAGTATTCCTTTGATTCATAACTTCCTTAGTCAGTAATCTCCTGATTAACTTTCTTTTATGTATAAGAGTTTCACAATCAAAGTACTCTGACTTTTAAAACACCCTCAATTCCATTTAACTTCTGAGCTGCGGTTTCGGATACATCTCCTTCGATATCAAGGACCGTATAGGCATAGTCACCGCGGCTCTTATTAATCATGTTGGATATGTTAATGTTCTCCACAGAGAATAAACCGGTAAACTGGGTTAACATATTCGGTATGTTCTTATGATTAATCGTGATACGTTTTGCTGAAGTACAAACCCCTGCATCGCAGTCCGGATAATTAACAGAATTCTTAATGGTTCCATATTCCATATATTCCATTATCTCTTTTACTGCCATAATAGCACAGTTATCTTCCGATTCCTCCGTAGAGGCTCCAAGATGAGGAATTGCAATGGCTCCTTCCATTCCTGCTGTTTTAGCGTTGGGGAAATCCGTAACATAACTTGCAACTTTACCGGCTTTTAGGGCTTCTGCCATATCATCATCATTAACCAGCAGATCCCTTGCAAAGTTAAGGATGACAACTCCGTCTTTCATCATAGACAGAGTATCTTTATTAATCATCTTTTTTGTATCCTCCAATAGAGGTACATGTACGGTAATATAATCGCAGGTACGGTATATTTCCTCTTTTGTCTTTACGTAAATGATATCCCTGGATAGATTCCAGGCATGCTGAACTGAAATATAAGGGTCACAGCCATACACTTCCATACCTAAACGCTTTGCTGCATTGGCGACTAATACACCAATAGCACCAAGTCCGATTACGCCTAACTTCTTACCTTCAATTTCCCTGCCGGCAAATTTAGACTTACCTTTTTCCACTAATTTAGCTACTGCTTCATCGTCTTTAATCGTTTGAACCCAGTTGATTCCGCCTACGATATTACGGGAAGCAAGCATTAACCCCGCAATTACAAGCTCCTTTACACCATTAGCATTGGCTCCGGGAGTATTAAATACTACGATTCCTTTTTCCGCACATTTATCAATAGGAATATTGTTAACACCTGCTCCTGCCCTTGCAATTGCTTTTAAATTCTCGGGTAATTCCGTGTCTAACATGGAAGCACTTCTTACCAGCACGGCATCCGCTTCTGGTAAGGAATCCACCTTCTGATATTCTTCTGTAAATAAATCCAGACCAATTGGGGCTATGGGATTTTGGCAATTATATTTAACCATAATGTCACTCCTTTTATTCTTTTATTTTGTGTTTTCTTCTTCGAATTTCTTCATGAATTCTACTAATTTTTCAACACCTTTTATTGGCATGGCATTATAAATACTTGCCCTCATACCACCAACAGATCTATGTCCTTTTAAATTCTCAAAACCGGCTGCTTTGGCTTCTTTAATAAATTTGGCATCGATTTCATCGTTTCCGGTAATAAATGGTACATTCATAAGGGAACGGTCTTCTTTTACAACAGTTCCTTTAAATAATTTACTTTGATCCAGGAAGTCATAAAGAATAGCTGCTTTCTTTTCATTGAGTTCTTTCATGGCTGAAAGACCACCTAACTTTTTAAGCCATTTAAATACTTTACCGCAGATATAAATTCCATAAGCAGGAGGCGTATTATACAAAGACTCATTCTCTGCATGGATTTTATATTTTAACATGGTTGGGGTTCCCGGTAACGTATCTTCTGTTATAAGATCTTCCCTGATAATTACGATTACCACACCTGCAGGTCCAACATTCTTTTGAACACCACCATAAATTACGCCATATTTGGATACATCAACAGGTTCCGATAAGAAACAGGAGGATACGTCTGCTACCAGGGTTTTACCCTTGGTGTTAGGGAGTTGTTTGAATTTTGTACCGTAGATTGTATTATTCTCACAGATATAGACATAATCTGCATCTTCACTGATAGGAAGCTCGGAGCAATCTGGTATATAGGAGAAGGTTTTATCTGCTGAGGATGCAATTGCATTGGCTTTACCATATATCTGGGCTTCCTGATAAGCTTTTTTAGCCCACTGTCCGGTTATAATAAAATCTGCTACTTTGTTTTTCATTAAATTCATAGGGATCATGGCAAACTGCTGGGACGCACCACCCTGTAAAAATAATACCTTGTAGTTATCAGGAATATTCATCAAATCCCTTAAATCCTGTTCTGCCTCTTTGATTATGGTTTCATAAGCCTTTGATCTGTGGCTCATCTCCATAACCGACATACCGGTGCCATTGTAGTCTAACATCTCCTCTGCTGCTTCCTTTAATACTTCTTCAGGTAAAACCGCCGGACCTGCTGAAAAATTATAAACTCTTCCCACTTTTATATCCTCCTTTAATATATTACTGATTCTACTTGTTAATTATAGCAAAACTAATATGTAAATATTAATTTTATAATTACTCATTACTTTTTTGTATTAATCCATTAAAGTGTTACCGTAAAAATTATGGCATTCATATAATAATTTATATAATACCTCTCATATTGGCAAATCACGAATAATTGTATTCATTTATTTTTGTACTTGACCACTTTAATAAATTACATTATAAAACTTAGTTAAATTTTAGTCAATATCTTATATGTATAAAAACGGACACTGAAACAAAACGAATATCATTTGCTCAAAAAGTGTCCGTTTACTACATGTTCCTCTTTGAACTCAGATGAACTTAATTTATTATTTCTTCATTTCCAGATCTTCTTCTGTAAATACTTCTTCAATAGCCGCACCAGGCGCAACCATGGGCCATACTTTATCATCACTTGGGATTTGACAATCTATGACAACAGGGGCATTTAGCGCAATGGCTTCCTTAAGTACTGGTTCAACTTCTTCTCTTTTGGTAATCCGGTAAGCTTTTGCTCCCATGGCTTCAGCTAGTTTCACAAAATCCACGCCGTCATTCAGGGTGGTGTGGGAATATCTCTGACCATAAAACAAGGACTGCCATTGTCTTACCATGCCAAGAACATGATTGTTAAAAACAACCTGTATAATAGGTATATTATAACGGGCTGCCGTTGCAATTTCGTTCATATTCATTCGAAAACACCCATCACCGGCTATATTAACAACAGTTTTATCCGGATTGCCGACTTTAGCTCCTATACAGGCTCCAAGTCCATAGCCCATGGTACCAAGACCACCGGAGGTAATGAAGGTTCTGGGCTTTTTATATTTAAAATACTGGGCTGACCACATCTGATGCTGCCCGACTTCTGTGGTTATAATTGCATCACCGCCTGTTATCTCATACAATTTTTCAAGGATATAAGGACCTGTCAGTAATTCTGTATGATATGTCAACGGGAATTTCTTCTTCATCTCCAGAACATGATCCACCCATTCCTTATTATCATGCTGTTCAAGCTTTTTATTCAGAATGGTTAAGACTTCCTTTACATCGCCGATAATACAATGGTTTGCCAGGACATTCTTATTGATTTCAACCGGATCAATGTCAATCTGAAGGATTTTAGCATTTTTGGCAAACTTCTGTGCATTACCGGTAACACGGTCGCTGAATCTGGCTCCAACCGTGATTAACAAATCACACTCGGTTACGCTTAAATTGGCGGTTTTTGTGCCATGCATTCCAAGCATTCCGGTATAATATGGTTCCTCACCGCTAAAAGCTCCTTTACCCATTAAAGTATCCGTTACCGGTGCGTCCACCTTATATACAAATTCCCTGACTTCCTGCTCTGCATCAGAGATAACAGCTCCTCCACCGATAAAAATCATAGGCTTTTTCGCTTCCTGAATCATCTTCAAGGCGATTTCAATATCTTCTTTAATTATAGTATCCTTTACTCGTTCAATGGGTACTATCACTGCTTTTTCGTATTCCGCTTTATTGGCGGTAACATCTTTGGCGATATCGACTAATACAGGACCTGGTCTTCCGGTCTGAGCTATCTTAAAAGCCTTTCTAAGGGTATCTGCCAATTTGCTTACATCCTTAACAATAAAATTATGTTTTGTTATAGGCATGGTAATTCCGGCAATATCTACTTCCTGAAAACTATCCTTGCCTAATAAGTTAACTGCAACATTACCGGTTATTGCTACCACCGGTACGGAATCCATATATGCAGTTGCTATTCCCGTAACCAGATTGGTCGCTCCCGGACCGCTGGTAGCAAGACATACACCGACTTTACCAGTAGATCTGGCATAACCGTCAGCAGCATGGGAAGCACCTTGTTCATGAGAAGTTAATATATGGTGTATTTCATCCTGATGCCGGTATAATTCATCATAAATATTTAAGACAGAGCCCCCCGGGTACCCAAATATGGTATCGACTCCCTGTTCCTTTAAACATTCAACTAATATCTGTGAACCTGTTAACTGCATATTACACCTCTTTCATAGAATATCCTGATCTATCTGTGATTGTTCTGCCTGATATGCTTAAACTTCGATCAAGCAGAATAATTACATTCCTTTTATCTTTTTGGTATCTCTAAGATAGCTCCCCTGTTACCAGAGGTTACCATAGCGGCATACCGTGCCAGATAACCGGTAGTGATTTTGGGTTCTCTTGGCTGCCATTTTGCTCTTCTTTCCTTTAGCTCTTCATCGGAGATGACAAAATTTAAGGTATTGGCATTAATATCAATCTGGATGATATCCCCTTCTTCCACCAGGGCAATATTCCCGCCGACTGCTGCTTCCGGTGATACATGACCGATGGAGGCTCCACGGGAAGCACCGGAGAAACGTCCGTCGGTAATTAAAGCAACACTGGAACCAAGCCCCATTCCCATAATGGCAGAAGTAGGATTTAACATTTCTCGCATGCCCGGACCTCCTTTTGGTCCTTCATACCGGATAACAACGACATCACCGGCTACAATCTGACCGCCCTTTATCGCAATGATTGCATCATCTTCGCAGTCAAATACTCTTGCCGGACCTTCATGTATCATCATTTCAGGAGCGACCGCGGAACGTTTTACGACTGCGGTATCCGGTGCAAGATTTCCCTTTAGGATTGCAATGCCGCCGGTTTCACTGTAGGGATTCTCCACAGGTCTTATTACCTCTGGATCACGATTAACACATCCAGCTATATTCTCTCCAACTGTCTTACCGGTAGCTGTAATTAAATCTGTATATAACAGTTTCTTCTTGTTTAATTCATTCATTACGGCATAAACTCCGCCTGCTTCGTTCAGGTCCTCCATATAGGTATGTCCTGCCGGAGCCAGGTGGCAGAGATTCGGAGTTTTTGCACTGATTTCATTAGCAATATCTAAATTTAACTCAATTCCGGCTTCATGGGCAATAGCCGGTAAATGGAGCATACTATTTGTGGAACAGCCCAGAGCCATATCTACGGTCAAGGCATTTAGGAATGCCTTCTCTGTCATAATATCCCTTGGTCTGATGTTCTTTTCATATAATTCCATTATCTTCATTCCGGCATGCTTTGCCAGACGAATTCTTTCAGAATATACTGCCGGAATAGTACCATTTCCCTGTAAACCCATGCCTAATACTTCTGTCAGACAGTTCATACTGTTGGCGGTATACATACCGGAACAGGACCCTGCCGTAGGACAGGTCTTACATGCATATTCTTCCACTTCTTCTTCGCTCATTTTACCTGCACTGTAAGCTCCTACCGCCTCAAACATACTGGACAAGCTGGTCTTTTCTCCATGTACCCTTCCAGCTAACATAGGACCTCCGCTTACAAAGATGGTAGGAATATTGACACGGGCCGCAGCCATTAAAAGCCCCGGTACATTCTTATCACAGTTTGGCACCATAACAAGGGCATCAAACGCATGAGCCACCGCCATAGCTTCTGTGGAATCTGCAATTAAATCTCTTGTAACAAGGGAATACTTCATGCCGGTATGACCCATGGCAATTCCATCACAAACCGCAATTGCCGGGAATACAATGGGAGTACCCCCTGCCATGGCAACACCAAGCTTTACTGCTTCTACGATTTTATCCAGGTTCATATGACCGGGTACGATTTCATTATAAGAACTTACAATACCAATCATGGGTTTTCTAAGTTCTTCCCCCGTAAGTCCCAGAGCATTAAAAAGTGATCTGTGGGGAGCCTGCCCAATTCCTGTTTTTACTGCATCACTGTTCATATTCCTAACCACCTTTTCTACTTTATGTGTTTAAAGCTGTATTAAGCGAATTTTATTACATATTCCTGCATAAAATTGCGGGTTTCTGTATATGATAACGTATTTCCTTTAAAAAATCAATTAATTTTTCTAATTGAGTTAATTTAACAGATTATTATTTCGAATACAGCTCAATAATCTTCAATAATATGTCTGTTACCTTTTCCATGGACTGGATGGAGATATATTCATATCTTCCATGGAAATTCACACCTCCGGTACATAGATTGGGGCAGGGAAGATTCATATAAGATAATCTGGCACCATCGGTACCGCCTCGGATTGGTGCTATAATGGGAGTTATACCAAGTTCTTCCATAGCTTTCTTTGCATTATCAATGAGGTGAATATGTGGTTCAATCATTTCTTTCATGTTATAGTAAGAATCCTTAATATCCACATGAAAAGTACCGGCACCGTATTTATCATTAAGATAATCTGCAATTTTTTGGAATCTTATCTTTTTTTCTTCAAATTTGGCTCTGTCATGATCGCGGATAATATAGGCGGCTTTGGCAGAATCTACAGAGCCTTCCAACGCTGCAAGCATAAAGAAACCTTCATAATTGTCTGTATACCTGGGATTTTGCTCTACCGGCAGCATGCTTTGGAATTCCATAGCTAACAATAATGCATTTTGCATTTTATCCTTAGCACTTCCGGGATGAATGCTGATTCCTTGTATCTGGAGTTTTGCCCCTGCTGCATTAAAGTTCTCATATTCAATTTCGCCTAATTCCCCGCCGTCAACTGTATAGGCAAAGTCTGCTCCAAAGCCCTTCACATCAAAAAAGTCAACGCCACGCCCAACTTCTTCATCAGGAGTAAATCCTATCTGAATGGTGCCATGCTCAATCTCAGGGTGGGTAAGCAGTGTTTCCGCTACAAACATTATTTCTGCAATTCCGGCCTTATCATCAGCCCCCAAAAGTGTGGTTCCATCTGTAACGATTAAATCCTGCCCTATATAAGATGTTAGACTGGGATACTGGGACGTCTCCATGATGATTTTTAATTCATCATTTAATACAATGTCTCTACCATCATATCCAGAGATGATTCTGGGGTTTACATCCTTGCCGCTGATTGCATTGGAGGTATCCATATGGGAGATAAATCCAAGAACCGGCAGTTCCCTTTTACTGGTGGCTGGAATGGTTGCATATACATAGCCGTGGTCGTCGGTTCTTACATTTTGAGCACCAATTTCCTTTAGCTCTTCTACTAATGCCAAGGCAAGTTTTTTTTGCTTTTCTGTACTGGGCACAGATTCCATATCATCTAAGGACTGTGTGTCGAATTTAACATACTTTAAAAATCTTTCTGTAACGCTTTTCATAAAGACCTCTTTTCTTATCATTTAATGATTTGTTTATTTTTTTATTGTACTTTTTGGTACAATAGAGAAATGCTTGTCTGAAAACCCTTGCTTCTATATACTTTATGCAATAGTTTTTCTACTTTTCATTACTATCTTGTTGTCCATAATACTACTTATTATCACTCATTTGTAAATTGTAATTCAACTTAATATTTCTATAGTATTTTAATGTTTTCTAATATTATAAACGATTGGCAATATTTTTACCAGAATGAATCATATCTACTTTTCTGATATTTATTATGATAAATAGTTGAAACTGGCATAGAAAAATCATTCCTGGCATAAAATCCGGTCAATCATTATTATTCTTCCTAAGATATAAAAAGACAGTATGAAACTATTTAGCTTGCATACTGCTTTTTAATATACCATATGTAGACAAGCAAACACCAGGAGTTATCTTATCTTTTAATCACCAATCTCAATGAGATTCCCTTCCGGGTCAGCAATGAACAAACCTACTCCTTGCATGTTACTTCCCCCTTTTATTACTTAGATAATTATCTATCTTTACTAAAATCTGATAGTTTTTCCAATTTCTTTATTTCTATTTTTTTGGTTACGACTTTTTTCTTACCATTTTTGTCAATGGTAGTAGTTATCTGATCGCCGGTCAGACAGTTTGTATCAACTGTCGCGGATTCTCCGGTAATAGTATATCCTGATAAATCCGTTTCGCCAATTAGATACCAGTCCTTATCTTGATAACGGAACCGAAAGATATATCCCCATCGCCAACTACTACCACCATACAAAGATACAACCACGGACCCTCTGCTATATTCTATTCCCTCAAAGGGATCTCCGTATATTCCTCCTTCTCCAGACCTCATAATTAGATTATTAGACTGAACCGACAGCTTATAGGTACCATCTTTTTGCTTAAAAATTACAAAGAATATTCTTGGCTGCCCTGACACTATAGTATCGGCATCTGTATATACTCCTGCATATTCTATTACAACGGCATAATCTTTTCGTTTATCCTTGTTTAAATCTCCTTGTACTTTGCTGATTATTTTCCAATCTTTCGGTATAAAATCCTCTAAGCTTTTGCCGGAAGATTTTATTTTAATATTATCTGGTTTCTCGGTGTTATTGGCAGCTAAAACAGTTTTGCCGTTTACACAAAATACAAGAAATATTAAGAATGAGATAATTAGCTTTTTCTTAAACATAGTTAGTCTCCTTATGGTTGCATCTAATACTTTGGAAAAGTAGGATGCAATTATATTTATAGATCATTTATAATTAATTATATACTATATTATCAGTGGAGGCTACCCATAATTTTCTATTTTTAAACCAAATGATATCGGCAGCATTAACTAATCTTCTTGATAACACATACAAGAACTAATAAGAACAAAGTGTAGTCAGTAAAACTAACACTTTCGCGCCAGAGTGGTTTGCGCAGCAATCACTTCCTCTCCGCGAGGTGTGCATCCATAGCGAAGCGTTTTTATGATAAGACGCATTTTCTTTTGCATAAAAAGGCGAGCATAGACTATGTAATCTTTACTCGCCTTAACAATCATTCCGATTTATTTTTTTCAGTATACTTCATAATGCAAAAAAAAGCCATTGCCGCTCTTACAATACCCAGACTAACGAATACGGTAATAATCCATAAACTTACTCTCATATTAAATCCCAAGAAGCCACAAAATATAGCTAAGGTTATGCCCCCTGTGAGGTCTATAAGATTATTTGCTAATTTCGTTTGTGATAAGTAATTCTTTTTTATGAATTGCAGCATTTTATGAACCTTTCTTAGGGATTTCATCCTGCTCATAATTCCAATTAAGATATCTAACTCAATAAGACTTTCTTCATATCTATTCCTATTGGATCTCACGAGTATACTAGGGCTTTATCGATTTTGTGTCAATACATGTCAGCTAATATTACATATCAGTCAATTACTTATTTACTTAATTCTCAAATTTGAATACTAATTTTGGCATCCCATAAAAAACCTGCTCTTCTGTTTTATAGTTGTTACCAGTATAATGACCGACTGTCTTGTGCCAAAAAGATTTCGCCCGAATGTTATTCTCTGCTGCCTGAGTAAAAAGCATCCATTTACCATGATGTCTTCCAAAAATTTCAGTTACTGCTTGATATGATATAGACTTACCCCTATAGGGGCTTAAAAGAAAAGTCTCATATACATAATAGTCTACCTCTTTTGGTGCATATTTACCGCTTCCTATAAGGCAGAAGCCTGCCGGGACTTTATCAACCATAATCAAATATGGATATAATAAGTCAGGATTATCAAACCATGCTTGTTGAATATCATATTGTTCGATCAGTGTTCTTATGGGACCTTCTTCGAATATCCCATACTCGTTAGGACAGGTACCGTGAATTCCTGCTAAATCATGTAAATAAAGCGGATACATATTTTTAATTATAAATCCATTCGTATTATCCGCTACTATAATTTCTATTTTCATTTTGAATTGCTCCTTTAATTATAAGATTATGACCAGCTTATATTCAAATGCAATTCTTGATATTAGTTTTCTATTTTGTATCTATGTCGGCGCTCCATACATTTGATCATAATATCAAAGAACTGCATGGAGCTTACGACTGAAACTTTTCACCCAGAACGTTCTCGTATTCATAAAAATACTCCTTTTTTCATATTACCATATCATGGAATTGTTTACATCGCTTAGTTATCAAACCAAAATACAATTCTTATTTCATCATCATTTTCAATTCCTCGTTCCTTTATTAGTTGTTCCATTTGTTTCTTCATATGTGTAAGATTTAAATTTAAATAGCCATCCCATTCTCTTAGTACCATACCTTGATGCTGAATGACTTTACTTTTTTTATCAACAAAATGTAATTGATATTCTTGACCGTTTTTTATTAAATCTACTGCTTTATTAAATTCATGCTCTTCGACCCAACCTTGTAGTGGCATAACATCAGCATAACCACTATCTTTGATTTCTCTTAAAGTCAGATATGAAGGATGATGAAAATTAATGTTCTCATTCTCGAAATTTATTTCATAGAAATTCTCATAATATTTTTTAATCAACGAGTCCATATTACCTGGTAAACCTTTTGCCCTTGCAATGGGAGAATAACTTTCTTCATTATCATTTCCTCTAATACCTGCTAATAAATAGAAAAGTCCATAATCACGATAACCATTAATTAAATCTGTATATCCAAACCCTTCATTTTCAGTAACCATGTAATCAGCCCAACCATCTCGTCGATACCAACGGTCAATATTAATCCATTTGTTATTTATATATCCTTCACAGAAAAGAGTTATATCGCAACCCATCAAATCACGTCCTAACATATAAGATATAAATTTATTTTTTATATTAAAAAAATAGTCATGTTTAAGCATCATAAATATTATAATACTTTTTATACAATTAATCTACATAATAGTTAATAATACCCAGGTGAAAACACATTGCTCTATATTACCTTACATTATTACTGTTGTGAAAGAATGTTTATAAAATAAATATACGATTATGCTTATTAAGTACGATATTCGTCTTTTATAATAAAATATCTCATTCTATCGCTCATATCTCTACCAAATCTTCGTAAAGTCCCTTCATAAACAAATCCAGTTTTATCAGGGCTTGCTTTAGTATTTCTTCGTCGCAGCCGCAAGCAAAAGCAACTAATAGTCCTAATTCAATAAACCCATAATCTAATATTTCTTCGGACTGGGTTCTATTTTTAAGGTACTGATAATTACATGCTTAGATGAACTGCTCTTAGAAAAGGCAGAATTAAAAACTAAGTATTATAAAAATAGTAGAGATGAATACAAAAGTCATTTTGCTTAAATCTAAAAGACAAAGTAGTTTTAATACATAATCCCTTTATCATAAGTGAGGGTTATATGTATTGAAACTACTTTGAACTTATCTAAAATTAATGAATAAATATTTACGTAGGTGGATTCTCCAATATTTTCAATGCAAAATAACCGCAACTTAGAGCCATAAGACCACACATAACCATTATTAAAAGACTAAAAAGTATAATAAGAATTATCAACCACTGTGGCATATGTTTTCTGAATATAATTGTTGCGATGAACGCTATTAATCCTATAATAAATCCAATACCAAATAAAATTGTTACAGTTAACATATGATATCATCCTTTACTAATAACTATTATTTTAATTCTATCGTTGTAATGTTTTGCTATAGCTGTTTTAATGTTTAACCCAAAAATGTAATTTTAATACTTATAGAATGTAGAGAACCAACTTGCTGAGATAACCAAGCCCAGTTATTAATTGCGCTTACGAATATACTATCATAACTTGCAGGTGAAAAATCATAAGTGTCTGATATTGTTACGTTATAAATAGCAAATATTGTCCCTGGCATTGTGACTGCTGTTGATGCATCGGTATTATGGAGTGCTAAAAATAAATCATAATTTTGATTCGATGGAAATTCTATACCAGCTTGTGTTTGATTTGCTTTGATTTTAGCAATATAATTTTTATATGCTGTTGTAGTTACAATTTTACTAGAAAACAATCCATTCGCATTTAAAGCATTTTCATTATAGTTAATGTTATTTACGGAATCTTCAAGTAATTCACCAGCACAAGTATAACCTTTATTCTTCAGAATTTGTGCTCCTGCCAACCATGCTAGCTGAATAGGATCTGCTGCGCCAGATAAAGTGGCTGAAACTACTGCACTAGATACATTTACTAAATCTGCTGATTTACTATTTTTTTCTTCTGATAAAATTTTCATATCATCTATGTATTTATTCAATTCAGCATTTGACATAGTTTTAAATTTGCTAACCTCATTAAGTATGATCGTATTGTTTGATATTGCTAATGTCGAGTTATTACTAGGTATTTGACTTGCATATACTGTATTTCCAATAAATAAACACAAGTAAAGCGCAAGTGATAAACTCATAAATTTTTTAAATTTTTTCATTAATATATAATCCCCTTTCTATTTTATATTAGAATTAAGTAATAGTTATTTAAAATAATAATATACATAAAATTCCATTATGTAAATAAATGTTTATAAACACAAAACATAATTTAGTAGAAAATACATTATTATTATTAATTGGATCTATTTTTAATTTCTATTCCTTTATTTTTTTCTTCTTAAAACTTTATTTATCCAATCTGCTTAACCAATCAACCAAGATACAAAAACAGATAATTCCGATTCGATAAGAAGAACGTTTCCAATAGCCTTTCCGCGACTGTCCCGGTTGTTATTCTGGGATTAATTGCATTTTCTTTTTTAATTGAAAGACTGGATAATCATGTAATAAACAGTGTATTGACGATAAAATTTAAGCTCTGCTGATGAGCAAAGCCTGAAATTATTTTTGTATAGGTAACCGGCAGTACTTCGATAACTTCTGTGACCATGGAAGCAGGTTATCAATAAATTCATACGAGTTATCATTTTGATGCTGTCTCATGTATCTAGCACATAGGTTGAAGTTCAGACCGCTGGCTTTTCTGTCATTAATTCTATGCTTCCATAGTTCAAATGATTTCTGATTCATAAAGTTCCTCCTGGATTTATTAATTATTCCCAGAGTAGCTCATGAGTATATCTTTTTCACTACGTCATCTTTTGAAGCACTTACTTTATATACCATTCGTTTGCTACATAAATCGTTTTATTCTATCTTAAAATATCTCTCATTGTTTTCATCATATCACAAAAAAGCGCAACCCACGGAAACCTTTTCCTTGGATTGCACTAATAGTAATCTTTGAAATTCGACTACATTCTCTTTATATTGAAATGCTTATTTTACTGGGATTTCATACATTTTTGTTAGCTACGTGTCCACTACGTTCATTTCTCTATATTGCCTTGCATTAATTCACAGTTGTGAATTAAAATAAATAGTAGATTATGCTTATTAAGGACGATATTCGTCTTTTATAATAGAATATCTCATTCTATCGCTCATATCTCTACCAAATCTTCGTAAAGTCCCTTCATAAACAAATCCAGTTTTTATCAGGGCTTGCTTTAGTATTTCTTCGTCGCAGCCGCAATAAGCAAAAGCAACTAATAGTCCTAATTCATTAAACCCATAATCTAATATTAGTTTAAGTGCCTCAGTGACGTAGTCTATATCGTTAAACTTATGACAAATATGAACTTCCGCTTCTCTATACCCCTTATATCTGTTTATGTCAACAAGACCAACAACTCCAATAAGTTTTCCTGTTTCCTTTAAAATAACTGGGTACAATTCTTGATACTCTTTCCATATTTTGATAGAATCTAAGCTATCATTAACTGTCCTAAAATTCAAATAATCAATAAAATGGTTTGATTTTTGTTTCACTTCAAACAAATCGGTTGCGTCACTTTCGCTCCATTCTCTGACTAATAATCTGTTAGATTCAATGGTTTTCATAATATTCCCTCCAATGTTTAGTAAGTAATCAACAGTAACATGGAAGTATTTTGCTAAAATCGGCAACATAACTACATCAGGGTATGTTACTGACGTTTCCCATCTTGATATCGTTTGCATGCTAACATTTAGATATTCTGCAAGTTGATGTTGTGTTATGCCTTTTTTTATTCTTAATTTTTTGATTGATGCTCCAATGTCCATATTCATTACTCCTGATATAAATTTGTAACGTTACAAGATGATAATAACTCAAAACCATTTCATCTTCTATATCACAAAACAAGAAAGGGTTAAACATATATGAGATATAAATTAAAATATCTTTCTTGAAATTTTGTTTAGGTACGGCGCTCTAATAAGTTTTTTTATATCTTGAAAACTAATCACGAACTCTTCATCATGGTTTTGAGTATTAAAAAAGAACGATACTTCTTTTGACTTTGTTAAATACCAGCAAACGTTTTCATTTATCAGCCCATTTAATACTTCTTTATTGGTATACAGACCATTATAGTTCATTACATCTATTAGCTTATAAGTGCCCTTTTCGGGCTTTGAGTCGAAATCTCTATCAAAGATGACATTTCCTTTGTACTTAAGAATGGATTTATCTAATTTTATTATATCATTTAATTTCAAAACTTTTAACCTATCCAAGTCAATAGTATATGAATATCCCCAAGTATTTGGATGCGCTGCGCCTTTACTATATGCATATACGGCGTACCTAATACTCAGTAAATGATTATTAGAAAAGCTTGGTTGACACTTAAACTCTAATGTTTGATCTTTCGTGTTTGAAATCGTCTTCAAAATATCACTAACTTTTAGATTTTTATCTTCCCAAAAATTGAACCAATCCGTAATGTAATTAAAAACTTCATGTTCAAGAAGAAAATTAATTTCTTTTTGCTCTTTAGAGTTTGATAACCCTCTGATTTGAGGAAACTCAACAATAATCGAATTTCTTTTATAATACTTAATATATACTTGGTAATCTGCTTTTCCACTTGCATATACCATTGTCGGAAAACATTGTAGCATTATTAATATAAACATAATCCCAATTAAGATAGTGCTCTTTTTCAAGGTGATACTCCCCTCAACATATAATATAAATTTTCAACTTTCAATTGATAACGATAAGTCTATTGTCCATAATAATTATTCATTATGTGATATAATACATTATTACATATAAAATTACCACTAATTTGTATATAAAATTATTCTCTTGGTTAAAACCATTTGTATTATTTCAACTTATAATTTTAACTATAATAAAATATCTGGAATTCATTTACTATTTATTAACTACTTGTTAGCTACGGACATTTATTCAAGCGTTCTTACGTTATCTCTCGCTGCCTATAGCAATACACAAAAAAAGCGCAACCCAAAGAAAACCTTGATTTTCCATGAATTGCGCAATATAAAATTCTTGATATTCGACTACACTCTCTTTAAATAATCACCAGTTCTGGTATCAATACTGATCTTGTCCCCTTGTTCCACAAATAATGGAACATAAACCGTTGCACCGGTTTCAACAATAGCAGGTTTTGTAGCATTCTGAGCGGTATCACCTTTAAATCCTGGTTCTGTTTCGATAATTACTAATTCTACAAATAAAGGCGGTTCAATTGCAAATACCTGTCCGTTGTGAGAAAGCATCTTAACCATATCGTTCTCTTTTACAAACTTTAAGGAATCTCCGATGTTATCTTCATTTAAACCAAACTGATCATAGGTGTTAACATCCATGAAGTGATATAAGTCTCCGTCTTTATATAAATATTGCATATCAGAACGTTCAATGTGAGCCTGTGGACACTTTTCAGTTGGTCTGAAAGTTCTTTCCACAACACCGCCGCTCTTGATATTCCTTAATTTTGTTCTTACGAAAGCTGCACCTTTACCAGGTTTTACATGCTGGAATTCAATTACCTGAAATATATTATTGTCTAATTCGATTGTTAAGCCATTTCTAAAATCGCCTGCTGATACCATATATGATATTTTCCTCCTTAAATTAACTACTCTATAGTTTATCTTATCTGACAAGTTTTTTCAACTATTTTTTATTAAAACGAAAAAATATATACAACTGATTCTACTAAATTACAGCATACTGATTATCGCATCTACTGCCAAAATATAGCCACTTAGTCCTAATCCTACAATCTGACCGGTACAAACCGGCGCAGTCACAGATACATGTCTGAATTCCTCCCGTTTATGGACATTGGATATATGTACTTCGATTTTAGGCATATCCATCGTAGCAAGGGCGTCACGAATTGCATAACTGTAATGGGTAAATGCTCCTGGATTGATTATAATTCCCTGAGTTCCATCAAAATATGCCTCTTGTATACGGTCAATGATAGCACCTTCACTGTTGCTTTGAAACGTATCAATGGTGATGTTCTCCTTTTCGGCTTTTTCACTCAGTAAAGAAAGCAGGTATTTAAAATCCTGATTACCATATATGGTCTTTTCGCGGATTCCCAAAAAATTAAGGTTTGGTCCGTTAATTACTAATACTTTCATGGCTTAACTCCTGTTCTTTTTATTATTTCATCTATTATATCATCAAAACTTCTGCCATCCGTATTAACTTCCATATGTGCGGCCCTTTCATAAACAGGTGCTCTGGATGTAAACAGATCCTCCAGTTTTTTAGCCGGATTGTCTCCGCTAAGCAGGGGTCTTGTTGTATCTCCCGCCAGTCGTATAAGAATCGTTGCTCTGGTAGCTTTTAAGAATATAACTTGTCCCAGCTGCTGTAACAGCTCCGCGTTCCCTGGTTTCATTGGCAGTCCTCCGCCTACAGACAGTACTGTCTGGTCCATTTTACCAATAAAGCCTTTTATGGTACTGGTTTCTAAATCCCTGAAATAAGCTTCTCCCTCTTTTGCAAAAATACTCTTAATGGTACGGTTACAGCTATCCTCAATAAACCGGTCCGTATCTGTAAACCCATAACCAAGCCTTGCAGCCAGCAAGTTACCGACACTGGTCTTACCACAACCCATAAAACCAATCAAAACAATGTTGCTCATACCAACCTCTTTTCTACCTCCATTGTCACGATAATATTAATTTTATTTATCTGGTCTTTACATTACCCTTTCACTGTTTCCCTTTGCCGCTTCTTCGGTAAAAATAAAGGACGATTCTTTCCAAATAACGCTTAACCTTAATCTGTATTTCCTTTTCTGGTCCAATGGGCTTTACAAAATAACTTTTTATACCGGCAAGTTTTGCCCCATAAATATCTGTAAATAACTGATCACCAATGAATACGGTAGTTTCTCTGTTTGATTTCATCAGCTGCATTGCTTTTTTGTAATTTTTCGTTGAGGGCTTGCCTGCTTTGGAGATGTATTTTACCTGAATCTTTTTATTGAAGCGTTTTACCCGTTCCTCACTATTGTTAGATATCAGGCAGATTAAAAAACCGGTCTGTTTTAATTTCGTCATAAGTTTAATGCATCTGTCATCTGCATCAGCGCCATGTTCGACCAATGTATTATCTATATCAAAAAGCAGCCCTTTGTAACCTTTCTTATAGAGGGCGTCATAATCAATGTCATAAGCGGAATCTGCCACTTCATCTGGATAAAATATCTGAAACATTCCATTACCTCCGGATTATGGTTAATTTTACTTCACATCATTATAGCAGAAACGGGCTGAACTTGGCAAGTCTAACCAACTTCTTTCAGTGTAAAATAAAACTCTTGTTAATTTTCAGGGATGGTAAAACAAGTAATCCCGTGTTACAATATGCGTAATTATAAAAAAAATATACTTAATTAAACTTTCGTTGTTTTGAAACGGAAGTTATTATATGGAATCATTAGGAGGAACATATGTCTGACCACATAGTAAAAAACAAAGAACTCACTCTAAAAATAAACAGTCTTGGAGCTGAACTTGTTGCTATTACCGATACGAATTCAAACACAGATTATCTTTGGAATGGTGACCCTACCTTTTGGAAGCGCCATTCTCCTGTCCTTTTCCCCATTGTAGGAAGTCTTAATAACCAGACTTATATGTATAATGGCAAGGAATATCATCTGCCTCAGCATGGTTTCGCCAGAGATACAGAATTCACTGTAGTATCGGAAACTGATTCCGAAATCTGGTTTCGAATCCAAGCCAATGAAGAAACCCTTAAAGTTTATCCCTTCTTATTCACTTTGGAGATTGGGTACCGCCTAATGGGCAGAAGTATTGATGTTATGTGGAAGGTTAGTAATAACGGAGACTCAAAAATGTATTTTTCCATTGGAGCACACCCGGCATTTATGCTTCCCTTATATAATAATCATGACCAGAAGGATTATTATATCGTTTTTGATCATACGAATCCGGTCCGCTATCTCACTATTAACGAGAACGGACTGGCTGTAATGAAACCTATGGAGGCACAATCTGTCCTTGCTACGGAGAATGGATTCCTAAAATATGATCCCCATATCTTTGATCAGGATGCCCTTATTATTGAGCATGACCAGTATCATGCTGTTTCTCTGGCTGATCCGGATAAAAAACCTTATGTAACCCTTCGTTTTGATGCACCCTTATTTGGACTTTGGACCCCCTCCGGTAAGAATGCACCTTTTGTATGTATTGAACCCTGGTATGGGCGCTGTGACAGCAGCCGTTCTAATGGTAGACTAGAGGATAAGGACTGGATTAATGATCTGGACGCTGGCAAAGTGTTTGAGGCGTCATATACTATTGATATAGGTTAGAAAGGTCGTGATTCCATGAAAAAGCCTATTATCGGGTTGACTCCCCAATATGATTACGAAAGAAACCGAGTATGGATAGGTCCTAACTATCTGGGAGCTGTAAAGGCTGCCGGCGGAGTACCCATCTTGCTGCCATTACAGGCAGATAAGGAAGAGCTTGAAGCCGTGTCAAAGGTTTGTGATGGGTTTTTATTTACGGGAGGGCCGGATATTGACCCTTTCCGCTTTGGTGAAGAGACCGTAAGTCAGTGCGGTGTTGTTATACCAGAACGGGACAAAATGGAGGAGGATTTATTTCAGACCGTTATGGAATCTGGTAAACCTATTCTAGGAATCTGCCGGGGTATTCAGGTACTTAATGTATTCTTAGGCGGAACCTTATATCAGGATATACCTGCCCAGTTTCCGTCTGATTTATCCATAGCCCATTCCCAGCTCTCTGGTAATTCCGTGCTAAGCCACAGTGTTTTAGTCAAAAAAGGGACCCTGCTTTCTGATATTTTATGTAAGGATTATATTAAAGTAAACAGCTTTCACCATCAGGGAATCAAAGATTTAGCCCCTGTTTTACAAACCGCTGGCATATCAATGGATTCCCTGATTGAAGCCGTTTATCTTCCGGAACATAAATTCTTCCTTGGGGTGCAATGGCATCCGGAGCATTTGTATCGTTCCAATGAAGATGCATTAAAAATATTTCAGTCATTTGTAAATGCTTGTATGTAGATAAAACCCTCAAAAAAGTAAGAACCTTCCATTGATTCAAAGAAGTCGGATGGAGGGTTCTTACTCTTTATGCTTATGAAATTATCCTAATCAGGGTTTTTGTATTTGCAGCATTCTGACATTTTCTACTCAATACAAAATAAAGTACAAACTACAATTTTATTACCAAATTATCTTTTTACCTTTCCACCCCGCGAATTCTGTCTGTCTTTGCCTCTGCCAGCGATTACCTTCCCGCCATTATTGGCATTGCGTTTTGTTGATCCCTCTGCTTTCTGTCTTTTGGCAAAGGTCATATCTACAGTTCCACGGTTTTTCACTGTGCCGCTTTGTTTTCCTGTATTGTTCTGTTTCCCTGTATTGTTCTGTCTCTCTGTATTGCTTTGTCTACCTGCATTGCTTTGTCTACCTGTATTGCTTTCTTTACCATTATAGCTCTGCTTTCCATGGTTCTGCTTTCCTTCATGGTTCTGCTTATCTTTATTCCATTCTTTTGAGTCGCGGCTCCTTCTATCGTCCGTACCCCTTTGGTTTTGTCCGGAAGTCTTTGGTAATCTTCCACGACTGTATCTATCAGAACCAGAAGTTCTTGACCTGCCCTCCTGCCTCTTATCTTCTTTATTCTCTAAACGGTGTCCATAATTCTTAGGACGGATCAGACATTTCTTATCATAACCAATTAAATCCGTACGGTGAGCCAGGGTCAGGGCTTCCACTACCAGGTCATAATTCTTTGGATTGCGATATTGGATTAAGGCTCTTTGCATAGCTTTCTCATGAGGAGTTTTGGGAACATATACTGCCTGCATGGTTCTGGGATCAAGTCCGGTATAATACATACAGGTCGATATGGTGGAGGGAGTAGGATAAAAATCCTGTACCTGTTCCGGCATATAACCTAAATCTCTTAGATATTCCGCAAGTGCTACAGCCTCCTTTAGAGTTGAACCCGGATGAGAAGACATAAGATAGGGAACCACGAACTGATTCTTGCCAAGCTTTTCATTGGTTTTTTTATATTTTGCTAAAAATTCTTCATACACCGAATTCTTAGGTTTACCCATCATCTCCAACACTTTATCACTGATATGCTCCGGTGCTACCTTTAATTGTCCGCTGATGTGATGCTCACACAGTTCATTCATAAAGGTTTCATCCTTATCCTTAATCAGATAATCAAAACGGATACCGGACCGGACGAATACTTTTTTTACATTTGGCAGATTCCTTAATTTTCTTAACAGGGATAGATAATCACTGTGTTCGACCTTAAGGCTTTTACAGGGAGTAGGGAATAAGCACTGCTTATTGATACAGGCACCTTTGCTGTTTTGCTTCTCACAAGCAGTATGTCTGAAATTTGCAGTTGGTCCTCCTACATCATTAATGTAACCTTTAAAATCCTTGTCCCAGATTAAATGATTTGCCTCGGCCAGTATGGACTCATGACTTCTAGTCTGCACAATTCTTCCCTGGTGAAAGGTCAGGGCACAGAAATTACACCCGCCGAAACATCCGCGGTTACTGGTTAAACTAAACTTTAATTCTACAATCGCAGGAATTCCACCTAAAGGGATATAAGACGGATGGAAATCTCTCATAAAAGGCAGGGAATAGACCCGGTCCATTTCTGCCTGGGTCAGGGGTTTCGCTGGAGGGTTTTGAATTACATATTCACTATCTTTATATTTTTCAATTAATCTCTTACCGGAGTAAGGATCTGTATTGGTATACTGGATATAAAAGCTTTTTGCAAAGGTTTCCTTATTATCTAAAATATCTTGATAAGCCGGAAGGGAAACACCGTCATAAACAGAGGACAAATCCTTCGCTTTATAAACCGTACCGTCAATAAAAGTTATATCTTTAACTGCTAATCCACTGTCTAAGGCTTCTGCAATTTCAACGATGGAATGCTCTCCCATTCCATAGGATATGAGATCAGCCTGGGAATCAAGAAGAATGGAGCGCTTTACTGAATCACTCCAATAATCGTAGTGACCAAGCCTTCGCAAACTGGCTTCAATACCTCCGATAATAATGGGTGCATTTTTATATGTTTTACGAATCAGGTTACAGTATACAATTGTAGCCCGGTCGGGACGTTTTCCCATTACACCCCCCGGCGAGTAGGCATCCTGAGCCCTTCTCTTTTTCGCAACCGTATAGTGGTTTACCATGGTATCCATATTGCCGCCGCTTACCAAAAATCCTAGTCTTGGCGTCCCAAGTACCGTTATACTGGCACTGTCCTTCCAGTCAGGCTGAGAGATTATCCCTACCTTAAAGCCATGGCTTTCCAGTACTCTGCTGATAATAGCAGGACCAAAGGAATGGTGGTCAACATAAGCATCTCCGATTACATAAACAAAGTCACATTGGTCCCATCCTCTTTTGTCCATATCTTCCTTACTAATTGGCAAAAAATCTTTAATCATATCTATTATTACACGAAACAGCTTATTATAATTTTTAAGCGTTTCTTTCTCCTTTCGTTGGTAGAAGGTAATTGAGCTGAATCTTGCCCACAGGGCAACTGAAACTATGAAATTCGTATTAATAGTAGGGTATATTCAGAATACTAAATAGTTTCGCGATTACCAAGGCAGAAGGTAAGCAGGAATCTCGAATCAATCTTATACCTGTATCCCATATAAGTAATGCGAATTTTTTCAGACCAGAATCTTACCCTTAAGCTGAAGTGATGAGGTTCGTTTCAGCTGTATAATATATTTTAAATCGATATAGTTCCGCAGAACAAAGAATCCGATAACAGTCATATCAATATAGTATAACTTATTTACTAGGATTAGTCGATAGTTAATTTAGGAAGGATTCCTGCATTAAAGGAACATAATATTGAAAGGATGCCAATTAATCAGAGACCTTTCGGTATATATAAGAAAATTGACTTTATAAAATCAGCCTGCTTTATTCTGGACAAAGCAGGCTTTACATTTATTTAATATCTGTTAATACAATATATTATTAAGCTGCATCAGCTTTCAAATCCTGCCGTATCATCTACTGGAAGTGAAAACAGAATACCTTTCGCTTTTGTATTTATCCCTACGGACTTATTTACCTCCTCCATAATACCTTCTTTATCTTCCTTTTTAGCTAAAATCAGTATCAGTTCTCTCTCCGGCCAAATCGCAATTTCCAGAAACTTAGCAGCTTCTGAATTACCGATACCACGGGCATGTATAATTGTTCCGCCGGAAGCTCCTCTTGATTTAGCCGCCTCCATGGCTTGGTCTGAAAAACCCTGGGCTACTACTATCACAATAAGTTCATATATTCTTTCCGGTTTCATTGGCTTCTCCTCTTCTCCAGATTCTCTGACTATTATATTTCCATTCATTTGATCTTTATCTAAACGGGCCATTATACTGCTCATACAGCATAAGGGTACGGTAAATGCAATTCCTTTTCCAGGCTGTTTAAAGTCCATCTTCTCATAAAGCTGCTGGATTATAGTATCTATTTGGTTTTCAGCAATAATACTAACTACAATATTCTTCCTGGTCTCGCCTAATCCCAGAAAATCAAGCATTTCAGAGCCGGCAGTCCCCCGTCCATGGGATACCAGATGCAGCGGGACATGCTGTGCTAAATATATATCTGTAAGCAGTCTTTCACTACCGCAATCTACAATTGTTATTAAAACCTTCATTTTTACAGGTTTAGGATTATTATTATCCATAATAGCTCCTTCCAAATTACATTATATTCTTTTTATCCGTAAAACCGATTTCAGAATCAGTTGTCAGTTTATCGGTAAGCTTTTCATACTCATGTTTTTCAAATTCTTCCTTTTCAACTTCAAATACCTCATCCTCAAACACTTCATCCTCAATATCAAAATAAATAAAATCATCCTCGCTGACTAGTTCATTGATATCCTCAAGAGCCAGTGAAGACCGGCTTCGCAGTTTATATAAAATTCCCAGTCCCTGGATAGTAATAAGCGGTGTCAGGGCAACCATTGCTACAATACCAAAAGCATCCATTAGCATATTGCCGTTAACGGCATCACAGGCTCCCATTGCCATCGGCAGAAGAAAGGTTGCAGTCATAGGACCAGAGGCAACACCACCTGAATCGAATGCAATAGAGGTGAATATCGGAGGTACAAAAAAAGTCATGATAATAGCAAGCAGATAACCTGGTATAATCAGATACCAGAGAGAAAGTCCCGTGGATACCCGGAGCATGGATAATCCTACGGATATGGCCACACCGATGGAAAAACTAAGCTGCATTTGCCTGCCGGTGATAGACCCTTCCGTAATATCTTCTACCTGCTTGTTAAGAACGTGTACGGCTGGTTCCGCTGATACTATAACAAAACCGATTACCATTCCCAGAGGAACTAACAGCCACTTAAATGCTCCGCCAATGATAGTGCTTCCAATAAAATACCCTACCGGCATAAACCCAACATTAACACCGGTCAGAAATAAAACAAGTCCAAGATACGTATAAATCAGACCAATTCCTATTTTAATCAGCTGCCTAAGGGGAAGCTTTAACACCAGAAACTGAAACAGGGCAAAAAACAGAAGAATCGGCAGCAAAGCCAACGCCACTTCTTTTATATAAAGAGGTATATGAGTTAAAAACTCTTTCATAATTAAAAACAGGTTATTAATTTCTGATATGGATATGTCTGCATATTCCGAACCGGAGGGACGGTAGAAAATACCAAGAATCAAGACTGCCAGGATAGGACCTACCGAGCAAAGTGCAACTAGACCAAAGCTGTCTTCCTGTGAAGTTTTATCACTTCGAACGGCAGCCATACCGATACCAAGAGCCATAATAAAGGGGACAGTTATCGGACCGGTCGTTACTCCGCCGGAATCAAAAGCAACTGCCAGAAAATTAGATGGAGTAAATGCTGCTATTAGAAATACCGCACCATATAAGACAATCAGAATATGTGATAACTTAATCTGCAATAACGTTCGGAGCAACGCCACCACTAAAAAGATGCCAACACCAATGGCAACCGACCAAATCAGAACGGGGTCCGGAACACCCGGTGTCTGCCTTGCCAACACCTGCAGATCCGGTTCCGCTATAGTAATTATGACTCCCATTAAAAATGTTACCGGAATCAAGAGCCAAATCTTACGTGACTGGGTTAGATAAGCTCCGATCTTTTCCCCCATAATCATCATAGATACATCTGCTCCCAAAGTAAATAACCCCATACCAAATATCAGCAGGACTGCTCCAATAAAAAACATGGTCAATGCTCCTGACGGCATTGGCACAATTGTCAGATGTAAGATGAGAACCAATACGCTAATGGGCAATACTGAAGTAAGGGACTCTTTGGTTTTTAATACAAAGTTTTTATTCATTTAACACCGCCTTTAAATCATATTGTCAACTAGTTACAGTGCGGGATATTGCACAAAATATCTTCTATATCCTTCTCGAGTTGCCATAATTTGTTTGTTTTTTGTATCAAAATTAAAATGGGATCGCCAATTGATATGCCTATCTATTCATAAGCTGAGGCTTCTAATTTCCTAAGAGGTCTCCGACAATATTACATACATAGCAAAATTGATTATTTAATCATAGTTTAAAAGAGAATATAAGTATGAATGGAAGCTGCAATATAAAGGTGCTGCCAAACGAATTCTTTCAACCGTTGAAACTTATTCACGTTTAGTATGTGGCTATATCGCAAAGAAAACTCACGATATGCAAAAGAGATGTAAAAATTAGAAGTATCCTGACAAAAACTAATTCGTAATTTGATAATAAGGGCAAATTAAGAGATAAGAATAGAAGTTATCTTTCTCAATATGTCCTCCTTTCCAATTAATTCTAACCTATTTAGCTACAATAATCAATAAAAATAGAAATTTTTCTATAATTAATCATTTTGAGTTCAAAGAGTCTGACCCCTATTCTCTGTAATGACACGCTGTTACTTCAGCGTTAAATACCTTGATACGACATGACATCCTTTGGAGGAATTTAATGAACAGGACGAACTTTACTCAAAAAAAGGACTGCCTTTATCTGATTATAAGACCTTCACCCAAGGGTCTTTTCCCCGGTCAAAGCCCTGTTAATCAGATAAGTTACGGCAGCCCTTTACCCATACATATTTGGTAAATCTTTAATTCTTACAAGGGACTTAATTAGTTCTTAGGATTCTCGAATTAGTAAATAAAGCTCCTTTATTCACCACTTGCTATTAATTCCTTCTCATTTTCTTCAATCACTTTTTGCTGAATATCAGAAGGTGCCTGCTCATAACGGTTAAACTCATAGGAGAATTCCCCGGCTCCTCCGGTCATGGAGCGTAAGTCGGTGGAGTATCCATAAAGCTCAGAAAGAGGAATATCCGCTAATACTTCCTGTTTGCCCCCATGAATTGGATTCATGCCTAAGACTCTGCCCCGGCGTTTATTTAAATCTCCCATAATATCACCGGTATATTTATCCGGTATAATTACCCTTAGGGAAGCTATTGGCTCTAATAATACCGGTGAAGCCTCCATAAAGCCTTGTTTAAAAGCCTGGATTGTAGCCATCTTAAAGGCCATCTCTGAGGAATCTACCGGATGATAGGAACCATCTACTAAAGTAGCTTTTAATCCCACCACCGGATAACCGGCAACCGGTCCTTTTAAGATACATTCCGCAATTCCTTTTTCCACTGCCGGGAAATAATTCTTTGGGACAGAACCGCCGAATACTTTCTCTGCAAATTCATAAGGCTCTTCCATATTACCCGAGGGTTCAAATTCAATATGCACATCCCCATACTGACCATGACCACCGGATTGCTTCTTATATTTACCCTGTATCCGTACCTTTTTGCGCAGTGTCTCCCGAAAGGGTACTCTGGGCTTCATTATGTCAATATCTACTTTATATTTCGTCTGTAGCTTACTCACAACTACCTCTAACTGCTGATCACCAATACCATACAACAAAGTCTGCCGGTTTTCTTTATCATTAACCACTTTCAGGGTCAGATCCTCATCCATTAGTTTGCCCAGAGCCTGGGAAACCTTATCATCATCTCCTTTATTTCTGGTCTTAAAACGCTGATACGTATAGGGTTTTGATATTTCGGCTCTTTCATATTCCACCGGCTGGGTCTTGGAGGAGAGTGTATCACCTGTTACCGTATCTGACAACTTTCCAATAGCACCAATATCGCCGGCATGGAGTTCCGTTACTTCAATTTGCTCTTTTCCTCTTAATATATAAAGTCTTGAAATCTTTTCTTCTGTATCCTTATCGGCATTATATATGGTGGAATCAGATTTTAAAACTCCGGAGCATACTTTGATTAATGAGAATTTACCGATAAACGGATCGGCTATGGTCTTAAATACTTTTGCTGTCATTGGCAGCTTTTCATCATAATTAGCCACGAAAACCTCTTTTGTCTTTAAATTGCTGCCGGTTATTTCCTTTTTATTCGGTGATGGGAAATACTTTTCTATTGCCTGCAAAAGCATGGTTGCTCCCTGGGCATTTAATCCGGAACCCATCAATACCGGAACTAATGTCCCGTCTGTTACATTATTTCTAAGGGCAAGAGAAATCTCTTCCGGAGTAAATTCTTCACCTGCAAAATATTTTTCCATTAATTCTTCACTAGTCTCTGCCACAGCATCCAAAAGAGTTTCACGGAACTTTGTTAAGTTCTCCTGGGAGTAATCCGGAACTTCACATTCCTCATATTTGCCCATAGCTGTAAATCTTCTTCCAGCCATCTTTACTACATTGACAAACCCTACAAATTTTTCATTCTCCCGTATAGGTATATGAAACGGGGCTATTTTTTTCCCGTAATTTTCAGTTAAATCTTCAACAACCTGACGATAACTTGCATTATCATCATCCATATCTGTTACAAAAAACATTCTCGGCAGATTATACTTTTCACAATAATCCCAAGCTTTTGTTGTTCCTACTTCAACTCCTGCTTTGGCAGAAATCACTATAACAGCTGCATCAGCAGCACTTATGGCTTCCTCCACTTCCCCAACAAAATCAAAATAACCTGGAGTATCCAAAATATTAATCTTGGTATCCTCCCAAATAACAGGTACCACCGTCGTGCTGATTGAAAAAAGACGTTTCACTTCTTCCTTATCATAATCACTGATGGTATTACCCTCTTCAATCTTACCTTGACGCTTTGTAATTCCTGTTGTGTAGGCCATGGCTTCGACTAAAGTCGTCTTGCCACAGCCACCGTGGCCCAACAATACAACATTTCGAATCTTTTCTGAAGTGTAAACATTCATCCTTTTTTCCTCCATTACTTAATATTTTTGTACATCCTAAAACTGTTTTCCGAGAATTAAGGCACTTATTATTTTCCTGTACCTATGTCTATATTTTACTAAAAGTTGTTAGAATTTACAACTATTTTATACCAGTTTAACAAATATATTTATTACTCTTGATAAATGATATAACATTATAATCAAGTATTTTTATTTATTTTACTCATTATTGTATTTTATTACTTTTTCAGACTTTTTTCGTTTTGTTTGCGCTTTAAACCGTTACGCTTTAAACTGTTACGCTTTAATGTTTTACAGTATTGACATACTTGCCGGTTTGGGGTAAAATAAGCATCAGATTTACATAAATGATTGACCATAGCGGCAAAATAATGCAAAATAATATTAGGAGAATTACGTTCGATCAGACTTCTTCATAGATTGATAGTTCTCCCAAAAAGAAAGGTTTAGGTATCAATATGATAATAGTAATGAAACCCGGTGCGAAAAAGGAATCCATCCAGAACATAATTAACATAATTGAAGGAAAAGGCTTAACTGCTCATATTTCTGACGGTAAAGAAGTAACCATTATAGGCGTTGTCGGAGATAAGACAAGGCTTCAGGATCAGAATCTTGAAATTGCGGAAGATGTGGATAAAATCGTACCTGTTACAGAAAGCTACAAGTTGGCTAATAAAAAATTTCATCCGGAACCTTCGGTTATTAAAGTAGGCAATGCAGTAATCGGCGGAGATGAATTAATTATTATGTCCGGTCCCTGTGCGGTTGAGAGCAGGTCTCAACTCCTTGAAACTGCCCATGCTATTAAAAAAGCCGGGGCACAGATACTTCGCGGCGGAGCCTACAAACCAAGGACCTCCCCCTATGCTTTCCAGGGTCTGGAGGAGGAAGGTCTAAAGTTTATGAAGGAGGCCAGAGAAGAAACCGGTCTGGCAGTCGTATGTGAGGTAACCAGCCTGGCAGCGATTGAAGCTGCTGTGAATTATGTGGATATGCTTCAAATAGGTGCACGAAATATGCAGAACTTTTATCTGCTTAAGGAAGCCGGCAAAACAGGTCTTCCCGTATTATTAAAACGCGGACTTTCCGCCACAATTGACGAATGGTTAAATGCTTCCGAATATATCATCGCAGAAGGTAATCCGAATGTAGTCCTGTGTGAGCGGGGGATCCGAACCTTTGAAACTGCGACCCGTAATACCCTTGATATCAGTGCGGTTCCTGTTATTAAAGACAAGAGCCACTTACCGATTATCGTTGATCCAAGCCATGCCACCGGTGTAAGAAAATATGTAAAACCTCTGGCTATGTGTGCAGTGGCTGCCGGTGCGGACGGACTTATGATTGAAGCCCATCCAAATCCTGCGATTGCTTTATCAGACGGACCTCAGTCCCTAACATTTCCCCAGCTTGAAGAATTATGTGCCGAACTAAGACCTTTAGCTTCGATTATGGGCAAAAAATTTTAAATCCTGTCAGGAGATAACTTATGAATGATATAACGGTTGGCTTTATTGGTTTTGGTTTGATAGGCGGCTCTATCGCCAGAGGATTAAAAGATAGGAATCCGAACAATACAATCATCGCTTATAATTATAATAAGCACAAACTGGGTAACGGTCTTAAGGAAGCACTTGAAGATAAAGTGTTAAACCAGATTTCATATGATTTAAATGATGGTTTTCCCTCCTGTGATCTTATCTTCTTATGCGCTCCCGTATTGTCCAATATCACCTATTTATCTTTACTAAAGGATATTATTAAACCTGACTGTATTCTAACGGATGTGGGAAGTGTTAAGGGTAATATACATAAAGCGGTTACGGAGCTAGGTTTGGATAGCCGGTTTATCGGTGGTCATCCTATGGCTGGCTCTGAAAAAACCGGGTATCAGAATTCTCATAGCAGGCTTTTAGAGAATGCTTATTATATTTTGACCCCTACGAAAGAAACTACCACTGATATGGTAAATTGCTTATATAATATCGTGAAAGACCTCGGTGCGCTTCCATTAATTCTTAATCCGAAAGAACACGATGACATTACTGCTGCTATCAGTCATGTTCCCCATATCATTGCCTCTGGTCTGGTAAACTTAGTGAAGGATTCCGATGATTCAGAAGATAAGATGCGTACTCTGGCCGCCGGAGGTTTTAAAGATATTACCCGGATTGCCTCCTCTTCCGCAGTAATGTGGCAGAATATCTGTTTAACCAATACAGAGAGTATAGAACATTTTCTAAATCAGTATATTGCTTATCTAAAAGAGATTTCATCCGCATTAAACCAAAGGGACGAAGCTTATCTTTACCGGTTCTTTGATACGGCCAGCGAATACCGGGATTCTATCCCGAATAAATCCATTGGAATGATGAAAAAGGTATTTGAAATCTACCTGGATATTATAGACGAAGCAGGTGCCATCGCTACCATAGCCACCCTCCTTGGCACCAATCGGATTAGTATTAAAAATATCGGCATTATCCATAACCGTGAGTTTGAACAGGGCGTTCTTAGGATTGAATTTTATGAGGAGGAACCTTTGGTAATGGCGGTTGAATTATTAAAGAAATACCGTTATACTGTTTACGAAAGATAAAACGCACTGCAGTGCAAATAATTAACCGGCAAGATGGGAGTTTGATTATGAAATTACAGAAAGCAAATGCATTAAAAGGAGAATTAACTGTTCCCGGTGATAAATCCATATCCCACCGTGCAGTTATGTTTGGCGCTTTGGCAAAAGGAACTACTGAAATTACACATTTTCTTCAGGGGGCCGATTGTCTGTCAACCATAAGCTGTTTTCGCAGTATGGGAATTGATATAGATAATGACGGTAGGAGTGACCGGGTTCTGGTCCATGGAAAAGGTCTTCACGGCTTAACTCAGCCTAAGGATACGTTAGACGTGGGTAACAGCGGTACCACCATGCGCCTTATGTCCGGTATTCTGTGCGGTCAACCCTTTCCTGTCACTATGACCGGTGATGATTCAATTAAAAAGAGACCCATGGGCAGGGTAATAACACCCCTGACACAGATGGGCGCGGATATAAGCAGTTTAGCTGGCACTGGTTGCGCTCCTCTCCTGATAAATCCTGTAAAAGAAGCTCTTCGCGGAATTAATTATCCATCACCGGTAGCATCCGCTCAGATAAAATCCGCCGTTTTGCTGGCTGGTTTATACGCAGATAGCAAAACCTCTGTGACAGAGCCTTATGTATCCAGAAATCATACGGAATTAATGCTTGGTATGCTGGGAGCAGATATCAAAACTGTAGGAACTACGGCTATAGTTGAACCGAATCCTAGTTTACATGGAGAAAAAATTGTTGTTCCCGGTGATATCTCCTCTGCTGCTTATTTTATTGCAGCCGGACTTTTAATACCGGGTTCTGAAATCCTGATTAAGAATGTGGGTATCAATCCAACCAGAGATGGCATCTTACGGGTATGCCGCCTAATGGGAGCTGATGTTCAGGTCTTAAATCCCAGAAATACGGATTCGGAAGCCGTCTCAGATCTATTGGTACGACACAGTGAATTAAAGGGAACCGAAATCGGCGGGGCATTGATTCCAACTCTTATTGATGAACTGCCAGTTATTGCCGTTATGGCTTGTTTTGCAAAAGGGAAAACAATAATTAAAGACGCTGCCGAATTAAAAGTAAAAGAATCAAACCGAATTGATGTTATGGCACATAACCTGACTATGATGGGTGTACCGGTTACTGCTACCGAGGATGGAATGATTATTGAAGGTGGTTATCCCTTAAAAGGTGCTGTTATTGACAGTAAATTAGATCACCGGATTGCTATGTCTTTTGCTATAGCAGCCTTGGCAGCAGAGGGTGAAACTGAAATTCTGGGGGCGGAATGCGTGAATATATCTTATCCCGGGTTTTATAATGATCTACATGGTTTGATACAATAGATATTAGATACCTTTTGTTTGGATCCATATGACTTTAAAGGGGGCTGTTGCAACAGCTCCCTTCCTTTTATAGAAAGAATTTATATATTATCTACGTACTTACTCATGACTGAAATGATATATCTTTGCAAACATTAGTAACCTATTTCCCAGTAATAAACATCGCATCCCCAAAACTAAAGAATCTATAACGTTCCTTTACTGCTTCTTCATAAGCCTTTAAAACATGCTCTCTTCCAGCCAAAGCTGAAACCAGCATTATTAAAGTGGATTCAGGAAGGTGAAAATTGGTTATTAAAGCATCCAATACTTTAAACCTATAACCCGGGTAGATAAATATCTCCGTATCTCCGCTGCCTGCCCTTACAAAGCCATTATCATCAGCCGCCGATTCCACCGTTCTGCAGCTGGTGGTTCCGACACAAATAATCCTGCCGCCATTTTTCTTAATTTGGTTTATCTTCTCTGCTTCTTCCGGTTCTATCTGGTAAAATTCCGAATGCATATGATGATCTAAGATATTATCTTCTTTTACAGGACGGAATGTTCCTAGTCCCACATGAAGAGTTACATTAGCTATTGTAATACCCTTTTTATCAATCTGTTCCAACAGTTCTTTCGTAAAATGAAGACCTGCCGTAGGTGCAGCCGCTGAACCTTCATACTTAGCATATACTGTCTGATATCGGTTTTTGTCTTCTAATTGGTGGGTGATATAGGGTGGTAATGGCATCTGACCCAACTGATCCAGAATTTCTTCAAAGATACCGCTATAGTAAAACTTTACAAGACGGTTACCTTCTGCTACAATTTCAATAATTTCACAAGTCAGTAATCCTCCGCCAAAACAGATTTTTGAACCAACTCTGGCTTTTTTGCCTGGTTTTACAAGCGCTTCCCAAATATCATTTTCCTGACGCTTTAGAAGCAGTATCTCAACTTTGGCACCAGTTCCTTCTCTTTCCCCGATTAATCTGGCCGGAATTACTTTGGTATTATTAATAACCAGGCAGTCACCTGGCTTTAAATATTCTACAATATCTTTAAATATCCTGTGCTGCATTTCTCCGGTTTCTTTATCAAGTACCAAAAGTCTGGAACTGGATCGGTCTTTTAACGGATCCTGGGCAATCAGCTCTTCCGGTAAATAAAAATTAAAATCCTGTTTTGTCATGATATCTCCTAATGTTTTCATTGTCTGTAATTATGCAATGATTTTTTTCATTCATAGTATTTAAAACTTAACTCCTTATATGTTCTCTTTTTCCTTATATTTTCCTTTTTCCTTATATTTTCCTTTTTCCTTATGTTTTCACCTATTCACTATATTGTCTAGCCATATTTCTTAATCAGTATCCATATTCACATTATCCGTAACATAATCATAGTCCTCAAGGAAACTATGCATTACCTGCTTCTTCTGGTAACCGATCATAGTATCCAGATTAACATTATGGACACTTCTGAATATATTCATATCAATGATGGAGCTGGTCTGTCGGAATTTCTTAATTAACTCCTTCATTTCCTGACGTTTGGAGCCGCCGCCGTTATCCCCTAACATGCAATTCTCAGTTAACCTGCAGGCACATTGGATAAACTGAAGGTTATTGTATTTTCTCCAGGCGATGATATCTGCTTCCTTAACCATATATAACGGACGTATCAGTTCCATGCCTTCGTAATTGGTGCTGTGGAGTTTTGGCATCATCCCCTTCATCTGACCGCTGTATAGCATACTCATAAGCACTGTTTCAATGACATCATCAAAATGATGCCCCAGTGCTATTTTATTGCAACCCAGTTCTTTGGCATGTTTATAAAGATATCCTCTTCTCATTCTTGCACACAAATAACAAGGAGAATCTTCCACCGTAGCAACGATATCAAATATATCCGTTTCAAACATATGGATTGGAATATTTAAATACTCTGCATTGTCTAAAATAACCTGCTTATTGTATTCATTATAACCGGGATTCATTACTAAAAATACCAGCTCAAAGTGGAATTTGCCATGGCGCTGCAATTCCTGCATACACTTGGCTAACAACATGGAATCCTTTCCACCGGAGATACAGACAGCAATTTTATCTCCCTCTTGTATCAACTCATATTCCTTAACAGCGGAAATGAATTTTCTCCATATTTCTTTTCGGAACCTTTTTATAATACTTCTTTCAACATCTATGTGATTTTCCATAATCTGCTCCTGTCTTATTTCTTCTGTAACGCCTGATGAAAAGCTGTGAGGAACAGCTCTATCTCTTCATCTAAGGTTAAGTGGCTTAAACTGATGCGTAAGGTGGATAACGCTAGTTTGCGGTCCTTTGTAATGGCATACACCGGTCTTGAGACTGTATTAGGTGCGCAACAGGCAGACTTAGTAGCCACATATATTTCTTTTTCATTTAGTTCATTCTGAAGCTGGTTGGTATTTACACCCTTGATACTGATATTAAGTATATAAGGGGTACCTTCTGCCGGTGTATTGATTTTTACAGCAGGATATGCTTTGAAGGCTTCCCTTAGTTTCATGTTTAAAGCCTTAACCTGGTCATAACGACGGGATAGGTTGTCTATTGCTTTGGTGAGGGCTTTCTCCGCAGCCGCTGCTAAGGAAAGGGCAGGAGTACCGCTGCGAAAGCTGGTTGTACTTAATCCTCCGTGGATTAACGGTTCCAGCATGATGCCTTCTTTCTTTAACAACACACCGCTGCCATTGATACCATAAAATTTATGTGGGGAAAAGGTAAGTAAATCAGCATAATCATAAGTAACCGGTATCTTTCCTACCGCCTGGGTAGCATCCGTATGAAAAAAGCAGTGGGGTTTTTCTTTTACCAGTTTATATATTTCTTCCAGAGGCTGTATGGTCCCTACTTCACTGTCTACATAACAGACGGAGACCAGTATGGTATCCTCTCTTAGTAATTCTTTCAAATGATTCAGGTCAATCTGGCCGGTTTCCGTAAGATTAATAAAATCCACTTCATATCCTTCATTTTGCAGTGCAGTAATGGGACCGGTCACAGAAGCATGTTCCATATAAGTGGTAATAATATGTTTTCCATACCGTTTATAACTGTTTGCTATGCCTTTAATAGCCATATTATTGGATTCGCTTGCTCCGGAGGTGTATATTACTTCACTTTCCTTGGCCCCCAAAAGCGCAGCAATCCGTTTCGTGGATTCTTCCATCCTTACCCTTGCCTGATCTCCTATGGTATGGGGTGAGTTTGGATTTCCGATATATTCTAAGGACACCTGATAAAAGGTATCCAATACCTCTTTATCAACAGGTGTATTTGCCGCATAATCTAAATAAACCATTTTATTACCTATACCTTTCTAACCGGTTTCTCTTATTGTACTTTAAATCTATCCTAGTAAATAAAAGACTTATCTTACTTTCCTTTGAAATTAATACGAATCTTATAATACGAGTCTAAGCACGATTTGTCAATCCCATCTGCTGCTCACTGTTAATCTGTAGACTCCGCTGTCCATCTGTGGTACATTATTATTTGAAATTGCAGCAATGATTGATATCATCTTTCTCCCACCGGTATGCTCTGTTCCATACCATTAGTATTTTCCATAGAAATAAAAGTTTCATGAATCAAATCGTTTTAACTTGTAATACCAAAAGTTAATTATAACCTACCTTATGGTACAATTCAATCTATATACAACAATCTTAATTTGTTTTATTCGATACTATTTATTACTCAACAGATCGTTCAATTTCATAAGATATCTCTGCTTCGTCTGTAATATTCCTCTGACCGGAGGTTTCATATATAAAAAATACCCCTCTTCCTTCTTCTTTTACAGTAAAACTCTCCCATAACACCTTCTTTGCAGTGCCTTCATATATTATCTGGTTACTGGCCGATGAAGAATCTAAGTAAGATACTTTTATTCTTTTACCTTCATATTCTACTGGAAGAGTCAGCTTCAAATCAATGATATCCCCTTTTTTAAACTTGGCTCCATCTTTTGCATAATTGGTATTATCCATAACGATTACCACTGTACTTACTTTTGAATTATTCAAATGAAAAGTTGTACTTCCCTTAATCTGAACAATCATAATACAAAGCAGTGCAAATAAACAATAGGAACCCAGTATACGGATTCGGTATTTTAGTTTTACAAAGTCGGTTACTTTTCTGTTTCCTGCATTTCCATCTAATCGCTTATTCATTGCCACCCCCCCTTCCGTATTGATTTGTTTTTAACAGATAAATGGATAAAAAAGGACAAATCAATCCAATTCTTTTGAATTCAATTGATTTGTCCGGTAGGTTTTTTTCTGATTCACGTTTAAATTGCCCGTTCGTAATATATATAGTACCAGTTATAATTTATTATCTTCTATATTATATTCCGACTCTATAAAAATGATAATATATCAGGTCATTACAGTATCTCTCTTACCCTTGCCGGCAATAAAAAGGACCGAGCCAATTATAGTTACTAAAAAGAGTAAGAATACTTTTTTCCTTTTCTGTCTTTTAACACGATATGTTTCGCTTATTTTTATAATCATCTATATTCCTCCAAATACTTTTGGTAAAAACTTAAGATTATACACTAACCTTCTTTTCAAGCATCCAGGCAGTTCCAAAGTAAGCAAGGAGAATGAATACCACCGTAATTACCGTCTGCCACGTAAGTAATATACTTACATCACCCATACCTGGTCTGCCATCAAGAATAAGATTAGAGATTTTACTATATAAATAATTGGACACCATAAATATAATAAAGCTTACAATTCCCTTATACTTTTTGTTTGCCAAAAATGTTGTACTTAAGGTAATGGAGAAGAAGGCAAGTGTAATAATAAAAATCCATAAAGCAATTATATAACAAACCGTTGCTACAAGATCAGAAAAATCGATTTGTATATTATAAAACTGGTCAAGAAATTGCAGGAAGGCCTTTTTGAAATTAGCTAATTTATCATATCTGGCAATAAGCACACCCGCATCGAATACAAACAAAGCGAAAAAAGCTGCGCCTGCTAAAATAATCTGGATACCGGCTGAGAGTACCTTAGCACCTACAATACTATAACTGGTATTGGGAGTTAAAAACAGCATATAACTGCATTTCTGCTTTAAGTCATTGGAATAGGTTATAATCGACTCAAAGGCCAGAAAAAATAACGCTCCTAATGTAAAAACTATTAGTAATCCCATAACTGTACCTATCATATTTTGATTATCTCTTATTACTCCGTAAAAAAATGCAATTTCAAATAATGCGATTAAGGCTAATATAACAAGCTTTGAAAAGGCCTGCTTTCTAAATTCATATTTCATTAATTTCAACATTTTTCCATCCCCCTGTTATGCATAAATTTCTTTATATAATTCAACGATAGATTTACCATGAGAAGCCCTTATTTCTTCTGCTTCACCGCTTAATACTATTTTACCAGTTTTGATAAATACAGCATTATCTATGATTTTTTCCAGTTCATCCACTAAATGGCTGGAAACCAGGATAGTCACATCTTCTCTTGCAACTTCTAGTATAGTACTGATGATTCTTTCTCTTGCTATAATATCAATTCCGTTAAGGGGTTCGTCTAACATATAAAGTTCTGCTTTTCTGGCAAGAGTTGCAGCTATTTTTAATTTAGCCGCTAAACCAGAAGATAATGTCTTTGCCTTATCTTTCATTCCCAGTTCCATCCGGCTGATTAATTCTGCATAACGCTTGGAATCAAAATCTTCAAAAAAATCTTTATAATATTTACCCACATCTTCTACAGTCATATAGTTATAGAAAAATGGTTCAGTGGACATATAAGCCACCTTTTTCTTAGAGGCAACCCCAATTGGCTCACCATGATAATTAAGAGTTCCGCTGGTGGGCTTTACAAGTCCGGCAATTATCTTCATCAGAGTCGTTTTGCCGCTGCCGTTAGGTCCAAGAAGGGCATAGATTTTACCTGGCTCAACTGAAAAGTTTATGCCGTCTACTGCTGTTTTGTTCATATACTTCTTTACTAAATCATTACATTGTAATATCATATTCCACACTCCTATTATTTATTTTTAGACAACTGCAAAAGGCGGCCGTCAAAATATTAATTGTTACCTATTTACTGACTAACTCATATTTATTCTCTAATAACTGTATTAACTCCTCTTTCGTAAAGCCAAGTTGTTTCATTCCTTCAATAAAGTGTTCTAAAAGTGAACTCGCCATTTCTTCTCTGATATTTTTCAATTTATTCACATCCTCCGTTACATAGGTCCCCAGACCTCTTTTTGTGTAGCAAATTTCTTCGGATTCCATTTCTTTGTATATACGGTTTGCGGTATTGGGATTAATTTTATATTTAAAAGCCAGTTCCCTTCCTGAAGGAAGTTTTTCACCAAGTGCTACTACACCGTTTACCATATCCTTTTTGATTTCATTAATAACTTGTACATAGATTGGTATATTATTATTAAACTCCATTCACATCCTCCTTTCCATTTGTTATAAAACTTATTCATAACTTTTGTTTTTATCTATTTTGCTTTTAGTGCAGCTATGGCATAATTTAGCTCAACATCTTGCCCATCCATGTATTTTTCTTTAAAAGTTTCTTCGTTTAAAGGAATCTTAATGTCAGGGGTGGCACCACCTATCCCAGTATCATTACTGTCACCTTGAATGGTTTTGTCTTTATTTAGTGACCTTCCATCAGGTACTTGAATTACATATCCTTCTGGCATATTAAATTTTATAGGACTGGTTATAACCCCAAAGGAACCGTTAGTAGAAGTAAATCCAACAATTTTGATGTTAGGTGATCCCTTTAATATAATTGGCATTCCTTCTGCAGAACTTCCGGTTTTATTATTAATTAAAATTGCAATGTTGCCATTGTAATACGGCTTTGAGGGGGTTATATTACGAGTTTCACTATCATTAATTTCAAATTTTTTTGTATACTTATTATAATAGCTTACATATTCATAGAATTTAATTTTATTTATAAAATGCCCTGCTATGCTAGCAGCAATATCATCATCACCACCAGGATTATTTCTAAGATCAATAATTAGCCCCTTAATATTTTTAGCTTGAAACATTTTTAATTTTTCTTCTATGACTTTTTCAGGACTTGAAGTATCTGTATTAAGAAAATATTTAATTTTTATATACCCGTAACCATTACTTAAAATTTTTCCTTCAACTGGATCTTCACCTTTTATAAGTTTTAACTTAGTCTTGTTAAGGGTTTCATAATTATCGTCATAAGCTTTTAGGGTAACTTCTTTTATTTTTTTTTCACCCATATTTTTAAATCCAACTAAAACTTCTTTTCCTATTGAGGTCCTTACCATATAACGACCTTGCTCATAAAGCTTATCAGAATTTGTAGCAACAGGGTTGTCGGTCCATTTAGTATCTTTTAAAACCACATTTCCTGGTTTACCTTCCCAAGTTACTATCTCTGCGCCAAGCTTTATTCCATTTTTGTCTGCTGGACTATCTTTTAAAACCAGGTTTACTAATACCTTACCATCATCCAATTGTATAGTACTTATTCCAAAACCACCTCCAACTTCTGCTTTACGAATATCTGGATTATCGTTCATAATTTTTATGTGACCATCTCCAATAGAATAAAGGTATTCTCTTAAAGTCTTATAATATAAAACTTTATCCTTATCTTTTTCAGCCTTTTGAAAAATAGGCTCATATTTATCCTTTAGTTCATTCCATTTGATCTTCTTTAAATCTCCAAATGGATATTCAATCGACATACGTTTGTTCATTTGAATAAAGGCTTTGGAGTAACTCATATTATTTAGATCACTAGTTCGATTATACCTAATTTCTCCAGAAGTTATTATGGTTAAAATCATTAAGCTTACTCCAGCAAAACAAACCAAAGGTCTTAAAACTCTTAAAATCCTATGTTTGGGAGCAGAAATACTAATAGTAGGTTTAAAAACTTTTTGTATAGTACATAAGAATATTAAAGCAGTTATTATATAAAATGATAGCGACAAATATGTAATATCGCCATAAATAATACTGATAATGCAAATAATAACACCTAAACTTGGTAAAAAATTAAACCATCTATAATACTTTTTAATAGGAACAGCATACCATACTAAAACAACTAAATCTAATACAAATATAAGCAATTCGAAAACTGTTAACCACTTCAGTGAAGCAAATATATTTTGAATAATGCTCATTTTTCCCTCCATCTCATTTATTTTTTTCATTTTTAAATATTTAATTATTGCTTCATCACCAGTGAACTAGTTATATAGTACACTAACTTTATATTTATGTCAATACCTTTTTTCAACATTTTTTAATTTATTTTATTATTACATTTGCTGCAACTAATATTCGGGATGCCTTTTTTACTACATTAAGAAAATATCTGACTCATCAGATTTTAGTTATAATGTATAGTCACCCTTATAAAATCTTCCTTAAACGCTTCATGACATTTTCAAGGAGTGCAGCGTTTTTATGGAATAGGACGCAATTCCCTATTCGTTTTGAGTGTCATAAGATTAATATTGCGTTTGGAATGTTGAGTAACCTTGTAACCCTCATATTCACTTACATAAAAAATGACCACTGATAAGTTAGATTTTTAGTTCCAACTTATTAGGGTCATTTCTTATTCTACCATAATCAAGTGTTTTATATAATTTATACTGCGCTACAACTTTTGTTGTTGTATTTGATAGCTTCTAATTAAAATAGTTAGTACCCAATCATCGGAATGGCTTTCGGCTCTCTGGAATAAGGTGCCTGCTCCCCGTTTTTGACCTTATAAAGTACCGCTGAGGTTTCATGTACCGCTTCCATCAGTTCCTTATGAGGCTGCATACAGATATCTACCATTCCAATCTGATAATTTTCTCCGTCATATCTTCCAAGACAAAACTGGTCGTTATATTGAAACCAATGGGCACCTACACCATACGGATGGGCTGCAACCTTTTCTACAAAATAACGCCACATAACACCTCTTTCCTCTTGATTTAAAACTCCCTTAAGTCCGGTAGCCGTTAATCCCTGGTCCAAAGCTCCACAGTGAAATTCCCCCAGAAGAATAGGCAGATCCACTCCGGCATTCATAACAAAATCCATATCTTTTACAGGATTGAAATCATAACAATTAATAGAGAATACATCAAAATATTCCCAGCCTGCCATCATCAGAGTATTATTTGCTTTTGACCAACGCAGTCCAAGATTCAGATGATTACCATCTGCTTTTTTGCAAGCCAATGATGGTATCTTACTATATTCACTAATCAGGTATTTTGAAAATTCATAGATCTCTTTTTGTGATTTCGGATATGTTTTGGAACAGCAGTCTATCGGTTTATAAAACTCCTCAAAACTTTTAAAATCACTATCCCAGGCTTCATTTAAAGCTTCAATTGTTTGGTATATATCTTTCAGGTACTGTATGAACCCCAGCCGGCAATAGGTCTGTGCCGGATTATGCAGTACTTCATCGGCAATGTATAGATCTTCTACGAAATTAAACTCTGGTTCATTCCTTAAGAAATAACCAATAAGCCAAGGATCCTCTTTCCATTCCAGCAGCTTCTTTGCATATTTTTCTGACCTTTTTGAGTACTCAGGTGATAGCACATCCGGAAAATCACGGAAAATCAAGATGTCTGTGGACGGAAAATCTGGCAGTTCTCTTACATATGGAAGTCTGCTGCCGTCATTATGAATACTTAATCCCGGAAAATTACCCTGGGAGTTGATTCCGTTTTTCATTAGTATATGATGGGATAGTTCTTCCCATTTTTCCTGCCACTTCTCTGCATATACACTTTTAAGATTAAGGGCTGTAAAACGAATGGTCTTATAACTGTCCAACGGCATATATGCCGTACGCTGCCTGGTCCCTATCTGATAGAATTCCTTAAACTGAGGATCCGCTAGATCAGGAAGCCAGTCACATACCGATTCAAAGGAATCCACACGGCATGGATCGCCTGGATTGGTTCCGCAGGGCCCTATAGAGAAATATTCACAACCCTCGGGATCTACAAGATGCCACCGTCCATCTGCGGACTTAAAGGTAGAGAAGAAACCCGTACCTTCTTTTAGTTTTCTGTCGGAATCTCCACCCCATCGATTCCATTCCGTAAAGGGATATTCTGCTTTTCCTTCATTTTCTTTAAGTTTTTCTTTTAATTCTTCAAAGGAATGAATCTTCCCTGGCCAATCCTTTCCTTTCCATTGTCCGAACTCGTCCACCAATTTCGTTTGGGGTATTGGGAAAACCTCAGGCTTATCATCTGTTAGATAAAAATCATCAAGCTTTACTTTTACATTGTGAAAGGTTTCTTCAATTCCCAGTTCAAACCTCTCAACCTCTCTTCGGTCGGTACGCTGGCCATGTATGACCAATTTAAGGGTCCCGGGCGTTCGGTTCGTATAAATTGTGCTGTTATCCAGCCAGTTTAAGTCAAGGCATATTCTTGTTTTGAATTTAGGTAACAAACCAAAACGCATAAATATTCTTTCTTTTTCCGCTCCCGGCATATAGAAGCGAAACATCATAGCAACTGAGTGTTCCTCCAGTACCTCAATATCCCCCACAATATATCGCTTGCCTGAATCCTTTATCTCGGGCAGCGAAATTCCCCCGCCACCTGCTCCAAATTCTGCAACGCAGCTTTCCTCCTCCAAGGAAAGAAAAACCGTATCCCTCGGGATAGAATTTTTCAGATTTAATCTCATAAACCTTCTCCTTCTTTTTATTATTTTTAACTTGCTTCAAATCGCATACCTGTCTGCAATACTTGCTGTAATTGAACTATTCTTCCAGATATCCAGTACCCGAAGGACTCTCACCTTATTCTCAAACCGAACCAAATCCCTTAACAATTCTATTATAAGCTTTCACTATCGCTGTTTTCAGGTCTTGCTGCCGCTGTTTTCAGGTCTTCCCATAATAAGCTTCACAGGTTTCATAAATCCATTGTCATCAAATTCTAACCTCTCCATACTTATCTCACGGTGATAACCTTTTCCCTCCGGGTAGTTTTTAGTAGGTGTTGCAAACCGGTGATAGACAATCGAATATTGGTCCTTATCCGGTTCTTTTAGTATGCAGTGATGACCGGTGCCTAAAATATCATATTCCGGTTTTTTCTCTAAAATCCTGTATTGAAATTTTACAGGACCGTACAGATTATCCGATACTCCATAATTCACATGGTAATCCTCACTGCCGGTATCATCGCAGGACCAGGTATAATGATAAATCCCATCTCTTTTTAAAACCGTAACTGCTTCCCTGAACTCCTGCAAACCTTCCAGATTCTTCATAGTCTCTTTGCACACATGGAGCAAATCCCTGCAAAGACGTACAATTGCCGGTCTTCCGTTACCAAAAAGCAGATAAACTTCACCGTTCTCCTCATATATTGAAGGGTCAATGGTCTGATCCATAGATACCCCGCACTCTTTCACAATTTCCGGTGTGAGTATGGGTTGTGGTTCGGCTTGAAAACCAGATACCGGTGAATCACTGACAGCAGCCCCGATACAGGATATTCCATCCTCTCTTTTTGCGCAGAAATAGTAATAAAATTTTCCCTTCCTTTCATAAATCGCAGGTGCCCAGGCAGAGCCCACCGCCCAGGGAACTTGTTTTGAGGCAACATCTAACAGGATTCCTTCCTCCTTCCAGACGGTTTTATCCAAAGAGGAAAAGACGTGAAATACACTGCCACTCCAGTCTGTATATCCGTCCGTGGTGGGATAAAGATAATATTTATTTTTATATTTCAACATATCAGGATCCGCATACAAGCCTGTAATTAAAGGCTTTTTAGCCTTTATATACTCTTCTTTTTTAACCATTTATCTTTTCTCCTTTTGCTCTCTGCTATTATTGTAATGATGGGAATATCGTTTTGAAACCGATTTCATATCTATGTTTCCATTCTACTATAGAAACGTTCTTTTTACAATGATTCCATACAAAAAGTCGCTAATTTACAATAACTCTCTCTAATTTACATTGTTTTCTCCCATCAGTTTTTTATAATAGGTTCATAAATACACAATACAAATCACGGAGGTACTTTTATTGAATAAAACAATCCTTACCTTAACGAATAACTGTAAATTTTATCTGGGTGATTGCCAGAATGCCTGGCAGTCCTGGTTTAATGACAGTGATTGGGAAGACGTGTCTCTTCCCCATGACTGGTCTGTTACCTTACCTTTTAAAAGGGAATATTCCAGCGGAACAGGTTACCTGGCCGGAGGCATAGGCTGGTACCGGCTTCGGATCAAGCCGGACAAAAATTGGATAGGAAAGCGGATATCCATATTGTTTGACGGTATCTATAAAAACAGTAAAGTATGGTGCAACAGCTACTATCTGGGAGCACGACCTAACGGTTATATTCCCATTTCGTATGATATTACCGATCAGTTTCGCTTTGACCGGGATAACCTTATCTGTATTCAGGCAGATCATCGTGATATCTCCGATTCCAGGTGGTTTACCGGTTCTGGCATCACACGGAAAGTAACGTTAATTATCGAAGAACCGGTACATCTGCTTCCTGATGGTATCAGTTTTACCACAGAAATGGTTGAAGCAGATCAGGCCTCCTTTACAATCAAAAACGAAATTATTAATACGGAGGCGGCAAAGATGAGTATAACCCTCACCAATAAACTGCTTCTCGAACATGAGTGCTTCTATGCCGAAATTTCCGATACCATTGGAGCAGACAGCCAAAAGATCCTGATTACCAACGGTACGATTCCCTTACCAAAACTCTGGTCACCAAACCAGCCCTCGTTATATACTCTGGAAACCTGGATTCACTTAAAGCAGCCAGACGGCACTGCGTTTGACTATTTAGCTGATTCCCGTAAAGTAGGTATCCGCAGTATCTTATTTGACCCGGATCTTGGTTTTTTCCTGAATGGACACCAAACGGTACTAAAAGGAGTCTGTGTCCATCATGATGCCGGATGCTTAGGAGCAGCTGTTCACCCTGCTGTTTGGTACCGCCGTCTTAAGAAACTGAAAGCTATGGGCTGTAATGCACTTCGGATGAGTCATAATCCTCATATGCCGGAACTATATGACCTCTGTGATTCTATGGGATTTTTCGTAATTGATGAAGCTTTTGATGAATGGGAGGGTCCTAAAAATAAATGGAGCACCGGACATAATGTCTATCCCCCAAAACACGAGGGGTATTATCTGGATTTCCCGACCTGGCATGAGCAGGATCTTACTGCTCTCATACGCAGGGACCGGCATCACCCTTGCGTTATCCTGTGGAGCATCGGCAATGAAATCGATTATCCCAATGATCCATACTGCCACTCCTCCTTTGATACCATGACTGGTAATAATGATGCCAATAAACCAAGTGCAGAGCGGGTATATAATCCAGAACGCCCCGACGCCAGCCGTCTTGCGGTTATAGCAAAACAGTTAACCAAAATCGTAAAAGGAATTGATACCACCAGACCGGTTACCCTTGCCGCTGCCTTTCCGGAACTGTCTGCTAAGCTTGGCTTCTTAGATTCTTTGGATGTGGTTGGTTATAATTATAAAGAACACCTTTACGAAGAAAGCCATCTGGCATTTCCGGATAAACCTTTTATGGGCAGTGAAAACAGCCATAGTATAGCTGCCTGGCGGGCTGTTACCGATAATCCCTATATCTCCGGGCAATTCCTTTGGACCGGTATTGATTATCTGGGTGAAGCCCAGGGGTGGCCCATACATGGCTCCGGTGCCGGACTTTTGACACTAGCCGGATTTGAAAAACCCTGGTATTACCGCCGTCAGAGTTTCTGGTCGGAGAAACCGGTAATACACCTTTCTACCGCCTTTGCAGAACGAGAGGAAGGGGAATGGACTTATGTTTATGACTCCTGGAATTATCCTGCCGGTGAGGAAATTTTGATCAAATGTTATACCAATCTGAGGGAGGTTTCTTTTTACCTGAATGAAGAGTTAATCTGTGTGAAACAAAAGGAGGCCAATAAAGACTGTATCTCATTTTCGGTACCATTTCGCCCCGGTACTTTATCCGCCACCGGAAAAGCAGAGGACGGTTCTGTCCATACACATATGCTAAAAACCTCTGGAAGTGCCTGTCAGATTCAGCTTAAAAGCTGGGATTATAACAGCCTGGCTTGCTGGGAAACACCTCTGTTTCAAGTAGAGGCAACCTTAACCGATCATCTTGGGAATGAGGTGTTAACCGGTTTCTCTGCACTTAAGGTATCCATAGAAAATGGCAGACTTCTCGGACTGGAAAATGGCGATCTTTCTGATGTGACGGATTATTCCGCCTCCTCACGGAACACCTACATGGGTCATCTTATTATATATGCTGTACCAGACGATGTTACGAAAGAGACGGTGATTACCGTTGGCGGTGATACTCTTAAGACTGCCTCCTTAATCCTATCGGACTCACTGGTTCAGAATGAAGTAAACTAAAAGAACAAAGAGTCTGGCTCGCCAGACTCTAGCGCTAACGCGCTGTCACGACAATGACAATCTTCCTTAAGTGCGTCATGCGCATCCTGCCTGGAAGGCTTTTTAATTTATAGGTAAATTCTTAGAACTATAAATTAAAAAACTGTTGCAACCACTTTTTAGTGTATTGCAACAGTTTTCTCTAGTTCTATATGTGCCGTAAGTTTTTCATATTGTCCGGGCGAGATACCAGTATATTTCTTAAAGACTTTGCTGAAATAACACTCATCCTGAAAACCTACCCGGTATCCAATGGATAACATCTTCATGGAGGTTGTAGCAATCAATTCTTTTGCATGATGTATCCTGATTTCATTCAGATAGACAAATATGGTCTTTCCGATATTCTTTTTAAAAACCCGGTTCAGATAATCAAAGTTACAGGAAAAGACCTCCTCAATTAACTTTCCCGAAATGTCCTTTTGATAATTTGCATTCAGATAATTCAGAAGTTCATGGATATTTTTATAGGACTGGGGTATACCAGGCATTTGCTTTAATGCTCTGGAGGATACGGCTTCTCTTGCAATTTCCACAAAAGCCTCCATTATCTTACAGCCGCAGGAAATCTTATAGTTTTCCAACTGATTCTTATTTTGATCCATGGCTTCCTGCAACAGCTTTATTACCTGAAGATAACTGTTACCGGTCAAAAGACTGATCTGCTTAGGAAACAATAACCTGGCAGCCTGATATAAGTGAAAGGAGCCGCTGTCTTCCTGAAGAGACTCACTTCTGATTCCAAGACAATATTCCATGAAGTCCCCATCCTCCTGCCTGCGGATAAGTTCCGGATGGCGGAAATGGATATAAAAATATTCACAATTGGAAGCCTTGATTCCCTGATGGACAAAATCGGAATCCAAAAGCAAAACATCTCCTTCTTTTATCTCATAAATAATACCGTTTTCCTGAAGGTACAGGGTTCCTTTTTTCATGACATATAAGATATATTCCTCTGCCTGTCTTTTTTTATGGACATAAGGAGGCTCTAAAGCCGCTGTGTCCACTAGCCTCACCTGAGGCAGAATCGTTCCATTCATTTCATAATACATAACGCCTTACCCCAAATCCGGTTCATCCCTTAGAGCGATTGTTTCCTCATGTTTTCCTTCTGTTTCAAATATTAAAATGGTATTCTTACCCTTCTTTAAAACAGGTGCCGGTATATAGAGCCGCTTCTGGGGTCCGGCTTCCCAGAATCTTCCGATATTAAATCCGTTAATCAGAACACATCCTTTCCCCCATCCGGTTAGATCAAGAAATGTGTCCCCGGTTTCATCTATTTCAAACGTAAACTCATAAAAGGCAGGTGTATTCTCCTTTGAGGGAAGTGTAAAATCAAGTCCTGACAAATCTTCCATAGGAAGACAATAATGGTTCCAGTAATATTGATGATGCCCGTTGATTTGGACCTGACCATTTATTCCTTTTCTCTGATCTTCCATTCTTGGGCCAAAATTTACCCGTCCCATATTTTCCATGAGGATATGAAGCTTTCTTGGGTTTTCTGGCTGGTCACTTAGTTCATGCTCTGATAAGAGTTCTTTATCATATAAAGTGAGTACCGGTACTTCATCCAAATACACCTTGGCCCTGTCATTGGCACCCCAGAGGCGGAACTTCTCTATACTTCGGTCATGGACTAATTCACTTTCATAAAGGATATATCCGTAACCCTGATTCAGCTTTTCCATTGGCAAAGGCACTACATTCTCACTGGGTCTTGCAATATTGTCAAGGTTTTCAAAAAGTCCTGCTTTTCTTGATACTCTTAAGGTCCCATATGCTTTACGTTTTATTTCCGTGGTTAACTCTATATTAGGGATTTCGGTATACTTACTAATTACCTCACGGAAGGCGTTGTACTTATCTGTAATTCTACCATCTTCCGTTAATAAGGCATCATAATCATAGGAAGTCACATCTGGTTTTAACTCCTCATAATAATTGGAACCGCTAGTAAATCCAAAATTAGTTCCACCCTCAAACATATAGATGTTAACATGACCTTCCGAAAGTATCTCGTCCAGATTTTTCACATTTTCTTCCAAATTGCCCCTTTGATGATCTTTATCTCCCCAAGCATCAAACCAGCCTACCCAGAATTCCATACACATGAGTGGTTTATTACCGATTTTCTTTCTCATTAACTCAAATTGCTCTTTTCCTTTGGAGCCGAAATTACCGGTCTGTAATACGCCATTAATCTTACCACACTCAAAGGAATTCCCCCAGGGACCATCAGAGGTTACTAAGGGCACTTCGCAGCCGCAGTCCAACATGGTCTGTTTTAAAAATTCCATGTAGTTTGTATCATTACCAAAATATCCATACTCATTTTCCACCTGCATCATAATAACGGGGCCGCCTTGTGTTATTTGCAGGGGTGCTATGATTTCAAACAGTTTTTCAAAGTATTCTTTTACATGGCTTAAATAAGGAGGATACATACAGCGAAGCTTCATACCATCCTCTTTTAGCAGCCAGTAAGGAAATCCTCCAAACTCCCACTCCCCGCAGATATAGGGCGAGGGTCTTACTATTACCATAAGCCCAAGTTCCTGTGCAGTCCGTACATAACGGGCAATATCAAGGATCCCGTTAAAATTATATTGACCCTTTTCTTTTTCATGCAGGTTCCAGGGTATATAGGTTTCAACCGTATTGCACCCCAGATTTTTTAATTTTTCTAAACGATCACGCCAGTATTCCGGCATAATCCTAAAGTAATGCATGCCGCCGGAGATAATCTTTATAGTTTTTCCGTCAAGATAAAATTCATCCCGAATTTCGAATTGATGCATTTTTCCTCCTATCCGGGCGCTTTATCCGCCCTAATATGCTTTTTATCTCCTTGTAAGTAAAATTTATCCGGGTATATAAATGGGGACAGCCAATTCTGACATACTGCCATGTCCACCTTGGTATCCCCATATACATTGTGTAACATATACCAGTTTAAGAGCATTTTGGCCCGAAAGCTTTAACCTTACTTACCGTTATTTTGTTTATAAGCATCCATATCTTTTTGCAGGGACGCTTTTACATCATCATAACCTGCTTCTTTCAGTTTTTGTCTCATCTCATCAATCTTTTCCTTAGGATTATCAAATTTGCCATAAGCTAACTGAGGAATATATTCCGAAAGTACACTTGCTATGGCTGACTGACCTGCCTCGATTGCATTTTTATCTAAAATCAGGTTTTCGTATGGATAATCATAAGCAACTTTATTCAGATTTGCGATCATATCTTTGGTACCACTCCAGTTAAAGCTGTTTTCCAATTCCAGATCATCATTACGTCCGCACCAGTAGTTAGCACCCAGTCCGTCCGTACTTGTATCATAACCTTCCGGGTAAGCAAGTTTTCCGTCATCGGTGATGATATAGTCCGTACCTTCAATACCATAGTTAATATAACGGTAGCACTCTTCATCATTACGCAGGAGGTCATAAACCATTAACGCACGTTCCGGATGTTTGGAATTAGCACTGATTGCCGCTGCACCATGTGTTTTCAGAGGTTTGGACACATTATTGTTTTCCTGACCCCAATAGTACATCTTTGCATCGGAACCTGGCTGTTTGATATCCATATTAGGTTTTATCTGTGAGTAATACGTCTGGCTGTGATGCTGATCGGCACCAGAGGTTCCGGCATATAATTCTTCCCTGCTGTCTCCGTCGAAGTTCAAAACATCTTCACGCCATACTCCCATATCATTCCACTGTTTCATTAAATCCGCAGCTTTATAGATTGTATCGTCCTCCATATAAGGAGAAGTTATCGTATAAGGATCTGAAGCTTTAGTACACCAGAATTCAAAGTTACCGGCATTACAGCCAATCAGTACACGGTAGTCTGAATTGGACTGAATATAAGCCCCTAATACACCGGGAGCATTATTCTTTCCTGGAACATCCCAAGGAATTACATCCGGCTTATTATCTTTTATATATTTAAAATAAGTGGTTAAGTCATCAAACTTCTTTACCGTTCCGTCAGCAAGTCCAGCCTCTTTAGCCCAGTCTCCGCGGTAGTACATGCCATGATTGGTATACTGGGTATAATGATCTTCCGGAATAAAGTAAATCTCATTGTTATATTTGCAGATATCCCAGTCTCCGCTGGCATTTACCTGTTCATAGGTTTTAGGTGCATAGGTTTTAAGCATCTCTTCTGATAAAGGCATAAAAGCACCTTTTTGTGCATTTTCCCAGGCATACAGCCAGTCTGAAGCAGTGGTTATGATATCCAGGGAATCATCACCGCTTAGTAACTGTACATTATATTGTGTCTGCCAATCTGCCCATTCAACATAGGTAAACTTTAACTCTGCATTTGCCTTTTCCGTAAGTGCTTTATTCAGCTTTTCCAGCATAGCCTCCAGTCTTCCATTCGTTGGTTTATCCCCAAGAACCAACATATTAATTACTTCATGTTTGGAGGTATCAATACCGGTTCCCCCATTACTTCCGGAATTGCTGCCAGTTTCTTGTTTCACAGTACCACCTTTTGTACCGCCTCCGCCGCAGCCAACAAGACTTATCGCTGTCATTGCGGTCAAGACGAATGCCAAAATACGTTTTGCCAGTTTTTTCTTTTTCATCGTAATCCTCCGTTTCATTATATGTTTTTTATATGCGAATCCTGTATATGGAATCCATATCAACCTTTCACTGCTCCCACTGTAATACCGGTGATAAAATATTTCTGTACAAACGGATACAGAAAAACGATAGGACCGGTAGCCACTACCGCGGTAGCCATTTTCAAAGTATTAGACGGCAGATCCGTATAGGTTACATTGGCACCTGCTACGGAACCCTTTAAGGCATTCGCCGTATTAATGATATTATATAGATAATACTGAAGTGGTTTATAGGTAACTGAGGACCCAAGATAAAGGGAAGACTGATACCACTCATTCCAATACCCCAACGCCAGGAACAGACCTACTGTTGCAAGTGCCGGCTTTAACATAGGGAAAATAAGCGAGATAAAAATCTTAAAATCTCCGGCACCATCAATTTTACCGGATTCTGTTATCTCAAATGGCACTGATTTGGCAAAATTCTTCATAAGTATAATCAGCCAGGGTGACATCAGCAGCTGCAAAAATACTGCCATATAACTTCCCTTTAAGTGCATGTATTTAGCCACCCAGATAAAGGTAGGGGCCATACCTGCAGAAAACAAGGTAGTAAAATAAATAAAAAACGATAATATATTACGGTAAACAAAATCTTTTCTCTGTAAGGCATATCCTGCCATTGCAATTAAGAACAATCCGATTATGGTTCCGCAGGCAGTCATGGTAATTGTTACGGCATATGAGCCCAGTATCATCTTGGGATATCTAAATACCCAGCTGTATGCCGCTAAGGTAGGTCCTTTCGGTAAAAGGCCAAACCCGTCTTTACTTATGATACCTTCTGTACTAAAAGAAGCAGAGATAATTAATATAAAAGGGAGAATGCATAATATTGTAAATAATAGAATGAAGACATATGAAAATACTCTTAAGGCAACCGTACTTCTGCCAAATTTTATTTTAGTTTCTTTTTTTACCATCTTTAAACTCACCTCCTAGAATAATGCATAATCCGGGTCAATACGTTTTACCAGCCAGTTACTTACCATAACCAAGGTAAACCCAAAGATTGACTGATACAAACCAACTGCAGAGGATGTTGCAAAGTTATTCTGAGACATCATCATACGGTAAACCGAGGTTTCTATAATATCTGTGGTAGCAAATAACTGTGAGTTATTGCCTATGAGATTCCAAAACAGTCCAAAGTTACCTTTCATAATTCCGCCAAGTGCAAATAACAGTAAAATGACAAAAGTAGGTTTTAGACTAGGGATTATGATATATCGGATCCGCTGCCAGCTAGAAGCACCATCCACCTCAGCAGCCTCTATCATACTGGAATCTATCCCGCAGATAGCTGCAAAATAAACAACGGAACCATATCCTGTCTGCTGCCACATCTGGCAGAAAACAATAATAAACGGCCAAACACCTGCCATACTATATATTTTCAGCGGTTCACCACCTAAATGCCTAATAAGTGTATTTAATGCACCGGTATCGTAATTGAGTATATTAAAGGTAATTGCACCAATTAAAACCACAGAAATAAAGTATGGTAAAAACATGATGGTCTGGGATACTTTCTTAAACCATTTATTCCTGACTTCATTCAGCATAATTGCAATGGTTATCTGCAATACATTACCAAGGACAATAAATACCAGATTATAAAGAATCGTGTTTTTGGTCAAATGCCAAAGCTGCCCGGACTTTATCAGGAATTCAAAGTTTTTAAGCCCTACAAAGGGGCTGCCAAATATCCCATCCCTGAAATTGTAATTCGTAAATGCTATGTAGACCCCCGGCAGTGGACAATAGGAAAAGACCACAAAAAATATTATGGGTGGAAGGCACATGAACAACAATGTTTTGTTGTCATTCAATGTTTTCCAAAAGGGCTTTTTCGAGTTGTTCTTTTTCACTTTCACATCATTCTCCTCCTGATTTCATGAAATCGGTTTCATATTGTTACATAAAAAATCGGATTCCGACATTTATCTCAAAGGTTTTCTTTCCTATGTTTTAACAGTTTAACGAATTGTTATACAAATTAAAAAGTAATTTTGATAAATTATTTCTTGAAACCCGTTTCATATAAATATTATATACATTTTATTGTACTTTGTCAACAAATATTTTCTGATTACCCCATAAATGTATGTGCAATCAGTTGAATAAATAAAAAAACAAGAAACTGTTATTGTGCATTTTGCAGCTAAACCAGTTTCTTGTTTTATGGGTTTCTATGTTATTCTTGTTAACCTATGTCACTCGTGCTATTCTATATTACTTTTATTATCCAATGCTCTCTTGTTATCCAATGTTTCCTGTTATCCCATATCTCTTGTTAACCATGTCTCTTGTTATCCCATATCTCTTGTTATACCATGTCTCTTGTTATCCCATATCTCTTGTGATCCCATATTTCTTGTTATCCCATATTTCTTGTTATACCATATCTCTTGTTATCCCATATTTCTTGTTATCCTATATTACTCTTGCTATCTATATCAGTTCATTATTGCCTGTTGCTATTCTTTGGTTACTCTTATGTTATCCTTTTGCTATCTTTTGATTATTCTATAAACTTCATTTCATCTAGTATAATCCTTCTGTTAATATACTCCTGCAGGATTCCCTTACAACAAGTTCAGGAGGTATCAGCTGCAGTTTCTCGGGATTTTTCCCCTCCAGTGCTGCAATTGCCGTCTCCACCAGTTTATCCCCGAACTTATCATAATTATAGCCCACACTGGTCAGACGTGGGGTACAAGAAGCCGCAAGAAAGGTATTATCAAAGCTGGCCACTGAGATATCTTCCGGAATCCGAAGGGAGTGCTGTCTGATTGACTGTACAATTCCCAGGGCGGTTAAATCGTTGATTGCAATGATTGCAGTCGGCAATTCAATCTTACTATCAAACAAGTCATTCATAGCCTGGTAACCGGCTTCTAACGAATATTCCTGGGTTTCTACCATATATTCTGTACGAAAGGGAATACCGTATTTTCTCAGACTGCCGCGATACCGGATGCGTTTGGAATATGTAGAATTCACATTCTTCCTGCCGCCCATCAGGCAAATGTTACTATGCCCGTTATGAATCAGATATTCCATTAGTTTATCCATTGCCTGGGCTTCATCAATATTTACCTGAAAACAGTCACTGCCATCCAATTTACCGGTAATGACCACCGGAGTGGTACCTGCAATCTGGTTCATCTTTTCAACATATTCTTCATCAGAAACAAGTTCATCCACTCTACCACCCATTAAAATCAAGGCATCTACCCGCTGCTCAAACATCTTCTGCAAATGATATTCTTCCATCACCAAATTGTTCATGGAATTGCATAACATCAGGATATAACCACTTTCACTTGCTGCCCTCTCACATTCTACCGCTAGATTAGCATAGAAAGGATTACGGATGTCCGGAGCAAGGAGTCCGATTATTTTTGATTGCGTATTGCTTAGTCCCCTGGCCATTGCATTGGGGCGAAAATCATATTTTAGAATTAATTCTTCCACTCTTATTCTTTTTTCATCACTTACATTGGCATTATGTGTTAATACCCTGGAAACTGTTGCCGGTGAAACACCGGCTTCTTTGGCTATATGATAAATACTTACTCTTTCTTTTCCCATAATTACTCCCATATACTGACGATTTAATATCTAATACAATAGTATAATATATGAAACCGATTTCTACAAGATTTTTATTAAAATACTTTCAGTACTCTCAATATTCCAGGGTTGTTATCTTTATAATATGTGAAATGCAACCGTTCTTTCGTAATCATAATAGGAATAGCGCTGACGCGCTGTCACGACAGAACATCTTCCTTGAGCGCGCATGTGCATACTGCCTGGAAGGCTTTTTCATTTATAGTTATAGGTAAGTTCGGAGAACTTTATAACTATAAATGAAAAAAGCTGCTGCAAACTTATATGGAAATTTCCCGGAGGAATAACCCGTGGCTAAAAGTCACGCATCCATTACAAATTTACAGCAGCACAGCATAAGCTCATGGTGTATGGCTTAAATTAAGCTTGATTCTTTTACCTAATGTTTACCGGGCTTTCAAAAAGGTATAAGCTGCCTTTCCAGATATCGTTATTGCCATCTGAAACAATCAGGTCAAATTCACCTGGCTCAGCAGTAAACTCCATTTTATCATTCCAGATAGACAGTTTTTCTTCATCCAGGATTAGTGTACATTTCCTTGTCTCACCTTTGGGAACCCATACCTTTTGGAAGGCTTTCAGTTCTTTCACTCTTCGTATTGTACTTGCCTGGAGATCCCTCACATAAAGTTGAGGAACCGCATACCCATCGTAACCACCGGTGTTCGTAAGGTTACAGTTGATTTTTATCTGCCCTGTGGACAGGTTCTGGGAAGATATCTTACACTTGAGTATAACCTCCTCCCCCTCCAGCTCTAATGGTGTCTCTAATCCTGTCGTGAAACCGCTTATATCCTCATCATTATTCTCTGATATATTCTTACCCGTTCTATCTCCAGGTTCATACGGAACATATTCCACTGAAAAATCAGTATACAAAAAGTCCGTATAGCTTAAACCATAGCCAAAGGAATACAGCGGAGTTTTTTCAATATCATAATACTTCATACCGGCATAGGAATTCTTATAATTATAATAAACCGGTATCTGTCCCGGATGCCGTGGTATGGAAACAGGCAGATGACCGGAAGGGTTGACTTTACCGAAAAGAATTTCTGCTATAGCCTGTCCCCCTGCTATACCAGGATAAAAGGCACACAATGCCCCAGAAGATTGTTCTACAATATCTCCTGTCGCATAAGGACGTCCCTGAATCAATACGGTAATAACCGGACCTCCGGTTTGAAAGACTGCTTCAGCTAGTTTAGTCTGACTACCGGGAAGCCTTAAATCAGCACAATCCATTCCTTCACCGCAGTCCATATTGATGGTACCGTCTGATTTAGCTGCTCCGTTGGTATCAAAGTCCGCTCCTCCAAAACGGCTGGAGGAACCTCCAAGTACCAGAATGGTACAGTCACAGGAAGATGATAACTTTACTGCCTCCCTAATTTCTTCCTCGCTTCCTTTAAACAAACCGCAGCCTCTATGAAATTTCACTTCCGTCTCTTGTCCGTTTTTATGGATAAAATCCTGTATTCCCTTTAATACTGTAATTCCTTCCTCTTTTTTTACCGGCGGAGTATAATCCCCTAATTGGTGGTAAAGTTCATCAGCATTGGGACCAATTACGGCAATGGAACGTATTTTATTCCCATCTAGGGGAAGTATATTATTTTCATTCTTAAGCAATACAACAGATTCTCTTGCCAGCTCGAGGGTTTCGGGATATTTTTCATAAGTATAATCTTCCCAGGTTGCCTCTTCTTCCAGATAAGGCTTCTCAAACAGACCCAGTTCAAACTTAAGAGTAAGCACCCGAAGTACTGCCTTATCAAGGTCTTCCACTGTAATGAAGCCTTTTAAAAGGGCAGTTTCCAGTTTTGCAAATCCCTGATCCCATAAACTGATATCAACCCCTGATTTAAGTGCCAGTGCGCCAGATAACACATTATCTCCGGTCATAACATCCAGTTGATCTACCGCTACTCCATCTGCCATAACGGTACCCTTAAACTGCATCTCCTCCCGTAGGATATCTGTTAAAAGCTTCTTATTGCCATGGCAGGGGATTCCGTCAATTTCATTATAAGCGGCCATAATCCCCTTAACAGAAGCCTCACAGCAGGCCTTCGCAGCCGGAAGATGTATTTCCCGAAGCTCCCTTTCTCCAATGCGGGCAGCACTTGCATTAATTCCACCGGTACCTTCCCCCTGGGCGCAAAAATGCTTAGCAACAGCTGCAATCCCATTATCCTGAATTCCCTTAACTGCTGCCCTGGCTAATTCTGAGGAAAGATAAGGGTCTTCTCCGTAACATTCTTCACTTCTGCCCCACCTGGGATCTCTTAAGACATCCAGTACTGAAATCAATGCCATATGAACGCCCATTTCCTTTAATTGCTTACCACATACCTGATAAGCACTTCTTAACAACTCCGGGTGAAAGGATGCTCCGACACATAAGTTTACCGGCAGCAGATACCCAGAGAGAGCCTGGTGTCCATGAGGGCATTCTGAACTTAACAGCATGGGAATACCTAGTCTGGAATGTTCAATTACATACCTTTGCACTAAATTATAGGCTTTCGGAGCTAATGTACCGGTAAGCCCGGTATTAAAATCTTTGCCGGACCAGGGATCTGCACGATAAAGTCCGTATAAAACCCCAAGACCTCCAAAGCTTTCCACTTCACCTTTAAATTCATCGGTTAATTCAATTTCCCTTCCCCTACGTTCATAAATAGAAAAACCATACAACCGCTGATTCAGCTGACCTACTTTTTCTTTTACCGTCATTCGGGATAATAAATCTTTTGCTCGCTCCATTGCGGGACGGGATTTATCCTGATAAAGATATGCCATAATTTAATCCTCCGTTTCCATGTGTATATTCATGTTATAGTTACCAGTATGCAATATCAAGTAAGTATACTGTACTGAATCAGTATGCAATACAAATCAATATACAATATCAAATCAGACAGTTTACAATATCAAACCAGTCGGTTTACAATATCAAACCAGTCAGTTTACAATATCAAACCAGTTGGTTTACAATATCAAACCAGTTAGTTTACAATATCAAACCAGTTGGTTTACAATATCAATATCAAATTCGTATACAATATCAATTAGTATCCAATATCAAATCAGTATACAGCAACACTCCGCATCTGGCAACATCAGGTAAAAATCAAATTTATAAAATAAGGCAGTTCAGGTTAAGACCTCCGCCTTATCACCTAAATCTGCCTTATTCTTTTATTTCATTCATTCTTTATTTCTATTAATTTTTATTTTTTTAAACTAATTTCTTTATTCTTACTTCATTAAACTTATTTCTTTATGCTTATTTCCTTATTATTATTACTTTATTCTTATTGATTCTATTTCTAATTTCATTAACTTCTTTATTTATTCAGAATCACTCTGTAAGTTTTGATTTCATAAGGTTTAATACTAACCTGAATGCTGTTATCTGTTACCGGAATATCACATACTGTTTCTTCTATTAAGTTACACTCTTCAACCATTGAGACCTCCCTGCCAAGCGTTAAAACTGCATTAGTCAGAGCATTTTCACATTCGTATAAACGAAGGATGATACCGTTGCCATCTTCAGCCAATTTAACAGTTTCCAATATAACATTGTCTCTATCAACTGAAACAAAGGATTTTTCCATCCCCGGTTTTCCGCCCTTAGCAAAAAGAGCCGGCTGATTTAACTTATAAGCTTCTTTCACGGTGCCTGCATTTCTCCAGTTTTCTGCGTGAGGATATAAGGCATAAGTAAAGAAATGTTCTTCCTGATCCGTATCAGGATTTGGCTCTATACCGGATTTAATCAGAGTAATTGCCATATTGCCGTCTTTTATGGAATGACCATACTTACAGTCATTTAATAAACTTACGCCATAATGACCTTCGGACAAATCAATCCACTTCTGTCCGCAGCTTTCAAATCGTGCTTTATCCCAGCTGGTATTGGAATGAACTTTTCTCGTAACATTACCAAACTGGATATCAAAAGTTGCTTCGTCAGAATGGATGTTAACCGGAAAATGAACCTTCAATAAGTGCTGGTGTTCTTTCCAATCCACATAAGTATTAAACTCTATTCTTCTGCTGTCTGCATAGAAATAAACTTTTTGTTTAATTACAGAATTACTGATCTTACGGTCAATTTCAAGAGTTGCCCTTACTGTGCCGATTTCTGTCCATTCCATACGGGTTATATCCGTTGCATCCCAGTACTTTTCCGTATAATAAATATCAATGTCCCAGTTATCATAGTAAATAGGCTTATCTTCGTACATACGCAGTAAGTTGCCGTATTGACCGTCCTTTAATACTTCCCTGCCATTATCCTTATCATAAATTGAGGTAAACAGACCCTGTTCATTCATAGTAATCCGATAAAAAGGTGTTTCCAGAACAGAACCGTTTAACAAAAACGGAATCTTTGCTTCCTGATCTGCCAGCGCAAATGTCTTGCTGCCCTTTGAAGGGATTCCTTCCACATAAGCTACTGCTCCTAAAGCAGTCTTTTGCACCGGGTAATAATTGCCTTCCCCGTCAACTAAGGCCGCAGCACTTATATCTCCCAGTTCAACAATATCACTTCGCTCAAACCCAAGGGTATTATAAACGGTAATACCGTCTCCTGCCTCTGTTAATGCAGCAATACGTTCCTTTGTTAAGCCTTCTATTTTTTCAGCCAGTTCGGCATATTCCTTCTTTGTTACTTCGTAAACTTCATGAATGGAGGAACCCGGTAATATGTCATGGAACTGGTTAATCAAAACATTTTTCCAGATTAAGTCCAGTTCTTCTGCAGGATATGCTACTTGATCCATAGCCAATACAGATAATAATTCCAGATCCATAAGGGCTAATTCACTCTTACGGTTGGAACGTTTATTTCTAGCCATAGAAGTATATGTTCCTCTATGATATTCGAAATAGAATTCCCCTTCCCATACCGCAAGCCGGTTATTATCCTTTACCCTGTTATAAAGCTCTGTAAAATAGGTCCCAGCAAACTCCTGACGTACTTTTGGGATACCCCGAACACCTTTTTCCATACGTTTGGAGGTTTCAAGCATATCTCTGGTAGGACCGCCGCCGCCATCACCGTAGCCATAAGAAATCAGGATATCATTGTTGATTTCTTTATTCTGATAACGGGTCCAGCCTCCCATAATGGAATCAGGATGAAGCATGCCATTATATGTGGTAAAAAATTCATTGGTACTCTGACCTACACCAAGGGTTGTGATTAAATGTGTAAAGATTTCCGTTCCGTCAATCCCCCTCCATAACAGGGTGTCATTCGGCATCTTATTGAACTGGTTCCAGGCTAACTTTGTTGTCATAAAATAATCGATTCCGCTTTTTTTCATTATCTGCGGAAGTGCTCCTGAATATCCAAACACATCAGGAAGCCATAATATTTTATTATCTATACCAAATTCTTCCTTGAAGAATTTTTTGCCGTGCATAAATTGACGCACCAGGGATTCCCCGGAGGTAAGATTACAGTCTGCTTCTACCCACATACCGCCTTCCGGCTCCCAGCGTCCTTCTTTCACACGCTCTTTTAAACGTGCATAAAGTTCCGGATATCTCAATTTTAAGAAATAATATAACTGGGGCTGGCTGGACATAAATTTATAATTTGGATATTCTTCCATTAATTTTAACACAGTAGCAAAACTACGGCCTACTTTTTCGCGGGTCTGTTCCACCGTCCACCACCAGGCTACGTCAATATGGGTATGACCGATGCAAGTAGCAATCACATCTTCATAACCGGCCATATCTTCATACAGTGCTTTCTCTAAATATTGGTCCGCTTCACTTAAGGTCGTATAGAATTCTTTGGAATAAGGGGTTCTTAAATCCAGTTTGTTAACACAAGTATTTAAGACATTTTCAATATCTCTTCTAATCTTGTCATCCTTCTCCATACGGGAAAAGGCACTTAATGGTACATTGATATCATAATACAATTTTTCAATTCTTGGATCTATTTCCAGCATCTCCACAATCAGATTGAATTCTGCATGTAATATACCGGTATACGACTGTAACTCAAGCAGATAGGACTGACCTGCCACGGCAGTTTCTGTTAATAACACATGCCTGTGGTTCATGTCAATCCCCTGTGTTGCCACACCATTTACAAATAGAAGGAATTGTGGATTTCGACCGTCATCCCATTCTTCAATCTGAGTCTTAACGTGCATCCACATGGATTTTCCATCAAGGCATTCTGGAACTGTAAATGTAGTCCGAAACCAGTAATGTTCATCCGGTCCATACCAGTGCATGGTTTTACTGTCAAATTCCTGCCAGGGTTGTTCAGATGCCTGTGCATCTTCCGGATGAAAATAATTTCCCTTTTTATAAGTCCAATTCTCTACGGGAATTTTTTGAACTACAGACAGTTTTTTTAACTCATTGCAAATAACGTTGACTCTTCTATCAAGAAAATCCATTTACAACTCCCTTCTGCGCACCTGCGCTTAAAATTACTATCATATTACTATAATATTGCTATTATCTATTATTTATTATTTGGTGGAGTATATCACTTTAACATGTATTTTTATAATGAGTTTTTCTTCATATAATCCATTAAATCATTAACCGTCGTAAAGGCCAGACCGGTCACTGTATCGGCACAGCCATAATATAAAGCAATACGTCCGGTAGCAGCATCCGTTAAAGCTGCACAAGGAAATACTACATTAGGAACATCGCCTACACATTCATAGTATTCCTGAGGTCCAAGAATATAATATTTAGAACGGCATATTACCTTCCAGGGTTCTTCAAGATCAAGGAGAGCACAGCCTACACGGTAAACAAATCCGTTGCAGGTATTAATAACACCGTGATAAATCATTAACCAGCCTTCCTCTGTTTCAATAGGTATAGGTCCAGGTCCGACTTTTGTTGACTGCCAGGCAGATTCATCACCTTTTACCGGTGCCATTACATGACGGTGGTGACCCCAGTATTCCATATCCTTACTCTGGCTGTAAAAAATATCTCCGAACGGTGTATGTCCGGTATCACTTGGACGGCTTAAAAGTCCGTAATATCCGTTAATCTTGCGAGGGAATAACACACCATTGCGGTTATACGGAAGGAAGGCATTCTCTAACTGATAAAAAGTTTTAAAATCAAAGGTATATCCAACACCGATGGTTGGACCATGATATCCGTTGCACCAGGTTACATAATATCTGTCCTCTATAAAGCAGACCCTCGGATCATAACGGTATTCTCTATTTAATATCTCCTCATCCGCGCCTTCAAAACTTAAGGGTTCTTCATTAATTACCCAATTGATACCGTCCTTGCTAAAGCCAGGAAATAAATCCATACTTACGGATTTGCTGTCACAACGGAATACACCTGCATATCCGTCTTCAAAAGGAACAACTGCGCTGTTAAACACACTGTTTGAGCATTCGATTGCATCCCTGCCGATTATAGGATTCTGCGGATAACGCCATACCGGCATTTTATAGTTTTCCGGTTTATCCATCCATGGCATATTCGGCAAAGAATTACCAATAATTTTACTCATGATTATAGCCTCCTCATTTCTAACACTGAAATTATTACAAAGTAAAGGACCGCCGCAAAATATTAGGTCTTATACTTAACCTTAGAAACTATCCTAGGCAAGTAATATAGTCTATGAATTTGCAGCAGTCCTATGGTATTATTATTTACTATTTATTATACATAGCGTCAATCTGAGACTGAGCTTCTGTTATGATTGTCTGGAATCCAGCAGCATCAAGTTCAGAATCGATTTGCTTAATTAATTCTCTTGGTTCTTTTGCACCTGTCATTAACTCGCTTCTGTATTTTTCGTATACGGAACGGCAATTAGCAAGTTCTGATTCAATCTTTGAAGTATCAAGGTTAAATCCTAATAATACAGAAGGTTTTGCATTTGCATTTAATTCTTTTACTTCATCCCATTGATTGAATTCATCATTAGCAAGTTTAGATAATGTAAAGAAAGTACCCTGTGTATATCCTGCCATTAACCAGTCGTTGTTTAATTTCTCAATTTCACCGTCAGCAGTATATTTAAAGTTTTCACCTTCAAGACCATAGTAGAATGCATCTCTTACTTTGGTATCTAAGTTAAGCAGCTGTAAGAATTGAAGAGCTTTTTCAGGATTCTTAGAGCTTGCTGAAATACCATTTAAAGAACCACGAACTGTGTTATTGGAAACAATTGTATCGATGAATTTCGTAGTAACTGCTTCTGCGCCCATGTTAGGACCCCAAGTGGTTTTAGCTGCGCCTGACCAACCCTGAGCAGCATAGAACATTCTGTAGCTGGGAGTTTCTCCTACTGCCGGAGCATCTGCATTGATGATACCATCTTTATACCACTGATGAATTACATCTAACTGGCTTAAAACATCTTCCTGATCAAGTACATTAACTACTTTACGGGATTCGTCATCAAATTTAACACCTAAAGCAGGGATACCTGCGCCCATTTGGTCATATACACTGGTTATAACTTCAAGTCCGCTTTTATCAAGTACAACTGGTGCAGTGCCTTCACCGTCTTTAATTTTCTTGAAGGAATCTGTTAATCCAGCTAAAGTATTGATGTTCTGGTAGTCTATGGAATATTTGTCTACGATAGCTTTATCCCATACAAAATATTCAGTAGCAGAACTGTCTTTGTAAGTAGGTATTGAATAAATCTTACCATTTACAGAAACTGCATCCCAGTAATCTGCAGGAATGTAGGAATATAAATCAGGAGCTGAACTCTTAACCATATCTGTAATATCCAGGAAGGTTCCAAGTCCTACTTCACTTGTATATTTACCGCCATCTGTAAATAAAATATCAAAATTTTCACCGGAGTTAACGATTACGCTTCTTCTGGTATCCCAGTCACCCCAGGGAACAACTTCCATATCAATATTAACGCCGATTTTCTCAGCTAAATATGGATTGATTTTAGCAAGCCATGCATCATAATTTTTCGGCATGCCGCTACCAACCATAATCCATTTTAAAGTTACCACTTCTCCATTGTTTGAGGAAGTATTCTGTCCATCTTTAGAACCTGTTTCTTCAGATGTATTACTTGTATTGCTGCCTGATGATTTGTCATCCCCCGTTTTAGAACAGCCAACGATAGCAGCTGACATCATTGCAAATACTACTAATAATGCCATAATTTTTCTTAGTTTCATAGCTAATCCTCCTATAATTTTCATTTTGCCTTCTACCAAATATAATCTTTGGCATTTAAAACCTCTATATAAATCTTCTCCAAATGGAAAGCAAGTTATCCCTCCAAACGGAAGAATTTATATCAACCTTTTACTGCTCCAATTGTAAGTCCTGATATGAAATACTTCTGGAAAAATGGATACGCACATGCAATTGGTGCGATAATTACGATTGCAATTGCCATTCTGGCGCCTTCCTTAGGCATTAAATTCTTATACTGCTGTAAAGATAAGCCTGCCGATGGATTATTTGCCAGAAACTGTATATTCTTCTGAATATTATTTAATAATGCCTGTAAGGAAAGCAGATTTGCGTTATTAATGTACAAAGAAGACTGGAACCAGTCATTCCAATAACCAAAACACAAGAATAATCCTATGGTTGCAAATACCGGCTTTGATATGGGCACTACGATTCTGGTAAAAATGTTAAGCTGAGAAGCTCCGTCAATTTTAGCAGATTCAATGATAGAATCCGGAATCGTTGTCCTAAAAAACGTTTTACAGATAATTACGTTAAAGGAAGATACCATTAAGGGAAGAATCAAAGCCCATATGGAATCCTTTAAACCAAGCAGGTTGGTATTGATAACATAAGAAGAAATCATACCGCCGTTAAAAATCATAGGGATAAATACCAGGTAAGTTAAAAATCCATTCAGTTTATAATTGCTTCTGGAAAGTACATATCCCATAGTAGTAGTAAGAGCAACACCAAGCACCGTACCAACTACGGTTACCAGTACTGATATTCCCAGCGCTTTTAAGATAGTATGAATTTCATTCCATAGGAAAATATAAGATGCCGCTGAGATTTCCTTGGGTATGAACTGGTATCCGTATCTTGCCAGAGAGTTTTCTGATGTAATGGAAATCATAAATACGAAAACCACAGGCAGAATACAAATCAGGGATAATATGATAAATATAACGTTAAATGTAAAGTTTGTTGTTTTTGATATCCGGTTTAATTTTGAAGTACTTTCTTCCATATCTTTTTTCATTCTGTTACCTCCATTCCTGTCTGTTCCAATTATATAATTGCACTTTCGTTGTCAATTTTTCTTACGATCCAATTCGCTAAAAGTATAGTCAGACAGCATGCAATGGACTGGAAGAACGTTGCGGCTGCCGTCATACCAATGGGGGTTGTGGACTGCAGTGCCTTAAATACATAAGTATCAATTGTGGAAGCTACATTATATAAAGAACTTGGTATTTCTTTGGTAACCTGATAAAATAAGCCGAAATCAGAATAGAATACCCTGCCTACATTTAAGATAAACATCATAATAACGATAGTCTTAATACTTGGAATTGTAACATATTTAACCTGCTGCCACTTGGTAGCGCCATCAATTACCGCTGCTTCATATAAAGTACCATCAATACCGGTGATACTTGCCAGATAAACTACCGTACTATAACCAACGGTTTTCCATAGCTGCATGAACACCAGGATGAAGGGCCAGTACTTCGGTTCCATATACCATTGGACAATATCTTTTCCCATCATCTTTAAAATACTGTTAAACATACCCTTGTCAATACTAAGGAACGCATACACAAAATAACTTACAACGACCCAGGACATAAAGTGAGGGAAAAACATCATGGTCTGATAAACTTTTGATTTACGCTTGCTGTAAATCAAACTAATCATGATTGCCAAGGTAACCGGTATAAGAATGCCAAGAACAATAAAAACAATATTATATGCAATGGTATTTCTTAATAGTATAAACAGCACATTGGATTTTATCAGGAATTGAAAATTATCAAAGCCGGTCCATTGACTGTTAAAAAGATTATAAAAGAATCCGTGACCCGGAAATACTTTATAATTTTTAAACGCAATGATAATACCAAACATAGGAAGAAAACAAAACAATATGTACCATATCGTTGTTGGTAATGCCAGCAAAGTTAGTTCTGTATCGTCTTTTGTCCATTTCTTTCTGGTTTTTACTTTTTTGATGTTATCACTTTTATCTTTATTTAACTTTTCCATTTTGTTAACCTCCATTTGTTACTAACTTCTTATCAATTAACTGTTTTTATTTTAACATGTCTTTAATCTTAATGCAACATTTATTTTATTTTTTTATCATGTTTTTTACATCATATGATAAAATGCATTGATAAAATATAGGTTTATTTTATATTTCTTGATTATTTAATCAATTTTGATTGTATATAATCAACAACCTGCTACAGATACGACATCATCAGACATATTTTGCACTTTATCAATTTTAATATATTTTATCATTTATTCTATTTATCATTTTTTAAACTTTTGATAAAAAATTATAAAATTTCATTGTGATTTTAAAAATGCTATGCTATAATATTAAATAACTAGGAATTACTAGAAAAACATGTAATATATTTTTGTAATGACTATTACCGCAAGGGATAAGTAGTTTTTGTTAAAATTACTTCTCTATTGTAATAACATAAAAGGAGTACTGTAATGAAAAAGATAACCATGCAGGAAATCGCGGATGCTCTGGATATATCAAGAGTTACTGTCTGGAAAGTATTCAATAATTATCCCGGAGTATCCGATGCCCTAATTGATCTAGTTTTAACAAAAGCACAGGAAATGGGCTATTTAAAGCAAAAAGCACCAATTTCGCGGGATACTAAAGATATGGTTTCCATCGATATTCCCGCCGCCAAAACTGAAATGAATGTATCTGTTGTAGTATCAAGACCGGAATCCTCCATGTTCTGGATGAATATCATCCACCAGATCGCCAAAGAATTAGTAAGTTCTAATATAAACCTGATGTATACCTATCTGCCCTCAAAAACTTCAGATGGTTACAGCCTTCCTTCAGTTTTAACAAATGGTACTGTACAGGGCATTATCGTTTTAAATGTATACGATTACGATCTGCTTAACATGTTAAATGATCTTAAGATCCAGAAAGTATTTCTGGATATGGTTACTTCTATACCGGAGGACTCCTTAACCGGAGATTTATTCTTATTTGAAGGTAAATCCAGTGTCAATAAAATTACATCCTCCATTATAAACAAAGGTCGTACTGAAATTGGTTTCATCGGTGATATCGAATATGCCAAAACCAACTTTGACCGGTATGAAGGCTTTTTATCGGCCATGAACCAATATACACTCCCTGTAAAAAAAGAGTACTGTCTGGTTCACAGCATTGGAATTTACACTTATGCAGAAGAAATCAATGATTTTTTGTCAAACCTGAAACAAATGCCTCAGGCTTTTGTCTGTGCTAGTGATTATGTTGCCCATTTTATCATTAAATATTTAAATGCCAATAATTTTAATGTACCGGAGGATATTGCCGTATCAGGTTATGACGGTACGACAGAATATATCGATCAGGTGGATTATCTTACCACAGTACAGGTTCAGACCAGGGAACTTGGCAAACGTCTGGTTACACAGCTTTTATACCGAATTTCAAATCCCGATTCACCTCCTGAAGTTACTTATATTTATTCCAAAATCAGATATGGGGAATCAACTAATTTTTGATTTCTTAGAATGTTTTGTATCAAAGAACAAAGTGTCAGTAAACTGACACTTTCGCTCCCGAGTAGTTTGCACAGCAATAACTTCCTCTACGCGAGGTGCTCATCCATAACGGAGCGTTCTTTATGTAATAAGACGCATTTTCCTATTGCATAAGAAAAGCCTGCCTCCACTCCCCGAAGGGAACGAGACAGGCTTTTCTTATGAAACATCGCGTTTCTTGCAATGGTATTTACAACCTAAATTATCACAGAGGCATTCGGTATATACCTGTTCATCACAGCCCTCATCCTCTTCTTTGTTCTTACTTTTAATTAGTATAGAGATATTATCAACATCAGTAAACCCCTGAGAAATCAACGTCCGTTTCAATTGTTCAAACCAGGTGCCCTTCTTAACCTGCATAACCTTATCTGAGCTCTCCTCCATGTACAGGACTTGATTCTCCTCCTCCAAATCCAGGTTTCCGTAATCAATCTGGTAAAGATTCTTACGGTTTATAAGTCCTAAATCCTCTAAAGTCTTTACCATCCGGTAAACCGTTGCAATTCCTACCGTTGAATCTTTTTTTACTGCCTTATAGTATATTTCTTTGCAGCTTGAACATTCATCCTCTAAAATTACATCAATTAAAAGTTTCCTCTGTTCCGTTATACGGAAACCTTTTTTTCTCAGCTGTTCTAGTATAATTTCACGTTTATTTGTATTTGCTAACAAGTGTTCTTTATTAAGCACTCCATTCATAATTACTCCTTTCTCCCTGCCTTAATCTAAGTACAAGAACAGCCTTCCCCGGAGATGCTGGTGAAAGGCCGTCTTTAAACCTGTTATTTATGATATGCAGCGGATTTATCACAACCGGTACAGCCGCAGCTGCAGTTTTCGCCTGCTTTATGGGATTTGTAAGTTTTATAGCCGGCATATACAATACCGCCGAATACGATGATTCCAACAATTAGTGTAGACATTTTAAGCTACCTCCTTAACTTTAACAGAAAGATCAGATTTACGAACTACTTTGCCGGGCTTTTTAAATAACCTGTATAAAAGTACGGCAAGTAAAACAAATGCTACTGCTGTTCCAATTCCAAATCCGGCTCCGGTTACCAATAATCCAATCTGATATACAATAAGAGCTACCACATAGGAGAACAAGGTCTGATATCCAGCCGAGAATAACGTCCATTTTGCAGAACCCATCTCGCTGCGGACTGCACCAATAGCAGCGAAACAAGGTGCACAGAGTAAGTTAAACATCAGGAAGGTGTATGCAGAGAGGGGCGTAAAAGCAGCATGCAGATTTCCCCAGACTTCCGCACCATTATCACCAACTTCGGAAAAGCCATAGAGGATACCAAAGGTACCAACTACATTTTCTTTTGCGATTAAACCGGTTACGGTAGCCACGGCAGGCTTCCAGTCTCCCCAGCCAAGAGGAGTAAATATCGGAGCGATTACCCTGCCTACGGAAGCTAATATAGAATCTTCAATCTCAACCATATGCAGATTCCAGCCGAAGGAACTCAAAAACCAAACACCAACTGTTGCCAGCAAAATAACTGTGGTAGCTTTCTTTATAAATGCTTTAGCCCTTTCCCATACATGAATCAAAATGCCTTTTAACCCAGGTACATGGTAAGCAGGAAGTTCCATAATAAACGGAGCAGGGTCACCAGCAAAAAGGCTGGATTTCTTAAGCATGATACCAGATACGATAATCGCTGCCATTCCTATGAAATACGCAGATGGAGCTACCCAAACTGATCCTGGGAATAGTGCTCCTGCTATCAATGCAATAATAGGCAGTTTTGCACTGCAAGGAATAAATGTAGTTGTAATGATTGTCATTCTGCGGTCATGATCATTTTCAATGGTACGTGTAGCCATAATACCCGGAACGCCGCAACCGGTTCCGATTAAAATCGGTATAAAAGATTTACCGGACAACCCAAATTTTCTAAAGATTCGGTCCATGATAAATGCAATACGCGCCATATAACCACAGTCTTCCAAGATAGCCAGACAGAAGAATAATACTACCATCTGAGGAATAAAGCCAAGAACTGCACCGACACCTGCCACGATACCGTCTAAAATCAGAGAGTTAAGCCAGTCGGCAGTTCCGATTGTCGTAAGGAAATTAGTTACGGCACCCGGCACAATATCGGTAAATAGAACATCGTTCACCCAATCGGTAGCCATTGTACCTACTGTTGAAATCGATATATAATACACTAAAAACATGATCGCTGCAAAGATAGGGAGTGCCAGCCAGCGGTTCGTAACAATCCGGTCAATCTTGTCCGTTCCGCTCTGACCGGTACGGGTTTTCTTATGTACGGCTTGCTTCACCACTTTACTTATATAATTATAACGTTCGTTGGTAATAATTCCTTCCCCGTCATCATCCAGTTCTTTCTCAAGCTCAGTTATAACCGCCTCAATCTGTTCCTCAGTTCCTTTATCAAATGTAATTTGCTCTTTTATCTTTTCGTCCCGTTCAAAAAGCTTGATAGCCAGCCAACGGCTGTTCATTCCATTTTCTTTGCCTTTTATAGTACCTTCTATACGGCTTAGAGCTTCTTCAACTTCTTTTGAAAAGGTATGACGCGGCGCAAACGGCGCCTTGGATATGGCAATTTCAACTGCTTTTTGGGCAGCTTCTTTTGAGCCGATGCCTTTTAATGCGGAGGTTTCAATTACTTCACAGCCAATAGCTCCTTTTAATTTATCTATATCAATGCTGTCGCCGTTTTTACGCACGGCATCGATCATATTTACAGCCATTATTACCGGTATCCCGATTTCCGTCAGCTGGGTTGTAAGATATAAATTTCTTTCTATATTAGTACCATCAACAATATTAATGATTGCATCCGGTTTTTCATTAATCAGATAACTTCTTGCAACGACCTCTTCCAATGTGTATGGAGAAAGAGAGTAAATTCCCGGAAGATCCTGTATGATAACATCTTTATATCCTTTTAATTTACCTTCCTTTTTTTCTACGGTTACCCCCGGCCAGTTGCCTACATACTGTGAACTTCCTGTTAAATCATTAAACATGGTTGTCTTGCCGCAGTTTGGATTACCGGCAAGTGCAATTTTAATCGACATCTTTTATCCCTCCTGGTTTTGTATCTGGTTAGAAACTGATTTCTAATTTTTAACGATCTCAATGGAAGCTGCTTCGTCTTTTCTTAGACTTAACTCATATCCCCTTAGGTTAATTTCTATCGGATCCCCAAGTGGCGCAACTTTAATTACCTTGATCATAACCCCAGGTGTTACTCCCATATCCATAATCCTGCGTCTCATTGGCCCTTTATCTCCAATCCGGGCAACTTTGCCTTCCTCGCCGGGTTTTAATTCCTTTAATGTCATGTCTTTTTCCTCCTAAGCTACCATTATTTTAGATGCTAAAGCTCTATTGATTGCTATTCTTACTCCTTTTACGAGAATAATTAACCCGCTGTCATTTTCAGATAATAGTTTTACACTTTCACCTTTTACAAAACCTAAATCCTGAAGATGTCTCTTTATATCTTCTTTTCCTTTAAAATCCACAATTATCTTGGTTTCACCGATTCCTGCAAATGTTAATGCCATAGTTATCCACTCTCCTATTCTTGTTGGGAATGATTATCATTTGCAATTATTATATGATTAATTGCGAAACTTGTCAATATTGTAAATGAAAATTATTATCAATTAATCGGTATATTTATTTGATTACCAAAAAAAAGCATCTTATTGATTCTAATTCTCAACAAGATGCTTATATCACTCTGTAATAAAATGTCTACTCTTTTATCTGTCCTGCCAGGTAATTAATAAACTGCTGGGCAGTCCTGCCGGAACGTCCTCCGTGGTTCATTTCCCATATATTAGCCTTGGCACACAGTTCTTCCTCCGTAAGGGTAATACCATCAAGCTGTTTGGACAGCCCTTTTACGATTTCATAAAACTCTTTCTGGCTAGGCGCTGAATAATTAATGGATATACCAAATCTTGCAACCAGAGACAATTTTTCCTGCATGGTGTCGGAATGATGAAGCTCATCTTTTGACATATCCGAACGGTCACTCCAGGTTTCCCGAATCAAATGCCTGCGGTTGGACGTCGCATAGATTAAAATATTATCCGGCTTGGTTTCTAAACCGCCTTCGATCACTGCTTTTAAATATTTATATTCAATTTCAAACTCTTCAAAAGACAGATCATCCATATATATGATAAACTTATAATTACGGTTTTTCACCTGGGCGATAACGGCGGATAAATCTTCAAACTGGTGCTTATATATTTCAATCATACGAAGACCTCTGGCATAATACTCGTTTAAAATCGCTTTGACACTGGTAGATTTTCCGGTACCGCTGTCACCGAAAAGCAGGACATTATTCGCTTTTCTTCCTTCTACAAAGGCTTCTGTATTATCAATTAGTTTCTTTTTCTGGAGTTCATAACCTACTAAGTCGGTAAGCCTGATATCATCTGTATTGGTAATCGGATAAATACTTACCTCACTTACCTCGTGTCTAATACGAAAAGCCTTATTCAGACCGAACTTCCCTACACCATATTCTTTATAGAATTCTGTAACAATGGATAAAATTCCTTTCTCATCTGCTGCCTGTTCAATTCGGGTACTGAGCATACGAACCTTATCACTGACATTTTTATTATATCTTTTCCCATTCTTTGCAACTGCCTGGTAATTCAGGATTATACGAAAACAGTTAATACCTAATTCATCTTCCAGGTTACTAAAATCATAATCAAATAATTCCTTGAATATCTTAAAATCTCCCAGTGCAAATTGATTCACTGTACCGGTAAGGCTCCCTACCTTTTCACAGCTAATACTGAAAGGATTCTCATTGGTGGCAAGTATATATGCCAGATAGTTATGCCATAAGTTTTGATCGAATCCATACTCCGTGGCTAAATTAAGAAGTCTGTTAATCTGGATGTATATTTTGGCTGTGATTTCTTCCTTTAAGTCAGACTTAAGCTGTGTCTTTCCCTTTTGTAGGTTAAATTCTTCTATTGCTTTGGCCAAAGAGAATAAGATACTGTCTTGTTCTAAATTACGGTATATAACCAGCTTTGATATTTTACTGTACATGGTTTGTCACCTCATATTCTATCATGGTTTCTTTATATCAGATGCGGAACATGTTTATTGCATCGTTTAATTCTTTTGCATTGTCACCTAATATCTGTGAAGCGTCTTCCAAAGCTTTTACAGAGGCAGTCTGGGTATTTACTGTTTCTTCTACCATATCGGAATTCGCCAGGGTTTCTTCAGCAATAGCTGAGATACTTTCCACCGCATTTAAAGTTCCGGTTCTTGCGCTGTCCATGTTTTTCATGTTCAGACTGATTACTGTTAAGCTGGAAATCAGTTTTTCCACACCATCGTTCATGTCCCGGAAGGTTAGTATGGTGTTTTCTACTATTCCGTTCTGCTTTTCTACAATATTTTCTGCTTCCTTCGCCGTTACAACGGTTTCGGATGTCTGCTTTGTAATCTCTTCAATTACTTTACGGATTTCCCCTGCTGCCTTAATGGATTGCTCTGCCAGTTTTCTGATTTCATCCGCTACCACAGAAAACCCTCTACCGGCTTCCCCTGCCCTGGCGGCCTCGATGGACGCATTTAACGCTAATAAGTTAGTCTGATCGGCTATTTCATTAATTACCTGGATAATCCGGTCAATGGAATAGGATTTCGTCTCTAAAGCGGTGATGTTATCCACCACGTATTTTGTAATATTATTCGTAGATTCCGATTGTTTTGACAATTCTTCCATAGTACTGATTCCCTTGGAAATCATATTTTTGGTATTATCCGTAACTTTTTCTATTTCTTCCAGGTTTTCATATACTACGGTTATTTTTTGGGATAATTCATCCATTTGCAGCAGACAATTCTGAGAATCCTGTGCCTGAACAGATATTCCATTGCCGATTTCAGTGATTGCCGTTGAGATGTTGTCACTGGCTACTGCAATATGACCGGATACCTGCATAATGCTGTCGGCTGAATTCGATACCAGTCCGCTGACATTAGTAACCTTCTGAATCAAACCTCTCATGTTATTTAACATTTCAATGGTATTACCGGCTAATACGGTAAATTCATCCTTATGTTTTTCGGATACCTGAACGGTAAGATCCCCCTCCGAAATCTGTTTTAAATTCTTGTTAATACTCTTTAAGCTTCTGCCAATTCCATTGGATAAATAAAAACCTATTGATGCAGCAATAAGGCAGGCTATCGCAACCAAAATAAACGTTATTACTTTTATATCATCTGCCTGTTTCATAAAGCTGGCTTTGGGAACCATTCCGCAGATAATGACACCGGTATTGCCAATTTTACTGTATAGATATAAGTATTCCTGGGATTTATAGGTAACATACCGGGAACCGGCCGGTTCTTTGGACTTTAAACTGTCCTGAAAATAGTTCTGTCCGGTGAACTGATAGTCCACGGTCCGTCCGTCTGCTACTTTATGTCCATTGCCAGAATCGTCTTTTGCATTGTCTGCCAATGCATTGTCTTTATTGGCTGCTTCCTGATCTGTCGTAGACATATTCTCATTATCCCCGGTTAAAATCTCGGTACCATCCGGAGTAACAATTCCTGCAATACTGCCCTTACCAAGTTCCAGTTTGTTTAAAAACTCCATTATCTCGTCCCGGCTAACATCAATAATAACTCCAGCATCCTTTGTCTGAAAGGGCCGAAACAGTGAGAAAGCATAGTTAGCAGGATCCAGTTTTAATTTGGAATCAACGAGAGGATGCTGACCTCTCCAGTAATATTCTGTCTTGGAATCCGTTAACAGTTTACCTTCCTCTGATTCCGTTAATTCCTTATAAAAACCATCCACTATATCAATTCCGCTGGTTAAAGCCGGAATACCGGCAGGAGTTATGATATGTATATCTTCTATAAGTTGTTCAAAATCAACCTTTTTCATAAGGTTTCTGTCTGTAGCTTTAACAAAGATTCCTCTTTCTGAATCCGTATTATTGGTTACGCCCTGGGCATAATAAGAAATATCCGAATCTTTGGTATACTGTTGGGCAATGGAATCTACAGAGGTTAATCCTAAACTCATATATTCCGTTGCCATATTAATCGTATTCATCGTAGCCTGTTCATAGTTCGATATCAGCCCCTGGGATGCTTTTGTGTAAGATATAATACCTAAAATAATAATAAATATAACCGGCATAACAAAACCAATTATTAATTTCTGGCGGATACCAAATTGATACTTACGTTTTTTCATGTTTTTTTCCTTATTTGTATGTTTTTCTTTTTTTATAACGTCCATTTTTTTCATACAGCAGCATCTCCTTCGTAGGTATTTTTCTGGAAATAGATAAAAAATGAAACAAATAAAGTCCAAGGAAATATCCGGATGGATATCTCCCTCGACCCTTTACCTATAATACACTATACAAATAGGAAATACAAGTGTATTAGTATCAAAATTTTACTAAATAATCAAAAATATGTTATCTTTTCCTACCTATATACCTGGTATACTATAAATCTGTTTTTTTCGACAAACTTTTTTTACAAATTAACAAATAAATAAAGGAACCCATCCAAGGCTTGGAATAAGTAGGGTGCGTCAGTGAGCACATAATCAATCCGGTGCATCCTGTTACATCCTGTCAGGTGCATCAAAGCCCAGAAGCTCAATACAGGTTTCAAGTATTCCCTGCACCAGCGTAATTAAAGCGATCCAGGATTGCTGCTTTACCTTGTCTTCCTGGGCAATAATTTTATTTTCATGATAAAAGCTGTTAAACTCATTGGCGATGTCATAAATATACTGGCAGATCTTATGAGGTGCATTTTCCTCAAAGCTATGTTCAATCACATCATTGAACTTGGATACTTCTAACATCAGGCTGATTTCACTTGGTATTACTGAAGGAATAATCTGAGAGGTTATTTTTTCTGCATTACCAGTTAGCTCTGCATACTTCATTAAGATTGACTTAATGCGAACAATGGTATATAAAATATATGGTCCTGTATTGCCTTCAAAGGATATAAAACGGTCGATATCAAAGATATAATCCTTGGAAGCCTGATTGGATAAATCCCCGTATTTTAAAGCAGCCAGACCGACTTTCTTAGCGATACTTTTTGCTTCTTCTTCAGACATTTCACGGTTTTCCATCATTTTTTCATATACAGCATCATTAATACCCTGTATCAGGTTTTCCAGACGCATTACTCCGCCATCCCTGGTCTTAAAGGGTTTCCCATCCTTACCGTTCATCGTGCCAAAACCTAAGAAAGTCAATTTTACCTTATCCTCTAACAGTTTTGTTTTCTTGGCACAACGAAATACCGTTTCAAAATATAATTCCTGTCTTTTATCCACAATATAGGTTATGGCATCGGGATTAAACAGTTTTCTTCTCTCTACCATAGTAGCTAAGTCAGTGGTATTATATAAAGTAGCACCATCGGTCTTTAATATCATACAGGGAGGGATTTCTTTGGTATCCGTATCTTCTTTAACATCTACTACCAATGCACCTTCACTGATTCTGGTATAGTTATTCTCTTTCAGATAAGAAATCATATCTGGTATATAAGCCTGTGCATCGCTTTCCTTTTTCCATAAGTCAAAGCTTACATTCAGGTTATCATAATTCTTCTTTAAATCCGTTACCGATACGTTCAAAATATGATTCCAGAGAGCCATATAACCCCTGTTCCCGTTTTGCAGAAGGAAAGTTGCATTTTTAGCCTCTTCCTTAAATTCTGCGTGGGTTTTCGAATATTCGTTGGCCGCCGGATATATCTCTTCTAGTTCCGATATGGTAAATGGCGCAGCTTCAGGATATTCCCCAGTATAAGTTTCATCAAAATAAACTAAATCCGGCTGCCTTTTCTTTAACTCTGTAATAATCAAGCCCATCTGAAGACCCCAGTCTCCCAAATGCACATCACCGATTACATTATGTCCCAAATAACGGCTGATTCTCTTTATACTTTCACCGATAACTGCCGAACGGAGGTGTCCTACATGAAGCGGTTTTGCTACATTTGGCCCACCGTAGTCAATTACGATGGTTTGAGGATTTTTGGCTTTCTCCGTTCCGTATTGCTCCTGATTACACATTTCATTCAGATAATCTGCAATATAGGTTGTATTTAACGTTATATTAATAAAACCAGGCATAATTGCTTCAATTTTTTCAAATGTACTGCTGTCTTTCACACAATCTACTACCTCATTGGCAATCATGATAGGAGCTTTTTTATATAATTTTGCCGCAGCTAATGCTCCGTTGCATTGATATTGGCATAAGTCTGGGCGGTTGGATATCGTAACCATCCCGTACTTCCCGTCATACCCATTCTTTTCAAAGGCCTGCATTAACTCTTCAGCAATCATGTCAATTATTTTCTTCATAAAATCCTCCGTATTATCCTTGGGTCCTGTCTTACCTCATTCTTAAATACTTAATAAAATAACCCAATTTCTCTGTTCTTATACCATTTCTTTCATTAAAATACTCTACCATAATTACATTCGGATGTAAATACGTTAAAAAGGAACAGGGAAGGAAACACATAATAATTAGCAATATTTTTAATTAAATAATCAGTTGACAAAAGGTAACTGGTTGCATATAATATGTAACTAGTTACCTACTATAAAAGAAAGGAGCGATGATACAATGCAGAATATTGATGAAAAGTCTTTCATATTTGGTTCCATTTTTACTTTAGCCAACCGCCTGCAGATACTCGGAGATAAATTCGATAAGAACATAACGATTAAACAATGGCTCTTATTGGCAGGTATCTCAACCTATACAGAATATGCCCCAACCTTAAGTGAGGTTGCCATTCTTATTGGCAACTCCAGGCAGAATGTTAAAAAGATGGCCTTAATTCTGGAACGGGAAGGTTTTTTATCCCTAGTTAAAGATTCTCATGATGCCAGAATTCTACGATTGTCACTTACAAAAAAGTGTACTGATTATTTTGATAATCGGGAACATAAGGAACAGGTATTTTTAGACACTTTATTCCGTGGACTTGATCCGGTTCTTATGAATGGCCTGTATGAAGGTATCATAAAGTTAACCAATAATATAGAAGAAATGGAGAATCAATATGCTCAGGAAGAAAAGGAGTAAAGTGCTTATGATTGTATTTTTCAGTATTGTTTTTATCTTAGCCGTAATCGTAATATTTTTTAATATCCCATGTTCCAAAACACGAAGCAAATTCAATCAATTACAGAAACAGTATGCTTCTCAAATAACTGATAAAGATGAAATTATCACAGAAGAATCAATAAAAAATCTGCCTGCACCGGTTCAAAAGTATTTCCGTTACTGCGGATACCTTGGAACACCTATGAGATCCTATATGAAGGCCGAGTTTAAAGACGTAAAATTCCGTATTACTACAAAAGGGAAACCCTCTGAGATACGTATCAACTATACCCAATATAATTTTTCTGATATACCACAGCGGTTTGCATATATTGATTCAAGATTTCATGGTATCCCTTTTGAAGGTTTGGATTCCTATGAAAATGGAGTTGGCAGTATGAAGGGTGCTATTGCAAAAGTAATCCCTCTGTTTGATGAAAGGGGAGAAGCTATGGACAAGGCTTGTCTGGTTACTTTTCTTGCTGATGGCATATTATTTCCGTTTACCTTACTAAATGATTATATCTCCTGGGAAAGTATTGACGATACCCATGCGAAAGCTGTTATCTCCTACTATGGAATATCAGCCGGTGGTATCTTTACCTTTGATGAAAACGGGGCTATCCTATCGTTTAGAACCGGTGACCGAGCTTCCATCGATATGGATGGTACCACCAGATACTCTGAATGGTCCGCACTTTGCAGTGAATATGAAAGAACCAATGGTATCTTCCATCCGACAGTTTTGAAGGCGGTTTGGCATTATCCGGAAGGTGATTTTACATACTTTGACGGGAATGATGTTATGATTGAATACAGATAAAGACTTAAGAGCTGCTCCAATCTTCAATTTTAGAGAGAGTAAATATTTCTGTGTTTTCTCCATTATTTTCTTATAATTCAAGGAATAGTTTATATTCCGCAGAAGCCTTGATTTATAAGGATTCAATTTTATTGAATAATTGGCAGCAGCCCTTTTTGAGAATCACTGGTGCCTGCTTTTAGTTAACCATCCATATCACTTTACTACTTCCTTCAGATTCACCTTTATGGTTTCGCCTTCTTTCATAGTAACATGACCCGATTCATAAGGTTTTCCTTCTACCGTAAGACAGACCTGGTCTACTCCGTAATACGTTCCCAGAGTATTGGCTATACATTGCAGTATCCGGTTTTCATAAGCTGCTCCGGCATTCATATCACTTACCAGTTCTTTGGAGAAATCAACATATACGATATTATCCTTATTCAGATATAAATCCTTTAACTGTGTCTTAATACTGATTACAGGTGCACCTTTATTTTCCGCTATTTCTTTTAATGCGTCTGCTAGTTTACTGCTTGTAATATCATTGGTTTGAAAGGAAAGTTCTTTGTCCACCCCATAAATAACCTCTTTATCCCCATCCGGATAAAAGAATCTTACCCTTTGCTTAAAAGGTACATCCTGTTCTATTTTGCTTAAGGAAGAGACTACTTCTGCGTCTGAGGTAGTATACACTGATTTTACTAATCCGACACCGGGTGCATAATAGTCAGTTAACTTATCATTGTTGCCTTCCGTTGTTACCTCCAAAGCTTCATAGGTTCCAGAGGGGGTAGTTACGCTGACATTACTTCCGGATATATATCGTTTTCTATTATCTGAAAGTGTCCATTCCGTTCCCGGAGTCAAAGGTTCTTTTAACAGAACTTCACCTTGCCCATCGGAACTGTCTAAAAGATTTTCTCTGTAATAACATTCTTCCTTTAACAAGACCTGGGTAAGCAGTCCGTCCTTAAGTTCTAAAACCCGAACGGTTTCACTTCCGCCGTTATTACTCCTTAGTTGAATCCTTTCGCCCTTTAAATAATCCGTATATATGTCATAAGAAGCATACTCGTTACCTGAGCCTTCATAACGGTATACTACATTATCCTGAAAAGGATAATAATCTTTAATACTAAGTGTTCCCTGAGATTCCTGACCGGTTTCTGAATTGGTTGATACTGGCTCCTTCGTGGTTTCACCAATTGTTTGGGTCTGACTGCCTGTAGTATCGTTATCCGTTGTATTGGTATTATTACTATCCGCTTTCTTTTGGCAGGAAGACAGCAGGATGATTGATAAGGTTACCAACGACACTGAAATTAGTTTTTTCTTACCACCAGCGAAATATTTTACTTTATTTCTTTTTGACAAATGCAATTTTACTTGATACATAAAGAATTGATAAAGACTCTGCCTCTTATTCACATGATCACCTCGTTTGATTATAATTACCTGCTCTTAATATGGCGCTGATAATTCATAATTATACCTGCTGGAACTCTTATTTTTTACAGTTCAAAAAACGAAAAAATACTTGATAAAATCAGTGTGAAACCCGGAGTGAAAGTAGATTATTCTATATCTGCATAAAAGCTTTTTTCTGAATCTGAAAATCCGCTTATGATTTATAAATAATCTATACTTTCTTTCCTTATATCCAGGGCTGATTTTATCAAGTATATCGTTCAAATGATACATGCGTTAAGTTTTAATAATTTATCTTAATACTGGCTTGGCATTATGATGGCTGCAACGATATAGGCTACTATTCCTGTACCGCCTGCCAGGCATAAGATAACCCATAATAATCTGACCACTGTTGGATCCAGATTGATATACTCGGCAATTCCTCCGCATACACCTGCAATCATTTTGTTTGAATTTGATCTTAATAGTTTTTTCTGTTCCATTGTTCTTCCTCCTTTATTGAATGTTAAGCGAAATCTTACCAATACCACAATCTAATGTAAAGCTGTTTTTTGCATCGTTATTCTTCTTCGTCTTTGAATTTACACCGCTGTAACTGCTACTATTAATTATAACAGTTCCTATACCACAGTCAATACTATAATTGTAGTCCTCTTCCTCTCCCTCCATATCAAGATCCACATTGCCGATTCCACAGGTTACATAATTGTCGCCGGTAATAGTTCCTGAGGCTCTGAGGTTTCCGACACCGCAATTCATGTTTGCATCGCGGGCCTCCAAATTATCTATAATTAATTCTCCGGTATCAATGGAGTAGGAAGACTTATTGCTGGCTGTAAGCTCATCAATCTTTAAGCTTCCTGCTCCGACACTGATATCCGCATTTTTAGCTGTTAAACTATCGGCTTTTATGGTACCTGCATCCAGTATAATATCCAGATTATCAAATACAAAGTCCTCAGGTACGGTTAATTTAATATTGGCCGATTTAAAAGGATGGGAATTGGAGGAGGAAATCTTAAATCCAAAAACCGAGACTTCATTTTTCACCTCAGATTGATCTAGAGTATCACTAATATTCCATACTCCATTATCTATGGTATTTTTAACTACATCATCCGGCACACCATCCACATCTAGCTCAAAACTCTCACCTTCTGAAATGGTTACCGTTCCATAAGTGATATCAAGAGATAGCGATTGAATTTTACTTAAACTTTTTCCACTATCTGAGGTTACGGTTTCATTCTGTTCCTTTTCGTTTTCGTAATCGGAATACTCTGAAACCTCCACATCCTTTTCCACCTGATTATCCCGGTCAACCCAGTCATCCCTGTCTAGCCAGGACCCGGTCTCAAAACTATTATCTCCAAATGGAATACTAAAATTCTTCCAATTATCAAATATGGAATTATCAATGCTGAATGCTACAAAACACAGGACTATGCCAATTAGTACGGAAAATCCGGCTATCCGTAAACAATTTTTTAAAAACACTCTCATGCGGGTACCCTCCTGTTCTGAAATGGCAGTCTGCAGAAATTAATAAACCCGCGAATAATTAACGGCATTATTTTTGAACTAAGTAAAATGGTAACCATGGCAAATACTAACCCAATCCCAAACAGGATTAATCCACCTCCGGTAAAGCAAAACCCTAAAGCCGGAAAAGTTATCAGTCTGAAAATACCATATACAGTAACACCAATTCCTGCAATAATCAAAACCGCGGATACAATAACAAAGGTGAGCCACAGTGCAGCAGCCGTAATAGCTGCAGCTAAAAACAAACTAAAAATTACTGCAATTATCGGTATTCCGACCGGGATTGCAAAAATGCAAAGGAGTATAATTAAGATAACTCTTAAGCCATTCCTGTTTTCCTTGCCGTCTGGACTATCATTATACCCGTCATCCTCACTGTTATTATAAGTTCTGTTATGTTGTCTGTTCTGTGTATTTGCGTATCCATAATCTTCGTTTTGTGAATCAGTGCCATATCCGTTATTCTGAGTATTCGTATTATAATCTGTATCTATTGTCTCTTTTGAGTTGTTGTTATCTACCTTAACTGTTTTACCATTTATTAATTCATATTTAGGTTCATTAAAACTTTCATCTTCATATCCATTTTCCGTAAAGTAACCGCGGTTTTTCACTTCCTGCTCGCTGGCAGTTAAGTCTGCTTTTATACCGGCTGCTACACTGACCGGCGTTCCTAACTCTGATATGATTGCCTGCTCTCTGTCCGGTCCTGCATCTTCAAAATAATCGGAATAATACTTAAGTGCCTCTGTTCTTTCTTCCAAAGAGATATCAAATAGTAATTGTTCCAATTCATTCATAAATTCATATTTGGTCATCTAAAAATTCACCCCCACGAACATGTTATTAATTTTACTGTAATAGGCTTTCCATTCATCATAATATAACCTAAGCTGTATCTTTCCTTTATCGGTTATCTTATAATACCTTCGGTTCCGTCCATCAAAGGCCAAATCATAGACTTCCAGACAGTCATCTTTTTGAAGACGTCTTAAAACCGGATACAAAGTAGATTCGGAAATTTCAATTACCTGTCTTACATCCTGCGTAATTTTATATCCATAGGTTCCCTCATGTTCTTTTGATACAACTGCAAGAACTATCGCATCGAGTAATGCTGCTCCCGTATTGAATATCATGTAATCTACTTCCTTTCAAATTACTACTCCTATTTACCCTTTATTCCACTTAATTAAATAATAAGTATTATTCCGTTAATATAGCCTGCATCTTATATATTCCATCTTATATATTCCATCTTTTATATTATTTTCTATTCCATATTATTCATCATTCTATATTATTGGCTGTTGTATATTATTTCATCTTATATATTATATGCCGTATAATATTGTTTGATAAATATAATATATATTATTTTTTAATTAGTGTCAATGCTTTTTTGTCTTTTAAATATTAATATTTGTGTACGCTGCTTATATCTATTACTATACCGATTTTTCTTTTATACTAATTTTCTCTAATTTTCTCTTTTCCAAAATAAGAATTGCCGAGAAATAAAAATGACTCTTTCACATTCAATAAAAATAAAGATTATATTATCAAAAATTTCAATCCAAGTTTAGTAATCAACAGCTGCATCCCTTTTTTGCAGCTATTCCAGTAAACTTAAATTAAAATTTACGATAATATAATCCTTATTTTTCTTAGTACTGTTTCTATTCCATCAGACAGCTGAAATCAGCGCTGAAATTCTTTCATAAATTGCTTTATTCTTTCAAGGACATCTTCCCCGCCGATTACAAATATGGTATCTCCTCTTTCAAAACCGCCGTATGGACCGGGCGATAATACCAGGGTATCGTTTCTTTTTATTGCTATGATTGTTGCACCGGTATTTTGCCAGAATTTAGTTTCTGAAATGGTACAGTCAATCAGTTTAGAGTCATTATCTATTTCGATTTCGAGGGGCGTCAATACATTTAAATTCTTAAGCCGGTCTGAAAAATCAACGATTGTATCTATTTTTTCATTAATAGAATTTTCTATGTCTTTCTTTTGAGATAACAACGCTTTTATTTCATTCTTGAGAGAACGAATGGTATCCTTGTTCTGAAATTTTTTTACAAAGGAATAAGCATTATTTAATGAGGATATATAGATACCGCTGCCCTGGGCAGGCACAACTACCTGCATATCCTCCAAAAGATTAACGGCCCGCCGGATGGTTTCCGGTGATACATTATATTCACTGGCTAACGTTGAACGACCGAAAATTCTGTGACCTTCTTTGAATTCACCGTTACAGATTCTTCCGGCTAAATCTAAGGCAATATTCATATATCTTGGATTATCAATTCTTTGGCTCATATCGTATCCTCTTGGAGTATTTTCAAAATATCAGTAATTATAACATTATTTTAAACGTTTTGACAATAATATATTTGATAAATTTAGATACAAATATATAACCAAGTGTTTGTAACTATTTTATAGAAAGAATACAGAATAGAATACAGACCTAATCGTAGGAATGATTGCGGTTGGTTTATCGGAAATTTGCATTTACATATAGGTAAAGGAACGGGTGCATATTAAGAAAATGCAGCCGTTCCTAAGTACAACCCGGAACACATTCAAGCAATATAACCTGATTCTCTAGCTCAGGTTCATATAACGATAATTAATAAAACCAATGCTTACTGATATTATTTTTCCACTAATCCGATAGATACCAGGAAGTCACGGGCTACGGTTTCTGCTTTCATGCCTTCGTCGTCTACTTTGGCATTTAGTTCCTGCATCGCTGATTCATCAATCTTCCCAGCCAGCTTATTAATTGCTCCTTCAATTTCCGGATATTGGTCCAATATGTCCTGGCGTACAAGGGGAACACAGTCGTAGGGTGGAAAGAACTCCAAATCATCTTGTAGTATTTTAAGATCAAATACCTTAATCTGCCCATCGGTTGCAAAAGCATCAACTACATCAACTTCTCCTGAAGCGAGAGAACGGTACATAATCCCGTGATCCATTCCCTTGACTTCCTTAAAATTCATATCATAAGCGGACTGAAGTCCTGGATATCCATCCGGACGGTCTTTAAATTCAAATTCGCAGCCCAGGGTCAGTTGGCCGGCTGTTTTTGTCAGATCGCTGAAGGTATTAAGATTATATTTCTGTGCTGTTTCCTGTGTAACCGCAAGGGTATAGGTATTATTAAATCCTAAAGGATTCAATGCTTTTAGTTTATCTTGTTTCACCAGACTGTCAGCCTTATCAAGCGTTTCCTTGGAAGTTCCTGTTTCTTCCTGATAATAATTAACTACGATGGTTCCGGTATAATCGGGATACATTTGTATATCATTATTTTCTAATGCAGTCCAGGCAACATTCGATCCGCCAAGATTAACTTTTCGAATTACATTCAGGTCCGTATCAGCCTCTACCAGATCTGCCATCATGTGAGCAATTAATATATTCTCAGTAAAATTCTTTGAACCTATGGTGATTGTGCCTCCGTTTTTTGGTTTGCTCCCGCTGCATCCATAAAGTGCAAGAACAAGTAAGGCAGTAAGTCCTGCAAGTATTATTTTCTTTTTCATATGAATCTCCCTTCTTTACTATTTTAATAGATTAAGCCTTTATTCCCCTGGGCGTTGTTGCTTTCTCAAGAACTCCCAGCAGCCAGTCAAATACCAGTGCCAGTAGTGCGGCCGGAAATGCACCGATTAGCACCAGGGCATCAATATTTCTGGATATTCCAAGGAATATAAAATCCCCAAGACCTCCTCCTCCTATAAAAGCCGCAAGTGTTGCAGTTCCAACATTTATTACCGTAGCTGTCCGGATTCCTGCCATCATAACACTAAGGGCAAGGGGCAGTTGGACCCTGAAAAGGATCTGGAAATCTGTCATACCCATTCCCTTTGCCGCCTCCAATGTCGATTTATCCACATCCTTTATACCTGTAAACGTATTACGTATTATGGGCAGAAGTGAATATAGGAACAAGGCTGCTGCCGCGGTCTTTATTCCTATACCAAACAGTGGTATCATAAAACCTAAAAGGGCCAGACTTGGAATTGTTTGTAATATACCGGCTATTCCCAGGATTGGAGCCTCCAGGGTTTTTGACCGTGTAATTAGTATTCCAAGTGGAACGCCGATTAGAATGGCTATTAACATAGAAATAAAAACAAGTTGTACATGCTGAAGCAAGGCTTGAAGTAAGTCGGTCCAACGCATGCCAATCTGATATATAATCTGAGTCCATATCGATTCGTTTCTCAAGTGAATTCCCCCCCGTCTTCAGACCATTGATTTGAAAAAAAGCTTAATAGTGAACCTTTGGTAACAATACCAATTACCTTGTTAGTATCATCAACCACGGGTATAATGCCATAAGCAGCTTTTGCAATCAACTTTAATGCATCCTTAGCTGTAGCTGAATGACCTAGAACTAATTCCACCGGATGTATCAGCTCTTTTAAAGTCTGATTATGTTCTTTCATAGCCTGAAGCTCATAGCCGGATAACACCCCTAGTAATTTTCCGCTTTCATCTCCAACAATCAAGGTATCTGTCTTACGCTGCCTCATAATGTTTATCGCTACCGACGGTGCTTTAGAGGGCAGAATCAACGCCGGGTTATCCCGCATAATATCGGTTACAGGAATATAGTCCGGATTTTGATAAATCCTCTTCTTTCCGATAAACTCCTCAACAAAGCCGTGAGAAGGATTACTAAGCAATTGATCCGGAGTATCCAGCTGCAAAAGCTCACCATCCTTCATAATAGCAATCCGATCACCTAATTTTAAAGCTTCATCCATATCATGAGTTACGAAAGCAATTGTTTTATGCATCTCTGACTGAATACGGAGCAGTTCATCCTGAAGCTGTTCTCTGGTAATAGGATCCAGGGCCCCAAAAGGTTCATCCATCAATATAATATCCGGATTTGCCGCCAGAGCTCTGGCAACACCAACCCTCTGCTGCTGACCCCCTGAGAGTTCTTTTGGATAACGCTTGGCATACTTTTCTGGTTCCAATCCTACCGTATTCATCAGTTGATTGACACGTTCCTTGATGTCAGACTCTTTCCATTTATTCAGTCCCGGAATCAATGCAATATTTTCTTCTATCGTGTAATGCGGAAATAAACCAACCTGCTGAATAACGTAACCTATACTGCGGCGTAGTTTAACCGGATCCATAGTTTCAATATCTTTGCCGTCAATCGTTATTTTACCCCCCGAATGAGTAATAAGGCGATTGATCATTTTCATAGTTGTTGTCTTACCGCAGCCGCTGGGACCAATGAGCACCAGCAGTTCCCCGTTATTTATTTCAAAATTCAGGGATTTTACGGCTGCAGGACTACTACCGTATTTTTTACTGACGTTTTCAAACTTTATCATATTTCTCGCTCCTTCCTCACAAGAGTATAACACTATTTTTGCCAATTGACAACCTTTGATTTTAATAAAGTTGTTACTTAGTCTTTTTTTCTTATCTTTTGGTAACACCTGTACAGCTATTACAAACAGCCCTAAATCACGCAAAATAGGCTGACTTCTCGAACTTTTAGTCAAGAAGTCAGCCTATTATAATTAACTATTATAATTACGTATTATCGTTTATGTTCCGTGAAGACCGAATCCACTACTTACACATCTGACATCTGCTGCAGGCACTTGGAGCCGCCGCCAGTCCGCCAAGTGCGGTTTCTCTTAGTTCATGGGGGATACTGCGTCCTACACTATACATTACGGATACCGCTTCATCAAAGGGGACAATGTTCTTAATGCTGCTAAGTGCAATTTCAGAACTTACCAAAGCGTTGGATACCCCCATAGCATTTCTCTGCTGGCAGGGTGCTTCCACAAGACCTCCTATCGGGTCACAAACAAGACCTAACAGATTTGCGATAGCCCCAGTAGCCCCATGCAGGCACTGTCTTGGTGATCCACCCATTAATTCTGTTATGGCCGAAGCCGCCATGGCTGAAGCAGATCCGACCTCTGCCTGGCAGCCGCCCTCCGCACCTGCTACGGTTGCATTATAGGCAATGAGATAACCGATTGCACCGGCATTAAACAAGGCTTTTACCATTTCTTCATCCGTAAACTCCATCTCTTCCTGAACCGCAAGGAAGGCACCCGGTATCACCCCGGAAGATCCGGCGGTAGGAGCTGCCACAATCAAGCCCATGGAACTGTTCACTTCAAGGACTCCCATAGCATATGAGATCGCTTTTGACATCAGGGTTCCGCATACCGGTGTTTTACCTGATAGTCTCCTCTCATTAAGCTTTGCAGATTCACCGCCAATTAAGCCCCCCATGGATACAATATCCCCCTTTAAGGCAGCCTTAGCAGAATTCTTCATAATGGACCAGGCATGATCCATTCTTTTCATAACTTCATCCCTGTCAGCTCCAAGATCTTCTACTTCCCTTAAAATCATTGCTTCTGAGATCGTTATATTTTTTTCATCACATATTTTTAAAAGTTCCTGACCTAACTTAAAATTCATACAAAACTCCCGTCTGCGCGCTAAAGCGCGCATAATTTCAGGATGTCAAAAACCGCTCTTTGTTTTTGATTTACTCCCGTCTGCGCGCTTTTGCATCTCTGCGCTTTTGTGCACTGCCTTACAGCTTTTCAATTAAAAAAGCATTGAATACACTGTTCAGTTCCTCAATTTTATCAATAACATCCTCATCAATGGGCTGATCGGTTTCAATAATGGAATATGCTATGGTACCTTTATTCTCTCTATATAATTTCATAAAAGCAATATTGATATCAAATTTACTTAATATATTGGTAACTCCTGCAACAACTCCCGGCAGGTCCTTATGTCTGATTACCAGAGTATGGTAATCACCGGATAAATCAATTTCAACTCCGTTAATTTTCTTGATAACTGCCCGGCCTCCGCCTATGGAGATACCAGTGACAGAGGTTTCCTCATTCTCCTCATCAGTTATAATAATATCCACCGTATTGGGATGAATGTCCGGTTTTCCGATATTAGTCTCAAATACATAATACAGTCCGGTCTCTTTGGCGTGTGCAAAGGATTCCTTGATTCTGTAATCCTCTGTATCAAACCCAAGCATACCAGCTACTAGGGCACGATCCGTACCATGTCCCTGATAAGTCTGGGCAAAAGAACCATACAGGATGAATTTAACCTGTTTTATGGGTCTTTTAACCATGTTCCGAGCCAGTCTGGCAATCCTTAAAGCTCCCGCAGTATGGGAACTGGAAGGACCGATCATATTAGGCCCGATAATATCAAAAACGCTCATTTCCTTAGATGCGTACATTTTTTGACCTGTTAAAGTTTAAATTAATTATAACTTTAACATACTCCTTTCTTATTCCTAGTATTTTACACAAACAAGCTTTTCATGAGCCATTGAGTAAAAACTTTACTTTCTTTCGTAATAATAATTGAAAATCACTATTAGTTACAAATCAAACTTCGCAGTTATTTTGGTCTTGGTATGCTTGATAAAATCAGCAAGGAAGATGTTTAGAAAGCATTGATTATATTATGTTTTCAATTTAGCTTTAGGGCTGATTTTATCAAGTGTTTTTAAGTTTATTAACTGCAAAGTTTGTGTTACTAACATAAAGGATTACTGCTATAAAATAACTTCATTTCATACTAACAATATTCCAGATTAACATCCCTTTAAAATAAACTCACCTTTATATCTTACCATTCCACTAATTATTTATCAATGACCACCCACTCTAAAAAATCAAAACTATTTTTCAGCAATCGAAATAAGGAGTCTGTCTCAACAGACTCTAGGCTGACGCGCTGTCACATCAGTGACACCTTCTTCTTAAAGCTAAGGCGCATCCTGCCGGAGTGCTTTTTATTTTACAGAATAGTGCTAAGAACTTTCCTCGTATGAAAAAGTAAAAAAAACTCCCATGCCTTAGCATAAGAGTTTTACGTTAATTTTATTATGTAAATACAAAATTTCAATTAGCAGGACATCCTTTGTCCCGGTTTAGATGTCTTATAAATCTTAGAAAGGCTTCTTTTCCTTCTTCCGTACGTTTATAAACACCTGCATGCTCTAATACCGTAGAAAATACCAGTCCGATTTCCTTTTCTATTATGCCGTCAATCGTTTCCTTTGATAGATCCGGGTATTCAGGCAGGAATTTTTCTACCCAAGCCTTATGTTTAGCCGTCATTTCACTAGAATCTAAGTCTGTTCCCGAAAGAATATAGTCTTTTAACACTTCCATCTCTTCTTTTAATCTTGAAGGAAGTACTGCCAGTCCCATAACTTCGATTAGTCCAATATTTTCTTTCTTAATATGATGGAGTTCTGCATGAGGATGATAAACTCCAAAAGGATGCTCTTTTGTAGTTACATTATTGCGTAATACCAGGTCAAGTTCATATACTTCCCCTGCTTTTCTGGCAATCGGAGTTATGGTATTGTGAGGTTCATATCCCTTTTTCTCTTCAGTAGAACTATTTTGCACTTCTTCTGCGGTCAAAAGGGCTCCGTCAGGAGCTGAAAAACCATAGACAAAGGCTTCTTTATCCGTATATCCTCGCCAACTGGTTAAGATATAATCTCCCAATTCAATTAAAGGCTCCGGTTGTTCTGCATTTAGTCTTATAACAGACATGGGCCATTTAACAATTCCGGCTTCTACCCCTTCAAACCCCTTAATCGTAAAGGTTGTTTCAACCGGTGCTTTTGCCATAGCAAATTCATAATTCCCCCCTTGAAAATGGTCATGGGTAAGTATGGAACCACCGACAATAGGTAGGTCCGCATTGGAACCAACAAAATAATGGGGAAACAGCTTCACAAAATCAAACAATTTGCGGAAGGCTTCCTTATCGATTTTCATAGGTGTATGATTGGAGTTGAATACAATACAGTGTTCGTTATAATAAACATAAGGAGAATATTGAAATCCCCATTCCTGGTTATTGATTTGTACCGGTATTACCCTGTGGTTCTGTCTTGCAGGATGATTGACCCTGCCGGCATATCCTTCATTCTCCTTGCATAAAAGGCATTTCGGATAACCGCTTTGTTTCATTAACTTGGCGGCAGCAATTGCTTTGGGGTCTTTCTCAGGTTTGGATAAATTAATTGTAATATCAATATCACCGTATTCTGTTTTCGTTATCCATTTAATATCCTTATTAATTCGGTAACGCCTAATGTAATCCGAATCCTGGCTTAACTTATAATAATAGTCCGTTGCCTTTTTCGGGCTTTCCTTGTATAAATCCCTAAATAAGCCGATAACCTGGGAAGGTCTTGGCACAAGAAGTCCCATTATCTTTGTATCGAATAAATCCCGGTATACAATACTGTTTTCCGTTAAGATTTTCTGCTCATAAGCATAATCCAGGAGCCCTTTTAAAATTTCTTCCAGAGAGATCTCTCCATAAGACAAATCCTCTTTAAATTCTTCCAATTGAAATAATTCCAGCAGCTGGTTTATGGTGTATACCTTATCTTCTTGTGTTATCAGCTCTGTTTGTAAACCATATTGAACAAGAGCTGTTATGTATTGATTAATCATGTACTGTCCTCCAGCCCTCCGCCAAAACCCGTACTAACCTTTACGGCAGGGGATTAATAACTGTTATATAAATAACCTATCAATCCGCCCCCCACAAGTTACTCGGGTCCGGTATCAGACATAAACTTCTGCGTCTTTATTTTGTCATTATATATTATAACCTGACTTATCTCTTTACTAAATTAGTCTGCCTTATATCCGTTTGGATGGGACTTATGCCATTTCCAGGCGTCTGCTATAATTTCTTCAATATCTTCATATTGGGGTTTCCAGCCTAAAACTGTTTTGGCTTTTTCACTGGAAGCAATAAGCTTGGCGGGATCTCCGGCTCTTCTAGGCGTTACTACGGCAGGAATTGGTGAAGCCGTAATTTTTCTTGCTGCGTCAATCACTTCATTCACAGTAAAACCTACACCGTTGCCAAGGTTAAAGATATTGCTTTCCTTGCCTTCCATCAGATACTTAACCGCTAATATATGAGCCGCCGCTAAATCCGTAACATGGATATAATCCCTGATACAGGTGCCGTCCTTAGTATCGTAATCATCACCGTATACACTGATAGATTCCCGCTTACCGTTAGGTACCTGAAGAATTAAAGGAATCAGATGAGATTCCGGATTGTGGGCTTCTCCTATAGTTCCGCTTTTGTGGGCACCACAGGCATTAAAGTAACGTAAGGATACGTAACGCAGACCGTGAGCCTTATCTACCCATTTAAACATTTTCTCCATGGATAGTTTGGTTTCTCCGTAAGTATTGGTAGGTTCAGTTTTATCCGTTTCAAGAATCGGAACCCGGTCCGGTTCGCCGTAAGTTGCTGCAGTGGAGGAAAATACGATTTTTTTAATATCATGGGCAACCATGGACTCTAAGAGTACTTTAGTGCCGCATAGATTGTTATCATAATATTTTAGGGGGTTAGTCATACTCTCCCCTACCAGGGAGTTAGCAGCAAAATGAATTACCGCATCAATCTTCTCCTGCTCAAATACACTGTCTATAAATGAGCGGTTTCTGATATCTCCTTGATAAAAACGGGCTTTTTCATGAACGGCCTCTTTATATCCTGTCTCTAAATTATCCACAACTACTACATCCTGTCCCTGGTCAATCAATTCATAAACGGTATGGGAACCAATATATCCGGCTCCGCCTAATACTAAAACTGTCATAATAAAACCTCCTGTTTTCTTTATAATAATCTATATTCTGCTCGGACCATTTCCGATGTCAACTACATAAAAGTCAGCTTTATAGCCTATCTTATTTTCATAGGTTTTACCAACATTCTCGATAAATTCCTGTACATACCCTTCTTCTACAATACTTACGGTACAGCCGCCAAAGCCCGCTCCTGTCATTCTGGAACCGATTACCCCCTTCTGTGTCCAGGCAGTTTCCACTAAGGTATCCAGTTCTATACCGGTAACTTCATAATCATCCCGAAGGGAAACATGGGAAGCATTCATTAACTGCCCAAATTCAGCTATGTCATTTGCCTTAAGGGCTTTTACCGCTTTTATGGTTCTCTGGTTCTCATATACGGCATGTTTCGCTCTTTTCACACGAACCGGGTCGCCTATTGCCTTTTTATGTGCTTCAAATTCCTCTTCTGTTAAGTCACCAAGGCTTTCTATTGTAAGTACTGTCTTTAACTCCTTTAAGGCTTCTTCGCATTCGCTTCTTCTTTCATTATATTTAGAATCACCAAGACCTCTCTTTTTATTACTGGAGGCAATAACAATCTTAGCATTCTCTAATTTGATCGGTGCATATTCGCATGCCAGGTTACTGGTATCCAAAAAGATGGCATTGTCTTTTTTGCCCATTGCCACTGCAAACTGATCCATAATTCCGCAGTTTACTCCGATAAATTTGTTCTCTGCAAACTGACTGATTAAAGCAAGCTCAAGCATGTAAAAGTTTAACTGGAATAATTCCTTTAGTATATATCCGGTTAAAACTTCCAAGGAAGCAGAGGAGGATAAACCGGAAGCATTAGGTATATTGCCAAAATAAAGTACATCCATACCTTCTTCTATTTCATATCCTCTGTGTTTTAATGCCCAGATTACCCCTTTGGGGTAATTCGCCCAGTCATCTTCCTTTTTATATGTGAGCTCCAATATAGAAGAAGTAATTATACCAAGGTGTTCAAAATTCATGGAATAAAAGCGCAAGGTTTTATCTTTTCTCTTTCTTACTGCTGCATAAGTACCGATTGTAAGTGCACAGGGAAAAACGTGTCCGCCATTATAATCTGTATGTTCTCCGATAAGATTTACACGTCCCGGAGCAAAAAAAGTCTGTATTTCTCCATCGTTTCCAAATATTTCGCTGAATTTCTCCAATATTTTTTCTTTCATATAATACTCCTTTATTTTATTTAGGTGTTATTTTGGTGTTTTATTTTATTGTTTTCTATCGGCGTTTTATATAGCTGTTGCCAGCTATTATTATCTATAGAAGTTAGTTTATCTGCCTATTTTGCAAATACAAATTTCATTCGGATATTCTGTGCATAATCCCCAAAGCAATCCCCGAAGAGATTTACTCCGCCAATGTGCTTTGCATCCTCTTTCATCCCAATTCGAACGGATATATAGGCATTTTCTGACAGCCGGTAATCTCCTATGGATAAAGAGCTGATCCGATTATCATCTAAATAGGTTCCCTGCTCCGTTAATATCCAGGTTTTTAATTCACCATACTGGGTATTCTTATCTGGCCACCATTCCGGGTTTAATTTACCTCTCCTGCCGCCAAAGTCACCAGGACAGTTCCAGGTACCGGCTTCCACTCCATTAATCCAGACCGTTATGTCAGAAGGAAAATCAAAATTATATTCATGATCCTCCGAACAAAGCTCCATAGATAATTCCATTCGTTGTTCCTTGCGTTCTGTCAACACATTGTTAGGAAAACGGTATTCCACATAACCCTTGCCAAACCACAATAGTTTTGCCTTAGTCCGGTCAGGATTATAAAAGCACTTGGGTTCATCCTCTTCATCAATAGGTCCTTTTTCACTGACTATGCCGCAGGTTGGCTCCACATAATAATCTACAAAGTTACCAATGGGCATATTAATGATTTCTGATTCCTCCTCCTGTTTGGTAGATAAATCCACCAAAAAACCCTCTAACTGCCTGGAGCAGACCTTCATAGAACCTCTTACTGCCGGTTTTAAGCTGGTCTTTATAAGACCCGCTTCTTCTAACGCTTTCACATGGGCAGCAGCAGAAGACTGTGGTAATTTAAGCCGTTCTGAGATTTCATTAATATTTAATTCTCCCCTGCATAACAGCCGTAATATATCGATTCTTATCTCTGCCGACAATGCCCTGGCTAACAATGCAAGCTGTTCTTTATTATCCAAATCCAATTGTAGGGTTTTATTCAAATTTTTTGCTCCTTTGCATTGTTTTCATTTATAACAGATTTTTTGTTATAAATCAATTTTTCTGTTTTAATTGTATCACATATTTATTTAAATGAAAAGTAGTTTTTATTTTTTTATATTGAGTTTGAAACTTTAAAATTAAAAGTCCGGTTCTGCCTTTATGTTCTGATTTTAGTATCTGGTATAAAGTTATAGTTATTCATTTTGCATAGATTGGCATTATAAGCAAAAAAGGCGAATACCCATGTCTCTAATTCTGACATTGGTATTCGCCTTTTAGATTTTATTCAACTGAGTCAGTATAAAAAAATAAATTTGTTTCAAAATTAATAGTCTTACATCGACGGTATTTTATTTACTGGCAAACATATCTTTAAGCGAACTAATTACATTACTTCTTTATTTTGCTTTACTTAGTTTTATTAAAAATGCCGCCATAGGACCAAAAATAAAAATTAACATTACCGGTAAACCCCAAACCTGCAACGGCTTTGCCATAGAAGAATTAATCGTTATAAAAGCGAATATGATTACAATAACTCCTTTTAAGGTGACAATCATATGCTTTAATAGTTGATATACCTGATCTCTGTTCTTATCGGTTACCTTTACGCCCGTATTCCAAATACCAGGAAACGCTTCCAGAACCGTTATACCTATGTATAAAATAAGAGCAAGGATAGGGCAAACCCATAGTTCACTTTTATTTCCCCACCGGTCAACTGATCCGGTGAAATCATAATGACCTGGAATTTGATCTGGGATATTGCCCCAGTTTATTATTAAGTATAGGAACGTCCCTATTAACGTAATCATACTTATAATATTAACGGCAATATCGTATTTTGTCTTTTTAATCTTATGATTCATATTAAGAACACTCTCCCTTCTTGTAGGTATTCCTTAGTATAACATAACTGAACGAAGTGTGGTATAGTGTAAAAAGCTAAATCATCTTTTTATATAGCGGCTTAATGTAAGTCAGCTTAATGTAGTCCAGGCTTAATGTAGGTCAGCCGACATGCTTAAAGTATGTGTTTGATTAATTCAAACATGTATATTGAGTTTATTTATTTCCTTAACAGCCGTTGTTGATAGCATACTTGCTTCAGCTTCGCTGATTTTATGTTCGGAAGTATCCTTGCGGGTAGGGTCTGTATTCTGATCAATAAAGTCCTTGATATGTTGGTCAAGTAGGATGGAAGGTTTTGCTCCGGTCCGTTTCAAAAGTTCTGCAAGCAGTTTTGGATTTCCACCGTCTGCTCCACCGCTGATGGAAAGAAAGCCGTATGCTTTAGAACTTGATTTTATAGTGCGTAGATAAGGCCTAAGGGGCGATGCAATATGCCCCATCCAGACAGGGGCAAAAAAGAGGACAAGGTCATACGAATCCAATGCCTTAGGGGCAGGATTTACTTTGGGTATCCGATTGAAAATCATGTCCAGTATAAGCTTCCCCATTGTCATGGGTTTTTGCGTAGTGATTTTTTTGTGCTCAACGGATAACGCCTGAGCCACACACGCTGCAAGCTTATCATTGTTGTCGGTATAAGAATAAGAAACGACTGCTATTTTCATTATATTTTTCCTTTCACAAATTATTGTTCAGCCTGTTTTAGTGCATTTTCCAATGCTTTTAAATGGGCTTTTGAGGTTAATGTTGCTCCGCTGATTGTATCCACCTGTAACGTTTCGTTCTCCTTAACTTTTTGGAACAGGTCATTCATTGTCATTCCATCTTTTAACTCCGCGGGGTTACCCTCCTTATCCAGAGCACCTTTTAGTATCGTTATATCTGTAATTTCACCCCCGGATATAGTGACTTTAACCGTTGCGTTTCTTGAACTTCCTTTCGTTCCGGCGTATTCACCGATATAGGTTCCATCCCGCAACTGTGTAAAATCAACCTTACCAATTACGAGGGACTTAAGCTCCTGCCGATTAGGAGCATCCGCAAAAAATGCAATTATTAATCCCAGTATCGCTACCACTGCGACAATCAAAAAAACGAATCTGAATTTAAATTTCTTATTACTTGTTTTTAAAGCCGCCATTTTGTCCTCCATTATTCCAATGTGATTTTTATATGCTGGTTTTTGTCCGATTCATCTGCCTCTGCCAAGAGGCAGGGCAGGGTCAATTCGCCGTTTTCAAGAGCAGCAAGAATCCCATCTATATCAACATCCTTTAAGCGTTGCAGCTCATCTTCGGCACTTCCTTTCTTTTTTGAATGCTCTGCCTTCTGCCCAAACTTTAGTCCCATCTTTGCTATAAAGTAAGGTATGCGTACATTGGTGGTCAAAACACCGTTTTCTGTAACCTCGATGCGTATTCCTTGAGGTTTAACAGGCTTCACTTTTTTCTTGTTTTCCATTTTTCCTCCCATTGCATATCGCAGGTTTACCTGCGATACTGCCACAATGAAATAGGTTGAAAGAATCATGCTGTGGCATCCTTTCAATTTTTTAGATTTTCTTTCAACCTTCCTCCTATAATTAATTGAATGAATATTATGTCATTCGTTCATATTGTGACTAAAAAACAGAACTACTCCTTTAATTATTCGTTACAGTCCATTAGACCTTTCATAATAAGCTCCGTCATAAGATGCAGCAACTCCGGAAAATACTCAATACCAATTTCCTCCTTGTGAGTATCCACATTAATGACGGCCGCAAAAACCAGCATAATCATCTTGCTGTCTATGTCTTTGCGAATTTTATCCTGCTTTTGCCAAAGTGTTATGAGTTCTAAAAAATTGTCATATAAAAAATCTACGGTATCAATGCCGTTTTCCTCCCGATAGACTTGTTCCAGCTTTTCGAACACACTTTTATTGTACCATTCCCGTAAAATGGGATTTGACTTTATTCCTGCAACATTCAGCTTAATCATCTGGTCAATTACTTTTATAGGCGGTTGCTCTAAGTTAAGGGACTGAAAACAGGCTTGTTTCATCTTAGCGTTTTCTTCCAGAAAAATGTCCATAAAGAGTTTTTCTTTCGAAGAATAATAATTATAAAAGGTTCCCACCGCCATACCGGCTATTTTTGTAATTTCAGAAATATTAGTTTCCTTAAATCCTTTTGTACTGAACAACTTCTTTGCGCTATCATAAATAACACTCTTTTTATCTTCCACAGTATGACCTCCAGTTAAGATGTAAAAATGAATGAATATTTTTATTTTCATTCATATTATAGCCCAAATAAGGTAATATGTCAATACGACTAATAAAAGACAGGGCATGTTCTATTATATTTAAACATTACCCTGTCTTTTAACATTTTACCTGCTTAAAGCCTCTTTCAACTTAATTATATAATATTATCTGTTGATTTATATTAATAAGGTTAAATTCTTCCCAAATTCCCACTAGTACTTATGAGTACTTATGGGTCCCCTATTTTATTTGAGAGTGAAATTGGTATATAATCCACTACAAGACCTTCATAAAAAGATACCGTATGATTTTTCTATTATTTTCTCGCTGGCATAAGATGAATAGCCATCCCTTCAATATCCTCCACGGCTTCTGTTATGGCTTCGTTATAGGTAGGGTGGGGTCTTATGACAGAGGCCATATCCCTTACGGTTAAGCCATTTACGATTGCCGATGCGAACTCTCCGATCATATCTGTTGCTCTGGCACATATGATCTGGGCACCTAACAGCTTATGGGTGCTGGCGTCGCTGATTACCTTGACATAACTTCTTTCGTCCATGGACAACAGGGTTTTAGCATTACCGGACATGGGATATTTGCCGGTCTTTACCGTATATCCTTTTTGTACCGCTTCTTCTTCGCTAAGACCTGCTACCGCTACTTCCGGTGAGGTATAGATACAGGAAGGAATTATCTCCAGATTAATTGACTGAGTAAGTCCGCACATCTTCTCAACTGCTGCAATTCCCTGCGCCGCGGCTGCATGAGCCAGTTGAGTACCTTTAATTAGATCGCCGATAGCATAGATTCCCTTTACACTTGTTTCAAAATCCGTATTTACCTTTATTTTATCCCTGTCCATTTCAAGGGAAAATCCTGCTTTAAATAAACCGTCTGTATTAGCCTTACGACCGGTTGAAACCAGTATACCCTCTGCGGTTACGGTTTTTAAGGTGCCGCCTTCTTCGTAATTGCAGCTTAATCCTTCCTCCTCCCAGATTTTAACTACCTTGGATTTGGCATGAATTTTTATACCCCTTTTCTTAAGATTCATTGCCACACTCTGGGAAACTTCCCTTTCAAGAAGCGGTAGTATTCTATCTGCTGCCTCCAGGATTTCCACTTCGCAGCCAAATTCCTGATAAATAGTAGCAAATTCTACCCCAATAACCCCACCACCAATAATCAAGAGCTTTTTATATAATTTTTCTGGTTTATTCAGGAGTTCATCACTGGTTACTACATTAGGCAAAGTTATCCCTTCTATCTCTGGGAGATAGGGTAGGGAGCCTGCTGCAAGGAGTATTTTATCTGCGGATAATTCATAGCTCTCCGGAGATTTTTCTGCTTCCCCGCTGTTTGGCATAATATGGAGAATGCCAGGAGCAGCAATGGTGGCGGTTCCATTTATTACAGTTATCTTATTTGCCTTTAACAATCCACCTATTCCATCTCTTATTTTACCTACTACTTCCTCTTTTCTGTCGTATATCTTATCCATATTAAGCTGAACATCTTTAAGCTCGATTCCGAATTTCTCAAAACTCAGGGCTTCTTGATATAGATGGGAGCTGTGCATAATTGTTTTGGTAGGAATGCAGCCTCTGTTCAAACAAGTGCCGCCGATTTCCCGACTTTCAATCAGAACTGTTTTTAAGCCTGCTTGTGAAGCTTTAATGGCTGCCGTATATCCTCCCGGTCCTGCCCCGATGATCGCCAGATCATATTTTTCTTCCATACTTTCCTCTTTTCCGAACCAATTTCTAATCTTGGTCTAATCATTTAAGCCTTTTAAGCCTTATAATTCCAAAAGATAAATAATTACTTTTGAATGAATAATGTAGATGTATCTATTCAAAATTGCTCGCTAAAATATCTTTTGACATTCCGTCTTTATCTTTATTATCTTTATTAAAAGGCTGCTGCAAAAAACAAATTTGCCGCAGCCTAAGTTACTCATTACTTAGTAATCAAATGCCTTCATCTTTCAAAAGTCCGATGATATCTTCCCTGATTTCTTCCGTAACAGACTCGTTGACTTCCAGTTCCTTTAAGCGCTTAATCATACTTTCCATACTGAACACGCAATTCTTAAAACACTCTGTAAGCCTGCCGATCAACCAGATGTCCATAGCGTCTGAATAAGCCATGCACTCCGTGATAATACCTGCTTCAACATGAAACTCAAGATCAATGTTACCCCATTGGAACCTTCTTTCCAATGCATAATTAAATTCTATTTTCCTGCCGAATTTCCATTCCCAGGAGGCATATTTTTTAGTCAAAGCTGTTATTTCAGAACTATCAAGATTGGACGTATTAAGAGGAGCTGCTTCTCTTTCATAAACTTCGGAAAAAGCTTCGATTAACGCCTGTTTCATAGTATCTACGTTCAGCTCCCTGTTATATTCCGATAAGTTAATGACCCTTGATTTTACGGAATCCACACCTTTTGATACTAACTTTTCACGGGATACATTTAAGTATTTTGAGAGGTTTTCCATATCCACCTGGATTAATATGGTACCGTGATGATAGGAATGTCTGCCGTCTGTATAAAAGGCATTGCCGGAGAATTTTCTTCCGTCTACGGTTATATCATTACGTCCGGTCTTTTCTGCTGGTATGGAGAATTTATTAACAGCTTTTATAATTACTTCCAGTTGTTTATCCAGGTCATAATCCTCTTTATTTACCACAAAGGTAAAATTAAGATTCCCAAGGTCGTGAAATACCGCTCCGCCCCCGGATAACCTGCGGACTAAGGTTCCGCCGTCCTCCTCTAACTCCTTTGTCCTGCATTCCTTCCAGGGATTCTGGTTTTTACCGATTACCACTGTTTTCTCATTCTGCCATAAATATAGGATAGCCTCACCTTCATCCACATGTGTAACCAGATATTCTTCCAGGGCAAGGTTATGATGCGGGTCATATTCCATACTGTATATATATTTTATATTGTTAATCACTCGTTACCTCTTTCTTAAGTCCAATCTAAACCTACTAAATACATAACAGGCAGATACAAAAGTAAAAATTATTTACTTGGCTAAGATTTCAGCCCACTTTCAAAGGATCTGCAATTGCATCATCCCCTCCAACCCAATCGAAAAGGCTGCCTTAAACAGGCTCAGACTACATTAAAATTGATAGCGTAATACCGGGTTTCTGGCTGCTGTTACTTCATCCGGCCGTCCTATTGGCGTATTTTTCGGAGATTCCAAAAGGGACCCTGGATCACTTTTTGCTTTCTCATAGATTTCTTTTAAAACAGCAATTACCTTATCCATGGTTTCTTTGGATTCCGTCTCCGTAGGTTCTAACATAAGGGCTTCATGAACAATTAACGGAAAATACATAGTCGGCGGGTGAATACCGTAATCCAGGAGTGTTTTTGCAATGTCCAGAGCTGAAACTTTGGCTTCTTTTTTCAGTTCCTCCAGACTCATGACAAATTCATGCATGCAGGGACCTTCAAATGGCATATAGTAGGTATCTTTTAATTGATTCATCATATAGTTCGCATTTAGAACCGCATTTTCCGAAGCATTTTTAAGGCCCTCTCTGCCCAGGGTCAGAATATAGGTTAAGGCTCTGACTACCACTAAAAAATTACCATAGAAATTCTTGACCCTTCCAATTGACAGTTCTTTGTACCGTTCCAATCCAAATACACCGTCCCTGTCAGTCCCTATTACCCTTGGAGTCGGCAGATATTTTTCGAGTAAAGCCTTACAGCCTACCGGTCCGCCGCCTGGACCACCACCGCCATGAGGGGTGGAAAAGGTTTTATGGAGATTAATATGGATCACATCAAATCCCATATCACCCGGTCTTGCGATTCCCATAATTGGGTTTAAATTTGCCCCGTCATAATAAGTCAGACCGCCGGCTTCATGGACAATCCTTGTAATTTCCAGAATGTTTTTATCGAACAGTCCAACTGTATTGGGATTGGTAAGCATAAATCCAGCCGTATCTTCTCCCACTGCTTTTTTTAATTCCTCAAGGTCAACATAACCGTCTTTGGTAGAGGATATATTAACAACAGAATAACCAGCCATTGCAGCACTTGCAGGATTGGTTCCGTGAGCCGAATCCGGTACAATGATCTTGGTACGTTTATTATCCCCCCGCTCATTATGATATGCCCGTATCAACTGAAGCCCCGTAAATTCTCCGTGAGCGCCGGCAGCGGGCTGGAAACTCATATTGTCCATACCGGTAATTTCACACAGATATTCTTCTGCAAGTTTTAAAACCTCCAGACATCCCTGTATGGAATGTTCCGGCTGCAGGGGATGAACACCTGCAAAACCAGGAAGTTTTGAAATTTCTTCATTAATCTTTGGGTTGTATTTCATCGTACAGGAACCCAGAGGATAAAAACCGTTATTAATTCCATAAGTCCGGCTGGCTAACTCCGTATAATGCCTGCTGATATCCGTTTCTGATATTTCCGGCAAATGAAGTTCTATCTCACGCAGATACTTTCCCTCTGCTTCTACTACAGGTACGTCGCAGGATGGCAGTACTTCACAGCCTCTTCCTTTTACGCTTTTCTCAAAGATCAGTTCCATTAACCTTCCACCTCCTGCAAAATAGATATAAGTGAATCTATCTCTTCTTTCGTGTTCATCTCTGTCGCACACCAGAGAATCTGCCCTGCATTCTCACCCCGTAAGGGTAACCCGCCAAGAATCCCCTGTTGTTCCAGTTTCTTCATGACTTTAGCCGTATCACCTTTACAGGTGGTAACAAATTCATTAAAATACTCACCCTTATAAATAAGACCATACCCTTCCAGCTCACCTAATCGCTTTGCCAGGTAATGAGCTTTTGACATACTAAGAGTTGCTGCCTGAGTCAGTCCTTTCTTACCCATGGTACTTAAATACACCGAGGCTGATAAGGCGCATAAAGCCTCATTGGAACAAATATTACTCGATGCTTTTTCTCTTCTGATGTGCTGTTCTCTGGCCTGAAGGGTAAGAACGAAGGCTCTTCTTCCCTGACTGTCTTTTGTTTCACCGACAATCCTTCCCGGTAATTTGCGCATCATTTTTTCCGTTGCAGCCATAAAGCCCAGATATGGTCCGCCAAAGGATAAGGGTATTCCAAGAGGCTGACCTTCCCCAACCGCAATATCAGCACCATATTCCCCGGGGGTTTTTAATATACCAAGTGCAATGGGATTACAGCTCATAATAAACTTAGCGCCCTGGCTATCCGCAATCTTTTTAACCTCTTCACAATCTTCAAGCTGACCGAAGAAATTAGGCTGCTGAATCAATATACAGGAGGTGTCCTCCCCAGTTAATTCTTTTAGTTTTTCTAAGTCAGTCTTTCCCTCTTTGTGAGGTACAACAATGATTTTAGTATCTGTACCGCAGCAGTAGGTTTTTATAGTTTCAAGAATCTCTGCATTTACCGCACCGGAGATGACTGCCGTATTCTTTTTTCTTTCCCTGCACATGATAACTGCTTCCGCTGCCGCACTGGCACCGTCATATACAGACGCATTGGCTACATCAAGACCCGTAAGTTCACAGATCATAGTCTGGAATTCAAAGATCGCCTGCAAAGTTCCCTGGCTGATTTCAGCCTGATAAGGAGTATAAGCAGTTACAAACTCTTCTTTTGCGGTAATCTGTTTTACAAGAGAGGGAATATAGTGGTTATAGGCCCCGCTACCTCTAAAGATACTGGTAAATACTTTATTCTTCTCGGAAATCTTAGTTAGTTTCTGTCTTACTTCCATTTCCGTTAAACCCTCCGGTAACTTTAAGGCACGATTTAACCTTACTTCTTCCGGAATGGTACAAAAGAGGTCTTCCATCTTCTCATAACCCATGGAGTTTAGCATGGACTGCTGCTCTTTTATCGTATTTGGCACGTATGTCCCCATGTTTTATTCCTCCTCTTTAATAAATTCCTCGTATTCTTCCTCAGTTAAAAGTTCTTCCCTTTCCGTAATATTCTCAACTTCAACAAACCAGGCCTCATAAGGGTCGGTATTAATTAATTCCGGCTGATCCAATAACGCTTCATTAATTGCCTTAACTGTTCCGGTAACTGGGCTATATACATTAGAAACTGCCTTAACCGATTCCACATCTGCAAAGCCTTCTTCTACCCCTACTTCATCTCCTTCTTCCGGAAGATTTACAAATACAAGATCTCCAAGTTCCTTCTGAGCAAAATCCGTAAGACCTACCTTTGCCGTTGTTTCATCTAAAAACTGTACCCATTCGTGTGTTTTTGTAAATAATAAGTTTTTCATTTTTATACCCCGCCACAATAAACCTGTTGGATGAATCGTATTGTGGCATCCTTTCAATTTTAATATTTTCGATTAACATCCCGTCTTAAGAATAGAAACACTTTGGGAGATGCTTCTATTTTAAGATGCTTCTATTTTAGCTTTCAACTTCTACCTTTTTTCGTCATTTGCAGCTATTATCTTTTATAAAAGGGCAATGCTGTTACTTCTGCTTCTATCTTTCTGCCTCTAACCTCTATACTTAGTTTCGTTCCCGTAATAGAATATTCCGACTCGATTAAAGCCATGGCAACTGGATATCCAAGATAAGGACAATGGGTACCCGAGGTCGTGATTCCGATCTGTTTATTCTCAAAAAAAACAGGACATTCTTCCCTTGCAATTCCTCTTCCGGTAATCCTAAGCCCGACTCTCTTCCTTTTCAGTTCTCCTCTGGCTTCCATTCCGCTTTTGCCGATAAAGTCCCCTTTGCCAAATTTAACTGCAAATCCTAATCCGGTTTCAAGGGGTGATATCGTATCGTTCATTTCATGACCGTATAATGGCATAGCAGCCTCAAGGCGAAGGGTATCTCTGGCTCCCAGCCCGCAGGGAATCAAGCCGTCTTCCCTTCCAGTTTCCAACAGGGCATTCCATAAGTTCTTGGCATCTTCCGGCTTACAATACAGTTCGTAGCCTTCTTCTCCGGTATAGCCGGTTTTTGAAATCAGACAGGATATACCATTTACCTTCCCTTGTTCCACAAAACTGTAATACTTAACCGGCAGTTCAGAAACTTCTGTAAGTTTTAACATAATTTCTTTTGCTTTGGGACCCTGCAGGGCTAATTGGGCAACTTCCTCAGAGATATCCTTAAATGTAACCCTTCCCGTCAAATGATTCTTTATCCATTCCACATCCTTTAACCGGTTGGCGGCATTGATGACTAACAGATAGTTTTCCTGGTTTAATTTGTATACCAGTAAATCGTCCACTACGCCTCCGGTTTCATTACACATAGGGCTGTATTTCACCTGACCGTCATACATCTGGCTGCAGTCATTGGTAACCAGCCTCTGCACATTAAGTAACGCATCTTCACCGGTAAGTGTTACTTCACCCATATGGGACACATCAAATAAGCCTGCCGCCTGACGTACTGCCATATGCTCCGTGATTACACCGCTTTCATATTGAACCGGCAGTAAATACCCTGCAAAGGGTACGATTTTTCCCCTACATTGTACATGACAATCGTAAAGAGGTGTTTTTAACTCCATAATTTCCTCCATCTGCCGCATTCGCGGCACGGTTTTACTTATTCCCCGGAATACTATATTTATTCCGAAGCGTTATGTAAGATTTCCGATTATTCAATAGTCTTAAGGAATATGTGGTTTGCAGGCTTAACAGAATATGCCCCCTGCCTGGATAGGCTTTTTATTTAAATGCAATAAAAAAAGACGTACTGAATAATCAATACGCCTCTGTTGATTTACCTGAAAGATTCCTCTATGGATTACAAACATAAAGTTGCTTCGTCGGTGCCACATCGCTTTCCAGAGTATCGTCCAGAATTGGTCCTTTTGCCTGAGAGTTATTGCGAATCACCTTCGGCGCTGCGATAAATTAGTTATTATCACAGTCTCTCCCAATTCCTTCATCCGAATTTTTATTTAATTTTAATATGTCAGGACCAATAAGTCAATATAATTTTAGTACTAATTGCATTTAGGCAACTAACAATTAATATTTCGATTCAGCTATACGGTGGTAGGTATCCAATTAATCAATGAGCCCAAATCCCCAGTCCGGATTGGGATAGACCAAATTATTGTATCTGGTTGCCGTACTGGTTATGATATAACGGACTATGGTACTGCTCATATTGGGTAAAAAACCGTTTACAATCCCCCATTCCAAAAGTCCTGCAGCAACACCTGCCCCATGGGCAGAGGCCATGCTGGTACCGGAAAAAGGCAGAAACCGATTGTCGATGGTTGGTGCTAAAATATTCACACCAGGTGCCGCCACATCCGGTTTAGGCAAATTAATCGAGGTAAACCCTTTACTGGCATCATAATCCAGAATTCGGTCAACCGGATTATAGGAGGTTGTGGTTATGGTATTAAAACCATTTCCTGGAAGACATATCGTTGTATATGGATTTGAGTAATTAAAATAGGTTTCCTCCGAAATAAAGTTTCTGATCGGCAGCCAAATGTTAAACCGATTCACCAGATCATCCGTCCCGCTTATGCGAAACTTCCATTTACCTTTGAGGACATTTTTAAAGCGGAACAAAATTAATTGCTCCTCCGAATAGGCTTCACTTACAAAATTATCAATATAAATCGTTGTTGAACCAAAGACAACAACCGAATTACTTTGTCCTACAAAATTATTTGAAACATTATATACAAATTCACCTGTAGGCCCATAAATATCCATGGTTACAATACTAGGCTGGTTACCCCATAATTCCATAGCAAAGTTTTTATCTCTCTCACCTACATTAAGCTCCACCATATCATAGTAATTAGGCGGTACAATTTCTCCGTAATAATGGTGTCTCTGACTTCCTTCATTACCTGCCGCCAGAACAATTGCATTTCCAGGTATCTCCCCAATTTCTAACAGGTAATTACTCATAATATCTTCTCCCTTATGGGATCCCTGGGAGGAACCGATTCCTAAGCAGATAGCGATTGGCCGGTTCAAGCTGGTTGCCTTACTTAGCAGATAACTAATCCCCATCATAATATCACTTTCCTGAAAACAGATAGCATCCTCAGGTATACCGAAAAAGTCCATTAAATTAGCTTTTGCCGGTTTTAATTTTACAATCAATAACTCTGCATTGATTGCAACACCGGCAAAATTGCTATTCTCGTCATATAACCCTGCTGCTATGCCAGCCATTGCTGTTCCTTCACCGATGGTATCCATACTGGGTACAACATCAAAAGGATTCAGAGAATTTAAAGCCTCGTTAATCTGCTCTCTGGTATACTCTGTCCCATAAAAATAATTCGGGGGATAACTGGTATCACTGTCTATCGATTGATCCCAGATTGCGGCAATTTTTGTGGTATTATCCGGATAACGAAATATCGGGTTAGTGTAAATGATACCTGTATCCACTAATCCGACCAAGACTCCGTTGCCCGTTATATTATCCTCCGGCAGTCTTCGGACTGTATATGCATTTTCGCCATCATCAGGAAAAAAAGTCATTAGCCCATAGCATTTTGGAATGGCAACATATCCGAAGCGGCTCATGCTTTGTTCCGTTAATTCACTGACAGGAATATGCAGTACCGCATATTTATCATTAATGAAATTATAAGATACCCCCGGATTTTTTTCCAAATAGTCCAAACTTCTCTTATATTCGACTAATAAATCCGCAAAATCATTGCTTATAATTTTATATCTTTCATTTTCGTTCATATTCGACCAATAAGATTTATTCTTATTGTAATCTATGTTAGTTCAAATGAAATGTTACTCGATATTTTAATATATCTTTTGATTAACATAAATTACATAAAAACTCGGTTTATTATCCATAATAATCAAATAATTAAAGCCTATTATGAGAAATAAAATTTTATTTGTGATTAAAATTGAAATTTTATTTGACATTGTATAAAGAACTTGTTATAATAACAAAAATATAAAAAACAAGAGCGATGACAAGGAGTAGTACATACTTACCGAAAGCACAGAGAGAAGATGGTTGGTGCGAATCTTCCTGGAGAGAGTATTGGAAGTAGCCTTTGAGCTGTGAACCGAACAATTTGACATTAAGTAGGCTTCACCGGAGTTTCCGCCGTTAAAAGGAAAGCAGTATCAGATATAGTCTTACTTATATCCCGTACTGACAAAGCGCAGGGAGCAATCCCTGAATTTAGGTGGTAACACGGACACAATTGTTCGCCCTAAGCTGATTAATCAGCTTAGGGCTTTTTTTTATGTATTCTATACAGAATGATTGCAGAAAGGAGTATTTTTATGAAAGTGCCAGGTACCAAATTATTCGTAAAAGCATTAAAAGAGGAGGGTGTAACCACTTTGTTCGGTTACCCCGGCGGGTGCGCAATTGATTTATTTGATGAATTGTATAAGCAAACTGATATTGAACTGATCTTGCCAAGACATGAACAGGCTCTAATCCATGCCGCTGACGGCTATGCCCGTTCAACCGGTAAAGTCGGTGTATGCTTAGTTACTAGCGGTCCCGGTGCAACCAATCTGGTAACTGGAATTGCAACGGCAAACTATGATAGTGTACCATTGGTATGTTTTACCGGTCAGGTGCCGACTCATTTGATCGGTAATGATGCTTTTCAGGAAGTTGATATAATCGGTATTACCAGAAGTATCTGCAAATACGGCATAACCGTCAGGAAAAGGGAAGATTTAGGGAGAATCATAAAAGAGGCTTTTTATATCGCTTCCACCGGTAAGCCAGGTCCGGTTATCGTTGATCTTCCAAAGGATATCATGTTAGAACAAGGCAGCGATATCTATCCAAAGGAAGTAAATATCAGAAGTTATAAACCGAATCAAAAGGTACACACCGGTCAGTTAAAAAAAGCCCTTGATATGCTAAAAAACGCTGAAAAACCAGTTTTATTAGCCGGTGGAGGGGTTGTGATAGCTAAGGCCCGCAAGGCATTTACCCAACTAGCCGAATCCATGAAGGTACCTGTCGTTACAACCATAATGGGTAAAGGAGCTATTGATACAGACCATCCGCTTTACGTTGGAAATATCGGCATGCATGGCAGTTATGCAGCCAATCAGGCAATCAGCGAATGTGACCTTCTCTTCTCTATTGGTACCAGATTCAATGACCGGATTACCGGAATGCTTGTTGATTTCGCGCCAAAGGCTAAAATTGTCCACATTGACATAGATTCCGCTTCAATTTCAAAAAATGTAGTAGTGGATATACCCATTGTGGCCGATGCAAAGCAGGCAATCGAAAAAATGTTGGAGGAAATTGATATAAAAGAGGCTGAGAAAGGAACAGACTTTGCTTCCGGTAATAACTTTACTGCGGGCTCCTGGCTGTTACAGATACAATCCTGGAAGGAAGAACATCCTTTAAGGATGGCTGATAATAAAGGGATTACTCCTCAGAAAATAATCGACACCATTAATGGGCTGTTTCCATCTGCCATCATTGTTACGGATGTTGGTCAGCATCAGATGTGGACTACACAGTTTTTACAATTAAAAGAGGGAAAACAGCTCTTAACCTCCGGCGGTCTTGGTACCATGGGATATGGTTTCCCCGGGGCAATCGGTGCTAAGCTTGGGAACCCCAAAACACCTGTTATCTGCATCTCAGGGGACGGCGGAATGCAGATGAATATCCAGGAAATGGCCACTGCTGTAGCACAGGAGCTGCCGCTGATTTTATGTATCTTTAATAACAGCAGTTTAGGCATGGTACGCCAGCTGCAAAAACTATTTTATGGCAATCGTTACTCTTCCACCTGTCTGCGTTCGAGAAAAAACTGTAATAAACACTGCGGCGGTGCTAATAGTCAGTGTCCTGTATATTCACCTGATTTTATAAAACTTGCAGAGAGCTATGGAGCCTACGGTATCCGGATTGAAGAGGAAAAAGATATCGAATCCGCATTTTTACAGGCAATGAAAAATAAACAGGCTCCCACTGTTTTAGAATTTATCATAGATAGTGAAGAACTGGTATTGCCCATGGTACAAGGCGGCAAACCCCTAAACCACATGATACTGGACTGTTAAATGCTGCCAGCAGCATTTATGAAGGAAAGAGGGTTTTGCGATGCTTCGCTTCGCTTATATTTTAGCAGTAAATGCTGCCAGCAGCATTTATGCAGGAAAGAGGATTTTGCGATGCTTCGCTTCGCTTTATATTTTAGCAGTAAATGCTGCCAGCAGCATTTATGCAGGAAAGAGGGGTTTGCGATGCTTCGCTTCGCTTTTTATTTTAGCAGTAAATGCTGCCAGCAGCATTTATGCAGGAAAGAGGATTTTGCGATGCTTCGCTTCGCTTTTATTTTAGCAGTAAATGCTGTGGCAGCATTTATGCAGGAAAGAGGTATAGTAGTATGAAAAAAAGATGGATTTCTTTATTTGTTGAAAATGATATTGGTGTGCTTGCCAAAATTTCAGGGTTGTTTTCTGGTAAGTCCTATAATCTGGAGAGTTTAACTGTGGGAACTACTGAAGACCCTACCATATCCAGGATGACGATAGGTGTAAACAGTGATGATATTACTTTTGAACAAATAAAAAAACAGTTGAACCGTATGGTGGAAGTTATTAAATTGTTGGATTTTACCAATACCTCCACCCATATGAAGGAAATTCTGTTTATTAAAATCAGGAACTGCACCAAAGAGGACAAAACTGAACTTTTTCAGATTGCTGAAGTTTTTAATGTATCCGTTGCTGATTACGGAACCGAAAGTATCTTGCTTGAGTGTGTTCAGACAGAAGCTAAAAATGATGCCCTTATCAAACTTATAGTCAGCCGTTTTAAACAGATTGAAGTGGTAAGAGGCGGCAGCGTCGGAATAGAATCTATAAGTATGACCGATCGCTAACGTTCAGAGAACTTACCAGTAAAATAAAATGGATTATATTTTGGCTCTGGCTATCTTTCTATCGTTAGCCAGGCAGAATATAATCCATGTATTTATTACTCTTTGGTCATGTAAATCCAGATATTTACCGGTTATCATTACCCGGTTTTTCTTATGTATATAGAATCTGCAGTCTAAATTATTTTCCTCTATACAATACATACCATTTAATTATCGGTTACTATGAATGTACTGTAACCCTGCTGCCTTAATTCCTGCTCTAATTCCACCGCATCATCCATTGTCTGTAAATCACCGACTTGTACCGCGTAATATTCTCCCTGAGGTACCATAAGTACATCATATCCAGCATCGATCAGGGCATTCTGCAGATTTTGCGCATTGGTCAAAACACGGAATAAACCAACCTGGACCCGGTACGTGGTATTTTCCTCATCCTCTTGCTGAATACTGTCTAATATACCAGTGGCTATGGCATAGGCAATCTCATTAAAATTATTATCAAACAAATCGTTATCAGCATCAGAATTTATGAAACCAACTTCGACCAACAGGGCTGGCATATTTGTCCTTCGTAATACCGCCAGTTCCGTTCTTAACTCAATACCCAGGTTAGTAAAACCCACTGCTTCCAGTTCCTGATTAATGTTATCAGCAATCGTCTCCGTTATTCCGCCTTCATCATAAATTAAAGTCTGAACACCACTGTAGGTATTAGGAGTTGGACTTGAATTGCGGTGAATAGATACAAACAGGTCTGCAGCTTCTTCGTTAGCCATATATGCTCTTTCAAGAGGTGAAATATAACTGTCATCTACTCGGGTGAAGATTACATCTATACCGCTGTAGGCTAAAATTTCTCCAACTGCCAGAGCCAGATTTAAATTATCATCCTTTTCCAGCCGCCCATTGTACATAGCTCCATTATCATAACCGCCGTGTCCGGCATCTATTACAATTCGATATGCCATGTTATCCTCTATAAAAAATAATATTACATTATACTATGCAGCTTTAACAGAGTGGGTTACAATTCCTGATCTTCTATGAGATATTCATAGTAATCATATTGTGTCTGAATCACAAAACCTTCACTTTTATATAGGGAATAGGCAGGGTTATTTTCGCTGCCTACATGAAGGGTAACTGCTTGGTAACCTTTTTCCTGAATCTGATTAATAATCTGTTTCAGAAACTGCCTTCCATAACCTTTTCCCTGATAATCCGGTAATATGCCAAAGCCGAATATGGATGCCTGCTCCGCTCCATAGCTGATATTGCAGATTCCAATTAACTTAGCTTTTGCATACGCACCATAACATTTCATGTATTTTGAATTCATGGATATCGCGATGACATCCTGAGCTTCTTCCAAATCTGTGTGAAAGATCCTGCTGCTTAAATCAGCTGCTGCTTCTAACTCTTCGATAAACAATTCCTTTAGTACAAGGGTCTTGAAAGAATCAAGTTCACCCTTCTTATCCTGTAATTTATAAATCATGAGGTATTCTGATTTGCCATAATTAGCTTTTAAAGCCTTTAAAGCAGCCAGACCGCTTTGACTTTTAGGCTCTATTACAAATAAAACACGGTTTAGGTCAAATCGTAATAATTCTTTTTCCGCTGTTTGAAATAAGGCTTTAAAATGTCCCTTTTTTCTTTCTGAAGGCAGGGTATAAGCGCTGATTTCTGCTTCCTCTTCAACAGGTTCAAATATCACCAGTACGCTGACTAACCTTTGTTCTTCGTAGAGCAGAAAAAAACTATTAAGATTGATATAAAAATTTATATCATTATCAAGATATAACGTTCTCTCTAGTCCATCCGCTCTTAAGCACTCTAAAACCAAAGCTTCCACATCTTTTATCTGCTGTTTGTTTAACTTATGAAGTTGCAGAATTTTCATACCGGCTCCCTAAATCTTAGTAATGATTATCTATTATACAAAATTATTCTAATACTGGTTATTTAGTATTCAAAACTTCTTCTAATACTGGTTACCTGCTATATGAACCTTAATTAAATTCGTTGTACCGGAAACTCTTAAAGGAACACCGGCCGTTATTACTGTTAATTCCCCTTTTTTCAAAAATCCTTTTTCTTCAACAGCAGCAACAGCATGGTCAAACAATTCAAAAGTATCCCTTTCTTCATTAATAAGAATTGGTGTTACACCCCAGGATAAATTCAACTGTCTGCACACATGTTCTTCTGTGGTGCATCCGATTATCATACAGGCCGGACGGTATCTTGAAACCATTCTGGCTGTTCTGCCGGATTTGGTAACGGTAATAATCATTGTCGCATTTAAGTCATGGGCAGTAGTACAGGTTGCATGGGAAATCGCATCTGTAATATCAGGATTTTCAATGCGTTCCAATAAGCGGAAACGCTTTTTAAAGTCAATATCCTGTTCCGTTCTTAGTGCAATACGGACCATAGTCTGCAGGGCTTCCACCGGATATAAGCCTGCTGCGGTCTCACCGGAGAGCATAATTGCACTGGTACCGTCATAAATAGCGTTGGCAACGTCTGTTGCTTCAGCCCTTGTAGGTCTTGGGTTCTTTATCATAGAATCCAGCATCTGAGTAGCTGTAATTACCTGTTTTCCCGCATTGTAAACCTTTTTGATAATCATCTTCTGGATAACAGGAACATCTTCATAAGGAATTTCAACACCCATATCACCGCGGGCAATCATAATACCATCTGATACTGCAATGATTTCATCAATATTTTCAACGCCTTCTAAATTCTCGATTTTAGCAATTATGTTAGCTGTATCGTTATTGAATTCAGCCATTATCTTGCGGATTTCCATAATATCTTTGGCACTCCTTGTAAAGGAAGCAGCGATAAAGTCATAACCGTGCTTTAAACCAAATATAATATCTTCCCGGTCTTTTTCACTGATAAAGGGCATGGATAATTTGGTTCCTGGTACGTTAACGCCCTTATTATCTGATATATTACCATCATTCTTAACCGTACAAATAATATCTGTATCAGTTAAACTATCTACTGTTAATTCAATTAAACCGTCATCGATTAGTACCGTTGCACCCGGTTTTATATCATGAATTAAATGTTCATAATTTATATATACACAAGAGGAAGTTCCTTCTATCTGCCTGGTTGTCAAAGTAAAAGTCTGACCCTTCGTTAATGAAATTTTTCCGTCACGAAATTTACCGATTCTGATTTCAGGACCTCTGGTATCTAATAAGGCAGCTACCGGAAGATTTAATTCTTCCCTGATTTCAACTAACTTATTTAAACGGTTTAAATGTTCCTCCTGGCTTGCATGTGAAAAATTAAACCGGGCAACATCCATTCCCGATAACGCTAATTGTTTTAAAACACCTTCACGATCCGTTGCTGGTCCTAATGTGCAAATAATTTTTGTCTTCCTCATATTTTCCTCCTATAATACTAATAAATTTATAATCGGCAAAGAACTGATACTATAATAAGCTTGCTCCTTACCTTACCAGAAACAGAATGCAGATACTGCTTCATTCTATCATTGCATTTCGTCCTAAGCTGCGGGATATATAATACACCAATTTATAGAATAAATCTATTAAAAAAAAAAATCTATATACTATTTTAACAAGAATTCGGGTGAATAAACCAGAAATTATAAAAACTTTACTCAACCCGCTATAAAAAAACGCTATAAAAAAATAAGAAATGCTCCATTATACAAAGTCGTTCATTATACCTGATGTATCAATACTGCCAAAACCCTTTATAATTCCATAATTTTATGTAAATGCTGACTGAATCGGATTAAAAACACACCTAAAGGGTAGCTCAAAAAATTTTAAAAGTCAACCCTGTTTTCTTATTGCTTCTTGTGCTATAATTTAATCTTACCAGACAGCCTATGATTTTTCACTTCACGATATTGGTTTTTGAATCGTTCCCAATTTTATCTGAAGTACTTTTATCTACCAAAGATGTTTCCTTTAATTGATGATCCTTTTTATTAATATTATTTCTTCCTTTATTATCTTTTTTGGGCATGTTCTGTTCCAGACCTTTCTATTTTCTTTGATTTTGCAAGGAATGTTCTGATATTTTCTTCCTCTTCTTCCTGATTTACCCTCAGTCTTCCTAACCGGTCACACAGTCCCAATAAAGCCAGTTCGTTTAAGTCAACCTCTTGTCTCATCCTTTCAACATTACCGAAAGTAAGATCTTTAAGTACATACAGGATATGCATGTGGTATTTAACCAGCTTTACCACTTTATCAATAAACTCATCTTTGCAGTAGAAGAATTCCAAAAATTCCCTTGCGAGCACCTCGCCCTGGGTATCATGGTTATAGGAAGTAATCCTCCCTTTTTTGGTTCTGGTAGTATCCGGTTTTCCGATATCATGCAAAAGGGCTGCCCACATAAATACCTCTGGTGCCTGGCTTTTTACTCTTCTCTTAGCAGCTTCATTAACCACCAGCAGAGTATGGTTCCAGGCATTCCCTTCCGGATGATGCACCGGGGATTGACTGGTTTCTTTTAACTTATTTAGCATAGAAAAAGGAGCTTTTTGAAATAGTTTGTTATCAGATACAATATTCAAGTAAATAGAAGGGCTTTCATCTTCTAATAGGTGATGATGAATTTCCATGAATAAATTTATTTTTTCATAAAAATCCGGCTCCTCTGTTGTCTGAATTTTATTCATAATACTTAAATAATTAATCTCCATTTTTTCTCTGCTCCCTTTCCTACAAAAATAGTATTACCCGAAAAAACAGATGTATGTATGGCTCACATCTGTTTTCTCGGGTACGTATGTTTGATATATCCTCTTAAATTAAGTGCTAAAATTAATTCTGGATTTTGATGAATACCAGCATATCGATTCAATTTAGCTGCCTATCTCCAAAGCAAACAATATACCTAGTCAACCGGCGCAAAATCAACAGTTAACTCTTTCTAATTAAATCATCTGTAATCAGGAGATAAATAAAGACATATCGGATTCTTCTGCATTAGCTAACATAGCAGCTGCACCTCCGGGTTTTACTCCGTCAATCAGTTCCTCCATTTTGATTCCCATTACATCCATACTCATCGTGCAGGCAATTAATTCCACCCCATTATCTAACGAGGCCTTTATCAGGCTTTCTAAACTATCTACGTTTTTATTCTTCATTACCTGTCTGATCATTTTGGCACCTATGCCGCCCATATTCATCTGGGATAAGGAAAGCTTTTTACTGCCTCTTGGCATCATAGCACCAAACATTTTACTGATAATATCTTTTTTCACCGAGACTTTCTCCGGTTTGCGGAGTATGTTAAGACCCCAGAAGGTAAAGAACATGCTTACCTTTCGCCCCATAGCCGCCGAAGCATTGGCAATGATAAAGGAGGCAATTGCTTTATCCAGATCCCCGGAAAATACAATAATATTCTTATTATTGCCCTCGGAAGGTACATCAGCACATTCCTTTCCCACCACCTTATTTTCACAGCCCTTTCTGACAACTGCTTCTGAAACTCCTTTATCCGACTCCATTCCAAGAAAGGTGTTACCTGTCCTTCTGCACCAGGCTTCTACATCTGATGCAAAGGCTGGGTCTGTGGTCTTAATATGAATGGTATCAGCTTCCTCTGCTTCCTTTACCGCCTGTGATAATTTCATAATAGGTCCGGGACATTGCAGACCGCAGGCATTGATTTCAATCAACTTATTACTCTTTTTTTTTTGACTGACGGAAGCGGCGGAAAGTACCTCTTCCGATTGATTCCTTTCTTCATCACGAATCAGGATGGTGTTTCTGCCATAGATGCTGTTATACAGCCGGTACCCGCCGGATAGATTATAACACGTATAACCATGCTGGCTTAAAATCCGGCAGGCTAAGTATCCGCGGAGACCAATCTGACAGGTTACATACACTGGTTTTTCCTTATCCAGTCCAGTAAGGTTCTCACGCAAATCATCCAGTGATATATTAGTAAAACCTTCTATGGTTCCATTTTCATATTCCAGTGGTGTACGAATATCCAATAACGTAACGCTGCCGTCTCTTGGCAGCGAATCCACATCATGCCAATGGAATAAATTCACTTTGCCGGTTAAAATATTTTCAGCAGTAAAGCCTGCCATATTTACCGGATCTTTCGCTGAAGAAAAGGGAGGTGCATAAGCTAACTCTAGTTCCGTCAGATCATAAACGGTCATTCCTGCACGAATAGCTGTTGCTAACACATCAAGACGTTTATCAGTACCTTCATACCCAACAGCCTGAGCACCTAACAGCTTTCCATTATCTCTTCTAAATATCAGCTTAATGGACATGCTTACGGCACCGGGATAATAAGAAGCATGGGAATTGGAATAGGTAAAGGACTTCTCATAATCTATACCCAGCTGCTTTGCCCGTGCTTCGGTAATACCGGTTGTGGCTATTGTTAAATCAAAGCATTTTAATATACCGGTTCCCTGGGTTCCCTTATAGGAGCTGTCTATCCCACAGATATGATCGGCAGCTATTCTGCCCTGCTTATTGGCCGGTCCCGCTAACGGTATAAATCCCTGATCTCCTGTTATGAAATCCTTGATTTCAATAGCATCGCCCACCGCATAGATATTCTTATCCGAAGTCTGCATATGATTGTTAACAATTATGGCACCTCTTTGATTTACCGATAAACCAGCATTCTTAGCCAGTGATCCCTCTGGTCTGACTCCCACAGATAGCATAACCATATCGGTTATTATTTCACCATTTCCAAGAACGACTTTTATCTGATTTTCGTAGTTGTGTATTTCTTTTACTCCATCTTTTAAGATGAGTTTTACCCCTTTGCTTCTGATATGATTATGCACATCCGCAGCCATATCAAAATCAAGAGGTGCAATTACATGATCGGCAAATTCCACCACCGTCACATTAAGTCCCGCTGATTTCAGGTTCTCAGCCATCTCAATGCCAATATATCCTCCGCCAACGATAACGGCACTTTTCACTTCATTCCGTTTAATAAATTCCTTTATTTTGTAAGTATCCGGTATATTACGAAGAGTAAATACTTTAGGGTTGTCGGCACCCGTTATATTAGGTTTAACCGGTTCTGCACCAGGGGAGAGAATTATGTTATCGTAACTTTCCTCATAAGTCTGACCCGTTTTTAAATTCTTTATCAAAACTGTTTTACTATCTCGACTTATTGAAACAACTTCCTGGAGGGTCCTTACATCGACACGGAACCTGGCATGAAAGCTCTCCGGGGTCTGTAAGGTAAGGTCTTCCTTATCTTTAATATCTCCTCCGATATAATACGGCAGCCCACAGTTGGCAAAGGAAATATATTCTCCCCGTTCAAACATAATTATTTCAGAATCTTCATCAAGTCTTCTAAGACGTGCAGCCGCAGAAGCTCCTCCTGCAACTCCGCCCACAATAATAACTTTACCCATATTAACCTCTATTCTTGCGCACGCTCTTTGCGTATACCAAGTTTGTGGTGCGCAAGCACAAACTTGCGGTTGAAAAATTTATTTTTCAACCTATCCTCACTTTCATCAATAATATCTTGGTAATTGCAAAACTCTACTATTGTATCTATTCCAAGTAATTAATACAATTTCAGAGCTGAATCTTGCCAAGAGGGCAACTGAAGCTATGAAATTCGCATTAATTGTAGAGTATATTCAGAATACTAAATGGTTTTGCAATAGCCAAATAAACAATATCAAAAAAATTATGAATTTATACTAACACTCTGACAAAAAAATAACTGTGACCGGGTCACAGTTATTTAAAAGTGAGGGAAGATTTCCCCTTTAAATTGTTATTCCCAGGGACACATTAAAAATCCCTGGTAAAAATATCACTATGCTCTAACAGACTTTCCACCGTATCAAATCCCAGCCTGTGCAAAAGTTCAATGACATAGGGATTGTCAATTGGAGTCGGATAACTGGCTGCATCCCCATATTCATTCACATGTTCCCTGCCTTCCTGACGGTCTATCATGACTTTGGGACCGCCGACGCAGCCGCCGACACAGCCCATTCCTTCAAAGAAATTAGCAGTCGTTTTCCCTTCCTTTAACAGATTAATCATCTCCTTGCAGCCGGGTACTCCATCTGCCTGCATGGTTTTAACAGTAATCTTTCGATTCGGGTTAAGCCGCTCCACCGTTTTTTCTACAGCTTCACTTACACCACCGGTTCTGGCATAGATTCTTCCTGCCCTGGAAGAATGATACTTTTCGCTCTCTTCTAACCCAGCCGGCTCAATTCCAGCGAATTCAAAAATATCCTGGACCTCTTTAAAGGTCAAGACATAATCCACTGCATCTGCAATATCCTTTTCACGGGCTTCTGCTTTTTTAGCCAGGCAGGGTCCGATGAATATAGTAACCGCATTGGGGTGAAGGACTTTAATGGTTCTTCCGCTGGCAATCATCGGGGATACGGCACCGGGAACATGGGGCATTAATTCCTTATATATCTTCCTTATCATCCCAATCCACATGGGACAACAGCAGCTGGTTAACTGGTAATCGGATTCATTGATTATGTTTTTATCAAATTCCAGAGCTTCCTTTAATGTAAGGATATCTGCGAATAAGGCAACTTCTATCATCCCTGAGAAACCTATCTGCTTAAAGGCCTGGCGCAGTTTTCCAGGTGTTACTTCTTTACTGAACTGACCTAAAAATGCCGGTGCAATTAAAGCATAAACAGGACCTTTCGCTGTCCGGACCGCATTCATGGCAGGCAGTATGTCCCGGCTTGCAGTTAAACTTTCTGTCTTGCAAGTATCGATACAGGCATAGCAGCCGGTACATAAATCCTTATCAATCGTAATTCTGCCCTCTTCATCTTTTGTAATGGCATCAAAGATACAGCTTTCCGAACAAGGTGACGGCTTATCCGGGGGACAGTTACAGTTACCGATTTTAAGGACCGGTGCGTATTGATCCGGATGTAATAAGCAGTCAAGATGATGGGGGTCATACTCCTTAAGCCGGTCCAAATCTGTTTTTTGGTCTATGGTTTCCTTCACCAGCCTGCGGTATAATTCTTCAAAACTTGTCATAGTGGTTCCTCCCAATGATGTAAGCATTAAATTTTCATAAAATTTGGTAAATCTTCAATTAATATGTTTATTTTTTAATTATTATATCATAATTTACAAATTATATCAAAATTAACAAATTATATTTATTGTAAAGCCAGTTGAATTTTGATAAAATTATATTGCAAAAGAGAGAAACTCATCTGTTTTTGTCTGATGCAAGGTGCCATTTTGGATGAGGGGTACAGCCGCAGCATATGGCATAAAATTAATAAATGGAGGATTTAGTTATGAAAGCAGTAATTGCAAAAAAAGGTTGTATCGGATGCGGCTTATGCACGGATATCTGTCCCTCTGTATTTCGAATGACAAATAAAGCATATGCTGAAGTGTATGTGGATGAAATAGCTGTCAAGGACAAAAAAAATGCCAACGAAGCAAAAGAGAATTGTCCGTCATCAGTGATATCCATAAGCGAATAACCTAATTATTACATAGTGCAGTTCAAGTGCACATCTAATATCTGTTCCGGTAACCTGAAACAAAGTGATATAATTGTATAAATAAAAAATTATATTGTTACCGCTACTAACATTTATATTAATAAGAGCCTGTTCTAAGGATTAATCATGTTTATCCTATACATGATCAATCCTTAGAACAGGCTTTTCTTATTCAATAAGGAAACAAAGATATTATAGTTTAATAATATATACTTATTACTGTAATTCTCTACCCTTCACCAGTTATTCAACCGTTATTTATTTTTCTTCACTCTGCTCCACACATTCCTTTAGCGTGTGCCAGGAAAGTACCGCACATTTTACCCTGGCAGGCATATGGGCAATATCTTTTAATGCAACGGCATCTTCTAATACTTCCAGTTTTTCATCTTCTGTTATCTCATGTTTTATCATTCCAAAAAACGTCTCCGCTAGTTTCATTGCTTCCTCTACTGGTTTACCCTTTATTAAGTCAATCATAATGGAAGCCGACGCCTGTGAGATTGCACAGCCCTTGCCAGTGTAACCGGCATCTTCTATAATACCGTTTTGAAGCCTTAATTCCAGTTCAATTTCGTCTCCACAGCTTGGATTCACTCCACTTAGTTTCGCTGTGGGGCTTATGATATGGTGCTTATTGTGCTTGGAATTCGTGTGTTCTCTTAATACTTCCGTATAAATCTGTTCAATTCCCATAACCCAGCCACCTCCTTACTTTCTTTAAACTATCGGTAAATACGTCGATTTCTTCCTTTGTATTATAAAAATTAAAACTGATTCTGGCAGTAGCCGCAAGATCCAGGTATTTCATCAAGGGCTGGGCGCAATGATGTCCCGCCCTAATGGCAACTCCGTCTGCGTCCAATATGGAAGCTGTATCATGGGGATGTACCCCTTCTACATTAAAGGATATGACACTGCACCGGGTTTTACTGTTATTAGTTTCCCCGTATATTTTAATGTCAGGAATTTTTTTCATTTCCTTAAGTGCATACTCCGTAAGATCTTCCTCTATATTCTCTATGGTCTGATAACCAATCTTATTCATATATTTTATAGCTTCCAAAAGCCCCACCGCACCTCCGACATTCGGGGTGCCGGCTTCAAACTTATTAGGCAGGGCTGCAAAGGTTGCTTCCTGTTCATAGACATATTCAATCATTTCGCCTCCGGTAAGGAAAGGGGGCATTTGGTTTAATAATTCTTCCTTACCATATAAAACACCGATTCCCATAGGAGCTAACATCTTATGCCCGGAGAACGCTAAAAAGTCTGCCTCCAATTCCTGTACATCTACCGGATAATGGGGGATTCCCTGGGCACTGTCAATAACTGCAACCGCACCTACACTGTGGGCTTTTTCTATAATATTCTTGATCGGATGAATGGTACCAAGTACATTTGATACATGGGCAACTGCTACAATTTTAGTCCGTTTTGTTATTTTCTTATCTAGTTCTTCTTCCGGTATATGTCCCAGCGGGTCTACATATAAGAAGGAGATACTTGCTCCTTTTTCTTTTGCCACCTGCTGCCAGGGCACGATATTACTGTGATGTTCCGATATGGATAACACAATCTCATCACCGGACTGCAACACTGATCTGCCATAGCTGTAAGCAATAAGATTTAAAGCCTCAGTTGTATTTCTGGTAAAAATGATTTCCTTGGGACTGGCAGCATGTATGAATTCAGCTGTTATGGTACGGGCCTCTTCGTAAGCATCAGTAGCTTTAACGCTTAACTGATACAGCCCCCGATATGGATTGGCATTTTCTTCTTTATAATACTTCTCTACTGCCTTAAGTACAGAAATGGGTTTTTGACTGGTTGCCGCATTATCCAGATAAATGAGAGGCTTACCATTATAAGTATTGTTAAGTATCGGAAAGTCATTTCTCGGTTTATTATACATGATTTAACCTCTCTTTCATAAATTCTGTAATATCATCTTTAAGGGACACTACCGGAATCCTCCCGATTACCGGTTCAAACCAGGCTTCCAGTATAAGTTTTTTAGCAGTTAATTCATCCAGTCCTCTGGACATCATGTAAAACAATTTATTTTCATCAATTTTACCGCTGTTGGCAGCATGTTTTCCTTCTACATTCTCTTCTCCACACAAGATAAGAGGTGCTGATACATTTTTAATCTTAGGGCTAAGAAGCAGGGTATATTCCTTTTCATGCCCTATGGCCCCTACAGCACCCTTCTTAAAATCGATGGTTCCTCTAAAAACCTTGCTGCTTTCCTCCGAGAGTGCACCATTTAGGTCCATTTCACTTATGGTCTGCCTTCCAATATGATTTACAATATAATTAAAGTCCGAGGAACGGTTTTTATCTCCATAGAAAATGGTACTTATGTCAATCTTGCTATTATCGCCTTTTAGGTCGGTCTGGATTCCGCTGACGGCTTTTAAGCTGCCAAGTTCCGCCTGTATTATATTAATGTTGCCACCCTCTGTAAGTCTGGCTCCAATATTATTAAGGTGAATGGCCTGATCGTTTAGCAGCTGCACCTGAATCAAATTGATCTCTGCATTTTCACCCGCATATAGGTAGGTCAAACCACTGTGAAACACGCTGCAATCTTCTTTGGAGCGGTAGACCATGACCACAGTCACAGAACTGCCCTCTTCTGCTATAATATGATTTAAATCTACAACAGTAGAATTCTCCTGATCCAGATCGTATTCCAGATATACCGGTTCTTTAACCTGACTACCGGCCGGCACACGAATCCGAACCCCTGAGTTCTTATTCGCTTCCACAAATTTCACTGCCTCTTCACCGGCACCAGTCGGAATAGAACGCATCTCTATATCCAGGACCGGATAGTCTGATGTGATGGATTTAAATACCTCAAGACTTGATTTTAACGGTTCTTTTGCATATGGCTTTATATCTGGCACACTATTCTTTAAGGAGGTATCATTAACAGCCAGCCAACTCCAGGTTCTTACCGGAAGTTTATTTATATTATTTAATTCTAAATTCATAATCATACCCATTCATATCACAAGCTTTTTGTGATACCGCCACACACCGGTTGAAAGAATCGTAACGTGGCACCCTTTCATCTATATATTTTCTTTCAACCTTTGAAAGAATCATAATGTGGCATCCTTTCATTCATATATTTTCTTTCAACCTAGCTCCCATTGCATGCAACAGCTCGCAGATGTGACACTGCCTAAATCAGGGTGTGAAATGTTTTTCTAATTCACACTGCTTCCCTAACCTATGCTGCCTTCCATCTCAAGCTGTATCAGATGATTCATCTCCACCGCATATTCAAGAGGCAGTTCTTTTGCTATAGGCTCTGCAAATCCGTTAACAATCATTGCCTTGGCTTCGGTTTCGCTCATACCCCTGCTCATCAGATAAAATATGGTATCATCGCTGATTCTACCAATTTTAGCTTCATGCCCTACATCCACTTCGTCACTGCGGATATCCATAACCGGTATGGTGTCGGAACGGGAATTACCATCTAGCATAAGGGATTCACAGGATACGGATGACTTACTGTTATTGGCTTTACTGTCTATTTTAACTGAACTGCGGAAGGTACAAAAACCCCCGTCCTTGGATATCGATTTAGCATTCATATGGGAGGAGGTATGAGGTGCTGCATGAACCACTTTCACTCCAGTATCCAGATTCTGTCCTTTCCCGGCAAAGGTAATACCGGTGTACTCCATTTTGGAATTTTCACCTTTTAAAATACTCATGGGATACAGATAGGACACATGGGAGCCAAAGGAACCGGATACCCATTCGATGGTACCGCCTTTTTCAACTACAGCTCTTTTCGTATTTAGATTGTACATATTCTTTGACCAGTTCTCGATGGTAGAATAGCGAAGCCTTGCATCTTCTCCTACAAATAATTCCACGCAACCTGCATGAAGATTAGCCACATTATATTTCGGTGCTGAACATCCCTCTATAAAATGAAGGGTTGCTCCTTTATCCACAATAATTAAGGTATGTTCAAACTGACCTGCTCCCGGTGCATTAAGCCTGAAATAGGACTGAAGAGGAATTTCAACGGATACGCCGGGAGGCACGTATACAAAAGAACCGCCTGACCACACGGCCCCGTGGAGGGCTGCAAATTTATGATCACTTGGAGTCACCAACTTCATAAAATGGTCCTTTACCATATCTTCATGTTCCCTGATAGCACTTTCCATATCCGTATAAATCACTCCAAGGCTCTTAACCTCATCTCTTACATTATGATAAACTACTTCGGAATCATACTGTGCTCCCACTCCGGCTAAGGAGGTCCTTTCTGCCTGTGGTATACCAAGCCTTTCAAAGGTATTCTTAATGTCCTCCGGAACCTCCTCCCAGGTAGTATTAAGCCTTGAATCCGGTCTTACATAAGTTACGATATTATTCATATCCAGTCCATCTAAGTTTGGTCCCCATTTGGGAAGTTCTATCTTATTATATATTTTTAAGGAGTTCTGCCTGAATTCCCGCATCCATTTCGGATCATTCTTTTCTAAGGATATGGTATTTACAATACCAAAGGTAAGACCTTTCCCCGAGGAAAAGGAGGGTTTTAACTGATCTTTTACATCATAGATACTGCGGTCTATATCCTCTACATATGTTTTATTCTTTTCTGTGGCTTCCATGGTGATTCCTCCTTTATAGCCGTTCTGAGGTTATAAATTCCCGGTAACCGGACTTATTAACCTGCTCAATCAAGGAGGCATTCCCTGATTTGATGATTCTGCCGTTTTGCAGGATATGCACTTTGTCAACAGGCAGATATTCCAGAATTTTTGTATTATGGGTAATGATGATTAAAGAGTTCTTTTTATTTTTAAAGGCGTGAACCCCTTTTGATACAATTTTAACCGCGTCCACATCAAGCCCTGAGTCAGTTTCGTCGAGAATTGCTAATTTAGGATCTAACATAAGCATCTGGAGAATTTCCGATTTTTTCTTTTCACCACCGGAAAAACCTACATTTAAGTACCTTGTGGCATAATCCTGATCCATATTTAAAGAATCCATCTGTTTATATAAATCTTTTTTGTAAGCAATTACCCGCAAGGGCTTTCCGGTAACCGCTGTTTTTGAAGATCTTAAAAAATTCTCAAGGGTTACTCCTTGTATCTCTTCCGGATTCTGAAAGGATAAAAAGATTCCTTTTCTCGCTCTTACATCTGCTTTTTCTTCGGTAATATCCTCACCCTCAAATAGAATATTGCCTCCCTTTATGGAATACCCCGGATGTCCCATCACCGCATAACCCAGCGTTGACTTGCCAGCTCCGTTTGGACCCATGATTACATGGACTTCCCCCTCTCTTACTGTTAAGTTTAGGTCATTTAATATAATTTTATCTTCTGCACAGACCTGCAGATTTTTTATTTCCAATAGGTTGCCTGTCATATCTTATTCCTTTGCCTTTCCGTATTGTTAATTATATTAAGGATTTATGATATGTATTTTAAATCCCACTAAATTAATTCCTACTAATTTAATCCCTATTATAATACTCGGGTATAATTTATGCAATAGTCTGTTTAAAAAATCTTTTATTGGTTTTTCTATTGTCTTTTTCTATTGACTTTTTACAAGATACATCGTTTCTATATCAGGTAGCATTCATTCGTACAAAATTGATTATTGATTCTCGAATCTTATATATAAAAAGTTTTCAATAAGGTACTTTACAGCACTTTCTTAGGCGTTGATATTCCAGTTTAAAAAGTATAAAATTCCAGAAATAGCAAAACCTAAGGTCAAATACTATCTTAGGAGGAAACATTATGTCAGATAAATCAATTCTGGAATCTTTTGAACAAAGTGCAAAAACCATGCGGGGTGACAATACCACCTTTGGAAGCAAACTTACCGCTGAAGCTTCCAATGATCCTAATACCCATACCGATATCCATAGCAGAGTTTCGATAAATTATAACATCATAGAGGGATCTCCCTCCATGAAAGAAGTTCATAAATGGCAGCGGGAACATATCGAAAAAGACGACCAGTCCAAAGAAGGTTATCCCTTAAATGTTATTCTTGATCCTGCCATGCGGGAAATGTATAAAGTGGTTCACGATGCTGGTATGACCAATGTATTTGACCGGTTCAAGGAGCAGCAGCCAATCCAGTGTAAGTTTTGTATTGAAGGGCTTTCCTGCCAGTTATGTGCCAATGGTCCCTGCAGGATTAATGATAAAGTTCCAAGAGGTACCTGCGGTGTGGATGCTCATACTATGGTTTCCAGAAATTTTGTATATCGTCATGTAACAATCGGTACTTCTGCCAATATTTTTCATTGCGAACAAGCTGCCAGAACCTTAAAAGCTGCCGGGGAACATCCGGAAAGCGGTCTTAAAATCCGGGATGGGGAGAAGCTTAAAAAATATGCGGATATGGCAGGGCTTGATACCAATCAATCCCTTCAAAAACTTGCCGTCCACTTTGCCGACTGGGTTATGGATGATATTCATTCGCCTTATTATGAACCCTCTAAAACCGTTGAAGCCTTTGCGCCTACTAAGAGAAAAGCCCTATGGAAGGAACTTGGTCTGTTTCCCGGGGGCGGATACAGTGAAATTGCTTATGCCCAGACCCGCTGTATGACGAATTTTAGTTCCGATCCGGTGGACTTTTTATTAAATAGTGTAAGACTTGGTGTTGCCAATGAATATCAAGGACTCTTCCTTTTAGATATTATTCAGGAAATCCTTATGGGTACTCAGGAAATAACAGAAAAACGCCAAAATATGGGGTTATTAAAAGAAGGTATGGTAAATATCGTAACCAATGGTCATATGCCCTTACTAGCACATGTTGCCCTTGACCTGGCTTCCTCAAAGGAATGGCAGAATAAAGCCAAAGAAGCCGGTGCCGAAGGCATACAGATACTAGGACATGTCTGTGAAGGCCAGCAGCTTATGAATTATGAAGGTACCCATGATACTGAGGGCTATGGCGGTCAGGAGGGTGAATGGCTTTCCCAGGAATATCTCCTTGCTACGGGAGTTGTAGATATGTTCATGTTTGATTATAACTGCACGGTACCGACCATGCCTCTATTTGCCAAACGGTTTGGTACGAAGCTTTTAAGTACCCATCCGGTTATTAAGCTGCAAGGCACTGAAACCCTGGATTTTATTCCTGAAAAGATGCAGGAACAGGCCACAAAAGCCCTTACTATGGCCATTGAAACCTTTAAAAAAAGAAAAGCAGAAAACCGAAAGACCTATATTCCTCCTTATAAATCTGACTGCACGGTTGGATTTAGTACTGAATCCGTTAGGAAGGCACTGGGTGGTAGTTTTGAACCGTTACTTGAACAAATTGTTAATGGAAATATCAGAGGAATCGCAACCATTGTAGGCTGTACCACTGCCCGCTTTGGACAAGGCGGCAGTAATATTTTTAAAATTACTAAGGGATTAATAAAGAATAATATTTTAGTCCTTTCCGGTGGATGTACCTCCTCCGTTATGGAATATACCGGTCTAACCAATCCAAAAGCCGCGGAGGAATGTGGGGAAGGGTTAAAAGCTGTATGCAAAAAACTGGGAATCCCCCCGGTTCTCTCTTACGGCGCCTGCGTAGATATCGGCAAGATGACCCATACTGCTAAGGAACTAGCCGATGCCCTTAATATTGATACGAATAAGTTACCTCTTGTTATCGGTGCTCCTGAGTATCTGGAACAAAAAGCGGTGGCAGATGCCTGCACGGCGGTGGCTCTTGGCTGGCTGGTCCATGTTGCACCGGTACCTTCCATAACCGGAAGTGATGTAGTGGTAAAAACCTTAACTGAAACCACTGAAAGTCTTGGACTTGGTAAGGTTGTGGTGGAATTGGATGCTGAGAAAACGATACAGATTTACGTGGATCATATTGAGAAGAAACGTAAGGAATTGGGGTTAAGTATTTTTACTGGGATTTAGGTTTCATTTTTGACATAGTAAATGTAAAAATGAAAAGGTACAACTCCTGACGGCGCTCATCAGACAGTGTACCTTTTCATTCTATACCCTATTAATTAACCTTCAATAATCCTGTCACTGATCAATGGTTTTTTCTGGAATAAATTTCTTTTTCTTATACAAAAATTATTAATAATGCCGCTAATAAAAATATAATTCCGCTTATTCTGTAAATGAATAAAGATGCTTTACTTGGATCCGTTTTGTTTTCAAACCGCCACCAATTTGACAAATACCAGGAGGTTCGTGGTGATAAGGTACCAATCATACCAAATATTACAAATATAATAACAAATAACCACATATATGCCGCTCCCTCAGTAATATTAATACATGTCATATTTTATTTTTAATGTATTAGTTTATTACTTAAGTTTAACTATATTTTTTGCAGATGTCAACTTTTCATTCATTTATTTCAGCAAATAAACCATAGGATGCCGTATATACATTCATCGGCAAGATGTTAATACTACAGCTATATTATTTCTTCCATCTATGGTATAGGTATAAGATTAATTGAATAATTAATCCGGCGATTAGTCCGATTATGATCCAAGCCAGATAGGATATAAATCCGGCCAGGTCTTCCCAGCCATTCATTTCGCTTAAAAACATGGTGAACAGGTTGAATAAGCCGATTATAATCCCTACAAGAAAGATGAGAGCCGCAGTTTTTAGGCCCAGATATAAAAATATTGCAGTTATAACCCCCAGTATAACGGATAGTATTGTATAGGCTGCTAGGTTTTGCAGTACTATATTATTGCTTCTTATTATTTTTACCCCGACTATTAATAAAATAAAGTTTACAACCATTACGGTTATTCCGGCTATTATACTGTTTCTTGTACTTTTTTCTTTCATATGTCCTCCAATCCAGGCTGTCCTGTCCGCAGTATGTAGCGCTGGTGCGGTATTCTAGTTGAGTATTTAATATGCTGTTCGGGCTTTTTCGGGATATTAATATGCTGTTCCAATAGTATAATGCCGTATCAGCGCAGTATCAAGAGGAAATTGATATATTTCCTGTTATTATTATATTTTCTGTTTTCAAGCAGACTTATTTATAAAATGAGAGGCTGATTCCAAAGTTTAAATGGCGAATGCTCCGGTAAGTGTGAATTTTACCTGTTAAATTTTATTAATAGAAGTGTGTATCCTGCCAGGTAAGGATTTTATTTCACAGGGGATTCATAGGAATCTCCTGTGAAATAAATTTAGCACGGGCAGCACCAGTAAATGCGTGCAGCCCTTACAGTTCCTTTCTTCTGCCTCATTTTACCACTTTCCCTCAAACTTGATGGGATTGGCTTTCTCATGACCACTTTTTGCTTTCCCCTGGATTTCAGGAACTGGTTTTACATCATTTTTAGGGATGTGGGTTCCCTGCCCGCCTTCTGTTCCGTGGGGTTCACTCGGGTCCGGGCGTCTCATTCCTGCTTTAGCCATTCTTTCATCCTCCCTTAAACATCATTATTTTTGATCGATTGCTTTTTTGAGTTTCTATTCTGGTTCTGATTCTCTCTGGTAATTGGAGTTTGTCCGTTGGCTTTTTCCATTCTTGCTTTTTTATTATCCGGCTGACTGTCTTTTGGCATAGTTAATCTCCTCTTTCCATTTTATTTTATCTAACAACTTAAGTATGTTCCGTATACAAAAACCATATTCAAAGATTGCAAAGAATAAGGTTATACCATTTTTATTGATTGTGTAATTTATGTCACATTTTATTCTGCGGCAATGTTTCATAGGAACGTGCAAAATCATAATAATGTGTAAAGATGAAAATTAACAAAATGGTGAAAGCAAGAATAAATATGGTTCGATTAAGTATATCTTGTCATATGGATTTAAAAGAAGTAAAATAAATAAAAATCATTTAAAGGAGGGCAATATTATGAAATTAGTAATTATCAGGCATGGTGAAAGTGAATGGAATAAATTAAATCTCTTTACCGGCTGGAAAGATGTAGACCTTTCTCAAAAAGGCAGGGAAGAAGCCAGATCAGCCGGAAAGCTTCTTAAGGAAAGCGGTTATGATTTTGACATTTGTTATACCTCTTACTTAAAAAGAGCTATTCATACTTTAAATTATGTTTTGGATGAAATGGATTTAGCCTGGCTTCCGGTAATGAAAACCTGGAAGTTAAACGAACGGCATTATGGTGCCCTGCAAGGTCTTAATAAATCAGAAACTGCTGAAAAATACGGCGAAGACCAGGTTAAAATCTGGCGCCGTTCCTTTGATATCCGTCCTCCAAAGTTAGACGAGAACGATAATGAGAATCCACACAGACAGCACCAGTACCGGGAATTTGTTAAGGAGGAGCTGCCTTTATGTGAAAGTCTTAAAGATACGATTGAGCGTGTTATCCCTTATTATAACGAAACCATTAAAAGAGATATGTTAACCGGAAAAAGGGTTCTTATCGCTGCTCACGGCAATTCAATCCGCTCCCTGGTTAAGTATCTGGATAACTTATCTGAGGAGGAAATCATCGAAGTGAATATACCTACGGGTATCCCTTTAGTGTATGAATTTGACAAGGATTTTAAGGTTATCAGCAAATATTATCTCGGGGACCAGGAGGCTATTAAGTTTCAGATGGAGCAGGTGGCAAGTCAGGGAAAGACCAAGTAAGAACGTTTTGATTTCATTTCATTCTTGTTTTTCACCTCTTCTTAGTATCAGAAGTATATTATTCTCATATAATTACTAAAAAGAATGAAGGGTGAATTGTATGCAATTTAACAACAACATTTTATCCAGCTGCAAAAATCAGATTACGGTATTTAATATGTTCCGTAAATTATGGGCTCAGCATGTATTCTGGACCAGGTCTTTTATTGTAAGTACCACTTCAGGACTTGACGATCTGGCGACCGTTACGGAAAGGCTTCTTAGGAGTCCGACTGATTTTGCCGTTGCACTCAGGAACTTTTATGGTGCCGAGAAAGCCAGGACTTTTGAAGGTTTGTTTAAAGAACATATTTTAATAGCCGAAAGCCTAATTAACAATACCAGACAAGGTAATTCTGAAGAAGTTTATGAAGATCGGAGAAAATGGTATAAGAATGCCGAAGATATCTGTATTTTCTTAAGAGAAGTCAACCCTTACTGGTCGGCCAGACAGTTTCGGTCTTTATTTTATGAACACTTAAAAATGATTGAGGAAGCAGCTGTATACCGTTTAAATGGCAGATACGGTTTGGATGTAAAATTATTTGAATCCATAGAAACACAGGCTTTTGAATTGGCTGATTTTATGGCTTACGGAATTTTAAACCAATTCTTCTTAAGTTCTGCCGGTACTGCAAGACAGTAATTCTGAACATAATTCACTTAACAGCCGGGTTGTATATCTGAATCGAATATGCAGGTTCTAAGCCTTTTAGTCTCTACTAAAACTTTGCTCTTACTCCTGGATTCCTATAATACAAACCCGGCATTTATTAGAAAAAAAGGTTTAAAACTTGTTAAATTCAAAGGACCGTCGGAATACTTCCGCCTCTTTGCTATTCATCTATTCATGTGTTTGCCGTGTAACTTATACCAAGTTAACTTGCATAATCAAAAATTATATGTTATCATACTACTATTAAAATTTAGGAGGAAAGTTACAATGGTAGACCCTGACGGGGATAGTATTATTATTCAGATAATAATACTAATTATTTTAACCTTAATTAATGCATTCTTTTCATGTGCCGAAATGGCAACTGTATCTGTCAACAAAAACAAAATCAAGCGTTTAGCGGAATCAGGTAATAAAAAAGCCGAGCTGGTTCAAAAATTAATAGAAGAGCCTACGAGATTCTTATCGACGATCCAAGTCGCTATTACGTTTGCCGGATTCTTTTCCAGTGCATCTGCTGCCACCGGACTCTCCGGTCCATTAGGACAATGGCTAAAAAGCCTTGAGATTCCATATGGTGATCAAATTTCCTTAATTCTGGTTACTGTTATATTATCGTATTTCACTCTGGTATTCGGTGAATTGGTGCCAAAACGAATAGCATTGCAGAATACGGAAGCAATTAGTATGTTCGCAGTAAAGCCTATTTTAGCTGTATCAAAGGTGGCTTCACCATTTATTCGGCTGTTAACAGCCTCCACTAACCTGATTATGAAGCTCTTTGGTTCAAAAGGTGGTGTTACTGAGGATATTTTATCAAGAGAAGAAATTAAATCCCTGGTGGAAGAAGGACAAGTCCACGGTGTCCTCAATGAAAATGAAAAAGAGATGATTAATTCGATTATTGAATTTGATGATAAACTTGCCAAGGAGATCATGACTCCTAAGATTAACATATTTGCAATTAATATTTTAGATCTCAAAGAAGATTATATCGATACTCTATTAGAAACGAAGTACTCCAGGATACCGGTTTATGAAGACGATATAGACAATGTCATCGGTATTTTATATTCTAAGGATTTTATGAGGGAAGCAATTAAAACAGGTTACAAAAATGTTGATATCCGTTCCATTATGACAAAACCTTATCTGGTACCAGACAGCAAAAATATCTATGAATTATTTAAAGAGCTCCAGAAATCCAAAAATCATATTGCCGTTTTAATCGATGAATACGGTGGTTTTTCCGGTATTGTAACTATGGAGGACCTGGTGGAAGAAGTTATGGGTGATATTGAGGATGAATATGATACCTCAGTACCCAAAATCGAGAAGCTTGATAATGATACCTATCTTATTGACGGCTTGCTTACCATTGATGAGCTGAATGATATGCTGGATTTAAATATATCTTCAGAAAATTATGAAACCATATCCGGATTACTGATTGATACTATGGGCGAAATACCAAATGAAGATGATGACCGTACGATTGAGATTGATAATCTGGTATTTAAGATTGAAAGTGTGAGCAAGAAACGAATTGATAAAATTAAATTATATATAGGCAACCCAGAATAGAAGTGTGCCTCTGGGCACATAAAGAATAGGGCAGCTGCAAACTTTGGAGAATAAATGACTTTGGAATGTCCAAGTTTCCTCCTGTAATTTTGCAACTGCTCTTTTTTTATCAAATCTTAAATTCTTTATGAAACCTTATATTCTTTACGAAACCTTCTATTCGCAGTATCCGCTCTTTTTAGTTAAATTAATAGTTTGACTGATATAAAAGTAATACAGAACATACAGCTATAAGATATCTTAGTTTCTGGAGTATAACTTTCCATAAACATGCTTTATTTAACTGAAAATAAATTTATAAATATTACTTGATACACTACAATAATTTAGAGGAGATGGCTTCTGTAGTTCTGGCTTTGTTTACACTGGATTGGTTATAATGCTTCACAAAATACTGCATATACAGAACTTCCAACAGATACAACTGTACCATGGAGGTTGAGGAGGCCCCTCCGTCTAAAGGTCCTTCATTAGAGCCGCATAAAAGCACCACATCAGCCTGATTTGTAAGTGCTGATTTAGGAAATCTTGTTATACAGATAGATTTGCAGGCATTCTGCTTTGCCAGTTTGTGAACTTCAATCATATCCTTAGTAGAGCCGGAATAAGAAAAGATAACTGCCAGATCCCTGCTGTCAAGAAGTGATGCTGCCATGCACTGCATATGGCAGTCTGCCACGAATTCAACATTAGGCAGTATTCTCATAAACTTCTGTTTAGCTTCCAGTGCTATTACACCCGAGGAACCAATGCCAAAAAAGTGAATTCTTTTTGCAGCCGATATCAGATCTACTGCCTTAACTACAGCATCAAAGTCAAGTAAATGAAAGGTTTCATTTAGGGCTGCTAAGTTAGTCGATAAGGTTTTCTGACAAACGGTCTTAATATCATCCTCCGGTTCTATCGTACCTGCTATTGCATTACCGCTCCCCTTTTTATTGGCAATATCCTGGGCTAACAGCATTTTGAATTCCTGGTAGCCATTAAGTTTTAAAGCTTTACAGAACCGGAACACAGTCGTATCCCCTACGCCACACATTTCAGCCAGATCTGTAATGGAAGTATAGAGAATTTTCTGCGGACTTTCAAAAACAAAATCCGCCACTATTTTTTCCGATTTGGTAAATTTGGCATAGCCGCTTTCTATTCTGGTATAGATTCCTTCCATATCAATACTCCTTTTACAATTTTCTGTTTATTCTCTGTTGATTGCATCAACAAACCGTCTTGTGATTTCCATGGGTCTTGTAATCGCAGTACCGACAACAGCAGCATAGGCTCCTGCCTCCATAGCTTCTGCTAATTGCTCTGGTGTCCATATTCCGCCTTCTGCTATCATTGGAATCTTCAAAGCAGAAGCAAGTTCTTTCATTAATCGTATATTGGGAAGTGTTATCCCTTTTGTTTCTCTGGTATAACCGCATAAGGTCGTTCCTGCAAGATCAAATCCAAGTTCCTGCGCAAAGACGGCATCTTCAAAATCAGCACAATCCGCCATGAATAACATATCCGGATATTTACTCCGTATCTTATAGAAAAACGTATCAAGCTTCACCCCAAAGGGCCTTATCCGCCTTGTAGCATCCATTGCTATAATATCTGCACCGCTTTCCATCAGGGAATCGACTGCTTCTTCCACAGGAGTTATGTATACTTCGCTATCCGGATAGGTCTGTTTAAAGAGACCTATAACAGGCACCTTGACCTCTTTCTTTATTGCTTTAATATCTTCCGGAGTATTGGCACGTATCCCAACAGCTCCACCCAAACAGGCTGCATAGGCCATTCTTGCCATAATAGAAGCTCCATACAGCGGCTCCTCTTCTAATGCCTGACAGGATACGATGAGACCCCCGTGTATACGCTCTAAAATCTCAGATTTATTAATCATACCCACCTCCATGTATTGCTTTCAAAATAGCTTTAAATCATCCTTTAAAAGACATTTATCAAATTAATTTTACTCTTTCCGGTCTTTTTTTACAATAGATATGAATTGGTTTTTCTCAATTCGATTCATAAAATAAAAATATTTTCCTTTTCATTTACAAAAATTTTTTTCTTTTTAAAAATAATATATTATATATGACCAATAGTCAATGTAATTTCACATATCCATTCAGTAATTTTTACTCAAATAAGAAAAATATTTTTATTCTAACTTGATTTTTTAATGATAAGATATATACTATATTTAGAGTTCCTTCTTATTTAAAATCGAAAGGTACAGGTAAAAGGTTGAAATTAAATATATAAATGAAAGGTAGCCACAATGTGATTCTTTCACATTTTATTATGTGGCAATATCGCAAACCTGCGATATACAATAGGTAAAAACATGAATTTACTAAAAGCGAGTGATTATAAAGATTTAAGCAGAAAAGCCGCTAATGTTATTTCAGCCCAGGTAATTTTAAAACCGGACTGTGTATTAGGTCTTGCTACTGGTTCTACCCCTATTGGAACCTATAAGCAATTAGTTGAATGGTATGAAAAAGGTGATATTGATTTTTCAGAAGTAAAAACAGTGAATTTGGATGAATATTGCGGGTTATCTCCGGATAATGATCAAAGCTATCGTTATTTTATGAATCAGAATTTGTTCAGCCAGGTTAATATAAAACTGGAAAATACTAATGTTCCCAATGGTCTGGCTGCAGATTACGAAGAAGAATGCAGCCGTTATGATAAACTGATAGCAGAGCTTGGTGGTATTGACCTCCAGCTGCTTGGTATCGGGCGCAATGGTCATATTGGTTTTAATGAACCGGATGTCTCTTTTGAGAAAACTACCCATATTGTAAACCTGGATGAATCCACCATTGAAGCAAATGCCAGATTTTTTCAGACCATTGATGAAGTGCCCAAGAAAGCTTTAACCATGGGAATAAAATCAATCATGCAGGCTAAAAAGGTATTATTAATAGCCAATGGACCTGATAAAAAAGAGATTATTGAAAAAGCATTACATGGACCTGTAACACCAGATGTACCTGCATCCATATTGCAGTTCCATCCTGATTTAACTGTTGTGTACTGTTTTGATTAGGAGGCAGTTATGTTATATAAAAATGCAGAAGTCTTTCTTAACGGAACCTTTAAGAAAGCAGATTTTACAGTAGAAAACGGACGTTTTGGTGCAATTTATGCTCCGGAATCCGTTACTTTGAACTACCCTGAATCCATGGATTGTTCTGGAAAACGAATCATACCAGGATTTATAGAACTTCACTCCCATGGCTGTATCGGTTATGATTTTACTACGGCGGAGACAAACGATATTGAAAAAATGTGCAGGTTTTACGCCAGGAACGGTATTACTTCAATATTAGCTACCACCATGACCATTGATTATGAAATTTATAAAAGTGCAATGGTTCGAATCAATACTATTATGGATAATCAAATAAAGGGAACCCGAATCATCGGCATCAATATGGAAGGTCCTTTTTTGGGAGCAGATAAAAAAGGAGCTCATGACGTAAGGTATTTAATGCCCCTTGATGAAAAAAAATACTCGGAGTTAAATGATTTATCCGGTAATAATGTCCGCATTATCGATCTTGACCCAAATCTTTCCGGTTCCTTGGAATTTATTAAAAAACACAGCAAAGACAAGGTTATTTCTCTGGCACATACCAGCTGCACTTATGAACTGGCCTCACAAGCCATCGCAGCCGGTGCCACCCATGTAACTCACCTTTTTAACGCTATGAACGGCTTACATCACAGAGAACCGGGTCTGGTTGGAGCAGTATCTGATTTTGATATCCATGCCGAGATCATCTGTGACGGTATTCACATCCATCCTTCTGTTATCAGGCTGATGTATAAGGTCGATTCCGATAAGTTAATCCTAATATCTGATTCTATGAGTGCTGCCGGGTTAGAGGATGGAATCTATGAGCTGGGCGGACAGAAGGTTTACGTTAACAACGGTAAAGCCACTCTGGAGGATGGAACCATTGCAGGTTCCACAACAACTGTATACAAAGCTTTTAAAAATGTAATAAAATATGGAATTCCTGTTGAAGAAGCAGTTTTAAGTGCTACATTAATACCGGCAAAAGCCATTAATGCCGACAAAGAGATTGGTTCCATAGAAGCTGGCAAAAAAGCAGATTTTGTCATTATGGACCAGGATTATAACATAGAGAAGGTATTCAGGGACGGATTATACTTAGACTAAATAATAGTAATTTATTCAAACTTCGCAGTTATTTTTGCCTTGGTATACTTGATAAAATCAGCAATGAAGGTGACTAAGAAAGCATTGATTATGCTATGTTTCATAAGCTTAGGATTCTGAACCTGGAATTCACTAATGAAACATAGCATAATCATGCTTTCAATTTAGTTTTAGGGCTGATTTTATCAAGTGTTTTTAAGTTTATTAACTGCGAAGTTTGAGTAATTTAGACAAAATGATAGTTCTTTATTCCAATGTCTCCTTTCTTACTCAAAATCAGTATTATATGGCTGTTCAGGAAGTATGTAATTCTCTTTTGATGAATAAATCCTGCTATATCGCGCATGCTAAACAATGATAAAATGAAAGGAGGAATAAAGATGGATAGTAACCCAAGTATTCAATGTATTGTTTCAGAATGCAGATATCATGCAGGGGAGAAAGATTATTGTACCCTGGATAAAATTTCAGTGGGCAGAGTAGAATCAGTCTCTTCCAAATCCGAAGACACCGACTGTGAATCCTTTATCGCAAGAGATAATAAGGCGTTTTAATTATCTGGTCAGTATGAAATAAGATAAGTGCCTTTAAGGCTTAGATTCTATAAATAACCGGATTGACCTTACATAGTTTATATAAGGTCAATCCGGTTATTTTGTCTGATGATGTTTTTTGTGTTTTTTGTCTAATGCTGTTTTGTCTGAAATTTCTTTGTCTGAAGCATTTTTGTCTGATGTATTTTTTTCTGATATATTTTGTTTAATGTTATTTGGTCTGTAGTTAATTCATCAATTTCAATATATCAATTCACCGATATCACTTATTTCTTGTTATAATCAATTATAATCATGTTCACTATAATGATGTGCCTGCTCTAACATCATATCTTTTACTTTCATTAAACGGATCTGGGTGCTGCGTTCATTCTCATCCAGTTTCATTTTGATATATTTGATATTTTCCTGCATTTCAGGTATCATAACATGTTCCAGGGCATTTACGCGCCTTCTGGTTTTTTCAATTTCCGAGGCCATAAGCTGGCAGGCTTTCTCGCATTCTGCCAGGCGCAGCATATCCGGGAGGATATCCTGAAGAGATTTCACTGCATCGTCTAGATCACTGGAAGTAAAGGCAAAACCGTAGGGATAGATATCATGTTCATCCGGTGTTTTTGTTTTATACTCAAATACCGGAATATCTACACTCATAACATTCTTGGTATGGGTATCTAAGTATACCTCCTGCCTGGGAGCCATCAATGCAACATTTAACACCTCATCCTCCATACCGGCACGGGCCAAAACAAAATTATTATTGGCGGCTGCAATTCCTTTTTCCACTTTTTCGCGTAATGTTTTGTTCTCACGTACCAGATCAAGAAACTGGCGCATCAGCTCGTCCCGCTTATCTTTTAAGAGCTTATGGCCTCTTACTGCTGTCGTCAGCTTTTTCTTAAGCCTGGTAAGCTCCATACGGGTCGGATTAATATGTGCCTTAGCCATGAAAGCACCTCCTTCTAGCTCTGCTTGCCATAATACTGATCCAGAAATTCATCCTTAATTCTCTTAAGTTCGGTTCTTGGCAGAATAGATAGCAGTTTCCACCCAAGGTCTAAGGTTTCTTCAATATCCCTGCCAGTCTCATAACCCTGGGATACATACTCCTGTTCAAAGGAATCGGCGAATTTCGCATATAATTTATCAATATCCGTAAGTGCCGCTTCACCAAGTACTACCATTAATTCTTTTGCTTCCTTACCTCTTGCGTAAGCTGCAAATAACTGGTTCATGGTATTTGCATGGTCTGCTCTTGTTTTACCCGCACCGATACCTTTATCCTTAAGACGGGATAAAGAAGGCAGTACATCAATTGGGGGAGCCACATTCTGACGGTATAGTTCACGGCTTAAGATTATCTGACCTTCCGTAATGTATCCCGTAAGGTCGGGGATTGGATGGGTTTTATCATCCTCCGGCATCGTTAATATAGGAATCATAGTGATACTTCCTGCCTTGTCTTTCTGCCTGCCGGCGCGTTCATAGAGGGAAGCTAAATCCGTATACATATAACCTGGATACCCCCGGCGTCCCGGTACTTCTTTACGGGCGGCAGATATTTCACGAAGGGAATCTGCATAATTGGTAATATCCGTTAAGATAACCAGTACATGCATATCTTTTTCAAAAGCCAGGTACTCCGCTGCTGTTAAAGCCATACGGGGTGTTGCGATACGTTCTACTGCCGGGTCATTAGCAAGATTAATAAACATTACGGTACGGTCAATAGCTCCGGTCTGCTTAAAACTTTCTGTAAAAAAGTTAGCTTCTTCAAAGGTTATACCCATAGCTGCAAATACAACGGCAAAAGGTTCACTTGTACCCCTTACCTTTGCCTGCTTTGCAATCTGAGCCGCCAACTGAGCATGGGGCAGACCACTTGCCGAAAAAATCGGGAGTTTCTGTCCACGGACTAAGGTATTCAATCCGTCGATTGCCGATACACCGGTCTGTATAAATTCCTGGGGATAATTCCTGGCAGCCGGATTCATGGGCAAACCATTGATATCCATACGTTTTTCCGGCAGGATTTCAGGTCCCTTATCAATCGGACGTCCTAAACCGTCAAATACACGGCTTAACATATCATCGGATACACCAAGTTCCATACTTCTGCCTAAAAACCTTACTTTACTATTGGATAAGTTAATACCAGACGCACTTTCAAATAACTGAACCAGTGCGTTTCCCTTGTCAATTTCCAGTACCTTGCAGCGACGTTTTTCACCGCTTGCCAGTTCGATTTCTGCTAGTTCATTGTACTTTACATCTTCAACTCCATGAACCAGCATCAGAGGACCTGCAACCTCTCTAATGGATCTATACTCTTTTGGCATCAGGATTCCTCCTTTTGTGTTAATACATTAATTTCACGGTATAATGAAGTTAAAATCTCCTCATATTCCTTCTCTATCTTATCACTGGCGATATATTTAAATCGTCCGATCTTCTCGCGTACGGGAAGCTTCACTAGTCCGTCAACCTCAGCCCCCTTATTTAAGGCCTCCAGTGCAACATCAAAGTACTTTAATACCAGTTCCATCATTCTGAACTGTTTATCCAATGAAGTATACGTATCCACCTCATGGAACGCATCCTGATGTAAAAAGTCTTCACGGATGGAGCGGGCTGCTTCTAATTTTAAGCGGTCCGGTGCGGAAAGTGCATCCATACCAACTAACTTTACGATTTCCTCTAACTCCGATTCATCGTGGAGCAGACGCATAATACGAGCCCTGTCAGCCATCCAGCTCTCATCCACTTCATGATTAAACCATTTTCCCATACTATCAACATACAAGGAATAACTGGTCAACCAGTTTATAGCCGGAAAATGACGTCTGTAGGCAAGATTTGAATCCAGTCCCCAGAATACTTTTACAATACGCAGAGTTGCCTGGGATACAGGTTCTGATATATCACCGCCGGGAGGTGATACCGCTCCGATTACGGATAAAGCTCCTTCCCTGCCTTCTTTTCCTAAGGATATAACTCTGCCTGCCCTTTCATAAAACTGGGCAAGACGGCTGCCAAGATAAGCCGGATAACCTTCTTCACCTGGCATTTCTTCCAGACGGCCGGACATCTCCCTGAGGGCTTCTGCCCATCTGGAGGTTGAGTCAGCCATAAGTGCCACAGAAAATCCCATATCACGGAAATATTCCGCTATGGTAATACCAACATAGATAGAAGCTTCTCTCGCTGCAACGGGCATATCCGAAGTATTAGCAATTAAAACGGTCCGTTCCATTAAAGAATGTCCTGTTTTAGGATCTTTTAATTCCGGAAATTCATTTAAAACATCCGTCATCTCGTTACCGCGTTCGCCGCAGCCGATATATACTACGATGTCGGCTTCCGCCCATTTCGCAAGCTGATGCTGTACCACAGTTTTACCGCTTCCAAAAGGTCCCGGAACCGATGCAACGCCACCTTTTGCTATGGGGAATAACGTATCAATAACACGCTGGCCTGTTACTAAGGGCATGGAAGGCGGAAGTTTTTCCTTATAGGGTCTTCCCGTACGTACCGGCCACTTTTGCAGCATGGTTACTTTTTTAACTTCACCATCATCTGTTTCCACCAGTGCCACCGTATCTTCAATGGTAAAATCCCCCTCCAAAATTGAGGTTATAGTACCATTTACACCTTTGGGTACCATGATTTTATGCAGTACTATCTCCGTTTCATTGACAGTACCGATAATATCTCCGGTCTCTACCGTATCTCCTATTTTAGCAGTGGGAACAAAATGCCACGTTTTCGTTCTTTCCAAAGATGGTATTTCAACCCCGCGGGTTAAATTATTTCCGGTAGCATTCATAATGCTTACTAAGGGCCGCTGGATTCCATCAAATATACTACCGATCAGTCCCGGTCCAAGTTCTACGCTTAAGGGTGCCCCAGTTGACTCCACCGGTTCCCCCGGTCCTAAGCCTGAGGTTTCCTCATAAACCTGTATGGAAGCCTGGTCACCGTGAATTTCAATGATTTCGCCAATTAATCTCTGCTCACTAACACGGACCACATCAGACATATTGGCATCACGCATGCCCTCAGCAATTACTAAAGGACCGGCAACTTTTTTAATCGTGCCTTTACTCATTTGCTTTTCTCCTGCTTTTCTATATAATTAAATTCTGTTTTATTAAGTTTTGTTGCCTGATTAATTATTATTAAATATAATATCGGAACCGACTGCTTGTTCCACTGATTTTTTAACGCTTAACATACCCTTGCCGGTATTGCCTGAAACTCCGGGTATTGGTATAATAGCCGGCAGTTTTGCTGTCCTGTAGCGGTCAATTTCTACTTCCAGCTTTGCCTGTAGGGCTTCTGTTATATAAATAACCGCATACTGTCCATCTGCCAGGCTCTTTAGCAATTTAGCAGCATCCTGATCATCCTTTACCGGATACGTATCAAGTCCAAGAGCTGCAAAGCCATATATGCTGTCACGGTCACCTAATACTGCTATTTTATACATACATTTCCCGCAGCCTTTCCCGTATGGATTCTTCCGGAAGATTGTTACGTTTACCCGAAAGTAAAATACGAACTGATTTGATCTCATTCTCCCTTGCCAAAACATATGCAGCGATTGGAGATAAGGTAAATGAATTATATTTCTGTGGTCTGATATGGGTTATAATCAGATTATCACACCATCTCTCAAAAGCAGAAGGTGATTCCTTAATTGCCTGTACTGCATCCGCATATACGGTATTTTCCAAATAACTGTAGATGGCTTCTTCCCCTTCCAGCGCTGCTTCGATTAACTTCTTACTGTCAAGGCTTTTACAGTCTGCCACCGCCCGCTCTAAAAATTCCCGTCTTTTACCGGTCTTGTGACCTCTGATTGCGATATTGATATCGGAGGCAGCTACTTTTAATTCCGCATAATCCGAAAGCAAATCATTACCGGAGGCTTTCCCTTGTCCATAAATTGCTTCCAGGGCCGCTTTATCTATAATGATATCACACAACTGACTGTCTCCTGTATGAAACTGCACTTCATAAGCTTCATCTGCACTTTCTCTCATAAATTCCGGCAATAAGGAAAAATCATGCTCCTTCACTGCTTTTATGATTTGTTGTGGCTCTACAGTGCCTCTATTCATATAGATTCCAGGTACTTCCTGGTTTACGTAGGCTTGTTTTATAGCCGCCTTTAAATTATGAAAATCATTCCCGTATAAAAAGGTATCAAAAACTTTAGTATCCCCTACCAGTTCTAATACTGTGTCCCAGATTTTGTCCCGCTCGGATACCAAGAGCTGTTCCGCCGTTTCATCACCGCTGTCACCCCAACCCTTATCGGTTAGTAAACGCAGGCAGTCCTTGTAACTTTTACTTGCTAAGAGCTGATCTAAAAAGGATTTATCAAGCAAGGAAAGTTCCATGGTTCGAATCCTGGCAACAGCATAGATATATTGATTATCAGCCATGTTATCACTCATCCTTTCTCAAAACGGCTAGTCAAACAGAAAGTCGCTTACTTTATCCTGCAGATTTTCTTTTGCTGCTGCAAATAAAGCATCAAAGGAACAGTTTATTTCCACATCGCCGTACGACAAAATAAATCCACCGCAAATGTTAACCGTTTCCTTGCCTGCTGTTAAAACTGCGCCTTCTTTTTGTGAAAGAACAGTTTTTAAAGTCTCGTTAAACTGTATCGGCAAACGTTGTGAATCCGCTTCTGAAAACAAAATCTGTCCGTTTTGCGCCAAGGCATGTTTCCCAACCATTCTTATGATGATATCAAAATACTTGGTATCCTCAAGCTGTAACAGAGATTCTTTTGCCCGGTTAATAATATTACCGATAATTTCCTGCTTTGCATTCAGGATTAATTTTTTCTCCTGTAAATTCGCAGCGGATTCTGCACGGCTTAAGCATGACTGAACCTCTAGTTTGGATCGCTCTAAGATTTCAGCACGCTTTTTTTCACCTTCTGCTCGGGCATCTGCCAATATTACAGCGGCCTTATTATTCGCTTCGGTTATTATTTTATCTGCAGCAGTATCAGCATCCTCTTCGATATGCTTTAGTATCTTTTCTAATCCAGTCATCGTTTAACTCTCCTAACTGTTATAAGTTTAATGCGGATACTCCATTTACTGCCAGCATGGAAATGAGTAATGCAAAAATTGCATAGGTTTCTACCATGGCCGGGAAAATCATTGATTTACCGAACTGCTCCGGTTTTTTCGCTACAATACCGATACTGGCTACGGCTGCTTTGGCCTGGCTGATTGCCGAAAAATAACCTACTAAGGCCATAGGTAAGCAAGCTGCCAGATATAAAAGACCTTTTGTTAAGGAAATATCGCTGCTGCCGCCTAAAACGCCAATTTGGGATAAGGTAATGAATGCAATCAATAATCCATAGATACCCTGTGTACCAGGCAGAAGCTGTAGTATTAATACTTTACCGAATTTTGACGGGTCTTCTGTTACCACTCCTGCTGCCGCTTGTCCTCCCATACCAACTGCAACGGCAGATCCTGCGCCTGCCATAAGTGCAGCCAAAGCTGCTCCTAATAAAGCAAATACGATTCCTAATTTATCCATTGTTTTTCTCCTTGAATTTATAATATTTTGTTTTAACACTGAAGGGTTTGAACATACGCCCTCCGCCTTCATAAAACTTACCAAAAAATTCAACATACTGCAGACGATTTGTATGCACATATGCCCCTAAAGCGTTGATTCCTAAATTTAAGGTATGTCCAACAGCTATTATAAGAATGAAGGGAATAATTCCGATTGCTCCACCTGCTGCCATACCGGCCATTTTATTAATAACATTGCAGATAACGCCGGTAGCCAAACCAAGGGCCAATAAACGCGAATAGGATAATACATCGCTTAAATAACCGGATATTCCATATAAAGCATAAGCCCCTTTTAAAAATCTCTTAAAAGGATTCTTTGATTCGCGGCCATTGGTTAATATGATACCAATGGATGCAATAACAGCAATAATTGAGCAGATCGTTACTACAATTCCTGGTACATTTAACTGTAATCCGAAGATATCACCAATCATCTTAGTTGATAATAAAATTATAATCGCGCTAATTAAAAGTAAAAGCCAGAATACAACATCGTATAACATAGATTTATAATCTTTTTTCTTAATACATATATAAAGCTTTATCCCAAGACCTGCAAAAATATGGATGATTCCAAGAAGCATTGAGAATACCAGCATACGCATAGGTTCATTTACCGGGATAAACCAAACCGGCGGTATCGTTACTTTATATCCGAAAAAAGTCCCGGTTATTACATCCAATAAATCTCCGAAATAACTGCCGAACATAACTCCCCAGAATATCGTGGAAATTCCGCAGAATAAATACATTCTTAAGGTTTTTCTCATGGAGTTCTCCAGCGTATTTTTAAATTTAAGCAAGCCTATTGTACACCCAATTGCCATAATAGCGCCATAGCCGGCATCAGAAAGCATCAGTCCAAACAACATATAATAAAACAAAGACATGATAAAAGTAGGATCCACATCATCTTTACCGGGAGGACTAAAGGCCTCCACTGTGCCTTCGAGAGGACTAGAAAAACCGTTATTGTGTAAAAGAACCGGAACCTCCTCCTCTTTAGCCGGATCGGATATATCGATTGCGACTTCAAACTTCTGATTCAGGATATCCTCAAGTTCTTTGGCTTCCTCTTTCGGTATAAATCCTGTTAGAACGAATACTTTTCTTGATTGGAGTAAATGACTGATAACCTCATATTTTTCCGACCTCATAGAGTCATAATCCTGTAAAAGGCGTAACTCACTTTTCGTATTTTGATAGGACCTGATTTCTTCTTCCGACTGAGTAATCCTCAATTCAGCTTCTGTAATCATATCCTCCAAAACCTTTAAATATTCCTTCGCCCCTTGATCAATCTGGGAACCCGGATAGGAAAATCCAATCGAGCGTAAGATTTCCGATACAGCGTCTGTATTTTCTTTTAGACACAGAAGAAAGATACAGGTCTGATCCTTTAAGGCACTGATAATCTCAACATTTATCGGAGCCTGCAAAGCCAATTTTTCATAAATCATCTCCAGTGTCCACATACCAGGCAAAGTACCGATAAAACTGCCAGTATATTTCGTTCCAGTAAAATTGAGCGGAACGTCAAACCCTTTCCAGGGAAACAGTACTTCCGCCTGAGCTTTAAGCCTTAAAATTTCCGCTTTATTCTCAGCTATGTTCTTTTCTAATGAAAGGATTTTATTAGCCGTATGCACAACCCTATTATAGCTATCAGCAAAATTATCATAGGTTTCAGTAGTTATAACTGTTCTTCCATTTAATGCAGCTAAAACGGATGTCTTCTCAGGTGTATATTGTTCCAGAATCAAAAGAGCCTCTTTTGCAGCATTAACATTTTTATCCAATATGGTTTCTGACACAGATACATCAGATTTATGGAAAATACTATCTTCAGGAATTACATCATTAATCTCTATAACTCCCATACGTTGTATTAGTTCTAATATTTGTTTACGCTTATTTTTCAGGGCACATATACATATACGCTGCATTTGCAGCACTGCCATATTACAAACACCTCCTAGTTGTCCTTGTGAACAAGAATAGCCCCATCTAATGAAAGGTGAGGTTAAAGTACTTCAGAAAGAACCAGTTCGATTGCAGTCTGTTCCTTGCTCTTAACGATTTCTTTTAGTAAAAGAATTTCTTTTTCTGCCTTTTGTACCGCAGTTACCATAAGTTCCGCTCCCTGAAGTTCTGCCTGTTTTAAATCATTCTCAGCCTTACTTAATACTTCCTTAGTAATTGAAGAAATTAACACTTTGGCATCTTCATTCGCTTTTTGTACAATTGCTTCTGCTTGCTGGAATGTTTCTTTCTCTTTTCCGTAAGCATCCTGTTCAGCTTTACGAACAGCCTGTACTATTTCGATAGCCACTTTTTCACCTCCGTATAATATTTGATGATATAATGAAGCATCACCATAATTTTATATATCATACAAATACGTTAGTTTATAGTATCCCCGCATTTGTGATATTTACTGCCTGTCCGAGATATATTGGTGCTTTTGGCTTTTTAATTCTTTGACTTTTTAGTTCTTTGACTTTTTAATTCTTTGACTTTTTTACTGTTTCTGCTTTTTTATTATATATTATTTCTTAAGTCTTTTCTTAAGATAAAGAAAACCAACTATTAATACAATCAGTCCTAAAACCACTACGGTAACTTTCGTATATAAATCTGTACCGGCAACAATCTTTTCCCAGGAAGAACTTGCAGCTACTCCCAAATAAACCAATATAGTATTCCAGATGAAAGAGCCTAAGGCTGTGAGCAGAAAGAAAAAGCCGAATTTCATCTTAGCCATTCCGGCAGGTATGGATATTAAACTTCTAACAATAGGTATACACCTGCAAATAAAAACCGTACTTCTGCCTTTACTGTTAAACCAATCATAGGCTTTATACACATCTTCTTTTTTAAAATGTAGAATCTGCCCGATTTTACCATCTAATATTTTACCCATTCTTTCCGCAGAAAGAATATTCCCTGCTCCGTATAAAATACAGGCTCCGATCAAGGAACCAATGGTAGAACTGATAATAACTCCTAATGTTGTGAGTTCTGTATATGTTGTCATAAATCCGCCAAAGGTCAGAATCACTTCTGATGGTATCGGCGGAAAAATATTTTCCAAGGCAATTAAAAATGTAATTCCTAAATATCCAAACTGATTCATAAAATTAACTATCCATTCCTGCATGTCGATCTCCTTAAAGCTAAAACTTTTTATTTTTATTAACCTTGTATATCAATTATATTGTAAAGTACCATATTTTACAACCTTGTTTTTATCCAAATTATGTTTAACTTTTAACACTTTAATAGCTTACTAAAAATAAGTATATTTCTATTATAGAATTCGTCCCCGTAACAGATACTATTCATGCTGCCAGATTCTTATTTGGTTATCTTTCACATTTTTAGATTTATACTGATAAATAACAGAAAGGAATAAATGGTATTAAGAATAAAGTACACTATAATGTATCCGGTTTATTTAATGAACATGTAAAAACCCAGTTAAAAAATGTCCTCAGTGACATAGATGGTGTCCGTATGATTAATGTAGATCTGCTAAAAAGCTCAATTGAAGTTGGTTATAATGATACGGTTGACGCCAGAGATATCATTGAAGGTATTGAACGTGTGGGCTGTAAAATAGATTAGCCCGATGAATATTTTATCCGTATTCAGCCATAATAATGATTGGATACGGAAATAAACTATAATTTGTATCGTCATTTATTGAAACTGGTTTTTAGTAAAGACGTTAAAAAATCTAATGTTTTGTTTTCCATATCCTTATAATATAAAATCAAATTACAGTTTAAGTCTCGAAGCTGTAAATGAAATTGTGATTTAACAATTTCCTTAAAAAAGAGACATTCAAAAAGCAGGGTTTTTCCCTGCTTTTTGTCATTTATTTAACTAACTTTTCATTTTTACTAACTTTTCATTTTACTAATTTTTTATTTAACTAGCTTTTATCAATTAACATTTACAACTAATGCTTAACATACTTCTTAATTACTCGGTAACTTTTATTTAAATTTTGCAAGATAATTTAAATGGTTAACTCCAAGTAAATTAGTAACGACAGAAATTACCACCTGCTATCCGTATATAAAAAAAATAATTAGATATAATAATGAATGGATACAAAAAACAAATTCATATTATGAATCTGATTCACAAGATGAATGCGTTAAGTATCCTTTCAGATAAAAATAAAATTTACAGTTTAGTCTCAGAGCTGTAAACACACAAAAAAATTGATTTGCCAAAACTATAGGAGATGGTTATCTTGGACTGGTATAATTCAGACACAACAAATTCTATTTCGTATGACGTTGGTAAAAAAGATTTTTAATGGATGAAAACTGAATACTGAGTGAGACACAAAAGAAAAGCAGGGGTTTTAACGAATCCCTGCTTTTACTTTTTTCATGATAAAACGACTTCTTGGTAAGGTTGGTATTCTGCATAGCCTGTAGGTAAGATTTTGCCTTGGTACAGTATAATTTATTTTAGCAGCCAGGTATTTAAGGCTCTCTTTCATTATTTCTATGGTTACCATTTCTCCAGGGCAACGGTGTCCCTCGTAATAATCGCCGCCTCCCTGGGGGATGAAGCCATAAGGATTACTATTCCAGTTATGAAACCGTTCCGGATGAAAGCTATAAGGTTTTTTCCATATGCGGGAATCGTGGTCAATTCCATAGACATCTAATAATACTAAGGTATTCTTCTTAAACAGACAGCAGTTCCATACAAAATCATTACGAACTCTTGCTCCTACAAAAGGGGTGAAGGGATAATATCTTCGTATTTCCTGTACAAAGTTAAGTGCGTAATTATTTTCATCCCTGGCAAGCTTAATCCGGCTCTCTGGATGTTCATACATAGCAACAGCCCCAAAGGTAATGTACGTGGCAATAGCAACGATAGGTCTGATTATATTTATCAATTCCACTGCGGCTACCTGGGTACTTAAGAGTTTTCCCTTTAAATTCCGGTGCCAGGCAATGGCATAAGCAGCTGTATTTTTAGTCTCCGGGATTTTTTCATGCCGGATTTTAGTGATGATATCCCTAATCCATTTTTCTGTACGCATTCTGGCATGGCAGCCCTCATAGTACCTAAGTCCAATGCCTCCGAAGCCATCTACTAGCTTTCCCAGGTCCGCGGCTCTCCTTCCGGTCTCAGATTTACTCAAGGGGACGCCTGCCCATTCACAGGCAATTTTGCACATTATTTTCTGGACTTCATCAAATAACACAATTTGATTGGGATTAAAAAAAGCCATCCTCTTAATCGCATTCTTGCCTTCCCATTCTTTCGCAGAAATTTCCCAATATTTATTCGTAATAACCTCAAGACGTTTTATATTATAGGGAGTCATAATGGACATGAACATAGCCTTTCTATGTTTATGCCCATTCCCATCTAATGCCTGAACCCCATTTTTTCCAAAAAGAGTTTTTTGAATCCTTTTTGGAGCGGCCCCTTTTCTTGTAAATTTCTGGTTGTCATAAAATAGTTTTGAGGCTTCTTCTCCGGTGATACAGATAACTTTTTCACCTAATAAACGCGTTATAAAAATATCTGATTGATATTTCCTGCACCGATTCTGTATAAATTCATATCCTTCCATCCATAAAGCCAAACTGCTGTCCAGAGTTTTTTCCCATGGCACTCTACCGATTACATTCATGTTCTGTCTCCTGTTTTTCATCCTAAATTTTCTAATTGAATGAAGTTATTATGTGTATATAATAAAAATTAATACCTTATACATAAATTAAGACAGTTATTTATGAAATTTATAAACAATATCAAAGAAATACACCCTTACCGGAAAATGCTAATCCGTAAGGGTGTATGTTTCTTAACTTTAAAGTTATATAGAGGTTATCAGTACAATATATATTGAAAGTAAAGCTTTAAAGTTATCTGTTTTAAGATATCTGTTTTAAGATATCTGCTTTAAGTTATCTGCTTTAAGTTATCTGCTTTAAAAGAGACCTTATCTTGTAGTTTTTTTCTTCTGTGACATTAGAACAGCTCCACCAAGTAACGCTGCAACACCGGCAATTCCTGCCATTGTCATTATACTATTTTTTTCATTGCTTACAGGCTTCTCAAAAGAATTATTATCGCCAACACTTACAACTTTAACATTACCGTCATCAGCGTTTTCTAATACTTCGCTATCACCGAATGCAGTCATAACACCGTCTGTAGCAATACCTGAGGTAGCCATTAATTCAGGCTCTACCCCTTCTACTACTTTCACCTGATCCTTACCGGTTAAACTGTAAATGTAATCAATATTTTCCTTAGTAAAGGGAAGGATTCCGATTTCAACGACACCATCTACAGGAACCGTACTCATAATTGCGATATCTTTGCTTTCAATATCCTTAATCTTATCTTCAAAAATAATTTTATTTATTTCATCGGCTTTAGCAATGAAAGCATCATCCTTTGCTGCGGCTTCCTTTGAAGGTGCTGCTCCACCTTGTGATACTTCTGCTAACCCTGAAGTTGCAGCTAATGCCGCCGGGTCAATTGCTGCATCAGAAGATGCAGTTGTTTCCGGATCTTGTGCCAGTCCTGATACTGCAGCCAGCTCAGATGCCTCTCCATCTGATGTTACTGAGGCGCCTGGTGCTGTGACATTCTGAGTGGTTATTTCTACTGCTTTCTTATCAACGGTTTCTGCTAATGCAACTCCGGCAGACAGGGTGGATACACATATTCCTAATATAAGAGCTTTCACAAATTTTGTTTTTATCATAATTACTACCTCATCTTTCCTTTATTTTTTATGGTTATCTTTTTTGGTGTTTTCGTTATTTTTTTATGGCGTTTTTATTATCTTTTCTTAACACTTCTCTAAATATTTCTATTATTAAAATTAATTCTCATTATGGGTTAAATAAGTATTATTGTTTAAACTATTATTGTTTAAACTGTTACTCTTTTTATCCATGGCACATCTTAACAATTTGAATATCCCTGTTGTTTTTTGCAAAGGACATGATTTTTATCAATCCCTATACTCTCCTGGTACCGAGGAGAATATAAAAGTAAAGTTATGATACTATAACTTCTGGCCTTTAAGGTCTTCTAGTTGTTTAAGGTCTTCTAGTCGTTTAAGGTCTTCTGATTTTTTAATATCTTATGGCTCTTTATATTCTTCTTACATTTGTCATTTAAGTAAAACTCTTATAATTATTTGATAACCTTCAAGCTATCATGGATACTTCTATATTCTATATGAATACTTTAATTTCCCCCTTTCTTAATGCTTTACATTGATTAGACGAGAATGTTAAATCCATAGTTCCATTTTTTATTGATATTTTAACTATATATTTTTTCCAATTTTATTATTTTATTTATCAAATAAATATATAAAAGAGATAGTACCAAAATCATAATAGCTGCAACGTTTGAGATTATACCTAAAATGAAAATACGGTAATAAAAAGATGCATACAAACTGTTACCCCAAAATATGCATCTTTTTATTACCGTATAATTTTAAATCCTTGTATCAAGCACTACATTGCGCCTTTTAATTCCTGATAACTATTCTTCTCAATCTGCCGAATCTGCTTTTTACTCATTGCAAAATTAAATATGGATTCACTTGCATGTACAAAATCATAAAAATTACAATTACCGGTTCTCTCCCCTATACCAAATAAGGTACAGTCTATGAATGCAGCACCGGCCTTGGCACCAATAATAGAATTAGCAACTGCCATACCCAAATCGTTATGGACATGCATCTCAAGTTCAATATCGGAGTGGCTTTTAATGGTTTCTACGATTTCTTTGGTACGGCTGGGAGTTAGAATACCAACGGTATCAGCAAGACGGATAATATTTACTCCAGCTTTTTTCAGTTCTTTGATTAGGCTTAATATAAATCCTAAATCGGATCTGGAGGCATCCTCTAATCCCACCGTAACTTCAACTCCGTTACTCTTAGCTAAATCAACACATTCCAATATACTCTTCTGGACCCAGGCCTTATTCTTTTTTAATTTACTGTAGATCTGAATATAGGATACCGGAGTTCCAATATGAATAATATGGGGTTTGCAGGCAATAGAATTCTTTACATCCTTACTATTCATTCTGCTCCATACCGATATCTTCGCCTGCTTCGTATTCTCAATGATTTCACAGATTCCATCTGCTTCCACAGAACTTAAGCAGGGAACGCCTGCTTCTATTTCGTAAACGCCGATTTCATCCAGCAATTTAGCGATTTTGACTTTATCCCTTGTACAAAGAGCTATCCCAGGACTTTGCTCCCCATCTCGTAAGGTAGTGTCTACAATATATTTATTTTCCTTCATCGGCAATCACCTCCAAAACCAGCTTTTCAAACTCACCATCCTCTAAACTGGTTCCGTTTTCCGTACAGACCTCCTTAACCAGATTCAGAATTTTCTCTACGACTGCATCTTCTGGAACAACTAACTTAAGTTCCTCCATTTTTAATTTAACGGCCTTCATTCCAGAATGCTTTCCGATTACAATTTCTGATCTGCCACCGACACAGCCTGGTTCGTAAGCTTCGTAAGTAGCCGGATTTTTTCTGATGCCATCGGCATGGATTCCTGCCTCCACTTTAAATATGTTCTTTCCGATAACAGGTTTTTTGTTGCTTATCCTGGTCCCTGTTATTTTTTCAAACAATTGGGCAAGTTCCGGCAGCACGGTCAGATCTCTGTTTGGTTTATGTCTGACTGCCAGACGCAAGGCCATAATTACCTCTTCTGTAGCAGCATTGTTTTTATATCCTGCAAAACTGGTAGTTACATCACTGCCGTAATTTAAAAGCCATTGTACGGCAAGAGCACTTGCACAGCAGTACGTATTTTCAGGACAGAAATTAATTTTGCTGTTTGGCAGTGACTTTTTGATTTCATTCATAGTTTTTTCATAAGCACCGCACATGATATCATCCAGTCCTGTAATTCTTAGTTCCTTACAATTATTAAGGGTTCTTAGCCTTACTATCTCTCTAACATCATTAATTTGTATTTCATGAATCATCTTATCCTGATTGTTTTCATAATGACAGGTATATCTTAAAAAGCCCGGATATAAATCCATCTCTTCGGCAAAATTAATATGCAGCACATAATTTCCCTCTTCCGGCAGTTCCTCCATTCTCTCATATGCGGCTATAGACAATTCAATCATATCTACCCCGATTATAGTCAACAGCTTACAAAATAAATGCAGCTCTCCTTTTGATGGCAGTCTTCCATCAAATCCGGTTAATGTATTATCTATTATACGAATCATGCTGCCATCTCTCCTTCCGCCTTCACAGAATCATACCATTACTTATATCCCCATTAAATCATTAATTCTTTTACCGGTTCTCCGCCTTCAATATGCTGTTCCATAATGGTTTCAACATCTTCCTCTGTCAAATTGCCATACCAGACTCCTTCAGGATAAACAACTGCAATTGGCCCTTTGTCACAGATTCCGAAACATCCGGTATTCGTAATCATGACGTCACTGGAAAGATCCCTGTCGTTTACTTCCTCCATAAACTTTTGTACGATATCCACCGAATCCTTGGAAAAGCAAAAGCCTTTTTGAACCCCGTTAATGCGGCAGCTGGTGCAAATAAAAATGTGATACTTTGGACTAACCATAATATTCTCCTTTTCAAATGAACTATTTATTAAAGTATGCTAAGACCCATTTATAAAAAGTCTTAGTCCTACTTAAAGAACGATTTATCTGTGGTACTATACAATTCTTTACTATTTGCTCCTGGAATTTATAATTCTTACTTTCTTGATATCTTCTTACTTAATTGGATTCTACTTATCCATTGCATTCTTTTTATTTTAATAGTTTCTTCTTATTTCATAAGTTCTTTTATTTCATAAGTTCTTTTATTTCATAAGTTCTTTTATTTCATTGGTTTCTTCTTATTATAGGGATAGTTCTGAGGCAACCTTTTTAACTGAATCTTCAATTCTGTCGTAGGTGGCAAATACCCGTATTCCCCGCTGGCTTAGTTTCATTTTAGGGGATTCTCCGATACGCATTGCAATTACCGCATCACAATCAGCTATGGTTTTAATAATAGCCTCTATCTTATCTTCTTTATCCCCGCATTCTTCACTGCCGTTACAATACTTTGAGATGCTCCTTTTTTCTTTGAATACGGCATTCCCCTGATTATATTCATATACATAAAATTCTGAAACCTGACCAAAATGCTGATCCACCAGCATGCCGCTTTTGGTGGCTACGGCAACCTGGAAGGTCTTATCTGATATTATCCTGGAATCCTCTGTTTTATGACAGGCGTTAAATTCAATAGACCGGTCACTGCCCAGTGTCCCGATGGCATCCGCACGGCACTGTCTGCAATGATACATCTGCTGCATGGTTTCCCCGCACAATTTTCTCATAGCCATAATTTCCTGATTATTTACTAAAGGCAGATCCTCAAAGACACTTCCCTGTACCGGAATCAGCTGCATGATATTCGTTATAGTTCCGCCGATTTCCTTTACTTTCTTAACCACCTCCGGTATATGTGCTTCATTGATTCCCTTTAACATAACTATATTGACTTTACAGATAATTCCCTTAAAGGTTAACATCTTTATCCCAGCTAACTGGTTAGCCATTAATATGGCAGCCCCTGCCTCACCATAATAATATGCTCCCATGTAATTCACATACTTATATATTTTACCGCCTATAATAGGGTCTACTGCGTTCATAGTAACCGTAACGTGGGATACTCCTAAACGAATCAGCTCCTCTGCATACTGTGGCAGCATAAGACCGTTAGTGGATAAGCAAAAAGTTACTTCTTTATCCTCTTCTCTAATCATTTCCAGGGTTTTCTTTGTCTCTTCAAAATTCGCCAGGGCATCTCCCGGTCCTGCAATCCCGACTACAGAAAGGTTTGGTACCCGCTTTTTAACTTCCATATACTTATGAAAGGCTTCCTCTGGCGATAAGACTTCCGTTGTAACCCCCGGCCTGCTTTCATTGGGACAGTCGTACTTCCGGACACAGTAATTACAGCTGATATTACACTTTGGAGCGATTGGCAGGTGCATTCTCGCATAATCATGGGCACCGCAATTATAACAGGGATGTGTTGCAGTTTTTTCTTCAATGGTTTTTTCCACGGACACCGTTTCCTCCTTATGTATATTTAACTCTATGATATTACTGTTGCTCTGATGATTTACTTCTCTTTCTATCTCTGGTTTATAATATTTTTCATATAGTTTTTCACGGAAGGTGGTTTCTTTTTTACTTAAGATCACATTCGATATTTCATCCAAGAAGCTTAATGCTCCTTCATAACCTAAGGTCTTAAGCCTCTGCCCTCCAACCCTGTCATGGATGGGAAAACTTCTTCTTACCAGGTCAATTCCCAGTTTTTCTGCAATTCTTCTGCCGTCCGAATTACCGATTAAGACATTAACACCAAGTTCTCTGGCATATTCTTCAATGGTCTGAAAATCCACATCGTCCAGTATTTTATATTCTTCAATAAAATAACTATCTGCCACCTCTTTTATTTCTGCTTCCAACATGGATTTTAAGTTTCTGCACTTGGAACCCGTAGCTGCAATTAAGGGCATGATTCCATTCTCTGCACAAAGCCTGACGGTACTGTATACAAAATCCGGTTCTCCATAGATGGCAGCTCTGGCTTCTCCGTTATATTTATGGGCATCAACCATAGCATCTAAAAACCTGCCTCGTTGCAGCATAAGGTGTTCAGGAGTATCCTTTCTTGTAATCTCTCCTAAGAGTCTGAGCAAGGAATCATTATCCCGCAGGCTCACCGGCAGATTACATTTCTTATAAGGGACACCATAAGTTTCATAGAGGTATTCTGCAACGGAAGGGTTATCTTCTGTAAAGCTGGAAATTTCTATGGTCAGGGAAGCTCCGGCCATTTTTTTTACATCTTCTATATCAGTACCTTTTGAAGGTAATTTTTCATATTGGGGTTTATAGATTCCATCCAGATTTTCAGACAGATCGGGTAATAATATATAGTCAACGGAATAGCTGTTAAGGAGCTCTTTTAAATATCTGGTATCCGCAGGGGATAAGGTGCTGGTCACCACATTGACTTTATTGTGTTTTGTGGTATCCATTTCCACATGCTTAACCAGTTGATAGAGAGCCTTCATATAACCTTCGAACTGGGTACCGGCATAGCCTGCCGAAGGTACGGGAATGATGGTTATATCCTTATATTCCGGGTTTTCCTTATAAAACTTATCAATAATACGTATTATGTCTTCACCGATGGTCTCTGCCAGACAGGTAGTCTCAACAGCGATTACTTCCGGTTCATATACTTTAATCAGATTCTTAAGACCGTTAATCAGGTTCTGTTCTCCTCCGTATACCGTACCTTCCTCAGTCAGGGAAGAGGAGGCTATATCTACCGGCTCATTGTAGTGAGTCGCCATATGTCTTCTGATATAGGTACTGCAGCCCTGTGAACCATGGAGAATGGACATACATTTTTTAATACCATAAAATGCTGTCACTGCACCCATGGGCATACACATCTTGCAAGGATTTACGTTTAAATTTACTAATGTCCCTCTCATACCAACCTCTTTTCCGCATAACATACATGGTTACTGCTTTCAAATAAAATACGGTTATAGTGTTTCCTTCATGTATTTCCATACCGGATTATTTATACTCATATTGATTTCTCTGGTAAAATTAACTACACCGTCAAAACCACATAAGGGGTGTTTTCTTTCATGGTTGTGGTCGCAGAACGCAATTCCCAGCTTATAGGCTAAGGGTCGTTCTTTTACCCCGCCAACCAATATATCTGCTCCTTTTTCTTTCATAAACTTCTCCAGTTCGGCTGGATTGGTATCGTCAAGAATTACGGTATCCTTACTTACCAGACTTTCAATAATTTCATAATCATCTTTTTTACCGGTCTGTGTACCAACCACTACCGTGTCCATTCCCATGGATTGAAATTGCCGGATTAAAGAGATGGCTTTAAACCCGCCCCCTACATAGATAGCCGCCTTCTTACCTGCCAGGTTCGTTCGGTATTGCGTTAGGAACCCCCTGATTTTTCTGGTTTCTGATTCCGCAAAATCGATTGCCTTTTGTTTTGCCTTTTCATTTTTTAAAGCTTCTGCGATTCGGATTAAGGAACTTGTAGTGTCTTCAATTCCAAAAAAACTTACCTTAATATAGGGTATTCCCATTTCTTCTTCCATCCGGTTTGCCAGATAGGTACTAGAACCTGCGCACTGGACAATATTTAACTCGGCACCAGAGGCTTTAATCAGTGTCTCATAACTGGAATCTCCGGTAAAAGTTGATACCACCGGAATACCGATCTTATTTAAATAATCCTTTATTATCCACATTTCACCGGCCAGATTAAAATCGCCGAGTATATTGACACCTTTCTTCTTAACTGACTCATGTTTTGAAATCAGCTCCATAATAGCATTACAGGCCATTTTATAGCCCACGGACTTATTACCGGAAAATCCAGGTGACTTAACTGGTATAACACGCATATTATATTTTTCAGACATAGCCTTACAGACTGCATCTACATCATCTCCAATGACTCCCACAATGCAGGTGGCATAAACAAAAATCAGCTTGGGGTGGTGTTTTTCAGCGATTTCTTCTATTGCTTTTGTTAGTCTTTTCTCCCCGCCAAAGATAATATCCTGTTCCCTTAAATCTGTTGAGAAACTGTTTCGATATAAATCCTCACCGCTGGATAAGCTGCCCCTTATATCCCAGGTATAGCTGGCACAACCGATGGGACCATGCACGATATGAAAGGCATCTGTTATGGGATTTAACACAACCCTGGCACCGCAATATACGCAAGCCCTCTGACTAATGGAACCGGACACACTGTTTGCATCACATTTCATTCCATTTCCACTGCAGCCGTCCTGTTTATACAATATGAAATCTTTTCTTTCGTCTAAAACATTTGCATTTTCCATATGATACACTTCCTTTCGTGATATTTTTTCATAATATTTTTTTCGTGATATTCTTTCATGATATTTTTATCGTGGTATTTTTTTCGTGATATCTTTATCGTGATATCTTTATCGTGATATCTTTATCGTGATATCTTTATCGTGATATTATTATCGTGATATTATTATCGTGATATTATTATCGTGATATTATTATCGTGATATTATTATCACTGCTTACCGTATGCTAAAATTTAGTATTTTGATTGTTTATGGCTTAAAAACACATAATTCCCGCAAAACGACGTATTTGTCTTCCTGCGAGAATGTATGTTTTTAATATATATTATTTATTTCATTTATTACATTACCATTTCAAAATCTTCTTCCGTACTGTCCCTGTCCTGTCTGTCCATAAGGGCATTGGTTATTAGCTCTGCTAATCTCATGCCGCCTTTATAGCCAACCAAGGGCATATAAGAATGGATATAGCGGTCAATGATGGGAAAGCCGGCTCTGACAAAAGGAATATCCTCTGATCTCGCAATATACTTGCCATGGGTTCCGCCAATCAGAAGATCTACTCCTTCTTCCTTAATCCATTGATGGAGTTCATATAAGTCACCGGCGGCTTTCGCTTTGCAGCCTTCCATGCCGAATTTGGTAAACAGGCTTTCTGCTGCAGTTTCAAAAGCTTCTCCCGGTGTACCAGTCACTACATATTTAGGGATCATGCCCATTTCAAGTACGAATTCAGTAAGACCGAGTACCGTATCCGGATCACCAAAGATGGCAACTTTCTTATTATAAGTATAAGGATGAATATCAATAAGAATATCTACCAACTGTCCCCGTTCTTCTTCAATTTCGTAAGGTATTTCTGCCTTGGCAAAACTCTGGAGTTCCATAATGTATTTATCTGTACTGCCGATTCCGATGGGCATGGGTAAGGTTTTAAAAGGAACATGGCATTTTTTATCCAGTGCTTCTGCTCCTGCTTCACTGGCAAATCTACCGATGGATAAGGTGAATTCCGAATCACCCAGACCGATAATTTCTTCTACGGTGGTACCACCTTTTGGATACATTTCATATTTACCGGTCATGGGACTGTCCATGACACCGCTGGTATCCGGGAGCATGGTATAAGAAATTCCAAGCAGTCCTGCAAGCCGTTTCATTTCCCTCATATCACCAGGATTGACAAAACCGGGGATAATGGCTAATTTACCATTCTTTTTACCGGAGGATACGGACAGATAATTAATAAAACTAGCTACCATATTGGAGAAACCAGTAATATGGGACCCCTTATAGCTTGGGGTATTGGTGTGAACCATATACTTGCCTTCGGGTAAATCAATTCCCTGAATCAGGGAATTTAAGTCATCACCAATGGTTTCCGATAAACAGGTGGTATGCACTGCAATAATGGTAGGATTATAGATATCAAATATATTCTTGGCTGCTGTCTTTAAATTGCTGCCGCCGCCGAATACAGATGCACCTTCGGTAAAGGAACTAGAGGATGCCATTGCAGGATCTTTAAAGTGTCTGGTTAAAAACATTCTGTGAAAAGCACAACAGCCTTGTGAACCGTGGCTGTGGGGCATACATTCATGTACTCCCAGGGCCGCATACATCGCTCCTACCGGCTGGCAGGTTTTCGCCGGATTAATACGTAAGGCACTTCTGTCATATTTCTCTTTCTTCGTATAATCTAACATGCTTTACCACCTCCTAAGGTTCCCTCCAGAATCGGAGCAGTCTTCCAGGGTGTCTTTACATAGCTCCAGGCCGGAGTATAGATTCCCATGGTTATATCTCTGGCAAAATTAACAGCTCCACGGAAACAGGAATAGGGTCCGCTGTAGTCATAAGAGTGAAGCTGTCTGGATAAGGTACCACCTTTTTGCGCCACATATTTATCTTTGATTCCAGAGAAGAAAATATCAGGTTTTAATAATTTTAAGAACTCTTCGGTTTCAAAATGGTTTAAGTCATCCACCATATAAGTGCCGTCGCTCATGTCTTTTACCATACCGCCATAATAATCCAGGAGCTTTTCTTCTTTTAACCGGCTTACATCTTCTTCCGATAAATATACATGGTACTTTTCCAGATCAGGGGATACGGTGATAGACTCAATGTTTTTACTGTCTGCATCGGGTTTAACAAAAGGAATGACTTCCCTTCCTTCATACTCTTCCCGGTGTCCGAATTCATAACCGGCCAATACTGTATGGACTCCTAAATCATCCAGCAAGGTCTGATAATGATGTGCTCTGGAACCGCCTACATAAATGGCAGCAGTTTTACCTTTTAACTTGGATTTGTAATAAGCCATATCCTCTTCAATTAAATCCACTTCATCAGCTATTACTGCTTCGGTTCTAGCTGTAAGTTCCGGATCATTAAAGTATTTTGCTATATTTCTTAAGGATTCAATTGTGCCTTCTACTCCGATAAAGTTTACCTTCATCCAGGGTACTCCGTACTTGGATTCAATTAATTCTGCAATGTAATTTATGGATCTGTGACACTGTACCAGACTTAAATTTGCTTTATGGGAATTTTTTAAATCCTCCATGCTGCTGTCACCGGTAAAAGTGGAAACTACTTCATAACCAATACGTTTTAATAACCGCTCTGTTTCCCAGCCATCACCGCCGATATTATATTCACCTAATATATTAATAGCAAATTTATTCTTGATTTCCCGGTCACCTTCACCGATTACATATCTAACCAACTGATTATTGGCAATGTGATGTCCGGCTGACTGGCTGACTCCTTTATAACCTTCACAGCTAAAAGCGATACATTTAATACCGTATTCCTGTTCTGCCCATTTTGCTACGGCGTGGATATCATCACCGATAAGACCTACCGGACAAGTAGAACAGATCATAATGGTTTTAGGCTGGAATAAATCCATTGCTTCTTCTATGGCTTTCTTTAACTTCTTTTCTCCTCCGAAGACAATATCCGGCTCCTGCATATCGGTAGAAAAACAGTATTGTAAGAAATTATCAACACCCTCTTCTTTTTTTCCTTTATGTCTTCTGGTTCCCCAGGAATAATAAGCACATCCGATGGGTCCGTGGGTAATGATAAATGCATCTTTAATGGGTCCTAATACAACGCCCTTACATCCTGCATAACAGCAGCCTCTTTGTGTTATGATACCCGGTATGGTACGGACATTGGCTGCTATTTCATTCTTTTCATTTTGGTTAACAGTGACCATATGCTCTTTACGGTTTTTATAAACTCTTGAGTTATATTGGTCAAGAACCTTTTCCATTACACTCATACTAATCCTCCTTCTGCTAATAGGCCTCTGTTGTCAACTCTCCGTTACGTACCCGGTAATTTTCGTAAATCGGAAGAATAAATATTTTTCCATCACCGGGATTGCCAGTAGAATTTACCTCCATTATTGCCGTAATCGCTTTTTCTACTTCACTATCTTCTACAATCATGGTAAAAACCCTTTTGGGAATTAACCGGTTCATCTCTGATAAATATTCTCCGGTAGAATTTTGTGGAACCTCCCCGGAGTCTACAATGGAACGTAATAATGTCATATCAATGAGTTTTTTACCTCTTCCAAGGACTCTTCTGCAAGTAAAAGCCGGGATTCCAGCTTCTGCCAGGGCTTCCTTCGTGACATTGACTTTATTCTGCCGTACAATTGCCATTACTTCTTTCATATTAACTCCAATCCATGTACTCTATGGCACATCTTAATCAGGAGATTGAAAAATTATTATATTAGTTCCAGACTTCCATCTGCGGGAACTGCCAACAAGGATTTGAACTATTATTATTAATTTTTCAATCTAATAATTATTGTGAGTATCAGAACCTGCTTATAGACCTTTTGATTTGGTACTGATGGTATATGCTTCTTCCACGGGGCTTACGAATATTCTGCCATCACCAAAATGTCCGTTTTCACCGGTTCTGGAATATTTCATGATAATTTTGACCACATCATCTTTATCTGCATCGTCTACAACCATTAACAACATTTCTTTGGGAATTTCATCATAAAATACTTCACCGACTTTCACTCCCTTTTGCTTACCGCGTCCATATACATCCATTTTAGTTACTGCGGGATAGCCTGCTGATAATAATTCTGATAATACAATGCCGACTTTTTCCGGTCTGATGATTGCTCTCACTAATAACATAAATCTACCTCCACTTTTTCCATGATTTTTAGATATCCATTAATCCGTGTTCCATTAGCAATTCTTCCAGTCGTTCCTGTTTCATTGGTTTTGGTACTACAAACATGTCGTTCCCATCTATCTTAGTAGCTAAAGCTCTGTATTCATCTGCCTGTGTTGCAGATGCGTCAAAATCAATTACTGTCTTCTTATTAATTTCTGCTCTTTGCACCATGTTATCTCTTGGTACGAAGTGAATCATCTGAGAGCCAAGTTCTTTTGCAAAGGCTGATACTAATTCCGCTTCACCATCAACCTTTCTGGAATTACAGATGATACCGCCAAGTCTTACACCACCGGTATTCGCATATTTTTGAATACCTTTTGAAATATTATTGGCTGCATAAAGTGCCATCATTTCACCGGAAGCTACGATATAGATTTCCTGGGCTTTGCCTTCACGGATGGGCATTGCAAAACCACCGCAAACAACATCACCTAATACATCATAAAACACATAATCCAGATCATCCGTATAAGCGCCAAGCTGCTCTAGTAAGTTAATGGAGGTAATAATACCACGGCCTGCACAACCTACACCGGGTTCCGGTCCGCCGGATTCTACACATCTTATGTCTGCAAATCCGTTTTTCATAATAAAGTCAAGGTCAATATCCTCTCCTTCTTCACGAAGTGTATCAAGTACTGTCTTTTGCGCCAGACCACCAAGAATTAATCTTGTGGAATCCGCTTTGGGATCACATCCTACTATCATGATGTTCTTTCCCATTTCGCCTAAACCTGCTGTTAAGTTTTGAGTTGTGGTAGATTTTCCGATTCCACCCTTACCATAAATTGCAACCTGTCTCATAATCAATTCCTCCTTAATTACGTTGATACCTAAATCATTCAGTTACAAAGAAAAGACGCCATTACTTGGAGTAATGACGTCTCTGTCAAAGAGAGTGCAATGCAAGTTCAGCATGCAATTTCTATAGGTAAGATTCTAGCATCGGATAAATAATTATTCAATACATCGATTTGTCAATAATTTTTCTCAATAAGAGATGTTTTTGCACATAATTAACTAGTAACTTTATATCAATTGCATTGTAAAGAATCAATTCTTGATTAGTTAATCAAATCACAGAATCTTTTTATGCCACTTATAAATTAATAGATATTATACTGGAGATATACAATTTCTGTCAAGGTTTATTCAGTAAAAAAATTGTGTATTGCCAATTGACATTGATAACTGGGATAAATTGTTATATAATATTAGCAGTGTAAAATTGGCTTATAGGAGGCAATTTAATGAATAAACGAAAAAAAATAATATTATGTAAATTAATTATAATGATTATTATGATGACCATACTATTTTTTGTCGGGGGTAGAAATACCAAAACTAATACTTTACTGTTGAGTATTACTTTTTTACTCTATTTAGTTGTAGATTTAATATTTTTCTTATTTTCAGATAAGAACAAAAAACAGTGATTTTCTATATAAATCAAACAGGGCTGCCATCTATCCTTATTCAGTTAATTGTTCTAAATTATCCTCCTTTCAGTCAATAAATTAATTTAGGCAATTGCGAAACAATATAGTTTTTTGAATATATCCTGCAAATAATAAGAATTTCATAGCTTCCGTTGCCCTTTGGGCAAGATTCAGCTCTGAAATTGTATTATTTGCAGGATATATAAATACAATATTTGTGTTTCGCAATTGCCTAAATACATTAAGAGCCGCTGCAAAAATTAGATGTCTTACCTTATAGGTAATTTCATTTTTGCAGCAGCTCTCTTGATTGTTACAACTTTTTCTTTATTAATTCTACTTCATTAAAACAGACTTCCAGCAACTTCAAATTTACTTTTCAGGCAATCTGAATTACTCCTCATCCTGCAGAGCATCACAGCCAGTTTCACCGGTACGTACTTTTATTACATCTTCAACATCGTACACAAAGATTTTACCATCACCGATATTACCAGTATAAAGTGCTTTCTTTGCTTCTTCAACAACTAAATCAACTGGAACTTTACATACGGTAATTTCCACTTTGACTTTAGGTAGCAGATTCATCTCAAGCGGAACTCCGCGGTAAAATTCTGTAGCACCTTTTTGTATTCCACAGCCAAGTACATTGGTAACTGTCATACCAGTTACACCAATGGCATTCATAGCTTGTTTCAGCACCTCAAATTTGCTTTGTTTTGCAATAATTACAATTGTTGTAAATTTGCTTCCGTCTGCACTAGGTCCTGAGTAACCTACTTTAGAGACAGGAACAGCTCTTTCAACCGGAGCAGCATAGGGAGCTGACGGTTTATTCTGTATTTCAGAAATAACATCTACCGTAGGCATAAAGTCCGCATAAGCGCTTGTTAAACCATGTTCTTCAATATCAAGACCAAGAATTTCTTCTTCTTTTGTAACTCTAAGTCCGATTGTATGTTTGATGATCTGGAATGTTATGGTAATTGCTACGGTTACCCAGGCGATTACAGCTATTACACCAATAACCTGTGTTAATAAAAGAGAAGCTCCGCCGCCATAAAACAATCCTTGTTCCTGTGCAAATAGACCAACCATTATAGTACCCCCGGCACCACATAAACCATGTACGCCAACAGCACCTACCGGATCATCTACTTTAAGCTTCTTATCAATAAATTCAATACCAAATACAACGATAAAGCCTGCAATAATACCAATCAGGGCTGCACCAAAAGGAGTTACCAGATCACAGCCGGCAGTAATTGCAACCAAACCTGCCAAAGAACCATTTAGAGTCATGGAAACATCCGGTTTTTTGTAACGTATCCAGGTAATGCACATAACAGTTACAGTTGCTACTGCCGCTGCCATATTTGTAGTAACAAATATGTTACCCATGGAAGCCAGAACATCATCACCGGTAGCTGATACGGTGGAACCACCATTAAACCCAAACCAGCAGAACCATAAAATAAATACACCTAATGCACCAAGCGTAAGACTGTGCCCGGGTATTGCTTTTGATTTACCATTTTTGTCATATTTACCGATACGGGGTCCTAAGATTTTTGCACCAATAAATGCTGCTACACCACCGACCATGTGTACAGCTGTAGATCCTGCAAAATCATGGAATCCTAATTGAGCCAGCCAGCCGCCGCCCCATATCCAGTGCCCGGATACCGGATAGATAATTGCACTAATAACCATACTATAGATACAATATGCTGAAAACTTTGTTCTTTCAGCCATGGCACCGGAAACTATAGTAGCTGCCGTTGCACAAAACACGGTTTGGAAAATCAGGAATGCCATTAAAGGAACTCCGGAAGGTAATATAGATGAATAATCACCTTTTACCATTGGATCAAACCCACCAATCAGTGCACTGCTTCCACCAAACATAATACCAAAACCTAATAACCAGTAAATGGGGGTACCTAAACTAAAATCCATTAAATTCTTCATAATAATGTTGCCGGCATTTTTCGCCCTTGTAAAACCTGTCTCCACCATTGCAAAACCTGCCTGCATAAAGAATACCAGTGCTGCCGCAACCAAAACCCAAATCGTATTTTCTGCTGAATACATAATTTTTTCCCTCCTAATAAAAAAAGACATATATACCGGATAATTTTATATCTCCAAATACACGTCTTCGTATTGTTATAAAATATTCAATTGATTCTTACAATTAAGAATAGGCTTTATACCAACGCCCTGTAACAGCCACTCTCAACCTGCAAAATAGTAAATAAAGATTTCCCAAACTACATCCCTCCTTTTGATACGGTGACCCGCCTGGTACCTAGAAATAAAAAAGGCGCTGCAGAACATAATCCGCAGCGCCTTTGCTTTATTGTTCTAGTATAATTGGCACATTATCATTTGTCAATTAGTTCTTTTCAAAAGTTGACTTTTCTTGCAATATTAATAAAAAACACAAAAAAAACTAATGTATTTTGCATAAATACATTAGTTTTACGGCTCTAAATGGTATTTCTACTACTTAGATTAACTCTTTTATTTTATTCTCTATAACAAAAATTGCTTCCGTTGGTTCGAAACGTTCTACAACATTTCCATCACGGTCAATTAAGAATTTAGTGAAATTCCACTTGATGCTTGAATCCTTTTCATAATCCGGATCGGCTTCCGATAACATTTTCTTTAACACAGGGGTCAATTCATGTCCTTCGTCAAAACCTGCAAATCCTTTCTGGCTTTTCAGAAACTTATATAATGGATGGGCATTCTCCCCATTCACCTCAATTTTTGAAAACATAGGGAAAGTAATCCCGAATTTAGCATCACAGAAACTTAATATTTCCTCATTGCTGCCTGGAGCTTGATTACCGAACTGATTGCAGGGAAAATCTAAAATAATGAAATTCTCTTCCTTATATTTTTCATACAAATCCTGTAATTCGTCATACTGAGGTGTAAATCCACACTTAGTAGCGGAATTAATAATCAGAGCTACCTTTCCTTTATATTGATCTAATGATACCTCTTCTTCTTTGATATTTTTAACTTTAAAATCGTAAATATTCATACATTTCCTCCTATAAATAATGATAATAAAAATTTTAAACAGTGTGAATGATTTTAATAATGTTAATGACGTTAATGTTGTTAATGTTGTTAATGTTGTTAATGTTGTTAATGTTGTTAATGTTGTTAATGTTGTTAATGTTGTTAATGTTGTTAATGTTGTTAATGTTGGTTCATAATATATTCATTAATTATAGTTCATCTCATCATAGATTATATAAATCAATGAGCTATACATTGTTTTCAATTTAATTGTATTCAATTTATAAGCTTTTGTCAATACTATCCTTGACATTTTTTTAATTCTTTATTACAATTTAATTGTATAAAATATATAAAAAGAATCCATTAAAAAATATGGGGTTAATTTTACTAATTCAAAAAAGGCCGTTTACCGATTAAGTTATTAAAAAAAGCGAATAGAATACCGTAATCCCATTCATTATATTAATGTACAATTGATTAAAAGGTTACCTTATACAACCCCTAATAATTATATAACACCGGAAAGGAATTTCTATAAATGAATAATATACCCGATAAACCAATAACTGATTCAACAGCTGCTGTCTCTGGCGATGAAATGCTAAAACTGGATAATCAGCTCTGTTTTGCCTTATATGTCTGTTCCAAAGAGATTATACGTAAATATAAGCCAATTTTAGATCCTTACGGATTGACCTATACCGGCTATATCACGCTTTTAGCTCTATGGGAAGCAGATGGGGTGACGGTAAAAGATCTTGGGTCCAGACTATACTTAGATTCAGGAACATTAACTCCCCTGCTGAAAAAACTGGAGGCTCAGGGATATATAGAACGTACCCGCAGTGCAGCCGATGAACGGAATGTTGTAATTAAACTTACCGAAAGAGGCAGAGAATTAAAAATTGATGCCTACCAGATACCAAAGGACTTGATTTGTTCCACCCATCTTGAAGCGATCGATGCTTACAGCCTTTTAACAAATTTGCATCGGTTCATGGAACAGATTATCGATTCATAAATCTATAAAGAATGTTTCATATAAATATATCGTAAACCACTATTAAAGTTTTTCTAGTAATTATATCATTATCAGTATAATAATTTACACAAAAATATAACATAATCAGTATAAAGCGAGTACTTATGAAGAAATGTAATCTATGACATGCCTCTCTCAAAATTTGTTGACATTCTGCACAATAACTCCAGAGTCAGCGTAATAAATTACATTCTTTATAAGTATTTTTAATCTATATTTTTTCTCTGTCAGATTGACCTAAAATTTGAAGCTACTGTATGGTTATTGTTTAACCACCATGTTATACATGGCAACTACATCGGTACCGATATTCGCAAAATCTCCTCTTAACATTTTCAGGACAGTCTTTTCAATATTAATCTCTTCTGCGGTTCTTATACCCATTTTCCTTATAATCGGCAGTGAGGGGCACCACCCGTAAAGACCGTGATTTAATAAAAATACTCCCACCATACTGGTTACACAAAACCAGCATCTTGAACCTTTTACACCCATAAGTGTACTTAATAGAATTACGGAAGCTGCATGTACTTCCAAAACCCTTTCGGTATCCCATTCACAGTTTAGCTGTTTAATCTGCTTTGATAACTGAGCTTTGCTGCTATTTTTAGCCCTGTTTAGCTTACAGATTGTCTGGTTCCTAATCATATTATTTTGACTTGGGCAAGTTTTTAAGGGTACCCTATGGGTAGTATGCGGTATCTTTTTCATTTGTTTCTTCATAGTAACCTCCATCTGCCGCATTCACGGCAAGCAAATATTGAGTGAAAAGCACATTCTTGTACTTTTTAAGGTTTAAAATATATTCTTTTTAACCTAATCACATTCCTATCATTCGTCTGGATTAGTATGTGCCTATATTTTCATATCATTCTTATAATTATTCTTATTTTTATTCTTATTTTTATCATTCTTATCTTTAGCTGACTTGTATTCCCATACCTCTGATTTTATTTTCTGGTTGGTTATTTGCAGCAAAAATAAGACCTAATTTTAAAGGATCACAAAAGGCACTGGTTGAACTTAATTTAAAACATCAGAATAATTTTTCAGGAATTCATGAAATACCGGCTTTGGGTCAGGAGGAATATAAACAGGACCAGATTACGGAACATGCCGGTCATTTTACCAGGGCAATGCTGCATGCCCTCAATTTAAGGGTATTTCTTTTATATCCTCACACCCCGATGCAACCTGCATATACTAGTTATAAAAGTTTATTTCTGCCAGAGAATGCGAGGTTTATATGACAATTCATGTCGTTCAGCCGGGAGATACTATAAGTTCCATTGCAAATCAATACGGCGTGACACAGGATAGAATCATAACGGATAACGAACTGCCAAACCCTAATAATTTAGTTGTCGGGCAAGCTTTAGCAATATTATATACAGATGTAACCCATACTGTGGTTCAGGGAGATACCTTATATGGAATCGCAGACCAGTACGGAGTTACTCCCACCCAGATATTGCAGAATAACCCCTGGATCAGCGAAGCCGAGGGACTGGTTCCCGGTCAGTTGGTCGTAATCAGTTTTGTAAAGGATGAGAACCTTGGTAATATTACTATTAATGGATATGCTTATCCCTTTATCGACCGCACTGTTTTAAGGAAAACCCTGCCTTACCTTACTTATTTGTCTATTTTTAACTATGGTTTTACACCAGAAGGAGAACTAATAGCACCGGATGACGAAGAACTGATTCAACTTGCCCTGGATTTTAACGTTGCACCTTTAATGGTACTTGCACCAATGGACGCAAATGGTGCCTTTAGCAATGAACTTGCCCATGCTATGTTTACGAACCCCCAGGGACAAAACCAGTTAATCCAGAATATATTATCTACCCTAAAAGCTAAAAATTACAAGGGCGTAGATGTGGATTTCGAGTTTGTATTACCGGAAGATAAACAATTATTTATCGATTTTATAACCAATCTAAAAAATGCTCTAGAACCCCAAGGTTATATCGTAACTGTTGCCTTAGCTCCTAAAACTTCGGGAGATCAGGCCGGTTTATTATATTCTGCGCATGATTATCCTACTATTGGAGGAATAGCGGATCTTGTTTTGTTGATGACATATGAATGGGGGTATACATATGGGCGTGTAGGATATAGGTTGTATTTTTACTGGATTAATATACCAATCTTTTATTGTATAATGAATATTTTTTAATTAATAGACTGTTTCTTAGAATGGGAACGTTTTATAATTATGACACCAAAGACAAAATAACAATTTACAATTGGAGGAAAAGTTATGAAAAGATTAAAAGGGTTATTAATTTTTGTATTAGTTTTTATTTCAACAATTATGTTTAGCAACACAAAGAGTTTCGCAGAGGTAATACAGTACACCGATAATGTTATACCTGCAATGACAAGTAATACATTACCAAGCGGTAAAGCAAGTGCAAGTAGTATCTATAGTTCTAACGGTACTACATATCCTGCTTATTTAGCTTTCGATCATGATAGTTCAACAGTTTCAAGTGCATGGGCCTCTGCACTCAATACCCCATATGGATGGCTAGAGTATGATTTTCCAGAATATAAATGTATTGCAAAATACTCATTAGTTTCAAGGAATCCGGTTTCATCAATAAAAGAATTACCCAAAAATTGGACTTTCGAAGCATACAATGAAGAATTAAGTAAATGGATTGTATTAGATACTCAATCAAATATCACAAATTGGGCACTAGGTGAAACAAAGGAATTTACTTTTCAAAATACAACTCTTTATAAAAAATATAGAATAAATATAACTGCAAATGGAGATGGAACTCATCCTGTTATTATTGGCGAAATTCAGATGATGGAAACAGTCTCAGCTCCAATAAACCTCACTGCATCAGTTAATAATTCCGCTGTAAATTTATCTTGGGATTCTGTTACAAATTCACAATACTATAATATAAAACGTTCTACAACACCTGGCGGACCATATGACAAAATTATACCTTATGAACCAACTGTAACTGGCTCCTCTATTACATTTGTTGATAATGATGTAACTCCAGGCACAACATACTATTTTGTTGTTAGTGCTATCATATCAGGAATAGAAAGTCCTGATTCCAATGAGGTATCAGCTACCCCCACTGGAGAAAATACACCACCAGACCATACAGGTAATACCGCAACGCTTTTACTTACTATGACAAATGGTGATGATAAAGTCTACAATGTATCCCTTGCTGAATTAGATGCTTTTCTATACTGGTATGATATTAGATCAAATGGAGAAGGACGAGCTTACTATACTTTCACAAAAACTACAAATATTGCACCTTACTTAAGTGTTAAAGAATATGTGACATTCGATAAGATTTCAAGCTTTGAAGTAAAAGAATATAATCAATAAAACTTAGCCCGGACGTAATAGTCCGGGCTTTAAATTTATTCTTCGTAATAGTCCTTTACCTCAAAATTCTCAATACTATTATAATTTATATACTCTTTTCTACTTATGAAAGGTTTAACGATACTATGCTTAGTGATAGTAAAATATGCCTTTCCATTTCCATCTGACTTAGCATCATACCAATTAAGAAATGCATCTATTTCACTGGCAGATAAATCATATTCTTTATCGGTATCTAAAGTTGTAGTAATTACTAATATTGCTCTGTCTCCTGAGATCCATGTACCTTTAGGAGGTATATTAATAGATTCCATCATTTCTAATTCTCCAATTGCAGTATAATTTGCATAACCACAATTTGCAGTTATATTAATTCTATACTTTTCATATTTTTTTATATTATTAAAAGTAAATTCCTTTGTTGCATCAAATGTCCAATCTGTAATATTATTTTGAGTATCTAATACAACCCAATTGTTTATTTCTTCATCCCAAGCTTCAAATGTCCAATTTTTCGGACATTCATTTATATTTATATCGTGGTCGGCTGACGTTCTTGATGTTAATGCATATTTAGTTATACATTTTTCTGATGAAAATTTATATTCTAACCAACCTGTTGTCGTACCTTTTATAGATGCCCAACCGTTATGATAAGATATGTTAGATTGATCAAATGCTCTCCAGGCTGAATATATAAATCCATCACTATCTGTATAATAGCTACTAGTATTAACTTCTCCACTTGGCGAAGTATTACTTGTCATGGTTGGTATTACATTATCTGTATACTGTGTTTCCTCTGCATAATACTTTGTTTTTGAAACCATAATTACTGAGATAAAAACTAAAATAAAAACTAATAACCCTTTAAATCTTTTCATGATTTTCTCCTTAGTTTAAGTAATTAATTATTTTTGTTAACCAAATTATATTATAAGGGTACTAAAAAAAGCAGTCTGTTATTAAAAAAATATTCATTATACAATTAAAGGTTAGTATTATATTCCAGACTCAGACCATAACTAATATGAATCATTTTGTGCTAAAGCGTTTAATTAAGTATAAAAATGTAGAATCGACAAAAAACATGTAGAATACGCAGATAATATTGATATATTATGGAAATTATGTTAGTCTTGTCTTGCTTAAATAACTATTAAATATAAGTGATTCAATCATGATATTATAGTATCCTCTAAATTTTAAATCCGGATGGAGATACTTTAATATAGAGATAAGGAACTGTAACTTATTAACTACAGATAATGTAGAAAGGTGGTTATTTTACATGAAAAAATTATTATCGAAAATTATTGCTATCGCATTAATTTCAGTATTATTTGCAGCTCCAACAACTACTATGGCAGCTACAGCAGCATCAACACCAGTTTTGATATATTCTGATGGGGATTCTAAAATATATCAATATCAACCTACTCCATTAGCAGTAGCTGCTGGAAATGCCACAAACCTACTTGACGTCACTGGTCCAAATAGTAATGGCTTTTGGTCAGTTCCTGCAGGTAAAGAATTCCTATTCCATCTTGATTCGCCAGGTACTTTTGAAGTATTCATTTATCAAGAAGGGCTTGGTATTGTCTTTGATAGAGTAGTATCCAGTGGAGAAGGTTGCTGGATACCAGCGATGACCAAAGATGTAAAGTATGGTGTATGGGTAAGAGCTATAGATAATTTATCAATTTCAGCTTATTATGCTGATATTTATTAATTGATTTAATTATATAAAAATAAGGAAGTGTAACTAATTAACTACAGATAATGTAGAAAGGTGGTTATTTATTATGAAAAAAATCAAAAGTATGTTATCCCGAATTCTTGCTCTAGCTTTAGTTGCTGTATTTTTTACAGCTCCAACTTCAGCATTGGCTGCTACACCACAGCCAGTGTTAGTTGCTGATGAATGGTGGATTAAGGGGTATGAATATCAACCAACCCCGTTAATCGTAAAAACAGGATTCGCTGCAACATTACATAATACAACACGATCTGATAATAAGTGGTATATGCCGGCAGATAAAGAAATTAGCTTTGATATAACATTTGCATACCCCTGCTCATACAAAGTCATAATACTAAGAAATGGTGTAAATGATGTATATTATAGCAATGAATTTTATAATTCAACACATACTTATATTGAGTTGCCAGCTACGCCGACAGACGGGTATTATCAATTAGCAGTAATTGCTTTATCTGATACTATAGCGGTAAAAGAATATTTGGGGTTCTTTTACACCAATTAGAAATGTAATTTAACTATTAGCTATATTTTGTTTCTTTAACCTAAGGCTGCCGAAAGGCAGCCTTTCAGTTTTAATTACATTCGCTTAACTAAAGCCTCTCTGGTCCCTGGACCAACTATCCACCCTGTGTTTCTGCCGTCTTGATTCCACCTCTTTTGTTTCCAGTACATTAATACTGCAATTCTTAATCCATCGTCATATATCCCGTTTATCTTAAATGGTAAATACGGGCAATCAATTCCTGATTTGTTAATCTGTTCTTGTAACCACTTAATATCTTCTTTTGGCGAGTTTCTGGTTACGTTGTCTTTTGGCATTTGTGTTTTCCCCCTATATGTAACTCCAAAGTATTTACATATTCCCCTGCAGGTTGCCTCAGCATCCGCCCTCTGAAATTCCGAGTCCAGCATGGTTTTTGCTTCGGTAAGGTTATCCATAAATCCTGATTCTGTTAGTATGGCTGGCATAATGGCATTACGTAATACAGCTATGTTAATACCTGATTGCTTAATATCTGCCTTAACACCCCTGTCTTCCCTTTTATGGGCTTGTACCAGTTCTGCCTGCACCAAACTGGCAAGCTTTTTGCTATCCTCACCGGCATATTGGGATATGATTGTTTCTATTCCCCGGGCATTACCCCAGTTACCGGTTGAAGCGTTATAGTGTTTGGAAATAAAGGCATCTGCCTTAGCATTATTTGCAGCGGTATACCGGTCTTTTAACGGTACATCATCAGTTCCTGGACTAACATTGATTGTATCAAAACCACACCGTTTTAAAGCAGCGATAAGGTATTCGGCAGCCGGTTTATTAAATTCCTTTTCATGAATCACCTCGCCTTTCTTTTTACCGAACCAGGCTTCCGGTATGGCAGGAGTTCGCTTCCCTGCCGTTTCCATTCCATGTCCACTGTCAACTGCAATTAAATAACCCATACTTATTCCCCCTTCTTACCGTCTTTATCAATTAAATTTCTCATTGCCTCGTATAAACCGGTGCTGGCCAAGCCGCTGATCATACCGCCCAGGATTACAGCTGCATTAATATTTGATAAATTAGTAGCCATATTAATTCCGGTACCAACTACCAACATAATTACAGGTATGTATTTATTATTGATAAAATCTAAACTTGTCTTTATAACATACCCAATGCAAAGACAAATTCCTAAAACCACTAAATTGATGTACTGATTTAAAAATGTTAAATCCATAATTTTAAAACCTCACTTTCAAGACTATTCGTCCAAACCTCTTTTATAGTTTTCCATAACATCAAGCCGTTTATGGGCTTGCTTCGCTGATTCTTCAACCCGGATAATTCTCTCCCGGTCCTCTTTTACATCATTTTTTACATTAATCAATTCGGACTTGATTTCTGTTACACCGTTCCCGATGTTCTCCAGCTTGACAATAACTGTTGTTAGCTCACTGGCATCCTGTTTCGCATCAGCTGTCTGATTTCTTTTTAGATTTGTTATTCCAGTATATATCCCATACGCCAGGGATACACCAGAAATTAATAAAGCTACCTCTATTGTCATAGGCAATAAACTCCTTTTCAATAATAAAGCCCTATATGTTTTACCATATAAGGGCTTCTATGTAGTAATATAACTGCCTACTCTGTGTAAGCTTCTCCGGTGATCTCCTGGTATTGCTCTGGTGTAATCACTTCTTTAATAACCGCGGTTTTAACCATTTGCTTATTCCAGAGCTTACGGTCATAGTTACGTTTAATTGTTTCAAATGTCATAATAGCTTACCTCCTTACATACTTAGTAAATTTTGAAATTCTAACGCTGCTGCTATTCTCTCTTCAGCGGCAGGTTCTGGTTCAGGCACAGGTGCATTTAAAATCTCTTCTATAGTAGCTAAAGTATCCTCTATGGATAAGTCTAACTCTATACCTAAACGACTTTTTGTTGCACTTAGTAAATCTATAGAGTATAGCATAATACGGCTTTCATCTGTTTCTATAACTACGGGTTGACCTGTATTAACTACGGCATAGTTCATACCGACAATATCAGGCGTTGCTACCGCCATGTTAGGAAATATATACGTTTTTGTATTGTCATAAAGCTCCACATATTTTTTCATGTTAATCCTCCTTAAAATTTATAAGCTTCTACATTTGCAGTAACACCTAAAGTAGGATGACGACCGCCAGCAAATACAGCATAGTCGCCTATACTAAATGTACCAGCACCATACATATTAGTAATTAAGCTAGGTAAAGTATCTCTAACTAAAAAAGTATCAAAGTAGCAAGCTTCACCTGTTAAATCTATTTGGCCACTACCATATTGACCACCAGCAATAATAGCATAGTCATCTCTAGATACACTTGAAGAATATCGTAAAGGTATATTCAAAGTTGTTGTAGCTATTCTTGTTAAATTGTAATCATACGCTGCTACTTGGTTTGTTATGGCATTTGACATAATACCACCAGCGAGTAGTATATAATTCTTAAGTGTTGCCCCTATACCTTGTTTATTTCCTGGTGATGAGAAAGCGACTTGCACACGGGCATTATCATACGCTACATTAAATGGGTCTTTAGAAAATACTGCATAATTAGGTGTACTTGCCACCATTGTGTCTCGTTGCCAAATATCATTAGCAGATACATCGGGTAAAGTCTGTGTAAGGAAATTTTCTGCTACAGTATCAGCTGTACGTTGTGTTACCCCGTTATACGTACTACCGCCTATAAAAACGGTATAGGTGGTATTTCTTGCGACAGCCATTCCTCCTTTAGCTAAAGAAGTAGCCGCTATAGTTCTAATAAGCGATGGGTCATACCTAATCATACTAGCATAGTTAGAACTAGTGTCAGTCCATACACCACCATAAAAACAAGCATAACCGCCTATACTAGCTGGAGTAATACCAGATCTATATTTAGTATCATATGCAGGTGCTGCAACTTTTACTAAGGAAGCATTATAAGCATCTACACTCTTTGTAGGATATCCATTATTATCAGAACCGTTTGCAACCACAGCATAGGCGCCAGTAAAAGCTACAGAAGTACCAGCCGAAGCTACAGACAAAGGTGTAACACTTGCTACTTTTTCTGGTGCACTATTAAAAAATAGTCTAGCAACACCATTAACTCCTATATAGCCTTTCTTTACTTTACGTGCTACCCCACCAACGCCATAATATAATTTACTTACTTTTCTTGCAGCTCCTCCAACTCCAAAATAAATCCCTTTTGCCATGGTTAGAACCTCCTATTCATACACTATACACAATACATTATTTGGGAGATATGTTGGAATAGTAGTTGATGTAAGGAGATGAATACCGTCTACTGTATCGGCATTATCTGCTCCATCAGCATAACCAACTCTTACGCCATGGGTAACACCACCACCATTATAAATATCTAATCTAAATCGATTATCGCCATTAACATTATATTTAGGTGTGGCTGCATACTGAGTTCCGTGTGATCCTCCATCCTGCGCAAGAGAACCTAATTGATATGGTTGTAATCCACCAACTTTGTCAGCATTAGATGCATTACCCGCGCTGGTTGCATAATCTGCACTACCGCCATTTGCAGGTAAACTTGTAGGTAAACCTGTAATCATGGACGCGGGATGGCTAGTAGGATGAGTATAGACCGTATCAGTAAATTTTGCATTTGCTGGTACATCCGATTCTACGGTATGGTTATTTACTTTTGGTGGATTACTGGCTGACTGAAAAGCCTGGTCTGCTTTTTGGCTAACTGCATCTAGTTCCGGCTTAGTCACATATACCAGTGATTCATCGATTGATGCGGTCACTGTGGCAGCATCACCTATCATAGCTGTTATACTTACAACCTTTTCAATGATTTCGGAAGTTTGCGGTGGTATGTATTCTGCCAGGGTACCGGCATTTCCATAGCAGTAAAGTATCTCCCCGATATCCGGATCCTGAGCGAATAAACCAATCTCACGCCAATAAAAACCGGTGCTGATATCTTGATTACTGAATATACCTTTTATGGTTGCATAATTAGGCTTTCTTTTTATCTCATTTATAGGCAGTATTACTTTGGGATCTATTAACGCGGTAAGCGTTATTTGACTTTGCCCGCCTAATGAACCGGATCCCATAGCTAACTTAGTAAAATTCAAGGTCGTTCCTGCTTGTGCTTTCGCTTGAAGGGCGCGCCCCTTTTCTGTAAACAATATTGTACTAAAACTCAATCCTTATCCCTCCTGTCTTAATGTAATATAATCGCCAGTTTGTAACGAAAATCCGTAATAAATATTCATGGAAGCACTCAAAGCAATTTCTACTGAATCTAAGATAGCAGTTTTCCGCTTTATCATGCTTATAACATCACCAAACTTCTGAAGGGAATCGCCTGTTATATTTGGATTATCTGTCACGATTTTAAAATGATGTGGTTCCCCACCATATTCATGCCATTCACTGACTTCTCCACCGAATACCGCAGATACTAATTCATTTACCGCTGCAACTGTCCCAGCCTTCTGGTACCAGATTAATGTATTCGCTATTAAGTTCCTCTTCACGTCCACACTAAGATCCGTTGAATAATACTGCGTGCGAAGTTCTGCTGCCAGGTAATCCAGTAAAGTTTCATCCACTTCCGGCAGGTTCGACCATATTTCAAGGCTTTTGCATCTATCCAGTATCTTTTTTACCTGCTTATCTACTGCATAGCAAACTGCTTTCACATGGTTATCCTTTTTCAAATAGTCCGGAAGTATGCTGACCAGTTCGCTTTCATAAAGACTAATCATCCTCAATCCCTCCGTAAGTGATGTTCACAGTACCTTCAATTGCGATAGAAGTATCATCAACAGTTGCAAATACCGGTGAAGTAAGTTCCATGCGCTTTACACCGGCTTTCATGAGCAAATACTGCAAATGGAACGGGTTAATATCCCTTCCTATCTTTTCTTTCTGCCATTTTACATACTCACTCACTGCGGCTTCTACTGCACTTTGAATCACTGTTACATTATTTTTATCACTGCTGTTTATGTAATAGGTACCGGCTATATCATAACCAATCACAGTAGGAGCTGTTACCATGACTTTTTCCGTGAGTGGCTTTTTGTTGCCGTCATTTATGTAATCTTCAATTGATTGCAATAATTTGGCATCTGGAATTGCTCCATCTTTTAGCAGGATGATTACTTGTACTGTATCATCCGATGGAGTGATTACCTTTACATCTGATATCAAAGCACTGTATTGCCTTGCCCAAAATACATATGCATCCTCCGGTCCTGCTGTGGAGTAAGAGCTGGGGGCTAAGAATATTTTCTGCCGGAAATCATCATCTGACATGATATCTTCCCCACCAGCGGATACCGATGTATTCATGACAGTTTCCACATAAGGAATCGGCTCTACCAAAACATTTAACTGTCCGATGGTATAACCATTTCCCACCGTACCGGTTGCCTGACACACCGCGCTTACGGTTACATCTGACATGCCTGGCGGGATTTCTGCATACTCTTCTGTTTCAAAGTAAACTCCATCACCAGCTGTTACCTGCGTGCCTTTTGGTATTGCAACTGTACTAGTCTGAAGGTCACTTAAGGTAAATTTAATCTGGCAAACTGCTGCCTTTTCCTCATTAATTTCTACTCCCCGGGTTGCCCCTAAATGAAGGAGATAATCACCGGAGGCATACCTTAATAAATTCATCTTCCCTGTCTTTTCAATATACTGATATGCCTGATAGATTTTCAAAGATGCCGCATTCATCAGGATCCGTAACTTGTCCAGTTCCCCCAGGGGTTCGTATTCTCCGGTCAGCTCGTAATACCGGTTCGTAAAATCGTTTATCATTTCATCCAATACGGTATCTGCGGTTATGCCATCGATAAAACTGATATCCGGTAGGCTGTTCAGTTTCTCAACATCACTCGCCACGACTTATCACCACCTTTACTGTAATTTTCCCATCGTCATCTTGATTAAACAGGATGTCTGTCACTTTCAAGCCAAAATAAAGTCTGGTCTTTTTGATGATCTCAACTGCAAACATATTCTTTGCTACCTCAGTCGACATGCTTAAAAACTCCATGTCAATTCCCTTTTCCCGTTCCATTGGAATGGATCCGACCGGAGTTTGGTAAAGAATTTTCAAATCATTGATTTCTGCTTCGGATATGTCCTCCGATGCTTCGATTTCTTCTACTTCATACATGGATACCTCCTATTATCTCCTATTTATTTTTACTTGGATTAATCCAAGATCCGGGGGAGCCTTTGACCTTTGTAACATTTACCATGCCGTTTGCCAGATTAAAAATGTAATAAGTTCCCGGATACACTTTTCCGGTCCGGTTCGTGGCTTGCAGGTTTTTCGCCTCCATGGAGGTGTAATATCCGGTCAATAACGCGACTACTTTATAGGATCCACCCACTACCAGGCTACTCACGGTTGCTTTAGGGGTAGCTAAATAGGTTTTCGTTTTCGTGGTCTTTGATGCTTCTTTCTTTTTGGGGTTATCTGTTACATATTCCGATAGCGTAATAGACAGGTTTGCCGTAAGCAGTTCGCCTTTGTTTAAAAAGTCTTTCCAGTCTTCGGATATGCTTTCTATCTTCCACTCATATTTCCCCACCTGCTGCCCGCCAATCACTAGCATGTCGTGATGCCCGCTGTCTACGAGCTTCCCCCAGCGTTCGATTTCTTCCCTTGGTTTTACACCAAGGCTTGCATCCAGGAATATATCTAAGGTAATCGTTTCAAGGCCGGTACCGGTAAACTCTGATAACGGTTTGTTATTATACCTGGTATGCTCTTTCCATTCCGCTGATCTGGTATGTTTAAAATTATTGAAGGAATACGCCTTTTTTCTGCTTACGGTAAAATAGACTTTTCCAAAATGCCCAACGCTCATGTGCCACCTTCTTGTCTAAATTCCCCCTGTACTATGATGTGTTCTGCTTTTATGGTAAGGGTTTTGGTACTCTTATCGTATTCGGCAAATGCGTCAACATCATAGTCCTTACGGATAATATTCTTATTACCCTTTTTTGGGGGATTGTTTATGTTAAATGGCTTACCCAGAACAAAGCCCTGGGTATTATCCAAAAATACAGCCAATACCATATCTCCTATGGCTGGCGGAGCATATTCAAAACTTAATAGCGGCAGATCAAAGGAAACCGAATCATCTCTATCTTCCTGTACAATTTTGACGGTACCTTCTGCATAATTTACACTTGTTACGGTACCGATCCGGATTAAATCATTCATTTTTATCAACTCACAATCTCAATTTATTTACTTTTTACCTGGTGCATCTGTAGATTCACGGTGTAGCCGCCGGTTAGTGTATGTACTGCTTTGTCAATGTAATATTTCCCATTGAACTTTCCGAAGCCGGTAATGTGAAAGCAGGTACCGGCTAGATAGTTCACATCACCCTTTAAGTTCAGGTTTATTGTGCGTGCATCTTTATTACTTTTTCTTAGTCTGGCTTTTGCTTTGATTTCTGCATCAGCCAGGCTGTCTGCTTTTTCATTTATCTTTAAGATACGGTTGCCCTTGGTTTCCATGTATTTATAGGTAAATGTTTTATTGCTTTTGGCAACCTTGTATTTTATGGTGACACCATTGTATTTACCGACCAAGGTACCGTTTAAGTTGTAGGTTTCACAGTTTGTTTTATCTATGGTTCCGATTGCGGCTTTCTTTTCATAGCTCTCTTCGTGAAAGATTACTAACCTGGAATTGTATATTTTCTTTGCAAGACCGTAGCTTTCACATAACCGAAATAAAAAAGAAATATCCGTTTCGTTGGACTGTTCCAGCTTATCGATTTTATACGCTTCTGCGTCATAATAGAGTGTGATACCTGCTGTTTTGGCAATTGTGGAAGCAATGCCTTTTAACGTGGTTTTACTCCATGTTTTACTTTTGGTCGTAGATGCAACGTCACTATCTATTGGACAGGAAATGGCATTTAGGTTAAAGGTATCCGGAGGACCTTGGAGAGTAAAGTCATCGATTAAGAATTTCCCGCATTTTAGCTGCCTGTTGTCCCCTGGGGAGTTCCAGTCTATAATTTGTATGGTCGATTCAATGTAATCCCCTTCGGCTGGGAACCAAGCGTTAATCCATTTATGTTTCGTTTCAGACAAAACAATAGCGAGTGTATCCATTTCTCCACTCGCTACGTCTGTATATGTAAAACTTTCCAGTTGATTAGTAATTGCAGTTGTAACATTTTTACCATTGTAAGATAGTGACAGTGATGTTCTCCTTGGGCTGTTCATTATTTCCTCCAATCCGGTAGTTCATCGGTTTCTTCCTCGGTAAGTTCTGGTACCATAATTTCTATTCCGGCACTAAAGATAAAGGTGTCCAGAAGATTATAGTTACTCTGCATCAATAATCCGATATGCTTTGATGTGCCGTAAACCTTATAAGAGATTAAGTCCCAGGTATCTCCTTGAACGGTAGTATATATACTCATCGTTTACCTCCCATGCTGACTCTTCCTTTACCCTTTTCATATTGTTCCATCATATAATTAAAATGTTCCTGTGACATTGTAACTGCCTGCTTGACCTTTTCAGCATCAGCACCTTTATCTACTTTAATATTGTATTCAATATTAAATGTAGGAGCATTGGTAACGCTGCTGTTCGATGACGTACTATTTACCAACTGCTGATACGATTCCGGAATCGAAATTCCTCTGTTCTTATACTCATTGCTTAGGTCAAACATGCCAAGGATTTGACCTGCTGTATACCATAACTTTATCGCATTCTCAGACCCGTCTAATGGTATAGCTGCTTCTGGACCCTCTTCTGCAAATGTCGTTAATATAGGATGTGTCACAATGGATCCTTTTGCATTACTTTTAACGTCCCCCAGTTTCCATGAAGGTAATTTAGACTTGGACTGCATCGTATCAAGTATACCTGATAATTTATTGTTCGTGGTTACCTCAGGCGTTATGTTTATTGGCAAAGTCACACTAAGCGGTTTTGATAATAGCTCTCTTAAAGAATCTTTGATATGGTTTCCTGCATCTGTCCCATATTTTTCAAACTCCGGGTAGTTTTCTTTTAATGACCAGTTCATCGAATCAGACATGTTATCCCAGTAGGTTTGTGTCTGCGTTTTCAATCCTTCTGATTCCGCGAAGGAATTTCCTATTGCTGATTTTACCTGATCTAAGTTTCCCGTCAGGGCACCGATGAAAGAACTATTTTTTATAGCTGTATCTAGTTCATCCGGTATCAAGCCATTACTAGATGAATACTCTGCTGCTAAATCTTTTAACTGTGTCTGTGCCGATTCAAGAGAAGAAAATAACTGCTTAATAGCGAGCTTGTCATCCTCATCAAGAATATTTCCTGCGTCTTTCGCAAGGCCTGAATAAAAGTCTGCCAGGTCTTTTCCATATAACCCTTTTAAATTTCCTTTGTTTTCTTCTATCAAACTATCTAGGTCGGGTAATGCAGACCCAAATATGTCCGAATATGCCTTTGTTATCGTACTGTACTGAAAGTTAAAGGATTTCCCGACCAGCTCTCCGACTTGGTCACGATATTTTTCTTTTGCCATACTGACAGCATTATCATATTCATCCTTGGTAAGATCCCCCTGGTTAAAGGCTGCTGAAAATGATTGCAGTGTATCTGATAAAGCCTCAATATACCCTTTTTTTGTTTCCTCAACTTGTTCATTTAATTCAGTTTGAAGATTCTGAAAACTTTCGGGGGTTAGATTTGTACCATAATCAGTTTCCAGTGCAGTCATTTTGGCGTCCAGCTTCGCATCTGCCATCTGTTCTTTAATCTCAGCCATCTGCTGCATATAATCCGATATTACTTTGGATTCATCGATACTTAATAGCCCGTCCGAGAATGCCTCATTGACTGCTTTCTGGAGGTCTTCTCCCAGGCTTTGGACTGTTTTATAATTGGTATTATAAAATGCATCCATTTTGGTTCGGATACCGTCGCCTGCTTTACTTCCATCCAGAAACAGATCCATATTAATGTCTAATTTATATCGATCTTCCAGTAATAAATTTTGTGTATCGCTGATAAAATCAGTGATATCCCTTTTGTACAGTCCCTGCTCTTCCTCGGATAAAGCCAGCCCTATATTCACTTTCCAGTTAAATTTCTTTAGTTCTTTCATGGAATCATCAATCGTATCCTTCAATGAATCTAAGGTATCTGACATTTCTAATGATTCCGATAATTTCCCAAGATTATTACTTTTTATGATGTCGGATGCTGCAGTATCAATATCTTCAAGGGACAGCGTTATATCACCGAATCTTTGATCCAGGTTTGCTTCTTTTAACTCATTTTTTGCACTGGAAATACTGGTTGCAAGAAATGCGATTGATCCGGCTGTCGCACCAATAGCGAGTGCCCATGGATTTGTTATGATACCTTTTAAAAGCTTTAATGGGCTGCCTGCATGATCAAGATTTTTTACTATCTCGCCAATATTTTTTCCTAATTTATAGGTAACAAGATAGGTTCCGGTGGATTTAAGAAAGTTTGGTATCAAATCCGGATTATCCTCCAATAAGTGAATGACTGGTTTTAACCCAGATAAAAATTCCTTACTACCTTTAGCAAAGGATTTCAGTCCGTACACTGCATCCGGAAGGTACTCCTGAAACGTATCGGTGATGCCTTCCACCGCTTTATTAATCTCTGGTGCGCTCTCTTCCACAAAGTTTCCAAACATCTTCGCCAAATTCCCGGTTGTCTCAGAAGCCATTGTAGAAAGCGGCAACAACGTATCACCTATTTTAATCTGCATTGCCTTAATCTTATTATCTCTTAATACATCAACATTGGCAGCCGTAGAGGAAGCAGAGATGTATTCCTGTTCCATGCTGCCGGCATACAGGGCAGAGTCACCGACTTTCTTAAATTGTTCTTTCAGATTATCCAGATTCGCTACTAACGGAGCAATGGAAGCCAGTGATTCACTTCCGAATAAATTCTTCATGATAGCGGTCTGTTTATCTTTATCCAGTTTATTGATTCTCTCTAAAACATCAAGGATCGTTCCCTGGGAATCCGTCTGCATTGCTTTTGAAACTTTACCGGCTTCCAAGCCCAGTTCTTTAAATGTTTCAGCTTGCTTTTTCGTTGCGCTTTCACCAGAGACTAAAGCCAGTGAAAAGTTCTTTATACCGGTGGCTGCTACCTCAGGAGCGACTTTCGTCATGGATGCTGACAGTGCTGCTACGCTTGCGGCGGAGATACCGGCTGTATTGGCCAGTGCACCAACTCTGGTAACCACATCACTTATTTTAAGAGCATTTTCTGATGTTGTATTGCCTAAATAGTTTATTTGGTCAGCTAGGGTAACTACACCGCTCTGATCGAGCTTTAGTGCGGTTCTCCAGGCTGCCATCCAGTCCCCTGCCTGTTCTGCCGTGGCATCAAAGGCAACACCCATTTTGGTAGCATCTTCAGCAAATTCGGCAAGCTCATTTTTTGCGATATTGGATTGCCCTGCCGCTTCCATGATCGCTGCGATATCTTCCGCTGTCTTTGGCAGGTTCTCACTCATGTCCAGGATGGAATCTTTCATTTCATAATAGGATTTCGTTACCTTGCCATTTGCGTCCTTAAGACCGTCCACGACCTTTGCAACGCCAGCCATGGAAGACTGCATTTCCTTGGAAGCTTCCGTTGTTTCGTCAAAGAAATCTTTAATCTTAATAGATGTAAAAGCAGTAGCTGCAATACCCGCTACTGCTTTCATTGTTGATCCTACAGAATCTAGTTTTCTATTAATTTCACTGACGCTTTTACTAAGGGAGTTATCTACCTTTCCACCGATAGCTATTTGGAGTTCATATTCAGTTCTTTTTGCCAACTGTTTTTACCTCCTCCATGATTTCAATTAATTGTTCGATGGGCAGCTTTCGTAAAAATTCCAGGCTTACATTTAACCTGGACATGGCCAGTCTGGTACAGGCCTTACTTAACAATTTACCAGTACCATAATTTACGCCCTTGTGTAGAAAAAACTATAAACTTCCCTTTTTATCTTCATGGCTTCTTTTGCCGGAAGCTTACCAAAGAATTCTAATGGTTTATCGCTTGCGATGTGGGCCAGGATCATGCTGTAAAGAATGGTTGTCTCAGGATTAATCGAGGTGCCGCCAGTCCGTAAATACAGCGTTTCAGCCTGTAACAAGTCATCCGTTGTTAAATTATCCAAGCCAGATAAATCGATTTCCTTATAATCTGTGCACTCAAATGTATAGGGTACTTTGAATTTAATTACTCTTACCTTCGTTAACTCTTCTGTTACTTTTACTTCGTTTTCATTCATTATAAATTTGCCCTCACTTTCGCTAACATGTCTTCTCCGTTAATTACGTAGATATTATTAAATTTGTCGTATTCCAGGCACACGACATTGCCGATCACAATTTTTATATAGGTTATTTCTTTGGTGATATCCGAATTCATTAGTTTCGCCTTTTCCAATGAACCTAAATTATACTCAGTCGTAATACCTCTTATCGTTACCACCATGCCGATCGTACCCAGTTTACTTGTTTCAGCCTCCTTGGTCTGAATACTGGCACGTAAAACAATATCGTCTCCACCTTTTACCATGGCAAAATATCCATCTTGTTCAATCATCGTAAAAGGTATTTTAATCTTCTGGGACGCAACATGTCCAAGAACCGGTGCGTCATATTCTCCTGGCATACCTGCTAATGATATGGAATTGGTTATGTATTGGAAGCCTGGTAATTCTACCGCTCCTGTAATTCCTATGATTCTGTTTGTCCCATTGTATACGTTGTAACTATGTACTGCCTCAGGTATTATCATTGTTATTCACCTCCTAGTGCCGCGCTGTTAAGCGTCGGATCAAATTCTGTTACAGTTTCTATTGCTTTAGCCGGTGTAAACGGTGACAGTTTTCTTCTAAAAATAATATATCCATCTAAAATCTGCTCCGCTGGATTCTCAGCTTTATCAAAACTTAAACTGCCGCCGGCAATTTTACCTTCGGAAGCAAGCGTAGCTAACATAAGGTTTTCCGAATTCACAATTGCTTCGATGAGTTTATAATCAGTTGGGTTATCCACGCGATCGAAGAAATTTAACTTAAACGTGTTATCCTGGTAGTTAAAAACACGCCTGCATACAATAAAACGGTCTTTAACATCAGTATTAGCCGGATAACACCCCATCTCATTCCCCCAGCTTCTCCACCCATTCAGGTTGAGGGCTGTCATAATTCCAGCAGCATTGATTTCATTCGCCTCAGTTATATCGAAATAGATCTCTTCGCCCCCTTCAAGGCAGGTACCATCAATGTAGATTAACTTATTAGAGGGTGATGTATAAGGACCTCCGTTTAGGCTGTCAGTACTTGCTATCACACAATCTATAATGGCAGAATAAAACATCTCATACCCATTTTTTATTACTTTGGGATAGCATGGTATATTAAATTTATCATCATATCCATTGCTTACTTTGTACTCTAATAATTCATCTATAGATGCAATTGCCTCGGTGTCTAAATCGGTTATAGATATTGCATTATATAACCCATTAATTAGTTTTGCCTTGGCATTTAACATGGCTGCTACCGTGGGGATATGTGACCACCCCGGTGCAAGCAATTGACAGGGAACTAGCCCCAGAGTGGGTTGTACCATATTTACGCATTCAATACCGTTTCTTTTCCTTGTTTCAGTATCATACCCACCGATGATATCATTATTCGTTATCATGGTAGGATCAATCATGGTATAGCCTATTTTTAAATTTGCTGTACTTCCCATTGCTCCATCCGGAATAACTGCTAAAGAAACTGTTCCGTCATCAGTAAATGAAGCTACATAATCTTCTCCTGCTGCATAAGTGGTTGTTCCGTCCGTGGATTGAACCTTAATTTTATCTAACAAAACTCCCTGAACATCAATTGATATTTTACCGTTGGCAACCGTAAAGTTTACAGGCTCGATATCTTTCTTATGTATTGCAGGATTAAGGACATTAATCACAACTAAAGGTGCCTTTTTAAATAGTAAGAATCTTGCATAGATGCTCTGGCAGATTGTATAATTCTTAAAATCATAAGAAAATCCAATCTTTTCGGCAGCTTCATTGAAATTAGATAACAGAATTGGTACATTAACCGCACCATATGGGTTACGTAATAAATTAACCGGTGCTGTACCAATTACAACGCCAATTGCACTGGTAATCGGTGTTGGCTTCGCTATCTGTGTAGCGACTTCGCTTGATATAATGCCATGTTCATAATTAGACATGTTTAATCTCCTTCCTGGATCCTGATAAAAGAGAGGTTTTCAATCGTTCCTTTTGTATGAATATTTCTCTTAGTGTCAATAAATTTCTCAACCGGAACGATTAACCTCTTAACATCTTTATTTTCTTGAGAATACTCATTCAGTTTCTTGGGAAGCCCATTGTTGAAATGAGCATACTGAGTGGCAATCCCTTTAATGGTCGGTCCACAATAAACCAGTATCCCGGCATTCGCTTTATGGACCGACTTCTTTTGACTTTCTGCTTTTGAAGCTTTAGTAGCAGCTTCTTCTTTTCCGGCAAAAACGTCCTCTGTAACAGTTACGTCTAACTTCTCTGTCTCAGTTGTAGCCGTTAATTTTTTCATTCTTTCCATTAGATGAACTCATCCTCCTTCTGTTTCATCGTTCTTAATTTCCAATTCGTTTCAGCTCCACCTTTAAACTTGGGAAATGTATCTTCATCCTGTAGTACCCATTTGAAAGGATAATCAATTTCATACCGCTCATCTATGATTCTTTTATAAAATAGATGCTCATAAATAGTAGTGATAATATTAACTACTTCCATATCACCTTGGGCATTTTCATTCGAATCATAAACCCCAATTACCAGGTATATCTGCACATTATGTACTTCATCATTTGGGATTTCCCCTTCTTCCAGACATACCAGAATATATGGAAATGGCGGTTTGTCATCCTCTTTTTTTCGGTAAGGCAGGTGCTGAGAGAATACATTAATATCAACAAATTCATTCTTTGAATTGTAAAGTTTATAACCTTTAAAAAGTTCTTTCAGTTCTTTCACCAGCGCCTGTTGTAAGAAAAATGGTATCATCTTTGAAGCCTCCCTAACTCATATTCAATCTCATGCTCCACTCTTTGCCGCAGATTCTGCATTGACCTGTTTTTAATCTCTGAATAAATAGTTTCATTTTTAATCATCTGCGGAACCGAAAGGGATAGTCTTAGCCAATTTCTTATATTGTTATTTTCCTCTCTCGTTGCATTTTCCGGACGCTGCAACATCTGACCTTTTGCATAAAACATTCTCTTTATTCCTATAAAAGAACTATTCCTTAACACTCTGGCTTCATAAATAGCAGGACTATATTTCCCATTCTTTAATTTCTTTCTTATCTTCATTGGAGTAACTGCCTTAGCCCTGCCATCACCAAAGTTAGTTAAAGCAATGGGAGTTCCTTTTGATTTAATAAAAGCGGTTGGATTTTTACTCGTAGCTTTTATTGTTGTAAGTGATTCCTTAACTGTTTTTTGATTAATCAGATAACGGAGGTTTACCTGTTTTGCTATATCGGTTTTGGTGCTGTTTAAGGTACGGTTAATAGCCCTATACCGTACTACATGCGCTCTTTTAGAAAACTGACCAAGTCTGGCTTTGATATCAGCAATATCAGGAGCATCTATATTAATTTCGATCAATCTTCATACCGTCCTAAAATGATTTTAATTACATCATCATTGCCAGACGCACCAATTACCTGATAAGTTTCATCATCTACTTCAATCAAAGAATTCAAAGCAGGTTTACCTCCGATATCACTTTTCTTAACGTAGAAAAGCAGAACAGACTTATATATTCCATCATAATCAGTATCATGGGTTTTCTTAAGCTCTTCCAGGGCATCCTCATCAATTATAATGGCCATCTCTGTTCCATCTATCCTATGTATCTCTGCAAACTCAGCCAGGTTAAAGAATACTTTTAGATCATCATTTAACATTTCTTTGAACGTCATGAGTTCTCCTATTCTGCTGAGTTTTCGATTTCCTCAGTATAATTTAAGGCAGCCTTAACCAGATCTTCTTTTGACTGATCAGCTGTAAGTCCATTCAGTCCTATGCTCTTTGCATATTCTACGATTTTGGGCTTGGTAAGTTTATTAAGTTCCTTTTCAGACAGAAATTCAGCCGGTTCTCCGTTACCAAATATGGGATCATCTGAATCTTCATACTCCTCAGCACCTTCCACCGCTTTTAATCTCATTAATCTTTTCATATCTTTGTCTGAAAATTCAGAGCCCAGCTTTTCGCCGGGCTTATAAGTTTTTACGTGAGATGTAATTTTTACTAATGCTATCATAGTCATTCCTCCTACAGTACAGTAAGGACATACCAACTGTCCACATCATAGGGTCTTGGAACAGGTCGGGAGGTCATCCTTAACTTCTTAACTTCATTTTCGTTATCGGGCCACATTTTTGGTACAACCTCTGCTTCATAGGTAATGAATTTACCTTCTTCCATCTGCGTAACTGCTCCATATTCAAAGGAACCGATTCCTTTTGAACTTGCTATAATAACAGTTCCTTCCGGGATTATTGGCTGTTCATCTCCATCATCGTCAAGGTACCACTCATCATAGGTATAAATCTCACAGCCAATTTCTGAAATTTTCCCAATAAAGGTTAACGCCGGATCAATAATTAACGGCTCAATCACCACATTCTTAAGGTTCCTGATATCCATGGCTTCTCTTACTTTTGGATGTTTCATAAATGCTTTTGCAGCATCTGCTGCCATGATTATGATATCAGGGGATATACCTGTTTTCTGAATGATGTATCTTCTTTTTTCAGACAATAAATCAATTGGCTCAGAGGATTCCTTATCCCAGGTTTCCTCTCCGGCCAGAATTTCCTTATTGGTAAAGTTATAATCGACCTGTACGTCCAAGCCTTCTTCTTCATCAACTACACGAAAATTACCAGACAAAAGAACTTCCCTGGCTTCCCATTCCTTACGTCTTTCAATCGCTTCCTGAAGGTCTGTCATGTCCTGTGCCAATAACTCATCTTCCCTTTCCTCAGGAGTTCTTCTGGTATAGACATTCTCACCAATACTTCTTTTTGTAATGTCATCTACCGTAATGGCTCTCTCTGGGGCGATTTTGGGCGTTTTGATGGTATTCGTTTTGAATCCATCTCTAACCATTACTTTCCCGCCTTTTCTCGGAGAAACAAACGGGGCCATTTTCCTTTTACCCTTTTTTACATCAATTTCAATTGTCTCAGCTACATGTGTATTGCTTCCTGGGAAAAAAGTACGTGATAAAAATGTACGTACCGGCGGTGTCTGTTCCAATGCATCAAGCATCTCTCTCGTTGTATAATCTGGCATCTCTAATACCTCCTGTTAAATTGTATTTTCTAAAAAGATTCCGAGCTTTCTTAACTCAGCTTCGTAATCAGTAATGTTAACTGCTGCATCTGCGTAAAGAGCATTTTTATTAAATACTCCGGTAACATACTGGGTAACAATTATAGGTTCCGTTGCGGATGCATCACCCGTATACGTATCATCCGTAAGAATACCGGTTACACCTACGGCAGCTTCGGCTACATCTTTACCTGTTATGTAAAACAAATTATCATCAGCCTGTCCAATCAGCGTCCCTCGCTTTAAAAAACCTTGCTTTGGTGCAAGCTTAGCGCCTTTTACTATCAGCCCAACTTGAGCTGATGCAATAAGGGAATCCGGTGTGAATTCACCCTCATTCTTAAACAATACTTCACCCATTAGTTCTTCCTCCTTTTGTCTTTTATAAGAAAACCGGTTAGATTATTAACCTTGGTCTTTTTCTTATCTTCTTCTGTTGCAGGCGGAGCATCTGCTCCAATAGCGGCTGTACCGGATCCGTTCAGATCATCTTTCATTCCATTAAAGAACTGCTGCCCTGCAGAAGAATTTGCCACCATCACCTGATAAGCTAAATCTTTCGATGAAATAGGCTCTGTATATTTAGCCTTATTAAGCATATCTTCCGAAACGCCTCCTGATAACTTGTCGATTTCCTGTAACCTGGTTCTTTCTTCTGTCACAGCCTTACTCATGGCATCTGTAATAATCAGATTCACATAATCCGGATATGCCTGTTTTAAATCATCTACACTTTTAATCTCCATTTCTTCACTAATTCCTTTCTTGTTATTTTTATTTATAAAATCCGCAGGAGCGGTTTTATCCAGTAAATTAGTAGGAAAATTCTTATACTCCTTTTTATTACATACCGTGACTTGTTTTGTGGTGATATTATTTACAAAGACAGCCCCCTTTTTCATCTCAAAAGAGATATCTTGAAAAAGAAGTTCATCCACATATCCTGACTCTACGGCCTCTTTTCCAGTCATCCATGTTTCCTCATCCATTAAAGTGGTGAGTTCTTCCTCTGTTTTGTCATATTTTGTTTTGTAGGATTCAATAATAGATTGTTTTACTGTTCGGTTCATTTCAGCAAATTTTTCTAGCTCATCACTGTTATAGTATCCATAGAGTCCAACTGAATTGTTGTGATACATAATCAGGGCATTCGGTGCGCTTTTAATAACATCAGCAGCTGCTGCCACAATGGTTGCTGCACTTGCGCAGATACCTTCAATGTGAGCTATGATCTTAGCTGTATTCATCTTTAAATTAGTAAAAATGGCATGTGCCGCGAATACATCACCGCCTCCGCTGTTAATATGTACCGTTATCATATCAACCGACCCCAAGTTGTTTAGTTCAGTAACAAACTGTTTATAGGTTACATAATCTTCACTAAACCATGGTTCCTCTGACATTATTTCTCCATAAAGATTTAAGTCAGCAGTATTATCATTATTGGTTATAAAATTCCAAAACTTATTCGGCATTGTTATCTCCACTTCCTTTCACTTGTATTTGCTGCATTTTCTTCTTTTCTTTGATTAACTGAGCTACATTTCTATCAAAGTCGGTACCCGTAAGTTCCATAGCCTCACGTTCTCCGGTTGATACACATAATTCAATTCTTTTTTCAGCCGCATTTATTTCTTTGACTGGATCAATCATGCCAGGAGATGGTCCGTTCCATTCACAGCCACACCAAGCTTTTTTAATTGCTGGGTCTAAGAAAAATCCAGGAGCCTTTATCCTGCCCGAGGCCACTGCTTCTGTAAGCCAAATTTCATATACCGGCTGGCAAAAATCTTTAACCAGCCAGGTGCGTTTCATCCGGAACGCTTTCCAGGCTTCAAGGAGACCGGCACGGGCAGCACTGTAACTGCTATTAAACCGAAGTGATAATACCTCTTCTGGAATATCCAAGGCAGCGCCTATAAACTTAGCCATAGACGTAACAAAAGCATCAAAATTCTGACTTGGTCTTCTACTGTCAGCTATTTCAATGCTTTCATTTTCACCTAATACATTTATGGTGCCTGGACCCAATTTATAATCACCGGCCGATACCGAAACATTACCGCCATCATCCTCAATGCCTCCAAAAGGCATGTCCCCCTTGTTACTATCCGTTTTTATAAATACAGTAAAAAATCCATTAATAACAGCTGCCATTAACTCTGCTTCTGAGTAACGGGTCAATTGCTTTAAGCTTTCAATAACCGGTGCCAGATATGGGACCCCTCGGTACTGATCTGCTCTTTCCGTTTCAAAAATCATTAAAACATTTGGACTTCCTGTTTTCTCTCCAAAAGCCTTAACTCTGTACCACTTTTTTTCAACCTGTAATCTTGTCGAAGGATATGTGGTGCAGATATGATAAGCAACAACAGCCCCCTTATTATCAATTTCAACGCCATTATAAATCCGGTTACCATTCTCAGCTTTTATATTCATATTAACAGAGGTACCATTTGAATTGGGGGAGCAAATTCTGTCCGACTCAACCATATGTATTCTCAGTCCATACGGCAGAAATGAGGTGGGTTTATCGTATTCCAGTAATCCGCATGCATCTCCATTGGATAGAGCAGAAATTAATGCAATCTGCTGCAGGTCATAAAAATCATGGACTTTTGTTGTATCACAGTATTTCGATTCAGCCCATAACGAAAACTCTAACTCTGTTTTCTTTTTCCATTCATCTGCTGCCTCTGAAGTAAGATTCAGCCTTTCAAATTCAATGGAAGGTTTCGGCCGGAGTCCGGAACCTACAACATTAATTACATTTCTCCTTATGGCAGATTTCGCTATGGGGGCAGTCATAATTAAGCTTCTTGATCTTTTACGAAGTAATGGAAGGTTGAGGTCAATGTCTTCTTGTGGTGTCCTGCTGTCTGCATTCCATCCCTTTAGAGAATTTTTTCTTCTGGATGCTCCACCCTCATCGTATCCGCTATTTTTAAAACTACGGACAATGTCAAGTTTATACCTGTCATTATGTCTTTTCAGTGCGGCACCAGGACTTATATATTCAACCGCTTTATCAATTATATTCACGCTTTCACCTGCCTTATAAATCTATTGGAACCACTCGCACCATCTTGTTTTTACCACCGGCTTCCAATCTGGCTATTTCATTCTGAAGCTCCTTAATTTTGCTTTGCACATCTTCTAAGTCAGCCCTTCTAAACCTTTTAGAACCCATCCAATATTCCTGATTTATAAGGATAGTTTCTTCCGCTTTTAGATATGCAGTTAATCTGTCTTTAGCTATGGACAGCTGTTCTTCTCTGTTTGCCATATTCCCTCCTATACTTCAATCCCTTTGTTAACAACACCGGTTCTTCTATCTGTGTTCTTATTGACCTTAGTTACTTTTTTCATATAATTGATTCCTTCTTTCACTTTCTGTTCAAGAAGTTTCCAATTCGGATTTAGAATTTCCAAAGCAGCCGTTGCATAATTTCTCATATCTAAAGGCTCATTTCTAATCCCTGAACGTTTTACCCATGCTACTTCCGGTTTCCCTTTTTTATTAATCCTTGTAATTTTCTGCTCACTGGTAAAACCTTTTAAGAAATCCTCATCATATCCTCTTTCCGGATTGACTGGAAAATGGCAGAAGCCGGGACCAGGTTCTTTCAGCGTTAACCTTGCTATAAGTGTATCCTTACCAGCATCAACGCCAAGTAAGAAGATCTTTACCTTTTCACTATTATTAACACTTGTTTTATAAACAAATGGGAGACCTGCGCCTCCCATCCCTTTAATACCATATACTCTTTTTCCTCTGGCAATCATCTTTTTCAACCACTTATATGTTTTGGTGGTATGATGCCCGCCTGTATCAATACACGCTGCTGCTATTAGTAGACCATTACCATTATCAAAGTAAAGTTCTTTATCCAGATATTCTTCAAGCCTTTTCCATGGTTCCTCTGAATTCTCAAGATCACCGTATATTTTATCAGTCTGAATACCCCAGTTTTCATAACCATTACCCCAGCCGGTTATTTCAATTTCAAAACGGTCATCCTGAACATCAATCCCGGCAGTTACAACAAGAACACCCTCTGGAAGATCAGCAATATATTTTTCTCTTCGACTCATTAAGGTGTTTTCATCTGCGGCTTGTCCTTTTTCTTCCCAGGTCTCTCCCAGAGAAGTATTTACCCAAACTTTCAGCATTTGTGGATTACCGGTCTTTTTATATGTATCCCATGCATCCTTATAATCTTTAATGATATCCCGCCAGCTCTTCCAAGGTGATGCCATCTCATTTAAGTGAAATCCTCTGACCTTTATATTTTCATTTTCTGCTATCCACTTACCCGGCTGCTGCTTCCATTCGACTTCGGAGAAATATTCTTCACAGTATTTGCATTTCATCTTTGCATCCGAAAATCTTAATCTGGGCCATTCATAAGGCTGGTACCTTCCACAACAAGGACAGGCAACATTCCATTTTTCTTTGCTGCTTTTATTGTAATCAATCTCAATTCTGGATCCGTTTCTAATCGTTGGTGTTGAGACTTTAATAATTTTCTTATTCCAGAAAGTCGTTGTACGTTTTTCAGCAAGGTCAACCGGATCACCTTCCGTACCGGCAGAAGCCGGATATCTATCTACCTCATCACATAAGAGTATCTTTATCGGACGTGATGCCAGTCCGGAAGGAGCATTTGCACCAATCATGGTAATATGCCCACCCGGAAAGGTCTTATGCAAAATAGTATTTTCACTATCCCTTGATTTCGCAGATGATATCTTGGCTGATAAATTCGGGGTGTCCCTAATCATCTTAGCAAGCCTGTCTTTGGAAAAGGTTTCTGCCATAGATTCTGTTGGTTGAATTACTAGTATCGGAGATGGATCATAATCAATATAATAACCAATGATATTTAAAATGATCTCTGTCTTACCAACCTGGGCAGAACTCATGATGATGATTTCAACACATTCACTATCATTTAAGGCATCCATAATCTCTCTTTGGTATTCCGCTCTTGCAGTAATCCACCGTCCAGGCTCCGCACTGGATCCAGCTGATAAAACTCGATACATATCTGCCCATTCGCTTACTTTAATGAGAGGAGGCGGTGCCATAATTTGTGATATGTTCCGAAAGAGCTTAACTGTTTTATATTCAATCTGAACTTCTTTTCTTTTACTGATAATCTGCCTCCTCACTATCGGTACCAAGATAATCCTCGCTATAGAAATCTTTTGGATTGTATTCTTTTAATTGTCCCAGTACTTCGATTATTTCCTTCGTTATTACTTCTCTGATCCAATCTGGGCTATCCCTCATCGTCAGCAGGGGTGCAAGTTTAGCCGGTACATTTAGCAGCCTTGCTCGGAAAGAAGAAAGCATATCATTCATTACATGTTCTACATCAGAGGATTTATGAACTTCACCCTGCATTAAGGCAAGCTTTAATTGAGTAATATGCATTTTTACTTTTTCATGTTGTGCCTTTACTTCATCAAGATTAAGTACCGAGTCAGGATCCTCGCCATTATCAGCTGCTATTCTTAAAGTTAAGATATAATTCTTAACACTGGAATTGAGATTATATCTTCCCTTGGCAGCTCTCACCAGGATTCCTTCATCCGCCAACTGCCGTATGCGCCTGTCACCTACTCCAATAATGTCCGAGAGAACTGAGGCAGAAACTGTAACAGAACTAATATCTTTTGTTTTCATTAAATCAAATGTATTCTTTTCCATATATATCCTTTCTGCCATTATCGGAAACGGCAATTTAAAATATTTTTTATCATTAACTAGGCAAATCTCGGGATCGTCGACCCTCAAGGCTTAAAAAAAGCGCTGGAAGTACCTTTTTCCAAACGCCTGTTCTTGCGATATTTTGGAGCTGTCTTGGCTCATATGAATCCGTTTCCAGTTCATCCCAATTCATTTGACATATCTATAATTCTGTAAAGTACTTTTCATTTTAGTTTCTTCTTATAGTAAGTCGCTAATTTTATGTATGTTCGATTTGACAATCGTTTTTTATGTCAAATGATATTCATAGTTATATTTCATTTCCGATTATTCTATAAAAAAAGATAAAAAAATAAAGCCTTTTCATAAAGACTTTAATTATTCTAATATATCTATTTCATTATAGATTTTATTCTTTGTATCTTGGTTCACTCCGATATACCGGAGTGTAATGTTAGGGTTAGTATGGTTATAGATATCCATCAGCTGTGCTACATCTTTCGTTTTCTTATAAGTCATATAGCCAAATGTTTTCCTTGGAGTGTGACAACCCATGGATTCTATACTAAATTGTTTCGCCGCATCTTTTAGAATATTGTAGGCTTGCTGCCTAGATATTGGTTTGTTTAATTCATGTGGCGATTTAAATAAATATTCAAAATCCTTCATGCCGTTAATATATTCATCTATTTGACTACGTAAATATTTGTTAATCAGGATAAGTTTTTCTTTCTTGGTTTTTTTCTCTCGGATGCTGATAAATTCTTTGTTACGCACATCCCGTACACGAAAATTCAATATGTCTGATATCCTTAATCCTGTATAGATTCCGAAAGCAAACATTAAAGCGTTTCTTGGATTTTTTGATTTCAGATAGTCATGTAAGTCTTTAACCAATTCCTTATCTCTGATAGGTTCTACTGTATTCATCAAATCACCTGGCTTTCATAAAAAGAGGAGTACCTAATAAAGATACCCCCCTTTTATAATTAATAAATTATACTGTTCTAGCTTCATAAAAAACTAAATACTGCTCACCAATAGGATTTTTATTGAGATCACAATTAAAAGCAAAACTCCACTCCAAAAGTATACTTTTCCCTTCAATTAGATAATTTCTAAATTCAGCTTTAATTCTTGGTACTTGATCTAATAATTTCTTTAATTCTTCTTCTTTTAAAAAATTACTGTCGCCATTGTATTCAATTTTTCCTTCATTAACTTGGATAGTCACGTCTCTATCAGACAATGTAACTAAATTCCATAAATCCGCCTTTACAGCTTCAATTACAGTTCGATCATTAAAAACATTTATTATACCACTCTTTTCAGCAATAAAATACGGATAATAAATTACAATTCCCTTATTTTTTAATTTCTTTACAAGCTCATCTGCAAACACTTTAGCTTCATTAGAATTTACTCCAACTAATCTAGGAAGATTTAAATCTGGTCCATTAAAAACTGCTGATCTTATAGTCCACAACAAAACTGAGTCTAATTGAATATTATTATCATATTCTTTCCATGGTATTGTTGGTAACGATGATTTTTGTAATTCAAAAAAACCCATTAATTTGTTCATCATATTCCCCTTTCATATTATGTAATGTCATTATTATTCTTAAATTTATTATAAGTTGATATTGCATATGAATCCATCATTCCTGAAATATAATCAATAATTAACCTTTTTTGCAATTCCTTTGGATCCCCCTTTAATTTATATTGTTGTATGACACCTTTTGCTCGATATTCTGGTGGCAAATATTCTGGCGCCGTTGAATAAAGCTTATATAAAGTCCTCAAAATTTTATTTCCATTATGTTCGTATAAAAACACTTCATCGTTATGATTAATACATTGAAAAGTTATATCTTTTAATTCCCTAGCTAATTCCCCATACATACTAAATCCCAATTCTTTATTATACATAGTTTTTGTTTTATTAATATTTCTACTTGATACTAGAGTAATATCATTAATTAAAGTATTAATTAATGCAGATGTTATCTCTTTCCTAAATAACTTAGAATATTCAGAAGAATCTATGTGTTTTTTTCCAAATTTTGCTTTTATTCTACTTTTTTTCACTATCTCATTCAGCTTATTGTAAGAAGTTGTCTTGCCATTTCTACTTTGATAATCATGTAAAACTTCATCTATATCAAATATCCTTTGTCTTAGCCCATCTTCTAAGTCGTGAGCAGCATAAGCTATTTCATCAGCAAGATCAACGATCTGAACATCTAAAGTCCTAATAATCAATCCATTTTTTATTATGAGTTTCTCTAAATATCTATAATCATCATCATATATGAATTTTTGTTTATTGTAACTTTCACCTTTTAATGTTCCATCAAACTTATTAAAGTATTTCACAACACTTAGCATTGTTCTGTGAGTTAAGTTAAGCCCTTGAAATTCTGGCCTTTTTTGTTCTACAGTTGTAAGAGTTCTTAATGTCTGAGCATTTCCCTCAAATCCGCCAATACTTTTACAAAGTATATTTAAATATCTTTCACCAGCATGTCCAAATGGAGGGTTGCCGATATCATGGGCTAATGATCCAGCTTCTACGATATAACATTCATCTCGATCATATCCAACTTCAAAAGCTATTGAATTTGCTATTTGTGCAACCTCAAGACTATGAGTTAATCTGTTTCGAAAAAATTGATCTGGCTTTATACCAAAAAGTTGCATTTTCCCTTGTAATCTTCTAAAAGATGATGAATATATGATCCTTGTATAATCCCTTTGAAATTCACCATCAGCGCGAGATCTCATGTTCTCCTTAAATCTTCTTTCTTTTAAAACAGAACTTTCCCTTAAAGGTTTTAAATAATTTTCTTCAATTTCTTTTTTAATATTGTCCTCCACGACAAAAGCCCCCCTTATTAAGGTAACTTAAAGTTAAAAATTCACCTTATACATTATTTTAGTACTTTTATATTACATTAAAATAATATTTTATGCAATAAAAAGACACCATTTTCCAATGATGCCTTTTTGATGAGGGGAGCAGAAATAATTAATAAAACTTTCTCCAGGAAAGAGGAAACCAACTACCCGACTTCGATAGCGGGTAGCCATCTGGATTTTTTCTTTTAACCTTCCACTATAATAATACCACAGGATAAAATATCGTGTAAATTCCGTTTTTATTTCATTAATATTTCAAATCAAATCCATACCTTCTACCCCAAAAAGCTGAATGCTGACTTCTTTTGTAATATCATTAATCCACCTGCTTATTGACGGCTTGCTGGATAAATACTTCTGAGCGGCATCGTCATAAGTCATACCGTCCAACATGCAGCTAATGAAAGCATCATATTTTTCCGGTATCCCTTTACGCTTGCATTCCTCCTGTGCTAAAGCCAAGGCCTTATCAATATGCGTAACAACTATAAGGCTCCTTAACTTACTCCTTTTAATACTTTCGATATACAGTTCATCTGATTCATTTAACACAATGTATTCCTTTTCAAGCTGCATAACCTCGGATACACCTTCCTCAATACTTTTTTGTATCTTACGGTAATTCTTAAGCAGAAGCTTTGTATTATGTAATGCTTTTCTTTTCTTCTCCATCTTCTGTTCTTTACTATATTCCTTAATAGCTGATTTAACAGCCTTTTCAATTAATTCGTCTGCTGTCTGTTGGTTCAATTAAGCACTCCCCTCTCAATCCTGCATAAAGCATTTAGAAACTACAAAAACCTTTTTCACTAACATGCTCACATTCGCTATACTTTCGTACTCTGGCGGACTAGGCCTCCTTAATACCTTATTATCTGTCAATAAATCTCCTCCTTTGAAAATTAACAGTTCACAATGTTACCAACTATATATTGTACATATATGAACGTTATACTTAATTTATAGTTCAAAACAAGGTTCTCCGTCCTAGCTTACATAAAATTTTTTCATAAATGACCAGTAGGATAACCTGCTGGTCAATCCTCTGTTAGTCCATATTCCTTAATTGAAATAAATACCATAATCTATTATTATTTTCCTATACCCCAAAATAGGAGTTAATAAAATGAAAAGACCTAAAACTTTACAGGTGGTTTCTGAGTAGATAACTCTTTCTGTAAAAAAAAACTACCAACTGATGTTAAGAGTTGGTAGTGTAAGCATTATTATTTTTCTAGTTTTTCAAGCTTTTTTATAATATCATCCGTATCAGATAAAACCTTAAGAATATACGGGTTTTTAAATGATGCTAACGGGTTTTTACTGTATATCACATTATTTCTTAAATTTAATAGTCTCCTGATATTTTCCATATCATTGTTGTCAATAACTTTTAAATCTTTTAAGTTATATAATATTTTAGACAATGTTAAATTATCTTCGGAGTAACTACGTGCATAACTTTCTAAGCGTTTCCATTGATCTAATATCAAAAACTTTATATTAGCACTTTCACTTTTACGTGCATAGCTCTTTAATGGATAAATTTTAAATAAAATAGCAACCATTAATGCAAATATTACAATAATAACAATGATTATAGCTAATACTAATGATCTATCTTTAATAACAGTAAATTTATCTCTATTCCAAACTAAGACAAATCCTAATATATTATACATTAATCCTAATGCTGTTAATATAGTAAATATCGAATTTCTTCTATCTATTCTCTTTTCGTTTACTATATTTTGTTTTATTTGAGAATCTATTTTTAATAAATCAGAAACTTGCATATTTTCAATATCAAATGATGAAGTACTTAATAGCTTCTCTATTACTATATCCTTATACTCTTCACCGATTTCATCAATTGCCGATGCTAAATTTTTATTTGAAATTTGATATCTCATATTATTCACCATCCTTTAATATAACCATTAAGGAAGTAATACCAGCAGTAAAAAAAATCACTGAAAAAAACATAAAGTAAAATCCATTATTTGTCAAACTATTTTTGTCAAACATTAAACCAGTAATAAATGTTGTAGTATGTGATATAACTTTGATAATTGTTATATATTTTTTTTTACGCCTACGAGGAGACCTTTTCGTTTGACGAACTGCTTGTTCTAACATACTCGCAGTAATCTCTGGCTTTATATCATCTTCCCCATATAATTGTTCAACTCTTTCAGATTCATTGATTACTTCCATAGCAAATTTTTCAAGATTTTCCTTTAGCTTTTCCTTTGCCTTTCCAGAAAAGTTAACAATTTTATCTTCATCTATTATTATCCGTATCTCCACTCTTGTATAATCCTCCTGGCTCCTTATAATTATATTATAGCAAAAATGGAAATTATTACAATATATTACAAACTTTTTTCTTTTAACCAACTATCAATATTCAGTTATCAATGTACGATAAAATTTTACACTTTATGCGAATCTAAGTTGTGGGTGACTTTCATCAATATGCATATTTGGTATTCTTTCACCAATAATAAGGTAAGGCACATTAACTTTTGTTAACACTCTTGATAAACCAGGGCAAACACTGTTACCAATTCTTTTTACCTGTTCCGATATAGTCACCTGAGTGCCATCAGCATATGTGTCTATTAAGTAATCAATGGGAAATCCCTGTGCTAACTTTAATTCTTCTGGTGTCAACATCCGTAAATAAATATCTAAAATACAATATTCATTGCCTAGCACTGTAATCAAAGCAAATCTATCTTTTGTAACTATAGTATGCAACGGATCGTTAAGACTCTGTCCGGTACCGCAGCCATAATACTCCATAATAAATTGTGATACCCAGGTACATTTCTGTGCTACTTCATCCGATATACCGGCTTCTTTTAGTTTTTCCCACTCAATTGCTTTAATTGTGACCTGTCCAAAATGACCAGGACTAGTTGTTATGGTATGTAATGGAGAAAATAAGCTTTGTCCGGTTCCTGTTTTATAAAACTTCGTTAAAAAGGCACTTAATAATGCATATCTATTGCTGGTATCTATAGTCTGTATTGGTTCTTTAACCGACTGCCCTCTCGGCTGACTACTGGTTTCTGAGTGATACTGTATGATATAAGGACTAATCATACAATGTTCATTCTTAGTCACAATGGTAGATAGAGGTTCATCCATTTTTCTATTTCTGTATTTAGTGAATCCAGTTTGCCCAATCTGTATTACATAAGGTGTAACCATGCCAACACCATTTTTCTGAGTTATAGTTGGCATTGGACTATTAATGCTCTGCCCCCGAAAATTATCGCCCCCATGATTAACAGTAACCATAAACGGCTGTGGATCATTGAATACGAACTTATCCATCCCACCGCCAATACGCTTCATAGTTTTATCTGCCAGGGGCTTCTTTCTGCCAAAAATCGATTTACCCAAGTCATTAAAATTCAGAACTGTACTAACAGGAACCCATTTTTTAAGCCTGTTGCTGCCATCCTTATTATGAGTCGGTTCCGGCCATACAATTGGCTTTCCGTCACACCGGAATATAGCAAACCACCTTTTTCTTGTTGTGGGAACACCATAATCGGCAGCCACTAATTCCCTGCACTCAAATTCATATCCGAGAGCCTTCATGGAATTGATAAATTTCTTGTAATCCTCGCCTTTTCGTTCTTTAATCGGCTTATTATTTTCATCCAGTGGTCCCCACTCCTGTATTTCAGCCACATTTTCCATTATGATTACTTCTGGTAAATTCCCCGTGATATCCTGAATCTGGACACATAACCGGCGAACTCCATACGGAAGTATTCTTAACCCTTTTTCTACCGGCTTACCACCCTTTGCCCTGCTGTGCTGCGTACAATCTGGGCTTGCCCACATAAACCTTACAATATCACCGTGTTTCAGCTTATTTTTCAGCTTAACTTTCATAATATCTTCCGTATAGTGATATGTACCAGGATGGTTACGTAAATGCATTTTAATGGCAAACGGATCATGATTAATCGCGTAGTCCACTGCTCTGCCCAATGCCATCTCAATCCCAACGCTTGCACCACCACCGCCGGCAAAGCAATCTATAATTAATTCTCTCATTTCTGTTTATAAGAAAGGGTACCCTTTATCCGGCCGGAACTAATCTCCCTTCTTAATAATTCTAATAAAAAAAAGCCACCAACCAAACATTGATTAGTAGCTTCCATACTCATTTATGAAATTGATCTATAAAACCAATATGCAGCATATTCAGCAAATTTTCTATTTGCCGATTACTCAACCCCATAAGTTCTTCTTTACTCAAAAACAATCCTGCGTTATCGCCATCCTTTGATATTACGATACTATTTTCATTCTTTGCCTTATCATACTCTATTTTTCCGGTATAATTATATTTATCACAGAACTCTTTAAAATAATTATCAAATTTCACAATAACACCTCCGTAGAGATATTATCTACTAATCAATATTCAGTTGTCAATATTCCACTACTTAACTATCATAAATTTCCATCAGTTACCCTAAGCAATCACAGTATATTCAGTCTGTGATCCACCCATATCTGCAAGCTGATTTTTCAAAAACTCCGCTACAGCCTCAACCGCTGCATTCCTCCACGCGCCGCCATCTGCTTCAAACAAAGCGCAACTAACTCCTCTATCTGTACTCTTCATACGGAATACAAATTCACTGGGTATCTGTTGTACCTCCTGGAATGTCCGATAAGGGGCCAGGGTGACTGGGTTCGGTACTTCGAATTCTTCTTTACTAGCAAGACCGGTTTTAACCGTAGCTTTCTGTGTAACTCCATCATCACCGTAGTTTGCAATTGTCCTATCTTCCACATTTCCGGCAAAGGCTGTAACAACCTTTCTTTCCTCATCACTTACAAACTGAGCCTGCATCATGATAATAAATTCTTCCTGATTAATAAATTCATTCAGCCGGATTTTGGGCAGATTAGCCTGTACACTCACCAGGACTTCCCGTTCTCGATCAGCATCCAACATACTGATCAGTTGAACCTTGTCCGGTGCCAGTACGTGAACAATCATCTTCTGAGCCATAGAGTCAGTATCGCTTTTTATGTAGTCGAGCAGGCTGGTCAGGGTTGACATGGTGATACTGTCAGCCCGGATAGACTTATCAAGCCTCTTTAAATCCTTATCTGTGAACTTATCCTCGTTAATGTCATAAATTTTAGCTTCCTTCAAACCAACAATGTACATCAATGCTTCTTTAATCATCTTTCATTCCTCCTGTTATTTGGTAAATGCTTTTCTAAAATCAGTTACAACACCTGATTTTTGTGACGTTTGCGTTATATCTTCCTCATCTGGTTCCTGAACCTCATCTGACACTACTTTTGAATTATTCAGAGGCAGACTCATCTGTCCACGTATCGTACTGCGGTTGCCGTATTCCTCAAAGGCAATTTCACCTGTATCCAAATCCTTACCAACAAAGAATTGGGTTTTTGCCGGAAGCACTGGCGCAAGCTTTGTCTTAACTGCAATATCCGCTTTTACATCATCCCTGTTTTCATTCTGAGAAAAAGATATGTTAATGGTGATACCCCTTTTCTCTTTCGATCCGGTATTCACATCCTGCATGTTATGTAAAACTTGATAAAATGCCCTTGTGAACTTCTCGCTTAATACTCCTCCGGCAAATTGTTCTAAATCTACTTTTTGCATCTTTAACCTTCCTTTCAGGTATTTTGAATGCTGCCCGCATATCAATCTAACCAATTAACAGCCTAAGAAAATCATTATTTTCTTTCCTGGCTAATGTATTCCGTATGGATTCATCCGGAAATTGCACCGGCAGAGCCATCTTACTAATACGACTCCTGACCCGTTCATCCAGCTTTAAATCCTCAATCTTCACATTGCTTGTAAAAATCGTAATCATTTTAGAGATTAAACGACTGTCAAGAATACTGTAAAATTTCTCATCCACCCATGGGGATGACTTCTCAACCCCGATATCATCAATAACCAGTACCGGCACCCGCTTAATCTCATTCAACAACTGCATCTCTGAGAGTGGCTGCATGTCCGAATCCCGATTACCGCTCCAGGTACTTTTGATTTCATCCAGAATGCGGATTGCTGTAGTAAATTTAGCTGATATCATATAGCGATTAATTATCTCATTCGCTATGGATACCGCCATGCGGGTCTTACCGCTTCCCTTTTCCTTGCTATACAGATACAGTCCTTTTCCGCTTTCCTTAATTTTGCTAAACTCTGTAATATAATTCCGGCACATGGTTTTAACCATCTCTGCCCTTTCCCTGGCCTCGATCTGGCTGTAACAGTCTGTCTCAAAAGATTCTACCGTAAGACTTTCAAACTCTTTCGGAATCTCAGCAAATTGCAGCTTATTGCTTTTAATTTTCTTAGTCCGGCAGCCGTTGGAGCATTCTCTGCTATACTCATAACCGCCCTTTATGTAGGTTTCCCACCCTGTATCTTTACAGATTGGGCATTGACAATTAATTACCTCGATTCCGGAAGGCTTCGAGGGCTGCCTTTTCTGCTTCATCGCTTGCATCCATTCCTCGGTCAGTTGGTTGAGCTCTTCCATCTGGCGTACCCCCTTTATTGTTGCTGTAGTTGCCTTCGATTACTTTAATTGCATTGGTTGTATTAATCAGCCAGTCAAAACTGCACCAATTGTTTGGTTTATTACGACCGGCAAGGAAATCACTCTGCTCCGCAAGCGTAAAAATAGTCTCAAGCAATTCATAGATATCTTTATCTTTCAATACTTTTACCTTACCAAGTGCTTTAATAAGCGTTCTAACCTTCCGCTTTCGCTCTTCCGATAGAGCTCTTACCTTGGGCAAATCTGTACAGATATGGTTAAAGGACTCCACTATCCTGGCATAATCAATTTTTTCCTGACTGCAATCCGTAGACTGTTCAGGTAAAGGCGGGGAATATTCTTCGTTAGAAGAATATATATTATTTATTTCTTTCTCTTTCTCTATTTCTTCTTCTATTGCGTGACTTGGTGTGACATCAGCGTGACATGTCACGCGACTATCCTCAAAGTGACTATCCTCAATTAACTCAATTTCCTGTTGCTTTTCCCGCTGCCTTTGTTTCCTGATCCGGTTCTGTTCCCTGATTTTTTCCATGCCGTCAATGTTCTGGTGTTTATCAAAATTAGTAATATAAATTCCTTTCATGGTACGCTCAACCATGTTAAACCGTTCAAATGTTGAAAGTGCAAGTTTAATCGTATTCAAAGGTTTATTAAAGATAGTCGAGAGCATTTCGTCATTGTAAGGGAAGTCCTCTTCAATCAGCACGAAACCACCAGCATTGCATTTCCCAGCTAACGCTATCAGCCGGATCCAGATAACAAGCAAAGAATCTCCTTCTGGAAGAGCCTGAATCAGTTTGATTTTCTCATCATCAAACATGTCTATTTTTAATTTAATCCATGAAACCTCTGCCAACTTGTTCACCCCTTAAAATATTTACTCATTATGTCTCTTTTTGATTTCGGCTTCTCATCTTTTTGCTGCTTCACACCATGTTCTGCAAACTCATTTAAGAAATTCACATCTGAATTCAGTTTAAGCTCTGAGGTTGCCCTCAGGTTTTTTATAATCATATCCTGGCTATCTTTAATGGTCTGATAGATGCCATCAAGTCTGGTTTTGGGATATGACAAACCTGAAATCATGCACACGGTAGCATCCTCGTTATAGGTCTGGAAGGTATCCAAGGGAATACCTACAACTTTTGTAATGTCGGTCATATGAAAGTCACCGCAAGAAGATATAGCTATGTATTTAATAATTCCGTCATTCTCTATAGGTGCAAAGGAATTCTCATTAAGTGCTTTAATCAAACCGGCTGCTCCCTCCTCTTTCGATTGAGTTATAACAGCCATACCGTGAGCTTTCATTGTCTCTTCCATTTCCGCTTTATCAATATTGCCCAGTATACTTTTATGCTTATCCGGTATATCAATAAATTGCTGAAAGATTTCCGCCAATTCTTGATTCAGAGTAAGCTTGTCCCCTTTGTCATTATCAAGGACAAAAACGGCAGCACTTCTCCTAATATCAATTAATTCCGTAAAACATTCATAGCTATTGATCTGTGACTTAATACTTTCTTGCCTGCTCGGTAGAATTGTGATTGCTCCGACGGTCTTTTTTTCATCTATGAGTAAATCCATCAACATAGGTCCTGCACCACTTCCGGTACCGCCGCCAGAAGCAAATATAACGAAAACAATATCCGTATTCAGTTTTAAATCAATCTGCTGTGCAATATTATCAAAGTCCTCTACTACCAACTGCTTTGCTTTATGGCGGTCTTTATTACAACCCTCGCCGCCAGTTATGTGATACATAAATTTTACGTCAGCCAGGGTATCCAGATCTTCCTGGGATGTGTTCACATATAAGACAGAGAAACCTTTCTGTTCGAATAGTCTGCCAATATTACCTCCAGCTTGTCCAATCGCAACAAAGCCTATTCTCTCTTTCATCCGCTCTTTTCCTCCTTAAGGGCTTCTAACCCCTGAGGTGTTATGTAAAAAGTCATAGCATTACCTTCTTTCACCCCAGGACTTACATAGCCTTTGTTCTCAAACTCTTTTAAATATTTATAATATGTATTACCCTTATATCCAAACTCCTCTAAAGTAATAATCTCATTCACGGTCATACCATTGTACCGGCTGAGTGCTTTATTACTTTCAAGAATGGATAAGATTAATAATTGTATCCGGTTCACACCATCACCTTCCGTCTATGATTTACCTTGATTTTGAACTATTCTGATTTTTTTCAGATAACCTCTGATTTTCTCTGATAGTCTCTGATTTCCTCTGATAGTCTCTGATTTCCTCTGATAGTCTCTGATTTGCTCTGATTTGCTCTGATTATTTCGGATTTCCTCTGACTATCCCCTAATCCTTACCTTTAGATTCTCCAGGCTTACATTATTATGACCTACAAGATAATAGTCATTACCATCATGTTCAACATATGTTCTAACCCACCGATACCGTTCCCAGAAGTCATCATAAAGATAGACTTCTATACCGCTACCGCAAGTAAACTCCTGAAAACTAGTTTCATAACGTCCTCTTGAATTCTTATGTAAATATTCCGTATTCTTTACCGGCTTATTTAAATAGTATATGCGATCCCTTGCTCTGTCCAAAGATTCCATAATTCCCTTTAACTCATCTAATAAAAACAACTGCTCCGGATCATCATAGTTAATCTGCAACCCACTCATATCATCATATTCGGAATAGGTAGAAGCTTGTAATACAGCTTTTATATCATTGCCTATTACCTTGCAACTATGTAATACTTTTTGTAAATCGTCCATCTGAAACCTTCCTCTCATTTAATCTGCACTCAACAGTAGGATTGGTACATGTCAGGTTAATACTGCCGCAATTTGGGCAGATATGTATCTTCATAACAGCCCAATGACTGCGACCACAATCAGGGCAGTTTGCTACCCATAAAGGATCTGTATATTTTGTTATACTATCCGAATAAAAACCCTCCATAATTCTCCTAACTGTTGACATTTATACAGATTAAGTTATAATAAAACTATAGTTGTTTTGTTATTTGGCTCTTTGGTATTTGCGGTACCAGGAGCCTTTTTTATTTTCATGACAGAAATTTTTAATGACTCTCTAATAGCTGTCTTCATTAATTTTATGACCTCCCCATTTTGAAAGGTAATACTCCATTGCTCTTTTATCAGCGGCAGTCACCTCAGCGGCTTTCGCTATTCCTTTCTTCCAGTAAGTTATCAGTTCTTGTCCATCAAGCTTTTGACTTGGTCTTAGTAAAATATGTATAGCGGGTCGCTTGTCCATAATAGGTTTAACTGAATAACAATATTCCAACTGCACTTTTGTCGTATCATGTATCTTCTGTAGAAATTCAATAATATCTTGATTAACCGTATCTGATTCTACTTCATTCTTATAGGCAAGGATTATATGCAAGTCTTTCCCTATAGGTTTAGAATTGATTGAAGTAGATGTATTTCTTACTAATACCATGGTTACTCCTCCGTTACTTGATGAAATTTTCCGTTTTTCTTCTATGTAGGGCTATCCTTTTCTGACTTTTCCATTGCTTTCTTAGCGTATTTCACTGATAAGTGTCTATAGGCGATTTCCTCTACCCGTTTCATGATTTCCAAACTTTCTTCCGGACTTCTCATATAATCATCATGGATACGTACTAAGCCACCTTTAATCATCATTTCTTTCACTACCACTCAATTCACCCCCTGTGATATATGTATGCGCTATTGTTTGTACATCTTTCGTAATAATTTGTTATATTTTGTAAGACATGCTATAATCTCCTTACCGGCTCCACCAAGCCTAGTAAATTAGTAAGGAGATGATTTCGTGTGGCTATATAAAAGCCCTATTGGAAACATCTATATCAAACGATTAACTGATGGTCGTTACGGAATGCTGTTTAACGGTGTTGTTTGGGAATCATGTAATACCCCAGAAGCGGAAGCTGATAATGTGTATATGCAGGTTACCGGCTGTTTCGATTGGGACGATTATGACACCTCAAATATTGATGTTCCAAGTGACTTATCCTATTGGATAAAAATTAATACATAATTTTATGATGGGCCGTTCTCGCCATTTCCAACATAAGGGCGGCCCATGCGGTCAATGGCTGATATTAGATATCCAAGCATCTTAATTCCATTCTCAATATCTGGTATGACTTTACTTTCATCAACATTATCATCAAGTGCATTACAGATACGCTTTTCTATAAGATCAGCATATTTAATTGCTGTTTTCTCAACCTTTTCTTTCAAAGCTTCATCCATATTTATCTCTCCTTATAACGGTTTATATTGTTCATAATTCTTTTTCTGTGTTTATGACAGCTCGACAGGAAAAACTATAAATACTTTTGCTACTTTCCTTGAAATTCTTCCATATATCTCCTATAATATAATTACGTGCGGCTATACCAAATACATATGAAAGGACAAGTACCATGCCTAAAACAAATAAAGAACTTGCAATAGAACTTTATTCTGCTTATCTTCAATGCTCCGGTGCTTTTTCATCAAATCCTAATAATACAGGAATCGTTAAAATCCCTAGCAATGATGAAATGGCGGAACAAGTAGCTGATTTAACTAAAAAGCTGGCTAAAATTCCGGATTATTAACATTCCCAAATTAATTATTCATATATTCTTTGAAGAACTAGAATATTAGAATATAGCTAATTGTTATATACAAACCATCAGTTTTCACTGGTGGTTTGTTCTTTTACAACGATACGCCTAAATCTTCTAAACGGTTATAACATTCATAAATCTTATTCTGCGCTTGAGCCAGCTCATCTAATATATTCTTAACTTCACCCTCTGGAACTTCGATTCTAATATAATAATTTTGCACTCTCTCATCTCCTATCATTTCTATCTGTTGTTTCTTATTTCTTTTGTCCAAACATCATTAATCATCCCTTTTATATCCATTCCACTTACCCCTTATCCTACCTCACTACTATCCTTCCAGTTACATTGTTTTTTTGTTATATTATGTAAATTGTGTTATAATATTCTTACAGGCTCTACCAAGCCAAGTACAAATGAAAGGGGACTGACAATGGCTAAATCACAACATATCGATCCAGTGATCGCAGCTCACCAGATTGCTTCTGCTATTAGCAATAAGTTTATAAATAGCTTAAATGAACCTCAAATTTTATCACCTGATGGTATGGAAATATGCAATGCTTCCAAAAAAGCTGCTGAACTATATACCATCTCTTATGATGAAGCCTATGATTATTTTTCAAAATGCAATGATGATTTGATTAATAATCCAAAGTAACTATCTCACTCAATGGTGTATCTGAGCTGCGCTTTTCTATATTCGCAATAACGCAGCTCAGTTCATTAATAATCAGTTTACTTTCCTTAACAGTGACCTTGTGCATTTGCATCTCTCTAATAATGTTTTCTGTCATTTCCAAAATTTTTTCTATGTTTATACCTTCTAGTCTTAATTGTTGCTTTCTTCTTTCTGTCATTGAAATTTAATCACCTCCTGTCATTTCTTTCTGTTTTATCTTATAATTTAAAGGAACAATCGAACCATGTCCATGTGGCTCGACAACTGTATTTACTGCCTGATAACTGATTGATTGATCGCCTTGTAGTCTTTTATGTAGTAGCCATTACAAGGCGTTCAATCTTTTAAAAAAGCAAATTCTTTTTTATAGATAAGAAATTGATTTGGCTCCTTGTGGTCTTGGTGTATCCGGTACAAGGCGTTCAACTTTATTAAAAAATGTGATAAACTCTTTTTCGATTTCTTTCTGAATATCATCTGGTACCTGTTCCATAACCAAATCCATACGAACCCGCTGTGTATTTTCTAATTTTATCAAATCCCAGTTTGCTGTTTCTTTCATAATCTTCTTTAAATCAAACAATGTTTATAACCTCCTATAATTTATTACTGTTTCCCTGTCAGGCAGTTTGTAACTTCTTTTCCCACTTCGCTCTTTCCTCTTCCTTACCCAGCATATACCAGGCAACCTTATCTTTTGTCTCTTCATCAAGCTGAATAAATTTTTCGGTAACTCTTTCTAAGATTTCAATTTTCTTTCGATTCAAATTATCACCTCATTTCAAATGTCCCTTACAGGTACACATTAGTCCCTTTTAACAATTTTGTCAATACGTTTTTGTTGACTTAAGGGATTTTTTTTGATATATTTATTTTTGGAGGTGAATCGATATTGAATGATAGATTAAAAGAAATAAGAAAAAATCTTAATTTAAACCAAGAGGATTTTGGTAAGAGATTAGGAGTCGGAAAAACTGCTATATCTAAATTAGAAAAAGGTGAAAATAACCTTACAGATTCGATGATTAAACTTATTAGTAAAGAGTTTAATGTAGATTACATATGGCTCACAACAGGAAAAGGTGAAATGTTTATTGAACCAGATATAGATGCTATGGAAACAATAGACCGTATTATGACTGGAGAAAATAAATTCCATAAAGATTTATTTAAAACATTTGCAAGTTTGGATGATGAGGATTTACTGGCTTTGGAAAGAATTATTGACAAATTCATAGAAATAAAAAAAGCCGACAATTAATCGGCTTTTTTTGTGTAAATATATAGAACCAGTTTATAGATTCTTTTTATATTTAAGTTTCCATAAATTTTATCAACCATTTTATGTATTGCTTCTTTGTAATCGTTCTCATACATTTATTAGTACCCCCGTTGTTAAACTCAGCTGCTAACAAAATTACAGAACACATGTTTGTATTTTTTAGTTTTTAATTCATGAATTTTCAAAATTCAAATATATACAAAAATATCAACGTACACTTACCTTTAAAGCCATTTAGTATACTGATTAATAAAGATAAATATAATGGCTAATATTACAGGAACATATATTGGTGACAATGTTTTAGTTACCATTATACGGATAATATAAGGTTCTTTTTTATCTATAAATTGTTTCGTTTTTTTATCCTCTTTTTGTAACCACATTTTAGAGTTTGTAGGATTTAAATCATAATAATAATCATTGGATGAAATACGATTACAGATAACCCATTCATATTTCCACCTATATATCTTTTCCATTTTTATAAAAAAAGCGTCCAAATACCAAAAGCAGAAAGTTATAACAAATCCAATAATACATAAAATTTTAACATTGATTTTCTCTGGTAATAATGCTAAAACAACAGTTATTATTGTAAATAACCACCCTTTGACTATAAATGAATTTTGAGCCATTCTATTAATACAAGACTGAATTAAATCAATTTCTTTATTCAAAATATCTTTTTTATTATCATAGTTCATATTATACCTCACCATAAAGTAGAATTTCCATTATTACCCTTCTCTGCAACATATTAGGCAAAATCTATATCCATCACAAATTTCACAATTAAAGTCACTATTACTTTCAATTAAATATTTATTGTTCATATTTTGGTATATGTCTTCATTTCCACCCAAAGCAAATTTAAAATTCTTAATTTGACTTTGCGAATTTTTATTATATACTAAGTAAGTATTATTTAATTCAATTCTGTGAGTAAAATTATATAACGCATCTAATGGATAGTCCATATAATCTCTATTATAATTAATATCTTCATAATATTTATAAAATTCATTAGCCCATTCATTTAATTCGTTATCACTAATATCTTTCAGATGATTCAGTGAAACATTGTAAGATATCATTAACTTACTAAAATACATAAAGGATTTATCAAATGTAGCACTTTCATTACAAGATATAGGGTAATCTCTATACATAATCAACGGTTTTTTTCTTACAATTTTAGTACATATAATCTCTGTATAAATCCATGGAGAATATGTAGTGTTGATTTTTTCCTTTTCCTTATCAAATACACTTATCGAATTATCCGTATTTAATAACATTACACATTCAACATTATCAATCATATTTTGTAACGCTACTGAAAGCATAATGTTTACATGCTGAGATGCTTGATTACAGCTTTCATGATTATATAAATATCCTCCCGTAGCATTTCTTCTCTTATTACTATATTTACTATTTATTTCTTCAAGTAAATCCGCAGAGTAACTCCATACGTTTGAATCTATGAATACACTAATTTCAAATGTATAATAAATCCAACCAGCTAAGGCATTTGCTAAATCCTGATCCATACGGGAATGTGAAATAAAAATATCAGCTTCTATTGTCGGAAACCAGTCATCTTGTAGTTTACTCCCATTTATTGTATTTTGGGTAATGTATTCCATCAAATCCTTTTTGTAATTCTGTTTTTCATTTTCTAAATGTTCATTTCCCATCTGCTCATATTCTTCAAAACTTAATTCTTTGTCGTAAAAGAAACTTCTATCTAGTTTTAAATTATATCCAGAAAACATATTAATTCCCCCTTGTTAAATTATTTGGATTAACACACCATTATATTCTTTTTTCTGTTTCCTTAATTATAAAATCCATAATTATACATTTATAGATATATTATAACAAACTAATACTCAAAAATATAGTATAATATGTAAAATTTTGTTCCTTATTATTACAAATTTATATTGCATTTTTTTCCCAATAGCTCTATTATATAATGGTAATTATGCAAAGAAATATTAATGATACTCTAACAGACTTACTAATTTACCAATTAATAATTATATAATTGACACAAGAACAAATGTTTGTTACACTAAGGAGGATAAATTGATTTTTATTAGCGGAATACATGGCGCAGGAAAGTCTTATTTTACTGAGAGAATAAAAGAACAATGCAATATTGTAACATATTCAGCTAGTACTTTGATTGCAAATTATAAGGGGTATACATTTAAATCAGATAAAAAAGTTGATAATATTTCAAGTAATCAGCAGATATTGTCTACAGTAATTAAAGAAAAACGTATAACTGACAAAGAAGAATTTCTTTTGGACGGTCATTTTTGCTTACTCAATAAGAATAATGAAATTACCAGGATAGGATTGGATACATTTATTGAATTATCTCCAAATGCAATTATATTGATAACTGAACTACCAGAAATAATAGTCGAACGCAGAAAAACTCGTGATAATGTTAGAGTAAATATTGAGACTACTATGCAATTTCAAAATGAGGAAATAGCATGTGCAAAAGAGGTGGCAAATATTTTAAAGATTCCATTGTTTATAAGCAAAGGTTCTGCAGATATAAACAATGCTATTAATTTTTTATTCAGTATAACTAAGGAGGAATAATGGCTGGTAAATTTCAATGGGAAAAATTTAGTAATTTAAATTTGAATGATACTTTTTTCGATTCATTGAAGAAAGATTATCCTGAATTTGTAGATTGGTTTAATCGAAAAAGTATAAACGGTGAAGAAACTTTAGTATTTAAAGATGATTATGGAATAGGAGCATTTTTATATCTTAAAGATGAAGAAGAACCCCTAGAATTAAATAATCAAATTCTTCCTTCAATCAAGCGAGTTAAGATAGGAACCTTGAGATTATCGGAGAGGCAAAGGGGTATCCGTTTGGGGGAAGGTGCTCTTGGTGTAGCTTTATGGAAATGGCAGGAGAAACAAGTAGATGAAATTTATGTAACCGTATTTGATTCACATGTTACTTTAATACGATTATTCGAACGTTTTGGTTTTACATGTGTTGGTCTTAATAATAGAGGCGAACGTGTATACATAAAGTCCCGAAAGAATTTAGATTATTCTGATTCTTACAAATCCTTTCCTTTTATCAGTTCCAATTTTACAGTAGCTGGCATTATTCCTATTTATGAAGATTACCATGATAAACTCTTCCCATATTCTGAATTAAAAGGAAATTCCAAAGAAGTTGAGGAAGAAGTAGCTGGTAATGGAATAACCAAAATTTTTATTGCTACACCATCTTCCTTAATGCACTATAATGTTGGAGAACCTGTTGGAATATATAGAATATCCCAAATTCCTCCTAAAACATATAAATCAGTAATAACCTCTTACGCTACTATTACTAAAGTTATAACTGTAAAAAGTAATAATTACTGTTACTATCCATTAGACAGCTACATTGACCTTTCAGGCAATAAAACTATATATTCTCAAAAAGAATTAACCGACATATATATGCAAAATAAAACGGTAGTAGTTTTGGAGATGGTATATAATGGTTATTTCGGAAAAGGACATAATATAACTCACAATGAATTACAAAGTAATGGTTTGTTTGAAACATATCCTTATAATATCGAGTACACAAAAAACGAATTTATCAGAATACTAGAAATGGGTGATACAAATGTGCAAAATGTTATTATCGATTAATCCAGAACATGTTATAAATATTCTACAAGGCAATAAGACTTACGAGTATAGGAAAATCTTATGTAAAAGAAAAGTAGATACTATTGTGATATATGCTACTTGTCCAGTACAAAAAATTGTTGGTGAAGTCGAAGTATTAGAAGCAATTGAGATGGATAAAGAAAAACTCTGGAAAATCACTGAAAAGAAATCAGGAATAACAAAAGAGTTTTATGACAAGTATTATGAGGGAAAAGATACTGCCGTTGCTTATAAATTGGGTGAAGTCATAAAATATGATGAACCACATTCTTTAAGTGATATCGGTATTAAGATGGCTCCACAATCCTATATGTATATTTCAGAAAATCTAATATTAGCTAATTAGATAAAAATTCTTTATAGCTATTCTTTATACCAATAAAGTAATCTATAAAAATCACAAGTTAATAGCTGCTGATAGCATTATGCAGTAGCTATTAACTTGTATTGTATATGTACAATCTATTTACAATTCACTCCACATCTTAGTAAAATAGGACTACAAAACAACATGTAGTGATAGATAACTTTTAATAATAGTAGAAGTCACCATGTTAACTTCGCTCAGCTTCTTGAATCAGACAGGATTGTATAAATAGAATTGAAGCTCATCAACAAAGACGAAAAGAGGTGAATTGATGGAAGCATATGCAATATACCTAAGAAAGTCCAGAGCAGACATTGAAGCCGAATCTCATGGAGAGGGAGAAACTCTTCTACGTCACGAAAAGACGCTACTTGATTTAGCCAGAAAGCTAAATCTAAATGTCACTGAAATATATAGAGAAATCGTATCCGGTGAAACGATTGCTGCCAGACCAGTTATGCAACTGCTGCTCTCCGAAGTGGAACAAGGCAAATGGAAAGGTGTCCTCGTCATGGAAGTGGAACGTCTGGCCAGAGGTGATACCATAGATCAGGGAATTGTATCTCAGGCCTTTAAATTCTCGAACACTAAGATTATCACCCCTGTTAAAACCTATGACCCCTCCAACGAATTTGATGAAGAATATTTCGAATTTGGTCTCTTCATGAGCCGCAGGGAGTTTAAAACAATTAACCGGCGTATTCAGCGCGGTCGTATTGCTTCTGTAAAAGAAGGTAAATACATCTCCTCCGTTGCACCCTACGGTTATGAACGGATAAAGTTAAAAAGCGAAAAAGGTTATAGTCTAAAAGTAAATGAAGAACAGGCTAAAGTTGTCCGGATGATATATAATTGGTATGTCAATGGTGACTTGCAGCCCGATGGCAGTAAAGAAACGTTAGGATGCTCACGGATAGCCAAGAAATTAGATTCCATGTCAATAAAACCCATGCTTAAAGCAACCTGGTCCAGATCATCTATAAAAGATATCTTAGAAAATCCAGTTTACATAGGCAAGATTCGCTGGCAGCATCGAAAAGAAGTTAAACAGATTAAGAACAATATCATTACAACAACCAGACCTAACGCAGACGAATATATCCTGGCTGATGGGATCCACGATGCAATTATTGAGGATGAGTTGTGGACGAAAGCACAGGAAATTATGAAAAAGCGTGGTAAGCCTCCGGTATCTGGAAGCAAGGTATTAAAGAATCCGTTAGCCGGAATCGTATACTGCGGTAAGTGTGGTACTATGATGACCAGACTTGGTCCTAACAGCCATACTGCTTACGATTCAATGAAGTGTCCGAATACATATTGTGATAATATCTCCTCTCCGCTTTATGTCGTTGAGAATTCCATAATAGATGCACTTGGAGACTGGCTGATTAATTTTAAGTTCCAATGGAGCAGTAAAAAATCAGACCTGCCTTATGAGCAGTCCATTAAAGATAAAGAGGCGGTCATAAGTGATATCTCTTCCCAAATAACCAAATTACGGAATCAACTTGATAAGACCTTCGAATTGTTGGAACAGGAAGTATATTCGACTGAAGAATTTCAGAATAGACGAAAGAAAATAACAGAACAACTTAATAGTCTGGAAGATACTAAACTTTCCCTGGTAAAGGAATTAAATGCCTTAAAAGAACAATATAATAATAATGATATCCTAATCCCTAAAATCGAACATCTGCTGGAAGTATATAATGATCTGGAGGATGCTACTTCCCGGAATGAACTTCTGAAAGAAGTCTTAGAAAAAGCGGACTATACCAAGACAGAGCCAAACAAAAAAGGAAAGCGTGAAAACCGCAATTTTACTGTAGATATCTTTCCGAAAACATCTCAAGTGTAATAATAAATTGTAATTTTAAATAAATACTCACACTAAACGGTATATCCAATTTAAAAACTGCGTTATATGTTCATTTAGATGAGAAATTTAAAGCATCCTGATTGATTTATGAAAACAATCAGGATGCTTTAATTATTCATTGCTATAAATATTATTGATCAGACAATTGATTTTTTATCTCATTACTAGCAACTAGGTTAAATGCATCAAAATCCAAAGCATATTTGCTTTTTGATGGGTATTCTCCATCATCAGTCCAAGCCACAGTAACCAACTTAGAATTTTTAGAAAATATATCCCAAGTATCATCTTTTAATCCATATTTATACTTTTTCCATAATTCCTTATAATCTTCTGAATTTTTTCCTGGTATCGTCTGCAGAATAGATTTTTCGCTGACCCATAATGCCAAATGTTCGGATTCAGTAAATTTACGTTCTTTTAGCTCGTCGGTCATTAAAAAGGTGTCAAATATACTTATATCTGAAACAGTTTCTCCATATAGCTTTTTCATTTCTTTCAACACCTTATTCATATCAGAACCCTCTGGGTAAGTTACCTTAACAGCAACAAGCTTGGGTTTTCCTTTTTCAAAATTCAAAAAGCTAAACATGATTACATCTGTTTCTTCACCAAATAATTTATATCCTTTTATACCGAAAGCATTATCTTGATCATAATTAATTGTATCTTCTTTAGATATCCCATATGCTTTTAGTACATCAACCATACTCATACCCCAAGTAGTTTTATGAAATTCTAAATTATCAGAAGTAGACTTATTACTACAGGAACATAGTAATATTATTGATGTCACTATTATAATGAAAATTTTTTTCATCTTATCTCCTTTATATGAATATGAATAGTTATTAAAAACTATAAGAAGCTTAGTTAAATTCAGTTTCCCAAATACCCATTTGATCCCTATAATTTAATGTGTATCCAAATATTACAGTACTTGTACCTGCTTTAATTTCTGACCTACAAGCTCTTCCAGCCCCCATAACACTATATGGTATCATATCTAAATTTTGGGGTGAGTAATGATAAGCAATATTTGCTTTTGGATTATAAGTCGCTATTGTTACATCATCATATCCAAAAACTGCGTCAGTCTGATATGTTGAAGCCTGAACAAGACTTGCAGCCTTTAATGCCGTACCATAAATTAATTTTGTATCAAACCAGTTAAATCTAACCTTATAACCAGTTATATCGTTAGTAACACTTACGCTCATGGTTGCATATATACTATAATCACTTAATTGAGCAGAACCATTTTCCACTGATATTACTATATCAGAAGCTGTAACAAAATTTTGATTTTTATCTACTACAGCTAGATTTGTTGAAACTAAATCTTTTAAAATGTGGTTATCTGTATCAACACGCGTTTCAATCATTTGAGTTATGGATAAACTATCATCGTTTCTCTCCTGATTAATTCCATAGCCTGATATCCTAGCCCCATAATTTCTCTCTTCATATTGAGTCAATGCAACGCCAAGAACATCCGCATCATTACTTATATTTCCACTTAATACTTCAGAAAACACCCGTTCTTGTAATTCGGATTTACTTTCATTACTTGCTCCCTCTGATAAAGCTGCTTTACTAACTTTAACAGGTGAACAAACCATAACCATTACCATAAATAATAATAACCACTTATTCCTCATTTTATCTCCTTTGTTTAAATATTGTAGTAATTAATAATCATTTTGTAGATTCAAATTTAATTACTACCTTTACCAGTTACATCTTTTATTATACCCTATTACCAAATTTTATCAATAGTACACATTGCCTTATTTTTCATATATTTGATTTATAAGTGAATTTATGATATTATCTGTATTAAATAATTTATATAATATCACCTATATCCTGCACGCGCATATACATTTGGTCCGCCCATGGCAACGGCTCCTCTAGCCAACGTAAAAAGAGTATTGCAATATGGTGTTTCGGTAATTGACCCGGATAAAATATTGATGGGTATGCCAAATTATGCATATGACTGGCAACTGCCCTTTATAAGAAATCAGACACAAGCTGAATCCATCAGCAATGTTCAGGCTATAGAGCGTGCGGTAGAGCATAATACCACCATCCAATTCGATGAACAGGCCCAATCTCCTTTTTATTACTATACGGATGATAAGGGAGCCGCCCATGTTGTCTGGTTTGAAGATGTCAGAAGCATGAATGCCAAATACCGGTTAATTCCGGAATTTAATCTTCATGGCGATGGTGTGTGGCAGATTATGAACTTCTTTCCCCAAAGCTGGTTGGTAGTTAATTCCCTTTTTACAGTAAACAAAGTTTAAATAATAAAACCTCCTGATTAGATTCATAATCACAATCAGGAGGTTAAAATACCTTTTTAAATTCTAATATTAGTCTTAGAAACGTGTTTTATACTGCGTTTAATACTCTGTGTAAAAATTCCCTGGTACGTTCTTCTGTAGGACTGTTAAAAATCTGTTCCGGAGTTCCCTCTTCTGCTATGACTCCTTTATCCATAAATACTACGCGACCTGCTACTTCTTTAGCAAAACCCATCTCATGAGTAACTACCAGCATGGTAAGTCCTGATTCCGCCAGTTCTTTCATGACTTTTAGTACTTCTCCAACCATTTCCGGGTCAAGGGCTGATGTTGGCTCATCAAACAGCATAACGTCCGGTTCCATAGAGAGTGCCCTGGCAATGGCAACACGTTGTTTCTGACCACCGGATAACTGTCTTGGCTTAGCATTAATGTACTGTTCCATACCTACTATTTTTAAGTATTTCATAGCAACTTCTTTTGCTTCTTCCTTGGAACGGCCAAGTACTTTTAACTGACCTACCATACAGTTACTGAGAACATTATGGTTATTAAATAAATTAAACTGCTGGAACACCATACCAAGCTTCGTACGGTATGCATATATATTATGTTTATTATCCAGTATGTTTTCCCCATTATATATAATCTGCCCGCCGGAGGGTTTCTCCAGGAGATTAACGCAGCGAAGGAGGGTTGATTTTCCGGAACCGGAGGAACCGATAATACATACTACTTCGCCTTTATTTACGGAGAAATCAATATCTTTTAACACTTCATGAGAGCCAAAGGACTTACTCAGATGTTGAATATCAATCACTTTTTCCATAGTTTTGCTCTTAACCTCTTTTCCTATCTATCGAAAGTAAGTTTCCGACACTTAAATTTGTGTTTTTAGCTAATTTGCTTTTTAACGATTTTGACTTATTTTAAAACATTGATTCAGCTTTTTACACCTGCATCTGATTTCCCATCATAATATAATTATCAGGTCCATCTAACTTTCGTTCCACCGCTCGTAATATTCTGGTTACCGTAAAGGTCATAATAAAGTAAAGCACACAGGCTACTGCGAAGGACTCAAAATATCTGAAATTATTACCGGCTACTGACTTCGTCTGGAAGAATAATTCCGAAACTGCGATAACATTAAGTACTGAAGTATCTTTGATGTTAATTACAAATTCATTGCCGGTGGCAGGTAAGATATTACGGATAACCTGTGGCAATACTACATGTATCATAGTTTTAATATGATTCATTCCGACTGCCGCAGCCGCTTCAAACTGACCCTTGTCAATGGATACAATACCACCCCGGACGATTTCTGACATATAAGCTCCGGTATTAATGGATACAATGAAGATAGCCGCCACGGATTTATTCATATCAATGTGAAAGGCCTGAGCGGAACCATAATAAATTACCATGGCTTGTACAATCATCGGCGTACCACGGAAGAACTCAATATAGATGGATAGAATCAGATTAACTATTTTAAATAAGATTTTCTTAATGCCGCGCTCCGGCATGGGTACGGTCCGGACAATACCCACCAGTAAACCAATGAGCCAGCCAAGGGAAGTACCAATCATGGATATATATAGTGTAGCACCGGCTCCACGTAAAAACATCGGCCAGTTGTTTGTTACTATTTTAATAAGCCATTCGAGGCTCATAATATTTTCCTCCTTAAATTAATTCTCTATTTTTATTGGTTTCAAATTGATCTTGATTGATTAGTCAATATATCAACCGGCATCCAACGACTTAATTACCTTGAAAAGGAAACCGGCTGCATCAGCTACAACCGGTTTCCTGGTATCAGTCATTATTGCGCTGCTGGCTGGTTAGCTATAGCAGCATCCATAATGCTAGTACGTTCCTCCTCAGAGATTCCTGCTAAAATCTCATTGATTTTAGGTGTTAATTCACTGCCTTTAGCAATACCTACTGCAATAGCTGTATCATCATCCGAAGTTTTAAAACCGTCCGTAAATTCTACCATTGCAAAGTTTTCATTGGCTGCGGAAGCACTGACGCCCTCAGGTCTTTCTGATACATAACCATCAATTATTCCAGATTCAAGGGCAACTCTCATTGCAGGGAAGTTGTCCATGGCAGTTTCCTTTTTCACACCTTCAATCTGGTCAATTACTGAGTAGTGGAAGGTATTTAACTGGGCTGTGATTTTAGCTCCTTTAAAATCCTGAATGGATTTGGCAGTTTCATATTTACCACCTTTTTTTACAACCATAACCAGGTTTGATCTATAATAATTATCTGAGAAATCAATGGTTTCTTTTCTTTCGGCAGTCGGAGACATACCAGCAATAATTGCATCTATCTTACCGGAGGTTAAAGCCGGAACCAGTCCGTCCCATTCGGTTTTAACAATTACTAATTTCTTTCCTAAACCATCTGCTATTTTTTTAGCAATTTCAACATCGTAGCCGCCGGCAAAGTCCGCACTGTCTTCAATAGCTACACCGCCGTTCGCATCTCCTGTCTGTGTCCAGTTAAATGGAGCATAACCGGCTTCCATACCTACCTTAAAGGTATCTTGCGTTGCTTCACTGCTATCCCCTGATGTACTGTTATCTCCTGATGCAGTATCAGCGGTACTGCTTTCAGCTGTTGATGCTGCCCCCGGATTCGTAGAATCTGTCTTAGTTCCGCATCCTGCTAATAACATAACTGCGGATAATGACATTGCTAATAATGCAACCAATTTTTTCTTCATAAATATTCTCTCCTTTTTATAGATTTTATTAGGTATTCTTTCGCTGTTCTAATAACAACAGTTACGTTCCTTTCGAGCGAAAAAAAAGACCTGAGGTAAACTCAGGTCCAATATGTGCATTGTCCTAAAATCCCCTTCTTTCCCAAACGAGATAGCACAACTCAATAAACTGGGAAGTTCATTGAGACAGTCCTGCAGCTCTTAACTGCAGACCCAGCAGATAATCCTGAGATTATTACCTGCTTCGGCGATATTTCCTTCTCAATAGCATCTTTGCTTCTCAAACTCCTCTAAAGACTGTTAAATACCGCGCCTCTACCTCACCTGTAAAAGTGAGGTCACTATTAAATTATGTTATATATCTTACAACATCAAGTTATATCTGTCAATCTGGCAATTTACTTTTCTTTTGATTTTAGAGGTAGTTTTCCTTTTTTCTTGCATATTTTACCTAATTCTGCCCTGGATTTAGTTTAAGGAAACTATTTTAAACGAAGTTAAATTTTTTTTGAAAATAGGTAATATTGAGGAACCATCCCTTATTTTCATCATACTATAAAATTAGCTCTAATTAAGTTTATTAATTGGAATTAATTTATTGGAGGTATACTATGTCAAAACTTGATGCTGTATCTGTCGGAAAACAGGTCACAGTGGAAGAACTTTCAGCTACAGAATTATTACGGGAGAGAATGCTTGCCCTGGGTTTAACAAAAGGAGCAAGGATTGAAGTAATCAGAAAAGGGCCTTCCGGTGATCCCACCATCTATAATATCCGCGGTGCAATGATAGCCTTACGAAAAGAAGAGGCAACTTTAATCACGGTAACAGATTAAAATAATTAATTGTTTAAATAGAAAAGGTTAGGAGGCTCGTAATGGGGTTAACATTTCAATCGGCTCAGTCCTGTTCTCTGACAGATCTATTTCAGATCGAAAAAAAGGATAACCAGCAAGTTATTGCACTGGCGGGTAATCCCAATACAGGAAAAAGTACAGTTTTTAATGCATTGACCGGACTTCATCAGCATACAGGAAACTGGCCCGGCAAAACTGTTGTCAATGCCAGAGGCGAATATAGGCATAAAGACCTTGAGCATATTTTAGTTGACTTACCGGGAACGTATTCCCTGTTTGCTTCTTCTGCCGAGGAAGAAGTGGCCAGAGATTTCCTGTGTTTTGGCAATGCCAATGCAGTTGTTGTAGTAAGTGATGCAACTTGTCTGGAAAGAAATTTAAACCTGGTCTTTCAGGTCATGGAGCTTACAGAACATGTAATATTATGCATTAATCTAATTGATGAAGCACGAAAGAAAAATATCATAATTGACGGAAAGGGCATCGAAGAGGAATTAGGTATTCCGGTTATCTTATGCGCAGCGAGAAACGGTACCGGCATGAAGGAATTAAGGGAAACTGTTTATAACGTAACAACTGGTAAAATAAATCCGAAGCCACGTCAGCTCCTATATGATGAGGAAATCGAAAACAAACTTAACTCTATTATTCCTTTATTAACATCGAGGATTCATGGTATAAATCCAAGATGGCTTGCTTTAAGAATCCTTGACGGGGATACCAAACTTACAGAATCCATATTTAACAATCTGGAACATTCTGTAAAAGATGAAATTCTATCGGGTCTTCGTTCAGATGATACGACTTTAAAAAAAGAGAAAGTACGTGAAGAAATTACAAAAGAACTATATAAAAGGGCGGAACAGATTACTGCCAGCTATGTAAAAACAGATAACACAAAAATTAATCGGGACAGAATTATTGATAACTATATCACCTCAAGGATTTTCGGTCTTCCTCTTATGCTTCTGGTGCTGGCTGTTGTGTTTTGGATAACCATATCCGGTGCTAATATACCTTCTGCCATATTATCCGACGGCTTCTCTTATCTGGAAGAAAAGCTCACCCTTTTATTTCAGTATCTAGATGCTCCCACCTGGCTTCATGGTATTTTAATTCTTGGTCTGTTTCGGACTATGGCGTGGGTAATCTCTGTTATGCTGCCCCCAATGGCTATCTTCTTTCCTTTGTTTACAATATTGGAGGATTTGGGATATCTGCCAAGAGTTGCTTTTAATATGGACCATTTGTTTAAGAAAGCCTGCGCTCACGGTAAGCAATGCTTAAGTATGTGCATGGGATTTGGCTGCAATGCCGCCGGCATTGTATCCTGCCGTATTATAGAATCTCCAAGAGAACGTCTGATTGCGATTTTAACGAATAATTTTGTTCCCTGCAACGGAAGATTTCCACAACCATACAAAGAGAAATAAAATTATCCCTCCATTCAGGCAATGAAAAATCCATCAAATTAATCGTACCTAAGTCCCCCTAGATGGCGATTTTACAAGCATTTATTTGATGCTTCCATCAAGTTCGCATAATTTTAGTTTTTCCAGTATTTTGTCAATGACAGTTATCTTTTCTTCTGTGGTTAAATCAGAACTAGTTAGTCTCCGTTTTATCACTTCGCAATGAAATTCATTTATTTTATCCGAGAGTACTTGAAAGTCCATATTGTCAGAAAAATGGATTATTACATTCTGAACACAATTTTTTTTCATTTACTCTCTCCACCGATAATTAATAGATATTTTATGTTATGAAAACATCGGTATGTCCTATTACATTATAAGAAGAGGTATTATAATAAATATTTTTTAAATGTCTATAGGTAAAAAATGCATTTTGCTCAACCTGATTCAGTTGTAATAAAAACTACAACATTCATAACGACCAGCTCCTTTCACTGCTGTAAAATGTATAGTTACATCTTTGTTATCCTATCCATCTTAAGTCCTGCCAAAATAAAAGACGGCGGCTTTGTGTAACCGTCGTCTGCTAATAATATTAGTTTTTGCACCCAATGAAAATACATATTACCGGACAGCGGTTTAATTTATATAACAGCTGCTAACTCATTTCCTGTACATATAAAGCCATTATTTCTTTCATTAAAACATAAAATTCATTCCTTTAATAACTTTAAAATATTCTCACCTAAAATTTTGTTTTTTATCTCCTCAGATGGGCTAAGATACTCTACAAGTTGTTTACTTAACAAAGGATCTCCATATGGAGCATCTGAACTAAACAGGCATTTATCCGGGAGTTCTGTCACAGCCATACGAACAGCAAGGGTAGAAAATGCCGCCGACAAATCTAAATATACGTTAGAAACAGTTCTGGCAAACTCTATCACATCCATCCAATGATAGCCGCCCATGTGCCCAAAGATAACAGAAATCTTGGGATGCCTTTTTGTGATATCCATAAGAATGTTAATTCCGCTTAGTGAAACAGGATTAAATGTATGAATCCATATAGGCAATTCAGGATATTTTTCCAAGGCTTGAAAAACAGTCTCTAATTGACTGATTTGCTTATCTGAACCAGGAGTAAATTCCCCCACGCCTTTTAAATTGTTAGAAATAATATAGGTATTAATCCAATTTTTTGTCTCTTCCAAAGATAAATCAAGTGGAACGGAACCAAAGCCATAGAATTTATCCGGATATTTTTCAATAATCTCTGTCAGGTCCTGTATGTTATTCCTCATTCGATTCAAATCGTCTTCTCTGCTATTAGTACCTGCTAATATCTTATATAAAGCACCCATTTCCTTTTTTAACTCTTCTAATGTAGCAGCTCTCTCTGGATGTGGAGCCGTGCAAAACAGAATTGCTTTGTCAATATCTGCCTTTTCTAAGTTTTCTAATTGCATTTTAGTAGGTAACATTACATGTTCATGGCTATCAATAATCATAATAAATCTTCCTTTCTATATCGTGTTATTCTTGCTATAATAAAAAGGTATCATGGCTTAATAAGAAGAACAAGTACGCACATTTTTAATATAAGGTACCTTTTTTGATACATATCATATTTTAGGAAGGATTAATTATGGCTAAATCAATTTCATCAGATACTGCCTGTCCTATGTCGTTAGGGATTAATGTACTAAGTGGTAGGTGGAAGATACAAATCTTGTGGAATATCTACCACAAAAAAACTCTGCGTTTTAATGAATTGCAGCGCACCTTGGGAAACATTACTACGAAAACACTAACCGAACAGTTACGAGAACTGGAAGAACAACGAATCATAAAAAGAACTATTTTTCCAGAGGTTCCTCCAAAGGTTGAGTATTCTTTTACTGAAATAGGACAAACTTTGGAACCTGTTTTTAAAACGCTTTGTGAATGGGGTTCCCAATACCTGCATAAAATTAGTATGGAAGAAAATCAGTAACCGTTAAGAACCATCACATTCATTAGCCTCTGTGCTAAACCTTATCTGACCTTGCAATCTGAAAAGGATGGTGAATCGTCTTTGAAAATCTTTATTTACAGCCGTAAATCGGTTTATACCGGCAAGGGTGAAAGTGTTGAGAACCAAATTGAAATGTGTAAAGAATATATTACAGCAAAGCTTTCGTCAACCGATAAAGCAGTGATAACCGTTTATGAGGATGAGGGGTTCTCTGCAAAGAACACAGACAGACCGCAATTTCAGCAAATGATCCGCGACATCAAATTAAACAAGCCGGAATATATTGTATGCTATCGCCTTGACCGTATCAGCCGCAATGTAAGCGATTTTTCTTCTTTGATTGAATATCTGAACAATCATAATATTTCTTTTATCTGTATCAAAGAAGAATTTGACACATCAAAACCTATGGGCAAAGCCATGATGTACATAGCTTCTGTTTTCGCACAATTGGAACGGGAAACCATTGCAGAACGTGTCCGCGATAATATGCTCATGCTGGCAAGAACCGGACGGTGGCTGGGGGGCACTACTCCCACAGGCTTCACTTCTGAAAAGGTACAAGAAATCGTTATTGACGGTAAGATTAAAACTGCCTGCAAATTAAAGGACAATCCGGATGAATTAAAAATAATTGATTGTATTTACGAAAAATTCTTAGAGTTTCGCAGTATATCAGGTGTCAGCAAATATTTAATTAAGCAGGGAATCCGGTCACGAACTGGCAAAATGTTCTCTCTGCTTGGAATCAAAGAAATTCTTCAAAACCCAGTCTATTGCATTGCTGATGAAGATGTATGGAACTATTTTTCGGAACATCATGCAGATATTTGCTTTGACAAGTCTGAATGCTCTAACAAATATGCATTACTAGCCTACAATAAGCGTGATTATAGAAAGAAGAATGCCCCACGTCAGGAAATAGACAAGTGGATCATTGCGATTGGTAAGCACAAGGGGCGTGTATCCGGTAAAAAGTGGGTAGCGATTCAAAACATCTTAAAGGACAACGTGGCAACAGGTACAAAACCTGCCCTCATGCACAATGACTATTCGCTGCTATCCGGTTTAATCTATTGTGATAAATGCAAAAGCCGTATGTTTGCAAAACATAGAAGCGGTAAAGGTGCAAATAATGGGTTATATGATTATATTTGCAACAATAAATTGCGTGGCGGCATGGATTTATGTGATTGTCAAAACATCAATGGTCAGCAGGCAGATGATTTAGTCTGTGAGCATCTTATGCTTTATACGAATGAAAACTCAGTTATCTATAAGCTGCTTAATAAGCTGAAACGAGACTTACAAGGACAGACACAGAAAAATCCACTTGTAATAATTGATGATAAAATAAAAAAATGTAACAGTGAGATTAAAAATTTAATCAATACACTGTCCCATGGAAACATAGGATCAGCTTTCATTGAACATATAAACATCAAAATAAATGAGCTTGACAAGGAACTGGCTTCCTTAAAAGAAGAAAAGATCCGTCTGCAAAAAGACACTACTATTATATCTGACAAAGAACTTCTGATGAATATACTGTCTTCAGCATTATCAAACTTCAAAGGCAATTTTTATACGCTGTCGGTTGAAGAAAAAAGGACCTTAATCAAACTGATGGTACAAAAAATAGTATGGGACGGAAACGACCTTCATGTTTATATATATGGTGAATAACTGTCATCCATTTACTCGTTATATGGATCAAAATTTCCCTTTGTGTGGTGGCGCATTTCCTACCCTTATTGCTGTTTCCTCAGTATTTCTGGCCGCAAATGCTGGTATTAAGTTTGGCATACTGCCGGCCTTAACGGTAACCGGATTAATCCTGCTTGGTATCCTGATTACTCTGCTGGTTTCCTACGGGTTATCCAAAACCCTGCTTAAGGGCATACCTTCCACCTTTACCCTTGAACTGCCGCCTTACCGGGTTCCTCAAATTGGCAGGGTACTTTATACCTCGATTATAGACCGGACTCTCTTTGTCCTTTGGAGAGCTGTAGCAGTAGCAGCTCCTGCCGGTGTTGTAATTTGGATTCTTGCCAATATCCGGTTGGGAGATTTAAGCATCATCGGTCATGCGGCTGCTTTTCTTAATCCCTTTGCTAAACTGATTGGTCTCGACGGATATATCCTGCTGGCCTTTCTTTTAGGACTCCCGGCCAATGAGATTGTACTCCCAATCTTGATTATGAGTTATCTGTCCACTGGATCCATGATGCAATATGATAGCCTGGAATCCTTACGCACCATACTGCTAAACAATGGCTGGACCTATCTTACCGCTTTAAATGTTATGCTTTTTAGCCTGCTTCACTGGCCTTGTGCTACTACTTTACTGACCATCAAAAAGGAAACTGGAAGTATAAAATGGACGATAATAGGTGCCGTCCTGCCAACTGGTATTGCAGTCCTTGTATGCCTTCTTACTACCACCCTGTTCCGAATATTGAAGTGGGTATAATTGATATGGTTGCTGTAAAATTATTATCTTAATTTATCTTTATGATAATTATGATAAGTTAATATGCTTTTGACTGAGCGAAACATATCCTTAATTTTACAGCAGCCGTAATAAACGAGAATCATATACCGTTTGTCACTGTGTCACGGTTCGGTCCATTTGATTTTTCCTCTTCTGAAAGCAAGAAATTGTTCCTTTATTTCAGGATATTCATCAAAAAAATCGGTCAGATCCCTTAGACCAAGCAAGATTTCATTACTAATGGTATGTTCCATTTTTTCCGTACTTTCAAGCAATCCGTCTTTTATGTCCAGAACAGACAAAAAACGCTCGATTAGATTATGTCGGTTCAATAATGTCTTTCCCAACTTTACACCACCGGGTTCCAGCATGATTACCCCGTATTTTTCATATTTGAGTAAATGGACATCCGCTAGTTTCTGGATCATTTTTGTTACAGAAGGCGGCTGTACATTGAGTGCTGCGGCAAGGTCATTGACTCTGGTAAATCCGGTTTCTTCCGAAAGTCTGTATATCATCTCCATATAATCTTCTGCAGATGCAGATAAAATCTCCTGATCCTTTCTCATATATTCCCGAAAGGTAAAAAACTCCTGTTCCGGCATGCCTACCTCAACTTTGGTCTTTCTTAATTCATTATATGTCAGCTTTATCAAATATAGTAAATACACTAGAATGATAATCTGTAACGCTTCCATGCATTTGTTACGGATTTAAAGTCACCTCAGCTGCTGCCAGCTCCTGCCCGTTGATTAGCAGTGATATCCTATGCTGCCCCGGATAGTGCCGCCTGGTGGTTAATTCAGCAAAACTGTGGGACTTTACTCCGGTTAACTTTGTGCCGCCCTTTACTGTCTTATCTGACAACAGGAATAATTTACGGGAAGTCTTACCATTTGCCTTGATAAAATCTACTCCGTATTCAATCCGTAAATGGACCGGTGCCGTCTCCATAAGTGTAATTACATACTTTATCTCACAGGTATCACCAATGCTTAATACTGAGGGCGTAACCGCAATAACAGCGTCTTTTATGCTCTCCCTAACATTGTCTGCATACCCAAAAAGTTCCAGAGCTTTAGGCTCTGCCTTACGTATTAACGTACGCAAGCCTTGACGGAGTATCCAGTCTGTAAACGGATTAACTCCTTTTAAACGTTCTGCAAGATCCAAAACCAAGGTTTTATTATCCTTTGTAATATCATTAATATTATTTGCTACACTTTTGCGAACATAGAGGGAGGTATCCTCCATTAAATTCATTAGGACCCCCAGTACAGGTGCCGGATCTGCTTTAAATACCGGAAGGCTGACTCCCCAGGGCAGGCGAGGTCTGCATCCCTCACTGGAAAGTCTTCTCACATGTTCATTATCGTGCTTGGACCAGATTTCCATTTGCTCTATTCCACGGACCGGATCTTTTAGCAAAAAGGGTCTTATGGCAAATTCCGACGAGGATTGTTTGGTAAAACGCTCCAGTGCTTTCATAGATAATTCCCAGTGTTCCTCCCCTTGTCCAAATACTTCTACAAAATCCGGCAGAACCATATAAGGAAATCCCATACATTCTTCATTGATAGTAAATAAAATCATTAAGGCCGCTTCATAATCCTCCGGAAGAAATTTACCCATACCTTCACTGATTTTTCGCATACGTGCCTTTAATTCAAGGTCTTCCCAGGTCTCATCCATAACCTCTGAGATAAACTTTTGCACCGGGAAGGCTGAATACACTGCATTTATCCGTTCTCCGAATTCTTTTAAGAACTCTTGATTATACATATCCTTCAAACGATCCGACATAGTATCATCCTTTCATTTAAATTTTTCTTGGACTCTTAAATTTCAGTTCTCACTGGGGAAGTAACCTCAATCGCATTACCCTCACTGTCTACAAACTCCAGTACTTTGTTGTTGCTTTCACTTTTTGCCCCAGCAGTTTTTCGTAAAAACCAATTGCACGTTCCATATCTTTTACACAGATATATAATGAATTAATCTCGAATGCCAAATCCATCTAAACCCTCCTTAAAGTATATCTTTCGCACTATTATAACACATAAACCTGACATCAGTCTGTCAGATTTATCATGATAACTTATTAAACTATATCTCTTCTTATAGTTTACACCCCTGCCAAAAGTAAAAGTACGTAATGTGAACTATAATCCTCTCCTCTTTCATGAAAGAAAAGTATCAGCCTTAATTCCTTTTACAGTCAGGGGTTTCCCTTTGCCGTTACAGGACCTGACTTATAATCCTGTGTGTTTATATGCTGGTATTCTATAAACCTGGTATATTCAAACATACTTTCCAGTAATATTTTGTAGAAATTTGGAATTGAAACCGTTACAATATAGGAATGAGATTTATGTAAACCATTTTTAACCCTTGGGAGGTTATTTCATGAAAAAAATTTATTTGCTTCTCCTGTCATGTCTGATTCTTATACTAGCAGGTGCAGCCGGTTATCAATATCTGAGCAAAAATAATAAAGAACTCAAAATGTCCTACCCCTCATTCATAAGCGCTGTGGATCAAAATCAGGTAAAATCCGTAGAGTACAGTGAGAAAGGAAGTAATACCTTTAAAGCCAATTTATATAGCGAACCTGATACGACATATACGGTACCCAATCCTAAGACTGAAGATTTTATCGAATTTTTATTAACAAATAATGTTACGGTAAATTACGGTCAGGACAGCCTGTTAACCAAATTACTTCAATTTGCCCTGCTTATTGTAATCGGTGCGGGGGTATTTCTCTTCGTAAGAAAAGGCAATGGCAGTAATAAGCCTATGATTGCAGATTCCAATAAAAAGTCAGGGAATGATGCTGCAATTACCTTGAATCAAATTGCCGGTAATACAGAAGCAAAATTAATGGTAGAGGATATCATCGAGTTTATAAAACAGCCGGATAAATATGCGGCAGTAGGTGCCAGAATGCCAAAAGGTCTTTTGCTATACGGGCCTCCCGGCACCGGTAAAACCTTAATGGCAAAAGCCATAGCCGGAGAAGCCGGCGTCCCTTTTTATGCCATGAGCGGATCTGATTTCGTTCAAATGTATGTAGGCGTCGGTGCAAGCCGTATCCGTAATCTGTTTAATAAAGCCAAAAAGAGTGAAAAAGCGGTTATCTTTATTGATGAAATTGATGCAATCGGTAAAAAACGTGCCAGAAATACTTCTGCCAGCAATGACGAACGTGACCAGACCCTGAATGCACTCCTTACCGAAATGTCCGGCTTTCACGAAAATAAAGGCATTGTCGTTATCGGTGCCACCAACCGCCTGGATACTCTGGATGAAGCCCTGTTAAGACCCGGCCGTTTTGACAGACAGATTGAAATTGGTCTGCCGGACGTCAACGCCAGAAAAAAGATACTATCACTTTATGCCGGTAAAAAGCCACTATCCGATGATGTGGATTTGGAGGCTCTTTCAAAATCCACCGTATATTTCAGCGGTGCCATGCTTGAAAACCTGCTAAATGAAGCCGCCATCAATGCCGCCAACGAGGAACAGCCCGTGATATCAAGTGAGCATATAGAAAAAGCTTTTTATACGGTAATTGCCGGAGCACCAATGCTTGACCGAAGTTTTATCTCCGATCGTGACCGGAAAATTACGGCATACCATGAAGCCGGTCATGCGCTGGTTACCAGACTACTTCAACCAGACCATTATATCTCCAAAGTAACTATTATACCCAGTGTCCGCGGAGCCGGTGGCTTTAACTTGAGTATTCCAAAGGATACTATGTTTCAGACACAAAAGCAGATTAAAGCAAGTATTCAGATGCTGCTTGCCGGAAGAGCTGCCGAAGAACTCATCTTCGGAGAAACTGAAATAACAACCGGTGCCAGCAATGATATTCAGAAGGCCTCCTCCATTATTGTGGATTATATAAATAAATACGGAATGGATCAGGATATGGGACTATTCAGTACTGCAGTCCTGGCAGAAGGTTACGACCGTGATTTGGTTAATAAGTGCCGTAACCAAATGAACCTGCTTTATGGCGAAACAAGAAAACTAATCGAATCCAACTTAAAACAACTAGAAACCATTTCCTCCGAACTTTTAGAAAAGGAATCCTTAAATGGTGAGGATATTGAACGAATCTGCGGTTAGCTGCTGTAAAAGCTAATTGGCTTTAAAAGATACTATTAGCCCGCCCAAGGGGAAAACAGATAGAAAACCGGAAATACCATAATCAGGATACCCTCCTGGCTTTATGGTATTTCCGGTTTTCTTATTATATCAATTCCAGTAAGCCTATTGCCATCTTATTTTACTGTTTCCACATAGTTTACCGCTGATAAAGCAGCTACATTACCTTCTCCTGCTGCTTTAATATATTGGTAAGGCTTTCCTGTTACATCTCCCGCAGCATAACAGCCTGGAATATTGGTTTTCATAGTACGGTCTACCTTGATATGGTTTTCCTCAGTTTCTATGCCTGGTATCAAGGTACCCGGACTAATCGTATCCCTTAAAATAAATACACCATCCGTATCTAATACCCTGTCTTTAAGTATCAACTTATTCACCACTTCACCACCGGCAATTTCCACGGGTCTGTCCCGAATCACTTCTATTTTATCACTCAAATGAAGCTCCTCTTTATACATAGGGATATAATAGACCTTTGCTGCCATATCAGCCAGATACTCTGCCTCTTTTTCCTCCTGACTGCTGTAAGCAACTACTGCGACTATTTTATCTCTGTAAAAATTTCCATCACAGGTAACACAATAACTTACCCCTTTTCCCAGATAAGCTTCTTCACCTGGAAAACCTTTTCCTATCTGTATCCCTGTAGCTAAAATAATTGATTTTGCTTCATAAATTTCATTATTTGCCAACAAGGAGAAATATCCATCCATTGGATATATATTCGTTACTTTTTTCTCTGCTATCTCAATCTCCATTTGCCTCAGATGCTTCTGAAATTCTGTCTGTAATTCCTTTCCCTGAATCTTTGGAAAACCCAGATAGTTTCCTATCAGGTGGGCTTTTTCGATTTTCCCGGATAACTGAATGCTTCCAAAGATAATGAATCTTTTATTTCTTATTTTTGCATTTAAGGCGGCAGATAACCCTGCCGGGCCTGTTCCTATGATAGCTAAATCATATCTCTCTTCCATCTTCTTACACTCCCTATATAAAGCCTAACCTTAAGTTTAATGTATGTTATAATAAATCTGTTATTTTATCCTCGAGTTTTATAGGATTTACAACAGGAGCAAATCGTTGTACAACATTTCCTTCTTTATCAATTAGAAATTTTGTAAAATTCCATTTAATATTATTGCCCAAAGCTCCTTTTTTTTCTCTTCTTAAAAATTGATATAACGGGTGAGCCTGTTCGCCGTTCACATCTATTTTTTCGAACATGTCAAAGGTAACACCGTAATTCATCTGGCAGAAAGAGTGGATTTCATCATTACCTGCCGGATCCTGTTTAGCAAACTGATTACAGGGGAACCCTAATATAACCAGCCCTTTCTCTTTATACTTCTCATACAGCTCTTCCAGTTCTTTAAATTGGGGAGTTAAACCACATTTACTGGCCGTATTCACAACCAATACTACTTTTCCTTTATATTTCTCCATTTTAACTTCGTCACCACTCATTTTTTTTGCTGTAAAATCATAAAATTTCATTTTGACCTTCCTTTCATATGAAAAAACTCACTTGTACTATGCTGTATTATCTATTTAATAAAACTTAAAGATAAATAATTCATATATCGCAGTTATTTTTGTCTTGGTATACTTGATAAAATCAGTAATGAACGTGATTAAGAAAGTATTAATTATGCTTTCAATTTAGCTTTTGGGCTGATTTTATCAAGTGTTTTTAAGTTTATTAACTGCGAACTTTGAGTAAATAATAAAAGCGTTTTATATTTTGTTCTATTTAATTGTATGCAATTTATTATAGTATTCGTAATCTTTTTTGTCAATAGTTATATCGTTACCATTTCTTTTATTTCTATGTTTTTGTTAGCCTTGAATTAGTAATTACTACTTAAAACCCACAAAAAAAAGAAATCTGCTATTATGCACTTAGATTTCTTTTTCTTGAGATATCCATTTTATTAATTCGTTACTTCGTATCTTTCAATTTGCTATTACCTATCTATCCTTTATAATCATTCATGTGTACTTTGCTTTCATGACAGGTTAAATCAACACTAACCCTTACTAACTTATATAAATCAGCCCGCCGTGCATCTTGGTAGTAAGGTACCACTTTTGCAGGTCGAATTGGATAGCTTTCCCTTCATCCGAGGCAGTCGCAATTAAGCTGTCTTCCCGTATATCAACAGCCGTTACTGTAATCCAGTGCCAGGCCTGGAGACTGATTTCATCTCCTCTGGACAGATTTAAAAAAGCTAAAGGACTGTCAGATAAAAGACCCTGACTGACAAAATCTTTAAGTTGATCTGGATACCGTTTTTTTGTAAAACAATTCTCAACAGCAAAAACTCTGGTCTTAATCTCCACTCCATTGTCCCTGGCAAAACGGGTTATACCATCCGTAAATTTATCAACATGATTGACTCCCATTGCCCCTGGTGTTATATAGCGGAATAACTCGTCCATATGACCAACAAAATTCTTACGCTCCATACTATCAGTTTTAAATAAATCCTTATATTCTTCTCTGGTCTGTGCCAGATAAGCAGTTATATTAGACGCACAGGTAGGTCCGCATCCAGCCTGTCTGTTCCAGTTTTTTTCATACCACTCCTGATCTGCGCCAAAATATGTTTTATGTTCAAGACTATCCGTAATAGTTAATAGTTCTGGTTTTTTAATAGAAACAGTCATACACCAACCTTCTTTCTGTCAAAGACTCATGCAATTAGCTTGTCCGGCTGTCACATCGAAATACTGACATCAAATCTTTGATATATCCAATCTCTTACATATCAAATCTTTGTTCTCCTATTATAATCAATATCTTATCAGTATGCAATAATTAATTTATGGTTCCAGTTACCGAATTCACTCTTTAAGTCCATAGTAACCCTTTTTACTCATTGTTTATTGAATTTAGTCCTATATATTTTCACGGTTTTAATCCGCAAAAAACCGGCTGTCAAGAAATGCATCCTGATGCAAATTTAATGACTGCCGGTGTACTATATGTACTCACATATGTTTATAGGAAACGTTTTTTTGTATACCTATTATTTTTTCATTTTCTTTCCTTCATATAAAGTACAAAAGGTTTTAAAATAAGGGTTTTCCCATGAAGTTCCGTCATATGTTTCATAAGATACTACTATTGCTTTAAAGGTTTTAATATTTAATCCATCCTCCAGATTATATCCGCTCTCTTCTCCATAGCTGGAACCGGCAGCCAGGTTAATATCACTATAATCAACTTTTGTAATATATGACCCGTCTGCAAAACTTAGGGAGCCTTTGATCTTAACAGGCAGACCATTTTTATCCCAGGCTGCAAAGGCAATTACAGCACTTTTTATATCATCTTTTGTGTCATTTTGAACAATTGCCTGGAGCATATCCGGGTATAGGGATTTGTAGGTTTCATCCTGTACCGTATACTTTGTAGTTTTAATAAATACCTGTTCTGCTTTTAACAATTCGTCCAACTCTTTAGCCGATGGTAAATCTTCATCATCCTTACTATCTGTTTTAGCAGTTTCTTTTACAGAATCAGTCTGGAGATCTTCAATTTTTACATCAACCGTTGCCTCCTTAGACAGTTTCTTTTCTTCATATATATCACAGAACTCATCATAATACGGATTCTCCCAGGTCTTACCCTCAAAGGTTTCATAAGATTTTACAATAGCCTTCACGGAATCTATATTCAGGGTTTCCTCTGAGAGCTGTAAGCCGCTGTCTTCTCCATATTTTCCGCCTGCGGCCAGGTTAATATCATCATAATTTACTTCACTGATATAACCACCGTTGTTAAAGCTTAAATATCCAACAATTTTTACCGGAAGGCCATTTTTATCCCAGGCTGCAAAGGCTACTACCGCACTTTTAATATCCTCTTCCGTATTGTTTTGTATGATCGCCTGGAGCAGATCCGGATATAGGGATTTATATTTTTCATCCTGAATTGTGTATTTCGTATTAACAACACTTACCGGTAAATCTAAAAGTAATTTGTCAAACTCTTTAGAACTCATTGTCTTTACAGCAGGTTCTTTCTCCTCTACCTCAGTTACCGTGGCAGGCGTTTCTTCTGTATCTGTTTTCCCATCCTGTGTTTCCTTCACTGGTTCAGTTTTAGTATCTGTGTTGTTGGTATCCTTTGACTGGTCCTCTGTTCTTGACTCCGGTTCACTGGTGGTTTCTTTTGTCTCAGTCTTGGCACATGCCCCCAAGATAAACATCGCAAGTACAATACCGGTTAAAAATAATTTCTTTTTCATTTGTTATCCTCCTACCATTATTATACAGTCAATGTTATCCAAAAACTGATATTAAGTCAATTAAGGTAGAATTAAACCTTTTTATGAAATCTGTAATTAAGTTTTAACCAGATTATAACTTTTATATAGATTTCAACATTAAATTCCTCTTTCAACACCATCCTGAGTCAGGATCGCCTTATACAGCTCTGGTCTTCTATCTCTGAAAATACCCCATTCGATACGCTGTTCGGCTATTGCATCCAAGTCAAATTCCGCCACCAAAAAGGTTTCTTCCGACCTTCCGGCTTCCGCTATTTTTTCCCCTACCGCGTTGGTAATAAAAGAAGAACCGTAAAAATTGATAGTGGAATCTTCTATCACTTCACTTCCAACCCGGTTAGAAGCCACCACCGGCATTAAGTTGCAGGCAGAATGTCCAATCATACATCTTTGCCAATGATCCTTAGAATCAACTTCCGGACTTTCCGGCTCAGAGCCTATGGCCGTTGGATAGAATAAGATCTCAGCCCCCATTAAGGCCATACATCTGGCGGCTTCCGGAAACCACTGGTCCCAGCAGATTCCAACGCCGATTTTTCCGTACCTGGTATCCCAGACTTTAAAACCAGTATCACCTGGGTTAAAATAGTACTTTTCCTCATAGCCTGGTCCATCCGGTATATGGCTTTTTCGATATACGCCTAAAACTTCACCGTCTGCATCAATGACTGCCAGGGCATTATATCTGGCATTATTCTTTTTCTCGTAAAAACTGATGGGCAAAACAACACCGAGTTCTTTAGCTACCGCTTTAAAGTGATTGATTGCTTTATTTTCTGAAAGCTCCAGAGCATAATTATAATATTCCGGTTTTTCTTTCTGGCAGAAGTAAAGGGTTTCAAACAGTTCCTGAATCAGTATAATCTGAGCACCTTTTCCGGCGGCATCGCGGACTAGTCCTTCTGCTTTTTTTATATTATCCTCTATTACATCCGTACAACTCATCTGTGTTGCTGCAATTTTAACAATTCTCACTGGGAATCCTCCTTAAATGATATACTCAGGCCTTAATGGATGCCGAGGGGCATCTGCTGGGTAATGCAATGAACATTCCCCCCCTCTTTTATTAGCGGCATACCATCTACCGTTACAATTTTTCGTTCCGGAAATACTTCCTGTAATACAGCCTCCGCTTTTTTATCAGTCTCTTTCGCATCCCCGCCAAATACCGGCAGAATTATTCCATTATTCACAAAATAGAAATTCAGATAGCTTAGTGTTAATCTAATATCTTTATAAAACCGTACCGGTGGCTGGGGAATCTCTATAATGGTAAGTTTTCTTCCCTTCCCATCTTCTGTGTTTTTTAAAATCTCCAGATTCTCAAGAGTTATTTCATAATTAGGATCACCCTTTTCCCTGCAGGTCTGAAGCAGTACTACGCCTGGTCTTGCAAAACAGGCTATATTATCCACATGTCCATCGGTCTCATCTCCATATAAACCGTTATTCAGCCAGATTATTTTATTTACCTTTAATGCCTTCATGACTTCCTCTTCAATCTGCTCACGAGTAAGCTCTGGATTTCGGTTTGGATTCAGAAGACATTGCTTTGTTGTCAGCAGCGTACCCTCTCCGTCCACATGAATGGAACCGCCCTCTAAGACAATTGGTATATCTATAACCGGCACATTTAAGTGGTTTAATACCCTGGGCGCCACTTCATTGTCCAGATTATAAGGTTTATACTTTTCCCCCCAGGCATTAAACTTCCAGTTTATCCCTTTTAATTCTTTCTTGTTGTTTCTAAGAAAGGTAGGTCCATTATCCCTGCACCAGGCATCATTATGAGGCAATTCAAGCAGTGTGGCAGCTTGTCCGCACAGATTTTTTGCAGTTTCCTTATCAGAAGGATTAACAATCAGGGTAACCGGTTCAAATTCGGATATGGCTTTCACTACAGCCGCATACCCATTACATACTTCTTTATAATTATCCGGCCAGACTAAGGAGTCTTTCACCGGCCATTCAATTATCGTTCTTTCATGCTTCTCCCATTCACCGGGCATGAAAAATTCATGTTCCTTTAACATTCCAACCTCCATGTGAAACTCTTACTTTTTGTCCTATTTATTATACCTGTAACGAAAGCATATGACAATCCCAGTTTTTGATGCGTTTTATTGTTTTGATTATTTATATGCGTTTATTGTTTAAATTGACATATCTAAATTACTAATTTGATTCCAATTTCTTTATCTTTTTATTGCACATGCCTAGTTTATATTTACTATTTAGTATTACTATTTTGCATTTACTATTTTGCATTTACTATTTTGCATTTACTGTCTGAATTAATTATTTGGAGTTTTATTATTGACAGATGGAGGTTAATTTAACATAATTATCTTAAAGAGGAAGAAGTTTACTATTTCCCTCCTTAACAACTATACTTCATTATCCTGTTACTATTTTATAAGAAGATTAAAGGAGATTCCTGTACTCTCCTTAACAGCTATATCTCTTTATCCTGATACTATTTTATAAGAAGGTAAGTTTATGATTATTATCACTACGGCCCTTTATTGTGAAGCTCAGCCCTTAATCCAATACTATCATCTTAAAAAAGATACCACCGTAACCAGATTCCAGGTATTTAAAAATGAGGAAATTCTACTACTCCTAACTGGCACCGGTGCCATGGCGGCTGCAATCAGCACCTCAGCCATATGTTCCTTACTTTCCCCAACTTCAAAAGATATATTCCTGAATCTGGGTATCTGCGGATTGAATAAAGTGGAGGCACCTATTGGAACGGTTTATTTATGTAATAAGATTGTGGATTTGATAACCAATCGAAGTTATTATCCGGATATTCTCTTTAGTCATCCCTTTAAGGAAGGATGCTTAGTCACAAGTCCTACAATCCTTCTAGGTAAAACTGGCGACACTGACAGGTTTCATCCATCATTTGGTGAACCTATTGATGCCTGGCAAAGTTCTAAAAACCACATAACTAATCTGGATACTGCCAGTTTTAGTTCAATGCAAAAAGAAGATATTAATTCCGGGAAAGGATTTCTCGTTGATATGGAGGCTGCCGGACTATACCCGGCTGCTGCCTGCTTTTTCAAACCCCATCAGATGTTTTTTCTGAAAATAGTATCCGATTATCTAGAATTAAACGCGATAACTGCTGACTGTGTAACGGCATTCATACAGCCCCGCCTGCCAGAAATCCATACATGGATCAGTAAAATACAGGAAGCTTTACGAAATAGTCCTTCCGTATTTACCGAAGCAGAGGAAGAATATATTAAAGAAGTAACCCGTTCTCTCCTATTCTCTGCCTCTATGGAATTAAAGCTGCGACAGCTCCTTAAGTATTACAAGTTAAAGACAGGGAATTTTACCGACAGGCTAAACGATTATTTAACAGATAAGGTTTTGCCCTGTAACACGAAATCAGAAGGGAAGATGTATTTTGAACAACTCAGACAGTTATTTATTTAACCCTTTTTTCTCCCATATCTATATTGAACAGGAAGCTCTAAAGCACCCAAATACGGCAAAAATCCTATCCCGGTACCCGAATGCGGAATATATCCCGATTAAACACTATAAAGATGTATTTTGCAGAGGTCATCAAAGCTATGGACTTCAAAAACAATCTCCAAAACTGATACTGGCTATTAAAAAAACTTCTTTTGTCTATGAAGGAGCTCCTGTCTGCCAGAGTTTTGGAAACCAGCATTTTTACTATACCTCACTGGTTATGAACTGCATTTATGACTGTGAATACTGTTACCTGCAGGGCATGTATCCTTCTGCCAATATTGTTATTTATGTAAATCTGGAGGATTATTTTAAGGAGATTGTAAAACTTTTAGAAGCTTATCCGGTCTATCTGTGTATTTCCTATGATACGGATTTACTGGCATTTGAGAACATTTTAGGCTACGTAGGACAGTGGCTTGCTTTTGCTGGGAAGCAACCGGGCTTGACTATTGAACTGCGTACCAAATGTGCTGCTTCACAAGTCCTTGATAACTTGATGCCACAGGATAATTTTATTCTAGCCTGGACCCTGACTCCTGAGACTATCCAAAGCAAGTATGAGCATCATACCCCATCCTTACAAGAGCGGCTAGCTTGTATCAATAAGGTCATGAATAAAGGTTACACCCTGCGGCTGTGTTTTGATCCTCTAATTTATCAGGAGGATTGGCAGACCTTATATAACGAACTGGTAAGGAGAACTTTTCTTACCTTGCCTGCTGATAAAATAAGGGATGTCAGCCTTGGAGTATTTAGAGTCTCCCATGACTACTTAAAGCAGATGAGAAAACAGCGCCCGGATTCCGTTATCATACAGTATCCTTATGAAAATGACCACGGCATATGTCATTATGGCAGGACCTTATCCAATGCCATGATTTCCTATGTCAGAAATCTGATAAAAGAATATATATCCGAATCAAAAATTTATATATGGAAGGAAACAATTTAAATGAAAGCAGCAATTGTCACCGGAGCTTCCTCCGGAATCGGGCATGCAATATCAAAAGTATTACTGGATAAAAATTATAAAGTATATGGTATCGGAAGGAATTTTACCGATACTTCCCTGATTTCTGAGAACTTTCTCCAAATAATCTGTGATATTACAGATACTTCTGCTCTTGTAAAGCAGATCACGGAAATCAGGAAAAGCAATGAGATCCATCTTTTGGTCAACAATGCAGGTGTCGGTTATTTTGGTCCCCATGAAGAATTAAATCCTGGTAAAATCCATGAAATGGTAGCCGTTAATTTGGAAGCCCCTTTGATACTCAGTCAGCTGCTCTTAAGGGATCTGAAAAAACATACTGGGTTTATTATTAATGTTTCCTCCGTTACCGCTTCGAAATCCAATACCTACGGCTGTGCCTACGGTGCTACAAAAGCCGGTCTTACCAGTTTTTCTAACAGCTTATTTGATGAGGTAAGAAAATATGGAGTAAAAGTAATTACCCTTCATCCCGATATGACCCGTTCAAACTTCTACCGCCATGCAAACTTCTGCGAAGGCAGCCAGGAAGACAGTTTTCTATACCCAGAAGAAATTGCCGGAGCCGTAGATATGATTTTAAACCAGCGGGACGGAATGTTGATATCGGAACTCACAATCAAACCTCAGAAGCATCAGTTAAGGAAATTATAAATCGACGAGTACGATTAACTGAGGTGTACAACCTGTTTACTGCTCTTTATTCCATCCCTTAAAAAAGGTCCAGGGCTGTGATATGCGATCTCTTAAAAATTCTCTCTGCCATTCCCACTGCGGGTGTTCCTGTAAGAATGCATCCACATAAAAGGGTTCACAGCAGGACCGGCCATACCTTCCCCAAAAAGAAAAATCTTTTGCTAATGCACTGGACACTACCATACCGTCCATGGCACCTCCGGGATTAAAGGGTTTATCCCCGGTTAATCCTGTAAATTCAAAAGGATCGGAATCCGAGTGCCCGCATATGGTACGGTTGCTGGGTTTATTAATATGCAAATAGATATCATAGTGGTCGCTCAGCATTTGAAACCCTTTTTCCGTATCAATACTGCCATAATTCATATCCATTAATTGCTTCCATCTTACTCTTCTTGCTCCGTTACCCCGGATATCATTATATTCTGTATTTTCACATTCCAGATTCCTGATCCTTGGATCTTCTGCTTCGTTAAAACCAGAAAAATATCCATTCTTTAACTTATTCAGACTGCTGTACTCTAACCCCAGTTCAAAACAGGCAATTTCATTGGTATTCGTATCTCCAAGGAGCCAGCTGTTCGCGATTCCGCCATTGTTTCCTTTTTCCATTATCATGGTCCAATCATCAATGGTTGCTGCATATTGTTTGGCTTTTCTTACACGAGAGAACTCTGGAGATCCGCCTTCTTTATATTTGCTAAACCCATTTATTGTAGTCGCTGTACCAATGATGCCTGCACCAGTTATAAAAAAATCCGACATACTGTGGATGAACCCAGGTATGCATTGCATCATTATCCGGTATCCGGTGGCAGGTTTGATGTCAAGAATTACATAGAAGTATTGTGCCAGAAAAAAATCCCACCAGGTATTATGGCCCATGACAATGCCATGATCCAATGTGGCTTTACCTGTGGCAATAAACGCACTGCAGCCTCCTGTCTTATTTTTCCCGGGTCCTGTATAATCAGACTTTACACTTGGCCACCAATAATAAATGAGTTCGATATAACCGTTCATTACCAGCAAGGCATCAAAGGGTATCCCCCCGCCTGCTGCTTGGGTTCCCTCTTTAATCCCCCGCAGTTCCTCCATATATTCACTGTCAATACCAGGAACAAAAATCCGATGAGCTGCTTCCATAAAAAACTCAATATTTTTTCCGGTTATTAAGAATGTGATTTGTGAAAGATTTTTGAAAACATTAGCTATCTCTTTCGAAAGATAATATCCATGCTGAAATCCTCTTTCATAGGGATTACCCTCGATATGTAAAAAGATCCAGCCGTTTTCACAGTAACTGTACGAATTCATCAAATAATTATCATACTCCATGATTCTCTCCGACAATACCGTAACAACAGGTAATATAACCAGAAGCTATAACCTGTTCCGGTATTTCACATGTTTTTTATACTGATAATATATTCCTATTTTTATTCATAAATTCGTACTGGTTAATATTTGCACTCCTATAGTTTTAAAAGTATATGAATCAGTATTCCAGTATTTCCAGAAACCTCTCAGTTAAAACCGGATCAAAACACTTCCCTGCTTCTTGTCTGAAATATTCCACTACCGCTTCTGTGGTTTCACTGTTCTGATTATTCTTTTCATTCATCAGAGTATCATAGGTATCCAAAATGGCAATAATCCGTGCGTTGTAGGGTATGCTTTCCCCGGCTAGTCCCTGAGGGTAACCAGATCCATCCCAATGTTCATGATGGCTTAAGATATCTCCTGCAATATGAGCCAGGTCAGAGGAAGAACTGGCTATACGGTAACCGATTTCACAATGATTTTTCATGACATTCCATTCTTCGGTTCCTGGCTTACTGTTTTGGGATATTATATGGTCTGGAATTCCGGTAATTCCAATATCATGCAACACTGCTAATAATTTTATATTTCTGATTTTATCTTCTGCCAAACCTAGGGCCTCACCGAGTTTCTGGGTTAGCTCCACCAGTCGGCTGCTTTGTTCTTTTGTTTCAATGGAACGCTCATATAAGTCATTTTGCAAGGAAGTTAGTATGGTGCTCCTTATACTTTTGCTTTCTGCTAATTTATTATTATACATGATATCTTCTGCTGCTCCAAAAACATCCTGCAACCGCTGATCCATTTCTTCTTTGGCTGCAAATCCCAAAGATATACTGGGTTTTATGGGATTCCCTTTTTCCTTTTTACACCTTGTTATAATCCGCTCTGATATTTGCTGTGCCTCCGCACAGCTGGTACCTGGCAATAATATCACGAATTCGTCACCACCATACCTACAGACAATATCCTCTTTTCTGCATTCATTCTTCATAATGGATGCTATTTTATAAAGGAGTTTATCTCCGGCATCATGACCGAAAGCATCATTGGTCAGCTTTAGACCATTGACATCACCAATAATAATAGATATGGGCAGGTTACTTTCTATATCCAGGCGTTTCATTTCTTCTTCACACCCCCTGCGGTTGCATAGTCCGGTTAACGTATCGTGACAGCTTAGGAAAATAATTTCTTTATTCCTTTTCATAAGGGCTAAGGCATTTTTGGTCTTAAGAGGCAGAGAGATCTTTAATACTTCTTCACTTAAAGGTTTGGAAAAGTAATCAAACGCCCCCAGAGCCAGAGCTTTTTCAACCGCCTCCTTGTCATTGATTCCGGTGCAGACAATTACCGGGATATCACTTAAGGTAGGTTCCATTTTCATTTCCTTTAGTATCTCAAAACCGTTTTTCTCAGGCATTAGTATATCGAGTATACATAATTCAATATCTTTTCCCCTTAACTCTTCACTTAGATTACTTCCATTTTCCATTTCAAACAGTCTGACATCCGTCAGATTTTTTTCCAGAACCTGTTTAATAATTTTTCTGTCTACTGTAGAATCATCAATAATCATTACATTTCCCATCATTATCACACTCCGCTTCTTTGCAGTCCATTATCAATGCATTGACCAAGAATTCCAGTTTTTCCAAATCTACTGCCACTTTTTCAAAGTTACCGTTCTTAATCTCACTTTCCGTCTCCAAGGCACATTCTGCAAGTTCTCTGGTCCTTACATTACCGGCAGAGCCTTTTAACTGATGCAGCAGGGCTTTCGCTTGCTCCAGTTCTGATTTTGATATCTGTTCTTTTATCTCCAGAAGAAGCTTATTTGCATGGTCACTGAATTCAATTATTATTTCCTTACAAGATTCCTCATCAAGACCTGATTCCTGGGTTAAGCTATGCAGTGCTTCCAGGTAATAATTTTTACTTTTTGTACTCTCGCCTGGTTCAAAACTAGTATCATACTTTTTAAGAATAGTTAGTACATCATTTAAATTGACCGGTTTGCTTAAATAATCATCCATACCGGCTTCCCTGCACTTAGCCGCATCCCCTTCCAGGGCATATGCAGTCATAGCGATAATCGTAGTATGCTTGCTGTCACCCTCCGCCACACGGATCTGCCTTGTGGCTTCGTATCCGTCCATAACAGGCATCTGGCAATCCATAAATACAATGTCATACTTGTTATCCAGACATGCATTAACCGCTTCCAATCCATTCACCGATATATCGCAGGTAATACCCTTTACTTTCAAAAGCTTTATAAAGAACTTTCTGTTAATCTCGTTATCTTCCACCAACAAAATCTTTAATTTGGTATTAAAGTTGGCCTCCTGAGCCATATGTTTCGTTACAAAAATAGTCTGTCCCTCCTTGGCCTGATGATTTTTACCAAAAATCATGGCAATACAATCTAAGAGTTCATTACGTTTATAAGGCTTTGACAAATACCCCTCAAACCCACTGTTTTTCGCCTGCTTTGCTTCTGATCCTGCAGTAACGGAGGTTACCAGTATCAGGGGAATATCTTTCGCAGTAACAATACCTTTAACTGCAGAAGAAAATTCCATGCCTGTCATTCCTTCCATCTGATAATCCACCAGTATCAAATTAGGAGAATTCTCCTTACCGGTGTTGATTAGATCAATCAGAGCCCGGTCAGCACTTTCAGCTTCATATACAATACCACCTAACTCTTCAAGATAGACCTTTGCTATATAACGGTTCATGGCGTGATCGTCAATTACCAGAATTCGCTTTCCCCTGACCACGGAGTAATCGGGCGGCTGAACAATTACCTTATCTTCTGCTTTACTTAAGGTTATGGTAAACTGAAAAATCGTACCCTTCCCCTTTTCACTGATAACGTTTATGGTTCCTCCCATCATATCCACATACCGTTTGCAGATGGCAAGCCCTAACCCGGTTCCGCCGTATTTTCTGGTTGAAGAGGCGTCCACCTGGCTGAAGGGTTTAAACAATTTGTCGGTTTCTAATTCCGTCATACCAATTCCGGTATCCTTTATGATAAATAATAATTCTATGAAATCTGCTTCCTGCTTATTTAAAGAGACTTCTAAAAACACCTCACCCCTGTCCGTAAATTTCACTGCATTACTTATGATATTTGTTATAATCTGTCTTAACTTTGTTGGATCTCCGATAACACACTGGGGGATTGCCGAATGAATCAGCATATTCATTTCCAATCCTTTTTCCTTCGCTTTTGCATCAAAGGTAACTACGGTGGTTTCAATGGTGGAACGGATGTCAAATGGTATACATTCCAGATCCATCTTTCCGGCTTCGATTTTTGAAATATCCAAAACATCATTAAGAACTGACATCAGAGTATCTATGGAGGTCTTTATCATATGAATATAATCTGACTGGTCATGATTAAGTTCCGTACCTTCAAGGAGTTGTAAAAATCCTACAATACCGTTCATCGGGGTCCGGATTTCATGGCTCATATTTGCTAGAAACTGGCTTTTTGCTATGTTAGCTGCCTCCGCATTTTCCTTGGCTATAATTAATTCCTGCTGATTATTTCTTCTATCCGTGATATCCATAAAGGTTACCACTGCGCCAACAATTTCACCATCCCGGTATTGGGGATAGGAATAATACTCAACCGGTATGCCGGTACCGTCTGCCCTCCAGAATACTTCATCATCCACATGGGTTTTTGCTCCGTTATCAAAGGCATTGTTTACTTTACATTCCTCCATTGGGAAATGGGACCCATCCGGATGTTTGGAATGGATCTGCCAATGCATGTTTTTACCAATTAATTCCTCCTGGCTGTTATAACCTAAAATTTTTAGACAGCTTTGGTTGCAAAAAGTACAATTACCGGCTAAATTAAGCCCATATATCCCTTCCGCAGTTGAATCCAGCAGTAGACGTATTTCATCTTCACTCTTTTTTAATGCAGAATTGGTTTCTTCCAACTCCGAGGTCCTACCCTTGACATTCTCCTCCAGTTTATTAATATGCTTATTTAATTCCTCTGCCATATGATTAAAAGCAAAGGCAAGCCTTCCAATTTCATCGTTTCTAAAAATCTTTGCCCGCTGTGACAAATCACCTTCGGAAAATTTTTCTGTTGCAGACATTAAGCTATTAATGGGTTTTAAAATAATATCCGTGAACTTTAAATATATAAGAATAGATATAAACAAAGCAAGTACCGATAAAGATACCGATATTTTTAAAGTATTATTAATTCCTTTTGTAAATACACTTTCTGGCTGGGCGATCATAATCAGCCAGTTAAGCCCTTCTGTTTTGTATTCTGTTAATTTAATATGATACTTGTCAGAGTCCGTGGCAATCATGCTCTCATCTTTGTTGTTTTTTATATAATTAATATAGGCTTCTTCCATATATTTGCTGTTAATTCCTTCAATACCGGTTCGTTTAATCTTACCGTCTTTTTGTACCGTAAAGTTCAAGTCCCCGAATGAATTAGCGACCAGCTCTCCGGTATCTTTATCCAGAATACAGGCTACCGCTTCCTTGTCGCGTACAATATCGACCAGACAGTTGTTCAGACTTGATAAGGTAATATGAGTACCCATGACACCTTGTAACTTGCCATCTGAATAGATGGGATATGCGGCTGAAATTGCTAAGTCATTTTTTACAAAATGTTTGTAAATAGGGGAGAATATTGGTTTGCCTTTTTCTTTGGCCAAACTATACCAATCCCTGGTACGTGGGTCGAACTTACCAAAATCCTGTACGAAACTTCCTTCTGTCAGATCCTTGGTTACCGTATAATAGAATGAATTTCCGCCTGTAGAAGCATCGCTTCTGTAGATTTCAATTTGATTATCTTTATTTCTCCGGGCACCATAATATTCCCCGTTCTCAGTGCCATAACTGAAACTGTAAATTTCTTCGCTGTTTGACTGAATGACACCTGCAAAATATGCTTCCCGCTCTTTTTTATCCCTAATGTCAATCATACCTTTTTCAATCAGGATATGGTTGATGTTGTTAATATTCAAAGGAGTGTTTACAAGTGCTTCTATTTTATTATAAATATCACTGCAGGCCTGTTCCTGCATTTTTTCTATTGTATTGTCGATGGATCTCTTCCAGTTGCCAAAGACTATGTAAGCTATAATGAAAACCGTACTAATCATAAGTACGATAAAAGAAATGCTGATAACTATACGCATGGAATATGATTTTCTGCTCATGCTGCAACCACTTGTTCCTTTCAAATATCAACCACCCGTATGCTTAAGAAACCAGCTTACCTGATAGTATTATAGTAATATAGACCTATGAGTTCAGTTTATCAGAATAAGCATTATTTTGTCAAGTAATGTAATTTTAAGCAATATTTTCCAATAGCTGATGAAAAGTTTGCAATAAAAAATTCCCTGAGTTTGTGAGGGAATTTTTTATGTTTACTATTTTGTTTTTTTGTTTGATGCAGAAGAATTAGAGGCTGAAGCCTGAGGTGCAGATTTTTCAGAACCCTGTTTCTTCTTCGGAGCTTTTTTCGGATTTTTATCTCCCATTTCTTTCACCACCTTTTTTAAATTATTAAGTGATTTAAAAATATTGTATCGCTTATACCACTCATTGTCAAACTTATTTTCCCAGTTTATCCCAGTTTTTTACTTTGTTTTCTCATCCTTTTAAGACAATTTTTGTGCTGAAATTTTTTTATAAACTATTGATGTTTTATATCAAATGATATGCTATAATAATGGACATAAAATTTAGATACTGTAATTCGAAGAATGATAAGAAAGTATTGAAAGGATGCCACGTTGTGATTCTTTCAAAGGTTGAAAGAAAATTTTTGTTTTGAAAGGATGCCACGCTGTGATTCTTTCAAAGGTTGAAAGAAAATTTTTGTTTTGAAAGGATGCCACGCTGTGATTCTTTCAAAGGTTGAAAGAAAATTTTTGTTTTGAAAGGATGCCACGTTGTGATTCTTTCAACCGGTGATGTTTGTTTTATTTTTCTGTGGCTGTACCGCAAGGGAACTTGCGATATATAATGGGTGTAAAAACAATGAATAAAACTGCCCTTTTAGTTATCGATGTTCAAAATGCTCTGGTAAGTGAACATCCCTACCAGGAAGTTACCTTAATTAACTCACTGGTTAATTTAATCTCCTCCTGCCGGGATAAAGGAATTGAAGTTATCTATGTACAGCATAATGATGAGGACGATGAAAGTTTGTCCCGTGGTTCATTTGGCTGGCAGATCTATGATGAAATTAGGCCTATGGAATCTGAGAAGGTATTTCATAAGAATTACAACAGTGCCTTCCGTAATACCGGATTAAAGGATTATTTAGACGGCAAAGGTTACGACACCCTGATCCTGGGTGGAATGCAGACCGAATACTGTATTGATACCTCTATTAAGGTAGCTTTTGAATATGGTTTTAATCTACTAATACCGGAAGATGGCGTATCTACTTTTGACCAATCTGATATGACAGGAGAAGAACTCTGCCGTTATTACCTTTACCGAATCTGGAATAATCGATTTGGAAAAGTTATGAGTTCCGGGGATATTATTCGTTCTCTTTAAGAGAGTTGTTAAAGGCTCTTTGCCAGGATTATGATTTACGAAAGGAGTTTATCTCTTTAGGATCTTGCCTGGCATCGTTAGCTATGATTTTGAATTAATTGCAAGGTATATTCTATAAATAACCTGGTACACAATTACTTATCTCTATATACTTTCTATACGCAAATTATAGGAAAGGAATTTACAAAGTTTTAGCTGCTGTAAATTTCCTTTCCTATGTACTGTACTTTTGTATGGTGTACTTTTGTATGGTGTACTTTTATATGGCGTATTTTGTATAGCGTACTTTTATAGTATCTTAACCCTTTAAGTAGCTTATGCTTCTGCTCACATCACTGATCCCGTCCGGAACCGGTTTATCATTTTCAACAATCAGCCAAGGTGAATCAATTCTCTCAGACATTTCCCTGATACCTTTTATATTATTAAAACCTTCCCCAATGGCACAAGGAGTTCCTTCAAAATTGCCGTCCTTTAAGTGAACCAGGGAAATCTTTTCTGCATTGTTCTTCAGGAAAGAACAAGGTTCAACACCAGCATGGAATACCCAGAAAGTGTCCAGTTCCAAATTGCAGCTTTCTCCAATCAAGGCAAGTGGTAAACTTCCGTCTTCCAAAACTACAAATTCATTGGAATGATTATGGTATAATGCTTCCATTCCATACTCCGCAGCTACTTTCTTTGCATTGCTCATTACACGGACAACATGGTCTACTTCTTCTTTGCTTGTCGTCTGGGCATAAGCGCATACAATATACTTGCACCCTAAGATTTTATCATATTGTATGGTTTCTTCCAGTTTGAATTCCAGATCCTGCAGGCTGTGATGTGCGGAGATGGCAGTGATTCCTGTTTCGTCTATAAATGCCTTTAATTCTTCTGCCTCCATTCCTGCATAGCCGGCAAATTCCACACCTTCATATCCTAATTCTTTCACTTTTTTAATTGCTGCCTTAAACTCCATCGCATTCTCATAACTATCTCTGATTGTGTACAGTTGTAAACCTATCTTCATAACTGGCTCCCTTCTATGCGCTACGGCGCAGGTCCTGACTGCTGATTTTTATAAGTATGAAACCCTATATTAAGGGTACTGCTCCTTCAAAACATGAATAAAGGAGGTACTAAGCAGCACCCATTGCATTTCTTCTGATTCCATAGTACATGAAAACTATCTTCTTATTTATTAAAATATACCGGTTCACCTGTTTTGGCAGATTCATAGATTGCATCCAGAATTCTTGTCACTACAGCTGCTTGTTCTGGTAATACAGTTAATTCTCCTTTGCCTAAAATGGCATTGGCAAATACCGTCTGTTCTATCACCTGAGGAGATGAATCCTTGCCTTCAAAGAAAGCCACTCCACCTGCATCCAGATTCGGTGTTGTTACATACTGCCTGTCATGTTTTACACCGTTGATGCGAAGACCATCCTGCATATCGGCGCCGGCTTTGGTACCGCACAATACGGTCTTAGCTTCCATAACATCCAGGGTATTTAACGCCCAGCTGGCTTCCAGGGTTATTGTTGCACCATTTTCCATAACAACAAAACCAAAGGCGCTGTCTTCCACGCTGAATTCTTCCGGCTTCCAGGGACCAAAGGCATTACCCTGGTCGGAATCCTGATTCAGTTTATGATATGTTGTACCTACTGCATATTTGGGCTTATAGTTGTCCATAGTCCAGAGGGTTAAATCAAGAGCATGAGTTCCGATATCAATTAAGGGTCCTCCACCTTGTTCATATTCATTTAAAAATACACCCCAGGTAGGAACAGCACGGCGGCGGATTGCTTTTGCCTTGGCATAATAGATTTCACCCAATACACCGTCTTCACATTCCTGTTTTAAATACTGACTGTCACTGCGGTAGCGGTTCTGATAACCGATGGTAAGGATTTTACCGGTTTCTTTGGCAGCTTCTAGCATAGTACAGGCTTCTGCATAATTTAATGCCATCGGTTTTTCACACATTACATGCTTACCGGCCTTGAGTGCAGCTACGGTAATTACCGCATGGGAACGGTTTGGAGTACATACATATACCGCATCCAGCTCTTCTTTTAATAATTCATTATAATCGACATAAACTTTAGCAGTTTCTGTACCAAATTCTTTGGAAGCTTTTACTGCCTTTTCTTCAATTATGTCACAAAATGCTACTATATCAGCATATCCTGCGCTTTTAATTGCCGGCATATGCTTGCCGTTTGCAATCCCGCCACAGCCGATGATTCCTACTCTTAATTTACTCATTATATTACCTCCATACCTTTTCGATTGTAATTTGAATCTATATTGATTATAATGATTCTATGATATTCTGTCATGTCACTTAATGGTATTCTAGTGACAAATATAGCTGCATATTGGGAGATACTATGAAAAATAATTTTACCTATGAATATATCCGCGATAATTTTAACCAGATCGTGTGCTGGAAAGTTGACGATAACCATTACTGGCCACATTTTCACAGCAGCATTGAAATTATATACGTAACTGCCGGGGAACTTAAGCTTACTCTTAATGGTCAGCTCTATGTTGTGAGGGAGAATAATTTTTTAATCATCCCCAGTTATTATATCCACAGCTATGCTACGGATACCTATTCCAGTGCATATATATTAATTATTCCCTTAGAAGCTATTCCTTCCTATAAAAACACTTTCTCAAAGAAGACCTTTGCCTCTTTATTATTAGAAAAGCCACCTTGTGAAGAGGAATTAAGCTATTGCCTGGAAGCTATCTGTAATATGACTAAAAACACAAAGCTTTCTACCCAGGAAACTGTTTTAAAGGGATACGTATATGTGTTTTTGGGACTCTTCATTAATCAGGTCGGACTGGTGGATATAGCCGATACTAAAATGATCTCCCTGGCTCAGGAAATCCTTATATACCTTCAGGAAAACTACCTCCTTCCTCTAAAACTGGAAGAAATCTCACAACATTTTGGTTACAGCAAAAGCCGCTTTTCCCATATATTCAATGAGTTTTTCGATTGCAAACTGATTGAATATATTAATGGACTCCGCTGCCGGCATGCCTTGACGATGCTCCGTGAGAAAAACACCACCATAACGGATATCGCTCTGGCTTCCGGTTTTGACAGCACCCGTACCTTTTACCGGGCCTTCCAGAAGTGTTTTGGCTGCACTCCCAACGAATCTTTAATAAAGTAATACAAATTCCTTAAATTTCGTTAATATATGTGTATTGCAAAAACTATATGCTATAATGGATTATGCAGAAGGAATAACCTCCTTTGGAGAGTCTTAATTAAATGGAGGATCATTGATGAAACACGTTGGAATTACCCTTGCAGCTATGACCCTTGCGGCAATACTCACAGTATCCGGCGGTTGTGCCAATAAGAGCACCTCCGTTGATAGTGTTTTGGATAAAATAGAAATGTCAGATAAAACTACTGAAACTGCCAAAGAAAATAACAAGACAGTAATAACACCAACAGCGAAAGAAACTTCCTCTCCTTCCAACATTAGTAATTTATATTCCGCTTACCAATATATTAATGGAGAGAAACAATATGGGTTTATTGATAGAAAAGGAACTTTTATTATACTACCCGGCTATTCAAGTGTTACTGACTTTAGTGACGGCTATGCCATTATTACCGGTTCTAAAGATTATAAAGTAATTGATAAACATGGTATTATTGTTTATGAACACAAAAAGTATGTATCTTCTTACAGCAATGGAGCTGCTGTATATTCAGAGGGTCATTCAAAATATGGTTATCTTGACACCAAAGGAAAGGTTATGCTAAAACCTGTTTATTACAAAGCAGACAGTTTTAAAAAAGATAATACTGCTTTTGTTTCTCTTTCAAAGGGAACTTATGCGCTTATCAATAAAAAAGGTACCGTAATTGGGAAATACCAACTGAATAAAAAGTATGATAATGTCATCACTTTTAAAGATGGATATATTATCTATAAGGATGATAAAACCAAACTGGAGGGCGTAATTAATTATAAGGGTGACGAGATATATAAACCTGAATTTAAATTTATTACCTATCTGGGTGATGATTTATTTGCAATAAAAGACCCTGCACTTGACGAACCTGGTATGTTAGATCCCTTCGCCCTGTATGATAATAAGGGCGGACAGCTTACGGATTATATTCTCTATGATTTAAGCAGTTTTCATGACGGCTATGCCTCGGCAACGAACAGTCAATATACTTATTTTATAGATACTGAGGGCAAGGAAGCACAAGAGTTTCCAAAGATAGAGGGCAGGGGCACTCTGACACTGATGGGGGATATCATAAAAGCAGAAATTGACGATGATCTTATTTATATGACCAAAGAGGGAACCGTAATCTGGCAGAATGACAGAACCCATTATCTTAAGTCATCTAAAACAGAACTTCTGGTAAAAGAGTTAAAGTTTAAACCTAATAAATTTGCCTATGTCTACTATCCCTATATTGAAGGTATCCCAAACTCCATTCAGGCTTCCGTTAACGGCAAGTTATATAAGCTTTTTACCGAAGGCAGGGCCGAGTTAAAAGAATCAAGCGGCTTATCCGTAACCGATACCTTTGATGCAGAACTGATTAATAATCTGCTGATAATTAACAAAAAAGGCTATGACGCCCCCTTGGGTGCCTCTCATGGTATACCGGTAGAAGAAACCTATCATATTGACATAAAGACCGGAGAATTTTACGACCTCAGCGATTTATTCCTAATGAAAAGCAACTATGAAGCTGAGCTTAATAAAATAATAGGGGCTATGATAGAAAATCATAATAAAAAAGAAGGTTTGGATTCACCCCAGTCTTCATTTAAAGGCATTAAGGAAGATCAAGCTTTTAAACTGACCAATGACGATTTAATTGTATACTTTTCCCCTTATGAACTAAAAGGCTATGGAGGTGGTTACCCGGAATTCAAGATACCTTTTGAACAGTTAACAAGTTTTATTGATTATGACGGCAGCTTATGGAACAGTTTTGGGGATACTGAAACAACTCCGACAAAACCAAATAAATAAATAAATAATAAACCATGTATCACCATTAAGGCGGATATATGGTTTTTTTATTATATTAATTTGATTCGAGTATCAAAAAAAAGTCTCTTCACATGTATTTTTTATATTCGCTCATATATCAAGACACAAAATTGACCTATGACACTCGAATCATTTTTTAAATGGAAAACAATTGATGCATTATCGAAAACCAAAATTTGACTGATATTTTATGTAAATTTTACCCTTCTTTAAAATTCTCCTGATTAATATAACTTAAAATGATATCGAAGAGATTTCCAGAATAGAAAAGGAGGCATATCTATGTACTTTTTTACACATCTTTTCCTATCAAAAAAGCTTTATAAACATTTCTTAGGAGAATTATCCCTGGATAAAAAGGCCTTTGCCTACGGCAATATTAAACCCGATATTTCACAGGGCTGTGTTCACAGTTCCCATACCCTTGAAAATTACTTATTTGCGGTAAATGAAAGGGCAAACCAGTTAATTGAAAAGGATTTGCCCGTAAAAGAATTTTCCGTTAATTTAGGGGAAATCTGCCACTATGTATGCGACTTCTTCTGTTATTATCATCTCAATGAGGAAATTTATAATAAGATGCTCCGTCACTTTTTCTATGAACTGCGTCTTCATTATGAGCTTTATAAAATACTTTTAAGACACAAGCTTACGCTCTCTTCTACCAGGAAAGAACCCCGTAAAAATATCTCTTCTATTGTTCTGGAAATGAGGAAGGAGTATTTTATGGAACCAAAAAGCTATAAGCGGGATATTGATTTTGCACTGCAGGCAGCAATCTGGACCTGTGAATCCATTCTGTTTTATATGAATTATCCTTCTGTATTAATAAAGGAGCCGGAACTTACCACTCAGTCTTTATTACCGGTTGAAGGAGGCCGAATATGAAAGTTGCGTTATTTGCCGATACCTATTTACCACAGATCAATGGTGTAACAAATACCCTGGGCAGGCTTACAGCCTACTACGAATCCTCTGGTGTCGATTATAAAATATTTGCACCGAAATATGATACGGAACAAATGGATGAAAATATCGAACGGTACTACAGTTTAAAATTCTTTTTATATCCGGAATCAAGAATTACGTTTCCCAATCTGTTCCGGCTCACCGGTTCACTGGAGGAATTCAAACCGGATCTGATACATCTTATGACAGAATGCAACATGGGCATTGCAGGTTTACATTATGGCAAAAAACATGGAATTCCAACCATCTCAAATTATACGACGAACTTCTCCCAATATACCAATTATTATAAACTTAACTTCTTAGAACAGGCCATCTGGAATTATATGAAATGGTTTCACACCCAGAATGATATTACTCTCTGCCCCTCCGCTGCCACACAGGAATTACTAAGAGACCATGGCATTTATAATACAGATATCTTTTCCAGAGGCATTGATTTTGAAAACTTTAATCCTATGTACCGGAATCCAGAATTCAGAAAAAGCTTAGGAATTGATAATAAAACCGTATTCCTGTATGTTGGCAGGATTTCCGTAGAAAAAGATCTTGATATATTAAGTGAAAGCTATAAAAAGATACAGAGTCTTTATCCGGAACAGACTGCTCTGATTATTACAGGCGATGGCCCCTTTATGAAAAAGTGCAAAAGTTTATTTCCTGAGGATACCATTTACACTGGCTTTAAAAAAGGAAGGGAACTGGCGGAGATTTATGCCTCCAGTGATATCTTTATCTGCCCTTCTTCTACCGAAACCTTTGGAAATGTTGTATTGGAAGCGATGGCTTCCGGACTCTGCGTAATCGGTGCTGATGCCGGAGGTGTAGGTGAAATCATTACCCACCAGGTTACTGGGCTAAAATTCCCTCCCCGCAATCAGGTTGAACTTACAAAAGCTATGAGTGAACTTTTAACAAATAGGGATTTACAGAATATCCTACGTAAAAATGGCCGCAGTTATGGAATGAACCAGTCCTGGAATAAGATTTTTGACGGCCTTATGGAAATCTATCACAATATATTAAGTAAGAGAGGGATAAGCATCCAAAGTGCTTAAGGTTACCTTATGATACCCAAAATAGCAAACAGTAGCAACATACGCACAATCTTAAAAGGCAGAATTCCCGGGCAGGTCATTATACAATATACCAATAGCTGCAATGCGACCTGCCCCCAATGCAGTATGAGAAAGACAGAGCCCCTTAACCGGGTTAAATTAGAGGAAACAGAAGTCCGTAAAATCATTGAATCCGCTGCCAGGCAGAAAATACAAGCCCTATCCTTTACCGGAGGAGAACCCTTTCTCTATCAGGAACAGCTTATTTCCTTAATCCAGTACGCCTCCGACCTTGGAATTCCTTATATACGAACAGGTACCAACGGATTTATGTTTGCTAATACGGAAAGCAACAATTATGTTGATAAAATAGAACGTTTTGCAGAACGGCTATCCAGGACGAATCTGCGCAATTTCTGGATCAGCATAGATTCCTCCGACCCAAAGACCCACGAAGAAATGAGGGGATTAAAGGGTGTTATCAGCGGAATTGAAAAGGCGCTGCCCATCTTTCACCAGTACGGCATCTATCCTGCTGCGAATTTAGGTATCAACCGATATACCGGCGGCAAGGATAAAATTCCTTATGCCATGGCGGATAAGGATGAATTCTATGATGCTTTTAAAACAGCCTTTGAGGGTTTTTATGAGTTTGTAATAAATTTAGGATTTACCATGGTGAATGCCTGCTATCCCATGAGTTTTGGCGGTGATGGAAGTTCTTCAATGAAGGCTGTTTACGGTGCTGTCTCAGATAGTGACCTCATTACCTTTACCAAGGAGGAAAAGATACAGTTGTTTCGGGCGTTAATGGACACCATTCCGACATACCGGAGTAAAATACGTATTTTCACTCCTTTAGTATCCTTGTATTCCTTAATCCAACAGTTTGGGGGTAAGGATAACTTTTCTTATCCCTGCAGAGGCGGCATTGATTTTTTCTATATTAATGCCAAAGACGGCAACACCTATCCCTGTGGTTACCGCGGTGATGAAACTATGGGAAAGTTCATTGATCTGGATGTAGCAGCTTTAAGGAGTAAACCTTTTTGCAAAGCCTGCGACTGGGAGTGCTTCCGTGACCCATCCGAGCTGATTGGCTATGTAATTCATTCCTTACATAATCCTATCCGTTACCTGACCAATGGGAGCAAAGATTCCTTATACCGCCATTTATGGAAAGAAGACATTAAATATTATGAATTATGTGAGTATTTTGATGGTAGAAAGGCTATGAAAACAACCTAAAACCATATGTTATTTTGTCTTCTTTTGAACAATCGATAGCCATATATTATTTTTATCTTCTTGTGAATTTACGAATCATAATACAGTATCTGCAATTCATATGGTATATAAAGCCAGGGATAATCTATGGGAACTATCTGCTAGTCCCAGGATTATCCCCAATTAGGAGACCATATGAAAGCACTTTGTAAATTGATTAAGCATCACGGAGGAATTGTCTGTCTCATTGCCTATCTTTTGACCTGGTTTCTCTTTGGCTATTATTACTGTTATATTGCCAATATTTCAGGTGGTGAAGCCTTTGTCTTTCAGGAGGATATCCTGCTGCAGACCAAAAACACGGAATTTCAGAGAATACTAAATATTCGCATTAACAGTAATATTACCAAGGAATTATTTAAAAACTACGACAAAAGCTTCATTCTTATGAAAATGAAAAATAAAGACAGTCCCTTTATTACCTTTAACTTATCCCCCTCCGGTATAAAACCCATCGGAGTCGCCTGGGCAGATTATTATATTGCAAAATGGAGGGCCGAAGGATTTAATTATTGCAGTGCAGATATACTGGCTAAACATCAAGTAATTCTAAATAATACCAGGTATGCCAAAATCCTGTTCAGTGTTTACAATATCCAGGCGGATACCCTTAGCAGTACTGCAAACAAAGAACCCTTTTATCTTCCCGGAATTTATTCCATGTTAATTAAGAGGCAGCGTGATTTTTATATTTGGGTTAGTGAAAATGAATTCAATTTATTAAACAAACACTGGAATTTTACGGGTAATGACAATAAATTTGCTTCTCTGGATTACGGTAAATTCTTTCTATCCAATTCCATTAATTTTCTCGACAATGCCATTGATATCATTTATTCTTATGAAACCCAAAGCCGGTTTAAATATCCTCTGGTGGATTTTTTGTATTTTAGTGCGGTTACCATCACTACTCTGGGCTATGGGGATATTCTGCCTAATTCTTCTTTGGTTCGGGGGTTGGTTATGTCTGAGTCGATTATTGGGGCTATAATTCTTGCTATTTCCATTTGTTTTTTATATGACAGGATTAAAACCAGGAGGGTTACGTGAGAGGAGTTACAGGAATTACTGCAGCTTTCGCTCGAATTTTTTCCATAATAGATAGATCCAGAGTATGGATACCACTATTCCAAGGATTATATTACTCCGTGACTGGCTGATTGCGTATCTGGCTATCCAAAAGGAGGGTAATGGGGTTAACAGGTATTGGGATTTACCAGTTAGAAAGAAAGGGGCAGGGATTCCAAGGGTTAGGATTCCTGTTAATTTGGTTACTGCCATGCCCTCTACCTTATTGGTTGATAAGGCTATGGTCATTAAGGCTGTTATGAGTCCGGACAGAGATGCCAGGATAGATATACCAATTTGCATACTGGCTGGAATTGTAGTCAGGGAAAATAATTTCTGACTTATTAAAGTGATGCACAAGGCTATCATCATTGGGATTCCCATACGGGATATAAGGTAGCCGGTTTTGCCTAAAGGAGTTACTGCAAGATATCTTGATATACGGTCATCTATTTCTCCCAGTATAACCATAGCGGATATAAAGCAATACATAAGGGGAGTCATCACAGCCAGAAATAAGTCAAAGATAAGGTAATACGGGGCTAAAATGGCAGGTTGGTTAAATTGTACGGTTAGTAATTTTTCGGCATATGGAATACCAAAACGGATGAAAAACCCTATGAGGAGGGGGGCCAATACAGCCATAAAGAGCATGGCATCCTTGGTTATCTGGGTTAGGAATTGCTTAAATGTTATAAGTAATATCTTACTTTTTATAAAGGTCATAACTTTACACCTCCAGCTTCCAAAAACATCTTCTTAATAATTCGGTTTGTGAAATAATACAAGATTCCTATCCAGACCAATAGTATTAGAAATAAGGGCAGCAGCTCCTGACGATTTCCTTCCAGCAAACGGATTATAATACATCCTGGATGAAGCAATACTATCTTGTTGTCAAACCCAGCCAGGTATGCCATAGCCGGAATAAATACAACCAGTTCAATGGGTATGGTTGCCAGTAAAAACTGATTCAGACTGGATATTTTTGCTGCTGCCATCAGCCCGGTTAAAGAAAATATTACAGAACCCAAAAATGTCCCTGCTGCTGTTACAGCAATTTCTTTACCACCAGTAGCAGCTGTTATCAAAATTCCTACTATCGTTGAGATAATTCCCAGGGACAGCACCTTAGAAATTATATATTCCGAAACTTTAACCGGCGATACAGCCAGGGACTCCATTACTCTTTGACTCTTCTCAAGCAGGATGATTGCTCCCATAAAGAATAACCCCATTGCAGCCGGATCGGAAAATATCATAACGGATGCAGCAGTTTCTCTAAATGCCACAGGGATTATCTGGAGCAGGCAGATATAAAATACTGTTAATACAGCATAAACAAAATAGAACCCATATTTAAACTGAAAGTTCACATCTCCCAGTATCAGATTTTTTATTCTCATTGCAGCACTCTCCCTGTCACTTCCATAAAAATGTCATTTAAAGTCGGTTCACTGCTGTGTATTGATAGTATCCTATTATTCAAAAGCAGTTCGGACAGAACCTTATCTGAACCGGTCTTACTTAAATAGCACTCTCCGCTTTTTTCTAATCCGTCATAATATGTGTACTGGATCTTTGCAGCACCTTTTCTCATTATTAAGTTATGAGGAGTATCCAGTGCCTTAACTTTTCCATCGGTAATGAAAGCAACCCTGTCACAAAGTTCAGTGGCATCGGCCATATTGTGGGTAGTCAATATAATGGTTTTTCCTCTCTTTTTTTCATTCAAAATGATATTTTTCATATCTCTTGCATTAGAGGGATCAAGCCCGCTGGTCGGTTCATCTAAAAATAAAATATCCGGGTCATGTAGGAGGGCCTTGATAAAATTCAAACGCGATTTCATTCCTTTGGAATAATCGGATACCTTTTTATCACTATCCTGTGATAAACCTACTAACTCAAATAGTTCCTCCAGATTTCTCAATTTCTTAGCATACAAAGAACCAAAAAACATCATATTTTGCTTTGCAGTTAGTTTTTCATATAAACTCGGAAATTCGAAATCAACTCCGATATTCTCATAAAAGTTGTCCTTATGATGCCTGCTTTCAGTCCCATTAACTAAGGCCTTACCTTGATAATTTGTGATTAATCCGGTTAAAATCTTCTGCAGTGTACTTTTCCCAGCACCGGATGGCCCCAAAAACCCGAAGATTTCTCCTTTGCCCACTTGAAAATTAATATTTTCAAGAAACGGCTTATTGCTATAACTGAAATACAAATTCTCTACCTGAATCATTACTTGCTCCTGTCCGCCTCTTCTGCAAGGCTTTTTAATCTTCCATCAGCTGAATGACAATGCCGCGGATCATCAGCCGCAGCGATTCTTCGAATACTTCTTTACCAATCTCACGTTTATATAATAATGTGAGAAATATCCCTCTTAAGGCCCCGCTGAAGGTTTCTACATTCTTATATCTTGCTTGTGGGATAAGGGCTATGAACTGTTCCATGCTAAAATCATCCTGCTTAAGGTGTTCTAAAACTATCTCATCCGGTAATTTTCTCATGATTAACTCCATATCTCCATTGGTCATAATCTGCAAAAGATATGTCTGATCAATTCTTTTAATAATCCTGAATATTAAATCCGTCAGCTGATCTTTGCCTATATCGCCTGACAGACTGGATATCTCTTTTAATAATTGAGATTGCAGCTCATTGTGCAAATCTTTAATTGCATCAAACAGCAGCAGCTCTTTGGATTCATAAAAAAGATAAAAAGTTCCTTTTGGTATATTCACCCTTTTAACCAGTTCATCTACGGTGGTCTTTTTCACACCGTAGATCATCAGGCATTCGTTGGCCGCTTCCTTTAATTGCTTTGTTATTTGTTCTTTTTCTTTATCGGAATACATTTTTGGCATTATGATCTCCTTCGATACTATTTGACTATATTTATCTTTTTAGTCATTATAGGCTTTTATATGTCCGATGTCAAGTATCAAAATAATAAAATCAAGCTTTCCAAAATTACCTACCAAGCTGATTTTATTAAATCTTCTACACTAACATAACTGTGATCTTTACAATAAATAAATATATTTATATTAAAAACACTTGATAAAATCAGCCTTGATTCCTGTTTGAAAACTGATTTTATCAAGTATAGAATTACGATGCAAAGACATCCTTATTTTTCAATCCTTTTTTTATCCGGATTACAATCTGGCAAATCCGTCTTGGCAAGTTGTGCAAGTTTTAGTAAATAGTAGCACTCTTCCCTTGCCATATGGTCTGCCATCAAAGGCATTAACGTACCCAATAATCGGCCGGTCAAGCGCATATAAAGAATCTCTTCCAAAAGTTCTTTAAAGGGAATCATCGTCTTATTAACCTGTTCATTTAAACGCTCTAGGGCTGGGAAATCATCTGTCCCTGAACGCAAATAACCATCTATCTGGACAGATTTCATAAATAAATCCGTGAACTCTTTTTCATACCAGTTGGTCTCTGTAATCATATCTTTTTCAACTTCATCCAGACTAGCTGCTACACCGGCCGCATGCCCAACTGCATCATTGAGCCACAGAAGATGATAATGTATGGGATGGAACAGCGGATTTTTTCCTTCGGAAACCGCTGCAAGTATCAGTAGATATTCTTCCAGTTCGTTTACCATATGATTAAAAAAAGAGGTCGTTAAATGTGTTATTAATTCAGCTGTTAAAGTAAGTGACAGTAATTTTAATTTAAACTTCCTGAACTCATATGTAACCTCATAAGCCTTCTGGTTCAACTGATCCAGTTCTGATTGGGAAAGCTGCTCGTTTACTTTATCCAGTAAATCATCAAAAATATCTATAAACTGCCTTGCCTGCTTTATCGCATCTGTTTCATTCGGTCCAAGACTATAATATATAAACCTTGCATGATCTCCCATGATCTGAAGCCAGAACCGGTGTTCAAATATAACTTCTTTTGTAAATAAAATATTTACCACTTCATACCCCACACTTAATTTTTTTGTAATAGTATATGGCCGGCTATGACAGAATATAATTATTATTTGAAATAATATACGAAAAACAATCTTCAACCTTCAACCGCAAATTTTCAAACATCAAACTTTCAAACTTTCGTCAAGTCTTTCATCAAACTTTTCAAACTTTCAACACAAACTTCAACACAAACTTCTTTCATCAAGTCTTTCATCAAACTTTTCAAACTTTCACACAAACTTTTACACAAACTTTCAAACAAACTTTCAAACATTCCCTTGACCTAGAGTTATCTCTAGGATATATAATCAGATATGGGATTCCATCGGATTGCCATTTCTTTAAAACTCTATTCACTGTAGAAAAGGTATCAGTGGTTATTATGCAGGTTTGATTTGGCAAAGGAGAGACCTCAACACCTCCCACGGTAATCTATAGTATATCCATTGTCACATTGGTAACTATAACAGAATAATTAAATGAAGCTCAACACTCATATAACAATTGTGACTGAGCAAAACGAAAGGAATGAAGATTATTATGAAAACAATTAGTATGTCAAATGGAGCAGTCCTTGCTTCAGAAATATCCTTAGGTTGTATGAGAATATCAGATATGTCTGACAAAGACGCAGCTACTTTAATCCAGACAGCATTAGATGAAGGCATCAATTTCTTTGACCACGCTGATATCTATGGCGGAGGTAAATCAGAGGAGGTATTTAGTAGGGCAGTAAAACTTAATAAAATCAAGCGTGAAGATCTGATTATCCAAACCAAATGCGGTATTCGTCCGGGTTTTTTTGATTTTTCAAAAGAACATATATTAGAATCTGTTGATAACAGCTTAAAACGCTTGAATACAGATTATATCGATGTTTTACTTCTCCATAGACCGGATACTTTAGTAGAACCCGAAGAAGTTGCTGAAGCTTTTGACCGTTTACTTAGCAGCGGAAAAGTCCGAAACTTCGGAGTAAGCAATCAAAATCCCATGCAGATGGAATTACTGAGTCACTATTTGAATCAAAAAATAATTGCTAACCAGCTGCAACTAAGTATTACCAATACAGGCATGATTGATGCAGGTTTTAATGTTAATATGCAGATTGATCCTTCTATCGTCAGAGATGGTAGTGTTCTTGATTACTGCCGTTTAAAGAATATTACCATTCAGGCCTGGTCACCTTTCCAATACGGTTTCTTTGAAGGGGTTTTCTTAAATAATGATAAATTCCCGGAACTTAATAAAAAAATAGATGAACTTGCAGAAGCTAAGGGCGTAACTAATTCTGCCATTGCTGTTGCCTGGATTTTAAGGCATCCGGCAAAAATCCAGACCATAGCCGGTACCACCAATGCCGGACGTTTGAAAGATATCTGCAAGGCTTCCGATATTGAATTAACCAGACAGGAATGGTACGAAGTATACAGAGCCGCAGGGAATAAACTGCCGTAACTCCTCCAAACCTAAAACAGTACACTATATATCTATAAAAAAGCAATGCCCTGATGAAATGATAGCTAGGAACGGGTATTGCTTTTTTATGCTTCGATTTCCTTATCTGGTTCCGAATTTTTTACGATAACCGCATTTCCTGCATAGTTCCTCAACCGCCTGTCGATTGGTAAATCCGTTATAAAGAGCTGCTGCCCTATTACTTTCTATAATTTTTGAAAACTCAGTTTCATGAATATTACCTAATTCGATTATGCCTTCCCCATCAAGACAACAGGGAATGACCGTACCGTCAACTAAGATGGCTGCCTGATTTCGTAATCCATGACAAAAACCTATACCCTCATCTTCCGGTTCCCCCAGACCAGGCCAGGTAAATTCATGGTCCTGGTTAAGATATAATCTTTCCCCAAGTTTAATTCCTCTTGCTGAAATAACCACATCCTGAATCTGATATGGAAGGTTAAATTCCTGCTCTAGGACAGTCAGTATTTCCCGGTTTTTGTTATTGGTTAAATTAATCTGGTTATCCCTCTCCAAATTCCAAAGTCTTAAAGATATAATAATATTTGTCTTCTTTCTTGCTTCTTTTATGAAAGAAATTATATTTTCCATATAAGCAGCTTTATGATTCATGTTCTGGTTACCATCAAAACTGTGAAGGGAAATATTAATCTGTCTTAAAGAAGGTTTATCCAGTAACAGATCCTTTACTTTAGAGATAAGGGTTCCATTGGTTGTAATATTAACTTTAAACCCTTTTTGATAACTGATATCCAAAAATTTATCCAGTTCCGGATGCAGTAGCGGCTCACCCTTTACATGAAAATACAGAAACTCTGCATATGGCTTTATTTGATCTAATATTTTATGAAAGTCATCTATCTTCATAAACTCAGCCTCACGCCCGGTTACCGGACAAAAACTGCAGGCCAGATTACATACATTGGTTATTTCAATATAAAACTTTTTAAATTTTCTCAAACTGCTCTCCTTATATTCTTACACTGTTATGAGATTAGAGTAACAAATCTGGACAGGAATATCAACTGATAAGATTTTAAGTTCCATCCTGACTCAGCTTCCAAAGATTTCTTTACTCTAATTCAGCTATTACTAACTTAGGTTTATTTACTAAAACCTTCAGATTCATATTAATTCAGAAATCTATGTCATAAAGAAAGCTAAATTGGGGTATATTACCTGATGACTTGTTTATTGTATTGCAAGCCTTAGTATATTTCAACTACGGGGTGATTGATATGTTTACGGATAAAAGATTGACTGAAGCTTACAAACATGCAAAAGTCGAATACTTCGACGAGAATTCCAAATATATATTTTTCAGTGACTGTCACAGAGGTGATGATAGTGTCTCCGATGAATTTGCAAGAAATCAGATTCTATTCCTGCGTGCTTTGGAATATTATAACCGGAATAAATATACTTATGTAGAAGTAGGGGACGGAGACGAGCTTTGGGAATATCCGGATTTTAAGGTAATCCGTTTAGCCCACAGCGATGTTTTTTTAGGTCTTAAGAAATTTGCCGATGATAACCGGATGCGTATTATTTATGGTAACCATAATATTTACTTAAAAAATAAACATTATGTAAAAAATAATTATTATAATTATTATGACGAGTATAATCAAAATAAACAGGACCTTTTTAAAGGTATTATTCCACACGAAGCCATGGTACTTAAAAATAAAGCAACCGGTCAGGAAATTTTTATTGTCCACGGACACCAGGGCGATCTTATGAATGACCAGTTATGGGTAATATCCATGTTCATGCTGCGATACTTCTGGCGCTATCTCCATGTAGTAGGCTTCCATAACCCGGCAAGCCCTGCCAAGAATCTTTATAAAAGACACAAGATAGAAAAAACCTATAAACGCTGGATCAGAAATCACAAACGGATGCTCATCTGCGGCCACACCCACCGCCCCAGATTTCCTAAATCTGCAGAACTTCCCTACTTTAACACCGGCTGCAGTATTCACACCAAAGGCATAACCGGCATCGAAATAATCGGCGGCAAAATTTTAATGGTAGACTGGCGGATTCGGACTGATGATAATGGGGGCCTAGAAATTGTACGAACAGTTATGAGAGGTCCTGAAGATATTGAAAAATATACGCTTAAAAATTATCCTTATTGATGAAAGATTGAGGGACTTCGCAGAACACAACCTTGCATTAAGCAAAACGAAGTATACTACGCTGTGAAGGATATCTAAACCAAGACTCCTTCACAGCGTAGATTACTGATTTCAGCAATGTTCCAATCAGGTTCTCAGAGATGTCAAGCTGTAAAGTTTCCCTCTACATAAAATTTTTATAATCTTCAAAATTATCTGCTAACAGCCTTGGAGTATCAAGTCCATAGGGACAGTGATTCTTGCAGTGATCACAATGGATACAGTCTTTTATCTTCTTCATTTTTTCTTTCCAGGAATCATTTAAATAAACCGAAGTCGGAGCACGTCTTATCATAAGACTCATTCTGGCAGAGGTGGGTATGTCAATATCTGCGGGACATGGCAGGCAGTAACCGCAGCCACGGCAGAAATCTTTTCCTAACTCGGCAGTATCTTTTTTTATGACAGATTGTAAGGACTCGTTTAAAACCGGAGGATTTTTGTCATAAGCAATAAATTCATCCAGTTCCCTCTCTCTTTGGATGCCCCAGATAGGAAGTACATTGTCAAATTTTTCTAGATATGCATAGGCAGCTGAGGAATTGGTGATTAATCCACCGGATAAAGCTTTCATGGCGATAAATCCAATGCCCTTTGTCTTGCATAGGTTGACCAGTTCTATCTCCTTTTCAGTTGCCAGATAACTAAAGGGAAATTGGATCGTTTCATATAATCCTGACTCTGCGGCTTCCATGGCAACAGCCAGTCTGTGGTTTGTAATTCCAATATGCCGTATCAGCCCTTTTTCTTTTGCTTCAACCATAGCTTCATATAAACCAGTACCATCAGAAGGCTTTGGACAAAACGATGGGTTGTGGAACTGGTAAATATCCAGATAATCCGTATTTAATTTACCAAGAGAGATAGTAAGCTGTTCCCAGAACCCTTCTGCCGTTTCCGACATGGTTTTGGAGGCAATAATAATATTATCCCGAACTCCGTTTAGCGCATAGCCGATTTTCTCTTCACTATCGGTATAAAATCTGGCGGTATCATAAAAATTGATACCATTATTATATGCCTTTACTAATAATTCCTTTGCTTCTTCTTTGGAAATCCGCTGAATCGGCAAGGCACCAAATCCATTCTTATTAACAGTCAGACCTGTATTTCCCAATATAATTTGACTCATATATACACCACCGCATATCACAAGTTTTGCTTGCGAAAAATCTTATGTGGTACCCTTTCTATTATTTATATTTTCTTTTTATACATTTCCTTTTTTTACATTTTCTTTTATTTATATACTCTTTTATTTATTCCCGTAACGATGCCACTTCTAAGGCATCAAAACCTGTGTTAAAAATCCTTAGCACTTGCCAGGATGCTTTTATCTATGTACTGAATTCTTTCGTCAGTTTCTTAATCCAATCATAACGGTTTACCTTAACAACTGCTACCGCACATTTTAATATCTGATCGCATTTAAGGCAAAGGAATACAACCCAGGTTGGTGCTCCAATTACAAACGCCATAAACATGGAAAGTGGTATTACGATTAACCATACGAATATGATATCATTAATAAGTACAAAATGGGTCGCCCCTCCGGCTCTTACAATTCCGGTAAGGGTTGACATCTGATAAGCCGTTCCGACTACTGTTACGGCTAGTACAGTCATGAGGGCTCTGGCTGTTTCAATCGTTTCTCCAGATACATTATAGAGCAATAAAACATAATCCTTTATTACAAATAACACAATTCCGGTAATAACACCTCCTGCCAGAAAAACAGCCTGAAGCTTATGCGAATACTCTTTGATTTTAGAAATGTCTCCCTCTCCGACTGCATTCCCCACAATAACGCCAGATGCACAGGCGATACCATAAACACCTACGCTAACAACGGAAAATATGGTATTAGCAATACTTACGGCAGCTATGGAGTCAGCTCCTAGCCTGCCGACAATCCCGCCCTGGACTGCTAAATTGATTCCCCATAAGATGTCCCCTAAAATAATAGGAAATCCATACCGAAAAAAATCTTTTACCAATACAAAGTTGGTATTAAGAATATCGGCCAAACCTATGGATAGTTTCTTATCCTTGAATCTGATATATATAATAAAACAGCAGAATTCCACAATCCTTGCTATTAACGTCGCTACAGCCGCTCCTTTTATCCCCATTGCCGGTGCCCCAAGGTTTCCAAAAATAAATACCCAGTTTAAGGTAACATTTAGAAAAAAAGAAACCAGGGAAAGATATAGCCCTACCTTTACCGTGCCAACACATCGAAGGGATGCATTTAAAACATTACTGATACAGAATAAGAAGTAGGTAAAACAGATTATTCTGGCATAACTGACTGCTTCCTTTATTACCTCTGTATCATTTGTAAATAAACTTAATAACTGATTGGTAAAAAAGTACACCAGGATAAAAAATAGAAAGGAACATACTACTGCAATCTTTAATGCAATTCCAATGATACTCTTTACACTTTCCTTATCCTTCTTTCCCCAATACTGGGCGGCTAACACAATAAGTGCAGTCCCAATACCGGATACTAACATCTGTAATATTATCTGTATCTGATTACACAGATAAACCCCTGAAATAGCCAGTTCTCCTAAAGAACCTACCATGACATTATCCGTTAGACCGACCGCATAAGTGATAATATTTTGTAATGCAATCGGTACGGCTAGAATAAACAAACCCTTATAAAAAGCTCGATCAGCCATACAAACTTAGACCTTCCCTCATTATTCTTATTCCTGTAACAAAAGATTCTTAATATACTCAAGACTTATTTTAAGATCATAATAGCTGTCCCGCTCATAAGCCAGGTCATGGTCCGCCAGCAGCCACTGGGGTTTGCAGTTAAGGATTGATTTCATCAGCGCCGGTATATTAAGAATGCCATAGCCTACCGGACGGAATTCAAAGAAGCTATGCTCTTTATCCCCTTTCCTGTCTTCTAATTCCAATACATTACCAATCTTAAGAGTATCCTTTGCATAGTAATCTTTCAGATGAATAATCTTACACCGCTCACTGTATTTATCGAGAAAATACTCAGGCTTTGCACCGCCGATTGCCATCCAGCCTAAATCCGGTTCAAAAGCCAGATTCTCTGCCGGAACCTGATCTAAAATCTCTTCGAGAAAATACGTTCCGTTTGTTTTATATACTAACTCTTTGTCATGATTGTGATATAAAAGAGTAATTCCCTGCTCCAGGCAACACCTTCCAATATAGTTTACATCTGCAATATATTGCTCTGTCAAGGCTTTGTCCGGGAATTTTTCTTTGGGAAGTCCGCCAATCGTGATATAGTTACAACCAATTACTTTATGAACCTGAATCGTACCTTTTATATCCTTTTTAAAATCATAATAATCTACATGATTACCGATAGCTATTAGTCCAAGCTCATCCATCTTATTACGGATATCCTCCGGTTTTTTCCCAAAGAACCCCAGAAATTCAATCCCTTCAAAACCCAAACTCTTTAATTTCTCCAATACAGAGAAAAGATCTTTTTTACATTCTTCCCTGAGAATATATAAGGGTGCTGCAATCTTAATATTTTTCATAAAAACGTACCGCCTTTTACAGAGATTTGTTATTCTATCCAATGTAACAAGCATATACGTATCGAAAGTACAAGTCAATAAGTACAGGGAAACTATATAATATAATACATTACAAAGCTTAACTTTTCCATATACCTTGTTTTCTTATTGACCACTCCTTGTTTTTTTTTAATATACTAAAAATGTTAGTATTAACTTTTCATTATTATGATAAAAAACTTTTCCTGTGGGCAACATAAAATAGGAGGTGAACAAGATGAAAGTAAAAGAAATTATGTCAAAAGACATTGCAAGTGTAAGTTCAGAAGATTCTATTGAACGAGCCGCCCAATTAATGAAACAGTATGATGTAGGTTCCATTCCGGTCTGCAGCCAGGATAAAGTAATTGGTATTGTTACCGACAGAGATATTACCTTAAGATCCGTAGCATCCGGCCAGGATACAAAACATCAGAAAGTAAGTGATATTATGACTATGGATCCGGCTTTGGGAAGCCCCGATATGAATGTGGATGACGCTGCCAGAATTATGAGTGAAAGACAAATCCGCAGGCTTCCAATTGTAGAGAACAATAGTCTGGTTGGAATAGTAGCACTTGGTGATATCTCCCTTGAGCCTAAACTATCAGATAATGCGGAAGAAGCATTAAAGGATATTTCTAAGCCAAATAATACTTTTTAGCTATATTAAAAAGACTACTATCCTGCTGTTGTAATCAGTCAATTTATAACCAGCCTCTACTTTACTGTATTACAAAGGCAGGATAACAGTTAATCAACTGATACCGATTTAAACTCTAAGGTATACCAGTTACATATCTTCGGCTATAGAACCTTTGTTTGTTTGATGTGCTATAGAACTTTCGTTTGTTTGATGTTGACAGAACACCTGTTATGTTATAATATCAATCATATAGAATTACTATGATAATAATTATGACAGAAACATCCCGTCATCATAAGGCAGAAAGGTGGATATCAATGGATATACAAGAAAAATATGATTTACTAAAGGAAAACTTAAAAAAACTGGGAAGTGTTGCTGTTGCATTTTCAGGGGGTGTAGATTCAACATTTCTCTTAAAAACAGCATATGATGTTTTAGGACATAATGTTCTTGCTGTGACAGCCCGTTCCTCTACATATCCGGAAAGAGAGTATAAAGAAGCAAAAGATTTTACAGATAAATATGGAATTATACATGAAATAATCGTATCCGAAGAACTTGAGGTAGAAGGTTTCTCCGATAACCCAAAAAACCGCTGTTATTTATGTAAAAACGAACTCTTTGATAAAATCGGAGATATAGCAGCAAAGCACGGAATTCACTATGTGGCGGAAGGCTCCAACCATGACGACCTAGGGGATTACCGTCCAGGTCTTCAGGCTATCTCTGAACATGGTGTTATTAGTCCTTTAAGAGCAGTCGAGCTAACAAAAGATGAGATCCGCAGCTTATCCAAGGATTTAGGTCTTCCCACCTGGAATAAACAGTCCTTTGCCTGTCTTTCCTCCAGATTCCCTTACGGACAGAAAATTACAAAAGAAAAGCTTGAAATGGTTGATAAAGCCGAACAACTCTTAATAGATGAAGGGTTTCGGCAGGTACGTGTAAGACACCATGGCGATATTGCACGAATCGAAGTGTCCCCTGCAGAAATTAATAAATTCTTTGATTTGGATTATATGAAACATATCAGTGATTCTTTTAAGTCTTTTGGCTTTGCCTATACCGCTCTTGACTTAAAAGGATACCGCACTGGCAGCATGAATGAAACCTTAAAATTGTAATAAAAAGAGTATGTATTTTTAACAGTTTATCCTACCCTCCGAGGTTCATTTTTCCTCAGGAGGGGTTTTTGATTAGGGAACGTTTTTAGTAGAGATCTATTTTTAGACTTCCTTACTAAATCACCTCGTATAATATCCTACTAACTTTATACGCCTTACTCATTTTGCACTTATTATAGTTCTGTTTTTTCTTTATTTCAATTATTTTAATCCTCCTTTTATTCTATTAATAAAATTCATTTACTTTCCGTTGTATATAGTCTAGAATAACTTGATAAGATAACAAAAAGCTTTTTGATATAACAGATTAATTGAATAATCACTATAAAGGATGGATTTTTATGAATATACTAATTACCGCCGGAGGTACAACAGAGCACATTGACAGGGTCAGAAGTATAACCAATACCTCCACCGGAATGCTTGGGAGTCTTATCGCAAGAGCCTTTGCTAATTTAGAAGGGATAGATAAAATATACTATATCTGTGGAAAAAAAGCCATATTACCACAAATTGAAAAAGCAGAAATTATCTATGTTGATACGGTGGCAAGCCTTGAAACTGCCATAAAAAAATTAATCCGAGAAATTTCCTTTGATATTATTGTGCATAGCATGGCGGTAAGCGATTACCGTGTTAAATCAGTCACAAGTGCTTCCCTCCTTGCTGACTCCATAAAATCTAAAATCAATTCAGGACCCGATTTCGCTCAACCATTGACAGAGGAATCTGCTCTTTCTCTGGTTGCAAATCCTGAGACACTTATGCAGGAGGATGGTAAAATCAGCTCCAGTATAAATGATTTAATATTATACATGGAAAAAACGCCGAAAATTATATCTCTGTTCCAAACGCTTACACCAGCTTCAACACTGGTAGGCTTTAAATTGCTGGATCATGTAAGTGCTGAAACTTTGATTGATACCGCCTATACCCTTTTGCAGTGTAACAAATGCAGCTTTGTCCTTGCTAATGATTTACGCGATATTACCGGGGAACAGCATATCGGATATCTGGTAGATGAGAACAAAAACTATACCCGGTTTACAACCAAGGCAGAAATAGCGGATGCCATTGCCGCCGCTGCCCTTCAAAAAAGGAGAAAAATCCGATGAAAGAAATTATGTTAGGTATCACCGGCAGTATTGCTGCATACAAAGCAGCAGATATTGCTAATCAGCTTACTAAGAGCAAGGTCTTGGTCCATACTATTATGACAGTCTCCGGAGCTAAATTTATAACACCTCTGACCCTGCAAACCCTGACGAAAAACAAAGTATATACCGATATGTTTGAGGAAATCTTTTATCCGGATGTCCGCCACATTTCCCTGGCCCAAAAGGCAGACTGCTGCGTTATCGCACCGGCCACAGCTAATATAATTGGAAAACTAGCTTCGGGAATTGCAGATGATATGCTTTCCACAGTTGTCATGGCTGTACGGAATAAACCGGTTATTATCTGCCCTGCTATGAATACGGCAATGTATGAAAATCCCATAACCCAGAATAATATAGAAAAACTAAAATCCTACGGCTATTTATTCGTAGAACCGAAAGAAGCTCTGTTAGCCTGTGGTGACTTAGGTAAAGGTGCTCTTGCTGATGTGGAAACCATAGTTTCTTATATTAAAAAAATACTGCAAATCGAATAGGGACTAATATTCAACTTTCCTGCCGGATGATACTCCGGATAAAACTTACAAAAGAGATTGGAGATAGACGTAAAATGGATGCCATCAGTATTGAACCTATCAATATTAATGAAATAAACGGTTTTAAAATTGGTCAGGTACAGGATGTTAAAGCCGCAACCGGGTGTACAGTTATTATTTGCGAAAAAAGAGCCGTATGCGGTGTGGATGTCAGGGGCGGCTCTCCGGGAACAAGAGATACGGATGCATTAAATCCTGTTAACAACAGAAAAGAAGTACACGCCATAACTCTGGCCGGTGGCAGTACCTTTGGTCTGGATGCGGCAGGCGGTGTCATGCGTTTTCTGGAGGAGCGGAAAATCGGGCGGGATGTGGGACTAACTGTTGTTCCCAATGTATGCGCTGCTATCCTGTTTGACTTAAAAATTGGCGATTATAAAATACGTCCTGATGCACAGATGGGTTACTGTGCCTGCATGGATGCATTTTCAGGCACAGTTTTTCAAAGCGGTAATTATGGTGCTGGAACTGGTGCGACGGTGGGAACTACCTGCGGCAAAGAACGGGCAATGAAAGGCGGAATCGGCAGTTCTGCTTTTCACTATAACGATCTGGTCGTGGGGGCTGTCATTGCAGTAAATTGTGTAGGTGATGTTTGTGCGCCTGATACAGGTGAAACTTTGGCCGGAATAAGAACTCCAGATGGCAGCCGGTTTGCAGGCAGTGAATCGGTAATTCTTGAACGCTATAAAAGTAAAGAGGATTTATTCAGCGGAAACACCATAATTGGAACAATTCTGACCAATGCCAGATTAAATAAAGACCAGGCTACAAAGCTTGCCGCTCTTGGACAGAATGGTATCGCAAGAACAGTAAGACCGACTCATACTATTTTTGACGGAGATACCCTGTTTGCCATGTGTACCGGAGAAGTTAACGCTTCCCTGGATGCGGTGGGAATCCTGGCCTGCAAAGCCGTGGAACAAGCTATATTGAACGGAATCAAAAATGCGGAATCCTTTGATGGTTATCCGTCTTCAAAGGATTTAAACATTTGAAAAAATATAAACCAATAAATATGAAAAAATAAAACCAATAAATTTGAAAAAATAAAATCTTGTTAATTTATAGAAAATAGTATATAATAATTAAATAATGTGAAAACAGTGTTGATAAAAGCTGCGATTTATAATTTTCTTCAGAGAGCCGGTGGTTGGTGTGAACCGGTGAAAGGTTAAATCTTTCCACTTTTGGAGCTGCCGGTGATAAACCGGAAGGTTAGTACCCTCTATCCTACTATTATCGAGTGGCTGATTTCATTTTTTAATCAGCAATTTGGGTGGCAACGCGGAATTCTTTCGTCCCATATTTTTATATGCGGTGAAAGGATTTTTTTTTGACTCCTTTACCGCCAAATATTTTCAGGAGGAAAAAATTATGTTAGATTTAAAATTTGTAAGGGAAAATCCCGAACTTGTAAAACAAAATATCCGTAATAAATTTCAGGATAGCAAACTTGCTCTGGTGGACGAAGTTATCGCACTGGATGTAGACAGCAGGAATGCAAAGCAGGAAGCCGATACGCTTCGTTCCGAACGTAATAAAGTATCAAAACAAATCGGCGGCCTAATGGCTCAGGGTAAAAAAGAAGAAGCCGAAGCTTTGAAAAAACAGATTACCCTGGATACAGAACATTTGGCAGAACTGGAAGTAAAGGAAAGTGAACTGGAAGAAAAAATCAAAAAAATTATGATGACCATTCCAAATATTATTGATCCTTCCGTTCCCATTGGTAAAGATGATAGTGAGAACGTGGAAGTAAAACGTTATGGTGAACCTGCCGTTCCGGATTTTGATATTCCCTATCACACAGAAATCATGGAGAAATTAAACGGTATTGATTTAGACAGTGCCAGAAAAGTAGCCGGTAACGGTTTTTATTATCTGATGGGTGATATTGCAAGACTTCATTCCGCTGTCATATCTTATGCCAGAGATTTTATGATTGACCGGGGTTTTACCTACTGTATCCCTCCCTATATGATCCGCAGCGATGTGGTCACTGGTGTTATGAGCTTTGCCGAAATGGATGCCATGATGTATAAAATCGAAGGGGAAGATTTATATTTGATCGGAACCAGCGAACATTCCATGATCGGTAAATTTATCGATACTATCGTTCCTGAAACTTCCCTGCCACAGACCTTAACCAGCTACTCTCCCTGCTTTAGAAAGGAAAAAGGAGCACATGGTCTGGAGGAAAGAGGTGTATACCGTATCCACCAATTCGAAAAACAGGAAATGATCGTGGTATGTAAACCGGAAGACAGCATGTTCTGGTTTGATAAATTATGGGAGAATACCGTAGACCTTTTCCGTTCCCTGGATATTCCGGTAAGAACCTTAGAATGCTGTTCCGGTGACCTGGCGGATTTAAAAGTAAAATCCATCGATGTGGAAGCCTGGTCTCCAAGACAGAAAAAATATTTTGAAGTAGGCAGCTGCTCTAACTTAGGTGATGCACAGGCACGTCGTCTTAAAATCCGTGTCGTAGGAGAAGGCGGCAAGTACTTTGCACACACCTTAAACAACACTGTAGTGGCTCCTCCCAGAATGTTAATTGCATTCCTTGAAAATAACTTAAACGAGGACGGTTCCATTAATATTCCTAAGGCATTACAGCCATATATGGGCGGAAAGACTGTTATTAAATAATATAATTTAAGACATCAATTTTTATTTCTAGAATCTATAAGTACTCCCAGTATGAGCAGAGCCGTTCAGGCTATAACTCCTCTCATAATAACAGTTCTTTAACTTAATTTATTATAAACAGATAAACACCCCTCTCCTACTTAGATATACAGACAGGGGTGTTTTATCATATAGTCAATATCATACAAGAAAATATAGTTGCTATCTGGTAAACTGGTAACATAGATAAGGAGGTTTTAGATTGGATCAGGAAGAACGCACCGTTACTTATGATTTTGAATTAGGGATTGAAGCCTACCGCCTTAAAGGAATCATTCAGAACTTTCCAAATCATTTCCATGAATACTATGTTATTGGTTTTATTGAAAGCGGTCAAAGATACTTGTCCTGCAGGAATATGGAATATAATATAAAAACCGGGGATATTATACTATTCAATCCATTTGATAATCATGCCTGTGCCCGGATAGATAACAGTACCATGGATTACAGGTGTTTAAACATTAAACCCGAAGTGATGAAACGTCTAACAAAAGAGTTAACCGGCAAAGAATACCTGCCCCGCTTTTTAGAGCCGGTGGCTTACAAAAGCGAACTTGTTTCCCTACTTCGCGAATTGCACCAGATGATTATGGAACAAAGAAAGGATTTTGAAAAGGAGGAAATCTTCTTCTTTTTAATGGAACAGGTAATTGCAGAATATACCGGTACTTTTTCACAGGAATTACCAAGCGATACGAACCCTGAGATACGTTCCGTCTGTGAATACATAGAGAAAAATTATAATGAGAATATAACCCTTGACGATTTAAGCCATGCTGCCAATATAAATAAATATTCGCTGCTTCGCTCCTTTACCAAATATAAAGGGATCACCCCATATCAGTATTTAGTAACCATCCGTATTAACAAGGCCAAGCAGTTATTGGAACAGGGCATTGAACCTATGGAGGCTGCACTTAGTACCGGTTTTACGGATCAAAGTCATTTTACCAATTTTTTTAAGAAGTTTATCGGCCTGACACCAAAGCAATACCAAAATATTTTTAAAGAGGATAACATTAATGAATCAATTAACAAGCAATAATCAATTGAAAGGTCACATCACTGCCTTTTTCACCGTAGTGGTCTGGGGAACTACCTTTATTTCAACAAAAGTCTTATTAAAATCCTTCACTCCTGTTGAAATACTGTTTATCCGGTTTATAATCGGGTACCTGGCTCTGTTTCTCATGTCTCCGCACAAACTTAAGGTTAAGGACAGGAAGCATGAATTATTATTCCTGGGTGCAGGATTAAGCGGCGTAACGTTATATTTCCTGTTTGAAAATATTGCACTGACCTACACCTATGCCTCTAATGTAGGAATTGTTGTATCGGTTGCCCCAATTTTTACTGCCCTGTTTGCCCATATGTTTTTACATGGGGAAAAGCTCAAACCTTCTTTCTTTATTGGGTTCATAACTGCCATGGCGGGTATTATCCTCATCAGTTATAATGGAAGTACCGTTATGAAACTGAACCCACTAGGTGATATACTGGCTGTTCTGGCCGCCCTGGTATGGGGTGTATATTCCGTCTTTTCCAAAAAAATAAGCGATCACGGATATCCAACCATAACCTCCACCAGAAAAATCTTTTTTTACGGTCTGGTATTTATGATTCCTGCAGTCTTTTATTTTAAGATCGATATTGGTATCTCACAACTGACAAAACCGGTTAACCTGCTTAATATTTTATATCTTGGACTGGGTGCTTCTGCTGTATGCTTTGCAACCTGGAATCTGGCAACCAAATTACTGGGAGCTGTCAAATGCAGTTTATATATCTATTTCGTTCCGGTTATTACCGTTGTAGTATCCTCTCTTGTCCTACATGAGAAAATTACCGGTGTGGCTGCTTTTGGTATATTACTTACCCTGTTAGGTCTGATATTATCAGAGCGTAATCCAAAATCCCGTAGATGGCAGATTCCTTTCTTAAGTAAATTAAGTAATGGTAATACTACTAACAGCGATCTACCGAATTGACATAAGGCAAGCATACTATATTTACATAATACATAAAAATGGCATCTCAAAATCCCTGCCTGTATGAGATTTTCTGAGATACCATTTTTTATATCCTTTTTTGTCCCCTTTTTATATTCTCTTTTGTCTAATTTACAATTACAAATTTGTCTATATTTTTACTGTTTTAAATACCGCAGTAACCTACTCTATCTTTTATAACGTAAGACTTCATACACGAAAACATAACTCCCTAATTATTATCTATAATTTATGTACGAAATACCTTTCTATTAATATATTTAAATTCCTTCGTCTGTCACAGTTACAGATCCGTCAATTGTCATAAGTATGTCTCGAATAGAGGTTAAAAGTTGTTCTGATATAAAGTTAAATTCGCTTATAATTTCATCTACATAAGATGCGTCATATTGAAATTCATCTGCTGATCCAAACAGCATATCATAATCCTCTTGTACACTATCAGGTACAAAAGTTTGTTCTGAAAGTTTCATGATTTCATCTGCCATAACTAAGACCCCTTTCCGGTTTATCTGTCATATTTTTTCCTTATTTGTCTGTTATAAATTTTTGTTTGCCTGCCTGTCATTTTCTGGTCTATAATGTCTGACTGCTGTCATTTTCTGCTGTATGTTATATTTTCCATACTGTTTCAAGTTAAATTCATTATAAACAAACAAGGTTTCAGAATCGTTATGTCAATGTAAATCTTTAATTAAATCTCTAATTAAAAAGATATCTGCGTGGATGAAATCACTACACCTACCGCATTTCAACCGTAATTCCCTAAAATTCCAAGACACTTAAAACCGCCTTGAAGCTGCTGTTTGTCAGGCAGGACTGCCCTGCTATAGCACTGCAAAAAGAAATACCGAACACATAACTACCTATCTGTTAACAAACATGATTTATTCCAGTAATTCGCTGAGAGCTTTAGCCTCTATAATCCCTGCTTCCTTCTCACCTGATACTTTACCTTCAAGTCCGGCAAACCCCTGATAGGGCAACTGATTGATTGCACGGAAAACTTCACGGTAATTAATTTCACCTGAAGTAATATTTCCTCTGCCTGGATTACCGGCACAGTGAAAATGACTGATTGCATTAATATTTTTCGTAATGGTAGGAATCAGATTCCCCTCCGACACCTGAAAATGATATATATCATATAAGATTTTGACATTGCTGCAGCCTACTTCTTCGATCAAACGAAAAGCCTCCGTAGATTTCGTTAGGAAATAACCGGGATGGTCAGAAAGGTTTAAGGGTTCCACTAATAAAGTAATATCATTGTCTTTTAATATCGGTCCGCATTCCTTTAAGCCTGCTACCAGACTGTCCCACTGCTCTACATATGTTTTTCCAGTTATGATTTGGCCTGTCTGAGTAATTAGAAGCTTTGTACCAAAACGTTTCGCCATGGCAATGCTATCCTTTAAGCCCATTATGTATTCCTGCCTCTTTAAAGGGTCTAACAGGGTTACGAATTTTGTACAAAATGTAACACACTGCATATTTAATTCTTTCTGCTTATCCAGTATGGACTCTACATCCTTATCCCACCAGCTCCAGAATTCATACCCAGCAATTCCTGCGGCATGGACCTTTTCCAGAGACTGGGTAAAACTTTCTCCGCCAAAAACCATATCAATACAAATATCTAATTTCATAGGCTAGCCTCCAATCTTTTGGTTTCTCCAGGCTGCACCGTAACAACTTTTTCCCCACACATAAACCAAACAGCCAAGCCGGAAGGATTATACACCAGCGTACTGTCCAGACTAAAAACAAGCCTCTTCATTGCCATTATATAATTATAATAATCTAAATTAGTAACATACCATACATCCTCCTGATTCGAGACTGTCTTACAAAAGTTCTCTATTAAATCCCAATTGTTTTCACGTTCGAATTCAAAACTGTGTCCCCATATATAAAACAAAGGCAGTTTCATATAGCCAGGTATATTTAAAAATTTTTCTGCTTTATCAAGGAGACCTCCGTTATGATGACAGGTTGGTTCCCATCTTAAAAAGTCAACAGGTATACTAAAACGGTTATTCGAATTTACTGTTCTGGCGTAACTTATGCCAATCTGGCTAAGGCAGTCTACTACCTCGCCTGAGTATTCCCCAAAAGCGTATGACATTCCAACTACAATGCTCTCTGCTAACTCCTCCAGTCTTTTCCTGTCATCCCACAGTTCATGCATCAATAACTCTTTCGGCAAATGATGTAAATAGTTATGGCGTACACCATGACAGGCAATTTCATGACCACGGTACAATTCCTTTATCTCTTTGGCGGTCACAAATCCCTCCTGATCCAGTAAGCCAGAATTTAAATGAAAGGTACCCTTCATTCCATACTTATTTAATATATCTACCAATCTTCTGTCATAAATCTGACCGTCATCATAGCTAAGGGTAAGTGCTTTCGTTTTACTATTTGGATATAAAAAATGAATCTCCATATAAAAACCTCCCAATAAATATAATTACCTTTACCTCTATAAACTCTTTTGAAATAAGAATAAGATGCCATTGAAGATGGTAAAATCATCAAGGCATCTTATCTTATTTAGTATAACTGCTTATTAAGCAAATGGATTCTCTGTCTTGTATAACATTCCCTTAGGCTGGTTAAAGCCGATTTCTTCAACCTCCACACCAAGATATTTATATACTTCATAAATAGCTTTTCCAAAGTGACCAAAAGCAACTGCGCCATGATGAGGATAATTTCCTTCTACCAATACATGACGGTAGAATCTTCCCATTTCAGGAATTGCAAAAATACCGATAGCACCAAAGGAACGGGTTGCTACTGGAAGAACTTCACCTTGTGCAATGTATCCTCTTAATTTTGCATCTGCAGTACTCTGTAAACGGAAGAATGTGATATCTCCAGGTACGATATCTCCTTCTAAGGTTCCCTGAGTTACTTCTTCCGGAAGGTTTCTAGCCATAATCATCTGGTATTTCATAGCACAGAAGGATAATTTGCCAGCTGCTGTATTTCCGCAATGGAAGCCCATGAAGGTGTCTTTATGGGTATAGTTATGTTTACCCTTAATATCAGCCTCATACATATCGGCAGGAACAGTGTTGTTAATATCAAGTAAAGTAACTGTGTCTTCACTGACAACAGTTCCGATAAATTCGCTTAAAGCACCATAAATATCAACTTCACAGGATACCGGGATACCCATAGCAGTTAAACGGCTGTTAACATAGCAGGGAACAAATCCGAACTGAGTCTGGAATGCAGGCCAGCACTTTCCAGCGATAGCTACATATTCTCTGGAACCTTTATGTCCTTCTACCCAGTCAAGTAAAGTGATTTCATACTGTGCAAGTTTAGGAAGGATTTCAGGTTTTAAATTACCTTTGCCAAGTTCTTCTTCCATGCTCTTAATAACTTCAGGAATTCTGGCATCTCCTGCATGTTTATTAAAGGCTTCAAATAAATCAAGTTCAGAGTTTTCTTCAATCTCAACTCCCAGGTTATAAAGCTGTTTGATTGGTGCGTTGCAGGCTAAGAAGTCCTGAGGACGTGGTCCGAAGGAGATGATCTTTAAGCTGTTAAGTCCTATGATAGCACGGGCGATTGGTAAGAATTCTCCAATCATATCTGCACATTCACTGGCTGTGCCAACCGGATATTCCGGTATGTATGCTTTAATATTACGAAGTTTTAAGTTATAGCTGGCATTTAACATACCACAGTAAGCATCGCCGCGGCCGCCGATTAAGTTATCTCCGGTTTCTTCTGCTGCAGCTACAAACATAACCGGACCACCGAATTCTTTTGCTAATAAAGTTTCAGCAGATTCCGGTCCAAAGTTACCCAGGTATACTACTAATGCATTACAGCCGGCTGCTTTCACTTCGCTCAGTGCTGTTCTCATGTGGATTTCGTTCTCCACACAAGTGGGACATTCATAAATATCTCCGTATTTTTCTGTAAATTCCTTAACTACTGCCTGTCTTCTGGATACAGACAAAGTCATTGGGAAACAGTCACGGCTTACCGCTACGATACCTATTTTTAATTCAGGCATATTTTTCATCTTAATTAATCCTCCATATGTTTTAATTTATAAAACAGATATATTTTCTCCGGTTAATCCTACAAAAGCTCCTTCAATTTTAGCTTCGGAATGGGCGATTAACCACTTATTTCTTGCAAATAACAGGGAATCCTCTTTCGCTCCCATGGGTTTTACTTCTAAATCCAGGTTGGTGTCTTTTGGTAATACTACACCGCATCGAAATCCTGCTCCCTTAACACCGCAAGGCGCATAATGAAGCGTAGTGGCATAAACTTCAATCATAGTTCCGGCAGGTACTAAGAATGCTTCAATCTGATCGGTTGGATACGTATATTCCGGAGTAATATCTTTTTGAATACCGATTAATAAAATCAAATCTGTTGCTGCAACATTAATCTCTGAAGATCTGTGATATTCCACTGCATTTAACAGGTGGTTATGACCATTGCAGTAACCAATCTGTATGGGAAGTCCTCCGTATACACTGTCTGTGAAAGTCTTCATAATAGGAAGGCTCTCCAAAGCTGCTACAGATGGTTCATAAACAACTCCCGCTGGAATCTCCATTCCATCCATGACTTTTAAAAAGTCTGTCAAATCATAGTCTTTGGTTAAGATACGTCCGTATTTTCCAAAGGCCGGATCTGTAACGTGTTTAATATCCACGCTCATGTTTCATACCCTTCTTTCCTTTAAGAATCAACCTGGTATATCAGGCGAAAAACTTTTATAAAATGCTTTTCTAAAAGTATATTATTATTTTAATTTATCTTATCTAATCTGTCAATATATTTATAGGAATTCATGTAAATTTTAGTCACTTCTGCTTTGACCGCGCAAAAAGTACAGGCAAAGCCCCCTGACATACTTTTAGATTCCTTCGATAAATTTACTAACTAGCTGTAGTGCCGCGCCGATTGCTGTTGCCCTGCTCTGATATTGGGTGAGTTTAAAATATTCTCCGCTTTTTTCAAAGAAATTACGTTCTGCCAGACGCTTTTGTATCTCCTCCAGATAAGGATCCAGATACTGGGCTAATACACCGCCAAGTACCACATCACTGTCATATACCATATAAATATTATTAATACCAATGCACAGGTATTTAAGATATTCGTCCCAGATTTTTAAATATTCAATATTTCCTGCATCCAGTTCGGAAAAGAAATCTTCAATCTGACAGCCTAAGTCATCCGAAATTCTGGCAGTGGAGATGTAAGCTTCCAGACAGCCCCTTTGCCCGCAGTTACATAGTTTTCCCCCCGGGGATACAGTCATGTGTCCAAATTCTCCTGCCCTGTGATGATGTCCCTTATATAATTCATCCTTTTTTATAATGCAGCCGCCGACTCCTTTACCTACCGATAAATAAGCCTTGTCCTCACCCATCGGATTACTCCATAATTCCGTAAAGGCGCCAGCATTGGCATCATTATCCACGATACAGGGATATTCAATGGCCTGAGTCAGTTTACTTAAAGGATAACAGCTTATTCCAAGGGATGGTGCTTTAATTATATATTCCTTATTCTGATCAAAGACCCCCGGAACTGCAATACCAACTCCAAGAATCTTATCTTTATCAAAATGATTGTGTTCAACGATATTATGAACCAGATATCCAAGATATCTGCTGTACTCCTCTTCTTCTGAAAAGGTTTTTAAATATTTTTCATAATCTAAAACCGTACCATATAAATCTATTGCTAATATACTGACATGATGTCTTCTTATCTCCAGACCTATAGTTATTACAGCCTCTCCTACCGGTGTAATTGCCTGGGCTTTTCTCCCGCCGGTGGACTGAAAATTCCCGCCGTATTCAATCAGTCCCTCTTCTGTCAGTTCTTTTAAATTCTGGTTAACAGTGGGAAGGCTTAAGGAAAGCTGTGCGGCAATCTCTTGTCTTGCAATTTCCCTGCTATTATAGATCAATTTAAAGATGCGGTTTTTATTCATTTTCTTTACTTCAATGGAAGTAATTTTTTTTCCCGTCATACTATCACCACCCATGTTTTTATATGTATTATAGCCTTTCGCATAAGGTATGGCAAGGATATATTGTACCGCTGTCTGAATCACAGACAATTTTAACACAGATGTTTATTGCACAAAATTATTGTAGTAAAAAATATTCTCAAATAAATGATTATAGTACAAATAATCGTATCATGGATTGCTGCATAGATACTTACAACATAAGTAATCTCAAGAATCAGGTGGGTTCTTCCCCCATGTGATAAAAACTTGATTCATATTTTTCTACCGCCTGAATCATGAGATTCTTAAGATTCATCTCTAAATCACCTATGGTATCTTTCTTCCTATTCTTTATCCTGGTGTCTGTACTATGCTTGGTACGGGAACCTGCAGTACCATTGAAAGGGTCCGAAGAATGGGCTGAGTCTCTATGTGGTTCTTCCATTGCCTTATCAGATAATTCCTCTCGTTCCAGGGCATCCTTCACCGTATTTAACCTGGCCAGCCTATGGAATGGAATCTTTCCGGCAATTACTTTATCCTTACCAATACGGATTTTATATTCCATTTCGCTGTCTGGGCAGTCATCCGCTGTGGATTCTTCCTCATAAAGCTCCATAGCCTCATCCTTTTCTACCATTCTCTGACCCGCCAGGTGAGCCTCAGGATCATTCATTAATCTATCCCGGATAGATCTTCCACTGTCTGAAAGATATTCCGCTAGAAAATCTTCAAAATCCTTGCTTAACCCTTCCTTATTTATTTTTTCAGCTGACTCTGCTTTTTCATCAAACCGTTTCGAAAAACGGTGTATCAGCTGTCCATTGCTGTTTGCAATTTTAATATCAATATCAATAACCATCCTACCACCCTAAAATCATTAAGTATTTATAAGGATTATCGGACAGAAAATTGTTTTCAAATACCTTAAACCAGATAATAATAGAACAATTTCATTTCCTACGTCGTTGTCCACTATTTGTAAATGTTATATCTTATAAAAAATTAATTAATATAGTATTTCGCCTGTGTCTGAAACATAGCTGCATACAAGGAATCCTTAAGTTCCAGCAGTTCCTCATGGGTTCCGTATTCCAGGATTTCCCCGTTCTTAAACACGGCAATCTTATCAGAGAATCTGGTGCTTGATAATCTATGGGATATGTATATGGCCGTCTTACCTTCCACCAACATATCAAAGCTATGATAAACTTCATACTCTGCCAGAGGATCCAGCGCTGAGGTCGGTTCATCCAGGATTACGATTGGGGAATTTTTGCATAATGCCCTGGCTATAGCTAATTTTTGTGCCTGCCCACCGGAGAACTCAATTCCTTCTTCGTCAAAGTTTTTATAGATACTGGTATCCAGTCCTTTGAGTAACTTATTAAGATCCTGGCTAAATCCTGCTTTATCAAGACCGGTTCGCATCTGTTCTTCCGTCATTCCAGAACTTATAGAAAGATTTTCCCGTATGCTAAAGGATAACAATTTAAAATCCTGAAAAACAACCGACAATAATTTCTGATACTCCTCATATCGGTATTCCCTGATATCCACACCACCCAGTAAAATTACCCCTTTAGTAGGTTCATAAAGACCGGACAGAAGTTTTATAAAGGTGGTTTTCCCTGCACCGTTAAGTCCTACCACAGATAACTTTTCTCCGGGAGTAATTCGAATTGATATATTTTTCAGAGCATATTCCTCTTTCCTGGGATATTTAAAACTTACCTTTTTAAATTCTATGGTATAATCCGTAATACCCATTATGGTCTGGCTTCCCTGCTTACCTTTCGATTCAATCCGGTCAAATTCCTTAAACAATTCCAAATAAAGGCATAACTGGTTTATCTCAATTAAGGCATTGATGCAAGACATAATAGAAGTACTAAAGCCTGACGCCGCACCGGCATACATGGTAAAGCTTCCGATACCGATACTCTTACCGGCAGTCTTTAGGGTCAGATATCCGTAAATCAGGATCATCTGCATTTGGATGTTTATACTGCTGATGCCGGAGTACTTCCCAATCTGGGTATATTGTACGGAATAGATAGCGAGTAACTTATCCATATACCCTTTCATTTTCTTTAAAATCAACGGTCGTGCCTGATATAATCTTATATCTTTCCCAATGGAGAAATCCGATGTCAGTCTTAAAAAATATCCAAAAGCCCGATTATCGGTTATGGACTTTTGATTGTCCTCAAATCGGAGCCGTTCTATTTTTTTAAATATAATAGAATTAAGGAAAACAATGCCAAAGATTGCCAGGATAATCACAGGATTTAAAATTGCTAAAATATATCCGAGTCCAACAAGGGTTATGACTTCATTGATAATTTTAGAAACATTTTCTACGGTTCTTCCTACTGCGTCTTCATTGTAGATTGCAAAATAGGCTTTCTCCTTTAAATCCAGTATATCCGGATTTTCAATATTCTCAAAATCCATATCCACACATTTTTCTCCCAAATAAGTCTCAAGAGAGAGTAACAGTTCCATTTTAGCGGATTCCATGATTTTTACAAACATCTGATTCAGTAATTTTAAACTAAGATTGCCTATCGTCAGTACTGCCACATAAATCAGCAGCTTACTAATATTTTTATCTCCCAATAATTCATCAATAATAAGCTTTGGCATAATAATATTAAAGAATGGGGTCAGGGCCTTTGTAACAGAAGCCAGCACCGACTTTATCAAGTAAGTCTTAGAAAGTTTATGAGTCAGCTTTAAAAAATACACTAAGGTTTTCTGGTTTTTACGAAACATACTGTTCCTCCTCTTTATAGTATACTGCCTGAACCTCAAACATCTTCGCATAACTCTTACCAAGTTCCATTAATTCTTCATGGGTGCCATACTCCTTTAATTCACCATTTTCGATAAACGCAATGACATCACAAAATCTGGTACTGGAAAGCCTATGAGAAATATAAATTGCTGTCCTTTGTTTCACAAGTTCGTCAAAGCTTTGATAAAGATTATATTCTGCCAACGCATCCAGTGCCGCTGTCGGTTCATCCATAACTATAATCTTCCCGCTTTTGTATAAAGCCCTGGCCAGGGCGAGTTTCTGATTTTCCCCTCCAGAAAATTCCACCCCATTTTCATCCAGTATTTTTAACATATTGGTTTTAAGCCCCTGGTCCAAAGTTCCAATCTTCTCCTTAAGTCCTGCTTTATTAATAATATCCATAAGCACGTTCTCCTCTGCATCCTCATCAGAAAAAGTAATATTCTCTTGGATATTAAACCCAAATATATGAATATCCTGAAACACAACAGAAAACAGTTTATTGTAAGCCTCCCTGTCAAATTCCTTAATATCGATCCCATTTAGAAGGATCCTTCCGCTTACCGGACGGTATAATCCTGTCAGAAGCTTTACCAGGGTAGTTTTGCCGGCTCCATTGATGCCTACTAAAGCAAGTTTTTGTCCGCCTTTCATGCAAAGCGAAAAATCTTTAAAGATATATTTCTCACTGCCAGGATATTTAAAACTTACCTTCTCAAATTCCAGTTCATACTGTTCATGATCCGGTATACCTATTGGATTAAAAACCTCTTCCGGTTCTTCTTTCCTTAAAAACTCCCTGAAATCACTTACATAAAGGGACTGTATCCCTATGGCTGACAAATCCTTAAGGACCGTATCCATCCAGGTGACAAAACTATTCATAGCCAGCGAGTACATAACAAAATCACCAATGGCCATACTAGTAAATAACACTCGGTAAATAAGATATCCATAGATAACAATCTCTCGGATGAACATAAGAAAAGCTTCGATAACCGTGGATTGTAAAATACGATTTTGTACTTCATTGATAATCCACAGCAGCTTATCCCCTGCTGCCTGCTTTTTGGGTAACAGCAGGCTTTTTAAGCCGTAAACTCTGATATCCTTACCGTATTGAAAATCCGATAAAACAGAAGAACAATAATAATTCTTCCGTTCCTCTTCAGATTGTGCTTTTCTTTGGCTCCGCTCAAATTTCTCAGCCTGTAACATTGCAAAAAAAGACAGAATTATAGTTACAACCAATACCCCTAATATAAAGGGATTAAGGTTAAAAATAATTGCCGAAAAAGCAAAGAAACCAATGAGGCTCCCAGGCAGGCTAAATAGTTTAAGTATTACTAATCCAATACCCTTTAAGGGACTTTGTATCGTCTTTAGAGCTGTGTTAATGTCGTTTAATGTACCGGGATCCTCGGTATAAGGATAATCCATTGACATGGTTTTATCGCTTAACATGCGGATAAAATTATACCTGATTTCATTCATTTTCATCCTGTAATTTCCCTGGAGATATTCCGTTAAAAATCCTGTCAGGGCGGCAAGTGCAAAAGCACAGCACAGAATTGTAAGAATACGGGCAGGTCTCTGTCTTCCTAAAAGTTCATCAATTAAGAGTTTGGGAACATAAATCCAGATAAATGGTGAAATTGCATAAAAAACCGAATTAAGACCAATTGATAAAAAGATGGATTTTTTCCACTGATAAATATGTTTCACAATATAGTATAAATTTGCTAATATTTTATGTACTGCCATGAATTTATCCTTTCCTAATCATTTTTTATTAGTATACGAGTACTGAGGAAAAAAGGATAGCAGAACAGGTTGGGAAAAAACGCAAAAAAAATAGAGCCTTGGCCCTATTTCATTCCTTGATTATGGGAAATTTATATATCCTGTGATAAATAAGAATATATGTATTCTGATACAGTCAAAGCCTCTTTGTACTTGCGGTTGGCTTTATAAGCTTTTAGTAAAAAATCGCCGTAGTATTTTGTATTAGAGAATTTGTTGCTTCTCCTGGATTGATTATAAACGAAAGCAAGCTGGCTTATATATTCCTTACAATGAATATAATCCTCTGTTTCTGCCATAATCTGAAGCAATTGATTAACCAGATCAGACTGGCTGAGCTTCGCAGCTCTCTCATAATACTCCTGGGCTTTGTCGTTTTGTCCGTACTTAAAGTAAAGAAAACAAAGTTTCTGATAGATCTTAACCAAATAATCCTGATCTGTTACCGGACAAAGCTTCAATGCCTTAAGGAGATTTTCCTCCGCTTTCTTAAAATTCCCTTTGGTATATGCAATCCCCATATGATAATAAATATTACATTCCATAGTAATATTATTTAGCAATCTAGATAATAAAAGTGCTTTATCATAATACTTCTGCATGGTCGCTACATGAAAATCCATATAAACATGTCCCAGCATCAGGCAAATATCCATCTGAAGTTTTATATAGCCTTCTGCATAAGCCTGATTAAGTGCTTCCAGATATAACTCGATAGCTTCATAATATTTACCCTCCCACCATTTTATATTGCCCATACCATATAAAATTTCCGGTGCATGTTTTATCTGAAATGCTTCTTTTAGCATACTCATATCTTCTTTTACAATTCCGGTAAAAAAATATGCCTTAAATAACTGTTCCGAATCCATATACTCCTTTAGTTTCAAAAGTTGTATATCCTTTAATTCAAACAGATTCTCTGCTATAACAAATAGCTGATAATCCAGATAGAGCGGTGAATTTAAAAACTTATCCCGATTGTCGTTAATTTTAGCTAAGTTATCCTCCTCCGGAGTAATTCCCAGATAACGGAATTTATAAATCTCTTCAAACAATATTTTCCCTTCTCGGATAAATTCCTCGTCATCATAATATGTAATAGCCAATTTCTCAAACAACAGCCGGATAATTTCTTCACTAGGGACAATCAGACCTTTTTCTATTTTAGACAAATAGGAAACCGCACAGATTCCTTTGGATAGATATTCCTGCTTAAGCCCCTGCTGTTCCCGGTTCATTTTTATCAGCAGCCCTGAAATATTTTTCATGTCAAAACTCCTTTTACACCTAATAATTTATTATCTGCAATATATGTATAGTGTAATACTTTCCAGGCTGCATAACAATTACCTTAGCATTTTTTTAATAGGATTCATGCAAAATATGAGTTGTCTAAGCCCAATGTAGAATAGACAAAAAAATTGTAGAATAGGAAAAACGGATTGTAATAATTTGGAATAGTTGTATAATAAATATGATAAATAACTATTAGCAATGCATGTAAGAAACTGCATTACTTATGTTAGGTATTTGCGAAACTATCATATCCTAAAAACTGAATGGTTCGTAAATTACCTAATCAATTATGTTTATGAAAGGAGCCTTGGTATGTGTTATATTATTAATTTTAATGTTATTACTCTGTTTTTATCGATTGCTAAAATGGAAGTCCCGTTTCCCCTTCACACAGTAACGGTGCTTTCGGCCGCACCGCTGAATGAATTTATTACCTGGGATTTTCTCGGGTCTATGGCTGGAGCAGTTGCTGCCACTACATTAATTGTCCAGTTTTTAAAACTCCCTCTGGATAAGGTTTGGAAAATACATACCAGGTATGTGGTGTATTTTATCGCATTCTTCCTTTTATTCTTTGTAGAATTATTTACCGGACACATAACCGCACAGCGTGTAGTTTTACTTATGCTTAATTCTATTATAGTAACGATGGCTTCTATGGGTACTTATGAAGTAACCTTTAAACAAGTAGAAAATAAAAACTAATGATCCGTCCGCCAGCCATTGGCATAATGATAACCGGCTGCTTGTCGGGAGTAATAGCAAAGGGATCTGTATTTGATAACCCCCTTTATCCAATATATACCTTACCCATAAATCAGGACATCCTGTTTACAAGTTACTAATTCTGCGTTAGACTATTATTATGAAACAAAGAGTTATCCTAAGATTAACTTTTTGTCAACCGGTTCCTGGCAGAAGGAAAACTGACTATTCAGAAGAAGGTGTAAGGAATGAAGAAAAAGCTGATAATCGGATTAATTGTACTATTTCCGCTATTTATTTTTATCTATGGACAGATTTGCGTAAAAGCAGTTGCCGGTCAAGACCGGAACGTATCCGCCAATCCAGGCGATAACGCCTCAGATCTCCAGAGACTGTTTGATTATAATAAATATGATACCTACCATTTAACCGTCAATATCCCCGCAGGTACCTATGTTCTTGATAAAGAACTCCGGGTTTATAGTGATACCACGATACTGGCTGACCCCGCAGCTAAGTTTCTTAAAAACCATCAGCGGGGTGCTATCATAGCCAATGACCTAAGCTTAGACAAAGGTGGTTATGATTCCAGCAAAAATATAACTATTTCCGGTGGCATCTGGGATTCTTATTTAATAGCAGATAAGGATAAAGGTACGGAAAATTTCCGTTTTATCCATGCTTCTAATATTACGGTAAAGGATGCCACCGTCCGTAATGTACCTGAGGGCAGCCATCTTATAACTTTTGGAGGAGTAAAAAATGGTATTGTGGACAATTGTACCTTATATGGTTATAACGGAACCACACCAAAAGAAGCCATACAGATTGATATCGTCCATGATGATACCATAGTACCCTCTATGCAATCAAAAATCGTCGTATATGATGACCTTCCCTGTGATGGTATCACGGTAAAAAACTGTAATATCTACAATTATCCAAGGGCCGTTGGTTCCCATACCTCTATTAAGGGAGTATTTCATAAGAATATAAAGATAACCGGTAATAACTTCCACGACCTGACAGAGGCTGCTGTAAAGGCTTTTAATTACGTTAATCTGGAGATTAGCGGCAATACAATTAATAACACCGGTATTGGTATTTTAGTATATACCTATATCAGTAACCAGTACTATTTGGAGGCTCTTAAAAATACCACTAAGGAACCTCTTCCAGCTAATTATAACATCGTCATAACCGGTAATACCATTCAATCCATTCGTGAAATACCAGGCAGTACCAGTACTTTATGGGGAGACGGTATCCGTACCATAGGTAATAAGGAGCGTCCATTAACCGGTGTTACTATTTCAGATAATATCATTTCGGACACCAAACGATATGGAATGTTTTTAGAGGGAACCACCCAAGCTGTAATTCAGAATAATAAGTTAAATCAGACCGTCAAAAACGGTATTTACCTGATTAATGGCTGTGACGATTCAGAAATTACTGATAATACCTTAACTAAGACCGGCGCCAATGGCAGTACGGAGGGAGGTATTGGATTATCGGATTCCGATCAGGTTGTCATATCCGGTAATACCGTTACTTCACCAGGTAAAAACGGTATTTTTTTATATAAACAAAGTGAGGGAAATAAGATTACTGGTAATATCGTATCTTTAGCTGGAGAAAATGGTATCGCCCTCTACCAGCAAAGTAATGGCTCCGCCATAACCGGTAATAAAGTTACAGACTATAAGCAGTATGGCATATACGCTTATCAGGTTGGTTCCGGAATTATAACGGAGAATAAAGTATATGGTTCTACTGCTTTGCAAAGCCAGGATGCCATTCACATTACCGGTGATAACAGTTCTCCCAATACGTTTACTATAAAAAAGAACTATATAAAAACAACTACTCAGAACGGTATCTATGTAAATCTCGTTCCAAGTAGTTATATAGGCGGTAACACCATTATTAACCCCTTAAGTTATGGAATCTATATCGGACAAGGCAGCAGCGGCAGTAAAATCTTCTATAACAATATTTCAAATGCCGGTAAATTAGGAAGCCTTAAGAATGGTATCGGAATCAATACCAACAGCCAGACCGATTTATATAAAAATAAATCAAATTAGGTTCTCCTTTTATTTTCTTATTGTCAGATCCCTGCCATAACAGTTTCTATAGGAACCGGCTTACAAAACAGATATCCCTGACCGGTCTGGCATTTATATTTCTTTAGAAAATCAAGCTGGTCACTGGTTTCAATACCTTCTGCAACCACCTCATAATTTAAGTCCAGCGCCAAATAAAGGATTGCCTTTATTATCACAACCTCCTTACTGTCCTCTACTTCTACACTTTGTATGAAGCTTCGATCTAGTTTAACCTGATCAATAGGCAGTTCCCTTAAGTGGGTCAGGGAAGAAAATCCAGTGCCAAAATCATCTAATGATATTTTCATTCCCAATTCCCTTAATTTATTAAGGCGGCTGACTGCATAATTTATGTCTGAGATAATTGCGGTTTCCGTAATTTCAATGGTAATATGGGTATAATCCACCTCATAAGATAGAAACAACTTTTCCAGGTTATAAAAATTAGTATCACTGCACAGGGATTTACTGGATAAATTAATCGATATCGTTAAATCATAGTTACCCAGAGTTTCAAAAATCTTTTTCTGCTGAATGGCGGTCTCGATTATCCAGTATTCAATCTCATAGATTTGACCGGTATCTTCTGCAATTGGTATGAACCTGGAAGGGGGAATGAGTTTATCCTCATGACGCCACCGCACCAGCACTTCTACTCCGGTGATTTTCCCGGAATCTAAGTTGTATTGGGGCTGATAAAAGAGAAATAATTCATTATTATCCAAAGCATGTTTCAATTTATTGGCCAGTATGGCATTCTCGGTGTTATCCTGCAGGATATCTTCATCAAAGAACACATACCGGTCTTTTCCCTCTTTTTTTGCCTTGTACATGGCAATATCCGCATTCTTAAACAAGGTTGTAAGATCTTTGCAATCCTTTGGATATATCGATATACCAATACTGGCGGTCAGGAAGAATTCATGATTTAAAATTTCCCAGGACTTTCCCAAACCTTCTGTTAAGGTATAAAGTTCATCTTCAAGTTCCTTTTTCTCGGTTTTATGATAAATAACTGCAAATTCATCTCCGCTGAGCCTAGATAATCTGCTTTCTGTTTTTATGGTTTCTATTAATTTTTCTGACATATGTTTTAAAAACTTATCCCCGACAGAATGTCCCAGGGTATCGTTAATTTGTTTAAAATTATCAATATCAATATAAACTAAAGCAAACTTCTCACCGCTGTCTATTAACCTCTTAACTTCCTCCTCAAAGCATATCCGGTTTGGTAAACCCGTCAGATGATCATAGTAAGCTACTTTTCGTAACTTTTCTTCTAAAACCTTCTGCTCCGTAATAACTGTGCCTATCGATAGAACTTCAGAAATTTTATTATTATAGGTAAGAAGACTGCTGTTCCATATAATATCGACTTTATCTCCATCCTTTGTTAAGAGCTGCCCCGCATGGTTTTTTACATGAATGCCCTCGCTGATTTCCTCATATCTATTACTATTAACTTCCTTGAGTTCATCGGAAAGAATTACGTCTACCCATTTCTCATTAACCAGTTCTGCACTGGTATATCCAAGAATTTCCTGAGCATACGGATTAATTCTTTTAATCTTTCCGTCTTCCCCCCAGGTTCCCATAATAACACGGGATTCCATAAATATCTTTTCATTGAACTTCTTTTGATCGGTCAGTTCTTCTTCTATAGAGACAAGTTCCTCACAGGTAGCCTGCAACTCACCATAAGTAATATTTAAATCCCTCAGCGCTTTTTTTATGCGTACGGACCGCTGCCAGACCAAATAATAAATCAATACAATATTAATCAGCACATAAAACCAGCCTTTATAAGTCTGGGCCTGTTTATATTGATTCACATCCTGAAAAAATGTCAATAGTAATTCATCCGAAAGAATAATCCAGAGCAAACCAAAGATTCCGTATGCACCGGCAATAATTGCACCTTCTTTATTCGGATTGATATTATAGTCCATATTCTTTATTATAAATTCTTTCTTTTTTAAATCACTCATTGACATTTTCTCCTTATATGAAGATTATCGAGTCCAATATATCCGCTGTTTTATTTCTCCGAAACTTTGATACTGGCAATAGCCGAAATCAACTGATCTGCCATATTTTTAAGGATTTGGGCCGAGGCTGCTATTTCCTCTGTCACTGCCGTCTGCTCTTGCGTGGTAGCAGCTACTTCTTCGGCTCCGGCAGAGGACTCCTGCACAATCTCAACAATACTTTCTATTGATGCTGCAACCTGGTTACTGGATTTCTGGGTTTTGTCCATTTCGGTAACGACCGTCTGAATATTTTGAACTACATCATTGATATTATCTTTAATAAGCTGAAATGTATTTTTTGACTCTAGAACCGATACAATACCGTCCTCTACTTTTTTATTTTCCGCTACGATCTGCTCATTCGCTTCTGAAATATCCTGCTGGATTTGATGTATTAAACCCTGTATTCCTTTTGCTGACTCCTGAGCCTGTGTGGCAAGTTTCCTGATTTCTTCCGCAACCACAGAAAAGCCTCTGCCATGTTCTCCAGCCCTGGCGGCTTCGATTGCAGCATTCAAGGCTAATAGATTGGTCTGTTCAGAAATTTCTTCAATGGCTTTATTAATATTGTTAATTTCATCTGATTTAATATGTAAGGAGTTCATCAGCGCCACTGTATGTTCGGAATTCTGCTTAATTTCATTCATATGTACCATAGTGTTATCAATTACTTCCTGTCCGGCTACTGAATTATGAAAAACTTCCTCCGCTTTTTCTGACATTATTTTAGCAGCATTATCGGATTTATCCATATATTCGTTCATTTCCTGAACCAGGGAATTTGTTGTGGTGATATAACTTACCTGTTCTTCCGACCCTGCCGTAATCTCATTCATGCTTTTTGCGATTTCTTCTGAGGCTACACTGTTCTCTTCGGCGTTGGCAGATAAGACATCACTGGAATCTAAAAGCTGTTCTGCTACATTTTTTATATTCACCACCATAGTGCTAAAGCTTGCGAACATGGTATTCATACTTCGTCCCATCTGGTTTATTTCATCACCCTGTGACAATAAATAAACTTTGCATTCTTTACACTTTTCTAACTTAGCGATAACATTCTCCTGCTTTTCCCCTCGGCATAAGGTGCCTGGAGCATCCCAACAATTTAAATAAGCAGAGCCGTAGGACGGACAGTCTTTTTGTTCACACTTCATGACTTTCCAGCATTCTATCATATTCTTCTCTTTAGTTCGAACCAAAAGATCACCTTCAGCTGCAGTAAAGATTATCTTCTTAAGTTTTGTGACTCTGTTTACAATGTTTAAACTGATAAATACAGAGATTAGTACACCAATGAGCAGACAAACCACACCGATTAAAAGCAAATCATTCTTTAAATCTATGACCGGCATTATGTATTCCTTTTTAGCTGCGTTTAAAGATAAAGACCAGTTATTGAGCGGAGTATAGATATTCAGTTTTTCAATTCCCTTAAACTTATAAAGAATCTTATCCGAATTACCTTTTACCATATCAGGCTCTGCTTCATTTAATTCCGGTATTCCAAGCTCTGTGATTTTAGTATTAATTAGTGTTGCATCGGGATGATATAGAAGCTTTCCTTCCTTATCAATCAGATAAGAGTAACCATCATTTCCGACTTTTACCTGTGCTAATATAGTAGTAATAAACTCAAACTTTATGGAGGCTGCAACTACTCCCACAATTTCTTGTTTCTCATTCTTAATCGGGCAGCAGATAACCTGTACCTGATTGTTTGTGAATTTGGAAGTAAGTACATCACTCCAGACTAGTTTACCTTTTATTGACTCTTTAAAATAATCTCGGTCTGAAAGATTAGTGCCTGCCATTGAGTTATTTATATTGTCATACCTGACATTACCATTGGCATCTGCCAGAAATACATTCTCAACTATATCACTTTGCTGCTTTCCGTAATCCGTCAGGATCTTTGTTATACTATCTGCTCCGTTAACAGCATCAAAATCTTTTAATGCCTGAAGATCACTTAATATAGTGATTCCATTTTCAACATTTTTCTCAGCATCTGTTACGCTGGTTTTCATATTCTCTAATTTTAACTCCAGCTGTTTTTCTATTTCAGTGGTTACTGCCCTGCTGGTCATATAATAACTGATCAGGGTTAATGCAGTTACTACTGCTATCACAGTTATGCCCACTGAGAAAATTTGTTTCAATAATAAACTATCTTTTAATTTACGATACATAAATAACTCCTCTTGTCCCAATAATAAATCAGGTAATTGGGAAACTTCATTACTGCATCTATATACGAAACAAGGAATAAAACTCAGCCATTAATCTTATTCAGAGTACAACTGTAGCTTTGAAATTCTTATTCCTTGTATGGTATATTCTAAATACTACAAAGTTTCGCAATTACCTATATAAATAGCAAAATGCTCCGCTGCAATGAATGAACCGTCATTCATTATTACCTAAAAATTTTACCCTTTGATTCCATGCAAAATAAACTCACTTAAGTTTCTTTTTAAATAATCATAATCCACTGCTTCCTCCTGTGAAAGAATATTATAAGAATATATGCGCAGAAAAAATATGATTGAAGTAGCTAAAATACCTATATCCTGCCCGCTTTTTAATTCCCCCTTTAACTGATCTCTTTTTAAAATCTTTACAAAAGCTTCATAAACGCTGTCCATATAAAACTGCGCCTGCTGGTCCTTAAAGGAATCCACCGTAATAACTTCCTTATATAGTACTTTCACAGAATCCAGATCATTCTTAAAACATTCGAAATGAAAATCTAAAAAATGCTCTAACACCTCTTCAAATGCTTCACCTTTTTCGTATAAATCATTAACAAAATCTGCTCTTTTCTTATTCTCGACACAAAATATGTAGTCTAATATGTCTTCTTTATTTCTAAAATAAAGATAGACCGTACCTACCGCAACTCCGGCCTCATCAGCAATACTTTTAACATTAGCGTTATGAAATCCATTGCGTGCAATAACCTTTATTGCACTTTTTCTTATTAAATTTTTTTTCTCCATAAGGCTCCTTATTATTCCGATATATCCTTAATTACATTATACGCCCTATTTTTCCATTTTTCAACCAATTTCACGTTTCATATACCAGGTTTTAACAATATTTTTAACATACCTACTATTTATTTAACAGGAAGAACGAAATAGTGAAGTTTCCTATGCAACAAAAAAAGAGTCTGGCAGACTGTAACAAGTTCTGACACACTCTCTATAGTAAATTAATCTTTCTCTTTCTTTCTGATTTCATTTAATTTCTTCTTTTTTAAGTTTATATGATGCACCTTAGCTCTTGGGTAATATTTGTCACATTTCTGACAGTAGCCGCTATGGCTTGCTTCTCTGCCTTTTTTGCATACACCTGCGGATATATAATGAATACATACGGTCTCTCTTAATCTAGCCATATAGATTTTCTCCTTAATTTATAAAATTAGCCGATTAAATCAAAAGCAGCTAACGCGCTTGATAAAACCGGCTTTGTTTGGTTCTTTTTTCTGATATACTTGTTCTGTCATAACCCTGAAAGCACGATTTTTTATCATACCCTCAGAATTAATCTATCCTGCTAAGTTCCATAAAGGATACAACCCACGATAGATTACAGGCACCTGTTGGTATGAAATTCTATTCCTGATTGATTTGATTATTTGCTTTATAAAAAAGTTCTGATTTACATTTCTTATGCTATCTATGCTTTTCGTAATAATCATGAATTGCCCTCCTTTTTGTTGAATTTATAATATGTTTATTTAACCAATTACCAATATATCACAGGAAAATAGTTTAAGCAAGCAGCATTTCACAGCGAATCGTTTTATGCTCCGTTAAAAAATCCAAAAAACCCCAATAGCAGTACAAGAACTGCTGATACAATCTCCAATGTTTTGGAAAGCTCTTTTGAAGTAATATGCCTGCCGGTTACACAGCCGGCTTTGATAAAGATAAAACTGGCAGCCGCACAAATTAAGGGTGTAATAGAAACCGGCATACCTTCAATTCCTGCACCGATCCCCATACCCATATTATTGATGCTTAAAAATATGCCGATTAGTAAAGACTCCCTTAGTTCAATTACCTTGTCATTATCCTTATCAACAGCCGCAGGATCCTTCGTATACTGAGGTGAATCTTCTCCATTATTATGCAGCGAATTATAAAGCATATATACCGCCAGGCAGATAAGCACTAAACTACCAATAATATCTGCCAATTGTACAGATATAAAACCTCCGAGTGTTTTTCCGATAAACATGGAAATCATGGTGCCTAACAGGCAAAGAATTGAAATAAAGAAATTGGAAGAATTACTGATAATTACTTTTTTAACACCATAGTTAAAAGCAATTATAAAGCTATCGGCTGTTGCCGCCAGGGTCAGAAAGATAATCATTAATATTCCCATAAGAAAACCTCCCAAGTTTAGTCATGTTTATCATATGCGAAAGCTGTCGATATTGTTTATAAAATAAAAATTAATTTTTACTAAATGTCTTTCATTCTCTGGATTATTATTTTATACTGCTTAAATACATTAAAAACTAGGAGGCAAGTATGAAACTGATTGACATATTAGTGGATCAATGCAGGAAACCAACCGGATTGCCAGGTATTCTTATGGCTAAAATCATGAATATAATGGATGCCGGGTTAAATATATGGGTATTACGGAAAATTGAAAATTCTAAGAATATTCTGGAGGTTGGCTGCGGAGGCGGAGAAACCATTTATAGGATACTTAAAAAGTATAAAATAATAAGAATGGAAGGAATCGATTATTCTGAGGATGCGGTTAAATTATCCCAAAGAAAAAACAGGCATTCTGTTATGCAGGGTCAAGTTTGTATCAGACAATGTGATGTGACCAAACTCCCCTTTGAAGCACTCTCCTTTGACAGCATATTAGCAATACGGACACATTACTTCTGGACGGATTTGGAAACATCCCTGAAAGAGCTTTACAGAGTATTGATTGATAACGGTGTATTGTATATCTTTTCTGAAAAAAGTAAAATAAAATATCATATGTATGATTACAATACAGAGGAATCCCTGGGGGAGCTACTTTACTGTATTGGATTTAAAAAGGTAACTTACGAATATCGCAGAGATTGCATCTGTATATCTGCATATAAATAAGATGATATACTTTATAGTTCTTGTTTTATAGTTCTTGTTTTATAGTTCTTGTTTTTTACTTCCAATGGTTATATAATTTCCATTGTAAATTATACCACTTGGAGGATTTTATGAGATACGGTACAAAAAAGCAGCAGACTCTTTTACTTATCATCGTGTGTTTATTCTGGTTCGCCCAATACGTATACATACCATTTCAGACCACCTATCTGACAGCCAGACAGGTCTCGGAAGCTTATATCGGCGGAATTCTGGGAGCTTACGGCATAGCTCAGCTGGTTATGCGCCTTCCGGTTGGTGTATTGGCAGATTCCGTAGGAAAACATAAACTATTCATTTTAACAGGTACCGTTGCTGCCGGCATAGCCTCTTTGCTCCGGATTAGTATGCCAGGCGGTACCGGATTTTTTATCGCTAACTTATTATCTGGTTTTGCCTCATCCATGTGGATTTCCTTCATGGTTATGTTTACCGGATTTTTCCCTTTGGAACAACAGCAGAAAGCTACCAGCAGAATCATATTATTTAACAACCTGGGTATCCTGCTTGGTTTTATCAGCAGTACCTATTTTTATAAATTCTATGGCATGTCTTTTTTATGTCTGCTAAGTATTGCCTCCGCCTTTGCAGCAACAATACTTACTCTGTTTATAACCGATGTCAAGGCAAAAGTGGGTCGCAGTTTCATATTCACTCTTAAGGACTCCCTTGGCATCTGTTCTAATAAAAGACTGCTGCTGTTCTCTGTCCTTGCGCTGATACAACAGGGGATACAGATGTCTTCAACCATGTCTTTTACCACTCAGATATTAAAGAATCTTGGAGCTTCCACTTTATTAATCGGACTCTCCTCGATTATATATATGTTGTCTGCGGTCACCTTTTCCGCTCTGGCTTCCTTTCCGTGTTTCACAAAGAAAGGACCTGCGTTCTGGATTCCTGGTGTATTTATCCTTCTTGGGGCTTACTGTTTTCTTATTCCCTTGGTAACTCCTTATGCTCTTATATTAAGTTTACAGCTGCTTCCAGGTTTAGCTACAGGTATCCTATTCTCCTATATTACCTCAGAAGCCATGAAAGGAATAAAACCACAGGTTAAATCAACTGCCATGGGTTTTTATCAAGCAGTATATGCTATCGGCATGACACTGGTACCACTCTTTACCGGTAATGTCGTTAGCAGGTTCTCCATGAAAACCGCCTACTTTTACCTGGCAGGACTTGCAGCAGCAGGATGTATCATATCCCTTATTTATTACCGCAGGTCCCGCAGGCATCCACAGCCACAGAATCATATTTAGTAATAGTCATTACCATGTGCATCGGCAAAAATCTGATAATCTCCCATTCGTATAATCTGTTCAATCGCACAAAAAGAGTTTAGTTTTTCCTCCAGAGCATTATCGGTATCCCAGGGAAGTCTGCCAAACTTCCCTCTGGGTTTATAGATGCAAATACCGGTACCAAGGGGGGCATACTCCGGAAATACCAGTATGGGTGATACTATTTTATATAGAAATCCAAGTCTGTTAATCAGCTCCAATTCCTGTCCCGTAAAATACAGATGACAGATAATGTCCAAAAAAGATTCATACCGGTAATGGAGAAGCTTGTAATTTGCGCGAAAGATTTTATCACCCGATCTTGGAGCTCCAAAGGTATATAAAATAATATTAGCCTTTACCTGCTGCTGCAGGATTTTAGCCATAAGGGGTGCCATGCCGCCGCCTTTGCTATGTCCCGTAATATAAATAACAGGAGTTCCTCCTGCTTGTTCTTTCCTATTGAGAAGTTCCCTGGTCTTATCAATCAGTGCATCTTTGATACTTAAGACCGCCTCCATAAAACCAAGATGGACATTGCCAGGTCCGTAAGGTTCAAAGGGGACCTGCATGGCCAGAAAGTTATTCATCCAATCCAGGAAATTTCCTATCTCCGTATCATTGCCGTCGGTTCCCCGAAGTGCTATGATAATACCAACCTTGGAGACTCCTACTAAGCCGGCATGAATGCTTTCTATTCCACCGGTATAAGAATATAAATCACCTGTAAATTCTGCCTTTTGATAGCAGTTTCCCTCTTCTCCATTGTATTGATAATCAATTCCGGTTTTATAATCCTCCGGAAGTTTTCCGTCTACAATACGAAAGGCCAGCTTTGATGCTGCCCACATAATATGTTTCATGTCCTCGCTCATTGTCTCACCCTTTTATTTATAAAAACCTGTTAAGGTTATGGTAACCCTGGCATTGGTCCAAGCAGGGCTTGTTATATAGCCAACTGCCAGCAAAGAAACTTTTTTATGAATCTGAAAGGAAAATGTCCTGGACTGACTGCCGATAAGTTCTGTCCATAAAATCCTGCCGTTTTCTTGTATCTCTCCGTTGGATATCAGGGTCAGCATGCATCCGGTTTCACTTTTTTCATATCCTTTTATGTAAATTTCACACTTTTCCCATAACTTATCACCATATAAACATAAATTGTCAATATGGCTGACTTCCTGGGTCGTAGTATTCCAGGTTACCGTTTCACTTTTATATTGTTCCGATGGGTCGTAAGTACAGGTTAAATAGATATAACCTCCCCCTTTTAGAAATCCAGGGGCTTTCAGCTGACCGGTTACATCAATGCTGCACACTTTCTCAATTTTTCGCTCTATCACTCTAATTTCATCTTTTTTTAAACTGAACTCCTCTTTGGCAATTAACGCTCCATCTTCTTTTATCTCAATGGTGAAACTCTGGTTATTGTAAATTCCCCGCACTTCCACCAGACAGCTATCCCATTTCTTATCTCCCGGAAAATGCAGATCACTTATATTAGCCGCACTGTTGGTTTCCTCTTCCCAATAAGCATTTACTGAGTTATAACCTGTATTAAGAATACCAAGCCCTTTTCTTGTCCCTTTCTCCCTGTAATTAATCTGGGATTCCTTAAGGAAAAACTCCTGATCCACATCAATCAAGGAGTAATTCCCATGACTTCCCGATAAAATAAATACTGCACAGCCCTCTGGACTTAAATCCAATGGAATAATCTCCCCCACTTCGGTACAGTCAGTAATGAGATTCTCACAATAGACCACCAGAATAACCAGGTTGTTATCCCCTCTTGCCTGAACCTGAAAAGTATCGGTAGTTCCTTCCAGGCGATAAAGCGCTTCTCCAATTGTATACCCCTGGTATTCTGTAATTTCAGATTCCCATTCCACATAGATAGAAGCCGTATTATCTGCTTTAACCCTATCCGGTAAGGGAAAGGTCAGTAGCTCATAGGAATGACTAGTAGTCTTTACCCAATCGTATGGGGTACTATTTACTAATTTTAAAAATCTTCCCTGTTTCAAAAGCATTGCTCCTTACAAAACCCTCCAGTAACAGACCCTGAAACTATAAACCTAAGGGATTTTTATAAATGGCTTATAGAGGTCTTACTGTTTGGTAATCCATATATTTAATAGTATGCAGGATTTATTATACTCATTACAAGATTGCCCGGAACAAAAGAGGCTGCTGCAAATTATATGGTAATTGTTCCTGTAAACAACACAGTTATTTTTACCAGCTTTCTGCAGCCGCCTCTCCTGGATGATTATTCCTATCTTATGAAATGAATCAAATTTTCTTTTCATACAGATAAAACAGTCCCTTACGGAAATTAGTCTCACCAACTTTAACATACTCTTGTTTTTCATACATCCGAATGGCATACGGGTTTAATGGAAATGCATCCAGCCTTATGGATTCAACCCCCATATCCTTTAGCATGCTTTCCATTCGTCTCAAAGTCCTGCCGCCATATCCCTTGTTCTGGAATTGGGGGTTGACACAGAATCTGTGGAGGACAACAAAGGTCTTGTCACTGTATTTCCAGCTTCCGTCTATGTACCCGTCATCATATTCTCGGTTTATAACAAATACTGCAGCAATATCCTTCTCCGTCACAGCCAGATACATTTGCTCTTTTTCGATATCCTCTTTCAATATCTCTTCATTCGGGTACAGCTCGTCCCACTGTGGTATATTATTCTCGTTCATAACGAAAATAGCATTCTTGAAGATATCAACTATGTTCTTAAGTTCCTCCCGTTGTGCCTTTCTGATAACTAATTCCTTACTATACTTCTCCAAAAAAAACCACTTCCCTTCCAATTATCTTTATGTTTATTCCTAAATCCCTATCCAAAGGATAAACCAATATCTTCAAATATGTGAATTATACTCCCGCTTACATATAAACTTGTTATCTTTCAAAATTCATTTATTTTACTTAACACTCCCTTGTCCATTTTACATAAAAAGAGCATTTACAATCAGGTATTGTGATTCATCACTCAAAACATCAGATAACTTTACATGAAATAAATACCATCTTAATTTTTTCTTGATTTTATTTACATTAAAGTAATAATAAGGTAAACTAATATACATATTAGAGTTACTGTTAAAAACTGCTTATTACGAATCAGTATTTATAGGTATGACTTTAAACAAGAATATAAAATGGACAAAAGTACTAGTCTGGTAGACAAGGGCAGTACTGCGAGAGGAATTATAATGAACAAAAAATTTATTTTTATGTTAACACTGTTTTTTTCGTTTTTTCTATTATTTCAACAGCCAATTCAAGCCAAAGCAGCTTTGGAGGATAGGGTAGTTTCAGCCAATCCAGGTGATTCTACAGCAAAACTGCAGACGCTTCTCGATACTAATAAAAACGGCGAATATAATTTAACCATACAGATTCCAGCCGGACGCTATGAACTGAAAAATGAACTGATTATATACAGCAACACAACAATTCTAGCCGATGCCAATGCACGGTTTAATAAGAATCATCAAAAAGGCGCCATGATAACAAATGACCTGACCTATGATAAAGGAGGTTACGACACCGCGGTCAATATAACCATAAAGGGCGGGATCTGGGACTCTTCTCTTATTGCCGGTAAGAATAAAGGAACGGAAAGTTTTCGTTTTATCCATGGCACCAATATTACAATTAAGGATGCCACCATAAGCAATGTACCGGAGAACAGTCACCTTATCACCTTTGCAGGTGTTAAAGACAGTGTCATCGATAATTGTAAGTTATACGGTTACGTAGGTACTAATCCAAAAGAAGCAATCCAGCTGGATATTGTACATGACAGTGTACGTGTACCCTCTATGCAGGCCTCTAGTATCCGGTATGACGATCTGCCCTGTGACGGAATAAAGATAACCAATAATGAAATCTATGATTTTCCCCGTGCAATCGGTTCACATACCTCCATTAAAGGTGTTTTTCATAAAAATGTAGAGATCTCAAAGAATACATTACATGACATTACAGAGGCAGCCATAAAACTTTATAATTACCAGAATGCTACGGTAGATGATAATGTCATCTACAACGCCGGAGTAGGTGTCTTAGCATATACTTATCTCGGCAATCAGCAGAACCACTACCTAAATGCCTTAAAACGCACGAAAAAAGAACCTCTTCCGACAGACTATAATATTGAAATTAAAAATAATAGAATTTCTAATATATCAGCTTTAAAATCCGGCTCCAATGCTTCCTGGGGACAGGCAATCCGTACCATTGGCTGTAAAACAAGACCTTTATCCGGTGTTTTGGTTGAGAATAATACGATTATTAATACCGATCAGCAAGGAATTTTAATGCAGCGTTCCCCCAACTGCACCGTCAAAAATAATACCTTAAAAGCAACCTCCAACACCGGTATTTATCTCATATATGGATCCAACTACACAGAAGTTACCGACAATATACTCACTCAGACCGGTAACTCTACGTCTAGTCCATCCGGTGGAATTGGGTTATTCCAGTCAACAGATGCCCTGGTTTCAAAGAATACTATTACTTCTCCTGGAAAAGATGGAATCTTTCTCCTTGATAAAAGCAAAACCTGCTCCATAACTGAGAATACCATCTCCTCCGCCAAAAACAGTGCTATTGCAGTATATGACCAGAGCAATGAAAGTACGTTAACAGACAATGAGATAAAGGATTACTATAATTACGGAATTTATACTAGTAAAATCAGCTCAGCAATCATAAAAACCAATAATATCTATGGAAAATACGGAGTGAGCAAAGATGGTATCAATATAAATGGAAATAATGCATCGAAAAGCAACTTTACTCTGGAAGAGAATTACATAAAAACAGCCACACGCTACGGGATTTATATCAGCAATGCCCCAAAATCTTATGTGGGCAGCAACACCATATTAGATATAACAAAGAATGCAATTTATTTGGATCAGGGCAGCGACGGCAGTAAAATATATTATAATATCATTACCTATGTGGATAATACCATTACCCGGTATAATAGAATTAAAACGATTAACTGTAAAGCGGTCTTACGTTATGAGAATATAATCTACAAGGTATGATACATCTTAATTAACATAGTTCATAACCCAGCTTATCCAGGGATCCTTTCGCAGTTCTGCCGTCTTATCCGATAGAGGATAAGCGGTCGGATAAGTAGAAGTTTCCAGTTCCACATCTGGTTTGGTACCGTAAACCTCGTTAACCGTGCCATCCTGATTATAGGACATATCTGTCTCAAAAGCAAACATAATTCCGCTTTCCGGCAGTGCAAAGGGCACCGAGTTCAATAAGGTAGCCATGCCTCCCTGGGTATTGCTTCCTACTATTGTGGCCAGTTTCATGTCTTTTACTGCTCCTGCAAAATCCTCAGCTGCAGAAAAACAATCATGATCAACAAGAAGATATACCTTACCGTCAAAAGGAAAGGTATTCTTTGGATAAAAGACTCTTGTTACCTTAAAAGTAAACATGTCCCTGCCATATGGATTATCAGATCTTATCCTCTTTGCACTGACGAAACCGGAGTTCTTATGAAACAGTCCCCCTCCTGTTGCTTTAAAGATGTTAAGTTCCATTTTGTAGTCTTCAAAATATTTCTTAGATAAGGATACTTCTCTTTCATCGTATGTAACTTCTTTCATCAGGGGCTCAACGAAAACCTTCTTCCAATAATCCGTATTACCTCCGTTGTTTCCTCTGATATCGATGATGAGCTTATTATATCTGCCGCCTGAAGCCTTCATAAAATCCTGAATGATGTTATAATCCGAATGATAATCCCCTGGAAAATAATATACTCTGATATATCCGGTTGTATCATTTAATTCTCGGCAGAACATACTGTTATATGGGTTATTATCCATTCGGGTATCTAATTTATAGCCAAACCTTTTTACGATAGGGCTAGCCACCAACTTGCCCCCCGGTAACTTAAATTCTACCTCCCATTCCGTTTTACCATCTTCATTATCTACAAGGAAGGGATTACTGATATACACCTTATCCTTAAAGCTGTCAAAACGAAGCCAGTGTTTATTCTGGAGGGATTTTACATAACCATCCGTATCCTGTCCGTTCACTCGGGTAATCTGGGTACCTGCCTGAAGAAACAGATCTTTCAGATAATAGTCCTTTTGTAGATAATATCCTCCGTTGTTATATTGAATAGCGAGATCAGAATAGGTCCCCACCGTAGTCTGAAATAAAAGATTATTCCAATACTCTGTTTTATTGAAATCTTCTTTTTTTAGTTTTAATAATGCTCTGTAACTAAAAGTATTAAAAACTTCTGCTTCCTCTTTCGAAAGAACATATTCGTGACCTGTTTGATGGATTCTCTGCAAATATTCATTCACCAGTTTAATAAACTCCGTATTGTCTTTTGTTTTCCCGGCCCGTACAATATATTCCTCCTTTACAGCTTTAAAATCCTCTAAACCTTTTACCTTAACATTTACCCTCCCAAAGGGATAATAATTCCCAGCAAGCTTTGTTAAATACCTAAAATCTGCTTTTTTCTGCTCTGCTGTAAGTTCCTTTACGGAAGTCTGCTCATTCTTTACCCATACATGCTGGGTAATCAATTGTGTTACTATAAAAAGTACAAGTATGCCTGCTATTCCGGCAAGGAATATTCCAATACCCTTTCCAAACATTCTAAATACAGTTTTCCTATATTTTCCCCTATTAACACTCATATAGTACCTCACACTATAGTATTTACCTGGTAATTGCAAAACTATTTAGTTTTCTGAATATACCCTGCTATGAATACGAATTTCATAGTTTCAGTTGTCCTCTGGGCAAGATTCAGTTCTGTAACAATTGCCCTCCAGATCTTTCCACACAAATTCCTTTTCTACTATCATATAACTATGAGCACTGTTCTCCTTTGGAATCGATACCGAACCTGGATTCATATAGATAAACTCTTCCATTCTGTCACATTTCGGTATATGAGTATGCCCATTCAGCAGAATATCACCTTTTTTCAGCATGGGTCTGTCGACCGGATTGAATTTATGTCCATGAGTGGCAAAAATCATACGGTTCTCAAGATAAAAGATAGCATATTCCGCCATAATCGGGAATTCCAGAACCATTTGATCCACCTCTGTATCACAGTTGCCTCTTACGCATAAGATTTCTTCTTTTATATTATTTAACATTTCAATTACTTTCCCGGGATCATATTCCTTTGGCAGAGCATTTCTTGGACCATGATATAATAAATCCCCAAGCAGCAGCAGTTTATCCGGTTTCTCCCGGTAAAATGCTTCCATTAATTTGCTGCAATAATAAGCAGATCCATGTATATCGGATGCAATCATTAACTTCATAAATACCTCTTTTCTCTCATCTGTATGATATAGTTTCAATTTTTAATAAACTGTTTATAAACCATTGTTCTGGCAAAGTGCTTTCAGTACTTCTATGAATTTTTTAACAGTTACTGACAGATATTTATTCTTATTATATATAAGGCTGTAAGGATACGCAATATTAACATCGGATAATTTAAGTTCCTTTATAAGTTCCATTTCAATTTCATGTTTAACCGCATAATAAGGCATTATTGATATGCCCAGGTCTGCCATAACAGCATATTTTATTGCGTCGATACTGCCAAAGTACATACTAATATTTTCAGGGACATTGAATTCGTTCATTATTTTTTTGTAATAGGTGTATAATTGAGACGTCTTATTATGAACTACAAAATCAGCCTCGGACAAATCGGAAGTATCTATATATTCTTTTTCCGTTAATTTATTCTTGGGAGAGGCTGCAAAAACCAGCCTGTCATCAATTAATTTTTCTACATATATGTTGTTATTATACTGGCAGCTGCCTCCGTTAATGGCAACATCGAGAGTTCCGTTTTCTATTAAAAAGGTGATTTCAGAAGTGTCAGCTATATGAAGGTTTACAGTTACCGCTGGATACAGCTTTTTCATTTGACCGATAACATTTGGAAGGATATACGTACCTGGTGTATTGCTGCCACCTAAATTAATTGTTCCGCCAATCACATCCTTTTGATATGCTATATAATTTTCCATTTCGTCGATAATCAAAAATATTTTCTTCGTATAAGCATAAAGCATCTCTCCGTCTTCACTTAGACATAACTTATTACCTAATCTATAAAACAGCTTTAGCCCTGTTTGATTTTCCAGTCTTTTAACCTGGATGGAAAGTGCCGGCTGGCTGATATGAAGTTTTTCTGATGCTTTTTTATAGCTGGTATACTTAGCAACCGTATTAAATATTTCTAAATAATGTAGATCCATGTTCATTCACCTTGTTTGTTTATTTTTTGACAAATAATGACTTGCGTTAATTTTTGTTTATCCGACACATTTATTATATATATTCGCATTGAATAAATATTCGGTATATAATGTATAAGGACGAAAATTTGATTTTTACGGAAAAAGGAGGTTACCAGGATGCCAACAGCTATCTCAATTCCATTGGAAGTCTTTGGACTAGGTTTTGTTATTTCAATGGGTATTTCATTTGTAATTAAATTATTACTGGATGCTATTAAGTTTTTTTCAAAAGACCCTATCGATAACGAAGGCTAACCGATTGAATTATAGCATAATAATCAGAAGAAAGACAGGTGTTTCTTATTAATATTTTAGATTTATTTCAGGGAATTGGTACAATGTTTTCACAGGAGCCCAAAATTGTTATATTTCGAATTCTTCTTATTATACTGGGTATCCTGCTCGTTTATCTTGGAGCGAAAAAGGTTTTAGAACCCTTAATCATGATTCCGATGGGTTTTGGTATGTCAGCAGTTAACGCCGGTGTCCTGTTTTTAGAAGCTGGCAAAATAGGTAATCTCTTTATTGATCCTATGGCTACCAAGACAGATTCGCTCATGAATATTTTACAAATTGATTTTCTTCAGCCGATTTATACCTTTACCTTCAGCAATGGCTTAATTGCCTGCCTGGTATTTATGGGAATCGGCGTAATTACAGATATCGGCATGGTTCTGGCACATCCCTTTATCGGTATGGTCATCGCTATGTTTGCAGAACTTGGTACTGTAGCTACTTTTCCCATTGCTAAACTTATGGGCTTTACAGACGGCGAAGCCGCCGCCGTATCCATTATTGGCGGTGCAGATGGTCCTATGGTACTCTTTACCTCACTTACTCTGGCAAAAGATTTATTTGTACCTATTACCATCGTGGCTTACCTGTATCTGAGTTTAACTTATGGAGGGTATCCATTCCTGATCCGGTTACTGATTCCAAAAAGCTTGCGTGGACAGGTTATTAAACACAAATCAGAGAAAGTTGCCCGTATAACCTCTAAAGAAAAACTTGTGTTTGCAGTTGTAGGCAATACACTTTTGTGTCTTTTATTTCCAGTTGCAGCACCTTTGTTCTTAAGCTTTTTTATTGGAATAGCCATCAGAGAGTCAGGTCTTGAAAAATATACTGCATTAATTGAAAATATATTCTTATATGCTTCAACTTTCTTTTTAGGATTAATGTTAGGAGTTTTGTGTGATGCAAATACAATCCTGGATCCTAAAATCCTTAAATTATTATTGCTTGGCATGCTAGCATTACTGCTGTCTGGTATCGGTGGAATTATTGGAGGATACATAATCTATCTGTGCTCCGGCAAGAATTTCAATCCTGTTATCGGTATCGCAGGAGTATCCTGTGTACCAACCACTGCTAAGGTAGCTCAAAAGGAAGTATCTAAAGCCAACAAAATGAGTTTCGTAATGGAATATGCTCTTAGTGCTAATATCTGCGGAGTTATCACCACTGCTATCCTCACCGGTATTTACGTTACCCTGATTGCTCATTAGAAATGATGCAATATTATTAGCTCCGTTTTATTATGTCCGGTGTCTGTGCCGGACATTTTTAATTTATAGACTAACTATGTCAAGTAGTTAGTCTATAAATTAAAAAGCCTTCCAGGCAGGATGCGCATCACGCACTTAAGGAAGATTGTCACTGTCGTGACAGCGCGTCAGCGCTAGAGTCTGGCGAGCCAGATTCTTTGTTCTTCTATAGAAGAGTTCTCTGAACCATCCGGAAAATAAAATAGCACTCCATGTTTACGAAACCTGTATTCACGAAAACAACCCCATAGTACTAATAACTAAGGGGTTGTCCGATTTTATCAATATCGATTTGTATTTATCTATAATGCACTGTTTCCGCGTTCTTTCGTCCTGATTCTGATACAGTCCAGGACATCTGATACAAATATTTTTCCATCTCCGAATTCTCCGGTTTCAGCTACAGATATTATAGTATCAATAATTTCTTCCAATCTCTCATCAGGAACAATTATTTTAATCTCGATTTTTGATAAGGTATTCATGATAATGGTATTGCCTCTGACATATTCGGTAAAACCATATTGTTTTCCACAGCCAAATACCTGATTTATCGTAATACCATTAATTTTCATTTTAAGCAAAACATCTTTAAGGGGTTCTAACTTTTCCGGTCTAATAATAGCTTCAATCTTTTTCATGCAAACTCCTATCCGCGTGTCAGACACGCTATTAAATGGTATAATACTAGAATTGTCTATTAATCCAAACCTGTAAATGAGGGATAAGCCAGTTCGCTGTGTTCCGTTAAATCAAGTCCCTGTGCTTCCTGCTCTTTCGTTACCCTGATTGTCATAAATTTCTTTAGTACAAATAAGATAACAAAGGTGGCAACTGCCGCAAACGCTATCGTAATTACAATACTAATAATCTGAACTACGAAAAGTTTTGTACTTCCAAAGAACAGTCCATCCCACTGGGCTACTGAATTAATGGATTTTTGCGTAAATAAGCCCGTTGCAATACCGCCCCAAATACCACCGATACCGTGACAACCAAAGGCATCCAAAGCATCGTCATATCCGAATTTAGCTTTTACTTTTGTCATAGTAAAATAACAAATCGGGCTAACCAAGGCACCAATGATAAGAGATGCCCAGATCGGGACAAAACCTGCGCCTGGTGTAATTGCTACCAGACCTACAACTGCACCAGTTGCCGCACCTAATACAGTTGGCTTTCCATGAATCACTTTTTCTAAGAGCATCCAGGAAAGTAATGCCATCGCAGCAGATGTATTCGTAGTAAGTATTGCATGGACTGCTAAACCGTCAGCTGCCAAAGCACTTCCACCGTTAAAACCAAACCACCCGAACCACAAAAGACCTGCACCGATTATTACAAAAGGTATGTTATGAGGTTTGTAGGAAACAACTCCGTACTCTCTTCGCTTTCCTAACATGATACAGGCAACCAGACCAGATACACCAGAACTGATATGTACTACATTACCTCCGGCAAAGTCTACAGAGCCAAGATTTCTTAAGAAACCGCCATCTCCCCATACCATATGTGCCAAAGGATAATAAACAATTACCGACCAGCAGATAATAAATATGAATAAGGCTTTAAATTTCATACGTCCTGCAATTGATCCACAGATCAACGCTGGAGTAATAATTGCGAACATCATCTGAAATGCTGCAAATAAGGTTTCTGGAATTGTACCAGAATAGGCTGCGTTAGGCTCTGAGCCTACTCCGTTAAAAAATGCATGACTTAAATCGCCTATCACACCACCGTGATCTGCTCCAAAAGATAAGGAATATCCAATTGCAATCCATAATATCGAACCTACTCCACAGATGAAAAAACATGACATCAACGTATTCAAAGCATTTTTTCTTCTCTCCATCCCTGCGTAAAACAATGCCAACCCCGGAGTCATAAGAAATACAAATGCTGTGCTCATTATTACAAATGCGCTGTTTGCTAAACTAATCTCCATAATACATGCAACCCTCTCTATGCTTTTTAGTAAAAAAAATAGACGATTTATCCTTATGCGTATGCATAAAGATAGATCGCCTTTGACATAGAGTATTATATCTGAAATTTTTGAAAAGTCAATTAAATTTTTATCATTTTCTTTAAATTTTTTATCATTTTACTTCTTTAAATTTTTCATCCTATTACTACTTTAAATTTTTATTATTTTACTCCATAAATTTTTATTATTTTGTTACATAAATTTTTATTATTTTACTACATAAATTTTTCATTATTTTACTACATAAATTTTTCATTATTTTACTAGTGAATTTTTCATTTTTCTTCTTACGAAATGTACATGAGACGATTTATTTACTTTATTTCACCTTTCCATCAACATTCCGTCCTAAAATTATAGTTGACAAGTCAATTATTTTTATTATATAATAGTTGACATCTCAACTAAGTGAGGTGATTGTTTCTGCTTTTATTAGTTAGAAACAGGTAAGGAGGTGACCATGTTTCAAAGCAGATTATTATCAAAACGTATTTCACACATAGCAAAATATACCCAGTTTCATATGGATGAAGTTCTGAAACCCTATAATTTAAGCTATGGGTTATACCCATTTTTACTGGAATTATGGGAAGAAGAAGGGATTAATCTGGAAAAATTAAGTAGGAAGATTATGGTTGACAAAGCTTTATCAACAAGAGCCATACAAAAACTGATACAGTTAGGTTATCTGGAGAAAGTTACCGATGAACAGGATTTACGTGCTTATCGGCTATTTCTTACGGAAGCAGGAAAAAAAATTGTACCCGACGTAAAGGAGAAAATCCATCAATGGAATGAAGGTATTACCATGGATTTGACCAAAGAAGAAAAAGATGTACTGAATACTTTTTTAGATAAAATCCTGGAACGGGCATCACAAAAGAAACTATAAAGAAGGACGGAAATCATATGAATGCAAGCAAGACAGAAAATGTCATATACTCAAAAAAAAGGTGGAGTATATTATTAATTGTCGTATTATCAATATTTATGTCGACATTGGATGGAAGTATCGTTAACGTAGCGCTGCCTACTATGGCTAAGAGCTTACACGTTACCTCCGGCGCCGTAGCCTGGGTGGTCAGTGTTTATCTGATTGCTATCTCAGCGACTATGCTGCTTTTCGGAAGACTTGGGGATATTTGGGGCAAGACAACCATATTCCTCTTTGGTATCGCATTATTTACAGTAGGTTCCCTGTTATGCGGCATAACCTATTCCTTTCAAGTTCTGCTGATAGCAAGAGTTATCCAGGCAATCGGTGCAGCAGGGATGATGGCAAACAGCCAGGGAATTATAACTCATGTTTTTCCTCCCAACGAACGCGGCAGGGCATTAGGGTTATCCGGAACCTTCGTCGCATTAGGTTCTTTAGCCGGACCATCCCTGGGTGGTATTATTATCGCTTATACCAGCTGGGAATATATTTTCTGGATTAATGTCCCTGTGGGTATCGTTGTATTTCTGCTGGGATTGAAATTACTGCCCCATGCAGGACAGAAAATTGATGAAAAAGTCGACCTGGCAGGAGCTCTCCTCTTTATTACGACTATCGTGCTATTATTCGGAGCATTAGGCCAGATACAAAGTGTAGGTCTGGAATCCCCATTGATCTGGGTAAGCCTGATTATCACACTTATACTTTTTATTATCTTTTTAAGAGTTGAAAGCAAAACCAAAATGCCGCTGTTAGAATTAACACTGTTTCAGAACAAATGGTTCTCAGTAAGTATCCTCTGTGGTTTCATAAGTTTTATTGCTATCTTCTGTTCCAATATAGTAATGCCTTTTTACCTTCAGGACATCCTTTCCTTTTCCCCTGGACAAGCCGGCATATTTTTATCTATTTATCCTTTGATTTTAGCGCTTACTGCACCAATTAGTGGTTATTTATCCGATAAGATTGGGTCTGAAATTTTAACTTTAGCCGGACTTACCCTTACCAGTTTGGGTCTGTTCCTGATGTCAACCTTAAATGAACACCCTTCCTATGTGGCAATGGGTATATTCGTCGCTCTTATGTCGTTAGGTAACGGTTTATTCCAATCACCGAATACCTCTCTTATTATGTCAACGCTTCCAAAGAATAAATTAGGTATCGGCGGCGGTATCAATGCTTTTGTGCGAAATCTGGGTATGATCTGCGGTATCACTTTGGCAACCACCATATTATATGGCTGTATGAGCAGTAAACTGGGGTATCGTGTTAATGACTTTGTTGCAGGTCAAAACAGTGTCTTTATTTTTGGTATGCATGCCGTATATCTGACAGCTGCTGGTATCTGTTTGGCTGGTGTTATCATCACGGTGTTTCGATTGTTTTCCAGAAAAAAAGAACAAAGCTGATAGGATTATAAATTTGCAATCCCGTTCTGAACTGATATGTATTCGTTTAAATACCTTGTTAAGTATATAACAAGGCTGGATAATTCACTTTTTTTAAATAAAACTGCTGCTATAACAACCTTTTCAGTAATAGTTCCTACCGGTTGTTATTATGCAGCAGCTCTTATTATAGGCATATAGTTATTACATAGACCTTATTCCTGATACCTCAAGCCAGTCCGTAGCTTCAAAACCTACATTATACTTAGCTTTCATATTTACTTTATCCATACTAAAAGTAAATTTAAACTGGAGTCCAAAAGGTGTTTCAATATAGCGGCATTGAATTAATAAAGTAATTGCATCAAGCCAGATGCCAGTTAACATTACCCTTTCTATCTTTCCGTCTGTCTCAATAGAATTTTCTGTCCATTTGCCAATACCTACATCGGCAGTCTTTTTCAGATCACTTGTCGTAACCTCAAACTGAATGCTTCCTGTTTCAAATTTGAACGCTATTGTTTTGAATTTATATGGATTTTTTTCTAACTTAAATCTTTTCCCGGACAGCTCCGCTTCAATTTCTGAATTTCTTACGCCTTCTGGAAGTAATACCTGTAATTGTTTTAGTTTTTCCTTTAATTTATCCGAAGCCTCACTTTCCGGGAGGGCTTCTGCCCCAACTCCGGGAAGTAAGTTATCCCAGATCAGATTCAAAGGGAGCTGCATATCCTTTACCCCGCCGGTAGCGGCTATAACCATATCTAATTCCGGTATAACAATACAATATTTTACCATATTTATACATTTATTGGAATAGCAGTGCATCAGTTCACTCAGCATTTATTCATTAATAAGTTTAGAATACAATCCAAGCCTGTTAACTACGTTTAATTCCTTATAGATATTATTTAAGTGAGTCTTAACCGTATTGACACTTATAAATAGCTCCCCTGCTATTTCACTATTGGTTTTTCCCTGTAGAACACAATTAATGATTTCAAGCTGTCTTTCTGTTAAATTAGCACCAACCTCAATATTCGGTGTTTTTACCGCAGTATCAATCCCATTTTGAGGGATAATATAGACATACATCATAAGTGAATTGCTATCGATAGAATGGGATGGTACCACATTGATAAAATATGGCTTATTTTTAACGGATAGCAATGTCTTTGTCATACCAAACTGTTTACAGGCAATTTCTTTTTCAATATATTTGGCAATAAAACTTTCGCCAGGTGCCTGTATCTCCAAATCATTCATCAATTCTACTGTATACCTTAAGGCAGATGAATTAATATACCGTATGGAAATAGGTTTATTAATATCAAATACAATAATACCGATTGGGGACTGGTTGCTTATGGACTCGAACAAATTCTTATCCTCCATCAGGTTGCTTACCGAAAAATGTTTATTCGTAAACACAGAAAGAAAATAACTTAAGGTATTCATAAATTTAATCTCTTCCTCTGTAAAATCCAGTTCATTCTTTCTCTTCAATATACCTAAACATCCAATCACTTCATCACGGTATCGCAGATATATAACAGTTTCGTATAAATAATCCCCCTTACATAAAAACTCACAGTAGTATTTCGATTTTATGAATTCCTGAAAAGACATAACATCCTTAATGGTTATAACATTCTTTTTATTTAATACATCTGTCTTGCCAATAATTTTGCTTGGATTCAGAGGATCATGTTGGTAAAATTCCTGATTGTACTTTTCAATGATAGTATCATCTACCCTATATGCAACCAGTGAATAATTGCTTTCATCAGGTCTTTTAATCCATAGAGCAGTTGCATCGTAACCGAATATGCCGGCGAGAATATCCAATAAGTTCTTTCCCATTGCTTTATCCGATAAAGTTTTTTGATCCATCAGCAATATCTTATTCAGGAAATCTCTTAGCTTGTTTTGATGTAATGATTCAATTAGTATTGTTTGCATACGTCTGATATCCTTAACTTTTATTGATATTTTTACAAACTAATTATAAAGGATTTGGGTAACTAAAGGTCAACTTGTGTTTAGAATGAATACCAGGCGTAAAATATACTATAGTAAGTATCTGTATTCATAAAATACTGATTTAGAGACCTTTTGATACTCAAATCTTCGGATTCTATCCTTGTTTCTATCCTTGTTAAAAAATTAATTATCAAATTATCATGTAATATAGCCATACATTACATGGTATGTAACGTTGTGATAAATAAAACTTTATGTCACTTTACTGTAAGTTTTTCGTCAATAATACTACAGTATTTACATTTTATTCTATTATATAACAATTATTATTTACCGTCAAGTTCTCGCATTTATGCATTTGTTAATTTTGTAACATGTAAATATTCTGTCTGCTCTTGACAAAGCAAAAACATATTACAAATATTGTTGATTTATGTAACTTTTTATCTGTATTGCACAATTTTTGTTTGCAAAACCATACCTTAGTACTACTGTCAAGATAAGAATACAACTTTTTGAGTATAGCTGAAAATTACTTTCGAGTTTATTATTATAACGTAGTAAATCAATAATGATTAAGAGGATAACGGCGTATACAAGTAAGGTGAGGAGATTTAGAAGCTATTAAGATTCGGTAATACAATATCAATGATTAAACAAACTTTATATTACTTAAACTAAAAGGAGAAAAAACATGAGAGTAGCAGTTAGTATTATTGTAATTATTGGTGCCCTTTTAACAGCGGCCTTGGGAATCAAATGGATTTCCGACTATAATGACAACAAAGCAGTCATTCAGCAAACCTTAGATGGATCTGGTTTAGATGAATCAGATATACCCGAACTTAAGGATTTAAAAGATATGGTAAATGCAGCGTATGTAATGATTGCCTGCGGAATTATCGCATTTATTTCCGTATTCTTTATTAAAAAATTAGGCAAAATTACCACTTTAATTTTACTTGCAGCAGGAATAGTACCCATTATTATGGAATCAGATAGCTTAATTGTTACATTTTTAATTTTACTTGGTGGAGTTTTAAGCTTTTTTGTGAAACCAAAAGCTAAAACAGCTTAAGATCAAAAAAATATAATTACATTTGCCGTATTACTTCTTTATTATATTTATTGATATATTATTAATTTATTTTTTGAACTAGAGTTTAATTAATCTACCTACTTTAGTTCTAAAGTTATAGTTAGTAACTTTTTATCATATACTACCCCTACTGAATATATTAATGGAGCTAACGCTGACACATTGTCACGTCAGTGACACCTTCCTATTAAGCGTCCTGCACGTCCTGCAGTTCGTGTTTTTATTTTACAGGATAGTTCAAGAGAACTTTCCTCGTTAAATAAAAAAACCGGCATATAAGAGTTGTCTTATATGCCGATTTTTTATATATCAAATTTCACATTTGATAATAATTATGCTTTTAATCTGCTTTCAAGAGCTTCAAGCTGAGCTGCAAGTTCTTTCGGAAGTTTTTCACCATATTTTTCATAATGTTCTCTGATAGAAGCAACTTCTCTTAACCATTCTTCTTTATCAACCTTCAGTAGTTCTTTCATATCATCCTGGCTAACATTGAGACCTTCTAAATCAAGAGCGTCATTGGTAGGCATATATCCGATTGCTTCTTTCACTGCTTTACCTTCACCAGATACTCTTTCTACGACCCACTTAAGAACACGGCTGTTTTCACCGAATCCAGGCCATAACCATTTGCCGTCTTTATCTTTACGGAACCAGTTAACATAGAAAATCTTAGGAAGTTTGTCTTCCGTAGTTTTTTCTCCAATGCTTAACCAATGCTGTAAGTAATCGCAAACATTGTATCCAAAGAAAGGAAGCATAGCAAATGGATCACGGCGAACCTGTCCAATATTATTGGAAATAGCTGCTGCTGTAATTTCAGAACCCATGATAGATCCTAAGAATACACCGTGTTTCCAGTCAAAGCTTTCATGTACTAAAGGAATTGTGCTTGGACGACGTCCACCGATTAAGATTGCAGAAATCGGTACACCAGCAGGATCTTCCCATTCAGGAGCAATTGCAGGGCACTGCTCAGCTGGAGCTGTAAAACGTGCATTGGGATGAGCTGCAGGATCTTTTGAATCCGGAGTCCAATCATTGCCTTTCCAGTCAATCAAGTGTTCTGGTGCATCTGTACCGATACCTTCCCACCATACATCACCATCATCTGTTAAAGCAACATTGGTAAATATTGTATTCTTTTCCGTGCTGTGCATCGCATTCGGATTGGAATCATAGGAAGTTCCAGGTGCAACGCCAAAGAAACCAGCTTCCGGATTTATTGCATATAAGCGGCCGTCTTCACCGAACTTCATCCAGGCAATATCATCGCCGATTGTTTCTACTTTCCAACCTGGGATAGTAGGAACCAGCATTGCCAGATTAGTTTTACCGCAGGCACTGGGGAAAGCTCCTGTAATGTATTTCTTATTGCCATTAGGATCAGTGATACGAAGAATCAGCATATGTTCAGCCAACCAGCCTTCATCACGGGCAATTACAGATGCAATACGAAGTGCAAAACACTTTTTACCTAATAAAGCATTACCGCCGTAACCGGAACCGTACGACCAGATAAGTCTTTCTTCCGGAAAATGACTGATATACTTCTTTTCAATAGGTGCACATGGCCAGGAGGAATCTTTCTGTCCTTCTTCAAGAGGCGCTCCTACGGAATGAAGACAAGGTACAAACTCTCCATTACCGAGTGCTTCAAGAACCTTTTTACCCATACGTGTCATGATACGCATGTTAACTACAACATAAGGACTATCTGTTAATTCGATACCAATCTTGGAGATCGGAGATCCGATAGGTCCCATAGAGAATGGAATAACATACATGGTTCTACCCTTCATGCATCCCTTGTACAACTCTTTCATTGTAGCCTTAAGTTCAACCGGATCAACCCAGTTGTTGGTAGGACCGGCTTCTTCTTTGGTTTTAGAAGCGATAAAGGTCCTGTCTTCTACACGAGCTACATCGGATGGATGACTGCGGAATAAATAACTGCCCGGACGTTTCTTTAAAGGTACTGCCATACCAGTATCTACCATCTGTTTAAGCAGACGTTCATTTTCTTCCTCGGAACCGTCACACCAGTAAATTTCATCTGGTTGACACATATCTGCCATTTCTTTTACCCATTCTTGCAACTTCTTGTTTTCTGTCATAAAAGTTCTCCCTTCAAATAGATAATCTATGTTATTGCGAAATTGCAATAGCAAGCTTTTAAATCAACACTTTATGTTGATAAAGCATTAATTTCAAAAAATTCCTTCATTGTATATCCTACCAGAAAAGCCGAAAAATAGCAACTATACTTTTTAAGTTCTAATGTTTTTTTAATAATCCTTGAAAAGACAGTCCACAGTATATTCTGCTGTTGGACTGCCTTTTCGACTTAGATATTGAATCTATCTAACACTTCATTCATAAATACCGGTACTAAACCTGGATCAAATAATGTTCCGGCATTATTAATTATTTCTTCTGCAGCTGCATCTCCTGACAAAGCCGCAGCATATACCCTGTCACTGGTCATATCATCATAAGCGTTTGCTATCGCTATAATTCTTGCCGGCAAAGGTATCTCCTCTCCTTTAAGTCCTTTTGGGTATCCGCTGCCGTCCCAGTTTTCATGATGGTATAATATATACTGTGCAATTTCCGACATATCATCCACCGTATTGAGCATACGAAAACCGATTTCAGAATGGCGTTTTACTTCCTCGTATTCTTCTTCCGTAAGTTTAGCAGGTTTGTTTAAAATGGCTTCATCAATAGCAATCTTGCCTATATCGTGGAGAAGACCTGCAGTTCTTAATAGTTCAAGCTCCCCATCCGGTAAACCAAGTGCTTTTCCTAATTTTACACTTAAAGCAGAAACTCTGAAGGAATGTTCTTTCTCTCTTTGATTTTTCTCATATAGGCTATTAATAATAACCTTTATTGTTTTGCCTCTCATATTAGGTCCTTCAAAGAGCTTCCGCTTATACATATCATCTTCTGCATTTTTAAATATTTCTTCTATATTTTGATCTGGTATATATTTCGTATCACAACCAAAGGAGATTGAGATCTCAATGGAATCAATTTTTTCCTGACAGGCTGAGTCAGTAATCCGTTTAATGATCTGTCTTGCTGACAATGCATCCGTTTTTGGAAGTATAAGGACAAATTCGTCTCCGGCCAGCCTGGCAATTATATCATCGGCTCTGGAATTTCTGTTCAATACTTCGGCTACCTTCTTAAGCAATTTGTCTCCCATAACATGCCCAAAGGAGTCATTTACTAACTTCAATCCATTTACATCTCCCATAACCAGGCTTAAAGGCAGATTTCTTTCGGTATCTAGTCTTTTTAATTCTTCCTCATAAAACCTACGGTTATATAAACCGGTAAGCTGGTCTCTGTAACTCAAATGAAAAATTTCCTTTTCTTTTCTCTTTCTTTCCGTAATATCAATTGCTATACCGGTAAAATACTTCTTATCTCCCAGAGAAAATACACTTGCGGTAAAGTACATGGGAATGGTACTGCCATCCTTTCTCTGCAGGTTTGCTTCCGCTTCCCCAAAGCCTTCTTCCATAGCCTGTGAAATCCCATCTGCTACGGCTCTTCGACTTTCTTCGTCCCCTTTATACCAGTCATAAAGGGTCATATGGGACAATTCTTCTTTTGTATATCCTGTTACTTCCTCATGCTTTTTATTCCATCTGATTAGTCTGTTCTGATCATCATAGAGATATAGTATTCCGGGAATACTATCTAATATGGAATTAAGCAGCAACTTTTCCTTTATAAGTGATTCTTCTGCCCTTTTTCTGGTAATGAACATCGCCAGCTGCCTGGTATATACTTCAACCAGGATATCTTTATCAAACTGTTTTCCCCGTTCCATGAATAACGTAAAATTACCAAGTGCAGTTTGATTCATTAAAATCTTTACTACAAGAACTTCTCCGATGTGAAAAGTTTTTTCCAGTAGAGCAACTAAAGCAGGAGAAATCGTTTTCCCAGTTAACTCTCTTAAACAGGCGAACCTGGTAATGATTTTTCCAGTTAATTTTTCTTCTAGCTCCTCGTTATAGGTCCAAACTTTTTCATCGAATTTAAAACCGATTATATCAGTTGCTTTTTTAACAACCTCTCGGTCACCGGTTATGGCTTTTGTTGTAAAATTCTTCCCATTCTCTTCATACAGGTTAAAAGCAGCAAATTTTGCACCGGATATTTTCAAAAAATCATCTGATATTTTCTGGAAGTCATTTTTATTTTCTTTCTCTAACAAAAGTTCTTCAGAGTTATTAATCAGCCTTTCCATCTCCGATAACTGATTCATCTCCTTGGTTATATCGTTAGAAAAGGTCACAAAATGATATTTTTCCGGCGAATAAACGGTTATCTTATACCACTTGTTAAAGGGTTCATACAACTGCTTAAATTCTTTCTTCCCACCCTGCATCGCAATGTCACCCAAAATGCCAATCCAGTCAAAATCACTGTTTCTGATGTCCGGTAATAGTTCGGTAATGCGTCTCCCTACAATCTCTCTGATATTCTTGCCGACAACTGCAGCATAAGCGGAATTAGCCTCTACGATCTCCCAGTCACAGGGGATACCATTCTCGTCCAGTAATATTTTGTTGTAAGTAAATGCTGTGGGCAGTTCTTCCAAAAGTTGTCTGTAAAACTTTTCATTCATAAAGCATTACCTCCTGTCCTTTTTCCATCTGATAAAATAATAATAGTAATTGGTACTATTATACACTTTTTTAAGAACTTCGTCTATAAATTTTACAATTTTGACTTGTTATTTTACGTGGTTTTTACCAAAATTTATAAATAGTTGACATAAGTTTCATAAAATCAAATCGATTTTCTACAATTTCAATAAAAGATACTAAAGTATTTTGTTGTTAATAATCTGTTTATTCAATATTATAATTCTTTTTATCTATCTTTTATATTATTTTTCTGTTATTGATAATTTATTTCAATAATAACTCTTTATTTTTCTGATAAATGTTGTATAATGAATTCATCAATACAAATTCATATTTTAGGTTATAACCTCTTAAATAAATAAGGATTATTGAATAAATAAGAATTATTGAATAAATAAAACCAAGTATTACCATATTGATTGATTTATGTGGGTCAACCACACAGAAAGGAGTTTATTATGTTTAAACAAGCTGAATTGAACTATAATTTTAATGCACTGGAACCCTATATTGATGAACTTACTATGATTACTCATTATTCCAAGCACCACGCTGCTTATACCAATAATTTAAATTCTGCCTTGGCGAATCTGCCTGAGCTTTTAGACAAATCTATTGAAGAAGTCTTTTTATACCTGCCGGAACTATCGGATCAGACACTAAAAACTGCTATTACCAATAACGGTGGTGGATATTATAACCACAATCTATACTTTACCACTCTGTCACCTGAGGGAGGCCACAAACCAGACGGCAGACTAGCCGAAGAGATTAATAAAGACTTTGGGAGTTTTGATGAACTTAAAAGTAAGCTGTCTGCTGCCGCAATATCCCGGTTTGGTTCCGGCTGGGCTTGGTTATCCGCAGATAAAAATGGAAATCTTAAAGTTTCTTCTACCCCCAATCAGGACAATCCTTTTATCGAAAGCCATGGTGAATGGGTTCCCATATTAGGTATTGATGTTTGGGAACATGCATATTATCTGAAATATAAAAATCTTCGGGCGGATTATATTAACTCCTTCTTTGAAGTTGTTGACTGGAATGCCGTTACAGAATATTACAACAAAGCAAGGAGCTAACTAACAATAAAAAACCATCTTTCCTGTCGGTACTAATTGTGGCAGGAAGATGGTTTTTTACTTAAAAGGGGGGAGGTGGTTCGATTAATATAATATAGGGAATATTAACCCTTACCAGCAAAATTATTCTTCGGTTATTTTAAATTTTTTAACCATTTGCATTAATCTTTCGGAATTGTCTTTTACCTTTAAGGTTTCATCGATTACCAGCTTGGAACTCTTAAGGATATCTCCTGACATTTTTGCAATATCAGAGGTTCCGGCTGCACCCTCATTGGTAGATATGCTGACCTCGTTAATTGCTTTTATAATACTTTGGATAGAAGCAGCCAGCTGTTGGGTAGTTGCACTTAAATCCGTAAGGAACTCGTCGATAAATTCCGCATCCTTACTGTATTGTTCACCGGTTTGCACCATTTCCTTATAGTCTTTTATTACTTGTTTATCGATAAATTCAAGCACTTTTTGGGAATTTACAGACAGATTTTCAACCGAGTCCACAACTGTCTTAGTAACATCCTGAATCTTGTTTACTGTATTCTTAGAGTCTTCGGCCAGTTTTCTTATCTCATCTGCTACAACTGCGAAACCTTTTCCAGCTTCACCGGCCCGGGCTGCCTCGATTGCTGCATTTAATGCCAGCAGATTTGTCTGGGAGGTAATCTGTAAGATAGCATCGGAAAGTGCTCCGATCTGTTCCACTGCTTTTGACTGATCAATGGCCTGTTTTAAACTGTTTTGAGTCGTTATGTAAATCCGGTCGGCCTGCTGCTGGGAAGTTAATGCATTGGTTTTAAGTTCGTTGGCACGTCTGTTAATTTCACCGGCTGATAAAACACCATCCTGGGTCTTTCGCGCAATACTCTCAACTGCACTTTCTATTTCTGCTGTAGTGGCATTCATCTCCTGAGAGGAGGCGGCAGTTTCTTCCATTCCAGCAGATAATTCCTCCGTTGTTGCAGAAATATCTTCTATCCCTGTATTTAATCCGGATAAATTAATCTGGACATCATATATCGTTTCTATTACACCTTGGGAAGCCTCTTTTACTCCATGTATCAGGTTCCGGAGTGAAAGTTGCATATCATCCACAGTCTGTGTCAAAACCCCAATTTCATCCCTGCGTTGTAAATAAACTAATGGAGTAAGGGTTGTAAAATCACCGGCAGCTACCACTTTAAGATGATCAACGGCAAGCTGGACCGGTCTTGCGATCTGAGCAGACATCAACAACGCCGCACTTAAACTTATCAGCAGCAGCAATATTGTAACTACTAATATCATTATGGTAAGGTTCCTTAAATTTCCAAATACTTCGCTTTTCGGAGCTGCTACGGCAATTGACCAGGTAGTGCCTTTAATTGGTGCGTATCCGATAAATTTCTGGACCCCTTTAAAAGTTTCTGCATCCACATCTTTTCCTAACATCTCTGAGGTTAACATGGCACCATCTGTTGCATTCTCTTTCGTAATTACATCTTTATCTAAGAAAGTACCAAAACCGGTTTTCCCCTGTATCATCCTGTTTCCTATGTCTGCCAGGGACTTAAGGGAAACATCCGTTTTTGCATTCTCAATTATATTTATCTGATTCTGTACATTTAGTTTATCGGCATGTGCAATAATTACACCAGTCTTATTGATCATAAAGGCTGAACCATATTTGCCAAATTTTATATCATTACAATACAAACTAAAGGCATTGGGATCCATATTGCCGGTTAACACTCCAACTATCTTGTCCTGATATTTGATGGGAACTGCAAACATAATTAACATAGTTCCGTCGCCTGCCTTTGAAACGATTGGATCCGATACAAAGGGTTTACCGCTTGCCGCATTAATAAAATATTCCCTGTCCTTAAGATTAATGGTTGAATCACTAGATCGTATATTACCGTCTAAATCAACATAGGCAATAGAAGTAAATCTTTTAGAATTAACCTGATCCTTAAGAATTGCTTTCTTCTGTTCCATAGGAACTGACGGATCCTGAATGGCATCCAGTTCGGCCACCGCTTCTAAAACTGAGAAATTGGAATCTAGTTTGTTCTCCAGGATAGTAGCTGCTTCATAGGCAACCTGGGGCAGAACCACTTTCACATTCAATGATAGGGCATTATATGAGGAAAAATAAGCAATACCACCAAAAATACTGCAAACTACCAGCAGCAATGCACCGACTGAAACAACAATCCGGGTTTTTAAACTTTTCATTTGAAAACCATTTTTAAACTTACCCATCTTCATAATGATCTCCTCTTTCTTTTTTGATAAACCGGCTCATTACCAAATGCTGATCAATTTATCTTACATTTATTCTATCTGTATCCTATTTACTGTACAAGTAATCAAAGTCACTATTCCAGGTGCAAAAAGCATTTGTATGATCCTTGACTTGGCATACATAAAGATCTTATAATGCATTTGGCATAAAAGAGTATTACGTTAGGTAAATAGTAGGATAGAAATATTTTAAAAAACAATATTCAGTTCAGGATATAAATTTTATTTAAAGCTTTTGTTATCGTATAAAAAGACTAAAATGAAAGCATACTGTAATAAAAAAATCAGGAGGATTTTATGGCTCACAATCAAATGAAAAGTACAAAAAATCATAAAAAAGAGGATGGAACCTTCCATTCCAAGCATATTAAACATGATCCCCAGGCAGAAAGTGCAAGAGCAGTTTTTGGTCTAAAAGATGATACACCAATCAATAAAGGCAGCGACCGGAGCAGATAAATACTATAGTCTGTAAACAGCAAAAAGTAAGGCGGTCATAATGTGGGAGTTAGATTCCATTTGCCGATTTCTAACCAGATTTCACATTACACCGCCTTTTACGCTTTTATCATTTATGATGTGCTTTTAGCACAATAATATAAACTGTCCTCTTACTTTTCACTTACTATTAAAAACTTTTGGATTCTATCCGTTAAATTCACAAGCGTGTGACCGGCTCCCGGTATAATAGTAACATCTGCCTGGGGCAGCAGCTTGGATATCCGTTCTGCTGTTATATCAGAATGAAGCATAATGTCTTTTTCGCCCACGAGCAAGAGCAGCGGCATGGATAACCTTCGTAATTCTTCATCTTTATATAAGGGGATTGTCTCTCTTCTGTAATTAAAATTTTTTCCAATAAGTTTCTGATAATTTTGAATGACTTCCGGTATGGGGCGATTGCCATTCACCTTCTTATATAACAGATCCATTCCTTTTTCGCCAAGCAGCATATGACCAATCATCTTAAACAGAAAGGAAGTTCTTTGAGGTCCGATACCGGCAGGGCATAACAGCACCAGTTTATCAACCTTATCCGGATAGTTAACTGCAAATTTTACTGCCAGCCAGGCTCCCAGTGAGATACCAATCAGGCTTGCTCGCTGTAATGACAGTGACTCATAGACATCCAAAAGCCATTCTGCAAATTCCTTTCCCAAAAAGGGAAGCTGTTCTTCACTGCTGCGTCCCGGTTCTCCGGGTAAATCTATCGCATATACCCGGTACATTGCTGAATACTCCTGTGCATCCTTTAACCACATAACTGAATTCATGGCACTACCATGCAGCAGAATTAAAGGTGGTGCGTCAGTTCTTCCTGTTGCTATAACATACGCTTTTCCAAACCGTGTATCTATATACATTTTTTCATTTGGCTGCATCCATCCCTCCGCCAAAGAATCATACGCTTTTAATACCTCTGTCTTTCCCTTTGGTGTCTTAAATGCAACTGTTGTTTTCATATTAACACCCATTGCATAACACATCTGTTAGCAGATGTGTTACTGCCACATATTAAAAGGTTGAAAGAATCCAAAAGTGGCATCCTCTCATTTATAATATTTTCTTTCAACCTAACACCCATTGCATAACACTCTGCAAGCAGATGTGTTACTGCCTCAAATCAGGGTGTGAAATGTCTTTTTACTTCACACTAGCCCCCATTCTTGCACACTCTTTGTGCATTTTCCAGCCTATCTTTCGTCCAGGAGCCAGGTCTGGGCCTCTGTTATATTGTAAAACACCCGGAATTCCTTGCTTTCCTTCAGTTCCACCATAAGATCCTTAAAGATACCTGTAACGATAAAATTCTCCGGCAATAACAGTGCCCCTCTAATATGATAATTAACCAGTTTCTGCATTAGTGTACCAGCAAAACCGGTTCTTAGTTTAAAAAAATCCTCTGATAATAAACTGCTATGCAGTAACAGCAGATTGGTCTCGTTTTCAAAGCACAGGCTGATTAAATCCATAATTCTGTCTTCTGTGCCAATTGGAGTCTCTGCCGATGTCAGGTTGATATACTTTTTGTTATTTTTCTGAATTACGGAATAATTAATTATTCTATTATCCATGGTACTCATCTCCTTTTGATTTATACTTTAATTGGTGATTCCGTTGCGAAGCTTCTCCAGCCAGTTTAACTCACTTTCATAGGATGCTATTATATTTTCATGAATCATATCCCAGAGATAAACTTCTCTTTTGGTCCTTGCCGGGGCAAAGGTTCCTCTTTTGTGCTTTTCCTTTTGCATCAGTATCTGCATCCTGACCTCTTCCTCATAATCAGCTATCAATGTATTTAATTCTTCTGAAGATAACTGATCTGCCCAGGCTAACTGGACAAGAAAGTGCTTCTTTAATTCCGGCGGTTCCGCGGCCGATAGCACCCACCTTTTCAATTCGGCTGTCCCTTCCGCGGTTATGGTATATATCTTTTTGGAAGGAGAACTCTCTTGATGTTGTACTTCATTCGTAACATAGCCCTCTTCTAACAATTCAACAAGGGATTTATAAATCTGATTGTTGTTACCCGACCAGTACATAAAGGGGGAGTCCTGTATAATCTTTTTCAGGTCATAACCGGTCAGAGACCTACAGCTTAATATTCCTAGTATGGCATGATTGATTGACATTTTTTTCACTCCTTATAATATTAACATATGTTATTAATAACATATGTTAATATGGTTTGTCAACTTAATTTTTTATTTTGCAGTTTATTTTCGCATTAATAAAACCTGTCTGGTGGTACCATCAACAATAAATATAGTTGATGGTACCACCAGACAGGTTTGGTCGTTATAAAAATCTTTTTTTAATTTCTTCGTATTTTTCTGCCGTCATTAAGGCATCCTTATCAAGGTCTTTAAAGTTAACTATATATGTCCATCTTCCGTAAGGTTCTATCTTTTTGATCTGAGAGATATTAATCAGATAAGATTTGTGGCTTCTCATAAACTGTTCCGGATCTAATTTTGATTCGATATCTCCTAACCCGGCTGAGGTTATAAAGGAGTCCTGCCTGGTATAAATAACTGTGCTGCTGTTTTCCCGCTGAACCAGAATAATATCTTTTATATCTACAAAACTGATACTTTCCTTTCCCTTAACTAAGAGTTTATCAAGGCCCCTCTCGTATTTCACGATTTTATCCAGATCATCATGTTTCATGGTTTCTGAAAATGACCGTATTCTGTCAAGGGTATGATTGACCCGCTCAACGTTAAAGGGCTTTACCAGATAATCAAAGGCATATAATTCAAAGGCATCGGACATATATTCGGAATGGGCTGTGGCAAATATAATTTTTGTTTTCGGTTCTAAATCTTCTATTATTTTAGCACAATCCAGTCCACTGGCACCATTCATCTCAATATCCAGAAATACAACCTCCGCTTTCGTCCTGCGGAATAAAGCTATGGCATCAGCCAGGTTATCGCTTTCGCCTGCAACTTCAAAGCCTTCATTCCTCTCTATTATTTTGCGGAGTAATTTGCGTATGCCGCTTTCATCTTCTATTAAAATTACCTTTATCGCCATATCATCTTCTCTTTCTGCGTTTACATAATGGTTCTCCGATTATTTCAGACCAGATAACAGCGTCCTGTAACTTCTTTCTGCTAACGGTAATGGTTTGAAATCCATCCAAGCCCATATTTACCTTTTTACCCATATCCTCTTCAAATATATCCTGATTCAGGGAATCTATGCTGCCTTCTGTGTTTTGTGCATCCTTCCCGGATATTTTAGAAGATACCAAAGATGGACCCGTCCTTTTACCGCTATTTTCATTACTATTTTTACTAGAATTTTTACCTGTATACCATGATTTCTTTTTACCGATGTCTGACTCGCCATACGGTTCTCCCTCTGTTTTTACACTAGATTTTAAGAATCCGACACCCAAATATTTCGCAGCTGAGTTTATGTTTATATTATACATTGGAACTCCAATCCGCATGTTTATACATGCTAAAGTTCAATAATAAGTCATTACATGTTATCTTTTTTCTCTTCAAATATGGATTCCCTGGCAGATTCTGAAATCTTTTCCCTCATCCGGGTATCTGCCTTTATATTCTGCATATCATAATAATCCATAACCCCAAGCTTACCCTCCTTTAATGCGTATGCCATCGCTTTTGGCACTTCTGCTTCCGCTTCAACAACATAGGCCCTCATCTCCTGTTCCCTGGCGACTGCCATGGCTCTTCTTTCCTCTGCTTTTGCCTGTGCAATATTCTTATCAGCTTCTGCCTGAAGGGTCTGTAAGTGGGCACCAATATTTCTTCCAACATCAATGTCAGCAATATCAATGGATAATATCTCAAATGCCGTACCGGAGTCAAGCCCTTTTCCAAGTACTCTTTTTGAGATAAAATCCGGATTCTCCAAAACTTCCATATGGGTCTGGGAGGAACCTACCGTAGTAACAATACCTTCTCCGATTCTGGCTAAAATAGTTGCTTCACCGGCACCACCGACTAATCGCTCCAGATTCGCCCTCACGGTTACCCTTGCTTTAACCAGCAGTTCGATACCGTTTTTTGCAACCGCCGATACATTGGTTGTTTCAATGACTTTGGGATTAACGCTCATTCTTACCGCATCCAATACATCCCTGCCTGCTAGGTCTATTGCCGCTGCTTTTTCAAAAGGCAGTTCAATTCCGGCACGTTCCGACGCAATCAGTGCATTTACTACTCCGTCTATATTACCGCCGGCCAGGTAATGTGCTTCCAGCTGGTTTACGCTTAAGTTCAGCCCTGCCTTGGTTGCTTTAATTAAGGGTAGCACAATTTTAGATGGCGAAACACGCCTTAAGCGCATACCCACAAGATTAAAAATACTCACTCTAACATTGGCTGCCAAGGAAGAAATCCATAATCCAACCGGAACAAAACTAAAAAATAAAATAATAAATAACCCGATAACACCTATTAATATAATGATTCCTACTATTCCCGTCATACTATTATCCTCTTTTCTAAAATGATTTTCGTTATTAATAATTAATCCGCAAGCGCTTTTACTATTAATTTTGAGCCCTGCACTTTATATATCATTAATTTTGTATTTCTTGTAATGTATTTACCTTCCGATATTACGTCAAATTCTATGCCGTCAAAGTTACCGGTACCCGTGGGTCTTAAGTCGGTAGTTGCTGTTCCTACTTTTCCCAAAAGATAATTCAAATCACTTGAGCTGATGTAACCTTTATTCTTATTCTGCTCTTCTTTTAATATAATTGGTGATTTTAACTTACCTCTTGAGAGAAGACTTAATATAACCGCTAACATAATACCCAGCAGAGCTAAGACAATTATTGTTATAACAGCACCTTCTGCTACTGTATCCGACACTAAAAATATTCCGATCAGCAGGCAGGTAGTCCCTATAACTCCCGGTGCATGCAGGCCTGGTGTAATCATTTCTATACCGATTAGAATAAATCCGGTAATAAAAAGAATGACAGCCAGAATTATCAGACCTTCTATATCCCCAAACATAGTTAATATCCTCCTTTCAGGTTTTAGTATAATACAAATATATACCTGAACATAATTTTATAAATACATATTCTCCAAGTTATACACCTAAAAGGTTATAATGTCATTTTTTATCCTCTAAATTACAATTATGTTTTAGCCAGAGGATCGGTACCCCGGACTTGTGCAGGGCTTATCAGTTTAAAGAATTACACCCGTTTTTTGGGTACCTCCATACAAAAGCAGGTTTTATCCTCCGAGGACGTAACCGATATTATGCCATCTGCCTCTTTCATGATTTTTGAAACAATATAGAGCCCCATGCCATGACCTTCTTCATTTTTCGTTGTATAGCCCTGTTTAAACAGATCCTCCAGATGATTTTCGGGTATTTTAGGACCGTTATTACATATCAGGAAGTTATAACTTTCTTTATCTTCACCGATTTCAAACCGGATGTTTTTCTCTTTATTTCCCTTCGCTTCGGACAATGCCGTTATGCTGTTATCTATGATATTAGCCAGAACTTTACATAAATTCCAGGGCTCCATGGGAATATTTTTTAAGTCGGAGCGAATCTCCAAAAACAGGTCGATATTATTTTTTTCCGCTGCTTCTATTTTAGCCTGTAACAGGGCATTTACTGCTGGTTGGGCTGTCTTTAATGCTTTGCTGACTTTCATAATATCTTTAAATACCGGAGCAATATATTTCTTTGCTTCTTCGTATTCCTCCAGTTCCATAAGCCCATAGATAACCTGAAAATGATTTAGATAGTCATGGCGCTGGGCACGGAGTTTTGTATTAAACTCCTCCAAATCCTTCAGACTTTCTTCCCAGTTATCATACTTATATCTGCCCGCAAAATAAAGACCGAATATGGTAATTAAACTGCTAAGAAGCATTATCCCCATAGCTATATAAAGGTATATATTAAATTCCCCCAGAATAGTACTTCCTGCGGCTATCCAGATTGCTGCTCCGACTATAAACTGCAATACGTTAATCGTTAATAATGCTGCCACTATTTTTTTTATATTCAAGGTACTCCTCCACTCATACTGTTATCCTAGATAGTTTAGTAAACCGACTCGGTTCAGAACCCAACTAATCTGAAATAAATTCAAACTAATCAGTATTTATTATACATGAATAACTCTTTGCTAGTATAACATATTTTACCAAAGAATGCATCTGAAGGTATTATGTATATTTTTATGTTCCAACTTTTATTTACTGGAGATTAAGATACTGCCCTACTATCCTTGCTCAAATGCAGTTATACGATATATGCAGATTATTTTCGAGTTCCGAACTAAATTTTACTTGAACAAAGAGTCTGGCTCGCCAGACTCTAGCGCTGACACACTGTCACGACAGTGACAATCATCCTTAAGTGCGTCATGCGCATCCTGCCTGGAAGGCTTTTTTATTGCATAGGTAAGTTCGAAGAAGTTTCCTATGCAACAAAAAAGTTCCCCCAGAAATTCTGAGAGAACTCATTAGATACTTCATATAATATAATCCGCTAACCTTAAATTAATTTTAAAGTTTTCTGCCTTATATCGATTACGCTTTATAAGCCGTAGAATTCTGATTTTCAAAAGCCTGATCGAATACTAAAGTAAACCTACTCATTCCAACCCAAGCTGTTTACCCTAATTATGATATTCACCATGATTTCCAAGTTCAAAATTGCCGCCTGCTGCCAGGGTAAAATGTACTTTGGCAATCCCAAGGTCTGTTAAATAACGTTCCTCTTCCACATTGGCAGTTAATATACCATTTCTGAATTCAAATTTCACTGGCTGTAAGTTAACGGCAGACGGAGCTTTTTGCACTGCATGGATTCCGGTTAACAGCCACTGGGGAGCCGGAACATCCGACTTATAAAGTTCCTCTGCTGCTTTTGTCTTACGGTGAGTCATACCGCGTACCAGCTTTTCCTTAAAGGTCTGCTCTGCTGCAATATTGCCTACCGTAATAACACAGACCAGTTCTTCCTTATCCCCAACATTAAGAACTCCATTGTTTCTGTCAAAGGTACCTGCAACCCAACAGGTCCCAAGACCCATCCCGGTGGCTTCAAGGACAAGTAATTCGCCATATTGTCCCAGTTTTTCTTTTAAGTCGGCATCTTCCTTTTTTCCTTTCAGTACAATGATTGTCCTGACATTTTTAAACATACCGTAGCTTTTTCTCAGACCGTTAAATGCCTTGCTTCCGTCAGGAATCAGTTCCATTGCTAGCTCTGCTTCCTGATTATATTTATTTATCGAATCGTTTAAAGTTTTTATCTTATTGGGTTCAACCGGGGTGTCCAGATAGGTGCGGCGGGATATTCTTTCGTCAATTGCTTTTAAATAGTCCATATGCTTCCTCCTATTAAAATCTATTACTATTATACGTATTATATTAGATAATTCCTATATTTTCAATTTACAAAAGGAATTTTTATATAATTTTTATATATTGATTGTTCTTCTTAAACCACAGCAAAAGGGCTGCTGCAATATCCACAACGTAACTTACTCGGAGTGTATACGTTTTATGATTTGCAACAGCCACTTATCATTCATTTTATAGTTTCATACATTTTATTGTTTTATTCTTTTTATACTTCTTCACTTATCAAGCTGAGTACTTCTGCACAGGTTCTTACTTTTCCCATCCGTGTGAAAATGTGTCTGCAGACAAATTCATGTGCTTCTGTCTCCGAGGATCCCATTGCATCTTCTGCAAAAATCTGGTTATATCCATGCTGATATGCTTCCCTTGCCGTGGTATCCACACCAATTTCAGTTGCTATACCGCATAATACAATAGTATCAATGCCTCTCCGTCTTAATTGTAAATCAAGATCGGTACCGTAAAACGCTCCCCATTGCCGTTTTGTTATAACATGAGCAGAATCAGGCACATTCAATTCTGGTAAAAATCCGTCCCAGTTTTCTATTAATTGAATCGGGTTTATTCTTAATGCCGGATCTGCCTTTTCGTCCGTATTCGGCCTTAATAAGTCTTTCCCATCCGCCGTTGAGACTTTAACCATTACGACGAAAGCACCTGCTTCTGTAAAAGCTTTTATCAATCTGCCTGCATTTTGTATAACCTGTTTGTTGGTATATGGAACAAGCTCTTTTCTTACTACTCCGTTTTGTAAGTCAATTACTACCAGTGCCGTTTTATCTGCTATTATTTTACTATGTTCTAACATATAAAGTATCCTTCCTGTTATTTTCTCTTTCTATAACATACTTCCTTTAGTTATCCGTTGTAAAGTTTCTATAACTTACATCCGCTTATATGATCCTGCGTAAAGTTTCTAAACATACTTTCGTTTATTTATCAAGTGCAAAGTTCTAAACATACTTTCGTTTATTTATCAAGTGCAAAGTTCTAAACATACTTTCGTTTACTTATAAAGTGTAAAGTTTCTATCCTTTTATTATTTCTAATAACCGAATATCTGCTTTCCTATTTTTTAATTATTAGCTGATTACCTCTATTATGCCTCCCGTTAATTAATTAAATAATCACATTTCTGTATCAGCAATACCTATCAAATTAAGTCTTTTGTAGACTTTAAAATAAACCCAGACTGCATTGATCAGTAATAAGCTGCTGGTAATAAAAAATACATATTTCATACCCATATAAGCCGCCACCTGTCCGCCTAAAACAGAACCTCCGAACACGCCTAAGTAGCCTGCGGACATATTAAATCCAAATACTCTTCCGGTTAAGGACGAGGGAGTTATTTTCTTTATCATAATATTAACAGAAGGTGACAATCCACCGATGGTTAACCCAAGCAAAAAGCGCAGTCCCATCAGCTGCCAGGCGTTTTTTACAAATGCCTGGGGAATAAATATTATACTTGTGGCAATCAGGGATACCAGAATTACTTTATGCGCTCCGATTTTGTCAGAAAGCCTTCCAAGTCTTGGTGCCGCAATAATATTGGCGAATCCCGAAGCAGAAAAGGTAACTCCCGCTATCAGTGCAACATGGCTTGCGTTTTTAATGAGTTGATTTACATAAACGGTTATAATTGGCTCCACCGAATACATTGCTACCGTTAAGATAAAAAAAGTTACAAACATGGTAATCGTTAGGCTCTTCTCCGGTATAAGATTCCATACTTCCTTAAAACTCATTACTTCTTTCTCTTCCTTAACAAAGCTCTCTTTAACAAATAACAAGGTTGTAATAAATGCAACGAAAAGCAGTGCCCCTGTTACAAAAAATACATTTCTAAGTCCCAGATTTTCTTCAATAAGTCCTCCGATCACGGGTCCAAGCAGGGAACCTGCTATGCTGGAGGTTGAAAGGGTTCCTAAGGCAAAGCCGGCATTTTCCCTGTCAGTCTGAGTTGCGATCAGAGTAGTACAGGCAGTACCGTAACCGGTAATAGCACCCTGCAATAATCTTAAGCCAATTAATACATATACATTCGGTGCAAAACCCATAATCCCTATAACAACGGCCATACCAAGACTAGCCCGTAAGAGCATGGGCTTTCTGCCAAATTTGTCGGCGGCATGACCCCAGATGGGAGAAAATATAGCGGATATAATAAAGGTAATGCCAAAAGCTATTCCTGAAAGTTTAGTAACCAAAGCCGTATTATTTACCCCCAGCTGATTTATATAAAGAGGTAACACAGGTGCAATCTGGCTCATACCAATGCCGGTTACAAACATTCCAAACCAGCAGACAATCAAATTTCTTTTCCAAATAGGCATAAAAATAAGCCTCCTTTTGTTAAACTTTAATCCGTACTTAAGTAATGAATTATTTTGTACGGTTATTTTAACTGAAAAGTCAGGCTTTCACCATGCATTATATTAAATTCCATGGACATATTTGCTATAAAATTCAGAGGGGCTGATTCCTTCTATTTTTTTAAATATTCTGCTGAAATAAAATTCATCCCCAAACCCTATCATCTGTGCGATATCCTTTACCTTTTTATCACTTTCAATCATAAGCTCCTTAGCTTTATCGATTTTGATCTTATTGAAATATTCGATTACCGTGTACCCGGTACTGTTCTTAAATGCTCTGGATAAATAAAAGGGTGAGATATGGACCAGGTCTGATAATTCCTGCAAGGTCACTTTATTCGAAATATTCTGATGCAGATATTCGATAACTTTTTCTACTTTTAAGGAAATGGAATAATTCTGGTTTTGCTTCTTTATATTCTGATTGATAGCTATCATTAACTGACAAAGAAAAGTCTTTGTCACAAATTCATATCCGGGGGTTTTTTTATTCCAGCTATCCACCAGCTTTTTAAAAATATCCTCCACCTGGTAATAATCCTTTAATTCATGAATGGGCTGGAAACTAAGATTACCATCTTCCCCTTTGATATCCCATACATTATCATTAAACGTTACTAAGGCACAGCTGAAATGTACCGACAGAAAACAGGCTGGTCCCTCCATTTCGAGGGTTATGTTATATGTTATGTCCGGACATAGATAAAACAACATTCCTTCTTTAAGGGGGTATTTCTTTTGTTCAATGAGTATACTGCCCTTTCCTTCAGTAATATAGAGGAGTTCATGATGTTTTAACTGTTTTGCCAGCTTTTTCATTCTTTTTCCGGATTCGTTTGGTTTCGTTGAACTTTTATCATCCTCATTTATGTTCCTGCCGTTGCAGTAAAGAATTTTAAAAAAGAGATTGTTACCATTCATAAACGTTCCCATCTGCCAGCCGGCACCTGTTATAGATTTAATTTTCCCCGCACTCTGCTCCATACATACTTTTGAAAATAGTCGTAGGCCTTATCATAAATGACGAATACGGCCTGACCGCCTAATAAGAAAAGAGCCAGTAATTCCTTCTTAATTTCACCCTGATAAAATAGCTTCGGTAAAAAGAGTAGAATTGGAATATACATCAGGTTAAAAGTAAAAAACTTAATGCTCCAAAGGAATACGCTTCGTTTTGTCATATTCCAATTAACGTGAATCAGCTTATTAAATGTAAATTCTGCCACAACAAGATAGAAACCCATGGCTGCAAAGGTAATACAGTAAAATTTATTAGGTGCCAGGAAAAAGCTAAGTAGAATACTGGCTATGTAAAAGCCGAAGCCGATACGCAGACCGCATTCCCTGATGGCAATTCCGGCACCAAAGGATGCTAAGGCAAGTAAAAACAGGGTATTAAATTCCAAAATACCGCTTAGTATTACCAGTATTACAGCGAGTGCAAGCAAAAGACTTAAAAATGACAGTTTTTTTGCATTTAGAAGCATTGGCACAAATCTCCTCCCATACATTCACATAAAGTATCCGCACACCATAAATCACAGCAGAAATTACCAGTGCCAAGACCACCGCCGCCCATATTTCCTCTGGTATTCTGATACCTTTGGTTCTGCCACTGAAACTGATTCAGAAAATTATTATATTCCACATTATTTGGCTCCATATTGACTGCCTGTCTGGCATGTTCAGAAGCCATGAGGTTATTGCCGATACCGGCATTGGCAACAGCACTGTAATAATACCATCTGGCCGAGCGGTTAGAAATACCTGAAAGTACATTCAGTGCTTCTCTGTAGCGTCTTGCCGCCAGATAATTATAGACCGCTGTCATATGCGCATTATCTTCTTCGGAATCACCGGAATAGGTTGTCTGTCCGTAAGAATTACTTCCGCCGTAGGAAGTGTTTCCGAAGGAGCCGCTTTCCCGTTCTTTCATAATCTGATCATAGGCTTCCTGAACCTCTTTAAATTTCTCTTCTGCCAATCCGGATAAGGGATTATTCACATAGGAATCGGGATGGTATTTTCTGCTTAACTCTCTGTAAGCTTTTTTAATTTCATCATTGGAGGCATTCGGTGATACTTCAAGTACTTTATATGGATTTGCTATCATTATTATGTTCCTTCCTTTTCATTTCTTTCTTTTTTCAACGTTTCAAGTTTTGACCAGACACCCAGATAGAGGATGTTCCTGAGAATATCGATATCAAGCAGGCAAGGGAGTTTTTCAAACTCTCTGGTAGTCTCTGCCATCATCATATTCAGCATAGACATACATTTTTCTTCATAATCTTCATCCTTTGATATACCGATTAAAGGATTATAGCTGTTATTCTTAATATCCTTTTCCAAATCATCATAAGCATCCAGAATATATATAAACTTTCCCAGATAAAATCCGGTCTTTCTAAGGGAATCCTCCCACATATCCTGGCGGTATACGAATAATTCTGCCATAAGTTCTCCAAAGCATCCGGAGACGATATCAATACTGGTTTCTTTCTGTGTTTCACTTTCCATAAGACGGTTTAAACATTCTCTGATAACACTGCACTGCCTGGGATATTTCCCGTTTATCTTACCGTAAGCACGTTTTAATGCCTTAGACCCCGCAAGACCTGCCACACTTTTTTCATCCTGCCAGTCATCCAGAAAATGGTAATAGGACAGGGCAATATTCATATCTGCCACATATTCTGTTATTTCATTACACAGGGTATCATGCTTTTTTACAGGGTGTATTATACACCGGTTTTGGTCCTTTACCGTATCACTTTCATATAATGAGGTCAGCAGGAGTACCAGAAAAGTCATATCATAGGACAACGTCATCTGACCCAGACGTCCGTATCTATCTTTTAAGGTTTTGCATAGGCCACAGTAATAAGCTTTATATTTATAAAAATCTTTCATTTTTAATTCAGGTTTATATATATTGACATACCCAAACATAAATCCTCCTGAAATCCTTAAGAATTTATATAGTATAACATAGTTTTTCCAAAAATTAAATGGAAATGCCTAAATCAATCCTTAAGAAATCATTATATCTTTATAAAATTTCTTAAATTAAATCAATTAAATTGGAATGCTGCTATATATAAACGTAGATTACTTAGGTTTGGAATAAGGATTATATTTTCCGAAATCTTGCGGAAAACATAATCCTTATTCCAGACCCAAGTTCAATAACTTAGAATTTTACAACAATCCCTTATATCCGTCTTTCGTTACTAATTAATCAGATAGCTTGAAAAGAGCATTATATTTAGCACCGCAAGTATAACGGCTATAATCCACAGGGTAATGTTATGCCCCAGAGAATTCTTATATTTACCCATAACCTTTTTTGAAGAGGTTAAATAAATCTGAAGGAATACGGTAATCGGAAGCTGGATACTTAGTAACATCTGGCTGTAAATAAGACCCTGAAAGGGATCGTTTACCAGAAATATTATAATGGTAGCCATAGTTAAGATACCCACGACACCGATTTTAGTATGTCTGTCCTTAATATCATAAGGCTCTCCGAACATACCGGCAAATATGGAGCCGCCGGCCATTCCGGCAGTCATGGTAGAGGAAATTCCGGAGAGCAGCAAAGCAATACCAAAGATAAGTGCTGCCAGATTACCTACGATAGGCACCAGCATCTGCTGTGCCTGACCCAGTTCATCTACTTTTACATGGTTTACAAAAAAGGTAGTTGCCGCAAGGATAATCATAGAACTGTTAATTGCCCAGCCTATAATCATAGAAAGCAGGGTATCCATAAATTCATACTTTAGTTGTTTCTTAATTACAGTATCTTCTTCCAGGTTCCACTGCCTGCTCTGAATGACCTCTGAATGAAGAAATAAATTATGAGGCATAACTACAGCTCCTAGTACCGACATAATGATGGGCATTGAGCCTGCCGGAAACTGGATAACCGTCCAGCCTCTTGCTGCTTCTCCCCAGTTTACATTGACCTGGCTTAATTCATACAAAAAAGAAATACCGATTATGGATACAAAACCCATAATCCATTTTTCCAGTTTTTTATATGTATTAGTAAAAAGCAGTGTGATTATTAAGATTAAGATTAATACGGCACCAATTTTTACAGGCAGATGAAACAAGAGGTTTAAGGCAATGGCTCCTCCCAAAATCTCTGCCATAGCGGTAGATATAGCTGCAACAATTCCGGTTGACAGCACCGTTTGGGAAAGCCAGGGTTTTAAATGCTTCTTGGCTGCCTCCGACAGACAATCTCCTGTTACAATACCAAGATGGGCTACATTATGTTGCAGTAAAATTAACATAATGGTTGAAAGGGTTACCATCCACAACAGTTTATATCCGTATTCGGAACCGGCGGCAATATTGGAGGCCCAGTTTCCTGGATCAATAAAGCCGACTGTTACCAGTAAGCCGGGACCGATATATCCCAATAATTCACGAAGCCCGAAAGTCGGTTTATGTCCGGTGGTATTTAAAATGTTTTTTAACTTCATAAATTGCTCCTATCTTTATTTTTTCTATTAATTTCTTATATATTGATTCTCTAGACTTATGGAACTACACTATAATTTAATAATTCAAATCTCCAGTTATTTTTGTCTTGGTATACTTGATAAAATCAGCAAGGAAGGTGATTAAGAAAGCATTGATTATGCGTTCAATTTAGCTTTAGGGCTGATCCATTATAGAGCTATTGTTATTATTATCAGGTTATACATATTATATCACTGTACTGTCATTTATTTCAATTTATTCTTACTTTATTGTCAAGAGTTTATCATTTAGTATTGATAAGAACTTTTACACTCAGAAAAACCGTATTCCAAATCTGTTTATAAGACAAATTCGTAATACGGTTATGATAGCTGTTTATTTGCTTGCCCAAACTTGTCTTATATCGCTTCCGGCATTTTTCCCATCTGGCTGATTACCATATTAAAATACCGCCCTTTCCGCTCCATAAGGCTTTTATGATTTCCGCTTTCTAATATTTTACCATCACCGATTACCATAATATAATCCGCATCCCGTATGGTAGATAAACGGTGGGCAATTAAAAAGCTGGTGCGGTTTTTCATCAGATTGAGGAACGCATGCTGGATATCTTTCTCCGTTTTGGTGTCTACACTGCTGGTTGCTTCATCCAGTATCAAGATCGGACTGTCACATAAGACTGCTCTGGCTATGGCAATCAGCTGACGCTGTCCCTGGCTTAAGGTGTCTGCGGCTCCGGATACCATGGTGTAATAGCCTTTTGGGAGCTTGGATATAAAATCATGGGCACGAGCTATTTTGGCAGCCTGTATTACCTGTTCGTTGGCAGCATCCGTTTGGGAATAACGGATATTATCCATAATGGTTCCGGTAAATAGACAGGTATCCTGAAGTACGACTGAAAAGCACTTTCTTAAGCTGTTACGTTTAACCTGGGTAATAGGAACCTCATCAATCAAAATAGTTCCGCTGTCCACATCATAAAACCGGGTCAATAAGTTGACTATGGTTGTTTTTCCTGCACCGGTTTCTCCAACTAAAGCAACCGTATCTCCGGCCTTTACCTTAAAACTTACATCTTTAAGAATAGGGTTGGTTTTATCGTAGGAAAAATATACATGTTCAAAGGTAACATTACCCTGGGGCTGATCCATCTCCACCGCCTCTTCTTCATCCGGTGTTTCTTCCAGGTGATCTAATATTTCAAAAACACGTTCTGCACCTGCCAGGGCGGACTGGATGGTATTAAACATACCGGCAACCGCATTAAGGGGCTGGGCAAACTGTTTGGAATAGCTTAAGAAACTGACAACGGTACCGACTAAAAGTCCATAACCTACAGAGAGAATACCTCCCACAATTGCCACCACCGCAAAGACGAAATTATTGATTACGTTCATGAGGGGCATCATAAAGCCGGACCATACCTGGGCTTTATAACTGCTGTCAAAGAGCTTTTCATTAATCTCACCGAACTGCTGCAGCACATCTTCTTGCTTGTCAAAGGCCTTAACCATTTTAAGCCCCAGAATATTTTCTTCAATTACACCGTTTAAGGTCCCAAGGCTTTGCTGCTGGGCTTTAAAATACGACCTGCTCCTTGATGCAATGCCTCTGGTTAACAGCATAACCAGCGGAACACACAATAATACTACCAGGGTCAAGGGTATATTCAGTTCAATCATTACTGCCAGAGAACCAACCAGAGTCAGGATACTTGATATTAGCTGGGTAGTGGTCTGGGCTATGGTGGAACTGATATTATCAACATCATTGGTTATTCTGCTCATGGTATCTCCGTGGGAGCGGGTATCATAAAACTTAAGGGGAAGCCTTTGCATCTTTTCAAAGAAATCCGACCGCAGCGTAAATACAAGCTTTTGTGAAATCTTTAGCATAATAATACCGTTAACCCAGGATATGATCCAATTGGTAATATAAAGAACTGCAATAACACTCAAGGTTACAATCAGTCGGTTTATATCTACGGTTCTGTGTAAGATATCAAAGGTATTAAAGGTTTTTCCAATGAATAAGGGTATCCCCACAGAAATCAAAGAAGAAACTACGGTGAGTAACATTGCTATAAAAATTGTCTTAGCCCAACGCATGTATATTTTAACAATTCGCAGTAAGGTGCCTTTGGCATTTTTGGGTTTTGCACCCGGGGCAAAGCGGTTATGTCCACCGCCGAATCTACCCATTGCCGGTACTTTTGCTTCCTGTCTGGTAAATTGCTGTGCCATATCTTATGCCTCCTTGCTGCTTTCTATCTGTGTCTTATAAATATCCTGATATATTTCACATCGTTCCATCAGTTCCTGATGTGTTCCAAATCCTGCTTTTTCTCCGTTATCCATAACCAATATCTTATCTGCAAACATGGCAGTGCCGCAGCGCTGGGTAATGGTAATAACCGTCTGGCTTTTCGTTTCAGAATTTAAGTTATTCCTTACCTTTGCTTCCGTGACTGCATCCAGAGCGCTGGTGGCATCATCCAGTATCAGTATGGGTGAATTCTTAAGTAACCCTCTGGCAATGGAGATGCGCTGTTTCTGTCCACCGGATATATTAACTCCGGCACTTCCTAACAGACTTTTCGTTCCCTCAGACATCTGTCTGATAAAACCGGCTTCTGCTTTGGTAATTGCCTCTTCCACCAGGGTATCCTCCGCCGTTTTATCTCCCCATCTTATATTTTGGGCTACAGTTCCTGAAAATAACATAGGTTTTTGGGGCACAATGGCTATGTCACTCCGGACCGTATCTATCTTTAACTCTTTGATGTCATTACCACTTAATAGTATCTTACCCATATTTACGTCATAAAACCGGAGTAAAAGCCAGGCAATTGTTGACTTTCCACTGCCGGTGGGTCCGATGATTGCCAGAGTCTCACCGTTTTTCACCTGAAAGGACAGATCTTTTATGGCCGGAACACCGCTGCCGCCAGGATATGCAAAAGTAACATCTTTAAATTCAATATCTCCGTTTAATTCTTTTACTTCTCCCTTTCTTGCAAAATCACTGTCGCAGTCAAACACTTCTTTAATACGTGCCGTAGATGCCTTGGTACGTACAAAAGTGTTAAATATATTGGTAATCATAACAAGAGAGGTTAGAATCTGAGCCATATAAATGGTAAATGCCGTAATATCTCCCGGGGTAGCAAGGTTCAAAGTGAACAGCCTGCTCCCGGTAAAAATTACGATTACTGTGCCGATTCCTACCGTAAGTGTCATTAGAGGTGCAATAAAGGTAATAATCATCTGGGAGGACACACCCTTTTTCATGAGGTTACTATTGGCTTCCCAAAACCGCATTGTTTCCTTATCATAAGTACCAAAGGCTTTGACAAGACGCACACCGATTAAATATTCCTGCACCGTTAAGTTGACCTTATCCATTGCTTTTTGCAGCTGATAAAACCTGGGATAGCTTAATTTCATACTTACTATAATTAAAATTGCAACGATAGCAACAATGCCGTAAATAATCAGGCTCAGCCTTAAATTAAGGAGACTGGCCAGTATAATACTGCCGATACAGGTAATAGGAGCTTTCAGGAATATTCGCATGATTCCGTTTACAAACATGGTTACCTGTGCGGTATCATTGGTCATTCTGGTAATAAGGGAACCGCTTTCTATTTTGTCTGCACTGACTTCTGAAAAGTTAATGATTTTCTTAAATACATCATAACGAAGATCTGCTCCCATACGCTGGGATACCTTGCTGGCCAGAATATTACGGGTTACCGCAAAGCAGGCTCCCACTGCCGTTACCAGTAACATAAGCAATCCCCAATAATAAACATGGGATAGAGAACCCTGTTCAATTCCTGTATTAATAATATTAGACATTAAGGTTGGCCCTAACAGGTCACAGAATGCCTCCAAAATTACACACAAAACTGCAATAATAAACGGAAATTTATACATTTTAAAATACTTACTGTATAACTGCATGATAAAAATCCTCTCTTCTTTACAAAATTTAAACTAGATACTGTAAAGCCATTCTGACAATTAACTTAATACCATACTTCTGTAATAGCTTCTCTTTTCCATCAGTTCTTCATGATTACCGCTTTCCACTATCCTGCCGTGATCCAGTACGATAATTTTATCTGCATTCCGTATGGTGGAAAGTCTATGGGCTATAATCAGGGCCGTTCTGTTCCTGGCCATACTTTCTATGGCCTTTTGAATCAGTATTTCTGTCTGGGAATCAATGTTGGCGGTTGCTTCATCCAAAACAATAATAGAAGGATCATGAGCAATGGCTCTGGCAAAGGAAATAAGCTGCCGTTGACCTGCCGAAAGGGTATTTCCCCTTTCCATTACTGGTTCATTTATCCTGCCTGGGAGGCTCTCTACAAAGTCTCTGGCATAGGAAGCTCTGACTGCTTCTTCTATTTTCATAGCATCGATATCATCGTTTAAGGATATATTCTTGCTTATAGTCTCAGAAAATAAGAATACATCCTGTAATACAACTGCAATATTCCGCCTTAAGTCCCTTTTCTTGATTTTATTAATATTAACTCCGTTAATGAGTATTTCACCTTGTTGTATCTTATAAAATCCGCTGATCAGGCTGATTATAGTGGTCTTACCTGCTCCGGTCTGCCCAACGAACGCAGCAGTCTGACCGCTTCCTACGGTAAAGCTAACATCTTTAAGAATCCAGTCCTGGTCGTTATAGGAAAACCAGACATGCTTAAATTCAATATTTCCATCAAGGCGCTCTGCTTCTCTTCCTTCATCCAGGTCTTCAAGGTTGTCTTTCTGGTCCAACAGCTCAAAGATACGGTCAGCTGAGACGAATGCCGATTGGATATTGGTATAATTGTCGGCAAGATCGGATATGGGCTCAAAAAATTGCTGGATATATGTAGTAAAGGCATATAAAATACCAATCTGCAAAGTCTGGCCAGCAATCTTGTTCATACCATACCAGAGTAATACAGCAACCGTTATATTCCGAAAGACGCTGGCAGCAGGCTTTAAAAAGCTGTTCATCCAGACCTGGAAGGAGGTTGTTTTATAATAGCCGTCATTTAATTCCTTAAAATCCTTTTTACGTTCTGCTTCACCATGAAAAATCTGAATCAGTTTCATTCCTGACAGGTTTTCTGCCATAAAGCCGTTGATTCGTCCAATCAGTATTTTCATTTTGCCAAAATTCTGCTTTATCTTGGAACGCAGTAAAAAGATAAAAAGAAACATGACCGGAATTACACAAAATGAAACAAGGGTAAGTTTTACATCCATAATAAACATGGCAAAAACAATACCAAGTATTAAAAATACATCCCGAAAGAAACTCATCAATACATCCGTATATAGATTACTTAAGGCTTCCACATCATTGGTAGCTCTGGTAATCAGGCTTCCCGCGGAAGTTTTATCCAGATAACTTAAAGGTAGAAGCTGAATTGTTTTAAATACCTGACCCCGAAGGGTGCGTAAAATCTCCTGACCGGCTTTATTTATAAGGTTGACCCGAAGGATATTTAAGTATCCGCCAATAAGTACCACAGAAAAATAGAGGATTCCCATTCCGGTCAGAGAGTAGAGACCTTTTTGCAAAGTATTCCTGGTAAGGAAATCATCTATTACAATCTTAAGGATAAAAGGCTTAGCAAGCATGGCTGCATTGACTAATAGTACACAAAAAGCCGCTAATATAATTTTCTTTAAATGGGGGATATTTAAAGACATCAGCCTTTTAAAGCTTTGTTTTTTATAAGTCGGTTCCTCAGATGGCTTCTGCTTTTGCTGTGACAAATTGATATTGGTAGATTTCATTGTAAATTCCCCCCTTCCCAAGCAGCTGTGAATGAGTTCCTCTTTCCTTAATTTCTCCCTTGTCTAAGACAAGGATCTCGTCTGCCTCCATGATTGCTGATATCCTGCTTGCAACGATTATTGTGGTTTTATTCTCTCTTAGATTCCTTAAATTAGACAGGATTTCTGATTCCGTAACCGTATCTACTGCCGAAAGAGCATCGTCTAAGATAAGGACTTCTGGGTTTCTTATGAGGGCTCTTGCAATGGAAACCCTCTGCTTTTGCCCTCCGGAGATGTTAACTCCTCTTTCCCCTAATATAGTCTCAAAACCCTCCGGAAGTTCCATAATACTCTGATAGATGCAGCTGTTTTTCGCGGCTTCTTCCACCTCCTCCTCTGTATAGATATCCTTAAAGAATCTGATATTGTCAGAAATGGAGGCTCGAAAGAGAAAATTATCCTGAGGTACGACACCAATTCCGTTTCTTAAGGCTTCCAGTTTAAAGTCATTGATATCGGTATCTCCAAAGGATATGTGTCCATTATTTACGTTATACAGTTTTAGCAGGAGATTGACCAGGGTACTTTTTCCAGAACCAGTTTTTCCTATAATACCCAGGGTATGACCTCCAGGTATGGTGATGCTGATATTTTTAAGGGACTCTTTCTTTGCACCTGGATATGTAAAGGATAGATTCTTTATGTTTATGGCTTCTTCCTTTAGTTCCTGTATTAGACCTGTATCTTTGATCTGGGGGGTTACACCCATAATTTCATTTAATCTGCCAAGTGAGGCCATACCTCTTTGAAAAATTGTTATTACCTGGCCAATAGATAAAACCGGAGCTAATATCATGGTAAGATAACCGTTAAAAGCAATAAAGTCACCTAAAGAAATACTTCCTTTCAACACCAGGTTTCCTCCCCAAATAAGATTCGCCACAAAACTTACGGTAAAACATAATTCAATTAGGGGGGATAAAAAAGCCGATACCCGGACCATACTCAGATTCGTCTCCACCATCTGATTATTTAATTGTTCAAACCGCTCAACTTCCTTATCTTCCTGGACATAGGCTTTAATCACCCGCATGCCGTTTATATTCTCATTCACACGGTCTGATATGGAAGCAAAGGTCTCCTGGACTTTTTTAAACCGCTTCTTAACTAATTTACCGATATGAATCATGATAAAAACCATGAGAGGAATCGGTATCAGGGAAAGCAGGGTCAGCTGCCAGTTAACCGCATTTGCCATAGAATATATGGAGATAACACAGACTACTACACCATTTATGGCCATGGATAAGGCCGGACCCAGTGTCTGGCGAACCGCATTAATATCGTTAATGGCATAAGCAATCAAGTCCCCGGTTTTTTTCTGGCTGTAGAATTCCGGGGACAGGATCTGAAAGTGATCAAAGAGCCTTTCCCTGATATGGCATTCCAGTTTTCTTGCATTGCCAATGACCAGGTTTCTCCAAACGTAAGTAAATACAAAGGTACCCACGGCAATTAACAGGATGTAGCCAATGTTGGCATAGACACTCTCTGGCTTAAATCCCTTTACTTTTAGGATATCAACGGTATTCCCCAGAACCTTCGGAAAGAGCGTCTGAACATAAGAAGACAGGAACATAAATATTAACCCTATTATATAGGAAAATTTATGTTCCCTGATAAATCCGATCAAAATATTTTTTTCCATTTTCTGTCCCTCTTGTTTTTATAGATAATTCTAATTCCATTCATTCTTCAATACCTGAGAGAATCTGTAAAGATTATAGTTGCAAAATAAATCTTGGAGGTTTGAATTTCTCAGCTTTATCAACTTACTCAGGAGTTTCGACATAGGTGCGTACGGAATCCCGCTCTACCAAAGTACTGTGGATTAATATATTTTCATAGGGTTTATCCGGCCTCTTCAGTCGTTTCAGAAGAAGACCTACCGTAGTTTCACAGGCATAATCAATATAAAGTTCCATCGTAGTGAGTGCCGGAATGCCAAGTGCCGACATCTCCGTATTTCCATATCCCATGACAGATATATCCTCCGGTACTTTTATTCCCTTCTCATGCAGGTGCCGGATTAATTTCATTGCCACGTAATCCCACTGACAGATAAAAGCAGTCGGTCCCTGTTTTTCTTTTAACACCCTGTCAATTTCCTCAAATTTCTCTTCCCCATATACAAAGAAATCCTTATTGACAGGTATCTCATTTTCTTCCAGTGCGGATATAATTCCAAGTACTTTTTCTTTACAGGCATATCCGTTATTGTTGCCCAGATAACCAATTCTCTTATGTCCCTTTTGAATCAGATAATCACACTGCATATAACCGCCCCGGTTAAAATTGTACCAGATACTGTCGCCGTCCTTGGCAGGGGAATATCCGATGTAATATACATAATTGCTGATTCTTCTGGTCAATAATTCTATATAAGCTTTTTCAAATCCTCCTAAAAAGATAAGTCCGTCATAATGACTACCCTTCTGTAATCTGGAAGGCAGCAATAATTCTGCCTGGTTTTTCTTATCCGCAAATTCCATATCATAATCGCATTCTGCCACCTGTAAGGCCGTTTCCATTCCCTGCATAATGTGGCTGAAATTACTGTTATCCTGGATAAAGGGCTTCTGATGGAGTACCAGTATCTTATGTCTATCAGGATTTTTTGCTCTTAAGTAACCCATCTCATTAGCTGTAAGCAATACTTTTTCTCTTAACTCTTCACTTACACCTTCCTGTCCGGATAAGGCTCTGCTGACCGATATGGTTGATATGCCCAGCTCTTTTGCTATATCGGACAGCTTAATTTTATCGTTTTTCATAGTAAAATCCGTTGGATACCGCAGACCTGCTGCGATACTGCCACATAGAAAAGTTGAAAGAATAAACTGTGGCTTCCTTTCTTATTTTTAGATTTTCTTTCAACCATAAAATCTATATTTATATAAAGTTCTTTTGATTCAATTTTATATCGCTATTTGTATTATACTTGTTACGTTACTTAATTGCAATATATAACGTTATTTATCAATTATATATTACGCTATAATCCAAACAACATAATTATATTTTCTGAATTATTATGTTTCATCAACAAAAAAGCGGTAACATACAGACAATCAGACCATATGTTACCAGTTTATATTAGCTATATTTTATTTATTTTATAATTTATCCAAATTTATAAAGTTCTTTTACCCTAAATACCATATTCTATTCCACAACCAGATCTTCTCCTGCACCAAATTTCGTAAAGGAAATCCTGTTCTGCACAAGGTCAACTGTAACCGCATTTAGACAGATCTCCGAAGTTGTACCGACGGTTCTAGCCGGAGCCTGCGGGTTACTGGCTGACTTTTTCGGGCAGTCATTCCAGGTACTGATATACCGGATGCCCTTTCGGATCAATACCTGTTCGCTATGGGTATGCCCATAAAAAAAGGCTATGATATTACCTTCTCCCTGTTCAGTAAAATCGACAGAAATATCCTGATGGAAATCACCTATTGCAGGAATTGATTTATATTTGGAACCCCCCCTAAATGCATCTACAATTCCAAGAAGGACATCCCCGTTACGCGCAAGGCTGTCGGAACCTATCATCCCTTCTTCAAAAGGATTAACATGGGTAAAGAAAATGACCTTCCAATCCTTGTCTGGTAATCTGAGTGCCTTATGTGTCAGCCAGTTTAACTGGGTATCAGAATAGGCGTAAGTACTTTGTCCTGAATATTTCCAGGCAGTGGGTACATCTTGATCAGACATATAAGGGATATCAATGGAATTAAGGAAAATTGCCCTGACTTTATATTTATCCATATCATAGTAATAATACAGACCAGATTTGTTATCCGAATCAAAGTTAACAACTCCCTCCAGACCTTTAAACATAATATCAAACTGTTCCTGCGGAAGCATGGTACTTTTTATATTATCCGTACCTTCTGAGATAATTGAGTTATCATCATGATTACCTTTTACTGTGAAAAAGCGGTTGACTGTCAGAGTATCCATTAATTTAGAGGCTGTTTCTAAATGCTGATCTTTTGTTGGGGCATTATCTAAATTATCACCACAGCAGGCAGTGAATTCCGGTTTCAATTTACTGTTAATATAGTTTAAGGTATAAATATCAGCAAAGCTGGAGGTATTCGTTATATGGGAATCAGTATATAAAAGGAACTGTAAAGTATCTGAAGTTTGAAGATTTTCTGCTTTTAAAATCTGTGAATCTGCCATTTGTTTTAGATAATACGGTATCATTTCATCATAGGTAACTTCTCTCATATTATTAGACCTGCATTCCAATTTATTTTTAGTTGTCAAGAAATTTTCTTTGTCTTAATGCCATATGCCTTCGCATATTTATAGGCGAAGGAACCAGGTGAACATCTGATTAATTTTACATCCGTATTTTCAAAGACTGTGGGGTCAATCATCTTTACTGTACTGGGAATTGTTAGATCAACCAAACCTGTGCAGCCTCTAAATGCCTGAAACTCAATTTCTCTAACAGTATTTGGAATTACGAGTTTTGTTATATTATGGCAATCCCAGAATATACGGTTGGGTATGATAGTAAGACCTTTCTTCAAAGTGACATCAGAAAGGCTATCACAGTTTGAAAATATATATGTTCCCATAACTTTAACAGAACCCGGAATAACAGCAGATTCCAGGTTATAGGAGGATTCAAATACGCTGGAACCTATTTCAGTCACTGTATCCGGTATTTCTATGGATTTTAGGTTGCATCTCGAGAAGGCATAGTCCTTTATGCTTTTAAGTCCTTTAGGGAGTATAATCGATTTTATATTGGAACCTGCGAAAGCATAAGTATCAATGACTGTCATTCCTTTTGGCAATATAACTTTTTCAGTGGCGGTTATACTACTAAAGGCATACCTGTATATTTTTTTTACATTAGCTGGTATCTGGTAAACGATATCATCACCTTTATATTTAAAAAGTATATCATTAATAATTATTGTCTTTTCTGAAGAGGTAATCCAGGGATTCCAATAGAACGCATCTTCACCAAAATCTTTTACTTTCTTGGGAATATCCAGTTTTTCTAAACTCTCACATTTATAAAATGCATAGTCTCCAATAGCAGTAAGAGACTCTGGTAAATTTACTTCTGCCAGGCTGCTGCAATTATTAAAGATTTTTTCCGGCAGACTTGTAATACCTTCTGGAATGTTGATTTTAACCAAATTTGTGCAGCCGGCGAAGGAACCGGGTATCAGTTCTTTTATTCCGACAGGTAGTATGACCTCCTTTATAGAGGTATTGCCAGCGAATGCATCACCTCCTATATACTGGATGGAAGCCGATATCTTTACGATATCTTCCTTTCCGTTATATTTAATAAGGGTTTTTCCGGCGGTCAGATTTTCCTTATGTGATTTGTTAAACCAGGGTGTATCTGTAAATGCATCCTTACCTACATAGGTGATGGTAGAGGGTAAATTTATCTCTGTCAGCTTTTTCGAGCCTCCGAAAGCGCCTCCTTCTATAGTTTGTGTCCCTTTCTTTATAGTAACGCTTTTTAATTTATCATTACTGCCAAAAGCATTAAGCCCAATTGATTTCACAGAACCAGGGATTACCACCGACTGTAGATTTTCACAATTAATAAAGGCGGCAGTACCAATAGATTCAATTCCCTCTTTTAGTGTCAATTTTTTAAGCGGGGATTCTGCAAATACACCTTTTTCTATAATCTTAACATTACCGGGAATGGTAAGCTCCTTTATGTTTTCAGCTCCATGAAAAAAGGAATTTTCTAATATGATAGTTACATTACTTGGTATGGTTACATTAGTACTCTTCCCAATATATTCTTCCAAAGCACCGTTTACAACACTACACCCATTTATTGCATGTTTTTTTTGCCAGGCTGTGCCTCTAAAAACCGAACTTCCCGTTATTTTTACGTTGCTTGGCAGACTTACATCCGTAAGGTTTGTGCAATAGACAAAGGCTGCCCCCATTATTTCTTTCACACCTTTTTTAATAGTGACCTTTTTTAATGAGGTACAGGTCGAAAATGCATCTGAACCGATTATTTCTACATTACCGGGAATAATTACTTCTTTTATGGTATTGTTATAGGAAAAGGCGTCCATGGCAATCCCTTTTACGTTGGAGGGTATGGTTACTTTGGCTGAATTTCCGTAATAATGGTAAAGGACTCCATCTGAGCGAATGTCAAAATCCTTTGAAGCTGCGTAACCCTTTACAGGGTTAATAATGGGTAATAGGCTGATAATCAGTAATAATAGAACTACATTTTGTAAATTTTTTCTTTTGTATAATTTCATAAATCCTCCCTATTATAGTGTTTTGGTTTAAGCAGATAAGTTGAATATTGATAATAATAAATTATGAAACTCAAACCATTTTTTGAAAATTAAAACAAAATAATTATATCCGATTTTTACTAAATTGAGAAGATGCCAAACTAAACTTTACTAACCTAATATTCAATCTAATTTGGGAAAGATTAATATCTAACTAAAAAAGAGTACACGTTTATCATTTACATCTATACCATGGTATCGCTCGAGCTCATCTCTAATACGGCGATATCGTTTATCCGGTGATTCTGTATGTATTCTTTCTATCTCACTAACGATACGTTTATTGAGCATTTCATTTTCAGGTTCATCTCTACGAAGCCACTAATACCAAATAATTTTGCCTCGTGAGTTGCAGATATTTTTCCATCCAAGCACCTCTGAACAATATCTATTTTGACTTCAAAGGAAAACTTTGCTTTTCTACTCATAAAATATGCTCCCTTCTAAGTGACAAGTTTTTATTATTTCACTTGTCTACCTAGAAGGGAGCATATCAGTTTTATGAACACACTCTACTCTTTGTGAATAGTTGTCAATACGTTAACTTAATCAGTTCGGGCAATAACTATTACATTTGTAAAACTTTTTTTATACGGTAATTTATATCTATTCCTGTTTATCCTAGTTGATTTTAATTACTGCCTTAACTACATCTTTTGCATTATTCACTACGAAATCAAACGCCTCTTTTGTCTGCTCGAAGTCAAATTCATGACTTACGATGTCTTTAACATTGATTGCACCGCTTGCAATGGCATTAATTGCAACAGGATATAAATTACGGTATCTGAATATCGTCTTTAACTCTCCTTCTTTGCCCATCAGCTTCATAAAGTTAAATTCTACTTCATCCTTAGGTGTCATACCTACCAAAACAATGGTGCCTCCGCGTTTTACTACATCGGCGGTTTGTTTTACCGTAACTTCTGCCCCTGCTGTATCGATAACAACATGAGCGCCGTTACCCTCTGTAATTTCATCAATTTTCTTGATTACATTTTCTTCCCTGGCGTTAATAACGTGGGTGGCACCAAGGCGTTTCGCAGTCTCTAGTCTGTTGGGAAGAACATCCACTACGATTATTTTAGCCGCGCCTCTGGCTTTACTGGATAAGAGGGTAACCAGACCGATACAGCCGGTTCCGAATATAACTACCGTATCCCCCAGTTTAACATTACCTTTACCGGTTGCATGAAGACCTACGGCAAGCGGTTCTACCAGCGCACCTTCTAAATTGGATACATTATCCGGCAGTTTAAAGCACATATCCTCCGGATGTGCCACATAGTTGGCAAATACACCATGATACGGCGGTGTTGCAAAGAATTCAACATCAGGACAAAGGTTATACTGACCAGATTTGCAGAATTCACATTTACCGCAGGTCTTGCCGGGTTCTAAGGCAACTCTGTCACCTACTGCCAGACTTTTTACTTCTTTCCCAACTGCCACTACTTCTCCGGCGCATTCATGTCCCAGGATAAAATCCCCTTCTACTACAAAATCACCGATTCTGCCGTGTTGGTAATAATGAACGTCGGAACCGCAGATACCTACGATATCTACTTTTACTAATACATCTTTATCATGAACGACAGGCATATCGATTTCCTTCCATACCATATCGTTAGTTCCATGCATAAATATAGCTTTGTTTGTCATTGTAAAAACCTCCTTATTTATATTGGAAATGCTTTTGTTTTTCATACCTGTACCGGAATGCGGGTTATATTTTTATATGGACCCACATTCCCTGGCAGGTACTGATTATAGCTTAATGTTTTGTGTAAACCCCAGGTAATTCGTAATACTAATTGCTCTTGTTATTTACTTTTGTTATTTGATTACTAACGTATTCGTCTATCGTATTGTTACTATTTTATAGCACCGGATTTTTTGTGCATTTCGATATACTGGTCTACATTGTCTTTTGTTATTAACGGGCAGTCAATGTCAATATCAATCTGGGTCTCTTCACCGGTTAATAATTTGTTGGCTGTGGAGAGTAAAGCGGTTGCCAGGTCGTAAGCACTTTGTAAGCTTGTGGAAGTCATTAAGCCGTCTTTGATTAAGAGGCAGGCTTCTGCGGTACCGTCTACACCATAAGCTAAGATATTATCAAATTTCGGATCGTCTTTTACTACTTCAAGTGCACCTGCTGCCATGTTGTCATTCATTGCAATGACTGCATCAATCTTATCATTTGCCTGAACCCAGGTTTCCATGTAGTTCATAGCTTCGTCTTTATTCCAGTTAGCAATTTCTTTTCCTACGATTTTAACGTCAGGTCTTTTATCAAAAAATTCTTTCTGCCAGCTTTGTTCTCTCTGGTCTGCATGGAAGTTTCCGGGAGGTCCTAAAAGTACAACTACGTTAGCACCCTGGGGAACTTGTGATACTGCTAAGTCAGCATTAACCTTTGCCTGGGCATAGGGATCTGCATCTACGGAAGAGGAACCTTCAATACCGCTGATACGTGCATTGGTTGTAATCGTAATAAGACCTGCCGCTACTGCTTTTTCAACATAAGGTCTTTGTGCTTCACCGTTGTTGGGCTGAACGATAATGGCATCATATTTGTTTGTGATGGCATTTTCTATCAGTGAGTTTTCCGTATCATCAGAGGCCTGACCATCAAATACATCTAATTTTACATTCGGATATTTTTCTGCTTCTTCTGTTACCGCATTGGCTAACCAGGCTGCAAATGAGTCTGCCTGAGCTCTTGCGATATAGGCAATTCGGAATACTTTATCACCGCTGCTCTGATTATCTGTCTTGGTATCTTCTTTTGTCTGTTTAGTACCATTCGTACCCTGATCTTTTGTCTGTGAACACCCCGCTAATAATGAAGTCAATAATGCTACCACCATTGTTAAAACTAACAATTTTTTCATACCTTTTCCTCCTGATATTTTTTATTCTAAATAGGGACAACCCCTATACTAGACTGTTTCAAGGTTCCTGGTGTTCCATTTATTGTATGTCTATTTTTTCTTTCTCCTGGTCTTAGCCCAGATGTCATAGATAACAGCAAGTGCTATGATTGCGCCACGGACAATCTGCTGTAAATAGGAGTTTACACCTACTAGTACCATGATGTTATCAAGAAAACCTACGATAAAGGCACCTGCCAGTGTTCCGGAAGCAGTACCAATACCGCCTGTAAAGCTTGTTCCGCCGATTACTGCAGCCGTAAGGGCTTTGAACTCATAGCCAATGGCTCCGTTTGGCATTCCGCCATTCACACGGGACATAAATAATACGCCTGCAATACCTACTAGGATACCATTGATAATAAAAGCTCTCATTTTAATCCGGTTAACATGGATACCGGAAGCATTAGCTGCTTCTTCGTTACCGCCGATGGCATAGATTGAGCGTCCGAACACAGTATGCCGTAAAAGATACCAGGTTATAATAAGGGTTCCAACAAGAAATAACATGGGTGTCGGGATACCGAATATCTTACCCTGACCGAATTTAACATAATCACCGATCTGATAAAGGTTCTGACCATTGGTATAAAGAAGGGCTGCTCCTCTAGCCATTGCCATCATAGCCAGGGTTGCTATAAAGGGAGGAGTTTTATATTTGGTAACCATTAAACCGTTTAATACATTACAGCCGACACCTACCAAAATGGCAACGATAAAACTGATGGTAAGGGACCCTGTTGCAGTATAGGAAGAAATGGAGAGAACACCGGCTAAGGCCAGTACGGAGGCAGAGGATAAATCCAGCATACCCGATATAATAAGGATGGTCTGTCCAAATGCTAATATAGTTCCTACGGAAATCTGTGTGGATATATTCTGGAGATTGGCTACGGATACAAAGTTCTTATTCGCCAGCCAGCAAAAAATAAATAATGCTAATAAAACAAAATAGATACTGTATTGGGATTTGATGTTATTTAGCATCTTGCTTCTCTTACTATTGGTATTCAATTTATTTCACCTCTTTCTGGAGTTTTGTTCCGGTTGCATAAGCCATAATACTTTCCTGGGTAAATTCCTCCCGGCTTAGCATCCCCGTCACTTTTCCTTTTGCCATGATATAAATTCTGTCGCACATTCCGATGAGCTCCGGCAGTTCTGAGGATACCATGACAAGGGCTTTCTTTTGCTTTGCCAGGTCTGTCATTAATTTATAAATCTCATACTTGGCACCTACATCAATACCCCTGGTGGGCTCGTCAACAATTAATATATCCGGGTCTGTAACCATCCACTTGGCCAGAATGACTTTCTGCTGGTTACCCCCGCTTAAAGATTCGATTTTGGTTTCATAATCAGGTGCTTTCACATTCATCTTTTCGCAGAACTCCGCCACAGACTTGTTTTCCTCTGCTCCATGGAGCCTGCCGTGATATATGAACTTCTTAAGACTGGCCAATGCTACATTTTCCTTAATGCTGCGGACAGGTATGATACCGAATCTTCTTCTGTCCTCGGAGAGCATAACCATTTTCTTATCAATACTGTGCTTAACGTTTTTAATCTGAGTTTTCTGATTCTTTATATAAATGCTTCCGGACTCATAGGGGTCCAGACCAAATAAACATCTCATAACTTCTGTCCTGCCTGCACCCATCAGTCCAGCAAATCCGATGATTTCACCTTCTCTGACATGAAAGCTGACATTCTGGAATTTATCTCTTTGGCTGAGTTTTTCAACTTTTAGAAGTTCGCCGCCGAGTTTTATCTCTTCTTTCGGAAAATTATTCTCAAGCTTTCTTCCTACCATCTGAGCAATTACAGTTTCTAAGTCATATTCTTTAATGGGTCTTGAATCTACCACACAGCCATCCCTAAATACCGTTATTTCATCAGCGATCCGAAAGATTTCATCCATCTTATGGGAGATATAAATGATACTGGCCCCCCGTTCCTTAATCTCATTGATTTTCCGGAATAATATCTCTACTTCCTTATTGGTTATGGCTGATGTAGGTTCGTCCATGATAATAATGTCCGAGTTATAGGATATGGCTTTTAATATCTCTAGCATCTGAATATCCGATACGGTTAAATCCTTAAGCTTAGTCTCAGGATCATACTTTAAATTCTCCTTCTGTAAAAGCTCTCTGGTACGTTTTCTGATCTCCTTCCAATCAATCCTTCCATACCGGTCTCTGGGCCAGCTGCCAACACAAAGACTTTCTTCAATGGTCATTTCCGGCATATAATTTAACTCTTGAAAAATCATTGATATCCCAAGGCTTCTGGCCTGAATGGGATTCTTAATCTCAACTGGTTTTTCATCAAGGAGGATTTCACCGGCATCCGGTCGATAAATCCCATTAATCACTTTCATTAAAGTAGATTTCCCCGCACCGTTTTCTCCGCACAGGACATGAACTGTTCCTTTTCTAACTGCAAAATTCACTTGATTTAATGCCTTTACCCCCGGAAAGGATTTATCAATATTCGATACTCTTAACTTAATGTCTGTATGAATCATAAACCACTTCTCCTTTCTACTAAATATTTTAGGCATTTTGCTTCGTTACTTTCTGTAAATAAATAATACAATAAAATATTGCACAATTATATGAACAATATTAAGTTACTTGTGTACATTTTTACTTATATTAATTGATTGTTTTTATGGTTAAGATAAAATTTCATACTATATTACGATTTTTTTGTACAATATTAAGGTGAAACTCTACAACTCAAGGTAGAATTCCACAACTCTAGGTGGAACTCCACAACTCTAGGTGGAACTCCACACTCTAGGTGGAACTCTTCTACTCAAGGTGGAACTCTTCTACTCAAGATAAAACTCTTCTACTCAGGTTAAAACTCTTCTACTCAAGTTAAAACTCTTCTACTCAAGTTAAAACTCTTCAACACAAAAAAAAGAACCTCAGAATGTATTTGTATTGGGTCAGATTGAACTGACTCTCAATACACTTACGTTCTGAGGTTCTTAAAAAAGACTGTATCCAATGCTTCCTAGAAAGAGCATAAGCAAGCTATTACCAGCAGGTATTCTATCCGATTGGCGCTCTCCCCTACTACATAATTCCTATCACTATTTATTCCCCACACCCTCTTTATACTCAACAACTGTTTTCCCGGTAATTTTCTTAAAGACCTTGCTGAAATACTGTTGATCACTGTAGCCGACCTTTTCGAATATCTCCTTAATTTTAATATCCGATTCTAAGAGCAGCCGCTTCGCCTTTTCAATCCTTAATTTATTTATATAGATTGACATATTTTCTCCAGTCTCTTTTTTAAATACACTGCTTAAATAATGTTTGGATACACTTAACTCCATCGCCACATCATCCAGTGAAATCTTTTCCGTATAATGGTAATTAATAAAATTAAGAGCTTGATTAATTAAAAATCTGGAATTATTATACCGAATCTCCTGAATCTGCCGTATCAGTTTTTCTGAGAAATCCAGAAACAACTTATTAATATCAGAAAGCCTGTCTGCCTGTTCAATTTTGTAGTGATAGGACTTATGGGTTTCAAACTCTGGGCTCTCTGCCAGGTAAAGCCCATAACTGCCAAAAATATCACCCAACAGGTTGGAATAAAAGATTTTAACAATCATGGGAGAAACTGTAGTACTTTTAAAATAACGCTCTTTTTCCTCAAGCAACTCCTTTACCCGGTCAAGATTTTCAAGTCCAATTGCTTCAATAAAATTTTTGTTATACAGGTTTTTTAATTCTGAGACACTGGGTTCTTCGAAATTTATAGTATCTGCCGGAATAATAAGGTGATTGTCTTTCATGGTATAAAACAGAGCCTGGGTTTTATCCGAAAATGTATTGTATATCCTGCCCGCCTGTTCTGCCTCATAAAACACCTGAGAATAGATACCATTTAATGAAACATTAAAATACTGGAGAGCTCCGCTTGCGGCGGCAGAAAAAGTCCTCTTTATCTCTGCTGCTTTTAAATCTTTCGAGGATATAAAAATAAGATATCTATGGGACTGGGCAATATCCGTATGGACAATATCAATATGTGCAATACCGTTAAGATTGAACTGCTCAAAAAGAATATTTAAAACCGCATAATCCACCTGGGAAATATCTGTTTTCGTATCTCCGTTATAGTTAACCGATAAACTAATAAATGCATAGGACGTGTCAGTGACGGGAAAATTAAGGGTTTTTAGTGCTTTTAACTGTTTCTCCTCCAGATGAAACCCTTTCTTTAAGAGTTCAGCAGCTACTGCAAGTTTATGTTCCTCGGTAGTAGGTTTGTTCTCTTGCTCCATATCTGTTTTACTTTGCGTATCCAGCTTTTCTTTTAGGGAAAGCATGAGTTTTATCAGTTCTTCATCTTCGATCTCTGATTTTAGTATATAATCATTGGCTCCGGTTCTAATTGCTTTCCTTACATAGGAAAACTCATCATAACAGGTTAAGACCAGGATTTGGGCGTCAGAATCTTCTTTTCGTATCTGTTCTACCAGCCAGAGCCCATCTTGTTTTGGCATTTTGATATCCGTTATGATTACCTCAGGGCGGCTTTTTAAATAGTTCTCATAAGCCTGTTCTCCATTGGCGGCTTCAGAAACTATGGTAAACCCAATCGCTTCCCAATCTATTGTAGTCTTAAGACCCACTCTAACTAGAACTTCATCGTCCACAATCATCACTTTATACATTACTCTCCGCCTTTCAAACCCTTATCCTTACTCATTTCTGAATTAACAGATAAACTGACTGAAACTGTGGTACCCTTACCCAGCTCTGTTTTTATTTTGATGCCAAACTCATTACCGCAATAAAGCCGGATTCTATGGTTAACATTATTAATTCCGACTTTACTGAATTTATTTTTATCGGTAGAATCTGAGAAAATAGTATTCAATACTTCATCTTCTATACCCGGTCCGTCGTCCTGTATCTCTATGATAAGACGGTGGTCTATTATAAAACCGGTTATAACAATATTGATTTCATGACGTTCATCTGCCAGCCCATATATAATGGAATTTTCTACAATAGGCTGCAAAATCAGTTTTGGAACTAATAAATCAAAACAGGTTTCATCAATGGACTGGGTCAGGTTGATTGCCTGGTTAAAACGAAGCTTTTGAATTATGATATAATTCTCCACATAATCAAGTTCTTCCCTTAAGGTAATCATATCTCTGCCCAGGTTGGTACTAATCCGGAGCAGTTTAACGAGGGCGGTAATGGATTTACTGACACTGGTATTACCCTGGATTTTAGCCATCCATTTTATCGTATTAAGGGTATTATACAGAAAATGCGGATTAATCTGGGCATGAAGGGCTTCTAATTCCACTTCCTTTTTCTCATGTTCTTCTTTTACTAATTTATCAATCAGTACCTGCATTTCCCCTATCATATTGTTTAAACTTACTCCCAGCTGTCCCAGTTCATCCTTAGACTGTATCTCTGTGCGGGCACTTAAATCTCCCTGTTCGACCTTTTTGATAACCGTCATCATCTTCATCATAGGTTCCGTATACCGGATGGAAAATATCAGCATGAACATAAGAATTACTCCCACATAAATAATTCCTCCCAAAATCAGATAAGTCTGAATCTGGTTGATTTCCTGATACAGATACCTAGTGGACAGGATTTTAATTAATTTCCAGCCATTACTTTGAATCGTGGAATAAATAGCGATCTGATCCGTGTCGGTTTTATATAAAACATAGTTATGTCCACCATCATCTTTCAGGATTTTATCTGCATAGGGTTCGCCCTTAATAGATTGTCCGATTTTTATCTTACTTGGATGGCTGATTATCCGGCCTTTTTTATCACAGATGAATACTTCTGAATAATTTTCCGGTCCATCCTCCAGTAATCCGGAATATTCATTCCAAAGAGTGGTTTCCTCCAAATCAAACCGCAGATAGCCATAGTCCCTTAGCGTATTAAAATCTATGACTTTTCTTCCTCGCGTAAAATAGAGTTTTTCAAACTTACCTGATAGGATTTCAATCATCTTATGGGTGGTGGGCAGCCAGATAGGCTGACCGGAGGACCTGACCAGTTCTGTGTTAATCTGAACTCCAGTACCGATTTTATTCACACCGGCATAATAATAATTTTTACCGACTACAAGATCAATTGACTCAATATCATCCCGGGAGGTAATAAATGTCCGAAGTATTTTGTTGAATTCATCTTGTGAATATTGGGCGTGATGTTCCACCATCTTAAGAATGGTATTGTTTGAGATAATCAGGGTGGAGAACTCTTCCAGATCATCCAGTAAAAAATTGATTTTTTCACCGGTTTCATATACCGACTGGGTCTCGGATTCTGTGTATTTATTTTGTATAATCTTTTTTACTGTCCTGGAATAAGAAAAGGAGATCGTGATTAAAGGCAGGGCAATCAAAATGGCTGCAATTACACCAAGCTTCACTCTCAGCGCATTATAAATCTTGATTTTTTTCAAAGTTAGTCTCTCCTTCTTACGTAATCCTCCATCAATGAGATAAATCTGTAAATATTTTCATACTTACCTCCTGGCTGTCCAGGTTGTCCACCAGCATTTGATGTATATTATCAATTAGTATTGTCTCAGCATCATAAAAATCCGAGGTTTTAGGTCTTAAATAAATATTTTCCGGTTTCCAGGCATCCAGAACTGCCTTCATATATTCATCCAGGGATGCTTTATTAATTTTGGTGTTTAATACATTTATGGGTTCTTTAGTTTTAAGCTCTTCATAAGCAGACTTTCTTGTCGGCAGACTGCCACCCTCCGGATGCATGAAAACCTTTAACTGCATATCCTTGGAAGTTGCCCATACGATAAACAACCAGGCGGCTTTCTTCTCTGTCTCCGTAGCATACTTATTTATACCGATGCCGGAACCGCCGTAGATATTACTGCTTTTTACATCTCCGTAAGGTAATATAGAATAGCCTACTTTCCCCGCAACTTTAGATAACTGGGTGTCCTCCACATAAGTATAATTTTCATCCCAGTTAGCCATCATGGCAATTTCTCCGTTACGGAAGGCATTGGCAGTATCCGCCCAGTTCCAGTTCACACTTTCCGGAGCAGAAGCTTTTGCAACTTTCTTATACATATCAAGTGCCTGCCCAAAGTTATCAGTAAGGGTATTGATCTGTTTATACCGGCTGGTCCCTATGGTATTAATATTCTTATCCAGAAAATAATCTCCCCCGTAAGCCGCCAATATATTAGAAAATTCACAGAAAATTGAATTATGTTCCTGCGCCATCAGTCCGCTTCCGTATTTAACTTCCTTGTCCGGTACTGATTCATCAATCCATTTTGCAACTTCGCAATACCGCTCCCAGGTAAAATCCTTTGTCCCCGGCATCGGTGTATATCCCAGATCTTTGGTCATCTGTTCCTTGTACTGCTCAAAAATATCCTTTCTGTAAAAAAGAATCATCGTAGTACTATCAAAGGGAATGGTATAAACCTGCTCCTTATTCAGAAAGTAGGAACAGACTTCTGTTTGAAAATCTATGAAATCCTTCATAAAACCCTTTATATGTGGTTCTTCTGGTGCCAGGTTATAGGGATTTAACACTTCGAGATAATTATAAAATCGGTTCAGGGTTTGATATGGATCTACATAGACCAACTGAAATTTACCAGCCTGAGTTATAAAATCCAGATTGATTTTTTGAATCAGAGTGTCAAAATCAACTGCTCGGATATTAATATTAATCCCTGTCACTTCAGAAAATTCTTCGCTTTCATGGGTCAGTATATTGGCATAAAGGTTATTTTCAACAATGAAATTAAGGGTTGTCCCTTCAAACTGCCTGATATCGTACTCTTCTGGCAAATCCAGATTTTCAAAGTTCGTTCCCTTTAGAACAAGCTTATTATTTGGAGCCGTCTCTGTCTTTGTTTTACTTTCATTGGAGCAGGCAGTGCACAGCAGCATGATAACAGCCATCGTTACCCATAACACGTTACATCTTAACTTTATTATATTATGCATACGTTCCCCTCCGTAGTTTTAGTTAAAAATCAATATTCTTACTCATTTTTCACAATCACTTTTGTTGTTTTGCACTACCAAAATAATATTTGCTTGATTGTCTCTATCTATATTGTACAATACTACTATCTATAATGTAAATTACTTTTAATCAAAATGAAATTATTACTATATTATTTACAAGAATTATTTGGCTCATGCGTGATTAAATTCAGTGATATTCTACGAGTTCAAGCATGTTTTAAATTAACCCTGATTATTAGTTTTAATAAATATACTGTTATCAGGTAATTCCGCTTGACATCATCTATATCAACATGATATAGTCTATTTAGAAAGTAACAATACCTAACTTAATGCACTTGAAAGGAATTAATGCCATGAAACGACAACGAATCCGTAAATTATTACTTCTTATCTCCTTTTTACTGTTCCCGGTCACCTTATTTTATTTTTCGCCTTATCTTATCATTATGGGCGGTCTGGAGGGAATTATTACCGGCAGCTTTATTATGTTTGCTGCTTTATTTCTTATCTCATTATTTTTCGGAAGAGCCTTCTGCGGCTGGCTGTGTCCGGCAGGGGGACTGCAAGAGTGCTGTATGCTGGCAGTTGATAAAAAAGTAAACGGCAGAAAAGTCAATCTGATTAAGTATATAATCTGGATTCCCTGGTTAGCGGGTATAGCACTTGCTTTTATTACTGCCGGAGGAGTTCACTCTGTAAACTTCTTCTATATGACCTTCCACGGAATTTCTGCAGCCAGTTTACCGGGTTTGATTACTTACTTTGGAATTATTATATTGATCACACTGCTAGCTCTGCTCCTTGGCAGACGAGGTATGTGCCATTCCATCTGCTGGATGGCGCCTTTTATGGTAATTGGAACAAAACTAAGTACTGCTTTACATATCCCTTCTCTGCATCTGAAATCAAATTCTTCAAATTGTGTGAATTGCAACCTATGTACCAGGAACTGTCCTATGAGCCTGGAGGTCTCCTCCATGGTACTAGGTGATACAATGTCTCACTCCGAATGTATCTTATGCGGAGAATGTGCCGATAGTTGTCCGAAGAAGGTAATAAAATTAACTTTTAAATCATAGTAGTACCCTTACATAGAGAAAGGAACTGCCTTATCCGGTAGTTGCCCTGATTTTAATCTGGGGAGCATATCGGGTAAGGAAGTTCCTTTTATTGGTTTAATATTTTTTTAGACTAGCTTTATCCAGTAATACGTTTTTTATCTTCTCAGCAGTCTGTTCCGCTGTTAAGTCACTTACATCTATTTTCAGTGTGTCCATATTGTCATAAAGTTTAAGGCGGGCAGTACTTCTACTAATATCCCCGCTATTACGTATTTGATTTTCGATATCCTTCTGTATTCGGGCAATCAGTGCTTCTTCCGAACAAATTAAAGTAAACTTATGCAGTTCAAACTCCAAATCCTTTAGTCTTTTAAGCAACTGGTCAAAAATACCTTCCTCATGGATTACCCAGCAAAAGTAAATATATTCATATCCTGAATTTCTTAAATAAGCCCTTAGTAAATAGCAGATATTATCTAGTACCATTTCCTTGTTCTCTTCCGACACAATAAAAGGATTCATATACCAGCACCAGTCACCATCCAGCCATACTCCGGGCTTTAGCTTTTCAAGAAGTAGCTTGCTTACAGTAGTCTTGCCAACACCCATGGTTCCATTTATTATAATTAATTTTTTCATTGTTACTTACCCCTCCTTTTTTTATTTTCCTTGCATAAAATTTATTTCTGGCTGTAGATTACCACCTTTTTTAAGAAGTTACAACCTTATATATCCTGCAGAAATAAGTTAAAGTTAATAACATATAAGTAAACTTATAAGTAAATTAAAATTACAGAAGACTTGCTTAGTTGACGTAATCTAAACCTGATGTTATACTTTAACATATACCCCTACCGGTATAAAAGGAGGTGTCAGTATGCGTCAGTGCATGGACTCGGATAATTTACACCGACGGCTTAATAAAATTATTGGACAAATTAAAGCAATTGATAAAATGGTAGATGAAGATATTCCCTGTGAAGATGTTCTGATTCAGATCAATGCAGCCAAAAGCGCTTTGCATAAAGCAGGACAAGTTATTCTGGAAGGACATATAAACCACTGCGTCCGTGAAGGTATTGAACACGGAGATGCAGATAAAACCATTGCAGATTTTACAAAAGCAGTAGAACATTTTTCGAGAATGACATAATCAATAACTAAAACACAAGACAAGAATTTAGCTGTACCAAGATTTGGTATCTTTTACCACATATTGGCTTAACCTATACCTGTTTGCATCGCAGCAGTTTAAGTTATAACTGGTTCGTAACCGCCAATATGTGCTTAGATACCAAATCTTTTTTGCGGGTAACTATGTACTAAACTAGTCTCTATACAATATTAGCAACGGCTAATATATAAATATCACATAGCTCTTTCTGTATCAGAAATCAATTCTTTCTATATCAGGAATCTCACTTCTCTCTATTGACAAGGCATACCCCCCAGGGTATAATATGATCATATTTTATACCCATACCCCCTTATGTATGGTTTAAATTTAATTCATATGAATTAATGAGAACCATGACCCCAGTCTGTAAAAATTTATTTCATATTAGTATAGTTTTAACGCGAAAGGAGTGAATCCGTATCTTGTTTCAATTTTTTGAGAATGAAAAAAAATATACCCAGTTTTTCTTAAGCGTATCTTTGGCAGCATTAATAATGAGTTTTTTTCATATCATTTCTCTTCCCTTTGACATAGCCTGGATTGCCATATTGTTATGCGGTATCCCCATTATAAAAGGAGCAGTCACAGGACTAGTAACGGAATTCGATATAAAAGCAGATGTATTAGTGTCCATTGCTTTGGTGGCATCCGTAATCATTGGGGAAATCTTTGCCGCAGGCGAAGTAGCTTTTATTATGGCTGTTGGTGCTTATCTGGAGGAACGGACTGTTTCGAAAGCCCGGGCAGGCATTGAAAAACTGGTGCATTTGACACCAGCCACTGCACGGATTGTAAGAGATGGCGAAGAAATTATTGTACCGGCAGAACAAGTAAAGATTGCAGATACCATACGAGTACTGGCTGGCGAAACTATCGCTGTGGATGGGATAATCATAAAAGGACAGACTTCCATTAATCAGTCTGTCATGACCGGCGAATCACTACCGGTAGATAAGGGTGAAGGTGATGAAGTGTACAGCGGTACTGTTAACCAATTTGGTACTTTTCTGATGTCGGCACGAAAAGTTGGAGAAGACAGCTCTCTCCAGCGGATGATTCGTCTTGTAGAATCTGCTGATGCAGGTAAAGCTAAAATTGTTGGTCTTGCTGACCGATGGGCAACCTGGATTGTAGTAATAGCACTGGCAGCAGCTCTTGGTACCTGGTTGATAACCGGAGAAATCCTACGTGCAGTTACCATTTTAGTAGTTTTTTGTCCCTGTGCTTTAGTTCTTGCGACTCCAACTGCTATAATGGCTGGAATCGGCAATGCGACGAAACATGGTATTCTGATTAAAGAAGGAGATGCATTGGAACGGCTGTCTAAAGTAAAACGAATCGCTTTTGATAAAACCGGTACTCTGACTCTTGGAAAACCTTCTGTGGTTCAAATAGTAAGTTTTTCTGAGGATTATGATGAAAATAAACTTTTAGAATTAGCAGCTACAGCGGAACTTCAATCCGAACACCCCTTGGGCAAAGCCATTGTATCTGGTTACAGACATAAGACGGGACATTCACCCCTCGATGCGGATTTCTTTGAGCTTCTCCCCGGACAAGGGATTATTGCTGCTGTAGGAGGGAAAACAGTTTTAGCCGGAAATGATACACTCTTTTTTAACCAAAAGGTTCCTATTCTAAATAGCCTTAAAGAAGCCGCTTTAAAAACCAAAGCAGAGGGTTGTACTATAATTTATCTGGCAGCAGAGGGAAAAGCCCTTGGTTTTATAGCATTATCAGATACTTTGCGTCAGGATGCAAAAACTACCATAACCGCAATCCATAAAGTTGGAGTCCAGTCTGTTTTATTAACCGGTGATGCACTAGAGGCAGCCAATCATATGTCCCAAATAGCAGGAATCAATGAGCGAAAGGCAGACTGTCTGCCGGAAGACAAATTAACTGCTATTTTAGAGTATCAAAAAAATGGGGAACCTGTTTGTATGGTAGGTGATGGAATTAATGATGCACCAGCCTTAAAAGCTGCCCAGGTAGGTATTGCAATGGGGGGAATCGGCAGTGATATTGCAATTGATGCAGCAGATATTGCTCTGACCAGCGATGATATTAAAGAAATCCCACACTTACTAAGATTATCAAAGAAAACCATGGGAACCATCCACATAAATCTGGCTGCCTCTATGTTACTTAATTTTATCGCTATTATACTGGCAATCACCGGAATCTTAAATCCTATACTTGGTGCTTTGGTACATAATGCAGGGTCTGTGGCTGTTATTATTAACTCCTCTTTATTATTGAAATGGCGAAAATCTTAGAAGAAGAGTGTTAGATAATGCTTGCAATATTTATAGTAAAATTAAACGATACGAGTAGAAAACCGATATATCCTTTTCTATTCGTATCGTTTTCCTGCTCGTATCGTTTTCTTATTCGTATCATTTTTCTTATTCTTATCGTTTTCTAATTTGTATCTTTTTCTTATTTGTATCTTTTTCTTATTTGTATCTTTTTCTTATTTGTATCTTTATCCTGTCACTAATGGATAAATACAATATTGACAATCATGCCTATTGCAAGATCGACCATTCAAACGATAATCCAGTTATTATTCCAAAGCTATTCCCGTTACATCTGCCATCTCCCTGATATCTTCTGTTATCATGCTGACTTTGGATTTTTCAATCAAAATATTTCCACCAGTCATGATATAGGAAGGAAAAACTCTGATATCACCGTAAAAGTATTGATTCTTCCTTATTTTATAGGTCGCTTCTGAGGGGATTACATTCTTTTTTATATTCTTTTTTGCTATCATGTTAAAGGCTTTTTTTGCTACATCCCCCATCAGCATAATGACTTTTAAGTTCGGGAAAAGGTGTATTTCTTCTTCTAAAATAACCGCATGTGTTTCTATCACGTTACGTTCAACAGAATATCCGGTCTTAGGACATTTTACAGCGGTGGTTATATAGATACCTTTGTTAATAATATCCTGGATACTGTCAACATGTATTCCAGCATTATGAAATAGCGGCAAAGTGGTCTTCATGTAATCAGGCTTGTCCATGCTGCTATAAAAAAAGTCCTCAGGATTTAAAGGTGTGACTTCATTTATCATTAACACTTTAATTTTATCCTGTTCTAAGTAAATATCCGGGAGCTGCAGATTATTTAGTTTGTCAGTTAATTTGCTTTGTGTAATAAAAAGTTCTAAATATTCTTTTACATTAACCATGCATGATACCTCACTAATTTTTATTAATCCCCGCCTTTTCCTTAAGGATTATAATAATATTAACAGAATCAACTGACAATAGCGTGTCATATTATAACTATTTATTAAAATTTTTAAATTTTAAATCTTTGTCTGTTCTTTTAATCTGCCCATGACAATGGTATTATAGAAATTACCGTCAGAAAGCCGCTTATCTTTCCTTAGGATTCCTTCAATCTCAAATCCATGCTTCTGATATAGTCTGATAGCTCTTTCATTGGTTTCTAGTACAAGCAAAGATATTTTTTCGATGTCATTGGAATCTGCCCAGGATACCGTTTCGGATAAAAGATGTTTGCCGATTCCATATCCCTGGTAAGCCAGCAAGATACATATACCAAACTCTACCTTATGGGAAAGGCGTTTTAGGACACTCCCCTCACACCTTGAAAATCCTACTATCTTCCCCTGAGTCTCGGCTACCAAAAACAGATTCTTAAGGCTGTTACTATCCTCCACAATTAATTGTCCAAAACCCGCTTCATCAATAAACCCTTCTCCGCTTTCTCTGTCCAGATTTTCTGTCTCTCCGTCTATCTGTACACGAAGTTCTGATAACTCCCTTGCATCCGATTCCTTTGCTGAACGGATACAATAGGAAAAACCCTCACTATTAAAATCTTTTGATATAATTATCATGTATTCTCCTGGTTTCACAGTTCATAGATATTCTTCCTGGTATCTTAATAGCATCTACCTGGTAATTCTTAGTGTCTGAAAATTTACTGCCCTTATGTGTGTTAAAAAATAATCTACCATTGGTCTGAATCTCCAATCGTGCTATCCCAACATGACCTTAGCAACAATTAATTTAAATCGAACTTAAAATAATATTCCGAAGCTTTCTGGTAAGTGAAGTTGTTCCGGCATCGGTTTTCTGCATCATAAAAAGTATCGTAATGTCCTCCTTGGGGCAATTGCAGAAATAAGCACCCAGCCATCCATCCCAGCCGTACTCACCTAGACAGCCTAAATCACCTGCTTGTGATTCTTCCGTCATGACACGCATTAAATTCCCATAACTATGACCGCATAACGTGAGCCAATTATCAAAGCTTTTCTGTTGATTGGCGTTTAAGGTTCCTGTAGTCAGATAGTTAACGGTTCTTGGACGTAAGATCTGAACTCCGTTTAAAGTACCTCTTTTTATTAACATTTGAGCAAATTTGGCATAATCATCTATAGTAGATACCAGTCCTGCCCCGCCGGATTCAAAGGCTGGGTCTCTGTCCATATTCTGGATTATCCCAAGATGATTACCGGTATATAACTTAAGACCTCCATTGCCATCCTCTGCATAAGTCTTAACCAGGCGCTCTCTTTTCTCAACCGGTACAAAAAATCCGGTATCCTCCATACCTAAAGGAGTAAAAATCTCCTTCTTTAAAAATTCCCCAAAGCGTATTCCACTTACCACTTCTACAAGTGCTCCAAGCACATCGGCGGAAGTTCCATACTGCCAGGAATCACCCGGATGAAAGCAAAGTGTGCATTGCCCCAGTTTATTCATAGCCTCAACTGTACTCATCGGCGCATCACCAAATAGTCTGCTATCAAGCTCTCGGAATAAGTTTTCCGTATCCTGTCCGGCTTTATTCCAGCCTCCGTATACCAAGCCGGAGGTCATAGACAGAAGGTCTTTTATTATCATTTCGCGCTTCGCTGCCACCAGTCTGCCGTCCTCTTCTACCAATTGGTTTTTAAACCCTGGAAGATATTTGCTTACCGGTTCGTAGAGGTCTATCTCCCCCCGTTCCACTAAAATCATGACGGCTGCTGCCGTAACAGGTTTACTCATGGAATATAACCGGAAGATCGAATCTCTTTTAATCGGTTGCGCATGTTCTAAGTCAGCATAGCCATCTTCTTTATAAAGTATTTCTTCGCCGCCTTTTATTACCAATAAATTACCGCCGGCAATATCCTTTTTGTCAATACTGTTTCTTAAGGTTTTTTCAATCTGACCGATTTCTGTTTTCCCTAGCATTGTAATATTCTCCTATATTCGTAGTCATAGTTTTTTTGAATCAGACGGTCAGACCAGAAAATAATTGTATGAGAGTGACCGTTTTAATTAACCTTATTATACCATATTATGTGCCTATGTGATATCCCCCTTGGATAAAAAATAGTGTTTTTCATATAGTGTTTAATCTTTGATAAATCTTTTAGTGATTTAACTCTTTACTTTTCTTCCTTAACATATTCCCAGTAGATATTCTCTAAATCCCTGCCTGTTTCTTTCATACCGGCCTTTTTAAGTATCTGGGCTGAAGGTACATTCGTAATCAGACAATCCGCTTTTACTATTTTTACGATATCCTTTGTTTTAAGCCACTTCATAATAGCATTCAAAGCTTCATATCCGTAACCTTTTCCCCTTTCTGTTCCAATGATTCCATATCCGACTGTAACCTCGCCTTTCTCATTGGGTTTTCCATGAAAACCAATATCACCAATTACCTGCCTTGTTTCTTTTTTTACTATCATCCAGAATTCAAAGCCACTTGGTTCCTTATCTCTTTTCAGTGTATCATTTATGATTGGTAGAATATCCCACGTATCTACCGTCGGCCATTGGTCATCGGAATTAAGTGAAAGCTTTTCTAGTTCTGATTTATTATTATCCAGTAAAGTCCTGGTTATTTGAAGTGTTACTGGTACTAACAGTAAACGCTCACTATGTATATTAGATAAATCCATATTTGTCCCCTTTGTATACCGCAGATTCCTTGCAATACTGCCACTAAATAAAATGTGTATCAGTATCACAGAAAAAAAATCATATTGTGGCATCCTTTCCATTCATATATTTTCTTGCAACCTTATGTCATTTTACCTTAGAAGATTTTTCAGTATAATACTCAAACTTCGCAGTTAATAAACTTAAAACACTTGATAAAATAAGCCCTAAAGCTATATTTAAAGCATCATTATGCTATGTTTCATAAGCGCTTTATTCTGAGTCTGATCATTCACTTATGACTTTTTCAGGTGGTTCAGACTCAAAATGCACACTGTTTCACGAGCCTAGCGAGGAGTTTGTGCCTTTTGGGTCTTGCTTTACTACCTGAAAAAATCATTAGTGAATTCCAGGCTCAGAATCCTAAGCTTATGAAACATAGGATAATCAATGCTTTCTTAATCACCTTCCTTGCTGATTTTATCAAGTATACCAGGGCAAAAATAACTGCGAAGTTTGATATATTACATAAACAAAGGCAATGGATTCCCATTGCCATGAGTACCCACTGCCTTTTTTAGAGTATTATAAATCAAACACCTCTAAATTTTTGATCAAAATAACCAACCCCTTTCAATATAAATTAACCGGTCAAATGTATTATCTCACACGTCATAAAAGAATAATAGGGAAAGAATAGTTATACCTATTTTTTCTTATATACAATTTTCCGGATCGTGTCTTCTCCCAGATGGAACTGCTCCGATAAATTTCGGATAGATTCTCCCTGTTCAAATAATAGCTTGATGTTTTTATTCCTTTTGTCAATAAATTGACGGGTACCGCTTAAAATACCCCAGCCTGCCTTATTGGTACTTTTCGGAATATAGACAAGACATCCTTCCACATATTCCTGAATCTCTTTTAACAGGCGGTCTGGCAATACATCTGCACCTTTCTTGTAATTCAAATAGCATTCCCTCCCAAACTATCATGTTGCCTTGATTTTTACAAACAAAGCTTTTCATGTAAGCCACCTCCTTTAAATTTTATTTGCGATTCCCAGTATAGCACAGATAGTAAATTTAATCCAGATTATGTAATAAATTTTTAAGTAAGTTATTATATAAAAACATTAAGTTATTCTCTTAGCTAAGTTATTCTAAAATTAAATTACTGTCTAGTATAAAGTTACTTTTCAATATAAGTTACTGCATAATCTTTGTTACTAACTAATCTTTGTTCAACTCACAAAATTATAAAATGCATCTAATATCATTTAATTCTGGACTTTAAAATCTGGACTTATGTTTTCCACTTCGTCTTTCCAGCCAGAAGATTTATATATCTTATTGTCCGTTGTTATTGCCAGGCATTCAACTCCGGGTAAACTGTCTATAATCTGAAAGCCTTTACGGGTACCGGATACAAAGGTTACCTTTGTAAGGATATCTGCCAGCATGTTGCAATTAGGTGTATCCTTACTTATTATTATGGTATCACTCATAACCCCGGCATCTGCCGGATAACCGGTAAAGGGGTCTAAAATATGATGATACCGCTTACCATCTTTCATAAAGTAACGTTCATAATCCCCAGAAGTAGAAAGTGCCTGCTCTGGCATTCTTATAACACAGGCATACTTATTATCCTCAGCCTTCCTTGGATGTTGTACTGCCACTGCCCACAGGGATTTGTCCGCTTTTTCTCCAAGCGTATAGACGCTACTGCCGCCAAGGCTTATGACTGCACTTTTAACACCATATTCTTTTAGAATTTTGGCAGTTTCATCCGCAGCATAGCCTTTTGCTATCCCTCCAAGATCAATGGACATTCCTTCCTTTAACAGCTTAATCGTGTTGTCTGTTTCGTTAATACTGATATTCTTATATCCAATCAACGGTAAGGTCTCCTTGATTTCAGAATCTGACGGAACTCTCTCACTTTCCGTACCGATACCCCAAAGCTTTATTAATGGACCCACTGTTATATCAAAGGCACCATTGCTTAAATCGGAATAAGTTACCGCAGTTTTAATCATTTCTAAAACTTCAGGATGAACCTTAACAGCATCTTTACCGGCAGCAAGGTTAATTTTGCTTACATCACTGGTTTCAATAGACGCACTTGCCATCTGTTCAATTTCATCAATTCTTAAAAAGGCGGCGTCTATGGCTTTCTCTGCTTTAGGACCATAGGCTTTTATATTCATAATGGTATCCATTTTAAAGGCGTGTTTTTGTACTTCTTTATTCTCATTGGAACATGCGGATAGGGCTATCATAAGTAGTATACATATTCCGCTGATAAATAATTTTTTAGTCATTATTATCCTCCGGATAAATCTTTTCAATATTGTTATTTTAGCTTATAACTTAAATAATAAGTATCGGCTTTAAATTCAAAGATAATTCTTTGTTTAATGAATCGTCTGCAATTAAATTTTATTTTTTTATATATATTATGGTACTAGTTATACCTTTTCTGTCTAATTATCTAAGCTAGTATATCAATTAAAGACAGCTATGTAAATACAAAATATTAAGTAAAAAGGGGTTACTCAAGCCTTTTTAAGAGGCACCGCTGCTGTAAATACATCAAGTTCCACCAGTAGCATGCTGAGTTTAGCCGATCTTAAATATGTTTGTATACCTTTTTATTTGATACCAAGATTATTAATATAATCCATAATCCCAAGATGAATTGCCTGGGCTATCTTTTCCTGATAGGAATCCTCACTTAAAAGACCGGCTTCTCTCCAGTTTGATAAAAAACCGCATTCCACAATAACTAAGGGGCATCTGGTATACCGAAGCATATAATAACTCCCGTTTGCTTTCGCAAGTCTGTGATTGCCGTCGTTCATGGTCTGCTTTACCCGCTCCTGAATGGTCTCCGCAAGAATTTTCCCCTGTACAGAGTTCTGATGGTAAAATACCTGTGCACCTCTTGAACTTTCCTGGGAAAAACTATTCTGGTGGATACTCACTGCAAAGAGTGCATCACTGGAATTAATGATAGCTACTCTCTTACTCATGTCCACCCTTTTTTTATCCCAGTCTCCAGGCTTATACAATCCATTATCATCCTCTCTGGTCAGGATAACTTTAATGCCTTCTTGTTCCAGAAAGCCTTTCAATTTATAAGTAATGCTTAAGTTTATATCTTTCTCAAGGACCTCATTGACACCGATCTTACCCGGATCAAATCCACCATGGCCTGCATCAAGCACTATTGTAACCTGTTCCGGTTTCACTTGCGACATACCTTTTATGATTTGAATACCTTTTTCTGAAAAAAGGTTACAGAGTATCAGAACCAAACCCAAGAAAATAATATTAAAATAATTCCGTTTCATTAACTGACTGCCTGTGCCGTTTTTTCTAATATATTCGGCAAACATCAAATTTAGTGCTATTATAAACAACCTATTTCCTTAGCTTTTACCTATCTTTTACCTGGCTTTTACTTTGCTCCTACTCTTCTTTCCTGTTTTTATAAGTTAACGGACAGTGTTTTGGTATAACCTGACAAATTCCTCAACATTTAAATATTCTCCTAACTCCAGTTTAAGCCCCAGCTTCATGACATCCGGCTGTTCTAAATAAGCCCCGTCAAGTACTTCCTTTTCTAAAAATACCCCTTTGACGGTATCGTCTAATACCGCTTTCCCTTTCGCAAAAACAATAGCTCTTTCAAATACCTCCGCAACAAAATTCATATCATGTATAATTGTGATGACTGTTTTACCCTCGGCGCGCAGCATATGAATAATCTCCTTAATCCGTTCTTTCCCCGCATAATCCTGGGCAATGGTAGGCTCATCAAATATGATAACCTCCGTATCCATTGCAAGGATGGAGGCAATGGCAACCAGTTTTCTTCTGGAAAGCCCAAGATCATAGGGATTGGCTCCTTTTTGGTCCAGAAGTCCTACCATCTCAAGTGCTTTAAGAGCTTTATCCTTAGCGGTACCTTTATCCATACCAATCTGAAGGGGACCAAACATTACTTCATCCAATACTACATTCTTAAAAATCTGGTCATTTGGATTCTGAAAAACCATTCCAATCTGTTTCGCAAGGGTGGCTACCGTTAAATCCTTCGTAGACTTTCCATTTAATAAGATTTCACCTGCTGTTGGCTTTAATATCCCCTTTAACAATTTAACAAAGGTAGTTTTACCGGCACCATTCTGACCGATTATAGCAGTAGAACGTTCATCCAGGGTAAGATTCATACCTTTTAAGATTTCTTCTCCCGAACCGTAGGAGAAATGAAGGTCTTTAATATCTATGATACTCATGCCTTAGTTCCCCCTTTTCTTTTCGAATAATTCGAAAGCCTCTGTAAGTGTTACAGGATAACAGCCGGTACTTTCCTTTTTTATACCCAGCTTCTTGCAGATCTGGGTATATACCGGCGGTTCCACGCCATATTCATAAAGGTCCTCTCTGGAAAATATATTCTGTGGTGAATCGATGGCAATGAGCTTTCCCCCATCCAAAAGGACTACCCTGTCACTATACTGTGCAAGCTTTTCCATATTGTGTTCGGCTAACAGTATGGTGATTCCCTGCCGGCTAAGTTTTTGTACTGCCTGAAATACCTCCTCCCTGCCCTGAGGGTCCAGCTGGGAGGTAGGTTCATCTAAAATGATTACCTCCGGTTTCATAGCAATAATGCTGGCAATGGCCATTCTCTGCATCTGTCCGCCGGATAAATCAAAAGGGTAACGGTCTTTCAATCTGCTGATATCTAAAAGTTCCATGGCTTCATCAATACGTTTCTTCATTTCATCTCTGGGAATTCCCAGGTTTTCAAGACCGAAGGAAATCTCTTCATATACGGTAAGTTTTGAACCAGTCACCTGATTAAACGGGTTCTGAAAGATAATGCCCACCTTCTGGCATAACTCGTCTACATCAACGGTCTTCACTTCCAGATCATCGATAAAAACCTTACCACCGTAAGCCCCCTTATAAAAGTTTGGTATTAAACCGGCCACGGCCTGACACAGACTGCTTTTTCCCGATTCATTACTGCCGATAATTCCAAGGAATTCTCCGGATTTTATGGTTAAGGATATATCATCAAGGGCTAAGGCATTACTTCCAGGATATTTATATTTTAAATGTTCGATTACTATCTGAGCCATATCATGATCCTCCCAACAAAGGCAGCCAGAATACCTAGGAGTAAACCAATCTGTATATATATGTCTGCTCCGGTTTTCCTTTCTTCATTTAAATAAGTTTTCTTATGCTTTGAATTAAATCCTCTTACTTCCAAAGCCAGTGCTCTTTCCTTGGTATTAATCAAGGAGCTCATAATCACTGGGGAAATAAGGGGGATAAAAGCTTTCATTCTCACAAAGAGGTTTCCTTCTGTTTCCATCCCCCTGCTTCGTTGTGCGTCAGTAATCGTACTCATGGTTTCTGTCATCTGGGGTATAATCTGAAATACCGACAGGAACACATAACCAAAACGGGGAGAAAACCCTCTTCTGATAAAATTCTCTATCAGATCCGAGGGCTTTGTGGTTAGAATCAATACACAGAAGGACAATAGTATATTAATGACATTGGTTAAAATACCAAGGGCAAAGTATACCCCTTCTTTATAAAAAGTAACCGGTCCTACTTGAAAAAGCGGCACGGTATTGCCCGCTCTAAATATTCCCTGAATTATAAGAACCGTTAAAAGTACAAAGCCAGAGACTCCCAGTAACGGTAACGTCTTTCTAAGTACCTTTCCAACGGCAAGTAAGATTATGCTGGCTCCGATAAAACCGATACCTGCCCATCTGCTGTGAAGCAGGGCAGGCACAAGAATTGCTGTTACAATATACAGGAGCTTGCTTTCCGGTGCAATCTTATTCAGTAAGGTTTTTTTATCCTCATATAAACTGATACTTTTCAATTGTCAGCTCCCTTCCGCGCATTACCGGCACATATAGTTAAGATGGAGAAAATCCATATCAGGATTTTCTCCAAATATTTATATCACTTAAATTAACTTTCTTGGACTTTGCTGGATTATGTTTACTTAATCAAGACTTTCGATATCATCATTCCTTTGGTACAAGGATAACAGGCTCTTTGGCAGGCTCTTGCAGATTAAAAATACAATAATAATTACTGCGATTTTATCCGGCAGATCTACTACCAGCTCATCTAAGAACGAGGCAATCCAAACCGGGATATTACCCGCTACTGCTCCTGCATATAAGGCATCACCCCATACATTACCGGTTTGACCACCCCAGAAAATAACATTAAGGGGGGTAGATATAACAACAGATACCAAGCCTACTACGATTGCAGTTACAATTGCACCTTTAAAATTTTTCATGAAACCCTTATAAGCCAGAATACCAACGGCTATCCCGATACCTATATTGGTTAAGGCATAAATCGTTGATATAGGATCCATGGTCAATCCATAGATGATATTGTTGGCAGCACCGCAGATTGCTCCTACAATAGGTCCAGCAAGAATTGCCGCCAGACAGGTGCCGATTGAATCCAGCCATAGAGGAAGCTTTAAAACCCCAGCAAATAATTTGCCCAAATAATTGATGCCGATGGCAGCTGGTATTAATACTAAAGTTACCGTGTTAAATTTCAATGACCATAATTTACTATTCATTCAGTCTCTCCTTTTCACTTAACTCTTCTGATACAAAAGCCTCCAAGGCCACTTGTATTTCATTCTTTTCTCCCTGTTTTACGGAAAGTTCACCGTCAACATAACTGTTGATATCCTCTGTCAGATTTCCCTTATACTCAACAACCGTATTTAGTATAGACGCTGTTTTGATTCCTCTTAGGGACCCTATGACAAACAAGGCTGCTGTTTCCATATCTGCTCCCATAACTCCCTTCTTGGACCAATAGCTGTCTATCTCCTCCTCTCTGTCTGTGTAAAAGCTGTCATGACTTCTAGCCATTCCGATATAATATGGAATTTTACCGGTTTTAGCCACCTGGATTATTTTTAACAATAAATCGGTATCCGGTATGGCCGGGAAACTATTCTCAATATAGGCTTTGGAAGTCCCTTCATCCCTGACAGCACCATTAACAAGAAGCAAATCTCCAAGCTTCATTTTCGGCACCAAAGCTCCGCAGCTGCCAATTCGTATCATATTGGAAACGCCAATGTTATGAAGTTCCTCAACAACAATTCCGGTAGACGCACCTCCCATTCCAGTAGAAACTGCAAGCACTTTTATCCCTTTATAGTATCCGCTGATACTTCTGATTTCTCTGTTATAAGCTATTTCTTTTGCATCCGTTAAAAACATTTTAATATGGTCAATCCTGCCTGGATCTCCCGGCAAAATAGCATATTTAGCACTATCCTCTTTGGATAATCTAATATGGGGCTGTAATTCCTTCATAGGTTGTCCTCCTTTGAATTGTTTACAGTTATAACGAAAATTAGCCTCATTTTTGTTCTATATCTCTAATATATAAATAATTATTAACATTATAATCCTGTCTTACCACATTGTACAGAACTTGTTATTCTTATTTCCTAATCTTATGGCGTATGAAATCTCCATAGATGTTTCTCCATATCAATACAGCCGTTTTCTAAGAATGTAATCCCTTCTTTTTCAAGTTCTTCCCGTTGTATGTTCTCTCCTCCGAAAATATTCCCGGGTGCCAGTCGACCTTCTTTATTCACTACTCTGTGACAGGGAAGGTTTCGTTCCGGGGGAGCACCGTGCATTGCATAACCTACCGCACGAGATGCATAAGGGTTCCCTAACATAAGGGAAATCTGGCCGTAGGTTGCGACTTTACCTTCCGGTATAATTGCAACGATTTCATATACTTTTTCGAAAAAATTTGAATCTTCTTTTTTCATTATTCACCTCCGAACAAAACCTTTTCCTATCCCCAGTCTGTTTATATTACACGAATGGAAACGGTACGACTGCCTGAATAACAGACACTTTTAATGTATAAACAGTCACGTATTATGCACACTGCCACTCATATTCCACATTTGAAAAATCTTTATTCTTTAAATCTTCCTCCGTTATAAAGAAATTGCAATTTCCTGCATCACCAAACATAATGCCGCATTCATCATCCAAATCGAGCTGCAGCAAGACCTGGTTACAGGTTTCAAAAAATGGCGGTTCTGATTGAAGAAAGTACGGGTATCCTCCTACCCTGCTGCCAGCGCTGTCAAATTCATCAAATAACTTGTCCTCTTGTGCTTCGTTAAAAGTGATACCAGCAAAAAGCTTATTAAAAGATTCTTCGCAGGAAGCCGGTAAGGGCATTTCTCCTGCCTCAAAGTACATTCTGCCGGCCTTGCTAAAGGGCAGGTAGCCTTTATAAGCTTTTTCATAAGGATTTTCTGATACCAGTTTGTCTTCCTCCGTTATATATTGTTCAATATAGCGGACAACACAAGGGGCATTCAATCCATATAACTCATCATCCCGAATAAAGAATTGCAGTAGCCCGCTTACTGGCATGTGATTCAATCCCACTAATTCGGAACAATTAATCTGCGCCAGGAACATCATGGGTCTCCCTTCCTTGTCGGCAGGATAGTCACTGATGCCCTCAAGGTATGGGCAGCCTCCTAATTTACTTTCCCAGGGCTTTGCTTTCTCGGCCCTAAACGTAATTTCATTGCATTTACGGATTGTTGGTTTAATTAACGTTTCATGTTCTTTAAATAATTCAGACACCTCATGTTTTAACATATTTTTACTCCCTCTTTAGTCCCTTTTTAGTTTTTATAACTTATCTATTTCATGAATAATCTCCTTATGCCTTTCTTCAAACAGCAGACTTCGGTTATATTTCATATACATCTCGCTGCCATATTCACCGATAAATTTTGAACTATAAAAATTAACGGTAAGTTCTGTAACAAACACTACCATCTCCTGGCTCTCCCCGAAGGCAGTCTCCATAAATTCAAATACATAGTTAAGAGCTGCTCTCGCAGCTTCTATCTGCTCCTTACGTTTTACGCCTTCCTGGTCAAATGACTGTTTTACCAGTTCAAAGGCTTTCAAAGCATCAGTTGCCTCATTCTCCTTTAACTTGACTAGGTAGCCGTTAAGACTATTACTGACAGCCGCAGATACCGTAGTTTCGGTTTTGTCTGCCTGTCCACTTTCCTGTTTACTTAAATACTTTTCTTCTTCGTTTTTTTGCAGGTCCAAAAGCAGCTCTATGGGAGACTTTGAACCCTTATCTATAATCTGCTGCTTAAATTCTTTCAGACAGGCAAATAATCTGTCTATATATAAATCCATAAGGAAAACATCTTTAAATATACCGTTTAACCGTCCAAGCAGCAGTCCGATTACATTTAATTTCTCATCAAAGGGAGCTCTGCCGATTTTATAGATAGCTTCTCCTGTGATATTCCCCTTTAAGATTTCCTCAATGGAATAAATTTCTTTATACTTATTAAATAGTTCATAATAATTAGCAAAATCCCTGGCTATGGTATTATACTGGAGATATTGAATTACCAGGTCTTCGGTAACAGAAAGCTTTAGTTCCTCACAGGTTAACAGCATCTCTGATAAATCCTCCCAGCCTCTGGCGGTTGCGAAAAATATGCCATCCGGTGTAGTTTCCACCCGGTAAAAATTCTCTTTTCTGATATCCAGATAGGATATGATTGCACCATGGATTCCTTGTTTATAAGCATACTCTTTCCAGGCATTGTAATCCGGTTCCAAGGTTATTTTTCTTACCCTGTCAAGAGTTACCGTATCAAATTCCCTTACAGAACGATTATATTCCGGCGGATTCCCGGCAGTTATTATGACCCAGCCTTCTGGAATTCTTCTGTTACCAAAGGATTTATACTGTAGAAACTGAAGCATGGTAGGTGCTAAGGTCTCCGAAACGCAGTTGATTTCATCAATAAATAAGATGCCTTCTTTTATACCGGTATGTTCCATTTTTTCATATACGGAGGCAATGATTTCGCTCATGGTATATTCTGTTACCGGGTATTCCTTCCCTTCATATTCTTTATTTTTAATAAAGGGAAGTCCAACCGCACTTTGCCTGGTATGGTGGGTAATCGTATAAGATACCAGGGCTACCTTACATTCTGCCGTCACCTGTTCCATAATCTGGGTTTTACCAATACCGGGCGGTCCAATCAACAGAATCGGACGTTGTCTTAAATAGGGTATCCGGTAATTACCAAATCCATCCCTGGCAAGGTAAGCTTTCACGGTGTTAACGATCTCTTCTTTTGCTCGTTTAATATTCATAACGGTTCTTGTCCTTTCGATCACTCTTTCCATTTAAATTTGTGGTTCTGGTTGATGGATTCAGAATGAATCCTCCTTAAGAGGGAATAGATTGAAATCACGTTCTGTTTTCTGTCTTAAAGCCTCCGACTCAATAAGTAGCTTCATAGCCCAGGGCGGAACCCCGACCTCCTCGTAATTATCCCGTAAAAAGGCAAAAGCGGTATCATAGGGTGGTTTCGCCTTAGGGAATTCTCCCTGTCCGTCGGTAAAATAGATCAGCCCCCTTAAATTCTTTAAGACTTTCTGTTTTATCAACTGATTTACATAATCAAAAACAGGTCTGAAATCTGTCCCTCCATTGCCGACTATTTCAAAATGCTCCATATATTCTTTTAATTCTTCCTGACTGGTAATGACCTGATCCAAACGCACCTCATCATCGCATTGAATGAGGTGTATGTTAATTTTTCGAAAATAGCTTTCACTTTCCTTTAAAATAGTATAGGTCTGCCTTAAAAATTCCCGAATCAAATCACCGGAACAGGAAAGGGAGGTATCAACCGCAATAACAATTTCTTCGATTTTTTTCATTTCTTTTGTTTCCTGGGGTTCAATTAAGGGCATATTGCCATAGAGCTGCAACCCATAAGTATATAAAATCGTATCATAAGAATCCAGATCAACTACCGGTTCTTCCTTAAGAATTGCAAATTTTCTTAGAAAACTCTTATAATCATAACGCTTCCGGTTTTCAATCCTTACTTCTTCTTTGAGGGTTTGAGTTTCCTGTGCTTCTTCCTTTGAAAATGTCTCCATATCAGTCTGCATCTTTTCACTGATTTCTTTCCATTTTTGTTCCGGAGATTCCATACCCTGATTTTGTTTCTGATCTTCCTGAGGCCATAGCGTATGGTCATCCTTTCTGAACTCATATTCTAACTGTTCCTGTTCCTCCTGTGTCATATCAAGGTCCAGTAGCAGTCCGAATATTTTCTCGGCAGTAGGTACTTTGAATTTACTTTTAAGGTTCTCATAAAATACCAGACGGTATCTGGAAGCAGGATACCTGACACAGCGGTATTTAATTCCATCAATAATATATTCAACCGCAATATCACAGGCTAGATCCCATATGGTTTTATTCTCTCTGTGGGGCTTAAACAGATGCCTGAATATGCAGTGGAGAACCACATGGAGATACATCCGGTTAACAAAAACAGGACCTGCTTTAAAAGCTTCTATTAAAACTTCCGGATCATAATATAATCCCAGTCCATCTGTACCTAAAAATTTTGTTCCCTGCCTGTTCTCATAATGCAGGCTGCTAAGTGGAAGATTAAAATACCGCATATAAAGGCATAGTTCCGTCCTTGCCCCGGAAAGAATCGTCTGTCCTATTTTCTGCAGTTGTAATTCTCTGTCTTCTGCCATAATAATCTCTTCCTATCACTTAATCTATTTATAAATCATATTCTTTTTCCTTTGGAGGAAAATAGTGAAGCCGCGCTTTTAATACGATCCCGGCGCATTCCTTATGCCCTGTTCGGACCGCCATTTCCTGGGCGTCTACAAAGTTTTTCTCTGTCATGATTCCAAGGTTTGTCAATAAGTTAAGACCTATTATATTATTCTGTGAAATCATAAGTTTTAAAGCCTGTTCCATCTGCCGGATAATCAAATCCAAATACTGTTTCTTTGCAGCTTCCTCTAATTTATACGGATATAGCAGTCTTAAAAAAGCAATGCGGAGAGCCGTCTCCGGAATTCTTTGGATTTCCGCAGTTTGAAACAGGGTATCGTATCCCATCACATCCATTCTTCCCTGATTAAAGCACAACCGATAACGATAACCGGCCCCGTACAGTTCCTCCTGAAGGATACGGGCCGGCGTATTCTCAACGGAATACTCATAGTACTCCGGGAAAAGGAAAACGACCTTTTCTCCCTCAGGGGAAAAAGTAATGCATAATTCACTAATCAGTTCGATTAAGATATTTCTTGCACTGGTTAGATCCTCAGGTGCTGCATCAATATTAATATAATACAGTTTATCGCAGTTCATAAATGCGCCGTTTTCAATTTGAATTCTACTGACAGCCAAATTCACTGTTGTAAGTTCCTTACAATTATAAAAAGCATATTCATCTATGACCCTAAGGTCTTTAGGCAACGATATCTCCTGTAATCTTTGACCATATAGAAACCCTGGCTTACCTCCGGGGACTTTTATACCGGGTATCACCTCTTGTAATACTTCTGTATTATCGGAATATTTACTTAAACTTCTTACAGGATCTGAGAAAGCATATGCCCCGATTCTTCTAACCGGATACCCGTTAATCCACCCAGGTAAAAATACCTCCGTTCCATAGCCCTTACAGGAAATTATAGTGATTTCATCTTCTTTTAAGATATATTGTATATGTAATTCAAGGTTGGTAGTTTCCTTCTCCAAATTAATGTTCCTTTCATACGGACAAGAAAATATATTTCTATGTACTTTTTGTACTTATTTCTTTTCACTTTTTTGCTTATTTCTTTGTACTTATTTTTATTTATTATTCTTTCATTTATTATATAGAAAGGATGGTTTTTTATCAAATAATTTTTATTCTCCGTTAAAAAGATTTCTTATTATGATTATATGGTTATATTGCAGAAAGTAAATATCTTGAGAGTTATAGATATATAGACATAAAATAAAAGAAAAGAAGGATTGGTCAAAATAAAGATTGCTTAAAGAAAGGATTTTTCAAGGTTAAGGTTTTTCAAAGTGAAAGGATTTTTTAAGGTTAAAGCTTTTCAAGGTTAAAGCTTTTTCATTGTTAGAGCTTTTTCATTGTTAGAGCTTTTTCATAGTTAAAGCTTTTCATAGTTAAAGCTTTTTCAATGTTACGGTTTATTCAGTATTAAGGATTAGTAATATAGATTTTATTTTTGGGTTAATAATTATTTTTTGTTAAAAGGTACCTTAAGACTTTTTATAATTAATGAATCATATCTAAAAACTAAAATGCAGGTTATATTTTTTTTAAGCTTCCAGCAAATGAAAATGCCCCTTTTCCCATGCTAAATTACTAATTACATTTGCTGCCTTTACTGATTGTCTGCAAGATATAACCTGCTTTTTACACTGCGTTATAACAACCTGTATAACATATACCAAGTTATGGGTACGATTATGCTTAAGGCTGTTTATTCGAATATTGATACAGCCACTCCGACCAGGTACCCATAAATTTATGAAGTACCGGTATTAGCACTGCCATCAATACAATTCCTAACAAAGAAGCTAATAATACTGTCCTCATGCCATAATGAAGTATCCCGCAGGCTTTATATAAAAACCAGATTCCAGGCAGTAGAAAGATGACTGATGTGACAACTCCCGGAACATAGTTTTTAAACCGAAAGCAGATTACTATATGGATCAGAACCATATGAATGATTACTCCAAGAAAAGCACCATACCAGATAAAATAATTATCAAAGATTACGGAAAACAAACAGATAACGGTGAATAACAAAAATTCCACCTCTACTCCGATAGCAAACGTAGGAGTATGGCAGTTCTTAATATAATTCAGACCAAAGGGCTTATTTTTAGGCCAAACCGTATTAATTTCCTTACTGTAGCGTTTGCCCCACACTTCTGACATTATGATTTCCTCAAAATCATGAATCATAAATATGACAGGAAGCATCCAAACGATAAAATTCATAGTGTTCATAAATATTCCTCCTTTATAATAGTCACACTTGTGTCGATTAACAATACCTATTATAATAAATGGGTAAGCAGAGTCAATCCTTTTGACTCAAACGCTACAGATTGAAAGATATGTGACGATACAGGAGGTATATTCATGTCAGGTAAAAATAAAGGAAATCCAAAATCAGACCAGTCGAAATTATGGATGGAAGAAGCTCTGTTAAAATTAATGGCCACAGAAAATTATTATGATATAACCATACAGGAGATAACGGATCATGCAGGTTTATCCCGAAGATCCTTTTACCGGAATTATTCTTCAAAAGATGAAATTCTGGAAGGCAGTTTTTATAAAATCTGGCTGGAATACAGAGCCCAAATCCATAAGGGGGCCGACTTATCCTTACCTGGTATTGCTAAAATATTTTTTACTGAAATGGTAAAACACAGGGATTTTCTTACATTGGTCAACCGCCAGCATTTGCTCCCCTTCTTTCTTACTAAGGCTGATGAGCTTCTACCCCTGGCTTTTTATGAAGTAAAAGGCGATAAATTAGCGTTACCAAAGGAAAGCATTGATTATGCGTTATCCTTTAGCTCCGGAGGTTTTATGCATATCCTGATTCGCTGGCTGAATGACGATGCGCAGAAATCTCCGGAGGAAATGGCGGAAATTCTTAGAGACTTTATATTAATGTGCAATTTCTCCGGCTAGGTAACAATAAATCTATCAAAATTCACATACTAACATTTCATGATATACCTCATAAACCTACTATAGTCTTCAGAATAAAGAGTCTGGCTCGCCAGACTCTAGCGCTGACGCACTATCACGATAGTGACAAATTTCCTTGGCGCGTCATGTGCATCCTCCCGGAGGGTTTTTTATCGAATAGGAGTACTTTACTAATCGATAAGAAAAGGTCAACACCAGCTTATTGTCATAGGTGTTGACCTTGGTAATATGTTGCTTAATGGTTATTCTCCAACGATAAACTAGTCTTTGACTGGCATCTCCTCATAAGGTCAGGATCGTATTTACTAGACTCAAATTATTTATAATGATGTAACTCAATTGGAAACCTTATATGAGAAACATTGCAACAATTATCGTAGCACCAAAACCGCATAATACGGGGATCAGGTTCTTTCTTGCAAGTTCTGTTGCTTCAATACCGCATATGGCTGCCACAGGAATTACTCCCCAGGGAATAATGGTACCGCCGCCGACCCAGACAGTAACGATCTGACCCAAGGCAGCAAGGGTTGCAACGTGTATATTACCAACAGAAGAGAAAGTCTGTGCAATAGAACCAACTAAGGGAAGCCCAGAGAATCCGGAACCATCCAGCCCGGTTATAACACCAACGGAAGTTTCAGAGAGTACCATTGTTAATTTGGATAAGGGTATATGAGAGGAAAGCCAAAGACCTATATCATTTAAAAGACCAGTTGCATCCGGACCAAGAACTTTCTGTGCAAAACCTTCACTGCCCATAAAAAAGAAAGCGGCAATCACTACAACCGGTGCAAATATTTTTATTGCAAATTTAAATCCTTCTTTTATATGGTCTGTTGCTGTTTCCAGTGCCTCTCCGAGACCTTTGTCGAGTATAGTAATAACACAGGTAAGTATCAGCGCCGTACCGGCTACAAGAGCGGTAGCATCTCCGCCGTTAATTTTAAAGGAAATCATAACTACAATATCTGCAATAAATGCCAGTGGCATTGCAATTGCAATAAATCTGGCCAGTTTCGGCTTCTTTATTTCTTTTAACACCATTTCTTTTTTCACAGCGGTCTGTGAACCTTTATTCAACATTAAATCACGAAGCATCATAAAGAAAGCAACACCCGCTGTTACCACCGACATGGTTAACCACAAAGGAATACTGGCTTTCATGATCTGATTTGCATCAAGTCCTGCTGCAGTACCGGTAATGGATGGCGCTCCCTGAATTACAAAGTCGGAAGAAAGTCCGATACCATGTCCAAATATATTCATCGCAACTGCTGCCCATATAACCGGAAGGCCTACTTCTCCGGCAACCGGTAATAAGAGTGCTCCAATAAGTGCTACTGCCGGTGAGGGCCATATGAGCCAGGAAACGATTAACATTGTAAAACCGATAATCCAGAAGGCGGCTTTATTATTTCTAATAATCTTTCGTACCGGATGCATCATTACCTCATCTGCACCCAGGGCTATCATTGCCTTTGACATGGAAACTACCAGAGCAATTACAATAATAATACTTAATAACTCAATAAATGAATGAATCAATGCATTGTTTAGTATCTGTATTGACTTAACTACACTACCGGAATAAACGAATCCAATAACAAGGATTCCTGCCACACAGGGAATTACGATTTCCTTTTTGCATAATAATGCTATTAATACAACCAGGGTAATAATAATGTAAGCAATGTGCAATGATGTTAGTGCCATATGATTTCCTCTCTTTCTTCTGTTGGGTCAACCCATCAATGTGTTGTATCAACGCAAATTTATGATGCAAAAATATTCATTAGTCCTTCATCTTTAATAGTACTCTGAATCTTAGCCACATCCGTTTCATATAACCCAAGTTCCTTCATTCGATCAAATAATACGGAACCTGAAAATGTATACTTCTTTCCCATTCCTTCCGTTTTCTGCATTTCCTCATTAACATAAGCAATAGCCTCACCGATTGCCGTCTTTCTGGACAGTTCCAGCAACGGTTTATTCTGCAGATGCCGTACACTGTTATATCCTGCCAGGACACCTGTTACAATAGCTTCCGTATGTCCCACTAACAGACCGGCTTTCTCTCCGGCACAGAACAGATTCACGGCTCCTTCAACCTTTAAGGTATTACTTCTTGGTGACATATCAAAATATCTCATGGAATTACCTTTTCCTCCGGCATAGGGGTCTTCGTACCGGGCATTTTCAAAACCTGGTATTTTATGAAGTTTCTTAAGGGTATAAAACGGTGTCATCAGTTTGGCATGACCGGTATCTAAAAGAATGATATTCTCAGCGAATTCCTTAAGTGCATACTGCTGGCAGGCCTTGACACTTAAGTGATTCTCAATTAGCTCCTTAGGAAGGGGTATGACCGCAACGCCTTTCTGGTTCAGTAATTCTACAATTTCGGGAGCCAGTGATTCTTTATAAAGCTTACAGGAACCGCTCATGGCACCAACTGACCCATTTTCTTTCCTGCCGGTTTTTTCGGGTATACCGCATAGTCCTGCCAGACTTACCCTGCCGCCGAAACTTGGACATCTAAGAACACACATGGCGCAGCCATTGCCGTATTTGGAACAGTTATTCATCGGTCCGGCAGTACCAGTTGTATCAATAAAAGCATCTCCTTTAAAAACCTCACCGCCTGCCGTTTCAATACTTTCAATAACTCCCTCTGTAACCTGGGCTTTTACCACCCTTTCCTGCAGTCTTATCTCCACTCCCATTCCCTTTAAGAAATTCGTAATGGCCGCCGGTGTTTTGGCTATATCATAAAGACTTGCATGTTCATGTCCCGGAAAACTGATATTGGTGTGACGACAGTTTTCATCAATAACCTGAAAGATATCGCCTCCGCCCATTGCAATCATTTCCTCAGTAGCGGTAAATCTGCCATTATTTCTCATGATACCGCCTACCAGTCCGGTTCCAAGCAGTAAATCTGTCCGTTCTAATAAAACTACATTTGCTCCCTGTTTTCTTGCCGCATAAGCTGCGGAACATCCAGCCCATCCGCCTCCAGTTATAACTATGTTCATTTGTTCCTCTCCGCCTTTCTTTATGTCGTAATAAATAAAAAAGCAAAGGAGCGGTAAAACCATCGCTTCTTTGCTTTTTGATAAAAACCTGTTATATAATTATTATTTAAAGAGTATACATAATGTTTACTTATTTTACAATCACCATATTGTACCTAATTCGACAAATACGGTGGACATTATGTATAATTATACATAAAAATATGTTCTTTTTATAATTCCTTTATAAACTCAGCAATTCTAAAAAGGGCTTTTTCTATATTTTTAGCAGATGCCGCAAAGGATATCCTAATAAAATCCGTACACTTTCTGCCAAGGCCCACCCCCGGAATTACGGCAACATGCTTTTCTTCCAATAATCTTTTGGCAAACTCCATACCAGTAAGCCCGGTTTTTGACACATCCACCATGATATAAAATGCTCCATTCGGGATTACATAGGAAAGTTCTAAAATCCTATCAAGTCCTTTCATAAGAAGCATTCTTCTCCTTGCAAACTCCTCAATCATTAGGGCGGTCTCTTGCCTGGTACCCTCGGTATCCATTCCATTTGCCGCACCAATCTGAATAAAAGTTGGGGAACAGGTGGTTGAATACTGGTGTATCTTAAGAATTGTGTTGATTCTTATTTCACCGGCCGTAATATAACCAAGTCTCCAACCGGTCATTGCATAGGTTTTTGAAAACCCGTTAATAATCACAGAACGCTCCTTCATACCAGGAAACGATGCGACAGACTTAAATTTAGTATCCCCAAACGTAAGACTGCTGTACATCTCATCCGAAACAATAATAAAGTTATATTTCACTGCCAGCTCACATAATTGTTCCAGTACCGAACTTTTATAAACCGCTCCGGAAGGGTTATTGGGGTTATTGATCACTACCAGTTTCGTTTTATCCGTGATATGCTTTTCTACCTCAAAAGGCTCGATTTCAAAGCCGTTTTCCCGCTTCAGATCAATAATAACCGGCACCCCGCCGCTGATTTTTATCATGTTTTCATAATTAACGAAAGCAGGAGAAAACAGGATGGCTTCATCTCCTTCATCAATTATTGAAAGAATCGTATTATTAATAGCTTCCGCGCCGCTGCTGGTTACTAATACCTCAGTCCGGTAGTCATAGGACACTCCTGTCTCCTTTCGTATCTTTTCCGCTATCTTCTTTCTTAAGGCTTCGTAGCCCCGATTAGAACTGTAATGGGTATAATTCTCATTAATTGCATTGATTGCCGCCGCTTTAATATCAGACGGCGTATTAAAATCCGGTTCGCCGGCACTTAATGCAATTATTTCATGACCGTTCTTACGTAATTCATCCACCCGGTTAAGAACCGTTCTTATCAGGGAGGGTTCCACTTTTTGAACCCGTTTGGATTCCTGAGTTAAATCATAATCTTTATACATAGCAGCTCCCTTCTGTGCCTCGTAACACACCTGCAAATCAGGATGTTGAAATTCAATTTACCAATTTTCTTTTATACGTTTTTTATATAGCTTTTCTTATGCATACTTCAAATATAATTCATTAAAAGGTTTCTTTATATACCGGTTATTTCATTGGAACAAACACCTTTTGTTTCATATTCCATCAGGTTATCAAAGGTGGTCAGTATCATATTTTCGATAGCCGTATCCGTATAGAAGCTCATATGAGCCGTATAGATAACATTTTCTTTCTCCATAAGCTTTTTAAGCGTTTCACTTTCAAAACTGTCCGGATTTACTTTCTTTCTGATATAATTCGTCTCACTGTCATACACATCAAAGGCTGCCGCACTTAGTTTACCGTTTTCAATAGCCCCAAGTACCGCTTCATAATCCATCAGACCGCCTCTTGCCGTGTTGATTAATACAGTTCCGTCTTTCATACGGGCAAGGGTATCCGAATTAATCAATTTCTCATTTTCCTTTGTTAAAGGGCAATGGAGAATCAGGATATCACTTTCTGTCAGGACTTGATCCAGTCCTGAATACGTAACCTGTCCTGCCACCGCTTTATTTTCATATAAGTCATATGCAAGGATATTACAGCCAAAACCGGTTAAGTTTTTTATAGTCTCGGCTCCAATTCTGCCGGTACCAATAACTCCCACTGTCATATTACGGAGTTCTCTTCCCTTTAAGCCGTTTAAAGTAAAATCAAACTGACTGACCATAATGAGTCCCGCTTCATTTTTCTCAGACACATTAAAACCAGGCAGACCGTATGCTCCGCTATGGCACCAGGAGAATATCTGGGTACATTGGCTCCTTTTATATTATTATCTTTCATAGCTGCAAGGTCTAAATGGTCTATTCCGGCTGCCCTTGAAACAATATAGGGAACGCCGGCTTTTTTAAGAATTTCTGCTTTCTCTTTTGTCACCTTACAGTTTGTCGTAATCCAAACTGCATCAAACCCTGTAAAACTGTCTGGTCCTGCACCATTAAAATCAAAATCAGCAAATGCCAGGTCAAAACGGAATTTCTCGTTACAGGCTTTAATATATCCGATTTCATCCTGGTTTGCATGAAATAATAAAACTTTCATAATACCTCCTTATTAAGTTCACTTTTAGATCAGCAACATGCTTACTATTGGTATGGTAATCAGTGACAAAACGGTGCTTAAGAATACGCAGGAGGAAGCGAACCTGGAATTCCCTCCATATTTATCCGCCAGCATGACCGCAGTGCTCCCTGCAGGCATTGCAGCTAGTAGTACTATTACACCAGTTACCAGACTGTCTGTCCCCGCCAGTTTTAGGATGAATAACACAACTGCCGGAATAGCGATTAGTCTTATGACAGAAAAATAGAATAATTCCTTATCCAGAATTTCCTTTATATGAATCTCTGCCAGAATCGAACCGATAATTATCATCGAGAGTGCCGTATTACTGCCTCCAATTCCTGAAAGGGTTTTTAACACAAAACCTGGCAGCTTAATCTGTGTAAACATGAAAAAGAATCCAACAAATACCGCAATAATACAGGGATGGGTCAACAGCTTCTTCGCTGTAGACTTTCCATCTGTTTTTGTAAAGAGTTTCAATCCTGACGACCACATGGCGAATCTTAAAGGAATCAGGGCCACCGATGCAAATAAAAGTCCCTGGCTTCCAAAAACGGATTCCACGATAGGGTTTCCTAAAAAACCAGCATTGGAACAGATTACCGCATATCTTAGTACCGCCTGCCGGTCTTTCGTACTGTTCTTAAAAAGCAGTTTACTTAATACCACATAGAAAATCTGGGTTATAACCGCTGCAATTAAAACCGCAACACAGTTAATCAATACGTTATAAGACCATTCAATCAAAAAGGAATTTACAATATTACAGGGAAGTATGATTTCTATGATCAGATCCGTAAATTTCTTTCTGTTATTTCCCGTTATGATTCCTTTTTTCTGAGCATAAATCCCTGCAAGTATTAAGAGAAATAGCATCCCCTGCATAGTAAGCATCGATTTCATATTATCATCTCCAATTAGTACTTATTGCCGAATTCATAGCGGTAATAATTCATGATTGCAGCAATGCCTGTATTTTCCACAAAGCTGTCACTTAATTTATTAACCGGATAGGAAACCGGTCTTTTTTCAAGGACCTCCGATATACCAAGTGCCGCCTGGTATGCCATTCTCTCCAAGGCTTCCGTAGTAAAAGCGGCAGTGTGAGGAGTAACAATTACATGTTCCATATGCAGCAGCGGATTATCAGGTTTTGGCAGATTCCCCTCAAAAACATCCAGTGCGGCACCCATTATCTTATGTTCGCTCAAAACTTTAATTAGTGCGGCTTCATCAATTATTTCCCCTCTCCCGGTATTGATTAGAAAGGCAGTCTGTTTCATTAAAGATAGTTCTCTCTCCCCAATGATATGTCTCGTAGAAGGGTTTGCAGGCAAATGCAGTGATAAGAAATCAGCTGATGAAATTACCTCCTCCAGATTATCACTTAACAATGCATATTCGGTCTGCTTCTTCCCGCCTATCCGTCTGTTATACCCGATTACGTTCATTGTAAGCCCATAGGAAGCAATATGGGCTACTTGAGTCCCGATATTGCCCATTCCTATGATACCAAGAGTTTTGCCGGATACATCGCTGCCATAGAGTTTTCTTACCTCCAGGTCTCCGCTTTTCAACCCATTGTTATAATGGATGGATCTTTTTGCAAGCATCAGTATCAGCCCGATGGCATATTCCGCTACGGACCTCTGATTGGACTCTGCTGCATTGGTTACCTGAATTCCCAGCCTGGTGGCAGCCTCCACATCAATGCAATCCACTCCTACCCCATGCATGGATACCACTTTTAGTTTGTTGCAGGCGGTAAGGACCTTTTCCGTAATATTGCCGTTTCGGGTCAGTATGCCGTCACAGTCGGCACCTTCTTTGATTAAGATATCTTCCGATATTCCAGAACCCATCTTAATCTCATAGCCCTGCTCTTTCAGATAATCAATGCCTTTATTATTAATTGGTTCCGTGATTAAAATCTTATATTCCATGCAGCACCTCCGTAATTGATGTTTTAATAGTTGATGTTTCATAGTTGATGTTTTAATATTAGAAAGTATAAAAGTATGTTTATTATCTTACAATAATCACAATGTACTGATTTGATTTATATCGGTGGACAATATGTCCATTTTAAGAAAATTATTTTAAAAAATATGATTGACGAATGCTTAATTTTGGCTGTATCCTAATAAAAACAGGAAAGTATGGTGATTTTATGGGCTTAATGATCAGACAAATTGTTGAAAATCAATTACTTAGGGGAGTAAGACTTGCAGCAGGCCAAACCGGTGATTCAAATATAATATCCTGGGTCAATGTTATGGAGATTCTGGATTCACCTCAGTCCATACAACGCGGAGAACTGCTGGTAACAACCGGCTATAACCTCCAGCAGGAGGATTTATACAAAAACCTGATATCCACGCTTAAAAATAATGGAGTAAGCGGTATTGCAATACAGCCCGGTTACTACATTGATGAAATACCGGATTATATTCTAAAGGAATCTGACCAGCTTGGTTTTCCTGTGCTTGAAATTCCTAAAACGCTGACCTTTTCCGATATTCTTCGGATTCTGATTCAAAAAATAAATACAGAAAAGTCAGAAAATATAATATCTGACGAAGCAGCCAAAATCATGTTCCAATCTATGCAGGAAAATCTGAAACAATATACTTCCGTCTTGTTTGAGGAAGATTCCGGTAAAGTTGCTCATCTTTTTTACCTTAAACCCATCAATCTGTATGCGGTTAGTGAAACAATTGCTGCAGCCAGTATGAACCGGATAAAATCCTACTTAACCGATCGGGCGGACTCCTGCGAATATCATATGTCTAAAAACGGGATTTCGTCCTTTCTTATCCTATTTGAAAGTGAAGCGAAATACCTGTCCATGATCTATGACTTCAGTATTGAACTTACCTTCTTATCAGAGCAGCAGGGTATTAATTATTATGTAGGTGTGGACCGTATTAAATCAATGGAATCCTTATATCTGGCTTTTGAACATGTGACCGAATGTACGGAGCTGTTACAGTTCATTCATGCCAAGAGGGGTGTGTGTTCCTATGACAACATGACTTTTATGAAAATGTTTGGAATTCTCCATCAGAATGAACACTCTTTCGTATCTGATAATCAGGCACTGCAGATACTTTTAAATTATGACCGGATTAACCAAACCAATTATGTACAGACCCTGCGGTTTTATTTAGCCGACAGCTGTAATGCCTCCAAAACTGCCTCAAGGCTTTTTATCCACAGACACACTCTGCAAAAACGCCTTGAAAAAATTAATGATTTGTGTGGAATAAATCCGGACGATTATTACGCCAGACTATATATGTCCATTTCACTTCTTTTTCATGATTACTTTGCCTTTTAACTGCTGAGGATTAATCTGTAGTTCTTCCTGACTTACTATATGGACAAGTTGTATACATTTTATAGAAATGTGACTACTCTTATTTCTTTCCTTACTAAAGTACTTTACAGCCCCATAACCTATATGCTATTTTAAAATCAGAAATTCAAATCAGGAAAGGGGACCGGTATATGAGAATAAAAGGCGGTTACACAAGTTATGGACAATATATTGGGATATTAATGATGGATACAGTATTTCCACGGCTTATTGGAGATATCGGGAATGCGAGAACCTTTAAGATTCCTGTAAAATATTATACGGTTCGAAACCTGCAGACAGATAAATTAAATGCCTCTAACGCTGAACAATTATTACTAAAACCATTTATCGAGGCTGCGAAAGAATTAGAAAAAGAAGGCTGCAAGGCAATCACCACCAGCTGCAGTTTTCTGACCGGATTTCAAAAACAGCTTGCTGATGCTGTTACGATTCCTGTTTTTACGAATACACTGATTCTTGCTCCATTTATCCGCACCATGTTAAATGGCAGATTAAAGATCGGAATTTTAACAGAAAAGGCAGACCTTATTCATGATGATACCTTTAACCAGCTTGGCTGGTCATCGAAAGATATTCCCGTCAGTATCAGCGGAATGCCAGAGAATTCTCCTTTCTCAAGATTATTTATTCAGGATAATCTGGAGGAGGATTTGGAAGTACTTGAGGAATGTATCAAAGAACTTACCCTAAGGCATATGGAGCAGAATCCTGATACCGGTGCAATCATTCTGGAATGCACAAATTTTGCACCCTTTACTAATTTAATCCAGAACCTTTCCGGTGTTCCTGTCTTTGGAATAAACCAGTTACTGGAATACATGGACTCTTGTATCAGTGCACCGGAATATTATTGATTTTTTAAGGATGGAGAACTGCTAAAAATACTTTACTTTTTACTTAATGGCTACAAAATATTTAACTCCCCTTAACGTATCGCTCTTAGCGAAAGGTCCAAGGGGAGTTAAATTTATATAATAACTTCCATCATCCCTTAAACTATTGACAAGGTTCCACCCGGTTATTCATTCACACCGCCGAAAGCTAACCCAGCTAAGTATATTTGATAATAGAAATAAAATTTAAATTCTCTTTTGATACTTGGAGCTTAAAAATTCAGACCTTCTAATTAACTTCATAAAAAGATTTATATTCCGTAGGCGTACAGCGGTTTTTAGCTTTAAATACCCTGTTAAAGGTTGCAAGGCTGCTAAAACCGGACTTCATGGCAACCTGGGTTATGGTTAAAGCCGGATTAATCAGCAGTTTCTCAGCGCACATAATTCTCCTGTTAATTAAATAATCATAGCAGGATATATTCATAACCTCTTTAAAGAGACGAGTAAAATGATATTTACTAAAGCCTGCAATATCGGCAAGGTTATCCATTTTGATATCCTCGGTGCAATGTTCGTTGATATAGTTGCACACATTAAAAAACAGCTCTAAATACTCATGCCGTTTCTGGTTTTTCATTGTTGAAAGATTATCATTAAGATTAATGCATTTGCGCCCTAAGGTAGTAAAAAAACGGATTAGCATGGAATACGCGGAGGCCTCTCTAAAGGGCAGAGTCGAAAAATATTCAGAGGTTATATTAAAGATAAGAGTGGATAGCTCTTTATGTATGTCAGGCATTGAGGACGGGGTAACCGTAACACAGGGGCGAAACATATGAAAGGCTGAATTGAAACCGCTGAGACTGTAAAGCAGAGTAGAATCAAATTGAAGAATGATGCGGTATCCAACAGGTGGCGCATATAATTGATGCAATTCTCCCGGTGGTATAATAATGATATCTTCCGCCTCCAGATTATAGGTAGTTTCATTAATTACAATCTTATAATCATTTTCCACCGGCATTATGATCTCCGGATCGGTATGCCAATGCTGAGGGTAATCCTCATACTCTTTATTCGGATAAATACGTATTTTGAAATCCCCATGGTAGTCCACAATTTCATGAATCCCTTCTAAAAATTCGATCATAAACAGCTCCCCCTGCGATCCTCATTATATGGTAAATATCATCTCATTTTTCTATTTTCTCCCATTATCAGATAAATTAATGTTATAATATGCTTTGTACGAAGTCAAGTAAATCGTCCGATTTTTAAATAATATTTTATAATGAAAAAAGTTCTTTACTGGTGTTTTATTGGTATCTAATTGACAGTAATTATTTTTCAACTGATTAATAAAATCATTCATGTGGGATATAAACACGAAAGGCTGCAAGAATGAGAATGCAGCCATTTCTGTTAAACATTAGCAGTAATTGTTGTTATATAGCATAAAGAACATACTCAGCCGGCAGGGTGGCTGACCCGTAATAACGGATATAGAATTTATAGGAAGAATCCACTTCATCAATAATACGGGCAAGTTTCCAGATATCCTTATGATTATGATATATACTTAAGGCTAATTTGGGATGGTATTGCCTGATTTTTTCCAGACAGCCAAGAAGGGCGTCTTCTTCTCCTCCTTCTATGTCCATTTTAATAAAGGTGACTTCGCCTTCAATATCATCATCTATTTTAACAGTAGGAACTTCCAGTATGCCATTTTCTGAAAGCTGGCTTACAGAGGACAAATCATCCGAAGCAAGATACATGCTGCCATTCTTACTACTGGCACCTTTTTGTCTGACTTCTACATTATTAAGGCCGAATAGTTTTATATTCTTCTCAATATACTCCATACCGGAAGGTACAATTTCATAACTGTATATCTTTTTGTAACAGTCTTTCCCATATACCCTGGAGTAACTTACAATGGTATCTCCAATATATCCCCCGATATCAACAAATACCTCCTTCTTGCTGCACTTTACAATATCAAGGTCAAAATATTGTTCAAAGGTTCTGTCCGAGATCTGTTCAATTCGTTTGGTATCCGACATAAGCCAGTAATACAAAATATTAACCATAATTCTTTTTGAACGGTTGTCTTTTAATTTTTTATAGATCCATTCAAAATCTTCTCTGTGATTTACAAGGGCATCGGCCCTGTTCTCTGCAAGCTCATAATCCTCATTTTCCGGATAGTACGATCCCCATAGTTTATATTTATTAAAATAATCAATAGAACCTTTGTAGGTCTGGTAATTTGTTGCAGCAAAATGTCTTAAATTTTGTTTTACTGCCTCAGTAATCTGGTTAAGGTCCCTTTCTTTTATAAACACTAACAACCGCTCAAAATCATTATCAATCTGATTAGCTAAGGTTGATACTAAGGTTTTCTTTAATTTATTAGGACTTTGATTTTCTTTCGAATCTGCTTTATCTGACATTCTGATTATCCTCCTTTAAAATTAATATTCTTAGTATCATATGTTACCAGCTTATTTCCGGTGCAGGGAAATCACGTTTATTTGACCTTATATTTTCCTATAAGATCTTAGAAATCATTTTGCTTATTAATCCAATTTTGGTTTCATAATAATAAGCAGTCTTTTTTTCAAACCAGCCTTTTTCCTTCCAAAATTTATAATCCACCAGATCTTTAGGGGCCTGAATGAATGCTTTACGCTGCTTTTTAAAGGTCAATAGCTTTATCAGGGAGGGTTTTACAGGTTTTGTATCTATCAGTTTATTATAAAACACTTCCGCCTGCCTAATAAGCTTATTCTGCTCCCTTTTCTGCCTTTTCTCATCTGATTCATGAGCCGGTGCAAAGGTTACTCCTACTTCTGCGCAGGTAATAAAGCCCATGGAGCCCATCGTTGAGGCTAAAAGAAAGGAAACAAATTTAAGACCGACTGCTCCCGTAGTTACAACTACCATTGCTTTCTTCCCATGAAAATCCGGTCTATGGCACCGGTAGGCAAAACGGTCCTGAAAGTTTTTCATAATCCAGGATACATTATAGGTATATACCGGGGAGGCGAATATCACTGCATCTGCCTGTTTCATTTTCAGTTCCAGGCTTTCTCTGTCATCTTTTAAGGGACATCGTTCTTCACCTTTTTCGATACATACAAAACAGCCCCGGCAGGGCTTAAGATCAATTCTGCTTAACTGCACATATTCAAACTTGATATTGCTATCTCTGGCTTCCAGTTCTTTTTCAATCTCGTGAACTGCTTTATAAGTATTGCCGTTTATCCTTGGACTTCCGATTATTGCAAGTATTTTCAATTCTTCTACCTCTCTTTCAGTAAAAAACAATAAAATAATTTATGACCTGAACATCATTAAATCATTACTAAATTAGCTTCTTCGAGTCGTCTATTCATTCAGCCTATTCTGTTCATTCGCCTATTATATTTAAGCTTAATAGATTTAACCCATTCAATTTAAACTATTAAATTAGCTAACTAAATTATCTATTAAATTAACCTACTAAATTATCCACAATCGAATTTATCAGATTATCTCGTTCCTGTTTAATCCCAGCATCGATACCAGTTAATAAATGAAAGGCATCCTGACGCAAATAAACGCTTTGCAGGGTTACGATAAGCTGAAAGGCTATCAGCCTTAAATCTGCTTCTGACTTACTGTCTTGATAAATTTTCCTAAGAACCGGTTGTAAATATAGACAAATTTTAAAATCGCCTTTTACCAAGTCATATTCTGCTGATATTTTATTCAGCCTGGGGTCTTTCATGGCTGTATCGGCCATGGCTGTCAGCATATTTTTTAAGTACTCTTTCGGATTACCGTTATCTTCCTTTAAACTTTCCATTATTTCAGCCATTGAAACCATCTTCTGAGCTACTGCTGCTTTAATCAAGTCATCTCTTGACTCAAAATAGTAGTTTATCAGCCCAACTCCTACCTCTGCAGCCTGGGCTATCTTTCGGATAGTGATGTTATCCGGATTCTCTATGGTGTCAAGCAAATCAACTGTCACTTCCAATATTTTTTTTTTCGTTTCTTCCTTTTTGTTACTCATTTATTCACCTTCTTTTAAAATTGAACATTTATTGAACATGTTCAATTTTAGATCAGATTATCTTATTTGTCAATTCATTTTTATGCTTTGCAAACAATGTGTCTTAAGATCGATCATTATTTTTTTGCAAATAAAAACGGCATCGGGATTAATTTGGTATGCTCCTGTTGGGGGGACAATAAAAAGTCCTATACAGGGGCATACTATTTCCCGATGCCTTTTACTACTACGCTATAATTGTCGATTATTATGATATCACGGCTGGTCCATTATGGGCGCTAAGTACTCCTTCATTGCGTGATACTGTTTATTGGTTATAATGATTTTATTGCCTGATCTATTGATGAATTCATCTTCTTCCATTTTTTTAATCGCACGGTTAATGGTCTTAATGCTTAATCCGGAACGCTCTGACAATTGAATCCTGGTTAGATTTAAGACGCACTGATTTTCATTGGACTGTTCATAAATCTGGATAAAAAGATAAACAACCCGGTCAATACCCTGCAGGAATAAAAATACACGTTCTTTTCTGGCCTGTTCTAAGAGATAACTCCCCATGGACTCGATTTCCATGTGGAGTGCATTTATGTCATTCAGCATCCACTTTTCAAAGGTACTCTTTGAAATCATGATCATGGTACATTCCGTAACCGTCTTAAGGGTGGTTTTATATTTTTTCATATTCAGCAGGATTTCCATTGCTCCAAATACCTTAACGGCATAAAACCACATGTAATCATAAACAATACCGCAGATCCGGTAATCAATTGCTCTTACGATTCCATCTACCAATATATATACTTTATCTACTTCTGCATTCTCTTCAATAAATATACTGTTTTTTTCTTTACGGATAATCTGCATGGATTCTAAAAACCAAAGGGGAGAACTGCTTAAATACCGGTTTAAATATTCCCTTTTTTCTCCGCTTAGGTTATTCTGTAATTCTATAATCTTTTTAACATTATCTTCTCCGGCCACACCTAACTCCCCATTTCACCTATTAGACTATGTTTTATATCATCAGCAGCAAAGGATATTTCTATGGAATTAATAAGAAGTCTCCGTATTTCATCTTCTGTAATTCCCATGTTTTCCTTCAGCTTTGTCAGTTCCTTTGTAATCGTAGTATTGCTGACGGTACGGTTATCGGTATTCACCGTTGCCAGTAATCCTTCTTTTAAGAACTGTCGCAGCGGATATTCCTCCCAGGCAGTTACAGCTTTTGTCTGAAAATTACTGGTTGGACAAAGTTCGATTCCAATCCTCTTATCCCTGCATTGTTTCATCAGGTTACTATCCTTACTTAATGCAATGCCATGCCCAAGCCGTTTTGCACCCAGGTTAATAGCCTCTTCCACATTCAAAATGCTGCCGCATTCACCGGAATGTATTGTAAAGGGCATATCGAGCCTCTTAGCCAGTTGGAATAACTCTCTAAAATCTTTCGTGGGAAAAGCTCCTTCATCACCGGCTAAATCCAGTGCACATACACCTTCGCCAAGATATTCCCTGGCGCAATATAACATCTGTTCATTCTGTGCTTTGGAATAATGCCTCATGGCGCAGACAATTACAGAAGCTTTGATATCCCATTGCTGTTCTGCCGCCTGAATGCCCCTTAATACACTTTCAATAATCTGCTTACAGCCAAGTCCCTTTAATGCAGAGGACATAGGTGCAAACCGAACTTCCAGGTACTTTACATTCTCAGTCGCAGCATTCTTTAACAGGTCAAAGGCTGCTTGCTTTAAGCCAGCTTCTGTCTGTAAGCACCGCAGTGGTAAATCAAACCGCTTAAGGTATTCTTCCAGGCTTTCACAATCCTCAGAAACCATTAGTTCCTTTTCTAATTGGTCCCCATCGATCGTGAAGCCTGTTTCTTTTAAAAGAGTAAAAACCGTATTAGGATCCATTGAACCATCCAGATGGCAATGTAAATCTGTCTTTGGCAGCTGCCGTATCCAATCCTGCTCCATGTAACCTACCCATTCCTTTCTGCAATCAACACTTTAAACCGGTTTGATATAAACTGAATCATTGGTCCGGCGGTCAAGGCGGTTGCAAAGGTTATAATACCTAATTTTCCTCCGAGGGCTGTCCCAATTACCACCATTATAACATCAAATATGACTTTCGTCTTTTTATAATCCCACTTTATTTTATCCCGTATTACCATAACAACACCGGTAAAGGGATCAAGTCCTATATCGACTGCGATGAAGATTGCTACTCCGGTATATAAAAGCAGACAGCCGGTCACTACCGTCATCCATTGCAGCGGTATACTGCTAACCGTAAATATACTATGATAAAGTCTTGCCCCCAGGTTGACAAAAAATCCATAGGGAAGTATATAAATAAGGGTCCCGATATTAACATATCTTCTTCCGGTAAATATCAGAAGCATAATCAGACCATAATTTACCAAATTAGAAGCTGTGCCTAACTGTTCGCTGTTAAGCTTCGCTATATTTCTTACTCCGTCATACACTATGCCAATCGGATCATTTCCCAATTGGGCACAGCTGTTAAGCGCAACACCAATCCCAATCAGGAAAATACCAGAAAGGGCCAAAAGCATTTTTTTTATATTAATTTTTGTATCTTTCACTTTTACTCCTATTTTGTGTTAAGACGCACAAAAATAAGAATTTACATTTTGTGCGCCTTTGCACATCTTTTCAGTTACTTGCAGTATCTTTTCCTATTGTAATTGATTTAACACAGAAGTACCAATTGTACCCTCTGGCATATTTATATTAAAATTATCTGTGATGGTTGCACCAATCGCCGCAAATGCACTTATGGGTTTTAGTGCACCACTGCCTTTCATGGAAGGAGAATAAGCGATAAAAGGAACTTTTTCTCTGGTATGGTCGGTTCCTTTGTAAGTTGGATCATTACCGTGATCTGCTGTAATGATGAGAAGATCGTCCTGCTTTAGCTTACTTAATAATACTCCTAAGTTTAAATCAAACTGTTCCAGTTCTTTTGCATATCCAAGGGGATCTCTTCTATGTCCCCACAGAGCATCAAAATCCACCAGATTAACAAAACACAGACCCGTAAAGTCTTTCTGAACGATTTCTAACGTCTGCTCCATACCATGTACAGAACTCTTTGATTTGTAGGCTTCGGTGATACCCTCCCCTACAAATATATCATTAATTTTTCCTACGGATATAACATCAAACCCACTTTCCTTAAGTACATTTAATGCGGTTCTTCCATAAGGCTTTAAAGCATAATCATGCCGGTTGCTGGTACGCTTAAACTCACCGGGCTTTTTCCCCACATAAGGTCTTGCAATGACACGACCTACTTTCCATTCATCCTTCATGGTCAGTTCCCTGGCAATTTCACAACAGCGGTATAATTCTTCCAACCCAAAGGTCTCTTCATTTCCGCAGATTTGAAGGACAGAATCGGCGGAGGTATAAACGATCATAGCTCCGGTACTTATTTCTTCTTCGGCCAGTTCATCAAGGATTTCGGTTCCGCTGGCACTTTTATTGCCGATAATTCTTCTTCCTGTACGTTTTTTCAGTTCTTCTAACAGTTCTTCTGGAAAACCTGTGTCTGTAAAGGTCTGAAAGGGCTTTTCAATTTTCAATCCCATCATCTCCCAGTGACCGGTCATGGTATCTTTGCCCACACTGGCTTCTGACATAGAGGTATAATACCCTGTTGGATTCTCCGCCGGTGTTACCTGCTTTAGTGGATGGAGATTGGCAAGTCCCAGTCTTTGCAGATTCGGGATATGAAACTGATCCACTGCTTCTGAAATATGTCCCAGCGTATCCACACCAATGTCACCGTAAGCCTTGGAATCCTCCATGGCACCAATACCAAGGGAATCTATCACAATGGTAAAAACTCGTTTATATTTGTACATAATCACCCTTTGCATATCGCAATTTCACTTGCGATACTGCCGCAAAATAACTTTCTAAGAAGCATATTGTGGCATCCTTTCTATCACTTATTTTCTTTCAACCTCACCGGTGCCTCAAAAACAGCACCTAAAATAAGAAAGGCAGAAGTCTTTCTGCTTGTTTGTAAAAACCGGGTATGATTCACTCCTCTTAAGATATCTTCTGCTTTCCTATTTATTTTCTTGCTATCTGGCACTCAGATTATTGGGTCCGAATCCAAGCGGCAGCAATTCCTTTAATTGAAAACTCTTATATTCCGCTTCCGATTTACCCAATATAATTTCAAAGCTTTCATAGTCACAAAATTCCATCATAACCTGTCTGCATACACCACAGGGTGCGCAAAAATCTACAATTCCAGCCGAAGGGCCGCCAACTATGGCAATGGCCTCAAACTCTGTTTCACCTTCGCTGACTGCTTTGAAAAATGCTGTACGCTCCGCACAATTACTTGGGGTATGGGCGGCATTTTCTATATTGCAACCGCTGTATACTTTACCTGACTTTGTAAGAAGCGCAGCCCCTACACAGAAATTCGAGTAGGGGCTATAAGAATATTCTCTTGCTTTAAGAGCCATTTTTACCAATGTTGCTTTATCCATAGCTGTGGCACCTCTTTTTATTATTTATTTTTTGATAATTGCGAAACTTTAATATTGTATCTATATACCATGCAATTAATACAATTTCAGAGCTGAATCTTGCCCAAAGGGCAACTGAAGCTATGAAATTCGTATTAATTGCAGGGTATATTCAGAATACTAAATAGTTTCGCAATTACCAATTATTTATTTTGATTTCAGATACGGCTTACCGTTAGCGGCAGGTACTCTTGCTTTACCTACGAATACGATAAGAGTAATAATTGTTACCACATAAGGAATCATGGAGATGATATTGGGGGATACCTGGTTGCCGGAACTTGCAAGGACTTTAAGACCGCTGCAAAGACCAAAGATCAGGCAGGCCTTCATTGCTCCCTGGGGAGTGAATTTTCCGAATATTACTGCGGCAATGGCGATAAAACCCTGTCCGACAATAACAATTGGACGGAACTGATTTACTGTAGCTAAGGTTACATAAGCCCCGCCAAGACCTGCTAAGAAACCGGAAAGGGTAACGCAGATATAACGGATTCTATAAACATTGATACCCTGTGTATCACAAGCCTTTGGATGTTCTCCAACCGCACGGAGTCTTAAACCGAAACTGGTTTTATAAAACACGAACCAGACAATTCCAACGGCTGCAAAACAGAGATAAGCCGCAATATAAGTATTGAACGTATTGTTTAAAAATGAGCCTACCGGGAAAACCCCATCCAATAACTTTGGTAATTTATCAGTTGTATCAAGGGGCGGTGTATTGGAGGAATTATCAAACATCGCCTTGCAAAGGAAAACTGCAAGTCCGGGAGCTAAAAAGTTAATAGCCGTACCAGAGATGGTCTGATCTGCGCCAAAGGAGATACAGGCAATGGCGTGTAAAAGACCAAACAATGCCCCAGCCAGTCCACCGCAGAAAAAGGCAAACCATGGATTTCCAGTATATAGGGCAACTACGGACCCGGTGAAAGCTCCCATTGTCATCATTCCTTCAATACCGATATTAACGACACCGCTGCGTTCCGAGAAACAGGAGCCAAGTGCTGCATACAGTAAAGGAGGGGTCGCAATCAGGGTTGCATTTATGATTAAACCTAAATTTTTAATTATGAAATCCATTTATTTAGCCTCCTTTTTCTTATGTCTTTTCGAGATTAATATATTTTTAAACAGTAAAGAGATAGCAATAAAGAATATAATAGTACCCATAATGATGTCTACAATTTCAGATGGGGCATTGATTAGACTCAATTTCGAACCACCGTATTTCATAGCTCCATAGAAAAGTCCGGAGAATATACAGCCAATGGGATTACCTCCGCCAATCAGTGCAACGGTAATACCCTGGAAGCCAAAACCTTCCTGTGAGGCAAACTGACTGATTCTGGTAGACATACCAAGTACCTGTACTGCTCCTCCAAGACCTGCTAAAGCTCCTGAGATTCCCATTGCTATCATTACGGTCCTGCCAGAATTGATACCGCTGTATTTGGCGGCATTTGGGTTAAAACCAACTGCACAGATACGGTATCCCAAGGTTGTTTTCTTAAGGATAAACCACATAATAATTGCTGCAGCAACCGCTAAGAGAATACCATAATTGGCATTGGTACAGCCCAGTGCAGTACGGATACTCTTTGGCAGGAAAATAAGTGCAGATTTCAGGACGTCCTTAGTTGCTTCACCGCCACTTTCTTTATGGACTATTTTCAGATTCACTATGTAATTGGACAGATAAAAGGCGATCCAGTTAAACATAATGAAGGATAAAACTTCATTAATTCCTTTTTTCACTTTTAATAAACCTACAAGAAGGCTCCATAATGCACCTGCCATCATAGCTGCAAGGATACATAAGGGGACATGGATAATAGCCGGTACATCCACTAAGATACCTACCACGCAGGCAGCCAGGGAACCTACTACAAACTGACCTTCCGCACCGATATTAAATACTCCCATCCGATAGGAAAAGGCAACACTTAGACCGGTTAAAATCAAGGGACTTGCATAAATAACTGACCAGGCTATGGACTTGGGTTTACTAAATACAGAGCTTAGCAGCTTGCCATAGGCAGTACCAGGATTAATTCCTGCCAACCCTAACAGCAGGGCTCCTACCAGGAAGCCAATCACAATGGCAATCAGGGTATAAAATGCATTACTGTCTAATATGCTTTTTCTCTTACTCATTGGTGATACCTCCGGCCATCATTAATCCTAATGTATTTTCATCTGCTTCATTTCCGGCTACACTACCTGCTATTTTTCCGTCAAAAATTACTTCGATCCGGTCGGAAAGACTCATGATTTCATCCAGTTCAAAAGAAACTAACAGCACAGCTTTATTCTTATTTCTTTGTTCCACGATATATTTATGGACGAATTCGATGGCACCTACATCAAGTCCTCTGGTGGGATTTACTGCAATAAGCAGATCCTTATTATTGGTTACTTCTCTGGCAATAATAACTTTTTGCTGGTTACCGCCGGATAAGGTGCCTGCCGGTTTATTGGCACTGTCTCCCGGACGGATATCGAATTTTTCTATAAGTTCTTTGGCCTGCTCATGGATGGGATTTCTTTTTAATATTCCTTTTTTGGAAAAAGGTTCTTTTTCAAAGTTTTGTAAGACTAAGTTATCCTCCACAGAATATTCCAGCACCAAACCGTGTTTTTGACGGTCTGCCGGAATACTTGAAATTCCCTTGTCAAAAACAGTTTTGGGAGAGGCATTAAAGACATTTTCACCCATCATCAGAACTTCACCGGAATCTCCTTTTTTCAGTCCGGTCAAAATTTCCACCAGTTCTGTTTGTCCATTGCCGTCAACTCCGGCCAGTCCTACAATTTCACCTCGTCTTACCTTAAGGTTTAAGCCCTTAAGAATCGGAACACCTCTGTAGTCCTTCGCCTTTAGGTCCTTTACATCGATTACGGTTTCACCTGGTTCAAGAGGCTTTTTATCGACTTTAAATTCTAAATCCCGACCTACCATCATGGCTGCCAGTTCTTTTTCGCTGACACCTGCTACTTTTACAGTCTTAATATATTTTCCCTGGCGGATAATGGTGCAGTAGTCTGCGATTGCCTTGATTTCTTTTAATTTATGAGTAATTAAGATAACGGATTTCCCATCCTTTACCAGGTGGTCAATAATTTCGATTAACTCATTGATTTCCTGTGGTGTCAAAGATGCAGTAGGCTCGTCTAAAATGAGGGTATTAACTCCACGGTATAAAACCTTAAGGATTTCAACCCTTTGCTGCATACCAACCGAAATATCTTCAATCTTAGCATCCGGATCTACCTGCATGCCGTATTTTTCAGAGAGTTCGATTACTTTCTTTTTGGCAGATTTTAAATCAACGGAAAGTCCCTTTACCATTTCATTGCCTAAAATAATATTTTCCGTTACCGTAAAGGGCTGTACCAGCATAAAGTGCTGATGTACCATACCGATACCCAATCCGATTGCATGTTTGGGATTATCAATATGCACCGGTTTTCCGCCTATGCTTATTTCACCGGAAGTAGGCGTATATAATCCGTACAGAATGTTCATTAACGTGCTTTTTCCAGCCCCGTTTTCACCAAGAATGGCATGTACTTCACCTTTATGGACAGTTAGATTAATACCGTCGTTAGCCGTAAAATCGCCGAATTTTTTAACGATATTTTTCATGGCTATAACGACTGTTTTTTCGTCCAAATGACTTATCTTTTCCAAGCTTGTTCCTCCTTGATTAATGAAAGCGGAACAATTTCATTCCGCTTTGCTGCATGCTCATAATTTAAATAATAATAATATTCTGAAAGCCTTCTTCTCTTAATAAAAGTTCCAGGCTTTTTAGATATTTTTGATCCGGGACTTCATAGTGTGCGTAAGCCTTTCGTACTCCCATAGGGCGGTAGGCTATAATCTTATAACGGATATCCTTAAGGGTTAAGTAAGGTTTTAAAAGTTTACCGGTTCTTTGAATGGTTTCTTTCGCATCAAATAATCCAGGTACCACTACCGTACGTACTTCATATAATTTCCCGCATTCTGCAAGTAGTACTGCATTATGAAGGATTTGTTTATTTTCTGCACCGGTAACTTCTATATGCTGCTTTTCATCAAATGCTTTTATATCCAGCATAACTCCGTCGGTTACCTTTAACAGCTCCCCACTACCTGAAAAATCAAACATACCATTGCTGTCAATCATGGTGGTTAAACCTGCTGACTGGCAGAGAATAAACAATTCCTCAATAAATGCCTGGTATAAAGTACATTCCCCTCCGGATACGGTTATACCACTAATAAAAGGAATTTGTTTCTGAATAAGGTGAAACACTTCAAGGGGCGACATTACCTTCGTCTTTGGCGTACTGTCATGAGGACAGACGCGGATACAGGCATCGCACCGGATGCACTTTTCTTCGTCATAGAATACTTTTCCCTGTTCCGTCTTTAGTGCCCCGCTCTGACAGGCTTTTACGCAGTTGCCGCAGTGGATACAGACTGCCCTGGTCTCCGGATTGTGGCAGTATTTGCAGTCCAGGTTACACCCCTGTAAAAAAACCACACTCCGGTTACCAGGTCCGTCCACTGCGCTAAAGGGTATGATTTTATTCACAACTGCCTGCATATTAACGAACCTTTCTAGAGAGGATATGCCCGTTCTTTGCCGCACCAAGCCCCAAAGCGGTTGTATCCTGAAGTACATTCTGACCCTGGTCTAACTTATCCATTTCGGAACGCTTCACCAAATAACCGGTAACACGGATTAAATCACTGTCTTTCTCATAGAAGGATAAATACCGCAGGTCCTTTTTAAAAGCACCTTTAATAATATCCAACAGGAAATCTGTATTTTTATGAACCGTAGTATCAATAGGGAAGATATCCCCTGTTCCGGAAGGAAAATACTTGTGGAATTTCTCAAGGACCAGTAAATGGTCGATTAATTCCTCGGGTTCTTCTCCAATGGGAATACGGCTGCCTGGTGTTATGTTTTCATCCTCTGCAAGACCTACCTGGGCATGAAGCAGATAGTGTCCGCCTGAGATTTCACAATAAGGACTCTTATGGTTATGATTAAATTCTGTTATTTTTTCCATAATAGCAACCCCAAGGTCATTGGCCTTTTCATCTTTTCCAAAACGCGCCTTTAGGCCTTCTTTTTCCATTAACAGATTGACACAATCTGCAAGACCTACCATTCCATACATACCGGTAAAACGTTCTCTATGGATAAACCCTTCTTTAGCTAAAAAGTTATGTTCAAAAAATCCACTTTCCTCTACTTCAAACCGCACTCTTGCATCCATGTAATCCGCCATAACCTCAAGGACATAGGGAAGTTCTTTCTCCATAAAATCATTGATGCCTTTTGCACGTTTTGCAATATTACCAAGAATCAGCCTGCAAAGGGTATAAGCACCGCCGCCGTAAGGAAGTCCGTTATAACAGCTGGCAATTACGTAATCCTCTGTTAATTCGCCGGAAAACATCTTATGGTTTGCAAAACTTGGTTTTGCACTGACAAGGGCTGTTCGGATTGCTAGTAATGCAAAATCATCCGGTGTTACACCTTCTTCATACTTTAGGGTCAGATTTGGAACTGCTTGTTTAAGTTCTGCTTCCGCTTCTAAGAGTAACCGCCCGGTCTTAGTAGCCTTTGGTCCTATATTGGCATGGGAAAAGGAATCCAGTACCGTCCGGTCTATATGAGTCAGAAAGAGTTTTAACAGCTTTTTCGCCTGTGCTTCTTCCACATCACCAATAAAAGGCTCTAAAAGAAGGTCAAGCTGCCCGACATATACCGGAAAATTCGTAACACTTGGTATATGTTTATAAAAAATCATAAGAGAATTTAATGCCTCATATAAATCTTTGGGCGGATCTAATTGCAGGAACTTACTGCCTTCCTTCATGAACTTTTCAAAATCAGCCACAATATAGCGGGGACGTACCGGGGCATGTCCTTCACTCAGGTCACAGATACACTTTTGATCTGCCGGTACATTCATAAGCTCCTCAAGACCTTCGGTTGGTTTAAGCACTTCCAGTAAAGAATCTGCCTTCGCTGCCATGTTTGCTATTTTTTGTTCATGAGTCAGTGTAGCACTCTTAATTACATCCAGTATTTCATTTCTGGTTGCATTCACACGTTCCATTGAAATATCTCTCAAACTCATTACCTCCTAATATAAATCAGCATGAAGTAAATGCGAAACCTAACTTTCCTGTAATACCCTGCAATTAATACAATTGTAAAGCACTATCTTACCCAGAGGGCAAATAAGCCAGAAATCTGCATTAATTGCACGGTATCTTCTATAAATTATGGTTTCGCAATTACCTATAAATCAGTATTATTTTTGATCGTCTAATTTATATACATCTCCGTATTTTGCTTCAAATTCATCTTTTGTTTTAGGAACAGAGATTTCTCCGCTGATAATCTTAGCTTTCACATCTTTTACTTTAGCAATGATATCATCGGTAAGATTGTCTGTAGTAGGTGCAAGGTCAACACCGTCAGAGGAAAGATCATAAGTAATAACGCCGCTTGTGATATTACCTTCTTTGCAGGCTTCTGCAATTTTATAGCATGCAGTATCTACTCTCTTCATAGCTGAAGTAAGCATGTTTTTAGGAGCAAGAGGACTTTGGTCCGTATCAACACCGATCGCCCAGATATTATTTTCTTTACAGCCTTCGATTACACCAAGTCCTGTACCGCCTGCTGCATGGAAGATTACGTCAACGCCGTCTGTAATCATGGAAACTGCTGCACTCTTACCTACCGCTGTATCACCAAAGGCATTGGCATCATACTGGGAAACTGTTACAGCAGGATTTGTATCAAGTACACCTGCAAGGTATCCATAGCCAAATTGATTCATGGTTTCATTGGACATACCAAGAACAAGACCTACTTTGTTGCTCTTCGTTGACATAGCAGCTACAACACCTGCTAAATAAGAAGCCTGGGACTGTTCAAACATTAAGCTGGTTACATTAGGAAGATCTGTCATGCTGGCATCATCAATAATCGCATATTTCTGATCTGGATTTGCTTCAGCGGAAGCTCTCATGGCATCAGCAAGCATATAACCTACGCAAATAATTAAATCATAATCATCATCCACGAAAGTTTCAATATTAGGAGCATAATCTGCATCGGTTTCAGATTCAAGATATTTCACTTCAACGCCTAAATCTGTGGAAGCTTTTTGTAAACCTTCCCAGGAAGATTGGTTAAAGGAACCATCATTAACACCGCCTACATCGGTAACCATACCAATACGGATTGTTTTGCCAGATGATGTATCATCTTTGGAAGTATCTGCAGTGCTGTTTGTATCTGTTGTACTTGCAGTATCTGATGTACTTACCGTATTGTTATTGCTGCCTGTTGTGTCTGTTGAAGCAGTTTTGCTGCCGCATGCTGTCATTGATAAAACCATAGCTGCTGATAAAAATAAAGCGATAATTTTCTTTTTCATAATAATCTCCTTTGTTGTTCTTTCTGATAGCTTGCTCCCCATACCTCTGCTAATACCTCATGACAAATGATACCTGTAACCTCTCCGGCTGATAGTCAGACTGCCAGGTTACATAGAATACCGGAAGGGTTACTTCTTTGACCGTTTGCTATCTTCTTGAATCAGATTGCGGATTGCATTAACCGAAACCTTGATAGCAGCCTCCGTATCGTGTACCTGTGTGTTACTAAGTCCTTTTTTCTCCCTCTCCTGGTTCGCAACAACCAGAAAAACAGAGCCTACTCTGACTCTTAAGTAGCTTCCGACTACGAATAATGCAGCGGATTCCATCTCAGAAGCCAGGCAGCCAAGACGCAGCCAAGCCTGCCACTTATCCGTCAGTTCATAACTGACTGGTTTCGTTTCGGGTTCATGCTGACCATAAAAAGCATCCTTGCATTGTACAACTCCTACATGATAGGCTTCCCCGTCTTCTTCTGCTGCTTTTATCAAAGCATTTAATACATGAATATCCGGAACTGCAGGAAATTCCATAGGTGCATATTCCTTGCTGGTGCCTTCCATACGGATTGCACCGTTTGCAATAACAAGGTCGCCTCCTAAAACCTCCTCCTGCATACCTCCGCAGGTACCCACACGGATAAAAGTATCCGCACCGCACCGCACTAATTCTTCCATTGCGATGGATGCTGATGGTCCTCCGATTCCGGTAGAAGTTACACTGACCTTAACTCCATTAAGATAACCGGTATAGGTAACAAATTCCCTGCTGTCTGCCATGAGTTTTGCATCTTCAAAATGTTTTGCAATCTTTTCACAGCGCTTTGGATCCCCTGGTAATATAACATATTTACCAACGTCCCCGGGTTTTAACTGGACGTGATACTGCATACCGGATCCTTCTGTGTAATCTACCATTCTTCTTCCTCCTTTCACAAGCAATCCCAGGAACCCTGAAATCAAGCCGTTCCCATTTGTAGACGCTTAGGTTCCATCCGTTTAATACACCGTAGTCATTCTATTACTTTTCGAGAAACTAAAAAAGGTCATATGTCCTTTTTCGATAAAAAATATTCAATTTTAATTAGATTGATTAATCAATTTTAGGCATATTGGCCAAATATACACCATTAATATCATGTTGTAAGGTGTATATTGCCTATATGCTAAATTCGATTCGATTTTATAAATGGACACAGGTTCCTTTTTGCATAAAGTATGCTGCAACGGTTGATTTGTTCGTTACTTCATATAAACCTGTAATATATTTTTTTCCTTGTCATATGCTAATTCAATCTGATTTTTCCACAATTCAATGAAAGGTTTAAAAGGATCTTTAATACTGCACTGGCTTTCATAAAGTGGCCAGTTCGTTTCTAATCTGCATAGAAAGCTACTCCGTCTGTCTCATAGCTGTTAATTTCACGGTTATGAAGGCTTTCCGGTGTGCTTTTCACCAACTTTTCCATCACCTTGCCGGCTCCGGTATACAGCTTTTTAATCGCTTCTGGTTTCACGATAAGGTCATGATGGGAGGAATAAATCTTGTCAAAATCACCAATTAAACCTTCAAGCTTTCGCATGCTGGCGCGAAAGGCTTCAAAATTGCGGCCTTCTCCAAACATAAAGATATTACCTCCGGTCTGAATACTGTCCCCGCCAATTAAAAATCGTTTCTCCCGCTCTAGTAATGCAATACTTCCGGGGGTATGTCCAGGTATCAGGATTACTTCGAACCGGTAACTTCCCAGATCGAGGATGTCCCCTTCCCAAACCGGTTCCATTGGCACCGGGTCAGTATTCTTCCTCCTATAATAGTCGAATTCACTTGGATGCATTAAACGTTTCTCAAACTGTTCAGCCGCACCTACATGGTCACCGTCTGCGTGTGTGAAAATTACCTTTATTGGCAGCCCTGTAATTTCCTCAACATAGGCTCTTAAGTCTCCGCCTACACCGGTGTCCACCAATAGCCCTTCCTTTTCTCCCAGAACTAAAAAGCACCTGACATACTCCTGGTCAATACAATAAAAATCCACTGCTAGTTTTGTTTTAGAATACTTCAACATATAACCTCCATATTTAATAAAATATTTTTTTATCTTTCTTAAGTCAATATAAAATGCGGCACTCATTACTGCTGCGGCATATAATAGAGTCAGAATACAATAACTACGAGGATATTATGGATTATATAAACGGTTCAATTCCTACGGAAATCAATGTTACAATCGATCGGGTAGCAACTGTAGATGCCCCAAACAACTACTTAATTACCGGAAATCCCTATGACATGAATGACCAGATAAGGTTTAATGTATCTGATGACACAGTCTTTCTGGATCAAAATGGCAACCAGATTTCTTTATGGGATATAACGCCCGGACAATTAGTCAGGGTGGAACATGCTATTTTTCAAACCCTTAGCATACCTCCTCAGAGTCCTGCTTTTCTTATTCAGATTCTTTAAAATGCCTTACAAAAACACCTGTACCACAGGTTTTCAATCTCTCCTGTGGTACAGGTATTTTAGTTGTTACTATATTATATCATTGACCCTTATGGAAATAAAGTACATTTTTATCCTTAAGTTAATACCTTAATTGATTCTGTCTGCATTAATCCTGACCGGGATCGATAACCTCTCATTCCTATTACCGTAACTAATACAATATATAATACTGCCATTATGAAGACATAAAGCAAGGAGTCTTTCTCTGACATATGACCGGAAATAGTAGCGATATGATAACTTGGAAAAAATTCTGCTATAAAAGCCCAGTTTCCATGTTCTGCAAAAAGAGCTGCTCCCGAAGATTCCAGGTATACATACAGCATTCCTATGGTTATAAGCATGGTTCTGCCCGTTATATATACTGACAGCATACAAAAGGTTGCTGAATAGGTTAAAAGCAGCAGCAATTGTATCAGGATTAAGCCAAGATACCTCACTGGACTCATTGACCCAGGTCCAAAGGTAAAGGCAAGCCCGGCTGTACAGACCGTCAGTTCCAACAGCACAAATACCGCCATTCCTCTTACATTCGCCCAAAACATAGCTTTGTAAGATTTACTTTTGCACTCTTTTGCAATAATAGCAGAAAGAATAACCGCGCAGATGGTAAATAAGCTGGAAGAGGTCCCTATTGTATACACAGCATTGACACCGGTGGGTGAAAAGCCATATGCTAATTCCACATTAAGCATAAAACCGTCCATAAAGGGATCTGTACTCAGATAAGAGATAACGCCTATTGTAACCAGAGAATATATAACAATGACACAATACACCGGAAGAAGTACATACCGTTTTTCCTGTCTTTCTTCCAGTATACCGTATTCGGACAAAATTCCATAAACCCCCATTAATACACCGCATAAAATAGCCGCCGGCATTGCAAAGGTAAAATGAATTTCTTCAAAGAATAATTTTATCATTTCATCTTCAAAAATCATATTTACGGCCGTATATATCAAATATCCTGCACAAACGCTGGAAAGTACTTTATACTTTTCCATTAAATAGGATACGGTTTCGCTAAAGAATAGTAATACCGGAACGCATAGCAGCAGTCCCAGAAAAACCAACATAAATTCATAAAACCCCAAGCCCTGCCCATCTGAGGTTACCACTCCCAGTACAGCAACCACATTGTCAAGGCTCATGCTTACATCTGCGGCAACAATGGATATGATAGCCAGCAAAAAGCTATCCTCGATACGACCACTCTTTTTCCCCTGTTTTACTGTGCCCCTTGATTGTTGTTTTAACATATTAAAGGTAACATATATTAGGAGTACCCCTCCTAGGATACGTATATGGAGCCAGGAGACAGATAGTAAAAATCCCACAGCAATAATAAACAGGACCTTTAAAGCAACGGACAATCCTATCCCTATTCGGCGTGCCAGTACTGCTTTTTCATGGGGCAGATTGCAGGTAGATAAAGCAATCACACCGACGTTATCACAGGATACCACCAGATTTATTAATATTATTTGCAAAAGTTCCTTCATGCCTAATCCCTGTTATATAGAAATGCTTATAAAATATATGTTTTCTGTAGGAAGATTATAACTTCCCGCCTTTTGTAAAATTTCCAGCGGGCAGTCCGGGTCAAATTACGATTTCTCGCAACTTTTGTGCTATCTTTATGTTTTACTTAGAATATTATTATGTAAATTTCGGCAGCCTGCTTATCCCTGGATAATTAGTAATTACAGAACACTCCTATAAAATTGTTAAGAACATAGTGCATGGAGCTCATTAAATAGAGCCCCATGTTTTTAAATTCGTGCTTTATTGACTGAATCATATAGTCACAAATATAGACACCTTCTAAGAAATCCCTTATTCGGGCATATTCTTTATTCCCCTCTTTATTTAGCATCCGTCGGCTGTATCGTTTGAATCACTTCATATTTACCAGTCTTTAACAGAACGGTTACGTCAGTGCCCTGCTGTGAAGAAGATTCCCAATTCTCAAGACTTATACCATTTATTGTTATGTGCTTTCTCTCTGTATTGGCAAGAATTAATTCTGCCTGGCTATGAAAAGGTATGGTAAACTGGTAATGCAGTTGGTTTTCTTTATAACACCAGCCGCTTTCATAAATTCCTGCCGCCGTATGTAAGGTGGCTTTTGCATATTGCAGCCGATTGTCAGGCTTTGGTGCCAGCTTTATTTTACGGTAGCCTGGATTCTCTTCGGTCGGATTAATTCCGCACATATTACGATACATCCATTCTACAATGGAACCATAAGTATAATGGTTTAAAGAATTCATACCTAGTTCACCGAATTTCCCGTCAGGTAAAAGGGAATTCCATCTCTCCCAGATGGTGGTGGCACCAAGTTTAACTTCGTATAGCCAGCTTGGAAATTCTTCATTTAACAGCAGGGTATAAGCCACGTCGTTGTGACCATTTTCCGATAATACTCTGCAAAAATATGGTGTTCCTACAAAGCCGGTCTTAAGGTAATACTTGTTGTCTTCCAGATTCTTTAATAAGTCTTTTGTGATTCTCTCCTTATAGTTATCCGGGACCAGCTTCATAAAAAGTGCCAGAATATAAGCAGTCTGGGTTCCAGCCGATAATCGTCCTCTTTTTGTCAGAAATTCTTCGCAAAAAGCTTCCTTTACCTCCGACGATAACCTGCCATATTCTTCTGCCATATCAGAAAGACCAAGCACCGCTGCAGCTTTAGAAAGCAGTTCAGAGGAATAAGCATAGTAAGCAGTTGCAATGAAATCCGTAGGGGTTCCTCCAAAGGGATTATATTCCCCCTGTCCATCCAGGGCAAGCCAATCCCCGAAATGAAAGCCTGTATTCCACAATCTGCTGCCATCATCCTGTCCTTTTATATAATCCACATAGGTCTTCATACTGTTAAGCTGCTGCCTTAAGATGGCTTTATCTCCATAGTGCAGGTACAGATTCCAGGGGATTACCGTAGCTGCCTCAGACCAGGCCGAGGAACCACCGGATAAAAAGCTGTTCTCACCTTCATGGCTTAAATCAAAGCTTGGAACCGTATGGGGAACAATTCCCCCAAGGGATTCCTGTTCTCTTGCCAGGTCATAAAGATATTTAGTAAAAAAGGCATCGCAGTCCATATTCATGCAGGCAGTACCGGAAAACATCTGGGCATCTCCTGTCCAGCCCATTCTTTCGTCACGCTGAGGGCAGTCTGTAGGAACATCCAGAAAGTTACCCTTTTGACCCCATAAGGCATTTAAAAACAAACGGTTGACAAAAGGATTTGAAGTCTCAATATATCCAGTCCTCTCGATATCGGAATATACCACACAGCCAGTGAAATCCTCTTCATTTATCTCATAAGGCCAGCCCTCAACTTTTACATACCGAAAGCCATAAAAAGTAAAGTGCGGCTGCACAATGGACATCTCTCCATTGGAAATATACTTAAATTCGGCCTTTGCAGACCTTAGATTCTCTCTGTAAAAACAGCCATCTTGTAGTTCCTCACCATACCCGAGTGTAATTTCGGTCCCTGCTGGTGCTTTCACCTTAAAGCTTAACCAGCCAACCATATTCTGACCCAGGTCAAGGACGGTCTCCCCTTTTGGTGTATGAAGGACCTTAACCGGCTTGCGTCTTTCTCTGATTCGTACTGGAAGGCTTCTTCGGGCGGATAATAAACGGTAATCTAAATCAATATACTGCACGCTGTTCCATGTTTCATCGGACACCCAGACTGTGGCCCAATCCTTAATATACCTCCTGGCATCCTGAACTTCTCCGTCATAAATTGAGCTGTCAAGGATATGTGACGGGGTAGTTTTCCAGCTTTCGTCTGTACTAATAGTCTCCTCCGTACCATCCGAGTAAGTGATAACCAGTTCACTAAGGAGAGCAAATTGGCTTCCATAACAACCCTTTATCTTTTCCTGAAAGCCAAAGCGTCCTTTATACCAGCCGTTACCCAACAGGACACCCAATACATTATTGCCTTCCTCTAAAAGCTCCGTTACATCAAAGGTCTGATACTGTATCCAATTATTATAACTATTACAATACGGAGTCAGATACTCCTCTCCGATTCTCCTGCCGTTAAGTTCTGCTTCATATAACCCAAGACCACAAAGGTAAAGACGGGCTTTTAAAATCTCCTTTTGTATCTGAAAGCCCTTTCTTATTAATGGATGAGGGGTGGTGCTTGATTTTAAAGTATCTTCGCCGGGTGTAATCCACTTCCCTGACCAGGGTTCATTAAGTTTTGCCGTTTCAAACCAGGCAATGGGACTGCTTACCTCACCACAGTCTGTCCATACACGGACTCTCCAATAATATCTGGTGCGGGGAGTCAGGTTAAGCTCAAGCATATAGCCGATACTATCGATATCTTTATCTTTCCCGCTGTCGTACATCAGGTTATTAAAAGATTCATCAAAAGCGACTTCGACCTGTGCTGCTAACTGATCCTTTGCTTCTTCCCCCTCCATTATCCAGCTTAAAACCGGGTTTGTCAGTTCAAACCCTAAGGGATTTACGATGCGGTTGCATTTCATGGATGTAATTTTCAAAATAATATCCTCCTATAGATGTATTTTTATTTTGTTACTTTAAATTAAAAAATTTGATTCTGGCATCAAAAGTCACTTAACATATCGTTTATGGATATCAATGTATATAGATTCAATGTCCGCCCACTGTCAGTAAATACTGCTTATATTTTGTCAAAACTCTGTCCAAAATCACTCCGGGAGGTTTGGTTTTTAGAAGTCTGAGGCTTGGAAAATATGGTATTTAAGAGAAAGGCAGCTATCTTAATACAATTATACATTTTTATATTTTCATTTTCTCGGGGGTGTATTATAATTGTAGGGGGTGAATTTTATGAATGACAATCGTATTTACCGTGAGACCGGAGAATACTTTTTTAAGAATGGAAATTCCATATTTATTAACTATGTCGATGAGCTTGTAATGCCTCATCTCCACGTTCACGATTTTATAGAGATATCGTACGTAGCCTCCGGCACAGGCATCCATATTCTTGGCGATAAGGAATACCGTGTTAGTAAGGGGGATTTGTTTCTCATTAATTACAACATTCCACATGAATTCAGGTCTTTTCCGGCACCGGCTGCTCCGGTTATGGTATATAACTGCGTATTCAAGCCGGATTTTATAGATGTTAATCTGATTGATTATACTGAGTTTACAGATGTAATCCAGTACTTATCTTATCGTTCCATCTTTTCTCTGGAAACGGATACAGCTGAGGACATTAGGATTTTAGGTGGCGAGAACAGTAATTTAGAGGCAATCTATCAGAAAATGCTGGAGGAATATAACCGTATGGAGGAAGGTTATCTTGAACTGCTGCGGGTATATTTAATCGAACTGCTTATAAAGATTTTTCGCTTATTAAAGAACTCCGATACCGGCACTACAGGAATAATGTCTCAGCATGCCAGACTAATGGAACAGTCCATACAGTATTTAAAACAGAATTATGCCGTTAATACCAGGCTTTCAGAGCTTGCCTCCCAGTCCTTTTTAAGCCCCACTTATTTTTGCAGGCTCTTTAAGGATTATGCAGGTATGACCATATCCGAATATGTACAAAAGCTTCGGATTGAAGAAGCCTGTAACCTGCTCAAATCATCCGACCATAAAATCATAGTCATAGCTGAACTGGTGGGTTATAAGGATATTAAGTATTTTAATGAGGTGTTTAAAAAGCTTACGGGCATGACACCAAGTGGGTATAAAAAACTTTATGGAGGGAATGGTAAGAATTCAGTAAATCCATTACCTGAATATAAATAAGGATTATATTTTTGAGAATTTTATTCGCTTAAACCAGAACAAATTTACATAAAATATAATCCTTATTCTATGCCAGGGCTGGTGTCCTTACATTATACAGATCCAAGGGTCTAAACTAATCCGCTAAACCTGGTTAAATCAGTAAAGCTGCCTGGACAGTCGTAAATAATCTTACTCCACTGTTTTCTCTATTACTGCAATATAGGTACTATCCGGCAATCTGACTGTATTTCTGTCCTCATCATAAAAAACAATTTTTTGTGACAGGGCTATGGTGTAGCCTTCCTGAAGAAAATGCTTAAACTCTATGAGTTTAGCCTCCTCACCGAATACTGTCCTAATAAAATCTTTGAATCCACTTGGAGTAAAGTACCCGAATTGTTCATTTACTTCATGGACATAAGACTTTTCTCCCCAGGTATAGGTGTAGAGAAATTCCATGGCATCATTTACCGGCATCAGTACTTCATTCTGCCCCACTACAGTGTATTGAATTTCTCTTCCTTTAAAATCTTTTGCATATCGCTCTAAAAACTGCATGCCTTCCTCAGATAAGAACCTGATAATTCTCTTTTGGTTTGCCGGTTCTGTCATAATACCATCACGGATTATGATTCTGCCGCCTTTTGGTAAAACCTGAAATACACTTTTAAAAGCTGCCGCCAAAGTAGCCAGATTGAATTTTTTATCTTCAAATTCGATATAGGAAAATAATTCGTGGAGTATGGAACAAAAGATAATGGTATCCACCCTTCCCTTTTCAATATATTCCCCTAGATTTAGGGCATCTCCGTATAGAACATCCCATTTTCTGTTTTCCAGCTGTTTCTTCTTTTTGAGACTGTCTAACACATTTTGCGCAATGTCGACACCCAAAACCTTTTTCTCTGGATATTTGTCTTCAATCAGATCCATTAAAGCTCCGCCTCCCGGACCAATATCCACGACACTATTACCAGTTATATAGTCCAGTATAGCTTTTTTGTAATCAATGGTCTGGTTCATGGTATTAAGATAGGATTCCTCTTCATAAAAACGGTCATATTTATCCTTTCTAAGTCCAAACAGGTCAAATAACAGAATAATAGCCCTCTCATAAAGCACGTCGGATTTTTCTGCTTCAATACAAAAGTCAATGAGCTTACTGCCGGCTTCAGAAAACCGAAAATTAAAAAACACCGTATCATCCAAATCGTTCTGAAAAGAAACTTCATGGGTTGTGTGGGGATTCTCTTTATAACAGCCTTTCACTATATTATCTATGGTGAGTTCTGAAAGATACTTCTCAATAATCCTTTTTTTATAAATATTTACCCGCTTTCTGCCTTCATGCTGGTAATAAATATTCTTCATCAGCCATTCAAAACTGATGTGTTTGATTTGTCCAGAATTGGCGGTTTGGAAGGTAAGCAGTAATATTTTTATAAACTCTTCAAAAGTAAAGTCAAACAGTGCCGCTTCCACATACCATAAATCGGCGGCTGCCAGAAGCTTTGTTATCGGATCTGCAACCCTTGGATTTAAGAAGAACCGGCTATACTCTGCTTCAAAATCCTCACCATTTTTTATGGATACGGATCGCAGCAATCTTATTCGGTCTTTAAGCTGGTATTGCAGTTTAAATTGTCCTGTCAGTACTACCTCTATTATCTCCTCTGCCTGCTTACCGATTCTATTCCATATCTTCTCGTCTACAGCAGATATGATGCAGTAGTTAAGGGCTATCAGCAATTCTTTTAATTCAGCGGCTGACATCTTATGGCTTTTTACCAATTCATAAAGGGGACGGTTGTCGGTCAGGGGAACCTCTCCCCTTATGTATTGACCGATAAGACCATGGGTCAATATGAGAGTATATATAATCTGTTTGGTGTCCGGATTCGATTCTGTGGATTCTTTCAGATAGATTTCAGCAGAACCAATATTATGAACCGATAAATTAATATGTTCTTTCAACCACTGTTCTCTCTGATGTGAAAGACCTGACTTTGCAACCTCAGACCATTTTAGGGTTTCTTCCAGGAGATACCTGGAAGAGCGGCTTAGCTTTCGTCCCAAAAGCAGGTTTAGGGTTTTTTCTACATAGCTTAATACATAGTTGCTATTCTTCTCTTCCAAAGAACTGACCCGCTCCAGATTCACATTCCATTCTGAGGTCAGCGCAAGAAACAAAAGCCATTTCTCCTTTTTTAAAATCCTGTAATCACCGCTTTTTACTTTTTCAATGGCAATTAATGACTTTAAGGGTATATCCTTATTACTTTTAACTTTGTCATTACTTTCAACTTTGTCATTACTTTTATCCGGACTTAACTGCTTCATTCCCCATTACCTCATGATATCAATTTTTTCCAATTATACTACAATACTTAGGGAATATCCAGTCGGTTTTTGTAAAACCTTAGCTCTTTGTGTTATTTTTTTGCAGTGCGATTTTTATACTTATTTCGTAGATACTTTGATCTCATATTAACAGAATTATACTTATTATTTCAGAACAAAGAAAATGCTCTCTTTCAATCTGGTAAGTTTTACTTTTTCGCTTGACCGACTAAAAGAGAGCAAGGACCTCTTATTTATTTGATTTTCAGCACATAGTTTCATTCCGTTACTAAGTTTCATTCTAGAAAATTACTTGCTGTTCATATTACTTTATTACACCTTACGCGGTAATTACTTGATATCGTTCACTTTCAAGGATTTCAAGCATTAAATTCATTGGGTCGAGGTTCTTTGATTTTACCATATCGAATATTTTTGGTGAGGAACCGGATACCAGTGCTGTACCGCTGTCATGGATGGTTACCGGAACCTGTGTGTTACGGCTTTGTACATTCCAAAATATTACGTCTGGCAATTGATAGCCTTTTGATTTGAATAAACGCTTTGCCTGTTCGAAGTTTGAACGGTTTGCATTGTTTGTGCAGGTATCAAATTCCATATCTGAAATAATAAAGATTTTAGCAGGCATTTCAGACTGGGGCAGCTTATATTTCACAGCAGTTTTTAAGATTAATTGAAATACTGCTTCCAGGTTTGTATTGGCTACTTCATTAAAGCTTGCCGCATATCGTACCTTTTCTGTGATATCCATGCCCTTTACTTCAATAAGCTGAGGAGTTTCTGAGAAGGTAATAAAGTGGTTTGCGAAAGTACCCGTATTATGCTCGGCAAAATAAATACCCAGGGATAATGCCGCTTCGTAAGGCTTTGGAGTACCGCCGCCGCAGTACATAGAACCGGAGCCATCCACAACTGCTATGGCATTTTCGCCAGTTCCATAGGCAGTGAGATTTTTCCAGGTGGTATCTAAGACCTTTCTTTCATCTCCCGTCAAATTGCCTCTTAACGCTTCCCGGATAACCTCATAGGGGTAAAGGGAACCTGTTTTTAAAACTGCAGTACCTAACTGGACTTTAGTTATAAAATCCACATAACGCTCCTTGTCACCTCGGATAAATGCCTTTCTATATTTAAACATTGCCTTTGAGGGCTGTTTTTCATAAGAAAAGGAATAATCTGTTTCCCGCAAATGATTTTCAATTATATCGATGTGCTTACGAAGCTTAGCCAGTGTCTTACGATATTCCCTATCCGAAAGTTTTAAGGCACGGGCAATTTTCTTACCATTTTTTACGGTCTGCTCATTAGAGGTATTAACCGAAGGCAGCCACTTAGCAAGTAGGGAAATGCTATTATCTCCTGTCTCCATTCCATTCATATCACGCTTAAGCTGGTTGGCTATCAGTTTCATGACAGCCCCTTCTAACGAGGTGCCAAACAAAGCAAAAAGATCATCATATCTGCCATACTCTGATACCTGCTCCAAGTTCCTAAGAACCGTATCCGGAGCGTTTTGCGCAAGCCAGTTCAGACAAATGCGGAAAATCTTCCGCTCTCCAAGACCCCCACGGATATCTCTTGCAAAAAAGAGTATTTTCATAGCAAGCTTTGGATTCTCTGTATATGCCTGAGAAAATGCTGTAATAACTCTGTCCTCTTCTGCATTTCTTAGTGCACCAGCCTGAAAAAAGAAATCAAGACAATAATTATAGGTAGAACGGTAAGTCACCGCACCATTCTCCGTATATGTAATATTAGCTTCCCTTTTTAAAAATTTTAACATAATAATCTCCCTCTGCCGCATTAACGGCTGATACTTTCTTTTCATTTTCACGATACGTTCGGGGTCCTCTTATCCCGAATAATCTGGAGAGTTGTCTGCTGACCGTATCGTTCTTTGTACACGGCATATTAAATGCTCTACCTATCTGAGCTACGGATAGAGTATCCGGCTGGATTCGAACCAGCGACACCATTTTATTTGCTGTAAATGCCGTTTTACTTTATCTACAAGACACAGATTCTCACTTGGAAGGTGGATTGTTCATTGCAGTTTGTGTCTTTTTCAGTCCCTCGATACATTGCGGGTTTGAACCGCATTCTTTTCGTTAATAGACGATTGGTTACCTTGATTGCTGTATGTATCGCTTCTTGACTGTATGACATGATTATAGCAGAGAGAATTTACCATATCATATAAAAAAAGTTGCGAAAACAAAAAAAGAATTTTTCATTCTGCTAAATCATACCTTGTCAAAACCTGCAAACTCATAAGCAAAAAAGTACCAAAGACCAAGGCAGTATCCTGGCAGGCTTGTAATTTTTTTGTATCGGAAAGGTCCCCCTGGAACTTAAACTTGGTGAACTGCGCCAAGGAGGAAAAGAGCAACTGTTTGAACGAAGTGAGTTTTGCTCATTTCCTCCTGCTTTAAGCAGTTCACCAAGTTTTAGTGACAGGAGGGTTCTTTCCCTACAAAAAAATTACAAGCCTGCCAGGATACTGCCGAAACTCCACGCCATTTATTCTTAAAACATATACCCTAACTCCCCCACATCCGTCTTGTAACCACTCGGTTCTATCTGCTATAATAAGACAAATAAGGTGTGTGAAGATTGAAGGTTTCTTTCAAACTACTTATTAAAGCAATAATGCAGACAAGTCTGTGTTATGCAGGAGGTATAACCAATGAGTGATTTTTCTGAACTGATTAAAAACTTCGATAAGGTCAGAGATTACATGAGGGACTTTTATATCTATGGTTTTAAAACACGTTCTGATTTTAACTATAAAAGCCTGCGGACCTATGATAATGAAAAACGGCGGATTGAAAGCTGGCTGGGTGACCTGATTCGATTTGATAATAAAAGAAAAGGTAAACAGATCGCCATCTCTTTAGACAGCGGACAGCTATCTGCAAATCCTCTTTACAAGTCACATAAATCCAAAAGTTTTACGGATAATGATGTTACCCTGCATTTTTTTATTCTGGATATATTAAAGGTAGAAGCAGAGTTATCTGTAGAAGAAATTACGGACAGATTATGCGATTGTTATGGCAAACTTTTTGAATCCCAGACCGTTCGCTTAAAACTGAAAGAATATGTAGATGAAGGTATCTTAATACAGAAAAAATACGGTAAAACCCTTCGATACAGCTTATTACAGGAGTATCCGGAGACCCTCACCTCTAATACCAGGGAACTTGCTGACGCACTCACCTTCTTCTATGAAGCCCTTCCTTTTGGCGTTGTGGGCAGTTATCTGCTTGACAAGATGGAGGTAAAAAATGAAACCTTCCTGTTTAAGCATCATTTTATTGTCCATACCCTAGACGATTATATACTCTTTACTTTCATAACCGCCATGGAGGAAAAACGCAGTGTAGCTATTGTTAATTTCGGTAAGAAAAAACGTGAGACCCATCTCCTTGGAGTTCCTATGAAACTATTCGTCTCAACCCAGACAGGACGGCAATATATCATATTATATAATCCCTCCATAAACCGGTTCAACGCCTACCGTTTGGACTACATTAAATCCGTTAAACTGCAAAAAGTCTGTGAAGAGTATGATTCTTATAAAGCTCTCTTTGATGAAAACAAGGAACTGGTTTGGGGCGTTTCCTTCGGAAATACAAAACCGCCTGTACATACGGAAGAGTTTAAGATGGTTCTGCGTATAGAAGAACAGCGGGAGCAGTATATTATAGATCGTTTGAAGCGTGAAGGCAGAACTGGAACGATTACCCGGGTTTGTGAGAATACTTATTCCTTTTCTATAAAAGTATTTGATACCAATGAGATGATGAACTGGGTTAAAACTTTTATTGGCAGAATTATAACCCTTGAAGGCTCAAACCAGCAGGCTATCAACAATTTCTACCGGGATATCAAACGTATGAAAAACATGTACAAGGAGGAGTAACAATGGAACTATTCTCTGAAATCTATAACTGTTATTATTCCGTTATCGCAAAGATATTAGAAACTTCACCTCTGACGGAAAAGCAGATGCAGGAATTAATTCTAAACAATGCTTTCTCAGAATCGGCGGTCTATCTTATGCCTAAGCTTTGTAAGGAAGAGGGATGGGGTCTTCTTGCGAAAGATAATGCCAATTATTCTTCCCGTCTTAAAACGATACCTGAACTCCCCGTTACCCTTCTTGAAAAGCGCTGGCTTAAATCCCTTTTACAAGACTCCCGTGTTCGATTATTCCTTGAGGATACTACATATAAGGAACTCTCAGATCGCCTGTCGGATATCAAACCACTTTATCAGGACAAACATTTTAATTGGTTTGACATCTTTGCTGACGGCGATGATTATAAGAGTCCTACCTATGTTAATAACTTTAAACTGATACATAAAGCAATCCCCTTAAGAAATATCATCACCATAGTATTCAAATCCGGCAAAGGGAAATTCATAACCGGAGATTACCTGCCCTGCCGACTGGAGTACTCCCAAAAGAATGATAAATTCCGGTTATATGCAGTTAAGATGAAGGGATTAACTATAGTGGCTTTTTGTACCATCAATTTATCCCGAATCAGGCATATCAAAAACACGGACCTAATCTATCCGGTTTCCATTGATATGGAACAGATATTTAAATCGAACCGGTGTAAAGAACCGGTCACCCTTGAAATCAGAACAGAACGTAACGGGCTGGACCGCTTTATGATGGAGTTTGCAGGATATGAAAAACAAACTGTCTTAGACGAGGAAAGTGGTATCTGTACTGCCTCCCTCTGGTACAATCTTAAAGACGAAACCGAACTTTTAATTAGGCTTCTTGGATTTGGACCAGTTCTTAAGGTAACCGGACCAATACGAATGCTTGAGCAGATAAAAAAACGGGTCAACCATCAATATGACCTGCTGTATCCCTCCGACCAGTAAGAATAGAAACTATCCCCTTTAAGGAATTAGGAATTCGTGTATCATAAAGAGCCGCCGCAAATTGCAGAATATCAAACCAGGAATAGAATACAGGACATATTAAGTATTCTCTCTCAGATAAAGATATTCTTTGAACTTTACGACAGCCCTTAAGTATCTAAACTGATATCAATTTCTTAGCTATATCATTCATTTAGAGGTGTTCCCATTACTTTAACATCCCATAAGGAATATCCATAAGGCAGTGCCCGTTGTATTCCCTGGAACTTTACATATCTCGCATTTACTGTATTAATGTCAATGGTTTCTATATTCCCGCTGCCATTGGACTGATTATAGACTTTTTGATATGTCTGTCCATCGGTGGATACGAGGATATCATATTGCTTTCCGTAAGCAGCTTCCCAGTTAAGGATTAACTGATTAATCCGGTACGTGCTGCCAAGGTCAATGGTAAACCATGCATCATCTGCAAAATTTGATGCGAACCTGGTACCATTATTGGAGTCTGTAAGATTAGAAGCCGGAAATACCTCATTTTCAACACCGGAACAGTCGACGTTCTTACCGGCTGCAACATCTGTATTAGTTACCGGCGGTTCCGGGTCAACACTGCCCTCAGGTTTGTATACACGTACATAGTCCACCAGCATAGAAGCAGGAATATCACTTGGGCTTGGTGTTATTCCGCCATCAAACATGCCGCCAATGGCAAGATTCATGATAATATAGAACCGTTGATCAAAAGGAGCATTCTCATCATTTGGTGCACCATTTGAATACCATTGTTCACTGGTTGCCTTATAAAAACACTTGCCATCTACATACCATTTAATCGTATCTGCTTCCCATACTACACTGTACACATGGTAATCCGAGTCAATTGTCTGGCCATCTGGGAATGCATAGTCACCCCCAATATAGGTATTGGCAGGCCACTGACCACCATAATGGATTGCTCCGCTGCTGGCTCCCGGCAAACGGCCTCTTGCTTCCATAACATCAATTTCCCCGGAGGCTGCCCAGGTTCCGTAAGTATCATCATTGGGAAGCATCCACAAAGCCGGCCACATTCCATTTCCCCTGGGAAGTTTTGCTCTGAAATCAATTCTGCCATAGGTAAAGGTAAACTTATCTTTTGTAGTAATCTTACCGGAGGAATACTGCGCATAGCGGTTCGGATCCTGAGGGAAGGACTTGGGTTCTTCATACGCTACTAAATTTAATTTACCGTCTCTTACAAAAACATTCTTTTCCCGGTCCGTATAATATTCCATTTCACTATTACCCCAGCCCCAAGTACCTGGGTCATCATTAATATAGTATCCGGTATTATAATTCCAATTGTTTATATTTAAAGCAGTACCGCTGAATTCATCCTGCCAGATTAGGTTCATACCGGAGATATTCGGGTTATCCGGTGTACCAAGTAAAATATTGCCAAGGTCTGAATCATCCGGTCTTGGAGCGTTTGGATTACCAATGAAGGTATAGGTAACATAGTTATTGCCAACACTACCGCCTTTTTGTCCGTTAAGGGGATATCCAATACGAAGCTCAAGGTTTTGCTGAATGGGACGGAACCAGAGTCCATAGATATAATCTGACCAGTAACCCCATTGGTTGGCAGAGGACAGGTTATCATAGCCTTTATCCGAATAGCGGAAACTGCTCTTACTAAAATCTCCCAAATCTACCCATGTCCCATTTACTTTTATTTCATAGATAAAGTTGCCAAGTTCTGACTTCACTGCCGCACTGCCGTCAATCTTTGGAAGCGGAACACCAATGGAGCCCGATTGGTCTGCTGTAAACGTTGTAGTTCCATCATAAGGGGTAACCGTATAGGAATTTCTCACCGGTGCATCATATAGTATGGTATAAATCAAAGAAACCCCTGATGTTTTTGATTGTAGTTTAACCTGAATCGTTTTATCCACATTAAACCAATAACCGCCTCCGCCGTCTGTAAACTGACCGAAATTATTGTCATAAATCCAACCACTGGACGGATTATCGAATAATTCAATCCACTGTGTATCATTGGCTGCTTTTACATAGACAATTAAATCCTCTGCAACTGCGGCATATGGCAGGGAAGCATTGCCATTAAATACCGGGTAGGTAAAGCCTGCACCCCCTGTAACTCCTGCCGTAATAGTCGGTCCCTGGGTCGCTGTCATGGAAGTGATAGTCGCTTTTCCTATATTGGTAAATTCTAAGGTATAGTCAAGAGTCACTCCACTTGTTTTAGAGGCTAACCTGATATAGGTAGTCTGTGAAACCGTAAACCAATAACCGTTAAAACCACTGTCTGTCCAATTTCCCCAGTTTACATTATAGGTAAATCCGGTATTGTCATCAATATTTACCCAATTACCATTGACCTTGACCTTGACTGCCAGATCACCGGCTACATCCGCATAGGTGGCAGCTCCGCCGTTAAAAATTGGCATGACGAATCCATAGCTGGCCTGTCCCACACCGGAGTGTGAAATAACAGGACCGTCCGACGGCGAAAAATAAGTCATGGAAGTAATGGTTGCCGCTGCCTGGGCTGTCTGGCTCACCCCTGCCACAGGCGATAATAGTAACCCCAGAACCAGGACTACTGACAGGACAAGTCTGCTTGTCCTGTGATTGAAGCATTTTCCCTTCTCTAAAAACCGCTTCATAAATAACCTCCTTATCATAATATAGTTTATAGTTACGTTTTGTCGGAAAAGAAGCAGGCGATAAACTTAAGCCGCCCCATTTCTTTACATAGGATGCTATCTTTATTTTACAAACCAGAATGCGAGGAAAGAAGTTGTTAAATTTTAGAAAAGGTGTCAAAATTTTATTTTAAAGCTTCCACCTCCCTATAATTAAAATTTATTTACCTCAACTCATATTCCTTATACTCTACCCTTACAAAAACTGTAAAAACTATATTGACAGTGTAATTGGGTAATGCTATAATTTAATCACGATTAAATCACGGTTAAATCTTGGAGGTATACTTTTGAAGCTATTGCCAAACTTGCTGTCCTTTGCCAGAATTGCTTTATCTATACTAATGTTACTGCTAACCGTATCATCCGGTTTATTTTTAATTATCTATCTTTTCTGCGGTTTAAGCGATATTGCAGATGGATATATTGCCCGTCATTACCATGTTGAAACCAATTTAGGTGCCAAACTAGATAGTCTGGCTGATTTTATTTTTTGGTTAATTGTTTTTTATATATTAATCGTTCGTATTAATTTTGAGATTGATAGTTTTATCTTAACTATTTCAATCCTTGTAGCATCCGTCAGATTAATTAATTTTATAATTACGAGAAATAAATTTAAACAGTGGGGAATGATGCATACTCTGGGGAATAAGCTTACCGGTTTGGTTCTGTTCCTGGCATTTCCTCTTTGGGTATATTTGGGGGTTGTCCCATATTTCCTTGCTGTTATCCCCCTCCTCTCCTCCTTAGAAGAGTGCCTAATCTTATTAACCGCAGATACTTATGATATCAATAGAAAAAGTATCTGGCAGTCTAAAAGAACTCTGACATAATTCGATACCTTAAATAAAAATACTTAGTGGAAAGAAGGACACGTAAAAATGAATGAAAATGCAGGTGCAAAAGAACGGATTATGGAAGTAGCCGTAAAGCTTTTACAGGAACAAAAAGACATAGACAAAATAACAAACAGGCAGATTGCGGAAATGGCAGGAGTAAACAGTGCGTTAATCAATTATTATTACCAATCCAAAGAAAATCTTATTAATATTGCCGTGGGATACTGTATGGAGGATATTGCCGAAACCATATTGAAAAAGTCCACCGATGAAAAACACCCTGTATACCGGGTTAAAAATCTGGTGAAAGCCATATCCGGCTTTGCTTTTAGTAACTATACTTTTGCTGAAATTGCTTTTTCCTCGGAATTAAAACATGGGAGCATTAATACGATTCAGATCATTATCCCCTTACTGAAAGAAATTTTCGAAGATAAAAAGACTGATACTGAATTAAAATTAATGGCCTTTCAGCTTATTATCCCGATGCAGGTAATGTTTTTAAATGCAACCGAATACGCCAACTATTTATTTTATGATATTTGGGATACCAATTCGAGAAATGAGTTGCTGGATAAATTAGTAAATAACATATTTGAAAATTCTCTCGAAGATTTGGCTGTAAAATAAGGTATTTGTTTCTTCATCACTATAAGTCACCATTTAACATGTATTTTTAATTAAGAAAGGCAGGAGTATAATAATGAAAATTGATGTGAGGTATTTTACAAAAACAGGTCATACGAAGAAACTTGCAGAAGGAATTGCAAAGCAATTAGGGGTTATTGCAAAGTCAATCCCGGATCCCCTTGATGGGAATGTAGATGTATTATTTTTGGGGGAGGGGTTATACAGCTTTGATATTGACCCGGAAATGAAAGCATTTATTAAGACACTTAATCCCCGCAATATCAAGGAAGTTGTTGTCTTTAGTTCCGGATCTTTTGGAAACGCTTATGCTCCAATGAAAAGAGAACTATTAGCACAGGGATTAAAAGTATCCCCCGAGGAATTTCATTGCAAAGGCAATTTAGGCTTCATGCATAAGAATCGACCTAATGATAAGGATGTTTACAACGCAGCGGTGTTTGCCAAAACTATTGCGGGAAAATTGGGAGTATAATCTTATGGGTGACAGAAAAAAGAAGACACTAAAAAAAGCTGTTATTATAATCGTTGTAGGTATCGTAATTATAGGTTTAGGTACTTTAGGCGGTATCCAGTATGTTACAAGTGCAGGTAATGTTAAGCATGCAAGCAATGAAATCATTCTGCCCGCAGAGGACAGCAACCGGGCCGCATTAGTTATCTACCAGCCGGGCCGGTCGGAATTTGCAAAAGACATTGCTGATAATCTTGCAAAAGGCTTGAATGATTCCGGATATCAGGTGACGATAAATTATCCGGGAGAATTTTTACCATCAGATTTAGGGGCATATGATATCGTGGCCTTTGGAACCACTGTTTACAACGGTAATTTTTCACCGGTGCTTGGAGATTATGTTTCCGGTATTACTAATATCGACAACGGCAAGGTTCTGATTTATTCTACCGGGATGATGACTGATAATTCCACGGAACTGGATGGACTTAGTAACCTTTTATACAGAAAAGCAGACTACCAGGAAAAATTCTATTCCAATAAACAAGAGACTGAACTCAAACGGGCATATGAATTCGGCTCTTCCTTAGGTAAATCCTAATGAAGGGCTTACTTATTAAAAATGGTGCCAATGCCCTTACTGCTTTGAGGATTATAGGTACACCGGTCGCACTATTTGTTACAAATACTTTATTGGATCGAAACCAGGATACCGAACTTTTTAAATTTTTTGCGTTTCTTTACATACTTATTTGTTTCAGTGATTTCTTTGACGGAAAAGTTGCCCGCAAATATGGTATTGTTTCCAGATTCGGTACCGTATTTGATTTAATTGCAGACTTCTGTTTCGTAGTATTCATGCACCTTGTTATAATGATACATGGAATCATTCCGGCCTGGTTTATGATTGTGATTATAGACAGATTTTTCAATTTTATCATTACTTCTAAAATTGAAACTGACTGCACCAATCAAAGATTTAAACCTAAATTTGATAAGGCCGGCAAATACATTGCGGCTGCTATGTATATTCTGCCTTTTATTATTTCAGCCGAATACTGCTTTTTAGATCAGGGATTATTTATTTCAAAGCTGTTCCTATATGGTATTACAGGGATATCCATTGTTACGTCAATTTTAAGAATTCTGACTGTAAAATCTTTCTTTGTCCCAAAGGTTGACAAATTGAAATAAAAGGTGTGAAATAAAGTAAGACAGATACAGGAATGCTTGACAAGTAGTTCTCAAGGGGGAGAATCGGTAGAAAGGAAGAATTTTTTAATCTGATGGATCAATATTCTCTGTTAATTAATTATATTACACTCTTTTTAAGTCTATTTGCGTCTTTACAGATATATATAAGGCACGTTGGGAAAATAGAGTTAAAGAGTATTCCTCCCTTTAAAGCTGCCGTCTATGTCGTGCTTATTTTACTAAGTACCATACCTTTATTGTTTCATACGAATCTGTCACGGTTAATAAAATTAGTATTTCTACTATTTATTATTATAACAGCAATGAATGACTATATTACTTATACACTGTTAAAAGGGCTGGCTATCATTTACGCAATTTCAATACCCCTTGACTGGCTTTATTCTTATTTGGGTTGGCTATACATTCCCTTGTTTAGTATAGCAGTTATGGTATATGTATTTTTATCCATACTTATAATTGATAATAATAAGATTATATCTACCCTGATCAAATTCTTATTTTTAGCCGCTTTTTTTATAGAAATTTTGATCCTTATGAAAGTAAAGTCCACAACCAGCGGAATGTATAAACCAAAAGAAGGATTTATCGCCGATATCTTTGTGTTTTTCAATATTTTTGAAGCTCTTTTATATGAAGCTTATATAAAATTACGTAAAAGAGACAGCCTGGTGAATTTTTTAAATAAAAAAAAGCTTTTATTGGATAAAATTTATACCACAAAGGAAGAGGAGCTAAACAGCCAGACCATATATAGTTATATTACACAGCATATGAAAGAAAACGAAGATGCAGCCCATATACTGGATTACATTCAGCTAATTGATATATCCTGGAATATATTGATTAACTATTCAAATAAGATAAGCAAGAGAAATAATATAGATCTAACCTTTGAGATCGGCGATAAGGATTATCATATCTTACACCAGATGGTATTAACTTCTTTACTATATACGGTAGAATATCTGAACCGTGGAAATCAGCCTCAATTAACGAATGGAACTATTAAATTAGAGGAAAACGGGGGAACTATCGAAATAAATGGTTTTGTAGATTGCTGCAAAAATAAATCATGCTATTCAAAAGAAAATGAAGTAGATGACTATATGAGCAGATATGTGAGGAAGGCCGATGCCTGTCTGAATAAATACATAGATAACGGAAAAGTCTTTATTCGTTTTTCCATACCCATAAGCGGGCTTAATAAATTAGACCGGAATATGGCTAAAGAGAACTTCTAAAGACTGCACAAATAAAGAGGAAATAAAATAAAATAAAATTTTATGTATTAAAAATAATTAGGGACTGTTGCAAAATTCAAAGTGTTAATTACTTGGGAGAGAATAAGGATTATGCCGCCTATTCGCGGATCATTCTACAAAATTTCTGAAAACATAATCCTTATTCTTAGCCCAAGTTCTATAACCTTACAATTTTGCAACAGACCCTTGTTTGCATTATATCCATATATATTCCCTATGAAATTCATTGATCTGCTCCAGAAACAATAACTTCTCATCTCTGTTTCTATCAAGCAGACCCGGAATTACTTCAAAATCAAGTTTTGCATTACGTGTACCAAACTTCACTAGGTCGCTTCGCCTCAGTAAAGTATTATATAAATCCATTGACAGTTTGTACCTGGAATCCAATTGCCGATCAATTGCATAGTTACGCTGTATCCTCTGGCCTCCGGCTGTAACCACACCGCTGTAGAATTCGGAACAGCAGCCCGAGCCGTAGGAAAAACAGCCGATCCGTTTTGGAGTATTAAATTCTCCGTAATCTATGATACCAAGGAGTGACAAAAATATGGTTGCCCCCATAACATTGCCTACCCTCTGGCAATAATTCATTCCGGGCATTACCCTTTTGTTGAAATCATTATCAATTTCTGCTGGGGAGGCTTTAAATAATTTGCGCAGCATGCTGCGGTGGGCACCTTTCACCATCCCTCCAAAGGGTGTGTGATAGGCAAGATAATCAAAGGTCTCCTTATAATCGACTCCCTCCACCCTCTTTTGATATTCCAGAAAGGACTGCTCACAGCAATCCAAATAGGATAAAAGGGATAAATCCGAATTTCCTGCCTCACTGTCCGGAATCGGACGGCAGGTATCCATAACTTCATATCCATAATAACCGTTAGCGCCTATATCAATTTTAAAAACAAGAGGTTTATCGCTTACTAAAATGGCTGCCGCCCCCGCTCCGGAACTGGGTTCGGCAAAGGACCAGTCTGCCGTTAAGGCTTCACCGCCGTCCACGGCCATAAAGCGTGTAATATCCGTTGCAATTACTAACGCCTTGGCACCTTTGGAACTGCCGGATAATATAAAATTAATGGCCGTCTGAAAACCTGCGGTTCCGGAATAACAGGCATTTTTCAGTTCAAATAACCGGCAGTTTCTGCTTAAGCCCAAATAATGGTGGATATAGGTACTGATGGATTTACCAAAATCAATCCCCGATTCCGTACAGGTGATTACCATTTCAATTTTATTTCTCTCTTCTTCACTTAAGGCATCTATAATAGGCTTGGCCGCATTGACCCCATAGGTAATCGGATCTTCGTAAGGCAATACCACTGTTTTTTCTTCCATAAGCAGGTTTTCAAATCTGGTAGTATCCAGATTACGATATTCGGCTAATTCCTTTACATTAAGATATGCAAGACCGCTATAAAAATTCATTGCTTCTATTCCGACACTTGTCATTTTTACCCCTATTCTTGCGCACGCTCATTGTACAAATCAAGTTTGTGGTGCGCAAGCACAAACTTGTGGTTGAAAAATTTATATTCAACCTGGCTCCCATTGCATGCCACATCTGCTTCAGATGTGGCACTGCCTCAAATCAGGGTGTGAAATGTCTTTTATTTCACACTGGCTCCCATTGCATGCCTCATCTGCTTCAGATGTGGCACTGCCTCAAATCAGGGTGTGAAATGTCTTTTATTTCACACTGGCTCCCATTGCATGCCACATCTGCTTCAGATGTGGCACTGCCTCAAATCAGGGTGTGAAATGTCTTTTATTTCACACTGGCTCCCATTGCATGCCACATCTGTTTCAGATGTGGTACTGCCTGCGTCCCTCTGAACATGTGATTTTCTGTATGGTGCACTTATTGCCATTTTATTAACTCTCCCAAGGTAATTTCCCTTGTGTGGCGAATTGATATATCCAGCTGATATTCTGAGAATCAGAGAACATCCTATGATTTGCCTCTATAGCTGTTTCTTTCTCTCCTGACAGCTTTTCATATAATTGATTTATGTATCTTTTATACTTGGTAATTCCTGATTTAGGCAGCCGTTCTAACCGAAGTAAATGCCTGCGTAAAAGAGAATCACTCTTTTCTTCACAGGCATCCACTAATCCCCATTCATGAGCTTTTAAGGCAGAAACCGGCTGTGTCATAATGGTAAGGTAATGTGCCTTTTGAAACCCGACACGCCGAATCAAAAAAGGTAATACACAGGCCGGAAAAAGACCGAATAACAGCTCTGACAAACTAAATTCGGCCGTATCATCCGCTAATACAATATCACAGGCGGCAGCAAAGCCGATTCCTCCTGCATTCACCTTGCCCCTGACATGAGCTATGGTGATATAGGGACCTGTTGTAAGCTTTAGCCACACCTCGTATAGTTCTTCTGAGTTATTGATACCTGCATTGCTGCTCCCGCCGGAAGCAATTTCCTTAAAATCCGCTCCGAAACAAAAAACCTCTGGTAGTCCTTCCAAGACAATAATATTGATCTGTTCTTCACACAGCGTCAACACCTCATAGAATTCCTCCACCATCAGGGTATTAATAGCATTTTTTGCCTCGGGCCTATAAATTTGGATATAACAGAGCTTATCTTTCCATTGCACTCTGAGCGTCTGATAATTCATATACTCCTCCTGCCAGGGAATCACGTAAAACCTCCTCGATGGTTTCTACTGCTTTATTGATACCATCCCGGTCAATTTTTCTTAATTCCCTGCCAAGTCTGGCATTATTGTCTATGATTTCCCGGCTGGTTATGGCTTCTTTAATCGCGGCGGCCAATTTTTTACTGGTTAGTTTGGAGCGACTTACTGCTTTTGGTATTAAATGTTTTTTATATAATAATGCTCCCTGATAATAATGGTCTAACATATGGGGGATTAAAACCTGGGGCACACCGGCCCAGGCTGCCGTATATACCGTTCCTGCTCCTCCGTGATGGACTACGGCCGCTACCTTGGGGAACAATTTATAATGGGGTACATATCCGATCATGTAAGTGTTCGTCATATCAACATTCGGGCACAAGTCAGCCCAGCCTTTCGAAATAATGGCCCTTACACCTAAGGTATTTATGGTTTCTTCAATTATTTTGCTGGTCTCTTTGGGATTCGGGTCACTCATGCTGCCAAATCCTATATAAACCGGCGGAGGACCGCTTTTTAAAAATTCGATCAGTCCGGGGTCCATCTCCTCTTCTTTTACTTCCGGCACATGCCATAGTCCTGTTTGAATGTAATTAAACTTATATTCCGGCACTTTATCCAGGGCTTCATTCACCGCAATAATACAGGTTTTAAAACTGTCCAGTATATGGTCATAGATATCTTTAATCGGTTTTAGCTCAAGCTTTTTCCGCTGCTCATTTATAATGCCGACCAGGGACAAATTAATAAATGAGTTTACGATGTGCCATAAAATCTTATTTACCCATTTGGGTAAATTCTGCCAGGGTATTACGGTGGGCGGATAGTTGGAAGACGGCATAAACTGTGTCACCAGGTTAAGGAATACAAAGGGTATCCCATATTTCTCCGCAATTGACGGCACTGCAAAGGGTTCGCCGCTGCCAACGATTAAATCCACATCTTTTATATTGTTTTCTAATTCAAATTGTCCGCCGATAATATCATGCAAGGTATTTTTAACCGCTTTTAACATACGGACGGGATGTCCCATATATCCGTTTAGATTACCGATAAGTCCGTTAATGTCACAGCCTGAGGAACAAAAATTTAAACCATAGGTTGAGATCCAGGTCTTTTCATTGGGCGGCGCGCACAGGATTACTTCATGACCGGCATGCTGCAGCTCAATTGCCAGTGCCAGTAAGGGGCGTACTTCACCGTGTGTACCTACAACGGTGATCGCTATTTTTCCCATATAAATTTCCTTCTTTCTATCTATTTTTTATATCTGATTTTTATTTCTTATCTTTCATTTCTTATCTTTCATTTCTTATCTTTCATTTCTTATCTTTCATTTCTTATCTTTTATTTCTTATCTTTTATTTCTTATCGTTATTTCATATTGTTATTTCTTATCGTTATTTCATATCGTTATTTCTTATCGTTATTTCATATCGTTATTTCTTATCTTTTATTTCTTATCTTTTATTTCTTATCTTTTATTTCTCATCGTTATTTCTTATTTTTAGTAATAAAATTTCGCATAGTGTTTCAAAAAAAAATGAACTGCTGCTTTTTCTCAAAATTGAAAAGTCTGCAATATTTTCGCTAATTTTTAAATACAACTTACCACAACAAAAAAAGACTCCGGTAAGGGAGTATTCTATAATTATACATTTGGATTTCGTTCTCCAAAATCCCGAACCAGGTATGGAAATTCAGTACAATAAAACTGATTGACTAATTCTTTGTTGTTCACAACGATTACATCCAAATCCGCCTGCCTTGCAGCCATGGAACCGCTAAGGGAATCTTCTATGACAATGGACTCACCGGGCTGCATATTGGCCAGTTGTAAAGCCTTAAGGTAAATTTCCGGTGAAGGTTTTGCCTTTTCAACGTCATCTCCGGTTATGATGAACTGAAAATCCTCATATAACCCCAGTTTTTTCAGGGCTAAGGTAACCCCTGCCCTGGAGGATGAAGTGGCAACAGACAGTGTCATTCCTTTCTCTTTTAAAAGCCTGATAAAGGGTATCGCTCCTTCGTAAGCTTCTAACTTCTGTGCGATTAACTTTCTTACCAGGCTTTGTTTCCTGTCCGTGAATTCCTCAATTTCTTTTTCGGAATAAGAGACTTCCTTTGACCGGAAAAAGTCTTTAAAAACTTCTTTTGTTTTTCTGCCCATATAAATCTCATATTGAAAATCAAATATTCCCAAAGATTTCATTACCTCTTCAAAAGCGGCTCTGTGCAGGCGGTTTGTATCAGCGATGGTTCCGTCGAAATCAAAAATTACATATTTCTTTTTATCCCACTTTAATTTCATAGGTCAGTTCCTTAAAAAACCGATTATAGTATATATCTTTTATAGTTGCGACTGTGCTTACGGCATCATGTTTGCCTAAATCCGTAGCAGATTCATAATTGCCGTACACGATGTTAATTGGCAGCTTCTCCAGTTTGGGAAAATCATTTTCAACATAGCGTATTTCCTCCTTGTTTTTAGAACGGGAGGTATTTACCAATGCCACATGGATAAAATCGGACAGGGGCAGTTTTAGTTTGGCGTTCCTGGTCAGATACCGGTATGCACTGGTTAGGAATTCACTAGCTGTATAATTCGGAGTTTCATAATCTTCCCCTATATTGCAGATAAATGCCTTTAGCGCCTTGGTATTGGAATAGATGGCTTCCGGTATTCCCATTGTCATATAACTTGGGAAAAGGGAGGAGTGCTGGGTACCGGGGGCATAAATTATGATATCGGCATTGGAAATCGTTTGAATGGCTTCTGGAGTTCCGTACACATAACTTTGTATTCGGGAAAGATAATCCGTCTTTTCTCTGGTGGTTGTAAACTTGCTTTCAATGAGATCTTTATCCAGGTATTCATCAATTAAGAATATATCTTTGATTCTGTCGCTGGAGCGAAGTTCGACGATTTCAGCTTCATCATAGCAGATTCTACCGTTTTCCCTGATTCCCACCAACTTTTTGTTTTCCAGATTGGTCGGAACGACATCTCCCCGTACATGCAGCAGCAAGTTAAACAAATTAATGGTCTTATTAAAATCCTTATCCAGAATTTCATAAGCTCCTGCATACAGGCAGTTGGATAAAGAACAATCGGAAAAATTAAATTCCCTGCCCTGTACCTTCTCATAAATCTCAAGGGAGGTCAAAAACTGGCTTAAGAGCTTTTTGATCAGATTCTCAAGATCACTGTCGTTAATTATAATATTATCGATCCGGTTGCTTTCCCCTGTAACAAAGGAATTTAAGATATGAATACATTGTTCATGTTTGATATCTTCCGGAAAACGATACTTAAATATTTCCGACCAGATTCTAAAATTTTCAAACCCTGGAGACATGAGATTCTCTTGATTTTTTCTAATGTCGGACGGACCCAGCATATTAAAAAAATCCCGGATCTCACCTGTGGATTTTCCATCATCGTATGCATTAACAATCAACGATAATCTTAAGGTTTCATCCTTTACTAATTCCTTTACTAACGTATTCGATCCTCTGCCGCCTGAAAATACAGCTACTTTTAACATAATAATATCCTCCTTTATTGGTAGATTGATTGTAAAAAACTTTTAACTTCATTTTGGTTATAAGTTACTTCTTCAATAATGTTTATTAATGTTTCCTGATGAAACCCTTCAAAGGGATTGTCTGTGGTTACGGGCGATGTGATTAAAAAATGACCGCTTAGTTCTAATCCTCCCACCATGGAATCGATTAGGCAGGATACTTCTTTTTTTCTGGGAATAAATAAAATTTTATCCTCCCAAAAAAGAAGCGAAAACAAAGGTGTTTCGCTTCTGGTTCCGTCTTTTTTAATTGTTTTAAAGGTTTTTGAAATAGTAAGCTCCTGGATTAATTCAAACAGCAGCCTGCACCTTTTTTCTGTATTCCCTGTGATAAGTATGTTCCCTCCCGGATACTGGGGGATTGCTCCTAAATTTTCGCAAAAAAGCTCATAGGGTAATTTTTCAATATAAAACGGCTCAAACAGCACCTGGGTATGAAAATGGTTTAACGTTGCTGCTGTTCCTGCCAGATTCAAAAAAGACCGGAACCCATGCTCTTCCACTGATCTGGTCACCTCATAGAGTTCTGTATAAGATAACTCATTTTGGGGGTGATACTCTCTGGAACATAAAATACTGTGATATCTCGTTACCGGCCTGTTGTTTGCCAACAGTACCAAACTCTCAAATTCATATAGGCAATCTTTCCTGTTCCAGATTTCGGTGCCTAAAGGTAACTCTGTTCTCCTTTCACCATAAAACCGCTTTGCCCTTTCCGGCGCATATCCAAGCTTTAAGGAAAACAATCCGCTACATAAGGTAATCTCCTGGTTCTCCTTTGGGTAATAATGTATTAAACCCTCCTTCCATAGCTTATCCCAGCTGTCCTTGATTACTTCAACAGACATAATCCACCTCCTTACAGCAAATTACTGCTCCTTATAATTTTCCAGAAATTCAAGAATTGCATTGCTTACAATCTCATGATGGGTAAGATGTATAAAATGCCCCCCGTCTGCAATTTCTATATACTTTGAATTTTCGACTTTTGAATGAATAAGCTTGGATTCCTCCGTCTCTACTACCGTATCCACCGCGCCAACGATTACCAAAGTAGGTACCTTTATTTGCTCTAAAACATCCCTGGTTGTCATTCTTACTTTCATTAATTCCAGATACTTTAGTAATACCGGACTATTCGTGGATTGGCTGTGTTTATATATTTCAATATAATAATCAATATTTTGAATTACATCGTAGGACTTTGCATTTCTTTTTACTGCTTCAAAATCTTTTGATACGGCTTCCGTAAAGGAAAATACCTGGGCTACCCCTTCAAACTTGGTAGCGGTAATGCTTCCGATAAGGGTTAATGTCCGAACCCTGTCCGGATACGTAAGGGCGATGTTTTGTGCTATAATTCCTCCATAAGAACCACCCACGACATGCAATGGCTGACGGATTTCCAATTTATCAAGGACCTTTATGAGTATTTCGCTGATACCTTTAAAAGAAAGATCTTCTGTTCCGTCACTTCTGCCATGTCCCGGCAGATTTATTCCTATTACCTGATACTTAGAGGACAATTCTATAAACTGATAGGAACTGATTACTGTAGTTACAGCAAGACCCGGAATAATTAAGACCGGCTCTCCACTTCCCTTCCTACTTACCTCAATTTTTATGTTATCCTCTACTTCTACCAGAAAGCTTTCCAAATCAACGGGCAGTTTAATATCCTTTGATTTTTCTTTGATTAAGTCTGAGAAACGGGGTTCTTTTGTTTCTTCATAAGTGAGAAGATTCATACCGGTCGCAGCTTCTGATTCAGCCTTTGAAACTTCTTCCCCAAACATGGAGACAGTTTTTTCTGAATGATTTTGAATCAAATACTCGGCCAGCTCCTCTAAATTTGTATTATCTAAAAATAAAGTAGCCGGTAAATCATCAAAACTGGCTTCTAAGGCTGCCAGAATTTGAAACCCCAGGATGGAATCAATTCCGAATTCTTCAAAACTTAGCTGAGACTCTATACTGTCTTTATTGCATTTAAGAATCTCAGCCATTGTGTCTTGCAGGAAATCGATCAGTTTTCTTTTTAAAGTATCTTCTTTATATCCCTTTGCAGGTTCTATTATACTTGCTGGATTATCCTTGCTTACATTGTCCTGCAAATTATTGACCTGGCTTACATTACCCTTCCTTACATTGTCCTGCAAATTATTGACCTGGCTTACATCACCCTGCCTAACATTGTTCTGCCAATCATTGTCCTGGCTTACTTTGTCCTGCCTTATATTGTCCTGCCTTATATTGTCCTGCCAATCATTGTTCTGGTTTACATTATCCCGTCTTACATCACCTTGCCTAAAAAAACTGCTTTGCATCGACAAGGTATTCTTATCAATTCCAGATATGTTTTGATGAAATAATCCATTGATTCTGTCTTGATAATTTTGCATGAAATAAGCAACAAGTTCATCAATATTATCATTATCCAGAAACAGAGTGGTAGGTATGTCGCCAAAACTCTCTTCCAGGTCCCCGTATATTTGAAACCCTAAAATAGAATCAATGCCATACTCCTGGAAGCTCGTTCGGTTTTCAATACTGTCCTTATCGCATTTCAGGGTCTTGGCAATAATAGTTTTTAGATAATCACGGATTCTCTCCTTTGTAACCTCCTGATCTTCCACGGTTTGATGTTTACCTGATTTGTTCTTACCATCAGCAGATATATCTTTTCCTTCAATAACACTTACCGTGTTTCGTTTCTCAGATTGGAACGGCAGCTTTAAAGCGGCATCTTCACCCGGATTGTTTCTAGCAGACGTAATTCCCATCTGCTTTAGAACCTTGTTTTCTGCCTTAAGTATAAAAACCTGGCTCTCTTTCGCCTTCAGTACCCATTCAACAATTTCCATGCCTTCCCTGGGTTCGATTGCCTGTATTCCAATCTTCTTCATTCTTTCTCTGAATTCTTCCTGTTCGCCGGAACCAATTCCCCAATACCCCCAGTTAAATATTTTTACCGGATAGGAGGTTTTATCCTGTATATAGCAGGCAAAAGTATCTTTAAAATTTAATCCGCTGACATAATTGCTTTGACCCGGCATTCCTATCTGGGAGGAGGTTGAGGAGAAGAAAGCCATGAAATCCAAAGCTTCCTTTTGAAATATGGAATATAATACTACACTTCCGTATACTTTGGGATCAAAGGCAGTTTTAAACTCTTCTTCCGTCATCTTATATATCATTTTATCCGCCGAAACCATAGCAGAATGAAAAACGCCGTTAATCTTATCCCCATATAAAGCTTTCACTTCACTGACCGCAGCCTTCATACTCTCTGGATCCGTAATATCTGCCTGATAATAATGAACGGTTCCGCCAAGTGACTCAATTTCTTTGATTATATTCTTTTTACTTTCATTTAACCCGCCTCTGCCGATTAAAAACAACCTCGCTTTTACTTTCTTTGATAAATACCGGCTCAGTATAAGGCCGATTCCTCCTGCTCCCCCAAGAATAACGTAAACTCCCTTTTCCTTAAACACACTTTGTGTTACAGAAGGTATAGGAAGAGCTTCTATTTTACGCTCATAACGGTTTCCCTCCCGGTAAACAACGGTTTCTCCGTTGGGGTTATGGGGTTCGTTAAGTACAGGTATTAAGGCGGAATCGAGGTTTTCCCCACTCAGGCTGTCATTGCCGTTAAGTAGATCAATATCAACAGTTGTAATTTTGTATTTGGTATATTCTTTTGCCAAAGATTTGATAAAGCCGTGGATACCGGAGGCAGCAGGCACAACAACAGGACTGTTACCTACCGGATATATATTGTTGGTAATCACTTTTAACTCTACCGGACGCTTACCGGATTTGCCCCCCTCTAAGGCTTTAATCAGCCGGAACAGGCTAATTACCCCTTTTTCCGAGGCATCTTTTACTGCTAAAAGATTATCCTCTTCCAAAGTTTTCAGTTTAATTCCTCCCAAAAAGTAAATCAGATTTCTCTCTTTTACTTTTTTAATTGTTTCACCTAACGCCTTGGGATCATCATACTTAGCTTCCCAGAAATCATCAGATTTTTGAATTGTTTCCTCTCCTAATAGTATCCGTACTGTTTTCACGTGCTTATCTGCGATTCTATCTGCAATTATCTCCCCCTCCTTTGTATAAATTATCATAGCCGTCTGATTAAAAGATAAATTCCCACCTCTTATTTCATTTGATGAATCGGTAAGTAAAGGTGATTTGCGCCATACCGGCTCATAGAAGCAATCGGGTGATTTACTGCGTATTTCTTTTAATACGTATTTATGGAATCTGGCACAGACCTCTCCTGCTTCATTTATCAGGGAAATCTCATAGCTGTTATTACCTGAGGCTTTCACGTAGGAATACATGACAGGCTTTAAGGGCTTAAGTATTTCAAATCTCTCCACTGCAAAGGGTAAGTTTATTTTCCCGTCTGCAGCTGCAATACAGCTGATGGTCTGTAAGGCACTATCCAATAAAGCAGGAGGGAGGGTATAGGTTTTTAAATCAGGTCCGCTGTTTTCGGGAATATGAATAATACCAAGTACCTCCCGGTCATTTTTATAGATTTCTTTGATTCCTTTAAAATACTTCCCGTAATTGATCCCGCTGATCTCATAGTGTTTATAAATATCCTCCCCGCTTATTACCTGGGGGCACCTACTCTTTAACTCCTCCAGGGAAATAATCTGATTTTGTCCGGTTTTCTCTGCCTTATGTATTTCACCTTTTGCACAAAGGGGAGAATTAGTACCCGCGCCGTCTTCCTTTACTTCAAATAATAATTTTTCTCCTTCCTTTTTGAAGGAAATAAGTATTTTTAAACCGGATTTATTCATAATAAGAGGACTTAACCAAAAGAGCCTGCTAATCTCAAGCTCCTTGCTGTTAAAGATAACAGACGCTGCCTGATAGGCCATTTCCATATATCCTACTCCCGGAAATATATTCTGTCCGTTAATAACATGGTCTTTCACAATGGTTTCATGGGGATATAAGTCTTTACTGAAAACCATTTCCCCGTTAAAACTCATAAGGTACTCTGTTGCATGAATTAAGGTACCTAATTCTTTTTTGTTGTTATCTGAATTCTTAGAACTTTCCGGTAACCAATAACTTTCCTTCGTAAAGGGGTAGGTAGGCAGGGAAATTCTCTGTACGGTTTCTGGATTATGGAGCAGTTTCCAGTTTATTTCATAGCCCGTTGTCCATAGCTTGGCAATCTGATTTAATTTCCGTTTACTTATCCACTGTTCCACCATTGCGTCTGCATCTTCATCCCCGCCTAATATTTCTAAGCTATCCTGGGTCTTTTTAATATTATTGGATATAAGGCGGTTTGATTTTTCTCCGTTTATAAATTGCTTTAATAAAGTTCGTAATTCTTCCGTACTGCTTACTACAAAGGCCAGCCTTTCATTCATTGCCTCCCTGCCTGCTTGTAAGGTAAAAGCAATATGTTCAAGATTATACTTCGTATCAGAGTAAGTCTTACCCCTGGTATTTCCCATAACGGATTTCTCTAAGTCCGCCACAGCAACCTGGTCCAAAGGATATGCTAAGCTATCCTTTCCGTCAGAGTTTAAAGCATCTAATAAATCAATTGCATACTGTTTTAAATTTTTCTCAGTTCGGGCGGATAAAACGATGATCTGGTCTTCCTCTATTGCCTCCGGAAGTTCTTCCATACTATATTCTTCAAGAACAACATGTGCATTGGCACCGCCAAATCCAAAGGAACTAACTCCTGCGCGGCGGGGTATCCTGTTGCCCTGCATATCTTCTAATTGATTCCATTCTCTGGTTTCTGTCACAATATAAAATGGGCTGTTCTCAAAGTTAATATAAGGATTAAGCTTATTAAAGTTAATACTTGCCGGTAATGTATGGTTACGCATGGCCAGGATAACTTTTATGATTCCGGCTATTCCTGCTGCCGGTTCCAAATGTCCGATGTTCGTTTTTACTGATCCCAGACCGCACCGGGGTTCCCTCACCATCACCTGGTAATCTTTACTTAGCTCCTGAAAGGCTTTCTTTAAACCTTCGATTTCCACCGGGTCACCAAGCTCGGTTCCGGTGCCGTGGGCTTCAATATAGGTAACAGAATCCGGATCCATACCGGCTTCCTTATAGGCTGCCGCTAAGACTGCTGCCTGAGAATCGGAATTGGGAGCAGTTAAGGAGTTCGCTCTTCCGCCATGATTTTGGGCACTGCCTTTAATCACCGCATATATGTTATCACGGTCTTTTATAGCCTGTTTTAAAGGTTTTAGCAGGATAACACCTATCCCTTCCCCTCTTACATAACCATTTGCACTTTCATCAAAGGTTTTGCAATGATTATCGGGAGATAAAACTCCTAACTTACTGGCACTTAAAAAGGTCTTTGGGGAAAGCATCAGACTAACACCGCCGGCTACGGCCATTTCACTTTCTCCCCTTTGTATGGATTTGACCGCATGATGGATTGCAACAAGGCTTCCGGAACAGGCGGTGTCAATGGCTTCACTGGGACCTTTAAAATTCATATAGTAGGATATCCGGTTAGCTAAAACCGCATGAGAGTTGCCAGTTACGATCTGGGGTTTCATTTCATCCGATTCCTGTAACAGTTCCTGATAATCATTAAATTGGACCCCGATGTAGACCCCGATAGGCTTTCCGGATAACTCAGACGCTTTATACCCCGCATCTTCGGTTACTTTCCATATGGTCTGCAAAAGCAGACGCTGCTGGGGGTCCATAAGTTCCGCTTCCATTGGGGAAATATTAAAAAAGGAAGCGTCGAATTTATCAACATCTTTAATAAAGCCACCACATTTAGACATTGACTTATTTTTAGCCAGACGGTCCTCGCTGTAGTACTCTCTCCAGTCCCACCGTTCAGAAGGGATTTCTGTGATCATATCCCTGCCTTCTTTTAGATTGTCCCAGAATTCGTTTAAGTCCTTTGAACCGGGGAACAATCCTTCTGCTCCAATGATTGCAACGGGTTCATAGGACGTTAGCTCTTGTTCGTTGTATTTACTATTACAGGTAACCGGTTCCTGAAAATGATTTTTAAGCGGTACCAAATATCCCTTGCGAGTTTGAGTTCCTTTTTCACTCGTTGTTACCAAGTCTGGCTCATTGTCAATAGATTGCTTTATAATTATTTCTTCTTTAATTCTCTGCATTCTATTTACTGCTTTATTTTTTATCGTTTCACTGATTTCTTTTCCACTACCAGCTATTTCTTTTTTACTTCTCCTATTAATACCAGACCGGTCATAGTACTGATTTATTTCATTGAAGAAACCATCCAGTAAATACTGTGCCAAGCCTTTAATAGTACTGGCGGAAAATAAGATGGTTGGTGATAACTCTATATTAAATTTCTCACCAAGCTTTTTAATCAATATCTTTAATGAGATGGAGTCAAAACCAAAATCGCCGAAGTTGAGATTGCTCTCGATATCCTTAACATTAACCTTTAAAATATCTGCTGCTATGAATCTGATATCATATTCCAGATCATTATCCAGGGAAGCATCATCTGCTTTCTTAGGAAGTGCCGCAAAGATTGTCCTTGATTCTAAATTATTTTCCCGTCCGGTTACTTTTGGTTGAAGATTATCACTAATCCCCAGTATTTTTTCAACTTTTTGCGGGTTACCATAAAATACAATGACCTGTTCCCGGTCCATTCCCAGTATTTCATTAAATGCCCTGAGGCCGTCATCATCCCGCAGATAACTTAAACCGGAGGTTTGCAGATATAAATTTTCCGTTTCTTTCTCCTGATGCATCCCGCCATTTTCCCATAAGGGCCAGTTTATCGTTATGGTCCTGCCTGACCGCAGTCCGTTTTTCCTGAAAGACTGCCTGAAATCCTTATAGCAGTCAAGGAACCGGTTCCCTACGGAATAATCGCATTGTCCAAAGTCTCCGATTATTGACGAGGTGGAAGAAAAAAGTATGAAATATTCCAGAGGCTCATTTTTTGTTAACTCATCTAAGATTACAGTTCCAAGCATCTTGGTCTGTACTACCCTGTTAAATTCATCGTACTCTTTTTGTGAGATTAATTTATCACTTACCAATCCTGCTGCATGGATTACTCCGTTAAGTTCCCCAAATCTCTTCTTTGTTTCTTCAATCACCTTTTGCATCTGAGTCTTATTGGTAACATCGACTTTTTGATATAAGACCTGGCTTCCTGTTGTTTCGAGATCTTCTATCATTTCTATTTTCTTATTATCTAATTCTGATCGTCCTACTAAAACCAGATTTACCTCGTATTCCTCTGCTAAGTATCTGGCAAATAGCATACCCAGTTTTCCTGCGCCTCCTGTAATCAAAAAGACAGAACCTGGTCTTATATATGGCTTTTCAAAGGAAGGAGCCGGTAATTTTTTATATGTTTTTATATGCCTCTTGTTTTTATGATAAAAAATTTCCGGCTCTGAATATGAACTGGATAATTCCTGATTTATAAACTCATTTATTTGCTGTATTTCATCGATATGAACCGTTGAAAATGCCACCTCCGGCATAAGAAATCCGGTGGATTTGCCGAAATTAGCTATTATATCATGAAAGGGATCCGGCAGTTCTTCTTTTTTCTGAGTAAATACAAGTATTTTGTTTAAATCCGTCATTCTTACCTGAATTATGCTTTTTAAAAGATTGAAAAGATTATCTGTCCCCTCCGTCATACCGGAGGCTTCCATATCTAAAATAGAAGTTACTCCATTTGTGATTTTTTGTATCATCTCAAGATCCAAACTACCGGAACTTAATGTCCAGGAATACACGATATGCTTTGCCGAAAAGCCTTCCTCCTTTAGTACATTCAAAAGTTTTACATAATCCTCATAGATATGGGGATTAATTTCATATTCATTTCTCCCAAGGTATTGATATCTGCCGCCTTGGTATACAGTGACAATCTTTTCTTTATTTACTAGATTACTGTCAATACTTACCGGAATTTCTTTTAGTCCGAATACTAAAACGGATTCTATTTGTTTTATTGTGCTTTTATCAAGCACCCTCTCGGTCCATTCCTCTTCATAGTAATTCAATATATGTCCGGTTGAAGAGTCCCTGTTATCCTCTGCTAAGTAAACGCTGTTTAAAGCTTTTTCTTCTTTCTTATTGCTTCCTGACATATCACCCCTCCTGTATACTTTCCTTAACTTAGATACTTAATAGCCTATAATAATGTAATTCGATATTTCCACCGCAATCTCACCCTCTGTATTAATAAAACAAACGGTAAACCTCCAGGCTTCTTCTTCACTTACGGATTTATACTCAGATAAAACTACGTGTACCAAACACGTCTTAGAAAAGGGCCGGTGAATTTCAAGCCTGTCAAACCCTCTGGGATAATAATGACTTAACTTTCTTTCCTGTATCAAAAAAAGACCGATTTGAAATGCGGACTCCAGGAAAAATGTATTTATAACTAAGTCCGGCAGTAAAAAGCTTAGGGGATCCGGCATAGTTAGCTCAGCAAAGGCTCTGTCCTTTTTGGCTGATGCAGATAAGGCATTGATTACCTGAAAATTAGTTCCGTAGGTTTGATTAAATTCTCCGGATAAGAACAAATAAAAGTCCTCTTTATTTACAGCCAGGGTACACTCATTTTTAAGAATACCGATATCAGCTTGATCAGGCTCTGTGGATTCCGTTGTTTCCGATTCAAAAACCAGCTGTGCCTGGGCACTGATAAAATCTTCTTCCTCATTAAATGCCATAATTTCTGCCTGGCATTGGTCCCCGTTTGGATATACGTAAGTGTTTAACTGATATTCCCTGCCATTAAAAATATCACTTCCTGCAAAGACCACATTATCCATATATCTGACCTTGTTTTCCTTTGAAACCTCACCGGCTTTTCGCATTATTTCCAGGAAGTTTGCATAGGGATAATAGCTTTTTCCGTCAGAAAGGCAGCCTTTTATAAATATATCCTCTGTACTTATTTCAGTCTGGAATTTTTGCTCCTTAAAACTAGAGATATTCTCATCGATTAAGGGATGCAATTTGTCTTTTCCCGGTTTCATAAGCTTCCTTTCATTGGTTTTTACCCAATAACTATTTCTTGCGAAAGGATAGACAGGCAGGGGGATTTTAAGGTGCTCCTCTTCCCGATACAGCCTGCTCCATAATAAATCCTCCCGGTTTTTATAAGCCTCACAGAAACTGAGAAGAATTTCTTTATACTGGTCAGGGGAGAGGCTTATATCAGCCAGTTCTTCATACAGTCTGCCATGATTTCTGTTGTTATGTAAATTTTCTTCTAAAAGTGGTTTATCTGTGATACTGCCTGGTGCTTCATTTATCTGATAATCTGTTATCAGATAATCCTTTATCGCTTCATTTAGTTCAGACTGTTCCCTTACTACAAAGGCCATCCTTTTATGAAAGTGTTTACGCCGGTTTCCTAAAGAATAACTGATATCGCCCATACTGTATGTACCGGAATGCTTTTCAGACCAGGCTAAAAAGTCCTTCAGCCGCTGCCTTAGTTCCTCTGAGGTTTTCGCTGAGAATGCCGCCAGATAGCAGGGTGCCTTGTAATCTGTTTTCCTGGCTTCCCGGTATTCTTCTATTACAACATGTGCATTGGTACCGCCAAACCCAAAGGAACTGACTCCTGCTCTTAAAGGCTCTTCCTTCCCGACCCAATCTTTTAATCTGGTGTTGACATAAAAGGGACTGTTACTTAGCTCCAAATGTTCATTCTCCTGTTTGAAGTTAAGGGAAGGCGGTATTTTTTTATTATTGATTGCCAGTATAACTTTTATAAAACTTGCAATTCCCGCCGCTAAAGAGGAATGTCCTATGTTGGTCTTGACCGAACCCAGAGCACAAAACTGCTTTTTATCTGTGTATTCTTTAAAAGAGTTTTTTAATGCTTCAATTTCTATGGGATCTCCAAGCTTTGTCCCTGTTCCATGGGTTTCCAGAAAAGTAATTGTTTCCGGATTAATATTGCCCTTTTTGTATACCTCCAGTTCCAATGCGGTTTGTGAGAGGGAACTTGGAGCTGTGATTCCGTTGGTTTTGCCATCCTGGTTTATGCCGGAGCTTTTAATTACACCATAGATATAATCACCGTCTTTTACTGCCTGGTCATAATTTTTCAGGACAACGGCACCGACACCTTCCCCGTTAACTATACCGTTGGCGTCATTATCAAAGGATTTGCACTGGCCTTCGGGAGAAAGCATTCCTGCATTACTTGTAAATATATAATAGTGGGGAGTGGTGCATATCCACACGCCTCCTGCGATTGCCATAGTATTTTCCTCCGACATTATGCTTTGACATGCTAAATGCAGTGCAACCAGGGAGGAGGAGCAGGCAGTATCTAAGGCCATTGCCGGTCCTTTTAAATTCAGTAAGTAAGATATTCTGGAGGCTAAGACAGAGCCTGTGTTTCCCCAAAAGGCCTGGGCGGTGATATCTTCCTCCTGCCCGCTGATGTTATTAAGATAATCCCTGGGTGCGGCACCCACATAAACCCCGCAGGATAGACCGGAAGCCAGATCATTTGCATAACCTGCATCTTCTAAGGACTTCCAGCATTCCTCTAAAAACAATCTTTGCTGAGGGTCCATTACTTCTGCTTCCATACCGGATATATTAAAAAAGGCCGGATCAAACTTATCGATGTCACTTAAAAATCCGCCCCAGCGTGAGTTGGTTTTATCCAATTTATCAACATCCGGATCATAGTAATCATCAATATTCCATCTTTCTTTCGGAACTTGTGTAACGGAACTTTTCCCTTCCATAAGGTTGGCCCAATACTCCTCCAGATTTGATGCTCCCGGAAAACGTCCTGACATACCAATCACTGCAACATCGTTGGTTGATTTTGCAATCTGTGTCTTTCTATCTGGTAATGGTTTCTTGGAAGATGAAATTACTGAGTTGGTTTTAATTTTTTCAATACTTTCCCTGGCTTCTGCCGGTGTTATTTTATTGTCTTTCACCATTTGCAGAATATCCTTAATCCTTATTGTTATATCCGCTTGATCCATTTATGTTTTCTCCTTTTTCACCTTAACTCCCAGGTAATTGCGAAACACAAATATTGTATTTATGTATCATATAAATAATACAATTTCAGAGCTGAATCTTGCCCGTAGGGCAACTGAAGCCATGAAATTCGTATTATTTGTATGATATATTCAAAAAAGTATATGTTTCGCAATTGCCTGCTTAACTCCCGTCTGCGTGCCCCCCACGCATAAAACCAGCATTCCTCTTAACTCCTGACATCCGCCAAGGGGGACCTACTTATTCGGATAGGCTTAAAATATGTCTTTCGGTGTAACCTTTCTTTCATGACTTAAGCTGTATATTTAACACTTATACCGGTTATCATTTCCATTACTTCATCCACATTAAGTGCCCCCTTTGCTAAAAGCTCCAGTGCGTCAATCTCTTTATCTGCCTCCGAAATCATTCCATTTTCGAAACTGTCTGACACATAAGTCAAAGCAGCCTCCATCTCCATGCCATATTCCCTGCACAGATACCCGCTTAAATCCTGAATATTACTGTAGTCAAATAAAACAGTGTTTTTAAGAGTAATACCAAAAGCTTTGTTAATATTTTTTAACAAGACCACACCGGTAATGGAATCTACCCCATACTCGGAGAACTGCATGGTAAAGTCAATATCCTCCCTATCTACTTTCAGGGTTTCGGTGATACATTCCATCAATTTTTCCGTAACGGTCTGATATAAATCAATATCCTCCTGACTGTCTGTAATCCACCCAGGGTCACCTTGAATCTGTTTTTCTAGCTTCGGACCAAATTCATTTTGTATGTATCCTGCTAAGTCATCCACATTGCTGTAATCAAACAGTATGGTAGTTTTTAGTGTAAGGTCAAACTCATTATTGATGCGGTTAATTAATTCCATTCCTGTTATGGAATCAACCCCATAATCGGAAAAGGATGTACTGTTGTCAACTTCTCTTGCTTCTACTTTTAATACCTCTGCGATACACTGGATGATACGTGTCTTTAAATTATCTAGCCTGTCATTGTTATTGGCAGCCCCATGGAACGATCCAGTAACTGATTTGTTAAACGACCCATTAACTGATCCGTTAAAGGATCTGCTAAAGGATTTATTAACGGTTTCTTTAACAATAGACTGTTTTTCACTCTCTGCAGGTATACTTTCAGGTACTAAAGATTTTATCTGCCCTATCTGATTCTTTAATACGGCTTCCCTTTCTGCGATATCAATCATATCTGTCTGTTTCAGTAGAAATGGTTTGGCTTTCAGAACTATAACCTGGCTGGAACTTTGATTTGACACGATTCTTTCAATTGCATCCATTCCTTCTTCCGGCTGAATAGAGAGCATACCTTTGGAAGCCATTATTTTATTATGCTCCTCGGAGGATGCAACTCCTACGCTTCCCCAGTATCCCCAGTTAATGATCTTTATGGGTATTTCCCCCGACTTCATTAAATGAACGGCAAAAGAATCTTTGAATCCGCAGGCTGCCGCATAATTGGCCTGTCCTCCGTTGCCGACAAAACTTTGAATGGATGAAAAGAACAGAATAAAATCCAGCTTTTCCTCCTTTACGGCTTCGTATAAGACAGCACTTCCCTTTACCTTTGGGTCCAGAGAATCGATTAGATCCCTTTCGGACATATTGCGGATAGCTCTGTCTTTCATGACGATTGCGGAATGAATTACTCCGTTGATCTGTCCAAATTCATTCTTCACTTGTCTGACAGCTTCTTTCATACTGTTTAAGTCCGTGGCATCGGCTTTCACATACAGCGCCTTTGCTCCAAGGTCTTTCATTTCTGAAATTTTCTTTATCTTTTCGGTATTTAAATCCGAACGTCCTATCAAAGCTGCCTTAGCCCCTGCCTTAAGGGTCAGATACCGGCAGAATTCCAGGCCAATACCGCCTGCACCGCCTAAAATCAGGTATACACCGTTTTCTTTAAAGGAAGTATTGACGGGTTTATCCATATCGGTGGGTATTATTTTTTGCAGGTATCTTTGACCCTTCCGGATTACAACCTCTTCTCCGTTTTTGCCGGCCGGTTCCTTTCTAATTATCTCTGCCAGTAATTCCTTGTCTCTTTCCCACTCATCCAGATCAATATCTATACAGGTAGTTTTCCAGTATTGAAATTCTTTGGCCATGGATTTCGCAAAGCCTAAAATACTGCCGGCACAAGGTATTACGTCCGCTTCTCCTAAGGTATGGACATTATTGGTTATAATTTTTACCTGGAGTCTTTTATTGTCCAGCTCTTTCTTAACGAAAGCTTTAACCAGACGGAACAACGAGAGCACTCCCATTGCCTGTGTTAATTCTAAACTTTGCGGATTATTAAAATCGTCTTTCTTTGAGATAATTCCTCCCAAAAAATAAACATAATCCAAGTCATCTATTTTTGCCAAACAATCACTTATCCCAGTTTCATTAGAAGCATTAATTTCCCAGGAATTCACTCCTATTCTTCTGTTTTCAGAACCCAGGAAAATTTCGTAAACATCATCCCCTTGGTGATAGTTAATCAACTGCCGGCACATTTCAGAATGCTTTGCCGGTACAAGGATCAAAACCTTACTGCCTCCCTGGCTGCCTGCATTCTCTTCGTTATATTGAATCGGCACCGGTTTCCAGACTGGAAGATAGAAACTATTCTCTATGGAAGTTTCATAATCCTTGTTTTTTTCTGTTAAAGTATTCCTTGGTTCCCTTGCATATGGAGAGCTGTCTTGTGGTACTGCCAGTGATACAGGATTGTGAGAATGTTTTTCACTCACACTTTCTTTTTGCATGTCTTTTGCTTTATTAATTTTACTAATTGATTTCCATACTCTTCTCTTTTCAAAAGGATAAGTCGGTAAAGGTACACGCTTTAACTGTTTTTCACCATACAGTAGCTTCCAGTCAATTTTAACGCCGGTAACCCAAAGACTTGCTACTTTGTTAAAATCATCATTTTGAATCAGTGTATTTATTGCGGCTGTATTGGTAAAACTCTCATTTAACACCACTTTACCCTTGCCGGTTCCCACACGGTTATGATATAAGCCCTCTATCTCATTTTTATCCTGAAGGTATTCCGTCAGTTTATGGACAAGTTCTTTAAGATCTGAAAATACAATTGCAAGGCGTTCGTCCATCTCTTCCCGACCTGTCTGTAAGGTATATGCAAAATTATTAAGAGACACACTGTTTAAAGTTTCAGTATTATTATTAATTTCTCTTTTTAGGAAAGTTACCATTTTCAAGGCATAGGCAGATAACCTCTCTTTGTTTCTGGCTGATAATACAAAGATGCGGGAACTGTCCATACTGTCATTTTCTATTGCTTTCCCTTCAAAGGCTTCCAGGGCTATGTGTGCATTCACACCTCCGAAACCAAAGGAACTGACTCCTGCACGTCTTGGTATTTCGTTGCCGTACTCATCGGATAAAGTTTTCCATTCCCTTGTCGTTTCCGCAATATAGAACGGACTGCCGGTTAATTGTATATACGGGTTTTGTACACTAAAATTTGATATGCCGGGAATTGTCTTATACTGAAAGGCCAGCAGTACTTTTAGTACACTCGCAATGCCTGCTGCCGTTTCCAAATGTCCTATATTCGTCTTTACCGCCCCGATCCCACAGTATGCTTCCTTTGCACAAAACATGTCTTTCTTTCCCATTTCTTTAAAGGCCTTGATTAATCCATTCACTTCCACCGGATCTCCAAGCTGTGTTCCTGTTCCATGGGCTTCTATGTAACTCACTGTCTCCGGGCTAAATCCAGCCTTGTCAAAGGCTTTCATAATTACCTCTGCCTGGGCATTGGTATTCGGGGCAGTCAGGGATGCGGCACGTCCGCCGTGATTGATGGCTGTTCCTTTGATTAAGGCATAAATATTATCTCCATCCTTAAGTGCCTTGCTTAAAGGTTTTAGCAAAATTGCGCCTGAGCCTTCCCCTCGCACATATCCATTGGCATGTTCGTCAAAGGTTTTGCACCGTCCGTCCGGTGAGAGCATACCGGCTTTACTGAAAGATATATGCAGGGTCGGGCTTGCTATTACATTCACACCTCCTACGATTGACATTTCACAATCACCGCTGTAGATGGATTCCACTCCCCGGTGAATCGCTACCAGCGAGGAAGAACAAGCGGTGTCAATTGGTTCACTTGGTCCATGTAGATTTAATAAGTAGGATATCCGGTTCGTTAAAATACAATGGGAATTGCCGGTGGAAGTCAGCGCTTCAATTTCACTGTCCTTTAGCACATCTCTGTAATCCGTGGTGGAGACTCCTACAAATAAACCCGTTTTCGACCCTGATAAATCAGAAGGTTTATATCCGGCATCTTCAATGGTTTCCCATACTGTCTGCATAAAAATTCTTTGCTGGGGATCCATAAGTTCTGCTTCCATAGGAGATATACCAAAAAACAAAGGGTCGAATTTATCAATTTCTTTCATAAATCCACCCCATTTTGATATCTTGTCAGGTAGATCTTCCTTTTTCCATCTGTCAGAAGGTATTTCCGTTATTAAATCTTTTGTTTCCTCAAGGTTCCTCCAGAATGAAATCATATCTTCCGATTGAGGCATAATGCCGCCCATTCCTATGATGGCTATGGGCTCCCTTTTTCCTCCCTGAGTATTAGAAAGACTCTCTTCCCATGAAGTTACATTGACCGGATTTCTTTGTGGTATCTTTCTGTTTTCCATAAACTCCTGAGGATAAGAGACCGGATTTTCCTCTTTGTTCTTATATTTCTCTTCGTTACTATTTATATCCCCATTCTTAATTAATTCGTTCTTAATTAACTCTGCGTTGTTATTTAACTCTTGATTCTTATTTATTTCTTCATTTCTATTTATTACTTCATTCCTATTTATCTCTTCATTCCTATTTATCTCTTCATTCCTATTTATCTCTTCATTCCTATTTATTTCTTGATTCTTACTTATTTCTTCAATCTTACTTATTTCTTGAATCTTACTTATTTCTTGAATCTTACTTATTTCTTCATCCTTATTTATTTCTTCATTCTTATTTATTTCTTCTCTCCTGCTAATTTCTTCTTCCTTATGGACTGCAAGTATGCTGTCATAGTGCTCCCGATACAGATAATCTATAAGTGCACCTAAGGTTGCATATTCAAAGAAAATGCTGGGATTAATTTGAAGAGAGTACAATTTATTAATTTTATTAGCCAGTTCCGTAAAGGTCAGGGAATTAAATCCATACTCATTCATATCCTTTTCCAGAAATATATCTTTATCTTTGATCCGCAGAATCTCCTTTACTGCATTTTTTACATCCTGATGAATTTCTTCCAATACCTCGACCTTATGAATACTATCTGCTTTAAAATCCTTTCTATCTTCTTTGTTTCTATTCTCTTCCTTAATCCCTAAAAGTCTTTGTAACTTTTGTGTATCTCCCTGTAATACTACGAGCTGATCTTCACCGGATTTTAAACTATCGGCCAGGGCCTTAATTCCATAAGTTGTCTCAAGGCTTTTTATTCCCATAGTGTCAAATAAATCTTTCGTAGACTGTTCTACCTGTATTCCGCCTTCTTTCCATAAAGGCCAGTTAATAGAGAGCGCCTTGCCATACCGCAAACCTTTCCTGCTAAGTTCGTTACGCAGTACAGAGAAATAATCCATAAAACTGTTGCCGTACGCATAATCTGCCTGCCCCAGATTTCCGGTTACTGCTGCGGTTGAGGAAAACAAGATTATAAAGTCCAAAGGTTCATCCTTCGTTAACAGGTCAAGATTAATGGTACCCTGAACTTTGGGGATGATTACCTGTTCCATATCTGTTTTACTTTTATTCTTCAAATACGCATCTTTAGTCATACCGGCACAATGGATAACACCATTGATCCCGCCAAATCTCTCTTTTGCCGCTTCTATTATAACTGCAGCATCATTAAGTGCTGAAACATCACCCTGAACAAATAAAACTTCACCGCCTAAAGCTTCTAAAGCTTTTAATTGTGAGACTTTCTCTGCATCCAATGGACTTCTGCCGGTTAAACATAACTTTGCCTGGTACTCTTTTGCCAGAAAATGTGCAACGATCAGACCCAGTTTGCCCAAACCGCCGGAAATAAGATATATTCCATGGGTTTTAAAGCCTGCTGTACCATTCCTATTGCTATCTGCTTTCAGGTTATTCTGGGCATTGAAGCTATTCCCTTGATTAAAACTATCCCTTTGATTTATACTATCCTTTTGATTTATACTATCCTCTTGATTTATACTGTCCTCTTGATTTATACCGTCCTCTTGATTAATGTTGTCCTCTTGATTAATGTTGTCCTCTTGATTTATGCTGCCCTTTTGACTTTTATTTTCCTCTTGATTTTTACTATACTCTTGATTCGTGCTAACCTTTTCATTTCTGGTGTACTCTTTATGCATGTCGTTCTCTTCAATTGAATAGTCCTGTAATGCCCTGACAAATCGTCCTTCCTGAGAATGTAAAACTTCAATATCACCATTCATTACATCCATTAATTCTAAAATCACTAGATTACTTAGGTCATTTAGAGTAACAGAAGAATTAAACTGTATGGATTTGCTTATAAACTTTGAATTTTCTAATCTTATGGATTTCGCAAAACCGCCATAGGCTGCACTAAAGGGTGAAAATACTTTACCATCCCCCTGAAACATATAATTCAGCTTGATTTTTTCATCAGGTACAATGCTTTCTAAGGCCTGGTAGAGATATAAAAGCGGATAGATACTATATTCCGGGTCCTGCATTAAAATAGATTCAAATTCATAGTCTGATTCTTTTGACCATAAATAAATGATGTTACCAGGAAAATGTTCTTTTTGCTTTAATCTCTCAATAAGCCTTATATAATCCTCTTTCCGAGCTGTATTAATGAAAAATTCATTTCTGTCTTCTATATAATCCTTGCCAGGCTTAACCAGAACAAGATTAAATTTACCTGTAAGCTTACTTCTTAAATCTGCTGATAAATTATCGTCCGTATCAAAAATCAGGAGGTCACGCTCTAATTCCTCCAAATTGTTTACCGGTAAAAGGCTATCACTTTTTTCCCAGATATACTTATAGTAATGGACTTTATTATCGGCTGTCTGTATTTCATTGGTTTTGCTCCCGATTGTCCATAGGGAAAAGTCCTTGACTTTAACTAATACTTTACCTTTTTCATCCAGAATAACTACCTCATAACTATCCGATTCCTGCAATCCGTTCTTTTTCCGCCCGGTATATTTTGCATAGGAAAAACAGTTTTCTGTCAATTCGCCCAGTATTTCAACTTCGCCGATATAGTATGGCAGCGTTACAGCCCCATTCCTGGCTTTCGCACTTACCATTCCGATAACAGCCTCTAATGCTCCATCCATTATGGTCGGATGCAATACATATTCCTGGAAGGTTCCTTTTAAATGCTCCGGTAACCGAAGAGCCGCCAGTACTTCATTTTCGTTATAATATAAATTCTGTATGGACTGAAAACTTTGTAAAAGATTTAATCCTCCTTTTATAAATAACCGGTAACACTCCTGTCCGGTTATCAAACTGGAACACCTGGATTTTATGGTCTTTACGTCCAGGTATTCATTTGAACTTTCCTGGTTTAAGGCTGCATATTCAATCCAGCCTTTACCATGTAATATCTCCTGTTCGTTCAGCTCTTTACTTAATACTTCATATTCCATAACCTTACTGTCTGTTTTATCAGGGAATAGGGTTATCTTTATTTTCTGGGAGAGGTCTTTTACCTTAAGCGCATTTAACCAGTAACTATTTTTTATTTTAATAACCTTTTTATTTGTAAAGAGGCTGCCGGCAGCCCTTGCTATTTCCAGATAGGCTACAGCCGGTAAGACTTTCTGATTCTGTACAATATGATCCTTCAGAAAAAATTCTGTGCCCAGAAATTTTTTTTCAAAGGCAGTCTCTTGTATGGTTGAACATTTCCTGTCAATCATAGGATGAATGGCAGTTATAGGATTTTCTGTCTTATTCAATACATGATCTACTTGTTCATTTATATCTGCCTTTATATCTGCCTCCGCCTCATCTTCTACCCAATACCGTTCTCCAAAAAACGGATAGGTGGGCAAATGGATTAATTTTAAACTATGTCCTTTAAAAATAGTCTCACAGTCAGTCACTTTATTTTGTACATATAACCTTGCCAGTTCCGCTAGATTATCTTTGTATTCCTTCTGGTCTTGGTCTGGATTTACACTATCCTTAAGATTCTCTAAAACCTTACTAATAAAGGCTTTCATATTTGCATCTGCTTTTACCGGTTTTGAATTGCTGCTTTCCATAAAATAGTCCGTTGTCTGACCAGTTACTACTATCTCCTCAAGTTTGGCTTTTAACTCTGAATTACTTTTTACTACCAAAGCACCTCTGATATTAAAGTGGCTTCTGCCAGCCTGCAAGGTATATGCAATATCTCCTATGTTACTATCATCCTCCTGTTTTTCCAACCAGTTTAACAGGTCTTTCACTTTCTGGTCATAGGATTCTTTTGTTTTCGCGGATAAGGTAATCAAATAATAGGGAAACTTAGGGACCGATGCGATATCATTCTCATTATTAAATTCCTGCAATACCACATGAGCATTGGTTCCGCTAAAGCCAAAGGCACTGACGGCTGCTAATCTTGGTTTATTATTTTGCACCTTCCAGTCCACGGTTTGATTATTCACATAAAAAGGAGTTTCCTTTAAAGATAGATGCATATTAGGCTCCTTGAAATGGAGAGTGGCGGGTATTTTTTTATGTTTCATTGCCAGGAGGACCTTTATAATACTGGTTACCCCAGCAGCAGTTGTTGTATGTCCGATATTTGATTTCACAGAACCGATGATGCAGAATTGCTTTTCGGAAGTGTATTTTTCGAAAACACCAGTTAGTGCTTTTACCTCAATTGGGTCCCCCAACTTAGTACCTGTTCCGTGAGTTTCAATATAACTTATTTCTCTGGGATTAATATTTGCTTTTTCATAAACATCGGTTTCTAACCTAATTTGGGACTGCATACTGGGGGCCGTTATCCCATTGGTTTTTCCATCCTGGTTTATGCCGGAACTTTTAATAACGCCATATATGGAATGTCCTTCTTCCAGTGCTTTTTTTAAGGGCATAAGAATTACAGCCCCTACACCTTCACTGATTACTGTCCCATCGGCAGAATTATCAAAGGCTCTGCATTCACCGGATTTTGACAGCATTTCCACTTTACTGGTGGCTATATGTAAATCCGGAGTGACCATAAGTCTGACTCCGCCTACTATTGCCATATCGCTTTCCTTATTTTTCATACTCTGGCAGGCGAGGTGGAGTGCCGCCAGAGAACTGGAACACGCAGTATCTACAGTAATACAAGGACCAATCAGATTTAAAAAGTAAGATATTCTGGAGGCAAGTATGGACACCGCCATTCCTGTAAATGCTTCCCCGCTGTTTTCAGCGTTATTTCTGGTCAGTGTTTTTACATAATCCCCTTGGGAGGCTCCGACAAATACTCCGCACTTCTTATCCGATAAGTTTCTGTCCGAACAGCCTGCATCCTCCAGGGCTTTCCATACCTCCTCCAGAAAAAGCCTCTGCTGGGGGTCCATATAAACTGCCTCTACTGGGGATATATTAAAAAACAGTGGATCAAACTTATCAATCCCATTAATAAATCCACCGACTTTACTATAGGATTTACCGGGTGTTTTGGGATCAGGGTCATAATATTTTTCTGAATCCCAGCGATCTTTTGGTATGGTAATTATGCTGTCTTTACCCTGCTCCAGATTACTCCAAAACTCCTCTGCATTATCTGCTCCCGGGAAACGTCCGGATATTCCTATAACAGCAATGTCATCTTCCTTATAATTATGGAACTGGTTCTGGTTTTCATCTTTACTGGATAGTTTAAGAGCAGGTAAATCCATATGTACCGGTTCCTGGTCTATGGTATTTATATATCTGGTATTTATATATCTGGTATTTATATATCTGGTATTCATATCAATGGAATTAGTAACTTTGGGATTCACACCCTTTAAATTCATATCCGTCAAATTCATATCCATCATATTCTTATCCGTTAAATTCTTATCCTTGAAATTAATATCAGTAGAATTCGCATTCGTGTTCATGGTATCCGTAATATGTTCTGTAGAAATCAGCCGCACAGGTGCACGCCTTATAACTTCGGATTTAATATTATCGTGCTTATCATAATCTTGTTTAATATTATCCTGTTTAAAATTACCTAGCTTAACATTTTCAAGGTTGATATTATCTTGCTTAACGTTACCTAGCTTAATATTTTCAAGTTTAATACTATCCTGCATAATATCCTCAAGTTTAATATCATCGACCTTTTTATAAATCGTCTCCATACTGCCAAGTTTTATTTGTACATTTTCATCTTTATTAAACCTGTCACTACTGCCACTTTCTCTTAGCGGAGGATCTCCGTCAGGTTCTTTATAATATGGGTTAATCTCCTTAAGGGTTTTTGCGACTCTGGTTTTCTCCTGTACCACATAGTCAGACAGCTTGGAGATCGTGGAATAATCATAGATTGTAACTGCATCAAGATTTAATCCAAAACTTTTATTAACATCCCTGATAATTTCAATTCCATTGATTGAATCAACACCCAGTTCCTTAAAACTGATCTCATATCGAAGTTCCTCCCTGGAAAGATGTAAGTTTGATGAAATAATCTCAGAAATTTTGGCATATACCGCTTCTTCATCGATTCCATGTTCCCCAGATATTAATTCAGCTTTGTATTCTCCCCCGGCGGTTTCCGTATATGGGATCTTAACGCTTGTCTGGGCTAAAGTGATATGATTCTTATTTACTTCCTGTAAGACTAATGCACTTAGCTTCGTTACGTTGGCATGATCATAAATAACTACGGCATCAAGATTTAAACCATAGTGCCGGTTCACATCACGGATTATTTCGATTCCGTTTATGGAATCAACACCAAGGTCTTTAAAACTCATCTCATGTTCTAACTCTTCCTCCGACATATGCAGATTACCGGCTACTATTTCACTAATTTTAGCCAATATATCCTCTAACTGATAACCCCTGCTCCCGTCTGCTTCCAGGGCAGGAACAGGATTTTCCTTTGAAACTGCCTCAGATACCGTTCTATGAGGAGCAGCCGACAACAAATCCATTGCCATTTTTTTTGTTATCTCATGATTAAATAACATTTGATATATTTCTTTTTCCGTATAATGATTCCCAGACATTTTATACCCCCTTAGTAATCCATTTTTATTCCCATTGCATATCACATCTGCCTGCCGGTTATATTATTCTTTCATCCCTCTGCCGGAACAAAACTGCCTCCTCCGGTGTAATCTCTCCTGCTTCCAAGGCTTCCAGCATGTTATCAAGGGCTGCTGCAGATACATCCTCATATTTATTTTCTGTTTCCGGTAAATCCACAAAGGCAGCCAGTTTAATTTTGTTATCCACAGTTACCTTTTTTTCTCCGCCCGGTTTTAAAGCACCATTAAAATCTTTATCTTCCAAATAGAAATGACGGATTCTCTCCTTTACTTCCGGGTTGGTAAAGGTTTGCCGGTGCATCAGATTTTCCTGCCTGATATACTCCGGCAATTCCCTTAATATCCTGCCTGACAGATTACTCTTTAAGATCTTTAGGGTGATTAAGGGCTTTTCCGATAAAGATCTTGCAATGTTTAACGCCTCTTTTAAGACATCTTTACTATTGGTGAAGGTAACCTTTGCTCCTTTTTGAAATAGTTCCTCCCCTGAGTACGATTTAGCAGTGTACATCATTTCCGAGGACAAGTTAATTCCGAATTTCTCTTTTAATATATAGGTTGCTCCCATACCCGGAGTAAATCCATACTTTGCAAAGACAGCACTGTAAATACCTTCTTTCGCCATAATAACAATGTCTCCGAATAAGCCAAAGAGTAACCCACCGCCGGCTGCATGTCCCTGGATTGCCGTAATAACAGGAACCGGTGCTTCCAACAAGCCTCGGTATAAAAAGGGAGCATCGGTAAAACTGTTCTTTTGATTGGCTATATTTAATAACTGTTCCTGGGTTCCGCCCATACTGAATATATTCCCATAGCCTGTCACAATAATTGATTTAATCCTGGGATCTTTTTTTACCTGGGCGAATTTGGCCATTAATCCTAGGACCAGGTTTTCAGCAAACATATTTCTGTTTTTTTCATCCTGCATTGTAATTAAGGCAATGGATTCATCTATTACCTGTAAGGATACTTCGTTCCCTTTATAATTGCTTTCCGCATATTTAAAATCCAGCTCGGTTTCAAAGCCATTTGGAGCAGCCTCACTTTGAGTATCAGGAATTGTAACTTGGCTGCTTTCCTTAAGGCTACTTTCCTTAAGCATTCTATCCTCTGCTTCTGGTTTCTTTTGGAAACTGTTATACCAGTAACGCTTCTTTTCAAAAGGATAGACAGGAAGAGACATTACTTTTGGTTTTTTCTCCCCGTAAAGTAAATTCCAGTCAATCTTTGTTCCCGTTACCCAGAGTTTCGCTAAATTAATCAGATTCTCATTTTGAATGCTTTCTGTAATATAGGAATCAAGAGAATCCTCCTTAAAAAATTCTTTCTTCTCCACCGCGCTGCCGGTTATAAAACTAAAGGTTTCATTCCTGTCATTCATATAATCTCTTAGTTTTTCATGAAGTTCCTTTCCTTCTGCAGCAATAACCGCCAGCCGGTAATCTTTTTCCTCCCTGCCGGTTTGTAAGGTGTATGCCAAATCCCTCATATTGATTTGTTGTGACCAGATATAACCCGTTTCTTGTATTTCACCTGACTGACTATATTTTTTGAGCTGCTTAGGATACTTACTGTATAAGTATGAGGCAGTACTGTCTACTGATGGGTTTTGAAGTACTTCCCTGACTGATAAATCCACATTAAGCTTTTGATTAATTCTTTCTACAAGCAGATTTAGTTTTACCATATCTAAATTCATCTCTGAGAATACTCCCTCATTATCTATCTCCAAAGCTTCTACTTGAATCAGTTCCGCAATCAGTTCACAGACAAAGCTGCGTACCCAGGGTATGGCACTATCCCCTGCCTCTGGTTGACTGCCTGCATTTTCAAGATGAAGGCACAGAGCTTTTGCATATTGTTTTAATCTGTCCTTATTACGTGCAGATAAAATAATGAGTTGAGGTTTAGCCGTGACCTGACCTGCTGCCTGTTCCTTCTCTACATATTCCTCCAAGATGATATGGGCATTGGAACCGCCGGCACCGAAAGCACTTATGCCTGCTATTCTCGGGCAATTTTTTACTTCTCCATCTATTTCAATTGTTGGCGGCACCCAATTAGAACAGCTTCTTTGAACATAAAACGGAGTATTTTCAAAGTCGATATTCGGATTTGTTATTTCACTGTGTAAGGAAGGCACCAGCTGCTTATGTTTCATCTGCAATATTATTTTTGTTATTCCGGCAATTCCGGCCGCTGCCTCGGCATGACCGATATTGGATTTTACCGATCCGATGGCACAGTACTGTTTTTCTTTGGTGTATTTTGTAAAGGACTTTGTAAGTCCGGTTATTTCAATCGGATCTCCAAGTGAGGTACCGGTTCCATGGGCTTCTAGATAGCTGATTGTTCGGGGATTTATATGTGCCTTTTCCAACGTTTTTACGATGAGATCACTTTGTTTCTTAGGATTTGGTACTGTATATCCGTTGGTTCTGCCGCCATGATTGATGGAACTTCCCCTTATTACGGCGTAGATATGATCTCCGTCTGCTTCGGCCTGGCTTAAGGATTTTAATAGTAAAGCCCCTACACCCTCACCGGGTACATAACCGTCGCCGCCTTCTCCAAAGCTCCTGCATCTGCCGTCCGTGGAAGCAAAGTTGTTGGCACATAAGTATTGATGCTTCGTCGGGTGTATGGTAAGATTTACTCCGCCGGCTACCGCCATCTGGCATTCTCCTCTGTGTATACTCTCACAGGCCAAATGGATGGTGGTCAGAGAAGAGGAACACATTGTATCAATGGCAATACTGGGACCAGTTAAATCAAAGGTGTAAGATACCCGGTTTGCAATGGATGCATAGGAGGAACTGAGTGCCATAGGATTTCCGTAAAGGGTCTCTTCTGCACCGAACATCTGGTAATGGCCATACATAACTCCTACATAAACGCCGATTTCATACTTCTTAAGCTTTTCTAAATTATAACCTGCGTCTTCCATTGCCTCCCAGGTCACTTCAAGAAATAAACGCTCCTGGGGATCCATCATTTCCGCATCTCTTGGTGTAATGCCGAAAAACAGAGGGTCAAACATATCATAATCTGATAGGAAGCCCCCCCATTTACTATAAGTTTTGCTTTTTATACCCTTTTCCTTGTTGTAATATTTTTGATAATCCCAGCGTTTTGGAGGGATTTCTGTAATACAGTCTATTCCCTTTTTCAGGTTTTCCCAAAATTCCTCCAGGTTCTCAGCCATGGGGTATTTACCGCTTATACCGATAACGGCAATATCATTGTCATTCCGGATACTGTTTATGTTATCGCTGTTCGTGCTATTGCTATTTGTGTTATTGTTGTTTGTATTATTACTGTTTATTTTATTACTGTTCGGAATATTGCTGTTCGTAACATTGCCGTTCGTATTAATGTTTCTTATATTGTTATTTGTAATATTACTGTCTGTATTACTATTAAATGTGGTATTACTACCTGTATCATTGATATTTGAGTTATTGCGGCTTGGATTATTACGATTTACATTGTTGCTGACGACATTTCTATTGGCGTCATTACTGCTTACAGGTACATTGAAAAATCGGTTTTTCCCGAGAATCTTCTCCTCTTTTACGTGTTTTTCCTGTATAGGAGCAGTTGCTTTGTTACTTATAGAAGCTGCGTGATTGTTGTGAAGCAATTTATCCAGGATGATTTCTTTATAATTTTCCTCAAAGTATTGTACCAGTTCATGGAGGTTCTGATATTCAAAAAACAATGTTTTTGAGATAGGGCCAAAATCTTTTTCAATCTGATTTGTCATTTTTACTATGGACATGGAATTAATACCATACTTCTCCCATGGTTCCCCAGGATTAAAACTGCCCTCGGCTAACTTTAATTCTGCCGACAAAACCTTTATCAAATAGATCTCTGTGGCTTTACTCAAATCATAAGAAGTTATTACACCATCGGCTTTAGGCGGCTCTGCCGCTTTTTTCTCTTCATTTAGAAGCCCACTTATTACTTTATGTTTCTCTGCTTCTGCCTCTACAACAATTACCTGTTCATAAGGACTGTTAAGAGCTCTTAGTAAAACTTCCATTCCTTTTTCGTCATTAATTGAAAGCATTCCGTAGTTTTCCAATAACCACTCTTTTTGCTGCTGTTCAATCTGCATACCGCCATTCTCCCATAAGGGCCAGTTAATGGCTCTGATTCTGGTGTCCGGAAATTCCTTTGCCAAATATACCGCGTAATTATCTACGAAAGCATTGGCATAAGAATAATCGATTTGGCCGACATTACCGAATATACTTGCCAATCCGGAAAAGAACACAATAAAGTCCAGGGGATACCCCTTTAACTTTTCGCTCAAATATACGGAACCATAAATTTTAGGACCTAATACTTCTTCAATGGTTTCCTTCTTCTTATTAAGTGCCAGGGTATCATTAAGTACCCCGGCACAATGAAAGATTCCATTGATTTGTCCGAATTTAGCCCTACATTCTTTCAACAGGTAATCAATATCTTCCTCTTTCCTTAAGTCGGAACGAATATAGACAACATCGGCTCCAAGTCTTTTTAATTCTTCCAATCCCTGTTTTTTGGAATCATTTAAAATGGTGCGACCCGTAAGAACAATATTTCCATGAAAAGTTTCTGCCAGATAACGGGCTATAATCCTTCCGATTCCACCGGCACCGCCTGTGATTATATAAGTTCCTTTCTTCTTTACCGGTACCCCGCTTTCTTGTAAATTGGGTAATTGGATTTCACGAAACTTCCTAATAAATCTTCTATCCCCGTTATAATTAATCTCTGTCTCGCTCTGGTCACTTAGCAGCTCTCCGGTTATGATTTTAAGCATAGAAATAGGATTATCATTTTCTTCCTGGGTTGCAGTTTCTTTCTGGGAAGCAGTTTCCTCCTTGAATGCAGTTTTACTCTGGTATGTAGTCTCTTCCAGGAGTGTAGTTGATTCCTGGAATGTAGTTTCTTCCTGGAATGCAGTCTCTTCCTGGAATGCAGTTGATTCCATGTCCACAGCTATGACTTTAAATTTATAATTGGGATTTTCTAAATGTATTGTTTTCGCAAATCCGCTTACTGCCTCATATAACGGTTCTGTTTTGCCCCTGGTGTTATAGATAAAGAGTACCTTAAGCTGATTTTTTATTTTTAACTGCAATAAGGTCTGGGTAATAAACAGCAAAGAATAAAAGCTTACTTCAAGCTGATTTCTAACTTTAGTTTCTTCCGCATGAAACTGTTCTTTTGCCCATAAATGAACGATTCTTTCCGGCAAAATATCCTCATCCAGCAAATTTTCGAATAACCGGTTATAATCTCCTTTATCCGATGGATTAATTTCATAGGTATAGGCATCAAATTTATAAAATTTTTCTCCGGGTGTTACAAGGATAACAGGAGAGGCTTCCAATTCCGGATCAGCAATGAAAGCATTTCTTATTTCACCGTTGTAGTCGAATAGGATCATATTATTAAACATATGATTTCTTTGATTCTCATTTTCTTGAAACGCTACGCTTTGATTCAGGATTAATTCACTTTCCTCCCACCAGCCTTCATATGTTTTCGTAACCGAATGAGAGTCCGTGTTTTTCACTTCGTTAAATGACTTATTTTCTTTCAGTAAACTTAAGCCTTCCTTAGCAGTAATTTTTTTCTCTACTATCATCTTTAATATTTCACTTCTACTAAGTTTCTCCTCAATCATTGGCTTCCTCCATCATTTTTTCCACTTCCCATGCCGTTAAGGTTCCGTTTTCCAATTGTTTTAACAGCTCTAAGGTATCATCCTTATCTTTTTCTGTCTTAAGTTCCCTTATATTGTAACCATCAATTATAGCAAGGATTTCACCTTTCTTATTGGTAATGGTAATATAAAAAGTAAAAGAGTTATTCTTAATGGATTCATTTACTTTAATTACATGGGCGTAACACTCTGTTTCTAAAGGGTTCAGGAGTTTTATTTCCTGAATTAAAAAGGGAACAAAGGCAGCTTTGGAATCAATATCCAGATAAGCAGCTAATCCGATGGCTGTCTGCAAAGCTCCGTCAAGTATGGAGGGATGGATTCCGTAATCATGAAATCCTTCGGCAAGGGCAGCCGGAAGTTTAAGATATGCCAGTGCTTCTCCGGAATTGCTGTAAAGCTCTTGTATTACCTGAAAGATTTGTCCGTAATTCAGACCCCTAGCTTGAAAAGAGGCATAACATGAATCTCCCGTTACAACCCTGTCACATCTTTTCTTAATCACATCTAACTCTATCTTATTATTTAAATGTAACTCCTCCTGCATATCTTCTTCAAAATCCAGTATCCCCTGGGCATGTGTCAATCGTGCTCCGCTGTCTTTTGTATAGATTTCAAATGCCACTTGACCATCTTCAATACTTAGTCCCAGATTGACTTCTTTGCTGTCCGTAATGATAATCGGTGTTCCCCAAATAAGATTCTTAAAACCCATTACCGGTAATTCAGCTGCTATTTCACCGCCTGCACGGACCATTTCAATATAAGCTGCACCCGGCATAATTTTTTTACCGTTTATTTGATGGTCTTTTATGAAACCTTCCTTCCCGCAAAACAGTGTTGTATATTTTTGTTCCTTCAGCGTTGAAGTATTTTGCCCAATCAATGGATGAATCCGAAGGGACTTATTGTTTTTATCTGCTTTTACGACCGGCTGGCTTTCTATCCAATATCTATCCCTGGCGAAAGGATAGGTAGGCAGTGAAACTTTTTTATATTTTTTCGAATTATATAATAAGCCCCATTCCAAGGAATATCCCTTAACATATAATTCTCCCAAAAATACAAGCTTCTGCTTATATTCAGAATCCCCAGACAGTATTACACTAAGTTCTTCTAATACTTCATTGCCGGACTTTTGAACCTCTGGTTCCGGTCTGAAATTATTGCTGATATAATCACCTGAAATCATTTTGCTGTCCGGTGAATGACCAATTGCCAGTTCCAGTTCCTGAACCAATTCATCTGTGGTTTTAACAATATAGGCTGCCCGGTAAGAAAAATGGCTTCTTCCAGCCATCAAGGTGTATGCAATATCTTCCAGGGAGTGAGCCTTTTTATCTGCTTCCAGCCAACTTACCATATCTGTTAACTTAGACTTTAATGCTTGTTCTGTTTTTGCAGACAAAGCCACGATATGATATGGTAAAGATATTGGTTTCTTAACCGGCTCGCCCGTATATTCTTTCATTACCATATGGCTGTTTGTGCCGCTGATACCAAAGGCACTGATTGCGGCCGTTCTTGGTATTCCATCCGTTGCCATCCATGGTTTTAATTCCGTATTTACATATACCGGGCTGTCCTTAAATGAGATTAACTCATTACCGGTTTCATAATTTATACTTGGCACAAGTTTTTTATATTTCATACAAAGCAGGACTTTAATTAGACTTGCCATTCCCGAGGCTTCCAGAGCATGACCGATATTTGCCTTTACGGCTCCAATTGCACAGAATTGTTTTTTATCCGTAAATTTAGCAAAAGCTTCACTGAGGGCTTCTATTTCAATGGGATCTCCCAGCTTTGTCCCTGTACCGTGTGCCTCAATATAACTTATATTTTCCGGGTTTATCTTATATTTACTATAAACTTCATATTCCAGTGCAGCCTGGGAAGGTGCGCTGGGTGCGGTGATCCCGTTACTTTTTCCATCCTGATTAATTCCAGTACCAACAATTACGCTATAGATTTGGTCACCGTCTTCTATGGCTTTATCAAGCTTTTTAAGAACCACTGCCCCGACTCCTTCCGCAGGAATAAAACCGTCTGCCTTATTATCAAAAGGACGGCATTTATCCTGATAGGAAAGCATTCCCGTACTGCTTGCGATTGTATGGAAATATGGAGTCGGAAAAACATTGACCCCGCCAGCTATTGCTATTTCCGAATCTCCCGTTATAACACTAGCACAGGCCTGGTGCAGAGCAACTAATGAAGAGGAGCAGGCAGTCGTCACTACCACACTGGGTCCCCTCAAATTCAGTAAATAGGATATCCTGGCAGACAGAATGGGCAGGGTATTGCCGGTAAATACATAATTGCTTTTATCGATGCCGCTCTCTTCAATCAGCTGCATATAATAGCTGTCATTGCAGCCTACATAGACTCCGCATTTCCTTTCATCCAGATATTCATCTGAAAATCCCGCATCCTCCAAAGCCTTCCAGGCTTCCTGCAAAAAGAGCCTTTGCTGTGGGTCCATTAACTCGGCTTCTCTGGGTGAAATATTAAAGAATAAAGGATCAAACTTATCGGCATCCGCTAACATGCCTGATGTTTTTATATAACTCTTGTTGGGAACTTGAGGGTCGGGATCATAAAAGCTATCTAATTCCCACCGGTCAATTTCTGCAACTGAATTCTTTCCGCGACATAAATTCTCCCAATACTCAGTCAAGGTGGCTGCTCCCGGGAACATACCGGATACGCCGACTATGGCAATATTCATGGACGGATCATCTGATGACAGTTTATTTCTGGAGGGATTATCTATAGATGAATATTTTCTCTTGTCCACACCGGAATCGGTATATTTGGCTTCTCCGCTGTTTCTGACTTCTCCGCTATTTCCGGCTTCTTCGATGTTTCTGACTTCTCCACTGTTTCTGGCTTCTCCACTGTCTCTGGCTTCTTTACTGTTTCTGGCTTCTTCACTGTTTCTGGATTTTTCACTGTCTATGGTTTTTTCACTGTCTGTGCCTTCTGCCTTTCCGTTACTTTGAACTTCTACTGACTTATTTGATTCCAAATCCATATGTATCTGATCTTTGTATTTTTTTAATATGAATTCTTTTAATTTTATTGTAGTAGGATAATTAAACAAGGCAGTGGAATTAAGCTCGATTCCAAGTTTTTCACTGATTCTGTTGATAATCTGTCCGGACAAGATGGAATCCACACCATACTCCTTATAAGGTGTATTAATATCCAATTCCCCTTTGTTGATCTTTAATACTGCCGCCAAGCAGTCCAGTATAGCAGCTTCAATAAATTGACCCACGTCCTTAATATCCTTTTGTGTAATGTTTAAAGATGAGTCAGAACTTTTCTGATCCTGTTCCCCAGTTTTCAGTTGTTTTAATACCGGGCTTTTTCTCTCACCTTTTTTTACGGGAAGTTTGACCTCACCGTCACTTTCGGAAACAATGACATTTTGATGTAAGCGAATGTCCTCCTTATCAGGCTGCCCGAATTGTTTTACATTGCTGTAGCCCTCTTCCAGTAAAAGATTTCTCCACATTTCATTGCTCAGTAAAGGTGAGCCTTTCATACGGCTGCTTTCATCTTCAAATAACCACCAGCCATCCAACAGCCCAAAGGTTAAGGTGGCAACTTCTTCTACTTTTGTATTTTCATTTAAAATCAGCCACCCGTTCTTCTTAAGCAGAGTTTTTGCGTTTTTAACCGTATTATTGATATTGATTGTGGCATGTAAAACATTTGTTGCAATAATCATATCAAACTCTCCCGGTAAATATCCCTGGGACAGAATATCTTTCTCGATATTTAAGTACTGAAACCTGACATAAGGATTCTCTGCTCCAAAGGATTCTTCTCCATATTTTAGAAAGGCCTCTGATATATCCGTAAAATCATATTGCAGTCTTTCGCCGTATTTCCTGATTCCTTCAAAAACAGTGCGGCTGGTTCCTCCTGTACCGGCACCGATTTCCAATATCTTAATCGTTTCATTGCCAGAAAGACTCTTTAAGCGGCTCTCGATATAAGAGTTCACTGCCCAGGTAATAACTTCATTCATATAATCCGACACTTCATTTCCATTATAGATTCTCTCCACCAGTTTCATTGAAGAATCCGGAAATACAATATCCGTGGCCGGGCATTCTCCCCTTAATATTTCCCAGAAATGTCTGGAGCAAGTCCATAATAACTCCATATAAGGGATAACAATCGGATAAAGCTTTAATAAATTATCCTTTTCTTCCTCTATCCTAGATAACCGGCTTTTTAAGACTTCATTTTCTATCCATCCGGTTGCTGTATAAGTATCACCTTCCCTAGGAACAATAACACCATCCTTTTCTAAAATAGAGAACATACTGTCAAACAGCCTGTTGTACTTTTCTATAATATGTAATTCCTTTTTCATATTTTCCAGACTGTAATACTGTTCTTTTTGTGTAAATATGCCCTTCTTTTGAAATGCATCTAATAATATTAAAAGTGTAAATTTTCTTAATTCCCGGAAGGATTCATCTATTGTTTGAAGCCTGTCATGTCCTAATTCCGGCATATCTTCCTTAGATAATATACCTATACTTACCGGATTATCTTCCTGTTCCAAAGCAGATATATTAATATTAAAGTCTGTGCCTATACTTTTAAGCACCTCCTCACTTGCTTTGATTGCAAGTGTCTGTACCGCTTCTGACCTTAATATCCTCTCAATTCCGTCAATACCTTCCTGGGTTTGAATGGGATATATTCCGCTGGCAGAAAGCCTCCTGTTATATTCATCTCCTGCCACAATTCCAACTTCGCCCCAGTATCCCCAATTAATTAATTTAACGGGATAAGCTAACACCTCATTTTCATATAAAGCAAAGGAATCGGTAAAAGCACAAGCTGCTGCATAATTACTTTGACCCTGGTTTCCGAGAAACGTCTGGCCTGATGAAAAATACATTAAAAAGTCCAGTTCTTCCTCTTTTATCGCATTATGAAGAACTACACTACCCTTTACTTTCGGTGCCAGAACCTGTTTTAGTGTCTCCTCTTCCATATTCCGAAGGGAGTGGTCTTGTAAAACAAGGGCGGAGTGGATTACTCCGTTTACTTTACCGAATTTTGATTTGGCAGTCCGAATTACCTTTGCCATACTTTCAGGATCAGTTACATCTCCCTGAACATAGAGTGCTTCCCCTCCCCTGGCTTCTACCTTTTTTATCTTTTCTTCTATTTCCTGATTTATTTCCCTGCGTCCGGTAAGAACAAGCTTTCCGTGATATTTCTTAGCAATATGCAAGGACAGTTCCAGTCCTATGCCGCCGGTTCCGCCGATTATGAGATAGACTCCACCTTCTTTCAATCCGGCAGTTTCCTGTTGAGACAAATTAACCGGATATATTTTACGGATATACCTGACATTATCCCTAATCGCCACTTCGGACTTACTGATTGAATGATTACCATTGATAATAGACTGTACTGCAAACTCTCCTTCTCTGGATACGGTATCTTTTCCGGACATGGTATCTTTTCCGGACACCGTATCTTTTCCGGAAAAGTCTATATTGAATAAATCTATATCAAATCCGCTTATCTGCCAGTCAGGGAACTCTTTCTCTGCTGATTTTGCCAAGCCATACGCACCTGCCGCATAGGGCAGACAACTCTCATCCGGTAATATTCTATGTACATTATTAGTTACCACTTTTAACGTGATACTGCGGGATTCGTATCCGTACTTTATCATAGCCTTAAAAAGCCGGTACAAGGCCATCACACTCTGTTCCTGAATCAAATCCAAATATTCCAACTGATTGATATTAAGCTCTTTTGCGGTAATTCCACCGAAAAAGATAAAGGTGTCAACATCCTTTGCTTCCGACAGCAACTTTTCAAAGGAAGATTGGGAGGTAGTATCTAATATATACTCATTAGATGAAACTTTTTCCCACCGGGTATCTAATTTGGCTTTAATTACTTCCTGGTCTTTACATAATTTTTCCATCAAACTACTGATTTCAACAGAAGCTTCACCAAAAATTATAAGAACTTTCTGTGACTTCCTAATACTGCCGGTTTTAAATTCAGACTCTTTCATACGTTCCCACTTAGGAATGTAAAAAAAGTTATTATCATCATTTACTACAGACAATTCATCGGACTTCTGTCCGTCATGATTCTTTTGCTGTACTATAACAGGCTTCGCCAGTGAATATTCTTCCCTGGCAAACGGATAAGTCGGTATGGAAATAAGACAGGGTAATGTATCGGCAGAGTATAACCAGTTCCAGTCAATAGAAACACCCGATATCCACAATTCGGCAAGCTTATCATATTCTCTGCCCTTAATTAAGGCCTTTACAAATTCCCCGCTTGCTGCTCCTTCAAAAACATCCTTGATCGTCAGGGATTTGGTATTACCCTGATAGAGATTTGGTATATATTCTTCCCCATTGATATAAGCCTGTAATTTCTTATTTACTTCTTTCAGGTCAGAAGCTACAATTGCGATTCTTTCCTGCATAGATTCACGGCCAATCTGCAGGGTATAGGCCATATCCTGAAACAGGCTGCCGGTGTCACCTTCACCGTTATTACTATGTGATTCAATAAAACGCTGGTGTTTTACCGCATACTGTTTTAGTTTCTTTTCGTCCCTGGCTGAAAAAACATAGATCTGCTGTGATAGATTTCCAGGGCTTACCGGTACGGCCGGTTTTATATACTCTTCTATTACAATGTGGGCATTGGAACCGCCGGCTCCAAAGGATGAGATTCCGGCTGTCAGGGGATATTCTTTTACCTCTCCGTTCAGCTTTAACGTACACCGTTTCCACGGCTCAAACTCCTGCTGTACCTTAAATGCGGTGCTGTTAAAGTCAATATTGGGATTTAATACATGTGAATGAAGAGAGGGAACCAGATATCCATATTTCATCTGTAACAGGATCTTGGTAATACCAGCAATACCGGCCGCACTTTCACAATGACCTATATTGGATTTTACCGACCCGATTCTGCAGAATTGTTTTTCCTCCGTATATTCACTGAATACTTTATTTAAACCGCTGATTTCAATGGGATCTCCAAGAGCCGTTCCTGTACCGTGGGCTTCTATATATCCGATTGTTCTGGGATTGATACCGGCTTTTTTATAGGTTCTGCGTACAACCACTGCCTGGGCATTGGGATTTGGTACCGTATAGCCGTTGGTTTTACCGCCATGATTGATGGCAGTGCTTTTAATTACGCCATAAATATGATCCCCGTCAGCCGCTGCCTTTTCTAAAGGTTTTAGTAATATGGCTCCTACCCCTTCTCCCGGGACATAACCGTCTCCCCCGTCGCCAAAGCTCTCACAAAGGCCTTTGCTGGAAAGAAAATTATTTTGTCCTAAAAGCACGTATTTATTAGGATGAAGCGTTACATTGACACCCCCGGCAACCGCCATCTCGCAATCACCCTTTTGAAGACTCTGGCAGGCCAGATGTATAGCCGTTAAGGAAGAAGAGCATAACGTATCCACTGCCATGCTTGGGCCGTGAAAATTAAAGAAATAAGAGACTCTGTTTGCAATGGAAGACAAACTTCCGTTTAACGCGATCATATTCCCCTGTGCCTGCTCCTGTACACCGTAGAACTGGTATTCTTCAAATAAAGCGCCTACAAAAACGCCTATGTTACCTTCCATACCATTTTCTTTGAAACGGCTGCAAGCCTCTTTTGTATACCCTGCATCTTCCAGGGTTTCGTGGACACAGGTAAGGAAAAGTCTCTCCTGAGGATCAATTATTTCGGCTTCATGGGGAGAGATATTAAAAAATAAGGGATCAAACTCATAAACTCCGTCTAAAAATCCTCCCCACTTGGAATTTATCTTTCCTCCCTTATTTTTATCCTGGTCGTAATAAGCCTTATAGTCAAAACGGTTCTCTGGAATTTCCGTAATACAGTTTTTGCCTGTCTTCAGATTTTCCCAGTATTCGTTCAAATCCTCTGCCTTTGGATATTTACCAGCAAGGCCTATAATAGCAATGTCGGAGAAACTATTTTTATCTTCTTTCCCTTCTTTTTCTTCCTGTTTTAAAGAAGCAAACCGCCTTTTCTGATTCTTTTTCTCAATTCCGGGTGTTATAAAAGGTATGTATTCTTCCTCATTTATAAGTTCTTTATCAAGACTTTTATTTAGGTTTTTATTAAGGTTTTTCTTGAGATTTTCATTAAAGTTTGTATTATAATTTTCATTCATGTTTGTATTATAATTTCCATTCATGTTTGTACTATAATTTTCATTGAAGTCTGTATTAAGCACCTTATTAAACTCTGTATTAAGATCTTTACCATTCTCTTTATCCGAATTTATATCCAGATCCTTATTACTGCTACTACTTACCGTTCCCAAGATCTCTCTGAGTTTCTGATGGTGTTCCTCCATGAAATACCCGGTAATCTCTTCAATAGTCCTGTATTCAAAAAACAAGGTTTTCGGAAGTACTCCAAAAGCTTCCTCCAGTTTATTTGTCATCTGCATGATCATAACAGAGTCTATACCATACTCCTCCATAGGGACATCGTCTTCTATTTTATGCTTTGGCACCTTTAATTCTTCCGATAACAGCTCTTTAAAATATAAAGTAACATTTTCTTTTGAAATAGCTGGTTCTGAGCTGCTATTACTGCTGGTTTTTTCCTGGACACCTAAAATTTCATTTAATTTCAGCTGATACTCCGACATAAAATATTCGGTCAGCTCCCCAATGGTCTGATATTCAAAAAATAAAGTCTTAGGCAGGGTTCCAAAGGTTTCTTCCAATTTCCCGGTCATTTGCATAACCATTACGGAATCGATCCCATATTCCTCCATTGGTACATCTTCTTCTATTTTATGTACCGGAACTTTTAGTTCCGCCGACAGCAATTCTTTAAAGTACAGCATTGCTCTCTCTTTTACATCTTGATTCCATTCTTTTATATTTTCTTTCATATCCAATTTTCCTTTTCATTTTGATGAAATTGTTATAAGTTACCCTTTTGTGCTATGTCTGAAAATATGCCGCTGGTTTTCTGCCTATATCTTTATAAATTCACGTATCTTTCTGCCGTCGCCCATTGCAACCATAACTTGTTCCTGGTCCCGTCCATATATTTGATAAAAGGCTTCCAGACCTTTATCGGTCTGCAAAGCTTCCATACCAGTTTTTCCTGCATGGAGTTTTTCTGCTTCTTCTGTCATATGCATACCACCGTTTTGCCATAAAGGCCAGTTGATTGATACTGTTTTACCAAAACGTCTGCCGACTTTTACCTGTTTATTTCTATATACAGCATACTCATCCATAAATGCATTGGCAGCGGCATAATCCGCCTGTCCAGGATTTCCAAGAGAACCTGCTATGGAGGAAAATAAAATAAAAAAGTCCAGGTTAATATCCCCGGCTGCTTGATCCAGATTTAATAAACCGCTTACTTTAGGTTCCAGTACTGTCTGGAATTCTTCCGATGTTTTTTTATAAATATAGTTATCACGATTAATGCCTGCACAATATAGAATCCCATGGAGATTCCCATACTCTTTATTTATTTCTTCGATAAGCCCCTGCACTCTTACAGCGTCCGTAACATCTGCCTGCTTGTACACAATCGCTGCCCCAAGCTTTTGAATCTCTTTCAGGCTTTCCTGCTTTACCTGATCAAGGTTTCCCCTGCCTGTTAGGATAATCGTCGGATTCTTTGCTTCCTTTGCTATTTCCCTTGCAAATATGAGGCCCAGTTCACCTCTTCCGCCGGTGATCAAATAGGTTCCATTATCTCTCCAGGGTTTCTTCCCTGTCAGAACCTCCGGCAGTTCTTTCCACCCTTTTACATAACGTTTTCCGTTCCAATAAGCGATCTGTTTATCCGCTGGACTTTTTCCATTTTGAATAATTTTATCAATTAGTTCCGCTGTAGTTTCTCCCGGTCCGATTTCAATAATCTGACCGCTTATTCTGGGATTTTCCTGTTCTGCTGTTTTTAACAGGCCGCTTAAGGCTTCGTATAACCGTTCTTCATCACCATTTTGAAGAATGATCTGTACCAGATTCTTTTTGCTGTTTTTATCTGCCAGAACTTTCTTAATTTCTTCAAAGATTTGACCGGTATACTTTTTATACCTGATACCAATGTCACTACTGGTATCCACCAGTTCCATACAGCTGAAATTTTCAGTGCTGTTAATCAAACCTTCCTTTAACCGGCCTTCGCTGATTTCCGGAACTTCACATAGTATAATAAGGCGGTTGTCATATTGGAATGTATCTACACTTAAAACCGGTGCTTCCTTCCACTCCGGTGCCAGCAAAAGCAGCTCTCCCGGATTCTTCTGTTTATCAGCCGTATTTTCAAACTTTTTTAAGGTTAATCCTTTCATTTGAATACAGACTTTACCGGTATTACTGCATAAATCGATATCAAATTTCTTAAGATTATTTCTGTTTTTTTCTGTGTTAATGGATTTAATATAGGCCCATTCTGGTTCTGGATTCGGATCGATTACGGTAAGTTTCTGTAATGCAAAGGGTACAAAGGCTCCCATTTTATCACCTTCCATCATCAGCCCCATTGTTGCCTGGACGGCAGAATCCAGAATACTTGGATGAAGGGTATATTCCTTTCTTGTGCTTTTTACTTCTTCGGGAAGTCTAATTCTCGCCAGGATTTGATCTTTTCCTATATAGAGCCTTTCAATTCCCCTTTGTTCCCTTCCATATTGAAATCCGATCTGTTCAAATGCCCTGTAACACTCATCTTTTAAAACTTCCCTATGGTTACATTCCCGCTGTTTGGCACTGATATCTATTCCAAAAGGCTCTTCGGTAAGTCTTAACTTTCCGGAACCTTCACTATGTATGCCTGCATCCTCTCCGCTGATCTGATAGGAAATCTCTTCATCGCTTTCCAGATATAAGGCGATTTTTATCGGAACCGGCTTTTCTTTTACTACAACCGGCTTGGCCCAAATGATATTGTTTAACTGGATTATGCTATCCTCCCTGTTACAATCCATGGCTGCTTTTATGGCTGCTACTGCCATTTCCAGATAAGCAACTCCCGGTAGGATTTTCTGGTCATGAATTACATGGGCTTTTAAGAAAAACTCATTGCCGTTTAATACGGTGCGGTATTTCTGTTCGGTAAAATCAGATATATTTTCATGGAGCAGGGGATGGAGGAAGGAAACTTTTCCTGCTTCCTGATTGGCTTTTTCCGTTTGAGTTTTAGGAATCCAGAAATTTTCTTTTTTAAAGGGATAAGTCGGTAAGCTGATTATTCCCGGTTTATCTTTCCCATAAAGAACATTCCAGTCAAAATATAATCCCTTTACCCACAAATCAAGTATCTTCTCATATTTGCCCTTTTTCGCCCAGTTATTTAAGGTCTCAGCGAATTCCTGGTCATTTTCAAAGATTGATATGGTTTTCTTATGTGCCTTTATATTTCCATGAAAGATTGCCTTTTGTTCTTCTCCTTTTATGTAAGCTTCCAGTTTCTCTTTAAGATCTGGTATAGAATCCGTGAGAATAGCAGCTCTTTCCTGCATGAGTTCACGTCCGCTTTGCAAGGTATAGGCTATGTCTGTAAGTTTGTCATTCGTTACTTCATCGTCCCTTAGAAACTTAAGGAACTCTCCGGCATAGACTTTAAGCCGTTCTTCCGTTTTGGCAGACAGTACTATGATAGTTTGTGGAAAATGAAACGCCCTGTTAACAGGTGCTTCCTTCTCCTTATATTCTTCAATTACAATGTGGGCATTGGTTCCCCCAAAGCCAAAGGAACTGACCCCTGCTCTTCTGGGCAATGGATTTCCATGGGCATCCATTAACACCTCCCAGGGCTTATTTGAGTCTATCACATAAAAGGGGCTTTTCTCCAAACGAATCAGGTCATTGATTTTATGAAAATGAAGATTCCCGGGAATAAGCTTGTGTTTCATGGACAACAGCACTTTAAAAACACCTGCAATCCCCGATGCAACCTCCAGATGCCCTATATTGGATTTTACGGAACCGATTCCGCAATAATTTTCTTTTAAAACAATACCTTTTGCTTTTGCCCCTTCTTCAAAGGCTTTCTTTAATCCGTTTACTTCGATTGGGTCCCCTAAACTGGTTCCGGTTCCATGGGCTTCTATATAGGATACAGTATTGGGTGTTATATTTCCTTTATCCCATGCCGTAAGGACTGCTTCCGCCTGGGCAAGGGGGCTGGGAGCAGTTAAGGAATTGGTCAGGCCGCAATGGTTTACGGCAGTCCCTTTAATTACTCCGTGTATTTGGTTGCCGTCCTGAACTGCTTTACTAAGAGGTTTTAATAGTATTGCTCCAACACCTTCGGCCCTGACATATCCGTTGGCAGAACCGTCAAAGGTCTTGCATCTGCCGTCTTTGGAAAGCATTCCTGCATGACTGAAGGATAAATAGGGACGAGGTATGCACAGAAGATTAACGCCCCCGGCAACCGCCATCTCACATTCCCCGTTCTTAATAGCCTGTACTGCCTGGTGGATTGCAACCAGCGAGCTGGAGCAGGCAGTATCTACCACACTGCTGGGCCCGTGTAAGTTTAAAAGATAAGAAATCCGGTTTGCCGTAATACAAAAATACGACCCTGTGGCCGCATAAATATCAAAATTAATGTCGCTGTCTGCAATCAACTCATTGTAGTCATCATTACCGACACCAATAAACACACCAGTATTCGACCCTGCTACCGAAGAAGCTTTATACCCTGCATCCTCAAATACCCTCCATACTTCTTCTAATAAAATCCGCTGCTGGGGGTCCATTAATTCGGCTTCTCTAGGGGAGATATTAAAAAACTGTGCATCAAAACCTTTTATATCTTTTAGAAATCCTCCGCATTTGTTGTTAGCCTTATTGCCTTTATGGGGATCTCCGTAATATTCGTCCTTGTTCCACCGGTCCTGTGGAATTTCGGTTACCAGATCTTCCTGATTGACTAAATGGTCCCAAAATTCTTTTAAATTCTCCGATTGGGGTAGCCGTCCGCTCATCCCTATTATGGCTACATCCTCTGTAAATGCCAGTTTGATTTCACCTATCTTTTTTTCGTCATTCTTATTTTCATCTATTTTACTTTCAACTATTTTATTTTCATCTATTCTACTTCCATCTATTTTATTTTCATCTATTCTGCTTTCATCTATTTTACTTTCATCTATTCTACTTTCATCAATTCTACTTTCATCAATTCTGCTTTCATCTATTTTACTTTCATCTATTCTACTTTCATCTATTCTGCTTTCATCTATCTTTTTAAGAACAGTATCACTTTCTGTAAATAATCCGGATAGTTCCCTGACAGGACCTGTTTTACTTTCAATATGCTCAGGTTGATTTTCGAAGGAGGAATCTATAAAATCAGGGGTTGGTTCCTCGTACTTAGTAACAGAATATAAGTATTTCTCATTTAAGTATTTTCCAATTTCCCTCATATTGGAATACTCAAAAAGTAAAGTGGAGTCAATGTCTGTATCCAACCGGTTATTGATCATGTCGGTGAATTCATTGAGTGCAACGGAATCTAGTCCGAATTCACGCAGATCTGTATTCTCATCTATTTCCTTTTCTTCTATACTTAATAACTCTGCAAGGATGGCAACAAGTATTTTTTCTACTTTTCTTTCGCCCTCCTGCAGAGTATCCCTTGAAATATCAGTATTTCCTTTCCCTTTCATATTTCCTCCCTCTTATTCTGGCGACATCAAATCCGCATTATTTCATTTTTTCATAATAGTTGATATGATTCTTTGACAGGAATCTCTCGAATTTCTTATCATCCGCTACTACGATTACTTGATTTGTTTCGCTTTGTAATATATGAATAAAATCCTCTACACCGTCTTCTGGCTGGATTAAACCAGTTTTGTCTGAAAAATTATGAATAGCAGCGCTGGATTTACCCATTCCGGTATTCTCCCATAAGGTCCAATTCATGCTGATACTCTTACCGGGATATTGATTTTGCCTGCGGTAATCCATAAAAGCATCAAGGACTCCGTTTGCATACGCATAATCAGACTGTCCCACATTTCCGGTAATGGAAACGATTGAAGAGAAAGCCGCGAAAAATTTCAAAGGCTCCCTTGCCGTAACTTGGTTCAGAATATAAGTGCCTATGGTTTTTGGCTGTAAAACCTTCTTAAAATCTTCCCAGTTTTTGCTGATCATGAGCTTGTCATCATTTATGCCGCCGCAATGGATAACACCCTGAATATTTTTATATTGATGTTTTATTTTATTAATCAGGTCCTCTGACTCTTTCGCATTTGCTATATTACACGAATAATAGTCAACACAGGAGTTCGATTTATTGCGATTTAAAATCTCTAACTGTTCTTTTTTAACCGCATCCATAGGAGATGAGCCGATTATAAGTAAATTGACTTTTACCAGGTCACTGATCTTTTTAACCAGATTGCTGCCTATTCCCCCCAATCCGCCGATTATCAGATAAGTATCTCCGTCCTCTAACAAGGGATTGTTTGAGGTATTTATAATGTCCTCTGATACGATGCCTTTTATATACCTGTTTTTATTCCGGTAGGCCACCATTATATCTTTTTCTTTGTTTTTCATCTCCGTAATCATTGCCAATATCATATCGGTCTCTGTTTTATCCGATTCTTTATCCGGCCAGAAATCAACGACAGAAACAGGAAGCCTTGGATTTTCCTGTTTTATCGTACGTATCAAGGATTCCATACCGCCGTAGATAAAATTATTTCCCTTATCTCCTCCATCCATGATTTTACTGTCGGTTAGCCCGATAATAAGACTGGTATTTTTCCCGGACTTCATTTTTAACAAGGTCTGAAGCAGGTTAAATATAGCTTGTACATTTCCCTCAACTATTTCCTCTAATTCCTTGGAAGATGTTAAATCTTCCGTTATACCTTCCTTTTTTGTCCGGTTTGCCCATAAATAGTACATATCGTAATCCAAAATACCGAAAGAATGATTTTCTATGGATTCAAACAAGGTAACATAGTCGGCTTTTAGCTTTGGATTAATGTTAAACCTATTATCCTGTACCTTAAAATAGTTTCCTTTAAAGACGAAATACACCTTATCATAACTTTTCTCTAAGACCTCTGCTACTCTATTAACCATTTCATCATTAGCGAAAATAATGGCACAGTTACGATTTGTAACAGTATCTTCCTCATCAAGTTCCAGTTCTTTCTCAACCCAAACGGGCTTATAATGGTACAAAGAGGTTTGCTTCCTGTTATTCGGTTTTAATGCTTTTTGTAAAAAATCATTTGGGCATGCTTTTAAGCAAAGCCCGTCCATAGTGATTACAGGAATTCCTTTTCCATTAAATACTTCTAAGGAAGCTATGATATTCCCGTCTTGTTTACGGATATTCTTTTTATCAATTGCCGCATAACACCTTTCCTTTAACTCACCCATGAGAGTTATCTCTGGTATTTTAAAGGGAATGTAGATGGTATCATTTAAGGTTAGATTTCCTTCCAGATATTCCACTGCCAATACAGATTGTATTATTCCATCTAAAAGTTCTGCGCTGATCTGGCTGCTTTTCCTGCTTTTCTCTTCTATTAACTGTATAAGATAGCCATTGTTAATTTTCCAAATCTTATGAATAACTTGTAAACTCGCTCCGTATTGATATCCCATAGAAAACAAAAAGTTGTAAAGCTCCTTGATGTTTATCTGGGGATATGAATCGATACCTGATATATTAACCGGTATCTGGGGTACATACTCCTTCTCAGAATGTTCCCCTTTGCACAATACTTCGTCCTCTGATATAAGTTGAAACCGGTTATTCTCTAACTTAGGGTGTACTTCTTTGCTATTTATAACAATTCCCGGTTTCATAAAGTACAGGTCTTTTAGAGTAATTACAGATTTCGGATTTATTTCTTTAAGGGCATCTACAAGGAGTTCGATCATAAAAGCACCGGGGATAAGATTTTTCCCGGTTATAATATGATCTCTGATTATGGTGTCTTGTAAGGTTAAATATGTATGAGTATTTCTTTGTTTTTCCTCTTCATATAATATTCTGGGTTCTATTGATATTCGATTATTTTGCATAGCTGCATTCTGAATTTTCGATTTTAATAAGTTCACATTTGTTGATGTTTCTGCTTCCAATAATTCTATTGTTGAGGTTTCTTCTTTTAATGTTTCTACTTTTGATATTTCCATCGTTAATGTCTCTGCTGCTGTTTTTCCTATTGATGTTTCAGCTAATGATGTTTCAGCTATTGACGTTTCAGTCATTGATGTTCCATCTGTTGATATTTCTAGTTTTATTTCTACTGCTTTTAATTCTTCCGCTTTTAATTCTTCCGCTTTTAATTCTTCATCTTCTGATGTTTTCACTTCTGATACTTTCACTTCTGAAATTTTCACATTTCGCATTGCCAATTCCGCAGATTTTACTCTTGATGGTTCCGTCTTTTCACCATTCTGATACTTTCTATTTAAGGGTAGCAAAAATGGACTTTGATCAAATTCATATACCGGCAAAGGAACTTTACAATAAGAATCCTCTGGTAAAAATTTCTCCCAATTTATATCTGCTCCCATAAGCCAGGCTTTAAGCACCAGGTCCGTAAAAACCTCACTCAGTTGTTTTATTTCTCCTTTGGAACTATCACGGATAATTTGAAGGCTTCCCACATTCTCTGCCAACTCGTATTCACAGTCAGTGTTAATCGTGTCCCCAAGATTCAGCCACCTTTCATAATCTTTAATCTCCGTCAGTTCACGATTGGTTATCTCCATCAATTCATAGGTTTCTCTTGTGCTTTGAAGTCTCCGGCTGATATTCTTTGCAATCGTATCAAATTCCGGCCGGACTAATCCAAATAACTTTACAACCTCTTCTTTACTGACCAGGTTATGGTCTGCTAAATTAAGAAGTTCCGTTAATTGACGGGTGCATTTTAGCTCCTCCATCCTTAAATCCCATTTTTGATTTAATCTTCTAAGGGAACTGCTTATGATAATTACTGTCAGTAATTGATCTTTTGACCCGGCAAATTCAGAGTACTCCAAAAACACAAGGTCTTTTACCTTCCTTTTAATTAGTGTTAAAGGAATATTCCATTCTTCTAATAATTTGCGAAAAGACGGAACACTCTGATACAAGGTTCTGGCTTTCTTAAGGTATTCGTTAAAATCGTTAAATTCTATCTGTATGCCGTTTAATAAATTCTCAATATTAACTCCTGAGATTTGATATTGTAAAATCTTTTGTCCGGCAGCATTATCAATGTGATCTGTATTATTAGTAAGACCTGTATTATCTATAATACTTGGATTATTAACAAGTCCTGTATTATCAACAAGTCCTGTATTGTCAACAAGCCCTGTATTATCAACAAGCCCTGTATTATCAACAAGTCCTGTATTATCAACAAGTCCTGTATTGTCAACAAGCCCTGTATTATCAACAAGCCCTGTATTATCAACAAAAGTCATATTGGGCCGTTGAAATCTTAAGCTATTACAATCTATCTTTCCCATGAGATACTTAACAATTTCTTCCCGCTCCAAAATTCCGCTTACTGCAAGTGCAGCCCAAAATCCCACGCCGTCCTTATAAGAAAGGGAATCAACAGGAATTCCTAGCTCTTGTAAAGTAATCACGAAGGAATAGGATACCATAAAGGAATACAACTTTTTATTTGCCTCTTTCCATTTCATCTTATAAAGACCGTTCCACTCTACATCTTTTAAGAGCTTTTTAAAGCCATCCAGGCAGGTGCGAAAGATCAGTTGTGTTTCATATAACTTTTTAAAATCACCATACCCCAGTAAATTTAAGTCACTCAGGTTCAATAACCACCTGTCATAATTTTCTTCATAGGGATTCTTAGCAATTCCATTTAATTTATCTATAAGTTCTTCTTTATTTTCTGCCTTTATACCAAAACGGAAGTGAAAACCGGATCGGCTTGCCATAGCAGTTCCAAGAATATCCTCAAAGTTTAAGTCAAGAAAATCCGGGGTGGTTACAAAGCTTTTCCAGCTCTCTAAAAGCATTGTAAGGCTTTTTGTACTTTTTGCAGATAATAAAAATACGTTCACATCAGCAGGTTCTTCCTGTCTGCTTTCCTGATATTCTTCTAGCAGAACATGGCAACCGGCACCGCCGAAGCCATAAGAACTGATCCCCCCACGTAAAGGTATATTATCCGCTAATCGATCCCAGTTACTTAAGTGATCCGCTGGGGTAAAAGGAGAAGACTTAAAATCTATAATAGGATTTAATTGCTTAATATTTAAAGTTTTTGGTATTTTATGATTCTTCATCATAAGAACGGTTTTAATCAAACCCGCCAGCCCTGAGGTTCCTTCCAGATGCCCGATGTTGGTTTTAACAGATCCGATTTTACAATACCCGGATGCATCCGTGTATCCCCTGAAAGCTCTGGTTAAGCCCTCCACCTCGATGGGGTCTCCCAAGGGAGTACCGGTTCCATGAGCTTCCACATAGCTTACCGTTTCCGGGGTAAATCCCGCTTCCGCATATGCGGATAAGATTAATTTTGTCTGTTCACTTACCTTGGGGGCTGTTATAGAAATATGCTCTCCGATATGACTTGCTTTGGCGGCCTTGATGACAGCATGAATATGATTTTTTTGAGCAACCGCATCTTCCAGACGCTGTAAAAGCAGAACCCCTGCCCCTTCTCCCGGAACATAACCATCCGCATTGGCATCAAAGGTTTTGCATTGTCCGTCTGTACTTAGCATTCTTGCTTTCGAATAAGAAATATAACGGCCCTGGTGCAGTATAAAATTAGCGCTTCCCACTAATACATAGTCACATTCACCGGTTTTTAATACCCTTACTGCTTCATTAACGGCAACTAAAGAGGCGGCGCAGGCAGCCTCTACCGACAGGCTTGGCCCGGTCAATCCAAATGCATAGGATATTCTGTTGGCAGCAATACACTGGTAATTCCCTAGATTTGTATAGCTGTCAACATCTTTGTCAACCGCATATGCCCTGAGCCCATAATCACTATGGGAAATATTCATATAAACTGCGGTCTTTCCCCTTTGCAGCTGTTTTATATTCAAACCGGCATCTTCTATGCTTTGCCAGGCTATTTCTAATAGTTGTCTCTGATGAGGATCCATAACGAGAGCTTCACGAGGTGATATTTTAAAAAAATGATTATCAAAATACTCCATCCGGTCAACTCTTCCGCACCATTTACTGATACTTTTATCAGCCTCCATATAAGGGGAATAATACTGCTTTGTGTCCCACCGCTTTTCATCAATTTCTTTGATTAAGTTGTCCCCTTTTTCCAAATGACTCCAGAACTCATTATAATGATTGGATTCCGGAAAGCGACAAGCCATACCTATAATTGCAATATCTGAATGTGTAACAATCGGATTCAGGCTATCTTTTTGATTTTCTATCACGATTTTCCTCCTTACCAGGTATCTTAATATAATGAAATTAAATAATATAATATCCACAGGCGGGCTAATCTGCCTGCGGTGGGTTCATTAAGTAAAATCTCCATCTGATATAATGTGATCCTCGCGGAGCGTTTAAAACGATTGAATGTAGTCTCCTATTACTAAAAAAAGCAGGATATAATCTGCTTTTTTATTTCGTGCTATTTATTTCTTGCTTTTTATTTCGCCTTTTATGTTTTTTATTAGGATACTTGTATTAATTCCTCCAAACCCAAAGGAATTACTCATGGCTAATTTTATTGCAGCAGGAACCGCTGTTTTTCCTGCAAATAAGAATTCACAGTCTATGGGATTCTCTAAATTTGCATTAGGATGAATAAAACCCGAATTCATTTGAATAATAACAGCGATAGCTTCCACCACCCCAGCGGAAAATAGACAGTGGCCGGTTAATCCCTTGGTTGAATTGATCCATATTTTGGAGATATTCTCTTTATAAACCTCTTTAATCGCCTTTAATTCCGTTTCATCCCCCAGTGGCGAGGAACTTCCGTGGGCATTGATATAGTCCACTTCTTCGGGTTTTACTCCTGCTGCTTCCAATGTCTTTGCCATTGCTTTGACTTCACCGTCAAGGCTCGGATTACTTGACCTGTTGCCGTCAAGATTTATGACTCCGCCAAACATTTCGGCAAGAGGTTTTATTCTCCGTTTTTCTGTGGACTCCCTGGATTCTAAAATCAAACAGCCCGATGCCTGCCCATATACAAAGCCTTCATGTCCTTCATCAAAGGGGCGGCAGGTTTTATCCGGCGCGCCGTAATACTTTCTCCCGCCTAAGGCTCCTATATTGTAAAAGCCTTGAAGCTCCATATTGGTAAGCTCCGTTAACGCTCCCACAACAACACAGGCATCTGCCAGTCCCAGTTTAATTAACTGATGGGCTTTTATAATACCTGCATTACCGCTGGCTGAGGCTCCGCCAACCGTAAACCCTTCACCGCCGATTCCAAAAATCTCACTTAAAGTACCCACATGATCCGTGTCCATAAACTGCAGGGCATATTGTGGTGTTAAGTATTCCGGATCATGTTCAAACTTATTAGAATAACCTTCCCTGACAGTATTGGTAAGGTTGCTGCCCGTAACTATAACAGCAATCCGATCCTTTGGAATAGGATTCTTAAAAAGTTCAGCCAGGAGGTAGGCTTCCAGAACACAGGATACCGCTGCCTTAATGGTAAGGGGAGCCCTGCGGGCAGTTTTTATGGCTTTATCAATCAAATCTCCTGGTACCTGGGCCGAATCCGGATAGTAATCCATTCTAACTCCCATCTGTGTGCCTTGGCACAAGTTCAAATCAGGATGTTTAAAAATAAGCTCTTTTTTTTTCAACTTATTCTCTAATGAAAAATAACTAATATCGGCCCCGATGGCATTTAAGTTATTGATCTTTTTTTCTTCAAGATATCGAAACCTCTGTAACCCATTTCTTAAACTGTGTTCAAATTCTGGGATGGAGTCTGCGATTGCATTAATAACTCCCATACCGGTTACATAGATGCGGTCTTTATTTGATTGGTTTAAAGTTACCTTTTCTACTGGTATCATGACACTTTTTTTGAATATAGCAGATCTATAATCCCCTGGATATTTTTAAGCTGGCCGAATTCCACCAACGGAATTTTTAACCCCAGCCTTTCCATAAGCCCAATAATAATATCCATCCGGTCCACCGAATTAGCCCCAAGCTCCTTTAAGCTGTCTTCCATCGTTATTTGTCCCGGATAAACCTCCGGTAATATTTCTGCAATGATTTCTTTCATAATTAAAAAAATTTCATTCTTATCCATTCAAATCTCCTTTTTATTTAGGCTTTTAATAACCGAAAACGGTTGTTCAAGAAGTTAGCAGTTTCTCTTAACATCATTAAAGCTATATCATCCACATGCCGGTTCTCCCAAGGCTCATATATCGTACCCTTTATCCATTGATTAAAAGCACCCAGTGCAGGTCCGCAGTGCACCTGATAATCTACTCTGGAATCGGCATCTCCGGCCAAAGCACTTTGAGTACTGTAATAAAAATACCATTTAAAAATCATTGCCATTTTATACTTGGGATTTTTTTCTGCTTTACTTATTTCTTCAGCCGTATAATAGTTTTTCAGTTCCTCGTAAACGCTGTCAAAGCTGCGTTTAAAATATTTTTCCTGAATCTGGGTCTTGGTTTTACTATCGATTTCATCAATGGAATTAAACTGGCGGTATAAATCGTACAGCTTATTGGCTCTTGCCGGGAAAAACAGACCCTTTTTTAGTACCTGCACCTTTGCACCAAATTCAAACATATCTCCTGCAGGGGCATAATCCGTATCCTGGACGTTCATCTGCTGCAATAACTCTTTTACCGCATTGCTGGTACCGGCTTCTACCGTACATTGGTTAATGGAGCCGGTAACAATAAAATCTGCTCCCAGAATAAAAGATGCTCCCGCTGCCTCAGGAGTTCCGATTCCTCCGGCTGCTCCGATGTGGATTTTTCTTTTATAATGGAACTTTTCCATCATTTCGTCCCTGAGTTTTATTATGGCAGGAAGGAGGGTGTAGGTTACTCCGCAGTCCGTATGTCCGCCTGAATCCGCTTCCACACACAGGTCATTGGCAACTGGTACACTTCTAAGCAGATCCGCTTCCGACTCTGTAATCTTTCCTTCGCTTAATAACTTTTCAACAATTCTGGCTGGTGCCGGACTCATAAAAGCCTCGGCCACTTCCGGTCTTGAAATCTTTGCAATAATTTTATTTGAACTTTCGATATCTCCCTTGTCATTCATTCTTAATCCCTTGGCTTTGTATCTTACCAGGGAAGGGGTCACCCCCATAAAAGCTGAGGCTTCGATTACTTTCACCTTATATTTAAAGTACAAATTTATTATTCTTTCTTCTTTTTCTGGATTATTCGGATCATAAAGGAAGTTCATACCATAGGCCTGGCCTTCCTTTAGTTGTTCCTGAATATATTTTATGGAGGTCTCAACCTCTTCTAGGGATAACCCGCCCGTACCTAAAAATCCCAACATACCGGCTTTTCCCATTCTGACTACCAAGTCTTTCGAGGAAACGCCTCGATACATTGCACCTGTCATATATGCAAAACGTAAATTGTAATCCCTCTTAAACTCTTCACTGCCCAGGGAATCGTAGGTGATATCTACCGCCAAAGTACCAGACGAACCAGCTCCCTGGGTCCTTGCTGCCTCCAATCTGGTATCTTTTTCCCTCTCCTGCTCTGTGTCAAACTTGTTTTTGTCGTCACCTGAACCACCTGTCCCATTCTGTGTAAAGTATTCCCTGTACTCATTAATTCCAAGGGTAAGCGGTTCTGACTCTGACTTTATATGTCTTAAAAGTCCCGTAAGTGTATTGCCAATTCCGATTTCTTCAAAGGTTACCTCTCCTAACCCCAGAAGCAGGCGAATCGTATCTGTCCATAAGACAGAATGGGTTATCTGTTTTATTAAATTGTTTTTAATATCCTTTTGCTTATACGGTCTGGCGGATACATTGGATATTACCGGTATTTTTAGCTCTCCGAAGGTAAAATCTGCAATAAACTGTTCAAACAAATCACCGGATTCTTTCATATACCTGGAATGGAAGGCTCCGCTGACGTTTAAAACCGAAAATAACTTAACCTCCGGATTGCTCTCAAAGACAGGTTTTGCCTGGGTAATATGTTCTTCTAGACCTGAAATCACGATTTGTGACGGACCATTATAATTTGCTATATCGATCTGGTTTAAACCTTCTCTTTGTAAGATTTCAGATATCTGTTTTTCCTTTAAACCTATCACGGCCGCCATTTTGCCGCCCCTTGCCTGACCCATTAATTCGCCTCTTTTTTTGACAAGCTTTAACCCGGTTTCAAAATCAAAGGCACCTGCTGCATGAAGGGCATTGTATTCACCTAAACTATGTCCTGCCACAAAATCAGGTCTTTCCTCCGTTTCCTTACATTTTTTAAGATAGGTTAAAGCATTTACCGTATACAAAGCCGGCTGTGTAAATTCAGTAAACCCTAATTTTGACTGGGGATCATTAAGACACAGTTCCTTTATGGAATAACCTAATATTTTATCCGCACCGGATACTAGTTCCGGAAATTCTTCAAATAACTCTTTTCCCATTCCCTTATACTGCGCGCCTTGACCTGGAAAAACATATGCCTTCATATTTTACCTTCTTTCTTTTGGTTTTTTATTGTACTATTGGTGTAATATCAAACGATAACTCAATTAACTTTGGATATGTTATGGAGCAGACGTAATTATTAAAAATATAAGTGAAAGCTGTGTATTGCAGAAAATGTGTATATGAAATCTTAAAATATGTATCCTGCTTCTCTATCTTGTCCACCTCATACAGTTCTAAGGGAAGTGTAAGCCCTGTTTTTAAACATTTTGCTAAGGCTTCTTTAGCCGTCCATAAGATAACATACATCATTTTTTCCGGAACCACCTGATTTTTTATCAGCGAAGCTTCATGACCCGTAAGGTTATGTTCCATAACCTTTTTTACATTCCGATCCGCCTCTTCAATGTCAATACCCATAATAAGCGTTTCATCATAAACTAACGAGACCGCACAGGTTTCACAATGAGAAAGGCTGCCCCCTGGGGCTTTATAGGAATCCAGTATAATAACCGGCTGCCCGAAAATGCCGTTCTTAATATTTATTTTATTTAACTGCATACCATTGCTGTACACAGAAACTGCTTTCTTTAACGAATATCTTCCATATAAGTAACTTTTCAGTCTTTTATCACTTTTGATAACTTTTAAGTAATTAAGCTCCTCGGGATTTAAACAATCAATAAGTTCATCACTTACTGCTTCGGTCATATATGTAAAATTCAAAACGATATCATATCTGCGGGTATTATCTTTTCCCTCGTACAGATAATTAACAGAAAAAACATCTTTATCCCTTACCTGGGTATTAGCTTTCATCCCATTGATTATTTTCACCCCCGTTCCAAAATAAAAACAACCCTTAACTCAAAGGATTGCTTCCCGTTTTTAAATATTCAGATTTCTGGCAGTTTGCCCGCCTTTTGGCCAAAGGCATAGCTTCGCCAGGGATATTTTTAAGTATCCGTCACATACCTATACCAAGATTAAACTATTAACTAGCCGAAACATAGATTAATATTTTTCATCTTTTTTTTATATTTTTCCATAATAACAAGCATTTTTAAAACAGGAAATAGCGAATGGTCTTTATTGGTAAGGAATCCAGCTTACATTGCAGAATTCAGATGATACAATTGATATTCCTCAAGGATTTTACTCATAAACTCTTCCGTATAATGACCTTCCAAAAATTCGTGTTTACCAAGGAGATATTTTAAAAAGTCCACATTGGTACTTATCCCTTCTATTTCCATTTCCTCCAGGCATACGGACATTTTTTTGACAGCCTGGGCTTTATCCGGAGCTTTACAGCATATTTTCGCAATCAGTGAATCATAATAGGGTGAAACTACAGTTCCGCAACCATATCCGCTTTCGACCCTGACATTAAAACCGCCGGGCATATTCCATTTTGCGATTTTCCCGATGGAAGGCATTCCGCCTTTCCTTGTATCTTCAGCCAGTATTCTGCATTGTAATGCATATCCATCATACGTTATATCCTCTTGGGTTACGCTTAGTCTTTCCCCTTCAAATATCCGGATCTGCTCTTTTACAATATCAATTCCCGTAATCAGTTCCGTTATGGTATGTTCCACCTGAAGCCTGGTATTCATCTCGAGAAAATAGTAAGCTCCGCTCCGAAGTACCAAGAATTCTATTGTTCCGGGTCCTGCATAATTAATGTGCCTGGCAATTTTTAAAGCATCCTCATATATCTTTTGACGGACCTCTTCCGCAATATTCTGGCACCGTGCTTCTTCGATCACTTTCTGATTTGCTCTTTGGATCGTACATTCCCTGTCACCTAAATGCACTACATTACCATAGGTATCCCCTAAAATCTGTACTTCAAAATGCTTAAAACCCTGTATTGCTTTCTCAATAAGAAGTTCATTGTTATTAAAAGCTGCTATAGCCTCTTTCCTGCAAAGATTATAATTATCTTTTAGTTTTTCCTTTTCATTAACAATACGGATTCCTTTTCCGCCGCCTCCGTGGGTTGCTTTTAACAATACTGGAAACCCTATAATCTCACCTAATTCTTCGCACTCATCATAACTGTTAACCGGTGCGGTAGCTCCCTCAATAACAGGAACCTGGCACTCTTTCGCAATAATTTTTGCATTGCTCTTATTCCCGATGGCATCAATTAAGCTGCTGGAAGGACCGATAAAGCCTATATTATACTGTTCGCACAACCTGGCGAACTCACCGGACTCAGCCATGAATCCAATTCCCGGATGGATTGCATCCACATTGTATTTCGTTGCTACGGACAGGATTTTATATACATTCAGATAAGAGTCCTTTGCATCCCCGATACAGACCTTTTCATCGGCAATTCTTAAATGGGGCGAATCCTTATCTACATTCGAATACACAGCAACCGTGCTTATACCTAGTTCTCTTAATGCTTTTATAATCCTTACCGCGATTTCTCCTCTATTGGCTACCAAAACCTTATTATATTTTCCCATCATCCACTCACCCTAATAGAAATTAATTCCTGATCACATTCAACCAGACTTCCGTCAACAGCTAGGATTTCTTCAACGATACCGTCTACTGGCGCTAATATATCATTATAAACTTTCATTGCCTCAATAACAGCTAACACACTGCCTTTTTTGACTGTCTTCTTGCCTTCTTTCAGACTTTCGGATAGGGAAAATGCCCCGACAAAATTGGATTTTACTATGACGCATTTCGGCTCTGCTATATCGCCTGATTTTTTATTCAAATCTATGATATCTATGTTTTCCTGTATCGAATTATCTCTGCCAAGGCTTTCTTTTATCACCCTTTCTCCGTCAAAACTTTCTTTTGCTGCCACACTTTGATACTCATAGTTGACTGTACCGTTTTCACTTATAATACCTTTTTGGAAAGCTAACTCTTCCCCATTCATGCAATACTTAAAATAATTCAGCTCTGACTTTTCACATAATTCCAAAATACTTATTAGGTTTTCTCCATTCATACTTTTCACATAATATGTTACTATTATTTTCCCCTTCATATATTTTCACTGTTATGCATCAAACCGTTTGAGGGCATCCTCCTGTAGGTTTTTTATATTTCCGATTTCCCGGAATTTACGCCTGCGATCTTCCTTAAGTTCCTTCCCAGGCAGTTTTTGCAATTGCACGATTTCTTTATGCAAGATGCTCCCCAGCCTTTCACAGAGCTGCTCAAAGGTTCCCTTTTCACTGATAACCCGGTCAATTATTCCTGCCTCACAGATATCGCTGGCAGTTAGTTTTAAATAGTCCGAGGCCAAACTTGCCTTTTTGGAATCTCTCCATAAAATACTTGCACAGCCTTCTGGTGATACTACCGAATAAATAGCTCTTTCAAACATAAATACTTTATTCGCCACTCCAAGGGCCAGGGCTCCCCCGCTTCCTCCCTCGCTGATGACTACGGATATCACCGGTACCGTTAACGCTGCCATTTCGTATAAATTTCGTGCAATCGCTTCCGCTTGTCCCCTTTCTTCCGCATTGATGCCGGGGAAGGCACCCGGTGTATCGATAAAGCATACAATAGGCCGGTTGAATTTTTCCGCCTGTTTCATAAGCCTGAGAGCCTTTCTGTAGCCTTCCGGCAGCGGCATGCCGTATTGCCGTAATTTACTGTCTGCTATGTCTTTTCCTTTGTACTGGCAGATAACGGTAACCGGCAGGTTACTTAAGTACGCCAGTCCCCCCACAATCGCCCTGTCATCTCCAAAATACCTGTCTCCGTGGAGTTCTAAAAAGTCTGTAAATATTTTATCCGCAATCTCCATACTCTTAAACCGCTTTTCACTTCTTATACTGAGGATATTATTCCAGGTACTGTTTTCTTGTTTTTCTGTCTCTCCTGTCAATTCCTTATTTAAGTCATAACTTGGATTACTCACCGCATTTCCCCCTTAATCATTAAATTTATAAGCATAGGAATCTGTTTTGGGCATCATATGATACTTTAATAGCCTGTATAGTGTTGTTTTTAAGCTTTCCCTTGGGACAATTGCATCAAGAAATCCATGCTCCAGTAAATACTCCGAAGTTTGGAAACCTTCCGGTAATTGTTCTTTAATTGTCTGTTCAATTACCCGCTTTCCGGCAAAGCCGATTAACGCATTGGGCTCCGCCAAAATGGTATCTCCCAGAAAAGCAAAACTTGCGCTGACTCCCCCTGTTGTCGGATTGGTAAGGACACTGATATAATACCCTCCCTCCTCACCAAATTCCTGCACCGCAGCTGCCGTCTTTGCCATCTGCATAAGAGAATAGATCCCCTCCTGCATCCTGGCTCCTCCCGAAGTAGAAAATAGTATGACCGGAAGCTTACGCTTTTGCGCTTCTTCAAATAAACATGTGATTTTAGTACCGACGGTAATCCCCATACTGGCCATTATAAATCTGGAATCCATAATACCTATCATGGTTCCTATCCCGTTAATTTCCCCATAACCGGTTACAATTGCTTCCCTTAAACCAGTTAAGTCCGCCGCCTTTTCATATTTTTCTTCATAACCCGGAAAATGAATCGGATCCTGAAAGGCCAGCTCTTCATTTAATTCTTCAAAGGTTCCTGTATCAATCATCGAATCAAGCCTGTCTGAAAAAGTCATGGTATTATATGTACCGCATTTACTGCATATATAATGTTCCTTTTTAAACTTGGAATTTTCATGAACATATCCGCACCTGCTGCATTTTCGAAATGCATTTTCCATTCCTTCCTACCTCCGATTCATTTTTATTAACAAAGATATCCGGTAATATACTTTCTGTTTTAATTATTGATATAATAGCATAAATGAAAATCACTGAAACGTTCTGTCCTTAAACACACAGATTATGGGCATAAAATGTTAATTGTAAAACCTGATGCCTGCCCAAAACCCAATACAAATATTGTGCGTTTAACGGATAACCCTTTCATGAAATGCTGCCAAAGATAACGCTAATATATCTGGTACTTCTTCACTTAAAACCCCCAGTAAGCAGTACCCAATACCTGATATCCCCGTCATAAAACCCGGATGGTTATACTCGGACAACATAATATCAGACTCATCATTTAATATTCCTGATGCTAAGTTGGTTATAAATGAGGCGTAATCTTCTGAGATTTTTTTATCTCCAACATACCTTGCATAAGAATTTAAGATGTTCCTATTCCCGCAATTGCCATGACATAAACAATAGCTGTCCCTTAAACCGCTGTCGGTCATATTTTTCACTGCCCTGTGGATATCCCGGTTAAGCCTTTCTGAAAACTCCCCGCCAAGTGTATCAAGCATTCTAAGCCTGCTTAATAAAATCCCGCTTGACCCATGGCACCAGGAAACAGAACTTTCTGTTTTTTTTCCTTCCCGCAAATCTGCCCAGTTATTCTTGCCTGAATGATATAAACTTTCTTCATATGCAAGAAGCTCCTCTATAAAGCTATTATATTCTTTTGTATTGGCTGCTTTTGACAAAATGGCGAAAGCCAGGCTGATTCCGCTGTTTCCATGAGAAAATCCTCCTAAGGGAACCTCACAGGAATTTAGTTTAAATCCCGCTCCATCAGGCATAGTAACTGCATTACCGATTAAAATATCCGCTGCTTTCTTTGCTGTTACTATATACTCCTCTTCTTTTGTTAATTCATAGAGATTACATAAAACAATAATTGCCCCTGCATTTCCATTCAAAATATCAAAGTCTTTATCCGTTTCGATTAAGTTTGAAACAATATGAATATGTCTTTTTGCATAGTCTAGATAATTCAAATTACCTGTAATTTTATATAAGACCTGATAAGTATACACAAGGGAGGCTTCGCCTGTTAAGGCTCCTATTGTTTTTATTCCTTTTTCTATCAATTGATCCGCTTTACCCAGACATAAATCCGTATAAGCAAAGAGGGTTTCATCAAGTATTCCGCACAGCCTGGTATAAGAGGGCTTGCATATTATTGTAGTTAGCGTATGGAAAAAGATTGCAACACCAGCTATCCCATCATAAAGCTGATGATTCAGGGGTTTAAAATTCTTATCCTTTTCCCTGATTCCGCTGTTAAATATTCCGATCCAGTTCACTTCTGTAAAATCATGATTGAAAATAGCCTGTGCCGCCAGCCTGTCACCAATCTTTTCGGCTGCCTGATATACAAGCTTTTTATCGGCTGCCTGATTTTTATCCGCCGCCTGATATACAAGCTTTTTATCCGCCGCCATTCCTTCGAAGGAATCTATTCTTTTCTCAACTTTCTTGCCGGCCTTTTTTGTATCCATCGTAATTCTAATGAATAAATCCTGCATTTCCATATCCTTAAAGCTTAAGTTATTAAGCCTCTCCCATAGCTTTTTGTAAGCCGTGGTACTAAAAAAATCTTTTACTCTGATTCCGTCGGAGAAAATCAAATCCTTCCTGTCAATCTCCATAAAAAACTGTGGGATATCTCCTTTCATTAATTCCCTGACTTCTGCCTCAACTATTTTATGTTTATAATCGGTATTATAACTGTAGTTTTCATAAAGCTGATATAAAAGTATATTTCTGTCACTGCCATCCATCATAAAATCCGGGTGATAGGACGCTGTAAGCAGGGAGGAATAATGTTGGGTATCTCTTAATAAGTACCTGCTTTTCATTAGTTTCAGCTTTTTTATGAACTCTTTTAACTTATCTTTGTTCTGGGCAGAACAGGTATACGCCAAATTAAAACCTTTCAGCAAATCTTCTGTAAACAGGTTTCCATTCAGATATCTTCCATTTAATTTCGCCAGATTCTTTGCCCCATGGGTTTTGAGGTATCTATACTCTATGGATATATCAGAGGATTTATTGTTTTTAATACAGGGCAATAAAAAGGGTAATTTCTGCCCTGCCCTTCCGTTGATACCGCTGACATTTACGCTTTTCTTCTTCGATTCCCAATGAAACGTCGGTAATAAACCCAGATATAAAACAGATTCCCTTAAGATTTGTCTTGCATGTCCTCTCGCACTGTCCTCTGCCTCTGTGCTTATACCGACTAAGGTCTCAAGGTCAATAATAACTGGGAATTCACCGTTTGCTATTATATTTTCATAATGGATATCACTGGTTTTTAAAAGATAAGCCGCAAATAAGTTAACCCCAACCCGGGTATAGTAATTCTTTAATTCCTGTAAATTTGAGCAGCTTTTTTGCTGAATTACTTCTTCCCAGCCGTAACTTTTTCGTTCTAAAATCTTTCTGAAATATTTCGGTATGCCGCATTTTTCCGATAACCAATTTATTAAATTCTGATAAAAGATCTCATTTCCAAGTGAATGAGGTTTATAAATCACACGTTTTCCATTATCAAGGGTAAACTGTATTACCGCTTTAGAATTTTGATGCGTATCCGCAATATCTGCATCGAAAGCCAAAATATGCTTGAAGGCTACACCGTTAAAGATTTTATTTATAATCTCTTTCTTATCTTTTTGCAGATGCTTAAGTACATCTGTTATAAAATCAGAAAAAGAAACAATGGTTTCCAGAATACATCTTAACATTACAGGATAATTTTCACAGAATTCATAGATATAGTTAATATCCGTCAAATAATTTTTCTGATAATATTCATATTCCTCTTTTGCATTACTGCCTTGCAGAAATCCCTCTGCCTTCAGAAAATGAATCTCATTAATTAAGGTCCTGATACTTATCGCCTTAAGTTTTTTATAAAAGGACTTTAAAAAGTCACGCATAACATTATTATTCAAAAACCAGATATCCGCTGTGAAATTCTTTTTACAGTAATACTGGGTTAACTTAAGAAAATGCAGATAAAAATATGCAAAATCATCCTGTTCTTCATAATAAACAGGTGTTTCCTCAGAGAATAAATTACGTTCAAAGATAGAAGCTAACTGGTCAATATGATGAAACATATCATCAGGGATATAAAAATCCTCATTATTTAAATGGTTTACTATTCCAGGATTTTCGTACAATTTATTCATAGTAGTCATCCCCATTAGATTTTCCCAGTATTCTTTACTTTCTTTCCTTACAGACACCTGACTTGCCGCATAGTTTCTTTCAGTTATCATAGTGCTTCTTTCCATATTTTTTATCATATACTGTCCCCTAATAAAAAAGAATGTGTCTCTCTGCCCGAAAGGACTTTTATTTTTCAGGAAATTCCGAAAAATTTTTCCATAAAACCCAAAATAAGAGGAGACAAAACTTGTCTCCTCTCTTCTTTGAGATCCTATTAGCAGCAAACTAAAGTTAAAAATCCGCTGCACCCAACTGTAATTGTAAGGATAGCCTCTGCATTCCTGCTATCCTCGAAGGATACTATTTCTTTGATTTCTCTTGGAATATTTCCGGCCGGGTGATTGAATTGGTTACCTGATTTTACTCTTGAAACTTTTGTTGTCATTTCATTTACCTCCACTCATTGTTTTTTTTATTATATCATTTCATTACTGCTCTTCACTATCTTGTACGTGAATGGCAGTATTATGTCCCTAATCAGCAGTTTAATGTAACAATTATTTCAAACAGATTGTCATTATAATTATAATCCAGCAAACCTTCATATTGATTTACTATGGTTTTAATGCTCCAGAGTCCTAACCCATGCAGATTTTTATCTTCCTTGGAAGTAACAATAAGATTATTAAAGACCTTGGGTTTTTGAGCCAAACTATTGCTTACTTTTACGATTAACATATTATTTTTCTTCTTCATAACTACATTGATCCATTTTTGTGATCTCTTTACCAAATAACACGCTTCAATTGCATTGTCAAATATGTTGGATACGATGGAACATAAATCATCATCCTTAATCTGTACCTTGCCGATCTTCTCAATATCCGTCTCCACCTGAATATCATATTTACTGGCTTCCGTAAGTTTGTAATTCAGTATGATATCCAGTATCTGGTTTTCTGTATTAACGGTATTATCAAGCAGCCGGATTGGTTCCACGATGGATTCTATATAGGCCAGGGCCTGTCTGGAATCATCATTTTTTAAGTATTGGTGCAGTATATTCATATGATTTTTTAAATCATGATAAATGCTGGAATTCTTTTTATATAACGTAGATAAATTAGTATAGTTCTGGGCTGTCATTTTTTTATATACTTCTGCTATATTTGCCCGTTCCAGGTTATCACGGTAGATAATATAGACAATCGCCACTGTTACGGACAGAATGCACCATATCAAAAAGCATGTCCACTGTAACATTATATTTCCGGTTATATTCTGCAGATAGATCCTCTGAAAATAAACCGTTGCACTGCCTCCGCCTATTACGAAGGCCAGCAATAACTTTTTGTACCGGTAAATATAGGTAATCTTTCCCTTTAAAGCCCTCTTTAAAACCTGATAAAGAAAACCCCATAGTACTAATAAGACTAAGGTGTAGATAAATCGTTCCAAGCTATTTAGTGTTGATATTTTATGTCCTAAATCAAGACTGTCTTCTAACAGGCTGATAAGAAACGTAAATAACAGTTCTCCAAACACACTCAAAATGATATAAAGGCTTATTACCAAAAAACGAACCATAAATGTTTCATGATAAAGAAAATAAGTCATAATTGCTAAATAAATTATAATCACTCCAATTAAGATATTGGAATAAGTAACGACCTGACTGTTTAGAAAACTGATGACTGCCAAGGGCAGGGATAAACTTATTCTTAAAATCATCTGCCTTCTATGATTTCCTTTACATTCAAACAAGCAGCTTAACAGGCAGAGGCATAAATCAATCCGAAAAAAACAATACAAAAATTCAACAAACTGGAATATCTGCATTAAACATTCACCCTCCAAAATTGAATTATTTTCTTTTTCACTTCATTCATATGGGATCTACTAATAGACAGATTAATACCGTTGCGCAAAATAACAAGATTATTATGGATTTTCATGATATGAGGGGCATTCACAATAAACCCTCTATCAATGATTAAAAACTCTTCAGAATTTAAGTCATTATATACGTCAGATATACTTTTTCGCTCCCTGCTTTCGCCGGAGGAAGTAACAAAGATAGAATTTTTTCCTTCTTTAAATATGTAATAGATATCTTTATAAAATATTTTTTCAAACCGCGAGTTCGTTTTAATGATGTAACTTTCTTTTTCCCGGTTTATGATCTCTGCCGTTATATCTTTTAGAGCAGCCGGCAGTTTTTTATCCATCAGAGATTTCGGTATATACCGGCTGATATTGAGCTCATACCCCTCAATTGCATACTCCATGTGGGAGGTTATGAAAACCACATAGCTGTCCTTTAGTGTCCGGTTAATTACTTTTGCCAGCTCGATACCGTTTACATCCGGCATTTCAATATCTAAAAAACAGATGTCAAAATACTGATTTTCCTCGATATCATAAATAAAATTTTTAGAATTTTCATAGGAGCTCACGTTAAAAGAAATACTTTTATTTTTGAAAAATTTGTTCACTTCAAGTGCAATACAGTCAATATTCGCCCTCATGTCATCGACAATAGCAATTTTAATCATACAATACCTCCCCCTCGGATTTATTAATATACAAGGTATTATACCAAAATTTTACTAATTTTCAATCAAAAATGTGTAAAATTTACTTTTATTAATGTCATGAAAATAAACTTCATCTTTATTTATGACTAATTCATATAATTCTTGACCTGAAATATTATGATTACAATACGAAAAAACCCCTATTTCTTTGTTATTCACCTTTTCAATAATATCATCCACCACCGTTATAATCATCATATTATTCTTTTTAGAAGAAGACCATTTCCCTATCATGCTTCTCACCTGGGGTCTGGTTAATTTTATTTTCTTGGAGTGATAAAACCTCTTAGGAAACATCATACTCCGTTCTGTTCCCAAATCCTTTAAAATATGATCAAATTCTTCTTTATAGGATTCATACGTAAAGCCCATCTCCAAATATGCCTGTATCAGCAGTGCTGCTACTTCTAGATATTTTAAATCGTTGCATAAGGAGTAATATTCCTGTAAATGTTTAATCGCCATTAAGAATGTTTTGTTAATCGAAATTCCTTTATATTTCAAGCTGCCTGCCGCAAGTTTAATTGCTTCCAGATATATTCTGGATTGATCCGTATTGACCAAAATCAATACCCCCTTATTTAAAATCAAATAAATTCTTTTTTGCCACATTTAACCGGAAATCAATAAATTTTTGTCTGTCATTTATATGAAAATAAATATTGTCCTTAACTATTGACCCGAACGGCTCCCCCGGATATACACCGTAACAATGTCCGGGGTATATAATTGTATCCTCGCTGATTGTATCTTTTAAAAACTGTAAACTGTCATACATGTTGGATGCAGCCTCACTGGTATCGCATATACCGCAGCCTTCGTAAAATAAAGTATCACCCGTAAATAAATGATTTGAGATCAGATAGCACATACTTCCTAAGGTATGCCCGGGAGTCAGGAAAGCTCTTACCTTAAAAAAGGATAACGGTAACAATTCCAGATTTTCCGCATAATGCAGATTCTTACATTTGTACCGATACTGTTTTGCTTCAATTCCTGATATATAAACCTCCGTATCAAATGCATTTACTAAAGCTCCTACTAAGTTAGTATGGTCGTAGTGGGAATGTGTTAATAAAATTGCCCGCAGGGTTAAATTATTTAAACTTAAGTATGAAATAATCTTTTTTATCTCCCAGGCAGGATCCACAATAAGGCATTCCCTGGTTCCGGCTTTACTGATTATGTAGGTGTAGTTTATGTAATTAGCCCATTTACATCTGATGGTATTAACTTTGCAGCTGCTTTCCATGTGACTCCTCCGCTTTTCATAATTACCGCCGAAGCTAACTAAAGGTAATTTGGTTTTTAATACTCTCTTCCTCATATCTCTCAAGACAGCGGACAGCAATATCCACAAAGCATTGCTTATTCAGGAAATCAACCTGTATCTTAGCACGCCCTTTTCTTTTATTTATCTTCTTGATTATCCCCTTATAATGAATCAAAGGCCCGTTAATGATATTTACTTTTTCCTCTTCCACCAATACATCTGAAATTCCGATAACCCCTTCTCTATTAATCAGATCTATGATTATACTGATTTCCCTTATATCGATTTCCTGAAAACAGCTCTCATTTTTTAACATCCTGATGATATTGGAACTTTTATGGTTCTTCATAATTTCATAAAGTTTTACAATTTGCTCCGTTCCAATCAGTACGTAACTTGGAAAAAGTGTCCGAAGTACATAATTTCTCTTCCCGTCGTGATATTCATAAAGACCTCTCTTTGGTACCATCACTTCATAGGCCTCCATTGGGCTGAAAAATTCATATAATTTCTTTAAAGTATCACATACTTCGTCTTCTTTTCCTGTTTTAACAAATAGTGCATACCATCTCATTTTTTCTCCCCCTATATTATCCAATCATTCGGTAATTGCGATTTATGCAAGTTATTTAAGTCATTATCTGGTTATCATAAATTCATAAGTAAATATACCACAATAAAGGAGGAAAAAAATAAAATGGCTTTTTTGGAATGGTTTTGTCCTTAAAAAATAAAATGTTATCCATGATTTTAAAAATTCTTATATATTTTAAATTTGAAACCAGGCTGGTAAGAGTCCCTTTTAACCGTGCTAACTTTTCGGCATCACAATATGCCAGTGTATTACTACCACTGGCATATTGTGCTTGAATTATTATTAATTTTACAAGTGTTTCACAATTAAAGCTTTCATGAAAGCCAAATAATTTTATACTACCGATTCCTTGATATATACACGTTATCAATATCTAAATAAAAGAATCAGAAGGTTTCTGTGAATTATTTTATTGCATTAAGGCTTTTTGCTACATTTAATCTTCCTCCGGTTACCGTTCTGCCATTTAAGCTTGAAATCTTATCTACATTAGATAAAATTGCAGATTTAATCTGAGCAGAAGTCAGGGAAGGATTAAAGGATTTCAAAAGGGCCACTGCCCCTGAAACATGGGGAGCTGCCATTGAAGTTCCGCTGGCAGTTGCATAACCGTTATTAAGATATGTACTAAAGATTGCATCTCCCGGGGCTCCTAAATCAACACTGGTACTGCCGTAATTACTATAACTGGCTTTGGCGTCGGTACTGGTTGTTGCCGCAACGGCAATGATATTAGCGGAAGTATAACTTGCCGGGTAGGAAGCTCTGCTGTCATTATTGGTTCCATCATTTCCGGCTGCTGCTACGAAGAGTCCGCTATAGGAATCAATGGCGTCTTTCAGGCTCTGGCTGAAGGAACCACCGCCCCAGCTGTTGTTGGTAACAGCAAAACCTTTATTTTTCGCATAATTAATTGCCAGTATTGCATCGGAAGTGTAACCTCCTCCATCTGCATCAAGGAACTTTAATGCCGCAAGCTGTGTATTCCAATTAACTCCCACAACGCCGATGCCATTATTACCGACAGCACCTATAGTGCCTGCTACATGTGTACCATGACCATTATCATCCAGAGGCTTATTATTGTTATCTACAAAGTTCCAGCCATAAATATCATCGATATAGCCATTCTTATCATCATCAATTCCGTTCCCCTGAATTTCTCCGGGATTAACCCAGATATTATTTGCTAAATCAGTATGTGTATATTGAATTCCGGAATCAATAACCCCAACAACTACATTTTTGGCTCCTGTGTAGGTGTCCCAGGCTGTTGGCGCACTGATCTTTTTTAAGCCATAAAGATTAGAGTAATTAGGATCATTCGGAACCGTATCCACAGCTTTCAGGTAATAATCCGGTTCTGCATAAACTACCGCAGGGTTCTCTTTTAATGAATTGATTGCATCAATTACTCCCTCTGCTGACTGGTCCTTGATCGTATACAGAACTACATCATAATTACTATCTTCTTCCGATAATTTGTTTTGATATGTCAATCCCTGATCTACCACATTCAATTGATTATCCGCACCTGATTTTAAAGCTACAATAATCCGGTCTTTTGCATATGGGTTCTCATAATTACTGCTATTATAAACATCACTAAGCTTGTCCTCAGCTGAAGCCTTCTGATTTAACACTAAGATACTGCTTAAAATAAATAGTACAGACAGGCATATAGCGGTTATACTGTAAAATATTCTCCTTTTAAACATACATAAAACTCCTTTCTTAATTGTTTATACACTCATCATCGTTTTTTTGTTACAAATAGTATAATTGTGAAACACTCTGATACAGTTAGCGCTAAACTGGAAGAACTTGTCTTCCTTTTAGATTATAATGTAAATATTTGGTAATGTCAATCATAATTGTATGTTTTTTTATCTTAAATGAGGTTATATTTTGATTATTGTTAATTTATTATATTGTTTTGCAATAATTTAATTGTTTATTGTGCATTTTTCTGAATCCATTGTTTCTCTTTTCGTCTTATCCTTCATTACTCCACAACAAAAAAGAGGAATAAAATGCTTAACAGGGCATAAGAGACAGAAATTATGCAAAAAAGGCTGTTGTAAAATCATAAGTAAACTTACTTAAAAAAAATGGATTATGTTTTGCGGAAATTTTGCGGAAAGCATGCGTATATGGGGCAGTAAAAAAAGCCGCCGCTTATTCGTGCATATATTCCACAAAATTTCTGAAAAACATAATCCATATTCCAGACCTAAGTTCAGTAACCTTACAATACAATTTTACGACAGCCCCATAGCAAAGGCTTTCACTAAAGTGGGTTCTATCTTATATAACTTATATAACTCCTATAGAACTAAAAAATCCTTTCACCATTCACATTTATTTGTTCATTTTCCTCCATAGGTATCATAATATATTTCTTACCGTCAATAATTTCTGATTTGATTTGATCCATTTTTACGGGTTTTACTTGAAGAATAATATCATAGTTTTCATTTATATTTATATTATTTACATCGTTCTCCAATAAGGTATCGGATATCTCTTCCGACTGCCGGTCTATATCCCCAGGAGATGAAAAACTGCCGGTTCCTTTGGTCACTTCTTCCAGTTTTCCCTGAAGCTCCTGGACTTTTTCTGCAAGTGCCTTTTCCACTTTCCGTTTCTCATTTTCCGCCAGTACTTTTTTATCAATCAGATGCTCCACTGCAGGTGGTTCTTCACTGAAATTCTCGGCATAGGCAGATTCTATTTTTGAGATGATTTCTTCCGGTAATTCATTTTCCACCAAAATCTCCTGAACCGTTTCATTGGTCAGAATTACAGGTTCCTCCGAAGTTTCGGAAGCCGCAGCCTGTTCTTCTGCTAATTGTCCGAGACTTTCCTGGATATCACTAAAGATCCGGGTGCTTTTTTCTGAATCGGCTACAGAATTTTTAATAATGTTCTGGAAAATATTTTTCTTTTCTGCGGCAGTGGATTTTGCCGGACAGCCAAGAACTTGCTCCATTAATTCTTTATGAGGTTCAATTGGATTCTTTTCATAAAACATAACGGCATGAATATCTGTACTGCGGTCGTTAAAAGCGGGGAAGATAAATCCGTTCTCCGGTGCTCCCACAACCCAGTCACGTTTACGGGGTCCGATTTTATTCTCATTCTCTAAATATCCAAGTCCGGGCTTTGAAAGTTCCACCGGACATAGGGCTGCAATCATATATTCATATACTTCCTCGGATTCATCTAACCTGCGGTTGTCCGAGGTTTTGGTAAGGACATCATACGCATCATGAAAAATCAGAATCAGATAATTCCCGGGATAATCATAATTATCAATGATAAGCTGATAAAAAGTCTCTAACAGTTCTTCATTCTTTAACTTACTTTCCCTAAGTCCCATTAAAAACTGCTGTTTGCCGCCGGTTTTCTCTTCCTCTAAAGGAAATGCCAGTTCTAACAGGTTATTTCCTAAGGTTCCAGAAAGGGTTTTCTTCGCAATTTCCAGATATTTATAAAATTCCTCTTCCTCCAGATTCAGAAAGGTTTCATTTAATTTTAGAAGGATTTCTTTTTCAGAATTCACATAACAGCCACACATTTTAGTAAAGGTACAGCCGGTTTTCTTTAGACGGCTTTTTATCTCAAATACTTCTTTTCTGTTCATTTCTTTCCCTCCATGTTCCCTAATGATTTATAAATAATAAAGGAACCTAATATCTTATTATAAGGCATTGAGGATAATAAATCAAAGAAGAAATTTTATTTTCAGATATACAATTATAAAATATATTACTGTTCCGTGCTATAAAAGATTTGATTATATGAATAAATTGTTCCTAACTTTATATTATATCAAAAACACCTCCCTTCGCCATCTATATCAGCATTAAGGGAGGTAATTGTGTGATTCAATTAAATTTATTATTTCTTAGATTTCATATGATTTCTTACTTCTACCGTATAATTTTCTCCCCGTCAAAAAAGAATACTCCATAACCGCTGCCGGTCTTACCGCCTGCCATGAGATACTTCGCATAGGCTTTTTGCAGGGATGTATTCTGAGGCAGCTCACTTGGTGCTTTATCACTGTCTTTGCCGAATACCCTCCAGGCATTGCTAAACGTTTCTTCTTCCCTACCTTCAATATAAGTAAAATCCTCCATAAAGCCTCTGATATTTAGATGTTCCGGCAGGAACTCCCTATGTTTAGGATATAAAAGCCAGGAATCGCAGACCATGGGTATGGGTCTGTCACCAAAATCTTCTTTATAAAATTCATAGGCTCTTTTATAGGAATCCAGACGTTTTTCCAGGGAAAAGGAACCACTGGACGGGATATGCATATTAATGACTCTGTCGCCTTTTTTAACCAGATTACCGCCTGCCTTATATTCCTCCAGCAAAAAGTCGGAATACTCATACTGCAAACGTCCTAAAGCAAAACGTGTCATCTCATAAAATCCAGGATACCAGGTTCTAACAAAAGTTCCCCAAACACCATAAACCTCATAACATTCCATCAATTTGCAGTGAAGATCATAGATGGTATCCCAAAAGATGTCTTCGGATATATCCTCCCAATTATACTTCTCATAGAGCGGCTCACTGCACCAAAGGAGCAGCATCATTGACATCGTATATGTAGGAACCTCCATGGTTTCAGCCAATACATCCAATTCTTCAAAAACACTCTCTGATTCCCCGTCCATAAAACGGTCAGCTAATTCGGTAAACTTTCCTCGGAATTCCTTTTTTCCTTCAATCTTACTGCATAAATGTAAGAAGACCTCTCTGGCTTCTTCGGGAAACTCAATTTTTTCCATAGTATGTTTTATAAAATCTTGTTTGCTTTCCATATATCTACCTGCCTTTCGGGTTTTCATATCATAATCGCAATCGTTACTATATCAGTTTATGCTATTCCTTAAGTTGTCCACTACAAGGACTTAAGAATATTAGGCACCCACCTGTTTTATCCACACGGGTAATTATTATACAGCCTGCTTATTTTATTAGTCTGCTTATTTTATCCGTCTGCTTATTTTATCCGTCTGCTTATTTATCACACTGCCTATGCTTTCCTGTCTGCTTGTACCTTACAGTAAATTATTAGCCACTATATAATCTATATACCTTTTAGAAACCAGGTGTTCCTCCCCCCGTTTTAGACATTCCAGTGCTGTGCTTAAGACATCCGGCCGTATATTATTCATATTCATAATAATATCATCTCTGGCTCTTAACATCTGTTCATATTGGTTTTTTTCTTCTGTTATAGATAAATCAATTTTTTCACATTCCTCTAAAAAATCACAGAGTAACGCTCCATTACTGTCAACCAATATATCCTCCAGAGAATAAAACTTCTGGTAAAAGCGGACTTTTCTTAGGCTGCCTACTTTATAATCAAAACTTCTTTTTAATAACATTTTTTCGTTCCAGACATCCAGAAATACACACAGACCCATTGACTTTTGAAGCAGATTTTCATACCAGGAAATCTGATTATCTTTACCGCTTTTATTGATTCCCATTACATATATCGGAGTAATCCTGCTGCTTTTATAATACTGATCTCTTTCCTGAAATTTTCCGATGCTGCTGTGCTGCAGATGGTAATCGATGGCTATATCATTTCCGGCTGGACTTGTAACATAACAGGTACTATACATTCCGTTCTTCATCTTATATCTGGCATGTATCTCACACTCCGGAAAACTTCTCTTAAGCAAGGAATACAGTAAGCGTTTTCCTTTTTTCAGTTCTTCCGATTCAGTCAGGTTTCCATAGGGGCAGGCAAGTTTATCGTAATGGGCAAAGTACGGCTCCATAATCGGTCCTGCTGCCAAATAAACTCTTTGACCGCACTCACTGCAAATCAGCTTTCCTTCACCGGCAGCTAATTTCCACTCTTCCACCAATTCACTAATGTATAAATGATTCTTATCCTTTAAATCATACGTACATATTTCTTTCCCATTATAAATACAATTCTCCATAGTTACCCCTGTGATATGTACCTGGTTTATTTACTTTTTATTTTACCATAAAGTAAGGAATCATAATAGTTGTCTTCAATAAAAAAGTGATCTTGTAACCGTCCCTCCAAGACATATCCATTTTTCTCAAGGATACGGGCAGAACCGATATTAGCATCTACCACACTGGCATGAAGTTTATGAAGCTTTAGTGTATCAAATGCAAAATCCGTCAATAAGGCGATGCTTTTTGTACCATAGCCTCTGCCCCAGTAAGACTTATGAAAAACATACCCAACCTCCGCCTGGTTTGCCTCCCTGTCAAAATCAAAAAGCATGACGGTTCCTATCACTGCCTGTGCAGCCTTTAAAACGACAGAAGCATACATATGCGTTCCGGCTTCCTCGCGCTTTATCATAGTCTCAACAAACTCCCTTGTCTCTTCCAGGCTTTTCATTAACTTCCAGCCAATAAAACGGGATACCTCTTCATCAGAGGCATATTCATGTATCTTGGCGGCATCCTCTATATTTAAGGGTTTAAATGTGATTATATCTGTTTCTAATGTATGGAATAGACTTAAATTTGTATTCATTCGTTCTCACTTTCGATCGTATTTTTCCTTGTAGAGTTGTAATACGAAGTAGCTTCAAAGCAAGGTAATGTCTGCACTTTCTTATAAAACAATATGCTCCGCTTACTCTATTTTACAGCAATTAATCCTCTCTTTCAATCCTTTCCGAATTCTTATATTAAAATCATTGGAAGTATCTTTTGAGATTGCATTTATTAATCCAAGGAACTAGTCGAATACATCCTACACCTTAGTGGAATCCAGCAGTTTATACTCAACATGTTGTATGGTATTAGGAACTATATTTCCAATAATTCAACTCCAATTTTTAAATAGTTTTCTGCTTCTATTATTGTCAGCATTATTAAGATTCCCTCCTGCAAATTCAAGTTTGCTTATGTGCTAGGCTAGGCTGTTTAGATAAAATGGGAAGCTTGACTTCCCAAAACTTGCAATGTTATAAATGTAATGCCATTTCAATTATTTCCATATTCTCTGGATGAGGTCTGTCCATATCCGATAATATACTAATAACAGTCTTTTTGTCAGGGATAATGACTAATTTTTGTCCTCCAAAACCACACGCGCAAAAATATAGGATGCTTGAATAACTTCCCAACCACCAACCCAAGCCATAAGGAGTATTTTCCGGGAAACCTCCACTAGAATATTCCAACACACTAAGTTTATAATATTCTTCAGAAAACAAACGTTTTCCTTCTATTACACCTTTATTTAACAATAACTGTCCGAATTCATCTAATAACTTGATAGAAACCTTCATTCCTTGAATATCATCTCTAACCCATTCGAAATCTCTATTTTTAAAGTATGATAATATCTTTATTCTAAACAATTGCGTTATCTCAATTCCATATACCGCTTCTAATAAATTGACTATTATCTGTGGGTCAGGTTTATATTTAAAAGAGACACCAGGTTCGCTTTCAAATATCAATTCCATTACTTCGTTCATATTTGGTGGAATAGGATCTTTTGGGGCTGGCCATACAATTCCAGTGGTTTTAGACAATACATGTTTGATTTTTAATTTATACCAGTTAATATCTGTTATTTCGTTATGCTCAATATAATCAATGACACAATCCTCTATACTTCCAATTTTCCCTTCATATATAGCAATACCAACTAGCGCAGACAAAAAAGATTTGAATATGCAGCCAACTGGAAATAACTGCACCTCACTTTCGTTTTCCCGTGTAAATTCAAATGCTATCTGTCCATCCTTTATCATATGTACAGCCCTTAGATTTGTATAACGACTTAAAGTAAGCATATTATCCCTCACACAAATTCAAATTTATATTCCATCTACCGCTTTTCTAATATGGTCCATATATTCTCTTCCTGTGGGATTATTATATCTATATCCACTTCCGGGTGAGCCTTCACATATTCAGTAAGCATATCTATCAAATTTTCCTTTGACTTCATATAATCATCCACTATGACATCAACAGAGACTCCAAGACGTTTCAGTAGTAGCGCAGATACCGCCCCAGTCCTGTCCTTCCCTGCTGAGCAAAAATACATTACATTTGATGGAGCATTCAGTATAGTATCCAGAATAATGTCCATCTGTTCATCCACCATACTACGATAGACTTCATGAAGATGCGCTCTGGATTTTGGCGTATCTCCACCACCCGTTACTGGGAGATGATGATAGGTAAATCCTGCTAATTTCCGTAATGAACATGGATTACGATCTAGTTCCTGCGCAGAGCGTAGATCCACAAGTGTGGTTATATCATTATCCAATAACCACTGAATCTCTTCTTCTGTTATATGCACTGGTACGTCACTTCTTATGTATCGCATGCCACCAATTGGCAATGCGCGTGTGTTTAATGTTGATTTTAACAATGATTTCATCTAGTCTTTTCTCCTTGCCACACAAACATATAAGTTCAAATTTGTCTTTCTTTCTCATAACTTATTAAATATAATGGGTAATTCATTTAATTTGCAATAGTAGACAATTGCAAGTTAAAATTATTTTTGAATGCTCTTCACTCCGTTTGATAAAATTTATTGTTGATATACCATGTTGGAACAGGATTTTTCATATCATCAAACGAACATATGATATCTGTATTCATTTTCAAAATTGATGGCATTTCATCCGGAGCAAAATATTTTGCCCACACGATGGAAGTTATAGCGCTTGCCGAAAGGTAATACAATAATAACATCCAAAACTTGTCTGGTACTTCATTGTCGAAATAACCATTAATCTGTCCTGAAGCAAATTCTGCGCATTCTACACCAATACGATTGAACTCATACCATGGGTCTCCATAATTATCAAAATCAACCGTGTGCCAATCAATAATTGATAAATTACCAGATACTGTTTGTATCATATTGCCCATATGGTAATCTCCATGATGACGGCACTGTGGACGATTATTTAATAATTCTCTATTCCTTTCAAGATAATCCAAAATGATAGTATCCCCTGGAAAACGGACACCATCTGAGTGGAACGCTGCTATACGAGGATTTATAACTGAGAAGTATCGCTCAGACCAATCAGAAATACCATCTTTTGCCTGAACTCCATGTATCTTTTTAAGAATTTTACCTGATTCTAAACCCATCTGATATTGTTCTTTCGCAGATAACGTACCTAAGATAGATTCTACTTCGACTCCCTCGATCCAGCTCAGCAGCGTGTACACAGATTTCCCATTATCACAAATCCCAAAATCAATGGGGGAAGGCATCGGCACATTACACGCAGACATTTCTTTCATTACTTCATACTCAGTCTTTTTCTTTAAATACTCCGAAGAATCAGCAATACGTAATAATAGATGTTTTCCTTCCGTTGTTTCAATATAATATTTTTTATCTCCTGACATACCCTTCGTAATCGGCTCTATTTTAGAAAACGTATCATATATCGGAATATCTATCATAATTCCACTCCTCCCATATTTGGTTATAGTTCATTCAGCAACAATATGCTTTAGAATTCCTTTCTGGTGTAGCCATTTTCCATATCAGTCCTCATTCTTTTCATCATTAACTTTTTTTAACTCAAAGCAGGTTGCCTCCAATAGCAAGATAAGTCTGTCATTATTTACGACAAAAAAAGTTGCGGGTATACTACCACCATGATTTTTAGACGTAAGATATACTCCTAACGATTTCACTTCATCATTTATATTTAAACCTTGTAAATCTATTTTCCATAGTCTATAAAAAGAGGTGCTATTATAACATATCGTTTCAATCTGATAGAGTGGATCTTTTGTTCTATATTGATATTCATTATAGTTTTCAAGACCTTTTGTATCAAATAAATTCTTTTTGATTATTATTTTATCACCAATCACGTTCTGCCCTGTTGGATATTCCGAAGCATCATTCCAGGAATTTGCGAATCCTAAAAGCTTTTCAACCTGCCAGGTACCGTATACAAAGTTTTCCGTTTCACTATCAAGCTCCATTTCACCATTAAATGGTTCCGATGTATTTAACGGTGGATTGGGAGCATCTATATCAGGAGGAATAATTTCATTATTAATACCGATAATTTTTAATTTGCTTCCCATTTTATAGATACAAAAATTAAGATTACGCTGATAATCACCAAACATTATACCACTTGCATTATAGAATACAAATTTCGTATGAGCAGTTGAGATTGCATTAACGAAATTGTTGTTTATAATTTTGTTATAATTGTCAGTAAATTCTTGTGCCGAATTTATCGTAATATACTTACCATCAATTGATACAGTAAATGGATAATAAATGCATTGAGCGACTGCTCCTTTCTCTTTCGATATGATATCCTTTTTCAGTTTATTTAGGAAGGTATCAACTTCCTGATTATTAGAATCCATGATGTCATAGAAATTATCTAAACTATCACCACAGACATGATCTATTTTTAAAGCAACAGGCAACTTTTCACCATAACTTTGCATAAATATTCCCTTTAGTTCGCTTGGTTCATCTGCTAAGGCAACTGTACCTGTTAAAGTATTCTTCTCATCATCCGTTAAAGAAATTTTAAGTCCATCTAATGTACCAACTAACTTAATTTCATCTTTATCGTTATGATTAACATAAAAAGCAGTTATGTTGTTACCATAGGGATAAATATCCAAGCAAACCTCCTCGACACCAATTGTACCGTAGAAAACATTGTGTTTTTTATCCTGTAGACAAGTTTGGCTTGATTCGATTGAAATATTATCTATGCTTGGGGTTGCAGACTCAATGTCCAAATTTTTTTCATTACTTTCTATATTATCACTCGCTGTAATTGGTTCAGTAGATATTGTAGTTCCGTCTTTATATGATCCACTAATTTGTGATCTTTTTGTACAGCTTACATATATAATGCAACATATAATTATCAAAACCGTAAGGTATCTTTTTTTCATAGCTCTAAAATATATCCGGTTCCCCAAATGGTTTTTATCACCTGGGGTTCATTCGGATTCTCCTCAATCTTTTCTCTTAATTTTCTTATATGTACATTCAACGTACCGTCCCAGTATTTTTATTTACCATGCACTTAATAATTACCTTAACTTTTGCAAGAAGTACGCTTAACGAATAATATAATCATCTCCGCCGATATTTAACGCGATTAATATATCATCATCGCTCTGCCTTGCGCTGATAAATAATATAGGTATTACCGATTCCTGGCGGATTTTCTTACAGATACTAAACACGCTATCATCACTAAGATCGCTACTTTTACATTTATTTATTCAGTAATTTAGCTACTCTGTCTTTATAAATTCGCAATTTGCTTTTGTACAAGGCATTACTTCATAAATACAATGGGAAGTTTAGAATCCCATGCAAATTGGAATTGTTTGCTTAGATTTGATTCACTTTTTGAAAGAATATAAATTAAGGACTATGCTCATTTTGTGGGACTAAGCATTAGAATAATGTATTAAATCAAGTTCAAAATTGTCTCGCTTAAATCCATTTTCTTCTATATGCGTTTGTTTTAATCCAATTTTCATCAATACAGCCGCACTTGCTGGATTTTCAGATACTGCTTCTGCTTTAAAAATGGCATTTGGGTATTCATTCAAAACATAATGCATTATTGCACTCGCCGCTTCGCTTGCATAACCACACCCCCAGTGAACTCGAGATATTTGATAATAAAGCCCATAAACAAAATTTGCTTTATCCATACAAATGCAACCAACCATACCAATCGCTTTATTATTTAGCAGAATAACAAAGCGGTCTATGAAGTCTTTGTCTGTCCGATTTATCTGATGTTCAATTAAGTTAATACATTCATCAATGGTGGTCAATAAAGGGGTATATGTATATTTTATTACTTCAAAATCGCTCCATAGTTCAAAGAAATCGTTTGCATATTTAACATTAAACCCAACCAATTCAAGCCGTTTTGTTTTCAGCATACTAAACCTCCAAACATAAATAATGTTTACTTCACCTATTCATCTTAAATATAATGGAGTATAGCTCCTCCTTTTATAATGTCACTTGTAACACTAAAACTCCGGTAATTCTATAAATACTACTTTTTCTCCATCAGCTATACCACCATATACTTTACTATCATAAACACCAATATGTAAATAATGTTCGATTACATACTTCGAAGTAAAAGGCATATCTAAAGAATTTAGTTCCGCTTTTTCAAACCATTTTAAAATTCCTTCATTAGAAGTAAATTGAATGTCTATATCGGCTTTCAACTCAGCAAAAAAATAATAATTCTGTCTGATTTCTCCTTTTGTCCTTCTTAATGTAATATATCGTAACCTCATATCATCTAACATATTTTCAGTGATATTTATTTCTTCTAGCAATTCTCTTATAACACAAGCTCTAGCATCATTCAGTTCATATTCTTCAAAATGTCCTCCTGCTGAGCCAACCCAAACATCATTAACTACTCTACTTCCTTGCCTATAAAGCAATAGCATTTTGTTGCCTTGTGAAATATAAACAGATGACATATTTCTTAACCGACCATCCATATTCTTTCTCCCTACAGTTCAAATTTTTCAGTAATTTATGCTTGTACTTTTCATAAATATAATGGGAGGTTTTACTTCCCATAAATACAAGTCACCCTATCAGTGTTTTATAAAAAATCTCTTTCAAAACATTCTCTGGTATATCCTGATTAAGATATATTTGTAACATGCCTTTTGGTGTAATCTTAAACTGTTGCAATTGGTGTTTATATTCCAGAATAACCTCAGCTTCAATATTTATATGGTCTTTAAATGGGATAATTCGAATATATTTTTCCCCTATATAATAACTCGGCAATTTTGCCCATAACTTCTCTTCAATCTCATAAGGAACAATTAGAATAATCAGCTCTCTTAATTCAACAAAAAGACTTTGTATTTCACTGCAATATTTTTTTATGTAATCTTGAATATCTGCATTCAAGTTTCTATGCCTCCATGATTTTAATTTGTTCGTTTCTTTTATATTTCATTAACCTTCATAAATATAATGGGCAGTTCGCCTTTGGTGACTAATGCGTAGCGTTTACCCTCTATTTTCCACATAATTTTTAAAATATGAAATAAATGGATTATAATAGTGTTGCATTTCTTTGATTTCAGAAATGAATTCTTTATATACTTTCTTGCTTTGTAATTTCTCCACCTTATTTGAAAATTCTGTATCTTCATAATCATTTAACATAGAAAAAAAGTAACTACAATCTACCTTAGCATCATTACCATCAGTATATTTACCTGCATTTTCTAAAAATGTCGCCCATGAAATTTCATCTCTCTCGTATCTTATAAAAAAGCACGCCACAAATAAATCATTATTTCTGCTAAACTGTTCAAAAGGCTCAGAATATGCATATTCATTTACAATACGAACGGCATCAGGAATATACTTAGTGGTAGCGAGTTCAATTATCCAAAATGGTGGTTCATTATACTGGTCTATTATTTCTTCGCACCATAAATCATAATGTTTATACCAAATCAACCTCGATTCTAACATTAGTCCTATCTTATGTGCAAAATCTCCCCTATCTTTACAAATTCAAATTGAACAAAATCGCTGCGCGATGGCTGAACTAGGCTATGGTGCAGCGATTTTGTTCAATCTAAGTTTGCAATGTCTTACGATATGTGTAAACCTCGACATCGACAATATCTTGTCCACCCCAATTTTTCTCCTCCATAAAATAATTTTCTTTTTGAAATCCATTTCTTAATAAAGCTTTAGAAGAATAAATATTATTGGGCATAACAAATGCTTGAATGTTTTTAATTCCAATCTCGTCTGATAAATATTTTGTTAGCAGGTCTACTATATTAGTTGCTATTCCTTGATGCCAGTACAATTCATTTATTCTATAACCAATCGTAATCTTCTCATCCCTTTTCTTATAGTTAAACATCTCAGCCATTCCTATAAGTTTATCTGGATTATTACACAGATAAACACCTGCAATAATACATTTTTTCTTATCAAAATCTCTGTTGCCAAGATTCCTAATGGCTGCTAACAGATTCCCTTTGCTCTTTTTATATAAGAAAAGCGGAATATATTTATAAACATTATCGTTGTTTGTAATTTCAAAAAGATTATCCAGGTCATCTTCTATCATTTTTTTAACGATAATTTTTTCATTATAAATGTGCGGAAATTGTTCATAGAGTTCCATAGTTATCCATTCTTTCTATTTACATAGTGCTAATAAATATTTCACGACAATTAATACTTATTTTGCGAACATCTATTTACCCATATAGTTTTTGCAGAATAGCCTTTATTCTTTCTGTACAATCAACTTTTCTGTATTCGGCTTTTTTCCAGGAATCCGAGAGAGGAAAGTAGACATTATCATTTGCCTTTGCTCCTAAATCCCATTGACCGTTTTCATCTTTGTTGTTTTCTAGCCAGTCCACAACAAAACTTAGTTTTTCTTTTGCAAATTTATATCCAGCTAAGATTTCAATCGCTGATAAATACCAGCTTGTCTCTTTGGATGCAAAAACATTAGGTAATTTATCTAAAGGTTTATTATAAACATAATAAATTCCATTCGCTTTTGCGATTATGTAATCTAACAACTGATTTTCTGTTTTTTCCGATAAGGCATCTTGAAGTAAATGAATATGATAAAAATCCGAGAAATCAAGTTCTCTTGCACCTTTTGGTTTTGAAGAAAATTCGTATATATATGCGTCCAGATAGGCTTCCTCATTATACATCCCATTCTCAAATGCTTTATCAATAACATTTGACCACCGTTTAGAGAATTTTAATGCCAGTTCATTGTCAGGCTCGAATATTCTCACCCATGTAGATAACATAAGTTGAGTAAACAACTCCCAATTATGTGTCTTTTCCCAATAATTATCTATATTCCTTTCACCACCCAAACATAATGTCATACAGTCGACAGCTTTCCGAATCGGAGTATCATTTATGGTAAATCCTAAGAGCTTTAATCGGCGTAAAGCCTGCTCTGTGGTTAATGGATATCTTTTATTGGGTTGAGATAATGAATGAAATACCTGACCCCAGGTTCCATCATCATTTTGAAGATCAATAATTTTTTGGGCTAATTCACCATTTTTATAATTCATCTTAATACTCCCATCATACACAGTTATAATATCTTTGCCGCAAATTCCTGCCTAACTAGCTATAAGGATACGGTTTATTTCATTTTGAAAATGGTTGCTATATAAATATAATGGGAAGTATATTTATTTCGCAGTAGACGATTGCAAGTTAAAATTACTTTTAAATACTCTTCACACTGTTTGATAGAATTTTATTATATTCTTTCACAATATATTTCCGTTACTCTATTACAACTTAGCAGCCCGTCCACACTATCTCGGTCAAATGCTGCGTTTATTGCTGCAATATGTGCGTCATATCTGGGGTCGGTAGCTAGTGGATATCCTTCCTGTGATGCGATGTAGGCAAGCCACTTCTCCCTTGTATACTCCATAGGGTTGGGAAATTCCCAAGTCGTCGGATTTGTGAAGAAAGCATCTGTAGTCTTTTTACTTAAGTGTATCATCTCTCCACCGGGGGTTAGATTGTAAATTGCCATGACTAATCCACCGGGTTTAACGACACGGCAACATTCTGTGCGGAACGCATTCAGATTAAACCAGTGTAGTGCATGAGCAACAGTGAGAATATCAATACTATGATCAGGGAGTGTTGTGGTTTCCGCAGTGCCATTAATAATCTTTACATTTGAAAAAGGTGCTAACGTAATGGTAAGTTGCTTACGCATATCTTCATTGGGTTCAACGGCAAACACAGTGTATTCGTGTTCTGCCAGTTCTACTGTTAATTTTCCTGTCCCTGCTCCAACATCTGCGAATACCGCATCTTTTGGCGCAAGCCCGACGATTGTGTCTATAGCCGCCTTGGGGTAACCCGGACGTCCTTTGGCATAGTCTTCCGCCTTGCCAGTAAAATTTTCTATACTCATTTACTTTCTCCTCCCAACTCAGACCAATCAGAAATACCATCTTTTGCCTGAACTCCATGTATCTTTTTAAGAATTTTACCTGATTCTAAACCCATCTGATATTGTTCTTTCGCAGATAACGTACCTAAGATAGATTCTACTTCGACTCCCTCGATCCAGCTCAGCAGCGTGTACACAGATTTCCCATTATCACAAATCCCAAAATCAATGGGGGAAGGCATCGGCACATTACACGCAGACATTTCTTTCATTACTTCATACTCAGTCTTTTTCTTTAAATACTCCGAAGAATCAGCAATACGTAATAATAGATGTTTTCCTTCCGTTGTTTCAATATAATATTTTTTATCTCCTGACATACCCTTCGTAATCGGCTCTATTTTAGAAAACGTATCATATATCGGAATATCTATCATAATTCTACTCCTCCCATATTTGGTTATAGTTCATTCAGCAACAATATGCTTGAGATTTCCTTTCTGGTGTAGCCATTTTCCATATCAGTCCTCATTCTTTTCATCATTAACTTTTTTTAACTCAAAGCAGGTTGCCTCCAATAGCAAGATAAGTCTGTCATTATTTACGACAAAAAAAGTTGCGGGTATACTACCACCATGATTTTTAGACGTAAGATATACTCCTAACGATTTCACTTCATCATTTATATTTAAACCTTGTAAATCTATTTTCCATAGTCTATAAAAAGAGGTGCTATTATAACAGCTTTGATATCTCAGTCATTCCTAATGGCATATTCAGCAGCAGCTCTAGCGTGTATAAGTGCTGTATCATACACAGGCAAGGCGCTGTCTTCTTGCTTAACGAGTAATCCGATCTCTGTACATCCAAGAATGACCCCCTCTGCTCCCTGTTGTTTCAGTTTAGTTATGACTTTACTAAAATATTTACGAGACGAATCCTTAATTTCTCCGATGATCAATTCTTTATTGATGATTTTATGAATATTATCTATCTCTTCTGCGTTGGGAATTATTACTTTGATTCCGCGTTTAATAAGTACATCTTTATAGAAATCTTTCTCCATCGTAAAGCGAGTCCCCAATAAGGCCACCGATTTTATATCATCCTCCAATAACTTATCCGCAGTTACTTCGGCAATATGCAAAAATGGTATATGAATTACTTTTTGTATCCTTGGCGCTACAATGTGCATTGTGTTAGTTGCAAGAATAATAAAATCAGCACCTGCGTTTTGAAGAGTTAACGCTGCTTCACTTAGAATATCACCTGCACGTTCCCAGTCGCCATTTTTATGTACTTCCTTAATTTCTTGGTACTGAACATTGTATAAGATACATTTAGCACTGAAATATTCACCTATCTTTTTATTTGTGTATCTATTTAACTCAAGATAATAAGTAGCTGTCGATTCCCAACTCATTCCACCAATAACTCCAATCGTTTTCATAAGGCTTCCTCCATTTTTATAATTCTAGCATGATACTATTTTTTGCTCAGTTAATGTAGCTAACCAAGTCAAAAAGCTAATCTGCTATTGCAAAATGCGTTAACCTTTAAAATAGAATCTCAAACTTTTACTGAAAAAAGATCATAAGTTTTCAATTCCTCTACAAATGGCTTTAATAACTTCGCATTATTGCTAAAATATGTAATTCTAATATACCATTTTATGGATAGTATTACAAATTGTATTTAATTAGATTATTATTAGACATCTCATTGTGTTTATCCCCATAGAAAAAAACTACAATTAGCTATATGTATATTGATGCAAAAATGAAGCTGCGCGCTAATTTTTTTAGTGCGGCAGCCCCGTCCTTTAACTACCTTCAATTAGGGATTTATAACAGAAAACGAACTATATCAGGAGCTTCTTTTATCATAGATAGATATCCAGTTTTTAGCTCAGTGTTTTGATTTATATAACCCTGCATACAGGTAAATAGCAGCATTCTTCGATAGTTTATGTCAGTAAGCGCCAGCCTTGCAATCATGTGCTCTTGTTGCATATGGCTTTTTATTTCATAGGGAATTCGTATGATTTTCAACAAAACAAAAAACACCGGATACGACCTATTAGGACAGCCGTATCCGGTATATCTGCATTAAATTTAAATTTAGTTTTATATTTCCTGTATCATTTCCCAAGGTACAATCTTACGAATTCTGATCGAACACAATACGGTGATCAGGGAAGCCCACATAACAATTCCGGCTATAATTCCAACCATATAAACGATACTGATATTCATACTGCATTTTTTAATGCCAAAGGCACTAAGACACAGGATAAAAGACGGACTCACTCCAAACCATGCCACTACACAGCCTATGACTGTCCCAAGGAATACCACCGGAATATAACTCATTACGGTCTGCATTATCAACTGTCCTGTTGTAAATCCCATTGCTTTATATATCCCCTGCTGCTTCCTGTCACGGACCAGTTGTATTTTAATTAATAAAAACATAACCAGAGCAATTACCAGAATAACAACCGTCAGCATTACCACACATAGAATATTCATTACTGCAGTAATCGAGTCCATTGAAGCAGATATATAATCCTGATAATTTGTTACCATAACCTCTTCACCGGTTAACTTTTCTTTTAAATCTGTTATTAATGAATCTATATTAGCATTGTTTTCCGTGTAAATATATAAGCTGGATAGTATACTATGTGGATTTAACCGCTGTATGCCTTCTTTTGTAAGCATAGCTTTCCTGCCCAAATGACTAATCCCTTGGCTTTGGCCAACCAATAGATAATCTTTACGTTCTCCGTTCATTTCCAGATAAACAATATCACCGATCGAGATACCCAGTTTATTAGACATTACCGTCGACAGCATGATTTCATTATCATATTTTGGTCTTCTTCCCTCTACCACATTATCAACTCTAAGATTATCCGTATTCTCATAAACATCAAAGTTTACAGTAACCTCCTTATCACCTTTTTTGCAGATAATGTCATCTGACGTATATTGAAGGATTTGCTTTATACCCTTTACCGATGCAGCCTTCTGCTTTACTTCTTTGACTGCATCCTCTAAGGTATTTGCATCTTTATTAACCAGATCAACCGTGATATCCGGTACTTCAAAGCCTGCTATTTCTATCAGTTTATTCTCCTTAAGAGCAAGGTTCTGATAAATACTGACCGCTTCATTGGCACAAAATGTAAGCACGATAATAATAAAACATACGGCTATATTTTTCTTTTTGTTATAGAATAAACTCTTAAGTCCAAGTGCAAAATCAATAGGTATAGCCGCTGCTTCCAGCTGCATTTGGTTTTTTCTGAAATTATGTGTATTTACTCCATTACGTAACGCATCAAGAGGCGTAATTTTCTTAAACTTCCTTGAGCATACTAAACTCGCAATAAGTATCAGAAGTACTGTAATTGCAATGCTTAAGAAACCACTTAGAACATCAGCCCCCATACTCCAGCGCAATCCGATGGATGAGGATAAAATTCCGCCGATGAGTTTAGACGAACAACTAGCACCTAATAAACCGGCACAAATTCCAAATGCACTGATAATCATGAATTCCATTACAGTTGCCCCAATCATCTGCCGTCCGGTATAACCAGAGGCTTCCAGTATACCTATGTTTTTCATATTCATTTCTATGGAATTGCTGATGTTAAAATGAACAATGACCACTGATATTAATATCAGTAAGATTGCGAATACCGTCAATACAGCCATAAAAATATTAGCAGTAATACTAGCACCGTATTTCATGGAATTATAATTTCCAGACCAGTTAATTAAATTCTGAAAATTCGGAATTGCTTCATTCAACTCCTGATTCAAATTTTCCTCGAATTTTTCCGTATCACTGCCTTCTTTTAAGTCTGCACGATAGAACCTACCGGCATTTTCGAAATCTGAGGAAAATGTATTAAAATATTGCGAGGAAATGAAGCATTTTTCTATTGATATATTCGTTGGTGTGGAAAACATGACATCTTCCGTAAACCCGTATATCTCAAAGGAATAGGTCTGGTTGTTATATACCAGTTTTATAATATCCCCGGTTTTATATCCCATTCCCACCTTCATATAATAAGGCAGAATTATGGAATCTTCTTTCCACTCCTTTCCTTGATCCATTAACTCAATGGTAGCAAGTTTTCTATCGGTATCCTTATTAAGAAAAATATAATCCAACTGATCTGCATCCTTTTCTGAGTCCCTGCCGTTATAAAATTTCGTACCGGATGCATAAATGGCTTTTTCACTTTCCAGATAAGCAGTCTCTTTCTTACCTTTAATAATGTCATTTATTTCTTTTGTAGAGGTACTGGTTGTAAATAAGAAATAATCTGCTCCATTGGTAGCTGCATTCCTATTATCTATTACCTCTCCCAGATTGGAGAGTACAGAGATTCCGGTATATAAAAGAAGGACCGCTAATGCTATCAGAAGAAATAATATAAATGCATTGCCTTTTTTCTTCTTAATATTGTCCTTAGCAATTAATAAGAGTCCCATTCTACCACCCCATTTCAATTAAGAAACTACGCAATTTCTCATGCCTATTTTCATCTTCTGAAACATAGTTTCCAAGGTCGGCCTCATCCAGAATAACTCCGTCTTTTAAGTACAGAACACGGTTTCCACGTCTGGCTGCTTTCATATCATGGGTAACCATAATAATGGTCTGCCCTGATTCATTAAGACCCGTAAGTATATCCAGAACATTAGCCGTATTGGTAGAATTTAATGCTCCTGTGGGTTCATCAGCAAAGAGAATCGTGGGATTATTTATAATGCCCCTTACCAGTGCTACTCTTTGAGCTTCTCCGCCGGAAAGCTGGGTCGGATATTTATTATAAACTTCTTCTGTCAAGCCGGACCTATTTAACAGCTCCTTCGCTCTTTCTGCAATTGCCCTCCTGTCTTTACTCACTAATAAGCCGTTTACCATAATATTATCCATAACACTCATGGTATCATTTAAGAAATTCTGCTGGAATACGAAGCCGCAATTCTTTCTGCGGAATACAGCCAGCTTATCATTGGAATATCTCGATATTTCCTCGCCATTCACACCTACACTTCCTAACGTCGGACGGTCCATTCCGGATAAGGCATATAGTAAGGTGCTTTTACCCGAACCGGAATTCCCCATAATAACCGCAAAATCTCCGGGATGGATGGAAATATTCAAATTCTTTAATACATGCTGCTGGACACGGTCATTTGAAAAAGTTTTACATAAATCTTTTGCTATCAGTACACTTTCCATCAATACTACCTCTTGTAACCACAGATTAGACTGCGGTATTGCCACGAATATAATGAGTGAAAGAATTAACTAGTGGCTACCTTTCTTTCGAATATTTCTTTCACTCCTCCGGTCATCATATAGAAAAAATAAAGCCATGATTTTCTCAACCATGACTTAATTATAAATCGCTTTCTAAAAAAAATCTTAACCTGAATCCAGTCTAATTCTTAACCAATCCTTAAATCTGCTATACTTTACGTAAAAACAGATTCACTACCAAACCATTCTCATTATAGAATTCAATGGTACCTTTCATATGTTCCATAAAATAGTTAGCCAAAAACAAACCAAGTCCTGCCCCACTCTTACCCTTACCGTTGCTACCGCGGTAATACTTTTCTGTGATAAGGGGCAATTCCTCTTCCAGTACTCCGTCCCCGAAATCTCTGATTTCAACAACAATGCCTTCTGCTAATTCCTTAAAAGACACCTCTATTACCGTGCCTGCATATTTATAGGAATTATTTATGATGTTATCAATCACCTGTTTTAAGCGTAGTTTATCCATATAAATCAGGCATTCCGGCATGGTATTCATTATCCTGATCTTCTCATAATACTGTAATTCTTCAAACATATCAAGAATTAACATAGATGCTTCTTCCAAGGCTTCCACTTTAAGATTTTCCAATTCTTCCAGGGTTGCATGAAACATGTTTCCTATGAGCTGATCAATCATATCTGCCTTTTGCTCAATAATACCTGCCTTTTCCAGAATATCTTTTTTCTCTGATTCATTTTCTCTCATGAGTGCTTTCATTTTCATTACTTCGCAAGTGGCTTTTATCGTAGCGATGGGGGTTTTCATATCATGAGATAATTCCGCCACAAGTTCTTTTTTGCTTCGATTGGCTTTGTACTCATTTTCTCTTGCAGTCTTTAACTCTTCCCGCATCAGATCAAAACTTTCCGTAAATGCGCCGAAATAATTCCCTTTGTATATGGACAGAGGCGCATCCAAATTGCCTTTTGCAACATTCACCGCAAACTGCTGCAACTTTTTAAAGGGTCGGATATAAAAATAATATATAACGCCAAGCATCAGATATCCAATTAACAACATGCAGGCACCGGCCTGTATCATACGATATGTAAGGACGTGACGCAGGGAATCAAACAAATCCCTTTCACCGGAAAATACGATTTTGCCAAGAAGTTTATCACCGGCTTCATAATCAAATAAGATTTTATTCTCATTGACTGCCTTAATTACCTTGCTTTCATAGTCGATATCTGTCTTCAGATAAATCTCACAATGATAGGATTCTTCCAGTTCCTCTTTATCTGTTCCACCCATGAGTCCTGAAACAATCTGCTTATAGCTTGCATTTAATCCGGTAATATCTACAGTATTGTAGGCTTCATTATGAATTATGCTTACTGTCATTCCCATAAATACTGCGGATAAAATTGCAAAAATAACCGTAAGGTATCTTATTTTCATAGCTCTAACATATATCCGGTTCCCCAAATGGTTTTTATCATCTGCGGTTCGTTCGGATTCTCCTCAATCTTTTCTCTTAACCTTCTTATATGTACATTCAGCGTACCGTCACTGTAATAAGAATCACCCCAGACTTTATTAAACAGCTGCTCTTTTGTTACAATCATATTCTTATTTTCAAACAGATACTGGAATAATTTGAATTCTTTGGCTTTTAACTGGACTTCCTTTCCTTTTATATGCACACGCATGGTACTTTCATCCATAAAACTTTCGCCCTTTTTATTGATTTCTCCAGTATTTTTATTTACCATGCGCTTAATAATTACCTTAACTTTTGCAAGAAGTACGCTTAACGAATACGGTTTTTTAATATAATCGTCCCCGCCGATATTTAACGCGATTAATATATCATCATCGCTCTGCCTTGCGCTGATAAATAGTATGGGAATTTCCGATTCCTGGCGGATTTTCTTACAGATACTAAACCCGCTCTCATCACTAAGATTGATATCCATTAATAATACGTCAACCTGATTCTCTTTTAAAAATTTTTCGCATTCTGCTGCTGTTTCTACAGAAGCACAGGAGATATCAAACATCTCAAAATATTCACATGTCATTTTTGACAGATCGACTTCATCATCTACGATTAAACAATTATAATGCATGGAATACCTCCCTTTACTAATATGGCTGATTTGAACTTATCCTGCTTTCCTTGTTCCTTCCTAACCTGCTGCTTTTAATATAATACCATAATTCGTACGCTTATTAAAAGTGGTTATTTAGATTATATGTATTTATAGGAAGTATCTTTGACATTATTTATTCACTAATTTAGCTTCTTTGTCTATCCTTTCCCATTCCTCGTTCAAAAGCCTCATGATTTCTTTGGAGGTTTCTAATTCCCCTATTTCTTCAATCCTTTTCACCAAGGCTCTGGCTGCAATCCGCTTTAATACCCTGTTTGAGATCATGCCTGTCTCACTGAATAATATGGTCATCATTACGCTGTATAAACCGCTAAAGGTCAGCATGTCACAGTCTTCCAGAGTTTTTAACGGCGCGATTGATTCGATGCTCCTCTGTTCCAAGATACCTTCCCATAGCATGGGGTTTTCATCAATCCATTCCAGGAAACGGATAACTTCTTCTTTGGGGGGTGACTGATTTTGCATAAAAATAACTCCTTTCAATGTGATAATATGAGTTGATTATACACTTTGATAGGAGTTTTATTGTAACTAGATGGTTACAAAGATATTATTTAGTTGTTGTGTTTAACTACTAGTACTTACTTAAAATTATGTATATCTAAACTTATTAAATCGATAAGATTAGAATTGGGTTTACATAGTTCTAAAGATCATTAATTTCTTTTTATCGAATTAATAATATAACTGACTCATACCTCTTTTTCTAAAAATAATTTTAAACTATCAACTACATCCAAATCAGCCGGAAGCCAGTTCACCGAATTCAATTCACTTTTAATAAGCCATTTTGCTGAAGAATGTTCTAAAAGTTTCATTTCACCACTAACACTTCGCAGTGCATTTCAAATGAAAATCAGAATAGTCATAATTAACCGTAGTTAAATATTCCATTATGTTTCTATTTATTATTTTAATTTTTCACATATTTCTTTCCAGAATATACATATAGTACTTTCGTTATCTGTAAGCTGTGCATCAAATACCATATTGTTTAAATTTTGATCAGATATTCCGATTTCTTTTGCTATCTCACTAATAGACTGTCTATAAACTCTTTTTCCATCGCAAACTATTTTCCACTGTCCAGTCCAATTTAAAACTCCGTAACGATCCGTCATGGTTGAATACTTTTCCCGTATCTTCTGTAATCTTTTTTCGTATTCTGCTCCCTCAATAATCATATTAATGTATGCATTGTAATCAGCTTGGCTACTAATAACTATATCCTTTTGTTTTATTAAATCTGCCATTGCTTTCATTTCATCACGAATTGCATTATTAAGATATTTTTTCTTTGTATCATTTAGACTATCGTCAGCATATTTTTTCATAACCTTCAAAATGCTATCCTCTTCTTTTTCTTCTTTTTTTGTTAAGGCCAAAAATTCATTTACCTTTTGAATTATTACTTTTTCATCTAAAAAAAAGTTTTCAAATTCATGCACTGGTAAAACCACAAAGTGTTTATCAAAAAAATCGTTATCCATTTTTCTTATTGCTTCAATATCATCATCATCTCTGGTATCTTTATCAATCATAAAAACAAATTTGGGAGCATATACTAGTTCCTTCACCTTCACTAAACTTTTATATACTTGTATGATTTCTGCACAGTTTGCTAACTCACGAATTCTAATATTATTATTATCACACAATGTCTTTAAATTATCTGACTCTGTTCTTCCTTCTATAAATAATATTCTATCATCCACATAGCTTATACCACATTCTCTCAATATGTCTTCGCACTTATCTTTTTCAATAAGTAACATATTTCCATCATTATCCAGAACGTAATTTTTCCCATCTGAAAAATTGTTATAAATAATATTTTTTGCATGTGTAACTAAAAAAACTTGACCAATAGTTAAGTTATTTACTGATTTTCTTATAATATATTTCAAGAACCCAATAAATTTCCACGCTAATTGTTCATGCAAATGATTTTCTGGTTCATCTATTATTAATATTCCTATCTTCTTAATATAGTTCAAAATCAATAATGTATACCACGTTAACTTTTCACCCGAACTCATATTACGTGTATCATACTTTTCTGAATTTTTCGAAATTAGTATAAATTGGTCTTTCCGCTCTTTTCCAGAAAAATTTGAAATAGTAACATTATCTATCAACTGTTGAAACATTTCTTTGCTATCTGAAAAAAATAAATCCTTTTTAGGTGTCTGGGGATTTATTCGTTGATATAAATATGCATTCATCATAATATTATACATATTCTGATAAATCTGCTTTGACTCAAGAACAAAATTAATGATTGGACTTATTGTTTCTTCGGATATCATACTTATTTTTTGGTAAGTGAAATCATCTTCATAAACATTTTTATCAGCATCTAAATATACAATAATATTAGAAGGATTTTGAAGATTCCAAAAACATCCTAATAACCCCTCATTTGTTCCTTCATCAATAGATATTTTCCATTCCGCAATTCCCTCCTGAATATCTGTTACAGCTAAGGATATATGAACATCGAAAACATCAATATCATTCTCTTTCTGACTTGCAGTAAATTTTTCTACATTCATATTCCACTGAAAATCAGTTTTTGAAAACCTAATGCACATTTTGATTGATGCGCCATTTTTTAAAGCTATATTGTATAGTTCTTTGCTAACTTCTTTCTTCAAGTTTTCTATACTGAATCTACTATTTAACGCATTCGCTTTATGTTCTATTTCATTAACAAAATATGCTTTTTGACACAATACCATACTTTCAAAAATAGTGCTTTTACCAGAACCATTTTTTCCACTAATAGTATTTATCGAAGCCGTATCATCAAAAATATACTCTTGTTCATTATCAAATTTTTTAATGTACTTTAAGCTTATGTTTACAATTCTCATACTAATCCTTTCTACTAGACATACTGTTTATTCATCAAATTCAATTTTCTCTTCAGCAACATTATAGATATTTATTATATTATCGACATTGATTCTTTTAACAAGCCATTCCTTATTAACTGTTAGTGCGCTTCCAGTCATATTAGAGCTACCACCAATGATAATCTTATAAAATTCTTTTAAGGTTTCTTTGTCATTATTCTCTTGTTTAAAGATATAACCTTTGGGCTTACTAACTGGGATACCTTTACTTCTAAGTCTTTCAGCATTTGAAGAAGGGGTGTTAAACACTATTGGTTATAAATGCAACACTTATCATAAACTCAGTACTGTTTCTTAACTCTTCTTCTATAGAGGTGAATACCTTTTTCCTTCTTTATAATCATTTAATACTAATACTAGCTTTGAATTTACTGTCATATCTATAAAGGCTGTTGTTACTCCTTTAATTAACTCATCGTACATATTTTCTCCACTGCTTAAATTATGATAAGCAAATATACAAATATAAGACTTTGACCTATTTTGTTATAATCAGTATAAAAGATGTTAGATTAATATCAAATATTTCCATAAAAAAATCTAAATTATACAATAATGTGTAATAACTACATCAATTAAAATTGTAATATTTTATTATAGTTTTTTACTTAATTATACCTTTAAGTAAAAAATCCTTACCAACATTACGGTGGAGTAAGGATTTTAGATATTGTTATAAATTTACTTTTTCATTTGAACAGTTAATGAATATGCTCCTTTAGCAGGAAAATAATCAGAATAACTATATACGGCTATGTAATAGGTATGATTTCCTTTCAATGTAATGCTTTTTGAGTCTTTCTTAGCTTGATAAGCAGTAATAGTACCTACCCCCTGTGTAACATCATCTTCTCTATAAATTGTTGCAGCAATACTATTGTCACAACTTTTATTAGCAAGAGTTATTGTATAAGAAGCTTTTTTAGAGGTTTTTATTTTAAAATAATCAATATCATTATATACATTAAGATTATAAGTACTCTTCTTATTAAGAGAAAGTTTAACACAATTTTTAAACGTATCAGAAGCATCATCTTTAATTTCTTTAACACATAACTTATAGGTACCTATAGGTTCATCATAATAGTTATTTTTAACGATCAAATAGTATGTATGATTTGGTTTAAGTTTACCTTCATATGCTTTCTTCTCTGCTTTGTAGGCTGAAAACGAATTAATTTCTGTTGTTGAATCATCTTCTGAATATAGAACCGCACTAATTGTATCTGTAGCTTCCGAATTAGATAATTCTATATTATAATATGAATCCCTAGATGTTGTTGTAAATTTAAAATAATCGACATCCCCATCAGCATTAAGATTATAAGCTACTTTTTTGTTTAAGGATAGAGTTTTACTACCTTTAAAATTATCTGGCACATCATCTTTAATTTCTGTAACACTCAATTTATAATTACCTGTTGGTCTTCCATAACCAGGATTCTTTGCTACAACATAGTAAGTATGATTAGCTTCTAATTTTCTAGTATCTTGATCGAGATTTGCTTTACTAGCATATAAATCATAAACTTCAGTTGTTAAGTCAGCTTCCGAATATAGGAATAGACCAATAGAATCAGTTGCTTCTGTATTTCGAAGTTCTACTTTGTAATAAGAATCATTTCCAGTAGTAGTAAATTTATAGTAATTTACATCGTCTTCATTAGCTAGTGTTCCTGTATACATTGTTCCTAACGTTAGTATATCTGCAGTGCTAAAATCTGACATTGCTAATGTATTGGTCGTAAAAAAAGTTACTGATACTACAAAAATTAATAATGTACATATTAATGCTTTACTAAATCCCTTATTCATTGTTAGCTTCCCCTTATAATTTTTCTATTTTTTGTTAATTATAAATATAAGGTAAAATATTGTCAAGTATTGTCATGCAAATTTTTTTGTAACATTTTTTAAGATTGATAATAAAACCTTCATCATAATAAAATAAAAATCTTCCTTTATCGAGTGATTCTTTTGATCTAAGCTATATGCTTTAGCAAAACTCTTATTCGTACCTAAGATTCATACATAAAAAATGTACGCAATCAAATTCCAATGATTTCATATTAATACCTTTCTTTTGTACACTTTACTCCTCTTATTGAAGATGTTTTTCTGTTTCCAAAAACTCCTGCTCTTTTGCAAGTTCTCGCTTAAGTTCTTCCTCCGTCGGCATATATAACTTATATTTCGAAGCAAATATTTGATTGTTATCTTCAGGTAAAGTGTATTTAACAACTGAGTCACTTTTGTCGGCACAGAGAACAATACCAATAGGTAGGTTATCACCCTCATTCATTAATTCTCTTGTATAATAATTTACATACATCTGCATTTGACCGATATCCTGATGAGTTAACTTACCAATTTTCAAATCAATAATAACAAAGCATTTTAAAATATAATTGTAAAATACAAGATCAATATAATAATGCTCTCCATCAAAGGTAATATGTTGTTGCCTTGACACAAATGAAAAGCCTCGTCCAAGCTCCAATAAAAATTTTTGCAAATGGTCAATCAATCCTTGCTCAATATCTTTTTCATAAAGATTAGGTGCCTGCTCTAGTCCTAGAAATTCAAGTACATATGGATCTCGAATGATGTCTTTGGCATCAATACCCTTTTCTAATGTTCGTATTTCATTCCGTACACTATCTTTGTCCTGACTAGATAACAATCTCTGATAATAAAAACTATTTATTTGTCGTTCAAGCTGTCTTGTACTCCAATTTGATTTTGCACATTCATCTAAATAAAATGTGCGAGCTGCATCACTTTCAACCTTTAAAAGCATTCTATAATGAGTCCAGCTCAATTGGTCACGCAGTGCGTGGCGATTTGGAAAAGCCATATAAAATTGACGCATATATTTTAAACTCGTCACAGTATATCCTTTCCCAAATTCTTCTGTTAATTTTTCAGATAAAAACTTCAATAACCCTTTGCCATACTCCGCACGTTCATTTTCGCCTTGTGCTTCATATATCTGCTTACCTATATTCCAATATGTCTCTACCATTACAAAATTAACAGTAGAATATACTTTCTGCTGTGCTTCTTTCAACGTAAGCTTTATATTTTCATAAATTTTGCTCCCAGCTAAATATTCCATAAAATCCTCTCCAATCTTGACTAATTTGCGCTAATATATATTTTTTAATATCTCATTATTTTTGGCAATAATAGCTATCCTGTTTATACTCATGGTAATACGCTTCTCCCATACATTATACCGTCTGTCTATTTATGCATATATTTATTAATCAAAGCATTAATAGCATCCTGAAAATCGACTTTACCCTCCAGGCATTCTCTTATATGTTCTTTATCTGAATCTAAAAGTGGCATATCTTCCATGCTCATAGTAGCGTTTACATTTTCAATTATTGTCTCTGAGTTGCTCATATATGCACCAACTTCCATTTTAATCTATTACTATTATATCATTATTTTTACTTTTATAAAGTAATAGTTACCACAAGTTTATCCAAGGTCTTTGTAGTAACGGAGTGTACGTGCAATAACATTTCCTAAGGTTTCTCCTTTGATTCTGACGCTATATGGTTTCCATCCTCCGGTTCCAATGTAAATCGACTTATATCCACCGTTAATCAAATCATCACCTTTTGCCGGGCTTTTTAAAGCCCGGCATTCGCATTTTGGGGTACAAAAATGGAGCTGCGCACTAATTTCTTAGTGCGACAGCCCCGTCCTTTGACTTATACGGAATAATGACTTAACAGAAACTACATATTATGCTCTTTATTTTTATTTTGTAATTAGTTTAAGTTAGCATGCATTTATTGTGATTATCACTTTTGCCCTACGAAATAACTTTCTCTGTTTAATAGCTTATTATTTATACAAAAACAACCTCAAGTGGATTTCTATCCACCAACCCAAGTGAACCTTATCTATCTAAAAAAATCAATCGTTTTGGGAAAGTACAGTATTTTGGCTTTTACATTGGTCATTAATTGAATAAAAATATCCAAATCTGAATCCTCAACATAGTCAAATACAGATAACCTGACTGCCTCGTCCTCCGCATAATTTCTGATTTCTGTTTTTATATCTTCATACTTATTAATATCATCATAGCAGATCTCTATTGACCTCGTAGTATGATCCATTTCCAACTGTTTGTAATTATGGGCAATACTCCGGAATAGTTCATAAATCTCTTGGTCTGATAATCCAAGAAATCCAGGATATTTTTTTATTAAGACAGAAGTATTATAGTCTACTTCCTTAATTTTACCTTTTGCAACGGTTTCTTCCTCCTTAGAGCCATGAAATTGGTGTATGACGGTTCCTTTGGTATTGAGTGCAATTTTCATACCTTTTTGGCACAGGCGGTATACAAACTCTATATCCTCTATCCCCCATTTTTTAAGTTCTTCATCAAAGCCGTCTGTTAAGTCAATCCATTTCTTTGGTACTGCCAGGTTACAGGTTAATGCAAATAGAAAGGGAACATTCATACTTCCTGCATTATAGGAAAGGTTCTCAAAAATCTGATGTCTAAAATCAACTCCGGTATAAAAAGAACTTAAGATGTTTTTATCAAATATGGATTTATTCCTTACGATTTGCTCATCGATGGATTGATTCAGCAGCAGCCGCATACCAACTACCGCCATATCAGTGCTTTGTTCGAAAAAGCGGTCCAGCTTTAACAAATAATCAGGTCTGACAATAATATCTCCATCAATAAATACTACAATATCACCGGTTACATTTTTAAGCCCGTAATTCCTTGCTCTTGCTCTTGAAGAATTCTCAGTTCTTGGCAAATAGGTATAGATGAACGGATATTTCTTAGGTACGAATATTACGGATTGAAAGGTATCGTCTAAGGAGCCATCATCAACAATAATTACTTCATAGGATATCGCTTCGGTTGTTTCTAAATAATCCAGCGCTTTTAAGGTATTGATCACCAATTTTCTATTTTGATAGACCGGAATTACAAAACTATACTTTCTCAAATCCTCACCCTCCAAACTCTCTATTAAGCAGTTCATAAATTTCATCCAGAAGTTTATATTCCAACTCTTTTAACAGCAATAGTTCACTTGAAACTTTTTCAATTGCCATTTTTTGTTCCTTGGTTAATTCCTGCAGATTAAACTCCTTAAAAACCTGACCAAGAAATTGCTTTCGTATTTCCTCAAACTTTAAAACCAACTGATAAAATTCGTCCTTCTTGCTTTCTAATTCAGAGCTTAATTTGAATTTTTCTATCACATAAGACAGCCTTACATATAAGCTTTTCTTATGTTCTGCCAGTAAATGCAGCGCCCGGTAATCCACATTAAATTCACCCCGTAACATAGTATTAAGTTCTCTGATCAGGTCATCATAGACTTCCATACCAAACGTTACCCGGTTCATATCATATTCAAAATTGTATAACCGGTATTCGTCTGCTTCGCTATGTATATAGTCATATAAATCCAGCATGAATTTACGTTTGGAAAATGGAAACTGCCGCTCTGGTGATTTTAATTTAATTAATTGCACGGCTGACCAGGCACACCACGGCGCATAATTTAAATAATGCACCTTACTGCTTGTATAGGATGTATTCAGTTCATCATAATCAAATAGTAAGCCGGTAAATAGTCTGTCTTTATCAAAGCCAACACCTTTTACCTGTCTTGTCTCATCATCATACCCATAAACAATAGAAGCATGTACATAATGATTTTTCTTATAATCGTGTTTATTACTTAACTCATATTCATCTAAATGAATGATAAGATAATATCCTAACTGTATTTTTTCCTTAATAAAATCAACAATACTGTCGACCTCCCGCAGTAAATGATATCCCAGGCAAATGACGTCAGCGATATCCACAAAAGAGTCCCTGGGTTCTAAATAGTTGATTTCTAAGAAGCCTTTCGCATCCCGATAGGAAAATATCTGTATATAGTTGGAATAATACCAGCCCATATAATTATTATTAGCCAGAATTGCACATAAAGGCAAACTCCTGTGCAGGTAGGTAGTAATTTCATTCTGAGCTGCTGCGGGTAATTCTGCTTTTGATTTATACTCTGTGGTATTGTATGCCGTTATGACATTCTTACCCTTTATTTCTTTGAGATTATCCAGTTCTTTCATATTGTACATATTCTCAACCAGTTCAAATTGATTATATACAGCTTCTCCTCTGGAATCCAATATCTTTTTTATACTTCCTCCCTGGAATATTTCCGTCACTTCCAGATCAATTCCATTCTCCTTTGCCAAAGTACACGCAATTGCTGCCAGCAGGGAATCCCCTCCTAATTCAAAGAAATCATCATATAGGCTTACCTGGTTAACATGTAATAACTCCTCCCATATTCCTGCCAGGGTTTCCTCTTCTTTTGTGGAAGGCGCCTGATATTCTGCTCCGGTAGACATTTTGCCAACCGGATCCGGAAGTGCTTTTTTATCAAGCTTTCCATTATGATTTGTAGGAATACTGTCTAATTGTACATAAAAGGCAGGTATCATATAATCGGGCAGCTTATCTTTCAGAAAGGTTCTTAATTCCCCGATAGATAGTTCTCTCCGGGCGGTTATATATGCCGTGATTGCATTTTTACCGTCCAATTCTTTTAAGACAACTGCTACCTGTCTAATATCTTCGTGCTTACATAACTGAGTTTCAATTTCTCCCAATTCAATACGAAAACCTCTGATTTTAACCTGCTGGTCAATACGGCCTAAATATTCAAGATTACCGTTTGGCATCCATCTTGCAAGATCACCGGACCGATATAATCTGCCTTCGCCATAAGGGTTTTTAATAAATTTCTCCTTTGTCATTTCAGGAAGATTTAGATATCCTCTTGCCACTCCTTCTCCTGATACGCATAATTCTCCCGGGACGCCAATGCCGCATAAATGCATCTGGTCCATAATGTAAACACCTAAGGTAGGAATTGCAGAACCGATATCACTGATTCCTCTTTCAATTTCTGTGTCGCCAATCTCTTTATAGGTTACATGTACTGTGGTTTCCGTTATTCCATACATATTTACTATCTTTACACCAGGGTGAGTTTCTTTCCATTGCTTCAGCCGTTTCGGTGACAGGGCTTCTCCGCCAAAAATCAGATACCTTATGCTGTCTTTTTGATTCCATCGGTTTAAACTGATTAAATTGTAGAAAGAAGAGGGAACCTGATTCAATACCGTAACCTTTTCCTTTATAATTAAATCAAGAAACTGCTGTCCGTCCTTTGCTGTTTCCTTGGGAACTACGATTAATTTCCCGCCATATAACGTTGCCCCGTACATTTCCCAGACAGAGAAGTCAAAACAGAAGGAGTGAAACATGGTCCAAACGTCAAAGCTGTTAAAATCAAACTGGAATTTACTATTAAATAATAAGCGAACCAGGTTTCTATGTTCAATCATAACTCCCTTGGGATTGCCGGTTGTTCCGGAAGTATAGATAACATATAAAATATCCTCTGGATGATTCACCGGTATAGGATTATTAAGCTCTCCTACTACAAATTCTTCATCCCCCAAATTCACCACAGGAACATCAACCTTGCCAGCTTCTGCCTGAAAAACCAAGATAGCCTTAGGTTTACAATCCTTAATTATGTAATCAATTCGATCAGGGGGATATTCTGTATTGATTGGAACATAGGCTCCTCCCGATTTTACAATTCCATAGATGCCTGCTATCATTTCAATACTTCGTTCAGCCAATATTGCCACAAAATCACCAGGCTCCACACCCATTGCCCGTAATTTTTCTGCCACAGCATTCGCCCGATTATTGAGTTCCCGATAGGTGATACTCTCATTTCCATATACAACTGCTATATTATCCGGAGTCTTTTCTACCTGTTCTTCGAACAGTTCTGCAACGGTTTTCTTCTTCGGATACTCTGCATCACACGAATTAAATTCCTGCAGGATCAGATTCTTTTCTTCCCTCGTAATAAAATCAATATCCATAACCCTGCAATTGCCTTCTTCTGATAGGAAACCGACAATATTGCAGTAGTGTTTTTCTAATCGTAATAGGGAACTCTCATCCATAATATTTTTATCATACAGCAAAGTTATCTTATTACCGTTAAACATAAAAGCAAAGTCCACCCATACCTCTCCATAAAAAGGATGATAAAGGATAGCCGTAACCTTTTCTGCATTATGAATCAGCTTCTCTGCTAATCCCTGCACCTCCCAGGCCCAGTCACCATCCTCGATTGAAAAGTGAATGACGTCACTTACAAGGTCCATATACAAACCGCAGGTAATACGATCCGCTCTGGTATACTTATACAACAAAATCATAAAAGCCGCAAAACCTGTCCAAAGATCCGGTAAGTCAAATAGAATATTTCGTTCTCCAATATCTGGTTCCAGTTCTCTGTTTCTGGCATGGTCTAGCAATATGTTTGTCTCTGTCACTTCATTTAAGGTTTTCTTGTCTGCTAATTTAAAATAATCTTCCCATTTCAATTTACGTTCCATCTCTTTTTACTGCCCCTCGTTTTTAAGATTTAATTTTCGTATTGGCTTTGAAAAATATCCCTGTATTCCTCGTTGTTTCCCCATAAGGCCTCCAGGGTATCATCGCCGACAATTCTTCCGTCTTTTAATACAATTCCCCGATCTAATTTCAGAATGGAGGATAATCTATGTGCAATTACAATAATCGTCCTGCCTTTCGATATTCGTTCAATGGTTTCATTGATTATTTGTTCCGATTGATAATCTAGTGCAGAAGTAGCTTCATCAAATATGATTATTTTAGGGTTCTTTAGCATAATTCGTGCTATATTTAACCGTTGTCTCTGACCTCCGGATAAAATCGAACCTTTTTCACCCACAACCATATTAAAACCTTGTTCCATCTGATCAACTACTTCTTTAAAGCCTGCATATTCACAAGCTTGTTCAATTTCTTCCATATCAGCCTCGGGTTTTGCCAGTTTTAAATTATCTAATATAGACAAATTAAAAATCGTATTATCCTGCATCACAACGCCGATGAGGTCATGGATTTCTTTCTCATTTACAAGTTCCGTCTCCTGTCCGTCAATACAAAGTCTGCCCTCGCTTGGGTAATAGAGACAGGATAGTAATTTGACCAAAGTACTTTTCCCACACCCGCTTTTCCCAATAACCGCAAGGCGCTCTCCCCCTTTTATCTCTAAATTAATATTTGACAGGGCATTGTTCTCCTGGTTTTTATACCGAAACGACATATTTTGAAAAGAAATGTTGTAATCGCTGCATAATAAGGGTTCTTTCTTCTCTTTCTTTATATGTGCGCAATGAAGCATATCTACCACTCGTTTTAACAGGGGATAATCTCTGGAAAATATCATATTATAATTGTTCAGTCTGTTTATGCTCACCATCAACTGTTCGTAATAAACCTTGAAGACCAGCAATTCTCCTACTGTCATAAAACCCTTAAAAATAAAAATTGCTCCTACAAAATAAATGCTTAAATTCACCAGAAAGGTATCTTTAAATGCAATAAAGCATTCGTTTCCAAACCAGTACATCCATTTTGTAAAATTGCTCTTGCATAAAGTTTTCCAATGTTTTACGAAATAGATTTGGTCATTCTTCTGAATATTTAGTGCTCTTACTTCTTTCCACCCGCGCAAATCATTCACAAGCCATTTTTCATAACCGCTCCAGGCCTGGCGGTACTCTTCCGTAGCAGCTCCGACTTTATTTCCCATGATTACGGTTATTTTAAATACCAGGGGCAGGATCAGGATTCCAAATAACGTTAAGATCCAATTCATAAAGGTAAGAATGATTACAATGACTGCGATTGTTCCCATTTCCACAAGGCGTCCGACAATCTGCTGCTTGATAAAATCCTCAAAGACAATAACATCATTATCTACACGGTTTTTTAATTCGCCGATATCGTTCTCCTCGTAATATTCTGTTTTCTGCCTCGTTATGTAGTTCCATAGTTTTGCGATTACCTGATAGGTTATCTTGTAATAAAAACTGTTTTCTTTTTTCTTAATGGCAATCTGGGTCAGGGTATCTAAAAGGTATACTATCACCATCCCGATACAGATAAACCATAAAACCTCAAGCTTTCTGTTCAAGATAACATCATCGATTAGATACTTTTTAAAAACCGGCTCGGCTAAACTAAAAAGAATAATCAGTGTCTTTCCAATTCCTAAAAACACAAAATCTTTCTTTCTGGCAGACAGTAAATCTTTTATGGAACTTATTATTTCAATCAGCTTTTTATTGGATTTCATATGATTTGCCCATTCTCTCGTGAAAAATATTGTTTTTCAAATAACCGCTTATACTCCTCACAGTTATGAAGCAATACGGAATTATGATCAAAGCCTACCAGATTTCCAGCTTTAATGACTGCGACTTTATCCGTATCCAATATGGTGGATAATCGGTGTGCAATAATTAAAGTAGTACGATTCCTTCTCAGTTGATTCCAGGTATTTAAGACTTCCTTTTCAGTCTTCGTATCTAATGCAGAAGTGGCTTCATCAAAAATTAATATCTTAGGGTCTTTCAGCAGAATCCTTGCGATTGCCAAGCGTTGACGCTGACCTCCTGACAGATTAAAACCCTCCTCACCAATTACCGTATCCAGCCCTTTGGGAAGCATTGCAATAACCTCCCCCAGATTCACTTCCTCCAAAACACGATACATCTGCTGCTCGGTAGCCTTTTTGTTGCCCAGCTTAAGGTTGTACCTGATACTTTCATCAAAGATAAGTGTTTCCTGCTGTACATAACCGATGGAATTTCTTAGTGATTTTAAGGATATTTCGTTAATATCCTGATTATCTAAGGATATCTTACCGGAGTAAGAGTCATAGAATCGAAGCAGCAGGTTAACCAGTGTTGTCTTGCCGGAACCGCTGGCTCCGACTATAGCGATTTTTTGTCCCCGGGATACGGTTAGATTAATGCCTCTCAGCACTTCTTTTTCACTATTGTAAGAGAAAGAAACATTTTCAAATCGGATCGTACCTTCTGTAAGCTTCAAAGAATTTCGTCTATAGCTGTCCTTCTCCTCTTCTTCTGCTAAAAGCTTCACCACATTGGATACACCCACCAGATTTCCTTGTGCCGCAACCGATTTCTGGGCAGCCGCCGTTAAGCTCATCTTAAGTAAGGCAAAGAACCATAGGATGGCCATCATATTACCTAATGTAATCTCTCCCTGGGTTACCAGATAGCCGCCATACACATAGATACAAAGATTCGCTAACATGCAGACTCCGGAATTAGCCCGTTCCGATAATAGCTCTAACCAGCTCATTTGTGCCTTTTCTCTTAATAATACGGCTCTTCCTTTCAGAAACCCTTTATTTATTTCTTTGGTTGCATTTAACATATGGATTTCTCTTATGCCTGAAAGAATTTCATAAACCCAGCTGATATGAGTTCCATACTCTCTTCGATAGTCTTCCATCCTCTTGCTGACTAACCGGCCAAACCGGACAGCAATAAAGGTGGTAACCGGCACAATAATAAACATTAATATCGCGATTTTATAATGAATCAGGAATACAAAGATTATGCAGGCTATGATTTGTACATAATTAATGACAATATTAAAATAATTCACATTAATTACTGTCATAATATCATCTACATCCTTGTTGATTACCGCTGCCAGATCACCGATTAATCTGCTTTGGTAGTTTGCCGCTTTTATATGCTGCATTTTTTGAAAAACCTTCCGTCTGATATCAAATAAAAAACGGTTAGATAAGTAGGCAACTGCCAGTACCTGAACCAGAACGATTCCCATTTGGAACACATAGATTGCAAGATTAGCTATAATAATCATTACATAAAAGTCTTTATTCTGATAAACAAATACTTCGTCTACCATAACAGAAAACAATAAAGGAAATACCATATAAGAAACATTTAATACAATCATAGAAATGAACGTATTGATAAACGGCATTTTAAATTCTTTTGCAAATGCAACTATAATTTTAACCAAAGCTTTCTTATTCAACTTACAACCTCTTTCAATTCATTATCAGTCCCTCTTCAAAATACATAGTTCCTGCCATATCTTATGATTACATACACTTTATTACCTTGTCCGATTTTATAGTTGTCATTATCCTTTGGCTGTAATACGAGCTTGCAGGCTCCCTCCTCCTTATAATCCATCTCTTTAATAACCGCTGTGCGATGGACATTATCAGCATTTACATACCACTTTATATTATTTTCCTTCACTATGTCAGACACCAGATCTGCCTCTACCGTTATATGTATGAAGAAATTATTGTGGGCATCCGTGGTTACCACTCCATCAGCCATTAGATATTTTCCCGTGTACGTATTACTTGCTATCACAAACGTGCATAGTATTCCCAACACAAAAAGAATCAATAAAAAGGAAACTTTTTTAACACAGATTTGAAATAATCTGTGTTTTATTTTTCTATAAAAAACATCTTTTCTCAATTAATTTCACCTTTTCCAAACATATCTTTTCTCAATTAATTCACTTTTTCCAGAAATCTGACTATATCCTTTGCCACTATTTCCTCCGCATCCGCTGCCTTTCGAATCATATCTGCGATTCTGGCTTTCTGATCGCGTTCTGTGTTGTCCATTGCCGCAACGATTGTTCTTCGGATACGCCTCCACTCCCATCCGATTTTCCCTATTCTGGCGCTCATCGCTTCTAATTCCTGAAACCCATATCGGTTATGTAACGCAGTTAACGTTTCTGAAAAATTTAGTCTTCTGGAACCGATATCCGTAATTTGATATATAATAGGTGCAAGCCAGATCATATCTTCGTATCCTGCCATTTCTGCCTTTAGATCCACCTCACCCTCGAAGGTATCTGCAAATGCCCGGATACCATGAATTCCGCTGATGGTACCCTCCTGCATCAAAATAATATCTGCTGCTTCTTTTAATAGTTTCTTCAGGTTAACCTCCTTTTTCTCTTCTCCCGCTTCTAGCAAGATACACTGTGTGTCTGCTATTTCAAAGTATTCATAGGGAAATACATTCACATTACTATTCACATAAGGGTCCAGACATCCATACCCTTCTTCTGTCAGACTGACTACCAGACAGTAGTGCTGTAAATGGTATTTTCTAAATACATCTTTCCAGGGTGCATAATAACCATCCATTTTAATAATGACCGGATTACCTTCTGCCAGGGAAGTCTGCAATACCTCTTTTTGCACCTTGGAATCACCGGATATCTCTTTGGTAGAGACACTTTCATACTCATAAAGACAATCCCAGGTATTATAAATTCCGCCACCAATACGGGATCCAAGAAGATTTGATTTCTGTTCTTCCGGGAGCAGGGTAAATCCCCAGTTTCTTGAAAACATCAACGCGTATTCTCTTTCCCAGGTTAACATCAAGGTGGCTAATACATTCTCGATACAATTATAGTTTTCCTTACTGATAAATTTAAATTCCAGGTTAACCATAGCCCCATAACCCCTCCTTTAATTCAGTTTTTGATTCATGGCAATTGCCAGTGCTTCTTCTCTGTCCGCCAGCTGCAATACACCTGTAACAAATTCCGGCACCGCTTCCCTATTATGTTCACCTTTGGCAATAGAAACCAGTATTTCACGGGTTATTTCCCACTGTTCTCCGATTAGGTTCATTTCCCTGGACCAATCCTCCAGAAAGGGTTTATGATAGGTTACTGCAAGATAATGCAAAAGCTTTGCGTAATTTTTTCTTCTGAAAAATACCTCTGCTAATTGCATGAAGAGCGGGCAGTTATAGATCAGCACTTCAAAATTCTCAAGTTCCTTTGAGAGGTCTAAGCTGTCAGAGACTTCCTTTGCAAATTCGCGCATATCGTTAAAGGCATGATGCTTATTTTTTATCAGTTTCTGTACTGCATTACCCACCAGCACTTCCGGAACTATAACCGGTTCCTCCACAAGGTGGGAAGTGATACATTTTGCTTTTGACAGAAAGAAAAGTTCTTTATTAAAAATATTAATTTTTCGATTCCAGTAGGGATCTACCACACCAATTTTATCCTCACCCTCATCCTGCATTGCAATGACAAAATGCTTCAAATGAAGCTTCTGATATACATTGGTCCAGGGTACATAATATCCATCCAGCCATAAGACTACCGGACTATCCTTTTGCAGACTGGCTTTTAATATAGCGTACTGTTTCTCCATGTCAGAGGTAAAATGATATTTCGTCTTAATGCCATGATTGAATTCCAGATTCCTCCAGGCATTATATTCTCCTGCTTCGACCCGATTCCCGATCTTTGCTGTTTTATCACCGGAATAATAAGAAAAATCCCAGGCATCGGCAAACATTAACATATGTTCACGATGATAGCTTGTCGCTAAGCATTCAAGTACATCCTCAAGGCAGTTATAGGTATCCGTATGCTTCGGTATAAAAGTATTCATACATCGTTCCTTCCAATTCTTTTATGTGAAAATGAAACTACTAAGGAGTTTCTTTGGAAATATAATAATAATAATAATAATAATGATAATAATAATAATGATAATAAACGGGCGCGCTTAATTATCATATTTCTCTGTATTTTCATGCGTCATATGCGGCTGCCGGGGCAGCCATGCCAGGAAGTGTGAAGAAAAAAGAATCTTCACACTGGAAGAACTCTTAAAATGAACACGAAGGATGCTCATTTCAAACTTCTTCCTTTTTTATTAGGGATGCCGTAACGCGGCATCATATTTGGACGTGTGAATAAAATATTTTCATTTTTCCGGATGGTAAAGGGGCTATCACATCAACATACTCATAATGAACGATTACATCATTCCCAAGGCCGCTTTTAATATGTTTGGTCATGATCTCCGACATCTCTTCCCGAAACCCTTTTCCTTTTTGTATTCGTATTAGAAATTCTCTTAAAGCGATCTGTTCCGCACGGAATCCATCCACACAGTCTCCATAACGGTCAATTAGTTTATAGATTCCTCTCTTAAAGAATAACTCACCTAAGATATCTTCTGTTCCAACAATAATATCCGCTGTTCTTCCGCCTAACAAGGTTAGGACCTGGGAGGTCTCCCCACATTCGCACTGCTCTATGGTTACCTTTCCATAATCCTGGATATTATATCTTACTAAGGGCATTAATTTATTATAAAAACTTGTTATTGTTATTTCACCGATGTCTTTATCCTCGAATTGCTGCTTAGGTCTTCTGGTCTCTGCATAAAATAAATTATTCTGGACATGAAGTTTCCCGCAGGTACATTCATAGGCAATGCACCAGCTTTCCATAATTCCATAATGATTAATTGTCTTTGCTCCAAATACTTTTTCTACCAGTTGCCTCTGCTCTTTTGTTGCATATTCCCCAGCTAATTCGAGGAATTTTATGCTTCCATAGGTATACGGGACTTCACCCTCTTCAATCAGTTTTGCATATCTTACAAAACTGGAGATAGGACCAGACAGCCATCTGGGGTTTAGATCCATTAACCGCTTAAAGCATTTAATCATATTGTTTTTCTCAAAATTCAGCAGATTTCCAACTTTACGGTAAGTGTTTTTATCGTAAAGATAAATATAATTATTGATATCTGCTTCTTTGTCCCATTGATGTCTTCTTTTCCAAACGTTAATCCCGGCTGTCGTCCGTTCGGCACTTGTTTTTACACAATTAACCGGTTTTCCGGTTGAACCGCTGGTAAATTCGCTGAATTGGGGTAAGGTAATCTTTGACAGATATTCACTGTAATGTTCTCTTATGTCCTGTTTCGTGATAACCGGTAATTTATAAAATATGGATTCGATGTTACTGTCTAAGTCTATCTGGTTTTTTTGAATAATATCATGATAAAAGTCATTCTTCTCATCCAAGAATTTTAATAACTTACGTATTTCTTTTTCCTTTTGGATTAACATACAGTGCCACCTGCTACTGCTACCGTTTTTTCAATAAATTCTCTTAGTAATCCATAGTTTTGCACAAGTTCAACCAAAGAATCTTCATTTTCAATCACAATAGCGAACTCATCTTCAATGCTGCTGATTAAGCGTAACACTTGAATCGAATCAAATAATAAATCATTAATTAAATCGGTATCCTCTTCTATGTCCTCCAGATCAATTCCAATTCTCATAGTATTTAAAATAATAGATTTTAATCTTTTATCTACTGTATTCATTCTTAACCATTTCCTATTGCAAACCTGCTGCAATACCGCCGCAATGATAGGTTTATGGAATCCAATGCGGCACCCTTTCTGTATTATTTTTATATTCCCTCAAATACCTGTTTTCGCATAATCTTGTTACTCACTGTTTTCTCAAGTTCCTTTACCTGATATATTCTTCCCGGAACCTTATAATCTTCCAGCGCTTTATTACAATGCTTAAGGACTTGAAAGAGCTTTAATTCTTCCCCATCAGAAACAACGTATGCAACGATCTCCTCACCAACAAGATCATCTGCTTCTCCTCTGACAAGCACTTCTTTCATTCCCGGATATCCCATTAGTACGGCTTCGATTTCTTCCGGATATATGTTCTTACCGCTCTTGATAATCATATTATCCTTTCTTCCTTTTACATATAAATATCCATCCGAATCTAACCATCCCAAATCCCCTGTTAATAGATATCCATCCACTAATGTCTGCTTCGTCTTTTCTTCGTTTTTATAGTATCCCATCATGACATTGGGCCCTTTTACATAAATCTCCCCTTGTTCATAGGCCCTTGCTTCTTGTTTATCAACCATAATTTTGACTTCTATTCCTTTTAGCGGAATGCCGCTGGAACCCTCTTTGGATAATAAGTCCTCTCTCTTAATATAAGTCACTCTTGGTGAAGCTTCCGTAAGTCCATAGGAATAGATTAAGTTTACCTTAGGGAATTTATCAGCTAATTCCCTTATTTTACTGATCGCCATACTTGCGCCATAAAAATTAATGATCCGTAAGGAATTCATATCGAATTTATTAAATTCACTATGCGTTATCATAGCAGTTAAAATAGTGGGAACACCAAACAGGACGCTTATCTTATGCCTTGAAATGGTATCCATAATACTGGCTGCGGTAATAAAGCCTACCTGTATATGAAGTAAACAGCCGTTATGTATCGATACCAGCATCTCTCCGGTAATACTTGAGGAGTGATTGATATTTTTCATTAGTAATACCTTATCCTCACAGGTTAATGACAAATATTCGGAAATGGCTGTTACATTACTTAATATATTACTGTCGGAAAGCATAATACCTTTTGGAAGATTCGTAGTACCGGAAGAAAACAGAATCATACCGGGATTTTTCCCTTTATAATATGGTGCAGGTCTGAATCCAGGTTTATAATCAATGGAATCTATTGTAACTGTGCTGCCATTGTCTTCTATATAAAGTACCTTTTCTAAATAATTTACTGACCCTTCTAAGGCAGCATCTATTTTTTTCTTATACTTCTTCAAGGTCAGAATGCAGGTGATTTCATAATGCTCAATTATGCTTTTTAACTTGCTTTCTCCCATATTCATATATACTGGAATGATAGTTCCCCCAGCTTTGTTAATTGCAAAAAAACTCTCCACAAACTCCATGCTGTTGTCCATTGCTAGGAGTATATTATTGCCTGCGCATCCTTTGTATTTTTTTAATTCTTTCGCTATGTAATCAACCATATTGCTTAGTTCAGAATACGTCTTTACGTTACCATTGCAAATAACCGCTGTCTTATTATTCCACTTTTTTACCGCGTCATCTAATAAGTCATAGATCATTATTCACCCTCCAATATCAAACTGGCATATTTTCTTTTTACCCAATTTTACTTTTATTTACATAATATGTCAACCATTTTTTGTTATTTTTACCCTTATTTTGTAATTTTTTGAAGATATTCTCTAATGCTACACTCTGTATCAACAATAGAAAATGAAAGAAAAAGAATAGAAAAAATAGTAAAAAAAATTAAGCCCTCCGGCAACAAGTTTACCGAAGAGCTTTATATTTATATTAGAAAGGAAGTAAACAGTCGTTATGATAACTGTTTTTCAGTATTAAAATTCACTTTTAAAACACTCTCAAATAAGGACAGAAACCAGAAAAAAATCATTTCACCCGATGTGGCGGTTTCTAAAATCAACAGGACTCACACCAGTCTGTACCTTGAAAAATTTTGTAAAACTGGATGGCTGTTCAAATCCAAGTTTATCGGCGATACAATAGATTGGCTCTTTTGTCGTCAGCAATAATTTCCTGGCAAGTTCTAAAACCTGAAGCTTTATATACTCCTGTGCCGTTTTTCCGGTTTCCTTTTTTAGCAGATCGGAAAGATAATTCGGAGAATATCCCATGGCTCCGGCAAGACCTTTTACGCTTGGCATTCCCAAGTGTTCGATTGCCTCTTCCGTACATTGTTCTTTCAATAGCATCTCAAACTTGGAGACGGTTTCTTTACATACAACATTTCTTGTAATAAACTGCCTGCCGTAAAAGCGCCTGGAGTAGTTTAAAAGGACTTCCAGATTGGATACAATTAAGTCATTACTGTAGACATCCAGATTCTGGCTGTACTCGGCTTGTATATTTGCAACGATTTGCTCAACGATTTCTTTTTCAGTATCTGACAGATGAAGTGCTTCGATTGCATCGTATTCAAAAAAGCTGTATTCGGACATTTTATTCCAAAGAGAAGTTCCCCTTATTAAGTCAGGATGAAAACAAAGCATCCAACCGCTTGCTTTTCCTTTATCATACGTTCCGCTCGGAACAAGCACCTGTCCCGGGGCGGTGAAAATCAGACTGCCTTCATGAAAATCAAAGTACTTTCTTCCATACATAAGGTCACAGTCAAAGTCATTCTTTAAGGAAATCATGTAATAATTCAGCATAAAAGACATGTTGCTATATTCAATATCTGGTTTTACATTATCTGCACCAATTAAAGAAATCAAAGGATGCTTTGGCTTTTCACATCCCAGTAGTTCATGTAAAATTGAAATAGAATCAACATTTATCATAATTATACCCATTGCATATCGTAAGCCTGCTTGCGATACTGCCACAAATAAGCAGGCTGAAAGAATCGATTTGTGGCATCCTTTTTTTATTTATATTTTCTTTCAACCTTTGATCTCATCAATCTTGTCCAAAGCAGTCTGTCTCATCGGATTCAAGATATCTCTATCATATTTTATTATCTGAACTTAAACTCAGGTCAGCCCTCAAGCTTCATAAACCTTTTTATGAAGAAACGAAGTGGTTTATAGTATATGCCTTCCATTGATTTTGTAACCTGCGTCAGTTCCTCTCTGATTTTAATATGCTGAGGGCAATGACTTTCACATTTACCGCATTTTACACAAAGTGATGCATTATGAGTCTGATTCTTGATGCTGGTCTGCATAACATATTTTGCAACAGCCATAAACCTGCCTTCAATTTCCCGGTCATTGTAACAGGAAAAGCAAGTCGGTATATCTACCCCTTTTGGACATGGCATGCAGTAATTGCAGCCGGTGCAGGGTATTTTTATCTTTTCACTGAGTATCTGCCTTACTTTTTTAAACAACTCAAAATCAGCATCCGTAAAAGCACCCACTTCTGTATCGGAAGCTACTCTTATGTTCTCTTTTATCATTTCCATTGAATTCATTCCGGACAATACCACAGTAACCTCCGGCTGGTTCCATAACCAGCGGAAAGCCCATTCTGCCGGTGATCTTTTAACATAGGCTTTATCCCAGATATCATAAACTTCCTTGGGAAGATTTGTTACTAACTTTCCTCCCCGAAGAGGTTCCATTACCATAACCGGAAGACCTTTTGCTGCTGCATATTGAATGCCGCTTACTCCGGCCTGGTTATTTTCATCCAGGTAATTATATTGAAGAAGACAGAATTCCCAGTCATAGGCATCTACCAGGGTGATAAATTCATCCCTGCCGCCGTGGTAAGAGAAGCCGATGTTTATAATCTGGCCTTTTTGCTTTTTATCTTTTATCCATTTATCCACTCCGATTTTTAATAGCCGGTTCCAGGTAGTGATATCCGGAAGCATATGTATGAGATAATAATCAATGTGGTCTGTTTGCAGCCTTTCTAATTCCGTATTGAAAATACGATCAAAATCTTCATATTTCTTTATGGTATGGGGCGGCATTTTCGTTGCGATTTTAACCCGGTACCGATATCCCTTTTTGAGAACCCGTCCTAAAGCAGCCTCACTGCCCGGATACAGATATGCTGTATCAAAGTAATTAACTCCTTGCTCTATTGCGTATATTATCTGTTTTTCTGCCTCTTTTTCATCTCTGGCAAATCTCATACAGCCAAAACCCAAGGCTGAGAGTTTATCATTATTTTTTGGATTAACCCGGTAATTCATATTATTTACACTCCTTTTTCCCTGATTCATTGATTGAACTAGCCTTGCATTCTGTCCAATTTATAAACCGCCTGTTTATTTCTTTCTTATCCTGTAGCTTTAAACGACAGATTTTTATGTATCGCTTATTATACATCTCATATTATACCTTCTATATTTTATTTATCACATATCCAAATCAACGATTTCCTTGTGCGAATTACAGGGATTTCTTATGTAATTTTTCCTGCTTTTTAATGAAACTGCCTTTAAAATTAAGAATAACCGCATTAATGAGAGTTATACCAAATAGTACAGACCACTCTCTTATTAAGACGGTTACAGCTTTATACTACACCAATTCTTTTCTATCAATTGTATCCATATACTCTCCACTCATTATAAACTTAACGTGCCTGTTGGAGGCTTTAAGGATCTCAATATTTAATCTTTTGCTGCAGAGCTCTGCCCTTCCTCTTCCATTACCATTTTCATATACATATCCATTTCATCTGCCACCATCTTGGAATACTTAACTGCTTCAACTACCGTCTTAGCTCCCTGAACCACATCACCGGAAGCAAAAATGCCTGCTCTGGTAGTTTCGCCTTTGCGGTCCGTTACCACGAGCCCCTTCTCATTTACTTCAATTCCGGATGTCGTGGAGATTATGCGGTTTCTTGGACCCTGGCTAACGGATATGATGACAGAATCCGCCGCTCTGAAAAATGTTTCTTCATCTTCCCAGATTACTCTTTCATTTTCATCTACTTTTACCTTGCGGAAAATCACACCTTCGCCGGTAATTTCAACCGGAGCGATTTCATATTCAAACTTTACACCGTCTATCTGGGCATACTCAACCTCTCTGGGACTGGCAGATGCTGTTTCCGTTCTTGAGAATACCGTAACATTAGCAGTTCCTTTTCTAATAACCGTTCTTGCCACATCCATGGCGGAATTGCCTGCGCCGATGATGATAACATTTTGGCCCAGGTCATAAACATCCGGATTGGTAAGATAATTAATGGCAAAATGTACATGTCCTAAGGTTTCCCCTTTAATTCTTAAATTATAGGGTTTCCACACCCCCGTTCCTATGAAAATTGATTTATAGCCGTCGTTAATCAGATCATCAACAGTAATAGTTAAACCGATTACTGTATTCGGGCGGATTTTTATCCCCATCTCTTTTAATTTATTCCGATATCGCTCTAATATGGTTTTTGGCAGGCGGAAATCCGGGATACCATAACGAAGTACTCCTCCTATTTTATCTTTGCCTTCAAATATGGTAACGTCATATCCTCTTTCAGCTAATAAAATTGCAATGGTTATTCCGGCAGGGCCGGAACCAATAATTGCAGCTCTTATTCCATTTTTCTTTGGTGCCTGGATTTCCATTCGGTCAAAATAAGCATCTGATATATAATTTTCTATACTGCTGATATGTACCGGTGAACTTTTTTTATTCAGAATACAATGTCCTTCACATTGTTTTTCATGATCGCAGATGAGGGAACAGACTAAAGATAACGGATTATTTTTAAAAATCTCTTTTCCGGATTCCATCATCTCTCCATTCAGGAAAAGTTCAATCATATGTGGAATCGGTGTTGCAATAGGGCAGCCGATTTGGCATTGGGGCTTTTTGCAGTTCAGACATCGTTTGGCTTCGTTTACTACATGTATAGGCATATAATTACTCCTTTTCTTGTATTTATTATTATTGGTTTAACAGCTTTAAGTCTCATTAGGTTCGCTGCTTACCTGAATTTTGTTCGTATGATGATTATACCATATTTTTTCCATTACAAATTAACAAAAATTAATTAATTTTATAATCATAGTGCAGAACTGCAGGCTATTGGATTTCCTCTCACAGATTAACAGGACTCCATATTTCTTTAATAGGGTACTGATTTCTTTAAAGTACCCGTCCGGAGGCGTAATGAATCCTCCGTTATCTAAAATAGGTTCGCAGATAAATGTTGCGATATCGAAATCCTGCTTTAATATCTCCTCAATTTCTCCTAAGGTCTCTTCGGGCTTATGGAAAACGAAATAAAAATCCTTGGATAAGAAGGGACCGGCTTTCCACATGGGTATGTTGGTTGCAGCAATAGTATTTTATAATTAATACATGTAGAATAGACAAACCTCATTGATAACATTTGGAAATTATGTTAAATTTAATTCAACGGAAACCACAAATTGCAAATAAAAGATACTAATTGTATTCTCTACAATTATATTATTATAGATCAAAGAACAGATAATGCTGGAGAAGTAGTATATGAAATTCTTCAAATTTACAATCATAAAATCAAAGATATTAGGAGCTAGAAAATGAAGTACATCAAAAAATTAGTTTTTAATTTATTTGCGGCGGTGTTAGGATTTCTATTATTAGGTTGGGGATATAATATATTTATAGGAAGACCAATAACATTAAATCACTATTTTTCTAAACATAATATATCCCAAATGGAGATTTTTTTAACTAATAATGATGGTAAAACATTGAAAAGCAAAGAACTTATGAAAGGTGAAATAGATAATTATCTTAAGCAATTTGGTTCTTATAAAATATTCAAGCCATTTTTTAGAAGAACTTTTATAGCGAAACAAGATAATAATCATATAGATCTTCACATAAAAAATGAGGCTAATAATTTTGATGTAGTATTCCCTCTTACAGACCAAGGCGGGATAAATTTGATTCGCTATACCTTTTATCCTTATAAAATTAAACATAAGGATATGTATAATTATCTTTTAGATTTATTAGCTCAATGATAAAGATATATGAAATGGCGTGTAAAACAGCTATCCTGTTATTCATAAGGATAGCTGTTTTAATTTGAAATCTTACTTCTGTCACCCTAGGTTAATCTTATCCACCCATCATGAAATTAAATTCATTCTCAATCCGTAGCAATGCCATTATTTTCCTTCAATGTCTGCTTTCTTGCAACCCATATCACTTTGCCAGAGCTATATCTAATTTATCTACTAAAAACTCAATATCTTCTTCGTTAATTACCAAAGGCGGCTGAAAAGCGAGTACATTCCGGTACAATCCGTTTTTACCAAGTATGATTCCCTCTTCTTTTAAAAACTCAAGTATCTGGTCTGTTTTCTCAGGGAGCGGTTTATCCTCTGCATCCACCAGTTCCATTCCCAACATAAGACCTTTTCCTCTGACTTCCTTTATGATAGGGTATTTCTCCTTTAATCGTAACAATTTTTCATATAAAACTTCCCCAAGCTCTTTTGCCCGTTTTGCTAAATCATGATTTTTAATATAGTCAAGTACTGCCAAAGCAGAACTGCAGGCTACTGGATTTCCTCCAAGGGTTGAGGCAGACGGTGAAGTAAATTTAGCTGCAATTTCTTTCGTTGTAGAAAAAGCCGCAACCGGAATACCATTGCCAAGGGCTTTTGACATTGTCATAATATCCGGAACTACTCCAAAATGCTCGATGGCAAATAATTTACCGGTACGTGCAAAGCCAGTCTGCACTTCATCACAGATTAACAGGACACCATATTTCTTTAATAGGGTACTGATTTCTTTAAAGTACCAATCCGGAGGTGTAATGATTCCTCCGTTACCTAAAATAGGCTCGCAGATAAATGCTGCAATATCAGAATCCTCCTTTAATATCTCCTCAATTTCCCCTAAGGTCTCTTCGGGCTTATGGGAAACAAAATAAAAATCCTCGGATAAGAAGGGATCGGCTCTCCACATAGGTATGTTGGTTGCTGCCATAGTCAGATTGGTCCTGCCGTGAAGACTGTTTTTCAGACCAATGAATTTCTTCTTGCCCGTATAAATCCTGGCTAAGAGCATGGCCCCTTCGTTGGCCTCCGAACCGGACATACAAAAGAAGGAGTTATTCAAATCTCCCGGTAAGATTTCGGAAAGTTTTTTAGCAAGTTCTACGACCGGTTCCGTTAGATATACGTTGGTTACATGCTGTAAGGTTTTCAGCTGTACAGTGATCCGGTCTATGATTTCAGGATTGCTGTGCCCGCAGTTCATTACGGATACGCCTGCAAAAAAATCCAGATATTTTTTCCCGTTATTGTCATACAAATACTGCATTTCACCTCTTACAAAAACAGGAGGCTCCTGATAAAAATAGCCCAGGCAGGGCATCAGATATTCCCTGCGCAGCTCTAATACTTCTTCTGATGTATACATAGTTACATATACTACCACAGTTTACTGTGATACTGCCTTATATCCTTTATTTCTTTGTGTTTTATGAATTTATGAGGTATTTGGAAAGACGTTTTGGCAGTCCTTTCTTTTTATATTTACTTTCCGAAATACATCACATGGGTACATTGTTTATACCAATGCGAAGGTCCCAAGCGTCCATCCTTTACGAGCAGGTTTTAAATTTTCATAAATCTCCCTGCACTTATCCGGTTCTTTTAAAGCCTTTTGATACACTGCTATCACATTTTTCAACTCTTCCGTACTAAGATAAGGAGCCTCAATTCTAAAATTCTTAAGACCAGCTGCCAAAAGTCCGTCAATAATGGGCAGATAGCAGATATCCTTATATAACAGTACATGATTTCTGCCATACTGATCCTTATATACGGGGTGTTTAAAATTTTCTCCATCCACCAGATATAAAGGTTCTTCCGTTTTCTCTTCTACATTATCATACAGATCATGCTCTAAATACATAACCGTGGGTGAGCCATGCACGATCAGCTCTGCCCTCTCTCCCATTCCATTTAACAGGGAAACGGTCTCAGGAAGTGTCGCTTCGGGAGTAATGGTAAAGTAATTAATACCCCTGTCCATGTAAAATCCAGCGGTTGTCTGATTCAGTATATTAAGCGGGTAATCCCCAATAAGAGAGTAATTCCCTTCATAAGAGTATCTTCCTTCAAGAGAGTATTTTCCTTCATGAGAAAAATTCCCTTCGGTAGGGGTCGATTTAAACCTGTGGATTCCTCCAAGGTTTGTAACTGCCAGTCCGTCAATTGGAATTCCAAAACTCATAAGCTGGCTGTATTCCTCAAACTGAGTATCAAAGGTCATATGAGGCATACCTAGGTAAACTTTTGTATTGCCTTTTCTTGCTGCCAGCTCTTCCATTTCTTTTCTGGAAAAGGGCTTGTCTGGTTTAAATACATCCCCGGATAAATAGATGGCATCTACCTGTAAGTCAAAACACATTTTAGCCTGCTCCATATTATTGACCTTAACATTCAGAACCGGTTTTTCAGTCTGACTGGCTTTGTGTTCTTTGAGGTACTGATTAACCTGCTCTATCTCCTCCTCCGTGGTTTCCCTTTCCTGGGTAGCGGTACTGAACACTTTGCCGCTGCTGAAAAGTTTGCCGGTGCCTTCGAAGCGCTCGTTAATATTGCTAAGTCCCGGTCTGCCAAAGGCATATGCTGTGGAGGTATCCCGTTTACGGTTATCGTTAAGCATATCGGAATCTTTTTTTCTATCATAATTCAGCGGATCTAAAATATAACGGTCTATGCTGTCACCATAAGCATTAATAATCATGGTAAGGTAATCGATATCCCGCATACGTCCTTCTATTTTAAAGGAGGTTATGCCTCCGTCTATTAATTCCGGAATATTCTCATACATAAACATGTCTTTTACCGCCATAGGGAACGTGGTTTGATAATTCTTTCCAGCTTGTTCGATGGTATACTCCCAACGGCAAGGTTTTAAACATCTGCCCCGGTTAGAACTTTGTCCAAACAACATGCCGCTGTAAAGGCACTGTCCGCCATGGGCGATGCACATATCCCCATGAACAAAATATTCAAGTTCCATATCCGTTTTCGCATTTAAATACCTGCTGTAGGCAAGGGAGGCTTCTCTTGAAAGAACCACTCTTGTGACTCCAAGCTCTTGTAAAGCATATATACTTTCCAGATTGTGCACATTCATCATAACAGAAGAATGTACCGGAAGGCTAAGTCCCATAGCATGAATAAGTGCAATGGTACTTAAATCCTGTACAATTAATGCATCTGGTTTTATATTCTCTAACGTTAAGAGAAATTCTCTTAACTCACTAATTTCCTGGTCAGCATATAAATTATTAACCGTTATATAAGCCTTTTTCCCAAGGGAATGAGCTATCTCAACAGCTTCTTTAAGTTCTGTATCTGTAAAATTATAATCCTTTCGGTGCAGACGCATATTCAGATTCTTGCCGCCAAAATATACTGCATCACACCCAAGCTTAATTACTTCCTTAAAAATTTCAAAATTTCCGGCAGGGGCTAAAAGTTCCACCTGTTTTTTATTAAAATATCTTGCCATACTATCCTCTTATGTCTTTCTTTTGCTGTAAAAATATTTTTATTTCTCATATATAGTATCACTTTACGAAAATTATTACAATATACTTAGTCCCTAGTTTCTCCGAAGCTAAAAATGACCGAACTCGTTCCCACTTCCCGGTATGATGCCGTAAAAGCGGCATTTCACATAATATAGAAAGAAGTTCTTCCAGTGTATATATCCTTTTTCTGCACTCTTCCCACCCTGTCTAACAAAGACATAAAGGAACATACTTTCAAAGACCAAGGCCGTATCCCGGTATGCAACCGCCCCTATTCACCCCTCCTGCATAAAACACCGTACATTCCCATCCACTAAGAAACACCTTACATTCCCATCCACTAAGGATTGCACATCACCTGATATCATGTTAATATAATAAAATATTAATTCCTAAAACTATTTATTAATTTTTATAACATTTAGATTAGAATGAAAAGAGGCATACAACATGAGTATTACGAATGAGCCGGAACCTATATCAAATAGTCCATTATCAGTAATAATTGAGGAAGATTCATGGATACTTGCATTGGCAGCGACTAAATTACTGGTAAAAAAGAAAGGTAATAAGTTTTATATACCAAAATACAAAGATTTAAAAGGAATTTTGACCGAGCCTGGTCTAAAGTATATCACGATGTATGAAGGACATACCTGTTATGGGGAGCGCTTAAAAGAATCCTTTGTTCCCGGGGAGAATTTTGAACTTATTGAAATACGTGAAATAACTTATTTAACCGGTAATCCAGAATGGTTTATGATAGCCGGTACTGCAAATCACATACTCCATTGGTATAGCATGAATCAGTTCTGCGGCCGCTGCGGGCATAAAACCTATGAAAAAGATGATGAGCGGGCAAAAGTCTGCCCTGACTGCGGTAATATCATATATCCCAGAATCTCTCCGGCAACCATAACTCTGGTTAAAAAAGATGATAAAATATTACTTGCTCATAATAAGAATTTTAAATCCGGGCTTTACAGTCTTATTGCAGGCTTTGTAGAGCCGGGTGAAACCTTAGAGCACTGCGTGGAGCGAGAAATACAGGAAGAAGTAGGTATTAAAGTAAAGAATATAACGTATTTCACCAGCCAGCCCTGGCCTTTTCCCGAATCCTTGATGTTAGCTTTTACAGCCGAATATGACAGCGGCGACATAACCGTTGATCAGACCGAAATAACCGATGCTGCCTGGTTTAATGCCGATAGCTTACCCGATATTCCGTCAACGGACAGCGTGGCAGGTAAACTAATACGGTGGTATAGGGATAATCATTAGTTTATTTTGAAGCTGGGCAATCTGAGCGGTACCTTAACCCTCCAATAAAAGTTGGAATATCCGGCACACATTGTCTAGCGCTTTCCTTGTCAACAACAAGCTGTTTCGGGTTGTTGCAAAATTCAAAGAGTAAATTGCTTGGGAGAGAATGAGGATCATGTTTTTTAGAAATTTTGTGTAAAGTATGCGCGAATGGCTGCAAGAAAGAGAATGCAGCCGCCTATTCGCGCAATCTTTACACAAAATTTCTAAAAAACATGATCCCCATTCTAAGCCCAAGTTCAAAACCTTACAATTTTGCAACAGCCTCGGCTACTCCTTAACCTTTAAAATCCAAAAACTCAACTGCAAACAATAACAGGTTATTAAAAAACATTAGATACAAACTTTCAGTGTATGGATTTCAAATGGCTTAAATACCAGTGTACAGGATTCTTTCTCAAAGCCCTCCTGGCTGGTGTTAAGTTCCATAAGATCTACCAGACTTATATCTTTATAGTTAAAGCCGAAATCAACCTTCGTACGGCCTCCTCTGCCATGGCATTCATAAAATCTTACAATCAAGTCATTACTGTCTTCACATTTTTTCACAGATTCAATCATAATGTTGTCTGCATCTACCCTAATAAAGGATTTCGGTTCTACCGTTAACTCTCCCTCTGCTGCTATTACGGTTTTAAGCGGTACATTCAATTCGTAACCGGCTTTTACGACACCTCCGTCCACATAATCCCCTAGGTGAGGGAACAGGGAATAGGTAAATTCATGTGTTCCGTGGTCTGCTTCTATACCGGGATAATTACTGCTTCTTAATAAATTTAAGTCCAATATATTGTCCATAAGTTTATATCCGTACTTGCAGTCATTCATAAGGGCAACGCCATAATCTCCCTGGGATAAATCCACCCACTTATGAGCGCATACTTCGAATTTTGCCATATCCCAGGAGGTATTTCTATGGGTCGGACGTTTTATATTACCAAATTGTATCTCACATACTGCCTCTGTGGCAGAAACCTTTACCGGGAAGGAGGTACGCAGCATCTTTTGTTTTTCCCTCCAATCCACATCGGTAACAAAATCAATTCGTCTGCTGCCCATGGTAAGGATAATTCTTTGGTTAAGCTCTGAAAGCCCGGTTATTGTACGGAATTTATTCTGCCTTACTACGGCTGGACCATCTATATATACAGAATACTCTGCTAAAATAAGAGGATCACCTGGTTTTTCATCATAATAAATCGGGAAATCCCAGGCATCTCCCTTATCTTCATAAGTAATCAGCAGATTGGCCAAAGAACCTTCTGGTACCACCTGGCGTTTCTCCTTCTTATCGTAAATAGAACCAATGAAACCATTGTCGGTAAAGGTAATGGTATAGATATCGTTTTCAAGTATCCTATCGGAGCACTTAAGTTCCTGATCAAAGTTTAAATCCCCATTATTAGCTTTAACCGGAACCACCGTATAACCCATAGCCGGTACTCTTACCTTTACCCAGGTATCCTCCTGCTTCATCCATTCCGTACGGTCCCAGGAAAGAGAATTGAATACTTTCAGGTACTTATAACCATCTGTGGTTTGTAAATCTGAACCTGTTTGTGAAGCTTTTTCATCACCTGTCTGCAGGTCTTTTTTGCCACTAACTAAGGTAGTATACCGCTTACTAATTTCATCTTCCACCTGATCAAGCATGATTTTATACCGTTCTAAAGATTCCTCATACACTCTGGTTATGGAGGAACCTGGGAGAATATCGTGGAACTGGTATAGCAGCATTTCTTTCCATACCTTGTCTAAAAGCTGGACGGGGTATTTTTCTTCTGAACTTTCGTGGTTAATACCTTGAATCATTCCGAGTACAGAAGCAAATTCCAGTTCTCGAAGGGCAAGTTCTAACTTTCTGTTAAATCGCTTATTTCTGCCCTGGGTGGTATAAGTTCCCTGGTGATATTCCAGATACAGTTCACCATGCCAGGTTTTATAAAGGAAAGAATTCTTTTCAATTCTGTCAAAGAAGTCCTGTGCTTTTCCCTGGGTTACCGGAACCAGACCGTTAAGGTCTTTTTCCCGTTTCAGCCGTTCCAGATGTTCTTCTCCGGGACCACCGCCACCGTCTCCTATTCCAAATAGTAAAAGACACTCCTCGGAAACTCCCTTATCTAAAAATTCACGTTCCGAAGCCATAATTGCTCTTGGTGCTGCGGAACTGTTATAAGTCCCTTCCGGAGGCATGTGGGCCAAAATCCGGCTGCCGTCCAGTCCTTCCCACCAAAAGGTATGATGGGGATGCTTATTGAATCTGCTCCAGGAGAGTTTGATTGTCATAAAGTAGTCTACACCGGATTTTTTCAGTATCTGGGGCAGCGCTGCCGTATAGCCGAATACATCGGGCAGCCAAAGGTTTCTGACGTCCTGTCCGAATTCCTCTTTAAAGAAGCGTTTGCCGTGAAGCACCTGGCGGATTAAAGCCTCACCGCCTGCAAGGTTGGTGTCTGACTCTACCCACATCGCACCCTGGACTTCCCAGCGTCCTTCTTTAATACGCTGCTTGATTTCTTCATAAATACCGGGATAATATTCTTTTACCCAACTATATAACTGTGCCTGGCTGGCACCAAATACATAGTCCGGATAACGTTCCATATTCCTTAATGCAGTGGAAAAAGTTCTGGCTCCTTTACGGATGGTTTCCCTTATGGGCCATAGCCAGGCAAGATCAATGTGGGCATGACCGATGGCATTTATTTTAAGGGAAGGGTCTCCCCCTTTTTTATTAAGTTCTAGTGCTAAAATCTCTCTGGCTTTCCTGGCTTCTTCCCCGTCATATTTGGTCAGAAGATTGGAAGCCTGATTTAAAACCCTAAGTATACTGTGAGTTCTAGCCTTATCTTCCGGCAGTTGTTGTATTAATTCAAGCAATACCTCAAAGTCGTAATAAAGCTGTTCCATATCTTTGTTACATAGAGCGATATGTGCCTCTTTGACCGTACCGCTGTCCTGGTATTTACCAAATAAATCATTGCAGCCTGCATCTGCCCACAGATCGATTTTATCCCCTGCTCCCGGTTGTATATCAAAGCGGTAAACTGTCTTACCGGGTCTGCCAAGTGAATAGTCGAATTCTGAGGATACATTGGTGAGTCCTCTGACGGGCTTTCCTTTCTCATCTACAACACACAGCTCACCGTTAATATCAATTAGGAGTACTATCTCGGTATCAGCGTTCTGTTTCTTTTTAACTTCCTCCAGATCAGGAACTGTCCCTGTAAAATGAAACCAGCCGCATTCGAATAAACCGCCCCAGCTATTAAAGAGCTTTATCTTCTTTTCTTCTCCGGTGGTCCTGTCTTTAAAGGGAACCGGTTCTGTGGTTACATAGACTGTCATATCAAGAGGGGATACTTTTTGGTAGACAGAACTTTTAATACTCTCTAATACCCCAGGCAGCCGTTCTTTCATGTTTTGCAAATAATATGGCATAGTTACCTCCTTGTAAATAGGTTTGAGTTTGTTAGGACTGTCTGAATTTTCTACAGCCCCCATATATAATTTATAATAAACAAATTGGTTTTCAGATGCATGCCATATTTACAAATTATATCTCAAAATTTATTGTTATCCTTTTTACAAGAAAAGATTCACTATGATTTATTTGACATCAGAAAGTCGGTAAATTATAATTAGTAATAGTTCCTTTCCCTTTAAAACCAATGAACGCAGCACCTTCCGCGGTCTGTCTTCAATTATAGATTACCGGATATAAAAGGAGTCCCTATGATGCCAATTTTTGTTTCCCATAAGGAATGGATTAGTAAAGATCTTCCCTTTGCCTTAAGAATAGATAATTTAAAAGGGCATGTCCTGCCCCACTGCCATAACTATATTGAGTTTAATTTTACGATTAACGGGACTGCCACCGAGAAAATCAATGGAAAAGAACATATTCTAAAACCCGGCAATTTTACTCTTTTATTTCCTCACCATATTCATGAAATCCAACTAATTCAGGGAGAATCTGTGAGTATGTATGTTGGGAGTATAAGAATTGAGAGCTTTTACGACCGGAACGGAGCTTTCTTGGCATTGGCTGAACTCTTAAGCAATGCTGCCCTTGATAATACACCATATCATTACTTTAATGAAGAAATAACCACCGATATGACTAATATACTTAAATCCATGCTGTCTGAACTGACCAAAGGACAAAAGTGGAGTGAACTGATGTTTAAAAGCAAGCTCGCCGAACTTTTAATAACCTTTGACAGAAATCGGATAAATGGAGACAGCCGTTTAAAAGGAAAACACATGTTAAGCCGTAACAGCGGTGTATGGGATATCATCACCTATGTTTCCCTGAATTATCAAGAGGATATTTCGCTGAAAACCCTTTCGGAACGGTTTCATATGAGTACCTCTAATATCAGTGCTTCCTTTCATCAGCTCCTGGGCGAGAACTTCCATCGGTATCTTGAAAAAATCAGGCTTGCCCAGGCCTGTGACCTGTTACTGTCTACCGACAGCTCGGTAATTGATATCTGTTTTGAGGCGGGTTTTAAATCCTATAAAACTTTCTCCCGGGTTTTTTATCAGAATTTCAACTTAAGCCCTACGGAATATAGAAAATTCAGAACCCGCCCTGTAAATCTGGTATAACGATTGTAAAGCTTGAATTCATAAAAGAATGTGCCACAATCCTATAAAGTATCAAAACAAAACGGATGACCTGCCGGATCAATCATTACGGTCCAAAGCTCAGAATATTGCTCCTTTGCTTTGACAGCTCCGCAGGCAATGGCATGTTCTATCATGGATTCCATGTGGGCTTTATCTCTTACCTTAAAATCCATATGGACCTGCATCTGCTGCATCCCCGGTAATTCAGGCCATACAGGCGGGATATAATCCAGATTCCTTTGAAAACCAATTTTGACACTACAGGAGGAGGAAGCAAGTATAATAACTCCTTCATCCTCATAAGTCTTCTCCCAGTTCAGCATCCGAATATAAAAATCGGACAGGGATTTCGGATCGATACAATCCAGAATAACATTGCCTATTAACACCTGTTCTAACATATAATTGCTATCTCCTCTCTATTCTCCTCGAAAGCTCCTTTACTCCTCCTTTTCAAGGAGCTGCCTGCACTTTTGAAGGTCTGCTTCGGCTTCCTTTGAAATCTTTGGATAGTTCGGATCAATCTCTTTCATTACCTTAACAATTACCTCGGAAACTAATGACCTTGCAAACCATCTGTTATCAGAAGGAATAACGTACCAGGGACATTGTTTGGTGGCAGTTTTATTTATGGCTTTTTCGTAAGCCTTTTGATAATCCTCCCAATATTCTCGTTCTGACAAATCACTTTTTGAAAACTTCCAGTTCTTTGATTTGTCGTCAATCCGTTCCAGAAACTGCTTTTTTTGCTCATCTTTTGAGATGTGTAAGAAGAATTTCACTACCGTAATTCCATTATCCCACAGATATTCCTCAAAATCTCTGATGTGGCCGTATCTTTTATGAATCACATCCTCTTCCTTGCAACGGTCCGGCAGATTCTGTACCTCATACAATTTATGGACTTTGGCAACGAGTACGTCTTCGTAATAGGAACGGTTAAAAATAGCGATTTTTCCTCTTTGGGGCACATGCTTATGTATGCGCCAAAGATAATCATGAGCCAGTTCCTCACTGGTAGGCTGTTTAAAACTTAAGACATCTACTCCCTGAGGATTAAGTCCGGAAAATACATGATTTACTGCTCCGTCCTTACCGGCAGCGTCCATCGCCTGAAAAATGATTAATATGCCGTTTTTCCCCTCCGCATAGAGCTTGTCCTGATATTCCCTCATAAGAGCCATATTATCACTAACCAGACTATGAAGTTCCTCTTTGCTTAATTCTCCTGTATCCGAAGTATCAAAATCCCTAATATCAAATTTCTTTTCACCAGTAAACTCATATTTTTTAATACCCATTATAATTCCTGCCTTTCTCAGGCATAACAGCCTGATTTCCTGTTCTTATTATGCCTTTTAATGCGCTACATTTATTATAACAAATATTGGAATAAATGAAAGAATAACTTCAAGTATTTACGTTCCCCTGATTTTTTGGCAGTTATCCCATTAAAATAAATCTTGTTTCTGTGATATCAATACCCCAGGGATAGGCGCGATCTGTAGGGTTCTCCTACCATATATCAACAAATCAAGGGCATGAAGTAAACTCGCTTTAACATATTATACTTTTTTATAATCAAATAAGGTGATACTCATAGGAGGCTACCCCTTCAACCTGTACAAATCCTTCTTTTAGATATAGTTCCTTTGCCTTATCATTTTCGGCATTTACACAAAGCACTGTTTTTTTATACTTAAGCTTATCTGCATATTCAAGCATGGTACGAAGCAGCTGTCTTCCAAGACCTTTTCCCTGATACTCCGGCAGAATTGCAATGGGACCGATATATATAGCTGGTTCACCCTCATATTCATCTTTTGCCCCTCTTATGATTCCGACTGGTTTGTCCTCATGCATAAGAAACATAAAACCACCTTCTAGATAATCTGGCTTTGATAACTGTTTCGTAATCATATCAGGTGTAATGGGGGTTGAGTTGCCTTTTAAACTTAAAAATGCTGTATTTCTAATCTTGCACCATTCTATTTCATCTTTTCCAGACTCAAAGGTTCTTACATAAAACCCCTCTGGAAACGTAATCTGAGGTCTCTCTTTGATTTCCTTCATCAATAAAAACACATATCTTTCTGCTTTAAATTGAAGGTTCTCCATAATACCGGAAAGCTCTTTATTAACAAAAGGGACAAAGGAAAATACTTTATTAAGCCCTTTTGTATATTTTAAAATTTCTTCCAACAAGATAGAATATAAGTTAATATCCTGTTTTTCCGAATGAAAGATACGAAAACGTCCATTTTTCCCACTTCTATGATAATCATCCATGACAAGTGAGACCACTGCAACGATTACTCCGTTTTCTTTTATAACGAAAGTTGGATTGTCCTCATCTGGTTCAAACTTTTCTAAGTCATTATCGTACAAAAATGAATCATCTATCTCGCTTCGATGTTTTTTACAATAGGTAATAAAATCTCCTTTTTCATCTCTATTTAATTTTTCTGCCCGCATACTATAAGTCCTCTCTTTTTTATGTTATACGCTTATTTTCCTTGTCTGCTGGATTATCTGTTTCTTAGCATTTTTTATTCCAACCATAAACAGCCAAAAACCGGCAAAACATAATACTGCCCCCGCAAGCATGGCATATAAAAGCTTCGCATCTGCCAATCTGCCAAATATCACATTGGTTCCAATACCGGTACAATCTATGATTACAGCATTAATACTAAGTTCTGTGGCGCGGTTTTCTGTCCTGACCAGTTTGTTTTGCAGTTCTGTCTGCAAGGGTCCAAATAAGCTAAAACTTACCCTCAGAATAACAATTGCTCCAACAGAAAGCACAGCATTTACCGTAACCCCCAGAATAATACAAGCAAAGAAAGCAGCCCCATACAAGATAACTGATAACAAGGTGATACCAAGTTTCCGTGTTAGTCTTTCTGAAAATACACCAGCCATACCCACAATAGTAATACCGATATAAATATATCCGATTGCTGTGCCTGATAAACCGCATCTTACATACTGAAGCTGGTTTAAAAATACCGTTATGGTCTGGTGGGTTTCATTTAGTAAGGCGACACCAATCAAAAAAAAGATTAGGTATTTATTTTGAAGCGTTTGCTTTAAAAGTGCTGTAAATTCTTTTACTCCTGCTTTTTCTTTTGTCTTATCTTTAACTTCTGTAAGGAAAAAAGCTAATACTGCTGAAAAGCCATAACTCCAGACGGTCAAAAGACCTGATAACCTGTAATTGTCTTTAACAAATACTGCATAAACGAAAGAGGCAATAAGAAGACCAAGAGTCTGCATATTATTATAGATTCCAAAGATTTTCTGGGTATGGACTTTACCAGGCAAGGCGGTTTCCGTTGTTTTTTTATCGCCTGATTTCACATAGTCTGTTCTATAGTTATCCGACAAATACAAAATACTGTTCTCCACTCCAGATAAACCGGAAATAACTATACTTAGCATAATCCTCTCCGCAAGGAAAGCCAAAAACCCTTCCGCTTTCCAAAATACAATTTTAGAAAGAAAATATAAACAGCAGCAAAAAAGCATGGTCTTTTTATAACCGATTCTGTCCGCTATCACCCCCCAGGGAAGTTCTAAAAGAAGACAAAGACCAAGGGATATACTCTCTATTATAGTGATCTGAAAAATAGTTACACCGGCGGATTGACGGTATAAAGCAGCAATTGGCCCATAGAATACCATTCCCTGTAAAAGGGCAATAGCATACATGAGCCAAATATTTCTATATGGCTTCATAATAAAAAAGTCCTTTCTGATTAAATTTAAGCATAAAAATAAAACGTAAAACAAGTAACTTATTTAATTGCTTATGCTTAAATGGGACTATTCATTATGAATCACCTTTCAATCTAATATTTAGGTTTATTATATCATGAAATCGCTTCACAGCAAATAGAAAAATATTTGAAACCTTCCAGTATGTTACCCCCCTGCATTATGGTTTCTCATTTTCGCAATCTCTTGATTCCTTATTCTGATTCCTTATTCTGATTCCTTATTTCTTCCACCTTCTGCTTTGCCCCTTCTGTAAGCGCATCGATTAGATAACTTCGGTCCCTTCCCCGCTTTTCCTGAAACTCTTCCATTGTTCTTTCATTGACCCTGTCAATTTCTTCTTTTAGTTCCCTTGCCGATAATATGGCACTGCCGGCTCCTCTGATGATAATCTGCTGCAAGCCGTCTGAGGTCGCAACGGTTATATTATACTTATGCTGATTGTCATGAGCAAACTTTTCAATATACTGGTCCGCTGTCTGTGCTTCTTTTGTATATACCACATGGATATTAAAGTAATCGAGGGTTTCTTCCTGATGTCCCTCTAAGCGGTAAGCATCAAATACAACGATAATCTGGCTTTTTTTGATTCCCTGATAATTACTCAGGATATCAAGCAGTTTCATTCTGGCCCCGTCCATATTATCAACGGCAAGTTCACTTAATTCTGTCCAGGCATGGATAACATTATATCCGTCTACAAGCAGATATTCCTCTTTGCTTTCTTTCTGCTGTCTTACATATGTGACCGGTTCCTGATAACTTTCCCTGGCTGGTCTGCGATTCTTCCAGATTACTTTCTTACCCTGGTTAGCATTATAGGTACTGTTAATAATCTGGTCAATTTCATCCAGACTAATCGTTCTCTCTTCCGTATAGGAAGACTGGTTTTGCGGGGTGGTTAAGGATACTGACTTTTTCTGATAATACCCTTCCAAATGCATATAATCCTTTACTTTATCCCATTCCACCAAAAATCCGGCTCCATGGGCACAAAATACGGAACCGGTGGGATTAGCAAGGTCTCTTTCCGAGTCATATCCGATACTTTCTATTACTTCTTGTGTATTATGGCAGGGTTCATATCCTTTTAGACTGCAAAAAAGTTTCCCCTGTCCTTTTGTATAGGCAGTTACTTCTTTTTGATAATTTCTCATAGCAACAACCGGAGCACTTCCGGTAAGTACAGTAAATCCACCTCCTGTATGGGAAATTTCACAAGTGCCAAACATTTTTTCAATATCAGTCATAGCACGTCCTACCATATTCTCCGGCAGTTCCAGTTGAAAGGCATAATATGGCTCTAATAAAACAGAGACAGCCTCTTTTAACCCCTGACGCACGGCCCGGTAGGTAGCTTCCCTGAAATCTCCGCCTTCTGTATGTTTTATATGTGCCCTGCCTGCTATTAAAGTAATTCTCATATCGGTGATGGCTGAACCCGTTAATACCCCTTTATGAACCTTTTCTTCCAGATGGGTAAGAATAAGCCTTTGATAGCTTTTTCCCAGTACATCCTCACTGCAATCTGTCCCAAATACCAGCCCGCTCCCTGGTTCACCAGGCTCTAATAACAAATGCACCTCCGCATAATGCCGCAGGGGTTCAAAATGTCCTACCCCTTCTACCTTGTCCCCAATGGTCTCTTTATATACAATCTTTCCCGGTCCAAATTCTATCCAGACACCAAAACGGCTTTGTATGAGACTTTGAAGAATTTCAATTTGCACCTCTCCCATAATCTGAGCCTGGATTTCCTGTAACTGCTCCTCCCATACAAGGTGGAGCTCCGGCTCTTCTTCTTCAATCTGCCGCAGTTTAGGAAGCATTGCTCTTACATCACACCCCTCGGGCAATATCAACTGATAATATAGTACAGGTTCTAATATCGGCGCTTCCGACGCTTTCTCCGTACCTAAGCCTTCTCCTGGCTTGGTATTACTTAATCCGATTACTGCACATACGGAACCCGCTTCCAGTTCATTCACTGCTTCAAATTTCTGTCCAGAATAAACCCTGATCTGATTGACTTTCTCTTCCCAGTCATGATTCTTAAGTATATCTTTTACTTTCAGCTTCCCGCCTGTAAGTTTCATATAGGTAAGCCGGTTTCCCTGTTCATCTCTTGCAATTTTAAATATTTTCGCTCCAAATTCTTCCTTATAAGCTGGTATAACAGCATACTCAACCAGGCTCTGCATAAACGGAAGAATCCCCTCTAATTTTAAGGCAGCACCAAAAAAGCAGGGAAAAACGCTTCGTTCTCTTACCGCTTTTTTAATCTGCTCCTTATCAATCTGGCCTGTTTCCAGATAAGTTTCTAACAGTCCTTCCTCACACGTAGCTAACTGTTCCAAAAACGTCTCTATCCCAGCCTGTCCGAAATCAATGCATCCGTCGTCTAGCTGGGTTTTTAATTCACTCATCAGCTTATCCCGATTTGTCCCGTTCTGATCCATCTTATTAATAAATAGAAAGACCGGTATCTGGTATATAGTAAGCAGCCGCCATAAGGTTTTCGTATGTCCCTGAATTCCGTCGCTTCCGCTTACCACTAAGATAGCATAATCCAGGATCTTTAGAGTCCTCTCCATCTCCGCTGAAAAATCCACATGTCCCGGGGTATCCAGTAAGGTGATCTGGGTATCCTCTATCTCAAATACAGCTTGTTTAGAGAATATGGTAATTCCTCTCGCCCGTTCAAGTTCAAAGGTATCCAGGTAGGCATCACCCTTGTCTACTCTCCCAAGCTTACCTATTTTGCCGCTTAAATACAGCATTCCCTCCGATAAAGTGGTCTTGCCTGCATCCACATGGGCTAATATTCCGATGACTAATTTTTTCATAATCTATATCAAATCCTTTTATGATTGTCTGGTTTTATAATGTGTCGTCATATACTTTATAAATCAATTCTATCTTTAATAATACCAACAATATTGGTATTTGGCAATTTTAACTCACAATATATTTTTTCAGCTAAAAACCCCAGGAGCTTCTCTACCTCCACCGGAGGTAAAGTCAATTAAATCAAATATTCCTTAAGACATAGAGTCTGGCTCGCCAGACTCTAGCGCAGCACTGACGCACTGTCACATCAGTGACACCTTCCTCGTAAGAGTCCTGCGAGTCCTGCATGGAGTGCTTTTATTTTACAGATTAGCTCAGAAAACCTTTTCTTTAAAATAAAAAAGGCGTCGGTATTTAAAATCCAACGCTATTCTTATTCCTTTTATATCCGCCATTTCTTAGTTCAACTGCCATTGAGGTTTTGTAACATAGTATTAGTAAAACCCTTATTCATTATTTCTCCATGGAATCCGTAAAAAACTGTATATTATTTTTACCCAGTTCTTTCGCCTTATACATTGCAGCATCAGCATTTTTCACCAGTTCCGAATGATTCACCCCATCAGCCGGAAAAGCTGCTACCCCAAAACTCGCACTGGTATTGATTTTATTATCGCCTATTATAAAGGGCTTTATAAATTCCATTCGAATTCTATCAAGATAAAATAATGCCTCTTCCCTTCTTAGATTTCTCTGAATGACTAAAGCAAACTCATCCCCACCAATTCTGCCAATCAGATCTTCTTTATCAATGTTCTTTTTAAATCGGTCCGCGGCCTGTTTAATAAATAAATCCCCTACATGATGTCCCATGGTATCATTTATTTTTTTAAAGGAATCAATATCGATAAAAACCATATAGAAATAAACAGCTTTTGTTTTGGATTCTTCTATAAGCTCATGGATTCTATCCATAATAGTCTTCCGGTTTGGCAATTCGGTAATCAGATCATAATGAGCCATGTGATATAGCTTCTCTTCATTCCGTTTTAGTTCCTTGTTTTTCTCATTTAACTCATCATATTTTAAACGAAGTTCTGCATGGGTGGCGGCAATGTCATGATACATTTTCTCCAGTTCTACTCTTTGTTTTACTTCTGTCATATACATATGGTTAACCCTGTTATAGTGGGTTCTGTTTATTAAATGAAGAAAGGGGGTAATTACAACGATGAAGGCAATTAAAAATATCTGTGTAGCATAATACTCCGTCCCATATTCAAAGGGTATTCGGGATAGTACCAGGGAATAATATATACTCACAAAGAGAATTGAAACAGTAACATAGTTTAGCATTACCCTTGTTGTTCTTATTGAAGATATAATTATATTAAGAAATGCAACCGTCCATATAGCCGGTCCCATATAGTCATAAATTCTGACTGTAACAAATATCAGCACTACGGAAAATAGTACGGATATCCAATGGGTGATTATTCTGGTCTTAAGTTTTAAGTAAGGGGTAATGACAAAACAACTACATAATAGTAACATAAATACACTGTCCAGGACAGAACTTTTCAGTTCGTGATGCAACATAAAATTTACGATTGCTCCTATAAGCAGAATGAGTACCCCATAATAACACCCAATATAATTTTCCATGGTTTCAATCGTATCCATATCATTCGATTCGTTTATTATTTTAATGATACCTGGAATTGTTCTTGGCATTTTTTTCACTTTTATTTTCACTGCCTATCGCAAGATTCCTTGCAATACTGCCACGAATAAAAGGTTGAAAGAATCGTATTGTGGCATCCTTTCAGTTTATTAATTTTCTATCAACCTTATATCTCCATCTCTAAAAAGTATTACCTTTACATTTATGTCTGAGGGTTGCTGTTTCCATTATATACCACAGCAAGAGGGTTTTCAAAGTTTTTATGCAAATTTAACAAAATTACCATGCTTATTTCAGTAAAAAGCTATAGATTCCAATTATTTTGCAAAAATGAGATGTAAAAGTTTTCACTCTCACATCTCATTTAATAGATTCACTGTATTTACCATTTAGCAGGACCAGCCTTAACCTCAGCACTGTCCCTTGCCGTCTATGGAACAGGAATCTGCAGTTTGCACCGGTTTTTCCTCATTAAGGAATTCATATATATCAAATGTTTTCGTATTGTTCTCCAGAATGAAAAAAGGTATGCCAATTTTGCCTTCTTCCATTATCGGAGCAAATATTTCATCATGATCCCGATATGACAAAAACTCTTTTAAAATCGCCGTACTTTTCGTAATTTCCCTGTAATCCAGTTCTACCTCCTTACAGGTTTCCAATTTAGCTTTTGCTGCAACACATTCCGTGCAAATGGGGGTACCATACATAGTGATTTTCATAATAATCCTCCTGTCTGTTATTATAATCATGGGCAATAAATCAATTGTTGTTACTTATATTTTAATTTAACGCAGTATATATTCATATAGAATACTTTTGTCTTACATCTGTTTTATAGCAATTGCTTTTATTTTATGCTGCTATTTTATAACTATCTTTTTATCTTATGCTACTGCTTTTTACAATGCTTTTATTTTATAACTATGTTTTATCTTATGCAGCTATTTTATAACAATGCTTTTATCTTAGGCAACTATTTATAACAATGCTTTTACCTTATACAGCTGCTTTTTAACAATTGCTTTTTTCTTATATTTTCTTTTATATTAAATTTTATCTACTCGATAGTCAATTGCTTTTTATCTACAATTCTATTATAAATACTTCAGAACATAAAATCAATGGCAGATCTACTGGTATTGCCGTATCCGTTAAGGTTTTTAGGTGTATTTTTTCAGAAAACCGGTTTCTAAACGTTCTTTTTAGACATATCCCGTATATAAAAAGCGACCTGAAAGGGAAATAATTCCTCTACATCACTTAACTCACAGTTCAATATCTTTTTAATGTTTTGAATGCGGTAATTCACTGTATTTCTATGGGTATAGGTATCCTCAGCAACACGTATCAGACTGCGATCATTCTTGATATAGCTCCTTAAGGTATTCATATAACTGGAACCATGGGCTGCATCGTAGGCCTCCAAAGGTCCTATCATTTCCTCTGCATAACTTGTAAGAATATCCGTGTCTTCTACTGAAAATAGTATTTTAAAGAAACCCATTTCCTCAAAATCAATAATTGCTCTCCCTGTTCCCATAGACATCTTCATAGCCGTCCTGGCTTTTTTATAACTGGCAGAAAGATTTTCTATATAGCTTATATCCGGTCCGATGCCTAAATAAAACCGCTTCTCCCTGGCAAAATAAGAAAAGCTTTGTACGATCTGGTTTGGCAGTTCCCTATACTGTTTTTCCTTTCTGTTATTCAGAATCAATACCAGAAAGTCCTCCATTCGGATAAGCCCGTAGGAAGCATTGATTTTGTCATTTCCTTTCCATAAACCGAATAAGTTTTCAAGTTTTATTACAGCCTGGTTATAGTTAAGTTCATCCTCCATAGTCTTTTTAACACATATGCAAAAGACTTTGAAGGATCCTTCTATATCATACCGCTCTCCTAAAACCTGCTTAATATTCTCTTCCGAGACTCGTCCTTGTATCACATCCCGAAAAGCATTTCCGATCTTTTTTTCAAACTGCTGCTGATCAATAATCCTCATACAATAAGCCTGTATCAGTTCGGTGATGGAGAATTCCCAGGGCATTTCAAGAAGGGGAAAGTTATGGGTCTCGCACCAGACAACCACTTCCTCCGGAATGCTTTCCAAATACATACCGGTATTAAGGATTATCCCTGCACAATCATCTTCCGCCATTTTCTGAACCAGTTTTAGCAGCCAGCCGGGCTTAACCGCTTTCATACCTGTGGTTATCGCCAATTCTTCTCCATGGAATCTGGATACAATCATTTCATCTTCCAGCATATGTACCCAGCTTACCACCGTATCCATACCGGCTTTGCCCGCAATAATTTTTAGTCGGAACTGGTCTTTTGTCTCTTCATACAATTCCCAAAAACGTACTGCCATACTGCCATCTCCTTTTCTCTATAATGTATCTGCTCTGTCTTCAACATCTAGGTAAATATTGATTATGTTTTCCATCTATATTTTGAACTGATTTTCATATATATTCTATTGTTTTTAACTGCCTACTCTAAATTATCAAAGCTTAGCAGGAACATATGTTTTGTATTTTTAATACAGATTTTACCTTTATATTCAGATTATCAGATCATATACAAATTGTCAAATTTTACGTATAATTAAATCAAACAAAAGAACAGAAAACGGATTAGAACGATTAATAAGGAGGCGATTATTATGTATATTGGCAGCACAAATTTATACTTAGATTTAATAAAATATAATACAAAAGCACCTGTAAGCTGGGTAACTTCTGAAAGATATGAAAACTGCGAGAACTTTTACCAGTATATGGTTGCAAAACACAGCAGACCAAGATTTTTTCAAAGAAAAAAATAAAATAGTATTCCAAATCAATAGAATGGACCATAGTCAATGGGACTGTTGCAAAATTGTAAGTTTACAGAATCTTAATTTAGCATGATAATTGTACTTTGAATTTTGCAACAGTCTTATTCATGCTTACCATTTGCTTAAAAATACCCAGGGTAACGGAAATTAATAGTTCAGTTACCCTGGGCTTTATTTTTTATATAAAATAACCTTTATCCAGTTATACAGTTCCATTCTTTAATTTGTTCCGTGTATTATGAATGATGTTAGCCAGTAACGCATTTTTATGCTTTAACAGCTGTCTGAACAGATTGGGGTTATAACATTCACCAAATGCTGCCCCAAAAAGAATCAATGCAGCTCCGATTAATTGTAACACAGACATCCTTTCCTTTAACAAAAGAGCGGAAAAAAACAAGGCTGAAAACGGCTCTAAATACCCGCAGATTACCACTGACTGAGCGGGCAGCTGCTGGATTGCCGAAAAGTACAAATAGCAGCCAATTCCGGTATTAACAATCCCTAAAATCAAGATTGGCACCAAACTTCCGTCAGTTATAGCAATATCTGGTTTTTGCTTTATTATAATATAAAGACCTACCGTGAGAAAGCTGGCAGTAAGCTGGCACATTGGATTTACCATTCCTTCAATGCCCGATGCTTTTTTACTGAAAATCACCATAAAAGCATACATAACAGCGGCTAAAATGCCACATATCAGCCCCCAGGATAAAGCACCTTCTAGCAGTACCCTGCTGTTAACCAAAAACATCCCAAACAAAACGGAAAGTAAACCATATAATTTAACCTTTGAAAGCTTTTCATGGAATATAACAGGAGCAAGAACCATTACAATAACCGGTCCGCAATAGTAGGCCAGAGTTGCAAGGCTGACACCGATGCGGTTATAAGCTTCATATAAGAAAATCCAGCCTGCACCTAAGGCAGCACCGGAGGCAGCCAGGTATCCGAATTCTTTTTTGCTTTTATAACATTTAAACTTTCGCCCCGAAAGAATGAAAATTGTAATCAGGAATAAACTGCCGATTAATGTCCTTAATAATACGATGCTCTGACTGTCAAGAGGGATATAACTGGCAACAATCCCATTGGAACCAAAGAGCAGCAAGGATGCTATGTACTTAATATATGCTTTTTTCATTTTATTTGTTTTGAACTCTCCTGTCGGACTTTTTGCATACTTGATTTTTGTGCAGGATTAGTATATCATTACACTTGTTATTACAAAAGCGAATAATTATCATGAATCGCATGACATTTTCAGATGCAAGGAGACGACTTTCCTATGGATATGAATATCCAAAAGTACCTGGCTTTTTTAAAGACTGTTGAGTACGGCAGTTTCACAAAAGCTGCTGAAAACCTGAACTATTCCCAGTCAGGTATCAGCAGAATGATAAGTGATTTAGAGGCTGAATGGGGCATCCCTCTTTTAGAACGAAACCGTATGGGGGTACGTCTGACTTCTGACGGGCTTAATCTGCTGCCGGTCATAAAGAATGTATGTGCAGAATATCAGCATTTACAGATGCAGATTGATGACTTGCACGGACTTAAATCGGGATTAATACGAATCGGTACCTTTTCCAGTGTAGCAACCCACTGGCTACCAGGTATTATCAAAGAGTTTCAGAAAAGTTATCCAGGTATCAACTATGAGCTATTGCTTGGAGATTACACAGAGATTGAAAACTGGATTTTAGAAGGCCGGGTAGACTGTGGCTTCCTTATTCTTCCTACCTTGCCTGAATTAGAAACAATTTCACTTAAGAAAGATAAATTACTTGTGATTCTTCCGACAGACCATCCTCTGGCTGCTTATGACCGTTTTCCTGTCAACGCCTTATGCGAGGATCCTTTTATCCTTTTAGAAAAGGGATCAAGGACAGAAGTTTCTGAGATATTTAAGGATTATAAGGTTATACCAAAAATACGTTTTACGACCTGGGATGATTATGCCATTATGTCTATGGTAGAAAGTGGTTTAGGTATCAGCATCTTACCGGAACTTATTTTGCAGCGTATTCCCTACCACATTGTGGTAAAAGAACTGGATGTACCTGCTTACCGCAACATAGGTCTTGCAATGAAAGATCAGAAATCTGCTTCCCTTGCTGTCAAACGGTTTTTGGATTATCTGCCGTTTCGAAGCAGGCAGGAAGAAAAAGTTTTTTCTGTTACATAATTTGGAGCTGTTACATATTTGCAGAGATAATGACCTGGTAGTATATTACCCTGGTTTCACTCGCTGCTAATTATGCAACAACTCCTATTATCGTTTCCTAGCTAAGCTTCAGGTGTCGTAACGCTTCATTGTGTCGTAACACTACATAACCTTCGGTATTGGAACCCAAAGGGTTACCATCTACTAGAACCTGCTTTTTTTCTCCTAGATATACTGTGCAATGGTATCTAGTACCGACTTTGCCCGATGTACAAGTCTGTGTTTTTCATCTACTTCCCGTTTACCGTTAAGAGCTATCTTCTCTCTGATATCATCGTGTGCCAAATAGTAATCCACAAGCTCCAGAGTCTCTTCCTTTGAATTGGACCAATCCAGATGCACACCTTTTTTAAAGTAATAATCAATACCGCAGGAGAACTGGGTAAGATGGAATGCTCCACAGCCTAATACTTCATAAGTTCTGGTAGATACATATGTTTTAGAGGTTGCCACCTGCTGGATACCTAAGGCAATCTTTGAAGAAGCATATACGTATGGGATTTCTTCTTTCTTTAGTTCACCGCCGTATAAAGGAACCGGAAGTAAAAATGCCCGGTCAAAGTCCGTCCACCATTTTCCCCATACCTTAAGATTCTTCTGATTATCTACCAGGGGCTGCAACATCTGATAAGTACCGTCTACTCTAAACTTATATAAGATACTATTTTTTGATTCCTCGTCGACATGTCTGAAACTGTAGTTATTTCCCACTAATACCAGATCATTTTTGTACTCTGCTTTAGGAGATACTTTCGTATACCTTGAAGAACAGGCATTTGGCAGCAAAAATGCCTTCACTCCGAATTTCGCATACTCTGGTACCAGATAATCTACCGGCGTAAATACCAAATCCGATTTCTTTGCGGCAGGAAGGGAAACCTGACCACAGCAAACAGGATCATCAGACGACCACCATATGTGGAAAAGGCCTTTACTTTTTATGACATCAATAAAATCATTTATGTCAATCAGATCCTTCCACCAACCAAAGGAACACACAAAATCCGGTCTGAATTCATCAATTGTACTTAATAATTTTAACTTAACTAAATCATATTTTTTAATATACTCTTCTCCTATTAATAGTTCCCTTACTTCACATCCTGCTTCCCTGAACCCTTGCTGCATCTCATTATACAAGTCGGGGAAAAATACACACACCAGTATTTTATACATAGTAACCTCACCTCTTTGACTTATGCAATAACAATATATGCAGTAAGGAAGTTAAAGTATAAGCAGATATTAATTTTCTTTCCTGGTTTTCGTAAATTTTGGTATCTTATTCCACTGACTTAAGTGATTCAATCATATCAATGGTTTTTAATTTAACATAAGTAACAAACTGCATAATTACCGAAAATGCCATCGTCAGCCCGCAAGCCAGAATAAAGCTTAATACTTCGATCTTTTTGGACAGCACCATTTCATCGCCTTCCAGAACCCCCAAAACAAAGCGGTGAAGAATCATTCCTAAAATCAGACCGATTCCGATGCTGATCAAAGTCAGGATCAAGGCTTCCCGGTAAATATAACCGTTTGCTTCTTTATCTGTAAATCCCAGGACTTTAAGTGTGGCAATTTCCCTGGTCCGCTCGCTTATATTAATGGAGGTCAGGTTATATAAAACGATAATTGCCAAAAGGGATGCCACCACCACAATCAGGATAATGATACTGTTTAAGCTGTCATTACTGTCAAGGACTTTCTTAAGGACATCACTGGTAAATATTACATTCATCACATAACCGCTGTCAATAAGGTGCTTTGCAAGGGTATTATTATCCGTTGAATCATGATTTGCTGCAATGGCATTATAGGCTGGAGCCTCATTAAAAATCTTACGGTACAGCTCATTGCTCAGGTAAATATAATTAGAGGTATAGTTTTTAGCCACACTGCTTACGGTCAAAGAATATTCATTATTATCCGTATCTTTTATGGTAATGGTATCCCCTTTTCCGGCTTTTAAGATCTCTGCAAGTTTTTCGGTGACTATCACACCATTATCTTCTAAGGATAAAGTTGCTCCATCCGTATCACTTGTTAAATTAAAATACTTATAAAATACATCTTTATTCTCAGGTACTATTAAATAGGTGTCTAAGGATTTATTCCTTCCGCTGCTTTTAAAGGCAGACTGTCTTAATAATAAGGGTTCTTTTATGTTTTCTTTTGTTAAGACATTCTTAAACTCGCCGTCTATGGTCTTCACTTCATCTTTTAAGATAATCATATTGCTGTAACGGAGTATATCACCGTACTGCTTTTGTGCAATGCCCCGCATACTATCCCTCAAACCAAAGCCTACCAGCAAAAGGGCGGTACAGCCAGCCACTCCGACAATGGTCATGAATGCTCTTTTTTTGTAACGGAACATATTTCTTATAGTAACCTTCCAGGTGAAAGAAAGGTGGTTCCACAAGGGGCGGATTCTTTCCAATAATATGGTTTGTCCACTTGGCAGGGGAACCGGGCGCATTAAAACCGCAGGCTTTTGTTTTAATTCCTTATTACAGGTAAATACCGTCAATCCAATCATAAGAACTGCAGTTACAATAAGAATTAAGGCAAAGGTAACCAGATTATACCTGATGATTATAGGCGGCAGTATATATTGGAAGGTGGAATAAATAAGCGGAGGAATTACCCGGCATCCTAGATAAAATCCGGCTGCGGTTCCAAGTACCGTGGCAGACAGAATATAAAACAAATAAGTGGCTACAATACTATGGTCTTTATAACCCAGGGAGGTTAAGGTACCTAGTTCACCACGTTCTTCTGCGATTAACCTGGTCATGGAATTAGAGGTCATAAGCATTCCAAGCAGTATAAAAAAGAAGGGAAAGACTGCGGCTACCGAAGTGACTACATTAATATCAGATTTTAAAGAACTGTAACCTACGGCAGCATCCCGGTCAAGAATATACCACTGAGGTTTTTCAATTTCTGAAAGATCTTTTCTGGCATCATCAATTTTTTTCTGACCATCTGTTATCTCTTTATTGAATTTTTCCAGGTTTTCATTATATTCGTCATATCCGTCCTTTAATTTCTTTTCATTTTTTGCTATATCCTTTTTACCTTTTTCAATCTCCTGCTTTGCTTTTTGTATTTCTGCTTGAAAGGTATCAATTCCCTGGTTCAATTTGGCTTCTTGGGCTGATAAAGTATCTATCGAAGTTTTCAGTTTTACCAGTCCCTGGTAAGATACTGTATATTGCTTTATGGTTTCGGATAACTTTACGTATTCTGTGCTGTCTTTTGGGAGCTGCAAAAGCTGTAGCTTCATTCCATCCAGGGCAGCTTTCAATTCACTTATTTTTGAGTCCAGTTCTGCTCTTTTTATTCCGTTTTGGGTCAGGGCTGAATTAATTTGATCCCATCCATCCTTTATCTGAGCTTTTGCAGTGTCAAATTCTTTGTTTTGCTTATCCGTGCTTTTCTGTAATTTTTCTTCATTTTCAGTAAGTTCTGCTTTTCCGTCTTCTAATTTCTTTGCATTGGTATCCAGTTCTTTTTTTGCATCGCTTAACTTTTTCTCTCCCTTTGCCTTTTCCTCATTTAGCTTTGTCTGATTTTTACTGATTTCCTTATCCGCTTTATCGTAAATTTCCTGATATCTTGCAGTTTCTCTGTCTGATTTTAGAGGAATCAGTTCATCTTTAAGCCTTGCTGCCGCTGTATCATAAGCCGAGGAATAGGTTACGGTATCTTTGGTTCCTTTTGCAATTAAATAGATTTCGGTATAGGCATCTATAATAAAGTTATTCTTATTAATAAAAATAAAGGAGGAAAGTTTTCCGTCTCCATTGGTGGTGCTGCCATAGTCATCGGCCAGATATAATACGGATTCTGCTGTTCCGACCACGGTGTATTCCTTTAATTTAAGTTTATCACTTACATCATCTGTGATTGTAATTTTGTCCCCTGGCTTGTAGGATTTACTATCTGCAATACACTCATTCTCTGCTTCCGGCATCCTGCCATCCACCAGTTTAAGGGTATTGACCTTATCTTCTAAAGCATGGACACGGATCGTTTTATCCTTGGCTAACACATTCAGGGAATAACTTGGAATGACTTCACTTACATTACTAAGTCCCTTAAGGGCAGTAACATCCTCCTCGGTTAAACCCATGGAACTAACGATTTTAAAATCCAATAAATTATGTTCTTTATAATATTTATCTGCAACCGCCGACATATCCGGCGCACTTTCTTGTATCCCTGCAAAAAATCCGACACCTACCAATACCATAATAAACAGGGACAGATATCTGCCAAAGGATCTCTTTATTTTAATTAACGTATTTTTATATAACATAGGAATCACCACACAATCTCTTCTGCTTTTTTAGGACTGTCATTTACAATAATATCGCTTACTGTGCCGTTTTTGATTTTGATGACTTTATCGGCGATATCTGCAATTACGGCATTATGTGTAATTAAGATGGTCGTCATCCCCATTTCTCTGCAATTCTTTTGTAACAGTTCAATGATGCGTTGTCCGGTTACACTGTCCAGAGCACCAGTTGGTTCATCACATAATAGCAGCTTGGGATTTTTAGCAATTGCTCTGGCTATCGCTACACGCTGCTGTTCTCCACCAGATAACTGGGAGGGAAAGTTTCCCATACGCTCTGATAACCCAACCTGGTTTAAGATAACTTTTGGGTCAAGCGAGTCGGGACAGATCTGGCAGGCAAGCTCCACATTTTCCAGGGCGGATAAATTCGCCATAAGGTTATAAAACTGGAATACGAAACCGATATCCTTACGCCTGTAATTAACAAGTTCCTTTTTACTGTATTTATGGACAGCTTTTCCGTCTACTAATATATTCCCACTGGTTGGACTGTCCATTCCTCCAAGAAGATTTAATACGGTAGTCTTCCCAGCTCCTGACGGACCGAGTATGACCACCAGTTCCCCTTTCTCTATCGTAAAAGAACAGCCGTCAACCGCTGTAATCTTTACATCGCCTATTTTATATTCTTTCCTAATGTTTTCAAATACTATTTGTTCCATCTCTTATGCCTCCATTTTAGTAATCCTTGTTTATGCCTTGTTCCGTTACTGTTTAATACCAATTTAATTTACCGCTGCTTTACTTGCTGCTCTAATTACTCCTTAATTACTCCTTAATTACTGTTTTAATTACTGTTTTAATTACTGTTTTAATTGCTGTTTTAATTGCTGTTTTAATTGCTGTTTTAATTGCTGTTTTAATTGCTGTTTTAATTGCAATTCTAATTCGTGTTATAATTACTGCTATAATTACTGTTTTAATTGCAATTCTAATTCGTGTTTAATTCTGCCATTTACAGTTTTATTAAACATTGTGTTGACAATTATACACGGGTATATTATATTGACAATGTAGAATAAATACAACAAACAGATATTTAAAAAATGTCAGCTTCTCAACAGATTTTAATAAAGTGTTGCGAATTTACGAAAATTTTATATATTCCAGAAGGGAACGAGATATGGAACCAAAGAAGGTCGACAGACGTGTGAAGTATACCAAGATGGTCATTCGTAACAGTTTAATTAAATTTCTTAAACAGAAACCGATTACTAAAATTTCAGTAAAAGAACTTTGTGACGATGCGGATATTAATCGCGCTACTTTTTATGCTCATTATTTGGATCAGTATGATTTACTGCAGCAAATTGAAGATGAAGTAATCAACGATGTAATACATTGTTTGGAAGGCTGCGATTTTAAAGACGAGACAATTATTCCAATTGAAATAACGGAGAAAATCCTTATCTATATTGAAGAAAACGCCGAGCTCTTTGACCTTTTATTAAATTCCAACGGAGATATCAAGTTTTATCAGGAAGTCATACGAATTATCGGTTGGAAGCATTTCATCCCCATACTGGGTAATGAATCTTTAAATGAAGAAGATGCCGAATATGTATTTTATTTTCTGGCAAGCGGCGCGGTTGGCGTCATTCAGATGTGGCTGAAAAACGGAATGAAAAAAACAGCAAAAGAAATCGCTGAATTGATTTTAAAGACGGCTTTTAAAGGGCGGTCCTCCTTTATCAGTTCTGAGCCTATAACTTAATATAATACAAATGGTTAAATAAATACTGGTTATAAAAGAATACGGATGAAAGGAGATTTGAAATGATTGATGTATTATTACTTTGCGACGACCACTGGCACCCGGCCGAAGTAATTGAGCTTGGCATAAAGCCGTTGGAATCACGTTATAACTTTACGGTTATTAAAACCGCCAAAGATATTCTTACCCCGGAGAGCATTGCAAAATTCCCGGTCATCATCTGCAGTAAGAGTAATGTGGTAAACGCTTCTAACACTGCCCCCTGGTTTGAAGAAAATGTTACGGAGGTCTGCCCGAAGGAGTTTGAAGATTATGTAAGAAACGGCGGTGGTTTCCTTTCCCTGCATTCTGGTAATACAGCAAAAGAGGGGGAGCCTTACTGTAATTTTACAGGCAATTATTTTGTAGGTCATCCGCCTCGCTGCAAGGTTGATGTCAAAATGACCTCTGCCCATTCAATTACAGCGTGCATTGAAGATTTCAGCATACGGGATGAACATTATAATATTCAAGTGATCGCTTCGGATGCCGATGTGTTTTGCAGGACTTATTCTGAAACCGGCGGTGAACAAATAGGTGGATACACAAGAAATATAGGCAAGGGACGCTTATGTGTTTTAACTCCCGGTCATACCCTTGATGTATGGCAACACGAAGCATTTCAAAAACTGCTTTGTAATGCAATAGACTGGTGTATCGGATAACATTTAATCGAGTCATTGGAATACATAAAAAAAGCGTTGTCTATTAAGTGTCCAGTCTTTTGAAACTTTATTAAATGTAATGATTGTTGACCAGTAATATACTCAGTACATAATTCCATTAAAATAATAATCTAATTCCAGGAGGGATATTTATGTTATTTCATACTATAAAATCCAGAAGAAGCATCAGAAGATTTAAAAACCAGGAAGTGGAAAAAGAGAAATTGGATATACTTTTAAAAAGCGCTCTATTATCCCCATCCTCAAGGGCAATAAGACCCTGGCAGTTTATTGCAGTTACGGATTTAGAACTGCTGAAACAGCTCTCATTATGCAGAGAACCAGGACCAAAGTTTCTGGCAGATGCTCCTTTGGCAATTGTAGTAATAGCAGACCGGGCTTTAAGTGATGTTTGGGTTGAGGATGCGTCCATAGCAGCCGCTTTTATCCAATTGACAGCACAGGATCTGGGTCTTGGTTCCTGCTGGATACAGGTAAGAGAAAGATTTCATACCGAACAGGAAAAAGCAGAAGAATTTATTAGTAAAATCCTTGAAATCCCTGAGCAGTACAGCGTGGAATGCATACTAGCCATAGGTTATCCTGCTGAAGACAAAAAGCCTTATAAAGAAAGTGAATTGCAATATCAGAAGATTCATTACAATAAATTCTAAGTTGTTCCATCTTCATTCCTGATATTTTTACACCTAATGTAAAATTGAAGCAAGTGATATTCTCACCGCAGGAATATTACTATAGCATAATCATACCCCTAACCCAAGTCGTACTTACTTAAACATGTGATAGTTCGACACTATTATTCTTTCATAAGCCATACTGCCCTAGCACCGCCATACTGCCCTAACACTATCATGCTGCCTTAACACTGTCATTCTGCCTTAAACACTGTCATTCTGCCTTAAACACTGTCATTCTGCCTTAACACTGTCTGCTGCCTTAACACTGTCATTCTGCCTTAAACACTGTCATTCTGCCTTAACACTGTCTTACTGCCTTAACACTGCCGTGCTTCCTTAATGTTAATAGTTTGCATACTTCATGGAAAAAGCTGCTGCATTTAATAATACTTTGCAGCAGCTTCCAGCTCTTATCCTTTTAAAGAACATAAGTCTTTATCTTTGTATAACCTGATACTTATTCTTCAAGTAACACATAATTTACTCTAACCACTCAATTTAATCTAACAATGTAAATATGTTAATGCTTTCGACTTTTTTATCTTTGATATGAAAGCTCATTGCATCCACATAATTAACCGGTTCATATCGGAAATCATCCTCTTCGTTAGTCAATTCACCGCCGGTTAAATTTCCTTCCGGATATGCTTCTTTCAGCTTATCATAGCTGTCTCCGACTTTTATATTTCTTACTGTAGGGTAATTTTTGTCTGTAATTTCAATACTAAAGATAAAAGATTGATTATCCTCTGCCCCATCAATGGTTTTAATAACAAGCCCTTTATACTGATATTCTTTTTCTGTCTTACCATTTAAGGGATCCATATTTAATCCATCATCGGGAGAATAGGTATGAGTCTTTATTTTCTCTGGTTTTCCAAGCAAACTCTCGAGTTTTTTATCATCCACAATATCTGATATGGCTATGGTATTTTCCTTATACAAAAATGCCAGTTGTTTTAAAACAACATTCCCGTCCTTTACAACTGTACCTTCTTTTATAACCTCTTCTGAATCCTCCGCTGTATCCTCTTTCGAATTATCATTTGATGTATCAGTCGTGGTATCGGTCTTTGTCTCCTCAGACGTATTATCAGCTGTATCGTCAGACGTATTGTCTGATGTATTGTCGGATGTATTACCAGGCTTATTGTCAGTTGTCTCGGTTGTTGTGTTATCCGGGGATTTAACACTGTTCTTTCCACAGCCTGTTAAAACCATTCCGCTTACGATTAAAAGCATACTTACTGTTACTATCTTTTTAACTATTTTCATTGCTATTCCTCCATTAATATTTAATTTGGTTTATTTAAGTTACAATGTCATTATAACTATATCTTTTATTAGAGTAATAACAAACTGGTATCATTCTTGTAACATTATGCGAGAGGGAGCAGAATCGTCACCGTAGTTCCAACTCCAAATTCGCTTTCTAGGTTTAATCTGCCATTAAATTTTTCTATAATTTCTTTGCAAAGGGATAACCCAAGACCTGACCCCTTCGTAGTAATCGAATTCCCTGCCCTGTAAAAGCGCTCCTGTACCAAGGCAAGTTCATCTTGATGAATTCCAATTCCTTGATCCCTTATTTTTATAACAGCCATATTTAAACTGTGGTCAATCTCTTCTTTGATATATGCCTCTACACGGATATGTCCCCCGGTATTCGAGTATTTTATAGCATTATCTAAAATATTCGAAACAGCATGTGTCATCAATACAGGATTTACCTCTGCCATTACCCCGCTTCTTAAATCTGTTTCTATTATAAGCTCTCCCATATCTGCCTTGGGCTGCAAGGACCTAACAACCTTATAAGTTAATTCCGATAAATCTTCCTTTTCCGTTTTTAAATCGGAGGCTTTATCAAATCTTGACAGAATTAACAACTCATCTATAAGCTTTGTAAGACGGTCTGATTCATGCAGCAAATGGGAATATATCTTTTTTAATTCCTTGTCTTCATTATCCCCTTCATTCAAATATTGGGAAAAGCCCCGGATAGCAGCTAAGGGAGTTTTCAGTTCATGGGATACATTGGAGACAAACTGTTTTTGATACTGGATATAGCTGTTTAATTTTATACCCATCTGATTCAGTCCCTCCGCAAGCATTCCCAGTTCATCTTTCCGGTTTAATTTAACCGGTTCAAACTGTTGTTTTGAGAATTTTTCGGTTGCGCCTAAAAGATATTTTATTGGTTTTGTTGTCTTTCTGGCAATATATAAGCTTGAAAGAGTAATGAGCACTATAAATCCGCCGGCTCCGGTTAATAAAACAGTTCTTACCTTATGCATAATATCATAATAATAAGATATGTTTTCGACAATCTCAAATACGTAAACATTTTGATAGTATTTATCTTGAACCGGAATTGCAAAATATATTAATTTATTATCCGTGACCAGATAAGAATAATTTCCCTTTAAAGCATTTTTTATATTCCCTTTATAAATCTTTGGAGAACCATTATTAACGATTATGCCGTTCTTAGCCGAACCGATTAGCTTCGAGTTACTATCATAGATTCTGACTTCCACGCCGGAGGCTTTTAAAACCTCAAGAACAGCTTGTGCTAATTCATCCGGCTTTACCTTTTCGGTTTCCGTTTCATACCTTGTCAGTATTTCTCTAAATGACAGCTCACTAATATCTGCTTTTTCTATCATTTGCTTTTCTATTGTAACAAAGCTGTAGTAATCAATCGCTTTATTAACTGAAATAATAATGATGGAAAAGGACAGTATGGAGAAAAACAGATAGGTTACTAAAAGCCTGGTTGCATACTTCAATCCGTGCCACCTCCAAACTGATATCCAAAGCCGTAGATGGTCCTTACATATCTAGGGTTTTCCGTATCCTCCTCTAATTTCTTTCTAAGTCGCATAATGGTCATGTCAACACTGCGGCTGTCACCGAGGAAATCATATCCCCATATGATTTCAAGAAGTTCCTCCCTGGTAAAAATCTTTAGAGGTCTTTTTGAAAGGGTTTCAAGGATTTTAAATTCTTTTGCCGTGAGGGAAATCTGTTTTCCGGCCTTTAAAACCCGCTTGGTTTCAAAATTAATTTCCAGCTCTTTATACTGTATCGGCTCCATTTCATCATTTTTAGCCGGATCACCGGAATCATATCTGCGTAAAACTACTTTAACCCTGGCAAGGAGTTCTCTATTATCAAATGGTTTCGTCATATAATCTTCTGCCCCAAGTTCCAGTCCTAACACCTTATCTATGGTTTCATTCTTTGCAGACAGCATAATAACAGGTATCGTGGACTTATTTACAATTTCCCTGCAAAGATCATAGCCCGAATAATCCGGCAACATTAAATCCAGCAGTACCAAATCAGGCTTAAACGCAGTTATCTCCCTAAGTCCGACCGTACCGTTTTCAGCAGTCTTCACCTCATAATTTTCTCTCTTAAGCACCAGTTCAACCAGGTCTCTGATTGCAATTTCATCGTCAATTACAAGAATTTTTTTCACTGAAAGTCCTCCCATTTATAGTAATAAGCTATGGTTCGCATTTTTATTTATTATTGTATCATACTACCTGCCAGCTTCAAGTAATTATTATTATTTTCTTAATATCTCTAAAAAGCGTATAAAATATCTACATGGTACTGTATGTCTTTAAGTAATGTATAAAAAAAGAAATCGAAACACTTATTAATAGTTTCGATTTCGTCAAATCAACGAAGGATATTTAAAATATTAACATATTTCTAATAACCCTTATGCATTATTGCTTCATTCTACTTACTTTTCTTTCTACTTACTTTTTCTTTCTGCTTTAGTTGAAAAATCACAGCGCACAGAGCAGAAACTAATGGCGTAGTAGTAATAATCCCAACCGAACCTGCTATTCCCTGTAAGATTTCTATGACTATCATATCACTGTTTAATATTTGGATTAACGGATACTCATAGATTTGGAATAATATTAAAAGATTAAACGCTGATCCGACAAAGGCCAGTATCAAGGTATTGGCCATGGTTCCCATGGCATCCCGGCCGATATTCATGCCGGAGCGGAAAATCTGCTTTCTTGATATGGAGGGATTCTGCTCATAGACCTCATGGAGTGCAGAAACAATGGACATAGAAGTATCCATTAATGCACCAAGAGCGGACAAAAGGATACCGCTTACTAACAAACCGCTGATTTTCATTGGTGAATCCGAGGCACGGATTACCAGTTCCTCTGCCTCCGACATATTAAAGCCATTAATCGGTGTCAACCTCGTAATAATCCAGGCAAATAAACCGGCAGCTAAAACTCCGCCGACACAGCCTAAGAAGGCACAAAGAGTCTTTTTCGTATATCCGGTCAGCATAAGTAATGCTCCGGCACTGGTATAGGCTGCAATCAGAATAGTGGCTAAAACCGGAGAAACACCTTTTAGAACCAAAGGAATTAAAATAAGCCAAAGATTTAGCAGGGTAAACACCAGTCCGAATAAAGCCCTCGCCCCCTGTTTCCCACCGACTATAATCATAAATACAGCAAAAGCAGCCAAAGCTATCATCAGTACACTGCTTCGGTCATAACTTGGTATGGACACTACATACAGCTCTCCGGCATCATTATAATCCAGCCTTACAATAACCCGGGTTCCAAACTTTGCATCCACATTAAAGTAGGCATTTACATAATTAACAGCCTCCAGTACTGCGCCTTTATGCTTGCCGGTAAGTACGGTAACCTCTAAATTCTGCTCACCAATACGTCTTCCCTCCGTCCAGTCATCCGGTGCTGCGTTATCACTTAATACATCTGTGACCTTTGCAACTGCAAACATCCTTTTTTGAGCAGAAGACAGCACATCATTTGGATCCGGCCGGTTTAAAACTACAACTGCTCCGACAAAAAGAATCAGCATGATCAGTACTGTTAAAATTTTTAACTTCAGGTTCTTTTTCATAAAGTATTCCTCTCTGGTTACCGAATTAATTCATAACTTTATTATTCAAAACTTCGCAGTTATTTTTATCTTGGTATACTTGATAAAATCAGCAAGGAAGGTGATTAAGAAAGCATTGATTATGCTATGTTTCATAAGCTTAAGATTCTGAGCCTGGAATTCACTAATGATTTTTTCAGGTGGTAAAGCAAGACCCAAAAAGCACAAACTCCTCGCTATGCTCGTCAAACAGTGTGCATTTTGAGTCTAAACCACCTGAAAAAGTCATAAGTGAATGATCAGACTCAGAATAAAGCGCTTATGAAACATAGCATAATCATGCTTTCAATTTAGCTTTAGGGCTGATTTTATCAAGTGTTTTTCGCCAGACTCTAGCACTGACGCGCTGTCACATCAGTGACACCTTCCTATTAAGCGTCATGCGCATCGCATCCTGCAGGTCGTGTTTTAATTTTACAGGAAAGCTCAGCGAACTTTCCTTGTAAAATAAAAAACAATTCCTACCGAATCAGGAAAGAGACTGCAAATCACGTTCTCTTTGCACATCTCTTTCCATGTTCAGGTAAGCATATTTTTTTGACTGATATTAGTTATTTAACCGTAATATTTTTGCTAAAACTCTTCTTCTGGCCATTTTCCAGGGTAACCGTAACTGTTATCTTAACGGTTCCTTTCTTCTTGGCAGTAATTGTTCCATTACCGGATATGGTCGCTATCTCCTTATTACTTACAATATAAGTTACTTTTGCTTCCTCTTGTCCAAAGGGATCAGCTTTGGTAAAGGCAGTAACCTTTGCTAATTCCAAGGGAAATTTTACAGTAATCTTAAATTTTTGACCCTTTGTAACAGAAGTCTTTGCAGAAACAGTAACCTTATCAACCAATCTGACCGCATCCTTTGACCGCTCCGTACAAATTACATACTTTCCTCCCTTTAGGGCAGGTAGATTTAAGGTGCCATCTGCTGTTATGGTTTTAGGATTATTCGGTATCTCTTCCAAGACACCGGACTTGGCGTTCTTTTGATATACATATACCTTTTTACCTGTTTTTAAAGATAGCGTATTTTTAACCGGTACTATAACTGCCATACCTGCCGATAATATTCCTTCTTTTCCTATGGTAAGAACACCTGCTGCTCCCGGAGCTGCTTTTGTATCTTTTACCAGGGTAACGGCTATGTTAAGCTCTTTCGAATCACCTGTAACCTTTTTTAGCTCGGAGGCAGGAATACTAATTGTATAGCCCTTCGCGGCTGCATTCGTTACATGAATCGTTAATTTCTGACCGGATTTTTTTGCTAATACTAAGGCTTCTGTATCCAAAACAATGGTCTTTACAACTGCATTCTTCACAATAGGAATTGATAGGTCAATTTCAATACCTTTCGTAACCCTTTTATCGGTTAAAACTTCCTGCAAAGCAGTTTTGCCTAAGGATACCTTGATATCTGCATTACCGGCTTTTGCCAGAGCCTCCAGGGTTTTTACACTGATATCGATTGTTACACTGGCTTTTCCGTTTTTAATCTTACTTTCTGCTTTCCCCGGCACTACGACTGGTTCCTTGCCCGGTGCTGATGGTAAAGGCGTAGGTGTAGGTATAGGTGGCGTTGGTGTTGGTGTAGGTTGCGTTGGTGTTGGTGTCGGCGTAGGTGTAACTTCAGGATCCGACGGGGGATTACTGGGTGTAGTACTGCGGGTACATACAATATCTGCCCGGTCTCTTATACGGATTCTGGCGAAGAGACCGTCAAAGGTATTATCATAAGAGGATAGACCAACTGCGGTAATCAGGTTGCCGACAGCTAAGTTTTGTATCTCCTTATTTGTTGTTATATAGCCGTCTATAAAGATTCTTGCTGTATTACCTGCATTATCCTGAACCAGAATGGTCTGAACCGCTCCGTTTGCCAGCTCAACCTTTACTATCTTACCGGAAAGCTTTACAAGACTTCCAAGATAAGTTCTGTCATTGATCTGTTTTGCCATTACGTCTTTAGGCACTACCGGCTGAACATTACTGTCTGCCAGGGATATACTGCTTACATTAAGCTGTCTTTCTCCCTGATAGGAGGAGGTTGTTCCGGTGATACGTACCTTCTGTCCGATTCTAAAATCTCCGGCTACAGGGAAGGCATTAATACCAGCTGTTCCATCCTGGAGATAAATACAGTCAAAGAAAGCAGTTGACTTATCATAACCGGAGGCATTGGAGGTTACGATTCCTTCTACCGTATATTTTACGCCCTCCTCCGGTTCACTTTGTACCTCTGCTATCGTATTGATTTGTAACGGATTGACCTCCCGTATAAGATTTTGTAAAATTGTATAATTTGAGTAGTTCAACTCTGCATTGGTATCAGAAACCGTAGCTTGAATTTCAAAGTTACTCATAAACGCTGCACCATCTGCAAGAACCGTTGACTTGATTCCGTTTGGATGTGTAACTGTCTCGCTGGCAAGTACCATCAGACGGTTATCGCCTGCTGCATATTCATATTTTGGTGTACTTACACCGCCAAGACCATCGTTATCGCAGTCTTTTGAATAGGTTGAGCTGTGTCCGTAAACAACCGGTGATATATCAGCTGGTAATATGGTTGTCGGATTTTCCTCTGAATCTACCGCATAAATAGTAGCCCCGCCATATTGACTGAATTGCTGGGTGTATATGTTATCATTAGGGTGATCTTTATCATATATAATATTTTGGGTTAATGCATTATCCCAATTATAAGTATTTAGGTATAATCTTGCTTTATTTGCCTCACTTCCGCCGGCATTTAACACATCATCATAAGCTCCGTCATCGCTGATACGTAAAGATGACCCAACTGCTTTTAACAGCTTATTCTGCTGCGCTGCCATATGATCCCCATCCGGGAACGCTTTGTAGTTTTCATATAAATCCGACCAGCCGCAGACTACTAAACTTCCGCCGGCTTCTGCAAAGGCTTTAATCGCTGCTATTTCTTCATCGCTATAAACCGCATAAGGTTCCCTAAGTGCTGTACCGTTTCGACGGCTTGGTGCCGTTAAGATAAGCATCTTATACTTACCGTCTTGGTTCTTAGCAGCTGCTAGTAAGTCGGCACTGGTATTTAAAATAACGCATCTGACATTGCTCCCGGCTGCAAGGAGGCTGAAATTGCCCATGTTATCCTTATAGTTCCCGGCCACATATTCATTGTAGTGGCTTCCGTCAATTCCTATGTATACCAGCTTGTTCGCATCTCTGACGTCCAGAGAAAGATCCTTTGTAAAGCTGTATTCAAGACCTCCGATGACAAGTACTGCTTCAACGGTTAACGTCTGCACTTTAGCTTTTGAAGGTGTAAAGTCATAGCTGATGGCCAGATTTGTACCCTTTGCAACCGTACCGGCCTCCGTTTTTTGGTCAATTACGATTCCGTCTAATTTATAAGTCAGGGACTTAACCGAGGCATCGGAAGTTTCACTGTTAAAAAGAGTTGTTTTAACTGTCATCTTTTCTCCGGTGACCGGTGTACTTGTGCTGCTTTCCACATTGGAGATTCCAAGGAGTTTCGTACTTCCTACCCAAACTGGTGCTGTTACTGCAATATCTCCGTCCTTTTCTTTGATCCGTATATAGTAATAACTGTAATCCGGCTTAAGAGTTGTGTTTAGTACTTTATTCCGGGCATTCACCTCCCAGGAGTATACCACACGTCCGCTGTTGGCAATTACCTCTGCTTTTTGGATCTCATCATCCGGATCATTTAATTCAAGATCAATAGTTAGGCTTTCTGGAACCTCTTTTATAATGGTACCCATTAATTCACCATTAACCGTGTAATTAATTTCCAGGTTCTTATCCTCTGTGGCATATATTTTACGGTCCCTTAAAGCATCATAAATACCTTGTTCTGTAAAGTTATCGGTAATGATAACATCACGGGCATCGTTTGCATTTCCCCATTTACCCTTGTGGTTATCCTGGTTATTCGTTGGTGCTACATGCCAGCCTTTATCCAGGGCCATAGTATAATAATTATAGGAGGGGAAATATCCGCCGCTGCCGATGGCACCTTCTCCGTTACCTACTTCCACCAAAGTAATCCTGGAATCAATAGCCGGATCCCAGTAGGCAAAATCACTGAAGGTACCAAATGTCGTACCCGGGTGATTAAACTGGCTCACCGTATCCGCACCTTCTTGCTGGCTTAGTAAAGAGTAGTAGGCTTTCATTCCGGCATCATTTGATTTATTATTCAAGGTTGTGTTATTCCGGCTTACAATACCTTCTGTATTAAAGGTATTAATATGTCCGGGACCACCGGACCAGGTCATTTCAAAGCCGCCAAGTGCAATTACCCCTCTGTTTTGAGCGGAGGCATTAAAATCAGCAATTTTACTCTTATAGTCCTTCCATATCTGCTGGCTGGCCGGGGTCATTAAGTTTTTATCATATAAAGAGGCTTCTGGATTCACCTCCGTTTTTGTATCAAAATAGTTGGAGTGATCCGTAAATGCAGTAAAGTCAATATTATCGCTTTTACTGATTTTATTAATATAGGCAAGGGCATCATCTAACGAGCCGGAACCATCGGAATAAGTAGTATGACTGTGTAATTGTCCGAAATATAAATTATAGTTTGGGGTACCCACCGTAAACCGCCACTCATAGGTAATGGACTTACCGTCTGACCGGGTGATTACTACAGAAGCCGTATACTGCATGTCTGCCAGATTCTCCGTTGGTTTATAGGAAAAGGTTCCATTGGAGTAGCTCATGGAAACTCCATTTAACACAACGGTTTCTCCTCCCTTTAAGGTAAGTTTTGCAGTTGGTGCGGTTCCAAGATTATCTGCTGTTACGCTGATTAACGGTTTCTTTTCCTCTCCGGTCTTTGCACCGCGTTCCGGTGTGACCTTCGTAACCTGAGGGACATCTAAAACTGTAATTTCCTTTACTTCACTGGCTGCTACGTTCCCCGCAGCGTCTTTTGCAGTCACACAAACACTGAATTTGTCAACTCCTGCGGTAATCTTACTTCCTGGTATTACTGCTTCCCACTTGGTACTGTCGGAGGCATTCTTTACTAAAGCCACTTTTACCGGTACTTTATTGATCTCATAGGTCAATTCAGCCTCTGTTACTGCTACATTGTCCGTAATGGTTACTGAAACAGTATAATCCTTCCCAAGTTCGGCATTCTCAAATGCCGGCAAGGTGATAACAGGTGCTTTTGTATCATTTGTTACAAGATAATCGGTTGAAGAACCGACCCGAAGCTGATCTGTTGTGTTATATTTGGATAAACATGCATACAAATCAACCTTATCTCCAGCCGAAACCCCTACCGGGTAAGACGCTGCTCGGTAGATATCCATGCTGCCGCCGCTGTTGTCTTTTACCTGGGTACTTCCATTGCTGTTATAGGTGCCAAGGGTTACCCCTTTTATTACTACCCATTCAGAAAGCAGGGATTCCTTTAACCCTTTTAGTTCATTGAAAGATGAAAATTCCTGTGCTTTCATCAGCTTTGTGTCTGCTGCCGGCGTTATCAGTTCTCTTGCCGTAAGGGTCTGCAGCTGAGGAACTCCGCCGTAAACAGAGGTGGTTCCGGTTATCTTTACAACATCACCAATCTTAAACTGAGCCAGGGCATCATAAATCTGAAAAGCATAGATCTGACCGTTAATTACATCCTGTAAAATTGCCGTATTTGCAGTATCATAGTTACCATACCGGTATACAATCTGTCCCACTACGGAAATCGTCTGTCCGGCAGCGGTCTGACTTGCCTCCAATACGGATATTGCTCCCTCCGGAATAGAAGGAATCGGATCAAATAAGTCAGGATCTTCATCCGGTGCTTCTACCGGTACATAATGGAACTGAGCAATATCACTATCATCATAACCTGGCGCTGTTGCCTGTGCATATATGGTGGTTTCTGAATTAATTATGATAGGATCTACATAATCCACCGAAATAGCACCAGGTGATACCGTATTATAATGAATACTGGATCCCGGCGTTTTGCAGGTAAGTGAAATGGCACTTCCGGAAACAACATTGCCGGAGTCCATACTAGCCTTAGGTGTTTCCGTTTTTAAAGGTGTCTGTGGTGCATCATCCTCCAGCTTGTACAAAGTAAAGTTACATGGATATGCTGCATTGCCGCTAACAGTAGCATTTTTATACGCCCTGAATTTATTCTCAGACCCTTTATTACTTGCTAAGGTAACTGTATCCGGATCTATTCCCTTAAAGGAAAAGGTTCCATTGTTAAATTCATAGGCCCAGGTATAATCTCCGGCAGCGATACCGTTATTATTACCTCCTGCCGGTTTAACGGTTGTCCCATTGCTATCCGTTAAAGTAACTCCGGTACTTAAAACGGTTATATCCCATACCAAATCACTGTCCGGGTTCACAACCATTCCATCCGTCGGTGTTTTCGCAGCAGCACCAATCCATTTAGTAGCACTGTCGAAAGTACCTGCTGCATATCCGCTGTTTACTATCATTACATATTTACCTGTAGTAAGTTCTTCTGCCGTAGTTACTTGTACATAGGTACCGGCAGTTTCAGCTGCATAACTGTCTACAGGGGTTACGGTAAATATCATTATAATACTTAACACCACTGCCAGACATCGTTTTGCATTCCTTTTCATACACTTTCCTCCTTAACTTATTATACTGTCTCTACCATTAATCCTGATTTATTAACCTGATTTCTGTTAATAACAAGAATAACCAACATTTTTATATTAGCAAATATTTCATAATACCATCATCAAGCTCTGGTAAATATATAGTAAATTTTTTACTAAGCTCAGCCGGATTAATACTGCTGCATAGCTCATTCCTATCAAAAAACAATATAGTTTTTTCTTGTATTGTTTAACAGAGCTTGTACCATTATTCACCATAACAATCTTAAAAAGACAGGTTATATTCATGATAAGTTTATATAAATATATGCAAAGATTTTCAAATAAATACTCCAATTAGTATTCTGTATTAACATCAAAATCGACATGCCAAATCGGGAAGGTCTGTTATTTGCTTAATGTACGTTTATTATCAATAAGGCAAAATGTGGGCAGATGAACTTGACACTATAAGGGATTCCGGATAAAATGTGCTAAGTTAGTCCTTGCTAACCTCGTAGGATACCAACCGCTATGAATTACACATGAAAGAAAGGAACTCATTCTTATGAAATTACAAAAATTCAGTTCAATACTAGCCCTTGCCCTGGTCATATCACTGACCGGCTGCTCGAATTCACCAGCCAAATCCTCTGATACAAAAGATACCGCAGTTTCAGCTGATCCTGCAGAAACCACAGCTTCCGATACTGCGAATGCAGATACGGCAGAAGATACAACTACAGATTCAAACACCCAGTATCCAATTACCATAAAACATGCTTTCGGTGAAACTGTCATTGAGAGTAAACCAAAACGAATTGCTACGATATCCTGGGGTAATCAGGATGTCCCTCTGGCACTTGGTATTGTACCGGCAGGTGTTTCAACTGCCAACTACGGTGTAACCGACGACAGTGGGCTGCTCCCCTGGACCGCAGAGAAGTTTACGGAATTAGGTGAGGAAAATCCAGTGCTTTTTAAAGATACCGACGGTCTTAATTATGAAGCCATCAGTGATGTCAAGCCAGATGTGATCCTTGCTGCTTATTCTGGAATCACAAAAGAAGAATATGACCTTTTAAGCCAGATTGCTCCGGTTGTGGCTTACCCTACGGCTCCCTGGGAGACCTTTTGGCGTGATCAGATTCTAAATGATTCAGAAGGTATGGGAATGAAGGCAGAAGGAGAAGCGTTAGTTGGTGATTTAGAGCAGTTGATTACAGATAAAACCAGCGCCTATCCACAAATCAAAGGGAAATCTGCCGCATTTTTCTACTTTAATCCTTCTGATTTAGGAAAATTCTATGTCTATCTTCCCACCGATCCCCGTGCCGCTTACCTTACGGATTTAGGAATGACGGTTCCGGAAAGCGTCACAAAACTTGCTGACGGCGCTGAAAGCTTTGCCGTAGAACTTAGTGCTGAAAATGTAGATATATTGCAGGATGTGGATATTATTGTTGCCTATGGAGATGATTCCTTATTAAAAGCTTTGCAGGCAGATGCCTTGGTCGGAACCCTTCCGGCGGTTAAGAGAGGTTCCATAGCGCTGATTGAAGACGGCACACCCTTAGCTGCCTCCGGTACTCCAAGCGCACTTTCCATTCCGGCAACGATTGATGAATATCTTAGCATAATCGGAGAGGCAGCTGATAAAGTAAAATGAAATATACAAAACGGATCACAGTACTGATCATCAGTTTAATCAGTCTTGTGTTATGCATTCTAGCCTCACTGGCTTTTGGGGCACGTTATATCAGTATCCAGGAAGTATTAAACGCTCTGCTGACTGCCAATGCTGACTCGATCAATGCACTGGTAGTAAGGGAGCGTATTCCAAGAACTGTATTTGGCATTATTGCCGGGGCTTCCCTTGGAGTATCTGGTGTTCTTATGCAGGCCATCACCAGGAACCCCATTGCAGATCCCAGCATATTAGGTGTAAATACCGGGGCTTCTCTCTTTGTGGTAAGCGGAATCGCATTTTTTCATATCAATACCGCCGGACAGTATATCTGGTTTGCTTTAGCCGGGGCTGCCCTAACTGCCGTATTTGTCTATGGAATCGGCTCTATGGGGTCTGGCGGCGCTACACCGATTAAGCTTGCCCTGGCTGGCGCTGCTACCAGTGCTGCATTATCTTCTTTGGTCAGTGCAATCATACTGCCCAGAACCGAGGTTATGAATGCCTATAGATTCTGGCAGGTGGGTAGTATAAGCGGTGCCACCTGGGAGGGTATCACAAAGGTACTTCCCCTGCTGCTTATTGGACTTCTGATTGGTATCCTTTCTGCTCCGGCATTAAATGCCCTTGCCTTAGGAGATGATGTTGCAACAGGCTTAGGCGTTAATACAGGAATTATTCGAATTACCGGTGCCCTGGCAGGAGTGCTGCTCTGCGGTGCAGTTACCGCTCTGGCTGGACCCATCGGTTTTGTCGGTCTTATGGTCCCCCATATCATGCGTCTGCTCTGGGGTCCTGATTTACGCCTTATGATTCCCATGTCGGCTATTGGAGGCGCAATAATTTTAACCATATCAGATGTTATCGGAAGGCTTATCGGTACACCAGGTGAACTGGAAGCAGGTATTGTAACCGCCTTTTTAGGGGCTCCGATTCTGATTAGTATTGCTATGAGAGCGAAGGTGCGGTCCCTATGATGAAAAATAATCTTACTATCCTAAAAACAGGTTACCGCAGCAGACATTACCGGTATCTAATGGTAACCCTTTTCCTGGTCATACTTACCCTTTCCCTTAGTATTGCTATGCTCTTACTTGGCAATACCAGATATCCCCTTAGTGTCGTTATACGGGTTCTGCTAGGGGAAGAAATAAACGGAGCCAGTTTTGCCATTGGCACCATCCGACTTCCCCGGATGCTTTCCGGTCTTTTAGTAGGATTGGCATTTGGTATGGCGGGCAGTACGTTTCAGACAATGCTTCGCAACCCACTTGCCAGTCCTGATATTATAGGTGTTACTTCCGGATCGAGTGCGGCAGCTGTTTTTTGTATATTGGTACTGAAAGTAAGCGGAGGTTTGGTATCGGCTGCAGCAGTAATTGCAGGACTTTTCGTGGCTGCTCTGATCTATTTACTCTCCAAAGGCGGCAGTTTTTCCGGCGGACGTTTGATTCTGATTGGAATTGGAATTCAGGCTATGCTTAATGCTTTTACCTCCTATCTCTTATTAAAGGCCTCCCAATATGACGTGCCGGGAGCTCTCAGATGGTTAAGCGGCAGTCTTGGCGGGGCACAGATGAAGGATATCCCAATACTTTTTACAGTGGTCATAATCTTTGGAGTTATAATTATTCTCCTGGGTAAACATCTTAAGATACTGGAATTAGGAGAGCAAACAGCGTTGACACTGGGGGTTCGGACTGATGTGACAAGGCTTTTACTCGTACTTAGTTCTGTATGTTTAATCGCTTTTGCCACTGCAGTTACAGGACCTGTTGCATTTGCAGCATTTCTTTCAGGACCGATTGCCGCAAGACTGGTCGGTATTGGTACTCCCAATGAACTGCCCTCCGGTTTAGTAGGTGCTTCCTTAGTACTTGGCGCAGATCTCCTCGGACAATTTGCTTTTCCTTCCAGATATCCGGTAGGCGTGATCACCGGAATTCTTGGAGCTCCTTATCTTCTTTACTTACTTATCCGTATGAACCGAAAGGGAGGGTCATCATGAAAAAAACACCGGTATTAAAAGCCAGCAATATCGTTGCCGGATATGATAATAAAATAATTCTGGACGACATTACTATAACCATCCCAGCTAATAAAATAAGTGTTATTATAGGGGCTAATGCCTGCGGAAAATCTACTTTGCTTAAAACCCTTGCCAGACTCATAAAACCGGTCTCCGGTGATATTCTTCTGGAGGATAAAAAAATCCGCGACATTCCTTCTAAACAACTGGCTAAAGTTTTAGGGCTTCTTCCCCAATCTCCGGTAGTGCCGGAAGGGATTGCAGTGGGGGATCTGGTGGGAAGAGGAAGATTTCCTTATCAGACATTTTTTAAAGGCTGGGAGAAAAAAGACTATGAAGCGGTAGAAGAAGCGTTGGAAATAATGGGTATTACCGAGCTTGCAAACCGCAGCGTGGATGAACTTTCCGGCGGACAAAGACAAAGAGTGTGGATTGCCATGGCACTTGCCCAGCAGACTGAGATTCTTCTGTTAGATGAACCTACTACTTTCCTGGATATTACTTATCAGGTTGAAATTCTTGATTTATTGACAGACCTTAATAAAAGAAGAGGTACTACTATTGTAATGGTACTTCACGATATCAATTTATCGGCGCGATATGCAGACTATATATTTGCCCTGCAAAAAGGAACGTTGATTCGTGAAGGAACACCGGAAGAAGTTATAACAGAAGGGTTAATCAAGCAGGTCTTCGGGCTGGATTGTGCTGTTATCAAAGATCCGGTCTCCGGTTCCCCTTTTATCGTGCCAAAGGGACGGCACCATGTGAATATGGAGGATATAACTGTTTAATAGAAGTTTAGAATTAATTATGTAATCGAACTGTTATATTCATAATTTATCAAACAGTAAGTGAATCAAAATTATGTATATATTGACATACCTTTATGTTAAGTTGATGCTATCAATTTTTTGATTCACTTTCTGTTTATAATGCTATTTCATCTTTGTAATTCACATGTTATAAGTAGATTTTAGCTTCATAGCCTTAAACTAAAATTACTTATTTTTTTCTTTTATTACTATGTATAATAAGTTCTATGATTTAGCGCAATAATTCCAAAAGATTGTTTACTTCATATATAAGTTGGACAGGATCTTTAATCTTTTTAATAAAGCTTGCCGACATGCCATATTGTCTGATCTTATCAATCCATAGTATCACATCCTCTTTACCGTATCCCGCATGCACAAGTGCATGGTAAATATAAGAAAGTTCATTCTCTACATTAGTATTAAAAACCGCAGGGTCATCAGAGTTAACCGTTACTAGAACTTGTTGCTTCTGATTTGTATCACGATAAGAATTAACTGAATTCAATTTTGTGATATAGTGCTTATATAGACTTTCCACCTCGCCTATTGCAGTATTAGAGGTAGGATTTGTTTCTATATAAATACCCAGGGATTCAACTTTATCAATGAGCACTTTCTGTAAGTTCTTCAATAAATCCAAGCTGAACTCATTCTTATCAATAAGTACCACTCGGTTATATATCTCTTCATAGATGGGACAAAAATGGGTGCAAAGAAGCTTTTCCTTTGTCCACAGAAAAGCACTTTCTTCTAATCCTGCTTCATACTCTTTACAAAAATAATATTGCTTACCCTTCTTTACTTCTCGTGTTTGTTCAAGTTTCATTCTTGAATAAAATTCCTTGAAAATATTCTCTGGTTCTTTAAGGAATTTATCCTGATAAACTTCATACAGAATAAATGCGTTGATACCGGATATATCCCTATAAATATCTCTGGCAATTCCGAGAATACGACCTTCTAAAGCATCTACATTAATAGAAAGCCGCCTCTTCTGATGTACAAGCATACCCCATAACCACAGCATATCCTCAAGAAATTCAATTAAAGGCATTGCTACAATTTCATTTTCAGCGTACCAATATTCCAAATCAACACCCAATGCAATTGCATGACCTAATCGATCCCCTGGTTTATAGTTAAATTTGTCAATGACCTCATCTATATGCCTTAAACCAGAAATCACATGACGATAATCCTCCCCTACATGATAAGTAAACCCCAAGTTTTGGATTCTTTGCGGCTGAACAGTTTTATCATACTTTACGTATGGTTTTGTATTTTTTTTTGAACGGGCTTCGAGGAAAACTGGTGAGAACATCCAAGGTTCTGTATCATTTTCATTTGAGGCAGCATCAATTCCAACAATATATTCATTAAGGTAAGGAATTTCATAACGAAGCTCTTCTATAGCAAAGGCTGCATAGCGTAACTTTCTGCGCCATACGATTATATGATTCGAATTCTGCATTTCTCCCGCGGCATATTTTAGCCAACATGCATCACCAAGAGAATTATCCGTATGCCGCATTTTAATAAAATGGAAGACGATACCTACTACCGGTATATCAATAGGTTCCTTTAAAAGCTTTCGTTTTAATGTCTCCATTCCATATTGCTCTTCAAAAACCTTTAAGTAATCACCCCTACTCTCCTCCTCATCCCAAATTCTTATACAAATATCTTTTTCTAGCAATAACTCATAAATATAATCTCTATAAACCTTAAGTATTTTTCTAATATAATCCTTGATTCCTCTCTTAACCTCTTCTTGAAAAATCTTTGGATTTAATTCATCGATATAATGTTCAGGAATCTCCGGCGCAATCCTCATTTCTATTTTTCGAATATTCTCGATTTCCATAAGACTCTTTAAAATAATTTTATAGAAAATATCCTCTTTTGCTACTGCTAGTTTCATTTCCTTTTTAGAACGATTGAAGAAACGCTGAAAATAATCTAGACCAAGCACAGCGCTTTCCTGTACTAACTCACTAAAATAATCATTTTTGATTCTTAAATACTGTATAAAAAGCTTCATTAAAAGATAATCCCCGCCGCACCTCAGATGTTTCATTAATTTATAAAGAAGTATTATTTCAGAGGATGCTCTTCCATGACGAAAATTGCCAAAAACCGTATCAAGTAAAAAATCTCTTCCACGACCCGAGTACTGTCCGACTGGAATCCATTTTCTTCCCAATATATCTCGGATCTGCAAAAGGAGAGACGGTTCCGTAACCTTTCCGTCCTTCATATCAAGAAGCAAATTCCACACAGTTATACCTTCTGACGAATATACATCAAAAACAAACCGACAGAAACTGTCTTTCGTACCTTTCTGCCCACTTCTATCAAGATATTCCAGATACTGAGCTACAATAATACGAAAGACCATCGCTTTATATAACCTATCCTGATTAGCACCTTTAAATTCCCATTCGCGCCAAACATCCGGATCCATCTCCAAAATCCAAAGGAAGTTATAACGAAACCCCGCATTCATATGCAGATGTATCTCCGCCAAACCCTTTTTAAGAATCTCAGCCAGCAAACTATCAGCTAGAGAAACCTCCCCCGTCTGGCTAGCAATCTGCCTTTGATCCAGCTCTGCCAGAATGTAAAAAGCCGCTGTCAAAACATCTGTTGCCATTATGCGATTCATTGTATTCCATATCTCCACCTTATCAAATGCATGATTCACTCCAAGAATATCAGCTCCCAGATATGGATCCTCAGCATTCTTCCAAGTGCGTATGGAAAGGATACCGTCACGGAAGGTAAGCAGGGAATTGGCTATACGAAACAAATTATTAAAATAACAGTCACAGATGGCATCGGTATATTCCATCCTGCTGCCACCCTTACGCACAAAGTCCTGCACATTTTTTAGCATTACATTCTTAGGATAATACAGTTCAAGAAACAGCAACACATCATCAACAGATTTCATAAGCCTTGTATTATCACTGCAGAGAAAATCAATAAGCTTTTGTCTTGCCCCATCGTACTCAGACTTATATTTCTTCCTTTCTGTATAATCCTCTGCTTTTGTTTGATAAAGCCGATAATAAGTTGCTCCCACCTTCGCAAGATAATCATCCTTATAAAACGCTTTCTGGATATAGGGCATAAGTAATATACTTAATATCTGATTCAACCTATACTTGTTCATCTCTGACCCCCAGAATAACTTCATCGTAATACTCTTTTAAACCAGCATTTATAGTATCACTTAAAAGTTCCTGCAAATAGGTGAATCTTTCCCTTCTTTCCCTCTCCTCTAAAGCTGTCTTGTTTATTCTAATCTTATTTCCAATTTCCCCCGACTCCATTCTAATACTTCTACCAGGTCTTAGTATTTCCATAACTACCTTATACATCTGGTAATAAAACTGATCTATGTATTCTATCTCCTTTACTGATTCTGATGAAACATATTTCAACTCTTCATTTGCCATACTGTCTGTTGTCTTATTATATTCCATATAGCTACTAAGATATATTGGAACAATCAGTTTAAACAACTCTATGTGCATTATATAGTAACAACCATCTTTTATATTTTCAGATGTAATAGCATAATCCACACAGTTCACGGCTTCATAATAAGCAGTTTTCCACTTTTTGTAATTACTATCTGAATCTGGTTGGTCCAGTTCACCTTTTAAGTCCAGAAGTAAACTTCTGACGGCCTCAAGAAGATGAAATATTATTTGCTTTGGCACAGTAACTTTATCCACTCTGCCTGTAAGTTCATCAATAAAACCGTTAATTTCTATATTAGTTTGACCCTTTATCAGGTCTTTGAACTCCGACAAGCTTTTCAGAAACTTTTCAATATCAAGAATTGTTACATAAATTAACTTTTTTTCAATATTCATCATGCGGGATTTCAAATCTGATAGTATATGTCTAAGCTCTATAACACTGTAAATGTTTGTTTTCCCATCAAATATATATTCACCATAGAAGAATTTCTCTAAATTCTCTCTTTTGTTGTCTGACTTGTTATGTCCTGAGTTTTCATCAAAGAATATCTCTTCCATACTCTGTGAAAGCTGTGAAAATTGGATATAATCATTATCTTTGAAAACAGCATCCCTTAATACTGTCACAATATTCATACAATATTCCTGTTTTTCTGATTGCAGCTTGGATTCCTTAGCCTTGCTTCTCTTTTGTTTTTTGAGTTCAAGTGAAAGGATTTCTGCCGGTTTATTCTGCAGATTATAATCCTTGATAAAGTTAGCAATACTCCTATCTATCTCATCTTTTACGGCAAGCAGATACGGAAGTTTCACCTTGCCGGGTAATAATAACTGCTCAGCCTCTCTAGAATTGAAACTGTATAAGTTACTGTAAGCTCGGAATAATAGTACTACTATTTTCCGCAGCCATTCCCAATTGTTCCCATACCAATTTAATATATCATCCTTAGTAATTATACCGTTATCTGCAAGTTTAGAAGAAAAATAATGCAGATAAGTATAAGTAAATTTCTGACTATCCAGATCCATATATGAAAAACTTTCCACAACCTGTAAGACTTTCTCATAATGATAAAAGAAATACCTTGCTCCGCCTGTCCAATCACTTTTAACAAAAGTACCTCCGTCAAACACATAACGGTTTAAAAAGATGGACAGTTCTTCTGTCCCATGTATTCTGGTTCTTTTCGGACATATTATTCTGTCGCACATATTATCCAGTTCAAGCAATACATTTTCAGTAAAGAATAATAGGGAAAAAAGAGAGAGGGTCTGTGGGATAAATATCCTTTTCTCTTCTTCAATTGAATAAATCCCAAAATCACTATCAACCCTATTAACCAGATAGCTGTAGTTTAAATACATATTCCATTGATTATGATGGTGTAAAAACAGGTTATCCACCATTTCATTAATCTCGGTCAGTTTAATTCCGATGCTATCATTAGCATTCAATATGTTAAAAATGAAATGCTTTACCTGATTATAGATATGGTTTTGAAAATACTTTACCTCAGTATCCTTGTTTGCATCTTGTTTGCTTAAAACGTCTAGGTACCTGGTTTTATATAATGTCAAATAATTGAGGAACTCTTCCAATATAAAGTAACCATTAGAAATCTGTCTCGATGTATCTCCCAAAAAATCCATAAAAAAACTATTAAAATTATTATTGTAGTATAGAAAATTACTTTTACCCGATGATACATTCAAAAAACGGTTAATCATCCGATTTAGTTCCTCTTCCAAATTTAATTCATTGTAAATAAAACTTTTCTTTCGTTCTACATTTTTAAAACATTCTAGATAGTAGCTATAGGCTGGTGGTAATATCTTATTTAGATACATCTTGGCCATTTGCTGAAGATTATCCTTGTTTTCATGCTGGGATTGTTGCTGATAAGCTTGTGTCGCCTCCAGTTCCTTTCTGTTATCTATTTTTAAATCGCCCCATATCTCATTACGAAGATAGTTTTCTATGACTGTTAAGAACATTTCTTCATCCGCCGTAATAATGACCACAATATTAGGATGTGCAAGATATTTGGTAATAACAGACAAGAGATATACCGCCTTTTTCGGGGATAGATCGACATCATCAAACATAAAATAGAGTAACGGAAGCTCCTCAGCAGAATTGGGGGAACACTTACCGACTGTATTAGATATAGCTGAGCCTCTTGGTTCAGCTTCCATAAGAGCCTCAATCAACTTTGTCCAGAAGCTTGTAAGGTTTTTTGCAAGCTTATAACTGTTAAGTGCCTGCTTAGCAGAATTCCCAGTTGCATCATAAAAAGAACTGTCCTTATACGGGTTATAATTTTGTGAAAAACACAGTTCATTCAACAGTTTTAACTGTTCTCTCAAAGGATTACCGTTTTGGAACCTACAATTTGAAAAAAAATCAGAATCTGTTTGGCAGTTTTTCTTTTCAATCCTAGCTTCTACATCATTTACAACTTCGTCTAACAATGCCATAATCCAACCTAATATATTATCGTTACCCGGAATCATTTCCGGCATAATTACGGGAAAAACATAATCACCGTTCTTCTTCTGCTCAATCATATGTTTTAAGGTAAACAGGGCCGATGTCTTACCAGTTCCCCTTTTCCCAAATATAGAAAAAACGCTATCATACATCAGATTGTATTGATACCGTTCTTCTCCAATTCGCCATGATTTTCTGTCGAATATATCACGCCTATGCTTTTCTAAATGCTCCATTAAATTCGTGTAAGTTGGAAATACGCTTTCCAACTGACGAGACTTTAAAATCTTAATTCCCATCTTATCTGGTACTAACCGATAATTCTCATCAGTTTGCCTTTCATATTGCATTCTTTAGCTCCCCCTATTCTTATGTTTATAACAAAAATCTTCTCATTTACTTACCTTAAGCTTAGTGCCACTTTTGGGTTTCCTAGGTATATGATCTATCACTCTAATCGGTCTTGCTTGATTTACAGCTATGTTATCCAATAAAGGATTATTTTTTGCTTTCTCATTCTGAATCATACGTCTTATCTCAATTATATCAATATCCTTAGCAACACCAAATACCTCGATAAGATTTCCGTTATTCTGCATTGACTTTTTCTGAGTCATAGCATTTGCTACCGACTTTCTGCCGCCAATACTTAATACTGCATCTTTCTTAACCATAATATCACTCCTTTCTAAACATATTTATATTAATTATTATATGTAAAAAAACAGGTTTGATACTCAAATCGTTAATAAACATTTGTCAACCTGTCCAATTTATTTAAAATTTACTAATTTATTTGTAGTCTAATATTCGAATACTTAATCGCTAGATACTAGTTTATTATCATATATCAGATTAAAAGGTAATTTAATTATAACAAATATTTCAAGGAGGTACAACATGAAATTTGGAATGACGATATAAAAATGTTTTTATACCTAATAATTTGATTGGTTAGCCTCATAAAAAACTATATTTCACAAATGCTTATATATTAAGTCTGATTTCGTCCATCAGTAGAATAATACCAGATTTCTCTCAGTTTTTGAAACTTATTTCGTATAATAACTTCTGCTATAAGCGCCTATTTAGCTGCAAAAAATCTCCTCCAATGCCCTGCCATCACAGTTATCTAAGTGGACTCCCAGAATACTTGCCATAGTAGGTGCTAAATCCACCATGGAAACTTCACCCAGGGGATACCCCTTTTTGATGCAAGCTCCAGATATCACTAAATTGCACTGATATCCGGGCTTATCCGGTGAAAAGCCGTGAGTTGCATAAGTGATGCCCTGTTCCTTCAAATCGGTAACCACAGAACCCTTAAGACTATCATCGAAACAGTAACCTGCCTTAGCCTCCAGCATATAAGAAACCGAAGAAACCACATGCTGCTCCTTTAACTCCTTACCGGTATATATTCTCTCGATTCCATAGCTTTCTTTCGCAGCCGCCATATTTATAACCTCTAATGCCAGCTGTTCCGCTTCACTATCCTTCTCTTTGAGATGAAGATATGCTGCTCCGCCGGCACTCTGAATATATGCCCGCCATTTCATTTCACCTTTCTCTTCATAGATCAGACCTTTTTCTTTCAGTAATTGATTTAGTTTTACCTTATAACGGATATTAATCTGTCCGTGATCCCCTACTACCAGAAATACCGTATCTTTATAGCTGCCTGCTTCTTCTGCTGCCTTTATGATATCTCCCAGTCTGTTATCCATACGGATAAGGATTTTCTCAATCTCTGTACTATCCGTACCATAACCATGCTTTCCATCATCCAGATCAATAAGATGAAGAAAAAGCAGTTCCGGTTTTTTCTGCTTAATCACTTCCACTGCACACCTGGTAGTAAAGTCATCCAGATAAGGCTGCTGAATCCCTTTTCTGATATGGCCGAACTTTCTCTCCATTCCGATGCTAAATAGCGGACTGCCGTTTTTTAATATTTTAATTGCCTGATTTTCATTTTTAACTGCCCTTATCTCCGGTATGTTATAAGTAATGGCAGCCTTTCCCGTTACGGGCCATAAAATTCCGGCGGATTTCATACCTTGTTCTTTCAGCCGGTCATAAATAGCAGGCACTTTCACATCCTTCTTAAACCAAAACCAGTTCTGGTCTTTTTCCGGTATAAAAGGCTGAAGGGGATTGTTGTGATAAATCCCGTGTTTGTCCGGATAAACCCCTGTTACCATCGTAGTATGCACCACATAAGTAAGGGTTGGATACACACTTTTCAGCTTATGTGTACCGACCCCATTATCTATTAATCTCGATAGATTTGGCAGACTTTTTGCCTTTTCCCAATTATCCTCTGAAAATGCATCATAGGATATCACGATTAAATGTTTTGCTTTTCCTGTCCCCATATGATTCCTCACTCCATAACTTAAACTTCACTGCTAAAGCTGTGCTCCTTCGGCAGTGTAATAAAAATTGCAAACCCTATCAAAAACAAAGGAATAATCCCTAGTATACTTAATTTAGCATTACCGGTAAGAGTCGTTGTCAGTGACATTACCGTCGGTCCTACAATTGCAGAGAATTTACCGAATATATTGTAAAAACCAAAGAACTCATTCGATTTCTCTTTTGGTACAATCCTGGCATAATAAGATCTGCTGAGGGCCTGAACTCCACCCTGTGCTGAACCAATTAAAGCACCCAGAATAAAGATATGCCATACGGAAGATATAAAATATGCCGCAATACACGAAACGATATAAGTAAAGATACCTATCGTAATCATGGTTCTGGCTGAAAACCTTTTTGCCAGATTGCCATAGAGTATTGCGCAGGGAAATGCGATTACCTGAATAATCAACAGGATTCCAAGGAGGGTAAAGGTATCCAGGGCATTGTCTCCTAAGACAGAAGTTGCATAGGGTACCACCATTTTAATAATAGTATCTACTCCGTCTATATAGAAAAAATAGGCAAGGAGAAAAATGAATACGGTTTTGTGCTGTCTGATATTCTTAAAAGTGGAGCCCAACCGCTTAAAGCTGTTATACACCGGACGGGGTTCTGGCTCTATGTAGTGCTTCTGCTTTACCTCCCTTATCATAGGCAGGGTAAAAAGCCCCCACCATAAGGCCGTAATGATAAACCCAATCTGATATCCGATTGCCTTGTCCATTCCCAATACAAAAATCAAAGCAAGACTGATGCCAAAAGGAATTACGCTGGATATATATCCAAAAGCAAAGCCTAAAGAAGAAACCTTGTCCATCCGTTCATCCTTTGATACATCGACTATAAATGCATCATAGAATATATTGGAGCCTGCAAAACCAATGGCAGATAAAACAAAGAACAGAATCAAGAGTTTCCACTGTCCGCTGGAGGGAGATACAAAAGCCAGGGCTGCCGTTGCGAATACCCCAAGCGCTGTAAAGAACACAAAAAAGCGTTTCTTCTTATCCTTATAATCTGCTATCGTTCCTAAAATCGGACTTAATACTGCCACCAGAATACTTGCTATTGAATTAAAATACCCAAGATCCATACTGTTTTTTACATTATCAAACATACCAAATATAATTGGTAGAAGTGCTGTTGTAACTGCCATGGAATACGCCGAATTACCGCAGTCCACGAATACCCATGCTCTTTCTTCTCTGGTTAATTTCATGAGATAAAACTCCTCCTGTGTTTATGATTGATAAAATTATACCATATAGTTTATAATGGTACGTAAAAATAATGTAAAGAATTCAAACTTCGCAGTTATTTTTGTCCTGGTATACTTGATAAAATCAGCAAGGAAGGTGATTAAGTAAGCATTGATTATGCTTTCAATTTAGCTTTAGGGCTGATTTTATTGAGTAAAGAATATATAAACATGGATTCAAATATTACTTCGCTGCTCCTCAGCGATTTTAAGTCCAATATCCGGATAATTGGTAATCATGCCTTCCAGGTTGTTCTCGCATACCATTTTCATATATTCCGGCTCGTTGACAGTCCAGGGACGCAATAGAATGTTCTTTTCCCTGCACTCCTTAATAAAATTTGGATACTGCAGGTTATAAAGAGCCGGATGCAACGCTTTCACACCATGCCTTAGGGCATATTCCGGCATATCTATATAGCCGTCTTCATATAAAAAAGCCGTTTCTACAGTAGGCTTTAATTCACTCAGTTTCATTACCGAATAATGATTAAAGGAGGAATAAATAACCTTATCTTCAAGTCCCATTTGCTTTGTTAAATCCAGTACTTTTTCTTCAATATTATCATAAAATATGATTCCGCTTTTTATCTCCACATTAATGAGTAACCCGGATTCTTTCATAAGCATATACACTTCCTCAAGAGTAGGGATTTTAACCACACCATACTCAGGAAATTTTTTATTGACATTCAGTGTCTTAATTTCTTCCAAGGTAAAATCCTTTACCCATCCGCGCCTGTCACTGACTCGGTTAACCGTCTCATCATGGATAATTACAAGAGCTCCATCCTTTGTCATCTGTACATCCAACTCTATTCCGTCGGCTTTTAGCTCAATTGCTTTATGGAATGCCTCCAAGGTATTCTCCGGAGCATATCCGGAAGCTCCTCTATGTGCCCATACTAATGTCCGTTTCATAGTGTTATTCCTTTCCCTGATAAACTTCCTCTTTCTTCCTTTTACTATACACTGAAACAGTAAAAAAACAAAGTTTATTTATAAAATTTTTCGATATAACAGCTTATTTGCAAATGCAATATTACAAATTAAGACATTTATTCTATTCCCAATCAACTGAATTAAAGCAGGTCCTCAGATATTTATATGTACTATAAATACATATTCTATTCCTATATTCAGCTTGGCAGTTCATATGCAAACAATCAGTTTTGTCGTATAATTAAGACAAAATCAGAGAAGACTAAAACAGATAATTAAGCATCACTTATAGATAGCTTATAGATATATATCATAAATCATAAGCTGTAATTGTAAATCAGATTGGACTAGTAACCTTGTCAGCTTTTAAACATGATTGAATCACATTTCACAAATAAGATGAAGGAGGATATTATTATGTATATTGGCAGCACAAATTATTATATGGACACTTTGAAAAATCGGGGCAATATTCAGCCAAACTGGGATGCTTCTGAGAAGTACGAGAATTGCGAAAACTTCTATCAGCAGATAACCGGAGAAGACGATAAAAGTAAATATTTCCACAAAAAGAATAAGAATGTTCAATAAGAATGAAAGCTTTTATAATTGTATTATACTGACTTGCAGCTTTGATATATCCATTTCAAACATCTTTATGGAATAACTAAAATTTCAATATGTTAAAAACCTGCTAATGAAAATAAACTTGACTTTCATTAGCAGGTTTTTATGTTATAACATAAACGGTTAAGTTTCCGGATAAACCTTATTTATGCCATATTGGCTGTTAATAACCAGCCACATCTGAGCAAAATAATTCATAATATTCCAGATTGCAGCTCCTTGAATTCCATATTCCGGCACAAGCCCCGTCAGGGTATTAATCGTTCTTGCATCGGAGAACCATACAATGTGTCCGACTTGTACGTTATTTAAAGTATAATACTCATAGTATGGAGCCTGGGCATTCTCTTCAAACAGTATCGTGGAACCGGTCACCACGGCCAGTTCAATTGCCGCATCCGTCGTCAGCGAATTCGCTCTGGTCACACCTATCACATATGGAGTCTGCCAGTTGTATCCAATGACAGAAATCCCATTGAAAATTTTTTCTGCCGGTATTAAAGCAACCGCATACTCAATAAACTGTCTTGACAAATATGCAGGTGTAGTTGGGGAAGGTGGTCCGGAAAAGGACCCCCAGGCATAGGATAAGATTATTATATAATCCGAAAGCTGACCTAAAACTGTGTAATCTACTTTTTCATAATTAATTTCGCTGGAACTTACGTAAATCCTTGGAGTCAGGGTTATAAATAATACAAAGCCTTCCTCCTTTAAACGTACGGATAATCTGGTAATATAGTTTTCATAGGCCAGTCTGTTTTCCTGATTTAAATTTACCAGTGAAATATTTAATCCATAATAATCTTTTTCTCTTAATATGTTTAAGATAGCATTAATATTACGTGTTAAATTCTCTTCATTATACAAGATACTATTTTCGACCTCGGCATTGCTTATTCCCTGATAGTTTAGGGTGGATAATGACATGATGGGAGCAACACTATACTCCTTGGCGAGTTGAATGACCTCCGTCTCATCACTGCCTTCTATTTCACCATTCTCTACCGTCCTGTAATTAAATATCGTTAGAAAGGTTAAGAAAGGCAGGGTTTTCCTTAGTATATCCCGATCTATAAAAGGATAAGCATATGCATTAACAGAAATACTGCCTTGGGTTTCATAGCGGATAATAATCGTTTCACCTTGATAAAGTGCATCCCTGTTTGAAAGAAAAGGATTATTCCTAAGTAACTGCATTCTGGTAACACCAAATGCAGCGGCTACGCTCTCAAGGGTATCTCCCTCAGTGGCAATATAAACCTGATTGGGATATGCAATTACTATGGTTTGTCCGGTAACCAGTTGTTCTGGGTTTATTAACCCGTTTTGCTCTACTAAACCCGTTACCGATACATTATAATCCTGGGCTATGGTATAAATCGTTTCACCGGGCTGTACTACATGAATAATCATGAATACCTCAATTTATCAATTTGTTTCATTATATGATTCATTTTATAAATTATAATCTAACAGCCACTTATATTGTAAGTCGGGGGCAATTAAATCAACTAATATCAAGTTTATAATAAAAATCTATCGGCTGGAATTTCATAAAACATATACCAGGCTTCATTAAAACAATTGAAAGAATTCCCCAAAATTCTTAAAATGTTTATTATATACCATCTGCTTAACTTTAAGATTATCTATACCTGTAATCTCCTTTATGAAATTATCCACATCTTCTGTAATCTCATTGTCTAATATAAAGATATTATTATAGGAAAAGGGATATATTCTGGTAAAATAATTCTTTAACTTATCTGCAAGGGTCTCTTCTTTAAACAAGAAATCCCGGCAGTCCATTATTTCAAGGACTTCTAATTCCATAGAAAACTCTTCTGCCTGCATTATTTCATTTTTTAGAGCCTTTTTAAAAAGCTCTATATGATTTGGAAGAAGAAACTTCTGCTGTTCTTCCAGGGTGTAAAGATTATTAAGGACTGGCGCAATATGACCGGCAATACTCTCAAGAGTCAGTATATTCTCTTCTTCCCCGTTACCGGCCTCCTTATATTTAAACACCATAATAACTCCAAGAAGGTCTGTATCAATCCGCTCAATATAGATCGGCATTATACTTAGGCCTGATATTTCTCCCAGGCTGTTATAGAAATCCTCTTCTAAAAATTCTTTGGTTTCCTCTTCACTGCTTATAATCAAAGTATTGCCTTCTAGCACCTTTTCCCATCTGGAATCCGGTTTTATTATAACCTCCGGCACACTGATTCCATATAAGGACTGAATCTTAAACTCCCCCTTTTCCTTATCATAGAGGGCTATCAGGGCTTTTTCTACATCAAAGGATATATTTAACGTCTTTAAGGTCATCTCAAGAAGGATATCCGTACGGGTGGAACTATTTATATTCTTAATCAGCTCGTTGAGACTGACCAGTTTCTCAAGCTTCCTTTGTATGGATTTTTTCTGTTCTGTAACCTGGGAAAACAGTCTGGCATTGGATAGGGAGATGAAGGTAGAAGAGGCCAGACTTTCGATTAGTTCAAATATGCTGCTTTTATACTTTGCACCGGTAACCGTACTGCTTAGGGAGACAAAACCCAGAATTTGATTATTTCTTACAATCAATATCAGATACAGGGGCTTAAGCTCACTTAAAGAGTCGATATTTTCCTCAAAGATAGAGTTAAAATACGCTCTGTCCCCTTCCTTTGATACATCGATGATTATTTTATTGCTATCGATAAAACTGCCGCTTTTCAGACTTAAGCTTATCCAGATATCTTTTACATTATGGAAAATATCCTTAAAGGCTTTTAACGTATAGTTTTCACTTTTTTCATCATAGAGTACAAAACCGGTAACAGAGCTTTGGGTAAGTTCTGAAAAGACATCGGTGGAAAGGTTGTATAGAGCAGCTAAATCCAGTTCACTAAGAAGGACTCTTGAGGACTGGTTTATCGCAAATAGATTAAAGATTTTTTCGTCCAGACTTAAGTTTGCCTTTTGAAGCACCTGGTAACTTTTATAATTACCAAGGGCCGTATTACATAACTTCATTAAAACTTCTGCAATGATATAATCATTTTCCGTAAAATCACCCATAGTTTTATTGGTGATGAAGATAAATCCCGACAGACTGTATTCTGCTATAATCGGAATTACCAGTTTTACATTATACTGCTGCGTTAAGTCTTCCTTGAAGTATTTTACCATATCCTTTTTATCATATAGAATGCTTCCATGGAATTTGGCATAATTATCGTGGGTTTCCTCTGCCGTTATGACCTCAGGTTTGCCAAATTTTCCTTTTACCTTTTTTCTGATATAACTTTTATTATCCTCGCTCAGATAATAAAGGGCCGAATGCTCTACCAACAGCAATTCATTAATAAAATCAAAAACTGCATCTATTATTTGTTCGGAATTCATCTGCTGTGAAAAGAAATCAATGGATTCTATAAGACCGGAATACCGAAATAACTTTTCCAAAGTTTCATGATTGTTTTGCTGTTCTTGTATAATATTTTGCAGGGAATGATCCATCGCAGAATATCCTCCTTATCTTTAGACTTGATTACACGACATATTTTATCTCAGGGTTCTATTTTTTCAGACTTCTTTTATTTCAGACTTCTTTATTTTTTGACTTCTTTTATTTCAGACTTCTTTTATTTGAGACTTCATTTATTTCTGACCTCTTTTATTTCAGACTTCTTTATTTTCTGACCTCTTTTATTTCAGACTTCTTTTATTTCACCGTTCTGTAAATAAAAACTGGTTTTTAAGGTATCCCTTCTTACTTCATGTATCTGATTTCTTAATTCGATCCGAGTATTGGGATATGCTTTCTTCTGTATGGAAATTTCTCCGTCACCTTTAATTTTTAAATATCCGGCAATGGTTTTTAACTCATTATACATCAGGTTATAACTTTCTTTCATCTCCAGGTAAGAATTCATGGCCGCTTCATATTTTTCCGTATTATCATTGCCGGAATCATTGGAATGGGAATAGATAAAAGCTTCCTGCTTTACTTTTGCCATATCGATTTTCAGGGTATTCATATTTTCCTGCAGCCGTTCTATTTCTTCTTTCAAGACCACTCGGTCAAAGCCTTTTACTACGATTACCGTTCGCTTTTCCCCTGGGTTACCGATATAAGAGGAGCTGACCCTTAAATCAGCCTGTATCATTCCGCCGACTATTTGTCCATTGGGAGATTCAATAAACACCTGTTTAGCGATTATATTGCTGTTAAAACAATAGGAGGATATATGTACATCACCTTCACATATAATTGTCGCATCGGATATGTACTTCGTATATAAATCAGCAGTAGATTTTACTACCGATCTGCCCTTGCCAGCAATTCCTCCTTTTATAAAGATTCCGCCGCTCCGGCTTACAATATCTTTTACACTTCCAACTCCCAGATTCCCAAGTATTTCAATATCTTTATCCGCAGAAATGGAGAAATTATCACCTACAATACCTTTTACGCTTACAAAACCATCAAAATCAATATTACCTGTTTTAAAATCCACATCTCCGGATATCTCCAACAGATTGGAAACCAATATTTTATCACCACTGTAATGTACTGCCCCTTTTCTAAGGGAATACAGGGAGGTAACGCCGTTTTCATATACTTCCTTTACCGTTTTTCTATCGTAGGAGAGGGAATAGGTTTTACCAGGCACTGCCGGAACCGTCTCACCTTTTACGGTTTTACCAGGAGTTCCTTTGGTTGCATCGGTTCTTGAACCAAGCCATTCGCCTTCCTCCACTTTATTGATTAAATTTAATTCATAATAATCCACTGTACCGTCTTCTTTAATTTCCGGTGTATACTCTTTTAATTGATACATGGTAATTATGGAATCTTTTCCGTTTACCGGTACCATACCTTTTGCTATAAGCAGTCTGCGACCGTTGCATAAACCTTCCAACAAGGTTTGCTTTTGAACACCATATAAAATCCCCAGCTTATTTAACTTCATTATGATTTCTTTTACCAGTGCGGTGGTTTTAAGCTCCTCTTCCTTTACACAAAGGGTCAGATATGCACTTAACCTGTCCCCGGAGATTTCAATCTGTATCCGTTCTATGATTTCTCCGATTTTTACAAATCTTTTTGAAGGTTTACCCAGAACTTCCTTTACAGCTGTTGAATCTGTTATGTTAATCTGAGGATATTCTTCCAAAACTTTTTCAAAATATGTTAATGCGATTCCATAAGAAAATGACTGTAGAAAAACTTCTTTAGAAATTTTAGAAATGGCAAAAAACTCATTCGAAAACATTACTTCGTACTCTGACATCTACCTGACCTCCGACGTATTCCGTAGTTCACTATCTTCTGTATTTTGTACCTTTCACATAAAATCCCAAGGTTTTAGCCGATTTATTATAGGATTTATATGAATTTAATAATGATTTATATTAATTAAATATGGATATGTAAATTGTAAAGTTACCGTAAAAAATCTATGGCAATTCTATAGCAGCTATCTTCCATTGACCACTGTATTGCTTCAAATGAAAATGGGACTTCACGATATCTCCCTCTAAGGATTCCTCCGTAACCTCATATACACCTTCTCCCTCTGTTTCATCAAGCTTTGTTATTGTAAGGTCAATCTCCCTATAGGTCAATGTATTAACACTAAAACCCAATTTAATACCTTTAAGCTTTGGATCTAAAAGGAAGTAATCCCTTTCCATACCTGCTTCCGTAACCATACAGGATGCTTCAATATAGGCTTTAATAACCTCCTCCGGGGTGCCAGGATAAAAGAAGCTATTTTTATCATTATCGTAACTTAATTTACGGCTGACCTTATCCGATAAAAAGTCTGAGTATTCGATTACCGTATGCTGTTCAACATCTGTATATTCATAGTATGTAACATTATCCTGAGTACCATCGTTATCATAATCAAACAACTCACACCTTCCATATGCGGTAGCTCCAGGGAAGTTGATAACTATACATTCCGGTAATGACCCGTCATAATCATATATAAAATAACCACTGGCCGTTTCAGCATCATGTACTATATTTATAACGATATATTTTTTACCTGTTCGATCAAGACTCCTGATATCTGCACCAGTATAATTATGTCCGACCGAATAGTTATCTACCAGCCTTCCAAGATTTTGATAGGCTTTGCCATCCATATCAGAAATAAGGTATAAGTCTCCTGAAAAGTTCAGTATACCTTCCTCTTTTCCATCTCCGTCGAGATCTCCGGAACATAATAATTCTTTTTTCACCTTATCATAGGGTAAGTCTTTCAGATATTCAGAAAAGGGGTTATCTACCACCGAAAGCATATATTCTTTAAAGCTTAGATACCCATTGATTGCACAATCAGAAACAGTTCTGTTATTTGTATCACAGGTAACTTTAATATCAATTCGATTGCCGGTATCCTTAATTTCATAGGACCAGTAACCGTTTGCATTGGCAATTTCATTAATAAATTCAAAGAAATCCCCTTTGTTCAGCTGATGTATAAAGGCATCCCAGTCGTTAATATTCAGGTAAAACACCGGGTAAGTGTCAATATCATATAATTCTACCCTGACAAGTTCACCAAAACTATATTCGGAATCCTTAATTACATTTTTAACCGGATGATTCCAGTTCTCAACATCATCGATAGCTGTTGATAGTATCCTCACAGACTGATCTGATTCCAGACTGTACTCAACTGATTCGCCAGACTGACCGCTGGTTTCATGGACTTCCTCGTTTGCATCAACCGTTATTTCCATTGTATTCCCGGTTGGTTTATCCAAACTGTCTTGCTTCTGAACTAACTCTGACGACACAGCTGCCGGCTCTTCTATGGCTTTTTGTTTAATAAGCATTACCGTACCAGCTGAAATAATACAAATTACTAATAATATTCCTCCCAACAATAACGCTCTCTTCATCTGCTCTACTCCCCACCATATTATTTATCTGCCGTAAGATTGTTCTTTCCCATTCAAACAGATTTTCCCTTTCTTACAGAGTATTTTAGCATATAATTACGGTGGTGTGAAGCTCTTGCATGGAGAAAATTGTCTAATTTTGTTACTTTTGTTAAATTTCACCCGAATCGTTTAGTCCCTGATACTTATACAGCCGCTGCACGTTCGCGGGTCTCCTTCCGGTATGCGGTAGGTGACATCCCCCTTTTCGCGGTAAATTGTTTGATAAAATATGTGTCATATTCAAATCCGGTAGAACGAGCAATTTCGACCAGACTCATATCCGTATGGGTCAGAAGATCCCCTGCAACTTTTAGGCGGTACAAAAGCAAATACCCCATAGCCGTACTTTGACATCTTTCCTGGAATAGCTTATTTAGTGATACACGGTTTAAATGAGCACATTTTGTTAAATCCTCCAGCGTGATTTTACCGGGATAATTGGTATGGATATATTCCAGAACCAAATCCACCGGAGTTTGTCCATTCTGGCGATTTATATTCTCAAGGAGTCCCAGTATCTGAATAAGATACCTTTTAATTCTGCATACCCAGAGGCAATCACTATGAGCATTTACCTCTGTCCCCAGTACAAAAAACCATTCAAACAGTTGGGGATAAGACTTCTCTGTTATCTGGGTCACTCCAGAATGTATACTGTTTCTATGAAAAAGAGATAGACCAGTTTGAATCCTTAATTTATTTGATAGGAAATCCTGTGATTGGGAAGTCCGGACTGAAATTAAAAAATCTGAATCAAAACAAAAAGAATGTGCAGAAATGCTGTCCATCTCAGAAACCTCCAGCCTGTCGGCTTCTGTCAGGCAGAGAATCCCTGGTGCACTAACTTTTATGGGTCGTTGGTTAAGTATCCCTTTTATGGTCCCATTGGTAATTAAGATCAGTGTAAATCTCTGTGTATAAGGAATTGAGCTAAAATCCTCAGCTGCAATAAATTCAATATTTACGGTTCTGTTTTTATATTGGTCAAATTGTGGCATGATTTCCTCCCGACAGATAGTATAGTCAAATACTTCATTTTTAACATTGTACCACAAAAAACCAAAGATTATAATATTATCGTGTTAAGGCGATATACTAAAACTTAATAGTAATTAGCATTAGTATCTGTAACCTATGAACTTGCTTTACGGCAATTCATCTAAACAATATAACTTCAGGAGGAATAAATTATGGCAGTAAAAGTGGCAATTAATGGATTTGGTAGAATTGGGCGTCTTGCTTTCAGACAGATGTTTTCGGCAGACGGTTATGAAGTAGTTGCAATCAATGATTTAACCAATCCCAAAATGTTAGCACATTTATTAAAATACGATTCCGGTCAGGGAAGATATGCTTTGGCTGATCAAGTTGAAGCAAAAGAAAATTCTATCGTGGTAGATGGGAAAGAGATTCAGATCTATGCCAGCAGGGATCCAAAGGAGCTTCCCTGGAAAGAATTAGATGTGGATGTTGTTTTAGAATGCACCGGGTTCTTTACTTCTAAGGACAAAGCAGCCGCCCATCTTAGCGCAGGTGCTAAAAAGGTAGTAATCTCCGCCCCGGCCGGCAATGATTTGCCAACTATCGTATATGGGGTTAATGAAGCCATATTAACCAAAGAAGATACCATTATCTCCGCGGCTTCCTGTACAACGAACTGTCTGGCACCGATGGCAGACACACTGAATAAATTAGCTCCCATTGAAAAAGGGTTCATGACTACCATACATGCCTACACCGGTGATCAGATGACCCTTGACGGTCCTCATCCCAAAGGGGATTTAAGAAGAGCCCGTGCAGCAGCCGTCAACATCGTTCCTACTTCTTCCGGTGCTGCCAAAGCAATCGGGCTTGCCATACCGGAACTTTCCGGTAAATTAGATGGTGTGTCCCAGCGGGTACCGGTAAAAACCGGTTCCATAACCGAGTTGGTATCTGTAGTGAATAAAACGGTAACCAAAGAGGAAGTAAATAGTGCCATGAAAGCCGCTGCTGACGAATCCTTTGGCTATACGGAAGAAGAACTGGTATCTTCTGATATTATTGGCATTACTTACGGCTCCTTATTTGATGCTACCCAGACCAAAGTTACTCCCCTTTCGGAAGGAAAAACTTTAGTAAAGACCGTATCCTGGTATGATAATGAAAATTCCTACACCAGCCAAATGGTCAGGACGATTAAGTACTTTGCTGAATTGGGTTAGTTGATATACTTGATAAATCGGTATTGCAGTAATTAAGAAAACACAGATTTTTTAATCTAGGTTAATAGCTGCTTTTTAAGCTTTTTCAGTAGTAATAAGGACTATGTCCCGTTAATGCATTTTGCATAACAACGGGAACATAATCCTTATCTTCTGTTACATTATTGTTTATAGAACAAATCCTTTACAACCTGTTTTTCCTTTATATAGTATGTTCCCTTACAATAATAATTGATTTTTATTTTTGATTTTCCATCCTATCTGTTTTCTCATTGTAATCTTATATCTGTATTCATTATAATCTTGTATCCCATTTTCCAACAAAGGCATCTACGGGACTGATTCCCTTAAATTCGGAACGACCTAATAATTTATCAATTACTGCTTTTAAGGTACTGTCTTTTAATTTATAGGCATTGATAAAAGTTCTGATTCTTGGCGCATCCAATAAATGATAAGGATTCGCAAAGGAAATAAAGATAGTTGGAATAGCTGCCTGGAAGTTGGGGCAGTTAGCACCCATAGGCTGCGCCCATTCTATACGGACAGTGGTCTGATTACTCTTTGTAATCAGGTTTGCAACATAAACCAACAGGTCATATTTATCAACCATATCAAGGTGTGATACGGAGAAACCTTCCTGGAAGCTTTCTACTGGTTGATATACGCTTACTAAAAAGCCTTCTTTTTCAAAAGCCTCTTTTATCTTTTCAATGTTTTCATTGCCGCCGCCCATATATGCATTGTCACCGGTAAACATGGGATAAAGAAGGATTCTCTTATATTTATTCACATCAATAGGAACAACTGCCTGCAAATTCTTAACTAAGGTAGGAGCGCAGTCCGCAGTCTGAAGTTCAATCTCCTTATGTTCTTTGCAACCGATTACCTTTTTCGCTTCTTCTACATTAGGGAGTAATGTTCCATCTTCTTTTTTCTCCGGTAATTTAAGAGCTGCCTTCGTAGCAAGAATTCTCATAACTGCTTCGTCCAGTCTTTCTGGAGTTATCGTACCATTCTTAACTCCGTCTTCCATGAACTTATAATCCTCTTCCAGATTCTTAGCAAAGAGGAACATATCACAGCCTGCTGCAATGGTATAAGGAACTGCTTTATCACGGGCCATAGGTATACACATACCTGCCATGGTGGTAGCATCTGTTATAATTAAACCATTAAACCCTAATTGATCTCTTAATAACCCGTTTAATAATTCAGGAGCTAAAGTAGCAGGCATAATATCTTCATCTTTAATACCTGGCACTAATTTCCTGGAATATTCCGGCTGCATAATATGACCAACCATAACTGTAAGCGCACCTGCATCTATACAGGCCTTATAGGCTTCACCATAAGAAGCGTCCCATTCTTCACAGGATAAGGAGTTAATGCTGGTTACCAGATGCTGATCTCTCTCATCTACACCATCTCCTGGAAAATGCTTGATGGAAACGGCCATACCCTGTTCCTGAACCGCCTTAGTATAAGCAACTCCACAGTCACGAACCAGTTTTGGGTCAGAACCATATAATCTGGTTGCCATAATTGGGTTACGGAAATTGTAATCAATATCAATAACCGGTGCAAAGGCATAATTCGCACCTGCGGCAAGTCCTTCTCTGGCGCAGACATAACCTTGCTTTCCTGCAAATTCAGGATTACCGGTGGCACCAATCATCATATTAGGACCGATATTCGTGCCTTCTGCTATCATTCCATCACCGCCGGCTTCAAAATTGGCAGAAATGAGCATAGGAATTTTAGATTCCTTCTGCAGATAGTTAATGGCTTTGCAGCATTCTTCTAATGGCATGGGACGTCCCATAATGCCACCGATTTTATATTTGTGTACCAGCTCACCCAGATATGCTTCATCACTGCTATACATAATAAGATGGAATAACTGTCCGATCTTCTCCTCCACGGTCAGACCTTCCAACGTACTTTTAACCCATTCTGCCTGCTTTTTTGTTAAGTTAAATGGGTTCTTCCTCAATACATCATAATTAATCATTTTTGACCTCCTGCAATTTTTTAAGAATTTCTTCTATAACAATATTTTTAAAACCTGGTAATAAAAGATCCGCTTCCGGTAAATTTTCTACCGTTCCAATACCCACAGCAAGCATTCCGGCATTATGGGCTGCTTCAATTCCTGCGGCAGCGTCTTCAAATACAATACAGCTGTCATAGGGCAGTTTCAAAAATTCTGCACCTTTTTGGAATACCTCCGGGTCCGGTTTTGCCTTTGAGGTAACTGTTCCATCTATGATTTCATCAAATAAGTCCATAATACCCAGTTTTTCCATAATCAGTCTTGAATTCTTACTGGCAGAACCTAAGGCTATTTTATAACCATTCTTTCTGGCATCTGTTAAAAACTCTCTCACACCCGGCAGGATTTCTTCTGCTTTTAATTGATTAATATATTCCAGATAAATATCATTCTTTTTCGCACAATTTTTTTCTTTCTCTTCTTCAGACATGGTTACCCCGCCGATTTCTAAAACAATTTCGAAGGAACGCATACGGCTGACACCTTTTAACCGTTCATTATCTTGTAGGGTAAAATCTATATTTAACTCATCAGCCAGCTTTTTCCACGCCAGAAAGTGATATTTTGCGGTATCCACTATCACACCATCCAGATCGAACAATAATCCTTTTATCTCTTTTTCCTTGACTTTTTCCTGCACACTTTACCTCCTTTAATATAATTGCTATCTATAGATTATAATATTTTACAGTTTCACACAAGGCTCTTATTTACGTAGTTTTCTGTATTTTTTTATTATTTATCCGACATTAATCATTAGATATAAAAAAATAAATCTTAAATTATTACAGTTGTATTTGAGTAAAATGAAATAATTTGGTATAATAATTTAATACATGAAAAAATACAGGATATAAATCGGAGGATACCCTTATGGCAGACGGCTTAAAAGATACGCATGAAACGATTGAATACAGTAAAAACTTACCCATTAAACTTTTCTGTCAACGAATCGGCACCGTAGAAAAACACTGGCACAGAAGTATTGAATTACTTTTCGTTCTCTCCGGTACCCTTACGGTCCGGGTAGAAAACCATAAATATACCTTGCATGAAGATGATATTCTGCTCATTAATTCCGATCAGGTACATGATACGAACAGTGAAGATTGTATACTGGTATTGTTACAGATGCGTCTGTCCCGATTTCATTATGACGGACTCAATTTAGAAGCATTGTATTTTGACTGCAATTCAACTACAAAAAAAAATAATGAAGCCTTTGACCAGCTCAGAGAAATCATAGCCAGATTAATTCAGCTAAACTCCGGCTCATCCTATTCTCAATTACTAAGATTGTCTTATGCTTATCACATCCTATACCTGTTATTGCATAATTTCCTTTCCCAAAGCCCCAACAGAAGCCGTCCTCCAAAGCATATGGAGCGGTTAAAACGTATCATCCGTTATATAGAAGAGAATTACCAAAACGATATCTCCCTTACAGAAATCGCAGAAAGAGAGGCTTTAACACCTCCTTATTTATCTTCTTTTTTTGAACGGAATATGAATACCTCACTGACAAGTTATATTGCTAAAATCAGATTAAACCACTCTTTCTCCTATCTGCTGGACACAGAGATGTCAATTGAAGAGATTGCAGGGATCTGCGGCTTTCCCAATCAACGATCCTATGCGGTGCTTTTCAAAAAGCAATATGGTATGCTTCCCAGCCAATACCGGAAAGCAAATCTTTCCGCTGAAAAGAAACAGAATTCTCTTCCAATGAATACACCCGCCCAGTATTTGAATCTGGAGAAATATGATTTTTATGAGAAACTTTCATCCTACCTAAACACACAGCCCCCGGTACCACTTGCCAATCCGGCTTTAACTGTCAGTTATACCTTTGACACCAAAAAAACAGTAAGTTTAAAAAAACCTTTAAACAAAAACTATCTGAATTTCTGTTCCGCCGGCCGGGCAAAAGAGCTATTAATTGGCAGTATACAGAATATGTTACGGATTCAGCAGGCGGAAATAGGCTTTCGGTATATTAAATTCCATGACATATTCAGTGATGAACTTATGGTCTACAGAGAGGATTTAAAAGGAAATCCTTATCACAATTTTGTTATGTTGGACGAGGTATTTGACTTTTTAATAAATATTGGGCTAAAACCACTGATACAACTTTCCTTTATGCCCAAAGCCCTGGCTAAAAATCCGGATTCGGTTATATTTGCTCTTCCCTTCTGTATCAGTGAACCAAAAGATGACAGCAAATGGTCAGGTCTGGTTACTGACTTTGTTAACCATTTATTAGCGCGATACGGTTTTCATGAAGTATCCCAATGGATATTTACCTTCTGGAATGAAACTATGACGGGACATCCTTTTGATTTTGTTGATATGGATACTTTCCTGAGGTTATATAAAATTACATATGAAAGTGTAAAAAAGTGTAATCCTGACCTCTTAGTTGCCTCCACTTCTTATGTAAGCAATACCTTTCCTTCTGAAAACTATAACCTGTTTTTAGAGTTCGCCAAACAAAATTACTGCAAGCCGGATGCATACCTGTTTCATTTTTATCCAATCCCAAATTATTCAGACATGGTATCCGACAAGGCCTTTAACACACTTTCCCTGGATTTAAGCGGAATGCTTTCAAAAGACCCGGATTCCTTTGGCAGATATCTAAAAATGCTAAATGAATCTTTACCGGATCGGGATAAGCTTCCCCTTTATATTACGGAATGGAATTTTAGTTCCTCCCACAGAGAATGGCTTAATGATACCTGCTATGCCTCTGCTTATATTGCCCGTAATATTTGCAGGAATCATGAGCTGGCGGAGAGTTTCTGTCATTGGACTCTTACGGATTGGATTGAAGAATTGGACTTTCCGGAGGAATTATTTCATGGAGGAATTGGGCATTTTACAAAGAATGGTATCAAGAAGCCGGCTTATTATGCTTATCAGTTTTTATCAGAACTTGGTGATGAATTTTTGGCAGAAGAGGAAGGAATTTTTATTACGAAAGACCGTGAAACTTACCGTATCCTTTTATATAATTACTTTGATGTATCCGAATCTTATTTAGAAGGCTTTAATTTTAATATGAGTTTTAAAAACCGATATGAAGTATTCCCCGATGCCGCAGACAAACAGTTTAATCTGGAACTAATCGATGTGGAAGAGGGAACTTACTTAATTACTGAAAAAATCGTCAATAGGCATTACGGAAGCTGTTATGATAAATGGGTGGAGATGGGCTCAACCCCATTAACTACACTGGAAGAAATTAATACATTACGTGATTTATCAAGACCTTTCATAAAAAAATCGCAAATTGCTTCTGACGGACCCGTACTCCATTATTATGGAAGTCTAAAACCTCATGAGATACGGCTTATAATTTTGCAGAAATGCGGCAGGTAAAAATTCTTCCCATTATTGTACTTAACATATCTATAAGAATTATATTACTTCCATTGCCTTAAGGTCAAAAATCAGCCTTTTAATTGTATGGACTACACAGCATTAAGGTACAAGATCAGAGTTTCATTAATAGAATCTCAAAATAGTACTATTATTTGACAGAATATTTAAAGCCAATAACTCCTGTCATGTTATATAATATAAAAAACTTATAGAATGGGGGATTTTATGAACGATTTTATATATACGACATCCATAGAAAAATGGGATACCTTTGAAGCAGTCCTACCTGGGTTTACGAAGGGAAATCCTTTTGCAGATTATACTATTACTGGCTATTTTAAATCCAGTTACGAAACTAAAACCGTAGATGGTTTTTATGACGGTAATGGTAACTATATTGTTCGGTTTATGCCATCTTTTGAGGGAGAATATCAATTTATTATTAATGGTACTTTTTCCTCTGTGGAATACAACGGGAGTTTTAGTGTAACCTCACCTTCTGCAGATAACCATGGTCCGGTCCGGGTTGCTTCTAATCTTCATCTGATTTATGAAGACGGAACTCCCTATCACAGTCTTGGTACCACCTGTTATGCCTGGACCCATCAGTCAGCAGCGCTCCAGGAACAGACTCTAAAAACTTTATCGGAAAATGCCTTTAATAAACTGCGGTTTTGCGTTTTTCCAAAACACTACCTTTATAATTTTTATGAACCGGTATCTTACCCTTATGAAGGAACACCCTGTGATTCCACGGACCTGAATGAGGATAATTTTGTTTTATTCAGTGATAATAACACCTTTAAAGGAAATCAGTGGGACTATAAAAGATTTAACCCCTCTCATTTTCAAAATTTTGAAAAACGAATAAAAGACTTAAGAGATTTAGGGATAGAAGCAGATATTATCCTGATGCACCCCTATGACCGATGGGGTTTTAGCCACATGGGACCGGAAAATGAGGCTTTTTATCTTCGATATGTCCTTGCCAGATTCAGCGCTTATCGAAATGTGTGGTGGTCCCTGGCCAATGAATATGATATATTCACTCATAAATCCATTGCTGATTGGGAAGCTAATGCGAAAGAAGTTTATACTCATGACCCTTATAACCATCTGCGCTCCATACACAACTGTTTTGAGTTTTATGATTTTAACCGTCCCTGGATTACCCACTGCAGTATCCAGCGGCTTGATCTGTATAAAACCGCAGAATGTACCACCGAATGGAGACTACAGTATAAAAAACCGGTTGTACTGGACGAAATCGCTTATGAAGGTAACATCAATCATGCCTGGGGCAACATTAGCGGTCAGGAAATGACCAGACGTTTTTGGGAATGTTTTGTCCGTGGCGGATATCCGGGACATGGTGAAACCTATCAGCATCCGAAGGACCTTCTTTGGTGGTCTCACGGAGGAACTCTTCACGGTGAAAGTCCTGCCCGAATAAAATTTTTATCAGAAATAATGCAGCAGACTCCAAGTAATGGCTTGATTCCGGTCAAAGGGGAATGGGATGAGGTCTTAGGTATCGCTGACGGTGGAGCATATGCTATTCATTATTACAGCTTGTTTCGTCCGGGTTTTCGGACTTTTTCCTTTCCTCCGGACCAGGAATATGAGGTCGAAGTGATTGATACCTGGAATATGACAATAGAAAAGATGGGTCCCTTCCTTGGTAAGTGTAAGATTACTCTTCCTGGCAAAGAATTTATGGCAATACGAATCATAAAAAAATAACCTTCCTCAATAGAAAAAGCCATCTCAAAAGTTCTTGAGACAGCTTTTTCTATTTTTTATTATTTTAAATTTCTTTCTGAAAATACTACTCTTTTTCAACCACTACCTTGGCTACAACCGACTTGTCACCGCATTTAATGGTAATGTTTGCTTCTCCTGCTTTTAAAGGGGTATATACCCAGGATTCCTCTTCTGCATTATATTCTACTTTTAAAACTTCCGGTTTATCCGATTTAATAGTGACTTTATCTGTTGTATCCCCAGGTTCCACATTATAATATATATTGAAGTATTCATCCCCAACATAGGTTGAAAATTCTTCGGAATCTAAGGTAATACTTTCACAAGGAGCTTCCGTTACAACAATAGTAACAGTTCCGATTACAGTTCCCTGCTCTGATCCTTCTCTTACTATAACATCTGCTGTACCGTTTTTATTGGCATACAGATAATTATTCGTTCCGTCCTTGCTTAATCGCAATACATTATTATCCGGATTCGCTTCATCAAAATCTTTGATTGCAAAATAATAATTGGTATTCTCTTTTGGATAGCTGATTAAACTGAGTACATCCAGATTATTTCCTAATAATAATTCTTTTTTAGCCTCGGAAATTCCGGTATCTTTTATCTCAATTTTAAAGCTTCCGACTGTTTTGGTTTTCTTATTATAGGTCTCTTTTACAGTAACGGTGTAAGTACCCGCCTTTTTAGCCGTGAACTGATATCCGTAAAAATAACGGTCTCCTATAAAACTCTTAAGAACATCCTGATATTCTTTACTGTCTGAAACTTCTTTTACTTTTGATGCATCATATTTTACAACTTTTACGGTAAAGTCATCACTGTTTGATGTTACAGAATAGGTTGCATTCGGATTGCGGTATGTAATATTGAACATAGGATCCTCCGAACTATAATAGTCAGCGAGGTCAAATTTACCGCTTCCTACCGGGAATTCATTTTCATAATCACTTACTGTTAAGGCTGCATTTTTTACCGTAACTTTGCACTTACCAACCGTTGTTTTTTTACCCTTATAAGTCTGTGTGCAGGTAATTGTTGCACTTCCGGCTTTAACACCGGTTAAAAATCCTCCGGTCTTACCGATTTTTACGACAGCGGTGCTGCTGGAGGTAAATTGATAGGTTGCTCCTTTTACCGGGTTTTTAATGAAAAGTTTCTGTCCACCAGCAATTTCCCATGAACTGCTGTTCCAAAAAACCTTATTGTCTAATTTACCAACAGGTATTGTCATCGCTGTTGAACTTACAGCTGCTTTTTTAACTGCGGCATCTGCTACTGAGCCAGGCAGATTTAAATTGCCTGCTAACAGTGAACAGATTACTGCCAATAATACCATGAATCTTGTTGCCTTGATCTTTGATGTCCTCATAAGTTTTCTCCTCGTCTGTAATTTTTTTCCAGACTTGTAAATTTAATGTAAAGTTTGATATATGCAAAATTTTACATCATATTTTGTCACATGTCAACAAATTATACTATATTTTTCCATTATTTTTAGACTTATTATGGTAAAAGTTCTGCTTCTTTTATTCTACAACTAGATAACGAAATCAGTCGCCTGAGCCTAAGGATACCGTTACATAAATCTTAGCATCTAAATCCACTTCCTGATCCTTTACTGTCTGATCAATTATCTTACCTTTAACAACATCGGAGGAATACCAGTCTGTAAACACAAGTTCAATATCCGCTTTCTTTTTATTAACCTCTTTCTGCCATCCCACTATCTCTGACTTTGACATACCGGTAAAATCCTTAAGGAATACTTTTCCAAGAGACACATTAATCTTTAAGTTTTCCCCCTTGGGCAGATAAGTTCCTTTATAATTCTGTCCGTACAGCTTTCCTTCTTCATAGGTATCACTGTAACATTCGTTAACGACATAAGGTACACCGTTGGTATCACACCATAATTTCAAATCCTCTTTGGCAAGACCATCGAAATTCTTAATCAGTACTCCATTGTCCGTTTCTGACACCCATACATCAATTATCTGGTCAATATCCACAAGATCCTCTACTATGCTTTGCTTTGTAATCACACCTTTTGCCTTTGTTGTATCCGTATCTGCAAGAAAGGTCAGTTCGATATGGGCACCTTTTTGATTTACGTCATCTCTCCACGTTAGTATCTCTGATTTAGTTTTACCGATAAAATTTTCTGCCATAACAAGACCCAGAGAGTGGTATACGGTAAGAGTCTTACCAGAGGGTATATAATCCCCTGCCCTACAGTCCTGCTTATATAGTTTTCCAATGGAATAATCACTGGAGTAACTGTCAATCACATTAAGAGTAATTCCGTTTCGCATTGCCCATGCCTTGGCATCATTAAGGGTTAGTTTCCACATACTTTCTGCACGGATTCCACTGTTGACGGCAATGGAAAGCAGGATGGTTTCCCCGGTATTAACCCGCTTTTTGGGCTTTACATTCTGACCGATTACGGTTTGACTAAGAGCTTTCCCATTCTCTACTTCACGATAGTTAAGGGTAATATTTAAGTCTTTCGCTGCAATTTCCGCTTCACTTTTTGTCATACCCGAAAAATCAGGAAGTACAACCATATCTTCCTTGTCCTTTAGTACCAGAGTTATAATCTGGTCTGCGCCGATTTTAGCACCGGATGAGATGGACTGGGACGTAATGATTCCCTGCTCTCCCACTTCGTCCCCATTACGAAGGAATACCTTAATACCGTAAAGTCCTGCCAGACTCGTTGCTTCCGCTTTCGATAAACCTCCAAAATCCGGCACCAGGATTTTTCCCTCTTCCCTGGCAATTCTTACGGTAAGAATCTGTTTCTGATCGATTTCTGTTCCCGCCGCAATATCCTGACCGATTACCGTATCAATTTTGGCATCATTTATCTCCAGTTTGAAAAATACACTCATTCCATAAAGGGTTGCAAACTCTGAAGCTTCCGTTCTGGTCATACCTGTAAAATCAGGTACCAAAATCGCTTTTCCTCTGGATATACTGATTTTAACGGAATCCTTCCGTGTAATCTTCGTATCTTTTTTTATGCTTTGGTTAAATACCTTACCGTATTCTATATCCGGATTAAACACTTCTTTTATTGTAACTTTCATTTCATTGTCTTCTTCCCATTGCAGAATATCCGTCTTGGTCTTTCCGTAAAAATCCGGCATTTTAACTGTTGCGCTTAGATCTTCATTACCGCTTGATACATAGATGGTCATTCTGTTTTTCCGGAGGAATTCCTCCACAGAGCCGTCGACAAACTCATAGCTGATGACCTCATCTTTCGGAATTACTTCGCTGGTTTCGAATTTGATGGTTATCCCTGACATTTGATTATCAGCAATCCAACCTTTTAGTTCCGGTAATTTCATATTCTGAATATCCGGCAGTGCTACAGCCTCCTCCGGGTCTGCACCTAAAGAATAGGTTACCGTTAAAGCACTGCTTTTACTAATCCTTTTACCTGGCTTAATATCCTGGGATATGACACTATCAGCAGCAATTTTCTTACTGTAGATTCCATTCATTACGGTATTTTCATGCTCCTTTAAACTCCAGGTCTGTACCTCTTCAAGCTTCCAGTCAGACATATCGGGAACAGTCACTTTACCCAACTGCATAAATACAAGAATAGCCAGACCTGTGAGCAGAATGGCAGCCCCTGCCACAATCCACCGTCCGGGTCTTTTCTGTGCCGGTACAAACACCTCTTCCTGAAAGCTTTCCGGTTTTTTCTCAGATATATCATCTAGAAAACTCTTACGTCCATCCATACTATTCCCCACGTTCTTCTACTAATTTACCATCAAACAGCTTTAAAGTAATATCACTGCTTCCTGCCACCTCATCGGAATGAGTAACTAAGATTATTGTTTTATCATAGTCGTGGGCCAGTTGCTTAAATAATTCGATGATTTCCTTTGCAGTAGCCGTATCAAGAGCTCCGGTAGGTTCATCCCCGAGGATTAAATCCACATCTTTTGCAAGGGCTCTGGCAATTGCCACCCTTTGCTGCTCACCGCCGGATAATTTAGTAATCAGCCGGTCTGCTTTAGACTGAACGATTCCCACAGAGGAAAGGATTTTATACGCAGTCTCCCTTTGTCCTTTACCCCTTTTATGATCCATGATCATCATGTTTGTTTCCACATTTTCCACTCCGGTTAAATAATCGGTCAGATTATATTTCTGGAATATGATTGCCATGTGGTTGCGCCTGAATTTTGTATATCCAATACTTTTGATATCCTTGCCCTGGTACAATACCTTGCCCTTTTCCGGAACATCCAGGGCACTGGCCAGTGCTAAAAGTGTAGTCTTTCCTGAACCCGAAGGTCCAAGTATGGTATAAAATTTTCCTTTCTCAAATTGAAAGGAAAGCTCGTTTAAAATCATCCTCTTTTTTCCGCCGTCTATGTAACCGTAAGATAATTTCTCCAATTCAAATATAATTGACTCCATTTATTGCCTCTCTTTCTAATTCTGTAAGGATTCCCTGGGTTTATAGGAAAGTATGATCAGTAACGGTGCACCTGCCGAAAGAATTACCAATCCAAAACTAATCAATAACAGGTTATAAACCACTTCGCCATCAACGGATACATTAAACTCTTTGGCCACATCGCTGATTTTGACCTGATTTTTTTCAGCTCCGCCGATAGCGAAGGATATGGCTCCGCCGGTGTTTTTGGTATTCTCTTCCACCAATTGGTTTTTTACGATCCAGGAAGCGGCATAGTCTGCACTAAATCTGCTGGCTGCAGCCGCGACGGTAAAGGCTATTACGGAAACTGCAAGGATTTCAAGTAAAAATTGTGATAAAATCTTTTGTTTCCCTTCCCCGCTGGATAATAACAGACCGATTTCAAATTTACGGTCTCTGACAAAGATCGTAATAATCGCCAGCATGATAATTGCACCGGCAGCAAATACCACAACCAGAAGAATCGATATTACTGTACTGATTAAATCCAAGGGTCTGGTTAAAGACTTGTACTCATTATCACTGGCATATAAGGTAATATAATCGTTAGGCATCTGTTTCTTGTGCCGGTCAATGAATTTATCAATATCCATTGGATCCTTAAGCCTGAAGCTTACGGAAGCCGCCTTGCTGTCATCGGACTGGGTACCTGAAAGTTTTTTTGCACTCTCTAAAGAGGTATACATCTGATCCACCATAAAGGAAGAACTGCCCTTAAAAATCCCGGTAATTTCAAAAGAATAGGTCTGTTTATCCACACTGGAGGTCAGTTCAACCGAGTCTCCTACCGCTAAATTATTCTTTCCGGCAAACTCTTCGGATATCAAAAGCGTATCCTTCCCTTCATCTTCCTTACCCCGAAGCCGTCCCTGGGTAATTTTATAAGTTCCGTCGTCAAATTCCTGGGGCGTGTCAGAACTGCTGCCTATGACCATAAAGGATGACCCCAGATCGGAAGCTGAACCAACGGTTGCAACAGATAACTGTCCCCCCTCGCTGCCGCCTCCCAAATTCACAGCACTTTTTAAATCCTCATTCCCTGCACTGGTTATTTCCGTTATATATAAATCCTTTACCAACGGATCCTTAGCAATTTCTCTGGCTAAAGAAGCTGACAGATTTAACTTGGTATAATCCGCCTGGGATAATTGATCTTCCATGGCTTTCATATAATCTGCCTTCATTTCAACTACCGCCCCCAGCTCCTTACGGACATATACCTTTGACGAGTTCACACTGTTCTTTATAATAATTCCTGTAAATACCAGACCATACACAACAAATAATATGACAAATATCATTATGGCCTTAGTCGGTTTCCTAATCAGACTTAGGAACGCATGCTTTATTGCTCTCATAACATCTTTCCTCCTGTTTTTATTGGCTCACGGCCTTGTAATAAATTCTAGAGTCCCCGTGTGTGATTCCTGTGAGAATTCTGTGGGACCTTGATGAAACATGAGTTTTTCCTGTCTTTCACACAAACAACACATCAAAATGTTATGATAGAGTTATAACTGTTAAGGATTAAATAGGTCTAACCATAGATAAAAAGGTTCAAAATATAGGATGAGGAAGGTTTAAAGTTTTATGAGTTATAATGTTCTGGTTGTTGAGGACGATATGAAAATGAATGAGATTTTGGTGGATTATCTGGAAACTGACGGTTATCAGGTATATAGCGCAAGAGACGGTATCGAAGCGTTATCCCTGTTTGACCATGAAACGATCCAGTTGGTCATATTAGACATCATGATACCGAAACTGGACGGTTGGTCCGTATGCCGCCGGATACGACAAAAATCCGATGTCCTGATTATCATTTTAAGTGCCCGCAGTGAGGAAGACGATAAACTCTTAGGTTATGAACTCGGAGCAGATGAATATATTACAAAGCCCTTTAGTCCCAGAGTGCTTCTTGCAGCCATTTCAGCTCTTTTAAAACGAAGTATCATTCACAGTGCTCCCGCCGAATCAATCATACGCCATAAGGAAATTGCCATTAACAAAGAAGCCTATTCGGCGGTCCTTTCCGGTAAGGAACTTTCCTTAACGGTTAAAGAATATGAACTGCTTTTAAAGTTCATGGAAAATCCGGGGAAAGTATACCGCAGGGATGTATTAATCAATGCGATCTGGGGTTATGACTATTTAGGAGACGGCAGAGTGGTAGACACCAATATTAAAACCCTGCGTAAAAAACTGGGTGACTGCTCCCACTATATTCAGACTGTAATTGGTATCGGGTATAAATTTGAAGGAAAGTGAGGAGGAAATAATGAGAATATCTTTATCCGTTAAAATGTTATTATTAACTCTGGGATCATTTCTGCTTCTGATCTTTGGTATCATTGGGTCCTTGTATGTATATTTCAACCGTTTTTATGAACCGGAAAAAATCAATCAGATGATAAATTCCATTAATAAATTTACCTCTGAATTGGAAAACAGCCAGTGGACAGACAATCAGCTTTATTCAGAAGTTTCAAAGTTTATGAAAAACCAGAATGTGACGATGAGCATACAACCTCAATATATCCAGATTACGACGAAGCCAGCCGAATTAATGAATACTTATTCCGTTCCCGATTATGTTGTTATACATAGTGATTTTTCCTTAAATGCCTTAACTGACAATAAGATAAATGCTTCCTTGAACTTTAAATACATCGGCCCAGGTTTCTTAAATCCTGATAATTCTCTTCCCGGTAATTCAGGAGTATCCATCTCCTATGCCTCGTTAGATACTGCCACAGCCTTTGCTACTGTATCCACCGCTGCCATTAACGGCAGCCTTGTTCTCTATCCGGCAGCCACTGCTTCTGCTTCCGGTATCACAAGTAAAATGGAATCCTATGAGAAAAAAGGTGTAACTTATACCATAAGCACCATACCTTATACCAATTACAGACAGGTTAATTTCACCAAGCAAAGTACGTTAAAAAGCGGTGACATAAAAATCACCAGTGTAAACCTGTCCCTCCAATCGGTAGATGAGGTTAGCCGGTTTCTAATCCGCTTCTTTCCATTCTTAATAAGTGCGTCAATACTTCTGTCCATAATTATGGTAGTGGTATATTCAAGAACCATTTCAAAACCTATTATGAGCATAACCAACACGGCAAACCGTATGGCCAATATGGAACTGGGAATCTCCTCCGATGTAAAACGGAAGGATGAGCTGGGAGCTTTATCTGTTAGCCTGAATACACTGTCTGTCAATTTAAAGGATGCTTTGGATGACTTAAGCCTGGCCAACGCCAAATTAACCGTAGATTACGAGAATGAAGTGCGCCAGGAAAAAGCAAGGAAAGAATTTGTAGCCAATGTATCCCACGAATTAAAGACTCCACTGGGAGTAATCAGAAGCTATACCGAAGGAATCCGAGATGGCGTAAAAGCAGAGAAAAAGGACCATTACATGGACGTAATTTTAAGTGAGATTACCCATATGGATCAAATGCTCCTGGAAATGCTTGAAATATCAAAGTTTGATGCCGGTGTTGTAACCTACGACAAGTCTCCTCTGGATATTAGACCCTTATTAGACAATACCATCAAAGTCTTTTCCGATAAAGCCCTGGACAAAGAAGTGACCTTTGAACTTACCGGTGAATTTGGTCTTGTTATAATGGATGAGAAAAAAATTGAACGAGTACTAAAAAACCTCATTGGGAATGCCGTAAAATACTGCAATTCCGGTTCTGTCATAAGAATTGCCGGCGAAAGCTCTGAGAATGAACTGAGAATTGGAATTGAAAATGACTGTCCTGCATTAGATGAAGAGGTTTTAAGCAGAATCTGGGACCGTTTTTATAAAGCCGATGCCTCTCATAACCGGGATGCAGACGGAACCGGACTTGGTCTTGCCATCGTAAAATCCATACTGGAAGGTCATGGCTGCTCCTATGGAGTCGAAAACACTGACCGGGGAATCTGTTTTTATTTTATGCTGAATACTTAGAATTAATATAAAAAGGGATAAAAATTGCTTTGCCCAAACATCCTGTAATATCATTTAGATTAATAGAAGATTTCCTCTCAGACAGTTACCAAGCCCAACGATAGAACCAGTTAAAAGGCTGTTGCAGAATTCAAAATGTAAATTACTTGGGAGAGAATACGGATTATGTTTTGCAGAAATTTTGTGGAAAGTATGCTCGAATGGCTGCAAGATAGAGAATGCAGCCATTTATTCTCGCGAACTTGAAACGATCAGTTATTTGCATTTATAATTTCATTCAAAGTAACATTTTGATTTCTGAATCTGGCTAAGCTTTTCTCTTTTTTCAGGCTGATTGCCGTCTGAGGACAATTGTGAATGCAAGCGAGGCAATGTTCGCAATTATCATGAAAAACAGGCTTTCCCTTAACTTTTATGTTATCAACAGGACAGACTTTTTCACAGACCTTACAGCCATTACAGTTACTGTTCACCTTGAAATTACTGTCAAAATGGTTATCATACTGTTTCATTTGGCTTGCTCTAATTATTTTGGCAAATGCTGCATTCATCTTAATATAGTTTCTCTCTTCTACAATATCTTTCCTAATAATATTTAGATTTTCTTCGATTTTTTTCCCGGGCTCTTTTTTAAGCTGCCGGTTCATTTCAAATACCGGAAGATAATTATCAACCATAAGTATTTCATTATAATATGATATTTTTATATTATTTCGTTCTGCGATTTCCAAAAGATGCCTTGAAGTCCCCCAGGAAAAGGAACCATAGGATCCTATCACAAAAATATACTTGCTTTTTAAATTAGATTTATTAAGGAATTCCTCCACGACCTTAGGAACCCCGCTATAAAAGACCGGGAAAACAATACCTATTTTCTCAGCTTCAATCTCAAGCTGATTTTCCTTTAGCAATTTCGGGATAGAGTAATACTCTCCACCCAACTGTTTCGCAATATATAAATTGTTTCCTGTAGCTGTAAAATATAATACTTTCATATGATTTCCTCCCTATTTGCCGTTGCGTTTGTAACGTCTTGAATGTATAATAATACTCAAATACTAAAAATACAAGTAAAATGACCCGGACGTTACAAAGGAGGATTGTTTGTAATGCAGAACCAAAATAATGTCTTACAGAATCAAATAGCCAAAGAAAGCATATTCACCGCACTTATGATTTTAATGAAACAAAAGAATTTTAGTGAAATTACTATCACCGAATTAACGAAACGAGCCGGTGTGTCACGCATGGCCTTTTACAGAAATTACAATAAGATGGAGGAGGTTATTACTCTTTATCTTATGGAATATTTAGAAGACTGCTCAAAGCATTTGATTAATAACAATAAACTAGATAATTATGAAAGCGCACGTATCTATTTTTCCTGCTTTAGACAACAGGAAACATTAATTACCAATTTGATTCATTCCAATATGGCCAATCTTATATTTGAAAGCAGTGTTGAATTCTTCCATGCCCTTTCCAAAAATATAATATGTGAAAGACCATGCTCTCCCGAAAAACATAAATATTTTGCAGAATTTATAGTCGGAGGCCTTTATAAGGTTTTGATTGAATGGGCACAGACCGGTATGTCAGAAAGTGATGAAAAAATGGCAGATTTCGTTAATCAATTAATGAAAGATTAGAATAGCCTCACTTTCTTACAACCATTGGTCAAAACTTCCCTAACGGAAGAGTCAAGAGGGAAAAAGATTTTACTGCTTAAATTCTGCTCTGGTTCTCTATCCTTTTTAAGTCTGCTTTTTCTATACGAAGGAGCGCCTGTTTCTTCTCCAGTCCTCCTGCATACCCGGTCAGGCTTCCATTTGTACCGATCACTCGATGGCAGGGAATCAGAATTGAGATTGGGTTGTGTCCCACCGCTCCGCCGACAGCCTGAGCTGACATGGAAGTTAGACCTTTTGAAATTGCTGTCTTTTTTGCAATCTCCCCGTATGTGGTAACCTGTCCATAGGGTATTTCAAGAAGTATGTTCCAGATTTCTTTCTGAAAGTCTGTCCCTTCCGGTTTTAATTCCGGGAGTGGGATATTCCTTTGGCCTTTAAAGTAATCCTCAAGCCAACTGCCAAGTTGTATGAATAGGGGATGCTGTGGGTCATATTTCCAGGTATCTTTAGCTGCCGGATAATATTTTTGTCCAACAAACCAGACTCCTTTTATCGCACCATCCTCTGCCGATGCGGTTATCTCGCCCAGAGGACTTTTTATATTGGTATAAATCATTTTTTTGACACCTCCTGATTCATTTTATTTTCCTTCAGTGAATTCCATAAATTCATCACAGCATAGGATCGCCAGGGCTTCCATTCCTGGGATTTTTCTAAAATCTCTTTTTCCGTTAAGTTAGACAGTGCTTTTTTCACGCCATAATCGGTATGTGGAAATGCATCCGGCCAGCTAAAGGCACGCATTCCGATGTACTGTACCGTCCAGGGTCCGAACCCTGGGAGTTTAAGCAGCTTTTCCATCTGAACCTTAGGATCTGCGTCTGATGTAAAATGGATTGAACCGGTTTCAATTGCTTCTGCCAAAGCATAAATCGAGCGCCCACGTGCACCGGTTATTCCAAGGGGTCCCAGATTATTTTCAATGGGAGGCTTCAGACTTAAAATAGTCTCTGAGGTTGGAAATGTATATTGGAGTTCTTCAAAGGGTGTAGTGATAGTCCCTCCAAAGGCATGAGCAAAACGCATGGCAAGGGTTCTGGCTGCTTTCACAGTTACCTGCTGCCCTAATACAGCCCGCACAGATATTTCAAAAGGATCAAAACACCCCGGCAGACGCAGTCCCGGTACACACAGACCCGGTGTCAATTCGTCTAATACAGATAACTTTTTATATATTTCAATCGGATCACAATTTAAATCAAAAAGTCTTCTTAACCTTGCAAGTATCTTTGTCAAAACCGGCAAAAGAGCAGCGCACATAGTGATTGAAAGAGAATTATTCTTTGGCTTATTTTCAACTGAGATCCAGCCGCAGTACAGTTCCTTCCCGTTATGAACCGCAACCGTCCTGCTGTAAATTCCGTCTTTGACTAACTCCACCCCTGTAATTGCCCGTCCAGCCAAAAATTCAATCAGTTCATCCCATGCATAAGGTGGCCGATACCCCAGGGTTAAAGTTATTGTTTCTTTATTCTCTGTCATGGCCTTTTCCGATTTACGAAATGCTGTTGGTGCAGCCCGGTAATATTTCTTAAACAAATCATTAAATCTTCTTATACTTCCAAAACCCGAATACAAAGCTACTTTTGTAATAGACAGTCCCGTATCCGCCAGTAAGCATTTTGCCAGGAGAAGTCTGCGGGTCTGTAAATATTGAACCGGGGATACCCCAAACCTTTCTGTAAAAGCCCTGCGTAAATGCCTGTCGGTAACGTCCAGCATAGCTGCAAGGTCTGCGATTTTCATATCTGCCAGGCAATTTTCTTCCATAATCATGGCAGCTTTCTGGGCAAGGTAGGAAGTACTGTCCACTAACGATAAACCTGGTGCCAATTCAGGCCTGCATCGACGGCACGGTCTGTACCCGGCGGCTTCCGCAGCTGGTGCACTCATAAAGAAAGTGCAGTTTTCTTCTTTGGGCAGCTTGACCCGGCAAATTGGCCGGCAATAAATCCCCGTAGAAGATACTCCGGTAAAAAAACGCCCGTCAAAGCGTGGGTCATGAGCCTTTAATGCCGCATAACAGGCAGTTCTGTCAAGATCAGCAGAATGATGTTCTTTTCTCATAGTATTTCACCTCTTTTGTATAGGATAGCACGAAAAGAGGATCTTAACTAGCTGTTTTCGGACATCTGCATTAATTTCTGCAGAACAAAGAGTCTGGCTCGCCAGACTCTAGCGCTGACGCACTGTCACGACAGTGACAATCTTCCTTAAGTGCGTCATGCGCATCCTGCCTGGAAGGCTTTTTTATTGCATAGGTAAGTTCGAAGAAGTTTCCTATGCAATAAAAAAATCAGGCTCTAGTGGAGAATTAACTGCCACTAAAGCCTGCTAATACTAAATCCTAACTATTATTCGCCTGATGCTTATCATTCCTACTTTTAGAGTTCCTGCTTTTCAAGTTCCTGCTATTCAAACTCCCCAGCTATAATCTTTAAATTTTCAATAATATTAATATGCTGTGGACAGACCATTTCACAGTTGCCGCAGGCAATACAATCCGAGGCCTTGCCGTTCATTCTGGTCTCAAGTCCGTAACGGCTTTTAGCGCTTGCCAGGTCATTATAAACTAATTTCCGATTATAGGTTGCAAAAACATTGGGAATCCGTATATCCTGCGGACACCCTTTTACACAGTATTGACATGCCGTACAGGGGATATTCGGTATTTCTCTGAGTGCTTTCTGTGCTTTCTCAATCACGGCCTGTTCCTCTTTACTAAGGGGTTTGAAATCTTCCATAAAGGATACATTATCCCGTACCTGATCCATAGTTGACATTCCGCTGAGTACTGTAATTATGTTATCAAGAGAAGCCGCATACCGTATCGCCCAGGATGCAAGGGAAGCATTGGGATTGGCCTCTTCAAATATTTTGCGGATATCCTCGGTAGGGTTAGCTAATAGTCCCCCCTTAACCGGTTCCATTACAATAATAGGCTTCTGATGCTTAAGCGCTACTTCATAACATTTTCTGGCCTGAATAGTGGGGCTTTCCCAATCATCATAATTCAACTGAAATTGTACAAATTCTGCCTCCGGGTGTTCGGTTAAGACTTTATCCAGTGCTTCTGCATTGTCATGGATTGAAAAACCGATATGGCGTACAACTCCTTTTTCCTTAAGTTCACGGGCATATTCCCACATTCCGTAATCATCAAAAAATTTGGTGCGGCTGTCTCCCAGATTATGGAGCAGATAGTAATCAATATATCCTGCACCGGTGCGCTCTAAGGAAGTCCAGATCATGTTTTGGGCTTCTTCTTTGGTTTTTACAATCCATACTGGACATTTAGTTGCTATCTGAAAGCTCTCCCTGGGATAACGGTCAACGATTGCAGCTTTCATCGCCTCTTCTGATTTACCGCCATTATAACCCCAGGAGGAATCAAAATAACTGAAACCTTTGGACATGAACAGATCCACCATTTCCTTGGTCTGTTCCATATCAATTTCTTCCCCTATCATCGGAAGCCTCATAAAACCGAAACCTAACTTCGGAATATTTTCACCTAAAAATGCCATACAATATCAACCTCCTGGTTATCTCTGAACCTCACTTGCAGGTTCTATTCGTTTGTCCTTTTGTAACTTAGTACTAACTTTTTTCGAAATGGCTTTGAATTATTATACCGCATTATTTCTTGACTATGAAGTGCATATCGGTTATTATGGCATAAACTAAAAGTTTAAACAGAAAGGTAGACGCATTATGATAAATCAAATGAAAACCTTTATCCAGGTTGCAGACAATGGCAGTTTTTCCAAGGCTTCGGAAAAGCTGTTTATTTCTCCGACAGCAGTAATTAAACAAATCAATCTGTTAGAATCGGCTGTTGGGGTGCCCCTGTTATATCGAACAAACCATGGCATACAGTTATCGGATGCCGGGAAATCCTTTTATAAAGATGTGAAAGAAATCTTGTATTCCACCGAAGCTGCCGTTTTGCGGGCACGGAAAACCGTTCAGGATAATAAGCATGTTATCCGTGTAGGTTCTTCTTTACTTAATCCTTGCAAAGTATTATTAGATATCTGGAATGGAATTCGAGAACAATACCCTCAGTTCATCATAAAAATTGTACCCTTTGATGACAAGTCGGATGCTCCGGACAAGACATACCTTAATCTGGGCAAACACTTTGACATTTTAGTAGCTCCAAAAGTTATAGTGAACTGGAAAGGACCTTTTCAAGTTTTAAAACTCGGGGAGTACCGCTTATCTTTCGCGGTGTCTATCAGGCATCACTTAGCCCATAAGAAAGAACTTTCTCTAAACGACTTACATGGAGAGCAGTTACTTATAGTAAAACGCGGTAACAGCGGTCTGATAGACGTTGTTCGTGATTTCATTACGGAGCAGCACCCGGAAATCCACATCGTAGATGCCGGGCAGCACTACTCGATTGATGTATTTAACCGGTGCGAGCAGGGAAATGAGGTTCTTTTGACCCTGGATGCCTGGGATTCTATTCATCCTGCCTTGATAACCATACCCAGCGACATGAATTTCGCATGTCCTTACGGACTTTTGTATCCGCTAAACCCATCTTCTGCTGTCTCTGAATTTATTGAGATTTTTAAAGCTGCTAAATTCGAAGCTTTCACCTTTCATAAATATTAATAGACTCTCATTTCAATCTTGACACCGTAAAGATTCCATGCTACAATCTTTACAGTGTCAAGATTAGGAAAGGAAGAACATTAATATGAAAGAAAAAGCATATCACCATGGCAACTTACGGAATCAATTGATTGAATCTGGGATTGAGCTGATTAATGAAGAAGGCTTAAGCGGCTTTTCCCTACGTAAGGTTGCTGCCAAATGCGAGGTAAGCCATACCGCACCCTACAGCCATTTTAAGGATATTAACGGGTTGATTGGTGCTATGGGCGAGCATGTAACAAATCAATTTATGGATAAACTGCATACTGCCATTTTGAATCGGGAAAACAGTCCAGAGGCAATCTTACTGCTCGGGCAGGCATATATTGACTTTTTCCTTGAGAATCCCCAGTATTTTCAGTTCCTATTTTATCATTCGGGAATAACCATTGATTTGGATTCTGAAAGCCCTGAGGATTATCCGCCTTTCGCCTTATTTCGTACCACTGCTTATCAGCTGTTTCGGAGCAGGGGAATGTCTGAGACAGGCTTTTCAAAGATGCTGATCTCCCTATGGTCGGTAGTTCACGGTATCGCATCTCTCCTCTCCAATAACGGAGTCAGCTATTCCGGAGACTGGCAGGATATTTTCAGAGGTTTTATTAATGAAAAGGAGGAAAATTTATGAGAGTAATTATTCATGACTTATGCGAGCAGGAATTCGCTGCCTTTAATCTGGGACCGGATACCAATACAACCGTGATATCCGACAATGGTAAAATCCATAATTGCATTGGCTGCTTTGGATGCTGGGTCAAATCGCCGGGTACCTGCGTTTTAAAAGATGGTTATCAGAATATGGGAGAATTGCTCTCGAAATGCGATGAGCTTATTATTATCAGCAAATGTATCTATGGAAGTTACAGTCCTTTTGTCCGCAATGTTTTAGACAGAAGTATATCCTATCTGCTGCCCTATTTCGTTACCAAAAAGGGTGAGACACATCACCAAAAACGTTATGACCATAACTTCTCTCTGGCTGTACATTTTTATGGCAGTGATATAACCCCAGCTGAGAAAACCGCATCAGAAGCTTTGGTTAAAGCCAACAGTGTTAATCTGTACTCCACAGGCAACAAGGTATATTACTATAATGATCCGCAAAAGATTAAGGAGGGTTTACTATGAGAATCGCATTGATAAATGGAAGTCCTAAACTAAATAACAGCAACTCAGCTTTCATGCTAAAAGGACTTGAGACGTTTATATCCACAGGTAATGATATAATCCACTATACGATTAACAGAAATCCTCTGACCGAAGAGCAATACCTTGAACTATGCGGAATGGACATACTGGTTATTGCCTTCCCCTTATATATAGACGCTATACCCTCCCACTTGTTCAGAATGTTTGTTACTCTCGAAGAGTATATGAAGACAGAGCGAAAAAAAGATATTTACGTATATGCGATTGCAAACAATGGTTTTTATGAAGGAAAGCAAAATCACATTGCTTTTGAGATTATCAATAACTGGTGCCTGCGCTGCGGCCTTCACTTCGGGCAGGGAATTGCACAGGGCGGCGGCGAAATGATAGGGTTTATGGAAAAGGTTCCTCTTGGCCACGGCCCGCTTAAAAATCTGGGTAATACAATGAAAGCTCTGGCAGCTAACCTACAAGCGAGACAAACGGAACCTTCTGCTTTATTTAGTCCAAACTTTCCGCGTTTTGCCTGGCGTTTTGCGGCTACACACTTTTTCTGGAATGCAAGCGCTAAGAAAAACGGACTGAATAAAAAAGTTATCAGGAAAAGACTCTAACCCCCTGGTACCTATAAACTGCAGATATGGAAGTTCATATACTGTCAATCAGATAGTCTAAGACCATTTTCTGCCTTAGGCTATCTGATTCAATATTTCTTAATTTATATTAGCTTCCATTGCATGCCGCCTCTGCTATTCTTCCAATAGGCCATGGACTATACACACTAACACCCATGCATAACGCAAGCTGGCTTGCGATACTGCCCAAATAAGAAGTGTGAAATAAAACATTTCACACTAAAATCCCCCATGTATTCGTCATTGGTCTAAAGCTAAAAGGTTTCTTGCATTTAGTCTGTATATATGATCTTTTATGTTATCAGACAAATTCAATTGTTCAATTCTTTCAATCTGATCGTCAATACCTGCATAAGGCGTATCCGTACCAAAAACAATATGTTCATACCCGAAAGCTTCAATTGCCTGTTGAACATCTCTGCCCTGAATCCGTTTAGAGCTTGAAGTATCAAAGTAAATATTTTTTAGGTCTATTCCGCTATCTTTAATAAGATCTGTACCGGTCAAATGTCCAATAATAAATACTGCATTGGGGTTGTCCTTTATAAAACGCAATAGCTTCAGAACTTCCTTTTTAGAATATAAATGAATGAAAACCGGCAATTTATTGAAAGAAGCAATATCGACCAGCTTTTTAAATTCTTTGCCGTCAATCTGAAATGAATTCCAAGCCTGATGCAGTTTAATTCCTTTCGGCTGATAGGTACGGATACTATTTTCCAGATTATTCATATGCACTGCATCCAGTGGGTTTACCCAGAGAAACTGGATAATCAGTTGGGGGAGTTGATTCTTAAGCCCAAAGACAAATTGATTACCATCGCCGTTATCTTTGAGAAAATGGTTATAAGCCATACGATTCATGCGATTCATCCTAAAAATGCTGTCTGGTTTCTGTTTAAAAGGCATACTTGGTGGTTCCTGAAGGTTATGGATATTCTTGGGGCTTGTACATAAAACGATTTTCTCCAGTTTATATTTTGCGGCCATATTCTTTATGGAATCTACTGTACTGTAATTGCCTGCCGCATGAGCGTGAATATCAATTAACATAAGAACCCCCTAAGCATAATAACTAATTTAATATTATTTACATTCTACTCTAATTCATTTTATTTGTCTGTACATATAAATAAAAATAATGCTTTGGAACTATAAATATAATCCCAAAACATTATTTATAAACTTAGATCTTATTCATTTTCATTATTAAATCACAAAATGCAAGCCTGTTTTTCTTTCATTAGAACCAATATTTTCTTCATACGGATTCAATTTCCCTCTGCTAAAATTTCATAGCAGCAGACTAGCCTCTCCCTTACAGAACAGATTAAGCCTGTGAAGTGCCCTTGTACTTGCAATGTATAATAATTTTTTATCATCTTCACTGTGATAATTTGTGCTATCAGCGTCACAGATTAATACAGCGTCAAACTCAAGCCCTTTTGACATATATACCGGTATAATAAATACACCACTTTCCTGTGAAAATCCGGTACAGTTGGATTTAATTTCTTTCCTCTTACTTTTTCATTAATTCTTCCAGTTTTATATAAGGATTATGATATCTTTTTTTGCCCACGGATAACTTCATGTATTCAATGGAATTTCTTGGACAGCCGTTGATACAGGCAAAGCACTGCTGGCAGTGGTGATGCCATCTGGGGGAGCCATCTTTTATCGTTATGTTATTAACCGGACAAACCTTGGCACAAATTCCACAGCCGGTACAAGAATGGGTGGATTTAAATGTAGTATCCATAATAGGAATCAGGAATGCAAGGAATTTATTCAGGATGCCGGTCTTGAAAATACAGTCTTTTCTGGTTCCTCTGTCAATTTCAGGGGTTCCTTTGGATTTAATGACAGAAGCAATTTCATTAATCTTCTCTTTGGAAGCTTCAAAAATGTGCTTTATTTCTTCCTCTTCCACCGTGAACTCGACTATAAAATTTGACGGTGTTATTACAGAAAATCCCGCAGAGAGCTGCAGTCCTCTCGCTTTTAGTTTTTTATCAAGCAATAATAAAGTTCCTGCTATGGTTCCCCCATTGACTGCAACAGCTGCAATATATTTATTTCTCATTTGCTTTGAAAGCTTTTTCACAAACTCACGTACAATACGCGGTAAACCGAACATATAAACAGGAAAGACTAATACAATCGTATCTGAGTCCGATATAACTCTGTTCCTGATTGCTGCAGTCATTGGAATTAATTGAACGTCTTCAAATCTGGAGGCCAGTTCTTTGGAGATTTTTAGAGAATTCCCTGTACCTGTGAAATAGTAAATACTTATACTCATATTTTCTGCTTATCCTTTCTTCCTTTTACTCTCGACTTATTATTGCAGGCTGCATTTGAGATTCTATTATGTCAGTCCTGCTTCGTTACGATTGTAGTTATTAGTTTTATCATCTGTTCTCTGTCATTATCATTATCAAGCTTTGATAAAATCCTATACCATACCTGCCGTTCTACCTTCTCATGTTCCTCATTAAGTTTTACTCCTTCTTCGGTAAGTTTTAATCCAAAGGAACGCCTGTTTTTTTTACTTATGGTGCGGATTATGAGATCTTTTTGTTCCAGCCTGTCAATGGCACTTGTAAGTGTACTGCCGGGTATTGACAGAGCTTCACTGACCTCTTTTATTACATTATTGGGGTTTGATTGAACAAACTGGATAACGGAAAGCTCTGTACTGGTAATACCCTGGGGGTATAAAGCGCTCATATCTGTCTGATATTCTTTATAACGCTTTACTATCTCATGGACAAGGGAAACAAGCTGATCAACATATTCTTCTTTGATTTCATTCATATTAATCTAATAATCCTCCGGAATTATTTTGTTATGGAATGTATTCGATATCGAATCAATTCCATTTCATAATATACTCAATTATCTACTTTGTCAATTACAGATTCAATAAAAAAGACGTAAAGGGGTATTGCACCTTACGTCTTTACTCTAAATTATATATATTGTAAAAACTGCCGCATTACTGGCAGAAACCCTTTCACTCCCCTTAAATCAACATACGTAGGAGAGGAAATACTTATGGGTTATTCGCATTTAACCTTATCCGATATATCAAAAGGCATCCGTATTCTTTATAATACAATCCATACCTGAATCACTGTCCCAATAATCCAAAAGCTTTACAAATAGGAAAAGCAAGCGTATCACCCCTTGTGAACGATACGCTTGCTTTAATAGCCATTTACTTACCTGCTGAAGTTAGAATCTATAACCCACTGCTATATAACACCCTCTGACTGCAATTTTAAAATATCTGAAGGCTCATAACCATATTTTTGTAAGATTTCAGCATTGTGCTGTCCAAGAATTGGAGCAGGCATTCTGATTTCCGCTTTGGTATCACTTAACTTTATAGCACTTCCGTTAATCTTAACCTTTCCGCATACCGGATGCTCGATATCTACAAATAATTCTCTGGCTTTTGTAAAATGCTCATCTCTGGATATTTGTTCAAGATCCAGTATAGGAGCGGCAGGAATACCGGTTTTAAGTATAATTTCAACAGCCTCACTTACCGTATATACCTTTAACCACTCTTCCATAATCAGCTTAAATTCCTTATTGTTCTTAACACGTAAGGGGACCGTAGTAAACCGCTCATCACTTATTAAATCCGGTTGATTGAGTATCTTAGTGCACAAAGTTTCATAAAGCTTCTGGTTACCACAGCCTATCACCAGCCAGCCGTCTTTTGCTTCATAAGAGTCATATGGGGCAATTGCATCATAAGAATTCCCATGGGGCCTTGGTATGTCACCGGATATGAAGTATCTCTGCCAGGCCTGTTCCAAACTTAAGGCTACCGAATCCGTTATGGATACATCTATGTACTGACCTTTTCCGGTCACATGTCTTGCATTTAAAGCAGTTAGTACACCTATCGCTAAATTCAGTCCGCCTAATACATCACCCATGGCACTGCCAACACGGGTCGGCGGATCACCTTCCTGTCCCGTTACACTCATCAGCCCCCCCATTGCCTGAGAAATGATATCATAACCAGGGCGGTCCCTATATGGTCCATTGGCCCCGAAACCGGTGATGGCTCCATAGATTAAACCTGTATTAATTTCCTTTAATTTTTCATAACCAAGACCAAGTCGTTCCATGACCCCGTAACGGTAGTTTTCTATCAAAACATCCGCTTCTTTTACTAGCTCCAAAAAGATTTTTTTTCCTTCTTCCGATTTCAGGTTCAGGGTAATCCCGTATTTATTCCGGTTCAGATTTCCATAATAGAGGCTTTCCCCATTCATATGGGGACCGTAATGTCTGCTGTCATCTCCCACACCCGGCTGTTCTATCTTAATTACCTTTGCCCCAAAATCCGCCAGTATTGCACCGCAATAAGGTCCTGCCAATACTCTTGTTAAATCCAATACAGTTATGTTTTCCAGTGCCATATGTTCTAACATTGCTGCTCCTCCGTTTATACTTTTCTAGTAGTAATATTTGTGTAACAATGATTTCGATTTTCAATTTCTGTTGCTTCACTATAGATTATACACTTCGTCTCGTGACTGCCTGACAGCCAGATACCGCATGAACATCAAAATAATTCGCTTTAAACATCAGTTTTTACGTTGTACTTTACTCAGTCTTCTACGAATAAAGCTTTATTTATGGTTAATTATCAAATATTAGTATAACGTTGTATTTATTATATGAATATTACTGTTACGTGTCAAGGACAAATTTGTACAAAAAGCTATAGTAAATCTTGATAATAATTATTATATCCGTTGTTAAAAGGATTTGATAAAATCATTGCAACGTTGTACCAAATTGTGATATAATATATTTTGATAATACTAATTTCAGTAACTCACCTATATTCCTGATGGTTTTATCTCGCGCCTTCTGACACGTGACACGGTTAACTTGTACCAGTATTATTTCTTCTGATTTAACTTTCTTAAATTAATATGAACTCTCTGTTTATGCGGAATATTGCTGCACCTTCTTCCACATGGACATAGAAATATATAAAACGCAGTTTATTCTGCGAAGAAAGGATGGATTTATGGCTAAACAATTTATTTGTTCTAAAACAGAACCTATCGTTCAAACAAAACAAGGAAAATTACGGGGATTTACACTTGATGGAATTTACAATTTTTACGGCATAAAATACGCTGATGCTAAGCGTTTTCTAATGCCGGAGGAGCCCGCTTCCTGGGAGGGGGTAAGGGATGCACTGTCCTATGGTTATGTTTGCCCAATGCTTCAAAAAGAAACCGCTGTCGGTGAATTAATGGTTCCCCATCGTTACTGGCCCAAAGATGAAAATTGCCAGTATCTTAATATTTGGTCACCTACTCTTAATCCGGATGCAAAGAAGCCTGTAATGGTGTGGCTCCACGGCGGCGGCTTTTCCGCCGGCTCCTCTATTGAACAGATTGCTTACGACGGGGAAAATATGTGCCGTTTCGGGGATACTGTTATCGTATCCTTAAACCATCGCCTCAATATCTTAGGATATCTGGATTTATCACCTTTCGGTGAAAAATACGCAAATTCCGGTAATGCCGGTAATGCAGATATTGTTGCAGCCCTTCGCTGGATCAGGGATAATATCGAGCAATTTGGAGGCGATCCAGAAAATGTTACCCTATTCGGGCAATCCGGCGGGGGTATGAAGGTCTGGACTTTAATGCAGACTCCGAGTGCTGATGGTCTGTTCCACAAAGGAATAATTCAAAGCGGTGTAATTGATGGATTCGTCAATCCAAAACCACAAAATGGCAGAAAAATTGTAAGCGCTTTATTAAAGGAATTAAACTTAAAAGAAGAAGATATTGAACAGCTTGAAACCATACCCTATGAAATCTTAGGAGAAGCTTATAAAAAAGTCAGTCCTGCATTATTAAAAGCTGGTGAGTATGTAGGTGAATCTCCTATTGTGAATGACTTTTACTTAGGTGACCCAAGGGTCATTGGTTTTACGGAACATGCAAAGACTATCCCTGTCATGATAGGCTCCGTACTTGCAGAATTTGCATTTGTACCAGGTATTGCAGATAAATATTCACTTTCCGAAGAACAAGTGAAAGAATTAATCTCTCAAAAATACGGTGAACATGCTGAAAAACTAACCGCTTTATTTCATACCGCATATCCGGACAAGCACACAACCGACTTGTTATTTTACGATTCCCTATTCCGTTCACCTTCCAAAGATTTAGTGCTTAAGAAAGCCTTACATCCAGAGTCAAAAACATATTCCTACCTATTTGCATTCGAATTCCCTTATGATGATGGAAAACCAGCCTGGCATTGTTCCGAAATACCTTTTGTATTCCACAATACGGACAAAGTACCAATCTGTAATCTCCCCGGAGTTTCTGATAAGCTGGAGGAACAGATGTGTTTGGCCTGGATTAACTTTGCTAAGAACGGTAATCCAAACAATAGCTTATTACCAGATTGGCCTGCCAGCCAGCCAGAGGATGAAGCTGTGATGATATTTGACCGTGAGTGTACAGTAAAACACAACTATGATCATGAACTTGTATCTCTTCATTATGAGGTAGTACCAAACTTTTTCTTACATATGGCAGAGACCAAGGAAAGTGAAGACGAAGAAATAACAATCCTACATTAATACCCATCACGAAAAAGGATGCAGCCACTTTACCGATAACATAATCGTAAAGCGGCAGCATCCTTTTTCCCTGGAAATACTCTTACTTTATTCTTTTCAACCAGTTTAACCACTTATCAAAAAAACACTTATGGATTAAAACACTTTATGGAATAGAGCGGTTTATGAAATATAGTGGCTTATGGAATAGAACCTTTTAACACTATAGCTTCCAGCTGGCAGCAATAATGAACTAAGGCTAAGAGTCCTTAATTTATTGACTCTTAGCCTTGTATTTTGCTTTATTAACAGACCGTGTTTCGCAGTGTACTTATAAATAGGGGGTTTTATAAGACTAAACTGCTCTTACTTTCCTCTCTGTAAGTAACGGTCTAAAGCAGCTTGTTTTAATTCGATACATCGATCAATTCCATACTTACTTAAATCTTCAATAAAGCTGTCATACTCATCCATAGACTTGGTTCCGTTGATAAACTTAACTGTATTTTCCTGTACCAAGGTCAGAATATTCGTATAAACAGAAGCATATTCCTGGGATTCCTCATCCGTCATGGTCATGCATGGCGGAAGCATTAAATCATATTTTGTATCAATCCAGGCATCATATGCATTCAGTGCCGGATTACCTTCATAAATTGAATCCCACATCTTCCAGTTGTAAAGACCAAAATCAGAAGACATCAGCGTAACGGTAGAAAGTGCCTCTGCCACAGTAGGATAAGTTCCGTCAGTAATTTTTGCTTTAATCGAATCAGACATCGAATAAGTTCCGTCGCTGTTTTCAACATAGGACTCATCCTTAATTCCTAGTGTACCTAACATCATACAATCTTTTGTATACCAATAATCCAGATACCTCATAGCAAGTTCCACATCTTTACAGGAGCTTGAAACTACCAGTGTTTCTTTGACCAGCTCACTCATTGGCGCAGCGGCCTGAGGGGTATCTCCTGCTTTTAATACCGGATACGAAACACCTGCTAACTTAAACTTCTCATCTTTATTGTAACCCATACTCTTATAAACATCTGCCGTATATCCCCATACATTAGGTCCAGCAGCCGCTTTACCAGTACCTAAGAAGTCTGCCGGAGAAATAACTGTTGCTGCATTGCTCACGAAATTCGGATCAATAAGCCCCTCTGCATACCATTTTCTGAAAGTTTCTACCCATTGCTTATAACCTGCCTCTTTGGGACCGTATTTTACAGTTCCGTTGTCGTTATAAAATTCAGGCAATACACCAAAGGCTGATAGAAAGGTACCATAATAGTCTGTACCATTGGGTCCAATCATAAGAGGTGCTTCACAGTCAGGGTGGTTTTTCTTAATTGCCGTAAGGGCAGTATACCAGTCATCTACAGTAACCGGTACGCTTAAACTGGCTTCATCCAGCCAGTCTTTTCGGATGGAGGGACCTCCCCATACTCTTTCCCCTTTTAAATTACCATTTTCGGATGCAAGGGTATAAAGTGCTACAAGTTTGCCATCGTCAGTGACCGTATCTTTTTTCAGTGATTCCACACTATTTCTCAGAGCCGTATAATTGGGCATGTATTGATCCACCTTATCCGTCAAATCAATGGATACTCCGTCATTCATCATCTTAACAAGACCACCGGTATAATAGCCTTCTGCTCCTCGAATGATATCCGGATATTCGCCGGAGGCTATCATTACAGAGAATTTTTCTGCTGCTTCTTTATCAGATACCACTGTCCAGTTAATATGAACATTGGTATTCTTCTCAATCTGCTGTATTGCCGGTAAATCATTTGGGGATTCTACATAATTGTTATTCCAAACAATCCAGAAATTGAGCTCTTTCTTTTCGTTAAGGGGCCAGGACCAATTATCCCCTCCAGCTGCCGTCTCTGTTGTAGAAGCGGTATTACTTCCTCCCTGATTCTTTGTTGAGGATTCCTTGGACCCTCCTGATTTACCGCATCCAACAAATGTGTTTATCACAAATACTAAACAAATAAGTAATGCTATTACTCTCTTTTTCATTTTGCTCCTCCTTTTATTAATTAATATTTTTACAATATTAACCTTTGATGGAACCTACCATAATTCCTGATACAAAGTACTTTTGTACAAATGGATAAATACACAGAATTGGCAGGGTTGAAACAACAATTGAGGCATATTTTGCAAGTGTCTTATACAGTGCAGTATTATTCATAGCATCGGCCGCATTCGTTACATCGGTTGACTGTATTAAGATATCCCTCATAAACATCTGCAGCGGATACTTATCTTTTGCAGTAGGTAAATATAACAATGCCGGGAACCACTCATTCCATTTCGCAACAGCTATAAACAGGATAATAACTGCAAAGGTTGCCTTACAAAGAGGTAAAATAACCTTCCACATGATTGTAAGCTCCCCTGCACCGTCCATTCTTGCCGATTCCTCCAGACTGTCTGGTATACCGGCAATGGCTGTCCGCATAATTATTATATAAAACACCTGCATTGCACCTGGAACTAAAAGGGCCAGATAGGAATCAAGTAAATGGAGATTTTTCACAACCATATAGGTCGGAATCATACCACCGTTAAACAACATGGTAAAAGCAATGATACCCATTAAGGCGTTTCGGTAACGAAAGCGTTTTCTGGATAGGATATAGCCTGCAAATACAGATAACATGCTGGTAAGTAAACACTGTGCCACTACATAAAATAAGGTGTTTCTATATCCGGTCCATATTCCTTTATAAGTCATAATTAATGAATAAGCTTTTAAAGACGGCTTTCCCAAGGGTCGCAATATAAATCCCTTTGCTGAATCAACCAGTGCAGGTTCACTGATTGAGGCCATAGTAACATGCCACATGGGTACGATACAAATAACACATAAAATCAGCATAATTATGGTATTAACAAACACAAATACTTTACGTGAAAAACTACTCTTCATCATCATAATAATGGGCGCCTCCTAAAATAAGCTTGTTTCTGAATACTTCTTGCATATCGCATTCGTAACCAGAAGGAAAGTAGTTCCAACCAAAGAATTAAACAGCCCCACCGCAGTACTGAACCCATAATTCATCTGAACTAAACCAACCCGGTAAACATAAGTATTAATAACATCCGCAGTCTGATAGATTCCTGGTGAATAAAGCAAAAGGATTTTATCGCTGCCAACTGCGAACAAGGATCCCATACGCATAATAAGTAAAATTGTAATTGTAGGTGCAAGCCCCGGAAGAGTTATATGTAAGGTCTGTTTCCACCGGTTCGCTCCATCCATTACCGCTGCTTCATAAAGCTGCTGGTCTATGGAACTAAGGGCTGCAATATAAATAATACTTCCATATCCAAAGCCTTGCCAAATTCCTGAGATCGTGTAAATTCCCCAGAAATATTTCGCCTCACCCAACAGATTTGCCGGTTTCGCATGGGTAAGCGCGGCTACTATACTAGATATTGCACCGCCGCCTTCCGTAAAATCTTTAATAATACCACAGATAACTACCATCGATATGAAATAAGGCATATAACTAATGGTCTGTACTGTCTTTTTAAAAAACCTTTTATTCACTTCATTAAGAAGCAGGGCAAATATAATAGGTGCCGGAAACCCAAAAAACAGATCCAGCAAACCAATGGACACGGTATTGCGAATCAATCTTCCAAAATACGGTCCGGTAAAAAATTGTATAAAATTATCAAGGCCCACAAAGGGACTTCCCAGTATCCCCTTTGCAATATTAAACCGCTGGAACGCCATTGTAAGACCGCCCATTGGCCAATAGCAAAATATTAAATACCATAATACAATGGGTATACTCATAAGATAAATTACTTTATTTCTTTTAATATCTGTCAAAATATTATGGGGTAATGCCCTTATTCCTCCTCCCTCGATATATTTACTGATTTTCACTGCTGCAGTTTTTTTATCCTCCCTGCTGTTTTTCTTTTTCACCAATGCTAATCCTCCTTCATCCCAAACTAGTATTGCTAAAATCCTGTCATAAATCCCCATTCTTATGTTACTTTTTATAACCTTGTTAATATTACGTTGCAGTTCAACTCATTTTGATATTATTCCGCTTTCATATCATCATTTAGTATATCGTTGTACTGTCTTATAAACTGATTATAGGTTCCATTGTCACTTTTGTCAATAACTTTTTATAAATCACCAATCTATTCGTTATTTTGTCTAATTCCAGTGCTTTGTTTTATTAGTATTGCACAAAATTTTAATCATACTCTTTTTGTTTTTGTTAAATAATTCAGTTAGTGACTATACTAATACACAAACTGGATTATTTTCTCTTGCTAAACTTAATTTACTATGGTACACTCGAGTAAAACGATTTATCTAAATCGTTTTACTCATTATTTAAAATTACAATATTTAGAGGGGAGCCCTGTAAGTTGTCTACTATACGAAAAATAGCAGAATACACGAATTTATCGCCAAGTACCGTATCTATCGTTCTAAATGGTAAAAGTGTATCCCGGAATATATCAGAGAAAACCGTAAATAAGGTTCTGGAAGCAGCAAAGGAACTGGGTTATACTCCCAACATTTCTGCCCGCAGACTAAGAAATAATAACACCAAAAAGTATATCGTTGTATTTTGGGCGAATGATTTTCGTGCACCATTATTATTTGAATTTATTAAAGGAATGCAGCAATATATAGAGGATACCCAGACGGATACCGAGATCGTACTAAAATTGTTTACACCTGATTTACTCTATAAAGCTTTACAGCCTGATACACTGGCAATGTACTCCTCTGCCGTAATCTGTACTGCATCCAACAAAGACCTTGAATATCTGGAGATGACAGATTTCACTACTCCAATTGTTCTTTATAACCGCTTTTCTAAAAAGTACAGTAATGTTTTGGTGCAGAATCATGAAATCGGTAAAAAAGCAGCGGAGCTGTTTGCTGAACATAACAAAAAAAATGCTGTTATTTTTACAGCACAGGATGGTCAATATATCTATAGTGAAAAACGTATGTCAGGATTTATGAAAACCTTCAGTGAAGCCGGAGGAATTACTACTGTTATCAATGCGCCGCAGAATTCAATGCGTTCTGGCTATGATACCATTAAGCAGACAGAAAGCATGTTTCGCAATGCCGACTGCGTATTCTGTCTCTATGATGTCCTGGCGATTAGTTATTTGGATTATCTAAGGAATACAAACCTTGTATCAGTACCAGAAAATCAGGAAATAATAAGCATTGGAACGAATGATAATGATACCTATGAAAGTTTATTTATTCCGCTGTCAATTATTAAAATTCCAATCAGTGAAATGGGAAAAGAATGTATGAGGATGGTTATAGAAAAAAGCAATGGAGATTATAATGAAGCTGAATCAAAAATAATCGATTTTGTTTATACCAGTCGCTTGACCAGTAAATAATCTTACAATTTCTTACATTTATTCTCAAATTTATTGCAGGGAAAAACCTACGAATGGGACAATACAGCCTACTTAACATGCTGTTTCTCCCATTCGGTGTTTTCCTAAACATTTTCAACAATCGTTGAAACCCCCATACCGCCGCCAACACATAAAGTTGCAAGACCCAGTCGTTTATTTCTCCGTTTTAATTCATATAACAGGGTAACCAGTATTCTGCACCCGGAAGCCCCAACTGGGTGACCCAGGGCAATGGCACCTCCGTTAACATTCACCTTATCCTTATTCCACTGCATCAGCTGCCCCACTGCTAATGACTGGGCTGCAAAGGCTTCGTTTGCTTCAATTAAATCCAGGTCATTCAGGTTAAGTGAAAGCTTATCCAATAACTTTTGTGTACTAATCACAGGTCCAATTCCCATAACGGATGGGTCAACACCGGCCGATTGGCAGCCTCTTATAACAGCCATAACAGGAAGTCCTAATTCCCTGGCTTTTTCTCTCGTGGTAAGGACAACTGCCGCTGCTCCATCATTAATTCCTGAGGAATTGCCGGCAGTTACCGTTCCATTTTCTAAAAAGGCTGGTTTTAGTTTTGATAAGGCTTCAGCGGTTATCTGATCTCTGGGCGCTTCATCTTCCACCATAACAAAGGTTTCTTTTTTGGTTTTCACCTTTATACCAACGATTTCATCTTGAAATACCTTGTTTTTTCTTGCTCTTTCACATTTTTGCTGACTGTCAGCCGCAAATTCATCCTGCATCTGACGGGTAATATTATACTTTTCTGCTACATTTTCCGCAGTAATACCCATATGATAGTCATGAAAGGCATCCCATAAGGCATCCTTTATCAGGGAATCAACTATTCTTCCATCATTCATACGATAGCCAAACCTGGCCCCCGGCAATAAATAAGGTGATGCAGACATATTCTCTGTTCCGCCGGCAACAATAATCTGTGCCTCTCCTGACATAAGCATGCTATATGCTAAATTAACTGCTTTCAGGGAGGAACCGCATACATTATTGATGGTCATAGCAGGCACATAGTCCGGTATACCTGCCATCATGGCGGACTGTCTGGCAACGTTCTGACCTAGACCGCCTTGCAGGACACATCCTAGTATCACCTCATCCAAGTGCTCACCGCTTAACTTTGACCGATTTAAGGCTTCCTTAATAACGGCTGCTCCTAAATCAACTGCTGGTGTACTAGCTAAATTACCTCCAAATTTACCTATCGGTGTACGAACTGCACCTGTAATTACAACTTCATTCATATTTATACCCCTTGCATATCGCAAGTTTTACTTGCGATACTGCCCTTCGTTATTCCTTAATTTCTACTTTCATCCTCATAAATGCTGAACCCATGGATTTTCCCAAACTGTCCAGTCTGAGAGAATGTGTGGCCCCACCTCCAAGGGCATGTTTCATGACAAAGTTAAACCCATTAAGTGAGGGTACTTCGTAACGGATGATTTCACCTTTTACCATATCACCAAAAAATTCATGTACCTTTTCTACGGTTATTTGTTCTGCAATAATGCCATAATATTTCGGTTCCCTTGCAAATACACATATATTACTGGTATCTCCCTTATCTCCTGAACGTCCGTGAGCGATATCTTTTAAATAAATTTCTGCCATATCATCTGACCTCCTTTATACAGCTTGTAAAGTGAAGGGCCTCCCGTGGTATTAAGGTCGGCCACAATCCTATTACTTCCTGGACTTTGGCCCGGCCTCCAAAAAAGCTGGCTCCCGGAGGTCCATTTAACTGCATTGGCGCGATTTCAGGTATGATCTTATAAGCCTCCTCCTTACTAAGAGTACGGACCGCTATACGTAAAACCACTTCATTCATACTGTTAACCAGTTCCGGACTCATATCCGCAGTTCCTAACAGCAGTGAGTTAAGCCCCACATAGCTGATATGGATTTCTTCCGCCTTTAGACCTTTTCTTTTTAATTTTTTCATAAGGATATCTGCAGTATACCGGGCCTTTTCATAGGCATCCGGCCAAGCGAAGCTTAAGTAGGTTGCTACCTTATATCCGGCATGATATCCAATATTCAGCTTTAACTGTTTCGGACGGGGTTTGCCTTTAATATTATCCACCCTGACTCTATTTTCTCCTGCCTGAGTGATAATAGCCTGGCTGATATCCACATTAACATCAGGAGTAAGATAGTTAGCCGGGTCATGTACTTCATATAAAAACTGTTCTTTTGCCGATTGTTCACATATGATACCACCGCAGTCAGGTGCTTTTGTGATATAAAAATCATCGTTTGAGATCTCAACAATTGGAAAGCCCAATTCATCCATTCTGGGGACATTTCTCCAGTCATATTGATAGTTTCCTCCGGCTCCCTGTCCGCCGCACTCTAGTAAATGTCCTGCCATAATACCTCTTGCTGCATTGTTCCAGTCGTCTGCTTTCCAACCCAGTTCATGGAGAATTGGTGCCAGAAATAGTGCAGAATCTGCGGCACGTCCTGTTATGACTGTATTCGCTCCCTGCTTTAAGCACTCAACAATTGGTTCATGACCAAAATATACATTGGCATTTACTATTTTGTCCTTTATGTCTCTAAAGTCACCGGTATCATCTAAATTCGCAAATTCATAACCCTCTTCATACATCTTAGGAATCCGGTCTGTGATATCATCTCCCTCAACATAACCAATCTTATAATTCTCTCCGACTCCCTGCTCCTTTAATACCTGCCCCACTGCCTCCACCGCACCGCGGATATTCATGCCTCCGGCATTTGTGATTATTTTAATATCTTTTTCATAAGCCGTTTTACCAGTTTCCTTTATTAATTCCACAAAATCTCTGGCATATCCAGCACCCGGGTTTTTGAGTTTCTGCCTGCTCATAATTGACAGCGTCAGTTCAGCTAAGTAATCACATGCCATATAATTAATATTACTATGCTTAACCATATGTATTGCCGCATCATTACTGTCTCCCCAGAAGCCCTGTCCTCCACCTATAACTACTTTGTCCATATAATGCTCCTTTCTCAAACGATGTACTTTTAACATAAAACTGATTTTAAAGATTTTATCCTTTCATCAGTCTATTTTAAGTACAACGTTGTATTACAAGTATTGTAGCCAAAATCCTTAGATTTGTCAATCAGATTTACTGATTCTCTGAAACGATATACTGATATAGCTTCATTCTAAAATTGGCAAGAAGATACAAGAGGGATAATTCTTACCGGTATAAAATGTTTGATTCGCTTTCTTGGTTTTTTCTTGCAAAGACCAGATTCCAGGATAATTACTATGAAGGGCATACTCAGGAAAATTAGAGGAGGTTATATCGATTCTTAAACGGGAACCCTCTTTTAATTTCCAGGTAATATCTAATATTTCTATGGTTATTTCTTCTATTGTATTCGGTTCATAGGTTAGTCTCTCTACAGACTTGTTCCTAAATCCCATAGTGGTAATACCGCCGCGTATGTTAAACGCTCTGCCATCTGAAAAGACCTCCATGATTTTTACAGTAAAGGCTGTATCACTGGCATCACTGGATACAAAAAGCCTGCACTCCATTTTACCTGCAAGCAGCAACCCTTCTTTGAAGGGTTCACTGACAAAACTAAGGACATCTTTTCTATATCCGCATTCCGGCTGCTGCACACTTCCAGCCATTTCTATGTTATACAGTAATGCATCTCCTCCAAGGGTCATTACAGGCTCCTCAGGGTCATAGATATATTTTAATTTCCCATCCTCTCCCACTCTGTTTGACAGTTGATATTGCAGCGGAGCCCTTTGTTCTGCCACAAAGTAAAACTTTTTATTGCTGTTTGTCTGAAGGGGAAAGTCCTCCCATTCCTGCCAACGGTCTTCCCCGATAATATATGTAAGGACCTTCTTTTTGGGTGTTACTTTTTCTACCAGTATCTGATGAAACCAATCCATTGCTGTTACTATGTCATTATTCTCAAGGTTCTTACACTCATGACCAGAAAGGCACGGCAGGAACATATGATTCCAGGCTCCGATTCTTAATGTACTCTTATTCTTGGAGGCTTTAGACAGCTTGTCATAGGTAGTAAGTGCGCTGGCCAAGTGGTGGTCATGCCAGCTCTCACCAATATATACGGGCATGGAGATCTTCTCAGGTATCGTTTTTAGCAGTTTCCAAAATCCGGATTTCCAGTATTCACTGCCTGATTCTGCAGCAGTTACCCAGTCCCTGTACCAATCTAATTTCCCGCCCCAAAGTTTTTCATCCACCTCAATGTGAGGACGGTAATTACAGGATTCCAAATAGTCCGCGGTAACGGGGTGTCCTGCATTCCCCATTGCCCAGGAAGTTAAAACATCATGCCGGAACAAACCATCCTTATATGCGGATACAAAACGGTCTGTTCCATATTGGGTAAGATACATGGTTTTAACCTTATCCGGCACGATATCTATGATTGACCAGCCAGTCAGCGCCAGATACGAGGAACCCCAATATCCCACCGTATCGACCCAGTCCAGTCCGCAAAGCCAGTTCAAAGTGTCATAACCATCACTTCGTTCATTCACATTCGGCTCCCAAACCCCTTCCGAGCCTCCTGTGCCACGGCAGAATTGATAAACGAAAGCAAACCCTCGTTTCGCAAACTCTTCTCCATGAATTTTTAAGAATATCTCATTATGAGGGTAGCAGCATCTCGAAATTATAACCGGCAGGGATTTCGTACCGATACCTGGCCGATAAATACAGGTACGGAGTTTCACCCCGTCAGACATAGAGAGCATTAATTCCTGGGGTGCTTCCACCTCAAAAACTGCCGGTTCGGAAACTTCTTCATATTGTTTCCGAACTCTGTCTGCAATTTCATCTAAATCATATTGATCACTCATGTTTTACCTCCTCCGATGATTTAATCAAAAACTAAATCTGTACTTAGTTGAGATATTTTTTGATTTCTTGCATTATTTTTCCTGTATTATTTTATATTTTCTTGTTATCAACTTGCATAAGTACAACGTTATACTTAGAGTGTATCTTCTCCTTATGTTTTTGTCAAATATATTTTTAATTTTACTTTCCAAATAGATTTTAAATTTACTTTCCAGACATTTATGCAATTAAAAATGTGTTTCGAGTTCACGATCACAGATATAAAATGAATATGAATAGTCTTAATATGTTTTAAAGTAATATTTTACAATATTATATTGTACAGAATAATGGTAATCAGATAATGCTTTACTGGATAATGTACAGGATAATTCTATAGATGAATTTTATAAGATGATATCTAAAGAGATAATGTCCTAAAAGATAAATATTCTAAAAAGATTTATGTTCTAAGATAATTTATGTTCTAAGATGATTTATGTTCTAAGATGATTTATGTTCTAAGATGATTTATAAAATGATAAATGTTCAAAAAGATTAATGTTTTAAAAGTTATTATATCATCTAAAGGATGATGTTTATCAAACAATTAAAGATTTATCCACTGATGACTGCGAAAAATTAGAGTTATTCTAATTCGAAGTTTTATCACCTGGAAGGATAAGGATTACATGGCTTCACGTAATCAATGTAATCCTTATACTATGCCAGGGTTGATAGTTATCAATTTCAGGCAGCCCCTAAAATTCTATTTTTAACCAAATCAAAATGGCATTTTTATTTCTTCTATAAACGTAATCTTAATTGAGTCAATCTCCAGTCCATTAGCACCGAAGTATAATTTCATATAATGATTTAAACCAAATACAAATCCAAGTGGTCTTTTCTCTGTAACCCACTCACCTTCTGTACCCTGGAATGTAATAACCGTTGATAAAGCATTATCATAATAGACAGATACCGGAAGCTGGGCCAGGGAACCAAGGTCTGATTTTGCAAAGATAGAAATGTCATATCTGCCCATCTTATGAAAGATAAGACCAAATACCTGGGTTTTTCCTTTTTTCACGTCTAAATAACTTCCGTCAATGGTAATATCATCACCATCCTGTTCAAAGAACACCATATCTGCTGCTATAAATTCGTTATCATCCGTGGATCTCATCTCCTCTAATTCTTCCTGAGGAATGCGGTTTAGCTTATGAAGCATAATCGGAGATCTCATAATAAACTTTAATATATTGGCAGCATTTCGATGAAGCTGACTTCTTGTAATAACTCCTTCTACTAATTTTGTCATCACATTATCATTTTCCGGATTTGAAACAGAATCAGCCACACACATATAAAGATCATTCTGTGCTGCAACCATAGGCGCCTTATTCTCTTTCGCAGGTGCTTCACCTTCTGTATTGGCTTTTGCCCACCAGTCTGTCATGACAATTCCAGCATAGCCCCATTGTTTTCTAAGGATTGTGGTACATAAATCATAGTTGCCGGAAGACCAAATACCATTCACAGCGCCGTAAGAGGTCATTACCGAATACGCTCCCCCTTCTTTCACCGTAATTTCAAATCCTTTTAAATAAATCTCCCTTAAGGCTCTTTCTGATACTACCGAGTCTGAGGTATGACGTCCGCTCTCCTGGTTATTGGCTGCAAAGTGCTTTATTGTTCCGGTAACACCTGCATATCCCATACCCGCAGCCTGTACCGCACCCATCTTGCCTGTTACCAGAGGGTCTTCTGAGATATATTCAAAGTTACGTCCATTCAGGGGATTTCTGTGTATATTAAGACCAGGTCCCAGTAAGGTATCTATTTTATTCCTGCGCAGTTCAAGTCCCAGCATTACAAAGAGTTCTTGTACCAGGGGCAGATTAAAAGTACAGCCAAGCAAGGTTCCATTGGGTAAAGAAAAAGCATGGGTACCGCAATCCATACGGATTCCGGAAGGTCCGTCCGCACAGCAGGCCACCGGTATACCAAAGGCTTTTAAATTCTCTGAAACTCCGCCAAAAGCTCCCGCTGTACCAGGAGTTGCCTTGGGGCTGCTCATTCCCTCTCCCCGGAACAGATGAATAAGATCTTCATCCCTTAGCTGAGCGATAAATTCATTCAGGGTTACCTTGCCATCTACAACATCACCAAGCTTATACCCCTTATCTCCGGTATAGATATATTCCTCTAAGTTTTCCTCTTGCATCCGTGAATAAGGACTTAGGCTTCGTAAAGGAACGGGTTCTGAACCCGCTGCTAAGGTTCCTGTTTCTGTTAAGACCGGTTTCAGCCGTTCAAAGCTTTCCGTTGGTGCACAGGCTTCTTCCAGCTTTTCCACAACAACGGTTGTAACCTCTTCATAACTGCCGGTTGCTTTCGCACTTCTTACATCTGCTCCTGTGTAAAAGTAATAAGTACCAGCTTCTAATACAAAGGATGCTTTATTTCCGGTGACTCCGCTATCATCATAGGAAGCGAATTGCGTTTTAGGAATTTCTATAGTAACAATCTGTTCCTGACCGGCTTCTATAACCTCGGTTTTTACAAAACCAGCTAAAACTCTTAATGGTTTTCCAAGTTTGCCCTGAGGTGCTTCTGCGTATACCTGAACAACCTCTTTACCGGCTATTGCACCAGTATTTCTTACCACTGCTTCGATTACTAACTTATCCTTCTCGACTTTTTGAATCGAGGACTGATGTTCAAAGGTAGTATAAGACAAACCAAACCCAAAAGGATACAGTACACTATCCTTTGCAAATGTCTCAAAGTACCGATATCCGACATAAATATCCTCTTTATAATAATTGCGGACTAAATCACCGAAGTTCTCTGTAGAAGGGTAATCCTTAATGTCTTTTGCAATGGTATCCGTAAGTTTTCCACAAGGATTTACTTTACCGGTTATGACATCAAGAATACCATGACCACCTTCTTGTCCTCCCTGCCAGGCATACAAAACCGCTGTGGGCTTGTACTCCTCTACCCAGCTCATATCCACAATATTTCCTACATTTAATATAACCGCAGCCCGGTCAAAGGCTTTTGTTACTTTTTTAATCATTTCCTTCTCAAGGTCAGTTAAGAGATAGCTGCCAGGTTCATTTTTCATATCCTGATCTTCACCTGCCGTACGGCCTATGATGATTAATGCTAGGTCTGATTCTTTGGAAGCTCGTTCCACCACACTGTCCTCAAGCGGCATTTCCTTCTGTGACCAGGGAACCTTTCCCCATCCGGTGCCTTCGTCATACGGATTCTTTTCCATCCAGTCTTGATAAACCGATAATAACTCCTGATTTAGAGTAATATCTGCATGTTCTTTAAAGGCCTCCAGTATTCCAACTGTGTATCTGGTATTGACTAACCCTCCGGAACCCAAACCGCTTTTATAGTAATGAAAAGCAATTCGTCCAAATACTGCTACTTTGTCGTTCTTTCTTACCGGCAGCGTCTGCTTATCGTTTTTTATAAGGACACAGCCTTCTGCTGCTACCTCTCTGGCAAGACGCTTATAATGTTCCATGTCAATTGAATATTTTCCCATATGTTCTCCTAACTAGTTGTGTTATTTGATGCTTTTATATTGTCCCGGTGTAATTCCTTCATATCTTTTATAGGCCCTTATTAAGGATTTGGCATCAATATATCCCACTTCCTGGGCACAATCGGTAACACTCCTTCCTTGTTCTAGCAGTTCCTTGCATTTTTTTATCCTTAGCTGATGAATATAATCCAGCATATTGATTCCCCTGTATTTTTTAAAGGTACGACCTATGTGGTTTATACTGATATTGAATTGATTTGATATTGCTGAGATATTGATTTCAGGATTTGCAAAATTCTCTTTTGCATACGCTTCCACCTTTACTAACCATTCCGGTTCTTCAGAGACTTTACTGGTTTCTTCATATCTTACCGATATTTCATCCAAAATCATATGGAGATTCCGTTTAATTTCCTTAAGAGAACCCATGGATAGTATCCGGTCATAAGACATCAATCCGTTAGAGGAAAGGGTGGCTTCACTGTTCATGCCAAGCTCACTTAAGTTACCTAGTATAATAAAAATTAAGGTAGCTGCCTGGAATTGATTATAAGACAACTTATGGATATCTTTTGAAAAACACTTCTCTATTGTTTCATCCAGAGTAAAAGATGCTTTTTCATAATCCTTCATCATCAGGCAGTTTGACATTTTTTTTGCCTGAAAGAATAATTTGCTGTCGTTACCTGAATCGCTGTAAACGGCTTTCTCTGTATCAAATAAAACTACATCACCTATGCTGTTCCCCCAAAAAGTCTTATGGGTGATCGTCATTAAGGCTTCTTCATAAGCAAGGTCTAACTCCTCATATTCTTTATGACTCCCGCTGATGGAAGCATATCCATCAATTTTAAATGCTGTCCGTAAGAATTCAATACAAGTCCTGACTTTTTCCTGCAATACAGCCTCGTCCCGGTTAACTGCTGCATTAACGATACAAGCTGTCATATCACCCATCTCTATTATAACACCTTTGCCGGAGGAATGAAAAGCCGCTTCGTTATAAAATATGAGTTCATTGATTACGTTTTCAATTGCAAAGATCATGAGCGGAAAATCAATGGAGTGATTTCCGTCCTCCTCTTCTTTTACGAATATGGAACTATTCCTGTTGTTAAATGAAAATAAAATGATACGATATTCCGGCAGGGGGTATTTTACCTTTATACGGTCTAAATATTCCTCCATCCACCCATTGTCAGGCTTCCAGTTATGCATTAAATTGGTAAATACATATTTTTCAACCACCAAATCGATATTGTTCATTCTATGATACAAGTTATCATGACCAGTAATAAGTGATTGCAGGGAATTTTCAAGGTTTTGATATATCTGCGTAAAGGAAGAGACCTCTTCTTCACTTTTTTGTATTTTGAGTAAGGTTAATAATTTCTCAACTGGCAGGCTATTTTTCTTGGAAAAATAGGAAGCAAGATATTTTCCTGCCAAAATGAACAAGACTATTTCAAAGATAATAATGTACTTGAGAAAATTTATATTCTTAAAAAATACTGATTTTGGTGCATAAATTACGTATTGAATGTTATAAATGTCAGAGGTAGCTGAGGATACGATATATTCTTTCCCTTTTATCTTTTTGGTATATAAAACATGGTCTGTTTCGAGATAAGAATCTTTTCCGGTATCTATGGCAACAGTATTGTTGGTATTTCCGATTAAAATCCCTTTTGAGTTAATCAGGTAACTTCCACTGTTCTTTGAAACAAACATGGAATTAGCTGATTCGTTTAAATAACTCCAGGGCAGAATCTCAAAGGCAGTGGCTATGACTTCTTTATACCTTTTGTCAAAAATATTATGATAAATCACTAAATACCGCTCGCTGTCTTTGGGAATAATAAAATATCCCGACACCCCTCTGCTGCCTGATAGAAATTGTTCCACAGATATACCGTATTTTAGCAGATAAAGATTATTTAGCGGTTTTGCATACCGGTCATTATTGGTGACAAAACTTTTATTCTTATAAAAGTATGCACCGATACTCTCTATTCCTTTGTCATCCTTAAGGGATGCCTTTAATTCTGAAATTAAATCGACTACACGGTATAACTCCGGTACTTCCCATTTTTCTGAAAGGGCTAATTGTTTTACTATACTATTCGAGGCAACTGCACTTACATTTGCTTCAACCCGGTTCCATACTTTATCAAACGTTAGTTTTTCTTCGTTTAACAGGGCAGAATAGTTCATATTGATATCCTGTCTGATGGTCCAATAGGAATAGGCATATCCAAAAACTGAGATAAAAAGTGCAACAGCAATGATGATGATATAAGATTTCATAAGGAAACCATATGCTTTACCCAATTGTACTTTCTTTTTCATAATCATAACACTGTTTATCCTCCTAATAACTATCTGCTATTATAAACCAATCCGCGCAGCATAGTTACCAGTTTCCGAGAATTTGCTTATGCTGTAGTCTTACATGGTCATCAAGCATGAAAACCTCACTCATATTCTGATTACTGATCTGCTTTTCATCTAATACCAACGTCATTGGTACTTCTGCAGTAAAAGGTTCCCAAACAGGAACACTAGCTCCGTTTGGATTTCCGGTTTTTGCAAAATTACACCAATAGTCTGTCATTGCACGGGACAGTTTATAATCTCCGGTCTCAAACTCTTTCGCCATAGACCGCCAGGACCGGTCTAAGGTGCCAAATATATACCACAATTCAGCAGAATGATAAGCTCCTGCTTCGTCACCAGGCATCCTGCGGTTAAAGTAATACAGATAAAGGGGCTTACGGTTATTCTTAAGTTCTGCATAGGCAAAACTTCTTGGTGCTAACAGGGATATTACTTTTTTCCTGGCTGCCTGGATTTTTTCTAAGTCCTCTGTGGTTTTTACCTGATACAGCTCTAAATATTCCTCTGAAAGTTCCTGATACTGATTTCGAATAACGGCATTAAATTCCTCTACCGTTTTTACTGGCCATCCGGCAAATAATTCTCCATCCCCACCCACAGTACCGGTCATGATATCAATTTCATGATGTTCTCCAAAGGCCATGGCCTCTCCGGCGGATTTTGGCTGGTAATATCCGTCTATACAGGGGTTAAAGAATAAACCAAAACCCATTAATTCATTCATTGTATTAGATATTTCCTGGGATACTGTTACGGCTTCCATGGATTTTAACTCACTTAAGGACTTACCAAGTTTTTTTGTTATCTCTTCCCCGAGTTTCTCCATTTGTCCAAGCGTAAAACCGGCTCCCAGCGTATTAATGCCTCCTGCGGATTGTATAATAGCTCTTTTAAAAAGCCCTTTTGCGGGAGGGCAGGTTATCAGGGACTGCACCATTGCACCGCCTGCGGATTGACCGAATATGGTAATATTGTCTTTATCCCCTCCGAAGGCTTCTGCATTCTCCCTTACCCAGTTCAGTGCCTGAATACAGTCAGTGATTGCATAGTTTCCTGAGATTTTATTGTCTCCGGTCTCCGATAGTTGCGGATGTGCAAAAAATCCAAGGGCTCCAAGACGGTAGCTGATGGTGATAAGAATACAATCCCGGCGGCACATCGCTTCTCCGTCAAACTCCATTTCCCAGCTGTAGCCGCTTATAAAGGCACCGCCGTGAATATATAACAGGATTGGTAATTTCTTGGTGCCGGTAGTATCCGGCGTCCATATATTAAGATACAGACAGTCTTCACTCATCACAACCGCCTCAGGAAAGAATTCTTTCTGATAAAAGCTCCCCTCCTGTTGTTCTGCCTGAATCGAAATAGCCGGAAAAGCCTCACAATTTCTTATCCCTTCCCAGGGGGTTGGCGCTGCTGCTGCCTGCCAGCGCAGATTGCCCACTGGGGGTCTTGCATAGGGAACACCCCGAAAAATGGTATAAGCCGGGTTTCCTGCAGGGGTTCCTTTGATTTTTCCTTCCTTGACTTCAATGATACGATTAATCTGCTTAACCGGTGTAGTTCCAGATATCATATTCTTGCCTCCATTTTTTTAATTGCATGTTATATATTAGATCTTTATATTACTTTTTAATAATACTTTTTATATTACTTTCTTTATTACTTTCCATATTACTTTTTATATTACTTTTTATATTACTTTTTATATCACTTTTTATATTGCTTTATATAACTTTTTTGTATTGCATATACATTATGTTACGTTATTTTCATTATGTTTTTGACCATGTTACAAGGTTTTATCCTTTAATCGCACCGACCATTACACCTTTTTCAAAATACTTCTGCACAAAGGGATAAAAAGCAAATATAGGTGCGGTTGATACTACTATAACACAATATTTTACTAATTGCTTATACATAACAGAATCATTTGAAAAACTTGAGGAGGCAGCGGAGGTGGTTGCACTGGTATCATTCGTTACCAGTATCTCTTTTAAAATAAGCTGCAGGGGAAACAGGTCTCTGTTCCTAAGATAGATGGAAGCGTTAAACCAGGAATTCCACTGTGCCACGACAGAAAAAAGTACGATGGTAGCAATGGTAGGCTTAATAAGAGGTATAATAATTTTAAATAAAATAGTCATTTTCCCTGCTCCATCCATGTTAGCCGACTCCTCAAGACTGTCCGGTATACCCATAATTGCCGTTCTGATTAATATAACATTAAAAACACCAAAGGAAGTCGGCAGTATCATTGCCAGTCGATTATTATAAAGTCCTAATAACTGGGTATTAATAATATAGGAGGCTATCATACCACCATTAAACAACATTGTAAATGCCATTAAAAACATTATGGCATTTCCCCATAGTGTGTTTTTTCTGGAAACCGTATATCCAACCATTACCGTGATAAACATACCGATTAAAGTACTTGCCAGTACATAAAGGAACGTATTCAGATATCCGGTCCAGATTGAAATATTTTGAAATACCAACTTATACCCATTTATGTTAAAGCCTTTTATTCTCCATATGACTCCGCTGTTTTGCATTACATATCCGGCATCGCTAAAGGAGGCGCATACAACATGCCAGACCGGAAGAATGCAGACGAATATGATAAAACTTAAGAATAAAGTATTACCTACTTTAAAAGTAATTCTTGCAGGTGATTTTTTTCTTTCTACAATCATTTTTATCCCCATTGCATATCGCAGGTTTACCTGCGATACTGCCACAATGAAACAGGTTGAAAGAATCTTCCTGTGGCATCCTTTCAATTCTTAGATTTTCTTTCAACCTTCCCGCCATACTACCGCATAAGCGGCATCTTTATGTAAAGATTTTTTTCTTCCCACTTACTCCTTCTATGCACGCTAAAACAGACTTGTTTCTGATGCTTTTTTGCTGACATGGTTCGTTACTACCAATAAGGTAAAATTAATTACGGAATTAAACAAACTGACTGCTGTACTATAGCCATAATTAAATTCAACAAGCCCTTTTCGGTATACGTAACTAGAGATGATATCTGCTGTCTCATATACCTGTGAATTGTATAGCAGTATGGTTTTCTCACTTCCCACCGACATCATCATACCAACCCGCATAATTAACATAATAATGATGGTAGGCATAATCCCGGACAGGGTAACATGAATGGTCTGCTTCCAGCGGTTTGCCCCGTCAATCACTGCGGCTTCGTATAATTCCTGATCAATCCCTGCCAAGGCTGCTAAAAATACAATACTTCCCATACCAAGTCCCTGCCACAAATCTGAGATTATGTAGATTGCCCGCCAATTACCTGGAACACTTAACAGGTTTTGGTTAGAGCCGGTAAAATTGGATAGGAAGGTGGTAAGTACTCCTTTGGAGGAGCAAAAATCAATGATAATACCTGAAACGACAACCATGGATATAAAATTTGGCATATAGCTTATAGTCTGTGTTACGCTTTTGAACCATTTGGTCCTGACTTCATTTAAAAGCAGTGCAAAGATAATAGAAGCCGGAAATTCAATTAATAACTGAAGCCCGCTGAGAATCAGCGTATTCTTTACTACCCTGACAAAATAAATCGACTGAAAAAAATCCAGGAAATTCTTAAGTCCAACAAATGGACTACCGAAAATTCCTAATTTAGGTTTATAGTTTTCAAAGGCCATTACTACCCCAAACATTGGCAGATAGCTGAATAATACCAGCATAATAATCGCAGGCACCGCCATCAGATAAGCAGCCTTATTTCTCTTAAAATCCTTAACAATTGCTTCCTTTGTAAATCTTTTATATACAGGAATAACCTCTCCTACCTGTCTTTTTTTTGCTATCACTTCAAATATTCCTTTCTGATGGTATTTATCAATATTGTAGCCGCAAAAAATGCAAAAAAAAATACGCACATTTTGATATGGAATACTCATTTTTCACAAGGGGCTGTTGGAGAATTCAAATTATAAAGCACTTGGGTAATTGGGATTTCCCAACGTTCATAAGCTTGTATTCAGCAACAGCCTCCCATATTAAGTATGGATTACTGACACGTTCATGTCCAAGGATACCTCCCGGTAATAAACGATCTCCGGGCTATCCTGTCAAAACAGATTTTTATCTTTGCAAGTAACGATCTAAAGCCGCTTGTTTAATCTCCACACAACGATCTATTCCAAGTTCCTTAATGGTACCGACATAGTCATCCCATTCTGTATTAATATCATGGACTCCTGTAATAAACTGGGTAATCCGCTCGGAAGAGTAGGTTTGTACATTACTGTATATAGAAGCATATTCTCTGTTTTCGTCATTTGTCATGGTTGCCTGACTGGGATAATTATTATCCACCTTCTGCTCACCCCATACGGACATCATATCGGCAGAACTTTCTGAAACACCCGCAAGTTCTCTGGTCCAGTCATAGTTACATGGCAGCAAAGACGGGGGTAAGGTATAGAAAGCCATTGCTTGTGCCATAGCTAACCCCTCTGGGTTTTTTGTGATTTTTTCAGTAAATACGGGTTTTCCTTCTCCGTTGTAGGTAAAGGTATCATTTTCGATCCCGTAATTGGCTAACAGGGAGCCTTCCTCAGTAAAGAGATAGTTAAGCCATTTCATAGCAATCTCTTTATTCTTGCTGTCAGCAGATACTGCCATTCCGGCTCCTCCGATAACCGGGGTTACAAAGCCTACTTTTCCCTCTACACCGGAATCCGGTAATGGATTTCTTATGGCAATTACATCAAAATCCTTGTCACTACTGGTCGCTTTAAACATATCTCTCATGGTATAAACTGCATTAAATACTCCGGTCTGACCTGTGGTAACCATAGCGGTATCGGCAAAAAATGCACTTTGTTTGGTCATAAAATCAGGATCAATCAATCCTTTTTTATACCAGTCGGCTAATACGGTAAGAAACTCTTTCATATTGTCAGTGGTATCATTGTATACAACTTTTCCATCCACATTAAGCCAGGAATCTGAAAATACGCCGGTTCCGGAAGCCACTCCAAACCCCTGACCATAAAAACCTAAGGGACCGCCCAGTGATAACGGTGCATAGGCTCCTTTTTTCTCCTTAAAAGCAGTTAGTACGGTCTCCCATTCCGCGGTAGTTTTTGGAACCTGCAAATTCAGCTCATCCAGCCAGTCTTTTCTGATCATCAATCCCATCCAGGGTGGCTGAGGCGTTTGATATATCTGCATTACTGCAGCTATTCTGCCGCTGTCGGTGGTACTGTTTCTCTCAAGGTCTGGACTCTTTGTCCTTAATTTATTATAATCCTGTAAGTAAGTATCAAGATAGTCCGTTAAATCCAGGTAATAACCATCATCAATTGCAGCATCAAGGCCATCCTGATAAGAACCCGGACCATAGATAAGATCCGGCAGTTCCCCGGATGCAATCATAAGGTTAAAGGCATCGGTACTTCCTTGTGGTACGGTCTGAAATTCAATATGTACATTGGTACGTTTTTCCATCTCTTTAAAAAAAGCATTATCATTATAATCATTCGCAACTGTGGCATAATTCCCATCCATGGCACCGGCATACATGGTTAATGTAATCTTTTCCTTTGAAAGGGGCAGTGTCATTCCTTCCTCCGCTTTTTCTGGTGAATCACCGGATGTATTCTCTTCTTTCGTTGATGCATAACCTGCGCTTTCCTTTGAATCAGTAGCAGCTTTACTGCATGCGGTAACACTTGCGGCTAAGACTGCTAAGGACAAAGTTATAGCAATAATTTTTTTCATTTTCCTCATTATCAGTTCTCCTTTTGATATTGAATCGATATCTGTATTCCCTCCTGTGAATTTTGCCGCTCTGCAGAACGTCTTACACGATTCATTATAGGTGATGGATTGTTATATTAGTAGGCTCAAAATTGGATATCCGGTACACAAATTTCAACATTTGCCTACCGGATATCATAAATTGCTATATTCCTACATTACCACTGTTAACACCCAAGCCCTTTTTCTCAAGGGGAAGCCAGTCCAATACCTTTTTAATATACTGGTTCCAGAAATCCCAGTCATGTCCGCCAGGTCCTTCCTCATAGGTCACCTTAAGCCCAAGGTCTTTTAATAGGTTATAAAACTGTACGGTATTGGGAAGCAGTGTATCCTGCTGACCGCAGGCTAGATAGATCTCTGGCACATCTGACTTCTCTGCCACCAGTTTATTAACCAGCCAGTTTGGATTCTTATCACTTTCCAACAGCTTGGTTAAATCACCGAAACAGCTTTCTGCATAACTGCGGGAGGATAAAAAGAAGGAATCCTCTGTTCTTTTATCCATATCCTCAAGAATCAGGGCAGAGGACAGACCAGCAATATAACCAAAGGTATTATGGTATTTTAAACCATTGCGGATAGCTCCATACCCTCCCATAGAAAGTCCGCCTATAAAGGTATCCTCTCTTTTATCCGATAACGGGAACATTTTTCTGGTTATTTCAACTAATTCTTCACCGATAAATTCTCCGTACATATTATGGGCTGCCGGCTGATCTACATAAAACATATTATCACCTGAGGGCATAACAACCGCCAGCTCATTTTCTTCTGCTAACCGAAGCAGGTTGGTGCCGCTAACCCAGTCCGTATAATTTCCAAATACCCCATGTAATAAGTACAAGGTTTTATAGGGTTTGTTCTCTCTTACCGGCATTCCCGGAAACGTAAGCTTGTCCACCGGCAAAATAACATTCATAGGGACTGTTCTCATCAGTGATTTGGAAAAGAAATTAACTTGGATAAGTGCCATAATGATCTCCTTTATATTTATATTGATATATCTATTTTACTCCATCTAATCAAAAATGACAGACCCAAAATTAGTTATAACTTCCCAAAACACAGCTTTGAGAGTATTGCAAATATAAAGATATGAAACCTGGGGTTGTCGTAAAATAAAGGATACCAGCCTGGGCATAGAATCAGGAGTATAGTTTGTAAAAATTTGTTCCAAGCTCACAAAAATATGCGAATGGCTGCATTCTGTTTCTTGCAGCCATTCGCATATACTTTCCACAATATTTTTTAACTAGAATCCTGATTCTTTCCCAGGTAGTCTTTGAATCTGCCGCAGCTCCTTATCGTTATCCTTCTTTTACAATACCATGTTTCATCAGGAATTTGGTCCATATATTATAATAGGCGGCCTTTAGATGAATATTATCAAAGGTATACTCCTGGGGTATGCCACCGGTTTTATCTGTAATAGCTTCATTTACATCAATATAAAATATATTCTTATTATCCGCTAGTAAGGCAAGATGATCGTTTTTATCTTTTATATTCTTATTGTTAAAAATCGGATCGGAATCCGATTTTTTCTTAGATACATTCATGATACCTTCTACAAATATAATAGCTTCCGGCTGGAGTTTTTGTATTTTTTCAATTACCTCTTTGTATTCTTTTATAAATATTTTTGTATTGCCAGTACCCAGTTCATTTATCCCAAGCATGATATAAATCTTGTTAAATTGTTTCTTCTCAAGAGCTTTATCAATGGTATATTTTTTACCGTTTACCTCAGCTATTTTCTTATCAAAAACATCGTATATCGTAAGACCTACATCTGCAAAATAGGTAGGATTTTTCCATCCGGAATACTCCGATAGCCCTACTGTCCTGGAGTCACCGATAAATAGCGCATCGTCAAAATAACTTTCTTTTACGGTTTCAAACTGGTAGGTGTCCTGCTCGCTGCCGGTTTCATTATCCTGAACCGAGTCTGTTTCATCAGTATAAGCTGCATCAGACTTTGTTGTACCTGGCTCTGCTGCACCCGGATTTGCTGTACCTGGTTTTGTTGTACCTGGCTCTGCTGTACCTGGTTTTGCTGTACCTGGTTTTGCTGTACCTGGTTTTGCTGTACCCTTAGTTACGTTATCAGACGCTTCCTGGGTATTGGACTCCTTTATACCAGTCGGGGGCTGATTTTCCTGGGCTTTGTTACTCCCATCAACTTCCTCCCCACTAAGGGAATTCTCCTCCGCTGTTTTGACTGTGTCATCCAATGGAGCATATACCGTATCAGTAGAAATAGAAACCGTTTTAATATTCGTGTAACCCTTTAGATTCCAGGGGAATATATCATCATTCATAGCTTCAAATACTGCAGCAAGCTGAGGAGTCTTAATAAAGTCAATGGGATAGGACGCATAAATACTTCTTTTCCCCAGGTATCCCATTACTGAAAAGACTAAGGTACTTATGAGTATGGTTATGGTCAAAGGATATTTTTTTGGATTTTTGAAATACTTCATATCTTTCTTTCACTCCTGCCATCAAAAATTAAAATACATAAACGGATTATTCAGACCGTTTGATAAATTGTAAACAGAATACCAGAATACGATAATCAAAATTATTGTACAGGGTATGCTGTTATCGTGTTTTGCAAACCACCGAAAGCCGTAGGGGAAGCAAAAGAAGATTCCTGCGATCAGAAGCCACTTGAACTGATCCAGGTATTTCAAAACGTCATAAGTATTTATATTAATCCCTGCTGTTATACCAAACATTCTACCAAAATAAACGGCGATATCCTTTAGGTCATTAATGGCAAATAACATCCAGGTCATAGGGAGTATAATAAGGACATAGATTCTTGAGATAACCTTTGAACGGTCAAGTACAGGTTTTAAATATAATTTTTCCAGAAGTATCAGTAAAAATAGAACCAATCCCCATAATACATAGTTCCAGCTGGCTCCGTGCCATAAGCCAGTGAACAGCCAGACTGCCAATAAATTAAAAACCAGCCGCTTTTTGCTTACTCGATTGCCTCCGAGGGGGATATACACATAATTCTTAAACCACATCCCCAGCGTAATATGCCATCGCCTCCAAAATTCCGACACGGATTTAGCCATATATGGATGGGTAAAGTTAATTGGCAGAGTGAAGCCCAGCATTTTTCCTACTCCTATTGCCATTAGGGAATATCCCGAAAAATCAAAATACAGCTGTAAGCTGTAGGTCACTGCTCCCAGCCAGGCAAGGGGTGTGGATATGCTCTGAAAACCAATGGTCTGTATATCATTCCACAGGATGCCAAGCCGGTTTGCCAGCAGCACCTTAATTCCTAGTCCTATGGTAAACAGTTTTAATCCTTTTTCAAATTTAATTAGATTATAACTCCTGTCCGTAAGCTGTTCCCTAATTTCGTTATAAGTGGCAATCGGTCCGGATACCAGCTTCGGAAACATAAGCAGATAAGTACCGAACTTAAAAAGGGAAGTGGTTTCATTAACCTCTCCCTTGTAAACATCAATGACATAAGATACTGCCTGAAATGTATAGAAGCTGATACCAAGAGGCAGCACTGTATCCAGGGAAGGTATCCCGTTTCCAGGAGAAAAAATCTTTTGGATATGATTGATATTATCAATGGCAAAATTAATATATTTAAAGAAAAACAGAATTCCAAAATTGTAAAATAAAGCTATTATCAGCCACAGTTTTCTCTTACTCGGAACCAGCCTTGCCTGCTCCATGTTTTTAACTGCAAGGTGATTGATTATAATGGACAGAAAAATTAAGATCAGGGATTTCGTATCACCCAATGCATAAAAACATATACTTCCAAGAAAAAGTACCAGATTTCTGTATTTTATCGGTACGGTATAATACAAAATAAGAAAAACAGGCAAAAAACGAAATATAAACTCTAAACTACTAAAGACCACTATAGTGTCCTCCCTTATGTTAAATCTGATCTTAATAGTATTAAATATTACTACCAGTAAAGAATTATACACTATTATAAAAATAATACCATTACGTAAGCTTTAATTAGTTTTACATTTTGATAAAGAACTATTACAAATAAATAACATGAAACTAGTAAATAAGACAAAATGCGCTGTTTTTTTAAACAGTTATTTAATTATATTGTAATAACCTAATTTCTGGTATTCGAATGCCCTCTTATTGTATCTGCGCTGCAGTGGGGGATTAAAGAACCTGTGTCCGCCGGGCACACCGAAAAAGCAGGATGTTTTGTTTTACCAAAACTTCCTGCTTTTTCGAATTCAATGCAATTTAACTCTGTTTACACCTTACAGCTTGAATTTTTCCACACTGATGGAAAGTCTCTTAGAACTGTCTTCAAGTTCTGCCATGGTATCTGACACCTGCATAGACCGCTGCATTACCTCAGAGGCTTTTACTGCTATGTTTTGAGTTCCCTGGGCTCCTTCATTGTTGGAAATTGAAACTTCATTGATTGATTTTGCCATTGTCTGAATTGAGGCATTCAACTCCTCTGCTGTTGCACCAAAATCAGTAACCAGTTCTTGTACCGCTTCGGCATCCACATTGTACTGTTCTCCGATTAAAACCATGGTTTTGTAGTCATTAATAACCGTTGAATCAATGAATTCCAAAGCTTTTTCAGAATTTTCTGCCAGACTTTGGACAGAGGTAACTACCCGTTTCGTTACATTCTGAATTTCATTTATGGTTCTATTAGAATTCTCAGCCAAGTTTCTGATTTCATCTGCCACTACAGCAAATCCCTTACCAGCTTCCCCTGCTCTGGCAGCTTCTATCGCTGCATTTAAAGCAAGAAGGTTAGTCTGAGATGTGATCTGCAATATAGATTGGGTCAATATATCGATTTGTTCAACTGCTTTTGACTCTTCGATTGATAATCTCATATCCTTGTCAATCGTCTGATGGATGTCATGTGCTGACTTTTGGGATACCAATGCATTATTTTTCAATTCTAGTGCACGCTTGCTTATTTCTGCTGCAATGGAGGAACCATTCTGTGCTTTTGCTGCCATTGCTTCTATCGCACTCTCGATTTCTACAGAGGTTGCATTCATTTCCTCTGCTGTTGCGGCTGTCTCTTCCATTCCGGCAGATATTTCTTCTGTAGTAGCAGAAACCTCCTCAATTTGCGTGGCCAGCTCAGATAAATTTCTGTTTGAACTCACAACATTGTTTTTAACATCCTTCGCTTCCTCAATTACATTTTCCAGTACCGATTTCACCGATTTACTCATTATTTCAACACTCTTTGCAAGTAATCCGATTTCATCTTTTCTTTTAAGTACTTTTTCTGAAATGCTCCTTGAAAAATCGGCACCTGCCAATACTTTTAGATAATCGGCGGAGGTTTTAATTGGCTTGGATACATAATTTGAAGCAAAAAACGATAAAACAATAATAATTATAATTGTTATTATAATAACAATCCCGGATAATTGAGTTGTCTTGTTCAGCTCAGAATAAACTTCACTGGACGGAGCCATAGCCACTACCCGCCAGTCAGTGCTTGGAACAACACTATAAGAAGCTATTTTTTCAACCCCATTATCATCCGTATAGGTAAAAAATCCGTCATTTTTTTCCAGCATTTCCTTATATACTTTACGGGTCGATTCACTAATACCTAAATCAAATACGTTTTGTCCAATTAACTTCTCATCAGGATGGTATATTAAATCACCTGTCTTTGATATCAGAAAAACAAAGCCTGTTTTTCCAATTTTTATATCCCCCAGAGTATTCTCAAATGCCTTAACTACTATATTACTTTGTATAATACCCTGAAAGTTACCAGCGTTATCTAATATGGGAACGGCTACGGATATCATACGGTTCCCGGTCGCCTTACTGACAAGAACATCACTTATTACAGGCTTTTTCGTTTCCTTTGCCTTTTTAAAATGATCTCGTTCAGCTACACTGATCTTTTCCCCATTTTGATTGATAGAATTTCCGTCTTTATCCGAAACAACAGAGGTTTCTACTTCAGCATCACTTTCACCGATTACCTTTTGGATTTGCATTATATCATTTAAATTCATCTCTTTAAACTCAGGATGTGCTTCTAAAAGTGATACAAGCTGATTAACCTTGCCATTTACCCAGGTATCCATTTGCTTGGCATTTGAATTAACAAGTTGCACTTCCTCTGCTTTTAAGTTAGAAGATATGGTCTGAGTAAATCTTTCAATTTGAAAAATCGCCAGAATCGCCAGGGGGATAATAGCTACCAATAACAGAATAGACATCAATTTAAATCTTAGTGAATGAATTATCTTCATAATTACCTCCGAAATAAGAATGTTTTGTTAAGATTTTATGGCATTATTAGCCATCAGAAAATTATGAGCTATTAACTCCTTCCCTTTTATTTTTGCGAACGAATAAAACATGGATATCCTTATAACCCTTTGTATGCATACTTACCTATCTACTATTAATTATATTACGCATTTTTTATTTTTCAACATTTTTCTACACCATACGACTTTTTTATGAAAATTTATCCATATTTTATGCTTTCTTCGAAAATAATTGTTATATTTTTCACGATTACTGTCCTGTTACGGCAACCTTACGTTGTAAACTCCTATTTGATACAAAACAGTTGTTGCTTCACAGATAATGTATATCATCATTCGGAACAGAGTGCTTTCTATTTTACGAGGATAGTTCAGAGAACTACTGTAAAAGAGCAAAGAATCTGGCTTGCCAGACTCTAGCGCTGACACGCAGTCACGACAGTGACAATCTTCCTTAAGTGGGTCATGAGTTAGAACTTTCATAGAAATTAAAAAAAGCTCTCTCCGAAATGGAAAGAACTTTTTATACGATCAATTTACTGCTGAATTATTCCAAAAATGCACCGTTGCGTTTTAGTATCTCTCTTAATTTGCTAATATCAATTGCTCTAACCTCATTATCCGGAGTATCACAGGCCAGTCTGGCAGCCGTTCCGGCAGCCTGACCTGTTACCAGGCATACCGGCATGACCCTTATACTGCCTTGTACTATATGCTCACAGGAGATGCTCCTTCCTGCCACCAGCATATTTTTGAGGTTTTTGGGGATTAGGCTTCTATAAGGAATTCCGTGGGATTCTCCGTCTAAATACCCTTGATGCCCTTCCTGCCCATTACTCTCCCCTCTTAGCAGTTTCTCCCGTTCTCTTATTGAATGGTGGACATCTAAAAAGTAACAGTTACGGCCGATTTCATCCGGGAAGCTGCGCCGCTCCATATAATCTGCTAAAGTTATTGTATATTCGCCAATAATACGTCTGGATTCCCGGATTCCCATAGCAGGTGCTGTTGCAGCCAGAAAGGAACCTCCAAAGACCTCCGGCAGATATTCCTTAAGGCCCTGATGATATTGGTAAGCAATTTTACGTCCTTCCATCATGGCTTTTGATACACAAAAAGGATCTGCTGCATCCACATCCCATATATGTCCTGCATTAAAACCAACGGTTCCTGGTCCGATTACTGAATTACAGCAGTGAGGGTCCGTTACCAGAGGATATTTTTCGGATCTGGCAATATCATAAACCGCGCTGTCTTTATTATTCATATGAAGAAAAGGCATATTACGGTAATGATAATCATCTACATTCGCGATCATAAAGCAATGGGTCGTAGGCTGGACTTCATGATTTTCTTCTTCTCCATACTCAAACTCCAGACCAGACAGGGCAGCAAGATCGGCATCCCCGGTGCAATCGATATAAATCTTCGCTTTATAGGCTGTAATTCCTGCTTTATTGGCAGTAGCTATATAGTCAATCTTTTGTCCTTCACAAATGGCGGCAAGCACTTGGGTATAAAACAGCACTGTTACACCGGCATTGGTGACAAGCTCATCATAAACTCTTTTTAATGCCTCTGGGTCAATGGGAACCCAATCCAAATCCTCCTGCTTAACGTGCTTCATTTCTGCTTTGGCTTTTTCAAAGACTTCAAGAGCAATACCGCGATAAACGATTTTCGTTCGGTCGGAAAATGGGCACCACGCAGGTACCAGACCATTGGTTCCCATTCCTCCCAGGGCTCCCGCTGCTTCTATTAATAATACACTGGCTCCTTCCCTGGCGGCTGCAATGGCAGCCCCACAGCCGGAAGGTCCTCCCCCGGCTACGATGACATCATATTGATCGTTTAGAGGTATTTCCCTGGAAAAGGGTATATTCATTTTACTCACTTCTTTCTTTCCTTACTTTCTTTCCTTACTATTTTTACTTTCTTAATCACTATTCTCTTGACCTGTGATTCGTTACTCAATAAACGATTGTCATAATAGAGTGGGGGCAAATTGTAAGATCACAGATATTGTCATTGTCCCAGAGCTTAAATTCCCGGGAAGTTTCTGTTTTGTTTAAGACCAGTACAACCTTTTCCCCCTCTGGATTCACGAACGCTGTAACCTCAAGCTGATCCGTATACCGGGAAACCACAACCCGTCTGGCCCCTTTTTTGATAAAACGGCTGAAATGTCCGATGTAATAATAAGAAAGCTTCACTTCAATTTCATCGTTTTCCACATCGCACATAACCGGTGCATCACAGAAATTATTCACATGATTTGGTCCGCCAAGCGAATCCAGAATTACATTCCAGTCCATATAAGCATTCATACCGGAATTCAGATTTCCGATCATATCATGTGCATAATGTTCTGCCACTGATACCTGGCTTGGGTTTCTATACTTGGAATACTCCGCACAGCCTTCGGAAAAAAGCAGTTCTTTCTCAGGATATCTATCCCTTACCAGCTGTAATGCTTCAAAATGATCCCCTGAATACCAGTGAAAGGCTACCCCGTCAATGGCTGCATAAGCCTCCTCTCCTGAGATAGAAGCCCTGGCCCTGTCATATACCCGTTCCTTGTTATGATCCCATATATTAATCTTAACCTCAGAAAGACCCTGTTTAATCAGTTCTTTCTTCAGGTAATCACAGGCAAATCTCTTTTCCTCCTCTGCTGTAAAGATACAGGAATCCCATTTTTGAACCGCTTTGGGTTCATTCTGGACGGTTAATCTGGTGATTTCAATTCCCTGCTTTTTGTATTCTTTCAGATACCTGACAATTACTTTTGCCCAAGGTTCATAATATTCTTCTAAAAGCCTGCCTCCCTGATTCATCTCGCCATTGGATTTCATAAAGGCAGGGGGACTCCAGGGACTGCCTAAGAACTGTATTTCTGGATTCTTACTTAACGCTTCTTTTACATAAGGTATTACGTATTTTTCATCCTGAGAAATAGAAAAACTGTTCAGTTCCGTATCCGCCTCATCTGTTACGTAGGAATTGTTACCCAAAGAAAAATCACAGCTTTGAATATGCAGTCTGCAGAAATTATAATTATTTCCCTGCTCCCCGAAGTACAGCGCTGTAAGTTTTTCCTGCTTTTCCTTACTCATCCGGTAATAGGTATAGGCTGCTGCTTCTGTAAGTGCTCCTCCAAAACCCAGTATCTCCTGTCTTACTTCCTCTGCATATACCTTGATTAATTTATTCTCTGCTTCATAATCCGTATAAAATTCTTTCTCCGTCCTTACCATCTGCTGTTCTGCATTGGATGTGTAAATATTCATATCTTAATCTCCTCGTATTACCTGTAGTTTCAGGATTTCTTTCTGATATAAAAATGGGGGGTTAACACCCCCATTTTTACATACAACTACAAACCTCTCATAAAGCTGTAGGTAGAACAGTCTTTATTTATAGCCGAATTCTACACAGTGTGCAAGCCACTGTTCTTTATAGCTGTCCTGGATTTTCTTAAGTCCTGCGGCATCCGCTTCTTTTAAGAATTCATTGATGGAAGCCTCTACATCCTCTACAAGACCGGCTTGTATCGGTGTCAGGTACTGGGCAATAACGGAATTTAAGTTGGCTCTTTCAATTTCATAGGATGAATAATCTTCTATAAAACCGGTAGTCAGACTTTTTCCCTCCCATTTACTTTTTGCTGCAGCTGCATCATAGGAAGCAATCATATCATCATATGCCGTGTCACCGGTGGGTTTCATTTCTTTCTTTAAGAGGTGATTTCTTAAGTCCCAGGTATTCATGTTCTCATAGCTAAAACCGGAATCCTTGATTTCTTCATAATATTTACCCTCAATAAGGTTCCAGTGCTTACCCTGTATACCATACTGAACCAGATCATTCGCCTTCTCGTCTGTCATTAAAAAGTCCAGTGCGATCAGTGCTCTTTGGGGATCTTTAGAGTTGTGGGGGATAACAGTTGCATTCTGCAGAGGAGAAGCCGGTGCGATGTTGCCATTAACAAGACCATAGGTTACATATCCAACCTCCCAGTCCGGATGCTTATCCTTTGCCATATTATAGGATCCAATCCATTTATCCTGATTCATGCCGCCAACAGAAGCTACGATTAAGCCTTCATCAAAGCTGTCCTCTTCCGTCTTTGACAGGGAGCTTTTTGACCAGAATCCCATATCTGCCCATTTTTTTAACAGTTTCATATTATCTATGAAATCCTGTGATCTCCAATAATCCATTACCTGCATAGGGGAATCATAGGAAACCAGTAAACCATAGTTGGATAAAGCCTTACTATATTTCAAGTCGAAAATTGCGTTCATATAAAAGGCATCACTGTAATTATTGGATACCGTGATAGGAGAAAGAAGTCCCTGGTCCGGGTCGTTTTTCTGAATCCCGCTTATGTAGGCTTCAAAATTTTCCAGGGTGTTTGGAACCGGAAGGTTATATTTCTTTCTTAAATCCTCACGATAACGGATACCGCTGGCTGCATAGGTTTTCTGGTCTGCCGGGACACAATAAAGTGCACCGTCAACCTTACACATATCAAGAATTTTTTGGTCAATTAAGCCGGTTATGTCTGGAGCATACTCCTTTAGCAAATCATCTAGTGCATAGAATGCACCTGTTTTAGCCAAGGTACTATAGTTGGTCCAATCGGCAGCATACATTAAATCGCATTGTTCACCGGAGGATAAAACCAGGTTATACTTCTGGGACCAATCGGTCCAGGTAGTAAATCTGAATTCGATGGTGGTATTGATTTTTTCCGTTAAATATTTGTTCAGTTCGTCTACTACTGCCTGATAATCCTTTCCAGGATCACCCACCAGGTAAAAAACTAAATTAGCTGGCTGAGAAAGATCATATCTTACCTTTGGATCACTTGAGTCCGAATTAGCGGTCTCATTACTTTCACTTTGTTTTGTTTCTGCTTCTGTGGCGGTGTTGGTGCCTTCCACACTTGTAGAAGCCTTGCCTTTGCAGCCCACCAAAGTAAGGGTCATGCATAGTACCAATAGAATACTGATCATTTTTTTCATTACATTTCCTCCTATAATATATATTTATATTAAGCACATATGGTGCCAAATATCAACCCTTTACCGCCCCTACGGTAATTCCGGATACAAAGTATTTTTGCAGGAAGGGGTATAACAGGATGATTGGTCCTGTCGCGATTACTGTCATTGCCAGCTTTGTAGACTCGGTAGGAACCTCTAGAACAATACCTGAGGTAAGTGCCAGATCCCTGATTGCCTGTGCCCTGTTTAAAAGGTTATACAAATAGAACTGGAGCATGTATTTGGAAGCATCGTTTATGAATAAGGAGGAACTCAGCCAGTTATTCCAATAGCCAAGGGCCAGGAATAAACCAATGGTAGCAAGAGCCGGACCAAGTACCGGCAGTACGATTTTCCAAAAGATACTGACATGTCCCGCTCCGTCAATCTTTGCTGCTTCCGTCATTTCCTCCGGAACGGAGCCTTTGATAAAAGTCCTCATAAGAATAATGTTATAGGAAGAAAGAATTCCCGGGAGCCACAGGGCCGTTAAGGTCCCATGGAGATTAAGTATCTTTGATATCGTAATATACCAGGGTATTAATCCTCCTCCGAATATGGTGGTAAAATAGATCATAAAGGATATTCTGTTCTTATACTTAAATTCTTTTCTCGATAATACATAAGCAGTAACAGTAGTAACGAGTAATCCCACTCCGGTACCGATTGCTGTAACAAATACGGTTACCTTATAGGCATTTAGGATATCCCTTGGATTCTCCATAATGAGTTTATAGGCATCAAGTGAAACTTTTTTTGGCAGCAAACTGTATCCATCGTGGAGTATGGTACTGTTTTCAGTAAGGGACCCCGATACGATTAATAGAAAGGGCAAGATACATACCACTGCAAGTATCGTTAAAAATATGTATGCGATCAGGTCAAAGGTAATGGTATACCCTGACTTCTTTATTTTTCCTGCTTTATTTCTCCTGTTAAATTTCATACCCACTGTATATTCCTTTCTGTTATAAATTCTATCCATAGAATGGTTTTCTTCTGCAGCACCCATCTGTCTGTTTTATTAAATCAGAACAATGCATAGTCATCATTTTTGCGCTTTACGATATAATTCGTAAGAACAATCGTCACAAAGCCAAAGATGGACTGGAACAGACCTGCCGCGGTACCCAAACCGTTATTCAGTGGATTTGTCATGGTAAGCCGGTATACATAGGTATCAAAAATATCCGTTGTATTATATAAAAGCCCGTTATTCCCAACTGTCTGATAGAATAGATCAAATTGTCCACGCATGATATTACCCAGAGAAAACAATACCAGGATGATGAAGGTGGTTTTTAGTAACGGTAAAGTAATATACCGAATCTGCTGAAAGACGTTGGCCCCATCCACCTCCGCTGCTTCGTAATAGGTCCGGTCAATACCTAATATTGCTGCAAGATAAACCACTGACCCATAACCTACCCCTTTCCATAATTCAAAGAATACAAGGATAAAGGGCCAATAACCCGGATTGTTATAAAAATCAATACGTCCCAAGCCAATGGAGGACAAAAAGGTATTGACTGCACCGGTTTCATAGGTCAGCAGGTTATACACGATTACATTCAGCAGTACATAAGATACAAAATGGGGCATGAATATCAGGGTCTGATTCAGTCTCTTGAACCATTTGCTGGTAATCTGACTGATTAATATAGCTGTCAGTATCTTGAATAGATGCCCTAAGATGATAAATACCAGATTATAAAGCACTGTATTCCTTACCAGCTTTAAAAGATCTGCTTTCCATATGTATTCAAAATTATCAAACATAACAAAAGGACTGGTCCATAATCCATCACGGAAATTAAATTTTTCAAAGGCAAAATAAATACCTGCCATGGGAAGATAACTGTTTACAATAAAATACAGGATTGCCGGCAGCAGCAGTACAAATAGAATCCAGTTTCTTTTTAATTCCAGGAAAAAACCCGGCTCTTTATACCGATTACGCTCGGGTGCTTCCAGCTGTTTGATTAAAACAAAACCTGCCACCGAAATTATTATAATTACAAAAAGCAGAAAGGAATGATAAAAAACGTTGACCAGCCCCAGTACTGCATTCGAATAAATGCAAAACCCAATTATGGACAGGCTTAGTAAGATATTAAAAACCATGGCATATTGTCCGGCTTCATAGATTTTGATATTATTCCCGGTATTGCTGTACTTTTTAAATTTCAGTAAATACACGATATTTAATATAACAGTAACAACTGTTACGGCGAATATAGCCATGGCAAAAGCACCCTGTTTTCCATTGCCGCTTCGATAGACAAAGGACAGTATATTAAGTGTAGAGTAACCTGTACTTAAGCTGTCTTTTAAGCTGTCTTGCTTTAGGACCAGAAGGAGACTTTCTGCGTCCCTTATTTTGATCGTCCTTACCAAGGTAAACAAAAGTATTGATATCAGTGAGACTGCATAAGAAATCCATATACCTGCCTTTTTACCTCTGTAAACACGTTCTGCAATACTGCCGCCTCCGCCTGTAAGGGCAGCACTACTTTCTTTCTTTACCTTTTTCACACTAACTCCTATCTGTGCTCTCCGGCACACGTACCAAAACGGACGTATATGTAATAAATTTTCTATTTACTTTCCCAACAAAATACCGCTCTTATTTTCTGCGGTATTCATTGGGAGTTACTCCATTGACCTTCTTAAATACCCGGTAGAAATAGGAGGAGCCGGTAAAACCAACCTTTTCTGAAATCTCATTTACCGACAGGGCACTTTCCACCAGCAGTACCCTGGCATGCTCCATCCGTTTCTCCAAAAGGGTTTCGTTAATTGTATTGCCCGTATATTGTTTATAGATACGGCAGATATAGGCGGCAGACATCCCTACCTCCTCTGCCAGCATTTCGATTGACAACAGTGGATTTTTGTATTCTTTCTCTATCAGAAGGTTGATGTCTGCTATGACCTGATTCAACCTATCTTTTTTCTTGTTCTCCATATCCTTTGCAATCTGTAAGAATAACTCTTTAAACTTCTCGTTCCTCTCCTCTAATGAATCACACTCCTGTAATAAGTTGGTCAGCAGGAGGGAACTAGTAAGAGAATGGAGGGAACTGTTTTTCATAATAAGATTTACAACATTTGTTATCATAAAAATTAAGCGGCTAATTACCATGTTATAAATTACCACCGGATAATCATAGGTTTCTGTTACAATTGCCAGATATACTTCCTCCGCTTCTTTTGCCCTTCCGTGAGTAAGGCATTCCAGAAGCTGTTTTTCCCTGCTTTCCGGATATTCATAGTTTTGTACCTCTTTCATCTTAATATCCGAATAATGAACAATACTGCTTTCCTTCCAGAAAATACTTCCGGACAAAGCTTCTTCTATCTGTTCATATTGATAAAACAGCTTATCCGGATCTTCTTCAAAATCGCTAAGGGCAGCAGATACGGATATTTTAAAATATTCCTGTACCAAATGCTGCATCTGTATCAGATGTTCATTCAGTATTTCCTTTGCTTCATTACTCGTTAGAGATACAAAAATCAGATTTTTGTCCAGGCTCATATTCAGGCAGTACATAATGCAGTTATCCTGCATTAATTCAGTTAAAATATTTACCGCCGCAAATTTATAGGCACTAATCAGCTGGGAATTGGAGGTTTCCAATAGATATTGGTAATCATCTACTTTGATGCATAGCAGAACCAGTTTCTGTTCCCGTTTAAAAGGTATCCCCAAAAGTGACAGCAAATCCGCACCGCTTTTACGCTCACCACTGTTTTCAAAGCCGTTATTTTCCAGCAATTCCTTTAGTTTGATGTTTTTTGTCAGGGTTTCGGTACGGCGTTTTTCCCTTAACAGGGCCGTAAAGTCCTTTGACATCACTCTGATCGGATTTGATAACCGGTAAGAACAGATGAAAGCAGCAATCAAGCCGGCTCCTGCAATTAATAGTGTTATTCCAATGGTTACGGACTGCAGTTTCTTCACTTGGGCTAATAAATCATTGTAATTAATAAGGCTTACATTCCGAAAGCCGTATTTATCCGTGTCAGTAAAGATCACCACCGACTTTATGCCGTTAATTTCATCCAGAAAATATCCTGCTTTCTTCTTATTCAGAATTTTGCCGTAATCAAATTTCTCTTTCACATTATCAAGTACCTTAAAATTACTGGAATTTGAATATATTACACTTCCGGTGCCGTCCACTACCAAGGATTCAGTACCAGGATATCCTGTCCTGCTTTTCGGAAATAAATACTCTGATTCCAGATTCAGCATAATAGCACTTCTTTTCTTGTTATTCTTGAAAATATCGTACATGATATAGGTATAAACACATTTGGTGGTTTTGGCATTGACCTGATAATATCTTGGTACAACAATAAAGGGAGTAAACTCCGTACAATGTTCTATCATTGCGGCTGCGGAAGTGTCATAAAAGTTCGACTTGGTATAATAATCTGCATTCCAGGGCCTGATTAGCTCATTTTCATTCGTCACATTGTAAATTCTTTCATTTTTCACATTATAAACATAGATAGAATCTACGTTAGGCATAGTTACCAGAAAATGCCGCAGCTGAAGGAAGGCAGCGCTTTCCTCAACTGCACTGATTTTTTCATAGGTAAGGAGCTTTGTAACGGAGATGTCATTGTAAATCTGATATAACGTATTCAATGCAATATTGGCCAGTTGTAATCTCTGTTCTTCCTCGCTTTCCATTTTTTCCAGATTGATTTCATACTCATGCTTCATTAATATGGATTGAAAATTAACATAGAGAATTGATGATGTAATTAAAATTGCAATGACAACACAAAAAATAATTGAAACTGACACTTTTAAATAAATTTTACTTTCCTTTGCTCCTGTCTTCACGAACAACCTCCATGTCAATTGAGTTAGCACAATCATAGTATAATCACATAATCCTGTATACTTTCAATTCTTGTTTTTCATCTCCTTTTATTACTTTTGCACATGCACTTTTTTGATATAACTATAAATTCTTGTAATTTTCATCATATCCGGACTTTATTATTGGCTAATCTGCCTTATATTGATAGCAAAAACTGGAAGAGAGAAAAAAAAGAACACCGGAATGAACTGCCTTCCTAAGTCAGATCTAACATCTTACTAATAGGTTGGTAGTTCATTCCGGTATTCTTTTTTGTCAGAGATTCGCAGATTATAACTTATTATTATTTTCTTCGGTATTCATTTGGTGTTACGCCGTTTTCTTTTTTAAACACACGGTAAAAATAAGTCGAACCTGAATACCCTACACGTTCTGCAATTTCATTTACCGGCAGCTGGGTACCAAGCAGCAGTTCTCTAGCTCTGTTCATCCGTACTGCCCCAAGCCTTTCCATAATTGTGATGCCGGTATACTGTTTATAAAGCCTGCTCATATATGCATTGGACATACCAATGGAATCTGCCAGATAGTCAAGGGAAAAAGCCGCCTCTTGATACTCTTTCTCTATAATTGCATTTATCTTTTCAATAATCTGTTCCTGTTTATCGCTTTTTCTTCTCTCCAGCTCACCCTGGATGCGTTCAAATAATGCAAAAAATCTTTCATTTCTTACAGAAAGGCTGTCTGACTCCTGTATCAGATTGGACAGGGCAAAAAAACCGGCTGGGAAAATATCCAGTCCATTCTTTTTAAGGATAGTCACCACTCTCCCGATTGCAAATACCAGACGGCTGATAACCATATTATAAATAATAATCGGATATTGATTGGTTTCTGAGATTATTTCCTCAAAAATCATTCTTGCCTCCTGAGCTTTTCCAAGCATGAGGCTTTCCGTCAGCTGTTTCTCCCTTTGTTCGGGATATTCATATTGAACATCATCTTTAAGCTCTGATTCAGAAAGAAATATCAGATAACCAGACCCATAGAAAATAGTTCTGGTCAGGGCTTCCATTATACTTTCGTACTGCTCATATAAACAGTCCTTATCTTCTGTTGCCTGGCTTACAATAACAGAGAACGTAATTCCAAAATGCCTTTCCAGATAAGCTAACATCTCTTTTATCTGCTCTTTTAGCTCAGCTTGGGAAACCTCCTTCCCACATTGGAGGAAAAGAAGGCTTTTATCCATTCCCATCTCCAGATGATAGGTTTTTATCCCCTCTCCCAGCAAATCACTTAAAATATTAGAGGCAGCAAAATGATACGCCTGTATTTCCTCCGTTCCAAGGGTTTCCTGAAAGGATTTATAATTATCCAGATAGAAGCAGACTAAAAAAAGCTTATTTTCCTCCCTGGGTGTTAATCCAAGGAGGGATAGAAATTCCTGTCCTGTTTTTTGCTCCCCTTTCCCATCCAATCCGCCATTTTCCAGCAGTTCTGCCGCCTTTCTATTTCTATCCTGCCTTTGTAACTGTCTGTTTTCTCTTCTTAGATTCTTTACATCTTTGGACATACTTTGTATGGGTATGCTTAATTTTCTGGAAAAACTATAAGCAACCGCCATTCCGGCTCCTGCTAACAACAGGGTTATAAGAATACTGATGGTCTGCATCCGGTTTACCTGAGACAGCAGGTTATTGTAATTAATCATACTGATATATCTAAAGTTATGCTTATCAGGTCCGGTGAACATAATTACAGTGGGAACCCCTTCTATATCCGTGATATAATAGCCAGAGTCTTTCTCTCTGATGATTCCCTCCGGGTCAAAGCTTAGGGGAAGCTGACTGGTTACAGAAAATTGATCGGAGCTTGAATATACCACTTGGTTATGCTGATCAATGACCAGTTTCATGCTGTCTAAGTCATTGTCATAGCCCTGGAAAAGATATTCGGAATCCAGGTTCAGCATAACCGCATCCCGATGCTTATTCTCCACTGAGGTTTTATACATAATATAGCTGTAGACACATTTGGTTTTACTTCCATTCAGCGGATAAAATCTGGGCACCGGTATATAGGGCAGATACTCAGAGGTCTTATTAAGAATAGCAACTGCCGACCGATCATAGAACTTATTATCTTTTTTATCATAATCCGGATTCCAGGGTTTGTCTAAATCCGGTTCATTAAGAACACTATAGATTCTGTTATTACCTGCATTATAAACATAAATGGAATCGATATCCGGCACAGCTGTTAGATAATAACGTAATTGGAGGAAGGCAGCACTTTCATCCACCGCATTGATATTATCATAAGAAAGAAGCTTCATTACCGATATGTCATTGTATATCTGATATACCGTGCTTAGTGCCATATTAGACAGTTTTGTAATTCTTGCCTTTTCCGTTTCCATATTCGAAAGTCTGGCCTTATACTCATGTTTCATAAGTATGGATTGGAAATTAACATATAGTATCGTGGAGGTTAAAAATATAGCCACTACCACACAAAATATCATCGTAATATACAATTTCAGGTGAATCTGATCCTTTTTCTTTTCCATAATCTTATTATCTTGGTCAGGCATACTTTATACCTGGAAGCAAACTGATATAATCTGATACAGCCTTTATAGTATCTATCATATTGCACTCCTTCCCTTCTCTTTTCTGAATCCCGTAGGTGATATCCCACAAATTCCTGAAAACACCTTACAAAAATAGTTGGAATCCAAATAACCTACCTTTAAGGCAACCTCTTTTACGGGCAGGTCTGTGCTGTTTAGGTAGGTCTTGGCTGCATCAACCCGAAGAATATTAATATACTCTCTGATATTAACCTTCATCCTTTTTTTAAAGCTATGGTTTATGTAAGATATACTGCAATGACAAAAATCCGCAATGTCTTTTACTGATATTGTTTCACTGTAATTCCTCTTAATATATTCCAGCGTATGTGATAAGATATTATCTTCATTGGTATTAAATCGGATCTGATTTAAAAGACTGGGATAGGCTACCGTAAATTCCTCGTATATCCTGCCAAGATAATCTGCTCCTATACCTAATAGTCCCTTTATCTTATCTGCCTCCGGGACCTCCTCCCTTAAGGAACTCCGGTACAGCTTAAGAAGGGTGCTTTCTTTAAGGAAAGAGGTGTGTGCAAGCTTCTTTACACACCACTCACCAGCTTTATTATGGGAACGGAAGACTCCTGCATGGACCGTTCCGATTAACTGCCCGTTATAGAATATGGGCAGAATATATTCTTCGACTCCGCCATGACACATTCCATAGTAAATGCTCTGATTCACTCTGCATTTTTCTGCAATGGGTTTCTTCATGGACTGGCACTTGTCCCAAAGCCGCTTATCCGATTTAACCATCATACAATAAGGGTTGCTGTGTATCATATATGGTTGAAGAAGCTCTGTTAATTCCTTATCCATAAAGACAAATCCGGAAAAATCATTGATACAGATATGTAATCCATAATCTGCAGATATTTGCTGCAGATACTGCGCTAATACCATATAAGATTGTTTCGGCATATTTTTTCTCTCCCTTGCTTCCTTTATTTTAATCGATTTCTTATTACCAGGCAATAACCTTGCAGAATTTTTAAGAATCCTTACCGTATATTCAAGGCATTCTTCTAATCGTTTCGCTATAATTGCAGATAAATACCAGTATATCTTTCAACAACTGGTTTAAAAACTGGTCTGGATTCCATAAGCAATATTTATAATCCCCCGGACAGACCAGGAATGGAGGCAAATCATGAATAAGGAAGTAATTCGTAAACAATATGACATCATTATAGTCGGAGGCGGTATATCCGGTGTATGCGCCGCTATTGCTGCTGCCAGACATGGTGCCGCAGCAGCACTGATTCAGAACCGTCCGGTATTAGGAGGAAATGCCAGTTCAGAGATACGGATGCACATATGCGGAGCAGATTGTCATGGCTCAAGACCGGATGCACGGGAAACCGGCATCCTAGAGGAAATACTCTTAGAGAATAAACTGCGTAATCCCCAGTGCTCTTTTTCCATCTTGGATACTATATTGTGGGAGAAATGCCGCTTTCAGGATAACTTAGAGCTTTATCTGAATACCCACATGTCGTCGGTAGCTGTAGAAAATGGCGAAATCAAAAGCATAGTTGCAGAGCAGCTTACAACAGAGAAACAGTTTGAACTGACAGCCGGAATTTTTATAGATGCTACCGGAGACGGTACTTTAGCCTGTCTGGCAGGTGCGGATTATATGTATGGCCGTGAAGGTAACTCTGTATTCGGTGAGGAACATGCACCGGAAGAATCCGACACGGTAACTATGGGAAACACCCTTTTGTTTAAAGCGGTAGATACTGGAAAGCCCGTACCGTTTCAGAAGCCTTTTTGGGCAAACAGCTACCGTGAGGAAGAGCTGTCTTACCGTGATCATGGTGAAATCTCTTATGGCTACTGGTGGATTGAACTGGGTGGGGATTCCTTAAGTACCGTGGCTGACGGTGAGGCTATCCGGGATGAATTGTTAAAAGCACTGTACGGAATCTGGGATCATATCAAAAACCAGGGTGACCACAAGGCAGATAATTATGTCCTTGACTGGGTGGGCTTTCTGCCTGGCAAACGCGAAAGCCGAAGGATTATGGGCAATTATGTCCTAAAGGAGCAGGACCTTATCGAGGGCAGAATTTTTGAAGATGCAGTTGCTTACGGAGGCTGGCCCATGGATCTGCATGTGGCAGGAGGCTTAAACACAAAACGACAGCCCACGGATTATATTCATCTTAAGAAGGTATATACAATCCCTTTTCAGAGCCTTTGTGCAAAAAATATAAAAAACCTGCTGCTTGCCGGCAGAGCAATCAGTACTTCCCATATGGCTTTTGGTTCCGTCCGGGTCATGGGCACCTGCGGAGTCATCGGCCAGGCTGCTGGTACCGCTGGAGCACTGGCTGTTACTAAGGAAATTCCACTCTCTGAGTTGTCCTTATATATCAGGGAATTACAGCAGCAGCTATTAATGGATGACTGTTATATACCGGGCTTTCAAAATGAGGATGAAAAAGATTTAGCCAGAACTGCAGGTATCAGCTGCTCTTCTGCCGCGGATAATGGAAGCTGCCGCAATGTGGTCAACGGGATTGCCAGAAGTACCGGTGAGGATACCAACTGTTGGATTTCAGAAGAAATGGCACCAGAAGGAGAATGGCTGAGCCTAAGTTTTTCTTCCCCGGTCTCTGTATCTGAACTCCATGTAACCTTTGATTCCGATTTAAGCCGAGAGATTATGCTGTCCATGTCCCAGTGGGTTCAGAATAAGCAGTCACCTGGACTGCCTCTTAAACTCGTGAAGGATTATCAGCTTGTGTATTACAGAAAAGATAAGAAAATCTTCTCAGAGGAAATTACAGACAACTATCTCCGGTTCCGGATACATAAGCTTAAAGAGTCTGTAGAGTGTGATAAAATTGTTGTGAAAATAAGAGCGACCCATGGTGATAAGCACGCGAGGATTTTTGAAGTAAGAGTATATTAAGATTCTTATACTTCTCATGCTATTACAGAAGCCCTTGGGGCTGATGCAAAATTATTAAGTTATTGGACCCGACTTAGAATACGAATTATTTTTTTAAGAAATTTTGCCTAAAGATTGCAAGAGAATGGCTGCATTCTCTTTCTTGCAGCCATTCCCGCATACTTTCTACAAAAACCTTAAAACAAATTCGTATTCTCTGCCAGGTAATTTATATTTGAGTTTTGCAATAGCCCTAACAACTTTCTATATCTATCGGTAATCTCCTGCATAACAGCAGATAATGGAGCTTCATAATAAAATTCTAAAATAATCTTACAGTCTGTTGTAAAATTTTACGCAAGCTATTTTTTAAATAATACAACATTATCAATATAAGCCTTACCCGTACCGGCCCATTTCTTTAAGTAGACATTAATACTGGATGCTGTTGAATCCGTGGTGAAATTAACAGTATATAGGGTATAGCCGTTACTTTTACATTCAACCTGCCTGTTCCCACCATACTGATCAACTCCTGAGACTCCAAAATAACAGCTTTCTCCATTGGGAGATTTCACATATGCAGTCAAACTATAGCTTGTATTAGGCCGTATACCGGTTATAGTCTGTTCCAGACCGGCACCGCTTAAGGCAGTGCCTTTATTCACCCCACAATAATTTCCTTCATAGGCATTACTGCTGTCTGCCGCTACGGCTCCCCAGGAACTCGACCAGCCCGAAGTATTACCGGCTTCAAAGTCTCCATTATTCACAAGATTATCGGCTATTGGAGTCGGCGTTGCACTTGGATTAGGGGTAACAGTTGGCTGCGGTGTTGGCGTTGGCGTCAAGTCAGGGGTTGGCGTTGGCGTCAAGTCAGGCGTCGGAGTTGGCGTCGGCACTGATGTTGGTGTGGGCGTTGACTCCGGTGTTGGTGTGGGTGTGACCGTAGGAAACGACTCTGTGGAATCACCAATATGAAAATAGTCAAAATCAGCAGTCAGACCGGTTCCATTAATACAAAGCAGCCCTATACGGATATTTTGAAGGCTGCCTGTCTGAGCCGACCAGACTTCCCTATACACAATACCATCTTCTGAATAATAAGCTCTGTAACTGTCACCAATCTTAGTCATTTTTAAATAGATGTCCTGTCCCTGCACTGGGTCATCCACATTAACATAACTGCGCAGACCCCCTGTCTCCTTGGTGAACTGGAGCACTCCTTTTCCATCATAAAGTCTGGTTATCCGGAAGAAATTATCATCATCCTGCCAGATAATCAACCCACCCTGGGACCAGTTAGAGGTTGGTTTACCCTGCATTTTAGTATCAATGCTCCAGTCACCTGCAGGAGCTCCGGTAAGCAACAGATTTTTCGCATCTGTTCCGCTCTCACAGATATCCCCCTTTTGTGCTGTAATCCTCATATAACCCGGGTTCGCTGTTAAACTCCATTTCGATGAGTCTTCCCGTCTCCAAAGCCACTGGGAATTTAGCTCTGCATTGTCAAATTCATCATTCTCACCTATAACCAATGGCAGTGCAGGGGTAGGGGTTACCTCCGGCGTATCTCCTAACTGCAGCAGTTCTATGTCATCACAATAAACCGTCCCTGATCCGTTTGGCTTATATAAAAATATCTTTGCACTGCTGCTTGCAGGTCCTGTGGTAAAATTTAGAGTTCCTAAGGTATAGGTACTGCCGGACAGTGCCACACTTGATTCACTTCCTCCATACTCCTTAACCCCAAGTAATACGGACTGACCGCTGTCTGCTTTTACATATCCTTTCAGCTGATACTGTGTACCCGGATACAGATTACTAATAACCTGTTCCGCGGCTCCACCACTGCCTGTAATACGTAAGGAAGCGCTTCCTGAATTCGGATTTTGGGCGGTAACCGTAATCATTGTTCCTCCCCAGGAAGTCCAGGGAGAAAGGCTGCCGGTTTCAAATCCCGGATTTTGAACCAGGTTAACTGGTACCGGAGTCGGTTTTGGCGTTGGTACGGCAGAGAGTCCCAGACCATTGTACGCCCCAATGTTTGGCGCATCTGTCCCTGATACTGCATTACCCCAGAAATCCAGTCCTCCGTTGTCTGACACCACTTTTCCGGCTTTAAGACAGGGGGAACCTTCCAATAACTGGTATACACTGCAGGAATCTAATCCATTTCTAGCCTGTCCGGGATATCCAAGCTTTGGATCAGCCGTTATTTTATGGGGATCTGCTGGCTCCGTAGATGGATGAAGACCATAAAATACATTATAATCAAAGTCCACACCGGTGGATTTTCCCAGGTCATAATTACCGTTGCTGCCTTCATTGTAGAATATATTATTCCAGAAATGTATATTCTCAGGATAGGAAATCCCATCCCTGGAATAGGTGCTTATCATGTTAGCACTGATTCCGGCTTTCACATAGATGATATTGTTATAAATATAGGTATTTGTAATCTTGTTGGTTAATTGTATTTGTCTGCTTTTATTGTTCTGGGCAATATTGTATCTTACAATGGAGCCGTCATTAAACGTATTCGTATTATTCTGATAGACAGGTTCATTGCAGACAAGGAGAAAACCACCTTCATTATCATGAATATAGTTATACTGGAACACCGTACCCCTGGACATAAAATCACAATCGATGCCCTGACCGTCTACCGTGGTCTTGGTATTAAAGGCTTCGTTGTACTGAAAGACTGCGTTCTCACATTCAAAGGGCCAAATGGCAACACAGGCGTTTGAGGAGCGGACATGAGAAGTATTTACGACATTATATTCTACTAACGGTGCCATTGCACCTGCCGTTAATATGCCATCTCCGCCAATATCATAGAGATTATTATTCGCGATATAAACCCCTGTCGCTGCTCCTGCCCATTTTTCCGCATTCACATAGATGCCGGTGCTTCCTGTGGTATACACTGAATTATTCTGTATTACCACATTGGAAAAAGACTGATTCCATCCTCTTGACCAGACACAAATTGCCGCCATCCGCGCGTGCTCACCGCTGTTGCCATTACTTGCGATGTCATGTACCGTGCAGTTTTGTATGGTTATACCGCTATAGGATGCTTGACTGCCGGACGCATCTACATGAATTCCATGTCTGTCCCCAGGGTTAGAAGAATTATTTGTAATTTCCAAATTGCTGATGGTAAAATACTGCTGATTATTAAGGTAGACTGCTGCATCCACCGGATCTGTACTGCTATACGCCTTTCCATTCCCATTGATTACCGGTTTGCTGCCGGAACCATACTTATCAATGGTAATGGGATTGCCTGGGGTACCAGAACCCTTCGGATATAGAGTTCCAACCCAGGTACAGCCGGCTTTCAGGCAAATCCTATCACCTGGCTCAAACACCCTGCTGTTTACCTTCTCAAGGCTTTTCCAGGGTGCTGCCAGGCTTAGACCATCATTGCTGTCATTACCTCCGACTGAATCAACATAATAGGTAACACCCGCAGCATAAACGTCCATTGTCCCCGCAAATGAACCTAGGCTTACCAGCATGACACAGGTCATAAGTAAGCTAAGAATTTTTGATTTCATACCTAATCTCCTTTATATATATTACTCAATGTGCGCACATTGGAGCTTTCATCTGTCAATCGGGGTATGCCTTTTCATATACAGCTTTATTTATATCTAAGTCTCCTGCCTTTATATTCTGTTCGATCAGTTCGTTATATTTTTCATCAATATAGTTTGATACTACCGAATCTTTATACTCCTCATAATCTTTATACCCGTTACTCTCCCTGTCGAGCAGCAGGATTATTTCTGCCTGTTTCTGCTGGACTTCATCAATTACGCCGCTGGTTTGTCCTATATCCAGTAATTTAACTGTTTCATAAAGCAGGGGCTCGGATTTGGAATAGGTACCTGCTGTCTCTGCATCGAAGGTTATGTCAGAAATCCGAACCATATCTGCTTCTGATTCCGCTATATTCTCAAAACTTTCTCCAAGCTCAAGACGATTCTTTAGAGCTTGCATTTTTTCTACAGCGACCTTTCGATCCTCCTCTGTAAATGCCCCCAAGCTTTGTCCATAACTTATGGATAGCTTCTTTATCTGAACAAAATCCTCCTGTTTATAATACTTATCTTTCACTCTCTCATAATAGGCTCTCAGCTCTGCATCGGAAGGATTATATTCTCCCTCTAAAAGCTTCTCTTTTGATTTTATTATCAGATTGGTGTTGATCTGTGTATAATAACTGCTCTCATCATATTGGATTGGTCCGTATACCGGCTGTTTTTTCTCAGTCGCTTTTTTCCGCCGCTTATTTTCTGCTGTCAGGGACCGGACAAAGGTTTTATAACTGATGTCCTCAATTAAGCCCTGTTCTTTTGCAAGAATTTTGACAGCTTTCATATAAACACAGTTTTGCATGGCCTTCTCCCTTGCATATCTAACAGGTACCTCTCCGTTATAGTCCCTATTCCAGAAATCATCTGAATATACCGCACCGTATTTCTGAAAGAAATAGTCAAAGGTATTTGTTCGTTCTAACTGCAGCTGCAGCATGAATTCCCCTCTGTCAATTTCTTCTCCATTATACCTTGCTACATAGTCATCCCGGACAGCACGATTCTTTAACACACCACATAATACTGCGGAAACTGCAATTGCAAAACCTGAAACAATTCCGGCAGTAACTATTATCCTTTTCCACTTCCGATGGAACCTTCCTCCCGCCATGGTAACCCCCCTGGTCATATTGGTCAAATGGTTAAATATCCTAGTTTTAGAATAATATATTATATATTACAGTCAAGTTTCATTTCGTGTAAATACTATACTTTATTGATATTTTTATATATATTATTATGATATTTGTATCCTTTCATATAATTTTCTATCTGCTGACCATTTATGGCTGTATTTGGATGCGGTTTCATATAAACCGGATTAAAGATAGGCTCCCTGTTGTTTTAGTATTTCCTTAAGTCTGTCCACTGGAATATCCCACAATTCCTATATGGGCGCAGCATATCAGTCACCGGGGTATGTCTCTTTACATTTGAATTATTAAGTAGCACCTGCTGCAATTTTTAGTCCTGCAGCTGCAGCTGTTTCTATCATTATCAACAAGCCGCAGTGATAACTTTCCAATCAGCACTTTGGCAGAAGCCGTGCGATCCGTAGTATCATATCGTTCTTACGTGCATTTTTATTGTTCCAGCTTTCTGAATAATGGCCGGAAATTGAAGGGGCTGGAGGCAAAGCGACATGTTCATATATCAGTCTGTTTATTTCGCCATATAAATGGGGTACTATCTGGCTATGCATAAATTCAGGAAACAGAGAAAATCCACTTAAGTTTTCCAGGCCGGAAAGCCACATGGTAAAACCTTTTGATTCAAGGCATTGTATTCTGGAAGGGGGAAAGTTTGAAACATAGTAGATGCCTTTTTCTCTATACCAGATGTAATTTAAGTATTGTCTTTGAATTGTATCGCTGATACAATATGTATTTTGTAACAGCCATAACGGATATACCATATATGCTCTTAGAAGTATTTCGTTGTCTTTTAAATTCTCCTGCTCCCATATTTCTTCTTGCAAATAACCGTTTATTACTGCTTTTGTGATATTTTTTGCACATATTTTCCGTTTTGGTTGAATGAGAGGATTATTCGGGTCAAAAAGAGATAAATTTGCGGCTATCATAGCTTTAAAAGCGATTTCAAACCCATAATGTTTTTCTATTATGTCTGTCCAATTTTCATCATCACGAAGATACCTTTCCATCAACATGATAGATTTTGATATTAAATCATCATCCCTTTCAAGGCTAAGTTCCCTTGCGCGCCGAAGAGCCTGCTCTGTGGTAACGAAGGTTCGCTTGGTTTTCTCTTTTGTATCCTGCGTATGAAACCTGCCCCATGAGCCATTTTCCATTTGTTCTGCGGCAAGCTGATGATACCATTTGGATTCTGTGATTCTGGCATAACTATTGATATAGTCGGAACTTGCAGCCGGTTCTTTGTATAATTCTTTTAACAATATAAATCTTGGAACAGGATCCGTTGCATACTCTAAAAGATATTCTGCTATTTGTTCCATACTATGAATCATTTTAACCTCTATTCTTGTGCACGCTCTTTGCGTATAACAAGTTTGTGGTGCACAAGCACAAACTTGCGGTTGAAAAAAGCAGCTGAACTACAACCCCTAATTGCTTCCTAATGAATTCAAATGGTTTTTAAAAGAACTTTTGTTTAATATTATGGGTGTAACAATATCATCATAAAACTCTTCTGCTTCACCTATAACCTTGCATCCAAATTTTTTTAACATAGTTACAGTTACATCCCTGGCTTCTATATATAACTCGTCAGTATATCGGTTAAAGATTTCATTCAAAGAATATAGCGCCAGCTTCTGCCCAATCCCAATCCCCCGTAAACCCTTATCAACGGCAAATCTTCCCCAATGCCATTTATCATTTTCTTTCCAGGCTGCTGCAGCACCAATGATATCTTCGCCTACTCTTGCACACCACCAGATTGGATTTAACTTATCATTTACCGGAATCAGTTCAGCCGGGATACCCTGCTCATCAGTAAATACTTCCGTTGCAAGCCTTATTGCATCCTCCATATAATTCTCGTAAATAGGTTCAATCCGAATCCTTGCATCATTCTTTTTAAGATTATTTTTTAAAGCAAGAATATGAAACTCTCTAAGTGTCCTGACAATATTATTGATATGTTCAGGATCACCAAGATCTAATATTTCATGAAAGAATGTGTTGGCTTTTTGATCCCCTTCGCGGATTGCAGACAAACCGGACGGCAGAAGGCTTATATCTTTCATTCTCTTGTCACCTTCAGATTTACTCAGTTCCAGATAGTTTTTTGCTTCCAGATTACTGATTATTCTGCTGAGTGAAGCCTTATCAATGCCCAGGTTTATTAATAATTCGTTAAAAGGAGTCTTTCCGTTTTGCTTTAGATAATTTAATATATGCGCCTGGGCAAGTGTCAAGTCTGAATGAAAACAATTGTGATTTAATAGACCTAATTCCCTCACAATTAATCTTATCTCTTTTCTAACTATTTCTTCTTTATTCATGTTGGCCTCCAAATTCGTTGATATTCATATATCGTTGATATTATCAACTATTATATCCCATGATAAAGATTATTTCAAGCAGACATTCAATTGAAAATATTGAGTCAAGATCCGGGCAGGTTTTAAATATGGTTAAGCAATTTTTGTTAATTCACCAGTTACAGAATCGATTATCAGCCCATATACCTTTATTTCTTCCGGCACTAAGGGATGTTTCTTTATCATATCTACGGTCTTATTCACAGATACATCCAAATCCATAAAACCGGACAGCCACGCATCAAAGTTAATACCATAATACTTTATCATATCTATACTCTGTTCGGTTATCCCTTGGGCTTTCATTTTTTCTATCATTTTTTTGCTGTCGGTATACATAGCACCGCAGTCGGTATGTCCGATTACCAGAATTTCCTTAACATCCAGTTCATAGATTCCGATTAAAAGACTTCTCATTGCACTTCCAAAGGGATGTGATATAATGCCACCAGCATTTTTAATAATTTTTGCATCACCATTTTTTAAGCCCAGGGCTGCCGGTAACAGTTCTGTTAATCTGGTATCCATACAGGTTACGATAGCAACTTTCTTATTTGGATACTTGCTGGTTATATACTTTTCATAACCTTTATTTTCAACAAATGCCTGATTATATTGCAGTATTTCATCAATCATAATTAACCTTTTCCTTTATATAATTTTTTCCTATTATACGCTAATCTATTAAAAAGCTCAATAATCACCTGTTATTTCAGCTGGGAATCATACATTTTACTGACGAATTAAAAGCAGTGAAATAGGAAGCACTACATCTCTGTCTTTAAATTTTCAGCAACTTGCATTCTATTTAGCATATTGGGTAACAGCAAAAGATTCACCGGTTAATCCCAAATCAAATTTTAACTTTCTGTTGACAGATCATGAAAGGTGTTATATTATAGATAAAAACAGTCTGTAATATCTGTAGTCAGGAGGAATTACCTTTGAAGTATACAAAAGCAACCAATTATGCCTTACACATTATGGGTTACCTGGTAAGATATGAGGGTAAAGAGAATCTTAGCTTACAACCCTTGGCAAGCCGCATGGACATATCCCCTACCTATCTTTCCAAGATACTGACCCAGCTTGTCAAAGCGGATTTGATTCAATCCACTCCCGGGGCTAATGGCGGATACAGCCTCCGCAAGAAGAAAGAGGATATCTCTTTTCTTGATGTAATACGGGCCATTGAGGGTAGCAGCGCTTTATTTACTTGTGAAATGGGTGATGAAGAATGCTGTTTTCAAAAGATCATGGCGGAAGCAGAGAATAAAATGGAATCCTATTTACAGAAAAAAACAATATTGGAAGCTGTTCAAAGTCCTTCCGTCGGTAATACCGGTAATTAATCTATTTTCCTTGGAGAATATAATTTTTATCCTAATTATAGATATTTACAGTCTTTATTATATGTATTGTAACCATTACTATTATAATTACCAGTTTATCCACTCCGGATAAACAATTGAAAGGAGAAAACACATGTCTAATATGAATCCCCACACACATAGTCACACCTTTACGGGTGATCAGAATTTCATGAATAAGATAAACTTTCTGGATAGTGTTATGAGAAAAAAAATGCTCCCTCCGGAGGAATTATTAAAACTGCTCCCTATACAGGAAGGCAGCAATATATTAGACGCAGGGGCAGGTTCTGGTTACCTGACTATTCCTGCCGCGAAATGCACTACGGGAACCGTGTATGCGTTGGATATGGATGTACGGATGCTGGAGGTCATTACTATAAAAGCTAACGCAGATAATATAACAAATATTGATCTTTTACAGGGTAATATCAACAATATTCCGATTTCAGACAACTCGGTTGATTTTGCTATAGCTTCCTTAATTTTGCATGAAGTAGGACCGTTATCCCCTGTCCTTGCAGAGTTATTCCGTGTACTTAAGGATGGTGGTTCTGTTCTTTGTCTGGAATATGAAAAGGAAGAAAGCAGTATTCAGGGGCCACCTATGCATATCCGTATTTCTTCGGTAAGCCTGGAACAAGAACTTATTGCAGCTGGATTTTCAATTGAACAAAAGTTCATTCCTGGCGAGTCCCTCTATATTATTACTGCAAAAAAACAGGAGTTCTAAGTGTAAAAGAAATTTATTATAAGAAAGGTTGCCACACTGAGCATCTTTCACACAGGGAATTCAGAAGATTTTTTTCACACAGGGAATTCAGCAGAATTCCCTGTGAAAAAGTCAGGAGATATTACATTGCCACTCCATTCGAGCTATTTTGTAGTCCTGGCTACACGGTTATGTACTTCCATTTCCCATTGTTTACTCTGGTAAGATACATAATGGATCTTGAGCAGAAGTCAAAGAATATGCCAATCATAACCGCTGTTAAGCCAATTGAAAACATATGGATAAGTACAAAGGATAAGATAACCCGAAAGGCCCATAGTCCTACAAAAGACGTAATCATTACATACTTGATATCTCCTGCTGCCTTTAAGGTTGCGGAGCACAAATTGAGTATTGCCAGTAATGGCTCAATCAATCCAAAGGTACAGACTATACCGATTGCCTGTTTCATTACCAGTGAATCACTGGTATACAAAGCGGCAAGGTATTTTGAAAAAATAATCATAAATATGCCGATAATAAAGCCCACTATCATTGTAATCTTCATGCCTTCTTTCGAATAGGTTTCCGCCTTTTGATGATTCCCCTCACCAAGACTTTGACCGACTAATGTGGTATTCGCAATGGCGAAACCAAAAATGGGGAAAAAGGCCAGTGCGTTGATATTTAATCCAATCTGATAGGCCGCCATAGCAACAGTTCCAAGGGGTACAATGATTATCTGCAATACCAGGAAGCCGCCCTGCATAACCGCCTGCTCAATAAATCCTGGAATCCCTATATTAATGATTCGTTTAATCATTTCCGGCCAGATGCTGTAATCATCTTTTAGGCTTAGATTAAGCTTAAGTCCTTTATAGTTATATAGAACCATTACCCGGACCGTTACTCCTACTATTCTAGAAATCGTGACGGCTATTGCAGAACCCACAACTCCTAAAGCAGGTATATGTAAGAACGGGACACCAAAGATGAGTACCGTATTTAATATGATATTTAATATATTCACCCCGCCGGTAATTACCATAGGAGTCTTCGTATCTCCAGCTCCCCTCATAGCTCCTGAAACTATGATATCCAACACAAGAAAGGGCAGGTTAATAAGTACAATATTAAAGTAACTGATTCCGGTTTTAAAAACCTCCGGTTCTGCTTTTCCAAAAAACAAGCTCATTAAAGGTAGCGAAAAGGCTCTTCCGATGACTGACAAAAGGACGCCGACCACAATTGCCATATATCCGGATTGTATTAATGCCCTTTTTGCATCTTTATGGTTACCTTCACCGGTAACCCTTGCGATAATCACTGTGGTACCGATTGATAAACCCGAAAAGACTGTCTGCAAAAATCCCATAAGCATATTTACCATACCTACCCCAGCAACTGCATAGGTACCTATTCTCCCCATAAATATCGTAGATACCATTCCCACCATCATCTCTAGTATCTGCTCTGTAATTGAAGGCCACGCCAGGGAGATTATTTCTTTGTCAGCCTTTTTATCCAGTTTAAACCAATTCTTTATCATTCTCTACCTCTTTATCCGTATTGATTCACGCAACCATATCATTATAAATCAAATGTGTTCCCGAGGCAATCTGAAATCTTTCTATCAGTTACTATTATCCCTTTATGAAATAAGAATCAGGAAAACTTTCAAGGTTTAAGCATAGATTTCTGTTAGTTATGCGGACCTCCGATTTCAATAATATGATTATCAGGATCATAAATCCGGAATATTTTCTGCCAGGGTAATTCAATTATCCCGTGAATTATCTTCACTTCTTTTTGAATAAGCCTATGGTATTCCTCTTCGATATTCTCTGTTTCAAAATAAATATCTACATTGTTGTAACCTTGCTTTCCATTATGAAGGAGTTTTTGTATTTCCTGCTCCGGCATTAATTTATCCGCCTGATGTATGGAAAAGCGTTCTTTAAATATGACCATATTACCCCAATCAGATAAAATCTCAAGCCCCATTATATTGGCATAGAATTCCTTTGAAACTTTTATATCTTCTACTAAAACAATTGTATCAACATGTTTCATATCCAATTACCTCCTATATGGCTCCGATTATTGCAGACTCATACAAATAAAAATACTATGTTTTTTTTAATCTGCAAAAAACTCCTTCGTCAGAATTTTTCCTTTTGATTTTGATGCATCTCATTTATAATAAAGCAGCCTGGAAGAATAAGCGTTACGGTACTGGGTGGGAGTAAGTCCCGCAGTCCGCTTAAAGGTCTTCATAAAATTATGGCTGTCAGAAAAGCCGCTTTGATAAGACACTTCATTGATATCTAAATTCGTATCACATAACAGATATTTTGCAAGTTCTATTTTTTCCCGGATAATATACTGCTTTAGGGTTACCCCTGCAATCGTACTGAATAAACTGGAAATATACTTTTTGTTATAACCAAAATGATCTGCAATTTCAGATACCTTGATTTCATTATTTTTATTCCAATTTATATAATCCTGTATATCATTATAAAGCTGTTTCTTTTTTATATCTGTGGTATTCTGTGTATCCTTTGCATAAAACTGACTGAAAATTTCACTTATAATTGTGGTACAGACATAGTCATTATGAAGGCGGTTTTGATAGGTTCTTACATTGTCCTGGAGCTGCTTCATCATTACAATTAGTTTTTCCGGTTTCAACAACTTTCCATATTCAGGTATAACGATACTATTTTCTTTAACCTCACTCGGGTCTACCTCAGTCTTTCGTCTGTTTACCGGATATTCATAGGTAAAATGAAGCCAATAAAAGGCACAATTGCTTTTTTTGTACCCAGCCTGTCTGGCCGTGGGTGAAATAAGCAGATATTCTCCCTTTTCTACAGCAAACTTATTCTCATTCACCATAAGGTAGGCCGTACCTTCTGTGACTACAATCAGTTCATAATCCTGCATATACCTTGCAAAATGCATCCATTCCGGAGAAGGTGCCTGAAATTTACCGGTCAGATTGTATTTTAGCGGTTTGTCAAGAACCAGTTCATAATATATCATATGACTTTTTACCACCTATTCTGTATTTAGACTATTTCTTTGGCTTCCTGGGTTTATTATACTAAATTCATTACAAGGAAAGGAGTATTACTAATGATTCAATCATTTTCATTATCTCAGGTAAAACTAAAGGAACCTTACTTAAATAATGCCTTTCAGAAAGAACTTGACTATTTAATGTCCTTTGACTGTGACCGGCTATTATCTAATTTCCGTTTGACCAGAGGCCTTACCCCTAAGGCAAAATGCTATGAAGGCTGGGAAGATACCGAAATACGGGGACACTCCCTGGGGCACTATCTGACGGCTTTAGCCCAGGCATATACTACTACTGATTATAATAATACAATTTATAAAAGACTACAATACCTAATGGAGGAGTTATCCCTCTGCCAGTTTCAAAGCGGTTATCTTTCCGCATTCCCGGAGGAATTCTTTGACCGGGTGGAAACCGGTAAGCCGGTATGGGTACCCTGGTACACCATGCATAAAATTATATCCGGACTGGTTAACGTTTATAACCATGCAAAACTGGATTCTGCCCTGGCTATCCTATCAGGGATTGGTGACTGGGTTTATAACAGAAGTGACAAATGGACACCTCAAATCCACGACCGGGTATTGTCCGTTGAATATGGCGGTATGAATGACTGCATGTATGAGGTTTATAAAATAACCCAGAATGAAAACCATGCCGTTGCTGCCCACCGTTTTGATGAAATTAAGTTATTTGAACCGATCCATGATGGTAAGGATATTCTGAACAACCGACATGCGAATACTACTATTCCTAAATTCTTAGGGGCACTTAACCGTTATGTGGTATATGGTGAAAAGGAAGCTTACTATTTGACTGTCTGCAAGCAGTTCTGGGATATTGTGACGAAAAATCACAGTTATATCACCGGCGGCAACAGCGAATGGGAACATTTTGGAGAACCTGATATTTTGGATGCCGAGAGGACCGAAGCCAATTGTGAAACCTGCAACACCTATAACATGTTAAAGATGACCAGAACATTATTTCAGATTACAGGAGATTCAAAATACTCTGATTTTTATGAGACTACTTTTATTAACGCCATTTTATCCTCCCAAAATCCCCAGACCGGAATGACAACCTACTTCCAGCCTATGGCAACGGGTTATTTTAAAGTATACAGTAAACCCTTTGAACACTTCTGGTGTTGTACCGGCACCGGCATGGAAAATTTCTCTAAATTAAATGACAGCTTTTATTTTCACGAGGAAGACAAGCTTTATGTAAATATGTATTTTTCCTCCTCCGTCAATTGGGAGGAAAAAAAGATACGCCTTTCACAGGATACCAATCTCCTCAATATGGATAAAGCAGTCTTTCGCATCAATACAGAAGCGGAATCTTCTTTTACCCTGTGCCTTAGAATACCGGCTTGGTCAGAAGGAACCAGTATCCAGATTAATGATGTACCTGCCTCCTATACGCTAAAAGATGGCTATGCCTGTATCACCAGGACTTGGAACGATAACGATGTAATCGATATGACCTTTAAAACAGTAATTCGTTACCACGAGTTGCCGGATAACAAAAATGCCGTTGCCTTTACTTATGGTCCTGTAGTCTTAAGTGCTGGTCTTGGAACAGAGGAACTGGAAGAATCTACTACCGGTGTTCAGGTTAAAATACCGAAGAAACCTATGGCTGTCAAAGATTATATCGTAATCAGACAGTCGGATATCAAAAGCTTTAAAGAACATTTATCAGAACATCTGGTGAAAACAGAAGGCAAAATGGAATTCCGTTTAAAAAGCACCGATGAAGATGACCGGCTAATATTCACACCCCACTATCAACAGCATAAAGAAAGATATGGAATCTACTGGATACTGGTAGAGGAAAATTCCGATACCCTTAACAACTATATCAAACAAAAGCGGCATTTAGAGCTTGTAAAAGCAGCGGAAATCGATAGTATACAAATCGGTAACGACCAGTATGAACTTTCTCATAATATACAAGGTAAGGACACAGAATCCGGCGACCGGGACGGCTTTCATTACCGGACAGCGAAAGCAGGCGGTTGGTTTGGTTATGATTTGCAGGTCTGTGATTCTGAGGATACTTATCTGCAATTTGGCTATATGCCCGGTGACTGTAAAAAAGGATTCTATGTAGAGATTAATAACACAGAGCTTTCCCATGAGAGTATGGAAGGTAAATCCTGGCGTGATATAACGGAGAGATCCTATCTGATTCCTAAGGAATTATATCAAGACAGTCCTTGTGTTACTGTGAAGTTTAGGACCGAAGAAGAGGATTCTATGGCAAGAATTATCGAAGTTATCAAAACTTCAAAGAAAGTTTAGACCCAGTCAATCAAGCGATATAACTAAATTTTTCTACTGTCAGAGCAGAGAGCTAATACAAATTTTAAAACTAAATAATGAGATTAAATAGGTTACTAGAAATCAAAGACTAAATCACCTGGGAGAAAATAAGGCTGTAACAAATCATAGACTTACTTACCTGAGATAGAATGTGTCTGCGACTTACTTGCCTGGGATAGAATGTGTCTGTTTTGCTAATCAAAGACTAAATTACCTGTGAGACAATAAGGATTATATTTCATAAAATTTCTTGGAAAGTATGCGCGAATGGCTGTAAATATCCGCTTCTTCGTGGTAACTTAGTACAAAATTCAATAAAATATAATCCTTATTCCATGCCCAGTTTGATATCCTGCATATCTTAGCAGTCTATAAAAAGAGCTTAAACAACGCACATATAGCCGCTGATAATAAAAATGTAATCGGAATCGTTGTAAACCAAGCCGATACCATCTTCTGGGCGGTACTCCAATTGACTCCTTTCACACGCTGGGAAGCACCAACACCCATGATTGAACAGGAAACAACATGTGTTGTACTTACCGGAAGACCAAATTTGGTGGCAATTTGGATTATCAGAACGGAAGAAAGGTCCGCTGCTACTGCATTAACGGGTTTTAATTTCATAATCTGAGTACCAACTGTTTTAATAATCCGTGATCCGCCTATGGAGGTTCCAAGTGCCATGGCTAAAGCACAGAGTAACTGTACCCAATGGGGAATTGTCGCATGGGTCTGATAGCCATAACTTACCAATGCCATTGTAATAATACCCATGGATTTCTGTGCATCATTGGTACCATGAGAAAATGCCTGTAAGGCAGCCGTTAAAACCTGAACTCTTCGAAACCCCCTATTTGCTTTTACGGCATTGGCTTTCTTAAAAATAACTTTGATTAAAGTAAACATGATGAAACCTACGGATAAGGCCAGAATGGGTGATATAATAAGAGAAGAAACCACTTTTACGAACCCCTTATATTTTATAGCATGAATTCCTACATCCGAAAAAGCTGCCCCCGCCAAAGAACCAATGAGTGCATGGGACGAACTGCTTGGAATTCCAAAGTACCAGGTCATCAGATTCCATAAAATTGCAGCTATTAAGGCTACTATCATAACGATGGAGCCATTGGATATCTTATCTAAATCTACAATATCTTTTGCGATAGTTTCAGCAACACCGGTAGATACAATCGCTCCCAAAAAATTCATACAAGCAGCCATAATTATCGCTCTTTTTAAGGTTAAAGCCTTAGTGGATACTGCTGTTGCTATTGCATTGGCAGTATCGTGAAAACCATTAATAAAATCATAGCTTAACGCCAAAATAATTATCAATATTAATAAAATCATATTATACCCATTGTATATCGCAAATTTCTTTGCGATACTGCCACAGAATAATATGTGAAACAAGTTTCCCAGTTGATGTATATCATACTGTGACATCCTTTCATTTTTTATATTTGCTTTCAACTTGAAAGAATCGTATAGTGGCATCCCTATCATTTCTTACTTTTGCTTTTCAACTTGAAGAAATCGTATAGTTGCATACCTTTCATTTCTTATATTTGCTTTCAGCCTCCACGCCTGATTGCCGTAAAAGCAGCATTTCAAATAGTAGAGGAAGGACATATTTGGATACAATACTGCCATTTCAATTTTGGCAGCAAAGTACCACAGCTAACTTCTGCAAGAAATAAGCGCAATTATTGCCGGTAACAGGACCATTTGAATTAAATTAAACCCTGTATAAATCTCCTTTCCCGCCATCCGAATTATGTATGTACAAAATGGTATACATTCTTACACAAAATTCGCTCTGTAATAATATCTTTAAAACGACCCAAAATAAAAGTGGAATTAATGGCAGAACCGCCGTTGATAGTGAAAATGTCAAGGGGAAAATCCAATATGAAGATGTAACACTTGACCCAGCTGAAAAACCCGCTGTGTCCTCCTCTGAAATTTCACCAATTATATTCTCTGCAGCATCCAGGTTTTGAAAGCCAGGGAATGCATTAGGAAGAGTATATATGGAATCAGAAAACACAAAGAAAGAATCTACACCCTCATATGGAGTGTACATTCCTACCCACAAAGCTGCTATGCATAATAAAACCGCAAAATTACGGCAATAACTTGTCCTCTGCTTCATATCTTGTCCTCTGTTCCTAGTCAAACAAAACTATAACATACTGAAGCTGTTATTTCAATCCTAACTTTGCCCAACTTTTCAAACAGAGTTATAAAACTAATCGCAGCAAAGGGCAGTTTGTCCCTCTCTTACACAATAAATAGGCTGTTGTAATATTCAAAGACTAAGTCACCTGAGTGAGAATAAGGATTCTATGCCCAGGTTCTATATCCTGCAATTTTGCAACAGCCTCTTGGTATAATTAAGTCATGCATTACAATTATTCTTGGAATATATATAATTATAAAGTATTCCATGTCTGATTTCATCGGTGATTATTTCAGTTAACATGTTAATATGAACTCTGGGCTGCATCGCATATAAAATCTGGCGGTATCTCTGTACGGCATTTTGCTCACCAAGCAAAGCTTTTTTGATGCCATCGCAATATGAGTCCGGGGTTTTAAAGGATTCTTCACTTTCTTTTGGGAGAACCGCACCTGTAATATCGTAATAAATCTGACGGAACATATTATAATGGTCCATCTCATTGTTTCGTATACCGGTTATTATCTGTTTATCTTCATCATCGGGAGCATTTTCAATTAAATAGGTATAAAAAATTTTATCTTCATTTTCACCGGCAACGGCTTTTTGTATTAGCTCAAGAGCATTATCGAGGTTATTGGGATAGACAAAAACATTAGCCTTTTCATCTGAGATTTCCATATCCAAAGGTCTAATATAAGGTTGTATATATGGATCTGCTATAGGAAAATAATAATTTGAGTAATTCAAAACTAACTCCAATATTTTTTATATCTATAATATGAAAATAATATAAAATTGCTACATCTTACAATCTTGTTACATCGTGTTATCACTTATGTATTGGTCATAAAAGGGAAGAATATTCGTGAATGAATATTATTCATTGACAATTGATAACCTTTATGCTAGAATACAAATAGTTTCACCACAAGGAGGTAAAATATGACCCGCGTAACAAAAGAACCTGAAGTCCGCAAACAGGAAATCCTGGATACTGCAATGGAATTGTTTTATCAAAAGGGTTATGATAAGACTTCCATCAGTGATATTGCTGAAAAAATCGGAATTGCACAAGGTCTATGCTACCGATATTTTAAATCTAAGGAGGAATTGTTCGATACTGCTTTAGACTATTATGCCGAACAACAGGTAAGTCAAATGCAGCCGGTACTATGTGATCGCAGTAAAACCTTAAAACAAAAGCTTTATGAAACACCAACCTTTATGGATATTGAACAGCATAACAGTTTTTATTATAAGGTATTCCATGATACAGACAGCAAAAAAATCCACGATCAGTTATCTATGAAAATATGCCGCAAATTAGTACCCATAATAAAAGAACAGATTCAGCATGAAATAGATTCAGGCGAGCTTCATTTGACTGACGCAGATACTGCCGCCAGCTTCTGTATATATGGTCAGTTAGGCATATTGCAACGTGATGACCTGTCTGGAGAAGAGAGACTCAACCGAATACGGACCTTTCTTTTGCAACTGTTAGTTTAATAAAATCCCTGTCCTTTTTAGGTCAGGGATAAAAAATACAATTTTATTGAATGATATTCATTCACGAAAGGAACTAACTTATGAAAACACAAATTAATTTTGTAAACGAGAAACCAAAAAACGGATTGTTTAAAATTACCATCCCTCTCATTATTGCTATGATTCTTAATATGTCTTATAACTTGGTAGATAGCTTATGGATTGGCAATTTACTAGGTGAAAATGCAATGGCGGCACTTACCAGTTCTACTCCTATTATATTAATTTTAACTTCTATCGGCATGGGCGCAAGTGGTGGCGTAGCTATTCTGCTGTCACAGGCTGTCGGCGCGAAAGACCATGCAAAAACGAAGCGTATCTTATCTACCTCGTTAATTGGCACCGTTATTTTATGTATTGTACTTATTTTAATCTGTGAAAGTTCTATCAATTGGATATTGACGCTTCTACATACACCCTCTGAGATATTTTCAATGGCAAAAGAATATTTAGCCGTGTACTTGTTAGGTTTCCTGCCGGTTTTTCTATATTTATACTTTACGGCTGTCCTTCGCAGCTATGGAAACACGTTATTCCAAATCCTTGCTATTCTTTTCAGTACTGTATTAAATATAATACTAGAACCTATTTTCATCCATATTTTAGGTTTTAGCGGAGCAGCAATTGCAACCATACTCTCACAGTCCATTGCTTTGCTTTTCATGGCTGGTTATATCTTGAAAAAAAAGCTGTTCCATTTTAGCTTCCTGCTGTTTGACTGGGCGGAATTAAGAATCTTGTTGTGTAAATCCTTCCCCTCCATCATACAGCAAAGTATTCCTCCCCTTAGCACCAGTGTTTTAACATCCCTTGTCAGCAGTTTTGGGGTGTCTTCAATTGCAGCCTATGGAGTTACAGGAAAACTTGAAATAATATTATTTTATCCGGCTATGGCTCTTAATATGGCACTTACTACAATTGTGGGACAGTGTATCGGAGCAAAAAGACCGGACCTTATAAGAAGCTATTTAAAAACAGCCTTATTATGGGGATGCGGGCTACTCCTTGTGCTTTCCGCCCTTGTAGTCGCGTTTGCAGGGAAGCTTTCTCACCTATTTTTAAATAGTAATGATATTGCTGCAATTGTCGGGACTTATTTTCTGATTGTCAGTATCGGTTACATTCTATACACCATTACCAGCTGCTATATGGGTGCGATCAACGGACTGGGAAAGCCAGGCGTTGGGATGTACTTAATGATATTTTACTATATTATTATCAGGATGCCTCTAGCCTATCTTTTATCCCATACCTCTTTCGCACTAAGCGGCATATGGCTGGCTATTTTAATCAGTCACGTAGTAGCCGCAGTATCCGCCGCAATCCTATTTAATTTCTTATTCCTAAAGCTTAAAAAAGTATAAATGCTTTTAAAAAATATCATACCAGTTTGACTTTGTATTCAATGTTGCAGGTACAACCCAAAACAACATTGATAAAGTCATTCTATTATATTATAATAACTCTATGCCATTTCTATTATTATCCAATTAATGAGGCATCCAACCAACTAACAAAGGAGAAGATAGGATGAAACCACACTTATTAAGAGCCGTAATCATAGCAGCCGTTGTTATAGCAGGGCTGACCGGCGGCATTCTTATCACCGAGAATAATAAAGCGAAACTGAAAGATAAGGAAATCAAAGAATACAATACCACCTTGGAACTTGTAAAAGATATCAATCAAAACAGTGACTTTGGTGGATTAGAGCTGTTAAAATATTCAGATAAAACAGCAGAAGACCAACCATCCCAAGGGGCTTCTGATATTCTTCCTGAATTTGCCGAAGGCACTAAAGAAGGCGTTGAAGGGATTTTCTTTCCCTATCCTTATGGCAGTCTTGAAAATCGGCTTGCAAAAATCAGCATAGAAGAAAAGCCCTACCATGTATATGGCATTACCATAGGACAAACCCTTAAGGATGTAACACCAATTCTCCTTGAAAAGGGGTTTACCAGACAGGAAGAAGTTTCTGATAAGGAAACCAGCAGCATTTTGTACCGGCAACATCATGTAAGTATATCACTTAAAGTCTCCAAAGAATCCGGAACTATCAGCACAATTCTTGTTTCGGTCTACGATAAAGTAGATAATACTGTTTATTAATAGTACTACCGACCACCTTTACACCTTCTGTTTTCGAGTAGTTATAGGGCTTTGACTTGATTAGCAGCCTTACCCACAAAAGTATGCCTTATATGAGATTTCTGTTCGTCAGACCAAAGATTTGCCCACGGACTTCTTTCACTAAGTAAAGCACTCTGTGCCTTTTAAGCGACAGAGTGCTTTATAATAAAAATATAGTAAACTTTAAAGGAATCTTTATTCTAATTCTTCCCCATTAGTGGCAATTACTTTTTGATACCAATAGAAAGAATCTTTTGGGTATCTGTTATAGGAACCATTGCCGAGATCATCTGCATCAACGTAGACAAAGCCGTACCTTTTTTTCATTTCTCCTGAACCTACGCTGATAAGATCAATGCATCCCCAAGGGGTATAGCCCATCAGATCTACGCCTTCTTCCATTGCAGCTTTCATGCATTTTATGTGCTCTTTTAAGTATTCGATACGATACGGATCGTGTACAGTATTATTCTCTTCCAGGGTATCAAGGGCTCCTATTCCATTCTCTACCACCATCAAAGGAATCTGATAACGTCCGTAAAGCTCATTCAACGCATAACGTAAACCGGCCGGATCGATTTGCCAGCCCCAGTCATTGGCAGTCAGGTAAGGATTTTTTACACCGCCAAAAAGATTTCCCTGGGTTTTAGCAAGTTCTTTATCTGTAGAGATGCAGTTGCTCATGTAATAGGAGAAAGCAAAGAAATCAACAGTTCCCTTCTTTAGGATTTCCTCATCTTCCGGCTCCATTTTAATACTTACATTATATTCCTCCCAGATTCGTTTCGCAAAATAGGGGTATTCACCTCTTACATGAACGTCACCGCAATAATAATTACAGTAATCCCAGGACCTCTGATTAGCCAGCTGATCTTCCGGATTGCTGGAATATGCATAATTTACCGTAATTGCCACCATGCAGCCTATTTGGAAATCCGGGTTAATGCTGTGACCGAGGGCAACTGCTTTTGCACTGGCTACAAACTGATGATGCAGCCCTTGAAAACGAAGCTGGGGAATATCAACCTGGTCATTCATATTAGTCGTTCCCTCGTTTAAAATGCCAAGACCGGAAAATCCACCGAAGGAATATACACCAGCATTAATTTCATTAAAAGTAAGCCAATATTTTACCTTATCTTTATAACGATTAAATATAGTCTCACAAAAACGAAGATAGAATTCAATCAGCTTACGGTCTGCCCAGCCATTATATTTTTCCGTCAGATAAAAAGGCGACTCATAATGGGAAATCGTAACCAGTGGCTCAATACCAGCTTTGTTTAATTCATCAAACACTTTGTCATAGAATGCAAGGCCAGCTTCATTGGGGCTTTCTTCCGTTCCAGTGGGAAAAATACGGCTCCAGGAGATACTCATACGGAATACTTTAAATCCCATTTCTTTCATCAAAGCAATATCTTCTTTGTAATGATGATAAAAGTCACTTGCCTTATGATTGGGATAATATAAATTATCGTCAAAGGTTCTGGTAATACGTCTGGGTTCTGTTTTAGAACCGTTACTCATCATATCGGCTACACTTGGACCACGTCCGTCTTCGTTCCAGCCTCCTTCAAATTGATTGGCGGCGGTAGCACCTCCCCATAGAAATCCTTTTGAAAAGCTCATAATTATTCCTTGCATGCTATTTAAATAATCAAATAACATACTTTCCTTTCTTATTTTTTATTGCATAGATAACCAACGAACCGATATTGTAAACTAATGCACCTTACAATGGATACAAATTTCTTGACAAAAAGTTGCATTACAGACAGTACAACTCTATATTTCCTCTACTAGTTGTTCTTTACTTCTTTAAACGTAACTAATGTGATTACAAAGGTAACAATCATACCAAGTACAGTACCAATAATATAATGTACAAAATTCATAATATCACTGCTTAAGAAACCAGCCAGTGCAAATACACCAAGACCACTCATAGCAACAAGTTTTGAACCCATAATACCAACATAACAGCCACCTGCAAAACCGCCTATTATAGAGGCAATCAGTGGAGTTTTATAACGGAAGGTAACCCCGAATAATGCCGGTTCTGTAACCCCTGCTAAAAAAGCTGTAATGGCAGCGGAACTTGCAATACCTTTTGCATTTTTATCTTTTGTTTTTATTGCCACACCAAAAGCCGCTGCTGCCTGATTGAAATTGGCAATATAGCATGCCGGGATAATCAGAGGATCAAATCCAAGCTTTGTAAAAAATGCAATACATACAGGTGCAAGCGTTGAATGCATACCTGTAATAATTAATAAAGGATAAAGCGCAGATAGTAAACCAACTCCAAGGAAGCCTGCGTGATTATAAACAGCTTCTACTACCCATGTAATTCCATTACCAAGAACAATACCTGCCGGTGCAATCAGACAAAGGGTAAGCGGAAGCATAACCAGCATCGTACATAAGGGAACCATCATAACACGAATAATCTCCGGCATGATCTTTTTGAAGAAACGTTCCACATATCTAAGAACAAATACAACCATGATGGAAGGGAAAATCATATTCGTATAAGTTGCGGAATAAACAGGAAGTCCAAACAGTGTTACTGCCTTATCACCGCCTAATGCAGTCATTAAGTTAGGAAATACCAGCAACGCTGTCAGTCCCATAGAAAGGCTGATCTCTGCTCCAAACTTCTTAGCGGCAGTATATCCAACCAAAATAGGCATAAAGTAAAGAGGTGCATCACTTGCATAGGTTAATACCTGATAGGTCGATGAATCTGCCGGAAGGATTCCCGCTAAATTAGCCAATACTATAAGAACCTTAAGTAAACCACTTGCAAGAAATACTGGTATCAAAGGTACGATACAACCTGTGATTCCTTCAAAAACTGTTAAAACACTGAACTTTTTCTTATCTTTATCAAGGTTTTCTTCTATCGTACTTTCTTTTTTAAGTCCACCTTTTTCGCATATTAAATTATAGGCATCACCTACTGCCTGTCCAATAATAATCTGTAATTGATCATTTGCCCATTGGGTTCCTACAACGCCTGAAATTTTTTCAATTTCTGGTACATTAACCAGACCTTTATCTTTAACATTAAATCTTAATCGTGTCATACAATGTGTAAATGAACTAATATTGTCTTTTTCCCCCACAAGCCTTAGTATATTCGTGGCCAGTGCTTCATATTTATTTTCTTTCGCCATGAAAAAACATCCTCCTTTTGTATAAATAATTATATGCAAACAGAAAATGCGCGCTTATTTTCTGTGGCTGCCAAAGCGTCTTTAACCCCTTTGGTTACTCTCCTCAAACAAATCCTATCTCTTTAATCATAATCCTCTCTGCTGCATAATCTGTTTATATGAAGCATCAGATAGATTAATTCCTCATCACTGAGTTCTCTGCCTAGTTGTTCTTTTATTATCTTTTTTATGTCCAATGCACTTTTTAAGACTTCAGGGAATTCCTCTTTCAGTGCATGGAATAACTGGGCATTCTGGCTTTCTATCATCTGATTATTCCGTATTCTTTTAATCAGATAATAAAGGTGTGTTACAAAACGGTAATAACTGAAACTATCTTTGTTTACCGTAATATTTAAAATCTTTTCCAAACTGGATATACAGTTGTTTACTATATTGCCATAATCCGTATCTTCCGTATTTTTTTGAAGTGCTTCATAATTTACCAAATGCATCGCAATGGATGCAGCTTCTGACTTTGGAAGTTTAACAGCTAACTTATTCTCAATCATTTTTAATGCTTTTTTACCAACATAACATTCTTCCTCATAGGTCTGTTCGATTTCTTGCAGTAACGGCATTTTTATTTTAATGTTCTGTTCATGCCGTTTGATTGCAAAACTTATATGATCTGCCAAGGTAAATACCACATTGGATTCAAACTGATTACCTAGCTTTTGATTGGCATAATCTACAATATTGAATGAAACTTCCAAAATCTCAACCGGCACAAGGTTAATAAGACTAATTTGTTCTTCTTTCACATTATAGAACGTTTTTTCTATCTTCTCTAAGGGTATTTCATAAGGCGGCTTAATAAAACCAACACCTTTTCCAAATACAATCACTTCATTATTTTTGCTGTCTAAACATAGGGAGACATTATTATTAATATTCTTTACAACGATCATGCTTACTATTGTACTTGCATAACTACACTGCTTGTATCAACTGTCTCTAGAAGGTTTTTGGTTACTTCCATGTCATTGGTAATAACCATTGGTATTACAAGATTAATGTTTTTTGATTCCATTAATTTTCTATCGACTTTGATAAGCGGTGTACCAGCTTTTACTTTCTCATTTGACCGGACTAAAACTTCGAATCCTTCTCCCTGAAGATTCACGGTTTCAAGACCAATGTGAATCAGTAACTCAACTCCATTATCCGAAAGAATCCCTATTGCATGCTTGGTGTTTGCTATCATGGTTACTTTGCCGGAACAGGGTGAGCTGATTGTATCTGTATCTGCATAGAATGCAACTCCATCGCCTAATAACTTATCTGCAAAGGTTTTATCGGGAACCTCTTCGATTTTAACCATCTTCCCTACCACTGGGGAATATATTCTCATATCACTCTTATTTCCTAAAAATTTAAACATAAAATTCCTCCTTAAATAAAAAATCCCTGGACCTTTCCCATAACAAATAAATGTTTTAGGGAAAGCCTCCAGGGAGTAACAAACCTATGTCATGATGATATCTTAAATCAGCCAATATGTCAACCTATAACTAATGATTATTTTAACCAAATTTCAATGATCTTTTTTGGCTATTTTGACTAATGGAATATTATGGATATCTTAATTAATATCTCAGTCATAGTATTTTCTTCTGTTTTTCGATACTTTTTTATTCAATTTTACTTTTCAATTACTTTATAAAATCTATACCCTTTTCAGATATTCTTCTACTTCTGCTGACGTTTTTAAAGCTAAAATTTTTGTTACTAACTCCTCACAGTCAGACTTAATTAGTCCCTGGATTCTTCCGCGTGTATTCAATATGGAAACCGGTGACATACTTAGTTCATCCACTCCTAAACCGACCCAAACCGGCAGCAGTTTCTCATCAGCTGCCGCTTCGCCGCAGATTCCTGCCGGGATGCCGTTTTGATGAGCACTTTCTACTATCTTTTTAACAAACCGCAGAACAGCCGGATCATATTGGGAATACAGGTGGGCAACTTTCCCATTCATACGGTCAACTGCCATTGTATACTGAATAAGGTCATTGGTACCGATACTAAAGAAGTCCACCTCCTGGGCAAAGACATCTGCCATCAGGGCTGCCGCAGGGGTTTCCATCATCATACCAACAGGTATCGCTTCCTTAAACTCTATCCCTTCATTTCTTAGTTCTGTCTTTACCTCTTCTAATATCCTTTTTGCCTGATACAATTCTTCCATAGATACTATCATAGGATACATAATATGGATATTCCCAAATTTACTTGCACGAAGAAGAGCTCTTAACTGGACTTTCCAAAAAGATATCCGGTCCAGGCAGAGACGGATGGCTCGGTATCCTAGGAATGGATTATCTTCTTTTTTAATCTCCAGATAATTCACTTCTTTATCCCCTCCGATATCCAAAGTACGGATGATGACTGGATTTCCCTCCATTTTAAGTGCTACCTCTTTATAGGCCTTAAACTGTTCTTCTTCATCCGGTGCAGTATCCCGGTTCATATATAAAAATTCCGTACGGAAGAGTCCTATGCTGCTGCCATCCTGCTGCAATACTTTATCCGCATCCTGGGGAGCTCCGATATTGCCGGCAAGTGCTACCTCATACCCATCGACAGTAATGGCTTTTGTACCTCTTAGCTGCTCAAGCTGACCTTTTTTAAAGCGGAAGGCGTCCTGCCTGGCTTCATATTCTTTGTGAACCTGCTCAGTTACCTCTAATTCTATGTTCCCCGTTTCACCGTCAAAAGCAAGCATCTGACCCATTTGTACCCTGGAAGTAATATCCGGGCATACAACAAAGGGTATACCTAGCATTCTTGCTATAATAGCTGCATGAGAAGTCGGACCACCGGTCTCATTAATAATTCCTAATACAAACTCCGGGTCCATCTGTGCGGTATCCGAAGGCGCAAGATCATCTGCCACAACAATCACGGGTTGCTTAAATCGGAAAGAGTCCTTGCTGTCATTACCACTTAGAATCTTTAGGATCCGGTTACTAATGTCCTTAATGTCCATTGCCCTTTCACGCATATATTCATCGTCTAAGGCTTCAAACAATTCGACAAAACTATCCCTAACCGTTTTAATTGCCCATTCTGCATTACAGGCAGAAGTTTCTATGGTGCTTTCAACACTGCTTATAAATTCCACATCATTTAACATTTCTATATGGGCTTCAAATATGGCTGCTTCCTCTTTACCTTTTGTTTGAAGCATTTCTTTATAAATTCCTTCTACCTGTTCTATAGCCAGATTTCTTGAATTATGAAATCGTTGCTTCTCTTCTATCGTATTATCTGCTTTCGTAAATTCAATTGCTTTCGTATCTATTTTCTTAACAAAAACGCTGCCAATTGCGATTCCTGATGATATTGGGGTTCCTTTTAAGGTCTTCATTCCAAAATCTCCTATTCTCCACAACCACTATTAACAAATTCTTCAATCGCTTTTATTGCTTCTTTTTCATCTGCTCCATTTGCCTCAAAAGTCAGTTTATCACCTTTAACCGCTCCTAAAGCCATTACGGATAAAATACTTTTAGGCTGATGTTTCTTCGTTTCATCACCATTTTTAAAAAATTGAATATCACATGCATAACCTTTTACAAGTTTTGTAAGCAGGCTTGCGGGTCTCGCATGTAAGCCTACGGGATTGGTCACTGTTACTGTAATTTTTTCCATGATAATTTACTCCTTTTATTTATTGGTAATTACATTAGGTATTTGCGAAACTTAAGTATTATATCCATATGCCATGCAATTAACAGAACTTCAGAGCAAATCTTACCCAGAGGGCATGAAGCCATAAAATTCGTATATTCTAAAAACTTTCCAGTACTGCCTTGCTTAAACTTGTGCGAGGTAGTAATAGTTTCGCATTACCGATAAATAATTACATCCATAAGTTGTAAGAAGAGTATAAAAAGAAATAAAGAATCTGTAAAGGAAAAGAAAAACAGTGCTGTCCGATTTGAATGTGACAGGATTTATTTAATTGTAGTTTCCATTACTTTATTCTGGATAAAACTGTCTAAAATCTGGTTTATTTCAAACATGATTTCTTCCTGGCTGCTTTGTTTGAATTCCATGGCAAAGTCACTGCTAATAATTTTTCTGGTAACTTCGTTTATTAATTCTGCAGCATAACGGTCTGGATTTAATGGCATTGACAGAAAAATAAAAGTATCAAACCGGTCCATCGGTTCTTTTAATTTAATAACTGTCATGCCAAGTTCCCTGACTGCCTTTGAATGCAGATGATATAAAACCACTCCTTTATATTTCAGGATGGCGGAACCTTTCTCCTGCTTGTTATTTAAGTCCTTTTCGATCTGCTTTCTGTCTTCACCTGCTTTAGCAAGAGAACGGCTGATAAAATGATTTAATTCCATTATACTATCGGCGGCAACCTGTTCAATAAACAGATAATTATGAATGAGTTGCAACACATAATCACTGTATAGCTTGAGCCTGGTTACTTTGTCTTCTAATTGTGCTGCAATGACTCTGCTGTAATTCTTGTTTTCCGGCAGAAAGTTCTCAAGAACGTACTGTATATGTTTTATATCAGCTTCATTCAGGATAGGATTTACCAGAATTGTGGGCAGCTCCGTAACCAAAAGTTCAACGGTAGTAATAATAAAATCGATATGCTTTTGTGCCAGCCTTACAATATCCATATCCATAACTGAAATGATGGAGGAAATCCTGATATTGGTAAATACCCGTTCTATCTCTGATACCAGCAGCTGAGCTACTCCGATATCATTGGTACAGACAAGCACTGCCCGGTATATGAAAAGGGCATTGTTTTTTTCTTCTTTTACTGCTGCGCCGATATGGGTTGCCAGATATGCTATTTCATCCTCGGGAAGAATGATATTTTCTTTTTCTTCAATAAATTTTGCACATTTTACAGCGGTTTTATATAGTTCGGGATACATTTCCTTAATATCTTCCAGTAAAGGATTCATAATATCTAACTGCATTCTGATCCGGTAGACTGCCATCTTAAGATGCCCCGCCAGCCCCCTTAACAATCTCTCGTTATCCTCCAGATAGATACCGGTTTCCCGTTCCGCTATATAGATAACTTCTTTCGTCAGGTCGTATATTTTTATTTCATCCGTATCCTTTAAACTACCGTGTCTTTCTTGTATTTCAGCTCCTTTTATATGAATTACCATATATTTTATTTCTTCTTGCGTAATTACCCCCGGAAAAGAATTTTCCGGTGATAAAAACCATTCCTTAACCAGATAAAATAAGTCATCCTTTGGTACATCCATTTTTATATTGTCAAATCCACTTATCAGTTTTCCTTTTAAGCACCTTTGAATAGTTATGCTGATTCTGATTACCAGCGCAATAAAGGAATTATCTGCAAACTGGAGGTTCAGCCGACGTTCAACCAGGTGAAGGAACTTTTGGATACGTTCTAAATTGATTATGTCTGTAATATCCAGAATTTCCAAACTTATTCGGTTCTTTATCTCCTCAATGTCCAGTTCTTCTTTTTCCCTGTTAAAAATAATGTTAATTATTTCTGCTTCATGGAATTGTTCATAAATCAAAGAAATCATAGCACTCCGAAAAGCTATCTCATTTCCCTCTACATAGACTCCAAGCCCCGGTTTTTTGATAATCCTTAATTTATATTTCTCCATCCAGGGAACAAGCTTGTCTAAATCCGCACTGATTGTACCTTCTGTAACATCAAACAACTTAGTTAAGGTAAATAATTTGGTTATTTCCGTATTTTTTAACAATTCTGCTTTCAGCAAAGCCAGCCGTTGTTCCGGAGAATAGGTTAAATCTGCTTTTTCTCTAAGTATTGTGTTTTTCAGTCCTTCTCTCCTATTTTTTGGTATATTGATCCGGATTCCGGTTCCTTTCTTTTTCTCCAGCAAAATTCCATTGTCATTCATCCAATTCTCTATACTGTTTAATTCCCGGAGTACTGTCCTGGAACTGACGTTTACTCTTTCAGCTATTGTATGGATTGCCGTATAGTTTTCTTCTTCCAACAGCAGAAGGATTATTTTTTTACTTCTGGAGGTTAATTTCATTGACAGATACCCCCTTTCCTTGTTTCATACACATGTATAATTGCTTTATATACAAACTCTGCAAGACCAGGTGTCTTTTTGTCTAAGGTTTCTTTCTCATCCAAATATGCCTGTGCGATTTTAATATAAAAGGTATCCTCCCATGAAATGAATTCACTAATAAAAGTTTTAAAAGCAGAAACAGACTCTTTGGCCGCTAAACTGTCAGGACCATCTTTCATGGCATTACAAAATTTTTCAAATACTTCTTCTCCAAAAACAATGAGTTTACCCAAATCCATATTCATAAATTTTGAGGCATTTTCTATGGACACACCTCTAGGTACTATGCCGCTTTTTATTATTGGAAGAAAAAAACCGCTTTCCATTAGGGTTCGGATTTCATTTGCATATGTTTTCCTCATTAGTTCAATTTTATTTTTGTCAAAATCCCTAAGCATTGTAATATTAAATTTATCGTTTAATATGCAGTCAACTGACAGTAACAATTTTTGCAGTCGATCCTGCTTTTCTAAAAGTATTTGTTTATGCTGCCGCATTAACTCTTTTTTCATCTCTTTAGGATATTCCAGCAACAAACGGATTTCATCAAGGGAAATACCAAGCTCTTTATAAAATAGTATGCACCATAAACGGCGCAGGCTCTCATCATCATATTGGCGGTAGCCGGAAGGCTTCACCGCACTTGGCGGCAGTAATCCAATTTCATCATAATATTGCAGGGTGCGTCGGCTTACACCGGAAAGCTTACTCACTTCATTTACGCTTTTCATTACCATTTCCTCCTGAAAAATTTTATTAGTAATTTTTCGTAATTTTATTTTATTTTTATTGAAACCCGCTTGACTCGAACGTAACGTGATAGATTATATTCTATTTTAGACAAAGAACGGCACTTTGTAAAGTAAATAAGCGTCCAACACGATTTGCACGTAAATCACATCGCGCAGTCAGACTGTAAGCAGTAACTAAAATGCCGTATGACCGGCTGGATAAAGACCCGACCGGTTGTTAGGTCCTATAACCATAAATATATTATAGCAGGAGGATTTATGTATGATGAAGAACAATAAAAAAACACCGGACTTAGAACCGATTCCAAGGAACATTATGAATATTGCCTGGATTCTAGTACTTGGAGCCGTTATGCCTATGCTTGATTCAACAATGGTCAATATTGCAATCAAGCACCTTAGTAAGGATTTTCGTGTGGGACTTGATTTAATTCAATGGGTAATTACAGGTTATGTATTATCCATGGCAATTTCCGTACCGCTTGTTGGCTGGCTGGTTCAGCGTTTCAATGGTAAATGGTTAATGATTGGCGCAAATATAGTATTCTTAGCTGCTTCCATAGCTTCGGGGCTCAGCCATAGTATCAATTCCCTTATTATTTTCCGTATTGTCCAAGGTTTTGGTGCCGGGTTTATCGTGACCCTGGTGACTACTTTGTGTGTTGAAATTGCGGGAAGGGACCGAATGGGACGTATGATGTCGACGATTGGTATTCCAACGGTCCTGTGTCCAATTCTTGGTCCGGTGATCGGAGCTGTGATTGTCCAATTCCTATCCTGGCGATATATTTTCTTTGTGAATATTCCGCTTGGTATTCTAGCAATCATACTGATGATTGTGATGCTGCCTGACTTCACGCCCTCAAATATAAAAGCAAAATTTGACTTTATCGGTATTCTTTTATTGGGTACCAGTTCAGCGGCTTTGATTTATGGGATTACGAAAGCGGCAAAGAATGCGGCCTTTAATAATCTTACGACTATTAGTTCTGTTACTGCCGGGATTATATTTTTAGTCATTTATGTGATTTATGCTGCCCTTAGAAAGGAACACGCAATTCTCCCATTACACTTGTTTAAGCTGAAAAATTTCAGTGCTGTCCTAATTGGCCTGTTCCTTGCAGGAATTGCTACCAATGGGCCAATGTTATTATTGCCTTTGTTTTTCCAAAATATTAAGGGCTTCTCCGTTTTGAGTGCGGGATTAATCCTGATTCCACAAGGTCTTGGTATATTATTGGCCAGACCATTGATTGGTAAGTTAACAGATAAATCAGGAGCCCGTAATGTAGTCTTGGTAAGTTTACTTTTAGCCATCCTGGGCACAATTCCATTTATCTTCTTCAATGAGGCGTCTTCGCTTCCTGTTATGTGTGCTGTGTTGTTTATCCGCGGTATCGGTATTGGTGGTATCACGGTTCCAATGATGACGGATGCATACACTGGTATGGTCAAACAGGAAATAGCCCAAGCCAGCGTCGGAACCCGGCTCGTCCAAAATATTGGCGGTGCTTTTGGCTCAGCAGTGCTTGCAACGGTTGTCAGCCTTTCAATCCACGGTAACGAACCGACAATACCTCTTATGACAACGGCTTATCACGATGGTTTCCTGTTAGCCTTATTCCTTAGCCTTGTAATGCTTATTCCAACTTTGTTCTTAACGAACAAGAAATCTGAGAAATAACATTACCACAGTTGATCTGGTAAAGGAGTTCTTTCCTACAGGGTCTATTTATTGCTGCATCAGGCTGTCGTCTTCAGTTAGGTGCTATGGGATCAGGCTGGCTTTAAATGAAAGCCGGCTTTATCCCATGCTCTGCCACTATTTTCACTCCACAACCTTCGTTACCTTTAACAACCTGCCCCCGATTTTGGTATCTTTCATTGCTTCCAGTACCAAGGAACCTTTTCCGTTTAGGATTTCAACATAGGTAAGAGTATCCTGTATGGTTATTATTCCAATATCCTCTGCCATAACACCCTCCAGATTGGATATGACTCCGACAAAATTAGTGGCTCTGAGCTTCTTTTTCTTACCGCCATTGAAACGTAATTTCATTATCTCCGCATTTAACCGGTCACTTTTCATTTTTTTAAGCTGCGGTGCCATATCCATTTTTTCCTCAAAGGAAGGTTTATGAAGGGATATTTCCTCTTTCCCAGGTTTGGTTAATTCCTGAATGGAAAACCCAACCAGCTTCTCGATGTCCTGCAAATATCTGGTTTGTGCCGGAACCACAAAGGTAATGGCTTTCCCTATTTGTCCGGCACGCCCTGTTCTTCCGGTCCGATGGACATAATTTTCCTCATCCAAAGGTATATCATAGTTAATAACCAGGGAGACATTTTCTATATCGATACCTCTTGCCGCAACATCTGTGGCGATTAAATAGCGGTACTCTCCTCTTTTAAATCGTTTCATTGCAGATAACCGGTGTTCCTGTTCCATGCCGCCATGTATTTTATTACAGGCATAACCGGAATACTTCAGACGTTCATATACCTGGTCCACCCTGTCTTTGGTACTGCAAAAGATAATACAGCTATCGGGGTTTTCAATAATCATAATACCGGTAAGCAGTTCAAACTTATCTTCTTCATAGGTCTTATAAAGAAAATGATGAATATCTGCAGTCACGACACTATTCACACTGACATCTATATTTACCAAATCTCTCATATACTTTGCTGAGATACGTTTTACTTCTTCGGACATGGTAGCAGAAAACAACATGGTCATCCGTTCCCCGGGCAGTTCATTTATAATTGCTTCTACCTGACTGGTAAACCCCATATCAAACATCCGATCGGCTTCATCTATTACTAAATAGTTAATATTACTTAAAACTAAGGTGCCTTTCTTTATATGGTCCATAACACGCCCCGGTGTCCCGGCAACGATATGTGTTTTCTGCTTCAACTCTGCTTTTTCGCTGGAAAACGGATGACCTCCATAGATTGCAGCTGCTTTTATTCTTTTAAATCTGCCTATATTGATAAAATCCTCTTTTACCTGAACTGCAAGCTCCCTTGTTGGAGTCAGAATAAGAGCTTGGGGCTTATTTTCAAGCCAATCAATCATTTCACAGATTGGAATTGCATATGCGGCAGTTTTGCCGCTGCCCGTCTGTGCTTGGACGATAAGGTCGTTTTTTTCTAAGGCGGAGGGAATGACTCTGGCCTGAACTTCGGTAGGTATATCAAAACTAAGCCCCTTCAGTGCCTTTATGATATCCTCACTAATTACAAATTCCTGAAAACTTCTATTCTCCATAGCTAAGTCTCTCTTTCAATTTAAAATGACCCTCTATTTTAAAATGACCCTAAACAATAAATACCGCCGTATCTATCAGATAAATCTTAATCATTTTTTTCGGTTAAGTCTAACTTATTGTACAGGAAGCTACCTTACATTGCAATAAAAACGGTTTTTGAGATCAAGGCTAAAGTATGAATAATCATCCGTAAGTGCTCAGCAGTATCCTGATATAACCTTATTTTTAAGAATCTTATAATATAGGTTTGCTATTATGACCTGCATTTGTTATCATATAATTTATAGAAAAATAATAATCAGACCGCTACAACAGCGATTTTTTACGTCTATTACATGGATATAAAAGAGGAGTTAACATGGATAATCAAGAGCAAAAACACCAGCGCCGCATTAGATATAAAGGTACCCATCCAAAAGCTTTTAATGAGAAATATAAGGAACTGCAGCCAGAGTTATATGCCGATGCAGTGGCAAAGGTAATTCAAAAAGGAAATACTCCTGCGGGAATGCATCGTTCCATCTGCGTCAAAGAAATTCTTGACATTTTGCAAATCAAGCCTGGACAAACTGGTTTAGATGCAACCTTAGGGTATGGCGGACATACCTTAGAGATGCTGAAGTGTTTAAATTCAAAGGGTCACCTTTATGCTACAGATGTAGATTCCGTCGAATTACCCCGAACCAAAGAGCGGCTAGAACGTTTCGGGTATGGTCCTGAAATTTTAACAATAAGACAGACAAACTTTTCTAATATTGACCAGATTGCCTTAGAATCTGGACCTTTGGATTTTATACTGGCAGACTTAGGGGTTTCTTCCATGCAGATAGACAATCCGGAAAGAGGATTTTCTTTTAAGACAGATGGACCCTTAGACTTACGTCTTAATCCATCCAAAGGCATCTCAGCGGCGGAGCGTCTTAAAACGATATCACAGGATGAATTAAACGGTATGTTATTAGAAAATGCGGACGAGCCTTATTCTGCGGAAATATCCCGTGCCATAATTTATGCTATAAAAAAAGGAACAACAATTACAACAACAAGAGAATTAAAGCAAATTATCAACGATGCACTGAACTTTATTCCAGAAAAAGAACGTAGCGAAGCAGTTAAAAAATCCTGTCAAAGATGCTTTCAAGCGTTGCGGATTGATGTCAATAATGAATTGGAAGTGTTATATGAATTCTTGGAAAAACTCCCTGCCGCTATGGCTGAGAGCGGACGGGTGGCTATCCTTACGTTTCATTCCGGAGAAGACCGTCTTGTTAAAAAATCCTTCCAGCGCTTTTACCGCGATGGAATCTATAGAGAAATAGCACCGGAAGCCATTCGTCCCTCCAAGGAGGAATGTATCTCCAATAGCCGTGCGAAATGTGCAAAATTACGTTGGGCAATAAAGGCTTAACATTATTATATTTATGATAAAATGGTACGTCAAGAAACTTGGTATTTTCAATTCTTTCTTGATGTACTATTTTTAGGCTTAAAATAGAATCAATGTTCTGAACATAATACTACTTTGGTTATGATTCAGCCATCGGTAATCACACTATTTTGGGTTCTTATTTTGCTTAATATGCTCAATGCCCCATGTGTTCATAGCCTCCAAAATTGGTTTCAATGAATACCCAAGATCAGTTAATGAATATTCTACCCTTGGCGGAACTTCCGGATAGACTTTTCTTTCAATTATTCCGTCAGTCTCCAACTGTCTTAATTGCTGTGTTAACATCTTCTGACTAATTCCATTAATTCCTTTATTCAGCTCAGAGAATCTTTGGGTTCCATTATTATGCAGATTTCTTATTATTAAGACTTTCCATTTATGTCCTATCAGATTTACAGTATGTTCAATCGGACATGATTTATCACACGGCATGATTCTTCCTCCAATATATTCATTCAATACTTACTATTTGGTTCGTACTGAACTAAAAAGTGCCTTCTTGCGAAATTAAAGTAACTATACTATGATGATTTTACAGTAATTCATTTTAAAATTCAAGCGCTTGTATTTTATTATGCATAATTACTGCATATAATAAAGCTTAATAAAGGAGAATTTGTATGCAAAAAATTAATATTGAAAATATAATAGATTTTGCAGTTGAAAAAAGCAGCAGAAAAGAACTGTTCAAAGAAGGACTCTTAGATATAGGGCTATTACTTTATGCCCCGGGACAAGTAACACCAGATCATAAACATTCGGATATTGATGAAATCTTTTATATAATTTCTGGCCAAGGCACAATTACAATTAACAAGGAACCAATGCTTATAAAAGAAAAAGATATCATCTTTTCTCCTCATGGCGAAACACATGGATTCCAAAATACAGCTTCCACCAATTGGGTAGTACTGCAAATTAAAATGACTTTATCAAAAGAGGACTAAATTCAAGTCCAAAAACAAGGAGGTATTCATTATGTTTACACACATTGATCACGTCGCAATCTCGGTAAAAGACAGGGATAAATCGATTGCATTCTATGAAAACAACTTTGGTTTTAAACAATATTTTGAGCATGATGTTCCGGACGTACCCGGAATCGAAAAAGTAGTCTATCTTCAATTAGGTGAGACTATACTGGAACTTGAACACTGGACTAAGGAAAAAGCAAATTCCGGATACCACTTCTGCCTAATCAGTGATGATTTTGATGCCGATTACGACAGACTCATAAGTTTGGGTGTGCCGGTAGTAACAAAACCACATATTCCAAGCCCCAGAACCCCGCGGGAAAAAGGGTGGAAAAGGGTAGTTTTTAAAGGTCCGGACGACGAACGTATTGAATTTCGAGGTTAACCGATTTCTGGAAAAATCAGATGCTGCTGTTATTCATCCGTATCAAAATAAAAATGGGCTGTCGCAAAATCAAAAACTAAATTACCACAGGTTGGTATCCTGTATTTGCGACAGCCCATTTTTATTATTGAGTTTATTTCTTAATGGCGTATACTCTGTTTCAGTTTTCTATAGTCTATCTTCTGGTCTAAATCCTTTATGGCGTCTAAAATCTGTTCAAATCCTTTGGTATTCGTGAATAAGGTTATTTTCTCAATGTTCCTGATTCTTTGGTTCCAATATTTTATCTGAAAATTACTTATATTCTTTCGTGATATATGAGGGGCATCCATACGGGTTATACAAAATAAAGGTTTTGTTTGTTTTCCATTCAGGCATTTTTCAATTTCCTCTATTGCCTCTTTACTATTTAAAAATTCCTCCTGTGCACTCTCAGCGTTACTTTGCTTTTGAATCTGCTGATTATAATAGATGATTTTTCCAAGCTTTGTAATTGGTGTCCGCTCTTGTTGATATACACTGGGTTCTATACTAAGATAATACATATAACCTTCCGTTGTGGTAATAAAACCCGTTGTCTTTTGCAGCCTGCTTTTATTTCTGGCGGCAACTAAAATAAATACTCCGAGCCAAAATAAAACCGTTGCAGTCAAAACATAGGTCAAAGTGAATTCTTCCGGTATCTGTTCTGCTAGAATTGGTATCGATATTAAGCTTCCTGCCATCATAAGGATTCCTAAGACATACCTTATCCCAATTAACGGGTGGAGGTTCTCACATAGGTATAACGACTGTATTGTCTGTGATTGTGACACATAATCAGGTACACTAGGTTTTTGTGTTTTTTCCATTGTATCCATTTCCCTTCTCTTATCTTAGGTATACTATGGCGTCCTTCACTGCTGTAAGCAAAACATAATTAGTACAAATAAGTACAGTGAAATTATAAGGACACTATAGCTTTCAATATTTTACCATACATTGGTACTAAATGGTATAAAATTATAGATTTTTTTCTGAACCTAAAGAAAATAGGATGTGTTATGTTTCCATGTGTTATGTTGAAATTCATATAAAAGTAACTTCAATTGGATTTCTGTCTACCAGCCTCTTAAAACTATATTTCGGATAACCCACCATAACCGCACCTGTAAACACTTTTTCCTTTGGTATTTGTAATAAGTTAAGCAATGGTCTATAATTTGAAAACGCACACATTTCAATGAGTCCAGCCCATGCAGTGCCTAATTTTATAGTATTTGCAAACAGTTCTATATAGGAAAGTGACAAAATGGTATTTTCTCTGCCGTTTTTAAAGTCTTTTTGTGCAGTGGCTATAATGAGATTTGGCGCATCATGGAGGATTCCGTCTACTCCTTGATCTCGATAAGCCCTAATGTGCAAAGGAAAGCTCCACCAATTGGAGGCATTTTCCTCCATCCATTGGACAGTCACTTCTGTTATTTTCTTTCGTGTTTCTTTATCTTCTATAACAATATAGGAAATCCCTTGCCTATTGCTGGCAGTTTGAGCAAACCGGCCAATATCCACCAACTTTAACAAAAGTTCTTGTGGCACTCTCTCATTTTTGTAACAGCGGATTGACCTCCGTGACCTAAGAAATTGTTCCGCCTCTTCTGCATTAATAACAGGAAACTTTTCCAGACTATTCTGTGCGGACAGAGGTGCCCTAAAATTATCGATTGCACCTTGGGGACAGGCGGCAACGCAATGTCCGCAAGCTATACATTGGTTCGGATTACTTGTCACAGGGCCAGTTGTCCCCATGGATAGAATTTTCGGCGGACATATATCAATACAGATTCCACATTTTACACATAACGGTTCCTGAACTTTAATTAACTCCATTTTGATTACCCTCCATTTATTTTGGTTTCTGGTTTAAAACTATCTTTAATGCTATAATAGAATTTAATAACCATTTTAACAAGTACGCACTTATAAGTGACGTAGTACCCGTTTGTATACCATCTATAAAGGGACAGGGAGGCCCGTATTCGATAATCTGAAATTTTGCGGCCTTTTAAGTGATACTCCTAACAACCCTACTTTTTGTCCAGGTTTCGGTAATGTTCTCTTTGATCTTGTATTTCATCAGCATCAAACCCGAGTAACTCTAAAAGATTCTGATGCTGCATAGGCGAATGTTTTTCAAATTGGGAATGCCATTCCTCTGTCGTTTCTCTTTTTATGCCTGCCGAATCCAAGATTGCCAGCCATGTGCTCTCATCCATATTCTTTAGGTTTTTATACAGAATACTAGTTTCTAATAATTTAACTATTATATTTTGCCGCTTTTTTGCAGCTTCTATTTCTTTATTCAATTCTCCAAGTCTCTTTAAAAGCTGCGCGGTAACCTCCAGATTTGCTGCAATTAAAAGATTTGAAATTTCGGCCAGGGGTACTCCGGCGTCCCTGAAAAGCATAATTTTATTTAGCCGTTCCATATCTGCATCATTATATAACCGATACCCTGCATTCGTTCTTTTTGATGGCTTAAGAAGGTTTATTGAGTCATAATATAATAATGTACTTCTGGAAATGCCGAAGTTAGCTGCCATTTTGCTTACCGATAATTCCATGAACGCCTCCTGTTTTCTTTCCGTATATGTCTGTAACTTTTGGCCGATTAACAGCCGGTTCCTCTGATAATTATGTTGATCCAACAGTACCCTGGCTATTAAGCTTTAATAAAACAAGCCCCAGAACTATAATTATAATCCCGCAGATGATCAACAATTGTCCATATTGAAACCAATCTAACAATGCCCCGAATATAAGCATAGCAACCGGATATGTGAAATTACCCACCGAGCCTATTATCCCAAAAACCCTTCCTGCCATTTCATTCTCAACATTTATCTGCAGGATTGCGTGATAGCAGGTGCTGATGCCAACAACCCCTACGCTGATGAAAAAGAATATAAAAAAGTATGGAAAAATATCATGGACATCCGAATAGCTGAGAAGACCAAAAGCCCCATAGATCAAACCGATAAAGCAGATGCCGCCATACATGACTTTCTTTTCCCTGCCTCTTATGCTTATCAAACTTAGTAAAAAACCTGTTAAAATAACCCCCATCCCATAAAAGGATTCAATATATCCCAGGTTCTTGGCACCATTCCCCTTTAACGTTACGGCAAATACCGGCATTATCACCTGTACTGAACCCACAAAAAAATGCAAAATTGCAACTACTGACACAATTGAAATTATACTCCTTTTGCTGAACACATATTTGAAACTATCATAAATATTTTCTTTTATTTTTTTCTTAGAAGAAGTTTCTGACAATGCAGGTTTAATAACCAGCATAGATGCGAGGAAGGAAGCTGCAAAAAAAGATAAGGCATTAAATGAGAAGACAAAACCATACCCCAGCCAGGCTGCACAAATCCCCCCCAGTAACGGTCCAGCAATAAGAGCAATGCCGCCTAAAAACTGGCTTTTTGCATTAGCTTTGGTCAGCTCTTCCTCTTCTACAATCTGTGGGATTACTGCCTGCACGGTAGGATCAAAAAATGCAGAACATAGTGATAGTACTACTTCTGCTGCTATGATTATGTACAGATTCAATACTCCTGTATAATAGGCGGCTGCTACTACTGTCACAACAAACCCCCTGATAATATCGGTGCAGACCATTAATGTTTTTCTACTGAATAAATCAATAATCCCACCCGAAAGAAAACCTGCCACGATTGCGGGAGCCATGGAGGAAAACAGTACAAGACCCATCCTTGAAGGTGAGTGGGTAGTCTGCAGCACCCAGTATGCAAGGGCAAGCGCATAGAATTTATCGCCAATTTGTGATATGAACTGTCCGCATAATAAAAGATAAAGATTTTTATTGATTTTCATAATTTTCATATTGACCTCCTATTTATTATTAAATCCTTTCGGTAAAATAATAAACTATGAAGTGATAGACAGGTCAATAAGAAATAAAATTGCTCCTGTAAAATTGCTCCTAGAATTACTCAGGTCCTTCGGTGTTTTATTTTAATAACTCAACTGTTTACCCAAGAACGTTTTATGGGTAAACCGAATATACTATTAAGATGGACCATGAACGAAATACGATAATTTTCCAGATGGTGAAGGACTATATGAAAGGATGGTTATAATGTCCCTAAATTCAATCGTAAATGGAGGCTTTGAGACATCGACATTCCCTCCCTGGACCCCTTACGCAGCAACCATTACCTCACTGCATTCCCACAGCGGCAGCTTCGCCGCGGAACTAGAAGGCGGACAATCAAACTCCAATATCATGCAGGTAATACCTGTGGTTCCCAGACGTCGATATGAGTTCTTCCTCTCACTTTCAAAAGGTAATCCCTGCCCAAGTCCTGGTATCTCTATAAGCATTGCATTCTATAACGGGAACTTCGTATACCTTGGGCAAGGACTCACCATGATTATGCTGGATGATTCCCTGTCAAATATCTGTTATAAGGCTTGGACTAAAATATGTACAACGACAGAGCCTGCTCCGCCGGGTACGGTACAGGCTATCGTATTTATAGGAACCGTGCCACAAGCGGGTACCTCCAATGTCTTTGTAGATGATATATCCTTATTACCGGTCAAAAGGGATTATGAACCTTTCGAGCCATGCTATTAAGCCATATTTTTAAAACTGCTGACCAAGGTTTACTTCTATGCAGCAGCGCTTGACAGCAATTTATAATTGGCAATAGACAGCTTTAGTTTAATACTGCAATTCCAATATTTAAATAAGTAGCGAATAAAATCCATAAAAGATATGGAATCATTAGATAACCTGCTATTTTATTAATCCTATAAAATAAAAGTGTAGTTAGGAAAACCAAAACATCTAATAAAAGAATTACGAAAACTGAAATCCAGAACCATTCAAAACGGAAAAATACGATTGGCCACAAAAAATTTATTAATAGCTGTACCCAGTATAAATTAATCGCTTTTTCACGTTTAGGCGACTGGGGTGCTTGGTAAATAATATATGCCGCAATTCCCATCAGCAGATAAAGTATAGGCCAAATGACACCAAAAAGCCATCCGGGCGGTGACAATGGCGGTTTGTTTAACGATGTGTAGATTTGCCCGACGTTACCGGACGATAAGCTGCTAAGAATCCCTGCCAGCTCAGTAATAAGTACAATGGCAAATAATTGAAACCAATTTACTTTTTTCAACATAGAATAAGCACCTCCATATTAATATATTCGGGTTTTGGCCTGCTTATTCTTTGTGTTCTTAGACCTCCTGGTTTTCGTAAGGGGATTAAACGACAGAATAACACATACCTCTTACTCCTCAGAATCTCAAATTGAGCCTCTTTTATCAATTTCACTTAATATCAATAATTTTGAAAGGTTCATTGCGTCAATTATCTTTTGAAAACGCTTGTATTGCGGTGCATTCATTTCATGCTTTTTTTGCCCCGTTTCGCATTTTCTGATCACAGATTCCACTGGTTTAAGTGCACTCAACAATTCTTCTTTTGAATATCGTTTTATCTCACTGTCCTCCGTAATTAGAGCTCTTGAGATATACATTGCTTTTATTCTATTCTTAAGAAGGGTTGCTTGAGAAGTCCCTTCTGCAAATTTAGGCTGTATTTTTTCACAATTATTAATTGTAGACGTTACTACTTGTAATGCGTCTAAAAATTTATCACCTGAATTTATTCCCATCTTGATTACTCCTTAATTTATCTCAATTATATATATAATTGCCTGTACGTCATTTTTTTTACTCAAATTGGCTGCAGGTTGTTTTACAATTATAAATTTTACCTATTATCCCCGCAGTCACCTTCGTATCATCAGACTTCATACCTATTATTCTTCATCAGTTTTATTCTTCATCAGTTTTATTCTTCATCAGTTTTATTCTTCATCAGTTTTATTCTTCATCGGTTTTATTCTTCATCGGTTTTATTTTTTATCGGTTTTATTTTTCATCGGTTTTATTTTTTATCGGTTTTATTTTTCATCGGTTTTATTCATCCATCTCTAAGATTTTATTTAATCAGAAACCGTCTCCGAGGTATCCCCGCCTTCCAGATTTGTACTCGTAAATTCAGGATCACGGATACGTCCTACAATAATAATTGCTGTAAAGAATATAGTAAATGTAAATACAAATGGTAAACGACGGTCAATACTTGATAACCATCCGGCAAAATATCCAAAGGGGGAAGCAAACGCAATAGTAAACGACATAATCAAAGCATTAATGCGTGCTCTTTCCTTCGGATTAATGTTTAGCTGCAGTAAGGCGTCTTTACGGGGTACTACAAGCGCACTGGCTACTGCGGTGGCAAAGACATATATAATAATGAACGGTATACTGCCAATTGGCGCTAATATCAGTAATAGCGAACAAGAGGCATACAATACAAGCCCAATCCACATAGGTATCCTAAATTTCACAGCTTCTAAGCGGTGCTGTATCCCAATCATGAATATTAACATAACAGCAGCATTCAAAATTGGGAAAAAAGCCAGATAACGGTCAGCTATACCCAGCCTCTGGGTTACGTACAAACTGAAAAAATTAGTACTGACAAGATTGGCTATATACAAAACTACCGAGACACTAAGCACTTTCACAATCTCTTTATTCTTTAACACTTTTGGTATCAGATCCTTGTACTCATATAACATCTGAATAACTGTAGTATCTTTCGTTTCTGCCATACGGATTTTTCCCTGTCTGGTTTCGTCACAATGCCGATAGGTTATAATGACCTTAATCAGCATATTCACGGCAAAAACCAAGTAGAGAACCCGTACTACAGGAATTACAGTAAAGGAACTAATAAGCAGTCCTGAGATAGGAGCAAAGAAGATTGCAACCAGACCGCCAATATTCACCCAGGTATAGATTCCTAACAAATCCTTGGAATCTGCATCTTCAATTAATAAACAATACCATGCAGTCTGATTAATCTGCTCAAAACTGTTAAACAAAACCGCAATTAAAAACAACCAAAAATTCCCTGATATCGCCCATATCAAACAGGCAATGCTCCAACCAAAAAAATCACCCATCATCGTTGTGAATTTACGACCCAGCTTATCGGTGATTATTCCACCAAAGAAAGAAAAAAATACTTGAACAAACATAGCTATTGACAGAATTAATCCGATTTGGACATCGGTTATGCCTTGGGTATACATGTACAGGGTGGCATATGGTGCGATTAGATTATACGGAATCCCCCAAAGTGGCTCCATCATAATTAAAGTTCTTGGATTTCCCTTATTATGTACTAATAATTCAATTAATGGGTGCTTTCGCAGCGTTTTTATTTTCTTAACTGTGTTCACTGGTTTCTCCATTCTACGATTTTTCTTTATTTATAACTGTTCATTCAATTTCTCAGGTCAAATTTCTTTTAACCTAAGAAAACATGCCTTGTAAACCTAACAGAATCATAAAGGCTAAGGTTTCCCCCTAACAGATAAAACTACTGACAATACTTACTATTATACACTATTTTATACAATTAAGGAATCTCCAATAGATAAAAAAGAGCTATGTTTTCTATTAATTCATAAAAAACATAGCCCTGACAAAGAATAAATATATATATTAATTTTTTACAGAGATTCGTATACCAGTTTCACTTCCTACCCATTAGCCGAAAGTTTCCTTATTTCTATAGAATTCTGCCTGAAGACCATACATTTTTGCATATTCCCTGCCATCGTTTAATAAAACCTCGTGACTGCCGTCCTCTATTATTTCTCCATTCTTAAAGACCAAAATACGGTTACTTAACCGGCAGCTGCTCATCCGGTGGGAAATATAAATCCCAGTCTTTCCTTTCATGATTTCCTTGAAATTAAGAAAGACTTCATATTCAGCCATAGGTGAAAGATTAGCCGTTGGTTCATCTAAAATCATAATCGGACTATCTTTGTATATAGCATGACAGATTGCCAGTTTTTGCTGTTCACCACCGGAAAGCTCCACTCCTCCTTCTTCAAATTTGCGGGTAATATAGGTATTATCACCATCTGGCAGGGATCGTGCCTTTTCTGACAAGCCTGCCTTTTTTAAGGCAATCTGCAACCGCTCCTTTGATATATTCTTAACGTCAGTGAGTGCGATATTTTCATTCATTCTAAATGCAAGTATCTTATAGTCCTGAAATACAACTCCCAGCTTTTTCACATATTCACTGAACTCATACTCTTTAATATTCTTACCATTTAACCTTATTTCCCCTTTGGTGGGCTCATACAGACGCATCAGTAGTTTTATAAAGGTGGTTTTGCCTGCACCGTTGTCCCCAACGATAGATATAATTTCGTTCCACTCTATCTTTAAGTTAATGTTTTTTAAGGTATAGACATCACTGCCAGGGTACTTAAACCAGAGAGCAACCGCCTCGATCACATAACTGCCATCTGGTTCCAAAAGAACTTTCGCCTCTTCTTTTTCTGCATAATCACCGGTTTCCTCTAATTTCATAAATAATCGGAATTCCTCCACATACATGCCGGCTTCCTGGATGATTAAAAAATTACCGAATATATCTTTCAGTGACAGGGAGAAGGTATTAATTGCACTGATATACATAGAAAAATCACCAATAGTAATAAAACCTCTCATCAGCAGCCAGCCAACATACAGGTAAGAAGCTCCATCCTGCAAGACCCCTGCGGTCACACCTGCACATTGTGTGATTGTTTGATAATTCATGTTTTCTCTTGTGCTTTTGTAGACTCTGTTTAATAACACGGAGGCTTTGGTTGTAATCCATTCCTGAATCTGGTAACCACGTATCTCCTTTGCATATTCATTTTCTTGCAGTTCATTCATTAAGTAATTGATTTTACGCACATGAGGCGCACAGGATTTATAAAAGGCCAACTGCTTTTTAACAGCAGAACTATTCAATACGGTATTAAAGACCACCACAAAAATTATAATTAAAAAAACAAGCAGGTTTAGGGAAAACAGGATCGAAGAAATTCCTAAAAGAGTCAAAAATGCTGTTATCATGCCATTGATTGCACCAATCAGACGCTGTATATCCGCCTGCCATACATTTACAATTCCAGCTGCTTTTTGGTATCTGTCTAACGCTTCCGGTGACTCAAGTCTCCAGAAAGGCAATTTTGTTACCTTTTCTTGTAGTTCTAATTGTATCCTGCTTTTAATTTGTACAATTCTTTTGTTATTGAAGGCATCAATCTGGTTACCCAATACTCTTAACACAATAAGAACCACAGCCATGCCTGCGGTCAGGAGCAATGCGACAGACATTCGTTTTTGACCTGTGATTTCATCTATAATAAATTTGGGGAATAGGATAACCGCAAAGGATAACAGCGATTTACTAAGGCTGGTAACCGGAATGAGTAAAATATATTTCTTATCAATAGACCATATAAACCCAAGCAAATAAAAAATACGGCTAAAAACATCCTCTATACTCTTTTGCTTTTCCTTCATACTGATTTCCTTCTTTCAGTCATTATAATATCCAGCCTGCAGTTGAAACATATCATAATAAGTCCCCTTCTGTTCCATCAGGCTGTCATGGCTGCCGCACTCTGTGATTGTTCCGTTCTTAAGAAGTATTACCCGATCGCAAAACAATGAGCTTGAGAGCCTGTGGGACACAAAAACCGCCGTTTTCTTCTCTGTCATCTGATAATATTGCTTGTAGATATCATATTCTGCAAGGGGGGAAAGATTGGCAGTAGGTTCATCTAATATAAGCACCGGTGTATCCAGATAGAGCGCTCTTGCTAACGATAGTTTCTGCTGTTCGCCCCCTGATAACTCCACTCCCTGTTCCTCAAATTTTTTACTCATATAGGTATCGACCTTGTCCGAAAGCTCCTCCACTTTCTCTTTCAGACCGCTTTGTGACAGGGCCTTCTCAATTTTTTCTTCCTCAATTTTTTCTCCCAGAGTAATATTTTCACATATGGTAAATGCAAAAATTTTATAATCCTGAAAAACAGCTCCAAAAAATTTTTGATAACTTCCAAACTCATATTCACGGCTGTCTTTGCCATTTAGTAAAATACTGCCCTCCGTTGGAGTATAGAGTCCGGTCATTAATTTAATCAGTGTCGTTTTTCCTGCCCCATTGTCCCCCACTAAAGAGATTTTTTCACCAGGATAAATCATGAGATTAATATCTTTTAAAACCCATTTGTCGGTTCTGGGGTATCGGAAAGATACATGCCTGAATTCGATTGTCAGTTTGTCAGCAGAGACTGATTTCATATTATTTTCATGGCTTGATTCATGGCTTGGTATATAGCTTGAATCATGATTGCGTTCATGGCTTGGTTTATGGTTTGTGTTTGATTTATGGCTTTTATTATTGCTTGTTTTATAGCTTGATTTATTGCTTGTATTATTGCTTGATTCATTACTTGTATTATTGCTTGATTCATTGCTTGGTTCATACACCGGATGAGTTGATAGAAAGTTCCGAAAATCCTCCATAAACAAATTATATTTATCTAATTGTATGATATTATCAAGTATGGAACTTAAAGAGGCGGAAAACCGGTTCACCGCTGCAAGATACATGGTAAAACTACCTATGGTCAGGTTATCATATATTACTTTATAAATCAGATATATGTAAATTCCAAATTCCTGAAGACAGGAAAAAACAGACCCCAGAATTGTTACCTTCCTATTGTTGTTAATTATGGATTTTTGCTTCTCGTAAAAATCCTCCCTGTTTTGTCTGGCTTTATCCCCTAACCATCCAGACAAAGCTTCCAGTCGTATCATTTTTCCGTATTGGAAATCCGTAGCTACTCTGTCTAAATAATCCCACTTTCTTCTAATTTGTGCAGTATCTTTATCAATATCATGATTTTTCTTCTGAACTGTAATTTGGTAAGCCATATTCCCTGCAAATAATATAAATAAGATAACAATGATTCTTCCATCGAGGATGGTAATAACAGCCAAAATACCCGCTAACTGTAACAGACCGGATAGCAGGTTTGCGAATGAGAAGGCAAAGGTATTAAAGTAGGAGCTATTCCAGATAATCTGGCAGGCCCTGTCCCGCATATCCAGGTAGGCAGGATTTTCGATATCTTCATAAGCTGTGGTCATATTGATTTTATTGCATAACAACCGGAGCTGGATCATAAGAAATTCCCCTTCCAGCTCACCTTTTGATTTTGATACCGTAAGACCGTTTCTGGTTAAGAGTAATGAAACGACTACCACAGCCACTAACACGATTACACGAAAGAAAGCTTCGCCTCCTAAAATCTTATCAAGAATTAGCTTTGGAAAGATTATTATAACAAAAGGTTCTATCGTGGAAAGCAGAAATTGTAAGAACAAATAAAATAAATATTTCTTATCATACTGCCAGGCAAGCTGATACAGGTATAAGACATTTTTTAACTTATGAGATACTCCCCATTTTTGCTTCTCGGACTTTTTTAGCTTCATGGACTTTTTTAGCTTCACAGACTTATTTAGCTTCACGGGCTTTTTTAGCTTCACAGGCTTTTTCTCCTCTTAGTTCTCTTCTGCAAAAAAATCAATACATTTATGATACAAGTCTTCCATATCTGTTTCAGAGTTTAATAGATAAACCGGTAAACCTGTCATTTCTTTTAGTTCCTCTTGCTTTAACAGCAATCTGTCCTCTGATATGCTGTTACTGGTATTGCCAAATACCGACCAGCGCAGATTACGTTCAACAGGATATAATACCAGAGCGATTACTTTCGTTTCAATGAAGCTTTCCAGGAAACGGATGGTCCGTTTCATATATTCTATTTCATCAAAGATATTAACACACAATATACAAAGATCCGGTTCGCTGCCAAGGAGCAGTTCCTGATTATAAAGAGTATATAACCCTATATTGCCGGTGGTGGGGGATATGGTTTGTGATTGACCTCCTACCATAATGATATCAGGATTACGATCCTCTATCTGACCCATCAAATAATTTATGGTACTAATCCCCTCCAGACCACTAATCTTAACTGTGGAGGCATACCCTACCGGATAACAGGCATCAAACCCAAATAATGGTGCAGTAGGTTCTGTTCCCAGCTGACCCAACTGGTAACCATCACGGAGCAGGTGTCGTCGCAAAGCCAGCTGCAGTGTGTATTTCCCCTGCCTTGAGCTGGTACCAAATATACCAATTACCGGTTTACCAATATGACGCAATTTACCGCAATGGCTTTTCGGAATGTTTTTCTCTGTTACAGCCGGGTAATAGACACTAAGCCCAGCTTCAAGAAATTTAGCGCATTCCCTTTCGTAAGAACTCAAATCATCAAAGCAATATAGGTTTTTGCCATATTCAAGACATTTTTCAATAATTTCTGATATAAAATCTCTGTCCAGGGTCTGTCCAAGCATTTTGGAATGTCCTAATATGAAACAATCAAATTCTTCACTTGCCCAGTCTAGCTTATCCATATCCTGAATCACTAAATCACAGCGGATGGATTGGTCTGTTAACTCCTCAATCCGTTTTCCAGTATTACCAAGGTATCTGACATCATAAATCTTATGGATCTGAAAGCTTAGCATATCACTATAACGCAAGAGACTGTGTATCTCCTTATTATAAGGGAATATAACTGCACGTTTGATTGGAAAATTCTTTTTTATGTCCTGGATTTCTTCAAATTGATATTGCTTTTTTGCCCTCTGCTTTAATTGGCTGCATATATCTTCTAGAGTTGTTACTTCCTTTTCGATCAAACCGTAAACCTGACCAGTTATGTAAGGAGCCACAAAACTGGAACCCCCTGCTAAGATATATTGGTCCATAAGCCAGGGAACCCGTATTTCCGTTCCAATTCCCCGTATATTAACCGGACTGTTTTCCAGATATTCATAATCACTAAAGCGTTTACAATCAGGACTCCAGTCAACACCAATCACTTCTTTAAACGCTGCCGGATATGAGATTGTGCCGCCATTATCAAACGCAGAAATTAAGATAATTCCTTTTTCTTTTATCTTCATACATAAAGAATGAAAGTACTCTATATCATCACAATAGGTTACACCATTACTTAAATGGATCACCTTACACTCCAAATGTTCATATACAAACTCCAGGGCCTGAATTAAATATTCATAGGTGGTGGAAAAACTGTCATCAAATATTTTAATGGGAAAGATATGTGCCTTAGGGGCATATCTTCGCAAAAGATAATAAATTGCTGTTCCGTGTCCCACTTTATCATCGATATCCTTTGGATTCTCCGGATCCAGCAGATTAAGTCCGGTTATTTCTTCGTTTTTTAATGCAGGATGTCCTCTGTTGACCCCGCTATCAATTAAAACAATGTCAATCATCATTCCTACCTCTTTACTAAATTCGCCAGTGATTGGTTATATGTGATTCAATAACTATAATTTATATATCTGTTAAAACAGTAACAGCCTTATTACATGTATCAGACTGCAAATTATCATATTTCAGATACAATATTAGCAAAATACACAGTTTCCGGTTTCACCGTAAAGAACAACTTTGAATTGATCAACCCTTTTTTTACTTAATTTCTTCATACTTCCACCTCCTTTTGCTGTTCCTGACCACCGGCGAATTTATGGATGTGCCGTAATTCTATATCCTATCCTGTTATACAGCACTACCCTGTATTAAAAGAGACGAAATAACCTCTTCTAACCGAAGCAATGTTAAAGCTTTGTCATAAACCATATACTCCTGAGGATAAATAATACCAAATGTATTTTCGATATCTACGATTAAAGTTACAAAGGTCAGCGAATCCATTTCCAGTGGCTGGTCCAGGCTGCCTTCATCAAAAAAAATACCATTATTATTCAATACTTCATATAAAACTTCTCTATTATACACAAGCATAATTTTCCTCCCCCGTTTTCTTATATTCTTCAAAAATGGGCGTTTTGGCCAGATACCTCATATAATGAATTAATTCATCTTTTTCATTGATACATACTTTGTGATTTCTTATTTTTCGTTCATGAGGACAGGTCTGGGCCATACACAAGGGAAAATAAACACATTCCTCACATTCTTCATCCACGGTGTTGCGTACAAGCCAGACTGCTTCTTTCTCCTCATCAATTACCGCCACTCCCTGATCATTGATATAACCTATGTTATTAAGCTCCCTGGAATCGTCCTGATATAAAGCAATGGTACATTTATGAAGCTTTGCCTCGTGATCTATAAAATAAGAGTATTTTCTCGGTGCCTCACACAGTCCGTTCCCTACTCCAAAAAACATATAGGACAGGCTGCCTATGCCACGTTTTGTTGCCAGATTAATAAAATCAACAAAATCATTGGATTCAAATATCCTTTCTTCTGTCATGGAATGGACCTGCTCGCCGCCGTAATCCTTCACATATTGCCAATGAATCTGAAAATGATCGTTCTCTGCAAAAAAAGCCAGTTCATCAAGGTAATCGTTTATATTATTCAAAATGTTTTTCGTTATATTAACACGAAGGGCAATCCGGTAATACCTTTTTTCATTTTCGGCTATATTTTTCAAATTCTGTAAAATCCGATCAAAGGAATCTGAATTCGTTTTATGGGGTCTCTGCTGGTTATGAGTCTCCCTGTTTCCATCAATGGTAATCTGATAATGTACTACATTGTATTGCAGTAATTTCTGAAAAGTCTCTAAATCCAACAGATAACCGTTGCTGGTAACTTTACCGATTAATGGTACATGATATTTATTACAGATTTCCTTTGCCTTTTCCAGAAAGCGGCACATTCTATCTTTTAGCAGCAAGGGTTCCCCGCCAAACCAGCCTATTTGCACCTTTTTATAATTCTTTACATTCCTTTCTAAAAACTTGAGAATCTTTTCTTCGCTTTCTTTAGTGATAAACTGGTTATGCCGCTTTTCCTGATAACAGTAAACACAGTCGAAGTTACAGGCATCCGTAGGGATAATCGTAATATCCAGCATATCTTTTGAAAAAGCGAGGTCATTAAATCTTAAATTAGCAATTTCATATTCATTTCTTGTTTTGGGTACCAGCATTCCAGCTTCTAAAAGCTGTGGATATTCCCTGGCTTCTTCTTCGGCAATCTCCTCTTTGTTAAGAAGCTGTCTGATTTCTTCACCCTGTTTTTTACTCCCCTTTAAAAACCTGGTCTTAAGTAAGTTTGCTATTAAAAAGTCACCATTAAAGTCATCACTTAATAGATTATAACGAGAAGCTTTGTAAACTGTGTTCATTTATACCCTTCCTCCTAAATAATATTATAAATCCAGACCTAAACTTAAGTCTGGTAAAGCTCTTTAATGGGACAGGAATCCGGTTCCTGATAAAAATCCCTGACCGTATTTTCAAACATTGCTTTGCAAAAATAACAGGGAGACGGTTTTAAACAGGAATTGCACTTATTCTTTACCTCACTGCTTTTCCTCAATTCCTTAAGTGCCTCTGACTGATTCCAATATTCCATGATAGAATCAAAATGTTCCGTAGTGTATAGGTGGGTACAGGGTCTAAAGTCCCCCCTAATATCAACATTACACATGAAAATTCCGGCTCCACACCTGTTCAGATGGTGATTTACTCCGTTTTTACGCAATCCGTTCAGTAAATTATAACAATATTGAATTCGTATGTATCTTGGGTCTATCGCCTCTTGCTGTTCTAGATAATTAAGTAAAAACACATAATCCTTTGTGTCCAGAGGGGAATTTATCAGACTAAGACCTGATACCTTATTGGCTGCGATGCTTATCCACTTTACTCCGTTTTCTTTTGCAACGTCCACTAATCTTGGAAAATCATATAAATTATCCTGCCGGCACACCCAATTTATTCCGGTGGGTATTCCTGCCTTTACAAGCTTTTTGATAGCATTCATGGAGATATCATAACCGTCTCGTGATAAACTATGGATTTCTTTCGTAGAACCATTAAGTGATATGGATAGTTTTAAGTCGATGTTTGTTGCTGATAAGAAATGTAAAATAGAATCGGTCAAACCTTGTCCGCTGGAAATGCAATGTACTTGAAAAGGGTATATCTCCAATTCAGTAAGTAATGCAAGAATATCATGATGTTCAAAAGGCTCACCGCCGTTAAGCATAAGGGTTCCAACCTTCAGATTTTCTGCCTCTGCTAATAGTTTCCGAAAGAGGGTTAACTCCATATCCCCTTCATTCACTTTATCTTTGTAGCACTGAGGACAGGAAAGAGAACACCGGTTGGTTATCTCAATCTGCAAAATATGGGGCTGTGGAAAATACCCCTTCTTTTTGAATAAAAGCGCTTCTTGTTTCTCAATCATACTATGAATTCCTTTTCTAAGAAATCAACTGGTTCCTTCTTTGCTCCCTCTGCCAGCCTCAAAAAATCTTCATAAAAGGTAGTCTCTTTTTGATGGATTTTTACTAATAGTTCAGATAAGTTCGTACAAATAGTTTCTTCTGCGATTTCCTTCCTTCTCATGTAAAGGTAATAGGTTCTGAATTGTGACCATAACCTGTATACTTCATTCTGGTTTTCTAACAGCGATTCATATTTGCCGCTATGTCGAAATCTCTGATCTAAGACCAGCTTGTTTCTATAACATAATGATGCTTTTCGATATTTTACTGATAAAAGATTCTCTTCAAAATTAGGGTAGGTACAGATTTCTCTTAGTCTTGTCTTATATTCCAGGATACTATTTAAGGATTTTATATAATTCTCTTTATTCTTTGTTATATTTGAAAGAAATTTTTCTGTTATGACCGAGTCAGAATGTTTTTTATTCTCTCCGTCTATATAAAAACGTGTATAATAGTAAGAGTACTCATCATAACCGCAGTAATTGCATAACCCCTTTATATAATCGTCTGCTTCTTCGTAGGTTATGGTATATTCTTGATATCCTTTATTTATATTGTCTATGATATACAAACATTGCTTTTCGTCATTATAGCCATAAACCAATATAGCATGTTCACCATGTTTCGTCTGATAATAATAAACCTTATCTCGTTGGTAATATAAATCAATTGATAATAGTATTAGATTACCTTGTCTTACGTACTCCTTCACATAGTCGATTACATCTGAGGCTTTTATTTTATCCCAGGCGCAGCCAATACCCATAGATTTAAGCAGTTCAGACAATTCATCAAAGGTATCCACTTTTAACCGAAAGCCGGGATATCCACTATCGTTATTCTCAAAAAAATCATAGATTAAATCTGCATTCAGGATGATTTCGTTCTCATTTTTGCCAAATGTCTTTGCTATATTTAACAATGACATAAAATAGCAGTTGCAATAGATATCATCATTATTATAACTTTTTTTCATATCATCAAATATAGCTATATCATTGATGTATTCTCCCATTTGCGGTTATATGACTTAAAACTTCAAGTCATGACTTAACAATTCAGTCATGGCTTAAATATCCAGCCAAATTCCTCCTTTTTAACTTAATGACCGTTCAGCAAATCTTCTATCTTTTTTATTATATATGTCACCATTTTCTCGATTGACTGTTTGGATTGTTTCGTTTATTAAAACTATATTGTAAAAATAATTTACCATATTTTTCCTTATATGACTTATCATTTTTTGCTTACTTTGCATCAAAAATTGCGCAAATAAAAAGCCAATCGGGATTATTCCAACTGGCTTTTTACTTACAATACGCAGGTGTTAACCCTGGCAGATTGTTCGCGCATATTTTCTTTCTGAATCTTCTACTACCCTGACACTTCCAGCTTTTATCATCTGTTCTATTCTGGAAGCATACCACCAATCACCGATACCTATCGGATAAAACCCTAAGATATCGCCAATAATCCTAGCTTCCTTGACAGGCTTTACCGAAAGGCGTTTTCTAATCAAAAAATCATAAAAATCTTCCGGTACGCTTACTAGTTTTCCATTAATTTCAGCTCTTAGAGGACTATTATCTTTCACTAATTCTACCCATTTATCACCATACAATCTTATATCGGACACCGACAATTTTTTCTCATATATAAGAAATTGACTGAATTCTTCTTCTGATACTTCACCCCAATTACTATATTCTGTTATTGTGTCTTTCGCAGTCTGTACGTATTCAGGCAGCTTAACAACAAAGGTATCATTTGAATAATTTCTTAATAAATTACATACATAGTAAAGTCCGCATAAAGAATATGGACTCCTGCTATACCAGATTCGTAGGGGTTCACCCTTCTTTATAAACCCTTCCAGTCTATTTAATTCATTAATATATTTTTTCCCAGTCATTCTTAGCTCTTCCATTACCTCTGGGTTACTATCCCACCCATTTTGACTATGCATCGATATGATCAAATCCTGCCGGTATTGACTAACAATAGGTATATCAATATCGCCGATATCCAGCATAAAATCAAGGCAAATTACTTCGCTGGAATTACCTGTAATCCACTCCATCTTTTTTCCGTCTAAATGTAAATTCTCTACACCAAAAGCCGAATTATTCTTTCCACCAATAATTTTGGTATTACTACTCTTAGCAACCTTCATTGAGGCTGCTTCACTGTCCCCAAATAAAATTTCTATCATTTATGCATCTCCTCATATTTCTATACTATTGTAGTTTGAAACCTCATTCTGCTGACAGTATATCAGTAAACGGCTGCTTTATCAACCAAACCATGCTAGTGTTCCTCATTTATTAATCCTTCCGTTTGATATCGAAAACTTGGTTCAGCTTCTGTACAGACTCATGTGTGATGGTGTGATAAAAAAGTTTATAGGAAACGGGATCCATTGATTATGGGAAGCTCAATCTTTATAACAAAGTAAGTTTCCTCAATATAAGCCGCAATTGTTCCATTCATAACTTTAATTAATTCATAAGCGATGGAAAGTCCTAAGCCCGTCGACTGATGGTCTCCCAAAGTATCTGCTTTATAAAAGCGGTTGAAAACTTTGTCTGCGTCAATAGAATCACTGTTATGGCATTTATTTTTCACAATAATCTCTACCTGATCAGCAATAAACATTTCTATGACAATTTGTTCTTTTCCATGATCCAGCGCATTTTTAATAATATTTTGAATAGCCCTCTTCATTGCAGCGCTATTCGCCCATACCATACAGTTATCCTCCGGAATTGACACCACAGGTTCAAGCCGCCTGCTTTTAAAATCCTCATAAAAGGAAAAAACTGCTTCATATAAGATTTTATTCATATTGCATTCTTCGAAAACGAATTGATAGGTATCGTTTTGCAGCTTCGTATATGTAAATAATTGTTCGAGAATGTCATTCAGGCTGTTTATACGGGAATTAATTATTTTATGATACCGTTCCTGTTCACTCTCCCCTTCTGCTTCCAGCAATAACTCAAAATATCCCTTTAAAGAGGTAATCGGAGTCCTGATATCATGGGACAGGTTCATTATGGTTTCTTTTATTTGCTTATCCTTTTTCTTATATTCAAGCTCTGACTGGTGCTGCTTTTTTAAGATATCATTAAGACAATCGGAAAGTTCTGTAATTTCTTTATAGTTTATATCCTGAGAAATCCTCTTATTGGTTACATTATTTTGAATAAACTTAAGCTGGCGGCAGAAGGATTTAATCTGCCGCCTATATAGAATTAAATTTCCAAGGCTAATTACCGTAATCATTACTGATATAATAATAATCCACATATTTTCTCCATAAAATCCAACTATGTTTGTTCTCTCTTATTCATTGTATAAAAGCAAGAAAGCTATAAAATACTGAACATATTATTATCTTATACGATTTATGATAATTTGGGAAGAATAATTTGGAACCCTATTCCTTCTTAAGTTCTTTTATTATTGCTGCCGGATCAATAATATAAGGTGCTTCATACTCCTCTCCTTCATAGCTGCCATGACTGGTTCTTGCCGTTAAAGCTGCCAGCTTCCAGAATTCCTCGTAGGTAATCTCCGGCTTTACCTGACATGCCAGAGCATAAACTCCGGCAACATAGGGTGCTGCCCAGCTAAGTCCTCCCTCCCGGTATACCACATAATCCTCTGTACCAGTCGGCGAGGCGGTACAGCGGTAATTCATCGGGACACTGATATTATAGTCCCTTTTCATCTTTTTCATCATATCCGGTTGTACTGGATTTGGAATTTTAGTATAGGAATTAAAATCATCCGGATCAGATAAGGGGTATTTATCAAGACCAAAGAAGGCCATATTCTCACGCTTGAATATGGATGTAGTTATTATTAAAACCCCCTCCTCCTTTGCCCTTTGATAAGCTTCGTTCAAGGGCTTTGAACCAATGCCTTTCTTATAATCTACTCCCCAGGATATTGATATCACTCGTATTCTTCTTTTTACCGGAAGTGTTTCATTTAAATCCAGCAGTTTATTGATGGCTTCTGCTAGAAGTCCGTAATCATCCAGTACTAATTCAAAGTCCTCCGCGATATAATAAAGCTCGGCCTCCGGGGCTACTCCCACACTATTTCCAACTGCTATGGAGGCTACAGCCGCTCCATGCATGGAAGCATCCTGATCCTTCACTGTAATGCGCTCGGAATAATATTTTAACCGGTCACGGTATTCTATATGGTCCACTAGTAATGGCTGGTCAATAATTGCAATTCCTACTCCCTTCCCGGTGATACCCTGTTCATGAAGACTTCGGATATGTAAGCCCGGGTTCTTATATAATTCCATTATTTTATCCGGGTCAAAGTTTTCAGGTAACTTATCCGGCCATACTGTTTTACTGTCAAAGCTTGCCTTAAGCAGTTTACTGTATTCCTTGGTCAGATCACAGGCGGTCAGATCTGTACTTCGTATATCATAAGTATCATGAAATAAATCCGGAAGTTCCTCACGTTTCCCAAACCCATATAGGGAAGAAAAATCGGCGGCGGCAGGATGCCTTTCTATTGTCAGCTGCTTTGTCTGCACCGGCTGGTCATTTACCGGCTGACTGTTTATTGTCTGACTGTCTACAGACTGCTTCGTATTCTCCCTTCCTTTCTCGGAACAGGCATTGACAGTTACGATACATAACAGAACCGATAATACAATTACTACTTTTCTAATCCTACTCATAATATTTCTCCTGTCTGTTTCATTTTTAATCTCAAACGAATAAAAATTACTGCACTTTTCTCTTCAACTAGCAGCGTCAATAAAAAGTCTCCATTTTGAAGTTTATCAACTGGTATAACAAACCTTTTATTATTTTACATCTCTTTTTTCTATAAACACAGAAGCAACGCTGCTATAAACCAGTATTGCTGCAACAGCAGTAACCAGTACCGTCAGATGGATTTCATCGAAAGAATGAATGGCTAATACATGAATATTCCGCACCACCAGATATTGATCCAAATAATGAAATACATTATATCCGGATTTTTTAGCGATGATATCACCTAAGCAGCCTATGAATGCAGTAATAATGCCTAAGCTTAGAAAGATGCTGATTATTACCGGCATTATATTATTCTTAAAGACAGCGGATACCAATATCAGTAACATAGAAAAGGCTATATATAGTAGAAACTTCAGACCAACACACTGTAATCCTGGTAAAGGCATCCCGTAGGAAAAATTATCGAGGAATAGAATAGAACCAAGCTCCGTGGATAGAAACAATACAAAAAATTCTACTAATACAAAAATTGAAATAGTAATAAATTGGGCGTAAAGGAGGTGCCGCTTCTTCTTTATGCAGCTCATTATATTTCTTGTAAATCCACAGCTTTTCTGGACAGTAATAAACAGAACGGTAAAAATTCCTGTAAGAATCATGACAACTGCACCAGAGAGCATAACCGACATCTCCTCGAACACCGTTATCTTCTCCTTAATCAAATAATTCGCATTATAATTCAATCCTATAAAGTATCTTCCGCCTTCAGGCACGGAAACAACCACCCTGTTTAATTGTATTTTACCCCCTTTCTCCATTACCTCCTGCATTCTCTCGTTTAGTAAATAGGCACTGAAAAATCCCGTTATAGCCAAAGTTATTATTATAAAGTAAAAACTCTTACTTTTTAATAAACGGAACAGTTCCATTTTGATGATATTAAGCATTTTCATCCCCTCCGGTAAGTTCCATAAAATATTTTTCAAGACTTTCCTTTATCACATTAATAGAATTAACCTTAATACCATTTACAGATAGTTCCATGTTGATATTCCCCATTTCTTCCAGCCTTTCATAAATATAAATTGTTTTTTCATCAACGACTTTATAATCATGAATATCTAATCCGTCAAGAATAGTACATGCCCGGTCCGGTTCCTCCACTATAATTTCAATCCTTTCATGGCATTTTTGCATGATTTCCTCTTTTGAAAACTCCTGAAGGAGCTTTCCCTGATGAATGACTCCATAATGAGTGGCAAGTTTTGAAAGTTCTTCTAATATATGGCTTGATATAAGTACCGTTATATTCCTTTCCTGATTCAGTTTATGTATGATATCTCTTACCTCGGCTATTCCCTGGGGGTCAAGGCCGTTAATGGGCTCATCCAGGACCAGTAAATCCGGTTCTCCGACTAATGCCATACCAATACCCAATCTTTGCTTCATACCAAGGGAAAAGTTTTTAACCTTTTTATTCCCCGTATTATTAAGTCCCACTATATTTAAAATGTCATTGATATTTTCCTTTTTATATACTCCCATACAGATTGCTTTCAGCTTTAAATTATCAAAGGCGTTATAATTAGGATACAGACCTGGTTCCTCTATGAGCATTCCAATCCTGTCATATATCGTATCGATTGCCTTTCCCTGATAACCAAATAATTCTATCGTGCCGTCCGTTGGTGCCGCCAATCTGGAAATCATCTTCATGAAGGTAGTCTTGCCTGCTCCATTTCTTCCGATTAATCCATAGATAGCTCCCCTCTCAATATGTATGCTGATGTTATCAACTGCTTTTTGCTTTTTATATTGCTTTGTCAGATTTATTGTCCTAAGTAAATAATCACCCATTATTAACCTCCAAATGTTTATCAGTTTTATAGCATTTTATATATCCCTTTTCTCTATTACTGCAATGCCAAACATGCCATATAATAAAATTGCTGCAATTGATACCCCAAAAGCCCGGATACCGATTCCGTAAGGTGCATTACCAGACAGAAGTACAATGTTAGGTATCAGGTAATAATTCAGTAAGTTCAGGGGGACGCTGCTATTTATGAATAAAGCGCAATAGTGAAAGATAAAATAATTAAGTAAAGTACCAAAATTCCAGCAGAAGAAGATATGCAGGATAATACTGATCGGCGCATTTTTCAATGCAGTCACCACAAACAGAACAAGCTCTGAATAGGCAATATATAGTAGAAACTGCAAGCCCATATACCTTAATTGCTCTATGGATATCCCATGGAATAATTGCTTTATAAAAATCAGCGATGCAAGTTCTGTTACAAGCAGCAGCACGGCAAATTCCATTAATATGAATACGGATAGGGCAACTATATCTGAAAGAATAATATAACGCCTTTTCTTTATGCAGCTCGCTATATTTTTCATAAACCCGGAGGTTGTACCACCTATTACAAATATAATAGCAAATACTCCGGTAGATAAAAGGACCAAGGAACTGGATAATAAAACCGATGCCTCATCAAAGGCAGTCACCGTATTGGTTCCATTTACCAATAAGCGTGAATCATAATTTATCCCTAAGGGTAAGTTGGGTAAATCAAGCAAATCCCATGTTTGTCTCGGTTCAATTACCAGCCTTCCCCGCCCGTCGCTGGAATTTAAACCTTTACTTATGTAAAAAACATTAACCAAGGCCATAATTGCTATCATAAATAAAATGATATAACAGCTTTTATTTTTATAAAGCCGATACAGCTCCATTCTTATAACATTAAGCATTTTCCCACCTCCAGACCTGTTATATTTTTTTGAAACTTATCCATTGATTTTGTGTTACCTCCTTATCGATTTCTATGTGTAAAGTTTAACAGCAACTCTGTAATAAATCGCTAAGAAAAGTTTAAGATTTGTTAAAGATGAAATAATAAGATAAACTAATATTAGATTTCATAAACCGGTGAAGCTGGTTTCACATTCTATTCCTTGGTTATCAGCCAGGAACTTGCAATATGCAATGGCTGTATAGGAAGATATGGGTACATAAAATAACAAAAAGGGTATCTTAACTCCTCCATTCATCAATCGAAAGCGGAGCTTTGATTGATGAAACAAGGTGTTTAAAATACCCTTTGTTCCGTCATTGGGAGTTTAGCTTAAAGCCGATTCCCCAAACGGTTTCTATGTATTCTTCCTCAGAGAATTTTTTAAATTTATTCCTGATATTGCTGATATGTACATTAACCGTTTTGTCTTCTCCGATAAAGTATTCCTTCCAGGCATAATCATAGATGTCCTGCTTACTGAATACCCTGTTCGGGTAGGTTAGAAATAACTCAAGTATCAGGAATTCCTGCTTTGTAATATTAACTATCTTATCCCGGATACTGACCTCAAACGTATTCCGGTCAAGTTTTAAATCCTTACAGGTAAGTACGTTAACGGTCTGATTACCTTCCCTTCTCCTTAGCTGAACCATTACCCGGGCTACCAATTCCCTAAGTTCAAAAGGCTTTGTGATATAATCGTCAGCACCAAGGGTCAGCAGATCCACCTTAGAGTCAAGTTCGTCCTTGGCTGATATTACTATTACGGGAACCTTAGAAAAGGCTCTGAATTCTTTCAGAAAACTCTCGCCTGTAAGACCCGGCAGCATTAAATCCAAGAGAATTAAATCATACTGGCCGTTTTTAACGCAAAGACCTGCTTCCGTACCTGAAAATGCCTGTTTACATGAGAAACCATTTTTACCAAGAGCTTCTGTTATCATATTATTGATTGGTTCATCATCTTCTACGACTAATATATTCTGCATTTGCTTACCTCATTTTAAAGCACCTAAAAGCACCTAATATGTTAAATGTCATAATAAACTTAAGCTGTGAGACCCTGTATTCTAAAAATAATCCGAGAAATACGGGGTCTGCTGTTCGATGGCGTCCTCTAACATATCTACTGTTTCTGCACTACAGGATATCCTTCCGATCTTTTGAAGATAGTCCGGTCTCTTATATCCAAGCAGCATAGTTGTCATACTCTGGATATCGATTTTATCTGCACTTTTCTCAGTAGTACGGACAACTTCTCCTTTTCCGGCAGCCGTAATCCGCAGGGTGAAAGTTCCCTGGTTCCAGGATAACATCGGGTCCTCCAAAGTAAAGGTCCACTCCCTGTCGGCGGTATCCGGCTTAAAAGGATACTCTGCAACAAACATTTCCAAATCCACAATACGTGCCATAAAATACGGAGATATCGTTTCTTTAATATCCGCATCCTCAAGAAGAAAGGCCAGTGGTTCATCCGTATGGATATTACCTACTACCTTTGAAATCATGGAAAAGTGAGCACTGATAAAATTCCAGAGTCCGCTGCGGGCTTCTTCATTAATAAATATCATATCCTTAATATGAAAAACTTCATCCGATATCCAGTAAAGCACGTATCCATCCGGCTGACCCTCTTCGTTGTAATAAATAGCCGCCATGATATCATCCGTATCCCAAAGCCAATACTCATTCCAGGCAAGCTCATTACGAAGCATAGCGCCGTGTGTCTGCATGGCAAAACGTTCGTAGGCTGCTTTTACCTGGTCACTGTCCACTGTAACACGCTCAATCTCACCGGTTACCCGCTTATTCTTAGGCAGCTGGTAGTCGTTAATCTCAAAGGTTATTACATCCGATATGATCTCCCAGCCCTTTCTGCGGTAGTAAGGAATGGAATAAGGGAAAAGAAATGAGATGGACTGCTTTCGCTTCCTCATATTTTCAAGGGTTTTGCATAAAAGTTTATGCATTAATCCCTGCGCGGAATATTCCGGATAAGTTCCAACCCCTGTCAATCCCCCCATCTCAAAGGTCCGGTCAAAGATACGCACCTTAAAAGGATACACTGCTACCTGAGAGATTAATTTATCACCATCAAACCATCCAAGGACATCTGCCTGTTCCAGCACCGGCGATTTTGCCCGGATAATTTCATCCTCCTCCCAACCGCTTTGATGCAGTTCTCTGTCGGTTACCTGAAATACATACCGCAGCAGTTGATTATACTGCTCCAGGTGCTCGAGTCCTACTTTCTTCATTTTTAATTGCTTTCTTCTGCTCATACGAAACTCCCATCTTCGTGCCCAGCACGTACTCATTGTCCTGTTAATCTCATTATCCAGCAATATAGTCTAAATCATATCTCTTCATTCCTATTATTCGTTTATATTATTCGAGATAAATTTTTATGTTATGATGATTTTTATGTTATGATGATTTTCATATTTTACACCCATTGCATATCCCAGGCTGACCCGGGATATTCACACTTTATCCTCCAGTGATCCTTACCTGGATTTCTGTTAGGAATTCTTCTGTCTTCATCGATTCCCGGTTATCAATAATGTAGAGTTCAAAAGGATTACCAGCTATCTCATACCCTTTTTCCCCGGCATAGCAGAGCAGATTCCTGATACACTCCCTGCTCTTACGATAGTCCCCCCGGTAATAGCAGGAAAGATAAGACCCCTGGGGAATGAGAAAGTCATATTGTTTTGCATTGGATTCCAGTATAAAGAATACATTGTGGTAGCCGCCTTCCATACCCTGTTCAATATCCTCTATATCCACAGTAGCTCCAATTGCCTGGTTGCCAAAATCTCGAATCTTCCCTTCGTGCTTTCTATGGAGCTTCTTTACCGCAAAATCCATCTCCTCATCCCGGATTATATATTCATTTAAACGGACACAGGGTCTTACTCCCAAATTCTTTACCCTGTAAAGATCTACTGCTATTGTATCCGCTTCCTTTAGTGCATTCATTCGTTCTTTAATCAGTTGTTTCCGCAGTTTTAAGCCTTTTAACTGTTCGGTGATATACTCTTCTTCCTCCTTCAGCAGCGCAAGTGTATTATCTATGCTCTGGCGTTCCAGATAATCTTTGATCTGTTTCATGGAGAAATCCAATTTACGTAAATCCGAAATGATATTAAGTTTATAAATATCTTTCAGACTATAGAGTCTATAATCATTAATATCCCGCTTCGGTTTTAGAATCCCCAGCTTTTCATAGTAGCGCAGTGAATCCACGCCGATACCGTAAAGCTTTGAGATCTCATTAATTTTGTAATAATCCTTCATAGATTGAGCCTCCTTTTAGATACACCGTCGTACCTCTCAAGTCCGCATATAGTTTTATATTTACTTTCCTGCTTATAGTATACTCCTGTTTTTGGAAAAAATTAAGTACTTGACATTGGTATTATACCAGAGTTTAAACTAAAATGGTAGAACAAGAAAGATAAGAAGTGTGAAAGAAATTTATATGAGAAAGGTTGCCACACTGAGCATCTTTCACACATTCTAATTGTGGCAATATCCCAGGCCAGCCTGGGATATGCAATGGGTGTAAATTATGATTTACTCAAACGACAAAAAAATATCCATAAATGCGAAAAGACTCCTGTTTATTATCCTTGGAACCGGAATTTCTTCCTTTGGTATATATAATATCCACAGACAGACAAATATCACGGAAGGCGGTGTATTAGGTCTTATACTCCTATTAAACAATTGGACCGGGCTTTCTCCCGCTATTTTAACACCTTTACTGGATCTCATCTGTTATGCCTTCGCCTTTCGGTATTTGGGAAAGGATTTTATTAAGATATCACTTATCTCAACTTTAAGCCTGGCTGGCTTTTTTAAACTTTGGGAGATGTTTCCACCGGTTCTGCCAAACCTTACGGCTTATCCCCTGATAGCTGCCATAGGAGGAGGTCTCTTTGTAGGTACCGGAGTTGGACTTATTATCGGACAAGGTGCCTCCAGCGGAGGAGACGATGCCCTTGCCTTAATTCTCTCAAAGCTTACCCATTGCCGTATTTCCCGGGTGTATCTTGCTACCGATCTTACCATATTGCTTATATCCTTATCCTATATTCCTATTAGGCGGATTGCCTATTCCCTGGTAACCGTCACAGTATCCTCCCTGCTGATAGAATACGTACAAAAAGCCTGCCAGAAGGACGGCTTAAAAACAGGTATGCAGTTATTACCTTATAAATAAAATCAAAAAAGGCTGCTGCAAAATATTGACTACCAGCCAGGGTATTGAATTCTTCCCAGGTAATTTAGCCTTTACTATGCAACAGCCTCTTGGTTATTTTGTTTTTGGGTTCTATTTTTATATCCTGTTAAAAATCCATTATCCAGTTACTACTGCAAATCTTTGCACTTTAATATGGCAACTTATAGGTTGATTCCAACATTAAGTTCTATTTTCCCCAAATCAGTATCAAAATCAATTGCTAAAGTCTCGAAATTATTAATCTCCGCACTTTCTAAAATAACTCTGGGAGGATTAATCTTCACTGATACTCCAAAGGATGAAAATTTTGTTGCACAGGAACCTGCCATCATACTGGTTAATTCTCCCACTGCACTTTTTGCCATATCATCAAAAGCAGTAATAGTCATCCCCATCATCATGATTGAAGCTAATTTTTTTGCAGTATCAATAGGCATAGAAAGAGCAATATCTCCCTCAATTCCACCTTGGAAACATACTATTGTCGATAAATCTAAATTCAAGTACATCTTGTTTTTCTTTTGAATATTACTCCTTTTAATATTTGCAACGCCAAATTGACCTAATGTTACTGTAAAAGCTTCCATAATCGCATTTATATAATTAACATCCATACAGCTAATAATATCTCCTTTTAGTCTGCCCCATCCCTAAAGTGTTCGGATTATTGATTAACAAAATATCCTTTTCTTTGATTGAAATCATCAATAAGCTGTAATATTTTTATTTTTTGATACACTAAATATTGAAGCTCTTCTGTATTTTCTGTACTTTTATCAATTCTAGAATCAACATTACTTAATACGTTAAGCAAGTCATTGATTGTCTGTTCACTCATATAATCCTTATTCCTCTCTTGTTAGGTTATTGTTAGGTTATTGATATTTTAATTCATTTCGGTCATTCTTAAGATAAATATTATAACGTTCAGACTATATACCTATTAAGATGGGAAGAAAGAACTACAGAATAGCATTACTAACAAAAGGCTTCTGGATAATTATTACTTTGAGCAACAGGTTTGCTTACATTTATTGGATAAAGCCCGTCCCTTTACTCTTTCTCAACCCACGTTCTACAGATTGATATAACCAATTACAAAGACTGATATCTTCTTTTGCAGCATAAAAGCTATCTGAAACGCTTAAAGTATGTGGAGTTGTACCTTTCTTAGCATCAAGAGCGTAGTCGGTTATAAAATAATAATAATTCTTATGACTTGACGCTAGTGCTTTGGCAGAATTAATCATTTGCTCCGACCAAATATACTTATATTCCGAATCTTCTGTTAATACGCCATTCAATCTCTTTTGAAAATTTATAAGCAGGTTGTCATAAAGAGTATTGGACTGTAAAAATATTATATTAGGATAAACGGCAGCATCATAAGACAATGCCGCAGTAATCAGATCTGATTCTGGTGCATAGCCAAAGGTGTTTCTAAAATCAGCCTTCCAGTAGGAATCAATAATATCAGCCCATCGTTTGGTCTGAATATAGGAGCTGTCGCAATATTCAAAAATCTGAGTATTCGCTTCCTGCCTGGCAATATATGGCGTCCAGAATGCTGCGCCAAAGCCACCCGCACTTTCACCGCATATGAGTATTTTCTCCGGCTGTGCTGCATTATTAAAAAACCAGTCCAAACATGCCTGGACATTGGTTTTACCGTTATGATACGAGACGTGGGTTATATTATTTTTTTCGTAGGTTATCGTATTATTCCCTATATGGAAATCACCCGTACTATAAGGAATATAGACAAAATTCCAGTCATTGAATGGATTCCTATTATTGTCGGCTTCTAATATTCCACCCATTGTACTTAGCTTATAAAATGGAATATTTGCAAAATAGGTAGGCGCATCTCCTTTTAACATTCCCGTAATGGTTATAGGTGCAGCAGTAGATGCTTCATCCCAATTCATCCCGCCGCCCGAAAAGAATATAATCCATTTGTTGCTGGTACCTCTTTTTGTCAGCAAGTAATATTCCGAACCATCCCCTGATTTTACCAAACTGCCCAGCGTAATTTTATTCCATTTGTTTAATTCAGTTTTACTGAAATTACCAATCTGAGTTGGTCGTTTGATGATAAAAATAAATAGTATAGCACTTATAAATAAAATGGACATTATAACAATAAAAAGTACTATCCATATCCTTTTCCATATTTTCTTTTTCATATATACCACCTTTTTCTATCATTGTGAGTTCATATTCCAACAAGCTGCAATTATAGCTATACCGCATATGTCCTTATTATATACCAATAAAATGATAGTCTCAACCTGCATGAAACGTAAACTATTTTATTAATAATATCCTCAAAAATCCATCCATATCCGTCTGTGAAAATTCTTATTTAGACGAATTAACTCTGTTAGACGAATCAACTCTGTTAGACGAATTAACTCTTGACTTACTAAATTATATTAAGTAACATATAAATATTTAAGTACACAAACTATGTTTTGATAAAATGTATTATAAGCATTAGGACATGCTAAATAAGACCGTACAAAACGAAGCCAAATTTTTTTTACCAGGAGGAAAACATGTATACAGTAAAAGAAGTAGCTGAAAAATTAAACTTTACTGAACATACCATTCGTTTTTATACAGATAGGGGTTTGGTACCAGGTTTACAGCGTGATAAGAATAATATTCGTCTGTTTGATGACAGCGCAGTTGATTGGCTGGAATGCGTCAAATGTCTAAAGGAGTGCGGCATGTCCATAGACAGCATCAAAAACTATATTGACCTTTGCCAGCAGGGCGACTCAACGGTTCCTGACCGGTATGAGATTATATTAGAACAGAGCAAACATGCTTTTTCACAATTAGAAGAAGCAAAACAGCGAGCCAAATATATGGAACGAAAATTAAAGCACTATTCAGATATTATACAGCAGGGGATTCCTGATGATACAAATCCGGAAAATTGGGAGAAAAATCGATGTCGATAAAAGATTAAAATGTAACTCCTTCATGCTATATTGAGAAAACAGATAGTCTACGTACTTTTATACGAAACGAAGACTATCTGTTTTATTTTATACGCTGATATGAAATTGCTGATGCTTATGGCTGGGGGTAAAAATTTGATACGAATTATTACAGGCTTTATTATATAAAGTCTTTTATAAACTTTGAGCTGTCGGACGGACTATCATTTCATTGATATCTACATTAGCTGGCTGCTGGATTGCAAATAATATGGTATTTGCTATATCGTTGGCTTCCAAAGGAGTCCATTCTTTATTACCTAATTTCTCTAAAGCAGGAAATATAGAGGTATCCGTAATCGTGTTGCTTAATTCGGTTGCCACTGATCCGGGACAGATGAGGGTAGTCCTGATTTTTTGAGTTGACCCAATTTCTGCTCTCATTCCCTCTGTCAGTACCCGTACTGCAGATTTGGTAGCACTGTAAACGGAACTGGATGGAAAAATGACATGAGATGCAATTGAACCGAAATTAATGATATGCCCCTCATTGCGTTCTTCCATATGCTTATACACAACCGCCATCCCATAAAGAACACCTTTTATATTCACATCAATCATCTGTTCCCACTCGTTGACCTTTAAGCTTTTGAAGAAGGAAAGGGGCATAACTCCGGCATTGTTAATCATAATATCAATTTGCCCGTAAGTTTTTAGGGTCGCATCAGCCAGGGCTTCCATATCTGCATATGAAGTAACATCGGTAACTTTGAAGCTGGCTTCGCCCCCTTCCTTCATAATTTCTTTACACAATTCCCGCAGCCGCTCTTCCCTTCTTGCCGCCAGCATGACTTTGATTCCGTGTTGGGCAAGGAGCTTAGCCGTAGCTGCCCCCATTCCGCTGCTTGCGCCTGTTATAATTGCTACTTTCGTATTCATACATGATTCTCCTTTACAAATATATTTAAACTTATCACATAATTAGTATCATATGATATGTCTAAAATACTCCCTTCGAGTAACACGAAGTCAAGGACTTTTAAAACTTTTTTAAGGAGTTCTGCCCTGTATTCTTTTGAGTAACCACTTAAAGCCGTAGAATCACTTAATGAATTCGAGTGTCAAAAGGTTTTATATAGTACGGACAATTCCGCCATCAATTGTATGTTCCGCACCGACAATATAAGACGCTCGATTTGACACAAGAAAAGCTGCAAGTTCTGCTACTTCCTCCGGACGGGCAGTACGTCCTATTGGGATACCTCCTAAGGAATCCATTAATGACTGCCTTGCATCGTTATAACCACAGCCACGTTCGTTCGCCATCCGCTCAATTAACCGTTCTGCTGCCTTCGTTTCCGTAAACCCGGGCGCAATGCTGTTAACACGAATTCCCTTTGGAGCAAGTTCTGTTGCAAGGGCTTTGCTGTAATTTCCAAGTGCCGCTTTCGCTGCCGAGTATGCCATCGTATTTTCACCTGGAAACCTCCGCTGTATTGATGTGATATGAAGGATAACCCCATAGCTTTGTTTTAGCATCGGAGGCAGTAATCCGCGGTCTAACCGAACCGCTGCAAATAAATTGGTATCAAAGGTACGCTGCCAGTCCTCATCTGTCTGCTTTAGGACACCCCCTGTGGGTGTTGATGATCCGCCGACATTATTGACAAGAATATCCACTCCTCCAAAGCGTTCCAATATATATTCCACAATCTTTGCAGTGCCCTCAGGAGTGCTGATATCTGCCTGTATAAATAATTCAGTTTCTTTTAATTCCTCCGGAGTGGTTCGCGCTGTTGTAATGACTGTAGCCCCAGCTTTGGTAAGGCGCTTTACAATTGCCTCCCCCATTCCGCCCTTCGTACCACCAGTTACTAACACACGCTTTCCTGCAAGCTCCATAGGATCAATTGTTATATGGTTAAAATTTTCCATAAATAGTCCTCCTTTATTCATTCTATATGAAATTACTTTACCGTATCATAATATCAAAGATAATCTGACAACTTCATGTCAGGTTATCTTTGATATTGGACAGGAAGATGCAATTTACTAAAAGCCGTATGCCCTGTAGCAGCACCTATATTTTTTCTATACTGATTACCTGGCTTGCCCACGAACGATAAAATGCTTCCTCGTGAGACACTAACAGTACTGTACCGCCAAAACTTTTTAATGCATCCTGAAGGGCTTCTTTCGCAAGGGCATCCAGATGGTTTGTCGGTTCATCAAGAATTAAAAAGTTACAAGGAGATAACAGCAATTTGCAGAACTTCACTTTTGCCTGTTCGCCGCCGCTTAATGTTGACACTGCCTGCATTACATGTTCACTTTTTATGCCGCACCTTGAAAGCTGACGGCGTACCTCCTTGGTACTCATGGAAGGGTAGTAGGCAGTAATTATCTCAAGAGGTGACTGGCATGGACTTTCCCATATTATATCCTGTTCATAATAACCAAGCCGCACCGTGTCGGCAAATATAAAATCTCCTGACATTTTTTTAATTTGTCCGGTTAAGGTTTTCAGCAAAGTTGACTTACCAATTCCATTAAAACCGGTAATCACGATTTTCTGACCTCTGTTAATCGTAAGGTTTTGGAGAGAAAGCAACGGATAATTATAGCCGATCTCTAGATTTTTTACGTTTAGCATTTCCTGGGATGAACCCGTAGTTTCCAAAAAGCTGAAATCAGGCTTTGAGACAGAGGCCGAAGGCGGCGCAATACGAGCCATACGTTCAAGCTGTTTGCGTCTTCCCCTGGCGTTTCTGCTGTTATTGCCTGCTATATTCTTGCGGATAAATTCTTCGGTCTTTTTAATTTGCTGCTGTTGGGCAAGGTATCTGTGAATATGTTCCTCACTTAAGTGCTGTTTTTGTTTTAGGAAATCAGAGTATTTTCCCGTATATTTTCTGAGTTTTCCCGCATCTATATCACAGATGCAGCCAGAAATCTTTTCAAGAAAATCATAATCATGAGAAACTACAATAAAGGCATTGGGGAAGGCCGATAAATATTCTGAAAGCCACAGTACATGCTCCTTATCTAAAAAATTCGTTGGTTCATCAAGGAGTAAAACCTCCGGTTCTTCTAACAGCAGCATTGCAAGAATTACTTTAGCCCGCTGCCCTCCGCTTAACTCGGATATCAGCCTATTACCGCCAATAACGGATAACCCAAGTCCATTCATTACCTTTTCTATATGGGACTCGATATGATAGAACTCTCTGGCTTCCAAGGTGATTTGATACTTTGCCGCTTGCAATAAAGCTTTTTCGTCACCGGTACTAGCATATTGTTCGTAGAGTCCATTCATTTTTTCTTCAAGAGTATATAACTCACAAAACGCTCTTTTCAAATACTCCGTAATACTACAATCCCCTGTAATAACCCCATGCTGGTCAAGATGTCCGAGTTTTATATTTGACTGCCAAACAACATGGCCACCATCCGGAATAATTTCTCCGGATAATATTTTAATTAAGGTGCTTTTACCCGCACCATTCTGTCCGACAATACCCATGTGTTCCCCCTTAAATAACTCAAGGGCTTCGTTTTGATATAATATTTTCTCTCCATAAGTATGGCTCAAATTTGTAATTTCTAATAAACTCATAATAAATCCTCATTTCTGATAAAATAAAAGAAGGCCTTATGCATAAGCACAGACCTTCTGTTTTCTAAATGTACGATTGCAAACGTCACTAGCGCTCAGATTAATCCTGAGCAAACAAAAGGCCGCAGACAAAACATTGCCTACGACCCAATAAACCACTTAAAACCTTCTCGGAAAATAGGTTCAATAATTAAGCGTAACAAAATACGCTATCATAACCTATTCACCGATAAAGGAAAGCTTCACGCTTTTAGTTTATGCTCCGCACAATGCTTCATCGGCATCAATTGTACAGAGCAGATTCTTCTTTTCATTTCATCTATAATAACACGGTTTACCATAATAGCCTCCAATTAAAAAACATAAACTTTTTGTAGCATATCACATTGACGCTAAGTTGTCAATTATCAATAATCTGCTTAATCAATAATTTCAATAATCTGCTTAATCAATAATTCTGTCTAATCAATAATTCATTATCTGCTTTTTCTACTCATATTTGAAAATTATTACTTAGTTCTGCCCAAAAGATAAGAATACCCATCCGATTTTCCAAGCAGCCTTCCCGGAGTCTTATCCACTATGAGCGTTGCTTTTATAAGAGATTCTATCTGTTCCTTCATTAAACTTATATTAAGCTTGTCCATCTCCCGGTTCTTACTGTTTACCATTAAGTAGTCCGGCATCTGAATCAATCCTATCACAGGTATTCCTGCTTCAAACAGCGGTTGACTTTCTCCAAATTCAAACCGGTTGTGTCCCCTTAAAGTAACCGTGCGGGTTAGTGATCTTCCCTTTATTGCTTTCTTCCAAATTTCACCCATCTTTTTATTTCCGATATAAGTATATTCCGTTTGAATCTTACCTGTTGCCTTATATTGTCCTTTGGGATACTCTTTCCACTCCATACTGCCTAAATGCTCTACTGTAATTCCTGCAACTGCCTTTCTGTTTCCAGCCCTTCCATCCCAAACTTCCCCATGCTTCGTTAACCAGGTTGAAGTTGCCTGTGAAGTCCCTTTAAATACCGGCAGGCGGAAATGTCCTGTGATAAATGCAAATACCAGGGTACGTTCACGCTGACAGCTTTGTAAATATCGAATCATAGATAATATTCCAATCGCCCCGTTTTCTTCAATGGCATTCATTCCGTCCGTATGGGTATTGATAAGGATAGTTTCGTCTTTCTGCTTTCCTTCTAAAGTCACATAAAAGCTTTCCGTAAGTGAATTTTTCTGCTTTTTGGCTTCTAAAATTACAGTCCCTTGTTCCTGTCTTTTTGCTGCGGCAATCACTTTTTTCCCTTCGGTCTCATTCACCCATATAGCTGGAATTCCAAGATATTCATCTGTAAATGGTAAATACTGATTTTCCACTTTTTCATCGCTTACTCCATTCCAGACTAATATAACTGCCTTCACTCCCTTTTCTCTTGCTTTCTTTAAATCAGGTTTTTTTAGTACTGAAGTCAGCACAAGTTCACCCTCTCCAGCTGTAAGCTCTATGTGATCCGGGAAAGAATCACGCTTATTCATAATAAGTCCGATGGGAAGTTTTTTAATGGTTTTTATTTCTATTAAGGCAATTTTTCCTTTTGCTCTGCTATAGTTATCGTTTTTCGTATACATCAGCTCACCGGTTACACCATTTTTATCTGTCTCTCCCGAATAGGGATAGGCTGAGGATACATGAATTTCTTCCTTTCCTATCAATAAAGCACGATTCTTTTCCTCCCAGCGGTTAAACGTGTAGGAATCCGAATAGACTTGAAGCCCCATATCATTTAACTTATTTTTAAGCCATGCAATAAATTCCTGATGTCCCTTTGAACCAGTTGTACGCTCGCCAAAGGAATTCATGATTTCTATTTCTTTTTGTATGATTTCTTCAGAAACCAATTTATTCTTTTCTATCTTCACCTTAATAACCTCCATATTGCTATTTTCTTATTACAAAACTTATTAATCTGCTGCTATTTGCTGTGGATAACATACTGCTTTGGGATTTGACATACAGATGATTTTAACAAACAAATTTGACATTACATTTGTAATCTCATTATTATGTAGTATAATAGAAAATATGCATCAAAGCAATCTGTTCTACCGACATATAGACTGGTAACGTACAAATCAGGAGGATATGTAATGTCAGCTACAGCGAAACGCCATTCCAACAAAGAAACCAACCGCTTAACAAGAGAAGCCATATGTACAGCACTTGTACTGCTTATGAAGAACCAGGTCTTTGATAAAATCAGCATTACTGATTTAGTGAAACGTGCCGGGGTATCCCGTACGGCATACTATAGTAACTATTCCTCCAAACAAGAAATTCTATACGACCTGGTGGATTCCCTTATTCTTGAAATCAATGAAAAGCTGTTGCCTTACACAGACGAAAGTAATGGGAAAGCAAAATACCCGAGGGAATTTATAAAAGTAATGCTAAACGTGTTTTATCAACGGAAGGATATCTATAAAACCTTATATGAAGCACACTTTAATCACATTATTTTAGACCGTTTAAATCAAAGTATGCTCTCCCGTCTACAGGATAAGTCCAATGAAAATATTTACCGGATATATTTTAATGCCGGAGCTTTATATAATGTTTTTTCAAAATGGATTCAGTCTGAAATGACCGAAACAATTGATGAAATGACGGATATCTGCCTTACCATCTATCATACTCCTATGTCTTCGGAACACACCTTCGAAAACATGGTTTAAATGAAACACTTGATAGAGTCAGCAAGATGATATATATTAAAAGCATATTTACAAGTGAGGAAAATTTAAAAGGAGAAATTTAAGATGGATAAAGTTAATTTAGAAGAGAAATTAAATCTTATTAATGAATATTGGAGTCCTAAAATATTAGGTGAAGTAAATGAATCCTACATAAAGGTTGCAAAATTAAAAGGTGAATTTCTATGGCACCTGCACGAACAGGAAGATGAGATGTTTTTTGTTATTAACGGACAATTGATTATTAAATTCAGGGATCATGAAACTATTATAAATGATGGTGAATTTATTGTAATTCCAAAAGGAGTTGAACATATGCCGGTTGCCAGGGAGGAAGTACATGTCATGTTAATAGAAGCAAAATCAACATTAAATACCGGAAATGTAAGAAATGAAAGAACGGTTGAAACCCTGGAAAAGATTTAATATGGAAAAATGATATTAATCTGCTGCTCACAAAAATAATCGGTTACTTAATTTCATTTGTTCCCTTTTATTTAGGTGAGCAGAAGAAGCTTATCATTTTTATTCTGTAACTAATGCATAAGCTGAAATTTTACGGATTCTCCAGGTAATCAGCAGGGACAAAAGATAGGAGAATATAATAACCCCAATGCCAAAAGCAATGACCCAATACTGATCCACAAGGAATCCAGCCTTCATAATACCTGCGCTTTTCATGGAAATAGACATCATGGGATTTGTATAAAATGCACCTAGAAGTGTTCCGATTACCACTCCGATTATGATTGGAATTGTAAAGCTGATGGAAAGCTGATTCATCAATTGATACGTAGTAAAACCAATCGCTTTTTGGATGCCAAGCTCCTTCTTTTTACGAATTACAGAGGAACTGATGACAAAATATAAGACCAAGGATACTACAAATAAGGTAACGACAAGCATTGCAATCCCCATAGCAGCAACGATTCCTTGATATGATGCCATCCCCTCTGCCATTCCCTTATCAAAATTAACAGCAGTCAGTAACATACTTTTATCAAATTTACTCTCTAACATTTTTACAAATTTTTCGGCATCTGTTCCTTTTTCTAAATAAATATATAAAGACTGATGCTTATAACTAGAATTAAGCCGTTCATAATCTTTTGCTAGAATGGAGGTGTTAAGACCTCCCATCTGTGAACCATTTGATAATCCCACCACTTTAAAGGGTTCTTCCTTTTCGCCAAAACGTACTGTGACGGTATCGCCTATTGTTTTATCCAGTCTTTCGGCTAATATTCCGGCGAGAGAGATTTCATTTTTATTTTCAGGATACCGCCCTTCGTAGACTAACTTAGTCTCTTTTTTATCATAATTGTCCATTACATACGTAATAACTTCCATACCCTCGACATTTACTTTCACTTCATCTAAATACTGTACTTTCCAAACATGTTCCATGCCCTCGATGGTTTTTACCGCTTCTCTTTGATCCTTTTCAGGATTTAACACAGCAATGGCGTTACAGATTTCCATACCTGGAACCTCTGCAAATGCTTTGGTATCAACCGTTGTATTATAATACATTATCACACCGAATACTCCGCTAAAGGTTACTGCGGTAAGAATCACAATAATCATCACATTTTGCTTCATGCTTTGTAACACAGACTTAAATGCCAGGGCAAGGGGTAGATTACTGCCTGCTTTTTCAAGCTGCATATGGTTTCTTTTATATTTGCGGACAGTGGTTTCACCACGTAAGGCATAAATCGGATTTAACTTACCGATACGATGCGCAGCCAAAAATGCAATCAATATGACAATCAACAGCAATATGCAGAATGCTGCTCCACTGACGCTGGCATCAAAGCCTTGTTCCCACTTCAAACCAGATTGTTGTTCAAAGACCGCAGAGACTGCCGGCAGTGTCGGGTAAGAAAGAGCTATTCCTATTATGCTGCCAATGCCTGCTATCAAGGAAAACTGTAATATAACTGATAGGATAATCTGCCTGCTGGTATAACCAATTGACTTTAAGGAACCAATCTTCATAATATCTTCTTCAATGCTGTTAACAATTCTAAACCGAACAACCAATAAGCATACAATCACGATAATTAAAGCAAACATAACCATCATGGCAGAAACCATGGTTGCCATAAGGCACCTTGATAATTGGATTAGTTCAAGGTCAATGACCACCATCATGGTGGATGGGTCTGCCGCCATTAAAGAAGCAGAATTTAGATTTAGTATTTCACGGATACCGCTTTCTATTGCAGATACATTTTTCACATCATCAACATTTGCAAATACCACATGAATTAGATTTTCCGGTTTATTTAGTATGGCTTTCACCTTTTGGTAGGTGTCTTCCGGCAGATAAAAGCTAATATAGCCCGTGTCGGTGGAACTAAAATAGATGTCCTCGGTATACCCTTTTACAGTAAAGAGAAGGGACTTTACTTCTTTTGTTACTTCATCTGTGTACTTAAGTTCAATTTTATCATTTAACTGATAGCCGCTTACAGCCTTAAAAATATCAGGAAGATAAACAGACATGTCGTCAGCGGGTAAATGTTCACCAACAAATTTCCATTTACTTAGTTCTCTTTTTTCATCCATATTGCCAAACATAATCTGATAGGATCTTTCTTTGCCTTTGGATAAAATATTGGAATTAAGTAATAGTCCTTCATTTGTTTGGGTTTCCTTTATATGAGTATTATTATCCATATAAGTTTTCACTTCATCGTTATATATTTTATCCGGTAAGGCAAAATACACATTAGAGGGATTGAGTTCTTTTTTCAGATTCTCAAAAAAGCTGCCGTAGTTAATAACGACTAAAAGACCTGCATTTAGTAAAAGTGCTGCTATGACAAACATGATGACCAAGGTTGCGGAGGCTGATTTTGTTTTTCGAATATTTGCAATTGCATGCATCCATAATTTATTCACATTACCACCCCATTTCTGTAAGGAAGGACTGGAGTTTTTCATGCCGTACTTTATCACCGCTCACATAGTTACCCAAGTTACATTCTCCACCAATTACACCGTCTTTTATATATATAATCCGGTTACCCCGTCTGGCTGAACGAAGATCATGGGTAACCATGATAATACTTTGACCAGCGCTATTGATATCCGTCAAAACATCCAGTACCGCATTTCCCGAAGCAGAATTTAAGGCTCCGGTTGGTTCATCAGCAAAAACCACCCTTGGTTTGTTGATTAAGGCACGGACAATAGCGGCACGCTGATTTTCACCACCGGAGAGCTGAGTGGGGAATTTTCTCCAGATCATTTCTGTTAAACCAACCTTTTTCAGTAATTCTTTCGCATTTGCAGCAATAGCCTTTTTATCCCCGCTTACTAAAAGACCGCTTGCTAAAATATTATCTAAAATGCTCATGTTATCAAGCAAAAACATTTGCTGAAAGACAAAACCGCAGTTTTGCCTGCGAAATACCGCTAGCTTGTCATTATTCAGATTCGCTATTTCAGCGTCAAAAAAGCGTATAGCACCGCTGGTCGGTCTGTCCATACCGGATAAAGCGTAAAGTAAGGTGGATTTACCCGCACCGGAGGAACCCATAATAACTGTAAAATCTCTTTCATAGAATTCAATATCCAGATTTTTTAATACCTGCTGTTCCTGGGTCCCTGATTTAAAACTTTTGTTTAGTTTATTGGTCTTTAAAATAATATTTGCCATTCTTTTACTATCTCTCCTTTTTGTTATTGTTACAGTAATTGTCCTCTTACTTATCAGCCCTATAAACTCCTCCCTATAAAACTACGGCTAACAATGATTTCTTTCACAGTGTATTTCATTTTCCTTTTCATGGTAAGTGAAGAACGTCATTTTCCGATATGACAAATGTAACGAAACCAAAACGTACATTGTTGATGCATCAAATTTATTATTACTTTAATCTTCTAAGGGATTTAGGCAAGAACAAAGAGGCTCGCCAGACTCTTGCATACGCATCCTACAGGTTCTTTTTTTATTTTATTAGATGTTAAAGAATTTTGCTGAAAAATAAAAAAGCCCTAGAAATTATTAGTTTCTAAGGCTTGTCCGTGTTTGCCAGTCAGTCTGGACCGTTAAAGCTTTATTAAATTCTGACATTTATATGAATGGAACCACTGTATCACATATATTGTCTATACGTAAAATCTGCATTAGCAGCGCTAAGATTACTTGCAATACTTGGGTATCTGGTATCCTTATTTTATCCAGATATCCTATTTACTAGTAACGTTTCATAAACTCGGATTTCAGAATAGCATATTGATATGTATCTTTCCAAATAGGATTCCCTTCCTCATCAGTGAAGAAATATACATTTTGAAGTAATGTTCCTTCCCTTCTCATTCCAACTCGCTCAAGCAATTTCCACGAATTAGGGTTTTTAGGGTCGCACCTAGCAATAATCCTTCTGATACCAAGTTCATCAAACCCATATTTTATAAGCGCAAGCAAACCCTCGGAGGCATACCCGTTTCCCCAGTACTTCTCATTGAAAACATAACCAACCTCCCAGGTTTCAAATTTTCCCGATGCAAAATAAAAGTTGCCTATGACTTTTCCGTCTTTTAAGCATACAGCCAGAAATCTCTCGTCACTTACCCTTCTTTTTGCTTCTTCATAAGATTCTTCTTTTGAGAATGGCTTATATGGTTCAAATTCCAGTACTTTGGGAATGGACAAGTACTCATATAAATCCTCGCCGTCATTTTCTAAAAACCTACGTATTACTAAACGCTCTGTTATAATTTCTTTCAAATTATTTCCCCTTTAAATTCATAATATTATTTTGACAATTGTACTCTTATATATATTTATATTACTAATCTAGAGTCAAGTGTCAAAAGATCGCTCTACCTATACTTTAGGTTACAGCTTTATCTTGGCAAAAGCATCTGCAAATGCAGTATTAATGGGTTCCTTTTCTTCATTCTTAACCTGACTCATATACTTTGCAACATCCTTTTTGCTGACACCGGCACCTTCCTTTTTGCGTCTTTCCTGGAAAGCTGCCAGCTTTTCCTTATGTCCGCAGGAGCAGGAAAACACCTGATTCTCCCCCTGACCGGTTAACTCCATCTTCTTATGGCATACCGGACATCTGGCATTACTGGTTCTGGCTATGGTCTCCCGGTGTCCGCATTCACGGTCCTGGCACACTAACATTTTACTGTTTTTACCGTTAACTGCCAGCATATTTTTACCACAAACCGGACATTTCTTATTCGTCAGATTATCATGCCTGAATTTGCCATCATTATCTTTAATTACAGCTACAATCTCTTTTGTATAAGATATCATCTCATTCATCAGATCCTGTTTCTTTAGATTTCCTTTGGCTATTTTGGCCAATTTCATCTCTAAGGATGCTGTTAATTCAGGTTTTTTAAGGTCTTCCGGTACTAATTCCAGTAACTGCTTCCCCTTAGAGGTGATAAAGATATCTTTTCCCCTCTTTTCCATAAGAAAAGAGTTAAAAAGCTTCTCTATAATATCAGCCCTGGTTGCAACTGTTCCCAAACCGCCTGTCTCTCCCAGGGTTTTAACCATTTCTTTATCTTTTTGTTCCAGAAAGCTAACTGGGTTTTCCATGGCAGATAAAAGGCTTGCTTCGTTAAAAGGAGCCGGTGGTTTTGTTTTTCCTTCTGTAAGGATAAACTCAATATTACTTAGGACTTCATTTTTATTTACTTTTGGTAATCTTTCGATTTCTTTTTCTTCGTCCCCGGAATTGTCGTATACTTCCTTATATCCTAAGACCTTTGTGATTTTACCCTTTACAACAAATTCTTCTTTTTCTACCTGTACTTTTATTGTAGCTTCCTCATATTCATAAGGCGGATAAAGAACTGCAAGGAATCTTCTAACCACCAAATCATAAATTTTCCTCTCATCCGTACTCATATTCTCAAGGCATACATATTGTTCTGTGGGTATAATTGCGTGATGGTCACTTACCTTCTGATTATCTACAAAGGATGAGTTTGTAACAATTGGTTTTCTTAATAACATACCAGCCAGTTTTTTATAGGGGCCCGTACTGATTGCTTCCACCCTCTCTTTTAAGGTGCTTACAATATCCGTAGTCAGGTATCTGGAATCTGTTCTGGGATAGGTTAAGACTTTATGGTTTTCATACAAACGCTGCATGATATTCAGCGTTTCTTTTGCCGAAAAATCAAACCGTACATTGGCATCTCTTTGAAGCTCCGTTAAATCATATAATCCAGGTGAATAGGATTTTTTCATAGCAGAACTAAAATCTGTTACCAGTCCCTTCTTCCCTTTTAAAGTTTTTAACAGTTCTTCTGCTTTTAATTTATCATAAATAGTACTATTCTGGGATTTTTGGTCTTTCCAGGTCAGGGTCATCCCATTCACTTTCCCAATTAATCCGTAATAAGGAACTGGCTTAAATTTTCTGATATCTTCTTCTCTTTTTGCTATCATTGCAAGGGTAGGAGTCTGTACACGTCCACAGGAAAGGCTGGCATTGTATTTGCAGGTAAGAGCTCTGGTGGCATTCATACCCACAATCCAGTCTGCTTCTGCTCTGGCAACTGCCGCCTGGTATAGATTCTCATATTCTTTTCCTTCTTTTAAGTGGGCAAAGCCTTCTCTAATTGCTTTATCGGTAACAGAAGAAATCCATAATCTCTTAACCGGCTTTTTGTTATTGGATTTTTCCAGTATCCATCTTGCTACCAGCTCGCCTTCACGGCCGGCATCCGTAGCTATGATAATATCAGCTACATCCTTGCGATGAAGCTGTGTTTTTACCACCTGATACTGCTTGCCGGTCTGCTTTATTACCACCAATTCAAATTTCTGGGGCAGCATAGGAAGATGTTCCATTTTCCATTCTTTATATTTTTCATCGTACATCTCCGGATCCGCTAAGGTAACCAGATGTCCAAGCCCCCAGGTAACAATGTACTTATCCCCCTCTAAGGCACCGTTTAAGTTTTTATTACATTTTAGAACTCTTGCTATATCTCTGCCCACAGAGGGCTTTTCAGCAATTACTAATGATTTCATGTTAACTCCTTTTAGTCTGTTTCTTTATCTTTACAGGGCAAATTCTGAGGATTTAAAACCTCCACCTACATCAATATAATGTAGTTTCATGTGCAGATGAATTAAGAATAAATTCCTGTCACCTGTGTATTAAAGATCTGCTATTAATCATAACACAGAAATGTTCAAAGACCAAGGGTCTGTATCCCCACAAAAATATTAATTCCAGTAAAGACTAGTTATGAAACTGAGGAGGTTTCAAACAATGATTGGTGCCTTTTGACGAGGGAAAATATAATCAATACTATATTATAAACTTTCCGCTATCCAATGGTACTTACTCTGAATTGACTACTGATGATAATGCATTGCCAAAGCAGACATTGGATGAACGTGTTTTTCTATATCAGGATGGCGGGCGGTTTTATTTTTACCAACAGGGGAAAAATTTGAAAAAGCTCGCACCAGAAGATATGAGTAAAATAATTAGTTATATAAGAAAGAATAAAATTGAGAAGCAATAGGAGAAAAGGAGAAGCATCATTCGCTCTCGTATGGTAAAAAAGGACTAATGCAAATCAAAGACTAAATTACCTGGGAAGAATAAATAATTCTTATAGTTCCAAGGTAATTTAGTCTTTGTGTAAACATTAGTTTTTTCCTTATAATTCTTTCCACTCAATTAAGTCAGATGAATTCGATAGATATTCTTTGGTCGCTGAATTCCATTCATCTTCGGATACTTCTTTATCTTCAAGCATAAATACATCATAATCCGTACTTTCCGTCATACCACTTTCATCAACACTGTGATATTTTGAGAAATTTACTCTTGAGACTTCATTACCCTCGGAGTCTAAAACCAGATAATAATAATTTATGTGAGTCGGTGCTGCACCATCACGTTCGTACAAGATTGCTCCGTTATTCAGCGGTGATTCATAATCCGGTCCATTGTGCCATAATACTATTTTACCATCCTGATATGTAAAAATAGCATAACTGCCGCCTGCAATCGGACGCAGATGAAGTTCCGGTATTCCATCCCCGTTCATATCAAATAAGGCATAGTAGGTCTTAAAATCTGGTTCCAAAGAGATATCCTTTAGGGTAACAACTCCATCACTTATCTCCTGTTTGGGATCTTGTGCATCTGCACTACCTGCTAAGAAATCATCGTATGCTGCAATTGCCTCATTATATGCTGCTGATTCATCATTGTCAGCAGTAGCTTCATCGTTACTAGCAGAAGACAATTCCTCCGATGTCTGGGGCGAAACAGGCTCCGTTGGTTTGACAGAATTCTCAGTAACTGACTCACTTGGTGCAGGTGAGGTATCTGCTGTTGCCTCAGTGCTGGTGCTGTTTTGTCCGCAGGCATTTAGAGTAAACAAAAATACGAATAATAGTAAAAGATAAAGGGATTTTCCTGGAAAGGGGTTGCGTTTCATAATGACCTCCTAAGTTTATATTTATGGGCAAAGTCATTATTCCTTAGTTCTTGCTCACCCTAGTATTATAAGACAGATTATGGAAATGTCAAGAAAATCCCTTATTTAATCTTAGGAATACCAATATCCTGCGTTTAAGGCTTGATAGAACAATGAATATGGATTATTTTTTATTACCTTGTAATCTTGATTCGCATTATTAAAAATAAATAGCAATTTCTGCCTTTAATATTCTTATCTTTGATTGAACTATTTTCTAGCCAACCGCGCGCTGGTGCCCAAATTGAACTTTTATCATGGTCTGAAAAGTTATTGAATTGGCTTAAAGCCTTTCAACCTTAAAGCATTCATCAGAACGGATACGGAACTAAGACTCATTGCCGCAGCGGCAATCATGGGATTTAGCAGTGGTCCTCCAAATAAATGCAGAAGACCCATGGCCACCGGTATTCCTAACGTATTATAGCCGAAAGCCCAGAATAAATTCTGCTTAATATTACGAATGGTACTCTTAGAAAGTTGTATTGCTGTCGGAACATCCATTAAATCGCTTCTCATTAATACAATATCTGCTGATTCCATGGCAACATCAGTTCCCGAACCAATTGCGATACCAATATCAGCCTGTGCTAATGCCGGTGCATCATTGATACCGTCGCCTACCATAGCTACTTTTTTACCTTCCGCCTGTAGTTTTTTTACTTCATTTGCTTTGTCCTGAGGCAAAACATCTGCCAATATACGATCAATACCTACCTGTCTTGCAATTGCTTCTGCAGTCCTTTTATTATCACCGGTTATCATGGCGACTTCAATACCCATACGATGCAAGCGGTCAATGGCTTTTTTACTATTCGTTTTAACAGTATCCGCTACCGCTATGATACCGGCAATCTTATTATCAATTGCTATATACATTGGCGTTTTACCTTCACTGGCTAATAAATCTGAAGTATCTTCCAGTTTTTCTAAGGAAATATTACGTTCTTTCATAAGTTTCTGGTTTCCCGCCAATACATTCTTATTATTAATCATTACTTCTATACCATGACCAGGGATTGCCTTAAAAGAATCCGGTTTTATAAAAGATAAATCTCTTTCCTCCGCTCCTTTTACAATAGCTTCTCCCAGAGGATGTTCTGAGCCCTTTTCCGCAGAAGCTGCCAACTGCAGTAATTCGTCTTGTGAAATGTCATTAGTAATAATATCTGTTACTTTAGGTTTACCCTCCGTAATAGTACCAGTCTTATCAAAAACTATGGTTTGTATTTTATGGGTAGTCTCCAGTGCAACACCACTCTTAATCAAAACACCATGTTCCGCACCCTTTCCTGTTCCAACCATGATTGCCGTAGGAGTAGCAAGCCCCAGAGCACAAGGGCAGGCAATTACTAGAACCGAAATAAAAATTGTAACAGCAAATACTACGGATTCTCCTCCAAAGAAATACCAGGATAAGGATGAAATCAATGAGAGTAAGATAACAATCGGTACAAAATAACCGGATATAATATCTGCCATCTTAGCTATGGGAGCTTTTGAACCCTGGGCATCCTCAACTAATTTAATAATTTGGGCCAGGGCTGTATCTTTGCCAACTTTGGTAGCTCTGTATTTTATACTTCCGTTTTTATTCATACTTGCACCAATGATAGTATTACCGGGATTTTTTTCTACTGGGATACTTTCGCCGGTCAGCATGGATTCATCAACAGATGTGGTTCCCTCAACGACTACTCCGTCTACCGGCATTTTTTCTCCGGGTTTTACTACTATAATATCTCCTGCTTCTACTTCCTCGATAGGAATCTCTTCCTCTTTACCGTCCCTGATTACAATTGCTGTTTTAGGTGCAAGACCCATCAGTTTTTTAATCGCTTCCGAGGTTTTGCCTTTTGTAACTGTTTCCAGATATTTTCCCAGCATTATAAGGGTTATGATTACACCTGCTGCTTCAAAATACAAATCATCAACATACTCTTTATTACCGCCGCTAATCTGCAGGATTGCATATATTCCATACAAAAATGCTGCCGACGTACCGATTGCAATCAGGGAATCCATATTGGGGCTTCTTCTAAATAATGAAGAAAAGCCGACTGTATAGAATTTATAACCGGCAATTATCGAAGGAATTACTAAAATCAGCTGTGCGATAGCAAAATTCAGAGGATTCATTTCCGGATGCACAATGCCAGGAAGAGGAAACATAAGCATATGACCCATCGCCATATATAAAAGCGGTAAAGTAAATATGCCCGAGATAACAAATCTTCTCCATAATACTTTTCTTTCTCTTTCTTTTCTCTCCTTGTCAGCATCAACGACAGCTTCATCATCGATTGCCTGATATCCAGCTTTCGCTATGGCACTTTTAATATCGGAGATTTTCACTTTAGCAGGATCATAGCTTATGTTTAATTTTTCAGTTGCAAAATTTACATTCGCTTCTGCTACCCCCTCTATCTTCCCGGTTACTCTTTCTATTGTTTTAGCACAGGAAGCACAGGTCATTCCCTGAAGCTTAAACGTTTTCCTTATAGAATCAGACACTGCCCTATATCCGGCTTTTTCAACGGCAGACTGAATATCTCCTACAGATATCTTTGCTTCATCATAACTGATATTCAATTTTTCAGTTGCGAAATTAACATTAGCTTCAAAGACACCTTCCAGCTTCTTTGTTGCCTTTTCAACGGTCATCGCGCAGGAAGCACAAGTCATCCCCTGTATTTGAATGGACTTATTTTCCATGTTTTCCTCCTTTATTCATCTTTAATCTGTTATCTCCCCACCCCCGTGGGGTATATGAAAATTATATTGTCAAATCTCCCATTTGTCAAGTCTGATTATTATTACTTTTACAAGGCAAACTAAAAAAACTCCCGCCTATATAAGGCAGAAGTTTTTCAGGGTTAGCTAATCTATTCATTGTTTTGGGGTAAGTTATGATTTGACTCCGTTTTTGATTCCTCACAGCAGCTGCGTTTACCACTCCTGGCCATCATAAACATCATTCCGCCCATCATAATCGGACAAATAAATGGAGCTATAACCCCTAATAAACCTGCTGCTGCCGGACTGAATCTGGCTACAAACGGTAATGAAAACACGATAAGAATTGGCAGTCCGCAGCAAAGGACCATATGAAGCATATGCTTCATGGGGCTATGTCCTGTATTGTTATGTTTTTTTCTATCTTTGATAAAATTCATTCTATTACCTCCTATGATTTAATTCTGTTGATGATTCCTATCATAGTATACTAATATGAAGATTGAATGAAGATTTTATATATTGTTTCTTTTCCCAATGAGCCTAGATAGATTTTAATATGTCCCTTTTACTACTGTTGGGGTTTTGAGCTCGGAGTGCTTTCTATTTTACAGAATAGTTCAGAGAACTATCCTGTAAAAAAAATGCATCAAGACTATTCATCTTGATGCACCTGACATTCAATTTCCTTTAATCCGTTTGCCTGAACAGATAAGTTACGTTTTTTCAGCATACATCTTAGCGTTAATGGCTGGGCTGTTCTTTGTAGTTTGTCTGCTTTTGCTTCTTATTTTATTCTTTGTTTAACATATAATACAATGCTCCATATATGTTTGCATCAAGAGCGAGACTGCCTTTTGTTAATGTAACCTGGAAGTCTTTTCTGTCAAAGGCTGCCATTTCTAAAATACTCGCTGTTTGACCCTGAAGCATTTTTTCCGGTATTTCCTTTAATTTAAGGTCAATGGTTTTTATCAGTATTGGCTGTTCCGATAACCCCCCTGTTACTATGGTACAATCAAGATCCAATAATAATGCTGAATTGTAGATAATTCCTGCGATGCTCTCACAATATGTATCAAGCATTCCCAGCGCAACGGGATCACCTAGTTCCACCAAGTCAAAGAAATGCTGACCCGTCATCTCATCCATAGGAATATGCTTTATTGCAGACAACTGATATAAAAGGAGGGCAAAGGTGGTTGTAACTCCGGAAACTTCATACCTTCCACTACCATAGGTACTCATCATACCAAAAAGCATGGCTGCATTTAGCCTGGTCCCCTGATATAACTTTCCATTTAGTATTAATCCACCACCCATACCGCTTCCTAAGACGATGACCATCAGGTTATTCCTACTCTGACCGGCCCCTTTCCACCATTCACCAAGTGCGGCAGAAAAGCCATCGTTTATAACAGTGACCGGCAAACCTGTCCGTGCTTCCAGTTCTTCTTTTAAGTTCACCCCTTGCATTATTTTAACCGTATAAGCCCGATAAGTGTTACCATCCGGGCACATTCGTCCATTGGTGCTGACAGCAATCTCATCTCCATGGGCACGGTACTTTTCAACAAGCTTTACCATATTGTCAAAGAAAGTATCTACAGAACTATAATTTGTCGGAATCACTTCCTTTGCTATAATCTTTCCTTCCACACTCATTAATGCAAATTTTGTATTTGTAGCCCCAATATCAAAAATCAGCTTATCCATTTTGCTACCTCCTCAGATTACTTACAATACCCCACCATTGCTTGTGATTACCTTTTTAAACCAGTCATAACTTTTCTTTTTATATCTAGCCATATCTTTTAAATCCGTGTCTGTGCGGTTCACATAGATAAAACCATAGCGTTTTTTCATTTCTCCCTGTGAACTAAGTATATCAATTGGTCCCCAGGTTAAAAAGCCCATGAGATCAACTCCATCCTCAGTGACAGCAAGTTTTAACTGATTGATATGCTCTTTGAAATAGTTAATACGATAATCGTCTTCCACCGTATTATTTTCATTCAGTTTTTCATCTACTCCGATTCCGCACTCAATTGTGAATACCGGCAGATGATAACGTTCATATATTTCCTTTACAGTCAGTCTAAGTCCAATCGGATCAATGGTCCATCCCCACTCGGTCTGTTCCAAATATTCGTTTTTCGGTGGATTCTGAAAAGCTCTCATTAAAACTGATGTGCCATTACTATCTTCTTCTGCTTTTATCGTTAACGACATATAGTAGCTATGGGCCAGAAAATCCATCTTGGCTGCCTTAAGATAATCCAGGTCTCCCTCTAAAAATTGCGGAGTAATGCCTTCACTTTCCCATTCATTCAGTAAATCGCTTGGATATTCTCCGTTCGCAAACACATCCAGCGTCTGGTAGTTGTAGCTGCGGCAGGCCTTCTGTGCTGCCAAGATATCCTCTGGCCTGCAGGTGGCCGGATAAATAGGCATAAAATTAACCATTCCACCTACTTTCGCATGTGGCGCATATTGACGTGCAAGGTGATATACAGAAGCGGATGCCAAAAACATATGGTGAATACTAGCTGCCTGAACCAATCTCTTTTCTTTCTCAGGAGTATTAGGAGGAAGTTGGAACAAGGCTACAAGAGAAGCAGCATTTTGTTCGTTAAAGGGGATATAGTATTTTACCTTTGTTCCAAAGCGCTTTATAACTGTTTCTACATACTTTTTATAACCTTCCAGGGTCTGACGGCCGTTCCAGCCGCCGTATTTATTAAACAAAGCCAATGGCAAATCAAAATGATGAAGACATACCACCGGTTCGATCTTATACTTTAAAAGCTCATCGATAACCTTTTCATAAAAAAGCAGACCTTCTTCATTAACCTCACCTTCTCCATCTGGTAGTATCCGTGCCCAGCTAAGAGAGAAACGATACGCGGAAAAACCCATCCCTGCAAACAGCGCAATATCTTCCTTGTAGCGATGATAAAAATCAATCGCTGTCTTCCAATCTGAACCGTATTTTGTTATACCTTGTGCATCATAAGTGGTAAGGCCTTTTCCTCCCTCATTCCACGCACCCTCTGTCTGCATACTGGATACAGAACCACCCCACATAAAATCTTTTTTAAATACACCCACTATACCATCTCCTTCTCTAATTTGTATGAATTTAGCAATAAGTTACAGCTAGTAGTGAAACTACTTGTATTGTTATTGTATCAAATTAGTGTTATTATAGTTGTAATATTTTAAGGTTTTTATAACTATTGTGAGGTGATTTTATGAGCAGGAAACAGGCTGAAGAAGCAGTCAAACACATGCTGATATCCGGTTATGGCCACTATTCCCGGGCAGATGAACATAAGGTGATTACAGCCTTTTTGCAAGGATCCCAGATACAGCCGACCGACGTTCTAATGAAAGACCTGCAATTTTCTGTGGATGCCATGAACGACTTTCCCCTTGCAGTACAGCCCCTTCGGGGAATAAAGAATAGTTTAATCTGCTTAGTTGCTGTTATATGCCGTTATGCTGCTGATCTAGGTGCAGATGATGAGCGTTGCTATGCTCTCAGTGATTACTATATTAATGAGATTGAAACCCGGGTTGATAAAAATAATTGGAATGAGGTATTTTCAGAGATAATAAATCATTATATAAAACTGGTCGGTCTTGGAAGAGAAGGAAAATATTCCCTGACTATTCGCAGAGCCATCAACTTTATAAACCAGCATATTTATGAAGCCTGTAGTCTTAAGGATGTTTCACTTGCTCTTAAGGTACATCCTAACTATCTGTCTGCATTATTTAAGACAGAGACCGGTGTTTCACTGTCTCATTATATCAGAGATAAAAAAATAAGTGAGGCAAAAAATCTGCTTCGGGATACCGATTATTCAATTTCAGAGATTTCAGAAATGCTGGGGTACAACAGTTTATCCTATTTTTCAAAGGTGTTCCATCAGATTTGCTCATGTAGTCCAAAGGAATATTTGACAAACCATAATCTCTTTATTCCTCTAAAAGATAATTGAAGGGATAGCATTCAAGACCAAGCCACCATTTTTTGAGGAGGCGCTGCGGCACCTCCCGGTATATAATGCTCCTACTTTCTCAACGTAAAAATGCTATATAAGTGTTGCTAAAAACATCAGTGAAATGATTCATTATGACAGTTACTATGGGTTTGTATCTATTATTAAAGACATTGTAACTGCCATAGAACCTTAAGAAAATTTCCTTATTTAACGTATGCTTTGTGGAAATCTAAATATATTGTAAGGGTCATACATCTGTTTCACACTACGCAGCTTTGCTGCATTATCCCCCCAATATGCCCGTTCGTAATCTACCAGGTCACTACTGGGAAAATTCACATAGGAACCAACTGTAACTCTATTAATATAGTTAAGACGGCTCTGCACCCATTCTGTATTTAACTTTGCATACTTATCCTCTGCCCAGATTGACTGCAAGCCCACCACAAAAGGGGAATACCGATAGAAGAACGCCGACTCTTGGGGAGCAATTTTCGACACTTGACCGCCTAATGCATACAAGGTTAAGCCGGTAAATATGGATCCTTCCGGATAGTTCCGCATCATATTTACCATTCTCTCTATTTCCTCTACTCTCAGTGGTCTTCCAATAAACCGCCCTGAGGACTTGAATTTCTCCGAAGCCGGAATCGTATCTTCAATTGCTTTAATAGCCTCGTAAATAGTCATCTCTTTAAAGCTAGCTTCACATCCAGGTAAATTGGTCAGTAATTCCAACGCTTGCTCCGCCTGAAGTTTAGAACCAAAATAAATGCCGCGGGCAAATATGGCATATCCTTCTGCCTGATCATGATAGACAGGTGCCTGTAAAGTGATACGTTCGTCCGAACGACTGAGCCATCTCTGCCATGTACGGATGAAGCGTATCTGTGCTGATGCATCAGTATTTGGATAGTACAGAGCTGCCAGCGTTACACATTCAACTTTTTTCGGCAATCGGAATATGGTTCTCACAGCTACTCCAAAATTGCCATCTCCTGCACCTTTCAGCGCCCAATATAACTTAGGATTTTTTTCCCTGCTTGCCGTAATTAACTGTCCGTCCGCATTTACCAGCTCAACAGCTTCAAGACTGTCGCACCCAAGACCCAATAAACGGCTCATCGGTCCGGAACCTCCTCCCATTGCATAGCCGGCTACTCCTACCGTTGGGCAAGAGCCTCCTGGAAAAGGATACCCCTGAGGCGATACCAAATCATATATCATGCTGTTGTTCACTCCACCTTGTGCAGCTACACTGCTACTGTCCATATCTAAACCCACCAGCTTGCTCACATCAATTACAAGCACACCGTTGCCTGTAGAATACCCCTCATAATTATGCCTGCCATTGCGTACACGAAATGGAACACAGTTATGGCGTGCCCACTTAATTGCATTTATTATATCATCTATGGTTCCACAAAATACTATGGCTCCCGGAAATTTTTCTATTGCCCTGTTCCACATCAGCCTTGCTTCTTTATAAGCAGGATTGCATGGTGTCACCAGGGTTCCGGTAAGACTGTCATAAGATATCATATTGTCACCTTCTCGATTTACTCAAAAATAAAATGGTACTTGATATATTATTCGTCTGTCAACATTATGTTACATAATTCTATATTCTCTCGCTTCCTTCGACACCTATTAACAGCTTTTATCATGGGGGCTGGTGCACAAGTCCAAATAAATACTCTTCTCCATCAAGTTTAAATTAAGACTTTCCATTTATTTACCACAAAGTCAAGACCAAGCCCTGTTCCGCCTGTAGGTACGTCCGTAAGGTCTGACTTACTTTTGCTGGATTTGCTGCGCTTTACTTTGTTCTGATATAATAGAAATATATTTATCAAGCTGTATCTCTTCTAATTCCATCAGCATATTAGTAAAATCTTCCAAGATACCCTCCGCTGCATATTTATCTAATGCATTGTAATAATCCAGTCTGTTTTCTTTTGCTATAGAAATTGGTAAGAAACCACAGCTTAGCAGTTGATAATTCATAATCAGTCTGGATGTCCTGCCGTTGCCATCTTGAAAGGGATGAATTCGAACAAATTCCGCATGGGTCCAGGCTGCCAACTCAATTGGATTCATATCTTTTTTATAAACTAAATCTGCGAAGAAGTTCTTTATCTGAACATACATTTCATTTTTAGCAGGTGGTATATGACTAGCACCGCTAATAACAACTTCTTCATTTCGATATATCCCACCGACTATGATATTCTCCATGACAATCGCATGAATATCTTTTACTATTTGTTCATTCAATAGAAGTCCTTCTTTGCTGCATTGCTTCACATATCGGAAGGCTTTTTTATGATTTACAACTTCATATATTTCTCTAATCGCTTTTCCACCAATGGAAATGCCATCTTCCAATACTACTTTCGTTTCCATGAGTGTAAGGGTATTTCCTTCGATTGCAGTAGAATTATGTGTAAATTCCACTTCAAACGCATCATTATAAGATTCAACAGTCACTTCATGAAGTGTATTCTTTCCATTTTGATATACTTTTTGTTTTTCTAATATTCTGTTAAAGTCCAAGATTTCACCTCATTTCGCGTTGTAGTAGTTTGCTAACAAATTTTTACTTACTTTATGATCCATTATACCATACTAATTATAAATAGTAAGATTACATTTTATCTTATTTCTTATGTAGCAGGCTATACCACCACCTGTAAACCAGCCCGGTAATAATAATATTAAAATGGTCAAAAAAGGTACCCCCCTAAGTTTGCAGCCGCTTAATTAATAACTATACTACCTGATTGAGCTTGTTTTCAGGCTCTTGGCCATTCTCTACACGTCTTATATTATTTACAAAGAAATCATATCTTTTTTTATGAAATTTTAGACCGTCAGGCATACCTGCCGTATGGGGAGTAAGTATCACATTACGCAGATTCCGAAGTTCACTGTCGGTTGAAAGTGGTTCAGATTCAAACACATCCAGGCATGCTCCTGAAATATCTCCATTTTTTAAAGCATCTATTAAGTCTTTTTCATTGACAATTCCACCCCGGGCTGTATTAATAAAAAGTGCGGTATTCTTCATTTTCTTGAATACCTCTTTGTCAATCAGTTGTTTGGTTTGTGGATTTAAGGATGCATGTACTGTTACTATGTCTGACTCACTTACAAGATTATCAAAATCCGTCATTTTCACAAAACCGTCAGATTGTGCAACAGCTTTTCTGGCATAAGCCAGCACATTCATATCAAAAACCCTGCAAAACTCAGCTACTTTTTTACCGATAGCGCCAAAGCCTACAATTCCAATTGTTTTACCTGCTAACTCACTTCCTATATAATCTAGTTTACTTTCATCTATCCGGTTTTTCATGAAAGCATCAAGAAAGGGTATGTTTTTATAATAAGATAAGATCAATGCCATTACGTGCTCGGCTACTGCCTGTGCATTCACTCCTGACGCATTAGCCACCCATATGTCTTGTTGCGTGCAGGCCTTAATATCTACATTATCATATCCTGCACCTGTCTGTACCAGTCTTAAATTTTTTGCTTTTGACAGCAGGTTGTCATCCACTTTAATATGTTCCGGAATGATTACCTGGCAATCTTCAATATGCTTTCGCATTTCTTCTCCTGGAGGAACAATTACTATATCCCAGTCTTTTGGGAAATGATTAGTAATATTAGATTTAGAAACCTGGGTAAAATAACCGACTATAAGAATTTTCATTATTAAACCACCTTTCATGCCTCTGCCCTATTTCAAATAAAATTCATTTGTGGTTTTCAATTAGAAACCCACAGCTTAAAAGCTATATATTGGGTAAAGATCTCAGATTTTCATATATTACTCCTTGTTTTAATATACTCAATCCTCATCATATAGTCAAGTATTTCACTTATGTGTTACCTTGAATTTAAAAAGGGTCCTAACTTGATGCTATTATTTATTTAATATCCTCACTATCTCTTTATGAAATTATAGTTTCGCATGAAGAATAGCCTTTCTTTATACCGATATACCTATTTAGTAGAGTGGTATTACCCATTAACTTCTCTATTTTTCAATTGAATATTTTTCTTTTATAGAGTCTAGTTCTTCCTTGCTGTGATAGGAACCTGCTCGGATAACAGCATTAATCTTGTGAAGATTCCCAACACTCTCGATGGGATTTGCATCCAGTAGTACTAAATCAGCAGCCTTGCCAGTTTCTACCGTACCCATATCCTGAAGACGCCCCAGAAACTCAGCTCCATTAAGGGTAGTCATCTGAAGAACATGAAGCGGTGAGATGCCTGCCTTCTCAAGCTCGTCAAATTCCTTGTGAATAGCATCACCTTCGCTTCCATCGGTCCCAGCCATCATTTTAACACCTTCCAGATCGTAGGTCCTGACAAGACTTAAATATAAATCATAGAGCTGCTGTGCTGTGGCCTCGCTGCTCCCGCCAAACAGACCGGTATACATACGCACCATAGTCGGGCATTGCCATGTATTATATTGGACATAGACATCGGCAAGCTCTTTTGCCTTTTCTTCACTATAAGTGTTAATGATATGCTTTAGCTGTGTTTCATCTTTTTCTCCTCCTGAAGTCTTAGTACCCCACTTTATGAATTGCTCGTTCACAAAATGCTGAAGCCCCCTGATCTTCATAAACTGTACGAAGATTGGATTTTCAAATAATTTGGCAGGAACCCCTGTTGTCTGGGCTCTTAAGGCTTTCTCATCTGTTGAGCAGGATATCAGAGCGCCGAAGTTGATGCCAAAGTGTTCTACACTGTGAAAGCCATTTTTTGAAACCTCTTTTAAGTCCATATCGGGAAGCACATGCCCCTCAACCGGAATACCGAGTTTGTTCGCCTCTGCCTGAATGGCCTGAAACACATCTGGTGAAACACCACCAACTTTTATAAAAGCAGCCCCAGCAGCCTGCTGCTGGCGGACTAATTCCGCAGCAATCTCCGGCGTTAATGCATTCATGGGTGTCATGATATCGCCAGGCATGGTAAGCAGTGCCGGTTCTTCCAAAGAGCTGGTAAAGGCACCGGATCTCCATTCCTTTAAAAGTTCGACGGAACCGCTCATCTGTCTGAATCCGGTTACACCATTGGCAAGCAGAAGAGCCATCGATTCCTTCGTATACTCCTCCCCAACCACATGCATATGCATGTTCAGATACCCTGGAACGACATACGTTCCGGTTGCGTCAATGATTTTTGCATCTTTGTCCGCTTTGATTGTACCAGCAGCTGCAATGTCCTTGATTTTTCCATTTTCGCACAGAATGCTCATATTAGAAGTAAGATTACCCGTTCTCGTATCCACTATCGTTAAGTTATTCAGCAAGAGCTGATAGGAAGCGCTGGGCTGTTCCAATTTCTGCGGGATATAAGGCTGAATATTCATTGAAGGCTGACCGGCAAAGAGACCGGTCCAGGCAACAGCTAGCGCTAATAACCAACAGAGGGGGACTCTAAAGCCACGCCAGAATTTCGTACTTCTTATGAAAATGAGCCAGCCAATACAGACCGCCAGAATCAGATAAGCAAACCATCGCTCCCTGCTGCTGATCATCAGCACTAGAATAACACCGAACAAAAGCACTAATAATAGTGCAAAACCAATCGTCTTTAAAATATTTCTTTGCTTCATCGTATTATCTCCTTTACCAATTTTATTATTTGTTGCATTCTATACTATTACTCAAAAATTAAGTGGTAAGGGGATTAAAATTAAGAATTATTAAGAAAAGGCATCTTAATAATTCTTAATTTATTTTGTATTACTCTATAATTTATCTGTGTTATAATTGCATGAAAAGAATTAAAGTGAGGTATCAAATATGAAGAATATACTAATTGTAGATGATGACACCGCTATTGCTCGTCTGATAGCAGATGCTTTAGAGGATGAGGGTTTTCATGCCACCCTCTTATATAATGGCGAATCTGCTTTAAAACTAATTAACGATACCGAGTTTGAGTTAATTATTTTAGATATTATGATGCCAAAGATGGATGGACTAACACTCTGCCGAAAAATCCGCGATAAGGTTTCCTGCCCACTCCTCTTTTTGACCGCTAAAAGCAGAATGGTTGATACACTAATAGGATTAGAAATGGGTGCTGATGACTATATTTCAAAGCCATTTAAAGTAGAAGAACTGGTTGCACGAGTGAAAGCTCATATCCGGCGAGAACATCGTGAAACAGAAAAAGCAAAAGGAACTACCCTGGAATTTGATACTATTACGATTAATAAGGAACGTTACGAAGTATATAAAAACCGGCAGCCTGTTGAGCTTACGCACCGGGAGTTTCAAATTCTATGTTATTTTATTGAAAATTCTGGACAGGTTCTTTCCAAGGAGCAGATTTTTAACGAAGTATGGGGTCCTGATTACGGCGATATCGGTACCGTCGCGGTAAATATTAAAAACTTACGTTCCAAGCTCGATCCAAATAATGAATATTTAAAAACGGTATGGGGGGTCGGATACAAATTGGTAATGCCCCAGAGGCAGAGCTTATGAGTATGCGTTATAAATTGGCCTTCACAGTACTGATTGCATTACTCGTCAATATACTCGGACTGATGCTGTATTATAATCTTTTCATTTCAACTAGGGTTTCTACTCATTTTGATGAAAGACAAGCAGCACTAGATCAAGATATGCAGAAAATATCAAAGGAAGTAAGTACCTCTGGGGATTATCAGGACTATTTAACTCAGCTCTCTAAAAAAAAGGGCTACGACATCAAGCTACAGTCCTTAGATGATAACGTAGTTTTTGAAACAAAGAATTCTCAGGACGCTTCGCTTTTTATCAGATCAACGGTAATCGTTCATTTATCCGGAGAGATCTACCTGCTGAGGGTCACTAAATCTTTGTCTATTCAGAATGGATATGATATACCTCTTATCCGTATACTATTAGAAGCAGAAATAGTAATTCTATTTTGCATCCTATTGACGGTAACGATTGTACTGTATCTCCAGTATGTTAAACCAATTGAAAAATTACAGAAATCCATAAAAGAGTATACTACGGGAAACGTACCCGAGCCTATCAAAAGAGTGGATGAAATTGGAAAGCTGCAGCATAGTTTTGTGCAATTAGCTAACAATTTAAGTGAGGAAAAGCAAAAACAAAGCCGTATCATCGCTTCTATTTCTCACGACATTAAAACTCCCCTTACCTCAGTAATGGGTTATACCGAACGACTCAAGAGCGGAAAGCTGTCTGAAGACCGTAAAATGAGCTACATTGATACAATATATGAAAAAGCAGAGGTTATAAAAACTCTGATAGGCGAGTTTGATGATTATCTGAGTTTCAATCTCCAGCCTTCTTTCAGTAAGCAGAAATTGTCCGTGGACAAACTAATTCAATTGATTCGAGAGGATTATAAGGATGATATGGAAAGTACGGGAATACACTTTCTTATAATAAATGAGTGCGGACCGGTAAATATCTTAGCGGATCTTTCAAAAATCCGCAGGGTTTTCAGTAATATCATCGGCAACAGTATGAAACATTTTGGAGGCACTGAAAATCCTGCAATTTCTGTGAAATGTTCGCAAATAAATAAGAAAGTTCTGTTTCAGATTTCGGATAACGGTATGGGCGTTCCAAAAGATATTCTAAGTTATATTTTTGAACCCTTTTTCACCTCTGATGATAGCCGGAACGTAGCAGGCTTAGGTCTATCTATATGCAAAGAAATTATTGAATCTCATGAAGGCAGAATATGGGCTGAAAACAATCCTTTCTCTGGACTTAGCATTTTCCTTGAACTTCCCATATCCTAAGTAGTTGATTGAAACCTCTTTTGCTAATAATAGCCATACTCAATCTTCCTTAATTGAAACAGATTCAGTTGATAATTTCACCCTTGCTTTTTGCCAGATCTTCACGCCACTTGCTTCGTTGTGCAGTTGTCAGCTTCGCCCACTCGGTTTCCTCACCAACAATTCTTAAAGGTTCTTTTGAGCGATAAGAACGTGTTAAGTTGCCTGGAAATTTTTTATCGGTTACATTAGGGTCGTTTTCAAATTCACCTGTTGGCTCTATTATATAAACGCGTTCTCTGCCTTCTCCCTTCGCTAACGCAGCAGCAAGTCCTGCACCATTGGTATTGGCTGTGAAATAAATGTGATTCATTTGGAGCTCCGGTTTATAATTTGAAATTCCTCCCGCTGTCAGTAAATCACCAACTTTTAAATCTGCCTTAGTCCCATGATAAAACGGTCCTTTATCAGTAGGTGCCCCTTTGTAGGATTCCGATAATTCATAATTTCTTTTTGCATGATCGGAGTCACCCAACTCCTCATAACACTTTGAAATGTTTACATATAAGGTTGAGTACGCACTCTTTACATTATCATCATTTATATTCAGCGCGCATTGTAAAGATGTTTCCATCCATTTTAATTTGTCTGTAATATTCGTTTCTTGACGAGCTAAATGATAAGCTGCAATAAATTTTTCATAGTCATCTGTTGCTTCATTCCAGGCTTTCTGAAACATCGTACCTGCTTCTTCTGCGTTCCCACTATCTTCTAAACTCATTCCTATTACACAGAGTTTTATAACATTGTTATTGGGATCAAATTTTGTACTCATCTAATTCTACCTCCAAATTATTAAAAATTCCCTATCGATATCAATACACAACACCACAAGAATACTGATGGCAGAGCAAAATCGCCAGAATGCAGATTGGAATCGCCAAGCTCAATCTTCAATCCATATCCGACAAATAAGCATATCCATGATCGATTAAATCCTTTAAATATTCATCAAAGCTATCCGCGATTACTTTAAATTCATCCGGATCATGCAAAAATCGGATAATTTGACCGCAAACCCCTTCCTCCGATGGGTTAAAATCGATATATAATCTTGATGACCCACCATTGTTCATACAGTCAGCAAAATGGATATAGTTTCCCTTAAGAAGCCCCTCAGGCATAATCTTTAGATCTACCGCATCTTCATCTTCATACAAAACATAAGAAACATCCTCATCTTCTTGTGAACTTTCCAGTATCTGCTGTGCCGACATCAAATAATAAGGATATCTACCTTCATCCACATCCGAGCCTAAGATACAAACTGCAATTTTCTTCTCTCCATATTGTCTCCAATAGGTGCCGTCAATATTTATAAGCAGGTCAATCAGTGCTTGAGGGATTTTGGGATATTTTAATTTCAACTCGTTAATATCCTCTATCGCAGCACCTGTCGCTACTTCTAATTCCAGTCTCTCACCAGGTCGTAATGCTCCTTTTAACCCAGTTAAAAATCTTTCTACCACCTCTATCATTTCGTAATCCTCCTAAATACCAGAATTTTTAAAAAAATCCAGACCTAAGAATATACTTCAAAGGTCTGTTTTTCACTCATAGCTCATGTCTTGTCTACGATACACATTGATCTATTTTTCTATAATTGGTACCCACAGCTCATGTTTGATTTTATGACCTGGTCCTAGAAAGTGTTCAATACAAGGCTGATTAGCCAGTTCATAACCTGATGCTGGAAGCCATTCAGAATATAGCCTTTTCCAGGCATCAACAATATTAGGGAATACAGCATATAAGCTAGGTTGTATGATTAGCTCTTCCATCCCAGCCGGTACCTCATTGTCATATCGCACTCCCATGAAGTAATCAAATTCATCCTCCATAATAGCCGCTTCTTTACCGCAAATACCCACAAGGCTTTCCAGCTTGCATTTTGGATTTACCCAAGACATGTCAATCAGTGCTTGTTTGTAACCATCCTTTTTTGATTTGCTCCACAATGCGGGTATCTCTTTGAAGGCACGAGAAGTTTTTACACACTGCCGAACTCCAACAAAACGTAGAACAAAATCAATTTTTTCAATACGATACTCCATTTCAATATCTCCTTTTATTTTAATTTGAAGGGAGATACGCGAGAAGGCCTTTAACTGTACACTATTCTCTCTGGCTGCATTCGGTGTGATACCATGTAATTTCTTAAATGCCCTTGTAAAAGCATCAGACGAGTCATAACCATATTTCAAGGCGATATCAATGATTTTGGTATTACTTGTCTGAATATCAAAAGCTGCTTTTGTAAGGCGTCTGCGACGAATGTACTCTGACAATGAGATTCCTGTTAAAGAGGAAAACATCCTGGAAAAATGAAACTCGGAACAGTAGGCTGTCCGTGCAACTACGGAATATTCAATTTTACCATCAAGGTTATCCTCAATATAATCTATTGCCAGATTAAATCTGCTAAGCCAATCCATATACCTCTCCCTTTCACAAATTATTATATAGAGGATACTTATTATATGCCCTGCAAACCATGCCTAAAAATGCAGGGTTGTAAAACAATACTTCTTTTATATTTTTTCAAAGGTTACTTTACTATTTACTAAATATTTTCTCATTATTGCCACTAATCTTATATACTCCTGTGTGACTTATAATCATTATAATAACATTTGCTTTATAAAGCTACCATAATTTAACTTGTTTTACAATTATAATACATAAATCCTTTTTCTCTGCATTAACTCTTTAAACTATTACTATATTTAGTCAATATAAACAAAGAAAAGCAACCAGCGTTATCGCCGATTGCTTATTCTTCTGCTAAAAAACAAGTTCATATTGCAAACAATACTGAGTAACCTCATAAAACCAAGCTTTCAATAGACAAATGGTCTTATATCAGTGAAATTGTCTTTTATTACCGATAATTATCGGTTTTAGGAGCCAGACCTAAAGGCAATTTCACAATAAAAACACTACCATTCCCAAGCTCGCTTTGTACTTCAATGGTTCCTTCACATAATTCAGTAATTTTCTTAACTAAAGTCAAACCCAATCCATTTCCGGCTACTGAGTGGGAGGTGTCTCCCTGAAAGAATTTGTCAAATATATGACGTATGGTTTCATCATTCATTCCGCATCCGTTATCTTCAAGCCGAAAGATTGCCATATGTCCGCTTTGCCATAAGTCTACTTTTATTACTCCACCTGCTTTCGTAAACTTAATGGAATTATCAAGAAGATTAATCCAAATCTGCTGGATTAGATTTTTTTCACCAAGTATTTCAATTCCATCTTCAAGACTAACGTCAATGTGAAGATTTTTATCACTCCACTTTGGTTCTAACATAACAATCGCCAGTCTGATTTGTTCATCTAAACAGTAGATTGTTTTTTCACGAACGATCTCCGTGCTTTCTATTTTGGAAAGATTAAGAACGTTCGTGGATAGATGAACCAGCCGCTCGGATTCCTGGACAATTATATTTAAGTACTCCTGCTTTTCCTCATCACTGATATCACCCGCCTGCAATAGTTTGGCAAATCCACTAATGGAAGTAATGGGAGTTTTGAACTCGTGAGAAAAGTTTCTTACAAAGTCGTTTCGCAGGGTTTCGATACCTTTTAACTCCTGAACCATCTTATTGAAACTTCCTGCAAGGGCATCCAATTCAAAGACAAAACTGCCGTTTACCATAACCGAGAAATTACCCTGAGATACCTTTTCCGTGGCTTTCATCATGTTCCGTATTGGCTTAACCGAGCGCCGGCTTAATAAGGTTGCTATTACTACACCACAAAAAATACTGATATATACCATTATGGAGATTGCCCGGATTGGACTTGCGGTACCTTCTAAATCCAGAATGCCTAGTTTGATTAGCAAATAAGCAATCAAGCCAGCTGATAAAATGGACAAGAGCATAACGAGAAAAACCAAGGCCACCAGGGAAACCGCAAGACTAATCCTTGGATGCCCCTTTTTACTTTGCTTCATAAGCGCCTCCTGATTTTATACCCCAGACCGCGCACAGTCACTATCTCAAAATCGGGGTTATCTCTAAATTTATCCCGTAATCTATTTATATGAACATTCAAAGTATGCTCGTCTGTTTCAGTCTCCAATCCCCAAAATTCATCCATTAGTTGATTGCGGGTGAAAATCATATTAGGATAACTCATAAGCTTAAATAAAAGCTGGAATTCTTTCTTTGGTAAAGTATGTTGTTCCCTTTTCCAGGAAACAGAAAGTGTATTGTAATCCGCTGTGGTTTCACCCATGACAATTCTGTGTTCACTGGCAATTTGTGCCCGGCGTAAAAGGGCCTTTACCCGCAATAGCATTTCTTGTTCATCAAAAGGTTTTGTCATATAATCATCCGTTCCGGCGAGAAAACCCTTATGCTTGTCTTTCATCTCCTGATTGGCGGTTACCATCAGTATTGGAATATTCTCTCCCACCTCCCGCAGTTGCTGGCAAAATTCATTTCCATCCATGCGAGGCATCATCAAATCCAAAACAATCAAATCAAATCGCTGTGTTTCCATCCTCTCAAGTGCTTCCAGACCATCTTTTGCAATATATGTGTTATATCCGCCGCGCTTTAGAACAGCGCACATTAGTTTCTGGGTATTTCTATCATCTTCAACAATTAAAATATCAAACACTACAGGTCACCTCAGTTACATTTAATATATTTGGTAATTGCGAAACTCTACTATTGTATCTATGTACCATGCAATTAATACAATTTCAGAGCTGAATCTTGCCCAGAGGGCAACTGAAGCTATGAAATTCGTATTAATTGTATGGTATATTCAGAAAACTAAAAAGTTTCGCAATTACTAAATATATTATATCACTTATAAAGTAAACTGAACATCAACGAAATTTTAAGTGAAAATTGAGGTTCAGTTGATGTTTTATAATTAAAGTACAATATAGCGTTAACTTAAGTAACCGACGCTTAAAGAACTTCACAAAGGAGTGTATAGGTTGAAAATAAATTATTCAACCGCAAGTTTGTGCTTGCGCACCACAAACTTGGTATGTGCAAAGAGCGTGCGCAAGAATAGAGGTTAAAATGGAAAAATTACGTAGTGACGGCTCTGCTGCAATACAGTTGGATGGTCTCACAAAAAATTTTGGTGATTATCGTGCGGTCAGCGATCTATCACTTGAAGTAAATGGTGGTGAAATATTCGGGTTTCTTGGTTTGAATGGAGCTGGCAAATCAACCACAATTAAAATGATGTTGTCATTGTTAAAACCCTCGTCCGGCAGTATCTATATGCTGGGGAATAAAGTTGATTCCGGAACTCACAAGCTGTGGGAGCAAGTTGGATATTTGGAGGATGCTACTTATTATCCAGGACTTACCGTAATAGAAAATTTAGACCTTGCCCGAAGGCTGCAAATGATTTCTGACCGCCAATCCATTACCAAAGTGATACAAAAGCTAGGTTTAGAACCACATAAGAATAAGAAAGCAAAAAATCTTTCTCTGGGAAACAAACAAAGGCTGGGGTTAGCGAAAGCAATGATTCACAATCCGAAAATATTAATTTTGGATGAACCAATTAATGGTCTTGATCCCGCCGGTGTTGTAGAAATCCGACAAATGCTTTTGGATTTATCAAAGAATTTTGGAGTTACTGTTTTTATATCCAGTCATCAACTGGAAGAACTTTCGAAGCTGGTGGATCGGATTGGCATCGTCCATGAAGGGCGGTTAATTCAGGAAATCAAAATGACACATTTAGAGCAGTCTTTACAAAAACACCTGGTTCTTAATAGCCGCGATAACAATGCCATGAAACATATACTCACAGAGCATGGATATCGTTTTAAGGAAAACACAGATGGACGCTTATTGCTTTTCGAGGTTTCTGCAACGGAACAACCTGAAAGATTAGCTGAATTGCTGGTTCGTTTTGGACAGCCCCCAACACAGCTAAACATCGTTACCGAGGATTTGGAAGGTTATTTTTTACGTGTTATTCAGAGTGCAAGGAGGATACAAGAATGAAAATCATATCATTTATATATTGCGAAGCCCTTAAAGTATTGCGTTCAAGTGTTTTTTGGATTGTTGTTGTCGCGTTTGCCACGATGCCGATTATGCTTGGTTTAGTCACCTATATTAATGCCCCAGATGCCGGCTGGGAACCTTATTTAACTGATTTGCTCGGTACCAGCACTGCTCTTTTGGTGATTGGATTCTCATTCACCGCATGCTGGGTCTTCGGACGGGAATACGCAGATAAAACAATCAGTGAATTGCTGGTGAAACCAGTATCTAAACTTTATGTGGTTCTTTCAAAGTTCATCGTAATTTTTCTTTGGGATGTTTTGTTAGCCTTTTTCATGTTTGTTGTCGTATTCCTTATGGGTAATTTGATTGGTCTGACTGGCGGGACATGGTTGCTTATCATGAATAGTTTTCTTTCTTTTATGGCAGCATCCCTGCTCACTATGGTTGTCAGTACGATAAGTGCCCTATTGGCAAATGTCAGTAGGGGTTATTTAGCTCCCATTGGTCTTGCGTTCCTGATTGTGGTTATTTCCAATGTCGTTGCCCAGGCTGGTCTTGCTGCTTATTTCCCTTGGACAATTCCGGCATTATTTATTTCTAAGGTTCCTCTTAGTATGACTAGCATCGCCATACTTGCAATAACGGGAATTATTGGGTTTGCTGGAACAGTCGCATGTTGGAGGTTTGCTGAACAGCAATAGGTTTAAACCAATCTTTTATGTAAAGATGATAGAATATAAGTGACTAATACACATCTTTAGGGTCTATCGTTGTCCATATAGACCCTGGAGATGTTACTATTTACAAGGAGTATGAACGATGTGAATTCTTAAAGAAAACCTATATGTGGTCTTTAACTATTACTCTCTTGAAGATTCTGGCAACAGACTAGTTTTTTCTCCAAATGATGATGTATATTATGATTCACTGCTAGTCCTGCATTTTCACTATACTTGAATGTGTATAGCAACTATATTACAATGTGTATAGTTGCCATACACATTGATATAATTACTTTTCGATATTTAAACACTTTTATTCTCGTTATCCTCAGGCTCATTAATATACGAATCATTTTGCAGAAATACGGAATAGTCATATAGATAAAATGGAACACAGAAGCATTGAGAAAAAGAATTTAAAAATGATTGAAGTATTCTTTGGTCAATTTTGAATTTTTGTTGATACCATCGTTCTTTAGCCTCACTATTATCAAAAGTTTGATGGTTACTCATTTTCTTTTTCACGGTTAGCACCTCCTAACTCTATTATTTGAAAAATGTGTATGGTAGCCATACACTTGTGCAAAATTTTTATTATATAATGTTTTCATCAAAATTTTGAATCCTGCTTATTAAGGCTGATAAAAAGTCTGACAAAAAGTTTAATTCCACCTCGGTAGCATTTTGCAGCTCATTTTCCACCATGCTGTTTATAATAGCATGGTAATGCATATGATTTTTATTGGCTTTTTCCCCTTTTTCCGTTAGACTCAGTAAATATCTAGATAAATTCAGTTCATCAACTTCCTTTTTAACCAGAGCCTTTCTCTCCAGCTTTTTGAGAATTTCGGAAACGGCCCCCTTGGTTACTCCTAGTATATCGGCTAGACCACCCACATGGATGCAGGGATGTTCGGCTATCGCGTTTATTACATGAATTTCAGAGTGAAAAATTGGTACATCTGTTCCGTAGTATCGCGTCTTTTTATCTAGTTCCATTAAAGCAAAAGCCAAATCTAAAGATTCATATGCAATTTCATGTTTTTTGTTTTTAATCTTTTCCATAACAACAGTATATGGTTGCTATACGCTTTTGTCAAGTCACTTTTGCATAATGTGTTGAGGTTTTTATTAAATGCTTATTAAGTAATAAAAATTTAAAAACCTGCTGTTGCAAATTATATAGTATGTCAAACCTGGTCATAGAATAGGAATTAAATATTTGAAAAATATAATTCCTATTCTCTCCCAGACAATTCAGTCTTTGATTTGCAACAGCCCCATCAATGTTTTTATACAATAAAAAACTCTAAAATGTTATAAAATGTGCCTGAACTATAGAAATGTTAACAATTAGGCTTTAATCCATAAATTTTCTTTACTGACGACTGTTCTTATTGCCTTCTATTAATTCTTTCACACTAATACTAGGATTCGTATATCGCCCTCTGTTTTGTGTCTTATTCTTAAAATTAATAGCCTCCTTTGGACACCACTGCACACATGCCATACATTGTTCGCAATTGTGATGAAAACTTGGTTTATTATTTTGCATTTTAATATTACTAACCGGACAAACTTTCTCACAAATTCCGCATCCAATACAATCAGCGGATACACGAAAGCCTTTGTCTTTTCTGGCATATATTACTTTTTGTCCGAAAGCCGTTGATAAATTCAGAGCTTCATTTACTTTACCTGCTGGTTGCTGTGTTTTTGAAACTATCTTTCGTACCAAAGCAGGTATTTGGTTAGTAGCAGCCTGATATTTTTCTGTGTTTCTCTCATTCATTTTATACATCGCTACGTAATTTCCAACCATAATAATTTCTTCTGCAAAATTAAGTGTCACACCTTTTTTTGCTAAAATTTTGGCAGGGACAGTTAACGCAACACCACTAATATTACCACAGCCAGTCACAGCAAAAAAATATGCATTTTTACTTTTTTCAGTCGACATTTCGTTTATAAATTGTGTAACTCTCCGAGGCAAATTAAAGGCATAGGTCGGATAAACAAAACCTATATAATCATATACCTTAGTACTGTCATGTCTTCCTTTCCCCATTGATATTAGCTCGCAATTTGGTAAGGCCTCAGCAATTTGCTTCGCTACCTGTAAGTTATTTCCTGTTCCTGTAAAATAATAAACTACACTTCTCAATTAAGTCTACCTCCAACTAATATAATATTATTATATATATAAACTATATATCTTTTTTATATAGTTTAATGTATAATTTTAACTGACAGCACAACTGTCAGTTATTATGAAAGATAATACAAGCTTTTATAGAGATTTAGCTATATCAGCTAAGGTTGTTACTTTAAGAGATTTTTTCATTGCGTTTTCCGCATTCTCCATATAACCTGATATAAGAGATTTTAATTTATCTATTCTTGAATCTTCAATTAGAAAATCAATATCTGTTTTAAATAAAGAACCATGTTCAACCGATAAGAATATATCCAATAAAGTTATTTCTTCGATTGGTTTAGCCAAAAGTACTCCACCCTTTGCCCCTTCTTTTGTTGCTGTAAGACCTGCCGCATTCAGACTTCTCAAAATTCTAACTACTGTCGGCGCAGGTATTTTAAGAAATTCAGAAATTGTATTTGCTGATACAAACTCAAATCCATATTCGTCCATTTTTTGATTTATCAAGAGACAAATTGTAATTGCTCGGGAGAACTCTGTAGAATATGCCATTATAATTACCTCCTCTTGCACTAACTATGTATACTATATATTTATTTTATCTAGTTGTCAATAGGGTAATAATAAAAATCTGAAAATAATTTCTATCTACTAATTCTAAAAATCAATACTAACCTCAATAACTCAATTTTGCTCTATACGATCAATCATAAAAATCTTTCGATATTGCTTCTGTCGCCTTATCAATAAAAGCAGCAACTTTACTAGGGCTCTCCTTCATACCACTATTGACCCACTTTTTTATTATGGCTATACTGCCATATGCAGTAAAAGTATACCAATTATCAAATAACTTTTGATCAATATGTTTTACTTCCTTCTTCCATTTTTCAATATTGAAATCGTGGCTGATATAAAGAATACGTTCTAATAATTCTTTATCCCCATTCTCTGAAAATAATACTTCACATATATTGCTGTTTGCTTTTATATACTTGCAAAGTTCATATGATAGTTTTCCGGAGGCTTCAAGGTCCATTGCATGTCCCACAACCTGTCTGATTTCTTCATATAACTCATCTTCAATATTTGATAAAAGTTCAAACTGATTGATATAATGGGAATAAAAAGTATTCCGATTAATATTTGCTTTCTTACATATGTCTGTTACTGTAATTTTACTGATCGAACGATCTTTCATAAGTTCCAGTAAACTATCTTTTATAACCATTTTTGTATATCTCACCCGATGGTCTGCTTTTTCATATGCCATAATATCCTCCTTAATAAATAATCCTACAAACGAACAACAATCATCTGTTTTGTAAGATATCGAACGTACTGTTATCGAACTGCCTGTTGATTAAGTAACACTATATTAGTATAATACATTTGAACGTTCGACACAAACATTAATTTTAACTGGAGGTACAAACAATGGGAAATATAACAATAGTTCCTGTATGGCTTATTCAAGATATTTTAGTTTTAGTAGTCGCTACTTTAATGGTTTTTTATATAATTAATTACGAAGAACGACCAAAGATTGTATTAATGCAATTCATAAGTTTTGTCTTTTTCTACGCCGCAGCCTTTGAAAATGTTGCGGTATCTATGGGACTTATGGGGAATGAAGGTTTTTACGCATATGGGCACAGTATCCTAATGGTATTCAATACACCATTAACTGTTCCAATTATCGAGTTTCTTATCGTTTACTCAACGTTACGTGTTTTGAAGACGGTAAATATACCGGCATGGACGAAACCATTCATTACTGGACTTAGTGCTATGGTTTTTGACTTTTCACTTGATCCAGTTGCAGTAAAACAGATTTTTGAAACATCGGAAGGAACCATTGGCAGGTGGAGTTTTTACCCGATTCCAGGGGAACCTTTAATATATGGGGAACCTGTTATGAATTTTACAGGATGGATTTATATAGCCGGATACTGGACCGCCTTTATTTTAATCGGTGAATGGTGGCATAAAAAGAAAGGCTATAGTACTCTAGTTGGTTATTTATATCCGATATTGGCTTCCATTCTTTCTGTAATTTGTTTGGTTTCACCTTTATCCAATTTCTTTAATTTTATGGCACCATTTTTCCCCAGAACTTCTAATATGCAATGGGTAATGTTGATTGCACTTTCTATAATCACAGTGGGAGTTTTAGTGTTAGCCTTCGTTAAATTCTGGGATCGTCGGTTTGTCAGCTCTTTGAATTACAAAAAAGATTTTCCAGTCATGTTTACTTTCCTGGGTTTTCCTCTGGCTAATACTATATTTTGCATCATTGGTGGATACACGCAGATATTATGGCTGGTTGTCCTGGCAGAAGTGTTATTATTGCTCGGCTGGTTCGGAATTTATAGTTTGAATAAAAAGTTTTTCAAAGGAAAGGAAGTATTGCCAACAAAATAGTTGAGTATTTCATTAAGCAAACCGTAAGGGCTTGCTGCCTGTGTGACTATTTGTGTTATAAATGGTCCTATTAGCTAGTCATTCCTTAAGGTATAGTAGAGCCAGAAAATTAGTCTTACCTCATTTCTGGCTTTACTTACACTTATACCAAAATTGCAACGAAGGTTGAAGAAGACAAACCACCACTGCATACTAACTTCGTTTGTCCTTATATAACTTTTACAGAAAAAATCTTGTCTGTTTTTTCATCCTTATCATAAAAATCTTTTACATGTACAGCATCATATCCCAGTTTCAATGCTGTATCAATATTCTTCTTAGAATCGTCAAAAAAAATATCCTTAGAAAATCGTTATGTCAATAGCTATCCTTTCCTCTTTCCAAGCATTAAAACCAACAGAATATAGATAGGAATATTGGGTATTCCCTGCATATTTACCCTGTACAATGTTGTACACCCTGACTTAATACTTTGATAAAAGGGGGTTAAAGCATCTCCATGTCATACTCGCTGGAATATACCGGGTTACCGGTAATGATATCTGCATACGGCATTGCATATCCCCCGGTCAAGTAGTAAAGAATCCGTATGTCCTACTAATTTATCTAAATTACCCTAAAAATACTTCATATAAAACTTCGTTGACAAATGTCATTAAATTGTATTGACATTTGTCAACGAAAGAGCTATAGTGAATATATGGTAAATCATGTATCGATGCATAGAACTATTTTTTTTAATTCCATATTTAATAACTAAGAAAGGGAAAAAACACATGAAAAGTAAAGATAATTATGAGAGACTGCCTGATTCTGAGCTGCTTATTATGCAGATAATCTGGCAATCCGGTGACTCAATCGGTACGGGTAACGTTGTCAAGCAGGTGTGTGAGCAAAAGAACTGGTCCCGGTCTACGGTTCAGGTGTTACTAACGCGTCTTGAAGAACGGGGTTTTATTGAAACGAAGAAACAGGGCAGATTAAAATACTATGCTCCCTTAATTTTAGAAGAAGACTATTTAAAAAAAGAAACAAAAACTTTTTTGGAACAGTTTTATAGCAGTTCCTATAAAAAATTAATAGCCTCCCTGGTTCAAGATCAGACTATTACAGAAAATGATATTGAAGACATAATAGATATTATTAAAGTGGCGAAAGAAGGTGGTAAGAATGAATAGTATATTCAATCTATTTCTCACGGTTGTAAGCTTATCTGCTTTAGGGGCTTTTGTCATACTATGTGTCATAATACTGAACAAATTATTACGTAAAAGTTATTCAAGACGATGGATTTACATTGTTTGGGCAGTAATTGCAATTCGTCTTATCCTACCTGTTAATATCAGCTTGCTACCTGTATCAAGTATTACTAATTCGGGCAGGACCACCATTGAATTTGTTACTTCACCCAGTAAGGAATCAGTTGATACGTATGATAAATCCTCCTATAATTCATCAGTTAAAAACAAACAACCGGCAGATACTGAACAACAAGTCATTAAAAATCAGCAAAATGGAAATACACAACCTGAAGGGAATGTATTAGCGGATAATAAATTACAAAACGAAAACGAAAAGAATAACAGCAGGATTTCATTTAACTCAAAAGCCCCCTTTTTATCAGCTGTAAAAGGAGTTATCGGCTCACAAATACATATAGACATCTCCAACACCAGTCTTACTCTCCTGCCAATGATATGGTTAGCAGGACTGTTACTGTATCTTGGATATCACATAATCACTTACTACAGCTTTCGAGCTAAAATCTCAAGATGGAGTATAACAGTTAAAGATCAGAATATGACTGAGCAGTTACAACGCCTTTGCAGTGAATTGGGCTTAAAATGTAAAATCGGTATCATTTCCTGCAAGCAGGTAGTTTCACCCATGCTGATTGGATTTATTAACCCTTGTATTGTACTGCCTTCAAAGGATTTTACAGCAGAACAATACCACTTTTTACTAAAGCATGAACTCATCCATTACAAGCATCATGATTTAGTATATAAGTTTCTCTTGCTCCTTGCAGCAGCCGTGCACTGGTTTAATCCTTTTGTTCATTATATGGTTTACCTGGCTAATAATGATATTGAATTATACTGTGATGAGAGTTTAATAGCTAACAAAACACTCAACTATAGAGAAAATTACAGCTATCTTTTAATTCATATGCTGACAGGTGGCAGTAATAATAACAATATCCTGCTTTCAACTGGGTTTGGAGCAAAAAAGAAGCAGTTAAAGGACCGGTTTTATCAAATCATGAATGCAAAACCCACAAAAAAAGGTACTTATATTATTATAGGGTTAGCTTGTCTAATGATAGCAGCAGGAAGCCTGACTCCATGGCTGGTACCTGCAAAAACGATTGAGAGCAAGGTAACGGATAATCAAGCTGATTTAAAAAATACCCAAACTGAGACTGCAAAAAGCAATACCAAAGAAAAGCTTGATAAAACAAATAATATACTGGTAGTAGGAGTTGATGGTAACAAGGATGCCGATTATTTGCGGGCGGATAGCATATTAGTGGTAAGTATGAAGCCGGATATGAAAAAAATAGATTTAGTTTCCTTCCTGCGTGACATGTATTTAGATGTACCCAATCACGGAAAAGACAAGTTAAGTTCAGTTTATAAGCTTGGTGGTTCTAACCTTATCAAGGATACACTTGAAACTAACTTTAACTTTACCATAGACCATGTCGTTACGGTCAATATGGATGCTTTTGAAAATACAATCAATTCCATCGGCGGCGTCGATATTGAGCTGTCAGAGCAAGAAGCAGACTACTTGAACAGTACAAACTTTATCAGCAATAAGAAATACCGCAATGTAATTGCCGGAAAACAGAAACTGAACGGAAATCAGGCACTTGGCTATTTGAGAGTACGTATGGTTCCAACACTTAAAGGTGAAAAAGGGGATTTAGGAAGGACTGCACGGTTAAGAGGACTGATATCCAGTATTATGGAAGAATGCAGCAAAAAAAATATTGAGGAGCTGACCAACGTTCTGCTCCAGATTATTCCTGGAATAGATACCGATCTGAATCAAGGACAATTCCTTACCTATCTCAATATCGTTTTGCAGGGAGAAATAAAAACTGAATCCCTCACAATTCCCGCAGAGGATTCTTATGCCGCAGCCGTAGTAGAGGGTATGAGTGTTCTTGAGGTTGATTTAGAGAAGAATAAAGAGGTACTTAAGCAAATAAAATAATCTGTATAAAGCTTTCGTAAAGAATAATCAAATGTATAAGAATTGGGAATCAAAATCTGGAACACAATCATTTTACAAAAAAATTTGTGGAAAGCAGAAGTTAAACAAACGATTGTTTCGTTGTTTTAAATTAAGTCAGAAGTTTTATCTTGGACACTGCTTTATATTGGAACCACTGCATTTAATATAAAGCTACGGCTTCCTGCTTTCCACAATACTCTATACTATGGAGTTTTTGATGTTAATTACTTATGATTAATCAGTTCCTTTCTGTTCTGACAGATAATAACCCTGCTGCAAATCAGGTTAGTGTGATACAAGATGCCTGGTGTATGGTTCCAGCATAAACATAAGCTGCTTCGTAATTTCCTCAACATTGCAAGGCATAGAATTATTAATCCACCATTCCAATACTCCAATAAACCCAGAAGTCAGAAAATGAGTCGCAACGCCATTGGAAAATGCGCTGTTTTCTGACTTTACCCCGATAACCTCAGTTACTGTTTGCTCAATAACGGAATATAAGCGGCTACGGAAAAATCCAAATCTTTCATTGTTAAGCAGTAACTGATACATTTTGATATTTTCCTCCAGATATTCAAAGATACTCTGAAATGCATTAGCGTTTAGCGTGGTATCCGTACTATTGGCACAGTGATTTAGCAGCAGTTCAATATGTTTTTCTATACACTTGTCAAGTAAGTCGAATTTATCCACATAATGCAGATAAACAGTCCCACGGTTTATGTCAGCCCGTTCGGCTATGTCATTGATGGTTATTTTCTCAAAGCCTTTTTCGTCCAACAGGTCGATGAAGGTATCCATAATCAATTGTCTTGTTTTTTTTATTCTTCTATCCACAGCGTTCTCCTCCAGAAATCAACAAATCAGAGCAATGTGTTGAGTTATCAACAGTTGGAACTATTGTAACCATTGAAATTCTCATTACAAATCAGTATACTCAGAATATCAAACAAGTGTTGAAAAGTCAACACGCATTCATTATGGAGGAATCTTTATGAAAATACTTTTCTTTGGGCGTGGTGTCATTGGAACGCAATATGCCTGGGCGTTTGAAAATGCAGGTCACACCGTCGAATTCTATGTTCGCGAAGGCAGGAAGGCACAATATGGCTCCTATGTAAACTTGGAATTATGGGATGCAAGACAAAGCAAAAAAGACCGGATAATCAAAGAAAAATGGCCTATTGTTATCCACGAAGAGATAAAAGAAAATCACGACTATGACCTCATTTTTATGAGCGTCAACCCCGAGCAGATATCAAGTGCGGTTAAGTACCTGGCACCCCGCGTTAACAATGCAACCGTCCTTTTTTTCAGCAATATCTGGCAAGACCCAAGATTGGCTGTTCAGCCGATTCCGCCCAGTCAAATTGTTTATGGCTTCCCAGGTGCTGGCGGCGGGTTTGAAGGAAACACACTTTACGGCGGGCTATACAAAACGGTTCAGTTTGGAACATTTGAAGCAGAGCCTACCAAAAGGGATTTAGAGGTCCGTAAGCTTTTTACTCAGACCGGCTTTAAGATCATGGTTCAAAAGGATGTAAAAAGTTGGCTTTGGAATCACTTAGCAGTCAACGCTGCAATGGAAACCGAAGTATTAAAAAGCGGCAGTTTTAAGGAGGTAGCTACCTCACGGGAAGCCCTCGATGGATTAGGACAGAACTTAAAAGAAATGATCCCTGTATTAAAAGCAAAGGGCTCAAAACTTGATGTCATGACAAAAGTGTTGGGCGGCCTGCCCCCTAGAGTTGTTGGATTTCTTATGAGCCATATTGTTTTTTCGCCGAATAGCATGTCCTATGCACTTTTGGCGCATAACCACTATAAAGTTGGCTATGCAGTGCAGGAAGTTATTGCAGATGCCAGAAAGTACGGAATAAAGACACCACGGCTTTACGATGTAGAAAGCCTGATAACAAAATAAGGAACCAATCTACGAAAATAGACAATGATGAAAAGACCTCCTATCGTAAAGTTGTAATTACGTCAGGAGGTCCTGTTTTGTTATGGGATATTGCTATCATTATTCGAGTAAATGGACTGATTTCGATTTTTAGTTATACTAGTCGATAAGCCACACTTCGTACACTGCCCTGCGGGCTTTGCAATGATTAACCTATTTGGACGTAGCCGGAACAGCGATTTTGATACCAACGGTTGCCGCCATTTGGGCTATGGCCTTCGGATCAGAGTTTTTTACATTCACGTCCACACGAGGAGTGTAGGCAGCCTCTAATTGCTCAGCTTCTTCTTTGGTCAGCTTAATTGAAAGAGCTGCAACCGCATCGTCGATATGGCTGGTTTTAAGCGTTCCAATGATAGGCGCAGCAACAACTGGATTGCGATACAGCCAGGCAAGTGAGATTTGTGCACGGCTTACTCCACGTTCTGCTGCTACTTTTCCAATTTGACGGTCCATATCTAAATCGCTCTTCCCCAAATACAACATCCTTTAATCCTTGAACGACAAAATAGATTGAAGGTTTGTTTATTCTATAAGGTGCACCTGTTCCAGTGTAAGGATGAGGGGCCGTATAACGAGAAAAGCTAAGCGCTGGAATCTCCGTAGACTGCGGACCATCCCGATCCGTATGGCGGTCAACGAGCCCTGCAAGTTCTTCATTTAAATGACTAATTTGATCAAACATAAGGCCCCCCATAAACTCTTGCTAGTTTTTATTTTGTATAACCTATATATTGTTTTGCCTGTTTTTTTCAGTATAATACGCTCTAACATATACACTTTTTAAGTCTAAAAATCTTAAATACTTTCTTATTTAAAGAGCTTCCAGACACCATAAAATACTATTTACTTTTTATGTTTACATTCAGAGTCTTCTTCGAGCCATCCATATACTCTATTTCGATTTTTGTAATTTTTGCATAGGCGGTAGTGGTATTATACCATACCCCATCCCATTCACCGCCTCCGTATTCACCCTTGGCGATTGGACCAACATCTTTCATTCTAAAAGATGAATATCCTCCAATTTCACTCTTAATCCGGTCGTTAACCTGGTTATAAGCTTGAGCAGTAAAAACAATATATTTTATTTTTTTGCTTGAATTGTTATAGTAAATAATATAATTGTTTATTCCGCCAAAGTAATCCATTCCTAAGGAATAAGTCTGTAGATAAACGGTTGGATAAGATGGTTCAGACGAATAAGAGCTTTTGGAGTAATCACTAAAGACCTTAATACCATCAATTATTTTATAATATCTAACTCTGAAAATTTTATCATAGTTTTTATTTACTTTTGCCGTATAGGAGCTCATGTCTTTCTTATAAGATTGCAATATCTTATACTTACTACCTATATAATCTGCATTTTTCATTTCTACCTGATAATAATAACCAGCTTTCTTTTTCCAGGAAATCTTGTACTGCGTATCGGATTTTTTGCTTACTTTAACACTCAGACCAGCTGGGTTATTTTCAAATCTTGCATACAAAGTTGTTATAGTTCCATCTATTTTATTAACTTTTTCTTTAAACGATGGGCTGGAATACCAACCTATGAATGTTTTGTCCGATGTATTACCCAAATAATACAAGTCTTTAAGTACGGTATCGTCTGGCACCATTGGAATCGTACACAACTTTTTATCTGCATTATAAAAAGTTATATTTTGAAAATCCTCTGTTTCTACATCGAAATTTTCTTCAAATTCATCTCCAAACATTCCATTGAAATATGCATCATAATTGTCATACATATTGGAATATAGTTCTTCATAGTCATCCTTTTCTTTTTCATACAACTTTTGATATTCTTCCTCACGTTTCTGCGCCTTTTTCCCTTCAACAGAATCCGGTGCACATAGCAGCTCATAATAACTAGATTCAAGCCACATGCCGAATTCGCATTTTTTATTTGGAATTGCTATATATTTTAAATCATAATAGTCCGTCAATATATCAAATGAATCATCAATTTTCGTAACCTTTTTACCCAATACAACATACTTTAGTTTTGAACAATCTTCAAAGGTGCCTGCTGGCAATGTTGTTAAGCCATCACCGATTATTACACCTGTTAAATTATCGCAACCGGCTAGTACATCTTCCGATAACTTCTTTACACTATTGGGAATCCGAATAGTTTTTATATCCGTGTACGCAAATGCTAATTTATCGATTTTAGTTACAGGCTTGCCTTTTATAGAAGTTGGTACATTTACATAAACCGACGTTCCTATATATTTCGTGATTATGACTTCACCGTTTTTAACCGTATACTTGTAATCACTGTTTGATTCCGCCAAAACGTTAGTGATTTTACTGAACAATGTTAGTACGAATATCAAACAAATCATTGAAAAATATTGTCTTTTATGTGTTTTCATTTTTTTCCCCCTAGTATTAGTTTAAAAATGGTAACATTTGTATCAATATTTGTCAATATAATCCACTATATTTTTATATTATACCCATTTACCTGGCTTTTTTGCTCCAATATAAATGCTTACATGGCAGCTGCTGCATAAACACATCGACCGGAATAGAGTCTTAAGGCAACAAGCTGCCATTCTGTGCAGTGATACCATAAATAAATGGACGGTTAAGAATCATACCCACAAGTCCTTTCGGCTCAAATTCTATAAGTTCCTTTACAGCGAACTTATCAAGAATGACTTCGACTGTATTCGTTTCCGGTTTGCTAAATAGCATAATGACACCAACTTTCTAATTTTTTATATCACTGCTTTTCCACTAATCCAGACCCCTTTGACATTCTTAATTGCCTGAATGTCCGTCGTGGGATCACCTTCCACAAGCAGTAAGTCAGCTCTGCGTCCGGCAGCAATAACACCTCTGTCCTTAAGTCCAAAATAATCCGCAGGTTTGCTTGTGGCACTTTGCAGTGCTTCAACTGGCGTCAGACCAGCGTCAACCATGTATGAAAGCTCAGCCTGCAGACCAAAACCGTATGGTATAGCGCACGGAGCTGTCTGGTCATTGTTGGAATCAGTGCCGGCCATGATATTTATGCCCGATTTGTGAATCGCCGCAACCGACTGCCGTACAAATTCGTAGTTAAACGGTACCTGGGGATTCTGCCTTTTAACCGATTCGACAATGCCTTTCATCATACCCATTGTCGGCACTGATACGCACCCCTTTGCGGACATCGCATCTATAATTGGTTGCGGCAAGAGTACTGCAAAAGGAATGTGCGTCAAAACATCCACGCCAGCCTCTATGGCGACTTTATAGGATATTGGAGAAACGGCATGAGCGATCACATGTTTATGCTGACGGTGGGCTTCTTCAACAATGGCAGTGATAAGTTCGAGCGGAAATTCAGCACCGCCGCTTACTCCCTGCTCCTCTAAGAGGATCTTTATATAAGCTGCGCCTGAGGAAATCTGTTCATTAACAAACCAAATGGCTTCTTGTTTACTCTTTATTTCTGCATTATCCGGATATCCCATCTTAGTGCGGACATCACTGTTTGGTGGAAATGCCGGCAGATAGCAGCTCTTAATACTTGGTAAACCGGGATGGTTTCTTAATGCATCGAAAGCAGCTGCAGACCTGGTCGCCATATCAAGCATTGTCGTCACTCCGCAATGCGCTGCTGCCTCTAAATCATGCAGTGAGTCAAGATGAACGTGGGAGTCGATAAGGCCCGGGAGAAGTGTACAGCCGGTACCGTCAATGGTAATTTCACCATTTGTTTTGTTGGTGATCAAGCCGTCTTCAAAAACTACCGTACCGGTTTTTAAAATATTTGTTCCATTGAAAATATTTACATTCATGATTGCAGTTGATGCCATAATAATACCTCCTTAAATTGTTTGCTCGATTGTGCAACTGTACAGTCTCAGCTAAATATATTGCTTGACTGATAATAACTATAATATTACACTATAGGTGATACTGCAATGTACACAGATTTAAAATATTTGAATAAGGTGCATATGTGATTGTACTATTGCACAGTTTAGGAGGTCTTTATGGAATTTAACAAATATGATTCAAGGGAAATACGTAATCCTGAAATAAAAGTTGCGTTGGATATGCAAGAACTCTCCGATGCATTTTTTGCAAATAAGAGTTTGCAGACGCTGATTGATAAAGCAAGAAAGATACTAGACCGCCCGTTGATGCTGTATGATTCAAGCTACAAGGTTCTTGCCGCATCATTTGATGCAAGCAGCGTATTTCAGTTTGAATATAACGAAAACAGTACTCAATACCTCAGCAAAGCTTCAGACGATTTCATTTTCTCAAACCATTCACCGGAAGATAAAAAACCGATTTTGTACTTTAGCCCGAAGGATAAGTCCTTGTTCCAGGGAATGCTTATTGCTTCTATAAAAATAGACATCATTGAGGTGGCCCGTTTTATTGTCCTTGAAGGGGGTATGGCATTTCAGGAAACAGATTATATGCTGCTTGAAAAACTTCGCCCTCTATTAGCTGCCCAGCTTCAACGGAATATTCTCTTAAACCTTGATAACAACCATCACCCGGCTTATATTCTTTCCGACCTTATTGAAGGCAGAACGGACGATAACACCGTTCTCCATGGTATGAAATCAAACCCAAATTGGATCAGGTCGAATTCCATATATATTATAGTAATCTGCAACAGTATTGAGGAAGCATTCGACAATAAAGTATCCATTGTTTTCCGAACTTTAAAGTCTTATATTCCAGTCGAGCAGCGCATCATCTATCACTCCGCTATTGTTGCGTTTGTTGACGAAATTCTCTATGCAGCGTTATTTGATTCCCAAAGCAGCACTTTTCACAAATTTTTAGAAGAAAATAATTTATATGCAGGGATAAGCCAGAAATTTTCCGCTCTGACGGAAGCAAAGAAGCAATATCAGTATGCTCTTGACGCTCTTTTAATAGACCAGAAGAGGAACTCTCATTGTTCTTCTTTCGACGATTGTACCTTGTATATTATTTCCGATATGATTTCCGACAGGTATGATCCCATGGATATCTGCCATCCGGCTGTTATTTCCCTAATAAATTATGACAACGAAAATTGCTCTTCTCTTCTTGACACATTGAAACAATATATATATTACACTTCAGCACCGGCTGAAGCCGCAAAAGCACTGAATATCCACCGAAACACCTTGTTCTACCGGATAGGAAAAATAAAAGAGATAACGGGAATCATGCTAGATAATGGCGACGAAAAAAGCCGGATTTTCATGTCTATAAGATTGCTGGAAAGCAAAGGCATAATTCCATGAAAAAGAATATTTGTTAAGCCTACAATTAATCAGATAACTAAATCACACTTAACTATGCTTTGCATATAATGGCCTATTTCGTTAAGCAAGAAGGGAAAGACAATTTTTCAGTCTTTAGCTGGACACATGAATATATCAACTACCTACCTGTCCAAGATACTAACTCAATTAATCAAGGCTGACCTTATTCAGTCTACACCTGGAGTAAATGGAGGTTATAGTCTCAGGAAACCTAAGATTGAAATAAGCTTTTATCGTCATTCAAGCCCTTGAAGGCAGCGGAGCGTTTTCACTTGTGAAATGGACGAAAATCGCGCTTGTCACATAGAAAAGGTTATGAGGGATGCCGATGAGAAAATGGTGAACCACCTTAAAGAAAAACGTATTTATGACATTGTTTAAAAAAATGGAGCAGTCTAAGAAACTACAAAGTTTCGAAGACTGTCCTTGATTATTATTACTTAACATTTTTACATTTCTTTTTTCTATTATATCATCTTTAAATAGGCGCTGCCGCAACCTCATACCAATTCTTTACCGTGTGCTTGACCTACTCGAAGAAACAGCGGCGGACTATCATTATCCATTAACGGAAAAGTCCGTGGAAAATGCAAGCTCTTTTTGCAACTCAAGTTCTGAAAGCCTGTCTGAAAGTGATTGATGGATTGTATAATAGGCATCACTTCCAAGAGCTAATCTTTTCGGCGCCGGTTGCTGATCTACACTATCAATCATGATTTTGACCATTTTCTCAGGATCACCTATTGAAATACTTGAGCTATCTTCAAAACCGCCTCTTACCTTATGAGCCGGAGAAATCGCATAAGCCTCTATCTTTGGACCTAATTTTGTACCATGATGTCTAAAATTCGTACGTGCTCCACCAGGTTCTACTATTGTAAGACCGATATTAAAAGGAGCAACTTCTTGTCCTACAGCATCGCAAAACCCTTCGATTCCCCACTTAGTTGCATGGTATAGTGATCCTCCAGGGTATGCAGATTGACCGCCTGAGGATGATATCTGTATGATTCGTCCCTCTCCCTGGCTTCGTAGATGAGGCAATGTGGCCCGAATCAAATGGATCGATCCAAGAAGATTAGTGCTGACTTGATGAGTAATCTGATCAATCGTTAATTCTTCAGCGGCACCAATAAGACCATAACCAGCATTGCTAACAATAACATCGATCTTATCAAGCTGTTTGAAGGCCAGGTCAACAACTTCATAAACAGATTGGATATCAGTAACATCAAGACGAGCCAGCCATAGACGATCTGCATATTTTTTCTTTAGATCATCTACCGAATTCATATCGCGTACAGTACCAGCAACTCTATCTCCTCTTTCAAGGAGTTGTTCAGCCATGTGTCTTCCAAATCCGCTGCTAATACCTGTTATAAACCAAGTTTTTTCTTTCATTTCATTATACCTCTTTCTATATATTTAGTAAGTTTAGACTTTAAACTGAAATGTCTATATTATTACATAAAAATTGATAACAATATATAATGATCATGTATAAAACTTGCCTAATCCTGCAAAACTCTTTTCAATATAAAATAAAATACATTGATTTTTGGCACAATGCATACTATAATTTTAATAACTACCAGTACTAAATTTTTAAGCTATAATAAGACTTTCAGAGACCTATTAACTAAGAACTGCATATAAAGGTTAGGTAAAGAATAAATGTCAGAACAAAAAGAAAGTGATGATTCTATCAAGCAGCATGCATTGCATACAATAATTGAATTGTCAGAGAGAATTACTAAATCTGAGGGAAACACTCAAACTATAATTCCATTTTTATTTATTACCAGACATAGTAGTGAGATTCCAATAAGTCCTGGTATAATAAATCCTGCATTTAGTATTATTCTACAAGGTACAAAGATGTTTCATGCAGGAAAAGAAACGATTCACTTTAATCCTGGTGATTTCGCAGCTTCCATCATTGATATGCCTATTTCTGTACAAGTAAAAGATGCCTCAAATGAGTTACCCGCTATAAGTCTGAGGATTGACTTCACCGCAAGTGAAATAGCTTCCGTTGTAATGGATGCTAAGCTTGAATTTAATACAGATAATAAGAAACTTTATTTAGGAGTATTTGTTGGGAAAACGGACGAGGAGTTATTGAATTTATTTATCAAACTTCTAATGTTGACTGATAGACCTAAAGATGCCTATTATTTAGCGAAGCTTATTAAACGTGAAATGATTTATCATCTGCTGACCGGAGAGTATGGGTACTTGTTTATTCAACAGGTTCTCGTAAACCAGGAGTCAGACGGAGTTGGTAAAGCGATAGAATGGATCAAAAAAAATTTTAGAAGACCGTTTATGGTTGAAGAACTGGCGAAGTTATCCAATATGAGTGTCTCAGGGCTTCATCATAAGTTTAAATTAGTAACTTCAATGGGACCATTACAATATCAGAAAGAACTTCGCCTTCGCGAAGCAAGAAGGCTTATGTTGAGTGAGTGTATGGATGTTACCACTGCAGCTATGGAAGTTGGTTATGAAAGCTCGTCTCAATTTACCAGGGAATATAAGAGGCTTTTTGGACAGCCACCCTATAAAGATATAAAATCTTCAAGAAAAAGTTATGTAACTAGTACATTTGAAAATAGTATATAATCCAAGTTCGAGGGCAGCCCGATAGCCGATGCCGGATGTAGGTCCGGTGATGATAAAAGCTTGTTGCTCCTCCTTGTAATAATCAGTTATTATTTTTTAACTGTTTACAACAAGGGGAGCATATCAGTTTTAACTAAACTCAGAGGTTTATATACTTCTCTTTTTTTATTGGTTTAACTGGGATGAAATCGTTATAACTACCTATTGAGGCAGTGATTTGAGAAGTTCTTCTGCTCTAGCTTTTAAAGGTCCCTCCATTTGGCGGTCAGTCAGAATGAATGTAGCATTTTCCTGAATTCCCTTGAGAACCATATCACCAACAACATCAATGCTGAGTCCATACTGATGAAGCGCCTTTCCTGCTTTTTCTACATTCTCAGCCATCTTCTTTTGTAATTCCTCCGGAATTAAAGCATTACCCTTTGGAGTTGATTCCACTGTTCTCTTAACAATATCAGTTGCTACGCGAGCAGGACAAAGTACGCTTACATCGATTCCAGCAGCTTTCAATTCCGGGCTGACTTTCAACTCCTCTGACAGACCGACAACCGCGAATTTGGTTGTAGTATATAAAACTCCGTTTCCAAATGCTACAAGACCCGCACCTGAGGAGGTATTGACGATATGTCCGCCCTGACCGTTTTTAATCATTCTAGGCAGAAAAGTCTGAATACCGTTGATAACACCGATAAGATTGATACTAAGAGCCCAGTCCCAAAGTTCATAAGTAAGTCCCCCTATAGATGAAGCAGCAGCTACACCAGCATTATTGAACAGAAGTGTTACCGGTCCCAATACGCGTTCCACTTCATCAGCAGTAGCAGCAAAAGCCTCACGGTCACAGATATCTAGTACATATGTCTCTACTTGAGTCATACTCTGCAGTTCTGCCTTCGCAGTTGCAAGAGCACCAGAGTCAATATCTATCAAAGCCAATTTTGCTCCTTCGCGAGCTAAGCTTCTGGCAATGCCCAATCCAATACCATTAGCCCCTCCAGTAATGAATGCGGTACGTCCTTTAATATCTATCATAAAATTCCCTCCTTGCTGACAATATTGTCATAATATTTATTTGCAGATACACTTGCTTTATGAAAAGTAATTTAATAAATTAAAATTAATCAATTGCCCAAGCTGTAAAGAAACCGGAACGGACTGCTTCGCCGACTTGTCCAATGGAGACACAGTCACCAATTGCTTTTGCTGTCGGATATTGATCGCAGATTGCTTCAGCGAGAGTGTTACGTGGTCTGGTACCAAAAGATGCTATTATGGTATCGGCTTTAACCTCCTGATTGCTGCCATCCTTACTTTCTATTACTACACCTTCCTTTGTAAATTCCAGTATTTTTTTGCCGGTTAAAAGTTTTACTTTGAATTCGGCCAGTTTTTTGAGCAATGCTATACGGTTATTTATAAATGCATTAACAGCAACTTCGTCAAGCATTTCGACGATGGTGACGTCTTTTCCTTCCATCGCCAATTCCAGAGCACTATCACAGCCGGATAAACCGCCACCTGCGACTACTACTTTATTGCCGATTTCAAAATGGCGGTGAAGGTGTGCTTCCATGACCTCAATCACATGATCCCCGTTAATTCCTTTAATCGGTGGTAAAAATGATTTTGCACCGAGAGCTACAATGATTTTATCAGCATTGGCCAGTTCGGGAGAACTTTCAGTAATCTCAGTATTAATATGGATTTTTACTCCCAGCTTTTTGTTCTGGCGAATGAGATATTGAAGATATTTTGCAAGCTGTCCCTTAAAGGCCGGTGTTGCAGCTGCCGTAATCTGTCCCCCCAGTGTGCCTGTTTTTTCATATAGTGTTACGTCATGTCCTTTTATAGCAGCTACCCTTGCCGCTTCTAGACCCCCGGGACCTCCGCCGATTACTACAACTTTTCTAGCGATATCGGCTATTTCAAATTTGAATACTCGCTCCTGTAAAGCTTGAGCATTCACAGCGCAAGAAGCACGACGCCCCCTTGTAATTCCGCCAAGGCAATATTCGTTGCATCGGATACATGGACGAATATCTTCCTCTTTACCTTCAAAGACCTTGCGTATCAGATGCGGATCGGCAATTAAAGGTCTGCCAACCATAAAAAAATCTGATTTGCCTTCTGCCAAAGCTTCTGCTGCAGTGTCCAGGGTGATACTATTGGTTATAAGGACTTGTTTATTAGTCACTTTCTTAATCACAGCTGCGTCCTCCATGGAAGGCGCGTCACCATAATAGGCAGGTGGAACCATCCAATCTGGAGTTTCATAGCTCCCAGTGTCGATATCAAAAGCATCAACTCCTGCCTCGTCCAATATCTTGATGATTTCCAAGCTTTCTTCTAAAGTACGTCCACCTTCAAAATGATGTCTGGAGGCCATTCTGAACAGAATAGGGTAATCCGGTCCTACGGCAGTTCTTATGGCTTTTACAATTTCAGCCGGAACCCTGGCCATATTCTCATTGCTTCCGCCATATTCGTCCGTACGACGGTTCCATAACTTCATCATAAAAGTATCGAGTAGGTATCCTGAATGTGCATGAATCTCAATACAATCAAATCCTGCTGCTTTTGAAGTAACTGCAGCTTTTACAAATTCCTCAATCATAACTTGAATTTGTTCTTTGGTCATTGCATAGGTCTTCTTATCTGGATTAGAAATAAGGGGTACCTCGGAAGGTCCAGGAAGAAAATTATCAAGCTGTTTCGAGGTATTTCGTCCTGCACCGATAACAAGCTGGTTGCACAACCTCGTATTATAACCACGGAACCGATCGACTAGCATAGCCCATCTTATGGCTTGATCCACGGTCCCAGCTGCTGGCATTGAGGTGAATGCCTTATCAACTTTGGTGGAAATAAATTGTCCTTCCAGAATAACCATACCAACTCCACCGCGAGCCCGTTCAGCATAATAGTCTATCTGGTCATCCGAGAGTAAGCTTCCGGTATCCCAGGCATGAGTCGACATTGGACACATGATGAATTTGTTGCTTAATGACATTTTACCAATGTAACTTTTTTCAAACAATTTTTTATACTTCGGGTTCATTATTTTTTAGCACCTTCTTTCATTAATATACCTGTCCTTTTGTATGTGTAATAGATTGTTTTCGAATCTATTCCTAATAGTATATACAAGATTTATCAGGAGATAAATAGGTCAATAACCCAAAGATATCAGAATTGATTTGTGATATCATCACATATATGATATAATAAAAAAAATATTTGGGGGGCTATCATGAATATAACAGAAATAGGATCATGGCTAAAAGAAAAATACGATATTACATTCTTTTTTCATGCAGAATGTTTTGTCATACAGGTTATTTGCACAGAGAATATATTCTGTGAACAAAGCGAGCTGCAAAAGGCAATTTATGTAATGTATTGTGACGATATTCCAGCAAAGGGTCTTCCTGAAAATGGAAACTATATTATCATTGGTACTGGTATCACCAATAAAATATCTGGTTCCAATTATATAACAATCAACGAACACATTGATAAACATATTCTATGTAAAGAACTCAATATATATATTGCCCAAAAAGCAGAAACACACTATAGACTGGCCCGTTTAAACCAGATTTTACTTTCGGATAACTTTATGGAACATCTAATGGATTATCTTTTTGAGCAGTTTCAAAACCCCATAACCTATGTCGATTATTCACATCACGTTATTTCACACAGACAACACGAAAGCATGGGAATCGATTTATGGGACAATACATTAAAATATGGGTATTATGACCCTAATATGATAGAAGACACCTTTCAGCATTATGTAGACATCGTTATTAGGAGCCAACCACCATTCCATACGAAAGAATATGGATATGATTACTATGTCTGGACCATCAAGAATGATACAGCTTTGTATGGCTTTTTTACATTGATTACTACAAGACAGCTTATGACCCCGGACGATCTTACTATTATAAGCACAGCAGCAGATCTTGTGGCATTGAAGCTGCAAAGCATAAATGATATTTCAGGAAAAGGCGACTACAGAGATGTATTAAATGATTTATTATCCGGTATTATCAAAACGGAACAGGATCTGACCTTCCGTATGATGACACGAATCTGGAAAAAATCTGAATATTGTCAGATACTTCTGATTGATCTGCATGGGAAGGGCGAAAAAAACGTTCAATATGTAAAAAACGGGATAGATACTATTTCACGAAAAATTAAGCATATTACCTTTGATGAATATGAAGTCATTTTGCTTGAAAAATTTTTATTTGTAAATGACGATCTGAAAAAGATTTATGACTACATTACGCAATACAGTTTGATATCCGGCTTAAGTGATACCTTCAATTCACTAATCGATATTAAGTTATATTATGAACAGGCTAAAAAAGCAATTCTATTTGGCGGTCAGTTTGGAGATAACAGCGATATTATTTTTAAGTATTCCGATTATCGTTTTTATGATTTTATGGTTAATTGCGCCGATTCACTAGAATGTAAAAAATATTACCATCCTGTCACTGCGGACTTGGAGCTTTATGATGTTGAGCATAAGACTGATTTTTTTAATACTCTTTTGACCTACCTGGAGTGCGGAAGGAGTATTCAAAAAACCTGCAAAAAAATGTTTCTGCATAAGAATACTGTGAACTACCGTATACAAAGGATTAAAGAATTGTTCAATATTGATTATGAAGATGGTCAGACTGTACTTTTTATTTATTTATCATTAATGCTGTCTTCGATTAACAAAATAAAAAGCTAATATAAATGCCAACTATAAAAAACCGGAGGTAATATGAATAGGAGAATACTCTTATTAAACTCTTCGTGCGCACTGGGTAAGCATAGCATGCGAACATAAAATCGTGGTAAAGTACCAATCCAAGTCTATCACATGTCTCATAAAAATCAGCATAAGGATAAAGTGCACCTCCCTATACTCTCAATAACAATGAAGAACATCTCTGTTTTCCCTATCCACAAGGTCTTCTTCTTGGAGATTCTAATTAACCTTCTATCAAATGCTGGCTTTTATTATTAGGTAAGAGCGCTACATGTTCATCTGCATTCCCTGATCAGGATAGAGAATAAGTAGGCGATCGGTCTGCTATACTAATTTGGCATCCGCTTCTTTTTCTGTATCATCAAATATAAACTTGTGTAAACGCATTTATACAATTTAACTTTTAAAGGGGTCGAATTCGACCCCTTCAAATTCTTCATTATGTAATTGTCCCCAGAGATCCAAAAAGTTCATTGATATTTGGCACTTAACTAGTTGCGATAACTATCACTGATGAAAAAGGGAGTCATGTCCCATGCTCATTATTACAACAAATGATAAGCCAAAACAAGTGATGCAAAAACAATGGAAACCATTGAGGTTAGCTTAATTAGAATGTTAATAGATGGTCCTGAGGTATCTTTAAAGGGGTCTCCTACTGTATCACCTACCACTGCTGCTTTATGTTGGCTGCTTCCTTTTCCGCTATGTGCGCCCTGCTCGATATACTTTTTAGCATTATCCCATGCTCCACCTGCGTTTGCCATCATAACAGCAAGAACAAAACCAGTTATCGTAGTTCCTGCAAGCAGACCAGAAACACCTTCGGGACCCATTAGTAATCCAATGACTATTGGTACAATTACGGCAATTAATGCCGGTGCAATCATCAGCTTTTGCGCTGACCTTGTGCACATGTCAACACAGGCAGCATAATCCGGTTCCGCCTTTCCTTCCATAATTCCAACAATATTCTTAAACTGACGCCTAACTTCTAATACAATTGACTGTGCCGCTCTGCCAACTGCATCCATGGTTAGCGCAGCAAATAAGAATGGTAACATTCCTCCAATTAAGAGTCCTACTAAAACTTTAGGGTTGGTTAGTGTTAAATCCAGCTTCAGATCCGGATTGATCTGATGTATTTTATCAACATAAGAAGCAATTAAGGCAAGCGCGGTCAAAGCGGCAGAACCGATAGCAAATCCTTTTCCTGTAGCCGCAGTCGTATTTCCAAGGGAATCCAGTGCATCGGTTCTTTCTCTTACGGAAGAATCCATATGTGTCATCTCTGCAATACCACCGGCATTATCAGCAATCGGTCCATAGGCATCCGTAGCTAAGGTAATACCCAAAGTGGCTAACATTCCTACCGCAGATAAGCCGATACCATAAAGCCCAACATTAAAGTTATCAGCACCTCCGGTACTGAAGAAACTTACTAGAATAGAAATTCCTACAATTACTACAGGTGCAACCGTTGAAAGCATTCCAAGGGATAAGCCGCTGATTATTATGGTAGCCGGTCCTGTTTCACTGGAATCAGCCAGTCTTTTGGTCGGCTTATAAGTATCCGATGTGAAATACTCTGTAATGGCTCCAATTAAAACTCCGGCAACCAATCCTGACAAAACTGCTATATAAAGACCCATTTGTTCCGGAAGCAGTAACTTAATAATAAAATATGATGCAACAACTATGATTCCGGCACTGATATAGGTGCCTGTTCTAAGTGCCTTAAGAAGATTCTTCTGAGAGGCACCTTCCTTTGTCTTTACAAAAAAAGTACCAATAATTGATGCTATAACCCCCAGTGCTGCTAATAGCAATGGGACAGAAACTCCCTTTAATCCATATCCCGCAGCAACTGCCAGTGCTGCCGTTGCCACGATAGAACCCACATAAGATTCATAAAGATCGGCACCCATACCGGCTACATCACCTACATTATCACCCACATTATCTGCAATAACTGCCGGATTACGAGGATCATCTTCCGGAATACCGACTTCAACCTTACCAACAAGATCAGCACCCACGTCAGCTGCCTTCGTGAAAATACCTCCACCAACTCTGGCGAAAAGTGCCATACTGGATGCACCCATACCAAAGGTCAGCATATTCGATGTTACCTCAGTAATACGCTGACTTTCTGGCAGATTATGAAAAGCCGCATTCAATATCAAATACCAGATAGAGAGATCTAAAAGACCAAGACCTACGACTGTAAAACCCATAACAGAACCGGCTGAGAATGCCACTCTAAGTCCCTTATTTAAACTTTTTGAGGCTCCTTCCGCCGTTCTGTTGTTAGCCATTGTCGCTGTACGCATACCTATAAATCCTGACAGACCGGAGAAAAAACCACCCGTTAAAAATGCAAATGGTGTAAAAAAGCTTAAGTATCCACCAGATGCCATAATTAATAAAATACAAAAAATAATACCAAAGAATAGTGCCACCCCTGAATACTGACGTTTCAGATAAGCATTAGCACCTTTTCTTATGGCATCAGAAATGCGGATCATTTCAGAGGAGCCTTGAGGTTGCTTTTTAATACGCAAGTACATAAGAAAAGCAAAAACCAGTGCTGACAATGACCCAATAATAACAAAATAGATCGCATTCATTAAACGATACCTCCTTAAATTTTTTCAATAGATAACTACATTGTAAAATAATTCCTGTTTATTTTCAACAATTATTTTAAATTTTTTCCATTTATTTTTTTATTTATCAAATAGTAAATATCTCATGAAAATGGACGGAAATAGTAAAATGATACAATCTAATTTCCGGGCAATGACACCATAACCCTCTATAACTACGTCTGCAGTTCTTAACGTGGATTTCTTCTACTTCTTATGCTATTTTTGTCCTTTTATCCGGAGTATGGAACTGGGAGACATGCTGAGCTCATCCAGTCCCAAGCCTACCCAGAGGGGAATTAAAGCTTTATCCGCCACAGATACTTAATACGATTCTATTCCATGGCAAATAATGATTTTAAAAATACCTGCTCCTTCGAGCAGGTATTAAGAAATATATATTTTTTACATTACAATCTTAACTGATTACTTCAATGCGGCAACCGCTTCTTTCTCTGTATCATCAAATATAAACTTATATAATTCAACTCTATTCTTATCCCAATCTAAGACAATTGGATAAGTGATTCCATTGTATTTTTTAGGTGCATCAAAGGCTCCGTCAACCGGAACTCGGAAGGTATCCAAGGTTGTTATTTTATTCTCAACCACATCTTCCATTGCTTTTTCTATCTGATCCTGTGTTAAATTCGTTGTCACATAACCCAGACTTTCTTTTGTAACGGATATTATTTTGAACAGGTTTTTCGGAGATTTATAGCTCTCAAACATCGCTTTTAAGGCTCTTTGCTGTCGGACAATACGTCCATAATCATTATTAACTCCACCCAGGGTTTTTACTTTTCGTACACGGACATATCCCATAACCTGATTGCCATTAAGATGATTAACACCTTTTTTTACATTTCGATTTTTCTTTTGCGATATATAATTGGTTTTGTTAAGGTATTGTGCTTCTTCTTTCCCCAGCTCAATTGTTACGCCACCTAATAGATCAACTATTTTTTCAAAAGATTTAAAATCAACGGATACATAACCGTCGATTTGAACCTTATAATTCTTTTCTATCGTATCAACCAATAATCTCGCTCCGCCCCTGGCATAAGCAGAATTTAATTTATTTGCTTTATAACCTTTTATATCAACATAGCTGTCACGAAGCAGCGAGGTAAGCTTTAAGGTATCATCTTTGGTATTAATGGAGGCAATCATCATGGAATCGGTATTTCTGGCTCCCCCGAATTCTTCGATACCAAAGATTAGATAATTGGTTACATAGTCTTCGTGCCTTGCTCCATCAGCATGCTTTGCACCACCTTTTGCATCGTATTCCTTGATAATATCTTCATTGTTCATATTCTGAAAGGCAAAAGTGCTTACTGATTTATAGATAATGCTGCGTCCCGGCTTTGTTCCAATGATTAAGACAATTAGAATCAGTAGAAATAAAGCAATACTGCCTGCTATTTTTAATGCCTTATGGGGTTTTTTCTTTTTTCGGGAAGGAGACTTCTTTGTCTGCGGAGCTTGCCCTTTCCTTTTTTCTGGTTCCGTTGTAATTTTCTCTGCTTTTTCGGCATTCATGATTTCAAGTACTTGCTGTTTTAATAAATCTTCTTCGTATCTATTTGACATAGGATCACCATTTCCGTATTTTATAATGAGTTATTAATGTTACATACTCTCTAATTATTGACCATATTATGATTTCTGTCAACTTATAACGAAAAAAACTCATAGTACCATCTATAAAAATAGCGGTATTAAGAAGGTTAACAATATGTAAAACATTCCTGCCATAGCTACAAACAAAACCAACGGGATTTTTATGCCTGCAAAACTATTAGTTAATGCCCCTTTCTTTGGGCATACAGCAATGCAGTTTTGGCAGTTAAAACATTCAGCCGATATTACCTTCTTCATTTTATGTACCTCTAGATTTGAGGGACATTTCTTTGTACATAACGTGCAATTGATGCACTTATCTTCGCATCGGACGATACCACTGGGGCTAAACCGACCTGCAACTCCGGCGATAGCACCCTGTATGCAGATATATTTGCAGAAGAAATTATCAATAAAAAATGACCCAATAATTGTTACAAAAATCAATACAATACTTATCCAGGCTAATCCAGGCAATATTATGTTATACTGCTCAAATACATCATCAACACTGACTTGTAGCAGAAACTTGCCGCCTGCAATGGATAATGCTGCAAAACCTGTAAGTAAGATGTATTTCACTGCTCTAAGATATTTATCGAGTGTTGCAGGAACTGTGACCCTTTTTTTTATAAGCTTGAATCCTATATATCCAACACCCCTTTGCAGCGCTCCCACCAGACACAAAAAACCACAAAAGCTTCTTTTAAAGATAATGGCAAACAAAATAAATATTATTGGAGCTGCTATGATGCTATGTTGAACTGCATTCTCAAAAGTCTCCTCAATCAGGGAACTAAAAACAAGCGGGAATATTATTAGAAAAAAAGGAATACTCGTTTTTGCTAATTTCTTAGTATTAATATTCATTACATGACCTCCGTATATTTGGTTTGGTTTACATCTACCGAATTATAATCTTCACAAAAATACCTCCTGTTTGTTTATGCGATAATCATATCAAATCACATTAAACAAACAGGAGGTATAAAATTAAACAAATCCTAAACTCTTTCTTTTTCCATTTAATCAGTAACTATAGTCTGCTACTCTAACAAACCTTTCGAACTTTTACTGCTATCTTCCTTATTTTTTTCTAGAGGATACTTATAAAGGTCTCTATCTTCCATCGAATAACCTGATAATCATATGATTTTATCTTATCTATTCAACCGGTATCCCGCACCCCATACTGTCTCTAAGATTTTTGGGGTTTTACGGTCATCCTCAATTTTTTCACGAATACGATTAATATGCACCATAACCGTCGCGCTATCCCCAGCATAATCATATCCCCATATTTTTTCAAACAATTGTTCCTTCGAGAAAACAATATTAGGATTTTCAGCCATAAATTTTAATAATTCAAATTCTCTATTAGGAAAACGAATTTCTTCCTCACCCTTATAGACCTTCCAGCCATGCAGAAGAACTCGAATATTACCGATTCGTATCTCATCGCCCTTCTCATCCAGCTCATTCTGATTGGCTTCTGTTAATCGGCTATACTGCCTTATATTTGCATTTACTCTTGCTACAAGCTCAGCGGGATCAAACGGTTTAACAATATAATCATCTGCACCAAGTCCCAGACCACGAATTTTATCAACAGATTCCGTCCTTGCCGTTACCATGAGAATTGGAATATTAAGTTTATCTCTTATCTCTTTGCATATCTCATAACCATTCTTTCCGGGAAGCATAATATCCAGTATTATTAAATCAAAATTTTCCACATGCAGAAGTGGAAGTACTTTATCTCCATCACTTAGAATGAATGTTTCAAACCCACTAGCTTCCAGATAAGCCTGTTCTATCATACTGATATCATCATCGTCTTCGACAATTAGTATTCTATATTTTGCATTCATCTAAATCACCTCCTACATCCAAAATTGGTAGTCTTATTCGAATGGTAAGACCGTTGCTGTTTTCTGCATCTACTAAGCCTCCCATAGCATTTACCAGATATTTTACAATATAAAGACCTAGACCATTCCCTTCTTTTATATTCCTCGATTCATCACCTCGAAAAAACTGTTCAAAAATATGGGGGATCTTATCTTCTGAAACTCCACCGCCATTATCAGAGATCTCAAGTACGACATAGGCATGTTCATCAAAAATATTAATGGTAATTTCAAGCTTATCTGTTTCTGCATATTTTTTACTGTTTTCCAGTATATTATCAAGTATTCGTTCCATTTGTTCTCGGTCAATCTTTGAAAACAAACCTGTTTTTACATCTTTTAAATTAATTTTTAAAGATTCATTCTCTATCGATAATTCGTATCTTTTCACATAGGCTTCCAGATACTCACTCCACTCTGTCTTTTCAAAAAACAGTGGCATATTACCTGTTTCAAGTTTTGAGAAATAAAACAACCTTTCCAAAAGCAGGTCCATTTCTATCGTTCGTTTATAAGCTGTATCAAGAAATTTTTCTCTTAATTCAGGTGTGGTCGCAACCCCATCCTTGAGACCTTTTATTGTTCCTCTGATTGCCGTTAATGGAGTCCTTAAGTCATGAGAAATTCCCGCCACCATTTCAACTCTCATCTTTTCATAAGACTCCTTTTTTGCATTAGCTTCCGTTATATGTTCCTGCATTTCATTAAATGCCTCACAGACATATTCAAATTCAATATCTCCCTTATATTTAACAGGTTCAGAATAATTTCCTTCTTTCATTCTTTTTGCTCCTTCTGACAATACAGCTAAAGGATTCGTGATATGTTCTATAAGTCTCTTAGTAAAAATCTGACTAATAATGAGTAAGGCACCAATGCAAAATATACCATCAATCAGTAATAGTATAAGTACAGTAGTCATACTATTTTTTTGAGGCCAGAATTCATGATATTCTCCTGCGATTGCATACACTTTCATTTTCTCATTCATATCATATTGTGTTATCACTGTCATATAGTCTTGTACATAAACATGCATCTTTCCATCTGTTTCCAAATAATCTCCAAGATAATTTATAAGCTCACTCACAGAAAAATCAGTATTTGAGTAAATCACTTCACCATCCATTTCAACACAAATAGAATATCCATACCTATTCAGTTTTGCTGCAAGATTGTTTATTGCCTCTTCTTTTGGAGATGTATTCCAATCTGCCAGGATATTTCTTATTTGTTCGGTATTATCTGCTAACTCAGACGAACCAATCATGCTGTTTTTATATGTGTTCTCATATAAATTTATTACGAATATATTAACGAAAAGAAATAGACTTAAAGTTACAAGCACCATTCTGGTATTAGAAATAAAAATTCTGTGTTTCACTGTCTGCTTTTCTTTATGCATCGTCCTCCTCCTCGTAACTGCCTTCTAACAATTTAAAACAAGTTATAAAAATGTGAATTCAGATAGCCTATTAGTAAATTAACTGAACTATTTTATCATACTCCTCAGCAAACCATATTGCTCTGTCATCAAGATTTTTTACTTCGTTTCCCATATCCTCAAAAAGTATAACTATGTGTGTTGCATACTGAAGAAAATGCTTACCGCCTTCTGTTATATAAAGACTTTTTACAATACGGTCAAACAACCTGATTCCATAATAAACTTCAAGCTCAGAAATTGCAAGGCTAATAGATGGCTGCGCAATGTAACGCTTTTCTCCGACAGCTGTTGTGCTGCCTGTTTAAAAGACTGTGACAAAGATCTGTTCACCGCTATATTTGTCCATTTCGACTACAATTCGATTTTCAGCATCTAGAATCCATATATGTATTAAAGTTATGTCCTAACCTCCTTTTCATATTCTTATTCAACTCACCTCCTAATGGTCATCGGTAGATCCTCCAACTTTGCTTTACATTAATAAGATGATTTACTACATGTATTTTGTTAGTAAAATTACTAAAATTAAAAAACCACAGCCCGGCTACTGCCAGAGCTGTGTAAGTGTTTTTACTTTTTCATAAATTTCAATTTATATTTCAGATCAATGCGTCTAAATTTGACCACAATCTGGCGTGCAACATTAATGTTACATACTCTCTAATTATTGACCATATTATGATTTCTGTCAACTTATAACGAAAAAACTGCGGTAAACATAGCAGGATGTAAAATCACATCGAATTCTGATCAATGATATCAGTTACTTTCCATGTGTTACTCAATATATGTAGTCCACTTACCACATTGATTACACAAGTATATAGCGAAGTCTAATGTTTCATCAGCTGCTTCTAAATCGTAAGTAAAAATTTTTCCATCTTTAATGAATCCTATATCCTTTCTCCAGACACTAAAGCTTTCCGCATCACATTGCGGACATTCAGAATCACATTTCCCAACATACTCAAATTCGTCAATCGTTATCCCGTTATCTTGTAAAAATTGAACAATAGCTTCTTCATAACCTATATCTGAAAGCTCAATGAAATCATCTAACTTCAAAAATTCACTCATGTAAAACCTCCTGTTATTCCTGTTAAATAAATATTACCATTACTGTGGTCAACCAAACACTACCGAAAAATTGATTTGAGTCTAGATGACCAACATATTGAAGATGCTCTCCCACAATCAAAGAATAATAATATACTATACCATATTTTAGGCAAAAACAGAGAATGGATGGGATGGCATAACTATATCTTGAAGATGGTGAATTTAAAGAGGTATTTTACATAGACCATTACTATCTATTGTCCGCTTTTCATGCCTGCTTCCAGCGGGCTGTTATTTCTTGTTCCTTCGTAAGGTGGAATTTCCTATTACATAAAAATCAGCACTTTTCCACTGGCAAAATGCTGTCGTCATCAGCAATGGTTTATCATCTGTAATAACTAGCAGGAATTTTTCTTACTTCGACTTAAGAAATTGTTTAACTTTGTTGTAATACAACATACGCTGCATTACCGACATGACTATTCATCTTCTTTAAAGTAGTATCCAATGAATGACATAATTAATCCAACTAATGAAACTATCCAACCTATAAAGAGAAACGAATCTGGTCCTAAACTGATTGCTATCCCGAACAAAATAATTGCTATCCCCATCAATATTTTCTTCATAGATTTCATAAATACCCCCATAACATAATAATGCAATGTGTAAATTAGTTTTCGGTTGTATTATAACAATATACCGCAAAATATGCAAGCATTTTCCTATTGCTCATCCCTTCACTGAAACTGAGTACTTTTAAACGATATTTATAACATACAGTATATCAGATTCAATCCTCAGACTTTTTTGAGTAGTCAAAGTTTTGAAAATAAATTTGTACATAACGTGCAATTGATGCACTTATATTCGCATCGGACGATACCACTGGGGCTAAACCGACCTGCAACTCCGGCGACAGCGCCTTGTAAGCAGATATATTTGCAGAAAAAATTATCAATAAAGAACGAGCCAATAATTGTTACAATTATTAACATAATACTTTGTTATAATTCCTCTAATGAAAAAAAAGTTTGTGGACGATCTGCATTGGATTGAAGAAGATGAAATGCTGCATTTAGCAGCAATTGCACAATCCTCTCCGGGAGCTGTTGCTGTCAATGCATCTATACTTTTAGGGTATAGAGTCGCAGGTATATTGGGAGCATTAATCACAATTATAGGCACAGTATTGCCGCCGCTTATTATTATTTCAGTTATATCGCTGTTTTGCACTGCATTTCGAGACAACACTGTAGTAAATGCTGTTTTGAAAGGGAGACAGGCTGGAGTACCTGCTGTTGTAATTAATCTTGGGGTTAATGTAATTAAGGAAAAGAATATCATATCGGCTAACAAATAAATAAAACAGGAATGGCTAATAATTACCATTCCTGTTTTTTAAAAACTTATGATTTTTTTGATTATTATTTACCAAGTGTCTCTTTTGGTCCCTGAGCCGGTGTCAGCGTAACAATATCAGTTTTGAAAAGATCTCCGTCATCCGTAACATAACCATACTCGTCGGTTTCTGAGCTAAAAAGTTTATTTTCACCAGTCGAATTTTCATAGAGTTCGCTCTTAGCTGAGAGACCAGTATCCGGATCAATAAATTCAATCAGCTGCATATCAGCCTGAGTTGTGTCGTTGATATAAGACTGATAGCTATTTAGAAGCTTATTCAATGTCTTTCCCTCTGAAGTTGTTTCAGTACCGATTGAAGTCCAGGCATCACTATTCAAATATTCCTTATCAGAAGCAAAATTGTCGAGGTTCATTTCTAATTTTTCAAATACAGCTGGCTGATCAGCTTTCTTCATAACTGTACCGCTTAATGGATCTCCATTGTTATCCCGTTTGATGATAACCAGGTCATTACCGCCATTGGTCAAATATGTGCTCTGAAATTTTATAAGTTGACCATCTGATGAGTATTCATGAAAATCAGATCTATTCTCCTTAGTTTCAGGGTTATACCAACGCTCATATGTCACGTTCTGGCTACCATCCGCCCTTGTGTAGACCCCTTTACTGTACTGGATCGTACCTTGTGTTATTGCCTTCGTATCTGACATCGCCTGTGTGTTGGGTACCGTGACTACGCTGCCTTTCGATACAACATCATTTAAAGTTGATGCATATACCGCTGTCATTCCCAATCCGCCGATGACTAGAGTCACAGCCATAGTAATTCCTGCCATTTTCACTTTGTTTCCATTCTTTCCAATCATATAAAATAACCTCCATTTTTTATTGTATGTTGTCCAAAGCAACCTTACAAATACATAATAAAAAATCGTTATTTCAAAAGTATCGCATTGTTGTAAAATAGTTGTATTATTTAAAAAATCTGATTTTAACTGTGGTGCCTTCACAAAGCTTACTTTCAACCTCAATCTGCCCCTCATGCAAACGAACGATTTCCGCACAGATTGCAAGACCCAGCCCAAATCCATGATTAGCCTTGGATTGAACACTGTCTACTACAAAAAATGGTTCAAAGATCCTTGGGATATTTTCCGCAGAAATCCCGACTCCATGGTCTTGGATATCCAATATATATCCTATATCTTTTATAACAGTTCCTCTTAAGGCAATTTGACCACCAACACCCGAGGCTTTCATTGCGTTGTCCAACAAATTGGAACAAAGCAGTTGAAACAAATCTCTCTCCATCAACATTGTATAGGATTCTACTTTCACCGACAATGTTATTTGTTTATTTTCCAACTGTGGTTTCAATGCAGCCTCTATTTCACCGCATATAACAGCAATATCCATATATTCCATCTCTGGCTTTTTATTTCCAATCAGAATCAAATCCATCAATTTAAAGGAAAGGCTCTCCAATCTCTTTCCTTCAGAATAGATATAAGTCAGCGCCTTGAAAAATACCTCTTCATTGTATTTAGCTGTCCGAAGTAAGTCGGCATAACCAATAATTGAAGTGAGGGGAGTTTTGAGTTCATGGGTTAAATAGTTGATAAACAGCTGACGGCTTTTTATTGTTTCCTCCAATTCAACCACTTTGCTCTCTACTGCTTCAGCCATCTGATTGAAATTATCTGCGAGGATGCCAATCTCGTCACTTGAAGAAATTGGGACCCGCTGCGAATAACCCCCTCCAGCAATTGCCCTTGCCGATTCATTAAGTGATCTTATTGATCTTGTCAGATACCAAATTAATAAATACAAACCGCCGGCAAGTATAATGGTTATGGCAATATTTATTTTAAAGAATAGGTTGATTTGTGAGCTTTTATCTTGGTAAGTCTTGGAGATATCACGAATGTATGTGAGTTTGAAAGCCTTTGCACCCAGCGACAGATTACCACTTATAAATAAATATGTTCTTTCTTCCACGTCACAGATGATATACTTTCTGTCATCACTTTCTGACAGGTTAAGTTCTTGCCGATCCTTGCCATTCTTACCTGGGAAACTGGTGAAGACCTTCTTGTCTTGACTGTCTGCTATTTCCAGGAAAACCTCATTACTATTAAAAAAGCGCGTATATTTGTCTGCGTTATTTTCTAAAAAATCTTGAGCATTAGAGGTTAATTGAATTTGTCCGTTCAATGAACTGAGATAAGTCCAATCAGTCCGAATCTGCGATTGGATAATCATCTGTTCGGATAGTCCACGTTCTATTACCGCACTTAAATTGCTATTGAAATTATGTTCAATCAGATAAAAAGAAGAAGTGTTAAATAAAGCTTCAAATAAAAAAAAAGTGCCAAGGAAGACTTTTTGCCAGAGCTTCATGCTTTGTCCTCCAGGCGATACCCATATTTGTAAACGGTTTTAATCTGTTCTTCCCAACCCAGTTTCTTGCGGATTTTCTGAATGTGAATATCCACCGTACGTGTTTCACCTACATAATCATAGCTCCAGACTAATTCAAGAATTTTTTCTCTGGAGAGCGCTTTGTTACGGTGCTTTATCAAAAGGAGCATTAGCTCATATTCCTTCATAGTCAGCTCAACAAGTGTGCCATCTTTTCGTACTGAACGTTCTTCCATATTAATTTCCAAATTCTCAAAACGAGTTACCTCCGGGGCTCTGGTATTTCGGCGAAGTACGACTTCAATTCTTGCCAGCAACTCCAGTGCTTCAAAGGGTTTGACAATATAATCATCAGCACCCATTTTCAATCCCTTCAACTTATCTGATAGACTGTTTCTAGCTGTAAGGAAAATTACCGGCAGTGCATTCTCCATCAGCAGTTCCATAAGTTCAAAACCTTCCATATCTGGCAGCGATATATCCAGAAGCACAAGTTGAGGATTGAATCCAGTAAGCACTTCCTGTGCTTCTTTACCGGAATACGCCTGCTGACCTTTATATCCTGCCAATTCAAGATTCCAAAGAATTAAATCTGAAATGGCTTTATCATCTTCTATAATTAGAATATTTTCCATAGTCATCACCTCCATAGGTGAATTTAACAATTTATACTAACATTTGATTAGCACATTATATCACAGAATCAAATTTTTGTTTTATTAAGCAAGCAAACTGTCTCCACATGCCTTGAAGCGACAATAATGATGTCATCAGAACCTGGTGGTTCCTTGGCGGAAGGCTCTTTTTCTTAAAGATCAATCAAAAACCTTTCATTTTTAAGTTACCACATCCCCATTTTCATATTGAAACATCATTATATACAGTTTTATATAACAGACGATATTCCCGAAGTAAATAGCATATCTATCAAGTTATATAATTCATCTGGGGGCAAATCTTTTTGCCTGCGTTGCCAGAGACGAAGCAGTGAAAATGCAGTTGAGACTTGAAACTCTAATAAATATGGTGTTACTGAATTATCTTTAGGGAAACAATATTTCTGTGCATCAGAAAAAAATTCACCTTTCAACTTTTCACTAAAGCGGATATTACCATAATCACCTAATAAAGCATTTAGGCATGCTCCTTTTTCCTCGAAAAGTAGGAGTATATCCCGTGTATCAGCTTGCTCTTTGTTTTTCATCTTCTCCCGGATATAATCCAATATATCGTTTTCCACGAAGCTAAGCAAATCGTAAACATCGGTAAAATACTGATAAAAGGTACTTCGGTTATATCCAGACTTGTTTGTAATTTCCTGTACTGTGATTTTCTCAATCGGTTTTTGGCAATAAAGTTCACAAAAAACGCCGATAAATGATTGTCTTGTTTTTTTCGTTATTTCAGGCTGTTTTTTCATTTCTTGCCCCTTTCGCAAGCAAAATATCATCCAACAAACCAAATAATTCTGTTGGTTGATGAATTTGAAACAAAGTCGTATAATTCATTATACAACACGTTGTCTTATAGTCAAGATGTGAGGAGGATAAATATGAAAATAGCCGTCAGGTATCAGTCCATAGGAGGCAATACAAAATCAGTAGCGGAAGCTATCGCCAATAAAGTCGGTGTTAAAGCAGAGCCGATTACTGTTCCGCTTAATGTGCCGGTTGACTTTTTATTTATCGGTGGCGGCGTATATGCGCATGGTTTAGACGATTCCCTAAAAAGTTTTTTGGAAAATTTAGATGCGACAACAGTCAAAGTCGTGGCTGCTTTTTCCACTGCCGGAGCTATGGATGGAGCAATAAAAATAGCTTCTATTGTTAAGGAGAAAGGGATACCTGTGCATGGCGAAACCCTGCCTATGAAACTCGGTGTGCGCAATCATGGTTATTTTATCCATAAAGGTTTTATCGAATTGACCAACAAACAGCTTGCTGCTGTTAATGACTTCGTAAAAAAGGTGATTGGATAACGGTTTTGCCATAGCAACAAGAATTTCATATCTCCATAGGGTCACTGCAAATCAACCGTGGCCCTATTTTTTGCAAAAAATCCATAAAAAAGTTTGACAATATTCATCTGAAACAGAACCTTTGTGACTGAAATTTCCTTAATTTCCTGCACATTTTTGACCTTTTCACTAGGTACACCGTAAGCACCTTGCCAAAAAAGAATACCCTTCTTCATTTTTACTCATTTTTCTTAACATCCTTTCCTCGTTACCTTTTCCATCAGTTTGATGTAGCACAGAAAAAGACCGCCCATCTTCAAAAAGCTTGAAAATAAGCGGTCTTTACGACTTTTAAATATTCTGTTGAATGATAAAAATAACGTCTAATAAATCTAAATTATGAACTCTACTTCGGTCTGTTTCCAGAATCCATATCAAGAACTACCGACACATTTACACCGTCCGAAATAGACTTTTTTCTTGAAATTTGACCTTTTCTAGAAAACCCAAAATGCTTCTCAAAGTGCCTAAAATCAAGTATTTTTACATATCTTTCTTGTGTAGTAGTACCACGGTCTCCACATGTGAAGTCCCAGGAAACATATCCACAGGTATAATTCTTTCAACCTTATATCTATTCTTAACCAAATACCCCATATCCCTTTCTAAAGTTTCAGGATTACAGGATATATAAACAATTTTCCCAGGAGCCAGGGTACACAAAGAATTAAGAAATTTCTCATCACTTCCGGCTCTGGGGGGATCCATGAATACTACCTCAACGGATTGATCCTGAGCTGCCATCTGGCTCATAAATTCACCGGCATCTTTATTATAAAAATCCACATTGGTTATTTTATTTCTGCCTGCATTGGTTTTGGCATCACGGACAGCATCGGAATTTAATTCAACTCCAATTACTTTTTTGACATGCTCGCTTGCAATTAAACCAATCGTACCAATCCCGCAGTAAGCATCTACAATAGTCTCCTTACCGGTAAGGTCTGCCAGTTCGATTGCTTTTCCATACAGGATTTCAGTCTGGATCGTATTTACCTGGTAGAAGGATTTAGGGGAGATACGGAATACTTTGCCGCATAAGGTATCTTCGATATAGCCTTTTCCATAGATAACCTGCTCTTTCTCACCTAGAACCATGCTGGTTCGCTTATCATTCACATTTAGAACAATTGTTGTAATCTCAGGATGCTTCTTTAACAGAGCTTTAATGAAATTGCTTTTGGAGGGAAGTATTGGTGAGGAAAGTACTAATACTACCATGATCTGTCCGCTGTGAAAGCCTTTACGGATTAGGACATGACGAAGCAGTCCAAAATCTGTGTCTTCATCATAAGTCTTGATTTTAAAAGATTTAAGCATACCTCTGATTGTTCCGATTATGGCATCTGCCTGCTGGTCTTCGATCATACAGCTTTCTACCGGCACTACTCTGTGGGTTCCGGCTTCATAGACTCCTGATATGGGATTTCCTTTTTTGTCATGGTCAAAGACTGCGTGTACTTTATTCCTGTAATGATACGGATTCTCCATGCCAATAATAGTCTCTACTTTGGCAAATTTTCCAAGAAGACCTTCTACTTGTTTCTGTTTGGTTTTAAGCTGTTGTTCATAACTTAAATCAAGGATTTGACAACCTCCGCATTTATACAGGACAGGGCATAGGGATTTTTTATTGTTCTTCGTATCATTATTATTCATATCATTGTTTTTCCCAGAGATTTTTCCTCTTTGATTCGATTTATTATACTTCTCGGCTCTATTTTTACCCTGCTGCCTGTTGTTTTCTTCATATTTGTTATTCATTTCCGATTTATTTTTACTTTCGACTCTACTACTACTTTCTGCTATGTTCCTACTGTCTGACCTGTTTTTACTCTCAGGTCTACTTTTACTCTCTAATCTATATTTACTATCTAGTCTATTTTTACTATCTGATCTATTTTTGCTATCTGGTCTATTTTTGTTTTCTGATCTATTTTTGCTATCTGGTCTATTTTTGTTTTCTGATCTATTTTTGATTTCCGATCTATTTTTGCTTTCATTTCTGTTGCTATTTTCAGAATAATTAACCAGTCGTTCAATATTATCTGATCCGTTTTTACTTCCCATTATCCTACTACCTGCTTTTCTTTCTTTCGGCATCTTCTTATCCCCATTTATCTTTCTATTTACTGGCATGTTAAACTCCTTCTTCGTTAAATTCCGGGATAAAACTTTCTGCTGCTGTTTCTCCCTCTTGGATAAAACCATTTTCTACGCCTAAGTACAGTGCGTAATCTACCAGCTCCTCATATTCTTGGGGCGTTACTTTACGATTTATCTCCGTATAAGCTTTCACCTGCGAGAGGGGGGTATATTGGTTCATGATACTAATATATATTTTATCGCCAAAGGTATCATATAAATACTCCAGGATATCTTTTGAATCCATTAGATATCCGGGTAGAGTTAAGTGTCTTACAATTACCCCTTTAGTCATGATTCCTTCTTCATTAAAGTCAGGTTCTCCTACCTGATTCACCATTTCAAGGATTGCTTCTGAGGCATAGTTAAAATAGTCAGGTGCATTGGAATAACGTTTACTGATTTCTCCTGACTTATATTTTAAATCAGGCAGATAAACATCTACGTAGCCGCTTAACAGCTTTATGGTCTCAACTTTTTCATATCCACTGGTGTTATATACGATTGGCAGATACAAGCCTTTTCTTTTAGCAGTAATTAACGCTTCAATAATCTGGGGCACATAGTGGCTTGGAGTAACCAGATTAATGTTATTGGCACCCTTTTCTTGAAGTTCCAGAAAGATATCAGACAGACGCTCTGTGGTAATCTTCCTGCCTGCCAGACCTTTTGCAATCTTTTGGTTCTGGCAATAGACACAGCCCAAGGAACAACCGGAAAAGAACACCGTTCCAGAGCCCTTCTCACCTGAGATGCAGGGTTCTTCCCACATATGTAAGGCCGCCCGTGCTACTACGACCTTTGCTGCCTCTCTGCACATTCCTATTTGACCCAGAGTCCGGTTGGCATGGCACTCTCTTGGACATAGTGTGCAGTCTTCCAGTATATTTTTATTCATCTTATTCTTTCCTTAATCTATTTTAATACTTATTTTGGGTAGTAACTCTATTTTGCGCCATACTATTTTGATGCAAACAAATTTCGATACATCAGTATTTTAACACCGAGTATCTTAATGCAAACGTATTTTGATAGTAAAATTTTTTTAATTTACTTTTTTATAATATCATTTCAAATTCGATTTCATGTTTTAAAGGTATTCCATACTCCCCGATTAAAGGTATTGCAGGCTTAATGCTCCTTGAGATATCCATGGCATTTGGATATACTCGGATCATGTCAAAGCCTCTCTTTTGATAAAACTTGAGGGCATTCATGTTGTCATTGGTAGTAATTAGTTTCAACTTAGTACAGTTTTGCTGTTTTGCATTCTCCTTTACCAGATTAATCAGACTGGTTCCGGTTCCCTGATTTTCCTTTATGCTTGCCAATGACATGATTTCGCATTCACCGTCTTGTATCCGGTAGGTTATGAAACCGGTTATTTCCTCTTGTTCCATTGCCGTAAATCCCTCCAATACCGAGGTATCCACTACTTCTCCCCGTACTATTATATCAGTCGAATACCACAGGGATCTGATTAAATCATTTACCTGCTGTCTGTTTTCGCCATTGATTGGTATTAGCTCCATTGTAATTCCCCCTAATATTCTCCAAGCTTTTTATAGTTATAAAATCCTTACGTTACTATATCTTTCATTACTATATCTTTCGTTATTTTAAATATATCTTAATTTACAAATTGATACAATCTATTTCTTACTTTAACCTATTTTCACCGGATAATTATATTACAATAGATAGGATAAAATATTTTTAGTCTACTCCCTTTACACCTTCAATTTTCTGGTAAAGGTATGGTCATTTATGCCTGAATCAAGGGTAGCGGTATATCTGATGTATTTATTCATGGAGGACTCTATGTTTTTATCTGCGGTATGAAATTTCGAATAAGGAAGTCCGCTTTTTATAGCTTCACTGCCAAGTATTATAAATGTAACACGTCCCTCCTCCTCAGGAGAAAAATTGCTGATTTCGTAATTATCCTGGTCTGTAAAACCCAATAGCATAATTCTTCCATTTTCAATTCCTGCTGCCAGGAAGGATACCATTTTCTTATCCTCATTCATCGCTTTGGCAACCTCACACAAATCATAGATGACAGTTGTCGGTCGCAGCGCATTAACATCCACCTGGGCTGTACTTGCTAATCTTAGATATTCCTTTACTATTAATTCACAATACTCTATATTACCGTAAAAACCAACTATACATTGGGCATTCAGAATTATCATCTGTTCGTGGTCCTGGCTAGTCTTTGATTCTATGTCCCGATTGATTACCAATCCGTCACTTTTTACCACTACTCTTGACATATTGGCTACTGCTACTACTATACTCATGGGTTTTCTCCTAATATCTTTAAACATTTCTTTCGTACTGATGTTTTCTGTTTAATTCTTCTCAGAATAATTTTCTAAAGATGTTTTCTTCAAAATGAGTTCATCAAAATGAGTTTTCCAAGCTGATTTTTTCGAGCTAATTTTTTCAAGCTGATTTCTCCAAACTGATTTCTTCAAGCTGATTTCTTCAGGCTGATTTCTTCGAGCTAATTTTTTCAAGCTGATTTCTCTAAGCTAATTTCTTAAAGCTATTTCTTCAAGCTTATTTTGTCAAGTTTATTTCTCTAAATTCTTCAAATTGATTTCTCCATGTTGATTTCTTCTAAGTCCTCGAATAACACTAAAACCGTTCCTTTAATAAAATACCTCATTATTCCGTTTCATTCTCCCACAAATCCCAGTAATGAAAAAAGAAAGGGATCTTATGCATTATTATATAATAATACAAAAGTTCCCCTTCATCAATAAGAATCAATAGAAAACACTAATCTTATTCCACTTTTTAACTTTCTGCCTCTAAGGCACTTTTCTTATAAGTAATTACGGTAACAAAAAGCGCATACCCGGCTAAAAGCAGACCGGTAACAATCCATATTCCTTTTATCTGAAGATAACTTATCATTATGCTGCTGAACAGAGAAGACACCATAACACCAATCTGGGTAATCAGGGAGCTTAGTGAAAGCACACTTGCCCTCATACTACTCGGGGTATACTGGTTAATCAACGTATTCTCTGCCACATTACCGACGCCAAGTACAAAATAAATAACTGCATATCCAAGGATATAGCCGGCACTGCTGCTTTGAAGAGCAAAAATCACAATACAGATACCTAATACAATCCGGTTTATATTATAGACCTTCCACTTATGATTATTAAACTGCTGTAATAACTTATGGGCAGCCGTATTGCCGGAAACAGAGGCTACGAAACCGAAGAAGGTAATTATCCCAAGGAGCCAGACACTGCCAGTAAGACCTGCTATCTGGGTAAATGCAGGCTGCCAGTAAGTTTCTATGGTGATTAAAAAGAAACCTAAAAAGAAAACACCAGCAAATATTAGTTTAAAATTGGGAGTAGAAAATACAATCTCTTTTCCCAGCCTTATATGTTCCGTAAGTGGTATCCGCTCTGTTTCTTTTTCCTTTTGTATCTCTTTTATAAAGAGAACGCAAAGTACCAGCACGACAATTGTTAAACCTGCCCGAAGTATGATATTCATCGTATAATTGCCGCTCAGATAAGAGATTACCCCACCTGCAATTCCTCCAACTGCCAGACCAATTCCTTCCAGTATTGCTAAGCGGGAAGTTACTTTTGACAGGAAATCTTCTCCCTTACTTACCAGTGCCTGGTCTATGATTAATGCGTCCAAACTACCGGAAGCAAAGGAACGGCTCAAACCGTTGCAGATAATGACAAATATCAGCCATATCATATTATTAGACAATAACAGCAGTACCATGGACAAAAATTGAAAGATACAGGAAATCAGGAACACATTTTTCCGTCCGAACAAATCTGCACATATTCCGCTGGGCAGTTCAACGCACAATACCGTTATCGCATACAAAGCGATTAATATGGGAAGTGTCTTTAGGCTCGCTCCCCGCTCTAGTAAAATCAGGTTTAATACAGGCAAGATTATTCCTAAAGAAAAATTGTTCATCAGAATAATAATCTGGGAAATCTTAGCCATCTATTTCCTCCTTGGCATTGTATAGTATCAATGCATATTCATATGGCGTGCGTTCTTTCGATGGTTTGGAATGACTCTGTATATATTCCATGATTATTTTCATAAGCTCTACAGATTCCTCATCGGTCAGATGGAGGACACCGGTTAAGGTATCTCCCCATTTTTGCAGCTTAGTTAAATCCGTATCCTCTGCTTCCATATCTTTTAATGTCTCATTCTGAAGCAATCGTTCTTTTTTCGCTACAAACCCTTTAAATATCTGGAAGATTTTCTCCTGCATTAAAGCTTCCCTTAAGTAAATGGAATCATCATTCAGTTCCATTCCAATCTGGACAACTACATAGGTCGGTTTATAAAAACTTGCAGTAATCCCATTAATAAGTTCTGTGTGATCCAGTTCAATCACTCCTAGTGATAACAGCTTCTTTATATGATGCTGGGTTCCGGAAGCAGAGATATTAAGTTTATCTGCCAGCATTTTAGGTGTCATGGGAATCTTTGATAATTCCAGCTCTCTTATTAACTGCTGCCTCACCGGATTCATGTAGATTTCCAGTTCTTTTTTGGTGGTAAGTTTCACTCTTTCCATAATTTTAGTCTCGACTTTCTTTGATTCATTATCATTACACAAATTATAACATTACGCATTGTGTAATGTCAACATAAAAGTATTTTACTAAAAAAACAAGTCCGACAAAATACCATTATCTACATTGAAAATCTCCTCCGGGGAGAGGGGGTGATACTTTAGTGGCTTACATTGCTTTAGAGACTTGCTAGGCTTTTGAGACTTGCATAGCTTTAGAAGCATACATTGCTTTAAGGCTAGCCTGGCTTTTGAGGCTTGCTTGGCTTTTGAGGCTAGTAATGTCCTTAGTTTTATCAGCAAATTATTAAAATCTTGACAGCCATCCTATTATCCGCTTAATAACTTCATTATATCTCTGTCCTATCAAAAGCCCCGTATGAGTAGTCTTTTCGAATCCCATATATTCTGCATGTAAGTGCCCTGCTTCTGCCATACCCCTGACTTCATCCTCCTCACAGCCTATAGCTTTAATAACCAGGCAAGGGAAGGTAAAAAGGCTGCTGTTAATAGATATCCCCTCTTTTGCCCCAAAAGGTATGGAACTTTTTAAGAGAGTGAGTGAAGATTCCATGGACAGATATTTTCTTTGAAATGCAATATCCTCCGGTGATTCATCTATGCTGCTGATTTCTTCCCGTTCCGGCGCCTGTGCTACATTACCGCAAGTAGGGATTTCCAAATCTTTATAAGGAACTTTTTCATACACCTGTTTACTGATGCTGGAATCAATTAGTATCAAACCTGATAGTTTTTGGGTTTCAGCTATTTTCTGGCACAAGATTCCACCCATGCTAAAACCGATTAAGACCGGTGGTTCATTGCACACAGCTATTACTTCTTTTATATCCTCTAAATAATCCTCAAAAGTAATACGGGTCATATCCATAACCCTGCTTCTATAGTGACTTCTCAGGTTCATGACATAACAGTTCCAGCCATCATCTTCAAAATGCGGTATGTATTTACTCCACATCCAGCTTCCGGTATAAGCGCCATGTACAAATAGCAGCGGGGGGCGTTCTTTACTTTTATCTTTCTTTCCTTCGTATATCTCCAGAAAAAGATCATTATTACCAATAAACCGTTCCATGTGTTTTGGTAACATCTTCGTATAGTCCTTCATATTGTATCCTCCTAATAATAACTAATGAATTCACAAAAAATACCGACTGAAATTAGTCCATCTCTTTTCAACATAGTTTGATATCAAACTATTTAGGTAAAATTTTTACCACTTAAAAATTTCTATAAATCCGATTTAACAAATCAAACAGTTCCTCCTTCTCTTTTTCAGAAATACCCTCATAAAAAACTGCCAGTACCTCTTTTGATATCTTCTCGAATACCGGCTTTAATTCATATCCTTTATCCGTTAAGGTAACATAAATAATCCTGGTATCAGCAGTATCTCTTTCTTTAACCACATACCCCAGTTTTACTAATTTGTCAACCAATGCCGTAACCGTAGACTTATCCCTGCCAATCTTAGAGGCAATTTCAGCCATAGTCATCTTGGATTTTCCAAAAAGGGCATGAATAATATCTCCATGGGAAGTTACAATATATTCAATCCCATGGGCTTCCATTTCGGATATGATTCTCCGGTTGACTTTTTCTCTTATTTTTGAAATGAGTGATATAATATCGTTTGGATTCATAATCCTTATTATAGTTTTATATCAAACTATTGTCAATAGTCCAATAACATATTATGAATCATAGTCCAATAACATATTATGAATCAATTTCTTCCACCATACGGTATCCAACCCCAACTTCCGTGATAATATATCTGGGTTCTGCCGGGTTTTTTTCTATTTTTCTGCGGATGTTAGCCATGTTAACCCGAAGAGTCTGGTTTTCATTGGTATAGGGTCCCCATATCTCCTTAATGATAAAATCATGTGTTAATACCTTGCCTACGTGTTTGGACATCAGCACAATAATTTTATATTCGATGGGGGTTAAGTGCACCTCTTTACCTGCCAGGGTAATCATTCGTTTGGAATAATCAATGGCCAGTTCTGAAAGGGTAAATTTTTGATTCTCTGTATCCAGAGACTTTACTGTCTTCTGGCTGTGGCGTAATGCCGTACGGATTCTGGCCAATAGTTCCGATGGACCAAAGGGCTTTGTAACGTAATCATCTGCCCCCAAATCCAAAGCTTCCACTTTCTCCCGTTCATTACCTCTGGCTGAAACCACAATGACCGGTATCCCATTCCAGGTACGCAGGCTTTTTAAGACTTCCGTGCCGTCTATATCCGGAAGCCCTAAATCCAAAAGGATTAAATCCGGTACATGGGAAGCCGTCATTGTAATGGCTTCCGTACCGTTCACTGCTTTTATTACTCCATAGTTATTGGCTATTAATATGGCTGATATAAAATTGCTGATATATTCATCATCTTCTACAATTAAAATCAGGACTTTACTATTCATGATTACCCCCAATTCCTATTTCTTCACTTATCTCAAGGGGTAGTGTAAACCAAAATACTGCTCCCCCTGTTGTTTTATTTTTCGCTTCCATTTTCCCCTGATGGGCTTTTATAATTGACATACAGATGGACAAACCGATTCCCATACCCCTTGAGGAATCAGCACTGCGTTTCCCATTTGGCACATAACTTTCAAACAGATAAGGAAATTCCTCCGGGGGAATCCCTTCCCCATTATCGGCTACTTCAAAAACCGCTTCACTGCCTTCCTTTTTTACCGTCACAAAAACTTCTGCCTCTGCCCTCGTGTGTTTTAGCGCATTTTCCAACAGATTAATAAGAACCTGGGAGATTAAAGTGCCATCCATTGGTACGATAAGCAATTCCTCCGGGACTTTTACCGATATATTTCTACCCGGAAATCTTTTACGGATACGGCTGATGGCTTCCGCCACGATTTCCTCCGCTGCTTCCGGAGACTTAACCACATTCATCGTGCCTTCATTAATTCTGGTGATGGATAAAAGATTTTCTACCATACGTATCAACCACTGGGAATCTTCCTTTATATTAGCTATCAGCTTATTGCGGGTATTAAGGTCTAACTCCTCTCCGCTTTCTTGGAGAACAGAGCTGGCTCCTAGTATTCCGGTTAGGGGGGTACGAAGGTCATGGGAAATAGCCCGTAACAGATTACTTCTCATCTTTTCTTTTTCAGATTCTACCAGAATACTTCGCTGTTCATCTGATAATTTTTGCCGTTCTAAAGCCATGGCAACCTGAGAGGCTATCATTCTTAAAAACTGCCGGTTTCCATGGTTTAACTGACCTTTCATACAAGATATGCCAAGGACTCCAAGGACCCTGCCCTGTGATGTTACAGGCATATAAAACCCACCGGCTCCCATTAAAGTATCTGTACCTGACCCGGCACGTTTTTTGTTGGTGAAAACCCAGTGTACCACTGCTTTTTCATCCTCCAGCAGCATATAAGAAGCATCCTCATCTTTATCAGCTTGTAAAAGGGTTCCGGCAGCGCCAGAGGCTGGGTCTTCTGTATAAAATATCACGGATTTATTGTACAAGTTTACAATGTGTTCATTGGTCAAGTCTATAATATTCTCAAGTCCTCTGGTTACTAAAAGCTTTTTGTTCATTTCATACAGCACTTGGGTCCGCCGCTCCCTGGCTGCTGCGAGAATTACTTCGGTCTTGATTCTGACCGTCAGCGTACTGGTGATAAGAGCAACTAACAGCATAATAACAAATGTAATATAATAACCCGGCTGAATCGTATATAAGGTATAGTAGGGTACTGTGAAAAAGAAGTTAAAGGTCAGAACGCTTAAAATGGAGGCAACCACTCCGTAAATAAATCCTCTGGTTATACGGGAAACAATTAGCACCGACAGGATATATACCATTATTTCATTCTGATCTTCAATATCAAACTTTCTTAGTCCAAGTGATAGTAAAGTAGCTGCTGTTAACATCCCAAGGGTCTTAAATGTATCCGCCCAGGATAAATACAGGTTCTTTCCCCAGGTTTTTTTTAATCTTAAGTACGGTCTATGACTTATACTTCCGGGAATAATATGGATTTCTACTGTGGGCAGCAAGGATATAAGCCGGTCTTCAAAATCCATTTCAAATAAGCTTTTAATGGTCTTTTTATTTCTGCTCTTTCCAATAACAATATTAGTGATTCCGGAGATTTTAGCGTACTCTGATACCATCTGAGGAATATCATAACCTTGAAAGGTTACGATTTCACCGCCTAATTTTGCAATCAACTCCATATTGGCTTTCATCGTTTTCTGCTGGTCAGCGGATAAGTCCTCCTCGGGATTTTCCACATAAAGTGCTGTCCAAGGTGCATGGAACGCTTCGGCTGCCCTGACAGTCCACCGGATGCATTTTGCGGAGGAGGGCGAAGGACCAAAGCAAACTAAAAACTTTGCATTAGCCATCTTCTCGGACAGGCTCCGTTCATTGCGATTCTCATAGCTGATGCGGTCTGCCGTTTTTCTCATGGCAATTTCACGAAGGATCCTTAAGTTTTCCCTGGAAAAAAAATTCTCCAGGGCAGTCTGAGCCCGGTCCGTCCGGTATATCTTTCCATCCTTTAACCGTTTTAGCAGTTCCTCTGGGTCAATATCGATTAATACCACCTTATTGGCCAAATCAAAGATATAATCAGGAACTGTTTCTCTTACCGTGATTTTAGTAATATCCTCCACTACATCCTTCAGGCTTTCTATATGCTGGACATTGACCGTAGTGTATACATCAATACCGGCATTTAACAACTCTTCGATATCCTGGTATCTCTTTTTATTCCGTACACCGTCAGAATTGGTATGGGCCAGTTCATCCACCAGGATTAGCTCGGGCTTTCGCTTTAACGCTTCATCCAGATCGAATTCTTTCAGTTCTATATTTTTATACTTTACGCTTAATGGAGGAAGTACCGGTAAGCCGTTTAGAAGTGCTGTCGTATCCGGACGGGTATGGGGCTCCACATATCCGACTACTACGTCCACACCAAATTTCTGCTGTTGGTGTGCATCATCTAACATAGCATAGGTTTTGCCAACTCCTGCCGCATAACCGAAAAATATTTTCAGTCTTCCGGTCTGAGAAGGTCTGACTGCCTTTATTACTTCTAAAATACTGTCCGGATCCGGACGATTCTCCATATCCATCATTTACATCACCACCCTAATCCAACGATAATTTATTTATAATAATCCGTCAAGTGCCAAATTAACTTTAAGCACATTCACTCCGGAATTGCCAATAAAGCCAAGAAAACGCTTTGTCGTATATTTTTCAATTATCTTTCTTACCTGGTCCTCCGTAGTCTTTCTCTCTTTCGCAATACGTGCCACCTGATATTCTGCTGCTTCCGGCGAAATATTAGGATCCACTCCGCTTCCTGAGGCTGTTACTAAATCCATAGGGATATCTGACTTATTATCTGGGTCCAGCGTATGCCACCAATCAATTCTTTCCTGTACCACCTGTCTTTGTTCCTCACTTACCGGAGACAGGTTGGTGGTTCCCATAGGTCTTCCAATCAAATATTCCTTCGTTGAAAATTCCTGCGCCAGTAATTCAGAACCATAGCTTTTCTTCGACCCGTCCTTTAAGGTAACACTCAGGATGCTGCCGTTGGCCTGATGGGGAAATATAAGCTGTGCAATTCCCGTTACCACTCCGGTATACAACACACCGCATAAAAGTGTCATTATGATAAATGACAATAGTGCAGGTTTTAAAATTTTCATTATACTATACATTTTTAGCTCCTTTCTGTCTGTTTACATGAAATAAAACATTAACACTGTCTTGTATTTGTAAAACATATTTCGGATCAGAATTTTAATTAAAAATTTTAGTTTTTACAATATTCAGCTAATCAAAGCAATCCTGCACTAACGATTAAACCAGGTTTAAGGCAGTTAAAAGGATATCAATTAGCTTAATAAAGATAAAAGGAGCAATAATTCCACCCAAGCCATAAATCATTATATTCCGTTTCAAAAGTTTACCCGCCGGCAGTTCCCTGTATTTTACCCCCTTTAAGGACAAGGGAATCAGAGCTATAATAATCAGGGCGTTATAGATAATTGCCGAAAGGATAGCACTTTTAGAATTGGTGAAACCCATGATATTAAGTGCGGTAAGTTGTGGAAAAATTCCAAAGAACAACACTGGAATGATGGCAAAATATTTGGCCACATCATTTGCCACACTAAAGGTAGTAAGGGCACCACGGGTCATTAAAAGCTGTTTTCCGATTCTTACGATATCAATCAGCTTAGTAGGACTGGAATCCAAATCCACCATGTTGCCTGCCTCTTTGGCAGCCTGGGTACCGGTATTCATGGCTACCGCAACATCAGCCTGGGCTAAAGCCGGTGCATCATTGGTACCGTCACCGGTCATGGCTACTAAATGTCCTTTGGACTGATAATCACGTATCAGTGATAACTTCGCTTCCGGTGTTGCTTCCGCCAGAAAATCATCCACACCGGCTTCTGCTGCAATAGCTGCCGCTGTCATGGGGTTATCCCCGGTAATCATAATGGTTTTAATACCCATCTTCCGAAGATCTTCAAACCGCTCCTTAACCCCATTTTTTACAATATCTTTTAAGTAAACCACTCCCATTACCCTGCCGTTTTTAGCAACTACTAAAGGAGTACCTCCGTCTACGGCTACTTTTTTAACGATTTCTTCGCATTGCTTCGGATACTCCCCGCCTTTTTCCAGAACATAGGCTTTAACAGCTTCTGCGGCACCTTTTCTGATTTCATTTCCCTGATAATCGATTCCGCTCATTCTGGTTTTTGCAGTAAAGGCTATAAAGTTTGCTTTTAATTTTGATATATCACGGCTTCTTATATTAAATTTTTCCTTGGCCAATACTACGATACTCCTGCCTTCTGCTGTTTCGTCTGCCAGTGAGGAAAGCTGTGCCGCATCTGCTAATTCTTCCTCTGAGATACCTTTTACCGGAAAAAATTCACTTGCCTGTCTGTTTCCCAGGGTAATTGTACCTGTTTTATCAAGCAATAATACATCCACATCTCCGGCCGCTTCAATGGCACGGCCGCTCATGGCAAGGACATTGGCCTGATTCAAGCGGCTCATACCGGCTATTCCGATGGAGGATAGCAGAGCACCGATGGTAGTAGGCGCCAGGCAGACTAGAAGTGCTATTACATTGGTTATAGAAATCGCTGAGCCTGACCCAGCCTGACGGCTTACAAAGGCTGAAAAAGGCAGAAGAGTCCCTGTTACGACAAGGAATATAATTGTCAAGGTTACCAGTAATATTTGCAGTGCAATTTCATTCGGGGTCTTTTTTCTGGCAGCCCCTTCTACCATGGCTATCATTTTATCTAAAAAACTTTCTCCGGCTTCTGCTGTTATTTTAATAATCAGCCAGTCGGATAAGACACTGGTTCCTCCGGTAACAGCACTGCGGTCACCTCCGGATTCTCTGATTACCGGTGCAGATTCACCGGTAATGGCACTTTCATCCACGGATGCTGCACCATCAATTACCTCTCCGTCCATAGGGATCTGCTCTCCGGCTTTTACATAGACAATATCTCCTTTTTTCAGGGTATTTGATACTACTTCGGTGTAATCCTCTGGATTCGAAACTGTTTTTAATTTTCTTGCCTTCACATCTTTTCTTGCACTTTTCAGACTATCCGCCTGGGCACGTCCTCTGCCTTCTGCTATGGCTTCTGCAAAATTGGCGAATAAAACGGTAAACCATAAAATAAGTGCTATGACCAGGGTATATCCTGCACTTTCATCTTTGATTCCGGCTAAGGAAAGAATATATAATCCAGTTGTTAAGACCGCGCCAATATATACTACCAGCATAACCGGATTTTTCACCTGGATTTTAGGAGCCAGTTTCTTAAAGGACTGGCGAATTGCATCAATCAAAATATTTTTATTATATCCACTTTCTTTCATAACAACTCACCTCAACTAACGTGTTGTAAAGTAATCCGCAATCGGACCAAGGGCCAGTGCAGGCAGGAAACTGAGTGCCCCAATGATTAGAATAATTGCTATCACTAATCCGACAAACGTAAAATTACTTGTTGATAAGGTTCCCTCGCTAACGGCTACCGCTTTTTTCTTAGACAGATTCCCTCCAAGGAAAATGACAGCGGCCATTGGAAGGAATCGAACCAGCAACATAATAAATCCACCTGTAACATTGGTAAATACCGTATTTGCTGTAAAACCACCGAAAGCACTGCCGTTGTTATTACCCATAGAAGAGAAAGCGTACAGAATTTCCGAAAAACCATGAGCCCCGGTATTAGTAAGCCATTCTCTGGCAGACGGTAGTAGCACCGCTGCTGCCGTTCCAAGCAAAGTCAATAAAGGGGGAGTAAGGACAATAAGACATACCATCTTCATATCAAAGGGTTCAATCTTTTTCCCTAAGTATTCCGGTGTCCGTCCCACCATCAAGCCTGCAATAAATACGGTTAGGAGTACAAAGGCCAGCATACCATATAGTCCGCTTCCTACCCCTCCGAATATAATTTCACCTAACTGCATCAAAAACATCAGAACAAATCCGCCTACCGGTGTAAAACTATCATGCATGGCGTTAACGGAACCATTGGAAGCCGCCGTTGTCGCAGTTCCCCATAGGGCTGACGCTCCGACACCGTGGATGACTTCTTTGCCTTCCATACTTCCAGAAACGGTTACACCTGCAAAATCAGGACCAAGATATTGTTCGCTTAAGGTTACAAACGTAAGGGAAACTGCAAATAATGCAATCATTACGGCATAGATTGAGATGCCCTGCTTTCTGTCCTTTACTGCCTTGCCAAAGGTAACACAAAGAGATGCCGGAATCAGAAGTATGGATAACAATTGTATAAAATCTGAAAAGGCAGTGGGATTCTCCAGTGGAAAAGCGGAATTCGCTCCAAAAAAACCTCCTCCGTTGGTACCCAGTTGTTTTATTGCAATCTGACTTGCCGCCGGTCCTAAGGGCACGACCTGAGCTGCTCCGTTAAGACCAGTTACCTCCTTATATGGGGAGAAGGTCTGTACTACTCCCTGAGAGACAATCAGTATTGACAGTACCAGTGATAACGGAATTAAAACATAAAGGATTACCCTGGTTAAATCCACCCAGAAGTTACCGATTGTTTTATTATCTCTTAATATAAACCCGCGGATGAAAGCAAAGAGTACTGCAATACCCACTGCCGCCGATACGAAGTTCTGGACGGTCAGCCCTAGCATCTGGGATAGGTAGGACAAGGTTGTTTCACCGGAATAGGCCTGCCAGTTAGTATTGGTCACAAAGCTCGCAGCTGTATTAAAGGCCAAATCCCATTTCACACCCTTAAAACCTTCGGGATTTAAGGGGAGAATTCCCTGTAACATCAACAAGATCCATAGAAAAATAAACCCGATTACACTAAACCCGATTACGCTGAAGGTATATTTCTTTGCATTCATTTCCTCCTCGCCACGTATTCCCAGAAATTTATAAATTCTTTTTTCTAAAGGGGATAGAACCGGGCTTAAGAATACTCTCTCCCCTGCCATAACCTTGTAGATGTAATTGCCTAAAGGCACAGATAAACCTATTAGTAAAATTAAGTAAAACACATCTAGCAGTATAATGTAATTCATAATTTCTCACCTCTGAATAAGACGTAAAATAGATAAATTAGTAATGCGAAACCAATGAATGCCGTAATGGCTAATACGATTCCCAATTGCAAAACCTCCTGTTCATGTCTAAACATTCTTATTATATCTGACCCCGTATCTAACTTAAGGGACTTTGCTTTCTCAGATTCCTGTTTCTTACAAAAGGGATCTTCCTTTCTCAGGTTTCTGTTTCTTACTTAAGGGCTCTTCCTTTCTCAGATTTCTATTTCTTCCTTAAGGGTCTTCCTTTCTCAGGTTTCTGTTTCTTACTTAAGGGTTCTTCCTTTCTCAGACTCCTGTTTCTTGCAAAAGAACTCTTCCTTTCTCAGGCTCCTGTTTTTACTTAAGGGTTCTTTTTATCTGGTTTCTGTTTCTGCTTACTGATACAAAATGACTTTTTTCTCGCTTGTATTTCTTATAGCGATACTATATCAAATTAAGTATAAATATAGTGTTCAGAAAAAACATCGAGGTATAAAGATTTTGTTAAGACAGATTATTTATGTAAGGTTGTAAGAGCTTAAAGTTAGGAGGGCTAAAGGATACTGTTTCTCTTTTTCGTATACCAATTATAAAGGAAGTACTTTGTAAACCAGATTTAAAGTACCAAAATAAGCCACAGAATATAATGCTGAACCTACTTACTGCTTTATATTCTGTGGCTTATGGAATATTATTCAATTATTTAATTCCTATATTTTCTGTCATTTCATATATAATTTGATTTTACTTAAATCCATTGGCTTTTATTTCCCCCTATTACCTGACCGTTTTCATATAATTAACATGAATAAATATGTTAGACTTCTTCTCTTATTCTTTTATTATACGAAACAGCCGAATAACAATCAAAGTCAATGAAATCCCCAAAATAAATATTAATGGCAGAATCTCCTGCACGGTCAGCTCCCCGCTTTTCATAGCCTGAAATCCCCAGGTAGCGGGCAGTATTTTACGTACTAGTTCAAAGGCTTTTGGCAGCAAACCCGGGTCAAACATAACGCCTGAGAGCATAAGGGAAGGCATATATACAATCTGGGAATAAATCGTTAATTTTCCCTGGTCTTTTACATAAAGACCTATGACACTGCCCACTGCTATAGACGTAAGCATAAAAAGTGCCAGTGACAGAATATAAACCGCACGGTCAGATATTTTTCCTGACCGGAAAACCATTGGCGTTAACAGGTAAATAATAGCGCACACCACGCTAAGATGAAGAAACGCCGATATAAAATTACTGACCACACCAAACCACAGCTTAATATTGCCTGCTATATAGGCTTTTTTAATATCAACGGTATAGGCTTCACTTAAAGCTACCGGTACACCAAGGAGCCCGCCGGTTGATACGGCAATTACCGTTAATACCTGAGTCAGCTCACTTTTTATCATAGGGTTAATCGAAGAAAATATAGCTCCCATAAAAGCCCAGAAGCCAAGGGGTATCATGTAATAAACCAGCAAAATGCTTTTATTTCTTAAATTCATCTTCCATTGTAAAAGCACCGAATATGCAAAAACCTCCATCAGACAAGCTCCTCCCTTGAAAATTCCAGAAATTTTTCTTCCAATGTGGTGTGGTTGATTTTTATATCCAAAATGTGATTATCCTTCTCTTTATAACTTTTTAACAGTTCCAGTAAAGCCTCAGAAAGAGTTTCTGTTTCAAAATAATCATATCCATTATTTCGTTTTATAAATTTACTGAAGGTAAATTCTGTAGATTGACAGGGATTATCCGTCTTTAGGGCAATTTCTTTTGTGTCCGTAAAAGAGGGTATTAGTTCTTCCGGTCTTCCGATAAATCCTATCCTGCCTTCTTTTATAATTGCAATACGGTCACATAATTTTTCAACCTCTGCCATATCATGGGAGGCAATAAGTATGGTTTTACCTAAGGCTTTTAACCGGAATATTTCTTCGTGAAGTGCTGCCTGACCCTCCACATCAAGTCCTGCAGTAGGCTCATCCAGAAATATGATATCCGGATTATGCACCAGGGCAAGGGCTAAGTGCAGTCTTCTCTTCTGGCCGGTGGATAAAAAGCTGTATTGCTTGTGAACCAGCTCTTTTAAGCCAAACTGGTTCAATAAATTCTTATCTGCCTTCACTTTATTGGCCAGACAGAACAACCGAAAGGCTTCTATAACCGTAATATTACCAGGCAGTGCAGTGGACTGCAATTGAATTCCGATATAAGCATGAAGTTTTGCCCCTGCCACAGCCCTTTGATTATGAAAGCTTACCATTCCTTTATCATAACGTTTCAGACCTTCTATACACTCTAAGGTGGTAGTTTTCCCTGCTCCGTTCGTACCAAGGAGAGCAAATATCTCACCTGGTTCCACCTGAAAGGTTACGCCGTGAAGCACCTCTTTGCCGGCATAACTTTTCACCAGCTTCTCAACTTCTAATATAGAACCCATAGTTTACCCCTCTCCCCTGTTAATATTTTCTTTATATTCCGTTAGCTTTTCATTCAAGAGTTTCATTTTTTTCTTTTGAAAGTACAATCGAAGCAACACTATGATCAGATAAAAAAAGGTAAATAAACCAATAACAAGAGCAAACATGGACTTACCCTTTAATAAACCCTCCCCTAAGTCATACCATTTAAAACCCAAGAGAAAAATAACAATTACAAGAAAGGCAAATAAATAGCTTACACTTACCTGCACCAGGAAACTTAGTTTTTCAGAAGAGAAGACTGCTCCGATCAGGGAACAGCAGGCTGCCAGTCCAAATGCCTCAAGTAGTATAGCCACAGGCATAACTTGCTTACCATCCAAAATAACTGCAATGCATATAACCAATACTTCAATGGTATAGGAAATAACCAGACCTGCAAAAAAATTAATCAATATCCTGTTTTTCATTACGGCTCCTTTCTGCCTATCGTTGACCTGTTTAAATTCCTAACTTTCTTTTAAAATTGCGGATATATTGCCTTGATATTATAATTGCTTCCCCGTTGGAAAGCTCTGCTTTAATTCTGCCATTTAGCAAAGGGATTACCTGTTCCACCTTCAGCAGATTTAAAATAGCTGATTTACTGACGCGGATAATACTGGTATCTGTAAACTTTTCTTCGATTTCATAAAGTCTTAAACTAGTCTCATAGATTTTGTCACTGGAATAAATAAATACTTTTTCATCTACGGTATCAAAATATAAAATATCTTCGGTCTTTAAAAAATGAGTTTTACCATCTACCTTCCCGGTAATGGTATGACAGTGAAGTTGAATACCTGATATTAGTCTTTCAATATCTTCATTGACCTCTTTACATTTTATTATTATTTCTGGTTCCCTTACATCTACGGATTTTTCTATCTGAATCTTCAAGACTTTCCCCTTCCCTGATATCAATCGTTACAGGCTGTGAGCAATAACTATCAACCATGCTGCCCTTCCCCATCTTAAGTACTATGGTTTTCTTACCTTGAAGTGTTATAATGCCTGATCTGGTTATAATTATATCTTACTATATGAATTTAATATTTCAAGAGACTTTCGGTTTCCTGCCAAAATATAGGAGGTAAGTTACAAAGAAAATTATTATGACTTATTATGTTTAGATACTCTCTGTCAGTAAATCGTTTCTGTATAATCAAAAACTGGAAGAAAGGTATGCCTATAATAGCAATCCTTTCCTCCAGTTTTTCTATCGTTAAAGTAAATTTATTGAAATGCTGGGATTAAACGGCTTTTTTAACGGTTATTTCAGAAATAACTTACTCTTTTATTATTAAATCCATTATATCCTGTCTCATGCTTAAAGGAGAATCCTTTGTGGGCTTACCTATTCTGACTAGCATCTGTATGGTTGCTCCGTTTGTTCCATAGTCTTTATGAATTTCTTTATAAACTTCCGACATCTCTGGATATTCTTCCAATGCCTGGCTCAGAGGCTGCGTAACCAATCCCAGAGTATGGGCTTTAGCAATCAGCCGGCTGTAAAGCATACCGCTTTTCACCTGACTGCTGCGGCTGTTGTCCTTAGATTTAATTATAATATAGGCAGGGGTATTATCAACAGAAGTCTTACCAGACTTGATATATAAATCTGAGGCAGCACTACCCTGATTAAAGGACGGGAACAAAGTCACCAAGCCCTGCATCAAATATTTCATAATTCCCTCAGTACCCTGCCCTTCCACAGAAAATCCATACCGGTATTTATTCTTTTCTTTTTCATTGGCACGAAAGATCACATTCGATTCTTCCATAACCCTGTCTACACCTGCTTCTACAGTAAGTCCTTCCATTGCTATTCTGCCTAAATTATTCAGATTCTCTTCATCTTTATAGATCTGCAAAGACAGAGAAGGGTCTGTATTAATTCCATTCAGTTGACTAACTTCCTCTTCTGTTAAAGAGGTTTTCTCATAAGCCGAACGATTTGTGTCGGCTAGAAACATCGTATCAAAAAGTGGATTATTGGATGGATTCGATTTTGTCAAAGTAATTTTAGCTACGGGAAGTTTCTTTAAGCTGTCTGAAAGATTTTCCTCCTCGTAATCCCCCTCAGGAAATAAGTCTATCTTCGTATCATATCCTTCCTTCTCACCGCCTATTGCCACATATTCTAAAAAGGTTCCCTGGGTCACCATCATTTGCCTGGAATAAGGGTCTACCTCTTTTGTTAACCGGTCACTGTCTGCGTAAAGATAAAATACGTTCTTATCCGCCTTATCCAGTAAAATCTTCCAGGGCTGCATATTATGACCGTTAGCAGCTAAAAGCCCATAAGAACATAAAGTTATTCTGGGATCTTCAAAGCGTTTCGTATATTCCTTATCCCAAGGCTTTAAATAGGCAGGTTTTACAAATATTCCGCCTATTACTAACAAAGCAGCAAAAGCTGCAACAATTAAAATCACGAAACCGGAACAAAAATATAGTAGTTTTTTATATAATTTGCTTTTTCCCTTCATAGGTTTCCCTCCATTTCCTAATCTGCCGATATGGTTAGCAGAATTAGCTTAAAAGCCTCTGATACCAATTCTTCTGAGGTTATTTTGTGAAAATTCAGTATATACTTCTCCTTCTTCTTTATAGTGCCAAATACACCAAGCATATAAGACCACAGCACCAGGGCAGTTTTTATTACGTCCAAATCCTGTTTTAACGAACCGTCCTTTATTCCCTCCCGTAAGGCATCGGTAAAGAATTTAAGAATCTCTTCTCCTATGGCATAACACTCTTCTCTGGATTTGTCCGGTATGGTATCCTGAAAATCTATGTCCGTATTCTCATATTCCATAATAGCACTAAAATATTTGGGATAATCCAGATAAAACCGGTATAAGGTATCCGCAATCTGTTTTATCTTATCCAGGGCATTCTTACAATCCTTTTGCTGCAAATCTTTTATCAGCCGGTTGAGTAACAACCTGTAACCTTTTATCATGATTTCAAAATAGATCTGTTCCTTGCTGTTAAAGTACACGTATATGGTTCTTTTACTGAATTCAGCTTCTTTTGCTACATCATCCATGGTAGCCTGGTTATATCCCTTAGTAAAAATAACCCGTTCCGCTGCTTCTATAATATCATTTCTTCTTATGATTTTTTCTTTTTCCTTGCGTTCTTCCGCTCCCATTGTCATCCCTTTCTTGCACATGAGTGTATATAAGTAAACTATAAGTTTACTTTATTATATGATTCGATTATCTGGTTGTCAATACGGTTTTTGTAAAAACTTATGAATACTTTTGTTAAACTTTCATTTATATTCTTTTAAATAGAAGTTTAACTTTTACCATACATTTTTACCTTCTATGAATTTATTAATTTGTACTAGCATATACTGTATATCTAAAGTTTCCTATTCTTCACCTGGGAGGGGATCCACCCTCTGACCCGCTATCATCTCAATGGCATACGCATATCCTAAAAGTTGTGCATCTGTTTTTGCGGTCAGCACAATTCCAAAAGGCATGCCGTTCTCATATAACCCACAGGGTATTGTGATACTGGGAAGTCCGGTATAATGAGGTATATTATTTCTCACTAACATGATACAGACGTCAATATTCATAAGCTGGCTGCGTACTTCCTTACATGCAGCCGCCCTGTCTGAGAGTATATCCTGATAAGCACATTCCTCTAAAGTTCCCGAGGTATTTTCCTCGGCATCAATTAAATAGTTCTGACCATATCGAAGAGCGATTTCCTTGTGTTCCTTATTAAAATTGATAATATCCTTTAACGTGCGCAGTGGAAACTCTTCCGGAAGCTCGGATAAATAGCGGTTCAGCCCATATTTAAACTCATATTTCATTAACAGTCCGACATTCTCTGACGCCGCTAATTGGCACCGCTTGAGATTGGCACCTGCGTACTCCAGTTCTTTTATTATTTTTTCAGTCTTTCGTACTTCTTCCTCTGTCAGATCAGCTTTACGCCATTCATTAATTCCAACCGTTACATCATTTAAATCTATAACATTACTAAGCTTTAGCTGGTTATTGGTTAGTTCTGAGTAAAGGATAGCGGCATCGGTTACCGTTCTGGTCATAGTACCTGGTGTATCAAGAGTGAAACTAATTGGTAAAATACCACGGCTGCTAAGGGAACCCATACTTGGTCGAAAGCCTACCAATCCGTTTCTTAACCCCTGTGCTACTATAGAATTGCAGGTATCGGTTCCAATTGACGCGGTGCACAGATTAGCAGACACGGCTGCTGCCGAACCAGAACTAAACTCCGAGGGGTTCTCTGTCCGTTGATAAGGGGATTTTACCTGACCTCCTTTGGAGCTGTAGCCCCTTGGCATATCCTTTGTCATATAATCCGCAAACTCGGTCATATTGGTTTTTCCCAACAGGATTGCTCCTTTTGCCCGTAACAGCTTAACGATATCCGCGTCATAAGGGGCATAAGCTTCTGACAGGGCATAAGCGCCAGCAGAGGTATGCATGCAGTCAGCAGTGTTAATGTTATCTTTAATCAAAATTGGGATACCGGCTAACAAACCAAAACCCCCAAAACCCCTTTTGTCCATTTCCTCTGCTATGCTTAAAGCATCGGGATTAATCTCTGCTACACTGTTTAACCCCCGTTCCCCTTTATCTAGTTGGTTAATACGGTTTATGTAATGTTGTACTAGTTCCTTTGCGGATATTTCTTTATTTCTTAACAGGATTGCAAGCTCTAATATAGTTAACTCATTCAGAAAGTTCATAGGATAGGGTTTCCTTTCCTTTTTACTTAATTATACCAATGATTTTCTGAAACTATTACAGGTTATTGTTCGCACATCGGCTTAAAATCAGTTATAGCGTAATTACTCTATGGATTTATTTCTTTTCCATATTACAGCTTATGTTTTGTATAGAATCGGCTGATTTTATCATATACTATATTGAGGTGATTCGGTTCATCCTGATTTGCATGTGTGCTTTCGCACACAGATGGGAGTTAGGTTGAAAAAACAAGAGCGATTTTTCAACATCTTGATTTGAATGTGTGCTTTCGCACACAGATGGGAGTTAGGTTGAAAAAACAAAAGCGATTTTTCAACATCTTGATTTGAATGTGTGCTTTCGCACACAGATGGGAGTTAGGTTGAAAAAACAAAAGCGATTTTTCAACATCTTGATTTGAATGTGTGCTTTCGCACACAGATGGGAGTTAACATGATTATAACAATACAGGATTATTACAGGTACACCCGCGGCTGGAATATCGTATTTTTAAAGGCTGCTGCAAAATCGTAGGGTAAAAATTTGCACTTAAGGGAGGATAGCTGCAGCAATGATAAATTTTCATACTCGGGGCTAAATGGATATTACCCATTCTCTTCCAAGTGATTTACACTTTCATTGCAACAGCCTCCTGCCCTTAAGTAATTCCTACTTAGATTTTGCAGCAGCCATTTTATATTTATAACACTTGCATGCCTACTCCCACCCCTGTTCATACGCATGTAGTTTTATAAAACCATACTAATTTGTAACGCCTTCTTATTCTTATACAGCAGTTAAGACTTCGGACAGAAACCTTCCGGTATGGGAAGCCTTTATCTTTGTAATCTGCTCCGGCGTACCCTCGGCAACAACGTAACCGCCTTCATTACCGCCCTCCGGGCCCATATCTATGATATAGTCAGCTGACTTTATCACATCCAGATGATGCTCAATCACAATAACAGAATGCCCCTGGTCTACCAGTTTATTTAAACTGTCTAACAGCTTTTGTATATCAAAGAGGTGAAGCCCTGTCGTAGGTTCATCTAAAATATACAGATTGTGAGCGCCTTTTTTGATTTTTGCTAACTCATAGGCTAACTTCACTCTTTGGGCTTCTCCGCCGGAGAGGGTCGTGGAGCTCTGCCCAAGACACATATATCCTAAGCCCAATTCATTCATAATACCTAATTTGTGCTTTAAATAAGTGTTATCCTTAAAAAACTCCAGGGCTTCTTCCACCGTCATATTCAGGACATCGGCAATACTCTTTCCATGATACTTAATCTCCAGCCCTTCTTCGGAAAAACGCATTCCTTTACACATTGGACAGATGGTTTCTATATCCGCCATAAACTGTAAGTTGGTAACTATAATCCCATCACCGGAACAATGTTCACACCTGGTACCATTTGCATGGGTAAGACTAAAATCAATGGCCTTATACCCCTTTGTCTTAGCCTCCGGCTGGGCAGCAAACAAATCTCTTATTTTATCATATATCCCAATATAGGTGGCCGGGTTTGATTTGGAATTCCTGCCAATGGCGGACTGGTCAATATTAATTACATTATTAATCAGACTGGCACCGAATAGGAAGTCATGTTCACCGGCTACTATTCTGGCACTGGTTTTATCTATTTTTAGCTGTTTATACAGTATTTCATTGATTAAAGTACTTTTTCCGGAACCGGACACACCAGTTATGCACACGAAGACACCCAGAGGAATGTCTAAATCCACATTCTTTAAATTATTCTCTCTTGCTCCTTGAATGGATAAAAAATCATCCCCTAAATTCCTGCGTTTTGAGGGTACCGCTATGGATGCCCTGCCGGATAAGTACTGACCGGTTATAGACCCCTTCTCTTTCTTGATGTCCTTAAGGTTTCCTTGTGCAACGACATTACCGCCATGAATTCCCGGTCCTGGTCCGATTTCAATAATATGGTCCGCACTTTTTATCGTATCCAGATCATGTTCTACCACAATAATGGTATTGCCGATATCCCTCAGTTTCTTCATGGTATCAATGACTTTGTGGGAATCTCTTGGGTGCAGTCCGATACTGGGTTCATCCATTACATATAACATTCCCATCAGTTCACTGCTAATCTGAGTAGACATTTTAATCCGCTGCATTTCTCCGCCGGAGATGGTATCGCTGCGTCTGCTTAAAGCTATATAATGAAGACCGATTTCAATTAAGAGCTTCACTCTCACAGAGATTTCTCTTATAATGGAACCAGCAATATCCCTAATATCTTCTTCAAAGGTCAGGGAATTTAAAAACTGTAATAGTTCCGGCAGCTGCATTCTGCTTAATTCATCAATATTCTTTCCGCCTACTGTTATCTTAAGCCTCTGCTTTTTTAATCTGGCCCCGTTACATTCCGGACAGATTTTCTCAATCATACAGTCTTTGATAAAACTTGGCTCAAAGGCTTCGGTGGTGGAGGTTTTGCGTATATAGTGCTTATACCAGCTTTCCAATTCATGGACAAATCCCCAGAAAGGTCTTTCTCTTCCGGTTATCCAGTTCCTCTTCTGGGAAAATGGAGGCTGTACCATAGTTACCGGTTCTCCCTTTGTCCCATAAAATAACATATCGTAGATATCTTTTGATAACTCATGAAAAGGAGTATCCAAACTAAAATCATACTTTTGGGAAAGGCTGTACATCATAACCGTACGGTAACTGTCTTTCCCATTCGTATTATATACCGTATTCTTAAGGGCACCTTTATTGATACTTTTTTCCGGTGCCACAATTAAAAACCGGGGTTCTACCACATAAGACAGTCCCACTCCCAGACAGGTATGACAGGCACTGGCTGGTGAATTAAAGGAAAAGTGAAAGGGCTGCATCTCGCAGAGGAAAAAGTGATGCCCCGTACAGCCAAACCCTTCATAAAAGGATTCTTCTATCCCACCGATGACCTCAATCTTAATCATAATATCTTCTTCAAGGGATAACATGGCGGCTTCTATAGATTTCGCTATCTGGATATAGTTATCATTCTTAAGGGTAAAGCGGTCGATGACTAGTTCCATAGTATAGGTTTTCGTCTCATCCAGTTCTTTTTTTTCAGCCAGGGAAAACGGTTCCCCGTCTACCAAAAGGTTTTTATATCCTTTATTCCTTAACTGTTCAAAGGTGTAACTATAATCTTCCCCATAGATTTTATAAACCGGTGCCCGAAGCTCTACTACCGTTCCGACAGGAAGAGTTGATATATGTTCCGCCATCTGAGCTGCGGATAACTGTTTTAAAGGTTTGCCGCATTCAGGACAGCTACCTTTACCGGCAGTTGAGAATAACAGTCTTAAATAATCACTGATATCCGTTACTGTTCCTACCGTCGACCGGGGGTTGTTATTCACTTTTTTCTGTTCAATGGCAATGACAGGGGACAATCCTCTTACATAATCTACATTGGCTTTCTTTAGCTGACTGATACGGCTTTTTGCAAAGGTTGATATGGAATCTAAAAAGCGCCTCTGCCCTTCTCCATATATGACATCAAAGGCCAGGGAGGATTTGCCGGAGCCGGATACACCGGTAATTACGGTCATCTTATCCCTTGGAATCTCAACCGAGATATTCTTTAAATTATTCTGCTTTGCTCCGGATATTTCAATACTTGTTCGTACAGACATAGCGAAACTCCTTTCTAAGGCACCTTACGGAATATATAAATACCCCAGCTCTTCCACTGCCAGTCTGCTTTTTGGGGTTATTCTTATGGTTTGTGATACCTTCTCAAGCAGACCCATCTCTGCCAGATAATCAAAGATACCGACGATATAATGGCTTTCCAGATGAAAATGCTTTGTTATCAGTGTTACTGTTTTTATCTGCTGATCTGACATAAATGCAAGCACCGGTTCCATCAGCAGTTCCAGATGATTCTTTAAAAACTCTTCTAACAAGCTTAAATCTTTTTCTATTTCGTACTCATCCAGGATATGTGACATCGCGTCCTGATATAAAGGAGTTATCAACTTTGGGTTTAATGTCAAGGCTCTTTGTATCGCCTCCCTGGTAGGAGGTTCATGATGAAGACAGACTTCCATACTGGCTGCGACCTGGGCTGATCTTAGCAGGTAGTACTGAGCGTAGACCGTATCCTTTTTTACATACAGCCACTTTTTAATTTTATCGATGGTATGAACCAGCTCACATGCTAAGTTAAAGACGGTATCTGCAATATCGTCTGCACCCATCTGTTTCATTTCTTCAAAATAATCCAGCAGGCTGTCATCGGCGGAATACAGCATGATTCCTTTTGAAAAATAGGATTGTCCAAAGGAACCTCCTTTCATCTTTTCCATACTCCGCTTAAAATCACTTCTTGTTGAAAGGCTTACATTGATTAGAATGTCATCTTCAAGGATACAGTAAGAATCATTTTTTAATACCTGATCTCTGACGACTACGTTCATATCAATATCGCTGCGCTCCCAGACCACATCGTAGGCAAGGCTGCCGCACACAATGACGGCTATGACATTAGGGTCAATCTTAATTTTTTCAATAAAGCTGTCAACCGCAGCCATATAACGTTTCTTAAGTTTGGTTTGCTGTAGTTCATCCATGTCCTTCATTCCTTTCAGCCTATCATTAACTCTCACTTTGGTCTCACCTGCCAGCGACTTAAAGACCATACAGGGACCATTCTATATTTGTATCATAACCAGTCTTTTTCATTTACTGTTACAAATTTAACGTCCAAAAAACAAAACACTTGTTCTTTTATCGGTTCATGTGCTATAATTATACTATACTATTTTACAAAAAGCGGACAAAAATTGCTGAGGTCAGGTAAATCATGGATAATTATTTGTTGGAAATCATAAAGAAAACAACAGAATACATTGAAGCTAATTTGTTAGAAGAACTGAATCTGGATAATATCTCTGAGAATGTTAATATAACAAAGTTTCATCTGCTCCGGATCTGGAAAGGGGCAACCTTAACCGGTCTGATGGAATATGTACGCAGAAGAAGAATTGCTCTTTCCTTAAGTGATTTAATCAGAGAACAGAATACGATTAACTTTATTTCCTCAAAATACTCTTTTGGCTGCGAACGCACCTATAACAGGGTATTTAAAGAGGAATTTAAGACCTCTCCTGCAAAATGGCGCAAAAACCCTACTCCCCTACAGATTTTAGACCACTTTAATGCCGATTTTATGAATCAGTCGGGAGAAGCATTGATATTCTTCCGCAGCATCACTGTATTACCGGCTTTTACCATTGCCGGGTTGGAATATGAAGTAAATATAGAAGATAATCTGAATAATCAGACCTCCAATCTGCATGGTGTTGACTTTTATACGAAACACAGTAACCGCATTGCGAATCCGGTGAATAAAGATATTTATATCGGATATACATCGATTTTCTCACAGTCCTGCCCATATACCCTTTATCAACCCTCCATTCAGGTTGATGGGAATAGTATCATACCTCCTGGCATGAAGATAAAACATATTAAACCTCACAAATACGGGGTTTTTACCTACATGGGTCTTCACCGGCCGGAGGAAATTTCTTCAAAAACACTGAAACATATCTGGAACTATGTCGTTAATACCTGGAAACCTACCCTTAGGTTTGATTTAAAGGAAGATTTCCGGTTTGAATATATTGATTTTTCAAAATGTAATAAGCAATACTGTGAGTGTGATTTATATTTTCCTATTACAATGATTTGATGGTATAATTACTAGTTACTACCATTTAAAAGTCATTTATTAACGTTTAAACACATAAGGTTAAATTTCTAATACACAGGGGTCTAATTATATTTTCTGGTTGTGACATACGATATGCTGTTTGTCATAGAATAATATTTTATGAGTTCTTAGGTTCTTCTATGAGATCTAAAGTTCTTCTATGAGGCCTTAGGTTCTTTTATGAGGTCTTAAGCTCTTCTATGAGGTCTTACGCTCTTTATGATGTCTTAAGCTCTTTTATGATGTCTTAAGCTCTTTTATGATGTCTTAAGCTCTTTTATGATGTCTTAGGGTCCATTCATGTAACAAAATGCGCTATGACATTGTAATAGATCAGGAACTAGAATATAATTATATGATATGGCAGAAGCTTTATGGATTGCTCATTTGTCTTTGAAATCGAGTTATGATATAATACATAGAAATCAGGTAGAGCTTATTATACTTGTAGCATTCTTATTTTTATTTTAAGAACTTTCCCGGGTTTAAATTGAGATAGAATAAAGAAAGGACATAAATGCAGCTGCAAACCAATTAAATACCGATTTTAAACTGCATGAAAGAATGAACATGGAAAAAATATTTGTTAAGTTTTTAGTTATGAAATTTATTTTTTTAATAATTTTCTTCCTGTTAGCTTTAGGTCTTGTACATTTTACACCAGACGTAAAAGCCATCAGAATAATAGAATTTTTTGCTATGCTGGTCTTTGCAATTATATGTTTAAGCACGATTGATCATTTTAAAAAGAAGGCTCTGAAAAAACCGGAATAATTGCACCGTAAAAGGGCGTATGGCTGCTTTCTTTTCTTGCAGTCATTCGCCCATGGTTTTGTTTTAATTAACCACTAAAATATATTCTGACTGATAATACATTTTAATTCTTCTAAACTCTTTACATTTTCATAAGGTATACGAAGTCTGGTTAGATAATCTATAATCAAATTGCCGCAATACTCATGTAAAGCCAGTCCTTTCATCAGCTGCTCCAGAAATTCTTCTTTCTTTATATCCCCCATAAATTCAGATATGTATTCTCTGTCTCCCCGAAAAAGTTCAAATACAATAGGTCCAAGTTCATAATAAGCAGGTGCAAGGGTGCAATCAGCAAAATCAATCAGAATGATTCTGCCTTCCGTAGTAATCAATACATTCTCACCGGTAATGTCCCCATGAACCAGACAGCAGAAATCCATCTCCTGATTTCTGACACAATCCGCCAAATCAAGTTTTAAGGTATCCGCCAATCCCTTTAAGTGAGGATTGTCAATTGCCTGCTTTTGTAAATCTTTTTTTATTAACAGGTGGTCCGCTGTCTGATTTAGATCTTTCAATATAGTTTGTAACTGTTTTACAATTCGGATTTTTTGCTCCCTGTGAAAGGACGTGAGACAATCTCCCGCCTCTTTTGCGTCTATATACTCCATTATGATATAATGGAACAGGTATTTATCCTTCATAGTTCCATAAGTTATCAGATCCGGGGCTGCTATTCCTTTCCCCTTTATGTGTTCCATAACAGATAGTTCGGTATTATAATCAAACTTAGTACCAAAACCGGATTCCTCCGGTGCGAAGATTTTGATTACATAGTGGTCTGCTTTAAAAACCGCGTTGGTTCCGGGAGTCAGATTCTGTATCTCCTCCCTTAAGGTAATTCCTTCTTTTTTAAATATAGCCTGAGCCAAATCCTGAAAGGCTTTCGTACTCTGAAAAACCTTTGCCCAGGAATTTTGTCCGTTTATCTCCTCTTTAAAATAATACATGCCTACCTCTCATTCTTCATGACCGATATGTTCCAATATAATTTTAAAACTGATATTTCTGGTAGTTTCCATAGCATCAAACTTTATGATATAAGAGGAATTTTCCCGATTAACCTCAACTATTTTTCCTTTACCAAAAACATGATGCATAACCAGGTCATTTATGGTTAAACTTTTGCCGTTTAGCTCCAGCTTCTTCTCATTCAGTTCAATATAACTTCTCGCATCACTTGCCAGTCTGCCCTCTAACTCCACCATATAATTTACATAGGTCTTCTCCACATTAAAAATAAATCGGGAGGGATACCGGTAAGAGCCATCATAATTAACGCCCTCCGCATCACTTAAAAACAATGCATTCTCCGCTCTGGTAAAGGCTACATAAGCAAGGCGTCTTTCTTCCTCCATCTTATCCGCCGTATCAATGTGCTTACTGGGAAATATCCCTTCATTTAAGCCGCATACGAACACATAAGGAAATTCCAGCCCTTTTGCCGTATGGATTGTCATCAGCTGTACAGAATCTGAATTTTCTTTCTGGTCCAGATTAGTGAAAAGAGAAATTTTCTCTAGATAATCTGCCAGGGAACATTCCTCTCCCGCCGAATTTTCATACTCAAAGATAGACTGCTTTAGTTCCGCCAGATTATCAAGCCTTTCCTGTTCTCCGTCCGTCCGAAGGAGTGCTTCGTAACCGCTGTCGTTTAGGATATCTGACAGCAGTTCTGAGATTTTCATATCTTCATACAACAGTTTATATTTTTCCACCAGAAAGATAAAATCCCCGGCTCCAGTCTTCTTAAACAGACTATCCTCCTGATTGTCAAATAACGCCTGATAAAGAGAACACTCCTTACGTTCTGCGTATTCCTTTAGAAACGCCATGCGTTTTTCCCCGATATTGCGCTTTGGTACATTGACAATCCGGTGAAAGGAAATGTCATCGGAATAACTTATCATTCTCAGATAACACAATACATCCTTAATTTCCTTCCGTTTATAAAACTCAATCCCACTATAAATGGTATATTGAATCTCTTCCTTAATAAAAACTTCTTCAAAACTTCTGGATACAAAATGTGACCGGTATAATATAGCAATATCCCGAAGTTTTCGACCGCTCTCTGCAATCAGCTTAATCTGGGCAGCTATCCACTCCGCTTCCATTTCCGTGGTTTTCATGTGGTTATAAATAACCGGTATATCAATCTGCTTTACGGGTACCAGGCTTTTATCAATCCGTCGCTTATTCTTCTCAATTAAAGAATTAGATGCATTGATAATATTAGGGGTGGAGCGATAATTTTTATTCATGATAATGGTTTTAACCGCCGGAAAGGTCTTATCAAAATTCAGAATAAACTCCACATTAGCCCCGCGCCAGGAGTAAATGGTCTGATCCGGGTCACCTACAATAAACAGATTGTGGTGATATCCACTTAGTATCTTTGAAAGGCTGTACTGCTTTGGGCTAACATCCTGAAATTCATCTACCATAACATATTCTAACTTTTTCTGCCATTTTAGCTTAATGTCTTCATGGTGTTCAAATATGTAAAGCACATAGTTAATCAAATCATCAAAATCCAGGGCAAAACACTTCTTCTGTTCATACAGATAGCGGTAAAAGATAGCATCTTCTTTGCTGTTTGCATCATTAAATTTATCTTTTAAATCATTATTATCCGTATTTAATATATCAAAAAGATAAGGTTCTCTTTCTTTCCTTGCCGCAATCATATCCGTAATGGTACTAAAGGTATAATTCTTAGAATTAAGCCCCATATCTTCAAAAATCTTATGAAGTATGGAAGTCACATCCTCCGTATCAAGGATAAGAAAATTCTTTGGATAATGAAGTATGTGGATATCCTCCTTTAACACCTGTACACAAAAACCATGGAAAGTACAGATATAACCGGTATCATCATCGCCTATCATAGTGCGGATTCTTCGTTTCATTTCATTGGCTGCCTTATTGGTAAAGGTAACGCATAAAATATTGGCTGCCGCTATACCTAATTCATTCACAAGATAGGAGAACCGGTGGGTCAGTGCCCTGGTTTTACCGGAACCTGCACCAGCTATGACCCTGATATATCCTTCTGTGGATGTTACTGCTTGTATTTGTTCTTCATTTAATCCGTTAATAATAGAATCTGCCACTTTGATACCTCCCGCAACGCAATTGCCGTTTTAAGCATAACTATTTCTTGAACTATCTTAGTTATCATTAATAGTAACATATACAAACATATGTTTCAATATGTAAAGAGTAATTTGATATCCCAAACTCATAAGGAAGATTAATCCAAAAACTAAGGAGTCTCCTCGTAGGACTGTAAATTATTTAAATTGCTAAGTCTATTCGTGGCACTAATTCATGGTGAATTGTAACCAGGAGGAAAAGAGCAACTTTCTAAGTGATAAAGTATACTCTTTTCCTCCTATTATAAGCAGTTAAGACAAGTTTTGATTTTGGTTATGGTATATCTCCTGGACAGAAAATCCCTTGGGTTTTTAAGTAGTAGTTAAAAAACCCAAGGGATTTTCTGTTAATTGTTTGTAAACAGTATTCCGTATTAATAGTTGATTTGCTTCCCCTAAAATCTTTGTTTAAAATGGGCTGGCCAAGGATAAATCCGTTAAAGAAAAATGGTTTGCCCCTTGCATAGAAACGTTATATGTTTAGGCTTGATTGTCCGACAAAGTCTCGCATTCTCAAAAGTTTAAAAATGGCTGATATGCTCTAGATTAATACCGCACCTTTACAGCCGGAAGTAACGCTTTTCGCATATCTTTTTAAATACCCGGTAGTAATTCTTGGCTGTACTGGCTGCCATAACTGTTTGCGTTTTTCTAATTCTTCCTCACTGATTAAAGCATTGATGGTATTATCCGGTATGTTAATTTCTATCAAATCACCCTCTAAAAGCAGTGCTATATTACCGCCGTCCGCTGCTTCCGGTGATACATGCCCGATTGCGGCACCTCTGGTCGCTCCGCTGAACCTTCCATCTGTAATCAGCGCTACCGAACTTCCCAGTCCTCTTCCCATAATAGCTGAAGTAGGGTTTAACATTTCCCGCATTCCTGGACCGCCTTTGGGACCTTCATAACGGATTACTACTACATCTCCGGCAACGATACTTCCGTTACCTATTGCAGTTAGAGCATCTTCTTCACAATCAAACACTCTGGCGGTCCCTGTGTGCCTTAACATTTCTTCCGCTACAGCAGAACGCTTAACAACACATCCATCGGGAGCTATATTTCCTTTTAAAACAGCAATTCCGCCAGTTTTACTATAGGGTGCTTCTACGGATTTAATAATCTCTGAGTTTTTAACCGGACAGTCCTTAATGTTTTCTTCTACCGTCTTTCCGGTACAGGTAATCAAATTCGTATGTAACAAACCTAGTTTATTGATTTCGTTCATAACTGCATAAACGCCGCCTGCTTCATTTAATTCCTCAATAAAATGCTCTCCCGCCGGTGTAAGGTGGCACAAGGTAGGGGTTTTAGAAGAAATTTCGTTGGCTTTCTCAAGATTAAGCTCAATATTGCATTCATGGGCTATAGCTGGAAGATGCAGCATGCTATTGGTGCTGCAGCCCAAGGCCATATCAATGGTAAGCGCATTATAAAAAGCTTCTTCGGTCATAATATCCCTGGGACAAAGATTTCTCTTAATCAGCTCCATTACTTTCATGCCAGCCTGTTTCGCCAGTCTTAGCCGCTCTGAATATACTGCTGGTATTGTTCCGTTTCCTTTTAACCCCATGCCAAGTACTTCCGTTAAACAGTTCATGCTGTTTGCAGTAAACATACCCGAACAGGAACCACAGGTAGGACAGGCTTTACTCTCATACTCACTTAAAACCGTTTCATCAATTTCTCCCGCCCCAAAGCGGCTGACTGCCTCTGAAACAGTAGAATAACTAATCTTCTTCCCATTTACAGTACCGGCAAGCATAGGACCTCCGCTTACAAATACCGTTGGAATATTAACTCTTGCTGCTGCCATTAAAAGACCGGGTACATTCTTATCGCAATTGGGTACCATGACCAGAGCGTCAAAAGCGTGGGCAATTGCCATAGCCTCAGTCGAATCTGCAATCAATTCTCTGGTAACCAGAGAATATTTCATCCCCTGATGTCCCATTGCAATACCATCGCAAACTGCAATAGCTGGAAATACAATAGGCGTACCTCCTGCCATAGCCACCCCTTGTTTCACAGCTGCTACAATCTTATCCAGATTCATATGTCCGGGAACTATCTCATTATAAGAACTGACGATCCCCACTAAAGGTCTGCTAATTTCTTCCTCTGTTAGTCCCAGAGCATTAAGTAAAGCCCTCTGGGGTGCCGCTGTAACACCTTTTGTTATCTTCTCACTACTCATAAATAACCGCCTTTCCGATTGATAATAAGATATCTTCTGTGCTTTAATATTGCATTTTTATAATTATTTAAGATATTGTTCCTTGCATTATCTGTTGCGTTATCTCATATATCGTCTTTTATATCGTCTGCTATGTAAGTCTGTTTCAATTAAGTCTGTTACGTAAGTCTGCTACGTGTTTTGTGTCTTGTGTTGTATTTTTTATTATACGTTGTACGTTGTCTTATGTCAATAACATTATCATACATCAAATACTCTTTAGGATGATTTATCTATTTATTACAAACATGAAATTATCAAAAAAATCACCCTGGATATAAATTCTAGAACCAAATAAATCCTAGAAATAAATAAATCCCAGAATAAATAAATCCCAGAATAAATAAATCCCAGAATAAATAAATCCCAGAATAAATAAATCCTAGAAATAAGTTAATCACAGAAATAAATAAATCCTAGAAATAAGTAAACCACAGAATTAAATTAATCCTAGAAATAAGTAAATCCCAGAATTAAATAAATCCTAGAAATAAGTAAACCACAGAAAAAAACAAATCCCAGAAATAAATAAATCCCAGAAATAATCTCTGGGATTACATATAATATATCTATTTACAATCATAACATAAACTTTTTACATCTTTAATTCCTATACGTCTATTAAACTTATATACCCAAACTTTGCAGTCTGAAAAGAAAAGAACATTAGATAAAAGTAAGTGTGAAGTTTATTTAAAATACTATTATTCTACTACACTGTTAGATATCAAGTTCCTTCATGGCATGCAGTATATGAAGTTTCATAGCTGTTTTTGCCCCTTCTGCATTTCTCTGTTCCAGAAACTCCATAATCATACGGTGGTCATTTAAGGTATCCTTAACTGCCTGCTCATTTTTAATGGAAAGGGTTACCCCTTTGTTGATTCCCTGATATATTATAGGCATTAATTTATTCATAAACTCATTATGGGTAGCTTTTGCTATGGACTTATGAAAAGCCTGCTCCTCTTCTCTTCTGTCTTCCCCGTTAATTATTTTTTCTTCCACTTTCCTGCCATATTTTAATATCCGTTTTAATTCATTATCCGTGGCACGTTCCGTCGCATAATATGCTGCCTCCGGCTCGAATATAAGTCTTATTTCATAGATATCCTTTGCATTTACTTTAACAGTAGCAAACTCCTCCAGGACAGAATTTTCCCTTATTTTACTTGTATCTGTCACATAAGTGCCTTTTCCCCGCTGAATCTCCAATATCTCATGGGTAACCAGAATCCGGATTGCTTCCCTGAGAGTTGTTCTGCTGATTTTTAATTCAGCCGATAATTCATTTTCATTGGGCAGTTTAGCCCCGGGAAGAAAACGCTTTTCTATTGTAATCATGGATAGAATATCATCGGCAATTCGCTCTGAGAGCATCTTTGATTTTGGCATAGTATCGATTCCCTTCTGTTATATAATATCATCTTACTATATATGATGTTTTTATTCAACCCTGTTGTATGATGTCTTATACCAAAAACAAAGTAATTCCGTTTCAAAAAACCGGCATACTGAAACTATATCAGTTATGCCGGTTTTGTACGAATATTATTTTGCTTCACCCGAGGAAAACTCTTTCGAATCTGTTCCTGCTGCCTCAACCAGTTTTGTATCCTCATCTTTGTTGCTATTGTCCACTTCTCCTATTGACTGAGCTGTAACCGCCGGTCCTTTTGTAGGTTCCAGGGAAACACCCAATTTATCCAAGGTTATGAATTTTAATAGAGTATCCATCACCGTACTGCTGCCGTTATCTCCCTGTCCGCTGCTACCATTTCCCATATTAACAACGGTCTTAGGCACAATATCCACCTGAGAATTCTTTATAGCATCTGCAAGTTTATCAACAACTTCCTGAATAACCCTGTACTGGGCGCCGCCATAAGCTTTAACCTGAGCATCAATGGCCTGGGCTCTAGCAAGACCAACATTGGTTTCTTTGGAGGCTTCCGCTTCACCTTCCAGACGGATTCTGGATGAATTTGCTTTCGCCAGGGCTACAATCTGATTTGCCTCCTGCTCTGCTTTACTTGCCAAAGCGGCACCGCTGTTTCCTTCTATTTCAATTTGGATCTTAGACTTGGTTAAGAAGCTTTGCTGTTCGGCAATAGCCTGAGCCTCCCGCAAGGATTTCTCACTTTCTGCTGCTGACTGCTGTTTCTGGTAAGTAATCTTCTTTTCTTCTGCAATCTGTCTTTCCCGTAACTGGGTCAGGATATTTTCGATTTGCAGATCATTGACTGTGGTCTTTGGTGTACCAATAAGGACTTCCTCTAACTGCAGGTTATATTTCTGGAATTTTTCTTTCATTTCCATAACTGCTTTTTCTCGAATCCCACTACGTTCCTGAATCAATTCAATCAAGGTCTTAGTCTGGGCTACATCTTTAAAGTATGCGCTAACTAACGGATCTAAGGATTGGTTTACCAGCATATTAATATCCCCGAACCTCTGGATTACCCATGGTGCCTGTTTATAATCGATATGCATAACAACGGATAACGGCAGGGAGGGTTCAAAGGCATCCTTGGTTATAATATCCACTTCCGTCAGGTTTTCATCGTATTTATGGTCACCGGTTTCGGTTTTATTCCATTTTAATATAATATTAGTGGTCGGAACCAATACCACTTTACCAGCATCGGTATTGAATGCGTATTTACCGGGCATTAATGGCTTTTCAAGCACACCTTTACAGCCTTCTCCTACCAGTTCCCCGTGTTTATAATCAGCTCCGGTTGTATCTACTCCCTCCTTACCAAAGAAGGATACGACAACTCCGACAAATCCAATTGGTACAACTGTCTTGGGTCTGAATTCCACCGTCGCAAATAATCGGTTTATATAGTATGTACCATCGGTTAATACTTGAATCTGTTTACCCCTTCTGCCCCCAAGCTCCAGGAATTTCTCCGGATCCTGGAAGTTGGAATGAAAAGCTCCCACATCTTCTGCAATAATTTCACCCTGTTCCAGCGGAAGACCGTCATGAACCGTTACAATTCCCATCATATCACTGGATTCGTTGCCGTTACCCATAATTACAATGGGAGAAAATGCTCCTCTGGCTGCAAGGGTCTGCTGCATGCTGACTAACTCGGTCCGTTCCTGTTTGTTACCAGAGCTGATTGCCTTAATATCGCTTGGTGTTATAACAATAAACTGTGCTAAATTGATAGCATAAGTACCTTCTCTAAGAATTCCTCTTTGTGGACCTCTCTGTCCTCCATTTTGCAAAAATCCACGGACATCCTGAAAATTATTAGCTTCTAAAACTACTTTACCAAGGGTCTGAACCGGTGACAAAGGCTTACCGTCTCTGGCAAATATATAGGCGATCTGACCTTGAGGAATTGTGATTAAGGGATACTTATGGATTTTATACATTAAAACTGATTTAAAATGTATACCTCCACGGAGCAAATCCGGTGAGTATCCCGCTTCCCCGTTCAGCGCAATAATAGAATCCTTTAAGGAACCTTTCATACTCCACCATTTTTCGATTACAGCAACTTCATCGGAATCAATTACCCTTAAACCTAAAATCTTAAAAATAATCAGGTAAATCAATATGACTGCACCAACGACAGCCCCAATTACATAATATAAAACCATAAAACCATCTCCTCTTCGGTTTTTATAAATATATGAAATTACAGGTCTAATCATACTCCGTATAAAATAGAAAAACAATGACAGAATGCACGAAAAAAGGAGATAAAAGGACCGTATTCTGCACAAAACAGACTCCGGTCCCTGGACATATTTATTCATAAACTTATACAAAAAAGTAACAACTGGAATTCCAAATCAACTACTATTTTACCTTAAATAACTTTCTTGCGATTCCCACCATGGGTTTATATAAAATACCCTCCATCTCTTTGCTTACTACCTTTAACTGGGAACGAATCGCTATATTCTGCGGACAATGGGTCTCACATTTTCCACAGTCCTTACATTGTGAGGCATTGGCCGGTTGTTTAGACAGGGCACCTAAGGTTTGGAGGTATTTCCAGCGCATGGACTTGTCATTTAACAGGTATTTATCATTATAAACTGAGAAACAGCCGGGAATATCCACCCCTGCCGGACATGGCATGCAATAGCCGCAGGCGGTACAGGGTATTTTTGTCTTTTCCCGCATAACAGTTTTTACCTTTTCAAAGATTTCCAGTTCCTCCTTACTTAAAGAGTCCGCTTTGGTTTCACTTGCAATACGGAGGTTATCTGCAATCTGCTCTTCGGTACTCATACCGGATAATAAAACAGTAACTTCCGGATGATTCCATACCCATTTTAGCGCCCACTCAGCCGGGGAACGGTTTGGATCATAGCTATTAAAGGTTTTGGTTACTTCACTTGGCAGATTATTCACTAATTTACCGCCCCGCAAAGGCTCCATAACAATTACCGGAATTCCTAAACTTGCGGCAAGTTTAAGGCCTGACTTGGTTGCCTGGTTATTTTCATCCATGTAATTATACTGGATTTGGCAGAAATCCCAGGAGTAAGCCTTAACAATCTTTTCAAAATCTGCTTTTCCTCCATGAAAGGAAAAACCGATATTCTTAATCGTACCTTCCGCTTTTAAGCCCTCCAGCCATTCCATAACACCAAGGGACGCAAGCCGGTCATAACTAGGTTTATCCGTCAGCATGTGAAGTAAATAGTAATCAATATAATCTGTCTTAAGCCTGGATAGCTGTGTGGCAAAAATTTTCTTGGCATTGTCTAACTTATTTACCATAAAAGGCGGCAGCTTTGTTGCAATTTTGACTCGTTCCCGGTATCCTCCCGATAAAGCGGAACCTAAAAAGGATTCACTTTTCCCGCCGTGATAGATATAGGCAGTGTCAAAGTAATTCACGCCTTTTTCAATGGCGTCCCGAACCATAGCAGTAGCTCTTGGCTCATCAATACCTCCGCCCTTGGTCGGGAAACGCATACATCCAAAACCAAGGATTGACAATTCATCTCCGTTTTTGTTGTTCACTCTTGTCATCATAATCCATTACTCCTCGCTTTGCTTAAAATAATAATTTTATTCTTTTTTATCTCTTTCGTTTCGTACAAGTGTTTTATGTATTCATGTATTATAACATTTTGCTGTATATATGTTAATACGATTTGGGGGCAGCTTAAAAATTTAATAGAATGATTATAAAAAATACAGATTCATTCATAAGATTATTCAAATATTAACGAGGATATTAATGAGGATACAAAAGCGGATATTAAAATACGGATATCAAAAGATAATATTACTTTTTGAATGAAAATGATTAATTACACCTGAAAAAGATGTATTATTCAAATCAAGATGATAGAGTTAACTTATTGATATTATTACTGTGGATTTTACATAACTTAATTCACTTCACAATAAGAGAATTTTGCCAGATTGAATTTAAAAGATTTGACAATAATAGTATTAGTCAAAGGTTTATAAAAAAGTTAAACAATTATGGAGGCGTGAATATGGAATTTAAATTTTGTTATCTAAGAAAACGATGCGTCATATTGATAAGCGTTTTGGGGTTACTGTTAACTGGGTGTAATTACCGGGATTCCAAAGATCCGGCCAACAAAAAATTTTCTGCCACTGTAGCTGGATATGGCGGTGATGTTACCGTAGAGGTAACTGCTACTGAAAACGGTAAAATCGGTTCTCTAAAAGTGGACGCCCCAAATGAAACTCCCGATATCGGCGGTACTGCTGCTCCCAGAGTAGCCAAAACGATTGTAGCCAATCAAAGTCTTTCCATAGACACCATATCTGGGGCAACTATTACCTGTAATGCGGTTTTAAATGCCGCGGAAATAGCATTAAGACAGGCCGGACTTGATACTGAGGCTCTAAAGAAGAAGTAATTACAGCAGCTGAAATCATTAACCCACCAGGTTGAGCATAAATGTCAGAAAGGTTTTACTCTTCTAAAACTTGGCTGGTCTGATGGATACAGCTTCACATTCACTACACTTTTTTTCTATTGTCGGATTAGGTCATCTTAATTCCTTTTCTGTCAATCAATCCCCCTGTATTGCTAGTACATTTTTTAGTCAAGTGGTATTACTACCACTTGCGGCTTACATTAGATTTTTTCAGCCACTTCCCTATATGCATTCCAGTAATCCTGGTCAGTTACTTCTTGATCGGGAGCTTTTTTACTTTCAATCAAAAAAATAGTGCTACCGTTAAGTTCTTCAATTTCTGGATTAACAAAATATCTGTCATGTACCTCTCCAGTAATGCTAATACCGGTTTCCTGATTAACTCTAATTGCTTCCGTGTTCCATACATCTCCAATAATAGCATTTGTGTAGTATTGGGGATCAAGTCCAAAAAATGAAATGGTATAACTTTTTGTTTCCATGATTCACCCCTAATATATCTTTAAACCAATATATGCCTCTCAGTCAAAATAGTTAAATCCTATTTTACTGCACAAAAAAACTACCGACTGATATTAATACTTGGTAGTTTATGTATTTAAAAATGAATAGTTTTACGGAAGTCAAAAAGAAGTCAAGCCACAAAAAAGGAATAGTAAGATATCATAAAACCCAGTATTTATGCCTGTCCCAGCCATGGAAAATAATGCTTTACTTTACGACTTTATCGTGTTAAAATTGTACTATTAGAATAACACTGATCAGGAGATGGAAATATGAGCAAAAATATAAGAACCTCTGCTGTGGACCATTTATTTGAAGCAATCTTAAGTTTAAAAGATTCGGAAGAATGTTATACCTTCTTTGAAGATATTTGTACGGTGAATGAGCTTTTATCATTATCTCAGCGTTTTGAAGTTGCACGTATGCTCCGTAATCACAAGACATATCTCGAAATTGCAGAAAAAACCGGTGCTTCCACCGCAACAATCAGCAGGGTAAACCGTTCTCTTAACTACGGTAAAGACGGTTACGATATGGTCTTCTCCAGAATATCCGAGATAAAAGATGGCAATGAATAATGCAAGTACAGTCCTGCGTAAGTTTAGCTTCTTTACCTGATATTTACTCTAAGGCAAGGCGGAGGAATGTGACGTGGCGGCGACTATCTTGCTTTACGACTACACTACATTGGTGTCGACAATGGGTACTGTACTAAGTGAAATCTATACAAGCTGTACTAACTGTAATAAAAGACATGATATAAGCAAAACCCTCCATACGGTTCAGCGTGTGGAGGGTTTTTACATCTTATTGGTTCCAATATTTTATTAAACAAATTTATTACACTTATATATAGTTCACATTATTTTATAATTCATATATTTTTCAATTCACATAATTTATGGATTCCTATTTATATTAAATCACATAATTTTGTCTCTGATATTTTATTAGTTCACATTATTTATTGGTTTTGTAATTATAATAAATCCTTATAACATTAATCTTTTTTCTTGTCTTTCTTAGGCTTCTCTAAGATAGATTCATCAATTAACTTTTCAATCATCTGCTTTTTTACATATACATCAAAACTCAGCATACATATAAAAGAAAAAGTATTTAAAAATTCTTTTTCTTCTTCGGATTCTACATTCGAAAAAGTCTCTCTGGATTTGTTATACTTTCGGATAACATCTTTTAACAGATTGTCCATCTGATCCCGCTCATAACTAAATACCTCTTTATAAATTGCTTCTAAGCCGATATCAGAACCTTTGCCGTAATACTTTTCCGTAAGGGGATTAAAGATGTGCTGAATATCACTAATAGTCAAAATATTTTTAAAATAATATATAAAAATCAATAATAGAATATGTTCTTTGGAGTATTTCTTTTTATTAGGCGGAGGTAACAATTCATTTTTGGTATAATTATTAATCATGGTTTTGGTTAGAAGCTTATCTTCACTAAACCGCTTGGAAGATTTTAGATGCTCATCCATAAATGTGGTGACCTGATCCATGTATAAATCAATATTAGGAATCTCATCCGGATTAATATAATCCAATTTTCTGATGCTGTCAATTAAGCTTTGTAAGTAATCTTGATTACTAGAATCCACTATTATCACCTCTCCTGTTCATTATATAGTATTTAATACTATATGTAAACATATATTTCACTTTATCATTCATAACTTTTTCCTTTCCTGCTTATTACGATATATTTCGCAACCGTTTCCTTTGACCGGAGTTCATCATAACTCTTAATAATGCATAAATATTAAACCTGCGCTGAAGTGGAAAAAATCATGAGCTAAGAGTGTGCACGAATTAACTACTAAATCATATATTAACATTGAGGTGATTCTATGTCTTCGGAAGAATTAGCAGCTTTGGCAGCTTCCCTGGCAATTGCAATAGCAAAGGATAAAAGTACGGATGAAATTGACTTAATCGCAGTACTCCTGGCGCAAATCGGTACTACCTTAGGAACAATATCCCTTCAAAGGAAAAGACTGAATCCAAACAAGGATTCCGCTACTTCACCAAATATACCGCCTGTTATTCTGTAAGGTATTAACGAAGGTCAAATACCTAAAAAGTATGGGTTGTACTGACTATAGTTTCATGATATAATATAAACATATGTTTGCAATTAACCGGCGGATTGTTTGACAGTTTACCGGTTATCGTTATGAAATGATAGAACGTACTATGAATACATAAGTCAGGTGGTAAAAAACATGAGTATATATGATACCCTCAATAAAGAACAGCGAATTGCAGTAGAACATGATAAAGGTCCTTTACTTATTTTAGCTGGTGCAGGTTCTGGTAAGACCCGTGTTTTGACACATCGGATCGCGTATCTGATGGAACATAAGGATGTAAATCCCTGGAATATATTAGCTTTGACATTTACGAATAAAGCAGCCAGTGAAATGAGAGAACGTGTCGATAAAATTGTGGGTTATGGTTCTGAAAATATCTGGGTCAGTACCTTTCATTCCACCTGTGTTAAGATACTCAGAAGATGGATTGACCATATCGGATATGACCGCAGTTTTACCATATATGATACGGATGACCAAAAAGCTTTAATGAGAGAAGTATGCAAGCATTTAAATATTGACACCAAGACATTAAAGGAACGTTCCCTCCTTTCCATTATCTCTTCCGCCAAGGATGAACTTATCTCCCCAGAGGAATATGAACTGCGTGCCGTCGGGGATTATAATAAGCAGAAATTTGCCGGTGTATATAAGGAATATCAGAGACGCTTAAGATCCAATAATGCCCTGGATTTTGATGATCTTATATGTAAAACGGTGGAATTATTTGAAACCAGTAAGGAAGCCCTAAGCTATTACCAGAACCGTTTTCATTATATTATGGTAGACGAGTACCAGGATACGAATACCGCACAGTTTAAATTAATCAGTCTGATGGCAAATGGCATCAATGGAGAGGGAAGCAGAGAACACAACCTCTGTGTAGTCGGCGATGACGACCAGTCCATCTATAAATTCCGGGGTGCCAATATTTATAACATCCTTAACTTTGAAAAGGAATACCCCAGTGCCAAAGTAATCAAATTGGAGCAGAATTACCGGTCTACCAAGCGAATTTTAGAAGCTGCCAATGAAGTAATCAGTAATAATTTAGGAAGAAAAGAGAAGGCTTTATGGACGGATAATGCAGAAGGAGAACCAGTCCACTTTACCCAGTTTGAACATGACTATGAAGAGGCAGATAGTATTGTCAGCGAAATAGCATCTACTGTTTCTTCCGGCGAAGCCTCTTTTCAGGACTTTGCCATATTGTACCGTACCAATGCCCAATCCCGTGTTTTCGAAGAAAAATTAGTACTTAAGAATATACCCTATAAGATTATTGGAAGTATCAATTTCTATGCCAGAAAAGAAATTAAGGATCTGCTTGCTTATCTGAAAACTATTGATAACGGTTTGGACAACCTGGCTGTAAAACGTATTATCAATGTACCAAAGCGCGGTATCGGTCTGGCCAGCATTGATAAGATCGATGAATACGCATTTAAGAACGGTATTAGTTTTTATGCTGCTTTAAAGCAGGCGGACTATATTCCTTCCCTGGGACGGGCTGCCGCTAAAATCTCCTCTTTTGTCAGTTTGATTGAAATCTTAAAATCCAAGATGTCTTCGACAGAATATAGTCTTACCGACTTAATGGAGGAGATTCTTGAAGCTACGGACTATATCAGTACAATAGAAGCACAGGACCTAGAAGATGCCGAAGACCGCATTGAAATAATCGGTGAATTAAAAAGTAAAATCAAAATCTATGAAGAGAATGCCCTTGAACAGCCGACTTTAAGCGAATTTCTGGAAGAAGTTGCACTGGTATCGGATATTGATAATCTCACAGAAGACAATAATATGGTAGTTCTTATGACTTTGCACAGTGCAAAGGGTCTAGAATTTCCTTATGTCTATTTATGCGGTATGGAGGAAGGCATATTCCCAAGTTATATGTCGATCCATGCGGATAATCCAGAAACAGAGATTGAAGAAGAACGCAGGCTGTGCTATGTAGGAATTACCAGGGCTATGAAGCGTCTGGGTTTAAGCGCTGCCTCCCAGCGGATGCTGCGAGGTGAGACTCAATTTAACAGGCCATCCAGATTTATTAATGAGATTCCCAGATATTTATTAACGATGGAGCGCAATCCCTTTAAGACGAATTCTTTAAAAAGTAATTCCTATATGAGTTTATCGGATTCCAATGATAGATTCCGCAAGTCAGGGGGTACCTCTGGAGGAAGTCCGTACAAAGCACCTGACGGTAGAATAGGCGGCAGTACCAGTAACAATAAATTAAATGATTCGATTTTTCAAAAACCTTATGGAATTACAACTCCCAGAGAATTTGAAGGTAAAAATCTAGGTAAAATTGACTATGGAATTGGTGATACCGTACAGCATATTAAATTTGGTGTTGGGATTGTAACGAATATCAATTCCGGCGGTAAAGACTATGAAGTTACGGTAGATTTTAGTAATTTTGGCATCAAAAAAATGTTGGCTTCTTTTGCAAAATTAAAAAAGTTGTAGTAATTTCATGCATTTTCCAGAATTTCTATAGTAAAAAGACTCATATCGTGGTATAATAGCATAGAACTCATTTTACGTGAAAGGATGTGTTATAATGAACAATAAACTTGAAGAATTACTAAACGCAGCTAAATTAGGTGATTTACTTCACAGAAAAGAAGCAGCAGAGAAAGAAAAAAGAACCAACTGCGTACTTATGATATTAGCTATAATTGGTGCAGTTGCCGCGGTAGCCGGTATTGCTTATGCAGTATACAGATACTTAACACCGGATTACCTGGAAGATTTTGAAGATGATTTTGATGACGATTTCGATGATGATTTTGATGATGAGGAAGAAAGTGCCTGCAACTGTGAATTTGGTGATAAAGCCACCAAAGCTGCTTCTGTAGAGGAAGCCGGTTCAGATGATACTGCTACTGAATAAAGATTTCTATTATAAACAAATGAGCCTGCGCGAATTTAATAGACAGGCTCATTTCTATTTTCTAAAGCTATTTTTTAGTAGTTTAATTTATTTGGCCTTGTGTCAAGTGTTGGGGGAAATTCTTTGAATTCCGCTCCTTTACTTACCATAAGCTTTATTTGCATATTCTGTATTAACCAAATCTTTATACGGTGCTCTATTTGATAAAACCCCTGCATCCTCCAAAATATCCTGCAACAAGGTAAAACTGTCTTCTTCAAAGATCGTATTATCCTTCCAAGTGTTTTGATCATAATATCTGGTTACGATTTTCGTTATGGTATCCAAATCGGTTTCTTTAAATTGAGGGGCAATTACTTTTGCGATTTCCTCAGGTTTATGGGAGTTCACATAATTCAGCCCTTTTTGGATTGCATTGGTGAATTTTTGGATGATGTCAGGATGTTTCTCAATATAACTCTTTTTAGCAGAATAAGCTGTATATGGAACTTTACCGCTTTCTACACCTAAGGAGGCTACTACTTTACCGGTACCTTCCTTTTCAAGTGCGGTTGCACCAGGTTCGAACTCTACGGTATAATCTCCTGTTCCTGCAGCAAATGCCTGGGCAGTCAGACCAAAATCAATATTTTGTACAATGGTTAAATCTTTTTTCGGGTCAACGCCATTTTTCTTCAAGATATACTCAAGTACCATTTCCGGCATACCTCCAGGTCGTCATAGACTCCATGTAAATATCAATCATTTCGGAGATTGCATCCTTCGCAGCAACAATATTGTACGGCTTTAATTTATCTTCCGTAGCTTCTACTATTCCTTTCTCTATCATGATTGCAATATACGGCAGTACCGATTTCTTGGACTTTTTAAAGCCTTGCTTTGTAAGTTCTGCTGATAGATACTTGGCAGAGGTGTACGTTCTTTCTTCTTCCTTAATAAGCTTCATGGTTGCAAGAATAATTTCATTTTCGTATTTATTCAATTCCTCAAGGGGACTATAATTGATTAAACCACTAAGCCCATACTTCAATTCAATTTCCGGCATACCATCTTTATCTACAATTATCTTTTCAATTAAAATCTCAACATCCTTACGGTTGAGGCTGCCTTTTTTTATTATTTCATCCACTACTTGAAGAGCAGTTTTTAACTTTGCCTGTATATTAGAATTGTCTAAACTGGTCTCTTCCAGCTCTTTTAATTGCTGTTCATATCCATGTATCTTTGCTAAGATCTCTCCTTGCAGAGATTCATAGGCATCATTAATAATAGCCAGATCAGCTCCATCAGAAATATCTTTCACTTTTTGAGAAATCATAATCTTTAATTGCTTCTTATTATCATGAATTAATTCTTTGATTTTATTACGCTTTAACTCTACGGTTTCTATTTCCTGAACGAAGTCTTTCATATCGTAGGTTTTGATGATTTCACTTAAGGTATTGCGGCATAAGCTTATATATTTAGTAACGTCATTAATCAGGGTAGTTTCATTGATCAGGTGTGCGTATCCACAATATCGTTTTCCTTTTGAATTGTAAGTGTTACAGATATAATATTTACGATTTGTATTATTCTTACGCAAGATAGGAGTCAAACGCCCCCCACAATCTTTGCAAAATAAACAGCCTCCGAATATATTACCCTCTTCGCTTTGTCCTCTATAATTGGTCCTGACTCTCTTTCGCATGATATCTTGCACTAATTCAAAAGTAGGTTCCTCAATGATAGCTTCATGATTTTCATTAAATAAGATTTGATTTTCTTTTTTTATCCTATGATCCATACCATTAATTATGGTACGTGCTCTTTTATGTAATCTAAGATTTCCAATATAAAAATCATTTTTTAGTATATTGGAAACCATGCCATCTGACCACTCCCTGGTAACACGTCTTTTCGAAATTTTACCTTCAGAAAGATTTCGTTTCTGCATAATCATAGAAGGGGTAGGTATCCCTTGCTCGGAAAGCATGACAGCTATTTTCCGGTATCCATACCCTTGTAAATACAGTTCAAATATGTTCCGTATATAGGTTGCTTCCTCTTCTACTATTTGAATTTTTAATTTATCTTTTTTATCTCTTTGGTATCCAAAGGGTACTCCAACAAGCAGATTTCCTTCGTTCTGGAGAGCTGAAATTACTCTTTTTACTTTTTTACTGGTATCTTTCACATATCTTTCGTTATACCAGGTTTTTATCCCAATGGTATCGTCTTCATCCTCTAAGGTATCATAATCATCATCAATGACGATTAGACGTTTTCCCCGCTCCTTGATGTCATCAAGAAGCAGTAAAACCTTTGCATTATGCCTGCCTAAACGGGATAAATCTTTAGTTATTACAATATCAATCGTTTGGTCCAGATCCTCCATTAATTTCATAAAGTCAGGTCTTTTAAAGCTATAACCGGAGAACCCGTCGTCTTCGTACCAGCTGTCAATTACCCAGCCTTGCTCTAACGCAAATTTATTAATTATCATTTTTTGGTTTTCTATTGAAACATAGTTCTTTTTATCATCATCTCTGGATAGGCGAACATACCCAGCTACTTTTAACGATGTAGAATTACTAATTTTTCTTTCAGCATTCATTACTCTTCTCTTTCCTCTATACACTATGTTCTTTGATGCAATGCATTATGTAACTATAGGATATAATTTAATACAACAAATGTCAACCAGATAAGTGATTTTTAATGACTGCCTTTAATCCTTCGTGTATATCTTTATTGCTATTTCCGTCTAAGAATGTCACGATACGAAAACCAAGTGACATCCAATATTTCTTTTGCTCTTCCAGCTCTTCCTGGCTCATATCTTCTGTCTTCCAAAGGTAATAAGTCGGTTTTGAAATAGCACCTTTCGCCATCTATACACGTCCTTCCTGCCCATAAATAATATTATTATTATATGTACTTCATTTGCAAATGTTCTCAGTTTCATAAAAAAAGGAAGCTGATTGTTCAACTTCCTTGCTTTTGTACCGTAATATGTTTACTAAAACTTATTTATCTATATTTGTTTCAATTTTCAATGAAGCATAAGACCAAATATTTCTTTGGTGGGAATTACCCTGCACATTCAATGATGAATTAATTGCAGTAAAAATCCAGGAACCGAAGCAAAGACCTGAATTTCTTACTTTGCCAACGTTTCATGGATTTTACTTTCTAAAGTCCTTTATATTTTTTCATATTATTATTTATTTTTTAGTTCAAGAGTATGCTCAACCCCATCAATATTTATAATAACTTTAATGATATTATTTTCGTTTGGTATCGCACAGTTTTTTCCGCCAGATTTCATAATAAATGTATTAGAAGTTATACTCTCATCTTTATCATAATCATTTACCATCTTTCCACTATTAGTACTACTTTCATACGAAATTTCCATATGTTTAACGGATGATAAATTTGCTAATTCTCCTTTGTAAGTTACTGTTAGCTCATTGTCTGATTCAGTCTCTACATCAAGTAAACCATCCTTTTCTGTAAAAGTCTCAGTACCAACTACCTTATACTCAGCAACCCACATATCACTTTCACCTTTAAAAATATAGTTGTGATTAACAACATCTTGTTTTGTTTCGTTAGTTTCTTTATTTGAACAACTAGCAATTACTAATACGCTTAGCATGATATATACAAAAAATAATTTCTTCAAATCAAAACATCTCCCATAACTTTCCATATTTTCTTGTATTATACAGTATCTAAAATTTATATACTAATCTTTCACAAGCGGATTTGATAATGACCATAAAACCCCTTCCAAAGTAGGTTCTTCATTTTCATCTCCTACACAGAGGAATCATATTATAGCCTATTTAACCTTCTTTTCACTATATATTATCTACATACAAACCAGTCATCAAAAATTTCTCCATTAAGATCATATTCAATACTGTAATACCCAACAGGCTTATCATTATAATTCATAGGAATATGTATAATAATAACATTATTATCACATTGTGGCCAATTAAGTTTAAATGAGATATCAGAAATCTCACAAAATAGATTTGCCCGTTGATAGTTAGGAAAATACTCGCCGAATTCCTCCTTTTCTTCCTCTGCATATGAATTAAAATTTAACCAAAATGCTTCCATACTTCTTTCCACTAGATTATACTTAAAAACCTGTTCTTTAAGCAAACTTTCCATTATAAATACATCCTCTCCTAGATTATAGGAATTACTGTAGCATAAAACTTCTATTTAAATTAGCACCACTGAAAAAGCTCTTTAAAATCTTCATAGCAGCCAGGACAAATCCAATAGTAATTGTCTTCAGTACAATATCCCCTTTGAATGTCCTGCTCTTTTTCACTAAATTTATCAAAGCAAAATTCGCAGTGATCATGATCGGTAGATGTGGTTCTATTTTTATAATCTTTTAATATTAATACCTTATTTTTTAAATACATTTCTTGATTTCTTAATCTCCAATCACTCATCAAATCACTCTTCCTCTCTCAACTTGAGAATAAACAATTCACTTGTTGTTCCATCCACAACTATATCCAGTTCTCAGGGGTCCAACTAGTTTCAATCTTTTCTACAAGATCTGGTATTGAAATAATATCCCATTCGGATAATTTTTTCTCTTCTGGTGAAAGATATTTAACTGGTCTAATTTGAAGCGTCTCTGAATCCACAATATGCCAGCTAACAAACTCCGTACCAATAATATGTTCTGTTCTAAAGAATCTAGGTGCTTTCGAGTCTAACGGTACAGGAAATTTACCCATAGGTCTTAGTAATTTTTGCTTTATAGCATGCTTTACTGGAAGTTGCAAAAAAAACAGTTCCTTTTTCTCTATGATTTTTTCAATACTATGATTGTCTTTTTCACCGTAAATACCTGGAAGTACTCGTATAATCTCACATTCGGTTTTAGTTGCTTCTCTGACGCATTGAACAAAACCATAACCATTTGTAAGCGATACTTGAAAGGCTTCTCCATAATCAACCTTTGGTAACCGCAAATTCATCCCTCCTTTAATCATCTATATTGAATATTTCGGATACTTTAAAACAAAGATCGGTTAACAATATGGAACAAGATAAGATAATATCAAAAGTATTTCCTGTCCCCTTTTTTTACTTAACCTAAAATTTCTATTCCAACAATATTATCTTTTTGATCAATATCTAAATATATATCTGGTCCCTTATAATTATTAATAATATCATATAGCCTTATTTGTGTTTTTATAATATTTTCTTTTTTTTCTCCAGGGTGACCTGGCAAGTATAGATAAGCAACATCCGGATCATCTTCACTTACTTTTAAATAAATCTTATTATTCATTATTATAACCATTCCTCTCTAATCACAAAAAAATCAAATACTCTTTCCTTTAGATTTTATTATTACTTTGCAATTATTATTGTTTTTAATTTTGCCGAACCATTTTTGGCAACTTGATATTAAGCCAGACTAATATATACATTATCTTATTTTCTGTTTCTTCTTTCTACTTTTCTGAAACTGTATCAGCAAATTAAATTAAGTACCATTAAAGCATTCATTAAAAATATAAACATCCTTCTGTCAACTTTTTTTACTCTTTATTATTACTTTTTTAAATTCAATTTCAATTTCTGAATTTATATCACAAGAAATATTTTGTTTTATTAGACCTGAATCTAATAATTCAAATTCAGAATATCCCCAGTTAATTTCGCCCCAAAAACAATTGGTTACATCTGACATGTCCACATTACAGTGGTTCACATCTTGATAAATTATTGAAAATGATTTTTTATAATTTTCTATTTCAACTATTATTGTAAGTGTTGATTTTTGTTTCTTTTTCTCTGCTTTTATATTAATGCTATTTATCTTATAATCATGAAATCCATAATTTTTCAAATATGTTTTAATAAATTTTTGCGGTAATAATCTCTCAATTTCAGAAAAATATTCACTATATTTTCGATTATTCGCATCCCACTGTATTTCGGCTAACTTCCGTTCGTTTTCATCATAACTATTTAGTTTTATCCATAAATCTGATGTAAAGTATTTCATAATTAATATCACCTTCCTAACATTGGGAATCTAAATAAAATCTGAAGAGAAACTAGGAATCTTAGAAATTGTATATTCCGAAATCCCAGCTTAAAAAGCTGAAATTAATATTATTCAATCCATTTTTTTTCAAATGAATATATTTCGGGCGAAGTATGGAGTAATTCTATAGTCCTATTGTAAATATCATCAATTGAATTCTCTAATTTATAAGGAATAAGACTTTCCACATCCTCCAACTCACATCCTAATTCAATTAATCTTATTACTTCTTCGTTTAAACTTAAATCCCTTAACTTATCTACTGAGTATGGACTATAAAGAATTTTTTCCGCATCTTCAATACTAATTAGTCCTTTTTTAAGTGCTATAAGAATACCAATATTAAAAATTAGTATAAATTTTTCAATTTCTTCCTTTGCTTCGATACTTATTTTGAAACTCAATTACATATCTCCTCTCGATTAATTACTCCACCCGAAATAACTTTAACGTCAAATACTTTACCGGAAGAACTTTCAAAATAGTGTATTGAAATTTTCTTTCCAAATATATCATAACCATCCTTATATACTTTCTTCCACAGACTACCTTAAGAAGTATTTTTTTTCATTTTTTTTCTCCCGCCTTAAATAATTGATATCTATACTCAAGTAACTCATTGTTACGAATTTGATTCAATTATATAATTTAGGATTTTTCTTATCATTAGTAAGAAATTGGGAATGGCGGAGTTGGGGCTTTGATGTGTATAGTTTTTCCAGAATGTAGTTTTTGGAGATGGATGGAGGTATTTGTGGGGTGAATAATGGGGGAGAGATAATTTTAATGGGGGCAGAAACTGCTAATATGAGAATCCATGAAATCTGGATTTCTATAAGTGCCTTAATATCACCTATTTATAACAAGTATTACAGCAACACTTGTAAAACATAGAAAAACACCGAGTAATTTCAGAATCCACAGAAATTCCAGGGAGAAACTGACTTACAGCACCTCCCTGGAATTTTCTTTAAGTAGTTATTTGAACCGACAGCATTAAATACACTATTTTTTAAAACTTCAGGCAATTTTTTTCCATTTGTTAATTAGCCAAATATGCATCCTTTTCACCCTATATTTCTACTATTACTTTTTGTGTTCTTTCCCTGGGTTTATGTTTCTCGGATTTTGCAAGCTTATTAACATTTGCTCATATCAGTATATATTGAGGACCATTGGTTTATGAAAGTAAAGTTGAAGATATACTCACTCTATCACCAACGCCTACTCCAACAGTAAAAGGAAATAAACAAATACTTTTTTGGCATTAATATCACATGTTGTCTTTTAAAAAATTTTTCGCTCGTTCTTTAACTGCTGTTGTATCCTCTGATATTAATAGTCTTTTTATTGAATCTTTTATGATGAAATCATTTTTTTCATTAATGATTTCGTTTAAAAGATTTATAGTCATACACCTAATTTGATAACTATCATTTCTCAAATAACATAATATTTCATTCAAAATTTCGATTTCACCAAAAACATATAATGCGTAACAATAACCTAATGAGCACTCAATTGATTTTTCATTTAATTTTGCTTTTTTGAGATTGTTAATTTTATCGATTGAAACATGACCTAAACCACATGTAACATCAGCCCATGAAAGTATAGCATAGCTACGAGCAAGTGAATCTTTTTCTAATTTCACAAATTCTTCTAGTAGTGTCTCAACATCACCGAACGGAAAAACAGATAACGAATCATATGCCTCAGTTCTTACTAAGGCATCTTGATCTTGTGCAAGTTTTATCAATATATCCTTCGCTGTTTCATTGATGAAATCGACAAGCAACGGAGCTACCATACTTCTAACAATTGCATCTTCATCAATAGAAAATTCTTGAAGTATTTCAAAGTGTTTATCTGATAGTTTTTCTATGTCCATATACTCGTTTAATAAACTAATTTTTTCTTCTATCGTCATCGATTACCCCTTTTCTGCTTATTACGATTTCCTCTTGCTTTTTATTCTTTCTTAAGGCGTTGTTTCTCTTCATTTGACGTCTTAGGAGCTTTTAATCGATCTCTAATCTCTTCATCAGTCCATCCTACAAGTCCAGTATCCCTTATGTTTTGCCTTCCACCTTTAGACATATTAATGTAACCAATATAAATACATCCTCTCCTAGATTATAGGAATTATTATAGCATAGAACTTCTATTTAAATTAGCACCAATGAAAAAGCTCTTTAAAATCTTCATAGCAGCCAGGACAAATCCAATAGTAATTGTCTTCAGTACAATATCCCCTGTGAATATCCTGTCCTTCTTCACTAAATTTATCAAAGCAAAATTCGCAGTGATCATGACTGGTAGATGTGTTTAAAGTACGGGCATTTTTATAATTTTTAATATTAGTACCTTATTTTTTAAAAACATTTCTTGATTTCTTAATCTCCAATCACTCATGAATCACTCCTCCGCTCTTGAGAATTAACAAATCACTTGTTCTTCCATCCACAACTATATCCAGTTCTCAGGGGTCCAACCAATTTCAATCTTTTCTACAAGATCTGATATTGAAATAATATCCCATTCGGATAATTTTTTTTCTTCTGGTGAAAGATTTTTAACTGGTCTAATTTTTAGCGTCTCTGAATCCACAATATGCCAGCAAACAAACCCTGTACCTATAATATGTTCTGTTCTAAAGAATCTAGGTGCTTTCGAGTCTAACGGTACAGGAAATTTACCCTTAGGTCTTAGTAATTTTTGCTTTATAGCATACTTTACTGGCTATATTTTTTTTCATTGGGTGATAAATTTGATACTAATATAATCTACTGACATTAGTGAATATAATGTCTCTGTAAACAATAAAGTCTTTATTATCAGGAGTAATTGCTTTGATAACTGGTTACAATAAGATTATCATTATTTTGAATCGTTTCTGTAAATAAATTACTGATTATATTTGTGTAGATATCCCCATAAATTTGACTAAATCTAGAATTATCATAGGTCTATGTTAAAATACTTCCATCGTATTTTAATATACAGTAATAGCGGGTCCATCTATTCCAAATGTAACAAGCAAGTATAAATAAGCAACATCCGGATCATCTTCACTTACTTTTAAATAAATCTTATTTTTCATTATTATAACCATTCCTCTTTTATCACAAAAAAATCATATACTCTTTCCTTTTTTATATTTATTTTCATTGGGCACTCTGTATAAAATCATGCTTATATCATCAATATTGAGCTATACATATTCTCTGATCTTATATACGTTAGGGTCATGTATTAATGCAAACTCACTTTCTTCAAACGAAGTTCCATATCTTATTACGATACCCTGATTCATGTAACAACTAATGCACAATTTAAAATAATCTATTTTACCTTTTCTTACTATGCTTTGCATTATATCATTGACAGAATTATGGTTTTCTATATCGATATTTTTACTAAGAAAAATTGTAATTCTTTCCGGATTTGAAGCGACAATATCCAAGGCCAATTCTAGATTATTTATAGGTACTTCAGCTACTCCAAAATAAAAGATGTCACTCTCATCTTCAAAAGTTATTTCTTGACCTAGTCCAAAATCTTTTATATCAAATGACTTGTTTATTTTCTTCCAGATCTTATAATATTTATCAACTTGGGAATTTGGATTATCTATTTTCTGTACAACTGATAAATATATTTTTCGATTATTACTGCAATTATTCAAATATATTCTACCGATTTCTTCCGCACTCCTATGCAAAAATTCCTTTTTCTCTTCAATATTTTGAATATATTTAGAGTTAATACTATATACATGCATAGTATGCATTATTTCATTATAATTACTACGTTCATTATTAAAGTATTCGAAATAGCTAAATACATCTTCGCTATATTCATTCCAGATCTTCATCATAAACCTCCTCAATAGTAATAATGATTCCCTGAAGGATCATTAAAATGTGGTCTTATATTCTGACTGGGGTTATCTTGATATTCATGTCCAGCACTACCTAACGTATATCCACTATAACTGGTTGGATTTCCAATGGAATCTATACTATTGCTTGTCCATTATAAGAAGTTAATTTATCTTTCCAATTGGCATCTGCATATTCATATGTTATCGTATTCTTTACTTCACCAGGTACTTCCGATTGCGGTGTGAAATCATATTCCTTTATATTTATTATATTACCACCGAGATCATAAGTATATACCTTAGTTTTATTCTGCTTTTTATCATTTTCCCGGAGCAACTGATTTAACTCATCATATTCATATGAATTTACCAACAGATAATTTCCATCTGACTGCAGCTCATTAATCTCAGTTATATTTCCCAATTCATCATAACTGTACCTGATTCCGGTATTACCTGCTGTCTCCTGATATAGTTTAGTAGTCTGGTAAGTAGTCTGACCCGCTGAATTTCTTTTAGACGGTGCATAGGTATAATCGACTGTAATTGGAGCGGTTGTGTTAATCTTATATTGATTCAGCCTATTTAAACTATCATAGGAATAGGTTACAGTTTTACCAGTTGGCATGTTTTATGGATGGTTATTGATAAGCGCATTATCGTGATCCTCCATTGTTATAAATATAAGCATTCTTGACATTTTCCATATAATGGTATATTCTTGTCTTAGCTGTTAGTAAAGTTGGTAGCGTCAGTAGTATCACGCCTCATGAATATAGGTTAGCCCTAATTCTTTTCTTTAACTAATGGCTTTTCTTATATTACCAGATTAGGAGGTATGTTTATGCATGTTCAGTCATTATATATTGATCAGTCTTGTATGATAAACTTATGTACATTACCACTCCACTCATTAGATAATCTCCGCCCCGCTTTTCAAACTATATTTAGCAACAAAAAATGCTTTACTGAAATGGGAAGGTTTATCTGTGATGGAGAAAAGTATGATAATATTTTGGATTATGATACTGAAGAATATAGAGCGGGACTATCAAGAGCTCCTTTTATTAGTAATATGGGACATATTGGTTTTCATACTAAATCTGCTTACCTAATTAGCCGCAGAGACTTTCGGGATTACGAAGAGAACGAAATCTTTGGTTATTTCTCTGATTTAGAAGATCAAAGAATGAATTTTCTCTACTTCGAATTGTGTCCTCCAATCAAATTAAAAGTTTTTGACTCCGAAAAAAAACTGGTTGCTACTGGGAAAATATTTGCCCATATTTATCCTAGCGGATACCTCTACTTGCATTTATCATTTTCTTATCTTAATTGTGACCAAATTCAATCAGGAGAAGATCTTGAAAACATCATAAATGTATTTTCGCCATTATTAAGTAATACAGGATTTACCTTTTATAGTAAATTCGGTTCTTTGTCACTTGCTGAACTCTGCAAGGAACTATACAAAAACTTATTTCTATCAATATATACACAACAGGAAAATATAACTATAACCGAGCCTGATTGGATTGCCTCAGCATTAGTAATATCAGATGTAAATAATGAATCCGATATAACTGATTTATTTCACCAAAATCATTATTACAATTCAACTGATATTTTCAAACGAAAATTTAAGATGCGAACCGACTGGCGAAATGAAATGACAACCGACTATGTATATTACAAGAGTAAAATAAATTTTTATTTTTCAAACATAAAGCGAGATGCAATACTTCACACATTTTGGAAATTCCTTCACCTGGTGGAATTTGTATATTACAAAAAGAAAATATATGATATCTATAAGAATTATTTCAAATCTGAGACAGTGAAAATTCAAAGTTTAAGATTAAGCAGCGATAAAAAATTTTATTATGAGAATATGTTTGGAAAAGAATTTTTTGATTCTGATATTCCTTCGTATTTGCTCTTATTAGATAAAATGATTACAACTTTGGGTTCTACGGAGCGCGCACTATATTCCTACCTCTCTCAGAATTTTGGGTTGGATAAAAGCCGTGACCAAATGTTAAAGCATGAAGCAGAATGGATAAGTCAATTGGAGAAATGGAAAGAAAAACAACCCGTGATTTTTAAATTATTAAAAATGTTGCCAACTATTCTTAAATAATAAAGTAGTTTTCTTATGGTGAAGTGTTCATCTTTGAGAATATTGCTATTTGAGCAAGGGAGGTAATCTATGGCACATCTTTCAGACAGTAATGTACAATTAGTAGCAGAAAAGCTTATATTAGAAGGCTCAGAGACTAAACTTAATATCCCAAGTGGATCATTACAAGCCAGTATACAATAATTGCATATTCATGCAAAACAAAAGCACGAAAAAATATTCGTGCTTTTATAAATTATTATTATTAAGATTGCAATTTGTAAGTTTTGCATTATGCTCATTTCCGGAATATGGCGTTATATCAGCGAGCATATACAAACCATGTGACAGACAAAGACAAAAACGCCAGTGAAATGAAGGTTGTGAGAATACTGTATGTTTGCCAAACAAGTATCGTTGACCAATCATATCCGCTGAACATTGGGAAAAACCAACACATAATACACATGGCAACGGTAACCGTCAGCCAAACAATGGTTATGAGCATTCTTTTTTTTGTTATTTGTTGCCGCTTGTTCATTTTCTTTCTGCGTAAACCTAAAAAGAAAAAAACAACAGCCAATAGGCAAACAATAATTGTAACAGACGAAAGAACCATGTCCAAAAGCTGTCTACCACTTATTTTATATGACTGGGTAAGGTTTCCGTCCAGTATGTTTTTAATGCTTTTTACCAGCTTGACGTTTGTATTAGCGCTATTGGACAGCAGGCAGATTGCGACCCGCTCATCTGGCAGTATTACCACTTCTGTTGCGAAATTGGGATTGCCTCCTTCGTGCTCAATAATTGTTCCGTCGGTGTTGACCGACCATCCTGCCGCATAATACATCTCGTTGACAGCCGGAACAGATACGTCTCCCTGATGGGATTTCATGATAACCATTTTAAATACTTCGGGGATATCCTGTATAACGCCCATCTGTATGTTCATCCAACGCGCCATATCCGTAGCACTTGACATAATATATCCCGCTGGCTTGTTACCAGCATAGTCCGGGGCGTCATATGGCGTTGTAATAGAAAAAGAAGTACGGTAGCCCTGCGCCAGCTGCCCCGTTTGTTGAGCATCTGCTTTATAGACGTAAGTATTATATAATCCCAAAGGTTGAAATACCTGCTCAGCCATAAAGTCTTCATAGCTTTGACCCGACACAACCTCAATAACCAGACCTAACACATCATAATTGACAGTTCCATATTCGTATTTCTCACCTGGAGGGAATGCCAGTTCAGCATCTACCAACATTTCTACGGTTTTTTGCAACATATCTGGCGTGTTGCCTTGCGGGATATTTTGAATATGCTTTTCATTTGTCAAGCCACTGGTATGGTGCAGAAAGTCATTAAGTGTAAGGCTATGCATATCAACGGGCATCCCCTGATACTTTAGCGTAAACCAGGGTAAATAATTCTGAACAGGGTCTGCCATGGAAAGTAATCCCTGCTCCTCCAACAATAAAATCCCCGCACCGGTAAAAGCCTTACTAACCGAAGCTAGTTCGTATATAGTGTTTTCACTCGCAGGCAGACCTTTCTCACGGTCTGCGAAGCCGGATGAAAAATATAACATTTCATCTCCATCAATTATAGAAATTGACATACCCGGTACACCTGATATATGACAAGCATTATCCACCAATGTCTGTATCGCCATAGACTGTGTATCCGATAGCGCATAAACCGGTGTTGCTAATCCAGCGAATAGTATAAATGATACCATCGCAGTAACAATATTCTTCTTCATTAAAGTCCCCATTTAAAAATCTCCATTATATAAATAATCAGCAGTTCAAAGTTACTCGATAAATTCTGATATACTAATTATATCAAACTAGCAATCTGAAGGTATAGCTACACACTATGCCTAAATAATAATATATAATTTAATCCCATTTGCCTACATGTTCACCACTTGCAGGAACATCGCCATTTGGTATATTGCCACATGGTTTAACATCAAATAACTGAAAACCTGAAGAAGTATCTTTATTTCTATTAGTTCCATTATTTCTATCCGACTCATTATTTTTATCAGAAGTTTTGGACTGTTTTCCATTTCTTGATGGAGTAGTTTCTTTATTCTTAACTACAACTTTTATAGTTTTCTTAGATAGATGCCCTGCACTGTCTTTGACAGAATATGTAACAGTATAATTTCCCACCTTTTCTAGCCTAACCTTAGTACTTCCGTAACTGTTCCTCCACTAGTGTAGTGACTTTTGAATTATTAGTCATCTCCTTGTACTGTTTTAAACTAGTATATATTCCGGGCTACCAACACCTTGGTTAGTAGCCCGGTTAATCATTAAATTTAGTATAAGATATTTGAAGACCATATTATTTTGAATATTTATCTAATTCTTCCAAAAACTCTTGATAATCTTTATCTTCCCAATTAAACGTTAATTCATCTTCTGTGTATTCTTTCGTAATAGGTAGCATGAATGATTCACCAACATCTAGTCCTAATTCATTTAAGACAAGCTGTGCAAATTCTCTAAAAGCAAAACCTATTGCAGTAATAATATTCTTATCTTTTACTACAGGTTGACGAATAAAATTATCCTTTTTAATGAATGAGAATATATTAAACATTTGCATAAAGATACCAGCTGTATACTGTACTTCATTTAATAAACCTGCTTTAGCTAACAAAAGCGGCGAACTTGATATGGAAGCTATTATAATCTCTCTGTTTTTCAATTCAGAAAGAAAATTAATAAGTCCATTATCATATAAAGCAGGTAAAGGATTAATAATTCCAGGCAATATAAGACAACTGTAATCATCCATATTTACATCATTAAAAGTTTTTGTAGGTGTTACTTGAAATCCTTCTTACTTTCAAAAATATTTAGCTCACTACCTAAATAATCAATATCTTTCCTAAACCATATCTTCAAGCAAGAAGTTAGTGTAGTTATTTCTTGTAAAGAAAAGTAAGGATATAACTGCTGCAATCTTTTTTATATTCAATTTCTCCCTTCAAAATTTGATTAACAAATTATATCAATTTTTCAGTCCAGACTGACTATCGTAGTATGTATCCTTCTGCAGGTCCTTTATCATGGCTTTACAATTCAATGTCATCCCATTTTCTGTAACAGTAAATGTCTTCATTTCTTTAAAACCATGCGATAGATAAAACTGAATGGCTCGTGTATTTTCAGATAATACCTCCAAAAGGCATGACTTAAAACCTTGTTCTACCATCATTTTTTCTGCCTCAGCATATAGCTTATGACCAATACCACATCCAACATACTCCGGTAATAAATATATAGCAAACAATTCTGCAGTGTCTGCAATAGATATTGTGGTGGATTGACCAAAAACAAGGCTGCCAATAATTTCACGGTGGTTTTCTGCGATTAAACAAATACTTCCCCCACAGATGGCTTCCTGCAATATAGGAACCCAATGATTTTTTGACAATGAGGAAAGATATTGCCCATCCATGAGTCCATCATAAGCAGATTTATAACTGATCTCGACTTGACAGCTAATTTTTTCAATATCTTGGATCGTTGATTTTCTGAGAATAACATTATCCATTTTAACAACCTGTGCTTTCTATCATATCTTCCATTCATCCTGATACACATATGAATTTTTACATCTGTTACGTTTATTACAAATTCCCAGTCTTCAACGATTGTCTTATGCATAATTATTTCCTCCAATTTCAAATTTGTCGCATTTTTATATCTTAAGTTCACAATTTAGTCTATAATTGTTCAATGCTTCAAATTTACTAGCTAATTATAATTAGTTGATAGTCCATATTAAAACAGTATTGAGAAATAAAACTTCTGATTATGCACCTTAATCGTGTAGATTTATAGAGAACATATATCATCTTTATATTCAAGCAGAAATTCTTTTTGCCACTCATACAATTTTTGCTCGTTATTCATAATCCACTCATCAATGGATTCAGATTCATCAATCCATTTCTGCGGATAATTAAAATTTACAATAAATTCAGAAGACTGATAATTATGTATCCCCAAATAAAACATATCATAGAACTCTTTCCAGGAACAGTTGGATAAGTATTGTGCTGTTAATTCTAAATCCTGCATGTCCGCAATTTCATAATAAGTCCAGACTCCACTTCGCAAGGAATTCCCAAACCATTGTGATATCGTACTATATATTCGAATACAATCAGGAATATTGTAATTTTCTATTTTTGTTAACTCTAATATCTCTAGCATGAAATCAGTATCAACATGATAGAATTCACCCATGTTGGTTGTTTCAAGTTTTTTGTATAGCTTTTCAAATTCCATATAGTCCTCCATAAGTGATATTAATTGAATACGGAAAAGAGTAAGAAAAATAATATTATTACAGACAAAATTATTGAAATACTCAAAACGATGATTGATATTTTTTTTATAACTGTAGGATTATCTTTACTTGCTTTTATAATTGCATATACTGATATACCTATTATTAGACCAAATAATAATGGTTTAAATATAACATTCATAGGACATCTCTCCAATATAAATAGGTTGCTTAGTTATTATCCAGTAACGAATCAATACTATATTATACCACTACAAACAGATTATCTCTACCTTTTTATTCCAATACTATCTTTCTCGTTAAATCTTAGTCTTATCTTTGAAATTGATAGCCGATAGTTTTTTCACATATAATGATTTATGAATCTATTGAGATTTAACCAAACTTAATTTACTGACTGAGGTAATCCAAAATTAGCTTACTAACAGTAGACGGTTTAATTTGAGGTGCCTCGCCTAATATCAGCTTATGGCTGTTGTATGGATTGGGTTCTTCATAACGCTCCCATCTTTTGCTTTCGTATAGATACTGCCTTCCAAATAGATATTTCTCTTCAGAAAAAACGCTTAAAATAATAGGCTCAATACCTGTATCTTTATCTACTGTTATGCACCAATAATATAATTTATCATTTACGATTATTTTACGTTTTCCTTTTTTACTATACATTAATATCACCTCACATGCTTATTTTATAATAACTGAAAAACTGCCAACTGATATTAATAGTTGTAGTATACTCGGAATTACACATAGATTTTAAAAATAGGTCGAAGCTTAATTTACTTGCTTATTTAATACCAACAATTCAAAACAAAGTATTACTGTACCAATACCATATCCCAAAGGTGCAATATACCATAGATTTTGATTAATCAGTATAGCACCAATAAAACCAACTATACATAAACTTCCACAGGCAATCAGTGTTATTTTGAGTTTCTTAAATTTTAGTTCATTTTCTATTCCAAATGATGAAAAAAGAAATGCTAACCCCATGAATAATCCCCATGCCAAATAGTCAATAGCCATTTCAATAGATGGCCATTTCCCTATTAGTAAATAATCAGGAATATTAACTCCATTTTTAATTAATTGCTCCGTAACCGTTAGGTTTGCCATATGTGCAACATTGGTTAGTACCATGCAGGCCGCTGCAAAAATAATAGCCATAATTTTATAACTTTTCATTTTCTCAGTTTTTGAAAGCGGAAGCACTAATACTAACATAACCATTAATATACCAGAAGCCATTGTTACTAGTTCCATAGCAATCAACCATTTTTGTGAACCTGATAGTATTAGTCCAAAAGTTATAATAAAATATGTAAAACATAGTGTTATTCCTAGTATAGACACGTTCTTTCTATTCATTTAGTCCTCCTAATTAAATGATGCTCTTATCTATAATGTATAGTAATGCATAATCTACCAAATATCAAATATTATTTATTCAAAAGTGTGTCTATTACTTACTTTACTATATTTAACGAAGTATAAGATATAAATGGAACCAACTATACCTTTAATACTTATATTGTAATCCATACCTTTATTGCTTTGTAAGTACCTTCATATTCGCCTATGGTTCCATCTCATTTTCCTCAAGTAACTCATCATTACTATAATTTCTCATAGGAATAGAAGCATTTGTAACTTTCTTATTTTCCATATCAACCTCATCATCCGCCAGCACTTCCTCTTTTTTATTCATTCTGATATTTCTGGTTTTTTAAAAGGAACCGGGATATAAATTCCTCCCTATCTTCCTCTTTGATTTCCCATATCCAGGGTTTCTGATTACCATGAAGCTGAGTTACATCAAATAAATGAGCAACACCATTTAGATTTTTTACTAATACCGGTATGCTTTTTTCTCCCCGCTTCACCTGCCTTCCGACTGATTGTCAGGCATCGTAGGTGGCTAGTTGTGTAAAGCTCTTATTCTGTTCAAAGGCTGTGACCAATGTTACAAAGTCATACTTATACATATTGTAAGAACTCTTTCCACCTTATTGGATCTTCTAACATTTCTGATACAGAATAAAAGTAACGCTGCTTTAATTTTTCAAGTTTATCCATGTGTCACCTCGTTGTTTTTATTTTCATCCCCTCCTTTTATGTAGCCTTAATACGTTAAGGACACATAAAAAAAGGGGATATTGTTAAATTAACAGTATCCCTGGGTAAAATATATCTAATTTTATATTTAAAGGTAATTTTTTTTTACTCCTTTTAAATTTAAAGACCACAGCAGCACTAACTATTTACTCATTAGGTAAACCAATAAAGGGAGTAATATCAAACCCTGTTATACTGCTTATGATAACTTTGATCAATAAGATAACTACAAATAACACTATCATAAAAAGAACATACTTAACCGATCTAAACATTCCTTCAAATACGGGCATTTGCTTTGAACCATAGTAAAAAGCTGTTCCAAGTAATAATGCACATGCAAGACCCATTAACTTTAGCGGAAATAAATAATATATATTTATCTGCCTATCATTTATAATTGGGATTAAATAGCCCAAAATATAGCCGATCAAATAAAATTTCCACCGTTCTTTAATGACTTGTTTTATTTTTGTAATCACTATAATTTACCTCTCAACGTTATTTTGATTTATTGATGATGCTGATAAATATACAAATAGAAACTTTTTCATAATCATGCCCATTTCGCTATTTACTACAACAGTTCCTCTATCTGTTCAATTACTTTTTCCCCATATAAACGTTCCATCACCTAATATAATACTCGTAGGTGAATTTTCTATAGATAATTCAACTAAGTCATCAGTACTAACGACCTTGTCAATTGAATTATTAACTACTTTTTTTACAGTTACTGTACAGGCATAGAACTCTTGATATTTATCATCTTCTTCTAAACCATTATTGGTTTCATATACTGTATCAATTTCATTAAAAACGTTCCGTTAGGATATCTGCTAACTTTTTCAATCATCTCATCCATAAAGTTTTCCTTTTATTATTAATGCCTGGCAGGTACAATATGTACTCCATTTTTACCATAATGTATTATTCCCTTTGTTGTATCTGCTACTTCTTTAATAACAGGATCTCAGAGCCACTCCAGAGCAACCCATTTTCTTTGCTGAACAATTAGAAGTTCATTACCAATTTTTCTTGCATGAATTCTTTTATAAAATCATCAATTACAGTTTGAAACAATTTTACAGGTATATAAAAGACTCCTTTGGGATTAACATACTTTATATTGCTATATAATATTGTGTTGTCCCATGCTAATTCAATAGTATTATTAACTCGCCTAAAAATAACATCTGCTAAATATGATCCCCCTCTGTCCGAATACCATGAATGACTAAAATGCCAGTCTTGTCTTTTTTCAAACCATAAATCAAATTCATTATCATCATCTGAATCAAAATCACCACTATTATTGTACAACTCTATTGCATTGTTTCCTTCACAAGGTAATGGAAATGGGCTTTCTTCAAGAATGTAGTTTTTATTTTTGCAAAACCAATCAACAATAAATCTTAAATCCCATTCATATTCACGTATTTTATCATTCATTGAAAAAGTACAAATTGAATTATTATAAACCCACATCTGAAATTCCCCCCATGTAGGTTCATACTTCCCAGGTTCATTAAATGGACTCTCTTTTAATTCATATGCAATTGCAAAAATCTTTTTATTACCAAAATATTTCATAATTACTCACCCTCATATAGTACTATTCTTCATGCTCATCAACTCAATATTCATAATCTATTTTGTCTATTAATTTATCTTTTAATATATGTACCTTTTTACTTACATTAGCCTTATAAATCATTAAAATCTTTATTGTTTTTCTTGGATTGTTTCTTAAATCATTTTATATTTTTTTATAAACTCCATAACCGGAAGGTTTTGTATATCAAATATAATATCTTTATCGCTTTCCCACCAACTATCCCCTAAAAATAGCTTGCTGTCCACATAAGTCCAAGGAAGTACAGTCTTATTTGCTATTTCAATTCCAGAAACAATGTGGTAAAGATATATGTTTTCTGTAATAGAAATACAAAATTCATCATCTAACTTATACATAACTACAAACGAATCATTTGCTATTCCACTTTCTAGAACCTTAAGGTATTCAATATACAATTTGTCTTTTGTAATTACTTCCGCTTCAGTTTTTTCATTAAACAGCTCAAACATGACCGTCTTTAAACCATATTTATTTATGAATTCTTCTACCGTGACGAAATTATAATCAGCTGTTAACTCAATAATTTTGAAGAAGAATAACTTTTTTTGCTAATATTATTTCTTACTATTATTTTTTCCACACTAATTCCCTCATGTATGTAATATGAACTCTAAATCCTTGGTTTTACTATAAATATTAACATGGTCAATGTTCTATTCCTTGATTTGTGAATGTAATAAACACAGACAATTTTCTCTTGTCCAGCTGCACTACTTCCTAATAAGTTTAATGTTATAAAACATTGTCCCTCGAAATCCATCTTCTGATCCACTGGACCAGAAGTCTCTTCATCCCTGATTTCAGCAGCATTTAGAAGCACTTTACCTCATTAATTATATTCATCTGATTTTTTGATATTATTCTTAACTCTACGTTACCATTTTCTTTACCATAGTTCAAGTCTAAACGACTAATCAATCCATTTTTTAACATTTTGAATATATTTCCATTAAATAATTCGATAACCCCTATCTCTATAATTGTCAAACAAGGGCACATAAAAAGGGGGATATTGTTAAATTAACAGTATCCCTGGGTATATATATCTATAAATAGTTATGACATTGAGAATAGTACATAAATCTCTTAATCCAAATTAGTAAGTATATTCAAAATTGTACTCTATTATATGATATTCTTGTTCTATGTATGGTATTATCCTTTCGGCATACCAGTTATAATTAGGAATTTTGATCTTTTCTTCAATATATTTCGTGTTTATATTTAATACAAATAAAAAATTTCTATTATCAGACATCAATAAGTGTCCACCAATATCTGTATTTTCCCAGTATAACTCCACCCCAACTAACTCCTTCATATGCTCTTTTTCATCCACTAATTTAATGAAATCATTTAAAGAGATTTTTGATGTTGTCCACTCAAACATATCGTCATCATTTAAAGGTAAAAATGTAATTTTACCATCTCTTTGAACATTCCATCCAGACTTTATTAAAAGGTCAATAATTTCCTTACAGTTGTGGATATTATTTGTATCTAACTTCATATTTAATGATACTGAATATGACATTTTTAAGCCTCCTAGTCCAATCACGCATATAATTTTACTGTCTAAATCATTCGCATATTCATCAGCCTGTTTTTGAGGAACTTGGAATAATTCTATTATGCATTCAGTAATCTGTAACACACTTTCTACTCAATTACTTATTATCGTCATTATAATGAACGCGATTCCTAATAATCCAAAAAAGATATTTACAGCTCTTCCCATTATTGAGTTTTTGTAATTCAAAGGTTCTGACCTTGTAAAATACACCTCATGAGCTGCTAAACCTAAGACAGATATAATAATAAATGAAATACCTGCAAATACACCGACCACAACATCTGGAATTTTGATATAGTCATCTAAAAATAAATATACAGATACAACCAAAATGTCAATTCCTAAAACTACATTCTTAACCACTCTAATTTTACTCTTTCTCATTATTAACCCCCTAAGATTTATCCAAAGTGCTTCCATCTTAACGTAAATAAAGCTTCTCTTGCATTAAGTAATTCTCCACCATTTTCCAATTCGGTTTCTGATTCTTCAAGGGCTGCATCAGTTTCACTTATCCACATAATTTGCTCATAGGTTTCCATGCTCATGATAACCAAATCTCCATATCCATTTTAATAATCATTTTATTTATACTCCTGTAATTTTCTAACTTTCCAACTCCTTATCACCATTTATTTTATTAATATAGCTATTTTGCTTTTCCATCCATTCCTTTTCTTTTATTAGCCACTCTTCATCAGATAGTTTTAAATCCCCCCAATAACTACTTGAATTAGTAGTAATACCATTTTGGTCTGTTAATACAATAGCTGTTCTAGTGCTTCCAAAGACTAAAAATGGACAATACTGATTTGTACCTTCATTAAATTTCAAACAATTGATACTTATGTTATTCGGACCAAAATTACAACATTCTGGTGCGGCTTCATTTTCTTTTTTATCACTGTGATAAAAACACTTAGCTTCTATTACGATATGATTCATATTCATAACCTCCCTATTTCATATTTTCTAGCATTCTCAAAGCTTTTTCATAATCATGCCCATTTATTTCTATCCACTCAATTCCTCCGTCTTCTAGTTTTCTTCCATAAGCTCTATATTTACCATTTATTCTAACAGAGTAATATTTTCCTACAGATAATTGATAAATATAGTTTGAGAAACCATAATACTTTAAGAACACCTACTTAATCTATCCTTCCTTTACTACCTTGGGTTGCCATACTACGTCTTCATAGACAACTTTCTTTTCCAATATACATTAATCACCGTTCTATCAGACGTCGATATGCTGCTTTTGGAGCCTTATCTTTAAGAACATATAAAAAAAGGGATATTGATAAATTAACAGTATCCCTGGATCATTTCCTTATTGCATTCCTAACCTATCTGTTCTTCCTGGGTCATAATAATCATCATAGCTATCATCATAATCACCTTTATTATAACTTCCGCCATCCCCAGACATCAAATTCTCTGTTACATGATAATCTTGATCTATAAGATTTCATTCGTTGATTGAATTAGAGATTTAAGTTAAACTTAAATAAAATGGTAATCGTTCTTGGATATCGCAAGCATCAATAGAGAGTAATGTAATTGAATCCCAAATCTCTATAAGACTCTTATCGTTAAAAACTTTCGCATTTACAAATTCCTCAAAGGAAACAAAATCATAAGCTTGTGAGCCATCTTCAGTTAATCCAAACCAATATATAGCTTTATTGGCTTCCTTATCTGACATTTTTCCTAACCAAGCTGATTGAAAAGCATCGCAATTGTCAACACTGAATTCTATTTCTATGCTGGCTTGATTTTGAGTGATGTCATAATCCATTATACTTTTAAAGTTTTCATAAGTTATTTTTTCCATATTTAAGCTTTTTACCTTCACCTCATTAAATTTACCATATATTTTCATCCCCTCCTTTTATGGATCCTAATACTTAAAGGACACATAAAAGGGGTATATTGTTATATTAACAGTATCCCTAGGTATATAATTCTCATATTTATAGTATAAGATTAACGGCTAGATAAGTACTTTCAGACGCTAATATTCAAATATTGCTTTAAGTTTATAAACTAAATTTTCATAATCTTCTTTGACTTCTGAATTATCATTAAAAAATTCGTATAGCCTCATGAATTCAATATAATCTTTTTTATTCTTTTTCTCTGGATTGTTACTCAAATTTCTAATAAGTAATTCTAATAGCTGCCCTTCATACATTTCCCCTTCAAAAGGATTTTCCTTTAAAATTTTCCAAACTATAGGAATCGCAATGTCTGAAAACACATCTTGACGAAGCATTCTTGATATATCCAAAATATCTAATTCGTTTTCTTCTTTTATTATCATTTTTGCAAACCATTGGTCTAAAGGAGAATCATTTTTTAATTGATTAACATCAATATTTTTTATCTTATATATAGGATTCATATAATTATAAAACCTCCATATGACGTAAATGTATTTCAATTCTTAGAATAAGAAAAACATTGAGATTCATATAAATCTCTTAATTCCAATCCGTACCTATCAAAATCAAGTACATTTGATTAGTTCCATATCATTAATATTCAATTTATATCTGCCCTCATTTTCAGTATCTGATGCTTCTACTGTAAACATGATTGTTGAATTGTCCATAACCTCAACATCCTCAATCTCCCACTCTTTACCATCTTCTCTAAACAACTCTTTCCATTGCTTTGTAGACTTATTATAACTAAATTCTTGAAAAGGTTCTTGTATGTAGTAGATAATTAATCCATACCCAACCATTACACAAAAGCTTTCATCATTAGAAATTGCAGCAGCCTGTGGATCTCCATAAAAATCTCCAATATATACTTTTTTATTACTCCTTTTGAAAATTAAAAATACTTCTTCATATTCATTTGTGATTAATAAGTTTTTACTTTCTGTTAATATTGAACCCATTTTTAATCCTCCTCTTGTCATACGTAAAGTCTATACTTTGAGTACACACAAAAATGGGGATATTGTTATATTGACATATCCCTGGGTATTTTGATTATCATTATTTATACTTCAAATCTGTTATTAATGGAGATACTAGTTACCTGCTTCTCTATTATCATGTACATTAGTAACTATGCCACTTTGAGGATTAATTGTTATTACAAAATCTGCAAACATAGCATCAGGTTCAGCGTATAATGAAAAATCCCAAAAACTTTCACTGCAACCTAAAACAACCTTTGGATTTTCATAATGATCTATAGTATCTACCCCCATTTCTGCTACTGCAATATCAAAAGCTTCATTGATATCTATTGTCCAGCTCTCCGTATTGAGTATAATTTCACTACCTCCTAATTGTTTTGGTGTCCCATAACTTGATGAGAATCTTACTAAGCTGTTACTATTCATATCTATGTCTACAGATGCATCTGCATCAAATTTGTTAGTAACATTTTCCTCATAAAAGGAATAAGTTATACGACCCATTCTGCTGCTTATTTGTTCTTTTCCATAAAAACCAGCATTAATATAGTTAAGATGCATCGTATCTCTCCATTCCTCAACCCTCTGTTTGGCAAATTGTAGCCCTGATTTTATGGAATCAATATTTCCATCCAAAACTATTTCTGAATCATCATTCTCTGCTTCTGGAGTCGGACCTTTGCTACAGCCCGAAAGAAATAAAAGACAGAGTAATAATATAATAGTAATATGCTTGTTAATTTTATTCATTATTAGCCTTCTTCCTATTGATTGTACTTCTTAAACAGATCATAATACTTAATCACATGGTGACCATATGCAGTAGTAATATTTGCATTATATTTTGCTAGTACTTTTATTTTTTCTTTACGAGTGGCTGTACTTAAATCAATATTTAATTTCTTTGCTTTCATTTTTAACACTAACCCACATAATAAATATTAGTTCCTGGGTCTTGTAATCTCTTCCAACTATATCTGCTCATACTATACCATTGGTGCAGATATAAAATAATTTGTTAAAGGGATATACTTCCTTCCATATCACAGCATACCTAAATACCGATCCAATTCTTCCTCAACATAACCCGCTACCATACTGACAATTGGATCCGCATCTCCGTTCTGATGATACGCAGTGAAGCATTCATAATACTTTCTCCTGTCTGTAAATTTCACATTAATGGGTAAGTATCCATTCTGCATTAATTCCAAATTTAATAATAACCTTCCAGTTCTTCCATTTCCATCAATAAATGGATGAATGCTCTCAAAGTCCATATGAAATCTTGAAACCAATTCGATTACATGTAGCTTTTTTTGAATCTTCATATGATCTTTTATAAGCTTTTCCATTAATACCGGGACCATATATGGCTGCGGTGGCTCATGCGCTGCTCCTAGAATACGGACGGGTATTTTTCGGTATACACCTCTGTCTTCCCGCCTGTCCATGAGAACTAAAGAATGGATTTCCTTTATCATTCTCTCTGAAAATTCCTGTTTTTCTGATACCAGCTGTTTTACATACTCGAATGCTTCTTTATGTCCTACCGCTTCTAAGTGATCTTTTAATGGCTTTTTATCTATTGTAATACCTTCAAGAACCATTGCCGTTTCCTGTAAGGTTAGTGTATTGCCTTCTATGGCATTCGAATTATAAGTAAATTCCAGAAGGAATTCCTCCTGTAAGCGTTTCAGTTCTCCCTGTGTCAGCGGTCTGCGTGATGCAAGTTCTTCCTTCTTACCATCAATTCTTCGAAATAGTGTTCTATATTTTTCATCAATTTCTTTACCGCGAAAAATTCTTCCATCCAGGGGTTTCACTGCATCAGCAGGAATCCTGTAGCTGCGTCCCTGTTTTACAACTCCCTCAATCATTCCTTCACTGCACAATATTCTTACTCTTCTGTCGCTTATATTCCACTTAGTTGCAGCTTGGCTGACCGTGATATATTCCATATCTCATCCCTACCTTCCTTACTGATTATTATAGCATCCTATCGGAATGTTATCAACTTAATTATTGACAAATAATTGACATATCATTCCTATGGTAAAAAAGTCTTCCTTAAACCGATAGGTTAATAAATCCTATTCACAATAATTTAACCACAAATAAACACCCGAACTCCGGATGTTTCCTACACTCCTTATTTATAATTCCCTTGAGTTACATTCAAATAAAAAGTAAAGTTGCTTTAAATTTCTACTTTATCTATGTGTCACCTCATTGCTTATATTTTATCCCATCCATTTATGAAGCCTTAATACTTTAAGGACACATAAAAAAGGGGATATTGTTATATTAACATTATCCCTGGGTAAATCAATATTCTATTTTATAAGTACTTATAAACGTTAATATTCAAATATTACTTCAAGTTTATAAAAGATATGGAAGAGAGGTCTCTTTCATTTCTTTTTTATACAGAACATCTGAATCAATTGTTATTGTCATTCCCTCCTTTATATCAGGGAAGACTACATTACTTTATAAATGAAAAGTTAAACCAAAAATATATAGGTGTATCGTAATAAATGAAGCCTTGGTAAATGTGACTTAGTTTATAAATGCAATCTAATCTAATAGTTTTCCATATTCCCTGCGTGCATAAATAACTCGCGAAATCGTTATAAGTTTTTTCAGCTCGTCGACATAGTAAAAAATAATATAATTTTGTACCAGCAATCGGCGGTACTCCTGTTTCAACGGTCTGATCGGATTATATACCCGGTTTTTATACGGAAAATCCATCAATCGGTCGGCCGCTTCAATCATTTCACCAGCTAATTTTTCAGCCGCCTCAGGATTTGAAAGCTCACGACTAATATACCTTACAATATCTATCATATCCTGTCTTGCAACGGGCAGATATTCTAACTTGTACATTCGTTTATCCTCCAATGGCTTCTTTCATTGCCTTTAGTACATCTTTAGAAGAAAACCGTTGTTTCGTTATCTCTGCTTCTCGCTCTGCTTCCTGAAGCTTAAAATAAACTTCACTGTCAAATTGCAGATTTTCGTATGCTTCCATGCTTAGTACTACCATATCGCTATAACCATTTTTGGTAAGAAAAACAGGTTGTGCGGTTTCGTGTACGGTCTTGGATATTTCAGCAAAATTATTTCTTAGGTCTGATACTGGTCTGATTTTATTCATTCCTATCACCTCCACTAATATATTATCATAATTACGCTAAAATATCAACGAATTATTTTGAGCTGTTATAGCTTTTATACTACAACTTCATCATCAAGTAAACCTTGTCTCATTGGTAGCTCTGATAATTTAATACTCACTTTAAGACGTCCTTTTATTATGGACCTTTTAATTTATCTTTTATTATCATACTTCAATCCAGTAAAAGCAAATGCATTTTCGCCAATAGTTACCACTGTATCAGGCAATGTAAAGATCTCAAGGGCATCGCAACCATAAAAAGCATTTTCTCCAATCTTTGTCACTTTTTTCGGAATATTAACTGTTGCCAAATTGTGACAATATGCAAAAGTATATTTTTCTATTTCTTCTATTCCACTAGATAAGTATACCTCATTCAATTTCTCACCGGATTGAAATGCTTCAAACCCTAAACTAATAACACTTTCAGGTAGTATCACCTTTGTCAAACTATTACATTCCTTAAAGGCACCTGGAGCTATACTCATTACCTTACTTGGTATTTTTATTTTTTCAAGTTTATAACAAGATGCAAAAGCCTCGCTACCTATGCTTTTTAATGTAGAAGGTAAAGTTACACTTGTTAAGTCTGTGCAAAACCTAAAAACTTCACTACTTACACGTTTCATCCCTGACGGTAATGAAATGGACTTAAGGGAAGAGCATCCATAAAAAGCTGATTTACCAATTTTTCTCGTAGTAGTTGGGATATTTATGCTTACTAAACTTTTGCAGCCTTCAAAAGCACTGCTTTGAATCTCAACCAATCCTTCCTGTAACTCAATGAATTTTAAACTTTCACATTCATAAAAGGCATTAAACTCAATCGTTTTAACGCTTTTCGGAAGTTTTACCGTAGTCAGGTTTACACAGTCACTAAAAGTATAACTAGGTATTTTTGTGATACTCCCCTTAATTGTAACTGATTTCAATTTACTACATTGCCTAAAGCAATTGTTTCCAATAAATTTAACCTTTTGAGGAATAATAATCGATGTAATGTTTGTACATTTTTCAAAGGCAAAACTATCAATTAATACTAATGTATCTGGTAATGTAACTTTTGTCAGATTTGTACATCCGCCAAATGCAGCACTATTAATTTCAGTAACCCCTCTGGGTATTACAATCTCTTTAATCTCCTTGTGATTTTCAAATACAAATTTCTCAATAGATTTCACCCCTTTAGGTATCTTTACAACAGCTGCTGTTCCCTTATATTCATAAAGTTCTCCATTTTTATTAATGAAAAAATCACTTGTCTTTCCACTGCTTCTTGCTATTAATATCAAAGGAAAAAAGAACAACAAAAATAATATAATTAATTTTTTTCTATGTAACCACCATTGTATTCTCATTTTCACTCACCTTCTTTATTTCATTAGTTTGATTTTAATATTATTCTTTTTTGCAAATTTATAAGCTTTGGAATCTTTTTTACATGTAAACGTAACATTGTTACCCCATTTACTATACGCACTGTCAAAAGTAACAACCGAATTAGGCACCACCAAATTATTAACACCTTCTATGTACACTAATTTTTTGGTTCCATTGGCAATAATGAATTTCTTAATATCCGTATTATAAAAAATACTATAACCAAAGTTTTTTACAGTACTAGCCAGCGTGAATTTTTCCAGGGAGGTACACCAATCAAAAGCCATATGACCTATGGTGGTTACCCCTTCTGGAATAACAATGCTTTTTAATCCTGTATTTGAAAAAGCTTCATCTCCAATTGTCTTTAAATTTGAGGGAAGTGTTATTTTAGTCAGCTTGCTGCAATTACTAAAAGCATAATTACCTATACTTATAATGGATGGTGACAGCTTAATAGAAGTAAGCTCATAACATTTACAAAAGGCTAATGAATGTATATATTTAACACTATCCGGCATTGTTACACTTTTTATTTTCTTTTCAAAAAAAACATCATTCATTATAGTCGTAACTCCGTCTGGGATCACAACATTTTTTTTATTACCATTATATTTAAACAATATGTTATTTCGTATTAAAAATTCATCTGTTGCATTTTCCACCCAAGGTGTTTCCTCAAATGCACTGTCCCCTATTATCTTTAAAGATTTAGGAAAAGATATGTTAATTAAACCCGTTTCATAAAAGGCGACATCACCTATTTTCTTTAAATTTTTAGAGAATTCTATGTTTTGTAAACTATAGTTTTGATTAAATGCATAATCTCCAATCTCAACTACTGAATCAGCCATTGTTACTTTTCTTAAGTCCATACATTGATTAAAGGCTTCTTTACCAATTATTTCAACACTATTTGGAATTGTGACTTTCTCTAAACCTTCCAGATCGTTAAACGCTCCTCCGCAGATAATTCTAACATTTTTGGGTATCGTTAATATAGGGTCATCTCCTTTATAATAGATTAAATTTCCATTTATGACCACATAATCATCTTTGAAATTCTTTACCCATTTTGTGTTTGCAAATACTTCATTCTCAATTATAATTTTTTTATTGGCAATCTTGACAGTTACTAACTTTTCACAATTGCAAAATGCCCTCGTTTCAATTTTAGTCACACTGGCTGGGATGCTGATTTCTTTTAACTTTGTACAGCTCATAAAAGCATTAACACCAATTTTCTTAACTGATTTTGGTATTATAACTGCAGTGATGTTCGAAGTGATAAAAGCATCTGTTCCTATTTCTTTTACCGTATTCGGTATCTTAACGACTCCGCCTTTTCCGTTATACTTTACCAATATGCCATCTTGAATATAAAAATCACTACTTGCTGCACTCGTTTCTCTACCTGAAATAAATAAGCCGATTATTAAAGCCACTACCAGAATTGGACAAACATTTTTTTTTATCTTTTGTATTAACATTTTATAACTCCCTTATAAAAATTTACTGCATTCGCAAATACAATATACTACATTTTATCATATTTTAATACACTTATCTACATCACAATAATATTCATCAGTCCATCCCAATGCAGTAATCAACTTACCAAACTAACTGGTTGTACTATTTATCATTACTATATCACCTTTGAATGTGGCTTACCCAGTTACATACAATTATAATCGAGTTCAAATTTACATTATGCCTTGTAGACCTCCTGCACGACCACCTATGATTGTTTTCCCTTTTACATCATTCCAGGTAAAGTTTTCACTGGCATTTCTGGAAACCAGGAAGTTTCCGGCACGTTGTGTTAACTGGGCAAAGTTAATTACATAATCTTCTTTTCCTTCATTGTACACATAAATGGAAGCCTCTGAACCCATAAATCCGATGTCGGCATCCCCGCTTAAAACCGCAGTCATGGTCTTATCGGCGCCAAGTCCATTTACCAATGTCACATCAAGTCCTTCGTCCTTAAAATATCCTAGTTCAATTGCTGCATATTGAGGCGCATAGAAAATAGAATGCGCTACTTCATTTAACTGAACCTTTATAAGTTTCTCGCTACTTTTACTGCAGCCGGCTAAAAGTACTGCGGTAAAAGCGAATACGGCAAGGACTGTTAATCCCTTCTTTTTCATTTTATGTCTCCTTGATACTGCGCTGATATACTATGTATATTTGCAGTAAATGGAAACGTGCATGTCTTTTATAATTTATAAATTGAATTTCCTATCCGTGCAAACCGGACTCAAGTACATTCTTATACTATAATTCCATAGAGTAATGCTGATTTTTCCTCTTATATCAATAAACTCCTACTTATAGTTGGTTATTGTCACATTTTACGTCCTTCATTTAATTCTTCTCTCTTGAAATGATATCTTTGCTATCTCTTACAATTTTTGCAAATAAAATCTATATACTAAAAACCAACTTATTGTGTATAAAACAGTACAGTTAAAAACATAATAAATACTCTATTATCATCTAATATAAGAGTGCTTGCTGTAATTATCCAAAAAAGGTAGCAACAGAAAGTTAGTAAAATTGATATTGGCTTTTTTAGCTTTTTTTGATCTTCTTTAGATTCTATAATCATTTAAAAACCTATAATTCAAACTTTTAACTTTGAATCATTTCCTTTCTTTCAATTATATATAGAGCAAATCTTGTCCATTCATTAAGAGAATTACTTTCTGAAAATACATCTGCCAAATATTTAAACACGGTCGTCGTTTTCGTTTTCTAATGTTTTAGATATTACACTCATATCTTCAACCCCTTTATTATAATATCTTTTCCGTAATCAACTTCTCCTGGATTATTACCATTTCTGAATATACATTTTATGTCTACTTTTCATCCTCTCCACTAGGCTAACCTGCTTACCAGCATTGGACTAGGAAATCCGTCTTATTTAAGATATATTGTACCTCATTCCCAGTTGTGTCGTCAACAAAACCTAAAAGCTGCAGAGATTAATTGAACTAACTTAGGACACAGCAAAAAAGATATTGACTATTACTAATCAATATCTTTTACAATATCTTATTCAGTACAATTGGCTTATATTGAAAATAACATGCAAACTGCCTTCTTCAGTTACTATTATCCTTATAATAATTCAAATTCTCCATGGCCCATTCTTTATTATAAACATGATTAGCCATGGACTCTTGATCGCTTGCCGAGGCGCAGTAAGGTGATCTTTTCCCTTCATCAAGTTCTTTGAAAAATTCAAGATACTTCCATTTGAATTTAGTCACAAAAGGAGTATTCACATTAGAAGTCTTATGAACATTAAAGCATGTTTGATTAACCTTGTCCTGTTTGCAAAATTCTTTTACGGTGCATTCGGCACATGTTATACTTTGAGACATGTCAATTACAATTTTCGATATCATATTCTGGTCGCTCATGAAGCCTGCTTTAAAGTTTGTGTAATTTACAATCCTCGGGGATAATTCGGCGTCACCATAGCAGGTTTCTTCACTCCAATAACCGATTTCCTTTATTACCTCCGGTCTCATGCCCATACAGCATCCATGTATAAAGTCTAGCAGCACATCGACATACCCGTTTTTTAATTCCAGGTAAGTAACATCATTTTTCGTTCTTGGGATAACCTGAGGATATATAGGAAAATAAGGTGCAGTCCTTTGAACTCCTAATAAACCTACCTCAGGAAAGGTTTCGAATACTTCCATAAAAAGTGAAAGCCAATTTTTAGTTTTTATGGCTACATCACTGTCAACTGAGAAAAAATACTGATCTTCCTTTCGCTTTGACAAATTTAAGTTTAAAGCAAAAACTGGACCGTAATTCTTATCAAGCCGGCTTATCGATTTAATGCGGCTATCTTTTAAAGACTTGATATAATCCCATGTTTCATCTTTTGAGTTACTGTCAATAATATGCATCTCAAAATCTTCTGGTGTATCAAGTATTGATTTTAAGCTTCTTGCCGTTAGCCCAAGACGATTAAACGTAATATAGCTTAAAAAAGGAGGAATCATTTTACCACCCTTTCAACGATTCAATTAATAATTTCAATCTATATTATGTTATTTTCATTAAACTGTTACATCTGCTTTCTTGTATATTTCAGAATAATCAATAATAAATTTTTATTATAACCCTGGTTATTAAGAAAATCCCTTTCTAGCCTATAAAAACTGGGTATCCTTATCTCGGCTTAAAATAACAGCATAAAAATGTTTAATCCTGGATTATTGCAACGATAACGTGTATATAAAACAATAACCTCTGCTATTTTAAAAACCGGTACAGACATTCCCTCCAATTCTCCATAGAGAGAATCCATAATCTCCATATTTACTGATAACCGAATACCAAAAATTCAAGGTTTCTTTATCTGCATACCACACTTCGTGGGATAATCCCTGTAAGTCAACATAGGTAAATACAAGGCAGTTACTATCCTTATCTCTTGTCGTAACTGCATTATATTCTTTTTTAAGGGTTTCGGCTTCTAGTTCAGTTACCTGTTTTGCCGTCCCGCTTTGAGCAAAATCATATCCTCCGGCAGAGAGTGCGAAGTTTACTTTTCCCGGAAATGCTTTCATTTTTTTAACCATTTGTTTTAAAAACTTTTCATTTGCCTTAGGACCTGGTTTTGTTCCTGCTCCATATAAATTATAGCACATCATAACATATTCAGGACCTTTGATAAATTTCAGTTCTTTTTCCGGAACACTGGGTTCTAATACAATTCTTACCGGTATCTTTTTAACCGATGCAGTTTTATATAACTGCTCTACAAAGGTTTGGTATAAGTTCCAGAGGTTTTTGTCACCTTTCATACCCTCATAATCAATTTCTATGCCATTATAGCCACCATTGATGGTTAAGTTTATTATCTCATTAATATGGCTGTTCATTGCCTCTGTAGATGAAAATAAGGAGTATAAAAGCTCTGTGTCTTTTAAGGAAGAGGTTCCGTCTGGTTTCAGCAAATCATTTACAAAAGTCAAGTAACTGTTGTACTTTTTATCTGGGTACTTGCTCTTAATCCCTTTATAAGTATCTGTTATTTCCTGGGGGATAAATAATTTTTTTTCCGCATCGAAATAAGCCGCAAAGTAGCAGATATTAGTAATATTATCTTTAACAGCGTCAATTTCCTGTTCATAATTTTTTAAATCCCAATAAGTTAACCATACGGAAAACTCTTTTCCTCCCGCCGCACTTTCTGCATTGGTTTTACTTTTATTACTGTTGCCATTATTCAATGCATTCTTATTATCACAGCCTAAAAGTAAAAAACACAAGGCACACAGGATACATGCTGAAATTTTTTTTCTCATCCACATCAACTCCATTAACTATATTTATTTTTATAAGGTTTTAATAAACCAATTCAGTACATTGTTCCAGGTATCCTTAATGTCATATACAGCCCTGTTCCAGCCATGGATTTGATTGTCATATAAAATATCACTGCTATTTTCACTGCCGGTTATCAAAAGATTTTCAAAAACCCCATCATAAACATCATCTGCAATATTCCTTTGGCTGTATCCATATTCACCCCAAGCCGATTGGAGGTAAACAGAACCGGTGGAATTGCTGTGTATTGATAATTCTTTTACCACTTCTTTATCATCAATGGATAGTGAAATTTTATCCTCTTTTAAGATAACATCAATCTTTCTGTTTCCAGCTTCCTGTATCTGTATTGGCGGGATATACTCCTTCGCGCCGTCTTCCACTGATTTAGCAGTTTTATCTATGACTTCTGACTGTTTTTCCATACTGGTGGTTTTTTGAAAGCCGGTATTCTTTTTGTATAAATTATATTCTGCTTCTTCGGCCATTTGCTTATTTTCTTCGACAGACTGCTTTTTTATACCATCAAACTCATTTAAATCAAGTTTAAATATTTGCTTTCCATCTTGTTCCAGGTAGATCGTATTGTTTTGCAGTTTAACGGATATATATTGTTTTAATTCCTGATCTGCCCTCATAAAGATGGACTGGGTACCTAGCTTATTTCCTTTTAGTATAACCGATAGTTCAATATTTTTATAGTCCTTGCTATTCTTTAACCGAAGAAGTCCGTTACCCTCTGATTCGGAGGTAAGGGCTATTACTGCATCTCTGAATTCTGCAGCTCCCTTTAGTATTTCCCAATCTTCTTTCTTTTTTAAGTCCCCATCTACAAATTTGATATCCGCCTTCGTGTCATCCTTTATTCTCATAAGCAAATGATTGGGATACCAATAAGCCTGGGGCTGCATCCTGGTTAAATCATAGATACTGCTTTTTCTATTATTGAAGGAATACCCTTCTCTGTTAAAATTCATGGTAAATAAATCTTTCATACAAGTTTCATTGACTGCACTTACCTTTTCATTATTACCAAAACTTCCGGTATTCGCGTGCATCAAGGTATATAATTCCGGTACTTTTCCTATTTCCTTTTTGTAGGTATCATCCATCAGTTCATAATCATTTCGAATGCGGGCAGCCATCTGGGTATAGGTCTCTTTTGGTATAAAATTCTTATCTCTGATATAATCCATCAGATATTGATTATAATCCCGGTCCAGATATGGCTTTATACGATAATACTCCAGTGAGCTAAGCTCTCCCAGGTAATTTTTATACCGGTCAAATACATTAATATAGGATAAACGGTATCCGTTTGTACCCAGTTCCCAGAAGGTGCTTTTTTCCAGGTCTTTTAAATCTTTGCCTTTTAGGAACTTTTGATCTTTCGTATTAAGTTTATCCCCATAGCTTAACATTGTTCCGATAAAATTGTACTTCTCCATTATCTTCTGGGCAAATATGGAGGTATCGGTCCGACCATCTTCAAACATTAGAAACATGGCTTTTTCAGGTAATGCCACATCATTCTTATAATAGTTTATGATATCCTCCTGCGTTATCGTTTTATATCCGTTCTGATATAAGGCCTCTAGTTGTTCCTGAAGCCTTTTTGTACCTATCATTGTTTCCGTACCGCTTCTGTCTACTGCAAGATAGGAGATACCTATAAAGCCATTATCCATGCCTGTTACGATATTCTCATCATCTTTATCGAAAGGTTCATACTGATCGAAATTTAGAAAGGCCCGTAGTAAAAGGATTAGTAAACCAGCTAAAATCAAACCTTCTACAATACTTCTGACTACCTTTATCTTGTTCTTATTTCTTATTGATTTCATGGGAATCCACCCCTATTCTGTACTATGCATGCTCTTCATGCTACTGATGTCCTGTTTTCTTCTTTTCTGCTGTTCTAAGATATCACTGGGAGTCATACGCGTTCCCCAAGTGGATTTCCAGAAGGTAACCCATGCAATTGGCATCTGCCATAATAAAACCGCTTCATAATAAAAGCAAAACAGCAGACCAAAGACCCAAGTGGTACTCCTTCTAAGTAACATCTGTGCAATACTCATTAGAAGTGACATTAAAATCAAGCCAATAAGAAATGTTTTCGGGAATATCCCCTGCATAATCGGTACATAGAAAAGATTATATAAAACCACAATAGGAGCCGCTATTGGAACGATTAACCCCATGTAAAAGGACAATCCCGCAAAGGGCTCCTTCCTCCACATAAATTTCCCGGCTATTAAGGATTCCCGCAGCCAGGACCTCTTCCAACGCATTTGCTGCTTTAGAAAAACTTTATACTTATTGGGAACTATCGTTGAACATATTGCAGAATCCTGATAACTTGTTCGGTATTCTTTCAGCACAAAATTAGTCATTGCCCTGTCATCGCCAAAGGTCGCCCTTTGTCCCAGGAATTTCTGATTTAACCAGGCTTCCCGGTTTTTTAAGATAATCTCTTTTCGGTAACATGCCAGAGGACCGGATAAACAAGTCACTGTATCAAAATATGCTTCGGCTGCTTTCATAATTCGAAAAGCTATGTAATACCGGACAGACTGCATCTTGGTTAAATTATTGGTATAAGTATTGGCTACATCTGTCCTTCCTGAAACTCCGCCCATTTTAGGATCTTTAAAGGGTTGAACCAGATTACGGATTGCAAAAGGATCTAAGAAGCTGTCGGAATCTACGAAGACAATAAGGTCATGTTTTGCCTCTAATACTCCCTTGGCCAGTGCTTCCCTTTTACCGGCATTCTGTTCCTGCACAATATATTTTAAACGGCTTCTGACATCATACTGTTCACCGGCCTCATAGAGGGACTGGCAGATTTCATCAATTTTTTCTACTGACTTGTCGTCTGAACAATCATCAATTACAATTACTTCCAACTTGTCAACCGGATAATCCTGATTCATGCAACTGATTATCGTTCTTTGTATCCACTCTTCTTCATTAAAACATGGAATCAGGATCGTTACACCAGGGGTATAGTCAATATCAATTGGCACCTCCCGGTATAAAAATCCAAATAAATATCTGCTGAGTAAAAATCCGGCGGCAATGATACTATATAAATACAGCCATTTATTAAACTTAAAATATATAACACTTTCTGCACGCATTAACACAATAAAAGAGGTGATACACAACAGCAATAAACTGGATATCATAAGCATATATCTGCCTCTTCTTTTGGAGGCATATACAGATAAAGGCTGGTGAAATGCCAAACCGCATAAAAATTCCTGGTCGGATACTTCCTTTATCCTGGCTATACCAGCTGTCATGTTTACCGTCATCTCTAACCCTTCCGGCATGGTACCTGGTAATATATCAAATTTCAGCCAAATCTTCTTAGCACCCTTCATCCCGTCTATCTGTTCTTTTTCTGAAATGCTTAATAAAATGCCAGACATGGATATATCAATTCCAGAGCAGGTAAAACTCACCTTTTTCCTGCCCTTTTTATAAGTTACCTCTACGTCATATGAAACTTTATAACGAACTCCCTTATGATGATTTTCGATATAGTCATAAATTGTTTCCTGGGAGTTTCCGTTTACTTTACCTCTTCGGTCCAGATTACTGCGTACTTCAGTTTTATCCGGCACATTGGGCAGTACCCGCCTGTCGCTCTTCGTTTCTAACAATATATCCAGACCGTTGTTCTCTCTCTTTTTTTTCTTTTTAAAAATCATGTCCCGTCCTTTACTTGGATTTATCTGCCACGCTGGTATCCGGCAAATAATCACTTAATCTGGCAAACTTGTACCCCTGGGCTAATAATTTAGGAATTGCCATATCTAAAGCCTGTGCTGTAATATCAGCATTTGGGGTTGGTGTAAAGCTGTCATCCGACATATGCATAACAAATATACTGCCATTTGTCAGCGGTTGGATCGAGCCGTCATTAAGTGTTAATCCATTTACTAAATGATCTGCCAAAACAGCAGCATCTGTTTCCGCATAATCATGTGTACTGTAATCTCCGCTTACGATGTATTGAAATCCCATGTCAAAGATGGTTTCCATACCCTCTTTGCTCATTGCAAGGGTAGGCGGTCTCAATATTTTTGTTAAGGAAGGCATTCCATTTACTTCAACATCACCGATAATACCTTGTAGTTTATTATAGGATACTAATAAATCCCCTTTTCTTTGATTCATATCCTCATAAGTCAGGGATGTAAAATCAGTACTGATATCAAAGGCATCTCCTGTTCGGGAATTAGCAAACGGAAGATGTTTATCCGTATGGCTTCCGACGGCATGACCTGCCTCGGCAATTGCCCTTAACAAGTTGGGATTGTCCTGGACATAACTGGTTCTGACAAAAAAGGTTGCTTTAACATTGTATTTATTTAATACATACAAGATCTGAGTAATTGGTTTGTCAGATCCCCAGTCATCAAAGGTTAAAAACAATACCTTGTCGTAGGTAAATCTTCCCGTCTGATCCATTTCACTGACCTGGGAGGTAGTAAATCCAGGTAATGTGGATACGGTATTAATAAATGGATTGCCGATATAATGTTTTTTCATATAATCAAATTGCTCATCTGCATTAAGAGAAATCAGATGTCCCGGGTATATGGCATTTTTGACTGTCTGCAAAACCGCCGTATCGTTTAAAGGATAGGTGTATACTTTATTGCTGCTTAATAAACTTCCCAGTGTTTTTATTGTATAGGAAGAACCATTATCTAAAAATCCATCATTAAATGTAATGGGTTCAATCCTGTTTTTTACAATATTAAGTATAAGGTTACCCACTAGAGCAGGATCTTCGTAAAAATCCATTCTGATATATATTATGTAACCTCGCTTCACTACAACATTGCCGCTGTTAAACGCATATCTGTTTATATCCTCAAGGGTCGCTGCTGCTCCCAATCTGGAACTGGTAAGGGCTAAATCCTGCCCTACCACTTTGCAGCCCGTACTAGATACCGCTTCCAGCATCTCATCCGTCATATCCACATTATAAGCATATCTTACTAAAACAGGTTTTTTACCACATAATTTTTTTACCTGGCTCTGCATCGTTAAAATATTACCGGCTACGGAATAAAAATCTGCTTTCTCCGGCATAATCAGACAGATTCCAATTTCATGTCCCTGATCCGTTATTTTCTTTATTACTTTGGCATTATCTTTTAAATCTTTTTCTGTTACAAAGAAGGTAGCTTTAGCATTTAAAGAATCCAGCTTGTTTAATACATCGTTCGTAACTGCTTTATTACCAACTCCATAAAATGTAAAACTGATTGCCTGTTCTGTGGTGTGAACGGTATTGATTACCTGTGCCTTTTTATTTTTATTCTTCTTTCGAATAACATCCAGTTCTTTTTTTGTGTAAACTGGCTGCTCCGTTTTATTTATTGATTTTGTAGTTTGTGTTGCTGGTGTAACCGTTTTTCCTGATGTCTTTCCTGTTTGCTTTGATGCTGTCACCGATTGCTTTGATGCCCCCACTGATTGCTTTGAGACCGCCACCGATTGCTTTGATGTCTGTCCCGTTTGGCTTGACGTCTTTGCAGTTTTGTTTTTATCCCCATTCGCAGTCTTAGAAGTCAAGTACTGTGGAAGCTTTCTAATATAGCTTACTACATTCATATCAGCTTTATCTACGGTAGCCAGCTTAGTAAAGTTAACAACGTCCTTGCTGTTATTACTCTGTTTCAATTCAATATTTTCAATCAGCGTTTCCGCATCACATACCTCATAGGTATCTTTAATATAAGATGCGTATATCTGGGTAATAACAGTTAAAAGCTGCTTATAATCCAGATTAAAAAAGACAATATCTCCTTTGTTATAACCCTTTTTATATTTATCCATGACTTCATCAAGGGATGCAGTATTACTTGCCAGAGGAATTTTATTATATGTCACCACCTTATAACCTAAGGAAGAGGCGGCTTCTAAGACCAACTCATTATACTTACCATAAGCCGGCATAAATAAATCACTGTTTACTAAATATTTCTCCATAAGGAGCTTATCACATTTATAGATTTCCAAACAGATTTCGTCAAAATCCATTGTAGTTAGATCCTTACCGGTCATGCCTCCGTTTGCAATTCTTTGATTTTTATCAAGTATTGTCTTAATTCTGTCAGGATAGCGAAGGATATCATCAGCAGTAACAAAAAAAGTAGCATTTAACTGATTATATTCCAAAAAATCCAGAATTTCATTTAACTTATCTTCGTCATCAAGCCCTCGAAAAGTAAAAGATAATCTGTTACTATGGGTTTTTACCTGTTTATATACTTCAGAGTGTTTACCATTGTTCTTTTTTCTTGTATCAGCGAAATTTAATACATAATCCGGATCGTAATAATTCGTTAAATCTTCTGCAAATACGGTTTGATAATTGGACTCATCTAGTGCTTTTAGAACCCATTGGACAACTAATAATAACCGCTCTTTATCCGATAAAACTTCCACGGTTGCTTCGTTCTTATCAAGACCCGGGGCTTTGTCTATCGCAGGAGTCTCTTCTCGTTCTGCGGGTTCGTATTCTTCTTTGTCTAGTACCCCATTCATTTTAAAGGTAAGTATACTGCCTTTTTCCAACTTACTGATGTAAGCAGCAACCTGTTCATAATTCCTGAAACTTTGATAGTTTAAATAATGAGTACTTTGTAGAACCTTATGATTTCCCGAAGCATAAGCGGCTTTTAATAATTCAGGAGTATATTCGGTAGCATTACATAATAAAATCTCTGGATCTACATTCACAATGGTCTGAATAATACTGTTGGCATTGCAGAAATCCTCCACTAAGTCTTTCTGGGAGTAAGTCTCTAAGTGTTTTGTTGCTAATAAGGTATTGCTTTCTATTTTATGACCCTCTGCAAATATGGCATGAACGGATTCCTCATCCTCAGCTGCTGAAATACCCGGTATGAAAAAGCTAACCTTTCTTTTGTTGTTTTTTAACAGCCTGAGAATTTCTTTATTGGTCTGTGTATCAGACAAACCTTGAAAGGTAAGTGCAATTACATTATCTGAGGTTTTAACATCTTTAATAATATCCGCTTCTACTAAATTTTCCTCCTGCAACTGACTCATAGCTTTACTAATGGAAGCAGTTGCATCATATAAGGTTTGCGCAACCGGCTTGATACCCTCTTTACTGTATTTAGGGTAAACTAATACGGTAATTACAATTAAGATACAAGCGAACAAGAACATTAAGACCTTAACATAACCTGATAATTTTCTCATGTTATAATATCTCCCCTTTCCTTATAAACTCCAATAGGCGTAACCTAAATCTTCCATTTCCTCTTTGTTAAAGATACTTTTTACATCAATCATCAATTTTTCTCTTGGAGGAAGGACCCGGTACATACGATCAATCTGCGCTCTTGTTAATTCAACAAATTCTTTATGTGCAACAGCAAAGACGATGCAATCCGCTTCTGTTACCTCTGATAAATTAACAACTTCCAGATTATAAAATTTTTTTACTTCAGCACTATCTGCCTGGGGATCTACAACCGTAACTTCTGCATCATATTCCCTTAATCTATTAATAATATCAAGGACTTTCGAATTTCTGATATCCGGACAATTCTCTTTAAATGTAATACCCATAATATAGATTTTAGCTTTATTCACAAGCTTTCCAGCTTTAATCATTCTCTTTACAATAATTTCTCCGATATAACCGCCCATATCATCATTGATTTTTCTGCCTGATAAAATAATCTGGGAATGATATCCCAGAATTTCCGCCTGATAAATAAAGTAATAAGGATCAACTCCTATACAATGACCACCTACCAAACCTGGAGTGAAGCCAAGAGCATTCCACTTTGTATTCATTGCTTCGATCACTTCTCTGGTATTAATATCCATCTTTTCAAATACCATGGCAAGTTCGTTCATAAAAGCAATATTGATGTCTCTTTGGGCATTTTCTACTAATTTGGCTGCTTCCGCAGCTTTAATGCTTCCAACCTTATGTACGCCGGCATCAATAATCAATTCATATACTTTGGCCACGGTTTCCCTGGTTTCAACATCCATTCCGGATACAATTTTTACGATATTTTTTAATCTATGTACTTTATCGCCAGGATTAATCCGTTCCGGGGAATAACCTACCTTAAAATCTCTGCCGCAGAGGAATCCTGATTCCTTTTCGAGTACCGGAACGCATATTTCTTCTGTTACTCCGGGATACACGGTTGATTCAAATACAATAATGGAATCTTTTGCAAGATTTCGCCCTGCAAGGATACAAGCTTGTATTACCGGTGACAAATCAGGGGTTTTATCAATATGAACCGGGGTAGGTACTGCTATAATAATAAACTTTGCCTCCCGAAGCTTTTCTTCCTCCCAGGTAAATTGTAATGAGGTAGTTCTTATAACCTCTTCTCCAACTTCTTTGGTAGCATCTTCCCCTTTTTGATACTGTTCTATTTTATTTCTGTTAATATCAAATCCTATGGTTTTTACTTTTTCGGCAAAGGCAACTGCGATAGGCAGACCAACATATCCAAGTCCAACGACTGCAAGCTTTTCTTCCCCTTTTAGTAATTTTTCATACAGCTTCATAATTATCATTCCTTCCATCTCTTATGTATATATGGACAAAGCTTCGAGTAAAGCCCGGAGGTTGCCTTGGCACATTTACCGCGCAATAGCAGGTTGCGAAGCAACTACTTCCTATCCGCGAGGTGCGCATCCAGCACGGAGGGCTTTTTATTTTACAGGATGGTTCAAAGAACTTCCTGTAAAATAAAAAAAGCAACCGGATAGAATTTAATCAATTCTACTCTAGTTGCAACTGAACTACCATAAAAGGATATCTTTATCTTTTGACAGGCTCTAGCTTTGCGTCCTTATTTTTCAATAAGTTTGCCATGTATTTGTATTAATTGTTATGTATTATTTCCTTATGTTACCATAACCCGCATAATATTACAAGAGTATTATGTAAATATAAATCTATAAATAAACATTTTTCTTTAAAATCTGGCAAATAAAATGTAATTCCGACTATATCTGTATAAATAATTATATTTAACTTAATGTTTTATTCACTTTTATTGTATATTAATTCATATCCTAAATTCAATCCTTATATTACAGTACTATCCCAATCAACCTGCTAAACTTGACTGATAATAATTATACTATTTATTCATAGCTTTTTAGGGTAAACAAAAAAATCCCCCTTGTCTTCATCCGAAGTAAAGGGAGATCCTTTGATTATATTATTAGCCTTTAACAGCACCAGCAACCATACCTTGAATAATCTGTTTGCTGAATACGAAATAGAATACAACGATAGGCGCCATTGTAATTAGCATAGCTGCCATAATCTTGGTATAGTCAGAACTGAATTGTCCGGTAAATTGTGTCATTGCCAAAGGTACCGTCTGGAGTCTGGGGTCCTTAATCAGTACTAATGCGAAAGAGAATTCATTCCAGCAGCTAAAGGTCTGAATAATACCAACGGTTGTTAGAATCGGTTTGCACATAGGCAAAATAATGGAGAACAACGTTCTGCTGAAACTACTGCCGTCAATGGCCGCCGCCTCTTCTAGGGCAACCGGTATTCCCTTTACGTAACCCTCTACTAAGAATATAGCAATCGGAAAACCAAAAGCAACATACGGCATAATTAAGGTAAACCACTGATTACCTAAGCCGGTACGGGTAAATACAACATAAATCGGTACCAATAAGGAGTGGATTGGAATTAACATACCCATTAAAAAGATTACGTATAAAAAACGATTTCCGGGAAACTTAATTCTTGCTAATATATATCCGATTATAAATCCGAAAATAATAATTAGAAACACAGAAATTACCGTTGTTCTTAAACTGTTAAATACGGATTCAAATATATGATAATCTTTGTTGGTAAGAATATTCACATAATTCCTAAAGCTTGGATTCCTTGGTAAACCCATAATGTCAGCGTTAAAAACTCTTTTATCTTTTAAGGATGAATAGAACATCCAAACCAAAGGGAATATACAAGATATCGAAAAAATAATCAAAATTGCATTCATAAAGAAGGATATTATCCTGGTTCTTACAATCAAACCAGTATCTCTGCCGTTATTCTTAGCCATTATTTATCTCCTCCTTGATCCTTTGATAATGCTTTTACCAACAGTTGTGTCGCACCGATTACGACCAAGCTTGCAAAAAAGATACCAATTGATATCGCACTACCATAACCCATGTTCTGCTGTGCAAAAGAAATCTTATAACCATAGAGTGCCATAACCATGGAGGCATTGCCAGGACCGCCGGCGGTCATAACAAAGATATGATCGAAGGCTTTCATATTACCTGCAACGCAAAGTGTTACACAGACTAATAAGGTATTTTTAATTAATGGAAGTACTATATAGATTGCCCTTTGAAAGCCATTGGCTCCATCAATTTCTGCAACCTCAAATATTTCTTTATCCACGGAAGAGATAGCCGATAGGATAATAACCATATAATAACCAATAAACTGCCAGATAAGCGGTATCGCTATTAATAACATAACTAATTTTGGTTCATTTAACCAAACCTTTGTAGCGTCATGTTTACCGATTAAATCTAAGAACCAGTTTAAAATACCACGTTTGTAATCATATACCATTGACCAGATAAAACCGATGGAAACAGCAGATACGGTACTTGGGAAAAAACCGAAGGTACGGTGGATTCCCTTTAATTTAACCAAACGTGAGTTAATCATTAAAACAAATACAAATGCCAGACCAATCTGTCCGATGATACATGCAATTACTAAATATATGTTATGACTGAAAGAGTTCCAAAAAACAGAATCCTTAAAAAGAGTCGCATAATTTTCAAATCCAATAAAGGTTTTATTAGGTCCACCTTTCCATTCAAAGAAGCTGTAAAATCCGGCTGTAACTAAAGGAATAAATACAGCAAATACGTACAATGCAATCGGGAATAACAAATATGCAAATATTACTCTATTTTTGGGTCGAATTGAACTTAACATTTTTCGCCTCCTAAAACGTATCGTTATTTATATAGGCCTTACCTGAGAAACCCTGCTCAGATAAGGCCTGCTTCAAGTTATATTACTATTTTAAGTTATAAGAACTATTTTTATGACATCAAGCTTTAAATTTTACTACTTTCAACAATACACTAATTAGGAATTAATACTTATTATGATATTAATTTTCTGTCTAAGAATTAATAATTATCATTATATGCTTTTGCTGCATTCTTAGCTACATCTTCTGGTGAAAGCTGTCCATTTAACATTGTTTGAAGATCTGTATTTAATACATCCCAAACAGCACTTGAAATATAAGAGTCATATATTTCACAAGGTTTGTTATCAACATACTGATAGTTGTAGAAATCCTGTGTGAACTGGTCAAACTTGCTTAAATCTACGTTCTGTACTTTTGTTAAACCACCTAATGCATAATTGGAAGCAACATAGTTAGCAAAAGCAGGTCCTGTAAGTTCATAAGCTAAATCTACAGCTGCAGCTAATTTGTTAGGATCATCTGCTACTTTAGGATTGATTGCAACTGCATATCCAAGTCCAGTGTCATGTGTCTTGTAAGAAGCAGTAGCACCATCTGGCTGAGGAAGAACTGCAAACTTTGTAGTATTGTAAAGATCAGTATCTTTTAAAGTAGCCTGAATATAGGAAACATCCCAGTTACCACCAATATAAGCTGCTGCATCACCGGAGATATAGTACTCTCTCGCATCTTCATTGGTAATTGCATTAAAATCTGCATTGAAGATACCGGAAGCAAATATGTCTTTTGTGAATTTAAGAGCATCTACGAAAGGTTTATCTGTAAAGGAAGCACCTTTCTTTTCAATTAAGGAGTGAGTCCAGTCAGCACCTGTGAATCTGTCTCCAATGGTTGCTAAGAAAGTTGAGTTAACCTGCCATTTACCACCGTTACCAAAAGCAATGGTATCAATACCTTTACCTGAGAAGTAATCTTTTGCTTTCTGAACGTCAGCCCAAGTTTCAGGGAACGTATCAAATCCAGCTTCTTTCCATTTAGCGGAATCATATACAACAACTGCGCAAGTACCACCTGTTAAAGCAGGAAGTCCGTACATTTTGCTGTCAGAAGTAAATGGATAGAAAGTTGTGTTATCATATTGGGAGGCATAAGGGGATTTTGAAATGATATCTGTCATATCAAGAAGCAGTCCCTGTGATGCCCAAGCCTTCGTATTCATACCTTGTAATAAAAACACATCCGGCAAATCGTTCGCTGCTGCAAGTGTTGCAATCTGTGTCTTGTAATCAGCGTTAGCAAGTACATTCTCAACTACATTAATTTCAGGATGTACTGTTTTCCAATCAGCAAGTACGGTACGGAATCCATCGGAACCACCGTTTCCTTGAGATTCTTCTGATGTTGAGAAATGCATAAGTTCTAGTTCGCCCTTATATGCAAGATTCGTTTTAGCTACATCAGTTTTTGTTGTTGCGTCTCCTGTCCCTGTATTTTCTGATGTTGCAGTATCCTGTGTTTGAGTCTGCGTTTGTTCAGCGGTTTCTGAAGTAGTGTTGTTGTCAGTTGCCGGTGTTTTACTTCCACAGGCAGTTAACATAGATGCTACCATAGCCGTTGCCAGTAATACGCTTAAAAACTTCTTTTTCATAAGCTAGTCCTCCATTATTAAAGTGTGTTTCATTTATATTATTATCACCACTACGGTAATAAAAATACCAATACTTTTTTTTAACATATTATTTAACTGTCTAATTAAATTTACTTATAAATTTATCTTACTTTTATATACATTTACTTTGTACAAATTTAATCTGAACTGATCTTATTGTAAATATTTACTTTAATTAAACTTACCTTTAATTTATTTTACTAATTAATTTTGCTGACCGTAGCTCCTTTATCCAATACTCCGGGTACTACAATATGTTCAATCAATGTAGTCTTTGGTCTTTCAATCAGATCAATTAGTTTCTCTGCTGCTAACTGCCCTAGTTTTTGAGTATCCTGAGTTATGGTAGTTAACTGGGGATCAATGAATTTTGTAACCCGGATTCCATCATAACCTGCTACGGAAATATCCTTTGGAATCTTAAGACCTCTGGCCTTTATTGCATTGATGCCGCCTAAACTAGCGAAATCATCCGGAAATAAAATACAGGTAGGCGGATCCGGCAGTTCTAATAATTCATTGGTTAAAAGCGCTGTGGAAACCGTATCACGATATGCAGATTCCCTGATATATTCTACAGGAATTTCCAGTCCGTATTCTTCAGCAAGTTTGAAAAAACTGTGCAGACGGTTAGTAGTTACTGCAGCATTCTCAGCTCCATGTATATAAGCGATCTTTCTGTGTCCGCATTCATATACATAATTGAACAAATCCTGCATTCCTCTGATATTATCAGACATAATCGCCGTTCTGTCGTTAAATAGATGGTCAATGGTTACTACTGGTAAATCACTGTGGATTAATTCAATCACTTCCACTTCATCATAATCGATACAGGCAATGACCACTCCGTCCAGCCCCCGGTATCTGCAGTGTTCCACATAAGACATTTTATCTTTTCTCTGTTTACTGCCGCTGATAAAAGTAATATCATAACCATGCCTCTCTGCAGCAGCCTTTAAGCTTTCCAGAACCATGATAAAATAGTCATGGGTCAAACCACTGTGGGCTTCATCAATCATCAGTACTCCGAGATTATAACTTCTGTTAGTCTTTAAGGTACGTGCAGAGGAATTCGGAAAATATCCCATCTCCTTTGCCGTTTCCCGCACCAATCTCTTCGTCTCTTCGCCGATGTCTTTATGTCCATTTAAAGCTTTACTCACTGTTGCCACAGACACGCCGCATACAGCCGAGATATCCTTCATAGACACCATGAACGTTCCTCCTTACCCCGTGCAGGTTAACGTTTAGCTAAAATAATCAGCCAAAAGTGCAACCAAGGTGTAATATGTATACATTTACTACTTAATCGATTTACTATAACGATTAAGTACGGACTTAGTATATAACATTTTACTAGTTAATGCAATACTTATTTTTGGTCATTTGTAAAATTTAATAATTACGCCATATAAAGGTTGAATTATATGTTGATTATTACTTTTATTAAGGGTTAACCATGTACTATTATGTAGTTTAATTGTAAATATCTTCTTGTTTCAGAAGGCAATTAAAAAAAAGACAGAAAAATGATGATTTTTTCACATTATAAAACAATTTATGGATATATTATCAAGTAATATCATAATATAAGCAGCTTAATCGTTTTCTAAGTAACGTGTTTTTATTAAAATGAAATAGCTCTTTTAAACTATAAGCCAAAAAAAGCAATATTATACAGTATAGATGCATATACTCCATTGTATCCAGGTTAATTAATTAGCTTAATACATTAACTATTTTAACTTAATTAAAAAGATAAAAAGGAGGCTGCTACAAAATCAAAGAGTTGGTTCACCTAGCGGTAGATTAAGGATTATTGTCTACCTGCAATTACTCTTATAAATTTTGCAACAGTCTCCTTGAAGACCGGTAATTTAAAAACTATAAATTGAATCGGTCAATAACATGTCTGCTTCTGTGATAATTTGACTTGCCTTTTTACTACTGTTCCTTACGCCTGTTTCCATCGTTTTAAAGTGGGGAAATATGAGTACATTGCTTCTTTTGCTGTCTTTTCATCAGGGTAAGTATTTGACTCCAAGGTAAAGGGAACACAACTTTCAATCATTTCATCCATGGTTTCCTCGGATAAAAAATTGCCGTCTTCATAGCAATAATGACAGTAATCCTCGCTCTTAGTCTTATCCTTATTCGTTCCCCTGTCTTCCTCGTTGTTCATTGGCATACCGCAGCTTTGGCAGAAATAATTTCCTTTGGCGATTGGGAAATATAATTCCACCACCTCTTTATTTCCAGGTACCGGATAATGTTCATGGACAGCACCTACAAGACTTAAGTGATTGGCTGGTATATACTCCTTTATGACCGATTCAAAAATTGATTCGTAGTTATTTTGATTGCATTCTGCAACTAGATACGTCTGGGAAGGTACCTCCCATTTTACCCAGCCCTCACTAGGGAGTGCATTCTCTATCACTTCACAACAAGCCAGATATTTGCCGCCATTTTGATCCCAACGGGCAAATGTTTCATTAAAATCACTCATAATACCCCAGATTGCCACTCTTCCGTTATCGAGCTTTTTGGCAAATGGTTCAATTTCTGAAAAATTACTGTTGGCCTCTTCCCAGATTGGTAATATCCAATCAGAGGGATTCTCTGCTGTACCTGAGCCCAGCTTTCCAATTACCGTAAATTTTTCTTTGTAAACATACTCCATATTCATCTGTTAACTCTCCTTTGATTTTGATAAAATCATTGTATCAGATGAAAATTGACATCAGTATGTCATATTATAAAAAAATAAAAACATTTGTTCTTTTTATTTGATCCTTCCCTGCAAAGACAAATACTGATCAAAGATCAGTCTACTGATTCTTGAACCAAAAACTGTAGCAGGATGGTCGGGATAATAAATGGGGTCTGTAAAATTCTTATTAAACAGTACAATTACGTATTTACCATAAGGTGTTGATACAATTCCTCCGTCATTCCTGCAGGCATTCATGCTGCCGCTTTTGGAAGCAATATAAATAAGCTCCTCTTCTCCTGTGTCCTCACTGTCCAGGAAATACTGCGGTAAACTTTTTGTAAGGGTCGAATTATAATGCTGTTTTTTAAAGATCTCAAGCATCTGCTTCGATGCCTGGGCACTTATTAATTCCTCTTTGCAGATCATTTCAAATATACCCCCATACTCTTTTGGCGTTGTTGTCCCGAGTTGTTTGTATTCTGAAAAATTAATTTTATTATGTAAGACCGTATCCGTAAACCCATGGGATTGTATAAAGGTATTAATCGTGTCAAGTCCCAAATAGTCAATCATCATGTTAGTAGCAATATTATCACTGACAATAATCATTAGTGTTGCTATGTTTTTTGCAGTTAATTGTACGCCAAAATCCAGGCTTTTTAATACTCCACTGCCATCAATCTCATTATCTTTCGTGTAAGTTAGCATATCCGACAGGTTCTTATTCCCTTTTTCCACCTCATCATATAGAGTACCTAAAATAAAAGTCTTGATACAGCTAGCCGTCTCAAATTTTTCTGATGTATTGATTTCAACTTTATTGCCTTTAAAGTCATTCACATAGATCCCCATCAAGCCGTTGTAACTGGCTAATTCTGCCTGGATTCTGTCTTCTAATGTAATCTCTTTCATTTTTTCTCCTATTGCGTATATATTTCCTTTTATTTTAGCACATCTTTATATACCCGCAGTACATTCTTATAAAAAATTGCTTCTATTTCATGGTTTTTATATCCCTCTTTTTCCAACGCCTCCGCTAACTGAGGTAAATAAGACGGGTCCGGCATTTCCTTGTGAACGGGAATACCATCATAATCCGAACCTAGTCCAACGCACTCATACCCGCCTATTTTGGTAATATATTTAATATGCTCCACAATTTTACTAATTGTACCGACTGCATCACTCTCATTTTCTACATCCTCTAGGAAACTGGGACAATAATTCATCCCCATAACACCGCCTCGTGCAGCCAGCTTGCGAATCATATCATCGGATAAATTCCTGACATGGTTACATACTCCTCTTGCATTGGAATGACTAGCCACGAACGGTTTTTTAGTATGGTTAAGCACATCATAAAAGCCCCCGTCGGATAAGTGGGAAACATCGATAATCATTCCTAACTGTTCCATTTCCTCTATAAAAGAGAAACCAAACTCCGTAAGTCCTTCTTTGGTATTCGGTATATGGAAATCCGGTTTTTCTCCTTCTATTAATTTAAAATTCGGATATCCGATACCATTCTCATAATTCCAGGTCAGGGTTAACATTCTGACTCCCAAACGGTAAAAATTCCTTAAGTGGGCCAAATCACATTTCGTAACACCGCCTTCTTCGATGGTTAACATAGCGGACATTCTGTTTGACTTCTGATTTTCTATAATATCATTATAATTTAAGGCCAAGGCAATTTTATCCTTGTTTCGATCCAGTTCCTGATAAAATAGATCAATTAACTTAAGACAATGTTCTAATGGATCAGCATAGTTTTTTATACTTACGAACATGGCAAAATTCTGGATCAGATAGTCTCCCTTTGCCATTCGTTCCAGGTCAAGCTGTAAATCATTCTTCGCCAGACCCATATCTTTTCCGTCCCGTAAACCATAAAAAATCTCTGATATGGTGTCACAGTGCATATCTGCTACTTTCATTTTTACACCCATTGCATATCGCAAGTTTACTTGCGATACTGCCACAAATATAACTGGTTGAAAGAATCATAATGTGGCATCCTTTCTACTCTTTTATTTTCTTTCAACCTTATACCCCTTTCCTATTGCAAGTTCAATTCCTCCCACCAAATCAAGGAAGGACTTATCCCATCTGTATGCTCCTGGACATGAATTAATTATATAACTTGTTAAAACAGACTTCCAATTGCTTTCATTTTTTGAACCAAATCGTCTCTATAATCCTCATCCTTCGGATTTAAACTGTTGATAACTACGCCATCGCTGCCATTTTTTGCGGTAGAATGAATGTATTTGCCATCACCGATATACATGGCAACATGACCTGGAAAGAACAGCATATCTGCGGGTTTCATACATGCATATTCAATTTCATGAATTGGGAACTCCTCTTTTATATCAGCATCCCGGTAAATGATTACACCATTTAGCATATAAGCTACCGAACATAAACCGGAGCAGTCAATTCCCAATGGGCTTTTACCTCCCCAGCGGTACTGTGTACCAAGATAGGTAATTGCAGTATTTACAATATCACTTCGAAGCTTCTCTTCCATTTCCAGAGAGTAAGCCGTGTAATAGGTACCAAGAAATTTCTCTTTAATATAACCCGTTCTGCCGTCACATAGCAAAACCTTTACCCAGCCATTTTCATCGGCCTCCTCAAGTACACTGACAAGACCGCCTTTTACCAGGCTGATTACATGGTGACCCTGTACTTTGGGTAAGGACAAGATATCTGCAAAAGGCTGTAATACCACTTTTTTACTAACCGTATCCCAGATTTTCAGCTTTTCCTCATCGAAGAGAAGCTGTGACATATGTACAAATCCCGTATATCCATAGTGTGTCTTTACTTCAAACCATTCCTCAGACGGTTGGGATATAATTTCGACTTTCATTCCATAGAAATCTTCATCCGATAGTTCGCTGTCCCAGTCTGGTTCTTTCATTAAAAAACCAAGGGTGTGATTAATCAGTGCATAATTCATTGCAAGCTTCGCCTTTCTAATTAAACCTATTTATAAAATAAATTATTAATTTATTCCTTATACTTTTATTGCTATCTTAAAACAAATTCATTGCCCAAAAATTTAACGGCTTTATAAAATACTTTGTTACTATTTTGGTGATGCTTTGATGTGTTTTGATCTATATAATATTATTCTGAATTTTGTTTAAAATGCACCCTGGTAACCCTGTCTTGTATTATTTAATACTATCTCTGCCTGTAATATTCATAGACTGCTTTTGAGACCCTACCAATCCATTGCTTTCCATATCTGTCATCCGGAGCATTCCAGACAAAAGCTCCAAAATAGTAATGTGCTCCCTTTAGGTAAAAGATACCCGCATCATGATCTAAGAAATCCAAACCACCTGTTTTATGGGCAGCTTTCACCTCCTCTGTAATATAACGCAGGGAATTCTGCTTATCGCGTTGTCGCAATAAGATACTTATAGCGTAGTCACATAATTCCGGTGTCAGAATGGTCTTATGATATAAGGCTTTATAGAGGATTCCTATATCCTGCGCGGAGGTGTAATTATTATAGCCTTGTTTTACGGCTTCAAAATCCAGCATATACCGTTCCAGTTTCGTATTCTGAAGAGATAATCTTTTTAGGGTCCGGTTAATCTCTTCCTTTGTCAATATGTCAATCAGGCAATTTGTTGCTGTATTATCACTATTAATTATCATCCAGACCAGGAGTTCATCTAAGGTGTATTGCCCCCCGCCGTATTCAAAAACTTCCGTATCCCTTAGAATTCCGGAATCTAACACTGTAATAAGTGAATCTCTGTTAAAACTGCCTTTTTGTATTTGCTCCAAGGCAGTAACCATAATAGGCAATTTAATTATACTGGCTGATACAACCTTTAGCTCCTCCTTGTAGGAGATTAAGACTTCGCCAGAAATTAAGTCTTCAACCAGAAGGGCTATATCTGCCTGGGCTTCTGATATTTCCTTTTCTATTCGTTCAACTAATTCCTTTCTCTCCATTTATCCTCCTCTGTTATGTAAATATACTGCATTTAAGTCTTCTGATTTTGCTTCTTAGTACTGTAATAATACTCTTTTTCTTTATTATTATTACATTTCCTAATTTTATTATCTAACTTTAATTTCCTTACTTAATTCCTTTATTTTAATTCCTTTACTTTAATTTTCTTACTTCGATTTTCTTACTTTAATTTCCTTTACTTTAATTTTCTTACTTTAATACCCTTACTTTTAATTTCCTTACTTTTTATTTCCTTACTTTTTATTTCCTTACTTCGTCATACTAAGACAAATATTACTACAATAATATTTTTAATCAAGTATATCATAAAAATTACTAAAGACACGCTTATCTTTTTCAACCCTATATTTGCTTAATAAATAGTCAAAAATTTTACTACTTCATGTTCTGCGTCATTGTCAATTCTATTATTTTTCTGCTTTTTAACTTATTTCAACAAAACGGACTGTATCAGCAGTCAGTTAAATTCTGCCGATATTGTCCGTTTCATTCATTGCATAAGTGATATTTAATTTACCTTAGGGTCACTCTGATAATAATATCACTATTCTATCTGTTTTTTATATTTCTGAAGTTCTGCCTCATTACACAGTACAAAGTGATTTTCTTCTACCTCCACCCAGCTTGGCTTATGTACAGAATAATCATGAACAGACGGATCATAGACCTTAAGTACTTTCTTTTTTTCTGCAACAGGGTCCGGCATGGGGATTGCGGATAATAATGCCTGGGTATAGGGGTGAAGCGGATGGTTATAGAGTTTTTCCGTTTCTCCCAATTCCACAAGTACACCTTTATGGATAACAGCAATACGGTCCGCAATAAACCGCATAACCGACAGATCGTGGGCAACAAAAAGATAGGTCAGGTCCCTTTTCTTCTGTAAATCAGATAATAGATTTAACACCTGGGCACGTATGGATACATCCAGGGCTGATATCGGTTCATCCGCTATAATAAATTCCGGCTGCATAATTAATGCTCTGGCAATTCCAATACGCTGTCTCTGACCTCCTGAGAACTCATGGGGAAAACGGCTGGCAAATTCCGGCAAAAGCCCAACATCCTGCAGAGCCTTTTCAACCATACTCTTTTTTTCTTCTTTGGTGTACTTTTGTTTTGTATTATAAAGCCCTTCTGATACGATATAATCAACCTTGGCTCTTTCATTTAAGGAGGCCATGGGGTCCTGGAATATCATCTGGATTTTCTGGGTCACTTCCCTGTCAAGCTCTTTTGAAATAGTTCCGTTAATCTTTTTTCCGTCATAGATAATTTCACCGCTCATGGTAGGGTTGATACGGATCACCGCCCGCCCGATGGTGGTTTTACCAGAGCCTGATTCTCCAACCAGACCAAAGGTTTCTCCTTTATAGATGTCAAAGCTTACATCATTTACCACTACGGTTTTATGCTTGTGCTCACCAAAGCTGACTCTTAAATTTTTGACTTCCAGCAGCTTTTTTCTATTTGTTTTCTCTGTCATCTGTAAATCCCTCCCTGGCTGCGAAGTTTTTTGATATGTTCCGGAGGATCTACTTTGGGAGCTCTAGGATCCATTAACCAGGAACGTACCTTATGGGTAGGGCTCACCTCGAAGTACGGAGGTCTTTCTTCAAAATCAATCTTTAAGGCTTTGGGATTTCTCGGCGCATAGGCATCCCCTTTTATGGTTTGAAAGAGATTGGGGGGAGTACCCTTAATGGTATATAAATCTTCTCCCTTAACTCCTAACTGGGGCAATGAGGATAGCAAGGCCCAGGTATACGGATGTCTGGAATTATAAAATACTTCTTCACAGGTGCCGATTTCCACAATATCACCGGCATACATTACTGCGATCCGGTCTGCCACATTGGCTACCACTCCTAAGTCGTGGGTTATATATATGGTAGTTAACTGATATTTCTCCTTTAAACTTTTAAGCAGTTCCAGAATCTGAGCCTGAATAGTAACATCCAGGGCAGTTGTCGGCTCGTCACAGATTAAGGTTTTCGGTCTGCAGGCTATTGCAATTGCAATTACAACTCTCTGTCTCATACCACCGGAAAACTCATGGGGGTACTGCTTATACCTGCGTTCTGTATCTGTAATACCCACATCTTCTAATATTTCAAGGACAGCTTTCTTTAATTCCTCCCCCTTTAGCCCCTGATGCAATTCGATAGCCTCCCCGATTTGGGCACCTATGGTCTTTAAAGGATTTAAACTGGTCATAGGATCTTGTAAAACCATGGCTATTTCACAGCCACGTATGGCTTTCCAGTCTTTTTCGGTTTTAAATTCTGCCAGATTTTTGTCTTTATATAATATTTCACCGGATTCGATAAACCCGTTTTTGTCCAGTAATCCCATAAAGGTTTTTGTAAATACTGATTTTCCGGAACCGGACTCCCCAACTATGGCTAAACTTTCTCCTTTATAAACCTCCAGAGATATATCACGGATTGCATGAAGTACTTTACCGCGGAGATTAAACTTCACATTCAGATTCTTAACGGATAATGCTATTTCTTTTTCCATAATCGTTTGAGCCTCCTATACGTGATTTTTCGGATCCGCCGCATCTGCAAATGCATTTCCGATAATATAAAATGATATGGTTACAATGGATAATACTACCGTGGGGAAAATCAACTGGTAACGCAGAGCAGCACTTGCCAAGAGGTTACGGCCGGCGGTAATCAGGTTACCAAGACTTGGGATATCTACCGGCAATCCTAAACCGATATAAGTTATGAATACTTCGCTTCCGATTGCTTCCGGAATCGCTAAAGCCATCCGAAGCATAATTACGGATACCAGGTAAGGTAATAGATTACGGTATACGATTCTGCCTGTGGGGGTGCCAAGACATCTGGAAGCCAGATTATAGTCACGGTCACGGATCATAAGAATCTGATTACGGATAAATCTTGCCATACCAATCCAGCGGGTTAAACTCATACCGATAATCAAACTTATTACACTTGGTTTCATGACATAGGAAAATAAAATCAAAACGATGGTGGAAGGAATATTATCCAGTACGTTATAAACTTCAGTAAAAATAAAGTCAAGTTTTCTTACATATCCCCATAACACACCTATGGTTATACCTACGGCCGCTTCAATTAAAGCAACAATAAAGCCAATCGTAATAGAGGTTCTGGTTCCTGCCCAGACACGGCTCCATAAATCCTGTCCGATGGAATTAGTACCAAACCAGAAGGTTCCATCAGGCTTGTGGTTGCTGATCTGCATGCCGCTTGTATCATTATTTACAAGGTTCGGATTAATCTGACCCGGCAGAAAGGGCTGGATACAGGTAAATAATAAAATAAAGAAAACTACTCCCAGTAAAATTACAGCAGTCTTATTATGTAAAAAGGCCTGAATGGTGCTTTTCCAGTAGGAATAATTGGAATATCCAGCTTTTTCAGCAAATTTTTCATCATACTCTGCAAATTCAAAAAGTTCATTTTGTGCCCCTTTTGCTGATTCGGTTATGCTATTTTCTAATTTAACGGATTTATGTCCTAAGATAGTCACTAGCGGGCACCTCCCTTTTTATTAAAACTGATTCGGGGATCAATTATAGTCATTAAGATATCGCCAAGAATCAAACCTAATATTCCAACGCAGGCAAATAAAACTACTATGGCTTGTACCATGGTGTTGTCCTGCCGTTTAACTACATCTACTAAAAGTCCCCCCATACCGGGAACACTGTATAAAGACTCTACATAGATAGAACCTACAATGGTATTTAAAAAGGAACTTGGCAGATATTGAATCATGGGAACAAAGGCATTTCTAAAGACATGCTTCATCATAATATCTTTACTGGACACCCCTTTTGCAATAGCCAGTTTCACATAATCTTTATTACTTTCATCCACCATATAACGACGGAGCCACATGGAATAATATGCAATATTACCTAAGGATAAAGAGATAACCGGCAATATCCAGGTCGCTGCATTATCCTTATCAAAGAGGATGGAAAACCCTAAGTATTGGTGTCCGAATACTTGAATGAATAAATAGTAGACTGCGGCAGGCACTGCCTGAATAAACACGATAAATGCGGTTCCAAACTTGTCCCAGAACCTTCCCTTAGACCTTGCCATTAAGGTACCAAGCGGTATCCCAAAGCCCAAAGATAATATTAATGAAATCCCGCCAAGGGTTAAAGAGATTGGTACTTTACTGGCTAATATCTTTGTTATGGGAACATTAGCGCGGTAAATTCTCGATACTCCCAAATCTCCGTGTAATAATTGTACAAAGAAGTTTTTCAGTTGGAGGAATATAGGTTTGTCCAATTCCATATTAACAATGCCTGTATGGATCTGTTCCTTCGTCAGCTTGTCAAAGTTCTGGAAATAACCTTCAATGGGCATTAATCGAAGCAATATAAATACAATAGATATAATAATTATTAAAGTTATAACAGACCGGGCTAATCTTTTTGCAAGATATTTTATCATTGTACAGCTCCTTTTTATTTTCTTGATTCGTTCCATCTAAATAGTATTTTACTTTACGGTTAGTATATTGGAGTGAACTTATCAACTTCTGTTTTTCAACTTCTGTTTTTCAATCCTGTTTGAATATACTCTAATGAATCTTTATTAAATTACTACTCTGCTAGACAATATGATTGAAATACTGTTATCACTGTCAATCCCATTGCTTAACAGAGTAAAGAGGCTATCCCAAGGTGGTTGAAACCACCTTATGGGACAACCTCAACATTGAATAAATAGATAAATACTCTATTCTGCTATATTATTTTTGAGTGGCAAGTTTCTCACGGGCGGCTTTCCAGTCAGCCTGTGCTTTATTAAAGTCATCCATAGACATCGGTTTCTCTAACAGATGCTGTCCTTTATAACGTAATAATGAAACACCAAAGGGAGCATATTCTCCTTCAAAAACATTTTTCTTATCCACCACATAATATGTGCTGCTGATGGCATACGGTACTACCAGAGCATGCTGTATTAAATAAGCTTCGGCCTTGGCAAAGGCTTCATATCTTGCATTAATATCAATTGGAATTGCTTTCGCTGCATCGACCAAAGAATAATATTCTTTCACCGTATCAGCAACACCATCTCCATTGTTCATGGCTTTGTCCATAAAGTTATAGGAGTTTTCTGCAGTAAAAGGATCTGTCCAGGTCTGAGGATCTGCATAGTCAGCGCCCCAGTTACATAACATGAACGCGTATTTACCAACTCGGCGTACCTGGGATAAGAAGTCGGTACCAGGACCTGCTTCTACAATAATATCAATATAATCTTTTCCAAGTAATGCTTCTAACTGCTGTTCTACAACTACACATTCTTTATCCCAGTTCGTTGTAGTCGGGTTGTAAGGCATTAATACCTTAACCGGGAAGGTTACGCCTTCTGCCTTTAATTCTTCCATGGCTTTATCTTTATATGATTTTGCTGCTGCTTCGTCAAAGCTGTCTTTTTCCGTAATCGCTTTTAAATCTCCAAATTCCGTATAGTCCTTACCGTTAAGGTCAACAAAGCTTGACGGGTTAATGGTGTTATTCAGACGGGCTTTCGGATCCTGCGGTTCACTGATGGTAAGAGCTTTAACACGGTCTAATCCTGCTTTTAAAGACTGACGGAAGTTTTCATTATTGACCGCAAGCTTCCAGTTATCCGGTTCGTATTCGGCATCGAACTGAGGATCGAAATTGAAGGTGTAAAAATAGGAATAAGAAGTTTTTATACGGGTCTTGCTTACCATGGAGGAACGTTTGGAGTCGGATAACCAGTCATTTGCGATATCTGCACCGATTTCTGCATAATCAATTTCATTGTTCTCTGCCATAATCGGGGCAAGGGTGGTTGCTTCTGAGTTATAGGTTTCATCAATTTCTTTTATGTAAACTTTATCCGCATCCCAGTAATGTGTATTCTTTTTATAAACATGTTTTTCCTGGGGAGCAAATTCACTCAAAAGATATGCTCCGTTATAGTACATCTTAGTATTATCCGTACCATAATCTGCTCCCAGCTGCTCTAACAGGGGACCATAAGCCGGCATATAACAAACATAAGTTAATGAAGATAAGAAGTAGGGAGTAGGATTAACCAAGGTGTATTGTAAGGTATAATCATCTAAGGCTTTCACTCCTACTTCCGAAAAATCTATATTCAGGTTATTGCCTTCTACTTCTTCGGTTTCCGGGTCATCTTTAACCTGGCTGTTATAATATTCATCCGCATTTTTAATGATTCCGAAATAATTCTGTGCAGTCGCACTTTCATAAGCAGGTGTTAATATGTATTTTGCAGCACTTACAAAGTCATTGGCAGTTACATCACCCATTTCATTGCCCTCGTAATCATACCATTTCTGACCCTGACGTATTTTAAAGGTATAGGTAAGACCGTCATCACTCATCTCCCAGGATTCTGCAAGGGATGGTTTTATCTGACCTAAATTGTCATATTCCACCAGGGTATCAACAACGTTGGCACCAATGGTAAATTCATTTTCATTACCGGTTACCAGATAGTTCATTGTGGTAACTTCGCTGGAATAAAGTTTCCTGTAAACGGAATCACCATCTGCTCCGCCTTTTTTGCCGCAGCCGGAAAAGATTGATGCGGTTAAAGTCAGTCCTACTGCTAATGCTATTAGTTTTTTCTTCATAAACTTCCTCCTCTTTTATCTATAATAAAATAAAGCTATCGCTTTTGTATAAATTTTGTGTAATTTGATATTTGTTCGAATCCTTCCAGCTTGAGATACCCTGGAAAAAGCATTTAGTTAAGTATGATAAAATATTAACGCAGCAAAGTGAAAAGGTATATTAGACATTGAACTATTTTCTCTCTCCGAATCTTTCAAACATGCCAATGCCGCATGCCCTCCTACGTCGTTTTTTCCTTTCGGCTCAAATAATGTATGAATCTTGTTTTTTGTTTTATTTCTTTATTTCATGACAGTATCCCCAAAATATAATTCGAATACTTGTATGCAATAAAACATAATTAAGTATACCTTATCCTGCCCACTGATTCAAGTCTTATAGACGAAAATAGATAACTATTATAAGAAACAGGGAGTCTTTTCAATTCCAATTCCCGGAGTTTCATTCATATAAATCATATTTTCCGCATATACCGGTCCACCTGTAAAAGGGTCTGTTTTACACAGAGACGGACCGTCTAAATCTGCTCTTGTAATTATTCCCTTAGCCGCTGCCAGATGAGCCGCCGCACTGACGGATAGCTTACCTTCAAGCATGCATCCAATCATGCACTCTACCCCGTAGATTTCAGCAATATCACAAATCTTTAAGGCATTATAAATGCCACCGGTTTTCATAAGCTTAATATTAATCAGATCCGCAGCTCCGTTTTGGATAAGCGTAATGGCATCTTCTGCTGAGAATACACTTTCGTCTGCCAGAATAGGGGTTGCCACCTGACTGGTCACAAACTGCATGCCTTTAAAATCATGTGCCGGTACCGGTTGTTCTACCAGTTCGATATCAAGTCCCTTATCCTCCATAGCACGGATAATCTGTACCGATTGTTTGGCCGTCCAGCCCTGATTGGCATCCACTCTGATTTTAATATCAGGACCAATCGCTTTACGGATTTCTGTAATACGTTCCAAGTCTTTTATGCCTTCTTTGCCGACCTTTATTTTTAATATCCGATAGCCTCCTTTTACTGCATCCAGACTATCGGCTACCATTTCCGGTATGGAATTGACACTGATTGTAAGATCAGTCTCCACCTGATTCGTATTGCCTCCCAGCATTTTATAAAGAGGTGTGTTATGCTGTTTGGCATACAAGTCGTAAATAGCCATATCAACCGCGGCTTTGGCAGAGGTATTCTTAACCATGCAGGAATTTAGCTTGCGGAAAATACCATCCAGATTATCTAGTTCCATACCCATTAAAGCAGGGGTTATAAAATCTTTTACGGCCGTTATAATAGAACCTTTGGTATCACCGGTTATTACTGCAGTAGGAGGTGCCTCCCCAAATCCTGTGAGTCCCGTCTCCGTTTCGACCTTAATAATTATATCCTCCACATTATTAACTGTCCTTAGAGCTGTTTTAAATGGTCTGGCCAAAGGTATGAAGATTTCTCCGACTTCAATATTTTTTATAATCATAATTTAAACTCCAGTCTGCCAATCTGCTGTTTTATAAAAGATCAAATCCTGTATATCCTTGCTGTTTATTCACTCATACTAGCTCCCATTGCATGCCGCATCTGCTCGCAGATGTGGCACTGCCTCAAATCAGGGTGTGAAATGTCTTTTGATTTCACACTAAATCCATTTATTGGTCAGGAAAGAATCCTACTATTACTTCATATTATGTACAAGCTTCTGTTCTTATGACTGTAACTGTACCAGAGAGGCGGTGATATCCTGCATCAACCGTTCAAAGGCAGGAACCTCTACCTGATTGCCACAGAAACAGACCACAAAAGGCTGAGGTGCATATACGATTCCTACATCATGAGTAATACCGTCATCCTCGCCGGTCTTATGGGCCACTTCCATTTTGCCATGAATATGAAACGGTATTTTTCCATTTAATCTTTGGTTTTTTAAAATTCGGAGCATTTCCAAAGAGGACTCCGGAGAAATCAATTCACCGAAATACATCTTTTCAAACAAAGAACCTATATCATAGGCAGATATATAATTTTGGACCCCCAGGGCCGATTGTTTTGAATCAAATAATAAACGATTTATTTTTGTATTTTTAAGGCCAAGTTTTCCCAGTGTGGAATTGATCTGTTCCATTCCCAGATATTTAATCAACAGATTCGTTGCGGTATTATCGCTTAATATAATCATTAAAGTGTATAGATCCTCAAAGGTTACCATAAGTCCATCATGCATATACGATAAGGCACCGCAGGAGGGTAGTTTATCTTCCTTTTTGATTGATATCATACCGTTTTTATCCAGAGTCCCGACTTCTATTCTGGAAAATGCTTCTACTAAAACCGGGATTTTTATCACGCTTGCTGCCTCTAACGGAATATTTTGCCGAAACCCTAAGGTCTCTCCTGTTATCAGGTTTTTGTAATAAAAACTGACTTCTCCTTCAAATGATTTTAATTGTTCTAAAATAGTTTCCTTCACGGGTATTACCTCTTTCATCTTATATAATACATTGCCGGTTTATATAAAAATGGGAGTAATCCCATGACTACTCCCTCGTTTATTATAGTTACTTATTATAGTAAATACCATCTTTTATGTCAATACTTTTTTGAGACTCAGCGAACGATCGCACCTGGCTTTCTGCGTTACTCCAATGATATGCAGTTATTTCCCAATGCAGATGATATGCAATTATTTCCCAATGCAGTTGACAATATTGTAAGAAGGATATATGATATGGAACAAAACATAGCAAGTTTTTGATAAAACAAAAGCATAGTAAGGAGGAATCACATGAGTTATGTCCCAACTGTTGAAGAAGCTTATGAGTTATTAAAAAGGTTCAATAAGGAGGAGTTCCACCTAAAACATGGGAAAATCGTCTCCGGAGTTATGGGTTATTTTGCCAGGGAGTATGATAATACCAAAATAGACTACTGGAGAGTCGTTGGTATGCTCCATGATCTGGATTTTGAACTTTATCCTGAGGAACATTGTATCAAAGGACAGGCATTAATGAAAGAATTGGATTTGGAGGAAGGTATTATAAGAGCAACCGCAAGTCACGGTTATGGAATCACCGTGAATATCAAACCAGAATTATTTATGGAAAAGATCCTCTATGCTGTTGATGAATTAACAGGTTTAATTGGTGCGGTGGCTATTATGCGTCCTTCTAAAAGTGTATCAGATCTTGAGGTTAAATCCGTCATGAAAAAATATAAAACTACTAATTTTGCCGCCGGATGTTCCAGAGAAGTAATCAATAATGGTGCCGATATGTTAGGCTGGGATATTAAGGAACTAATTGACAAAACAATACAAGCTATGAGAAGTCTGCTTCCAGAGATGGAAATATAATATTGAAATTTTATGGGACTGCCGTAAATTTATGAATGATAGTACCTGGCTATTATCGACTTCTTCTCCCTCAGGTAATTCTCATTCATTAATTTTTTGACAGTCCCCACTTATCTTTTACTTAATTGGATCATAACCAATGACAGTCCAGATTCCAGTAGAATCCTGCCTTATCAGCCGTTTTAAGTAAACACGGCTTACTATGGTTTTATCATCTTTTATTTCCGCTATAGCTATTTCTCCGTTGTTCTTTATTAAAATGATATCCTCATAAGCAATCGGATAATCGCCCTCAATTCCTTCTGGCGAAATTAATAAACTGGCAAATACCTGCGTTACAAAGATTGGGTCCAGCTTCCAGGGCGAATGACCGGCATCAACGCTTTTCTGCTCATTTTTTTCTGCTTCCCAATTTACAGGAATTTCGACTTGAGGAATTCTGCCTCCGGTTTCCTTTCTCATCTGCTTACCCTCCATCTTATTTTGATACTTATCAGTAGACCTATATTAATGTCACTTTTACTTTTTAACAATTGTTATATTTCTCCTGTATATATCTTGACTACCTTATTATGTTTAGCCAGGGATTATTAAGGTTACTTGTTTCAATACTCCGGCCGATTGATGTCTTGGTTATTTCCGGCATTCTTATTTTAGTCCTGGATTTTATTTTTATCTTGGTTATTATTATTTTGGTTATTTTTATCTTGGTTATTTTCATTTTGGTTATTATTATCTTGGTTACTATTATCTTGGTTACTATTTGAGTTATTACTATTTGGGTTATTACTTTCTTGGTTGTTTCCCTTCTCGCCGCCTGATTCTCCGCCCTGAGGTGTTTCATCAGTATTATGCTTTGGAATGTTATTTAGATTTTTATCTTTATTCTGGAGATACAACTCCACAGAAGGGTCCTTTATTTCGTAGATACGTCCCCATTCCTTTGTCTCTGCATTCTTAACCGTCTCCGAGCGGTTCTGGTATAAGAATCTGATAATGTCGTAACAGTCAATCCAGATTTCATTTACTCCCTCTTTCTGGGATTCATCAAATATAAGCTGCATACCAAAATGTAAATGAGGTGTGTCAATGTTATTGACATTTTCATTGGCACTATAACCAGTCCTGCCAAGATACCCGATCACATCTCCGGCCTGTACGATGCTGCCTTCTGCAAGAGATTTATTATAAGGGAAATTTTTTCTCAAATGAGCATAGTAATAATACCGTTTTCCGTCAAAACTCCTGATTCCAATCCGCCAGCCCCCATACTGGTTCCATCCCAGGGCTTCCACGTAACCCGATTCCACAGCTACCACCGGTGTTCCCACCTGCCCCATCATGTCATGCCCCAGATGTCTTCTCTTATATCCGTAACTCCTGGATACACCAAAATCATCATAATCACTATAAGGGAAAAACTTTGCAATAGGCAGAAAAGCCTTAAGCCCATACTTTTTAACCCAAACTTTTTCCTCAGGATTCTCTTCACTTGGTACCTGAATCTCATATTCCCCAACAAATCCACCAAGTACCGCACTGTAAGCCTGATAGTAGTAATTATAATATTTTAACCCCTCCGTAAGGGAACTCATTGTCGCTTCCTTACTATCTAGCTTACGTACCAGTTCATTTATGTCCTTCTCCTTATACCTGGAAAAATCCCCTCCATACCTGGTCCCAAGATAAGCCAAAAGTTCAATCCAGTTTAATTTCACTTCTTTTGTCTGTGATGCAACATCATATTCATATGCCTTCCCCATTGCAGAGGAGCAAACATCAAAATCCACCCATTTTATGTAATTCGCTGTATCCGAATTAGGGAAAAATGCGTCTATGATTTTTTCTTTATAATTTCCATAAATGAAATAAGAACCTAACAGAAATAATAATATCAGTTCACTCAATACTGCGTATTTTAAATTGACCCTTTTTAACATGAATACCCTCACTTACAAACTATGGTATAATATTATGTTTTAATGTATTTTCCTAGTACATATAATTGTGGGGACTTGTATTGGGAATTTGTATTGGGAACTTGATAAAATCAGCTTTTATGGTTGTGATGAAAGTATTGCTTGTAATCTCGTTCAGAAGCTTAGTATTCTGAGTCTGAATTCACTAATGACTTTTTTCTGCGGTAAAGCAGAGTGAAAAGGCACAAACTCCGAGCAAAGCTCGTCAAACAGTGTGCCTTTTCACTCTAAACCGCATAAAAATGTCATAAGTGAATTTTCAGACTCATAATAAAGCGCTTCTGAATGAGATTACAAGCAATACTTTCAAATTTAGGTTTTGAAGCTGATTTTATCAAGTTCAATTTACTCTTTCATATTTTTAGAATTATAAGAATTATTAGTTTTGTTAGTTTTATTTATTGTTTTAAATCACCAAAGATGCAAAGTACTTTCACCACCAATATCAGCTTTGCCTAACAAACTTCCGGAACACTAGGAGGGGGAGTGGTTTCTTTTGTATTTATTAGAAAGAACCACCCTTGTTCTTATGTTTTTGCATTTACGCCAATCACTGAATAACAGGCTGTTTGAGCCATGAGCCCATAACTAACTGCTGAAACAACCTGCAAACCACATGGCGAGTTCCTGTTTTTCAGTGATGTCCTAAGTAAATGCAAAAACATTAGAACAACGTGGTTCTTTCTCTAAATACAAAAGAAACCACTCCCCCTCCTAGTGTTCTCAATACCTCAAAAGCAAAGCGTCCCCCCCAAGCTCTATCCCTTAACTCTTCGACAAACCCAAAAACAACCTTTCTATTCTGGGAAAATATGCTATAATAGAATTATAGGAAATAAATCGGAGGCATAAATAAATAGAAGGGATATAAAAAAGCTTCCATAAAAAACATATCCCTGAGAAAGAGGTTAACATGAATACAGAATGGTCACTGGACATACTTTATAAGAGCTATCAGGATGAAGCCTTTCAAACTGACTTAAAGAAAATCAATGAAATAATACAGACAATAAAAGGGTATACGGCTAAGCTGGACGAGTACGACGAAGAGACTGCAATACCTGCTCTCATTACCTATCTTGAGGAATATAATGTACTAATTGCTAAATTGAGTTCCTATGTTTTGTTACGTCAGTCAACCAATACTACCGACAGTGAAACAACCGCCCTACTTGGCAAAATTGAAGAACTGGAAAGTAAATTATCAAAAGAGATGGCTATAATTAAGAAGTATTTTGCAAAAGCGGATAAACTGGACCAACTTCTTGAGACAAATGAAAAGCTAAAAGGTTACAGATATTTCTTTGAAGAAATCAAAAAAGATGCAGATTATGCTTTAAGCGATGAAGTAGAAGAAGTTATAGCAAAACTGAATCTGTCTGCCGGTTCCGGCTGGTCAATGATGCAGCAGTACCTAACCTCCACCCTTAAAGTAGATTATAACGGCGAAAAAACCACCCTCTCCGGCATCCGTAATTTAGCTTACAGTACTGATTCCGACGTGAGGAAACGTGCATATGAAGCAGAACTGGCTTCTTACGATAAAATCAAGGATGCCGTTGCTTTTTCCTTAAACAATTTAAAATCCCAGGTAAATACCATAGTAGAATTAAGAGGTCATAAATCTGCCCTGTCAATGACCCTGATCCAGTCCAAAATGAAGCAGGAAACCCTGGACGCTATGTTTACGGCAATTGATGAATATTTACCCAAATTCCATGCTTATCTTAGAAGAAAAGCCGAACTCCTTGGTCATAAAAACGGACTCCCCTGGTATGATCTGTTTGCACCAATGGGTGAAACCAGCAGAACCTTTACCACCGAGGAAGCAAAAACATATCTGGTAAAGCACTTTCGCGGTTTTGCTGATGACTTGGCAGATATGATTGAAGAAGCTTTTGACATGGAATGGATTGACTTCTATCCACATCCCGGTAAAGTAGGCGGTGCCTTCTGCGATAATCTTCCCTATGTAAAAGAAAGCCGTATATTAACCAATTTCGATGGTACCCTAAGCGATGTGGTTACTCTGGCACATGAATTAGGACATGCTTATCATGGTCTTAACATTCAGGAACATCAACCCTTAAACTGGGATTATTCTATGCCGGTAGCAGAGACTGCCTCTACCTTTAATGAAACAGTAATTATGAATGCTGCCATTAAAGAATCCGACGGCCAGGAAAAATTAGCACTGTTAGAAAGCCAGCTGCAGGATGTTACCCAGATTATCTGTGATATCTATTCCAGGTTTTTGTTTGAGAGTGCAGTATTTGAAAAGCGAAAAGATTCCTTTTTATTTGCTTCGGATTTGGAACAGATTATGTTAGATACCCAGAAACAGGCTTATGGAGATGGACTTGATCACTCTCAGCTTCATCCCTTTATGTGGGTTTGCAAAAGTCACTATTACCGCGATTCCCTGAATTTTTATAATTTCCCCTATGCCTTCGGCGGTTTATTTGCAAGAGGCTTATATGCCCAGTATCAGTCGGAGGGGGCAGCTTTTGTACCTAAATACCGCGCACTTTTAAAGGCTACGACCGTCTGCTCCGTAGAAGATGTCGCTTTAATGGCAAAGATTGATCTGACCACCCCTGAGTTCTGGAGACAAAGCCTTAAGACCGTATCCGATTCCATTGATTTGTTCTTAGAATTAACAAAATAAGGCTTACAGCTAATAATTTTCTTTCATTTAGAAAAGAATGAGAATAGTAAGAAATAACCTAGTTGCATTTAACTGAGAAGAATATAACAAAGGAGAACAAAACTCAGGAGAATAAACTCAGGAGAATAAAAAACACCGTTCAGTTTAGCAGAAGCCAGAGCTTCTATATACAAAACGGTGTTTTTATTAACGTATCGTTTGCTCTCTTTCCCTTTAGTTAATGAATAAGGGCATGAAGCTTCCATTTGCCGCTGATAAACCGTATAGTAAAACATATCATACGGAACAGCCAGTCAATGGTCATAGCAATCCAAACTCCCAGAACTCCTAACCCTATCACTTTCGCCAGAATATAGCTAAAGCCAATCCGCCAAACCCACATGGATATAATGGAAATAACCATAGTATATTTAACATCATTAGCCGCTCTTATAGCATTGGGCAGTGTAAAGGAACCCGGCCAGATAATGCTGCTGCATATGCTGTGATAGATAATTAACTGCAGAGCGAGTGAGGTGGTTTCCGGAGACAAATTATAGATACTCACAATAGGATACCGAAATAAGATAACCACAATATTTAGAATAATCATAATGAGGTAAGTAAGTTTTAATAATTTCACAGCATATTTCTTAGCCTGATCATAATCACGGGCACCTACGCACTGTCCGACTACTGTAATCATGGCAAGACCGATAGCGGAACCTGGAATAATTTCAAGTCCGGCAATGTTGTTAGCTACTGCGTTGGCAGTTATCGCTACTGTACCAAAACTGGCGGTTAATCCCTGGACTAATATCTTGCCGATTTGAAAGATGCTGTTTTCCAGACCATTGGGGACTCCGATATGTAGGATCCGCTTTACCATTGGCAGATTAAACCCCAGCCGTAAGATTGTATCGATATGGATGGGGTTGTTTTTATTGCGAATCAGGAAAAGCATAATCATGGCCGCTGATATTCTTGCCGTCAAAGCTGCTATGGAAACCCCCATGACCCCCATATGAAAAACCGATACCATAGTAGCACTTCCAACCATATTGATTATGTTCATTATTAAAGATGCAAACATTGAAATCTTGGAATTACCCATAACCCTGAAAAGTGCGGCACAGGAATTATAAATTGCCAAAAAGGGAAAAGATAATGAAGTGAAGTAAAAGTATATCTTAGCATTCTTCATAACTTCTGCATCAATATTACCGTATATTAATTTTAATATATGATAATTGGCAATCAAGGAAATTGTCATAATAAATAGAGCAATAATAGTCGATATCAACATTAACTGTCTGGCTGCCAGACAGGCATTCTCATTTTCCTTATGACCAAGGTATTGTGCCGCCACAACAGCTCCGCCTGTGGCCAGAGAAGAAAATATTGTAATTAATAGTATATTAAGGGTATCTACTAAAGATACTCCGGATACAGCTACCTCTCCTGCTTTTGCAACCATTATGATATCAACCATTCCGACGGTAACAGCCAGTATCTGCTCGATGATAAGCGGGATAATTAATTTATATAGTTGTTTATTTGTGAACATGCTCTCTACTCCTTGGTTGTCCTTAGTTCCTGGATGACCTGTTTTATGTCTTGCTTAACCCATGGATTTTAAGTATATGTTTTGTATCATAACATAATGAATTTTTCAAGGCAATGTTTTATATTGTATAAATAATTTAATTTAATTTCTAAAAGTACATGAAAAATTTTCTCAAAATTTTTTCCCAAAATTTTTCTAGTATTTATTTCAAAAAAGTTATTGACATTAACGCAGCGTAATCGTTTATCATGAAATCTGCAAGAAGCAATCCGATTAAAATGTTGACTAAATAGTTAACCTGTAAATAGAAAGCGCGCGTCTATAAAAGGGTAATACTTTAATCAAATATTTAATCAAAAGCAGGATGGTTATGCAAAACAATTTACAGCTTTCCACATTCTAATTTAGGATAGCCGTTTAAGCGGCAGATCGAGGTGATTATGGAATATACAGTACAGAAATTAGGCAAACTGGCAGGCGTTAGTACAAGGACCCTCCGGTATTATGATGAAATAGGACTTTTAAAGCCTGCCAGAATAAATTCATCCGGCTACCGGATATATGGCACGAAAGAAGTTGACCGGTTACAGCAGATCCTTTTCTTTCGTGAACTGGGAGTCAGTCTGGATAGTATAAGGGATATTGTGACCGCTCCTTCCTTTAACGGGCTAAAAGCCTTACAGGAACACCATGAAAAGCTTCTTGAAAAAAGAGAACAACTAAACCAATTAATTGCTAACGTAGAAAAGACGTTGGCCGTAACCGAAGGGAGAACAATTATGTCCGATAAAGAAAAATTTGAAGGCTTTAAACAGACCATGCTGGATGAGAATGAAAAGAAATATGGAAGAGAAATCCGCGAAAAATATGGTGACGATACAATAGAAAACTCCAACCAGAAATTTAAGAATATGACACAGGAACAGTATGAGGAAGTAACTAACCTTGCAGAAGCAGTCACAGAAAAACTAAAGGCTGCCTTTAAAACCGGTGACCCGGCAGGAGAACTGGCACAAGAAGCTGCCGATCTCCACCGCAGATGGCTTTGCTATTACTGGGACAATTATTCCAAAGAGGCACATGCAGGTATTGCGCAGATGTATGTGGACGATGAGCGTTTTACAGCATATTATGATAAGGAACAACCCGGTACAGCCAAATTTTTAAGAGATGCCATTCTAATTTATACTGGTACCAGCTATAATGAAAAACAATAGACTTGATAAAATCAGCAAGGTAGATGATTAAGAAAGCATTGATTATGCTATGTTCCTCACTATGCTCGTCAAACAGTGTGCATTTTGAGTCTGAACCCACCTGAAAAAGTCATAAGTGAATGATCAGACTTAGAATATTGCGCTTATGAAACATAGCATACTCATGCTTTCAATTTAGCTTTAGGGCTGAATTTATCAAGTGTTATTAAGTTTCTTAGCCGCACCGAAGTTTGAGTAATATAATTAATTTGTATACGTAGTCATATTTAAGGGACTTTTGCAAAGTAGAGACATTTTATAAACTGAATTCGTCCGGAATCAAAGAATTTGTCTTAATTTACATCAGTCCCTTAATTTAAATATTTTTAATTATTCCAAAGCAAAGGGATCTGTCTCCTGGTCGGAATTCCATATGTATTCAATATTTGATGCTATTTCCTTCGCCTTTTCAAGCCCAAAATGATCGGCTATAAAACCTAGTGACATATCCATCCCGGCCGATACCCCGGAGGAAGTGTAAAACTTGCCGTCCCTTACCCATCTGGCTTTTTTTAGCCAGATCACCTCCAAGCCCTGGGACATAACCCAGTTGAAGGCTTTTTTGTTGGTAGTGGCTCTTTTATTTTTTAGCAGCCCGGTTTTTGCTAAAAGTGCAGAGCCGGTACAAACAGTTAAACAGTACTGGGATTTTTCAGCTATGATTTTTAATTGGTTTATAAATGTCTCATCAGAAACCAATGTCCTGGTCCCTTGTCCTCCCGGTATCAAAACGATTCCATCGATATCTTCTGCAGGAAGCTGTTCGGTTACCACCTGGGTCCCCTGCCTGCTTATTATAATGCCGCCTTGTAAGGAATAATAGTGTAACGTATACTCGGGCAGCTTGCCAAAAATCTCAACAGGTCCAAATACATCCAGGGTTTCAAAATCCTGAAATAAAATAATATTAATATTCATTGTTCCCCCTTATATCTTATATTACAATTTTTACACAGTTCCATAAAATCCTTAGCGGATTTTGTATGCATTTTATTTTTATGATAGATAAAGGAATAAAACCTCTTTAGTGTCAGTCCTTCCACTTTAACATGGATGACTTTCCCCTCCTCTAAATCCTGTTTGATTAGCTGATAAGGCAGAACCGACAGTCCTAGTCCTTCACTTACTGCCTTTACAATAGCTCTGGTACTCACACTTTCCCAGACCGGCTTAATCTCAATACCATGAAGCAGCATGGAACTTTCAAACAGTTCCCGCCCCCCGCTTCCTTTTTCCCTCATAATAAAATCATAAGAAGGCAAGGAAGTGATATCCGCTTGACCTGCTATGGATAATGGGTGGGCAGGCCCGCAGATTAACACCAGTTCATCTTCCATAAACGTTTCACTCTTAATCTGCGAGTTATGGGTAATACCTTCAATCAATCCGAAATCAATATCATTTGTCATAATCCGTTTCTCAATATCTACAGAATTTTCAATAATAACCTGAACCTTCATAAAAGGGTGGTTTTCACGAAAAAGTTTTATATAATCCGTTAGCAGAAAATTCCCGATGGTTATGCTGGACCCAATTCGAAGGATTCCAATGGTATCCCAATTTCGCATCTCTTTTTCCATAATATCAAAGAGGGATACAATATGAACAGCATAATCCAGAACCTTTTTACCGGCCTCCGTAATATATAATTTTCTGGATATTCTGTCAAAAAGCTTGATGCCATAATAATCTTCCAGTTCCCGGATTGCAAGACTTACCGATGGCTGTGCAATAAAAAGCTTATCCGCTGCGGCCGTCACACTATTACACTGACAGACCGTCACAAAAATTTTCATATGTTTAAGAGTCATGGTATTCCTTTCGCAATTAAAATCAATACTATCATTAAACCCTAACAGACACGCAGCAATTATTTCAACAGCAAATGTAAGGTATCTATATCAAATAGATTGGTAATTTTAATTATAAACTTCTATAACGTACATTATATAACAAAATAATTATAGATTCAGCAATACAATACGATTCTTTTGACAACCATCGTATGACAACTATCGTATGACAACTATTGTTTTATAGTCATGAACAGAAAGGAAGACACCATGAAGGAGAAATGGAACTTGTACTTAAAGTTATTTACCTCCACGTTTATCCTCAGTTCCATTACCTTTGGAGGGGGATATGTCATCGTACCATTAATGAAGAAAAAATTTGTTATGGATTTAAAATGGATCAGCGAGGAAGAAATGATAAATCTAATTGCAATTGCCCAGTCCTCACCCGGTGCCATTGCAGTTAATGTTTCTATCCTAATGGGCTATCATATGGCCGGTTTGATAGGAGTATTATTTTCCCTTTTAGGCACTGTTCTGCCGCCATTTATTATATTATCAGCCCTTTCCTCTTTTTATAGTGCATTTTGTGACAATCCCTATATTAATGCACTCTTAAAAGGTCTGCAAGCGGGAATTGCCGCTGTTTTGACTGATGTAATACTATCTATGGGCAGTTCTATTGTAAAAGAGAAAGAGGTTATATCCATTCTTTTAATGATTGCCGCATTCTTAATCACTTACTTTATCAAAATAAATGTCGTAATCACCATTCTTGCCTGCGGCATGACCGGCGCTTTACTCAACATAACCTTAAGAAAAATAAAAGGGAAGGAGGAATAAGATGATCTATTTAAAACTAATCATAAGCTTCTTTCAAATTGGTCTCTTTAGTATCGGCGGCGGTTACGCCGCTCTGCCCCTCATCCAAAATCAGGTGGTGGAACTCAATAAATGGATGACTATGACTGAATATACGGATATGATAACAATATCCGGAATGTGCCCCGGTCCCATAGCAATCAATGCGTCCACCTTCGTAGGCATGCAAGTCGGCGGCATGCCAGGCGCCATAGCAGCCACCTTCGGCTGTGTACTTCCTTCCAGTATTATTGTCTTATTACTGGGTTATCTATACAGAAAATTCAGGAATCTGCAGCTTGTACAGGGTATCCTTAACGGATTACGCCCAGCCGTAACAGCCCTCATCGCCTCGGCTGGAATCTCAATCCTAATCCTTACCTTCTGGGGCAATAAAGGAATTACATTGAAGCCGTCTGATCTTAATATAATATCCCTATTCCTGTTTGCTATAAGTCTCTACGTAATAAGAAAATATAAAGCTAACCCAATTTATGTAATGTTTGGCTCAGGGCTCCTTGGCCTTATCATCTATGCCGTACAAAGAGTACTATAACTTTTATGCCTTCTTTTCTTCCTTGGGAACATCCTTGTAATAATAACTATTGTTCCCACAATTATTACCGATACCCTGCTTAATGGGTGCAAGAAGAAAACCAAAAATCACTCCCGTTAAAAAACAGATTATATACACGAAACCCTTCTTCTTTTTATCCATAAAAAATCCTCCTTCTTTACTCCTGTTCCTGCTCTTTCATCTTAATAAACCGTTTACTCTTTAAAAACAATTTAAGTCCTTCCATGAGAGTCAGTATCATGCCAGCCTTTGAAACAATACGATACCGCATCCATAAAACATCAATATCCGTTTTATCATAGCTAATCAATACAGCTAGGCTCAAAACACCGAATGCAGCTATAGTCACAAAATCAGCAATAAGAATAAACTTATTCGTAATAAACCTTTTATCCTTAAAATCATGATACAGCTCCCATAACCAATGGAAACAAAACATAACGCATACGATAATAGTAACCGTACTCTTAACACGTTCAGAAGGAATCTTATCAATGAGAATAAGAACCGCAATCAAGACAAAATAAATAACTATCAAGAAACCCGTCTTTAAGAATTTTAAAAACTCCATATTCACCCTCCCTTATGCAGATCATTTATTAAATGAAATACACATAAGCATATCCACTTTTCAATGTGGAATCCCGCATTCTGTACTCAATACTAAGTATGATATAAGATCATGAATTCCAATTACCTCTGTAATCTCATTTCTTAAACCTCCCATATTGACCACCCTATTAAATAGTACCTATCAGTGCTAAAAATAACATTTAAAACTTGTTCCTACCTTTTATGACTTTATTATATAATTCTATTCCGGAAATTTCCATCTAAAAATAATCTTATTTATCAAAACATCCAACAAACCAGCAAACCAACAAACTAAAAAATCAACAAACTAAAAAATAAATTACTAAAATAAATAACTAAAAACTAAAAAACCAACAATGATAAACTCTAACTACCATAATAACCCCTTTTGCCCATATAAAAAGCAATCACCAAAAACCATTTCGCTGAAACAGAGCTGCCAGAAGCGGTAAGGTTTTTTCTGTTCCCCTCAAAGACTAAAAAAACAGGAACACAGTGCTGGGGAGATATAGGAAGCAGCAGTTTTTCGTTTGTGATGACACTTTCTGCAATCTGTATGTCCATGAAAGACATTCCTTGTCTTTCATGGACATACAGATTGCAGAAAGAGTCAGAGCACCGAAAAACTCGCTTCCTATATCTCCCCAGCACTGTGTTCCTGCTACATAAACCTAACAGGGAACAGAAAAAACCTTACTCGCTTCCCCCCCCGTCAGACAACATTATTAAGCCGTCTGTTCAAACTGAGAATTATAAAGTCCTGCATAGAAACCATTCTGTGCAAGAAGCTCTTCATGATTACCCTGTTCAACAATATCTCCGTCTTTCATAACCAGAATCAAATCCGCATCACGAATAGTAGAAAGCCTGTGGGCAATAACAAAACTAGTTCTGCCCTTCATCAGGTTATCCATAGCTTTCTGGATTCTGACTTCAGTTCTGGTATCAACGGAACTAGTGGCCTCATCCAGAATCAAAATTTTAGGATCTGCCAAAATAGCTCTGGCGATAGTTAACAGCTGCTTCTGACCCTGGGATACATTACTGGCCTCTTCATTTAAGACCATATTATAACCATCCGGGAGAGTAGAAATAAAATGATGGGCATGTGCTGCTTTGGCAGCTGCAATAACTTCTTCATCGCTCGCATCGCTCTTGCCATATCGGATATTCTCCATAATAGTACCATTAAATAGCCAGGTATCTTGTAATACCATACCAAATAACTGTCTTAATTCACCACGGTTAAAGTCTTTGATATTATGTCCGTCAATTAAGATTTCACCCTCATTCACATCATAAAAACGCATTAACAGTTTAACCATAGTAGTTTTACCGGCACCGGTAGGACCGACAATAGCAATTTTTTGACCGGGCGTTACCTTAGCAGAGAAGTCATTGATAATAATCTTCTCTGAATTATAACCGAATTTTACATGCTTAAATTCTACATTACTGTCTAGAGACTCTGTAGAAACCGGATTTGCTGCCAGCTGGTCTTCTTCTTCCTCTTCCAGGAATTCAAAAATTCTTTCCGCAGCGGCTGCCGTCTGCTGTAACTGGCTGGAAACCTGTGCGATCTGGCCAATCGGCTGATTAAAGCTTCTTACATATTGGATAAAGGATTGAATATCACCAACTTCGATACTCTTTTTTACTACCAGATAACCACCAAGGATGGCCACCGCAACATAACCGATATTTCCAACAAAATTCATAATAGGGAACATCATACCAGACAAGAACTGTGACTTCCAGGCAGAATTATAAAGCGTATTATTGGCTTTATCAAATTCCTCAACCACTTCTTTTTCTCCGTTAAATGCTTTAACGATATTATGACCGCCGTAAACTTCTTCTACCTGACCATTTACATGACCTAAAAATTCCTGCTGTTCTTTAAAAAATTTCTGAGATTTTTTAACTATATAGCTGATTAATCCTCCGGATAAGGGTAAAGTCAGTACGGCCACCAGAGTCATAGGTATACTGATCGTTAACATCATATACAATACACCAATAATCATGGCAACTGAAGTGATTATTTGAGTAATACTCTGGTTTAAACTCTGGCTTAAGGTATCCACATCATTGGTTACCCTTGAGAGTACTTCACCATGGGTTTTGGTTTCAAAGTAATTCATGGGCATCCGGTTAATCTTTTCAGAAATCTCTTTTCTGAACCGATAGGTAACCTTCTGGGATATGCCGGTCATAATAAAGCCCTGAACAAAGGAAAATATCATACTCAGTACATACAATCCCAGTAATGTAAGCAGTGTCTTTCCAATACTATTAAAGTTAATACCACCAGTACCCTGAATCTTCTCGACAAATCCTTTGAATAAATCAGTGGTTACATTACCAAGTATCTTGGGTCCTGCAATTGCAAATACCGTACTTGCAATTGCAAAAATTACAACAAATACAAAACTTAATTTATATTTACTCATATATATTGCAAGTTTTTTAATAGAACCTTTAAAATCCTTAGCCTTCTCGGTAACTCCCATAGGTCCGCCACCCATAGGCCCGCCGCCCATGGATCTTTTGGCGGGACGTGAATTATTATTTTCATTACTCATGTGCCAATTCCTCCTTTGACAGCTGTGATAATGCTATCTGATTATATACCTCACAGTTATCTAACAGCTCTTTATGGGTTCCTCTTCCTACAATCCTGCCTTCATCTAATACAATGATCTGCTCGGCATGAATAATGGTACTGATTCTTTGAGCTACAATTATAACTGTACTTTCACCAATTTCCTCTTTTAATGTTTTTCTGAGAGCAACATCGGTTTTATAGTCAAGGGCAGAAAAACTGTCATCAAAGATATAGACTTCCGGGTCCTTGGCAATGGCTCTGGCTATTGATAACCTCTGCTTTTGTCCTCCGGAAACATTACTGCCGCCCTGGGATATGGAGGTTTCGTATTTTTCCGGTTTTTCTTCAATAAATTCAACAGCCTGCGCAATCCGTGCGGCACGACAGACTTCCTCTGAGGTGGCGTCCTGCTTGCCGTAACGCAAATTGGAATCTATGGTTCCTGAGAATAAAACACCTTTTTGAGGGACATAACCTAATTTATCTCTTAGATCATGCTGACTTACCTCTCTGATATCTACCCCGTCCACTTTTATGCTTCCGCCGGTAACATCAAAAAATCTTGGTATTAATTGAATTAACGTGGATTTACCACTGCCGGTACTGCCGATAATAGCTGTTGTTTCTCCGGGTTTTGCTGTAAACGTAATACCGGATAACACATCATCCTCTGCTTTTGGATACCGAAAGGATACATTATCAAATTCCACATAACCTTTTCTGTCATTCAAAAACGCTGCCGTTTTCTCCGGATCATGTATCGTTAAGTCCGTATCAATTACTTCCATAATACGACCGGCAGATACAGAAGATCTGGGAAGCATAATGGAGATCATGGAAAGCATTAAGAAGGACATAATGATCTGCATCGTATACTGGATAAATGCCATCAAATCACCGACCTGCATATTTCCTGCATCGATACTGTGACCACCGCTCCACACAATAAGTACTGCTACTCCATTCATAATAAACATCATAATCGGCATCATAAAGGTCATAATACGATTAACAAATAAACTGGTTTTTGTTAAATCCTGATTTGCATTATCAAATCTTTTTTCTTCCTGATTTTCTTTATGAAAAGCACGGATAACGGATAAACCGGTTAATATTTCACGGGTAACCAGGTTCAGCCTGTCAATTAATTTTTGCATTAATTTAAACTTCGGCATGGCAACCCCAAATAAAGTACCAACCAGGCATAAAATTAAGAAAACAGCCAGGGCTATAATCCAGGTCATGGATACATTGGTGTTTAATACCTTAACAATACCGCCGATTGCTAAAATCGGTGCATATATAACAATACGGATTAAAAATACCAGAGTCATCTGTATCTGTTGTATATCATTGGTGCTTCTGGTTATCAGGGAAGCTGTTGAAAATTTATCAAATTCCGAATTGGAAAAGCTTACAACCTTTTTAAATACCTTGCTTCTTAAATCCCTTCCAAGTCCTGCTGCTATTCTGGAAGCTAAAAAGCCTACCAATATCGTTGATATCATTGCTAACAGAGCTAACCCCAGCATCTTAAAGCCGGCTAAAAAGATATAGTTGGTCTGCAGTTTACCGGTATCCATGCCGATGGCTTCATATTCTGCTTTCACCGCAGCGATACCGACTTGACCCGTAACGATTTCCGGCATTTCAGTTAAATTCTCTTCTACGGAGGTTAAAATATCTTTTGACTGTTCTGGAGGCATCTTGGTTAATATCTCCATTAAACTTAAGCTTGCCATTTCTTTTGGAAGATTAGCTGTTATCTGCTTCTTTAAATCTTTAATCTGATCTGAATCACTGCTTAAAGTACCTACTAATAAAAGTGCTTTACCCATGATATCCGTCAGTTGTTCCTGGTTGTCTTTATCTGAGTCCAGCACATATATATTTTCATCCGCCAAAGCCGGATATTGTTTCAGATAATCTTTATAATCATCACCAGATACACTATCCTTAGAGATTAATTTATAAGAACTTTGTACCAACGCTTTGCTGCTTTCATCCATTGTAAATAAAAGATTATTAAGCTGGTTTTCACGGACAGCCTTTGGCAGGGGGTCCTTAATACCTCCTTGCTGAATACCGACATTTACAATATCAGATGTATAGGAGGGCAGGGATAAATCACAAAAAGCCTGCAACCCTAGTAATGCAACAACTATAATCAGCGGACCAATTGATGTTTTAAGTAATTTTACAATTTTAAGCATCTTTAACTCCTTTCAATTTCTTCTTTCTTTTGTCATTATTCCATATCCGTTTTATCCTGATCGGAAGAATCGCAGGGTTTAGGATTATTTTCCATCATTTCTTCATAGACCGCATCATAAAACTTATTTAAAATACGGATTAAATCCATTGCATCCTCTTCACCCAACCTAGATATCGTTCGATCAGCAAATTTGTGCATCCGGTTAAATGCTTCCTTCATTTTTTTTTCTCCATTCGCAGATAAACGGATGTAAACCACTCTTCGGTCTTTTTTATCGGATATTCTTTCAATATAGTCTTTTTCTTCTAAAGCGCTTAACATTTTTGATGTTGCCGGTTTGGTGGAATGAAGGATTTCACTTAATTCACTTACCTTAACACCGGGTTCCTCAATATGGTTCTCTCTTTTTTCTTCCATACAACTATGAATAGCACCTAACATCATAAATTCACCCTGATGCACTGCATTCTTAGGATGATTCATTTTCATCACTCTACGCAGCTTATTCATAATTACCAGGAATTCATGAGTAATAGTTTTTTCCATAATAGCCTCCTTTGTCACATCGGGATGTATTCGATGCAGTTTCATTGGTATGGGAATTCGATTATTAATGTGTGATAACTCCCTTCTTGATCAAAATAATTAACCTCAATAATAGTTGAGTAGGTTAACCATTATTATAAATAGAATTTTTTGAAAGTCAATATGCAAATAAAGATTTAAGCATATTGTAATAATTGGTTTATATAAATTTTATGAATGGTTTAATTGTACACAAAAAAATGTCTGTCTAAACGATTTAGACAGACATTTTAACGAATGGTTTTTTAAATTAAATACCAAGTAATCTTTTTACCAGTACTACCGTTTCTCCTGCATCCTTGGCATAACCATCTGCTCCGATTTCTTCCGCATAGCTTTGGGTTATGACGGCTCCGCCAATTATTATTTTGGCTTTTAGTCCGGCTTCCTGCTTCAGTTTAATAACCTGTTTCATTTCAAGCATGGTTGTGGTCATTAAGGCCGATAAGGCAATGATGTCTGCCTCAACTTCTTTGGCTGTTTCTATAATCTTCTCAGAAGGTACGTCCTTACCAAGGTCGATTACCTGAAAACCATAGTTTTTAAGCATTAGCACGACCAGATTTTTTCCGATATCATGTACGTCCCCTGCCACGGTTGCTATTACGACAGTTCCAAGTTTCTTTTGATTCCCGTCTTTTTTTAGCATCGGTTCCAGGTAATCAATGGCAAGCCTCATAGCCTCTGCCGAAGAAATGAGCTGGGGCAGGAAATAGATTTGCTTGTCAAAAAGCTCACCTACTTCATTAATAGCCGGTATCAAAAGGTTATTAAGGATATAAGAAGGATCATTTCCTTCTTCCAGGGATTTTGTCACCAGCTGTACCATATTTCTTTTACTGCCTTTTATAACACCTTCATAAACAGCCTGATTCGTAATTCCTCTGGACTCTAACTCTGTCTGTTTGTTCTCTTCATTTGGAGTGCAGCAGGTATCCATGCCTGGCAAATTTTTCTCGGAGTGTCTGTTTAAATCTGCTTCTGGCGATTTTGTTAAACCAGCTTTATCAAATTCAGTCTTTTTATTCTGATTTTTTGTCTTATTTTGATTTTGATCTATATTATTATACTGCTCGAATTCCTTTTTACTGATAACAACCGAAGGATTCTTTGTAACTCGGTTAATATAACGGATATCTGCTTCTTCTTTTCCCTTTAAGAGATCTGCTGCAAATGCGGTATTGACTAATAAATCCTGGGAGGGATTCGCAATAGCCATGGTAAGTCCTGCCTGAATGGCAAAGGCTAAAAAGGTACTGTTAATAAACTGTCTTTCCGGAAGTCCAAAGGATATGTTGGATAAACCGACTACCGTGGCCAGTCCTAAGTCATCCCTGCAGTAACGGATGGTTTCCAAAGTCTGAACCGCTGCATCTTTATTGGCTCCAACGGTATTAACAAGTCCGTCCACAATAATATCTTCTTCGGTTAACCCCTTACGTTTGGCTTCTTCTAATATAATCCTTATTATTTCCTTCTTTTCGTCAAGGTCTTTTGGAAGACCTTGATCGGATAAGGGCAGTAGAATAAACATGGCACCGTATTTTTTTGCTATCGGGATTAACTTTTCTAATTTTTCTTTTTCCAATGAAATGGAATTAATGAGTGCCCTGCCAGGATAGATACGAAGTGCAGCTTCAATGACGTTTATATGACTGGAATCAATGCTTAAGGGAAGGGAAGACATACTGCTTACTTCGGTAACCACCTTAACCATCATTTCTTTTTCATCAATACCATTCATACCCATATTAATGTCCAAAATATCAGCTCCGTTGGAAGCTTGTTCTTCGGCCATGGATAAAACCATATCAAGAACTCCTTCCTTTAACTCTGCCTGGAGGTCTTTTTTACCGGTAGGGTTAATCCGCTCACCAATAATCATAAAACGACCGTCTAAATCAATATCCAGCGTATTCCTCTCTGTTGACAGGACTCTATGTTTTTTTACCGGGATTGTGTGAGGTTTTAAAGAACAGATTTCCTTCTTTAGCAGTCTGATGTGATCTGGAGTGGTACCACAGCAGCCACCGACTATACTTGCACCGGCTTCTGCTAATTTTCTTGCCTGTACAGAGAAATCCTCTGGTCCCATGGAAAATACAGTCTCATTATCGACTAAAGCAGGCAAACCTGCATTGGGCTTTGCAATAAGAGGAACCGTTGCATATTCTTTCATAGCAGTCACGATTTCACACATTTTCTCGGGACCGGTAGAACAGTTAACCCCCACCGCATCAGCACCCATATTCTGAAGCACTACCACTGCTGTGACAGGGTCTGTGCCATAGAGGGTCCGCCCATTCTCATGAAAGGTCAAAGTCACCATAACCGGCAGATCACAGGTTTCTTTCACTGCCAGCACAGCTGCTCTGCATTCTTGCAGGCTCATCATAGTCTCAATCACGAATAAATCCACACCCTCCATTAACAGGTAGGAAATCTGTTCTTTATAAACATCCACCAATTCCTCAAAGTCTAAGGTACCAATAGGGTATAACTGCTCCCCGGTCATGGTTAAATCACCGGCGATATATACCTTTCGCCCGTCTTTAAGGGAAGCTTCTTCCACTGCCTGCTTTGATAACCTTACCAGTTCCCGGTTAATAGAACCAAGCTCCCCCTCCAATCCATATTCTTTTAGCTTAATACGGTTGCTGGTAAAGGTTGGCGCGTATAAAATGTCGGAGCCGGATTCAATATACCCTTTTTGTAAATCCACTAAAACCCGGCTGTGTTCTAAAATCCATTTTTCCGGGCATACTCCGGCAGTCATACCGCTTTTTTGCATATTACTACCGGTTGCTCCGTCCAGAAGTACTATTTTACTGTTAATTAAATCTAAAAATTCTTTCTTTGTCATAATTTTACCCCTTGTGTATCGCAACTGAAGCTGCAATACTGCCACTAATTTAAAAGGTTGAGAGATTCCCCTTGAAGTATCCTTTCACTTCTTCTAAAATCTTTCAACCTTTGAAAGAATCGCATTGTGGCATTCCTTTCTCTTTCTGTATTTTCTTTCAAATGACTACAAGCAATATCTTTACTTCTCTAAATCTATTTTGCCAAAATACCAGCCGGTTACTCCGTTCTTCTTAACCAGATATCCTTTTTCCGTGGTTTCTACTAGGGACACCAGATCACCTGATTTCACCGGAATCAGATAGTCCGTAGAGTCTTCGCAATAATATCCGTCTTTTTCTTTATAAATATATTTATTTAAAATCCACATCCGGTATTTTGTGGAACTATGTTCACAGTAAGAAAATTCGTCATCTTTTTCCAATATTTCAATCTTATTATCAATCCAATGAATCAGTTTGGTATTATTACTTTGTTTTGCTTCCTCCTGGTGTCGTCCCGGGGTCCAGGGTATATAATGGGACTTGTTTGTTTCTTCCTGATCTTCTCTAATAATACCTGTTTTTAAATCGTCCTGATACTCAAAAGTAAATGCTTCCGAATTTATATCCGGTATCATAAATGCATTAAGCTGTCCGTTGCTTTTTAATACATTACCTCCGTCGATGCAGATTATTTTCTTATCCTTATTGATAATTGGATTACACTCCGGATATGCTTCACAATATAACACCACCGGCCAATGTCCTACAATACAGTATTTATCAAGATATATATCCTGTTTTAGGAATTCATCCAAACACTGTACTTTTTCTGCCTCCTGTACCTCTAAATCCCCAGAGGTCAATCCGCCATGGACAAAAGTAAACTTAGCAGTCTCAATTATGTCTGGCAAATTACAAATCCATTCCAGTTCTTCTTTATAATGATTGGTAAGAAGCTCTTTCATTCTCCTCATATCGGTATCTTTATTCACTTGAAAGGATAAAGCTTCACACATTTCGTTTAAGAGGCTTTTCTTTCTCCTTAAAAGATAATTCAGTAATTCCTTATGATTCCTGTCATCATATAGTTCAGCGGCAACGGAATCACAGTTACCACTTACCGCATATGCCTTACAGGTTTTGGTCAGTTCCATTATATATCTTAAGGTTGAAAGGCTCTGAGGTCCTTTTTCAACCATGTCACCCACGAAAAAGAGATAATCGTCCTGACTGAAATTAATCTTTTTTAACAGCTCCTTCAGTCCGTTTAAGTTACCGTGTATATCACTTATGGCAATAATCCGTCTGTTTTCTTCTATCTCAATTCTCTTAACCTTTGCTAGCACTGTATATTCCCCCTATTACTTACATTATCATATAAACCATTCCAGTTCTATACAATTTTTATTTTATCCATTAAGCTGACCCGGTTAAAGGGAAGCATAAAGTAATAACCATCCGCACAGTCTTTTAATTTTTCAATAATTTCACTGGCTATCTTAGCTCCTGCCCACTCTGCTTCTTCTTTGGCCATATCAGGTGTATATCTGTTAATTACCCAGTCAGGTACATTAATTCCTGTTATTTCATTTTTAATGAAATTTGCGTTCCGGTAACTTACCAAAGGCATGATGCCGCATAAGATTTTCGTGTTAACCTTACTTTTAATATATATTATCCGGTCAATATCTTCGTCGGTAAATATGGGTTGTGTCAGGAAATATCTGGCTCCTGCTTCGATTTTCTTTTCCATCCGTTCGATTACTTTTTCTACCGGTCCCCTGCCATAATTAAGGGCACCCCCATAATATATGGGCTCTTCGGTAAAGTGTTCCCGGTTCATCTCTTTTACATAATTCATAAGCTGCACAGAGTTATAGTCAAATACTCCGGTAGTGGATTGCCTGCTTTCGCTTGGTATGGGATCTCCCGTTACTATTAATATATTGCGGATGCCATTGGCATAGGCTCCTAAAAGTCCGGAACGCATGGCAATCATATTCTTATCCCGGCAGCAAACATGGGGCATTACGGATATGCCGCACTCCCGCATAAGTTTAATGCTCATAAGTATAGAATCAATACGGCTTCTGCCCATGGGGGAATCAGCCATGGTTATAATATCTACACCTGACTCTTTTAATTTACTGGCACAGGCAAGAATCGTATCATCCTTGGCATCATAAGGCGGATCTAACTCCACTGCAACTACTTTCCTGCCAGGTACGAATAATTCAAAGAAATCATTGGTTCTTAACTCCTTCTGTTCTGTTGCTTTCTGGGACTGCTTAACCCGTATTCCCCTCTGGACTTCTTTTAAATCGATTTTGTCTGTTATTTTCTTAATATAAGCCGGTGTTGTACCACAGCAGCCACCTATTATATCGATTCCAAGAGCCGTAATCCGCTGCATATTTTCCTCAAAGTAAGCCTCATTATCCATAAATATCATCCGGTTCTGAAATTGTTCCGGATATCCGGCATTTGGAGCTGCTACAATATACTTATTCTCGGGAAAACTAAGCTTTTTTAAGATATGATACATATGTCCGGAGCCGATTCCACAATTAAAACCCCCGGCATCGATTTCTTTTGTATCTGCTATTTCCTCTAATAAGGTTCTGGCACTGATTCCTTTACTGGTATAGCCATTCTTATTTAAGCAGAAGTTGGTAATAATGAAAACTTCCGGAGCCACCGCCTTAATATAAGCTGCCAGCCTTTTGATATAAACCATATCAGAAAAGGTTTCAAACAGTATGATTTCCGGTTTATGCCTTAGAAATGTATCACAAATAAGCCTGTATTCCTCCAAGATATCCTCTTCGGTTCTTCCTCCCAGTTCGGGTATGGGACCGATGTCACAAGCAATATAAACCTCTTTTCCCGATTCTTTTACTGCCTGGGCTGCCAATTCATAAGAAGCATTAATAATATCCACCTGCTCGGCGGGAGTAATATTTAACACCTGCTGGTTTGCAGCAAAGCTGTTCGTCCGGATCAACTTTGCACCTGCTTCTATATAACTAAGGTGTATTCCCCGTATTTTATCCTGGGCCATCAGATTGGCATATTCCGAAACTGCATTCTGGTTATTCTCAATCCTTGAATAATACGTTCCCATAGCACCATCCATAATTAATTTATGTTGTTTTAAGTAGTCCTGTATTCTCATGGTATACTCCTTTTAGCTGAAACCTTTTGGCTTTCATCCTTATCTACTTTTTATCATAAAGGTATATTTATTCAAGAAACCTCTGTTTTAATTCATAATTACGTATTAATTTTCTTTTTTTATATCATAGCAAGAAAATGAGGAATTGAAAAGAGGTAATCAAGTAAATCTGCAGTTTATACATTTTTACTTTTTATAAGGTTCTTCTAACAACATTAATATGTTATTTTCCGGAAAAGTTTCATAAACCTCGAAAGGACTGGCTTGAATCAGAACGGGTAGATATTATTGGTTTCGTTTGTTGGTTTCGTTTATTGGTTAGTGGCAGAAAAGCCTGGAATTATAACGGTTCTTAATCTAGATTTTAGTAATACGGGATTCGGATATCGTTCAGAAGCGCTTTTTTTAGAATCTGCTAATTTACATATAACTTCTTTTATGCGGTTTAGCCAAAAAACACACTGACCGACGAGGACGGGAGGAGTTTGTGTTTATCAGCTAATATTAACCGCATGAAAGAAATCATTCGTGCCAGGTTTTATTTCACCGCCCCAGTAATCCCCTCTGCAAAACTCTTTTGGAGGAAGAAAAATACAATTACCGTTGGAATGGTGCAAACCAGAACTCCAAACATAACCATTCCATAATCGATTACATAACCAGTAAGGAGGTTGGCTATCATCATCGGCATGGTTATTTTATCATTGGAGAGCATAATTACCTTTGGCCACAGATAGTTATTCCAGGCATTCATGAATACAATGGTCATGGCTGCCGCATAGGTGGAACGCATAGTGGGAATGAACATCTTTAGGAATATATTCAGTTCATTCAGACCGTCGATTCTGGCAGCTTCTATAATATCATGAGGAAAGGACCTGGCGCTTTGACGAAACAGCATAATCAAAAAAGGAGTGGAAATAGAGGGCAGTATAAAACCTAAAGTACTGTTAAGCAGCCCAATTTTTGAAAACATTTGGAATAATGGTATCAGTGTTGCAACAAAGGGCACCATCATGGCCAGCAAAAGTATGGACATGACTGCATCTTTTAGTTTGTCGTGATAGATTTCAAAACCATATCCGGCTATGGAACATATAATGAGGCTGACAAGGGTAAGGATAATTGAATTCCGGAAGGAATTCATGAAAGCTTTTCCTACTGCCTGTGCCTGTAACAGATTTTTCAGGTTTTCAATCAGATAGGTTCCCGGTAGGAGTTTGCCTGCTATTACATCCACGCTTTTATTGGTAGCGGAGACTGCCATCCAGTATAAAGGAAATACCGACAGAAGGGATACCACTGTCAATACGAAGTATTTTAGAAAACTTTTTAACTTTCTCATCTCTTATCACCTACTTTCATCTGGATAAATGCCAGTACGGCAACCAGCACAAGAACAAGGAACGACATAGCCGTGGCATATCCGAAATTGGGTGAATATTCAAAGGACATTTTATAGATATAATGGGACATGGTTATGGTGGCGTTAGCAGGACCTCCGTTAGTTAAATTCACCGATTCATCAAAGAGCTGGAGGGTTCCGTTGGTGGACATAATAGCCGTCAGTAATATAATAGGTCTTAACAGCGGGATCGTAATTCTGCTAAATTGCTGAAAAGGATTTGCACCGTCAATCTTAGCTGCTTCGTAGATATTATATTCTATATTCTGAAGCCCTGCCAGATAAAATACCATATTATAACCGGTCCAGCGCCAAATCAGGGCAATTATGATTACAACCCTGGCAGTTACAGGGTTTCCCAGCCAGTTAACGGGCATATCGATGATACCGGTTTTTAATAGCATGGTGTTAATAAATCCGTCCAAGGCAAATAATGCACGGAAAATAATTGCATAAGATACTAAGGATGTAGCACAGGGAAGGAAAATCGCAGTTCTGAATAATCCTTTGAACTTAAGTTTGCTGTCATTTAGCATAGCTGCCAATCCCAATGCCAGGAGCAGCATGATTGGTACCTGAATAATCAGATAAATGAAATTATTGATTAAAGCCTGAATAAAAACTTTATCCTGAAACATTCTTGTATAATTATAAAGTCCTGCAAACTTCATATGTACGCCGACACCGGTACGAAAGGATAAGATCAGTGCCCTTATCATTGGATAGAAACTCATAAAACAGATTAATAATACTGCCGGCAGCAAGAAACTAAAACCCACCAGATTCCGTCTTCCTGACAGACCCATTTTTTTCTTATCATTACCCATATGTGAATCCTCCTTAAGCTTAAAATGGATTTACCAAAAAAAGAACTGCTGCAGTTTTATAAATTAAAGCCCCTTATTCTAGGTTTAATCATATAACTCAGATTAGTAAGGGTTCGACTATCTATAAAATTACAGCAGTTCCAATAAGTCTGTAAAAATAACCGCACAATGCTGCAAACTATTCTGCCTTATAAACTGCGGTATACTCTACAGATGTAAATCAGATACTAATTCATCATTTTCCCATCTGGAACTTAATGGTATCCTCTGCATTCTTAAGCTCAGAGTCAAGGTCCGCGCCGCCTACTACATTAGTCATAGCAGTTCCTACCGCGTCTCTTGCTTCATAATAATAAACACCGGTGGTATTGCTAGGTACTTTTCCGGCGTAAGAGGTAATATCGGAATAAATCTTCTGGCCTCCGAAAAATTCGGAAGGTTTAGCATAAACGTCACTGTCGCCTGCTGGCAGATAGGTTGCAAGGGCACCGGAGCTTGGCAGAATGGTTTCATATAATTCTACGCTCCCGGCAAAGGTCTTGGATAAGAAATCAACTGCTAAGTCGGCATTTTTACAATTTGATGATATTGCCCAGCTGGAGCCGCCGTTGTTCGTGTAGTTTGTTGCACCCGGAATACTGCTTAAGGAGGGTACATTTGTTAATGCCCATTTACCGGACTGGCCGGTGGCTGTCTGTATAGATGCTAATATCCAGCAGCCGTTAATGGTTCCGGCTACGGTACCGTTTGTAAAGGTTCCGATATACTGATCCCAGTCATTCACTTCAACTAAGATACCATCTTTAACCAGAGTGGTATACACATTAACTGCATCCTTTAAAGCCTGATTCCCAACTATATTGGGGGAACCATCTTCTTTAAATAAACTTTGACCACAGGACTGGAGCATCTCCATAATTAAATCCGGAGAACCGGCCTGAGCGGATACTAATGGCATTTTAGTCTTTGCCAGTATGTCTTTGCCTAGTTCAATATATTTATCCCAGGTAATATCCGTAAAATCCGCTATAGTATATCCGGCCTGGGTAAGGATATCGGTTCTCAGGCAGTCGATTCCGGTGCCGTTATCAAAGGGAACACCGTAATTTTTACCGTCTACTACGGAATATGCCACCTTTGCCGGCGCAAAAGAATCAAAAGCAATATTCTTTCCCGTTAAGTCTGTAAACACTTCCGGAAAGTTAGCAAAGTTTTTCTGAAACGCATTGTCCTGCATTAGAAATATATCTGGAAGGGTACTAAGATCGCCAGAGGAGGCTGCCGTGGTTATCTTTGTCTGAACATCATCCCAGGGAGTTTCGATTATGTTTAGTTTAAAATCAGGATTTGTTTTTTGGTAAACCTTTTCTGCTTCCTGCATCGCATAAATATTAAAAGCGGGGTCCCAGCACCATACGGTAAGTGTATTATTATCTGAGGTAGTGGTTTTGGTTTCCGCTGTTTTTTCATCTTTAGTGGAGTTGTTATTTCCTGCGGTTTGTGTACTTGTTTTATTTGTACTGCAGGATATTAAAGCTGCTGCCATAACCAGAACGAGAACATAAGATAGTAGCTTTTTCATAAATCTCCTCCTAAAATATTATTTAGTTTATTATGACAAAATGAAGAAGTGCAATTTGTTACTTCGTCGACCTTTTGAGTACAATTTCATAATTTACCCATGTCTTATGAATTTCATCCGCTCCGTTTAACTCCGATTTACCGCTTTTGCCATTGATGCTAAGTATCGCCAGTGTACATCTAAAACCTCCTTTTCCGATTTCGCGGTCGGTTGTTCATTTTTATGATAGCATTGGAAATATTTGTTGTCAATGTATATTCAGTGCTTGTTTATCCATATTTATTTGTGCAAATTTTACATATTTTTTATCTATACCAACTACGTCCGTCGTATTTTATGCAATCAGTTGTTTTTCTTTGGTATTAACATTTTTTTGGGCTTTTTATTTCAGAGGGAAGTTCAGAGAACTTATCTCTGAAACAAAAAAAAGATAACAATCCCACAGAAGAAATTGTTATCTTTCAACATATATATCCAGTTAAATTACCGCCTTACAAATCCCAGATATCTGGTGCCCTGAAAAGTCAGCTTACCCAAATCCCCTTCCGCGAGGAGCCCATACTCCGTTCCAGTAATTAAAAGCTCGATACGATCCCCGCTTTCTACCTGAAAAGTAGCATAATACCTTGTTGAAGAACTATAATGGTCCATAGAATTATCGGCTGTACCACTATTATGGTATGTGGATACATCCGTTCTTTTTGAAACAACGGTTGACTCCACAGTTAATACCGGTGAGTTGTTATTGTGTGCATTTTGTTTTGCCTTTTGACTGATGTTGTATATTATTGAACCCACCATTAACAATAAAATAATAACAAATATAAGCGGTACCAGGGTAAACATAATACTGAATCCGCCAAAGGGATTCATTCCAAAATCGTTCATAACTTACCTCCAACTTTATTTAGCATATTAACATATTATACCATATACTATGCCGAAAGAAAAACCTTTTTCCTTATGTAATCGGCACCTGAGGGTAAAGGAGAGGTTGCAGCAGCTTAATGAAATATTGGACTCTGGCATAGAATAAGGATTATGTTTTACTGAGATTTTAAAATCAGAACATAATCCTTCTCCTATTTGGAAATTCACTATAAAGTTTTCTTTGATATGCTTTACTATTGATATTATCTCTTCTGATTAATTGGACCGATGCCTTCATCCACGACATTGTGGGTCTGATTCTGGTTTTCCACTTTTACTTTGTTGGTTATACTGTTAAATTTTTCATTTTCATGTTTCTGCTGTTGTTTTTCTTTTTTTGATATGCTCATGCTAATTCACCTCGGAAATAGTTTCCGTAAAATTGGCATAAATATGTACTATTTTTTATATTTTTCTTTTCTAAAATGCATCTTTTAAACATTTTTCTTAAAACTCTTTCCTTAAATCTCTTCCTTTATAATTCTCCCTTTATATTTCTTCTCTTATTTTTCTTCCCTTATTTTCTTCTCTTATATTACTTCTCTATATTACTTCCCTTATCTTTCTTCTCTTATCTTTCTTCTCTTATCTTTCTTTCCTTATATTTCTTCGCTTATATTACTTCTCTTATCTTTCTTCCCTTATATTTCTTCCCTTAAAATTCTTCCCTTAAAATTCTTAAAAGCATATCTCCCGTCCCAACATTATAACCACTAGTAGCATAAATCCCGTTCAGTTCTTTACTGGTTACAATAATAAGCGGAAGCTTATCCGGATCAACATATAATCTTCTGCCTAGATTCTGTATATTTTCTCCAAAATCATCATACAGTATTGCTGCCCCGGGAAAGCTTTCTACCACTTCTGACAGGGTCGGATCAATCAGGGAAGTCTGGTTTAGAATAATAAATATCAGCTGTTCTGCGTGCTTGCTGAATTCTATCTTTCTGACTAAGAGTTCATTTAATATGTGTTCCGTAGGTTCTTTACCGACTTCCAGCCAAAAGAGTATTCGTTTTCCGGTTTTTGTGATTTCACTGCCGGACACAGGATTTCCCTCTGCTCTTTTTAATAGAAAATCATTCATCTTTATATTCTCAAGCATATCGGATAACTTAGCCTCCCGAAGGGATAAGAAAACCTCCTTTGTTTCACCCTTTTTAAGGGTCATTAGATACCGATTGGCAAATATATTGCCATTTGGCAGTCGGTTTGAAGTGATAATACGGTACCTTCCCGGTCTCAGGGTAAGCTTATGCCTACCGTTATGAAATATTGTTTCCTCAAGCTTTAGTGTAGTATAGGTACCCTTATTAAAACGTCCAATGGTATAATTCTGATAATAGGCCCAAGTAATATTATCTTCACCGGCATTAAGTAATAGCGTGCTAAATCCTGCACCTTCTTCTAAAACAGGAATAAACTCTCCCCCCTGAAAATATTCCATAGAACCGTCTTCCATCTTAAGCCTGGCAGGTATACCAAAGGTTCTGGCAATTGCTGTAAATAAAATTTTCTTTGATAATTCACTGCCAGTACCAGTCTTTAAACATCCAAAAGGTGTAGTCACCACATTAGGATGTTCTCTGTCCTCATGGCTTTGTATCGTTTCTTCTACCCATTTCCAGATCAGCTTAGGCTCGTTTTTAAAGTCTTCCTTATCCTTATCACTAAAATGCTCCTGAATACAGTGCCGGTATTTTCTTATAGGTTCATTCCATATTCTGGGGTTTAAGAGGTAATGTATAAAAATCTCTTCCGTATAAGAAGCCTCCGGTGAGTCTTTATAGGGCAGGGCATAGACAACATGTTCTTCCAGCACTTCTGCCATGCAGTCAGTATGGTCTTTTACGGTTAAGATGCCAAGCAGCTTTTCTTTCAGGCTTCTATGCTGTATATCAGAAGCGAAAAACCCATCTATTTCCTCATTGTGGATTCCTTTTATTTTGTTCATCCTATTTCTGGTGGCTGCTGCGGTTTTCACTTCTCTTTCTGTTTTTTGCAAACGTGTCGGTACTGCGTTATTAACAGGACTATCTATCGGAGCAATCATATCAAATGGCAACCAGCAGTTTTCCGTCTCAGTACTGCCCTTTAATGTTATTACAGCCGTTTTCTGAATTCTGGTGTCTATTAATAAATCCGTAGAAGTATCCTTATAACTGATATGTATATTGATACTTCCAAGACCTGTTTTTAAAGTTACTGTTCCGGTTTCGTCTGTTTTTAAGGCTGTCAGAGTGAAGAACTCGGAATAGTTTACGATTTGGAATTCCACTTTTATTCCAATGACCGGGTTTAGCAAATCATCTATTACGGTTACCTTAATAAGGTCTGTTCGCGCATACCTTCCTAATTGGTTTAGCATGGTTACCATTCCTTCTTTACCCAGAATATTCTCAGCCTTAAAATCCACCAAAAGCTCACCAGAACCTATTTTCTGGATCTCTTCTAAGCTTTCAAGCTCATCTAAGTTTTCATTCTCTTCTAAGCTTTCAAGTCCTTCTAAGTTTTCATTCTCTTTTAAACTTTCAAGCACTTCTAAGTTTTCATTCTCTTCTAAACGATTCGTCTCTACCCCTTTCAGAGCAACATCAAAATATCTGGAATGGACCAGCATAGCCCTGGAAGCGGCACTGTTAAACCAGCCTTTATTTAAAATTTCCTCCGGCTCGCAAGCACCAAGAAAATACCATTCACCGTCACACCATACCTCGACCCAGGCATGATTATCTTCACAATGGGACCATCTTGGAGCATAGACCTGTCTGGCTGGAATTCCGATACTGCGAAGGGCACTGACGGTAAAGGTGGATTCCTCCCCACATCTGCCGTATCCGCAGTTATACACGGTAATAGGTGCCACCGTCCGTTCATCGGTAGAGCGGTAAGAGGCTTCCTGGGCACACCAGTAGTTAACCTCCAGAGCTGCTTCTTTCATGGTCAAACCTTTTATCCTGTCTTTTAACTGTTCATAAAAAAACGAACGGCAGGGACGTATTTCTTCTTCATTAATGCGGTGATATAAAATATAGTTAAGGAATAAATCCTCTGCAATTTTTTCACGGTAAGGACCATGTTCTAGAAGATAAACACCTTGATTGGCATAATCTAAAAAAGTATCAAACGAATAATTTCCAATATCACTATATGGCATTGTAACATATAAATACTTCACTGCCAGGGCTGTCTCAGCCTTAAGTACAGCCAGCCTGTCAATTTCCTGATTTAAGACCGGCAGTTCAAGCATCAGTTTTTGGAACCGATCTTCTATTCTTATTTTGTTATTTTCAGAGAACATACTATACACTCCATTTTATAAAGCTTCTAAAGCGATTCTTGCTTCGCGGATTTTTTCTTCATCGGTTTTCCAGATAATAAACTCATCAAGGTCTGGCAGACCCATGCTGACATCAGCTTTCCGAAATTCCATGGTGCTGTCCCTATTAGATTTACCAGACATATGATACGCCCTTGCACCGGTTAGGGGTCCGATTTTCTTGATGACTTCGGCATTCACACCTCCGCCGACTAAGATTTCAATTTCACCCCGGCTTAATTCCACTAACTCTTTGATTAAGCTGCTGCCTGCCAGACAGGTATTCTTCTGACCGGAAGTCAGAATGGATCGGATCCCTAAGCTTTTTGCCTGGTCCAGAGCTATATAAGGATCCCTGCAGACATCAAAAGCCCGGTGTAACGTCACTTCCATATCGTTGGCAAGGTTCATTAAAACCTCCATCGCCTCAAGATTTAAAGTCCCATCCGGCTTTAAAATCCCAAAAACTGCTCCGCTTACACCTAATTCCCGAAACATCTGTACTTCTTCTTTCATTATACTAAATTCATAATCTGAATAGCAAAAATCACCAAATCTAGGACGTATCAATACGTTGATTTTAATATCCGTATAGTTACGGATTTCCTTAAGGAGCCACTGGCTTGGTGTTGTACCGCCTATAATTAAATTGCTGCAAAGTTCCAGTCTGTTAGCCCCTCCATTTGCGGCAGCAAGCGCTGATTCTACCGAATCCACACAGGCTTCCAGGGTATAATTAACCAGGTTTTTAACCATCCTCTAATACTCCCCTCCCTCTCTGCTGCAAAGGTGGTAAATCGAGGTTACGCCTGCCCCGGTAGCCCCCTTTGACTGGTAGGCAAAGATGGGTGAATCAACCCAAGCGGTTCCAGCAATATCGATATGCAGCCAGGGCAGCCCTTCTGCAAATGCCTTAATGAATAGACCTGCTGTAATGGTTCCACAGTATTTTTCGCCCATGTTTTTAATATCAGCGATTTTACTCTGGATCATCTTTTCATGTTCTGGATAAACTGGCAGTCTCCAGTAGCGCTCTCCGGATATATGGTAAGCTGCCCGGAATTCATCAAAAAATTCCTGACTATCCGTGACCACTCCGGCTACACTAAAGCCCAGCATATTGACAACCGCACCTGTCAGGGTGGCAATATCTAATACTTTGGTTACATGTTCCTTAGCAGCTGCATAAGCAATGGTATCTGCTAAGATAAGCCTGCCTTCCGCATCGGTATTTAAGACTTCTATGGTTTTACCGGAATAGGAAGTGATTACATCACCGGGTAAAAGGCTTCCCGGGGAGATCCTGTTTTCACAGACTGGTATAAAACCAATAACATTAGTCTTAACCTGATTTTGGGCCAGGGCATAGATCGCTCCTGCTACTGCCGCTCCTCCAGCCATATCACCTTTGATACCAAGCATAGAACCCGCCGGTTTTAAGCAGTAGCCTCCGGTATCGCAGGTTACTCCTTTTCCTACCAGGGCAGTAATATCTTTACAGTCCGGATTATTTATGTAGCGCAAAATCACAAAAACCGGGGGAAATTCGCTGCTTTCACCAACTGAAACCAGTCCCCCCATTCCCATTTCCTTTAATTGCCCGAAGTCCAGGGTTTCAACCATCACCTTGGTATTCCTTAAAAACTTAATGATTTCACCAGCAAAATCTTCGGGTCTTAGCTTATTTCCAGGAAGATTAACCATATCTCTGGCAAATATGACACCTTCGATTACCGGTACGGTTTCCTGCACCAGCAGCTTTGCCTCTTTCCTTTTTCCTTCCGGAATTCCGGTCAGTATCATATCATATTCATCCCGTTCTGTTTCCGGAAACTTTCTTTCTTCATAAAGCCCCAGCATAAGACCTTCCGTTATATCTCTGACACATTCTAGACCTATACTATGATATAGTTTTGAGATATTAACGCCAAATTGTTTTATTTTATAGCTTTTCATTACACTAGAAACTTTGGCTGCTGCTTCTTTTATCTCTATTTTATCCGTAATATCCTTGCCAAGACCAACCAATAAAATACTGCTTTGGCTGCCTTCCTTACCCAAATATAAAAATTGGGTCTTAAGGAACCCCCCGTCAAATATCTTTTGTACCGTGTCCGGCAGTTCTTGCCTATCTGCATCCTTTTCGAAAAAAAACTCTGCACTGTATTCATATGAATTGTCATTATCAATTCGAATCATACCAATTACCCCCTTTTACCTGTTATCAAGAATGCAGCAATTCCTACTCCCGCTAATATAGTGTAATACCCGCAGAGTCAAGCACATTTTGTGTCGACTGGTCCGGGCTTTCATCAGTAATAATTCCGTTAATGTCATCAAAGTGGGCAAATTTATAGGAATCATTAAAATAAAACTTATCCCGCTCCATTACTACATACTTGTGCCGGCTGCTAAGAAGTGCCGCTTTTTTTGTCAAACCGTCCTCGACTCCTAACGTGGTGATTGACTGATCCACCATATCTACCCCACAGCTTCCAATAAAGGCCCGGTCGAAGCTGTATTGCTTAATCACTTCTATGGTAGCGGCTCCCATAAAGCCATTTACAGTACGGTACATAGTGCCTCCGGTACCAATCGCAGTTATGGTAGAACTCCTTGCAAGGGTCTGCAATATATCGATCATATTGCTTACTACTACCAGTTGTTTTCTATTTTCCACCAGAATTTCAGCCAGTTTAATATTCGTCGTGGAGATATCCAAAAAAATGGTCTCATGGTCCTTAATTAACTCCGCGGCTTTTTTCGCAATAATAAGCTTTTTATCCTCGTTATAAGTCCTTCGGTCTATAACATCCCGTTCCAGTGGATAATCCTGGGATAAAATAGCACCGCCATAAGTTCTTTTTAACTTACCGGAATTCTCCAGTACTTTTAAATCTTTACGGATACAATCCTCTGTCACCTGGAATTGTTCACTTAAATTTTTGACTCTTACTTTACCGTCCTGCTTAAGAATTTGAAGGATTGCATCTAATCTTTCCTCTGTAAACATGTTCCTGCCTCTGCTTTCTTTCCTTTATTATCGTACACCCAAACAGATTCATTTCCGGTTCCGATTTGATTAACGGTCGACAAATATAACAGGCTTCGCCCATATTTTGGGTTCATTTATGGATATTTAATCTGTTGTTTTCATATAGGCAATTGCGAAACTCTACTATTGTATGGTATATTTAGAAACCTAAATAGTTTAGCAATTACCAATGTTGTTTTCATATAATGAGAGGTACCGGCCCAGTTTATAATAGTTCGACCATAACTTAAATTGTACCACCGGGTTACTAATTCCCTGGCTCCTTTATACAATCTTAATTATGATAAGAATAATCAGAGATTAATAAGAATGTTTCCTTATGTGTCTGGACCGACATATACTGTTATTTTACCACTTATTTACACACAAAGAAATATTTATTTATTATATCCGCTGATTGTATTCCCATTAATCTTTTATATTTCATTTGGAAATTCTGTATAATGGCATTTCACCCCATGGTTTTGTGAAACCATCTGCATAACAGGCTTTTCTCTTTTACACTTATCCGTGCAGTGAGGACAGCGGGTATGGAACAAACAACCAGAGGGAGGATTAACCGGACTTGGCAGGTCACCTTTTAGTAAAATCCTCTTTTTTTCTCTTGCCGGATCGATCTGGGGAACAGCGGATAATAATGCTCTGGTATAGGGATGTCTTGGATCACGGTATAACTCTTCTTTGGAGGCAGTTTCAACTATGGTTCCAAGGTACATGACACCAATCCGGTCTGAAATCATTTCTACTACGCTTAAATCATGGGAGATAAACAGGTAGGTCAGGTTAAAATCCTTTTGAAGCTCTTTTAACAGATTCAGGACCTGGGCCTGTATGGACACATCCAGTGCAGATACCGGTTCGTCTGCTATAACTAATTTAGGTTTTACCGTCAATGCCCTTGCTATTCCGATACGCTGGCGCTGGCCGCCGGAAAATTCATGGGGATACCTGTCATAGTATGCGGCTTTTAACCCTACGATTTCCAAAAGCTCCTGGACCTTTTTCATTCGTTCCCCGGCAGTTAATTTCGTATGAATCAGCAAAGGTTCCCCAATTAAATCCCCGATTCTCATTCTTGGATTCAAGGAACCGTAGGGGTCCTGAAAAATCATCTGGATATCGCTACGTAAGGGTCTCATCTGGTTTTCATTTAATTTCGTAATGTCTTTCCCGTCCAGCCAGATTTCCCCCTGTTCCGGAATGAGTAAATGGTCGATTAACCGACCGGTGGTTGATTTTCCGCATCCTGATTCCCCTACTAAGGAAAACGTTTCACCGGCATTAATATCAAAAGAAACCTCGTTTACTGCATGTACATACTTCTTTGTTGCCAGAAATCCCTTGGATACCTGAAACGTTTTTGTTACATTTTTTATGGAAACTAAGGGAGTACTCATAAGGCTGATACCTCCTTGTTGGTTGTATTAAGTAAATGACATCTGCATTTTCTCATCCCATCCTGACCGGCTGTTTTTAGTTCCGGCTCTAAATTCCTGCATAAATCCATGACATACTTACACCTGGGTGCGAACTTACAGCCTTTTGGCATCATAGAAAGGTCTGGTACATTACCAGGAATAGAGGGCAGAGTGGTAACTCCTGAACCCAGCTTGGGTACAGAGGCAATCAATCCCTGTGTGTAAGGATGCTTTGGAGCTTTAAAAAGCTCACTTACCGCTGCTTCTTCCACGATCCGACCGGCATACATAACAATTACCCTTGTACACATTTCTGCTACTACTCCAAGGTCATGGGTAATTAGTAAAATACCTGTGTTTTTTTCATTTTTTATACGTAACATTAGTTCTAGTATCTGTGCCTGGATTGTTACATCCAGGGCTGTGGTGGGTTCATCTGCGATTAACAGCTTGGGGTCACAGCACATTGCCATAGCTATAACAACACGCTGGCTCATGCCTCCGGATAGCTGGTGTGGAAAGCTTTTTAAGGTAGTTTCCGGATCAGGTATCCCCACTGTCTTTAACATGGTAAGACTATGTTTTCTTGCTTCACTGCGGCTTAAGCTTCTATGGAGCCTTATGGCTTCGATCAGCTGGGTCTCGATCCGCATACAGGGATTTAATGCACTCATGGGTTCCTGGAATATCATTCCCATTTGACTGCCCCTTATTTTACGCATTTCATTTTCAGGACATTTTAGTAAATCTTTGCCCTCTAAAAGTACTTCTCCAGCTGTTACTTTTCCAGGAGTATCAATTAATAATCTCATAATGGATAAAGAGGTTACGGATTTACCACAGCCGGATTCTCCTACAAGCCCTAATACTTCTCCTTTATGTATGGTAAAAGAGACATCCTTTACAGCCGTTACCATAGTTTTATCCCGTCTGAATTCTGTTTTAAGATTTTTAACTTCCAATAACTTTTCTGCCATGTCAGCTCCTCCTAATACATCTTCGGATCCAAAGTATCCCGCAGACCATCACCTAGCAAATTAAAAGCAAGTACGGTCAGAAAAATCAGAATACCCGGAAATAATACAATATGGGGAGCTGTATTCAGGTAATTGCGCCCCTGAGACAGCATAGCACCCCAGTCAGGTTCCGTTACATTCGCCCCGAACCCTAAGAAACTTAAAGAGGCTGCTGCCAAGATAGCTGTTCCGATACGCATGGTAAAATTAACAATCATGGACTGTATGGTTCCCGGGAAAATATGCACCCAAAGAATCCGGCTGTTCTTACAGCCAACAGACCTTGCCACCTCCACATATAGAGCTTCTTTTACACTTAAGGTGGCGCTCCTCATAATTCTGGCAAAAGAGGGGACGGTAAACACCGCTACGGCTATAACCACATTAATAACCCCAGGACCAATGATAGCTACAATTGCAATTGCGAGTAAAATATCCGGAAAGGAGAATAAAATATCTGAGCTTCGCATAACCGCCGCTTCAATCCATCCATTATAAAATCCTGCAAACAGTCCCAGCACAATTCCAAGAGCCGCGCCAATCCCAACAGCGCTTATGGCTACTGATAAGGATAGCCTGGTTCCCATTAAAAGCCTGCTAAAAACATCACGCCCGAATTCATCTGTTCCCCACCAGTGCGCTGCATTAGGTGCTTTTAACAGATTACTGTAGTCGGGTGTGTCTGGATTATAAGGCACTAGAACAGGTGCCAATATAGCCGCAATGGCAAGGAACAGGATAAAAACTAAGGCGGCTACTGCTGTTTTTCTTCTCTTAAACTTCTTTATAAATTCTTTCCCTCTGGATTTAGGTTTTGGCAGGACTTCTTCTGTCTCAGGGACAGTTCCCGTATTTATTCTAATTTTATCAGCCACAGAAAACCTCCTAATCATAACGTATTTTCGGATTGAGTACTCCATAGAGTAAGTCAACCACCAGATTTACAACGATATATTCCACCGCAAAGAACAGCAATAATGCCTGCACCACTTTATAATCCCGGTAACCGATGGAATCAACCAAAAGCCTTCCAAGTCCCGGTATGGAAAATACAGTTTCAATTAGTACGGAGCCGGCTAATAATCCGCCGATTTGAAGCCCCGCTACGGTTACCACCTGAATCAGCGAATTCTTAAAGGCATGCCTTCCGATTACTAAAATCTCTCTAAGACCTTTCGCTCTGGCTGTCCTTACATAATCCTCACGGAGAGACTCTAACATAGAAGAACGGGTAAACCTGGCCAGTATTGCCATAATCCCTGCCCCCATGGTAAAGGAAGGCAGAATATAACCTTTCCAGCTGTCTAGTCCCCCTGTAGGCAGCCATCCAAGTTTTACAGAAAATATCTGAATCAACACAAGCCCCAGCCAGAAACTTGGAATAGAGATTCCTGAAATTGCAGTAACCATGCCCAGGTAATCCAAAAGCTTTCCTCTCTTTACCGCCGAAAGGATACCAATCAATACACCGACAGCTACTGCCCATACCATAGCGCACAGGGTAAGGGTAATTGTTGGTTTAAAGCGGGGTCCGATCAGGTCTGTAACCGACATGCCGCTTTTAATGGAGTTCCCAAGATCTCCGGTAAAGATCCCTTTCATATAATCTATATACTGGGCCAGCAGCGGTTTGTTAAGTCCCAGAGCATCCCTTACCTCATTCACCTGATCCTGGGTAGCTTCATAACCAACAATTAAACGTACCGGATCTCCCGGTATCAAATGTATAAACATGAATATCAAAAAGGAAATGGCAAACAACAACGGTATCGCTCCCAGTATTCTTTTTACAAAATAGCGTCCCATGAACGTTCCTCCAACTTAGTCCGGGTGTTTTCTTTTACGAAGAAAACTGCCTCATTCCATCTGTTACAGATGTTAAAGATGACAGTTTTCTCTGTGAACACCTCTGTTCGTTTTTACTTAAAAATATAAATTAATGTGCTAATGCTGCCCCTGCAAAGTTAATTGCACCATCCGGAGCTACGCTTACACCAGAAAGATATGTTTTGTTGGCAAAGATGTTCTGGTCGTTCCCAAGGAATAACCAAGGCGCATCATTCCAAAGAATTGTTTGTACTTTTGCATAAATAGGCTTTAATTCTGCCGGATCTGCTGATGCAATACCCTGATCCAGTAAATCATCCACTTCTGCATTGTTGTAATAAGCTGTATTTGCACTGGTAGGAGGACACATGGAACTGTAGAATAAAGCACGCATTGCACCATCAGCATCACATGTGGATGGTGACCAGTTTACATACCACATATTAATTTTAGCGTCTTCTAACGGCACATAAATTTTATCCGATACGGTTGCAGGTTCCATTGGAACTACTTCTACCTTGATACCGATTTGTTCTAACTGTTGTTTTACAAAGGTCATACCTTTTACTTCCTGAGTCGAATTATCCCCCCACAGGGTTAAGTTAAATCCATCCGGGTAACCTGCCTCGGCTAATAAAGATTTTGCTTTATCCAGGTTATAGTCATATGCCGGCTGTTCACTGTAATAGGATATGGAAGGAGCCATAACAGAGGTAGCTGGTGCACCGTAACCGGCATACATAAGCTGTACATAGGCATTGCGGTCAATGGCATAATTCATGGCCTGGCGGACTCTGACATCCTTTAATTCCTTTAAATTGGTATTTAAGGTCACATATCTCATAATGGTGGAGGTAGTAGCATTCACTGTTATATCTCCGGTACCTTCTGCTGCCGATATCTGGTCTGAGGGCATAGGATAAATAAAATCTGCTTCACCGGTTTGGAGCATAGCCGTACGGGAACCGGCTTCCGGTACTTCCTTAATGGTTACAGAATCTACTCCTGGCTTGGTTCCCCAGTAATTCGGGTTAACCGTTGCACTCATATGATCCCCTTCTACCCATTCTTTAAAAACATAAGGACCGGTTCCAACTGGATTGGTGATTAAACCTTCATTCCCGTATTTTTCAATGGCTGCAGGGCTAATCATGGCAACCAGGGTCAGCTTATTGATAAAGGGACTATAAGGTGCTGCCAGCTTAAATACTACGGTATTATCATCTGGTGTTTCAATACTTTCAATACGTTGTGTCTCCTGATCACCATTCTTTACAACAAAGCGGCCCCTTATCATAAGATTGTTGTCCTTATTTAAGATACGGTCAAAGTTCGCTTTTACAGCTGCCGCATTAAAGTCTGTTCCATCCTGGAATTTGATTCCTTTTCTTAAATGAAACGTATAGGTAAGGGAATCTTCAGAAATTTCATAGTTCTCTGCTAACTGTCCAACGATTTTCATATCAGAATCAAACATAACCAGGTTTTCATACATGGCACGGGTTGCTGATATAGACAGTGTGTCACTTAAGTTATGAGGGTCTAAGGAACTGATGCTTGTTTCCACCGCAATCACTAAGTCATTATCCGGTGCAACACCTTGTTTTGTTCCGGTAACTAATTCGGTTGTATCTTGTGTCCCAGCTGCTTCTTTGGTGGCAGTACTTCCCTCTCCCGTAGTCTTTACCTCTGAACTCCCCTGGGTAGAAGTACTCTTGCTGCATCCTGCCAGAGCCAGGACCATTGTAAATGCAAGGAACAGTGCCAAGATTTTTTTCATGTTTTTCATAAATTTTCTCCTTTTCCTTTTGATAAATAGTTGTAAAAGATACTTATTTTTGGGCACAAAAAAAAGTACTCTTTATCGTCAGCGTCTTCGCATCGTGCATTAGTTTGTTTGCCCTCTGTTTTATTTGCGTTAATAAAAAATACTTTTCTTTAAGTTGAATACAGTCTACCAAATTACATTCTTGTTGTCAATTGTTATTTATTGATTTGTTAATTATTTATTATTGTTTTAGTCGCATTTTGTTTTTTTACATCTTATTTAAGCTATTATTCTTTATCGTATCTTATTGTTTATCATTTTCATTTTGAATTTTTCTACTGTATAGCGTTGTTTTGCTGCATTTTTCTAATAGATTGCCTTATCTGTCACATGCATATCCAATGTATTATATTTTCTATTGCATTATATTTTTGTTGCACTGCATTTTTCTATTGTACTGTATTTTCTATATGTATTGTTTTCTATAGCACTGCATTTTCTATAGCATTGCTTTCTCTATTTCATTGCTTTCTCTATTTCACTGATTTCTCTATTTCACTGCTTTCTCTATTTCACTGCTTTCTCTATTTCACCGCTTTTTCTATTTCACTGCTTTCTCTATTTCACTGCTTTCTCTATTTCACCGCTTTCTCTATTTCACCGCTTTCTCTATTTCACCGCTTTATCTATTTCACTGCTTTCTCTATTTCACTGCTTTCTCTATTGCACTGCTTTCTCTATTGCACTGCATTTTCTACTGCACCGCATTATTCTTCTACCTATATATGGAATCTTGGCATACAAGGCTGATTTTAAGCATATTTTATCTATATAAAAGTGTGAAATGGGTTTTTTTATTCTAGGCTCTGACCGAATACGGGCAGGGTTTGGTCTTTGGAGGAAGGCAGAGGTGTCAAAATGAACAAGCTCCTGAAAATAATATCAGGCTTAATCGTATTTCTCCTGGTGTTTTGTTTTATTGTCTACAGCCAAAATATATCATCAGAGAGAGCTCAGACCACATGGCAGGATACTGCTGTAACGGCAGCGGACTCCTCTGCTCCCACAAAGAAATATACCATTGGCTGGTCTGTCTATAACAGTTCCTATGAATTCTTCCGCTCCATGCAAGAAGGAGTTCTTGAGAGAGCCGCAGAACTGGGAATAAACGTTATCACTCATAATCAGAACAGCAGCACCGTAGAAATGATAACCGGAGTCACAAGTCTGATCAATCAGGGTATTGATGTATTAATGATATCGCCCTTTAATCCGGATGCCATGCCTGTAATTTCCGATATGGCAAAGAAAGCCGGAATTCCGGTGGTTGTAGTTGATATCGGTACCGGTGGAGCAGACGTTGACGCTTTTATCATAACAGATTCCTTTGCCGGCGGTTCCTTAGCTGGGGAATATGCCCTGGAACTAATCCGGAAACATTCTATCACCAGCAAAAATGCAGCAATCATAAAAGTAGAAGAAACAGCAGTCCACGCCAGACGGCGGGGCGAGGGTTTTAAGGATATCCTGACACAGAGCGGTTACAATATAGTTGCAGAAATTACCGCTAATTCAGATCAATACCAAGGGTATGAAGCCATGAAAGAAATCCTGTCCACCTATGCCGATGATTTGGCAGTAGTATTTGCAGAAAATGATAGAATGGCTTTAGGCGCGGCTCAGGCTATCGATGAGGCCGGCAAGAAAGGACAGATCATGGTCATCGGTTTCGATGGTGATCCTGCAGCTATTGATGCAATCAAAAATGGTCTGATGCAGGGAACAATAGCACAGCAGCCCTTTGAAATGGGAGCCCTTGGGGTAAATGTGGCGAATTCTCTGCTAAAGGGAGAACGGGTAATTTATGATGATGTGGAAAAGAAAGAATTGTTTGTCGAAATTTATTTGATTGATGAGACAGGCATGCCAAGGCGATATACGGATAACAATTAAGAGAGAACATGGTTTAATTGTCTATAGCTAAACCATATTCTCTCCTACTTGTACCTATTGTTACCGATTCTTACTTAATATCGTTAAAAATTTTTGTTGCATCCTCACTGCTTGTTTCAAGTAAAAAACGTCCATTTGTAGGCCAGTCTTTTATGATTTCAAAATCTTTTTCTGCCTTTTCAAGGTCTTTTACGGATTTGTAAGAGTAAATCTTGACAACCTTATCATCCATCTTAAAGATAACTCCGTCAGAAGCACCAATCATTGAAAATAATGGTCTTTCTTCTTTATCAACTGCTATATCCTGATCGGTGTAGGCTTTGATAAAATCATCTAAAGTCCGGCTGTCTTTTTTGCCTCCGCTGCAGCCTAATAAGGAAACGGATACTACGAGTAAAACTACTGCTAACATAACATTCTTTTTCATTTGTTATCCCCTTTCTACAAGAGGATATTATATAGTTATTTTTTGGAAAATTCTATAATATTTTGCAATTTTAACCAATTTATCAGCTGATTTTAATTTATGAAAGCTGAACCTTAGTAGTCTCATCTTTATAAATTAATCAAGCATCTTCATATAATGAAAATTTATTATATCCCTCAGCATATACTAATTCCGTTTTTTTCGACCATCCGATTGATAATTCAGAGAATAATTTTTTTTCTTCGGCAGCTCTATGTACAATATCGTTAATATCTTTAATCGTAACTAACGGAACACCTTCCATCTCATATACTTCCTTATCCTTCTCATGAATGTCACGTATCTCAAAGGAAGATTGAAAAGCTAGATTGGAGGTCAAAACAAACTTTCTCGTATCTTCAAGAGAACAGTTAATTTTATCTATATTTTTATTTTTAAATTCAATAATGTTATCATACATATCACGAAAGGCATCACTTTCTATCTGAACGCTTTCGTAGTTTTCTTCGTCCTCATAATTACGAAAAGTTACGTTACCATCGTAATCCCAGCAGCCTATCCCCTTTGAACCTTCAACTCTTATATAAGGAATTTCTGTATCTTTTGAACATAGCGTTGTTACAAATAAAATTTCAACTTCATTTTCCGTTTTTATTCGGACACAGGAGGTATCCTCTGCTTCAATTAGATTAGCATGATATAACTCCCCCTGAACCCACTTCGGGCTGCTTCCGTTCTCCTTGATATCAGCGAGGATAAGGCAATTATTCAAAGCATGGGCAAACGGATTGTTTACAGTACCATCTAATACATAATTTCCTTGCAGCATAAGCTTACCAGCCCATGGTGTTCTGCTAAAATATCCAGTGTCTCTGGTCCAGATCCCTTGAGCACAGATAAACTGAACTTCACCAATTTCCCCCTGCATTATCTTATCTTTAAAATATACAAAACTTTGTTCAGAGGTATGCTGAAAGCCTACGGCGCAAAACCTCTTTGTTTCTTTTTTTACTTTTATCATTTCGTCCAGATCCTGAATGGTAACTGCCGGCGGTTTTTCCAACAGCACATCATATCCTGCCTTCATAACTTTGCAGCACATGTCCCTATGAAGGGGTATGGGAGTGCTTATTATAACTAAATCCATGTTCTCTCCTGAATACAGAAAATCATCCAGTTCTTCGTACCTATGGGTAGATAGAAACCCAAGTTTATCTAGATTTTCACTATATCTGGCAAGATATTTATCACAAACTGCCACAAGTTCTACTTTCCCTTGTTCTGTCAGTGCTTTTATCATTTTCAAATGTACTTCCCCAATGCCCCCGATTCCAATTAGGCCAAATCTCAGACTTTTCACGATATATCACCTCTCACGATTTATTAATTTTTTGGTAATTGCGAAACTCTACTATTGTATCTAAAACAATGCAATTAATACAATTTCAGAGCCAAGTCTTGCCCAGAGAGCAACTGAAGCTATGAAATTTGTATTAATTGTAGCGTATATTTAGAAAACTAAATAGTATCGCAATTACCAATTTAATATTTTTTTTATATAGGCAGATGATTTAAGAAAATTAGGATATAAAGGGCTCATGTGAGTCTCAATGGTAATGCATCCGTTATAACCATCCTGTTCTAAATCCTTAAGCTGTGACTCATAATCAATTTCTCCTTCACCTGCTGGTACGCAGATTACTCCACCGTCAGTAGAAAGCATATCTTTAACATGTACATTTGCTATATAGTCCTTTAGGAGTTCGTAGCCTTTTTTGTAATCTTTTTCTCCACTGTTATACAGATTACCCAAATCCCAGTTCAGCTTAAGATTCCTGCAAGAAATGCTCTTTAGAATATTACTGCAATTTTCACTTGTATCAGCCCACCAGCCCGGCTCATTTTCAATCAGTATTTCCATTCCCCTTTTCTTAGCCTTATATGCCGCTTCTCCTATTTCGTTTACCACCTGCTGATAATCTTCTAAACGATCTTTCTCCGATCTCTGAATACCAAATATTATTATTCTATTTATTCCTAATTCTTCTGCAAAATCTAGTGAAGCTGTTAAAAGCTTATCTTTATGATAGTTAAATTCTTCTGACCCCAATGGAACTTTAAAGATTCCCGGTGATATAGCTGAGAAGGTAACTCCTTGTTCCTTTTTGCAATTCTTTAATCTTCGAATCATATCATCATCAAAATCAGGCACTCTTCTGCCTTCGATTGCTCTTATTTCAAAATTATAGATTCCCTGCTGCTTTGCTGTTTCAAAGATATTCTCCAACGCCATCTGTTCTTGTACTTCGTCGGTTACCGTAGTTAATATCATATGCCATCCCCCTTTACCTTACAATTTCACCGTTTCTAAACTTTTTCCAGACATGTTCAAACCACTCCTCCTCATTAGGGATCGGCTTAACCAGTCTCCAGTTAAATGTGCATTTTCCATTACGGTAGCAGGTTTCCTGTATTAAATCCTTATGTTCATCCACACTTAACCGAAATCTGAAAACCTCCGGGAGTTTATGCAACGGCAGCTCGCCCTGACCATCATATATAATACTGGCGCCTCTGCTGTCACCCCAAGTTTCCATGTAATCTAAGATCGCGCAGCAATACACGTATTGTGTTATCAAAAGATCTCGGTTCCGAAAGGCCTCCGGCAGTTCCTTAACGGATTTGATTATAATATCACTGTCTATATGATCTAGTTCTTCTTTCGCTGTATGTATTATGCCTGCTATTCCTTCTTTGGATCTAATATGTGCACCATATTGAGACATCCGTCTTTGTAATGCCTCCCTTCGTTTCATAACATTGCTCTCTTTGGATGAATTGGTTATCCATTTTTCTGCCAAATGAATTTTATCCTCTAATTGGTCACAGCAAATGGATAGAAACTCCTTTATGGCCGGTGGTTCTTCTTTGTATACTGCCGCTATATATTCTGCTGCCCTGGTACTGCCTACCTGACCTGAATTTAATGCGGTGCCTCCTGGTCTGTATATTCCGTGAGAACCGTTTACTTCCCCTACCGGGAAAAAGTGCGTCACATTACTCTGCCACCAGATATCTCCAGCCAGACCTCCATTATTATGCTGGGCACATATGGCAATCTCTAACATCTCACTTTTTAAATCTATGCCATTGGTTTTGTACAACTCATAGGCTGGTGCATTCATATGCAAAAGCCTGTCTATGGGATTTCCAAAAAGTGCCCCTGAATTGCTTAAATAACCATATGCTTCCTTACACAGACTTGAGAAGTCGAATTCTTTCTCCTTCCACGGATTGGTCCTGTAATCTAAATACACCTTTCTGTTTTTAATTGCTGTCTCATTATATACTAAAATATCAATGATAGAGGAACCATAATTCTTTATCTTCCTTGAATCAAAGGGCCATTGATACCCTTTAAAAAAAACAGCATTCAGCATCTCAGACGGATGTTCAAAATACTCCGTTAAAAATTCCCTGACATCACTTCCATCTGGTTCCATGGATACATATCTAGGCAGAACCTGCTGATAAGTACCGGAAAGATTCCACTTAAATTTTGTTGAAGCTATTCCATATTGGGATTCCGTAAGATTCTTCCCCTTTACACCGACTTCAAAAGCAATTCCACTAGCACCATATTGACTATCAGGATAAACAGAAGTACTATAAATGCCTGCAGGTCCTCCTACTGCGTATACGATATTAGTACAATTAAAAACTACATACCGATTCTGTTTATCTTCCAAATTATTTAAATCCAGCGCTAAAAGTCCGGTTGCTTTATCAGAGACGGTATCTTTAAATACCGCAATGACCTGATACCCGTTAAATACCGTGATGTCCTTATTTCTTATTTGATGTTCCAGACATTCTGTGATCATTTTAGAGGTTAATGGTCCTACAGAACTTCCGCGATTACTCGGGTCATGATCGGTCTTATAACCCACATATTCCCCGTAGACAGTATGAGGAAAAGCCACGCCGATATCTACCAGTTTGTAAAAACATTGTGCTGATAATGCTGCCTCCACCAAAGCGATATCCCCATCCATGGCTCCGCCTAAAAATAGACTTTCAGCCGTAGCGTAGATAGAATCGCTGCTTTTGGCGGTAAGTGAATTCTTAAAGTAGGTTTGCTTATCTGAACCTGTATTTCTTGAGGTTCCTTTGTTCATTCCTTCTGTAACAATAGCTATATCCTTTTGTCCAAAATTATAGAGTCTGTCCGCCGCATTTAAGCCCGCTGCACCGGATCCAACAATCACTGTATTTAAAGAATAGCACCGAATTATAATACCCATAAACTCCGAATAATCCAGTTTCATCATTTTACCCTTTGCATACCGCAAGCCTGCTTACGATACATCCACAATAAAAGGCTGAAAGAACCTTTTATTTGATATCCTTTCTGTAGATTTTTCTGTCCGCCTACCCTTCATGATGCCTCTTCTGGGTCATCTAGGACAAAGGTGTCAGAAGTATTCCAGTATTTCGAATTATAACACCTGCTGAGCTGCTTTTTATTCACACTGCTGCCAGCCTAGGGTAGTATCACTGCTTTTAAGGCTTCTTTGCTTTCCATAGCCTGTAAGGCTTCATTGGCTTCTTCCAGTTTAAATCTATGAGTAATCATTTTGCTAAACGCAGTCTTATTCTTATGTACGATATCCATTGCCTGGTAAGTATGCCGGCTGCTGCTCACCCATACTCCCTGTATTTTTATATTTTTTCTTACTACATCGGTAAAGAAATCTATGGTATCACTACCCACTTGCTGCGCATATCCGGCTGTGAGATAGGTTCCACCCATTCTTACTAATTTAAGGCCTTCCTCTGCCGCACCCTGCATACCCACTGCTTCAACTACCAAGTCTGCACCTCGACCCTGTGTCATATCATATATGATATCACGTCTTTCTTCTATAGAAAGCTCTTTGCGGTTTAGTATATGGGTCGCGCCAAATTCTTTGCATAGCTTAAGACGAGCTTGTGAGCCCCCTATTACAATTATGTTTGCCGCTCCCCTGCTTTTCGCAAAAGCTGCTGCATAAGCACCTAACGGTCCCGGTCCTTGAACCACAACCGTCTGTCCAACTCCTTCATTTATCATATCAAAGCCGTGGGCTATCGTTGCTCCTGAGCAGGCTGCCGATACAAGCACGGAGGGATCAATCTCTTCCTCTATTTTAAAAATATCCGTATTCGCTCTTAATATAATGTATTGGGAATAACACCCGTTCAAATACGGTTCTTCCTCACAGGATAGGTTTATTCCATACACTTTTCTATGGCTGCACAAGGAAGGTTCATTTAGTATTACACACTCATAACAACTGTGGCAGCTCATTCCTCTGTTCCATAAAATCAAATCTCCTGGAGCTATTCTTCTTCCGTCTACATAATTTCTATGACCCTTAAGTTCCGCTACCCTTCCTACGCCTTCGTGTCCTAGTATGATTGGAAGAGGGGTTCTTTTATCTTCACCCCTCCACATATGAACATCAGAACCGCATACGCCGGCCGCTTCTACCTTTACTAAAATCTCACCATCCTTAAGCGGCGGAATTTCAAACTCTTTTAGTTCCAAAGGTGTATTAAAACGTGTTAAAACCATGGCTTTACTCTTCATGTCTGCACCCATTCATATCACAGGTCTGCCTGCAATACTGCCACATAAGAAAAAATGTGAAGGAATCACAACGTGGCACCTTTCTTTTAGATAAAATTCTCTTGCACAGTGTGAAATTGATCTCTATTTCACACTAACCAACATTCTGTCGCGCGCTCCATCACAAATCTTGATGAATTGGGAAGCTTCACTTGACAGCCTTTCAATTTATACTGCTTGCGATACTGCTTAAATAGAATGATAATAAATGCAATGCATTTGTCAATCTATCTCTTAAAGCATAAATGATCTTCCGGCAGATGATTTACTGCCACCAATCTGGGTGTTATATACCTCCCATAAATCTTTTATATATGTTCCGCTATTCTATCCGAATTCAGGTTTACTTCTCCGGTGATACCCTGCTTATATATGGGCAGATATATCTCACTGTCCTTTATTACACACCCGGCTTTACCCCCGGTACGCATTATTTCAGTGCATTTACTGCAGCATATACAGCATTTACTTCTCTCTAACCTGCCCGTTTCTAAGATATCTTTTGCAAACTCCGGATAAGCAAATGCTTGCCTTCCAAATCCGGCAATTTTAAACCAGCCTTCCTTGATTCCGCCTGCAGCCACATAAGGTGATAAATCTTTAAGCCAGCTAAGACCTGTTGCTACTATGGCAACTTCCGGTACGCTCTCCTGAAGTGTTTTTACTACATTTAACATAAGTACTGTGTTAAACAGGGGAGTCGTTAAGGGATTATAAGGTCCCAAATCATAGGGTCTGCCTATGTGAGGGTTATAATAAGGATTACCACAGCTTATATTGATAAGCTTTATCCCTCTGTCCCGAAGCATTTTTATTAACCTGACAGGTTCATAAAGATCCGGCTTACGAAAATCCTGTTTATCTACTCCAAATCCATATGGGTATGGTATGGCATCATAAGCATTCATTCTCAGGGTTACGTCAAGTTCCTCTCCTACCGCACTCTTTATTTTATCAACAATGTGAATCAAAAACCTGGTCCTGTTTTCAAAGCTGCCGCCATACTTACCGCTCCTTAAATGAGCTGATAACAGCTCTGAATTTAAGTACCTGTGACAGCTTTTTATATCTACTGCATCGATGCCAGTTTCTTTTGCTAAAATAGCTGCTTTTACATAGCTATCCTCAAGAGCTTCCAATTCTCCATCTGTAATTGTTTTATAATCCTTAGGTAGAAATGGATCCAGGTATTCATTTTCTGCCGCTATAATAGGTTCCGGTTTATCCTTAGGCTTACTATACCTACCAGAATGAGTTAGCTGCATTACCGTATAGGGTATATTTTCTTCTCCATAGTTGTCCTTGGCCGTTTGCTTAATCCTGGTTACAAGCTTTTTAAAATCTTCCTTCGTATCTTCATTTATAAAAAGTTGTCTGGAATTCGCTCTTCCTTCATTGACCACTGCCGTAGCCTCCAGCCATAAAAGTCCGGCTCCGCTTTTAGCGAACCGATCATATCTCCTGATGGTAAGCTCATCCGGTTTTCCATCTTTTGTTCCGTCACAGCCCTCCATGGGATGAATCCCAATCCTGTTTGGTATGGTTTTATCACCTATATTTACCGGATTTCTCAGTACTTTGATATCTTCAGAAATAGGAAGATATAAGTTATTCTTTACAAGTTCCTCTTTCAGCCTTTCAATAGAATCCAGTTTTACAATTTTTTTATCCATAAATTAATCCCCTTCTCATGATCAGCTCACGATCTGTAATCTCTGCCTCTTGTGTGCTAACTTTAAGTTTGCACCTCTGTACCATCTATACATCTGCTTATTTATCTGCTTAGTATGAAGTTTATTTAAGATTTATTTATCTGCTTAGTATGAATTATAAAGCAATATATAGATTATTTCCGTACGGATTTTGCTTTTGTATCTTGATTTTCTACATATATTGCTGTATTATTATGGACAAGGTTATAGGCAAAGTTATAGGTTATAGGCAAAGTTATAGACAAACTTATAGGTAGGGTTATGGGATAGGTCGGGATAGCTTAGGCATAGATAGATCTATGGTAAATGGAAGATATGGTTAACAGACTTTATAGTATCACGGATACCATTAAGTTAATTAAGATGCAATAAAAAATGGGATGTTATAAATTCAGGTGTAATATATATTTCGATGTAATATAAATTGGGATATAATAAATTCAGATGTAATATAAATTGAGACACGACGCATATATGATATCAGAGTAGAAACTGATATAGTCGCGTAAATGCAATGCATGCAACTGACAACCAACTAAACTTTATATGACAGGGTGATTTTTTGAATATTAAATTAAATGATAATCTACCTAAAAATGAAAATTTTATAATTGAATATCTAAAAGAAAGTGATAAGCCTGTTGCATACCCAACGCATTTCCATGAATACTTAGAGCTCTACTATCAGCTCTCCGGAGAAAGAAACTTTTTTATTGAAGATAAGATATATAATATAAAAAAAGGAGATTTAGTACTAATTAACTCTTATAATATCCACCGCACCACGAATGCTTCAAATGCAATATACAGCAGGATATCTATCAGTTTTAGAGAAAATTTTCTGGAAGGCTTTCTTACTGGTATGAAAGATATTTCTCCTTTTTCTTGTTTTAGCACAGCTCCGACCGTATTATCACTTTCCTTTAATGACAGAACTGAACTTGAAAATCTGATGTTTAAAATACTTGCAGAAACTACTTCTTTGGCTTTAGGGCATGAATCAAGGATAAAGCTTCTGCTATTGGATATCCTCATTTTCTTAACCAGACTCACAACCCTGAATGTAAATAAAAAGAATAAAAGTCTAAATCCTCTGCATAAAAAAATATCAGAAGCTGCTCAATATATTAACAGTAATTATACCAATCAGCTTTCCTTAAAATCGATTGCCGGTATGTTTCATATCAGCCCTTATTATTTCTGCAGAATATTTAAAGAAGTAACCGGCTTTACCTATATTGAATATGTTAACACAATCAGAATCAAACAAGCACAGCTGCTGCTTAGAGAAAGCTCTTTAAATATTACCGAAATATCAGAAAAGGCAGGTTTTGAGAGCATCACCCATTTTGGCAGAGTGTTCAAACATATCGTTGGTACTTCTCCGCTTAAATACAGAAAAGAAATCAGAAGAGACATTCATTAACCGCCTGTGCCCAATACGTTTCAGGGATATCTGGCCATATGCAGTCACCGGTTTCTTTTCTGCATAGTTCCATAGCCCTTGATAATATTGTGCCATGAGACGTATTACCATTTAGCAGGGTATATTCTGATATCATACTCCAGTAAGGCGCATATTCATCTAACTTAGCCTCATGAAGCTCTTTGATTACTCTATCTATGTCATAAGAGAGACTGATAAACTCCTCTGACCATATCCCGTTTTTCCCATGTAAAATTAAGAATTGTGTCATACCTTTACTAAGCATAGGCATTCCAACTGACCCAGGATTAAGAACACATTTCCCGTTATATACAAACTTGCTTTGTACATGGGTGTGACCACATAAGATAATGGGAGTTTTAACGCGGTCCATAATCTTAATTGTCCTGTCATCCCCTGGCAGCATTTTTTCCGAAACTTGATAGGGCGAACCATGACACATTGTAATTGCTGGCAGCTCACCGGCTGATAACTCCGCAGCAGATTGCAGCTTTGCAAAAAAACTTATATCTTTGTCACTTAAAAGATTGTATGCATAGAGCAGGGCACCTGTAGTTGAATCTTTGTATTTCCAGGCTTTTTCTCCTCCGGCACGGCTATTAAGCCAGTATTCTTCTTTATTACCCTTGATGAAATAACAGTTGTATTTCTCATCTAATTCATACAATATCTTCATGGTTCTTTCCGGATATGCTAATTCACCAATATAATCCCCCAAGAAAATAAAGGTATCGATACCGTGTATATGTGTATAATCCAGGCAACGCTCTAAAGCAACATAATTGCTATGTATATCTGACATAATGGCAATATCCATAATTTTTACTCCACATAAATTTTTAGTCTATATTCCAAATCTTGATTTTTAGTCTATATTCCAAATCTTGATTTACTCTCCATCATAATAGCTGGTCTTGTCATCATTTCTAAAGACTGTATTAGATTGATTTCGAATAAAAATTCCGGTCTTATCCGAATCCGGATATCTAATAATATCCGGTGAATTTGTTGTATCAAAATCTATATATTTTAAAGGCTCTGTCTGTGAATTATTCATAATTTTATGGGCTCCGTATTCTGAGGGAGGGCATACAATAATATCCCCTGGTTTAATAACTCTTTCCCCATTTGGCGTTCTTAAGATTCCCTGCCCGCTTATGATATAAAATACTTCTGTATTGTTTGTATGATAATGGTATGGATAATTTGATTTCATGGGAGGTATTTCATAAACAGCAACGTAACATTGACTGAACTCACCCTGTGTCGTAACTTCGTATTTTGTATACTCATAAGGTTCGTGCTCTGATTTATGTTTTCCAATCAAACTGCTTTCATTCCTAATTAAGATATCATCTTTCATAAACACCCTCCATATTTTAGTATCTTCTATAACTACCCTCTTTAAATCTTACTACACATTCTTTGATTATGTATTACAACTAACTATATATTACATCATATTTTATTGGTTTTCCACACCTGTTTTATAAACAGTAGCCAATTAGCAATTCCTACATGAACTATATTGTTTTAACTAATTAGTTTTAAATTAATCTATACAAGCTGTAATTATATGGTATAATATATATAAATTTACATTGGGGTGATATTATGAAACGATACAAAAAGATGTTTTTATTAATGATATCCTTATTATTATTATTTTCTAATGTCAATGCAGCTGATGCAGCAAAGATATCCAGTTATTCGTTGATGCCTAAGGAGACTATTACAATTACAGTCGATACTCAGAAGTCCGTTACCTGGAAAAGCAGTAATAAGAAAATTGCAACTGTGGATAAGCGAGGAAATATTAAAGCTATATCTTTAGGGGAAACAACAATTACCGCAAAATATGGAAAAAAAACTCGTAAATTTCATATTAGTGTTAAAAAACCGGCTGTTGCTATCGTAGTTTATACTGATACGCCTGGAGATACGCCAACGAATCCTGAAAATCCTAGTTCTCCGGATACCGATACTTATATCACAAAGACCGCGTATGATAAGCTTAATAACGATATTACATACGATAATGCAGTTGACATTATAGGTATAAATGGATCCATAGTATCCACTTCTTCTGATAATGGCCAGCAAATAGTTACTTATATCTGGTACGGTGAAAATGATTCTTCTGCGACTATTACCTTTCAAGATGATAAATTATCAAGTAAATCTGAAAAGAACCTAAAATAAAAATAAGGGCAAGGTATCTCAAACCTTGCTTTTTTTATTTTAATTCTTGATGACCAAAATTTGATTTGAGAGTCAAAAGCCTCAAAAAACTTAATTAATGAATAACCCGGTATATATATTCATTTTGTCGTAGTCCGACTGACAAGGCTGTTTATGTCCGACTAGAGACTCAGCAAAAAGCTAAGCAGTACAATGCTTTTTGCATCTATGAGGCTCTACTAAGGACATGCCGCAGGAAGGTAAGGTAGACAAAATGAATATATATACCGGGTTATTCATTTTACAATCTAAATTAGGCTTTTGACTCTCAAATCAAATTTACTTCTTTAAAATCAGAAACACTTTTGATGAAAGTTATCCTAATTGTATGATATGTATTAATTGAATTAGTACCGCAGAAAGAAATGCTACTAACAGTCCAATGATAGTGCCCTTTCCTGCACCTATAATATGGTGGCGTGGATTATGATATTCTTGAACCATATCTTCAGTTCCAGGAATCCAAAGCTTTTTGCAATGCATAAAAATACCAATATCCATAATAAATAAATCATAAATATTGACAACAAAGAACAGGAAAAAAACATAAAGAAAGGCTTTTTTAAATGTTGTTGCCCCTGAAAAATATGCAATTACTGCAAGTATTAGAACAAATGCAAATGCTCCCAGAATCTTAATCCAAATATGTCTTGTCTCTTTTTTCTTAATACTATCTTTATATTGCGGCAAAGACTCCGTTCTTTTTCTAATTTCTACTGGAAATGACATTATCTGCCCAACAGGATTTTTAGCCAGTGGTACTAATATTATAATTGAAAATAACCCACATAAAATAATACTCTGAATGATAAATAGCACATCTATTCCTCCTCTTTCTTAAAAGCATAAACTAATATTTGTCTTAAGCCCGTTAGCACTTGCCATCAATTACGAATTATCCGTTACTAAATTATACATCAAAATATACTATTCAGCTACACTTTTTAGCCTTGTTATAAAGGTATGTCTCCTGAGGATGATGCTCCATTCCCATACACTTCATGATTTTGACCCAAAGCAAAAAAAAGAGGACTTCCCAGACCGTCCTACGACTTGAGAAGTCCCCCTATATTAAAGCATATTATTAGAATTTACCTGCGTCAGCCGCTTCCTGAATAGCAACTGCAACTGCAACGGTAGCACCAACCATAGGGTTGTTACCCATACCGATAAGACCCATCATTTCTACGTGAGCAGGAACGGAAGAAGATCCGGCGAATTGTGCGTCGGAGTGCATTCTACCCATAGTATCTGTCATACCGTAGGAAGCAGGACCTGCTGCCATGTTATCAGGATGAAGTGTTCTTCCTGTACCGCCACCGGAGGCTACGGAGAAATACTTCTTGCCTTGTTCTACACATTCTTTTTTGTAAGTACCTGCAACAGGATGCTGGAATCTGGTAGGGTTCGTTGAGTTACCGGTAATGGAAACGTCAACGCCTTCTCTATGCATGATAGCAACACCTTCTGTTACATCGTTGGCTCCATAGCAGTTAACCTTTGCTCTGTCACCGGTGGAGTAGGATTTTCTGAATACTTCCTTAACTTCTCCTGTATAATAATCCATCTGAGTTTCAACGAATGTAAATCCGTTGATTCTGGAAATGATCTGAGCAGCATCTTTACCAAGACCATTTAAGATTACTCTTAATGGTTCTTTTCTTACTTTATTAGCGGATAATGCGATACCAATTGCACCTTCGGCAGCTGCGAAAGATTCGTGACCTGCTAAGAATGCGAAACATTTGGTTTCTTCTTCTAATAACATCTTTCCTAAGTTACCATGTCCTAAACCAACTTTTCTCTGGTCAGCAACAGAACCTGGAATACAAAAAGCCTGAAGACCTTCACCGATTGCAGCAGCGGCATCAGCAGCTTTTCTGCAGTCTTTTTTAATTGCGATAGCAGCACCTACTAAATAAGCCCAGCAAGCATTTTCAAAACAAATATTCTGAATGCCTTTAACTTGATTATATACATCAAGTCCGGCTGACTTTGTAATCTGTTCTGCTTCTTCAATGGAAGCGATTCCATAGCTGTTTAATACTGCATTAATTTTATCTATTCTTCTTTCATATGATTCAAATAAAGCCATTTTATGTATCCTCCTCTATTATTCTTTTCTAGGGTCAATGATCTTAACAGCATCAGCAACACGGCCGTATTGTCCCTTAGATTTCTCATAAGCAGTAGTCGGGTCATCACCCTTTTTGATAAAGTCAGTCATTTTTCCTAAGTTAACATACTGATAACCAATGATTAAGTCTTCTTCATCAAGTGCAAGACCAGTTACATATCCTTCTGCCATTTCAAGATAACGAGGACCTTTCTTTAATGTACCGTACATTGTACCAACCTGGCTTCTTAAGCCTTTTCCTAAATCTTCAAGACCTGCACCGATAGGCAAACCTTCTTCGGAAAAAGCACTTTGTGTTCTACCATAAGCAATCTGTAAGAACAGTTCTCTCATGGCTGTATTAATAGCATCACAAACTAAGTCAGTATTTAAAGCTTCTAAAACGGTTCTTCCTGGGAGGATTTCTGCTGCCATAGCTGCAGAGTGAGTCATACCGGAACATCCGATTGTTTCAACTAAGGCTTCCTGTATAATACCATCTTTTACATTTAAAGTTAATTTACAAGCACCTTGCTGTGGAGCGCACCAGCCAACACCATGTGTTAAACCGGAAATATCCTTTACTTCTTTTGCTTGTACCCATTTTGCTTCTTCCGGGATAGGTGCTGCCCCATGGTTAACGCCCTGCGCAACTGGACACATCATTTCTACTTCATGTGAATAAATCATGTTTAGACTCCTTTCAATGTACATAAATATACTGCTAACAGCGGTATGTTATTATTTTAACATCGCATACGCACTTATTCTCTCATAAAAAAACAAATTAGTCTATAGTTTTTATAAAAAATTCTTAAAATTTATAATGCCAGTTTATGGCTACCGTACTGCTTTCCGATCGAGCTTTTTAACACGATAAGGCTGTTATTTCACTTTAACTGATACATACTTATTATCTTTTATGGTAAACCTCCACAAGTAATCCTTTGCTTCTCCGGCATAATCTATGTTAATCCGTTTAGAAGCAATCATTTCACTTTGCTTATATCCAGCCTCCTGTTCAAGATACAACTGATTCTGGCATAAGTCCATTCCGTAATTCTCTTTGTCAATTCCCATGGCGGCACAGAGCTTTCCAGGTCCGCTGCACAGGTTAAGAATTTTCTCTGTATTCCGGCGTTTTTTCATTAATTCAATACCTTCCACTGGTTCCAGGGCACGCAAAAGCACTACTTCCGGTACCTCCACCTGATTGGTAACAATATTCATACAGTAATACATACCGTAAATCAGATAGATATAAGCATGTCCCCCTTCCCCATACTGGACATTAGTTCTGCCGGAAGGATTGCTTTTATAGGAATGTGCCGCCGCATCTATTGTACCCATGTAGGCTTCTGTCTCTACAATGATACCCTTTGTGATACCTTCCATTGTCTTATGTACCAGGGTAAGTCCTAATAGATCCCTGGCTACGGTTACGGCATCCCGTTCATAAAATTCCCTTGTTATTTTCATAGTATTACTCCTTGTTAAATAGTTCCTTACCTTACTTCTTACCACATCTTACTTCTTCCAGATTACAGGGTTTATTCAAACCACAGACATCTTAAGGTTTTGACCCAAAATAAGCAGTACCCCAGGTAGTCGACACAAAATAAAATATCTATACACTGGAATTCAGAGAAGTTAGATAGAGACCTTTTAGAAAGTCGAATTATAATAATAGAATCTTCCATGGTTTTATTATATTGTTTTTTTATATAGTTTTTATTATATATAAGGAAGGCTGCTATGTCAAAAATTAGACTTATTCGTTCACAAAGTTTTTGTTATGGCTTAATTTTATTATTACAGTTAAAAAAACCAAGGGTTGTCGCAAAATTCAAAACATAACTTACCTGGGAGAGATTAAGGATTATATTTTGTAAAAATTTTGTGGAAAGTATGCGCGAATAGCTGCAAAAAAGAGAATGCAGCCGCTTATTCGCGCAAACTTAGAACAAAATTTTCACAAAATATAATCCCTATTCTATGCCCAAGTTCTATATCCTATAGTTTTGCAACAGCCTCTTTCCGATATAGACAAATCCACATCTGTGGGGGTTAATTCCACAGTTGTGGATTTGGAGTATCGATACTTTTTAGTATATTAGTGATTTTAGAGCTTATTGGCAATTCTTAAAATAAGCTATTTAACAAATATATAATTATGCAACTATACTACGGCACTTTACAATTTAATGAAAAGAGCCGTAGCATCAAAAACTTCTCTTCACAACAATTAGGATGAAGGAGCTGTACTTAACACTGCCGGCTGTTTTTAGTTTAAACAAGTACTACTGTTTTTATTAGTAAATTTTCCAATTCTTTTAAATTATTAACAGGAGCCCTGCAGGCATAATTTTCACATAGATAGTAGGCAGGAGTTTTCTCATCTATTTTGTAGTCTTCGGTAAACACTGCTAACTCCTTTAATTGTTCCTGATTTTCCTTCGTCTTTACAAGTACTGTTACATCCGGCAGAAAATGTCTTGACAGTAACTCCTGAACTCCCTCTATAAAAGAGGCATCCGGTAGTACGCAGATTAGTTCCCTGGTTTTATATACCTCCATCCCAAGCGCCATCAAAGCAAAGCAGTAAGCACTGGGATAATCCTCAATAATGCCGGCTATATAAGCATTCTGCTTATCCGCTGCCTGTATAAGTTCTGCCTTTGCTGTATACGCAGAAAGCTTTAGCAACACATAGGCAGCCACCGAATTGCCTGAGGGAATGGCATCGTCATAAATTTCTTTTGGACGGTGAATAAGAGTTTCTGCATCCTCTGCATACAGATAGAACCCACCGCTGTCTTTATCAAAAAACTTTCGTATCAGGATCTGAGAAAACCTGAATGCCTTACTTAAATATTGTATATCCAGAGTTGCTTCATACAGTTCAATAAGGGCCAAACAGTAAAACGCATAATCATCAATATGTCCGGTACCCTTAGCGCTACCTTCCCTGTAAAGGACATATAAATCATCCCCCTTGATTAAATGTTCACCTATAAACTCTTCTGCCTTAACAGCCGCCTGTAAATACCGTTTATCTCTTAAAATCTTATAAGCTTTTGCAAATGCTCCAATCATAATACCATTCCAGGAGGTTAGTATCTTATCATCCTTATGGAGGGAGGTTCTGTGGGCTCGATAATTTAAGACTTTTATCCTCAGTCCCCCAATTCTCTCCTCTTCAAGATTTGTCCTATTATTCTGCTCTGGTGTAACCGGAATTCCCAACTGGTAAAATAATGGGTTTCCAAATAGTTTATCCCTTGATTTAGCACTTGTACTGTTTATAATATCCCCATGAAGTCTGTTCGGAATACTTTTCCCTTCGAAGTTACCTTTTGAAGTGATGCCATAATACTCATTGAAGTAAATTCCATCGTCCTTACCCAGCAAATCAATAATTTCCTCCGGTGTAAATACATAGTATTTTCCTTCTACCCCTTCGCTGTCAGCGTCCTGAGCACAATAAAAGCCGCCCTCATTTGAAGTTAATTCCCTTAACACATATTCCATGGTCATTTCCGCGATCTGCTTATAATGTTCTTTTTTTGTAATCTGGTATGTTTCCAGGTAGGTTAGCACCAGAAGACCGTTATCATAGAGCATTTTTTCAAAATGGGGAACCAGCCACTTTGAGTCTGTTGAATATCTGGAAAAGCCATATCCGATATGGTCAAAAATTCCACCTTTGTACATGGAATTAAGGGTTTTCTCCACAACCTTAAGAGCCTTGTCCTCCCTTTTGTAATAATAACTCCTTAATAAGAACATCAGATTATGGGGCGTAGGAAATTTCGGTGCTCTCCCAAATCCTCCATACTGACTGTCAAAATGACTGATCAGACTGTGTGCCCCGTTTACAAATAGCTCTTCCGTAATCTGACCTTCTGAAACCTCTCTGTTTCTATGCTCTTTCAGTGAACTGGTAATCCCCTCACTGGTACGGAGTAATTCTTCCCGTTCGGTTTCCCATTTTTCGTGGACCGCTTCAAGTAAGTCTAGGATTCCAGGCATATTATATCTGGATCTTTTCGGGTAGTAAGTACCAGCAAAAAAAGGTTTTTGATCTGGAAACATAAATATAGTAAGCGGCCAGCCACCGCTTCCGGTTAGGTTCTGACACACTGTCATATAGATACTGTCAACATCGGGACGTTCTTCCTTGTCCACTTTTATCGCTACAAAATGATTATTCAAATAATCTGCTACTTCCTGATCCTCAAAGGATTCATGGGCCATTACGTGGCACCAGTGACATGTTCTTTAAAGCAGCCACGTCAGCTATACCCAATAGATAGAAAAATAGGTTTGTCTTCTTTTTTGGCTTTGGTGAATGCTTCTTCACCCCAAGCATACCAATGAACTGGATTATATGCATGCTGCAAAAGATAAGGACTTTTTTCGTCTATCAATCTATTGGGTATTCTTTTATTGGTTGTCATGGGCATCATCTCCTTTCTATATAAAGTTTTCATAATTATTATAACCTAATAAGAAAGTCTCTATGTAATTATACAAAATATGAAAAATGTATTGATTTTTGACATATGGTACCCTGCATGTTAGAATGAAAATGGTAAAATAATAAAGAAGGGAGTGATTCTATGGTTAATAAAATTATTGAGGTGAGAAAGTATTAATAAAATATTGGCCGATTTACCTAAGACTGATTTGCTTTCCAGCTCAGGCATGAGGTGCTATATATGAATTTATCAGAACCCTTTGAAACGAAACGAATGAAATTTCGTTTGTTAGATTTAAAAGATATAGAGGTGATTTACAGGCAATTTTCCGATACGGATATGTGCAGATACTTTAGTGAACCTCCCTGCACTATGGAGGAAGCGAAAGAAATAATTAAACATTATCAGAATCCAGAGGGAAAAACGTATCTTCGTTATGGCATGTTTGATAAACTGAATCATACATTTATCGGAACATGCGGTTACCATTACTGGGATGCAGAACTGAAACAAGTTGAAATTGGCTATGATATTTGGAAAAATCATTGGAAACAGGGTTATATGACAGAGGCATTGCCAATGCTCCTTAATATTTGCTTTACACAGCTTGGCGTTGATTGTATTTATATCCTTACGCATCCTAACAATCAAGCATCACAGGCAACCGTCAAAAAGTTTGGGTTTAAAGAATGCGTTCATCGCAGATATACAGATGATTGTAAACAGATATGTTTGGAATTGCTGTACCCTGAATGGCAGCATTATAACAAATAACGTAAAACCGCTTATTTCTTTTTATGGAAATAAGCGGCTTTCTTAAAGACTAATTTACGATTAGTATCGAAATTGGCACCACTAGCATGTTCTCAAAAGTATTATTCTATCCTTGTAAGAAAGTCGCTATGTACTTAATTAAATTACTCATAATGAATTGCAAGTAATACAACTCATTCCATAATATGCCACGTTATTTTTTCGTATTTAGGCTGGCGGTTTCTAATGTTTCAATTGCTTCTTTCTTTAAATGGTTTTCACTTATATAAGCGAATAAGATCCTTTACAAGTATTTCTTCATTTGTAAATTGTATTTTATTATTGCTTAAAAATCCATCCAATGATTGAATTGTTTTTTCGGTAATAGAGATTTTCCATTTTTTGCTTAAATCTTTTTTAAAACTAATATAAATTTCATTTTGTAATGGTTCATATACGATGGAACACAGAGTATCCTCCCGACTAGTTTTACTTAAAACTTCAAAGGCATCATTTATTCCAAAGCTATGAATATTATTATGAATATATTCATGAGCACAAATAAATCTATCGGCACCTAAACCATATACTTTATTATAGTTTGCTTCCTTAAAATCCCCATTAGGAAAATTAGTCATAATAATAAAATCCTTATGAATAGGACTTACTATATTTGTATCATGCCCTTCTTCCAGTATAAATGCATCACCAGTTTTATCAGCGATAATAGTATGTAGTCCTAAATCTGGAAATAGTGGATTTCTAGGATACGAGATTACTCTATTATTAAGAATTTCAAAAAATTCAGATGCTTTTCTTGTTTTCTTTAGCACCTCCTCAAAAATATCAAAAGCAAACCAATCATTTTCGTCACAACTTGATTTAAAACCTGGACCATATTCTACTGCTTGAGTACAGATAAAAAGACCCTCACTATTAAAACCGGCGATATTCCTGTATTTATTATCTGCTAAGCCTGAAAAGTAAAATAAGTTCATATTATTATAACTATTGACTTTTAGTTTTATATCAATATCTTCCGCATCGAAATTCATACCATACATAGCTTTTTCTTTACTATATACTGCAAAACTTGTACACATTTTGGAACCTCCTTTAATACATAATTTTGTCATAAACATCCATATGATATCACCAATCATCTCAATAATTCTACCTTAAACATTTTTCAGAATAAAAAATGTTCCAATTAAGCTTATCTTAGGATTGACCAATGGTAACTCTTTGTTTTTTACAAATAATTCAAAAAATGAATTGACAAAAATTTGAAATAAACATATCATATATATGAACGAACGATTCATTCTATTAAAGGAGGATTATTTTGACTACACGCATGAAAGCAATTACTGAGGCTGCAACATTATTATTTCTGCGTCAAGGTTATGCAAGAACACAAATCAGTCATATAGCAAAAGCAATTGATGTTTCCGTTGGAACTATATACCATGACTTTGCAGGAAAAAAAGAAATTATGCACTTTGTTTTAAAAGGTACAATTGACTCGGAATTCTATAACCAGACTTTTGAACGACCTGTTACAGATGATTTATTTATAGGTGTGGAAAATGAAATTGCAGCTCTGCTTGAAGATACGATTACAGATTTTGAAAAACACCTTATAAAGGATACCGACAGCTATGACTTTGAAGACTTAATTTCGGACGCCTTTGATCTTCTTGCCAGATATGCTGTGGGTTGTTTATTTATTGAAAAAAATCAATTTGAGTTTAAATTTCTGGCGGACCATTATAAAACTCACCGCAGGAAATTTCTTGATACAATGTCAAAATACTTAACTAGTTTCATCCAAAAAGGAACTGTACGGTCAATGGAGCATTTGGAACTATCCACTACCCTGATTATTGAAATTTTAACCTGGTGGGCTATGGATCGACAATATACTTCTTTTGAAACCTCCGACCTGCCGTTGGACCTGGCAAAGAAAATCTGCCTGGACAATATTTTATCTGCCTACAAAATTTGATAAACAGGGGTTTGTACCTTTGATTTCTAAATTAAAATAATTGAACAATATATTGAAAGTGGGGCATTTATTATGAAAAAACCTATTACCTTGAGCATAGCTCTTATCTTGTGTTTATTAGCATTTGCCGGCTGCTCTAACACCAAATCTACCCAGATGGCAAATGAACTTCGCTTCTCCCTTAATGGAATATCATCCCTGACTATTTCCTATGATGAAGAAAACATCACTTTCTTTGAAAATGCTGATGACGATAATCTCATAGTCAAAGAATACATGACAAAAAACAGACCCAGTTATTATGCTAAAGTAGACCAGCGCAGTAACAGTATTCATATAAGCGAAGGCGGCAAACCTTTTTTTAAGAATGGATTTTCCCGCTATATTGAGGTTTATCTGCCAAAATCCTACCATGAAAGCCTTACGGTTACTTCCACTAACGGTAACATTGATTTTTCCGGCATGAATTTGGACTTATCCCTGCTGCGGGTTGATAACACCTCCGGTACTGTCACACTAGACCTTGCTGCTGCTTCTGAAATCTATTTATCCTCTACCAGAGGAACTTTGGATTTAGGAAGTCTTAAGGCGAATCAAATCAAACTGGATACCACCAGTGGCAGCGTAGTCTGTAAGGAATTAAACGGCAAGGTTACCTACACCTCTACAAAAGGTGATGTAGACATAAAATCTGCCATCGGCTCTGGCAGTTATAAGGCTAACAATTCCGGTAAACTGGAAGTGGTTTATACTGAGGTAAACGGTGACCTTTCCTTTTTTAACAAGAACGACAATATTATGCTTACTCTGCCTAAAGCTTTGGAATTTAAATTTGAGGCTACAACAAAAAATGGCTCTGTATCTACTGACTTCCAGCAAGACATAACTGTAAATGGCCACACGACCAGCGGTATTGTAGGTAATAATCCCACCGTAACTGTTAAAGTAGAGACAAACAACGGAAGTATAGAGGTAACCCAATGAAACTGCGTACTATACACTTTACTTTATTCGCAATAATTCTTCTGGCTTGCGCTGCCCTGTTTTTGGGCGGCGGTTATGCCAGCTATAATCTTGTATATATTTTCTGCTTTATCTTTCTGCTTTTTTATGCAGTGTTTTCTTCCTCCACCATCTGGCAAAAAGCAGTAAAGGTGGTCATATATTCCCTTATCATGACCGCCCAGATTCTAATTAACACCTATCTGATCCGTCCCTTTGAGGAAAGCCTGTTCCTCTATTACCTATGTCGCCTGTTGGGGCTGCTTATTGTGTTTATCCCCTTTTTGGTGGAACGGTGTTTTATTTACCATAGTATTGAAAAACCTGCTGTTCCCAAGGAAGGCAGCCAATCTGTTTTATCCTATTCCTTATTACTCCATGACCGGGATACAATTATTTCTGACATAGAAAGATTTAAAAAGGCAGGTGAGGTATTATCAAAAGTAAGCCTGGATACGATGATTCAAAATCTACCCAGGCATAGTTCATTTTCTTACGTTAACAACGGCTCTCTTACCGAGGAATATTTTAAAAAAGCCTACTCCACATTAGATGATGGTTACCTTTACCTGGTTATTACAAAAACAAAAACTGCACCCAGTGAGGTAATCGGTCTTTTCACCAATAAACAATACAATCATGTTTCAATTTCATTCGATTCAAAATTACATACCGCCATTAGTTATAACGGCGGGGAAAAATTACTTCCCCCGGGTCTGAATCCAGAATTATTAGAACGGCTTACCCACAATAATGGCTCTGCCGTCCTGGTATATAAGCTTCCTGCAACCAGCAGTCAAAAAAGGATCATTATAGACGAAATACAAAAAATCAATCGGGAGGGCAGTGCTTACAATCTTCTGGGTTTAGTGTTGAAGTTTTCATTTCGGCCTAATATTATGTTTTGTTCCCAGTTTGTATACACAATGCTGAAACTTGCAGGTTTAAATTACTTTGAGAATTATGCTGCACATGTGAAACCCTCCGATTTTGTGGAACTGGATTATCACAGAAAGCTTTTATTTGAGTATGAGATTACACTCTAATTAAACAAACTCAAACTTCCAGTTAAAACTAAAAAAACTTGAAAAATTCAGCCATCATCCTAGATTGAACATGTACATTGTTCAGGAACATAGTTAGGAGTTTGTGTAATCTTTTCAATCACATAAAAATCATTCGTATATTTCTGACGAAGAATTAAGCTTATGTTACATTGCCTAATCAATGCCTTATTAATTATCATCAAGGCTCTGCAAGGCTTTAATCCTGCTATAAGCAGCAAGATCTGTATAGAGTTCAGCGGTATAGGGGTTGCGTTTTGTCTTCCTAATATGTATAACCATATAAATAAAGACCATTAAGTTCGCTAGCAGTGCCAGAAAACTAACAATAAATAAAGCAGTCGTATCGGGAGCTGCCGACGTTACCTTGTAAATACCAGGCTCTATATTAAGGGAGTAACCATTTTCTGATATAAGCCCCTGTTTTATAGCGGCTTTTAAAATCCCATGGCTTGCAGCCGAGAGAACCCTCCACTGACTGGCGTCTAAAAAAGCAGGAAACGTCTGAGCAAACATACACCATATGGCTAATGTCTGGGCTCTGTGCTGGAGCCATGCTCCCTTTCCCAGGGTGAAAGCGCAAAGGGTTGGTGCCAGCAGCAGCGCTACTCCGCAATACCAGGCATGTGCAGGCAGGCAATTGTAGGTATAGGCAAAGTTCCAGAGGTCATAGGCAATAATCCAAAACCAGAGCATATCGGGCCAAAGCATATCCTGGCTCCTATCCTTTTTCGTTACCCTTCGGATACAGATTCCAAACCATCCGGTAATGGTAATGATATTAAGGATACCGGCAATACCGTTCATGTAATTCCATACTCCGCCTATGTAATACTGAAGCTGATTGTTTGCATACTCAATAACTGGTATGGTGTAACTTCCAACTTCAAAATCCCGCAATACAGCCTCTAAAATATTAATTGCCAGGATAAATGGAGGAAAACACAAGGCAATCTTGTTTTTGGAAAGCCCCTTTACATAACGGATACACCAAAAGCCGATGCAGCCTGCAGTTGATGAATAAACCTTTGCAAGATGGAACCAATCCATATAAGCACTTTTCTTAAAGATAGTCAGCCATAGAATGGTCAATATAACCGGTAATACTACAAAGAAACTAAAACCAACCCATTTAAAGCGGCGTCCCAGCTCATTTAACAGAAAAAGACTTGCAAAAACGCAAAAACACACCAGTAATACCAATAGTTTAGGTATACCCTCATAAAATACGAACATGCTACCCTACTCCTTTCAAAATGATCCTGCCTTTAACGGCATACTAGTTCTTTTACGATTATGTCATTACCCATAAGAATCTCTAAATCCTGTCCGGTACAGTCAGGACAACTAAAATCATGTTTCACAGCATGAAAGACCAATCCACAGCCGCGGCATTTTACAATACCCTCCACAACAATTAGTTCAAGAACTGTTTTTTCCATAAAGGTATGATAGACCGCAGCCGGATAGCACTGTTCTACATACCTTGGGACAATACCGGATAGTTCGCCTACTTCTATCACAATTTTTTCTACCTCAGTCAGCCCCTCTTTTTTTATAATTCCTTCAATCGTATTAACGAGGGCACTAAGAATACCTAGTTCATGCATGGTATCAGTCCTTTCCCAGCCATCCTTTTACCGTCGCTGCGGCTATCTTTCCACTGCGCTGTATCGCATTCGCCGCAATCTTAACCGGTAACTTTTCGTAGGTATCAGGGACTGAATTATAGGTGCGCTTAAGGTGGATTGCATCAAATCTGCACTTTGTTGTACACATACCACAGCCGATACACATATAACTGTCAACGAAAACCGCTCCGCAGCCTAAACAACGCTCGGTTTCTTTTTTCAGCTGTTCTTCTGTAAAAGTCTGTCTGGCATCTGCAAAGCTGTCCTTTTTCTCCTGGGAATAAATAGGATGCTGGCGTTTCGCATTGTCAAAGCCCATATCTGGAAGAACGATATTCTCCTTGTCAAACGTATGATACTCCCGTCGGTTTCTCCCTAAAGTAAGTGTTTGCCCGGGTTGTACGAAACGATGGATGGAATCAGCGCCTTCTTTGCCGGCAGCTATGGCATGAATGGCGAATTTGGGACCAGTATAGCAATCTCCGCCTACAAAAATATCCGGCTCTCCGGTCTGATAAGTCAGGTTATCCGCCAATACAGTATTACCAGGTCCAAGCTTTATAAGGCTGCCTTCCAGCAGATTTCCCCACTGTATAGACTGACCGATTGATAGAATTACTGTGTCTGCTTTCATGGTTATCGTATCCGTTTCGTCGTATTGGGGTGCAAAATGATGTTCCTCATCAAAAACCGAACTACAACGTTTGAATTCTACTCCAACAGCTTTTCCATTCTCTGTCAGGATACGTTTTGGTCCCCAGCCATTGGCAAAATCGACGGCATCCATTTTTGCTTCTCTAATCTCCTCCTCCAGGGCTGGCATCTCCTCCTGGCTCTCAAGACAATAAAGTGAGACAGACGCAGCACCTTTTCGTACTGCTGAGCGGGCTGCATCAATCGCAACATTACCGCCGCCAATCACGATAACCTTACCAACAACCTCTGTCTCCGGATCTAAATTGACCTTCCGCAGAAAATCCACACCGGTAACGACACCTCTTGCGTCTTCTCCTTCCATATTAAGCACACGCCCGCCTTGGGCACCTATAGCAAGGTAAAAAGCCTCGTATCCTTGGCTGCGCAGTGCAGGAAGAGTAATATCTTTACCTACTTCTATTCCTGTTTTAAATTCAACACCCATTTTACGCAGCACATCTATCTCAGCATGAAGTACCGCTTTCTCAAGCCGAAAAGCTGGGATGCCAGAGGCTAACATTCCGCCTAATACCTTCTGCTTTTCAAAAACAGTTACCCGATAGCCATCAATGGCAAGGTAATAAGCACAGGATAACCCTGCCGGACCTGCCCCGATAATAGCAATTCGATTCCCCAGATGGTAACGCATAGGAGGAATATACCTGGTTGCTTCATCGAGTTCTTTGTCAGCTATAAATTTTTTAATTTCATCAATCGCAATTGGTTCGTCAATCTCCCCGCGGGTACATTCGCTTTCACATTCATGAGGGCAGATGCGTCCGCAGACGGCGGGAAATGGATTTTCCGCTTTTATAAGGGCAAGTGCTTCTTGATAACGGCCTTGTGCCGCCAGTTTTATATATCCTTGAACAGCGATGTGTGCCGGACAGGCACTCTTGCAAGGGGCGGTTCCCTCTCTGGCAACATCCTTGCGGTTTTCACGGTAATTCTTATCCCAGTTTTTTTCGCCCCAGACATGGTCTCTGGCTGTAGGTTCTCCTTCCCTGGGTAAGGGTTGTTTCGCGCATAGCTGCTGACCAAGCTTTAAAGCATTGGTGGGACAGTTTTGGACACATTGTCCGCAGGCAGTGCACTTATTCGTTTCAACCTCAGCAGTAAAATTGGAGCGGATGGCATCGGGAGTTTTAAAAAGTGTGGCTATGCGCATGGAGAAACAGGAACAACCGCAGCAATTGCATATAGCCGCGGATTCTCCGAGACCATCTGTATGAGGCATTTCGTGCATCAGACCATTGTCCTCCGCAAATTTTAGTATGTTTTCTGCTTCCTCACGGCTGACTTGCCGTCCACGGCCAGTACGTATATAATACTCTGCGCCAGTGCCCATTTGTATACAGATATCCTTTTCCAGATGACCACAGCCTTCCTCTATTACACGTCGGGACTGACGGCAGGAACAATCCGACACACTGAAGGTATCATATTTATCCAGATAATAAGAAAGACGCTCCCAGGGTTTTGTGCCGGGAAGGTCTTTGATTGCACTTTCTACCGGAATCACACGCATCATAGCTAACCCTTCCGGGAAAAGCGGTGCTATCGGCGCAAGACGCAGACGGGTATATTCCTCAAAGGCTTTACCAAGTTCAGGATAAGCGGCGAGCTGTTCCCGGTTGTTAACCATCATCTCAAGCATACCTGGGGCAAAAATATTTATAAAGAAACGGTCCTCTCCATCCGTTTTATCTATCCATACCTTACAAACACCTGCTTCTGCCAATTTCATAAGTATCCTATGTGTTTCCTCACGGGATTTACCACATTTATGTACAATATAGTCTAACGTCCGGGGCTGGCGTAATCCAATTGCCAGAGCTACATCCGCCATTTCATCGGAGACAATACGGTTAAGTGCATAGTATTCCGGTGCATTCTCATCAATCTTATTCATAGCGCCTGCAATACCGCCTACCATCTTTGCAAGTTTTACAATCTTGGACCTTAATTCCGCCATATCTTCACTCCCCTATCATTTTTAGAAAGCCAGCTTACCGTTCCTGCCACGCGGCTACCTCACCTGCTAACCAATCAGTCCATTGGTCAACACCCTCACCACTCTTTGCACAGATTGGAATAATCTTGGTGTCAGGATTACGTAACAAGATATTTGAGATACATTTTTCCAGGTTAAAATCAAAGTAAGGAAGTACATCGGTTTTATTGATTAGTACTACCTCACACTTTGAGAACATCAGAGGGTATTTTAGCGGTTTATCATCGCCCTCCGGCACTGAGAGAATCATAACATTTTTAACAGCACCGGTGTCAAATTCCGCCGGACAGACAAGGTTTCCTACATTTTCAAGAATTGCGGCATCTATATCCTCGGTTCCAAGTGCGAAGAGGCCCTGCCTGGTCATAGCTGCATCAAGGTGACACATGCCGCCGGTATGTAACTGAATCACCCTGGCACCCAAACTTTCAATAATACAGGCGTCTACATCTGAATCAATGTCTGCTTCCATTACACCGAGTCTTAACTTTCCTCTAAGTGCCTCTATCGTCCGGGACAAGAGGGTCGTTTTACCTGCACCAGGACTTGACATTAAGTTAAGCAGGAATACCCTGCGCTGTTTTAATAAATTTCTGAGTTCATCTGCCTGATTGTTATTGTCTGCCAAAACACTTTGTTTGACTTCCAGGATTTTAAATCCATTCACTATTTTTATGCTCCTTTCCTGTGTGGCGCTGCCCCATAATTCATAGAGTAAATTACCTGGCATAAATTCACGTCTTATTTATACGGCTGCAGAACCAGGTAAAATCTTGAAATCTGGAACCTGGTTATCCATAATATTTTTAAACCTTGCTTTCATGATCGGGTCAAATTCATGATGTGGGATGATATAAAACTGTTTTTCCTCAATTGCTTTAAATACATCAGGACCAACATAATCCACTGGATATCCATTGGTGATAAGTTTTTCAGCCCTTTGCAGGGTTCTTATATAGGATTCGCTTTTATAATAAGGATTATCAGTATCTTTAAAGCGGTCTGGTCTATGGCGTTCATAGTGATGCAAATCCGTTTTCATATATGCGGGACAGTAAACCGAAACTCCTATGGAAGAATTTAATTTTGCAAGGTCATAATGCACTCCTTCGCTTAACGCTACACTGGCATGTTTGGACATATGATAGGCAGACATATTCAAAGTAGTAGCTAGTCCTGCCACAGAGGCCACATTGACGATATGGCATTCTGTGCCTTGCTGTAACATAATGGGTATTGCTTCGTGCATGGCATAAACCTGTGACATTGCATTGATGCTAAAGGACCACTCATAATCACAGACCGGCATTTCCCAGATAAGACCGCCGACGGCAATTCCTGCATTATTAACTAATAAATCAATAGAGCTATATACTTCCTTGGCAGTTTTAATCATTTCCTTTGCATTGTCATACAGGGAAACATCCAGGGCTAACGCAATTCCTTTTGCACCTAGACCTTCTATTATATGAAGTGTTCTCTCGATATCGTTTTTCTCAATATCGACTAAGACAAGCTGCATTTTCCGTTTTGCAGCTTCTTTGGCAAGTTCCAATCCTATACCATTACCGGCACCTGTTATTACCGCCGTTTTCCCCTGGAATTCTTTCATGCCTTATACCCTCCTTCTTGTTATCTGAGCTTTTGATAATAAGCTTCTTTTGTACCTTAACCCTAATTTCTTAGATTTTAACTGTCAGCTTCATATGCTCTGGTCTCCTCGGTATTTCTCTTTTTTTATCATATTGAAGAATTATTACTTCACCCTTCTTACCGGCTTCCATAAAGCCGGCAAGTTTATACGTTACCAGCATAATCCTATTTTTATCCGTAGGAACAAACTCAGCGAAAAGATCAACCCCTGACATCATTGCTTGTTCAACTATCAAATTTAGTATAATTGTACCAATACCTCTGCTCATTACCCGACATGAGGTTAATAAAAGATCCAGTGTCCATCTTTCCTCTGTACAGGTTAATAAGGCTAAGGCAATTTTTCCATAGGTGCCGTATTTATCAACTAATCCTCCAATCAGCAGTTTGTGATTATCTGAGCCCACAAAAGACTTTAACTCCTCATAACTATAGGTATACCCAGTTGAATTCAGCTGATGAGTTCGAACTGTCAGCTCTTCTGCACGTTGTAAATCCGTCACTTTTGCAGGATTTAAAGTAAGCTCCATATTAAGGGAAGCCAGGAATTCTTCTTTGGGACCAATATACTGATCCTCTTCCTTATTCCTCTTAATATCACTTTGGTACATCTGCCTTCTGAGTTTGGAATCCTCTGTAATAAAATTAGGCATAAATTCCGGCATATCAAGAATCAGAGGAATATCCTTCCAGTCCAAACACAGAATTTCCGGCAGCTCGGATTTTACTTCCTCCCTCTCAAAAGCCTGGTCATCTACAAAAGCTACCGTATCAACACCGATATTTACTGATTTGATAATCTCCTTTATATTGACTGATTTAGAATTCCAATTAATTGCCGGATAGATAAAATATTCTGCAAGCTGGAATTCTTCAAGCTTTTGGAGGGCTTGGTCGAAATTGTTTTTACTTGCTATAGACATTAATATCCCACGTCTATCCATCTCAAGAATGGTATCCTTTACCTTTTCATTGAGTTCGGTAACCTTATCTTCGGTTAATGTACCATTCCATATTGTATTATCAAGATCCCATATTAATAACTTAATTTTCCTATTTTTCATAAAATCACACTCCTTTTATCAGAAGATCTTACCGTTATAAACCAAACGATGATAACGAATTAAAAGCCAGCTATTTCATACATGGTATTGGTGGTATCCATAAGTTTTTTGATTATATTATCAATAGAATCAACTTGCTTTGCTCTAAGTGCAGTTAATAAATACTCAAATGCTTTTGAAACATTTTCTGAATCCTGTTTTTTTAATGTTTCGATCTTATCATAATTCTGTTTTACCGCAGCAAAGGATTCATAGGTCCTTGCATTATTGGGGGTAGCTGCTAAGATACCTAAACAGATACCGGCAAAATTTGCTTTTTGGCTATCAGTAATTTTATTTGAATTAAGTTCTTTCATCAGTTGTTCACGTTCTTCTTTTACCCCATATACTGCACTCTTAACTTTACTCTTTGGTAAAATGTCAGGCAGGAAATTTGAAAGTAATTGCTTGGGGCTCATCTCAACCACTCTTGTTGAACCAAATTTATCCAAGACCTTCACACTTTGCTCCCATAAAACCGGCGACACAAGCTGATCGGACATAATGCTTGGAAGCAGAGCTTCCTTATTTAACATTTGACCCGTCGTATTCATAATTACAGGATAATGAAAGGAATATAATTTTATTGTATCCATGAATTCCAAAAACTCACTTCGGATTTCCTGCAGCAATGGGGAATGCATGGGCGGGCTTGACATGAGAGGCGAAACTACCGCCCCCATATTACTAAGTTCCTCTTCTAACTCCTGTAATGGTTCCTCATATCCGCTTAAAGCATGTTGGTGCTGTGAATTATAGCAGGAAATATAGACTTTGCCTTCATACTTTTTAACCGCCTCAAGCAGTTTGGATTCTGGAAAATTATCTACAATTGTCATATTTCCGATATTACTCTTAATAATGCGTTTCACTAAATTGCCTCTGACCATTAATAGTTTAATTGCATCAAACAGTTTTAACGGACCGGCACAGGTCAATGCAGAAAATTCCCCCATGCTGTGTCCCAGCCCAAAGGAGGGAAGAATTCCGATTTCGTGCATATATGCCCGATATATTGCAACGGAGGTCGTTACAACTGCTGCCTGCATATTTGTAAAATCCCATAAATCTGCTGTTCTGCCTGAAAAACATAGCTTTGAAACATCTCTTCCAAAAGCATCGCTTGCTTCTTCATACGTTTGTCTGCAAATTTTGTACTGCTCATGGAATTTTTCTCCCATACCAACAAATTGGGTTCCTTGACCAGGGAACATAACCGCAATCCTTTCCATATGTATCACCTCTTATTTGCATATAATTTTATAACTGACCCATGCATCTATACCAGAAGTCAGGTTATGCAACCTGCATTTTACTTTGGATAAAGCTGCAGATTTTATCCACTGTATCAAAATTATCCATTCCGATATCTTCACTTGCTACCGCCAGCTCGAACTCATTTTCAATGAATAAAATTAACTGCATGGCAAAAAGTGAATTGGCAAAGCTCATTTCAAATAAATTCTGACTATCCTCAATATCATCTTTTTTTGAGTACTTTTGGATAAACTTTCTAACTTTCGCTCTAATGCTTTCTTGATTAAAATCTGACATAATGAAACACCCTTCCTTTTCTATTCAATATTGGTTAAAATAATAGTTACCATATTACTCATCCGTTATAGCCATAAAACCCTTGTCCTGATTTTCTGCCGCAGTGTCCTGCTGCTACCATTCGCCTCAGCAGTGGACAACAACGGAATTTTGTATCTTTGTATTGACCAAATAATACATCCAAAGAGTCTACCACCGTATCTAAGCCGATAAGATCTGCGGTTTCTAATGGTCCCATCTTATGTCCATAGCATTTTTTAAAGATATCATCTACATTCTCAATGGAGGCTTCACCTTCTTGCACAATAAATGCAGCTTCATTCATCATAAGATGGCTTATTCGGTTAGACACAAATCCCGGATAATCATTGACAATAATACCATGTTTGTTAATCGCCTTAAGTAGTTTAAGTGCCGCTTCTATTGTCTCCTTTGAAGTATGGAATCCCTTCATAATCTCAACCGCCTCAATCATGGGAACCGGATTCATAAAATGCATACCAATAACTTTATCCGGACGGTTTGTTAAAGCAGCAATTTCTGTCACCGGTATACAAGAGGTATTCACTGCATAATATGCACTCGGATTACTGACCTTTTCTAATTGCTCATAAACCCCTATCTTAATCTCTAATTTCTCAGGTACATTCTCAATAATAAAATCACACTCAGCCAGTAAGGCATAATCTGTTGTAAAAATAATACGTTCTATTACCTCATCCGGTTTAATCCCCTTGAGAGCTTTATTATAGAAGGCCTGCATTCTCACTGAGTTACGTATTTCTTTTTTTGCACTCTCTAGGATATCTGTACTGATGTCAACTAAAACTACCTTCTCATTATATTGTGCTACCGTTTGGGCAATCCCACGTCCCATGGTACCTGCACCAATTACTCCGACGTTCATATTTTTTTTTCCTTTCTTTCATCACTGTTAAAAGTTATCAAAAAAACAATCTTTCTTCGTAAAGATCTAATAATTACCGGCCATTTGCTGTAATATACTTACTGCGTCAGAGACAATCGCATAATTGGCATACCGAAAAATCGGTGCATCCGGCTTTATATTAACCGCAATTACCAGTTTGGACTCTTTCATTCCTGCAATATGCTGGGTTGCACCTGAAATACCAAATGCAACATAGATATCCGGACAAATCGATATACCGGATTGGCCAATCTGCCGGTTCTTTTTCAAAACTCCGCTCTCTACCAATGCTCTGGTTCCGCCGTATTCACAATTATATTTTTTTGCTACTTCAATAAAAAGCTCGAATTCTTCCGGTTTTTGTAAGCCGCGTCCTGCCCCCATAATTACTTTTGAAGTAGTAAAATCAATGGTTTCAATGCCTTGGGCTTCACGTTTTGAAATCAATTCCACCTTACCCTTACAAGCAGGCTTCCAGGTCATGGGCCGCTCATAATACTTAACTTCTGATTTACTTTTATAAATTGAAATTAGTGAATTAAATATATTTTCCTTTACCGTACATAATCCGGTATTAGAGTTAACACACTCAATTTGAGCTATAATACTGGAATTGATTGCTGCCCGGGAATAAATAAAGCTGTTTCCCGTCTGGGTACGGGTAATATCAATGCAATCTGCCGTAAGACCAGCTCTCTGGGTTATGGATAATCTTGCAGAAACTTCTTTTCCCATTTCGGTGGAGGGAAAAATCATTAAATCCGGTTTATACTGACTAACCACCTGATCAGCAATAAACGCATATTCCTCGCCACTTGGAGTAACCGAAAAACCATTGAGAAATACCTCATCGGCGCCATACCTGTAAAGGGCTGAGATTTCCTCTTCATTGAAGTTTCCAATGCCAAATGCTATAACAGACGAATCCAAACTTTCACTTAATACCCGTGCTTTTCCAAGTATCCCATATGTATTTTGGGTATTATTAAGATCTGTATCGTCAAAATAAACCCAAATACCATTCCCCATATAATCACCCTAACCTCTCTCTTACTAAAGAATTGATTTTATCTGCATTTTCCCGATCTGTACCAGTTAATACAATCGCATCCTTCTCTTTTATAGTTGCAGTTGTTTTTAATACCTTTGTCTTGGAACCTATAAGTCCACAGTCAGCTTTATTAAGGGTTAAGTCCTCCTTCTTCCAGACCGGAATCGTTTTCTTCCTGGCACTTTTTAGCTTTAATAGACCCACCGAAGGTATGGCTGAACAAAAATCATTGTAGGAAATGACAATTGGAAGCTCTGCCTGATAGGTAATAATTGCATTGTCCTTCACTTTTTCCAATTCTATGATGTTGTTAACAATAGAATTAATGTTTTTTACATTTGCCACACAGGATAAGGACAGCCGTTCTGCCAACTGATATACAATCTGTCCGGTTTCACCGTCAGAAGTCCTGGAGCCACAGACAATTAAATCGATTTCTGGAAGCTTTCTAAAGGCTGCCGATATTATCAGCGAAGTAGCAAAGGTGTCAGAACCTGCAAAGGCTGTATCACTCAGGAGAATCGCTTCATCTGCACCCATAGCAATACAGCGGGTCAAGGTTTCAAGCGCAGCCGGTGGTCCCATACATAAGCAGGTAATAAAAATATCGGGATAACTTTTTTTCAGTGCAACTACTTCTTCAAGTGCAAACATATCATATGGGTTTAAGCAATGACTTTCGCCGGTGACAAGATTTGGATATGCAATATTGGCGGCAATTGCTTTCACACAGACTACGATATTCATATATACCCTCCTTTCAAATAGACATACTAGTTTACGTTATAACTTTTATCCTTGATTAATAATTATCCACACTTGGTATCATTGTGAAAATTGTGTTCTTCTGCATTTCTGCGGTACCAGAATAGATATCACAGGCAATCGCATCACGAAGTTCCCGCTCGATACCATATTCTTTTGTATATCCGTAAGCACCATGTATCTGCAGAGCATTTTTACAGGTTTTTATGTATTGTTCACTTACATAGGTCTTGAAGATCGACACCTCTAAAAATGCACTTTTACCCTGATCTTTTAGCCAGGCAATCTTATAAAGCATCAGTCTTGACAGCTCAATTGCTATCTTCATTTCTGAAATTTTATGAGATACTGCCTGAAATCGACTGATAGGCTGACCGAATTGCATTCTATCTTCCGCATATTTTAAACTGGTTTCCATGATCCGCTGCATTGCGCCTACATGAGGTGCGAATTCATAGCAGCGCTCCCATTCCAGTGCATTTGTCATCAGTGTGGAACCCATATTCTTTCTGCCAAGTATGTTTTCTTTTGGTATTTTTACATTGTTAAATGTAATTTCACTTGTAGGGCAGGCATTTAAGCCCATTTTTTCAATGTTTTTTCCAATGACTACTCCTGGAAATTGTTTCTCTACAACAAAAGCGGTAATCTGCTTAAAGGGTTTTACAGCAGTTACTGCAAATACAATAAACAGATCTGCGATTGGCCCATTAGAAATGAACATCTTACTGCCATTTAGCACATAATAGTCCTTTTCCTCCGAAACACTGCTTGACATATTCATGGCGTCAGAACCGGCATCCGCTTCCGTAAGAGAGATCGCTCCGATTCGATTCCCGCAAACCATGTCCGCCAGATATTTTTCTTTCAGTTCCTTGGTACCATATAAGTTTATAAGGTTTAGTGCCACCCAGATATGATTGTTAATTACAAAGACCAAGCCATTATTTTTGCAGGCGTAGCCCAAGGCTTCTATTGCTACCGCAGCTGTTAGGAAGCTCTCATTTAATCCTCCATACTCTTCTGGAACCGTAAGTCCGAATAAGCCAAATTCAGATATTTTTTTCCACACTTCATAAGAAAATTCCTCTAAGGTTTCTTCCTCATTTAAGTTTTCTCTGGCAAAATTAATTATCTCTTGTTTTAATTGAATCTGATCACTTGTTAATTCAAAGTCCATAATAACTCCCCTCTGTGCGCTTTAGCGCACCTTTTAATCAGGAGGTTGAAAAAACTGTCTCCGTTTTTTCCCCTCTGTGCGCTTTAGCGCACCTTCTAATCAGGAGGTTGAAAAAACTGTCTCCGTTTTTTCAACTTACTCCCCTCTGTGCGCTTTAGCGCACCTTCTAATCAGGAGGTTGAAAAAAACTGTCTCCGTTTTTTCAACTTACTCCCCTCTGTGCGCTTTAGCGCACCATACAAGATAACTCTTAAAATCATTGTATACGACATAAATGAAAAAGCGTGTCCTGTTTGTCGGTCTTACAATTATGTACGTCTAAACAACTATCTCTTAACCGTTGCTTCCACACAAGAATACCTATAAGGTATTAGTAGTTTTTTTGCATACAAGGTATAATATGGTTCCAGGTAAACTCTTTTGACAGCATAAATAGTTTAGTATCTGGTTCTTTTGGCTCCGCGCATTCCGAGATTATATATCCGGGCAATCTTACTGTGTTCATCCTTACTGATTCATTCCCATAGACTTCGAAGGAATTATAAGGCATTAATAAGCCTTTTCCTATTTGCTTGCTATAGGCTTCCTTTCTGGTCCATATTTCTAAAAAGCTGGAATTTGAATTCTCACTTTGTTGATTTAAATAATTTTGCTCCTTAATCGTAAAAAAATGTCTTGCTATATCCAAGTGTTCTTTTATTTCAGTGATGGTTTCAATATCTATGCCCACTGCTTTACTATTCTCTGAAATACAACAGACCAGCGCGTTATCTGAATGGGATATATTAAACTCGAACTCCTTATAATTGATATATTGGGGTTTTCCATATTGGTTTTTACCTTCGATTGGTACCCCATTGCAATAGTTAGTTGCAGCAAATAAACAATACCTTATAAGAACCTCAGCTAATAGCCCGACATGCTGTGCCACTTCATCGTTATAACCTAGTAACCGTTCCTTACGTTCTTTGGATACCAGACGAAACAATACTCTGAAATCTATATTTTTTTCCACTTGGCTAAATAGTACAATTGACATACCATACCCCATTTTCTGTGAGAAGCTATGCTGAAAAGAACTTAAATTCCTCATAGGTAGCCGCCGTTTCGTCTGCGATTTGCCGTATCCACCGGGTTTTCTCCTGGTCTGATACTTTCTTTCCCTCCAATATTTTTATTAACAGCTCCAAGCCTTTACTTTTTACCCCAATCGTCTCCTTGGTTTCTTTGTTGTTGACCTTATCACCCAACTGGATTAGTTCACGGTAATTCGCAACAACATTCAGCTGATATGACTCCTGGTCAAAATTATGATTTGGAGTAGAGATTGCTGCAAGAATACATTTTGATAGAAAACTGGATTTATGTTTCAGGTATAAATCACCTTGGAATAATTCCTGAATTGTGCTTCTCTCTCTCCGACTCCCATAACACAGTGTTTCTATCGGTGCATTTCCAGCCACCATATTTTGAAACACCTTATTGGCACTAAAGTCAATTATCAGGTTGATATTTCTATAAGCTAAGTAGGACATTATATTTACCCATTTTACAGGTCTTATCAGGTGGTTAATCAAATTGTTTTCTAACTCTTCCTTATTTTCATATGGTCTGCCGGTATAGTTTGATAATACCGGATACCTGAACTCACTGGTTTCTATATTCTTAAGCAGTTGGCGAAATGGTTCTACTGCGGTTTCCATAAGGGGACTATGAAAAGGTGCACTTCCTATAAGAGGAGCCATAGTACCCTTACCGCTTCTTAGCAAAAGCCTTTCTGTATCCTCCAAGTCTTTGTTTGTACCTGAGATAGCCCCTTGCAGGGCAGAATTATAGCAGGATACATATACTTGTTTCCCTTGTGCCTGCTGCTTTTGACATGCATAAGCGATCGTCTCAATATCAATACCATCTATAATTGTCATACCGCCATCACACGTCTTTTGGATCTCTTTACTTAGGCTGCTCCTTAGCTGCACCAGCTTTAACGCATCCGCGAATTTTATAGCTCCGGCACATACCAGTGCCGCATACTCGCCTAAACTGTGACCAGCACAAAACTTTGGAATAAATCCGGTGCTTTCTACAAATTCTCTGAACACCGCTACTGAGAACGCATTAATAGCAATATGGGCATGTTCTGTCTTTGCCAGTTTCGATGGAGAACCACAAAAACACAGTTCCTTTAAACGAATTCCCGTCACAGCTTCCGCTTCTGCTATGGTATCCCGTACAATAGAACTTTCCTCGTAAAGCAATTGATACATCCCGACAAACTGGCTTCCCTGACCAGGAAACAAAGCAGCAAAATTTTTCATGTATACTCCTCTCCCCTCTGTGCGCTTTAGCGCACCTTTAAATAGCGTTTTTAGACTCAATCAATGAAACTATGGCATCCACACAGCAGATATTGCTTATTTCCAAATCAGCTTTTTGAAGTTCTATATCAAACTCCATTTCTATAAATACCGCTAACTGAGCAAGAAATAAGGAATTAACCAGACCCTTCGCAAAGATATCTTCGGTATCGGAATATATGTTATCTCCAGTAAATCTTTTGATGAATTTCTTGACTTTATCTATATTTTCCATCTCTATATACCTCCAATTACTACTGATTGATAACAGCAATGTGCTTTTTATTACGGGTAATGTGATCAATTTCTTCCGCTATTTTCTCAATGGATGAGCCATCTATGAATTTTGATAATTCAAGGTTAACTCCCCATATTTTATGTATCTCATGTGCGGCCCTTATCATAATAATGGAGTCAACACCTAAATCAAACAGATTATCATAGATATACAATTCGGAATAACCAAGATATTTAGCCAACAGATCTCCTACCCTTTTTTCAGTTTCCGTATATTGGTCATTTTCTCTTCCCTTAAGCTGTAATGCTTGTGTTAAATTCAGATTAAGTTTTTTATTCTCACCATCTGATAAAGCAGCTTTTGCACGGTAACTTTTTATGATACGATTGATATTATCCGCTAAATCAAATCCAATTTTATCCCACAGCCTTACATATCTCTTGTCATCATTAATGACACCTATAAGAGCACTGGAAATCTTGTGTCCGATCACTGTCCTAAACCCTCTTATACCCTGTTCATTCGTAAGGGTTTTAAAGATTGTATCAATATTTATACCCGCCCGTTTTGCCATACCAGCCTCCCGCCAGGTGCACCAATTAATAGAAAAGGTGTTTTGGCGTATTCTATTACGGGCTGCTGCAAAGGCATCAATAAATGAATTTGCAGCAACATAAGAGCATTGCCCAGGTGCTGGAAACAGAGTAGCAACGGATGAAAACAAAACAAAGAATTCCAAATCATCTTCCTTCGTACACTCATCTAAATACCAGGTCCCATAGATTTTGGGCTTTAACACGGCGGTAAAATTCTCATGTTTTTCGGCAGCAAACAAGGTATTGCCCGGAACACCAGCCCCATGGATAACGCCGACTATTTTTTGGTATTTTTCTCTGATGGCATCAATTGCAGTTTTTACCTCCCCGTAATTGGTGATATCACAAGGTATCAGCGTAACGCTTCCACCATATGCTTCAATTTCTAAGATTCTTTTGATTCGATTGACCGTTTTTTCATCCTGCTGTGCAGGCTCTTTACAAAAATCAGTCCATTCGTTCCGAGGCGGCAATTCTGTTCGGCATAACACGGCAAAGTTTGCTTTACTGGTACAATTATTCTTAAGGATTTCAAGGGTAATATCACTTAAACCCGACACTACATAACATCCGTCTGCTTTAAAGGTGAAGGGTTCTAACGGGTTTTGCCTGTCCAGCTGGATTTGTCCCAAATACGCCTCATACCTCTGATTCTTCCTGTATGCAATCATAAACTTATTATTTAATGAAACGATTTCACTGTATAAGTTGCTTTCATCTATACTACGATCTATATCGATTGCATGGCAGCTCCATTCCGGAAATTCAAGGCTTACTACCTTAAATGCCCCTTGTATTGCTGCATTTACGGGTATGCAGCAATCCTTGTCGGTAACTTCATTCATGTGGTTTAAAATGACATCAATACTAATATCTGCGGCACTCAATTCTTTTAAAGAACGCAAAAAACTATAAAAATTCATCAGCCTCAGATATTCCTTCTCATAATTATTTTCCTCCTCATTGGAATCCATCATATATATAAGCTTCACTTTGTTATAATTGCTAAATGTACGCCAGGAATTAATAAAGAATTCTTCTGCATTATTATTTGAAACAGCTCCCCTTAACCAATCTGCTTCTTCCATCACCTCTACATTTAGGTGCTTGGTTTTTAAAAGCTCAAAAAGGTTTTTGGCCGGTAAATTTAAATTATTCTTTATAATTAGTATTAACTCCCATTCTTCTGCTCTGCTGTTAGTGACACTGGTTCGAGCCTCTGGTTTCCAATACAATTTAAAGTAACCTTCCTGCTCCTGGTTCAAATTATTCTGGGTTTCTGGTATTGACAGCCAGCATCGGTGTTTATCAAATTGATACGTCGGAATACTGATTCTATAGTTTTTTGTATTGGAATATAACCCGTCCCACTCTACCACTGCTCCTTTTATATATAAGGAACACAGTTGTTTTAATTCCTCTGCACCAAGCTGCTTCTCCTGACTTTGCTTCTCCGTGATTTCCTTGGCTTTTTGGGTTAACTTATGTTTTATTTCTTCTGAAATCATCCCTTTGTTAACATCTACATAATTTGAATTAACAATTTTATGTTCCCCCATAAATAGCTCCAGATCCATTGAAGTATCTTCCAGGAGTATTTGTTTGATTTTGCTCTTTAGTTCCTCTTTTTGCCGAAATAGAATCGCTATACGATAGGAGTAATGCCCTCTTCCGGTATTGGCGGTGTAGCACATATTATGTAGATCCGGCTCTAATTCTAAGAATTCCTGATACTTTAACACTAAAGCATACAATGAACTTTTACTTTCCGCCGAAATAGTCAAAACCTGAAAGATCCCATTGTTATCCTCACTAGGGTATACCGGTCCTTCTTCTAATACAATATGACTGTTTGTGCCGCTAAAGCCAAAGGAGCTGATGCCGCATAACCTCTTATCGTCTTGTGGTTCCCAGGATCGTAAAATACTGTTGATAAAAACAGCCGAATTGCAGAAGTCTATCTTCCGGTTTGGCTTCTCGAAATAAACAGAGGGAAGCATCTTGTGATGGTTTAAAGATAATATGACTTTTACTAAGCTTGCTAGTCCTGAGCACTCGTAGAGATGTCCAATATTAGACTTGACGGAGCCAATCGCGCAAAATTGTTTTCGGTTCGTGTGCTGATGAAAGGCCTTTGTCAAGCCTTCTATTTCAATTGGATCTCCAAGTGGAGTCCCGGTCCCATGAGTCTCAATATATTGAATTTTTTCTGGATTTACTCCGGCATCCTTCCAGGCTTTTAGAATTACCTTTGTCTGTGCTGCCGGATTTGGCGCAGTAATCCCCATTGAACTTCCATCCTGGTTCACCGCACTTCCCCTTATTACCCCGTAGATATGGTCTCTTGCCGCAACGGCTTTATCCAAAGGTTTAATCAGGATCGCGACTGCGCCTTCTCCAATTCCAGCACCATCTGAGGTATCATCAAAGGCACGGGTTAAGCCGTCTAAAGATTCAATCCCAAGCCTTGCAAATTCTGCATCAATTGGTACTGTATGTAGTTTTATCCCCCCTGCTATGGCCTGGTCACATTCTCCATTCTGGATTGCCTTGCAGGCTAAATGTACGGAAACCAGGGACGAGGAACAAGCCGTATCTACAACCATTGATGGTCCGTTTAAATCCAAATAATAAGATAACCGGCTTGGTATTATTGCACCAAGGTTTGAGGCAATGGATTGTGATACCAGGGTCGGGTCGGTATCATAAATCATCTTTTGATAAGAATCCTTCATCGTATCTGCAAATCCAGCATAAACACCTGTATTACTACCCTTAAGTACTCCTCCCCCATACCCGGCATCTTCAAGAGCCGAATAGGCGGTCTGTAAAAATATTCGTTGGCTTGGAGCCATTAAATTTGCTTCTGAAGGTGTTATTCTAAAAAATTTATAATCAAAATAATCAATATGTTCAAGATATGCTCCGTTTACATACTGTATTGCATCTCTGGCCATACCGGAATAGCTTAAATACTTGTCTATATCTTCTTTCCTGGCGGCTGGAAATTCTCTGATGCAGTTCACTGAGTTAGATAGGATATCCCAATACTCATCCATGGAATCAGCCAAAGGCAGGTTAACCCCTATACCGATAATGGCCATATCTTTATGGAGTGTGGAACTTTTTTTAATCATCTTAATCAATTCCGCTGCCAAAGTTTTATCTATACTTCCTGAACTTGTCTTCTCAAGTATATATCTATATATGTTATCCATTTCCAATCCCTCCTATAGTGATTTCAGCTCAGCGAGAATACGGTCGATATCATTTGTATTTTGAAGATTTAAAAGCAGGTTATCAATTTCCTCCTCCATATTTTTATCATCCATTTGCCTTGAACTGATTGGCTGCGCTCCCTTCATAATGAATACTGCTAATGCCTGGATTGTAGGATAAGCAAACAAATCGGATATCATTACCCGGTTCGGATATAAATGATCAATCTCCTTCCAGATGTAATTAAGAAGAATTGAGTTGCCGCCCATTTCAAAAAAGTTATCAAAAATATTAATTTCCGAATACCCTAATACTTCACCTACTATTTTAGATAAGTTCTTTTCAACTTCGGTATAGTCCTCTTTTCCGACTAATACTACCTCCTGATTTCCATGGGTTTGTATCGATAAACTTTCGGTTTCAGGGTGACTGCCTGGCAGCTTTCTAATGATTTCCTCTGCAAGACGTATCAGAATACTCTCCGTATGCTTTAAGAAGGGACTTTCATAATTAATCTCACCGATAAGGACCCTGCTCACTTGCTTCTTTAGAACAATATCCAGGCTCTTAATTGCTTTTTGGGGCGTTAACTGTAAAAAGAGACCATCCACATTTTTAGAGAATCCTTCCATCATTCTGGCGTTTTTCCATACGACCCAGTCAATTGACAGGGTGGATTTCGTCCGGGCTCTGTGTTGTGCAAAGGAATCTAAAAAGGAATTTGCGGCTGCATAATCTGCTAAGCCTATCTCGCCTGATATACCAACCCCAGAGGAACATAGGACGAAAAAGTCAAGCTCCTGATCTTTCGTGTATTTATCCAGCAGCCAGGTTCCAAAGATTTTAGGGGCAAGAACCGGATTCATATCTTCTTTTTTCCTTAAAACGATAAGTCCATTGCCCGTTACTCCGGCACAATGTATAATCCCGGCTATATTGCCATAGGTTTTCTTTAGGTGCTTCATAAGATTATCCACCTCCCGCTCATTAGCAATATCTGCCTGGTAAACTAAAACCTCATGACCCCTTGCAGTCAATTTCTGTATTGTGTCCAATCGTTTCGTAAGCAGCTTATCCTTTTCTTCAAGGGCTAACTTCTCCCATTGGTCTTTGGGAGGAAAACTACTTCTGGATACAAGTATCAGTTTTATCCCCTCTGCCAGAGAAGCCAAATATTCAGCAAAATATAATCCCATATTACCCAAACCACCGGTAATTAAATAAACACCCTTATCCTTAATTTTAACCTCCTTATCCGGCAGGCTCACTGGCTTTATGGGGGCAAACTCTTCTACAAATCTTTTATCCTCCCGCAAGGCCACATAAAAATCACTATCTTTGTATTCAATTTCCTTTACGATACTCTCCGCCGGTGTTTTATCTGTAATATCAATTACCTTGCAGGATATTGCAGAAAATTCCTGATTTACGGTTTTAGCAAAACCTGCTAACGCTGCATTTTGGGGATTGATCCGGTTTTCTCTTCCCGTTACCTCATAGGCAGAATCCGTAATAACAAGGATATTAATTTTATTGCTTATTTTTCTATCAGAAAAAGCTTGTATGAAATCAAATAATCCAAAGAAGCCTTTCTCCAATCCATTGTTTAATTCCTCAATGGAAGCTATCTCTTTCTCTATCTGGGCCCCAGGAGCATATAGTATTGTCTTATAGTCTGCCAAGTCAATCTCATCAAAGAGCCTGCCAAAATCCGTGCTGTTAAGCTGTCCTGTATAGGAATAAGGGTCCGTTTTCTCAAAATGCCCGCCGGCAGTAAGGGTTACTACCTTATACTTGCGGTCTTCTAAGTCCTTTATTACCTCGGTCATTACTTTACTATTCTCCAAAATCACCAAGATACCTTCCTCTGCATTTAATTGTTTCTGAGGAAGCTGGGGTACTTGTACTTCTACATAACGCACTTGATAAAAAACATCCTCCGATGGTTCTTTTAAGACGGTAACAGGATATTTAAGCCAGCAAGTTTTCCGATCAAATTGATAGGCAGGTACTTCGATCCGAGTGATTGACCCTTCCTCATATAATGCTTTCCAGTCAATTGGTAACCCTTTCACATAAGCTTCACCTATGGCAGTTAGAAGATCCCTTTTATCATTTTGTACGGGTTTGAAGCGAAACCCGGTATTGTCTTTTTTTGCATCACTTACCTTTTCATACCATACATCCTTTAAACCATTTACTGCTTCAAGACCGCCTTCACATAGTTTTATCAGCTTACTTTGTAATTCCTTACAAGACTCAGAAAGCAATGCTACCCGGTAGGTATATGCACGTTTTCCTGTGTTTGTTGTATAGCAGATACGGTGAAAATCCAGATCATTACTTGATTCCAGATATAAAACATATGCCTTCATGGTATGAAGGAGTGCTGTTTCTGATTTCGCTGAAAGCGTAAATAGATCAATACCAGTTTCTTTCTTATTACAATACAGAGCAGTTTGTTCCGGTGCTTCTTCCAAAACCATATGACAATTCACACCACTAATCCCGAAGGAACTGATACCGCAGTATCTTTTCCTGTCCGGTAATTCCCAGTCTTTTAGCACATTGTTTACATATAATGGTGAATCAATAAAGTTAATGAACGCATTCGGCTGCAAAAAATTGATAGTGGGTGGAAGTTTGGCATGCTTAAGGGATAGGATTACTTTCGCCAAACCTGTTATTCCCGAACAATCCAAGAGATGTCCCAAATTAGATTTTACAGAACCAATTGCGCAGAACTGCTTTTTATCGGTATAATGAGAAAATGCTCTTACCAGGGAATCAATCTCAATGGGATCCCCCACTTTTGTCCCGGTTCCATGGCATTCTATATAGGAGAGTTTTTCCGGATTGATACCTGCATCTGCCCAGGCAGCAAGAAGCACTTTCTCCTGGGCTTCGGGATTGGGGGCAGTTAGTCTTAAGGATCTGCCGTCATGATTGACTGCACCACCTTTAATGACTCCATGAATATAATCACCATCACTCAGGGCCTTATCAAGAGGTTTTAATAACAGGACTACAAAGCCCTCTCCATAACCAGAGCCATCGGCTGCACTGTCAAAGGTTCTGGTGGCTCCATCAGAGGATTCAATTCCTATTTTATAGCAGCTATCATCCAAAGGCATTATTTGGATTCTGGCACCGCAGGCAAGTGCCATATCACACTTGTTATTTTTTAGTGCCTGGCATGCTTCATATACCGCTACAAGGGAGGAGGAACAGGCAGTATCAACTATTTCTACTGGACCATTAAAATTCAGATAATTGGCAAGTCTTCCGCCCATCATCGAAAGGGTCGTTCCAGTAATTGCTAGTGGCAGCTCAGAGGGTTTTACATCACGAACCATTTCCTTATAACTATGGATATTCAAATCACCAAATGCACCAATAAAAATTCCGGTATTGGTGCCCTCAATGGTCTCACTATTGTAACCTGCGGTATCCAGAGCAGTTATTGCAGTCTCAAAAAACAATCGATGCAGGGGATCGGTTAATTCTGCTTCCTTAGGAGATAATCCAAAGTAATCATAATCAAATTGATCTATGGAATTTATATAACCGCACTGCATAAACTTTTGTTTTGATTCGCCATATTTCAGGTTCAAATACGGCTGAATATTATTCACTCTGGAATCCGGAAGATCTACAATGGATTCAATGCCAAATTTTAAATTTGTCCAAAACTCCTCTGTTGTATCTGCCATAGGTAATTTAACTGCCAGTCCGATGACAGCGATCTCTTTATGTGCATCGGATTCTATATTTTTCTCGTCATTTTTTTCCGGCAATTTGTTAGAGGGGAATTGGCGGGTTGCTTTTACAGTTATTGCATCTGCAATTTCCTTTATAGTCCTAAGGCGATAAATATCCGTAACCTTTAAGATACCTGGATATAAGGTTTCTATCTGGTCATAAATCTGCATAGCAGATACCGATTGCAAAGAATAATAGAATAAATCCTCGGTTATACCAATATTGTCCGCACCAACAACAGCTTTTACTATTTCCAGCACTTTTTCTTCGGTCTGGGTTAACGGAGCTTCCTTTGTTGTCCTTGACAATCGGTCTTTCCTAATATGATCAAGCATAAGAATGGTTTCACTTAATATTCCGTTTCTATAATCCTCTAATAATTTATAGCGCTGAGTTTTCCCGCTTGTAGTTTTAGGCATTTTTTTAATGGGAAGGACATGAGTTACACTTAATAATAGCTCATGGAAAATACCCAATCGTATTTCTTCTGCGGCAAGCTCAAACTCTTTTAACTCGCCTCTATAAGTCACAAACACTAAAATTTGCTCCATAGTTCCATCAAAATAACCTGCAACTGCAATATCAGAAAACTTAATAGGTGAAAGCCTTTTTGCTATCCGTTCTAAATCTGTGGCATAGTAATTCTGACCATTTACAATAATGACTTCCTTAGTTCTTCCTAATACCACGAGACTATTATTACGAAAGAATCCAAGATCTCCGGTATCAAGCCATCCATCTTTCTTCCAAAGAATGTCATTTAGATCCTCCCTGTGATAGTAACCTTTTGTAACATTATCTCCACGAATCTGGATAGTCCCCACCATATGATCTGCTGCAAGAGTTCCCTTCTCATCAACAATTCTTACCTGACAATTATCAACCGGGTATCCCAAATCAACAAATACTGTATCTTTTTCCAATTCCTCTGAAACTTCAAGTACTTGCTGACCAACAGAGGTGGTACTGCGGTCTACGATGATTCCCTTAATACCCTCTGACAGAATCGAAAAAGTAATTGCCAGACTCGCTTCTGCCATTCCATATACCGGAAACATAGCCTGCTCTTTTAAACCGTATTGTTTCATACAACTCATAAAGTCTTTTACAAGATGATAGGAAATCATTTCTGCACCGTTGAAAATAACTTTCAGGGAAGACAACTCCCATTTATACTCCTTATCAGGTTCTATCTTCTGCAGCATATGATCGTAGCCAAAATTCGGAATTGATGTTATTGTAGCTCTGTGTTCCGTAATCTTCTCCAGAAAAAGCTGTGGGTGTTTTACGAACATAGTAGGTGTCATAATATATTGATGGGCACCTAAAACCAAGGGGGTGAAATGCATTCCAATTAAACCCATATCGTGAGTTAAGGGCATCCAGGATATTGAAACATCCGTATGTTCTGCATGACAGCCCTTTAGAATGGCCTTTACATTCGTCATAATATTTTTATGGGATAAGGTAACTCCCTTAGGGTCCCCGGTTGAACCGGAAGAAAACTGAACATAAGCAATTTCCTCTTCCAGGGCTTTTACTACAATACCCTCTAAATCATCTTCTAAATCACCCACTTGTTCTAGCATAAAAATTCTGTCTTTTATATCTGTTATGATTTTTTCATTCTCAACCACCTCGTCCAGTAACGCTAAAAAACTATCCTGTATTTCCGGCGAAATAATTAAATGGGGATTGGTTAGCTGTACCCAGATTTTTGCTACTTTATTGCCATTTTCTTTACTGTTTCCTGTCGTGACCGGTATGGGGATTATTCCCCCTAAAAGGCATGCCCAGAGTGTACGGATAAAATCCTGATTATCTACAATCTGAAACACCAGCTCATCCCCTTTTACCAAGCCCCGCTTCAAAAACTGGTACAAAGATACTTTTGCCTGATGATAAAGTTCTGAATATGGCAGATATACTTCCCGGTTTTGTGAATATATAAAATGAATTCCAGTTTCTTGGTCTTTTATGACAGCCAAAGCCTCCGTTAACGTATTAACTTTACATAATTCCATATTAACCTCTATTCTTGCGCACGCTCTTTGCGCATACCAAGTTTGTGATGCTAACGCCGCAAAAGCGGCAACTAAGTCTATTAAACCGTTAGTGCTTTCAGCTGATGCCCTACTAATTTAATAATCTCCTCATCAAAGTCCCGAATGAAAAAATGGTTTCCTTCAAAAAAGTAGTAAGAACATTTCTCTGAAGTCGTATTATCCCATTCTGTAATTCTTTTTAAATCTATTTGCGGATCTTCTTTTCCACTCAATACGGTTACGTCGCATCCCAATTGATTTGGTTTATTCCGGTAATGATAATTACAGGCTATTTTCAGATCGTGCCGGATAAGTGACATACAAAGCTTAAAATAATTTTGATTCGATTTGATTTCCTCTGGAATTCCACCCATCTTTATAATTTTCTTATCAAGTTCTTCATCTGAGAGATTTCCAAATTGCTTTTGGGATATTTCATATGAAATATGCGGAGCATTACTTGCAGCAACAAATAAATGCCTTGGTTCTTTACCAAGACGGATTTTAAATAGACGGGACAATTCAAAGGCTACGATGGAACCCAGACTGTAGCCAAAAAATGAGAATTCTGAATCACCGATTGCCGATTTACATTTATGAAAGAGATCTTCTATCATTTCGTCAAAGGTTTTATAAACTGGTTCTTTATAACGGCTTCCCCTGCCGGCTAACTCAATCAATTCAACTTCAATGCTTTGTCCGGTCCTTCTAGGCCAATCCCGGTACATGGAAACGGAACCGCCGGCATATGGAAGACATATTAGTTTTACAGGTAACATACTCTCCCTCCAATCTATCCTATTTTCAATATCCTTACTTTATAGTAACTGTTCAAACTCCTGTTTTAAGATATACCTGATATTTATATATTTGCTGTTATCACAAACTGCCAGACAATAAGCTCTGTCGAATTGCAGTGAAAATACTTTACCAAATAACTCAAATTTATTCTGTTTTACAGAGGAAAAATCACAGGTCTTCATTGATAAAGACATTCCTATCCCTATATTTTTTATATAAGCTTCTTTTAAAGCCCAGTAAGCAGTAAAAAGTCTATCTTTATCCTGGGATTCTCTTACCCGCTCTATTTCTTCACTACTGCAAACCCTTGATACTAATCGGTTATCCGGTGCAATCCAGTCCTGAATATCCACGCCCACCTCACAGTCTGAAATGGCACAGACGATGCCTTGTCCGCAATGACTCAGGTTCATATGTATATGGGGATATTCTTGTAAATATGGTTTTCCATACCGCCCAAGGATAAGTGAAGGTGCATCACGGATCTCATATTCTGATAAGATACCAAGTCGAAATAAAAGATATGCAATAACACACGCTTTCCGGTCAGTCATACTCCGATACCCTTTCGCCCTGGCTAACCGGTCTGAGGGCAGATATGAAATATATCTATTGTATTCTTCCTCTGTAAAATCAGATATACGATCAAATAAGTACAGCATAGTTTATCAGACCTTTTCCTCCATCTTTTGACCAACATAGTTGATTAAGTCTTCCACGGTTTGGATGGTAATCAGATCCTCATCCAAAATTTCAATTGCATATTCTTCTTCAAGGACCCCACATAGATTCATGACTTCAACAGAAGACATTTCAATATCCCGAATTAAATTTGTTTTTAATGTAATATTTTCTGGTTCAATATTTTGCATTTCGCATAGTATGCTTTTAATTTTTTCCTCCAATAGAATCACCTCTTTTCTCTTATTACTCGCTGCATATTAAATGCCTTTTTATTTTACCTGAACCTGTTTTTTCAAACTCCGTACTACGCAGCTTAATTAACTGCACTCGTTTGTATGGCGGCAGGTTGCTATTGATTTGAAAGAATTCCTTCTCTAATTCTCCTTGTACATCCATAATACCGTTTTCCTTAAGGTACAGCTCGTCTGGAAAAACCGTAGCTGTTAATAAAAGCCTTTCCTTATTTTTTGAGGTATGGATTACAATTTCCTTTACAAGGGGAACTTCTCCAAACACAGTTTCTAATTCCTCTGACGACACATTCTCACCATTGTCTAAAATTATGAGGTTCTTGATGCGTCCCGTAATATATAAATAATTGTTCTTATCCAGGTATCCCAAATCTCCAGTTCGGTACCAGCCATCCACATAAGACTCTTCGGTAGCTTGTGGATCGTTGTAATATCCGCTCGTTACAATGGGACCTTTTACCAGAATCTCATTATTTAAGATTTTGACCATACCGTAGGGAAACGGAACAATTGGTCCTACGGAACCTGGCTTATTATGTCCCGGCATATTGCTTGCTACTACGGGAGAACACTCGGTAATTCCGTAACCATAATTAACCTGAATCCCAAAACACTGAAATTCTTCCATTAAATCAGCACTTAAGGGTGCACCTCCGCAAACAATTGTAAGTAATTCACCCCCAAATACCTCTAAAACACTCTTAAATAACTTCCGCCTGATATCAATACCTAGCCTGGTTAAAATTTTTGCCACTGCCATAAGCCTTTTTAGTTTTTTGTCTTTCCCTGATTTTTTTGCCTCTGCCCAAATTAGTTTATGTATCATTTCAACAATCATTGGTACCAGAATTAAGATTGAAGGCTTATATTGTTTCATGCTTTGCGTCAGATATTTTATTCCTCTCCCAATGCAGATTGTACATCCTATTACGATTGCACATTGAATACCCGTGGTAATTTCGTACATATGATAGGTTGGTAAAACCGGAATTGTTGTTTTAAAATCCTCTTTTCCTACAAAATGGCAGGCAACAATTACACCGGAACACATATTCTTATGGGTAAGCATAACCCCTTTACTGGTACCAGTAGTGCCGGAGGTAAAAACAATTGCCGCTAAGGAATCCGGCTCTGGCTCCGGTAAATGAGTAACTACCTTCTTTGGACTTTTCAGTATAATATCCGCTATATAGGGAAATTCATTGCTTTCTCGTAAGGAAATGATTTTTAATGCTTCTATATTCTTCTGAATATATTCAACTATTTCCGATTTAGGTGCTACCTCATAGATAAGACAAGCCGCCTCTGATTTTTTTAACAAATCCGTAATATCTTCCTTTGAGAGTTGTTTATCAATTGGTATGATAACAGCATTGGAACATGAGATACCATAAAAAGAAACCAGCCATTCATAACTCATATCTCCTATAATCGCGATATGGTCTTTCTTTAATTCCAGCTCCCTCAGATATGCCGCCACTTTGTAACTATCTGAGCGAAGCTGGAAATATGACCGTTCTTCCAGGGCTCTGCCGTTCTGCCATTTAACCGCTGGCTTTTGACCATAAGTTTCAGCTCCAAAGGAAATTACATCTTTTAGGGTTTTTATGTTTGCATAATCCATATTTTTTAAATCCAGATCCATGACAGTCTCCTTTTCATAATTATTGTGAATGAAACATATATTAATTTGTCTTAAAATTTGTAATGATCGGTTATTAACAGACTATACACCTAGAAAGAAACGATTCACTCATGAATAGTCTATAAGACAAGTTTATGTGTCCATATTACAATTTCGTAGCCATTTACCCCCTCACTTGCCTGACACGGAGCTGCTTGTCCCCTCCAATTGTCATATGGACGGAAAAACTTGCCTTACAGACTATCTCCGTCAATTTAAAAGCAAAAGGTGATAGGATGATTAAGACATTGTCTTTTCAAATTATGTATGTCGGCGATTAAAGGAGACTGATACCATTACTAAGTAAAAGGAGGTTTTATTATGTATTATTCCAGTGGAAACTATGAAGCATTTGCACGGCCTGAAAAGCCAGAAGGGATTGATGAAAAATCTGCCTATATTGTCGGGTCCGGACTTGCAGCACTTACTGCCGCCTGTTTTCTTGTACGTGACGGACAGATGAAAGGGGATAGAATACACATCTTTGAAAAAGAACCCCTGGCTGGCGGAGCCTGTGACGGATACCAATATGATACGGTTGGATATGTTATGCGCGGCGGCAGAGAGATGGATAACCATTTTGAATGTATGTGGGATTTACTGCGCTCCATTCCGTCTATAGAGACCGAAGGCGTCAGTGTTCTTGACGAATACTATTGGCTCAATAAAAAAGATCCGAACTATTCCCTTTTGCGGGCCACGATAAACCGCGGTGAGGACGCTCAGACTAATGGTAAATTCGGTCTTTCCGAAAAGGGTGCCATGGAAATCCTGAAACTGTTTTTCACACCTGACGAAGCACTGTATGACAAATGCATTACCGACGTGTTTCAAGAGGATGTACTTCATTCAAATTTCTGGATGTATTGGAGAACCATGTTCGCTTTTGAGAACTGGCATAGTGCATTAGAAATGAAACTCTATTTAAAACGCTTCATCCACCATATCGGAGGGCTTCCTGATTTTTCAGCACTCCGATTTACAAAGTATAATCAGTATGAGTCTTTAATCCTGCCGATTCTTAACTATCTGGAATCTCATAATGTACAGTTTCATTATGGTGTCCGTGTACTAAATGTTGAATTCGACATACAAAAAGAAAGAAAAATGGCAAAACGCATACTGATTATGCAGGAAAATAAGCAAGAAAACCTGGAACTTACCGAAAATGACCTGATTTTTATCACCAATGGAGGCTGTGTTGAAAACTCAAGCCTTGGAGACCAAAATCATCCGGCAGCCTTTGACACAGAAATTAAGGAAGGCGGTGGTTGGGATATGTGGCGTAAAATTGCAGCCCAGGATGAGTCTTTTGGACATCCTGACAAATTCCTGAATAATCCCCGGCAGACTAATTGGATGTCCGCAACCGTAACAACCCTGGATAACCAGATACCGCCTTATGTCCAAAAGATTTGCAAACGAGATCCCTTCAGTGGAAAAGTAGTAACCGGCGGTATTGTAACCGTTAAGGATTCTAATTGGCTCCTCAGCTGGACGTTTAACCGCCAGCCCCAGTTTCGTGGTCAGCCAAAAGATCAGTTAGTAGGCTGGATATATGGGTTATTCAGTGACAAGCCAGGCAATTACATAGATAAACCTATGCGCGAATGCACCGGCAAGGAAATCTGTATGGAATGGCTTTATCACCTGGGTGTACCAAAAAACCAAATTGAAGATATGGCGGAGTTCAGTGCTTCCACCGTACCATGTATGATGCCCTATATCACTGCCTTCTTTATGCCGCGAAAAGCCGGAGACCGTCCTGCTGTTGTTCCAGCGGGCAGTGTAAATTTTGCATTCCTTGGCCAGTTTGCTGAAACGGTACGGGATACCATCTTCACAACAGAATACTCTGTCCGCACGGGTATGGAGGCGGTTTATACTCTCCTGAATCTGGACCGGGGGGTGCCAGAGGTTTGGGGCAGCACTTTTGATATCCGAAACCTGCTGGAGGCAACGGTTAAATTAAACGATGGCAAAAAGCTTACCCAACTGAATTTGGGAAATAGTGAAAAGCTGGCTCTACTAGAAGGTTTTAAAAAGATCGCCGGTACCGATATTGAGAAGCTGTTAAAAGAATACCATGTAATCTAATACCTCGTTAAGGAGTTATTAGTCCTGATTTGCTAATTTTTATCGTGTGGCAAGACAAGATTGAAAATGCACAAGTTCCTCTGCTAGGAACGAAACCCGTGTGCATTTTCAATCTATGTAGTAAACTTATTTTATCAGGTATTTTTAGCTTTAAACTACGGCATTTGCTTACATGGTAATTAAGAAAACAAGATGGCATCCAGTGCCCAGTAAAATTAAATAATGAGACAGTACATGATTTTGAAATGGTTTATCTTTTATCTCCAATATTTTGTAAGGATATACCATAATGCCAACTGCATATAGTAAACCGCCTCCAGTTAACCAAAAAAGACCATTGTGATGGATCGTGTGAGTCAGGGCTATAATAGAGTATAACACTACACTGCATAATAAGACTTGGCAACTATACAAGAGCCAGCGCGGATTATATGGTAACACTTTTAGAAAGATGCTTAAAAACGTATATCCACATACGATTCCAAACAAAGTAAAACCCACTGGTCCCCACAGAATAATAAAGCAAACCGGCATAAAGATACTTGTAATTAGCAGAGGCAGCGTACAAAATTCAATTCTTTCAAGCACTTTGTGTACTCTTTCTGAACTATAGAAGATATGGACAAATACGGAGCATATATAATAGATACACACGCATCCACAAAACAAACTATAGGCTACTACCTTCCAAGGGTTAACTCCTTCGAAAACATTATTAGTAATTAATTTGGCTGTAACCAGCCCCGTAACAAACACACCGAATAAATGGGATACTGCGCAGGGAAGATGTTCCCCCTTAACAAACATATGATTATCTTTTATAAAAGCTTTATATATTAATTGTCTGAAATCCATATTATACATTGCCACTCCCTTATATCATTTATTCACAAGTTCCATTTGGGGAAAAATATCCCTTAGCAGGTCATCTGGATAATAAATATCCACTAACTTATCACAAAAAGTTTGGGCTAATACACCATTTTGCCTTTCTGCCCAGCGATTAACCGTAAGTGTAGTTAATACTGCATCAAATATAAGAAATATTACTAAAATCCACGTTATAATCCCCCCTACTTTATCTATTATCCTATCAATAAATAATGATATCTTAGGATAAACATATCTGATAAAGAACACACCTAATACCCCCCAGAATACCATATAAATCAGAGAGGTCCTTCCAGTAAGTGAAATGGCAAAAGGCGAGTAATCCCATGATTGTACACCCCAAAAAAATTCTTGTATCCAACTGCAGATAAATTCAAATAGACCACCAAAGATAGCGCATATACTAAAAATCCATTTATTACTTTTTCTTATTAATGGGATTGTAATAATTACGATTATCAATGCACCTAATCCATAAATCTGGCTAAAGGGTCCATAAAGCATTCCTTGGCGGCTTTCCAGGGCTCCTTTCTTCATAATGCCGTAGAGAACTTCAATAAAATAGCCAACGATACCTCCTATAATAAATATCCATATTCCTTTATACAAATAGCACCGTATCTTTGCCTTTGTAATAGACATATCCTCACCTCCTGTTTTCCTATCTGTCTAACCTTTTAGCCATTCAATCATTTCAAGTTTTATCTTTTCCAGCAATTCAAGTGCCATACTCCCTCGCTTTTGTGAACCAATCAGTGTACAATTCAAGGTACAGGTATTGCGGAAAGTACTTACAGAAAGCTGAAAATCCGGACTGGTCCTGTAGGTACCCGTTAAGAAGCAGTGCTTTATAGTAATACCCTGAAACGCTAATTTATCACCATCAATTAAACCAAAATTTGTATAAGAGATGGGGAAAATCTTATATAATTTTTTACCGAATTTATTTAAGATGGATAGGGGTACTTTATTATATAGAAAATGTAATAGGGGTATCCCATTAAAACAGCTGTAATTTGACTTTAATTGTACGATCTGATTGTGTATATGAAGCAAAGTTGTTTCAAAACTTTCACCAGGCTTTATGGCTATATGAAGCTTATATATTCCTGTCATATTTGCTATCGTAAGCGTTTCTTCCTGCAGCTTCCGGTTTCCAAATCTACGTAAATTAACCGGACAATTTATTGTAATAAATTCCGTTTTAAGAAAATTTACCACAGTACGAGCATATGCAGTTATAAGCAGATCGTTAATTGTACAGTTTAGCACTTTGGTTTTTCGCTGTAACTCCAAAAAATCCTGTGCTCCTATGGTCTTTATGAGACAAAAAGGTATATCACCCGAGGTGTCAAATGGCAGTTCTCTGATTTCGCCATAAGATAAAACCTTTCTAACTGGTGCATTGACTTTAATTATGTCTAGAATTGGCTTTAAATCCCGTTGATTCCTCAGTGTTATTTTAGTATCATCATCGTTATAACAATTCGCCAAAAGATATAAATATTGCAGGAATCCTGACCCGTCACATAAGATATGGCTTATGCCGATTGTAAGAACATCTCCTGATTCTTTATGGCAGACATGGATTTTAAGTTGTGTTTCAGTCATTAAGTTCCAGCACCAATTGTCGCCAAAATCAACCCTGCTTTCTAAGAACACCTCTTCCAATGTATGACCCTTCTCCACCCATTTACCTTTTTTCAAATCATAGGAATATAGGATTTGGGGTAACGTTTTAAGAGTCTGCTGTACCGCATGTTTTAGCCGTTTGAGATCTATTTTCCCATCAAGTTGTAAATGACAGAATACAAAAGGCTGAAGCGTTTCTAAATTAATGGTTTGGATAAAATCCAAACATTGCCCTTTGGTATTCCTACCATCGTGCTTTCCTATCGTTCTGCAAAAATCTATAAATTTATCTTTGTATAAAATCCCCATAATACCGATGATACCAGTGATTGCAAATACAGTGATTGATATCTCCCATTTACCTTTCCTCATAAAAGAACCTACCATTGCAGAGGACAGTATAGAGGGAATTCTAGCAAAAGATGATATTAGTATGAATCTCGAAAGTCTGATATTGCTAAGTCCAACCACATAAGTCAGCATATCCTTTGGTGTTCCGGGTATAAAAAAGAGCACGAAAGTGACTGTTTCTATTTTTCTATTGTCCTGTATCCATCTCCACACTTTCACTTTTTCCTTTCCGAAAAACCTGTTAAGTAACGGTTTCCCATATTTCTTTGATAGAGTAAAGGTAATTGCTGATGCCATAGATGCTCCCGCCAGGCATACGATTAAACCACCAAAGGTTCCATATATAACACCTGCCAGCAATTCTACCGGTTCACCAGGTATAAATGCAATAACGATTTGTAAGATTTGTATTCCTAATACAATTAACCATCCTCTAATACCAATGTCATTTACCCATTCTTTAAAGCGAATCTGATTTTCGGGTTCTGACAGTTTTTCAATAAAGGGAAGCATGACAAACAGCGATAGTATCAATAATACTGCAAAAACACTGAAGGTAAGAAAAACGGTAATGATACTTCTATTTTTTTCTGTGAATTTCATGTCTGGTACTCCAAATCTGAACTTTTTTGATTACGATTTCATTTCATAGCCAGTTAAAACGAGATTTTCTTATTATTAGATTTTTTAGAACGAACCATTCGTTCTGTTTCGGATTATTTTTTTACGGAGCTATCAAGCCCCGTAAAACTTTATTCTTCTCTTTTATATGAATGAATTAGGCAATCTATGCTAACCTTTTTTGCAACTTCAACTGATATTTTTTCTTTTACCTCAAAAGCATTCAAGTGAACATGCATCCCCCACCAGGAAAGGGTTTCAATCATTAACCGGATGCAGTGTCTCTGATCTACTAATTGGCGTACGGTACCACGTTCCATAAAAATCTCAATATATTTTGAAAAAGTGTCAAAAAACTTTTGTCTGTATTCAATATAATGCTTCCATAATAATTCGCTTTCTTTTGGATTATTTTCTATAAATAAACAACCCACACCATACCTGGACAAAATGTCAAAGGCATCTGATAGCATTGTTTCATAAGAATAATCTTTTGCATTATTCTCCAAATGGAAGCTAAACTTTATATTACTGTCATCGAATGCCTTTATTATCTCTTTTTCAAGTTCTGGAAAGGTATTCTCATCAATTGGCAGCTTATAGTCATGTTCGATTGAATCAGGTTCGATTGTACATTTTAAAATAAATGATAAGACAGCTTTTTTACTTACGAACAAGGAATACAAGGCACCGGTTGAGATACCGGTAACTTTCACAATATCCCTTATCTGTGTTCTTGAATAACCTTGATTAATAAAAAGCTTACTTCCTTCTTCATATATTTTTTGAAATCTATTATCTCTCATTCCTATTATCCCTTTCGTAAAACGAACTATTCGTTCTTTAAGTATATCACGAACCTGATCGAATATCAAGTAAGAGATGATAGCTAGAAACCAAACTTTGCAAATGACATTGCATTCCTTCGGGTTGTTATAATCCTGTTAGGGTTTAGACTTAAAATTGATATGCTTCCTATTTATCAAGTTTTGAATTACTCTTAACCCTAAAAGAAAACCAATCATATGTAAGGCTGTTAATGAAAAATAAATGATTAACGGCTCTAACTGATTTAAAAAAAATAAAGATACAATAGTAACCTCAAGAACTAAAATATTTTTTGATATTCTTGAATACTTTATGATCTCGCTGCTGCTCAAGGGTTTATTATTATCTTCTATGGGGGCAAATTTCCAAATACACCAGATTACTATAGGTAAGGAAACAAATAAACCCAGGTTTAATATATCCAGGAATGGTACCTTGGATATAATAAATATAGAAAAAAATAGAAATAATGAACTGGTATAACACTTTGAGTAATTTTCCCTGTGAAATCCACCGCAAAAAATTCTTAGAGGAATAAATAATATCATAAAGCAAATTGCGGCCAGCAAGGAGTCGAAAAAAAGACCTAACAATATAAATGTTCCCCAGGTATAGACAGATGAAATTAACAGACTAAATGCATACCTATACAGGTCTTTTTCTTCTGACTCGATTGCTTTAACTGCAAGGGCTTTATTACATAGAAACTCAGCCAATCGGTTCATAAACTTTATATAACCTTACGAAGTTTATTGGCACACTCAGGCACTTTGGGTTGATGAAGGGGACCTGCGCATACTGAATTGACATTGAGTTTGGCGATACTCTTCGCCTCAATTGAAACAATCTTCATTACTGATGTCAAGACTTTGTTTTTAATACTCATAATAACTCCAATCTGTGCGCCCCGGCGCACGAACTAATTTACCAGTAACAAGTAAGATTATACTATCTATGGTATTCTAAAGTCAGTTCTTCGTTGCAAATGCAGATATTATTGTTTCAAACTCAGACTGGGCTGTTGTTATAGTCTTCTACTATTGGCATACAGATACTTAACCGAAAAATATTATCGGTAAATGAAAAGTCCATTGTTCCATCATAATTACTGACTGCTTCTTTTATATTCATCAAACCATAACCATGGGTTTCAGGTGCCTTTTTTGTAGAGCCAATACGATTACCTTTAAAAACTATACTATTTACTTTTGTGTTATAAATCTCAATGAAAAGCATAGAGTTCACTCTGAATATCCGAAGTTTGATATACGCCTCCAGATTAAAGTCTAAAGAAAGAATACATGCATGAATGGCATTATCCAAAGCATTCGCAAAAATAGTACAAGTAACCTTATAAGAGATAAAAGATAATAAATTGTATTCCATCTCTATTTCAAATTTTATATTTAACTTTAGACACTGTTGTTCTTTTTCGTATAATATTATGTTTAGAGCATTATTATCACTTCTATTCAGATTTTGGATTTTTGAATGATCAATTTCATGTATTAGATTAGAGATATAATCATCAATTTCAGCATCAGATTGGATTAAACCAGACAAACATATCAGATGTTTTTTAAAATCATGAGAAATTCTTCTAAGTTCCTCAAGATTTTTCTCCTGCTGCTTATATGAGATCTCTATGGTCGTCTGCTGCATACGCATTTTTTCAACTTCTTGCTCCAGCTCTGCTTTTTTATTAATTTCATTATGAACAGCCAGAACTATAATGTTAGCGGCTCCTAATCCAAATACCACAGCCACATAAATAATATTCGTAATAAAGGTATCAATTATATGGGAATTGTTATGTAAAAGTAAAATATAGTATATACTTGCAATGCTTGTCAATGGCAGTATCAATAAATATTTATTGGGATATAGAATCTTTAATTTATTCTTTTTTAAGGTTTTTATCAGGTAATCAGAAAGAAACGAATAAATTATAATACAACTCCCAATCAGTAAAATCTGCTGAGAATCGGTACCTTCTAAATTTGGCGTAAACTGCAATATAACGTTACCAAAAGCTATCGTTATAAATTCGCAAAATAAAACAATAGCAAAAGCGATAAGGGAAGTAACAAATATTGTTCGCCATGCGCCTTTTAGCACGATTCTGCATCTGAAAAAAATAATAATCAGCATAATTATTGAGTTTAAAATAGAATTACTAAACGCATTAATTATATAAAGCAAAACCGCAGAAATTACAATTCCTGATAAATTTGATAATGCACTTTTAGATCTTGACTGAAAAAATACACCAACAAATTTATAAGCAAAATAAAAATCTATAACGCATTTTGTAAAACTCAAAAAGCACACTACCATAAACAGGTCAGTTTTCATTATGGTCACCAAAATATGTATGCAGTTTATGTTTGAAATCTTTATAATATTTTCGACCCAACGTTATGGCATTACCATTATTCATGGTAATTTGATAGTTATTAAAGTATTTAATAAAATTTATATTTACTATAAAACATTTATGGGGATACATGAATATATTCTTTGGCAGCTTATTATACAAAGAAACAAGAGTTTCCCATGTTTCAATTGCATAATCACAGACATATATTAATCGTTTGCGGGAAAGTGATTCGATATAGATGATATCGTTAATATTAATATAATACTCACTATTATTGGAAGTAATAGAAATTCTATCTGTTGATTGGACTACATTCTTAAGAAATGAATCCATTGTCTTAGTCAGGTCTGCCTGACCGATTGGTTTTACAAGATAACGGAAGGCGCCTACTGTATAACCCTCTATGGAATACTCCCTGGAAGATGAAAAAAACACAATAATTATGTTAATTCCCATTTCTCTTAGTATCTTTCCATACTCTACTCCGTTTTTATCTGTATTCAGGTATATATCTAAAAACAAAAGGTCAAACCTTAAACTGCTTCGCAGTAAGCCCTCAGGTGTCGAGAATTCCTCTACTTCAAACTCAATATTTCGTTGAATGGAATAATAATTGATCTGATTCCTCAAGTTTAAACGATGATTATGTTCATCATCGCATATAGCTATTCTTACCATTTTAACTCCCCCTCATATGATTGATTTTATTTTGCGTCATGGCTGTCCTTGCAGCTGCAAAATAACCCATGAAAATTATGTCACCCCAATAAAAGTGCATAGCATTGTTTTTCATCAATCATAAATACGAGGATTATTAATTTAGTATAAATTCCGTAGGCCACATTCCTCAAGTTTAGCATTAAACAGCTTGAAAATCATGATAACCAAGTTTTTAAGCTGGTTAGCAATGCTACGCTATTCATTAAGGTTTAACCTGCCAAATCACCTTTGATTTATGCAAAGCTTCTAAAAAAATTAACGTGTTACTCAATTTCTCAGAGTTATTCTTCTCAAATTATACTTATGGTCTTCCCTCAAGACACGAAAAAGCAATAACAGATTTAACTCGACAAATTAATCTTACTAATCAAATATCTTGTGTAAAATAATGTAAATAAAAATCATATTCTAAGTGTAATCTAAAATTAATAACATTGCAAGTAATATTATTGCAAAGTTAATGTTAATTTATTGCTGAGATTTTTTTTGCTGAAGCTTATTGTACCAAAAGCCTCTCACAACAACTATTACACATCCAAATACGAACAGGAAAATTGAAATAAATTGTGACGTTGACAATACTCCAACTTTTCCACGAACCAGATCACCTCTGAAAAACTCGAGTATAAATCTACCCGCACTATAAAAAATCAGATAAAAACCTGCAACCTGTCCGTCTGCCTTAACTCTTTTCGCCAAAAAAATCAATGCAAGAAAGTTTAAAAAATCAAGACCACTCGAAATTATCTGTGTAGGGATCAGGCGGATTCCATTAGGCGCATAATCCGAATGACGGAACACGATGCCTATTATGCTTTTCGTTTCTATCCCGTAACAACAACCCGAAAGCAGGCAGCCAATCCGTCCAAAGCCCTGAGCCAGCGCTATGGACGGCATAACCAAATCAAAATACTTAAAAAAATCTAACCGGTAACGTTTGCAGCATAAAAATCCGGCCAATATACCACCTATTATCCCGCCGTACACAACAAAACCATTCGATACCTTTAAAATAATTTTGGGATCCGCTATTATATCCTTTAACTCGGTAATATAATATAAAACCTTAGCTCCTAAAATACCTCCAATTAAACACCAGATTGTTAAGTTGAAGATTTTATCATAATCCAGATTTTTTTTCTTTGCCCTGAATTCCGCTAATAAATAAGCCGCTATAATACCAATACCAATCATCAGTCCGTAACCATGGACTGTAAATCTGCCAATTGTTAATAAATCATTTTTCATATTTTTTCCTTTCAACCTATGTATGTATTTATGTTTATATATTTATCTCTCTAGATATATTACCTATAAAATAGAATTTCTACAACTTATATTTTCGTATAAGTAAAATTACATCCTTTTCTCAAACATTACTACGCTTACCAAACCATCCATATTCTTTAACTATTTTATAACCCGACTTTTGATTATTTTCTTCTCTTTACTTTCCATTATTATACAGCATTATACAGAATAAATATATCTCTAAATTGGTAAATTAAATAAAAGCGTACCAATTTACAGCACTTCTTGACAAATAATTGTCCTCTCGATATAATCAAAATACTTATATATCTAATGTATTAAAGTTTGCTAAGTATTAAAGGTAGCTAAGTAAACGCATTATTTGGTACCAAGATATTCTTAATCGAAAAGGAGGAATTAAAAATGTTACCTTTTGCAATCATATCCATAACCACTGCACTTGTTTTTTACACCATCGGTGTTTGGAGTGAAAAAATCCAGGGGCAGCTTAAAAAATGGCACTTTATTATGTTTTGTCTTGGTCTGATATTTGATACATTAGGAACCACGCTAATGAGCGAATTGGCAGAATCTGGATTTCAGTTGAACTTTCATGGTATAACTGGTTTACTTGCGATTATTCTAATGTTTGTACATGCTCTTTGGGCAGCAATTGTTCTATTTAAAAATAATGAAAAAGCAAAAGAAAATTTTCACAAATTTAGTATAATCGTTTGGATTATCTGGCTGATTCCATTTATCTCCGGCGCTGCTTTGGGTATGGCCAGGTAATAGCAAATGTTTATATTGGAATACAAAAGAAAAGAGACTGATTTCTTTTTTCCCGAAAACAGTCCCTAATTTATAATTATTCTTCATACGCCTCAAATTCATCTTTACCTGCTCCGCAGACCGGACAAACCCAGTCTTCTGGCAGGTTTTCAAATGGTGTACCGGGTGCAATTCCACCCTCTGGATCGCCGTCTGCTGGATCATAAATATAGCCACAGACCAGGCATATATATTTTTGCATACTTATACCCTTTCTCATTTTTACCAATCTTGGTTTATTTTATCCGGTTTTGATTTAAAATATGCTATCTATTTTTAAGTTTTTCAGGAACCTTTCATAATAATTTAGGAACGATACATACTAATCTCGTAACTATTAATTATCCGCAGACAAAATCATATTCTTATTGAAGCTGGTACAGGTTTCGTTTTTTTATGCATGTAGTAATCTGTTTTCCGGCACCCTGATTTTTATGTGTACAAAAGTACACAGATAGGAGTAGGTATGGAACAAAATTTTGTAGATGGTGAAGGTATACCTTTAGGCTTTGGTATGGCACTGGCCCAAAACAGTGAAGCCATGAATTATTTCGCGGCTTTAGATGAACAAAGTAAACAGAATGTTATTAATAACTGTCATGGTGTCCGGTCAAAAAGTGAAATGCGGCAATATGTTTCGAGTTTGACAGAAGGTAATAGTTTTAAATAGTTGAAGTATCCATTTAATTAGGATATACTTATTTAAGATTATCCTGAGGGATTTGTTGTAATAGAACGGTTGCGCCGTGATTTTACGGCATTTCCCTGTACATAAAATGATTAAGGAGAGAAAAATGGAAGAAATTAACAGTCTGTATCCGTCAGATAAAAAAGAATGCTATAAATTAGTTCATGCCCAGTTAAAATCCCTATTGGATAATGAACCGTTTGTTATACCCAACTTAAGTAATACTTCCGCTTTATTAAACGGTGCCCTCTCAGATATTAACTGGGTCGGTTTTTATTTAATGCATAATAATGAACTTTTACTTGGTCCTTTTCAAGGAAAAACAGCTTGTGTACATATCTCCATTGGTAAAGGTGTCTGCGGTACAGCCGTATTAAAAGATGAAATCCAGCTAGTTCAAGATGTTCATGAGTTCCCAGGGCATATCGCCTGTGACAGCGCTTCCCGTTCAGAAATTGTTATTCCTATACATAACAAAGGGCAAATCGTTGGGGTACTAGATATTGACAGCCCGACGGTAAATCGATTTGATTTAACGGACAAGGAAGGACTTTTGGAAGTGGTGAAGATATTAGAAACTGCTTGTGAATGGGAGTAAATAATTTAACGAAATATTTTGATTAAATACTGCGCTGCGAAAAGTGCAAGACTATAGAAAGGGCATGGTGAATATTCTTGTTGTCTGAAGTCATAAGTTCGGCAATCGGACAGGTTATGGATTTACATCCGGAATATTCACATATTAATATGAATAAAAGTTTAAAAATAATAATATTTGGCTTCGCATTAATGCTTTTTGGCGGAACATTTTTTATAACCTGCGCTATATATAAAAGCGTCCTTTCTTATATGATTTTGTTTTCTTATGGGTTATACATCGGTTTTATATTAATATTGATTGGGTTACTTACGTATAATAAAAAATAGTATGCTACATTATTAGGTTTTAAACCCAGTACCACAAAGTATATCTTTTAAGACTATCTGAAGAAGGGTTATTTCTTATACTAATCCAATTTATCGGCATGAAATAATTGAAGTATAAATTACAACTACATTAAGGGTTATTAAATATGGTAAGGTACCAGTTCGCTTTACCGATACGGTAACCTCAGATTAACTCGTTAGGATAAGATTTTTGTATGGAATTGGTAAATAATTCAATAATCAAATTATATGAGCAGATGTAGATTACGGCATCTGCTCATTTATTTGTTAATTAATTTATTTTATTTTGACACAAAGTTAATACCTATTTTAATTCAACAATTTCACCCTGTTTTTTGTAAATAGTATTAGCCGGAACAAAACCTCTGACCATGGACAACGGATATACATGAGCTCCTTTACCGATTACTGTACCTGGGTTCATAACTGTATTGCAGCCGATTTCAACATGATCTCCTAACAATGCACCAACCTTCTTAAGACCGGTTTCCACCTTACTATCCTGATACTTAATAGTAACAAGGGTTTTATCGGACTTCACATTGGAGGTGATGGAACCAGCTCCCATATGGGCTTTATAACCCAAGACAGAGTCCCCGACATAGTTATAGTGGGGTACCTGCACTTTATTAAATAAAATCACATTCTTTAATTCGGTGGAATTGCCTACAACAGCGCCTTCCCCAACAATGGCATTACCACGGATAAAGGCACAATGTCTTATTTGTGCATCTTTTCCGATAATAGCTGGTCCTTGAATGTATGCACTGGGTGCTACAGTAGCTGATTTTGCAATCCAAACATCCTCTCCAACTTTATCATACTCTTCCAAAGACAATTCACTTCCCAATTCTAAGATATACTTACCAATCTCAGTAAGTACTTCCCATGGATAAGTAAATCTTTTCATCAGGGAAGCAGCAATTGTCTGGGTTAAATCATAATTATTCTTAATCTGCATATTCTCGTACATATTTTACACCCATTAAATATCGCAAGTCCCCCTTGCGATACTGCCACAAAATAAAATTTGAAACAAGTTTACGGTTGAAAGATATATTTCTTTCAACCTTTGAAAGATTTTTCTCTTTCAGCCTTTGAAAGAATTTCTCTTTCAGCCTTTGAAAGATTTTCTCTTTCAGCCTTTGAAAGATTTTCTCTTTCAGCCTTTGAAAGATTTATTTCTTTAGCCTTTGAAAGATTTTCTCTTTCAGCCTTTGAAAGATTTTTCTCTTTCAGCTTTTGAAAGATTTTTCTCTTTCAGCTTTTGAAAGATTTATTTCTTTCAATTCTTTAATGAATTGTTTCGTGGCATCCTTTCTATTACTATATTTTCTTTCAACCTTTGAAAGAATTATTATACGGCGTCTCAATACTGAAGTAAGATTTACTAATGAAATTCCTTATTTCATTTTGGACATGCCCTTCTTCGCTTTGTTTGATATGCTTACCCCGTCAGCCGCAAATGGCTCAGGAAATCAGCAGAATAATACTATACTAAATCATAAACACTTACTTCTGTCTGTATACACTTGTATGCAGGTGATTTTATTTTTTATAATTCACAATTACCTCTTTGAAGCAGGCATTTAATAAGTACTGATTATTTAACCCCTTTACCCCATTGGTCATCCTGCTCACAAATCCCTCCAGTTTTTCCATATACTCTTCTTTTGATATGGAGCCTTCCGCCACCATGGTAAGACCTTTCTCCCAACTGGCAGTAAGTTCAGCATTTAATAAAGATTTAATGGAGGAAGATACCACATCATAGACCAATTCTCCTAATAGCGCCGGCGTAATAATCTGAGTCTTTTTATTTAAGTTTAGATATTCGATTTTAACCAGCTTATTTAAGATCTCAGCCCGGGTTGCACTGGTTCCAATTCCGCTGCCCTTAATCTGTGCCCTAAGTTCTTCATCTTCAATTAACTGTCCTGCATTTTCCATGGCTAGAATCATGGAACCAGAATTATAACGCTTAGGGGGTGCTGTTTCACCTTCTTTTATGGTCATAGCTTTCACAGGAAGTAACATACCCTTTTTTAAGTTCTTAATAACATCAAAAAAGCCCATATCAAACTCTTCTTCCTCGACTGCTGCGGCAGAGTTATTATCTCCGTTTTCCTGAGAAGAGGTGTTGCTGCTTGCGTCCCCTGCTGCTTTTTTCTGGGAAAAGGAATTGCCGGTTACTTTAAGGTAACCTTCGTCAATTAGTACTTTAAAAGAGGAAAAGAAGCTCTCACCTTTCATTTTAGTTACCAGATTAATTTTCTGGTATACGGCGGGAGGATAAAATATACTTAAAAATCTTCTGACTATGGTTTCATATACCTTAACAGCGGTAGGCGATAAAGAATTCAAGGCATTTAATCCCTGACCTGTTGGTATAATCGCATAATGGTCTGTGATCTGTTTGTCATTCACATATCTGGTTTTAGCCAGATTCTTATAGGCACCCTTACTTAAGATTTCTTCCGCAAATCCCTTCCCGTGAATATAGCTCTTAAGACCGCCGATGTTCTTATGGATTTCTTTGCTTACAGCCGTAGATAACACCCTGGCATCGGTTCTTGGATAGGTCACTAATTTCTTTTCATAGAGTTCCTGTGTTATTTTAAGCGTTTCATCCGGGCTTATTTTAAATAACTTGGAACATTCATTTTGGAGTTCGGCAAGATTGAATAATAAAGGAGGATTTTTATTTTCCTTTTTCTTTTCCATATTGACGATTTCTGCATGAATCTGTTCTTCTGGAGCTATGGTATCGACATAGCTGTTCTTTCCATTCTCCTGTCGCTCTTTTAAATCAGGTTCCCTCTCAAGCACTTTCTCAATAAGGGCCTGTGCATCTTTTTTCTCCCGAAAGCCGTTTTCTTTATATAATAAGGGTGAGGCATAATAACTTGATCCTTCTACCGCCCTGAATTCTCCGTCAAAGGTTCTCCCAGAGGCATCCAGAGTATTTAAAACCCTGTAAAACGGAGTTTTTACGAAATCCCTTATTTCCCGTTCTCTTCTGACAACCATTCCCATAACGCAGGTCATAACACGACCCACCGAAATTGCCGGACGTTTATCGTTACCTAAAAAGTTTGTTATATTCTGACCGTATTTTAAGGTTAAAACCCGGGAAAAGTTAATACCCATAAGATAATCTTCTTTTGCCCTAAGATATGCTGCATTGGATAAGTTATCGTAATCAGAGAGGGGTTTCGCTTCCTTAATTCCTCTTAGTATCTCCTCTTCGGTCTGGGAATCAATCCAGACCCTGCGTTTATCCTTAGCCGCTGATACCTGGGCTTCCTGATCTACCAAACGGTAGATATACTCCCCTTCTCTTCCAGAGTCGGTGCAGACATAGATTTTATCCACATCCTGCCGGTTTAATAAAGATTTAACCGTATTGAATTGTTTACTTACGGCAGGGATTGTCTCGTACCGGAATTCCTTCGGTAAAAATGGCAGAGTCTCAAGGGTCCAGCGCCTTAAGGCCGGGTCATAGCTTTCCGGGTAACTCATAGTCACCAGGTGTCCTACACACCAGGTTACAACGGAATTTTCCGATTCCATATATCCATCCTGTTTTCTGAAATTATCCTTTAAGGCTTTGGCAAATTCCTGGGCTACACTGGGTTTTTCCGATATGTATAAACTTTTAGACATGTATCTGATCCAACTTTCTTGGTTTATAACTGCCCTTGGTTATCCTGGCAATTTATTTCATAACTGTATTCCTTTTATTCATCCTTTTTGAAACCTTACTTATCATAACATAGGATGCCTGCCAGTGTCAAAAGTTCCTTATACCAAAGTCTCCCGGATGCCAATTTTAACTGTACATTTTCAGTAAGATTCGATATAATGATTACTAGAAAATTAATTTACAAGGAGAGAAATATGCGTGATTATCATATATTCAGCGACTCGTCCTGCGATACACCGGAAGAATTGCTTCGAGAGCATAATATAACCTTAGTACCATTTTATGTGACCTTTGATCAGGAAAATTACTATAAAGAAAATATAGAAATTACAAATCAAAAATTCTACGATATCCTCATGAATGAGAAGGTATTTCCTAAAACTTCCCTTCCTTCCGTCCAGGATTATATCAATTACTTTGAACCAGCTATTTTAGATAACAAAGATATCTTATGTCTTTGCTTAACACTGAAATTCAGCGGTTCTTATCAATCGGCAGTGAATGCCAAGGCGATTTTGGAAGAGAAATACCCTGAGGCAAAAATTCACATTATTGACTCCATACAGGCAACTGCCGGTCAGGGAATACTCTTAATTCAGGCTGCCTATATGAGAGAAGCGGGATTAACCCTTCAGGAAGCGGTGGACCGGATTAATGAGATTAAACCCACTGCAAGAATTATGTTTACCGTTGATACCTTGGAATACCTGGCAAAAGGCGGACGGATTGGCAAAGTAACCTCTCTTGCCGGTACCATGTTAAATCTAAAACCAATGATTCAGCTTAAGGATGCCGAATTAATTCCCTATTCTAACGTAAGGGGCAGAAAAAAAGCATTACAGAAAGCCATCGATATGACAGAGGAATATTTTATCGAGACCGGTGAGAAATACGAGGATTACGATTTCTGCCTTGCCAATGCCTCTACCTTGGAAGATATTGCCTTTGTCCAAACCCAGCTTGAGGAGTTGATTGGTCGTAAGTTAACCTATCCCGTATTTCAAATCGGGGTTACGATTGGTACTTATACCGGTCCGGGTGCTGTTGGTATCTGCTTTGTTAAAAAATTCAACGTAAAATAATGACACTTGCTTTTTAAATATTCTAAAACAGGGAAGTTTAAGGAGGGGTAACATGACGCCGAAGCAACTATATTATGAGAATTTAGCTGACAGCTTAATCGAGAAGTTTAATTTGAGAGGAATAGAGGGTTATTACTGCGATAATGCAGAGGATGCTCTTATTATGGCAAAAAGATTTCTTACTCCCGGCTGCTCTATCTCCTGGGGGGGCTCTGTGACTTTGGAGGAAATTGGATTAATCACAGAACTTAAAACTTCTGATTATATCTTGTATGACCGGTTATCCGCTAAGACACCGGAAGAAAAAGAAGCGATGTATAGTAAAATCGTAACTACGGATTATTTTTTCATGAGTTCTAATGCCATCACTTTGGATGGACAGTTAGTTAATATAGATGCCGGTGGAAACCGTGTTGCCTGTCTGATCGCAGGACCTAAGAATGTCATTATTATAGCGGGTATGAATAAAATTGTAACAGATGTTAATACTGGAATCGAGCGGGTCCATAATATGGCTGCTCCCCCTAATATCACAAGACTAGGTCTTAAGACTCCCTGTGCCGAGCTTGGCAGATGCGCTAATTGCTTAACGGAGGATTGTATCTGCTGTGAAATTGTTATAACCAGAAAATCAAAAATCCCAGGACGTATTAAAGTAATCCTGGTGGGTGAAGAATTGGGATATTAATAAAATACATAGGACGAATAAAGGAGGTAAGGTATATGTGTAAGTGTAATCATAATGTACCCGCATCAACCGGATCTGTTCAGGTTGATGTAACGAAAATTGTAAAATATGTTTGTATTGCAGGAGTATTAATTGTAACGGTTATCTTTTCTACCAGATGTATCAGCAGTATTCTAAACAGAAAATAGCAAACAATAACATAGTAATAATTAAAAATGACCCGTTTCAATTCCGAAACTGGGTCATTTTTATATCTTTATTAGAAAACTGTTTTTTTATATTTATGGTTTAAAATTTATAAATGCTATTTCTCGATTTTAAAATTATTGTATATTAATTAATCACAAAGATTGTTCATTCATACAATGGATATTTATTAAGACAAAGTATTAATTAATAGTACAAAGGATATTTATTAGTACAAAGGATTATTTATTAGTACAAAGGATATTTATTAGTACAAAGGATACTTATTGGTTAGTGTTTTCACCAATTCCATAGCTTTTGTTTTATTAGCATCTACATCTTCAATCAGCATGGCAATCGCTTCCGCAATTACGTCCATGTCTGAGGTATCCATTCCTCTGGTGGTAACTGCCGGTGTTCCTAAACGGATACCGCTGGTTACAAAAGGGGATGCAGGGTCATTGGGAACGGTGTTCTTGTTGCAGGTAATATTCGCTGCATCTAAAAGCTTCTCCGTTTCCTTACCGGTAACTCCTTTATTCTGAAGATCTACTAACATTAAGTGATTGTCTGTTCCCCCAGATACAATGTTAAATCCTCTCTTGATCAATCCACTGCTCAGAGCCTGGGCATTATCAACCACTCTGCCGGCATAGGTTTTGAATTCCGGCTCCAAAGCTTCCTTAAAGCAGACTGCTTTCGCCGCAATCACATGCATTAAAGGTCCGCCCTGAATACCTGGGAAAATAGCTTTATTTAACTTATATTCCTCTGCAAATTCGGCACTTGATAAAATCATACCGCCTCTTGGTCCTCTTAAGGTCTTATGGGTAGTAGTGGTAGTTACATGCGCATATGGAATAGGACTTTCATGATACCCGGTTGCAACCAGTCCTGCAATATGGGCCATGTCTACCATTAAAAAAGCACCAACTTCATCAGCAATTTCCCTGAATATCTTAAAATCTATCTTTCTGGCATATGCACTGGCACCGGCTACAATTAACTTCGGCTTACATTCCAGCGCAAGCTTTCTGACTTCATCATAGTCAATGAAGCCTTGTTCATTTACACCATAAGGTACGATATTATAATAGCTTCCGGACATATTAACCGGACTTCCATGGGTTAAGTGACCGCCGTGAGCCAGATTCATCCCCATAACTGTTTCACCTGGTTTAACCAGGGCGAAAAATACTGCCATATTCGCCTGAGCTCCGGAATGGGGCTGTACGTTGGCATAAGTACATCCAAATAACTGCTGTGCTCTGGTAATCGCCAGGTTCTCCGCAATATCTACGAATTCACAGCCTCCATAATATCTTTTTCCCGGATAACCTTCTGCATATTTATTCGTAAGAGGACTTCCCATAGCCGCCATTACCGCTTTACTTACAAAGTTCTCAGAAGCAATTAATTCAATATGATCGTTTTGTCTTCCTATTTCTTTCTGCATTGCCTCAGCAAGCTCAGGATCAAATACTTTAATCTCTTCAAATGAATACATTTTCTTACCTCCGTTGACATTTTAACTGTAGTATATCACAAAATGTATAATAATAAAAGTTATATTCCTGTTCTTCACTGATAAGTTATGCTAATAAAGCAAATAAAGTTTCATTTTCTCTCTATTTCAACGCTTTGCTCCCGTGCTTCTCGTCCACTCTTATCTTCTAATCCTATTACAGCTTCACTTCCTGCCGTTTCCTCTGCTTTTACCATCATGCAGACTTGTGTTATTGTGATTTTGGTAATGCAAGGGGTCAGAGATCTATTAAGACATAAGAAATTTACAACCACGTTTTAATAATCGAATATTTCAATATGGCTATCAAATCTTTCTCTTAAAAGCTATTCTGGTAAATCCATTTATAAAAGACCTGCCTCACATTCAGGTTTAATACTTTAGTCCGAGTTCTTTTCTCTTCGTTATAAAGCAGTTTACCGTATCAGCGGCAGGTTTTCTGATGACAAATTGCATTCAGCCCCTTTATGATAATTGCTGTCTATACCAATATCAGTATAGTACAACAAATATATAAAGGGGCTGAATTATTAATTATACAAAGTGACCACGGTAAAAAAGTTAACTTACATATGATATAATCCTAATAATATACTGTAACCTGCTCCAAAAATATAATTAAGAAATGAATGCAAGGATACTGGTATTTTATATTTTACTATGTTTTACACAACTTAAGATTCTGTATTCCTACTCCAAATTCGTATATCCCATCAAATGTTCATCCACAGCCATAGCTGCTTCACGGCCTTCTCTGATTGCCCAGACTACCAGGGACTGACCTCTGTGCATGTCTCCGGTTACGAATATATTCTCCGCACTGGTCTGATATTTACCTTCTTCGGTCTGAACATTGGTTCTTGCATTTAATTCAACCCCAAAGGCCTTGGCTACGTAATTCTCAGTTCCTAAGAAACCGGCTGCAATCAGTACTAAATCTACGTCGATTTCATATTCGCTGCCAGGAACTTCATCCATTTGATATCTCTTGGTATCTTCATGGTATTTGCTCTCTAGTTTTACGATTTTAGCTTTTATTACATTACCATCTTTATCCGCAAGGAATTCCTTAACGGTTGACTGATATACTCTTGGATCGTTTCCAAATACTGCAATGGCTTCTTCCTGGCCATAATCAGTTTTGCTGATTTTGGGCCATTCCGGCCAGGGATTGTCTTCGCTTCTGGTATCCGGAAGTTTTGGCATCATCTCTACTTGAACAACAGATTTAGCTCCCTGTCTTACGGAAGTTCCCACACAGTCATTACCGGTATCACCACCACCGATTACAAGGACATTCTTATCCTTGGCACTGACACAGGCTTTGTCTGCAAACTTAGAATCTAAGAGGCTCTTGGTAACTCCTTTTAAGAAATCTACTGCAAAGTAAACACCCTTAGAATCTCTTCCGGGTACTTTGATATCTCTTGGATTGGAAGCGCCGCAGGCTAAGATGATACGGTCAAATTCTTTTTTGATTTTGGACGCATTATAGCTCTTGCCAACATCGGCTTCTGTTACAAAGTTTACACCTTCCTGTTTCATAAGGTCTATTTTGCGGTCAATGATATGCTTTTCCAATTTCATATTCGGAATACCATACATTAAAAGACCACCGACACGGTCGGAGCGTTCAAATACGGTAACTAAATGTCCCCGTTTATTTAACTGGTCAGCAGCTGCAAGACCAGAAGGTCCGGAGCCGATGACAGCAACCTTTTTACCGGTTCTTACCTTAGGAGGTACTGCTTTTATATAACCTGCCGCATAACCATTCTCGATAATTCCCAATTCATTTTCTTTAATGGCAACCGGATTGGTTGCAACATTACAGGTACAGGCCGGTTCACAGGGAGCTGGACATACCCTACCTGTAAATTCCGGAAAATTATTGGTTTTAAACAGACGGTTTAAAGCCTCCTGCATATTTCCGTTATATATTAAGTCATTCCATTCGGGAATTAAGTTATTAAGGGGACAACCAGAAGTCATTCCTCCGATTATTATACCAGACTGGCAAAACGGTACACCGCAGTCCATACATCTGGCACCCTGTATTTTACGTTCCTCTTTTGATAATGGAATATGGAATTCATCAAAATTCTTAATTCTATCCTTCGGCTTTACAGCACGGCTTACTTTTCTCTCATAATCCATAAATCCTGTTGGTTTTCCCATATCGTACCTCCTTAGCCTCTGGTGTTAGCAAAGAATGCTTCAATCTGTGCCTGTTCACTGCTTAACCCTTTTTCTTCCATCTGGACAATGGTTAACAGCATACGTCTGTAATCATGTGGTATAATCTTTTTAAACTTAGGCAGATAATCCCCGAAGTGTTCCAGAATTTCTTTACCCTTAGCAGAGCCTGTATTCTTTACATGATCTTCAATCATACTCTTTAATTCAAGCACATCATATTTTTCAGTTACAGCTTCCATGGAAACCAATTCTTTATTTAACTTCTTATATAAATCCGTATCCTGATCCAGGACATAAGCGATACCACCGCTCATACCAGCCGCAAAGTTTTTACCGGTTCTTCCAAGTACCACAACACGTCCACCGGTCATATATTCACAGCCATGATCGCCAACACCTTCTACTACTGCGGTAGCACCGGAATTACGTACACAGAAGCGTTCACCTGCAACACCGTTAATATATACTTTACCGCTGGTAGCGCCATAAAGTGCAACATTACCGATAATGATGTTATCTTCTGCCGCAAACTTGCTGCCTTTTGGAGGGGAAACTATTAGTTTACCACCTGACAAACCTTTTCCGAAGTAGTCATTGCTGTCACCGCTTAAGCTAAGAGTAAGTCCCTTTGGTATAAAGGCACCAAAACTCTGTCCGCCGCTGCCGCTGCATTTTACGACGTAGGTATCTTCCTCCAGGGAAGTTCCATGAGCTTTTGTAATTTCAGAACCTAAGATAGTACCAAAGGCTCTGTCTATATTGGTTACCTCGACCTCGATGGTTTTTGATTGTTTACTTCCAATGGCTGCCTTTAATTTCTTAAGAAGTACTCGTTCGTCAATGGTCTTCTCCAGCTCAAAATCATAAACCTGTTTTGGATCAAAGCGGTTTTCTGTAGAATCAATAAAAGGATTGTTCAAAATTCTGGATAAATCAATTCTACCGGCTCTGCCGTTAGCAGCTTCTTTTTTAACCTTTAATAAATCGGAGCGGCCAACTAACTGGTCAAGTGTCTTAATGCCAAGTTTCGCCATATATTCGCGTAGTTCCTGTGCAATAAAGTGCATGAAGTTAACTACATATTCCGGTTTACCTTTAAAATTCTTGCGAAGTTCCGGGTTCTGGGTTGCAACACCCACAGGACAGGTATCCAGATTACATACCCTCATCATAACGCATCCCATGGTAACCAGCGGAGCAGTAGCAAAACCAAATTCCTCTGCACCTAAAAGTGCTGCAATTAATACATCACGGCCGGTCATGAGCTTTCCGTCTGTTTCAATTACTACTTTATTTCGTAAACCATTCATAATTAAAGTCTGATGAGTTTCGGCAAGACCTAATTCCCAAGGCAGACCGGCGTTATGGATGGAGTTACGTGGAGCCGCACCGGTTCCGCCGTCAAAACCAGAAATCAGGATTACACCGGCACCGGCTTTTGCAACACCGGCGGCAACTGTACCAACACCTGCTTCGGATACTAACTTAACGGAAATTCTTGCGTCTTTATTGGAATTCTTTAAATCATATATTAACTGGGCCAAATCCTCGATGGAATAGATATCATGGTGAGGAGGCGGGGAAATTAAGCCTACACCAGGGGTTGAGTGTCTGGTTTTCGCTACCCAGGGATATACTTTTCCAGCCGGCAGCTGTCCGCCTTCACCGGGTTTTGCTCCCTGTGCCATCTTGATTTGGATTTCTTTTGCACTTACCAGGTACTGGGAAGTAACACCGAATCTTCCGGAGGCAACCTGCTTGATTGCGGAACAGCGGTTTAAGCCGTCCTTGCCAAGGGTTAAACGTTCCAGACTTTCTCCGCCTTCACCACTGTTTGATTTACCGCCTAACTGGTTCATGGCAAGAGCTAAGGTTTCATGGGCTTCCTGAGATATGGAGCCGTAGGACATGGCACCGGTTTTAAATCTTTTAACAATAGAATCTACGCTTTCTACTTCGTCAATGGAGATTCCTTTTTCGGGATATTCAAATTCTAAAAGCCCTCTTAGATTAATGCCCTCTTCTTCTGCTTCAATGAATTTGGTATATTCCTTAAAGGCAGCATAATCTCCGGTACGAGCCGCCTTCTGAAGCATATGGATAGTCTTTGGATTATATAAATGCTCGTCTTTTCCGCTTCTTAACTTATGGCTTCCGCTATTATCAAGGGTCAGGTCCACATTCAGTCCAAGAGGATCAAAAGCCTTGGTATGCAGATCATCCACCTGTTTCTCGATATCTTTAATGTTGATACCACCGATGCGGCTTACGGTATCCGTAAAGTACTTATCTACTACCTCACCACTGATACCAATGGCTTCAAAAATTTTGGAGCCCTGATAGGACTGTATGGTGGAAATACCCATCTTTGAGGCAATCTTTACAATACCTTTTAAGATTGCTTTATTATAATCGTTAACTGCCGCATAATAATCTTTATCTAACATATTGCTGTTAATTAACTGCTTTATGCTTTCCTGTGCCAGATAAGGATTAACCGCACAGGCGCCGTAGCCTAAAAGAGTTGCAAAGTGGTGTACTTCCCTTGGTTCTGCACTTTCTAAAATCATGGCAACTGCTGTTCTTTTCTTGGTTCTTACCAGATGCTGCTGCATGGCAGATACTGCTAAAAGAGAAGGGATAGCAACATGATTCTCATCCACACCGCGGTCGGACAGGATTAATATATTGGCACCTTCCTTATAAGCACGGTCAGCTTCCACAAAGATGTGGTCAATGGCACGTTCTAAGGAAGTGTTTTTATAATAGGTAATCGGAATTGTTTCTACTTTAAAACCAGATATCTTCATGGACTTAATCTTTAACAGGTCCGTACTGGTTAAAATCGGGTTATGGATTTTTAGTACCTTACAGTTTTCCGCACATTCTTCCAGCAGATTGCCGTCTTCTCCGATATAAACATCCGTTGAAGTAACAATTTCCTCACGGATTGCATCAATGGGAGGATTGGTTACCTGTGCAAATAGCTGCTTAAAGTATCCAAATAGTGGCGGATTATTCTTAGACAGAATCGGAAGCGGACTGTCAACACCCATGGCTTCTACCGGTTCCGCACCTGTTTTTGCCATAGGCAGGATACTGGTTCTGTAATCCTCATAGGTATACCCAAAAGCCTTCTGAAGCTTAGCTCTTTCCTCATCATCATATTCCCAAACCTTTTTATTAGGGATATGAAGGTCCTTTAACTTCACTAAATTGCTGTCAAGCCATTCACCGTAAGGACTGCGTTTTGCATAACTGTTCTTTAAATCTTCGTCATCGATTAAACAGCCCTTTACCGTATCCACTAAAAGCATCTTACCGGGACGAAGTCTTTCCTTTTTCACGATTTTTTCAGCCGGTATCTCTAAAACACCAACTTCTGAGGAAAGGATTACGTGGTCATCATCGGTAATATAGTAACGGGAAGGTCTTAAACCATTACGGTCAAGTACGGCTCCCATAATATCTCCATCACTGAAAAGAATAGAGGCCGGACCATCCCAGGGTTCCATCATAGTTGCATAGTACTGGTAGAAATCCCGTTTCTCGGGACTTATATTCTGATCGTTACTCCAGGGTTCTGGAATGGTAATCATAACTGCAAGAGGAAGTTCCATACCACTCATGATTAAAAACTCCAATGCATTGTCAAGCATGGCAGAGTCTGAACCTTCTGTATTGACTACAGGGAGTACTTTATGTAACTCGCCCTGTAAATATTTGGATTCCATGGTTTCTTCCCTTGCCAGCATTTTATCCACATTACCACGGATGGTATTGATTTCTCCGTTATGCACGATTAAACGATTGGGGTGGGCTCTATGCCAGCTTGGATTGGTATTGGTACTGAAACGGGAATGGACAATAGCAATGGCTGATTCAAAATTCTCATCCTGCAAATCTATGAAAAACATCCGAAGCTGCTTTACCAAAAACATTCCTTTATATACTATAGTACGGCTTGATAACGAAACAACATATGTGTTATCATTGCTCTGCTCAAAGGTTCTTCTTGCGATATATAACTTACGGTCGAACTCCAGTCCTTTTTTTATGCCGGAAGGACGTTTCACAAACCCCTGCATAATGTATGGCATGCATTCCACTGCTTTATGTCCCAGAATTTCCTGACTGATGGGTACTTTTCTCCAGCCCAGGAATTCCATACCTTCTTTTTCAACAATAATCTCAAACATTTTTTTTGCTTGATTTCTCATTAATTCGTCTTGTGGAAAGAAGAACATGCCGATACCATAATCTCTTTCTCCGCCAAGTGGAATATTCAGGGCTTCTGCTTCTTTTGAAAAGAACTTGTGAGATATTTGTAACAGAATACCAACACCGTCACCTGTCTTCCCTTCCGCATCCTTACCTGCACGATGTTCCAGATTTTCAACAATCTTCAGTGCGTTTGCTACTGTTTCATGCGTTTTAACACCCTTAATGTTAACAATAGCACCAATACCACAGTTATCATGTTCAAATCTGGGATCATACAAGCCCTGTTTAACACGCTTCGTTTCTTCTAAACTATGTTTGTTCATTAGCACGCCTCTTTTCTTTATTTTTGACCAAATATCAAATTGTATATTAATTCAATTAATTTGATAATTTTTAACTAGGTTTACAAAATTTGGGTTGTTAAAAAGACGTTCTTGAGCATTTTTAGAGTACACAAGAACGCCTTTGTTCATTGGTTATTATAATACAGAATAATTATAATATCAATCTTTTTTTAAAGCGATTTCACTTCTTTTTTTATGGATTTTACAGCGTATAATAATGTATATATTTTCACAAATTAATATTTATAAGCTTTTATGCATGTTTTCACACTAATGCCCTGTTTTTTCCTTGTAAATACATATGTGTTTCTCTGAAAGACATTTTAAAAAAGTGAATAAATATCTAGGTTTTTTACCTGCTTTCCGGTCATAGCTAAATACTAAGTTTCACTTTAGTCCATTAATAAATTATCATAATAAAGTTATTAATATATTTGTTCCCTCAAGGATGAAACAGCGGCTTTATTTTTTCTTTAAAACCGATGTTGACTTTGTTTATCCTAAACGTAAGACTTCATATATTATACATTTATTATTAATACTACTGTTTTTCCTCGACAAAAAAGTCATACATACCGTATCATTACTAGAAAAGGTTAAAAAACTGATTAAGTCTGATTGTCTTTTAACCGATATATTGATACAACAAGATGATTTCTTAAATTAGCATATAACAGCTTGCATAACTTTTATAGGAATCATACCATTAAACTTTAACCGGAGGTACTTACCATGTTAAACAACAGAATCTCACAAGCCAATACCGGTATACAGCAATCCCTTAACTCCTCGACCGCTGCTTCTGTAAGTTCTGGTTCCTCCCAAACTGTTAATTCAACAGCGGGCCTTGAGAAGGGGCAGATAATAAAGGGTGAGGTAACTGATCTTAGAAGTAATGAGGTAAGTGTAAAACTAGAGGACGGCAGGGTGTTAACCGGTAAACTAGAAGATGCTAAAAATCTGGCCATCGGAGATAAAGTTGTATTCCGGGTTGAAGACGTTTCCCTTAAGAATCTGACCTTAAAAATCATTTCCAGTGCAGATTTAAAATCTGAGGCTACTACCATAGAGAAAGCTCTAGAAGCCGCCGGTTTAACAAAAAACAGCCGTAATAACGGCATCGTGCAGGAATTATTAAATCAGCAAATGTCTATCGATAAACGAACCATATCCCAATTAATACAGCAGTCTATTCTATATAAAGATACCTCTGTGAATACGCTGGTACTAATGAATAAATTCCATATTCCCGTTAATGAAGCAAACATCCGACAGTTTACGGCTTATCAGAATTCGGATCAAAGCCTTCTTAACCAGTTTAGTTCCCTATCGGAGTCAATTACACAATTATTTACTCCTGAGGAAACCTTACCGTTTCAGGAATACTTAGCCCGTACTTCTGACTTATTTAATTTCATATTAAAAGAACCTGGCGGTATGATAGAGGATGGGGCAGTACATGATTTGCCCTTTGAGAAACCCGGCACCTCAAAGGAAACTGCCGGTCAGGTTCTCACTAGCAATGCATTAAAAAATGTAAATCCAGAAATCTTATTAAAAAATGGCAGTCCATTATATCTTACGAATGGACAGACAACCGGTTCGCTGCTATCAAAAGAGGAAGCCCTTGACCTGGCATCCTTACTAAGATCAGAGCCCAGAGCCAATGCAGTGCTTGGTTCCGATTTTCTGGCTGCTCTAACGGATGGCAGTGCCGATATCGGAGAAACAGCTCAGATTTTAAACGGACTTCTTGAAAACGATGAATTTTCTGCTAATTTAACCAGCTCTTCGTCGGTACAGGCGATTCTTTTGGCTGCTAAGGAACTAAGTTACCATAACAATATAATTGGTGCTTCTTTCTCCTTAAGAGACCGCATGAAATTAATTAATGATTTATCTGCTTTTCTCTCAACAGAAAATATCACATCTGACGACAAAGAAAGCTTTTCTTTATTAAAAGACCGGATACTGTCCGGGACACAAACCTCTAAGGAAGTTCTCTCCTTTATACATGCTAACTTAGATAACGCAGAGGAAGAATCCGTAAAGACTCTGCTATCTTCAAAGGAGTTTAAGATGCTGGTAAAAGATGCTTTGCTGGATAAATGGACCTTAGATCCAAAGTCTCTGGGAAAAAACGAAGATATAAACCGGCACTTTGAGAGTTTCGTAAACCAGATGAATGATCTGAAAGAATTGATAAATGAGACAGCCAGCAGTGGAACAGGGACTCTTTCCAGTCAGGTAAACCATCTAAATGAAAACGTTACTTTTATGCATACCTTAAACCAGTTTTTTACCTATGTGCAGCTGCCCTTAAAGCTTAAAAATCAGTTTACTGATGGTGAATTATATGTTTATTCCAGGAAAAAACCCTGCAGAACAGCGGCAGATGGGATCAGTGTTTTACTGCATCTGGATATGGAACACCTCGGTCCTCTGGATGTATACCTGGATTTGCAGGACAAAAACCTGATAAGCAAATTTTATCTGGCAGACGCCGGGATTATGAATCTGATATCAACGAATATACCACTTCTTACAGAAGCACTGAAAGCAAAGGGTTATGTGTTAAATGCTGAAGTATTGCAACGGGAAAAAACAGTGAATGTAGTAGAAGATTTTCTGAAAGCAGATACCCAGACTCCTTCCATTACACGTTACAATTTTGATTTACGGGCATAGAGGTATGAACAAGGTATCCAGTGACCTAATCTTTCAGCCTGAGCAGATTACATTTAAATATCCTTTCTAAGAAGCACATAACAAAAGCAGATTGTTTTACTGATAAAAACAGCGCTTATTCCATAAAAAGGAGTGTAATGATTTCGATAAGTTCATTACACCCCTTTTACTTCACTATATTAATTGCTTTATTAATAACAATATTAATTATAACAAATTTATGATTAACCTAATTAATATCATTGTAATACTATTCTAAAAATAATTCTCAATTTTATTGTTTCTATTATTTGATTACTTCATTCTTGTGAATTAATAATTTTAATCTTTCCTATCGGTTAATCCTGCAAACTGCGTTCTTCAAATTCATCAAAAATATAATTGAGTACGGAAGGCATACCAACAAACTCAGCGCCATACTTAAAATTACCATCTTCTTCTGGTTCCTGTCTGATAATCTTAACCACGCTGTACAGGGTAGAATCCTTATCCCCTAACTGTAATTTTGCATTAAAATAATACTCTACCGGCAAAATGCTTTTGGATTTAAAACCAATTCCATCTTTTGATATATTAATTACTTCAATTGGGGCATCAATATGATCTACCCGGATATTATCCTGTCTAAAAAGACTGGAAATATCTAAATTCAAACTCACATCCAACCGTTTGCTGCGTCTTTTTTCGTCCATCCCTGCTCCTCCGCTTTATTGCACATTTGATTCAATATATTCGAAACTAACGAGTGAAATTTATGCTTCTATTACAAAGTTACCCCTGTAATATCCAACATGTTTTATTCATTATATCTTAAATTATGCCATAAAGCAACAAAGAGCAGTTACTATTTACAGTTACTATTTACAGGAGTTCTTTTAAGATACGGTTAATCATGCCTGGGTCAGCCTTACCTTTCATTTCTTTCATGGTCTGTCCGACTAGGAAACCAAGAGCTTTTTCTTTACCGTTATGGTAATCATCTACGGAAGCAGGATTAGCAGCTATTATTTTTTCGATGGTGGAGCGAAGTAAGCCTTCATCGCTTACCATGGATAACCCTTTATCTTCTACATAGCTAACCGGATCAATATCTGATTTAAAGATTTCTTCGAAGACTTCCTTTGCAACCGTCCGGTTAATCTTACCGTCTCCAATCAAACCTATGAGTTTTGCTAAATTAACAGCCTGAAAAGCAATGTTTTCAGCCTCCATCTCCTGTTCTTTTAAAAGACGCATGGTTTCTACCATAAGCCAGTTGGAAACTTCCTTTGGCTTGCCGCATAGCGCAACGGTTTCTTCAAAGATATCGGCAAGTTTTTTAGAACCAGTTATAATACCTGCATCATATGCCGGAATGTCATATTCCGATTCGTAACGCAGCATTTTCTCGTCTCTTAGTTCTGGTTGGCGGGCTTTAATTTCTTTTAACCATTCGTCACTGATTTCAATCGGCACCAGGTCAGGCTCCGGAAAATAGCGGTAATCCTGGGCATCTTCTTTCGAACGCATAGCAAAACTGGTGTCCTTATTATCATCCCAGCGTCTGGTTTCTTGTACTACGGCTTTGCCATATTCCAGTAACTCTATCTGTCTTTTTCTCTCTCCTTCAATAGCTCTTGCTATAGCTTTAAAGGAGTTCATATTTTTCATTTCCGTACGGGTACCGAATTTCTCGGCTCCGACTTCTCTTATGGATAAGTTAATATCGGCGCGAAGGGAACCTTCCTGCATCTTACAATCGGATACTCCAAGGTACTGAAGGATTAGTTTTAATTTTTCAAGATAAGCGATAACCTCATCGGCAGATCTCATATCCGGATCACTAACTATTTCAATCAGGGGGACTCCACAGCGGTTATAATCCACTAAGGTACAGTCTTCCCAAGGATCATGTATTAATTTACCAGCATCCTCTTCCATATGGATTTCGTGGATACCAATTACTTTTTTTACTCCGCCGGTTTCAATTTCAATTCCGCCGTTACGGCAGATTGGAAGATAGAGCTGGGATACCTGATAAGCCTTTGGCAGGTCAGGATAAAAGTAGTTCTTGCGGTCAAATTTGCAATTCTGGGTTATGGTACAATTGGTTGCCAATCCGGCAGCCATGGCAAATTCAACAACTTTTTTATTTAATACCGGAAGTGTACCCGGCATACCGGTGCAGACCGGACAGCAATGCGTATTCGGTTCACCACCAAACTGGGTGGTACATCCACAGAAAATTTTAGTTTCCGTAGCTAATTCCACATGCACTTCCAAACCAATGACAGTTTCATATGATTTCATAATTTACACCCATTGCATATCCCAGGTGACCTGGGATAATGCCACAAATAAGAATGTGTGAAAGTTTCTCAGTGTGGCAACAACCTTTCTTATAATTAATTTCTTTCACGCTTACGCCTCCTTATTTCTGGTTTGGGATTGTTCAAAGCTATAAGCCGCACGGATGATGTCTTTTTCACCGAAATGTTTTCCGATTAACTGCATACCAATTGGCAGCCCTTTGGAATCAGCACCACAGGGTAAACTGATTGCCGGTAATCCCGCCAGGTTAACCGATACCGTATAAATATCTCCCAAATACATCTTTAAAGGATCTGACAGACTTTCTCCTAGCTTTGGTGCTGTGGAGGGGGCAGTTGGTCCTAAAATTATATCATATTTTTGAAATGCCTTGTCAAAGCCTTCTTTAATAATGGCTTTTACCTTTAAGGCTTTATTATAATAAGCATCATAATAACCGGAACTTAATACGAAAGCACCTATCATCATTCTTCGTTTTACTTCATTACCAAAACCTTCACTTCTGGTCTTTTTATAAACATCCTGAAGTCCTTCAAATTCCTCAGTACGATAGCCGTATTTTACACCGTCATATCTGGATAGATTAGAACTTGCTTCGGCAGACGCGACTACATAATAGGCAGGAATTGCAGAATCCACCGCCTCTAGATCAAATTCCTCCACAACAGCGCCCATGGCTCTAAATACCTCTGCTGCCTTTAAGATACTCGCCTTAATTTCCTCATCCAGTCCGTCACCTAAATATCCTTTAGGAATACCGATTTTCATTCCTTTCACATCATCTATTAAGGCTGCGGTATATTCATAAGACGTCTTGGCAACTGAGGTGGAATCCTTGGCATCATGTCCGGATATAATATCAAGAGCTACTGTACAGTCGGATACGGTCCTTGCAATAGGTCCAATCTGATCTAAGGAGGAAGCATAGGCAATGAGTCCGTATCTTGATACGGTACCATAAGTAGGCTTTATCCCCGTTACACCGCAAAAAGCACTTGGCTGGCGGATGGAACCGCCGGTATCGGAACCTAACGCATAAAAAGCTTCATTTGCAGCAACTGCGGCTGCGGAACCACCACTGGAACCTCCTGGTACATGGTCCGTATTTCTGGGATTATTGGTAACACCAAAATACGAAGTCTCTGTTGTACTTCCCATTGCAAATTCATCCATATTGGTTTTACCAATAATTACAGCTCCTGCCTTTTGAAGCTTCTCGATAACCGTTGCGTTATAAGGCGGTTTAAAGTTATATAATATCTTCGATGCACAGGTTGTCTTTACGCCTTTGGTACAGATATTATCCTTAATGGCTACCGGTACACCGGCAAGAGGGGAATCACTAAATTCACCGGCTTCCATTAATTTCTGCACTTCTTCGGCACGGGCTAAGGCCTCTTGCTCCATGACAGTTACATAACAATGATAGGAGTCATCGCTTGCCTTAATCTTTTCTAACTGGGCTTTTGTGGCTTCCACTACCGAAATTTCTTTATTCTTAATTTTTCTGCCCAATTCCAGGGCAGATAAGGTGGTTATGTCCATTTTAACCTCTTTTCTCACATTTCTGCTTTCACATTTTCATTCTTTTCTGCTATCTTACTCAACTGTCTTAGGAACCATAAAACATCCGTCTTTGCTGGCAGGTGCATTGGCAAGTAAGGCATCTCTGTCGGGTCCATTCACTACCACATCTTCACGGAAAACATTACGGATGGGGAAAACATGGGACATAGGTTCAATATGCTCGGTATCCAGTTCATTCATGGTGTCCATATAGGCTAAAATACTGCCTAAGTCTTTCTTGGCTTTTTCCTTTTCTTCCCCGCTTAATTCCAGTTTAGCCAGGGCTGCTACATATTCTATTGTTTCATCTGTTATTGCCATGTTATTACTCCTTTCATATATCAACTCTTCCTGCCTGATCAATGCTTCCTGCTAAATCAGTTCTTCGCTGATTAAGGTTCAAGTCTTGACACATCTCTTGGGAAGAAAGTGGTTTCTCTTACATTCTGTTCATCTAAAAGCCTCATAGTCAGACGTTCCAGACCAATTCCAAGACCACCATGAGGCGGCATGCCGTGTTTGTGAATCATCAGGAAGTTGGTGAAATCGGCTGGATCCATTCCTCTTGCCATCATCTTTGCTACCTGTTCCTCATAGGAGTGAATTCTCTGTCCTCCGGTCGTTATCTCCATGCCTTTAAATAATAAGTCAAAACTTAAGGTGAATTTATGATCTGCCGGATCATCCATAGCATAGAAGGGTCTCTTCTTGGAAGGATAGTGGGTTACAAATACAAAATCACTGTTGTACTCTTCTTTAAAATATCTTCCAATCAGTATTTCTTCTTCTGGTTCTAAATCATAAGGGTTTCGGATTTTACGTTCATATTTTTCCGATACCAGCCTTTTGGCTTCATCAAAACGGACTGCCGGGAAATTTAATACACTTGGTAATTCTATTCCTAATATCTTAATTTCTTTCGCATATTCTTCGGATAAGAACTGGAAGGTATATTTTAGCATAGCAGCTTCCATTTCCATTATATCTTCAAAACCGTCAATGTATCCCATCTCAAAGTCAAGGCTGGTATATTCATTGAGATGTCTGGTGGTGTTATGTTTTTCGGCACGGAATACCGGAGCTGCTTCAAAAACCCTGTCATATACTCCAACCATAGTCTGTTTGTAAAACTGAGGACTCTGGGCCAGGAAAGCTTTTTTACCAAAGTACTCCAATTTAAATACATTGGCTCCGCCTTCTGCATTACCTGCTACAATTTTAGGTGTCCTGATTTCGGTAAAATTCTGGGAATACATAAAATCGCGGAAACCTCTTACGATTCCTTCCTGAATCTTAAAGATGGCTCTTTCCCTTAAGTTTCTTAAGGATATGGGACGTAAGGATAATTTTGTTTCAAGAGAAGTTTTTAGTTTCCATTTGCTGATTGGAATCGGCATTGTGGTATCTTGTGCAGGTTCCGATAAGATACGGATACCGGTAATACGGATTTCAAAACCGCCCGGTGCACGTTCTTCTAAAGCCGCTATACCCTTAACTTCAAGCGTCGCACCTTCTCTTAAGGATTTACTGTCAAAATCAGCAAGCTTTCCTTCTTCGTATACACACTGTACCAGACCATCATATCTTCTTAAAACAACAAAAGAGAATTCACTCATATCACGTATGGTATGGACTGCTCCCCTGATTTTTATCTCCTTGCCGTATAAATCACCAGTCAGAATATCCTTAATCTCTACTGTATCTTTTTGTTTTAATCCATTTACAAAATCCATGTAATTGCCTCCTCGTACTTCTAATTTTAAAATAGGAAAGAGTCACTCCTCAGACTCTTATGACACCACTTTCGCCTCCCACAAGGGTTCTTATCTCATAGAATGACTATCTTTGAGATAACAAGTGTCAGTATTTAGACACTGATTTCTTTTACACAAAAAAATCCCAGACATATATGACTTACATTCATATATGTCTGGGACGGGATTCTATTGTTGTGTTATATTCCCGCGGTACCACCCGCATTGAAAACCTTATGGTTTTCCACTCTTACACTTAACGCGTGCGACGCATGAACCTACTGCGGAATACGTAACCGATTAATTCTATCCGTTCAACCCATGAGCTCCAGAGTGTTCCTTCCCATATCTATCATCCAAGGCATGCTCTCAGTCGGTGACACGCCATTCCTGTTAATCGATGCAATCCATACAGGTTAGTCTCTTTCATAGCTTATTATCATATTAACTTATATAAATACATGTACATTGTGTATTTTTTCATTTGACTTATATTAACACAGAAATATTTATCTGGCAAGGGTTAATTTTTATTTTTTATATTTCTGACAAGAGAAAAAATCAATAATCATTGAATATATCTGTTATCTTAATTTATAGATCATTTTAATCATTAGTTAAAATTTACATTTAATTAAATGATACTTTTTATGTAGAATACGCATATTCCATTGTATTTTTTACGATATGGCTATAAAATAATAATATATATTTTAGGAAATATAGGAGATTTTTTTAAAGGGGTGATACTACTGTGGAATCTTATATGAAATTGAGTAAAAAGAAATATAATATAATTATCCTAATCATCTCAATCCTTATTTTAATTTCTCTTATTACAATAGTAATGAAATCCTCACCTCCTTGGCATTTTTCCAGTAAAGATATAGGATATATAGAGCTCAGAAAAAGTGGGAGCATAAATCCTATTAATATAACTGAATCTAGACAGATTAATAATATTATCGATAAATTAGAGCGTAAAAAATATAAATTCAAAAACTTTAATATCGGTAGTGGATGGACATATCGCATCTTAATCTATAGTAGTAAAGGACATTTAAAGGACGAGTTTGAAATCAATTATAATAATAGCTTAAGTTATGGTTTTGGTGTTTACTCGTATAGTGATTTAGATATTTCTTTTATTTCGGATTACTTTAAATGATTTATAAATCCATAACCATTAACTAATTTTAACCGTTCTTTTAAAAAAAAGTTTCAAGCCCTTTATTTGGGCTTAAAGACTTTTTTAATGATATTACAGACTCATGGTTATCACATTTTTCACTGGAAAGGATTGCTTTTTTTAATACGGTACATAATTACGCCCTACTATATTTTAAGACGCCTTTGCCGTCAACGCATGTAATTTCAGCCAAAGCTCCGTTTATCAGGGTCATCTGGGGGGCTTTATGTCCAATATCGGCATCTAATATAATGGGGACTTTTAGCTTATCAAGAATGGATAAAACCGCTTCTTTATAGGTTATTTCGCTTTCTTCCGAAAAAAAAGCCGGTCTTCCAAATACAAAGCCTTTCGCCGTATCAAACCATCCAGCCTCCAAAAGCTGCCACAGTCCTCTGGTCAATGCCTCTGCATTTAAGGAATAGCTCTCTAAGTACCACAGTATTCCATCGTTTTTATATTTGTTAATAAAATCCACGGTTTTATCATACTTTGTACCAACGAGATTTAGTAATACATCCAAACAGCCCCCAAGGAGTCTTCCAGCCATACGAATGTCCTTTTCACCCGTTATATTGCGCCAGTAAACATCCTTATCTAAAACATAGCCTTCCAACCCTGTAATACGGTCATAATAACCGTCTTCATAACGGTCGAAACTGGTCTGTACAATATTCTTGCCTTCCATAAGAGCCAGATTGTTTTCTAATGCTTTATGCCAGCCTTCCATGCCAAAATCATTAAAGTTACAGCCATAAATCGTTGCCATATCACAGTTTGTAGTAATCGTAAAGGTTAGCCCTGTATTATCGGAAAAGCCTTGTATCCAGGAGGGTTTTGACCGAATTACATTAAAATCCAAATAGGGAAGCATTTCCATAAGATAATCTCCGCCTTTTGCAGATATAATCCACATTACTTTCTCATTCTTTATCAGTTCCATGAATTCCTCGGCTCTGATTTTTCCGTCTGTACTCCTTCCTTTATAACTGGAACGGACATGGGCTGTTTCCAAAAGTTCATAACCTTTTGCAATTAGTTGTTTTTTACCGGAATCCAGGCGTATGAAATCCGTTTCCTTTTTATTGCCGTCTGATGGAGCTGTAATACCAATGGTAACGCCCTTTTTTATAAATACTGGGTATATCATATTGTAATTCCTTTCAATAAATATAATTCAAATTTACAAATTAATAAATTAATTTGATTTAGATGTGACTGGTTTTCTATACTGTAATTATTAGAAAAGAAAAATTCCCTAAATCACATATAAAAACTAAAATCAATTTAAAATATAGTAAAATAGCAATATAAAATATAAATTACAGGGCAGCCGGTATGATAAAAAAATAGCTTTATTTTAGTACTTTTCACAGGAGTTAATCCTTTTATCGGAGTAAACAAAAATCGGTTTACAAATATGTATCGTTTTATTAATTAAACTAACCTGACATTAACACCATTATCTAGTTCCTGCCAGGTTAGTTTTTATTATCTCATGTTTTTATTATCTCATGTTTCTATTGTCTCATTTTTATAGAATACCTTACAATTTCTTAATACGCTCAATCGCTTCCAAAGTATTTTCATAAGTACCAAATGCAGTAAGCCTGAAATACCCTTCTCCATGAGGACCGAAACCAGAACCCGGAGTTCCAACTATATTAGCCTCTTTTAACAGATAATCAAAGAATTCCCAGGAAGTCATCTTGCCCGGTGTCTTTAGCCAGATATAGGGAGCATTCACGCCACCAGATACCTGATAGCCTGCCTGGGTTAGTCCTTCTCTGATAACATTGGCATTATTCATATAATATGCAATCTGTTCTCCGGTTTGTTTTCTGCCTTCTTCGCTATAAACTGCGGCACCGGCTGCTTGAATAATATAAGGAGCGCCATTGAATTTCGTACCATGGCGTCTTGCCCACATACTGTTTAACATTACCTCACCGCATTTTAACTCCTTAGGAATTACGGTAAAAGCTAATCTGGTACCGGTAAAACCTGCATTCTTAGAAAAGCTTCTAAGTTCAATGGCACAGGTTTTTGCTCCTTCACATTCATATATGGTATGAGGAACATCATCCTCTGAGATATAAGCTTCATAAGCAGCATCATAGATAATAACAGCACCGATTTTATTCGCATAATCCACCCATTTCTTAAGTTCTGCTTTATTAATCGTTGAGCCGGTAGGGTTATTTGGGAAGCACAGATATATAATATCTGGTTCTTCCTTGGGAAATTCCGGTGCAAAATTTGTCTCCAGGGTACAAGGCATATAAATGACTTTGCTCCATCTGCCAAGTTCCGGTAAATATTCACCGGTTCTGCCAGCCATAACATTACTGTCTACATAAACAGGATAAACCGGATCGCAGACAGCAATCTTATTATCCACATCAAAAATCTCCTGAATATTGGCGGAATCGCTTTTCGCACCGTCACTGATAAAGATTTCATCAATGGCAATATCAACGCCTCTGGTCTTATAATCCTGTTCAGCAATGACTGTTCTTAAGAATTCATATCCAAGATCCGGTGCATAACCTTTAAAGGTTTCCTTTACTCCCATCTCATCTGCCGCCTTATGAAGAGCCCCTACTACTGCCGGAGCTAAAGGCAGCGTAACATCACCAATTCCCAGACGTATAATCTTTTTATCCGGATTAGCCTCTGAAAATGCTTTTACTTTCTTCGCTATATCGGAAAATAAATAGCTTCCAGGTAATTTCAAGTAATTATCATTAATTTTAAACATGTTGTTACGCTCCTTTTATTTTAAATTTATCTCTCCGTCAAAGACCGTTACCGCAGGTCCTGTCATGAAGATTGTATTCTTCTCTCTGTCATATCTGATCTTAAGTTCTCCGCCTAAGAGTCTAACCATAACCGAATCCTCGGTCAATCCATTCAGGATGCAGGCATAAGCACTGGCACAAGCACCGGTTCCGCAGGCTAAGGTTTCACCGCTTCCCCGTTCCCATACTCTCATATCTATGGTATTCCGGTCAATTACATGGATGAACTCGGTATTGGTCCGCTCCGGAAACATACTGTGGTGTTCAAATAAGGGTCCGACTTTTTCTATATCAACTGTTTTGGTATCCTCTACAAATACTACCGAATGAGGGTTACCCATAGAAACACAGGTCATCTCATACGCCCTGTCTCCAATGGTAACAGGCATAGCAATGACTTCGTCTTTCTCACTGACCACCGGAATCATTTTTGCTTTTGTTATGGGACTTCCCATATTTACCGTAACTTCTATTACTTTACTGTCTTCAACTTTTAAATCCAGATATTTAATTCCTGCTCCGGTTTCTATGCTGATTTGCTGTTTATCCGCTAAACCATAATCATATACATACTTTGCCACGCAGCGGATACCATTGCCGCACATGTTGGATTTTGAACCATCGGCATTATACATATCCATTAAAAAATCAGCTTGATCGGAAGGCTTTATTAATATCAGTCCGTCAGATCCGATTCCGAAATGTCTGTCACTTACTATTATAGCAACTTCCGGAGGATTTTCCACCTTTTCTTTCAAACAATTTACATAAACATAGTCATTTCCGCATCCCTGCATTTTGGTAAATTTCATAACGCTTCTTCTCCCTTAATAGACTTAATAAAAGCCTGCCCCAAACCGGTAAACTGTATTCTGTCCAGACCACACTTAACGGCATTGACCAGAGTACAGTTCCTTTGTTTGTGACAAGCTTCGCACTACATTAAACTCAATATCATTTCCGCCATTTCTACCATATTGGTTCCGCTGTCCATACTGTTTTTCTGTATGTACCGGTGTGCTTCTTCTTCAGTCATGTTGTTTCGCTCCATAAGAACAAGTTTTGCTTTGCTGATAACCGCTTTATCTGCTTCTGATCTGGGCTTCGGTTTTTCTTTATCCTTTTTCTTCCGCCTTGAATAATTATAACTCATCATCTGGAGGGTATTCAAGAGGTCCTGCATTTTAATCGGCATACTAAGACAGACAATGTTATTATCCGTACATTCCTCCAATTTAGTGGCAGACGCAATCAAAAGCATTTCAAACCCTTTCGGAAGATAATTATTTAATTCACTGTAATGCATATCAGAAAAACGATATCCGCATATTACAATTCCGTCATCTAATTCATTCGCTGTTCCAATAACCTGTGCACCTGTCGTACAGGTCGCATTCACTTCATAACCGTTTCTGACTAAAGCATTCTTAATGCTCGTTGCATCTTCTATCTTGGGAAAAGCTATAATAATACTCAACACATCTGATCACCTCCATCGCTTCAAATTCCTTCACTAAGCGGCATATTTTCACTATGCTGCTTTCTATTATATGCGATGTAAGTATTGGTCTAATTCCCACTGGGAAACCTGTATGGTGTATTGATCCCACTCTGCATTCTTAGCTTCAAGATACTTGCCTGCAGTATGGTTTCCAAGAACTTCTTTGATTAATTCACTTTGTTCAAACAGATTCAAGGCTTCTTTTAAATTAGTCGGGAGGTTTTTAATGCCTTTTTCTGTTTTTTCTTCCTCTGACATCGTAAATATATTCTTATCTACACTGTCAGGAGGTGTTAACTTATTCTTAATTCCGTCAAGTCCGGCTGCAAGGCAAACTGCAAGCGCTAAGTATGGGTTTGCTGCAGGATCGGGACACCTAAGTTCAACCCTTGCACCTGAACCTCTGGATGCCGGAATACGGATTAGAGGACTCCGATTAGTAGCAGACCACGCGATATAAACAGGTGCTTCATAGCCAGGTACTAATCTCTTATATGAGTTTACTAAAGGATTGGTTACAGCAGTCATACCTTCCATGTGCTTCATAATACCAGCAATAAAATGATATGCATCCTCACTGAGTCCTAATTTACCGGAGGGGTCATCAAAGATGTTCTTACCATCTTTACTTATAGACATATTAATATGCATGCCGGAGCCGTTCACACCAAACCTGGGCTTTGGCATAAATGTCGCATGGAGTCCATGCCTTTTAGCGATGGTTCTTACAACCAGTTTAAAGGTCATGATATTATCTGCAGTCGTTAAGGCATCGTCATACTTAAAATCAATTTCGTGCTGAGCAGGAGCAACCTCATGATGGGAAGCTTCGACAGTAAAGCCCATGTCCTCCAAGGTTAAAACCATCTCACGTCTGGCATTTTCACCAGCATCTAAAGGACCAACATCAAAGTAACCGCCCCGTTCTAAGGACTTGTTGGTAGGCTCTCCATTATCCTCAGAATTGAAAAGGAAAAATTCACATTCCGGACCAACGTTAAATACATAACCCAAATCCTCTGCTTCCTTTACTATCTTCTTTAAAATATATCTGGGATCGCCTTCAAAAGGTGTTCCATCCGGCCGGTACACATCGCAGATGAATCTGGCCACCTTTCCCTGCTGAGGTCTCCAAGGGAAGATTTCAAATGTATCCAAATCCGGATATAGATACATATCGGATTCCTCTATTCTTACGAAACCTTCGATGGAAGAGCCATCGAACATGCATTTATTATCCAACACTTTATCCAACTGGCTGGTGGTAACGGCTACATTTTTCAGATTACCAAAAATATCGGTAAATTGCAGTCTGATAAATTCAACATCCTCTTCTTCAACCATTCTGATGATATCTTTTTTTGTGTAATGATTCATATCATTGTCTCTCCCTTTTGATTTTTATTCGAAAAAGGGCGAAAGCATTCCTTAGAACACCTTCGCCTTGCTGATATCATGATAACAGCCTGATTATTATTTGTCAATATACTAAATTTATACGTCCACGTAAATCTCCGGAAGAATAAACAGCATATTAATTTCGTTTAACTATTTGTATTTTATTTATTTCTTTACATTTATTTCATTGCTTTTGTTTTTATTTTATTGCTTCTTTTTCATTACTTTTATTTTAATGCTTTTATTTTATTGCTTCTTTTTCATTACTTTTATTTTATTGCTTTTATTTTATTACTTTTATTTTATTACTTTTATTTTATTACTTCTTTTTCATTGCTCTTATAACTTCACTTGCTTTTTTCATCCCTATCTTACATTATTATCTTTGAGATACATATGTTCAAATAACTGGGATCATTTTTTAAATCTATGATTTCTTTGTTTTCTATGTTACGTACAACTGGTCTTAAGACACAGTCCGGATAATTTGAAAGGATAATCCCCTGGGTTCCGTCGCTTAATTCGACACTGCTTCCCACCGGATATACTGTAACGCATCTTACAAAAACATCTATAACACCAGAGTCATATAGCTGGTTCCCGGTGCCCATTAAATATTCCACTGTTTCAGAAGGTGAAAAAGCATTCCGGTAAGCTCGATCGGAGGTCATGGCGTCATAGGTATCCGCCACTGCAAGTATTCTTCCAAATATCGTTATTTCTTCCCCTTTTAATCCTCTTGGATAACCGGAACCATCAAACCGTTCATGGTGTTCGAGTACCCCGACTTTGGTCACACTGTTTAATTCGATTGAATCAGCCAGAAATTCAAACCCAAATTCCGGGTGCTTCTGAATCAGTTTAAATTCTTCCTTGGAGAGTTTCCCCTGTTTATCAAGAATTTCTATCGGAACAAATTTTTTCCCTACATCGTGGAGAATACCAGCCGTCCCCAAATATATCAGATTGTCCCGGTTTAAATTAAGTTTTATACCGATACTGATTGCCAAAATACCTACATTAACGCAATGGAGATAAGTATACTCATGATGTCCCAATAAATGCTGCATATTTATTTCTACGTCGCCATTTGCTATTATATTATCTACTATTTCCGATATTAAGGGTTTCATTTCAGCCAGATTTCCATTCTGATTAACAATACTCTCCAAACGGGAAGCAGTCATTAACCGGAGTCCTTCATCCACAAAATCATTAATTATAATACCTTCTGATATTTCATCCTCAATATATAATCCGGTATACCCATTCGCTTTCAGTCTGGATAGGATGGCTTCTGTCAATTCAACATTATGTCTTAACAAGATTACTCCCTGAGCACCGTATAATGGTTTTGCCAAACGAGAACCTGGAACTACTTTATCTATAGTTAGAAATCTCATTACCCTGAATCCTCCAAGAATGTATAATATAACATGCCGGTTATTCATCACCTGCACAAGCGACATGTTCGCCTTAACCAGTTTAAAACAGATATCAATCACATGATTTTCCTGTTTTATCTATACCCAAGGTCATATTATAGCATATTATGTCAGATATTGGTATACCCTTTTCGTAAATAGTTCATTAATATTTTCTCTTACCCAAACGCTCTTTATAGTTATGCAAGCATCATTCGGTCGTTGGCAAATTCTCCTCCGCTGGCACTTTCAAATCTTGCCAGGAGGTCACTGACCTTCAGATTCTTTTTCTCCTCGCCGGCAACATCGTAAATAATTTTTCCCTCATGCATCATAATTAAACGGTTCCCAAACTGAATAGCATCCTTCATGTTATGGGTTACCATAAGGGCGGTAAGTGAGTTCTTTGCAATAATCAGTTCTGTGAGTTCCAGTACTTTTCTTGCAGTCTTAGGGTCAAGGGCTGCCGTATGTTCGTCTAAAAGAAGAAGTTTCGGATTTTTTAAGGTTGCCATAAGAAGCGTAAGAGCCTGTCTCTGTCCTCCAGAAAGTAAACCGACTTTTGAGGTCAGTCTGGTTTCCAAACCTAAATCAAGGGATTTTAATAATTCCACATATTGCTCTTTTTCCGCTTTTGTAATCCCCCAGCCTAACCCTCTTGTCTTACCTCTTCGATAAGCCATGGCCAGATTTTCCTCAATCTCCATATCCGCTGCCGTTCCAAGCATAGGGTCTTGAAATACCCTTCCAAGATATTTTGCTCTCTTATATTCTTTTAACTTGGTAATGTCCACTCCGTCTAAGGTAATAGAGCCTTCATCCGGAATATGCACGCCTGCTATCATATTTAGCATAGTTGACTTTCCAGCTCCGTTACCGCCGATTATGGTAACAAAATCGGAGGGATTCAATTCCAGGTTTAATCCGTTTAAAACTGTTTTCTCGTTGATGGTACCCGGATTAAAGGTCTTATATAAATTCGATAATGTCAGCATATTATTGACCCTCCTTGTGTACTTTTACTTTCTGTTTTTTCAAAACCGGTACCGCTAGTGCCACCGCAACCATAACAGCCGTTAACAGCTTAAGGTCATTGGTGTTTAAGCCAAATTGATATACAATTGCAATTATGATCCGGTAAATAACTGAACCGATGATAATAGCTGCTAATTTGTGAGCAAAAGAACGACGTTTATGGAATACCACTTCTCCGATTACAATAGATGCAAGACCAATTACAATGGCTCCTACACCAATACTGACATCCGCATACCCATAACTTTGGGCTACCAGTCCTCCAGACAAGGCAATTAAGCCATTACCCAGTGCTAAACCAATTATTATCATCAAATCCGTATTAGCCCCCTGTGCTCTTACCATAGCTTCATTATTACCGGTAGCACGGATTGCACACCCAATTTCGGTTCCAAAAAACCAATATAGAAAAACAATTACCAAAATAGCAAATACGATACCGATTCCAATCGTAACCAAGGTCTGTAACATTGAATCCTTGATTCCAAGCTCACTGGCCGATGGCAGCAATGATTTTACCTCGGATATAATGGTACTCTTACCAAGTAAAGGCGTATTAGCCTGTCCCATGACTCTTAGATTAATAGAATATAATGCAATCATGGAAAGAATACCGGAAAGGATTGCCGGTATTTTCAGTTTAGTATGTAAGAGTCCGGTAATTACGCCTGATAACATTCCTGCTATAATGGATATAATTAAACTAAGAAAAGGATTCCATCCCAAAGCAACAATTACTGTTGCACTGACACAGCCTCCCAATGCGAAACTTCCTTCACTGGTCATATCCGCAAAATTCAATATTCGAAAGGCAATATAAACTCCGATGGCTAATATTGCCCAAAAAAGTCCCTGTGACAAAGCACTTAACGCAGCCAAAAAAATCGCTGATATACCCATAATGATACCTGACCTTCCCTAACCTTAAAAAGACTGTCCCCTAAATCAATTCTTAAGCATGCCGTAAACAGATGCAAGAATCCTTAGCCGGAACAGCCTTTCTGTTATTTTATAAAACGTTCTTACTGTTTATCTTCTTTTAAATCAGCAGGAATTTCAATTCCTAACTGAGCTGCAACATCTTCATTAATTGATAATTTACATTGTTCTTTTGACAGATATTCAATTGGCATATCTGCAGTAGTAGCTTTACCTTCAATAATTTTAACTGCCTGCTTGCCAGTCAGTTTACCAAGTTCATAATAATCAATTCCATATGTAGCCAAACCGCCTTTATCTACCATGCCCTCTTCACCGCAGATAACCGGAAGTCCGTTGGCATTGGCAACCTGGGCTACCGTAGGCATAGCTTTTGCAATTACATTATCAGTGGGAGCGTAAATTGCATCTACTTTATCAATTAAAGACTCAACGACCTGCTGGATTTCATTGGTATTGGAAACAGTTGCTTCCTCTGCTTCGATTCCGAGCGCTTTAGCCGCTTCAATTGCCATATCAGATTGTATTTTGGAATTAACCTCACTGGAGCAGTAGAGGATCGCAATTTTTTTTGCATCCGGTATTAATTTCTGTAATAAATCAATCTGTTCTTTCACAGGTGTTAAATCGGAGGTACCGGATACATTACCGCCGGGAGCATCATTGGATGCTACTAAGCCGGAGGCGGCAGGGTCTGTAACAGCGGTAACTAAAATAGGTATATCTTTTGTTGCATTGGCAACTGCCTGGGATGCCGGAGTTGCAATCGCTAATATTAAGTCATCATTATCATTAACCAATTTTTGTGCTATGGTATTGGCATTTGCCTGGTCTCCCTGAGCATTCTGATAATCAATGGTAATTTTTTCACCATCCACATAACCAGCTTCTTTTAAGGCGTCTACAAATCCCTGATAAGAAGCATCCAATGCGGCATGTTCCACTAGTTGATCCACACCAATACGAAAGGGTGCCCCGCCTGACGCACTGTCCTTTTTACCGCAGCCTGCCAGAGTCGCACTTACTAATACGGCTGCTAAAATAACCGATACTGCTTTTTTTGATCTTTTCATAACTTCCTCCTTTAAATAGTCACCGCTTTAAGCTTCAACGCAAAGTCACTTTAAAGTATTAAAGCGTAACGCTTTTAATGGATAAAGTCTATACTGATTTAAGCATTTTGTCAATTAGTTTTTCAGGCATAAATTTACCCTATGGCAGTTTTTACAAAGCCATAGGGTAAACATAACCTAAAATTAAGGGAAATCTGACATCTGATATCCAAAACATAACAATTCAAATCAAGGATTTACAGCTAGTTCAAGGATTTACAGTTGTGTCTTCATTATAAAGAATTGTTATACTGATACGTCTGTTTCTCATTCTGCCTTTTGCGGTTTTATTGGAGGCTACGGGATTGTTTTCACCATGTGCAATAACCTCCAGCCGTTCAGGCTTAACGCTATCATTATCAACTAAATAATATACCACATTCGCTGCTCTCTCCGCAGATAACTGCCAGTTGGATTTATATTTACTGTTATTGACCGGAACATTGTCAGTATAACCTTCAATTTGAACCGGGCTGTCAATCCGGTTTATTAACTGTGCTACTTTATCCAGAATCGGTTTCATCTCTGTTCTGACTTCTGCTTCACCGCTGTCAAACAGAATATCATTTGGCAGTGTTATGACCATACCCTTGTCTTCAACCGTTATCTTAAGCTCATCTTTTAAATCGCTGTCCTTAATGGCATTATATAGTTCTGTTCTTAATTTGGTGAATTCCTTCTTGCTAATTCCGTCACTTCCGTTACCGTTATTATCTTGGACGGAATTACCATTATCTGTTTCTCCATTTTCCTGTATTTCAGGAGAAGTAAGTCCTGTCCCACCGTCTAAAATACCTGATCCTTTTGGTATTACAGATCCATCCGCACTGGTTCCGGAGCTTCCCAATGCGTTCTCAAGTGACGCAGCAAGTTGTTTATATTCATCCTTATTAATATTACTAATGGAATAAAGCACAACAAAAAATATCATCAGCAAGGTAATTAAATCAGAATAGGTTAACAGCCATCTCTCACCGTTCTCCTTCTTCTCTTTCTTCTTTTTCATCATCCAAGTACCCTTTCAGCCTTTCTACGATTAACGCAGGGTTACCGCCTTCCTGTACCATTAAAATTCCGTCCATCATCATATTTTTGGTTACGATTTCATCTGTATCCAATTCTTTTAATTTATTTGCAAGTGGCAGCCATAAGAGGTTTGCTGAGGCTACACCGTAAAGCGTAGCAATAAATGCAATTGCTATCTGTGGTCCTAATTTATCCGGATCACTTAAGTTACCTAAAACGTGGACCAAACCCATAACCGTACCAATAATACCCATAGTAGGAGCGAAACCGCCGGCTGCTTCAAAAACTGCAATTCCTTTAGAATGTCGGTATTCCATGTTATCAACTTTATTTTCCAACGTCTTTTTAATAATTTCCGGGTCTGTGCCATCCATAACCAGTTGAAGACCTTCTACGATAAACTTGTCATATGTATTATTCTGAATTTCAGTTTCCAGGGATAATAAACCGCTTGTTCTAGCCAGATTGGATATTTTAAAGAATGTATCTACTATTCCCTGTCGGTCTAATTTCTGTCTTTTAAAAGCAATCCTTATTATTTTCGGTAGTTTTTTTAATACATCAGATTTAAAGGATATACCAATTGCACCAAAAGTTCCTCCAAAAACAATCATTGCTGCTGTAGGCTCTAATAAAGCATGAACATGTCCTCCATCTAATACAAAAGCCATGATCAATGATACAAACGCAATTATGATACTGATTATCATGGTAATATCCATAAGTACAGCTCCTTTCTACTAAAAGCTTAATGTTTTTTATATGATATCCCTTACAGGAAAGTTTGTTTCTATATTAATATTTTTTAATATCCCGTGTTTTACTAAGAGCCCTCTATGAAGCGGTTTATGACTTTCAAAAAATTTGTCAAAAAGATAGAACGCATCCATTAATAGTTCTTATATACCCATCGTCCTGTAAGAATAGCAAAATATCTACTCTCATTTTAGACATAATTATCTATTTGTCAACATAATTTTCACACAAAAAACTGACCGAACTACTATAAATTTAAGCACTTGCAGCGAAATCAGCATGTTTGCTGATATTGTATTTTGGTATTACTTTTCCTTTAGTACTAATTTCTCATAAGGGCGTTATTTTATATTTATATACCCTCACAAATTTGACAGAACTGCCTGTAATCTTTATAATAATAAAAATAAGAATAAATCTTGGCCAAGAGCTTAAGATAACATAAATTTTACCTGGTTTGAGAAAGGATTTTAGCATGACGGAAGAAATTAATAACCTAAATACAGATATGAAAGAGTTATTTGTTAATAATCAGTTAGAGGAACTGACAGAACAGTTAAATCAGACTGCTGATGAAACAGTACTAGAAATCACTATGTATAATTATGAAATAATTAAAAAATATTTTGATACCGAGAAGTATCAGGTTTTAATCCAGCATATTAAATTTGTTGCCTTTTCCTGTTTTTTATGTGAGTATTCAGCTAAGCGCAATCTTATCGATGCCCTGGGATTTGAAGGCATGACCGAAATTTTTAATTCCATATACCAGTTGCTAAAACAATAAAGGTTGTTGCGAATCCAAAAATAATTATCAAAGGAATTGTAAACCCAAAGACTATATTACTTTGTGGTATTGAATCCAATGACTTAAATGATCTGGGAGAGAGAAAGGATTATATTTTTTTATAAATTTAATGGAAATTGTGCGCAAAGGGCTGCAAGAAAGAGAATTTCTCCACCTATTTGCACAATCTTAGATCAAATATTTTAAAATATAATCCTTATTCTAAGCCCCGATTTAATATCATATATTTTGCAGCAGCCCCAGTCCCAATATTCTACGTTTCTCATCAGTTCCTGGTTCACTATCCAATCTTTCGCGGCTTTACTATGATTATTTTATAAGCCAAATTCTTCTTTGGTTTCATAAAGGGCTTCATCCATCCTTAATAATACCTGGTCCAAATCTTCATAACTGATGATTGCCGCCGGTTCAAATCGGATGCATTTTGAATTAACCAAAGTACCTGCCGTCATGACTCTTCTTGAAAACATTCCTTTTGCAACGGAATATCCCACTTCACTCTTAACAAATTCAAGTCCGATCATTAAACCGACTCCTCTTACATCCGTTATGACCGTAGGGAATTTACTTTTAAGCCGATTTAAACCTGCAAGTAAATAGTCACCTTTTTCCCTACACTGTTTTGGAATATCATTTTCTAACATATATTTTATTGTTGCGAGAGCCGCTGAACAAGCCAGCGGGTTACCTCCAAACGTGGGTGAACCAAGAAGCCACGGGTTCTCCACCAATTCTTCTGTCCACATATGGGGTCTGCATATGATTCCGGTAATCGGCATAATACCGCCGCCAAAAGCCTTGCCAAAGGTAAGTATATCCGGAGTGACTCCTTCTGCTTCACAGCGGAACATGGTGCCGGTTCTGCCCATTCCGGTCTGTATTTCATCAAAGATCAAGGCTATACCATAGTTATCACAAATTTCCCTGACCTCCTTTAAATACCCGGCAGGCGGTATAATAATACCGGCTTCTCCCTGGATTGGCTCTAAGATAACGGCTGCTACCGATTCTCCTACTGCTGTTAAGTTACGGACAGCTTTATTAATATCTTCTGCATTACCGTATTCTACGTGCTGTACCTGCTGTACCATTGGGGTATAAGGGGTACGGTAGGTGCTTTTCCCCCCCATGGATACCGCTCCCATGGATTTTCCATGGAAAGCGCCTACGGTAGAGATAAACCATCTGCCGCCGGTTGCAATTCTTGCTAATTTAAGAGCCATTTCCACGGCTTCCGCTCCCCCGTTGGTAAAGAAACATTTCTCAAGGTCTCCCGGTGTAATATCGGAAACTGCTTTTGCCAAATATCCTCTTAAGGGATCAAGTAGTTCCTGGGAATGGAGGGCCTGATGGTCCAGCTGTGCCTTTACCGTATCGATGATTTCTTCATTCCTGTGACCGCAGGTATAGATCCCAAAGCCCCCAAGACAATCTATGAATTCCTCGCCGTACAAACCGGTGCAGTAAGGTCCGTAATCCTTCCATTCTACTACAGCGGCATTGGTGGATACGGATTTTCTGTATTTTAACCATCCGGGACTGACATAAGTGTCGAAGTATTCTACGGTTTCCCTCGTTATCTGCTGTTTTTCTTCTTCGCTTAATTCCTCGCTGTGAATAATTTTTATTACTCTCTCAAGGTCCTTAATTACGTTTTCCTTCTTTGTCATATTTACTCTCCTTTATTTTGTAAATTCAGCCCAAATTTCACTATACAAATCAACGGTTTTACCGATGTTCTTAACGTAAAAGCCTTTTTTGATTTCTTCTGGTGGAATACAGATGGCTTTATTGCTCCTATATGTATCATCCATTAAGGCCACTCCGGCTTTGTTTGGATTTAAGTAAGGGAATTCTGTTGATATCGCTTTATTGACTTCTGCTTTTAAGACATAGTCAATAAATTTGTAGGCATTTTCCTTGTTTTTTGCATCTTTTGTGATACACAGGTTATCTAAGAATAAGTACATCCCTTTACTTGGAAATGCCAGGTCCAGGTTCTCATTCTCCCCCAGTGCAAGCGCCGCCTCGCCGCTCCACATAAGACCTACGGAGGTTTCTTCCGTTATCATTAAGGTTTTGGGTGAATCACTGTCAAAACTCTTGATATTTGGTTTTAAGGTCAGCATTTTTTCTTTTATCTGCCCTAATTTGGATTCGTCGGTTTCATTAAAGTCATAACCCATGCTTAGGGAGGTGATTCCAATAATAGATCGAAAATCATCCAGTACCACGATGGAATTCTTATAAGCAGGTTTAAATAACTCATCGTAATTTGTAAAATCCGCACCTGGATCCACCATCTTCTTATTATATACGATAACACCTGCTCCTCCTAAATAGGGTACGGAATATTTGCTTTCAGGGTCATAACTGGGATTTAAATAGGCAGGGTCTAAATTTCCTATATTGGTTAATTGAGATTTATCCAATTCCTGTAACAATCCCTGGGAAATCATATTCTCTACCATATAGTCACTTGGTACTACAATGTCATATGCCCCTGGATTGCTGCCCTGAACCTTGGCAAGCATTTCCTCATTGTTGGAATAAGTCTGCATCTGTACTTTAATTCCCGTTTCCTTCTCAAAGTCTTTGATTACGGAATCCGGCATATATTCCGTCCATATAAATAAGTTCAGGGTTCCGTTCTTTTTTCCGCCGCCGCAGGCCGTAAGCCCTGCTGTTAATACAACTATAAGGGCTGTTAAAATAACTGTTTTTCCTTTTTTCATAATCTTTCTCCCTTTCTTGGTCTTTTATGAATTTATTTTGAAGAATTACTTGCCGTTTTCTTTTTATCCCGCTGGGACAAAAAGGTCACTGCTACGGTAACAATAAATACTAAGGTGGTAAGTGCATATACATCCGGAGTGACACCGGTTTTGGTAAGTTCCATTACCTTTAACGGAAAGGTATTGCTGCCTGGTCCCGTAGTAAAGAAACTGATAATGATGTCATCAATGGATAGGGTAAACGCTAAAAATGCTCCGGATATGACGCCCGGCATTATAATAGGTAAGGTAACGGTAAAGAAAGTTTTTATCCTTCCGGCACCTAAGTCCATAGCCGCCTCTTCTACCGACCGGTCAAATCCTGCCAGTCTGGCATTGACGGTAAATACTACAAAAGGAATACTAAAAGTAGCATGGGCTATAATTAAGGAAGTCAGACCCATTGGTATATTGGACAGGTTAAAAATGGCTAATAAAGATATACCCAGTACGATTTCAGGAATTACTACTGGTATATAAAGCAGCATATCGATAATACCTTTTCCCTTAAATTTATACTTTGACATGCCATAAGAAGCCAGAGTGCCTATAATTGTAGCTATAACAGTGCTGATAGAACCAACAATCAGGGTATTGCCATAAGCCTGTAATAGTGCATCGTTATCAAATAATCTGGAATACCATAGAAAGGTAAAGCCTTCGAAAACAATATTTCTCTTAGAGGTGTTAAAGGAAAATAATATAATGACAAATATCGGGAGATACAAAAAGAGGTATACCAAATAGCTGTAAAGGCTTGCTAGGGTTTTACCAAATTTCTTTCTGCTTTTCATTTACATCACCCCCAGATCTTCCATATTGCCGCCGCCTTTTTTATAAACCGTAACCATAATCAGTATTAAGAAGATTAACATCATGGAGAGACTTGCGCCTAAAGGCCAGTTATTGGCGGCTTTAAATTGATTCTCAATCAGGTTTCCGATAAGCTGTGATTTTCCTCCCCCCATAATATCGGATACGAAGAAATATCCAAGAGAGGGTATGAATATCATAATGGAACCGGAAAAGATACCGGCAAAGGTTAGGGGTAAGGTTATATGAAGGAAGGTTTTTACTTTATTGGCTCCCAAATCATTGGAGGCTTCCAGTAAACTGTGATCCAGTTTATCTATGGAGGCAAATAAGGGTAGTATCATATATGGAATTAAGACATATACCATACCTAGAAGTACTGCTCCTCTGGTATAAAGGATTTCAACAGGTTCCTTAATTATTCCAAGGTTAAGCAGCAGGGTATTGACAAAACCGGTTTTCCCCAATAGGGTTTTCCAGCCATTTAAACGGATCAGGGAATTGGTCCAAAAGGGTACCATAAGCATTATCATCATAATTGTTTTCTTTCTTTTTCCTGCCTTAGCCATATGGTAGGCGAAAGGATAACCTGCCAGTATACAGATTACTGTCGTAAAAAATGCAACTATGAATGAATTGGCGTAAATCTCCATATAGGTTGGATTTAGCAGATTTTTATAATTATCAAAAGTAAATAAAAATACTACATGATAGCCATCGGTTGACATAAAACTTAAGAATAACACATAGAGTAAAGGGGCAGCTACCAGTAGCAGCAACCAGACGGCCACCGGAGAAACCGTTGTCAATAAGGGAATGGTTTTATTCCTGATCTTATAGCTTTTTTTCATTTAATCGCCTCCCAATCTGGCATTCTCAATAACGGTATGAATTTGATATCCTCTGGACTTCATAAGGACCACATCCTCCAGATTCCAGTAGATATTAATGGTTTCACCGACTTTTGGCACTTCGTTAAGATTCAGCCTGCTAATCTTCACTGTCTGTCCGTTCGCAATGATTATGTTACTTTTTATGATATTACCTACATAAATCTGTTCCTTTACGATTCCTTTCAGATTAAACCCTATTACTTCCTCTTGGGAGAATCGTACTTTTTCCGGTCTTACACAGGCATATACCATTTCAGAGAGTTCGTATTTCGTTCCTTCTTCTAAAAGTCCTCTGGCGTTGCCAACTTCCAAACCGATGCTTACCTCTTCCCCGCTGATTTTTAATACCGTGGCTTCGAATATATTGGATTCCCCAATGAAATCTGCAACAAATCTGGTGGCAGGTTTTTCATATACCTGTTCCGGTGTATCTAACTGGTCTAAATATCCCTGATTCATAATGGCAATCCGGTCACTCATGGTAAGCGCTTCCTCCTGGTCATGGGTAACATATACAAAAGTGATGCCGAGCTTCTTCTGAAGATTTTTAAGTTCTAGCTGCATCTCTTTTCTTAACTTTAAATCAAGGGCTCCTAAGGGTTCGTCAAGAAGCAGTACTTTAGGTTGATTGATTAAGGCTCTGGCGATGGCAACCCTTTGCTTTTGTCCGCCGGACAGCTGGCTTGGGAAGCGTTTTTCAAATCCGTTTAGCTGAACCAAAGCAAGCATTTCCTCCACCCGTCTGTTTATCTCATCTTTTTTAACTTTCTTTATCTTCAAGCCATAAGCGATGTTATTAAATATATTCATATGTGGGAATAAGGCATAGCTTTGAAAAACCGTATTTACGTTACGTTCAAAGGGTTCTTTCTCTTCCACTCTTTCTCCCTCAACTAAGATCTGCCCGCCAGTTAGTTCTTCAAAACCGCCAATCATCCGTAATATTGTCGTCTTACCGCAACCGGATGGACCGAGCATTGTCAGAAATTCGCCTTCATAAATTGTTAAATCCAAATCGTGTACAACATGATTCTCACCGAAAATTTTATTGACATTTTTTATTTCTACAATTGCTTTTCTTTCCTCCATATGTCTTATCACTCCATTCTGCTGTAAAATAAAAAAAGCCGACGAGTTACGCCGGCTTCGTTGCCATATTGCAATTATATCTTATATTGCATCCGTTCCACGTTCTCCGGTTCGGATTCTCATGACATCTTCTACATTCTTAATAATTACTTTACCGTCACCTACTGTTCCAGTCGCTACTTTATCCCTGATTTCTAGCAATATGTTTTCTACTATTTCGTCTCTAACAATTACCTCAATTTTAATCTTAGGTATTAAATTGATATTGGTTCTAAGTCCCTTAAAATTCACTGGATTTGTCTCACCCAGCTGAATACCGCAGCCCATGATGCTCATGACCGACATACCTCCGCAGCCTTGTTCATGCAGTATGTTTTTTACCACCTCGAGTTTTTCGGGTTTGATATACATGGTTATTTCTTTCATACCAGCTTCCTCCTTATCAATTGAAAACAGTCTGCATAATATCAGACCTCAGGGTAAAAAAAAAGCGTTTAGGTAACGGAAACAGTTTATTCTGTTTCACTTACATAAACACCTTTGTTTCATTCATTTTGTATTGCTGTAACTATATCATTTGTGCGTTATATTGTCAATAAATATTTTTGTAATAATTATTTTTACTTTAATTATTAAGCTAACCATTAATCCCAGGTAAAAGTTATGCTGAATTTCACGACACCCTTTCCAAAATTGGAATAGGTATGATCACCATAGGTGGGGAACCTTATGGAGTTTTCTTCCTTTATCTCGTATGTTTTTCCCCCTGCCTCCAAAGTCAGTACCCCTGTGATTACTGTTAAATATTCATAAGTATTCTCTCCATGACCACCGGAGGTATAACTGGAACCTTCTGAGATTTCCATCATGTATATTTCAAAAGTACGGTCTTCTTCATAGGGAAAGTACTCGTAAACCTTGTATTCTCCCACTATCTCCTTGGAGGGAATCAGCTCTTCCTTTTCCACAATTATGGTATCTGTTTTCACAGCACTGACTAAAGAATTAAAGGAAACTCTCAATCCGCTGACGATTTTCCCAAGAGTTTCAATGGTCGGGATGGAATCTCCCCGCTCTATTTGACCTAACATACTCCTGCTGATACCGGTCTGCTCCGAAACCACCTCCAGACTCATCTTTCTGGATTTTCTGATCCGCTTAAGGTTTCTTGCTACATTTTTTGATATATATTCCAAGTAGGCACCTCCTGTTTCCTGCTAAATTATTGTATCGTATGTTTAACATTATCCTGCTGTTTGCTTTTATCAGTTATTTATTTGTGCGCTTTAACGCATAAATTAGTTTACATTATAACAATAAAAAAATAAAACGCAAGTATATTTTAATATTCTGCGTTTTATTCTTATATTTTATTATAATATAACCGGATATAAAATTAATTACAAGACCAGGGAAGGTGCTGTATATACCCTTGCTTTTAATTCATTATCAAGCATATATAGTCCTTTGGGATCACCGGCAAACAAATCAAATTTCTTAATATTATCGTCTGCGTTCTTTTCCTCTTCTCCTTGTTCCTTTATAAACCAGTCCAAAAACTGCATGGTCCTAAAATCCTTATTCCGATATGCAGCTTCATATATGTTATTGATAGATGCTGTTACGAATTGTTCATGTTCCAGTGCCAATACTAGGGGTTCCCGGAACGTTTCATATTTTTTATCTGGAGCTGAAATAGTAGTAAGGGTAACAGCTTCGCTGTTATTCAACAGGTATTGCCGAAATAGCATAGCATGATCCCGTTCCTCCTGCATCTGAACAAAAAACCAATTTTCAAAACCGTTTAAACTTTGATCTGCATAGTAATTTGCCATATCCATATATAGATAGGCTGAATAAAATTCCTTATTAATCTGTTCATTCAGTAGTGTTACAACTTCTTTATTTAACATTTGGCACCATCCTTTCCTTTTATCCCATAATAAGCTCTGATAATAGTTCAGGCTTATCAAGGTATATCTATTATATCACACTTTATGGAAATATTATCAGTAGTTTTAAATTTTTACTATATTTATTTCTCCAGCACTCTTAGTTTTTTATCCTAAAACGCATATTAAGATAATACTTTCGTATATCTTTAGGTAAGATACTTTAATTCCGGATTTAAAGGAGTTTATATGGGCAAAACTTAGACTGGTTAAGGAATTTTGGATTTTGGATTTTGGATTTTGGATTTTGGATTTTGGATTTTGGATTTTGGATTTTGGATTTCTTCAGGATATCATGCCATATTATTATTCCGTGCAGCCAAGCGCTTTTAATTAATATTGAGGGGAGTATATATCATAATAAGCTATCTTCGCCTTACCGAATACTTAATATGGCATTCCTGATAATATAAGAGCTGAAATTAATATTTCACTCTTTTTATATTATATCCAATTTTCTTGTATTTGTCAAATATTTTCGGAATGCATCCATAATATTTTGATTGGTATTTTAATATTTTCTAATTATGGTACTATTTATGTTGAAAAGGGAGTGTTATCTTGGATATTGGTAAAAAAATCAGAGCCTTAAGATTACAAAAGAATATCGCCCAAATTGACTTAGCCGGAATTCTTGGTGTAAGTAAATCAACTATGTCCAATTATGAGCGGAATTACAGCACCCCAGATCCGGATTTAATGGTTAAGCTTGCAGACTTTTTTGGTGTCAGTATTGATTATTTATTTGACTATGAAGAAGGGCATAAATCGGAGCTTACGAAAGAATCCTCCGACTATAACCATGGCATAACCGCTGATCTAACCAAGGATGAATGTAATGTACTGAATTATTACAACCGTTTGACGGATGAACATAAAGATTTTATTAAAGGACAGATGATTCAGTTATATTTTGATCAGGTAAAGATATTAAAGGAAGATAATTCCGACTGAGCTGTTATAACTAAGAGGATTTACACTGAAAAGCCTTTATTAGAGGCAGTAGCTGTAAATCCTCTTTTTTTATGGTTTTATTATCTGTCCCTGTAGTTTATAAAATCATATCATATACAACAGTGCGTTGCAGATACAAGCTGCCACATTGCTTCCGCCTTTTCTTCCTCTGGCTACAATGTAAGGAATTCCAGCCTCCATGATTAATTCTTTGGCCTCCACTACATTAACAAAGCCTACCGGTACTCCAATAATAAGCTCCGGTATAAATTTTTCAGATTGTATTAGTTCATACAGGCGTATTAAGGCGGTAGGTGCATTGCCGATAGCAAAAATTAGTGGTTTGTTAAGTTTCGCTGCTTTTTCCATGCAAACGGCAGCCCTTGTTATTCCCCTTTCTTTCGCAGTGTCTGCTACATCTTCATCTGCCATAAAGCAGTAGACATCTCCCCCGAATCTGGAAAGAGAAGTTTTATTAATTCCAGCCTTTGCCATATTGGTATCAGTTACAATACAAGCCCCTGCTTCCAGTGCTTTTAATGCTTTTTCAATTACTCCGCCAGAAAAGCTTAAGTTATCAACATAATCAAAATCTGCTGTAGTATGAATTACCCTTTTTATTATGGGTTTTTGCAGTGGGTCCAGTTCTTTCGTCAGTTCCGCCTCAATCAGTTCAAAGCTTCGTCTTTCTATTTCTCCGGGAGATAGGATTTCTATTGGTACTTTCATAGTTCGATTCCTTTTCTTGCTCCTATATTGTTATCATAGGGATGTTTGATTTTCTTTATTTCCGATACATAGTCTGCTTTCTCCAAAAATAGAGGTGCCGGGTCCCTTCCCGTTAAGACCAGTTCCAGTTCTTCACTTTTATTCTCAACCAGATTATCAATTAATCCTTTGTCTACCAAGCCATGGTTATATGCTGGTATTATTTCATCCAATATCAGCAATCCACAGGTTTCTTTCTCAACCATATCAAGTGCTTTTTTCAGGTTTTCATTGTGCATTTTGGTAATATCTGCTTTGTCCTGATCTGTCATGGTATTAAAAAAACCAAAATCCTTTGAGTTCCGAAAGACGGTTATTCCCGGTATTAATTTCAGGCTTTTCAGCTCATTTACTGGTCTTCCTTTTAAAAATTGCAGTATGACTACCTTCATCCCGCTACCGGCAGCGCGGAGCGCTAACCCTAAGGCAGCCGTAGTCTTGCCTTTTCCATCTCCGCAGTAAATGTGTATTAACCCCTTCGTCATAGGTCCTCCTTAAGAATTCGGTAGATAAATTCCATGTCCAGGTTATTTCTGATGGTATCTGCCAGTAGATCATATTGCTGTTCTTTATAGGTTTTTAAATCAACAGCCTTAACTTGATTATAGGGAAGACCTTTTCTTTTGTAAAGAGTCTTTACAACTCCCTCCAAAAATTCTTCACTGTCAAAAATACCATGTACATATGTTCCAAAAATGTTGTTACTGTATTGACCATCGGTTTTATGGCTATTATCTGTTCTGTCTATGTCAGTATTACTGCCTTTGTCTATAGCATAGTCTTTAACAGTCTTAGTGCTCTTATCAGCATTAAATCTATTTTCAGTAATTCTATTTTCAGTATTTCTATTATCAGTATTATATCTATTTTCAGTATTATCACTGCTGTTATCATCACACTTACTGGAAGCTTTTACGATATCAACTGTTTTTACTTCTTCGTTAACCTTCTCTTCTGAGGCAGCCAACCAATCTGTTATACGAGAGAGGGATTTATCCTTGACTTTATCAGAAGCTGTGGATACTCCCATATGAATTTCATAACCTTCAATCCGACTTTTGCTTAACAGTGAAAGTTCTCCCTCTAAAGTGTTGATAAAACCAGACACCCTGGTACGGACCTTCTCTTCTTCAAATATAGTATTCATCGGAAGCAGTCCCATTCCATCCATAATACCAGAAGCTTCTACCTGATAGGGGTCACTTAAGGTCTCTCCTAACATCTGATAGCCGCCGCAGATTCCCATAATTAGTTTACCCCTGGATGCATTTTGCTTAACCGCTGCTTCCAGACCATTTTGCCTCATCCAGAGCAAGTCCTGCATCGTACTTTTCGTGCCGGGAAGGATAATCATGTCCGGATCCCGTAATTCTAAAGTATTGGTTATATAACGAAGGGTTACTCCCTCCATCTGTTCCAGGGCATTAAAATCTGTGAAATTAGATATTCTGGGGAATTTTATAATGGCTATATCTATAATACCGATATCTGTTTTTCTGTCAAAACGCTCCGACAAGCTGTCTTCCTCGTCAAGATCCAGATATACATAGGGAATGACTCCCGCAACTTCCTTACCGCATATGTCACGAAGCATTACAAGCCCCGGTTCTAATATGGACTTATCCCCCCGGAACTTGTTGATAATCATGGCTTTTATCCGCTTTTTTTCCTCTTCTTCAAGAAGCATAAGGGTTCCGGCAAGTTGGGCGAAAACACCCCCCCTGTCGATATCTCCTACCAATAATACCGGCGCATTGGCAAGTTTAGCCATGCCCATATTTACAATATCTTCGCTTTTTAAGTTAATTTCTGCAGGGCTTCCCGCTCCTTCTATTACAATAATATCATACTCTTCCTCCAGTTTATGATAGGCTTTCATAATATCTGGGATCAGGGATTTTTTGTATTTAAAATAATCGGCGGCTTTCATATTGCCCCTTACTTCTCCATTTACAATAACCTGGGAACCTACATCTGTAGTGGGCTTTAATAGTATGGGATTCATCACTACCGTGGGCTTAATGCCGCAGGCTTCTGCCTGCATTACCTGGGCACGTCCCATCTCCAGACCTTCCTCTGTAATAAAGGAATTCAAGGCCATATTCTGGGATTTAAATGGTGCCACTTTATAGCCATCCTGCTTAAAAACCCTGCAAAGCCCTGCTGCTACCAGGCTTTTACCTGCACTGGACATAGTTCCTTGTATCATAATCGCTTTTGCCATATTTCCTCCTTTCTTCTTATCAAAACTATTCAAAACTAATAAGTTCTATTTTATTTCATTTCCGATTGCCTGTATGGCTTACATTTATTTTTCTGCTTTATTTCATACACTTTGTTCTGATTTATTTCTTACTCTTCGTTCTAACTTATTTCTTACTCTTCGTTCTGATTTACTTCGTACTCTTCGTTCTGATTTATTTCTTACTCTTTGTTCTGACTTACTTACTGCTCTTTATGCCTGCATTTATATTCAGTAATTGCTTTAATTAGGATTTCATTTTCCTTATGTTTTTTTACTGCTATCCGAAAATACTCTGGTGTCAGTCCATGATAATTATCACACTGCCGTATCAGAATTCCTTTACCCAATAACCAGTCATACAAGCTTTCCCTGCATTTAAAAAACAAATAATTAGCAGCAGGTTTAAAAACCTTTAACCCCAGCTTCCTAAGGCTTTCATACAGATAGATTTTCTCTTCGCTAATCAGATCCTTTGATTTTAGCCGGTAGGACTCCTCTTTTAAAGCTTGTATTCCTGCAACCTGAGCCGGTATGGATACATTCCAGGCAGGTCCCATAGCCGACATAAGCCTTAACAGCTTTTCGCTGCTGCATAACCCGTAGCCTAGCCTTATACCGGCCATTGCATAGATCTTGGTAAATGCCTTTAAGAGAAATATTTTATCATTTCCTTCCAGATATTTTTTCACGGAATATGCTTCTGCCTCGTCTGTAAAATCAAGGAAACATTCATCCATAACCAGAAAAATATGATACTTATGACAATATTTTATTATATCTTTTAAAAGCCCAGGGGATATAAGCGCGCCGGTAGGATTATTGGGGTTGCATAAAAACAACAGATCCAGTGTCTCATTAAGTTCTTCCAGTAATCTTTCCGTTACCAGAAAGTCCTCCGCTTCTGTTAAGTAAGCGTATTCCAACTCACAGCCGACTTCCTTTAATGCCTTTTCATACTCTGAGAAAGACGGAGCTGTAACCATTGCTTTCTTCGGCTTTATTGCATAACATAACCGGAAGATCAAATCCGAAGCACCATTCCCGCAGATTATATAATTTCTGTTAATCTCCTCATAGTCACTGAGGGCAGTTATTAATCCCGTGCAGCAATTATCCGGATATAAGGAATATTCCTCCATATGTTTGATAAGGGCATCTTTTACCCCTTCAGGAAGCCCAAAAGGATTGGTATTCACAGAAAAATCCCAGGTTATTTCTTTATCATATATCTCACCGCCATGCCGGTATAACTTCTGCTCCATTATACTCCCATCCACTCCAAACTACGGAGTTTTTATGTTTTAAACTATATAATTCTTGCTAACAAGCTGGTACTTATATATCACTTATATAACTGCTGCCATTACCTTTACCACTAGTAATTTTAGAAGTATCAATACGATTACTGCCAAAAGGGATACTGCGTATAATAAACGGTTTACCCTCTTAATGTCTTCCGCCTCTATCTGTCTCGTTTCATCACCTATCGTAGGTTTTTTATGAAGTTTTCCAAAGTAATAGGCATCGCCGGCAAGTTTAAGTCCCAGGGCTCCGGCGCATACTGCTTCGGTCTGGGCAGAATTAGGACTGGAGTGATTGTGTCTATCCCTTTTATAAATCTTTGCTGCTCCCTTTTTATCAAGACCTGCCATAGGGCAGACCAGAATCATAAGCAAGGCTGCCAGCCTTGCAGGTATATAATTAACCACATCATCAAGCTTTGCAGCAATTCTGCCAAAATACAGATAAGCATCGTTTTTGTAACCAATCATGGAATCCATAGTATTTACTGCTTTATAGAAAAAACCCAGAACCGGACCGCCTATCGCAATATAAAACATTGGAGCTATGACTCCGTCAGAGGTATTCTCGGCAACAGTTTCCACTGCTGCTTTAGCCACCCCTGTCTCATCCAGTTTATCCGTATCCCTGCCCACAATCATGGACACGTTGTATCTGGCTTCTGATATATTATTATTTTTAAGTGAGTCATAAACCCTCATGCTTTCCACCTTTAGGCATTTTGTAGCCAATATTTGATAACACATAATACTTTCTGCTATAAATCCTAACCAAGGGAGATACTGATAAAGGAAATACAACATAAGGAAAGGGATTGCTGTGGATATAATAAGAACCAGAATTACCAGAATGGCTCCTCCATAAATCAGGCTGCTTGGCGTATTTTTAACATGCTTTCTAACTAATTTCTCTGTTTTACCAATCAAACTTCCAATAAATCGTATAGGATGTGGTAGCCAGTAAGGATCACCGAAAATTAAATCAAGTATATAACCTGCCGCAAATGCTGCTATAGAATAATAAATCATATTCAAGCTTCCTTAACCTCCTAACTTTCTTATGAGTTTTATGTTTTTTAAAGTTTTTTTCTGATTCTTGGTTATCTTTTTTTCGTTTATATGGTTCTCATTTATCTGATTTTCATTTTTTTGATTTTCATTTTTTTGATTCTCATTTATCTGATTTTTATTTATTTGATTATCATTTACTGAATTTATTTGATTCCCATTTATTTGATTATCATTTATTGAATTTATTTGATTCCCATTTATTTGATTTTCATCTAATTGATTCTCATCTATTGTATATTCCATCAGTTCGCATTCATAACCTTCGCCGTTACTTAGCTGCCAGTCATAAAAACCTTTTTCCGGCAGCCCGTACTTTTCCAATATAGCCATAATAGTGCCTCCATGGACAATCAGGGCAATGGCTTTATTGGCGACTTTATTATCGCTGTCTTTCGTATTGTCTTTTGAAATATGTGCCAGGCTTTCTTTCACGAGATGGTCTGTACTGCTTTTCCAACTATCCCCTTTACTAACTTTCAAATTATCTTCCACAATCTCTTTGAACGCTTCCTGACAGCGTTTTTTAAAACTTTCCGGGTCTTCACCGGAGGGAAATTTCTGTTTCCCTCCACTTTCTATCCAGTTTTTGTAGTCTTCATTTTTCGATAATTCCAGATAGTTTTTATTTTCAAAATCTCCAAAATCACATTCTGTTAAATTACTGCAAAGGATATAATCCTGGTCCGGGTAAATTAACCTGGCAGTTTCTATGCATCGTTTTAATGGACTGACATAAACGGCATCTGCTTTTGGGTACCGCTTTTTACCCACATACTCTTTCATTTTTGCAAACCCTTCGCTGCACAAAGGCTCGTCAGTTCGTCCGATATATCTCTTTTCCTTATTACCTTCTGTCATTCCGTGCCGGATTAAAATTATATTCATTTTATTGTCATCCCCAATCCGCATACAACCCTGACAACACGCTCTGAGTAAGCCGCCAGTCTGCATAAGCAGCGGCCTACGGTTTCTCTGTAAACCCTGTCTGCTTTATCCATGGGCACAATTCCATAACCCAATTCATTACAGATAATAACCGCTGATGGATTGCCGGCAATCAATTCCTCCATAACAGCTGCCAGCCTATGATGGGGTTCTGTAAAATTGCCGCTTTTCAGGTGAGGATAGGCGCTTAAGTCAACATCCGGCAGATCGCTATTTTCTTGGGCAGTCTCCAAAAGCCGTTTTATAAATACATGTAAATGATTAATTACCGGCTTTGTAAGTATCTCCTCCATAGAACAGTCTTTCCCGTCACAGATTTCTCTGCTGTCTTTTGCCAGTCCTTTTTCCCTGCATACAAAGTTCAGTTTTCCCTGGCTCATACCGCCAATATATAATTCCATATACTCGTATAATCCAATTTATTAGATGGTTATTGGATTTTCCTCTCTCCCAAAATATTCTTGGGTATTTCTTACTGTCACTGACCTATTTCAAAAAGGCCACAATACTTCTGTATTTTCAAAGCTACTGCTTTATCAGTTTTTAGGTGATAACACAGCTTTCATCTATTACTGTAATTTTTAGTTCTTTCTATGATAAATCCTATTACATTATTACCGCTGCAAAAATCACCATGGCTAATTCACATAACTGCAAGAAAAATCCCGCCAAATCTCCCGTTATACCTCCGAACTCTTTATAGGATACCCGCCTGTAATACCAAAACACGATGCCAGCTGCAAATAACAGCGTAATTCCGCCTTTTCTGTCCACATACACCATAGCACAGGCACATACCAGAATCAGGATACCTAATACTACTCCAGTAACTTTTCTGTGGGCTGATGACGAAAATGTATACAAAAGCCCTTCTTTTTTTGCTGACCGGAATAATACCAGTGATAAACCGCTAAGTGCTCTGGAAAGGATAAAGCCGAAACCAATTAACAGATATGCTCTCAGACTTCTTAGCTCTGTCAGAGCTCCGAAATACAGGATTAGATAGATGCTTAAAGAAATCACCGCAAAAGCCCCGGTATGGGGATCTTTTAAAATCTCAAGTTTCCGCTCCCTTGGCTGGTAGGAACTTCGTGCATCTGCCGTATCTGCAAATCCGTCTAAATGAATTCCCCCCGATATAAAAACAGGAATAGCCAGAGCCACCGCCGCCTGAAAGGCGCTGCCAAACCCAAGGATGTTGGATAATTGCCACCAACTGCACATAAGTCCGCCGATTACCGCACCGATAAAAGGGAAAAAAATCAGAGAATATTTCATATTTTTCTCATTCCATTCCACTCTTGGCATAGGGAGTTTGGAATAGGTGGAAAATGCTATAATCATTGATTTTAAGAGAGTCATACTATCTTTCCTTTCTGGCATACCGGTATCCCACATACCACTTCATATACACAGTCCGCTTTCATAGCAATACGGCAGTTTATTTCTCCTAACAGTTTTATGTAACGGTTGGTTTCCTCGTATATTGAACCATTATCAGAAAATACCTCATTGGAAACGATGATAACCTGCTCACATACTTGTTCTAACTGTGTAATGCCATTTATGATTTCTTCTATTATCAAACTATCCCTATCTTTAATGGCACCATCGTTATTTACATTGCTTTCTTTGTATGAATTACTTTCTTTATTCGCATTGCCTTCTTTATTTGCATTGCCTTCTTTATTTGCATTGCTTTCTTTATTCGCATTGCCTTCTTTATTTGCATTGCCTTCTTTATTTGCATTGCTTTCTTTATTCGCATTGCCTTCTTTATTTATACTGTCATCTTTATATACATTGTCATCTTTGTTCACAATACCGTCAGCCCTTACAAGACATTCAATATCTGTAATGCTGTTTTTATTCACAACTATGTCTATCTTTGCATTATCGTTTTTATGCACAAACCCGTCTTCACTATACATCTCATTCGCCAGCAGGTTTGACATGCATTCCAATAAGACAACAGGAGAATTCTTAAGCCTGATCCCCTGTAAGTCTGTATAACATTCCAAGGTCTTAAATCCTTTATCTCTGCGTTGTTCCTGATGTCGGGCAATTCTTTGAAGGCTTTCGTTATCCTGAGGCATCATTGTGGCAATATAAAGTAACTCGCTGCTCTTTTGCTTTACAGCCAGATTTTCTGCGAATTCCGATTTGCCGCTGCCGCTACCGCCGGTAATTAATAGTATCATGCTTAAACCCATTGCCAATCACAGGCTCACCTGTGATACTGCCACAACTATAACAGAGTGAAAGAATCTCACTGTGGCACCTTTCTTACTAAATTTCCTTTCACTCTTTACCTCTTTTCAGGCCATCTGGGATCGTACCGTTCATATGCCTTAACGTTAATCGCTTCAAAGGTGGAATTAAAGTGGTATACTTTTAGTATCATATCCAGCAGAGGAAATAACAAGGCGGTGCCGGTTCCTTCCCCCAGTGCCAGCTTGCCGTGTATTACCGGAGAAAGTCCCAGTTCCTCCATAATCCTTACACTGGCAGGTTCCTTGCTCATATGGGAGGGAATTATAATATTTAAGGTCTCTGCATTTAACCTTACTGCGATTAAGGCCGCCACAGAAGATATGACCCCATCAATTACAACAGGTATGCCGTACCGCAGCCCTCCAAGGAAAAGTCCCGTCATTCCGGCTATATCATAGCCACCCAGTTTTGAAAGAACCTCTATGGGGTCATTGGGGTCTGGGCGGTTAACCGCAATCGCTTCCTTGATAACCCTTATCTTTCTGGCAAGACCCTCTACCGATAAACCAGCTCCTCTGCCCGTTACTTTTTCTACAGACATTTTAAGTAAGACGCTGGCAACGGCACTGCTGGTAGTGGTATTTCCAATCCCCATCTCGCCGGTTCCGATCATTTGATACCCTTCCTCTTTTAACTCTTTTACTAAGCTGATTCCGGTTTCGATGGCGGTTTCTGCCTGAAGCCTTGTCATTGCTGGTCCTTTGGTGATATTACCGGTTCCATAACTGATCTTTTTATTATGTAACCCCTCCACCTGTAAATCCTTTGCGATTCCTATGTCCACCGGTATGACTTTAGCACCGGCGGCCATAGCCATAAGGTTAATACTAGCAATCCCTTTTGCAAAATTCTCAGCTACCACAGCCGTAACCGAACTGTCAGTCTGGGTTACCTGCTCCGCCACTACGCCGTTATCACTGCACATAATTACCACAGCTTTTTTGCCAATATCCACCTGCTCACTATTTTGAATACCAGCAATCTTAATTATGATATCTTCAAATATTCCCAAGCTCCCAATGGGCTTTGCGATACTGTCCCAATGTTTTTTACAGGCTGCCATGGCCAAAACGCTCATTTCCCAGTTCTTATTAGCTCCAGTCCACTTGTTCCTCTGCTCACCCTTTTTCATACCACCAAAGCCCTCCTTTCTATTACTTATCGTTACGCTTGGTTCGATATTGACTGCATTTATCCATAAACCGTACTGCAATAGACGGATTACCATAAAAATAAAGATGAGGAAATCCTGCGTAAAAAGTCTCTCCAGCATGGATACACTCCCACTCCCTTGTGTCATTTGGCTTCTCTGCATGAAAATCCATACCACAGTTATCGCTGTCCCAGTAATGAAACTCATGAGCTTTTATAAGCTCCTGCTTATTGGCAACTAAACTGTCCTCGTTTCCTTTTAATTGAAGGTAACCAAACCGCTGCAGTCTTTCCGTTTTAAAACATCTGCCTTTGATAAATCCTGCCATAGGGTAACTGGCTCCGTTCATATTTTCAAGACTTTCATGCAGATACATAAACCCGCCGCACTCTGCAATCGTTGGCATACCGCCATTTACTGCCGCTTTAATACTCTTTCGCATGGAAATGTTTTCTGATAGTTCTCTTGCATACAATTCCGGATACCCGCCACATAGCAAAAGTCCGTCTGTCCCTTTTGGCAGTGCCTTATCTTTTATTGGGCTAAAGGGTATCAGCTTTGCTCCAAGTTTCTTTAACAGCTCCAGATTATCCCTATAGGTAAAACAAAAGGCTTCATCTTGAGCTACCGCAAGGGTTATCCCCATTTCGTCTGCAATATTTTCTTTATCATGAACGGATATGTCTGATTCACTTACCCTTATGGGGGGCGCTTCTTCTGCTAAGGCCAGGATTTCTTGAAGGTCTATTGTTTTAGAGAGTTTGTCCGCCAGTTGGTTTAAGGTTTCCTTAAGATCTATAATTTCCTCTGCGGTAACCAGTCCAAGATGCCTGCTTTTCAGACTGAATTCCGGCAGCTCAGGTACATACCCGCAGGCTTTTACGCCCAACGCTTCTGCCAGCTCCCTGGCTTTTTCATATAATCGTTGGGGCAGCCGGTTAAAGATTACTCCTTTTATATAGCTTTCTTTTTTGTAGGTAAGAAAGCCCTTTATGATTGCCCCAAGGGAGCCGCTTATACCTTTTGCATCTATAATTAAGATAACCGGTGTTTTCGTCATCGCCGCTACGGAATAGGAACTTGCCGTATCGCTAAAACCCATTCCGTCATAATAGCCCATAACCCCTTCGATTACACTAATATCTGTGTCTTTTGAGTTGTTATATAATAGCTCACAAAGTTTTTCTTCTCCGGTAAAAAAACTGTCCAGGTTACCCGATCTGGTACCAATTACTTTACCGTGAAACATAGGATCGATATAATCCGGTCCGCACTTAAAGGCGCTTACTCCGTATCCGCTATTGATTAACAGCTGCAAAATACCGCAGGTTATGGTAGTTTTACCGGCACCGCTTTTTGTACCTGCTAACATAAACCGTTTTATCTGGTTCACCCTTTATCCCCCCAGCCGCTTATTATAAATACCGGGTTCTGTCCCATGAGCATATGGTAACTACCGGCTTCTTTTGCCTTTGAAACTGATACCTGGATTACTTCTACTTCACAAAACCCATACTCCTTCATAAGCCTTATGGCTTCCGCCAGTGTTTCCAGTGCAATGGCTGTTATTACAAGTCTCAGGGACTTATTCTTCTCAAGAAGTACTTTTATAATTCCTTCCATACTGCCTTTGCTGCCACCGATAAAAGCAGCCTCCGGCTTGTTTAAATCCATGAGGGACTCTGGTGCAGTCCCTGGTATAACTTCTATATTGCCAAGGGCAAATTTATCTCTGTTTTTCCTTATTAATTCTACGCCTTCCATATTCTGCTCTATAGCATATACCCTGCCCCTTTTCGCAAGAAAAGCCATTTCAACAGAAACCGAACCGGTACCGGCGCCAATGTCATAAACGATGGAATCCTCTTTCAGTTTTAATTTACTTATAACAATGGCACGGACTTCACTTTTAGTCATGGGAATAGCTCCACGTATAAATTGTTCATCGGGAATGCCAATCCGGTATTGGGTATCATACTTATCATTTAGGATAAAAAGAGAACATAGCGGGGCAAATTCTTTATCCTTTAATTCCTCTGCCGTCCCTGCACTGATTCTCTCTGTCTGATAGGACAGATTTTCTCCGGCATAGATGAGAACCTCACCAAGACCAGCACAGCAAAGCCTTTCGCATATGGCAGAAGTGTCCCCCGCCGTCAATACAAAGGTCTTTTTGTGCTGCTGCACTGCTAACTCCAGATTCTCCTTCCTTCCATGGAGGCTTAAAAGATACGCATCTTCCCAGGACAGCTTAAGTACTGCACTGAAATAGGACAAGGTTGATATCCCCGGAACTACCTTTACTTCATATTCAGAAAGAAGGGGCAGTAAGGTCTGGGTACCACTGTAAAAACCTGTATCACCAGACATTAAAATTCCATAGTATTCCTGTTCCGTTGCTTCAATAAATTCCTTAATTTTCACCTGATCAAAGGAAAGAAGGCATGGTTTGCCCGCTGTGTTTACTGCCTCTATCATTCGTTTTGCACCAATCAGCACCTGAGCCTTTTCGATATGATATTTTCCCTCAAGGGTCAGGGTATCGGGATTTCCCATACCTATTCCTATTATAGCAATGTGTTTCCTCATCATTTACTCCATCTGCCCTGGTCCAGATATATAAATACTGTAGTATTCTGCTGGGCTGAGTAGATTAACTTTAATCTATACCAATTCGGTTGACTAAAAGTTATCTAATGTCCTATAGTAGCTCATAATTTCACTATCTTCTGTCAAGAACTTTAAACTTCTTAGCTTATTAAATTCCGTGAATTTAAATCTACGTTTACTTTTTTGTTTTCATAAGTTTAAGTTCTATAAATTTTAATCTTGATTACTTTTTATGCTTCATGGCTTTTTTATGCTCCATAGCTTTTATACTCCATAGCTTTTATACTCCATAGCTTTTATGCTCCATGGATATTATATATTCTTGCAAGCTCTTCCATAGTTTCTTCCAGGGAATATCCCTCTTCTATCCCCGGACGCTTTATCACAATTACCTTAGCTCCTGCTCTCCCTGCTGCCTGTACTTTTTCCGAAAATCCTCCATAAGACCCAGATTCTTTGGTTACTAAAAAAGAGGCTTTGATTTCCTTTAAGAGTGCCAGATTAAACTCTTCAGAAAAGGGTCCCTGCATACAGATTAAGTTACGTCCTGAAAACCCCGCTTCCATACACTGCTTCACATTCTCATAGTCTGGAAGGATTCTGGCGGTCAGTCTCTTCGTATAATCCTTTACACCGGAAAACACACTTAAGTTTTTACTGCCGGTGGTAATAAGGGCATTCCCTTCATGGCGGTTTAAATAATCGACTGCTTCCAAAATACTGTCCACATAGATTACACCCGGGGCTGCCTGTTCGGAAATGCTTGTTCGCAGGACTCTGAGATAGGTTTTATTACAGTTTTTACAGGCCAAACGTATATTTTCCGTTACTTCACTGGCATAGGGATGAGTAGCATCAATAACCAGTTCATATGTATTATTTCGCAGTAATTCCTCCATCTGCAACCTGTCCAGTCTCCCTACTCTGATGTCTGCTGTTTCCCTGTCCGGTAAAACAGCTTCACCATAATCGGTAGCGACTGCCGCAGTTAAAGGAATTTTATGTTCCTTACAATATTCAAAAAGAAGTCTGCCTTCCGTTGTTCCTGCAAATAGAAGTATTCTGTTCATAAAATCCAGCCTTTCCTATCACTTGTACAAGTTATTAAAAATCTTACACCCTTCTCTTTAGGAATTGATTTTCACTTCACTTTTAAGATGATATCCCCTTGGTGTAACCATCTTATTGTTTCGGTTTTTGGTAGTGGAATTCCCGATAAATACAGTGGTGAACATATCTACCTCCAGGTCTTTTAATTCAGCCAGGGTAGTTATTACACTTTCTTCACCCTCCCTGCCAATATTACGAACAAAACCGCACACCGCAGCTTCACTTCGATAAGCCAGAATAATTTCGCAGGCTTTCTTTAGATAATCGTATCTTTTTTTACTGGAGGGGTTATAAAGGCAAATCACCATGTCACACATGGCGCAGCATTGCAATCTTCTCTCGATTAACTCCCAGGGGGTCAGTAAATCACTTAAGCTGATAACTGCAAAATCATGAGTAAGGGGGGCACCCAGTACGGCGCCGCCGCTAAGAGCTGCCGTTACACCGGCTATTACTTCTATTTCAAAAGGCTCATACTCCTCTGCCAATTCATAAATTAAACTGGCCAGACCATATACCCCGCTGTCTCCACTGCAGATAAGGGCAACTTTCTTACCCTCCAGGGTTTTTTCGATTGCCCACCGGCACCGGTCTTCCTCTTTTTTCATGGCAGTACTATAGAATTCTTTGTTTTTAACAAATTCCTGTACCAGTTCCACATAAACGGAATATCCGGTAATCACTTCGCACTCCTCCAAGGCATTTTTTGCCTGAAGGGTCATATATTCATATCCGCCTGGTCCAAATCCAACTATGTATAATTTCATGGTTTTCGTCCTCTCTTTTAAACCTGCCCTTATCTATTAAGTCTTACGTCTCACTTTTTAGACCTGCCCTTATCTATTAAGTCTTAACGTCTCACGTTTTAAACCTGCTCTTATCTATTAAATCTTACGTCTCACGTTATAAACCTGCCCTTATCTATTAAGTCTTACGTCCCACTTTTAAAAAGACACTTTATATTCCCTTTCATAAACAGCCAGGGTTACTCCTGAATAAAGGGTTTTGGGAATTAACTGTTTTCCAAAATTGCTCCCCAAAGAAGCACTTCTTTCGCATACATTATCCACACCTACCGTTTTTTCTACAAACTCAGAGCTATGAAACTGACCCTGAATCCGTTTAAGTTCATCCACTGAAAAAGTCATATATTCTGCCTGAAGCAGCTGGGATAATAACAGAATCCCTTTTTCCTCTTTTTTTATATCAATAGAACAGATACGAAAAATCCGGCTTTTTAAAAGCGTGTGCCTGCTGAATAAATCCTGTACCGCACTGCTAATGATTTCTGCCTCCGTATCTTTTCTACAGCCAATGCCAAGAACTATATTACGGGGAATTAAATTAAGAGTTCTGGTAAAAGGTCTTTTGGAGGCATCTTTATATACGCATATTCCAACCTCTGCTTTACACTGTGGATCCAGTTCTGGCGGTATACTTCCTTCTATGGGATATTCGCTGTAAAAGCCTACTGTCTCCTGGTTTAATACTGTCCCTGATATTACTTTTACCATAGCTAAATCATTGATAAGCAGGTTATTTTTCACTGCCCAGTTATCCACAGCAAAACTGTTATTGATATCGGTGGCGGTAGTTATCACCGGTTCGGCTCCTATTATGGAAGCTGTTTCTCTGCTTAATTCATTGGCTCCTCCAAGGTGTCCGGATAAAAGGGAGATCACATACTTTGCATCCTCCCCCGCTACTGCTACCCCGGGATCTTCTGCTTTGCTTTTAATAAAGGGGGCTATGGCTCTAACTGCAATTCCGCAGGCTCCAATAAAGATAATCCCATGGCTTTCATAAAATATTTGTTCCATTAATTCCTTTAGGCTAGAGAAGCCGCGCAAGCCGGTACCGGAAACATAGTTCTGATAAGTATAACCCTCTGCTATCCTTCCTCTGGCGGTAAATCCCTGGCATATTGTTTCATTCAGTTTCTGACCATTTTTTGTAAAGGATATGACACTTATTTTCATGGTTATATGTTTCCTTTCTATCGGCTTATAAATTTATATCCCGTTTCAGGTAATATAAACTGTGATTATGTTCAGATTCCTCCTGCAAAGAGACCGTATAAATTTTTATGTCCAATTTAATTCTTTCATCGTTTACTTTGTTTTTTATTCTTAATCCAAGAAAGAAGCCTTCCTGTATCCCGTGGTAAAGGAAGGGTCATATAATTTTGACAGTTCATAATCTGCTCCCAGAAATTCACCTACCACAATCAGCGCGGTTCTGGTAATCTGGTTCTTTTCAGCCATTTCAGGTAAGTCTTTTACAACGCCCCGGACAATACATTCATCTTCCCAGCTTGCTTTATGCACAATGGCACAGGGGGTTTGAGGTCCGTATCCGCCTTTTATGAGTTCTTCCTTTAAGTCCTTAAGGAGTCCGGTGCTTAAGAATATGACCATGGTGGCCTGATGGGAGGCTAATAGTGATATCTGTTCTTTGTCCGGTACCAGGGTCCTGCCGGGCATTCTGGTTATGATAACCGTCTGGGACACCCCCGGCAGAGTATATTCTGCCTTTAAAGCTGCCGCGGCACCAAATAAACTGCTTACCCCAGGGCAGATATCATAGGGTATTCCTTTCTCATCAAGTCTGTCCATCTGTTCTTTGATTGCTCCATAAATACTGGGGTCACCCGTATGAAGTCTGACAACTTTTTTGTTAGCTCTGCTGCCCTCAATTACTACCTCCATAACCTGGTCAAGGGTCATACGGGCACTATCATAAACCTTGCAGTCTTTTCTGGTATATTGCAGTAATTCAGGATTCACCAGAGAACCGGCATAGACTACAATATCCGCTTCACAAAGCAATTTATGTCCCCTTAATGTAATTAAATCCGCTGCACCGCAGCCAGCTCCGACGAAATGTACCATTTTATATTTCTCCTATCTTTAAACGAAAGCTCCTTTAATATTGGGCTATTTCTATTATAGTTTAATCTGATTCAATAAAAAATCTGCCTGTTCTGTCTTTCCAAGAAGTCCAAACTTATTAGAAAACACAACAGCTCCTATGGTTAGTCCGTCATAAGCCCTGATTTGCAGGTAATACTCTATCTTTTCCATAAGAATTTTCATGGTAGTTTCCAGTAATCCCTCTTCCTTTAACAATTCCAGTGCTTCCTCCACCGTTACGCACTTAAGGAGTTTTATTAAAAGCTGCGTTTCACCGCCTGCCAGCAAACAGCAGGTGCATAATATCTCCATTCTCCCATCAGCCCATTTGGAATGGGTATTCATAATTCCTGCACCAAGTTTAATTAATTTACCGATATGCCCTACCAGTAATAAGCCTTTTAGTTCAAATTCATAGGTCATGTCTATGGTTTCACCAATAAAGTTACTACATTTTATTGTCCTTTTATCCGGAAGATAAAGAACCTCTTCTGCAAAGGCTTCTCCATAATTACCGGGTGCTGCTATGAGGTATTCCTGCCCCTCAGCCTTTCGCAGTCCCATCTCTGTCCTTATGGTCTCAACCAGTGCCGCTTCACTCATTGGCTCCACAATTCCAGTGGTTCCAAGCACTGATAGACCGCCTGCAATTCCTAGCCTGGGGTTAAACGTCTTTTTGGCTAGTTCCTCTCCGCCTGGTATGGATATAATAATATCCAACCCCATTATATAATCCTCTTCTTCACAAACTTTTTTTACCTCGTCATAAATCATCTTCCTGGGGACCCGGTTAATGGCTGCCTGTCCGACTTCCTGATCCAATCCCGGTTTGGTTACCCGTCCGACACCCTTACCCCCATCAATTGTAATGTTATTTTCTGTTTTTCTTACCGTAGCAAATACTAAAATGCCGTTGGTCACATCCGCATCGTCTCCGCTGTCCTTTTGAATTCCACAGGTAACAAAATCTTTCCCCCGGGTGATATCCATAACTTCCAGCTTAAGAGGAATCCCTTTGGGAGTTGACAGCTCAATCCACTTAATCGTTTCTCCGGTTATAAGCATCCCTGCAGCTGCTTTTGCCGCTGCTGCGGCACAGGAACCTGTGGTATAACCGCATCTTAATTTCTGTGTTCCTTTATATACATAACGCTCCAGCATACTGACTCCTATTTCAATTTTTAGATGGATTTTTACATTTTGTATGGATTGCTTTCGGTAAAGTACCTTTTACTTTGCAATAATTAGGGAATAATACCCTGCTTCCTCCGGTATTTCTTCAAGGGTCTTATATATCTTTTCCCCTTCCAGTCCGCAATTCTCCACCATAGCGGCAGCTGCATTCAGGGTTTTTAACTGTTCTTTAACTTCACCTAACTTACTGCCTGTCTTCATAAGGACTTTTGTTCCAGGCAGGGTAAGAGCATCTTCTATTTTATAGGAACCAGGTATGATATGAAGCTGTTCGGCACCCTCTGCCAAGCCTTCCCTTAATTTAGCCGCCACCGCACAAAAGGAGGGGATACCATTAATTATCTCCGCTTTATATCCCTTTTGTAAAATAAGTTTATGGATGTAGATATAAGTTGAATATACCGTAGGGTCTCCAAGGGTCAGGAAAGCGGTCTTTCGTCCTCTTCTTAAGTATTCTTCTACCTTCCCAGCTCCCAAAAGATGGCTTTCTATCAGTTTCTTTTTATCCTTTGTCATGGGCATTACCACCGAGATTACCTCTTTTTCTTCCACCTCAGGCAGTGCCTGTCTTACAATATTGTAAGCAGTACAGGTAGCCTTATCTACTGTTGGAATAACAATAACATCACATTCCTTTATAATCCGCACGGCTTTTAGGGTAAGAAGCTCCGGATCCCCGGGTCCTACTCCAACGCCATATAAAATACCAGTCATAATAACTCCCTTCTGTGCAATCCTCCATCAATTAGAGGGCCTGTGCAACATGTTCTATAAATATATCCCGGATACACTGATATTCTCCAAGCCCCTTTAAGGAGCAGCTTACCTCGTAGCCTTCCTTTTCCAATACAGACTTCCAGGAGCCTTCGTCCTCTCCAGCCATATCATTGAGTGCATGGTCACCGGATACAATCATAAAAGGAACTAGTTTAATCCTTTTATATCTCTTTTTCCTTAAATTCCTTATTACATTATCAAGTGCCGGATAAGCCTCTACTGTGGCCACATAAACATCTTCGTACCCACTGTCCCGGAACATATATTCCAAAGCCGTATAACTGGTATTGGAAAAGTGAGTAGTACCATGACCCATGTATACTAAGGCTTCTTCCTCCTGCAATTCAGAAAATTCCTCTATAAGACCCTCTATTACCTTCTTAATATCCAAGGTGGCGGTAAGAAGAGGGGCACCTACCTTTACCGACTGAAACAATTCCCTGTATTTATGTACTTCCTCTGCCATAGCTTCGTTTTCAATACCATTTAATATATGGGTGGGCTGGACGATGATTTCATTCATTCCGTCTTTAAACATCTGAAGCATTGCCTCTTTTACATTCATTACAAGAAACCCGTCTCTGTCTTTTAAGATGGATATAATCATATTGCTGGTAAAAGCCCGGTATACCGCTCTGTCTGGATATGCTTTTTTAATATCTGCTTCAATCTGCACAATGGTCTTCTCCATGGTCTCCCTGTGGCTTGTACCAAAACTTACTACCAAAATTGCTTTTTTATTTTGACCTGTATCACTGTCCCTGACTGTTTCCTTCTGTTGGGTTTCTTTTTTTCTATTACTTTCTTTTGCCTGTGTTGTTTCTCTGATTTGTATTATTTCACTGCCTTGTAATGATTCTCTATACATATACGCATCTCCTGACATATTTAAAGGAACTTCAGTTAAATTCCTTAGGATGAGATAATAATGAATGTGCCTTGGCACATTCTCCGCGCCTGAGCGGGTTGCGAAGCAACTACTTCCTATCCGCGAGGTGCGCATCCTGCACGTATGGCTTTTTATTTTACAGGATGGTTCGAAGAAGTTTCCTGTGAAAGAACAAAGAGTCTGGCTCGCCAGACTCTAGCGCTGACGCACTGTCACGACAGTGACAATCTTCCTTAAGTGCGTCATGCGCATCCTGCCTGGAAGGCTTTTTTATTGCATAGGTAAGTTCGAAGAAGTTTCCTATGCAATAAAAAAAGTCCTTTTGTAAACCACTAATCTTCGATATCGAACGATTTTGGTTACAAAAAGACCAAATAAAACTCCTGGTTCCAGGAATCTTACCCTTATACACAGCCATCGCCCGTAACTGCATAACTTAATACAAAAAGGCAGGTCTTCTGACTCAGGTATCTCCATAGCAACCAAATCTTCCCGTTTATCACAGTGACTTACACAGCTAACAGCTTCCGTATATGGACAGAAACTGCTCTGCTGCCTGGTTGTTACTCTTCCTTTACAGCGGCGGGACCGTATGGGCTTTTCACCCATTTCCCTATTATCTTGTCTGCAATAATTGCTCCAAGCACCTTTTTATATAATATTGTAATTTAGAGTTTAGCATTACACGCTGTCTATGTCAACCGGTATGTCAGTCATGATGGCAAATGCAGGAAGCATCCTGATCTGCATGTGCTTTTTTTTATAGGGAAGAACTCTAATGGCACTAAAAATTTGGAGAACTACGACAAGTTTTAGTAGTATTATTAGGAGTCTTTCGGCTGTTTTTTAGCGAATTTTAGAGGTTTTTGGCACCTGAAATAAATGATAAGAAAGTTCTTTCTTTTCGAGATAGAATTTGTTATACTTTATGATGCAAATTTTAAAATTTTTTCCATGTTTTTTTGTTAAAATGTATATGCAAATATTAAAAAATGTGTTATTTTATAGTATAGATTATGATTAAAATGGGGTGAGCATGTGAGGGTGAACAGACAATGTAATAAAACGTTTATGGGCATTTTGGTTGCTTTGCTTCCAGCCTTAGTGCTGCATTTTAATTTTGGTTATTCTGAAAAGGCGGGTAGCAGTTATTCTGGTTCTGATAAGGAAGCTTTGGATTCTTTCGCCAATATTTATAAATCCATTTATTTTCTCACATATGATTCTGCAGTTGCCGGTCTTCCGGAAGAGGAAGCCGTTACCGTTCATTTTATAAGGGCTGCAACAAGATATTATCAATACCCCCAGCGATTTTTCCAAACTGATATTAGTACAGCCTTATTGCCGTTTCTGAATATAAGCCTGGTATTCTATCTGTTTTTGGATTTATTAAAGAAACAGATTAACAATATACCCGAACTTGCAGTTCACAGAGGTGGACATGCTCCTCCTACCACCCTTAAAATACAGGACTCATAAATAAATGAATATAAGATAACTAACTGCTGAAAGAAAATATTATATGAGAAAGGAAAGCCACCCTTCTTTCGGCTTTTGTGGCAGTATCGCAGTATGACCTGCGATATGCAATAGGTATATAAATGAAAAGTAAAAAACCAGTATTTTTTATAATCTTGATCATTGCCTTGCTTATGACCTATACCGCTGTTTTTGGTATTTCTATTCCAAACACGCCTATTAAAATAGCCGGAGCACCGGATATGCGTTTTGGTATTGATATAAGAGGAGGCGTTGACGCGGCATTTGAACCGGTTGGTCTCGACCGTAAGCCAACGGCGAAAGAGTTAGAAGCCGCCCGTTCCATCATTGAAACCCGTCTTGACCAAAAAAACATATTAGACCGCGATGTAACCATTGATAAAGACAACGGCTACGTTATCGTACGTTTTCCCTGGAAAGCGGATGAAAAAGACTTTAATCCCCAGGAAGCTATGGCGGAGTTAGGTGAAACGGCCCAGCTTACTTTCCAGGATGCCGAGGGCAATATATTACTGGAAGGTTCCCATGTTACAAACAGCTCTCCTGAATCAGACCGAAATACCGGACAATTTGCAGTTAGCCTTACTTTTGATGAAGAAGGAACCAAGTTATTCAGCAAAGCAACCGAAAAGCTTGTTGGTAAAGAAATCGATATTTATATGGATAAAAATTTAATACAGAGAGCTACCGTTAATGAACATATTTCAAGTGGTAAAGCGCAAATTGACCACATTAAATCTTACGATGAAGCGAAGGCTCTTGCTGATAAGATTAATGCAGGTTCCCTGCCATTTTCCATGACTACCAAGAATCACTCCACCATCAGTCCAAGCCTTGGTGCAGGTGCTCTTGATGTAATGGTTCAGGCCGGTTTTATCGCTTTTTGCTTAATCTCCGTACTCCTTATCCTTTACTACCGTCTCCCTGGTTTTGTTGCCTGCATCGCACTTTTAATCCAGGTTTCCGGTCAGATTTTAGCATTATCCATTCCTCAGATAACCCTTACCCTAACCGGTATTGCCGGTGTTATCCTGTCAATTGGTATGGGTGTTGATGCCAATGTTATTATCTCCGAACGTATTAATGAAGAAATCAAATCCGGTAAAAGTATTCCGTCTGCCATCTCTTCCGGTTTCAAAGATGCTTTTTCCTCCGTATTTGATGGTAATATCACCGTTTTAATCGTAGCCATCATATTAATGATTTTTGGTTCAGGTTCGTTACTATCCTTTGCATATTCTCTGCTTACCGGTATTTTCTTCAACTTCGTGGCAGGTGTTACAGCTTCCCGTTTGATGATCCGGTCCTTAAGCGAATTTAAAGCTTTACGTAAACCTGCGCTTTTCAAATGTAGGTCAAGGAGGGTAACATTATGACAGAGAATAACGTTATGCCAGTAAATAATAAACCTGGTAGAATTATCGAATTTTATCAAAAACGTTGGATATTCTTTACAATATCTTTAGTAATTATGCTTGTTGGTATTATTTCCGCTTTTATAAACGGTGTACATTTAGATATTCAATTTAAAGGCGGTGCCTTGTTAAAGTACTCTTATGCCGGAGACATCGATGCAGATGCAGCCGCAGATGTTGTATCCGGAATGTTAGACAGACCGGTATCCACACAGCTTACCTCTGACATTGCTACCAATGAAAAAAGACTTATTATAAGCATTGCCGGTAACTATGGTCTGGACGCAAAAGATCAGGACAAACTTGATAGTGTATTAAAAGAAAAATTTCCTGATTCAAAATTGTCCCTTTCCGAATCTTCCATGGTTGAACCATTTTTCGGTAAGAAGTTCCTGACAGACGGAATTATAGCAATCGGTCTTTCTGCTATTCTGGTTATGATTTATGTATGGATTCGTTTCAGCCGTATGGGCGGACTTTCAGCTGGTGTTATGGCCTTAGTTGCTTTATTCCATGACGTTTTGGTCGTATTTTTCACCTGTGTTATTTTTCAGATTCCCATCGGTGATTCCTTTGTTGCAGTTACTTTGAGTATTATCGGTTATTCCGTTAATGATACCATCGTAATTTATGACCGTATCCGTGAAAATACCAAACTGCATCCAAAGACACCTGTGGATACGATTACGAACCTTTCCATCTCCCAGTCCATAACCAGATCCATCAATACAAACCTGGCCGTATTATTAAGTGTCAGCCTGGTTTATATTCTGGCTCACATTAACAGCATTGACTCCATCCAAAGCTTTGCACTTCCTATGGCTGTTGGTTCCATCAGTGGTTGCTATTCTACCATCTGTATTGCAGGTCCCCTTTGGGTAATGTGGAAAAAGAGAAAGAATTCCAGTGTTGCTTTTAAAAACAGCTGACATTAAATAAAAAATATTCACGAATTATGAAATGATATAACACCCACACAGTTCAAAAGGGCTGCCGTAATTCCCATTGCGGCAGCCCTTTGCAATATAGTGGATTAGATATCTCCCAGATCATAACAAGTATTTAAAAGGTCATCAAAGTATTTTCCTTTTTCCTCTATCTCCGGGTTGATTACTAAATTATCACAATTATCAATTAATTTATTTAAATCTAGCCTTACTCTTTCCAAACTTAATAACTGAACTTTCGGTTTTGAAATTCTATTTACCATTTCCTCACTGTAAGTATTTCTTATAGAATTTGCGTTATTCATAATTTTGTCCTCCTTGTAGAAAATGAATAGTATATGATAGCCGTTTATATATACATAATACTTAGTCCTACTGACGGATTTCTGACAAAATATTCTTGGAGTTCACAGGAGCCTCTTTCGTTCGGTAAGAACCCCCTTTTTTCTTACTTAAATGATTTGATTAGTATATGATAGAGCTTCACAGCTACATTGCCCGGAGGAAGTCCCAGTTCCTTCTTAAGTATGTCCGTATAGCGTTCAAACTGCCGTTCTAATCGGTTTCTGTCTCTTTGAAGAGAATATATTCTCATCAGCAGACAATTAATTTCTTCATCAATTTCGTTAAAGTTTATTAGTTTCTTAGTAATATGTAATGCCAGGGTTAATTGGGAATTATCGATTAAATAATTAACCAGTTTTTTGGAGAAAGAAAAATATAATTCCGTTATCCTCTCTTTCTCCGGTAACGACCAGCTGTAATCCTTTTCACCGAATAATTCTCCCGTGTACAGCCTTTCAATATGTACGGCTTCCTCCTGACTGGCTTCTTCCAGCCTGCCAAACTTTAAGATCCGGCTTTCAAAATCAATCATATCTACATAAATATCAGTCATATCAATCTTATAGCTTTCATCCGCTGAGATAATTACCGTTTTCATCCCATGAGGTTCCAGTGCTTTTCTTAACTTATAAACTGTTGTATTAAGGTAAGTTTCCGCATTCTGCGGTGCCATCCCGGCGAAAACCTCCTCGATAATCCTCCATTTTGAAACCAGTCTTCCTCTGTGCAAAATTAAATATGCCATCAGTTCTGAGCTTTTCGATGATGTGAATTGTACCGAGGCAGTGCTATTAATTTTCACTTCCATTCCGCCCAAACAATGAAGTATCAACTTATATGGTGGCTTTTCACGTTTTTGCGGTTGTAAGAATATTAAATTTTCTTTCGCTTTTTGTATGGATTTTTCCAGTTTCTCCTGAGTTATCGGTTTTACCAGGTAATCAAAAGCATACATTCCGTATGCTTCCAGGGCATATTCTTTATATGCCGTAAGAAAGAATATGGCAATTTCATTATATTCCGCAGTCACCCTTCTGACCAAATCGAGACCATTTTCTTCGGGCATATTAATATCCACAAATGCCATATCCACTTTATTTTTTTTAATATATTGATATGCTTCACCCGGACTTTGAAAACTGCCGGTCAACTCGATATCCGGAATTTTGGAGAGCATTTTTTTCATAATCAACAACATTGATTTCTCGTCATCAACAAGAATTACTTTCATTTTATCACCTTGTAATATTTTTTTTGAACCCAAATCTTTCACCTGCTGCAGGAATAGCTATAAAAAAATTACTTCCTTCACCAAATGTACTGTCAACCCATATATCCCCATAATTTCGCTTAATTATCTGGCTGCATAGCAATAATCCTAACCCTATTCCCACTTCTCCTTCCGTACCAATGGACGGGCTGGCGTCCACATCCTGAAAAAGCAGTTGTACTTTTTCCGATTCCATTCCTATACCCGTATCTTTAATTGAAATAATAATGAAATCCTCTTCTTTCTCAGCGGTAATGCTGATACTGCCATTCCGGTCCGTAAATTTCACCGCATTGGAAAGTAAATTTCTTAATACAATATCAAGCATCCCCCGGTCGGCATATACCATCAAATCATCTTCTATGGTAAGATGAATACCAATATTTTTATTCTCCGCCTTTTCACGTATGGTTTTAACCGCTTCTTGTGCCAGTTTGGAAAGCTTCCATTCCATAGGGGAATATATGATACCGGTCTGCTTGTTTTGAAAATATTCCAACATATTGTCTACTCTTAAAAAAATGTTATTCACGTATTTTTGGATTTCACTGATCAACTGATTATTATTACCGTTACTATCCTGACTTTTTAGTATATCCGAAAGATTTAAAAGCATGTCTAAAGGCTCTTTGATATCTTTGGCTACAACATTGATCAGCCTGTCCTTTAATGTATTAAGCGCAGTTAGCTGGGCCGAAGCCTGGGTTAAATTCTCTATATTTCTTTCAAAGTCAGTGATATCCGTTATTACCAGTATTTTTCCGAGCAATAATTTCTTATTATATATAAAGGTAAGCTCTAATTTGTAACTTTTTAGTACCTCCTTTCTTTGTAATCGGAATTTTGTTTCAACCATTTGGCTTTGCTGCAAAGTTTCGCTAATAACCGGATAATTTTTAAACAGATTAAGGCTGTCCCCCTCCTCTTTTATACCCGTCTTCAATTCCGGTATTATAGTAACTGCCGATTCATTATAATTAATTATTTGATTATTGAAATCCATAACAATAACACCTTCTGACATTGACTTAAATATTTTTTCGAAAGCGATCGGCGATATTTTAAGGAAGTTTAACCTGTAGATTGCAAGGTGAAACAATATGCCGGTGAAAAGAAATCCAAAAGGAGTTAAATCCAGGACAGCTTTTGAACTGTGTAACAGAGTAAATAGATTCAGGAGCCATGGAATAAAGGCTCCCAGAACCAGAATTATAATCTGTTTTCGGTATAAACTGCTTTCTTTTAAATATTTAACGATAAGCAAAATAATGCTTCCTATAACCGATAGATAGGAATATGCGATATGTACCCAGTACCAGGGACCTTTCTTTAAATATACCATCGGGAAATAACCGCTGTAATCTATTGATATGCTTTTATAAAAGAGCTGATGCCAGTCATTGGTGTACTGTAACAGTAACGTAAGTACCGGTATAACAAACAGAATACTATATAACCATTTTCCTGTAAAACGGTATCCTGTATACTCCAAGGTCATAAGCAGCCACAACGGTGGTATAAATGGAATTCCTATATATTCTACCATAAGGCAGACTTTTATTCCTTCCAGGTCAGAGAGAGTCACTTCATGGGCATAACCGAAGGTATAAACAGAAGCGGCAAGCATAACCAGTGATAGTTTTAGAGCAATTGGTATTTTTCTGCGTTTCCAGGAAATATATGCAGTAAAGAGCATAACAAATACGGAAACAAACAAAGCCATACTTAAATAGTAATTATTAAGCATAAATATGTACCCTCGATTGTAAATCCTTCTTTATAGGATCAAACGTGTTTAAACACCGGCTTTACCGAATCCTATAAATGAATTTACTTTACAATTTTATTCGTTGTCAACAAAGATATGTAAAAAGTGCTCCCCTTACCCGGCTTACTTTCTGCCCAGATTTCCCCTCCTTCTTTCATGATGAATTCCTTGCAGATTAAAAGCCCTAATCCAATTCCCTTTTCTCCTGCCGTTCCTAAGGTTGAACTTGCATGCCCCTCTTGAAAAAGATTCTGAACTTTTTCCTCTTCCATACCAATACCAGTATCCTTTACTGAAATCACCGTCTTTTTCTCAGTTTCATACGCCTCAACCAAAATACTGCCACCCTGATTTGTAAATTTTATTGCATTGGAAAGAAGGTTTCGCAGAACTAATTCAAGCATCTCTTTATCAGCATATACCTTAATTTTCTTGTCAAACCTATAGCTGATATCAATGGACTTTACTCCGGCACTGATTAGGTAGAGTCCCATGGTCTCTTTTACAATATCGGACAGATTCCATACAGAAGGTTTAAACACGAGACCATCCCGCTGGCCATTCAGCCATTCTAACAAATTCTCGATGATACTATAGGTATAATTAACCTGCTTTTTAACTTCTGATAATATTTCCATGAAGTCCTTGTTATACAATTCATTATCCTGTTCCAGCAGGTCAATCAGACTTACCATGGTAGCCATCGGATTTCTTATATCATGAGTAAAAACCGTAAATAATTTGTCCTTTAACGCATTCAGTTCCTTTAGATGCTCCGCTGCGGAAACTAACTGCTGATTCTTTATATTATCCGTGATATCCAGAATAAAGTAAACTCCATGAGTTAGATTTCCGCATTTGTCATATATGGGAGTACCGTTAAATACCATATGGGTAACCTGATCACCATTTTTCATAAGAAAGTGGAAATTCACTACCTTTTCCCCTCGAAGTACCCTTAGAACCGGCAGATCCTCTACTTCTATCTCCGTACCATCCTGGTAAAAATATAATCCATTATTACAGATATTAATAATCTTCTCTTCAAGTTTGCAGACATTATTTGAAAAAATATCCTTGTCTGCATTACTATAGTAAATAAAGTTGGCATCTTTATCGGATACCGCCAGATATGCCATACCGGACACAGTATTAATAATTGCCTCCATTTGTATTTTCTGATGGTTAACCTCTCCGGTAAGATCCTTAAGCCTTTCTTGGCTTACTTCTGTCTTAATCAAAAGTTTTTCTTCCCTGATCTTCCTCTCTGTTATATCAATCAATATAGATACGGTTCCTATTTTCTTATAGCCACTTTTATACAGGGGATAGACTTTTACATAATAGTGCTTTTTCTTACCCCATTTTAGGGTATCGATTTCAAACTCATCTTCCTGCATATTTTTACAGGATAAGCTCCATCTTGGCCAGTTAATCAGTACATCCTCCAGTTTTCTCCCCAAAAGGTCAACAGATTTCCCGAAAGTATCTGAAATAAATCGGTCTACCGCACTGTTTTTGTCAATGACAATACCGGAATTATTAATGGTAATAAAACCTTCCCCCACTGAATCAATAACCTGTTTCCTTGTAACCGGCACAGCAGAAAATAACTGGTGTTTAAAAATACTTCTAAATAGTAGGATACCCGTAACCGTAAAAGCAATTGATATTAACGGCAGATTAATATCATAGCCTGGCTTTATTATTTTCATGAGGGAGGTAAAAAAAGGAATTAATATACCGGCAGCCATAGTGATGGTCTGTTTCTTATATAATTCATTCATTTCTTTATAAAAAGATAACAGTAAAACTATGGCAGATAGAAAAATAGTAAGTTCCAGCAGTTTAACTAAGAAAGCAAAAGGAGTACTAATAACTACTAATTGACCTTTTATAAAATAGATATCCCCCCTCATCAGAGGATTATACCGATCCGTCCATTTTAATACGATACCTGTGACAGGGGGAATACAGATTAATACAATATTAATCGGTCTTAAAATAGTTTCCTTTCCTACAAAGACAATAACCTGAATTAATAGTGTAGGAATCATTAATAAAAAAACTGTCTGACTGATATTCAGCCAGAAAAGCTTAAAATGATTTTCCTTTTCTATCAACTCCATAAAAGAGCTTGAGGCAAAAACAGTAATCTGTGACATAAGCATAGCAAATATAACCGTGTTTTTAGAATGTTTCATTTTGAATGCATATATTGTAAGCAGTAAGCTGATAAAAGCGGATATTGCGGTTAATATTTGGAATATCATATTATTTTAATCACCCTAATATTTAATTGTCATTTTTAATATAAAAACTTGACCTATAATCAAATTTTATCACAAAACATACAATATAAGCAATATAGTAAGGCGAATTTACTAAACGCTCAGTAACATGGAGAAGTATCAATTTTTTTGTTATATTTTGTATTAATTTTTACAATAATTACATGTTTACATCAGAACATTTGTTTGTTATAATTTTCTCAATGGAGGTAAACGTATGTTCGGTAAAATTATATTTCATGTTGATGTTAACTCGGCATTCTTAAGTTGGGAAGCTACTTACCGTATTAACGTACTTGGGGAGAAAGAAGATTTACGGTTGATACCTTCCGCTGTCGGCGGAGACGTTGAAAAAAGACACGGTATCATTCTGGCTAAATCCCAACCGGCTAAAAAATATAATATACAGACAGGGGAAAGTATAAGAGAAGCCTTAAATAAGTGTCCTGATTTGAAACTTGTTCAGCCTCACTATGATTTGTATGACAGATCTTCAAAAGCTTTTATTGAAATCTTAAAAGAATACTCCTCCTGTGTGGAGCAGTATTCCGTGGATGAGGCTTATTGTGATATGACGGGAACCGAGTATTTATTCGGCTCCCCTGTAGTTGCTGCTACCACCATTAAGGACCGTATTTACAGGGAACTCGGCTTTACCGTAAACATTGGAATCTCTTCCAATAAGTTACTTGCCAAGATGGCCGGAGATTTTAAGAAACCGAACCTTGTACACACATTATTTCCTGATGAGATAGAAAAAATGTGGCGTTTACCGGTAAGTGAACTATTTTATGTGGGCCGTGCAACTACTAAGACTCTGCTGAAACTGGGAATTCAAACCATTGGGGAATTGGCAAAAGCAGACGTTGGTATGTTACGTGCACACATGAAATCTCATGGAGAATTAATTTGGTGTTTTGCCAATGGTATCGACGTATCTGCCGTTGAACCTCAGCCACCGGCGAATAAGGGCTATGGAAATTCAACCACCATAAGTTTCGACGTAGATGATCCCAGTGTTGCTAAATTAGTCCTTTTGTCCTTGTGCGAAACCGTCTGTGCGAGACTTAGAAAAGATAATGTAATCGCTTCTGTCGTTTCCGTAAGCATTGTAGATTTTGAATTTCATTGGGAGTCTCACCAGATAAAGCTTTTTACAGCAACCAATCTTACGAATGAAGTCCATAAGGCGGCCTGCCGGCTTTTTGATGAACTGTGGGATGGAACTCCCATCCGTAAATTAGGCGTACACACCAGTATGGTTAGGGAAAATGATCATGTCCGGCAATTGGATCTATTTTCCTTTGATGAGTACGAAAAGTTTGAAAAACTTGATAACGCTATTGATGCCATTCGGTTCCGATATGGCGAACACGCTGTAATGCGGGCAACTTATCTGGGTGGCATCCGTAAGATAGATCACATGAGCGGAGGAATCAGCAAAGAAAAGCTTAAACCCGAAGGAGAAGAGGTGTATTATGAATGAATACCGGAATTGATGTTGTGGCAGCCTTTAATCCTATGGGCGATATAAAACCGGTTTATGCCAGGCTGGAATGTGAAAACCACCTACTTCAGACTTACAAACTGGAAGTAAATAGCACCAAACAGGAAAAGTATTCGGGGCTGACGGCTTTTCTTTTTGTCTGTTCCATAGAACGCAATTGTAAGGCAGAACAGATAAGACTTAGATATTATTGTGATTCACATAAGTGGGTTTTGGTAAGCTAAAGGCTCAATCAAGAGGAATTGCGGATTTCTAAAAAACGCTTTGGTAAAGAGTATCATTATTATTGACCCTGTGGGACATCCTATTTGTATCAGCTTTTTTGGGTTAAGGATAACGTTCCCCACGGTACGATTATTGTAATAGATAGGTCTTAAATTCAATATATTTATAATAACTAATAATTCTAAGGTGAAGCTATGGAAGACCAAAAACAACAGGATAAGTTTAAATTCTTTATTAAAACAGGAATTGTTGTTTTATCTTTCCTCGTTCTGATTGCCCTTGGCATTCGATATATACCGTCTGCACTATCCGTTACCAATTCGGCAAGTACAAGGCAGCTGCCGATTTATTGTGTAGATGAGAAAGAAAATAAAGTCGCACTTAGTTTTGACGCGGCTTGGGGGAATGCTAGATTGCGCTAGTTATAATAATTATATGATTTAGGTGTAAGTTATGGGCAAGGTCAGGTTCTGAGGTCCTTGCCCATGCTTGTATTATATCTCTGTCTGAGGTGGAGTCAAGTACTCTTCTTGGGAAATCTTATTATTCTTAGTAGGTTTAACCTTATACTATTCTTGGTAAGTCTTAACTTACCTATTCTTGGTGGACTTACCTTTCCATTGATTGTCCTCATTCATAATTTAATTATCTAATAGAAAGGGACTCTTAAACTTAAAAGTTATTTCAAGCTGCTTATCCTCAAATATATTAATTTCATCCACTAAAGCAATCAAGACTTCCCTTGTAATCTCTTCGATATCAATATAGTTAATAAAGTGAAGAAACCACCTTTCATGCTGGGTAGGCTTATATTCCTTTCTTGCCTGCTTATCCTTAAGTTTGCTCTCTGCCTCACGGTATCTTTGCTGCTCCTTCTCCATCTCTTTCTGAAACGAAAGATAATCTTTTTCACTTATGGTCCCTTTGGCCAGCATACGAAGCATATTTACCTTTTCCTGCTGTAGGTCAGCCAGTTCTTTCTCAATTTCAGAAAGCTTCGCAGCCTCATCATATTTAGGTTTATGATACGATATTTTTTTTAACACATCAATATCCTTTTGCTTTAAGGCCAGTTTGGCTTCTTCTTTTATGGCACTCAGCACAATATCATTTAAGATATCTTCTCTTATTGAATGACTGGAACAAGCTTCTTTTCCATATTGCTTATAGGAACCGCATTTATAATAAGTCATATTCCCAGCCTTTGTCTTCATAACAGTTTTGGCAAGTCTCCTACCGCAATCACCGCACTTTAAAAGACCGGCATACATGGTTACATTTTGATTTAAGCCAATATTTCTGTTTTTTGAAGTTAAAAGCTTTTGTACTGTTTTAAAGGTATCAAGCTCAATAATCGGCTCATGGGTGTTATGAACTATGATATGCTTTTCCTGGGGAACTGATCTGTTCTGCTTTAAATTATAGGATATCTTTTCCTGCTTATGCTGCACCATATGACCAATATACACTTCATTGTTTAGTATCCGGTGAATCGTCGAATAGGTCCAGTAGGTTGTACTGTCCAGTTTTTTACTGTTGCGGTACTTATGATTCTTTTTCCATTTATATTCAGTGGGACATAGAATCCCTTCCTGATTAAGGAGTCTGGCTATTTTCATCTTTCCAAAGCCTTGTGAAAACATCTGGTAGATTCGTCTTACTATTTCGGCTGCTTCCTCATCCGGAACAAGTCTGTTATTATTATTCTCATCCTTTTGATAACCATAGGGGGCAAAGGCTCCAATAAATTCACCATTTCTGCGTTTTGAATTTAGGGCAGCCTTTATCTTAACCGAAATATCCTGAGAATAAAAGTCATTAAACAGAATACGAAAAGGTACCACAATATCATTTTGTTCTTCACTGAAAGTATCAATATTATCATCAATTGCTATGTATCGTATTTTCCGGATAATGAAATCCTTTTTAATTAGTCTGGAAGTCTCCACCTGATCTCTTCCCAGACGAGAAAGATCTTTCGTAATAATTGTATTAATTTTACCGATATCCACATCCCGCATCATTCTCTTAAAAGAATCCCTGTCATAATTCATACCGGTATAGCCATCATCTATATAAGTTTCTACAAGAACCAGTTCTTTGTGCTTTTCTAAGTACTGCTTTAGTATGGACAGCTGGTTATCTATGCTTTCTGACTGCCTGTTATCCCCATCTTCATTGGATAACCGCAGATAACCGCCGACCTTAAATATCTGGTCCTTCATATGTAAAAACCCCTTCCTGCCTTTAAAATATTTCTTTATTCATTGTTGAATTAATCGCATCCTTCATACAATCTACTAAACTTCTGTCCTTATCACTATGTTTAATAAAAATACGGTAGCCATGCAGACTGTTACCTTCTTGTCTGAGTCTTATCTTTTCAGCCTGTTCCATTCTTACTCCTTTCCAGATTATTACTACATCTTTGGGCTTATTCTATTGTATGTGACAAATTGTTGTATCATTACCGCCCTAATGTAATAAAAGCTGAACACCCAGAGAGTATTCAGCTTTTATTCGAAGTTCAAAAGGTATCATGAATAAGTGTAACGAATGTTTTTATTAACACCAATGAGGAAATAATGTATTATTAAATAGCATAATAAAAAAGTCTTTGGAAAACTAGATAAACTATGCTATTATAAAGGAAAAGAGCAAAGATTGAAAGTCCATAGATACTGGCTAAAGGGACGCTCGCTTTGTTCAATTCGGTCAAATGGAAATAGTGTAGATGAAGGGGCAAGTTCACTGGATAGCAAAACTGCTTTTTCGTTTACCCTATCATCGATTCTAACCTAAAGAATTTGTCGATTAGATAGATCCGCGGTTTTTTATATTGTATGGATTAAGATTGCACAGACTTAAATAGAACTTAAATAGTTATATACACTAAGGGATTAAGGTTGAAAGAAAATAAAAGAGTAGAAAGGATGCCACATTATGATTCTTTCAATCAGTTATATTTGTGGCAGTATCTCAAGTAAACTTGCGATATGCAATGGGTGTAAATATGAAAAAAGCAATTATTATTGGTTCAAGCAGTGGTATTGGTATGCAACTTGCGCAAGTTATGTCTAAGGATGGTTTTGTTCTTGGGCTTACTGGCAGGCGTATAGAATTACTTGATAGCCTTAAAGATCAATTGCCCACTCAAGCCTATACCAAACATATGGATATCACAAATACGAATGCATCTATTGATTGTCTGAATAGTTTGATTGATGAAATGGGGGGTGTTGACTTAATTATCGTTAGTGCGGGCACTGGATATGTTAACAAAAATCTGGAATGGAAGTTAGAACAAGAAACAATCAATACCAATGTCTTAGGTGTAACAGCGATTATTGATACTTCAATAAGATATTTTTTGAATAAAAAATCGGGACATTTGGCGGCTATATCTTCTGTAGCATCGTTACGTGGTAGTGCCGAATGCCCTTCATACAATGCATCTAAAGCATATTTATCTAATTATCTAGAGGGTATTCGATGTAAAATAAAAAAACAAAATCTGGATATTGCAATTACAGATATTAAGCCAGGTCTTGTAGATACAGCAATGGCTAAGGGTGATGGTCTATTCTGGATTATGCCTTTAGAAAAAGTAGCTGCTCAAATTTACACAGCACTTAAGAAAAGAAAAGATCAAGTTTATGTAACAAAAAGATGGGCCTTTCTGGGGTTTATTCTCAAGAACCTTCCAAGGGCTTTATATTACAAAATATAATGTCTAATAAGTATACTGCAAAGTTGACAAATACAATTGAACAAAATCGCTGCACGATAGCTGTCCTTGGCTATTGTGCAGCGATTCTTTTATCTCTAAATTTTAAAGGAAATGGAACGGATCCAGGTTCGTTCGATATAATCATTTGCCGCTTTGACCAAATGTAATATTAATTTTAAAATTAATAGCAGTATCCAACTCATCTTTTAATATGCCTGCTAAAGCTTTTTGCTGAATTATCTCTAAATTGTTTTTATCATCTGTTACAACTATTTCATCTTTATCTATTTTAACTATACTCTTTTTAATTTTTTCACCTATATCTTTTATATTATCATCCTCAACATTTGCTATATTATTAAAAAAGTTTTCTTTTAGTTCACTTCTATCACTTCCAACAACGATTACATTACTATCACCTTCCGATTTATAGCAATATACAGAATTCATTGTACTTTTTAAAGTTTGACCCAGACTCTCAACTAAAACCGAATCACATCTGTTTCCTAATGCAACATTCATTGCCACTACCCCATTATCTTTCAAATTCTCCTTACATAATTTAAAAAATTCCTGTGTTGTAAAGTTTAATGGTAAAGAAATATCTTGATAAACATCTATAATAATAATATCATACTTTTCATTTTGTCTTTTACTATTTTTGTAAAGATAGTTTCTCCCATCTTCAACTAAAACTGACACGTCTTTTTTGTTATAATCGAAGTAATCCTCAGCCAAATCCATTACCTTTTGATCAATTTCAACACCTGTAATCTTTAAATTTGAGAAGTAATTGTCCATAAGTTTGTATAAAGTCCCTGTGCCATATCCAATCATCAAAACTTTGATTTCATCCTGTTTACTATAATCAGCCAAAAACAGTGGAACTGGAAGTAAATAGTCATAGTAATATCCTGTTTTATTTTTACCATCATTTATATAAATCGATTGTGTACCAATCAGATTATTTGTATATAAACCTAATTCGTTATTTTTCTCTTTCACACATAAATAATTATATTGTGATTCAGCCTCACAAATTGGTTTTCCTTCTAAATTTAAACTTGTACTTGTTAGGGCAACAGCTACGACAATAATTAATCCCAATTTAACGATTGTACTAGTCACTCTATGCTTAAATAATATATTAGAACTGATTCCCAGTACAATAAGGATAATCCCCCAAAAGATAAAGGTTCTTTTTACACCAAGCAACGGAATTAAAACAAATGAGGGCAAAAGTGTACCAATGATACTACCTATTGTTGTAAATAAACTAATTTTTCCAATTACACTGCCAGTTTTAGTTAAATCATTAATACAATACTTTGCTAAAAACGGTGAAACCATACCTAAAAGTAATAAAGGAAATAAAAACATAATTAAACTTGATAAAAATGCTCCTATAAGCAAAACATTTATCGGAGAAATCACATTGGATATGAATAAAGTAAATATTATTACTACATTAGATATAAGCGGTATGAGCAATACCCACACGCCGCATATGATCAGATTTTTATACAAAGGTATTACCGTTTCACTCTTATCAGCCTTCTTTCCTCCCAAATAATATCCGATACTTGTTCCTACCATAATTAAACAAATGATAATCGACCATATTAGATTCGTAGTCCCAAAATAAGGGGACAACAATCTTGATGCACTTAATTCTACACCCATAATGCACATACCACTAATAAAAGCCGTGGCATAATAAAATTTATTATTCTTCATATAACCTATACCTCCCCATTAATCTTTATACTCCATAGTAATTTATTTCAGATAAATATGTTATTTTTCTAGTCAATATTCCCTCAATAATTCATTCATATTTTTAAATTTTATTTTTGGCAGAACTAATATCATCGAAACTAAGGATATCCCAATTGCTATGATTAATAACATAGTGAATTTTACAAGTGTTCTGGTATACGTCAAATCCAAAAATACTTTTAAAAACATCTTAGTTGATAATGTACACACACTATATGCAATTATACTTGCTATAACTCCAATTATTATTGCTTCTACCATCATCATAAAAATAACAGTTTTATTCTTAGCACCATAAACACGGTACAAATACCATTCTTTTTTTCTACCAAGCAAATCAATTAGTAAAATATTCGTCATAAATAAAATAAATGAGATAATAGAAATAAACGATATACCAGCAAACAAACTCATCTGTTCTCTCACAGTTTTGTATAGGGATGGCGCCATATCTAACATATTAACTATAAAACAATCACCTATTTTATTATAAAATGTATTTATTACCTCATCCAGATCTTTTTCATCAACATTCATGTAATACGTTACTGATGACCACATAATATCATTAGACAATGAATCTAAAGGCATTTTTATTTCGGAAGTGTTTACTAATTGTTTTTCAAAAATCCCTATTATCTTATATGAGCTTTTTACTGCACCCATACGAAGTTCGATAGTATCACCACAATCCAAAGATAATGCGTCTGCAAACTCATTATTAATTACTATCGTTTTTACATCTTCTGTTGAAAATAGTCTTCCTTTTAATATTTTTGCATTTATATTGCTGGTTTCAACTCCTTCAAAAGTCAAATTATTTAGCTTTTCTCTATTTTTATAATCATCGTCTTCTAAATAATCTTCTATTGATACGCCATTGATAGAATCAATAGTGCCATTAATACGTAATGTTTTTGCTGTTCCTGTAATACTTTTAGTATTTTGTATCATATTATTAATGGATTCTTCGTTAGTCTTTGGACTCGTCAACAAAAGATTATATCCCAACTCACTTTTAATTAACTCTTCTACACCAGGCAAGATACTTCCCGAAATATTTTGTGTCAGACCAATTGAAACCAGACCAATCGTAAGAGTAACAATAATTAAGCATAACTTTTTACTTTGTTTATTCATTCTTATAATAATTAACTTAATAATCGAGTTATTTATTACTGGTACGTTTAATAAAAAATTAATTATTTTTAATAATGTTTTTATAAAAACATACACACAAAAAGCAAATATAAAGATTCCTGCCATATACGCTATCATCATTAAATTATTATAATAAATAGTACCCGCTGCGGTAATTCCACTTAGAATGATAAGAATAGGTTTGGCCAATTTCATTCTCTTCTTAGCCGATAGTTCTTCCTGTCGTAAAATCATTATGGGGCTTAATTCCGAATATAGATAATTGGGAATGATAGAAAAGATACAACTGATACCTATCGAAATAAGTAACACCAGTAAAAAATCAAGTAAATATTTTGAATAAAATACAAAATCATAACTATAAAAAAACAACTTATTTATAATAAACGTAATTCCTATTCCCATTGGCACTGCACAAATAAAAGCAACAATACCTATTATACAGGAATCTAACAGCACCATCTGATGCAATTGTCTCTTCTTCATTCCTAAAACTCTCAGCATGCATAATTCCTGCTGTCGTCGATTCATATTAAGAATTGATAAGCAGGCAATACCAACACCACCCATGATGGCTGCAAACAAACCAATTATACTCACACTTTTCGTAATAGTTCTCACTTCTTGCTCCATCTGAGCAAAATTCTCATCAGCAGTTTTTATTTCATCCGGATTATATATCTTTCCAAGTTCTTTCAAAACGTGTTCAAAAGAATCTTGTTTAACTTTAATATAGATCTTATTGACTGGTAAATCACCATCCCCAAAGAAATCATTTATATATTTACTATCAATAAAACCATATCCAAATAAATTCATATCCCAACCAGTCTCACCGTCCAACTCTACAACATCATTCACATAAAATGGATATTCTTCACCTTTACGTGAATTAAATAATAATATTTTCTCTCCCCTTTTAGTACCTAATTGACTTGCCAGATTTTTGCTCAATACTATGCTGTTTGAGTTTTCTTCTTTACTAACATTAATTTTCTTCCCATAATACGGATATTTTTCTAAATTTACAAAGCGAAGAATAATGTTTGCTGATTTATGACCATATTTTACACTTTCCTTTTGCCATACTGAAACTGTATAATCTACTTCATCCAAATCATCTAATAATTTAAATGTAGCATCTTGATTTTTGCTATTATTTACAGGGGTTACACAAATATCTCCACCATTCAATTCTTTAGAACGTTGATGTAACCCCATAATATTGTTTGCAGTAGATAATTGTATCGCCAATATAATCGATAACCCCAATGCTATTGATAAAATATTTAATATTGTCTGGAATTTATTTTGTTTATACTTACTAAATACATACTTAAACAAAAACATTCTTATACCTCATACCTTATTCTTTCTTATTTATAATCTTCCCATCTTCAATACATATAGTTCTGTCAGCTTGAGTGGCCAAACTGTAATCATGTGTAACCATCACAATCGTCATATTCTTTTTTTCTCTGCCTTCCTTTAGTAACTTTATAATCATTTCTCCATTAACCTTGTCTAATGCTCCTGTCGGTTCATCAGCAAATACAACTGACGGAGAATTGACCAAAGCCCTTGCAATTGCCACTCTCTGCTGTTCTCCTCCTGATAATTGTCTTGGAAATAGTTTCTCTTTACCTTCTAACCCCACCATTCTTAATAATTCTTTTGCCTTTTCATTACCGCTTAACTTATTATTTGAAAAATATAACGGAACTTTAACATTTTCTATGATATTAATGTCGGGCAACAAGTTGAAGGCTTGAAATATTATGCCTATATTCTTATTTCTAAATTGCGTTAACTGATCATCATCTAAGTCTTTTATATCCTTCCCCAGAACGTTTACATTTCCCTCATATTCGGAATCAACACCTGCTAAAATTCCTAATAATGTACTCTTGCCACTGCCACTGGCACCCATTATAGCTACAAACTCGTCTTGAAATATCTCTAAATCAACTGACTTTAATATTTCTGTGTTTGTATTTTCCACTATGACTCTCTTGCAGATTTTATCCGATCTTAAAACTAAATTCATATTATTATTTTACGGAATAATTCCCGTTACCCCCTATCTTCCAAATCGTTAAAATTCATAAAAGTTAGTGTCTTACTGTTAATCAGGAATATTAGTACTTGCATAATTCATTTATAACCTTGCATTATGTAATTATTCTTTAGTAACTTTTAATTTACCTTTTATCAATGACCTTCCTAAAGAGCTAAGGAACATTACTAAATATATGTACGGCAAAATTGTCATTAATAACTTATTAAAAGTCCTATATATCTCTGATATATTGCTATCTGTAAATGCTCTTATAAAATCATTAATCATAGATACTATTCCCAGATTACCTTCCAGTAGATTAATGGTCAAATATACAATCATACTTAAAGCAGCAAAAGTAAATACCAAATATATGCTCATATAAGCATTTAATATTATTCGTCTTCCTTTTGTTAAATTTATTTTATTGTCAATAACAATATCTCTCTTAAATATAATTTTCTTAAAGGCATACTTTATTGAATCAAAAGCCCTTTTATTTATATTCACAATTCCAAGCCAATCACTTAAAATCCAATATCCATCTAAACGTAAAAATGGATTCAAATTTATAATTGCTAATATAATTACAGAAAGCATTGCTACTCTCAATTCACTGTTTTTAAAAAATAAACCTAATACAGCAAGTACATTTACAGTTAGTATCTGGAAATATATTCCTGAAAGATCTGTTATTACTCTTTTTTTCCTATTTAACACCCATGCTTTTGATAGATCTGTATAAAATACTGGTTTAAACAAATATAATCCAATACCTAAATCTCCTACCTCACAACCATAATAGCTTGCTGCACTTGCATGACCTAACTCATGTAAAACACTTGAAATCAAAAGAATAACTACAACAGTAATTGTATTATTATTCCAGATGTCACTGAATACTTTTAAGTAATTTCCGGAGAATATATATATAAATTGAAATAAAATAAAAAAAAAACCTGGGCGACCATAATTCTAGCATTGCATAGATTTCCAAACAACTTTAAAACAGGTTCAATCCTTTTTCCTTTTACAATTGGCATATGGAACCATAACCGTGACTCTGCATTCAATGCTTCGTCAGTTCCTTCAATCATATTATTTTTCATCAAAAAAGTTTTAATAAAATCATTGATTTCATCAATAGTAATAATAATATTTTCTTTATTTAAAGAAGCTATTATTTCATTATTATTTTGCTGCCCATCAAATTTTTGAATAATCGTTTCAGCCATTTCACTTACTTTATATTGTTCATCATTGTCAAATCGTAAAATATAGTATTTTCCCATCTCATTAACATCAAAATCATACCTTACATAATTCTTTACTTTAATATAATCCATCTTTCTCCCTTCTTTATAATATCAACCAAACTTCTCTAAAATGTAAGGTGCTAATCCTTTTAAATACTCACTGATAACCTCATGTGCATTATTACAAACAGGATCATTGATATCTCCATTCGTTCCAAGCGCAGCATATGCACATCCACCACCGCAGAATGGAGCTATATTGCAGTCTATACACTTAGGAATCGTTAATATACTTCTTCCTGACCAAAGATTAAGCAACTTTTCATCAAAGACTATTTCTTCATTAAAATCACCTATCGCATACCTTTCTTCACCTACAGCCTCAGGACAAGCATATATTTTCCCACTTGGCTCAAAAACATAAAATTGCATTCTATTAGCTTCACAATAAGTAAATTTACTAAAACTTCCTTCACTTTTTATTATTCCTAAAACTTTGGCAATATGCTCCAAAATCCGAAACATAGCTAACTGAGTAAAGCTGTTTTCTGTATCGTATTGAGGATATACCTCTATTATTTTACGCACTATGTCACTTTCTTCCATTATTTCATCAGGTTTTTGATCTGTATGATCCGTCACAGGTGCTATATCACAATGGAAATTTTCGTGTTCTCTCCATCTCTTTTCATCAATAAAAGCCACAAATTCTTCTAAATAATCTATATTTTCATTATCGATATTCACTCGAATATTTACTTTAGGTAACCCCACTTCTAACAGCATATCAATCCCCTGACAAATCAAGTCAAAAGTTCCGGTACCATCTTTTTTAAATCTGCGTTTATCATGTATTGCTTTAGTTCCGTCTATTGTTATTTGCATTGACATAATCTGGTCTTTATATTCTTTCATTAAATCCTTATAATCAAGCAAATGAGTTCCGTTCGTAATGATATTCAGCAGCATTTTTTCTTCTTTAACAAATTGAAAAATTTTCTTATTTACTTCCATTGTCATAGGTAACAAAGGTTCTCCGCCAAATAATTCAACAATATTTAATTTTGCATCTGAATTATTCCGCAAATTTCGAATTATCGAAAAAATATTCTTAATTTGTCTATCTGACATAACTTTCGCATTACTTCTGGTTTCCTGGCTTTCAAAGCAATACTTGCAATTCAAATTACAAAATGTCGTTGGACAAATGACAAACATTAATGCTGATTTTTCAATAATAGTTTTCCGAAAGGCTCTCTGTCTCTCTAGCTCTTCCATTTCTTTAGCTCTGCTAGGAAAAATGTATCCTCGATCTTTAAGTGAATCAAATAATTCTATATCATCTTCATTCACCTTATTATCGTTAATCATATTTTTAATCTTTTCTTTGCACTCTACATCAATTAAATCGATTGCTCCAGAAAGTGCATTAATCAATAAATAATTTGAATTATCCAGCTCATACATTGATACATACTTTGTTAATACTCCCATATTTATCCTTTCTGTTAATATAACCCTTCATTAAACAACTCGCTATGATCTTATTGATTAGGAAAAAACTACAACCTTAGTGAAAATTAATTTACTAAACCATTAAAAAACAATTACTACTAATTTGAGTTATATATTGTTAAATTTTAAAGCAACAGTCTATGCAAATTTTGTAGCAGCAATCAATACATACATGTATGTATTCTTCTCTTTTTTCTAATTTTTCTACACTAAGCTCTGTCCATAATTCTTTTTTTTCATTAATAGGTTTCATTGATTCACCCCCTCATTATTCTTATAGCTCCATAAAATGAAACTTTTTTACCTAAATGCTGTAGTTTTTTCTAACCTATCGATAGTATCGACATTTCCATAATATTATGTTTTAACATATTTTGTCAATATAATTATCATATTTTTACTTTTTTTTCTATATTTTGGTGTGCAAAAAAAAGATTTATCGATAATATAATGATAAAACAACTAACTTACCTTATAGGAATTTTTACTGTAACTTGAGCTCCTTTCCATTTTTCTGACTTATCTAATGTTAAACTTCCATCATGTTTTTTTATGATTGAATCCGCTATGTATAATCCCAAGCCAAAATGATTCTGACTATTTCTGCTTTTATCACCTCTATAAAATTGCTTAGTCCCATTTACCATTTCATCTTTTGAAAATCCTTTGCCGGAATCCTCTATTATAAATATCAAATTATCATCAACTGCATTGACTGTTAATGATACAATACCATTTTTTCCCGAATAATCCATCGCATTTATAACTATATTTTCAATAACACGACTTAGTTGCAATTCATCAATTAAAACCTGTTGCGGAATTTCCCCAATATGTAATTCATACCGAATTTCATTATTTACTGCCATGATTTGAAATGATTTATCAATTCCGTCTAACATATTTCTAAAATCTTTATATTGAAAATCCATTTCGATTTCCATGTTATATTTCATAACCTCTAATAAAATCAATACATACTTTTCAATTTTTTCTACATTATGATATATACTTAAGCTATATTCATTTTGCTCCTCGGATTGTTCTGTTTCCATAAGAAGTTCCGAAGAGGCTTTCACAACTGTTAAGGGTGTTTTTATATCATGAGCGATTGCAGATAATGAAATAATTTTGTTTTCCTCGTTTTTCCACTCTGCCGTCAAAGTATTCCTTAGTTCAACTTTCATTAATTCAAGGGATTGCATTATTTCATCTATTTCCTTTATCTCAGAACCTGATATACTAATATCAAGATTTTCTGATAAAATACTTTCTGTGATTTTTTCTAATAACATCAAGTCTTTTTTTATAGTCCTTCCAAATAAATTGGAAAGCAGAATTAATTCTGCTACAGAAAGGATTAAAAATGCAACTACTTTCCACGTATCATAGGTTGTATCTATTAGCTGTAAGGATGTTAAAATCCGAGACAACATAAGAATCACAATAAAATTTATTAACAAACTAAGCCCAAATATAGCGATATATTTCGCAAATGTATTTTTTACTGACTTTATCTTTTTTGTTCTTTCCACCTATATCCGATCCCCCACACAGTATCAATTACTGATATTCCATACACATTTAATTTATTTCTAATATTTTTAATATGTTCAACTATAACATTATCAAAGCTATCCTTATCAAATCCGAACACTGCCTGATATATTTGTTCCCTGGAGAACACCTGTCCTCTATGGAGAGCCAGAAACTCACTAATCCCATATTCACTTTTAGTAAAAGGTAGTAAAATATTATTCCAATATACTTCTTTCGAATTTATTGCAAATCGTAATCCCGAAATTTGAAAAGAATTACTCTTTTCTCTGTATTCTCTTCTTAAGTGGGCTTCCACTCTAGCCCTCAATTCACCTATCCCAAAGGGTTTACATATATAATCATCGGCACCAAGACTAAGACCAGTAATCAAATCCGCCTCATTATTTCTTGCAGTCAGAAACAATATTGGACAATCTGTAACTTCACGTATCATACTACATAGTGTAAAACCATCAATATTAGGCATCATCACATCTAAAATAATCAAATCAAATCTAGAAAAAGACTTTATATCCAAGTCTTTAGAATTAAAATATGTGATTACAGTATGCTGCTGTGATTCCAATGCTTTTTTAATTAATTTTTGAATCTCTATATCATCATCTACTGATAATATTACACTCATATTTATTCCTCCTAATATTAAATTATCTTATATTTATTTCCACTTTCCTGCACCTTTTTATTTCTCTAACATGTATACTTGAAATAAATACCAGTAAAATCCAAATGATTAAAATATAAAAGATATTGCTGTAATTATTACTATACTCCGAATAAATATCCCAAATCATGTGAAAAGCGACAAGTGGAATAATGGATTGGATATTTTCATAAGCAACTGCAAATACAATTCCAGAAAGAAGGAGCATTGTAAATAAAACCATAGTCATTTTATCTGATGATAAAAAATGTAAAAATGCAAATAAAACTGCTGAAGTCATTACCCATTTCCATTTCTTCATATTGCATAATTTATATTTAATATATCCTCTAAAAAGTAATTCCTCTGAAAAAGCAACTATAAAATAATAGAAAATCTTAGAAACGGCTTTCGAAATCTCCTCCTTTGTGAATGAAAAATTTTCTAAAATCTTAAAATCAATTAAACCCGGAGTTGCTGCTAAAATTATAAATATAAAAATCACAGCGATTTTATTTTTTTCAGGGAAAGTTAACCCCAATTCATTTAATCGCCCTCCATCAATAAATTTCAACCAGTAAAACACTCCAAACAATATTGATACAAATGGAACTAATTTAGTGATTCTTGCATCATCAAGTGCAAAATATTTCAACAGGATTAATATTGTATACATCAAAAAGATTATGCTAACTTCCATAAAACCAATATTTAATATCTTTTTAACTTCTTCTTTCAAATAAATGGATCGATGCATTTCTATAACTCCTTTTCAAGATAATTATTTATATGTTTGGCATATTTGCTGCATTAAACATATGAATACTTTATATCTACATTTTATCGCCTAATTATAAGGAAATTATAAGGAATTTTAATGCATATTGAATATGAAAAATATTAAAAAAAATACTATTAATACTGACAAAATTATAGACATACTCAAGCCAATGATTGATATTTTTTTTATAACTATGGGATTATTCTTACTTGCTTTTATAATTGTATATACTAATATGCCTATTAAAAGACCAAACAGTAAAGGTTTAAATATGACATCCATAGGGCACCTTTCTAATATAAATAGAGATAAATAGATAGCTTCGTAATTATAGCGCAACCGATTTTTAACATATTATACCACTACGAACAAATTATCTCTACCTTTTTATTCCAATACAATACTCTTCGTTGAATCATAGTCTTATCTTAATCCTACTATAGTTCTATCTCTGGGATATCGGTTATAGCGATATTCTGATTGGATCGACCTGCGAGTTGAAGTTCTTACTGATGATTATAGTAACCAATCGGAACGTTATCAACTTAATTAGCACAGATGTTGAACATATCATTCCTATAACAATATTAATCATATCTTCCTTAAACCGATAGGTTAACAAGATCATCTATTCACAATTATATGCCACAAAAAAACACCCGAACCCCGGATGTTTCCTACAGTCCTTATCTAGCATTCCCTTGGGGGAATGAGGATACGGCAGAAATTCTTAAAATCCTGGCTAGACACAATATCAAGGTTACCTTTTTTATGACTGGAGGATGGATTGAAAAATATCCGGAAGATGTAAAAGCCATAGCCGCAGCAGGTCATGACCTGGGTAATCACAGTGAGAATCATAAGCATATGTCTGAATTATCGAAGGAACAATGCAAAGAGGAAATAGTAAATACTCATAATAAAGTAAAAGAATTAACCGGGTTAGATATGAACCTTTTTCGTCCACCTTATGGTGATTACAATAACACTTTAATCGAAGCAACCAATGAACTGGGATATTATTGTATTGAATGGGATGTGGATTCCATGGACTGGAAAGATTATGGTATTGATCCCATCATAAATTCTGTCGTTAATAATAAGCATCTCGGTAATGGTTCCATCATACTCTGTCATAACGGCGCAAAATATATTAAAGAAGCTCTGGATTCGTTGATTACCGGATTAGAAAATAAAGGATATCAAATTGTACCGATTTCTCAGCTAATTTATAAAGATGACTATTATATGGACCCTGAGGGCAGACAAATTGAAAAGAATTAGGAGCCTCGTAATCTCAAAACAATGAAAAAGGTCACATTCAGCCAAGACTGTGTGACCTTTTTTCGATTGATTCATTTATTAAGATAATATTACTACCAATTATCTCTAAACAATTATCTCTAAAGTTCAAGTACTCTCTTATTTTCACAAATATTCCTGTATCAAAACAAAAATTCTAATAAATTCCAGTTTATCCAAGTAATACATTTTTAACAATATCAACTAATATTTTTGCTGTCATATCAATACCAAAGTGACTGCTGTCAATCATAATATCGTAGCCATCATAGGGATTATCCACTTCCGGGCAATAACGGTAGCGATAATTCTCTCTGGCTTTATCAATATCTTTAATCATCTTGCGGGCAGCTTTAGGTTCCATCTGAAAGGTGTCAATGCAATTTTTCAGTCTGCTTTCATAAGGTGCATAGATATATATATTTAAGCATTTCGCATAATCCTTAAGTACACTGCCGGCACATCTTCCTACAATAATGCAGGATTCTTTTTTTGCAATATCACGTATGATATTGGTCTGAATATTAAAAATTTCATCCTGTATGTTGGCGACCCCCATTCCCAGTGGATATTTTCGCCTGAAGAATACCGAATTCGAGTTTTCCTCTTCATTACTAATGACAGGAATTGGCTGCCCCATCCGTTTCGCAGTTGCCTCAACGATATCCCTGTCGTAAAATTCAATTTGCAGCTCTTCCGACATCTTTTGCGCAATTGAACGTCCAAAACTTGCAAACTGCCTTGAAATTGTAACCACATAATTATCCAAAAATTAAACCCCCATTCCTTTCTTCTCTATATACATCCGTTATGACATACGGGTTGTGCTTTTGGGTATACGCGGATGCTTTTGCATATACCTGACCAGGGAAGATAACGTAAAATTGATAATAAAATAAATCAAAGCAGCAAACCCAAATAAAACAAAAACATCCGATACATTCACCGATCCGGTGCCGTTGTATCGATTCGCCGCACTTAATAATGTCTTCACCCTTGCCATTAATTCAATTACTGCTATATTGGCCAGATAAGAGGAATCTTTTATTGTAGTGATTACCTGACTGAGCAGTGTAGGTATAATATTTCGGTAAGCTTGTGGCAGTATAATATAAATCATAATCTGCACTGTATTAAAACCTTGAGAGTGTCCGGCTTCGAATTGTCCCTGTGCCACCGAATTCAAGCCTCCCCGTATAATTTCAGCAATAACAGAAGAAGTGAATAAAATTAATGCTGCAGCTCCTTTAAATAAAAGTTTAACTTCTACAGACGTAAGACCAAACATCTTTTTTGATAAAAATTCTGGAAATGGAAAAAATACAAGACAAATAAAAATCCAGAGCAGCAGCGGAGTATTTCTGAATATCTCGATATAAGCTACTGCCAGCCATCTAAAAACCCTGGTTTTTCTGGTAATGCAATAGTTTCGCACAAGTGCAAGAACAGAACCTAAAAGTATGCCAATGCCAACAGCAATTACAGATAATATAATTGTAAATGCAACACCTTTAAAAATATAATTTAGGACTGCTGGGTTCTTAAGTATTGATAAACTTCCGTCTAATGTATTCATTATTTAATCACCATCCCATCTGTTATGGTTTTTCCCTTGTCCTCTGTTTTTAGTTCTCTCTTTTTAAGAGAGTTTTCCCATACACTTGCCAAAGTTGAAAGGGGAAAGCAAATGGCAAAAAATAAAAGACCGCTGACTAGATAAGCCGGTGCATAAGCCCCTCCAGTCGTAGCGCCCGTAACAAAGCTATAGGTCAGAGAAATCAAATCTGCTCCTCCTATAATATAAAGGCACGACGTATTCTTAACTAGATTGACTACTTGATTCACCATAGGCGGTAATATAATCTTTATGCTTTGCGGTAGTATTATATAATACATCTTTTCAAAATATTGAAAGCCTTGTGAATCGGCCGCTTCAAATTGTCCTTTGGGAATCGCACCGATACCAGCCCGAACGACTTCAGCCATATAAGCCCCATGATAAATACCAAGCGCAAACATGCCGGTGACAATAATCCCCATGCTTTTACCCATAAATGCCAGCGCATAATAAAGAAAACATAGCTGAAGAATCAAAGGAGTATTTTGGATTAACTCCACGTAAATACGGCTGATTACTTCCAGACCTTTCTTACCGCTGGTAGCCATCAACCCAAATAATATTCCCAGGATCAGTGATAATAATAGGGCGAACAAGGCCGTTCTGCCAGTATTATATAAACCTAAGAGAAAGGTGTTACGGTAAGTCCATACCTTTTCCCATTGAGTTATTGAAAATAAACCATCCACTCATTTTCCTCCTGTTATTTAGTATATAAAAGGCTGCTGCAGAATTCAAACAGTAAATTACCCAAGTAAGAAAACGGATTACATTTTCAGAATTTTTGTGAAGAGTATGTGCAAAAGGCTGCCAGAATAAAATGCAGCACTTATTCGCGCGAACCTGGAACAAAATTTCTTAAAACATAATCCGTATTCCAAATGAAAGATTATTTACTTTTACAATTTTGCAGCCGTCCCTTGTAGGTTATAAACCGAACAGCTTCCTATTTATTCCAATCCGTTGTCAGCAATTAAGCCTTTCACTGTTCCGTCTGCCAGCCAGTCTTGAACCAATTGTTCAATCACGGCCGTTAACCCCGAACCTTTTTTCGTAGCTACTCCGTAATTCTGGGGAGCAAACTTATCGGCTATGTAAGACCTGCTATCACTGTTATAAGCTGCAAGAATGGATTTATCCACACAGAAGGCATCAATTTCTCCGGCACTTAATGCTGTGGAAATCGTCGGATAGTCATCATATTGATGGAACTTAACTCCCTCCGTCCAGGTTGCCGGATCGAAAGAATCTTCCTTGAAGTTATCTCCACTTATGATTCCACCCTCAATCATGGCTTTTATTAAAGCTTTGGCTGAGGTTGAACCGGAGGAAACACCTACTGTCTTATCTGCTAAATCGTTCAAAGACTTAATACCGGATGCATTTTCTACTAATACAGTAACATAATCCGTAAAATAAGGTGTTGAGAAATCCCAGCTTTCCTTTCTTTCATCCGTGATTGTAAATGTAGCCAAAACACAGTCAATATCACCGGAGTCCAGTAATTCCGTACGAGTTGCAGCTGTAACGGCAGTATATTCAACCTCTACGCCAAGATGTTCTGCAATTTTCTTTGCCAAAGAAATTTCAAGACCGCTATACTCCTGTGTCAACGGGTCCTGATAACCAAAACCGATAACTGCATTCTTAACTCCGACTCTTAAAACACCCCGGTCAATAATAGCCTGAACATCTGCAGGATATTCTGATGATGCTGTATCTTCATTAACTGTATCACTCTCCGATGTTACTGACTCAGTTGTTGCATCAGCAGTGGATGTTTTTGTACTGCTTTCATTCCCTTTGCAGGCCACTAGCAGGGATGTTAATAAAAGTACACTAAGTATAAGGCTTACATATTTTTTTAAATTCTTCATAAAGTCTCCTCCTTAATTCTATTACAGGGTTGATGTGTTCTATAGAACTTAATCCGTTATTTAGCCGGAGCTTTTCTTAACGAATTATCTTGCCAAGAAATTGCTTAACACGGTCATTTTCCGGATTTGTAAAAAAATGTTCGGGTACGCCCTCTTCAATGATCTGTCCATCTGCCATAAAGACAATCCGGTCTGCTACCTGACGGGCAAATCCCATCTCATGAGTGACCACCACCATCGTTATATTCTCTTTCGCTAATTTTATCATGACATCCAATACTTCCTGAATTGTCTCAGGGTCAAGTGCCGATGTCGGTTCATCAAACAAAATAATCTTAGTCTGTGCACACAAAGCCCGGGCTATAGCAATACGCTGCTGTTGTCCGCCGGAAAGGGTCGACGGATAAACAAACGCCTTATCCCTGAGTCCGACAATATCAAGATAATGATAGGCCATTTCCTCAGCTTCTTTTTTACTCTTGTGGTATAGTTTCAAAGGAGCCAATGTCAGATTCTTTAGTACGGTCATATGAGGATATAAGTTAAACTGCTGAAAAACCATAGAGGTAGATTCTCTGACCACTTTCGTCTTGTTCCTCGAGGTTAACTTTTCTCCGTTAATATATACATGACCACTGGTCGGTTCTTCCAGAAAATTCAAACAACGAACTGCGGTAGATTTACCGGAACCGGAGGGTCCGATTATAACCAGCTTTTCACCTTCTGCAACTTCTAAGCTGACATCTTTTAGCACATGAAGATCCCCAAAGAACTTATTCACATTCTCCATTTTTATCATAAATGTCACCTCTCTCTGCAAACCCTGCTTTATTGATTAAGAAAAAAAGATGTCTGAACTGTAAAATTCAGACATCTTTATCCTGTTATGATTATATTAAATTATTCAAGTATTGTCAAGCAATAATTTGATTAATTAGTCTATTAACGTGTTCCCGCAACATTCGACTAAATAATTAAACTCAGAAATCCTATCAATTTTCCCATAACCATTTTTCTATCCATATAAATAACCCCGCTCATACCGTTTTTTATCTATATAAATAACTCCGCTCATTAATGGATCGATTATAATAATATACCACTTTCCCTTAAATACCTTAACTTTTTCTCAAACTGAACGTGATTAGCTCCGTCATGACCGTTAAATGGATATACTTCTATCTGCTTTGGCGCGGTAATCCGATTATAAGATGCAAAATAACAGACAGCAGGACAAACATCATCTTTAAGGGCAACCGAAGCAAAAATCTTACAGGTAATTTTATCTGCCATATTCATGGTATCAAAATAACTTAAGGTCTCATAAGCCTTATTTAAATGCTCCGGGTATCTGGTGAGATAATCCTTTACACCGGTGAAGGCTCCGTGGCAGCCCTCCACTCTTCTTTCAATATTGCTGTTGCTGGGTACATCTACCATGGCAATTTTATGACGGTGATCCAAACAGCTGACTGCCATGCCAAGAGCTCCCCCTTGACTTCCACCGTTAATTATAATTCTATCCTTATCTACTTCCGGACATACCTCTGCGAAATCTATCGCTTTCAGGCTATCCATATAAACATGCCTGTAGTAATATTCGTATTTATCTAAAATCCCTTTATTGGTTACATTATCTGTTATGCCAGAAGAATAAGTAGCTTTATTACCAGTTACTCCTCCCTGGCCTCTGCAATCGATGGTTATCACGGCTAATCCCATCATGGCCCATGCCATGAAATCAGCAGGAACTCCACGGCTTCCGGTATATCCATGATAATTAATGAGACAGGGATATTTCTCTTTCTTTAAGAAAACAGGAATGATATACCACCCATAAATTCTGGTATCATCAAAGCCGTTATAAGAGATGGAATAAACTTTTACCTGGTCACAAGGATAATCATATTCCATAAACTCAGGTCTTAAATCCACACTTTTTGCTATCTGAATGGTTTCCTCCCAAAAATCCTCAAAATCCATTCTTTTCGTCATGGGCGGTAAATATTCTGATAATTCTTTTATTTTGTTCTCTAAAAAATTCATAGCGCTGCCTTTCTTTTTTGTAAAATTCATGGATCTTTTACTTATTCCCTTATACAATGGGTAAGTTTTTGTCCGGTTATAGTTTTTATCTGAATAATAAGAATTCAATCATTTATTATCTTATCATCCTAGTGACAGTATAACAGAATTTTCCATTCCAAACAATGCTTTATAACCTAAAATCGCCTAAATTACTATAAAAAGCTCCTAACCTTTTGCACTCTACATACAGAAGATAGGAGCTTTTATTACTTGAATTGCATGATGCCGGAGCAAATGGTATCCATTAAGAATTCAATAGGACCATTCCTTTTGCCTGATATTAGAAATCTTCCTTTAAAATATAAATTCCATACGTCTTTAGGGTATCCTTTTCATAATTAACAGATAGATAGATGTCTCCATATTTAAAATGGGCATCTCCGTTATTATCCTTTACCGGGTCACCAAATACTTCTTTAAATGCGCTTATCGTATCCCCAGCCTTAACCCCCTTTAAATCGATATCTCCAGCCAAAAAAAAGATTTGATTCACTTTAGCTCCCTCATCAAACCAGACACGAATACCATAATTTATAAATTCCAGTCCGCCTTCGTCAATCTTTGATGGTTCCTCCCCTAATTCTTTGCTAATCTCTTCTTTCGTTAATCCCAGTAGACCAATTAATTTATCCAGATTATTCTCTTCTCCGGTACTTACATTCGTTTCGCCTGTTTCTTCTCCTGCTGAGTTTTCTACCGTCGATGCACTGTTAATAGTATTTCCGTTTTCCTCACTGGAATTTGCTGTATTTTCTACACTGTTATCCTGCTGTGCAGTGGCGCTCTCTGCCGTATCAAGGTCTGTGCTTTGTTCTATACCGCTTTTGGTATTATCCAATAAGGTAATAACCTGCTTTTTTGAACTGCAGCCTGTTAAAACTGCCATACTGACTGATAAACTTACGAACAGAGCCGCCGTCAAGGTTTTATTATGCTTTTTTCTATAATTTTTATAATAATTTTCTTCAATTCTCATTTATTCCACCTGCTTCATCTAAAATTATTTCATCCTTTGTACCGGCTGTTTTCCAAAACTATTTTAACCTTTGTACCAGTTATTCTGAGCATTTGATCTTAGCAATTGCTCTTACCATTTGCTCTTACCATTTGTTCTTAAAATTTATCTTAAAGATATAATATAAGAATTATCAATAAGTTTCATATCCTTTACTTCAGATATGCTGGCTAAGACCTTATTTCCTGCGGTATTCCATTTTAAACCATTGTCAATTCCTATAAAATCCTGTGATACATATAAGCTTTCTTTATCCTCAAGTTTCATAATATAAAGCCCGTTTTCACTTTCCTTATCATCTAATTTTATATAGGCAAGTTTTGTCTGGTCTGGTGACCAGCTCATACCGAATACGGATTTTCCCACGGTTAATTGGGAAAGTTCATTACCGGAAAGATCCGTAATGATTAACGCTATTTTACCGTTATTTAACTTTTTCTCAAGAGCAAATTTATCTTTCTTTGGAGACAGTTCAAAATCATATATTTTTTCTTTGACAACGGTTTTTTCCCTGGTATTAACATCTACGGACATAAGGTTTCTGTCCGTAGAAATATAGTATATCTTATCTTCTGCCATAACTGCCGTATCGGTCTGCATCCGGTCTATCCCATCCATCACTTCTATATCCGCATTCACATGGATAAGACAGACTCCATCACCAGATGAAGGTACAATCACAAGGTCATTATTAACCCATTTTGCATTACTGTATGAGAGATGGAGACCCTTTTGCGTATTTTCCTCCGATACAGTTACAATAACACTCCCGTTTTGATCTAGTATCTGTCCTTTCAGCTCCCCATCCTTATAAGTCTGCACCAGGATATGCTTTTTGTCCGGAGATACGATAGGCATATACAGGTAATCATTTTCCTTATATAAAAGTACCTTCTTACCCGTGCCCGTATTATAAGTAAATAAATTTCTTATATTTTCCATGGAATCAGCAACGCGTATGGGTTCTAAGTCCAGGTTTTCTCTTGTAATTAAAATATTATCACCTTCTAACCAGTCTTCTCCCTGCACTCCAACTATTTTGTCAATTTTTTCTATAATAAACTCGTTGGCTGGTTCTGTCGTTTCAGCGTCCTGGGATTTAGCAGTATTTAATAAAGTGATTTTTCTGCCCTCCTGAGTTATTATGACCCGTCCGTTTCCTTTTGCACTGCATCCGAATATGGTGACTGCCATAACTGCCGTCAGGCAGCCTGTGTAAGCGATCCGTTTTAAGTTATGCAATTTCTTCACTCCTTTCCTTTAAAGTCAGTTCTGTCCGCCCTTGGCTCCATTCACACTTTCGTTAGCGGATATACAGATACTACCATAAGAGTTTTTCATTCATAAAACGAATTGTTTCAAACTTGTAAACAATTGTTACAGCGGATACCTGATTTCAAATAAAGTTCCTTCCTCGGGATTCTCCAAAAGCTCTATCCGTCCGCCCTGTTTTTTCACGAGTTCCCACACTAGTGCCAGACCAAGACCAGTACTTCCGGGGTAGGCTTTATTAACTGTATAAAAAGGAGTAAATATCTTATCTCTGGCTTCCTCCGGAATCCCAATGCCCGTATCCTTAATCTGTATACAGGCTTCTCCCATGTTTTCGTTTAAGCTTACCCAGATATGTCCCTCTTCCTTGTTGTATTTTATAGCATTATCTATAAGGTTTATAAATACCTGTGACATCCTTTCCTTATCCGCCAGTATAGTAATCTGATCAAGCTCCATATGTAATGTTATATTGTGCTGCTTTGCTTTACTCATAAGGCGGTCACAGATTTCTTTCATAACTAAATCTAAAGCTATTTGTTCCGGGTGAAATTCAAAGTTATAGTTTTCAAGGGCGGATAATGTCAGGACCTGATCTATCATTGTGGTTAGCTTACTAATTTCCGTATCAATATTTCCCTTTGCTTCCTCTAAAAGCTTCGGATCATCCTGGTACAGATTCATGAGATCGGCATAGGCTTTGATAACCGTTAATGGTGTTTTAAATTCATGGGTAACATTGCCTATAAATTGTTTTTGTTGAACTCCAAGAATCTCCAGTTTTTCTACCGCCATTTTTAAATTATCCTGCTCCGCCTTCATCTCCTCTAGCTGGTTTTTAATTCTGTTTCCCATATAATAAATATTTCTGCTTAAATCCCCCAGCTCATCCCTGCGTTTTAAGGGTTTTATATCACTGTAATCTCCTTCTTCAATCCGTTGTGCAGTGTGCTTTAAATTTAAAATTCCTTTGGTAATGGGGTTAATATAAAAATAACCACACAAAAAGCAGCTTATGAATATAAAAATACCTGCATACCAAAAAAGCTGTTCCAGTTTTTCATAAAACAACCTGTCCTTTTGTATGGAATAATTAAACTGTACTACACCGATTTGTTTTCCTGAATTGTGAAGAGGTGCCAGAAAAATCATGGTATCCCCTTCTAGGGTATAGGTATTAATATCCTTAAGTGCGTAGTGAAGCAGCTCTTTTATATCAGTTTTAGCTGCTAACGGGATGGAATCTGCTACTTCTTCTCCATTCATATCATATAATACAACCTGCATTTGGGTAAGCATTTCAAATCTTTTTACAAGCTCTGTTCCCCGTTCTTTGACAAATACCTCTGGGTCTTTTACCGATTCCATCAGATACATCTGTTTAATATAATTACCTGCAATAACGCCCTGTTCCGTCAAATAAGTTTCATTCTGTCTGATCTGATTATTTTTAACACCACTAAGAATCAGGAAACTAAGGGCCATAACTGTCATTAATAAAAGAACCGCCAGAAACAGACTGGATTTTAGTTTAAGACCTGGCTTCATAAACATCACCGATGGATTTGTATCCCACACCATATACCGTCTGTATCAGATCCTGGTATTGCATACCTAATTTGCTTCTTAATCTTTGTACATGAATATCTACGGTTCTAGTTCCGCCTATGTACTCCATCCCCCATACCAAATCAAGCAGCTGCTCCCGTTCATATACCCGCTCTGGGTTTGAAAGCAGCAGATATAGTAAATCAAATTCTTTCGGGGTCAGTTCCAGCTGTTCACCCTTTAGAAGTACTTTCCTCTGGGACTGTATTACCTCAAGTTCTTTTATCTTTATTTTTGTAACCTGTTGTTTTTCACTGTTTTTCTGTAGTCTGCGAAACAGGGCTTTTACCCTTGCTATTAGTTCCCTCATATCAAAAGGTTTTGTAATGTAATCATCCGCACCAAATTCAAATCCTACTACCTTATCCACAATGTCATTTTTCGCCGTAAGCAGTAAAATTCCCAGGTCTTTTCGGTCACTCAGCCTTTTACACACCTCAATTCCGCTCATTTTGGGCATCATAATATCAAGTATCAGCACTCCTGTACCAAAGTCTGATGCTTTAGTAAGTGCTTCTTCTCCATCACCGGCAGTTTCGACCACATACCCTTCCCGCTTGAACGCATAGGATATTGCTTCTAAAATACCTTTTTCGTCATCCACAATTAAAATTTTTTCCTCCATTATGTAAAACCTCCTAAAAATATGTGAAAGTTCCGTTTTTGTTGTATGTTTGCCTCACTAATTAAAGTAATTTGCATTACTTGTATCAATTAAATTAAATATTTACCAAATAGGTAAGCTTGCCATCTATTCGATAAGATATTTAAGGTTTAAGATAAACTTATACGAATATTCTTCTGGATATTAGTCTTATGGAAGGATTTTGTCAATATTATTTCGCTTTCCACATTTACTAAATGATACTTATAGTTAGAATTCATTTCTATTTGCCCAAGTATTTGTACATAGTAATGCATATCTTAGAAATCTGTCAAGCAATAAACAGCTTTTCCATAATATTTTTCCTAAATTCATCCAAATTATAAAAATATTCACAGAATGTTCACGATTCAGCCACGCTGTGAACATATATGTCTAATATAATAATAACATAGTAATTAAGAAATACCTAATTAAGTTATTTTAACATTTATTTATGTAATACCCAAAAAAAGCTTATAAGAAAACTTTTTCATAAAATAAAGCCTGGTAGTTACCCTCCCCTCTACCGGGCTTCTCCTCTGTTTATCGGTATATTTTCTATACTTCTGCTATTAAAAGAAAAATCCTGATTCCTTCAAAGAATTTACTCTTGAAGAATCAGGATTTGTGAAACATCTAAGGTCCTAAGGCTGTTCCTGTTCATTAATAAGAAGAATCCGGTCTAAAACTGTTTTATACACCAGAACAATCTGAGCATCAATAAAACAATATTTATTAACAATAAACTGATAGGTTTTTCCTAAAAAACAAAAACTCATTAGCACGATACTTAAAAAGGTTATAAGGGGATTAATATCTTTTGTTAACAGGTAAAAGATAGCTCCAATAAAAAATAGAAAAGAGAAAAAATAGGTTTTCACAATACGCATAGCCAAAAACATGGTATCATTTAACCGCTGCTGCATCTTTTTTATTGCAGTTCTGTCTTTATTCTTTAGATGTTCATAAATATCATTGTATATTTCTTTACTGTCAAATACCTTGTTCTGCAGACTTTTTTGACATACAAAGAAATATTTATTGTAATTATTTTCACCAAGTTCTTTACTGATTAATTTTTTAAATATACTTGCCATGCTGATACCATCCTCTCATCTATTTTGACACTCCATACAAATATTTTTTGCTTTGGATTTTAGATGTTTCTCTTAGTATTTGTTCCTTTTGTATTTGTAACCTTTGTAAATCCTGAGAATTCTGCCTATTATAAGAAAATTCTAAATTTTTTATTTATTCACAAATTGTTCATAAATAATCCATACTATAAACATATATGTCTATTATAATAAATTCATGGTAATTGAGTTACACCTAAATAGCTAATAAGATAATTTTTTTCATAAAACAAAGCCTGGTAGTTACCCTCCCCCCTCTACCGGGCTTCTCCTCTGTCTATAGACCAGATACGGTAAAAATTTTTTATTCTTATAAAACCTTCAAATAGTCTCCCCAAATCACATAATCTCCATAACTCGTAATTATTAAAAAATACAATAAAATTAAATTTATGCTTTTCTTAGACATTAAACTTTGTTATAATGATTCTTAAAGTAAATAATTATGTTCATTTTTAGGGGCATAATATAATAAGTCAAAAATATTTGGAGGCAAGGTTATGTCTAAAGTTATTATTATGGATCACCCATTAATTCAGCACAAAATCGGAATTATGAGACGCAAAACGACTTCTACCAAGGAGTTTCGTGATTTAGTGTCCGAAGTTGCCATGCTGATTTGCTATGAGGCAACAAGAGAGCTTCCTCTTGCTGATATCGAGATAGAAACACCTCTCGTTAAAACAATTGCGCATGAAATTGCAGGAAAGAAACTCTGTATTGTTCCGATTTTAAGGGCAGGCCTTCATATGGCCGATGGTATTTTAAATCTGATTCCTAATGCTAAAGTTGGTCATATTGGTTTATACCGCAACGAAGAAACTCTTGAACCGGTAGAATATTTCTGTAAGCTTCCAGTTGACGCCGATGAACGAGAGATATTCGTAGTAGATCCCATGCTCGCAACAGGTGGTTCAGCAAGTGCCGCAATTACATTATTAAAGAATAAAGGGATTAGCAAAATCCATTTCTTATGTTTAATTGCTGCACCGGAAGGTGTAAAACGCTTAACTGAGCTTCATCCTGATGTGGATGTTTACATTGGTACATTAGATGAAAGATTAAATGAACATGGTTATATTCTTCCCGGTCTTGGTGATGCCGGTGACAGAATCTACGGTACTAAATAATTATATACCGGATTATTAAAAAAGTGCTTATCTCCTGTTAAAAAGGACGATAAGCACTTTTATTTTATTTGGTTGAAAATTTGAATACTGTCACAAAGTCATATTCATTACCCGCTTTTAAGACGCAAGAAGGAAATTCTGACCGATTACAGGAATCCGGGAAGTACTGGGTCTCAAAGCAGACACCGGCACGTTTTTGATATACAAAGCCATCTTTACCTTTTTCTGCATTGATAAAATTACCGGTATATAACTGAATTCCTGTCATATTCGTAAATATTTCCATCTTTCTCTTTGTTTTATCCTCTACTAATTCACCGATCTTTTCTACTTCGCTGCCGCTTATATTTAATACATAATTATGATCATAACCTCCGGCCTGTTTTAATGGTCCGTAATTAGCTTCGATATCTTGTCCGATTGGTTTTAATGTTCTAAAATCCATAGGCGTTCCAGTTACATCACGAATCTCACCGGTAGGGATCAACGCGTCATCTGTAGGTGTGAACTTATCTGCATCCAACATGACCTGATGATCCAGGACAGAACCGGATTTATGTCCGGCAAGGTTAAAATAGGAGTGGTTTGTTAAATTAACTATGGTATCTTTATCAGAAACAGCAAGGTATTCAATTACCAGTTCATTGTCATCGGTCAGAGTATAAGTTACGCTGATATCAAGATTTCCGGGGAAGCCCTGTTCCATATGAGGACTTAATCTGGAAAATTCAATAGAGTCTGAATCTTCATCTTCAAAGGTTTCTACTTCATACATAAACTTATTGTAACCTTTAAATCCTCCATGTAAGTTATTCTCACCATCATTTTTCTCAAGCTCGTATTTTTTACCGTTTAATTCAAAAGAAGCACCGCCGATACGATTGGCATGGCGTCCGATAAAGGAACCAAAGCCCGGCGCATTGCCTTCATAACCCGTAACATTATCATAACCTAAAACTACATCATCATAATTGCCGTTTTTATCCGGAACAAGGATATTAACAATGTTGGCACCATAATCCGTAAAGGTTACGGTCATTCCTTTTTTATTTTTCAAAACAAAAAGAGTAGCTTCTACTCCTTCTTTTGTTTTACCAAACGATTGTTTCTTTATACTCATAGTAATTCTCCTTCTGTGACAATTCATTTATATAATTACTAGAATAATCCACTTTATAAAAAAGTGCAAGCTAATTTTTGAATAAATATTAAGTTAATTCTTTGCTTGCATTAATCTAAAAAACACATTTTTCGAATCTGGCCTGCTGATGATTTATTGTTCCGGCTTTTTGTCAGGTTGACAAGTAAAATTTGTAATGCTATACTTCAACTATCCAATGAGTTTAAATCATAAGACATTGCTGCATAGTTCTAATCAAAATACCTGAATGAAATTTTCAATAACATCGTCCTTTTATTTCAAAGTTCAGCAATTCTTTGATTTTGCAGCCGTCCTGATTCTGATTTACTCCTGGTATAGATAAGATATCAAGTGGCTCCATATATTACTGCAAAGCAGATTTAAGGAATATGGAGTTAATAGGGAAACAGGTTCAAAGCCTGTACGGTCTCGCCGCTGTATATGAGGAGTTTACCGAGGCAGTATAAGATACTGTTAATAATCACTGAGTAACCTTACTTGGGAAGATTCAAAGTAAATGCTGATTCATAAGTCAGAAAACCTGCTTGATTTCGTACTGTAACCGCCACGAGGTTTTGGGGAAACGTACAATATTACTGACTGCTGCATAGGAATTCCTTTTTTTTGAATACCATGCTGTTTATTATCTGACTATATTTTTGTGATTATCAGGCACCTCTGTCAGTATTATAAATGTGTGTTCCTTATCCAATCAGCTGAGGAACTTTTTTTGTTGCCATTTATCAGCGAAGGAATTAAGTCAAAGAATAATACCGTTTTTTCAACATCCTGATTTATAGGTACCCACAGCCCACAGATTGGAGTTTAATTGAAAAATTATTACTATTTTTTCAACATCTTGATTTTAGGTGCCCACCGCGCACAGATTGGAGTTTAATATGGAAACAAAAAATACGAAGAAAATTGTAATTGGTCTGTTAATCCTGATTGTAATAGCCTCAGTTATGACATTGCTATACTATCAGTTTAAGCCAAAAACAACGCTGGGATCAAAGAGTATTACCGTAGAAGTCAAATTGGATGACGGCACCAGTAAATCCTTTGATATTAAGACAGATGAGGAATATTTACGAGGTGCGTTAGAGCAAATCGGACTGATCTCAGGAGATGAATCCGAATATGGTCTTTTTGTAAAAACTGTTGACGGCAGAACCGCAGATGACAGCAAGCAGGAATGGTGGTGCTTTACCTCCCAGGGTGAAACCATTAATACCAGTGTTGATCAGACACCTATAAAAGATGGAGACCATTTTGAAATCACCTTAACAGTAGGTTACTAAAATGCGGATAAAGGATATTGTTATCATTGGTATGCTTGGTGCTATCTTGTTTGTGGTCCAAGTTGCTTTTAGGATGATTCCAAATGTGGAATTGATTTCATTTCTGATAATAATTTATACATTAATAATGAATAAAAAAACGTTATATATTATTGCTGTTTTTATTATTCTCGAATTGTTATTATACGGATTTGGGTTATGGTGGCTGAACTATCTTTATATCTGGTTTGGTCTCTATGGTATTACCAGGATATTCAAAAAAGAACGTTCTCCTCTCCTATGGGCAATTATTTCCGGTGGCTTTGGTTTTTCCTTTGGAGCATTATGCGCAATTCCCTACTTTTTTATAGGTTTATCAGACGGAACTATCCGAACTGGTTTTCATACTGCCTTTGCTTACTGGATAACCGGTATCCCCTTTGATATTCCTCATGGTATCGGCAATTTTTTAATTACTCTGGTTTTATTTAAGCCGATGTATTCACTCCTATATCACCTTATTATTACATACAATCCTTCCCCTGAAGGTTAAAGATATACCAATATCAAGATATTCCATTATAAAGATTCTTCATAATAAAGATTCTTCATTATATAGATTCTTCATTATATAGATTCTTCATTATAAAGATAGTTCTTCATCTATCCTGATATTTCATCACTATGATACGTATATCTTATCCTTCAGGAAATGAGACCGCATTCATAAATTCTGTTTCAAAATCTTCTCTTAAGGCCAGTTCCAGATGACTGACCTTTTTTGCAATCTGTTCTGCTGCTGATCTTGATATTTTATCAAGAAGAAGCATTGCCGCCCCTGCTAAAGCACCATTGCCAATATATCTATACTTATCAGGATTTATATCCGGGATCAGACCAATATGCATAGCCTTTTTCACATCCAGATTGGTTCCAAAGGCACCAGCCAAATATATCTTATCCACATCGTCAAAGGTTATTCCTTCCTTTTTAAGTAATATCTTCATTCCGGCATAAATGGCACCCTTGGCAAGCTGGAGTTCTCTGATATCTTTCTGGGTAACTCTGACTTCCTTATTACCTTCCTCCCAAAGAGAAATATAATTTTTATCTCCGGCTTCCCCCAGAAGGCGTCCTGTTGTATCCATCATGCCGTTTTTCAGCAGCTCTGACGCTGCTTCTATAATTCCCGAACCACATATACCTTCCGGTTTTATTCCGGGAATATCAGAACCGATATATTCAACCCTGATCATTCCATCACTAATCTTTACTTGTGTAATCGCACCCTTTACCGCACGCATTCCCTGATACAGGGCTGCACCTTCAAAGGCAGGTCCGGCAGCCGTAGAGCAAACGATAAGCGTTCCGCCCCTTGCAAGCACAATCTCACCATTCGTGCCAATATCCACTAGCAAAATAGTTTCTTGTGTTTCATAAAGATCGTTTGATACGATACACCCTAAGGTATCCGAACCGACATGACCACCAATACCAGGCAATACATATATAACTCCATTTTCATTCATATCAAAGTCCATATCACAAGGCTTTCTTTCTTCTCCCTCATAGGAAATGCCGGTAAAGGGTACTTTAGAAAGGGTATCTACAGGTCGGCCAAGAAATAGATGGACCATAGTGGTATTACCGGCGGCCGTCACTTTACCTATATCTGTAATATTTATTTTACATTCCTCTGTCAGCTCATGGATCAAACGGTTACAGCATTGCCGTATTAACATCGTCAGCCTTTCTCTGTTCTCCGTTTTGCTTAATGCATAAGTTATTCTTGAAATTACATCAGCACCGTAACTGCTTTGAGGATTTAAGGCACTAATCTGCAAAAGGCTCTTACCGGTAGTTAAATTCCATAATTCAGCAGCCACAGATGTGGTTCCGAGATCAAATGCAATACCGTACTTGAAATTATCACTAGTAAAGCCTTCCTCATCACCTGATTTTCCCTTTAGCATCCAATTTCCATCTGGAGAAACATCAGATTTAAAGTCAGAAACATGCCTGGTATCTTCTTCCGACAAAATCACACAGGTATCTTCACGAACCGTAAAACAACAGGCCAGTCTTATTCCCTGTTCCAGTTCTTTCTGATTCAGTAACTCCAATTCCTCTTTTTTATATTCCCTATGGTTTCCTTTTGTAATAAGGACTTTACATTTTCCGCAGGTTTTATTACCGGAACAGACTCCGCTTATACCAATTCCATTTTCCCTTGCTGTCTGAAATAGATTGATACCGGCTTCTGCCTGGATTTTTATATTGATTGGCAAAAAAGTTATCAGCATCGTATTGCCTCCCTGTTATAAAACTTTTAATATAATATAGCCTATGTTACGAATTCAAGGTTAAAAAAAAGGTTATCCCGAAGGATAACCTTTAATCAATTTCGTTCCTAACAATATAGCTATTTCTGTATAAAAATGTTAAAAATAATCATTCTTAAAATTTATATATATAGAAAAAGGTACACTGAAAACTTTGTTGATTATAATTTAGTTACGTTAGTAGCCTGAGGTCCTTTAGCTCCTTGAACAACATCAAAAGCAACTTCTTGTCCTTCTTCTAAAGACTTGAAGCCATCCATGTTAAGTCCTGAGTAATGTACGAATACATCGTTGCCTTGTTCGTCAGAGATAAATCCAAAACCTTTTTGATTGTTGAACCATTTTACTGTACCTTTGTTCATGATAATTCCTCCAAATAAATTAAAATTACTGTTACATATAGTGACAGTTATATCTATTGCATCTAATGCAACACATTAATCATATCACTATTTATCCATTCTGTCAAATATTATTTTGTAGATTTTCATGCGAAAATATACATTTTTCATTTATTTTTTGTTTGAATTTTTCTTATTTTTTATATATTATTTAAATAGATTCATATTATTAATATTTTTTTGTAGAAAACAGTCAGATATCGGCTAAAGCTACATTTTGTTGCTTTATCAGAAATTTTTTAATCAAATTGGTATAATAGTTTAATTGATATATCGTAACTTAGTATTAATTATTACTCAAGTATAACATTTTCCCTATTATCATACGAATATAATAATTGAATACTTTAATACAATCTATCAGCTTTCAATCAATGGAAAAGCATATAAATTCGTAAGGGGGTTTGGCATGTCTGAATTATTATTGAAAGACAAATTGCGCGAATTGCGTACCAGAATGCATTTAACCCAGAGTAAAGTCGGCCAATATCTAAATATGACGCGGCAGGGTTATGCTCATTATGAAGCAGGCTTACGAAACCCGGATTATCTGACATTGCTGAAATTATCTAAGTTATATCAAGTTGACATAGGGGAATTGATCAATAACCACACGACCCCCATCGTCCATGAGACACTGCATGAGAATGTGGACTATACGATAAAGCCGGCAAATATAAAGCAAAATGCCGTACCTCCCCGTGTAATACAGCTCACCAGTGATGAAAAGAAATTATTTAATCTATATGGCAAGTTGAGCCCATCCGAAAAAAAAGAGTTTCTAGATATGTTGGAGTTAAAAGTTAATGAAATTAAAAAGCCCAAATAATCAATGTCTGAATTTAATATCTTTAATGAATTATTTAGTTTAAGCTGCTGTAAATAAAAGTGTTTCTGCGCAGAATAAAATGGATTAGTATTCCAATTATTTTCACACTATAACCTTTTGTATTACAGCAGCTTTTTAACTAATGGTATATTCTCTGACAGCTTTAATAAAAGTAAGAAACTACAGCTGCCATTTATATCAAGGCTTAATTTATACTATATGCTTCTTCTGCTTTTAACATATCGAAATTGCTTTGCCGCAAGGTCTCAAGGGCTTTATTCACATCTGAAACCTTCAATATCATGGAGCCGATCTCACTTGAGGATAATGCATACATATACTCAACACTGATGCTGTCTTTTGCAAGGGTTTTAAACAGCTGATGCAGCATACCTACTTTATGGGGCAGCTTAACTGCTATAACATCTGTCAGATTAGCAGAAAAACCGGATTCTTTTAACACTGTCCTGGCTCTTTCCGGTTCCGATACGATCAAACGGAATATTCCATATTCTGAGGTATCCGCTAAACTGGCAGAAATAATATTAATATTATTCTCATCCATTGTCTCCGTCACCTTCTCAAGCCTTCCTGCCCTGTTTTCAATAAATACCGATAGTTGTTTAATTAACATATTTAATCACCTTCTCCCGTTTTCAGTTTCCTATAAAAATATCAATAAAACCCAATGGCTAAACCTAACGATATCTAGACTAATTTACGTTTATCTATAACACGTTTGGCGAAGCCTAACGCATGTCTAGACTAATTTACGTTTATCTATAACACGTTTGGCTTTTCCTTCACTTCTCTCAATGGTCTTCGGCTCCACGAGTTTTACCTTAACAGCCAGTCCAAGTGCTGCCTGAAGGACATGTGCGATCTTCTTCGTCAGATTCTCCAGTTCTTTAATTTCATCAGAGAAAAAACGTTCCTCGACTTCTACCCATACTTCCAAAATATCCAGGTTATTTACACGGTCTACTATTAATAAGTAATGGGGACTGGTCTCTCCGATTTCAAGTAAAGCAGCCTCCACCTGGGAAGGAAATACGTTAACCCCACGGATAATTAGCATATCATCTGAACGTCCTTTGAATCTTGAAATGCGCGCTAATGTTCTACCGCATTCACATTTATCATATGTAATGCTGGTTAAATCTTTGGTGCGGTAACGGAATAAAGGCAAAGCTTCTTTTGTAACAGTTGTAAATACCAGTTCACCTATTTCTCCTTCTGCTGCCGGCTGTAAAGTATCCGGATTAATAATCTCTGGAATAAAATGATCCTCATAGACATGTAGTCCGTTATGATACTCACAATCGGCCGCAACACCGGGTCCCATGATTTCACTTAAACCATAAATATCATAAGCTTTGAGACTTAGTTTAGATTCGATCTCCCGCCGCATATTTTCAGTCCAGGGTTCAGCACCAAGAATTGCAGCTTTTAACTTGATTTTATCCAGCTTTCCAGCTTCCTCCAGCGTTTCTGCAATGTGAAGTAAATAGGAAGGGGTACAGGCAATCGCTGTACAGCCGAAATCCTCCATCATAGTAATCTGTTTTTTCGTATTGCCGGAGGACATGGGAATAACTGTTGCTCCCAGGTTTTCTGCACCGTAATGCAGCCCTAAACCACCTGTAAATAAACCATAACCATAGGATACCTGGATTTTATCCTTCTTACCAATACCTGCCATTGCAAGTACTCTTGCAACGCATTCCTGCCAGTGTTCAATATCCCTTCTGGAATACCCAACAACGGTAGCCTTTCCGGTAGTTCCGGAGGATGCATGGATTCTAACTACCTCTGACTCAGGAATTGCAAATAATCCAAAAGGATAATTATCCCTTAAATCATTCTTAGTCGTAAAGGGCAGTTTATTTAAATCTTCGATACCCTTAATATCTCCGGGTTCCAGCCCCAGCTGCTGCATTTTCTTACGGTAAAATTCTACATTGTGATAAACTCTGTCTACCATTTTTTTAAGTCTGGCACTTTGAAGATTGCTCATCTCATCCCGGCTCATACATTCTTTTGTTTCATTCCATATCATACATTAATCCTCCTCATCATTTGTCTTACTTCCGTTTGCCATTAAGGTTTAAGTACTTTTTTTTGTTACTACGAATTTCCTATACTGCACCTGACTATGCACCGGCATGCAGATTATATCCTGCTTCAAATGCCTGCTTATTCACTTGTACCGTCTTTGACGGCACGGTATTTTCAATTACATGTAACCAGTCTTCTTTGGTAAAGTTCATGTGTTTGGCCGCTACCCCTAAGATTACTATGTTAAAAGTCCTGGTATTCCCCAATTTTTTGGCTTCCTCCATAGCATCCACTTGTATTACCTTGTATTTTTCCATCAGATTTTCTATGATATCCTCGGGGTAATTGGCTGAACCAATTACTACCGGCATAGGATCTATACGGTGGTTATTTACAATAATAACCCCATCTTCTTTCAGAAAGTGAGCATACCGCAGTGCTTCCAGCTTTTCAAAAGCAATCAATACGTCTGCCTGACCGGCTTCTACTATGGGTTCATAAACCTTCTCCCCGTAGCGCACAAAGGTTACAACACTTCCCCCTCTTTGTGCCATCCCATGTACTTCTGATAATTTCACGTCAAAACCTGCACCCAGGGTAATTCCGCCAAGGATTCGGCTGGTAAGCAAGGTTCCCTGTCCACCTACGCCGACTATCATAATATTCTTTGTCTTCATGGCATTATACCTCCACTTTCTCTATGGCATTAAACTTACAGGAGCCATAACACAAACCGCAGCCATTGCACATGGTATCATTAATCCAAACGGTTCCATCCTGATTTTTCGTTATTGCAGGACATCCGGGTTTTAGGCACATACCGCATTTTTTACAGGCTGACGGTATTGCTCTATATTGACTGGTTATTTTCTTCTTATTCAACAACACACAGGGTGCTTTTGTAATAATAACGGAAATTTCCTCTCTGGCAGTCTCTTCTTTTAAAACTTTTGTAAGCTTATCCGTATCAAAGGCGGGCACTACCTCCACATGTTTAACACCGATTGCTTTACATAATGCTTCCAGGTCAATGGAATAGGTTGTCTCCCCCATTAAAGTCTTACCGGTGGCTGCATGATCCTGATGACCTGTCATTCCCGTGGTAGAGTTATCCAATATTAAAACGGTTCCGGTGCTCTGGTTATATACCATATTCATCAGTGAATTAATACCCGTATGCATAAAGGTGGAATCTCCAATCACCGCCACCCAGTTTTTAATATAAGCTTTGCCCCTGGCCTTTTCCATGCCATGAAGGGAACTAATGCTGGCACCCATACAAATCGTAGTGTCTACCACACTTAAGGGTGCAACAGCACCTAATGTATAACAGCCAATATCTCCGGCACCATGCAGTTTCAATTTATTCATAACGGAAAATACACTTCTGTGAGGACATCCTGGACATAGGATTGGTGGCCTTTGGGGTACCTCAGCAGGTGCTTTTAGGTTAAGGTTTTCCCCGTTAACTGCCGTACGAAGCAGATTGACGCTGTATTCCCCCTGAACCGTAAATATCTCCTTGCCAACAGCCTTAATCCCCCAGGATTTTACCTGTTCTTCAATGACCGGGTCCAATTCTTCCACTATGTATAATTTATCTACGTTATCTGCAAATTCTTCGATTAAATTCCTTGGCAAGGGATTCAGCAATCCTAATTTAAGTACGGAGGCTTCCGGAAATGCTTCTTTTACATATTGATATGGAATGCCAGAGGTAATAAAGCCAATCTGTTTATCCTGATATTCTATACGGTTTACCGGATACTTACACCCTTCCAAAGCCATGGCATTTTCTCTTTGCTCCACTGCCAGATGCCTGAATTTTGCATTTCCCGGCATCATAACATATTTTGCTGTATTTCGTTCGTATACCTTGTCTTCTGGTACTACTCGTTCCTCTAATTCCACCATCCCCTGGGAGTGTGATAATCTGGTAGTACTTCGGACAATTACCGGTGTATCATACTTTTCGCTTAACTCATAGGCAAACTTTATAAAATCCTTGGCTTCTTTACTATCCGCAGGTTCTAATACCGGTACTTTGGCTGCCCTTGCGACTGCTCTGGTATCCTGTTCATTCTGAGAACTGTAAAGACCGGGATCATCGGCTACCACAACCACCAAACCTGCGTTTACTCCTGTATATGCTGCAGTAAACAACGGATCTGCAGCCACATTAAGCCCAACATGCTTCATAGAGGCTAACGCTCTGACTCCGCTTATAGAGGCACCAATTGCTACTTCCATTGCTACTTTTTCATTCGGTGACCATTCGGCATAGATTTCTTTGTACTTAATTATATTTTCACTGATTTCCGTACTGGGTGTTCCTGGATAAGCCGCAGAAACCTTGACCCCTGCCTCATAGGCACCTCTGGCAAATGCTTCATTCCCCAGCATAATTACTTTTTCTTTCAAAATTAAGTCTCCTTTCATCTTTTGAGGTGTTAAGACCTATTATTCATTGTTTATTCCCCAAAATTGCTGTCCTTTGTATAGAATTATAAACCCAATTCTTGTAATTTAAGTTAAATCTAAATTAAATCCAGTTAAAACTATACGTTATATTGAATCATAGCATTTTAGTGCATTTACGCACTAAAGCTTTAGCGTATTAAACAATTATACTATTTCCTAAACTTGTTTTCAATGAACTTTTATATAATTCTTAAAACTCCTAAAGGACTACTCCTCTAAGTCCTGCTTTCTAATTAATCATACAATATGTATATAATATAAAAATGCTGCCAGAACAATCTGGGCAATCAATATAGCCGGCATCCCAAAAACGAAACCAGTGTGTTTTGTTTTATGACGGAAATACTGCATCCCTAATATAGCTCCGGCACTACCTCCGATTACTGCAAGAAGGAACAGTGTTTTTTCTTTTACCCGCCATTGAGCCTTTTTTGCCCGGTGCTTATCAATTCCCATGGCAGCAAAGCCTGCTATATTTATGATAATTAAGTATAAAGTTCCCATAATAGCTATAATCCTCATGTTTAACCCTTTGCATGCCTTAAATAAACAGGTTGAAATAATGTATTTTCTTTCGCTTTGGAAGAATATATTTTTCTTGCAGCCTATGAAAAAACCTATTGCGGCACCCTTTCAATTCTTATATTTTCCTTAGTTCCTTTCTAATCTTTAGTTATTATTTTACTCTGCTCTCTTTATAATGTCCAGCAAATTGGAAGAATTTTGTTATTACTGCCTAACCATGTCTCAGTCCTTATCATAGTAAGCTTATAGCCTGCAAAACCTGGGAATCAGCAATAGCAATATGCCGAGAATTGGCACGAAAGAGAAGGCGGATGCAAACCTGTTGGATAGTAAAACACCCAGACTGATCCTTCGCTGGTTTTGGCCAAAAGACTGAAGGGATTTACATTAAAATCCATTTTAGGAGCGGAATGGATTTTCCAGTCAAAAGAATGAAACTATACTCCTAGACAAAATATCTTGACATCCAATCTTTTCTATTTTACTATTAATTCTAAGAGTGCTGTTAACAAATTCACAGACTATTATATTCTACCATGAGCCTGGAATTATAACGGCATTTTTAATTTCAGAAGAAAAGGGTCAAGGTAGTCAAATACCTTGAAAAGGGATTGGGAAATGTTTAATGAATTAAAACGACTATCTATGAAAAAGGTAACAGGCTTCATCACACTGGGCATTGCTGCGATTATTATCTTATCCGCAATATTTGGTTCCGATGCCCTCAAACTGTTCAAAGGACCGGCAGATTTGGATTCTCTGTCTGCGGACGAACTGAATAACACCTATACCAAAGGCGAAATAAAAGCTCTGTACGATTCCTTTGGAGAGTATTACTCCAAGAATGACGACGGCTCAGATGATGTCCAGTCAAGATATTATGTGGTTCCTTTTGGGGATAAATATTATGCACTCAAGGTAAGCAAACGGGATTTTGGAATTGCAGATAAAATCAATAACGAAACTTATGAATACTTATTAGGAGATCGCGAAACTTTGACTACCACCATGGCGGTTCAGGGCACCTTTACTGAAATGGACGCAGACGCCTCCGATTATTATTATGAATGGTTTGAGTCTGCCGGTCTGATGGAAGGTTATACTCCGGAAGATTTTAAAGAGGTTGCACTTCCCTATGTACTCACGGTTGACCAGATTGGACAATTAGATGAGACAACACTTTATGTTATTTTAGGATTAATTGGACTCGTACTTATTTCAGTGCTATTTCTCCTAATTAAAGGGTTATCCGGCGGGTATTTATCTTCAATCAAGAAATATGTAAAGGCAAATGAAGGCACCCTGAGTTTAGAACGGCTTGATCACGATTTTGCTAATGCAGTCCAGGTAGAACATGTAAGAATCGGCGAAAGCTTTTTATACTTTTTTACTGGGTTTTATGCCAAAATCCTCAACCATAATGATATTATCTGGGCTTATTTAGAAGAAATCACCCATAAAACCAATGGCATAAAAACAGGGGTTACAAAATCCTTAATTATTTATACCAGAAAAAAGAGGAAATTCACAATATCTATGAAATCTGCTGCTTATGTTAATGATGTTCTGAAAGTTCTTGCACAGAATCAGCCTCATATAGTTATTGGTTACAGTGATGATCTGAAAAAATGTTTCAATAAGGATTTTGAAACCTTTGTTAAAATCCCCTATATGCATGAAGCTGCTGCTTCCAGTGAAGACAATACAGAAGCTTAAATATTGGGTTGTAATCTACTTGTAGCTATTGTAAAATTACAGATTTTGTATACATTACAGGTTTTATTTATTTGCGTGTTTTGCATACTTGCTGATTTTGCATGATTTCAGTTTTTGCATACTTACAGGTTTTGAATACATACAGTTTTTGCATACTTATAGGTTTTGAATATATACAGTTTTTGCATATTTACAATTTTTGTATTCTTACAGGTTTTACACATATGCAGGTTTTGAACCTGAGTTAAGAAGAGGCTGCTGCAAACTTATCAGCTAACAGAATTGGCTTAGAATAAGAATTATATTATGCAGCAGCGTCTTTTCTATATTTTCACTTATTTAGGATTATATGTTTTATAGTAAGCAGATCGGCTGTTTTGTCTAAAACAGACGCATTATGTCCTATTGACATGGCAAAATGGTGGGTCGGTGCTTCCGCAAACCATTCTGTCATGTAAGTATCCGGATCTTTTTTAAACCTGACGGGTGTCTGGGTATTTCCGATGGTCATGATAGCACCGTCAGTTGATTCCGCTTCACTGGTTATCATTTTTAGCCTGCCATCACAGGTCTGAGTCATATTCAGGGTCGTTATATTACCAGTACGTACCTTTGCTTCTACAGAAACTCCGGTTCCCTGCTTTCCGTGATAAAGTCCTAACCCTCTAAGAATTGGTTTTCCTTTGGCAATCCCGATATGGAATGGACCATCATGACCTAAAAGGATGGTTCCGTCTAAATAATCTGTCACTACGATTTCACAGAAGCTTCCGCCTGTCCCCAGGATATCACAGATTTTCATCGCCAGGGCAGTCTTTAAATCTCCCTCGCCGGAACAAGGTATTCCTTTTGCCGTAAGCAGGGAATGCCCTACAATAAATCCACTCTGTAATTTCTCATATTCTCCTCCTGGTACCCCGTGATAGTAATAAGTCAGGGCATCCAGATTATAAGCCTTAACCAGCCTTTCCTGCGCCGCCGCTACCTTGGCTGACCAATAGAGCTGTTCTTCTGTCGGTTTTTTCGCATTTGGATCTGCTTTAGAATCCCCACTGATTTCAAAGATATCATAAATTTCATTTATTTTATCCTGTATTTCCTCTTCTGTTACCAAGTTCAGCTGACGATCCAGCTCACACATCTCCAGAACTTCGATATGAATACCGGTCTGAGCCTGAAGCATGGTAAAATCACTGTACATATCAAGCATTCCGCTGTAGGTATTGCCCAAAAATCCAAATCTTGCATGGTTTAATGCACGTTTTACAGATGCAGCTTTAATCCACTCTTCCATCTCTTTATATGCCTTTATGGCTTCCGGTCTGTCAGCAGTTACTTCATCCGTTAAGGATAGATCCGGTGTCCTTATAAGTCCTAATAAACCATTAATTACCCGGAACTTAATACCTGCCCGGTTAAAGGCATTAGAAATTTCCGGTACCCCACAGGCTCCACAGTGGGCCAGCCATTCACCAGTCGTTGTTCTCCTGTAATTAATCCTTGCTGCCGGCTGCAGGTTAAGAACCACCACCGGAGCTTTGCAGACCTGATGAACGGGCAGTACGCAGTCACTGGTGACATAGGTTCCACTATGGCAGAAAATTAAGTCCACATTATTTCCGTTGAAATAATCTCCTGCGCTCAGCCCCGAATCCGCCGTATCTACGAGTCCAAAATTAAAGATCGAAGTTCCTGTCATCCCTTCTAGTTTACTTTCAATGAATTTTCCGTATTCCAGCAAACGCTCCTTTAAACCTGGAAACTGATTCCAGTAGTGTTTCAAACCCACGGTATAAAGACCGATTCGAGGCTTTTTCACTTCTTTGATATGCGTTAATTTTTCCATGACGAATTCCTCCCAAATATTATTATCTTGCAACACTAAACTAATATTGATATACTGATTATATCAGTATTATTAGCAGTATACATCCAATAATATTGGGGTTAAATAACAGTATTTTGCTGTAATCACTCAACAGTCCCAGAAAGGAAAATCAATTGTTAATGAACGAATATTTGGAGCGTATTTCCCTAACCTTGTCTAAGGATTCCATACGGCTTATTGAAACTGCCGGCCAGACAGCGAAAAATAACTATCTGTATATACAGGAAGCGGGATATTTTAAAACTCAGTATCCTTATTTTACGGAACGTAAGAACCTGAATTCCTTCCTATTGGTATATACCTTATCCGGCAAGGGTAATCTGCGATATGAAGGCAAGGAATACCAGTTAGGGAAAGGCAATATCTTTCTAATCAACTGTTTGAATCATCATTATTATGAATCCTCCAAAGATGACCCCTGGGAAATCCTATGGGTACACTATAATGGCTGGAATGCATCCATCTACTACGAAGAAATGACTGAAAATGGTTTTTCAATCCTGACTCCAGATAATTCCTTTCTTATAGAAAGCAGTATAAAGCGAATCCTATCCCTTCATCAGAAAAAAGAGGTCCACCGGGAGCGTATTACCAACAGTCTCCTTGTCACTCTGCTGACGGAACTGGTTTTGCTCAGTATGTCTGGAGATTCCTTCAGCCATACTATGCCCCAATTCATTCGTGGAATAAAAAATAAGCTGGATCAAGAATACCTCAGCCATATTACGTTAAATAACCTGGCGGCAGAATTTAGTATTAGTAAGTTCCATATGGCAAAGGAATTTAAGAAATATACCAAAACCACGATCCATGAATATCTTATTGATCGGAGAATCAGCCATGCCAAAGAATGGCTGAAATATTCCGACCTGTCTGTTTCAGAAATTGCATATGGCTGCGGAATGAATAATATAAGCCACTTTATAAATTTATTTAAAGCCAGAGAAGGGGTAACTCCTATGGTTTTCCGAAATGAATGGAAATGAGCGGAATTAATTCTTATCAATTTCTAACAGGGTCTGCAACAGAACATTGGCACCTTTGAAACAGTTTTCAATGGGTGTGTATTCGATTTCACAGTGGCTGTGACCTCCAACACTTGGAACAAATATCATAGTCGTAGGTATGATATCGGTTATAAACTGAGCATCATGTCCCGGTCCGCTGTACATTCTCTTTGTAGTATAGCCGTAAGCTTTTGCATTCTTCTCAACATAGTCTACGAATTCTGTATAAAAAGAAACCGTTGCCCGTGACCAGGCTTCGTTATAGCTTACCTTACATTTTTCAACTTCCTCAGGAATTGCTTTTATGATAGCCAGAACCTGTTTAATAACCTCAGGGTCCTGATGTCTGGCATCCAGTGTAAATTTCACCACATCCGGAATTATAGTATGGATATTCGGGTGGGCCGATATTTTACCTGTAGTATAAACTAATTTACTATCCAGCTTATCCAGTTCCTCATGTAGATACTGTATTGTCTTTACAGCCGCATATAGTGCATCTTTCCGGTATTTCATAGGGGTAGTGCCTGCATGACCGGCCTGACCGTAAAAGGTGAATTCATAATTAATCATACCACACACACCTTCAACCACACCAATATCGATACCTTCTGCTTCCAAAACCGGTCCCTGCTCTATATGAAGTTCTACTAAAGCGGCGTATTTATCAGGTGACATACGGTTTAATGCATCTCCCATGTATCCGCTGGCTTCCAGGGCTTCCTTAAAGGTCACTCCTTCCGTATCTTTGGAGGCAAGCATTTTTTCTTTATCGAATTTACCGGTAATTACACCGGAGGACATCATAGCCGGTTCAAAACGAGCGCCTTCTTCATTGGTCCAGATTACTACGGTTAATGGATGGCGATGAGGGATTTTCTCAGTAATAATGGTCTCCACGGCTTCTAACGCTGTAAGTACCCCGAGTATACCGTCATAATTACCGCCCTGCCGTACAGAATCTGCATGGGAGCCTGACATGATAGCCGGTAAATCTTCTTCTCCTGGAATTGTGGCATAGATATTAGCCATGTCATCCGTTACAATTTTCATACCTAAAGCTTCACATCTTTTACAAAATTCCGCCCTTGCCGCTAGGGCTTCTAAGGATAAGGAAAACCTGGTTATTCCACCATTTCCCGTATCACCAAATTTTGAAAATGTCTTGATTTTATCCTCTAATCTTTCCTGGTTGCAGCTAATCATAATAAAACACATCCTTTCCTGCTGTTATTTAGTACTACAAACTACAATTAATCCTATTCTGCACATCTCAGACTTTGCCTGCTTAAACTTTGTCTGCTTAAACTTTGTCTGCGCAAACCTTGCCTGCTTAAACTTTACCTACTCAATCTCCGCCTGTTCGAACTGTTCAAACTCTTCCGTCACAGACTCTTCCAGTCTCAACCTCTGCCAGTCGAGGGGTTCTTGCTTTTCTGCTCCGGTATACGGCAGCACCGTTCTAAAAGATTCTTCATATCCTCATCTGTCACATAAAAAGAAATTTCAGATTTTTGGTCTTTTCCTTCTATAACAAGTGTAAATTTATCATCCCAGTCCTGCATATAAATAGTTTTAACCGTATTCTCATTTAGATTTTGTTCCCTGCAAAAGTCAAGTAAGCCTTCTGAATATCTGGCATAGGCATACAGTTTACCATCCCAGGGTACCATGAAGTTAAGCTTTTTAATAAAATTATCCTTAAGTTCGATTTCTACATTAACTTCTGATTTGGCCTTTCTCATTTCAAACGATTCAACAGTACGGAAATGGTCCGCCGGGATTAGTCTCGTCAAATCGATCATTTTTTTATTAAATCGTTCATTGGTCATTATATAAATCACCTCCGGAAGGTTTTGCACATTTCTAAGTCTTGCACATTTCTAGATTTTGCGCTTTACCAAATAGTAAGAATATCTGATTTTTTTGTTTCTATAAAGCTTTTCCTGACTTGTTATAAATCAAAAACTGTCTTATATATATGAATTAAATCTTCCTCTGTTGGAATTACGATACAATTCGCTATGTTTTTAGCTTTTATTGCAATGGATGCGAATTCCATGATTTCTTCTTCTGTCAGTTTTTCTTTTTCTCCAAGGAGTTCCATTATAATTTTTTCCAGTTCGGCTAAGTCTTTTAGCTTCATGGCTGTTAATAATGTCTTAATCCGTTCTGGCTTTTCTTTCTCCACAAGTTTTAAGAATTCGGTAATTAAAAGTCCATTGGCTCTACCGTGGTCAATATCTTTAAAATAAGTAAGGGAATAACCCATAGAATGAACTGCTGTTGTACCGGTATGAGCTATAACAATACCACCAAGGGTGGAAGCATATAAAAGCTTGCTTCTGTCTTCTCTGGTAAGCGTAAAGTTTTTAAGGTTTTCAAACTCTTCTGCTATGATGGATATACCCTCTAAAGCAAGTGCATCCGTAAGAACATTGGACCTGTTTGACAGATAACCTTCTACGGAATGGGACAGTGCATCCACTGCAGTATTGATGGTAGTGGTTTTGGAAAGGGATTCCATGTATTTACTGTCTAAAAAAGATACGTCTGGAAACAGGAAGGGTGCAGCCACCGTAGTTTTCGTTTTTGCTGCATCATTGGTCAGAATGGAATATTGGGTAACTTCTGAACCGGTTCCTGCAGTTGTGGGGATAAACACCATGGGAAGTACCTTTTCTTCATATTCACCGGAGAACAGCTTTTCTCTTTTAATATCCTGACTGGCTAAAAGGGCAATGGCTTTGGCGGCATCCATAGGAGAACCGCCTCCGATGGCAATGATAAAGTCTGCATTTTCACTTTTAGCAAGCTCTGCACCTTCGTAAACACAGTCAATGGTGGGATTACTCATTACCTTATCATAGACTGCATATTCCTGACCGTTTTCAGTAAGTGCTTTTGTAACATCTTTTAAGGAACCATTTAAAACCGCAGACCTGCTGCCGGTTACGATTAATGGCTTTTTACCAAGTTTTTTTAGTATTTCAGCATTTTTTATTACACAATCATCACCCATGATTATTTTCGTGGGCATAAAAAATTGTAAATTCATATGAACACCCATTCTTTATTATTATTAATCTCTTTTCATTAATCTTTAATTTGGTAACTTTCTAAAACAAGTTGATATTTACTTTCTTATGATTTATATCTACTGGTTTTTAACTTTTTGTTTTTAACTTTTTGTTTTCATCTTTTTGTTAATATCTTTTTTATTTCTTTTGTTTATATCTTTTTTATCTTTTGCATTTTATTTTTTTTTAGCGTTATTAAAGTCTAAAGTTTTTGACTTCATAAAGCTCTTTAATCCTTCTATTTTTCTCTGTTAATCAGTTATTTGTTTTAAATTATTCCAATATTTCTTTATCTACCTCAGAAAGCACTTCATCCACTTTCTTCAGTTCTTCCCTAATCTGTTCTGACGTAATGATAAGAGGCGGTGCAATTAATATCATATTTTCATGTGAATAGGTCATAAAGCCTTTTTTAGAAAGCCTTCCGATTATACTCTTCATGATTCCTTTCGAATCACCGCCATATGGAACGAGAGCTTCTTTGGTTTCCTTATCCTTAACTAGCTCCACAGCAGAGAATAAACCGATATATCTGACATCACCGACACTTGGATGCTTTTCTTTCAAAGCTTCTAATTCTTCCCCAAGTACTTTGCTTACCTCATTGACATGATCAAGGATTTTCTCATCGTCATAAAATTTAAGACATGCTATTCCGGCAGCACAGGCAAGAGGATGACCACTGTAGGTAAGACCGCAGGAAAGGAAATTATCATTAAAATAGTCTGCTATGTCTTTACTAACCGCAACGCCTCCTAGCTGAACATAACCACAGGTAACGCCTTTGGCAAAGGTAACCATATCGGGCTTTATATCAAAATTTTCAAAAGCAAACATCTTACCAGTTCTTCCAAAGCCAGCCATAACTTCATCACAGATTAACATAATGCCGTAATCATCACAGATTTGCCTGATTCCTTTTAAATACCCCTTAGGCGGAATAATGATTCCGTTGGAACCAGTTATGGTCTCCAGGACAATTGCAGCTACACTATTTGCTCCTTCATAACAAATCTGTTCACGGAGTTTCGATACATAATATTCTGCCGCAGCTTCTTCCGATTCAAAGGGTATCGTTTCACGATAAAGATAAGGGTCAAAGAACTTAACAAAGCCTGGTATGCCCGGTTCTAATGGATATCTTCTTGGTTCACCAGTTAAATTACCAGCTCCGAAGGTAGAGCCGTGATAACTTCTATAACGGGAAAATACTTTGTTCCTACCAGTATACATTCTCGCCATTTTTACCGCATTTTCATTGGCATCAGCACCGCCGTTGGTAAAAAATATCTTACCCATATTATCAGGAAGGCGTTCAATTAACATTTTGGCAAGTTCGCCTCTGGGTTCACTGGCATAGCTTGGGGATATATAACAGTACTGTTCTGCCTGTTCTTTAATGGCATCTATGATATAACGGTTTCCATGACCAACATTTAAGTTAACCAGTTGGGCAGACATATCGGAATACCTGATGCCCTCTGTGTCCCACATATAGATACCCTCTGCTTTTACTATCGGTATGGGGTTTAATCCTCTTTGCTTTGACCAGGACTGCAGTACATAGCCGGTCTGTGTATTTTTAATTTCTTCTGATGTCATATCATCCACTCCAATCATAAATTATTTTCTAAAATTTCTTTAATATTAAAGGCAAGCCAAAGTCTTGCAATTTCATCGTAATCAAGTTTGATTCCCAGGTATTCACGTATCATCTTCATCTTATAATTCACTGTGTTCCGATGGACATTCATCTGTGCGGATACCTTTTGTATGCTTCCGTTATTCTCAAGATAGCATTTTAAGGTATTTAAATAATCCGTGCTGTGGGAAGCGTCATAATTCATAATTTTATTAATGGTATCATTTAGATACCGTTTTAATATTCCTGCATCCTCTACTGCAAATATAAGCTTATATATTCCGGTGTCCTGGTATTTTAATATGGTTTTTTCCAAAAGCCTGGCGGTATTAGAGGCCGTAACTGCCTGCTTATAACAAGCCTGCATCCCTCCGTAACCGATAATCGTATCTGAGATACCGATATAAAACTGAACTGCTTCAAACCTGACTGAGAGTTCCTGACTTACGATTACAGCATGGTTCTCCATCTGAGTGCTGTTAATACCAGATCCCGCTATTACCAGATAATTTTCCTGATTAAAGATACAGATGGGTTTTTCTGCACTGGTCATAATACTTTCTAACTCAAAACGTATGGACTGCCAATCTTCACCGGATATAACAGAACCATTATTTCCCGCCTGTAACAGGAGCAGGCTGTATTCCACATAATTATGGAAGCCTCTGCGGTCTAGGGTCCCGGCATAAGCATCTTTATTTTCCGGGGAAAATATTAAATTTCTAAAAGCTGCGGCAATACTGGTTTCATTTTCTTCATTGGCAATAATTCTATGGCAGAAATCATAGGTAACATCAATTAAGTGGATTTCCCAAGGAACGATGAATAAGGGGAATTCATTTTCGTCACAGTAATTGACTACATATCTTGGTACATTTTTGATATAGGGACCCACATTTAGCACCAGACCAATAGCTCCGTGATTTAATAGACTTTTTACGAAATCCACAATCCAATCCGTTCCAGTGTGGGCGATGCCCGTAGTAAGAATTAGTTCATTGCCATGTAAAAATCCCGGAACCTCACTGTCTTCTACCATATGGACCCATCTTACCAGGCTTTTCATACCGCTTTGACCGGCAATTAGTTTTATATTATAATTCTTTTCCGAATTAGCAAATAATCTGGATAAGGTAATTGCCATATTTACCCCCTTTACACATCGCAAGTTCACTAGCGATACTGCCACATAATAGGATGTGAAACGAGTTTCACAGGTTGTAAGAATCACTTAGGATAAATATCCTTTAGCTTGGTTTTGGCACCCTTCTTCCGCTGCTTATTGCCCCACAGGGGCATACCAGCAGGCAGAGATGACATCCGACGCAGTTTTTAGCAATCAGTTTTGGTCTGTGTTCATGTTCCTCGAACTTTATTGCCTGATGTCCCGCATCCTCACAAGAGATAAAACATCTGCCGCAGCCGATACATTTATTCTTATCTACGATCGGATATGTCAGGGTCGTTCTGTCCAAAAGATCAGGATGAACAAAGCTTTTCAGGGCACTGCCGCATAACTGATGGATACTGTTATAGCCCTGTTCTTTTAGGAAGGCTTTCATACCAAGTATCAGATCGTCGATAATACGGTAACCGTACTGCATAACCGCTGTGGTAATCTGGATATTTTCACAGCCCAGGGCAATAAATTCCGCCGCATCCTGCCAGGTTTCAATTCCGCCCATACCGCTTATCGGTACGCCCTTTAGCTGTTCATGGCTTGCCAAATCATGGATGAATCTTAACGCCACGGGTTTTACAGCCTTGCCGGAATAACCAGATACTGCTGATTTGCCGTTAATATGCGGAGCAGGTGCCATATCATAAAGATTGATACCCGTAATACTTTTGATGGTATTAATCGCTGCGATTCCGTCTGCTCCGCCCTCCATTGCAGCGATTGCCGGAATCTCCATATTACCCAGATTTGGTGTCATTTTGGCCAGAATGGGAAGATGGGTTCCTTTTCTAGTAAATTCAGTATAGCGTTTAACAAGCTCCGGCGACTGTCCTACATCTGCCCCAAGTCCATGCGCCGACATATGGGGACAGGAAAAATTACATTCGATGATATCAACTCCGATATCCGTTACGGCCTTGGCTAGTTTCGTCCACTCCTCCTCGGTCTGACCCATTATGGAAGCGACAATGATTTTCTCCGGGAAATCTTCTTTTAACTTTTTTAAATACATCAGATTCTCTTCCAGGGAATGTTCTGCTATCTGTTCCAGATTCCGAAAACCAATAAAAGGTGTTCCTTCCTTATTGGTGGCTGCAAATCTTGGCGATACCTCTTCCGGCTGTAAAAACCCTATGGTTTTAAAAACAATACCGCCCCAGCCGGCCCTTAATGCATTGGCACACATTTCATAATTACTGGCAACCACAGAGGAAGAAAGGAAAAAGGGATTTTCACAGGTGATACCGCAAAATTCAACAGATAAGCTCACCTCCTTTAAATCAGTCACCTTACTTTCTATATGTTCTGCCATATCCCGTATCCGTATGGGATAATCGTAATGAATGCAGGCTTTCTCACAGGGAGCATCACAGTTCTTACATTGGTCTTTTATAATTTTACCAAAATCATTCTTCGTATTTTCAAATCTCACCGACCGGATAAATCCAGCCGGATCAAAGCCTTTCTCACAGGCTTTGGTGCAAGCCGGCAAATAGCAGAGGAGACACCTGGCGGCTTCACTGGCTAAAAATTGTTTTGAATATGATTTGTTTACCGGCATAAATTTACCTCCTGGTCTATTGCTTTATTTCTAGGTTATCGTTTCATCTATATTTGCCTGCTGCCAGGCAAACTTTACTTTTTCCTTGATACACGTTTTATGAATTTACCCCAGCCGGCTTCTCCGACAAAGTCTCCGTTATCAAAAACGAGTCTTCCTCTGGAATAGGTCTGTATCGGATATCCGTGAAGCTTAACCCCCTCCCAGATGGTATGGTCATAATCAGAATGCATGGCCTCCTTCGTTATCGTCATGTCTTTCTTCGTATCGTATATAACAATATCCGCATCCTTTCCAACGGATAAAAAGCCTTTCGTTTCACAGCCAAAGATTCTGGCAGGATTCTCACAGCATAATTCCACTACCTTTTGATAGCTTACTTTTCCTTCATTGGCACTGGATAACATGTAAGGGTACATGTTTTCGATCGCTGCACAGCCATTGGGTATCTTGGTAAAGTCATCTATGCCCCAATCCTTTTCATAACTCTGGAACGGACAGTGGTCCGTTGCTATGGTATCAATATCCCCTCTCCTGATTGCTTCCCATAAAGCATCCTGACTTTCCTGTCCCTTAATGGGCGGAGAGCATACAAAGTTTCTGCCATCCTCCCTTTTGTAAACTTCCTTGGTAAAGTGCAGATAATGAGGGCAGGTTTCCGAATAGATTTCATAACCTTCATCCTTGGCTTTTGTCACGGCTTCTACTCCGGCTTTATTAGCAAGATGCACAATATAAAGTGAAGTATTCAGTGATTTTGCCCAACTAATGGCACGTTCATCGGCTTCCGCCTCTACGAACTCCGGTCTTGACTTATAGTGGTACCAGGCACTGGTTTTACCTTCTGAAAGATACCGTTTTGTAAGCATCCCAATAATTTCTTTATTTTCCGCATGGACACTGATTTGACCGCCGCATTCCTTTGCTTTTTCCAGTACTTTATAGAATACACCGTCATCCACACCAAAGTCATAAACCATAAACACTTTAAAAGAAGGTACTCCAAAGTTTACCGCTTCCTCCATGGAATCTAACAGGTCTCCATGAACATCCTTAACTCCCACATGAAACGCATAGTCCACCGCAGCCTCAGGGCTTGCTAAGGCATCTCGCCTTTTTACCGTATCTACCAGGTTTTCATTAAAATCCTGCAGTGCAAAATCAAAAACTGTCGTTGTACCGCCGCAGGCTGCAGCCCTGGTACCGGCAAAATATCCGTCCGCCGAAACCGTTCCCCCAAAGGGCATTGCCAAATGTGTGTGTACATCAATTGCACCGGGCAGTACCAATTTTCCGGAAGCATCTACTACCTTAACTCCGTCCACCGGCTGTATATCTTGTGCAATGGAAACTATTTTACCGTCTGCTACTGCAATATCTGCCACATAGCTCTCTTTTGAATTTACAATCGTGCCATTTTTGATTATCAGATCCATACCTTTACCTCCTTTTTCATACCTTTCTATTAAAATGAAAGAACAAAGCTGACGCGCTGTCACGACAGTGACAATCTTCCTTAAGTGCGTCATGCACATCCTGCCCGGAAGGCTTTTTAATTTTTAGGCAAGTTCTTAGAACTTACCCATAAATTAAAAAACCCCCGCCTCCTTCGCTTCGATAAGAGGCGGGGGACTATACCTTATTTATTTAATTTATAAACCAGTACAAGTCCAGATCTTTGGTATACCTGAGATACTTCAAGTAAGTCCATACCGCCTGCATTGGCTGCAATTAAGTTTGATACCCAGGTAACACCAAAATCTACGGAACCGTTATTAACGGCTGTGGTTTCACCGATGTCACCGCCGCCGGGTACAATATTTACTTCCAGTCCGGCATCTTTATAATAACCTTTGTCAAGGGCTACATAGTATCCCATGAACTGCGCCTGTGGCAGCCACTTTAACTGAATGGAAACTGATGTTTTCTCCGGTGTTCCAAATTTACCGTCTGTTGAAGCATTGGCTGCTTCCCAGTAAGAAGTGTCTCTGATGTTATCAAGGGTTAACGCTTTTAGTTTATCTGCTGCTGCCGCATCATCCAGTTTAATATACTGCTTTGCCAGCTCTAAAGTCTGACCAAGAGCTGTATCATCCATTTTGCCGTAGTCTGTAACCGTTGCACCTTTTGTATCTGTTTCGACTAACTTCTTAACTTCATCTGCCATATATGCCTGATGTTCAGAAGATACGGAAGAACCGTATTTATATACGATTTCAGCGGCTTCCTCCGGATTCGCACAAGCATATTCCCAGCCTTTCATGGAAGCATAGATAAAAGCTTTTACTGTATTGGGATTCGCTTCGGCAAAGGCCCTGGTACAAAAGATATTATCTTCTAACATTGCAACCCCTTCATCGTTCATATCAATATAACCTACGGAATCTCCGTAGCCATAGCCGCCGTCATAGGAATTAACCACAAGACCATATTCGTTATAGGTCATTGCAGAAGCAAGGGAAATGGAATCATCATCAAAGCCGTCCATGTCAAAGGCCTGGCTTAAGAAGGTGGTCGGCTGTCCGTATTTGGTTAATAAAGCCTGAATCTCGTATTCATTACCAATACCCCAGTTACCAACCTTGCCCTCCGTAGCAGCTTTAACTACGATATCTTTCACCGATTCACCTTTGTTAAAGTAAGGACCGGTTGTTTCCGGTGCAGCTTCTGTTGACTGGGTCGGTTCGGGAGTAGTCTCATTGGCAGATTCGTTTTCTGTATCTTTTGTATCTGCTGTGGTGTTTGCAGATGTATCTGCCGTATTGGATTTACTGCCGCAGGCTGCGAGTGATAACACTAGTATTAGAGAAATTACAATCATAAACACTTTTTTCTTCTTCATAAAATATACCTCCGTTTTAATTAAGTTAATTGGTCAAGTTTATATCAGTTGAACCCCTGCAATTATTTGCGGTTTTTCAACAAAATACCTTCACAGGCCATCAGTATTCCATACATGACAATACCAATGAGACAGGCAACTCCGATATAGGCCCAGGCTGTGGCATATTGGGCTAATACAATATTTTCCCTGATCTGCCTGCCGATGCCGGTTATATACTCGGCAAAATATTCACTTACCAGTGCACTGATTACACTTGCAGGAACACTGACCCGCAGGGCAATGAAGATGTAGGGTACACTGTTTGGCAGCCTTAATTTAATAAATGTGGTTATCTTTCCTGCTGCATAGGTTTTCATTAAATCTTCTGAAAATGGTTTTAGTTCCGTTAGTCCCCGAAAGGCGTTCACGCTCATAGATGCGGTACAGATTACTGTTACTACAAGAACCTTGGCTACCATACTTCTTATATTGGCATCCTTGCTGACATCCTTGGTCCAGTTGGTAATTACGGGCGCCAGGGCAACGATTGGGACTGCGTTAAAAGCAGAAACGATATTGAGCCCCCCTGCACCCCATCTTGGGAAAACAGCAGCAATAATTGCAATCAGGTAACCGAATAAGGAACCTAAAATCAGTCCGCAGACGGAAACGATTACCGTTGCCTGTATATTGCCTGCTATTTTAGGGAAATTATCTATAATAATGGTAAGTATCCTGTTTGGCAGCGGAAGTGTAAATTCATCCGTATTCAAAAGCTTATGTAAAATCTGAGTCTGCCAGAGTATTAAGATCAGAATACCAAATAGTAAAGGATACAAGACACCGGTTAAGGCTTTGAAGCGAACTACTGATTTTCTCTGTCTTTTTTCTACTTGTGCCTTCTGCATTACGATTCCTCCTTCTTCCGTCTTAAAGCCCTTTTATGGGGCGATAACAATTTTTCGGCCACACCCATCAGATAAAAACTTAAAATTCCTATAATGGCACTTAAGAATACAATCTGCCAGAATACCATAATTGACATTGCATGTTTGAGGGATTGAGATAACATACATCCAAGTCCTCCGTCTCCTTGCAAGGTGTCTACCAGAATAGATGCAGTGATCGCCATAGGTGCGGATATCTTAAGACCTGTAAAAAAGTAAGGGATGGAAGAAGGTATCAGGGTTTTTACATAAATCTGAACCTTGGTAGCCGCACATAAAAACATAAGATCATGTTTTTCCCGTTCTACGGCTTTAAAACCTGCCAGGGTATTGGTGGCCACCGGGTAAAAAGTTAAGATGGCGGCAATGATGATTCGGCTGGACCCAATATCACGGGTAATGGCAAGGACGATAGGTGCCATACCAAGTATGGGAATCATCTGGATTATCATCAGATAAGGGAAGGCGATCTTTTCAACGATTCCTGATAAATTCATTAAAAGTGCAAGGATAAATCCACCTGCTGCACCGATTGCAAATCCCTCCCCTGCCCGGATTAAGGTTGCACCGGCATTGGACAGAACGATTTGCAGTGCTGTCTGACCCATACTGACAGGTTTTGTGCTGAATATGGAACCGATAATCTGATAGAAATGGGGCAGAATATTTTCCGGTGTTCTTTTGGTACCGGCTATATGAAACGCTCCGATTTCCCAAATAATTAATACGCCAATCAGCCAGACAAACGTTACGATTCCATTAGAGGAAAGAAGTTTTTTAACCTGCTTCATAATCAAACCCCCTCAAAACTGTTTCTTACCTTAGAGACCAATGCCGTAAATTCTATAGTATCTTTTATTTCTTTTGTCCTGGGTCTTGGCAGCGTAATATCTACCACTGCCGATAATCTGCCCGGATGAGGGGATAATACACATACCCGGTCGGATAAAAACACAGCCTCTGCAATGTTATGGGTTACGAAGATGACGGTTTTATTGGTTTTACTCCATATCCGTAATAAATCTTCGTGAAGTTTTTCTCTGGTAAATTCATCAAGGGCTGAAAAAGGTTCATCCATTAAAAGAATTTCAGGTCTGATTGCCAAAGCTCTTGCAATACCAACCCGCTGCTGCATACCTCCGCTTAACTGATGAGGATAATGGTCTGCGAACTTGGTAAGACCTACTAAATCAAGCATTTTCTCCGCTCTGGCTTTTCTATCTTCCTTTTTCACCTTCATAAGTTCTAAGGGTAATTCAATATTTTTTCTTACTGTCCGCCACTCATATAAGACAGGACTCTGAAATACCATTCCGTATTTTCTATTAAGCCTTGCCGACTCCGTTGTGTCTCCTTCTATCAGTACCTCACCAGAGGTAGGTTTCAATAAATTGGCAACAATCCTTAAGAGTGTTGTCTTACCGCAGCCGGAAGGGCCAAGCAATGAGATAAATTCTCCTTTTTGAATATCCAGGCTGACACCGGTTAAGGCTGTAACCTCATTAGAATCCGCCTGATATATCATGCTGACATTATTTAATCTTATCTCGATACCACCGTTATCCATATAGACAAGACTCCTTTCAAAATGTAATGTAGTCCAAAGTTGTATGCTAAGGCAAAACAGCACTGACGCTGTAAATAAAAATACACGCTTAAGGTGTATGGTTACTGCCATCACACCCCTGCGTGTGTTTTTCACTGACAAACACCTGTTTACAGATGTCTGTTTATACAAAAAGGCAATGGGCTTTACGTTTTAGTAAAGCGCCATTGCCTTTTGCGAATATGTTTATTTATCTTCAAAAATTAATCATGAGTTTATTATACACACATTTATTTGATTAGCAAGTCTTTTTTATAAAAATTTCTGTGTTTTAGCACATATAATTAAAATTTTTAACATTTTGTACCATTTATACCGTATTTTAATTTAGCTTATTGATTTTTGTTTGTGCTATAGCACAAATAAAATATAATCCTAACACAAAGCAGCTCTATTTTCATTGTTGTGTAATCTTTTTTAATAGTATATGGATTTCAAAAAACTATAGTTTTAAACTTTTCTATAAATCAGCTCAGCCCTTTTTATTAGACATATTACGCAATGGCAGGTAATCTGCAAAGAAAAAAGCGCCTTCAAATCCAGTCTGCTGGATAGGAAGACGCAATTGGTAAATTTGTTTATCCTTTGATGCTTAAGCCTAAAATTCAAGCATCAAACGGCTAATTTGGATCCTTTGGAGATATTTCATGTTATCTCAAATTTAAAATATAATCGGCTGCTTTTTCCAATCCCTCTCCCTGGTGAAAGGATTGACTTATTTTTCTAGCAGCTTCTTTATAGGAAGATTCCAATAATAGTTTATCAATGGAGGTTTTAAGGAGTTCAGGGGTTATCTCATTCATTTTTAAAGGAATTCCAGCACCTAAACCTGCGATTCTCTTTGCTACCATAAACTGGTCATTAACCATCGGCAGTACTATTATGGGTACTTCAAAGTACAACGCTTCGCTTACACTGTTAAATCCTCCATGGCTGATAAATACATCGGTTTGCTTTAAGATTTCCAATTGTGGAACATAATCTTTTACAATAAAATTATCCGGTATTTTACCAAGAGAGGATATATCGCATTTTTTACCTACGGACATTACTACCTTAAAAGGGGATTCTTTAAGTGTATCCATACACAGCTCATAAAACCGGTTAAAGTCTGTATTAATCGTACCCAGGGATATATAGATGACCTTTTGCCCTTTCAACTCATCAAAGGGAAAGCTTACTTCTTCTTTTCTTTCGGCAATCGAGGGTCCAAGGAACTTATAACTTTCATCAAAGCTGTCTCCCCCCGGGTTAAATTCCCTGGAAGTATAAGTTATATTCAAATCACCTTTATTGATAAATAAATCCAGTACACTTGGTACTGCCACCTGCCATTTCGCACATACCTCATCCAGCACATGATAAAATTCATCCAGCTGGGGATGGGTTCCCGGCACAAGCATGGAATCCGGAACCGGAAGCTGGTTCATAACAAAGGATGAATTGGAACAGATGACAGGTACCTTCAAGATATTTTTGAGAAAATATCCTGCGCCTAAAATAGAATCATAAATAATATAATCAAACTTCATTGCAGCAATCTTATGAAGGACCTCTGGTATTAATACTTCATCATATTTAATAATATACTCAACCAGCGTATAAAAAGGATGATTGCCCGTAGGCCGATAGTTCTTATAAAACTCTTCCAGGGTATCTCCTGCTGTAATTATGTTCGCTCCTGCCGCTTCCACCTTGTCCTTAAAAATATGGGAGCAAAAATACCAAACTTCTTCCCCTCTGCCAGTCAGTTCAGATACCAGCGGAATAGTAGGGTTAAAATGTCCATGTAAATTACCATTAATAAATAATATCTTAGCCATAGATGTCCTCCTTGTAAGTTATATATCACTCTGATACATTAATCATATATCAGAGTGATATATTTGTCAAGGGAATAATCTTAATTTTCGTTTTGATTCTGGCAAATTCTTTCAAAAATACGGTCAGCAAACTGATAAAATTATTTCATGCAGTTGCATATCCTGCACAAGGCTTTTGTTCTTTAAAAGAAGGAGCCTTTATAACCGGCACTGTTAATCTGCCGGCTGTAAAGACTCCTTCTTTTCGCTGCTTTTAAAGTTTATCTGAATATTTTGCAAGTTCTTTTTCTACACTGGCTAATTCTTCCCTAACAAGCTGAAGGATTTTTTCCGGTTTTACTTTTTCATTTGCCGGTGCATCTTTAATTTGTTCTGCTGCTTTTTCGAGATTTTTTTTCTGTTCATCTATAATTTTTTGGATATTATCAAAACTCATTATTACCTGACCTCCTCTCCTGTTGACCGTTATATTTAATCAAGTATTTTTTTTACTGTACTATAATATATTCCTGCTAAATTGATATTGTTACCCCGAAAAAAAAGAATGCCCGCCTAAGTGTGCATTCTTTCATTCAGCAAAACCATATGTATGTGGTCTTCCCATTGACCATTTATTTTTAAATAATTACGCGCGAAACCTTCGTTGTAAAATCCCAGCTTCTCAGCCACTTTTAAGGAGCGGGCATTCTTAGGCATGATATTGGCTTCAATCCGGTGAAGTCCGTATTCTTCAAACATAATCTGTATTCCTTTCCTTACTGCTTCCGTCATAAACCCTTTGTTTATCTCACCCTGATCCAGTTTGTATCCCAGAAAACAGGATAAGAATACACCTCTTACAATATTGGTAAAGGCAAGGGTGCCTATAATCCGTTTTGAATCGTCTTTTTTATAGATCCACAGCCTTAAGGAACTACGGTTACTAATATCTGTAAAGTCCTTTTCAAGAAGTTGTTCCTGACAGGCAGCTGAGTAAAACTCTTCTCCTTTTTCTGCCTCCCATTCCTCTAAAAAATCCCTATTCCTGATATAATAATCCAGGACCTGGTCAGCTTGGGATTTATCCAATACCTTTAATAATAGTCTATCTGTGGCATATTCTTTTTGCATAAAATCCTTCCTTTCAAAATCAGCGGTCTTTATGGTTAAAACACAGTAAGAGGTAATAAAGCTTATGTATTCAGACTTTATTACCTCTTTTATTAACTGTATCGGCTTAATCTTGGGATACAACTCCAATTCCAAGTTCATCAAGCTGTTTTTGTTCTACTGTGTTAGGTGCTTCTGTCATAAGGCAGGAAGCGTCCTTAACTTTAGGAAAAGCGATTACATCACGGATACTGTCTTCTTTTGCCATAAGCATGACAAGACGGTCTAATCCATAAGCAAGTCCTGCATGAGGGGGAACACCGTATTTAAACGCATTTAATAAAAATCCGAAACGGTCATAAGCATCTTCCTTGGTAAAGCCTAATACTTCAAACATCTTCTCCTGTACATGGTTCTGGAAGATTCTAACACTTCCTCCCCCGATTTCGGTACCGTTTAATACGATATCATAAGCCTTTGCTCTTACTTTATCGGGTTGTGTATCCAGTAAATCCAGGTCTTCTTCCATAGGCATGGTAAAGGGATGGTGTTTCGCCGTATATCTTCCTTCTTCCTTGGAGTACTCAAGAAGAGGAAATTCTGTAACCCAAAGGAATTTATATTCGTCTTTCTTTAGTAATTCAAGATTTCTTGCTATCTCTAATCTTAAGTTACCTAATACATCAAATACAACATCATCTTCATCTGCTGCAAATAATAATAAATCGCCCGGTTTTCCTGACATAGCCGCAACCAGTGCAGCCAGTTCTTCTTCCGTCATGAATTTTGAGAAAGATGACTTATAAGTGCCGTCACCATTCACTGCCAAATAAGCCAGTCCTTTTGCACCAAAGCCTTTTGCAAATTCAACCAGGGCATCGATTTTCTTTCTCGGCATCTCAGCTTGTCCCTCTGCATTGATACCACGTACAGAACCGCCTTTTTCTAGGGCTCCGGTAAATACAGAGAAACCGCAGTGTTTCACAACTTCTGATACATTCTTTAATTCCAATCCAAAGCGGATGTCCGGTTTATCGGAACCAAAACGGTCCATGGCTTCTGCATAGGTCATTCTCTGGATCGGAAGGGGTACTTCTATGCCAATGGATTCCTTAAATAATTTCTTTAGTAATCTCTCATTTACACCAATTACATCATCTACATCTACAAAGGATAATTCCATATCAATCTGGGTAAATTCCGGCTGCCTGTCCGCACGTAAGTCTTCATCACGGAAGCACTTTACGATCTGAAAATATCGATCATATCCGGAACACATTAAAAGCTGCTTAAAGATCTGAGGTGACTGGGGAAGTGCATAGAAACTTCCGGGATGAACACGGCTTGGTACCAGGTAATCCCTTGCGCCTTCCGGTGTGCTCTTGGTTAACATGGGCGTTTCGATTTCTAAAAAACCTTCCTCGGATAAAAACTGACGGGTCAAAGTAGCAACTTTGCTTCTCATTATCAGATTCCTTTGTAAATCCGGCCTTCTTAAGTCCAGATAACGGTACTTTAACCTTAAGTCTTCCTTGGTCTTTGATTCCTCTTCTATAGGGAAAGGCGGTGTTTCAGCTTCGGAAAGGATACGAAGTTCGGTGGCTCTTAGTTCGATACTGCCGGTTGCAAGATTTTCATTGGCTGCACCGGAACGCGCTTCGATTTTACCAACAACGGCAATTACGAATTCACTCCTTAGCTTTTCCGCCTTTAAAAAACCTGCCTCGCCTATATCACTTCCTTCAAAGATAACCTGTAATATTCCGGAACGGTCTCTTAAATCTACAAAGATAATTCCGCCTTTATTTCTGCTTTTTTGTACCCATCCCATAACGGTAACAACTTCTCCGATATTGGCACTGGTAACTTCCGTACATCTGTGGCTTCTTTGCAAGCCCTTCATTGATTCTGCCATATTGACCTCCTACTTTTGCGCACCATAAGCACGCCAAAACTCTTATGCTATCATATCACTGATTATTCATAGTAGTCAATACATTTTCTATCCTTAACCACGGATCTTACGAAGGTTGCTGCCTTAACATGCTCCGGGTGAATCTGGTAATTATTCAAAGCTTCCACAGACTCAAAGGAACTGTCCAGAATCAGGTCTGCATCGCCGGAGCCAGAAGGCAGGGGCTCTGTAATAACGGTAGCGGATATCACACCCGGAACCTTATCTTTTAGCGCTTCCAGACTTTCCTTAATAATCTTTGCATGCTCCATCTTCTCTTCCTGCGTAAAATTATCGCCGTGTTTCCACATAACTATATGCTTAACCATAAAAAATCCTCCAAAGTTATATAATATCTTAAAAATAACCGAATCAGTTATTTTTAGTAAGTTTCTTAATTATAATTCTTTTTAGGTTAAATTACAAGTGTATGCACCTGCTTAAACAACTGAAAACACAGTAAAACCCTGATGGCTTTTTCATGTGGTAATGAGTAAAAAAGCAAACTGTATGGTGAGCTTTTGGGAGGAGTTCGCATTTTTTTCTCTTTTACCTTACCACATGAAAAAACCATCAGGGTACACGGCATTATGATTTATGAAATTTTAAACAATCTATATAATGTAGAATTTGTTATATCTTATATTGCAGCATATAGGATTTCTTGGTTTTTTTATCCTGTTTTATCTTCCGGTCTGCCTCTTCCAGATAGATATTAATATCAAACTCTTCTCCCATATCCACTGGAGATATTTCAACAATACCATAGGATATGGACGTATAATCTGTATATAATTTAAGGCTGTCTTCGATCTTCTCCATTAAGCGGTAAGCTTTCATCTGATTCATATCGGTGCATTGCAATAAAAACTCATCTCCGCCTAACCGAAAGAGGTGGTCTTTATCTGCTCTGATTAGATTCTTTGTAATAGCTACAAAATTAAGTAACAGATCATCCCCTTTTCTAAAGCCGAATTCCTTATTATACTCATTTAACTTATTAAAATCTATTGATATTATGGTTATCCGCTTTTGCTTCTGATGTGCCCTGGCAGCTTCCTTGTATATGAAAGAATTGAAATATCTGTGATTAAAAACATTGGTAAGGGGATCTTTCATAACCCAGTTCTCCAGCATATCCACATAGGTACTTGCTTCCTTTGAAGGCTCTGCAGTTTTTACAAAGTTTACCTGTTTCTCACTTAAGCGGCTTATTTCATATAAAGTTTCTAAAGTTCCACGACATCCTATCAGGACCGAGATATGAAACTTTTGATCTCTATAGAACGCATTCATACATACAGGCTGGATTATATTATCAATATTGATTGACAGTACATATCCCAGTGCATATCCATGTTCTCTTGCAGATTGTAAAAAGTTCTTAAAAACTGTGCGGGAATCTTTATCTAAGAGTAGGGAGAAGTTACTACCGATTTCAATTGGTATCTCCCTGGAATTGTAATTTACAATTTGTTCAACTTTTCCGGTCACATTGCAAATTACAGTATATTCCTTGATTACATATTCCTGTTTCATAGTTGGCTCCCATCTGCCCACTTGGCGGGCGTGCAAATTAAGAGGGGATAATCCCCATACCAATACCTTCAACTAAAGACTTAATCAAAAATGAAACGCCCCCATATACTCCATTATTCGGAAATAAAAACTGTTAAAATCCACCTCCATTTGACATTTTATACTAATTCATATTTTAACAACACTATCTCACAAAATTCTCACAAAAAAATGTAAAATTTCTGACATAAAATGTAAAATATAAAATGATGTCTATTAATAGGCTGGAATTTACCCCCATAAACAGACATCATCATTAATTATTATATTTTTAAAGAAGGGGCAACTCCATTTCAGATAATTTTAGATTAAACCAGGTTTTATATTCACTGATTTTATCTTCTCTGCCGCACCAGTTCCTTAACAGTTCAAACCACCAAATCATCATATCTTCACTTTCCGGATGCTGTTTCACAAAGTGACGCAGTATTTCCTCTGCCTGTTCGAAATCGTCCTTATTCCGATAAAAATAAATAACTTTTTTACAGACTCTTTTATATATTCTTGCGATATTTTCCTGCAAAGCTACACTCCATATAAAATCTCTGGTTCCAAATAAAGGGGTATTGTAAGATAAGCACAGTGCCCTGATTCCAGATAAAGAACCCTCTGAAAGATCCTTTTCATCAACAAATTTTAGGTTATCAATATCCGAGTACAGCCCTTCTGCCTTTAAAACATAACCATCATTGATTTTTTCAATCCCCGGCGAAGCCGGCAGACTCCTTATTACCTGCTTAATACGGTAAATTGTGTTATATAGATTATGAAATCCTCGCTCCTCCTCCATATCCGGCCAGAACTTATCAAGAAGCTCCCACTTATTTATGTAGCTTCCCTGATGCATAAGAAAATATGCAAACACTTCTTCTGCTTTTTTGGTAGGCCACTTAATGATCTGATCCAACTCATCTTTGATTTCAAATCGTCCAAAACAGCGGATGTTATAAGGTTTTATTAATTCTTCCTTATCAGAATTCTCTCCCACTGCTTTAACAAATTCCGGATTTTTTTTATTTAACCGTTTTATGACGCGCAGGATATCTTCTGAATTAATCGGTTTTAAAAGATAATCGATAGCTTCCACTCCAAAAGCATCCACCGCATACTTTGAATATGCAGTAGTAAAGATAATCTGGAGGTCATGGTTCTTTTCCGTAAGTTTCCTGGCCAGTTCCAATCCGTTCATCCGAGGCATCTCAATATCTAAAAAAGCTACCTCCGCATTTAGAGTATCAAAAGAGTCCAGTACCTCCTCTGGTGAAGAGAAAGCTGCTTCAACAATAAATTCCGGAAAACTCTTGAGCATCTTTACCATATAGTTTAGTACAAACTTTTCATCCTCTACTAGTATTACATGATACACTTTCATCAACTCCTTTAAGCAGTTTTTCCTTAGGTAAATAAAGAACACATCTAGTACCTTTCTCCAGTTCCGAATCAATGGTAAAAGAGGCCTTTGGAATATCATTCAAACGCTTCCGTATGGTTTTAATTCCGTATCCACAACTGATATCCTCATTTAAAAGCCGATACACCTGATCGTCACTCATACCGATACCATCATCAAGGACCACAATCTTAATAAAACTATCACCTTCTGTCACTGTAAGGCTTACCGTTCCTCTTCCCGGCTTATTAAACAAACCATGTTGTATGGCATTTTCCACCAAAGGATGGATAATTAATGCAGGTATTATCATCTGCTCGGTAAAAACAGCTGAATCAATACTGGTTTTGTAACTTAATCGTTCTCCAAACCTAAGTTTCTCAATCTCTATGTAAGCGTGAATCAACTCCAATTCTTTTTCCATTAATACCATCTGATTGGTCTGATCCGTTTGGAATATATGCCTTAAATAAGTTGATAGAAGATAAACCAATCCGGCAGCTTTTTCCGAGTCTTCATAACAGAGTGCAATAATATTATTCAGAGTATTATAAATAAAGTGAGGTTTGATCTGAACCTGTAATAGAGTCATTCTGCTTAAACAATCATTTTGATTGGAAAGGGTTTGTATTTCTTTTAGCTTATTGGTATAACGCTTGGCTAAAACGATATTTAATGAAAATAAAAAACCCAGGGAACTAATCTTACCAACTGCATTGCTGTCGACAATTCCCAAATAAATCATTCCTGCATCCAGCTGCATCATGGTTACAAATACAAAACTTGCTACAATAAAACTAAATTCATTGGAAGGTAATTTCTGATTCTCATTTTTAACAAGAATATAAAATAAACGTATCACACTTAAGACCATGACTACATACTGATAGAAGGTAACTTCATCCCGGAAACTGGAATGAAAGGGCAACGGGGTAACTAAAATCAAAAATATGTAAACAGCTGCTGGAGCTGTAGATATCAAGAGCATCTTCTGTTTCATGATCTTAGGCTCTACGGAGCGGATTAATAAGATAAACACCACAAACCCTGAGCAGATAACAAAATCCTGGAATTTATAAGCTGCATTAAAAGGTATTTCTGACAAAAGTTTCATAAACAGCTTCTCACCTGAAGTTGAAATAACAAAAGCCATCAGTATTAAATAAAGGCCGCTGTAGAGATAGGTAACTTCCTTTTCTCTCATCCGGTACAAATGAAGATAAAACATTCCAAAGGTAAGGAATAAGAATAATCCGGCCAGATCAAGACCGAAGTTCAGCATATTCTTCCGTTCCATCTGCAATACTTCCCCCAGTAGCAAAGGTGCAATGATACCGCCGTCAAAATAATTGTAATTTGCCACCTGAATTACGATATCAAGGAAATTTCCCGTGGTATTTCCCGTGGTATTTCCCCCAGAATTTTCCGTGGTATTTCCCCCGGAATTTCCCGTGGTATTTTCCCCGATATTTTCCTTAGAAATTCTCCCGGTATTCCCCGTGTTGTTTCCCTTGGTAATTTCCTTGTCAACAAAGAACATATAAGGTGTGTTTAAGGCCTCAAAGCCCTTGTCCCTACCCGATAAACTACCGGATTCTTTTAGGAGAATACCGTTAATGTAGATTCGATGTGCCATCCAGATATTTTGTACTTTAATCAAAAGGTCTTCTTTACTTTCCGGTAATAGGATTTTCAGATGATAAGTTCCAATTCCCCTGACCGGTTTCGTAAAGAGCTGTTTACGGCTCCAGCCTCCCGGTACTCTGGCATACTTCTTGGGTTCAGAGCCGATGTCTTTTGGAAGCAAAAGCTTTCCTGAGTAAAATTCCCATTCACCGTTTAATTCGGTAATACCATCCTTTTTAAAACTCCAGCCAGATAAATCCAGCTCTCCTAGTTTTGCAGTATGGTAATTATGAATTGGGCAGAAAATATTGTATAAAATGGAGTATATAAAAGTAATGACACTAATTATTATCACTAAGCTTATCAATCTCTTTACATTAATCGATTCCTTCATATACCCTACCAGCTTTCTTCTGATGCTCTTGGCATTGCTAAACTTAAAGAATATTATTGCAAAATAACTGCCAGGTCATAAATGAAACAGGCAGTTATTGGTTAGATGATTAGTAATTGTTATTCAGTTATTTCTATCTCTCCGTTAATTCCTTATACTGTAAAATATTCGGTAATCTTATCTAAAGCGGCTTCGGTCTGTTCTCCAGTTTCCATGCGTTTAATTACCACACTGTTCTTGCTAAGTTCATCAGCTCCGATAATGATAGTATTTTTAGCTCCGATTTTATTGGCGTATTTCATCTGGGCTTTTACGCTTCTGTCCATATAATCTGTTTCCGTAATAATTCCGGCAGTTCTTAACTGATTCACAATTTTGTAAGCAGCTGCTTTGGCTTCCCTGCCAAGGATACCTACATATACTTCAATAGCCGGCTCTGCCTTAAGTTCTACCTTCTCTTTGTCCAGAAAATAGATAATACGCTCAATCCCCATTCCAAAACCAACCGAAGGAATATCCTGTTTTTCATCTACTTCATGAATCAGGTTATCATAACGGCCGCCGCCGCATAACGTAAAACCTTCTTCATTGACGAACTCAAATACAGTTTTTGTGTAATAATCCAGACCTCTGACAATTCCGGTATCTACTTCAAAAGGAATATTTAATTCCTGTAACAGACTCTTAAGTTCCATAAAGTGGTCCCTACATTCCTCATCCAGATAATCAATGGTTCTGGGTGCGTCTTTTACGATTTCTTTGCAGGAGGGAACCTTACAGTCAAGAACTCTTAACGGATTCTTTCCCATCCTTTCCCTGCAGGTCGGACATAAGTGGTCTTCGTGCTGCTTTAAATACGAAAGTAACGCTTCGTTATAAGTCTTTCTGCAGTTGCTGCAGCCAATGCTGTTAATGTGAAGTTTGGCATTCTTAAGACCGATTTTATCAATAAAGGTAGTAATTAAAGTAATTAACTCAACTTCTGCCAAAGGACTCTTAGAACCAATGAATTCCACTCCAAACTGGTGATGCTGACGCAGCCTTCCGCTTTGAGGCTGTTCATAACGGAATGCAGGAGTTACGTAAAACAACTTGGTAGGCTGACTCTCCGCATACAGGTTATTCTCCAGATAGGCGCGGATTGCACCTGCTGTGCCTTCCGGCTTTAAGGTTATGCTTCGGTCACCTTTATCCTGGAAGGTATACATTTCCTTTTGGACTACATCTGTAGTCTCACCCACACCTCTTTGAAATAAAATTGTATGTTCGAATACCGGTGTGATTACTTCCTTTATATTATAAGTCCTGCATAATTCTCTCGCCAGTTCTTCTATCAGCGTTCTTTTATACATGTTGCTCCCAAACCAGTCCTGGGTACCTTTTGGTCTTTGTGTTATCATCTTGTTACCTCCGAATCTATCTTAATTTTAATAATAACCGTCATGGAGAATTTTTCTCCAGGAATATATCTTTTTATTGATATGTTCCACAAATTCGTCTACCTCATTAAATTGATCTGAATGGACCACCCTTAAGAATGCGAGGAAAATCTTCATGTCAAAGTTCTTGACTTCCTCAATCATTAATTTAATCGCCATTTCTTTATCAAATGCGACACGGTATCTGCGGTCTGATATTAAGGCTGCATAAACATCACAGATTCTTAAAATCCGGGCTCCTAAAGGAATGTCCTCCTCTTTTAGATTGCCCGGGTAACCGGTGCCGTCATAGTTTTCATGATGGTGATAAACCGATAACAGCAGTACCTCCTCATAATCGAAGCTCTGTAGTATTTCATAACCGATGGCGGGATGCATCCTGATATATTTCATTTCCTCCACCGTTAAAGTATTGTTACTTCTTTTATACAAGAACTGTCCCAGTTTTAATTTACCAATATCATGTACCAGTCCTGCTTTGGCCATAGTATAACAGAAATTTTCATCAAGTTCCAGCTCTTTGGATAATAATAGTGCCAACTTACTAACTAAAATTCCATGATCAATGGCTTCTTCTAAATCCCCCGCCAGAACTGCTTCCTTATCCGATACCAGTAATTCAAGTGTATCCTCCAATAACATTTGAATTTCCTTTCTATAAACCGTAAGAATTATCTTTTAAAAAATTAAATTTTCTCTCAATCATCTCATCAATACGTTCTATATAGTCCTTTAAACTTTTAACATTTTCGACACGTTCAATACGGTTTTCCTTATGAAAAATGAACTTGGACAAAGCACCGGCTCCCAGTGCCAGAATGGTTTGCTTTTCTTCCATAATCAGAATATTATAAAGCCCTTCTTTACCATAACGGGCATATCCGATATTTTCAAGGTTATCTGCCATATTCTTCTGTCTATAGAGATAATATGGCAGATAACCGGATGATTTCGTATAATCAGAAGTCAGGTTAAGCATATCAGAGGCTTCAAAGGACACTAAATCCTGATAGGTTTCCCTTTGTATATTAAGCCTCGCTGCACGCTTAATGGCAAGGGTATGAACCGTTAAGCTGTCCGGCTTTAATTTATCAATTTCTGCTAACGTATGGGCGGTATCTGCTTTACCCTCACCCGGCAGTCCAATGATTATATCCATATTAATATTGTCATGACCTGCTTCTCTGGCTGCATAAAAAGCTTCTATAACCTGGTTTACCGTATGTTTTCTTCCAATCAGGTCCAGGGTTTTCTGGCTCATGGTTTGTGGGTTAATGGAAATTCTGGTTACCCCATGATCTTTTAGTATCTTTAACTTTTTTGCCGTAATACTGTCTGGTCTTCCGGCTTCCACCGTATATTCCTCTACATAGGTAAAATCAAAGGTATGATCAATATGGGTCAATAACCGGTCTAGTTCTTCCTCACTTAAGGTAGTCGGAGTACCACCGCCTATATAGATGGTGGTCAGTCTTTTCTTCATTCCGCATATTCCGGCATAGGTAATTTCTTTATATAAAGCTTCTAAATATAAGGGTACGAAAGCACCGGATTTTTCAAGGGAATAAGAGGTAAAAGAACAGTACAGACAAGTACTTGGGCAAAAAGGTATTCCAATATAGATGCTGTAACCGTTCCGGTAATCAATTTCGTTCAGTAAAGTTATTTCACGCTTTGCCACCTTAAGACTTAAATCAATCTTTTCCTCCGAACATAGATACTGTTCTTTCATGTATTGTCTGATATCCTCTTCGGATGCATTCTGTTCCATTTTTTCATAGGCTATTTTAGTCGGTCTGACTCCGGTTAAAGTCCCCCAGGGTAATTGCCTTCCAGTAATATGGGATAAACAGTCATAAAGAGCCCTTTTTAACTGATTCCGGTATTGTCTTGTTTTTAACTGCACCACCTCTGAATCGATAGCTTCCGAAGATCCTGATTCTTTATAATCAATATTGTCTTGTACCTCATGTACCGTTGAATTCTCTTTTGTACCGAAACTGCTGTATAACTCCAATCCGTTTTTTACAGCTTTCAGGTTAAGAAATGGAATACGTAAATCTATCGTTAAAGTTAAGTCATCCGTAATCCTCTTGTCAGCTTCTTCGGATACAACCGTATCCAGGCTTTTGTCAGGCGGTTTAATGATTTTTATCTGCTCATTTGGATAAAATGCTTTTACAAGTGAATGAATATCATATTCAAACTCGTCCTTTGATAAATATATATAAATCATGAAGTCTCCCATCGTAATTGTATTAATCCAGGTAATCATTTCCCCCGATAAAGGGATTATGGGTTCTTTCATAACCAATGGTTGTTTTATCTCCGTGGCCCGGATATACGGTAACTTCGTCCGGCAATATCATTAACTGTCTACGGATTGAATCCATAAGAATGCCATAATTACCGGTAGACAAATCGGTTCTTCCCACGGACTCCCGGAATAAGGTGTCTCCGCTTATCAGGATTTTTTCGTCCTCAAAATAATAGCAAACACCTCCTGCAGTATGACCGGGGGTGTGGAGAACTTTTATTTTTATTCCGGCTAAGGTAATCAATTCCTTATCCTTAAGGTACCTGTCTGCTTCGATCGTATAATTTCTTCGCACCATACGGGATCCGTTATAATTCGCATTCCCTAACAGTTCTCTCTCCGCTTCACACGCAAACACCGGAATCTGAAAGCTTTCTCTTAAGTCACCAGCTGCCATGATATGATCAAAATGACCATGAGTCAAAAGAATAGCAACCGGAGTTACCTCCAGTGCTTTTAGTTTGCCTTCAATGACTGATGCCTGTTCCGGCGGGTCAATAATAATCGCTTCTTTTGTAAGTTCATTGGTTACGATATAACAATTTGTTCCAACCATTCCTATTACATAGGACTGTAGTTCCATAGCTTCCTCCTGTCTGCCGTCTCAATTCTTAGAATTCAGCATATTCTACTGTTCTCTGTATCTAAATCAACCGGTAGTACGTTCGATATCCAGTACACTTTCAATGCCTCGGAGCTTTGCAACGATATATTTTAACTGCTCCACTCCATTTATTTCAAAGCCTACACTGATAGTTGCCGTACCCTGCTTACTGGTTCTGACCGTCATTGAGGTCACATCTATCTTATTTTCAGTTAAAATCTTGGATACATCTACTAATACACCGCTTCGGTTATTGGCATATATTTTAATTTCCGCAGTATAGAGTTCGCCTCCCTGGGCTTTATCCGGTGATACATTCCACTCTGCTTCAATTAACCGTGCACGGTCTTCTTCCGACAGATTCATCAGATTGATACAATCGGTGCGGTGAATGGATACGCCACGGCCTCTGGTTACAAAACCAACGATTTCATCGCCTGGAACCGGACTGCAGCACTTGGAGAAACGGACTGCCACATCGTGGATTCCTTCTACTACAATACCGCTTTTCGATTTTGCAACGGCTGCTGGTTTATTCTCCCTGATTTCTGATAAGGTATCTAATACCTTTTCATCGGTTATTTCCTTTTTATGCTTCTTATCATACTCATCTTTTAATTTATTGATGACCTGGCCTTCTTTTAAACCACCGTGTCCTACTGCAGCATAGATGGAATCCCAGTCACGGAATCCGTACTTAGACATGACCTTATTCATAAATTCGGTCTTTAACAATTCACTTAAATTAATGCCTTTATTCTTGCAGTAAGAGACGATCATATCCTTACCCCGGGTAATATTATCTTCCTTAAGCTCAGTCTTAAACCACTGATTGATTTTATTCTTAGCCTGAGTACTTTTTACAAGGGATAACCAGTCTCTGCTGGGACCTTTGGAATTCTGGGAGGTAATAATCTCGATACGGTCGCCGTTCTGAATGACATAATCAATATTAACCAGCTTCCCATTGACTCTTGCACCTACCATCTTATTGCCTACCGCACTATGGATGCTGTATGCAAAATCAATAGGGGTGGAACCATTTGGTAAATTTTTAACATCTCCGGTGGGAGTGAAACAATACACGCTTTCTGAAAACAAATCCAAATCACTCTTAAGCAGGCTTAAGAATTCCTTGTTATCTGACATGTCCCTCTGCCACTCTAAAATCTGACGCAGCCAGGTAAGTTTTGCTTCTTCCGTATCATGGCTATTCTTTCCATCCTGACCTTCTTTATACTTCCAGTGGGCAGCAATACCATATTCTGCCGTTCTGTGCATCTCATAAGTCCTAATCTGGATTTCAAAGGGCTGTCCTTTAGGACCGATTAAGGTAGTGTGAAGAGACTGATACATATTTTGTTTTGGCATGGCAATATAGTCTTTGAATCTGCCGGGTATGGGTTTATACATCTCATGAATTACCCCAAGGGCAGCATAACAATCCTTAACGGATTCCACAATAATGCGTACGGCAAATAAATCAAAAATCTGATCCAGAGTCTTATTTTGATTTACCATCTTTTTATATATGCTGAAAAAGTGTTTGACACGACCGTCAATTTTAGCATCAATTTCTGCTGCCTCAATATGAAACTTAACTTCTTCAACAATTCCGTTAATAACGTCTTCCCGCTCGCCTTTTCTGGAATTAATCTTCTCGGTTAAATCTTTGTATACATCAGGCTCTAAATATTTCAGGGATAAGTCGTCAAGTTCTATTTTAATTTTTGAAATACCAAGTCTCTGTGCAATCGGTGCATAGATATCCATGGTTTCTCTTGCTTTTTCTTTTTGTTTGATTGGGGTCTGATATTGAAGAGTCCGCATATTGTGCAAGCGGTCTGCCAATTTGATTAAGATTACTCTGATGTCCTTTGCCATTGCTAAGAACATCTTCCTTAAATTCTCAGCCTGGATTTCCACTTTATCCTTAGAATAGCTTAACTGGGTAAGTTTTGTTACCCCGTCTACTAACAATGCGATTTCTTCATTGAATTCTTTCGCAATTTCTTCGACGGTACAAACTGTATCTTCCACTACATCATGAAGAAGCCCCGCTACAATGGTTTCCTTATCAAGTTCCAGTTCTGCCAGTATAATTGCCACACACAGGGGGTGGATAATATACGGTTCACCTGATTTCCTGAACTGACTTTTATGAGCCAGGTCAGCAACATGGTAGGCTTTTTCTATCATGGAAATATCAGCTGACGGATGATAACTCTCCACGATTTTTACCAGTTGATTAAATAATACTTCAGGACTCGTAAAATCCGCAGGAACTAACATTTCCTTATTTTTATTGTCATTATTATCATTATCGCTCATCACATATGCCAAATCGTCCATGAAAATCACCACCAGTCCGTAAGTTTATCTTTTAATTATAATCAATCTCTTAAAAAAAATCAATTCCTTTATTGAATAATGACACATCCTGCAAGGTTTTGTCAGAATTTTCCACGTTTCTGCAGGAAATGGAGATAAAATTTTTGCCATAGGTCAGATGTCTTTCGTACCTCCAACCTATGGCAAATTTCATAATAAATATATGATTTTTATAGTATAATGTTCTAGGGACAAGTAATCTTCTATTTTACTTTCCTTCGTATTTAATGACTGCATCCACGTTATAGCCCTCTAATTTATCACGTCCGTGAAGACCTTCCAGTTCAATGAGGAAAATGATTTTAACAACTTCCCCGCCCAAACTTTCGACCAGTTTGGTTATGGCTTCTATTGTCCCTCCGGTTGCAATCAGATCGTCAACGATAGCAACTTTCTGTCCGGGCTTGATAGCATCCTTGTGCATTTCAATGGTTGCGGTACCATATTCCAATGCATACTCCATTTCAATGGTTTCGCAGGGAAGCTTTCCTTTTTTGCGTACAGGCACAAACGCTTTGTTAAGGTTATACGCAATCGGAACACCAAAGATGAAGCCTCTGGATTCGGGTCCCACAATAATATCGATATCCAGACCATCAAGCATAGCCTGCATCTGGTCGATGGACATTCTCAAACTATCTTTATCCTGTAATACACTTGTTACATCCCTGAATACAATGCCTTCTTCTGGGAAATCAGGTATACTTCTGATATATTCTTCTAACTTTTTCATATTATCCTCTATTCTTGCGCACGCTCTTTGTGCATACCAAGTTTGTGGTGCGCAGGCACAAACTTGCGGTTGAAAAATTTATTTTTCAACCTAACCTCTTTCTGGATATTTACTTATTTTAATCCAATTATTCATAATACTTATTTTTCATATTAAAGCCCATATTATTTTACGTATTTTATTGGTCACCTGTGCCTTAATGCACGAATAACACCAACTTATATTATAACATTTACAATTTTAAATAGCAATTTATTTCAAGTTTTTTGATATAATTTTTACTTTATTATCTGATAGTTCTGTATAATTATCTGCACCGTCCGATTGCCACCATATTCATTCATACTTGGATAGTAGGTCACAGACAGCCGTACCGCATTACTCCTGCTGCGAAACATATTATCGACTTCCTCCTGCCCAAAACCCTCAGACAACGTATTTAGAAAAGACTCCACTTCACCGAAATACAAGGCATCCATAACTCTTCCGTAATCGTTAACAACCTGAAATTTCAGCACATTGGAATTTTTGCCGAGTATGGAAGCTTTTCGAATACGCAGATTCTTTTCGGCAAAAACCGGTTTTATATTACCTTTTCCAAAAGGTTCTAATCGTTCCAGTTCCGTCACCAGTTCTTCACTTAAATATCCCAGGGGAAGCAGAATATCTATGGATATTTTGGGTATTAAGTCTTCCTCTGTTAATCTGGTGTTTTGATTTAATTCAACTCTTAAAAGGCTTACCATAGCCTCCTCTAAAGACAGTCCCGCTGCCATTGGATGACCTCCGTATTTTAGCAGGAGATGCTTGCATTTCGTCAGTTCTTCATATATATTATATTGTTCGATGGAACGGCAGGAACCTTTTACTGCCCCTTCAGCCTCTGTCAGAACAATAGCCGGTTTGTTATATCGTTCCTTAAGACGGCCGGCTATAATCCCTGCCAGGCTTTCATGGCAGTCCTTTAAGTAGACCACCAGTACTTTATCCTTCACCATGCCGCCCTCTTCCACTAACTTTATTGCAGCTTCAAGTCCCTTGGCAGTCATATCTTTTCTAATATCATTTAAGGTTTTTAGTTCTTCGGCTAATAAATCCGCTTCTTCTTTGGTTTCTGACAATAATAATTTCAAACCTTTTTTAGCCGAGTCAAGTCTTCCGGACGCATTCAGGCAGGGACCGATGATATAGCCAAGATGATACGCAGAAAGACCGGAAAGGTTAATATTATTTTTCTCAATTAAAGCTTTTAATCCCAAGTTCTTCGTCTGTTTTAAAAGGTTCAGACCATGTTTAACAATAACACGGTTTTCATTGACTAAATCCATTACATCGCAAACCGTTGCTATGGCAACGATCTCTAACATAGAATCCATTTCTTCCCGGTCAATCCCAAACCTGTCATATAAGATCTGGATCAGTTTAAAGGCTACTGCCGCACCGCACAGGGATTTCCACGGATATTCACAATCCCACTGCTTGGGATTTACCACCGCATCCCCCTTAGGAATAATATATTCCTTCTGGTCTCCCGATTCTACAAATGGTACATCATGATGATCCGTAATTATGACCGTCATTCCCAGTTCTTTCGCTTTATCAATCTGTTCTGCGGCAGATATACCGTTATCACAGGTTAATATGGTATCAACGCCGTCCCGGTATGCCTCTTCGATTATGTTGATATTAATACCATAGCCATCTTTTATTCTGTCGGGAATCTCATAATCTGCCAAAGCCTTGCATTTTATTAATGCCGTATATAAAACATAAGTGGAGGCTACCCCGTCCACATCATAGTCCCCTACAATCCGTATTTTTTTTCCCTGTTTGATTTTATTGGTTAATATATCACAGGCTTTTACCAGATCCTTCATGGTAAGAGGGTTATGTAACCGGTCTAACGCCGGATTTAAGTAGGCTTCAATATCTTCCTTGCTTTCCTGGTTCCGGTTAATCAATAATCTCGCTATCACTTCGCTGATTTTATATTGCTCCGTCATAGCTGCAAAATCAGCTTTTTTATTCTTTAATACCCATTTTTCCATATAAACTCCTAATGGCTCAATTCTTCCGCGGTTAAGTAAATCCTGGCAACTTGCGAAAGGACAGGTTATCTTATTTAAAATAAATTTGGCTGCTGCAAAATCCTAAAGAGTCATTTACTTGGAAGAAAGACGGATACTCCGTATTAAAAACCCAGGTTCATTCCCTTTATAATTTTGCAACAGCCTCTTATTGAATTACTCCAAAGCAGCTTCTGCGGCTTTTAGCATAATTGCACACTCTACCCTCTTTTTCTGCATTTCGCAGCCGATATCATAGGTATCATTGATCGTACCATGAAATTTAAAGGAATTGGCGGCACACCCTCCGCTGCAGTAAAATCTTGCAAAACAATCCCTGCATTTATCCTTGGCATATACATTACAGCATTTAAACTCATCTCTTAACTCAGTTTTTTTAACGCCTTCATAAACATTACCCATTAAGAACTCTTCTTCACCTACAAACTGGTGGCAGGGATATAAATCCCCCCAGGGCGTTACTGCTAAATACTCGGTACCAGAGCCGCAGCCCGATAAACGTTTTGCGACACAGGGACCACCGGATAAGTCAATCATAAAATGGAAGAAATTAAAATCCATACCTTCCTTTTTCTTTTCTATCATATAAGCGGCCAGTTTATCATATTCTTCAAAAATTACCGGAAGATCTTCTTCCGTAATTGCATAAGCTTCTTCGGCTTTCGCAACAACGGGTTCTACGGATATCTGCTTAAAGCCCAGCTCTGCCAGATGTTTCACATCCTCGGAAAAATCCAGATTATTATGGGTAAAGGTACCTCTTACATAATAATTGTTCTGGTTACGGCTGTCCGCCAGTTTCTTAAACTTTGGTACAATCAGGTCATAGCTGCCTTTACCGTTACGGGAAGGTCTCATAAGATCATTGACTTCTCTGCGTCCGTCAATGCTTAATACTACATTGCTCATTTCCTGATTGGCAAATTCCATAATATCATCATTAAGCAGTATACCATTGGTGGTAAGGGTAAAACGGAATTTCTTATTATGGAGCTGTTCCTGTTCCCTTCCATAAGCCACCAGCTTTTTCACTACATCAAAGTTCATAAGGGGTTCCCCGCCAAAAAAGTCTACTTCGAGATTTTTACGGTTCCCGGAATTTTGAATCAGAAAATCCAGTGCCTGTTTTCCTACTTCATAACTCATTAATGCACGTCTGCCCTGGTATTCGCCTTCTTCTGCAAAACAATATCTGCAGGCTAAATTACAGTCATGGGCAATATGTAAACATAACGCTTTTACAACGGTCTGACGGGACTTAAAGTCGGTGATATAGCTCTCATAGATATCCTCTGTAAAAAGGGCACCGTCCTGAATTAATTCCTCAATATCATTAACCGCTTCTGTTACAGCAGTTTCAACAGCCTCTTCCCTAGAATCTGCTCCTTCAAAAAGCTCTGCATATTCCTGATTCCGGTACTTTTTAAGTATTTCTTCCTTTACTGCTGCTTTATCTGCTTCCGGTAAACTCTTTCTTTTCTCTTTATCTATCGTATTGTATATTGCTATGACATCGTAAGCTAAGTCGTCAACAACATGTACCATTCCGCTGTTGACATCTAATACGATATTATAGCCATTATTTTTGTACTGGTGAATCAACGTGTATCTCCCTTCTATATATAAAACCCATAGGTAATTGCAAACGCAAATCTCATAATTTTACAGTTACCCACATATCTGAATCAGCAAACAAACAATAAGCAGCGGCCTGAAGACGCTGCTTATAAAATACATGTCTAAACAACATATGGATATAACAGATCCCTGTTACAAAATACGGTTTTCATGTATCCGGTTATGTATTCTGCTATTATTTGTTTTCGCAGCTTTGATTTCCTACTGTGCAGGATGTTTTACAAGCTGATTGGCAGGAAGTCTGGCATTCGCCGCATCCGCCCTTTTTCATGGTATCTTTTAAATTTCTTGTATTTAATGTTTTGATACGTTTCATGAGGTTGCCTCCTTCAATTATTCCTGATTGCCCATATATAGCAAATATCACCTGATATTATAGCATACCCCCAATAATATGAAAAGAGTTTTTTAAAATTCTCTTCTAACTAATCATCCCGCCAAGCATACCGCTGAATAAGCAGATAACCATGACTGTAATTACTCTGCTTACTTCCATACCCATAACAGAATTGGTCAATACCGAAATCAGGATCAGCATGATGAAGTATAATGCTCCCATTCCCAATCCCCATAAAAACCGTTTCGAATCCGCGCTTTTCCCTAGTAAAAATCCCCCGACAAAGGAGGATAACACATAGGTTAAGAGTATACCCCCATTTAGAACCGTACTGGACACATCCGCTTTCATCATTAAAAATGCCAGTAATAAAAGCAGTAATCCGGTAATCATATAAGAAACCAAAAGATTTCTTAAGATTGTTACAACCTTGGAATTACGGTGTAATACTTTGTCCATTCCAAACCTCCGCTCTATTTATACTGTAGTATATTTGGAAAAGTTTCTATATATTCCAGAAACAATAAAAATTCATGAAGACGTTCGGCAGTATCCTGGTATGTTTGCAATATTTTTGTAGGGAAAGAACCCTCATGCCACTAAAAACTTGGTGAACTGCTTATAGCAGTCGAAAAAGAGTAAAACTCGCTGACGCTCAGACAGTTACTCTTTTTCTCCTTGGCGCAGTTCTCCAAGTTTAAGTGGCATGGGGTTCTTTCCAATACAAAAATATTGCAAACATACCAGGATACTGCCTAGGTTTTTGGATATATTTTCCTTATTCGCTTGCCGTGTTTTTTGCATCTGAAAATGATGACTTCTTTTGAGAGTAATGCTATAATAAAGCTTGTTAAAAAATTTTGGTGAGAAAGGATGCCACATTGGTTTTTATTTTATTATGTGGCAGTATCGCATGTAAACTTACGATATGCAATGGGTATAACTATGAATTATATTGATCTCCACGTCCATTCCAATGCTTCCGACGGAACTCTGACACCTGCCGAAGTGGTAAGGCTTGCTGTTAAAAATAAACTTGCTGCTTTTGCCTTAACCGATCACGATACCTTAGCCGGAATTCCCGAGGCAGAAAAAACCGCCCTTTCTGAAACGGAAAACGGACATCCGATACAGGTCATTCCGGGTACAGAAATTTCAGTAGCATATAAGAAAAAAGACATTCATATCTTAGGTCTATTTATCAATCCCAAATGTGAAATTCTTACCTCTGCACTGGAGACCGCCAGGATGAAGCGGGAAGAGAGAAATGAAAAAATGACCGCTAATTTAAGAGCGGCTGGAATTGACATTACCGTAGACAAATTAAAGGAAGAAGAAGGGGAAGCGGTTTTGACCCGTGCCCATTTTGCCAAATTCATGGTAAAGTACGGCTACTGCAAAACACTGCCTGAGGCTTTCACTAAATATCTAAACAATGATTCCCCTTACTATGTACCCAGAGAATACCTATCCCCAGAAGAAGCAGTTTCTCTGATTCATACCGGCGGCGGTCTTGCAGTCTTAGCCCATCCCCTGCTCTATAAGTATACCTTAGAAGAAGTAGAACAGTTAACGGCTTATCTGGCCGATTTCGGACTTGACGGAATGGAAGCCATCTATTCCTCCAATACTGGCTTTGACGAAGGCCGTATGCGGCATTTAGCGAATAAGTACAACCTGGCAATAACGGGAGGGTCTGATTTTCACGGTGCCAATAAGCCGGATTTAAATATTGGCTCCGGGCGGGGGAATTTAAAAATACCTTATACTATATTAGAAAAACTAAGAGAACGATTACCTTGATTGCAAAAAAGCCTGTCCAAACACTATCTTTACTGAGTTGATACTCTGAGTTTAGATAGCAAGGTTTGGTACAGGCTTAAGTCTTAATTAATCCAGATTATTCTTTATTCTGCTGAACCGGAGTTTGGCTTTTCAACTTCCACTACGGCAGTTTTTTTCATAGGGATACGGCAGTTTTTATTGTTACCAAATTCTACGATTACTACTTCTTCCATTACATCAATGATTACACCATAAAAACCGCTGGAGGTAAGAACACTGTCACCAGGTGCCAAAGTAGTTAAGAGTGCTTCCATTGCTCTTTGCTGTTTCTTCTGAGGGCGGATTGCCATAAAGTAAAAGACACCTCCCATAATTGCGATCCAGATTATCATCATACCTAAGGATAATCCTCCGGATGGTGCTGCAGCTAAAAATATAGGGTTATTCATAAAATTCCTCCTGTTTATATAATATATTAATTTTAGTGTTATTTCGGATTCCCTTAACCTGAAATAACGTATTGTTATGCTTCGCCTTCAGCAAAGCCGTCTAACCTTTGTTTTTTATATTCTTTATAACGTTTCTGCTCAATTGCCGTTCTGATTTCTTCCATCATATTATTGTAAAAATACAGATTATGGGTTACTAACAGCCTTAATCCTAACATTTCTTTTGCTTTTAGTAAATGTCTGATATATGCTCTGCTGTAATGTCTGCAGGCGGGACACTGGCATCCCTCGTCGATGGGACGACCGTCCAGTTCGTATTTGGCATTGAGTAGATTCATTTTTCCGTGGTTGGTGTAGGCGTTGCCGTGTCTTCCGTTTCTTGCGGGATATACGCAGTCAAAAAAGTCAACACCCCGTTCTACGGATTCCAAAATATTCTCCGGAGTTCCTACTCCCATTAAATAAGTTGGTTTTTCAAGGGGCAAATATGGAACCGTTGCTTCTATGATTCGATACATCTCCTGGTGGGATTCTCCCACCGCCAGTCCGCCTAAGGCGTAACCGTCCAGATTTAACTCTGATATCCGCTTGGCGTGTTCAATACGAATGTCTTCATAAGTTCCGCCCTGGTTGATTCCAAACAACATCTGATTTTTATTAATGGTGTCCTCTAATGAGTTTAATCTTTCCATTTCCCTGATACAGCGCTCCAGCCATCTGGTTGTCCGGTTCACCGAATTCTGCATATAGTCTCTTTCTGCAGGATGGGGAGGACATTCGTCAAACGCCATAGCTATGGTAGAGGCAAGACCTGACTGAATCTGCATACTTTCCTCGGGACCCATGAATATTTTACGCCCGTCTACATGGGAGTTAAAATATACACCCTCTTCTTTGATCTTACGAAGACCTGCCAGAGAAAATACCTGAAACCCCCCGGAATCCGTTAATATGGGCTTGTCCCATACCATAAATTTATGAAGTCCGCCAAGCTTTTTAATTACCTGGTCACCGGGTCTGACATGTAAATGGTAGGTATTAGAAAGTTCCACCTGTGTCTTGATGCCCTGCAAGTCCATTGTAGATACGGCTCCTTTTATAGCTGCCGCAGTTCCCACATTCATAAACACTGGGGTCTGAATTGTGCCATGGACGGTATGAAACTCGCCGCGTTTCGCGTTGCCGTCCCTGCCTAGTAACTTATACATATATTTCTCCGTTCTAAGTCCATTATAAGATACTGCTTATATTTGCACCATCTAACGTTACAAGTATACCTTTATTGGAAGTCTTTTTCAACTAAAATTTTAATATAAGTTGTAAAGATATTATAAATTAAGATATCTTTCGTTCCATATATTGTTGCATTTTCCCAGATTTATTGTTAAAATGTAAATTAATTACTATAAAAAGGAAGATAACCATGTCGATTAAACGAACTTTAAGAATAACTTTAATCCTATTCTCTATTGTACCAATTATCCTGGTATCTATACTGGCTTACCATCTTATTGCAGGTCGTCTTATTTCCATTAAAAGAGATAATTTGGAGCAATTGGCGGTAACCAACAGCAATGGATTAACGGCAATGGTTAAGAATCAATTGACAGAGGTCAATCTCCTCGCTACACAAAATCAGATTTATACCTTAGCTACCTATAATGAATCCCATTATCTAAAAACCTCTACTGCTTACAAAGAAGTCTATGAAAAATCCGCTGACTTACTGGTTAAACGTCACTCCTTATACCCTTCCTGTGCCAGGATCACGGTATATAATTCAAAAGAACAAGTCATAGCCAGCTCAGATCCAAAGATTATAAATAAGGATTACTCAGATAGCGTGACTCTATCCTATATGAAAGCCACCAAAAGTTCCGCCTGTGGGGTCAGTGGATTAATTAAAAATACATATGCTTCTGAAGAAACCAGTAATCTCACCGAAAATTCTTATTGTATTGAGATCGGCTGTCCCATACTTCTTGAGAAAGACGGCAGTACTGATATTATTGGCTATATAATCAGCACCATAAGTTTATCGTATTTCAAAGATTTCCTCAATTCCATTATCATGGGTGAAACCGGCTTTGGGGTGGTGCTTGATAAAAATGGTATTATCATCTATCATCCGGATTCCAAGCTGATTGGAACCAGTATAGATAATGACAGGCTTGGTTCCCTGGTAAATAACTTTTACACCGGCAAAATCCCGCAAAACGGAGCGTTTCAATATACCTATGAAAAGATTGACAAGCTCTACGGTTATAGTGTCATACCAGAGCTGGACTGGGTCCTTTTAGTAAAACAGGATGTTTCCGAAATCATAAATTTAGCTATTATTCTCTTTTATGTTCTTGGCTGGACAATCTTTATATTAACGGTTATCGTATTTCTTGTCAGCAATAAGTTTGCCAAAAGCTTTACCGATCCCATTATAGAATTAAAAGATACCATGCGGACGGCATCGGACGGCAACCTGGAAGTACAGTCTAATTTAAAAGCCAGGAATGAATTAGGCGAACTATCAAGAAGTCTTAATAAAATGCTGCATATCATTAAAGGCAATTATAATGACCTAACTGCTATGCATGAAGAATTAATCACCAACGAGGATCAGTTAAGAAATAACTATAACCGGATTGAGTATCTGGCATATCATGATATCCTCACTAATCTGCCGAATAAACTGGCCTTTACAGACCGGGTCAACAGCACCCTGTCCTTATCCCCTGGCTCCAATAAACTTCATGCTGTCTATTTTGTAGACCTGGATAACTTTAAGATTATCAATGATACCCTGGGTCACGATTACGGAGACAATTTACTAGTCCAGACAGCCGAACAGTTATTATCCTTAATTACCTCCGAAGATATCTTAGCCCGAGCCGGCGGTGATGAATTTCTCATATTCCGTGAGAATCTGGATATGCAAAAAGATGCAACGGATTTTGCTGCAAGCGTCATTGAGACCTTTCGCAAACCGTTTAATTTAAGCGGAGAAATCGCTTATGTATCCATGAGTATAGGCGTTGCCATTTATCCGAAGAACGGGACCTCCACCAGCTCTCTTATCAAAAATGCCGATATCGCCATGTATAAATCCAAAGATACCGGAAAGAACAAATACACCTTGTTCGATAAGAGCATGGAAGAAGAACTGAACCGGAATACGATTATACTTGAAGTATTGCGGGGAGCTATACAGAACAATGAAATATATGTAAAATACCAGCCCCAAATCAATATCACCACGAATAGGATTATTGGATTTGAAGCGTTAATGCGGATTGAAAGCAGTAAATTAGGTGCAATCTCCCCCTCTGAATTTATTCCCATAGCAGAAGAAAGCGGTCTTATTGCAGAACTTGGGGAATGGATCCTTCGGGAAGCCTGCAGCTTTAACAAAGGTTTAATCGATTTAGGTTTTCCGCCTTATATTGTTTCTGTTAACATTTCCTCGGTTCAAATCAACCGTTCTGGATTTATTAGTATGCTCTCTGAGGTCCTGAAAGAAACCGGTCTTCCTCCAAGCTATCTGGAACTTGAGATTACGGAAAGTACCATTGTCTCCTCCTTAACGGATGCAGCTACATTACTTAACAGCCTGCAAACACTGGGGGTCCGCATATCTCTTGATGACTTTGGAACCGGCTATTCTTCCTTAAATTATTTAACGAGTATGCCCATTAATACTTTAAAAATTGATAAGTCTTTTGTCGACAATATCAGCCATAACGAAAAAGATTCCTTTATCGCCGAAGCAATCATACAACTTGCCCACAGCATTGAAGTGGACGTAATCGCGGAAGGAGTCGAATTTGAAGATCAATTAGGTATATTAAAGAACAAGAAATGTGATATCATCCAAGGTTACATATATAGTAAACCGCTGCTGCCGTCAAGGCTTCTTGCCATACTTGATTCAAGCGACATTAAAACGCTTTATTCCTGATGATAAACCTTCAAAACTCTGTATCTTAACAGAGCAAAGAGTCTGGCTCGCCAGACTCTGGCGCGCTGCCACATCAGTGATACCTTCCTCTTTCGCGTCATGCGCATCCTGCAGGTCGTGTTTTTATTTTACTGGATAGTTCAAAGAACTTTCCTCGTAAAATAAAAACAGTCAGGCAAGGGATAACCCCTTATCTGACTGCATATTTGCTGATTATATTTTCTAACCCGCCGTTATATCCATTGTAAGCCACATTTAGATTTTTTGAAATATCCAAACTCATAACCCCTAAAAATGACTTGGCATCTATTATGACACGGTTATAAAAGATATCAATGTCAAAATCACATTGATTTGCAGTTCCTACAAAATCCATCACTTCTTCCGGTGAGTTCAGTTTTATCTGTTTCGTTTCCACTTCTTATTCCTCCATATTGTGTTGTGCCGGGTTTCACTCTTTACTTGTGCAAGTAAAACAAACCTCAAACGTTATATCATGTTTTTAAAGATAAGTCAATTTTGCTCGACTTTACAGAAATCTACATTTTTTATTCCTTTTAACCTGAAATAAGAATCCGCATATCTGATTCTTATTTATTTGTGACAATAATAGTATGGAACCGTTACTTTATGGATAATCATATCCGCTAACTGTTATCGTATCCATAAAAGATTTTTCTATAACTTTTCTAAAAAGCGTCCAATTTATTTAGTCACTGTATTTTTAACTCATGTATAATTTATACAATACGCTGTAATTTATATCTGCTATTTGTCTATATCTATTTCTTGCAATCTTGTATTATAATGTAGGGAGTGTTGGGATTCCATTCCATTTATTTTATGTGTGAACGAAATCCTTTTTTTCAAAATTTATTAAGGATAAGGTGGTAATATGGAAATTAAGAGATTACAGGAATTGACAGATGGAATCCGAAAAAATGTTGAAAAAGTCATTGTGGGTAAAACCGATATTATTAATCTGATTCTGACCTCCCTTTTAGCAAACGGTCATGTATTATTAGAAGATGTGCCAGGTACCGGTAAAACGGTACTTGCCAAAGCCCTGGCAAAATCCATTGCTGCTGATTTTAAACGGATTCAATTTACACCGGATCTTCTTCCTTCTGATATAACCGGTTTAACTTATTATAATCAGAAGCAGGGTGAATTCACGTTCCGCAGCGGTCCGGTATTTACAAATATTTTGCTGGCAGATGAAATCAATCGGGCTACCCCCAGGACCCAGTCGAGCTTACTGGAATGTATGGAGGAAAAACAGATTACGATTGATGGAGAAACCCATCTTTTAGAAAAACCTTTTTTTGTCATAGCCACCCAGAATCCCGTGGAAACTGCAGGTACCTTCTTACTGCCGGAAGCTCAGCTGGATCGTTTTTTAATGCAGCTTGGTATGGGATTACCGGAGTTTAGCGATGAGATTACCATCTTAAACCGATTTATCCAGGACAATCCTTTGGAAGAGCTTACCAGCGTATGTACCAAGGAGGATTTGCTGTCTATGCAGGAATTAATTAAAACCGTGTACATCCACCCTTCCTTATTGGAATATATGGTATCTATTACCTGCAAAACCAGAACTCATAAAAGTCTTGCATTAGGCGTAAGTCCAAGAGGCAGTCTTGGATTTTTAAGGGCGGTACAAGCCTATGCCGCCATCCAGGGGTTAAACTATGTCACCCCGGAATTTATTAAAAAACTTGCTCCTTATGTTCTATGCCACCGCTTTATTTTAAGGACGGGATTTCAAAAAAGTGCCGGAGCCTATGAGATCCTTAAAGATATTCTGTCGGAAGTACCGGTACCTACCGAGGATTTTGCCAGGAGGTAACTCATGATTTTATTATCAGCCATGTTAGGAGCTTTGCTTTTGTACCTGCTCCAAAACTATTTCTATCATAAGTACTGGAATAAAAATCTGTCAGTGAAGTTAAGTTTCTCAGAAGAAGCGGCTGTTGAAGGAGAAGAAGTAATCCTTTATGAAACCCTTATGAATAAAAAATTACTGCCTCTTCCTATTCTGAAAGTAAAATTTATGACCTCAAAGTATTTAGCTTTTCAAGATATGAATAATTCAAACATAACAGATAATTTTTACCGGAACGATTTAATATCCATTATGATGTACCAGAAATTGACCAGATCCCTGACCTTTTTATGCAGTCACCGGGGATACTATAGCATTCAAAATGCTGATGTTGTTTGTTCTGACCTTTTCCTGACCTTTGAGAAGGTAGCTAACTATGATATGAATCTAAATTTGTATGTTTATCCCGGTCCCGTGGAGTTAACCAAGTTTGAAACACCTTTTAAGAAAATGCTTGGAACCGTCCTTACCAGGCGCTTTATGAATGAAGACCCTTTTGAATTCCGCAGCATTAGAGAGTATCAGCCCTATGACAATATAAAATCCGTTAATTGGAAAGCTTCTGCCAAAACCGGTTCCCTTAAGGTCAATGTTAATGATTACACTTCTTCCCAGCAGGTGAAGCTTTTTATCAATCTGGAAGCGGATTCCATATGGAAACATGAAGATTTAGAGGAGGAAAGTATCCGTATTGCGGCTGCCTTTGCTTTTGCCTTTATAAAACAGGGCATTCCCACCTCAATCCATACCAACACCAGGGATATCATTACCGGTGATCTGTTAACGATACCTGCCGGCTCCGGAGCCAGCCATATCAAAACGATTCAGGAAGCACTTTCAAGAATCGATACCACAAAGGCCTTTCCATCTTTTGTGGCCACTCTCGGGGAAGAATTTCAAACCTCGGGCAGCAGTGATTATATTATTCTTATATCCTTCTACCAAAAGGCGGATTTACAGGAGCTGTTATTGCCTTTTATTGAAAATAGAACTGATTTCTCCTGGATTATCCCCACCAACCGGGAAGTAACAATAACCACCGGGGATGGATTTGAGCCCTATATTATCCCCTGGGAGGTCAAGGCTTTTTCCTCATAATTCTGCGAAAGGGATTTGTATATGAACAGCAAACGTTATGACTTTATAATTGATATTATAAATACACTGCTTGGCTTTCTGGCTGCTTATCCCCTGCTTGGTATTGCTATTTTGCTTACAACAGGCAATACGGGAGCAGTTTTGAACGCTTTTATCCTACTGCCGGCTCCGGTTATTTCTTATCTGATTAGCAGATACCTAAAACATCTCTGGTCTTTTTTAGCCTTGCATGTTCTTATGATGGCAGCTTATGCTTTTACCACAAGAAATCCTTTTATTCTTACCTTTTATATGATTTTTTTGATTCTTTTATTAATCATTGCTTTAAGCAAACGGCTTCAGGAGGAGAAATTCACCAAAACCAATACCTCACCCTACCTGTTATCCACCCTTGCGGCTATGTACTTTGCGAATAATTATTTAGGCATAACCGCTTTAAACGGTATGCTGTTACTGTTGGTAATTGTTTTCATCCTATTATATTTTTTTAATATGTATCTGATTAATTTTGAGAGTTTTTTTAAGAAACACAGCACGATGTCTGATATACCCATAAAGCAGATTAAAAATACCAACCAGCTTTTAATCCTTTCTTTTGGATGTTTCTGTGTTATCATCATGGTGTTTTTCACCAGGCTTCCACTAAAAGGACTTTTATCGGCAACCGGCAGTATTCTGCTGGCTATATTAAAATTCATATTTTCCTTATTTCCAGACAGTAATAAGGAAATTCCCCCTAATGAGAACCATAACCCAGAACAACCCCCTCCCCCTTTGGGACTTTCAGATAACGGGACCCCCTCCCTGATCTTACAATATATAGAGAATATTCTTCTGGGTCTTTTCACCGTTGCTATAATAGCCGCTGCCATTGGATTACTTCTATATGGTCTGTATCGGATTTATCAACTTTACTACGGAAAAAAATATAATGAATTAAAAGATATCACTGAGTTTATTTCTCCATTTGATAAAAAAGAAAGGATGAGAAGAAGACCCCGTACTATTCCAGGCATCCGGTCCCTTCCTGTCTTCACCAGGTCCAATAAGGATAAGATCAGAAAGCTTTTTTATAAAGCTGTCCTGCTCAGACAAAATAAGGATACCCTAGGAAATAATTTAACACCCCTTCAATTATCGGAATATGTACTTACTGGTCAGATTGATAAAGCAGAGAAAAAAAAGGAAGTCGTCCAATTAGCCTTATACTATGAAAAAGCACGTTATAGCAGGGAGGATTGTAGTAAGGAGGAGGTCATACAGGTAAAAAATCTGCTAAAGAAAACCTAAAAGGAACCAAGGGGTTGTTGCAAATCAAAGACTAAATTGCCTGGGAGAGAATAGGAACTAGATTTTACAAATATTTTGCGGAAAGTATGCACGAATGGCTGCAAGAAAGAGAATGCAGCTGCATATTCGCCAGGACTTGGAACGAAATATTTGTAAAATCTAATTCCTATTCTATGCCCAGGTTGACCTACTATAATTTGCAAGTCCCTTCAATAGTACTCTTTTTGAGCAAAAAAATAAGACATTATCTATCTGGATAATGTCTCTACAGGGGATGAGAGAATCGAACTCCCGCTAAAGGTTTTGGAGACCCTTGTCATACCATTTGACCAATCCCCTAAGTATGTCCGCAATCAACATTGCTTAATTATAATACAATGAATTGTGTTAATTGTCAAGAAAATTTTACAGAACTTACATAAATTTTGTCCTTATTTTATTTTCCTGACAACTGTTTAGACATTCACTAATTACTACTAATACAAGGTCTATTATGGAATCCATTGATTTGTAAAAGGGACTGTACTAAATTACTATAATTCTTGGGTGGACCAAGGATCTATTATTCTGTAATTTTAACAGCCCCTTTGAAATTATTCCTGTTTATCCTTACACCGTTACCCTTCCATCCTTATGATTTTTATCAATCTTTTCCGTCTCAATGTAAAAACGGATATACCATACCGTAAACAGCATAATCAGGAAACCGAGAAGATTCAATACCTGCTGTGCATAGATAGGGGTACCGTTAATATGAAGATTACTCTTTTGAAGAATGTCTAACAGTTTTCCACCCAGTATGGAAACAACAAATCCGAAGACCCCTGAAACCGATGATACTATGGTAAGCCAGATCATCCTCTTATCATTCCGGAAGAAATCCAATTGGACCCCAAACAAACCGATACCAACGAAAGCCCATGCCGTAGAGGCAATAACATTGCTTAGGATAAACAGCGGATAAGCATTGCCAGGGACTGTCAGGGCATTGGATAACATATTTAAACCAAGGGCAAACAAGGTATAGCGCAGCAATTTAGCCATACCGTATTTATCTGCCAGTCTACCAAGCTTGGGTGATATGTATATCCGGTAAAGATTTGCAATAAAAATAACCAGCATGATAAACGTATAGGGCAGTGAAAGCTCATTAATCTGATAACTTGCATTAAAGGGCAGGCAGATATAAAAGGACAGCGTATACATCGTCTGTAAGATAAATGCCTTACGGAACTTGCGGTCTGAAAATGCCTCCCTAATCTCATTGAAAATCGATTTTTTCTCATGGGGCGATGTCTTTTCATACTCTTTGGCCTTTTTAGCCAGTCTTCCGTGCATTTCCTTACCTTCTGTATTCATATAGGATATCTTCGGCTCTTTCATTTTTGAAAATGCAATAAAATTAATCATTACCAGAATAAAGATCAAACTACCTATGATAATAAATCCGTCTTCCGGATTTCGTTTCTTAAAAAAGTCTAATATAATACCGCCTATGAGCATGGTACTGGATACAACGAATACGGCAATGGAGTCTTTTATAGTAAAATACTTCCCCCGTAATCTGCTGGGTACCAGACTTGCAATCCAATCCTGGGAAGCAGGTGTTCCGATTTGTACGAATATCTGTCCCGCAAAGTAAAGCAGTACGATAAGGAGTGCTTTTTTCGTACTGGATATGGATAGGAGCGGTATAAAATAAATAACGGTAAATAACAACCTTTGTAGAGCAGTAAAACAAACCAGAAACTTATATTTCTTAAGTTTTTTAAAGTAATTAATCAAGAAAATCTGTGATATGGCAGCAAGGCTTACCAGGGAGGTTATGATACCGATATTTGCATCCGATATGCCGCAGAACGACATTAAGGTCGCAAGGAAGGTTCCTCCTGAAAGCTGTATGATTGTTTGAACTGCACTGTCACCTACTGTAAAGCAGATTCTGCTCTTTTTAAAATCACTTTTACTTTCAGGTAAAGCCATAAAGTATATTCTACGCAGCCTGGCCAGTAAAAATCTATTGAATAACATTAAGTTGTTTAATAGTTTTATATAAATACCTCCATATCCATAAGATCCTGTGTTTTAGTTATCCTTACTGCAAGTAAATACAGGAAGGCGCGTGTATGGTTGTCCATAGTTTTACTTCTTTATACAGGATACAATTATAACTGATGAAAATATAATTGTAAATGGAATTAATCATGGATTTCATGTCATTTGTTGCAAAAAAAATTTCTAAAATCCTGCAGTTAAACCTGTTTATCGGCTTTGTGTCTGTACGGCTAACTCTCTGATTTCGAGAACCATGTACGTTGATGCAGTCTTACTCTCGCTGCTGTCAGACGGATCGTATCTATCGTAATGATTCCTGTGCAATAGTTATATAAAAACCACTTTTCAAGTGAGATTATTCCTACCTAATCCTCACCAGAGAAGTGGTATTTATTAGCAACACACATAATTTTTATAACTACCCCTGTTTTACGTGGAATGTCTTATAACGTAACAAGGAAGGAACACTCAGTCTCACTTTTGTATTTACCGAATTGTGTTTTGGACTATTTTATTATCTTTTGTGTAATTAATATCCCGTATCATAGACCTGATAATAGCCTTGAGGGAATCCGCAGATTGGGCAAATTGCAGGAGCACATAACCCCCCTAAAATATTGCCGCAGTTTATACACACCCAAAGCACTTCCTCATTTTTGCAAAATACCTGATTCGTTTGTATTTCATCGGCAAACGTCCTGAATATTACTTCACTGTTTAATTCAATATTAGCAACACCATCAAATAATGATGCAATGGAATCATACCCTTCTTCTCTTGCTATATCTGCATAATCCCTATATATGCTGTTTCCCCTGACGTCCTCTGCATCTGCTGCCTCTAAGAGATTCGTAAGAGTATTTGGCAATACCCCGTTGTTTAGCAGTCTCCACCATATTCTTGCATGTTCTCTCTGGTAATGTGATATTACATCAAATGTATAGCCAATCTGCTGATAGTCTTCCTCTCTGGCCCTGATTCCATATATCTCATATTTGCTGCTGCTGATTAATTCCCCTTCAAATGCACTTTGCAAATTAATAAAAGTTCTGCTTTGCTGGAAATCCATAAACTTTCTCCTCGTACATACCTTTGCTACATCATATGAGGCAGTTCCGTTTTTTATGTAGTGTAATCTAAGACTACAGATAATCAGATGGTTTTAAAAATTTACAAAATGGTTTTAGATAATTTCCATTGCGTAATTTTTGAACTTGTTGTATTATTATGGAAGAAAGCATAGTGACCTGTATTTAAGAAAGGGGAATTTTATATGAGACGACATGTTATTTGTGCATAGCAAAGGCTATTGCACATTATAAATTTAAATATACCCTAAATTGTAATTGATAGCCTTTGCTCGATCTTTGTATTTTTAATTCAAGGAGGAGCACAATGAGCTATATAAAGGCAAATACCGTATTACCCCAGGAAATAATTGAAATGATTCAGGAATATATCGACGGGGGTTATCTGTATATACCAAGAAAAAGTAATAACCGTAAAAGCTGGGGTGAAACCACTAATTCCAAACTCTGGGTTCAAAACCGAAATAAGGAGATCTACACCTGCTATAAAAACGGTTTAAAAATCTCTGAACTTGCCGGACAGTATTTCTTATCAGAAAAAAGTATCCAGCGAATCATATTGCAAGAGAAACGAAATGAAGTATAAATTATATGCGGAATTATAACCTGTATCAAAAAAATATTTTTGTAAACTGTAAACTGGTTTATATAAAGTATGATTTTGATACAGGTTTATTAATTTTATAGTCCTATGGATAGTCTAATATGGAAAGAAAAAATTATTAAGGATACTCTAATTACCTTTATCCCTTGGTAAGGTATTCTATTATAATCCTGATTTCATACTCCTGCCATTTATTTATATATCTGACCAAAAATAATAGAAAAATACTACTTTTATATTACATGGTAAATATTGTAGTATTTTTCTTCTTCGGTTATAATAATCCTAACGTAACTGATTGTAATCAAAAAATGCATAAATAAGGGCACGGTGAAAAAACAGTGTAGTCCGCTAACGAAAAGGAGTTTATATGAAAATCTTGCTATTACTGGCAAAAGGCTTTGAATTGATGGAATTTAGTCCTTTTGTTGATATTATGGGTTGGGCCCGTAACGACTATGGTTACGAGGTTGAGGTAGTTACCTGCGGTTTTAAAAAGGAGGTTATTAGTACCTTTCAGGTTCCGGTGAAGGTGGATCTCTTACTGGAGGAGGTAGAGGCAGAGGAGTATGCAGCTCTTGTCATTCCCGGTGGATTTGAAGAATTCGGCTTTTATGAAGAAGCTTATCATGAGAACACCTTACAGTTAATCAGGGACTTTAACAACAAGGATAAATTGATTGCTTCTGTATGCGTCGGGGCATTGCCACTGGGTAAAAGCGGTATATTAAAAGGCAGAAACGCTACCACCTACCACTTTAAAAATGGGCTAAGACAGGCACAATTAAAGGAATTCGGTGTTAAGGTAATAGATGAACCTATTGTAGTAGACAAAAACATAATTACCTCCTACTGCCCGGAAACAGCCCCCGGTGTTGGATTTAAATTATTGGAGCTGCTAACCTCAAAGGAGCAGATGGAGATAGTTAAGAACGCTATGGGATTTTAAAAATGTAATTAATACAAAATAAATACAATACTCAAATCCAATAATCTTTTTATCAAAGAAGGAGAAGTATATGAATAAATTATTAGTTGTAGTTGATATGCAGAATGACGTGCGTCCATAAGGGCGATAATTGATGTAACATTGAGTGTTACTATCTCAAGAGAACTGGGATATTGTCACTGACCTTATCCGAAAGAGAAATCTGACGGGGAGTGTAGCATGGTCAGAAAGCTATGAGTTGGCTAACTGGAAATGTCACGACTGAATAGCAAGACATAAAGACTATATGAGGATAAAGGTTGTTCTACCTTAATTTCGAACGTGAGCAGTTAAATGCATGGCACTATTGAAATCCAGTTGATACAATAGTATAGGTTGGAATGTGAAAGATAATTCCGATGCTGTTTCTAACAAGTCGTTTTAGAAATAGTGGTTCTCCCATTAATAAAATGTAAAAGACCTATTGCATATATCGAGTAGATATAAAAACGTTAAAGAAATATCCGACAATAGTCGATTACTCAAAATTATCGTACTAAATGGAGATTACCTAAACCGAAATGCTTTATTTAAAGCTATTATGTTCAGCATATGAATATTCGGCATGGTAACGGAGCTTCCGTAGTAGTCTGAGATAGGGAAAGCCTATTACATGGCAAAGGGAAGCAGTTGTAATGATTAAAACTATTAAAGAATGGAGGATGTTCCCCATGAGAGATTCAGAAAAGGTTTTAATCGAACTATCTAAACAAGCAAAGAACAAAGAATATCAGTTTGAAAGGTTATACAGGATTTTATGTAATCCAGATATGTATGCTAGAGCCTATAGTAACATCTATAGCAACAATGGTAGTGCTACTTGTGGGGTTAATTCTGAAACCGCTGATGGTTTCAGCGAAAATAAGATTAACCAAATCATTGAAAGCCTTAAGAATGAAAGTTATCAAGCTAAGCCAGTTAGAAGAACGTATATTCCAAAGAAAAATGGAAAGACCAGACCTTTAGGTATACCAAATTTCAGTGATAGACTTATTCAAGAAGTTTGTCGAATGATTTTGGAAGCCATTTATGAACCAGTCTTCTCTGACAATTCTCATGGTTTTAGACCTAACAAGAGTTGTCATACAGCGTTGAAACAAATCAAAAATACATTCAGAGGAGCAAATTGGTTTATCGAAGGTGATATCAAAGGTTGCTTTGACAACATTAAGCATCAAATTCTGATTGATATATTACGAAAGAAAATAAAAGATGAGAGATTTATTAGACTCATCTGGAAGTTTCTCAAATCAGGATATATGGACGATTGGATATATTACAACACCTTTAGTGGAACACCACAAGGAGGAATTATCAGTCCAATACTTGCAAATATATACATGAATGAATTTGATACCTACATTGAGGACATTATTAAGAAAGAGTTTATTAAATATAATGTAGGCGAAGCCAAAAACAATAAAGTCTATAACACAGATTATTTGGATTGTACACATAAACTGGAAGCCTTAAAAAAGAAAATCAGCAAATTAGATATGAATGATGAGGAACGTGCAAAACTCATTGTTGAAAGCAAATCAATCAGGAAAGCAAGAAACAATATGCCAGCACAGTTAGGAATTAAAGATTACAAAAACTTACAATATGTAAGGTATGCTGATGATTTTATTATCGCTGTTCTTGGTACAAAAAATGACTGTATTGAAATTAAAAATGAAATTACAAAATTTCTGAAAGAGAAATTAAGTTTAGACTTATCCGAGGAGAAGACACTTATAACTCACGGAAGAGAAAAAGCAAGATTTCTTAATTATGAAATACAAGTCAGAGAAAACTCTAAATTCTTTAAGGACAAAAATGGTACTAAACGTAGAGTTGGAAATTTAGGTATAGTACTTTATATGCCCAAAGATGTAATGACCAACTACATTAGTAAAAAACAAGTAGTTGATGATATCAATGCCGAACAGTGGAAAGGAAAATCAAGACCATACCTTTATGGTGCAAGTGACCTTGAAATTGTTACATTATATAATGCTGAAATTAAAGGATTATATAACTACTATATGATGGCTGAAAACGTGTCTTCCAAAATGGACATGATATATCATTTAATGGAATACAGTTGTCTAAAAACCTTAGCTGGAAAACATAAGTCAAGTGTTGCACAAATCAAAACAAAATATCGTGTAGGTGATAGTTGGGGAATTAAATATGATACCAAGAATGAAAAAGGTAAAATAAGATACTTCTACAATCAAGGATTCCAAATGAACAGCACACCTATAAAGACAATGAGTTTTGATGCATATGTCAACACAGCAATGTATACCCAAAGAACTGAATTAGAACAGAGAATGAACGCTCAAAAGTGTGAATTATGTGGAAAAGAAAATGTTCCATTCAATATCCATCACATTCGTAAAGTTAAAGACCTCAAAGGAAAAGAACCTTGGGAGCGATTGATGATTGAAAGGAACAGGAAAACCCTCGTACTCTGTTTAGAATGTCACAATAAAATCCATGCCAATAGATAGTTATGTTACAATGGAGAGCCGTATACACTGAGAGGTGTACGTACGGTTCGGTGAGGGGTTGGTGTAAACCTATCATAGCAATATGAAAAGGCGACACCTTCCTACTCTACTTTATTGACGGTGCTTTAGGAACCAAAGAAGCTGTTCAGATTATTGATAAGGTTGTAGCTAAAATTAAAGCTTATGAAGCAAACGGGGAATCCATAATCTTTACCATGGACACACATTCTGCGGACTATCTAAAGACCCAGGAGGGCAAGAACCTGCCGGTAGAGCATTGCATTGCCCATACAAAAGGCTGGGAATTAAATGACCGCATAAAAGCCTTGATTAATTTAGACCGTCATAAAATATATGAAAAAATCACCTTCGGATCCAGTGAATTGGCAAAAGATATAATGAACGGTCTCTATGAAGGTGTTACCCAGATTGAATTAATCGGTATCTGTACCGACATCTGTGTCATCTCTAATGCAATGCTTATTAAAACATTGTTACCAGAAGTACCGGTTTTGGTGGATGCCGCCTGTTGTGCGGGAGTTACACCGGACAGCCATCAGAATGCACTAGAGGCAATGAAGATGTGCCACATCAATATTGAAAATGCCTGATACTAATTAGGAAAGGAGTCAGGGTATGTTTAAAGCAGCTACAGATTGGAATCCAAAACAAGCGCTATTAAAAGAAATCATTAAAAATAAAGACAGGTTTGCAGAAGCAATTCAGCTATGTCTGGACATGCACCGCTTTGTCCATCAATCCTCAATGCTGTCTGCAGAGGAAGAGACTTTGGAGGATGAGGTTTGGGAGGGGTTATCTGAGGAAGATTTAACTATAATGCCTACAGATAAAGATGTTACGATCGCATGGAATATATGGCACCTTACAAGAATTGAAGATCTGACCATCAATATTCTGGTAGAAAACGGACCTCAGGTTCTTAATGATACCTGGCTTAAAAAGTTAAAGGTTACGGTTAAGGATACCGGCAACGCCATGACAGATGAAGAAATACTTTCCCTCAGTTTATCTGTAAATAAAGAGGAATTAAAAAATTACAGAAATGCAGTTGGCAGGCAGACCCAACAGATTATTAGCACCTTAACCCCAGAGGATATAAAAAGAAAAGTATCACCAGAAGGTCTTAACCGTATTAAACTGGAGGGTGGAGTAACAGATGCTCCCGATTCACTCTGGCTTCTTGATTTCTGGGGTAAAAAAGATGTAGCAGGTATCTTGCAGATGCCTATTACCAGACATCAGATTGTGCATTTAAATGACAGCCTTAAACTGAAAGAAAAAATAAGACGGCTAAAGAAATAGTGAGACTGTTAAAGATATAGTAAGATGGCTAGAAAATTATTATTATTATAAAAATAATACGTTTGTTACTATTCAACCTTGATAAAAAAGCAGTAAATTAGATTAACTAATTTTATAAGAATAATCAGTTTGGTTGTTAAGTGGGATTGTATATAGAGTATAGCCTAATGGGATTCAGAAAAAAATAGTTCGAAAAATAAAGAATAATTTTTATAATTCCTATCGTTTACAAACACAGCATCTACTGGTATATGTTACCTGAATGAAATCATCTTCTTAGGACATAATAAAGGCGAGGTGATTTTATGTCATATGTAGCACCAGCTATCAGGGAAAAATTTGAGACCCTGCCTACTGATTTAAAAAATTCTATTTTAGATCGGGATGTGAAACTGAATAATATTTACGATTTAATGCATGTATTAGAGCAAATCGTAGCCGAAGGAGAAGAGGATTCCAAGAAATAGGCATCCTCTTCTGCCTTTTTAACTCGACAAATCTCTAAAGGTATTAAATCATTAAATCATATCCAAGGCATCTACCTGTTCTCCGATTTCTTGTATGGAATCTAAGGTATTCTTGGCACTGTCGGTGATATCTCTTTGATACGCAATTTCATGTTCCATATTTCTGGAAACATCATTGGAGATATAGGCTGCTTCCAGGATTTTCTGAAATACCGTCTTAACTTCACTGACCATTGCGTTCTGTTTTTCAACAATCTCATAGATCGCATTCATGGATTCCACGGTTTCCGTTACAAAAGATTGGATGGATTTTATAGTCTCAGAAATTTCCTTGGAGGATTGAGAGGATTGTGCGGCCAGATTCCTGACTTCACCGGCAACTACTGCAAACCCCCGGCCTTGTTCACCTGCCCTGGCGGCTTCAATTGATGCATTTAAAGACAGCATATTGGTTTTACCTGATATACCTCCGATTACTGTAGCAAAACCCTCTATCATATTGGAAAGATTTTTCATCTGGTTTACGCTTTTTGATGAATTTTCCACTGCTATATGTAAGGAATTTATTTTGTTTAATAAATCATCCACACACTGGATTCCTTCTTTTACCAGATTAAGAGAAGTATCCGAACTGTTAATTGCATCAAATGCATTCTTTTCTACTTTCAGCTGGGAAGAATCCAGTTTTTCTACAATAGCACCAATGCTGCTTATGAAGTCTTCCTGCTGCTTCATTAATAATTTTAGTTCCTCACAATCCTTTGTGCATTCCATTATTAATACCTCCACTTTTTTGTTTTATATAAGTATTTCGCAAACCATTAAAACCTCTGTATGAATATTGCAGGTCTTTATATTCCTTAGAACTTATGAAATCAGATTCACTATCTCTTTGATATTTCTGATACCGATTAATTTCACATTGGCATTACCGATATTTTCTTTATTAATCTGAGGCAGAATTACCACATTATACCCCATCTTGCTGGCTTCTATGACACGCTGCTGGGCCATATTTACCGCCCTGACTTCTCCAGTAAGTCCAATTTCACCAAAGCATAAGGTCTTGCTGTCTAAGGACCTATTCTTATAACTGGACAGAATTGCCATTACTATGGCAAGATCCAAAGAAGGTTCATTGATTTTCATACCGCCAGCCACATTAATATATGCATCCATACCAGACATTTGGATACCTAAACGTTTTTCCAATACTGCCATAAGTAAGTTCACCCGGTTATAATCCGTTCCTGCTGCGGTTCTACGGGGCATATTAAAATTAGTCTGGCAGATTAAGGCCTGGACCTCCACTAAGATCGGCCTGGTTCCCTCCATGGAAGCAGTTACCACAGACCCCGGCTCACCCTCCGGCTTTCCCTGGAGCATAAATTCCGACGGATTATTTACTTCCACTAAACCTTTATCCTGCATCTCAAATACGCCGATTTCATTGGTGGAACCAAAACGGTTCTTAACAGCCCGAAGAATCCGGTAAGAGGCTTTGCTTTCTCCTTCAAAGTATAATACCGTATCTACCATATGCTCTAATACCCTGGGACCGGCTACCACTCCTTCTTTCGTTACATGTCCGACTATAAAGATGGATACACCAAGACCTTTGGCCAGATGCATTAAAATACCGGTGGTTTCCCTGACCTGGCTGACGCTTCCTGGTGCCGCACCGATTTCTTCTTTGTACATGGTCTGTATGGAATCTATAATTACGATTTGGGGCATAAGTTTTCGTATGGTATCTTCGATACTGTCTAAATTGGTTTCACTAAGCAGTAATAGTTCTCCCTTAAATTCTCCCAGCCTGTCAGCCCGCATTTTAATCTGTTTTAAGGATTCCTCGCCGGATACGTACAGTATCTTAATCTCTTTATCGGACAATTCCTTACACATCTGAAGTAACAGGGTCGATTTTCCTATGCCGGGATCTCCACCTACCAATACCAGGGAGCCGATTACGATACCCCCTCCCAGAACCCGGTCAAATTCTTCGATTCCGGTGAATATTCTCTGATCTTCCGATGCCGTAACCTCTGATAACAATTCCGGAACAGCGTTAACTAAATTGGTGTGACCTGCCGTCTTTTTTTTTACTACCGGTTCTTCGGTAAAGGTGCCCCATTGCTTACAGCCCGGACATTGGCCCATCCACTTAGAAGCCTCATATCCGCACTCCTTACAGAAAAAAACAGTCTTTGCCTTTGCCATAATTCCTCCTTCTAAAACAAAGGAACTGTTTTAGGGCTAACTTACACCTAAAACAGTTCCGATTATGAAATACAAACCATAGGAAAACTATTATAGTTTTACTACCCGTACGGCTGATTTACTATTCTGTAATTCTACGCTAAACATCAGCTTACCGCCTAGATTAGTTTTCATCTTACCTACATTCGTATCGTCAATATAGATTTTATATTCTTTTTCTGCTTCCAGTTCTAATGTAATCTGTGCATCTTCAGGTCCTTCCACTTTAAATCTGACTTCCTTTTCACTAATATCCAGATTCTCTACGGCAGTTCCCGGAACAGATTCATATACAAACATTCCATTCCTCTCTAACTTGGTAATCTCTTTGAATGTTTTAACTTTATATAAATCTCCGTTATGCTCAAAATCAGTCACTTTAGATTTTGCTGTTAATTCGTAATTGCCAAAACTGATTGTCCCATTGCTTTCTTCACGTATTAATTCTTCGATAACTGACATTTTAAATCCTCCTAATTTCGTTAAATACTTCTTATCGTTCGTCCTTGCACCATAGATTTGCAAACCGCAGCAAATGCTGCCGGTTCTTGAAACCTTATGGATTTGAAGAATTTTTAAACCAATTATTTTCTTATTCCAGGCACTTAGTAAATGGAACATATTATATCAGAGCTTTTTATTAAGCTAACTCTATTATATAATATTAGCGTGACAATTTCTACTAATATATGCACAAGTTTTGAATTATTTTTTGGAAATTTTAATAACCTTGTCGAAAAGTTGTACTAACGCGGTATCTCCGTTATGAAGATTGCCTTCTAAGAGTTCTTCTGCCAGTTTATCTTCAATGTTAGTCTGTATTGCACGGCGCAAAGGTCTTGCACCATAATTCTGGTCAAATCCGATTTCAACAATATGATTAACAATTTCATCATTTGTTTCGATGGCTATATTCATCTGCTGTTTTGCACGCTTTGCAATGCCCTTTAGCATAATACCAACGATACTCTTGATATTTTCCTTGGACAAGGAGTGGAATACAATCATTTCATCAATACGGTTAATGAATTCCGGCTTAAAGATTCGTTTTACCTCTTCCATAACGCCGTCTTTCATCTTTTTATAATCTTCCTTCTCATCGGTTACAGAAGAGAATCCCAACCGTTTCGGAGATATGATATTCTGAGCTCCTGCATTGGAAGTCATTATAATAATCGTGTTTTTAAAGCTTACTTTCCTGCCCTGGGCGTCGGTGATATGACCGTCATCCAGTACCTGAAGAAGAATATTAAATACATCCGGATGGGCTTTTTCTACTTCGTCAAATAAGATTACGGAGTAAGGATTCTGTCTTACTTTCTCACTTAACTGACCGCCTTCATCATAACCTACATATCCCGGAGGTGAACCAATCAGTTTTGAAACACTATGCTTTTCCATATATTCAGACATGTCAACCCGGATCATGGAATTTTCACTGCCAAACATAGCTTCTGCCAGCGCTTTGGATAATTCTGTCTTACCAACACCAGTAGGTCCTAAGAATAAGAAGGAACCAATGGGTCTGTTCGGATCTTTTAGTCCTACACGACCTCTGCGGATTGCCTTTGATACGGCAGAAACCGCATCCTCCTGTCCAATTACTCTTTCATGGAGTATATTTTCAAGATTTCTTAACCGTTCGGATTCTTCTTCGGCTAATTTCTTAACCGGAATCTTGGTCCAGCTGGAGATAATATCAGCAATTTCATTCTCCCCTACGATAAGCATAGTATCCTGTTTTTCTTTTTCCGATTTTACCTGGAGAGCATTTAAACGGCTGTTCATTTCCTCCTGCTGTTTTTTAATTTCTCCGGCTTTTTCATATTCTTCATTTTTAATTGCCAGTTCTTTTTCTTCTTCCAGACGGGTGATTTCACCTTCTAATTCTTTTACTTCCGGTGAGGTAATAAAAGTACTTAAACGAACCTTTGATGCTGCTTCATCCATTAAATCTATGGCTTTATCCGGAAGATAACGGTCATTGATATAGCGGCTTGACATTTTAACGGCAGCTTCTAAGGCTTCATCGGTAATTTTAACTTTATGGTGTGCTTCGTAGCTGTCTCTTAAGCCTTTTAAGATAAGGATAGCCTCCTCTTCTGAGGGTTCTTCCACTACAACGGGCTGGAATCTTCGTTCTAAGGCAGCGTCCTTTTCAATGTATTTTCGGTATTCTTCCCTTGTGGTGGCACCGATTAACTGGAGTTCTCCTCTGGCTAAAGAAGGTTTTAAGATATTGGAAGCATCAATAGCACCTTCCGCACCCCCGGCACCGATAATAGTATGAATTTCATCGATGAATAAAAGTACATTGCCATCACTCATTACTTCACTGATGACTTTTTTAATTCTTTCTTCAAATTCACCGCGGTATTTTGAACCTGCCACCATACCGGATAAATCAAGGGTTAATACACGCTTATCCTTAATGATTTCAGGAATATTGCCTTCTACGATTTTTCTTGCCAATCCTTCTGCAATCGCAGTCTTACCGACACCGGGTTCACCTACCAGACAAGGATTGTTCTTGGTTCTGCGGCTTAAAATCTGGATTACACGCTGGATTTCTGTCTCTCTGCCGATTACCGGGTCTAGTTTACCTTCTCTTGCATATTCTGTTAAGTCCCTGCTGTATTGGTCCAGGGTAGGTGTACTTGATTTTGCTTTTACTTTACCTTTATTCGCAGCATATTCGTTCTTGGCTGCATTCATATCTGCGCCGACAGCAGTCAATATATCAACATAGAGTTTTTGTACGTTAATACCCAGGGTATTAAGAAGTCTTACTGCGATGCAGTCGGATTCTTTAATCAGAGCGATTAAAATATGCTCCGTGCCTACTAACTGGGCTTTTAAGCGCACTGCTTCCTTAAAGCTCTGATCCAGTATCCTCTTGGCCCTGGGGGTAAATCCGTCCACTTCAACCGTTTCCATGGTACTATTGGGGGCAATGAGCTGATTCACTAACTCGATGACTTTATCAACATCCACACCGTTTTTCTCCAATACTTTGGAAGCAACACCGTCTGCTTCAAGTAAGCCAATCAGCAGATGTTCCGTACCCACGTAATTATGGGATAACTTATATGCTACTTCCGTTGCATAAGTAATTGCTGCTCTCGCATTTTCCGTATATTTTTCGTTCATAGTAGCCTCCTGTTCTGATTCCCGTATTTATATCTGATGTCAAAGTTTATAAAAATATGCTTTGATTCTCTCTTTGGCTGCCGTTTTTAGTGTATGGGCTCCGGCAATTTCTTTCTGATGTAGTCTGCCCTGTATTTATCTCTTTGTATGCTTCCAACATTTTTATCCAGCTGACATTGAAGATTGCCAGGCTGTATCTCCATCATTAATTCATGGATATTATAACCTTCGCCTAAATGGATCAGATTCATATCCGTCCCCAGTTTTAATTGTGCAAGCAGTGTCATAGCATCACTGGAGGAGAGCTGGGTAGCGTATTTTAGTACTCCGTAGGAACGATGTACTTTGTCTTCAAATTCATCATAATTGTTGGTCAGAATATATTCCCTCTGCCTGCGTTCCTGTTTCATCACCTGTTCTACAATACGGTCTAAAGCATCCATAATTTCTTTTTCCGTACTTCCCAGGGTTTTTTGGTTGGAAATCTGATAGAGACTTCCCACGCTCTTTGAGGCCTCTCCGTAAGTTCCCCTCAGTGCAATACCGTACTGACCTAATTCTTCTGCCAGTTTAATAATTTTACCTGCTACGGTAAGAGCCGGCAAAAACATCATATAAGAGGCACGCATACCGGTTCCCACATTCGTTGGACAGGAGGTTAGATAACCGTACTTTTCATGAAATGCAAATTCAAATATATCACCGGCAATGTCATCAATTTTATTGGCCTCTAAAAAGGCAGCACCGATGTTCATTCCTCCGGTAATGGATTGGATTCTGAAATGATCTTCTTCATTTACCATAATACTGATGCTTTCATCCTCCGACAAAATCAATCCGGTACTTTGTTCCTTGGCTACAAGTAAAGGGCTTATGATATGCCTTTCAACCAAGGCTGTTTTCTCTGTATCACCAAGTACGTCTGCGCTGCAGCTGTAGAACTTTCTGTCAGCATGGGACTCAATTAGCTGGGCTGCGGCTTTTGCTTTTTCCACTAACTCCGCTGCCTGTTTGTTAGTAAGTTTCGCTGAAAAGGGGTACTCCTTTAAGTTACGTGCAAGCCTTACCCGGCTGGAGATTACAACATCATTGTTCTGACCTGCTTCTTTATACCACTTAAGCATTATTGATCTCCTCCTTTTTCAGTTCACGTATCTTATCCCTTAATTTTGCCGCCTCTTCAAACTCTTCTTTTTCTATGGCATCCTGTAAACGGATTGCCAGTTTATCAAGTTCAGGAAGTTCTTTTACAAGCTTCTGGGTCTTTGTTTCGAAACCTTTTGGCTTTTTACCGGTATGGGTTTCCGCCCCCTGGATATTCTTTATGCTTCGTTCCAGTATCTTTTGGAAACTGTCGTAACACTTAGCACAGCCGAATCTTCCCTCCCTCATAAATTCCGAATATGTCATCCCGCAGCCATCGCAATGGATTTCCTTTTCCGTATGCTCCGTACCGTGGGTACTGTTATTATAGTAGTTGCCTAATATCGTAGAGAGCAGGCTGCCAAGGGTTATCTCCTGGTCAACAAAAGCTGTTCCCATAGGAAAAGAGGTATATTCCGTCGCACATTCCTCGCATAAATGCTGTTCCGTCTTTTCGCCGTTGATTATTTCGGTGTAATATATCTTAGCTTCATTTTTCTTACATTTATCACATAACATAGTAACTACCTCCTATTCAATATGATACCGGTCATATAACTATTTAATATCCAAATAGCCACCTGGTTACTATTTATCCATTGAGGAGAAATCATCAAAAATTTTATTCACTATTTCATGGACTTCTTCGCAACTTATATTCTTACATACCGCTTTTGCCAATACTACTTTCATATCATTCATTAATTCTTCCATGGCTTTATATTTATCGTAGTTGATTGCAACTACGGTGCCTTTTCTTCGGTCAAGCTTAACATACCCTTCCTGCTTTAACATAGTATATGCTTTATTCACAGTATGCATGTTAATTCCTATGTCTTCTGCAAGTTCACGAACAGAAGGCAGGTTATCTCCTTCCCTGAACTCTGCATTGGCAATTCCGAAAATGATTTGATTTCTAAGCTGGATATAAAATGCTTCATCACTGCTAAAATCTATCCTTACTATCAAATCATTCACCTCCTATTTGTTCGTTATATTTGTTATATCATCAGTATAACAGAATTACTTCTATTGTCAAGTCAAATTATTGATGCACGAAATGATACTTCCATCCATTTAGAAATATTCATCTTAACTTCTTAGGAACTGCGCAATGCGGCATTTATTAATTTTTACAAGACCATTTGATTTGCAGATCTTTTGATTTATAAATTCTTTTGCTTTGCAGGATCTTTTACTTTGCAGATCTTTTGCTTTGCAATATCTTTTGCTTTGCAATATCTTTTGCTTTTTTGTATTTTATGCTTTGCAGGATCTTATACATTTCTTTTACTCTTTATCCTCTTTTCGCTTTAGATAAATACGTATGAAAGCAACAGAGAGAATTATGCATACAGAACCTAAAACAGCTAATACAATACCCATCGTAGTAAGCTTTGCTTTATATTCTTCCGACTTAAGGAATTCTCCGGACATCACTACTTTATTGCCTTCCCTGGACTTCACATACCGCTGCAGGGTTTCTTCTTTTCTGTCATACTGGTAAAAGCCTGCTTCCTTGTTTTCATTCTCGGCATAAAGTAAAAGGAAATCATTATCAAGGTCACTTGAAAGAGTATATGCAGTTACAGGTATATCATTAATTATTAGAGAGGTTTTTATATATCCATCCGGAATCGCTACACCATCACTAGGTTCCAGGAGACGATAGCGGAAACCATTCTGGATATAGCTGTCATTTCCCTCCTTTTTAATCTGTACCTTACCGATTTTTGCCGTTCCCTCCGTTATTCCATTCCCTGTATTCCCGCCACTTAAATCAGTTTCAGACGTTTCATTAATCTCCTGCGTCTGCTGTTTCTCTTCTTTACGAACAGCTGTAATGACATATTCCTTTACTCCACCGGATTCCGCCGTTACTTTTATACTAATTTTATTATTACCTACAATCAGTTTTTCATTACCTGCTACTGCAATATTTGATTTTTCATCTTCTGGTTGTGCACTAACTATCAGTTTATCCTGATCATAACTTACCTCTGTCGTATACTCGGTTTTGTTTTTATCAAAATCAGGAGATAATTTACCTGGACTTATTTTTAAATTTTTAAGATAGGTGTTATCCGAAGCAGTTTTGGCCGGTGAAACATCGATATCCACACTGTTGCTTGACACCGACATAGACAGTCCGGAATCTAATTCGTATACTTCGGCCTTATCTTTGATTGCAATTTCACTTATTCCTATGGCTTTCGCCTTAAATTTCATAATATATTTTCTGGAGGTATCCTGGTTTGCCGTATTTTTATCCGTAAGCTTTAATAAGCCATCTCCTCCAGCAATAAAAGAAGCTTCGCTTATAAACTCCAGTATATCAGCATTATATGTTATATATGCTTCAAAATCTCCTATAGCGGCATCTGCGGATATAGAAAGACTAACAGTTATTTCGTCTCCTACTTCTGCAGTGTTTGAATTTGTGCTTAAATTTATGGTTGCACTGGCTGCCATACATTTCGTAAAGGGCAGTAACAGCAGTATCAGAAATAATGCGAAGGGAATACTTCGTTTCATATGTCTTCTGCTTATTTTCATTATTTTCTCCTTTGTCATAAATATACTGTTGTAAAACGAAAAGAACCTGGCTAAACCCTGATGCCTGCACCATTATGAAGTTATATAATCATAAGTGCTTATCTAACAAAGTTTAGTGCAGGTTCTAAGTACCAGATAAATAATTACTGGTCTGCTGATTGCATTTCTCTTACTACGTTAATCATATAATCCCTGACATCACCGTTTTCCGCAGTAACTGAAACAATAATCTGATTATCACCGGGCTGCAGATAGATATATCCGTTTCCGGTAACAGAAGCTTTTTTACTTGCGGTGGCGGCGGTTATGTTAAGTTCTGTTACATCCGACCCAACAATCAGGGAATATACCTGATCTTTGTTCAAATCAAAAGTCGGGGTTAAACTGTAGCCGTCAATTTTTAAGGTTTTCAGCCAATTATTAGGATTAAGGGCAGGCTGAGGTACCATGGCCGCCGTTTCCGGCATATTCATATAAACCGGTATACTGAAAACAATTGGATTATCCGACATTACACTATATGCAGTAAAGGTTTTTTTGGCTTCTGCATTCGGGGCTTCAATATTAGCCATATATTGATGGGCAAAGGTAGAAGTCGGTGTCATATTAAATTTCTGAAGATATGTAGTATTCTGGCCTCTTTTGATGTAATTGCTGCCAATTATGTAAGCGCCTCCGACAATGGCGTCATAAGGGTTGTCCCAGGGAATCAGATACAGGGCATTTAAAGCCTGGTCCGTGGTTCCGTTTCTGGCATACTTTAATCCGTTAGCCACAGCACCACCGGGTGCTGTACTGTTATAAGCACCGATGTTATAAAAATTATATAAACCTTCCAGCCCTGATACGAGTCCTGATACACTAGAGCTTAAGGAGGTAGTTCCTGTAACAACCTCTTGCTTTACCCTGCTGGCTAAATGATACGGGCTGACCCCGGAATACTCGGCCGCGGCAATAAAAGTCTCCGAATAGGAATGGGTAACTGTCTGACCGGAATCATCCATATAGTTATAGGTATTATTGTATAATGGTGTATTAAAAAGAATCCCCTCCACACCAGTTAAGTTCTGGTATTCACTTTTATAGGTAAGCATCTCAAACTGAAAAATGCTTTTGTCGTTTAAAAAGTTCCTTGGGTCTATATAATATTCCAGGGCTTCCTTTGAGGGGGTAACCCAGGTAGAACCGTCAAATGGTATAAAGCTGTCTGTTGACCAGTTATAAGCTCCTTTTTCCAACGATTTCCATTCCACTCCTTTTCCATTGGAAATCAGGTTAACTCCTAGCGCACTTTCCTTTTGGATAACCGTATTCCAGTCAAGTCCTGTCTGGAAAGCTTCAAATACCCAGGTCGGATACAAGCCGTGGAGCTGCCGCAGAAAAGGTTTATAACTTTCCGGAAATCCTTCGCTGTCTAGTTTTAATTCAAAGGCTTCGTCTGAAAGAACTGGTGGCGGAGTTGGAGTTGGCGTAACAGTTGGCGTATCCGAAGGTGTTGGGGTGGGACTTGGGGTGTTGGTGGGGGTTGGGGTATCTGTTGGTTTTGGAGTATCCGTCGGCTTTGGGGAATCGGTGGGGGTTGGAGTTGGGGCTTTTGTCGGCGTATTTTCTGTCTTTGTCAGTAAAACCTGATTGGCGGGAAGGTATCCGCTGTATTTAACTTTACTTACGGTTACGGTTACCTTAAACCACTTCTTTCCCTTTGCATCTGTTTGTTCCGAAGTTACCAACACTGCTTTCTTGTTACTTAGTGTTACGGCAGTTTTCTTGCTGTTGGTAAGATATTTGAAACTATCTCCGGCTCCGGTTTTAAGTTTAACACTGGTTTTACTGTTAACCGCTGCTTTCAGACCGGAGGATATGTTCAATTTTACAAAGTCGCTTAACGCATATCCGGTTTTGGTTTTATTATTTAGTTTAAAACTGATACGGTACCACTTCTCAGATCCTTTCATAACTTCCTTTACTACTGTGACTTTCTGGTTCTTCGGAAGGGATGCTAGTTTTGCACTTGTCGTAGAAGTGTCCTTTCTGATGTTTAAATTAGTGGCAATTACACTGCCGGGGATACTTAAATCTGCGGCGGCCTTATTCCCATCTGCAGCTGTTTTATCTCCAGCCGGCGGAGTTGGTGTTGGGGTTGGAGTTGTTACAGGCTTTGCGGCAGTAACATAATCATCCATTACATAGCCTTCTACTTTTTTCCCGTTAAAAGTAGCTGAAACTTTATACCAGCCATTTTTCTCACTGATAATGGTCAATTTATCGCCCTTTTTGATATAAGCATCGACACCATTTACAGCTACCTTATCATAGGTGGTTCCAGGTCCGGAACGTATATATAAACTGGTTGCGGTTACCGTTCCTGTGGTTGCGGCAAAGACTGTCAGTGTGTTCATGGTCCCCTGGGGAGTGATCCCTTGCAGGTTAATCCCTTCCAGGGATATAAAAAGAAGACACAGTATAAAGGTCTTCCACTTATTTAACTTACGTTTCATCATTCCAGTTTTCCTCCTAAGGCTCCTGTATTGTCCCGGCTTATTTGGCTCAAAATTATTTACATTTTTTCAATATATTACAAATTACATATGGCACTTCTGTGACAATTCCATAATATCTGTCAATTTATCAAGAAATTAGGGAATTATTAAGCTTTTTCTTCCAAATTCCCTTTATATAAAAACTAAATGACAAAGCAGCCGCACACGTCCAGCCAATGGGCCAGGAAAGCCAGATCCCGGTGGTATCCAGGAATACGGATAATAGATAGGAAAGTATCACCCTTAGGATTAAGTCAGTAAAGGTTGCAATCATGAAGGGCTTCATGGCACCGGCACCTCTTAAGACTCCGTCAGCAATCAGTTTAATAGAAATAATTATATAAAATGGTGAAACAATCTGTAAAAAATGGGTTCCGGCAAGGATTGCCCTGGTATTGGAGGAATCCAGGAAAATCCCTATCATCGTCGTTCCAAAACCGGAAAAAGCTATAATAAAAGGCAGTGCTACCATTGCACACATGGTAATGGCAGATTTAAAACCCGGCTTAATCCGGTCCAGTTTACGGGCACCAATATTTTGTGCGGTAAAGCTGGAAACACCATTAGCCAGTGTGGTAAAGGAGGTAATTGCAAAAGTATTTAATTTAATGGCGGCTGAATATCCTGCAATAACACTGGAACCATAATTATTAATAAGTCTTTGGACCAGAATATTACCAATGGATATAAAGCTTTGCTGCAAAATGCTTGGTACCGCAATGCCAGCAATCTGCCCCAGCATGGTAAAGGAAAATTTATCGTAATAGCCGGATTCCGGCAGAGACTTTATTCTCATTATAATGGTAAAAAGTGCTAACAGGGAAGCTATCCCCTGAGCGATGAACGTAGCCCAGGCAACGCCTGATACACCCAGGGAAAAACCGATAACAAATAATAGGTCTAAAAGAATATTTAACAAGGATGAGGCCACCAGAAAATAAAGAGGCGTTTTAGAATCTCCCAAGGAGGTAAAAATTCCGGTACAGATATTATAAAGCAGCAGAAAAATCAAACCTCCGGAATATATCCGCAGGAAAACTGCTGCGTCTGAACGTATATTTTCAGGAGTCTTAAGTAATGTTAGTATGGGATTACAAGTCAAAAGACCGATAAGCGTTAACAAAATACTGAGAAAAATAATCGATATAATTGAAGTAAAGACTGCCGTCTTCATTCCAGCATATTCTTTTGCTCCGAACAGCCTGGATATAATTACGGAACAGCCGATATTAGAACCAGTAGCAATTGCTATGAAAATCATGGTAACGGGAAAAGAAGCACCGATAGCCGCCAGTGCATCTTCACCTACATATTTTCCTGCAACAACACTATCTACAATACTGTACAGCTGCTGAAACATTACACTAAGCAGCAGGGGTATAGAAAATTTCCACAAAAGTCTGGCTGGAGAACCCTTCGTTAAATCTGTTGTCATAAGACTACCTCTTTTAAAGTAATTTCTTGAGGTATTATAGCATATATTACCAAAAAAATGAAATGTCTATTTTCACAAATAAATACTTCATTTTTCGTTTTCTTATTTATTCTAATCCCTTTGACCTATAATATATCAATGTAAACTTAATTTATTATAGCTTCTTATGCCTCATCAATTGCCCTGCCAATGTCATTTCTCATATATTTATTTTCAAAAGTAACCCATTCCGTTGCCTGATAGGCATTTTTCCTGGCTTCTTTTAAATCTTTGCCGGTGGCGGTAATACCAAGGACACGTCCTCCGTTGGTTACAATTTTGTCTTCTGTCTTTTTTGTACCGGCATGGAAGGCATAATAACCTTCTTTTTCCCTAAAGCTTTCCAAGCCGTTAATTACAAAACCTTTCTCATACTGTTCCGGATAACCTGCGGAAGCTAAGATTACGCAAACTGCCGCATTGTCCTCAAAGTCCAGTTTTATATCCTTTAACGTCCCGTCGATGCAGGCTTCAAATACTTCAACAATATCATTCTTCATACGGGGCAGTACTACCTGGGTTTCAGGATCTCCAAATCTTGCATTGTATTCTAAGACTTTAGGACCCTGATCCGTTAACATCAGACCAAAGAATAAAATTCCGGTAAAGTCCCTTCCCTCTGCTTTCATTGCATCCATGGTAGCCTGATAAACATATTGTTTGCAGAATTCATCTACTTCTTTCGTATAGAAAGGACTCGGTGAGAACGTCCCCATTCCGCCGGTATTTAGCCCCTGGTCACCGTCCTTGGCGCGTTTATGGTCCTGGGCACTGGTCATAGGAATTACATTGGTGCCATCACAAAAGGCTAGTACAGATACTTCCCTGCCGGTCATAAACTCTTCCACAACCAAACGGTCTCCGGCAGCACCAAACTGTTTGTCCTGCATAATGGTCTTCACGCCAAGCTTTGCTTCTTCATAGGTATTGCATATCAGAACACCCTTACCAAGCGCTAATCCATCAGCTTTTAATACCACTGGATAAGCACTGGTCTCTAAATAAGAGACAGCTGCCTCAGGCGTGTCAAAGGTCTCATAAGCAGCCGTCGGAATATTATATTTTTTCATCAGGTCTTTCGAAAATGCTTTAGAACCTTCAATAATAGCTGCCTTCTTTCTTGGTCCGAAAATTCGAAGGTTTCTCTCTTCAAACACATCTACAACACCTGCTACCAGCGGATCATCCGGTCCTACAATGGTAAGATCAATCTTCTCTTTTTGGGCAAAGGCAGCCAGCCCTTCAAAATCCATAACCCCGATATCCACACAGACCGCATATTCTTCCATTCCGGCATTACCGGGAGCACAATATAATTGGTCCGTTAATTTACTCTGAGCCACTTTATAAGCAATGGCGTGTTCTCTGCCACCGCCGCCGATAATTAATATTTTCATATATCCGTACCTTTCTGCTTAAATAGGATTTGGGTTTTTATAGTATGGTTACCCTGTTTTCTTTTATCTCTAACTTATGATTGGCGATTAAATCGATTGCCTGAGGCAGTATATGCCATTCCGCTTCTTCCATAACTCTTCTTTGCAACACTTCCGGTGTATCCTCCTGATTAACTTCAACCGCCTTCTGAAGAATAATCGGTCCGGTATCCGTACCTTCGTCTACAAAATGCACGGTTGCTCCCGTAAGTTTAACACCGCGGCTAAGTACTGCTTCATGAACTTTAAGTCCGTAATACCCGGCGCCGCAGAAAGCAGGAATCAGGGACGGATGTATATTAATAATTTTATTCCGGTAACTCTTTATTAATATCTCCGGTATAATCACCAGGAATCCTGCAAGGACGATTAAATCCACCTGAGCATGATCAATTTCCTCAAGAAGCGCCTTATTAAATGCTTCTCTGGTATCAAAATCCTTAGGGGATACTACGGAGGATTTGATTCCGTGGTTTTTTGCCCGCTCCAGGGCATAAACATCTTTTTTGTTGCTGATAACGGTCTCGATTTTTGTATTGGTTATACTGCCATTCTCTATGCCATCTATAATTGCCTGAAGATTGGTACCTCCGCCGGATACTAACACTGCAATTTTTAGCATACGGTTACACCTTTCTCACCAGCCTTAACTTCACCGATTACATAGGCAGTTTCACCTGCTGCCTGCAATAACCTTACAGCCTTGTCCGCCTGGGCAGAATCAACTGCAATCATCATGCCAATACCCATATTGTAAGTATTATACATCACTTTTTCTTCAATATTGCCGTCGGTTGACAGCATTTTGAATATAGGCGGCACTACGTATCTGTCTTTATAGATTACAGCGTGGACTCCGTCACAGAGCATTCTTGGAATATTTTCATAAAATCCACCGCCGGTTATATGACTGCAGGCTTTTACGGTAATTTCTCCGGTTTTTAGGGCTTTTAATGCCTTTACATAAATTTTGGTAGGAGTCAGTAACGCTTCCCCTAAGGTAGTTCCCAAAGCTTCATAATACGTATTCAGCGCTTCCACCTTCATGTTAAATACATTCCTTACCAGAGAGTAACCGTTACTGTGGATTCCAGACGAAGCGATTCCAATAATGGTATCCCCGGCTTTTAAATTACTGCCGGTGATAAGTTGTTTCTGATCTACTATACCAACAGCAAAACCTGCCAGGTCATATTCATTTTCCGGATAAAAGCCCGGCATTTCAGCTGTTTCTCCGCCAATTAAAGCAGCACCGGCCTGCTTACAACCTTCTGCAACGCCGCTTACAATGGTTGCGATTTTTTCCGGTTCGTTTTTACCGCAGGCAATATAGTCTAAGAAGAATAAGGGTTCACCGCCTGCACAGGCAATATCATTCACACACATTGCGACACAGTCGATACCAATGGTATCATGTTTATCTAAAAGAAAAGCCAGTTTTAATTTCGTTCCCACGCCATCGGTTCCGGAAACTAAAGTGGGCTGTTCCATATTTTTAAAACTCTCTAAAGAAAATGCACCTGAAAATCCGCCGATACCGGTCAGTACTTCGCTGCGCATGGTACCCTTAATATGTTCCTTCATAAGTTCAACAGCTTTGTAACCGGCTTCAATATCTACTCCTGCCTTTTTATAATCCATGGTAAATCCTCCTTAAAAGATGTATTGGGGTTCGTTAGTATAATATATACTTTTTATCAATAACAAGTTAAATCCTTGATCTATCTGACTCTTATTTTATCATAACAGGTATTATTTGTCCCAACTTTTTATTTCATTATTTTCTTATACTGTTTATAAGTTTTATTAATAAAACATTTTCGATCTATTAGTGTAGTATATAAATAAAAGAAAGGGACGGATGAAATCCGCCCCAAAACCAATCCTTATAAAGTCTTATTCCCATAACGGATTTTAACAGGTAAATCCAGAATAAGTCCCCAGTTACTACTACATATCCTTTAAGTATGCCTCATAACCAACTTGTTCTAATTTATCGGATTTAGCCAGAACACTTTCCTTTAAACCTTCCGCATAGGTTTTGATCCGTTCCAATAAAGCCGGGTCAGATGTTGCCAGAATTTTAGCAGCCAGAATACCGGCATTTAAAGCGCCGTTAATCGCAACCGTTGCCACGGGTATGCCACCGGGCATTTGAACGATTGAATAGAGAGAATCTACTCCTCCTAAAGACTTGGTATAAATCGGAACACCGATAACCGGCATAGGGAAGATTGCTGCAGTCATACCAGGCAGATGTGCTGCACCGCCGGCTCCTGCAATAATTACTTTGTATCCTTTTTCTTCTGCGGATTTTGCATAATCAAAGAATACATCAGGCATTCTGTGGGCAGAGATTACAGTAATATCATATTCTACCTGTAATGCATCCAGTACCTCTGCTGCCTTGCTCATGATTGAAAGATCTGAATCACTTCCCATTACTATTCCAACTTTTGCTGCCATTGTTTCATCCTCGCTTTCATTTTATATGATTATCATTCTTTGAGATATAAGCTGTTCAAAGAATAATGACCCTCCGTTATTGGTTTGTTTTTATAAAACTCAACTTAGCCTTGCACCCAACTATTTCTATACTTTAACTTTTTCTATGCTTTTACTATATTTTAACTTTTACTATATTTTAACTTTTACTATATTTTAACTAATCTTACACTTTAACTTTTACTCTATTTTAGCTAATCTTATACTTTAAGTTTTTTTTGATAAACTTACCGTATATTGACTTACTTACCTTTAACCTATTCATTTATACAAACCACTTATCTTTTGTCAAGTAATGAATTCAATTTTCCCTAACTATTCTCTATCCTTACCTTATTTAAATGCTTCATTTAATCGTTCAGTACCAAGAAGTATGAATCTTCCATCTTTTATTATCGTAATGCTTTCCCCATCCTTCTTATATACGGTAATTTCGCCCAATTCATCGTAAGGTATGGTAATGTCCGTATGACAATTAAAATAAGCCTTATCCATATCCGTTTTTCTTAAAATAGATACCTCATTGTCTTTTGCAACAATCTGCTTTCCATCCGGGTTATACAGTTTTAAATCTTCACTCATTTTATAGCAGGTATCGCCGACTGCAAAATGAGGTCCGGTTTTCTCGGCAATTAATATAGGCAGTTTATCGGCAATCTGATATTTTCTCGCCATAACATAGGCTGTTGTATTCGTTCCAATCGCAAACTCTCCAATAGGCAGGGTTTCCTGATTATACATCAGATTTTCCTTAACGAACTGTCTGTTCTCTTCTTCTGCTTCAAAGTTTTTGCAGGTGTAGGAACTTATTCTGCCGTCCTCAAAATTAAGGGTCAAATCATGGTATTCCAGTCCATTTAGATAAACCTGGGTTACGTGGAGGATACCCTTGGTACCGGTAAGTTTTGGTGAGGTAAATACCTCTCCCACCGGAATATTAACGTCTGCGGTACAGTTCTCAAATATAGTTTCTTTTAGGGGGTCTGACAATTCATAAAGCATGACTACAAGATCTGTCTTGTTTTTACCGCTGCCTAAAATCCTTACATACTCGCCCTGGTCCAGGACATCAATGATTGCCTGCTGTATCTCTTTATAAATCTGGTTATCCAGAGTATTTACTTTAACCGTCTCTGCAAAGATTTCCTGAAAACGGTCGCCAATTTCAGGTATGGGGTAGCTGATTATAGTAAAGCTGGTCTCTTCCCCTTTTACATATTCATTCATGATTAGACTGGAATCTCTGTTATATAATACATAGAGTTTTTGCTGTCTTTTATCTAGTTTGATTACTTCGGCTTTATTTTCCGGTGCAAAATTTTCCTCACCAAATACTTCAATCAAGGCAGGTCCGGCATAAACCGCAGCTTCATTCTTATATGTTTCATAGGCTTTCTTAAGTCCAGCAAGCTTTCGTTCATTATAGGCCTTATCAAGATACAAGCCGTTATCAAACCTGTGGTCATAGTCATATTGCTTATTCGGTCCCGTGGAATGATAACCAATTTTTAAATGCTGTTTTTTATTTACGCTGTTAACAGCCCCACGGTAAATCACAGGCTCTAACCCCAGTTTTTTAAAATTATCGATGGCATAGTAAAGCATTCTTTCAAATCCAATGTTATAGCGTATATTAACGGTTTTCTTTTTGGTAAGGTCAATCCTGGCGGCTTCAAAGCCCCTTTTGTATCCTTCGGTAAAAGTAAATGCCATCGCCTTAACATCAGCTTCTGGCAGACTGTTTAAAAATTCAGCTGTTCTTACTTCATTCTCACCGATATATTCACCAAACTGGTATAAATACCTTAAGTCTGTTAAATCCCAGCTGGTAACAATATCCTTTACAAGGGATAATTCCGGGTCTAAAAGTTCCCTGGTCCGGTACTCTACCATTTCTCCGGTGTAATCACTAATAAAATCATAAACGGCACGCTTTATGTCCTTATACGTATACTCGTCTTCTTCCTCAAAATAGTTATAAATCTCAATAAACAACTCTGAATATACCGTGATCTCCCATAACCTGGCCTCATAGGCATATACGATCATGCCTCGTATTTCACTATATAAAAAAGCAAGGAGCTTTCCATATTTCGTTCCAAGCTGCTGTACGGCGTACCGTGGATTAGCATAACTGGTCTCATAGTTTTTAGGAAGGACATCCCTGTATAAATCATCATTTCTTCTTTTTAGTTCTTGGAGGTCCATTAGTCTTAGCCGGTCATTTAAAACCAATTCTGCCAGTTCTTTCATCTGCTGTATAAATCCTGCAACTGCTTTAAAGTATTCCTTTATCGGTTCCCTTACCGATTGTTCTTTTTTGATTTCCTCTATCCGTTCCATGGATAACTCATATCGTTCCCGTATTTCTTCATTGGACTCTTTAAATAATTCCGTATATTTCATCTTGACTACCTGAATACCACAGCGGTACTGCGGTACTGCCATATAATCAGCCTTGAAAGAATCTTTATATGGCTTCCTTTCCCAATTATTTTCTTTCACATAGATATCCCTATTACAGGTGTACTTTATCTCATAAAAGGCTGTCCAAAAGTTTAACCCGGATTATATAATTAATCCTACCATATATAAAGCAAAAAACAGTATAGATAAGAACCCGTTCATTACCATACCCACAATAGGAGCCGTATAGTAGATTTCCTTTTCTCTGCAGCCTTTAATTCCAAGAATAAAACCAACTATGGTAAATACGAACAGCAGTATACCAATAACCCCTATTATCAGACCACCATTTCCCTTTGAAAGACTGGAGATGATAGACAAAACAATCAGGGTAATCAATGATACACTTCCAATTATTATGGACATTAGCCCCTTTACGCTATGGCTTCTGCCCGAAAATTTAAATATTTCTTTTTTATGTCCTAACATGTCCGCTCCCATCTGCACGGCCAAGTGCAGGTTATCATCTATCTTAACCTTTTAATTGATTTTGTCAGTTTATAGCATATTATAAAACATATGCCTCCCAGAATTCCTCCGAGGGTATTCATAAATATATCATCTACATCAAAAATCCCAACCTTAAATATCAACTGGATCAGTTCTACCGTAAGACTAAATTCAAAACTCAATAAAGCGACGTTAATTAATTTTCTATTACCGGGACTAATGATTGGCAGTACAAAACCAAAGGGTGCAAATGCCAGGACATTGCCAAATATATTAACAATAAAACTCTCTAATCCGATTTCCTTCCGGTATAAAATATAGCGCCTTACTTCTTTAAATAATACCAAATTATATCTATATTGATCCGAAATGATTGTTCGTCCATAACGTTCGCTGAAAAATAAAAAATAAGCTAATAATATGATATATAGTACAAACAGCACGCGGCTAACTGACATAATGACTGTTCTGCTTATTGATTTCAATGACTTTTTCCTCCAGAGTGCTTTCCATATCCCACTCATTATAAAACAAATCTTATCTTACGTAAAGGGGTAAAAATCAGTCCTCAAAGATTGTCTGTCAGTGGAAAAAAATGGTCTATTCTTTGTCTGGACATACCGGTGGCTTTTGCCGGAGGAACAGCAAGAGTGAAAACGCACAAACTACCTTGTCTTGGTATACTTGATAAAATCAGCAAGGAAGTTGATTAAGAAAGCATTGATTATGCTATGTTTCATAAGCTTAGGATTCTGAGCCTGGAATTCACTAATGATTTTTTCAGTTGGTAAAGCAAGACTCAAAAAGCACAAACTCCTCGCTATGCTCGTCAAACAGTGTGCATTTTGAGTCTGAACCACCTGAAACAGTCATAAGTAAATTATCAGACGCAGAATAAAGCGCTTATGAAACATAGCATAATCAATGCTTTCACTTTAGCTTTAGGGCTGATTTTATCAAGTGTTTTTAAGTTTATTAACTGGGAATTTTAAGTTAATTATTATTGGGTGTTATATTCTTAGTCGGTACAGAACCAGCTTTATTCCCTGACATATCCAGTATCATATTATAATCTGCCGGTATTACCTGCATCATTTTATTCATTGCCGGTGTTTCTCTTAGTGTGATTATAATCCTGTTATTATCTATAACAGAATAAGAAGCATAATCCTTATTATCCTGAATTACCTTAAAGCCTGCACTGCCCTTTATTGCTTCATTAAAGGTAATTGTAACTGTAACCGGGTAAGTATAGGAATAACCTGTTACTACAGGAGCAATATTTTCTTTTAAAGATACGGATACATAACAGGGAGCCATTGCCGTATAGGAATTATTATACCCTTTAATACCGCTTATCGTTGCCAGATAATTGCCATTAGCAGGTATGGTTCCAGGTTTTACAGACAGCATTACAGATGTGTCCGAAGAATTGTCCATTACCTTAGCCGAATTGATGATTACACCTGCTATTGCATAATTTGCTTTATTTTCTGCACTGGCTCTATCAAGCTTATTATTAAACTGGAGCATTATCACATTATTATCTGACTGGGACTGGGTTATGGATATCGGTGCCGGCAGAGGATTGATACCGTTTATGGTAAAATCCACATTAACTTTTATTAAGTGATCCGATGCGGTATTATCAGGAGCTACCTGATAACCTTCCCAATATCCGATGGAAACTTCCTTCCAGCCGGTTAACTGAGCGGATACAGAAGACAGGGTATAGTTGACCTTTTTAGAATCGCCTGGATCTGTCTTGCCTTCAATACATTCTGTGCCATTATTTACCACAATCAGTCCAGGAGTCTGGATGGGTCGGTCAAAGGTTGCGGTTAATCTGGATTTATCACTGCGGACCAAATTAATTAATTTTGCCTGGGGTTCATAATTTCTGACCCCATTACCATTATCATCATCGTCATCAAAATCCACAATTTCGATTTGGACCTGATCTCTGATCTTACTGTAGGCGGCGGCTTCTTCCGTCAGCGCGGCAACTGCCGTTAATGTAACGATACCGGTATTTTCTGCCGTAACTATACCATTGGAATCTACTTTGGCATAATACTCATCATTAATAAACCAATAGGTTTTTTCCTTTGCATTACCTGGTGTTATCTTACTGTTAAAATCGTAATTCTCACCTAATTCAATAATCTGCCTGTTATCTTTATCATCTCTTTTGTTGGTGATTATAATTCCCGTAGCTTCTGTTTTGACCGTTACTTTACAGTATAAATTTACCGTCCTGCGGTCTGTAAAGGTAATTTTGCAGCGGATGTTGGTAGTTCCGCTACTCAATGCTGTAACCGTAGCTCTCTTCCCGTTGTTTGCAACCTTAACCCCAGCCACCTTATCATTTAGTGTATACCAACTGATTTTTTTCACATACGTATTTACATTGTAAAGAGATAATTCAAAAGTTTTTAAGTTTCCCTCCAGGGTTTTATTGGTGCTTGATAAGACCGGAGCTTTATACCGGTCCCATCTCCATTCTGCACTGGCAACTCTTGAATTGCCAAGGGAGATCATCGGAAGTAAAAGGATTAACGTAAGCATAAATGATAGAAAGGATTTCTTCTTCATTCAAATACCTCCTCTTAATTTTTACAGGATTATTATATTTCCAAATTATGTCATAACAATGGCTGAATTTTGCCAGTTATATGTTAATTTATCCCATTTTTCAGATGAAATCTGGCTGCAAAACAACGAAGCATACTGTCATCAGATTAACTCATTACCCATAGGAATGTAATATGCTCAAAAAAGCTGCAAGGAATCTACAATGAATGCCCCCTTAAATCAGACCTAAAATCTGACTTAAAGGAGCATTTCACGATCCTTACAGCTTTTATATGCTTAATTCCTTTTAATATACTTTCCTTTCTCCCTCTTGTACAACCAGAGCCGGAATGTAAATTAAAAGTTTGAATGTCATGTTTTTACAAATTAATATGTTGGTGTTATGTATCTGGTGGTTACAATTGCTTTATTACCGGAAATATCCGTTATAGAGTTATTGATGTTAGGGTTAATTATCATATTCACACCTCTAACCGGTACCTGATTTAAAACAATGGTAACGGTATCCCCATTAATAAAGCTGCTTCCTGCATAGTCAATCCCATTTTGCATAGCGCTGAAATCCGGTGTTCCGGTTAATGTATCGTCAAAGGTGATATTAATAGTAGTCGGGTAACTGTAAGCTATCTTTGTTATGGAAGGAGCTTTATTTTCCATTAATAATAACGTAGTTTCATAATCATCCATAGGAGTAAAGGAATCCCCATAACCTTTGATGCCTTTAATTTTTATTACATAAGTAGCGGTTACAGAAACTGCACCCTGATTCAGGGTTAGCTGCACTGTAGCTCCTGCTGCGTTATTATCAACCAGTTCGGCTTTTAATATAGTTACACCTAAGATCGTATAGTTCGCTCTGTTTTCCGCGGTAGCTTTGTCAAGCTTATTAGGAAAACTAATCAGGATAACACCTGGGTCACTAGAGGACTGTTCTATCCTATCCGGTGCCGGAAGTCCTGTTCCATTGGTTCCGGTTCTGTTAACGATCGCGTCTGTCTTTTTACTGTCGTTATTAAAATTATCCTTTACAAAACCATCCGGAATTGTAATGGTATAAGTTCCATTATCGTTAAACTGATTTTTATCCAGTTTTAACGTTACAATCATATCCTTCGCAGTAGCCGTATAGGTAAGATTCTTTTGGGAATAGATATCACCATTAACCGTATTTAATCTGGATACGAATTTACCGGTATCGCTTGATAATACTACCGCTTTGTCATAGGTAAGGGTTAAAATATAGCTAAGATTAGCATCTGTACCCTCAGTAGTGAGTTTATAAGACCTTAATTGGGGTCCTGTGGTACTTACGGTAAAATTAACCATCCTGTCTGTGAAGGTATCACCAGTATGATCCGTATCCTTAACATTATAGCTGTCCCAGAAGCCGATGGAAACTTTCTGGGATCCGGTAAGCTTTGCAGAGGTTGCATCCAGAGTATAATTAACGAGTGTTTTATCGTCTTTGCTTACTACGCCGTCAATCATTTTTCCATTGCTTAACATAATCTCACCAGGAGCTTTAATTGATCTGGTAAAGGAGGCGGTGATGGTATAATAACCGGTACGTGTCAGGGATTTTAATACCGCCTGTGGCTTTGGTGTGGTATCCGTTACCACATAAGCAGTTATAATAGAATTGCTGGGGTAATTGCCTGCCTTATCCTTTAAGCCGGAGAATACTACCGCAAAGGACTTATTCAGGTCATTAGGGTTAATATTAGTTAAGTCAATAGTTAAGGATTTGCTGTCTTCGGATTTCACATAATTCGTCTTAGTCTTAAGCAGACTTAAAGTAGCCACATCGGCAGTCTCATTGGATTTAACCAGACTTACTTTAGAAACCTGCATATTGGTAAAATCCATGGCTTTATTAAAGTTAAGGGTAACTATCATACCGGTGTCATCTATTTTATAATCTTTAAAAAAGGGTGGTTTGGTATCTTTTAATTCAAGATTTTTATAATATTCCGTAACAGGTGTTCCATCCATTGAAAGAACCGTATTGCTGACATGGAGCGCATAGGTTCCGTTAAAAGCATTGGCAGAAGTAATGGTTAAGGTTCTTCCGTCGGAGGATAAAACTCCACTTAAATATCCCAGTTTATCCGCCGGTTTACCGTCCTTATCGTTCATGCCGTTAATGGTTACGCTGTCTAAAAGTTCACCGTAGGTGCCAATTACTGTTGATGGGTTAACCGGATTGTCAAAGTTTACCGTTAAGGTGGTGGCATCGGTTAAAACTGCTGAACTGACACCTGCCGTTTTTGCCACAATCAAAATACTCACATCATCTTTAACTGTACTGGTGGCAGTTCCTGCTTTTGTCATGGAAGCCGTAGCAGTCAAACGAACAATACCGGGTTTTAGTGCCGTAACAATACCTTTTTTATCAACCGTCGCATAGCTGGTATTATCAATGGTATATGTGATCAGATCACTGGCATTGCTTGGAGTAATCATACTGTCAAAATCCATAGTATTTCCCACAGTAAGTACAAAATTATTCATGCCTTCTGGCATAGTATTGGTTATTTTGATTGCAGACGCCGGTATTTTAACCGTTACCTTGCAGGAGGGACTAAGTACGGTGCCGTTTTTATATGTAATTTTACATTTAACGGTAGCTGTTCCTTTTCCTTTGGAGGTAACATAACCGGTTTTAGAATTTACGGTAACAACATTTTTATTGGTTGATGACCATACCGTTGTTTTTACCTTTGTTTTGTCCAGATTCTTAACGGATAAGGTAAATGCCGTCCCTACCCCGATCAGTGTCTTGGAAGTCATGGATATGGTAGGTTTTGCTGCCGCGGCATAAGTTGTTGTACCGTTTACTGGAAATACGGTTATAATTAACAGAACAGCAAGTAAAATTCCTATCCACTTTTGTATCCGCTTTTTCATTCTTCATTCCTCCTATTAATATAATTCTTCTTTCATTGTTAAGCCAAATCCCGGCTGTATACATTACTATTTTATATTATAATTCCTACATTTGTCAAAATTTTGTCTAATAATTCATTAAATGTTATATTTTTATTAAATTGCACATATATTCCTTGTAAAAATTTGAGATTACCAGACAACATGGTGCAACTCCAATTGTAATCTCCTATTCTGCACCGAGACTTTTCTATGTTGCAGCTAAAATATACAAGTAATCGGTTCCGTTTATATTAAAAACAATGTACTGTAATACCTGCAAAAGAGGATTTTGCCCCACAGCCTTTAAGCTGTTTGGCAAAATCCCCTTAGTTTAGTCAGCTAGTATGATTAATATGTAGGTATCACCTGAATAGTCGGCAACGTTCCTATTTCATTGCCATAGATATCAGTGATATGGTTAGCACTGGTTGGTGTAACAGTAATCGGAATATTCTTAACGGGCAGGTCTACTAAAGTAATAATTATATTCTTGCCGCTTATCACACAGTTTTCCACCATGTCCACACCATTTTGAAACGCCTGGAAACTGGCTGTTCCCGATAGATTCTCGCTAAAGGTCAGGATTATTTTATCCGGATTGGTATAATTATTTGTCACATATCCGGGACCTGAATTCTTGCGGAGGTAAACCATTGCGTTGTAAGGTTCCATTACTGAATAGGTATTATGATATCCGGTAATTCCGTATATGCTTATGGAATATTTATTGGATTCCGTAATACTGTTCGGTGCCAGTGTTAATTTTACTGTTGCACCGGTAGTGGTGTTATCCGTCAGTTCTGCGCTGATAATGGAAGCACCTGCCACACTATAATTATTTATATTCTGTGCCGTGGTTTCATCCAGCTTATTACCAAAGGATATATAGATAGTACTTGCATCGTCATTAGACTGAACGATTGCCCTTGGTTTTGGTAAGGCGGTAGAGGTACCTTCCGTACTTACCAGCTTCACTGTCTCTTCAATGCTTGTATTACCGTAGCCATCTGAAACAAAATCTTCCGGAAGGGTAACAATGAACGTGCCGGCCTGATTCATATCACTGCTATTGAGTACTAAAGTAACGACCGAGCCATTGGCTTCTGCGGTATATCCGATGTAATAATCACCCGGGTAGTTTCCGACGTTAGGTATAAATCTGGCTTTTAATACTCCATTTTTGCTAATGAGGTCAACATCTTTATTGTAGGTCAATACCAGACTGTAAATCGGACCGCTGTCATAAGTTTCAACATCAAGCCTGAAATCCTGCAGCTCCGGAATTTCAGCAACTATTGTAAAGTTTACTTCAACTTTCTTATAGGTATTCGCCGATGTATCGTTGGCAATTACATTATAGCTGTCCCAGAAACCGATATATACATCCTGTTTACCGTAAAGTTTAGCTGAGTTTGGATCCAGGGTATAAATAACCTGTTTTGTATTGTCTTCTTTGACCTTACCAGGTATGTTCATGCCGTTGCTTAACATTACGCTTCCCGGACTCTTAATTGATCTTGTAAAGGTTGCTGTTAAGGTATTGCCATCCGTACGTATTAAGGATATCAGCTGTGCCTGAGGTTTCGGAGCAGTATCTGTTCCTACATAAGTCGTGATCCGGTCATTTGGCGGATAATTGCCCGCTCTGTCTTTAAGACCTGAGAACACTACCATAAACTGCTTGTTATAATCTAAGGTGGATATCAGTGTCAGATCAATAACTAAGGATTTGCCGTCATCTGACGCCTTATAATTGGTTTTCTGGCTTAATCTGTTGATGGTAGTGGATTTTGCCGCCGTATTGGAGGAAGCCTGCTGTACCGTTTCAATCTTCAAGCCGCTAAAGTCCATAGCCTCACTAAAGTTAATTGTGGCAATAAGACCGGTATCATCCACCACATAATTTTTATAGGTTGGTGCTGTGGTGTCATACAGGGCTAATTCTTTAAAATATTCCATTAACGGTTCCTGGTCTTTTGTCAGGATACCCGTTGTAAATTTTATTCCATATAAACCGTTAAAGTAACCGGTAGTCTTAATCGTTAAGATCTTGCCGTCTGAGGAAAGACTTCCTGTCAGAGTACCCAGGCTGCTTGCAATCACACCATTCTTATCTGATTTGGTGGTAATAATGATATTGCTTAAAAGCTGATTCTGATCATTTAACAAGGATTTCACATCCATTGCTTTGTCAAAGGTAACTGTAAGGGTTGTGGTATCTGTTAATTTCACATCCGTTACTTTTGCGGTTTTCGAAACAATCTCTAGATTGATGCTGTCTTTTAAGTCCAGTACTTGATCCAGATTATTCTTATAGGCCGCAGGTTTTGTAAGTTTTGCTCTTGCCGTTAAGGTTACAAAGCCAGGCTTTTTTCCTCTGACAATACCTTTATAGTCTACTGTGGCACAATCGGTATTGCTGATGGAATAGGTTATATAGTTATCTGCATTGGAGGGAGTAAGTACGCTGTTAAAATCATAGGAATCCCCCACTGCAATAACCTGCCTGCTATTGTTGGTAAGATCATCCTGAGCATTGGTAATCTCCACAGCCGTGGCAGGAATCTTTACCGTTACCTTGCAGGACAAGGTTTTGGTCGTTTTATTTTTATAAGTTATCTTACACTTTACGGTGGCGGTTCCTTTGCCCACGGAAGTCACTTCTCCTCCGTCAACAACTACCACCTTTTTATTCGTGGAAGACCAACTGGTTGATTTTACTTTGGATTTGGTTACGTTCTTAATGGATAATTTAAATTCCTGATCAATTCCGATTACAGTTTTATTCGTCACCGACATGGCTGGCTTTGCCGCTGCAAAGACAGAAACCGTACCGGCTGGAAGCAAGGCTATTGCCATGATGACCGCCAACAAGAATGTCTTCCATTTAAGCAGATATTTCTTCATTTTGTCTCCTCCTTCTCATTTGTAAATAAAATATGCAGAGTGGTTTTAACCATCTATTATATTTCCTGATAATAGATTAATATCCATTTTTGTCAAAATTTAGTCTAAATGATTAAATATTTACCCAGTATTTATGTTATCGGCTATTCATAAGAGAAATATAAGAAGGAACTGCTGCAAATTTGCAGTTCATGGCATACGAAGGAAGAAAGATAATTCCATAACTAAGGCAGTATCCTGGTATGCATATAATATTTTTGTGCTGGAAAGAACCCTCATGTCACTTAATTTGGAAAACTGCGTAGGGGCGGATAAGAGTAACTGTCAGATGAGACTTTTAACGTTTTTAAGTTTTACTCTTTTCCACCTGCCTTTAGCAGTTCACCAAGTTATTGATGACATGAGGGTTCTTTCCCTTCAAAAATATTATTACCAGAATACTGCTGACCGCCTTTACCACTCATTTCTTTGTGGAATTGACGTGTTTACAATTTAATTTTACAGCAGCCTCTTGACGGATTTATTGTCTCAGTTCGATTCCCAATTTACTTAAACCGCTTAAGATCTTATTTAAAACTTCTGTTATATCCTTATCTTCAAGGGTTCTATCCTTTGCTCTAAAGCTAATAGAATACGCCATAGACTTATGCCCCTCCTTGATCTGGCTGCCTTCGTATATATCAAATAAGCGGTAGCTTTCTAAAATCTGTCCGCCATTTTTACGAATAACCGCTTCCACATCGCCGGCTAAGATATCCTTGGACATAACCATACTGATATCTCTGGTAACCGCAGGATATTTGGCGATTCCTTCGTATTTCACATCAAAAGTTGCCCGGGCAACCACTTCTGGCATATCTAGTACGGCAACATATGCTTTGTCACCGATATCATAATTATCTAATACCTCCGGATGTACTTCTCCGATATAACCAATTACCGTATTATCATAGATGATATTCGCCTGGCGACCCGGATGAAGATAAGGTTTGCCGGCTTTTGGATCATAAGACACCAGTTTCTTCATCCCTATTTTTTCCAGATATTCTTCGATTACACCTTTTAAGTCAAAGAAATCTCCTTCTCCGTACATTCCAAGCGTAAACTGGATTCTCTCCTCCGGAAGTTCCGTAATCGGAAGAGCCTTTGGCAGATAGATATTACCAAGTTCATACAGACGGACATTCTTATTCCTTCTGTTAAAATTAGTGGATAAGGAGTTTAACATACCATTTAAGGAAATGGTCCTCATGATACTGAAATCTTCTCCCAACGGATTGGATATAACCACATTATCCCTTAGCTTATCCCCTTCCGGAATTAATAGTTTATCATATACTTTGGGACTTTCAAAGGAATAATTCATGCCTTCGTTAAAGCCAAACTGTTCGGCAATATTCCTTGCGGCATTTTCAATTCGTAATTTAAAGGAAAGTTTTCCTGTAGTGGCTTCTCCGGTAGGCAGAGTCGTTGGGATATTATCATAGCCAAAGAAACGGGCAACTTCTTCATCCAAATCCGCCTGACCCCCCACATCCTGTCTCCAACTGGGTACTATGACTTCTCCGGTTGCTTCATCATATCCTAAATCTATCTTCTTAAAATAACCAAGCATCGTTTCTTTGCTTAACTTAGTACCCAGTATTTTATTGGTTCTCTCTGGACTAAACGGTATTCTTCTGGACGTTCTTACCTCAGGATAAACATCAACAGCTCCTCCCACTACTTCACCTGCACCAAGTTCTTCAATTAACTGGCAGGCACGGTTAATGGCTTCCATGGCGGTATTGGGATCCAAGCCCTTTTCGAATTTAGCTGCTGCATCGGTCCTAAGTCCTAATTTTTTACCGGACAGACGGATATTGGTTCCGTTAAAGCAGGCTGCTTCAAATAATACATTCTTTACTTCATCTGTAATCTTTGAATTTTCTCCGCCCATAATACCTGCAATCCCAACGGGTTTCTCTGCATCGCAGATCATTAAGATTGAGGAATCCACTTTTCTTACCTGTCCGTCCAAGGTCTGGAATTCTTCTCCATCCTTACCTCTGCGAACGATAATTTTCTTACCGGCAACTAAATCAAGGTCATAAGCATGCATCGGCTGGGAGTACTCTTCCATTACATAATTCGTGATATCCACCAGGTTATTGATAGGGCGGATTCCGCAGGCAGCAAGTCTTCTCTGCATCCATAAGGGAGAGGGTGCCAATTTGATATTCTTAACTACTCTTCCTACATAACGGCTGCAAAGGTCTTTCGCTTCGATTTCAACGGAAATATAATCAGAGGTTTTCTCCTGATTGCCGGTTTCCTTAATAACCGGAGGTATGAATTCCCGTCCAAAGGTTGCGGCGGCTTCCCTTGCAATTCCCAATACACCAAAGCAGTCTACCCGGTTTGAAGTAACTTCATATTCAAATACTACATCATTAAGACCAAGGGCTTTTACCGCACTGGAACCGATTTCGATGCCGTCATATTCTTTGTTATTACTAAAGATGTAGATTCCGTTGTCCGGTGCATCTGTATACATCTCTTTACTGGAACCTAATTCCTCTATGGAACACATCATACCACAAGATTCAATGCCTCTTAATTTACCTTTTTTAATCTTAATCCCACCAGGTGTCTTATTCCCGTCGTGACCTCCTGCAACACGGCCTCCGTCAAGGACCACAGGGACAATGTCCCCCTCAGCTACATTGGGAGCTCCGGTTACGATCTGAACGGTTTCGCCCTCTTTCGTAATCTGAACCTGACAAACAATTAATTTATCCGCATCCGGATGTCTTTCAATCTTTAATATTTTACCAACCACGATTTTATCCAGATCGGCATCCAACTCTTCATAACCTTCTACTTTTGTACCGCTTAAGGTCATGCTGTCAGTGTATTCTTTCGCAGTTACGTCCAGTTCCGGTACATATGCTTTTATCCATGATAATGGTGTATTCATTCCAATAAACCTCCTCGTATAAATCTATATGAATCTATCCAAATAATTAAATTGAACTACATGTCTTCTTAGTAAACATAATTTTATAACACACTTATAACCAAACCGTACTTATCGAATGAATTAAAATTGTTTTAAGAATCTGACATCATTTTCATAAAGCAATCTCATATCATCAATTTCATACTTTAATAAAGCAATACGTTCTAACCCTACACCAAAAGCAAAACCAGTATATTCATTGGGATCAATACCGCTCATCTCAAGGACTTTCGGATGTACCATGCCGCAGCCTAAGATTTCAATCCAGCCGGAGCCTTTGCAGAAACGGCAGCCTTTACCGCCGCATTTAAAGCAGGTAACATCCACTTCGGCACTTGGTTCGGTGAATGGGAAGTGATGGGGTCTGAATTTTACCTTAGTATCTTCTCCAAATAACTGTTTTGCAAATTCTGCCAGGGTTCCTTTTAAATCGGAAAAAGTAATGTTCTTATCAATAACCAGTCCTTCGATTTGATGAAAGCTCGGGGAATGGGTGGCATCCACTTCATCGGAACGAAATACCCGGCCGGGTGCAATTAATCTGATAGGGAGTTTGCCTTTTTCCATCTCTCTTACCTGTACCGGTGAAGTCTGAGTTCTAAGCAAAATATTACTGTTTACATAGAAGGTATCCTGTTCATCCTTAGCCGGATGGTTTGCCGGAATATTTAAGGCTTCAAAATTATAATAATCGTATTCCACTTCCGGACCTTCCACTACTTCATAGCCCATTCCCACAAAGATTCTCTCTACTTCCTCAAGAGCAATGGAATTGGGATGACGATGACCAACCATGGGTTTCTTCGCCGGAAGGGTAACATCGATGGTTTCCTTAAGGATTTGTTCTTCTCTTATTTTTTTTGCAAAATAATTCTTTTTCTCTTCTAATTTTTCTTCCAGCGTACTTCTGGCTTCATTCACTAATTGTCCGATAACCGGTCTGTCCTCTGGAGCTACATCTTTCATGGATTTTAAAATTTCTGTCAGTTCACCTTTTTTGCCTAAAAATGCGACACGGATTTCATTTAATTTGTCTAACTCTTCGGAAGCTTTGATTTTCTCTAATGCTTCATCTACAATGGCTTTTAATTTTTCTTTCATGTTAACCTCTTTTCTTGCGCACGCTCTTTGCACATACCAAGTTTGTGGTGCGCATGCACAAACTTGCTGCTCCCATCTGTGTGATTTAGCACACATACAACTCAGGGGTGTGAAATGTTCTTTATTTCACACTAGCGCCCTTTTTAAACACATTGTCTTTCTTTCCATTAACTTCGGGACAGTTCTTTTCATATACCGGTCAGCTATCAGATTTTTACAAGTTTAACACAATTGCATATCCGTAAACATAAAAAAACGCCCCTGAAAAAAACAGGGACGGATTAAATATCAAATATGATATTACACACCTTTTTATGTGTAATTCCGCGGTACCACCCAAATTCCTATCTAATAAGATTTGATTATCCTCTTATTACATAAGCTCTTTAAGTCAGCGTAACGTGCCTAAACGTCATCTCCTACTAAGGTTCAAAGATGAGGCTCCGGTGGGAATATCAATAATTATCTGAACTTAAGGAAGCTTTCAGCCGGTGACTTCCTCTCTCTGATAGAAAATAATTATCTGGTATGCATGATGCATTGCACCTTCACAGCCTTTGTCGTATATGACTCATTGTAGCATAATTTTTTTTCTTGTCAAGGGTTTACTTTTTTTTGTTTTGACGTAGATTTGTTTAAAGGGGCGGCAGTATTCTGGTATGCTTGTAATTGTTTGGTAGGGAAAGAACCCTCATGACACTAGAAACTCGGGTGAGCTGCTTATAGCAGCGCAACTCACCCGAGTTTAAGTGTCATGAGGAACCTTCCCGATACCAAACAATTACAAGCATACCAGAATACTGCCTTAGTCTTTGGGTTAAACTTGTCTTGGTTTTGTTTTTGTCTTTTGGGTTTGTTTTAGTCTTTTGTTTTTTCTTTTGGTCTATAATGTCTCCATTACAATGAACACATTATTGAGTAGTGACCTATTTTCAGACATCCTACTAAATGATTTTAGTTATGGATACTTAAATCTTTAGGTTTATCTATATTTTTAGCTTCTTTATGCTTATCTTTATATAAATCTTCAGATTTGACTAAGTCTTTGGCTTTAACTTTGGCTATGTGATAAGCTTTGCACTCTATATTTTAAATTTAGAGATTTCTTCTTTTAGTTCACCGGCCATGGAAGATAATTTACCGGATGCACTTGAAATTTGTTCCATGGAGGTTAGTTGTTCTTCGCTGGAGGCGGATATTTCTTCGGAACTTGCGGCTGCTTCTTCTGCTACTGCGGCCATGTCCTGAGTCTGTATTGAGATTTCTTTTGTGGCCGTATCTATTTTTTTGATTAAGCCAGCGGAGGTCTTGGTTTTTCCTACAATATCTTCCACGGTTTCTTTGATTTTTCCAAACATGTCTTTTGTTAGATTTACTGCTTTCTCTTGTTCTGAAACAATTTCTTTTACTTTATCCATATTTTCTTTCGCTACTTTGTTCTTGGCAACGGTATTGTTGATTATTTCTGTGATTTCATTTACTGCGGCTGATGAACCTTCTGCAAGCTTTTTGATTTCTTCGGCAACCACTGCAAAGCCTTTGCCGGCTTCTCCTGCCCTTGCGGCTTCGATTGCCGCATTTAAGGCTAGAAGGTTTGTCTGGGAAGCTATTTCATTGATTACTCCGGTTATGGTATTTACCTTTAGCATTAATTCACTTAATTCTTGGATCGAAGCTCCGACTTGCGCGGTAACGTTAAGATTGTCCTGCATTTTTAGGAGATTTAAGTCCACAGCTTTTTGACCCTGGGCTACGATATCTAAGGATTGTTCTGCATTGTCCGCATTGGTGATGATTGCTTTGTTGACTTCCGCAATTCTTCCAGATATTTCTTTCATAGTGGAATTGGTTTTGGTAACCATCTCAGCCTGGGTGCCGTTGCCTTCTGCAATTTCGCTAATAGCATTTACTACCTGATTGATGGTTTTCGTACTTTCATCGGTTGAATCAAATAATTCCTGGGAATTCACCGCCAGATCACCGGATACGGCAGTTATTTTAACAGCTATGCTTCTTAAGGCTTTCCTCATATCGAAAACAGAGTCCACAATGGCGCCTATTTCCCCTTTATATTTCATAAGTGCTTCAAAGTCAGGATCATAGACAAGGTCTAAATCAGAGGTTTTTTTAATAAAGGATACAACTCCAGTTATCGGTTTCGTAATGGAATTTGTTATTAGTATCCCTAATATGATGCTTAGCAATGTTATACTTACAATAAGAATGGACAAAAACACGATTGCCTCCCTGGCGGAGGTATTATTCTTAAGATAGATCGTATCTGCTTCTCTTATGTTATAGTCCACTAAAGTTCCGATGCTTTTCTGCAGGTTCGCAAAAGCCGTTTCTCCGGTCTGCTGATATACGTTTAGTGCTTCTATTGTTCTACCGTTGCCGGTATAATCTCTTAATTTTTTAAAAACGGATTCCCAGGCTGCATATTTTTGTGTAAACTCTCCCATCTGGGTTACCTCATAGGCATCCAGATTGGTGTTTTTATATGCCTCCAGGTTCTTATTTAAAGTTTCCAGCCTTGCGTCTATATCGGCATTGGTTTTTTTCTGGGAGGCTGCATCTGTTAAGATCATCAGCTTTTGTATATTGGAAAAATTAGCGCTTATCTGTGTACTTGCGTCACTGAGCAGTTCAATGGTTATAAGATTATCCTTGTAGATATTGGTTAATGCTTCCTGGGATTGTTTCGTATACTTGTAGCCAATTAACCCAATCACAAAGGTGCACCCCACCATAAAAGTAACTAAAATGACCAGCTTAATTCGAATCTTTAGTTTGTTTAACACGTTCATAATTATATACTCCTTTTGTTTTTTTGAGCCTTTTGAGAGTATTTTTTATGCAAAAAGAAGTAATCGCACCTTGCATAAAAAAACTGCAGCTTATGCCACAGTTTATAAATTGCTATTCAACCCGGCCCACAACTGTAATAGTGCAATATCACTTGGTTCATGGCAAACATAAGAAGTTCATCGAAATATGTCCGGGTTTTTTGTGCGATTCTTATGCTTAATGCATTGATTCATATCATTTTTATCGACATAAACAACAAATTGTTTACATATAATCTACCACTTTTTAGTTAATTTGTCAATACAATGCAAATTTTTTCCTGTAACTTTGCACCATAAAACGACATATTATGTTATATCAAATGACAAAGAGAGGAGAATATTATGTGGCAATTACATTTTAAAACAGCCGCCCATTATTACGCAGCAAAAGCAGCCGGATTCATAAAGAAAACAGAAAAAATCAAAGTAAAAAACAGTGAGACAATATCAAAACTTAATCCGGCTGTTGTTCCGAAATTTAAAAATCAGTTAGTAAAACCCCCAGTCTATGCGCCTTATATCGTGACGGACAAAACCAAGGGGAATAAAGAGGACTATGATTTTGGGAAAAAAAAGAGGCATATATACCAAATCGATATTCGTGAATTCAAACAACAGATACTTCCGGAGGGTTTCCCCCTCACTACCGTATGGGGTTACGGAGGACTTATTAAAGATCCCGACAAAGGATATACCAGGTATTCTATCAGTTATCCCGGTGCTACCTTTGAAGCACGGCAAAACATCCCGGTTACTGTAAAGTGGAACAACTGTTTAAAAAATCCCAGTCTTTTTGCAGTTGATCCAACCCTTCATTGGGCAAATCCCAATGATATGCCTATGGATCCTCCAAAGCCCTGGCCTTTATTTCCTCCGGGATTTAAAGAGGCCGGACAGCCGGTTCCTACCGTAACTCACCTGCATGGCGGAGAAGTATCCTCCATTTATGACGGACACCCGGAAGCCTGGTATACGGCGAATGGTAAAACCGGCAGCAAATATGTAACGGATTGGTATACTTATCCAAACAGTCAGGAGGCTGCTGCCCTTTGGTACCACGACCATGCATTAGGGGTAACCAGGCTCAATGTCTATGCTGGGCTTTCCGGTTTTTATCTGCTTCGTACCTGTAGAAGAAAACAAAATTGCACCCCATCAAATAACAGATATATACTACCCCATGGCAGTTATGAAATACCGATTGTTATACAAGACCGCTCATTTTCAGAGGATGGCTCCTTATTATTTAATCAGGAAGGAGATAATAGCGAAGTGCATCCTTACTGGATGCCGGAATTCTTTGGAGATACCATTGTGGTAAATGGCAAGGTATGGCCAAACCTTAATGTTAAGCTCTGTCAATACCGTTTTCGCCTATTAAATGGTTCTAATGCACGATTTTATAATCTAAAATTAACGGAAGGTTTAAAAATGGTTCAAATCGGCAGTGACGGTGGTTTCCTCCCTCACCCTGTAGTACTGGATTCCTTATTGCTGGCACCCGCTGAAAGAGCGGATGTTCTGATTGATTTTTCACCTCTTAAGCCCGGTACTAAGGTACTTTTACTCAATGACGCAAATGCACCATATCCAGGCGGTACGGCTCCAGATCCTGAAACCACCGGGCAAATCATGCAGTTTAGTGTACCCCAAAACGTTCCTGCTCCTGAGAAACCATCTGAATTACCAGCTTGTTTAAACAAAATACCTGTCCTGATACCGGATTCACCAAAAAGAATTCTTACGTTATATGAGGTAGGGGGACCTAATGGACCTTTAGAAGTTCTTTTGGACGGTCAAACATGGAGTGCACCTATCACGGAGGTTCCTTTAACCGGCTCCACAGAAGAATGGGAAATCGTCAACCTGACCCAGGATACACATCCTATCCACCTGCACCTGATACAGTTCCAGTTATTAGACCGGCAATTTATGGATACTGGCAGTTATGCAAATAAATGGCTTAACGAGAACGGTACACCTCCCCTTGACCATCCAACCCGTATTGTAGAAATCGCTCCTTATCTGTGTGGTAAACCCTTACCTCCCGATCCTAATGAAACAGGCTGGAAGGATACCATTCGTATGAATCCCGGTCAGGTTACCCGAATCCTTGTGCGTTTTGCTCCTCAGGATGTTCCTGCCAAAGATTCAAGACCAGGACTGAACCTATTTCCTTTTGATCCGTCTTATGGACCCGGTTATGTCTGGCACTGCCATATTCTGGATCATGAAGACAATGAAATGATGCGTCCTTACAAGGTAAGAAGAAAATGAAATAAGCCATGGGGCGATTTACGAAGCGGATAAAGCCTTCAAAAAGATAATTAAAGTGGTACGGTTTTATGTAAAGGTATCTTAATCTTCTCTATAAAAATGGACGCATTGCATCACTAATTTTTTATTTTAGTTATGCAATACGCCCTTTATGTAAGTTTATGAAGATGTTCTTAATTAAATGTGGAATTTGCTGATTTCACTTTTTAATTCAACTGCCATCTCTGATAATGCAGCAGATGCTTTGGATATTAATTCCATGGAAGCTAACTGTTCTTCACTGGAAGCGGATATTTCTTCCGAACTTGCCGCTGCTTCTTGTGCAACGGCTGCCATATCCTGGGTCTGATATGCAATTTCTCTGGAGGAAGTATCAATCTTATTAATGACTGTTGCCAAAGCTTTTGTTTTATTTGCAATATCGTCTACCGATTCTTGAATTTTGCTAAACACCTCTTTGGTAACCTTAACGGCACTTTCCTGTTCTGTTACGATTTCCTTAACTTTATTCATATTTTCTTCTGCTACTTTATTTTTGGCAACCGTGTCACTTATAATATCTGTTATTTCTTTTACCGCTGTAGAGGAACCCTCCGCAAGTTTTCTTATCTCCTCCGCAACTACTGCAAAACCTTTACCGGCTTCACCCGCTCTTGCTGCTTCGATTGCCGCATTTAAAGCAAGGAGATTCGTCTGGGAGGCAATTTCATTAATTAGTCCGGTAATATTATTTACTTTAAGCATCAACTCACTTAATTCGCGGATCGATTCCCCTACTTCCTTTGTAACGGCAATATTATCCTGCATTCTAAGAATGGTAAGATCAACAGCCTGTTGTCCTTCTGATACTATTGCCAGAGAATGTCCGGCATTGTCTGCATTGGTTTCAATGGCTTTATTTACCTCATCGATACTGGCGGATATATCTTTCATGGCGGCACTTGTTTTCGTTACCATTTCAGCCTGTGTACCATTCCCTTCCGCAATTTCATTAATGGCATTAGCCACCTGGTTGATGGTTTTGGTACTGCTGTCGGTAGACTCGGATAACTCCGCGGAATTGGATGCCAGCTCCGTCGAGACAGCAATAATCGTTTCTGCCACATTTCTTAAGGCATTCCTCATTTCAAATACCGAACGAACAATCGCACCGATTTCTCCTCTATATTTCAACATTGTTTCAAAAGATGCATCATTAACAAGATCCAGATCGGACGTCTTTTTTATAAGTGTCACCGCTTTTGCGACTGGATTTGTAATGGATATGGCAATCATTACACCTAATATGATAGAAATAACGGTTATGCTTACTATTAAAACGGATAAAAATATGAGGGCTTCCCTGTTTGAAGCATTATTTTCCTGATAGATAGTATCTGCTTCTGTAATTGCATAGTCTACCATGTCCCTGATACTAGTCTGCAGATCCTCAAAGACTGCTTCACCTTTTTGTTCATAGATGCCAATGGCCTCTTCGGTTTTTCCGGAGCCTGCCAAATCTCTAATATTTTGAAAAATCAAGTTCCAATCCGCCATCTTTTTATTTATTAGTTCCATTTGCTTTATTTCATAATCATCCTGATCGGTCTTTTGGAATTCTTCAAAATCCTTTTTAATATTATTATTTCTTTTATCAATATCTGCATTGGTTTCATCCTTACTGGCAGAATCCGTTATTAACATCAGTTTCTGTGCATTGGCATAATTCGCTCTTGCCTGAGTTCTTGCATCGCTGAGTAGTTCTACCGTGATTAGATTTTGCCGGTAAAGATTTGTAAGCGCTACATGGGAATTATTCGTATACGTATAACCGACTACCCCGATCAAAAAGGTGCATCCTACCATAAAAACTAATAAAATAATCAATTTGGTCCGAATTCTGAGCTTATTCAATACATTCATAACACTTTTACTCCTCTGTTTTTTATTTTTTCCTAATGCACTTATTACACTAACACTCATGCATATCGCAAGCTGGCTTGCGATACTGCCCAAATAAGAAGTGTGAAATGTTTTATTTCACACTAGTTCTATAGGATTAGTAGAATCCACAAATAAAAAACTGCAGCTACCTATGCCGCAGTTAATAAAAGTACTGTTCAACTTTTCAACCCGGCCCCTAAAAGATTTAGTGTCCTTACCGTTGAACTATTATGCAAATCTGTCTCGCCCCCAATTTCGACAATTTTCGCTAATTTATTCAATATAAAATTATCATCTTTTAAAAACCCTGTCAATAGGAAGCTTAAAATTAAATCTTTATAAAATCCAACACATTCCTGCTAAATAATGGTATAATTATGTAGAGTAAACTTATTTTTAGACTAAGGTTATCGTTGATTACATATACTAAAATATAATCACGATATTACACTTTTTAGATGGAATATCAGACGAGGTATATTATGCATATTGCTATTTCAATTTTCAGAATAATTCGGGCCTTCAATAGAAAAGTAGCGGATGATTTCATTTCGGCATTTTCAGCTCAGGCAGCTTTTTTTGTAATGATTTCTTTTTTCCCTTTTATTATGCTGCTGCTGACCCTGCTCCAATATCTGCCGATTAGGGAAAGTGTGCTTATGACTACATTAACACAGATTTTTCCCAGTAGTATCACTTCCTTAATAATCACCATCATATCTGAAATATATGATAAAGCCTCCGGCACCATAATCTCTATTACTGCCATCTCGGCTCTTTGGTCGGCTTCCAGGGGAATCGTGGCAATTATAAAAGGACTTAATTCAGTCTATGCCATACGGGAAACCAGAAGTTACTTTAAACTTCGTTTCCTTTCTTCTGTCTATACTTTTATATTTGCCCTTATGATGATTGTAACCCTGGTTATATTGGTATTCGGCAACCGGCTGTATGTCTGGATTGAAAGCAGAATCCCCATTCTAAAGGATCTCGCCCTTCTAATCATTAGTATTCGTACCATTGCCGGTTTGTTCATACTTACGGTTTTCTTTTTACTGCTATATGTAGTGATTCCAAACCGTACCACAAAAGTTTATAAAGAGCTGCCCGGTGCTTTGGTATCTGCTGCCGGATGGATGGGCTTCTCCTATTTATATTCATTTTATATTGATAATATGAGTAATTATTCCAGAATGTACGGAAGTCTTACCGCCATTGTCCTGTTTATGTTATGGTTTTATTTCTGTATGTACATTATGTTCATCGGTGGTGAGATTAATGTGGTATTATCCTCCGGTGATTTGGTTTATTATCTTAAGTATCTCTTCAAACATAGGAAAGAGTATAAATATAATAGAAAATTATCAGCAGAACGGGTCCATATATTGGAGGACCCGCCGGAAACTTCTGATAATTGTAAAAAATAGAACTTATAGCTACTAATAAATAAATCCGATCTCTACATCCGTATAATAATGTTTAATAATTTCTTCATAATCTTTGCCAGAATCTGCCATTGCTTTTACTCCATTCTGGCTCATACCTACACCATGTCCGTATCCCCCGCCATGGAAGGTGATACTCTTGCCTGATTTATCTATTATAAAGAATGCACTTGGCAGCATGCTTAAATCGGATACGGTACTGTCATCCTGCCTTATCACTTTATCGTAAAGCGGAGCTAATAGAGTCCTGATATTATATTCGGACTGAACCTTTACGGTACAATCGGAGCCGACTAATATAACAGCAGATAAGATTCCGCTTTTTTCCCGTTTGCTGACCAGGATATCCTTAAGGGTACCTATGGTATCTACCGGCTTGCTTTCATACCTCGGATTATCATTTACTTTACCTCCTACCAGAGTCTGTATCAAATCCGGATTCGCCTGATACCGGCTTGCCAGATTCTTATCTATGGACTTCTTTAAATTCTCTTTTGATATAGTCACCTTCCACCGGTACCAGGCAAATTTGCTGTCATAAGTATCGTCCGGCGCTTTTAAGATAAAATCTCTGAACTTATCTTCTGTGGAAAGATTACTGCTTGAAGGTGAAACCGTAGATGCATAAACCGCTTCCCCATTCACGACATCATAGGTAGTCTGTAGTTTTCCAAGAAGATAATCCGCACTACTGCCTCCCCATACTTCATTTAAAGAAGCTGTATGACCGCAGGAGGTGGAGAAATAATAAGCCGTTACGACGGCATTCTGATATTCAATCACTTTACCGTAGGTATCCTTAACTGCAAGAATGGTTTTCTCATTTTCAGGTATGTTGTTATAGACCTGATAACTGACGCTGTCATCTACATGTGCGCCGAATTCGCTGTAACCATTGGCAAATAGCTGATTGTAGGCATAACTTCTGGCACATATCGCCTGAACCTTCAAGGCTTCCAGACCATAGATTGAGGGCATTTCACTAGGAATAACTGCATACAGGTATTCTTCAATGGGCAGCTCGTTTATAATAATCAACCCCTCCTTCCCAGAGGAAATCTCTATAGCTCCCCGGTAAGCAGGATTACCACTTGCCCGATTGATAGATAGCAGCTTTATCTTGCCGCTTTCTGATTTTGTCTGAAATCTGAGTCTGCCTTTCTTTAACAGCTTGTTATCCAGTTTAACCGTTACTTTTTGACCAGCCTTATAGGTTTTTACCGTATCTCCGGCTTTTAGGGTAAATTCTTTATCTGAAGTCAGCATAACCTCATTATGATAAATATCTGCATAATTATCTGTCTTAATCAAGACCCTGATATCTTTTGCTTTAATGGTTTCCTTAATCAATGCTGCTACGATTTTTCCGTCTGCTACTACAAAATCCGTAGCTTCATAACCAACTAATATGCTGTTGGTAACTTCCATGGATAACTCACCATAAATCTTATATATCTTATAATAATCATCCAGATTTACTTTACCGTAGCCTTCTATTTCAATATATTTCTGATTGGCAACTAGGACTTTTCCACCTATTTTGTCAGGCTTGATACTGATTTTAGTAATTTCTCCATCTTCTACAACCAGATCACCAATCTGACCTTTAATATCTTTGGACAACTTATATCTGGTTTTAAAATCCCTGGTAATATCATTTAAAAAAGCAGTTACGGTACTGCCTTCTCCTGACGTAATATAAACATTATGTAATGTTGTTTCTTCCTTTTTCACAGCTTTTACATATACTAGGTTTGAGCCGCTGACCATGGCAACAATTTTGCGGTCTATATAATTCTTTAATAAAAATTGATTATCCTGAACAAAGGTCTGTCCGTCTGATGGCTTTTTCTGCTCCTCCTCCACTTCTGTGGATTGATCGTCCTTTGTTTCCTCCGCCTGATTCCCTTCTGTCCCTGTATTGTTAAGATTAAGGGCTCCCTGTTGATACAAACTGTCATAACTGGTTACATTCTGATATTGATACGTTCCCTGGTCCGTAATCATAGTTGTTTCTGAATCCGGATCCGAATCCTTTGGCTTTCCGATTACAAACATGGTTTTTTCTGTCACCGGTACACTGTCTTTTGGCAGGACTAAAAGAATGCTTTCATACAGGTTTAAATACTCTTCTGCTAACACTTCCTGGTTATCTTCTCCGTCTTTTAGGTCAAAGGCGAGTTTATTTATAACCTCCGGTTCATTAATATCAAGTTCATGGCAAACTAAATCCAGAATACTTCTACATTCTTTAAAACTTAAAAAGGCTTCCTCTGCTTTGTCTTCCGGTTTTGTCATACCAACAGCTTCTAACAGTGCCTCTTCCCCTATTCCAAGAAAACCAGTCAGCCTAAGAGCTTCCGATACTGTCATTAGATTCCCGTTTCGAAGAACCGTTTCCTGACCTTCTTTCTCTGACCCCTTGTCCTGATTTAACTGATTATATATGTTTTTAGCAAATATAATGATAAGTATACAGATACAGATACCCATCAACCACAATTTTCTTTTCATATTATCCTCTATTCTAGCGCACGCTCTTTGCGCATACCAAGTTTGTGGTGCACAAGCTATCCCCCATCTATATGCTTTTAGCACACAAGCAAATCAGGATGTTGAAAAAACTGCTCTTGTTATTTCAACCTATCCCCCATTGCATGCCACATCTGTATATTCCAGGGGCTATTGTAAGCTTAACGTTTGCGTCGGCTCCTTTTAATTTTTACTGCTTGTATTACAATTATATACGTGGTATTTAAGAATATGTCAACAAAATTAATTAGTTAATATTTACCACTGGACAGCCAAAACAGCGGGTTTACGTAAAAAAAGAACCTGTTTAACATAAAGCTCAACAGGTTCTTTTTTGTAGGAGATAAACTGCTTATTTTTTACCGGTGAATGTCTCCAGTTCTTTTGCTATATCATTAACTACTCTCATATCCGTCAGGAAATATTCATTGCCACCTGAATTAACCACATAATAACTGTCATCATAAGGTTTATAAGAAATATCAATAGTACCTCCGTCATTGAGGTAATATTTTAAGGTCATATAAGGAGTCTGGTCTGCGTTACTGCTAAAATATTCTGCAGGTATATCACGTTCTGTAACCGGTGATATTATCTTCTGGTACAACCCTTTAAAAGCATCTTCATCTGATTTGGTGCCGTTAAAGTAGTAATTTGTGGTTTCTTTATCGTCACCGGACTGGGATTCATCTGAGGTTGCGGGGACCTTTTCCGTAGTTATAGTATAGGTTTTACCTCCTACATTAATATCTACCTGATGAATGGAATCCAGATTGACCAGATTAATATAGTGGTCGACGTTACTGTAGGCGTCAATGTTTATCATCTTTTCCACCATATCAGAACTCATAGTATTAACTGCTTTGGAATCCTTAGATTTTACATAGTAATCACCCTCGGGAGTCTTTGAGCCAATCAGGAGATCTAAACTATAATTAATCCTGGTTTTCTCTGTTTCCTTTTGATCTGCCGTATTACCATCATTCGTATTATTATCACTGGTATTACCTTCACTGGTACTGTTATCTCCATCTTTGGCAGAATCCTTCGTGTATTCTTCATAGTACTGCAGGGTAACCGTTGCTGCCGGGTTATCCAGACCGTACTTGCTTAAATCCGCTGCATTATAGTCTGCACAGGAGGTATAGGTAAGCGCTGAATAGTTTGCCAATAATGTATTAACTGCATCCGCATCTGCCGGAAGAGGCTTCTTATAAGGCTGTCTCATTGTCCATTTGGTCAGACCGGCAAAGTCGGCGGCTTTATTTGCATCAAATAAAATTTCAAAGCCAGGCTTATCTTTATTTTCCACCATCAGATGAGTAATATTAGCCGCCGTGATTGCAGGTATGGATTCCACTGCCGTCATTTGGGTTACCGTATAGTTAAAACTATTATAAAATCCTGCCGTTACAATATTTACTTTCTTTTCACCGTTTAGCACTGCATAATAGCCGCCGGCTACGGGTGCTTCACTGCCAAGTGCAATACTGGTTTCTTTACCATCTTTGTCGGTTACGGTTACGGATACCACTGGTTTGTCAAGACCAAAAGCAGATAAATCCTCTATGCCTTCCGTTATGGTCCTCGAACTGGTCAAATCGGTAAAGGCTTTCGCCATATTTTCTGCATTCGTCTGATTTAAGGGAAAAGCTTCATCTTCGGAATTCTTCCAGGTCTTATCATCACCTTTTACCAGTGTCATCTCACCATCTGCATTTTTAAAATGGATGGTTGTAATTGAGTCTGCGTTAACATTGGCTATGGTTGTAGTCTCAGCAGTAGAGTCTTCACTTTTCGTGGCCGCCTTTTTGTCATTATATTTAATCAGCCAAAAACAGGCTCCAAGTAAAGCAATCATAACAATCAGCAATATGATAAGTGTGAAGCTTTTCTTTTTCTTACCGCCTGCCATTATTTTTTCCTCCTTCTAATGCAGATAAATCCGCCAAATGCAAGTACAAATACCGGAATTATTACAACGATAAGGATTGCCCAGAAATTAACCTGTGCTGCGTTCATGGTCAGATACTGCTGGGTTACACTTCTGGTACGTATCGCAAGGCTGCTTTGTTGATCTGATAAAAAGTTAATGGAATTTAACATTAAATCCAGGTTACCGATGGAGGGATAAGACATCATCTGTTCATCAAGCATTAAAGTAGAACCAAGTACCACTATTTTAGATTCGACATTATTAAATTTTTCTGTAATAGCAACACCAAGATTAAAGGGTCCGCTAATATCCCCGTCCTGCTTTTCAACGGTATTTGACTGTACATCAATTTTAGAATACGCACTGTCAGAAGTAGTAAGGAGAGGATCGATCTGGGTGGTGCTTCTCTTGGTATCCAGTGTCTGTATACCGATTGCAGAAGGAACTACAACGGAGGCATTCTTGGATATAATGCCAGAGGTGATATCATGGCTCTTAACACTTGGCACCAGGTTATTCACATATTGTCCCATATAAAAGCCCTGTTCGCTTTCTAGTACAATACCTTTTACAAAACTGATTCCGTAATAGCTCATAAGGCTGTCAAAGTTAGTAAGATTTTCAGCCGCATAGTCTGCAAGAACAATAGCATCTCCGCCTTTTGCCAGATAATCCTTAATCATGGCTACTTCACCTTCGGTATAGTCTTTTTGCGGTCCGCCAATAAAAAGGACGGAACAGTCATCTGGGATACTCTTTACGGTTAAAGTAGCCAATGATTTGGTTGTTACATTTACTTTAGCCAAAGAAGAGGCAAGGGTAGTACCGATAGCAGTTTCCCCATGACCTTCCACGGTATACATAACCGGCAGATCCTTCGTGGTGACATATTGAAGAGCTGAGGTAATCTGACCTTCCACATCGATTCCGGTTACGTTGGTCTGATAAGTCTGATAATCAATCTCGGTTTGGTACATACTGCTGTTATCCACATATTTTGCTCTGTCATTGGAATTATTGACAACGATTACACTGTTATCATTCACTTTTTCATCCGTATATTTAGAGGCAAAGTTCGGATATAGTACCGGATCTTTATATTCCAGTTTGATTTTACCGGATAGAGCCGGGTATTTTTCTATGATTTCTTTAAAGGTCTTATCTTCCTTACCGGTTTGAACCATATAATATATGGTTATGTTATCTTTAATATCTTTTACATAATCTTTTGTAACATCGGTTAAGGTATACATCCCTTCTTTACTAATATCTACTTTAAGACCTAATTCTGTCACAATAATATTAACCACCAGAATCATTACAATAACAATAGCAGAAATTGCAGTTGCATAAGCACCGCCTCTAAATTTTCTGGAAGTAAAGGAGGCTTTGATTTTATCCCCCAGACTTACTTTATTCTCTGTTTCCTGGTCCGCTATTTCCTGTTCTGCTTCTTCCTGACCGAACTCGTTCTGGTCAAGATTTTCCTGATTGAAATTATCCAGGTTATCTGTATTCAGGTTATCCTGATTTAATTTATCCTGATTTTCATTTTTCATATCTTTCACCTTATCTCTCTCCCTTCCTTAGCTCCATCTGCGCTTCTTAATTGCCTGAACCGTTAAGAACTGGAACAGGAATGCTACACTGATAAAATAAACCGCGGAGGATAAATCTAGTACCCCCTGGGTATAATTATCAAATCTTGCAATTACGGAGAACCAATTAAATACTTTGGATACTAAACCGTCAAATAAGGTTGGTTTCAATAAATACACTGCGGTAAGTACAGCTTCCGCTGCAATTCCGATAATCAGGGATATGGTAAGGTTATGTGTCATAATATAAATAACCCAGCAGATTACAATGACGATAATGGTAAAGATAATCCAGGCTGACTTTTTATCTTTTGGCAGCAGATTCACAAGGCTGTCCATTAAAGCGGTAATCAGTATCACTACAAAGGATACCACGGCTGCTACTACCTGGCTTTCGGTAAGAGCAGAAATAAACAGACCAATCGCAATATAAGCCGCTCCTAATAAGGAAAACCCAAGTATGGAACCATAAGCTACTTTTAAGGACAGGGTTCCGAATTGTAATAGGATTAAAGGGTACAGGCATATAATTGCCATAACAGCTAAAAATACCGTTAATACAGCAAAAAACTTACCTGCAATAATTTTACCTACCGGTAATGGTGAGGTAAATAAAAGCTGATCTGTCTTCTGCTTTTTTTCCTCTGCCATAAGACGCATGGTCAATATAGGTACCAGTAAAATAAATATAAAAGATACTCCAGATAATACATACTCAAAATTCGCATAGAGCTGAATCATATTGTAAATTACATAATATATACCGATGATAACTAAAAAGAATGCGATAAACACATACCCGGTCATCGATGTAAAATAAGACTTTAATTCTTTCTTATAAATTGCCAGCATCTTTAATTTTCCTCCTCATTGTCATTTTCTTGATTCTGGGTATTCGCAGCTACGCCAGCCAAAGGAGTCTCTTCCTCTGGTTTTGCAGGCATGAATTTCTTTCTTACCCCTGCTTTGGCCTGTTTATTCTTACCCCTCGTCTGGGTTACTTCAAGGAAGATATCTTCCAGGGACATATTAGAGGACTGCATATTAAGAATCGGACATTTTGCATCGCATAAAGCATAAAATACTGCTTCACGGATATCACTGTCTTCATTGCAATATGCGGTTAATTTAATGGTTCCGTCTTGTGTTCTGGTTTCATATTCTATTTTAGTAATGTCTTCAATATCAGATAAGGCTTCATTAATCTTTTCCCTGGTTCCCTTAATTAATAGGTGTAATCCATTGGAACCGCCAATATGTTTGGATAGATTGTCCGGTGTATCGCTGACGATTAATTTACCTTTATTAATAATCATTACCGTATCACAAATCGCACTGACTTCCGATAAGATATGGGAACTTAGTATTATGGTATGTTCTTTGCTTAATTTCTTTATCAAATCTCTGATTTCAATAATCTGCATTGGGTCTAATCCTACGGTAGGCTCGTCTAATATTAGTACGTCCGGAAATCCTACCATGGCCTGAGCCAAACCAACTCTTTGTTTATAACCTTTGGATAATTGTTTGATCAGACGTTCCGATACGTCTGTAATTTTCGCCATACCCATAATTTTATGAATCATTTTACTTTTTTCTGATCGTTTGACCAGCTTAAGATCAGCTACGAAGTTTAAATATTCTCTGACAGTCATATCCTGGTATAAAGGCGGTAATTCCGGTAAATAGCCAATGCGTTTTTTTGCTTCCTCCGGCTCGTCAAAAATATCATGACCATCAATTACTACAGAACCTTCTGTGGCTGATATATAACCTGTAATAATATTCATAGTAGTGGACTTACCTGCCCCATTCGGTCCTAAAAAGCCAAGTATCTGACCCTTTTCGACCGTAAAACTCAAATTGTCTACTGCCAGGTGGTCCCCATACTTTTTGACTAAATTCTTAACTTCTATCAAGACTTTCTCCTCCTTATATAAACTTAACTCTATCAAATATATGGTACTCTTAGAATGCGAAAAATTTGTGAACAATTAAACAAAAATAAACTGTTCACAAATTTTTCACATTTTTACCAATTAAGTTGAAAGCTAATGATTCTTTTAAGTTAAAGTTAGAGTTTTTACACAAATAGTAATGTGATAAGTATGCTGTATACATAAACCTCCCGTTTCCCATTTCTTAAGTTTTTTTATTTGATTCTCTGTAAATTCTCTTGCACAAGTCACAGTCCATCTTTCGCAATATTTCGTTTGCTTATGTATTTGTGCTGCCGTATCTTTTATTACTGGTATTCATGCATACATTATGGTTATTTTCTTCGTTTACCACTCCGGTTATCAATAAAGGTAAGCATTGCTAAAAGCATCATGCCAAATTGCAGCATCAGGAATAAAGAATCATACGTGACCATACTATCACCACCTTTTAGGAGGTTCCGTCCGGATGACTAAAAAATTCCCAATGCTTGTACCTCAATAAGCAGATTCCTTCTTCCTTTTATTGATGTACTGATTGTATTCATTGGTAATCCCATTGTTCTATAAGCCTGCTTTGCTACTGTCAAATAAACCTTCTCCTGAACATGTTTCATTTTAAATCCTCCTTTAATAGTTCACGGTTAACAGTTACTGTAACAAATTGCTTATTACAAATTTCATTATATACCGTTTCCTAAGTTTTACAATAGTACTTGCATATTCTACATGGTTTTTGTCTATTATACATAAAACCAGGCAGTAAACTGATACTCTTTACCGCCTGATTTCTCTTTACCATCTTCTGTTCAAATCAAATATAACGCTGATAGATTCTTAAATAACCTGCCAGATTACCTTCCTGTCGGATAGGTTTCAAACACCTCGCATAAAGTATCATATATAGTTTTGGCTGCCTTTTCCTGAAATGCATCATCATTCAGGTTTGCTAATTCCTGTTGGTTTGATATAAAACCTAATTCTATAAGCACTGCAGGAACTGTATTTTCCCTGGTAACTACCAGTGATTTATCTTTTACTCCTCTGTTTACGGTACCCATATTAGCCGTAAGAGAGTCCAAAAACATTTTAGCAAGTAGTTTACTGGTCAGACCGCTTTCAACCGGTGCGTTGTTGGAAGAATTATAATAAACTTCTGTTCCTGACGGGGTCTGACCGTTATAGGAATTCATATGGAGGCTGACATATAAGTCCGCTCCGATGCGTTTTGCCTGAGCCGCCCTGTCATAATTCTCAGTATCTATATTAGAATATCTGACATCATCCCCATATCTGGTATAATATACCTTTATCTTTGAATCCGGTGCGTTAAAATACTTCTGAGCCCGGGTATATAATATTGCAAGATTTAAATTTTTCTCCAGGATTTTAACGCCGTTTAAAGTAGCGGTGGCTCCTGTTGCATTCCCGCCGTGTCCAGGATCTAACAGCACGATATTCTGGTATATATCTCTGGGATTACCTAAAATGACGTTTACACCATTTGTTGTTTCACTTAGTCTGAAGCCCTGTAATTTTTTCGTATCTATTACTATTTCCGTAAAATTATTTATGTATGATACGGATACGTCCTGCACTACTTCTGAATTAGCAGTAACCGGATTCTCGGCATAAAAATCTTCATAATTGCCGGGAAGCAGAATTGCTATCTGGTTCTGATAATAACGATATCGATCTTCCGTAGTGATATCGTTGTAAAAAATACCTTCCGGCAGCCTGAACTGGAGACTTGACTTAGAATCGCCGGTATTTTCCTCATTGTTCGTACTATCTCCAGTAAAATAGATGGTATAACTGGTGTCCGTCTGCTCGACCCGATAGTCCGCTATAGATGCCCTCTTTAAAGTTATAACTGACATGTAATCATTAATTTTAGCACTAGTTACCGTATTTATAGCTTCCAGGGAGGAGCCTGAAATCTTATCCCCCACGCCATTAACCGTATAAGGGAACTGTAAAATGAGGCTGCTGCCATTCTCCGTTAAGGTAACCGACATTTTATTCATGGTTGAAACAGTTAAATATTCTTTTCCGTCTTTTCTGCCTGCGGTTACTTCATTAATATAATTGGGATATAGGGTTATTATCAGCGCACATTGATCTTCCGATAAAGTCACCTGATATTTTGCTTTAGCATCAGATAAATACATACTGATCTCACTGGAATTATCCAGCGCGTTAAAAAACGTACTGACCTCCCCGGCAAGAAACCCACCTGGGTTGTATGGTGCTATATTCACATAGGAATTATTTATATGAAGTTTTAGCAGATTCCCTTCCGTTTTTATTGTGGTTTTACCGATAGGGGACGCCGCTTGTATGGTATATATCTCTTTTCCGTCGGCTGCATTAAATCCTTTTGTTAAATTTATGGAGTCGATAGTCGATAACGTATCCCTGTCCTCTGAAACTTCGGCTGTAGTTATTACCTGATTGGCTATGTTATAGTTTTCTGAAAGTTCCGGAAGGATCTCCCATTTGAAAAGAGTTGTATCCGGAGGGACGATCCTACCCGGTTCCGTATGAGTGTCGGTTGGATTCCCACCCGTATTGTTTTCTCCGGTTTTATCATCTCCGTTCTTAGTAACTCCCGCAGTTATCTGTGAAGTTTTCGTTCCTCCATTCCAGCTATAACCGTATCCAAGGGTTGTTGCCACAAAGCTGCCGGGTACCATTACACAGGCTTCCTGGCTGCTTCGGTTTGTTACATATAAAGGTGCCGTATCCATTCTTTTGACAGCCCCGTTCACATATGCAGTTTTGCTTCCTATTGTCATCTCTATACTGACATCACCTTTAGTTAAGGTTACTTTTTTGCTGCCCTTATCATAAGAGTAACCTGCCTTAATGGAGGATTTAGCAAATACCTGCCAGGCAGGAAGCAAGGCCGTATCGTCAACGATGATAACCGGTATGGAATTTAATTGAACCGGTCTATTTTCAACCGTTACCTTTCCCTTCGTGCCGGCATAAGTAATATTCTTATTATTATAATTCAGGTTCAGGGCGTCTTTCATGGAGGCGATTGAAGTTTTACTGTCCCATTGGTAGGAATATCCGAAGGTTTCTGCCACAAACCTTACCGGAACTAAAATCTTTGATACCTTCTGCCCTATGTATTTCATCTTTACGGGTGCCAACGGTGCCGTAACTTTTTTCCCATTAACGAATACGGTCTTGCTGCCTAAGGTCATAACGATAACTGTTTTCCCCTTGGTAAGGGTAAGTTTACCATTCTTTTCTTCAAGCTTATATTTTATGTGCATTTCCGATTTGACAAACACCTCCATAAAAGGTGCAAGGGAAGTACCGTCAATTATTATCCCCGGTGTATTTTTAGACGGAATGGTTTTTCCGTTACAGGCATAGGTTACCTGCTGCCCAGTATACGAAACCGTTTGCTTTGTCTGGTAATTATATAAAGCAAGTCCGGAAGCCGCATGAACGCCGGTTACCGGTAAAAGGCAGATTATTAATAGCACTCCCAGTATATAGGATAATCTTCCAAAGTTTATCTTTCTCTTATTATAGTAACTTTCACTGTAATGCTGCCCATTTACTTTCATAATACCTTTTTTCAATTAAATTCCTCCTTTGTTATACGCTGGAATTTACTTTAGTGCTATACCTTGTTATATGTGTGTCATACCTTTAACAATTTTCTTACAAAAATATGAATTCTTTCAAACACCTGGCAAATTTCAAAAAATATTCATACGAAAATTCATGGTAGTAAGTTCATATGAATTCCTTTTAAAGAATCTATGCGGAAATCGGCACGAAAAGTTTATACGATATGTCATAAAAATGCCTATACCAAGTACATATACCATATATCTATACCAAATACTTATAACAATACCTACAACATATACTTAAACATATGGTACAAAATCGATATGATAATCTATAAGAAATCAATAAAAAATATCAATTATTAATTAATTAAAGGAACTATACCGGCAACTATAAAGAAAGAGGAAAAGTAAGAATTAATCTATACTTTTCCTCTTTCTTTATAGTTGCTTTGGACAGATTATAATAAATCAATTAAAGTTCTTACACATAAACTTTACGTATGATACCTTTTTTAAGACTTATATAGTATCGCACCTTAACCAATTACATCACTCATCTGGTACAAGCCGGGTGCTTTTCCAGTCAAAAATTTAGCTGCATGAATGGCACCTTTGGCAAAAATTGCTCTGGAATATGCGGTATGTTTAATTTCAATAACTTCATCCGTACCGGCAAATATAACTTCGTGCTCGCCAACTATCGTACCGCCTCTGACTGCTGAAATGCCGATTTCCTTAGGTTCTCTCTTTTTACGTTGTGAAGAACGGTCAAAATTATAGTCATACTCTTCCTTTAGCACTTGATTCATAGCATCTGCCAAAGCAAGAGCCGTACCGGAAGGGGCATCCAACTTCTGATTGTGATGCTTTTCCACGATCTCAATATCAAAACCGGTTTCTGCTAATACCTGTGCCGCCGTCTGCAATAATTTTATTACCGTATTAATGCCTACGGACATATTGGCAGACCTTAATATTGCTATCTTCTGTGAAGCGTCATGAACCATAGCAAGGTCTTCTTCCGATAAACCTGTTGTGCAAAGTACAATGGGTAACTGGTTTTGTTCTGCAAACTGTAACATTGCATCCAGATTTTTGGGTGATGAAAAATCAATAATAACATCTGCTGCAACATCACAATCCGAAAACGATGTAAAGATAGGATATTCACTTCCTCCGGTTTGATTTAAATCGATACCGGCTACGATAACTGCCAGTTCGTCTTCTTTTATAAGTCTCGTAATCTCCTGACCCATTCTGCCGCCTGCGCCACGCAAAATTATTCTTGTCATTTTGTCCTCCTGGTAATCCTTTGTAAACTTCTATATCCTACGATAATTATCTCAAGTGTATTCTTACTGTTTAACTACTCTTATCATACTGCTTCGAATCTAATCCTTCTATTATTATCCTGATACCCTGTAACCTAAGTTATAAATTAGTCCAACAAGCTATAAATTGAACTCTGTAAGCTATAAATCCAACTCTGTAAGCTATAAATTGAATTCTGCAATCTACAAATTGAGCTCTGTAAGCTATAAATTGAACTCTGCAAGCTACAAATTGAGCTCTGTAAGCTATAAATTGAACTCTGCAAGCTACAAATTGAGCTCTGTAAGCTATAAATTGAACTCTGCAAGCTACAAATTGAGCTCTGTAAGCTATAATAATCACAGTAAGCTGTTAAGCACAATTATTTATACTTATATATAATATACCCCAATAAATAAAGCTTTACAACCCTTCATTTCTATACTATGCTATTTTTTGCTGTAAGTTATAGGCTTTATTCTTTTTCTGTTAAGGTAGCTTTATGCTTCATAAACTAAATTAGTTTTAAGCCATTTTCCTGCATTGCTTTCACCAGTTTTTGTGTATTCTCCGGTTCCATCTCAGTAAGGGGCTTTCTTAAGCCTCCCACTTCAAAGCCCAAAAGATTCATTGCTTTTTTAACGGGAATAGGATTTACTTCACAGAATAAAGCATCTATTAATGGGATGTATTTTAACTGCTGCTCACGGCTTAAGGTAACATTTCCCTCCAGAAAATTTGCCACGATATCATGGGTTTCTTTTGGTATAATATTGGATAATACGGATATAACACCGATTCCGCCAAGGGATAGCAATGGTACGATCTGGTCATCATTACCGGAATACAAATCGATATCTCCCTGAGTCAGGTGCATAAGGCTTGCCACCTGAGATATATTTCCACTGGCTTCCTTAATTCCAACTATATTATCCACTTCTTTTACAAGGCTGGCAACGGTTCCCGGGAGAAGGTTACATCCTGTCCTGCCAGGTACATTATAGAGGATAATAGGCAAATCAACTTCCTTTGCAATGTCCGTAAAGTGTTCCTTTAAACCTCTCTGGGTTGCTTTATTATAGTAAGGTGTAACCAGTAAAAGTCCGTCAGCACCATATTTTCTGGCTTCTGTGGATAGATATATGGCAGTATCCGTACTGTTAGAACCCGTTCCTGCTATAACCGGAATTCTTTTGTTTACCTTTTCTACAGTAAAGCGGATGCATTCTAAATGTTCTTCGTGGGTTAAGGTAGAAGCCTCACCGGTCGTTCCGCAGATTACAATACTGTCTGTTCCATTTTCAATCTGATATTCTAACAACTCGCCGAGTTTATCATAATTTACTTCCAAGTTTTCTTTAAACGGTGTAACAATTGCAACACCAGCTCCTTTAAATATTGCCATAACAGCACCTCCTGATATTTTTGCTTCTATAAGTCATGAAATAAAAAAAGCCGACCATGAGTCGACGCCAAAGAATTTTCTGTATGCCTTTTTCTTCACAACAATAACAGTGTGCAAATTATACCGGCTTACATTCTTTAGGCAGCACTCCATCAATAAATTGATGACAGTCATATGGTTTTTTACCATATGCCCAACTAAGGTATTGCAGTTTTACCTTAATTTCGGCATCTTTTCCTTTCCAAAGCATTCTCTTATGTCTGCCATATCCTGCTTTGTACTCTTAAAAAATGCGCCTCTACCAAAAAATCATCTATTTAATTTTATGTAAAGCTTCTACCATAATTCTTTTTTACATCTTAGCATTAACGGGATTGGATGTCAATATGAATTTTTTTGGTGGGCGATTATGGATGACGGACGTTTTTTGGATGACGGCACTTTGGGGATGACGGACGCTTTGCCGTGGGTATGCTGGAAATCCAGGGGGTGGGTCTTGCGTATTTACAGTTCGGGAAAGAATCCTTGAGTTTCTAATACTTTGGGAATCGTTTAAAACGCTTAGGCAGGGCAAAAACTCCAAAAGCGCTGGCGCGCTTTCGTCAGACAGTTTGTCCTGCCTAAGCTGGCACGATTTCCAAAGCATAAGAAACTCTAAGGATTTTTTCAATTCACTGTAAATACGCAAGACCCACCCCCTGGATTTATGATAGACTTTGAGCAAAGCTGATTATCTTAATGTTTTATACCAGGATTTATACAGGACGTTTATTCTTGTTATTTTCTCGGCAGCTCATATATTCATCTTCTGTACCTTATCTTGTTAATAGCAACAATTAAATATGTAGCGTCAAATGTAATTTGATGCTGACAAGTAAAAATTTATATTATGAATGTACATATGTAATTACTATTTAGCTGAATGTATTTAATAGATACTTTCTAGTAGATAGTATTTCAGAGCAGTCAGAGATTCTATTTAGTAGATAGTATTTATGCGGCTTTACTTTACTTATAAACTAAGATGATTACATCTTTTTTAGTTGTAATGTAATGAAATAATTCATTCTTATAAAGATTTACTTAATTAAGGTTCATAATATCTTAATTTTTATTAAACAGTTCTCAATGGCTATTAAGAACTCATTTTGATACAATCAATGAAACGAAACAAGTAAGGAGGTGGCAAGTGTGTTTCTTTTGATTTTAATTACAAAGGCTTCAATTAATTTTCTTATTATATTACCCTTGTTATTATTACTGCAATTAATGCTTAAATATATGAATCATATTTCTTCTTCCGTTTATCATAAAATCGGGACTTTTGCGTTTTGTTTTTTAATGGCGGGGATTTTTATCGTGACGGGGATACCATCTATATTAACAATTCATATGGATGTGAATATTAGTTTTAAGCTATTTGATGGAATAATTCCGTATTATGAGCAGTATGTCAATAATGTATTCTTATTTATGCCCTTTGGGTTTTTATTACCTCTATTATGGAAGCGGTTTAATATGACAAAAACTGTTTTCGCTGGTTTTCTTTTATCATTTGCCATTGAAACCTTGCAGCTCTTTTGTTTCCGCTGTACAGATATTAATGATTTATGGACCAATACCCTTGGAGCTTATTTCGGTTATCTTTTATTTCTGGTAATAAAGAAGTGGTTTCCCAGAATAGTTAATAAATTCAGTTCAAATAATTCTGTTACAAACAAAACTAGCTTTCTAATTTCTCATGAAATCTATGTTTATATTTTCATAACCTGGTTTGTTATCTTTTTTATACACCCGTTTGTATCCGATAATTTAATGAATCTTATCCTAAATTTAAATGCAGGGTAAAATTCAGGCTGTAAAAAATATAATTAAAAAAATTCAATTTATTCTCTTGCAATATAAACACAATTTCCATTGTCAAGTGCATTACTCAGAAGATTACAAATTTCATCTGTTACCTTTTTAGAGTCGGAAAATCTAAATTTTGTATTTTCAGTTTGTTTAATCTGCTGATATGCATTCATAAGATTAGGTATTTGCCATGGACTTTCATCATACCATCCTTCAACAAGGTTATAACAATACGCCAAGCCAGTCCATCCACTTGCCTCTGGCTCAATTGTTCCCATGATGTCGTCAAAATATCCATCCCATATTCTTATGATATTTCTATTATCATTGTCAAATACCTGTATAAATTGAATTTCACCTTCTCCTTCATACCCTTTATAAAAATCCCAAATTATATTATCCATTTTTACCTCCTATGGAGCAACCCAATAAAGTATCAATATCACTATATTCGTTTATATAATCTAATCTGAAATACAACCTCATAAAATCAAGGGGCTCTGCCGGAAATTTATTATAATCCCACGCTCCATCATCAGAATAAACAACTCCCGTTGTCAGCCTTGCTAATGTTGCTGCCAAAAAGCCATAACATAAACATCTAAAAACCTCCAAACTGAAGATCCTATGCCGATTTCCCAGTTGCCATAAGTTCCAAAATATCTTCCTGGAGATAGAGAAGAAACTTCTTCCATTGCTTGATTTAGCGCCGCCTGATAGCTCTCTAGCATAGCTTGACTTCTGATTCCCGTACTAGAAGTATTCACTGTTTCGTACACAATCAGCGGTGTACGTGTATAGGATACTACCATTGGTGATACACACATATTACCAATATCTTTCTGAGCTTCAGCTATCGTCTTCTCCGAATTTATTTTAAAAACGTTCCTAATGCAATGAGTGCAAATAGGACACCCACGCATAATAGGAATAAATCAAATACATAAATCCTACGCAATCTTATTGACTCCGGTTTCTTTGGATTTATGTATATCTTGCACACTCCAGTCTCAGCTAACCCTTTAGGTAACTTTCTAATAGCTGTAGCTGGATCTTTAGTCTCTTCAGTATAACTTAAATTGTTCCACATATATGTAAAGTATAAAACATAATAACGTCCACCTTTCCCGGAATGTATTTCTTTTATCTTACACATACCGTCTATTTTAGTATTGCAGAAAATTACATACTTAAAATTATTAAAACAAATTAGTATTATAGGTATACACATTAGAATGGCTAATGCTTTATATATTATAATACTTATAATATTCATATCGAATGCCCTTTCATGATAATAATTTAAATCAGAGCGTAGGCTATGACACCTACACTCCTCAAGCTACTATTCAGCAAAGTTTTCCATTTGCTTTACAAAACATTGTAAGCAGTTACTTCAGATAATCGATCCAAAACGTTCTGCTCATCTCCTCTTACATAGAATGCACCCTCATCGTGTTTGTAGTAAGCTATATGAGAATCCATTGACTCCTCCAAATTTGGTATATTATCGTATCTTATCAAAAAACTAATACATTACAAAATAATCATTTTCAAACTCACCATTTAACAAAAAACATGCATCATATCTACCAACTATTTTATTATTATAATTAAGTTGAAAAGTAATCATAATATAGTTATAATCTCCCTCTGGCCAATTATGTACTTTATATGAAATAGAATCAAGCCAGATATTTAATTTATCCTCCTTATATGACCCAAAATAACTTCGAAATTCTTCCTCATCTTCTATTTTGTATTGTTCCATGTTTTTTGAAAAAAGTAGTTTTGCCTGTTCTATTAATTTGTTTTTTTCCACTAATCCCCTTAGTTCATCTAACATTATGGCCTCCTTGCGTTATGAGTAGTTTCATGATTTAATGTGCATTTGGTATAAAAACATCAAATATTATTTGTCCACTATTAGAATCATAATTTCCTAATATTCTAGAATCACCAAATCCTCCCTTTACCTTTACTTCATATCGATAATATATACCACCAATTTCTTTGCCTTTACCAGATAACATCTTGATTCCATTACTACCTTCTGCTCCAACAAGACCCTTATTCATGGAATCAACAAATTTATCAGCACCTTTCTGTCCAAATCTGTTTCTTATCTCATTATATACATCATGCTTTATCCATCCTGACTTATCGTACAAATTTGACTTATTATGAACTAAAATATTGTTTTCTGAAACAAAATATGTATGCCAATCCTCTACTTCAAAGTTATACACAATAACCGGTTCTTGTAATTTGACTATTTCAATAAAATTGATTGCCTCTATGTCACCATGATTATTTTTCAACAAATCACATACTTGGAGATTTCCAGCAAGAATCCATCCTTTCCCTTGTACCCAAAATGGATGATCAGCGGTAGTCTTAATCACGTTGCCAACAATGTGTATATAGATAAAGTAATCTTGATTATGCCTAAATAATTCAATTACTTTCTTAAAGCCACTTTTTCCTGTCTCAATACTTTCAGACCAAACCAAATCACCGACTTTTATGTCTTCTATCTTTTTGGACATTCCTTCAGTTAATATTAATGTCCCTTCAACAAAACAAGTATTCACATATCCTGGTGGCTGCTTACTAACATTAATCGTCTTCTTAACACTTCTCGCAATACTTCCTGACCCCCGTACACTAACCCCGGCAGTTACCAGCATTCCTATGGACATCGTTACTGCCTGAGCCAGCCTTTCACTGGAATTCAAGTAATCGATTTGTTCAACCGTCATACCTTCTTGGACCAATCTATATTGTAGTTCTGCTAATGTCATACCATAATCATCTGCAAACCCAAATTTACGATACTGCTTTTTGGTTAATATCCCCTTATTTACTCTTAATGCAACGGTTAAGTCATAAGCCTTGTCAAAAGTCATTCCAATGGACTCCATTTCAGCTATAAATATGACTTCCGCCTCGCTTACGCTCCTATTATCCTGCATTTCAAGTTGTCGAAAGCCTGCAACTGTATTACCTAACCCGTCAGCCACAGAATCATTTGAATGTACTTTTTTGTTATTATCCTTTAACTCTACCTTACCATTTCCTATCCAACTATTCAAGTTAGAAAAGCTCATGGGACCATAATTAAATAATTCAAATTCCTTCCCCTGAAACAAACTGGTAACACCTACCCCTGTTGCTGCTACTCTGGCTATATTGTTATGAATTTCTATTTTACTTGCTGCTCCCTTACCTTTTCGTTTACCAGCTTCGGTCTCATACCAATGCTTTATGGAATCTTCCAGAGATTCGTGGATGGCAGCCATACCTCCTAACAAATCTGCAATAGTTGATAATGGCGGAGACCCATTTTTGATGTCCACCAATAACCCAATTAATTTTGCCTTCCAGTCCTCTATCCTTAGGGACTTGTGGTGCTCTAGCTCCCCTCTCCTGCCTGTAATAGCATCTGCTACTTCCTGATCCATTTGTTCCGCAACTTCAAGGAGTTTCATAATCTGTTCTGCAAACTGATAGAACGCATCTGATTTTTGTTTCAAAGCATTAATCTTATCCCTTATCAAATCACTTGCACTGAGCAAATATCCTGAGGACGGTCCGGTAACAGTTCCAATCCCGCTTATTAATTTTCTTTCCAAGTCAGCGGCATATTCATCAGCCCGTTTTCCCAGGGACTTGGAATGGTTTGCGACCTCCTCTAACATATCATAATCCAATATAAAATCTGTCATACTCATCCCCGCTTCCAACTTTTCCTGTTACCTGTTTCCTTTTTCTTTTGTGAATAACACAATTTCTTAAAAACATGCTTTAATTTGTTACTTTCACATACAATATGACAGATATTTTTAGTTTTTTAGCAGTTGAAGCAGTTTCTGAACAAAACTTGCATAAGATTAGAATAGAACCAGATTAAAAGCTTTAAATATTAAGTCCGTTCATCTACCTTAGATTATTAATTCGATTAAAAAAAATAGGATCATAACAAAAAAATAATTAAGAGAATCATTAATAGAATCCTTGATAAAATCAGCTCACAGTATAGAAAAAAAGCCGCAGTGATGATATGTTTCATATGCGCATCATTCTTCACCTGAAAAATTCACTTATGCAGTATTCATATGGTTTAAGAGGAAAAATCACACTGTCTGACGAGCTATGCGAGGAGTTTGTGATTTTTACTCTTGCTTTACCATATGAATACTGCATTAGTGAATTCAGGCGAAGAATCTAAGCATATGAAACATATCATCACTGCGGCTTGCCCGATACCCTAAAACGCTGATTTTATCAAGGATTCTATCTATATAACATGTCGATATAATACAGTCAAAAAAAATCCAAATCAATATTCTTCTAAATACTCCAGCTTACTGACCGAAACTTCATAAGCCACCCGTTTCTCATAATCAGTTTCAGCCACTTTCTTCTGGTATTCACGGCTTTGGATTCTGCCCCAAACCTGTATGTGTCCGCCAACGGTAAAATTCTCTGCAAATCTTGCATTTCTGCCCCAGCAGATACATGGTATGTAATCAGATTTGCCATAAGGACGATTTACGGCCAGTAAAATATCTGCAATCTCTCTGCCTAAAGGAGTCTTTCGATATATCGGTTGCTTGCAAACATAACCATCTAAAAAGATATAATTAGGTCTTACACCATCCATATCTTCCTCACAAACTTTAATTTCCCTGGCAAATACGGAGAGCACTAAACGGTTTTTATTATCCTCGTGCCGGTTGTAGGAACGGAACTGCCCATTTACTTCCACATATTTACCTTTTAAGTCTGCCTTTACATCGATAAGCCTCTCTGAAACCATAATTGGAATAATGTCATAGGAATTACTTAACCGGCTTACGGACACATCCAAAATGTAAAAGCCTTCCCCGAATACATCGTGACTGAATTCAAAATCAGTCATTACCTCGCCTGCAATACTTACTTGATTGTTATCAAATACTTTATCTGTCATATCGTATGACTCCCTTCTCTTAATCCTGCTCTGTACAATACATATTGGTTACCCAATTTAATTGTCCTGAATACCAAGATAAATTTTTCTCCATTATTATATGTATGATGAATTTTATATATTTAGAACTATAATTTCAAAAAATTTCCTAATAAATTTTTTAATATATTTAATAGCGACAGCAAAACGCTGAAAATAAGCCCTTATCACGGAAAAGCCTTGTAAATTTCCCGTTATATGATACAATATTCAAGTTAGAGTGCATTATTTTACCTCATTCATTCGGAAACTGCTATAATACCTTACAATCTATTACGTAAGCGTACCTATTATGACAGGAAACTTTTTATATTTTTTACAGCATAATGTTTCAACTGATGCCTAAACAATGTTTAAAAAAGTAATGACAGCGGTAAAATGTTATGACAGGATTATTTATTGCAGGGTATCAAAAAGATACCATTAAGGAAGGAAGTCTATATGCAAATCAAAAGAGAAGATATACGTAACATCGCTATTATTGCCCATGTTGACCATGGCAAGACCACCTTGGTTGATGAGCTTTTAAAACAAAGCGGTGTATTCCGTTCCAACCAGACTGTACAAGAAAGGGTCATGGACTCCAATGATATTGAGAGGGAACGTGGAATTACGATACTTTCTAAAAATACAGCTATAAACTATGAAGGGATTAAAATTAATATTATTGATACACCGGGACATGCGGATTTCGGCGGCGAAGTAGAACGTGTTTTAAAGATGGTTAACGGTGTAGTCTTAGTAGTAGATGCCTTTGAAGGTGCTATGCCTCAGACAAAATTCGTTTTAAAGAAAGCCCTGGAACTCAATCTGCCGGTTATTGTCTGCATCAATAAGATTGACCGTCCGGAAGCAAGACCGAGGGAAGTAATTGATGAAGTACTTGAATTATTTATTGAGCTGGATGCTTCTGATGAACAGCTTGACTGTCCTTTTGTTTATGCCTCTGCCAAATCTGGTGTAGCAATTCTGGAACTTGAGGATTCACCTGAGAATATGAAACCCTTATTTGATACCATTATTGATTATATCCCAGCACCGGAAGGTGATCCCGAAGCCAGTACCCAGGTATTAATCAGCACCATTGATTATAATGAATATGTAGGTCGTATCGGTGTCGGTAAAGTGGATAACGGTACCATTAAGGTTAATCAGGAAGCAGTTATGGTCAACGCCCATGACCCGAATAAAAATGTTAAGGTTAAAATCAGCAAATTATATGAATTTGAAGGGCTGAAAAAAGTTGAAGTTGCAGAAGCCTCCGTGGGCTCCATTGTTGCCATATCCGGTATTGCGGATATCCATATCGGGGATACCATATGTTCACCGGATAATCCCAAACCGATTCCTTTCCAGAAAATCTCCGAGCCTACGATTGCAATGCAATTTATTGTAAATGACAGTCCGCTTGCCGGACAAGAAGGTAAATTCGTAACCTCCCGTCATCTAAGGGACAGACTATTCCGGGAATTAAATACAGACGTAAGTCTTCGGGTAGAAGAAACGGCTATGACGGAAAGCTATAAGGTTTCCGGCCGCGGTGAATTACACCTTTCTGTTCTAATTGAAAATATGCGCCGTGAAGGTTATGAATTCTCTGTAAGCAAAGCAGAGGTTCTATATAAATATGATGAAAAAGGAAAACAATTAGAACCTATGGAACGGGCAATTATTGATGTGCCGGAAGAATTCTCCGGTACCGTTATTGATAAATTAAGCCAAAGAAAAGGTGAGTTACAAGGTATGTCAACCGCCAACGGCGGTTACTGCCGTCTCGAATTCTCCATTCCCTCCAGAGGTCTTATCGGTTACCGTGGTGAATTCATGACAGATACCAAGGGTAATGGTATACTGAATACTTTATTTGATGACTATGGTCCATATAAGGGTGATATCCAGTACAGAAAGCAAGGTTCTTTAATTGCTTATGAATCCGGTGAAGCCATCACTTATGGTCTCTTTAATGCTCAGGAAAGAGGTACCTTATTTATCTCTGCCGGAGAGAAAGTCTATTCCGGTATGGTTGTTGGACAAAACGGTAAGGCTGAAGACATCGAAGTTAACGTATGTAAGAGAAAGCAGCTGACTAACACCCGTTCCTCCAGTGCGGATGAATCTTTAAAATTAACTCCACCTAGAGTTTTAAGTCTGGAACAGGCACTTGAATTCATTGATACGGATGAATTATTGGAAGTTACTCCAAAAAGCTTGAGAATCCGCAAGAAAATATTAGACCCTACTTTACGTATGAGGTCCAAACGAAACGCTCAGAACAAATAAACTATCAGGATAAGAAAGATGAGTGAGGTCTATGGGGATAGAATTAAAAAAATTAACAATACTTGAAAGCTTATATCTTGAAAAATATAATAGTTTTCGCCCCGTTTATATTTCAGAACGCCAGCCTGTGAATTCAATTATATGGGAAGAGTTTTATGATAGTTACTATTACCGGAATGACACATATATGATGATTGTCATTAAATCCAGGAACCGTAATTGTCCGATGATGCCGCTGTGTAAAATCGAGGACATTAAGCAGGTCTTTCAGGAAATCAAGTATCATTGGAATCAGGAACTTCATGAACCACTTAATATGTATCTGATGGATTCTATATATATAGAAGAGTTAAAGACAATTCCTGGATTTACGGAGGAATTTGATATCGTAGACGACAGAGATACTTATGATTACCTGTACGATGCTGACAAATTAAGAACTTTAAGCGGTAAGGCATATCATAAGAAAAAGAATCATTTGAATAACTTTCTTAAAAATTATGAGGGTCGTTATGAGTATAAAACCCTTAACTGCTCCGACATAGAGGAAATCCAGGCATTTCATGATACCTGGCTGGATAACAGAGAGTATGAGGACCGGCATGGCAGCATGCGTATGGAAGAGAACGGAATCCACCGGCTGTTTCGTAACTGCGGATTAATTGATTGCAAATTAGGCGGTGTGTATATAGATGGTAAGCTTGAAGCATATACCATCGGAAGTTATGCACCGGAAATACAATGTGCTTTTATCCATATCGAAAAGGCAAATATTAACATTCCCGGTTTATATAACTTTATAAACCAGCAGTTTTTGATCCATTCATTTCCTGATGCTAAAATTGTAAACAGGGAAGACGATTTAGGTCAGGAGGGTCTTCGCAAAGCTAAACTCTCCTATCAGCCGATACGTCTGGAATCCAAATATCATATTTATCAGAAAGTAACCGCTGTAAAGTCTACCTCTTAATCCTTGCAGCCCCTTTGATTTTGGAAGCTGAGCGGATTGCACAGCAATAACTTCCTCTCCGTGAGGTGCGCATCCTTCACGGAGTGCTTATTGTTTTACAGATAATTCAGAGGACTATCCTCGTAAAATAAAAAAGCTTATATTATTCCACGCTGTAAAAGTGGTAATATATAAGCTTTTTTATTACTGTATTAATAAGTACCCCTTAACTGCATAACTCTTCTATCTGGGTAATTATTGATTTCATTCACAGTATGTATGTCATATTGATTCAAAAGTTCTTTGAAATAAGCTTTGATGGTTTCTTTGGAGATGATTCTTCTCCCTTCTTTATCTCTGGAAATCTTAAAATTGGAACGCTCAGATGTTGTTAAGGATTTTAACGCTTTGGGTCCATACCAGCAAAAGGTATCCAGTACTTTAATGATGAGATTCGTCTCTTCTTCGGTAAGTCTGCCTTCCGGAACTTCAAAAACATTGACTCCGTGCTTTTTCATACTGGTATATAACTGGTAATAAGGTGCATTTTCCTGATTGACATTATAATCATCTTCAAATAATTCTTTGTCGAATAATGCCAGTGAAAACCCCTGAGAATAATATAACAGCCACTGAATATAACCAGGTGATAAATCTCCCTGGCAAAAATAAATCATAATCTGGGCTATCAGGTTAATCTTTTTCTCCATTAATTTTTCCAGTACGGCCTGCAGACTTTTTCTGAAAGCGACATTTGTTAAGTTATCTTTGTTCTCCAATAAAAGTTCATAATAATAAGCCGGCTCTTCCGCTATGGTTTTTAATTTGTTAGAGTATTCCGCAGTTGGTACATCACCTTCAATGTATCTAATAATAGTGGTCTCCCCCCAACCAAGTAGTTTTGCAAGAGGCTTTTTACCTATACGAAAATCGCTTAATATCGTCCGTATTTCATTGGCAGTGACAATTGAATTAGCATTATTCTGCAGATTTTTTTCTTTCATAGTTTTATCCCTTTCAGTATAATGTCTTCCCCAAAATCCCTTATTTTCTTCGCGTTTCATCATCTTCATAATATAAAATTTTTCAATTTTGGTCAATATTAATTGTTAAAAAGTCCAGTGTTATTTGGTACAACTTATTTGTCCTTTCTAATTTAGTAACTATTTATACCAAAGTCACTAAAACTTTCGGAACTCATTAATATCATGCATAATAATCTTAAAACCTCTTATTACTCTGTCAAACATTCCCATCTGATAAAACTTAACTAAAACCATACCTATCGGTATACCGATAATCATTCCAAGTACATTCAAAAATTTATAGCCGATGAACATAAAGATAAGAGTAGCAAAAGGATTGATACCTATGCTGTCCCCTACCATCTTAGGCTGGAGTACCTGTTTTATAATCTGGCAGATTAGATAAATTACAATCAATAATACAGCTTTTAGATAATTGCCTAACAACAATTCCACCAGAGCCCACGGCCAGATGACAGCACCTGTGCCAAAAAAGGGCAAAAAGTCTAAGAATGCTATACCAACGGCTAATAAGAAAGAATAATTAACTTTTAATAATTCAAATCCAATAAATAATATAACAATCAGTATCAGCATTATTTTAAATTGTGCTTTAAAATAACCGCCTACTGCTCTTTTAAAATTATCTATAATCAATGTATAACTCTGAATGACTGTCCCAGGCATTATTTTCCGAATACTACGGGAAAGATTATCCCTTTCCGCAATGAAGAAATAAGCCGATAGGATTGTAATTATAGTCATCAACAGAATTTCTATTATATTTTTTGCATAAGTGCCGGCTTCACTGATTGTAGGGAGATTATCCTTACTCATTAATTTTGAGCCATATTCCGAAATGTTTATATTCATACTGTCTACCATCCTTTTGATTCCGGAGGGAAACAATACATAGATACCCTTTAACTTTTCGGACACTTCGTTTAACTGTTCTTCCATACTTTTATAAATCGTCGGCATATCCTGAATAAATTGTGCCGACTCTTTTACAACGATAGATATTAATGCGTATAATGTCCCCACCACTACAGCGATAACTGTAATAATTATAAGGGCAGAGCTGTGCTTACGTACGATTTTTACCCTTTTCTCCAGAAATTTAACTAATGGATTAGCAATCATCGATATAATAAAACCTATTACAAACGGCATAAAAAATCCTAATATTTTCGGCAACAAAAACAGGGCAAAAAGTAAGCCTAAAATAAAAATCATGAGGTTCACAACTATTTTAATGTATATGGCACCATTTTTCATTTGTCCCTCTCCATCATACGAATGTAATAATTTTACTGTCAATTAATTATAATACTTTTTCATTTTTAATGAAACATATTTTTAAAATTTAAGATATTTTTAAGTAACTATTTATTCTCTGCTTCCAATGACCCGGTTGCGGCCCAGTTCCTTGCCTTCATATAAAGCCCGGTCTGCTTTGGATATACATTCATCAAAGGATTCTTCCTCTTTATATTCCGCGACACCTATGGTAATAGTTATGTTAACTTCAGACGATTCATCCAGTTTAATGGCAGCAGCTTCTATATTCTGCCGTATTTGTTCCGCTGTTTTTAAAGCTTCTTCATACGTTTTATTTAACAGTAGGATAAGGAATTCCTCACCACCCCATCGGCATACTATATCATTTTTATACACATTTTTCTTCATGATATCCGCAGCTTTTATTAATACTTTATCCCCTGTAGCATGTCCATAAGTATCATTATACTGCTTAAAGTAATCAATATCCGCAAGGAGCAGTACCATTGGTTTTTTACTGTCTTTGCCTGACTTAATATGTTCCGCTAACTTTTCTTTAAAACCTCTGCGGTTATAGGTGGTTGTTAAAAAATCCATTTTAGCAGCACTTTCTAAAAGTGTTTGATAGGATTTTAGTTCATTGATGGAGCTCTTTAGCAGTCTTTCCGTTTTTCTTCTCTTTTCCAGTTCATTAAGCGTCAGTACCAAAAATAAACAGATCAGCATGATCGGTAATGTTGTAATTAGAGACTGAAATATGATTATCCCGGCCGGCACCCTGATAAACAGTCTCCAGGGGGCATTGGAAAAACGCATGGCATATACATAATAGCTTCCTATCTGTTTCACTTCATTCCTGGCTATGCGCTTCATGGACGAAACGGTAAAATCATCGATATTTAACAGTTTTCCCATCGATATGACTTGATTATTAAGTTCAGAACTATAGCCGGCAGCTATTACCATATTATTGTTATCAACTAAATAACTTTCATACTTGGAATCTATCATCCTGCTAAAATTCAGGTTGGTAAAATCAATGGCTACTACACCAATAAATTTATCAATATTATAAATAGGCACAGAATATGTAACAATTAATTCCTGCCTTTCCTGATTTAAATAAACCGGTGACCATACAGGCAGCCTGTCTGCATCGTTTTCCGGCATAGCTATTGTATAATAATTTTCTTTTTTTAGATCTTTGGTAAACTTAAAATCTCTTGATGGAACAAAAGGATAACGATTAACAAAATCATGATCACTGATATATTTTAAGGATAGTATATCCGGTAATTTATGATATAATTTATAAAATATTTTATTAAAATGTAAGGCTAAGTTTACTTCATCCTGTATACTTTTACTTCCACCCTTTGGGACTGTTCCGATTCCTGTTAAGTTCCCCTCTGTTACCGCAAGCTCTGTCCCCTCAATAGAGTCCATATGAAAGTAATCCTGTTCGGGATTATATGCTAAGCGATTAAATGTATCAGAATTTCTGATTCCGGCACCTAGAAAAAAACTATTTCCATATACTGATATTAAATCTGCATACCCGCTTATTAAGTCTATGTGATGATTCAAAACCGCCTCTTTTGATATTGCTGTGTTTTTAAAGTCCTTCATCAGGGAATCGAACTTATTCTGATAGGTAATTATATTACTTACGAAGATTAGTAGTAATATAATGGGTTTTTTTAGTTTCATAGATTACCTCCCAGGCAAGATTATAGCATAATCCGGTTCGTCTGTAAAAAAACGTATATGCTCGCAACTGTCTCTCCCTCAGATTTAATTGAAACCTACCCTTCCCATCAATGCAAGTTCTTTATTTTATTACAATAAATTGATTAATAATGCGAAAAGGCACTATATCAAAGTGCCTGATCTAATATAGTAAAAATTCTGTATTTGCTAACGATTGCCAGATTTTCAACTATTTTTTTACCTTTATAAACATTTTAACTAAAAATATACTTTTTTTCAACATTTTTTTTACAATTTATAAAGGCCCACATTAAATATTACAGTTTTTTCCTCACTATCACATTCCGGGATAACTGAAATTTAATGCAGACCTTACTATCTATATATTTTTCTGTTCCAATATACTTAGTATATGTTTTTTATATTCCATAAATTGCTCGCTGACAATAAACTCTTTATTTCTTGGCCGTTTATCATTTATAATAATTTCTTCTGTAATTCTTCCTGGTTTTCCAGTCATCATATAGATCCGGTCCGACAAAAGTATTGCTTCATCAATATCATGGGTTATAAAAAGGGTGGAAAGCCTTATCTGTTCCATTACCTCCAGGTACCATTCATGCATACTGCCTTTTGTGATTGTATCAAGGGCACTGAAGGGTTCGTCTAACAATGCTACCCGGTCCGAGAAAAGGTATGTGCGCAAAAGTGCCGCTCGTTGTCTCATTCCACCGGATAACTGATGGGGATACCTTTTCTGGGTTCCTTCCAAACCGAATTCAGCAAAATATCGACTGGCAGTATCTCTGGCGGCTTTTGCCTTTACACCCTTAATCCTTAGCGGCAGTGATACATTATCCAGTATTGTTTTAAAGGGCAAAAGCAAATCCTTTTGGAGCATATAGCTTATCTTACCGGCCTTTCCCGTTATATCCGTACCATCTAACGAAACCGTTCCGGTATCCGGTCTTAAAAGACCGGACAGAACATTAAATAAGGTAGTTTTACCTGCTCCGCTGACACCTAAAAGGCAGACAATCTCATCTTTTTTCAATTCTATGGAAATGTCCTCAATGATTTTAACTCCGTCAAAACTTACACTGATGCCATTAGCTGTTAGCTTTTCCATGTGTATTTCCTTTCCCAGAACCCAAGGGTACTATTTCGATAAGTAATCATTGCTGAAGCCGGTTCCTGCAGGGATTTCCCGCTCAATCAGTTTATTGTCATATAACCAGGCATAAAAACCATCCCATCTGGCTGGATCAATATATCCCCATTGAGATACTTCTGCCTTATATTGGTCTTTTAACCAATTCTGGCTTTCTTTAATCAGTGCAGGGTCTAACTCAGGTACTGCCTTCACTAATAAATCTGCTGCATCCTCGGGATTAGCTATGGCATATTCGTATCCCTGTCTTACAGCATCCAGAAACTTTTTAGCAGTATCGGGATTTTTACTTAAGAACTCATTATTCCCAATAATAACCGGACTGTAATAATCTAGTTCTTTTCCATAATCAGCAAAATTTATATAATTGGTATCAAGTCCTGCAACTTTTGCGGCCATTCCGTCCCAGGCCTGATAAACCCATACGGAGTCAATATCGGTTTGCAGAGCTGTTACTACATCGGATACTGTATTGGGAATTAATTTAATATCCTCAAATTTACCGCCGTCATCCTCTACTACTTTTTTAATGATTGCAAGTTCAATGGGGTCGTCCCAGGTTGCATAGGAATGTCCGGCCATCTTAGCGGGAGTATCAATACCTGTTTTCTTTAGAGAAAGAATACCGGAGGTATTGTGTTGGATAACCGCAGCGACTGCGGTAACCGGCAGGGCATTCTTAGTCGCAAAGGCAGGAGCTAAGGTATCCTGGAAACTGATTCCAAACTCTGCTCCACCGGCACCAACTAATGCGGTTGTACTGCCTTCCGGCGGCTGCATGATTTCCACATCAAGTCCGTTGGCTTCAAAATAACCTTTGGCCTGTGCTACATATAAACCTGTGTGGTTGGTATTGGGTGTCCAGTCCAGCACAATACGTACTTTTTGCTTCTTGCCGCCTGTTGTACTGGTATTGGCGGTATTCTCTGCTCCGTTCGTTTCCTGGGACTGGGTAACCGTATTATCTGCTGTGCCGTTACTGCCTGTTTCATTCTTATCTTTATTTGTGCAGGCTGTTAATGCAGAAACCACCAAAATGCCTGTCATTAATACTGTTATTAACTTCTTTTTCATAAAGTATCCTCTCATATCAAGTTTTAAATTAATCTTCTATTTTTTCTGTTTTGACTTTTTTACTGTTTCCCGCTCCCAGGGCATCAGTGCTTTTTGCAGCAGGGTTACCCCAAACATTAACAGCAGACTGATGAAAGAGATAAAGAAAATAACCGCAAACATTTTATCATAGGAATAAGACTTGCGGACTCTTGTCATATATACCCCAAGTCCGTTAAAGCCTCCCAGCCATTCCGCAATTACCGCACCAATGATGGAATAGGATACCGAGATCCTAAGACCGGCAAAAAAATGGCTCATGGAACTTGGCAGCTTTATATGGAAGAAACGCTGCATCCTGTTAGCCCCCATTGCCTTAAGCAGATTTAAGGCATCTTTATCTGCTGAGCGGAAACCGTCCAGCAAACCAATGGTTATTGGAAAAAAGGAGGTTATGATTATTAGGGTTATTTTAGGCAGAATCCCATATCCCAGCCAGAGTACCAGCAATGGAGCGATGGCTACGGTAGGTACGGTCTGCGTTATTATCAGGACTGGATAAATAGCTTTATAAGCAATTTCAAACCGATCCATTACCACAGCTACCAAAAATCCCAGGACAATGCCTAAGGATAAGCCAAAAAAAGCCTCCGTTAGAGTTGTCCCTGCATGGGACATTAATAGCGGAAAATCACCAAAAAAGGCAACTACCACATCCCCAGGGGAAGGCAGCATAAATTTTGGAACAATGCCAACCCCTGACATAATCTGCCATACTGTTAAGATTATTGTAATTGCTAAAACCGGTGATATTTTATATATGATGTTTCGTAACTTTTTTCTCAATGGTCAGTACACCACCCTCCGGTGCGAAGCTTATCTTTACATAGGCTGCCACTTTTGGACACCCCGCCTTAATAGCTATATACTGGCAGTTTTTAACGATTTCCATTAATTCTTCATATTCCCCTTCAATGGCTGTTTCACAAGGTCCCACATAATAGGTTAATCCCGTACTTTTAATATAGGCAATGACCTCGTCTACAATTCGGATTACTTCCTCATCCGTATCAACATGGGGTAATACCTGTATCGCTACACTTGCATTCATTTTGTTTCCTCCTTCTTTAACTGGATACAATTATAGTTTTTGTTCTTGTATCCTTTTGCCTTTATGTAACAAAAAAATCTATAAATTAAAAAAACTCTCCGGTAACGGAGAGGTATGTATATTGTTCATAAGTTATTCCAACTTATTAACTTGCCTATATACATCCCTACGCCGGCATTATCCGGATCAGGTACGAACAGTTTTCACTGTTTCAGGGTTTAAAACATTGGATTAGTTTTCTCTCAGCCTAATTCTTTAGGCACCCCTAGTTCATGGCAAGTGTAGCATAACCTGGTATTGATGTCAATACCTAGTTCTTAGCTTTTAAATAATATTCGAATAATTTTGCGTATGCAAACGTTTTTGTTCTAACTAACTAGGCTAACCTCTCACAAGTAAGATATTAGTTCTGCTTATGATTGTAGTTCTACTTATGATTGTAGTTCTACTTATGATTGTGGTTCTACCTTTGCCTACTGTTTGTTTACTATAGCTCCATATCCCTTAAAGGGGTAATCAATTACAAGCCTTCCTACTTCCGTATCCCCAACGCCACTATATAAATCTGCTTTACCATCTTCTCGCATTACTATGCCAGAGGTAAATACACAGTCTACCAAAGACGGAAGTTTTGCAGGTCCCTCCGGATAACAGTCTCTGGTTCCTATAATTTTAACATCAAAGGCTTTCTTCTCTTCTCTGTCGTATACAAAGGAGATATTTACATATACCAGAATCTCGTTTCCCTCATCGTCGGTTCTCTTATAGCTTTTATGTCCGATAACACCAATTTTCCCGCTGTCCAAATAATAACATTGGTTACATCCGCCCCATTCATCTGCATCAAACAGACCATCTATTTTTTCTGCATTATTTATAACTTCTGCATTTAATTCCTGAATATCATTTATAACAGTAAAACCTACAATGGATTCACTTCCATAAAGAGTTCTGATTTCTTCATTTCTTGGTCTGGAGAACACACCAATCTTTCCGCCTTCTAAGGAAACCAGCCGGATATCCTTCATATAATCCGGTCCCGTAGTGAAATAAACTAAGTCATGGATATCTTTTCCCCTATAAAAATATCCATAATAGGTATCAATAATTCCCTGTTTCTTTCTTACATGGGTGCCGCCTAGAATTAACTCACCGTTAATAACCGCTATATAAGGATCTTCCAACTGATAAATCATCTCATTCTGCACTAAGGTCCATTCATCCTTACCGGTTTCCTCAAATAACCTCGCCCAGGATCTAGCCCATTCATCCCTTTTTTCAATACGTCCATATATATATCGTTTGCCTTCCCAATAAAATGGAATAGATGTGTTATAAACATCAAACCCTTCTACACCAAGAAATTTCACTTTACAGCTTTCATATATATTTTTTTCTCTCTCAAACACTTCCCGTTGTTCAATAATTGTCATTTCAAACCTCCTCACAAGTTGTAAATTACAAGTTACTCTTACCTTCTGTACAATTACCCATACTAATTGATAGAAAAAATTCTTTCCTTATTATAACACTTTTTGTATAAAATTGCTATATCTGATAGTACTGCCATGAATAAAACAATCCTGCCATTTTACTGCTTGTCCATTAAACTGCCTATTCCCTATTACGCCTCTGATAGTTCTCAGACAGGGTTTACAGACCTTTCACAACAGTTCACACAAACGTTTGCTTATTTACAGTATCTAATGTTATAATACTTCTTATAGTTTATGTGATATGATAGTATGTATGAAACCTATTGTATAATTTGACAGGTTTTAATAATACCTTTTATAAGTAGTTAGGAGGAAGAAATGGATAAGAAAACATTGTATTTAGAGTGTTATTCCGGAATCAGCGGAGATATGACCGTTGCGTCCCTTATTGATTTGGGTGCAGATGTAGACGTTTTAATGGCTGGATTAAACAGCCTTAATGTGGATGGATATAAGATTGAAATCAGCAGAAAGGAAAAGAATAGCATTGATGCATGTGACTTTCATGTAGTTCTGGAGGTACCTGAGACAGATTACATGGTGGAGGAAGCGCACAGCCATGAGCATCTACATGAGAACAATATACCTCATGAGCATAATATATCTAACGAAAATCATGTTCTTCACGAACATGATACTGACTCTAAACATGATATCGGACATTCCCATGAACAGGATGGACATTTCTACAAACAGGATGATGGACATTTCCACGAACATAATGATGGACATTTTCATAAACAGGATGATGAACATTTTCATAAACAGGATGATGGACATTTCCACGAACAGGATGATGGACATTTCCACGAACATGATGATGGTCATTTCCACGAACATGACGGATATTTTCATCATCATGATGATAACCACGGACAATCCCACAAGCAGGATGAGTCCCATCATCATAAAACCGGTCAGGCACAGTCTTTGGGAAGCCAAAAAGAACTTACGCCTCCTCAGGGCGGCCATCACCATATACACCGTCATGTGCCTGCTCCCCTTAAAAAAGTGACGAGTCTGCATACCCATTCACATAGCCATGATGAAAGTAAACCTCATTTGCATTATGGTCACCATGAGCACAGGAATTTAAATGATATTAATTTAATAATTGATGGTTCCGATATTTCTATGAATGCTAAGGATATTGCCAAAAGAATTTTTTATATTGTTGCAGCAGCAGAAGCAAAAGCACATGGGAAGCCTGTTGATGAAGTTCATTTTCATGAAGTTGGTGCGGTGGACTCAATTGTTGATATTGTGGCAACGGCAATTTGCCTGGATAATTTAAATATCGGTGAAGTTATTGTCTCCGAATTATATGAAGGCACCGGTCATATTAACTGCCAGCACGGCGTTCTTCCGGTTCCTGTACCTGCCGTAGTAAACATTGCTGCCAGTCATCACTTAAAGCTTCATATTACTTCCGTAAAAGGGGAACTTGTAACTCCCACCGGAGCTGCTATCGTTGCTGCAATTAAGACCAGTGACACCCTGCCAAAAGAGTTTAAGATCAATCGGATCGGACTTGGAGCAGGCAAGCGAAATTACGAACGGACCAGCTTCCTGCGGGCCATGCTGATTGAAGAAATAAAAGGAACGGTTACCGGTACAGTTGTCCCTGACTGTGTATGGGTACTGGAAGCTAATATTGATGACTGTACCGGTGAAGCTTTATCCATAGCAATGGATACTTTATTAAAAAATGGTGCAAAGGATGTTTATTATTCTCCTATTTTTATGAAAAAAAACCGCCCTGCTTATCTTTTAGGAGTAATCTGCAGTGAAGATAAGATTGAATTAATGGAGGAACTTATCTTTATCCATACAACTACAATTGGTATCCGAAAACATGAAGCTTACAGGACTACCCTTAACCGCGAGATAAAGACTATTAATACACCTTTTGGGGAGGCATTGGTTAAAGTATGTTCCTACAAAGATAACACCTATTATTATCCGGAATGTGAAAGTGTAAAGAAATTGTGCGTAGAATCCGGAAAAGATTACGGAACACTCTACAGTCTGATACAGACTCTGGCGGTACAGCAGAAAATCTCCGAATAATGAATGTTGTATTTTTAAGTTTATTAACTGCGAAGTTTGAGTATAGTATTATTAACTACAGTATGAAAATAAAGGAGTCACTAATTTGGAATATAATTTTACCTCAGATATAAACCAATTCAATTATCAGAAGCTGGCAAAGGTCATGGAAACCAATTCCAATTCCGGTATCTGCGTTGCATTTTCCGGCGGTGTTGACAGCAGTCTTTTACTTAAAATAGCTTGTGATACAGCGAAAGAAAAGAATCAGTCCGTACTGGCCGTAACCTTTGAAACCAGACTCCATCCCCATGGTGATCTGGACGAGGCTAAGGAACTTGCTTTAAGCTTTGGTGCAAATCACAAGGTTATTGCGGTAGATGAATTTTCTGATCCAGAAATCATGCATAATCCAATTGACCGCTGCTACCGCTGCAAAAATCTATTATTTAAGACCCTGATTCAGACAGCACAGAAGGAAGATTATCACTATCTGATGGATGGAAGCAATTATGATGATTTAGATGCTTATCGTCCGGGTATGAAAGCTTTGAAGGAACTAGGGATACACAGTCCTTTATTGGAATTAAAAATCACTAAAAGTGAAATCCGCTCCCTGGCTTCTGATCTTTTTATTCTTAGCAGCAACCGTCCCTCCGCCCCTTGTCTGGCTACCAGGCTGCCTTACGGAGATACTTTGGATTTTGATTTGTTAGAGCGGATCGATTTGGGAGAAAAATATATTAAAAAACTTGGATTTTACAATGTAAGACTTAGAGCCCATAAGGATATTTTGAGGATAGAAGTGGATAAAGAGGCGTTTCCCAAATTCATGGAAAGTTACGGCACCGTGGTACAGCAGCTAAAAGAGCTTGGATTTTTATATATTACTTTAGATCTGGAAGGCTTCCGGTCCGGCAGTATGGATATTAAAATAACATAGCACAATAATAGAAACTCGAAAGGGGCTGTTGCAAAATATAGGATACCAACCCTGGGCATAGAATAAGGATTATATTTTCAAATATAATCCTTATTCTATGCCAGGTAATTTAGTCTTTGATTTGCAACAGCCCCCAATTGAATAACCTGCTCTCCTATTGTAATAATAAACTCTGGGCAATTGGTCTTTACAATAGTATCAGTTCTATTCTACTGAGCAGAGTATTACGCACAGTCATGTGATTTACTATTCATTCAATTTATTCAATCGCAAAATTCAAACATTCTTCTAATATATTCAGTCTTTTATTTATTCAATCTTTTATTTATTCAGTCTTTTATTTATTTAGTCTTCTATTTCTTTCAGTCTTCTATTTTTTTCAGTCTTCCCCTTTATTCATTTCTTAACCGATTTATCTGGGTTGCAATATAACCTGCCCCAAATCCATTGTCTATGTTGACCACCGCAAGACCTTCGGCACAAGAATTAAGCATGGTAAGAAGAGCCGATAAACCGCCAAAATTAGCACCGTAGCCAATGGAAGTCGGTACCGCAATAACCGGCTTGTCCACAAGCCCGGCTACAACTCCACCTAAAGCCCCTTCCATTCCAGCAACTGCAATGATACAATTGGCTTTGTGAAGTTCCTCCATCTTAGAAAGCAGCCTGTGTATGCCCGCTACTCCCACGTCATAAACCCGGATTACCTTTGATCCGAAAAATTCCGCTGTCTGGGCAGCTTCCTCGGCTACCGGAATATCTGAGGTTCCACCGGTGCATACTACAACACAGCCCTGTTCTTCCTTTTCTATCTTTCTTACAGATAAAATCCGGGACAACGGGTCATATTCCACCATAGGCAATACCTTTTTTACTTCCTCATATTGTTCTTTACTGGCTCTTGTACCTAATACATTGGTATCGTGTTCATAAAATCTTACGAAAATTTCTTTCAGATGATCGTTCGACTTCCCCTGACAGAATATCACTTCACCAAAGCCGGAACGCAGGGACCTATGGTGATCCAGTTTCGCAAATCCCAAATCTTCATATGGTAATTTCTTTAATTCTGCTTCAGCCTGGGCAATATCTATCTCATTGTTTTTTACCTGTTCCAATAATTTATGCAAATCCATACTTGTGGCATCCTTTCAATTCTTATATTTCTTTTGTTTCTTATATCTCTTTTGTTGCAGACCAACTAAGTTCTTTTATAGAAGTCTATTTCAGTTATCAGTATATAAATATTCACCCAATAAATCAAGAATAACGCCTGCCTCTATGAATAATTAAATTTTACCTCTAGGAGACGGTCGGTTTCTTCTCTTGAAGGTATGGACCTTTGTGCCCCGGCTCTGGATATTGAAATGGAGGCGGCGGTATTTGCAAACAGAACTGCCTCTTTTTCACTCTTTCCTTCTGCCAAGGCGGTGACGAAGGCTCCATTAAAACAATCTCCTGCCGCCGTTGTGTCTACTATTTTATCAGTTTTAACAGCTTTATAGTGTTCCGTACCATTGTCATTTACAAGGAGGGCTCCTCTCTCGCCAAGAGTAACCAGTACATTTTGCACACCTCGTTCCACAAGACTAAAAGATGCATATATAATATCATCCAGCTTATCACAGGATGTATTGGTTAATCTGGCTAATTCTATTTCATTTGGAGTTATATAGTCAATGTAGTTTAGTATGTCCTCAGGGATTGCCTCAGGTGCTGGTGCCGGATTCAAAATAACTGTCTTGCCCAGCTGTTTAGCTCTTCGAATTGCATAGAATACGGCTTCTGCCGGTATTTCCATCTGCAACAGTACATAATCGCTTTCTATAAACAGGGAATCATTTTCCTTTAAATAGGCACTATTACATTGCCCATTGGCGCCAGGTACAACTACGATACTGTTATCTCCTGCCTCATTGACATAGATTACGGCCGTACCCGTAGGATAATCTGTACTCCTTTTCATCTGGTTTATGGTTACTCCTGCCTGATCTAAATTATTTAATATGGCTTCACCAAACTCATCCTGTCCTACACAGCCTAACATTGTGACATCACCTTTTAGACAACCGGCTGAATAACTTTGGTTAGCGCCTTTTCCTCCGGGAATATATTGTATATCCCTACCTAATATAGTTTCTCCTGTTAATGGCATATTCTCAACTTTAATGACAATATCCATATTCAAACTTCCAATGACAAGTATCTTTTTCATGGGATTACCTTCTTTCCGGATAAATTGAATAAAATTGTTCTTATATACTTTATTCACTTTATCCAATTCTAAACCACTTAAGTTACAATTGTCAGGCATCTTCTATTATACATCAGATTACACTTAAAAAATACCGCTAAACTGATTTAATCCCCTGAAAATCTGCATTTTTCTAGCTAATAAATCAAATTTCTGTCCTCAACTTAAATTAAGATAATCCTTCTAAACCAAACGGAATACTTTTTTGTATATAAAAATACTTTTTTGTATATAAAAAGACTTTCCTGCACAAAATCTGGCACTGTTAATTATATTAATACTGGAACTTTTAATCATACCAAAATTAGTATAAAGTATCAACAAGTCAGATTTCTATTCGAAAGGAGTTCTAATCTATGAATAATAAAACACTTAAAATTGTTATTGCCGCCTTAATGGCAGCATTGACCTGTATTGCCACCATGATTATTAAAGTTCCCTCTCCTACTTCCGGTTATATTCATCTTGGAGACGGTTTTGTATTATTATCCGGCATGATTCTTGGACCTGTTTATGGAGGCTTAGCCGCAGGAATCGGTTCCATGTTTGCAGATCTGTTTTCCGGATATGCAGGATATGCACCGGCAACTTTTATGATAAAAGCTTTAGCCGCAATTACCGGAGGGATATTATTTCATGTAGTAAGCTCTGTTCTTCCTAAGTTTGCAAAATATATTGCAGTAATTATTGCCGGAATCGGCGGAGGCGTTGTAGTTACCGGCGGATACTTCCTGTTTGAAGCCTTTATTATGGGTCTTGGTGTACCTGCAGCTTTTACCGGAGTACCCTTTAATCTTATACAGAATTTATTCGGCGTAATCGTAGCCACAGTATTAATGCCCTTATTAAGTAAAGTACAGTTGGTCAAAGAGTTCATGATGAAAGCCTTATCGTAAAAAAAGACCGCTGCTGATAACTGGGGTTACCGATAATCTTTCTTCCACCTATCAAGCAAGCTTTCCAGGCAGGGAATCATATCGGTAAACTTTATATCTGCAGCGGTCTTAATAGAAGGACCAGTTTCCTTATTTTCTTTCTAACTTTCTAATTCCTTGATTATATAAGTTGATACCAGTTTTTTTACCCTGTCTCTGATATCGTCTGCCTCTTCCTTCGCAGCCTGATCTAAAGCTTCCACCTCTTTTAGAATTGCTTCTTCATCCATTTCGATGGGTTTTCCGATATGTATCAGTTTATTCTGGGTATCCTGTAAACCTTCTTCATCCATTAACAGCTCTTCATAGAGTTTTTCTCCGGGTCTTAATCCCGTATATTCAATGGAAATATCCCTTCCTGGTTCATATCCGGATAAACGGATCAGGTTCTTGGCCAGTTCCGTAATTTTAACGGGTTCACCCATATCCAGCACGAAGATTTCCCCGCCTTTTGCATAGGCTCCTGCCTGAAGGACTAAAGATACCGCCTCCGGTATGGTCATAAAGTATCTGATAATATCCGGATGGGTAACTGTCACCGGACCACCCCGCAGTATCTGTTCTTTAAAAAGAGGAATTACACTGCCGTTGCTGCCAAGGACATTCCCAAAGCGTACTGCTACGAATTCTGTTTTGGAACGCTTGTTATAGGCTTGTATAATCATTTCGCAGATTCTCTTGGACGCACCCATTATATTGGTTGGGTTAACGGCTTTATCAGTAGATATCAGGATGAATTTTTGGACTCCGTATGTATCGGCAGCTTTTGCCATTTTGTAGGTACCGCCTACATTATTCTTAATAGCCTCGTTGGGGCTGTCCTCCATAAGGGGTACATGCTTATGAGCCGCGGCATGATAAATAATCTCCGGTTTATATTGTTCCATAATGTGGTTCATGCGGCTGGAGTTCCTTACGGAGGCAATTAACACTACCAGATCTAATTCCGGGTATTCGCTTTTTAATTCCTGCTGAATGAAATAAGCGTTGTTCTCATAGATATCAACAATAATTAACCGCTTGGGACCGTTTTTTACGATCTGCCTGCATAATTCACTGCCAATGGAGCCTCCTCCTCCGGTAACCATTATGATTTTGCCTTTGACATAATTCATAATGCCTTCCATATCAATTTTAACAGGTTCCCTGCCAAGTAAATCTTCAATCTCTACATCTCTAAGCCTGGTTACACTGACCTCTTCATTAATCAGCTGATACATACCCGGGAGGATTTTTAAGGCACAGCCTGTCTCCTTACAGATTTCAAGGATTTCTCTTATTTCTTTTCTGGAAACAGAAGGCAGGGCAATAAAAATATCCGTAATTTCATGTTTTTCTGCTGCTTCGATTATTTTAGTCCGGTCACCTACAACCTTTATTCCCTGAATATAACTGCCTAATTTATCTTTATTATCATCAATCGCACATATCACTGTACCTTTTACATATCCGCTGACTGCGATTTCCCGAATAATAGAACTGCCCGCTTCTCCTGCCCCTATTATCATGATACGGCTTACGCCGCTGCCGGGATTACGCTTTGCCAGCCTTCTGGCATAGCGGTAAAAAAACCGGCTTACACTGATTAAGGCCATCATAAATAAGGTACTGAGGGGATAATAACTTCTTGGCACATGTATCGTTAAGATAAAGTGCATACCAATGATCTGAAGGATTCCCGAAACGGTACAGGCAAAAATAATGTTAACCAGTTCATCAATCCCTGCATATTTCCACAAGCTGTTATACAAACGGAACAGGGTAAATAAAATGATCGAAACAACTGTATTTATTATGGTATAAGCCAAAACCGCTTCTGCATAGTTTGTTGGTATCTGACCAATCCGAAAGTCAAAGCGAATTAAAAGTGCTGAAAAAGATGCTACGTTAATTAAAATAGCATCCAGTATGATAAGGAAAACCCTTCGTATAAATAATCTTTTATCATTAATGAACTGTTTCACAAGAACTCCCATCTGTGTGCTGCACCACACAAGTGTAATCTATATATATAAAACTTATAGCTTGTCTAAAATCCCTTACTAATACTTTTGGAATCACAACATATCACTTTAGATATATTAGCATATATCAAGCCAGGATACAATTGTTTACAGGCATTTTTCCAGGAAGACACAGATTTTTCACAAGGCAGTTTATGTCTGATGAAAGAATACGTCGGAGAGCAGCACAAATACCATAGTTTCACTTTTTTGAGACTTTATCACCTGAATCGAAAATAAGCTTTCGCAATCAGATTATAAAGCCCGGTCTTTTTAAGCAACGGTACAGCTATCTTTTTAATCCCCCATTGCATTGGAGATAGTCTGCCATACTTTTTTATAGCAGTTGTACTTCCCTGGGTTTCATAAACCTGCCAGAACTCCTGCAGTCTTGGTGAAGCCTTACTGGGGGTTTCAAAAATGGGCTGATAGAAGGCTGTATGGCTGGTTTCCATAATATCCGTATCCTTCCAAATGGCTTTTACTATTTTTTCTCCTTTCCCGGTATTTGAAAGTACCAGGGTAACCCCTGTGTTATCGGAAAAATTCTTATGAGAGTTCTCGATACCCCAGAAATCCGCTAAGGTGATATCGGAAACCCGATGAAAGGAGGTATATACGCATTGATAACAGCTTGGTCTTAGAATATAGTGGGAAAAGAACAGGATATAAAAGGGGTCCTCCTGCATGTTCTTTTTGTATACTTTTTTATCAAATTCCACCTTTAAGGCACTTTCCCGCCAGCCAGAGTCTTTATTTCTAAAATTCACCGACTGTATTGTTTCTTTGTATCGGTCCTCCAAATATACTTTATAATCTTCCCATACCTTTGGACTGGGTACCCCATGACAGGCTATATCACATAGGATCAGACCCGGATACTCTTTTCCCAGATAACTTTTTAAGCCTCCGTTTTGGCAGGGGGTTCCGGTAAAAAGGACCAGCTTACCTGCTTCAAGGACGGACTTTATCTCCGTAAAGATATTACCCAGATCACTCTGGACATATTTAGAACCTCTCATTTTATCTCTCTGTTTCGTATCCACCGCCTGACTGTGAATAACCTCAAAGTATTCATTAAATGCTGCCCCGTAAACAGTACCGCCCTGCTTTAAGATATAATCGGATATGGCAGTAAAGGCACCGCCGGAGGAACTTTTTTCTCTTACCTCCTGCTGCTTATGTTTAAGGCCATATACCAGCTGGTCTTTTGGTATTATTTCCTCATATTCGGTTTTATGGAAGGCACACACATTAACGCAAGCGCCGCATTCAATACAGGTTTTCTGGTCTATCACAGGGTATAAAAAACCTCTGGCATCTCTTTCCATGGAAATAGAATGCCTGGGACATATATTCATACAGGCCGTACAGCCACAGCAATTTCCTTTTTCCTTATATAAGTGAATCATATCGGTTCCCATCTGCTTTCTAAGAAATAGCGGGGGCATCCATAGCAGTAACCGCCACTTCTCTTGATAACCCGTCCTTGACTTTTAACATATCCTCCAGATATACCATGGAATCTGCCCGTAATTCCTCGAGTTTTAAATTGACTTTATTATAATCGATATCCGCGCTGCTGTTTTTAAAGTGATAAACCGCTTTGTGCGGATTCCCGGTGTTTTCTTTTTGTATTAGCCTGTCTTTTAAATCAAATATACTTAAAATATGCTCAATCCTTGAAGACATTGCTCCCCTTATTCTTTCTTCTGCTATTTCAACATAAAAATTCCGGTTAAAATTAATGGAAAATGCTGTTCCGTGAAAAGAATTCGTCACAACATACTTTGCATTTTGTATCTCATAAAGCCATTCCAGGGGACCGACCTCCCTACAGTACTCCTCTTTTACCTTGTAGTGAAACGGTTTATTCAAAAGCCGCAGAGGATAATTCATTTTTCTTGACAACTCTTTAGCGAACTCTAAAAGGGTTTCTGAGTATTCCAGCATATATACGATAATAATGTCTTCCTGTTTGGGTTTTCGGTCTATTAATGCTGCCCACTCTTCCTTTCTAAGTAATAAAGTTGGATCAAGCACCACTTTTGCTTCTCTGTGTATCAGTTCCCTGGTTAAGTCTGCTCCTGTCGTTTCTCTGACCGAAAGATACTTAACTTGGGATAGCAGCTCTTTATAATCTTTTATGTATTTACCTGGTATTTCTTTAATTCCGAAGCTGGCGGCGTAACTGCCTTTTTTCTCTCTGTCTGTAACAAATTCCAAAAGATAATTTTTATCTAAAATGACTCTTCCGCAGTTCCAGACCTGATCACTGCCGGCGATAAATAAATCGTATTCTGAATTTAGACCTTTTATAGTATCACTGTTTACTGCACGGCTTAACCGGTACCGTTTCCGAAAGGCTTCAAATTTACCCGCCACTACTTTGTTATTAAAAAAAAGAGTGGTTAAAACCATCCTTGCAAATTCGAAATTTGAATAACCCTGATGGTCGGGTTTTCCTTTTAAAATACTTTTTATTTTATTTTTCTGCCATAACAGGATGTCCCTTACATTTTTTCTGCTGTAATCTATAATATCACATTCAACACCCAGGTTTTGAATGGTTTTCTGCAAAGCATATGCCTGTAATACGGCACCATAATTGTTTACTCTATGAAACGTAATAATTCCTACCTTCATTTTCGGCTACCAAGCTTTCTATCTATCCTTTATATTATTTTTTTTTAATTGTTTAGGTTTCTTTTTACTTGAATGAATATTTTATGCTTCTTTATTGTATGATTGATTTATGCTTCTATATTGTATGATTGTTTTATGCTTCTATATTTTCTTGAATGATTGTCTTGATATTTTATTGCTTCTTTTTTCATATATAATATTTTCTTCTTTTATTTTGTTAATCTGCTAAGTTTTATCCTATATGCTGGGATAAAATGTCAGCCTAGAATTAACTCAATGTATTTCATTAGATTTTTCCGATTTAGAATACAGGCTTACCAGCATCTTAGCAATCGGTTCGGGCCAGAACTTAAGAAACATCTCATAATCCTCCCTGGAACGGACCTTATCTCCTATAATGGCGGTTGTAGCGGATTCCCCATGTATTCTGTGAAAGGTCAGAATCCTGCTGCAATATACAAATTCACCGTTTAATCTGGATAGTTTCTCCCAGGCCTGCCAGTCTTCATCCGAACGGTAACCTTCTTTAAATATCTGTACCGGCAAGTTCTCCTTATTAAAAATAACCGATGGACAGCAGATTGGACAGCCAAAGGACAATATCCTCCTGCGTAGGAACCTGCTCTTATGAAATGACCGGACGTTAAGTGGAAGCAGCATAAGCCGCTTAATCTTTAACATGGTATTATTCTTTACTATCTGGTTCTCCCGTATTTCCGCGTAATCTGTAAAACCAATCAAAGGCTTCTCTGCCCTCTCCATTTCTTTTATCATGATTTCAGTATAGGTTTTCGCATAGACATCATCCTGGTGGGCAATGGTTATATATTGGGTATCTGCCTGACTGTAGGCAAAGTTCCAGTCGTTCACAATTCCCTTCTTCCCGGAGTTAATCCGTAACTCAATTCCGTACTTATCAGCGATATCCTTTATAAATTCATTGGGCGTAGAGGTAACCATTAACAGTTTAGAGCTTACCGTCTGATTATACAAAGATTTCACACAGTCTTCTAAAAACGTACTTTCCTGATATGCACATATAACAAAGGTATGTTTTACCGTACTCAAAATTAATTCTCCTTTAAGACAACTGACTTGTTATACCTTATTTTCTGGCTCAATAATACTTTCCGTCCCGGTTATATTCTCCGCCCAGACTTTGCCTTCCAGTTCCCGTATCCGCTTTTCCAATAAGGCATTATCCTGAACCAGACGTTTTATCGTATCACTTTGATTCGATACAATAGAGGTAATAGAAATCAGTATAATTAACACAAAAAACAGTATCATGGCAAAAAGCCCGTTACTTGCCAATTGGATACCGACTATATGGATAAACCAATTCAGAAGTTCCGGGAAAATAAGGAGGATACCCATACCGATTCCCCCGAAAATCCATAACAAAGTGTATTTTAAAGACAATGTCTTTCTCTTTAGCAGGGAAAAAATCAGAAGGAAATATAACAACAGACCAGTCGTTAAAAATACCCGAAGTGACGTAGAAATCATATGTAGCTCCCTCCTGTTTAAAATTTTAGACGGTACGTAAATATAGCAATGGAAACTTTTATCATATAATAAACGGTTTTCCAGGAATGAATGGAACTGCTGCCAGATTCCCGTTCATGCATTATCACAGGAACTTCCATAATTCTGCCTTTGTGAAAGGCCCCGGCGATAATTGCCTCCGGTTCAGGGTAATCCTGAGAATATTCCTGGGAATAGATTTTAATAAACTTTTTGTTAACCCCACGAAAACCACTGGTTACATCCTTAACCGTGGTTTTACTGCAGACCTTTATCAGAAAACTTAAAAAACTAATTCCTGCCCTTCTTAACCTGGAGGACTGAAAACCCTGTTTTAAAATAAAACGGGAGCCGATTACAATATCCGCCTGATCCTTAATGATAGGTTCCAGAATTTTATCCAGATATCCCGCATCGTGCTGTCCATCCCCATCCATCTGGACGGCAATATCATAATCCCGTTCCAGCGCATACTGATAACCGGCCTGTACGCCTCCTCCGATGCCTAAGTTAACAGGAAGAGAGATATAATTATATCCCTTCTGTTTACATATTCTCACCGTATCATCCCTGGAACAATCATTTACGATTAAATAATCAGCATAAGGAGCTTTTTCCTTTAGGCTGGTTATGACTTTTTCAATATTACGTTCTTCATTATAAACCGGTATAATGATCAAAATTTTCATCCCATACCACACCTTTCAATGCCTGGTTCTTACAGTCTTTGGAATCTGGCCGGCAGTTTCATATTTCATTTTCTTTCCGTTTTTTTAATATAGCAGACATTAGCATTAGTGAAAAGAACAATACCAAAATAATATTAGCTATTATGCAAAGGACAGCTGCCCCAAACATGGCATACTGTTTAACAAACATCGGACCAAGAAGGGTAATAAACAGAGCGGTTACCGTATATCCGGCTAAAAGTACCTGCTGCTTTCTCATAGCTGTCAAAACATGAAACAGCAAATAAACACATGCACTAAAGCCTCCGCTTACCAAAAGTAATATCAGTTCTCTTCGATAGCCAAGGAGATCCACTCCATAAACAAGAGATAAAATCTGACTTCCAAAGAAGTATCCTCCGGTAACGACAACTATCGTTATAATTAGTATTCCAAACAGTAACCGAAATATATACTTCATAAAATTACCGATTCGGTTCTCATCCCATTTTATTGCTATATCCGTCAGCATTGGTTTAAATATAAACTCACTGAACAGGTTAATTACAAAGGCAGGCATAAATAGAATACTGAAAAATGCCTGTATATTTTCTGTTAAATATTGATCTATCATATATCTTGGCACATTATTGATATAAAGTGCCAGAAAGCTTCCTATAAACAAAGGAAAACAGCTGATAAATAATGTTTTAAGTTCTTCTTTATGAAATACCGGCCGTATGGGTGCCATACTTTTAGCCGTCGGTACATTCAGCCAGATGCATGCACCTATGGATAAAATTCCTGTTACGATACAGGTAAGGATTAAGTCTTTTGTTACTGCTAAAACAACGATAAAAGATAGTACTGTTATAACATTTCGATAAGTCAAATATTTACCGGCAAGATCGATACGTCCGAGCTGCTGGAACAGACCGTGAAAAATATCTTCGATGGCATCCGACATTTTAATAATGCAGATACTAAATACGATGATAGCTTTTGTAATGGTATAGCCGCTCCAAAGGATATAGAAAAAGCTTACGAGGAGCATGCTGATACAGGTTATAATTCTTGAGAGAAAGTAGGTCGGAAAGGGTATGACTTCTTTGATATCCGTAGCCTGATATGCCCTCATGCCATATCTTCCGATTGTTAGCATCAGCTGAGCATTCGCAAAGCCTAGGGCAAATATACCGGCATAGAAATCCCCGCATATTCTGGTTACAAATATTAATAACAAAAACGAGGTGCCGGCATTGCACATCATCCCGATTGTATTCCAGATGAATTTACCGGCATTCCGGTTATCTTTAAAAAGTCCCACTTTTATTCTTCTCCCTTGTCTTAATTGGCACCGTCCTCATCCCTTACATACAGATAATATCGTTTTAATTTAAGTTCTGATTGAGTATAGCCTTCTATGGAATACCATTTGTTCGTTAAGATATATTCCGGGTAACCAACTTTGGGGTCATGGAACAGATGATTAAAGCTGTATAAATTCAGGTTCCAGAAGGATTCCCCCGGAAAATCCTTAATATATTTCTTAAAATCATCGGTTTTGGAATAATAATAATCCGGTCTCTCAAAGAAGGTTTCTAATTTGGCATCGGATACATTTTTATCGGATACGAATAAGAGTGATCTCCAATCAAAGTCTTTCTGGTCTTCAAAATATTTATTTAATGTCAACGCATCTGAATTCTTATTGACGGAATTCTGTTTATCATTATAGATATAAATATAAGTATAGATATTACTGATAACTCCGGACAAAAGAAGGGTAGCCGCAACGACTCCATAAAAAGCCTTGACTTTTTTCCGGTATAACAAATAGATGCTTCCTGCTATCCATAATATTACCAGCATATGAAAGGTGTTAACCATCATTTCACTGTTAAACAAATACTTTATATAATTAGCACCCACACAGTCAATCGTAGAGCCCTCCGCCGGCATAATACTGATATATCCAAGGAGCATCAGATAAACCACCGACAGGATAATAATCTTAAGATCAAACTTTACAAGCTTTACTTTGTCATAAATACTGAACAATGTAATCAGCAGAGGCACTACCAGATAAAACATATATCGAAAATGGAATCTTGCCATTACCTGGTCTAAATTCTCTGCCGGAATAATTCTTAGACAGATAACCATAATCGTTGAAAGCAGTATAGTACAGGTGACTATAAATAGGTTGCGTTCCTTTTTGTCTAATACACTGCTCATGGAAATCGGCAAGGTTACCGTAAAATATCCAAAGTATAAGGTAGTTAACAAAAGATACGACAGCAAAGGGTACATCAGCCGGCTTAACAAATACGTATCAAACATATTCTGCAGTATGGCAATAATCGTGGTTTCCGCCGAGGATTCTTTGGATATATGGTTGATTAAGTTAAAGAGAATATCATAGGTAAACTTAAGGCCTAAAAATACCGTTATAAAAAATAATAAACTAATCAGGCACTTCTTTCGGTTTTCCTTATCAAAAAATAAGAACTGAAGAATATAGTATAAAACCACACCGGTAAAGATATTAAGTGCCATCTGTTTACATAAGCTTACAAGGAAAATATAGCTGCTCATCAAAATCACATTACGCAGCTTGTACGGGTTCTTTAAAATCAGCATAATAAAAATGAAAAAAAACCAGATTACCATGGGATAATACAGATTTTCCTGCAATATCTTGGTGGTGTAATACATTTCCGGTACCATTATACTGATTACAGCAATGAGAAAGGATCGGAATCTGTTGTTTAAAAACCGGTTAGACATAAAATATACCGGAAATACAACCGAGGACATCAGGACCGAGTTCATAGCTACTGCGACATGGTACTGAGTCTGCCCATCTCCAAAGGCATGGGAAACGGATAATACAATGGAATACAGAATTTCCTTATAGCTTAGGATATCATTCCTGAAATTGCTGCCTAAGTGATAATAAACGGATTTACTCAAATTCCAATGTAATAATTCATCATAAAAAACATTCATCTGCCCGCATAGGAGCCCTAAACCAATTCTTAATAAAACACTGCCTATAAATGTTACAATCAAAATAAGATATATATTATTTCCTTTTTCAAGATATGTTTTTATTTTTGACATGATTTTACGCTTCCGTTAATGTTAATTTTCTTTTTCTGTAAATACAGTGATTATCCCATTTATGAAATCGTCTGTCAATAGTATAACCATTGGATTCTTAGATAAATTTAACTAATCTCTTATACTCTTACATTTTATTAAAGGGCATAAGATTCTTAAGATGTTTTTGTTCCTCTTGCAATAAGGTATTCAGTATCTCTGTTGCAAAAGATGGTCTTTTCTCATTCAGCAGATCCAGAATATGTGTTATAAGAAAAATCTGTTTATTCTGTGTGTCAATGGCTTTTGCAATCAGCTGTCCTGCCGTTATAATTCCATAACTGCTGATGGACTGCTTTAAATTAATGAGAGCATACTCAACTTCACCCATTATTCCATTATCAATTACATATTCTTCCTCTGCTTCTGATTTCTTTACAGCCTTTCTATAGCTATCCACCCGCTTTTTCTCTTCTGCCGCCAGAATCTTTGCCGTATTCTTAAAGGCATAATTGCTTTCAGACAAAACACTTGCGGATAAGTTACCATAGAATTCTTCTCTCATGATTTCTAATTCAAATAATTTATATAATAGTATTACAAAAGTATTGTTCATATAAACCGCCTTAAAATAGTGTGCCTATAACATTATATATTATTTCAGGAATTTTACAATCTTAATTATAAACAAAAAATAATTGATCTTATTTTAGGAAAACTGACATTATTTTCTTCCTCTCTTTCTATTTCTACAAAAAATTTATAGAATCACGGACAAACTTGTCAAATGATTTTTTATCCTTTTATTGTAATTATTTGGTAATTATGATACGATAGAAAAAATAATTGAATAAGGAGATTACAAAGGCGTAATCTATATACCTAAAATAAGGCTTCGGCGTTGTTCCAAAGCAATATCGTGCCGCTATTAATCCTTATGATATTATTTTTTAGTTTCATATCATTTCCTATTTTAGGAGTGTTGCCAAAAGCAAAACTCTTTTTTCATTTATTCAGCAGAATGTACCCGGGAAACATTCTTTTGGTGCTGAATCTTAACGAATAGGTATGGTATCAATAATTTAAGAGAGAGGGATGTAAATGAGAAAGAAACTGACGGCAGCTTTGACAGCTCTGATATTCGTCATTACTTCCATTGTGACTGGACCTGTGACCTATGCCAGTTCTGAAGCCACAAAAGAAGGAATCAAATCTTTCACAAAAGTTGAAAATTCAGGCAATGATACCTCTGACCTGATTAAAAAAAATACAATAGAAACGTACATCAACGGGAAACAATATGGACCCGAAGATGAAGTTACCGTAATAGTTGAATTAAAAGAGGCTCCTCTTCTGGAACATTTTAAAACAGATCAGACTGCAGGTCTGGTTAATTCCAGTATGTCCGAAAGTTTTGACGAATATGCCGTTACAAAAAAAGCAGAACAAATCTCAAATGGACTGATAAACAGACAAAAGCTGGTAACAAATAGAATTCAGGCTTTAAAGACAGAAAAAAATACCGCTGCTGTAATCTATAATTATACATCAGTTATGAATGGTTTTGCCATAAAGGTAAAATATCAATCCCTGGCAGAAATTAAAAAACTGCCAGAGGTAAAGTCAGCCTACATAGCAGGCAGTTATGAAAAAATTGAACCGGTTATGGATACCAGTACCGGTACCATTGGAGCAGTTGCCACCTGGGATTTGAATTTAAAAGGGGAAGGAACTGTAGTTGCCATTCTGGATACAGGTCTTGATACCGGTCATATCGGTTTTCAAAAGGTTCCTGCCCAGCCAAAATTTACAGAAACTGATATTCAGCAGAGGATTTCAGGTAAAGGTCTCAGATCCGGTATAACGGATGCTTCAAAAACTTATGTAAGCGCAAAAATACCTTATGCTTATGACTATGCAGATTCGGATACCCAAGTAACTCCGTCGGTGTTATCGGTAGAAAAAAACGGTAATGATCATGGCACCCATGTTGCCGGTACCATTGCTGCACCGGACGAAGACGGTGACAGTATAACAGGTGTTGCACCGGAAGCACAGTTAATGATCATGAAAGTATTCAGTGATACAATAGGCGATAAAGGGGCCAGCACGGAAGATATTCTTGCCGCCTTGGATGATACGGTTACCCTTGGAGCTGATGTCATCAATATGAGTTTAGGATCCCCAAGCGGATTTACCTATGACGGTGATGAATCGGTATCCGAAGTATATAACCGCATTACTGCTGCCGGAATCACGCTTTCTGTCTCTGCCGGTAACAGTTATAGCAGTTCCTATAACAACGGACTTAATGGGTTGGCTTTATCCGGCAATCCAGACACTGCTGTTGTTGGCTCACCCTCCACCTATGCCGCTTCCACCTCTGTAGCCAGTGTGATCAATGCCAAATATCATTCCGCTTATTTTGAAATAAACGGAGAAAAAATTTCTTATTCGGAAACCGCTGTAGGAAGCCAGCCCTTATTCCGTGATTTAAAACCAGTTACCGGAGCTGCAGTAGGGGTAACTGACTTAAACAGTGCTGATGAACGGACCGGTGCTGCTGATGCTGCTACTGATACTACAGCCTCCTCTGACTCTGCTGGTACATCCGTTGTTACAGGGGCTGCCATCGAATATGTACCGGTTCCTAATGTTGGTAATTTAACCGATTACAGCAAAATCGATGTAAACGGCAAAATAGCCCTGGTAAAAAGGGGTTCCTTAAGCTTTAATGATAAAGTCTTAAACGCATATGCGAAGGGTGCCATCGGTATCGTAGTTTACAACAATCAGCCAGGTACAATTAACATGTCCATATCTGATTATGTAATCCCCGCGGTTTCCATAACAGCTGCAGATGGAGATAAATTATTAAAGGCAGCAAGTAAACTACTCACGATTACCGGAGAAATAGGTACCTTCCCGGATGATAATGCGAATAATCTTTCCACTTTCTCTTCCTGGGGCGTTACACCGGATCTTAAATTAAAACCTGAGATATCCGCACCTGGAGAAAATATTTATTCCACTCTTCCCTTTAACAATTACGGCAGTATGAGCGGAACCTCCATGGCAGCCCCTCATATAGCAGGTACCTTTGCTCTGGTAAAAGAATATTTAAATACCTCTGCAAAATTTTCCACACAATATGACAAGGCAGAACTTGCCAATGATCTGTTAATGAGTACAGCAGTTCCCACAAAAAATGCAGCCGGTGTTTATTATTCACCCCGTAAACAAGGCAGCGGCATTGTCAATGTATATAATGCCGTCAACACGGATGCCTACCTGTATGTGGCAGATCCGAAAGAAGCAAACCAACGGCCGAAATTAAATCTTGGGGATGATGCAGCAAAGACCGGTATCTATACGAAATCGTTCCATATAAGATCTGTTACCGGTTCTGCAATTACCTTCATACCGCAGGTTACCACCTTAACAGAAACCGACGGAGGTGGAGTTATTGGTGAAACCCCAGAGAATATCAGTGATTTAACCAATGTAGAATTTACGGTAAATGGGGAACATACCGATGCAATAACCTTACAGTCAAATGAAGACATAGAGGTAACTGTTACCTTCACTTTAAGTGATGAAATTAAGGATACTCTAAATAATAGTTTTGAAAATGGCGAGTTTGTAGACGGTTTTGTTATTTTGAATTCCTTGGAAACCCCTTATAATCTGTCCCTTCCTTTTATGGGCTATTATGGAGACTGGACCCAGGCACCATTATTTGATTCCGGTTCTGCCAACGACCTGCAAGGTTATCAGCAAAGTGTCCATGCTTTATTAACCGATGACGGCAACAGTTATTTAGGTGTGAATCCTTTTGATGATAATGCATATGCACTAATTGGTACCTATAATCCTTATCTGGAACCGGATTTATATGATTTGCTTTCGCCTATGGCAGGTCCTGAAAAGATTGCTATCTCACCCAATCATGACTCATCTTTTGATAGTCTTGATATTGCCCAGTTAAGTCTATTACGAAATGCTAAGAGCCTTGACTGGTCCATCACCGATAAGGAGAATCAGGTACTTGCTTCCGATGGCTATCATTACGAATCAAAATCAATCTACAATCCGAATTATGGACTTGTTGTTCCTACCTTCCTTGATACTATTTACTGGGACGGTACCGATGCATCGGGAAAACTGCTTCCTAATAATACGGAGGTAACCTTTAAGGTAGACGGACAATTGGATTATGACGGACATAGCCAGAATAATGCAAACAGTGAGTTGACTTTCCCCGTTACCATCGATGTGGAGAATCCAACCCTGGCAGGCGTCTCAGAAAAAGATGGTTCTATCGAGATTCAGGTTAAGGATAACCAGTATGTAGCTGCCGTTTTCCTGTTTGATAAAAATGATCCGCTGAATCCGGTTGCTTCCTGTTTGTTAGATGAGGACACGAAAGGAACCACTACTTCAATTAATATCGACCTGGCAGATTTAGGACTGGAAGGTAAAACTGCTTCCGATCTGGCGGTTATCATTGCCGATTATGCCATGAATCAGGCATATTATTCACTCGATAAAGTACCGACTCCAACTCCAACTGACCCTGGCACCACACCGACTCCGACTGACCCTACTCCGACTCCGACTAATCCTACTCCGACTCCAACTGATCCTACTCCGACTCCGACTAATCCTGCAACACCAACTCCAACCGCTACACCAACTCCAACTGCTACACCAACTCCAACGGTTACGCCTACACAGACCCCAGGCCATGGGTCCGATCCTGGTCCTTCAGCACCTGGTTCCACTACGACACCAACCGCCACGGCAACTCCGGCTCCTTCTGTAGATTCGGTAACAGTTAGCCCTGCCTCAAAGACACTCTATATAGGTGAAACCAGTAAAATCACCGCCAAATTACCAGCTGTAACCGAGAAGGATGTTACTGCTATTACATTCACTTCTAACAAGAAGTCCGTAGCAGAAGTTTCTAGTGACGGCACAATAACGGCAAAAGGTGCCGGGAAAGCCTTAATAACCACAAAAGTAACGATTAACGGCAGTTCCAGGGATTTCACCACCAAAGTTACGGTTAAAAAGCCTTATATCAGTTTTGGAAGTAAACCGGCAACGGTATATACCGGTAATACTCTTAGCTTTGCAGCCAAAGCTTATGGCATAAAGGGTGAGCTTACTTACAGTGTATCAAATACAAAGTTAGCCACCATTCAAAAAGAGACCGGACTGCTGACTGTCAAAAAACCTGGTACTATCTATATAACCGCCCGGACAGGGTCACTTTCGCAAAAGATTAAAGTAACCATAAAAAAACCTTATATCCGCTTTACAGGAAAAAAAGCTTCTCTAAAGGCTGGTGAATCTTTTGATTTTAATACAAAGCTTTACGGATTTACCGGTAAAATAACTTACCGGGTTTCTGATACAAAGCTAGCTGCTATTAATAAAAAGACAGGAGTTTTAACTGCTAAAAAAGCCGGAACCGTATATGTTATTGTCAAATCTGGTACGGTTACAGCTAAGTATAAGGTTTCTATTGTGGAATAATTTGCAGCAATCATATCTTCGCAGTTATTTTTGTCTTGGTATACTTGATAAAATCAGCAAGGAAGGTGATTAAGAAAGCATTGATTATGCTATGTTTCATAAGCTTAGGATTCTGAGCCTGGAATTCACTAATGATTTTTTAAGGTGGTAAAGCAAGACCCAAAAAGCACAAACTCCTCGCTATGCTCGTCAAACAGTGTGCATTTTGAGTCTGAACCACCTGAAAAAGTCATAAGTGAATGATCAGACTCAGAATAAAGCGCTTATGAAACATAGTATAATCATGCTTTCAATTTAGCTTTAGGGCTGATTTTATCAAGATTTTTTAAGTTTATAACTGCGAAGTTTGAGTTAGGTATATTATATTTTAAGAATTGATACATATCTGCTTACAATGATTGAATCATTTTTTGCTTTCGTTATTTAAACTATTTTATTTTCATATTTATTTTTATAGGATTTTAAAAAAGCCTGCACCGGTGTATGACTTACTGTTCTTTTCAGAGAATTTGATACCTCTGCTAAAGAACTGCCCGGTGAAGGCTTTATTATGCAGTATCTTCTGTTTTAATGTATTTCTTTTAATATATTGCTTTTAATGTATTGCTTTAATGTATTGCTTTAATGTATTGCTTTTAACGTATTACTTTTATCGTTTTTCCTGTGAAGGCATCCAGGGGCAGATTCTCTTCTGGAGTCTGTTCACAATAGCTACACTGACAAGTCCCAGAATCCCCAGTACTACGATTCCAGCATACATCTGCTGATAATTAAGTCTCATCCACATGTCCATGATATAAAAGCCCAACCCCCACCTGGTTCCAAAGGTCTCCGCAAAGAACAGTACGGAGATGCCGGTTGCAAGTCCGATCCTTACAGAAGTAAACATCTCCGGAAGGACTGCCGGAATAATGATATGGCGGATAATTGAATTATGGCCTGCCCGAATCGTTCTTAAAGGGATAAAGTATTCCTGGGGTATGTTTTTAACCGCGTCATGGGCTGCTACAATTACCTGGAATAACATTATGATAAAGATGATAAAGATCTTTGACAAATCCCCGATGCCAAATAAGAGCATAATCAGAGGCAGCAATGCAATTTTGGGGATGGGTGCTAACAGATAAATAACTGGTGAAATATATTCACTGAGACGCTTATGGTAACCAATTAAGATTCCAACCGGCATTCCAATAAGTACCGCAGAAACTACTCCTGCAATCAGTCTTAAGCAGCTATAAAATCCATGGATCAGTATGGTTTTGATATTCCATACCAGTGCTGCCAATACCTGGGTAAAGGACGGGAATATATTATTATCCGCTAGGATTGCAGTGAACTGCCATATACTAATTAATAATAAAATGCCTAGCCATTTTTTCACCGGTATTCCCTCCTTGTACTTCTAGTATTTTCCAAATTTATAATTCTGCTGCCCATGTATTCTGCTTCTTCCGTGTTATGGGTAACGAATAAGGTGGTAATACTGTGCTGCCTTTGGAGCTTTAAAAAGACTTCCTGGATTTCCTGTTTGGTTGAGACATCCAAAGCAGAAAAAGGCTCATCCATTAATATAATATCCGGTTCATAGAAAAAAGCCTGTCCCAGGGCTGCTCTCTGATACTGACCACCACTTAAGTACAAGGGATACTGTTTTTCATACCCGGATAAACCAAGGCTTTTCATAAGCTCGGAGGCTTTTGTCTTATCCACTCTGCCGTCTTCTACTTTCTTTAACAGAATGATATTTTCAAATACGGTTTTCCAGGGAAGAAGGCAGTTCTTCTGTGATATAAAGGCAATTCTGCTGTTTTTAGGCAACTCAACACTTCCTTCGTAACCACGATGAATGCCGGCAATCATCTTTAAAATAGTAGACTTACCAATACCGGAGGCTCCGGTCAGAGCTGCTATTTCGCCTTTTTCAACCACAAAAGATATATTTTTTAGAATTGGCTGTCCGGTATTATAATATATTGATTGTGCGTTCAGTTCTATCATAATGACTCCCTTACCGTTAATTCCTGAAACTCTGTATATAAGCTCACTAATACCATAACTTATTCATTTACTTTCTTCACCAGGTCTTCGTAAGTATAGGCCTGTTTTATCAATTTCCTGTCATAAAGCCACTGCATGGCATCTAATACTTGCTCTTTTTCTGGAAGTGAGGTTTTTTCATACTGGGGAAGTTCTATGGTCAGAGCAGTTTCCGGCAGACCGGTTTCCTTTATAACTGCCGGCATGAATTCCTTTTGGTCGGTCGAGTTAATATAATCCACCGCTTTGTCATAAGCTTCATAAAAAGCTTTGATTTCATCGCTCTTTTTCTCAACAGCAGCTTTGGTAAATAGCATGACTCCTGGATTTATTCCCAGTTTATCAGAGGTATTTACTATGATTCCACCAGCTGTCCCGGCTGCTGATACATAGGGTTCAGGCATGGCAACGGCATCAATCTGGTTATTCTGTAAAAGCTCCAGTCTGGAGGGGATTTTGGGAACGGAAGTCTTTTTAAGCTGGGAGGGGTCCCCACCATCTGCAGAAACCATACTGTCTGTCACATATTCAATTATGGTATTCAAACTAAGACCAATTTCTTTTCCTTCTAACTGTTTAGCATTTGTAATCCCAGAATCCTTCCCTGCTACGATTCCATATCGTCCATAAGTCTTTGAGGTTGCATAAACAGGAAAATCACCGTCTTTGGCAAGGCAGACCGCCAGGACATCGGAAATGCTGCCGTCTAAATTACCGGAAAACAATGCACTGTCCCTATCTACCGGACTCTGATAGATTTCCAGCTTCACATTGTCACTAAAATAGCCCTGCTGTTTTGCTACTATTAAGGGAATAGAGTCAAGATCTGTCATAACTCCGACAGTTAGTGTGTTCTTCTCCTTTGAACATCCCGTTAAGACGAAGCTGGCAGTTAAGATTACACATAAGGTAAGTAATATTCTGACTGATACTGCGTTTGAAACTTTCACTTTATTAAAAACTTTAACTTTATCTAAATTCATTTAATTAGCCTTTCCACTGTTCCATTTTGTATATAAATCATTATCAATTCCGGCGGATTTTAATATTCTGCCTGCAATGCCGTAGACCATCTCATCATAATTATCTGAATTCGCATAAAACATGGGAACCGGCGGCAGTATGACTGCCCCGCATTCACTCAGGGTCAGAAGATTCTTAAGATGAATGCTGCTAAGAGGTGCTTCCCTTGGGGATATGACCAGTCTGGTCTTTTCTTTCAGGCAGACATCCGCAGCACGGCATAATAAATTACCACCTGTTCCGACAGCAATCTTAGCTGCCGTTGCCATGGAACAGGGAACTATCATCATGGCCTCCACCTGAAAGGAACCGCTGGCCACCCTTGCAAACATATCCTGATTCTCATAGTCAAAGATTTCAGCTTCCTTTTGTTTTATGGTGCTTATAAATGCTGTCCAGGGAATTCCGGTTTCGTATTCAAACACCTTTCTTCCCATATCGGTGGCTATGATATGGAGTTCTGCTTTCGTACCGGCTAAATAACGTAACAGTACTTTGGCAAGAATACTCCCGCTGGCGCCGGTGACACCAATAATATATCGTTTCATCTACATCTAACTCCAATCTTTTTATACCTCATAATTGTATCTCTTGATCGTATCACATATTCATATCTCGTAATCGTATCTCTTGATCTTATCTCTTGATCGTATCTCTTAATCGTATCTCTTAATCGTATCTCTTAATCGTATCTCTTAATCGTATCACTCAAATTCATGTAATCCCAATGATAATTAATAATTTCTATAATTGCCTCACTTAATATATGACACTACTAATTTACCATAATTAATATTAAAAAATTGATTTTTTCCTTAAGAATATAAGATATCAATCATGTTCCCTAATAAGCATTTTATAATATGGACAATTTACCATACCAAAAATCAATCATAGCAAAAATAAAAAATACAATACTTAATATCTGGTTAATATGATAGGCTGCAAATAGCATCTTATTTTTATTTTCCGGAATTACATTGTAGTGTTCCACACACAGTAAAATTACGGAAACTATAATACCAATCAGGAAAAAGATACCTCTGGGCATGAAGATGTAAAGGGCAATGAGGCAGAGCACATGCATGACATGACATCCTCTTGCAATCCACAGGGCACCTTTTAGTCCAAACCTAGCAGGTACGGAATGAAGTCCTTCCTTGCGGTCAAATTCGATATCCTGTGTGGCATAGATAATATCAAATCCGGCTACCCAGAAGCATACCGCCGCTCCTAAAAATAAAGGTACTAACGTAATACCACCGGTTACAGCAATCCACGCCCCCACCGGTGCCCCTCCGCAGGCAACACCAAGGATAAAGTGGCAGAGCCAGGTAAGGCGTTTTGAGTAGGAATAAAATATAAATAAAGCAATGGCAAAGGGAAGCAGTATCAGACAGGTGAGGTTTAACATAAAAGCTGCTACCGCCATAAGAGCAAAACATAGCACCGTTATTGCTATTGCTTCATATAATTTTACCTGCCCGGTGGATAAATGTCTGTTACTTGTCCGTTCATTTTTCTGATCAATATACCGGTCAGCTATACGGTTGAATGCATTGGCACCGTTTCTGGCTCCGAATAATGCCACCAGAATCCAGAAGAAGATGCTAAGCTCAGGAATCCCGTTGGCCGCCCATAACATGGCAAGAAGTCCAAAGGGCAGGGAAAAAACAGTGTGGGAGAACATAACCAGTTCCCCATACTTTTTTAACTTATCAAATACCATACTCCTTCCACCTCTTATCCACTTTTTCTTTTACTTTATCGGACATCACAATATCATCCGGCCATTCCCTTTCATATCCTTCGGAAGCCCATTTCTTCGTTGCATCGATTCCGAGGCGATTACCGATTAAGTGGAGGGGAGAAGAATGATCCAGGGCATCTAAAGGTCCTTCTGAAATAATTAAGTCCCGTTTGGCATCTATATTATTAAATACTTTCCAGGCAACAGCGGAGATGTCATGAGGATTAACCTCTGCATCTACTACAATAATCATCTTGGTATACATCATCTGGCCATTGCCCCATAAGGTATTTAATATTTTTTTGGCATGGGCAGGATATTTCTTGTGGATGGATACAATAACGCAGTTATGGAAAACTCCTTCTAACGGAAAATTCATATCGACAATCTCCGGAGCAACCATTTTAAGCAGAGGAAGGAATAATCTCTCTGTGGCTTTTCCCATATAACAATCTTCCATAGGAGGTCTGCCCACAATCGTTGCCATAAAGACCGGTTTTTCTTTTCTGGTCATTTTGGTTACATGAAATACCGGGTACATATCCTTTTCTGAATAATATCCGGTATGGTCCCCGAAAGGTCCTTCCATTCTTAGTTCTTCCGTATCCACATAACCTTCCAATACAAACTCACTATTGGCCGGGATGTAGATATCGTTGGTTACGGATTTAACAATTGGTACCGGCAATCTTCTTAGGTACCCGGCAAACATAATCTCATCAATCATTTTAGGCAGGGGCGCCGTAGCCGCGTAAATAGTAGCCGGGTCACATCCGATTACAACAGTAACCGGCATCTTGCCGCCGAGTTTTCTGTATTTGTCATAGATTTCCCTTCCATCCTTATGGAGATGCCAGTGCATGCCGGTAGTTGTCTTGTCATACACCTGCAGTCTGTACATACCGATATTCTGCTGTCCGGTCTCCGGATCCTTAGTAAATACCAGGGGCAGGGTAATAAAACGTCCGCCGTCATCCGGCCAGCACTTTAAGATGGGAAGCTTGCTTAAGTCGGGTTCTTCTATGACTTCCTGACAAGGCGCTTTCTTTACTTTAATAGGAAATACGGTTAACAGCCTTGCAAGTCTTGGAATGGATTTTACCTTGTCAAGCATGGTCTGGTAATTGGAAAAGTCAATTAAATCCTGAATATCTTTACCGATGTCATCTAACTTATCTGCACCAACTGCCATACTCATTCTCCGGTATGACCCAAAAGCATTAATTAATAATGGATATGGAGAGCCTTTTACATTCTCAAAAAGCAGGGCCGGTCCTCTCTTTTTCACTACACGATCCGCAATTTCAGTAATTTCAAGGACAGGGTTTACTTCTGCCTTAATCCTCTTTAATTGTTTTCTGTCCTCCAGATACTTCATAAAATGTTGTATATCTTTATATGGCATGTTATTTTCTCCTCAAAAAAATTAGGTGTATTTTGTCCAAAGAATACTATAACACATTGTGTAAAAAGATTCATCCTGTTGGAATGATTTTTTGTATCATTTCTGATTTTTTGTGGATTTAGGCTATGATTTTATGTGGGGGCACGAATTTTCTGTGAAAGGTTAAGAATTTAACATTTTAATTTAGGTTGTGGAACTTGATAAAATCAGCTTTTAGTCTATGAAGAAAGCATGCTACTACGGAGCTCTTTCCTAAGCTTATATTCTTCACCTGAATTTACTAATGGCTGCTTCAAGTGGTAAAACAAGAGCGAAAAAGTACAAACTCCTCGCTATGCTCGTCAGACAGTGTACTTTTTCGCTCTAAACCACTTGAAGCAGCCATAAGTAAATTTACAGGTTCATCATGAAGCGCTTAGGAAAGAGCTCCGTAGTAGCATGCTTTCAATTTATGTGCCTGGGCTGATTTTATCAAGTTTTTTATATTTTATTTTTACTATAAAATTATTAATAGCCATATCATGAAACTATGCGGTACTAAGAAATATACTGTGCCATTGAAAATATACTGCTGAATGATAATATACTGTACTGTGGAAATATATTGTTGGATGATAATAAACTGTACTATGGAAATATATTGCTGAATGATAATAAACTGTACTATGAAAATACACTTCTCTATGAAGTTAGTTATATTATGAAACAGGTTGAATTATGAATCAGTTATACTTATTTCGTTATTTATGAATCCTTATACAATTGTACTACGAATAGTTATAAATACGTTATACTTGGAATCAATTGTACTATCTAGTCCAATATAATATAAAACCGTTCCTACAGTGTCATACGTATACTTTCGACAGACTGTCAACCCTTGAAGGACAGGGTCCAGTGTAAGGCTATCTTTTCTTCGTCTAAGCGATATTTTTTGATTAATGCCGGTCCACAGCTGTTTGAGCCGATTCCGCTGTTTTTATAATCCAGGCAGACAACGGTGTGTCCTGATTTTTCAAGTTCGAAATTATGTTTCTTTTGAAGCAGTTCTTCCTGGGTATATTCTGATACGTTAAAACTGAAATCTTCTGCTCCGGTAACAGTGAGGGAATTGACTCTGTCACTTACCTTTAAGTATTGGCAGCCAAAGTGGCTGGAATTCTCCTGGGGTTTTATATAGTCTTCATACATATCGGATACTTCCTGTTTAAAACAGCCGACGTATGTGCATCTGTGTTTATCGATATAGCTTTCATAAGGACCATAGCCAAAGTATTCTGCTTCTTTAAACATCTTAGGCATAAACATTCTTAGTCCAAGTCTTGGCAGATAAGGCATGGCAGTATTCCTGTCACCGGTAAGTGCGATTTGTACCGCGCCGGTCTTATCAACAGTCCAGCTTACTTCCATATCCAGAATATGCTCTCTTTGAATCGCCGCGATTGCAAAAGCAGAAGTAATCGTAACAACTTCGCCGGAGGTGGTTTCTGTCTTATAAACCCTTACCATATGCCTGTCATAGCCTGCTTTCTGCCATTCTTCCCTTATATTCCGGTCGTTGTCCGTAGGAGCCCTAAAGATGTTGTATTCCATAGGTTTATCCAGATAAGATACCTGATTATAGACAAGGGATTGAAACGCAGCGGTTACTTTATCATATACATAACGGAAGTTACTGCCGGTTAAAATAATATGACGTTCCTCTTCCTCAACCGTAATCTCCCTTAAACCTGTATTCAGGATGCTGTCTTTGCTTTCTTCTGCCTTATATCTTCCTTCTTTGATCAGAAGCTGGTCAAAGCCAGCAGTATGACCTTTCGGAACATAAGGGGTTGCTTCCTTTAAGATATAAGTCAGGTTTAAGTAACTGATTCCTTCTTCCGGAACAGTAAAGCTTAATTTTACTGATTTTCCTGATTTAGCAGGTATATCAAGCTCCTCCAAGCTGCCGCTTCCTATGGTCTTACCATTGCATACAACCTCATAGGTTACCATTAAATAATCTTTTAAATTGGTAAAATCCAGCTTGTTTTCAAAATATACCAGACCAGCTTTTAAATCTACTATGGAAGCTCTTACCGGCCGGATTACATTCTTATATTCCAATAAGCCGGTTCCTACTCTTCTGTCGGGGAATACAAGACCATCTACGCAGAAATTACCGTCATGTGGGTATTCCTTAAAATCACCGCCATAGTAGAATTTATCTTTCCCTTCAATTGTTTTTCCCATATAGACCGCATGGTCACACCATTCCCACACAAAACCGCCGATAAATCTATCATCTGCGTATATTTTCTCAAAATAGTCTTCAATATCTCCGGGGCCGTTTCCCATGGCATGGATGAATTCACATAATACATAAGGCTTTTTATTATCACTATTATTGAGATATTCATCGATTGCTTCCACAGAATCATACATTTTACTGTATACGTCGATCATGGAAATGTCATTTTTATGTCCGCCGGTTTCATAGATACTGCCTTCATAATGGGTCAGGCGGGTACTATCATAGGCCTTAACCCAGCTGGCAGCATCTTCAAAAGCCTTGCCGTAACCGGATTCATTACCCATAGACCAGAAAATGATACTTCCGAAGTTTTTATTCCGCCTTACATTACTTTCAATACGGTCTCTTACAGCATCATAGAAAATATCCATCTGGACAATATCGCCATAGGTCGTAAGATATCCGCCGCTGTAAAAGGAGGTAGCGCCGTGGGATTCAATATCAGATTCCGAAACCACATAAAATCCAATTTCATCACACATCTGTAAAAACCAGGGTGAATTCGGATAGTGGCTGGTTCGGATGCCGTTCACATTATGAAGCTTCATCAATGTGAAATCCTTTAAAGCCTGCTGTTCATTAATGGCTGCCCCGGTATAAGGATCGCTGTCATGTCTGTTTACACCTTTAATCTTAATTGGAACATTATTAACATAAATAACCTGGTTAATAATTTCGACTTTTCTGACTGCTACTCTTTGTACAAGGGTCTCTTCCCCGGTTTTAAGCAGTAAGGTGTAAAGCACCGGATGTTCAGCATTCCAAAGCTTTGGTTCCTCTAACACAAACTCTGCATGACCCTCTGCTGCCTGTTTTACTTCTAAAACTTTACCTTGTGCCTGACCGGTAAGTCTTTTCCCGGTCTTATCATATAAACCGGTCTTTTCATCTGCCTCCAGTAAGACACATTCCGTAGGAATCGTGTCATTATAATATTCCAAATCAATCAGAATCTTAGCTTTTTTGCAATCTTGGGATACCTCTGACTTTACAAAATAGTCCCTGATATGTTCCTTGGGACGGGTAACTAAATAAACATCACGGAAGATACCGGAAAAACGGAATTTATCCTGATCTTCCAAATAGCTGCCATCACACCACTTTAATACCAATACTGCTAAGGTATTCTCACCCGGTATCAGAAATTCGGACACCTCAAACTCACTGGTAGAATGGGATACCTGGCTGTAGCCTGCGAACGTTCCGTTTACCCATACATAAAAACAGGAATCCACTCCTTCAAAATTCAGGAAGTTCTTGCCCTGTAACTTTTCTTCTTCCAGATAGAACTTCTTTATGTAAGCACCGCAGGGATTTTCCTCCGGCATATAAGGTGCATCATAAGGGAAGGGATAATTGACATTGGTATACTGGTTCTGTCCGTAGCCCAGAATCTGCCAGCAGCTTGGTACCGGAATGGTATCAAAATTCTCTGCTTTAAAATCCTTACCGGTAAACTCCTCTTCTACTTCAAAACGGTTGTTATAATAGCGGAATTTCCATTCTCCGCTTAGCATGGTAACTCTTTTTGATTCTTCTCTTGGGGTGTCTAAAATTTCACTGGCCAATCTGTCTGTCTCAAAGGGAATGTAGTATGCCCGGTAAGGCATGGTTCCCAGGTGAAGTGTCTTTGGATCTTCATAATACTTCGGTAATCTCATATGCGGTTCCTTTTCCTTTCCATTCTGCATGCAGTAATAGTGTGCTTTGGTTATTTAAATTATAATATATTTTATGGTGAAATCACATAAAGTATATTATCTAAAACATATACAAAATGATACTTTTCACTTTACTTTATATCAAATATAAGTCATACTCAACTATAAGGACACCTAATTTATTTACTGTCCCTATCCATATAAAAGTTACATTTTTTTAGGAATTTTATGTTAAAACGGAGAATATACTGACATTTGCAATAAGCAGACAGCAAGGAAAAGGAGATACTATGTTAAATATATCTGGATATTTATACGGCTTCGATGAAGAGGTGGTAGATACACAAAATAATATTTCCGTTAACAGCTGCGGACATTATAAACTGATAAAATTAAAAAAGTTTGAAACCCTCCGGACAATTGGACGTAAGGATTATCAATTACTGTATGTGGCACACGGCAGTGCGGATTTTTTAATCAGGAATACTATGGTTCATGTACCGGCGGAATCGTTTATATTATATTACCCGGAGGAAATCCAGCATTATTTTTATTCTCTTAAGGAGCATCCTGATATTTACTGGATTCATTTTTCCGGTCTGAAGGTAATGGAACTTTTAACCAGGTGTGGATTATATCCTCATCATCTGTTCCATATCAATACCGGGGAAGAATGCAAAAGAATCTATGATAAGATTATAAGAGAATTGCAGTTAAAACGGGAGAATTTCTTTTCCCTTACCAATGTGTATTTTGAAGAACTGATTTATCTGCTTTCCAGACAGATTTCAGAAGAGGCTTCCGAAAGCCATAAGAGTAATGAACTAATTGAACAGGCAATTGAATATTTTCATACGGAATATCAGCATGAACTGTCGGTCAAAGACTATGCGGATCAGTGTAATATCAGCTGCTGCTGGTTTATACGGAGTTTTAAGAAATATACCGGTACGACACCCGGACAATATCTGTGTGATATCCGCATGAATAAAGCCAAGGAATTATTAAAGGACGGCACTTTTAACATCAGTGAAACCGCTGAATTCGTAGGCTATGGCAATCCTTTATATTTTAGCCGGATTTTTAAGAAGAATGTTGGCATGTCGCCCAGTGAATATTTGAAAAGGCAGCAGACTTATTTGGATTAAGGCTTTTTGTTAGTCGTTAGTGTTTCTCAAGGGGGCGGCAGTATTCAGGTATACTTGTAATCGTTTGGCAGGGAAAGAAACCCGCATGGCTCTAAAACTTGGTGAACTGCTTAAAGCAGGAGGAAAAGAGCAAAACTCACTTCGTTCAGACAGTTGCTCTTTTCCTCCTTGGCGCAGTTCATCAAGTTTAAGAGCCATGAGGGTTCTTTCCAATACCAAACGATTACAAGTATACCTGAATACTGCCTTAGTCTTTGGTGTTTTGTAGACAAAGCTATTTATATTATGGTGCACTGTCTATTAATAGAATAATATATAGTGCTTCATATTTTCTTTTTATTCTGGTATAATCTAATATACGTTGATTTTAGTTAAGCAACTGCTACTGTAGTTTATTTATACTAAGGGGGACATGATATGGGAATATCACTATATTATTCAGCAGAAAGAAAACTGCCTTTAACAGTGCAAGAGAATGAAACTATTAATAAAATTATTACTAAATACTCGGATGCATTTGAGTTTAAAGGCATTGGAGAAGATTTTTGTGTCTATGAATATGATATTTCAGAGCCAGATATAATATTTAGCGGAGCGACGAAGTTGCCCATGACAGAAGATGTAAATGATATGTTTAGTGCCTGTTTGCATTGGGCTGGATGTTTAACCGAGATACGAAAATCAGTACCTAACAGTACCTGGTATGTTAATTTAGATGATACAGATTTGCTATGGGATGAGGATACAGGATGGTATTTTTCTGATGAATTTTAATGTACGAGGTTATAAGTATTTTCGGAGTATAGGGCTGAAAATCAAATAATGCTATTAATATTTATTTAGCTTCTAACTAGTATGAGGCAGTTGCAAAATTGTAAGGTTTTTGAACTTGGGCTTAGAAAGGGGATAATGTTTTTTAGAAATTTTATTCCAATATTGCGCGAATAGGCGGCTGCATTCTCTTTCTTGCAGCCATTCGCGCATACTTTACACAAAATTTTAAAAAAACATTATCCCCATTCTCTCCCAAGTAATTTACTCTTTGAATTTTGCAACAGCCTCTTGTATTTTTCTATTTTTCGTCTTTATTTTTCGTCTTAAATTTTAATACTCTATCAAGTTTTTCTTTCAGCTGATCCGATATCTGGGTCAGAGGAAGCCTTAATTCCGGTGATTCGATAAGTCCTTGTTCACTCAGGCAATATTTGATCGGACCAGGGTTTGGTTCTTTAAATAGAAGGGGGATAAATTCATACAGTTCCTTAAAGAGTTTCAGGGCTTCGTCTTGGTTATTCTCTTTTACTTTTTTATATACTTCAACAAATTGTTCTGTTTTAACATGGGCTGAGGCCAGTATTCCGCCCTGTCCGCCTAAGGTTAGGGTCAGATAGAATAAAATATCTTCTCCGGTCAGCACCGAAAAATCTTTTGGCGGGTTTAATAGCAATGCCATGGTCTGTTTGATATCTCCGCAGGAATCTTTTAGACCCACGATATTCTTAAGCTCAGCCAGTTTATAAATTGTATCATTTTCCATATTGGTTCCGGTACGGTATGGGATATTATATAGTATGATGTCTAAATTGGTTTCTTCGGCTATACTCTTAAAATGACCGTAGATACCCTCCTGGCTTGGTCTATTATAGTAGGGACAGACGGACAGGATACCCTGTATATTATACTTTTCTGCAATTTTAACTTTTTTAATGACTTTCGCCGTATAGTTGCCGCCAACTCCTGCAAATACAGGCAGACGGCCGTTATTATATTCCAAAGTCTTATCTATCATTTCTTCAAACTCATAATCGCTTAATGCTGGAATCTCACCTGTAGTTCCCAAGGGGATCAAGCCGCTTATTCCCTTATCCGCATAATGATCAATCATTTTCCTGTAGGATTTATAATCTATTTTGTCCTCTTTAAATGGGGTTATGATTGGTAACCAGACACCCGAAATCGGCATAAAACTACCTCCTGATTATTAAAACTATTTCGTTTTATATTATATTTTATAGAAAAACTAGGGATTTGCTACTTTTTTATTGTACTTTAAGGAATAACTTCTTAAAAACTGCATTTGTTTCGCTCTTTCCCTACCCTTCCCAATTCTTATCAAGGATTTATCCATTACTTATTTCCACTTTCTTATGCCTCTATCTTATGGTTCTATTTTACACAACATTATTTAATAAAGATATCATTAAACTGCTTTATTTATTGCAAATAGTGCTCCAAAATAAGTACAAGACTGATTTGAAAGAGGCGAAAATATTGCTGAATTATTGGTAAATTTAGATAAGTAAACAAGAAGAACTGAAATTAACAGAAAAAGAAAACAAAGAGGTATCTTAAGATAGAATGACCTGGCTATTTACTGATTATAATATCTTTAACACCAAATGGGAGGTGATATTTTATTTCATAATAAGTATGAATTTATATACTATTGTGGAGCCATTATTCCAGATGGCATTCCTATAATCCGATCCATATCTTTGTCACTCAATATAATTCATTGCTATAGACTATCCCGGGTCATCTATGATACAATCATTATTAGTATAGAGTGGCTTATATATAATCTAGCTTTGCAGATTATTGCAAGTAACTCTAAGCAATCACAATACTGAGCAAAGAAGAGGATAATTACATGTATAGATTAATACAGCCTATGTATGACGAAGGTTGCTCACCTGATGAATTTGAAAACGGAATTAATAATATAAAAGGCGAAAAATATCAAGAACTAATAGATATTTGTTTTACTTCGGCTTCCTACTTTTCGCTGTCGAAAGCACCATGGACTTCTTGCACTAAGACAGACCTTGCCACCGAACTAGAGCCATTTTTAGTCAAAAAAGTTCGGCTACAGAAATGGTTTTGTTATGACTTTTCTTCAAGAGATAATTTTATCGAAATAAATATATATAAATCAACTAATACTGCACAAGAAATATTGCTTAAATACTTTTTTGATCTATTTTTACAAGAACAAATTAATGGGCAAGTGACTTCTTCTACACAAACGCTAGAAGATCTTTGTTTTTTTACGCATAACTCGCTTTTATTGGGAACCGTTACGCACGAATATATGTGTCATGTTTATCCGCCAAGCGAAACCGTTAAACAGAAAATTATTTCAACTGGAAAATGGCAGTATAGTGAAGACATTCCTTCGGAGCAGATTAATATAGCACAAATAATTTAATCTAAGGACTGCATAGCACTTCTGACCGGAAAGGTATAACTGCTCGCTGAATAAAACAAGTTGATGGAAAAGATACGCTTTGATTAAATGTGCTTTAAAGCAGCTTTTACACCGCTTTAAAGCACATTTTCATCTTACACCTATTCTGGCAGATTTTTTAATATTTGTAACAAATCAAAGAATTGCCCCTCCAGTAAGCTTCTGTTATTCTCCATGGTAACTACTTCCAGGTGGTCGATATTATTAAGCTTGCCAAGATAATTCCAGACTCCTAATTGTGGTGTACCATTGTAGTCTACCATTTGATCGGTGGAATTAAGGGTCGGGTAGATGGCTGAATTTACACTTACAACTCCGTCATTTTCCCACCAGGTATTGTCAATTGTAACTTCACCGGGAGTTCGGTTTGTGTACATTCCCATAAAAATTGAACTTTTCCAAAGGATGGGATGCATATTCAGGTTTGGTACCTGATAATGTGTAAGGATATCTTCGTGAGTATCCGAACAGGCTAGGGAAAAGTAATACACATCCTTCATAGCCGGTACTTTTTCATTCAGCTCTTTCGCACCTTCCGGCGTTAAATCCCACAGACTTATATCTTTGGTGTTTTTCCACAGATTGCTGTTCATTACTCGGTTATAATAACTAAAGTAAGATTCACTGTCTGTTCTTTTAAGCCCCCACTGATCCATTTTTAAATCAAGATTATAGTTCCCTGCGCTAATTTCTGTTCCGGTTATAGCGGCAAGGGCGGCAAAGATCTGATGTGCGAAGGGCTCTATTTTATTTTGGGAATATGCCTCCTGGCTGCCGTTATGGGGTGTAGCTATGGTAGAGATACTGGCAATCCAGGACTTTCCACCGGCAAAAAGGGGACTCAGACTTCCGTCTGTGGTGGCCGCAATCTCCTCTGGACTGCCGGTTTCTAAGAGCTGTGCTAAAACTCTGATTGTCTGCCCGCCCATGCTATGTCCAATTAAATGTACCTTTTGAATAATTCCATTTTCATCGGTGGTTCCAAACTGGGGATAAACACCGGTATACGTTCTTCCATATCTGGCATGCCCATATTTTTTCGCATGTGCCTCTCCATAGTCCACAGTTCCGCCTTTCATATAGGCGTATAACTCACAGGCCCGGTCCCAGTTACTAGAAATTGGTCCAACGGAGGGTGTATAGACGGTATAGCCATTGTCATTCAGCTTTTGACTGAGGCTTTCTGCACCACCCCAGTAATTAATTCCGGCAACTTCATTATTACCCCAGCCAAACAAGCCATGTACCATTACAACCGGGTAATGATTACCGGTTTCTTCCTGGGCAAAGACCTGTTTGCATGGAGCTGACACAAGCCCCAATATTGTTGATACTGTAAAAAGTAAAGCAATTATTATAGTTTCCCCTCTAAATTTTTTCAAGATAACCTCCTTACGCCTTATAAGCGGCAATTTCATTCTAAGAGAAAAAGCACTCTCTGTATTTATTTCAAACGAATCTTCCTTGCTGCTAGCATACCCTCTTGGGTTTATGCTATAAATTGCGCGTGGTAAGAATCGTATTATTGTGGCTAGACCTGTGTTTTTTGCAGCCACTTCTGAAATTTAGCATTTTGTATTTTTCCATATATCGTATTGGTAAACGGGAAAATCCGGTTTATGGCTCGTAATACGATAAATGTTTTTGAAGGATAGATAAACCGTTTTTCCTTTTCAATTCCCCTTATAACACTTTCCGCCACTTTATCCGATGCCTGAACCGGCCATGGAACCGGAGCTTTTTCTGCTGCTTTTGCAAAGAATTTGGTTTTAGTAGCAATTGGATAAACAAATGATATAATCTCATTCTTTTTTGCTTCATATTGAAAAACTCTTCCAAAGCCGTTAAGGGCATGCTTTGTGGCACAATACAGGGTATAACCGGGAAGCGGGACTTCACTGACCGCCGAACAGGTTATTACTACGGAATATTTTCTTTCTCCATTTATCACCCTCATCTTTTCTACTGAATAGATGGGAGAAAATACATTAGTACAAAAGATATCCGCAATATGTTCCCAATTTGCGTCCTTAATCTGCTCACAATAACCAAAGCCTGCATTTGCGATAAATATATCAATACTTCCCAGTTTTTCTGCTGCAAAATCAAATAACTTATCCACCTCTTCTTTATTAGAGACATCACAGGAATAGGGAATTACTTTTTGATTAGCGGGTATTTTAGATACATTTCTTGCAACCGCGACTACGTTTACCTCGTATTGCATAAGTTTCTTTAAAATTTCCTTTCCTATGCCGGAGGAGGCTCCGGTTATAACTATATTTTTCTTATTCAAATTCATAGGTAACACCTCCCAATATTCTTAAATCTGCCTGCTGACCACATAAGTCATCTCACTTAGATTATGTATACCATCATGGGAAGTGCCGGGATAATGCAGCGTCATCTCACCGGGTTTTGTCACGATACTGACACCCAGTAACGTCATCTTTTCTATAAAGCTCTCATCTTCTCCGCGGTATCCCATGGTCTGCAAATATGCTTTCAGATTTTTTTCTACATAGGCTAGTACTTCTTCCGTACTTTCATAGGGGCATACAAAGATAAAGCGGTTAAAGCACCGGTCAATATCCTCCTTATCCGGCATTTTACTATTTAAAATAATGGTATAGTCGGCATTGTAAGAAGAATATAATTTCACCTCCTGTTTTTCCTTTACCCCGTATTTTAGAAGACAATACTGCCTGTCCTGAATTCCTTTTATGGAAGTCCAGGGATTTAAATATGCCTTTGGCAGTGTCTTCGTATAGTTTTCCAAGGCTTCTCCCATGGATTTTGCAAGTAATTCCATATCATTTTGGGCATTGACAAATATAATTCTTGGAGATAAGCATGCCTTTTGCTCCCAGCAGACCATATCCTTTGCAATGGCTTCTGCCGTGGTTTTAATGTCCTCTGTCCGGTCAATTACTTCAAAACTGATTTTTGCCCCATGCAGAATCAGATGACGGTCATATTTAGCGCATAACCTTGCCATAATCCTGCCGGAGTATTCGCCGCCCCAATGAACCACACTGTCTGTATTTTTCACAATGGTGTCATATATTTTCGTGTTATCACTTCTAAAATACAACACAGATAAACGTTTCTTTACCTCTGGGTCAATTTCACACAGACTGTTATAAAAAGCATAGGCAAAATACGGTTCATCGGCAGATACTTTAACTAAATTACAATTCTTTGACAGTAACCCCATGGATATGCTGGTAGGAATTACAACAAACGCATTGCCGGATATATTATGAAACAATACTCCCCTTGGCTGCCTGTGTACTTCCCCATAGCTTGTCCTGACCCAGTTATCCAATATTTCACCAAAGCCCAGTTCCTCTTTTACCAGATTTACCAGATTCTCCTTTAATAGCATTTGCATGGAATTCTCAAGTTCGTAAGTAACCAGTTCCTGGCTCTGATTTAAAATATGTGACAGAATCTCCACATGCTTTCTGGAATAATCCCGGTCTAACCATAACCTGCCGCATTGATCCAGTAAATCCAAGGTATTCTGTAAAGGAATTTCATGAGTTTTCGCTTTATTTGCGTGAAGCCTTTCTATTTCTGCTAAAATCTCATTCTCATCGGAACTAATGAGTTCAAGTTCTAAGTCATTAATATTTCTAGATAGAGCTGTATTTCCACAAGTATATTCGATTTTCATAGTTTTATCCTCTATTCTTGCGCACGCTCTTTGCGCATACCAAGTTTGTGGTGCGCAAGCACAAACTTGCGGGTGTGAAATGTCTTTTATTTCACACTAGCTCCCATTGCATGCCGCATCTGCTCGCAGATGTGGCACTGCCTCAAATCAGGGTGTGAAATGTCTTTTGATTTCACACTATCCTCCTTCATTCCTTCTTATCCACATTCAGAGTAGCACCGCAGCCTTTTGCTTCCGCACCTTTTACTCTTCCGATAATCCGCATGGCGGTAAGCCGCCTGCTGCCGTCCGGGTATTCCTGATCGGAAACAATTTCTCCAATATCGTCCACTAAAATGGAGGCTCCGGCAAAGGTAGCCGTTCCGTATGCATTCATCATTTGGATAAAGCCCTGTTCTCCTCTATTCTGTAACGGTTTTAACGTCCTGGTATCGCGGATTACAACTTTTCCCCAGCTTGGAATCTGAAATAAAAAGTCTTTATATTCCTTGGAATAACGGCCAGTAAGTGGAAAACAGTTTTCCGTAAAGGAGTAGGAATCAATGAAATTCTCTTCCGGTATGCCAAGAAAATCTGATATGCATTCAACAAACTCCTGCTTTCTGATATTGGTTCCAATGCTTACAGTTCCTTTCTTGCCATCCCAGCCTCCACCGCCTGTATGTACCAATACGTGCTTTCCCAGACAAAAAGGATTCATAGTTTCCTTTAACTTGCTGACTGCGCTATAAAGTAAAGGGGTTGAACCCCGAATGGATAAATGGTGGTCAAATCCATCGTGTACCATTAAAAACCTGATAAACTCCTCCATATCTACCGTCAGGTTATCTCCCTCCGGTTTAATCACAAATACCGTGTTCTCTTTAAAGTGAAAAGAGTCTAAAAGATTACCCATATAGGATTCGGTCTCTTTTCCATAGATAACCTCACTTCTATATTTTTTCATTACTTCCGGTCTTGGATAAAATACCAAATCCTGCTCTGTATTGGGGCAGTATACATCCTTGTTAAGCTCGTTAAATCTCTGCATCTGCATAATATCACAAACCTGTCTCCCCACAATACTGGGGTCACCGCTGGTACTGCTGGACACTGTCCATTTGTCAACCGCCTCAAGGGGTACCCGTAACAAGCTAGTATACATTTGGGCTGACTTTTTAAACAAAGTTGTTGCAATAAACGGCGCCTCTTGTAAATCCACCGGCGTATTCAGATGTACACATGGGTCAAACCCCTGGCTGTCACATAGATACTTGTAAGCGGGACAGGTATTGTACTGTCCGATTAGATTGTCCTTTAAATCCTTAAAAAAATTTCCCATAGCATAACCTCCTAAAATATTATTTAAACTCCCACAATTTATACACTCGTTATACTCTCAATTAAATCAATATGCAAACCACTGATAGCTAATTGGTTTACATAATTTCCTAATTGCAAGAGCTTGTATTACGTATTTCTTCCATTTTCTCCCATTATCTCGTTTTTTCATCTGTTTGCGAAATATCCTGGGCATTAGTCTATGGAAAGCAGGACAAGCTATCGGATGTCTTGCGACAGACTAACTTTGATAATGGTACCTTCAATACCATAACGAATTTAAGCGCAAATGCAATCGATGTTACCGAGATATTCTGCGATGTCGTTGGTTTTGCGGAAATAGGGGTAGGTGTTGCAAAGCTGTTTAAGAAAAATGGATGGAAGTTGGTTAAAAAATAAAGGCTCCATGGATTTTTCTGACTTGAATCATGGTAAAAAGAATGGTATTGTAACTTTAGAGAGTAATATTAAGCAGGTATATGCGAATGCAGGGAATGATGCATCGGGGCTTGAGAAGGTTAGTGATTTAGCTAAGGGTTCGGGTAATATAAGTGGAACCGATGGTTCTTTTAGGAATGGAATGTCTTCAAAAGATTTGGAGGGCTATGAAAAATACTGGAAAGGAGTGGCTGAAAAAACCTCAAATGATGCACTTGATATGGAGATATCCAACATGAATAGTGGAAATATTAAAAAACCAAATGGTGATGCATATAGTTCTACTAAAATTAGTGCTGCTGTTGATATGAATACTGGTGATATATATCTTGGATATTCTGGAAAGAAAGGATATAATCCATCAAAACCCGATTATATGAACGGGGATATTATTGAACCAAGTCTACAGGCTCGGATTAATAATACTAAGAATATTGCAGCAAATGATTTAAACAATCCATATAGAGAGAAATCTAGCTACGAACCATGGTCAGTTGATAATTGTGCAGAAGTATATGCAACAAATAAAGCATTACAAAATGGTGCGGATATAGACAATATTTTCATAAATACTAAAACGGTCAATACGGGAGAATATGCTCCTCCTTGTGATAACTGCAAAATAACATTTAATGGTTTTCTTATGCCAAATGGAGAATAATATATGAATGATATTACATTAAAGAGGTTAGAAGAGTCTGGATGGTTTTTAGATAGAAAAATAAATATTAAAGAAATTAAAGAAATATATGAACAAAGGGGATTTGTATTGATTGATATTGTGCAGAGGTTTTTGGAGAATTATGGGATGTTGGAGTTCAAATTTCCTAAAAAAGGATCTCCTTTTAACACAATAGAAACGGTAAGTTTTAATCCTTTTTCTGCACTAGGTAATAATATTAGAAAAGAGTTTTTTAATAAAATATTAGAAGAATTTCCTGAAGTTGCAGAAATAAAAGAAAATGAGTTTTATCCAATCGGTGAAATCGCTAGAGGTAATATGATTTTATTGATGACTAATGAAGGGAAATTTTTTAGTTATACTGATGGCTGTCTAGTAAAGAATGGAGAAAATATTAGTGATATGTTAGACTGTGTAGTCGGAGAAATATATCTTCCATATATTTATGATTAATATTAGTAAGGATAAGTTGATGATTTTTGATGCGGTGTACCATACAGACACATTAGAAAGTCTTGAATTTATCTGGTTTCATTGTAACTACGACCACCTGGCAGGTAACTATTGATTTATTGATGACCACCTAATAAGAAAGAAAGGTTTTGATAAAAATCCTTATGCAGTCGGCATTGCCGGCTGCTGAAACCGGCAGGAGCGCCGTAAGGTGCACCTGCCTTTAACCTGCATCATTTTCGCCCCCATGGTTCACCCCTGTTTTAGTGCAGGAATTGAGCGGAAATATTCTTCACCCAGATTTTTAAATAGCTGCATGTATGCGACTTGAAGCCATATAAAAAAATAGCCATAGATGCGACTTTTTCTTAAAGTAGATAGAAGGAGAAAATAATGAGAATAACTGAAATTGACTTAGAACTTGAAGATATTGAATGGTATGGTATTGATGAAAATGGTAGAATCGCCCAATTTACATCAGGTGGAAGTAAGATAGTCCCTGAATTTATATGTGAATCAAGAGAAAAACTTGATGTAGTGTGTGAGTTTTTTGAAAACTTCAGTCCTCGCATCGTAGAAGAAGTTATATTTGAAGTGCCTAAATATCCAAGAAAAGAATATTTGCAAGAATGCAAAAAAATATCTCAAAAAGGTTTATATTGTTTTGATATTTCTAATGAGCAAGATTCTACAGACGGATATATACTTATATGTACACCGTCTTACGAATTACAAATTTCAGAATTACCAGAAATTATACAAAGCATTTTATCAAGTTATAGAATACCTAATGTAAACTTTAATAATTGTAAAATTATTTCAATAGAAAAAGCTTATTAGAGAATAGTAGTTTGGAGACACATCTGTTCATCTACAATTACATATACATTTACGAAGCTTTTACTCCATCGATGAATCCATGCCGATATAGAAAAGCTTCTTTTAAAGCAATTTGGCTTAAAAGGGAGTTAATGTAATTTTAACCAGCTTATTTAATCATAAAAAAACCGTTAATTGAGGGAGAAAAGATGTCAGCGATAAAAATACAAACAGCATTTCTATATACCGTTAAAGGAGTTGCTTTGATGAAGCTAAGCGATGGCTCTGGTAGTGCTCTTGATATTCAATTGGATGCAGGTAATTATAATGAAAAAGATTTGATTGGAAAAACCTTAAATACAATTGATAGTGAATTTAATTTATAAGAAAAGCATATAAAGGATAAACCTTCAAAGCAAAACAGAATACTAAAAAGTTATTATTGATAAAAAGAAAAATACTTCTTACAAATGTCGCAGCTGGATTTAATTATAAGTACTGGTCAAGTAATTAGCAGAAATTGACGAGGCTGAATTGGCACTTTCAGAATGGTATATCAATAAATTGAGCCATATTAGGAGGTCAATAGTATGAATCATTTTTGTAGAATTGAGAATATAAAAATACACACAATATTAACAGCTAAAGAAGCTTATCATATAGCAAAAGAATATCATAAATTGTATAACATTGATGGTTTAATTCCAGAGGATATAAATAAGGCAGTATACCTGGATGAAAATAATCATATTACAAATGAGGTTACATGGATGATTCGCTCATACCTTGAAGAAAATACTTTAGAGGGAATGGATGAGTTAACAATTATGGTATCGGATAGCAGTAAGCAAGTGAGCCATGTGTTAGATCACAATGGTATACCAGTAAATAATCAAAAAGTCGATATTTATGATAATGAGGAACTTTATAAATTATTTGATGATGATGAAATACTATGAGGATTATAATTTAAAATTACACTTTTAATATACAGATGGTAAATTTGAAAAGGCTGCATTTGACTCAGAAAAAAGCTGGTGGGATTATAATAATTTAATGAATAGAGGAAACAAATGAATAAAGATTGGATAAGCATAATACCTAAAATAACAGCACACCCGAAAGATAACCATCGAGTAAAATGTCCTAATTGTGGAGAGTATGGGATTGAGTATATATATGTCGGGGATGAGAAAACAAAAATTGGATATCTACAAATTTGGTGCAGAAAGTGTTTAAAAGGAATTTATGTTAGCAGAGTAATAGCTCCAGCTAATGCTAATTTTGCTACATTTGATGATGACTTAAAAGAAATAGTTCCTAATTATGATTTCATAAATGATTAAGATATAAAAAGTTTCTTTGACCAATATAGTTCAAAAAATTTGTTTCCAAAAGACTATGAAGATTTTGTTTCTGATGATAAAATAGAATTAAAATTGATAAAAGATAAAAACAACTTTTTAAGTAAAACCAATAAGAATACTATGATATAATATACCAACCTAACATTCCAGCAATTAAGATATTGAATAATCAGATTACTCCAAAGAAACAGGAGCTATATATGAAGGATTTTGACAAACTGGGTTATTTAAATGATGATTTTAGGATATTTCATAATATAGATGATAAGAAGAAAGAATTTGACTTTCACTATCATGACTTTAATAAGATCATGATTTTTTTGCGTGGCAATATAAGCTATTCCATTGAAGGCAGAAATTATCTTCTGAAACCCTACGACATCGTTTTGGTCAATGCCGGTGAAATACATAAGCCGTCATTTCTAGAAGAATCTACTTACGAACGGGTTATTATCTATGTTTCTCCTGAGTTTATCCGCTCTTATAAGGAGAAGGATTATGATCTGAATTACTGTTTTGAACGGGCTAAAAAAGAGCATTCCAATGTTTTAAGAATCCATTCCATGGATAAGAGTAAGCTCTATCAGGTATGCCTGGAACTGGAACACTCCCTCCATAATAATGATTTTGCCAACGAATTATATCAGAAGATTTTATTTTTGGAATTTATGATCCAGTTAAACAGAACGGCCATATCCAACCGCATTAATTATCAGGATTCGGATATGGCCAATACAAAACTTCTTGAAATTCTGGATTATATCAATGAACACCTTATAGAAGATATGACCATTGACAATTTAGCGGCTAAATTTTACCTTAACCGTTATTACTTAATGCATTTTTTTAAGGAGGGCACTGGTTATACCATCGGAAATTATATTACCGAAAAACGCCTGCTCCTTGCAAAGAGTCTGGTACAAAAGGGAAGTTCCATCACTGAAGCCTGTTTTGAAAGCGGCTTTAAGAATTATTCCACCTTTTCCAGAGCCTTTAAAAAAGCTTTTAATACAGTACCTAAAAATGCACCATTTATCGATTAAAATTATTACGATGAGATGTCTTGCCATTTATACCGTTTATTCGTTAGCTTATTGGTTTTATTCCCTTTAATCCAGTTTTGGAATCTCTATTTCCACTTCTCTCTTTAACTTACTGGAACGATAGATCCCATCGCAGATTGCCTGGTTGTATATAATTTCTTCCCCAGGGATTGGTGATGGACGGCCTTGTATAATAGCATCGCAGAAATCGCGGACCTTTGCCTCAAAGATATCTACCTGTTTCGGGGATTCGTATGCGTCAAAGGGCAGGGAGGGCAGCACGTAACTGTCGATATTCTGACCGTTTACGTCGGTAAAATACATAACCCGGGAGGGTTTATTCGCATAATCGAACTCATTTTTAATCTTAATGCCGCCTTCGGTACCAAGCCATAACGTATCACCCAGGGAATCGGCATGCATAGCCCAGGATTGCTTAAATATAAATGTCAAATCATGTTCCATACGCACAAATGCCACAGAAAAATCATCTACATTAAAGGTATCCGCACCTGAGAAGTATTTTGGGTTCTTTCCGAAATAATCCGAGGCCATAGCGGATACCGTTAAGGGCTTTGGATAACTAACCGCATGGAGGCACTGATCGATGGAATAACAGCCGATATCACCAAGACAGCCAAAACCGGCTTTTTCTCCTTCAACAAAGGTTCCTCCCGGGATACCTCTTCTTCTGCCGCCGCCGCTTTGTATGTAATAAACCTTTCCAAGGGCTCCGGAGGCAATGATATCATCTACTTTTTTCCGTCCGATATCATAACGTGGCTGAAAACCGATGGTTAATATTTTATTGGCTTTTTTCGAGGCTTTCACCATGTCTACCGCTTCCTGTAAGGTAAAGGACATGGGTTTTTCACACTGCACATGTAGACCTGCTTCTAAGGCTGCAATGGTACATTCCGCATGGGTAGTATTGTAAGTACATATACTTACGCCGTCCATTTCCACATTCTCAAGGAGTTCTCTGGCACTTTGAAAAGCCTGGGCTTTTGGCAACTCCCACTTATCTAAGAATTCTCTAGCTTTACCGGGTACAATATCTGCACCGCCCACAATCTCCACATCTTCAAACTTTTTATAAGCAGCCATATGGGCACCGGCAATACCACCGGTTCCAATAATCCCTATTCTTAATTTTTTACTCATATCTGCACTTCCCTCTTTTCTTTATTGGCAATATAAGCAGCCTCCAAAAGCTCGGTGAGCCTGGTTCCGGCTTCTGCATCAAATAGAATCGGTTTATTATAAAGCACGCCATCCACCCATTGACGCAGCGGATGAGGTAATGCTTCCGGGAGCTTTGAGGGGGTTACCCAGCCGTTAAATTCCTCATCCATCTTCTTGGAGGTCAGTTTAACCATATTATCACAGATAATTAAAGTTCCTTCGGTACCATAAACTTCTACCATAGAAGGGGTTTTGTAAGTAACAAGACTGGTTTCTACAATCGCTACCGCGTGATTCTCAAACTCAATGGTGCAGACGGAATTATCCTCAACTGCCCTTTCTGTGAAATGGCTGAACATAGAAGATATCCTTACCGGTTTACCTAAAATCCAGCTGGATAGGTACATGGGATGGCAGCCCAGATCCATCATAGCACCGCCGCCGGCTTTTGTTTCATCATACCAATACTCCGGCAGCCAGTTATTAAGAGCACCGTCGTGGCCATTCCGAATACGAAGTAAATTGACTTTGCCTACCAAGCCGGCATCAATTACACTTTTAGCATAAAGATTAGTCGGTGTAGTCCGTGCCGGGAAGGATATTGCAAACTTAACTCCGGCTTTTTTAACTTCGGCGGTAATTTCTTCACATTCCTTCTTAGTAAGAGCCATGGCTTTTTCCGTGAATATGTGCTTGCCTGCCTGTGCGGCTTTCTTCATAATTTCGGTATGAAGACTTGTGGGAGAACAGATTAAGATACCCTCCACATCTTCCCTGGCTAAGAGTTTATCCATATCCTCTTCAAACTGGACTCCTAAAGACATCGCCCACTCTCTTCCCCGTTCCGGTTCTTCATCCCATACACAGGTTATCTCTGCATCAGGAAATGATTTGATTATTTCTGCATACCCCTGTGCATGAACGTGCCATTTACTTATTAATGCTACTTTAAACATAATTACTCCTCCAATTCTTTTTCTATATGTTAATTTTAAATAACATACAAGTTTAAATGTCTTCAAATATACTGTGCGGTGACAATGATTCGAACAAACTTCCGCAAGTAGTCCCTAAGTATATTGCGTGTTGTTTCGTAACATCAAGCCGATAAGAACCGGTCCACAATCTGCTGTCTATACTCCTTGGAAAGGGAAGCGAAAAAGGCAGAATATCCGGTTACCCGCACGATCAGATCCGGATGTTTGGAAGGATCATCATGAGCCTCTAATAGTTTCTTTTCCGTCAGGCAGTTTAAGTTAATTAAAGTACCCCCCATCTGATTGTGGGCATGGATTAATGCAATCAGTGCATCAATTCCACCTTCATGTTTTAAAAGTTCCAAATCGATATCCAGATGCAAGGGTGCGGAATTTCCAAATCCTGGCTGCAACTGGGCTACGGCATTGGCTTTTAAGGTGGGGGAAAAGGTATGCAGCCCAATAGCAAACCCTGGATCCGGCTCATTGGAATGGGATATGGCTTCCCCGTACTTTCTTCCGTTAGGCGTTGCCGGCAGTTTTGACCCTAACTCAAGAATCGTGCCGTGGGAAAACATGCCGGGTATTATTGGCAGGTGGTACTTTGGTGTACCTTCTTCTTTACAGCATTGTACAAAATAATCCCTTATCTTTTTTGCCCATTCACCAGCAAGAGAATCCGGTGAACCAAGTCTTTTGATATTTTTCAGCATAATACGGATATTTTCAGCACCTTCATAATTAGTATCAAGAACCTCATAGAGTTTCTCCCAGGTGATTCGTTTTTCCAGGACAAGGCGCTGTTGGATTGCAGCAAAAGAATCTGCTACGGTTGCCAGGGCTACTCCGTCAATATTAAAGTTTAAAATATCTACTCCGCCTTCGGAGCAATTCAGTCCCCGTTCAATCGGTCCGTGCATAAAAAGGTTATAAACCATTTCCGGCTTATTCCTGCCCATTACCTCGTAATGCTTATCATAACCGGCTTTGATGCTGTCGACTATGATTTTGGTATGATAACAGAACCGGTCAAAAAGTGCATTAAGTGAAGGCTCCTGCCTGATATCCTGTAATGCATAATGCAGGGCAAAGCCCAGATTACACCTGGTAACATCCTGAAGGGGATATTCTTCTCCGGGTATACAGGTCCAGTTACAGCCTACTTTGGCTCTTTTCCTTGCTAACTGCAAAGGATAGCCATTCTTTGAAAAGCCCTGCTCACAGCCAATATTACAGGAATAATCCACACCCGATCCGTCTTCTATGGTGTATTCCAGTGAACGCCTTAAAAGCACTGAGTTGACCTTGTCATGGACTCTTAACGCGATATTGCTGGGAATACGAAGCAGATGCATGGCATCCAGTATGATAAATGACATCCGGCTGGTCATGTCTTTTGTTCCATCCGGTGTAAGCCCTGCTATCTGGGAATAATGAGTATCATTAAACAGAAGACTGGCAATATACCATACAGCCTCTTCATCGGTTATTATCCCGTCCTTAGAATCTTTTTCATAATATGGTCTTAGTATCTCATCCAACTGATCCAAGGCGCCTCCGACAAAGTAGGTCCGGTCCAGGGTCTGAAAGTGGGCAAGGAACTGACAGGCCTCTCTTAAGGTCCTTGGCGGATTATCAATAAGCCAGGTATTACAGTCCGCCATTGCAAGGTAATTGATTTTGATTAAGGGATCATTTTCTGCCTCTGCCAGTGCTTTTGCCTCCTGACTAAGGGCTTTTATCCACTCCTGCATGCCAAGCACTACCTGTTCTTCCCCATCATAAAATCCGGTATCCACCGGTGCATTAAGTTCCCTGTAATACCGTATTTTCTCTAAAAGTCCTCCCCAGCCAAGTTTTAACCCAATGGTCATATCTCCGGCGCAATGGTTCATACCACCAAACCCCGGTCTTGTGTCATACTTTTTCCAACTATCAAAGAGTTCCACCGGCTGATCCTCTGGTGCAATTTCAATCTTTACATAATTACTGAAAGGACCAATCCAGGCACCTGCCAGTGCACTGTTTGGATTGATATACTTTGGTATTTCATGAAAGAATCTTCTTAAGTGTTCTCCGATCGCAAGGGGTCCGCAGACAATACCGGAGGGATGATTGGGTTTTGCTTCGAATGTAAAATCCGGATAATGTACAAATCCCCAGTCATCAAAATCCAAATGTCCAAGTTCTTTCCGTTTCACTTCATTGATTTTTAACTTATCCTCATGTAGGTTATGGATCCTCTTCTCATAAAGTGGTGATACGATTACCTTCTCCGTATTTAACATGGCTGATATCCCCCTATGTTTTTGTAATTGTTATTTTGTTGTTGTTATTTTGTTATTTGTTATAATTACTTACTATTTCTTATGATTTCTTGTATTTTTTTATAATTCCTTATAATTTTAATAAATTTTTATATTTTTTGTACTTTTTTATATTTTTCATTTTTTATATTTATCATCTTTTTCATTTTTATATTTTTTCATTTTTATATTTTTTCATTTTTATATTTTTTCATTTTTTATGTTTTTATTATTCTTTAATTTTTGCTTTTTATTGTTGATCAATTTATTAACTTAACAGTTTAAGAACCGAAAGGCATTTTACCTCTTGATTACTTAATAAAACCAAATATAAGAAAAACTCACGTTTTATCAGCCTTAATCCCATAGCTTCTCAAAATTTCAACCGCCTCCTGAACCATCTCCTCGGCTGGTGTTTCCGTGTGAAGCAGCTTGTTCTCAATTCCAAGCGCGGCATATTTGCTGTTACCTAACTTGTGGTAGGGCATTACTTCTGCTTTTATTATCCTTAAGGGTTTTAGAAGCTCAGCGATTTCTGATATCTGATCGTCGTTTTGTCCCGGTATGAAAGGAATTCTCACAATGATGTCTTTGCCTTCCTCAGACAGCCGTCTTAAATTCTCTAGTATCAGGTGATTCTCTACTCCGGTGAGCAGCTTATGGCGTTTGGAATCTGCTGCTTTGACGTCGTATAAAAACAAATCCGTCATGGGCAGTATCTGCTCAAAATAACTCCAGGGTACACAACCTGCCGTATCCACAGCGGTATGGATTCCAAAATCACGGCACTTAGTAAGAATTTCAATCAGAAACTCAAGCTGGAGCATGACCTCTCCTCCGGAAAAGGTGACTCCCCCGTTAGAGTTCTCATAATACAGTTTATCTTCCAATATGGACTTTAAAAGATAGGGCACTGTAACCTTCTGTCCAACCCCGATCAGTGCATTTGCGTAACAGGTCTTCGTACATAAGAGGCAGCCGGTACATTTTGAACGGTCTATCCTGTGGTCTCCTTCCCCGTTCAGATAATGAGCACCGTAAAGACATACCTGGAAGCAGGCGCCGCAGCCAATGCATTTTTCAGGATAGAACTCCAGCTGGTTCTTCTTTTTTATGGATTCCGGATTATGACACCATTTGCAGTTAAGATTACACCCTTTAAAGAAAACTGTCGTTCTAATGCCTGGTCCGTCATGTATTGAAAATCTCTGTATGTTAAACAAGCTGCCTTCCATGGATACAATTCCTTTCTCATTATGTATTAGTTAAACCATCTTCAACTATCTGTATTAACTGCATTGTATACATTTTAAAGCTAAAAATCATAGCAGTTTTTATGGGAAACCTCTCATTTTTTTAACTGGGAAAAATTATAGGAAAAGTAGTTTGTCAGAAATAGGATGGAACTAATTCACAGATTGTATTATAATAGAATTAATTCACAGGAAGAGAGGACAGGTCATGTTCCCAGCATATCTTACAGAAAAAAATACCAATTTTTTCTTTGACATTTCGATTCATGATATTAAAAATGATGTGAAACCTCATGGACATAGCTTTCTAGAGCTTCATTATGTATTCGAAGGTGAGGGTGTGGAAAAAATCAACGGGGTGGAGCATCGGATGAAACCCGGTACTTTTGCTGTTATATTTCCGTATCAGGTCCATGAAATGCATATAAAGGAGAACTCCAAAGTCCTCCTTTATAATCTGTGCCTTTCGACCAAAACCTTATTCGACCAGGATGAATATGGGCTGGTTATGAATAAACTTTTATTTGATAAGGATTTTAACACCAGAACCATTTATGATATTGAGTCGGAGACAGCCCAAAAAGTATATCTGCTGTTAAGTGAACTTCATACAGAATTTAAAGATGAGAAGGTATGGAAGAATTTCATGATAAAAGCGAAAATCATAGAATTATTTATACTAATTGACCGGTACCGCAGAGTCCAAATTACAAAGGTAAGTGAAAGCCTCCAATCAACAGTTGGAAATGATACCTGGTCTATTATCCATTACGTTTATAAAAACTGGAATACCAATATCACCTTAAAAAGCCTGTCCAAACTCTTCTATCTGAGCGAACCCTACATAAGCACCATCTTTAAACAGTGCCTTGGAATCAGTTTTCATGCCTTCCTTATGGACCTGCGAATTGAAAATGCCTGCAGCCTGCTGACCTCCTCCAAAATGTCCATAACGGATATTACCTATGAAGTAGGTTATTCCTCCTACAGCACCTTTGTAAGAGTATTCCATAACCGTAAAGGCGTCAGCCCGGTAACCTATAGACGGCTCATGAAGGAAACACAACGAGAAAATGGGTCCTAAGCCGACTTTTATTTTACTGGCTTTATTAATTAACTTGTTTATCCATTTTTCTAATCGACCGGTACTGCACAGGCGTCATTCCCTCCAGGTTTTTAAAATTCCTGCAAAAGGAAGGCAGATCATAAAAGCCGCAGGACAATGCAACTTCGGTCATATTATAACTGGTATCTGACAGCATATATTTAGCAGAGAGGATACGGTATTCCGTCAGATATCGTTTCACGGATTTGTTCTCATATTCTTTGAATATTTTAAACAGATAAGTTCTGTCGATTCCCACATATCTTGCGATGTCCGTGACCCGGATATCGTAGGAGTAATTATGCCGGATATAAGACAGGGCTTTTTCATAATATCCCTGTTCCGCAGCCTCTTCCCTTCTTGTTTCCACTCTGGCTATGGTGGAAAAAATCAAATATAAATACCCGGTAAGCTCATATTCATGATAACCGGGGTGATTAAATCTCTCTACCATAAGTTTTAAATATTTCCCGCAGTCCTCCAATTTCATAATCTCACATACTAAATTTTCAGGGGTGATTCCTGCGGTCAGCAGCATATCTTCGGCTGCCTCCCCCTCAAACGCTGCCCAGGCATATTCCCAGGGATCCTCTTGATCCGCTTCATAGTAAGTTATTTCCTGAGGTCTTATTAAAAACGCTTCCCCCATTTTAAGCTCATACCGCTTCTCCCCTACTTCATAAAAACCCTTCCCCCTTAAGATAAAATGCATCAAATAATGTGGTCTGACTGCCGGACCAAAGTAATGTCCCGGGTCACACTCCTCCCTGCCGCAGTAATATAGGTTGATTGGCTTTCTAGTAGTTTTCATGAATTTCTTTCCCTTTTCTTATTATGATTAAATTCATTATTTATTTCAGACTCCAAATATGCTTCGAGTGTCGAAAGGTCAACTTTGTGTTTTTAATATATACTATTAAACATATACCATCGTATATATAGAATACACGTTAGGATGTCTTATAAACTCGAATCAAACATATTCTAAAACAATTTTTCGCATCTTAAATTTACAGTTGTTATGTTATGCATCATAATGAATACCCAATTAACCCGTAAATTACTAGTTATGTTCTAGGTTCAAGCAGTTATCGTTATGTCTATTTTTAATATTCAACAAATTGACAATTAAAATGAAACAAATTAAAAGGACATAACCCTGACTCCTATTATACAATCTGCATATAGGAAATACAAGAAATCAGGAGGAAATATTATGATAAAAATAACTTTTTTAGGCGCCGGAAGTACCGTATTTGCAAGGAATGTACTGGGAGATTGCATGTGTACGCCTTCCCTTTGTGAAAGTGAAATCGCACTGTATGATATTGATGCAAAGAGACTGGAAGAATCCAAGATCATCCTGGACGCAATCAACAAAAACGTAAATCAGGGCCGAGCTGTTATTAAAACTTATCTGGATGTACCAAACCGTAAAGATGCCTTAAGGAATGCCGATTTTGTTGTAAATGCCATTCAGGTAGGCGGTTATGACCCCTGCACCATCACGGATTTTGAAATCCCAAAAAAATTCGGTTTAAAACAGACCATCGCAGACACCTTAGGAATCGGCGGTATTATGAGGGCACTCCGAACCATTCCCGTTATGGCTGATTTTGCTAGAGATATGGAGGAAGTCTGCCCGGATACGCTGTTCTTAAATTATACCAATCCAATGGCTATGCTAACCGGATATATGCAGCGCTATACCAAAATCCGTACCGTAGGTCTCTGCCACAGTGTCCAGGTTTGTTCCGAACACTTATTAAAAGCTCTTGATATGGAGGATAAGCTGGAGGGCCGTAAGGAATTGATTGCAGGTATCAATCATATGGGCTGGCTGCTGGAATTAAAAGATAAAGACGGCAATGACTTATATCCTGAAATTAAAAGACGTGCGGCAAAGAAAAATGCAGAAGAAAAACACAATGATATGGTACGTTACGAATATATCAGAAATTTCGGTTACTACTGCACCGAATCCAGTGAACATAATGCAGAATACAACCCTTTGTTTATTAAATCCAGATATCCGGAAATGATTGAACAATACAACATACCTTTGGATGAATATCCCCGCAGATGTGTTAACCAGATTGCCGGTTGGGAAGAAGAAAAGTCAAGAATCCTGGATAACGGCGAAATTACCCATGACCGTTCCAAAGAATATGCTTCTTACATCATGGAAGCTGTTGTAACGGGTATTCCTTATAAAATCGGAGGCAATGTTTTAAATACCGGACTTATAGATAACCTGCCCGCAGATGCCTGTGTGGAAGTACCCTGTATGATCGATAAGAATGGTGTTAATCCCTGTCATGTAGGCAGACTGCCGGTACAGTGTGCAGCTATGAATATGACCAACATCAATGTTCAGCTTTTAACCATTGAAGCGGCGGTAACCAAAGACCGTGATTACATTTACCGTGCTGCCATGCTTGATCCTCATACAGCCGCAGAATTAAACATGGAAGACATCCGTAACATGTGTGATGAGTTAATCGCTGCGCATGGTGATTATATGAAGGACTTTCAATAATAATTTTATTCTTAAATAAGAACTATTAAGCTAATAAATAGACCGATATGCTGTTGGAATCCAATACTTAAAAGTATGTTCTAGCAACATATCGGTATTTCTTTTTGATTATATACTTTTTTCTAAATGAATCATTTGGATGCGAGAATAATAAATCACCACTTTAATTATGAAGATCAGCAAGGTTATGATACAAAATACAATTCAAGTGGTTTTTATCCAGCTCTAAAACCTTTGCGAACGCTTCTTTTGCCTTAAGGATATTACCAAGTCCCAGATTACCAAGTCCTATCAGATAATAACAATGGACCACATTTCTTTTGTTCCAGTCCTCTTCAAAAATCATAAAATCAGGCAGTGATACCGCAAAATAATCGATCCGTACGTTATCAAACATATGCTGTTCCCCATAGTCAATTAATTTATAAAATCTGGCGTTGGCAGCAGTGGTTTTTCCAAGCTTTCTTAAAGCAAGACCCTGATACAAAATCATATCTGCCGGCTGGTCGTTATAATACATCATGCCTGCCGGTTCCTCATTACCTGCCGCAGCCAGTTGAAAGTATTCCTCCGCAGCCGCAGCTTTACCAATTGCTTCTAAGGCACAGCCTAAATAGTAGTTAAGATGGTTATCCTTCGTTCCCTCCAGTTTCCCTTCCCCAAGGTTTTCCGGATAAACCAAAGCTGCTTCTAAATTGCTTATGGCGGTTTCATATTCCCCTTTTTCCATCTCTTCTTTGGCGATTTCTAAAAGTGAGGTTTTATACTGGGCAGTTACTTTACCTTCTCCGCCTTCCCAAGGGTGGAACCTGTGATTAAGCATAAGCTTAAGGGCCGGTCTATAGCTGCCGGTCTGATTTAAAAGAGTGATATATTCGATATACATATCATCCCTGTTCTTAAAAGTATCCGGATAAGTTTCATATAATACCAGCCTCTGACCCGCCGGTAGATTTAACTTTTTATATAATTGGTCAAGCTCAAATAAGATCCGGTCATCTTTTTGATCAAGGGATAAGGCTTTCTCCAAGGCTTCTCTGGCTTTGGCGGGTTCCCTGTCCTTATTGAAGTACACATGGGAAAGATTTCTGAAGACTCCCGGAAAAGCAGGATCTATCCGGGCACTTAATTCCCACAGATTCTTAGCAGTCTGATACTGCTTCTTATCATAGTATAAGTTACCAAGGAGATAAGGAGCTTTCCCATCCTCTTTGTTCTTATCAATGGCAAACTGAAGAACCGGAATATCCTCTAATTTATTAGGAAAACAATATAAGTCCTTAAACTTCTGTGCCTGGGTTAAGGCTTCGAACGCTTTTTTCGTCTCACCCATTTTACTCAGATAATAGGCTTCATAATATTTTAACAGGGGATTTTCTTTCTGGCATAACCTTAATACTTCGACTGCTTCTTCATACCTGCCCACTTCCCCGTAGTCTCTGGCTGTCTGAATAAAATTCTCTGAAAAGTCACGCATAAGCTGAATTAGTTCTTTTTCATCTGCTGTTAATTCATTCTCATCTGCTGTTAATTCATTCTCATCTGTTGCTAAATCTTTCTCATCTGCTGCTTTATTCCGTATCTTTTCAAAACCACTTACATAATCAAAACAGTCAATTTTCAGGCTTTCCTCAATAAAGCTCCTGGCCTCTTCCCTTTGTCCTAAGTACCTTAATATAATAGCTTTTAATCCTCTGGCTTTCATATTATGGCTGTTTTTAATTAAGGCCTTCTCGATGAATTCCAACGCCTCTGCATACGTTTTATTTCTTGCAGCGATGACTGCCAGGTAATAAAAGGACATTTCCTGCTGTTCATTGGACCAGGCCGCTTTATAAAAGGCATCAAAAGCTTCCGACATGTTATCCTGAAAGAACAGCGACAGGCCTAGATAATAATAAGCTTCACTGCTATAGGGGTTCGGATTCTTCCAGGTCAGACGTTCTATGGCTTTTCTAAAATACCTTTCAGCTTCCGTAATTGCCCCTCTTCGGAATAAAAGAGAACCATAAGCAGTATTAATCCGTACATCTCCCCCGTCCCGTTTCAGCCCTTCCAGATAATAATCATCCGGCTCATAGGTAGCATGTCTGTACTGTTCAATATGAAGCCCTGTAAAATATAATTCTTCATTGGTCTTAAGATCGGAGGGATCTTTTGCCGGTTCCGCCGGTTTGGGAAGCTTTTCGATTTTCTTTTTAACCGGCGAATAGCTCACTAATAATTGTTCCTCCGTATCATAAACCTCTACCGTCAAATCGGATTCCTCTATATACGATACCGGAATAGTATTCTCATAAATATGAACCGGAGATATCCTTACCATATCAGTATTTACAATTTCATTTTTATGCTTTAATACTACTTTTGCTTTATCATAATCCTGAGTTCCATAGACACATAAATAAACACTGTGTTCACGGCATTTAATATTCACCATTGCATGAATCGTTGCATTCTTGACTTCTCCAACGGTTTTATAGGGCATGAAATACTGCTTAAAGGTCTTTTCTTCAAAGGGTTTTAACCAAGAGAAATCCGGCTGGTTATCCGTATATACTCCTGTCATTAATTCAATATAAGGACCGTCTTCATCGGTGAGATTCCGATCCCAGGCTTTTCCGAAATCCCCGCTGCCCCAGGTCCACTGCTTTTTGCCGGGTGAGATATGGTGGTCTGCCACATGAAGAATACCGGCACTTTTGCTGTAGTCGTATCCTCCAACGAAGTCATACTCGGACCGTTCCGCCATATAAGAGGTAGGAACCGGAATATTCTTATATCTGGATATATCGACACCGTCGCTGTAGTCCTTTTTATAATAAACTCCCGTTGCTATCGGGAATTTAGATACATCCCTTTTTCCATGATCCATAACAGCGTGTACATCCGGAGGAAAAATAGACTGGGTATACTCATTTACCGCTACCGCCGGATTCGCCCACCAGAGAAAGGTTTGGGGAAATGGAGTCCGGTTATACAATTGTCCTTTGATTTCAATGAACGCCTTATCCGGATACAGGGTAAACGCTGCAATACCCTTCGTGCCGTACATCTGATCCACGTCACCAACCAAAACCGTCCTGCTGCCATCCTCGTTCTCCTGTATCTTATGATCCACCGGTAAAAAAGTGGTAGGTCTGTGATGCTGAGGCCAGTTAAATTCAATTCCTCCTGATATCCAAGGTCCGGTAAGCCCCACTAACGCCGGTTTTACCACCTGATTATAATATACAAAATCATAATCATTGGTTTTGTCATAAGCTCTTTGAATCCTTCCGCCCAATTCCGGCAGGATCATAACCTTAATATACTGATTTTCCAGATATACTGCGCGATATTCCTTATCCTTTTTGATATCACTTATTTTCTCAATAACCGGATACGGATATACTTTTCCGGAGCTGCCCTGGTATACCCTTTTTTCCGAAAATATCGGATTTTTACCCGGTTCTCCTATTTCGTAAGTAGGAATCGTAACGACTTCCTCCCAGGCTTTAACGCCATAAAATTCTTCTTTCAAGCTGATACCTCCCTTATTCTAAATAACTCCCGGAATCAGGTTAACCTCTTCCGGGTGGTTTTTTATCTGTAATTGAATTATACAATGCTAAACTCTCTTTGGCATTAGTCTGGTTTGCTGTAATGTTTTTAAAAATTGCTCTTAATACCAATCCGGCTTTTTTACTATCTACAGTCCACTTTCCCTGTTGACGTGCTATTTCTAATGTTTTATAATAGCTTTATAATTCCGTTTTTCATTCTGAAGTTTTAAAATTAGTTCTTTTTATTGAATCAAAACCAAAGGAGGTAACTTATATGAAACCGATTGATATGGGATTGTCAACCGAATCCGCCATCTATTTTCATACTGCCAGTGCCCAGGCGAGGCAGATGTTCTTCTGCCTGATGTGTACCGGTCATTATTATTGCGATAACAATTACGCGGTTTCCAGGAATAAATATGACAGTTATTTAATCATGTTCATTAAAAGGGGACAGGGCTCCGTTACCATTGACGGTAAATCTATGTCTTTCTCCGCCGGACAGGCAGTACTCATAGACTGCTATAAACCCCATTCCTATAAAGCGCATGGCGATATGGAAACTTTATGGATCCACTTTTACGGTAATACCTCCAGGGAATACTGCGATTATATCGTATCCCGCTCCGGCAATGTGATTACCTTAAAAGATACCTATTCCTTTGAAAATAAACTAAACAAAATATATACCTCCTTTTCAACCAATACTTTGCTTAGTGAAGCGGTAATCTCCCAATATATAACCAATCTGCTGACTGCCCTTATTACCTTTGCGGGCGAAGTCAGACCAAGTTACAGTCATTCCGAAACCATTGAAGAAACCATTGCCTTCATCTGTGATAATATCAACCGGAATATCAGTCTCAATGAATTAGCTTCCAGAGTTTCCTTAAGTCCTTATTACTTTACCAGACTTTTTAAAAAGGAAACGGGTTTTACTCCACATGAATATATTATTACAGCCAGAATAAACGCAGCTAAATTTTATCTGAAATCCTCCAGATATCCGGTTAAGGAAATCTGCTTTAGCTGCGGTTTTACCAGTGAAAGTAATTTCTGCACCTCTTTTAAGAAAGTAGTCGGAATGAAGCCTTCCGATTATAGGGAACGGTTTTCTGATACCTCCTTATAGTCAGATACGATCTAGTTCAATAAGCTGACTGTCATAGTCACCCTTTAAAGTCACATCGATACCGTAGTACATGAAATAAGCACCCGATTTACTATATTCTAATTCATTTATCCTGACGCGGTAGCGGCAGTCAGGTATCAGGTCTTTCACTTTTAAGTGATACTGTTCTTTACCATATCTGCCGTTTATCAGAAAAGCAAAGATAATATTATGTCCATCTTTCTGATACTGGACTGCATGAAACTCATCTTTTGTTAAACTTTTTAAACGGTAAAGCCTGCCAAACTGAATAATATCCCGGATTCTTTTATATATGGCTACCTGTTTTTTAATCTCCTCCGCCTCGGCGAGGCTTAACGTATTTAAGTTATTACCAATACCCAAAGCTCCGCACATAGCCGTATGAAGCGCAAAAGTAATTGGTACCTTTCTCTTAGTGAAACCATCCGGACTATCCGTTACCCAGGCGCGCATATATTTTGCCGGATAGATATAACTGTAACTTTCCTGGATTTCCAGGCGGTCCAGGGGGTCTACATTATCACTGGGCCAATATTCGTCAAAAAAGCGCATAGCCCCGTAATCCACACGTCCTCCGCCGGAAGCACATGCTTCAACTTCAACATCCGGATGTCTTTTTCTGCATTCTTCTATAACACGGTATAAATTCCGGGTGTGTTTTACCCATACTTCTTTCCCTTCACCAAAAACTTCGCTTGTACCTCCGGTTTCCGCAACAGGCCGGTTCATATCCCATTTTATATAGTCGATTTTATATTCCGTTAACAGGTTATCTATGGAAGCAATCATAAACTGCACCACTTCTTCTTTGGTTAAATTAAGGGCATACTGATTTCTCCCTTTCAGTACCGGACGGTTGGGAAACCGGTAAACCCAGTCTGGATGCTCCCGATACAGATTGCTGTCTTCATTGACCATTTCCGGTTCAAGCCAGAGGCCAAATCCCATATTTAAGCGGTTTACCTCGTCAATAAGGGGTGTAAGACCCTCCGGAAACTTCTTTTTGCTTACCTGCCAGTCCCCAAGTGAACTGGTATCGGAATTCCGTTCCCCAAACCAGCCGTCATCAATTACGAATAATTCCGCACCAAGACCGGCTGCCCTCTTAGCTAATTTAACCTGGTCTTCAAACTCTACATCAAATAGTGTAGCATACCAGGAATTATATAAAACCTTAAGGGACTTATCTGCAAAGGCTTCTGGTACCAGTTCCTTTAAACAGAACCTATGAAGGGTATGGCTCATATCAGAAAAGCCCTGGTGGGAATATCCGCAATAAGCTGCTGGTGTTGCGAAACTTTCTCCGGGTTTTAAGATCCAGGTAAAATCCGTATCACTGACACCAATTAAAACATTTAAGTACTCATAAGGAGTGGCTTCTGCAACTATTTTAAAATTACCGGAATACTCAAGAACACCGTAATAAACTTCTCCTTCATATTCCCTGGCGCCGTTATGTACGATAAAGCAGGGATTTGCCACATGTGCAGTAGAACCTCTTAAACTTTCAAATACTTTTTTCCCGGCGTTGACTTTATCTGAATATTTTCGAAATTCTGCTCCCCAGGTTCCGTTGAAATTAATCACCTCATAAGAAGTCCCCGGAATTCCGTATTCTGCTGAATAAAAGCGTTCTAATAAGATGTCTGTGTCTCCCTGATTTTCAGCCTTTTGGTATCTCTTAATTATATTCTCCTGTTCAAATACTTCATAATACAAAGTGACCTTAAGGGGATAAAAAGCATCCTCCAAAGTAATCCGTAAGCAGTCTTTCTCTGCCTGATAACCTGTTACCCGATATCGGAAATCTCCGGTACCGTCCGCATAACGGACTTTCATGGAGGTTTCCTTGTATCGCATCATTCCAAAGGACGAGCATTCCTCCATGGTCTTATCGATGGAGGCATGATAGGAATTATCCCGTGTAGGTATCCTGCCCGTGAAATCTTCTATATCAGGAAGTTTCCTGCCCCAGTATAAATGGCTCAGAATTCCACTATCATCTATTTGGACTACATAGGATGTTTGTTCCGTACTTAAAAGAAATGTCTTATTATTATAAATCTGTATGGACATATAGTATCTCCTATCTAAATTTTAATCGTTTAGTTCTTTGAACCAGTGGTTGCAATACCTTCCACGAACTGTTTCTGGAATACAATAAACAATACTACCATAGGTATAATTGCTATTACGGAGCCTGCCATTAATTCGGGATAATTGGTGGTATATTGTCCCTGGAGTAAGGCCAGACCAGAGGACAGCGGCATTTTTTCGGGAGTCATATTAACAATTAAGGGCCACATTAAATCCTTCCAGGCAAAAAGGGAGGTAAATATAATGAGTGATACGATACCGGATTTTGCCAGGGGAAGCATAATTTTAGCAAAAACCTGGCCTGTATTGCAGCCGTCGAGTATTGCGGCTTCCTCTAGTTCATCTGGAATCCCCAAGAAGAACTGCCGCAGCAGAAACGTTCCGAAAGTACTGACAATACCTGGAACGATCAGGGCTTTCACCGTATTTGCCCAGCCTAATTTCGATACGATAAGATACTGGGGCAAAATAAAAATCTGTGACGGCACCATCATAGGCAGAAGTACCAGCGTAAACAAGACTCCTCTGCCGGGAAAGTCGAGTCTTGCAAAGGCGTAAGCTGCCATGGCACTAAAGATTGTAGAGGTGATTAATCTGACTGCTATCATGATAAAGGTATTCGTAAAAAAGCTTGTAAAGGGAAGTGTATTCCACACACTTTTAAAATTCACCATGCTCCATTTGTCCGGCAGGATTTTAGGCGGTACCTGCAGGGATTCAGTCAAGTTTTTAAAGGAGGTCAAAACACTCCAGATAAAGGGAAGCACCATAATAATACTTCCTAAGATTAATAATAGATATATGATAATATTGCCTTTCCTTATTTTCCTGTCCATGTGATTTCTCCTATCGATAAAATACCCATTTCTTCTGCAGTTTCATCTGAATAAAGGTTATGAGCAAAATTATAAGCAACAAAATGGTGGCAATCGTTGAGCCATATCCTTTATTGTAGTTGACAAAGGTATACTGATAATACATATAAACAACAGACTGAGCCGCTTTTTTAGCCGGATTGCTTTGCCCCACCATCATATAGATATGGTCAAAGACCTGAAACGAACTGATGAAGGTAGTAAGAGTAACAAAGAATAAGGTCGGAGAAACCAGAGGAAGGGTAATGTTTCTAAACTTATAGAAGGGCCCTGCGCCATCTATTTCTGCAGCCTCGTAAAAAGTTTTTGGAATATCCTGCAGACCTGCCAGCAAAATGATCATATTATAACCAATCATAGACCATATGCCAACAATAATAACCGCAGATAATATAAATCTGCTGTCTCCAAGCCAGTTCGGACCTTTTATACCGGTTAAGGATAACCCGTAATTGATCAAACCATATTGAGCATTGTAAAGCCATCTCCATACCATGGCAATGGCCGCTGGAGCTGATACAACAGGGATAAAATATAACGTTCTGAAAAACCCTTTTGCTCGTATATTGACATTCAGGAATACGGCTACAAGCAGGGATAATGCAACTCCCACAGGAACCGATACTACTGCGTAGAGAAACGTATTCAGTAAAGATTTTAGTAATTCCTTATCCAAAAAGGCTTTTCGGTAATTGTCAAAACCCACCCATTTAGGCGCGGCCATCCCTTTTAGTTCGTTAAAGCTGTACCAGCTGGTCTGTAGAATCGGCCATACATTTAAAAGAAGTATCAGTAAAACTGTCGGAGCCACTAACACATAGGCCCAAATCCATATCTTTACCTTCCTTTTGCTTATTATTGAAGAATTCATTTTCATTTTAACGTCACCTCTATTCTTGCGCACGCTCTTCAGCCAATCAAGTTTGTGGTGCGCTGTCACAAACTTATTGTTTGATAATAAGTTTTTTACCTGGTTCCTGATACATACCGCATCTGCTTGCAGATGAGATGTATGGCACTGCCGCAAATCAGAGCGGGAAAGACTTAATTTCACGGCAAAACTCCTATATCCTTAATTCATCCATGGATGCGAAATAAATGGATAGTAATTACCTTCAATCACCATCCATTTACTTCAGTTATTTCAATTTTGCTTCTGTTATTACAAATTATTTTAGTTTTTCAATTTGTTTTAGTTTTCAATTTGTTTTAGTTTTTTTGCTTCAGTTTTCAATTTGCTTCAGTTTTTTTCTTCAGTTATTTCAATTTGCTTTAGTTATTTTAATTTATTCAACTTATTTATTATCCAGGATTGCCTGTACCTGATCAGCTATTTGTTTACAGCCATCTTCTGCGCTGATACTTCCTGTAAATATCTGTGTCATAATGTCTTCTTCCAAGGTTACCCAGTCTCTTCTGGATTCCACATACTGAGTTGAATACCCGTAATCTGCCGCATCGATAAATACCTGAGCTTTGATTTTGGGAAATCCTTCGGCCCAGGGTTCTTGTGAACCTTCATAAGCAGAAATCGCTGCTCCGGATTTTGACTGAATTATGTTAGCATCCATACCGCCTAAATACTCCACGAACTTCCAGGCTTCCTCGGGATGTTTCGTTTTCGCTGCTATGGAATACCCCATACCGCCGCAAATAGAACCCCTTTGTGCCTGTTTTGGCATGGGAGCCACATCGATATTTAATCCATCAATAGACAGATACTCATTGGCCATCCAGGAACCTGCCGTAATCATCGCTGCTTTTCCCGACTCAAAATACTGGTCCGGTGTGGTATTGGCGAAATCCTCTGCCGTTGGAGAGAACCCTTTATTAATAAAAGAAACTGCGTACTTGATTGCATCAATAGTTTTCGGATCATCATATAAAGAATCTGTTTCATCTTTATTGATAACATCTGAACCATTCTGCCAGATCAGGTTATAATAGTAATTCTGACTGTTGCAGAGCCATTAATCTTATCCGCTAAATTCATTAAGGCATTACCTTCTACATAGTTATAGATCTGTTCCGGATGCATCCAGAAGATATCGGGCATATTACCGCCGGTTGCCGCCGCATTTAATTTTGTCCAGTACTGATCCCAGGGAGTTACCTCAACTTTAATGGTTATATTCGAATTGTCTTTCATAAAAGCATCTGCCATAGCTTGCATTCCCGCCTGCTGATTTGCATCCCAGATGGCAAAAGTTAATTCTACTTTTTCACCGGTTCCTGTCTGGGCACCGTCTACAGCTTTCGTCTCTTTGTTCCCGCCAGAGTTACTGCTGCAGCCTGCTGCCATTACAACACATAATAGTAATGCAAAAACCAGACTCGTTACTTTTCTTAATCTTTTCATCATAAACCCTCTCCTATTCTGTTATTCAATCTTCCTTGCCTAGACCCGAAATCTATGTTTAAAACTTCTGTTATAACTTAAAGCCTTCACCTCCAGTTCTTTTGTTTTCAGTTACAACCAGATTATAACGCTGTATCAAAGACAATACATTAATTTATCTTGCTCTGCTCTTTGTAAATATTGCTCTGTTTATTCATCTATATTGCCAGTTTTTCATACAAATTGTATAGTACCCTATGGATATCAAAGTCTGGAACAATTGGGACTTAACTGATATGAGTCTAAAGTATATTGAATAAGGCTGAGGAAGATTTAAAAGAATATCTGAGCAAATCCAGAACAGCAAAATAAATGAGTGCAGAAAGAGGCTATTATGAACATAACAGAAAAATATTTAGGCAATTTATCACAGGATTCTATCTTTTTATATACCTTAGTAAATGACAATAATATTAACATCTCCATACTCTCTTACGGAGGAACGATTATGGAGATTGCCCTACCGGATAAAGATACCGGTCTGCGTACCATTACTCTTACCCTTAAGAACTGGGAGGATTACATACATAATCCCCTCTATCCCGGTTCCAGCTTAGGACCAAATGCCGGACGTATCCGCAACGGAGAAATGACAATAGGCAGCAACAACTATCAATTAAGTCAAAATGACGGGAGACATCATCTTCATGGTGGGGTTTCTTCTGTGTCTTATCAGAATTGGAGTTTAAAAGAGCGGATAAAGGGCAAAAATTTTGTTAGTCTAACCCTTAGTACTGTCTTAACAGACGGGCAGGAGGGGTATCCAGGAAACAGAGAAATTAGTGTCTCCTATACCTTGGATAACTCGGGACGATTTGAAATTCAATATTCCGGTACTTCAGACCGTGATACTTATTTTAACCTGTCAAACCATACGTATTTTAACCTATCCGGTCTAAACGCTCCCGGTCTGTCACAGATATTAAACATAGATGCCAATTCCTATATTGCCAATAACGAAGAGCACCTCCCCCTGCAATTATTACCGATTGAGAACTCCCCCTTTGATTTTGGCTCCCCGGTATCATTAAAAGATAATCTTGAGAGTTATCCCAATCACCCGCAAACTATAATCGCAAAGGGCTATAACAACGGGTTTGACATACGAAATGCCGCTCTACGTAATGCTCCGGCGGTAACCCTTTGGGATTCAGAGCATACGGCAGGGCTTAAATTATATACGAATGCTCCCTGCCTGGTATTATATTCCGGGGGGTTTATAGGAAGTGAATATAGACTAAAAAACAACACTCCAACATACATAAGCTGTGCCATCGCATTGGAAGCTCAGGACTTTCCTGATGCCTTGCATTTGGGGGAAGGTTCTGATGGAATCACGTTAAAAGGAGAACGGTATCAAAGAAAAATTGTATATGAATTTTTATATTAAAATGTATGACGTAACCTTAAGGCTGCATATCCAATAATTACCTTCTATTTTTTTCTTTCATAAGAGTTATGTTCATTAAGAATAGGATTATGTCCATTAAGAATTAGGTTCTGTTCATTAAGAACAAGGTTATGTCCATTAAGGATAAGGTTCTGTCCATCAAGAACAGGATTGTGTCCATTAAGAATTAAGTTCTGTTCATTAAGAACAAGGTTATGTCCATTAAGGATAAGGTTCTGTCCATTAAGAACAGGATTGTGTTCATTAAGAACAAGATTATATCCATTAAGAACAGACTTTTGTCATAAAGAACAAGCCCCATGGCCTGATTTAGAAACAGAGCCTTGACAAAATATAATTTAGCTTGTTGTTAAAAAAACCATATTAAAGTAAGTCAGCAATCCATTCAACATAAAGAAAGGTACTGAGTACAATTTAAACAAAAAAAGCAATTGTTTAAATTGTACTCAGTACCTAACTATTTTCCGGTTACTGTATCTCGTTATGATACAATTAAATTTTAAAGTCTTTATAAAAGTGTTATCTATAACCTAGCCCCCGAAAACTTTCAAAAGTATCCACAATCGGAGTGAACACCCAGGTATTTCATCCACATTTTAGATATCAAATTTACTCCATATCAACAATATCAATCTCTCCCATATCCACATTTCCCAAAGCCGCATGATCTGCTACACTCGCCTCATGTTTTTCATTCAGCTTTCTAAGCTCAATCGATATAAAGATACCCGTCACGATGGTGGATATGACGTCTGCCAAAGGTCCGGCTGAAATAACACCTTGTAATCCAAAGAATTTAGGTAATATGAGCAAAGCCGGTATTAGTATTAAGACTTGTCTGGAAAGACCAAGCAAAGCGGAATGTGTTGGCTTTCCGATGGCCTGAAAATAATTGGAGGAAATAATCTGAAAACCGACCACAGGTAAAAACACTAAGAATGTCCTGGTCGCGGACGTACCAAACGCAATTAATTCTTGATCCTTACTGTTAAACAAATAAACCAGCTGTTCCGGGAAAACCCTGGTTACAATCCAACCGATCACCACCACAATCGTAGCAAATATAACTGCCAGCTTGTATGCTTCCTTTACTCTGTCATACTTCTTGGCACCATAATTATATCCAATAATAGGCTGAACTCCCTGGTTAATACCAAAAAGCGGCATAATCATTAACGTAATGATACTATTGACAATTCCCATACCGGAGATGGCAATATCCCCACCATAAATAACTAAACTTTTATTCATAATAAAATTCTGTACACTTGCAGCAATCTGCATGGCAAAGGGAGCAGTTCCTAATACCAGAATACGACCCACCACAGAGGATTTTAAACTCAAACCGGCCCAGTTGATTTTAAATAAACTTTTACCCCTTAAGAAATACGCAATTACCCAGACCGCTGAAAAAAACTGGGCTAAAATAGTAGCAATTGCAGCCCCCTGCATACCCATATCGAAAACAAAGATAAATAAAGGGTCCAAGATAGTATTCAGGATAGCACCGATTAACATGGTGTACATCGCTATTTTGGGATTTCCTTCGGAACGTATAAAGTTATTCATGCCCATCCCAAGAGATTGGAAAACACCACCGATTAATATGATCTGCATATAATCTCTGGCATAAGGTAAGATATCTTCACTTGCACCTAGAACTTTAAGAATTGGATCGAGATATACTAATCCAACTACTGTTAAGATCAGGGAGGAAATAACCAGTAAACTGATGGAATTACCAAAGATAATTTGCGCTTCCTCTTTTTGGTTCTGACCTAATTTAATTGATACGAGGGAATTGGCACCAATACCAATCAGCATGGAAAAGGCCATCATCAGCAGCATAATCGGAAAGCCGATGGTAACACCTGCTATTCCCATTTTACCTACACCATTGCCGATAAACACCCTGTCTACCACATTGTATAAAGCATTAACCAGCATACCTACAATTGCCGGAATTGAAAATTTAATTAATAAATTGATGACTTTCATTTCACCTAGTTGTTTTGAATTGTTCATTTAACCTCTCCTGTTGTAAACCAACCCTTGCTTTCACTTTTGCAACAATTAATTATCCTGGGGTTCCATAAAATTATCGATAACCCGCAGCAGATAATTTTTAAAGGAAGTCTTCTCTTCCTCACTAAATCCATTAAGAATCTTATTTTGATTCACAAGATTTATCTCCTCTAGCAGTTTTAATTTATCCAGTGCTTTGTCTGTAATTTTAATCAGACAGGATCTCTTATCCTTTGGATTAATTACCCGCTCTGCCCACTCCTGGGCTTCTAACCTGTCAATGATACCGGTAACGGTAGGTCTGTCAAATTGCAGCCTTTCCGCAATGCCTGCAGGGGAAAGCCCTGATTCGCCGGTTTCAGACTGATGTTTAAAAATCTCTTTTAAAACCATGAATTGCCCCGGTGTAATACCGAACTCATTTAATTTACAGGAAAACTTACACTTCGCAGACATGGCTGCCCGATGCAAGATAAACCCAATGTCTTTATCCTCAAGCATTCCTATCACCTCTCAGGATAGTTAGTATACTAACTAAATATAAAAATGTCAATACATTTTTTTAAATGTTTTTCCAGGTTCTGCCTGATTTTTCTAAATGTTTTTCAAGGTTCATTTTTCTAAATGTTTTTCCAGGTGTGTTTATGAATCTTTCAGGTATAATGAAAGCTGTTTCCATTAAATGCAGCTGTAAAGTCGGCACTCCTTCTTAAGCAATTTGTATGTGTTTCTACAAAAAACTTCGTAAGTAGAGCATATTTTATCCACTATACATACAATTATACTTTCCTTATATACCGGAGGAAACGGCGTTAACGGAAACATATGTTTCATGATAATATCCATTTCAACCTCATTCATTTTTCTGACCTTCCTGGTATTTTTAAGTGCCGTTTTGGGATGCCTGAAACCATGGAATCTATGTGAGGGGTCTTTCACATGCCAGTCATATAAATAATAATCATGAAATAATGCTCCCATTAAAAGACTCTGTCGGTTGCAGCGCAGGTGAAATAACCTTACCAGAAACAGACTATAATAAGCAACCGCAATACTGTGCCACAGGCAGGTTGTATCCCCGTGCTGTATATAGTTATCCATAGTTAAAAATGCAGTAGTAACGGCAAGTTTTTTTATACATTTATTAATATCATTTATTGTTTTTTCGTTAATCATAAATCCCTCTTTTCTTCTATCGCAAACATAATACCGCTGTTGTATTAGTATCGTAGCGTTACCAATTGAATCGTCACTTCCCTTTAAGCCTAACTTTCCAGCATTATACCATTCTCATAAACTCATGGCCAGTAACCAGCTTATCGCTTACGACTTATAAAGCTTCCTTGTTCTCCAAGGAAAATTCGGCTCTTGAATTGTAGTAGATTGATAAATAGATACAACATCGTAGTTTTGCAATCACGTAATAATTTTTATTACTCAATCTATATTTTAACAGATTGAAAAGTGCGGAACAACAATAAGTTAGAACATACCAGGGTATCATAACCTGTCGGCTTCAGCGTAAAAACTACATTATCTTTGTTTTTCTGCCATAATATAAAACATTATACTATGATACAATATAATATTGTAAAATTTTACAAACAACTATTGATAAAAACAACATTCATGTTATAATTTGTTTCATAAGGTACGACACCCATATGTGAATTATTATTAAGAGCAAACTTATCAAAAGGTAAGGACGCAAAGCCATGGATCTAAAGGAGATATCCCAGGATTGCCAGGCTGCTGAGAGTATGCTTTGAGGATAGATGGCATTTTCTTGGTGTCATCTATTTTTTTATGTAACTTTGTTAAAAGATAATAAAAAACTTATATAAATTTCTCAAAGTACCGAGGGGGAAGCCTCGGGCAGCTTAAGACAGATATCAGGCAGCTTGCAGATTTGTAAAGAAACACCTGAACTTATTATTACCTTTGTATTTACTTTCAAAACACAGAGTTTCTTGTTTTTTACGCGTACCAGGATACGCAGATGGGAGGAAGTATGTTTAAAAATGTACATATTGCAGGGGTTGGCTCATATCATCCCCAAAATCAAATCGACAACCAATACTATATTGATCACTTTAAAGCTTACAACGCTTCGGAACATGCCAGCGCATTACTGCACAAATTAGGCAGAGAAATCCGGACTCTTGCAAGCGAAGAAGAAACCAGTCTTACTATGGCTGTAAATGCCGCCAAAGCAGCACTTCATAACTCAGGAATCAGGACTGAGGAACTGGATATGATTATCTCAGTGTCGGATACGCCAGAGTATCTCTCGCCCTGTTGTGCCCTGCTCATAAAAAATCAAATAAAAGCAGTGAATGCGCATGCTGTATTTGATATGAATGCCAACTGTATCGGTATGTTAACAGCAATGGATACGGCTGCCAGATACCTAAAAACAGATGTAAAATTTAATAAAGTGCTAATCGTCGGTTCACTGCTAATCAGCCCCCAGGCAAGGAAAGATGATATGGTTGCTTATGCCTGTACCGGTGACGGTGCAGCCGCAATCATTCTGGAGAAAAAAGAAGAAGCCACGGAACGGGGATTACTTGGTTCCAGAATGTTTACCGATGACACTTATTACTGGTCAATCACCATGCCGGCCTGCGGCATGTCAAAGATCTCTTCAGAAACAGTCAGTACAGACGAGAGGAAAATGCTGTGGAAACCCTTTGATTTTGATTTTCTTTCCGGGAAATGGTCTGAGCTGATAACAAATTTATTGGCTGATTTTAGATACACTCCGAAGCAGGTAACCCAGTACTTTATGTCCCAGTTCTCAAAAACTGATCTTGAATTAACCATGCGACAGCTAAATACCGATATGAGCAGGGCTTTTTATATTGGTGACAAATACGGCTATACCGGCTGTACCAGTCCAATTATGGCATTGGAGGATAAATTAAAGACGGCACACTTTAACCAAGATGAGCTGGTTATCTTTTGTTCGGTAGCCTCCGGTTATTCTATGACAGCTTTATTATATCAATGGTAATCAAACAAAAGAAAAGAGGAATCAATTATGCCAAACGAAAAAAACACCATCATTCAATATCAATTTAAAACACTGAAATTTGTACTAATCATTTACTCCATCAGTGCTTTCCTTGCGGCCTCCTTATTCATATTTTTAAAACTGACCGGTTTCTATGAGGAAATCCAGTGGAGCTCTTTAGGAATTCTGGCCGCACTTATGGCGGCAGAGTTAATAACCTTCAAAGTAATGTATGACCAGACCGCAAAAGACCGGGAACATATCACCAAAGCGTTCCAGGCACTCAAAATCATCATCCTTCTCTTTTCCTATGTAAACTATGTCTATATCGGTCTTTTGGTGCCTTCAAAGGAAATCTGGGCCTGTGTATTCTATTTCATAATCCTTGGGGCACTGTTTTTGGATAACAAATTAAACCTTGCATTTATCTTAATGGGAACCCTGTCACAAGTAGTTATTTTCCTCTTCAATAAGTCTACCCTTCCAAGCGGGGATCACCTGATCCGGGAAATGATTTTAAGGATTGTGGTAATCAGCTTAATCTCCTTTGGTATACTTTTGTTCACCTACTTTTCCTCCAGTATTTTAAAGACCGTAGAAGACAATGAAGAAATTCTGCGAAACCATAATGAAAAGAACCTTATCCTATTTCAAAAAGTATCCGAATATGCCCAGTCCCTTTTAGTCTCCAGTGAAAACCTGGAGGAAATAGCAACGGAGGAAAGCGCTTCTGTAGAAGAAATCGCCGTCACCAGCAAAGATGCCGTAAAAGATTCGGATCAGATGTTAAATGGTATCAAAGCCAACAGCCAAAGCCTGTCAAAACTCCTAACCACTTATAGCTCCATCGCTGATAAAGTAAAGGATACCGAATATAAATCCACAAAATTAATCGAACTGTCAAATAATAATGAAAGTGCCCTAAGCGAAACCTTAAGCATTATTATTGATATCAAGGGAGACATCGAAAATACGCTAGAGGCAACACATATCCTTGAAGAAAAATCCGGTCAGATAGACAATATCTTAGAAATCATAAAGCAAATCTCCGAACAGACCAATCTACTCTCCCTGAATGCCTCCATCGAAGCTGCCAGGGCAGGTGAACAAGGCAAAGGCTTTGCCGTCGTAGCGGATGAAATCAGGAAACTTGCGGAGGATACTAATAAATCCTTAAGTGAAGTCGCCTCCATCACCCAGGAATTTAAGAACCGGGTCCTCCAGGTCAAAACCTTAATGGCAGAAAATACAGAGAAAGTAAGCAATGGCAACACCATATTAAGTACTGCCGTACAAAATATAAATGACATGATTACAAGCCTTAAGGACTCCGGTAAAAACATTAACGAAATCAGTACACTCACCCAGACCATGTTAAAGGAGACTGAGAATACGGTGGATTTTAATTCCCGGATTACTGACACAACCAACCAGACCATCACTAACTTTAACCAGGTATTTGAATCCATTAACCAGAACCTGGCTATGAGCGAGGAACTGGCAAGCAGTGCAGAAACCCTTAAGAGTATAGCAGAGGATATGAATCAACTGATTAAGGTGGAATAAACGTCCTCTTCTGTGGCTGATCATGTTGCACTTTCTCAGATTATGCTGCTATTTGGAACATATTCATGTATTTAGTTGACTTATCAGTCATTTTAATCTAAACTAATACTAATGCCTAAAACATGCCAGGTTATAAATAGATACAAAGTTGTATCCGTATCTGTTTATAACCTGGAGTTTTGACTCCAGATAAAATAGCATACGACCAAAGGAGACTAGTTATATGGAATCATACGATTTTCTGCTTGATCTAGCAATCATTTTAATCAGTACCAAACTCTTAGGATTAGTTACAAAACGTTTTCAAATGCCCCAGGTGGTTGGAGCCCTGCTGGCAGGATTAATTTTCGGACCTGCTGTCCTTAATATCCTTAAGGAAACAGATTTTATTAATAAAACTTCCGAAATTGGCGTTATTGTACTTATGTTCACCGCCGGTCTGGAAACCGATGTAAAAGAACTTAAAAAAACCGGTAAAGCTTCCGCTATCATAGCTCTAATTGGGGTTATTGTCCCTTTTCTGGGCGGATATGTGATTGCGGCGATATATAACACCAGAATCGGCTCAGATGCCTCTGCAAGTGTATTTCTGCAGAATATGTTCATTGGTGTCATACTTACCGCTACCTCTGTGAGTATAACCGTGGAAACCCTAAAAGAAATCGGTAAATTAAATACCCGTGCAGGCAATGCAATCCTTGGTGCGGCTCTCATTGATGACATACTGGGCATAATTGCCCTTACCATAGTCACCAGTCTCGCTGACACTTCGGTAAAACTATCCAAAATCCTGCTGCTGATTATCAGTTTCTTTTTATTGACGGCAGTGATTGGATTTATCTTTCATTACCTGTTCGGATTATATATAAAACGTTGTAAAGGAGATAAGCGGCGTTTTGTCATTGTAGCCTTTGCCTTCTGTCTGGTACTATCCTATTTAGCAGATGAAGTCTTCGGAGTCGCTGATATCACAGGTGCCTTTATGGCTGGTCTGATTATTTCGACCCTGCCCCGTTCCAACTACATTGCATCCCGCTTTAATACCCTGTCCTATATATTTCTTTCACCGATCTTTTTCGCAAGCATCGGTCTGAAAGTCGTACTCCCAGCTATGACCGGACAGATTATTATCTTCTCCCTCCTGCTGCTCTTCCTTGCAATCCTTACCAAAATCGTAGGCTGCGGAATTGGTGCAAAGCTATGCGGTTACACGAATCAGGAATCCATGCAGATTGGCTGCGGCATGATATCAAGAGGGGAAGTAGCTTTAATTATTGCTAATAAAGGGGCAGCGCTTGGGCTTTTATCTTCTGTATTTTTTGGTCCCATTATTATTACGGTTATCATTACTACGGTTATTTCACCCATTTTCTTAAAGCTTGCTTTTCGGTCAAAAAAAGGTATGGTGCTGGAAACTACCAATTCACTGGTAGAGGATTATAACGAAATGGGTAGGATGGAGTAGAAGGGATACAGCGATACAAACTTTTTATTATACTCACATATCTATCTTACTTAAATGAAACACAAAAAAGCAGGCATCTCCCCTTTAAGTACATACCTGAGGAGAATGCCTGCTTTCTATTTTTAATCCTCTAACAAAGTTAAACTAATATCCTGATTCGTAAAAAGCGTACCACCAAGCACAATAACATTGTGGGTCGCTGTTTTATAAGTTACACCGTCTTCTGGTGTCCTGGTATCGGTTAGTTTAAATGTATAATGACCTTCCGCAAGCTGGACACTGTAAACTCCGCCCTCTATTGTTTCTGTCGAAATCAAATCCGTGGTATTATCAAAACCACTATATATTTGTAAGGTAAACTCAAGATTTTCATCCACTGCCATACCGGTAAGGGAATTGATGATTAAACCATTGGCAATACCCTTTGTAATATCTTCCCCAGGTTCTAGCTTATCCATTGTTGCATTTACAACACTTTCTGAATTCTCTTCTACTGTGGCAAGCTTTACTATGACTTTGTAATCCTGCTTTGCAAATACCACTATATAATTACCCGTTTCCAGATTATTCGCAGTAAAATAGCCATCTCCGGTGACACAGGGTACTACCACATCCGGATTGGTATTAATCGCCTCGATTGCACTTGCAGCATCACCAACATACTTAAGAATCCGAACATTAGCACCGGCTAGGGGTTCCAGGGTAATGGCTTCGGCAGTTGCATCTTCTGATACACTAATACTACTTCCCGAAACTACTGTAACACGACCGGCAATAGAACCTACTGCTGGATTTTCCGGATTAGTGGGCATACCCGGATTTGACGGAGTACCTGGGTTCGACGGTTCATTTGGTGTAGAAGGTGTTCCGCCGACTGTGTCATTCACCGAAGCATTCGTAGGCTCTACTTCTATACTTCTTGCATTTTCACCAGTTCCCACAATAACTTTTATCGGAGAACTTCCAGTAATGACAGGTATTAAGTCCTCACTTTCAACCTGAATAATGGTTGCTTCCGCTCCTGGCAGGATAACTAGATTAATTTTTTCAGTACAAGCTAAGGTTAATGGAATACTGGAAGTGATTGTAGCACCGGCTGTATTGGCATATACCGGAGTCGAAGCAGTGGGATTTCCGCTAATATTAACATGAGCTGCTGCATCTATTCGCAGCTCGTCCACTGCTCCATTATTAAGTAACGTAAAATTCTCAGTGCCGCTAGTAACATGAATCGATGCACAAGCGCCGTCGATGACAGCTACCCTGGAGGTTGGAGCAGATACACTAATAATATTTCCAACTGCCTCCTCATACCAGGTATTTGCCTTTATATGACGGATCTCCACGGCTTTAAAGATACCTTTATTCGTCACATCAGCATTGGGAGCATCCACGATAAGGGTTTGCTTTTGATAGTTGCCTTCCGGTATATTAATATTAATTGCAGCCTTTGTTTTAAGAGTAATTTGTGCTGCTCCGCTGTTCAGCATTCTATTTATTTCAGTCTGATTCTTGACGGTGCCTTCTTTATCCACCACCTGGATGGTGACTGTATCTGACTTACCACTAAGAGTCGTAGCCGTAATCTTAACCTTTCCCACCTTTAATGCAGTGATTTTACCAAGGCTGTCAGGTTTTGCAATACCGGTATTGGAAGAACTCCAAATCGTTCTGTCGTTGGAATCAGCCGGGGTAAGGGTTCTGTTTAAATCATATTTCTGTCCTAAGTTCAATGTAGTAACCTTGTTGCTGATTTTAACGGCTTCTGCTAAATCCCTGACTGTTACTTTACTGAGTAAGTAAACTGTCTCCTTCGACGTTTCTACCTTACAGGTAATATCGGCAGTACCGTTCTTTACCCCAGTTACTACCCCCTTATTCGTTACCGTTGCAACCTTCTTGTTATTTGATGTCCATTGACAGGTCGAATTCTTTACACGGTTGTTAATTTCAAAACGGTACGTTCCGCCAACGACAACATCTACTGCCTTTGAAATTACCGGTGCTTTCACTGCTGCTTCTGCTTTTGTACCTGGGTTAGTTAGTACAGATGATACGAATACGATACCTACCATCAGTTTTACCAGCCAATTTCTAACGCCTCTTTTTCCATTCTTCATTTGTACTTTTCCTCACTTTGTTCGTCTTGTTTTGTCTTCTCTGCAATGCCGTCCAAAATTAATACTTCATAATTATATATTTACTTACTTATATTATATTTTTTCGCTTCACAGTTCAATTGTAGAAATTTATAATAATTTAGTATATTTTGCAATAATCCATGCATTACAGAAATTAAACGGTAATAATAACCATGACATTCACCATTAAATGACAATAGTTTTACTATTTTGACATATTAAGACATAAGCGAGTTTAGCCGATAAAAAGCTCTTTAAATCAAGTTAACTATTTACCACATATCTTCCCGCTTAATTGCCTCCGACAACACTGTAGCACGATTCCGCCAGGTATGCTCTGCTAAGGCCATTTGATATCCACTTTCCGCAATAACCTTCGCTTTTTCTATATTCGTTAACAAAGCCTCTGTAATTGCTGGAAGCCTGTCAATATTCTTTAGTGAGTACACCGACAGATCCACATTATCCGTAAACTGCTCCTGTATATATGTACTGCCATCACTTAGGCAGACAGCCTTACTTAACATGGAATTAAAAATCCTGTCATGGGCACCCGCTTTAAACCAGGGCATAACATTAAGGGAGATCCGGGAATCCATTATATTACGGATACATTCCTGGGAATCGACTGGACCATGTTGAATCAGATTACTCTTTTTCCTGCATTGGAGCAAATCCCAGCCCTTTCCAAAAACATCAACACGAAAACCATGATCGACTAGCGTTTGCACCACTAACCCCCTGAAATGAAATCGGATATACAGGTCTATAAAAATCATAGATGCAAATGCATTCTTTAAATCTTCCTCGGTGACACCTTCTATTTCTGCTCTGGTCTGCTTTTCTATTGCTGCTTCTATGGTCTTGTCCGGATTATTCATTAAGTCCTCTATGATGGTACGATAAAACCTTGTATAGTCTTCATCAATCCGGTTCATGTATTTATCAAAGGTATGCGGCGGGGTGTAATTACCGGTAAAAACAATATCGTACTTTCTATCTTCATATGGAATAAAAACATCGCTTAACTTAGTGCCGCCAAGGGGTAAGAAAGAAACGTATTTTATTTCAGGGAAGAACCGCTCCATATATGTTACATGGTGTTGGTCAATACAGAATAAAAGATATCTTTTCGGTGGCTTCTTCAATAATTCGTGATAATAAAAGGGATGATCTACTATGATATTTACACACAAGATTTCACGCTGATCCCATAATGTGATTCCGTTACCAACATCGAAGATTTCTTCACCGTTGATTCCTATGAAGTTGAAGGTGATCATTACGGTATTCTCTTTTTCACAGAACCAGATGAGGTCGTTGATGCCTTGGTATTCTTTACCAAAATCAAAGATATATACTTCATAACCCATTTGGTGAAAGGCTTTGGCTAGTTGTTCTGAGAAATAGCCAAGGGTTTCGATTTGACCTTTGAAGAGGATGATTTTTTTTGCTGTCATTGGTTGACTCTTCTTTCTATATGAGACTGATTCATATCCTATTAGCTGTTCTTGAATTCAGCCTGTTTATTTGAAATAAATAAAATACCATGATTATTTCGGTTAATGGGATAGAATTGTTTATATCTTCTGAATGATATTATTGAATGACTTTCTGAATTACATTATGAAACTCATATGTTATTGGTTTGTTTGTCTAAACTCGAGCTTTTATTATAAATTTTGTCCTGTAATACCTCTAACATAATTAACGCACCATATTTAACCCCGCAGGCAAAGGCATCTGCGGATTCATATGCTCCTGATTCCGTATGCAGTTCTATTAATTTAACAATGGTTTTATAATCTTCATCTCCTACCTTCTTCTTTAACAATTCCATAACTTCAATAATCTTAAGGCTATAATTTTTGTATTCAGGGGTATTGGTATAATTAATTTCATCTTGGGTAATGTTACTATAATATAATTTTTTGAGTATTGATTCCATTCGATTTGCTTCCTTTCATGTTATAGATTATTTAGATTTTATTCTCTTATATACATACTAGCATTTTTTTTAACTTAAATTAGGAAATACTACTAAGTAGTATAAAGTAGTATTAAATACATATTGTTATATTTTATTATGAATAAACTCACATAAATAAATTATCAAATAAGAACTGCAAGCTATGTTTATGTATTTATTTTAAGATATATTTGCAATATCCTAAGCTATCATGTAATATATAAATATGTGAATAATCAAACATATAAGGGAGAGAAAACCAACAAATGAAAACAACAGCACTAATAATGGCTGGTGGACGTGGTGAACGTTTCTGGCCCAAAAGTAGAAAAAACTTACCAAAGCAGTTTCTATCTCTCACTGGTGATGGCAAGACCATGATTCAATTAACGATTGAACGGATACTGCCACTAGTTGCAATGGAGGATATCTATATATCTACTAACAAGGATTATAAATCTCTCGTTCTTGAACAACTACCCAATATACCCAAAGAGAATATCCTATGTGAACCTTATAGTAGGAATACTGCCCCCTGTATTGGTTTGGGAGCTGTACATATAGCTAATAAATATGATGATGCTATCATGCTGGTATTACCCTCTGATCACTTAATAAAATATAACAGTATGTTTATAAATACTTTAAAAGATGCCAGCGAAATAGCTCAGAAAAATAGTAATATTGTTACAATTGGGATTACACCCGATTATCCGGAAACAGGGTATGGCTACATTAAGTTTAATCCCAGCCTTGGAGAAGGACGAGCCTTTGAGGTAGACCGTTTTGTTGAGAAGCCAAGTCTTGAAGTAGCGAAAGAATACTTGGCTACAGATGAATATCTGTGGAACAGCGGAATGTTCGTATGGAAAGTATCTTCTATCCTTAATAAAATGAAAGAACTTATGCCTGTAACATATCAAGGTCTCTTAAATATTCAAGAATCAATAGGCACTGAAGAAGAAGAAATTATCCTCGAAAAGGAATTTAGAAATTTTCAGTCTATTTCCATTGATTATGGCATTATGGAAAAATCTAAGAATATATATACACTTCCGGGAACCTTTGGTTGGGATGATGTGGGTTCCTGGCTTGCAGTGGAACGGATCAAAAAATCCAACGAATATGGCAATGTTGTTGATGGTAATGTTATAACAATCGAATCAAAGAACTGCATTATTGAAGGCGGAAAGAAATTAATCGCTGCTGTAGGAATAGAAAATCTTATAGTTGTTGATACGGAAGATGCTACTCTTATATGCGATAAAGACAGTGCCGGAGATATAAAAAAGATTCTAGAGAATCTTAAAATATGTAATAGAAATGAATACATATAAGTAGAATTATTATCCTATAAAGAAAAAACATAAACCAAGGAGTTACTAATATGAAAAATGCTTTAATTACCGGAATTACAGGACAGGATGGTTCATACCTCGCTGAATTGCTTTTAGAAAAAGGCTATAATGTATATGGAATAATGAGAAGAAAGAGTGTTGTAGATTACGGCAATGTGGAACATATTAAAGATAAAATTAATTTTATCTATGCTGATATGACAGATGTAATATCATTAATTAGTGCCATGAGAATATCTCAGGCAGATGAAGTTTATAACCTGGCTGCCCAATCCTTTGTAGCTACTAGTTGGGAACAACCTCTTGCAACTGCTGATATTGATGCACTTGGTGTAACTAATATGTTAGAGGCAATTCGGACAGTAAAACCAACAGCCCGTTTTTATCAGGCATCCACCAGTGAGATGTTTGGTTTAGTACAAGAAATACCTCAAAAAGAAACTACTCCCTTTTATCCACGAAGTCCCTACGGTGTTGCAAAACTATATGGTCACTGGATTACAAAGAATTATCGTGAAAGTTACAATTTATTCTCTTGCAGCGGCATATTATTCAATCATGAAAGTGAACGCCGAGGTAAAGAATTCGTTACAAGAAAAATTACAGATGCTGTTGCAAGAATCAAGTTAGGAGTTCAGGATCATTTAGAACTTGGTAACATGGATTCCAAACGTGACTGGGGTCATTCCAAAGATTATGTAAAAGCTATGTGGTTAATGCTTCAGCAGGATACTCCGGATGATTATGTAATTGCAACAAATGAAACAAGAACCGTACGTGAATTTGTGGAAATCGCATTTAACCATGTAGATATTACCATTGAATGGCAGGGAAACGGAGTTGATGAAATCGGAGTTGATAAAGCTACTGGTAAAACTATTGTCAAAATCAATCCCAAATTCTTCCGCCCGGCTGAGGTGGATATATTACTAGGCGATCCAACTAAAGCAGAAAAAAACTTAGGTTGGAAAAGAGAGATATCCTTTGCCAATCTTGTCGAGAGAATGATTACCAATGATATGGAATTAGTTGCAAAAGAAATAAAAATTAGCAATATAAAATAGTCTACATAAAACCAATATGGAGGTGTCTTATGAAAGCATTAATTATAGGAGGCGCCGGCTTCGTTGGATACTATCTGACTGACCATCTACTTAATGATTGTGGATGGTCAGTTGCAGTTACGAAGCTGGAAAATGAAATCATTGAACAAGATAATATCTCTATTTATGATTTAGATATATTAGATAAGAAAGCGATATTCGCAATATTAAATGAGGTACATCCAGATTATATTTTTCATTTAGCAGCTCAAAGCTCAGTATCACTTTCATGGAAAAATCCTGCCCTTACAATAGATGTAAATATTAAAGGCTGTGTAAATGTATTAGATGCTGTAAAGGAATTAGATTATAAACCACGAATTCTATTAATAGGTTCTGGTGAAGAATATGGCTATGTATTACCAGATGAAATACCTATTAATGAAAACAATCATGTCCGCCCTGGTAATATTTATGCTGCCACAAAAGCATGTCAAAACATGATTGGAAAGATTTATTCAGATGCTTACCAAATGGACATAATTATGGTTAGAGCTTTTAATCATATTGGTCCCAGACAATCCCCTATGTTTGTAGTTGCTGATTTTTGTAAACAGGTTGCTGAAATCGAAAAGGGATTGAGGGAACCAGTGATTAGAGTTGGCAATTTAGATGTTAAAAGAGATTTTACGGATGTTCGTGATGTAGTAAGGGCTTATTCTTTGTTAATTCAAAAGGGACATGCTAGCGAAACTTATAATGTTGGTTGCGGAAATGCAATTTCCATAAAAGAAATTCTTCAGAGAATACTTACACATACTAAAGTAAATATAAAAGTTGATGTTGATAGATACAAATTGAGACCTGTGGATATACCATTAATTGAGGCTGATATACGTAAATTACATGATTGTACTGCTTGGAATGGTATTATCAACCTTGACAGAACCATTTTAGATACACTAGAATATTGGCGATCCTTACTACTCTAATATATGTATTAGCCTGTTAATACAATATAAGCTAAATTATTAATTTTTTAGATTATATTGTATAGAAACGAGGCTTTTAAGGTTTTTTGAATTTCATAAAACTTACTATTACAAACATTGAAATTACATATTTTATTATTAAAATTGTTTTGTAACTATATTATTTTTTTTAAATGATATAAATTTATTTAATATGTATTGTATTAATGCAACTATAATAATCGATCCTAGCTTAACAATAAAAATATTAAACTGTAACCTTTCTCCTAAAGTAATAATAAAAGTAGATAGACCTAATCCAACCATACCTATTGAGAAAAATAATGTAAAGCGCTTTAGCATCCTATCTTTTGTTTTAAAATTAAAATTAATGTTGAGAATAAAACTAATAATTATACCGACAAAAACACTTATACAGTTAGACAATATACTTGGAAAAGATAACTTATAGACCATAATTGTAAAAAGTGTTGCATCAGTTCCTGAACTTATAATTCCAATTATACCATATAATATTATTTCACGAATTAACTTTATACTTATCTTCATGTTAGCTTATCCTTTTTAATTTAAAAGGTAAAAATAACTTTTTCGATATTTACCTTCTATAATTATTCATTTACTTCTATATTATCAAAATTTATTCTTTTTTCTTCAATTACTAGAGGTCTATCCATAATTCTTGTATTGATATTTAAGATATATTCTCCCAAAAAACCAATAAAAAACAGTTGAACCGAACCCAAGAGAAATACTCCAACTCCAATAGCCGCAACACCAGTTGGGAATGAATTCCAGTTGCAAATTTTCATAATAAATGTAACTATTGCTATAATTACACTAATCCCGGATAATACAAACCCTAATTTTGTTGCTAATCTCATAATGGATTTAGAATATGAAGTAATTCCTAACATTCCAAAATCATAAAGCACCTTAAAGTTAGCAGTAGTCTTTCCTCTTTCTCTCTTATTTTGAGAGTAATGCACTCTTGCCATTTTAAAACCTAACTCTGAAACAATGCCTCTTAAATAAGGCATGGGATCGTGTAAATCTCTTATTACATCCAAAAAATCTTTGTCAAGCAGTTCAAAATCGGAAAAATGTCTTATTTGCTCTACATCTGAAATTTTAGCCATAATTCTATAATAACAAGATCTTGCAAAGAACATAAATTTGCTTTCTTTGCTATTATCCTTTATCCCAATTACAACTTTAGCTCCTTTTTCCCACTCTTTTACAAACTCAACCATAACTTTGGGAGGATTTTGTAAATCTGCATGTAATAAAATTGCACAATCTCCTTGTGCTTGCCTTAACCCATAAAAATGTGAACGCATTTGACCAAAATTTCTTGCATTAAATATTGCTTTAACATGCCTGTCTTTTTTACAAAGTTGTTCAATCAATAGTCTAGTATTATCAGGTGAATCATTATCTATAAACATAATTTCATAATTATAATTTATTAATTCTTCAGTCATTACTTTTGTAACTTCTTCATAAGCAGGCACTATATTTGCCTCTTCTTTATAAGTTGGAATTACTATAGTTATTGTTTTCATTATCATATATCCTTTCGATATTTTTATCTGTTAGCACTTTACATTAATCAGAGATATACTTTATAATAGATTGATATACTAAAAAAGCTCTTTCTATAGCATTATCCATATTATAGTATTTATAATCCGCTAATCTACCACACAAAAATAAGCTTTTAATATCTTTTAAATGATTTAAATATTCACTATAAAGGTTAAAATTACTATCATTTATAATAGGATAATAGGGTTCAATTTCTAAATCACTATCATATTTATATTGTAAAGGATACTCATATGCAATTGTAGTTTTACCATGACCATCTTGATGGGGAAGTTTTGTATATTCAGTAACTCTAGTATAATCTGGCACCTGAGGATAAGCAACAACAGGAGCATTTTGAAAGCTGTCCAGGTCCTTTGTTTCATATTTAAAATATAGTGAACGATACGGGAGTTTACCGTACTTATAAGCAAGCAATTCATCAATGGCACCAGTAAACACCACCGGAACTTTAGTTTCTATTGAGTTAATATAGACTTTTCCTTTTTTATCATCTATCTGTATTTCTTTTAAAGCATCTATATTGGTTTTGACCGTAATATTCTCATGGTTCAATAAATTTTCAAAAAAATTAGTATACCCTTTTTTAGGAAAGCATTCATACTTGTCATCAAAATATCTATCTTCATAATTAAAACGAACCGGAACCCTCTTTAATACACTAATATCAATCTTGCTAGGCTCTATTCCCCATTGCTTTGCAGTGTATAGACTATAATCTTTTTCAAAAAGCATGTTAGCGTACTGTTTAACAATAGGATTTTTAGATTCTAACATTTCAACTATTGTAGCTTTATCTCGATTAGGGTATTCTTCTAAAATATTCTGTTTTAATTTTCTTGCATATTCCTCTGGATAAAAGGTATCTATTGTTTTAAAATTAAAAGGTGAAGGAGTATATACTCCATCCATAAAAACTTCGCAATTTAATCTATAATCTTTCCATGCTCCATATCGAGTAATGAATGCATAAACTTCATCACTATTTGTATGAAATATATGAGGTCCATATTTTTGTATCAGTATTCCATATTCATTAAATTCGTCATAAGCGTTTCCGGCTATATGGTTTCTTTTCTCAAGGATTAATACTTTTTTGTTGGATTCTTCCGCCAACTTTCTTGCTATAACACTACCGCAGAAACCAGCACCTACAATAATACAATCGTACATCATATATAACCTCATTCTTCTGTATATTTTTGCTTGAAATACTCTATGGTTTTTGATATCCCTCTTTCAAATGAATATTTAGGAATATATCCTGTATCACTTTTTAACTTTGATATGTCAACAACAGAATTATCAATTTGTTTGGTTTTATATGGTAAATCTCCAATTCCTATTGGTAGATTCTTATCAATTAAATTCCTAATGACTTTAACATAATGATATAGTTGAAAATTTTCGCCGCTTCCAATTGGATAAATCATTTGATTTTTTCCAGCTTCTCCAACACTATATAAAGCTTCCAATAAATCATCAATATATATATAATCCCATCTCTGCTCAAGTCTCGTAAAACTTGGACGTTCTTTCTTCAAAAACGACTTAATTGAATATGTAATCAAATTATTATCTTCCCTACCCGGACCATATATACTAGAAATTAAAACCCAAATAAAATTAAGATTGTTTAGTCTGGCGTAAATATCACAAACGTAATGTGTTGCAACCTTTGTAGCACTATAAAAATCAGCTGGACTAGGTATATCTATTCCGCTCACTGCTTCCTTATTATATGCATATTCTGAAACAGATCCAGTAAAAATAATCTTTTTAATACCTATTTCCCGAGCTAGTTTTAATATATTTAAGCTATATTCTATATTCTTTAACTGTATTTCTTCATCGTTTTTGAGTGTAGAACTAACTCCTACCCAAGCTAAATGATAAAGTACATCGATATTTAAAGGCAACTCTTTTTGTATTTCTTGAACATTTTTTAAGTCGAATATCATAATTTTTACATTATCCAAGTCTTTTATAGATTCATAATTCGTATCCTTCTGAACTAATGCATATACCTTTTTACCTCTATCAGAAAATAACTTAGTTAAATGACTTCCGACAAACCCATTAGCTCCTGTAATAAGTATACTTTTCATCTTTTGTGCCCCTTTATCTATTTCATAAATTCTATAATTTGCTTGTCCATCAATTCTGGTATATTCTCTCCCTTTTGATATGCCTTAGACCATTCCACTGTTTTTTCAATTGCTAATTCAACGCTCCATCTCGGATTCCAATTAAATATATTTTTTATTTTTGAGCAATCCAACTTAAGAAAATTAGCTTCATGTGGTCCATCTAATGATATATTTGCCCATTCTTGATTTTCACCCCATTTTGAGCAAAATAGATCTACCAATGTCCCAGTTGTTATACAATCAATATCATCCGGTCCTACATTATAAAAATCTGCAATATCAGGATTCTCATATTGCTTCATAGCAATCAATAAATACGCATATAAAGGCTCCAATACATGCTGATAAGGTCTCGTAGAATGTGGATTTCTTACAATAATAGTTTCATGTTTAAAAGCCGCTCTTACGCAATCCGGTATAATTCTATCATTTGCAAAATCGCCACCTCCAATTACATTACCTGCTCTAGCTGTAGAAATTGCTACTTTACTATCCGCAAAAAAAGACTTTTTATAACTATGTGTTACAAGTTCTGAACATGATTTACTGTTTGAATATGGATCAAAACCATCCAATGGATCATTTTCTCTATATCCCCATTCCCATTCCTTGTTTTCATATACTTTATCTGTTGTAACATTAAGAAAAGATTTTATAAAATTAGTTGTTCTAATACATTCCAAAACATTTACAGTCCCCATTACATTAGTTTCATATGTATATAGCGGATCTATATAACTTTCACGCACTATTGGCTGAGCTGCAAGATGAAAAACAATCTCAGGCTGAGCATTATCAATTGCTTTTTTTAGTGAGGATAAATCTCTGATATCCCCAATAACAGATGTAATCTTTTCTTTTACCTTACTTATAGAGAATAAATCTGGTACTGTGTTAGGATTTAAAGAGTATCCTGTTACTTCCGCACCTAAATTCACTAACATTTTTGTCAACCATGTTCCCTTAAACCCAGTATGACCTGTGATAAATACTTTCTTACCTTTATAAAAATCCAACATTACCAAATCCTCCAAGGTGCTTTGCCACTCTCCCATAGTTGTTCTAACTGCTGCTTGTCACGTTGAGTATCCATACATTGCCAAAACCCTCTGTGTTTATACGCCATTAATTGTCCTTCGCTAGCAATTGTCTCTAGTGGCTCTTTTTCTAATATAGTGCTATCATCTTTAATATAATTGAAAATCTGAGGTTCTAATACCATAAATCCAGCATTAATATATCCACTGTCCTGTTTGCTTTTTTCCCGAAATGCATTAATTTGATTGTTGTTAATATCCAATACACCAAACCGACCATCAGGTTGAATTGCTGTCATGGTAGCTATCTTGCCATGAGACTTGTGAAATTCAACCAGCTTTTGTATATCTACATCACTTACTCCATCTCCATATGTAAGCATAAAAGGCTCTTCGCCTATATACTTTTGAATACGTTTAATACGACCTCCTGTCATTGTATTGAGCCCAGTATCAACAAGTGTTACCTTCCAGGGCTCAGCGAAATTATCATGTATCTCAAGTCTATTACCATCGGCAAAATCAAAAGTAATATCACTTCTATGAAAATAGTAATCTGCAAAATATTGTTTAATAACATAAGCCTTATAACCACAGCAGATTACAAAATCGTTATAACCATAAGCTGAATACGATTTCATTATATGCCATAATATTGGCATATCGCCAACCTCAATCATTGGCTTGGGTTTTAAATGACTCTCTTCGCTAATTCGTGTTCCAAATCCTCCTGCTAACAATACAACTTTCATCTTACGTTTATATGGAATATATAATTTAAACTCCCATACTCTCCTTTCAATCATACTCTAATAATATAATATCTTACAATTTTATGTCACTAATGACAATAAAATGCTGATCCCATGGTATTTACCCGTTTATAAATTTTAATTATTATAAAAATTAAACAGTTAGAAAATTACGGTTATTTAACAAAGAACCAATTATAACTATCATAAGAAAACCATCACTTTGAGATCAAAAATAAATTTTCATATTAAATACTCTTTTATTTTATTATAATATCATAAAAAATATTTTTTTTATAATTTATACTATTGTAATTAAATGCATTATCTCCGTTCAAGTCCGCATCTTGAAAGAAATCAACTGACAATTTATATTTTCCCTTTTCCATTGGTTTTGGTATAGGTACCACGAATGTCTTTTCCTGTCCCGGAAAAATTGTCGACAATGTATATACATAACTATATGAGTAGGTAATTATTTCGCCTTCTTCTGTAAGAAGAGAAATTACTATACCAGTCCGCAACGCTGGTTGTTCCAATTGCCCTGCTAATATAGTTGTATTACTAATATTTTTCACTTTAATATCGGCCAATATTTTCGTATTGTTTTCACTATATTTTTTAGCATAATTGTCCCAACTAATTTCCAGTTTCAAATTATTCGGGTCCAGTGGTTGTCTATTGTTAGGAAAAACCATATTGTCATCAAATTCAATTACGTATATTTTATCATCAAGTTTAATATCACTCAATTTGTTATTCAGATAACTTATGTCTTTAGAGTGAATAACCGATAAAAATTTAGCTATAGAACTTTTAGTTAAAGTGACTTTTGAAATATACGTAATTCCATCTTTTTGTTTGGTAGTTATGATTGGTAGATTTTTATCCTCAATTTTTTCCATCTTGCTTAATTTTTTAAAAAATAAATCTTCAGATGGATTTTCTACTACATATTGTTTTAAAAACCAAATGTCAGAATCATAACTTTTATCTCTAAGAGTATAATACGGATCAAAGGGAACCCGTACGGTACCCATTTGATATATTTGACTTACCAAATTAGTTAAATCAATTAATGGAGATATACCTGCTATCGATAACAATATGATAAGACCATAAATACCAAATGTTATTTTATCTGTTTTAACTTTTTTACAGATAAATTCAATTACCAAAATCATAATATAAAAACATCCAGGTATTGTAGTTCTTGCAGTAAAATCCATTGTACCATCTAAAGAAATAAAGAAAAATACAACCATCGATATATTTGCAGCATATAGCAAAATATCCTTTTTATATTCATGTATAATGCAAAATGTATATAAGCCAAATTCAAGCAGAAATACAATTATAACAACAAGTATACTCCTTTTAATGCCATATGTCGCTACAATATTTTTTATTGTAATAATATTGCTAGCACCATGATAAAATAAATAATAAATTGGTAAGAATATTAGTGTGCTGATACAATTAGGAATTGAAAATAATTCTTTCACATTAATTTTCTTTGTTAATGCTAATTTAATTACATATATTATCATAAGTGTGGCTAAACCAATTAAAGGAAATGGTGATGAAATAAGGATAGAAAATCCGAGTAATGCATAAATTGAATAATTTTCCTTAAGGTTAACAAACAAACAAGTTGCTATGAAGGCGGGTATTGTTTGGTTAAAAACATACATTAATTGTATTAAATTACCATTAATCACTGCAGCTTCTTTAAAATAATGGTCTATATGATGATTTACAAAATCATTCATTGTACCTACTTGCAAAAGCTGCCTAAATATATATCCTATAATATCTAGCCCACCAAATACTGTGAAAATACTTACTATTATAATAATTATTTTTTTATTTATCGTTTTAATGGGTGCATTTTTAGATATAAACGACATAATTAGAAGTAATACTAATAAAATATTAAACACACTATATAAAAACAATGCAATATTGGCAATTTCCCAACCAATATAATTACCGAAAATTAATATTCCTAATTTGCCTGCAATTGCAGGTAATAGCCAATATCCAAAATAATAAACTAATGCATTGTTTGTTTCGCTGTAAACTACAGGCCATTTCTGTTCTACAATATCTCTAAAAATAGGGTTTCTAGCTATATGATCATAAGTTTGCGAAAAAAAACCTCCTATACCAGATAAAAAAACAATTAAAGTTACTAAAACAGTTAATAATATTATAGCACTTATTTCTATGTCAATACAATCATTTTGAAGAACTGTATTGCAAATTACATTACTAGCCTTTATAAAACATATTCCAATACCCAAACAACATATAATAGCATAGATAGGGCTTAGCCAGCCTATAAAAAAAATTATATTTACTAGTACTAAAAAAAACAATGAAATTATGTATAGTCTTTTCTTTTTTATATGAATCATCTTACTTATTACCTTTCATAATCCTAATAAATAATAATTTCAACCCAAATATTCTAATTGAATACTTAAATCTCTGTTGTCCTGACTCACTCCTGCTTTGTATGGATTATATACTCCATTTGTAATTATTTTAATTTCATAATATTGATCATCCGCTTTTTTAATTTTATTTTTATCAATATGAATATTATAGCTACCTATTTTATTAATTGGAATACTTTCGACTAAAATGTCATTAACATAAAAATCAATCTTTAATGATTCATTGCTTAATCTATTCAAATCTATTGGTATATTAAATTTGGAATTCAAACCATGCATTTCAATTTTTTTACTTACTAGACATATCAAAGCATTTGAAGATAACCAATTAAAGGAACCTTCATTTCCATAAACTCCTTTTGTGAATTTTTGAATATCCTGATCTCCACTTGCAATAAATTCTTCTGGGGCATTATAAACCTTAGTTTTAAGTTCAATGTTTTTTCCGATATTTATATAATTCCATTTATTATAGTCATTAATATCATTTAATTCTTTCTTGATTTCTTTTAAGTCAGATTCACTACCTTTTATACAATCTAATAAATTAGTGGTAGTATTAGGACTTAGTAAAATTTTTCTGATAAATCCATCCTTATCAGTATAAATAACTGGCTCTGTTGTCTCTTCCCAGTATCCACCATCTATATGATTTGTTCTTGAAATAAACGTGTATCTATATGGATTATAAAGAGAGGGGAAATTATCAAGTATTTTAGATGCAATAGGAGAAAAATATCGGTAATCCATTCCCGTCTCTGATTTTCTTATATAAACAACAATAGTAGTAGTTAAAATACTAGAACATAGTAATAAACTATATAAATATTTTTTCACTGATTTACCAGATATTATTCGTGTGGCTTGAGTAGTTAAAAAGAATATCATTATTGGAAAAGTCCACGCATTATATCTTGCTATTCCCGTCATTCCACAGTTTATATGCCAAGTGCTAGAATATGTTAATACAGTAAGCAAAAAGGCTAAAATAAACATTAGTGACATTCTATCCTTCTTAAAAATTCCATATATTGCAATAACAAAAAATAAAAATAATGCAATTGTGAAATAAGGTAAAAATCCCAAATTCAAATCAAAGATATACGTTAAAAATCTTTCAAATATAAGGTCAGTCCTCGCTAAACCGAGTACATTCTGCAAATTAAACATTTTAAAATGAATGTAATTATATATAAATGTTGTTAATGATGGCAGAAAACAGATTATTAGAATTATGATATCTTTTATATTTTTTAGCAAAACATTAATAATGTTTTTTTCACCTTTTTGTATTGATTCAGTATACATTTTAGTAAAATAGTCTAATATAATCACTGCTCCATATGCCATAATAGCTGGGTTTAATGTACCCGCCAACGAAACAAATAATCCAGCTAATTTATGATTACTATTTGTAAAATATACTAATGATATAACAACTAATGAAAAGATAAAAATTTCAGCAGAAGGCCAAAAATAATAAAGCACTGTTGGTGTACTTACTAATAATAAGATTGTAAAAAAAACATTCTTTCGACTCACTTTTAATTTAAAAAATACTACCAAAAGTGAAAGAACGTACCAAAATATATTTGTTATTGCGAATGCATACGATTGACTTAATCCCAATGTTTTTAGTAATATTTTCATAGGAATACAAGTTATCGAATAAGTACCCATGTACCATGGATATACTTCCCCTTTAACAATACTAAAATAATCTGGCATACCGTTATCCCATGAGGCCCTTATATATGCATAATGCTCTGGAAAATCTTTTTTTGCTTGTTCAACATCTTTTTCTGTCATTCTTAAAGAAAACCTATTTTCCAATGATATAGTAGACAACATATAATCATCGCTTTCACCAGTTGGAGCTGTTGGTGTCAATGTTGCTAATAACATAAAAACAATAAAAAAAATAATTATTATTGTTCTAGAAGCCAAATCCCAATTTATTCTTTTCAAATTTATATTCATCGTTTTCTCCTTATCTGTAAACGATTATTAATATCTTTCAATAATTTTATTAATTTTTCTCACATTAATCAAGTAGTCAATATAATGTTCTTCTACAATATTTAGTTCAAATAGCTTGTCAATAAAATAATCTATTCCTCTTTCAATAAAACTGTTATTACATACATTCTGATAGAATTCAAAATATTTGCATGCATTCATTTCCAAATTGCAATACTTATTAGCATACTCAAAAGCACTTTTATTTCGCTGCTTCATTATTGAACTATTATTTGTTAGTTCACATAATGCATTGTAGATATCTGTTATTTCATCGCAATCACACCGAACTTTTAAAACAATTTCATCTGGATATTCATCAAAGCTACCTATATTTGAGACGATAACAGCTTTCCCCATCCCTAACATGCGATGCAAACTAGCTGAAGATTCGCCATGTGTAGGATACCTTAAATTAATACATATATCGCACGCACTCATATAAGTTTTAAAATCTTCTAACTCAGTAAACCCAGTAACAGTTACATTATCTTGAATTGATAACTCTTGGATTTTACTTTCAACATCAATACCATCCACTTTACCAACTATGAAGTAATGAAAATCTTTAGTTACTTTTTTATAAAACATACCTAATGCTTCTAGCGTTTCAATTATTCTTTTTGCCCTAGTTGCATAGCCAAACGATCCAAATACATAAGTTTTACCGTCTATATTCAATTTTTTCTTAGCTTCAATTTTATTCACTTCATAATCTGCTAAAATATCCGGCGTGTGCAGAGGTATATTAATTACCGGAACCTCAGGTCTTATACCTTTTACCATTTGTTTAGCCATATCTGAATGAACAATAACACCTTTTGCACGATCTATTAAGTGTTTATTCACAGTTAATTCCAAGGAATGAGTTTCCCATGGAGCTTTTGCTTGTCCAGCTATAAATTTCTGAACTATTTTTACGCCTTTTTCTCCATGACTATAACGAACACCTTCTACATAAGCTTGAACATCATTTCGTACATATGTATCTCCTGCAAGATAATTATGCAGTGAAAAATCATGCAGCTCTAAAATACCAGGAAACTGCATAAATGTTTCAGCAATACATTTATGATATTCTACATTATTACCCATATGATATACGATTGTATCATATTTAGAGCGAATACTATCTTTATATAATTCTTCAATATTATAAAAAGCAAAATTATCAAGAATTTCTTGTTTACTCGGTTGCACATTATAAAATAAATCTATATCAGCAAATTTCTTTAATTCCATAAGTAATTCTTCATTAAAATCTGATATGCCTGATTTTATAGGATTAAATGGTGAACAATATGCAATACGCATACTTATCCCTCCCCTTATCTGATTGTTTGAGTTAATCTATCTATTACATTATCCCAACTAATGTCTTTAACATTATTATATCCATATTCCCCCATATCTTTACATTTATTTTTATTATTATACATAATATTAATTTTTTCACCTATTTCTATTTCATTTGAATTAACGATATAAGCACTCAACTCATCCTCCACAAATTCTAAGACTCCACCGGAATCATTACATGTAATTAAAGGTTTTTTAGATAATAAAGCTTCTAGTGTAATATATCCATAGTCCTCATCAACAGGAGCAAAGTAGACTGCGAATGCATTGGCATACAATTTCAGTAAATCAGTATCGTTTACAAAACCCAAAAACTTAACTCTATCTTCAACTTGTAAATCATAAGCTAGCTTTTGTAACTTATCTAATTCAGGACCTTTACCAGCTATATAAGCTTGTACAGATTTATCGCTATAAGTTAATGATTTTATTAACAAGTCAACCCTTTTTTTCATATCAAGACGCCCAATTGATAATATATAATTACCATAACTTTCATTGTTATATTTTCCCATATGCATTGGTGGATGATATAAAGGAATTGAATCAATATTATTATACTTTTTTAATCTATTAGTAACATTTTTAGATATAGAATATATTTCTTTTGATTCTGGTATAAGTTTATTATCTAAATCTATTATTTTGCTGCGGGTTTTAGCGCCTTCTGGTATTGTATTTAGACCAGCGTAATCTTTATTATCACATAAATCATAAGCTTCACGAAACTGATGAACCAACCATAATATTTTGTTTTCATGGTTTACTGCATATGTAGGGAATTTAGTACCAATTACTAAATCAATTCTATTACCATTTGTTTCTGATAAGTCTATCATCCTCCAAGCAAGTACACTATCTATTAATGAATTATTGGGATACCATTTAAATGGTATCGAAACAAGTTCCGCATCAAAATTGCGTTCATTAAGTTCTCTGGTCAAATTTTCCACTAACAATTCAGCACCACCACGAACAAAAGGAACTTGTGCATGTAAGACGCAAATTTTCTTTTTTTTCATATAGAATCTCCCTATATTAAATATAATATCGAAATTATTACATTGTAATTATTTCTTAACTGCTGCAACTGTCCAGGATACTGGATCATTTTCTATCGTTTTTACCCCAATAGGAATTAGATATATTGCTTCAAAATTATTTTCATTTAATTCTTGTATTATACTTTTTTCAGTCCAGAAAACATCATAGATATTAAAGTCATCCCAATTACCTTGTTCTCTATTTTTCATAGCATATTTTATATTGGGTGCATCAAAAATAAGGATACCATTTTTATTTAGATTATTCCATAACCTTTTATATAATATTTTACGTTGCTTATAATCAAAATGTCTAATATATCGAAATGTTGTGATGACATCATATTGATTCGCTATATCATCTGTAAAATAATCACATATCTCAGTTTTTAGTTCCCCAATTTTTCCATAACGTTCCTTTACAATATCTAGCATTGCCATTGAGCTATCTATGGAGGTACATTCACCATATTTTATAATTTCCTGTACTATCCTTCCATCTCCTGAAGCTATATCTAATATTTTCAAATGATTATCATGAAATTTTGCTTTAATTAATAAACCTATAGAAGCACGCTCAAAAGCATCAAAATAGTTAGTAGGATATTGTAAAAATCTATCGTCATTATAATTATTTGCAACATCTTTATTTTGATAATATTCTTTAATAGCTGAATGACCTTTAACAAGATATTTATCCTTTTTTACTAAATGATAGTTCCATTCATCTAGTGTCACAAAATTTTTAGGATAATAGTCCATAAGTGTATTTTCAATGATTGAAACAATTTGTCTAGAATCTAAAATTTCTTTTAGCCTCTTAACTTTATTATGCCCAATATAATTATTGTAATTTGATATCAAAGTATTTATCCCTGAGACTATATTCATACTTGTTGGCTCACAAATTACTCCCATATCAAACCTATTGACAAGTTCAGAAATCCCAGCAACATTTGTACACACAACTGGAATATTATTTAACATCGCCTCTACTCCGGATAAAGAACAGGCATGATTATAATCAACAGTTCGATATGGTACTATAATGCAGTCAATTTCTTGATAAAATAACTCCATATTATATTTTCCTATATAAATCTCACAATTATTGAGTTCTTCAAAAGCAGCAGAAACTTGAAGCAATTCATTTCTCCATAAAATTTTAAAGGTTACATCCGGTAATTTTCTCATAACTTCTAATAATAAATTCATTCCCCTATCATCAAACTGCTTTTCCTCCATGGGAGATGAGGCAAAACCTACCACAAATGAACCTTGATGAATCTTTTTTCTCTCTTTATATGTAACTCTATTTGAATCAATTACAGGATAGGATAAAATAACATTTCTAAAACCATTTTCAAACATTACGTCATATGCATTTTGTGATTCAACAAGATATTGATGTACTCCAAAATCGTTACAATGCCTCAATTCTTCAATAATTCCTTCATCGAGCCCCTGTAGCGGATTTTGTCCAGTTAATTTTATAAGCGTGTGATTTTTTATTAGTACACCATCATAATTAAAAATAATATAGGGTGTACTTTCAATCAAAATTATTAACGAAGGTGCTAATTCACCCATGCATTTATTTATATTCTTCTTATCTACATAAATAATATGATCAGAATAATTAGGTTCTTCTGCAACATGTTCCAAAGACAAAATTTTAACATCATATTTACTTTCTCTTGACAATAATTGAAACAAATCATATGCTTCATTCTTTATAGCTTCAATTCCACTTTCTTCTCGAAAACGTAAACAATAAATAATTATTAAATCTTTCTTTAACATTGCACGTTTTGCTAACTTTTTTTGCATTGTTTCAATATAATATTCTGTAGCATTCCTTAGTTTATCAGTAACATCTTCATTGGTAGCTTTTTCTAGCTGCTGCACTCTATCCTGTAATTCAAAATCAATAATTCCATCAATAATAATGTTTCGTTTATCAAGTACTTCAAACCTAGAACCTGGTGATACTTGACTTTGAAAATAATCTAAAGATTTTTTATTGTAATCTATTTGAGTCAATAATTTAAATGCAACTTCCTCAATTTCGTCATGCAATTTATGATCATTATTCTCTATTTGATACTCGAGTTCTTGTGTTATCGACTTTATCTTGTTGAATAGATTCTGATTATTCTCATCTTGTTTTATCTGCATATTTTTTTCTAAGTTATCACATTTATTAATTAATTGATTAATAGTCTGTTCTTGCTTAGTAATAATATCCTTCAGAATTGTAAGTGAATTTACCGTTTTACCGTTAAAGTGGCTTTGACGATCAATCATTGGGAATAAAAACCACCCATAAAAGATTCTTACTAATTTACGTAATAATTTTTTTATAAATATCGTAATTTTTTTACCCGACAATATCCAATATGCATTTTGATAAGAATGATCATTTGCTTCTCTAATGTTCTCATTAAGTATATAATAAAGTCTGTCACTGTCTTTACTTTTTTTTTCATTATCTGAGCGAAAGTACATGTCATTATCATCATTTAGACCCATATTTTTTATTGCCATTTTTCGGATATTTATTTTTCTTTTTATTTCTTTCTCCAAATTATCCATAATAATCTCCCATTTATTCTATATCAACGTCTGACTTAAACTCCCAATAATGATCTAAATGAACAATTCCTTCCTCATAAATGGAGTTATATATAACAAACTGTGCCGCATGACTTATATAATCATATGCGAACATTTCTTGAGACCGTATTGCTATATCTAATATATATTCCCCCGCAATCAAATTAAATTTTTCGAAATGGCAATAAAAAAATCCTTGTTCATATAACTGAACCTTTACATGTTCATTCTGAGTATTAGTTCCAAAACTATTGATATTATCATTTCGATATAATTTTAACCCAATGATAGGTTGATCAAGATAATGTGGTTTTGCTTTATAGCTTATCCTTAAAGTGACTGGTTCGCCAGTTTTAAATCGTGTATCTGATTTACCATCCTTATGTAGCAATTCAACCTGTACGATTTTAGCAATTTGATCCTTATTTATCGAATCGACAATATCATCGTTTTTTGCTACACTCGTTATGAGTTGTTCTTTTTGATCATTCATTGCATTATTCGATTGAATACCATCATTTTTAACTTCTAAATCAACTGTTTTTTGAAATCCCTTATTTTGTTCTCCCATATAATCTAGATATTGATAAACAATGTCGCTAGGGGATCCTTCTTTATATATCTCACCTTTATTAATCCAAATACATCGATTGCAAATTTGTTCAATTTGTGTCATGGAATGCGAAACTATAACAATTGTAGTTCCTCTGCTTTTTATTTCCCTTAGTTTGTTTAAACATTTTGCCTGAAAATTGGCATCACCAACTGCTAATATTTCATCAATCAGAAGGACATCCGCGTCCACATTAATAGCAATAGAAAAAGCTAAACGCATATACATTCCTGAAGAGTATGTTCTAACTGGGTTATCTAAGAATTCTTCTAGCTCTGAAAACTCAATTATATCATTAATACGAGAATCAATTTCCTTTCTTGTCAATCCAAATATTGAAGCATTAGTGTATATATTCTCCCTACCGCTCATATCTGGATGAAAACCTGCTCCTAATTCAATTAAGCTGGAAACCCTGCCTTTAATTTCAATCGTACCATCATCCGGATACATTATTCTAGTAAGAAGCTTTAAAGTAGTACTTTTTCCACAACCATTATGACCAATTATGCCAATCGCTTCTCCCTTTTTAACCTCAAAACTTATACCATTTAACACCCATCTAACTTCATATCGATTTCTATTTTTAAAAAGTACTTTTTCTTTTAAGCTACTTCCTTTATCAAAATAGACTTTAAACTTTTTTTTAACATTTTTAACTTCAACTGCATTCTCATTTTTCATATTATAGTTCCTCCGCAAAATGCCTTTTTAATTTCGAAAACAAAAAACATCCCAAAATCAAAACAAAAAGACCCAGTAAAAATGCATGTACTAAAGTACCTAGTTGAGGCGAATGTTTATAATACAGTATATCACGATATGCAATTATAATTGGATTCATTGGATTCAAGTTATAGAAAGGCATTATTTCTTTTGGAACTTGTTCTACCGAATAAACTATAGGTGTCATATACATCCAAGCCATGCTTACGATACTCAAAATGTATTCCAAGTCTCTGAAATAAACTGTTAATGCAGACATAAGCATAGTAGTCCCTAACGCAAGAACAAATTCCACTGAAATTATTATCGGCAAATATAAGACAGCTATAACATTAATTCCAGTCCCTGAAATAATAATAACTATAAAAATAACTATAAATGTAAGTAACATATTAATTAATTGACTTATTACATATGAAAGTGGTAATACTTCACGAGGAAAATATATCTTCTTTACCATATCTTGTTGAGCCCATATACAACTTGCTCCTCCAGTCAAACAAGTACTAAAAAAAAGCCAGGGAACAAGAGCAACAAAAAGAAACAAGTAAAATTTATCTATGTCAGTTTTTATAATTACAGAAAATACGAGAGTATAAACTATCAACTGTAGCAACGGATTTATGAAAGTCCATAGAAATCCCAATGCTGACCCCTTGTATCGTCCTCGTAAATCCCTTTTTACAAGGCTAAATATCATTTGCCTATATCCATATAATTCTTTAATTGTATTCATAAAATTACCTTTCTTTCATTCAAGTAAAGAATAATAAATCTCCATCAATCGATTTACTGATTGGTTCCATGAAAACTTTTTTACTCGCTGTAGTCCTTTTTCAATAAGATTCTTTCGTAGTAATTCATCGTTTAATAAATTTTCTATTGTACTTGCTAACTCTTCTATTGAATATGGATTAACCAATAGACCTGCATCTCCTACTATTTCCGGTAACGATGCTGTGTTTGATGCTATAACAGGGGTACCACAAGCCATTGCCTCTAATGGTGGGAGACCAAATCCTTCATAAATAGATGGGAATACAAAAATTCTAGCACCATTTAAAAGCTTAGGTATATCTCCATCTTCTATATAATCCGTAAAAATAATATATTCATTTAATTTATATAATTCTATCGTATTAAATATTGTGTCATACATCCAACCTTTTTTTCCGGCTAATACCAATTTAGGCAACACAATACCCTTTCTTTTTAATTGAAAGTAAGCCTCTATAAGTCTTACGATATTTTTTCTAGGTTCTAATGTACCTAGATATAATATATACTCACCTTGAATAGCATATTTTTCCTTAACTTTTCCTACTTCTTCTTCAGAATAGCTAGTATGATAAATTGATAAATCGACACCACATGGCATAATGGAAATTTTATTTTCCGGCACTTGTAAATACTTAATTATTTCATTTTTACTGAACTGTGAAATTGTAATAATATGATTTGCCCTTTTACAAGTCTTTTCCAAATTATAATCCAACATCTTCAATGTCTTTTTACTCATAGTTTCTGGAAAGGCTTTATATACCATATCGTATATAAATGTTACTGCTTTGCCACTTACCCCGGGTGGAATGTCATAATTAAAAAATTGTGTGATTTCGTAGCTTCTACCAAAAAATAATGTATAAGGAATTGAAATGTTATTCCATATTTTACGATATATTACATTATGAAACCATCCACATTTATGCACTTTATAGCCTAGTTTATTATAATTTTGAACTATCTCTTCTTTTTCACTACTATTCCGTATTGAAAAATAATTCAAATAATATTCATTGTCATATTCTTTTATTATATTTCTTATTACATAGTCGGCTGTCCTACCAATACCTGTTTTTTGTTTTTCAAATAATAACTGTGCATCAAATGCAATTTTCAATTTAAATCTTCCTCTCTTATTTGCCTAAATTATTTTGTATAACCTTATGAAAAACTTCAGTAGACACATCCCAAGAAAAATTTTTTGACCTTACTAATCCTTTATTAGATAATTCCATCCTCAACTCTTTACTATTAATAAGTTTCTCCATACCATCCTTTATACTATCTACAGAAAAAGGATCCACCAAAACCCCCGCATCTCCAACAACTTCCGGAAGTGATGAGGTGTTAGAAGTCAATACTGGAGTACCACAAGCCATAGCTTCAAGTGGTGGCATACCAAATCCTTCATATATAGAAGGGAAAAGAAACACCATTGCCCCTTTAATAAGTATTGGTGCATCTTCTGCATCCACATATCCAGTAAATATAATATCACTCATTAAATTAAGTGAATTAACAATTTCAAAAATTTCATCATACATCCAGCCTTTTCTCCCTGCTAATACTAACTTAGGTGTATCGGATATTTTTTGCTTTAATTGAGCATAGGCTTTTAATAGTCTTACAATATTCTTTCTGGGTTCTAGTGTCCCTAAGTAAAGTAAATACACTCCCTGTATCCTATATTTTTTACATACTCTATCGATATCTTCATCTGTATATTTTTCATGATATAAAGTTGTATCAACACCACAGGGCATTATCGTTATTTTATCCTCAGGTATATTTAGATATTTTATTATTTCTTTTTTGCTGAATTCGGATATAGTAAGAATATGATCTGCCCTGCGACATGATTTCTTTAATGCTATCTCTAATAACCGTCTCGTCCTTTTTCGCACAGTTTCGGGATATGCCTTATATGCCATATCATAAACAATGGCTATTTTTTTGCCCTTTACTCCTGGTGGTATTACATAATTAAAGAATAAGGTAACATCAGCTGGCTTTCTAAAGAAAAAAGAATAAGGCACATAAAAGAAGTTCCACATCATTCGATATAAAGTATGGTGGAACCATGTGCATTCATTTATTTGATATCCAAAAGTAGTATATTTATGTACATTATCTAGTTGCTCTACCGTATAACCAAGAGAAAAATAATTCAGTTGATATGTATTTTCAAGATATTGGGGCATTCGCATTAATATATTCTCTGCGCACCACCCTATTCCCGTTTTGTCACCTTTTATCAATAATTGAGCATCAAATGCGATTTTCACAGAGTTTCCTCATTTCCACTTAAACGAAATATAGTAATATATAATTAACAATTATAACTTACTTATATCGTATATACAATATTAAATATGATATTTTCCAATAATCCTCTACTTTTATCTATAAATTCTGATAAAGCTTAAGAACATTCTTTAGCATACTCTCCATTTGAAAACATTCTTTCATACGTTCTCTTGCTTTTCTTCCCATCTCAATTCTTTCTTCTTCATGTAATGCCATCCATTGAATCGCATCCGCCAGTGCTTGTACATCATTCGGCGGCACGGTTAATCCAGTAACATGATCTATACTTACATAAGGAACCCCGCTTGGAAGATTCGTATTAATCACAGGCTTACCATATGCCATTGCTTCTATTTGCACTAATCCAAAGGCCTCGCTTTTGAGTATTGATGGTAAAACGAATACATCGCATTCTTCAAATGCTTTATTTAGTTCATTATCGCCTATATTGCCAAGAAAATGTACTCTATTTTGTATACCAAGTTTAATCACATCTTCTTTTAATTTTGGCTCTAATTCACCGCTGCCAACCATGTTCAATTCAATTCCGTCTACTTTACTAATGGCTCTTAATAGTACTTCACAGCCTTTATAATAGACAAATCGCCCAACAAATAACAGTTTTAATTGTTTCTTATGTGTCGGAACAGCATTTTTATAATACTGAGTTCCTCTGTCTTCAATTAATAAATCAACACCGTATGGTATTATAATGCACTTATCTTTGTACTTTGACAGATAATCAGAACCATCAATGTGTCCCTGCGTAGCAACTATAATAGCATCAGCTCTTTTTAAAAACTTATCCATTAATGGACGATAAACATACATCAGTTTCTTTTGTCTCACAATATCACTATGCCACCAGATTACTACTTTGCCTTTATACCCAGATAATATACAAGCTAAATCACCAAGTGGGAAAGGCATATGAAAGTGAAGTATGTCTTTATCCATAGACATCTTTCTTAACTTTCTTAAAAAAATAAAGGATATCGGCATAGATAAAAATACCCCATAACTGCCTGCACGGGTGACCTTTACTCCATTAATATCCTCTACAATAGTTTTACCTCGTTCCTGACACACCAACACTTCCATGTCAGTCTTATCTTGTAAACCTTCTGCTACCTGTTGTACAATACGTTCAATTCCACCAGTAACAGGGTAATATAATTTATTTATCTGCAATATTTTTAATTTATCCATTACTTGCTCCATACAAAGGCATAAATCCATAATCAGAAATTGATTATTATTCTACACCAAAGATTTATCATAATATAAATCACCGAACATTTTTTTTAATACACTAATATTGTTCTTAATGAAAAAACCTATCATAGCATTAAAATAAGGTGTCAATTTAGTCCTTTTACCCATCTCTTTACGTATTTTGACTATTACCTCACATGTATCCGCATAATCACCATCTTGAGGATGATAGATTCCGTTACTTTCATTTCTAATTAATTCTACCAGATATTTCGATAAGTTATCAATATATAACATGCTTCGCTTATTGTGATACTCTGGAAATACCGGAGTGTATCTCGCTAGTTTAACCAGTTTTTCATAATTTCCTTTGCAGCCATCCCCATAAACCATTGGAGGACGTACAATTGCAATCCGATATTTTTCATCTTGCAGCTTTAGTATTTCACTTTCAGCTAATAATTTTGACTTCCCGTAAAAAGTGACTGGTCTAGGTTTAGTTTCTTTTGTAATGCACTCGTAGGAAGGACCAAACACTGCAGCAGTACTCATGAAAATAAATTGATTTATTTGACTTTCTTTCGCCTTCCTGGCAGCTTCTAAGGCAAGTTTATGATTTACATCATAATAAAGTGCCTCCATACCTTTTGTTTCCTTTTTATGTACAATGGCTGCAAGATGCAAAATAACATCATAGCAAGTAAAATCCACCATCCTCCATGAACCATCGAATGCACTTACTAAGTCAACTGTTAGTTCATACTCACATTCCTGCAAGACATACTCCCTAAACTTTCGGCCGATATAACTATTGGCTCCGATTACAAGTACTTTCTTCATGAATTATTACTAACCTCCGTAGTACCTTCTTTCTGTCCATCGCGCCTTATTACACAACCTACAGTTTTTATAATACATTTTATATCAAACATAAAACTTATCTTTTTTATGTATTCTCCATCCAGCTTTGCCTTTAATGGAATTGGCAGTTCATCCCTGCCATTAATCTGTGCCCAGCCAGTTAAACCAGGTTTTACATCATTAGCACCGTATTTATCTCTTTCCTCTATTAAATCATACTGATTCCATAAAGCAGGTCTTGGTCCGACTATACTCATATCTCCCTTAATTATATTAAATAATTGGGGAAGTTCATCCAAGCTGGTTTTTCTTAGGATTTTTCCTATGACAGTTATGTATTTTTCAGGATTTTCAAGCAAATGCGTGGGCATATCACTTGGGGTATCAATTCTCATTGTTCTAAATTTTAGTATGTAGAATTCACTTTTATTCTTCCCTATTCTCTTTTGGCGGAAAAACACTGGTCCTTTAGACGTTAATTTAATAAATAGCATAAGAAGGAAAAATAACCATAAAAGCAATACAATCGCAATAAGTGATAGCACAAAATCAATTATTCTTTTATAATATTTTATATACATATACGTCTACCACCTCACTTTGACATAGGACCACTTTTAAGTTTATTATAGTTAATCTGTCCCCTTTATACAAGTTTTTTGTCGTATTTCATAATAAATAAATTTTACCATACCACTATTCTATTGTATACATACCATTATTTTATTATATAACATACCATTATTTTATTATATAACTTGTAAATACCATAAATTCATATTAGAATATATAAATGATATGTATTATATTAAATAAGGAGATAACTATGAAAGCGAACTCAACATCAAAAAATAAAAGTTCCTCACATTCACAAAAAGCAAGTAATTATTCTGCCAAGAATAGTAAGCTTTACATGCTGCCAATTATCTTTATAACTGCAATACTTCCTTTAATAATAAGAGTGCATGAATATGATACTGGTTTGGCAGGTTATAAATGGTTTTCTCAAGACGGATTAAAAACCGATGTATTTTTATTTTATAAGCAAGTTTTTTATATAATTGTATGTTCCATCATGTTGTTACTTATAATCTACAATGCTTATAAAGACAAAAAGAAATTAACTTTTTCATTTACCTTGTTACCATTATTACTATACGGACTTTTTGCACTTTTATCAACTATATTCTCAAAATATACACCTTTTGGGTTTACAGGAATTTATGAACAATTTGAGTCAATATTTGTTATATTAGGCTATTGCATTTCAGTATATTATGCTTTCTTATTTATTAAGACAGAAGATAATCTTCGTTTTATATTTAAATATTTACTTATTAGCATTATAATTTTAAGCTTATTAGGGCTGTCACAAATTTTGGGGCATGATTTTATAGGATCCGATCTTGCTAAAAATCTTATTCTGCCAAGTAAACTTTTAGGTAAATTAGATTTAAGTTTTAATTTTGGGCTTCACCGTGTCTATTTAACCCTCTATAATCCCAATTATGTAGGTGTCTATGTTTCCTTACTCGCCCCTATACTTGTGGGTATGCTGCTGGCAGAAAAAAGCAGAAATAAAATTATTTTATACATAACCGCACTTATTGGATTACTAATAAGTCTCCTCGGCTCACAATCTAAGACTAGTGTTATAAGTCTTTTCTTTGCAGCAGTTTTAATATTAATTTTATTCCGTAAATATATATTCCGCAAATCTAAGATATTAATATCAATATATGGAATTGTGGTTACTGTTATTCTCGTCTTATTCGTATTAAATTTTACAAAGATAACCAATACAGTTAACACTTTATTTAATATGACGAAAGAAAACCCGACTTTAACTGATATAAAAACTGGTGACGACTTGGTTATTACATATAAAGGAAATGACATAAAAATAAACTTAAGTATGGCAAATGATGGTATGTCCATATTAATGAAGGATGGATTGGATAAAATTATTCCGTATACCATGGATAATGGAACAGGGGAATTTTTAATCAATGATGAACGCTTTAGCGGCCTCAAAGCTGCACTTACTTTATACAATCAGATACTGTGCTTAAAGGTTAATATTGACAATAAAGATTGGATTTTTTCAAATCAGTTAGGTGATAACTCATTTTACTATTTAAATGTAAGCGGTAAGTTTGATAAAATCAAAAAGGCAGAATCTGCACTTTTTACAGGACATGAAATGTTTGCTTCCTCCAGAGGATATATATGGTCACGTACAATCCCCCTGCTAAAGGATAATATATTTGGAACCGGTGCTGATACATTCGTATTTGCTTTCCCTCAGCAAGATTACGTTAATCTGTATAATGCCGGTTTTGATGGACAATTAATTACAAGACCTCATAATATGTATCTGCAGATGGGTGTCCAGACTGGTGTCGTTTCACTTATAGCCTTCTTACTATTTTATTTCATTTATTTCGTTTCCAGTATTAAGTTATATATAAATGGCACTTTTAATAATTTTTATTCACAGGTCGGCGTTTCAATCTTCATCGGTACAGTGGCATATATGATCTCTGGTATAACGAATGACTCTACAATTACGGTGGCTCCTCTATTCTGGGCACTAATTGGAATTGGACTTGCCATTAATTACAAACTTAAGCCCAACCAAAAGCAATAGATTATAGCTGATAGTTAGTTTCAGGAGTAGTGACATAGGTTCATCAATTGCTCCCACTTTAACTATTATAAATCTCCAATATAAAAGCCATATTAATTTATCAATACATACTGATAAATCGATATGGCTTTTTTATTATAATGTACCCAAATTTATAACTCACTTCATAATCTTTACCTACTTCGTCTTCTCCTCATAAATCGCACTAACTTCCCCAATATCCCCATTTGCAATAATCTTCCCATGCTCTAACAGTATAGCCTTATTACAAATCTTCTGCACCTGAGGCAAGGAATGGGATACAAACAGCACCGTTACCCCTTTATCAAACATGGATTGGATCTTAGCTTCGCATTTTTTCTTAAACTTAGCATCGCCAACTGCCAGTACTTCATCCAGAATCAACACATCCGGCTCTACCACCGTTGCAATAGCAAAGCCAAGCCTTGACTTCATACCAGAGGAATAATTTTTAAGAGGAACATTTATGAACTTCCCAAGTTCCGAGAATTCAATAATCTCATTGTACTTCTCTGCTATAAATTCCCTTGGATAACCAAGAACAGCTCCATACAGATAGATATTCTCTGCCCCGGTATATTCCGGCTCAAAACCGGCTCCAAGCTCCAATAGAGGTGCAATCTTGCCTTTAACCGTAATGGACCCTTCTGTAGGTTTTAATACCCCTGCTATTATTTTCAGCAAGGTACTCTTCCCGGCACCGTTTAATCCCAGGATACCTAAACGATCCCCTTTATTTACTTTCAGGCTCACATTCTTTAATGCCCAGAATTCATTATATTTTAGTTCTTTCTTAAGGAACTTTATAAAATACTCTTTCAGATTGTCTACCTTTTGGGAAGACAGATTAAACCGCATACTTACCTGTTTCACTTCAACAGCAATCTTTTCCATGGTATGCCTCCTTTTTCATCAAACTTAATTATACATGCAGTATGAATTCATCCTGTTTCTTAAGAAACATAAGCGTACCAATAGCCAGGAATCCAAAACTGTAGAGCAAAGATAAGGAAAATGCTCTTTGATCCAACGGCATTCCAAAGATAGAATTTCTAAAGTTAATTACAATGGAATACAGCGGGTTAATCTCTAACAGCCATCCATAACCTGCATCAATTATTCTCGCTGGTTTATAGAATATGGCTGAGGTATACATAACCAGCATTAACGCAACAGACCAGATATACTCTAAGTCTCGGAAGAATACCGATAAGGTTGCCAGTATTAAACCAATTCCATAAGCCATAATGGGCATTAAAACCAAAGGTATTACTGCCTGGAATAAGTAAAAAGTAGGTTGTACCTTTAAAACAATTCCTACTAACACTAAAATAATCAGGGATATTAAAAATATAATGTAATCCGTAAGTATGCTGGATAACGGGTACATATATTTCGGAACATAGACCTTCTTTATCATACCACTGTGTGTACGAATGGATTTCATAGCTACTTTCGTACTGTTGGAGAAGAAAGAATACAATAATCTACCTGATAAGATATATACAGGAAATTGTCTGTCTTCATTACCAAACAAGGTACCAAATACAATTGTCAATACAATCATCGTCAATAAAGGCTCTACTAAAGTCCATAGAATGCCCAGGTAAGATCTTCTATATTTTAAGGTGATACCCTTCTTAACCAGCTCACCCAATAAAAATCGATATTTAGTAAAATTACTGATATATTTCTTCAATTTAACTCCAATCTGCCTGCTAAAAAACTGCAGACATTACAAATTTAGATAATACTGCCTTATTCTCTTATTGCCTATAAGTTAATGTACTTTATCAAACAGCAAAATGAAGTAAAAGATGGGATATTCCTATAATGCATAAGTACCTGTAGGGATCATCTTTCAAACTAATGTCCATACAGGCTTATACAATCGCAATTATAAAGGATATTACATATAAAGAATTCTTATATTGTATTATTTATATCTTAACTATCTTTTATATCTTACTACCTTTTATATCTTATTATATTTATATCTTAAATATTATGATCTAAATATTATAAATCTTACTATTTTATATCTTTTAAATTTATACAGCTTTCTTTTTTAGTCTTCTTCATTTATCCTTTATTTGTTATAAAATATATTAAAGTACACTCAATCCCATAAACAAGCCTATATTAAGAAATAGACCTGTAAGAAAATAAGATTCCTATCTTCTATTTAATCAATTATTTCTTTAAATCATTATATTCATATAATAAGTCATCAATCGGGTCCTTGTCCAAACGGTCAAATACATCAAGCCGTTCTAATTTAAAAGGACTTGGTTTATTATGATTCTTTTTAAATGCCTTTGCCATATCACTCTCCTTATAATTGAATTTTTCCTTCACATTATCCCATATTTTGCTGCCTTTGTCATCATTAATGGTAATTAAGCTTACCCCTTTATCATCAAACATGGAAGGATCAATATCTTTAATCCCCCAGAAGTCACCAATTGTAACATCTCCGACTCTGTTTTTATAGGTATATTCACAAGAGCTGCAGCTTGGTCTGGAGATGTAATCATTTAAAAATGCACGGAAATAATTATTTTTCCTGGAATTTACGCTTAAGTTCTTTCCGTTTTCGAATTCAATGATCATACTGCATTTATGAATCAGCCATCCGGTATTCTTATTTCTAAAAGTAAGATTAACCACCCTTGAATTGAACTTTTTATTTAAATAGTCCAAATACTGATTAAAAATCTTAGGTGATGGCGCAGCATGGCATAGAATCTCACAGATATATAAGTTCTCATACTCCTTCTTTAAATAAGAGCGTAAGGCAGCACATTCACAAGGAAGACCAGAATATAAAACCGTCTGATTATCCTGTAAAAGCTTCTTAATCTGAGGGTAAATACCGTCAAAATCGCTCTTAACATACTTCGAGCCATAAAACGCTTTGACCTCCTCCATATTATCTGCGATGGAGGATACCACCTTCATATCTTTATCATATTTTACACCAACAACATATCCCTTTTTCTCTTCGATGACGAATCTAGCAAGCTCCGGGAAGATACCACCAGAGGAGCTCTTCATACGGACTTCCTCCTGCTTGTTCATAACCGAGTATACTTTTGGATATTGCTCTGCATATTCAATAATATGATTTGTCTTACGGATACACGCTTTATTACAAGCTCCGCAGTCAATACATTTTGCTTCGTCTACAACAGGATATCGGAAGCCTTCTTTGTCTTCTTCCATTGTAATCGCATTGGTAGGACAGATTTCCTTGCAGGCGTAACAGCCGTAACATTCATGTTTCTTAATCTGGGTTGGACAGGCAACAATCTTTTGCCTGTCATTATTCTTTAATGCATCTAATAAGAATAACAGCGAGGTCTGTCTTAATTCTAATATTCTTTTTCTTAACTTTTCAGGTTCCTCGATCCGAAATTTATTGAAATCATCAAAATCAGAAGCAGTATAAAGTAAGTGGGATTCCAAATTTAAGGATTTAAGTAAATCCACCGTTCTGCTGCCGGTATTGGAATGGAGCATAGAAACAAAAGGTGTTTCATATATAATAGAAAACACCGTTCCATGGAACGAATTCGTAATAACATACTCTGCATTCTCAATTAATCCCAAGAAATCCCCGGGAGCCGAGGTATAACAGGTTGCAATTTCATTCTTAAATATTTTATTCGGTCTTCTCTGGACAATGGGCAGACCCGTTGCTGTAGATATTTTATTAGCAAAAGCTACAACATCAGGATTATGTTCCATCATATAAACAAATATATATTTACCCTTAATATTCGGTACTGTTTTGATCTCATTATATTCTTCCCTGGCAAGCAATAAAGTAGGATCCAAAACCACATCCACTTGCTTCTTCGCCAGTTCTTTCACTGGCCTTTTTGCACTTTTTTCTCTAACAGAAATAGAAGTAAAGCTTTTCAGGCTGTTTTTAATCTGTTCATGATAGACTGGTAATAAATAATCTCTTCCGATACTTGCCGCATAGGAAATCTTAAGGGGACCTGGTTTTACAAAATCCAGGAAATACGCCGGATCAAACCCACCGATATGCTCACTGTTCCATACCTGATCACTGCCTACGATATAAGCATCCAGATTAAGATCAGCTGCTTCTAATTCCTCATAAGTCGAGAAATCTCCTAGCAGGTTTAAATGCTTTTTAAGGAATCTTGTATAATTTTCATAACGTTCCAGACTTCTTGGATTTTTACGACGCAGCTTAAATTTTGCAATACGTCTCTTCATTCCAAATTTACCTTTAAGCGGATTATATAAATCATCTATTATACTTGGATGATAATTAATTACTGAGGCTTCTATCTTGTAATTCTTAAGGGCTCTTTGCAGCGCCCAGGTCTGTAGAGTTGCACCAAAATTATGGGCACTATGAAATGTAATAACGCCAGCCTTCACGCTATTTCGCCTCCTTTAATATTGTGTCAATTGTTACCGACGATGTGTCCTTGACCACGACACTTACCTTTTGCTTTAATTCTATAATTTCAGCAATGTTCTCCATGGATGGCGGAATGATAACAAGAGTATAATCCTCCAGCTTTCTAAGGGCATATCGTACGTTCCTGCGGTATTTTTTAGAACTGTTATATTTCTTTATATCAAAATCATGGAAATTAAATATCTTCTTACCCTCAAAGGAATCAAACACATGGAGCAGCATTAAATCCATTCCGGAATAATAGATAACATACTCAAAGTTTGTTATGCCATATAATTTCTTCTTCTCTCTGTCTGCAAGGCTTGCAAGTTTCTTCTTTGTGTATGTAGTTTCTATTCCAAACCGGAAGGTTAATGTAAATGCGAAATATTCGGATAACCTGTAATTTCTACCCGGTGATAATGGAATGTACCCAATTTCTTTATCAAAAAGGGATAAGAGTCTGGAAGTCTTCTTCATGGCACCCGCTTTAAAATTTAAGTAAAAGTTGTGCATCTTTACATTCAGGTGATTCATATTATCTATAAAACGTAAATCTTCTTCATTATTACGCAAAGACTTTACGAAAATCAGAACATTCTCCGTAGCTGTTTTCTGATAAACTTCCGTTCTGACTTTATTCTCTTCCTGCAGGAATACCGTATCACATACATTTTTCGCAGTATCGGCAGAATCCAAACTGCAGAACTGTTCATAAAACTTAGGATATGCAAACTCCTCCCTGTTAATTTCTTCAATCAGCTCATCTACCGTATCAACTTTAGGCAGATCCATATCATCCAGGTCAATATAGATACCACGGTCTCCTAGATATTCTTTTCTGTCATAGGTAAAGAGAATTATCTTCTTTTTAGAAACTGCATAATCAAACATAATACTGGAATAATCCGTAATAAGCATATCAGAAGCATTTAAGAAATCATAAGTTTCATAATCTCCGGGGAATTCTCTTACATGTAACAACTGGGTATAATCAATACTCTTTTTTACAAAAGGATGGAGCTTAACGTATAACACCTGGTTCTTCTTTAATTTATGATCCAGATGCGCCAAATAACCAAATATCTTTTCAACCTGGGCTTTGGATTCCTTCTTATGAAGCAGTCCTCTCCAGGTAGGCATATAAACAATTACCTGCATGTCCGCAAGACCTAAATCCTGTCTAATCTTATCCCTTCGATCTGTGCGGTAGAAGGAGGAATTTCTTGGATATCCGGATAATAAGACCTTTCCTTCATAAGTCTTGTCTATCATATAATCTTGTAAAAATATATCCTTTGAAAATTCATTCTGATATAACAGATAATCCGCAATATTAAAGTTCCTCTGTACGTTACCAAGAGCATATTCCCTGTCCGGTACAATTCTGCCCATGGCTTTCAGCGGTGTTCCATGCCAGGTATTCAGATATACCTGTTCGGGTTTCTTAATATAATAAGGAGGCAGACTGGTATCAGTAACCAGGTATTTGGCAGCAGCTAACCCGCGTAAATATTCATCCGAATGTAATTCGATAAATGTTACATGATTGATATTATAATTTTTTAATAACTTACCATAAGTCTCGTAAAGTTCTTTTCTCAGCACAAGAAGGATACGGAAATCTTTATACTTATCCCTACCAGTTTCATATATCATATTAAAAATATTACCTGCTAAATCGTCACCATGCTTGGATTCAAACAGGATAACCTTATCGTTTACAGCTAAGGTTTCATAATATTTTGTATATTTCATGTCTAGTGGCATATTAAATAATTTAAAGATACGCAGCTTGCGTAATTTCTTTCTTATTGCAGCCATTTTCTTTTTTGTCTTTTTAAATTTTCTCCATTTATTACCTATCTTATCCTTTAAATCAGTAAATTTTAGGACAAGCCGGTAAACCCTTCCAGGTATTCGTTCCCGAAAGGATATATATCGAATCGTTTTTTTTCTGTCCACATAATACTTTAAATGCTTTTTAAGCGATGGGCCGGCAGTATACTTGAGATAATGATTGTCTGGCCAATCCGGTATTTCTTTGTCTAAGAAATCCTGAGTCATATTAATTATATCTTTTTTGAGTCCTAATTGACCTTTTTTCCCATCGGTATAAAAGGACTCATAACGGAAAAAGAAATGTCTTGTACAGATATATTCCAATTCCTCTTGAAACGTCTCAAAGAGATCATGTTCTTTCATGTACTGAAACAACAGTTCAAATGCCTTCACAATATCTTTGGTAGCTTCAGAAAAGCTGTTTAGAAAACCCACCTGCGTCGTTTTTCTGTAATTATACAAAGGTTCCGGAACTATACCAATACTTTCTGCCATAACCGCAGTTTCAAATGCAAGTCCTAAATCTTCAAAACGCATTCCCTCCGGGAACCTGATTTCGGATAGCAAATTACGCTTAAATAGTTTGTCCCAGGGAAAAGGTGAGGCATGAACCAGTTCAAACTTGCGTTCAGACATCTTAAAGTTCTGATTCATGGAGAATATATTCATTACTTTACGCTTTAGTTCTGCTTTACCTTCCACTTCATAAACATTAAACCTGGCACACATAACCAGGTCATTCTGATCCGTTATCGCCTTGGTATACAGCTTCTCAGCCATATCAAGTTCAACAAAATCGTCACTGTCGACAAACATAATATATTCGCCCGAGGCACGGTCTATACCATAATTACGGGCATGACTAACCCCCCGATTCTCCGTCGTAAACACTTTGACCATATCAGGGTATTTCTTTTCATATTTTTCTAATATCTTTATACTATTATCAGGGCTACCATCGTTCACTACTATAATTTCAATATCCATTAAAGTCTGGTTCACTAAACTCTCCATGCACTGTGTCAGATATTTTTCCACATTATAAACAGGAACAATAATACTCACCTTATATTCATTCATTATAGAATTCCTCCTGGATTCGGTTTCCACTAAGAAGGATTTTAACATAGATAGGGGGATTATGCAATAATTATTAAGGATTCTTAAGGAGTATATATTAATATATAAAAAACTATAATTACCTTTCATATTTGAGTCTTAATAAACCAAATTATTAAGATTGCCTTAAAAACCCTTAATTTAAACAGTTCCTACAAGAATAATTTAATATACATTAAGTATAGTTGCTCATTGGCATTCATAAAAAATACTAATTGAAAATGAAGCAAACATCAAATGAATTGAATTAGTAGATATCAATAAAAAAGGTGAGATTCAGAGAATCTCACCTTTTTTTATAATAACATTGTTAAATTATTCTACGATTGTAATAGATCCAATTCCACTAACGGAAATTTTCTGACGTAATGTATAACCACTTCCAGCATAGTTAGTATGTTCAATAGTGATTGATTTAACTAATAAGCTATCACCTTTGCTTACACTAGTTGATCCTAAGCTAGTAGTTACCTTAGCATTATTAAGAACTACTTCAGCATTAACGATAGTGCCTGCACTAACGGTATAAGCAGCCTTAATAACTTTTAAAATATCTCCTTCAGTTTGGCTTATTGTAGAATCATCTAATTTAACTGTAGGAAGTACCTGGCTATTCTTAACAACTACAGTTGCAGATGCTTTTCTACCAGTACCACTTTCTTCTGCTTTGATAAGATAAGTACCAGCAGCAGCTTGTGTAGCAACGTTAGGAGATGAAGTAGTGTCAAGAGCTAATGCTGTTACAGTTACGGCACCAGCTGCTGTAGCTACAGTAACACCATCAGGAGTAACAGAATTTCCATCACGAGTAATAGTATATGATACACCACCTGTAACTTTACCTATCTGTTGTGCATCTTTATTATATCTGTAAAGAGTTAAAGTCTTATCTGCAACACTAGGGGTTGAACCTTTAATTACTGCATCAAGTGTAGTTGTAGGAGCATCAAAATTGATATAGCTTAATACTGTATTGGATACTTCAACTGCTTTAATATTAACTACAGTAGATTTACCTTTGTAAGTTAATTTATAGCTATAATTGCCATCGTTGTTTTTATCTACAGGTACATTTCCCGTAATTGTAACTGTTTTACCTGAACCACTAGCAGTTACAGCTGCTGTATTACCTGATACTAAGTTGCTGCTAATAAGTTCAACATCAACATTATCGGTACCAACAGCCACTTCGTTGCCATATTGATCTTCAGCTTTTAATGTAATAGTCTTTGTACTGTCAACAAAACCTACAGTAGCACCATTAGTTGCAGCATTAACATAATAGAATGTTACTACGCTAGAATCTGGAACAACGCTTATTACTTTTGATTCAGAGCCTACTGTTACAGCAAGCATTTTAGAAGTAGCGCCGTAGGTAGCTTTGATATAAGCAGTACCTGCCTTAATAGCATAAACTTCACCAGTGCTGGATACTGATAATATAGATGTATCAGATGATTCAAATGTGAAGTCAGTTTGATCTATATCATTATCAGTTGCAGCATCTTTAGCTTTAATAAATACTTGATACTTTTCTGCTGTTGCAGGTATAGTAGTATTAACTTTATCCCAATTTGGACCATCGCTAGTAGCTAATGTGTATTTAATATCAGATGCTACATCTTTGATTTCTTCAACAGAGTTAAATACTGCTGAGCTCTTAAATGTTGATTCTTCGCCATCTGTATACTTATAAGTATGATAAGTAGCTGTTACATTAACTGATTTAGGGAAATCATAAACAGTGATTTGATACTTATTGTCGTTGTTTAAGTTAACATAAGCCAAAGAATTATCTACATCAAAGGTTATATAACTTGTATAATCTGATTTCACGCCAGTAACATCAACACCGTTCTTGTCTAAAAGCTTAACATCAATTGTAGTAGCTTTTGCATATTGAACTGTTTTTCCTGTTAAAGAAATACTAGCTACATCGCCTACGCTTGCTGTAAATGTCTTATCAGTTGTACCATAAGCTACTTTATATGTTGCAGCGTCTGACAGATTTAAATAAAATTCAACTGTAGCTGTTTTACCATCTGCTGAAAAGCTTAAAGATTTGATAATTTGTTTTACGCCATCTTTATCAGTTACTGTAAGAGCATCAGCTGTTAAAGACTTGCTTTGATCTGTAGCAAAAGTAACTTCAATCTTAGAAGGTGTAGTTTGCTTAACGGACTGGATACCATCAGCAACTGTTACTTTAACAGTATCTTTTTTGTTGTACTTGCTTGTATCTGCACTTGCAGATGTTGCTTTAGAAAGTACAGTGATAGTAGCTTCACCAACACCAACTGCTTTAACAACACCAGACTTAGCATTTACAGTAGCTACTGCAGTGTTATCAGATACATATTTAACAGTATCAGTTGATTTAGCAGGAGTTTTAACTGCATTTAAGTCTTTATCCTGACCAATAACTAATTTAAAGTCATCTGCACCGATATCAATGCTAGTTGCACGTTGGTTAATAGTTAATTTCTTAGTGAATGCGCTAAGCCATTTGCCTTTGGAATCTCTAGCAGTAACTTTGATAGTTACCTTTCCAGGTGCTTTCGCTGTAACAACACCAGATTTGTTAATTGTAGCAATTTTAGAATTGCTTGTTGTCCAAGTATATTTATTACCTTTAACAACTTTGCTCAGACCGTAATCTGTGCCTTTTTCACCAACATAGAGAACGGTTGGTGCGGCTGCTCCGCCCTGCTTAACAATTTTAGTAGCTGTAGCAGCTGATGCGCTTGTAGGTACAGCTAAGCTAGTTACTACCATTGCTAATGCAAGTGTGGAAGCTAATTTCTTTTTAAAGAAATTTTTCCTCATATTCTTTCTTCCTCCTTAAAATATAGGTTTGGTTTGGTATTATATTTTGTCAAATATAATCATTCCAATAACAAGTTGATTATAACAATAATCAAACAAAAGGTCAAGTCCTTTTATCTATTATTTTACTTTTTTTATAACCATATTTACTGGCTGTATACCCCGAGTTTTGCCTTATTTTTGACACATTCCAGCCATTTTTGATAATGTCTTTCAGCACCAAAAAATTGGGTTTTACTCCCAGATACATTAGATAAATTACACCCTGTTCGTATGTTATATCTGTATTGAATTGATTATACCAAAGTCATAAAGGGTGAACATTGATTCTTCTTTCTGTTCCGTTCCCGCCTGACCTGTTTATATAATGCACTTTGAATGTGTCAATTTTATGTCATGGTTTTGTCACAATCAGTTTATTTTTTTGTAATAATTTTGTTATTCTTATTATCTTAAAATTTTGATATTCAAAGTCGATACTCTGTAGCCCAGCACTAAACTCAATCATTACTATACTGTTTAATCTCAAAAAATTAATTCTGTCCAAGTATTATATCATTGTATTTGCCTATTGAATTTAACTCATTGCTTTATACTTTTTGTTTGTGCTTCTTGCATTTTACTTCTTGCGTTACTTCTTCCATTTTGCTTCTTAACCCTTTTACACCAAATATCCCTTAATACCAAAAGTCCATGCCAATTGCAGAAGCAGATTTAACCACTGTCCCCTACATCCTTTGCCTAAAACAGAAAAAATGCACACCATTTGTTCAAGAAACAATTGATGTGCATTCGTTATTTAATATCTACATAATTTTATAATCTATTATCCCATTATCATTTCTATTTCAAAATATCTTCCACCGTCTCCTGCATCTTATCTTTATCACATATCGCATCATGCAATATGACTGCAAATCGAATATCTTCTATCGCAGCCGGTACAGCTGTATTGGATCTCTTGCTCAGCTCATCTACTAATTCAAACTCACTTAAGTGATTGCATTCACTATCTATGGCATTCATGACGCTTCTGGTAAATTTGTATGGGCTTGCGGTTGAGGCAATGATTGTTTTTGTTTTATCGTCTGCAACTGTAATATAACTTTCATATACACTGGCTGCGACAGCTGTATGGGTATCTATGACATAACCGGTTTTTTCATATAACTTCTTGATTGTTTCGGCTGTTTCTTTTTCAGAAGCATATCCACCCACAAAGTCTTTCATTTGGGCTTTCATCTCTTCTGTGATTCCATATTCTCCGCTGGTGCCTAATGCTTTCATCATGGCAAGGGTTTTATCTGCATCTTTATCTGCAATCTGATAAATGAGTCTCTCTAAGTTACTTGAAATCAGAATATCCATAGACGGCGAAGAGGTCAGAATGAATTCGCGGTTTCTGTTGTAGATGCCGGTCTGGAAGAAATCAAATAGTACTTTGTTTTCATTGGAGGCACAAATCAGCTTATTAATAGGCAGTCCCATGGACTTTGCATAGTACGCCGCTAATATATTGCCAAAGTTACCAGTAGGTACCACTACGTTGATTTTCTCGCCTTCCCTTATTTCACCATTTTCAAATAATTTGGCATAGGAATAAACGTAATATACAATCTGGGGCACTAATCTTCCGATGTTGATTGAGTTGGCAGAGGAAAATTGATAACCTTTTTCTTTTAAATCTGCTGCAAGTTCTTTGTTGTTAAACATTGCCTTAACGCCGTTCTGGGCATCGTCAAAGTTGCCGTGGATTCCGATTACGTAGGTGTTATCCCCTTTCTGAGTTACCATCTGCCTTTCCTGCATGGGACTGACACCATCTTTTGGGTAGAACACAATGATCTTAGTTCCTTCCACATCTGCAAAACCCTCCAAAGCTGCTTTCCCGGTATCCCCGGAGGTAGCTGTTAATATTACTATTTTATCTTTCACCTGGTTTTTCCTGGCTGCAGTTGTAAGTAAATGCGGGAGTATTGACAATGCCATATCTTTAAAGGCTATGGTTGCTCCATGGAATAATTCAAGATAAAATGCTCCATCTGCCTTAACGAGAGGGGCAATCTCCTTTGTATCGAATTTGTCATCATAAGCACGATTTATGCAGGTTTTTAATTCCTCTTCTGAAAAGTCGGTAAAAAATAATTTCATGACTTCATATGCTGTTTCCTGATACGTCATTTTACTGAGCTGCGTTACAGGAATCTCGAGTGTTGGTATGGATACCGGTACATATAGACCTCCATCATCTGCCAGTCCCTTTAAGATAGCCTGGGAAGCCGTTATGGGTTCGCTGTTGCTGCGGGTACTCTGATACATTAGATTCATATGGATTCATCCTTTTTATATTTTTAGTTATTTTTATTATCTTATTATTTGGTTTTACTTACCTTTATAATTTCTTACTGCGAGTATTTATTTGGTCATCAATCCTTACTCACTGTAACATTCATGTTTACTTCTTAATGTTTACCGCACTATTTATTGATAGCATACTTTTTAAAGTATTACTTATTTACGATATTACCTATTTACGTATTGATTATCTACAGTATTACTTTTCTACGGTAATACTTTTCTATGGTATTACTTAATGGTTTTGCTGATTATTTTTTTACAGATTAAGTGTGCTTTTATTACTTAACTCAGCATTTAATTTATTGTTACTCAACTCCATACCTTGTAATTTATCAATATCGTTATTTTGTTTAAATTTTCTGTATTATAACATGTTTAATCGGCTTATACAATACGCTAATACGATAAAGTATAAAATTATAAAATTTTAAAGTCTTTTTCGCCAAGAACTGTAAGCCCTTTTCCTCAACCTGCTAGAATCATACAACTCGCAAGAATCATTCAACATACGAAAATCATCCAACTTGTAAGAATCATTCGACCACAAGTATCATTCGACCACCAAGTATCATTCGACTCACAAGTATCATTTGACTCACAAGTATTATTCGACTCACAAGTATCATTCTACCACCAAGTATCATTCTCGACTCTCAAGAATCATTCAACCACCAAGATTGACATAGGACCAGGTCATCCAACCAGCAAGAATCGTCAAACATTGGGAATCATCCATGATGTGAAAAATCAACAGCAAAAAAACAAGCTCAACTTTCTCCATTACTCATCCCTAAAATGGACAAGCGAGAAAATCAAGCCTGTTTTTAAGTTTTTTTCTCCAAATCATTATTTGAAGAATTCATGACCTCCGTACCGGAACAAAAAATCAAGGTGATTGTCAAACCATCTCATGCTGCTTTTATCAGCTCTTGATCTGGCTGAGAAGTATAGGGCGCCTTTGGAATCATCTTCGCCCTGCAATACTTTGTCTACTGCTTTGACGGTATCCTTTGAAATCTTGACCGACCAGTAACGGTTATCCTTTATCGGGGAGAATTGATAGGTTCCGCCGTCTCGTTGGAACACAACCCCTTTTACGGTATCCGGGAAATCGTCATCCTTAACTCGGTTCAGGATGACATTTGCTACCAGCATTTTCCCTTTTAAATCTTCTCCGGTAGCTTCAGCTTCTACGATTCGCTGTAGTATCTCGATTTCATCCGATGATAAATTGACTGAATTCTTTTTCTTTTTATCTGTATCGGATTTTTTGGTATTTTTTGATTCTGAATTCTTAGAGTCCTTTTTGGTCTCTTTGGTATCTTTGTCGGAATCTTTCGAGTGAGTGGTTTCTGTTTTGGTCTTTTTTGCTGTAGCGGCTACAGCCATAACGGTTTTTTGTATTTTTTTATCCTTGGTTGAACTGCTATCAACCTTATCCTTAGCAACTGCTCCTGCCTGTTTGGAGTCTGCTTCTTCGTTGTTCTCCGTTTTCTCATTATCCGAATCGTTTTTATCTGCACTTAATATTAAATTATTATATGATTTCCCTTCTGGAAATAAATTCAGGGCATTTTGCCCAGCTTGTCCAGGCAAAATGTTCTTTGCCGTCAGATCAAATAGTTTGAATTGATCTCCTAAAATGTTTTGACTGGTTCGTACTATTGCTTCATAAGCTGTTCCTTCCTCTATATTTTGGGGTACATCATGCGTGATCTCAGCTTTCGCGTAAGATTCTACGCCATTATAACCTGTACCGTAGATATAGTCCGGACTAAGTAAGAATAAGACGGTAACCATAGCGTAAGCAATTACCACCAGGCTTGTCTTATATTTGCCGATACCAGCAGGTAATACCTTGCCGATTGGCTTCTTAATCCAGTGAAGAAACGAGTGTATTTTTAGCATGCATACATCCTCTTTTCTTTTTATGATACCTCCAACCTACGGGAGTTTAATCAGCGTATTAAAATATTAAATCCAGGCAAACTTCTTTAATCGCTCATCATGCATTATATCATCTCGCTTTAACCTGTCAATAAGGTCAGTTCATTTTTGGAGGATACAACACAATTTGTTTACCATTATTTACCATGAATTATCTTTATGCATAAATAAGTGGCATATTTTTACCAGTTATTTATCTGTATTGCACAATAATATTTTAACGAATTATTAATTATTTATTAACTATTTTTCACACCTTATTTTCATTTTATACAATTCGTTATAAAAATATTTCATTTCCCCTGCGAAAAGTGTTGATAACAGTAGTTTTTTCTGTAGAATCCATGTCACACTATTTAACATTTATGTAATATTTATGTAACATAATCATCTAGACAAAATCACGCCCGTCCGCTATTTTATATAGCACTTCTGGCATATAGAACGAAATACCCAGATATTATTACTTTCTATTCAGATAGAATATAATAGATGGTTCTATTGACATCAATTTATTATTATGCTGTAATAAAAATAAGAGAATAACTATAAATATACAATAGTAGGAGGATAAAAAGCTTGCCGACTTTACCTGGTGTTTTAAAAGCAGTTAAAAAAAATGGCGATGTCTATTACAGGGCATCTGTTACCTATAAAAATAAGCATATCAGTCTGGGCAGTTATTCTTCTGAACATGATGCAAATCAGGCTTACATAGTTGCAGGGGAAATCCTTCACTCTTCCAGATATGAAATTGATGATTATGCCAACGAACATATCCTCGATTTTAATAAATGGGTTATCCTTATTAACCTAAGAGATAACGGCATGTATTTCAAAAATCCCATTTATTTAAAAAGCCGTTACTTTATATACTATATTAATAAGAAGATACTGCTAAAATTTGATATCGACGATCTGTTTTATTATGCCCATCATAAGATCATGAAACGGGGCGGTCACCTGTTTGTATCCGATTACGGAATGCAGGTCACAATACTGTCCCGCTATGGAATAAAAAACTACGCCGTCCCAGGACGGGATTACCGTTTTGCCAATGGTGACAATACCGATTACCGCTACGGAAATATTGAAATCATTAACCGCTACCACGGCGTTACCAAATCCATCCGCAAAGGTCTCCCTGTCTATACTGCCAAACTTCATATCAACGGAGATTACATAATCGGCCGATACGCCACAGATATTGAAGCTGCCATAGCCTATAACAAAGCAGCCAGACTCATAAAAGAAAAAGGAATAAACAAAGACTTTCCAGAAAATTACATAGGAGAGATCGACGAAATTGAATACGCAAGAATCTATCATGGGATAAGAATCTCAAAAAAGCTTAGAAATTACACTATATAGTGATATAAAATGAATCAATCGAAATTTTTCAAAATAATTTAAAAAAATGCTACCTTTTTTTAGATAATGTGTTATAATAAACCTATATTATTCTTCTTCCATTTTCATATTCAAAATGAAGCCACCGGAATCATCCCCTAACAAGGACCGGTGGCTAGTTTTATGCTATAAAAATCTAAATGATTTCATATGATCAGTACTTCTTTTAACCGAAATTTTTCTTTTAACGAAGCTTTTCTTTTAACGACGCTCTTCATTTAACGAAGCTCTTCTTTTAACGACGCTTTTCTTTTAACGACGCTCTTCTTTTAAACGAAGTTCTTCTTTTAACGAAGCTTTTCCTTTAACGACTCTCTTCATTTAACGAAGCTCCTCTTTTAACGACGCTCTTCTTTTAAAGACGCTCTTCTTCTAACGAAGATTCTCATCTCTTCCATATAACATCAGCTTTGCCTCACAACCGAAAAAGAAATCCGGGAATGACAGAGGGTATTTTTACTGTGACTCTGAACGAATGCCTGAGTTTCTTATACTTTGAGAATCGTGCCAATATCCGCAGGACTAGCTGTCTGACGAATGGGTAAAACCCATGAGGAGTTCTAGTCCTGTGGATATGTTATAAACGATTCTCAAAGTATTAGAAACACTGCATTCTTTCACCGAACAGTAAAAATACCCTCTGTCATTCCCGGATTTCTCAACCCCCACCAGGCAAAGCGTCCGCAACATAAGATTTCCCATCCCACGCCAGACAAAGCGTCCGCAACAAAAGATTTCCCATCCCCCACCAAGCAAAGCGTCCGTAGCAAAAAACCCTACCGTCTCCTCTTCTTCCTGCAATACCGATCCCGCAAAGGATCCAATAACTTAGCCGATCCAATCAGCAAAATAACCGAGATCCCCAGTTGAATGGAAACACTAACATAAAACCAAACATTCTGAACTCCCATGGAAACAGTACCAAAATTCCCGAAAAATGAAGTCAGCCTGGAACCCGTACCAATCTGGTCTTCAATCATGGAGAAAAAAGTAACTCCCGGGTTAATTAATAAAATCAAGATCCAGTTACCGGCATCCGGAGTCTGATAAACTATGCTGCCAGCAGCGGATTCGTTCATTTTTAGTTCAATGACAAGCCGGATCGCCCAAAGTATGGCTAAGGTGCCAATCCCCAGAAACAATAAGACTCCATAGGTAGTCACCGTTGCTGAAGTGGTCTTTTTAAACAGGGTAGAGAAGAAGATACCGATGCTGCCTACAAATACAGCCGTTACCACGATTAATAGCATAAATACCAGAAAATCCCGCAGTGTTATCCCCCCAATGGTAAAGACAATTGCCAGTACCGGAAGGCTGGATACTGCAAGAAGGATCATCATACTGATAGACGAGGCAAGTTTCCCGAGAATAATCTGAAACGGAGTAAGTTTTGTAGTCAGAAGAATCTCCAGGGTCTGTTTTTCTCTTTCTCCGGATATAGCGGCAGCTGTTAAAGCCGGTACGGTAAATAAAACCAGACCGAATTCCGCCGCCGTAATAATGGCATAGATCTGAAGGATAGAGGAATAATCCACCGTCCCGCCATATCTGCTGTCATATTCAAAGGTAACATAGAAGGCAAACAAACCAAACAGAGCAAGGATTGCATTATAACCAAGCAAAATGACAGCTGTTCTTACACTTCTTACACTTGTTTTTAATTCCTTTTGATAAACCGGATTAATTTTCATACCGACACCTCCTATTCTTCCTTGGTAGTAATCTGCATAAACAAGGACTCCAGACTGCTTTCCTCCCTGGTAAAGGAAGAGAGCATCGCTCCATTTTGAATCATGGCCGCCAGGATACCAGCGACCTCTGTCTCACTCCCCTTAAAAAGTATGGATACACTGTTGTCACGTATTACTATGTTCTGAACCAGATTATTCTGCTTTAATACCTCAACTGCTTTATCCTGGCCCTCTGTGAATTTCATTATGATAGGACTTGCGGCTGCTTTGGCTGACAAAATCTCCTCAACCGTGCCGCACACCACCATTCTGCCTTTTTCAATAACACCGATGCTGCTGCACAATTGGGCCAGTTCCGGCAGGATATGTGAGCTGATTAATATTGTCTTTCCCTTATTATGAAGTTCCCTTAAGATTTCCTTCATCTCAAAGCGGGCTCTCGGGTCAAGACCTGAGGCCGGTTCATCTAAAATCAGCAATTCCGGATCATGAACCAGGCTCCTTGCCAGGCATAAGCGCTGCTTCATTCCCCGGGACATTTCATCCACATAATTCTCTGTATGATCCGACAGCCGAACTAAATCCATTAGTTCCAGACAAAGCTGTCTTGCCTTATTCCCTACAATTCCGTAAATAGAAGCATAAAATTCCATGTATTCCAACGCTTTTAAATTATCATAGACTCCAAAAAAATCCGGCATATATCCGATTTTATTCTTTAGCCCCTTTGGATTCGTCCTTGCATCCACACCATCTACGTTAACAATTCCGGAATTGGCTTTTAATAATCCCGCAATTATTCGCATGGTGGTGGTTTTTCCTGCTCCGTTTGGACCTACAAATCCAAAAATCTCACCTTTGTTTATTTCCAGGTTCAGATTATCAAGCGCTGTGAACTTGCCATATTTTTTAATCAGGTTTTTAATTTCCAGCATAGAAACCAGCCTCCTTCCAATAGGAAATGTAAGGCAGCACCATCTGATATCCTTTTAATGACATCTTTGTACTGTAACGTACGGTTATTGTATTTTGTTCCGAGAGATAATTATTTATGTCTGTAACACTGCTTCCTGGTCCATCTTTGAATACTTCATCGTAATTGCCGGTTATGGTATTCAGAAAATAGATCGAGCCGTCAAAGGCACTCAGATAATCATTACTGCTGTCCTGATTCCGGTTTGACAGATATTCAAAGGAAACTATCTTATCGCTCTCCGGCAGATGATATTTGATTGTCATGCTGTCACTGTTTAAATAGCGGGACTGATAATATTTATTATAATTTCCCTCCGACATTATAATATAAGGATCAATGGAGGGAACAAATTCCTTATCCCCTTTTTTATAATCAACTTCTACCGGCAGTTTTACCGCCGTAGTACCGTAAGCCTTCATATTTTTTGTCAAATCACCTAATATATTGTAGTTCTTATCCTGTTCCGAGAGGGTACCTTCTACAAATCCAATGATACAGCTGGTATGGCGGCTGTTCAAAAGATTGTTCTCCGTCAGATAATATAAAACATTAGACAAACGGTTGACCTGAGGCGTATTGTCCTTAACCTCTCCGGTTCCTCCAGCGATACGGTTAATGATATCCGTATTATAGAGTTCATCTCTGGTAGTCATGAAGATGGCATCTTTTCCTTCTAAGGATACGGTTTCTCCTTTTTTTATTTCACCTATATTAATAACATACCCATCACTGGTCAACATGGCGTTGCTTATATTAAAGTCAAAACCATTGGTTACGGTCCCATAAACTTTATCACCGATATAATGAATATTATAAGTCAGCCGGTCTGTCATATCATAGGAGCCTTCCCACTGGTAATAAACCGGAGAAAATGCAGGATTATTCTGAATCTCCAATGTGGTTTTGTCATTCTCGTAATTCACCGCAGTAACATAATCATCATAATAAACCTTCTTTTTCTTATAATCATATAAGTAACTGTTATCTCCGTTTCCCCGTAATTCTTTGATGTCATACGGATCATCCACCGGTACGGAATACATTTGATTGGAGGGAGCTGTCAGTGCAAAGTAAAACTCTTCCTTTACTTTATTATTATCCTGAAAATCAAGAAGCTTGACATATCCTGCATATGGCTCGTCAATTCTCGTATCCGATCCTGCAAAATAGACGATAAGGGTAAATACAATTGCCGTAACCGGAACCACTGCCCAGATCAGACTTCTCCTATCAAGTTTTCTTAAGAGGATAAAGGTAACCGGTCCTATGGTGAAGATATAAATTGCAATTATGATAATATATTTTGCAACTTTGGGAATCTCTTTTGCATTGGTATAAGACATACTGTTGAAAACACCATAGTTCAAATAGGAACCGTAATACTCTTCTTCTAATTGGGTGATTTTGGTGTTGCTCATGTTTTTACTGATCTCATTCAGGATTGCCAGTCCGATGGTCTTATGTTCCTTATTAAGTCCCAGATCGAAACTAAAAAGCTGGACTTTACCATGACCAAAGGAACTTACCTGCATTAGTTTATTCGTTCCCTCTGCTGTGACCGCGGAACTGTCTTTCATCCATAGATCAGTAATTTCTTTGTTGATCTTCTCTATATTCAGACCGCCAAGTTCTTCTTTCGACCATCTTTGAAATACAGTAGTATCGATTGGTATTGTATCATTGCCATAAGCCTTAAGCATTTCGTTGCGGTCTTTGATTGATTCTAAAAAAATCTTCCGTTCTTCTTCATAATCCACAATATCCTGCTTTAAGTCCTGAAGAGTTTCCTGGTTCAGACCAAAGGTTATTTCTTCCTTGACGGGATTGCCCTTGGCTGCTATGGAGAATATGTTATCTAATTTTGCTAAGGTATCTTTGGAGTATTCACCGGTTCCAATTACCAGGGTACCCCCGTTCATTACCCACTTTTCCAAAGCTTTTATCTGATTATTGGATAATAGACCGGTATCATACTGGTTAATTACAATTATGTCCAGGAGATCAAGTGCCTTATAGTCATCTGACAGGGTATTTTCATTCAGATAAAAGACTCTGGTGCCAAAATCCTTAAGATACTCCAAATCCTCTGAAGCATTACTTAAGACACCCACATAGGCAAGATTTTCATAGTTTCCGATTTTTAATTTGTACTTTTTTTCTCCGATTGTAGTACCGTTTTTGTCCGCTAATATGAATTGGAGGTATCCGGTATCATCCATTACAGGCAGGCTTAGGGATACTTTTGTAGTCTCTTTTGCCGCAACTTTTACTTTTCTCCGATATACGACATTATTCTTGGTCTTTGGAACTATTACCTGGACCCAGCCGGTAAAATCCTTACCGTTGTTCGTAATGGCTGCCGTAACACACATATACCGCCCATATTTTGCGTACTGGTCATATCCGTAATCCACAACCACTGTCAAATCAGAATCTTTTGTTTCATCGGTCTCTTCCTTGTCCGCCGCAATAACCGTCAGGGTAGTGCTGCTATCCGGCCAGAAGGGCAGGCGTACTAAGACCGTCGACTGCAAAATAAAGAAAGCAGCAATACCGATTCCAACGAGTAAAATTGTTGCTAAAGCCGGGGTTTTTTTACCGTTAGGTCTATGTCCTAATCTGATGTCCTTATGTTGAAAGCCCATCCTCATCCTACCATGCCTTCCTTCTTTTCCTCTAAGACCACTTCAAATACGGTTCCGTCAAAATCACTTCTGACCTCTATGGTCCCGCCATGCATCTGGATAATACTTTTTGCAATTGCAAGTCCTAAGCCGGTTCCTCCGGTTTCACTGGATCTTGAACCTTCCACACGGTAAAAACGTTCGAAGATATGCTGTAAATCTTTCTCGGGTATTAAAGTACCGTAATTGGTTACAGACACGATTACTTTTTCATTTTCTTTTCTTAATCTCAGGATGATACTTTTACCGTCCCTGCCATATTTAATAGCATTACTGATTAAATTGGCAAATGCTCTTGCCAGCAGATTACCGTCGGCAGCTACCAGGGCAGTCGCATTATTCGTAAGGAATTCATATTCCAGACCGTTTTCCTGAAAACTTGGATAAAACTCATCCAGTAACTGATTGATGAATTTTACCATATCAATCTCTGACCATTCTATAGTTACTTCACCAAAGTTCAGATTTGTATAGGCAAATAAATCTTCTATGAGTTTTTCCAGTCTTTTGGATTTGCTATAGGCTACTTCGATATAGTGGTCTTTAATATCCGGCGTTAGTTTATCCTTATCCGATACCAGCTCCAAATAGCCGATAATAGATGTAAGGGGGGTCCTCAAATCATGGGCAACACTGGTAATTAGTTCATTCTTGGTAGATTCGCTTTTACGCTCATTTTCAATTAATAGTCTGATGTCATCTGTCATCTTGTTTAATTTAGAGGCAATAAAGCCGAACTCATCGTCATTAGAAATATCAATCCGGGCAGTAAAGTCTCCTGCGGAAATTTCTGATATTCCACCGGCTATGCGTTCAAGATAAGTACCAAACTTTCTGGTAAGCAGTAAAAAATAGGTCGTAAACAGCACCACCCCTGCAATCAGGGCAATACTTACCACAACGAATAAAAATCCTTTACCCGGCAATGTACTTTGATCGAGTATGCTGCTTCGGCCGTTATTAATCTCATAGCGGTTTAGGGCAGCTCCGTTGTCTATGATGTAATTATTCAGGCTATTTCCAATCTTTTCAGTTTTTAGTCCGACTTCATTGCCGTTTAGTATGTGATACACCAAAAATATTCCAAAAAATAAGGCCGCCTCCGAAAGTATGGTATACACTAAGCTTAGGAGACTATACAATACAATTTCAAAACGAAAGCTTTTAAATATACTATTTTTCAATTTTGTATCCAACTCCCCAAACTGTTTTTATGATTTGTGCGTTACGGGAATCCACCTCTATCTTCTCTCTGAGCCTCCGGATATGGACCATAACGGTATTGTTGGCTTCATACATCTTTTCATTCCAGACCCGTTCAAATATCTCATCGGTGCTAAATACCCTGCCTGGATTACTGGCAAGCAGGTATAGGATGTCAAATTCTATTGGGGTTAACTTTACTTCTTTTTCATAGGCAATCACACGGTGATCTTCTTTATTAATCACCAAATGATTTACCACGATTTCCTTATCGGTCCTGTCTTCATGGGAATTCGGATTAAACTTGGTGTACCTTCTTAACTGGGATTTTACCCGGGCAGTTAATTCCAGGGGATTAAAAGGTTTTATTACATAATCATCTGCCCCGGTGCTAAGTCCGATTATTTTGTCAATATCCGCCGATTTGGCACTTAACATAATAATAGGAATGGTGCTGGTATTTCGTATGGTTTTACACATATTCAAACCATCGATACCCGGCATCATAATATCCAGAATTATCAGCTTAATATCTTCTTTTTCCAGTATCTCAAAACCTTCCTTGGCACTAAAGGCCTTAAACACCTTATAGCCGTCACTGACCAAATGTATCTCAACAAGTTCGGCAATTTCCCTGTCATCATCCACCACTAATATACTGGTCTGCTCCATAAACCGAATCCATCCTTTCTATATAAGTGTATTTATAATATCTAATTTATCAACCGTATTCTTGCTTATCTTTCCCAAATACAGTTTTGAACCTAGTATCTTTGCATAAATATCTAAATATCGTAAACGAAACCTTTCTTACTATAAATTATCAAATACTGATTTCTATATACTGGTTAATAAATATTGTCTTCTTTATACAGATTCTTAAACACAACTATTAATCGATTTTTTAATCTTATTCCAAATCGCAGATTCCCAAAAAAATTATCGAATTTGTGCTACAATTCATATATAATTTGTGCTAAAAATGAAATTATATCCATATAGTCTGTATATTTCAGGTAATTTCATACTAGCATATCTGCCTGGAAAAGTCTTTACTTTTTTCTTACAAAACCTTTCTATTCCATGTCAGGATTCTGACAATAGAATAAACTTCATCTTATTAATCGTCATGCTCCTCCTGCCGGTCCTGTTTTTATTATACTGGATAGTTCAGAGAACTTTCGTATAATAAAAAACACTACTCAAAGAGTAGTGTAAAATGCAGTTTAAATGAGCAGCACTATAAGCCGAGTTCTGTATTAAATGATCATCTATCTTTGCCACATGTTACCATATGGCTCGTTTGTGAAATAATGTACTGCCAAAGCAGACATTATACTGCAAACCGCGACCTACCCTAAAGCACGACGGGCAGCCGTATCGCTTTAAATTCGGTCTTGCTTCGAGTGGGGTTTACATATGCCCTGTCTGTTACCACACAGGCGGTGGTCTCTTACTCCACCCTTCCAACCTTACCGGTATGCCAAAACATACAGGCGGTATATTTCTGTTGCACTATCCTTAGAGTCGCCTCCACCGGACGTTATCCGGCACTCTGCCCTATGAAGCTCGGACTTTCCTCACCTAAGGCCTTTCGGCAGCTAATAGGCGCGATCATCTGTGCTACTCACAGAATGATATTTTAACATGAAATTATGTGAAAGTAAATACTAAGGTTTGAGAAAGTTTCATTAATTTCACAAACAATTGATAAAAAACCAATAATACAAGCCCATATTACACTTATTTAAAACCATATAATTTTATACCCCAGCTTTGCCAAGCCAACCTAACGTAATCCCGTGAGGCAGCAGTGTATTTACTGTTCGTCAGAAAGAATACGAGAGTTTCTTACGCTTTGATTATCGTGCCAATATAAACAGTGCTTGCTGTCTGACGAAGGGGTTACTACCCCTGAGGAGTTCAAGCACTGTTTATATGTCCTAAACGATAATCAAAGCATTAGAAACGCCGTATTCTTTCTCTGAACAGTAAATACACTGCTGCCTCACGGGATTGCGTTAGGTTGGCTTGGCAAAGCGATTCTTCAGCCCAAATAGATAAATTCAGACTTTAAAACAGCTTCCCCCAATAAATTCCTTAAGAATTGAATTCTGTGGTACCACCTCACTATTCACCCCAAGGAAATAATCCAGGAATTTAAGCAGCCGTTTTGCCTCCACATACTCCTCCGAATCCCTGTCAATCCCAAACAGAACCGGTTCTGCATATTGCTTTAAAGCAGCCAGCTCATAAATCAGGGCTGAGTTAAAGAATACATCCGCATCCTCCTGAAAAGGAAAAATATTTTCTTCCTCTCCACGCCTTACCGACGGCCACATATTAATCGTTTTCTGTCCGGAGGCTCCTCTGGTTCTTGCATCCCGTACCATTCTTCTAAGCAGCCTTAAATCCGTAGTTGGAATCCGGTTATGTTCATCTATATTAAGGGAGGTCAATGCACTGATATATATTTTAAACTTTTTCTCTCTAGGCAGGCTGTAGGAAAGTTTATCATTTAACCCATGAATACCCTCTATCACCAGAATATCATTAGGACCTAAGGTCTTATAATTGCCTTTGTATTCCCGGTGACCGGTCTTAAAATTAAAACTTGGAAGTTCCACGGTTTTTCCCTGTAACAAATCTGTCATATTCTTATTAAATGTTTCCAGATCAATGGCTAAAAGGGATTCATAGTTTGGTTTTCCTTCCTCATCAACGGGAGTGTTCTCTCTTTCTACAAAATAATCATCTACCGGTATGGGATGGGGATTCAATCCATGAGTCCTTAATTGTATGGATAAACGATGGGAAAAGGTTGTTTTACCGGAGGAGGAAGGTCCTGCAATCATAACCAGTTTCTTGCCGGACACTCTGATTTGTTCTGCAATTTCACCTATCTTCATCTCCTGTAACGCTTCCTGGGTCAGGATTAATTCGTTGATGTTTCCATTTACGATGGCATCATTAAGGGCCCCTACCGTATCAATCTCCATAGCGTGGGACCAGCGGGCTGCCTCCTTTAAGGTATGGAATAATTTTTCCTGTGGCTTAAAGGGTTCCAATTCACTTGGATTATTTTTCTCCGGCAGGAGCAGCATAAGCCCTTCATCATATAAAAAGAGATCAAAATATTTCAAATACCCGGTACTTGGAGGCATATATCCATAATAGTAGTCCTCAAAGCCTTCCAGGTTATATATATTGGCTTTGGATACCCGGCGGTAACGGAATAAGCGCTCTTTATCATGCATACCATATTGTTTAAATAACTCGATTGCATCGGCGGTGCCAATGGATTTTTTCTTAATAGGGATATCCTTCTCTATGAGTGCCTGCATTTTTTCTTTAATTAAAAGACATTGTTCCTCGGTAATGGCGGCTTTGGTATCCGTCTGGCAATACAAACCGTTTCCTACGGAATATTCTATGGATATCTTATTGATATTCGCGGAACCTATAACACTATAAACCGCTTTTAACATGACAAGAGTAAGACCCCTGTTATAGGTTTTATGACCGGCATCATCGGCGGTAGTGACAAAACGTATCTTACAGTCCTTCTGGACGGTTTTGGGAAGCTCTCTTAAGCGGTTATTTACAAACGCCAGAATAATATCATTTTTATAGTCCTTCTGATATTCTCTGCTGATTTCCAGTAAGCTGACACCCTGGGGATATTCTCTTGTTGTACCGTTAATTTCCACTTTAATTGTTTCTTCCATATAAAAAACCTCCTTATAAATCATAAGTACCCCCGGTAACTCTTAGTACCGCCTAGACTACCAGATAAACGTTAGACAGTTTCTATTAATATGAGTTACTGGGAGTATTTATTACTTTAGAGTATCTACTACTTAGCGTATCTATTGCTTAGCGTATCAACTACATAACGCATCAATTACTTAGCGTATCTATTGTTTAGCATATCAACTACATAACGCATCAATTACTTAGCGTATCTATTGCTTAGCATATCGACTGCATAGCGTATCTATTACTTAGTGTATCTGCTTTTAGGCAAAATAAGACAGTGCTTCCTTGATATAATCCATTTCAAGGTTGACTTCTTCCATCCGTATCATAGCTTTTGGTGTAGAATTTGCGGTAAGATCTTTTATTACCTCATTCCGGATTCTTTGCTCTCTCTTAAGAAATTCTTCCAAAAGAGGTTCCTTTTGTTCCAACAGCAATTTGCCATACTGGTAGTGTACCTCTCTGTCATAGGCTTTTACGCTCTCTTCCGGTTGGGCTTTTATAATAAAATAATATTTACCGTCTTCTTTTACCATTTGTTCCCTCACAATGGCAAAGTTTGATTGGTGTAAAAATTTACGGACCAGATAAATTTCGGACTGGGGCTGAAGAATTAGTTCTTTTGCTTTTTCTACTGCTTTAAAGCCCTCTTCTAATATTTTAATAGCAAGAGATCCGCCCATTCCGGCTATTAGTATGGTATCCGCTTCACCAGGGATTAAACTGTGCAAGCCGTCTGAGAGCCTGGTATCAATAGCCCTGTCATAACCATAGGTTTTAATATTCTCTGCGGCACGCTTTAGGGGACCTTTATTCACATCCATTGCAATTACCTTTGGTGCTATGTCATTCCGAATGAGATATATTGATATGTAGGCATGGTCGCATCCTACATCGGCAACCCTGTTTCCTTTCGTAACAGTATCTGCAACTGCCTGTAAACGCCTTGATAATTGCATGTCATCCTCTTTCTTCTGTTCATTTTATGCTGTATTACTATCCCTTTAGACTAACTGCAACTCTTAAACTCCAGTTAATCCAAAGCATTATAATGTACCATAACCTGGACACATTATTTAGAAAAGACCTGCCTTTCAGACACGTTTACTAAATAAATCCTTAATTATGAAACTGTTCTATTACAATACTATAGTATTTATCCTTGATTTTTAATTATAAATATATATACTTACTTGTTTTTATTCCAAATAGTCCTTTAACTTACGGCTTCGGCTGGGATGCCTTAATTTACGCAGAGCTTTCGCCTCAATCTGGCGGATTCTCTCCCTGGTAACATTAAATTCCTTGCCAACTTCCTCTAACGTACGGGCTCGTCCGTCATCCAGTCCGAACCGAAGCCTGAGTACCTTCTGTTCTCTGTCGGTCAAGGTTCCCAGTACATCGATTAATTGTTCCTTTAGTAAAGTAAATGCTGCTGCATCGGCAGGTACCGGCACATTATCATCCTGAATAAAGTCTCCTAAATGGCTGTCTTCTTCTTCGCCGATGGGGGTCTCTAAGGACACCGGTTCCTGGGATATCTTCTGGATTTCCCTTACCCGCTCAACCGGGATGTTCATCTCTGCTGCTACTTCCTCAGGCGAAGGTTCTCTGCCTAATTCCTGAAGGAGTTGTCGTTGTACCCGAATCAGCTTATTAATGGTTTCCACCATATGGACCGGTATACGGATGGTTCTAGCCTGATCGGCAATGGCTCTGGTGATAGCTTGTCTAATCCACCAGGTAGCATAGGTACTGAACTTAAAGCCTTTGGTATAATCAAACTTTTCAACTGCTTTGATTAAACCTAAATTGCCTTCTTGTATCAAGTCTAAAAACATCATACCTCTGCCTACATAACGTTTTGCGATACTGACCACCAGACGCAGATTGGCTTCTGCCAGCCTTTTCTTGGCCTCTGCATCTCCGACTTTCATCCTTCTGGCCAGCTCGATTTCGTCATCTGCACTTAATAAAGGAACTTTACCGATTTCTTTTAAATACATTCTGACCGGGTCATCGATACTGATTCCTTCCGGTATGGAAAAATCAATTTCTTCTAAATCCTCTTCCTCATCCAGTATGATATCATCTTCCTCATCGGTTATCCGAAGTACATCCACGTTGTTGGCTTCAAGGAATTCATAGATTCTCTCAACCATAACCGGATCCATATCAAAATCGACAAAGAAATCATTTATTTCCTGAAATTCAAGTACGTTTTTCTTTTTCTTGGCAAAGACTAATAATTCTTTTAGCTTTTCCGAGAATTTAACCATGCTCTCATCCATTATTTACCATCCTCCTTTAGATTTGCTTCCATATTCGCAGTTACTCATCTATATAAAAAAGGCTTATTCTCATAATTACTTACAATCTTTTAGTATTTTAACCATCATTAAAAGAAATATGCAATTTCTGTAAGTCTGCCTGTTCCCGGATAATAATCTGAAGCGCTTGAATATCATTGCTTTCAATCGCTTTCTTACTTTGTAAATCCAAACTGTTCTTCTTAATACGCTTCACTGTTTCTTCCAGGGCTTTTTTTCGCTCTGAATCACTCATTTCTCCCCGCATAGCCATATTAAATAGAGAAGCTGCTTCACTTTGTTCTTCCTTACTCTCAAAATGATTGATAATCTTAGCAGGCGTCACCCTGTTTTCTGTCTCGAACTGATGAAAAAGCACCTCTGCTACCTGTTGGTATAAATTCTCCGTAAAATCTGCGGGACCAATGATACCCTTTATCTTATCAAATATTCTGGTATCTTCAATCAACCAGGTAAGAAGTATTTTCTGGGACTGCTTCATGCCGTCCTCAGGTACATTCTTCTGTCTTCCTCCTTCCGTACTCCTCTCCCTTGGCAAGTCATTGGCTCCCACTACAATCTGAGCCCCATACCGGTTAACTAACTTTTTTAAATTATCAAAACCAATCATGTATTTGGAGGCAACCGCTTCAATATAGATGTTTCTTTCAATTTCCTCCGTAAATACCAGCATTTTCTTGGCGATTTCATTAAAAAACCTGGTTTTTTGTTCAGGATCATTTAGCTCGAAATCCTTTTCTAAAACCTCCACTTCAAACAAAAAGGAATTCCCGGCAGTTTCCATCCTCTTTTTGAATTCCTCCGCCCCTAGGGCTTTTATAAATTCATCCGGATCTTTATAAGGCTTCATATTAACTACTTTAGCACTTAGACCGGCTTCTTTTAGTATAGGAATAGCCCGAAGGGCAGCTTTCGTACCTGCTTCATCGCTGTCATACGTAAGCAATACCTCATTGGTATAACGCTTTAGCAAATTGGCCTGAAGCCCGGTAAAGGCCGTACCCAGCGAAGCTACGGCATTGGTAAAGCCCGCTTGGTGCAGGGCTATCACATCCATATATCCCTCACAGATTATCATGTTGGGCTTTCTTGATATTCTTGCAAAATTAAGCCCGTACAGGTTCCGGCTTTTATCAAACAATTTTGTTTCCGGGGAATTTAAGTATTTTGGCATTCCTTCCCCCATAACACGCCCGCCAAAACCGATTACACGGTTATTCACATCCATAATGGGATACATGACCCGGTTCCAGAACTTATCATAGACTTTTTTGGTCTCATCAAAACTAATCAGACCGGAATCTCTTAAGATACTGTCCTCATAACCCAAATGTTTTAAATACTGGTATAAATCATCTCCAGTTTTATTGGAGTATCCAAGCCCAAACTGTTTTATGGTATCCTCGGAGATTTCCCTTTTACTTAAATACTCATAGGCTGCTTGTCCGCGTTCGGACTTTAACTGATAATAAAAATACTTGGCAGCTTCTTTATTTATTTCAAGGAGTCTGGCTTTTAAACCAGCCTGCTTTTTTGCTTCCTCACTGTATTCCGCTTCCGGCAGGTTAACCCCCACCCGTCCGGCTAAATACTTTAACGCTTCCACAAAGGTATAATTTTCATATTCCATAATAAAGGTAAATACATTGCCGCCCACACCGCAGCCAAAACAATGATACATCTGCTTGGAACTGCTTACACTAAAGGATGGTGATTTTTCATTATGGAAGGGGCAGAGCCCCATATGGCTGCCGCCTTTTTTCTGAAGCTTGACATAGGAACCCACTACGTCCACTATATCATTTTTCATTCTGACTTCTTCCACTAATTCTTCAGGATAAAACATGGAACTCTCCTTTCCCGTATATTTTCTATAGGTCAAATGCGAAACTCTATATCGCTTCGCTGATATTTATTCACTCACTGATATTTATCTAAGAATCGATTCAGTTATACTGTTAATATATCGGCATAAGTCCAAACTCTTTTTATCCCTTTGCTGTTTTTAATAAATACTCCAGGATCTTGGTATGGACAATTCCTTAAATTTCGCCACTGCGTAACGGTCTGTCATCCCGGCAATATAATCGCAGACGACTCTGGTGGCGGTCTCTCCTTTGCGTTCCATCATATACAGATATTCCTCAGGCAGAAGTTCCAGATTATTGGTATAATATTCGAACAGATGGGCCAGCATCGCTTCTGCTTTCTGTTCTTCCCCTTTCGCTAACGGATTGGTATAAACACTGCGAAACATATATTTTCTCATCTCTAACATGGCGCGTTCTACATCGGGAGACATGGAGATATCGCCTGTATCTTCACTGTGGCTTACAATATCATGGATAATCGTATTAAGCCGTTCCCTCAAACTGTGTCCCAATACGTCTGTAAATTCCCAAGGTATCTCTTCCTCTGTAATAATGTGGCCTCTGATGGCATCGTCCACATCGTGGTTGATATATGCAATTTTATCGGAAAGGCGGACTATTTTACCTTCCAGGGTACTTGGATGACCTTTCGTCTGGTGGTTTAGGATACCATCTCTTACCTCTTTGGTAAGATTTAACCCTTCTCCGTGTTTTTCCAATAATTCCACAACCCGTATGCTTTGTATATGATGTTCAAAGCCTTCCGGGCAGATATTATTCAGAGCCCGCTCCCCGGCATGACCAAAAGGAGTATGCCCAAGGTCATGACCCAAGGCAATGGCTTCCGTTAAATCTTCATTCAGCCGCAAAGCTCTGGCGATGGTCCTGGCATTCTGGGATACTTCCAGGGTATGTGTTAATCTTGTCCGGTAATGGTCCCCTTCCGGTGCTAAAAACACCTGGGTCTTATGTTTTAATCTGCGAAAAGACTTAGAATGCAGTATTCTGTCCCGGTCTCTTTGATAAATGGTGCGTATATCACAAGGTTCTTCATAAATATCCCTTCCTATGGAGCTGTCACTAAATGCCGCATAAGGGCTTAGATATTCATGTTCTCTTTGTTCCAGCTTCTGACGCATATTGATCTTTTTCTCTGAATTGTTATGTTCCATTTGTTCTTTCATGATAACTCCTGTCTGCGTGACGATCCACGTCTGAACCCTTACCTTTTTTGTATACTTTCATATACCTTAATCAGGTCAGGCAATAACAGTTTTGCAATTCATTTAACAAAATCCCCCAGGTTAAACGGGTTTTATACAGATTAAACCTCTTCCTCCACACATAGATTAACAGCCTATATAATTATATATTCTACCAAACATGCTTATTTCCTTTTTTATTTTTAAGAATTTTATTAATAAAATATAAAAAAACCGTCGACTAAAATGCTTCCTGCATAATAATCGGCGATATTTCTATTAAACCCGCTTAAATCATGAATTTCCTTCATACTTCCAGCCATTGTCATTGTGATAAATCATTAATTTGGTCATTCCACCGTCCACTGTTATATTTTCTCCGGTAATAAAGCTGCTGTCTTCACTGCAAAGAAACATAACTGTTTTCGCAATATCGGAAGTAGTTCCAATCCGCTTTACAGGATGCTGCGTTTCATCCTCTGCGCTCCAGGCATCATTCGTTGTATCAATCCAGCCGGGAGCTATAGAGTTCACCCTTACTCTGCCAGCAAGGCTTACAGCCATAGCGTGGGTCAGAGCGGTAATCCCCCCTTTGGCAGCCGTATAGCTTTCGGTATCTGCCTGGGACATAAAAGCTCTGGTGGAAGATATATTGACTACGGCGCCATTCTGGTTAAAGTGCTCTAAAAATAGTTTTGTAAGCATATATGGTGCCGTTACGCCCACCTTTAATACATAATTAAAATCCTCATAACTGCAGTCGGTAAGAATTCCTCTCCGGCTCAAACATGCATTATGAATCAAATAATCTATTTTCCCGAATTTTTTGATTACACAGGCTGCAAACTCAGTAAGGGTTTCTTCTTTTGCAATATCCCCCTGAAAATAAAAATCACAGGGTACACTTTGGTTATCCAGATCAATTACCGCAGCTTTCGCTCCTGCGGCCATAAATTCTTCCGTCATAGTCTTACCGATTCCGCCAGCACCACCGGTTATTACAACAACTTTGTCCTTAAAATCCATCCGCTCTCCATCTATGGGTATGGCATATACAATATAACCATTCCTTTATTTTTCATCCATACATTTTATTTTAGTTGGGCAGTCACCACAGCCACAGGTACAAAACTTCCCTGCTTTTGCAGCTTTTACTTTCTTATAAATCACATACGCAGCATATAGTACTACTAATGCTCCTATAATATATGGCATACTCTGCTCCTTTCTACAGAATCAGGCTTCCGATCTGGAAGACTAAAACTGCTGCCAGCCACGCTATAATCAGCTGGAAAAATATCGTGAATACCGTCCACTTAACTGATTTTAGTTCTCTTGCAATCACTCCCATTGCCGCAGCACAGGGGGTATATAATAAACAAAATACCATTAATGCATATGCGTTTAAAGCCCCAAAGCCTTCCGGTCTTAAAATCTGTACCAGACTGCTCATCCCTTCGGCAGAATTAATATTGGCAATTCCAAATAGTACACTGAAACTGGATACCACCACCTCTTTGGCTGCGAGTCCTGATATCAGCGCCACTCCTATCTGCCATAATCCCAGTCCTGCAGGCTTTAGTACAGGTACCAGATAGTGTCCTAAGATTGCGCCGAAACTCTTAGACATATCCTCAACTTTTCCGTCAAATCCAAAGTTTAAGATAAACCAGATAAATATGGAGGCTAAAAATATGGTCGTACCAGCTTTACTTAGGTAATCCTTTACTTTATCCCATACATAAATAAATATTGTTCTTGTATTCGGTGTTTTATATTCCGGCAATTCAATCAATAAGGTGTTGGTAACCTTATTTTTATCCTTCCTGGTATCTATTTTATTCATAATATAGGCAGTTAGAATACCAATTACCAAACCTACTACATATAAGGAAAAGGCTGCTATCGTTGCATATTTGCCAAAGAACATGCCGGAAATCAGTACATAAATCGGAATTTTGGCGCTGCAGGACATAAACGGAGTTATCATTATGGTCCTTCGCCTGTCCTTCACATTCTCTAGCGTACGGGAAGCCATGACAGCCGGTACCGTACAGCCAAATCCTAACAACATAGGGATAAAGGCTCTGCCGGATAATCCAATTTTACCCATCAGACTATTCATAACATATGCCACCCTGGACATATAACCGCTGTCCTCCAAAAATGCCAGAGCCAGAAATAGTATAAAAATATTTGGTAAAAAGGTTAAAATTCCGCCTACCCCTGCTATAATTCCGTCAACCACCAGGGAAGTCAAAATCTCTCCTGTTCCGGTAACGGTCAAAAAGTGAAGGGTTGCCTCCGATATCACGTTAAAGGCAAATTCAAATACTCCCTTTAAGGCATCACCTATGGTAAAGGTTAAAAAGAATACCATGGCCATAATCAGAAGAAAGATCGGCATACCCAGATACCGGTTCGTTAAAATCCGGTCTACTTTATCCGTGGCTTCTTCCTTTGAATTCTTATTGACCAATACTTCTTCTATAATTTCTTCAATAAAATCATACTTCTGGTTAATAATATCTGTTTCATAACTGCGGTCTACATATCTGCTTATAGTTACCGGATATTGTTTCATAATCTCTGGATCCTGTTCTAACAGCTTAATTGCATGCCATCTGAGATTTTTGATATCCGGGTATTTATCCTTTAGTATATCGGATATTTTTCTAATTTTGTATTCGAGGTCATCGGTATAAACAATAGTAAGTTCATCATGCTGCTTGCTGGTATTGGTGCTGTGCTCCGAAATTCGCTTTCCATGATGGTGTTCCAGATTATTATCTTTTTCTTTGAATTTATGATGAGCTACCGCATGCATTAGGATATCCAGACCGGTTTTCTTTCTTGCCGAAACAGGAATAACCGGTATTCCAAGCATCTCCGGCAGACGGTGGAGATCGATTTCCATTCCGCGTTCTTCAACGATATCCATCATATTAAGGGCTAATACTACAGGTTTTCCAAGTTCAATCAATTGGAGGGTTAAGTATAAGTTTCTTTCAAGACTGGAGGCATCTGCTACGTCAATGATAACATCCACGTCATCATTTAAAATATATTCCCTGGTCAGCTTTTCCTCCATGGTATACGAAGTCAGACTATATGTACCGGGTAAGTCCACCAATTTAAAGATATGGTTATGGTACTTAAAGGCTCCTTCTTTTTTCTCGACAGTAACACCAGGCCAATTGGCTACTTTAAGCTTGGCACCTGTATAGGCATTAAATAGTGTAGTTTTACCGCAATTGGGATTACCTACAAAACCTACCTGCAATTCTTCTTTCATTTTGCCACCTCCTCAATATAGATGGCTTCTGCAATTTTATTCCCAATAGCAAGCCTGGTTCCTCTTACTTTAAATACGACGGCTCCATCTGCATTCTGGTTCATCATCTGTATTCTGGTTCCGCCAATCAAACCCAAAGCTTCCAGTCTGCGCCCAACCTGGGGATCCAGTTTTAGTTCTTTTACAATATAGCTATGTCCAATCTGCCCATCCTTAAGAGTCATAAATGTTCACCTTTCAGCATTAATATTGAGAATTATTATCATTTAATTCACCTTATTATACCCCCGCTACCCCTTAATGTCAACTCTTGAGGAATAATGTTTTCTGGTTTTTTTAATCTATTTTTTTTAGTTTAAGCGAAAGATTAAATTCCAGTTTATAAGACTAAATTCCAGGATGCGGAAGTTACTTTTACATGGCTCTAGGCTGACGCGCTGTCACGAAAGTGACATCTTCCTTAAGCGCGTCATGTGCCTCCCCCGGAGGGTTTTTATAGAATAGGACGAACTTTCTAAACGATAAAAAAGCATTTAATATATCAACACTAAATGCCTCTGCTAATAACTTATTTATTTAATTCAATAATGAAAAAGATATTAAATCTAATATATCTGCTTAATAAGCTTAATTCTAAAAATGTAAGTATACATAATTACTTTTTATAAACGATATTTCCTATTTTACCATCTTCCCTTAAATTATTATTCTCAGACTTTACTTTTTTTGCAATATACCCATCCTTCATACCAGGTACTGAATATGGGATGTCATCTGATTTACCATCTAATATCAGGTCACAAATATGTATAACTTCATCTAATATCTCCTTGGCAGAATCCTTCGGTGCATGAGAGAGATATACCTTGTCATATTCTTCTTCTCTTGTCTTGACCCTTAATAATGAATTTTTGTATTCAGCGACACCTGTAGATTCAGGTAAAAATAGCCATACGAATGGATTGCAGGAATCACCAAAGATGATGGCTCTTTGTTCCTTAATTAAAACTACTACACTCCCTTTCGTATGCCCAGGGCATTCTATTATCTCGAGTGTCAGCCCTCCAAGCTCAAACTTATCTCCGTCTGAGAGAGGCAGAAAATTCTTATGAAAAGGTTTGACCATATCCTTCTCTTGCAAATGAATTGCAAGTTCTTTGTTTGTTCCGGCTACAAAGTCTTTAATCCCCTGATACATTAGTCTACATTCTTCTTCGCTAAACTCCAAATTTAACAATTTAGCATCCTGTTCATTTAAATAAACCTCATTAAAATAAAAAGCTCCAGCCGAATGGTCAATATGGGCATGGGTCAATATAACAATAATAGGAAGTTTCGTCAACTCCTCCACATATTCCTTTATATTGCCTACACCTGATCCTGTATCGATCAAAGCTGCCATTTTGCTTCCTACAATCAAATACATTAATTCATTTCCGGCTCCAGTTATTCTAATAATACCAGCTTCTATCAGTTCCCATGAAAAGAAATAGTTAAGTTCCATATCGTTTACAATCAGCCTAAACCTTATTTTTCTCTATTTAAGTGGATGTATTCCATCTTTTCTTAAGGTAAGCTAAATACTCCTCAGCATTCAATTTTTTAGACATTAATTCATTTATTATAGTGAATTAACTTTATAAATATGATACTACTAAAAAATATAAATTACCACATATTTCTAGTTGGTAATAATACAACCGTACCTGATTATGAACATATTTAGTATTTAGCATACTACTTGATTAAGCTATATAATTAAAATACAGATTTGCCTGTCTGTGCAAAAAGTGAGGTTAATCATCTGTACCATAAGATAGATGGCAATCAAAAACACTTAACTGTTTCTCAAAGGTTAATTATTGAAAAAGGATTGTGTTGGAATATTTTTTTGTTTATTTACCCTTGACTTCATTTTGTTTGTTTTGTATAATAGTTTTAGATACTCGAACAAATGTTCCCTGTTAGTGGAGGTGGTCACCCTATGTTTGATAATTCATATTCATATGGTTTTTCATCTGGTAATAAGCAAAACGGTATTCTTTATTCCAAATTAGAGACCTCTGTTATTGCTTCTTTTAATCCTGCCGGTAAAATTAAACCATTATATTTTCAGTATAAGGATTTCTATGGTGATAACACTAATATTAAGATTGAACGTGTCCTCTCTTCGAAAGAAGAGACGATTGATACTCTTCCTGTAATCACTTATTCCTGTCAGGCAAATGTTCAAAGCCGAACACTACAATGTAAACTCCGGTACCATATATCTGAGCACTACTGGGAGATTCTATATTAATGTCATTATTCCGCTCTTAATAAAAAGCTGTGCCTGCAAGTACTAAGTTTTCAAAGGGGTAGTCCTTTTACACTAAATTATCTGTGACATTGTTTTGTTTTACTATAATGAAATGGAGGATTTATCTTGAATCTAAATAATTACCGGGATGAAGCAGAAGACTTCCTAAAAAAACTAGGAGTTCAAAATGAAACCTTAGATATTAAGATATCCACATGTTTTTATTTTTCTTAAAAGTACATGACTTTTCCCGTTATGTTGCATATTTTCTGACCTATGCGACATGAAATGCAACACAATTTTTCTATACAAATATACTTGCTGTACTCTCCGTATAGCACCCAAAAGCAACCCCATGCTCTTCCCAGATTACATTGGGTTTTCTATTGACAAATTATCTTGGTACTTATCGCAATTATTGTAATACCAGTACAATCAGCGAGTGCTGCGTCTACAAAATAAGTAAAAATAATTTAATTTTATATGTTGGTGATACATACAGTATAAAAGTCACCGGTACTACAAAGACAGTAAAATGGGTTAGTAATAATAGCTCTGTGGCTTCTGTAACAAGTAAGGGTAAAATAACAGCAAACGATATAGGCAAAACAATTATCATAGGGAAGGTTGGAAGTAAGAATTATTCTTGCAAAATAGAAGTACGGTCAAATAAGTTTACTGATCGATTGTCTGAAATTGATAATTTCATAATTGGTACTATATGGAATAATGCTTTTTGCAATATTGACTGGTACATTTCATCTGGCACTGACTCTGTAGGGGGAAATTAGATATTGAAAAGACTCTTAAAAATCTCACTGATTCCATGAAACAACTAGATAATTATGATAAATACGAAAAAAGGAACTGCTATTAAAACAGTTCCTAATTAATTGTTTTATTTTTCATTTGTCTTTTTAATTAAATTTTTTAAGTTTGTTTCATCTTCGTTTGTAATTTCATTTTTTACTTTTTTATTTGGCGTATCATCGTCTAAAAATAATCTTAATAGCAAACTAATAAACCTATAAGCATTCGAAAGATAATATAACAACACCCAAATCCAAATAGCTGTTAGAATTATTAATCCCCAGCGCAAATAGATATCATTTAATAGTAATAAGCATGAAAGCACATCTGCAGCCAATCCAGATATAATCGTCAGTTTCAAAGAACTTGCAAATTTCTTTTTATCAGCATTATCAAAAAAATACTGGATTAAATTAGATTTACCTTTATTTGAAATTAAGATGGTTAATAATACACCTAAAAAACTTATTATAATCGATATAAATGTTATAGTAGATTTAAATACTTCATTGAAATTTTTACTATCATAGACCTCATAAAGTCCAAGTTTCAATAAATAATTTAATCCTGAATAGCTCAAGAAAATAATACTAGAAATGGACGGAATACTATAATAATATTTTTTTAAGCATTTCTTTAAACCATTTCTAGCTATTTTTTTCATTCTATTCACCTCTTCTTAAGATATTTAATATTCTTGCCCTTGCTCTTTCATCATATTTTTCTGCCATTGTATCGGCCATAAATCCATATCCTAATTCTCCGCGTGCTTGGATAGGGAATGTTATTTTATCACTTTCTATATTGTTAAACAAATCAAAAACAGCAGACTTCTGATCATCTGTAAGCATAATTTTGGCAGATGATATGCAACGCTTATTTTTTATAATATCGGTTACAGCATTATATACAGTCTCTGGATCTAATTTATTTTCTTTATTACGTCCCTGCCCCATTCCTATTTCAATATGAGCTGTTATACATTCCATCTTTTTAAATGAGTCAACAATTTCTTCAAATTCTTCTGACTGGTCAGGTCGAAATTCCCTAATATCAGAAAACCTAACATCTATCTTTGTTGTAGCTCCTTCAAGACATTTTTGCACATCTAACTCACTTAAAATAGGTCTAAGATAACATAAATCACTTTCAGAATTGAAGGAATTAATATAACTCTCTATAGCTGTAACGCCATATCCTCCTCTATTACACTGAACCATAACTATATAAAGCCTAGGATCATATAATATTACTGTATTCTTACCGATATATTCGCCATCTTCTAAATCTATGTGTTCTGCCTCTTCGTCTTCGCGAACGAGATACGTGTTACTTAGTTCATCCATTCTCATAAAATTAACTGCATAATATTCTTCATTATGTACTAAGTCTATGTTTTCTACTCTTCCTTTTATACCATTTATATCCTTGATGCGATTTGATAAATCAGTGATAGCTGCAAGCTTAGCAATCCAAGTTCTAAAATCATAATTAATATCTGTATGCTCATCATTATCCATACAACATATTTCATAATATTGATATTTTATTGTGCTCCGTTTAATTACCATAATACCCTCCTATTAATTATTTTACCAACATTATACAACTATATAATGTATGATTCAATAAAAAAGGGTAAAATATGACAAATAGTGAGAGGATTTGTTAATAAATACATTATACGAACATTTGTTCTTATTGTCAATAACTTTATGATGAAATTTATTAGTTAAAAAAAGCACCCAGAAGGATGCTTGTAGTATATATTATATTTTAAATTAATGTTACACAATATATAATATCGCCTTAGCTAATTAATATTGAGTGCCTTTTTTACCTTAGGACCTATTATTCCATCTTTCTTTAAACCATTGTCCTCTTGGAATTCTTTTAACGCTGCCTTAGTTTTTTTACCAAATACACCATCAGGTGTACCACAATCATATCCCAGTGCGTTTAAAGCTTCTTGTACCTTTTGGACAACTTCAGTAGATATCGTGGATTTTTTTTCTTTTTTCGAACTTGATGAAGTCGAATTTTTACTTGAGTCTGTTGAATATGGACATACCCCATTATCATGTAAATGAGCTGGATTTCCTCCACAATGATAGTGATAACTGCCTAATCCACTTTTATTTTTATTGTCCTTATGTCCCCCGCTCGAATCTGTTCTACCTGAATGCGCTTCTGCTGTTATCATATTTATGTGGTAGTCATAAATTGGAGCAAACGCAACTGTCATTATTAATAAGATTATCAAAAACTTATTAATTCTATTCTTCAAATTATATACCTCCTTCCCTATACAAATACTACCACTATTTTACATTATTTGCAATAACGTAAAAAGACACCTTACGCCTTTGTAAGATGCCTTTCTAAATGAGGGGAAGTATAAATAATTGTCGCAAATAGCCACGAAAGAAAAACGATAAAATAACTAATATATCCTTTGAAGAGGCTATGCAATACAAAATAAAAAAACCCCCGAAAATTCGGAGGTTATATAATCGAGGCGACAAGATTTGAACTTGCGACCTCTGCGTCCCTAACACAGCGCTCTAGCCAAGCTGAGCCACGCCTCGATTTGCTTTGTGAAATATTTTGTTGTTTTCACAGCAGATATATATTATAATATTTCGAGAAGAAAATCAAGCAAAATTTATAAATTTTTTAAAAAATTTCAAAAACTTATGAAATGGGAACGAAAAATTGTTTTAAATCACCTTTATATGTAAATATATCCCGTTTTTCAGTTATTATGGAGGGTCTTTATGGATATACAAAGAAATTACCAAAAAGAAATGGATAAGCTGCTGGCAGGTTTAGAAGCAGATCATATCACGCCCAGTCTGCTGTTACATAGCTGCTGCGCTCCCTGCAGCAGTTATGTGCTTGAGTACTTAACCCAATTCTTTCATATAACCATATATTATTATAATCCCAATATATCCTTTGAAGAGGAATATCACAGACGTGTCCAGGAACAGAAACGTCTAATCAGCAGCCTGACGGTTAAGAATCCCATTCAGTTTCGCCAGGGAATCTATGATCCAGACCGTTTTTATGAATTAGCAAAAGGACTTGAATCCTGTCCGGAGGGCGGTGAGCGTTGCTTTAAGTGCTATGAACTCCGCCTTGAAGAAACTGCCAAACTGGCTAAGGAGGAAGGGTTTGATTATTTTACCACTACGTTATCCATCAGCCCACATAAAAACGCCGGAAAGTTAAATGAAATCGGGGAACGGCTATCTAAGAAATATGATACCCCTTACCTGGGAGCTGATTTTAAGAAGAAGAACGGTTACAAACGTTCTATCGAACTTTCCAAAGAATATCAGCTCTACAGGCAGGATTACTGTGGTTGTATCTATTCTAAGGTCAATGAGACGGCTGGGAAAGATTGATTTAGTCAAAGTCTTTCGTACTTCCCAGATACAATGGAGTTTTCCTTGTGGGGATTGTATCCAGAAGCTGTATATTCTTGTATAGGGGATAATATTCTCCACTTGGGGATATGCTGATTACATTATCCCCCGCCCAGTTGGTTTCAAATACATCATCTACAGCGGTTTCTATTGTTTTTCTCATTATAACCGGGAAGGTTACTTCGATTTCTTCTTTGTCTTTTACATCAGCCAGTTTTACAAAGTAATTCTTTATCCAGGGCAATTCTCTGGCGCTTATGGTTTTTTCTTCACCGTTAAAGGTTCTTTTAATTGTTACGGCTCCGTAAGGGACGTATTCCGGTATTCTTATGCAGAGTTCTTTTATATCAGTTTTTGCTGTGACTTCTAATTTGCCAGCGTGAGGGAGGTGGCTGTATATCTCTACCCACTTGGAGGCTCTATTAAGAAGCATATTGACGCTTACCCGTCCTCTTTCTTCCGTAACGATGTTGTTCCATCCATTATAAAGTCCTCTTGCACCGGAAGCTACACAGCAGACCTGTACATCCATAATATGCCCCCTGCCTTTCATTCCGCTGTATACAAAGTCATTTGGAGCTGAGTATCCTGCAAATGCGCCTCTTAAGCGGTCTGCCACCTTATAATACGTCTTTTCCTGATAAATATCCTTGTCCTTGGTATCCGACTGTTTAATCCAACTGGTATCCAGAAGCTGAGCCTCGGTAAGCTGGTTACGCAGGAACCGCTCTGCTATCCCCCAGTATTCTGTGTATCCGTTTTTAGCCAGTGTAATCGCTGTCCCTATGGCATCAACCAAGGTGCAGGTTTCATGTTCGTATCCCTGATCTTCTAAGTCACCTGGTGTCCAGCCGAAGGTCGTACATTTAGAAAGACCCCAGTCATAGCATTTTTTCACCCAGTTCATTAGATATGCATCATGGGTAAATTCAGCAAATCTGGCCAAAGAGGCAATGGTACCCATTCTGGTGTGGAAATGACCATTTCTATATCCAAGACCCGCGTTCCAGCTTCCGTCTGCCGAAAAAGCTCCGCTTCGGTATACAATATTGGATACAAAGTTCTCACTTAATTCCAGCGCATGCTGATTACCAGTTACCTGGTGGTAGCGTATCAAAGGATTGACCTGCCTCCCCCACATGGCACAAGGGTCCGGACAAAGTCTTGTAACTACGGCATCAAAGGAGGGCCAGCCGTGTTCCGTATATTCAGAAGCCGGATAATACCAGGAGGTCCGCTCTTTTCTGGCTATACGCTTTAAAGCGGCAACATGCTGGTCTGCACGGCTTTTTACTGCTTCTTCTTCGGTATCGATAAACCAGGAGGTAAGTCCTAATAAAACTGCCCTCTGATCAATCATAGAGGCACTGTCTTCAAATCTGGCATCACAGGATTTAACGAACTCTTCTGTAAAATTATTGCGTCTGTAACTTAATCCATCCTTTTTAAAGAAAGACAGAAGGTTTTCTTTATAGTGTTTTTCAATATCTCTTCCTTCCTCGGTTCCTGTCATTGCTCTGACTAATGTCATGGAATCTACAAGCCGTCCGTGACTGGAGCCGTAATCCCAGTTTCCATGGCTCATCCAAGCTGGATCAGACGCAAAAAATCCACTAAAAAAAGGTATATACCCCTTATCTTCATCCGCAACTCCAATCATGGCATTCAGGGCAATTCCTGCCCGGTCAGCTAAATTCAAGGTATCTGGTACTGATTTTTTTATGTTTTTCGGCATAAGTGCTCTCCTTTACTTCTATGTTTATTTCGGTGAAATATTTAAAATCATTCTGGCTTCTTCCGGTGTGGCAGGTTGTAGTCCCATGGCTATGATAAGAGATACCAGTTTTTCAACAACCTGATAATTATAACGGGCCTCCATGCCTTCTTCTAAATACATACTGTCTTCAAAGCCGATACGCACCACTGTAGCTCCCATGGCAACAGCCGCCGCTAAGAAGGTCCAGTTGTCTCTTCCAAAATGGGTAACTCCCCAAAGACAATCCGCGGGTACGAAAGAACGAAAGGCAGTCAGCGCTTCTAGCGTTGGCTGCATACCGCCTTTATGACCAAATACCAGGTTAAATAGCACCGGGTCTTGAAAAGGCTGTTCCTTTCTTACCAGATTAATAGTATGAATCATCCCAATATCAAATACTTCGATTTCCGGAAGTATCTCTTTCTCATAACAGGTTTTTGCACAATAACGAATATCTTCAAACGAATTGATATATACAGCTTCCCCCAGGTTAGTGGTTCCGCCATTTAAAGAGGCACTCTCAACTTTACTAACTTTAAGCGGATTGCATCTTTCCTGTATGTTCATAGATGAGATTCCTCCGGTAGAAGCCTGTACCACCACATCCCTTTTCGCTTTTACCGCAGCAAGTAACTCAGTAAAAAAGGTGATGTCCGGTGTCAGCCGCCCCTCCTTATCTTTGCAGTGAAGATGGCACATAGCCGCCCCTGCATCGATGCTTTTTGCTATATCCTCTGCAACAGCTTCAATCTGTATGGGCGCTGCCGGTCCTTTTATTGGAGCTAACGATATTATTACCTTTCTCATTGTTTCACCCTTTGTATACCGCAAACCAGTTAGCGATTCTTCCTTAAAATATGGACTGAACGATACTTGGTATAGCATCCTTTCTTTATATTTTCTTCCAGCCTTTCCGTCATGATTAAACTCTTTCGTCATTAAGCTCTTTCATCTTGATCGCGCTTTTTCATCTTGATTACGCTCTTTCATCTTGATTGCACTCTTTCATCTTGATTACGCTCTTTCATCTTGATTACGCTCTTTCATCTTGATTACGCTCTTTCATCTTGATTACGCTCTTTCATCTTGATTACGCTCTTTCATCTTGATTGCACTCTTCCATCATGATTGCGTTTTTTCATCATGATTGCGTTTTTTCATCATGATTGCGTTCTTTCATCATGTATACCACTCTTTATCACACTATTTCTTCTTTGCTGCTAACATAGCCTCCCTGGCTGCTTCATAGCTTAACTGACCAAATTTAAGTACAGGAATACTATATTCCGGATGATTTACCAAAGCCATGGACATCTGGGCAAATACCACTACATCCACTTCCTTTACTAGTTCTTCTAAAGCTTCCCTCACCTTATCATCATGCAGTGGCCGGTTTCCCTCCATTAGTGCTTCAAAGGCTCCGTCTGCTACCTGGATTTTTGCTTCTACCTCCACACCTGCTTTTAAGGCTTCCTCCATAATTGTCTGCTTCACCGGCTGAGCACTGGTAGCCAGTGAGGAAAGTATCCCAATTCTTTTTCCTGCCTTAACCGCACTCTGTGCCACCGGTTCTTCGATGCTGATAACTGGTATGGGAATCATGTTTCTGATTGCTTTCGTAACCGTATTAACAGAAGTGCAGGTAACTAATATTGCATCCGCACCGGCCTCAACGGCACTCATCATATAATAAAACATCCGCCTTGACACGGCAGGAGTGGCATAGCCTGCTGTCTGGGTTTCTTTAATTAAGGAACTGTCTGCGATATCCATCTGTTCAATTTCTGGATGTTCCTTAAGAAATGGCTTTGTAAAAGGGTCAGACATTAACTCCATAAACTTGTCCGAGGTATGTAATGTACATAATTTCATATAAACTCCTTCCTGTCTTTTAAACCAAAACCTGGTTAATAATTAATCTACTATTATCTTACTTAATATTGCCGACTTACTATTATCTCTTATCAATTAATCGCTTATTATAACTAGCTTTATTTCAACATAGCCTTATTTCTATAAAGCCTTATTATAAATACCCTCTAACGTATATTTTAAAGTTTGATTATTACAATTGCTTCTACGCATATCTTTTCAGCATTACGTCAACTGATCCACCACTTCCCTTAACGTATCCTCATTTCCTACATTTCCCGGGAAAATGATATAAGGTATACCAGGGAATTTGCTTTCTTCATCTGTTTTCCAGACTGGGATACCTTGAGCCGCCTGCCCAAGTACAAGCGCCCGTTTTACCTGTAATGCTTTTACTCCTATATCACTTGAGGTTATCCCCCCTTTGGCTATCACAAAGGCTGGTCTAATTGGGAACCTTCCCACAACACTCTGTAACGCCTCCGAAATCTTAACGGAACGCAGCAGGGCATCCTCTGTGGTGTCATTATCCAAGACCAGAAGTTTACGTTTTGTATAGATTACTACGGTTATACCCGCACTGATTTTTCTTGCAGCCAATGTAATAATCCGTTCCACTTCATCCTCCAATTTATCAATTAGTACTAAATCAGAGTCAAACTCGAGAAAAGCAATATCCTTCCTGTTTCTTAAACCATTTAGCTGTTCCGTGGTTTTTGCCGTATGGGAACCGGCTACTATAAGACCTCCATTCGTATAGTTTCTATCCATTTTTTCAATCATTTCAGCTTTTTTTAGCAGCGGTCTGTCTGATATTCCTCCCATGATCTTAACAAAGGAAGCTGCGCTGCGGAATAAAAAGTTCCTGCCCCTGTTTATGGCTATATAAAGTGCAAGGCAAAACACCTCTACATCCTGATAATCCAGAGCATTTACAATTACTTTATTAAAATTACTGATACGTTCAAGCTGTTTGGTAATCCCTTCAATATCACCGCTTTTAAGGCTCTCTAGACTGATAGCCGTTACCGATTCGGCTTTATATTCTCCTGCCGATTTCTCCTCAATATAACGCCTCAGGTCTGAATTATGATAACCAAAGGTTTTATCCCCGGCAAATTCAGTGCCTCCGGCAGGTATCAATGTCCCACCGTAATTAACATAGTGGATATTTTCTGCGGTAAACCGACCACCTTCTAAGAAGAACGGAAAAAGGATTTCTCCGTCAATTTCACGTCCCGTACTCATATTAAGAATATCTTTAAGCACTTCTGTTTCCAGAGGATAATGTCCTCTAAGGGTGGAATCTCCACGGCTGATAATCAGAAACTCCTGACCGGTTTCTTTCGAAACTTCAAGTATACGTTCCGCAATTTCGGTATGGACTTTTATGGTCTGGGCTTCTGTCAGACCTCTGGAATTAGTTAACAGATAAAATAACTTTTCCGGTGCCGTAAATCCTTCTCTTATACTCTCTAGTGACCAGTCCGTATATACATAAACCCCATGAACGGTCTGGACACCGGTAGGATCATCATCCAGTACAATGATTTTCTTATTACACTTTTTTATTTCATCAGCTAATAAATCTTTGATAACACTGGTGTTAAATGAAGACTTCTTATATTTCTTCAATAAATCCGTCAGTAATTTTTGTTCCATGTAAACCCCTCCCATTTGATATACAACTACTAAAGTTTCAACTACTATTTTTTTCTGAGCCTGCTAGTAGCATAACCCCTTTTTTTGAAGTCCAGCTTTATGAAAGTCCAAATTCCACAAAACAATAGGAATCTGTCCAGTAATTCTTGTTACGGTCGAAAATCTCGGTAGCATCTGCTTCGGACTTTCGTTCTACCCAGCTCCATTTGCCGGTAAAGCTTTCTGGACCCACATTGTAACATTCTCCGTCTATATGGTGGTGGGGTCCTAACAGGTTTCTATTCGAGGCAAATACCTGTAAACGGATAAGGTTCACACCATCTTTCACATAATCTGTAATATCAGCTGTATAAGGAGCCCATAAGGAATGTTTGACCAGCATGTCATTCACATACAGTTTTACTAAGGGTGCATGGTGTTTCTTTAACTGTAAGACAACCCGTTTTCCTGGCTCCCGTATCAAGGACAGCTCCTGGCTGATTTCTAACTGACCTGCAAAGAAGGTAAGTCCGTTAACCGTAAACTCATTGCTGTTAAAAGTCTCCGGTCTCTCGGTAATGGTAAATGGTCCACTAGTTACCATAGCTCCCCGTTCAACAGGATAATAGGGTGTATCACTTACCACGCCAAAATCCCCCAGTAAATAGATGCTCTCCAATTCAACCTCATAAGTAATTTTATTCTTTTCTGTCTCGTAAACATTATCACCGTAAAGGACATCATATACTTTCTGAGGCTGAAAAAAGTTGGTCTTTAAGATAATTTCATTCTCTCCAGGTACAAGAGCCGATTTTATATCCACATTTTTGAAGGATTTATCCTTCCAATAGCTTAAATCCTTATACGGTATTTGTTTTCCATTAACCGATATCCCGTAGATATCAGCGTCTTCAATTACAGCATAAAATTCTTTATTTTTCTCAAGGTCCATGGCTATCCTGAAGTTAAAATAAAGTTCTATATCACAGGGTCTTTGCAAATCCATTAATATACTCTGGAGTTTGATTACTGGAATGGGTCCCTGCAATTTTCCGCCGTCAATACGATAACTGCAATAATCCAAGGTCATGGAATTTAAATCCATCCTATCAATCTTCCAATGGTCACAAAGAGAAACCGACTGAACCTCTGTCACCTCTTTTTCATAGGTAGAGCGCTCCTCAAGCTTTATTAAATTGATAATATAGGACTGCATTGGCTCAAAGGTAAGGTTAAAATTCGTACTGCCGTCTGGCGTATCATAGGAAAGCACTTCCTCATCACCAGTTTCTGCAATCATCCTGATTACTTTATACTGCTTATTGAATATAGTTATATCTGCATGATAAGTATCCTTCTGATGGTGATTTACCATAAATAATAAAATGCCGTCTTCTGTCTCCCGCTGCTGATAGGATATACTCTGTACTTCCCCGTTCTGATCCGCGATACTTAAAGCCACTAAGTGTTCCTGCATCATTAATTCCCGTATATTTTCTGGTGTTTCTTTTAACACCTTGTTTTCTAACAGAGACAAATCCTCTTTACTGCCGTTCGTATACGTTGGAAATTCGCCCAGACAAAATACGGTTCCTCCATTCTTAGTAAAGGTAAGAAGCAGAGCTAGCGTGTTGGCATTCATAGCATACATATGGGGCAGAATCACTGTACGGTAGCTGATTTCTCCCACAACAAAACGACTGCCCTCTACCTTACCATGACGTTTTATAATAGTTTCATCGCCAAAGTGATAACTAATATGGTTACCGGACAATGTTTCTGAAAGTTTGGTAAATGCATCGTCAAGACTTATAATTTCCTCAGTTCTGGTACCGTCATAGGCTATAAAACCACTTCCCATTGGGTGCAGCAGCAATACGTCGGCGGTCTGACTGCCCTCGGATAATACGACACAGAGCCTGCCCAAATAATCATTAAACTGCCGGTATTCCTTCCACCAGGTCTGCTGGATAAACAAGGACGGCGGATAATCCCTCTTGCGGACTCCCTTAATGGTATATGCCTGTAAATGCTGACAAATCTGGTTGACACCGTTCACAAACTGCCACTCTGCTATCCACTTAAGTTCTTCAAAAGAAACATTCCAGCCGCATAAAGCAAAGGATTCCGTAAGTACCTGCTTTTTGCCAAGCTGGCAGGCTACGGAACCTACCTGTTTTCCGATAACCGGTGAGGAGATGGGGCGTCTTAGCCAGTCAATGCCAGGTATATGAAGGTATTCATAAAAGGGCATAACCCCGGCTGTACTGGTCATTTGGCTAAAGATACTCTCCTCCATCATAATATGACCAGTTGCTTTTACCTTATGGGCTTCACACCAGTCATATATGGTCTTCATATAACTTTGCACAAACAGTTCGCTGACCAGTTCCCAAAAGTTATAGCGATGGGTTTCATAATTGTCAGTTTTTCTATATAGGGCAGGGATATGATCTCTGATATCATAACCGTACTTTTTCACAAATTCACCGACAAGCTCATCCGACCAGGCCAGTTCCCCGAAGTTATTGCAGGCAAGCCTTGGTTCATCCGTAAAAAAGCCTTTCATGTAAGTGCCAAAATCCTCCCCGAATTTCTCATAATACACATCATGGGTGGATTTAAGGAAGGCTTCTACTGCCCGTTTATTCATAGTATCGATATAATAGGGATTGGTATGCTTTCTGATAACTAATAGTTCCTCGCCCTCTTGGCAGCTATAAGTATCAAGATGAGTGATTCTTCTGTACGTGCACATAGCTTTGTTATATACATAACCAGCAATTACCGATTCTTGATTCATCATATCTGTAGTAAGCTGGGTCTCAAGGGTCATGAATTTTGCATGATAATCCGGTGAAAGTGCCGGAACAATACCACCGGCAAATCCACTGGGCCATCCTTCTTCGTCATAGATCCAGGCGTCTAGTCCTACTTCTTTTCCTTTATCCAGACCGGTTTTAATGCAGTCAAACCATTCCTCACTTAAATAATCAACCTTCAAGCCGGAACGTGCATGCATAAAATAACCGCCGACTCCAGCCTCCTTCATTTCTTCAATCTGATATTTTAACTCTTCTTTATTCAGTTTATCATTCCAGGACCAAAAAGGAATCGGCCGGTACTGATTCGAAGGGTTTTTAAATTCCTTTAACATGCTGTATCTCCTTTACTTATGTTATTCCGTTACTTCCTGAATTCGTATCGCCATATATTCAAGACTTGGAAGAGAGATATAAAATTTACCAGTATATATGCCTTTGTTATCAATTGTCATGTTCCAGGTATCTATAACCTCCACCTGATAACGCTTCTCTGGTTCAAATTCAAATTCTTTGAAGGAAGGGCGGGTATGTCCGGTGTAGAATAAGTAATATTTACCCCTATACCCTGCATGGGCTGCGGTTGCACTATTTTCTTCCCATTTCTTTATATCTGCCGGTTCTAAACCAAGTCCTGGCACCTCACATAAGATACTGTGAAGGAATTGAAGTCTTGGTGCTGACTCACCATATAAAATACCGCCTTGAGACCACCATAGCTTATCCTTTTCATTCATATAGGTTTCACCATGACCGCAGTAGCCGCCCCGAACAGCAGCCGTCCAGAATAATCGGACCATTTCCTGTGCGGTTAAGTTACCCCAGGAATAGTTGATATTTCCTTCATAACCCACTTCATCTAAGACTACCGGTTTACCATATCGTTCCCTCCAGGCTTTGGTATTGGCTGCCGACAGATAGATTTCTGTCCTCTGGATACTGCAATGAGTAATCCAGGGTCTTGTAAAATCATATAGTGTCTTACAGTTATGTATGGATCGGAGTCTCTGGTAAGGGTCCAGACTGCATAGGGTATCTGCGTATTCTTCCCAGTCCTTCATGGTTTTTTTCTCACACAGGTCATATTCATTGGCAAGAGACCACCAAACATTCCGGTATGCTGAAAATCTGGCAATAACATATTTTAAGTATAATTTAGCACTGTCCATATCCATCTCGGAAAAACCCCATCTGTCATAAGGGTGCATCAGAATAAGGTCCGCTTCTATTCCAAGTTCCTTTAAATCTGCAATACGGTTTTCCAGGATTCGAAAATGTTCTGGGCGAAAGGTGGTATAATCCCACTGATTCTCAGGATTAGAAGGTTTATATTCCAGAAAATTTTCTTTGGACAGGGCAGATATATCGCAGGGAATACCTTCATAAGGATAGGTCAGAGGTTCATATAAGTTATAATCATAATGTTTTGGGAAAATACAGAACCGAATTTTATTAAAGGGACTGCTCTCTAAAGATGCCAGGGTAGTCTTCTGCATGGAAACCGGTTGGTGGGTCCAGGCATAACAGGTTGTGCCAAGGCAGTAATAGGGGGTACCGTCTTCGTAGGTAAAATGGTATTTAGATGCAACCCGAACCGGTCCGTGATTTTCTTTTACCGCAGGTATCACCTCAAAGCTTCCGCTATAAGATTCCTCCCCAAAGGAACCTCCAATTACATAATCATATTTTCCTTCAAAGGAAGGCATAAACCGAATACGGTAAGTTCCATCCCCATCATAAAAACCATCTACCTTTTTACACTCCTGTGCTCCGTGAAAGGTTCCAAAAATGTCATAATCCACATAAGGATTTTTATCCCTTCTTCCCTTCAAAACAAGTTCAAAGACATCCCATTTTTCAACTTTTGTTACTTTTTTGTTCTGTTCTATAACTTCACATCCTCTCTTATACATATGGGAAAAGCTTTCTTCCAGACTACATCGTTTCCTTCATAGGTTTCTTACCATTTAGTTCGTCAATCATATTAAGAACAAGTATATTCCAATTTATAAATCCACCGTTCATTATGGGTTCTCCGTTAAACGGATTATAGTACTCATGGAGACTGCCGGTCTTTTTAAGATCCTCACCAAGAAGCAGTAAGGTTCTCTCACAAAGCACTTTTGCTTCCTCTCTAAATCCGTAATTCATAAGTCCTCTGAATACGACGTAATTAGCCACCAGCCAAATAGGTCCCAGCCAGTTAGAAGGATTGTTGGTTACGGATAAATCAAACATTTTTTCATCTTTAGCAAGGGTTGTAAGACCATACTCACTGTGAAAAGTATCTTCATCAAAAAGATGTTTTACCAGCTCTGCTGCCTGTTCCTTTGTGGCAAAGCCTGCCCACATAGGGATAAAACCGGACCAGACACGGATTTTGATAGGCAGGGTCTTCCAAAAAACCCCCAGTCCCTGATGGAACCAGTCAAAGTTTCTGGTTTTAATGTCCACATCCACCGAGTAAAAGAATTTATCACGTTTATCCCAGCATTCTTTTTGTATGGCTTCAATGAGTTGTTTTGCTTTGTACAGGTAATCTTCTGCTTTTGCTTCACTTTCACCAAGGGCAGTTAATATGTTAGCCATGGACTGTAGTTCTGTTACCATAAAACTGTTTAAGAAGATATTGGCAGTAGAAAACTTAGGCCGTCCAAAAGAGGCCGGATCATTGTCCATGCCAATCATAATATCATCACACCAGACAAAAAGACCGCTGTTTTCAGAGAAATAATTATTATAATAACAATCAAAATATTGATAGAGCTTACTCAAATCCTCTTTTACCCAGGTATAATCCTTTATATAATCGCTAATCAGGCAGATCTGGTTACACAAAAAGGGTTTATGCATATTCATAATGATACCTTCTTTGTGCTTCATATTAAGATAAGGCTCTGTCCATTGTCCTACTTCAATCATCATGGGAATATAACCGTCTTCCAACTGGTGATCCAGGAAATTAAAGATATTTCCTTTGGCATGGGTTATAATCTGTTCCTTTTGCTCTGTGTTTTCCACACAATCCAGAAGATTAAGCAAACCGTACACCGACCAGTAAGTATCCCAATCCCACACATTACCGTTATAAACAGAACCCGGATCGATAAACGGATATTTGATAAAACTCACCGGATTTTTTAAAACCTTAGGTATATTCTTAAGTATAAAATTTCTGATGCTTTCTTCGTAATCTTTCATTTTTCACACCCATTGCATATCGCAAGTTTAATTGCGATACTGCCACAAAAATAACTGGTTGAAAGAATCATAATGTGGCATCCTTTCTACTCTTTTATTTTCTTTCAACCTTCACCCTTGTGTACCTATAACCTTTCGGTACCGCCTTAATAAACAGATTAAATGAATCTGATCTGGCATCCTTTCTATCTATTTTTACTATTTATTTAAAAACCTGATGCAATCAGCCTTTTACCGCACCGGCGGTCATTCCTTCGATTACTGCTTTATTTAAAATCATATATAATATCAACATAGGTATTACACTCATAGACACAGACGCAAAGATAGCTCCCCAGTTTTTAGAACCGAATTCATCCTGAAAATACAGTAGTCCGGTCTGTATGGTCTTTAACTTGGTGTCATTGATAAAGGTCATGGAAAACAAAAGATCATTCCATTTAAAGAAAAACTGCAATACCAGTACGGTTACAATTGCATTCTTCATAAGAGGAACTACTACTTCCCACATCAGTCTGTATATACCACAGCCATCTACAACTGCGGCTTCTAATATCTCATCCGGCAAGGACCTTAAGAAGCCGGTTACCAGGTAAATGGATAACGACAGCCCAAAAGCAATATAGGCAAGGATTAAACTGGTTCTGGTATTGATTAAATGTAGTTTATTATAAATCTGAAACAATGGAATTAATGCCGTAGCAATGGGAACCATAATGCCGATACCAAAATACTTGGCCACTTTATCTTTATATTTCCAGTCCATCTTAGTAACTGCAAACCCAACGGTTACTGCAAAGAATACGATAAATACCAGTGCTGCCAGAGTATTGATTAAACTGTTCTTAAAAAATACTGCCATATTACCTCTTGTCCAGGCATCTATGTAGTTCTTAACATAAAAACCGTCATTTAAGGCATAAGCCGGTTTGTTTACAAATTCCGCAGGCTGTTTAAAGGATGCGGTGACCATCCAGAAGATAGGATAGACTTCAAGTATGACTAACCCAAGGGTAAGCAGGGCAATCAGGAATGGTTTTACTCTAAATTTACTTTGTTTCACGGTCTGTCTCCTCCTTCTTAATCTTTTTTATCAAAACGGTTAATTACTGCCGAACCCATAATACACAGCAGGAAAATAAATACTGCTATAACACTTCCGTAACCCACTTTTCCGTAGGTAAAGGATACATTATACATATACATGGAAAGGGATCTGGTTGCGTTACCGGGTCCACCCTTAGTCAGTGCCAGAGCGGATTCAAACATTTTAACGGTTCCGGTAAAACTAAATACCAGGCAGGTAATGATAATGGGACGAAGCAGGGGAGCTAATATTCTTTTAAATAATTGTATAGCATTACAGCCGTCAATTTTTGCTGCTTCAATTACTTCCCCGGGTACATCAAGGAGCGCACCATAAAAAATAACCGAATAAAATCCCATAGCAACCCAAATATCCATAGCACTTAAAGCTCCTAAGGCCGTAGAAGCCTGACCAATCCAGGGCTGTACCAGGTTTTTTAGTCCAAGGTTTGACAGTATACTGTTTAATAAGCCGTAATTTGGCTGGATTTCATAGATTTTTACAAAAAGCTGACCCACAGCCACTGTCGGAAGTACCACCGGGAAAAATACCAGGGTTCTTACCACATTTTTAAAGTTTTTTAACCAGAATCTGAAAAACAGTGCCAGACAGAGCCCAAGTCCAACCTGTCCTGCCATTACGATTCCGATATATTTTAAGTTAACGATTAATGCATCTATAAAGTTCTTATCCGTAAATAATCTTTTATAATTATTTAGACCGGCAAATCTCCATTTTAACCCCGGTGATCCTTCAAACAGTGAATAGTATACAGACCAAACAACCGGTAAAATTACTATGACTGTATATAAGATCAATGCCGGTATAACAAATAATGCAATGGCTTTTTTGTTACCTAATACTCTCTTCATTCCTCTACCCACTTTTCTGCAATGAACCTGCATATTTTTATGACCGCATGTTTTAAAAGGCTGCATATTTTTTAACAGTTTATTTTAACAGCATATTTAACAGCGTTTTTTCATCAGCATTTTTTAACTGCATTTTTTAACAGCATTTTTTAACTGCATTTTTTTAACAGCATTTTTTTAACAGCATTTTTTTAACAGCATTTCTTCAAAATGAATGTTTTTTAACTAAATGTTTTAAACTGAGGTTTTAACTGGAAGTTCATAAATTGAATATTTCTATTAAATTTCTTTTATAAATCCACGTTTAAAACCATGAGCATTTGCTAATTATTTCCTTATATTTGGACATAATTAGGGCTGTCGCAAAATAATAGATTTTATTGACTTTGAAGGACTTAAAACTCCTTACACCCCGCCTGACCGGATTTGAAATAAGTAATCTATCTCTACTTCCCAGACATATTCAATAAATTATATGTAACTGCAACAGCCCTTCCTTTAATCCCTATAAATTACTTACTTCCGTCATATGCATCCTGAATGGACTGCATGTATTCCTGAGGAGTTGTATCTCCGTTAATGAGTGTCTGTACATTATCCTGAGCAACTGTTGAGGTTTCACTGTTCATTGCTGCTTCAAACCAGGTGCTTGCTTTTGTTACTTTTGCAAGTTCATCAGCGACAACCTTGGAGTATGGACTTAAATCACCTGCAACATCATATTTATAGCCCTTTACAGCACCAAACTGAGTCATTGCTTCATTTCCGATATTCTCCACCATGTATTTTAGCCAGCCTGCTGTTCCCTCGTCATATTTGCTCTTATCAAGTGCAAGGATGTTACCGCAGTTCATGGAGTATTCTGTAATTGTACCCTTCGTTTCGTCTACCACTGGAATATTAAAGAATCCGATTCCGTCTGCTCCTGCGGGATTGGTATCTGCGGTAAGGGCTTCCGTAAACCAGCTGCCGTTATAGAATATGGCTGCTTTGCCGGATAATAACATATTGCCTGCGGTGTTCTGATCAACTGTCGTGATACCTTCACCAAAATATCCCTTAATAGCCAGGTCCTGAATCTTCTGGGCTGCGGTTACATAACCAGGATCCGTATAGTTTGCCTCTCCGTTGGCCGCTTTCTTCATCGCATCCACGCCCATGCTTCTCATTACATATGCATTAATCAGACGGGTAACCGGCCATTTATCAGCACCGCCTGCTGTAAGGGGCTGGATTCCTGCTGCCTGCAATTTAGCACAGGCGGCTTCAAACTCGTCCCAGGTAGCCGGAACTTCCACTCCTGCCTGCTCAAAAAGTGCTTTGTTATACCAGAAGCCTTCAACATTCATACCAAGAGGCAAGTCGTATAACTGGTCGGTACCGGATAAGGTTTTTAATAAGGATACCGCACCTTCATCCAGCATATCTGCCACACCTAAATCCTCCAGTGCCTGACCAACGTCTAAGAGCTTACCTGCCTCAATTAATTCCACTATCGGTTTACCGGATTCATACACGAATACATCCGGCAGGTCATCAGAGGCTACCAGGGTTGCTATTTTTTGTTTTAGATTATCCGATGCCACTAATTCGAATTCATATTCAAACTTAGGATTTACTTCATTAATATATCTCTTGGTTAAATCTGTTATTAATTTACCATTATCTTTGTCTTCAGCCCAAATAGATAAAATTTTGATTTTTTTAGCTATCTGTGTGTCATCCCCTGATGCTGCATTAGCAGAATCGGTGGTTTCTGCTGCCGAATCTGTTTTTCCTGGATCTGTATTACTTGTGGATGTCTCCGTCTTTTTTCCGCAGCCTGTAAGTAATACTGCAAGCATCGATATCATTACTACTATTGACAATAAACGTTTTTTCATTTTGGACCCCCTGTGTTGTAAAATCCTTCTTCGTAGTTTTTTGTTTATTAATTATAGAATCTTCCGGAATTTTTTCTATACATATACAATATCACACATGTTATTTGTTTTTTAGTCTATGATTTCTTGTAAATTGTATAATTTTTTTAGGTTTTGCTCATATCTATTGCATTTTTTATTTTTTTCTTACACTTCCTTTGAACTCATTCGGCTTTTGCCCTATGTTTTTCTTAAATATGCTGCAAAAATAATGATAGTCATTATAGCCCACCAATTCGCTTACCTCCATAACCTTATGTCCATCCAGCAGCAGCTCCTTGGCATGAGTTAAACGTACTTGGGTCAAATATTTTATATAGGACATTCCGACTTCATCCTTAAATAAAACACTTAAATACGCTGGATTCATAGAAACCATATCCGCTAGTTCATTGAGTCCGATGTCCTTGTTATAATGGAGCTTTATATAGTCTAATAACTGGATAATAATTCTGTGGCTGCTGCCGGATTTACTGGCGTCAATCCGTTCTGCTACCCGGTCAATAATCCCCTTTACGTACCCTTTGATTTCCTCCCAGTTACTTAATACTTCAATGTCTTTATAAGAGACCAGATTCTCCCTTTCGTACTGCTTTTTCTGTTCTGAAAATACTCCCAGGGCAACGCACAGGAATTTAAAAGATTCATTTTTATATTCCTCTATGGTATTATTCTGGTTTTTAATATCCTCCATTATGTTTTCTGTCAGCAATCTTACGTTATCAGCTTCTTCTCTGATAATACTGTGGATTAAGAGGTCAATATGTGTATTTATTGCCTGCTTCTTTCGTTCTGTATCCTGTCTTTCAATATTTGTCTGCTCCAGGTTTTCAAATTCTTTCTCTAGAGTCCTTAGAACTTCTGTTAACTTCTCCATTGTAATAGGCTTATCAATATAACCTTTCACCCCAAGGGTCAAGGCTCTTCTGGCATATTCAAACTCATTGTAGCCACTGATTACTACAAACGCCGTATCCGGCAGGAATTCCTTTGCCTCTTCAATTAAGGACAAACCATCCAGCCCCGGAATACGGATATCTGTAATTACAAGATCCGGTCTGGTATTTCGTACCACTTCAAGGGCTGCAATACCGTCATAAGCAAACCCTACCACCTCAAAATCCAGTTTCATCCTGGCAATCATGGCTTTAATGCCTTCCACTACAATAAATTCGTCATCGATTACTACCATCTTATACATGACATTTACCCCCTAACTTCTTGCTTGTACAACAATAGTGACCGTTGTACCCACATATGGTTCACTCGCAAATGAAACTCCATACTCTTCACCATAGAGCAATTTAATCCTCTCCTTTACATTCTTTACCCCATACCCGTTATCCAGAACGGAAAGGTCTGCAATGCCGACTCCGTTATCTTTAATGGTAAAATATAAGTTGCCGTCTTTTTCGTGTCCCTCTATCTTTATATATCCCTTACCAATTTTGGCTTCCAGTCCGTGATACATAGCATTTTCCACAAAGGGCTGCAGGATAAAGGTTATAATTTTATAATCCTTCACACGATCCAGGTCAAGAAATAATTCGAACCGGTTGTTATAACGCATATTCTGTATGGTCATGTATTCTTTAATCCGGTTGATTTCATCTCCTACCGTTATGAATTTATCCCCTTTATTAAGGCTTAACTTAAAGGTATTTGATAGGGCTAGCACCATTTTGGCAATATCGTCATCCTGCTTGATAATTGCCATAAAGTAAAGGGAATCCAGGGTATTATATAAAAAATGGGGATTAATCTGTGCCTGGAGCAGTAATAGTTCCGCTTCCCGTTCATTTAACTGGGCATTTAAAAGCCGTTCTCTCAGTTCCAGATTGTTGTTGACCATCTCTTTGAATTTATTACCAAGTTCACCAAGCTCACTATTGTCAAATTCCTCTTCAATATGACGGCTGCCTTCACCAACGGATTCAATGGTTTTTTCCAGGATATTAAGAGGTTTGCTAATCTGGTTGGATATAATTCTGGATATGTAAATACTCAAACTAATCAGTACAATGACAGCAATTAAGGTAATGCCCCCGATATAGGCACTATCCCGTTTTAACTCACTCTTTTCTATTACATTAACTGCCATCCAGCCGGTAGACTCATTAAGATAGCTGCTGAATAAGTACCGACCTTTTGTCTCTTTATTTAAATAGTCCTTTAATATCACGCTCTTAGCAGACTGATCCCCATTAAAATAAACGCTGGGATATCTACTTTTCTTATCAATTATCATATACCGGTTCGTGCTATATCCTTCCTTTAGGGTTCCAAAGGCTTTATCCAAAAGCTTTTTGCTGATGTTAACCACCATAAAACCCATGGACTGTCTGGTCCTTGGATTAATCAGGTTTTTCACATAGGAGATTGTATCCCCCTCCTGATCTGGTATTAATGCGTTATATCCATAAAAAACTTCTTTTCCCTTAGCCTTTCTGGCCTGTTCGACCCAGTCCTCATTTAAGAAATTGTCTTTTGAATAATAACGATAATAGCCGCTTGGAATACTGCGTTTGGAATAAAACAATACATTACCGTATTCATTTATAATAGCAATACCATCAATTAATGGGTCATGGGATACAATATCACTTATGGTACGGTTAATAGTCAGACTATTAATACTGGAAAAATATCTGCTATTCCTTTTGTTATCTTCACTGGTCAGGGCTTTTTTAAAGGAATCATTGGTCAGTACGCTTCTTCCCAGTTCTATGATAGATTTAAGCTGAATATCAATAATATTACTTGAAACCTGTAAATTATAGGTATGGGAATTTTTATAATTATTCTCAATAGTAACTTTGGAGAAGTTATAAATCGTTACCCCTAATATAGAACAAGACAACAGCGTTCCTATTATCATAGCCAGTAAGATCTGATCCTTTATCTTCATTTTCTTTAAAAAATTCATTGTGCCGCACTCCTTTTGTTTAAATGGAAAATGAATAACATCATTATCTGCCAGTCAGATTGATACACCTTTCTTTCATGGTTTTGCTGTACCAACAGTCCTATTAAAGCTTCTTAACACTACTTCGTATAACCAAGTCAGTCCCTACTTCTATCTTTGTAAGTCCTATAAGTGCTTTTTTCATATCCACTATTGTATTGGCTGCAATGACACCTAGCAGGTATTTGGGAATCTGCACGGTGGTAAGTGGCGGGTCTGTCATTTCTGCAAAAGCCATGTTGTCAAAACCAACAATGGATATGTCGTCTGGAACCCGGTATCCCAGCTCCTTTAACGCTTTCACAGCGCATAATGCTACAACATCATTATCTGAAAAAAAGGCTGTCGGTAACTTCTCTTTTCCTTCAAAATTTTTCTTAAGCTCCCTATACACAGGCTCACTTCCCTTTGCTGAAATATCTATAATATCTTCACTTTCTATGTATATACCACAGAGCTCGGCTGCTCTTTTGTAACCAAAATACCGTTCCTTAAAATTCTTGGTATGATTTGCGATATGTAAATAACCAATTCGTTTATGACCCATATCCACGAGATATTTGACCGCTTCATAAACACCTTTTTCATTATTTATGGTAATACAGTTTATCTTCTTATTCTCCAGGTAGTTATCGATTATGACCAGGGGTACATTGCAATGGTCAAAAATACTAATCTGATCTTCCTCCAGATCCGTTGCCAGAATCAATATGCCCTCTGGATTTCCCTTGCAGTACTCAACTACTTCTTCTCTGGTTGTTTTCCCATCCATATAGGAAATCATAAGGTTAAAGCCTCTTGCCTTAATCTGGCTTTCCACTCCCTCTATAATCTCAGAAAAGAATTGAGAGTCTTCTGTCTCCTCTGTTGTTTTTCTATGTATGATAAACAAATAACTTTTCTTTTCCTCTTTCTTATCAATAATTAACTCTTCATATCCTAACTCCCTGACTGCCTTTTTCACTCTGTTTCGTGTTGCTTCACTAATCCCCGGTTTATTATTAAGTACTAAAGATACTGTAGATGGCGATAAATTCATTAAACCAGCCAACTCCTTGACTTTAATCCTCATATTTTCCCTCCCATTTGTAAATAATTTATAAATTATTTAGTATCATTTATAAATTATTGAACTGCTTCTTACATATGAATCTTTGATAATTATCGGCTTGTTTTGTAATAATCTTTAATTTTTGTTCGTATTCCTATGCTTAATTGTACATATTTAACTCAACAAAATCAATATGCAATTAATAGCACTTTAACTTTTTATTCGTTTTTATTTAATTTTATTTAATTTCATTTAATTTTCCTTTGATTCCATTTAAACAAATTAAGCATCTAGACTCTAATTAAATAAATAGCAATTAGTAATCTAATATCGCTTAAAGAAATATAATATACAGATACTTTATCCATCTCTCATAAGTCTGCTTTGTATTAATAAGACTGCTTGCATTAATAAGTCTGCTTTTTATTAATAAGTCTGCTTTGTATTAATAAGTCTGCCTTGTATTAATAAGTTGCTTTGTATGAATGCAGTATTGTTTAATCTGTTTCTATAGTAATTTTAATGTAACTTTATTGAAAAACACAGGTTCCTATGCTAAACTGTAATTGCGATATTTAATGGATTTTAATTGAATAGTCACAACTTATTACGAAGAAAAAAATAAAATAACTGATAAGGGAAAGAGGTTTCTATGAAATGTCCATCATGTGGTTCTGATCAGTGTCAAATAGTTGAGGAATTCGAGTCCCAGCAAAAGGGCTTTGGATTTTTTAAAGGCTGCTGCGGCTTTTTGGTTCTTGGTCCCATTGGCTGGTTATGCGGTCTATGCGGTATGGGAAAAGGTCATACTTCAAAAAAAGCATTTTGGGTATGCAATCACTGCGGCAGAAAATTCCGGGTATAAGTATTGATGAAAAGACAAGAACAAGTATCCACCCAAAGGGGTTACCGCTTATGGCGTAAGTTTATGACTCTGGGAGAACATACCGGCTGCCATCAACTGCCAGAACGCAGCTTTTTTATAAATGGCTATCAATTGCCTGTATGTGCCAGGTGCACCGGTGTAATCCTTGGTTATCTGGCTGCTCTTCCAGGTATTTGGTATAACAAAACTAATAGTTTTTTCTCTGTATTCGGTTGTCTTATCATGCTAACTGATTGGGGACTTCAAGCCTTAACTATACGACCCTCTACAAATAAAAGGCGTTTAATCACCGGCATCCTCGGTGGTTATGGTATAATGACCCTTCAACTTGCCCTACTCAAAAAAATTATTAAACTGTTGCAACATTAAATCAAGAAAGGTAGAACACAATGCTGGAAGAAAAGATGGATGCTTTATCCGATGAGGATATTATTGCCTTAATACGGGACAACGATCCGGATGCCATGGATTATATGCTTAACCGTTATAAAAACCTGGTAAGAAAAAAAGCCAAAGCTCTTTACCTAATCGGCGGCGATAAGGACGATTTAATACAGGAAGGTATGATCGGTCTTTATAAAGCCATCCGGGATTATAATCCGGATAAAGACAATTCCTTCCATAACTTTGCAGATTTATGCATTTCAAGACAAATATACAGCGCTATTAAAGCTTCCAACCGTAAAAAAAATCTCCCACTGAATACTTATGTGTCCTTATATACCCCTGCATACAGCGAAAACACTGACTTTGAAGACAAAGAATCCCTGTTAGATCTGATGTATGAAAATAAAATTTCAAATCCTGAGCAATTAGTTATTGACAAAGAGAGTACTAATATGTTAGAATATGAACTCGTAAGGCACTTAAGCCAATTCGAAAAAGACGTTCTTGATTTATACTTGTTTGATTTTAATTATCTGCAGATAGCTGACAAGTTAAAAAAAGAACCTAAATCAATTGACAATGCCCTGCAGCGTATCAAACTTAAGTTGAACAAAGTTTTAAAAGAATTATATTAAGTACTACCCGCCCCCGTAGCTCAGTCGGTAGAGCGTTACCTTGGTAAGGTAAAGGTCTCGAGTTCAAGTCTCGTCGGGAGCTTCGCTAAAATCAATAGGTTTAGTTGTTTTACATATTATGAGTTCAATCAATGGTTCAATCAAATATAAACTTTAACCCTGTGTCATCTATGATACAGGGTTTTTTATTGTATAAATATTAATATAGGAAGAAACTCATACTTATTCTACTAAACAAGGAAATACTCTGTACTATTTTCCCTGTTTTGTACCAAAATGTGCTCCCTTAATTTCCTTTTAGTAAGCGGAATTTTTATTGACAATTTATCCAATATATCCCATACTATTGATATAATATTACATAGGAGGGTTATATATGAAGAAAGTTTTATCAATGCTAATGACGTTTGTAATCCTGTTTTCATTAGCATTACCGGCAAATGCTGAGGCTGCTGTTAAGATCAGTAAGACAAGCCTTACATTAACTGTAGGCAATAAAGCAACACTGAAAATTACGGGCACTACGAAAGAAGTTAAATGGTCAACAAGTAAAAAATCTGTCGCCACGGTATCCAAGGGTAAAGTTATAGCTAAAAAAGCCGGGTCAACCACGATAACTGGTATCGTGGAGGGCAAAAAATATACTTGTAAAGTAAAAGTAGTTGATAAGAAAACCGCATCAGTTGAAAGTATATCCGATGTTGTTGATTTCTTAAAAGATAAGGGATATATAAAAGGGAATGAAACTAAGATGGATGCTTCGATGATTGGCGGAATATCCGGAGTAAAATATAAAGATTCCAAGATAGAAATATATGAATATGACACTAATTCAGATACGTATAAATCCTTAGTTAAAACAAATAAAGTTATGATTGAAGGCTTAAATATCGAAATGACAATGAGTGCTGTAAATGGAAAATTTGCATTATATTGTGAAGAGGCGGATAATAAAGATGATATTATTAAAACCTTTAATAGTTTATCAGTTGAATAAAGCTATTGTACCTTATTCCACACCATGATATAATAACTTTACTCCCCTCTAAAAACATTAGAGGTTTCCCGGATCTTAATGACCCGGGATTTTTTTGCATGTTTTTATTGAAATATGTAGAATATGCAAAAAACGCAGCATATATGTATAATATTGACAGTTTTGGGTAAATATGTTAGTATTGTCTCATGTCTTGTAATCATGCATCATAAATATTATAGTATTCTCTAAATTCAAGGATGGAGAAACTTTAATATAGAGATAAGGAAGTGTAACTAATTAACTACAGAAAATGTAGAAAGGTGGTTATTTATTATGAAAAAAATCAAAAAAATGTTATCCAGAATTCTTGCTTTAGCTTTAGTTGCTGTATTTTTTACAGCTCCAACTTCAGCATTGGCTGCTACACCACAGCCAGTGTTAGTTACTGATGATTGGTGGATTAAGGCGTATGAATATCAACCAACCCCGTTAATCGTAAAAACAGGATTTGCTGCAACATTACATAATACAACACGATCTGATAATAAGTGGTATATGCCGGCAGATAAAGAAATTAGCTTTGATATAACATTTGCATACCCCTGCTCATACAAAGTCATAATACTAAGAAATGGTGTAAATGATGTATATTATAGCAATGAATTTTATAATTCAACACATACTTATATAGAGTTGCCAGCTACGCCGACAGACGGGTATTATCAATTAGCAGTAATTGCTTTATCTGATACTATAGCGGTAAAAGAATATTTGGGGTTCTTTTACACCAATTAAAAATGTAATTTAACTATTAGCTATATTTTGTTTCTTTAACCTAAGGCTGCCGAAAGGCAGCCTTTCAGTTTTAATTACATTCACTTAACTAATGCCTCTCTGGTCCCTGGACCAACTATCCACCCTGTGTTTCTGCCGTCTTGATTCCACTTCTTTTGTTTCCAGTACATTAATACTGCAATTCTTAATCCATCGTCATATATCCCGTTTATCTTAAATGGTAAATACGGGCAATCAATTCCTGATTTGTTAATCTGTTCTTGTAACCACTTAATATCTTCTTTTGGCGAGTTTCTGGTTACGTTGTCTTTTGGCATTTGTGTTTTCCCCCTATATGTAACTCCAAAGTATTTACATATTCCCCTGCAGGTTGCCTCAGCATCCGCCCTCTGAAATTCCGGGTCCAGCATGGTCTTAGCTTCTATAAGGTTGTCCATGAATCCGGATTCCGTAAGAATTGCAGGCATATTCGTGTTATGAAGTACCGCTATATTAATACCTGCCTGTACAATATCTGCTTTAACACCCCTGTCTTCCCTTTTATGGGCCTGTACCAGTTCAGCCTGCACCAGATCAGCTAATTTTTGAGTTTTTGAGGTGGCATACTGTGAGATAATTGTTTCTATACCGTTAGCACCGCCCCATTTTCCTGTTGCTGCATTATAGTGCTTGGATATAAATGCATCTGCCTTAGCATTATTTGCGGCGGTATATCGATCTTTTAACGGTACATCGTCAGTCCCTGGGCTAACACTAATTGTATCAAAACCACACCGTTTTAAAGCAGCGATAAGGTATTCGGCAGCCGGTTTATTAAATTCCTTTTCGTGGATAACTTCGCCTTTCTTTTTACCGAACCAATCTTCCGGTATGGCAGGTGTCCTCTTCCCTGGTGTCTCCATTCCATGTCCACTATCAACTGCAATTAAATAAGCCATACCTATTCCCCTTTCTTCCCATCTTTATCAACGAGATTTCGCATTGCCTCGTATAATCCGGTACTGGCAAGACCGCTAATCATACCACCCAGGATGATGGCTGCATTGAAATTCGGGATATTAGTTAATACATTGATTATTGTACCAACCACCAACATAATAGGCGGTATGTACTGGTTATTAATCTTTGGTATATAATTTTTTATTACGTAACCCAGGCATAAGCAAATGCCCAACACCACCAAGTTGATATACTCCATTAAAAATGATAAGTCCATAAAATTACCTCTCTTTCTGGACTATTCGTCCAAACCTCTTTTATAGTTTTCCATAACATCAAGCCGTTTATGGGCTTGCTTCGCTGATTCTTCAACCCGGATAATTCTCTCCCGGTCCTCTTTTACATCATTTTTTACATTAATCAATTCGGACTTGATTTCTGTTACACCGTTCCCGATGTTCTCCAGCTTGACAATAACTGTTGTTAGCTCACTGGCATCCTGTTTCGCATCAGCTGTCTGATTTCTTTTTAGATTTGTTATTCCAGTATATATCCCATACGCCAGGGATACACCAGAAATTAATAAAGCTACCTCTATTGTCATAGGCAATAAACTCCTTTTCAATAATAAAGCCCTATATGTTTTACCATATAAGGGCTTCTATGTAGTAATATAACTGCCTACTCTGTGTAAGCTTCTCCGGTGATCTCCTGGTATTGCTCTGGTGTAATCACTTCTTTAATAACCGCGGTTTTAACCATTTGCTTATTCCAGAGCTTACGGTCATAGTTACGTTTAATTGTTTCAAATGTCATAATAGCTTACCTCCTTACATACTTAGTAAATTTTGAAATTCTAACGCTGCTGCTATTCTCTCTTCAGCGGTAGGTTCTGGTTCAGGCACAGGTGCATTTAAAATATCTTCTATAGTAGCTAAAGTATCCTCTATGGATAAGTCTAACTCTATACCTAAACGACTTTTTGTTGCACTTAGTAAATCTATAGAGTATAGCATAATACGGCTTTCATCTGTTTCTATAACTACGGGTTGACCTGTATTAACTACGGCATAGTTCATACCGACAATATCAGGCGTTGCTACCGCCATGTTAGGAAATATATACGTTTTTGTATTATCATAAAGCTCCACATATTTTTTCATATTAATCCTCCTTAAAATTTATAAGCTTCTACATTTGCAGTAACACCTAAAGTAGGATGACGACCGCCAGCAAATACAGCATAGTCGCCTATACTAAATGTACCAGCACCATACATATTAGTAATTAAGCTAGGTAAAGTATCTCTAACTAAAAAAGTATCAAAGTAGCAAGCTTCACCTGTTAAATCTATTTGGCCATTACCATATTGACCACCAGCAATAATAGCATAGTCATCTCTAGATACACTTGAAGAATATCGTACAGGTAAATTCAAAGTTGTTGTAGCTATTCTTGTTAAATTGTAATCATACGCTGCTACTTGGTTTGTTATGGCATTTAACATAATACCACCAGCGAGTAGTATATAATTCTTAAGTGTTGCCCCTATACCTTGCTTATTTCCTGGTGAAGAGAAAGCGACTTGCACACGGGCATTATCATACGCTACATTAAATGGGTCTTTAGAAAATACTGCATAATTAGGTGTACTTGCCACCATTGTGTCTCGTTGCCAAATATCATTGGCAGATACATCGGGTAAGGTCTGTGTAAGGAAATTTTCTGCTACAGTATCAGCTGTACGTTGTGTTACCCCGTTATACGTATTACCGCCTATAAAAACGGTATAGGTGGTATTTCTTGCGACAGCCATTCCTCCTTTAGCTAAAGAAGTAGCCGCTGTAGTTCTAATAAGCGATGGGTCATACCTAATCATACTAGCATAGTTAGAACTAGTGTCAGTCCATACACCACCATAAAAACAAGCATAACCACCTATACTAGCTGGAGTAATACCAGATCTATATTTAGCATCATATGCAGGTGCTGCAACTTTTACTAAGGAAGCATTATAAGCATCTACACTCTTTGTAGGATATCCATTATTATCAGAACCGTTTGCAACCACAGCATAGGCGCCAGTAAAAGCTACAGAAGTACCAGCCGAAGCTACAGACAAAGGTGTAACACTTGCTACTTTTTCTGGTGCACTATTAAAAAATAGTCTAGCAACACCATTAACTCCTATATAGCCTTTCTTTACTTTACGTGCTACCCCACCAACGCCATAATATAATTTACTTACTTTTCTTGCAGCTCCTCCAACTCCAAAATAAATCCCTTTTGCCATGGTTAGAACCTCCTATTCATACACTATACACAATACATTATTTGGGAGATATGTTGGAATAGTAGTTGATGTAAGGAGATGAATACCGTCTACTGTATCGGCATTATCTGCTCCATCAGCATAACCAACTCTTACGCCATGGGTAACACCACCACCATTATAAATATCTAATCTAAATCGATTATCGCCATTAACATTATATTTAGGTGTGGCTGCATACTGAGTTCCGTGTGATCCTCCATCCTGCGCAAGAGAACCTAATTGATATGGTTGTAATCCACCAACTTTGTCAGCATTAGATGCATTACCCGCGCTGGTTGCATAATCTGCACTACCGCCATTTGCAGGTAAACTTGTAGGTAAACCTGTAATCATGGACGCGGGATGGCTAGTAGGATGGGTATATTTGTTAGCATTATCCTCAATGCCATTTAACTTTTGCCCAATCGCATTTAATTCATTTCCTCCAAAATAATCACCCTGCTGATCATAGACTGTTGCGTCAACGAATGAAACAGTACCATCATCGTTGGTTACCGTGACATATTTCCGATTTCCTGAATATATGTCATCTTTATAATTCGTTTTAAAATCCATTAAACTGCTCTCCTCCTTCCTAATCGAAATGACAGCCTTCTTCTACCTTTGCTCTGTCCGTATAAAACCTTATAAATTGCATACATACCTGCCTCGATTCGATTTAATTCTACGTAATCAATAAAAGGCTGATTATCATAGTAGGTTACCGATTCACCAATACTTCTGGGAAAGGTACCGGTGTTGATACCTTCAAGATTGCTTTCAAACCGATTAATTTCATCAGCATAATAATAATCCGAGTAGGTCTTATCTTCTCCCATTTCAGCAAATGGGAACTCTGAATATAACTCTAAGGCCATAGTATGAATATGATCCAGATTATTCTTTATCCGGTTATAATCATCGATGTTAAAATAATCACTGGCCTTCCAGTTTGTTTTAGGTATTGTCCACATTTATAAACCTCCTTGCCTTTATCGCACCGGACAAGGTACCATTAAAACTTAGTGTATGTTCCGATACCCTTATCTGCATATCATTATTATAATCATTATCCAGGAACAGAATATCATTTGCATCTATCCTTGGATCTCCACGGTAATTAATGTCGTACTCTCTATCCGCTTTCATATAAGCGCCGATCCATTCGCCTATGTCCCGGGCATGTGCCAGGGAGCTAACTAAAGGATTACCCCAGGTTTCTATCGTACCGGTACTGTTCAGTGGCTGTGTTACTCTAGCCGAAGTAATCGCATACTCATAACCAGTTATTATTAAATTAATCTCTGTTTCCTCTATGAAGCCGTTTATAATAACTTTGGCATAATAAGCCCCGCTTTCTACTATTTCTGCATTCTGCCCAGCTCCTGCCCCTTCCAGGGTACAGCTGTAACCATAAGAAGCATTAGAAAAGTTAACTATGAATTCGTTTTCGATATCCGATACTTGGATCAGTTCCTTTACCAGTTCCTTAAGCTCTCCGGATTGGTTATACATCGTCCGTATCACCTGCAGCTCTTTTACCTTTTCAAGCTTATTGCCATTTGGTATCTTACTCAAATCCAAGGATCTCTCTAGGATATAATCTGTTACTTCCCCAAACTCAACATAATCAACCATAATCCGGTTGTGTGCCGGCGCAAGTGTAAATTCAAGATCCATCCGGTCAAACTCAGCAAATTCTCTGCTGATTACGGTTTCTTTTTCTATATCCGTAACAGTGACAACCTCAACTGCTGTATTTTCCAAGTATGTATGAATGATAAATTCTCTTGGAGCATTTCCACCAAATACTACTGTAAAGCTAAAACACTTAAAGGCTGCCTCTAAACGTATAGTAATAACAGGATTTATAGAAAATAGACCGGATGCATCCGCTACCACCTCACTTACATATCCAGTATTCAAATAATTAGTGCCTGATTCAGTCCGCGGTAGAAAGAATTGATTTCCCTGGACCGTTGTTACCTTGTTTTGAGCATCCGCATATGCAGCTTTTGTGTCAGCTGTCAATATATTTCCTACCTTACTATAATAAGCCTCATCATTTGCTGTTGCTGTCATATCCGGTATAAAGGAAGATTTCAGATAGATATTCGCAGCTCTGTCCTGGGATAAAATACACCGACCGGCATTGGCTATTATCTGCAGTGCTTCCTTGTGTGTTGCAACCGGCAATGGGTTATTTACTATTACAGTTTTCAGGTAACCGTCCAACCAGTACTCCCTGGGATCAACTGCAGCATCTGTTAGGACATCAATAGCTAGGTCATAAAGGCTGATACCTTCCGGATAATAATTACCTTTGTAATAACTGCCTTGCATATACTCAAAGCGGTCCACTGCGGTACACTTCATTTGCTTATCGTTTGCTGACCAGTTTTTCAAATACAATTTTGCACCCGGTACCCATTCCGTAAAATTATCCTCAATATCATAACCATACTCAACAATACATTCCTGACCGGTTTCCAAAAAGTTAATACTACTCTTTTCATTATCAATATCAAATACTTTATCCTGGTTGTCTATTGTAAAATTAAAATCAATTGCAGGCATATCTTCCGAAATAGGTGAAACAGAATCCTTTAAGGAAGAGGAAATAATTTTCTTATTATCAAAATAAATGCCAAGTCCCATGGTAATCTGGTGGATCCGGAATCTTCCCTGCCCGTTAACCATTGACTGTGGGGTAATCCGAATAAAAGTAGCCTGTGGAAAGATTTCTTCCGTAACAAAGTGACCACTGGAATTTCCGGTTACATGAACCGTGTTATAATCCGATTCAATCATAAATTCAACCGGGTAAGTCTTACCGAACTCTATCGTTAACCCTTTAATATCATAGGTAGTGGAAAAGCTAATCTCGATACTGCCTAACAGATCAGCTGTAACAATCCCCGAATTAAATACAACATTATCCGGACTTCTTGGCAGGAAAAGCATACTGCCATCCACCGCACTATAATTCTGTTCGGCAGTGGCATATAGATAGTCTACCGTGTAGTTATCAAAAGGCTTTAACAGGTTAGAAAAATAAGTGTATCTGTCTGGAGCGGGTACCTTCGCTGTTCTCTGTGCTTCCTGATTGATTACACCGATTGTAACTTTCATGTAGGACCGGTTACGTAATATCTGTTTCATGCTCTGCTTGTATACCTGACTTACACTCTGCATTACACCACCCCGCAATCAATTATGTTTACTTTACAGTTTTTATAAGCAATCGGAAGCCCTGTGCTTTTATTAATTTCACCACTTGGCACTGCAGTCCTGTTTCCTGGGTACATTAGTAAGGTAATCCATGTGTTATTTACCATATCCGGAAACCTTACTGAAACTGCAAACTTATCGAATTCTTTTAAAATTTTACTCCAGGTTGCAGCATCCAGATAAAACCACTGCAGGTTATCAATCTTATATTGATCCCGCCCTATCTTTTGCCCGACAAATTCCCCATTCGCATTCTTGCCACCATTTACAAGGGTAGCCACCTCAAAATTAAGACCGATATCCGGAGAAGGGAAGGACTTTCCATTCACCGTGATAAAACTACTTGCCATATGTACTAATCCCTCCTAAAATTCAAATCCCAGCCGTTTTCTTGTTTCCTTAAGCCCTTTCAATAATGACTTACCGTCCAATTCAAGGGTTAAGTCCAACGCGTCTAGGATACTGATTATTTTATTCAATAGTTCAATTATAATAGGCAGATATATGCTATCCTGTTTATTCTCATTGACAAGTTCAGCTGCCTTCATTGCCATTTCAAGCATCTTATCTTCCGGAGCTACTATTTCACCCTGGTGCATATTATCACCAATCATAGCTAATTGTGGCGTATTGGCTTTTACATAAGCGCCTTGTGCCAGTTTTGGGATACTGATTTCACTTAAAGTCGGGATATGGAATCCAAACGTTTTGCCACCCATCTCAGGTACCCAATCAGGTATTTCAAAAGAAAGATTATTCATTGCACTGATTACTCTATTTACACCCTTAACTACCCCGTTTGCCATCCCCTCAATACCGCCCAGAATACTATTGATTACACCTTTTATGTTCGTCCAGATTCCATTGAAGATATCTGTTACTGTCGTCTTTAAACCTGTCCAGATATCGTTCCATTTCTCCTTGATTTTATCAAGCGCGCTGGCAAGTCCATCTTTGATTGCTGTGATCTTTTCTGTTATACCGTCTTTTATACTGGTAAAAACACCGCTAACAAATTCTTTTATTTGGGTCCATATTTTATCCCATAAATCTTTTATAGCTCCCAGAATTGAGGAAACGACTGTTTTCACAGCACCAAATGCAGTTGATACAATCGTTTTTATCATATCCCAGATTGTAGACAAGAAGTCTTTTATTGCTTTCCAGGCCTTTTCCCAGTCACCTTTAAAGACACTGCCCAGGAAAGTTGCTAAATCAGTCAGTAACTGACCAATATCACCCATAATTGTCCCGAATGTTTCAAAAAACATCAGGATTGCATCCCCAATCGCCGCTATAATGGGAGTAATGATAGGTACTATAGTTGCAATGAGCCACGATATAAAAGGCGCTAAGTACTGGTTCCATATTTCTGATACTTTTAAGATTAATAAACCTATGCCGTCTATGAATTTTTCGATTCCTGGCACTATACTATCTTCGATTACAGTTCCAAATTTATCTGCAAACTTATCAAGGACAGGTGCAATGTTATTGTTATAAGCATCTAATATGGTGCTTACTATATCCGTTAATCCTTCTTTGAGATTATCTAATGCAGGACGCACATATTCTTCATAGGCATCAAATATTTTCTTCCATATCTCATCAAATGCATTTTTAATTGATTCTATGATCTTAGCAATCGGATCCAGAGTGTTTTGGATAGCATCCTTAATCTTGGACCCATTCGCTGTTATCGGTGTAATAATCGTATCCAGGAAATCTACGGCAAAGTTACCCGTCAGATCGATAATATTTAGAAAGCTGTTTGCAAAAATGCTAATTAAATTTGTTGTAATGCTGATTGCCGAATCACTTAGGAGAACACTGCTAAGATCCGCTAAGAACGTACTAACTTCATTTAATAATTCGGAAAAGGTACTTCCAATATTAAAAAAACTGATTAATTTCTGCTGTATGAATTCTGTATTCTGTTCGAGATAATTACCTAATCCAGCGATTAAGTTTGTTGCTAAATTAGCGCCGATTGTCACTAAGCTTCCATAATAGGTACCCAAGGAATTTACAAATGTGAGTATAAAGTTATAAGCAGCGGCTGCCACATCCGCATCGGTAAATATATTTTTTAAAGAACTACCAATGCCCTTTAGACCAGAAGTTATCTTAGAGAAATCTACCTTGTTAATCTGATCCGTAAACCCTTTTTGAAATGCCTCTCCAATCTGTATGCATAAGGTCTTTATTTTGTTGAATGCGGTTGAGGCTTTGTTCGCGGCTTCCTCGGTAGCATCTGCCATTTGATCAGCAAGTCCTAATGTTCCGGTGTCAGCTCCAGAAGCTGCAGCTCCTCCAGTGCCGCTGGCATCATCCGGAGTAGCTACATTTAATTCGTCAATACTTAAAGAATTTGTTGCTTTCGCTGCCTTTTTTGCTGCATCTGTTACGCCATTTAATCCCGTTGTTGCTGCATCTGCATCTGTTGCAACGCTTCCAACACCAGTACCAGTACTGGAACTTTGTGCTTTCTTTCCTGTAATCAGCTCTGTAAATCGTTTAAAGGCATCTGCCAATGTCTGCAATTTTCCCAGAACTATATTTATCATCTTTAGTATGGGTGTGAATAAATTGATAAACCCTTGACCTAACGTAGCTTTAAAACTGGAAAACTGTAGGTTCAAGATTCTGACCTGATTCGCCCAGCCATCGGATGTACGCACGAAATCACCACTTGCAAGAGATAGCTGCTTAGTTACAAAAGCATACCGCAACGCAACCTTTTCTGCTTCTGACATCTTGGCTGTAGTCTTACCGTAACCATTGGCCAGGGCATATGCATCTAAGGCACTTTGGGTCATTACAATTCCCAAATCCTTAAGGGACTCAGTCTCACCAGTAAATACAGATTTTAACTTTGTGTAAGCTTCATCCTGACTGATATTATAAAAGGATGCAACATCACCGGCTAGACCAGTGAGCGTAGTACTCATATCAAAGGCAGCACCTTCTGTAAACCCAAAGGCTTTTGCCATAGCTCCAAACGTACCGGTATATCTTTTTGCCATTGTTTCCGACAAGCCAAAACTAGTTGCTGCATTCTTGGCAAACTCATTTACCTTATCGCTCATTTTGGTAAAGGTAACGTCAACCACATTTTGTACTTCATTAAGATCAGAACCCAGCTCAATACACTGTTGTCCGAAATCCACTATTTTTTTCACTGCAAAAGCTGCTGCAAGGGCAACTCCGGCTTTTTTTGCCAAGCCTGATATTCCCTGCATCTGCTTATTAAAACCCTTCTGATTTACAACCAGGTCAAGTCCGATTTGTCCAACACTATCTGCCATTACACGTTTCACCTACCTTTTGCAGTTAAAGGTCATCGGCTCATAATGGCACTACTTGACGTTTATCTTTATTTCAAACTCTTTCTTACAATTTCGTCCTTTACACCGGACAAAAATGCCCTTTGCTGTACTGCTTTCATTGTAAACAATGGGCATTTCATAACCGCAGAACGGACACTTTACTTTCTTTTTCGTTATACAATCACCTACTTCGCCATAGCTTCAAACATCTTTTCCAGTTTAAACATTTCCTGTTCGAAGGTTGCCTGATCCATCTTCTGAGCTGATTTACTACGCCAGGCATCCCGGATCCGTCTTTGTTCCTTCGTAAATCGTTTCAGGGTATCCTTATCATTTTCGGCTCGAATTCCAACAATTTTTCCAAGCGGAGTATCCGCACTCAATCCACTTACTAACGCCTTGAATTCATCCCATTTCATGGTCTTAAATACCTCAGAATATATCCGTATCCCATACTGGGTCTGAAAACTGGAAACAATTAAATCCCAGTCCTCGAACAGATCATAGTATGGGTCTGCTACTCCCCCTGCTCACTAACTCCGGTAACTAACGTCATAGCTGACATAACAAGTGTCTGAAAATCTGAAAACTGGAGTTTAAGCTTATCAATTTTTTCCCTGTCTTTTTCGCAAAAGATTAGTTCATACATGCTAACAACATCATTCGGGGTTACATTATCACCATTACCTATGAGCTGCATTACCTTAAGCATCGTTGGTGCATCCGAATTTACTTCACATGTAACATTCTTTACCTTAATTTTGGGATTCGCCTCGAAACTGAGCTTATCTGTAATATCCACTGTCTTTGCCATATTATCTCCTTTACTAAAGAAGGGGTGGCTATCCACCCCATAAATAAGTTATTAGGTTACGCTGCCGCTTCAAAATTCGGTTTCCCTTTGCATTGGATATCAAACTCTAGACCATCAAGAGCTGTAGAATCACCACCGCCAGGAGTCTTTACGTTTACAATACATGGGAACGTAACTTTTGCTCCGGAAGGTAATTCCCATTCAAATTTAGTTACTACATCGTTCCCGGATTTCCATGCTAAACCTGCCACATAATCATTTCCTGGATCTCCGTAGGTACGCTTTCCAGAAAAACTAAATGATAGCTTTTTAGATGTCATCATAGCATCCCCCCAGCCTTCTGCCTCCATAGGATTCCATTCCTCAATACCCCCTTCAATACTCGGAGCAAAGTTTTCCAGATTTGCAATGATTACCATCTGCCCGTCTGTACTACCAAGCCCGTCCGTACCAATCTTAAATTTATTATTGAATACCGGATATGTTTTTGGTGTATTATCCATACCTTTACCTACCTTTCATAAAATATCATTATTTCTATAACACGTTCATAGATACCGCTCTCATCCATATCAACGTCCACAGGCTCTTCCTGGAGCATTTGGATATAAATAATTGTGGTATCATTGATTATTATGTTTTGCGCCTTTGTCAGTAACTCATACAGCTGATAAGCTGCTTTCTCTGTTTCTCTTGCACTTTTGGTCCAATGTACCAATAAGGAAATTGGTTTTGTCTTATAGGTACCAGTATCTCCAAGGCTTACCGTAGCTGCCCGGGACTGTTTTAATTGGTATACACCGATGGATTTTTCCTTCTTATTATCCATCTTGCCCATATAAACATTGTCATCACCGGTAATGCAAAGAGTGGCAATATAGTCTCTAACATCCTCTAAATAAAGCATTATAGCCCCCCTGCCCTTCGGTAAAATTCTTTGAATGCATTCTTGCAAAATTCTTTTTGGTTTCCGTCAATCCAATCATCAAACCAGTGTGCTTTTGCGTTAGGGTTCTCCATCGTTTGAAAATCATATTCCGGATGATAATACAGCCGGCGGGCATATGGGGTTGATGATATCAGGGATACCTTGCCTTTTGAACTTTCAGTATAATCTACAAAGGAGCTTTCATTCTGTAAGTTACCAGTATCCCTGGGCATTACCTGCGCCTGGACAACTTCAGTATGTAACGCTTCTGCAGTCTGTTCCAAGGCTGTTACTTGGGCTCTTGTGAGCTGCTTGATTTTCTGGGTATTAATTGTTATCTTTGAATTTACTTTCATCACATCAGCTCCAATTTACTGTAATTAACTGTACCATCCGGATTCCTTGCCTTCGTTCCCTGAAAGAATGTCCGTTTTACCCCATGTACAGTAGCGGTACCTCCGCTTAAGGTTGGTAAGTCCGGAGCAATATCTCCCGGAAATAGGGCAATACCACTAAGCTGTATAAGCTTCTTTTCGGCTGTTAATACCGTTTTAGCGGTATCCTGATAATTGCATTTTGTTTCAATCACCGTTGGATTGTATGGATCCCCATATTTATCTACCCCTTCCGGAGTGATTTCCACATGGATGGGTGTCTTACAAAATCGCTTATCAACTAAGCATGGATACTTCATCACCGCACCCCCAGACTTGACCGACATAACCCAGTTTGACAAAGCTTATGATAAATATCTGCTTTGATAGCAACTCCGTTCTGAATTTTAAGATTCCAGCCTTCCTCTAAAGACAATGATACCCCGTTGATTCCGTAGTTTTTCAATACAGTCTCAATATAATCAGCATTCTCATATTCAAAGTCAGCCAGCTCACTGCAGCACTCTTTTATAATATCCTGCTGAAACTCAGTTAACCTAAAAATACCCCTACCCACAATACGATTATAGGTAAGAGCATCTATATGCCTGCTGGCTTGCTTTAAAGCTTTTCCAAGGTCATCTGCAGGAATTACCGCTCCATGGTACTCACTATTATAGTAGCTAGTATCTGCATAGGGTTCATAAGCCATAGAATCACCTACGCTTTCTGGGCTGACCTGATCTTTTTAAGGATGCCATCCTGGGATGTTGCCTGACCTAAGTCAATATTGTGTTCTGCAGCGTATACTTTAAGCTGCTCTATATCCATATCCCCAAGTCCATCGCCTGCAAGCTTCTCATATGCATCCATTAAGTCCTTGTGAGCAGCTTCCAGCTCCGCATACTTTTCATAAGGCACTGTTTTACCTTGGCCATAAGCAATCACATTGCCCTCTTCATCTCGGATATCATATCCAAGCGCAATATAATGAGCCTTTTGTGTTTCATCAATCGTATATTCTTTATTATCTTTTAAAGCTTTCATACAATCCCTCCTAAGCACTTACATTTATTGCACAACCAGAAACTTTCCTTTCTAACAAGAATAAGTCTCCAAAATTACGGTTCTGATACAGGTATCCATCTGCTGTCCTGGAATCGGTTCCCGGTGTAAATAACTTTATATAGCTGTATCTATCACGGCAAACAACGCAGGATGTGTGGATTAAGATCCAGTTAATCTGCTTCGCTGTAGAAGCTGCCGTACATCCGTCCGTAAAGTCATAAGCGGTTTTCAATCTGGCAGCTGGTACCATTCTGATTTCCACATCATCAAGGCTATGTACATTACGGTTAATGGTAGATGCAGTATTTACTGTCATTGTTCTCTGAATGCCCTCTGCCTGTTTTACAACCTTATTCATAGATGGTGTGACATAAAGGACTCTGCCTTCCTGGGGAACGCCGGCTTCATCCATAATAGCCATTTCTTCGTCAAAGGCTTCCAGAAAGTTTGCTGCAGCAATAACCGTTGTATTGATTCTCCCCGAATAATTAGTTAATTCAGAAAACAGTTTAGAGAAACGATAGGAATCTTTCTCTGGAATAGCCTGCTCTGTTTCAAAAGTATTCTGGATATTCGCTACAGATAAAGTGAGGTTGGTCTCATCGATATCCATCGGATCCACAAAGAACTCAATGTCTCTGTCATGGGATAGTTTCTTTGCCTCCCAGTCATTACTTAAGGTACCAGAATTAAAGCCTGCAGTTCTGGTATGGTCCTTATAGCCACTCACCGTCATACGTGGTAATTTAATTACCTGGGCATTAATAAATTGTACCTGTGTATTGCTCTTAGTTAATGCATCAGAGCATAACTCCTTTTCATATTTCTGTTGCAAAAAATTTGTAAATTGTGTTGCATAATCATATACTGGCATATATTATCTCCTTTTCTTATTTTATTCCGAATGCAGCCTTTAAAGCCGCTTCGTCTGCTTGATTATTCTGTCCGCCGGCAGCTCCCCCGATCTGGAAGCCCTGGTTCGATCCAGCTACCGGTTTTAGCTGTGGTATGTCCTCCAGCACTTTATTCAGAGCATTTTTAATCGCCTCTTGATTTATCTTACCGTCTTGTCCTTTAACGCTGCTTAAGTCAGCCATTTTTAGGACGTAGGGAAGAGTTTTTGCATCAATACCAAGTCCTACTGCTTCAAGGGTAGCCACCTTGTCAACTTCTGCTTTTTCAGCTGCAGCCTGTGCCTGAGTAAGCTGAGTCTGAATAGCGTTTACATCGGGATTATTCTTTGCTTTTTCAGTCTTAAATGCCTGCATTGCCTGTGTAGCCTCTTCCTGGCTTAATCCCTGTTGTTTAAAATAGTTTTTGAGGATTGTATCCTCTGTAACAGTCTGCTTTCCAGAAATGATACTGGCAAGCTTATCATAATCAAATGCAGGGGCAGTCCCCTGCTGGTTCTGCTGTTGCTGTGTCTGCTGATTATTGGAATCGCCCTGGCCAGAAGCTCCATCTCCTTCAGCAAAGAATTGTAATTTCATTGGTAATAGTGTTTTTTTCATAACTTTCTGCTCCTTTCAGTTGTTAGAGTGTCTCTCTGATCAGTTTTATGGGTGTCTCCCAGGTTAACAGTTTTCAGTGTGTCTCACATCTGCATCTTTTAGAGTCATAAGCATTTTGGACATAAGAAAAAGCCGTATTGCTACGACTTTTGAATATAAAAATACCACCTAACCATTTAACTGATTGGTGGTATTAATAAATTACTAACTTCTCACATATTTCATTTAATGGTTTTCCATCAATAAAAGGATCCGCCATCATATCATCCAGACTTTTATAATCCCTGGTCTCATCATCAAACATAAACGATATATTATCGCGGGCAAATGGACATATACTTCCTTCTTTGCCGTCATACTCAATATTTACATCCTGTAACATATCCAAAATCCACTCTTTTAGCTCACTGGCCTTCATAATATATCTCCATTCTCCTTTCTTTCAATTTCGGTCATTTCCCTGGTGCTTTTTCCTTTTATCTTGCCATCTTCCCAATCGTAAACATGCGCATGTTCACCGGTTTCTCCATAAGGGTGATTCTTGGGTTGAGCATGGTTTCCGGAATGTATTTGCTTAACCATCCTTGAATTTTCATCATAAATGGTTCTGTTGATATAGGTTATGCCCTTCTTTGTTTCGGTAGTTTCAAGCACTGCGTAGGGTTTTAATTCTTTAGGAATTTTATATTCCTTGTCATTTTTATGGTCATCCGTAACAATAATGTTCCCACTATCATTATATCGGTATTTACTGTATTTATCAATATAATCTTGGTTTTCTTTCTGCAATTTTTCCAGTGTTTTACCGGTCAGATTGAGATTTTTAGTGCTATAAGCATTTGAATCTTTTCTAAGAATATTGTCATTCTCGGATATTAATATATCATTTCTGGTTTGCCACTCTACCCGCTTATCCTTGTAATACTTCTGATTATCATTATCCAGTGAACCCTCTTCCAGCATTTTATACCTTCGAACCATACGTTCATTATATTTTTGCTGCTGTTCAAGCCTATAATTCTCTGCAATCCGGTCTATGTCGGTCTGGCTCATCTTCTTAGGTGGTGTCGTTATCCCTTCAAAATAAGTTGTATGACTATCTTTGCAGTTTGGATGATATAAGCCGTTAGCAATAGCTGAGCTAAGCAAGGGATAATCCCCGTCAGAAGCCTTTCCACCACTCCATACATCATCAATAAAAACTTTACCTACAAACGGTAGGCATCTTGGGCAGGCAGCACCACGTTTATTAACGATTACAGTGGTAATTCCCCATTCCCGACGTTTCTCACCCTCCCCGGTCAGATATGCCCTCTTACCAGCCGTTTTTAATGCCATTCTAGCATAATAAGCCATTGCTACCCTGGCACCGTTTTTATATTCGATGCAGTTAATACCAGCCGTAAGGAAATCTTTTGAAGCCATATCGATTGCTTTTTCATAAGTCCCAGCTCCGGCATTCATATAAGCATGTGCAATAAATATAATTTTACGGTACTGGTCATTCGCCATACGCAGCATAGCTATTTCTGCTCTCTGGAAATCCTGTTTCGTAGCCTTTATAAGTGCTTCCAGCTTTCTATCATTTAACCGGAAGAACTCTGCAGAAGTACGAACCCCTTTAGTAAGTGTTCTTGAAGACCTAAAGCCATTTTTTATAGCTTCCAGGATTTCTATTTCCTGATCCATGCTGCCTTGCTGCCTGGCTTGATTGATTAAAGTATCAATCGAATTGTTTATGTAAGTAAAGTGCTTTTTAAAAACTTTCTGATTAGTTCTCTTATATTTTTCCAGAGCTTTAAGCTGTTCAGCCTGCCACATACTCCATTCCATATCCTCTGTGACTTCCTCAATCCGGTGCCGGCTCATGTTACGCATCATGGATTTAATCAGCTCTTCCTCTATGGCCGCAAAAGCTTCCTCAATATCATATTCATCCAAGGGTATCACCTGCCATTCGAATAAACCTTGTAACCTTGGGATTTAAACTGCCTGGTTAAATACTTAAGTTGCGTTATACTATCGCATTTGTCCGCCCTAAGTTCTGCGTAGTCTTTCTTCTCCAGGGCATATATGCCGAATGGCACCTGCTCAGACGCTATTTTTAGCAGCCCCTGGTATTCCGTTCTGCTCATCTGATATGTTCGCTTCATTACCTTTACCTTCATCCAGTTCAACTCCCTCCATGTTTACCGCCGGCTCTTCCATTTCCGCTATTCCCTGTTCTGCTTTAAGCCGCTTAACCTCCTCTGCTTTCCACTCATCATCCTTGGAATCACCATACAGTTCTTCTACACAAGCCTCAATGCTCATGATTCCCTGTGTCTTACCTTTGCCTACTGTTTCAACCTGGCTTTCGAAAGAAGGGTTAGCATATTCTCCGAAAGGAACTTCGACTTCAAGATCCTTCACTGCTTTCTTATTCCAGGTATCCCATGCTTTCATTACTGTGTTAATCAGCTTTGGAAGCGTATTTTGCATAGCTTCTACAATCTTATTCCTGGTGTAGAGCGTCGCCTTCTCCTTTTCCCTCTGTGCCTCTGCATTGTCAAGTTTCTTTACATCAATACCTAATGTGCTTGGACTAATCAGACCTTGTAAGCATAAATCCAAAGCGGTTATATAAGTACTTAGGTAGCTCTCATGAGGTATATCACCCTGAATCAGCTTAATCTCCTTTGTTGCCTTTTCGCTCATCGGACTATCTGTCTGTATGTAACTATTATCGAAAGCATTTGGCTTTAATACCTCACCTGTATTCGGATTCCGTGGTAGCATATCCTCCGGGATATATTCCTTGGTCCGGTTCTTCCTGAGGGCATCCATCCATTGTGACCAGGCTTCATCGAAGGAATCGAAATTATCTGTTTTCCCATCAAAGATACTTTTACCGCGCCCCTTCCACTTACTGGACTTAAATATCTTAAATGGGATAGCCATACAAAAAGGATCTGCCCAGGTCACTGGCTTTAACCCGGCTGTCTGAGGTATGGAAGTAATCTCAACTTCTTTTCCGCTATACTGCAGAGAATAATTTATATAGCCGTATCCATAAGTCTCTAAAAGCATATATTCTTTAGAATCCTGCGCATAGACCGTTTTAAAGATTACCTCTTTCACCCTGCCCCTGTCATAATTAATATCAATCTTATTACCAGGGTAAAACTCTATGATAGGAAACTTACTAAGAACCGTGTCAAAGCTGATTTTAAAGGCTCCATCACCGATATATAACGTTTCTGTCAGTGCATCGGCTACCAATTCAGTAAAGCTATTATCCTCCGCTATCTCTTCCCATTCTGCTTGCCGGCTGTCTGTAATCTTTATGTCGTTCATATCTGCCACAACCAGAGAGGTAAGAACTTCCGTTATCATGCCCGGCAGCCCCGTATGTATTTTCCGGATTTCAAGACCTGGGGTGGAAGTGGCTGCCCAGAATCTTGTCTTGTCACCAGGCATCTGACCATAGAGCTGTGACAGCTCCTCTGAATCACCTCTATACCATATCCGGTTCTTAATCGCATTGGATTCATAATCCAGTGTTTCACGAATATGAAATACACTTTGCTGTGCCGGCTCGATCCGGAGCCAGCTTCTGATTCCAGATTTGATTTTCTCAGTCATATTGTCTAACCACCTCATTTCTTAACCACTCCTATCTTATCCCTATATGGGATCCAACCATATTGTGTACTGTTTATCATGTGATCGTTCTTATCTTCCGGGGTATTATCCTTACCTTCTAACCAGCTGTATATTTCACTTTCAGATATAAAAACGGTACAGGTTTCAACCACATAAAATACAGGTTCTTTCCCTGCTTCATCGTCATAAGAAAGCCATCCTAACTGTAAAATAATACGGTCAATAATTTCTACTGCTTTATACGCACCGTTGAACATATACATGCATTCAGGATGAGCCCGTTTATACTTCATGAACTCGGTTATCGTTGCCTGATCAGCTGAATCTATGAATACATTCTTCGCAAAGCCCCATTCTTTCCGGTTACGTTCCAGGAATGCAATGTAATTAACTACCGTATCCGATGGAGCTATTGGTATTTCAAGGCTGGCATTGTTATAAACTTTTTCATCGAGTAGGACATATCTGCCTTTATTGGTTATTCCGGAAAATGACATTGCAATGGTATCCGGGCTTTCCTGAGAGTAGGAGGTATCCAGTCCGGATGTGAAGATAACAAAGTACTCTTCCTGGTGCCGGTCCTTCTGGATGAACTGTTTCGCCCACTCTTTTGATCTGACATGCCGCTTTCTATCAAAGTTGGAGAATATCAAACCGGTTGCCCTTCCTCTTAAACCCAGGATCTTATTCTTCCATAGCTTTGTACCCTTAGGTACATTAAGCTTTATCTGGGCTATCTTTTCCGGGGTCATCCCCAGGTTATCGGCAAAAGAAAAGAACCAATGCACCCAGCCGGGTTTCGGGTCTTCACTAAGCATATTATTTATTTCTTCCGGAGCATCTGCCCTGTACTCTGGTAATGGACGGCTGCAGTTGATATATTCCTTATACACTGGCAGGCTTGGATCATCTGGGTTAAGTGTTGCCATCATGTAATCACAACGCATGGCAGCTTCTCTTACAAAGTCTATATCAGCCGTATTAATTTCATCTATGTACAGACAGCCGTATTGTCCACCTAAAGCCTTTTGCCACTTCTTTTTATCCCCATAACCCATGACATAAACCACTTTATCCCCATTACTTGTATGATAGAGGATATGAGGTATTTTTTCATCCTTGGTACCATTACCGTTATATTCTGTTAGGATCCCGAAGTCATCCACGATACCCAAATCCTTGTTAATGATATTTTTTTCAGCGGTACCGGTATCCTTTGCAGCTATGATGTGGTATTTCTTCTTACTCTCAGCCACCAGGAGCATGAACTTAAATATTCCTACCGTTGTCTTTCCGGCAGCTGTTGTCCCTTCCAGGAACTCAACCGGTGCAGAGTGTTTAATAAAAGCCTTATACTTGTCAGACAGAATCAACTGTTCCTGGCTCAATCTTAACCACCCCTTAGCTGTGCAATAACATTATCAAGCTTGCCCTTTTCTTCATTCAGGTTAGTCAATTCAACCTTATCTTTAAACATACCTAAATGCCTGCCCAGGAGCTCCAGAGCCTTGACCTTATCACAGGTAGCAACCTCAATACCGTACTTGCCTTCCTTGATTCCGGAAATGGCTTTCTTCTTCTCCTCAGTAAGTTTATCTGTAGGTATGACCTCCACCGACTTAAAGGTTTTGACCTTACCAGTGTCCGGATCAATAACATACTTGCCATGTGATATGATAGGCTCGTCTACCACCTTAGCAAAGTCGGATCCTTTTGAAAATGCAATGGCTGCAAGCTCAGTAAGGACCTTATCCTGAGTAATCTCTGTCCGCTTTTCACGGTCTTTCATCCTTTGTTGTATATATTCTGCAACCTTAACATTTCTTAACATTCTTGCACCGGCAGCCGCCGCTGTTTCGTCGTTCTTGCAGTTTTTATAGACAGCCTTATAAGCCCTGGTGGCATTAAGATCTATCAAATATTCATCTGCAAATAACTTCTGTTTATCTGTTAATGCCATTCAAGGCTCACTTCCTTTCAAAGAAAAAGCTTATAACACATAAGTTATAAGCTGTAAAAAATCTCTATTATTTTTTTAACCTTTTCCATAGCAACGTTATAATGTATAAAAATGTATATATTATCAATACATTAATTAACAGCGCAAGTGCATTAACATACATAGAGCTGAACGGCGTCCTTTCAATCGGCACATTATGCACAGCAATAAATGGTATAGGATATCCAAACGATGTCTCAAAACCATCAGAGTACCTATAAGGCAACAAGTAAGTACTAATTACTATCAGCCATGCAGATATATTCAATCTTTTCAAATCAATCTTTTTCATACTCTCTCACCTCTTACAAAGATTACCATACAAGACTTGTAATTGCAACTAATAAAAAAGCACCCCGAAGGATGCCTTTATACCCTTTATATTTCTTTCTTCTTTTTAGTATTAGAATCTCTACTAAAGAATTCCGGTCTAAATGAACTAAGACCTGGAATTTTAGTTTCTAAAGCTGGTTTAATATTTATAAAATTATCATCGATATCACTGTCAGTAATATCTCCGCCAGCCTCAAGTCTTTTAATTAATTCATCATCTTTATCAGCCATTATAATCCCCTCCTTTATAAAAAATTATATTTAAAAATATATAATAAAACAGATAAACCCAACATAATTATCTCGATATTAATTGCCTTCTTGTATTTTTTATACTGTTCGTCTAATATAATATTATTTAAATTGATTGATGAGGAGTATTTGATTGAAACATAATTATAAACTATATTTATTGGTTTTTTCTGCAAATTTTTTCTTAATAAAATATCCGAATTGAATCTTTGTATTTTCATTGGGCTTAAAGTAGATGTTAATAAATATATTGCTAATCCATACAAAACTAATACTGACAACGCGATAATAAAATACACCAATAGTTTTAGCGTGTGAATTTCATCCAATGGAAAAATAAAATAATTTTTAATATTAAACAAATCTATTATAAAAACAAAGAGAACTCCAGTGAATGTTAAAGCAATATTAACTTTATTGTCTAATTTATTTCCTCTTTCAAAAACATGGTCATATTCATGCTGTATAATATCAAAACATAATTCAGATGCATTATCATTTTTTTCTTCATTTTGCTTCATCGTTAAGCTATCCATTTTTCCACATCCTAAAATTTATTATCGTGTATCAATTTTAGCATATATTTCCATGTTTTTCAATGTTTTTCTAATCTTTTAATCATAAAAAGACACCTTACGCCTTTGTAAGATGCCTTTTTAAATGAGGGGAGTATAAATAATAAGGGTCCCTCCAGCGAAGAGGGATTGGAATAGAATGGACTCGAACCATTATACCCTGTACCTGTTATGCGCGCGCCAGTGCTTTGTCCGTTAAGCTACTATTCCAAACGTTATTTCCCATGATATCGTTCATGCGAAACCATTTCATGCAAAGGCTAAACGTTACTTCATCTGTTTAGTGAGATCTCGAGAAGCAATAACAATCCTCATGCTAGTTTGTTGTGGTCAAACTCTACATCCGTAAAATCCTTCTGCATTGGTTTGTTTATTAGAGTGGCTATTCAAATGCAGTAAACGTTTTAGTCACTTAAACAACACGCCCGGCTTTGACACCGGGTAGCCGTCAGGAGGTTTTCTTATAACCTTCCATCTTGAATTATACTACGGTTTTTTGTGCAATGGGGGCATTCTGTGCATTTTCAATATATTTTCTAAACTTTCTTGAATATGTAGTCCTGTTTTTATCCTCGTCCAGTTCTACAGCTATGTTAATCCAGTTCATTTTGTCATAAATCCTCATTTCAAATATTGATTGCAATTCTGGATCATCAATACCATTTATAAAATCCTCTATCTGACGAATCTTCCCCTGATCAGAAGCAATGTCCATTTCAATCTTACGAATTCTTTCCATACAGCTTTCTAATTCGCTTGGTTCACTCACTTGAACAGGAAAATAAGTTTCTATATATGGATGTACTCTGGATGATCCCTTAACCTTTCCAGCAACAGCAGGTATATCTCTTTCTTGTAGTTCCTCCAACTTCTTTTCATTACGTTCAATCCGTGTTTTTAGTGCCTTATACTGGCTTAATTCATTCTCTGTCAATAAAATCCCTCCCTTATCCTTTTAAAGCCTTTATTACATTATCAAATTCCTTTAGTCCAGAAATCCATTGACCACATATAACAAGATAATTTATTTTATATTCATCTGAATTCTTATCTTTCCAATACTCCATAAACTCCATTGGAAAATCACATTCATACCAGCGTCTTTCATTACAATATTCATAACACATTACTAAAAATGGCATTTCTACTCCTTTCCGGATAGCCTCCGTTCCTCTTTGTCTATTATTTCTTTCAGTTTCTCCATTATTGGGTCAACATCTTTCCCGCACTCTTTGCAGCGGTCAGTGTCTTCGTCTGGACATCTATCACAGGTCATGGTTATTCACCGCCCTTACCTTGATTTACTGAAAACTCTTGTCGCATAGCTCTTGCAAAATCTTCACACGCCTGGTCGTAACCTTTTTTCTCTGCCTGTGCCTGTAAAACTTTTTCATTTAATCTTAAGGATGCTGCATGCTGTAATTGATTAGCAATGTTATTGGTTGTATCAACCCATTCACTTACGTTTTTCATATAATCCCTACCTTTTCCTATTGATTTACAGAACATTTGTTTGTATAATGATAATTAAAATTTACTATGAGGTATAAACTTATGCCATTTTTCGAGATTGATAAAACTCCCGAGTTGAATATTGATTTTTCCCGTTGCCAGCCGGTTTCCGTGATAGCTGCCTTTAATCCCCAAGGTGAGTTTAAACCTGTACATTTCGGGCTTATGGACTTATACGGAAACGTCTGTAAAGTTAAAGTTACCGGCATTAAAAATACCAAGGATGTAAGAGGCGGTAAGTCCTTTATCTGCACCTATATGGCAGGTGACCAGGAGCGGGAATGTATATTAACTTATTATTTGGATAAGCATTTATGGGTACTGGGTAATTAATATTAGGTTATCTGAATAACTTTAATTCTAATTGACCGTTTTGCTCTTTAATCCAAGGCCCATATTCTTCAAATCTGCATTTTTTATATATTCTGCTGTTTACCCACCTTGCAAAATGCTTTAATTTTGTATCTGGAAGTTGATTGTAAATCATAACGAAAGGATCAACTTTCATCTCAACTAATTTTTTGAATCTATACATGTCCTCATCGAACGATGTATTAAATCCCACTAACATGAAGCACATATGTCGGTATGGTTTTATGTATTTGCTTAATGTCTTTATGCCATCCATAACTTGATTTTCATACCCCATCAAATCCCAGGCGTAATGTATGGAACGCAAATGTTTTACCTCGGAAAGTGCCTTGGCAATATCATCATTTACAAGGCGCACATCACAGCCTTGGTTAATGTCAACAATCAGTCCTCTGTCCCTAATTTCATGAAGCTTATCAATACAGTACGGATCAGCAGTAAGATTATTATCATGAAGGATTAATACTTTAGATTTTGGATTGATCAAATCCTTTATTTCAGCCACACTCCTGAATAATCCTTCTTTTTTTGGAACAAAGCAGAACCCGCAATTTCTTATACAACCTCTGGAAGTAAATCCAATACCGGCATTAACAATTTCGGCAGCCTTTTTATATTTATGCCCTTTAGTTCCTATGCCTTTCATTCTTGAAGCTATTTCCTCAATGGAATATAAATCATAATCCGGTTTCATTTTCTCTATTTCTTCCGGTAATTCTTTTTGTAGGCTCCATCCGGTACCACCTATTTCGATTTTATCTCCATACATTGCAATAAGTTTTTCACATTCGTCTTTTGATCTGGTAAATATCGCACTGGCATATATTTTTTCATATTTTACATTATCCCGTACAAATTCAACCTGTTCACCTAATGATTTATAAAAAGAGGAAATTTTCATCAATGCTAAGTTGGGTATTTTACTATCTACGTCAATTAATCCTATTTTCAATTCATTCCTCCATTCTTACCTGAATCCTAATTACTTAATAGTTACCTTCCGCCGCAAAATATCATCCATATCCTAAGTATCTAAATCCAGTTAAATCTTTTATTTCTTAAAGCCGGAATGTTATAACAGATCCAGCAACACCCTCTGTTAAAACTATTTGTGCATCCTTTAAACTTAATCCTTTTACCAAAAATGAGTATTGAAAGCTTATCTTCATGTGCTGAATACATCTTAGCCCTTGCCTCTGTTTCTAATGTAGCGATTGGTAAAAGTAGTGCAAATGACTTTATTTTTCCACTATCAGCCAATTCAAAGGTATGTTCAATAATTTCATTCTGGTTACTGAAAGGCGGATTTGATATAAGTAAATCGCATCCTTCCGGCGGTTTGGTTTTAAAAAAATCATTACCGCAATCATCAAAAATGTGTGTTGCTTTATATTTAAGTTTTAACTCATCACCTTTTAATTTAAATTCACTATCATAGTGATTAAATGGGAACCAAATACTTTTAAATGACCGTATGTCAATTAAGTCATATATATTTTCAACTACATATCTTGGTGTAGCTACATGGTCCTTATCGCTTAGTCTATCCATTTCATACAAAATGTTTGTTTCCATATCATCTTAATTTGAACACGAATACGGTTTGCGGGTAAATATAGGATTTATCTTACTTAACCCCTTCTTTGCATCCCTGTCATAAGTATCATAATGCTTTAAAACATCCACCTTCTGTTCGGTTTTAGACCGTTTATATGTACTGTTACGTTTCATAATTTCTTCCTTTCCAGCCTAACCCCTGCAATATCCCAGAGATCCAGTTCCATCTGTTCCATGGTAACGACTCCCTGCTCGAATGCAGCATATAGGCTCAAAATCTCATCAATAAACTTCGGCATACGCTGCCTGGCTGATTTCTCCCAGTATCCTTCGTTTGCCAGGACTTCACACGGAAGAGCCATCATCAGGAAGAAGGCTTTATCCACGGCATCTTCAACCGCCTGTTTCTTGATCTGGTCAATCTGTGACTGATTCAGGGTGTATGTTTTGGTTGACTTACTTTGTTCCCGTTGATTTCTACGAATTTCTGCTCTATTCATGGATACCTCCAATCTTAAGCGAATTTTAATTGTTCTTGACTATAATCTATTTTCATGTTTGTCATTCTTTCGCCAACCTTTAGGTAAGGACAAGCTGCATAACAAAGCTTTTTAGCCATTAATGGAACTACACTGTTCCCTATTTTCTCAACTTGCTTACTCTTTGGATATCTCTTCCCGTTCGGCATTTTAAAATCTATTATGTAATCCTTAGGAAACGTTTGGCCCAGCTTTAATTCTTCTGGGGTTAACATCCTGAACCAGATATCAACGATCTGATATGTTATCCCGTCAATTACCACCAGAACAAGTCCGAACCGGTCTTTTGTAACTATGGTCCCTATTGGCTCATTTAAGCTCTGTCCTATTCCTTTACCGTAATACTTAATCAGGAATGCGGATACTAAAGCAAAGTGTCCAGGAGAAGTTGTTATAGTATGTATTGGTTCATTAATGGTTTGACCGGTACCCGTCTTATAAAATTTAGATAGAAAACATGTTATTAGTGCATAACGGTTTGAAGTATCTATGGTTTGAATTGGTTCGTTTAAACTTTGTCCCCTGACTTCTCCTTTACCAGTTTCTGAATGATACTGAATCAGGAAAGGTGCCGCCAATTTATCAGGAAGAATGAATCGGTTCGGATCATCAATTACGAATTTCTTTATTCCTGCAGCTATCCGGCTTAACGTCTTTTCTTTTAATGGAGTCTTTCTGGTAAATATTGAACTTCCTAAATTAGTAAAATCAATATCCTGCCTAATTGGTTCCCATGGTTTCAAACCATTTTCAGCAGTTTTGGAATGAGTTTGTTCGGGCCATGCCATTGGTCTTCCATCACATCTGAACTGTGCATACCAGCGCTCTCTTGTTGTATGAGCTCCATAATTGGCAGCTACCAATACCTTACACTCAAATTCATAACCAAAAGCTTTCATGAGCTTAATAAATTTATTGTAATATTCTCCTTCCCGTGCTTTTATTGGCTTATTGTTTTCATCTAGTGGTCCCCATTTTTGAATTTCCTTAACATTTTCCATCATAATAACTTCAGGGACTTTCCCAGTTGCCTTTAATATCTGCTTGCACATCCTCCAAACTCCCATAGGCAAGATACGTAACCCTTTTTCTATGGGCTTATTTCCCTTTGCATTTGAGTGAGATGTACAATCCGGGCTTGCCCACATAAATCCAACTTCCTGACCCCATTTAAGGAATTTACCAATATTAACCCTCATGATATCCTCTGTAAAATGTTTGGTGTAAGGATGATTCACAGAATGCATTGCTATTGCAGAAGGGCTATGGTTAATAGCGAAATCGAACCAGCGTCCCCAAGCATCTTCACCTCCGACGCTTACCCCTCCCCCGCCAGCGAATAAATCTATAAGTACTTTTTTCATTATTACCTCCCTGGCGTAAACTCCTGTTCAATGATATTCATCAATGCAAGTAATACCTTTCTGCATAAATCACAGTCATTATACTTGTGAGTTAGTTCGATTGCATCGACCCGCATCTGACCCCAGTCAAATTCCTCTTTATCTATTTGACTGTCCCACTTAGTAAAAAAGTTATAAGTATCAGTCGTGATCTGGACTACTGTTGCAGGTGATTCATGTTTAATGTTCTCCATGATGGCCCAGAATACGGGATTGTTTAAATTGTCTTTATAAAGTTTATAGGTATTACTAAAAGTACTTTTTACATCATTCACGTATCACACACCCTTTCTTCCGGTAATGAGTCTTACGTTTTTTATACTGGTTTTCACAGAATTGGATATCATCTACATAGTCGTAGCAGATAGCATCTGATTTTCCTGGACTTATCCTTCCAATCCGTCCAATGCTCTGGACCACTACTGCATAATCTTTTTTTGGTGTCGCAAGATATAAGCGGTCTAAACATGGTATATCAAGCCCCTCTTTTGCCAAAGAATACGATGCAAAAAGATATTTTTTTCTTCCTGACCTCATATCATCTAAAGCTTTTACTCTCTCTGCTTTTGCACTCTTACTGGTCATTTCTCCGCTTATCATAACTGAATCCGGAGAATTCAACATTTTCATTAGTATTTTAAGATGTTCCAGCCTGTCGGAAAGAATTAAGTTGCTATGATCTTTATTCAATTTTAGCTGCTCTACGATTTGATAATTGCGTTCCTGGCTGGTTACTAAATAATTCATTAATTCGCTGTATATCATGGTACCGTCCGTATCTAGACATGATTCACTGGTTTTAATCTCTGTATTACACTTATATACCTTTACCTGCATCGTTTTATCTGCTACCGCTTCCTCCGGTATGGTGTAGGCAATATCTCCAACAATAGCAAAAGTAGATTTAATTAACCCGTCACCTCTGTGTACAGTAGCAGAAAGACCATATTTATATCTGGCAGCCAGACTGTTCATAACCCGCGAAAACATTGTTGCCTGTGTCGGCGTCCCGGCAAGTCGCTGTACTTCATCCACGATAATTACGTCCCAGGTATATTTATATTGCTGTAAATCCAGTTTGGTAAGCGTCTGTACAGTAGCAAAGGTAATTCCGGTACCGATATGTACTTTACCTTCTGTAATTCGTCCCAATAAGCTCTTATCCATGTACATGGCAGCTCTATCATAAGATTGATTCAACAAATCCGCTGTATGGGTAATCCAGAGTGTTTTACGTCCTATTCCAGCAGCCAAGGCGATTCCCATTTGAGTCTTACCGGATCCACAGGGAGATTGTAGTATTCCGCATCCAGCTTTTATCATTGCCTTTACTGCCGGTTCCTGATATTCATACAATGGAATATTGGATCGATAATTAATTATTGTATTATTGGAAAGGTCCTGGTCAATCTTCGCACCGGCTATAAATTGTTTAATGTGTTTCCCAGTACCTACCGGAACGATAAGGCTGTTTCCATCTACTCGGTACAGGGTAAGATATTCCGGAGTATTTCCGGTCCATAAACCCATTCTCCTTTTTTTCTGGTAATCTGGATTTGCAATAATCAAATTATCCTGTACCCATTTCACTAAAGCAGATAACGGATCCTGAATTATAATTTCACTGCTTATCGTTATGTGCATCCTATTTCCTCCATCCATTTCGGTAATGGAGTGGAATACCAAAGCAAATCATTTTTATTAACAACTTTGATATTCTTACTCTTAAGAAATTCAAGTACCTCTAACGAGATGATTCTCACACCCTTGCTGGTGTTCATTGCAAATAGTCCTTCATGGTTTCCGCATTTCTGCCAGAGCATCATAGCATTGTATTGGTTTTCTTCTATCCGGGATAATGGAAATGAGTCATTCTTACAATCCTTACAGTCAAATACATAAGTATCTCCATTCTTGGCTGCTATCACATCGAAAGGTTGCCCGTTTTGATTATCCTGGAATTTATGTACCCAGAAACCATAACTTGATAGAATCTGTTTAAATATATCTTCAAAATCAGTACCTGATTTTTTATTATTATTTAATCTCAATTTATCACTTCTTCCATAATTTAGTTGATGTTACACCATTTTTACCATATAGTTACACTGTTTTAATTCCTTGTTACACCGACTGTGTAACAGCTAAACTATTGATTTTACTGCATTTGTTAATGGTGTTACACCTGTACACCATTTTTTTTATTTTTTTCTACGTGAGAGATAAAAATATGAAACACTTGCATTTTTTATTTTTATTTATATAGGTATTATATTTTCCGGTGTAACTGGTGTAACGGTGTAACACTAATTGAATGGTAACTGTTCCTGATCGTATTCCGAAACGGATATAAATCCGTCTTTATCCACGTTTTCTTCCGGTATCTTTAGGCATACGCACCGGCTCAAACTACCATTCAACCGCTTCGGCTTCGTATTCTTACCGTTCTGCCCTTCAATAAACCCTTGTTTACTTGCCCAGGAAAGGAAAGCCTTACCGGAGAAATTACCGCGCTCACAGATACGATTAAAAGCGTTGGATAGAATATAAACGTAACCGCTTTCTATAGAACCCCAGATTTCATTTTTATATTCACCGTAGTTATCCGGCTTAAATTTATTCATGTTAACAGCTACCTCAGAAAGAATAAACTCATATGCCCTTTCATTTTCTGAAACCTCACCCTTACTTTTAAGAGTGTCAAAACACCGGTCAAAATCAAGGTATATTCCATCTTGAAATATGTAATCTGTAGCTATTTTGTCAGCGGTCAACATAATACTGAGCGGCATGGTTTGTTTTTCTTCTTTCTCAACACCGGATTCTTTTGCTCTTTCATTAATCTTTCTTAAAAAATCCTGTTGTATTTCTCTGACATGATCCATTCCAATTTCTTGAATCGCGTCAATAAAGAGTCGTCCAGCAAATCCATAATTTTGAGTAATTATTTCTACTACTGCATTACCATTTTCAAATACGCTTCCGTCTTCCATTTCAAAATCAAGAATACGATTTATTGCACCGCCCTTCATGGTTTCAGTAGCAAGAGGACGTTCAATATTGGTCAGAACTACATTGCACCAGGTCATAGACCGATTAAGCCCTAAATTGATGTTAGACCGGTCCTTTCCTTTTCCACCGCACAGCATATAGATTATGTCAGAAAAATCTTCACCGTATTTATCACGCATTTTAGAAAGATCGTCTATGACTAAAGGAAGATTGTTTAAGATGTCATTTCTTACTTCCAGCGCAGTGGGTTTGGAATAAGGATCTGTTATGTATTTGCTTTCCCCTGGATTTGCCCAGATTGATGTTGCAATCATAATAGCTACTGTTTTTCCTTTTCCGGTTTCAGACCATAAATTTAATATAAAAGGCAGCATATTAAACGGCTTTAGTAAAACGCTTGCAAAACTTCCAGCCATATAAATGCGTGGCTCCATCCGGTTGCTTTTTCTGATTTTTTTAATAAGTCCCATCCACTGATCCATGTCCCCATATTCACATACACTCTCATAGATTTCTTTGAATTTATTCTCACTGTCAAATATCACATTTCCGCTGTAAGGGATAAACTCATCATCAATCCATCCAAATTTCGATGTAGATATCTGGGTATCAATATAATCAATATTCATGTTTTCAATGTCTGCCAGGTACCGTACCATATTATCGGAGTTTCCAGACTTACCACCAATAACAGAGATACCGTAATCAGCCAGTTTAACAATCTGACTTGGTACTACTATCATGTTTTTATCAATAATGATCTCTTTCCACTTTCCTCCCTTTTTAAATGCCAGTTTAATCTTTTCTTTTCCTGTTTCAGCATTAATTAATCTCTGGACCGGCAAGATAGGATGATAACAGGCAAGGATTTCGCCTCCAAGCATATTATAAGTACGAATACCATGATCATTGGCTATCCAGTTTCCGCAGCGCATTTGATCATATTTCCCGATAAACTCCGTCATTCTGTCTAACGAATTGGGATTAACAATCTCTGGTTTACTCGCTTTATCATACTTAGCCCGTTCCTTTTTATAGGCTTTAACCATGGCTTCAAATTTGGTCTTAACTCCAAGTTCTTTCGCCCGATCGGTAAGTGTAAGCAATAACCTTGCTTTGTAAATCTCATCATCCTGCTCAAAAACTTCACACAGTACATCATCTTCCAGAATACTATCTGCAGTTAATTTACTTATTTCCTGCAAAGGATTTCTCACCTCTTTTCATTATGTAAATCCAATAAATAAATCTGATATTGCAGCCTATTTTGACAATAACACCACAATTCAGATAGTGGTTTTTCCTCTGCAATGATATTTCTATAAGCTGTTATATAATTTTGTATACGTCTTAACTCCATACGGTGCTTTAATTCCTGGGATTCTTTTAATTCTCTTTCCTTTCTTGCCTTCTGAGCTTTTACAGTAGTAGTAAAGCTTGGGCGCTCTGTGCCTCCAAGCAGTTCAAATGCTGTCCAAAAATCACAGTTTTCAAAATGCTGGGTTATCGAGAATATATCCATAGAAGAATTGCAAACATAACACCATAGGTAATCATCTGTCACTTTAGCATTGAAGTCTTTGCCTTCGTGGCAGATGCCTTTACACCTGCCACGCTTAACTTCAACACCATATTTATGAAGTATATCCGGTACCGATATAACAACCCTTAACTCTTCCTTACGCCTTTGAATTTCTTCAATGGTCAAGTAATCATCTCCTATGACATAAATGGAAGTTCTGACTCTGATCCAGCAGGTATTGTCATAAATCCATCACTATCATACATGCTTGGTGGAGCTCCTGGTGCGGTGTCGGTATCTGGTAGTAATTTATCTGCTGGAACTTCAACACCCGCCCGGATTGACTCTACTGATCTAAACTGTGAGCATTTTGTAAAGAATTTTTTTTCATTGTTTGCATTAAGATATTGTTCTCGTCCAAACACACCACCAATTAATTTACCTTTAAAGCATGCTGCAAAATTGTTTCCCCATGCAACTTTAAAACCAGAGTTTGAGTTTTCAACAGCTGTAATAAATGATTTAAATCCTCTGCTTGTATTTCCGTCATTATCATTTATCAACTGATTTACTACACATCCCCATTTTTTATTGGTTCTGGTATCTGTTTTATATTGCTGCGCATAGTAATCTTTCTGGTCACCTTCTGCAATATCAAGGCTAATTTCAAGCATATCCTTTCCGGTGCTTGAAATTGTTTCTTTTACCTGCATTATCTTGCAAATATGACCTCCAAGTTTAATGGGTGTAAATTCCCCGTAAGCCTGTACGTTATCATAATCATTTGGTTTCTGCATTTTTAACTTCCTCCCTCTTATTCAGATCGTAGTAATCCCGGATGGAATCATCTACGATTTTTAAGTCATTATCAATTTCAAGTGTATCAAACATACCCATTGGGCTTTTCGATACCGCCCCGGCATCTGCCTGGGTAATAAACTTATGAACATTATTTTCTGCTATACACCGGAGAACGATTGTAAACATTCCTTCAATGCAGACTTTTTCGTCCAGCAGCTTCCCAATTGTCTTCGGTCGGACATCTCCAAAGTCGTTAATATCCTCATGCATGATAAAGTAAACAATTCTATCTGCAGGAAGGCTCTTTATAACAAACTGGATAAGCCGCCAGAAGTAGTCCCCTAAGTCATTATAAAGACTGAATACGGCGTTTCCACCGCCTACAGAACTATGTTTTGACATAAAGTGATTGGTTATTAAGTAGCCTGCATCATCAATTACAAAGCTTTTAAATTGTGTATTACAGAGCTGTTTCATAATCTGCTGATAATCATCCGTTACAACTTTAGGAATCTTAGATTTAAACGGAAGCGGTTTCCCTAATACATTGATCAGGGCTATCCCTTCATTGAAATTTCTTAGGCTTGTGCTTTTACCGCTTCCCGATTTACCAATTACAAGTACCGGTATCCCCATTACTTTTTCACCTCCTTAGCAAAATCAACCTCTGATAATGCTGATATGATAGGGCTGTCAGTAGGCGCTGAAGTTCCCATTAACAATAATGTGCAGGTAGCATTCTTCCAGAAGAACATGCTTTGTCCAGTCGTAGTGCATGGACCAGATGGAGTATTTTCGTGTTCAAAATCTATTTCATTTACATCAATTAAATTTAAGTAATACATATCCATCATGACAAGCCATTTATTATCATCAACCTGCATTAACTTGTATGTATTCGTATGACTTTCGAATAATACATTGGTAAGTGTTACCGGTAACTTAGCTTCTTTTTCCAGTAAATTCAAGTGAAAATAGTTATGAATGTCCATTTCAATCTGTGGAATAGGCTTTTCTTTACTAACAAGGAAAACTGTATCCTCTTCCGGGAGCGTTCCGGCTAGTTCCATGATAATTGCCTTTACTTTGTTTGGAATGTAATTTACATCAAGCCATAGCATCCAGTGTGAGGCAATAATTATATATCCATCATCAAAATATCCAATACGGATACCGCCGCCTTTATATGATGCCGTCATAAGCTTTTTTAAGTGTGTAGGATTTATAAACATATGTACCTCCTATCGAATACGAAGGCTTTCGCCTCGTGGCTCCAGGTGCGCCCAGGGCACTTGCTTGGTTTCAAGTAAGGATCTTATCTTTTCATTGTTCGGAATAGGATCCTGGGGAATAAGATAATTTTTAGGTATTTTGTTTACATCTAATACATCAAACCTTAAAGGCTGCAAACCACCGTTTTTTTGAATATTGAAACTAAACAAAGTAGTCTTAAACTTAGTTTTCCCAATCTGCTTCATATTGGCTTCCAGAGTGTCTTTAAGGGCTTGTGATCTGTTTTCAAAAGTATTTAACCTTGCTCGGAGCCGTTCTATCTCCGATTTAATAATTTCAGCGTCATATTTAAGGGTTTTGTATAACTTGGCATATCCGTCCGCTTTGTCCTCAAATTCCCCTTCGATTGATTCCAAGGTATCTAATATAGTCTGCTCATCAATTTCTTCATCGTAGAGCATATTTAGAACTGCATCATAGTTCTCTGTTATCTGATATAGGCTGCTCAAAATCTTCCTCCTGTTCTTCCCTTTCATGTTTCAGGAACTGATCATAATTATCTGGGACATATTCCATTAACTATCATCCTCCTCAGAATCTTTGTCATAAACAACCCGACCGGCTCCCTCTATAATAAGCAGGGAAGCAACCTGAGAAAGAGACAATGTAGACTCATTATAAATTTCAACTAGCTGATTATAAGCATCAGCAGATATACGAATTATTTCTGACTTCTCTGTGTTCTTCCGGTTCCTGGCAGGGATATGTATTTTATCACCCATTATTTTCTGCTACCTCCTGCGAAATAATCTGATAAGCCAGTACAGCAATAAAGTTCTTATTGGTTTCCTTGCCGTCTGGATGCCCGAAATACTTCTTTAATACTTCCTTGTCCGCCATACTGAAAGCAATCTCTATTTCATGACGAATTGCTCTTTCTACGCGGCTTGGAGTGGAATTATATTCCTTAGCAATAACGCCATACATCCCGTCAGGACCGGTAATTTTTCTGAGTTTACTTTCATCAGCGATAACCATCTTTACCGCAGTTACTATGTACTTAAACCCCAAATTACTCATGGGCAATTTTAACGACATTAATATCTCAACAATTTTCTTATCTTGCATACTATTTGTCCTCCTTCACAATAAAGAGCTTACTAACATCAATATTGGTTACCAGGGCCGTACACTCTTCTTTCTTAACTTCGATTTCGGATATATCAAATCCAAGGTTTTCAAGAATCTTAACGCTGTCAGCAGCATTATTCGCCTGACATAAGGCAATTAAGTTGTCGTATGTAGCATAAGATTCTTCGCGCAATTTTTTATATTTCACTTCAATTTTCTTTACTTCTGTAATTGCAAAATATTCTTTTATGTTGCTACCGTTGAAAAAGCGAATTAATCCGTCTATTCTGTTCCCCGGAGCGTTGCTGTACTCAGATTTATATACTGCCGTTTCATATTTATTAACCATTGATATAAATCCATCAAAAACTCTATCTAGGGATCCGAGAAGGATTTTAATTTTTTTAATATCACTTTCATGAGTGCTTATAAATGAAATAACAGCTTCATTGACTTCTTGGGATTCCATTTCATTAAGCTTTATTTTTGCATCCTGTTGTTTCTTTTCAAGAAACTTTTTGATTTGAATTTTATTTGCCACTTGTAATCCTCCTGATTCTGCCTTATAATAAGGCTGTGAAATTATTTTTTACCGCGTCCTTTAGGTTGCCGCCTTTTGGACGCTTTTTTATTACCATACATATACTTTGCCATGTTACCGGCTTGTACGGTTATCTGTCCCTTTTGTTTACCTGGGATCTTCAATGTGATTCCTCCTTATGGTATATTTTGTAATTTAGTGTTATAATCTCCTTATCAGCTGCCAGGCTGCAATACTTACGAAAGGAGAAAATACGATGGCTGAATTAACTAAAGATGCTGATAAATTACTTTGCTGCATTTATAAACAATATTTAGAAAGCAGAAAAGCTGGTAAAAGCAAATTTGATTCCAAAAAATTTTATGAATCATTTTATAAAAACGATAAACACATCGGTGATTGGACAGATGATGATATTAGCGAAACACTAATTGAGCTACATAAATCTCAGTACATTAGGTTAGATATCGCCGGTAACTTCATGATTACCGATTCCATGATCATTTATATGGAAAATCGTTTTAAAAATGGTTTACTTGATGTATTGGACGTTATTTCAAAATTTACTTAATCTTCTATCCCTGGGGTGACTCTGTCTAATCCAGATAATTTAAGAGACAGGGTTACATTACCAGGTTCGATTTTCAATTCTGCATGTTCTGTATATTCCGAAATGTCTTTTCCAAACAGGGTTATCTTGCTCCATTTACCGTCTGATTCAATATTTAAAACAGGCTTTTTCACCTTTCATCCTCCTTTCCCAAGTATTTATATGTAATACCGCCCCGCTAATCAGGGCTTGTCTTACCGTTATCCTGTCACATTCCAGGGTACCGGCTATGCCATAAACGTACAGCAGAGCCAGTAGGAATGTTACAGCCACGAAGAGCTGCAGACGGGACTTATACTTTTGCTTCATAGGCTTCTCCTTCCTTTATAACCGGATGTATTGAATCTTTTTCATATCCCTGTCTAAAGAACCAGGCTGGGATTAATACTTTCCCACAAAAATTTGCTTTGGGAATTAATCCATCTTTAATTCTTCTTTGTATGGTACGTTCAGATATCTGAAGCATCTGGCTTGCCTGGCTCATAGTATAATATGCAAATTCCATAATGAATCACCTCCTATCCTGACTGTTGTTCTTCTGGTATTTTGGGCTCTAAAAACTTATCTGTATTAACATTCAATACACCACATATCAGTTCATATTCTTCAAAAGTCAGTTTTCTGTTTCCATTAAGAGCCAGATTAAGTTTGGGTAAGGGAATCATTGTTTTATTACTGATATGTGTCTGTGAAATTCCATTATCGTTGATATACTTTTTAATCTTTTGTCCCACACACATGATAAGCGCCTCCTTAATTTCGAATATATCGAAGTTTATATTAATTATATTTCGATTATTTCGAATTGTCAATATATTTTTTCAATATTATCGAAATTTTATATTTACAAATTCGAAATTATATTATATAATTGGAAATACAAAGCAAAAGGAGCAAATGAGGGATGAATACATTTGGGCAAAAATTAAGGGATGCCAGAAAGGCTAAAAACTTAACACAGAAACAATTAGCAGAACAACTAGGTGCTAAACATAACTCGATTAGTAATTGGGAAAATGACCAAAATAAACCTGATCCTGATATGATTGAACTAATTTGTGGAGTGCTAAACATTGAGCCTAATTATCTTTTATCAAAAGATTCTAGTGTTAATAACCGAAGTAATTTAACTGAGATAGTAAACCCTTCTCAATCCAAGATTGATTTGAAGCTACAGATGATATTACATAAATATGAAAGTCTCGATGAAAAAGGTAAGCATACTGTAGATACTATTCTTGAAATGGAATATAACAGGTGTAAAAAAACTCATCTTCTTCCTAATGCTGCCCATGAGATCAAAGGTACATCAGAAGCAGATAAGCTGCTCGATGAGGATATCATGGATAATGATGATTTTTGGAAATAGGGGTGCACTACTTGAACTACGAGGGATTACTTGATGAGGCATATAGTTTAGATTTAGTTGTTAAAGAAGTTCATTTGTCTGGAAACAAAGGCAGATTGAAAGGGAATAGAATTGCAATAAAAAAAGACATACCAACACTTAAAGAAAAGGCTTGTATCCTTGCTGAAGAACTAGGACATCACTATACTACTGTAGGTAATATCCTGGATCAAAAAAATGCTATTAATAGGAAACAAGAACTTAAAGCTAGGATTATCGCATATAACAAACAAGTCGGACTATTAGGTATCATAGATGCTTACGAAGCCAATTGCAGATGCCTTTATGATATGGCTGAGCATTTAGATGTAACAGAAGAATTTTTATTGGAAACTCTAAAATATTATAAAGGTAAATATGGAGAATTCACTAGATTAGATAATTACATAATTTATTTTGAGCCCAATTTAGGTGTAATGAAATTGCTATAAATAAAAACCGCCCCAGTGCTAGTAACACAGGAACGGCTTTTATAGATACTATTCGATGCAGCGCAACGATATAATACCAATTGACAGTCATATTATATCATTTTAATCTCTGCACCGCAATAGGTGTATTTTTTATGCTCAATTTTAGAAAGGAATGGTATTAATATGAGTTTACACAAGAAAAAAGGTAAATGGTATGCAGCGGTATACCTGGGAATGAAAAAAGGTGAGCGTCAGTATGAATGGTCTGACGGTTACACTGAAAAAGCAGACGCACAACTTGCTGAACTGGAGCTTAAGAAATCTGTTATACAAAATGGCCATAAAGTCGCAGATAAAAAAAGTCTTGGATACATAGCTGAAAAGTGGCTAGGAGTACGGGAAAAAACAGTTGCCAGAGCTACCTACCGACAAAATAAAAATACATACAATATTTATCTTAAGAAAAACTTCGAACATAAACTAATCAGTGATATTGAACCAATGGATATAACTGAATTTATGTTGACTCTTGACTATGCTCCCGAAACAATCAGCAAGATAATGGGAGCATTAAAGCTTATCATGGATTTTGCTATTGAAATGAAATATATCCGTTCTAATCCATGTATTGGAATCAGAAAGCCGGCAATCAAAAGGAAAAAGAAAAAAACATGGACTCAGAAACAGATAAATGAATTTTTAATACTGGCAGACGTTAAAGAATCCAGTTGTTATACTGCTCTATGGATCCTTTTTGTTACAGGTATGCGACCAGGGGAAGTATGTGGTCTTCGTTGGTGTGATTGGTATGGTGATTATTTTATTCCTACCGTAGGTATTGATTCAGAAAGAGAGACCACTGATTTAAAGAATGAGAAAGCACACAGCGAAGTTTATATTGATACTGATCTGGAAATTCATCTCAAAAAGTTAAGGATAGCCCAAACAGCTCTTTATAGGCAGTATATGAATAACGACTTGGTAGATCTCCCGGAGGATAACTTCATAAACTGCTTAATGCCAGATTTCCGACCTATGACTGTTAACTACCTGCATCAACGTTTCGATAAGATTGTAAGTAAGCATGGACTTCCTGAAATAAGGTTATATGACGCACGTCATAGTCTTGGAACCAATATGATGCGTGATGGAGAAAATCCTAAAGTAGTCGCAGAAATTCTTAGACATACCACCGTCAAAACGACTCTGGATAATTATTCACACGTTGATAAAGAAATGTATAAAAATGCGATAAAACGGTATAATAATAAGATTGGTTAAAAAGCGGTTCAATCAATGGTTCAATCAAATTATATAAAAATACCCGATTTTGGCTTATGTATTAAATTTACAAACGCAGTGTTTATCAGGGTTTGACACCTGTTGTCATGGGCTGGTTTATACCTTATTACGCTTGGTAAGGTAAAGGTCTCGAGTTCAAGTCTCGTCGGGAGCTTCTTTTTAACTCTAGTGAAACAAGGATTAGAGCGATTTTAATAAAAATTTGGCCACTCAGAAATGAGTGGTTTTTGTATGTTTGGGGATTATTGGGGGAGACCAAATTTTCCCTGCTGGTGACTCAGCGTCAGCCTTTTGGAATTCTGGACATAACTTACTTGTGAAAAAGAATCATGCCTGAATCCATACCCAAGAAAAAATATGTTAGTTACTAGTAGGTTAAATTATAATTATGTAGAACATATATTTACTTAATGGTATAAATATCCCATACTATATTTATTAATATGAAAATGTAGCTTTTAAGATTTCATTATTAATTCAGAGGAATTATCAAAAAATCTTTAAATCGTAATATACATATAATTTTTAAGCAATAAAAACAACACCAAAAAATCCACCGTGGCTTTTTTGCGTACTAAGTTAATGTTACTAATTTGTAAGCAATAAAAGAAATATATTTCTAATAAAAAAAATCAGGACCGAACATTCGGTCCTGTAAAACTTACTATTATAGATACAAATTTTATATGGATAAAAACTAGCGTACATCTAAATAATCTGTTTTATTTTTGGTTTATGCTATGCAAACGTTGGCTGCACTTATCTTACCGCTTCTTGAATCTTTTTGGATATCAAAAGTTACTGATTGACCTTCTTCGAGGCTTTTGAATCCATTAGAAGAAATTGCAGAATAATGTACAAATACATCTTCTCCACCATTTTCATTGGTTATAAAACCATAACCTTTTTGAGCATTAAACCATTTTACTGTACCGTTATTCATTTACGATACCTCCATTATAATATTTGTATCAAAATTCATATAAAAAAAGCTGGCGCAAACACAAATCAGTTAAAAGAACGACTTGTATAATAGGCCAACTCTGATAATTTTTGATTACTTTTAGATGATAGCACACCTTATAATTTATGTCAACTAAAATTTTACAGTTTGAAAAAGTTGTTGGAAAGTTTATATATTGAATTAGCCTGGACATAATTCTTCTATATGGCTTCTTCATTCTAGCCCATTAACTTAACTTTTACAACAGCCTACCCAAATTTATATATTTATATCATTACATTTATATCCAGATATGGTAATTATTTTCATTGTCTCACTTGACACAATCTGTTACTATGTTACTTGTTATATTCCCCAGTATAACATCCCTTATCAGCCCCGTGAGCCCACCATGCTACACGGGGCTTTAATTATCTTTGTCATTTCTATTCTTTATTATTGCTATTACATTCCTTTATTTCCATTAATATTTCCAAAGACCGCTCACTGTTTTCTACAAGTTTACCAAACCCGTACATGATCAGCGATACGATATAACTTCCGATCAGAAAGAGTATTGATATCAACATGTTAGTCCTGGCATAATAAGCTCGGTTTCCGGCTGTCAAAAGCAGGTCATCGCCACCTGAACCGCCATAATAAGAGGAAAAAGGTATCATTTCATAATTTTTGAGATAAATGATGGTATATCCAATTAATGCGGTAATACCGATCAAGAAACATATAATAAATAGTATCAAAGCCGTTATTCTTATTATTTTGCCGGTATTGTCTTTTAACATTATAACTCCAATCTGTGCGCCTATGCACACCTACTAATCAGCTATTGAAAAAAACTACTCCTGTTTTGCTAATGCCTATGCAAACCGCATCGCAAATTGCCTTTGCATACTGCATTGCATACCGCATTGCATACCGCTCTGCATACCGCATTGTATACCACAAAACCAGCTTACAGGATTGTGTGAATAAAAGGATGAATATCCTTTTTCCACACTTCAATACTCCTTTTACTTTATTATTTTAAATTATCGTTAAGGAATTGTCAATTTAATGAAAATAGTACCATTATATCAGAATACTTCCAGTGCTCACAAACGAATTCACGATGTGTATTTTGCTGATGTAACATCACAGAAAGCCTTAGAATTGCCTCATACCTGCACTTCCATACAGTAATATAAAAATAACGTTAAATAATTATTATCTGTTATACAAAAAGTTATCTTCGGTATATAATAACATAAAGAATAATTTATCTTCAATCTCAGTAATATACATCATCTGATTGGGAAAGGACTTCGATATGGATCGCGCTTTTACAAAACAAATCAGGAAAATTAATCAAAAAGAAGAAGCTTTTTTAAATACCAGAGTGAATCCTCTCGTGAAAAATAAAATCACACCCTTAATGGATAAAGTACAAGAAAAGATACCGGAGAAATTAAGTTCTGGTCTGGAGGCTGCTTTTGAGAAAAGCTTTCGGTTATTTTTCGAAAAGGGAAATAAATACATTGAGAAAACTTATAATAAAGAAGACAGACAATTTGATTTCGAAATAAATGACTATGCTGTTGAGAAAAAATTTAACACCAAATCTATTAAAAGGTTAGATAAGCCATCCAACATTTCCACTGCACTCAATACTTCTTTTTCTGTGGTGGAGGGCGGCGTACTGGGTATACTTGGTATTGGGCTTCCGGATATACCTATCTTTATTTCTCTTATTTTAAAGACAATTAACGAAGTTGCTTTAAGCTACGGTTTTGACTACAATACAATAGAAGAAAAGGCCTATATCCTGCGGTTGATACAGGGGGCTTTAACAAAGGAAGAAAAGCAAAAAGAAGTGAACTCTGTACTCGATGCCTTATCTGAAAAAATCGACCATCAGATTTGTTCTAACATCAATTTAGACGAAGAAATGAAACAGACTTCAAAGGTTCTCTCTGATGCCCTGCTAACCGCTAAATTTATTCAGGGCATTCCGCTGGTAGGCGCTGTAGGAAGTGTTGTTAATTTCAATGTAATTCAAAAAGTGGGACGTTATAGTAAGCTCAAATATAAGAAAAGGTATCTTTTAAAGAAATTCAGTGATAAAGCATGAGATATCTATGAAAGAAATTCAGTGATAAAGCATGAAATATCTCTGAAAGAGATTCAGCGATAAAGCATGAAATATCTCTGAAAGAAATTCAGCGATAAAGCATGAAATATCTCTGAAAGAAATTCAGCGATAAAGCATGAAATATCTCTGAAAGAAATTCAGCGATAAAGCATGAATTTTGTTAAGCAGCTAGTTTAAATACTGAATATGGGTGTAAAATTATTTGGCGTTAATAGATGATCGTCAATTGTATAACTAATAGTTATATGCTGTTAACTTTAAAGTTTCTCAATCTAATAAACTGCCAGGTCAATAGCGGTGTATAGAACCGTTCTATTAATCTGGCAGCTTTGTATAAGTCTTAATTCATTCTTTGTCTAACTATTTCATACGCTAATACGCCCATAGCCACAGAGGCATTGAGAGAATCTATATTGCCAAACATGGGAATTTTAGCTATATAATCGCACTTCTCTTTAATCAGCCTTCCAACCCCTTCTCCTTCACTTCCAATTACCAGTCCGATGGGTCCCTTCAGATTCTGTCTGTACATAACTTCTCCGTCCATGTCTGCACAGACAAACCAAAGTCCTTTTTCTTTTAGTTCTTCAATGGTAGCAGCTAAATTAGTGACTTTAGCTACAGGAGTATAGTTAATTGCTCCCGCAGATGTTTTAGCTACGGTGGCTGTTAAACCTACCGCACGCCTTTTGGGAATAATAACACCGTGTGCACCGGCCTGGTTGGCAGTTCTGATAATAGCGCCCAGATTATGTGGATCTTCGATACTGTCCAGTAAAATAAGGAACGGTGGTTCTCCCTTTTCCTCGGCGGCTTTTAACATATCTTCCACTTCCGCATATTCATATGCAGCAGCATAAGCAATAACCCCTTGATGCTTGCCGGCTTCAGATAGCTGATCCAGTCTTTCTTTTTTCACAAAAGTTAAGATGGTATCGCCTTTTTTAGCTTCTCTAATAATGGACTTAATGGGCCCATCCTGGCAGCCATCCAGTATAAAGAGCCTGTCAATGGTCTTACCCGAACGGAAGGCCTCCAGTACCGCATTACGGCCTTCAATTGTAAATTCTTCATATCTCATTTCTAATTAACCTCCATTAGTCCTCTATATTTAATCCTGCTTTTATAATGTTAAGAATTCTTGCAAATTCATTATTCAGGTACAGATACCCGATTAAAGCTTCAAAACCGGTTGCCGACCGGTATTCTGTTATACTTGCATTTTTAGCAGAGGTAAAGGACTTGGCATTACGTCCCCTTTTATAAATAGCTAGTTCTTCCTCTGTCAGCTTGTCCTCTATTTTGTGGAACAGCTCCATTTGTGCAGGAGCTTTAACTAAACTGCTGACCTGTCTGTGCAGTTTATTAACAGGTGCATTTCCTTTTTCTACTACCAGGGTACGTATAATCAGGTCATAAACCACGTCACCGATAAATGCCAGGGTAAGGGGGGAATAGGTCTTTAAATCCGTATCCGGGAGATGCAGTTTTGTTTTAATGTATTGGATCAGATTTAACTCTGCATTTTCTTCTATGCTCTTTTCCATCGAACACCTTCTCTCGTGTCTTCCAATATAATTCCCTTTTCTAATAGAAGATTTCTAATTTCATCTGCTTTGGCAAAGTCTTTGCTCTTTCTTGCATTCTGCCTATCCTCTATCAGCTGTTCAACTTCTTCTGCTAACAGTTCTTCTTCCTTCTTTGCCTGAATTCCTAATATATCGGTTAACTTAAGGACTTTATCCAGCAGGGTCTGAATCACTTCTTTGGAATTATCAGAAGTCAGGTTAGAGTTGGCGGCTTTTACAATTTCAAAGATAGCAGCAATGGCATCTGCCGTATTAAAATCATCCTCCATGGCAGCATCAAACTTTGCATTTAAACTCTCAATTTCACCAATCAGATTTTTCTCAGCTTCGCTTAGTTCTTTGGAAGCTGCCGAATCCAAAAGATGTTCCAGATTGTAAACCGCCGTAAGGATACGTTCCAAGCCGTTTTGGGAAGCCTCCATTAAATCCCTGCTAAAATTAAGAGGACTTCTGTAATGGGCACTTAGCATAAAGAAACGCAGGACCTGAAGAGGATATTCTTCGCTGATTTCCCTTACCGTAAAGAAGTTACCATCTGATTTGGACATCTTTTTATTGTCGATATTTAAAAACGCATTATGCATCCAGTATTTAGCAAATTCTTTACCGTTGCAGGCTTCACTCTGGGCTATTTCATTTTCATGGTGGGGGAATACTAGATCTTCTCCGCCTGCATGGATATCAATCTGTTCACCCAGGTATTTTTTACTCATAACCGAGCATTCAATATGCCAGCCGGGTCTTCCGTCACTCCAGGGAGACGTCCAGTAAGGTTCTCCTTCCTTTTTGGGTTTCCAGAGAACAAAATCCATGGGATCTTCCTTTTCATCGACAACAGCAATACGAATTCCCGCCTCCAGATCATCGATATTCTTTTTGGATAGTTTACCATAGTCTTTAAAGCTTCTCGTTCTGAAATAAACCGTACCGTTTTTCTCATAGGCATGACCCTTCTTAATTAGGGTTGAAATCATTTCAATCATGCCGTCGATTTCCTCTGTTGCTTTTGGATTGGTGGTTGCCGGTTTTATATTAAGTCCCTCCATATCCTTATGGCATTCCTCAATGTATCGTTCCGAAATTGTGGTAGCGGTTACACCTTCTTCAATGGCCTTCTTAATAATTTTGTCATCAACATCTGTAAAATTCGATACAAAATTCACTTCATATCCTTTATATTCCAGATATCTTCTGACGGTATCAAATACAATTACAGGTCTTGCATTCCCGATGTGAATATAATTATATACCGTAGGTCCGCACACATACATGCGGACCTTACCCTCCTCTATGGGAATAAATTCTTCCTTTTTCTTCGTTAAAGTATTGTATAGTTTCATTTTAACCTCTATTCTTGCGCACGCTCCTTGCACATACCAAGTTTGTGGTGCGCAAGCACAAACTTGCGGTTGAAAAATTTATTTTTCAACCTAAACTCCTATCTGCTAACTATTTTATTTTTTAACTTAATGGACTGTTAATGAATTTCCAGATGATTAAGCCTGCTACTAAGCTCCTGTAATTCATCTTTTAGCCTATCGTTTTCTTTCTGGAGCTCAATTAAATCATTATAAACCGGATCTGGAAGATGTACCTGATCCATATCTTCCCTTGGTATCTTCACATTATCCCGCTTAACAACCCGCCCCGGTACACCTACTACCGTAGAATTCGGCGGTATTTCTGATAAAACCACTGAACCGGCACCAATTTTGGAATTTTCGCCTACCGTAAAGGAACCTAGGATTTTAGCACCTGCACTGATCATTACGTTATTTCCTATGGTTGGATGTCTTTTACCGGTTTCCTTGCCGGTACCACCCAGGGTAACACCCTGATATAAGGTTACATTATCCCCGACTATTGCTGTTTCTCCGATTACTACTCCATGACCATGGTCAATAAACAGCCCTTTACCAATCGTTGCTCCCGGATGGATTTCTATTCCGGTTTTTCTTGCGGTTCGCTGGGAATACCACCGGGCAAGGAAATAATGTTTTCCTACATATAATTTATGTGCAATTCTATATCTGATTATAGCATGAAAGCTTGGATATAGAAATACTTCAAAAGGTGTTTTTATTGCCGGATCTCTTTCCTTTATAATTCGCATTTCTTCTTTAATATATCCGATAAAGCCCATATATTCTACCTCCTAGAATTATAGTCAAACATTAAAGCATAATACTAATCTCTTATCGTAACATAAGAAAAGATGTTTATTTAACTGTATAATAAGTACATTTTCTTTACTCTTAAAGTATGTCTCCTGTTTTGCATTTTATTGCTTGAATATCGAAACAGAGATTTATCATCTATATGGTAATTTATCTTAGAAGTTACATAATTTTATAAAATTAAAAGCTAACTTCTTAAGTTACAGCAAATTTCTTATGTTACATGCATCCTATAAAAGCACAAAAAAACTTCGTCTCTCATAGTAAGAGACGAAGTTTTCCGTGGTTCCACTCTATTTTGTAACGTATTCCCGTCAGGAATACCAGCTACCTTTTTATGACACATAACGGCTGCTACCGGATCAAGCTAAGTCAAAGACCTCACCTAATCAGCTCCCAAATGCACTTCGTTCATAATCTGGCAAAGAATGCTTTCAGCCGGTGACATTCTATCTCTGCTGCCTTCCTATTAACTACTTTTTTGTTCAACGCTTTTTACTTATTGGTATAATACTATATCTATTCTATGCAACAAACGCGAAAATGTCAATATTCCTGTACTAACTGATGTAAAATTTCTGTTTTAATTGATCAAAATTATTCTTTAAATATCTTAAGCTATGATGATGCCTGCAACTATGAAATCTCCTTGATGTTAAAAATGAAGTTTTCAGTATAATCATCCCACAACTATGACCCTGTAACTTTTACACCACATCATTTATAAATAATTTGCTATAACAGTTAAGTTTGCTGATTTTCTGCAAGATATCCTCTTTCTTGCCATTACAGATCAGTTTTGTAATTTCCTCATGAGTCAGCCTGCCAAAAAACAATCTGGTTAAATCAGATATATCTGCTGCAAGTTCCGGTTCCTCCTGTGTCTTTTCTGCCACACAGCCAGTTTTGGTAAATGTGAGCCGGTAGGTTCCGTTATTTTGCTTTACAATAGAATCCTCTGCTTTTATCCTTAAAGTAACATCCTCCCGTGCAGTCAGGTCTTTTAAAAACTCATTCAGATTAACAATTCTTGCCATGATGGAAGGAATGGAATGCTGCTGTTCGGTGGCATGTATTACATTACTGTCCAGGATTTGCTCTGCTACAGCCTTCATAAATGCTTCTTTTGCATCTGCCCTGCAGAGGCATTCTGCAATCCCAAGCCCGCCATCTGTCATATAAGCGGCATAGCCCATCGTTTTATCTCCCAGTGTGCAAAGCAGAACTCCTCCCATACCGCTTTCCATTTCATGGATTAAGCGTTTATAATAATAAGGCGAACGCAGGGTATAGATATCATAATATTCCTGTAAATACCTATTAGTAAAGTCAGTTAATTCTTCTATTGCCTCTTCATCGGCTGCTGCCACGGTTATTAGATTTAGCTGCTCTGGTCTGTCCTTGTAAAAGTCAGTTTCCTTACTATTCCTACCAGCTGCCATTATCTTCTGCTTCCAGAGTTCCTGCTCATATACGATACGAAACCCAAAGGGTACGTATATTGCCTCGGCAGCAGGCATAAGATAAGTGAAAGGCATATGTTCTTCATACATCTGCTTTAAGGCTGTCTCTAAAAGCTGCTTCATCAGGCCCTGATGTCTGTCTTCTAATCTGGTGGCAACTCCGACTATATAATTAAGGGTTTGCTTCTTTCCCCGAATCATTACGGAATACGGATTTAAATGCAGCATTGCACTTAGCTGGTTCTGTTTGTAAATGGTTAAAATCCGGTTGTCTTTTACTTTCCATTCAAAATAAAAGTCTGTGTAGGAATCTGTATCCCCAAAGCATTCCTGCCACAATTCATAAATATCTTCCCTTGCTTCACTGTCACTTTTTCCGGCAGACTGTATCTCATCAATGGTATTATATAATTTATATTCCATACTGCCTCCATTCTAAAGCTTTAGATTTTAGGGCATCCGGTGCAGCCTGAACAACCTCCGCAGCTTTGTCCATTTTCTTCTATTCCGTTATCATATCGGTAATTCGTTACAGAAGTCAGTAAGCACACCGCATTTGAGGATATACCCAAACCCTCTCCGGTAAATCCCAGACCCTCTTCTGTCGTGGCTTTGATATTAACCTGATCTTCCTCAATACACAAAGCGCTGGCTATATTTTTCACCATGAAGGGTATGTGTGGTGCCATCTTTGGTTTTTGGGCTATAATGGTGGCATCTATATTCTCAATTACATATAGTTTATCCTCAATTAATGCTCTGACCTTCTTTAGTAGTTCAATACTTGAAATACCTTTATAAGCTTCCTCCGTATCCGGAAAATGCTTTCCAATATCGCCCAGTCCCGCTGCACCTAACAGTCCATCCATTATTGCATGGAGAAGCACATCCGCATCGGAGTGCCCTAATAACCCTTTATCATACGGGATTGTCACCCCGCCTACTATTAAAGCACGACCTTCTACCAGGCGGTGCACATCATATCCAGATCCTATTCTCATCTTCTGCTCCTATCTTGCGAAAGATTTTAGAACTACCACTCCTTTAAACCTTGATAGTTCTTAATTATTATTATCAGATAAAACTCATTAAATGGCAAACCATTGTAATGGGTTAAGCCTATTATATACTAAATAACCTATTATAATCTACTTAATTATTAATAATTTTTTTCAATAGACTACCCTTTAAGATAGGTTTTTAAGCCAGTCAAGGTACTTTTTATACTGGAAATTATTAATCTTAAGTATAAAGCAAAAGAGATTGTCAAAAGACAATCTCTTTTGAATAGCGAAGGACGGATTTGAACCGCCGACACTGCGGGTATGAACCGCATGCTCTAGCCAACTGAGCTACTTCGCCATATATGATAAACAGCCAAAAGGCTATCTATTTTTGCCGTAAAAATGGGACCTATAGGGCTCGAACCTATGACCCTCTGCTTGTAAGGCAGATGCTCTCCCAGCTGAGCTAAGATCCCATGTTTGTCCTGCTTTTCAACAGGTACTTTATTATTATATTTACGAAGCCCATCTTTGTCAAGTACTTTTTATGTTAATCCCAAAAATTTTATGATAATTCCTAAAATAATTTAAATAATTAAATAAAATCATTGACAAGAGTTTTTTTAGTTATCGAAAAGGCACAATATTACACTCAAATCCTTCTTCAGCTGCAAATAATCTATTATAAAGCTGCAAATAGTCAATAAAAAGCTTATCGGTTCAAAAATCAATCTCAAAAATATTATTTTAAACCGATAAGCTTTAAATCAGGTATTTATCACCGAAATACTAAATTTTAAATAATTCTATCTTTTTATCTAGATTTTCCGCCGTCACCGCCAGCTCCAGGGCATCTTTTCCGACAATTTCACTATTTGCCGTTACCTGTTTTGCATGTTCTAGGAGTCCTTCCGAAGTAGCAAGTATTTCCTGGGCTCCTGCGGACTGTTCTTCTGTTATGGCAGCAACCGAAGCAGCAACCTCATCAACATTTTTCACTTTAACAATCATGTCATGGACTATTTCATTGGTTTCGCTAACGGAAGAATAGATTGTGTCAAAGGTTTCACTCGTGGTAGCGACCAGGCTTGTACTGGTCTTTATGCTCTCCACACTTTCTTTTGTTTTAACTGCTGTACTTTCAACCAGGCTGCTAATATTGTTTATCAGACCTGATATATTTTGAACTGCACCGGCACTGGTTTCCGCAAGTTTTCTTATCTCATCTGCAACAACCGCAAAACCTCTTCCGGATTCTCCTGCCCGGGCTGCTTCAATTGCAGCATTTAGGGACAATAGGTTCGTTTCAGAAGCTATTTCTCCGATTAAGGTAATAATTTCATTAATCTTTATCGTAGATTCTCCGACTTCACCAACTACTGTTTCCAGGGAATGAATTGCTTCTTCCACCGTATTCATGGCAGCATTGACCTGTACCATATCCTTGCGACCTTTTTCCGAAATCTGAACAGTATCCTGCATCTTTATACTTGCCTTTTGTCCCAGGGCATCTGCCTCCGAAACAAAGACTGCCAGGGTTGTTGCATTCTCTGCCACTTCATTAACTGATTTGGCAAGCTCATCTACTGTGGTATTTAACTCCTGCATAGAAGCGGACTGGACTTCGGCAGAACCATATAACGTTTCGGAGACTTTGCTGCTTTTCTCTGCCTGATCGGTTAATTGTCTTGCTGTTGTGCCTACTTCAGACATAATTCCACGCATGGTTTCTATAAATGTCTGCATACTGTTACTCATCGCTCCGACTTCGTCATTGCCTGTCGTTTCCACATTAATGGTAAAATCACCTTTTGTGATTTGCTCAATGGCACCGGTAAGTTTCTTAATTGGATGGATAAGTATATGGATAATTCTTTCCATAATTACTGTCAGGAGGATACTACAGATAATTGCAGCTATAATAATAAATACCTGCAGATTACTTAACTTCTTTAAAACTTCCTTTTCCGGTACATATGAGGCCAGTACCCAGCTGGTATTATCGATGTTATCCAGATAAGCCAAATAAGCACCGGATTCACCCTGTAATTTAAAAACTTCCTTATTATCCGAATTAAGCTGCCTGGTTATCCCATTTATTAATGGATCATCCGTAACTTCTTCCAGCTTTTTGGCTATCAAATCCTTATTTTTATGAGCAATTATCGTTTTATTGGTTTTATCGATTAAAAATACCGTTCCGGTATTCATCAGTTTCATATCTGCTACCATAGTGGATATTTCATTCAGAAAAATATCCGCTGAAGCTACTTCTGTCACAGTACTGCTTTTATGTAATTTAACAGAGGCGCTTAATACACTCTCTCCGGTATTGGCATCTATGTAAGCTGCTCCGAAACCGAAACTGTCACGGTTTAAACCTTCCTTATACCAATCCCTGTCCGTCACGACGTAATCTGCCGGAGGTACAAAATCAAATGCGTTAATAACAGCTCCCTGATTTGTACCAATATATACACCATAAGGATAACTAACGTTCTTATCCATTGTGGAACCTAAGTATTTCAATAACTCTACATCTGTAAAATCAACCTGTTCCAGGGTATTTTGAACCTGATTCAAGGAAGATATAATATCTTGTGACCAGGTTTCTATTTCATTTGCATTGGAAACTGATATAGATTCTACAATTTGATTTCCATAGTTTAAAATAATATTTCTTGAAGCCTGAAATGTTACTGTCAGTAACGCTATAATTGAAAGAATACTAATAGGTATTACTATCAATATTAATTTTGCTTTAATGCTTCTTTTCCGTACGCTTCCTTTATCCTTTGTTTTGTCCCTTTTCATAAAATCCCGCTTTCTGCTATGTACTAAATGATTTTGCTGCCCTTAACATTGCTCATTGTAAGATATGATTATTTATAAGTCAAGTCAAAAATTGTATGATTTTATTAGTTCTTGTCCGGCAATAGAAAAGCCTGTCAGATCCAATTCCCGCAATACAGAATCAAAACAGACAGATCGCCTTTGATGCTGTTCTTACGAAATTGACCGACAGGCCGTATTTATTCGTTAGTAATTATTTTTTATTTATTATGTTTTATATTAACCGGCACAAATCCCATTGGCAATAAATCCTCTAACGTATATATCCAATAATCGTCTTCTGATCTGGCTAATATGACGAAGAAATCAGATGGACTGCAAAATTCCATCATAACCTGGCGGCATACTCCGCAGGGCGGGCAATAGTCTGCCAATACTCCATCCCTCCCTCCGACAATTGCAATAGCCTGAAAATCTTTTTTTCCTTCACTTACTGCTTTAAAGAATGCCGTACGTTCTGCGCAGTTAGTCGGTGTAAATGTTGCATTTTCAATATTACACCCTGTATATATTTTCATATCTTTCGTTAGCAGTGCCGCACCTACCTTAAAACCGGAGTAAGGAGAATAAGAATACTTAAGACTATGAATCGCTTCTCGTATCAACTGCCTGCAAGTATCCTTTTTCAGAGCCTGTATTGGTTTATCACCGCCAGTATTCTGAATTAACTCTCCCTGCTCTCTGCAAACCAGCTCACTAGTTTCTACATGATCATTCTCCTGCTTCATATACTCAACTCCTTAATTATTATTTGTTACACCTTATTATGGTTTCACATCATTATTTTATCACAAAAAGCTATAAATTTGAAGAGTATAAGTAAATACATTGTTTATCAGGTAAATAATGGTATACTGGTATTTATGCGTTTTATATTATATTACTACATAGGACAGAAGGTTTATTATGAGGCTTATGAATCGAACCATTCATTTTTTCACAGTAAGAGGTATGCTTAATCCGGGTTTAGTCACCGGCGAATTACCTCCTACCAAAGACGTATATCGGAATTTCATTAATGTGGCCTGGCCGTCGGCAGTTGAGTCTTTATTAGTTGCCTTAATCGGCTTCGTTGATACGTTCATGGTTGGAACCCTTGGGGATGGTGCCATTGCCGCCGTCGGTATTACCAGCCAGCCAAAATTCATTTTGTTGTCCATGATATTTTCTCTGAATGTAGGAATCACTGCCATCGTTGCCAGGAGAAAAGGACAAAAGGACAGGGAAGGGGCAAATCACACCTTAAGGGCAGGTATTATCTTAACTACACTGATTTCTGTCAGTATGTCGGTACTGGGGTATATTTTTGCTGTACCTATCTTAAAATTTGCCGGGGCAGAAGCCGGTTACATCGATCAGGCCCTTAGTTACTTCCGGATTCTGATGATAAGTATATTCTTTACTTCCCTTAATTTAACCATTAATGCAGCCCAGAGAGGCTGCGGTAATTCCAGGATCTCTATGCGTACCAACATCGTTTCCAATGTTATCAATATCATCTTTAATATACTGTTAATTAATGGTATCGGTTTTTTTCCAAAGCTAGGCGTAAAGGGCTCTGCTACTGCCACCTGTATCGGTGCCATTATTGCCTGTATTATATCGGTCACTACTTTACTCAGAAAAGATGCTTTCTTAAGTCTGCGTTTTAAAGCCAGCTGGAAGCTGGGACGTTCTGTTCTGGATCCTATTACCAGAGTCAGCGGCAGTGCTTTTATAGAACAGGTATTTATGCGGATTGGCTTTTTTGCTTATGCCATTATCGTTGCAAGGTTAGGAACTACCGCCTATGAAACCCATCTGATTTGCATGAACATTCTGAATCTTTCTTTTTGCTTCGGAGATGGTTTTTCCGTAGCTGCCTCTGCTTTGGTTGGACAGAGCCTGGGAGCAAAGCGTCCGGATATGGCTATCCTATATGGAAAAGTGGGACAGCGTCTGGCCTTTTTGGTCTCCACTATGCTGTTTATATTATTTATGACTCAGGGAAGATTTTTAGTATCCATCTTCAAAGATGATCCTACTGTTACCGCCTTAGGTGCAGGCATAATGATTATTCTTGCTTTTACTACCCATGCTCAAACTTCACAGGTTGTCATATCCGGATGCCTGCGGGGTGCCGGTGACACTGTTTTTGTAGCAATCACCTCTCTGATTAGTGTAGCCGTTATCCGTCCGGCACTGACCTGGTTTTTATGTTTTCCTCTTGCCTTTGGCTTATATGGTGCATGGATTGCTTTATGCGGTGATCAGTTTTTACGTTTTAGCCTTAATTTCCTGCGGTTTTGCAATGGAAAATGGACTAGAATTCGTCTTTAACCTGCAAGAAGTTTTTCCATTAAGCTCTGCAGTGTAAAAACATCTCATAATGAGATTTTTTATGAAAAAGCTGCTGCAATAACCAAGGTTACGTTATTGCAGCAGCTTTTTCAATAATAAATAGTATATGCTAAAAAAGCCTGCCTAAAACTTTTAACATATGCGGTATAAAATAGATTATTTACTGCGTTTGTAGGAGAACAGAGTACATATATGAATTTAAAAACCCCATATTATGTTATTTCGGACATGCTTATTTAGTTGTAATTACTGGCTGGTACCCATAATGAATTGAATAATATCCTGTGTTACTTTATTATCAACATGTGACCTGGTTTTGTATTCCCCTAAGGTAGGGTTCCCATATCCCGCCATCATGAAATGATTCAGGGAAGGGTATGATATAAAGGTCCAGTTCTCTGATTTGTTAAAATTCTTCTTCCATATAGCAAACTGCTTCATAGTGACCTGATAATCTCTTTCACCTTGTAGTACCAGTACCGGTTTCTTTATATTTTTAGCCTGTTTTACCGGATAATAGGAATCCAGGTCGACCCAGTAATCCCTATACGCTCCTAAGATAGTGACGTTATCCGGGATTTTCTCAGGCTCTTCCAACTGTTTTAGCTGATTCTTAAGTGCCTCAAGCTGACTCTGTTCCTCTTTTGTAACCGTTTCATCTACACCTGCTATATACTCATATTCCTGATAAATATACTTCTTCATATGCTGTGCCGGAGCAGACATCATAATGTAACCCGCTATTCCTGACAGCTCTTTGTCAATTCCTGGCAACACATAGCCTCCCAGACTGTGTCCGAGTATATAGATCCTTGCTGAATCGATACCCTCAAGGTTTTTGACCATGCCTGCGGCGGCAAGGATATCATCTGTCGTTTCATCCTTAATTGTTAGTGACGTATCATTTTTCATCTGGAACTCATAGAGATAATTCCGTTTGTCATACCGGTAAGAAGCTATTCCCTCTTTAGCAAGTGCCCAGGCAATATCTCGAAAAGGTTTATTCTCATATATACTCTCATCCCTGTCCGAGGCACCAAACCCTTGAACCAAGATTACAACCGGAACGTTACTTCCTGCTTTCGGCGCCGTAAAAGTACCTGGTATTACATAGCCATCACTGGTAAAGGTGTATTCCGTTTCTGTGACTCCCTCCGGTATAGTACCCAGTTTCGCTGTGGTCCTGGTCAGATATTCACTATAGGTAAAACCTGTTATATTATGATTTCCGTCAAAAGCTATCTGGAGATTATAATTGTTTAAGGAGCATTCTATGGGTATTATAACATACTGGTAAGCTCCGATGGTATATGCATACGGTTCATGATACTTTTCTAATTTACCATATTCGGCATTATAGAATAATATAGTCTTTATTGTGTCCTCAGAAGCAATTTCTGCTTTCATCACTTCGTCATACTGGTAAGCCTGGCTAAGCTTTGTAAAGTTCTCCTCCAATAAGTCACCTGCAAACTCCTGTGCCACAAAAAGATTATCACCGGTAACCGGCTCATAACTTTCCACTTCTTCTGTACTTTGGGGGGCATTTTCATCCTGACTTTGTATGTTCTCTTTCGAATTCTCTATATCATCAACGGACACAGTCTCACTTTTCGCCGGTTCCATCTCTTTATTGCTGCAGCCCTGAAGGGAAAATACACATAATAGAATCAGAATGCTCTTTATTAGTTCTTTCATACCTACCCCCATTACAACCAATAATAATCTATCTTTATCATTATTCCCTGCTACGTTCTAATTAGCATGGGACTATTTTACCATACAAAAAGGCAAGTTACAATAAACCATGCATATATTTTCTCATAAAAAAGTTCTATAATAATATTCATATAATTCATATAATCAAGCTTTAGGACTTGTAAACATAGTATTCCTATGGTAATATAAAAATTATTATACGAAACAATAAGGAGGTCTCTATGAAGATTTCAACCAAAGGACGTTATGCACTGCGTTTAATGCTGGATCTGGCGCTTCATAATACCGGTGAATATATAACCATTAAAAGTATTTCAGCCAGACAGGAAATATCCGATAAATATTTGGAACAGATCATCACTCAGCTTAGCAAAGCCGGATATGTCAAAAGTATCCGCGGTGCTCAGGGAGGTTATCGTCTTGCAAAAGCCCCTGAGGAATATACTGTTGGTATGATTCTGCGTTTAATTGAAGGCAGTCTTGCACCTGTTGCCTGCCTGGAAGACGAAACGAACCAATGTCACCGAAGCAGCCAATGTGCAACTCTTGATGTATGGCAGCAGCTTAACGATGCTATCAACAATGTTGTAGATAATATTACCCTGGCAGATCTGGTGGATAAACAAAACAGTATTACCGGTAATGATTATGTGATATAATCTTTTTTAATAGTTATTATGTCGGAGCAATTACAAATGTCAGGGAAATTTATTATTGGTAAATTTTTCTTGACATTTGTAATTTTTTCTAATATACTCATTTCATAGTATTCATAGTCATTTAGTAGGTTATTCATTTCATTAGAAAGGTGGTATCATTTTATGGAGAAACATACTCTAAAATTTGAAACTCTTCAACTTCATGTAGGTCAGGAACAGCCTGATTCGGCTACGGACGCACGCTGTGTGCCTATTTACCAGACTTCCTCCTATGTATTTGCAAATTCTGCCCAGGCAGCTGCTCGTTTTGGTTTATCGGAAGGCGGAAATATATATACGCGCATTATGAATCCAACCACGGATGTTTTTGAACAGCGTATTGCTGCTTTAGAAGGCGGTGTGGCTGCTTTGGCTACCGCTTCTGGTTCTGCTGCCATTACTTATGCCATTCAAAACATTGCACATGCCGGGGACCACATTGTTTCTGCCAATACGATTTATGGCGGAACTTATAATTTATTTGCTCATACTTTTAAAGAATATGGAATCACCACCACTTTTGTGAATGCAGATGAAGAAGGCAGTTTTGAGAGTGCCATCAAACCTAATACAAAAGCTATTTTTATTGAAAGCCTCGGAAATCCCAACTCTAGTATTATTGACATTGCAGCAGTAGCTGATATTGCACATAAGAACGGTATTCCTCTTATTGTAGACAATACCTTTGCAACCCCTTATCTGCTTCGTCCGATTGAATACGGTGCCGATATTATTGTTCATTCTGCTACCAAGTTTATTGGCGGACATGGAACTTCCATCGGCGGTGTTATTATCGACTCCGGTAAATTTGACTGGGCTGCTTCCGGCAAATTCCCTTACCTTACCGAACCTAATCCCAGCTATCACGGCATCAGTTTTACCAGTGCCATCGGTGCTGCCGCTTATATTGTAAAAGCCCGGGTTACTTTATTAAGAGATACCGGAGCTACTTTAAGCCCGTTTAATTCTTTCTTATTTTTACAAGGTTTGGAGACTTTATCTCTTCGTGTGGAACGCCATGTAGAAAACACCATAAAAGTAGTAGAATTCTTAAAATCCCATCCTCAGGTTGAAAGTGTAAATCATCCCTCCTTACCGGATAATCCATATCACGATTTGTATAACAGATATTTTCCTAATGGCGGCAGCTCTATCTTCACCTTCGAAATTAAGGGAGGCGCAAAAGAGGCCCAGGAATTCATTGATAAATTAGAGATTTTCTCCTTACTTGCTAATGTTGCCGATGTGAAATCTTTAGTAATACATCCTGCAAGTACTACCCATTCCCAGATGACCACAGAAGAATTACTTGCTTCTGGTATTAAACCGAATACCATCCGTTTATCAATTGGCATTGAGCATATCGATGATATTATCTATGATTTAAATCAGGCTCTGACTAAATAGTAAATCAGGATCAAGTCGTAATAAGGCATTAATTAATTAACCAGCCATTTACCAGCTTTTTATAATACCTTCTAAAAAAGTGCCGCCTAAATATTAACTGTAAATTACTTGTGAGGAATGCACAAGTTCAACAACAGTATATTTTGGCGGCATCTTTTTTATTTACTCTTAAGTTCCACAAAATCATCCAGCAGAGCATCGAATTTATACATAGCACTTCCGTCAATGGCTACATAAAACAGCCCTACGCTTCTTGATTTTTCTCCGTCGTCTGTATAAACATTAATACCATAACAATCCTTACCCTTTATATTTGTATTCCAATCATCATATATTATTTTATACTCTATTAAATCTGCAGAAAGCCCTAAGTCTTTTGAAGATACTTTACTCAACTGAGCCAGTGCATCTTCTTTACTAAAACCCATGTCTGCCGTATTTTGGTTTTCCTCTTCTGATTTTGGTTCCGTATAAAGCGGGTGGTCAGAGAAAGGCGCCGTACTTCCGTCTGTATTCAGACACAATAACTCACCGCTTCCTTTGCTGACAAGTACGTCAGGCTTTATGGGACCATCACTGTCACTGATCTGATATTCATAATAATCGGTATTATCAATCTTTATATCATCTTTAACCAGTTCAAAGTAATATCCCCGTTCTCCTATAATGTCCTGAATTTTATTTATGGCTTCGTTTTCACTTAGAAAATCATTATCGGAGGTGGTATCCGTCTGATCTGTTGTTTCACCATCAGTTATGGTATCCTTTGTATCCTCAGTCGGCTGAACCGGGGTTATGGTAGGGGTTACTGTTGCTTCGGTTGTATTATCCGTTTTATCTTCCTCTTTTTTCCGGCAGGCTGTAAAAAGCATGCAGACAGCCAGTAAGCAAATACAGGTTATTATCATTCGTTTTTTAATCATAATCTCTCCAATTCTAAAGAAAACTGTTTCGTTATATATTTAATCCTAAGGTCTAGCGCCGTTCTCTCTTATATGGTTACACCTAAAGCTCTTAAATCCTCCACTGCCTTGTTAAATTCCGTAACCTGAATTGTATGAAAACCAAAAACCTTTGCAGCTTCTAAATTATTCCCATTGTCATCTAAGAATACGGCTTCTTTCGGGTTTATACCGTATTTATCAATCAATGCCTGATAGATTTCCGGTTCAGGTTTTATATAATTGACTTCATATGAAATTACACCGCCGTCTGCATGTGGAATGAATTTAAAGTGTTCTTTGGCATATTCGAAATTGGTTCTTCCGTAGTTTGATAACAGATAAACGTTATATCCGTTTTTCTTTAGATTCTTTACAAACTCTTCTGAATAAGAGTATTCTGTAACTGTCTTGTAACTGTTTTTAAAAAAAGAAGTTATCTCTTCGGTCAGTTCAGGGTCATATCCACAGCATATTTTAGTTATTTCCTCATCACTTAATGCCCCTCTGTCAAACTCATTCCAGGTCTTACTAAGAACAGTGGCATTGCTTAACCGGCGTAATGTTTCTTCATCATATCCGCATCCATTCAGGTAACCCTTCCAATCAAAATTGGCTAACACCTGACCGATATCAAGTACTATTGTTTTTATCATAGCATCCTCCTAATATATAATTAATGTCGATAATATTCTCATTATGTAATTTCTTCCTATGACTCTTTCTAGATTATTTCTATGTAATTTCTTTCTATAATTTTTTTCTATGGTTCTGTTCTTTCTATGTTAATTTCTTTCTATGTATTTCTTTTCTATGACTCTTTCTATGTAATTTCTTTCTATGGCTCTACTATGTTAATTTCTTTCTATAAATTTTTTTCTATGGTTCTTTCTATGTTAATTTCTTTCTATGGTTCTTACTATGTAATTTTTTGTTATTCTTATATATATGCTTCTCTCTATTTTATTTTTAATGTAATTCTTATAATGCAAATAAGTTCATTTCAAGGCATATGATCCTAACTTCCTCTTAACACCTATTGACTTATCTATTTCATAAGTTGTAGGAGATATCAATGCAATTCGGACCACTATAAGGATTATAACATTAGCGGCAAACTCAATCAAGTCTCATCTTTATATATCAGCGATGATACCTTCCTTTTAATCATCGTGCTTAACCTGCAGGGAGTGCTTTTATTTTACAGGGTAGTTCTGAGAACTTTCTGTAAAAGAACAAAGAGTCTGGCTCGCCAGACTCTAGCGCTGACGCACTGTCACGACAGTGACAATCTTCCTTAAGTGCGTCATGCGCATCCTGCCTGGAAGGCTTTTTTATTGCATAGGTAAGTTCGAAGATGTTTCCTATGCAATAAAAAAAACTTCAGAAAATCCTTGTTACCGATTTTCTGAAGTTTAAACTTAGCTTAGTATATGTTATCAATGACAAGGCACAGTTTATTCTATATTAGTTCCTTCCAGCTTTACCCATACCATCATTTCTCCAGGCTTTCTGTTTGCCCAGGCATAGTATGGAATCCATTTTAATATCTTCTTTTCGTAAACCGGCTCCGAATAAGGTTGATATAAGGTATCCTCATTCCAGCCGGTATCTGTAAGCTTTTTCCCTTCACAGGTTAAGGTGATAATACCTTTTAATAACTCCGGCTCATATTGTTCTTTAAATACCGTATCTTTGCTTATGTGAATCCGGTGTAATTCATTCCCGTTATCAGCTTCTTCCAGACAGTAGATGACAGGACCTCTGGATACTGCTGTTTTACCCAGGTCTTCACGTACTTTGGGGTTAGCCTGAATCAGTAATGTCTCCATCTTAAACTTGCAGATGATTTCGTCTGCCCTGCTCCACTTTCGGTTCAGATAGAGATATCCTTTTATCGGTGCCTTATGAATTCTTTCGCCATTAACCGAAATTTCATAGTCTCTGCACCAGTCGGGAATCCGGACGGCAAAGTCAAAGGCCGATTCCGTATCTGTATTAAATGTGATTTTAACGGTACCCTTCCACGGATATTCCGTTTCCACATTAACCGACAACTTATTTCCATGGATAGCTGTATTGATTTCACCTCCTATATACAGATTCATGAAAAATATATCGTCTGTAAGAGTATAGGCATAACTTCCAATTGAAGATAATAACCTGGCTATATTAGGCGGGCAGCAGGCACAGCCAAACCATTTCTGACGTTCCACTTTTACGTGTTTCTTATTCTGATCTTTCTCCGAGGCTTCCGGCAGAACTTCTAAAGGATTGACATAGAAAAATTTTGTTCCATCCAACGACATTCCGCTGATGGCTCCGTTAAATAAAACCCTTTCCATCACGTTGGTATATTTACTGTCTTTCGTCAATTCAAACATTCTTCTGGCAAAGAAAATGAGACCGATTGACGCACAGGTTTCCCCATATACCGTATCATTCGGCAGATCATAATCAAAGGTAAAGGCCTCTCCGTAATACGTAGCACCAATGGCACCGGTCACGTACATTTGCTTTGCGGTAATATTATTCCACAGACGTTCACATACCTGCATCAGTTCCTGATCATTTGTTTCCTTTGCCACCGCTGCCATACCACTATAGAGATACACCGCTCTTACCGCGTGACCTTCGGCTTTATCCTGAAATCTTACTTCTTTGCCGGCCTGGTAATACTGATACTTTACATTACTGTCTTTCCAATAGAAATTATTTTGATTCTTTTGATTTTCTATCTCAAAGTAAAGCGGTTCTTTGCCGCGTTCTTCAATAAAATATTTTGCCAAAGCCAGATGTTTTTCATCCTTTGTCACTTCATAAAGCCTTACTAAAGCCATCTCAATTACTTCATGTCCCGGATAGCCTCTTAACTTGCCCTGTTCAGTTCCAAATATCCGGTCAACACAGTCTATGTAGCGGATTGCTGCCTCTAGCAGTTTTGTCTTGCCCGTTGCCTGGTAATACACGACTGCTGCTTCTGTCATGTGTCCAAGGCAATATAATTCATGATTATCTTTTAAATTAGTAAACCGTTTATCCAACCCATTGATAATATAGTAGGTATTTAAATATCCGTCGGTTTGTTGAGCCCCACAAATATCGTCTATAGCACCATCCGCAGTTTTTTCAAGCTCTGAGTCGGGATGCCACATCAGGGAATAACCTACCGCCTCCAGCCATTTGTATACATCACTGTCCTGGAATACATAGCCCTTAAAGTCACCTGTAATTTTACCAGCCGCAATCCTAAAGTTCTGCATACAATAACTGGGCTCGGCTCCTTCTATACGGTCATTTAAGGCTTCCCACTGATAAGGTATCACATAATCCCGTATCAAATCCATATAGCCGCTGAAAAACCTGTCTTTTATTTCTATTTCTTTCATAGATAATAATTTCATATTAACCTCTATTCTTGCGCACGCTCTTTGCGCATACTATGTTTGTGGTTCACAAGCATAAACTTGCAGTTGAAAAATTTATTTTTTAACCTAACTCCCATTGCATAACACATCGGCGAGCAGATGTGTTACTGCCACATATAAAAGGTTGCAAGAATCAATAAGTGGCATCCTCTCATTCATAATATTTTCTTTCAACCCAACTCCTATCTTTGTACTCTGCCATATTCAGGCATTTAACCTATTTGTTTGCAATGCTGCTGAAATAACACCACCCATTTTAGAAATACAAAGTTTCCATTTCCCATATAGACTCAATTTTACTATAATTCTTTTAGTGCTTTTAAAAAATATTGACCTCTCTCTACTTCCATGCTACAGTAATTGAGAGAGTGCTGTAACAGATGAATAAGAAGACTATAGAAACGCTGATATTCCTTTGTTATAGATAAATAATATAATAATTATTATATCGATACAACTCCCCATATTATTAAAAAGGTGGTCATATCCCATATGTTGTACTTAGTAAGCAATGTAAAATATCCCATTCAATATCATACCAGCGGTAATCTTACAAACAATAATCATTTTGTTCATCCTGACCGAATCCTGGATTCCCATGTCTTAATTATCGTTCGTAAAGGCATTCTGCATATCCATCAGGACGGTAACAATTACGAGGTGGGACCAAACCAGTTTATTGTCCTGTTTGCAGGCAAACACCACTATGGATATAAACCCAGTAATGGTCCTCTGTCATATTATTGGACTCATTTTTCGATACAGGACCCGGATTTTAACTATTACAGTCCCTCCAGCTTAAAAAGGGACCTGGAAATTTGGAATGCCGGTCCAGCCCAGACTCCGTTAGCCATGACAAAATATATCCTGCCAGAATATGGTTCTCTTGCAGAGAATAACCGTTCCTCCCTTTATTTCGTACAGTTACTAGATACTGCAAAAAGGGAAAATTACGCTCCAACATACCGCTGTCACTATATTCTTAGCTTTTTACTGTTGGAATTAAGTACAGAAGCTCTTTTTATACCGGATCTCACCATGCATAACATTCCGGCTGCCATTGTAAACATAATCGAATGGATCCGCCTTAATTATAATGAATCCCTGTCTGTACAGGGTCTGTCCGAACTCTTTGGTTATAATCCTACTTATCTTTCCAGCCTCTTCAAAAAATACACCGGCTATCCCTTAATCAGCTATATAAACCATACCAGAATAGCCATCTCCAAGAACCTTCTGACCAATGATATAACACTGAAGATAGGCACCATAGGAAAATTATGCGGTTACGGGGATGAAAAACTATTTATGAAGGTATTTAAAAAAATCGAAGGGATAACTCCAACGCAATATCGCAATACCTTTTCTAATAAATATTTCAACAAATAATCGAATCAGGCTTTTGACAAAAACAGCATTGGGCTTTATGAGAAAAGCTACTTTCTGCATAATGTCCAATGCTGTTTTATCTAAATACAAAACCGCTGTTATTAATCGAAATCTATCCGTTTTAACCCCTGCCTGGTTAATTCATATACAGTGGTTGCCACCTCTTCAATATACTTTCTATCATGAGTAATACTAATAATAGTACCTTTGTACTCCGATAAAACACCCCGGATGACCGGATTGGATAACGGGCTTAAATTTCTTGTTGGTTCGTCTAATATCAGTACATTACAGCCATCCAGAATCAGTTTCAGCAATATTAGTTTTGCTTTCTGACCACCGCTTAATTCACCGATTTTATGCTCCATCTCTTCCCTGGTAAACTTCATTCCGCCCATAAAAGTAAATGCTTTTGTTATATCTTCTTTCCTGCCGCTGCTAACTAAAAAATCCACCGGGTTCATGGTATAATCAAGAATCTCCTCATAATTTTGAGGCATGTAACCCGCTTTTATATCTCTTCGGCTTAATAATTCCTTTACAATTCCATGAAGGAAGGTCGTTTTACCAGTGCCGTTATCTCCAATTATGGCAACATGTTCAGGTCCAATAACCCGAAGGAAGAGATTTTCAGCTAATACCCTATCTTCCCCTTCATTCCTGACCTTTAAGACCTCCAAGGAATACTCCAGGATTTTTTTACCATTGGGTATCTGAGTTCCTTCGGGAAAATCAAAGAGTATTGCTTCCTCCACATCGGGTATCTCCAAAAACTCCTCAGCCTTTTTCTCGATACGTTTCTCCTGAGATAATAGGTTCTTCATCTTCTTTTTTAACAACCTGCCACCGGCCGGATTACCTCTTGAAATATTATCCTGCTGACTGTCCACTTTGTTGTAAATCTGCTGCCAGCGCTGCATCTTGCTTTTATAATCTTCTCTTTGCTTTCTGGCAACCATCTCCTGTTTTTTCAGACCGCTTAATCGTTTCTGCGCATATTCCTCATAACTCATATAGGCAACGGTATAGTGGGGCTCTGTTTTCCGCTTTACCTGTTCCAGATGAATAATGATATTAGCAGTATTTTCAATCATGGCTTCATCATGGGATACATATATAATGGGGCATTTTGTGTTATTGATAAATTCCTCTAGCCATAACAGGGTACTGATATCCAAATCATTGGTCGGTTCATCCATTAAAAGAACATCTGGTTCCTCCGCCAGCAATTTAATTAGCCGAAGTTTTACCTTTTCCCCGCCGGATAGTGTTTTTATTAACTGGCTGCTGTTAAAGATTGACGGTTCGAGATTCATAGTCCAGATACCAGGATCGGAACAACTGTATAGATCCACCTCTGCCAAAAACTCCTGGACAGTACAGTTTAACCACTTTTCCTCCATTTCCTGTTCCAGATAACCCATTTTATTATGACCCAGTATCTGCCCTGAATAATCACAATAGTTTTCTAATAATTCTTTACTATAAATAAATTTAAGCAGCGTACTCTTGCCGTTTCCTTCTTCCCCTATAATTACAGCCTTGTCTCCTTGATTCAGTGTAAAATTAAAGTCCTTTATTAATAAACGGCTATCTTCTTTTTTTGATATAGTCACATTCTTAATATCTAACATTAGATTCCTTCTTTCTCTTTTCAATTATATCCGCTAATTTAATATCTTTGTATCCATTCTCCCACCTCCAGTTAAGTAAAAATATTCTCGTGGCAGAACAAAGAGTCTGGCTCGCCAGACTCTAGCGCTGACGCACTGTCACGACAGTGACAATCTTCTTAAGTGCGTCATGCGCATCCTGCCTGGAAGGCTTTTTTATTGCATAGGTAAGTTCGAAGAAGTTTCCTATGCAATAAAAAAACACTTCCCTAAGAAAGTGTTATCCTGATAAACCAATTAATGTAGGGGATCTGTTAAGCAGATCATTACTTACCCTAAATAAATAAAATTTTACGAAAGAAGTCATATGACAAAGTTATTCTGATTATCTTAATACCCTGCAAAGAAGATTTCCATCCGTACTGTTTATGCGAATAAAGCTTTCTATTTTAAATGAAGTATTTAACTTGTTGTTTTTATTCTTTAAAATCATCATTTTATCCGCCTCTTTTCCTACCGGTATATATAATCAACTATATCCGAAAATCTTTTAAAATCTATGTCTATACTAACATAGCATTATTAAATAGTCAATTAGAAATTCCTGAATTCCCAAATATTTCTGAATTCCCAAATGTATTTTGTGGATAATTCAGAGAATTTTCCTTTAAAAGAACAAAGAGTCTGGCTCGCCAGACTCTAGCGCTGACGCACTGTCACGACAGTGACAATCTTCCTTAAGTGCGTCATGCGCCTCCTGCCTGGAAGGCTTTTTTATTGCACAGGTAAGTTCGAAGAAGTTTCCTATGCAATAAAAAAGCTGTTGAAAACTTGCATCAACAGCTTTATATCTCTTATTTAAATTCATGATTTCCTAAACTAAATGTTTTACCTCTTAAACTACCGCTGAAGTATAGATACTTACTGAAGTTTTTCTTATCACCACTTACGGTGATATCAGTAGTTCCACTTAAAGCTTCTTTCGCAGCTTTAACGCATTCCTGCTCAGAATCTGAATTGAATTTACCATTATCATACTGACTCAATGCATTATTTAACGAGCCGTTCGTTACAGGTCCAAACTGATACCTCTGGTATATAACTCCTTTTACGGAATCAGGATAGGCTCCCGATCTTACTCGGTTCATTACTACGATAGCCACAGCAAGTTTGCCGTTATAAGATTCCCCATTGGCTTCACAATAGATTAATGCGGATAATAATCTTAAATCTGCTTTGGAATAGCTGTCTTCTTCTGCTTTCTTGGCTTCGGCTGCTTTTTTCTCCGCTGCCGCTTTTTTCTCTGCTGCCGCTTTTTTCTCTGCTGCCGCCTTCTTTTCTGCGGCTGCTTTCTTTTCTTCCGCTGCCTTCTTCTCTGCTGCCTTTTTATCAGCTACAGCTTTTTCTTCCGTAGCATCATTATTCTTAACTTCTTCTGCCGGAACTGCTGTGTCATCCTCTGATACAGCATTAGTATCCTCGTTAGTTCCTATAGAAGAATCTAAATTGGTTGTATTATCTGTAACTCCATTGTTATCATTAACAACTGCACCCTCTGCGCTAACTGTAGCATCTTCTGTAACAATATTATCTTCTTCTGCTGCATATGTGTATACATTCGCGAAACCTGTTAACGCAATTCCCATTAGTAAACACAATAGTAACTTTCTGAATTTCATAATAGTCTCCTTTTAACGGCTTAATAACTTATAAGTCATTCCTAATTATAACTACTTAATTATTACAAATTACGAACATGTATTAAGATAAGGTAATAATCATTTAATAATTATGTAACAATTATAACATAGTCTAAACCAAAAAGCAAGCTATTAAAACCCATTCCAGCATAAATTATCCATAAAAAATTTGATAAATCAGCCTAAAAACAGACAAACTTCACCAAAACAGGGGTAATAAGTATAAAAAAATGGGTATAACAAAATTAAAAAAATTGCAATTCTTTTTAAATATATTACAGAAATTAAGAAATATATTTAAAAACGGAAAGTTCGCTTGACAATATTAATGGTATGTGCTATTCTTGAACGGAAAGCTAGCTTTCCATTTGTTTCATCTAATCAATAATTACTTTCATACTAATAATCCTAAGATCCATTCATTACTATCTATAAATAAAATATTTTATTAAGGGAGGCATTGACATGAAGAAACAACAAAAGAATCTTTATATTACTCTATTTGTACTAGGTGTAATTTTACTAGTTTCCGGGTTTCTTATAATCTCAGAAGACTATAGTAATATATCCGGGCTGTGCATAGGAATCGGTATCGGGCTGATGGCTATGAGTTTTTCAAATCTGGTAATCAACAACTATTATCAAAAGCGTCCTGTACTCAAAAGACAAAATGAGATTAATTCAAAAGATGAACGTAATACCACAATTACCAATAGAGCTAAAGCAAAGGCTTTTGATTGGACGATAAGGCTATTAATTGTTTTTCCATTTTTACTTATATTCTTTAAATCTCCTTTATGGATGATATTTTCGGTTATAGGTATCTATCTTCTTGGCTTTAGCATACAGGTCTTTTATACGATAAGATTTAATAATGAAATGTAACTCCATCATTATTATGAAGGTTATAATGGACTAGTAGTTACAATAACTAGTAGTTATGATAAAGGGAAGCAGTGGCACTTAACCTGTCTGCTTCCCTTTTACTTATCTGCTATTTAAATGTTTCATCTTAGCTTCCTAGATGATAAACTAATTACTATTGAAGTTTTAATTTATTTACCGGTACATCTCCTGATAATATTTCTGGTAATCCCCGCTGGTAACGTGGGTCATCCACTCTTTGTTGTTCAGATACCATTCTATTGTTAAGCGGATTCCCTCTGCAAACATTGTCTCCGGTTCCCAGCCAATTTCAGCTTTTATTTTATCCGGCGCAATGGCATATCTTCTGTCATGACCTTTTCTGTCTTCCACATAATGAATCAGATCCTTATTCAGATGGGCTTTTGCCTCATCACCTGACGGAAGCAGCTCTGACAGCGTATCTATGATTAAATGAATAATTTCGATATTCTGCTTTTCATTGTGTCCGCCTACATTATACACCTGACCAAGTTTTCCCATTTCCATAACCATATCGATGGCTTTGGCATGATCTCTTACATAAAGCCAGTCTCTGACATTCTTACCATCACCATATACAGGAAGCTTTTTGCCGGTTAATGCATTATTTATCATGAGGGGAATTAATTTTTCAGGGAATTGGTAAGGTCCGTAATTGTTACTGCATCTGGTAATATTGGCAGGGAAATGAAAGGTATCTATGTAAGCTTTCACTAACATATCCGCTGATGCTTTACTTGCAGAATAAGGGCTGTGAGGATCAATGGGCGTAGTCTCATAAAAATAACCGGATTCTTCTTCTAAGGATCCATACACTTCATCAGTGGAAACCTGAAGATACTTTTTGTCCGCTTTATAACCGTCTTCTGTTTCCCAGGCACATTTGGCGGCATCCAGCAGATTTAAAGTTCCCATTACATTGGTATTAACAAAAATCTGAGGATCTCTTATACTACGGTCCACATGACTTTCCGCTGCAAAATGTACTACCCGGTCTATATCATAATCCTTAAAAATTTTATGAATTGCTTCTTTATTGCATATGTCTTCCTTAATAAAAATATAATTCGTATAATCTTTTATAGAAACTAAGTTCTCCAGATTTCCGGCATAAGTTAAACTGTCTAAATTAATGATACGAATAGAATCTTTATACTTCTCAAACATATACTGTATATAATTGGAACCAATAAAGCCGGCTCCTCCGGTTACTAAATAGGTCTTCAAATCATTTACCTCCAATATTATATTGCTCCATATATTCCTTAAGGGCATCTTTCCAAAACGGCAAAGTATACCCTGCTTCTTTTAAGTTATTATTCTTAAGGACTGAGTATTTCGGGCGTTTCGCCGGGGTTTTATATTCTTCCGTCGTTATTGGCAATACGGTAACTTCTTTGCCTGCCAGACGAAAAATCTCCACCGCAAATTCATACCAGGTGGCGCTGCCTTCGCAGGTTCCATGATAGATACCAGGTCCGTCCGTATCCATTAAAAATGTAATCGCCCGGGCGAGCGAGAGCGCACTGGTAGGGGAACCATACTGATCGTTCACCACTCTGATTTCATTGTTCTTTTCTGACAGGGCAAGCATGGTCTTTACAAAATTCTTACCTTCACCATACAGCCAGGCAGTACGTATAATGTTATAATTTTCACACAATGTCCGAACGAATTCTTCTCCGGCAAGTTTAGTTGACCCATATACACTTTGGGGATTTGTTTTATCCTCTTCCCTGTAGGGTACCTCTGACTCACCGTCAAATACATAATCCGTTGAAACATGGATTAATTTAGCTTCTAAGGCTTCCGCTGCCACTGCCAGATTCTTAGGTCCTATGGCATTAATCCGGTATGCCCTTTCCTGATCGCTTTCACATAAATCTACTCCAGTATGAGCTGCGCAGTTAATTATTACCTCTGGTTTTAACTCCTGAATTAAATTCATTACCGCCACAGAATTGGTGATGTCTAATATAATCGGACAATATGCGGTTGGTTCTCTTGTAGTAGTATTAATAATTGTCAGATCCGTCCTGTCTTTCAGCACTTGATTTAAGGCCCGCCCCAACTGGCCGCAAGCACCTGTAATTACTATTCTTCGATCCATCTTAACCTCTTTTCTGCACAATAAGGGTTCCTTCTCTTTTATCCCCGCCCCTATATGAAATATTCCTAATCATATGCAGCCTTTAGTCGTTTAATTCACAAAATCTGAGTTGCTTCTTATCTTTTTCTGACAACATTAACTCCATGTCTTCTTCTAAGGGCCATTTTATATCTATATCCGGATCATTCCACAGAATTCCGCCTTCATCCTCCGGATGATAAAAATCCGTACATTTATATGCAAACTCAGCTTCTTCGGACAATACCAAAAAGCCATGGGCAAATCCTACCGGAATATAAAATTGTTTCTTATTTTCATCCGATAGGACAACCCCTTGCCACTTTCCGTAAGTCTTAGAATCCATACGCAAATCTACCGCAACGTCAAAAACCTGACCACTTATTACCCGGACCAGTTTTCCCTGAGGATTATTCTTTTGAAAATGAAGTCCCCTTAATACACCTTTTCTTGACTTGGACTGATTATCCTGTACGAATATCTGATCAAGACCTGCTGATTTAAAATCCTCATAATTATAGGTTTCCATAAAATATCCCCGATCGTCCCCAAAACACTTCGGTTCAATAATATATAAACCTTCGATATCACATTTTATAAAATTGAATTGTCCCATAATTTCTCCTGTTGTATATTAAAAATCTACCACTACGATTATCCAGGGTGTATCTTTTTATGTCGCGTGATGGCCAGGGTCAAGGTTTACAGGCCATTAGCAACATCTGCCATATATTTTCCGTACTCGGTTTTTAACATAGGTTCTGCAAGTTCTAACAATTGTTCTTTATTAATATATCCTTTTTTGAAGGCAATTTCTTCAATACAGGATATATAAAGTCCCTGTCTTTTTTGAATGGAAGCCACATAATTGGAGGCATCTAAAAGGGAATCATGGTTTCCCGTATCAAGCCATGCCATACCCCTGCCTAAGGTTTCAACGTTTAAGTTACCGGCTTCCAGATATGCATTATTTACGGCCGTAATCTCAAGTTCACCGCGTGCCGATGGTTTTATACTCTTGGCAATTTCAATTACCTGGTTATCATAAAAATAGAGACCTGGTACGGCAAAGTTTGACTTTGGTTTTACCGGTTTCTCTTCAATGGATATTGCCTTGCCTGCTTCATCAAATTCAACAACACCATAGGCTGCCGGATCTCTTACATAATATCCGAAGATAGTCGCTCCATGCTCTCTCTCTGTAGCTTTTTGCAACGTTGCCGTAAAGCTTCTTCCGTAAAATATATTATCTCCTAAAATTAAAGCAACCCTGTCCTTGCCAATAAACTTCTCACCGATAAGAAAGGCTTCTGCAAGTCCCTTTGGTTTGGCCTGAACTTCATAAGTAAAAGACATTCCTAGTCTGCTTCCGTCTCCTAATAATTCTTCAAATACCGGTAAATCCCTCGGTGTGGAGATAATAAGAACTTCTCTGATGCCTGCTAACATAAGGATTGAAAGCGGATAATAAATCATTGGTTTATCATAAATCGGAAGTATTTGTTTTGATACCGCCTTGGTAACCGGATAAAGCCTTGTTCCGGAGCCCCCGGCCAGGATAATTCCTTTCATTAATAAATCCTCCTAAAAGTAATTAATTTAAAACTACTTTCTTATATTATTTGGTAATCTAATCTATTTTACCACATATTTATAAAAAAATCTTTTATTTTTTTAGGAGACATGTTATTTTTATTGATTTTACAGATTAAACAGGCTTGGAGGTCATACTGTATGTGGCTAGCTTATGATATGTCCGGGCTTGGAAAAAGATTCGAGGCACGAATTGACCTTTAACAATCAGTGCCTCAAATCTTTTTTTTATTATGATATAGCAGAGTTAACTTAATGTTCTGCCTATTCATTTAATTTTTAATTTATTGGATAATTTTACAGGAATCGTAACTGAATTCTTCTGCATTAACCCTTGAGAAAGTTATTTCTATGATAAAATGTTCATAATAGGCAATACATAATAAAGCTAAGCTGTAGCTGTTATCAGCTAGTCTAACCCTGTTACTGGAGTAAACTCTATTACCTCTAAGAAATTCGAAATCAAAGGAACCTTTTAATTCAATATGCTTTACGCCTGTGAAGTTTAAAACAAGGTCAACTGCTTCAACATCGTAAATCCCTTTTTTCCACCTGTCTCCATACAGTAAAACATTATGAAAAAAACATCTACAGATTTCTTTTTTATGATTTACTTCAAATTTTAGGAAGTAACTATCTTCAAAAACATAATCCGATAGTTCCGGAGGTTCGTTCTTATCTTCATAAAGAGATATCCTTTTATTTCTGGCTTTTCTGATTAATAGCATATATTTGTCCTGCAGATAAAATATATCACTTATATAAGCATATAGTTTATCAAATTTATTGTAGTCCAAATAATTAATTTTATTTCCTTGCCTAAGTGCCTTAATCATAAAACTAACAAGCTCTTCCTCGTAATAAAACTCAATCTCACGCTTTTGAGATATATTCTGTAATTTCAAGCTATATGCCTTAGCGAATCTCTCATTGGTTGCAATAAGATTCATGCACAAAAAATGAACATAATCAAATTCAAGTGATATCATCGTTATACCTTTTCCTTATGGCAGATAAAATAAGTGTTGCGTAAATTTTAGTTACAGCAAAAACTCTTTAAGATAAATACTTACCATATCACAAATTCTTTGTACTATCTTTTAAATTCTTTGAACTATCTTTTAAATTCCTTGAAAGTAATTATTTTTCCTTACTAAAAATCTAAGGTTATATCAATCCTATAAACTTACTGATTTATTGTATCTGTAAATATATCATAAGGTATTTTCATAAGGTATTTTCATAAGGTATTTGCATAGGATTTTTATAAGGTACTTTCATAAGGCATTTTCATGATGTTATTTATATACTTTCTAACGATGATTATACTCTGTTTTTTGAATTTTGTACATGCTTACATTAACTTACTGGATATTTTAACCAAGGTATGAATACTATTAATATACTATTCCTGTGATACCAGTCTCTTCTCCCCAGTTATCTCTTGAATTGGCTTAATATCCTGGGTTACTTCCAATACTCCCAGGTACTCACCCGCTTCACTTCGTACGGCATAATACCTGATGAGGATAAATTTATCTCCCATTCTGATCCAAAAATCTTCATGGTCTTTCTTGCCGCTCTTAAAATCTGCTACAATCTGTTCTACGATATGGACACTTGCCGGTGGATGACAGTTGGAAACATTCCGTCCGATTACTGCTTTGGTCCGGGGGAAGATTCTCTCCGCACTTTGGGAGAAATATTTTACCACGTCATCTTTATCGACAAAGGTAATATCAAAGGGCAGGGTATCGAGTAACCGGATAAGTTCCTCGGTTCTTAATACCCCCGTAGGGAACGTAATAATCCCAGGTTCCTTTTTTTCTTCTTTTATTTCTTCCTGGTACTCAGCGGTCGGATTCCATTCCGGTACTTTTTCAACCAGAAATCCGATTTCCCCGCCCTCCTGTGCAATCCTTTTCCATTCATCCTGGGTAAGGGTTTCGAGTAACATTGGGAGCAGTATATTTTCTTCTTTAAAAATCATTTCTTTTACTTTTTCCAGTAAAGCTTCGAGGTTTTCCTTTAAAGCCTCCCTGTCTTGTTTTCCTGAGTCCTTAGCTTGTTCTAACTTAATTAAGGCAGTCTTAACTTCTTTTAGTGCATCTCTGATTTCATCATCCACCCCCCACATTACTTTAGGGGGAGCAGTAATACCATACTGCTCCATATAGGGAAACAGCAGGTTTTCTTTTTTAAGATAATGCAAATCAATCTGAGATAACTTATTAAGTCCCTCCTTAAGTGCTAAAAGATCTTCTGTGTCTTTCATCTTTTCCACATAGGGTTTTACCTGTTTTTCTATGATTCTTTCAATGGCTCTGTTTTCCCGTATTAAGGTATTGGCCGGATGTCCCGGTATCTGGGTTTGATCTGTGGGCTGGTGAATCTCTTCGATGGAGCCTTTAAACACAGCCGCATGGACATCACAAAGACGCTGGATTTCTTCCACGGGTAACCCTTCTGAAATTAATGCTGCTTCTGCTTCGGATATTTCAGAAGCAGAAACTCCGTTAAAGGCTTCTTCAAATTCCTGTTTTACTTCATCTACGGTTTTTCCTTCATGAAGTTTGGCTATTACCTGCTTAATTACCTTTTGGCGATATTCCCTGTTATTGATACTTTCACTCATAGTAACCTCTTTTCTTGCGCACGCTCTTTGCGCATACCAAGTTTGTGGTGCGCAAGCACAAACTTGCGGTTGAAAAATTTATTTTTCAACCTAATTCCCATGCATATCGCAAGCTTGCTTGCGATACTGCCCAAATAAGAAGTGTGAAATGTTTTATTTCACACTAATTCCTCCTGAATTTATTCTATTAAGGATTATTGCTTTGTCTTGCATTCTTTTTTATATTGCTTTGTTGTTTACTAATTCGTTTTTGTATTTTTCTGGTTTGGACTATTTCTGGTTTGATGCTATCCATTTGGTATTACAACGTTTCATTGCCACTTTTATGAAATTACTCTGTTATTTTATATCCTCTCCTTAGAAATGCCTGCCTGACAGTATCCATATCAATTTTTTTCATTTCCGCACCCTTTGGAATGGTCATAAACCTTCCTGCAGTTTTAAGCATCCCTGGCTTTGTAATGTCTACAAAACCTATTTCTGATAGTATTTCTGCTGCCTCGGAATTGGTACTGCATATTTCATACACGGATTGTTTCAGATTGATTACTTTCTCCTGCATAATAATCCTTCCTTTCCTGCCACTTTGGGTTCAGGGTTAACTTTTTGCCAGCTACTTAAATTGTTCCCCGATCAGAATAACTTTTAAGCAGAATATTATTTTCAAGATGAATATGCTGATGGAGGTCCTGTTCTAATTCCACCAGGGAGGAATAAGCCTTCTTAAAAGTATTGCAGGCATCCTCCGGTAAGGTATAATCTCCTGAAACTTCTCTTAAGCTGCGTAAAATTTCACCTGCTGCTTCATGTTCTGTAATAATTTCGGACGTTAAGGATTTGATTTCCTCCATATTGTCCTTAGTGGTATCCAATATGGGAAATAGAAGTGTCTCTTCTTTTAATAAATGCTGTTCTAACTCCGTTTTCAATCTGCCAAATAATTGATTCACTTCATACAGTTCCCTGTGGTTCCTGCCATGGACCCTGACAATGGTACTTAATAAGTCCGCTATCTCCGGTAATTCTCTTCTCAAATAGCTGTGGTGGGTGTCCTCAATATAAGTTGATAGGACTGCAGGACTCATTTTATCAAAATGGTTATTATAAACTTCATATTCTGATTGTCTGTCGGCTATTGCCTGATCCAGACATTCAAAAAGTTCTGATTTATTTATTTTATGATTTACTACTACTTCTATAAGAGGTCTGTGACCACCGCAGCAATAATCAATTCCAAATTCTTGAAATATCTGTGCCGCTTTTGGAACTGCCGTTACCACTTGACCAATACTTATATTTTTATCCAATAAATTCATATTAATTCCTCCCTGGTTGATGTTATTTGATTTTGTTTTTGCATTTGTTTTTGTTATAATCAGTATAACTTTAAACGAATGAGATTTCTGTGATTCAAATCAAATTATTGGAGACCTATATCTAGTCCAAAGTAAAAATATGGTTTTTTGAATGACAGGATTCAAGTACTAAAAGATTAATTTTGTTTTTCGAATGAGGGGGACAAAATTTATATATAAACGATGTTCGTCAAACTTTTGTTTGAAAGAGCCAGAGAGCTTTCGGGTTAAATCTGCGGCTGTTGAAATTTTATTAAAACTATTCGAGAGTAATATAACGAAAAATGTAGAAGAATATTAAGAATAGGTATCGTGGATAAACAGAGTTATCTATACTTATTTCAAAATCCAGAATTAAATATAGTTATAAAAAATAATAGATATGCTAACATCAGTAAAAGAGAATAATATACTTGAAGACAATAATATACTTGAAGACAACTATATACTTGAAGACATCAAAGATGTGAAGAGGAAAATAACTAAATCACTTTTGCCAACTATTTGTTTTCTAAAGTAAGGTTGGCTTTTCAATTCGTTTTTTCTTCGAACTTGAATAATGGACATTATGCAAGAACGTTGGCGGATCGGTATCAATGCCTTATGCCTGATACCTCCCCTAAACCAATAACATTTCCCCGAACTGATACAGGATTATATAATTACTGCCCTTTGAAAGAACTCCGGCAGATGAAAATTCGGCTTTTCGCTGTCAATTGGAGCAAAGCTGCCATAATGCTCAAACCCCGGTTTTTGGCATACCTTATAGAAATTACAGGTAAAGCTGTCACCGGCTTTTAAGGGTCCTCTGCCAAAGAATCCTACAATCAATCCCATAGGAATCTTAAGCAGGACACTCCAGGAATTTTCTTTTAGGTTTACTTCACATACAGCTTTTAGTTCCTTATTATAAGTAATAAATTCCCGATCTTTTGATGTGCCAAACTGGCTTAACATGGCTCCATTTGCGTTCATCTCAAAATTCAAGTAACTTTGTCCTGTACCATCCGCAGAAAGGTTAATAAATGCTTCCATCGCACTGTCCTCATAAACAGGGTCATTATCCTTAGTGAAGGTTCTTAAAGGGTTACTCTCTGCCGCAGTCATTAAGATGACCAGACCATAGCCCTCTAACAGTCCCATTCTTCCATAAGCTTCTGGTTTTTCCCCATCTACCCACTGGTATTGGTCGATACAGAACTTCTCGCATTCCTCCAACTGTTCTAAGTCTGTTATTGTATGTACTTTATAATCATTCATATCTACCTGTACTCCCCTCTCTGGTTTTACGTTTCCATTTATTTATATGACTTATACTAGGTTTATGTCAGGTCAATACCATCAATCAGCCATTTCTTGCAAAGCTGGTTCCTTTAAAATCAAAAGTGCCTTATTCGTGACGGAACGGATAATACCATCGCTCTCCATCTGTCCTAGCTTGCGGCTTACGGTTTCTCTTGCTATTCCAAGATAATTTGCCATGCCCTCACGGCTTAAGGGCAGGCGTACCAGGATTCCTTCGGGCACAGCTTTTCCGTATTTTGCAGAGAAATCCAGTAAAAGTGTACTAATCCTTGCATCCACACTTCGAACTCCCATGCTTTGCATGGTATTTTCCAGTCTAGCCATCCGGGTTCCAAGTTCCTCAATGAGTTTTATAGCAATGTCCGGATCGTGATGAAGCAGTTGGGTAAAACGTGATTTTGTAAGCATGCATACCTTAACTTTAGATAGGGCTTCCACCGTATACGCCGCTGTCTGGCTGCTTAATAAATACTGTTCCCCGAAAAAGTCCCCTTCCGAAAATACATACAAGATCTGTTCACGTCCCTCTGCCGTATACTTATAAGCCTTCACACTTCCCTCATTGATAATAATGATGGAATCCAGTTTATCACCAATCTGAAAGACTGCTTCTCCCTTTTTAAATTCCACATGTTCAATCCATTTCGATATATTAACCATATCCTCATGGTTCAAGCCTGAGAATATTGGGACTTTATGAATGCATAACTTATTGGAACAATGGATACATTGGCTTGTTTCTGTCATAAAAGTGGAAGCTCCTTTTTTATTTACATTTTATTATTTCCATAATAACCTGTCAAATATATTGTTCTTATATTTTGTAATATATATTGTTCTTATATTTTGAATTATTAAGTTTATTGTTACTGTTTGTACCCCCAATAGAACATTAATACAAGCAAAAACAGAATTCACGTATAAAAACTCCAATTTTCTGGTTTGATATATCTTTCTCTTTGCATATCCTGTAAAAAGGTATTCCCCGCCATATAAGTCTTTTATACGGAAATATATTTTCTTAGGGAATACCTATGAAGTTCATTCACACTCTATAAGAAATCAATTGAAATAACATATTGCAAATCGTTCATTTAACCGTCTATAAACTCTCAACAAATTTTTTCCCATATTCCCTGCATTGTGTCAGTTCTTCCTCGTCCGGTACCCAAAGAGCACGGTGTCCTTCATCTATAACCTGAAATCCGCATTTATTAAGTTCTTCGTTAAGCTGTTTTACTGCCTCACCACTCCAGCCATAGCTGCCAAAGGCTGCCGCGCTTTTCTTCTTAAACTTAAGTCCTTTTACCATTTCTAGAAGACCGCCTAAGGAGTGCAGATAGCCATTATTTACAGTAGGGGAACCTATAAGGATTGCTTTGGAACAAAATATCTCGGTTATAACATCATTTTTATCTTCCTTTGAGGAATTAAAAATTTTAACTGTTATAGATTTATCCGCTTCCCTGATTCCTGCTGCAATGGCTTCCGCCATTTTTCTTGTAGCATTCCACATGGTATCATAAATGATAGTTATCTGATTCTCCTGGTAAGCATCTGCCCATTTCATATACTGTTCAACGATTTGGAGCGGATTGTCCTTCCATATAATACCGTGACTGGGACAGATTAAGTCTACCGGCAGGTTAAATTTTAGGATCTCCTGTATTTTCTTAATTACCAGAGCACTAAAAGGGGTTAGGATATTAGCATAGTATTTCAGGGCTTCTGCATAAAGCTCACCATTATCTATTTTGTCATTGTATAGGGATTCGGTGGCAAAGTGCTGACCGAAGGCATCGTTGCTGAATAAGATATTTTCGCCGGTCATATAAGTAAACATACTGTCAGGCCAGTGAAGCATAGGAGCTTCTATGAAAATAAGTTTATTTTCTCCGATGTCTAAGGTATCCCCGGTTTTTACCGTTACAAAATTCCAGTCTTCATGGTAATGTCCTTTTAATATCTGAGCGCCTTTGACAGTACAATACACCGGAGTATTTGGTATTTCCCTTAAGAGTTCTGTAAGTGCTCCGCTGTGGTCAATTTCTCCATGGTTTGCTATAATATAATCGATTTCTTTTAAGTCTATTTCCTGTTTCAGCCTGGATACAAATTCCTTATCAAAAGGCTGCCATACTGTGTCGATTAATACTGTTTTTTTATCTCTGATCAGATAAGAATTATAAGACGATCCCTTTTGGGTCGAATATTCTTCACCATGAAATTTTTTTAATTCCCAATCTACCTTACCTACCCAGGTTACTTTATCCGTTAATTTCTTTGCCATACTGATTACCTCCAAACTTTATTTGCTTATAGTATACCAATTTAGGGTTTTCTAAACTATGATTCAAATCACATTTTTATTCGCTTCAATCATTTCAGGCACTCAGATAGGAAACCCGATTTTTAATCCAGGTGAAATAACTGGGTAGTACTATTTATTTACTGTTACTACGAGAAGGCAATATGCAGATAAATAGACTGAAAACAGGGATTACCAATTCATTCTGGTAATCCCTGTTTTCCCTCAGACAGCGAACCCCCTTTGGTTCTGCCGGCTAATCTATATACTTTAGCTTGGCTGACATGTTATTGCTATCTCAATCAAGATTTCCCAACCAGCCTCTGCTATATGGTATATTATATGTAAACCCTCACTTCGAATCCTTCAGACTATGGCAGTCCCAATGCGATCAGCTTATCTGCCGTTAGACCTTATCAATTCAGGACATTGCCAGGCTTTTCCCAAGTATCATGCAGTTCTCTAGTGTCTCAGCATCCGGTTCACCAAGTACGGTAATCCCTTCACCATTTACTATTTGTGCACCTGCTTTCTTAAGACGCTCTTCCCAGTCTCTCATCCATTCACAATTACCCCAGCCATAGGAACCAAACAAACCAATCTTTTTACCGGACACAAACCTCTCCAGTTCTTCTACAAATGGTTCCATATCTCCTTCTTCTAATACTTCATCTCCCATGGAAGGGCAGCCTAAGGCAAATACCGGTACCTCTTTTAGTGCTTCTGCTTTAACTCCTGATACCTCTAAAACCTCAGCTTCTCCGCCTTCTGAAAGGACACCTTTCCCGATTTGTTCTGCCATCATTTTGGTATTACCGGTACCACTCCAGTATACAATCATTATCTTGCTCATATGAAACCTCCTTAAAAATTTAATCTATTACTGTCAGTTGTTAAATGAAAGTCAAACTGCTTTACAATATTCACATAGTATATCTTTCAAGGCACACGCACTGCTGGTATGGCATCTTTCAATAATTGTATTTTCCTTTTCCACTGCTTGCAGGGCGGATACGACCATTTTATGGGATACTGTATTCGTAAATAAAATCAGCAAATCCGGTTTTCCTACCATGGTCTTAAAGTTGGCGGGCATATGTGTAAATACTTTTGCCTTACACTTATGCTGTTTGCATATCTCCTTATATGTACAGACCATTCTGTCATGTCCTCCGACTATAACAATACTCATATTTCACCTCTTTCTTATTGCGATTGACTTTCATTCTCATTTATTGATTATAGAATACCACATACCTGGATTTTTAGGCAAGCTTTTTTTATTCTAATGATAATTATTATTAAATGGGTAGGAATATCAGAAAATAAGGATAAGAATAACAATTCTCTCCATAAGGTGAAACAGTAACTATTTTTACATGAAATAAATATTTTTACGTGAAGAAAATATTTTTTACATAAAAGTAGAGGCTGTTACTACTAAAACTTAGCTTACAGCCTCTTCAAAACACAGTTTAATAAAAAATTTAACGCTTATACAAAACTTCCTCCAACGTATCATAATTGTCCGGTACTTTTCCGGCACCGCTAAAAGATGCAATTGTACCGTCTTTAAACTCTACTCCCAGGTGCCACCAGCTTTCTAACCCAACATCACTTTTAGCTGAATACATAGATTTCCATTTCCAGATTTTGGCATCCTGCAAAGCCTTAATAATATCAGCTTTTTGTTTCTCTGATAACGCAGTTTCCTTATCTGCTTTTCGTATATCGCTGTACAAATTGGCACTATAGTAGGAGTCATAAATCATATTTTCATCAAAGTCGATTAAAAAAGAGGTTCCTCCGGTACCAGTCTGATCAGAAACTGTTAAATACTGTATTGTTTCCATATCTGGTAAATCTCCCTTAACTTCTTCCCCTTTTAATAAATAAGTAAAGTCATACTCATTCTCTTCCTTCGCTTTCCGCATTTGTTTCTGTAAAAACTTTAACACGATGGTTATACTTGATAAATTCTTTAGATTATGTTTTTCTTCCAGGAAATATTCTTCTGTCAGTTGATAATAAGAGATCAGATCCTCCACCTCATAGTTATCAACCTCTTCCTCCGTAAGTTGAAATGTCTTTCTTATAAAGTCTTTTGTTGCTAAGGGTCCTTTTTCTGCTGTTTGCTGTGAATTTACCTGCTTATCTTTCCCTTTCAACTTTTCATCTTCTTTCATTTTTTCTGCTGTGCAGCCGGTCAGAAACAGACCCGCTATGGTTCCAAAGACCAGGAGTTTCTTAATATTCAATTTTTTTACCTCCCCTTAGTTTTTATTAATTCCCTGATTCATAACCTCCATGGCGGACGGGACCGTCCCCATCCACCGCCACGTAATAATATGTATTGTAAAAAATAAATATTTATCGTCTTTTGATGATAAATCAACAGGATTCCAATTATGTTATTCACGTATCCAATTGTCACATTAATTATTTTAACATACTTTCTTGCAATCTTAAAATGTTTTATTTTTTTATTACCAAACTCTTTTTTGAGTTAATGTATCATAGTTCTTTAGGATCCTTTTTCAATTAAGACATCTTTCACTGCTTCTGCCATTACCCGAGTCATTTATTATTTGAAAAACTAGAATGCAATTAAATAAAAAAAAGAAAACGGAGTTACAAAAGCTCCATATCCGCTTTCATAACTCCATTATCTATATTTATAAAGACTATATCCAAATCGTTGATAGTGCAGTTTTACTATCCCAATCCCAAATAATAAAAATCAGGCAACTAACTTCGTTCATAAAATCAAATACTTTAAAGAACCTTAGCGGCAAGTACTTAGAACCTGAAATCCCGTTTTCCTTCCTCTACCTGGGTAAGATATCCCTTGGCAATGCCACGGACTTTTTCATTCGTTATATGTTCCATTTCTTTTTGGATTACTGCTTCTCCTTTTTGTTTTGTATCAGGTTTTGCATAATCTTCGAGATATTCCTTTAAGGTCATTAACGCATTAGGTTGACAACAATTAGCTATCTGCCCGGATTTTACTAGGGTCATAAAACGGTCGCCCGTTCTGCCTTCACGGTAACAGGCCGTACAAAAACTAGGAATAAAGCCCAAATTCAATAACCAATTAACCACTTGATCAAGGGTTCGTTTATCTTCTACGTCAAATTGCTTGGAGTTATCATCTTCTGTTTCCTCCTCGGCATACCCGCCTACACTGGTTCTGGAACCTCCGCTTAGCTGGGTAACTCCAAGTTCCAGCACCCTTTCTCTGGTTTTCTGGGATTCACGGGTAGATATAATCATTCCGGTATAGGGTACCGCAATTCGAAGAACTGTTACTATTTTAGCAAATATATCATCAGAAATGGCATTCTTAAAATCATCGGTATCAATATCATCTGCCGGACGGATTCTTGGAACACTTACGGTATGGGGACCCACACCCATGGCTGCTTCTAAATGCTCTGCGTGCATTAAAAGGCCTACAAAATCATAACGGTACAGATTCAGACCAAATAATACACCGATTCCTACATCATCAATTCCACCCTCCATGGCACGGTCCATGGCTTCTGTATGATAAGCATAGTTGTGCTTCGGTCCGGTGGGATGGAGCTTCTCATAATTTTCCTTGTGATAAGTCTCCTGGAATAAAATATAAGTACCGATACCCGCTTCTTTTAACTTTCTGTAATTTTCCACCGTTGTAGCGGCTATGTTGACATTGACACGGCGGATCGCACCGTTTTTATGTTTAATAGAGTAGATGGTCTTAATACTCTCCAGAACATACTCAATGGGATTGTTGACCGGGTCTTCCCCTGTTTCTAAGGCCAGCCGCTTATGACCCATATCCTGCAGTGCGATTACCTCTTCCTGAATCTCCTCCTGGGTTAATTTCTTTCTGGATATATGTTTATTTTTATAATGGTATGGACAGTATACACAGCCGTTTACACAATGATTGGAGAGATATAAAGGCGCAAACATAACAATACGGTTACCATAAAATTTATCCTTGATTTCTTTGGCGAGCTGGTATAACTTCTGATTCTCTTCATCCAAATCACATTCCAGCAAAACTGCTGCTTCACGGTGGGTAATACCTTTCATAGCCCTTGCTTTTTCGATAATTTCAGAGATCAGGGTACGATTGCTTTTATTTTCCCTGGCATAGTTTATGGTTTCCAGTATTTCTCCATCGTCAATAAATTCTTCTGCTTTCTTTGATAATATATTATACATTTTTCTTATCCTTTCTATTGAAAAATCGAGGCAACGCGGATTTCGTTCTCAACCGGTATTCGTCTCATAATTAGTGTGTTTATTCCTATTGCAGAGGTACAAAATCTCCTCTGGCGGTTACGATTTCATAGCCGATTTGATGCATTCTGTTCTGGAGGCAAAACCGGCATTCGGCGGCTTCTTCTCCGGTACAGATTTTATTGTCGTAGAGTTCATACTGTTTTCTAACCGATACAGGGGATAAATTGGGCATTACTACGTTGGCACCGGACATAATACCTTTTTCCCTTCCAAGTGGATGAATTGTTCCGAGGGCGGTTGTTGCCGGAATCAAGGCATTGGGTATCATTAGCCGTAAAATGCTGATTAAAAATAGCGTCAGTTCCATAGAACCTTGCTTTTCCTCTGCAAAAGGTGTGTCGTGATGGGGCAGATATGGTCCGATTCCTACCATTGCCGGTGATAATTCCTTAATAAATAAAAGATCCTCTGCCAGATTATCTGCCGTCTGATAAGGTGACCCCACCATAAACCCGGTACCTACCTGATAGCCAATGGCTTTTAAGTCTCTTAGGCACTGCTTCCTTACCTGTAAGCTTAGACTTGCCGGATGAAGTTTTCTGTAATGCTCTTCATTAGCAGTTTCATGGCGCAGCAGATAACGGTCTGCCCCTGCCTTATAAAAGGCAAGATAGGAATCATAGCTTTTTTCACCGATGGATAAGGTCAGGGCACAATCCGGATAATTCTTCTTTATAGAAGAAATAATACGAATCATATCCTCATCGGAATAGCGCAGGTCTTCCCCTCCCTGTAAGACAAAGGTCCGGAACCCCAATTCATAACCCTGTTCACAGCAGGATAGGATATCTTCATCTGATAGTCTGTATCGCACTACATTGGTATTGCTGCGGCGGATTCCGCAGTAGTAACAGTCATTTTTACAGTAATTTGTGAATTCGATTAAGCCTCTGGTATAGACTTTATTATCAAAATATTGGTTTGCTGTTTTCGCTGCTTTTTCCCTGGCATATTCTGTATCTTCCTCTGTATACCCGGATAACAGTTCTACAAATTCTTCTTTGGATAGGGTTCCTTTGATTTCTAAGGTGTCAATCAATGATTTCATGTTTGGCATCTGGATTACTCACTTTCTTATGGGCTTAACAAGGGGCCGGTCTGATGTTGAACTTACATAGGTGATTCATTACACTACCTGTGAAATAAAAAAATCCCTGCACCCGGTTAAAGGTACAAGGACAGAAAAACAAACCATAATATAAATCATATCTGGTCTATCATACTATTCTCTCGCCTTTTCACTCGGGACGTACCCTTGTGCTCAGCACGACATTATTTAATGTATTAATTTTTAATAATTGTTAGTGGTTTCTTTGTTGTTTGTTATTAGTTATTTTGTTGTTATATGTTTTGTTATTATATGCTTTGTTATTAGTTATTGGCTGGTAGTTTTTAATAATTAATTATCAGCTATCTATTCTTAACTATTATCTATTGATAATTTTTCATTACTACTCAGCAGGCTTTGTTATTTTATTAACAACTTTCTATTCCAATTATACACCCATTTTTCTTTGAAGTAAATAGCAAATATCGTACCCACTTTAAATTCTGCCTCGTTTCGACATCCGGCTAATTAATAATTATTATCTTTAAAGCTTTATAAAACCCAAGATTTTGTTTATTTACTAACAATTACAGATGTTTCGTTGTGCCTTAGCTCTTACTGATGAAATTATTTACTAGTAGTAGTTATCTGTTGGGTAAATTAAGGTATTAAGATAAGACAGGGTAAATATGAATATCTGCAAGGTATAGATAACCAGTCTTTCTGTTAATCCCAAAACATTTAATTTCATCGACATGGTTATGGGATTCAGGCTTCCGAATAAGGTTATGAGTATAGCTGTAACAAGAGTGAAGGTTCCAAACTTTTTCATTCCCTCTTCTTTCAGATAGCCGAATGCAAGGAAGAAGGCGGAAGCAATTGTTGTAAATATAACAATTACTGTTATAATAATATGCATCCTATTCTGAAAGTTCATAACGGTCTTATCTTTGGTCAATGGAAAACTGCTGTAGCCTATAACAGAGGTAAACTGCATAATAAGCATAATGATAAAACCAATTTTTAATAATCGGTTATAACGGCGGAATGCTTTTATGACCATTCCCAATACAAAAAGCAGGGAGCAGATTCCATATATAAAAGTAAATACCCGCAGCAGTTCTGCATTCGGTGCTCCATCTGCCGTAAGGGAACTGATATCCGTTGTAATCGGATTATATTCCTTCCAAAGGATTCTGCCCAGCGTTGTATGTATAAAATAAGTAACTGTTCCTATCATGCCAAAGGGCATAAGGTATTTTTCTAATTTCATGAATCTGCTTCCTTTCAATTTTCCTAAGTATACCGATTCTCTCACTTATCAATTATAATTCGTATATCAATTATCAATATGTAGACCAATTATCCTACTTATCAATTATAATTCGTATACCAATTATCAATATGTAGACTAATTATCCTATGTATATCAATTATAATTTGTATACCAATTATCAATATACAGACTAATTATCCTATGTATATCACTTATGATTCGTGTACCAATTATCAATATGTAGACCAATTATCCTACTTATATCAATATAATTCGTATACCAATCATCAATATGCCGGTCGATTATCAATACGTCGGTCGATTATCATAAGTATACAAGTTATTCTTAATATATTATAAATGAATGTTACACCCTTTAACCTTAACTATCTAAACACAACTTAATTATATAGGAAAAATTAAGAATTTGAAATAGTATTAAACCCTTTAACTTTTATTCTTTTATACAAAATACAAATTCCGTTCCTTCACCTGACTTGCTGTTTAAACTTATGGTTCCGCCATGCTGTTCAATAATATATTTGCAGATGGATAGTCCAAGACCGGAGCCTGGAATACTCATAGTCCTTGATTTTTCAGCACGGTAAAACAAATCAAATACATAAGGGGCATCCTCGGTACTGATACCGTTTCCGTTATCTTTCACCGAGATGATAACCTCATGATTTGCACTGTCATATTCCGTCTTAATCCGTATAAATCCACCCTTGGGCTTTGTGTATTTCATACTGTTATCAATCAGGTTGGTGATAACCTGGGTAATACGGTTTTCATCCATGGATACTAATATATCCGGCACCTTGTTTTCCCAGTCAAAGATAAAACCTCTTTGTTCCACCAGCTCTTTTACGTCTTTTTCAAGCTTACCAATATATTCCAGAAAGTAATGCTCCGTTTTTGTTATCTTTAATTCGTTTAGTTCCGCATTGGAGTGTTCCAGTAAATCACTTATCATATGATTTAAAAGTTCCGCTTTTTTGATCAGAATATCATAATACTTCTTTTTCTTATCGGGTGTATCTGCCAAACCGTCCCTTAACCCCTCGGTATACGCTTTTATTGTTGAAATTGGAGTTTTTAAATCGTGGGAGATGCAGGAAATAAGCTCTTTTTGAGAACGTTTTAGCTGATCTTCCTTCTCTTTATTCTCTTTTAATTTATCCCTCATTAATTCAAAGCCATAGGTCAATTCATCCACTTCATTATGATTTAAGTTATTTCCATGGATGTTAACAACGGGAATATCATAATTTCCTAAAAGAATCGCCTGGGCAGAGTCGCTGATTTCCTTCATGGGGGTTACTATATGTTTCTTCATATAAACCGCATGGTAAAGGAATAAAAGAACAGCCAAAAAGACTGCAGTCAGTACCGGTAGATAGATTGAAATAAGTAAATCTGCTTCGCTTTTCCCGATTATATCATCTCTTGGAATTAAAAACAGGACAAACCCTGAAACCCGCCTTCCCTCTAAGGAACCTTGGCTTATCCCTTTTTTATCGCCTTCCAGTAAAAAGGCTGCACGGATATCTTTTTTATTCTGCTGGTAAAAGCTATTATCAAATTGAACTACTTCTTTTAAGTTAACATAATCACCCTTCTTTAACTTAAATTCTTTGGAATCCGTTAAGACTTTTCCTTCTAAATCCAGAATAACATAGGGATAAAATTTTATTGCAGTCAAACCTGTTGAATCTGCTGACTGCTCTTTACTGTTATTGAGTTTCTCCGATGCCTTATTGGCTCCAAAATTCCCAGCCGATATATTAACCTCTTCTTCTATAACCCTTAATTCATCTGCTGCCAGAATTCTAGCCTGATTATAAAAGGATAATTCTTTATAAGCATAAAAGCGTTTTATGCTTATAAAGACAGAGATAATCAGCGAAAATATGACAACAGCATGAATTACTATTTCTTTTCTTAAAATCGTCCGGTTCTTCATACCTTCTCCATTTATAGTTAAACTCAAAGTCATAAGGTTAAACTATAATCTGTATTCATTCATAACACTAAATTGGGCTTTTGACTCTCGAATCATACACTAAACTAAATATACCTTAACACCAGCATATTTCAAACAGACCTGAAGCAAGCCGCACCGAAATGCATCGCTGGGCTGGAAATCCAAACGATGTGCAGAATTGAATTTCAAACTCCCAAATTAACTATTACTATTAAGTAACCGACAGCTTATATCCCACACCCCATACTGTTTTAATATAATCCAGCCGGTAAAGATTTAACTTTTCCCGTATCCGCTTTATGTAAACAGCCACACTGCTGATGTCGCCATACTCATTCATTCCCCACACATTTTCATAAATCTGTTCTTTGGTAAATACCTGGTTTAAGTGGCTGGCAAAGAAATATAATACCTCATACTCTTTCGTAGTCAGTTCCAGTTCTTCTTCACCGACTTTAGCCGTATAACTTTCCTTATGTAAAATCAGCTTCCCCACCGTAAGCCCATCTTCCTTTATAACAGGAGCTGACTTATGATACCGTCTTAAATGGGCTTTCACTCTTGCCACCAGTTCCAATGGGCTAAAAGGCTTGGTTACGTAATCGTCGGCACCGATTCCTAAGGATATGACTTTATCCATCTCCCCGCTTTTTGCAGACAGCATTAATATGGGAATCTCCGATGTTGCACGTATCTTTTTGCATACCGCCATTCCGTCCAGTTTTGGAAGCATAATATCAAGAAGAACCATATCCGGCTTGCAGATTTCAAAAAGTTCCAAACCCTTTTCTCCGTCAAATGCGATTTGTACGGCGTAACCTTCCACTTCCAGATAATCTCCCAGAATTTCCGCCAGTTCCACTTCATCCTCGATTATTAACACCGTCTGCATCATACCAAACCTCTTTCCTACCAGCCGCGATTTTTTAAAAAATCATACAGAACGGCTTCTCTTTGGGGTTCTGTCTTTTTATCATATTCATCCAGCCTTAGTTCACCGTCTACCCTGCCGTCCCGTAAGTATATGATACGGTTTCCCCGTACAGCGGCTTTCAGGTCATGGGTAACCATAACCACCGCCTGATTCTTACTGTGGATTTCAGTAAAGATATTAAGAACCTCTTCTCCTGCCTGGGAATTAAGCGCCCCGGTGGGTTCATCTGCAAACAGAATTTCCGGTTCATTCATTAAGGCCCGGCAGATCGCCGCTCTCTGCCTTTGTCCCCCGGATAACTGTCCCGGATATTTCTTCTGGTGTTTTGTAAGCTCCATTTGTTCTAACAAACGATCGATCCGCCTTTCCAAGCTGATTTTACGGTCAGCAGAATTTAAGTTTTGTTTATCCCTATTCGCTTTATAGGAGGGACTTTTAATATTCTCCCGTATGGTCAGATCAGGTATTAAGTTAATTCCCTGGAATACAAAGCCGATTTTATCTTTTCGGATGGCTGCCAGTTCCTTTTCCCGGCTGTTTGTTATATTTTTTTCACCTAAACAGACTTCACCGCTGGTTACCTGATCCATTCCGCTTAGGAGATACAAAAGAGTGGATTTGCCGGAACCCGAACTTCCCATAATAACGGTAAAATCCTCCTTATAGAGTTCCAGGTTCATATTTTTAATTACATTATTGACTTCTCCATCGGTCAGGTAACTTTTACATACTAAATTTGTTTTTATTATAACATGATTCATATTTATTTACCTCATCTTTTAAGTTATGACTTTAAATTATTTCTTTTATTTCTTTTAAAATTCTAATTTAATCAATCCATATTTCGTTGCACTTTTTGCTTTTTACAGGCTTATATAAGGTATTTCAAGCTATTTCATGGTATTCTAAGCTATTCCTGTTTTTTTCAGGTTTGTTTTATTCTCATTTAGTTATGCTCATTTCATGTTTTTTCATAATTATTTCGGGTTTATCACAAGTTTATTTCACGCTTTTTTATGCTTATTTCATGTTATTTCAAAGCCTATTTCTTGGTAATTCCATATTCATTTCCTCCCGGATTAAATACAAAATTTCATTATTCCTGGTTCAGTTCATCCATATGATTACCGTTTAAGGTCCAGGAAGAAAGTACTGTACTTGACATAAACATAAGCAATATCAGTAGATTGCCAATTAGCATATAGGGCAGGCTATAATTCACCAGGTACTTTTTAAAGCCGAAGAAGGATAAGCATAGCACCATGATTTTCGGGTAAAGCAAAATGAAGGATGGTATGGTAATTATCATGGATATTACAGCTATAATTCCTGTGTAGTATAAGTTAGCTTTAATCAGGTGGGAAGACGAATAGCCGATACATTTATAAATACTGTTTACTTTTCTGTTATCATTGTTTTTTAAATATACAATGGCTGTTATATTAAGGGCTCCAAGCAATAGGGACAGAATCATAAACGGTGTGATAGCCTTAATCTGAGGATCACAAATCGTGGCCATAATACTGCTATATTTGTCTTTCCGCGGTAAGATATCCAGACTGTCCTTATATTTGCTGCCATACTTTTTAATATATTGATTTATATCGGTATCTGGCTTTAAGTACACGGAAGCTTCGGTATATTGAAATGCCACACCGTTTTCCTCAAAGGTTGCGCCGAGCAGCCTGCAGCCTCTTCCCATGTTATAATAGCTTTGATAGATTCCGGTAATTAACAGGCTGACTTTCTTATCTACATCCAGATATACCTCGAGGTAATCACCGATTTCTTTCTTAAATTCTTTGGCAGCCAGGCTGGATATGACGATTTCATTGCTGTATCTGGGATTCCGGCCTTCAATTAAGGGCATATCAATATTTTCATAGGTCTCATAAACCATTGCCATAATAATAGGTTCCCCCATGCCTTTCTTCCAGGGCACCATGACATTAACATCATTTGCAGTCAGGATCGCCCGGTCTGTTTCCGGTTCTTTTTTCAGTTCCTCCATTACAGGCAGGAACTGCTTCGGGGACAGGGAACTAACCGCTACATCATGTTTATCAAAACCGATCCAGTAATAATTGTTGGTTTTCATATCTTTAATAATGTTAAAACTGGATAAGGCAAAATTAAAACAGTATATTGATACGATACAGGTTAAAATAATATAGCCGGTATTCTTCCTGTCACGCTGCAGCATCCTTATTCCGATTCCGGCTGCGGAAAAGTTTAGCTTATCGGAAAATAAATAGTGCTTATGTTTCTTTTTCCCCAGCTCGGCTTCTTTGCCGTTTAAAATCACCACCGGCTTCATACTCTTTAACTTTCTCAGGACACTATAAACCTGAAGGAGTACAAATCCTAAGATAACTAAGACGCAGGTTATGCCGGGAATTAATGTACCGTTTGATTTTACCTCCCCCAGATTTTTAAACGCCTGAACCATAAAACTGTCCGATATGAGAAAGGAAGCCGCCGCACCGGCTATACTACCGACTGCCACAATAAACAGATAGAGCTTTAAATAGATTCCGGTTAACTCCTTATTACTGTAACCTATGGCTTTATAGATGGCTATGGTTTTCTTATCATATAGCAGAGCATTCCTTATCATATAACGAATCATGATACAGCTTACCAGGAGGATTAGAATACTGATTCCAAGGAGGATGCCTCCCAGTATTTTTTCCATAATGGCATTGTTATTTGTCCTATCTTCTAAGGTTATCCCTCTGCCTTCTAACACTCCGGCATACTTTTCCCGGTATTCGTCTATAATGCTGCTGCCCCTGACATCGTCGCCGCCATAGACAGCAATGTATTGTTCTACCGGAAATTCCTCTGGCAGACTGCCGGTAAGAATTTCATTATTATAGGCCAGACTCATATTATAGGGATCCGTATAGATACCGATTACTTTATATTTCATATGCAGGTTTGTACCGGTAATATCAAGATAGTCACCTGTTTTAAGATTATTTTCATTGGCAAAGACCGCGGATATAATGCATTCCTTATCCCCAGGCTTTCTTAACTCCCCGCTTATCACCCGGTAATGCCCGTGTAGATCTTCCTGGTATTCCACCAGATCAGAAAATCCGCTTACTAATTTCGTGTTACTTATAACCTTTTCTGTCAGGTAATGATACGTTACAATCGATGCTTTTTCACACAAATCCAGTGCTTTAAAGCGTTCCCTTACCTGTTCCAGTTCCGTTTGCGGCATTTCAAAGGGATATACCTTCACCTTTGGAGCGTCACAGGCCTTACTTAATTCTTTATATGGTTTTTGTAAGGAAGTCATAATCACCATGGAACTAGTCATTAATATGGAACAGACAAAGACGATAATAAAGATAATTGCCGACTGTAATTTTCTCTGTCTTAACTTTTTCATCCACATAAAAAAATCCCTCTTTTCATTCTTTCTATCATACATCTTACCGTACGAATTTTAAATAAAAAGAGGGAATTTATGAATAATTATGAAAAATTAAAATATAGTAATCCAATTAAAAGATTTGAGTGTCAAAAGATCTCTCAACATGTATTCATTCCAAACACTAAATTGATCTTTTGACACTTGAATCATTAAAATATATTAATCAGATCACTGATCCGGTCAATTAAAATATCGGCATCCTTTAATTCATCTTTTAAAGCAAACCCATATTTACATCCAATGGTATAGATTCCGTTGTACTGACCGGCTTCCATATCCTGCTTCCTGTCACCGATTATGACCATTTTCTCTTCATAGCGGTGCTTTATCGATTTTAGAATTTCATGTTTTGGCAGAAAATTATATTCTTCCGAGCAGATAAAATCATCAAAGTACCGGTCTAACCGGAATAATTTCCGATGATTCTCCAGGTAATAGATATTACAGTTGCTGATAAAAACCAGATGATAGCTCTTTTCCTTTAAATAGTTCAGGGTTTTTAGGGCATCTTCATATAAAACCGGTTTCCCCTCCTCGATTAACCGTCTCATTTCAATTCCGATTAAATTACTGCAATACTGCTGGAGTTCCGGACCCAGATCCGGTTTAAACTTCCTCCACATATCTTTTGCATTAAACCCCAGCCAGTAGCTGATTTCTTTATCTGTCCATTCCCGGTCTTCGGCCAGGCCTTCTTTTACAAGATAACCGTAGGCTTTTTTAAAGGCATGGGCATATATTTTCAAACTGTCATGGAGCGTCCCGTCATAATCTAAAAAAATGGTTCTGATTTGTGCAATGGGTATGGTATTATAGTATTCCATATAACTTATAACTGCCTGATTAAATTAGCCATTTCAATGGCAGTAACGGCTGCATCATAGCCTTTATTGCCTGCTTTGGTGCCTGCCCGCTCTATGGCCTGTTCAATATTATCTGTTGTGAGGACGCCGAATATGACGGGTACTTCGGTTTCCAGGGAAACATGTGCAATTCCTTTTGTTACTTCGTTGGATACATAGTCAAAATGGGGGGTTGCTCCGCGGATTACAGCGCCAAGGCAGATGACTCCGTCATACTTGTTAGACTTCGCCATCTTTTTCGCAATCAAGGGTATCTCAAAAGCTCCCGGCACCCAGGTTATGTCAATTTCTTTTTCCTCCACACCGTGACGCTTTAAGGCATCCAGGGCACCGCTTACCAGTTTCCCACTGATAAACTCGTTAAACCTTCCTGCTATTATTCCAAATTTCAAGCCCTGTCCGATTAAATTTCCTTCCATTGTTCTCATCTTATTGTTCCTCCTTAAAATTTAACATGTGTCCCATTTTTATTTTTTTCGTACGCAAATAGTATTCATTTCTTTCATTGTGATTCATCTGGATTGGTTTCCGTTCTATGATTTCTATGCCGTAACCGGATAATCCTTTGATCTTTCTGGGATTATTGGTCAGCAGTTTTACCTTTTTTGCTCCAAGGTCCGCCAGTATCTGGGCTCCGATGCCATAATCCCTCATATCCTCCGGAAACCCTAAGGCAAGATTGGCTTCCACCGTATCCATGCCCTGATCCTGAAGGGCATAAGCTCTGATTTTATTAATGAGGCCGATTCCTCTGCCTTCCTGTCTCATATATAGGAGTATTCCCCTGCCTTCTTCATTGATTTCCTTTAAAGCCTCTGCCAGCTGTTCTCCGCAGTCGCAGCGCATAGAGCCGAAAGCATCTCCGGTCAGGCATTCTGAATGTACTCTTACCAGTACCGGCTCACCGTCTTCTACGTTTCCCTTTACCAGTGCAACATGGTGTTCTCCGTTTAAGATATTTTCATAGCCCACCATTTTAAACTCTCCGTATTTGGTAGGAAGTTTTGCCTCTGCGGCCCGTTTTATATAGATTTCCGTGTTCCGGCGGTATTGAATTAAATCGGCTATGGTTATGATTTTTAAATTATGTTCTTTTGCATATTCCATAAGTTCGGGGACTCTTGCCATGGTTCCGTCTTCACTCATAATCTCACAGATGACACCTGCCGGATAAAGCCCGGACAACACTGCTAAGTCTACTGCTGCCTCCGTATGGCCTGCTCGCTTTAATACACCGCCTTTTTTGGCTTCTAACGGAAAGACGTGACCGGGCCGTTTAAAGTCATCTTCCTTCGCGGATGGGTCTAAGAATTTTTGAATGGTTTCGGCTCTTTCTTTAGCGGAAATTCCTGTGGTGGTTTCTTTGGCATCTACGGATACGGTAAAGGCGGTCTGGTGGGATTCCGTGTTCTTTGAAACCATAAGCTGTAAGTTAAGTTCCTTTAACCGTTCTTCCACCACCGGCATGCAAATCAGTCCTCTGCCGTACTTAGCCATAAAGTTAATATCCTCTGGGGTTACTTTTTCAGCCGCCATTAAGAGGTCCCCTTCATTTTCCCTGTCTTCATCATCTACTACTATAATCATCTTTCCTGCTTTTATGTCACTGATTGCTTCTTCTATGGTGTTAAAGATATACATAATTTAATTCCTGTATGGCTGTTATAAAACATAATCCTTAGTTAAAATTCCCAAGTTATCTATGTGATGAAATTATTTAACAGCTCCACTGCCACGATTCGTACTGAAAGAGTTAAGTGTGGCATTCCTTTCTTATTTTATTTTCCTTCAGCAGCTCCTAAAGAAAACCATTCCGGCTTAAAAACTCTGTATCTATTCCTGATTTTTTATCCGGTTCCTTTACGGCTAGTAATTTTTCTATATATTTCCCAATCATATCACATTCTAAATTAACCTCATCTCCTGCTTTCTTTTTAAGCAGTGTGGTTAAGTCCCTGGTGTGGGGAATGATGGAGACTTTCAATACCTGTTCATCGATATAGGCTACCGTTAAGCTGACACCATCTATGGCAATGGATCCTTTATGGACAATGTATTTTAATATTCCAGGCTCTGCCGAGATGGTAATCCAGACCGCATTGTCTTCCCGTTCATATCCGGTAATGATACCCGTTCCGTCGATATGACCGCTTACCATATGACCACCTAACCGGTCTCCAACCCGCAAAGCTCTTTCTAAATTGACCTTATCTCCGGCAGTTAAATGCCCTAGATTGCTTCTTCTTAAGGTTTCTGCCATGGCATCCACCGTAAAGCTTCCGGTCGTATATCCGGTAACCGTAAGGCATACCCCATTGGTGCTGATACTGTCACCCAATTTTACCTCACCTAGTATTCCCTGTGCTTTGATTATAATTTTAGCTGATTTAACCGACTTTACTATGTTTTGTATTTCACCGATTTCTTCGATCAGACCGGTAAACATTCCTACCCCTCCTTATCTATATATCCTTCTATCATGAGGTCTTCACCAAAGGAATACGTCATTATATCTTTTAAAACAACTGCCTCCTTCATAAGCTGCCAGCCGGCTCCGCCTACAGGGGTTTTTGCCTGGCTGCCTCCAATTAGCTTGGGTGCTATAAAGATATTTACTTTATCTACAAGTCCTGCTTCAAGGGCTGAATAATTCAGCTCACTGCCGCCCTCTAACAAAATGCTGTCAATCTCCATTTCTCCAAGGGCTTTCATAAGAAATGTAAGATCGACTCTGCCGTCTTTGGTGGGAGTCTTTATAATTCTGACTCCTTTTTCCCTGAGCTTATTTAATTTGTCCTCTTTGGCCTTTTCTGTTACTGCCAGGATGGTTTCTGCTTTGGAGGCTACCTTTATCACATTAGCAGTAAGAGGGAGTCTGGCACTGCTGTCTACGATAATACGGTGAGGGTCCCTGCCTTCTCTGTCCTTTAAACGTGTGGTCAGATAAGGGTCGTCTTTTAATACCGTACCAATTCCAGCCATAATCCCGGAAACCCGGTGTCTTAAACCGTGGACATACTGCCTGGAGGCTTCCCCGGTAATCCATTTGGAATCTCCCGTCACTGCTGCTGTTTTTCCATCCAGGGTCATGGCAGCTTTTAGAATGCAAAAAGGCGTATTAGTAGTGATGTACTTAATAAATATTTCATTCAGCTTTCTGCTTTCTTCCTCCAGCACTCCGGTGATTACTTCGATTCCTGCCTCCCGTAACAGTTGTATTCCCCTTCCTGAGACTTTGGGATTGGGATCTTTTAATGCTACCACAACTTTTTTGATTCCTTTTTTTATTATCGCCTCCGCGCAGGGAGGTGTCTTACCGTAATGGGAGCAGGGTTCCAGGGTAACATACATCTTGGCCCCTGTTACATCTTCTGTCCCCTGATTAAATGCATTTATCTCTGCATGAGGACCGCCAAAAAATTCATGATATCCTTCTCCGATGATCCTCCCGTCTTTTACTATGACTGCTCCTACCAGAGGATTTGGTCTGGTATATCCGATACCTTTTTGGGCTAATTCCAATGCCCGTTTCATGTATTTTTCATCCATTTGTCTGTACCTCTGTGTTTATTGTTACCAAATACTTATAAACCTTTCACTATTTGAGAGAAAAAACTGCGAAGTCTGATTATCAGACTTTGGCGCCGTCGCAGTAAAAAAATTAAGCCCTGAATATTCAGGGCTTATAAGCATTATGGATAGATCTACTAAGATTTATTCTTAAATATTGTACTTATTGTTAATTACAATATTTATTTTGATCTTTTATGGTTTCTATCGAATCTTCTTTCATCCAGACTTTACTGTCGGCTTCGGAGTTTAACCGAATCTGCCTTACGGCTCGCGGGCTATACCGCCGGTAGGGAATTACACCCTGCCCTGAAGATATATTCAGTTTTTATTTTTTCTTAATATAGCATTACTTGATTTGTTTGTCAAGCGGTTTCGGGATTTCAATCACGGGAGTCTCGGGATTTCAATCACGGGAGGTGTTTGACGGGAGATTTTATAAAGGGGGGCGGCAGTATCCCGGCAGGCTTGCAATTTTTTTGTAGGGAAAGAACCCTCCTGGCACTAAGACTTGGTGAACTGCTTAAAGCAGGAGGAAATGAGCAAAACTCACTTCGTTCAGACAGTTGCTCTTTTCCTCCTTGACGCAGTTCATCAAGTCTAAGTGCCAGGAGGAACCTTTCCGATACAAAAAAATTGCAAGCCTGCCGGGATACTGCCTAAGTCTTTGGGATTATCTTTTTCTTCATTAGGCTGACCGCTTTTCTCTTATATTACGGGCTGTTTAATTTTTGTAGGTGACTGATCCGTCTTTAAAGGATATATAGATACTCTTTCCTTGATTGTTTGTAATATACCAGTAAAGCGTATCTATTAATTCACTCTTATTTGAGAAGGAGTCTTTTATATAAAAATCCAGAGGGGTAGTTGGAAATCCTTTCTCTTCTGCAATTTTCTGAGCACCTTCTATATCGACACCTTCCTCAGCATAAAGAGTAAATACACCCTTGCCAGTAACTGTAATAATATATTTCTTTTTATTCGTTTTTTTATCTAAGCCTTCATATAAATGAATATTCTTTTTTTGCATAACTATATTAACACTTATGTTATACTCTTTCTCTATTGTCTGTTTCGTATTTGATGTATTACTTAAAAAGTAGTATAAAAATTGTATCCTCTCATAATTTATTATGCCTAAAAAAATAACAGTTGCTATAATTGTAATAATTATCCTTTTCTTTTTCATAGTCTTTATCCGCTCAATCTTATTTTTTATATGGCTGAATCAAATATATCTTTCAGAACATTCTGTGTCATTATCATAGTTTCATAATCTATAAATATCGGCTGGGTTCATAAATCGTGAATTGCATAATACTATATATCATCTATGTCTATTCTGTACCCAACTAAGCTAACACTAACATAGTGGAATCCATATTGTCCACCATATCCATTCTTATTTTTATATAAAATAGTTCCAGAAAGTATTGTTTACTTGACTTAGTAAAATAGCCTGCTAAGCTAAATCTGTTGAATACCCCTATAGCAATCCTGCTGTTTGACAAAATCACTGGAATATTTTTACATATTAATTTATTACATCTTTACTTTTTCTTTATCAATATACCATATAAAAACAGGATAAATGACACAATTATTCAGTGGTTAATAAAATTAAAATCTCTCTATATTTTCGATACCTCAGATGATTGCTTGTCTGTTAGGTATAGAACATGAGTAATACATAATTATAACATAAATCTGTATAAATTGCATCAAAACTGACATATCATTCAAGGTAAAAATCTATAACTAATAGCTAAATAAATAGAAAGTCATACCATTTTGCAGCGCCTACATCTGTCCCTGCATTTCACAATTGAAGTTCTACTTTCATCTGCAGCACACGCTTTTAATTTTCCTGCATAAATTAATACATAACATAGAAAGGGGAATTTATTTGCAGGACGATCAATTTATTCATGAGTATAGTAACCAGCAGCCCTCTGATTCTGATATAAAATTTACCCAGCAGCTGCCAAGGGATAATCAACCCCCTATGGGTGGTAACAGACCGCCTATGGGCGGGAATCAGCCTCCTATGGGCGGTGGCAGACCTCCTATGGGTGGGAATCAGCCTCCTATGGGTGGTAACAGACCTCCTATGGGTGGGAATCAGCCTCCTATGGGCGGTGGCAGACCTCCTATGGGTGGGAATCAGCCTCCCATCGGCGGCGGCAGACCTCCTATGGGTGGGAATCAGCCTCCTATGGGCGGCGGCAGACCTCCTATGGGTGGGAATCAGCCTCCTATGGGCGGTGGCAGACCTCCTATGGGTGGGAATCAGCCTCCCATCGGCGGTGGCAGACCTCCTATGGGTGGGAATCAGCCTCCCATCGGCGGGAGACCGCCATTTAATCCTCCTCCACCGCCATTTAATCCTCCGCCGCCTCCATTTACCCCTCCTCCTTTTAATCCTCCGGGAGAGGATGGACAGCAGCCCCCTGCACCTAGGTCGGCACCACCTACTTTTACGCCGAGTATACCGCAAAGACAGGACGGAGCAAGAGGTATTCGCAATTGTCTATACAGAAATACCTTTATCTGGCTGAACAACGGCAACAGTTTCTGGTTCTTTCCGACCTTTGTCGGGAGGCAGGCAGTTGCCGGATTTAGGTGGCGAGGCTTTGGCTGGACGTTCCAAAGAATTAATTTAGAACGCATTCGTTCCTTCCAGTGTTTCTAGCCGGCTAAAAAAGGTACTGCCCAATTAAAGTTAGCTTAATTGTGGCAGCACCTTTTATTTTTAACCAGCAGTCAGAACTTCTTTAACTGCTTGAGCTTTTGTAATTCCTTAATCCTACCTTCCAAATCCCATAGGCGATACCGGTAAATAAAATTACGATAACAACCCCATATAAAATTCCGGAAAGTGATATGGTTTTCATCAGAAACTGAGTTGGTATGGTAGCCATAAGTCCATAAGGCAGTATAAAGTAAAACAGTACTTTAAAGGCTCCTTTAAATAAAACTCCCGGTACCTTCATACAAAGTTCTAAAAGCTCTTCTGTACGGGTTATATTGGTTCCTGATATGACAAAGAAAGGAATACATCTTAAAATCAGTTGGATATCATACCATAACAGTGTCATGAGTGCTACTAAACCCGCATAGCCAATTCCCTGAGGTAAGGTTATTGACACTTTACTTAGGGAAATACCATATAGTATGATTCCGATACTTACAAAGATCAACGGAACCGAACCCGGATTGACATTTTCAAAGGTTAAACGAAACAGAGGGCTGACCGGTTTTGTCAGATAATGATCCAGTCCCCCATTTTTAATTTTATCCGGCAGGTCATTAATTCCAAAAAAGAAAATAATCATATTTAAGGCATTGATTAAGGAAAAGGTTCCGATAAAAATCATCATTTCCCCTTTTGACCACCCTCCAATGGTATCTACCTGAGAATAAATTGCCTGAAACAGTAAAAGTTGTATAAAAAATACTGTCCCGTCAACGAAAAATGCTCCAAAAAATGATAACCGGAATACCATCATGTGGGATAACTTCATTTTGATCAATGATTTAACAAACCGTAGATTCTTCATATTCCCTAACCGCAGATTCTTCATATTCCCACCCCGTCATATCTGACTCTCAGTCTGTTGTAAGTAACATAATTCAGCAGCATAAATGCTATGATCCACCCAGTCAGGACAAGCAATCCTAACATTCCTTCTCCGGTATTTCGACCGATTAAGAGCATGGAAGGCAGATAAGTGACATAATAAAAAGGGAAAAAACGCATAACAAAATTTATCCCCTCTGGAAGTAAGGACAGCGGCAGCATGGTACCGGTTACAAAGGCTACCAGATTATTTTTAATTATTAAAAATAGCTGGATATCCTGAAACTGAAAGGTTAAAATTCCAAGAAAATAATTCAATTGTACCATAAATAGCAGACCTAAGAGAATCATGCATAGGCTAAGCAGTATTATGCCTGGATTTAAAGTGACGACAAATCGGATTCGAAAGAGAAAAACCCACACCACTGCTGCAATCAGGTTAAATAAGCCATAAAAAGTAGCCGCACCCCAGGTTTGTGCAAGAAAATATGTTTGAATATTAACGGGTACCACCATATATTTTGAGAAGCTGCCTTCTCTGATTCTGGCGCTGATCTCCCCGCTTACTCCATCTGACATTTCCATCTGGGCTAAAAAGGAACTTATGATATAGTAGGATAACATGGAATGAAAAGAAAAACCGGCTACCGATTCCCGTTGACCAAATATGGTTCCCCAAATAATATAGGCAAATAAGATCTTTATTATAGTAAATACCATATTAAAGCCAATCTCAAATCGAAAGGCAAGCTGTGCTTTATAAGTAATTTTAGCAACTTCTAGATACTTCACCCTATCACCTCATCTCTGTTTGCATAGATTTTTTCGACTACCTTGCCGATCTCATCTTCTTCGATGGTTACATCATTTATTTCATATTTGCCAAGAAACTCTTTTAGTATTTTTTGTACTTCTCCTTTTGGAGTCATAAATGAAATTTTATACGGACCCTCCTCTAAAATTTCATAGGTTTTTGGCAGTACAGCACAGGTTTTATGTTCAAAGGAGATGGTTACTTTTTTATGGGTCTGGTATTTATCAAATAATGCACCGGTCTCACCATCATAAAGCTTTAGTCCATCATTTACCACCACACACCGCCTACACAGACTTTTTATATCCTCCATGTAATGGGAGGTAAGTATAATGGTAGTTCCTTTTTCTTCATTTACTTCTTTCAAAAAACTTCTTATCTGTTTTTGCGCTACCGCATCCAGACCAATGGTGGGTTCATCCAAAAACAGTACCTTGGGATTATGCAGCAGAGCAACAATCAGTTCCATCTTCATACGTTCTCCAAGGGATAAGGTACGTACCTGGACATCCAGGTATTCGGCTACACAAAACAGGCTGATAAAATAATCGAGATTTTTTTTATATTCCTCGTCTGATATCCCATAGAGCTCTTTAAATAATAAAAATGTATCAGCCGCTGTTAATTCGAAAAAGAGCTGGCTTTTTTGTCCCATTACCACGGCATACTGTCTTTTAAACGAGTTCTCCAGCTTATTCGGGTAATATCCCAACACGGATATTTCACCGGAGGTTGGAGCTATGATTCCGGTAAGCATCTTAACTAAAGTAGTTTTACCAGCTCCATTTGGACCGATCAGTCCCACGAATTCTCCTTCCCCGATGGATAAATTAAAACCTGATATTGCATCTTTGGTTATATATTCCCGTTTAAAAAGGCTTTTGACACTCCCCTTTAATCCGGCATCCTTTTTATAACGTTTATAGGATTTTGTCAATTGATTTGTAGTTATTACATTCATGTTTATACCCATTGCATACCGCAAACCTGTTTGTGGTACTGCCACAAATAAAAAGGAGTGAAAGAATGACAATGTGGCATCCTTTTCTATTTATGTTTTCTTTCACTCTTATACACCCTTTGTATATCGAGGGTTACCTTGCGATATTGGCATCCTTTCAATTCTTATATTTTCTTTCACATCGATCCTTGATAAGACCAGCCCTTTAATATAAATAATTCAAACTTCGCTGTTGTTTTTGTAATTTGCATACTTGATAAAAACAACATTGAAGTTAAATGAGAAAGCATTGATTATGCTTTCAATTTAGATTTAGGGCTGATTTATCAAGTATTATTAAGTTTATTTACTACGAAGTTTGAGTAATTTATCTGGAAATTAATGATGGAGAACTCCATGAAAAATAGTACTAAGACAGTTTCACCTATAGATCTGATTATCTAATCCACAGAAGATTAGATATTAACCATATATAACACATTTTCTGCCTGGCATTGTTTTTATTTCACAGGTACTTTAGAAAATTCCTGGAACAAAGAGTCTGGCTACAGGATAGTTTAAGATAAGGAAAACTTTTCTGTAATATAAAAAAAGTGCAGCACAATACTACACCACACTTTTTTATCAAACCAAACCGGTTTGATTCTATATGCAAGGTTATTTAAGCAGTCTGTAAGGTAGATGTCTTAGGGGTGACATAGCCATATCCCCAAAAAGGCGCAAAAACAAAAGCAGCTATACTGCCGCAGTTTGATACACCTTTTCCAACTATTTAGTTGAGTTCTCCAATACAGACACACTTAACATACAATAACCCATCCTTTCATTTACTATAATTATGATAATCGGTATGTGCTTATTTGTCAATGAAAAATCCATAGAATTCCATTACAGTTTTAATCTCTGGTAACATTCCGCAGCCATTTATAAGATTTATAACGCAGGGTAGATAAAGGAATTTTAATAATTTCATCACTCATGATAATCATATATACAATGGGTATCGGTAATTTCCAGACAAAAGCAGCCAGGGCACCAAATAGGATGGAACACCCCCAAAGGGTGGAGGCATCTAAAAGCAACCCGAATTTAGTATCACCTCCGGCTCGGAAAACCCCTACAATCATTGTGGTATTATAAGCTTGACATACTGCAAAATAGGACATGACAAACATCATTATTTTTAAATAATATTTGGCATCCGGGCTTAGGGTCAGCTGGTTTTGGGCAATCTGTGATACCACCAGAATGACTCCCGCGCCGAGGATACCTACCATAAGAGTCAGCCGGACAAAACGCTTTGCATATACCTTAGCCAGTTCTTCCTTCTGCTCTCCAATGGCTTTACCGATGGTGATTGCCGTAGCATTGGCTAATCCAAAGGCAATAACCATAGCCAGCTGTCTGGTTACCTGGGTTACGGAATTCGCTGCCACCGCGGCACTGCCTAAGTGTCCGATAATCGCCGCATTGGTGGAAGTACCTGCTCCCCAGATTAATTCGTTTAACATAACCGGAAAAGCAAAGGTCAGAAAATCCTTCATTAATAACTTATCACTAATAAACAGGTTTTTGATATGGAATTTTACTTGTCTGTTTATCTTATTGGCATAAATAAACACAATAATAAATTCAATAACCCTGGCAATCAGTGTAGCCAGCGCGGCACCCCTGATACCCATAGGTGAAATCCCAAACAACCCGAAGATAAATATTGCATTTAAGATTACATTAACAATTAAAGACACCAGATAAACCACCGTGGAAATTATAACTCTTTCCACACTACGCATGATATTTAAATAAATCATGGTAATCGCCGTAAATATATAGGAAACACCAACAATCTTTAAGTACTGTACGCCTTCACTCCGCACTGCTTCCTCTGAGGTAAATAAACTCATAATCGGCCCAGGAAAAAGAAGTACTGCCACAGTAAATATAACTGCCGTCACCAGGGCAAACCTCATAGTAATTCCAAGAACCTTCTCAATGGTATGAACATCCTTTTTCCCCCAATACTGGGCGGTCATGACGGCTGCACCTGAGGTCAGGCCAAAGAAGATAAGGGTCATGATAAACTGCACCTGACCTGCTAAGGAAGCTCCCGATAAAGAAATCTCACTGACTTTACCAAGCATGATAATATCTGCCGAAGTAACCCCTACATTAATCAGGTTTTGTAAAGCCATTGGAAGTACCAGGCTAAATACCAATTTATAAAATGTCTTTTTTTCTTCACTGCTATTTATATAGGTCATAAAAACACTCCTTTAGTACAAAATCGTTTCCCTTTTAATACATAATCTGTATTCTTTACTTGTTTTCATGCCAAAATGCATATTACAAAGTAAACTCCTATAACAGAAAAATTATAATACAGATTAAAGAAAAAAAGCCTCACAAAGGACAAGTTAACATTTCTGCAAGGGAAAGTCAATGTAAAAAACAATACAATAAAATACAATAGAATAGCCAATCTAATAAAAGTAACAATAAAATAGAAGATTATGCAATAGAATGCAATCCATCCTCACAAGAACACACGATCTCCGCTCCTCCTCAAAGTAACTAAAATATAGGAACCTGTATATTATTTATGAGTTCCATTATCAGAACCTTATTTCTGTATTTTAGTCGTGTAATTTTCTTACTTTATTTATTTTCTTCAATTCAGTCAGGTCTGATTTGTTTATGTTTTGTGGTCTGATTTGTTTATGTTCTGCGGTCTGATTTGTTTATGTTCTGTGGTCTGATTTATTTATGTTCTGCGGTCTGATTTGTTTATGTTCTGTGGTCTGATTTGTTTATGTTCTGTGGTATAATTAGCTTGTTATTATTTACAATTAAAAATTTTTATTAACTATCTGTAACAAAAACTCAATTTTTGTGACTTATAAATTGGAAAGGGGGATTTGCGTGTTTGAAATTGAAGATTTATATATGAAATACAAGCAGGATATCTATATCTATCTAATAAGCTTAACACATAATCATACCCTTGCCGAAGATTTAATGTCTGAGACTTTTATAAAAGCAATCATAAGCCTTCCGGGCTTTCGGGGTGAATCCTCCGTAAAAACCTGGTTATTTGGTATAGCGCGCAATACCTGGCTGCAACAATTGAGGAATCAGAAAAAGGATGTGGGTTTTGATGAACTCCTCGGTATGTATGTTTCAAATGATATTACGGAACATATCATTTCAAAAGAGATTGTTAAAAGAATAAAAGAATTGTTAAGTACGAAAGATGACAGGACAAGGAATATAGTCGGGATGAGAGTAGATGGATTTTCTTATTGTGAGATTTCAAACAAACTGGAATTATCCGAAAGCTCTGCCAGGGTAATTGACTTTAGAACCAAACTATGGCTTAAATCAATTCTTGAAAAGGAGGGGCTCTTATAATGGAATACAAAGATATATCCTGTGATATATGCCAGGATTTAATTCCCCTGGTTCATGATAATGTAGCTAGTAAAGACAGTACAGATCTGGTCAAGGAACATATTAAAACCTGTGACTTATGCCGTACCATGTATGAGCACAGGGAGGGGTATCCCCTATCGGAGACCCATGACCGTGATAATATTAACCGGATTAAGAAAAAGCTGGTCTTTGTTGGACTTTTTATGTTAACTGCCGGAGCATTCCTTGGGGTATTTTTATCTGACTCCATGGGTATGTTTAATAATTTTATTATTATGCCCACAGTCGGTGCAGTTGGATATTACACCTTAAAATCCAGATGGTACTTATGTCTATCCGGTGTGTTTTCCCTCTCCCTGCTCTGGCTGTTTATCGGCAAGACCCTTGAAATACACAAATTTGCCATGGAAAGCGTTATTATGGCATTCTATTTATCGGGGATCTATACCTTCCTTGTGCTTATTGGTGCAATAATAGGTATGCTGCTGCATTTTGCCTTCAAAAAAGAATGATTCTTTCTAACGCCCCTATCACTTTTGATAGTAATTTTAAATTAAGAAAGGTGAAACAAATAATGAAACAAAAATCAATCCTAAAATTTATTGCAGGTATTACCGCATTTATACTTATATTTTTCTTATTGATTTTATACAATGGATTTATGGGTAATCCCCTGTCTGCTAAACTGGCTGATAACAAAATAAAAGCATATGTGGATAAAACTTACCCTGATCTTGATTTAACACTTTCGGAAACGAAATATAATTTTACAGATTCCTCTTATTATTCCAAAGCGCAGTCCAACACCAGCCCGGATACCACATTTATGATAAGCTATGGTCGGGGCAGGATTACGGATGATTATAGTTACGAAGTTGCCAACTGCTTCACAACCTACCGCCGTCTCTCAGATGCTTTCACAAAGGATGTGGAGGGAATCCTAAGCCAGGAATTCCCCTATAAAACCACTATAGTTTTAGCAGACTACGGCAAAGACGAATTTGACTTAAACAAGCTTAAACTCGATATGCCCTATGACATTACCACTCCACCCCTTCCTGCCTCTTTATGTGTATATTGTACCAGTAAGGAATTAACCTATGAAGTCTTAGGCGAGCGGCTACTTCAATTACATGCTATTATGGAAAAGCATAAGATACCCATTAAGACCTACTCTCTTGCACTAGAAGCTGATGAAGCTGATGAAAAACCTTCTAACCACCGTGTAGAAGTAATTGATTTCCCGGCGGATAAAATAAACACTGCAAATTTAACCGAGGAACTTAAAAAACATCAGTCGGCTTGGGAGGACTCTCATAAAAAGTAGTTTCAATACCTTTTTATATTCTTATAAATAAGTTCATATAAGCGGGAATCATAAACACCTATGCTAAAGCCGGTTTTAAACATATAGACCGTACTGTCGAGCTGTTGCCTGCCATCTGAAAAGGTTACATTCATACCTATATTTTTATTATACATTGTTAGATTGTATTTCTCCCGTACTTCTGGGAGTTCCATATCCGTAACTTCCAGACCCAGATAACTTCCTAAGCCTTTTATGATTTGTTCATAATCACCGTCCTCTGCCTGAAAGACAGACTTATCACTGGTCACAAAACCAATAATTTTACTGGTTTCATCATCCAGACTGATAATAATAAAATTATTATCCTTTACAAATATAACATTCCAAATGATGACGGATTTGGAGGGATCGGCGGTGCTGATATAGAAGTTAATCTGGGTACTTGAGTAGTCCTTATCGAAATCGATCCCAAAATCAGAATCACCCAAAATACCAAGTTCCTTTAACTTTGCCGTTTCTTCTATACACGCTTTTATCGCCTTTTCCTCCGTTAATTCTTTTCCCTGTTTTAAGAGAATACCGTTGCTGTCAATATCCTGACCTTGAAGCAAATTGATTTTTTCAAGCATGGTCATATGCTTTTTTAGTACCACATTGGTTTCTTCCAGGGTCTCAAGATTAACCTGTCCCACCGTTTTTAAGTCTTTGTAAGCAGAAAATCCCGGTGGCAGGACAAAGCATAAATAGGATAGTAAAAGTGTTACTGTAATCATTGCTGTATATTTTATTATAGTTTTCACACTTCACCCTCCTCCTTTAGGAACACATGGACTGTGGTGCCAATTCCTACTGTACTTTCAAAATTAATTACTCCATGATGTCTTTTTATTATTTCTAAACAGATTGCAAGACCCAGTCCTGCGCCTCCTTTTTCTCTGGCTCTCGATTTATCTACCATATAAAAAGCTTCTGTAATCTTTGACAGCTCCTCTTGTGGAATTCCTTTTCCGGAATCCTGTACATAGATACTGTAGCCGTCTTTTTCAATAATACCTTTTATAGTAATAAAGCCAGTTCCCTCAATTGCTTTCTTTCCATTATCAATTAGGTTGATAAGTACTGTCTTCATCAGGTCCGGTTCCAGATACAGCCAGGTATCCTGGATTTCCAGGGTAATATGGATTCCCTCCTTTTCAAGAACCGGGGATACCAACCCCTGTACTTCATCAAACAACTGTTTCGCCCTGACCTTCTTTAAGTCCAGTTCCTGTTTCTGCATTACAATTAGTTCCAGCAGCTTTAGGGAAAGTGCTTCCAGGCGGATGCCTTCTTTAAAGATATAATCGGCAGACAGGACAATCATCTCTGTAGTCATTTTATTAGACCGCAGAATATCTGCATAGCCGATTATGGAAGTTAACGGAGTTTTCAGTTCATGGGCAAAGCTTCCGATAAAGTCTTCCTGCCTTCTGGCCGCCTCCTGTAGTTGATGAATTTTCTCCTCCAAACTGTCGGTCATCCGGTTAAAATCCTCCGCAAGCCTTCCAATCTCATCCTTGCTACGAATGGATACCCGGTTATCCAGGCTTCCGTTGGATATTTTATGGGCAACCCTGGATACTTTTTTAATGGGATAAGTAATCCATAACGATATCAGATAACTGATAATACCATTTATCACAATCAGACCAATCAGTAACTGCTGATAGATTCTGTACTGTTCCTCCCGTTCTGTATAGATACCGCTAATATTGCGAAAGCTTTCCAGGTATATCTGCTGTTCTCCTAAATGAATCATGGAGGCTGTCTGGATATAATACTCTTTGTTCTGTTCCAGCAAGGTATTTCCACGGTTTTTGGAATTAATGCTTTTTAAGAGCTTATTATCAAACTTGACTCCTTTGGTCTGGTAGATAACTTTAAAGTTTTGATTACTGACACGCAGCAGCATTTTCTTTCCGTTTATGGTTGCAACCATAGAATTTACAATATCTGCTATGGTATTATCTTTAACCGAATCTCCGTCCTCTGTGATAGCTGACAGGGCCGTGGCTATGGAAAACTGAAGCATCTTATTTTCCTCCTTTGCGCTGGCTACTTCCCTTTCGTAAGAGGACTCAAATAAAGCGGCTACTAAGAGATAACCACCAATACTAAAAGTAATCAGTATCATAATGATGGTACTAAAAAAAACTTTCCAGGAAAACTTCATAAAAACACTCCCATCGTGTGCTGTTGCACACATCGTAATTAGCTTTTAACTTACACCTCCAACCGGTAACCGATTTTATACACGGCTGTAATTTTATCCTCCCAGCCCACCTTTTTGCGCATTCTCTGGACATGGAGATCAACGGTCCGGCTGTCACCCATATATTCGCATTCCCATATTCTCTCATAAATCTTGTCCCGAAATAGAGCTATATTTTTATTCTGTATAAATAACAGCAGCAATTCATATTCTTTTTTGGTCAAGGTGATGTTCTCACCGTTTTTTTTCACTATCCGGGACTGGGTGTCAATTTCGAGATCATCGATATATAGTTTTAATTCCGTTTTATGATATCTTCTTAAGACCGATTCCACTCTTGCCAGTAATTCTATTATTTCAAAAGGCTTTGTCAGATAGTCATCTGCTCCAAGCTTTAATCCCTTTACCCGGTCTGTCACCGCTGCCTTTGCAGTTATGAATATGACCGGTATGCCAAGAGGCCTTATATATTCCAGCAGTTCATAACCATTTACCTTTGGCAGCATAATATCCAGTAAGATAAGATCATAATTAACCTGTTCGATCTTATCGGCTGCCGCCAGACCATCATATACACACTCGCATTGGTAGCCGGCATTCGTAAGGCTTAGTTTAATCAGATTTGAAATTGGCTTTTCATCTTCTACAATTAAAATCTTTAACATAATGGCTCCCATCATTTTCTATTCTTAACCTGCTTGCAGCACCCACTTATAGCTTCCGGTCATACTAAAAAGATTACATCATAATTGTATCATATTTGCATCATATGTTATATGGAAGTATAAGACACAAAATCCTGCTGAAACGTTCTAGTTCACATCCATGCCCGATGCAATCGCATGCGGATAATAACACCCTTCCCGATTCACGCTGTGAAACTTAGGTTTTCTTACTCTCAAGCTTCTTACATTCCCCTCCTGTACACAGTAAAGACTCATTGACGCACAATTGGTAATATAGCAAACAGCCGGTTATCATCCTGGTTTATCCTTAACTTTTTATGCAGCTGCCACAATGGTACATAATGCCGTCACAAAATAATTGCATAAAATACAAGGATAATTCATGGATGAAAACCGGCTGTAAACACTCTATTCTTTAATGGCTTCCAATCTCCATAGAAATCGAATCCGAACTCATTAAATAGATTTCCTTAGAGAGAATAAGGATTATATCTCCTCACCCTTACTGCGTTTCCAAACGATTATAGCTTTAAATAAATCACCGTCTAATTGTATCTCGAATTTACCACCTTGAAGTTCCACGAAATTTTTCACAATAGCAAGACCAAGACCGGAACCTTCTGTATTCCGGGACTTATCTCCCCGCACAAAACGTTCGCTGATTTCCTCGGGACTCAAGTTAATCTCAGTAGCAGAAACATTTTTAATACTTACGATTACCTCAGTTTCAGAAGACACAATCTCTATATATGCTCTGGTATGAGGCATGGCATATTTTGTTATGTTAAGAATCAGATTTTCAAAAATACGATAGGTTTTATCACTGTCCAGAGTTAAAATCAGTTTTTCTGCGGTAAATTGATGGCGGAATTCCACCTTTGACTCTTCTATTTTATCCGAAAGTTCCAGTTCCACCTGCTTGATTAAAGAGAGCAGATCCATATCTACCAGATTCAATGTAACGTTATGGCTGGAGGCTTTACTGATTTCAAATAAATCTTCAATCAGGCGCTTTAGTCTCAGGGCTTTCTGATCCAGGGTATCGATATAGGAATTCCTCTCCTCTTCGGTGATATTGCCTTCCTTTAACAGATTAATATAGGTGATGATTGCTGTTAAGGGGGTTTTTAAGTCATGGGATACATTGGTGACTAATTCGGTCTTCATTTTCTGGCTTTTCATCTCTTCCTCCACAGCCTTCTTAAAACCGAATCGAACCTTTGCTAATTCTTCCTTTAAGGGATTAAAAATGCCCAAATCTTCCGAAACCATAACTTCCAGATTCCCTTCTGCCATACTGCTGGTTGCATTTAATAGGATTCCATATTTATATTTAATATCACTAAAGTACTTTCTCATGATGAAAAACAATAGTATAGAATAAGGAATTAATACGGCAATACCTGCTATCCAGATACTGCATAAAAGCATAAGAATTACAAAATTAACTGAAAGGATTTTAATGATTGCCTTGTTGGAAGGCTCGGTCAAATCCACATCTGCCAAGGAAGCAAAAAGTTTTTTAAGATTTCGTTTAAGCCAGATCAGTAGTATCCCGGTAATCGTCCTTTCTTTTACAAATTTCTTTATTCCTAAGGAAAATACAGATCTTATGGATAAGACAGCTGCAAACCAGATTAAAAAGATAAGCATCCATATCAGATAATTCACCCCATAGTCAAATGCTAACTTAATCCAGTCCGGTAAAATAGAATATTCAGAAAAATGGATAAATTCGCTGACAGCCGTTTCCCTGGTCATACTCAGTAAAGCATCATAGGCTGCGAGGGTATTCGCAGTTAAGATAAGACCTAATTCCAAAGGAATCCTTCCAAGCAGACCCTTTTCCAGTTCCCAGGATTTTTTAAAGGGCAGCAGTAATGCTGCCAGGATGACAACGATGATACCCAGTGCATATGCAATCTCAAATCCGCCGCTGCTAAAAGCCCATTCCTGCCGCCAGCTATCCGTATTATGACTGGATCCGTCAGGTATATAAAAGGTAATGGGTTTTGCTGCGTATATAATGGTTACATCCGAGGGATTACCGATCTGGCTTAAATAATTAACCCAATTGTTGTTATTTAGATCCTGTAAAAATAACTCCTTGGTCAACTGATAGTTATTAAAAGCATCTACGTCTTTATCGTCAAGACCGTAATTCTTTTGCTGGGTAAGTTCACCCTCCTCATTATAATTAAATACTGTATAAAAGGAATAAGAAGCTTTTAACTTAAGTGCTTCTTCTGTTTTTTCAGTCATTAAGTTGATCGGGTCTATGGTATTGGTTAAGGTTTTTCCTGTCTTATGGTCAATGATATAATATTCTAAACTATAACTGCCAAGATCTATCTGAAAAAATTTTTCGTGCCAATTATTCAACAAATTATCAAAGCCTGCTAAAAAGTTTACTTTGTCTGAAACCTTTTCGCTTGAGTTATCTATAATGTCAGCTTTGTCAAGCTGGTGCTGCAGCTCAATCATAGGCTCTGAAAGAAACGTTTCTGCCGGAGAGGTCTTCGTATCCTTTACCTCTTCTTTCATATCCCAGTAAAGGCTGTAATTACCTCGGTATAATTCTTTTAAGAACTCTTCTTTGTAATACTCCTTCAAACCGGATTTTGCTTTTTCATCCTGGTTTTTCGTTAAAGCAATTATATTATTAGCATTTTTTAAAATAATAGGATAAGATGCTATCATTCCTGCGGCAACGACCGATAAAATCAGGAAAACGATAAGCCTTCCAATTATCCTTTGTACGTTATTGTTTTTCAATTTTGTATCCAACGCCCCATACCACCTTTAAATATTTTGGATTTTTTGTATTTATCTCAATCTTTTCACGGATGTTTCTGATATGGACCATGATGGTATCCGTTGCAACGGCCCGTTCGTTCCATACTCTTTCATATATTTCTTCAGCAGAAAAAACTCTGCCCGGATTTTTGATTAGTAAAGCCAGTATTTTAAATTCCAAAGGTGTTACTTTAACGGGATTACCGTCAACCGTAACCTGAACTGTATTTTCATTTAATTCAAGACCTCCTATTATGTATACATTCTCTTCCTTCTCTTCCGTCTTATCTTTTAGCATATTCAGATACTTGGAGTATCGGCGCAGGTGGGAGTTCACTCTTGCCAGCAGTTCCATAGGCGTGAACGGTTTTGTCACATAATCATCTGCTCCTATATTAAGCCCTGTTACTTTATCAATCTCCTCTGACTTTGCAGTTAGCATAATTACCGGAAATTCATATTTTTCCCGCAGCTTTAGGGTCATGGTGATACCATTCATTACAGGCATCATGATATCTACGATAGCCAGGTGGATTTCTTCCTTATTGATGATTTCCAAGCCTTCTAAGCCGTTGTAAGCTTTATATACGGTATAGCCTTGATTTTTCAGGTATATGCTGACACCCTCCAATATTTCTTTGTCGTCTTCCACTACTAAAACATGATAGGAATCCATGGTACCCTCCGGTTCGTTTTTTTATTTTGGGATAGAATCCGTGTTAAACGGTGGGAAAGCTTCACCGCACACTGTTATAGCCAATAATTAAATGCTTTCACTGTTTCTTTTCAACCCCGCTTAATCTGCCATTTTCATCATATATGGTATAAACAGTAATACCCTCGTCTTTTTTATCCGTATAAATCAATATATCCTTTGTATCTTTTCTATCAATAAATTTTTTTACTAATTGTCCGTTATAATAAAGGGTTCCTCTACCGCTTCCCGGGATATCTGGGTTGTATTCAGTGCCTGCATATTCTATACCATAGTTACTATACCTAGAAAATTCTTTAGCAAAGTCTCCCTGAGTCAGCTGCGTTTTAGCACCTGTTTTTGTAAACATAAAAACAGATACAAGTCCAATCGCTATAATGAAAGCTGCGATCGTATAAATTAATGCTGTCTTTTTTATCTTCATAATTACCATTATTCTTTCTTCAATTGTATTTGCATTAGTTTTCCCTGATTGTAGTCTAATGCGTTTGTTCAGGCAGAAGTCTGAACAAAGATCATAATCAATAAACCAGCCTATTCTGGTATTCCTTGAAATTAGCTAAATCTGATTTTTCTATTTTACCCAAATCTTCAATTTCGGCGGTTATTTTTGAGAAGGGCAGGGGAATTACATAGTTATCCCATCTTCGCTTTATACGAAGGACACGGCGGTAGGTAAAATGTACATAGGTCATTTCTTTATCGGATTCCAGGGCTAATAGAAATAGTAATTTTTTAGGTTCATGTAAGGGACCGAGGGGACCGTCAAGAGCCGTTGCCAGTATGCCTCCTTCCGACAGGCTTTCTGCTTTTAATTGGGCGAAGAAAGGTCGCATCTTTAAGCCATCAGGCAGCCGGATTGCTTTTGCGTCATAGTGGTTTATCATGTATTCAATGGCATCACCCCGTTTATCTGCGGTTACAATTACCTGAATCCGTTTTCTTTTTTTCGCCACTTCTTTTAATACCAGCTGCATACAGTAGCTGTCGCCATGCCAGTATCCAAGCATGGTATTTTGCTGTATTCTGTCGATATGATTGATTTTGATCCGACCGGTGGCTCCGACCAGTCGGATATAGGTATGAAACAATCCTCCTGCTACTACCTGTTTATTGATCTGTTTAAAAGGTTTTATCTTCATATTCTTTTACCAGCCTTTGATGAAAAAATGTTTTGCGTTTATTCTGTACATTATCTGTTATTAGTATAGTTTGGTAGTATTTTTCTACATTTCTGGCGACCTGGACTGCCAGATACTGTTTTGCCACTTTGAGAGCTTCCTTCTTCATCTCTAAATATAAATGTTTCTTATTGATTACCAACTCAAGTTTTTTTTCCCATTGTTCGCTGTCTTTCTCGGTCATATATCCATTTTTACCATCTGTGACTACATCGGTTACTCCGCTGGCTTTAATGGCGATTACTGGTAGTCCGGCTGCCATGGCTTCCAGTAAAACAATTCCCTGGGTTTCTGACTGGGAGGCAAATAAAAATACATCACTGGCATGATAGTAGTTGGTAAGTTCCTCATGGGAAATCAAACCGCAGAATGCAACGTTCTCGTTTAGTCCAAGCTCTGCTGTTCTGGTTATCAGTTCTTCCCTTTGGGAGCCTTCTCCTAATACTAAAAGTCTGAAACAATCACCCCAGTTTTCTTTCAGCTTCTTTAATCCCTCTAGTAAGAAATCAATATTTTTTTCTTTTTCCAGTCTGGAAACCGTACAGAACAGGCACTTTTTAGAACCCAGATACTTACCTCTGATTTCTTTTACCCTGGATTTATTAAATTCAAATTCCTTGCCGGATAAGCCAGTTGGGATTACCTCAACTACCGTATTGGTGCCGTGTTCCTGTAAATATTTCTTGATACTGGGAGTTGGCGCAAATACCAGATCACATTGGTTGGTAAAAATGCGGTTATGAATCGTAACCAGTTTTTCACCTCCGTTATAAAGGAGTTTTTTTTCCAGAGAACGAAAGGTACTATGCCTTTCCTTCCTGCCGGCGCTGCTCCATTTTTCCGCCGGAAGTATATAGTGAAGATACTGCTCATATCTGGTATGATACGTAAATACAATGGGTAAGTGGTATTTTTTGCTGAGGTACTGTGCCGTATACCCCATCAGCATAGGATGATGTACATGGATTACATCAAAGGAGATGGCAGTAAATACTTCCGCAATCTTTGGATCAAATATATCCGGTACCACATATTCCCCCCGTAATTTCTTTTTTCTGGAATGATATCTTATTACAAAAGGTTCTTCTGTCTCCCCATCATAACTGGGGGCAAAGATGTATACTTCATGCCCCAAACTGCGAAGTCCGCCTGCCAGACGTTCTATGGATATGGGTACCCCTCCCACGTATGGTTTATAATTATTGGTTAACATGGCAATTCTCATAATTACCTCCATCTGCCGCATTCGCAGCAATCAACTACTAAGTAAAAAGCATCCTCTATGCTTTTCGCCGGCCTAAAAATGCTTCAACAAAAATTATTATTCTTCTTGCCCTTTCCTATCAGGCTAACAATTTAAGTACAGCATCCCCAAAGAAATATCCGGCTCCCACAAAGACCAGATTCCATAATGTAATTCCCATCAAGGAAAACAGGGTATATCCTAAAAGATTCATTTTAAGGACCCCAGCAGGTATGGAAATAACCGTCCGAATCATTGGAATTAATTTACCTGCAAATACACCTATATACCCTTTTTTTCGAATCCGTTCCATGGTCCGTTCAATAACCTCTTTATGCTTCGGAAATTTAAGAGTATATTTATTTAGTAAAAACTCACCCCCGAACCTTCCCAAAAAGTAAAGAACTAAGCTCCCACAAAGACCAGCCAATACCGACAAAAAAAGCGCCATTCCAAAGCCAATTCCTCCCTGTGAAGCCCATATGCCCGCTAGCGGCATAACCACCCCTGCGGGAAACCCGGGCAGATTTAAGTATTCTAAAAACACGATGACGAATATCGCGATGGATCCGTATTGATGAAAGTAGCCCGTTAACATTTGTATATCCATGAATCATTTTCCTCTTTCTAAAGCATTTAATCCGCATACTTCATTTGCTCCTTACTATTATTCTTTTGCAGTTCTTTACTATCCTACCAAACAAATCTAAAAATCCTCATCATATAAAACGAAAGAATTTCTAAAGAATTGTTTAAAAAAGATGCAAAAAATAAAATATGAAGCAGTTTAACCAGCTTACATGAAAGACTTTAGAATAGAATTAAAACTCTTATATATATTGTAATATATATTGTATCAGTAAATCAAACCGTTCTCATCAGAATTCATATACGAAAAAAAGACTCAATTAGACATAAATATTATATGTAGAGAGTAGTATTTGCGGAATCATTTCCATAATTTTTTTGTATAACTATGATTCAAATATCAAATAAAAAGAACGAACTGTTTTTCTCAACCAGCGCACTACCTTAATATAATAACACTCCCGCAAAAGCCTTCTATTCTGACTAAAACTATAAAATAGAACCCAATGTTCATCACATAAAAAAAAAGATTATTACGAATTTACTACTCCTAATAATCTCAAAAAATTCACCTTCTATATAAAACAACTTCGCAGCCCAAAAAACTAAAAAAACTTGATAATATCAGCTCTACACACGAAAAGCAGAAAGCATCGGTTGGGGATATCTTTCCTAAGCGCTTTATACTGAGTCTGCTAAATTCATTTATGACTTTTTCATAGGGTTAAGGGTAAAAAGGCACACTGTCTGACGAGCCTGCGAGGAGTTTGTGCCTTTTTACCCTTGCTTTAACCCTATGAAAAAATCATTAATGAATTCAGACTCAGTATCTAAGCTTAGGAAAGATATCCCCAACCGATGCTTTCGCCCAAACACCCAAAGCTGATATTATCAAGTATCCACAACCTCTAAAACTGCGAAGTCCCCCCTAGATATCCTAAATTAAAGCATCCGTTTAATTTCCCCTGCCCAAACTCCGGCTTCGTCATAGCCGCCGGATTTAAAATATCCTCTAACTGTTCTTTCGTTAAGAAGGTCTCCATAAGCACCAGCTCCTTAAGAGGAATTCCTGTCTTAAGAGACTTTTTAGCAAGTTCCGCAGACCTTTCATAACCAATATAGGGGCATAAAGCAGTAGAAATCCCCACACTTTTCTCTAACAGCTCCAGACACCGTTCTTCATTGGCACTAATATCTGCAATACAATTATCTACTAACGTTGCCACCGCACCGGTCAGGGTTTCGATAGATTCAAATAAACTATAGAATAAAACCGGTTCAAATGCATTTAATTCAAGCTGCCCAGCTTCTGCTGCCAGGGTAATTGCCATATCATTACCAATTATATGGAAAGCCACCTGGGTAACCACTTCCGGTATGACCGGATTGATTTTACCGGGCATAATGGAAGAACCGTTTTGTTTTGGGGGAAGATTAATCTCACCGATACCAGCCCTTGGACCACTGGATAACAGCCTTAAGTCATTACAAAGCTTTGACAGATTCACCGCGCAGGTCTTTAGTGCACCGGATACCTGCACAAATCCGTCCAGGTTCTGGGTGGCATCTATTAGATCCCCTGCTTGAATGCAGGTAGTTTTACATACTTTATTAATGTTTGGAACGATTTGTGATAAATACTCAGGATTGGCATTAATAGCTGTTCCGATGGCTGTTCCACCCATATTTAATACCATTACTTCCTCCTGGGATTTTTCAATACGTTTGATATCCCTTAAAATCATAGAAGCATAGGCATGAAAGGTCTGACCAAGCCGCATAGGCACCGCGTCCTGAAGCTGGGTTCTGCCGATTTTTAATATATGATCAAATTCATTGGATTTTTTAAGAAGGGCTGAGTGAAGACGTTTTAATTCCTGGATTGTCCTGGGAAGCAGCTCCAAAACCGTAAGTTTCCCTGCACTGGGTATCACATCATTGGTAGATTGCGCCATATTGACATGATCGTTGGGATGAATCAGAGTATAATCCCCCTTATCTCCGCCTAAGATTTCTGCTGCACGGTTAGCAATTACTTCATTTGCATTCATGTTTGCCGAAGTACCGGCACCGCCTTGTATGGAATCCACGATAAACTGATCCATCAGTTTTCCCTCTATAATCTCATTACAGGCACAGATGATGGCTTCTGCCTTTTGCTCCTCCAGCAGATGAAGGTTTTGATTGGTCAGGGCCGCCGCCTTTTTAATTTTAACAAGATTTCTGATAAAGGCAGGGTGCATGGGTCTGCCTGTAATGTTAAAGTTTTTCTTAGCCCTCAGACTCTGTACTCCATAATAAGCTTTTGCAGGCACTGCCATACTGCCGATAGAATCCGCTTCGATTCTCATTTCCATTGGAATCTCCTCACTTTCAAGTAAATGCATTTCGGTAATTGATTTTTCAATAATTGATTTTGTAAGTTCTGGAAATGAGAATAGCACCTTTTTTTCTCTCCGTAAATATACCCTGGAAGATTGTGAAGATTAAAAACTTTTTTTATATTAAACCTTAGAATCTGAATTTAAAAGTACCTTTTTATTTCGATTATTAGTTTTACTTAATAAAAATAAGTAAGTCAACTTAGTTGCTTGAAAAATATCTATCAATAATTTATAATATTAAGAATTCAGAATAATATTATAATTTAATTACAGTAATTTCAGAACTTCAGAAAATTACCAGACAAGTTTAATATATGTAAATTACCTGTACTAGAACCTTTAAAACTTGTGATAGACTTTTTAAACTGCTTTTTCCCAGCTTCATCTTGCTTCTTCCCGCAACAATTTTTACAGGTTATAGAATGCTGTAATAACCTGCTTTATAATCACCAAATCCTTGTTAAGATTCTAGCTTAGGGTATACGAAAGCTTTTACTTTGTACATAAAATTCACTAAATTCAGGAAAAAGAAAGGAATCTACTAAAAATGGATCATATTGATGAACAGATTTTGATGATGCTGCAAAAGAATGCCAGAACTCCGTTAAAAGTCCTTGCAGAAAAGGTATATCTATCTTCGCCGGCAGTCGCTGCCAGAATTGCCAGACTGGAAAAGGAGGGCATTATTAAGGGTTACCACACAGAAGTTAACTGGTTTAAGTTAGGTTACCACATCACAGCCTTTATTAATCTGGAAGTGGAACCTTATCAGAAAGCTGAGTTTTATCCATTTATTAAGGCTTGTCCCAACGTAATTGAATGTAACTGCGTAACCGGACACTATGCCATGCTGATTAAAGTATGTTTTTCCACTACCATGGACCTTGATTCCTTTATTGGCCAGATTCAGAAATTCGGTCGGACCAGTACTCAGATTGTTTTCTCCACCGCAGTGGAACACCGGGGAATCCAGGATATTACAGGTTCAGAAGAAACAGGGCAGCCAGACTAAGTATGCTACATAATCCATGATCTGCCCCATCCATATTTATTTGCCTTGACTAATTTGCCCTGTCTTATTTGCCCTATTTATTTGCCTTTACTTATTTGCCTTTACTTATTTGCCTTTACTTATTTTCCTTTACTTATTTTCCTTTATTTATAGGCGTCCTCTAAAATGGCAATGCAGTCTTCCTTCGTTAAGGGTGCGGGATCTCCTTCAAAGAGTCCTCCCATGGTATCATAAGCCTTTACTGCATATTTCTCCAATTCTTCCTTTTTAATGCCGTAATCGGACATCTTAAGATTATCTACATCACAGGCTTTTTGTAATTCCACCAAGGCCTCAACAAAATCCATGGGCTTTGCAGCATTGTCTTTTCCCAGGGCTTTTGCCATAGTTATTAACCTTTCATCACAGCAGCCGCGTTTTGCAAAATGTGTATAATAAGCCCGGCTGATCATAATCAGACCAGCTCCATGTGGCAGTGACGGATGATATGCACTTAACGCATGTTCCAGAGAATGCTCCGAAGTACAGCTTGATGTGGATTCTACCATACCGGCTAAGGTATTGCCAAGGGCAACCATTTCCCTTGCACTTTCATTGCCGCCGTTTTCTACTGCCAGAGCCAGGTTTTTTCCAATCAGTTCAATTGCCTTTAAGGCATACATATCACTCATGATGTTCGCCGCCTTATTAATATACCCTTCCGTACTGTGAAACAATGCATCAAAGCCCTGGTAAGCAGTCAGGTCAGAAGGCACCGTAAGCATTAAATCAGGGTCAACTACGGAAAGTACCGGGAAGGTCTTATCATAGCCAAAACCGATTTTTTCTTCCGTATTTTCTTTGGTAATAACGGTCCAGGGATCGGCTTCCGTACCAGTTCCGGCTGTGGTAGTAATTGCTACTACCGGAAGGGGGTCAACTGGTACCGGCAGTCCTTTTCCAGAACCGCCAAAGATATAATCCCAATAATCACCGGTATTCGCTGCCATAACTGCTATGGCTTTAGCGGAATCGATACTGCTGCCGCCGCCAAGACCAATAACAAAATCACAGCCATTTTCCCTGGCCAGTGCCGCTCCCTCCATTACATGGGTCTTTACAGGGTTTGGCAGTATCTTATCAAACACGACATAAGATATTCCTGCGGCTTTCAGTTCATGTTCCACTCGTTCCAGATAACCATTAGCCTTTGTGGATTTACCGGCTGAAATAACAATCAAGGCTTTTTTACCTGGCAATGACTGCTTGTGGAGATTGGAAAGCTGTCCTTTCCCAAATAATATTTTTGTTGGAATATAATAGTTAAACTTCATGATAACATCTTACCTGCCACATTTAAAATGCGGTATTGCCGCATAAAACAGTTGAAAGAATCTCTATGCGGCATTCCTTTCTATCTGAAATTTTCTTTCAACTAAGACTATATAAGTATTATCTTACACCTTAGACTTAACTCAAGGTCAATGATTTTCTTTACTACGGATTTTTTTCATTGCAAATTTAAGCAAAACTTTCCAATTTAGTATTAATTAAATCTTTTTAATTGATTCAATAATAAAATAACGCATCCTTTTACTGAAACTATCGTAGCTAAGCGGATTACACAATGAACTTTCCCTACGGGAAGTGCTCACCCCTAGCAGAACGTTTATAATGATCGGGTTTCAAACCTACTACTGTTAGCAGACTTCTGTCATTTCAAACTATTCCTAGGGTCATAGACAATCCTTCATACTAGATAAACCAAATAAACTAACAGGTCATTAACGTTAATGTTATGTTACTGCATCGTTCCAGTTCATCAATATGGGTATATTCATGACAGGAATGTACTTCGTTCATACCACAGGCAATAACGATTCCTGTTATTCCATTTCGTACAAAATTGTTATTATCACTGCCGCCAAAGGTAGCAATATAGTCTGTTTTTATTCCTAAAGCCAGACAAGCTGCCTCAAAGCGTTTCACTACTTCCTCTTCCTTATTGATTTCGTAAGCGATGCATCCGAAGGAAGTTTCAAATTCTATATCTGCGCCATGCTTCTTAGCGGTATGTTCAAATATCTCCTTTATCTGACCGGACTCAGACAAGGTCTTTTCATGACTAAGACTGCGGATTTCTCCTTTTAAGCAACAATTCTCCGGTACAATATTTCTGGCTAAACCGCCTTCTATGATTCCGACATTAACGGTAGTCTCATCATCTATTCTTCCCTGACGGATCGAGGTAATGGCTTCTGCCGCGACGGCTATGGCATGGATACCTTGTTCCGGTGCAAATCCTGCATGAGCGGCCTTACCGGTAAATTTTGCAGTAAAAGAAACCAGGGTTGGTGCTTTTAATGCTGCTGTTCCCACCGGACCGCTAAGGTCAAGTACATAGGCTTCTTTGGCTTTTATTATGCTGTAATCAAAAACCTCGCTTCCCCGGATATATACCTCTTCTGCAATGGTAAATAAAACTTCTATGCTCCTATGGGGCAGTCCCTTCTCTTTTATGGTACGAAGTGCCTCTAATATGGCAACCACGCCGGATAGATCATCTGCTCCTAAAACCGTATTTCCATCACTGGTAATGGTGCCGTCTTCAGAAACCACTGCCTTTTTACCGGAACCAGGTTCCACCGTATCCATATGGGCGGAGAATAAAACCGGGTCTCCCGGTAAAGCCCCCTGTAAAAATCCATAAATATTCCCGGTATTGCTGTCATAATGCTCATAAGCGTTATCCTCAGTTACCAAAAAGCCCAGCTCCGTTAAATACTTCTTTAAAACATCCGCCATTTCCCTTTCTTTAAAGGATGCGGAATCAATGGAAACTAATTTACAAAATTCTTCCGTTATTCTTGTTCGATTAACCATGTTTATACCCTTCCCTGCCACAAAATAAGACAATCCTACCGGTTGAAGGAGTAGTAAAGTATATCCTTCAATTATTATGCTCCTTTCAACCTTTGAAAGAATAATAATGTGGCGACCTTTCAATTTATACATTTACTTACAACCTTTGAAAAAATAGTAGTATGACATCTTTTCAGTTCATAAATTTTCTTTCAACCTTTCAAAAAAACTACCTGTAATACTGCCTACATATATATATATGAAAGATTATCCTGCTATATAAATCATACCTGTAAATACATTATTTAGCAAGATACGGATAATATAGAATTCTACTAAAATTTATCTTTCATTCATAAAACCTGCCATTTTATATATACTATAAGACAAGGTAATACTACTAAGGAAAGGAATTACTTACTATGTCAAAGGTTATTATGGGTGTCAAATTAATGGAGCGTATGAAATCAGCCAGCAAGTTTCAGGAATTGTTATCCGAGTACGGCTGTGATATCAGTACCAGACTGGGTCTTCATGTAGCAGCTTCGGGTGCATGTAGTCCTCACGGGCTTATTATTTTAGAATTTATCGATGATGCAGATGAGGCTGTAGCTGAGTTTGAGCAAAAAGCATCTGAGATTGCAGAGGTAGTGATTCAGAAAATGGTTTTTTGACGAAAAAGAATCAAAATTAAATCAATTTTTGTACGAGTTAATGGGCTGCTGATTGGATGTGACCAGGTACTATACACATACTAATTTGCAGCAGCCCAAATATTTTAACAGTTATTTTTATCTACAAAGCAACTGCCTATCTTAGCTATTTGTTTTATTTCATTTACTTAAAAATAAAATATTTTCTCCAATATTGATTATTTTGGCATAATTAATCCTTTTAATGCATTGGTAAAGAACTATAACCACCATTATAAGCTATCTGGCCATAGTATATATTTTTTCTATATCTTCCATGTCAAGCACCATAAAACTTCCGATCGTCCGTGAGTTTTTAAAACTGCATTTATAGGCTAACTCATGAATCTGTTCATCGGTTACTTCAAGACCTAATTCACGAAGGGAGGTAGGCATATTAATACTCCTGTAAAACTGTTCCATTGCTTTAATTCCCTCTAGGGCTGTCCCATCAGGGTCTTCCAAGTGACCGGATACACCTAATACGTTGACCGCAAATTTGGCAAAACGGCTGGGACAGGCTTTATACACATATCTTGCCCAGCTTCCCCATACAGCTGCTAGTCCGGCTCCATGAGTAACATCAAACATGCCTCCAAGTTCATGCTCCAATTGATGAGATGCCCAGTCACCACCGGTTGTGCCACAGCCGGTTAGTCCGTTGTGGGACAGACTGCCAGCCCACATAATCTCTGCCCGGGCTTCATAATTCTTAGGATCTTCCATTAAGAGTCTGGCATTATGGATAACCGTACGCATTAAGGCTTCACTGACACTGTCGGTAAGCTCCATTGAAGTACCGGAACTAAAATAACGCTCCATGGTATGCATAAGGATATCTGCACATCCACTCTGGGTCTGATACTCCGGCAGGGTATAGGTTAATTCTGGATTCATTACGGCAAATTTACAGCGACCGTAATCCGTGTTGCAGCCTCTTTTTAACCAGCCTTCTTCTTTGGTTATAACGCAGGAATTACTCATTTCACTGCCTGCTGCTGCGATCGTTAATACCACGCCGATTGGCACACATCCGGCGGGAGCCTGTTTTCTTTCAAATAAATCCCAGACATCACAGTCACTTACCACGCCATAACCTATGGCTTTTGCAGAATCTATGACGCTTCCGCCTCCTACGGCAAGGATGAAATCAACCCCTTCTTTTTTGCAGAGTTCGATTCCTTCATATACCTTGGAAAGCCTTGGATTTGGCACTACGCCGCCTAAACTTACATATTCAAGTCCTTCCTTACTAAGAGCATTACATATCTTATCTAAAAGCCCCGATTTTACCGCACTGTTACTGCCGTAATGTACTAAAACCTTCTTACCGCCCTGTGCTTTCACAAGTCTGCCGGTTTCTTCTTCTGTTCCTTTACCAAATACTACTTTAGTCGGTGTGAAATATTGAAAATTTTCCATGAAATGTACCTTTCTTTCTGTGTTAAAATTTTGTCCGCTGATTTTTTTACTCTATGTGACACAACGATATATTGTTTTCTTAGTTTTCAAACAATTAATGTTACTTCTATATTTTAATCCATAGAGCTAACTGGAGGTCAATAGTCTTATAGCAATTATGCGTAAAATGTTTTGTAAAATGTTTTGTAAAATGTTTGCGTAAAATGTTTGTAAAATGCTATATTAAAGCAATTATGTAGTAATTAGTTATACAACAATTAGTTATACAGCAATTAGTAATAATATAACTTTTTTAAGGTCTTCTTTAAGACTTCTTTAAGAACTATCAAAAACTACCTAAAAATTGCCAAAATTTATTCAATGTTACCTTACTTCATATTCGGTTTATAAATCTCTGCTCCGAAGGTAAGTGCCAAGTCCTTGTCAAGTTTTATCTCACTTGCCTCAAGCAACCCCTTTAACTGTTCTAACTTTGTTACACTCCCCACCGGTACCACCTCAAAGGGCTGGTTTAGTAAATATGCCAAAGAAAGTGCAAAAACAGAGGATCCGGTTTCTTTATGGAGTTTTAAAAATTCCTCATAGAGATATAGATTTCTTTTATTTAGATAGGTTTTAATCAGTTTCTCCGAAAGTCCCAGGCTTTCCACTGGTGTAAGCAGTTCCCCATCTTTTACTTCCGGGGATGCCTGGTGAAGTTTTTCAAAAAAGCCGTTGGCGGTTGCGGTATAGGGAATATACGGCATTTGGGTTTTCTTATGCCATTCATAGTATTCTTCATCGATTAATTCCATAGTCGTATCTCTCATGGTGTGATATACCGGATTAATGCTTGCGGCACTCCAAAGGTTTGAGACAGCAGTAAACCCCTGCAAATTGTGCTTTTCGGCATAGATACGAGCCTGTTCCATACGGGTCTCATTAAAATTGGATGCCCCATAATAACGGATTCTACCCTCCTTCACCAGTTCCTCCATCCAGTCCATAATCTCTTCTATGGGTTTGGATTTATCATCCCGGTGCAGCCAATACAAATCAATACAGTCAAGTCCTAAGGTCCTTGTGCTGTCTTCAAGATCATAACGGATGTCTTCCTTCGTAACTCTTGAAATTTCAGGATTGTTAAAATCATAATGACCACCTTTGGTTCCGATAATCACTTTATTTTGGGCTTTCCGAAGCTTTAACCATTCACCGATCATCTCTTCGCTGCAATTAATTAGTCCTGGTACCCAGCGGCAATATACATTTGCCGTATCAATAAAGTTGCCGCCCTGTGCCACAAACGTATCCAGTACCTGAAAAACCATTTCTTTATTCAGTTTTTCACCAAAATTACCTCCGCCAAGGCAAATGTTGCTTACTTTTAAATCCGTTCCTTTTAATACAATGTATTTCATGTTGTACCTCCTATTGTTTGGGGTTTTATGGGTGGGACAGACTTGATAAAATCAGCTTGAAGGTTGTGGGGAAAGCTTTCTGGGTTTGATATGATTTCTATGCTTACGATGCTTCGCCTGAATTCACTAATGTCTTTTTTATGTGGTAAAGCAAGAGTAAACATGCACAAACTCCTCGCGGTGCTCGTCAAATAATGTGCATGTTCACTCTAAACCACATGAAAAAGGCATAAGTGAATTGATAGGCGAGGCATAAGGCGCATAGAAATCATATCAAACCCAGAAAACTTTCCGATAAATGTATTTTAGCTGATTTTATCAAAGTCTTCCCTTTTATAGACCAAGGCTTATAAACTGTGGTATTGTTTGTTGATTATATTATACTTCTAATGAAATGGACAGTAAAGACCTCGTCTTGCTAAAATTTACCTATGATTTATTCTACTATGATTTATTCTACTATGATTTATTCTACTATGATTTTTACTATATTTACTATTATATTTAATATTATTTCTACTACTAATTTTATTTTTATAACAGTACAATTAATAATTCGTGCATTGATAACTGTTTTGTTTTTGTAACGGTAGGGGGCCAGGGGGGCTTCTCTTCCGGTATTTACCTTTTGATTTTGCATGATGTATCTTTCCTTTTCAATGGATTTATGTTAAATTATATCAATAAAACTGATTAAATTTATCACTATTATTTCTTTCACCTATGTGATAGAATTAGCTAAAATTAAATGCAGGGATAAGGAATAGTACTTATAAGCTGGATTTCAGAAAGCTGTTGGTTGATGTGAAACAGCAGAAGGATTATAACGAACTCACCTTGGAGCAGCCCATTGAACAAGATAGTAGATGGAGCCGGCAAGCCACCGTTACAAGGCAGAAGCATAAGGTAAGTTCCGTGCTTCACAAGTGCATGATTTATCATGAAATAGAGTGGTACCGCGTAAGAGTTTATCTTTCGTCTCTATAATGAATGTTCACATTTATTAGAAGACGGGAGATTTTTTTGTGTTCTGAACTGTGGACAGAATTTATGTATCTAATAATATTCGTTCAGACAGAAAGGAAACATTTATGAAAAATTTTAAAAAGTATGAAAAAACCTATTTTATGCCGCCGGTTATCTCCTATGACTGGGTCAAAAAAGATTCTATTGATAAGGCACCTTATTGGTGCAGTGTGGATTTACGTGACGGGAACCAGGCTCTTATTGAACCTATGAGCATGGAGGAGAAAATCGAGTTCTTTCAGATGCTTGTGGATATTGGTTTTAAAGAAATTGAAGTGGGCTTTCCTGCGGCATCTGAAACCGAATATAATTTTATCCGCACCATCATCGAAAAGAATATGATACCGGAGGATGTAACCATACAAGTCCTGACTCAGGCCAGGGAACATATTATCAAGAGAACTTTTGAAGCTTTAAAGGGTGCTCCTCATGCGGTGGTGCACTTGTATAATTCCACTTCTGTGTCCCAGCGGGAACAGGTTTTTGGAAAAACCAAAGAAGAAATTAAGCAGATTGCGGTTGATGGTGCCCGTTTATTAAAAGAACTGGCTGATAAGACAGATGGAAATTTTTCTTTTGAATACAGTCCCGAAAGTTTTCCAGGAACGGAAGTAGATTATGCTCTGGATATCTGCAATGCTGTTCTTACTATCTGGAAACCAACAAACAGCAACAAAGCCATCATAAACCTGCCTACCACCGTGGAAAATGCCATGCCTCATGTCTTCGCCACTCAGGTGGAATATATGAGCAAGCACTTAAATTTCAGAGATAACGTAATTTTATCCATCCACCCCCACAATGACAGAGGCTGCGGTATCTCCGATGCAGAGCTTGGTGTATTAGCCGGTGCCGACCGGGTTGAGGGAACACTGTTTGGCAACGGAGAACGTACCGGTAATGTAGATGTTATCACTCTTGCCATGAATCTGTATTCCCATGGCGTTGACCCGAAACTGGACTTTAGCAATATGCCGGATATCTGTGAAAAGTATGAAAGACTTACCAGAATGAGAGTATATGAACGTTCTCCTTATGCAGGTGAACTGGTTTTCACCGCATTTTCCGGTTCCCATCAGGATGCCATTGCAAAGGGTATGAAATGGCGGGAGGAAAAAGAATGCAATTATTGGAATGTACCTTACCTGCCGGTGGATCCTAAGGATATCGGAAGGGAGTACGAATCCGATGTAATCCGTATTAACAGTCAGTCCGGCAAAGGTGGGGTAAGTTATATCTTAAAGCAGAACTTTGGCTTATCCATTCCGGAAAAGATGAAAGAAGAAGTTGGGTATTTCATCAAAAGTGTATCGGACCGGGAACACAAGGAATTGTCTCCGGCTTTGGTTTATCAGGTATTTGAAGATAGATACATTAATTATATGCCGGTATTCGAGATAGCAGAAACCCACTTTAAACAAGTTGACGGTATCATGGCAGAGGTAACCATTACCCGGAATGAAGAAAGCTGTGTGGTAAATTCCGGAGGTAACGGAAGACTTGATGCAGTCAGCAACGCATTGATGCAGTACTTTGGAATTAACTATGATTTGATTATCTACGAAGAGCATGCCTTATCAAAAAGTTCTTCCTCCAAAGCCGTGTCTTATATCGGAATTAACTATCAGAATAAAATCTACTGGGGTGTGGGTATTGACGAAGATATCATCAAATCCTCTATTGAAGCTCTCTCTTCTGCCGTTAATCAGTTAGTGGAGACAGCTGGGATACCGGTACGAAAAGATGAACGAATCATAGAAATTATGAATTATATCCAGAATCATTACAAGACAGTTACCTTAGAGACACTTTCAGCCAAGTTCTTTTTATCAAAACCGTATTTGTCTAAATATATTAAGGAAAGTACCGGCGATACCTTTGGTGATATCGTTAAAGAAATCCGGATCAATAGAGCCAAAGCTTTATTAAAAACCAAGGGAATGACTGTTGACGCTATTGCTGAGGCTGTAGGTTATCAGAACGTGGAGCACTTTAACCGGCTCTTTAAAAAGACTTATAGTATGACACCTGTTCAATTCCGCAATCAAAAATAATTACCAAAATACCGCCCACCAATTAAAAAGCTGGGCGGTATTTTGGTATCAGGAACATGGATTTTTAACTTTATGGAGCAGATTACCTTTGGAGCCATATCTTAAGTTTAATTATTTATTTTTCTTAACTTTATGATGTTTTTTATAGTAATAAAAAGCACCGATACAAAGAACCAGCCCGGCAATTGCCGGTTTTAAAATAGACATTCCGGCTTCTCCGCTAAATACCACACTCCATAGAACTTTTAACAATGCGGCCGCAATCACAACACCCAGAAGCCATTTCCAGTTTCTTTTCCAGGCAGCTATAATAAGAGCAATAAAAAATATGGGAACAGACAAACTCATAAGAATTTTAGGAGTCGTCCATACTCCCTTTAGATATTCCATCTCAAAGGCTAAAAATGACAATACCTGTGGACTGCTTGCCGCCGGAGCGGGAAACCAAAACATACTTGTGAACAATCCAAACACAGAAGCAAAAATACCCGTCAGGCTTTTCTTAAAGGCAAACAAAACAATAGGTATTATGAATATTGGTCTGATATACCAGCTCAGCACATTGTGATGCCTGGCAAATGCCCAGTTAAAAAAGGCATCATTTGTCATAAATAATATAATAAATACCACGGTTGCCAATGCCGATATTGATCCTAACATGAAATCCATTTTTTTTGTCATCGTCGTTACCTCCTATTATTAACCTGTGTACTCTCGGAAACTCTCACAGCCTGTTTTTACTGATATTTTAAAGGCTGTCAATAAAATTTCACCTCTATTTTCGTGATGTCATAGGTATGTTTTTACGCAGACCGTCTACGCAGCGAAGGAAAGGCAAGTAAAAACATACCTATGACATCACGAAAATAATTTCAACTTATATTCAGCGTCTAAAATTTCTTCTATTGACACTATTCGTTTTCGAGAGTACTCTAATTTATTTGTTTTTTATGCCATTAAAAATAATACCGAGCAGGGAATGTACTAGTTTGTCCGCATCTTCATCAAAATGCTGATAGCTGATATCTCCAAATTTGTTCAGCATATAATCATTCACTGTTTTGTTAAGAGCTTGCAGCATCAGACTTAATGCCACCGTATCAATATTGTTGTCGATTTCCTCCTTTGCTTTTGCATGCTCTATCATTTGAGCAAATAATGATTCTGATTGTTTATCCCCTTCTTTCATTACTGCCTGTTTTGCAGTCTCATTATTCTCTTTGGAAAATTGTTCACCAAGGGCAGCATATTGAGGATAATTCCTGGCAAATTCTACGCCTTTAAGAAACAACATATTAATCTGTTCCAACAGGGGTAGGCTCTTAAATTCACCTAAACTTTCTGAAAAGAAAGTTATTTTTGCTTCAACTGCCAAGGTCATTACATATACATACAGATCAAGTTTATCTGTAAAGTATTGATAAAAACTTCCTTTTGCAATATTTGAGTTCTTACATATCTGATTAATACTGGCCTTATCATAGTTAGCAGTAGAAAACTCTTTTAATGAAACTGATAACACCAGATTTCTTTTATCCTCGGATAAGTTAAAAAATGATGGATTAGGCATTATTAAGCCTCCTTTCAATAATGTGACCATGCGGTCATATCTTTATTTACATTATATGACCACATGGTCATATTGTCAATAAAAAGTAAAGCAAAACTTTATGTTGTTGAAATAAAGCTTTGCTTTAAAATTTTATGTTATATTTTAAATCTTGCTATATCCATCCGAAGTTCCTGGGCTAGTACAGCCAGATCCTGGGAAGCTCTTGTAATTTCTTCCACCGTAGCGGATTGTTCCTCGGATGCGGCGCTGATTTCCTGACTGGATGCCGCACTTTCCATCGCAATAGAAGTAATATTCTTAATGGAAGCATTAAGCCCTTCACTATCTCTTCTGATTGTCTGGGTAGCAGTACCGACATCACTAAGTTTTCCCGCTATGGCTTTGATTTCTTCAAAGATCTGTTCAAAGGAATTACCGGCCTTGTCTACCGTAGTTACTCCTTCCATGACAACCTCCGTTGAAGCACTCATAATATCTACTACCTGATTTGTTTCATACTGAATACTGCCAACTAATTCGGCAATCTCAATTACAGAATTCGCAGACTGTTCTGCTAACTTTCTAATCTCCTCTGCCACTACTGCAAAACCTTTTCCCTGTTCTCCTGCACGGGCAGCTTCAATTGCAGCATTAAGGGATAAAAGATTGGTCTGACCAGCAATCTCTTTAATGACTGATATAATTTCTCCGATTTCAGCGGATTTATTGCCAAGAATCCTGACCTTTTCAGAGGATTCTTCCGTAACCGCTTGAATGGATTGTATTTTTTCAATCGCCTTCTTGGCTTCTTCCACACCCTGTCTGGCTTCATCCGATACTCTTGAACTGGAATCCGTAACCAGGTTAACATGCTCGGAAACCCGGTTAATATTGGACACAATCTGTCCCGCCACATCGCTGATGTCTTTTGAGCTTTTTGCCTGGTCACTTGCGCCTTCTGCAAGTTGATTTATCGTTTTTGCAACTTCTTCTGAAGACGCTGCCGTTTCTTCTGCGGAGGCAGAGAGTTCCTCACTGGAGGAAGCTACCTGTTCAGAGGCGGTAGACACTTTAAAAATAACATTCCGAAGACCCTCTGTCATTTCATTAAAAGATTCTGCCAGATCCCTGATTTCATCCTTATTCTTTACATGAATGGCTTCTGCTGTTAAATCTCCGGAGGCAATCATCTTAGCAGCATGAACAATCTTAAGAATGGGCGTTACCAAAAGCCTTGCCATAATAAATGCAGATGCCAGTCCAATTAGTACACTGATTATTATTATTGTAACAGTAATATTCCTGGTTCTTACAAATGCCTGATTGGATTTGGTATATGCCTGAACACCCAGTTCATTTTTATTTTCAACTAACAGATTAATCTTTTCTTCTATCTGGTTTGATAAGTCATGAAGTCCCTCCGATTCTTTGTATGCTTCCTCATTTTTGCCCTGAAGTACTAAATCAATAATCATTTCCTCTTTGGGCTTTAACTGCTGCCAGAGCGTTTCCACATCAGCCGCCAATTGCTTTGACTTTTCAAGGACTATAGTATCGTCAAAGGATTTCATATTATCTTCAAACTGGATAAAAAGACTCTGTATAGTATCCGAATGTTGTTTTTGCGTCTCCAGATCTGTTTCCTGTATCATATCAATTCTGGATCGGTTAATGGAAATCAGGTCTACCTGGGCATCCTTGATGTATTCGATTCCCTTAAAATGCATGGAATACAAATCACTCAACTCCTTATCCATATTCGAAAGTTCAAATAAAGAATAGATTCCGATTGCGCTGATGATTAAAATTAATACACCAAAAATCAAAAGCATTTTTTGTCTGACGTTTACCTTCATTTTATCCTCCTGTATACTGCACAATGCCCATCCGTCTAAAACCACGCTGTATTAGCATAATATTCCATTGTTTTTAAGTCGGATTTTTTGACGCCCATGTAACATTATGCTTATTTTGATACTTTTTTTGCTTATGGAGAAAGCATTAAAATCAATGGATACAGGAATTTCAACTGAAACCAACCAATAAAAGTTGTTTTAGAACTATGTATCTTTTATAATAGATAAATGCAGAAAGTTACATTCATACTTTCCTAAATATCCCATGATAAAGAATAGAAAGGAACCAAGCGATCATGACAGTAGAACCAATCCGCAGTAAAGTGAAAATCAATCAAATGCATCATTATTTAAAAGGCAAAGACGATAAATATGCATTATTATTTAAGTTTGGGTTAAATACGGGACTCAGAATCAGTGATATGCTTCCCCTTAAAATGAAGAATGTCTGTCTTGATAATGGCAGTTTCAAAGAATATTTAATAATAAAGGAGAAAAAAACCTCAAAGGAAAAAAAGATAAAAATCAATAATGCCCTTAAAAATGCTCTGTCGGAGTATATCAAAAGGCATAATCTGACCAAAGAAAATTACCTTTTCCCCAGTCAGAAAGGGGGGCATATCGGAAGGGTGCAAAGCTACCGTTTTTTGCGTGAAGCCGCAGAAACAGTAGGCATTGAGAATTTTGGAACTCACAGTCTGCGTAAGACCTGGGGGTATTGGACTTATAAATTATCCAAATATAACATTGGTCTTATTATGGACACCTTTAATCACAGCAATCAAAAAATCACCCTACGATATATCGGAATTAATCAGGACCAGAAGGATGATTTATATACACTGGTACAGTTTTAAAGAACGGGGCATTCTTAACAAATGAAAATTTATAACTATGCATTATAAAAATTCTGGATAAACAATTCTAAGAATGACAACCAGAATTTTATTTTAGTATTACAATAACTTTTTCTGAACGAATATCTGTATTGCAGACAATTATTTTACCGTTTAATTCCATGATTGTATATTGACTTTTACTTTAGCACGATATATAGTAAAAGTATCAAAATAAGCATAATGTTACATTTTTATACATATTATACTGCTGATGTAAAATGCTGCAGCTGCTTCGGTCTTCTGGTTTTTTGATATTTTTCACATTATAATGATTTAAAAAGTATTACTACTATTCTAACGTGGAGCGATGACTTTTATTCGGAAGCTAATTATGATTATTTCAAGTCATCTTTAAACCAATTGTATTAACCGCATAGCCTGCTCAACGCACAGTACTTAATAATAACAGCTGTTAATGCTTTTCAATCTATTATATAAATCTTTATCCTTATCCTTCTTCTTTTTTCCATGCTTTATTTATTTTCCACGCTTTATTTATTCTCCACGCTTTATTTATTCTCCGCCCTTTATTTATTCTCCACCCTTTATTTATTCTCCACCCTTTATTTATTCTCCACCCTTTATTTATTTTCCACGTAAATATTTTTTACATTGATAAAGCGATTTAGCTTCCTACTCTCAAATCCATATGTCATTTGCACACTAATATGTAGCGCTTTACAGAGGAATTATGTAAACCTAAATAGTAAAAAATAACAGAAGTCAGCATCCGTTGCGCTGTAACTTCTGTTATTTCTATATACTGTTATTTCTTTATACTTTTACTTCTTGATAAGGTTATAATGAATGCCTTTCTTAATTGTTTACCACTGTCTTCTTGTTTTCCTCTGTCTTTTTGCTTTCCTCTGTCTTTTTGCTTTCCTCTGTCTTCTTGCTTTCCTCTGTCTTCTTGCTTTCCTCTGTCTTCTCCTTTTCCTTTGAAGAATTGTTACATAGCATTAGAGCTGTTAGAAAAGCAGTAATCGGAATAATGATTGTTGCACCAAGACCACTGCATATAATCTGGATTAGTTCAGCTCCAAATACTTTAGAATTAATAACATCCCCCAAAGAATAGGATAAATCCTTAAACCACAGCAGCAAAGCCATAAAACCTCCAATAAAAGCAAAGTATAATGTATTTGTCGTCGTTCCTAAAATATCTTTCCCTACATTCATCCCGGACTCAAACAATTTTCTTCTCGTTACGTACGGATTATGGACATATATCTCATGCATGGCAGAGGAGATGGATACTGCCACGTCAGTAATGGCTCCGATTAGTCCCATAATTATGGTACAGATCACGATTTTGGTAAAATCCAGCCCGACATACAGGGAATAAATACTGATTTCATCGTACTCCTCTTCCCCAAAGCCTTGTATCCTGGCTGCCGCTCCGATTTTATAGATAAAAGCAATTAAAATTACTAAGGTAATAAAGGTAGCTGCAAAGGCAGCTTTTGTCTTCTCATTGACCCTATTAATATAAAATATAGTAATCGAGCTGATTACAACACAGGCAAGCAATGTTACTGCCATAGGGGTTAGGCCATGAGCGATAAAGATAATTGCAATATATAATGTTAAGAAATTAAGCACCAAAGCACTAAAGGACCTGACTCCCCTGCTGCCTCCAATGAGTTTCATCAGCACCAATAAAATTACTGCTAAAACCAATATCGTATTCAATTCACAGCCCTCCTTCTGCCGATATAAAAGACTGTGACATACAATGCGATGGGAATTGTAAGGACAATCCCGATACTGCCCGTAAGAGCCCGAACCAATTCCAGGGATAGGTTCATATTAAGGGTATATGCTACCTCCAAACCGTTTTTCAAGTAAATAAGTATCATAGGAATTGCACCGCTTACATATGCGAAAAACAGTACATTGATCATAGTTCCCATGATATCACTGCCGATTTTTGTACCAGAAGTTATCAATTCTTTTGCAGTAAGGGCAGGGTTGCTGTGATAGAGTTCAAAAACAGAGGAGGACATTGTAATGGCAATATCCATAATGGCCCCCAAGGAACCCACTAGAATTTCAGCCATAAATATTTCATAAGGCGGATGGGTTAAATACTCCATTTCCTCATAGCGCATTCCTTTTTCCCTGGTAAGAAAGAGTACAATAAATGCAATCAGTAAAGAAAGAAAGGTTCCGATAACCGTAGAAACAACTGCCGCATAAGTCTTCTCATTATTGCCGCTTACTAGGAGTAAGGAGAATATGGTAAATACAATTACAATGACTCCGCAAAGGAATAGCAAATTGAAACCTTTTAGATACAAATCCAGGGCAAAAGAGAATAGGACCACATTTAAAACTAAACTTAAAACAGAATAAAATCCTTTTCTTTTGCCAATCAAAATAATTAGGATAATAAAAATCCATGCCGCCAGGGCTATATATTTGTCCCTCTTAAGTCCGGTTATGGCGGCGTTATCAAGTCCGGTAGATGTATCGATTTTTAAGAATACCCGGTCCCCGGTATTATATTTTGCATCAAAAGCCCCGGAAAGGGAGTATTCGTTACTAATTACAAGCTGCTGTCCTTTGTAAATACCATTGGTAATAGTAAGAAATAATTTCTGGGTAGTAATCATTTCTTTATTTCGGTACTGGTCTATGGATTCTTTCTGTCCAATGGACTGGACTTTCATAACTTTCCCAATTGTCTGTTCATAATATCTGTCATTATGATCCGTAACTGCCAGAGTAGCCATAAACAATAGGATTAAGCCAATATACAGGATCGCTTCTTTTTTTGAAATCTGAATACTTTTCTTGTTCACTGCCTGCTTCCGCCTCCGGTCTCAGACTGGCTTCCTTTCTTCACATCCCGTCCAAGCAGGAATTTCTTGATTCCCTGATATGTCTCTTCACTGATGATATGCTCTATCCGACAAGCATCTTCTTCTGCCCTCGCTGGGGATACACCAGCGGTTTCTATTAAAAACAAAGTAAGCTGCTGATGTCTGTCATATACGCTTTCTGCCTTTTCCCTTCCGACAGCTGTCAGTGTAATATAACCGTCGTTATCTATTAAAATTAAATTTTCTTCCTTTAAAATTCCCACTGCCCGACTCACACTGGGTTTACTAAATTCCAACTCCCTGGCAATATCGATGGACCTGACCATACCGTTTCGTTTGCTTAAAACAAGGATTGTTTCTAAATAATTTTCTCCGGATTCGTGCATCGTTTTTCCTCCCTAATTGAGATATGCTTATCATAACCCAATTAACGGGAACTTTCCAGTAAAATTATTTATCTTTTCCCGACGTATCATACCCCTTTATATAAATGTTGAAACCGGTCTGCTCCTACTATAAATTTAAGCCTGAAACAATGTGCCCGGGCGGAAAAAACTACTACTTTTACAAGTCCTGCTTCCAATCATACACTCCATCCCATACTCTCTTGCTGTATCCGATAAAGCTTCTCATAAAGACCCTTTTTTTGAAGCAAGGTTTCGTGGGTTCCTTCCTCCGCAAGTTCCCCATGTTCTAATACGATGATTTTATCCGCACCGACTATTGTCCGCAGTCTGTGGGCGATTACAAGAACGGTTTTTCCATCAATAAGTTTTGAGATTGCCTGCTGAATCAGAACTTCATTTTCTGGATCTAAGGAAGCGGTGGCCTCATCTAGCAATACTATGGGCGCATCCTTAAGCAGTGCCCTCGCAATGGAAATCCTCTGCCGTTCCCCGCCTGATATCGTGCTGCCATTCTCCCCAAGAAGGGTTTCATACCCCTGGGGCAGATTATTGACAAACTCATCACAGCAGGCTGCCCTGGCCGCTTCCATAACCTGTTCTCTGGTGGCTGTTAAATTGCCGATACGTATGTTGTTATATATTGTATCATGAAATAATACCACATCCTGAAAAACAAACGATATATATCCCATTAAATATTCCGGGTCAAGAGTCTTAATGTCTATCCCACCTATTTTTATCGTTCCTTCATTCACGTCCCAGAACCTGGCAATCAATTTAGATAAGGTACTCTTGCCACAGCCAGAAGGTCCTACCAACGCCGTTATTCCTTCTCCGGGGACGGATACTGTCAGGTTTTTTATAACAGCTTCTTCTGAGGAATTATCTTCCTGATAACGGAAAGATACCCCCTCAAATTCTATATTAAAATTCTTAATTACTTTGTCCGTACTGCCCTTCATTACGGCAGTAGACATTAAGGTCCGCATCCGTTTTGTAGATAATTGCAGATAGATCAGTTCCGGCAGCAAAGTTAATTCAACAAGGATAGGGCCGTAAATCCTGACTATAATCAGAAAGAACATTAACAGGGGCAGGAATTCTATCTGTTTGCCAGTTAAAAGATAAGTTCCCACAAAAACAGTAAGTCCGATTCCGGACTGAACAATAATCTGGGCACCGGTAACAAAAATACCCGTACCAAATTCCATTTTAAGAGCCATCCGTTTCATAAGAAGAAGGGCATTATCAAGAGCTTTGAACTTATCCCCCTCCAGTCCGCAGGCCTTAATCACTTTAATTCCTTCAAAATATTCCTGAATCTGGTCTGAGGCTTTCAGTTTTGCCTGGATCTGGCTTTCACTAAGCCGTTCCTGGATTTTTCTGCTTCCAAGAATTACAAAAAAGGCGATAGGAACCGTACAGAATACGGTAAGGGCCATCCTCCAGTCAAAAAAGGCAAGCATAATGCAGATAATTACCATGGAAATCCCATTTGCACAAAGTTGTGGGATGACATGACTTAAAACATGTTCCGTAGTTGCACAATCCCCCATCATATTCGTAGTTAGTTCCGTCAAATCCCTGGAATTAAAAAAGCTCATAGGAAGCTTTCTAATATGTTCCGCAATACGGATCCGGTTGGCTTCTGCTGCCATATAAGAAGTTACATAGGTCTTTTTATAATCATGCTTATTAGCAAAAAAAATCAGGACTGCTGCCAGAATTCCGGCTCCAAAGTAAAGCCACATCTTCGTCCAGGATATCTCTCCTCCTGAAAAGGGTTTTTGAAGTTGTGTAAAAATCTGTATCGTAATACCAAAGGGAAGCATAAGAGATAAATTGGTAATGGTGCAGGCAAAGATTGCTTTTTTTAAATCGGTATACCCTTTATCTGTTAGCATGAGCATATCTTTTAATTTAAACATGAATTTCTACCCCCTTCCTGTTGTTTATTTTCCAGTCCAGGGATCTGGTATACATATTCCACATGTCATAATACCTGCCTTTTAGTTCAATTAGTTTTTCATGATTTCCCTGTTCCATCAGATGCCCCTTTTCCATTACCACTATTTTCTTAGCACTTCTTATGGTAGAAAGTCTATGGGCTATGATAATAACTGTTTTATTAAACATCAGTTTTTCAAAGGCTTTCTGGATCAGGTATTCATTTTCCGGGTCTGCAAAGGCAGTGGCTTCATCCAGTACGATTATTGGTGCATCTTTTACGATAGCCCTCGCAATTACGATTCTCTGCTGCTCTCCTCCGGATAAATGGACCCCCTTTGCGCCGATAACAGTATCATACTGCTCGGGAAGTTTTTCAATAAATTCATGGCATTGTGCCGCTTTTGCCGCTGCTATGACCTGTTCCCTGGTGGCATTTAAGTTTCCGATGCGGATATTGTCTAAAATGCTCTGCTTAAACAGGTATATATCCTGAAATACAAAGCTTACCTTATCCATCAGATCACTAATCTTCATTTCACGGATATCCACGCCGCCGATACAGATGCTTCCCTCGTTTATGTCAAAAAAGCGAGGAATTAAATGGGCAATTGTACTTTTCCCTCCTCCGGAAGGTCCTACAATTGCCGTTATTTCTCCCTGTCCGGCCGTAAAGGAAACTTCTGATAGCGCTTGATTATCCGTACCATTATAGGAAAAAGAAACCTTCTTAAATTCAACTCCATAACTGGTACAGGTTTTAGGTGCCATTGTTTCTGTTAGGGGAGTCTCGTTTAAGATCAGATCCATTCTTTCCACACCGTTCATAATCTGCATGCCATTGGAGGATACATACATGATTTTAAGCATAATAGTGGAAATGGAAGGAACGAATAGAAGATAGAACATAAAAGTACCTGCGAAGGTTTTATAATCAGAGGTGTTAGTCCCAATTAAAATTCCCACCGGTATTAAAAACAGGTAAATATTATTTACTATCGTTGTAAATCCTGACATATAATTTTCCCAGCTTAAGGTATAGGGTATTACAAATCCGGTATAACTTTTAATGGTATCATGAAGTCTGCGAAAGGAGTACACAGTCTGCTTAAATGCCTTGACCACCGTAATACCCCTTATGTATTCCACGGAGGCATTATTCATATCTTCCAGGGCTGTCTGGTATTGATTCATCATACTCTTAGCACCATCGTTACCATAAGCTTTAAATTCCACTATAAAAGCCGTAATAATACCAACTAACGCTGCCAGCCCAAATCGCCAGTCAACGCTTAATAAAATCACTGTCATTATAACCGGTGCTGCAAAAGCGGCCACAATGTCTGGAAGCTGGTGGGCAATAAACCCTTCTACCTTCTCAATGTTTTCATCCATTATTTTGCGTACTCTGCCGCTTCCTGCCATGAAATGAAAGCCCAGAGGAAGTCTCCCGATATGAGCCGCAAAATTTACCTTTAATTCATACAACGTGCCAAAAGCCGCCAGATGGGAACACACCAAAGCAGCAAAATACAGTAATACATTGCTAATAATCCCACCAAGGGCATAAAAGCCAAACCCAATGGTTTTCTTTACATCCAACTGACCAAAATCAGGATAAGCCTCAAGGATTTCCTTTACAATAAAGTAAATAGATAAGTACGGGATAAAAGAGGCTATGGAAGCCAGGGTCGATAACATAACCGAACTTATTACAAATGGCTTTTTGGTGGCAGCAAGTTCCAATAACCTTGCCATCCCGCTTTTGGGCTTTGAAGTAATATTCTTTTCTTTTTTCATTTAAAACTCCTATCCGCGTATGGGTGCGCACATGAAAGAGGTTATGATGATATCCCTATTGCACTGATCTTAAATGACCGCCATACCTACGCATTACTTATATTTAAAAATAAAAACTTGGTTAGCATATACTAACCAAGTTCATTGTAGCATCCTTATCTATTCCTTTTCTACTCCATCTGGTCCGAACTACTCCATATAGCCAGCCATTTTCCTTTTTATTACTTTCTTGATAAATATTATCAATTCCGCCTCAGATATTCACTTGGGGTTATACCAAGAACATCTTTAAAAGCCCCTGAAAACTTACTAGCATTCTGATACCCAACCAGCCCTCCGATTTCACAGATAGAATATTTACCATGTTTCATATATAGGGCAGCCTGGTTCATTCTGGTCTTTTTCAGATATTCATAGGGGGGCAGCCCGTACATGTCCTTAAAGCAGGCTTTTAGTAAGGTCTTCGTGATATGATGCTCTTTCGCCAGTACTTCGATGGTATGGTGTTTTGTCAAATCCTCCACTAGCTGTTCCTTTGCCTTTCTTACCTTAAGGACGGTATTTTTGTCGTAATAGCTGCACCGATACTTCATTTCTGATATATCTTCGTTGCTCAGGAGATGAAGCAGTTCCAGGACTTTTATTTTAATATAAGAGGTTTTTTCAAAAGGATTCGAAAAATAAATTTTCTCCAATATATCCTGTATCTGTGGATTTCCTTTCATAACAAACACATTGTTATCCTCACAAAGTTTCGTTATAATCTGTTCAAATTCAATGGAGAAATCACTAAAATACTTCTTCATTTCACCTGTTACAGCTTCTATGTCAAAGGTAAGGGCAAAGCCTTTATATATTTTTTGTGGAAACTTAGAACCCAGGGATTCAAATATATTATGAAAGGCGATTAATTCTCTTTCCCCAATATAGATGCAGCGGTTATCCTTTAGCTCAAACTCATAGGTGCCCTCATAACTGTAACTGAGTTGGAAATAACTGTTCAAGCTGAACTTTCCGGAAAAAACATGGGTGGTATTGTAGTCATTGTAATATATATAGATTCCTGGAAACAACCTGCACACCAGCATTTTCCCATATCCATCTTTATCCTCCAGTTCATAAAATACCATGCTTTCTGCCTCTTTGACAGGCTTTAAACCAAATTGTATGATACTAACATTTAACGGCTTTCCTTCTGCTGTTCCCATACTTTTCCCTTCGCTTTCTTTCTCTGTTCTTTCTTCTCAACTCTTTCTTCTCTGCTATTTCATTCTCTCCTCTTTCTCTGTTATTCTTATGTTTTATGTTATTTCTCTGTTATTTACTTTAATTTGGTTATCGGAAATAAAGTTCATAGCTCTCTTATTGCATGTTTTTTTTTAACTATTTGTATTTTAACTAAGGTCAAAACCTTCAAATCCGTATAAAATACAATCCACTCTGGAAAACTTTATGTCAGGTTAGCTTTGGCTAACCGTCTGGTCCAAAAACAGAATTCAAAATCTTTTGATATATTTATTATATTACTTGAATAGTAACAATTAATATAATAAAACGTCAATACGATTCCTATTTGTTGAGATAATTTATCATTAAAACGGATTCCTATATTTTTACTACATTATTGGCTGAGATTACTCTTTAAATAGTTGCGGAACTCCCTGCCAAGCCAATTTCGGCATTTCCTCCAGTTTTTTAAGATAAACATATATGGTTTGGTCATCACCCCAAATTCCTGATTCAGGCTGTACAGTACATAGTGTAATATGATATATTCCTTTCTCTATTTCAATTTGCTGTTCTTCTGGACAATCCGCTTCCCAGTCCATAAGCCAAAATAGATCTTTTATGTAAATTCTATCTCCTTCAACATTAATTGCCAACCTACTTATAGCTCAAATACTTTTAACAAAACGGGGCAATAAAAAGAGACTACCGAATAAAAACTTACTTCAGCAGTCTCCTTAAAATCCTGTTCTGATACAGGAAATATGAATTAAATTTAATAAACTATATCCGAATGCTAAATCTTTTCAAACCGGTCAACATCCATTACAAATATTGTTGCACCGCCTACATTAACCAGTACCTGCATGGAGGTATATTCAGCTGGTCCGACGGGATTTGAAATAATCTGTTGTCTCGGTCCGCATTCTTTCTTTACAACGCTTATGACTTCTTCTACTTTTTCTTCGTCTGTACCAATCATTAAGGTAGTATTACCTTCCCTTAAAAACCCTCCGGTAGATGCCAGTTTTGTTACGTAGAAGCCCTGTTTGTTTAATCCATCCATAACTCTGCTGCTGTCAACGTTGCGTACAATCACATATATCAGTTTCATAGAATCCCATCCTTTCAACATTATAATCGATTTGCAAAGCCTTTGTCTTAAAACTAAATTAATCCTGGTATTTTGCTCATTCGCTTTTCTGCGTGTTTCCTTAAATAAAACAATGGTATCCCCAAATTTAACCGTATAATTTTGATATGCAAATCCCTCATACAAGTTACCAATTTCTGATTTTATTATAGTATATCCAGTCTGGAATGTAAAGTTAAATGGAGATAAAATTACACCCAGGTAAAATACTTCGCTCTATTTTCCACAGACTTATACGTGCTAAGAAGATCAAAAGCTTTTTATAAACAAAAAAAGAACAACTTTCCCAGTTAGATTGCAAAAAAACCTGTTAAATAAAAATTCATTATTTATCAGGTATCATTTACATCAGACTGGGAAAGTTGTATTTTACTCTAACTATTATTACTATTTTTTGAAATCTTTGATTCCCTCCGGCGCTTTCGGCTGGTAGGACCAGAAGCGGGAAGCTTTGCTATTAGCCTGTTTTATCGCTTTTTCTGCCATGACTGCCAGAACTGTCAAACACTGTTTCTTCATTTTTTTCACCTCCATTTCGATTTTGTATTATTGGTATCAGCATTAGGACTGCTGTTGCAGATATTGACCATGAGGCGGCAAATGCCATATCAATACTAATAAACCATAGAGCTGCAATAAAAAAGGTACTATATATGCACACAAGAATCCTGGCAATTTTTTTATATTTTTTTATTTCTACTTTAGTAAGAGGATTATTCCTATGTTCCACTGGTGAATATTTAAGAATAACAGGAATGGATATCACCATCATGATACTTCCGCTAAAAAACCTCCAATCCCTTAAAAAGAAATGAAACAGCAGAAAACCAGCATAATTAACCACCGCTGTAAAAAAACAGCCAGAATAAGTTCCGCTGTGATAGCCTCCTGTATAAGAGCGCAGCACGCAAAAAGAAATAGTAAAGATTAAACTAATGAATACCGTATGGGTTAAGACTGCTGCTACGCCAAGCATTAGAAATATCAGCAGATCATGTAAAAGCAGCTCGATTCCATAGGTATAAAATTTTCTTTTATCCGTTGCAATTATGTTGTGGGTAACCAGACGTAACGATAACTGTTCTGCTAAATAATTCATGATAACGGCTCCTCTTAACTGGTAATATATGTATTTATATTAGTAAACTTTTTAGAAATAGCAAGCCCCCTTAACTCAGTGGTAATTATTTGCGGCCGAATGGTAAACTTTATTTTGCAGCGGGCTTTCCTGGGTTTTAACTGGCAGCATTACAATTGATGTGAACGTGTTGTCTTGATAGCTGTATTTAAACGTTCCTCCGCACTTATCTGCGGCGTATTTGATGAGTTTTAAGCCATAGCCATGATTCGACCTGTCTTTTTTGCTTGTACGTAAGCTTTGACCAAAGCCACGTAAAATATGATTATAAGGATTTTTACAGACAAAGGTGACATAATTTTTGTAGCAGAATAATTTAAGGGATATATACCGTTCTGGTTCTTTTATGCTCAGATTGGATTCTATGGCATTATTGAGCATATTGGATAAGATAGCGGAAAGATCGGTGGGTGACATACTTAAAGGCGGAATACTGTCTATCTGAAATGCGGTATTGATCTGATGCTTCCTGCATACCGACAGTTCATAATTAAGAATGGCATCTATATATTTATTTCCGCTGTTAACCACAGCTTTTGCAGGCTCAAGGACCGAAGTAATGGAATTTATATATTCCAGTGATTCTTCAATTTGATTGTCCTGGAGCAATAACGATATATTTGCAAGATTGTTATGAAGGTCATGTTTGATTTTTTTTAAGTCTGAGACCGCCATTTCCTGACGGGCTAATTCCTCTTCCAGCATACGATTTTGCAAATCCAGGTTATGTTTTTGCTGAGCCTTTTGATAAAAGCCGCAGATTTCTCCAAAGAGGTAGACTACCATGACCGTCATAAGCAGAAAACAGAGGGATATAACAAGAATCTTTTCTGAATAATAGGGAATATGGCTTTGCAGTGTATGATTTGACATAAGGAAAAAGTTAATAACAATAATAAAAAAGCTAATCATAGAATCCATAACCAGCCAATACTTTGACGAAATTTCAGGCTTCGTTTTATGAAAGAACCAAAGAAAGCTCCAGATAAGCAGTAAGGCGATTACCTTTGACAATATGGAAAAATAGAAATTTGCATATGAGGTTTCGGATATCAGCCGTTCAAGGCTTGTCCCATTTAATAAGGAGGACAGATTTCCGGCCAGGATATCACTTATTAGCAGGATATAATTATTTACTAGAATAAGAAAGATTTTTTTCCACAAGCTGTCTCTGTAGAAGAAATTCACAATAATTACAGGCAGTGCCACAAATAATATAAGTCTTAGAAAAATCAGATTTACCGGGCAAAATTGCACAAAGAGAGAATCAAGCAGCACTGCACCTATTAAAAATACTGCCTTTTTGGACCCGCTGGCTTTGCAGGTCAGCAGACTGTTTACCATCCAATATAACAGTATGGATTCGACCAATGTAAAAAAATACGCTTGTATTAATCCTATCATTCGTCCACCTCGCAGATTATTTTTAGGTATTTGTCAAGAACCTGCTGTCTTTTACGTCTGCTTAACGGAAGGATTGTTCCATCATCCAGACGTATACTCGTATCCTCAATGGAGAAGATATATTTTATATTTACGATACAGGTTCTGTGTATATCAACAAAGTCAAACTTACTGTACTGCCCGGCTAAATCAGTAAACTTATAATTATGTATTAAATATACCCTCCGTTTCGTATGCAGATAAATTTTCCGGTCTATACTTTCAAAATACTCTATATCATATAACGGCACTTTTATCACAGAGATTTTATCCTGAGAATCCCGTACCTTAAAGGTCTGGGGTTTTGGATCGTCCTCCCTTATTTTTTCAATCAGCCGCTTTATGACGGAATAGAGGCGTTCCTGGACTAAGAATTTGGGAGTAAAATCACTGACATCATATTGAAAGGTATTTAAAACCTCTTCTTCAAAGGAAGTCAGAAAGACCAGTTTGAATTTCTTATCTAACAGCCGTAACCTTCTTGCCGTTTCTTTACCGCCTAGATGGGGCATTTCAATATCCAGAAAAATAATGTCATAATAGTGCGTGTGCTTTTCAAGACTCTTTATTAAGGCTTCCCCGTTTGTAAATGTATAGATCACAGCATTTACTTTCAGCTTTTTTAATATCTGTCCGGCTTTTGGAACTATTTTTTCCAGAAACCTGTTGTCGTCATCACAAAATGCGATAGTCAGCATACAACCAATCACTTCCTTACTTATACTTGTATAAGTTACTTGCATGTTTCATTAGCTCTTCAAAATCCTGGCGTTTTTCCGCAGGACACTCCAATAGTAACTGGTTTAAATTTAATTCCGGTGGTTTTACACCGGTTAAAAGATAGGTGGGATCTAGTCCCAATTTTTCCTGGATTAATATTATTTTTTCTATGGATAATCTCTTTACTCCCCTTTCTGTATCTCCGTAGAAATTTAAAGAAATATCTAACAGGTCTGCTACCTCCCTTTGTGTAAGCTTTAGTTCCTGCCTTCTCATTTTTAGTCTGCTGCCAATTTCGTACAACAACTTTGAACTCATACTCCCACTTCTTTCCTTTTTTGTAATAATTATACATATATAATGGTATTATATATACTATCTATGTATTGGTAAATGATTTTTTTTTAGCAACGATTTGTTTGTATATGACAAAAAAGAGTATACCTTTAACATCTCTGTTAGTGGTATACCCTTTGGAAGGGGCGCTTGATAAAATCAGCTGGGGGTTGTGAGAGAGCAGTGATGGGGATATCTTTCATAAGCTTAGTATTCTGAGGACTGAATTTACTAATGGCTTTCTCATATGGTAAAGCGAGAATAAAAATGCACAAACTCCTCGCTTTGCTCGTCAGACAGTGTGCATTTTCATTCTGTACCATATGAGAAAGTCATAAGTAAATTTACAGTCTCAGAATGAAGCGCTTATGAAAGATATCCCCATCACTGCTCTTACTTTAAGTTTTATGAGCTGATTTTATCAAGGTATAGTTTTTGGTTATGTTTATTAGTTCTGTTTTAGTATTTGTTTTAGTTTATTGCTTCAATAATTTTCTTTTTTGATATTGTTGCTAATATCATGATGCTGATTATTCCGACGAAGGCGGATATCAGCAGGGCATAGAGGTTAAAGCCCTGTTCAAAGATTTCATAACCTGCGTAGTAAGAGGTGACGGCGGTTAAGTTTATTAGCAGGTGCAGCAGGATGCAGTATAGGATGGATTGTAGTTTTATAAAAACGATTCCCAGGATTAAGCCGATTAGGAAGTAGAATAGGGTATTGGCAAAATCAAAGTGGAGTATTGCAAAGAACAGGCTGCAAATGACCAGTGCTGTGGTTTGGGTGTATTTTCTTTTTAGTATTTTAAACAGGTAGCCTCTAATGATTAGTTCTTCTGCAATTGGAGCGGTGATGCAGGTTTGGAGGATTAAGGGGATTGGGTACCGAAACATTTCAGCTTCCATAGTGCTTCCTTCTTCCATTAGAGAGGAGGAAATAGTCAGATACTTATCGATCAATAGCTGTATCGTGTTTTCATAAAAGACAATTACAGAAAACATGACTGCTATGCTTAGGATTAAATGGTGCAGTTTAAAGTTTACCGGATAGTTTAGTCCTACCTGGGTCGCACTATGGAGGGTACGGATGTATATCATGTATAGCGCAAACTGGATTATTCTTTTAAACAGATACATGTATTCGGAACTTTTACCTTGGTACAAGGCTTCTATCAGTGTGCTGCATAAGGAATATATCACTAAAAAGCACAAAAAGGAACCTATGAAGAATAAAAAAGGTTTATCGTTTTTTTTACTGTTTTGTATATTTTCTACCATCTATATCTCCCTTAATTTATATTTTACCCTTATCTGCATTTTTCACTTATTTCTCATTCGCTTAATTATTCTTTTTATATTTTTGTTTTATTTTTTTGCTTTTTTTTTGGTTTTTATTTTTTTGCTTTTTATATTTTGCTTTTTATATATTTTGCTTTTTATATTTTGCTTTTTATATTTTGCTTTTTATACTTCTTTACATGTCGCAAGTTTCTTGAATTGCTGCCAACAGAATAAACTGTAAAGGTGGGAGTTTTACAGGTGAAAGCTTACTTCCTGTTGGTTATACTTCGCCGCAGATTTCTATTTTACTTTCGCTGATTTTATTTAACCTGATTGCAAAGGTCTTTACAGAGTCATCTATAGTGCCAGACTGCTTTAATTGCAGCAGGTTATAATCATACTGTAACTGCATTTTATCATTAAGTTTTCCAAATACCCTAAGGTGGATTATATTTTTCTCTAAGTCAAAAAGCTGATATAAGATAGCCCCGTTTTCTTTTTTATCCTTTACCAACAATAAAAGCTTTTCAAGAAGACTGATTCTTTGGTCAATTAAAACAGATTCATTTCCTTTTGCTACGGCAAAATTTTCTACGAATATTTCTTTAAATGCATCTGCACAGGTATCTGTCATATCCAGGTATAGATTCAGTATATTGTTCTTGTATACAGCTATCAAAAAGCTTATGGTAGTTCTAAGTCCCAAAAACATCAGGGTGATTAGAATCCACATGAACTTATCCAGATATTTATACTTTTGCCGGGTTTTATTGTCAAAATCATAAAAGTGGGGATATAGCTCTGGATTTTCTTTAAAAGAGGAATAGAAATACTCCGTTTCCTCCTTACCGCAAAGATATATATTATCCAGATCCTGACTAAAATACAATTTTTCCCTTATATTATAATAGATTTCTGTTCCATTTTCAACATTTAAAATTCCAATTTCCGGAAACCACACTCCCATTCTGGCACCTTTCATCATCATATTTAATGTCAGGTTGACATCTTCCTCTGTTTCCTCGGGAAAACCATACATAAATCCAGCTTCTGCTTTGATTCCATAGTCTTTTAACAGTTTTACCTTTTCCCATATGGCGGATATCTTTAAGTTTTTTCGAATGGACTTTTGCAAGTCTGTTGAGGCAGTTTCTATGCCCAGGAATATTTTTTCACAGCCGGCAGCCTTCATGGCTTTTATCATTTCTTCATCTAAAGTATCTACCCTGGCACTGCAAATCCATTTAAACTTTAATCCTTTTGCGGCAACCAGATTGCAGAACTCTAACACCTTACTCTTATTATAAGTAAATAAATCATGGAGAAAATGAAAACTGCTGACAGAATAATTGCTTATGATATATTCTATTTCTGCAAGGAGCCTGGGGGTGTTTTTCATTCTGAATTTATGTTTCCAGAAGGTTTTGGTACAGCAGAAGGTACAGGAAAATGGGCAGCTCCTGCCTACTTCTATGGGAAATGCTATGTTACTGGATTTTTTCAGTTCCAGATCCAGATTGGTAAGACTATAGTCGAGCATTGGGAGCTTGTCCAAGTCTTCTAATAGTTCTATGTCCTCATTCTTAATGACTTCATTTTCCCTGCGGTATACGATGCCCTTTATATTTTTAACGTTCTTCCCTTGTGATAATGCTAAGACAATCGGGACAATATTATTCTCACCTTCGCCTACCGATATTAAATCAATCCAGGGATATTTTGTCATGGTTTCTACTGCCGTCAGACTGGCCTGGTGACCGCCGAAGATAATTTTTATACTGCTTCTAGCTTTTATCTGTTCCGATAAAGCAATGGCTACATGATGGCAGGAACTATTTGTGCTAAAACCAATGATTCCTGGTTTTAACTCCAACAGGTAACTGCTCATAAGATTTAACGTGGTCTCAATATCCTCACCTTTTTTTAGAAGTCCCTTTTCCCATAAGTAGTTAAAATCAAGAATTAGTACGCTAAACCCATTATTTTTTAGTATGGTGCCAAGCGTTAGGGTCCCCAGGGGCAATACAGAATAGGAATCCCTGATTTTTACCGGATTGACCAACACAATATCAAACATGACCTTACCCCGTTTCTTTCTTAAATCTGATTCTTAATTCACTCAGATTACTTCTTAACTCTGGTTCTTTCTTTACTCAGGTTCTTTCTTAGCTCTGATTCCTTCTTATAACTCTGTTACTTTCTTCACTCTGGTTCTTCCTTAGCTCTGATTCCTTCTTCTGATTGTAAATTCATAGACCAAATCATTTTATCAACTTTGGAGCACATGTGCTGTCCTGGCAGTCTCCAACCACGATACTCTCATCGTGTGCAGCATACCAAACGATTTTTTATTACATAGGGCGGACAATGAGATAAAAAGTGACTGCTATAACCAGAGATACCCCCAGCCTGATTATATGATGATTCAGGTGGGGCTTTTTGTATAATTTATATCCATTTGCTAAAGCACCGATGTGTATGAGCACTAAACCCACCACTAAAGGCACAAGGTAACTGACTGCCTGAACTACTGCCGCAGCACTGCTAAAGAATAATAAAAGGCTTCCGACCGCTAAAAATGTGTTCCCGGCATCCAGTTTTCTTATCCCTTTCCGGTTATTACCTTTTACTATGGAGATTATTAATAGTGCACTGTATAAAATAACAAAAATAATGTAAATGACTTTCAGTAACATAGTTGCCTCCTACTACGAATCTGTTAAGTATCCTTTTTATTCTTTCTTGTAATAAGCTTAACCTAATGTGTCTGATAGAACTTTTAAATTCTCAGCCGGATTCCCTTTGAAACAGCATATTCGATGAAAATAAGGGTAAGTACAAACATAAAACTCCAAAACAGATATACTTTCATTTTCCCCTGAGGGATGAAATCAAACTTCCGTCTGGTAAATACTTCATATATCATCCGGAAAAAATAGTTCCGCACTCTGGATACCTGGCTGCAGATACAAAATATATTGTAGCCGTCACCCTTTAATAAAAAAGGCCACAGATTTATTGCCAGATAAGAATAGCCAATAATGGAAAAACTACAGAACACAAAGGAAAATGTCCTATTATTGCCTAGGAGAAATAAATATCCAATTAAGGAAAAGAAACCACACAAAGCTGCCGTATACAAATCTACCAGAATAAAGGTTTTCACAATCTGCTTTTTCTTTAACGTAAGCAGATATTCCCAGCCTACCACCACACTGATAAAAACCCCAAGTAAAATCCGCAGCTTAAATTTAAGAGTAGCTTCACCACCATATTTTATTATAAATGCAGCCATCCACAGTTCATGATAAAGGGCGATAAAGATGCCAATTAACAAAAAAAGAAAAAGCCTTGGCAAATCACTCCAGGAGAAGCCGGTATACAGAATCAGCCGGTAGTTGGTATAAACGGATACCACAATAAAAAGTAAAGACATAACCGTGGTAAAAGTAACCGGTATCGGTACCAGTACCGTTTTAATAAATGCAATAAAAGGCTTCCTTGGCAGTATTAGCCTGGTAAGTAACCGAAAGTAATAACCTACGGTCTTTTTTTCAAAAACGTTGGTACCAGGCTTAATAATTAATTTTTCAAAGATGAACTGCTTTAGGAGCTTCTCAACATTATCAGCTCCGTATTTACCATACTTATCTTTAATATACCCTACAAAATTCCCATCTCCTGTGAATTCCATCAGAATCTGGTATTGGATTTCTTTTAGTAAGACCACTCCCCTGGGAGATTTAATAATATACTCTTTATCCGTTCTTTTAATGTCTAATTTCTCCTGAATTTCATATTTATTTGATTCTTCCAATAATTCTCTGGCAATAATAATCCTCCCCTTTTTCCAAAGTAGTTTTTAAATAGTTGAGAAAGGTCTCCATTTCACAGGTTTCCCCTTCCCTAAACAGTATCGTTTGTTCATAGCCTAAATTTAACATTCTGCTGAGAACATTATCATTTTTTATCTGGCTTCTGGTAGTAACTTTTTTTTGGATTTCATAAAGTTTTTCTATCAGTCCATCTTTAAAAGTCCGAAGTATCGTATGGATACAGTTTTTAACCAGTTCAACATCCTTTTTCATGATTTTTATAATCAAAAAGGACACCGCACCTTGGCCAAAATTCATATTGGATCCATCAATGCGGTAAGCGGCTCCATTGGTTTCTCTGATTTCCTCCAATAGCTCACCTTTTACATATTCTGTAAAGGTTAGTCCCTCTTTTCGGTATTGCTTTGGATAAAATAAGCTGATACCATAATAACAGATTTCATCCTTATCCTTTACCTCTTGTATCAGGGGCTCACGCTTCTTATCCGGCATAATAGAACCATATACCGGTAATAATGTATTATTCCTCTCTTCCTTTTCTACCGGTGCCTTAATCTTAGTACTATTACCTATTATGGTAATCAATTTATTGCAGTTACTGAATTTATCGTTATAAAGGGCTGTAACATCCAAAGCAGTTACACCAGAAACCGATTTTTCATTTCCTAGTATAGAAAACTGCTCCGCGGTCTTGCCAAACATCTGCTGTAATAGTAATTCTTTTAAATACTCCGTATAACTGCTGTGATATTCTATTTCATTTAATATTATCTTTTTTTCATTTTCAAAGTTTTCTGCTTTGCTAAAATCCAGTCTGGAAACGATAATAGTTTCAATCAGTTCATAGGCCTTTTCATAATCTTCTTCCAGACATACCGCATAAAAACATATAATTTCATGGGAGGTAAAGGCGTTGATTACAGCTCCTTTTTCTTTTAAGGCATCACTTAACTGTCTGATTTTTGGTATGTTAAAAATAATATGCTCCATAAAGTGGTGAAGACCGCATTTCCCTTCGTAATCATAAAAGGCCCCACTGTTTAACCAGCCTCCGATGGCAATTGCCTGGAAGGTATTCTTATCTTCTATTAACACGTAAGCAGTTCTCCCCCTTCCCATACCCTTATAGCTTCCTCATTGGGTTTTCCATATGCTAATTCCAGATTATAGGTTTCTTTTTTACTTAGTTCATTAATCACTGAAATACTTCTGCTAAACAAATATTTTTCCCATACAAAGTATCCGCAAGGATATTCTGCAAGAAGTCCCGTTAGGATCCGTGATGATTTGGTGCACAAGGTTAAGCGGCATTCTGGCATAAATTTAATACCGGGCAGTAATATTTTATCAATGAAAAGCCCTTCTTTTGAGGTCATGCCAGGGATTTTCTCCACCCGTCTTACGATACCGTCACATTTTTCATAAAAGCAACCAGACTTTTCTTCCTGTTCCATTACCTTTTTATAATTCCCAAAAGGATATGCCCTGCCGTTTAGATCAAAAAAGACGATATCATCGCTTAGGTATTCATAGCCCTGACTTTGCAGTAGTCCCATAACGGTGGTTTTACCTGCCTGGGAATCCCCAAGTATAAGATAATTGCCCTTCTCTTTTTTCAGTAATCCACCGTGTACCGGAAAAAATCCCATCCGGATATGCAGTGAAATAATGACTCCCTCCAGTATTTTAATAAAGTAAGGTAAAAACTTATCAAAGTCCGCATCCTTTCTGTTATAGACTTCAACCACACACAAGCTTTTGTCAATCGTAACAAGATAGTCTCCCCACTCATAATAATAAGCTTCTGGATTTTCTCCTTTTTGCACGCCATTCTTTTCTGCAATCCAATAGATTGAGTTTTTATGATACTTTGACAAATACTCTGTATTAAATTTCACAAGGATAAGAGGACCGGTAAAGTCTATAATGCTATCTTCTGAAAAATAATTACTCATCCGGTTTAAGTACTGCTTTGTATCAGAGGTAAATAAAATTCCGCACTTCGTAACCCTGCCCACATACATGAATTTATTTACACAGGTTCTTAAATTAATATCTACCAGCAAATCTTCATGAAGTGCTTTCATTTTTCCGTCACTGCAATAGATAAAGCGGTTACTCATATTGATACCACCCGTACATGAGGACAACATCGTCTGCTGCTGTAATAAAAAAGCTGGCAGACCGGTACTTACTCACCTTAGTCCTTATGTATCCTTTCCTCTGCATTTATTTTTACTGTACATACTTCTCGTTTACTGACTCTTACCTTCTTTTACTGGCTCTTGTTTCTCTTTTCATTTGCTTTTACTTCTCTTTTACTGGCTCTTACTTCTCTTTTCATTTGCTCTTGCTTCTCTTTTCATTTGCTCTTACTTCTCTTTTACTGGCTCTTGCTTCTCTTTTCATTTGCTCTTACTTCTCTTTTACTGGCTCTTACTTCTCTTTTATTAGCTCTTGCTTTTCTATTAACTGGTCCTTACCATATCTTTGTTTCCATCCTTACCAGATAAATTTATAAGTCCTAATAATTCCTTAGCATAGGCACTGACTATGTCTTCGGTCATATCCTGTCTGTTCAGTCTAAGTCTTATATAATATTCATATTCTTTTGGTTCCAGAAATCGTTCCATAAATCTGTGCTGCCACTTGATATTAAGCCAATATACGTCTTTATAAATGAGATAGGCGGTACCTATGGCTTTTACCATTAAATCCAGGGAATACTCCTTTAGCAAAAGGTCATCGGTTTTAGAATCACTGTAAAAATTAACGGCCTGGTAAAAAAACTTTTCTATTAATTTCTTTTTGTGCTGATAAGGTCGATAGACTTTAATTAACCGGGATATGAAAAAATCCTCTTCTGCCAGTATTTTACCCATAAAAACCCGTCCAGCCATCAGATTAAGATCTGACATTTTGTCAAAGAGCCCCTTTTCGTAACTGGCTAATTCCTTCTCCAGTGCCTGGGTATCCATAAATTCAAGCTGGATTTTCCGGTTATCGTTATCGATAAACGTATCGATTTTTAAGCCTGTCTTTGAATCGGTTATGATAAGAAAATCATAATCGGAATTCCTATTCGCAAAGCCTACTGCCTGGGAACCGTGAAGTATAGCACCTTTGCAGGGTATATCCTTTTGACTGCAATAATCCTTTATGAGTTCTGTTACATCTTTCATAACTACACCTTCATTCCATTCTGGCTAAACTATTTTTAAGCTGAGCTATGGTTATCATTTTACTTTTCCTTACCAGGGTTTCAAAAATCTGAATCACTTCACCACTTTTGCCATTTCCGGTGATAAAGTTATCGGTCACAATGCTGGTTTTATTTTCTTCATTGATTATCTGATTCTTATTAAGTGGTAATACATATATGGTATCAATCTCCCGCAAAGGGAATTTATCTTCCTCACTGATAGCTATATCCAGCAGGTATTTATTTTCGCCTGCCAAGTCACTGTAAATTTCACCCCGAATGGTAAAATCCGAATCCTTAAAGTATGCCTTTAACGTATGCTTTGTAACTGCCGGAAATCTTTTTAAACAGCTCACCTTCAGGTTCTGGTCTACAAATATAAATTCATCCGTAAATACTTTTCCATGATGTGCTGCTCCATTTAGAATAGAAGAGGTTTTTCCAGACCCTTTTGATCCGATAATCAGTAGTTTGCGAAGGCCCTTCCCAAGCAAAGCCGAATGTATTCCAAATAAAGAGTCCCTTAGCACATACTGCCGTATCATCCCGCATATTTTATTCCTAAGACAACTATAAAGATCACCTTCAAGACAATAATAGATATTAGTCTCAAAGACAGCACTGCGTATAATCAAACTCCCCAGGATATCAATGGTCTCCGCACCTTCCTCGTCTTTCCAGATTTCATGGCCATTGTGTGGATTTCTATGAATCCGGGACTTCCCATATAAATATGTATTATCCCATTCTTTTAAAGCTTTCAGTTTTATTACATGAACAGGCATTTCAAATAATACCTGATTATTTATTAATTCTTCTCTTAGAAGATCAAAACAACGGAACTCCTTAGCGGAACATATACAAATATTTCCTAACTTATATGTCTCCATCGCTTCCTCCATTCTTATATTTATAAAGTGAGGCTGTTGCCATAAAGGCAAAGCCTCAAATTATAATCCCTTATACATTGCTGATTATGATAATAACCATGTGATAAGCTTGTCCTTCTTAGCTAAGAAACCACTTTCACAATCATCAAATAATGTAACAAGACTGATGTTTTCTGTTGCTTCAGTTGCCATTTCTAATTCTTCTCTTCTTAAATCTTCCATGTAATGTCACCTCCTTTGTTTATAATTTTAGCTTTATCCAATCTATCTGAACTAGCCCTTTAACAGTCAGCAGACCTGTGTTACGTCTTTGTCCGCCGCCCCTCAGACTGTATAGATTGCAAGACCTGCAGGTATGACTTTTCTATTGCTTAATGAAAAAATACCATGAAACGTTTTTGGTGTAAATATTTTACATCCGAATGGTATTTATTTTTGACCGAATGGCGTGATACGAAAATAAAGCGGAGTATTCTCATGTAATGGACACCTGTTTTGATTGCATAAAAATTACCAACACAGTCTGTTTCCAGTCCACATTGGTAATTAAATAATTTCTTATTGGGTTTTCATAGGAACATCAGAAATTTCCTTTCAAAAATACCGTTTGATTCGAACTCTCATAGGAAAACAGCTCTGTACGGGTTTCTTCCTCCCAGGAAAATTCAAATGGCACCTGATTCTTGTTCTCATCGAATGCCATAAGTGATGATACCTTATAAGGCATGCGGATTCTTAAATAAGCACTTACCTTATCGGCTCCCTTTATCTTCATGGTAAAACCGGTGCCATCCTCATCTGGTTCCAAAGAAAATACTCTTACCGAGGAGCCAATAATCCGCCAGTCTTCCTCTTCTATTTTGGAGAAATCAAACAATATGGTGTTTTCATCCGGTGCAACCTGCTTTTCTTTAATTATCTTATAATCATTAGCGAGCATATCTGCAAAAAGTCCCTTAAAACTATGAGCATCTCCCAGTTTTTTCTCCAGTTCTTTCTCCAGTTTTTTCTCCTGCTTTTTCTCCAGTTCTTTCTCCAGTCCTTTCTCCTTTTCCTGCTCAAAACTACTGCTGCCTTCATCCATAACCGCCGAAATAATATAGGGTCCTCTGCGAAGGGTAAGCTGATTCGTAAACTTCCAATCACTGCCTCCAAAAGCTAATACTTCCTTTACCCGGTTACGGTAATCCGCCGCAAGTTCAGTGGTCAGACAAAGTTTAGCCGGTGCCAGGTTTAATACCAGCACATGTCCTCTGCCAACATTTATAACTTTTCCCTCTTTCTCCCCAGGCAGATCAAGCATTTCAAATAGATGTTCTGCGGGATTTTTATACCTTTCTTTACCGTCCTCCTGGTTTTGCGAACGGTTCCACCAACCCTCAATGTTATGATAGGGATCACTGCCATCTCCGATATAAATCAGCGCGCCTCCCCCTTTGACCCAGGCAGCCAGGGCGTTGTTAACATCCGGAGATTCCGGCTTTATATATTCATAACTAAGTATCAGCGTTTTATAATCATCCAGATACCCAGGAAAACGCCTTACATTATCAAGTAGTACCGGACGTACTGGAAGCCCGTATTTTAGCAAAGGCATTGCCATTCCAAAGAAATCCGGGAACGTTCCGCTTTGGACAAAGGTACGGAATAAATCCTTATCTCCTAAAATCTTTTCCATAAAGCTGCGGCTTATTGCAGTGCAATCCTCTCCGTCATGAATCCGGTTCTTAATTTCCTCAAAGGTTTTTTCCATCATCAGGGCACTCTCATCTAATATAATGCCATCCGGATAACTTCTTTGGAATAATCCCGAATCAGACATTAAGATACCCACACCCTCATTAATGCCGTCAAACGTATATTCCGGCTGGTCCATATCCCCAAAAAGCTGTACCATACTGTTAAGCAGGGTCGCATATTCTGTAGTAATCGCCTTGGCACCGGGCATATTAGTCGTTGGTATGGTTCCTCCAGCAAGACCTGCCTTTCTGGGAAATACCCCGTCAAACACCCTTCTTGGCCAGGGACAGATCTCATAATTATGGACAGCCGGATGCAGCAGGGAAGCAATTGCAGTCTTAACGTAATTATAACGATAATCTTCCCAGGTATACTCAGGATTATCCTCAATGGGATCATGGAGAAACCACATTCTTCTTCCCGTACCCTTAACCAGTTCCTGCATAATTCCATATTCTAAAAATGCAGTCTCAAAAGTCCTCTCCTTAACCACACCCTCAAAAACATTGGCTGGGCGGCTGGTACCAGTCCAAACCTGTGCAATATACCCATCAACAGCAGGAAGCCCAATTAGTGCCCCCTCCGGACTGATGATTTTCCACTGGGTATAATTAAGGAGACTGTGGGTAGGAACATAAAACCTTAACACTCTGCCATATTTCGTTAGCGCATATTCCTTTAACGCTTCCCCGATACGCCCAATCGTCCTGGCATATAAATGGGCTTTTAACTTAGAAGCCTTGTACCTTGCATCCAAACTGCTGTGAGGCGGCTGCCAGGGTTCTCGGTAAAACAACAGATATTCCTTTTTAAAAGCCTCCGAATAACCTCCCTGATCCCAAAACTCCGGTTCCTCCATATGAATAGCTTCAACCCCAGCATCAATAGAAACCTTTAACTTTTCGGTAAGATACCCCGCAAAAGCAACCGTAGGCGACATATAAGGCACATCCTTCCCATGCTGAATATGCTTACCCTCCCGGTCCATCTGACTTTCTTCCCAGTGATTAACCCCGTCATAATCACCATACAAATAATCCTGATATTCCCCCCAGGAAATCCCTGTCATCAAATGGACAACATACCCCTTCTCCTTAAACTTACGCACCCTCTCAGGCATAGAAGAATCAATCCCATAAACCATAACAAAATCACACTGAACATCAATATTAGGCTGCCAGGGCGCCGCCTCCTGATAACCTGTTAACTCTTCCGAACGTTCTCTTATATATGACATATACATTCCCTCTCTTTACTAAACCAATTAACCATTTACAGCATAAATCATAACTTACGTAAAATCTTAATAATTTTATCACTCCATGACCAATTAAAACAGACTAAAACAAAAAAACATTTCTCCCAGTTAACATGCGGACTGATGTTGGCAACTACATCGCATGATGTCAATAAGACAATTATAATGGATATATTCCAACTTACTCATTAAATAATTTGATTCTTAATGGATACTGAATGAATTGCTAAACGCTTAATTAATTACTAACTCTAAAGGATTACTAGCTCTCAAGGAATTACTAACTTCTCAAGGAATTACTAGCTCCCAAGTAAGAAATCACTAAGTTCTTATAAATTATTAAGCTCTTATAAATTATTAAGCTCTATAAATTATTAAGCTCTTGTAAATTATTAAGCTCTTGTAAATATTTAAGCTCTTAGCTAACTACTTCCAACACCATGATAAAATCAGCTCACAACCTAAAAATGATAAGCGGCGGTTATGATATATTTCATATGCGCTTCATTCTTTAGCTGCAAAATTCACTTATGGAATTTTCATATGGTATGGAGCCCATAAGCACACTGTCTGACGAGTGCAGCGAGGAGTTTGTGCTTTTGGGCTCCGCTTTACCATATGAAAAATCCATTAGTGAATTCAGCCAAAGAATATGAAGCATATGAAATATATCATAACCGCCGCTTATCTCAACAACTAAAAGCTGATTTTATCAACCCTTGAAACCGATTTTATCAACCCTTGAAACCAATTTCATCAACCCCTTGAAAGTTGTTCCTAATTAATCCAATACATCGTCCCTAGAAGCAGCACATTCCGTAACATATTTTAAGTAATCCTTAAAAATACCATTCTCCTGAGTCAATAAATAATTCTGATACTCTTTTAAAATTGCACGGGCTTCCTCTTCGGTATCAGCAAAATAAGCACGCTGTTCATAATCCGTCATAGTCGTTCCTTCAAAAGCAAACTTCTTAACCTTGTCATAATTCTCATAATTGATAACTAAACCTTCCAAAGGATAACCACTGACACGCTCAACCGGACGGGCCTGTTTGTATTCCACCATTTCCGGCGGAGCTGCATCTGCATCCCCTGCATTGTTTTCACCCCACCAGGTAAAACGTTTGTCAGCCTGAAGTGTACGACCTAAAATATAGCCGATACCTTTTTCACGGAGTTCATCATCCACAGAGGAATCACCGGCTGCTTTTCTGGCAAGTATCTCACTGTTCAGACGGGGTTTACCGTCGCTGTTCATAGCATAGGTATCACCTTCAATACCATATTGGCATAAACGGGCTCCTTCTTCACTGTTTACATAATCGAGGTAAGTAAGGGCTGCCTCAATATTAGAGCAGGAAGTAGGGAAAATAATAGCCGGAGAACCTGCACGTCCATTTTGTTCCAGCTGTACTAACGGCTGACCGTCTTTATAAGTCATCGGTCCAACCGGTATGTAACGTAATTCCGGATGGGAACTATATAAACCGGTAAGTTTTGTTGAGTTAATAACAGAACCATACTGTGCAGAGGCAAATAGTGCAGTACCATTACCCACCTTTTCATCTGCCTGGGCATCTGTCTGTTTAAAGCATTCTACGTCCAACAAGCCTTGATTTACTAATTTCCAGGTAAATAAATCCCTGTTAACCCAGTCGTCCGTCAAAGCGAGGAAGGTATAAGTACCATCGGCCTGTTTTCTGTAATTACTGAATTTTTTATCAGCAAAATTAATAGAGTAGCCTGAACTATCCCAGCCGTTATGGTAGGTAGTTGCTACGATACAATCATTGCCGTTAACATCCTTAAATCCATGTTCTTTTGCTTTCACCATGAAGTTATACATGTCATCTTTGGTCTTGATACTTTTCGGATCAATTCCCAGTGCGGCAGGTACGTCACCACGGACAAATACACCGTATGCCCAGTTTGTAACACCATTGTCATCACCCGGAGTTTCCTGGGGCAGGATATAACGATGTCCGCCAAAGTATTTATAATCCAAATCATTTTCCAGATAGGACTGGGATACTACACCGATATCATAAGCATTCGCAAGGTTCGGATAATTTGGCAATAAATCTTCTATAGGCAGCAGTCTGCCTTCGGTACCGGCTTTTTTAATAACCGCCGTTTCACCTCCATTGCCTCCCCAATAAGGTGCATTAATCATATCCGGCATATCCCCGGATGCAAATAAGAGATTGAGTTTTTCTGTTTCACTCATCATGATACCTTCAAACTCAACGGTTACTCCGGTCTTTTCCCTGATTTTCTCAGCTACTTCGTTATTGTACTGATCCGATGCTGTCTTAAATCCACCGTTCCAGCATATCAGCATTTTCAGTTTGACATCATCATACTTTTTCGGTCCATTTGATGTCTCGTCTGCCGTAGTCTCCGCAGCTGTACCAACACTATTCGAGTCAGCCGGCTTTGAATCTTTGGTACCACTCCCTGATTTGGAACACCCGGAAAGTAATGAAACCGTCATTACCATAATCATAAGAATCCCAAGCAATCTTTTTTTCATATCACGCACTCCTTAAAATTTATTTGTATGGTTTTTTATCAGCATGGTGCTTCCATGCCGTACATACCGCTTTTATCCCTTAATAGAACCGATCATAACACCTTTTACATAATACTTTTGCAGGAACGGATAAACAATGACAATGGGCATGGTAAGTATCATTACAAATGCCATTTGCAAGGACTGGGTGGTATAACTGGTCATAGTGGATAAATTCGTTTCCTGTCCAAGCTTTATGGTAGAAGAAGCCGAAGCTTCACCTAATAGCTTCTGTAACAGGGTGGCAGCAGGATACAGCGCTGCGCGGCTCTGGTAATATGCGCCTGTAAACCAGTCATTCCAATGCCCTACACCAATAAACAAGGCCAAGGTTGCCAGTATCGGTTTTGATAAGGGCAGGTAGATACCGAATAAAATCTTTACCTCCCCCGCGCCGTCAATCTGGGCAGATTCCCTAAGTTCATAAGGAAGGGTATCAAAATAAGTCCGAAGTAATAAGAAATTAAAAAAGCTGTATATAGCGGGTATTACATAAAGCCAAAAGCTTTTTGTCAGCCCTAAGTCACGTAAAAGCATATAATAGGGAATCATACCGCCACCAAAAATGGTAGTAAAATAAAAAAAGAAAGTGAAAAATGTCTTGCCCGGTAATGTCTTAATGCATAAGGCATAAGCCATTAAGGCAGTAAAAATAAGTCCTAAAATTACACCAATAAGCGTCCTTGAAACCGATATAGTCAAAGACTCGAAAATCCTGGAATCCCGAAAGGCATGGCTGAAATTTTCCAGAGTGAATTCCCTGGGGAAAAAGTATACCCCGCCTCTGGCAAAATCCCTGCCGGTGTTTAAGGAAGCCACCAGAACATACCAGAAGGGATATAACGTAATAAAACCAAATAGTGCAAGAAACGTATAATTAAATGCCACAAATAATTTTCTGGATTTTGATTCTTTTATTTTCATAATGATAATGACCTCTTTCCTTGTTATGGTTTACCAAATGCCGACTTCCATAAACTTCTTTGATATGGTATTAGTAAGAGCCATCAAGGCAAACGCAAATACCGATTTAAACAAGCCGATTGCCGTGGCATACTCAAACCTTCCGTAATTCAGACCTGTCTTTAAGACAAAGGTATCCAGTATTTCGGATATCTGATTGTTAGCCGGCTGCTGTAATAACAGAACCTGGTCAAATCCTGCATTTAAAATACCTCCCACCGCGAAAATAAACATAATACCAATGGTTCCCTTGATAGAAGGCAGTGTAATATGCCAGGTACATTTTAAATGTCCGGCACCGTCAACGGTTGCAGCTTCATATAGTTCCTGGCTGACTCCGGATAAGGCTGACAGATAGATAATAGAACCCCAGCCTGCCCCTTTCCAGATATCTGAAAGTACAATCATGGGATAGAAATACCCCTTCTCTCCCATAATGAAAATGGATTCCTTGCCAAAAGCTTCCCTTATATTGTTAACAATTCCGCCATAAGGTGTAAAAATAACCGTCATCAGACTGACAACAACTACCCAGGATACGAAATTGGGCAGATAACTCATGGTCTGCACTACCCGTTTAAACTTTTTTGACCTTACTTCGTTTATTAAAAGAGCTAACAGAATCGGTGCAGGGAATCCGAAGATAATCTTTAAACCGCTGATAATTATGGTATTTTTCATGACGATCCAAAAGTCCGGGGACTTTATGAACTCTTCGAAATTCGCAAACCCAACCCAGGGGCTCCCAAGAATCCCTAGATTATAGTTATAAGATTTAAATGCTAAAAGTGCCCCATACATAGGATAATAGCAAAAAACCAACAGCCAAATCACACAGGGAAGGATAAACAGATAAAGCACCTTGTGTTTCATAATTTGCTGCCATAGTTTTCTTATTCGTACTTGCCCCGCTGTCTTAACTTTCATGGTAGTATTCACAAGATTTTTTCTCCTTTCTTACTGTAAAACCAGTTAGCAATTGCGAAACTATATAGTTCTTTGAATACATCATACAATTAATACAAATTTCATAGCTTCAGTTGCCCTACGGGCAAGATTCAGCTCTGAAATTGTATTATTTGCATGATATAGAATTACGATATTCGAGTTTCGCAATTACCTTTGTAAAACCAGTTCTGAATTCTTTGTATTTACTTAACTGCATTAAGTTTACTACCCCTGCCGTCTTATGAATATCAACTATTTTTTGTTTTTATATGCACTATTTTAATTTTTGTTGTGATAATGAACAAAAAGCCTTTAAATGATATATCATTTAAAGGCTTTTTTGCTATACTAATTGGATTGTTAAATTTTTAATTCATTAATTTTCACGAAACTCGTTTGGAGTACAACCGACATACTTCTTAAAAGTACGCATGAAATAACTGACGTTATTAAAACCACAGTTATCGGATATATCAAGAATATTAAGCCTGGTTTCTTTTAAAAGCTTCTTGGCATAGTCCATTCTAAGGTTAATGATCTGCTTTGATATGGTCATTCCAAACTCCTTTTTGTAAGAAGCCGATAGATAACCCAAAGAAATACAAAATTGTTTTGATAAAAAATTCGTGCACAACTCACTATTGGTAAAATTATTCTCCACATAACTTTTAACTCCTGAGAGTACCGACCTGGCATCTGCTGTTACTGCCATCCATTGGCTAAGAGCCGTGGTGATGGTTCTGCACAGACTCTCGATTAATTCTTCCCGGTTGGAGAACTGGTCGATTATTGCACCGGATAAACATTCCGGACCCAGCATGGATACTACGCTTCCTCCAATTTTTTTAACACAGGTGCGGGCCAGAATGCAGATTAATTCCACATAAAGCATACGGATGTGCATAGCCATGCCTGGTACCTCAAAGGAAAATATCCTCCTTACCGTACAAAGTGTCTGCTTTAAATCATCTGCCGCCAACAGGCACTGATACAATTTAAAATCCTCCTCCGGCAGATTAGCAGAAGCCACTTTCTCCCATTCACTCCAATAAAATACCCGGTTTGAGGGACTCTCTAAAGAAAGCCTTAAATCAAGGGCTTGTCTTGCCTGGGTTAATAACCCTCCGGATACCGAGTCTGACACTGCCGATACACCAATATGAAGCCCAACCTCAAGCTTTTGGCTTACCTGCAGACATATATGTTCAAAGGTTTTTGCAAAGGTTTCCTCCGCCTTATTTGATTTTAGTTCGGAAGAAGCTGCAATTACTGTTATCTGCTGATTCTGTGCAAAATTATTCAGGCTTATAAACCAGGAACCGCCGGTTTCTCTAATTATATTCTGAACCTTCTGGCGCAGCCTGTCGTAATACAGCCGGAAGCTTTCGTTTTCCCCTTCTTCTGTCTTATTTATTGATAGTCGAAGGATACCCATCTGATAAAAATTTGCCTTTTCAGGAAATAAGGCTGCCACAGGAAAATCAAGATTTGTTTCCATTCCATTTAAGAAGGCAAACAACTGCTCCTTCTGCCGTTCATCCAGGGAATACTCCACTGATTTTTCAAAGTATACCGGAATTTGAAATAAATTTCTCTGATGCATTACTCTCGCTACTGCCTTTGATAAGGCTGCTGTCAATTCTTCCTGCCTTACCGGCTTAAGAAGATACTCAATTACATCTAATGCAATGGCTTCTTTTGCAAAGGAAAATTCCGGGTAACCCGAAATTAAGATTGTAACTATCTCCGCAGAGGCGCTTTTTGCTGTCCTTACCAAATCAATTCCGCTCATTTCTCCCATCATAATATCTGTCAGCAGAATATCTGGCTTATGTTCTCTAATCATGTCAAGTGCCTCCTCTGCCGAAGAAGCTTCTATTACCCATTTAAAATAGAAGCCGCTCCGGCTTACCTTATATAAAATATCTTCACGGGCCAGTTTCTCATCATCCGCTATTAATATACTAAGCACACTCTTACCTCCGCTTCTTTTCTAGTTTAACTCTTTCCACAGGACATTTTTATGGATACACATGCCCCCTTTCCTTCCCCTTCGCTCTTTATCTGCAAACCATAGCCTGCACCATACTCAAGACGTATCCGGTGATGCACATTTAACAGTCCGATACTTCCATTACTTAAGACCGCAGTTGTCATTCTGGACTCTGATTCCTCAATCTGCCCCTGTATGGACGACAGCTTTTCTTTAGAAATTCCCCTGCCGTTATCCTCTATGGTTATAATCAGATCCCCCTTCTCCTGCACTGCTAAAACCCGTATCTGTCTGTCTCCCTCCCTTTCCGTCATCCGGTTTTTAAAGCCATGCTTAAAGGCATTTTCTATAAGAGGCTGCAGTATCAGTTTGGGGACCTGATAGTCATAAAGAGCTTCTTCTATATTTACCTGATAAGTAAAGGCATTCTGGTATCGAATGCTTTGAATATACAGATAATCCGAAATATTCCTAAGTTCATCCTTAAGCGTCACTTTCTGCTTTGTCACTTCGGAGGAATACCGGAACATGGAGGAAAGGGCGGCAATCATTTCACTGATACTGTCAGCCCCCTCCACACATGCCATTGCTGAAATGGTATTTAACGTATTATAAAGAAAATGTGGATTAATGCAGGCAATCAATGCCTGTTGATGGGCTGCCATTACCTGCATTTTAGCAGTATACTCCTCCTGTATTAAGGTCTGTATCCGCCTTTGCATCTTAAAGAGATGACGCTCAATCCTTGCAAGCTCATCCTTTCCTCCAATTGGTTCCGGCAGCTGTAAGTCCTTTTCATCGAATTTATCCATACGTACGATAAGCAGATTTAATTTTTTCTGATAGAGCCAATTGGATAAAAGCAATAAAACCATCATGGATAGCAAAAGGATTGCCGTTGCGTAGATTGCTCTGGCGCCATCGGACTTTTCCATCTGCTTTGGATTAAATAAGACCGCAGCCGTTACATCTATGGAAGCAATTTGTCTGGTCAAGATGTTATAATACTCGGTTTTTCCCTGATCGCCGGTAAGCTTAACCTTTTCCGTCAGTTTTCCGCCCGGAGATGCCTTTTTGTAAGTGTCCATAATCTGTTTACGTATCAATGTCTTTTCCCCATCAGGCAGTAAGGGGGAATATTCATAAACAATACGTCCGGTTCTATTATCAAAAAGATAAACAAGGGTCTCGGAACCTTCATAGGGCATAAACAGATTGCCGGTATCTACCGTTATGGTCTGGCAGCAGTAGCCTTTTCCCCAGGCACCGGAGATAGAATTATAATTATTGATAATTCCGGCCAGGGTTAGGTGATTGGTGCGGGTTACGGTAGAATAACTATACCACCACTGAGGGCTCTTTCCTGCTAATTCCTTAAACCACTCCTTGCCTTTTATCTTATTGATATCCCAAAAATAATAGCCGTCTGCCGGCAGATATGTATATAACCGCTGTCCGATCACCTCCTGGGACTGATAAAGAAAAAAAGTCATTTCATTGATTCTCTGACCCAGTTCTTTTCCCAGGATAACCATTTCGGAGCGGGTAACTTTATCGTTAAAAATATTATCCCTTAAGTCATTGCTCATAGAAACTACTCCCATAGCTGTAACATAATTGGATAATTTATCTTCAATCCCTGAAATATACTGGTCTGCAGAATTATTCTGGATGTCGTAAAGTTCTTTGTTTACCTTCACCAGATAGTTCTGCACCAGATACCACATCCCCAGGGATACAATAAATACAATTACGATGGTAATCATCAGCATAGAGTGCATGGAGGTAACTACCATAAACTTCTGTATTCCCCATTTTCTTGTCTTTTCAAACTTCCTGTGCTGTCTTCCCGCCATATCCCCAACCTTCTTTCGCTATTATTGTTTCGAGAGATTTTTTCCAGAATTATCTTACTAATTATAGCATCCTGTATTTGTCATTACTAGTCCGATGTTAAAACATACGTTATTAACAAATTTATTGAGGTAGAATTTGTGCAATATGCCTGACTGTTTTTGTTTTCTCTTGTAAGATCTAGTCTTATATATTGATAGCAATCCAATATTATTTACATATATTGTTAATATTTTTATTACAGCTTGACTTGTTTATATGTGTTGTCATATAATATTTACATATATTTACATATTGTTTTACTGCTTCATTCCCTTAAAGTACTGGTATTTGTTGTAGCGCTAAATTGAACTATACATTGGTTTGTTGAATTAATAGCAGAGCTTTTGTTTTGGCGTTCCCGCAAGGTACATGCCATCATATGATTTTTGATAGATGACCATATGGATATAGTATCTAAGGTTATTTATATATACTTAATATGGAAGGAGGGATTCCTATGTTTATAGTAAAGGAAAAGAAAGCTGAAAGCTCTTTGAGCAGTGTATGGCCTGCAGGTTTTTGTGTACAAGGCTGCGATTAATACATAATTAGGAGTTAATAACCATTGCGGAGGGACTGCTGCGAAGCAAATAAGCGGCTGAATCGGTCTTAGTTTTTTGCAACAGCCTCTTCTCTTTGGACTAGCAGACATATTTCGTGTCATCCCCTAGAGGTTTTATAGATCATTAGGAATTCAACTTGATACAATGAACGCAGGAGTATACCTTCTGCCCATCCGGGCAAAAAATACCATAGAAAGGGAAAAGGTATCATTAAAATACATGATACCGGTGATAACATGCATTTAACTTGGGATATCACTACAAGGTGCAACTTAAGATGTAAACATTGCGGTGCCATTTCACTGGTGGAGCAAAATAAACCCGAATATAAAAACTGGAAAAAAGTAATTGACTATGTCAGCACATTTGTTGATCACATGACTTTGTTAGGGGGTGAACCCCTCTTACATCCTGAGATAGAAGAAATAATACATTATGCCTGTTCTTACGGAATTAAAGTGTCTCTTATTACCAATGGACAGGCTGAGGGCAGCTTAGTTGATGCCATTATGAAGCATCCGATTGCCTCCATTTTTGTCAGTATGGAAGGGCTTTTAGATAGTCACGACCAAGTAAGAGGTACCGGAACCTGGAAAAAGGCAATGGATACCTTAAAGCATTTAACCTATCTGAATAAATACAAATCACCCCGTACCCAAATAGGTGTAAATATTGTTGCCAATAAACTGAACCGGCATGAAATCCTAGACTTTATGGAATCCACCAAAGAGTTAGGTATCCGCTACCAGATCTCCTCCCTGGCTTTAAAAGGGAATGCAGATATCAATCAGGATCTGCTTGCAATCAGCACCGGGGAAGTCCTAGACCTTTTCGAAGAAATCGCACAATATCATGCCGGTAACCCTGGCATGAAAATAAATATATTAAATGATTACCCTATCTTCAAGGAATACCTGAATAAAAAATATGGTACGGATTATAGAATAAAAGGCTTTACCTGCGATGCATTAACTGGTGCTATTTATGCAGATCCCAACGGGAATATAAGTACTTGCCAGAATCACAGTGATATGAAACTGAATATGGAAGAATATCATGATTGGAATGAGGACTTTCCTGTTTTCGAACCATTCTTACAACTCTTACATAAAAAGAACACTAACACCGTATGCACTCCATGTAAATACAAGGATGTATGCATACCTTGTCCCTATAATTCTTCCCCTGAACTCCCTGAGTTTTGTATCGAAGTCATGAATCGGACAAGCAGCCTGACCCTTCCCTTGCAGGCGAAATTCCGGCTGAACAAACCATATTCCATTATTGAATCGGAAAACCGCTATGAAATTGTCTATCCAAATCTGGGGCTGAACACAGAATATACCACCGAAGGTATTAAGATCTTAAAAGCAATCAGGGAATATAAAACCCTGAAAGAGATTGCAGAGGAAGTCATATTTCCTCCTGAGGTCGTATACGAATTTTTATCCCAGGAAAAAAAATCTTTAAAAGTTACTGAGCTTAGAACAATATAGATCATCTAATATCAGAAGGCGCTCTTGGAGGCTCTGAAAATCAATGCCAGTTAACTATTAGTAAACGGCAAGCTGCATTGATTTTCAGAGCTGTCAAGGGCAATTTATTCCGTTGATAATAAGGTCTGATCGATTATCTTTTTCATAATCTCCTTGGTCATCATACCGGAAACATAGCCAAATACATTCCCTTTCCTATCAATCATAAAGGTAGTCGGAAATGCAGATATGTAATAATTATTCAGTATTTCTCCAGTCTCATCAAACAGAATGGGAAAGGTATAGCCATTATTCCCAATGAAATCCATAAGTAATTCTCTTTTCTCATCCTGATTACTCGGATTTTCCTCACTTTTTGGATTGGCAATACCTAAAAATACTACCTTTTCTTTATTCTTATTATATTCTTTATAAAGCTCCTCAATATAAGACATCTCATCCTTACAGGGCGGACACCAGGAGGCCCAGAAGTTTAAAAAAACCACCTGTCCCTTATAATCAGACAAAGTATGCTCCTTTCCGTACTGATCCGTTAGTGTAAAATCATAAGCAGGAATTACTGGTTTTTTCTTACGATTGATATCATTAAAATTCCCCTTTTCCTCCTTCGCGCCTTCCATAACCGGGGTGCTTTCCGGCCTGCCAATCCTTAAGGAATTAATATATCCCAGTGTACCGCTTTCCCATCCCATTATGGTCAAAACTTCAATAATAATCAGCAGTATTCCCACGGCATTTACGGTATACCAAAAATATGTCCTCATACTTTTAAGAAATCCGGACACCCAGTCCCGTGTAAAAGAAAAATGCTTCAACATAAATAGTATTCTCTCTCTAATTATCCATTCTTTAAAAACATATAGAGAATTAGCTTCCTTCATGCTTTATTTTTTTTAGATTTCATAGTTTTTCTTTTAAGAAGGTCCTAAAAATGCAATTAATACGAATTCTAAAGCCTCAGCCGCCCTTTAGGCTAGATTCCGCTTAGAAATTCGTATTAATTGCATGGTGTATGGATACAATATTGAAGTTTCGCACTTACTTGTCTCTTAAGGCAAGTATATGTACATACATATAAACCGCTATATGAAGTACTGTAATAACAGCCACTGTAAGAGAAAGCTTAGAGAGTTCATTTAGCAGGAACATATCTTTAGGACCGGGATAAGCATACTTAAGTTCTTTTATTTCATCTTTCATATGCGTATACTGCTCCGACCAGTAACCGAAATCCGACCATTTTGTCGGTATCAGTTTTTCCGGAATATAGACCGGACTGCCTGTTAACTGATGTAGCAGGAAACAATAGGTGGCTATGATAGAGACCAGCATAAGACCATATAGCAGAAAAGTTTTTCGGGTAAGGATAGTTTTTTTATGTATATAATACTTAATTAATTGAAAAGAATAAAAAAACGTTAAGAACCAAATCGGTAAGGTTATGACAGAATGAACCAGCCGTCCGTAAAAATATCCGTCAAACAGCATATAATCCGAGGCTAACCCGTTTTGTAAGAGAAAATCCCCTGCCAGTGACTCACCTCTCTCCTTTTCCGAGAAGGTAAGTTCAAGATTGGGATATTCTATACTGTCTTTCTCGCCCTGAATTAAAAAAACCGGGTAATCTGTTTTTATAATCCCCCGAAGGATATAGTTTTTCTTCTCATAAGTAACCACATTGGAAACCGCATATTCCGTACCGAATAATTCATAAGCGGTTTTAGAATCCAGCACACAGCCTCTTTTATCTCCCGGGTATACATAATTACCGCTAAGTAAAGTCATGGGAACCGTAACCTTCATATCCCCAGCGGCAATTATAACGGATACTTTCTGTTCCCGGCCCAGATACTCATTTATAACCTTTGCTTCTGGTATCCTTTTCCAGGCAGCAGTCTCTGGACAGGACGGGTCATTTCTCTCTTTTTCCTTGCTGAGTGCTTCCTTTATCTTCTTTTCCGTAATTCCTCCGTTTTTCAGCCGGATACTCACTGCAGTATACTGATTCCTTAGAAAGGAGGCGGTAAGAATTTGGGCACCGGTAAACCATATGGTTATAACTACTAAAAGAATAAGAATCACCATGTTTTTATTCTGCTTCATAGATCCGCACCCGGTCACCTTCTTTAATATTTTTATTGCTGCTGGTAATAACCTGGTCTTCTTCTGAAAGGGCTGCTTCTACTGCCGCCGTATCCGTGTCCTGTGAAAGCAGGGTTACATTAAGGCGGAAGGCGGTTTCTTCTTTTCCAAGAACACTGTCCTTCTCTTTTACGATAAGCACATAGGTTCCCATTGAGTCCTGTCTCAATGCCTGAATTGGTATACAACTCCTATAGTTTTCCGAATCTTTCGAGATTTCATAATTTAGGCTTCCACCATTTTTATAATTTCCCTCCGGTAAAAGTGCGGTAAAACTCACATTACCGTCCTGATCCGGCAGTTCGATATTTTCAATTTGTGAAGTAATCTTCTCCCCGCTTGTTCCGGTTTCTATCCTTAGTTCATCACCGACCGCAAAGGGTTTCATCTCCTCTTTGTCCGCTTTTATGACGAGTTCATAACCTCCGGTTGTAATTGTAAATTTCTCCTGACCAGTTAAGGTGCTGCCTAGAATCAGTTCATTTTTTTCAATTACTCCGCCAACAGGTGCAGTTACTTTTCCCTTTTTGGTTATCAGGTCATCTATCTTACTGATTTCCTTCTTTTTTTCATCGATATCTACCTTTAAAAGCTCCAAATCCAAAGCTTTGGACTTATCCTGAACCTGATTGTTTTCTTTGGCCAGCTGTTCACTTTCCTTCGCTTTTGAAAGGGAAAGTTTTGCATTCTCAAGAGTACGCCAAGCTTCTTTCACTCCTTTTTCTGCATCTTTTAAGTCTTCGGTGTAATCATAGGTGCCTTTATTTATTTCCTGTAAATCGTTTAAGAGTTTCTCTTTTTTAAGGGCAGTGGTTTTTATTTTCTGCTCCCAACCGAGTTTTATCTGTTTCCTATCTTCTTTTGATCTGGCTAGTTTTGTTTTTGCGGCACTTATTTTAGTTTCATCCAGCTTAAGATTATCATAAAGCACCTGATATAAGATAAGATAAGACCCCTCCTGATTCTCGGAGAGTTGATTTTTGATATCATTTTGGTAATTACTTAGTGCATTGGTCAGCAGATTTTCTTTCTCTGCTATTTTATCCAGTTTTTTCTGGGCATCCTCTACAGCACGGCTGTAATTCTTAATTTCTTCCTCTCTCGCTGCCACCTGGGCATAATAAGCCTTTTGGACTGACTCTTCACTGTCATACTGATCCCAGACATTAATAGCCTTATCCCACTTTGCCTTAACTGCCGCTAAATCCTCCTGCGCCCTGTTAAGACTTTCCACTGCACTATCCTTTTCTTCCAAGTGTTCTTTATAGCCTCCATCATAATAAAAATCATAAATTTCCGTCCCTGTTTTTACAATGAGGTCTCCATTTCCGGCACTTACGGCATTTTTATAATTATCTACTTTGGTTCGTAAGGTCTCCTCTGGTTTTATTACTTCTTCATACTCACTGGCTGCGTCCTCTACCGCCCGGTCTGCATTATTTTCTTCCTTTTCTCTTAAGTCTTCTGCCTCCTCGTAATCAAGCTCAGCTTGTTTATAGGCTTCCTGCTTTACTTTTTTTATGTTATGTTTTGTATCGGAAAGAGCTTTTTTTGCAGCCGTTAAATCTTCCTCTGCCCCTTTCTTCGTAAGTTGGGCTGCTGCTACATCCAGAGAATTGTCCTGATTTTCAGCGGTTAAAGCGGATTTATCATATTGAAGTGTTAATTTCTTTAGTTCCTTATCCAGATCTGATTTTTTTTCTTTCACCTGCTTTAAGTCATACGCAAACAGGGGATCCCCTTTTTCGACCTTGCTGCCTTTTTCTATATAAAGTTTTCCGATTTTAAACCCTTCAAAGACATCTATGTATTTTTCTCCATTCTCCTTAAGAATACCGCTGCCTGACAGTTTATAAGTAAGATTTCCCCCTTTGGTGGTGTCTGTCTGCACCTTTGCTACCATTACCGAGGCTGCCGCCCTTGATACTACTGTAAACAATGCCATTAAGGCAAAGAATAAGAGTAATAAATTCTTTAATTTTTTCTCCATTTTACAATGCCACCTTTCTATTCCTTTAAGCCGGAAGCTGCAATTCCCTGCTCTAAATATTTCTGTCCATATAAAAACAACAGCACTGCCGGAATCATCATAAGGACGGAGGCCGCAAAGGAAACACCTGCTTTACCTGTAGTAATCTCCGGCAGATAAAGAGGCAGGGACCATAGCTCTTTTCTTCTTACCAAAAAAGTCAGGGGTTGTTCAATTGCATTCCAGTATTCTAAAAAGCCTAATATGACGATAGACAGGATTCCGGGGGCACCAATTGGAATCCCCACCCGGGTAAATATATAAAAATCTGAAGCACCGTCTAATTTGGCAGCTTCTATCAGGGCTTTGGGAACGGCTTTAAAAAACTTAACCAGAATGAACACTGGGAACGTTGCAAATATATTAGGCAGTATCACTGCCAAATGTGTATCTACAAGCCCCAGGCGGTACAGTACCAGGTAACTGGATACCATAGTTACCTGAAAAGGCAATACCATCAGAATAATATAAACCGTAAAGAGTATCTTCTTACCCTTAAATTCATACCAGGCAAAGCTCCAGGCTGCCGGCACTGCCACCACAAGCTGTCCTAAGAGCACCGGTATTACCTGAATACAGGAATTCCAGAACATTACAAAGAATTTTGGAGAATCCAATAATAATTCTACATAGGGTCTTAAGGTAGGATACTCCGGAAATACACTAAAACCTGCCATTCCCTTACTTTGATCCAATACCGGACCGATATTTTTTTGTAATTCATCTGCTCCCATAATGGAACCGCCAAGGAGCATCCACACCGGAATCCATATAATCAGGGTGAGGATAAACAACAGGGCAGTCCGTAATCCGCTTTTCATCTTCATATAAAACTCTCCATATTGTGGTACTGACTTATTTACTTCATTAATTTTACTGACTTTCCTATGCCTTACAAACCTGGCCATTATGTTAGTTATTGCTTAGTCTTATTTAGTCTTCCCCATCCCTGTCAATTTTCTTAAATAACAGGATCAAGATTACAAATATAACGACACACATCACTGCCGCAGCACTCATCTTCTGGACATCCAGATTAACAAACCAGTTATTGAATAGGTGCTGGAGCATATAGATACTTTCGTGGGGGTAATCCCCTGCTACTAAGTAAGCCTCTCGGAATACCTTAAAGGAATTAACAAAAGAGAGGATAGTTATTACATAGACAGAGGGCAGGAGTTGAGGCAGGGTAATATAGCGGAGTTTAGCAAAAAATCCTGCGCCGTCTACACCGGCGGCTTCATAAAGATTTACTGATATTCCATTTAAGCCGGTCAGCCATAAGATTACATTATAACCGGTATTTTTCCACAGATAACTAAACCCTAAGACCAGGAATGCTTTACTGGTATTCATAAAATCTATTTTATCTTTTCCTAAATGAAGCAGTAAAACATTAATCAGACCATTTTCATGAAATAATAACCGCCACAATAGGACCACCGAGGCTACCGGAATTGCCATGGGCAGCAAAAAGGAAGTCTTAAAAAATTCCGTATGTTTCTTTTGATAATATAGCAGTAAGGATAAAAGAAAAGATACTGCCAGTAAAAGAGGGATACAGGTTAGCAAAAACCTTCCTGTATTTTTGACTGCCAGCAAAAAAGCTGCATTATGTAACACCAGTCTGTAATTGCTAAGACCTACAAACCGGCTGCTCATAGCCTCGCAAAACGAGCGCCTGATTACATCAGCAAAGGGCAGCAGTACAAAGAAGATTACCCCTAAGAAGCTTGGAAGCAGGAAAAGCCATGCTTTTCCTGCTTCTGAAACCTTTCGTTTCCTAAGTTTCTTATTATACTTATTTTGTTTGTGTTCATTTCTAACCATAAGCTATTTTCCCTTAATTGTTTGTTGCGGTTTTCTCTTTCCATATTCTTTGTTTTACTTCTTGTCATACTGCCTTAGGTTTCACTTCCAGGCATGGCTGCCAGACAGCCGCAAAGGGTGTATGAAAATCCTGTACCCTTGCTTATTCCGCAAGATAAGTATTAACTTTGGCTTTTACACCAGCCAGTGCCTGGTTCTCATCAATCTCACCTTTTAAGTAAGGTAATACTTCCTCCACAATCAGATCATTTAAGATATAATTGGTTTGAATCGGCTTGTTGAGGCTTAAAGCAATGTTTCGTATTGCTTCCCTTTCTGCTTTTACCGGATATCCCCCGCTAACCTCATTGCCATCCTGATCGGAAGAAGCAACCGACATTCCGTCATCTTCTTTTGCAAACCATTTGTCCAGGGAAGCACTGTTAACAGGAAATCCGTCATATACATTGGAATCCTGAACATCAGATTTAAATAAAAAGCTGATGAATCTCTGTGCTATCTCACTTTCTTTGCTTTTACTGTTAAGCCCCACCAGACCATTTGGTATAAACATCTGATTGATGGCTTGGTAACTGATTTCCTTATCTTTCATAATTGCAAAAAACAATATGGTATCATACACATTTCTAATCTGACTCATAGTAGTCTCGTTGCCCTTTAAAATCGAAAAGGTATTTTCTAAAAATAATCTTTCCCCACCAAACATCTTTGCATAGACTGAATCAAAATCTCTGTTTTCTTCATTGGTTTCCGTGGCTTTTATATTTTCTGACACTGCTTTTATATTCTTTAGGAAAGTTGTAAAGTTTTCATCACTTAACTGTCCGTTCTGGATCAGTTCACTTGAGTATAACGCCAAATAATTTTCCAGCAGCTGTTTATAAGTGGTTGTTCCACTATAGGTTTTATCCTTATTCTGTTTTATATAATCCGCAATATGGCTAAGGCTATCCGAAGCTTTTATTGCATCTGATTTTCCTTGGATGATCGGAATAGAAAACCGCAGGGGCACCTGGTAGACTTTTCCGTCCTTTTGATAACCACCCGTTATATTCTTAAGTAATTCTCCTGATTCCTCCAGAGGGCTTATGAGATTGTTAATATCTGCAAGTACTCCCTTTTCAATATAGGAATCAACTGGCAGACCGTCTAAAATCAGTACATCAGCTCCGTTTCCAGCCAGTAATTCCGTATTAAGGGCACGGATATAATCGGTTACCTTACCTGCTTCCTCTCCCATAGCAACTACATAGTTTACCTTGATGTCCGTATTTTCTGACTGGAACAGAGCAATTGCCTGTCTTACGGTACTGTTCTCCTTTAAGGAATATACCGTAATTTCTTTCGAGGGTACGGAAGCTACGTTTTTATCAAATACATAGTGCATTATCACGTATCCTCTGTCACCATTACCGTAAACCCCATAATATTCCTCTTGTTCCCCTTCTTTTACAAACAGGTTAGCAAAGGTAAAGGACGGCATACTCATAGAATTAAGGGAGCCATCCACAACGGTTTCCCATAGGGTGCCATCTTTTTGCAGACGGTGTATTCCTGCAGAATCTCCGAGTAACAGAGTACCGTCATTTTTCATGGCATAGCAGATATCATTGCTCTTATTATTAAAATCAACCGAACGCTTAATCTGCTTTTGCTGTGTATCATAAAACATGACACTGGTACCATCTTCATTTATTGTTATAATATCATTCCCGTTGGTTATGTAATTTTGATCTTGTCCGTATTGATTCTGCCCGATTTTTACTTTATCTGTTTTCTTTCCATCTGGTGAAAATACTAACAGGGACGATGATTCCCACATATCACTTAAAACCATACTGCCATTTTCCAATACCTGAATTTTAACGATACCCGGATAATGTTTATAATTACTACTGGTAGTGGTCTCTTTATCAAGATAAGGTATGTTAACCTTTTGCGCAGTTTTTCCTTCTGCACTTTTTATGATAGCGGATTTCTGAGTATCATTACTGTAATCGGCAACAACCAGGTAATAATTACCGTCTTCTCCCATACAGATATCATTAATTACTTTATTAGCCCCCTGGGTTAACTTGTTATTCAGCCACTCTGGGGTACTGCTCTCCCAGGTCATATCCTCTTTTAGACGGTAACAGTTATATTTGCCCTTATTTGCTGTAAAGACTTCAATCTGTTTATCCTTATTTTCCAGGACTTTTATCATTGTTTCATCTCCCGCAAGGTCAGGTAGTTTCACCTTTTCTTCCATATACCTGCCCATAGTAGGTTCTTTTTTATCCCCTTTTTTATCTTCTTTCTTACCATTATCAGTCTGATTGTTTTTTACATTGTTTAATTTTCCTGCTTCTTTCTCTCCCTCTTTGCTGCAACCGGAAAAACTCGTTACAACAAGGACCAGGAGAATCAATACTGCTGTTATTCTTCGTCTCATTTTATTTCCTCCAAATAATTTTCTTTGTATTTAATTTAACAGGGAAATCTCTAAAAAATCTTTAAGAATCTTATTTATTAGATTTTATTTATTAGATTTTATTGAATAAAGGCGTTAGCTTCGCACAAGTAATCTAAGACTAATAAAAAAGCTGAGTATTACAGGTTTCCAATTCTGCTCCTGCCTTTATCAGCTTTTCCATTTCTACTTATTGACTTGTGTGGAACATTTTACGTGATCTATTGACAGAAGATATACTTTGGGTAAATATATAATTTATTTTTTATTTCATGCTTTACTTCTTTAACACCAGCGTTTAATTTATTTATAAACGGGAAGAGAAACAATAAAGGTTGCACCGCCGCCTTTGGTGTCTGTCACAGTTATGCTGCCACCGTTTAGTTCGCTTAATTCCTTTGCAATACTAAGTCCAAGTCCAAAGTGGTTTTTATCCTTTCTGGACTTATCTTCCCGGTAAAACCGCTCGAAAATTTCCACTTTTTTTTCCTGGGAAATACCGGCTCCATGGTCTTCAACCTCAAGGTAAATACGATTCTTCTTTGCATGACCCCGCAGGCAGATTGTATCTTTTTCCGATGTGTAAGTCACCGCATTGTCAATAAGAACCGCCAGGATCTGTTTAATACGTTCCCCATCTCCCTCTGCTCGAGGCAGCATGGTATCGGGTAGGATAAGTTTTAATTCTTTTCCCTGTTCCTTACAATAGGAATAAAACAGATCATAAACCTCAATCAATAACGTATCCAGATCCAGTACTTCCTTTTTTATTTTCCAGGTCCTTGCGTCTGCCGAAGCTAATAACAGCATATCCTCAATTAGTGCCGCCAGACGTTTACATTCCTTTTCAATACCCGTTGTAAAAAACCCTGCCCTCTCTGGCGCAAGCATTAATGCAGAGGCATTGGCACGTATGACAGCCAGAGGGGATTTTAATTCATGGGAGGCAGCGGCTATGAATTCTGTCTGCCTTCTTCTGCTTTCTTCCACCGGCTTTAAAGCCTTACTTACCATCTGTCTGCTCACCAGAAATAATGCGGCTATGCCGGCAAGACCAAGAAGAACCAATACAAGCTTTTGCTTTAAATTATCTTTCTCACTGTTGGATATATACTGGAGTACTATTACACTTCGAAAACCCTCCTTAACTGGTGCCAGGAAAACTTCCCCCAGGTATTTATCGTTTTTATCTCCTTTTACCGGATAAATGTTACTTTGTAATTCCTTTAAGGAAATGGGTCTAATACCTGTATTGATATTATCTGCAGCCGCCAGTTCTTTCACTTTATCAACCAGTGTATTGCGGTCCGTAGGAGACTTCCAGGAACCTTGAAATAAGAAAGGAGAGCCGTTATCTTCGATATGGATAATCAAATAATTTTTCGTTTCCATTTCCGCCATCCATAAATTACTGATTTCAGAACTTGACTGGATATTTTGATTTATGGTGATATAGTTATTCTGAAAGGAATTGATTTGGTTTCTCTCTAACTGCCTGTCCGTAATCACAGCTACGAAAATCAGCACCGCCGTTAAAATCAGCCCCGTAGAACAGGTATACAATAAAATCAACCGGTTTCGGATGGAATGAAGCAGGTTTTTACTATGCATTTTCCTTCCTTTCTAACCGGTAGCCGATGCCGTGTATTGTTTTTATCCCTACCTTGGTTTCAAGGGCTTTGAGCCTTCTTCTGAGAAAAAATATGTAATTATCGATATTCCCATCCTCAACAAATTTATCCATTCCCCAAACCCGGCTTAAAATCTGCTCTCTGGTCAGAATCTGTTCCTTATGCAGAAGAAAAAATTCAAGTAAAGTTCCTTCTCTTTTTGATAAGGATATACTTTTACTGCCGCAGACCGCCACATAGGTATTTATATTTAATTCCATATCCGAAAAGGTAAGAATTTCATGGTTTTCAAACTTTCTGGGTCTTCGCAGCAGTGCACGGATCCTCGCCTGCAATTCTGATACTTCAAATGGTTTTACCAGATAATCGTCTGCCCCGCCGTCTAATCCGTCGATCCGGTCGTTAATCCCATTCATAGCAGTTACCATAATCACCGGAGTTGCATTGCCATTGTTTCGTATGGTCTCTAGTATGGTAAGTCCGTCAACCCCCGGAAGCATCCGGTCTAGTATAATTACATCATGGGTAAAAGCAGATATATAATAGTCTACGTCCTCTCCATTATGGCAAACATCCATCTCGTAACCTTCCTTTTTTAAATGAACGGCAACCGCCTCACATAATTCTTCATCGTCTTCAATCATTAATAACCTCATAATGCGTCCTTTCACTTTATATCTTAGCTGATATCTAATTAAAATCTACTTATTTAGTGCCTTTAAGACTACAAACTTTTTCTTATCAATCAAATTCCTAACATTTTCTATATTCTACCATTAGACAAAATCAAAAACAATTATAATTCTCTGACATCTATATGATGAATTCCTTAAGTTTTTTTTGTTCCGGGCAGGACCTGTAATCCGAAAAAAGTCCCGGAAACAAACATAGTATCATTTATTTCCGGGGCATTCATTCATTTATTGGATATATTATGTGTTTTAAATGCATGGTATGAGATAAAAGACTTATCTTCCAGGGGTTTCATTTTCCGTCGTATTTGCTGTGGCTTAGTCCTGGGTGTTCGTATCTTTATTCTTGTCTTTATCTTTATCCTTCTCTTTGCCATAATTTTCGGTTCCCGGCAGTTCATAGACTACAACCGCTACTCCCCGTTTGATATTTTCAAACATTAACTTGGCTTTCGCCGGGGGCATATTAATGCAGCCATGTGAGCCGCTTGTCAGGTAAATATTCTTACCAAATTCACTCCGCCAGGGGGCATCATGAAAACCGATATTGCCGTTAAAAGGCATCCAGTATTTAACGGGCGTGGAATAGTCTTCTCCGTTTAAGGTAGCATCATTTTCTTTATACTGAACCGGATATGTTCCAACCGGGGTACCCCAATTCTTTGATAAATTTCCCGATACAAAATCTGTCTCAAGGACAAGATTTCCTTCCTTATAGAAAAACAAATGCTGGGCAGTTAAGTTTACTTCCACATAGGTTGTTCCGACATCATCCTTACCGTACTGCTGGGCAGTCTGATAATAAGAGGGTTCTTTCACCTGCTGGCTCCCATTTTGTATTAGTTCCGTAAGTTCTTTTACTTCCTGACCTCTATTTAGCCACCAGCCATAATCTCCGCCTTTAACCTGTATTTCGTCTCCGTAAGAAGTTTTAAAGGTACGTACCCTGCCAAAAGAATTATAGTTCTTTCCTATGTAATCCACATATTCTTTGATACCATCCGGGTTAAGTTCTACTTTGTAATCCTTTCCCAGGGTAAGCCACTTACTAATTTGGTTTCCATCTAAAACTTCGGTAACATCGCCGAATTGATAGGTTATTTTTGCTCCTGCTATTTTATTCATTTCTTCTAATGCCTGTAATAATTTTTTATTCCCTGAAGTAACCTTTGCTTCTTCATAAACGCCTGCTTTCTCTAAATTAAGAGTGGGTTCCAGGGAGGTAACCGCTTGTTTTACTGCCTCTGCCAACTTATCCTTATTTACTTTGGCTCCCGGATTTTCAGGGACTATGGTAAACCCATTCTCGCCATATTCGGATATATGGGCATCTACCGGTTCTAAAACATTGGCTTCTTTAAAACAATTCAGCTTATCCAGTAATTTATCCAATGAAAACTCATCATATTCTATCATGGTATCAATTTCTAATTCATGGGATTTCATAAAGGATACCGGCCAGGCAAATCCGCTTTGTTTTTTTAACAGGTCTTTCATGCTTGCGTCATAAACCATATGTAAACCTATATTCTCACCTTTTATGGTATCCTTAACATCATTTCTCTCTTCTAAGGTAAGGACATAAGAATTAGCCTGGGAGTTTATCGCCTCTTCTAGCTGTTTTGCAGTCTTGTTGGAGGCATTTACTCCGTTAATGACCGTATTATTATAAAAATGTGTGCTATAATAAAAGGTAAAGAAAAAATACAGAACTATAAATGGCAGTAACAGCCCTAATCCAATATAGGGAAGGACTTTTTCGCTACTAGCCTTTTTGCTTCTGCTTTTCCGATTAGCCGCAATATTTTTAGTCATATTATTATTTGCCATTTTGCACCTTCTTTATTTCTTTCTTTTTAATTAATATGTTGCATGTATGTATTGTAACATAAAAAGATGATATTTTTTAGGCAAATTAATTAAGTTTTTTTTAAATCATTATTACAACGATTGATTTTTTAGGGTTTTTGCTTCCAATATTTCCATATTATGTATATTTTTGATTATTACTTACATTTTGTGGTTGGGTAATTATACGTTCACTTCCCAGTTTGCTTGTAGATACTTAATAAAATCAGCGGCATTTTACTTTATTAAGAAAAGCATAGATTAGGATCTGTTTCTTAAGTGCTTAAGAAACAGATCCTAATCCAATTTTCCAGCTAAGGATTTTAGTTGATTTTAGGTTTTTTCACCGGTGTCCTCTGGCAGCTGCTTCCTTCGTTTGGCTGTAGATGACTTCTTTTAAGCTACGATTAAGCGAAAGCCAGGTGCCGGGAGACCAGAGTCATTGTAAAAGTTAATGTTACGGGGATTATCACTCCAGGCATATCTTATGGCTGTAGGCTTTGATTCTTCTTTATAGGTTACTGTTACGTATTTCCCTTTTCTAAGAGCCGTGGCTGGATGGTAGGCTCCATTCTGGTCTGCAAGTTCAAAATTATTCAGTTCATATTCTTTTTCTGTCTCTTCCAGATATTCAAAGGTGATTTTTATGCCGTTTTTTAGGACCTTTACTTCCTTCGGAAGGGGACCCATGGGTACGACGGGGTCTTTATATATCAGATGGGCTGCTGCTCTGGCAAGACGTATGCCAAGTTCTTTTTTGTTTTGGGGATGGAGGTCATTTTCTTCTCCGATATCAAGAGCCGTGACCAGAGCAGTATCCTTTAATGCCAGACTTTGTCGTTGCTGCTCCCGCAGTTCTGCCCATCCGGTATCCTCAAGAGTATTAAGCGGCTCTCTGTAATTAGCCAGTTGAACAGAGATAAAGGGTAATTCCCTGCCTGCTGCTCTCCGCCAGTCGGTAACCATGGCGGTATATTTTTCACAATAGTCTTTTGGGGCATTGGTATTGCTTTCACCCTGATACCAAAGAACACCTTTTGCTTCTATCCTTGAAAGAGGTGCGACTACCGTATTGTAAAAGCATATTGGTAAAAGAGGCGGAAACAATGCCGATGGTCTTACGGTTTCGGCCTTTTTGCCAATTCTGTAATACCACTCTCCCGTAAGGTTAATTTTCTGCCCGTTATAGTAAAGGTGATAGGGTTTGTCTTTTATTGTTCCCCCGTTGCCGTTGTTAATCAGAATCCGAAGAGTAATCTGGTTACTGCCCTTTTTAAGTATACCTTTTTTAATGTCATACTTTCTTGGCGGATACCGGTATTCGGTCCTTCCGACTAATTCCCCGTTAATCCACAGCATGTCGGCGTCTATAATGCTGCCCATATAAATATAGGAATCCTCTCCCTCCGGTTCAAAATCCAGAAAAACTTCCCGGCATAAATACACCGAGCCTGTAAAGGAGGTATTATAATCTGAAACCAGGGATGGTACTTTGCAAATGTCCCATTCTTTATAATTCTCCGTATCCGATCGTTTGAATTCTGATTCTTCAAGCGCATATACCCAATCATCTGCTGCTTTCTGCTGGTCTGCCAGAAATGCCTTGAAAACCTCAGGGTTTTTAAATCCTTCAATGGTTTTCTCATAGTCCCCAAATCCTGAAAGGGTCGAGGCTTTCATCCAGGCTTCTACTTTAGAACCTCCCACTGCACTAAGAATCAGTCCCACCGGCACCTGATACTTTTCTTTGATTTCTTTTGCAAAGAAGAAACCGGCAGCACTGAATTCCATTAAATCCTCCATCACCGCTTTTTTCCACTGTCCTTCATACATATATTTTTCGGGTGATGAAAAGTTATAGGTCGGTGGAAGGTGATACTGCCTGATATCAGGCTCCGAAGTATTTAAAATCTCTTCTCCCGATACATCTAACACCCTTCTGACCGGCAGTTCCATGTTGGACTGTCCGCTTAATATGTATACATCACCAAACATGATATCCTGTATTGTGATTTCACCGCTGCCCACTACTGTTATACTATAGGGTCCTCCCGCTGCCACTGGGGGCAGTTCTATACAAAAATCAGAATTATCCGCTACCAAAGCGGTAAACTTGGTATCCATAAAGTAAACCGTAACTGTATCTGCTATTGTCTCCGTACCGTAGATATGATTTACGGTGTCTCGCTGCAAAATCATCCCGTCAGATAATATAGGGGATAGTGTCAGTCCATTTTCCTTCATCTCATGTCCTCCCTAAATATAGATTTATAATTTTTATAAAAATATTATTTTATCGAAGCAAAATGCTTTTATTTTATTATCGAATGAATATAACATAACTCATTTTTGTACTCTTTAACATTACATAGCACCTCGTCTAGCATATGATCCCCATAATATCAGCCCTGTTTTATGCGTTAGGACAAATGACAGAAACGAAATATTAAGTTAAATAGCTGGCAGTAAATGAATTAAATTTTATGAAGAGCAGTACTTTACTTGCTAATATAAGGGCCTTCCATATTGGTCCGGAATCAGGGTTTTTCTATAAAAGTAAGAATTAATTACATCCCGCCATTCTGCTGCATGGTCCTTTTGATGAACTAACCGCTCAAGAGTCCTTTGGTAAGTTTCTTTTTCCAGCAAAGCCTCTAACTCTTTCCACATTTGAAGGAATTGCTCCGCCTCCATAGCGCCTTCAAAGTGGGTATCATAAATATGCTGTAACACAGTTTTGCCGGAGGATAAGACATAATCATAGTCTATATGATGGAAGAAAAGCAGTAATTCCTCTGGACAGGTCTTTCTATCGGCATACAGGTCTGCTAGTGGTGCATTATACTGGCTGCAGTATCCGGTTCCTTTTTCCGTTCTGTCCACGCCGATTCCCTTGTGGTCGGCTTTATGATAAGTCCCCCATCTGTCATACTCATAACCGTCAACATCTGGTCCGTAATGGGTTGCCGGTTTAACCATCCAACCGATACCAAGAGGTGAGGTATATTTTTCGTAAGCAGGCCAGGACATCATCAGTATTTTAAGTATAACTTCTATAACCTTTTTCTTCTGACCAAAAGTCTGTATAATCCATTCTTTCCCGATTTCCTCAGCAGTGAGTTCCGTATCAAAAGCAAGCCTGCCAAAGCCGTACAGATTCGCCCCTGCCAGATCATGACCGGTCCAGTTTATATCATTGCCGGTATTGGCAACCGCAGCCATACCGCAGTTCTTATTATGATAGGTCCTGCCAGCTACAAGATCAGCTACGGTATCCCCTGTCTCTTTGCAGTAAGTATGAAAAGCCAAAATTTCTTTAAACCAGGGAATCAGATAGCAGACATGACACTGCTGCCCTGTGTATTCCTGTGCAATCTGCACTTCCAATATCATATTAGTCTTTTTAAGTCCGCCAAAAAGTGGTGATACAGGCTCCCGTACCTGAAAGTCCATGGGTCCGTTCTTAATCTGCAAAATAACATTATCAGCAAATCTACCGTCTAACGGCATAAAATTATCATATCCGGATCTTGCCCGGTCCGTTTTGTTATCTCTCCAATCCTGCTTGCAGTTGTACACAAAACAACGCCATATTACCAGACCGCCATAAGGTTTCACCGCCTCCGAAAGCATATTGGCTCCATCGGCATGGGTTCTTCCATACGTAAAGGGTCCCGGTCTTCCTTCTGAATCGGCTTTTACCAAAAATCCGCCAAAATTTGGGATATTCCGAAATACTTCCTCGGCTTTTGCTTTCCACCAGGACTTCACCTTTTCCTCACAGGGATCTGCAGTAGTTAAGTTATCCAGTTCCATGGGAGCAGAAAAGTTAATACTTAAAAAGAGCTTCACTCCATAAGCTGCAAACAACTCAGCCATTGAACGCAGTTTATCATAATATTTATCTGAAATAAGTTTCGTTGCATTCCCCCTTACATTAACATTATTGATTACTGTTCCATTAATGCCAAGGGATCCCATAAGCCTTGCATACTCTCTTGTACGTTCATTTAAGAGCAGTTTATTATCTTTAAAGAAGAAAGATTTTCCCGAGTAACCTCGTTCAATATCGCCCTCCATATTATCCCAATGATTTATCAGACGCAAAGGATTTGATGGTTCCTTTTCCTCCGTATAACTAAAGGTATTAAAGTCTGTTACATTCTGAATCTGAAGGGTTCTTAACAGGGCAAAGGTCCCGTACAAAAGACCTGTATCCGAAACCGCGGAAATAACGCACCTTCCGTTGTAACAGTTAATCCGGTAACCTTCTTTGTTAAGCCCTGCCTTCTTATCTATTTTTAAATAAATAATAGTATCTTTCTTCACTTCTTTTTCACTGGTTATTACCTTTCTTCCATACAACCGTTTAAAGGCAAGTATTATTTCATCTGTCATACTTTTCGCCAGATTCCCCTTAGCATTACAAACCAGTAATACCTCGGATTGATTTGTCTTTGAAAGGCTCCGATACTCAAGCCAGCATTTTGTATACTTCATACTATCTCCATTCTCCAAGTCAATGCATATTAACTATATTTTTAAGAGGAAACTGTTTACATTTCACGAAAAACATACTATAATATACATAAATTTAATAGTCTATTTGTATTTTTGTCTAATAACTCCGATTTTTAAAGCGAGGTATCTGCATGATTAAAACATTAAACGGAATCAAGGAAACCGTAGATTTCCCGATTAATTCAACCATACGTGTATATGATAATGTTCAGGAAGATGATTACCCCCTTCATTGGCATACCTCTCTTGAAATCATTATGCCCATTGATAATATCTATACTGTTTATTGCGGTGAAGATGTTTATGTTCTTAACGAAGGGGATATTATCTTTATCAGTCCGGGAGTACTGCACCGTCTCACCTCACCGGATTCCGGCAGACGTTATATTATCATCGCTGACCTGTCCCAATTGGATTCCATGAATGAATTTAAGTCCCTGGCAGCACTTTTGTATCCCGTTGTTCATGTGACCTCCGGTAATTCCTCTAAAATTCATGAACGGCTCCAGCGCTTGATTCATGGCATCGCTTTCGAATATGAAAGTGAAGCTCTTTACCATGATACGATCATATACTCCAAACTGATATCCATATACTCGATTATCGGAAGGAACTATGCACTGGCTAAAATTCCCCAACAGGAAAGCTCCTTAAAGCAAATCGAGAATTCCCAGATCTTTCTTTCCATATGTAATTACATCAATGAGCATTTTCATGAAAATATAACCCTGGAACAGGTTGCTGCTAAAGCAGGCTTTAGTAAGTTTTATTTTTCCAGGATCTTTAAGCAATATGCAGATATCTCCTTTTATCAGTATCTGAACCGGAAACGAATCATGCATGCCGCTTCTTTACTTATGGAACCGGATATCACCGTTTCCGAGGTAGCCAGGCGGAGCGGATTCGAAAGTATCTCTGCGTTTATCCGCATGTTTAAAATCCACAAAGGCTGTACCCCTTCTGAATTTAAGGAAATGGAGGCTTACGGCAGAAACAATCCCTGTACATAATCGATTGGCTCCAAACCACATTTTTTCCCATTTTCCTCATAATTAAAAAAGGTAACGGATATACATTCATATCGTGTACCTTTTTATTTTCTATTTTATGTCCGGTGGCAAACCCTTCGTCTGCTTAGCAGCACTTTAAGGATAATTATCCTTAAATCAAAGAGACGAAAGAATAGTGGGAACTCCTGTCTTTTCCTTCTCGGTATTAAAATATTCCGGATAATTCTCCATAATCTCACTCTGATCCAGCTTATACCTGGACAGATGTTTAATGATGAAGTCACCGGCCAGTTTTTTATCATTTATACGGATTGCATTTAAAATTGCCTTATGATCTGATACAATTTTAATATCTTTTACAGAATATAAACTTAAGGTCCGTATCCGGTCAAAATGCCCCAGCATCCCCTCCATAAGGTCATAGATACGTTCTTTATTGCAAAGTACAAATAAGGATTTGTGGAATTCATTATCCAGTTCCATCATTTTCTCCGGCGTAAGGTTATCCAGATAAAATTCCTGCAGTTTAATATTCTTCTCCAATTCAAGAAGTTTTTCCTCCGTAATTGAGCCGCACAATTCTTCCACCACTGCTTTCTCCAAAACCCTTCGCAAAAATACTGTTTCTTCAACAATATCAAAGTCAATATGAGAGACTACACTGCCTCTCTGGGGATATACTTCAATCAGATTAATTTTCTGAAGTTCCTGGAGTGCTTCACGTACCGGAGTCCTGCTCATACCCAATTCCCTGGCCAGTTCATTATCACTTACATTACTTCCGGGTTTTAATTTCAAAGCTATAATATTATTGCGTATCTGCCTTAATGCGTACTCTCTTGCGCTTTCATTTAACAACCGTTTTGTAATCTCCATTTTGTTCACTCCTCAGCCTGATTTGTAGTATATTGCTGACACTGCCCTTACCAATCTCATCCTATCGCTTCTCTCGCTTAAATTCTGCTAAGCATTATAATTTATAAGAGTTATGCCCTTGTAACCTAAACTATATTTTCAATATTACAGCCCCTAGTCTGCTTTGTAAATAACCAATCGGTGTGAAATAATGGTTTTTGCTCATTTTTGCTTCTTCCATTTGAAATTTTTCCTTTTAAGCTTACTACTTCATCACAATTTTGTTCCTTTAAACTTACTTTAATTACGATTTTAAAACATTAAAAACATTTTGATTTTACAACTTAAAGTTACTTTTATTTCTTTTTCAACTTTAATCTACTGTTTATTCGATTTGAAACTACTAAACTTACTGTTTCATAATTTACTCTTTGTAATTGCGGGCTTTATCAACCGCTTCCCACAGACCGGAAAGATATGTAGTACCTAAGGCCCTGTCGTAAAGACCGTATCCGGGTCTGGCTTGTTCGCCCCATATCATACGTCCGTGGTCGGAACGGATATAGCCGTCAAATCCATTATCCTGAAACGCCTTAACGATTTGATACATATCTAAATCACCACACGCACTTAAATGTGCCGATTCGGTAAATACTTTCTCATTCCTATGTTTTATATTTCTTATATGTGCAAAATGTATGCGTCCTTGGGCTGCAAATTCACTGATCATTGCAGGTATATCATTATTTAGATCGGCTCCAAGTGATCCGGTGCAGAAAGTTAATCCGTTATATGGACTTTGATTTAAACTTAAAAACTTTCTGATGTTCTGTGCATTATTAATTGTTTTGGGTAAGCCATAGATTGAAAACGGAGGGTCATCCGGATGAATCGCCATCTTCACATCAAATTCCTGTGCACAGGGTATGATTATATCCAAAAAATATTTCATATTCTCCCAGTACTGCTCTTCTGACATATTCTGATAGTATTCAATATCTGCAGACATTGCCCTTAGCCGGTCTGGTTCCCAGCCAGGGAGGTAATAGCCCTTTGAGCCGCTAAGCATTTTTTCTGCAATCATGGAAGGATTCATTCTAAGAATTTCCTCATGATCATATGCCATAGCCGTACTGCCGTCCTCCAAGGGATAAGAAAGATCACTCCTGGCCCAATCCATAACGGGCATAAAGTTATAGCATAAGCATTTTACTCCTATCTTTGACAAATTCTCTATGGTCTTGCAATAGTTATTTAAGTATTTATCCCTGGAAGCCAATCCTTTTTTTATATCTTCATGGATATTGACACTTTCAATTACTTCAAGTAAAAGACCGGCTGCCTGAACCTCATCCCGCAGTGCCTTAAGTCTCTCAAGAGGCCATACTTCCCCAACCGGAATATCCGATAGCATCGTAGCCACTCCGGAAACACCAGGAATCTGTCGGATCTGTTCCAGGGTTACACTGTCATCCCCGCCGGAAAACCAGCGTAATATCATTTTCATAAGGTCATTCTCCTTAATAACTTAATTTACTTTTTGGTAATTGCGAAACTCTACTATTGTATCTATATACCAAGCAATTAATACAATTTCAGAGCTGAATCTTGCCCAGAGGGCAACTGAAGCTATGAAATTCGTATTAATTGTAGGGTATATTCAGAAAACTAAATAGTTTCGCAATTACCAAATAATTTACTTATAAAAAGAGGGGGCTCGTGATTAGACGAGCCCTCCTGTTACAGTTATTATTGTTCTGGAAGACTGGTGGAATCTCCGAAGTATTTTTCCCATGCTGCTTTACGTTCATCCATAATAGCCTGCCCGCCAGAGCTTAGATAATCCTTAAGCCCGGAATCAAATACCTCATCAAACTTATCGGCCGCAGCAACTACAGCCTGATCGTACAATGCGTTACGTTTGTCTGTAAGGGAAGTTCCTACACCCTGTTCAGAAGTAATTTTACCGACATTAGTATTTCTACCGACACGAGGATCTGTCATGGATGCGGCATAAGCCTTCTCAATATAACGTTGATCAACACCGGCATAACCAAGTGCGATTGATTTAACTGTCTTATCCTTATCGCCAAGATCAAGACCATTACAGGTAATGGTATAATCAAGGTTATTAACCGAGTTCATGATTTTTTCACCGGTTGCTGCAATTAATTTTATAGAACCGTCTGCTTGTGTTTCATGGGTAACACCTTCGTCACCGATTTGAAGGAACTGACGGTTTTCAGGTTTGCTGATCCAGTCCAGATACATAAGGGATGCAACTGGTTCATCGTTGGTAGCAGGTAAGAAGATTTTACGGTCAATAGGACCTGGAAGGTATTTCTTATATAATCCTGCATCATTGGGAAAGCTGCTGATAGCAATATATCCGGAGTCTGGTCCAACTAACCTTTGTAAATTGCTCTGAATACTGTCTTCGCCGTTGCGGTAAGGATAATCCCAGTTATGTATGAAGGCACCCACATATCCTGCTTTCATCAAGTTATCTTCTGTGGTATCACCGGCTGGATAAAGAGCAAAATCTTTCCATACCAGTCCTTCGTTGTACCACTTATTCAGAGTTCTGATAGCTTCTTTGGTGCCAGGCTGTAAGAGTTTTCTATCATCAAAGCCATTCACATAATAATCTTTATCAGTTATGGAATCCGGTATAAAGCTTGAAATCAGGTCGTCGGAACGCCAGCCCACGTCAAAGCTTATGGAGAACGGAATCATCTTGTCGGCATCAGCGCCAAGAAGTGTAGAAGCATTCTCTTTAAAAGCAACTAACATAGCTTCAAACTCTTCTTTGGTTTTCGGTTCGGCAATATTTAACTTTTTGAGCCAATCCTCACGAACGAAGGTATTAATACGGTTATTAACCAGTAATTTTGCCTCCAGTGCCCATATAGAACCGGTATCCGGATTCTTATCCCAGTAAATATTGGTGGTACCTAACAGTTCCCATAAATTGGGCAGCAAAGCCTTATTATCTTCTACTAAGGTGTTTAAATCTGTTACACCACCCATATCAGCGTAAGTCTGAATGGTAGGATAATCATAGGTAACGCATACGTCAGGTGCATTATCGGATGCAAGGAGATTGTTAAGCTGTTCCACTTCTGTCCAGCGTGGAACGGGTACAAAGGTAACTTCTACATTGTGATCTCTTAACATACCTTCTTTAATGTAATTCGCATAGTAGTTATCTTCCGGTTTGGAACCGCCGTCATTGGCACGGTCATATACTTCCACCGTAATCTGTCTTGTCTTCACAAATTTTCCGTCTACAATTTCAGCATTGCTGTCTGCCGCAGCCGTATCAGCCGAAGTACTGTCTTTTGTGGCATCGGATACTGCCGTTGTCGTCTGCTGTTCTGCATTGCTGTTTGTTTCCTTGCTCTTACCACATGCCGTAAAAGTTCCGATTACCATGCAGAAAACAAGCAGGATTGAAATAATTTTTCTCATCCTTTTTCCTCCTAAAAATTATTTATTATATAATTAATATGTGACATATTACGTCCGTAAAGAAGTGAAACAGCACTGTTATTCCTTAACCGCACCTAAGGTTGCGCCTGTTATAAAATACTTTTGCAGCCAGGGATAAACCACGAGAATTGGTACTGTGGCAAACATAACGGTGGCAGCCTTTAAGGATTCTGAGAGCCCCGGGCTTGAAAAACCCTCCTTGGTAGAAACTTCAACGCTCATAACATTGTTAAGAATGTTGTATAACAGCACCTGAATCGGATAAAAACGCCGGTCATTCATAAACATCAGGGCATCGGAGAAACCGTTCCAGCGTCCCACGGCATAGAACAGGGCAATGGTAGCAATCGCCGGTGTGGAAAGGGGCAGGTAGATTTTAATAAGTATCTGAATATAGCCTGCTCCGTCTATCTCCGCAGATTCCCGTAGACTATCGGGTATCCCATATAGAAAACTTCGCATAATTATCATATTGAATACACTTAAACAGCCTGGAATAATAAGTACCGAAGGTTTATTGATCATATCCAGATCTTTAAGCAACAGATATAAAGGAATTGTACCTGCATTAAAATACATAGTAAGAATGATGATGGTATTGAAAAAACGACGTCCTTTTAGTTTGTCAAATATTAGCGGATAGGCACAAATCGTTGTCATAAACAGTGACAAAATGGTGCAGATAATAGTAAGGATTGCCGTCCACCCAATAGACCAAATGTACTTGGCATCACTTAATACTGTCTTATAGGCATCAAAATTCAAACCCACCGGCCAAAGTATAACTTTATTGCGGATTAGTGCGTCGGTAGAACTTAACGAACGGGCCAATACGTAAAGAAGCGGCAGTAAACAAACTAAAATAATCAAACAGCAGATGAAAGCAACAACCAAGTCACCAATTTTAGTAGCTTTCGATTTTATCATATTTTACCCCCTTTGCATATCGCAAGCAGACTTGCGATACTGCCACATATGAAGGTTGAAAGAATCTTTATGTGGCGTCTTTTGGATTCTTATATTTTCTTTCAACACTTAACCCATTGCATATCGCAGGCTTCCTTGCGATACTGCTTTATATAAAAATAGGTTGGAAACATCTAACTCCAGCTTACCAGATTCCACGTTCACCAAACTTCTTAGCTATTCCGTTGGCTGCCAGTAAGAAAATTACGCAGACAATGGATTGGAATAGTCCTACTGCCGTTGTCAGGGAAAATTGAAGTCCGCGTACACCATTGGTATAAACAAAAGTAGATATAACGTTTGAAACACCCTTAACCAGGTTATTCCCTAATGCATAGGGTCGGTCGAATTCACTTCCCATAATTTTTCCAAGGCTTAAGATAAGAAGTACAACAATAGTGGAACGGATTCCGGGTAAGGTAATATGCCACATTTTCTTAAAGCGGTTTGCTCCGTCAACCGAGGCTGCTTCATAAAGCTCTGGGTTTATGCTGGTAATTGATGCAAGATAGATAATCGTGTTCCAGCCCACACTTTGCCAGATTCCTAAAAATATGTAAGTTCCTACCCAGTGTGCAGGGTCATTAAGAAATTGAACCGGAGCCAGCCCCATATGAGTAAGTGCCAAATTAATCAAACCGTTCGTAGGAGCAAAAAGCTGCAATGCCAAACCGGAGATAATAATCCAGGATAGGAAGTGGGGCAGATAAACAACTGTCTGGGTAACCCGTTTGAACCGTCGGAACGTTAATTCATTAAGTAGTAAGGCCAATATGATAGGTGCCGGAAAACCAATCACCAGATCCAATAAATTTAACAAAAGTGTATTCCTCAGCGCATAGAGAAAGTCTCTGTTGGAAAAGGCCTGGATGAAATATTGGAACCCATGATTTGCCGCCAATTTCATATCCCAGACGCTTTCGACTATACTGTATTTCTTGAAAGCTATCATGATATACGCCATAGGAGTATAACGGAAAACCAGGAAATATATAATTGGAAGAGTCAGTAAAAGGTAAAGGGTCCAATAGCGTCTGATATAATTTCGGGTTCGCCTGATTGTTGAGACCGGCTGTTTCGTCTTAGAAATTTTCATTTCTGCACCTCTTTCTTAGTTAATAAATATTTATGCCAATACTTCTACATAAACAGGCAAAAGCCAACTGAATTACAGGAATTATTCGCATTTTTTCATCTCGCAACAAATATATTAGTATATTAATATAATAAACTACATCTCAAATTAATCAATAACTCTGTCCGTTCACAGCAATTATTAGTAATAAAATGACAATTATTAGTAATATCATGAAAAATGACCTTCTGAACGCTTATCTCCAATGCCAAATTTCTGACTGGATAGATACCTGACTGGATAGATTTCTTCCTAATAAAAATCATAAAAATGCGAAAAAGGCTCCATATAAACTTATCTATATGAAACCTTTTTATAGAGATTCTTATACCCTTTAGTTACTAACTCAAACTTCGCAAATGCACACTGTTTGACGAGCATAGCGAGGAGTTTGTGGTTTTAGACCTTGCTTTAACCATTTATTCCTGAAGAAAAATAACTGCTCCTGCCAAAAACATAATCATTCCCATCATTTTCTTAAAACTGATCTCGGCATTATTGACCAGTGCATCAATTAAGAGACCGCTTACGAGCTGGCCTGCCAGTATGAGAATTAATGTACTTGAAATTCCAAGCCTGGGAATGGATTTAGAGGACAGGTAAATGATAAACGCTCCAAAAAACCCTCCAATCAACCAGATTGGATTAACAGAAGTAACCTTCGCATATCTTGGAAGATTGCCTAAAAATAAATTAATAAAGAACATAAATGTCAGACCTACAATTAAGCTGTGGAGAGTAGCAATACTTGGTGTTAAATATTTTCCAAGCTGCGAATTAATACTTGCTTCTATCGTAGTAAATATTCCTGCCAATATAGCAAGGAGCATAGCAAACAGATTCATAAAAAATCCCCCTTGTACCTATAATCATAGATATGAAGGGGAGGTTTATTATATACAGGCTATTCGTTAAAACATGTAAAATCAAAGAAATATTACGTGCTGACCACTGACTCATACCCTGCCAAAAGCTGCCTGGTGACCAATAATTGATGTGTTTTCCGTATAAATCTGGGGAGTTGTTTTACGGATGGCTATGGTGGAATAACTTCCAAATACCTTCCCGGAAAAGATCAGGGAACCAAAATTAATATTCCCGGCAGTAAGTTCCTCCAGCCGGTTATAAAAGGAGGTATCATCTGGTATGGCATCAAGTGTGGTGGTTACGAAAGAAAGTACTGGATTTATTTCATCAATGATATAAGAAGGTGAACTGTACTTATGCCCGTGATGTGCAATTTTTAATATATCACTTTTTAGATAAAAAGAACGGTAAAGGATTAAATCATTCAGACCGCTATAACCCATATCAGCTAAAAACAACGCGGATTTGCCATAGCAGACTGCTTGAAAGATCAGCGAATCATTATTAACATTCCCGGCTAAGACTCTGGCTGTGACACCCGCCGTAAGATAAGAGGCTTCCCTGTTTAACCACTGTATGTAAACGGCAGCATCCAGGGTAAAATTACTGCAAGGATTTGTTCGGCAGGGAAAAATCCATACTCCCTCACCGTTACCATATAATTCATCTGCTTTTGCCTCAGTGGTTTCATAAGACGGCAGTGCATTTAGATCAAATTCCTCTGAGCTGCGGTTTAAATATCTAAGGATCCCATTGATAAACTTCACATAATTTTGGTATCTGTCCTTCGGTAATATACTTAACTGCTCTTTTTTATACCTTCTGGCATAGATATGCTCTATGGTTCGTGGATTTAATGCGGATTTTAACGTATTCATATAATCGATGACGGCTAAGTAAGCTCCGATATGATCACTGTCATAGTGGGTAATTACCAGGGCTTTCAGTCTGACTGCTGCTCTTTTGTTAAGTAGTCCGGTAATATCTTCTGCATCCTCATATCTGCCGGTGTCAACCAGCATAAAATCCTGGTTTTTCCTTAACAGAAAAGAATCTGCATCTCCGATACGGCATATGTCAATATAAAAATTCTCAGGAGCATGTAAGGAATCCAGCGAAGGACCAGAATGAGAAAGAGTGAAGGGTTGCATGGTATACTTCCTTCCGTTTCATTACCCACAATATATTTTGAAATAATAAAAAGGTTCCTTCCTCAGCCCTACGACACAAAATTAATTTGTTCAACAGAACGAACAAAAGCCCCAAGCTGATAAAAAATCAACTTAGGGCAAAAAACATTTCACATAACCTATTAATTTACATCCATTCAATAATAAAGCACTCTTTGCACTCCTACCGTATAGGAACGAATCAATCCTTTACTATATATTACGAAATACACTCTACTTGCAGGACCATCTCAACATTCTCCTCTTCTATGATTTCGATATCTGCTCCCAAACCAATCAGTTTCGGGAATAAATTATCATAACCTCTCAGGATATGTTCCAAACCGTAGATTTTTGATTCCCCTTCTGCAATTAATGCCGCCATAACCAGTGCCGTACACATCCGGATATCTGTTCCGGTCATGGTTGTTCCGGTTAATCTTTGAATTCCGTCAATGATAACTTGTGAATACACACTCTCATAGACCATGCCCATTCTTCTCATTTCAAACAGATGGTTAAACCGAACCGGAAAAACTGCATCTTTTATAGAGGATTTTCCTTCACAGGCAAGAGCATACACCGTAGCAAAGGGCTGCAGATCCGTCGGAAACCCAGGAAAGGGTAAAGCTTCAATATTAACGGGTTTTAAAGTGCAGTTTTTAGCATTAATTCTGATACTATTATCATCAACGGTAATGTCCGCTCCGGAATCCGTTAATATAGTAATTACGGAAATAACATGTTCCGGTATTACATTCTTTAGGACACCGTAACCTTTTGTAGCTGCAATCATAAAAAGATAGGTCCCAACTTCCAGTCTGTCGGGCATAACTTCATGGACCGTCCGCTGTAACTTTCTCTTAGACGGCTTGATACGGATTACAGGAGTTCCTGCTCCCGATATCCTAACTCCCATGGAATTTAATAAGACAGCCATATCGACAATCTCCGGTTCCATGGCAGCATTGTAGATAATCGTTTCACTATCGGCGGCACTGGCAACTAACATTGCATTTTCTGTTGCACCAACACTTGGAAATCTTAAAAATATCTTTTGTCCTTTGTATGGAAACTGGGTTGCTTCACATTTTACGTATCCGTCTATGATTTCTGTCCGAATACCAAATTTATTAAACACATATAAATGGATGTCTATGGGTCTGTTCCCTATCTTGTCTCCACCGGATAACGGAACAATTGCCTTACCAAAGCGGGCTAATAATACACCGAGAAATAAATTGGAGGCTCGGATTTGGGAAACATACAGTTTGCTTAATTCGGAATAAACCATGGTTCCTTTGATTTTAACGCTATCTTGTTCATAGGTCATTTGTATTCCGATTTCATCCAAAATTCCTTTCATCGCATCAATATCTGATATTCCGGATATATGGGTTAATGTTCCTTCGCCTTCCCCTAAACACATCGGAGGTATTAAGGCCAGAATTGAATTCTTAGAACCACTGATTTCTACTTCTCCCTGTAGTGCTTTGCCTCCATTCACTTTCAGGTAAGTTTTGCTGTTTATCATGTTTATACCCTTTCTTATTCCTTATAAGCAGACTTCTCCCTGATTTACCTTTTCTTTTTGGAAGGTTTTGCAGTCCGCATCCGATAATTCATATATGTATCTATAATATAAATATTCATTTGAATCATATTTGTTAAAATTTCTTAAGTATATAAAATTTTTGTAAATATCATCTTGTTACAATATTAACATTTCAGACCAAATTTTTCAATCTATTTCAATATCATTCGTTACTTTGTTACTGATTTAAGCAGCCTGCAGAAAAATAACAGCTTATTTTCCCGGGTTTTACGTTTTGTAATATGTAGATACACCAGAATGCCAGTTTTCTGTTTCAAATTTAATTAAGTGTTGACTTAATCAAATTCGGAACTATAATGTATGTTATATATATTTTATTGGACATGCTATATTCATACATATTTTTTACCGATTTATAAAGGAGGATATTCAGGATGGACATTACGAATCAACTAAAAGCGATTTCAGATCCGACCAGATATAAGATTATAACTCTGCTTCTGGAACGGCACTACTGTGTCCGGGTTATTTCAAAAAAGATAGGTATCAGTGAATCTGCGGTATCCCAGCATATGCAGCTTTTAAGGGACGCAGATATTATATATGGGAAAAAGTTAGGGTATCATATGCATTATATTGTTAAAACTGATACTCTGAAATTGATTGAAACTACTATCTCTGACATGACCCGGTTGGCAGAACAATCCCAAAAAGAAATAAAGAATTGTTTCTGTGAGTATGATTGTGACAGTAAAATCAAAAGAGAACGCGTGTGTCTAGCACCGAACAGTAAAATTTAAAGGAGAACTCTACAAATGAAATCAAGTGACATGCTTCATGGTAATACTGGAAAATCTTTATTTCTATTTGCCCTTCCCATGATAATAGGTAATCTGTTCCAGCAGCTTTACACAATGGTGGACTCCATTATTGTAGGCCGGTTTGTCAATGAAAATGCACTGGCCGCCGTCGGGGCTTCCTACGCCCTGACAAGTGTTTTTATCTCTGTTGCAATTGGAGGTGGCATTGGTGCCTCCGTATTAACCAGCCAGTATCTTGGGGCTAAAGATTATTCCAGAATGCGTTCCTCCATCTATACTGCACTGATAACCTTCCTTGGAATCAGTATTTTGCTTGGTATAGGCGGATTTACTTTAAGTTCTGGAATTATGAGATGGCTAAATACACCGGATAATATAATCGACCAGGCGGCTTTGTTTTTAAGGATTTATTTTATCGGTCTGCCCTTTCTTTTTATGTATAATGTCCTGGCGGCTGTGTTTAATTCCTTGGGCAAATCTAAAATCCCTTTATATCTTCTTATTTTTTCATCCGTTCTAAATGTGTTGATGGATCTTTTTTTCGTAATTGTATTTCACTTAGGGGTAGGGGGAGTGGCCTGGGCAACCTTAATAGCTCAGGGTATTTCAGCCATACTGGCTTTCCTTATATTAATACGATATTTAAGAAATTTTGAAAAAGGTAATTATATAAAACGATATGATATTCATTTATTAGGTAAAATATTCCGGATTGCAGTGCCCTCTATCCTCCAGCAGTCCATTGTTTCTATTGGTATGATGCTGGTACAGTCCGTCGTGAATGGTTTTGGTTCCGAGGTTTTAGCCGGTTATTCCTCAGCCATGCGGATTGAAGGTATCTGCGTAGTGCCTCTTTCAGCTATGGGCAATGCGGTATCGACTTTTACAGCCCAAAATATCGGTGCGGGACAAAAGGAAAGGGTAAAGAAAGGTTACTTTTCGGCTTATATTATCCTGGCAGCATTTGCAGTACTTATCTGCGGAGCTTTGGAACTATTCCATACCCCTATTATTTCTGCTTTCTTAAATAAAGAAAGCAGTAATCTTGCCTTACAGACCGGTACGGCTTATTTAAAGTTCATGGGATTTTTTTATATCATGCTGGGACTTAAAATGATAACCGACGGCTTACTTAGGGGTGCAGGTGATATGAAAGTCTTTACCGCTGCTAACCTGGTAAATCTAGCAATCCGTGTCTTTGTGGCTTTTCAATTTGCACCGGTCTGGGGTATTGCCGCCGTATGGTACGCGGTTCCTATGGGGTGGACAGCAAATTATTTATTGTCATTTAGCCGGTATTTGACGGGGAAATGGAAAGAAATAGATATAAGGTAAATCTATCGTTATAAGTCGGAAGCAGATTAAATACTTGCAGCAATGATTATTTCGTTGATCCTATTCTTGGCGGTAGGATCGTGCATCGTTTAGGACAGTTCCGCTCTCAAATCCACAAGGTGCTTTTATGCATAAAAATAGAATCACAAAATACCTGTTCATAGAAATAGCAGGTATTTTGTGATTCCAATCTTCAAGGTTATGAGGGAATCCGTATATATTCTTTTATTAGTATTTTCTTTTCTTAGTTCTTTCTTTTAATCGGAAATAATAAATCCAACTGCATTTTTTCACTGTCAAAATTAGTATCCTGGACATTGTTATAAAAATTCAGCTGTTCTTCAAGAGCCCAGTCTGCTTCTGCTTCATGATAATCGGCACGCACTTCTCCCCAGGCAGATTCATAATCGGGATTATTATGAAATACCCAGTCTGCTAACAATCCCCAATGATCGAATTCGTCCATGTGTATGGCATGGGCAGCATACAGCCCGCCATAAAAGTGTTTTTTTACTAAGTGCGCCGGTACTTCCATCTCCTCCGGAATGGAAACCCACATTTCATAGCCGACAGAGGGTGTTCCAAATTCTGTGCCCCTGGGCGGCATGGGGTTATTAAACCCGATATGTCTTGCATCCGGCTTGATTTTTAACAAGCCGCTCTTCCTTATAAAATCATTCAGCTGCTCCCCTGCATGGGTTTCACTATCGGTTCCGGTATATTGGCTTGCTGCCACCGTCATGGGCGGGAGATATACGATTCTTATGTCCTTTAACTTATTTAAGCTTTCCGTTGCCTGATTTAATTCATTCATTGATTTTTCCTCCTTGAAATTGATTTTTGTTACTGTTAAGGTATCAATCACTTTCAATATGTCTTCATCCCCAAATAAATCCAGCTTCAACTTCTTCGGAACCACATCACCAAGCCTTTCAATAAAGTTCAGTAAAATTGTTTTGATGGTGGATAATGCAGTAATTTCATCATCAATTTCATTAATGCTTTTTCTGAAGAACTCGATTGCCAGGACAGAATCCTCATCTTTTAAGATTTCTTTGATCTGCTTTAACGGTATCCGAAGTTTACGGAGGATTATAATCTGCCTCAGCCTCATTACGGAAGCTTTGTCATAAGTCCGGTAGGAATAATCCTCCTTCTTAACACTTGGCAAAAGACCAATCTGTTCATAATATCTAAGAGTCCTTGTTGATACATTGAAAGTTTTTGATATTTGGGTAATTGTTAGTAATTCCATTTCAATTCTCCTTTAGTAACCCGTGCGCACCAGGCATATGAAAAGTATATCTAGTGACGCGACGTCAAAGTCAAGAGGAAATAATAATTTTTTTTCTATAAGGGGCAGATCTTTTAAAGCCTATCCCAGCTGTGTTATTAATTAATATGATACAAAATTCCTAAAACAGCATCTTCAATTTCCTTTAATTTAGCATCTGCCAACTCTTTCTTATCTGCCTTCGTATAAATATATAGTTTAATTTTGGGCTCTGTCCCTGACGGTCTTAAGGTATACCAGCAGCCATCGTTATATTGAAACCGGACCGCATCGGTTTTTTCTGTATCTATGGTTATTTTTTCACCGGTAACTATGTTTGTTTCTTCCCCGGTTTCATAATCGGTTATCTGAGTCAGTTTGGAACTACCAATGGAAACTGCATAGTCTTTGCGGTACTCTATCATCATCCTTTTTATTCTTTCCTGACCTTGTATTCCTTCCAGAACAATGGATATGGTGTTTTCGCTGTAATAGCCATACTGTTCATACAAGTCATTTAATACATCAATCAAGGTCTTTCCAAGCTTTTTGAAGTATCCGGCCATTTCCGCAAGAATCAGTGTGGCTGATACCCCGTCTTTATCCCGCAGATAACTTCCCACATTATAACCGATGCTTTCTTCGTAGCCAAAGAGATAGGTATACTCTTTTGTCTTATCCCATTCGTTTGGCAGGGCACAGATATTCTTAAATCCGGTCAGTACATCAAACATTTTGACACCGTAGACTTTTGCAATTGCACTGCCCATTTCACCGGTAACTATGGACTTTACCATGGCCCCATGATCTGGGAGGCTGTTTTTTTCTGCCAGGGACGAAAGAATATAGTGTATCATTAATACTCCCACCTGATTTCCATTTAACCCAATTATATTACCCTGGTGGATAACCTCAACTGCAAGTCTGTCACAGTCCGGGTCTGTGGCAATTAAAACCTCCCCACCTAGTTCTATCCCAAGTTTTTCACTCAGTGCAAATGCTGCATGATCTTCAGGGTTGGGATACGCAATGGTCGGGAAAGTTCCATCTGGATTCTCCTGTTCCTTTACCACATGGACATTGGTATACCCCATCCGTTTTAACACGGTACGGACAGGGATATTACCTGCACCGTTTAGAGGTGTATAAATAATATTAATATTTTTATCTACTTCCTTATCCCGTAAAGACACAGACATGGTTTTTTCGTAGAAGCTTTCATCCACTTCTTCATTAATCGTTATCAGTAAGCCTTGTGCTTTAGCTATACCCCTTTCCAGTATATCTGAGGTTTCAAACAAATCCAGCTCAGCTATTTCCTTTAGAATCTGGTCCGCTATCGCAGCTTTTATCTGGGAACCCTCCTCCCAATATACTTTATAACCGTTATAAATCTTTGGATTATGGCTGGCAGTTATGTTAATCCCTGCCACACATTGATAATATCTTACTGCATAGGATAATTCCGGAGTGGGTCTTAAGGTGTCAAAGAGATATACCTTAATTCCCATGCTGCATAAGATAAGGGCACACAGCTCTGCAAATTCTGTGGACATAATCCGGCAGTCAAAGGCAATGGCTACCCCTTTTTCGGCGTATTCCCTTCCCTGCTTTAAGATTACCTTACCAAGAGCCCTGGTAGCTCTACCCACCACATACTTGTTCATACGGTTGGTTCCGGCACCAAGTATCCCCCGTAATCCGGCTGTTCCAAAGGATAAATCACTGTAAAATCTGTCCTTAATTTCGGCTTCGTTATCCCTTATTTCTTCCAGTTCTTTTTTTAACGAGGTATCAAGTCTTTCGTTCTGAAGCCATCTTTCATATTCTTTCTTATAATCATTCATAGTACTCGTTATAATTCCCTTCGTATTGCCTGACAGGTGAATTATCTCTCCTTCCTCTTAGCTTTTTCCATATAGTAATATTTTATCACCGGTTAAGATTTAGTACAATATATGGATTAGCCTTATATTTATAGTTATACCAAATGAAGGACTTTATTCAGCTTAAAGGGCAAAAATCAGTTTCCCTATGGCATTTAAAAAGTTCCATATCATTTAATTACTAATTGATATGGAACTCTTTGCTGTTTTATATTTTACTATTTAATATTTTATATTTAATTCGAGTATAAAAAGGTTAATTTTGCGTACTGATTGGCTTTAAATTAAGCTCTTTCTTTCCGTTTTTCCCAGCCTGCCCAAAGGGTGCCTGCGATACATATGGAAGAATAACATCCGGTTGCGATACCAAAGAACATGGGAAGAGAGAATTCCCTAATCGATCCAATCTGGAATACGATTGATGCAACCATGATAATTAGGACACAGATTCCGGTTGTAAAGGATGTATTAAGGGATCTGCCAAGGGTCTGTGTCACACTTTCATTTACCAATTCCACAACAGATAATTTACTGCTGCTCTTTTTGTTTTCACGGATACGGTCATAAACAACGATGGTATCGTTGATGGAATATCCGATTATTGTCAGTACAACCGCGACAAATGCATCATTTAGCGGGATTCCAAACAATACAAAGGCAAAGAACACAACAATAACATCATGTATCAGGGCAATTAACGCCATGATGCCGGCTGAAAGTCCTGACATAACTGAGAACCTGATCCAAACGTATATAACAATAAATATAGAGGAAAGAGCAATGGCTATACCAGCATTCTTCAGCGCCTTAGCACCAATATATGGTTCTACAACAAAGGTTTCTGCAAGTTCCGCTTTCACATTAGGAGAAGTACTATTAATAGCTTCTGTAATCTCTTTCTGATCATCTGGGGAAATACCTTGATTACCCGCCAATGTAACGGAAAGTCTCTTATTGCCGGTCATATTATCTGCTTTAATCTGAACCGTAACCGGTCTGTTTGTCTGCTTTTCAATCGCATCCTTTATTTTATCCGTATTTGCCTCATTTGTTGCGGTATAGCTTAATACAGCCCCACCGGTAAACTGAGTATCCAGTCTTACTCCTTTGGCAAAGACTCCTATGATTCCGGCTATTATAATAATTCCTGAGATTATGGCAAATATATATTTTTTCTGATATACCTGCTTTACCTTTTGATCTTTCTTCTTTCGGAACCACTTCTCATTACTCCATTTTTTGAATTCGACAAAGGATAATAAAAGTTGTTTGGATACATTAACTCCTACTAAAAGATTTACCACCATACCCACTAATAGAGTATAACCAAAACTTAACATGGAACCGGAGCCAAATATCATTAATATAATTGCAACAATGGCTGTCGTAACATTACCATCCAGTACGGAAGAAAATGCACTCTTATATCCATTTCGAATGGAACTCCTTACGGAGAATCCTTTCTTTAATTCTTCTGAAATACGTTCTGAAATAATAATATTCGCATCCACTGCCATACCCAGGGTCAGAATAATACCTGCTATACCAGGTAAGGTAAGGGTATACTGAGGAATCGAAATTGCCAGCATCTGCAGTACCATCTGCAATACCAGTATAATACAGGCAACAATACCGGGCAGTTTATAATAGGAGATCATAAAGATACACACTACAAAAAATGCTATAATACCTGCAATTACCATGATATTTAAAGCATTATTACCAAGGGACGGACTGATTGTTGAGAAGTTGGTAGTTTCCAGAGAAAACGGAAGGGCACCTGCATTAATTTTTTCTGCTAAGGCTTTCGCTTCATCATAAGTCTGCATACCGGTAATAACAGCCTGTCCTCCGGTTATTTTATTTCGTACTGAAGGATTGGATATTAAGTTGTCATCCATATAGATGCTCATTTTTTGACCAATTAAGTTTCCAGTTGCTTCTTCAAATGCTTTTGAACCTTTTGCATTAAATTTCAGGGCTACTACATAACCATTAGAAACATCAGATTTATCTTTCTCTGGTGTTGCGGTTTCTACATCTTTACCTTGAATTAATACCTTACCGGCCGGATCCCTAAAAGTAAGTTCTGCCATATCACCAAGTTCTGCTATCGCATCCTCCGGATTAAAGTTTGTCTCACCGGATTTCCAGGGGAACTGTACAATGATATAACCTGCACTTTTATCAATGGTTACTTCACGATCTGATATGTTCTCGTTATCAAGTCTGGTTTCTATAACTTCCCTTGCCGCTTCCAGTTCCTTTTCCGTAGCCGTACGGTCAAGACCCTGTGGTTCAAAAATTGCTTCAACTCCTCCGCGTATATCAATACCAAAACGCATGTCAAAGATACCTTTGACATTACTTCCAATGCCAAACACCGCAATACAAACAAACGCAGCTATTGAAAGAAAAATAACTGCAAGCATTTTTTTACCTGGTTTCATCTATTATCCTCTTTTCTGATTTTATATTTTACACTGCTAAAATTCCTTCGGTCAGCCCTTTCTCGCCATCCGAATTGTGTATAAATATAATCAGATACATTCTGTTTACATGTTTACCGATCCGTAATGCGACCATAAGAGCCCACAAAACAAATGGGAAATATAAAAAGATCATGCCAGGAATTAAATCCTTTAAAGAATAACTCCTGTATGCCAAAATCGTAACGTTACCAGAGGTAATACCAGCGTTAATTTCGTCCGCCAATATTCCTAACATCTCAACGATACAATCTGAATTTTTACTTTTGGGTGATTTCTCTGATACAGAATCCGGATTGGAAGAAGGCAGCGGAGTAGTATCTGAGTCTATATGGTAATTCTTTATTTCTGATGCCAGTATGGTCATGCAAAATAATACCGCTAATATCAGGTAAATGCCCTTACTGTTCTTCGACCAGCCGTTCAATGGTACTCCTCCTGTAATAACTTCTTATACTCCAATTCTTTTTTGAAAAGCAGATATTAATATATACAGGGAATATTTTATTTACTCCCACAGTATTTCTATTGTACCATTATATCAAATAGAAACACAATAAGAAATATGTATTTTTTACATACATTTTTTCATTTTCCAGGAATGCGCAAAGACTGACTTTATCAGTGTATCTTATTTATTAACTATTCCTTTCCATATTGTTATTTAATCTTTTTATCCTGTAATAATAAGCCGGAATTAACGGTATTAACGCAGATATCCAGGCTACCGGATTGGCTAAACAAATTCCCAGATATCCTAACGGTCTTGCGAGGATAACAACAACCAGCCCCCTTGCAAATAATTCAAAAATTCCACCAAGCATAGGCAATAAACCATAGCCTAACCCCTGCAAGGTATTCCGGTACACAAATATAAGTCCCAAGGCAGGATAAAAACCGGCTACCGCAAAGAAATATATTTTTGCTTTTTCAACTACAAGTCCACTGGCATCTGTTAAGAATAGCCTGGCCAGCAAGTCACCAAAAACCAATACTGCTATCATGGAAACTACACTGCAGATCATAGTTAAGATAATATTGGCTTTTACTCCTTCTTTTACTCTGTCTATTCTCCCTGCTCCGGTATTCTGGCCGACATAGGTAGCCATGCTTGCCCCCAGGGAAGGAAATGGCTGGGTAATAATATTCTGAATCTTTCCGCAGGTGGTAAATGCTGCTATGTATACCGGACCAAACCCGTTTAGGGCAACCTGGACTATAATTGCACCAATCGCGGTGATAGAAAACTGAAGTCCCATCGGTGCTCCCATACCTATTAGCCTCTTTGTACTTCTCATAGAAAAATGGGCATCCTCTTTTTTCAGTTTTAATATAGGATATTTTTTAAGCATATAGATAAAGCATAAGATGGATGCTATAGCCTGTGAGATTACCGTAGCATAACCTGCTCCCTCCACGCCCATGGAAAATACGGCAATAAACAGTAAATCCAAAAGTATATTAACAACAGAAGAAAAGACCAGAAAATAAAGAGGTGTCCTGCTGTCTCCCAGGGCACGAAGAATAGAGGCCAGTATGTTATAGGCTATAGTAGCGGTCAGTCCCATGTAAATAACTTTTATAAAATGATAGGTATCTTGATAAATTTCAGCAGGTGTATTCATTGTACGCAATATCGAGCCATTTGCCAGCAATAGACCGGCTGTCATTACTACTGCCATAATTATGCACAAATAGTAAGACATTGCTATATTATGTTTCACACCTTTTATATCTCCGGCACCATAACGCTGGGCTACGATGATGCTAAAGCCGCCTGTCACACCCATGACCCAGCCGATAACCAGAAAGGTCAGCGATCCGGTGGAACCAACAGCTGCAAGTGCATTCACCCCCAGATACCGTCCGACGATAATGGAATCTATAACATAATAAAATTGCTGTACAATATTTCCTATTAATATGGGGATTGTAAATCCAATAATTAATTTCATGGGGTTCCCTGTTGTTAAGTCATTCGTCATGTATATTTCCATATTCCTTTCTTCATTTCTCTTATATTGGAATTCTTATTATATGAATCAATGAATTCATTACATATACTGCTTCTGTATTTAGTTTAACCCCATCATATAGCTTATTCTTTTAAAATTCAATATAGTATCTTATATAAATAAAAGGAACTCACAATATTCTATGTCAGCTCACTGACAACTTTCGTAATTATGGAAGAAAAAGAAAGGAAGTTCATAATTTTCTGTGAGAATAAAGTGGCAGCTTACTGACACTTTCGCGCCTTGGCGGACGAATTCTTCACGTAATATAAAAAAAGAGTGATATATTTAGTCACTCTTTTTTACTATAGTTAAGTTAATAAATCCCTGCTATGTCGCTTTGTAAGAACCCCAGCTTATTCTTCTCTCATACTTAAAGACCAAAGGTAAACTGCATATATCAATAGTATTCCCACTTGTATTGCCAATACAATCAATGACTGTTTATCTAAATCATCTTTTGTTATATATGATATGTAATCATGGGCTGCATGCCAGATAATAACTAGCCAGAGACTTTTGGTCAAACTTACAAGTTCAGCCAGAACAATACCTACTAAGAATGCAAACAATACCTGTAATACCAAATATAATGTATTTCTACCATTAAACACATTAGCAAGATGAAGGATTCCAAATATAACAGAAGAATAGATAATTGCTTTTTTCTTTCCTTTTCCCTCCAGGAATTTAAGTGTTAATCCCCTAAAATATATTTCTTCATTAAAACCAACTGCTATTGTAAAAAGTGCAATTATTATATAATCTATCTTTGCAATATCCGCACTAAAACCGAATACCACAATAGGAATAAGTTCCATGATCAGTAAAGGGATATAAAAGCATACTTTTTGAAAGGTTCCCTTTCTATTTTTCCTAAAACCGTATTCTGCCAGAGAAGACCTGGATTTATTCATAATAAACAATCCGACAATGACTGAGATTATCAGAAAAATAGTAGCCACCAGATAAGTATCCCTATCACCCAGACCTATAATCTGCGGAACTGCCATTCCCAGTGCTGACATAAAGACGCAGAGTAACCCAATCAGTATTGCTGCAATATAAGAATGATTTTGTACAAATGACTTTTTCATTTTGTTTCTTCCTCCATTTTTAATTTCATCAATATACCATTAAAACAATTACCTAAGAACCGTCTTATTTCTTCATCATTTAACTTGCAGCTGTTGGTAGCGAACATGGAGGCAATACCATGGGTTGTCAGCCAGTTACCGGCATATAACTCTCTTGCCCCTAACGTGCTTAAGCCAGTCATTTGGCTCAGCATAGCAATTACTTCATCATCTCCCTCTGTTGCACCTACTATATCCATTATGCTTTGTTCACGAAAGGCATCTGACATAAATAATAGTTTGAACAGGTTCTTCTCATTCCTGGCAAAATTAATATAAGTAAGCCCAACACTAAGGAATCCTTCTTTACCACTTTCCAGGGCACTTTGCATCTGTTTATTATAAATCTGCTCCACTATCTTATAAACCTCTGATTTAAGTCCCTCCATAGAGTTGAACACTCTGAATATAGGATGCACCGAACAACCAAGCTCCTTCGCTAAATCACGGGCATTCAAATTTTCAAAACCCTTTTCTCTGACTATTCTTAAGGCGGCACCTACTATTTCTTCTTCTGTAACCTTGATTTTGGGTGGCAATTATATCACTCCTTTTAACTTTTTTAGATATATTTTTTATCTAACGTTGATTTCATAAAAATTATTGCATAACAATTGTTACGCATCAATCGTTACCTAACATATGTTACTTATCATATCATATGAATCCTGGAATGTCAATCATTGAAACTATTGGTTGAAATCGTTTAAGTTTAACTGTTTATTTCGATGTTTCTTATACATACTCATCACATCCTGCAAGGTTCTAAAGAAAATCTGTATTTTCCTTGCATTAAGTATCGTATAAAACGCCTATGATTTCAGCATTTATTAGGATACAACTGATGGGAATTCACACTAGGTCTTTTCTTAACTGAACCATAAAAAATAACTATGTTATACATCTAACCTGAAGTCCTTCAATATTCGTATCATTAATCTAGAATTTTTGATGTATTTTTTCTAGAACATCTATACTATACTATTTTATATCATAGGGTCTCCTTGTCCAATTTTAATATCCTATAGAAAGGTGCATGTAAATGAAAAAACCAGTTATGCATTTTGTCAAACCAAAAGTTAGACAGCAAATCATTCTCATCTGTATGTTTTCTACCTTTATACCGCTATTTATAGTTGGATTATTTTCGATCATGCAGGCAAGAAAGCAAATGTCAGAACAATACGAATCCCAGGTATCAACTGCCGCTTTGCGAATCAATTCAACCATCTTTGATATTACCACTTCATTATATACTTCCTGTGATAATTTAATTAATAGTAATTATCTGCGTAAACTATTGGGTTCCGATTTTAGCACTACAAATGATCGGCAATATTATAAACTAGCCACCGACTCCCTCACAACAATGCGCTCTACCACTGCTGCCATCGCATCGATTATGATTTATACCAATAATCCTAATATACCGAGTAATTCCTACATTACTACTGTGAATAATTACAGCGGCTTGCAGTGGAGCGACCAGATTGCCAAAAATGCCTTAAACAGTTGGAAATGCCTAACCAGTGAAGATAGTTGGCATAGTAAGGTTTATGAGCTTTCCATTATCAGACGTATCGGTATTAATTCAACCAAATACTCTGCTTATCTAGTCCTTAGCATTGATGCCAATTATTTAAAAAACCGCTTACTTGACAGTGAGTATACCGTTATGGCTTCCGTGGATAATGAGCTCACATTTTACTCTTCCGAGAGAAACTGGCTCCAAAAGCTAATCCCTTTTCCCTCAGAATTTGATAATAATTACTATAAATACACCGGTCCCCTTGTGATTGATTCCAAAAAGCAGCTGGCTAATATCGTTACCTTCCTGCCTTATAAAACCTACAATAAGTTCTACATCTGTGTAACGGACCCAAACGCTTATGCCAGACTTAATCGGATTACCTTAATTTATGTCGTTATTCTCATCACTGTAACTTTATTTCCAATTATTTTGACTATTTTGTATTCCTCCTATTTTAATACCCGTGTTCAAACCCTAAAAAATGCAATGCATCAGGTTAGTCTGGGGGATTATAATATTATGAAATTATTTAAAGGAGATGATGAGCTGACAGAGATCTTTAAAGATCTAAAATCAACCGTTCAAAAGATTTCTGAAAATGAAGCACTTTTCTATCAATCTCAGATTGTAGAGCAGCAGCTGATTAATAAACAGCAGCAAATGGAATATAAGATGCTGGCAAACCAAATCAATCCGCATTTTTTATATAATACCTTAGAAACAATACGTATGCAGGCACTATCAACTGGCAATAAGGATGTCATTACCTCCATAAAACTTCTGGGTAAGTCCATGCATTATGTACTGGAGAATACGGGGACTGACTCAACTACACTGGCAAAAGAGCTTGAATATGTAGAGGTATATCTGTCCATTCAAAAAATACGGTTTGGTGACAGGGTGAATTATACTATCAATTATTATGAAGATATGGATTTGAATAACTATAAGATTTTACCGTTATTATTACAGCCAATTGTTGAAAATGCTGTTATTCATGGCTTGGAACGCAATAAAGTGAACGGTCAGATTATAATTAATATTTCAAAAACTGCAAATAATATGCTTATTATAAAAATAACTGATAACGGTAACGGAATGAATGCCGTGCAATTAAAAGAACTGAATAAGCGGATTAATTCAGCCTCTCTTGACACTACCTCAAGTATTGGTTTATATAATATTAATCAAAGGATTAAGCTACTTTACGGGGCAGAATATGGTATTACCTTTGCAAGCCAGCTTAACGAGGGCACTACAGTAACCCTTATTATACCAGCTATAACAGTCAAGGAGGCATAAGTGTATGGACTATACATTACTGGATGTATTAATTGTTGATGATGAGGCAATCGTAAGAGAAGGTCTTAAATATGTGATTGATTGGAACTCTCTCGGTTTTTGTGTCTGTGGTGACGCAGCTTCCGGTGAAGAAGCAATTGATAAAATAAAAAAATATAATCCGAATCTTGTTCTGCTTGATATCCGCATGCCTGGCATGGATGGTACGGAGTTAATCGAGAAAGTGCGCAGCACAGGGTTTAATGGGGATTTTATTATTCTAAGCGGTTATTCTGATTTTAAATACGCCCAAACTGCTTTACATTATGGCGTTTCCTTCTATCTGACAAAGCCAATTGATGAAGACGCTTTAGAAAAAGCAGTAATAACTGTGAAAGAAAAGATTATAAAAACCCGTGAAAAGGAGCAATCACTGAATCAATATCTGATTAAAGCCAAATCCACAATTCTTAGAGACTTACTGCTGGGAACGGAATCCAATAACTCAATTAATTATTTAGAGATGGGATTATATGCTCCTATTTATCAGGTTGTTATTTATGAAGGGTATACTCCTTTTTTTACGAGCTACAGTTTTGCCGATCTGCTTAAAGTGGCCAACCAGGGTAACAATTTCTTTGAACATATCACACTGGACAATCAGGAAATCATATTACTTAAGGGTAATCATGCTTTAAACAAATTTAACACCTGTCTGCTGCATTATGAAAACGGTACTCAACAAGGTTCTCCTCTGGATTCCATCTTCCTTACTTACGGAAGAACAGCTTCCAATCTTTTCGATATTCATTTGTCCTATGAGGATTGCAAGCGATTAATGGGCAGAAGATTTTTCTGTTTTGAAAATCAGCATGTTTTATCTTATGAGGCTTTACCTGAGATATCTTCTTATCAATCCATCGTAAGTATTGAAAAATCTCAGTTTTACAGTAATAATATGGTTAATTTTATACAAGCAAAAAATAAACGGATGTTAATTCAGATACTTGAGGAACTAGAAACTTCCCTTTATCAGAGTGGAGATGATGTTATTACCATTAAGCGCTTTCTAGCCGATATCTTTCTTCAGACAAAACAAGCTATTATGCATAAATACAGTCATATTAACATTCCTTTTGCACATAATTCTATGATTATTGAGATTATTGAAAATAAGTATTATTTATATGAAATCATTCAGTATTTTACTGAGCAGTTTGAAATGTTCATACGTGCCATTGGTAACAGTTCTAATGAATATATTTTTGAAGATATTCTTTATTACATCGAGCATAATTATTCTGCTCCATTAAAATTAGAAACCATAGCCTCTTTATTTGGTTATAACAGTTCTTACCTGGGTAAATTATTTACACAGAAGATGAAACAGAGCTTTAACAACTATCTGGATGAAGTGAGAATCAGACATTCTGTGGAACTGCTGGAAAATACAGGACTGAAGGTGTATGAAATTGCAACTAAGGTTGGTTATAGCAACGTAAATTACTTTCATCATAAATTTAAAAAACTTAAGGGAATAAGCCCCGTTGAATTCAGAAAAGGAGAATAATTAATCAAAGAGCCCGATCTAATCTTATTAGACCGGGCCTTTCTTATTACTAATTTAGAGCTAATTATTGGTTTTTCGCTAAATAATCTTTATTTATTGCATATCTGTCTTCACAGTTTTTCTTGTCTACTTCGTATACCTGATCATATCCTAAGCCCAGTGCAGTATCCTGCATCTCTTTTAACAGGCTGTCGAATTCAGCTTGATCCTTTGCAAATACCATCTGCCAGGAATATTGAACGATGATCTGCTTGCACTGTTCCTTGATTGCACTGATATCTGTTGAATATTCAGTTCCAGTGAAAGGAATACCAGGTTTTACAGCTAACATGTTCTTTTCTTTATAGTATTCAATACCGGTTGTAGTATTATCGTTATGTGCCGACCAATCCTTAGAAAGTGTAGACTCCGTTAATTTAGCGTAATCTTCCCATCTTTGATAGTTGTAATTCATACCTGTTTCTTTATTAACTTCGGTAATACCAACTGCATTGTAGTTTAATGCAGAGATACCGTCTTTCCAGGTACCGCCACCCCATTCTTCAGGAACTTCTAATTGTTGATCCATTTCAATAAAAGCTTTTTTACCAAAATCAGTAAATACAGGCTTTCCGTCTTTCATTTCCCAAGTCAAGCCCTCCGGACCACATTTACCGCCAGTCTGGGTAGCAGACATAGTAATACCTTCCGGAGAATATAACCAGTCAATAAAGTCTGCTAATCTCTGAGGATCTTTTGCCTTGCTGCCAATCATAATTGCAAAGGAGTTATCACCTAACGGCGTGTTACCAAAACTTAAATATTTACCATCCTGAATCGTAACATCAGCAAATCCCTTACCTGCTGCAATATTATCTGATGTATTATAATAACCGCCGCCTAACCAAGGCCATAAGGAATAAAGCACAGCACCATCCGTATACTTAGCAGATACCGCATCAAAGTTCTGCGTTGTAGATTCTGGGTCAACTAAACCCATCTGGTTAGCGTTATATAAGAATTTTAATGCTCTTACATACTGAGAGTTACTATCTATCATGCTTTGGATATCATCACCAGCTACATCATATAATGCAAAGCCCTGAGGGTTATAACCATATAATGCGGTAAATGATCCGGCATTCTGCATGATATCTCCATCCCAGTCTTTAAATAATGAAAATGCATAAACGTTCTTACCTGAGTTGCTTTTTCCTGCCTTATCCTGCATCTGCTTAAGAACTGGTAATATATCTTCTAACGTAGCAACGGAAGGATAACCAACTTGCCCGTATAAATCCCAACGAATACTTGGAGCACAAGTCGGGTCGGTTGCTTCTGTCGGTTCGGTCGGTGATAATAAAGATGTCTGACTGGGCACTGCCCATAATCCATCTTTCCCTGTAAGGGAACTGGTGTTCTCAATCGCAGCCATACGTTCCTGTAGATTCTTTTCATTCCCGATATAATCTGTTAAATCAAGTACTAAGTCAGCTGTTACTAAGTCTTTTAATCTGTTTTGATCCGCATTGGTTAAAATTAAATCACCTAAATTACCGTTAGCGGAACGTGTCTGATAAAGTGAATCACCACCACCTGCAACGTTCGGCGCAATAATATTTAGTTCCATGTTAAATTTATCTTTTACTACTTTTGCAAACCATCCTGACTGCATACCCTGGAAGTTTGCCTGACTGTCGAAAACATCAACGGTAATGAACTTATCATAGTTCTTGTTAGTTCCTTCGGTATCAGTTCCCCTGGTTGTTACCTCAGTCGTGTTATTGGTTTTGGTGTCATTGTTTTCGGTGCCATTGCTATTGGTGTTGTCTTTGCTACACCCGGTTAACACCGATGCCAGCATCGTTAAGCTTAATACTACGCTTAGCGTTTTTTTCATAAAGCTACTTTTTCTCAATTGTAAAACCTCCTTTTCTCCTTCTTTCAATTTTTTATATGAATTAGAAATATAAAAAATTTTTAATTAACCCTTAACTGCTCCAATCATGATGCCTTTTACAAAATACTTTTGGAACATCGGGTAAATAAATAATATTGGCAAAACAACGATTACAGAAATTGTCATACGAATCGATGTCGGTGTCTGCATAGTTACAAGACTGGAAACTGCTGACACATTACCGGATGATTTCACCAAAGATGCCAGGGAACTTGCCTGATTGATATAGGTATACAGCAGATACTGTAAGGAATACAGTTTTTGATCTGTTATATAAATCAGGGTATCCTGGAAGGAATTCCACTGACCTACCGCTGCCCAGATTGCAATGGTAGCAAGTATCGGTGTGCTGGTGGGAAGTATAATTTTAAAGAATCTTGTTAATACACCTGCACCGTCTACCTCTGCCGCTTCCTGAAGTGAAGCCGGAATTGATTCCACATAGGTTTTTACCATAATGATGTTAAACGGCTGTACAATGGCCGGTATAATATAAACCCAGAAGCTATTGGTAAGCCCTAAGGATTTCATCGTCATGAACATTGGAATTAAACCAGCACTGAAATACATGGTAATTACAACTGCTCTGTACCATAATCTTCTATGCCATAATTTCTGCTGACTAAATATAAATCCTAAAAATGCGGATGCCATAACAGTACATGCAGTACCGATAACTGTTCGGGTTACAGAGACGAGTGCTGCATTTCCTAACCCGCTTAATTTAAATACATCAATATAATTCTGAAGATGCATCTGCTTTGGAATGAGGTTAATATAGCCATTGGCACTTAACTCATTGGAACTGATTGAATTAATAATCAAATAGTAAAATGGATAAAAACATATAATTGTAAATACTGCAAAAAAAGTATAATTGAATATGTGAAACAGGATATCACTTGTTGTAAGTTTTATCTTATTGCTGACTTTCTTATCATTCTTCATGCTGTACTCCTCTCTAAATAATGCTTTCGCCTCTGGTCTTTTTGGATATAAAGTTAACAAAGAATAACAATGTTATACTTACCAAGCTCTTGAGGATGCCGATTGCTGTTGCTAACGATAAACTTTTACCTGTCATACCAATATTATATACATACAAATCAAGTACCTGAATGTGCTGTTTGTTAAATGCGTTCTGGAATACATAATACTGATCCATGCCATTTGATAAAAAACTGGATACCGTAAACATCAACATAACCAGATAAGTAGGCATTAAGGATGGGATTGTAATATTTTTAATAATGTGAAATCTTCCTGCGCCGTCTACTTTAGCTGCCTCAAACATTTCCTGATCAATACCGGCAATCGCAGCCAGATACATAATAGAGCCCCAGCCTAAGCCCTTCCAGATACTCCACATAATCATCATAAGCCAAACATGATTATTGCTGTCCAAAAATTTAAGTGGCGCTGAAATAAGCTCTAACTGTTTTAATACACTATTTACCATACCGGTTGTAGAAAACAGACTGAAGGCAACAGAATACACTAATGTCCAGCTGATGAAGTTCGGCAGGGTAGTTAATGTCTGCACTAAATTTTTAAACTTTTTACTATTAATTTCACTTAAAAATATAGCAAATAAAACAGGAAGGAAAGAAGTTGCCAGTCCTAAAAAACTCATTGCAAACGTATTTTTTAAAACGATAAGTATCTGTTTTACCTGTGTTGGATTACTATATAATGCTTTAAACCACTTAAAACCAACAAATTCCGTTTGCGATAATTTGAGTGGAGCTCTATAATCGTAGAACGCATATATCCATCCATGTAACGGGTAGTAGGAAAACATAAAACACAAAATAAGAAAAGGAAGAATAAGCAAGAACATCTTCTTACCTTCTATATTATTTTTTCTCTTCTTATGTAAAGTTTTATTCACTGTTATATTGTTCTGTTTCACTTTCAAAGCCATCTTACATCCAGCCCCTTTCTAAATCGCATCATCTTGCTGTCATTATTCTATAAGAAATAATCTATTGCTAATACATCAAAAATCCTATATCATATCACATATTTTTTAAGGTTTGTAATACTTTTTCATGTAATATCTATAAATCAGCGTATTAAATCTCTACTTTTTAGTGTAGTTTGGTTTTTTCTTATAAAGAACAAAGAGTCTGGCTCGCCAGACTCTAGCGCTGACGCACTGTCACGACAGTGACAATCTTCCTTAAGTGCGTCATGCGCATCCTGCCTGGAAGGCTTTTTTATTGCATAGACTAACTATGTCAAGTAGTTATTTTATATTAGTTTACTGTTATATAATTGTACCTTGAAAATAGCATGACAAATAAAGCACCTTGAAAGCTGCCTTGAAAAATTGATATGAGAGATAAGAACTACTTTATGTAAGCTTCATGTTTCATTTCCATACAGTAAAGAACTCTGACCAGTTTTTTTGCAACGTGGGAAACTGCAACATTATAAGGTTTTCCTTCTGCCAGTTTTTTCTGTAAGAATAAACTGAAATTAGTATCCCATTTACCAACATTTTTAGCGGCTGTATAAAGTGCGAAACGCAGGTATTTTGAGCCTCTTTTAACCATTTTGGCATGGGTAGACGTATACTGCCCAGATTGATAGATAGATGGCTCCATTCCGGCAAATGCAAGTATTTTTTCGGCATTAGAAAAATCAGAAAAATCACCTATTTCGGCATGAATGATAGCTGCAGTTGTATAAGAAATACCGGGAATCGTTATAAAAGGAGAATCTATATTTTTAACAATCTCTTTTATTCTTTTCTCAATCACTTCGGTTTGTTCCTGCAGCAGAAAAATGCGAGCTAGGGTTTGTTGTAATTCAATGGTCTGTATGCCATCGCAGGTTCCGATTGATTGTTTGGCTGCTTCTTTGATATCAATTGCTTTTTGACGACCATAGTGACCTTTTGAATGTTTTGATAAAAGGTTAGTCAAACGAGTCAGATGAGCCTTTGAAATAGCGTTAGTATTGGTGTATTCACTCATAAGGTGATAAATCGAATTAACCTGTAGTTCATGAACTATTTTCTCTAATTCGGGAAAAATGATATTCATCAACCTAGCGAACGATACTTTGAGCCTGGAGCAATCTTTTACAAGGTTAAAACGATATCTTGTTAGTGACTTTAGTTCTTTTTCATGGTATGATGCAGGTGCATAGGGCGTTAGCTTCTGTGTCATCAGCATTGATACGATTGATTGGGCGTCAGCCTTGTCCGTTTTCGTCTTTCTAAAGCTTAGACTTTTTTTGTATAGACTAGTGTGAAGCGGATTGATAATAAAAATGTGGTAGTTTTTATTAGCGAGGAAATCAGCGATATTGTTGCTATAATGACCAGTTGCTTCCAGCCCTATTTTTATTGTTTCAGGGTTATTGGTGAAGGATTGCATACGTTGAAGCAAAAGAGAAAATCCAATAAGATCATTAGAAATGGTGAAGACAGGGAAAAGAATTTCGCCGTCCGAACTGGTGATAAGACAATCGTGTTTATTCTTTGCGACATCAATGCCTACGTAAATCATAATAATAGCTCCTTTTAGTAGATTGACACTGTTGCTTATTCCACAGAACTGCCTGCTATGTAGCCTCGTGCTAATTAAAACGTCATGCGTTATCTAACTGATCAACATTTAAGCAGGCAACTGTGGTTATAGCCTATGAACAAACGTCTAAGCGTTAGGTAAGTTCGACTAATCCACAGTGCCTATAAACAGTATACACTTACTCAAGAAAAGAGTAAGGAACTAATATCAATTTAACATACGAGGTAAGTTCGAAGAAGTTTCCTATGCAATAAAAAAATGGCATGTCATTTAAATTACCAAAGACATACCACTTTTTATTAATTAAAATCAAATAGTAAACTACTTTTTGAAATAATACCTTATTTTAATTTATTATACTATAATACAAGCTTAATATTTTCCGAATTCACTGTCAGATAATACAATTCTTGCATTATTGCCCGAATTCACTTTTTCCTTTTCTCCGTTTACCTGAGAACTTTTTTTCTGGCTAAATCGTTTTTCCAGCATTTGAATGACTTCAGGATTTAATTCATCATACTGCCTGGTATTTGCATAATTCTTTTTCAGACTGAACTTACTAACGGATTCCTTAAGTACCTCTGCCTGTCCGGCCAATTCTTCACTGGCGGCAGCACTTTCTTCGGAAGTAGCGGAATTTGTCTGTATAACCTGAGATACCTGCATAATACCCTGATTTACCTGTTCAATAGCCGCCGCCTGCTCATTGGAGGCTATCGCAATATCACTAACCAGTGAAGTTGCTTTTGATACATCCTCCACAATCCGGTTCAGGGCTTGTGCAGTCTCGTTAGCAAATTTCGTACCAACCTCGACTTTACGAATAGATCCTTCAATCATATCTGTTGTTTCCTTTGCCGCATTTGCCGATCTGGCAGCCAGGTTTCTGACTTCTTCTGCAACAACGGCAAAGCCCTTGCCATGCTGACCTGCCCTTGCTGCTTCTACAGCAGCATTCAATGCCAGGATATTGGTCTGGAAGGCAATTTCATCAATAACTTTGATAATCTTAGAGATATTTTCGGAGGATATATTAATTTCTTCCATAGCCTTCTGCATTTCTTTCATCTGAGAATTACCGTCCATGGCATTATTTTTTGCAATTTCCGCCAGTTCATTCGCTTTATTAGCATTCTCTGCATTAATCTTTGTCTGTACGGATATCTCTTCCAGTGAGGAGGTCAATTCTTCTACGGAGCTTGCCTGTTCTGTTGCTCCCTGGGACAAGGCTATACTTGCATCTGACATCTGTTTGGCACCTGCGGCAACCAAATCAGAGGCTACTGCAATACTCGAGAGGACTTCATTATTTTTCTCCACCATCTCATGTAATTTTTTGCCTAGTAAATCATTATCTGAATTAATTGAAACATCAACTGTGAGATCTCCGCCTGCAATTTTTTCCGCAGTAATTGCCTGAGTTCGTATATTCGTAATCATCCTTCTAAACGAATCTGCCAGACTTCCGGTTTCATCCTTTGAATATACCTCTACATTGGCATTAACATCTCCAAGGGCCAGTTTATCGGCAGCGGTAACCATAATATTAATAGGCTTGCTGATCATTCTGGAAATAATAAGTCCTAATACAATTGCCAGAAATACTCCAGCAATAATGATGATTATCATAGTTATAATAGATGAGGAAGCCAACTGATCGTTGCTTTTTGATTTATCAGCGGCAGCATCAGAATTGTATTGGAAAAGGTTATCAAAGGAGGTCTGTAACGTATCAGCCGTTGTCTGTGCATCTCCCAGAATGATCGATTTGGCCTCATCCATTTGTGAAGCTTCAACGGCGGACATTACTTCCTTTAGTGCATTATCAAAACCCTCTTTATCCTTGCTCAGCTGTTCATACAGTTTTCTATCCTCAGCCTGTGATATAGTCTCCTCATAAGACGTAATCATACTGTTCATTGTATCCGAATAGGTCTGTATTTTTTCCTTATAGGTTTCTGTATTGTTACTGTCAGTAAGAATCTTCAGCAAATTGATTCTGAGTCTTTGAAACGAAACATCCGCATCTGCTATAATTCGGATTCCTTGTGTATTATCGTCATACAATTGGGAATCTGCATTATTAATTGATATAATATTAACCAGTCCTACCGCTCCGACAACACCAGCAATTAATGCTACCAGAATAAATGACAGAATCAATTTTGTTGCTATTTTAAAATTTTTAAAACCCTTTAGCATATGGCTTCCTCCTTAGAATCATAAGTTTAATTAACAAACTTTATTTCAAAAATCTTCATATATCTGCATGCATCATTGCATTGCATATTTGCATTGCATATTTGCTATAGTACTACTCTATCCAACTCTTCCATATCATCCTCAGAGAGTAGTTTCTCACAGTCCAGTAACAGCTTCACATCACTGCCAACCTTTCCAATGCTTTGAACAAATCTGCTCTGACCGCCTCTGTTCAGCTTCGGCGGCTCTACAATATTTTGATCCTCTATGGAGAGTACCTCGGATACACTGTCTACAATTAATCCAACCGATATCTCATTAATATTAATGACAATGATACAGGTTCTGTCATTATACTCTATGAATTCCTTCTTAAAACGGAGCCTGACATCCATAACCGGAACTATAATCCCCCTTAGATTAATAATTCCTTTAAAATATTCCGATAGCTCAGGCAGTTCCGTAATAGACTGGATGCCAATGATTTCTGTGACATATCTGATTTCTATGCCGTAAAATTCTTTTCCCAGAGTGAATGTCAGGTATCTTCCCCTTAGTGTATCTTCTTCGGCTGCTAAGTCATTTACATTTGGTTCTTCCATCTTTTGTCTCCTTCCCTACTACGATTTCGCAATTCATATTTTCCTCATTGCTTCAAACCAGATATTTGATTATACTATTCTTACTAACGATAACCTGATACACTCCTTAGTTCATACTCCTGCTTCCCCTATTCTGCACGCACCACTTCCATTCTCGTCTTTTTTAAGAAGCCCGCTAATCATTGTTCGTATAAATATAATAAAGTTTCATCAACAATTAGTATCTTATTATTTTTTCCAGTTAAACCTCCCGAAGTTTCCCTGGTTACTGCTATATAAAAAGAAATTAATGAAATTACTACATAGATTATATATTACATATTTTCATAAATCAACAAATTATTGCATATTATATGTAAATTCGACACAAAATGACATATATGCTAAAATTTGTATATCACGAGTTAATAACAAGGCATGAGAGTTAAAAATCCTCGTAGAAAAAGAAAAACATCTGATTAAACCTGTATGCCAGGTGAATCAGATGTCTACCTTGTTATATCAAATCCCTTTAACTGTTTAAGCCTGTGTCTTCCTCCATTCCCAACATGATATTCATATTTTGGATCGCAGCACCGGAAGCTCCCTTACCTAAATTATCAAATCTTGTCATAACTAATATTTGTTCCTCATTTCCGGTAATATATAGTTCAAATCTATTTGTATTGATACATCCTTCTGCATCTAAAAACCCGTTTTCTAAAGGAATGATTTCATCAAAGGGCAATACTTTTATGAATCGTTCGTCGGCATAGTATTCTGTAAAGATATGGTATATGTCCTTAGCAGTTACTTTTTTATTCAAAAGCCGTGAGACCAACGGTATTGTTGTGACCATCCCGTTATAATAATTACCAACAATAGGGGTAAACACTGGGGGATATGTTATTCCCGTAACTTGTTTCATCTCTGGCAAGTGTTTGTGGTTTAATTTAAGACCATAATGTTTAGGACTATTCTTTCCGCTAAATTCTCCGTTTTGATAGGTGTCAATCAGACTCTTTCCTCCACCGCTATAGCCGGTCAAAGAATTGCATACAATAGGATAATCTACTGGAACGATACCTTGTAAAACCAACGGATATAAACTTAAAGCAAATCCGGTAGCATGGCAGCCTGGAACTGAAACTCTGGAGGAATTTCTTATTAACTCGCGTTGTTCCTTATTAAGCTCTGGTAATCCATATACCCAATTTTTATCTGTTCGATATGCTGTACTGGCATCAATAACTCGTGTTTTGTTATTATTAATTAGTGAAACTGACTCCCTGGAGGCGAAATCGGGAAGGCATAAGAATGCAATGTCTGCATCATTTAATAAACGGCTTCTTTCCTCCAGATCTTTACGTTTTTCAGAATCGATTTTAAGAATTTCCAAGTCTGTTCTTTTTGATAAATAGTCATGGATTCTTAATCCTGTGGTTCCTTCCTGTCCATCTACGAATACCTTATATCCCATGTTTATCTCTCCTTTTATTTTTTTAATACGGGTATTTTCCAAATCATTTCAGACCTCAGTATGAGCCTTGCATGTGTTTGTATATATATTACACCATTATGTATATTTATTCAAGTGTTATCCTTACTTTTTTTAGCTGCATTAGCTATAAGATGTAAATCTTCGAATTATGAAGAAATTTTTTTTGAAAACTGTACATTTTATCCATTTTATATTGTATAATTTTTATATCAATGATACGGAATCACCATAACTAATATACATGCTTCGCCTGATATATTTAGTTAAACAAAATTTAGGGAGGAAAGCAGAGACATAATTTCTGCAAGACACAAATGAAAAATAAGTTAATCAGCATTATTTTATGTACTTCTTTATTGTTATCTGGCTGCGGGTTATCGACAATAGAAAAGCAGACCTTAAATGATAATACCTCAAATACTGCAACCTCTGATACTTTAACCACAGATAAAGGTCCTACCGATACAACCGTAATGAGCCTAAAATCAAAGTATCAAGAGTCCGATGACTTGGTTATGACACCGATGTATAATGTGGAACAGAATACAGAATTTGTGTTTCATTTTAACAGCGATGTGGATCCTGTAAAAGCCATAACGGTACACACAGATAGGAAATGCGAAAAAGAAAGTACCGTCTTACAGTATAATGATGGTTATAAAACTACCAAGGGAGTTGATGTAGTTGTTAAACCTAAAAGTTCTGTACTTAATATTGATTCCAGATTAAACAATACTTCCGAAGAAGATATCTGGGGATATGCTCCAATTTATTATCTATCAGTAAACTATGATTTTAATTCAACTGAAGTCAAAAAACTGAATACACCTCTTATCATACCCTTCACAGTTTATAATGAAGTAAGTACACCCAATATCGGTTATCAATTAAATACCGATGGTACTTTTACCTTGAAATGGTCTGAAATAGTTGGTGCTGACAGCTACCGGGTATATAAAGCCAGTGTAATTATGCAGAGTGAAACATCTTCTGCTTTATCTGCAGCAGAACGGGGATATGTTGGCGAACATTTAGACTTACTTACAGAAACAACAGATACCTCTTTTCGTGATATTAACTTAGATGGGAATGACAATTGCAGTTTTATTGATGGCTATGTATCCAGTGAAAACTGGATGGATTATGATAACTATTACATAACTGCGGTCAAGGATGGCAAGGAAAGTTTCTTTAGTACAGAGATATCCCCCTGGAAATTTTATAGTCAGATGCCCAATACAATTAAAGGCAGCATTGACACGGAAAACGGATTACCAAATACAGTTGCTGTCAGAATGAAAGATGAAAGTATCTTACAGTATCCCATTTCCTATAAAAAAATAGATTCTAAATATGAGAAATTAGAGGACGGCTATGACAAAGCTACCTATGAATATCAGGTAGAAAATACTTTATTGGCAGGTACCATTGATTATCATAGTGACAAACATGAATATCCGGAGGAGATTGATAATTCTACCAATACCAAATACAGCGGTAACCCAGTTAAAAATGAAATCAACGTTATTCCGGATAATTCTATTCCTACCCTTGCTGCATCTACCTACGAAAATGTAAATATCGATTTGTCTAAAACTGTCGATTATCCATTGGAATCTAAATTGTTATTTGACGAAGAGGCTTTATATACCAGGGCAGACATGGAAGTTTGCAGAATCATATACTGCGGACTCTATATGGAGGGTTATACACCGGAGGATATTAAAACCTATATCTCTTCTTATGATGTTACACCTATGGATCTTACTACTACATTAACGGATGAGCCTGGTGCATCCCAGACAGTCTCAGATACGGATAATACGATTCCTTCAGAAATCACTTCTGCCAACTTGGTTGATGAACAAATCAAGTCAACGCAAAATGAAGTTGCAGAAGGAAATCAGACAAAAGTACCTACAACCGAATATGCAGTTTTTGCGGATTCCTCTGAAGAAGAATACTTGGCACTTCAGATGATTAATGGTGAGGAACATATTCCTCTGCAGGCATTTCCTTCCCTGCAAAACGGAGAAACCTTAATTGATACGCTTAACAAGGTTTATTACCAAAACCCCTATATTCTGGGTCTTAAAAGTTATAGTTACAATATCATAACCAAGACTCTTAATATCGAATATTCATACGATACTGCCAAAATTAAGTCCATGCAAAAAGAGATTTTAGCCAAATCCAATCAAATCGTCAAAGAGCATATAGATACCAAAGACAGTGAGGAAGCGATTATATTAGACATCTGGGATTATTTAGAAGACAATACCGCCTATGATGATGCTGCTTTAGATGCAGCTGAGAAAAGCGGTTTTTCGGATGTCTCTGGTTTTGAGGATTCCTTTAATACCTATGGTATCTTATGCAAGAACCGAGGGGTATGCCAGTCCTATGCCTATGCTTTCAAACTACTCTGCTATGAAGCCGGCGTCGACAGTGTTGTTTTAACCGGATATCTGGACCGAACTCTGCCACATGCATGGAATGCCGTTAAATTAGAGGAGGAATGGTATTGGATCGATAGTACGAATAATGTAAATACCTCAGGAATTCCTTTTATGCTATACCAAACCTCAAGCGATTATGCGGAGAAGATAGATTACGTATTAGATAGTGGTTTTGATCTGGATTCAAATCTTGATTTTGTTAAGAATGATGATAATAAACACGATTATTATTACGCAAATAACTTATATGCAGAGAATGAAGCTGAGGCTGTCTCTATATTATATAATCAGTTTTTAAATACTGAGGACAACGTCGCGGCAATAAAATGCAGCTTAGATGATTATGAAACAATTATTAAAAAGGTAGTCAAAAAACTATATTCTGAAAACAAACTTACAGATACGGATTTGGATAAAATCTCTTATGGACAATTTTATGGATATATTATTATTATAAAAGACTCATCAAAACAGTAGTTCTAACTTCCTTTCACATTCACAAAAGGGACCGCTGCTAAATTTTGTTCTTTATAAATTTTCTTTGGTAAAATTAATATGATAAACTATAGATTCAGGCAGCCAGTTGGCTGCCTGAATCATCATAATATGAAACTAAATGTACGGAAATATCAAGGGCTTCCTTCTGACTTATTCAAAGAAAGTAAGAATACTGCCATCAATAGTGGTAACGGAACATGTCTTTCCACCCCAGGGCTGATTCTCAACCTCTGATATCTCATTCCAGCCGCGGCTTTTAACAAAGGAATACAGTTGCTCTACACCTTGAATAAGCATAAACCCTACCACTCGTTTTATAGGCTCACCCCGAAACATATGGATACCTGTAAATGGTGCTATACGCAGGGATTCAATTTCAATGGGGATATTATTTACACAACCGTAAGTTCCCTCATTTAATTCATTGCGTGCTTCAATCTGACCATACCATCCAAGTATGTCGGTAAACCAACTTAATGTCCGGTCCATATCCGTCGTATAATATACTGCTCCGGTTTCTTTAACAATATAGCCTCTTTCCTCTAAATTTCCTAGCATAACTTTACCTCCTGTTAAATTTTTTATTAGCGAGATTTTAGCAAATGCTTTTAGATTCGATTTATTCTTCCTTGCTGCAAGTGGAGAGATCTCATGAAATCTGGTAAATGCTTTTGAAAATCCTTCTGCAGAGTCATAACAATACTTCATAGCTATATTTAGTATTGATTGTTCTGTATTAGCAATTTCATAACCGGCCAGAGTCAATCTTCTGTTTCTAATATACTCTCCAACCGTACAACCACAAAGAGCTGAAAACATTTTCTGAAAATAAAAGGAAGAAACAAATTGATGACCTGATAATAAATCAGCGTCCATTTCTTCATAAATATTTAATTCAATCTCGTCAATTGCTTTCTGTACAATACGGATCCAATCCATTCTTTCACCTCGCTTAATTACATAGTAACAGAAGATAAATTGCTTTTCTTGAATATACTTGCACGTAATTGTCTCTAACAATATTATATAACGGCTAAGTACTATCCTCAAACATTTTTTGTGATACCAGTACCGGAATTTATAAAGCCACATATCAACGATTGCAAAAGTCGCTGATATGTGGCTCATTTTATCTATCTCATATTTCTTTATTATGCTCTTTATCTAGGATGAATTCAACCTATATTTTCACAAGTTCTCTAGCCTGTGTAATACTCTATTATTCAAAATAAATTAATTCTCACGCAGTTTTAATACTGATACAATTTCACCTTCACACATCTCACCATTTTCATGGAAGCCTACCGAAGAATAAAGTTTTTTTGCAATTACATTTTCAGGTTCATAAGAAAGCCAGCAATAATCCGCATTACCGCAGGGCATTGATTCTAAGTATTGCAACGATACGAATAACGCTTTCTTTCCTATTCCTTGGTGTTGATATTTTTTATCAATCATGAATCGCCAAATGCAATAATTGTTTTGAGCAATTACTGGGTCACTTTCCTCCCCAGTTGTACCATATCCAAACATAACAAATCCAACCAGGCAATCATCTTCGTAGATACCAAACGGTAAAGCTACTCCTCCCGAAGTTATAGTAGTATATGCTTCTATAATACTTTTCGTATTGGTAGCTACAAAATTCTCCTGTTCAATATTCACCGAAAGCTTAATTACCTTCCATACATTATCCGAATCAATCTTACGCAACTCTATCATATATTCCTCCCAAATTACTGTTTCTGAAAAATTGAGCTGTAATACCCAATATACTTAATAGCAGGTTTGTTACCGGTTGGTATGTGAGCTGACATAATCCGAATAGCTGCTGCCCGTATATTTTTTGAAGCAGCGTCCAAAGTAGTTCGGGTCAGGGATACCAACAGCATTGGCAGTCCAGAACATCTTCTTGCTTGTTCCTGCCAGCATAATTGCCCGTTCCATCCGGCACTTAATAAGGAATTCGACAAAGCTCTTTCCTGTTTCCTGTTTAAATTTCCGGCTAAGATAGCTCGGATTAAATCCAAAATGCTGTGCCACAGAAGTTAGGTTTATATTAGAATCAGTAAACGTATCGCGTAAATACTGCATTATCTTCTCGATATCAGAGGGAGTAATTTCCTGTCCAGTCTCCTGTGTACGAGTATTGATTTTATCAAGTTTTTCCTTTATCTTGGTGAGCACCTCAATCACCTCTTGCCGTACAATGGGTTTAAGCATATATTCTATCACCGGCAGGCGGACACACTGACGTGCATACTCAAAATCATCAAATCCTGTCAAAACGATAATCATTAAGTCTGTATATCGCTTTGTTGCAACCTCTATGAATTCTATCCCATTCATAAAAGGCATAGAAATGTCAACAAAAACAATATCCGGGCGCAACTCATCAATGATGTTAATTGCCTCTATTCCGCTCTCAGCCTCACCCACCAATACCATATTAAGCGATTGCCAATCTATGGACGCCTGCAGTAGCCTACGAGCGGACATCTCATCGTCTATGATCATAACTCGGTACATCATTCTAATACCTCCTGCATAACGCAGACCTTCTCTGCATTACTGCTTTTATAAGTAGTTTGAAAGTACCTTTCAAACTTATTCCTCCTGCATAACGCAGACCTTTCTGCGTTACTGCTTTTATAAGTAGTTTGAAAGTACCTTTCAAACTTATTCCTCTGTTTTATTTTTCCTTATTTTGGGAATATATATCTCTATTTCTGTATACTCGCCTGGATCACTGCGTATCTGTACTATGTTGTCGTAATCATAGTAATAGCGTATCCGATTAATGGTGCCACGAAGACCGAAGCCTGACAGTCCCTTTATATCATCCTTCTCGCTTGCTTCCAGTACATTCTTTATCTGTTCCGCGCTCATGCCAACGCCTGAATCGTACACAATTATATGTAAACCACCCTCATCCATGCAGGTAGTAATGCGAATAACACACTTTTCTCCCTTAAGACGTACTCCATGGTAGATACAGTTCTCCACAAGGGGTTGAAGAATCAGCTTAGGTATCATAAAATCAAGTGTACTATTGTCAAGGATATATTCATCTACAAATATATCTCCATACCGAAGTTTTTGCAGGGCGAGGTAATCCTGTGTAATGCGCAGCTCACGTTTTAGTGGTATCTCGCGATCACCTTTGCTGAGGAAATTTCGGTAAAAGCTGCCTAGGGTTTCCAGCGCATCATGGGCTTTACTTGCCTTCTCCTGCACTGCCATATAGCTGATCGTCTCTAATGTATTATAGAGGAAATGCGGCTTTATCTGCTCTTGGAGTACACGTATCTCTGCCTTTTGCATATTCTTTTCATTCTCCAGCAGGCGATTAAACAGCTCGTTAAGATACTCTATCATGCTATTGTAGCTTTCAGCCAACCTGCCAATCTCATTGTTTGGCATTTCGGTATCAATTCTCTTGAGCCACCCAGATGATCTTGTCCGCTCCATTGCTTCACTTAAATTCCTGATAGGTCGTGCAATATTAACTGTAATAAACCAGGCACAAACAAATGCTGACAGGATAAATGCTGTCAGAGTTATCATCAATGCATGTAAGGTATCCCGCGGCATTGGTTCTGCCCCCTTGCCACTGGCACACAAGACTACTAACGGCTTTACCGCCAGTTTGCCGGTCAGTGTCTTCCTCTCACCACCTAAGCGAATACTCTTATAAACGATACTGTTACTATTGTAGTCGCTATCATACAATGAACCGATTTCTTCATTTCCACATAGAAGTGTACCATTGCGATCAAGTATACACATACCACTGGGATTTTGTAATGCAAGCGCATCATTAAACACATCGCCTGATATGTTCATCATTAGTATTCCTAAGAGCTTTTGAGAATTAATATCATAGATTGCACGTGACATGGTAAGTAACGGTTTACTTCCTTTTTTGCTAATTGTTCCGTTGCCATTAATAGAAATGACTATAGCACCCCGTGCATCCAATATATTAGAACGTTCTACGCTGTTTATATCAATAGAATATTCACCTATTCCTGTACTTACATGCTCACCATCATTGCGGAAGATATATACCGAATCTATATAGCTATATAAACTTTGTATTTCATTTATCCCCTCTTTTACATCATATATCTTTTCTCTATCTGTTTCTTTTGTTTTTAAATAGCTCACAACTCTATCATTGAGCATGATCAGACGTGTCAAGTAATTGTAGTTGACCAAACTTGCTCTGATGGTAGACACCACATTATTGACTGCTGTTTCCGATGTTCTTGCTTTGAAATCATCTTCCGTTTTCTTAATTATGATAGAGGAGGTTATCATAAACATCATAGAGAAAAAAAGCAACAGAATAATAAGCATTAACAGAGCCTTTTGCTGCAGCGACATTCTAAAGTCGCGTTTTAATCCATTGCCTCCATTCCACATTTTTGCACCTCAATCGTGTATATTTATATAAATACTAATTTTAACCATACTTTCTACCTATTATCGTATCACACCTTCTCCATATTTTCAACACGGCATATCCAAAGTTATCCATAACGATAATATTACAACGGGTCTCCGACTCTGTTGTTAATAAATCCACTTAAGCAGAGTCCGAAACCCATCTGAAAATAATATTAAAATTATCACTAGCCCTTAATTGCTCCTGCAATGAAACTATCCTGTATCTTCTTGCTAAAGAAGATGTAGAATATGAGGGTCGGGAATGTTGCTAAAACCAAAGCCGCACCAATTGGTCCCCAATCCGTGTTAAATTGTCCATAAAAAGCCTGTATACCGACAGGCAGTGTTTTGTGTACAGAATCACTAATAAAGATAGTCGCAAACATCAACTCGTTCCAGCTCTGCAGGAAAGTGAAAATTGATACTGTTGCTACCGCCGGCTTCATCAGAGGTACTATAATACGGAAGAAAATACCCCCTGTACTGCAGCCATCGATACACGCTGCCTCATCAAGATCTATGGGTAATTCTTGCATGAAACCTGTGCAGATAAGTATCCCCATGGCTAAGGAAAAGGCGGCATAGGGAATAATAAGAGCTAAGTAAGTATTCAGTAAATGCAATTTTGAAAGAGTAACATAGATAGGTACAATTGCCGCATGAATAGGTATCGTCAAGCCAAGCATAAAAAATGCGTTCATTTGCTTCCTTGCCTTCCAAATAAATCTTGTCAGGGCAAAAGTCGCCATAAGTGAAAACAGCATAACGATTGCAATGGTCACGACGGCAATAATGGCACTATTCAGAAAATATTTGCCAATGTGACCTGAATTCACTGCCTTATCATAGTTTGACCATAGCCACTCTTTCGGAAGACCGGCAACATTTTTACCAAATATTTCATCGTTGCTCTTGAGGGAAAAGGTAAACATCCAATACACAGGGAACAGGTTAATAAGCGCCCAGATCCCCAATACGATGTATACCCAAATCTCTTTGCCTTTAATTCCTTTACTCCGGAAGGATTCACCCTGTGGTCTGGATTTCTTATTTTGATTCAGAGAGATATCACCGATTTTCATGTTGTTAATCCTCCTTATCCTTGAATATGCGGCCAATAATCAATGCAAATGCGAAGCACAACACAATGAGAAGGAGAGCAATCGTACTGCCCATACCATATCTATTACGCAGGAACAACATACTTATCATCAGCGTACTAGGCACCTCCGTTGCGTGTAACGGTCCGCCATTTGTTAATACATAGATTAAGTCAAAAGACTTAAGGGAGCCTGTAACAGCAAAGATCGTGCTTATCTTCAGTATTGGCTTTATGTACGGCAAAATAATATAACGGTTTACCTGTCCTTCTCTTGCTCCATCAATCATTGCTGCCTCACGATACTCGGGGGGAACGCTCTTTATACCGGCAAATAACAGCAGCATATGATAACCGACATACTGCCATAAAACAGGTACGAAAACTGCACCCAGTGCGGTAGATTGTTCTCCAAGCCAAATCTTAGCCAAACTGTCCAGGCCAAGAGATCTCAGCATTACATTAAGAATACCGTATGAGGGATTGTAAATCTTTAGCCAGAGCTGTCCAATAACAACAGTCGATATAAGAACGGGCATAAAATAAATTGAAAGGAAACCTCGTTCCCCCTTTCTTCCCTTACCAAGAAGAAGCGCCAACCCCAGTGCCATAGGCAATTGAATTCCCACTGAAAGCAGCGCCAAAAGCAGCGCATTGCCCAGAGCCTTCACAAAGCCGATTGAATTGCTGGTAAACAGTTCCTTATAATTATTTAATCCAATGAAAGTTTTTGTTCCAAAGCCGTTCCAATCAAATAAACTGTAATAACCCGATATAAATATCGGTGCAACAAGAATGAAAAGAAAAAGAATCAGCGCAGGGAGAATAAAAAGAATAATTGTCAGTTTATTACTATATAGTTTTTTCATCTTGATTCCTTCCCTAATAGATTAGAAGCGGTTCCCAGATGATTATGCTCCAGACAATCGTATGGAAACCGCTTCTTTCTTTATCGAATCAGAACCGAATCGCTTAATGGCTCTCATTCATGTTTCTTATATAAACCTATACTTCCCATAATTACTATTTTTTAAGATCTTTATCCAGACCTTCAGCAAATGCCTTACCATCTATTGCAGAAGCATAAATCTGGTTAACATAGTCAAGATAAATATTTGCATTATCAGCAGACTGAATACCATCACCAAATAAAACACTCTGCTTTGAATTATTCATAATTTCAGCAACTGACAGTGTCAGTGGATTGAGTTTGCTGGTATCATAATCTGGAGTCCATGCAGGAAGTCCATTGCCGTCAAGGTAACCATAATGGCAAACGCCTTTAGCAAGTTCTAATGCAGCCTTTGCAGCAACATCAGCATTCTTAGAATTAGCTGAAACAGCAAGTGAATCACTAGGACCGCCGATAAGCTCGCCCAACTGAGACTTGGAAGAATCAATAACCGGGAATTCTGCAACCTGAATCTTATCAGCTATATCAACAAAACTTGCACAGTTCCATGTACCATTAATATAGAAAGCGTACTTTCCTGCTATGAAGTTTGCTTTAACTTCGTCATTACTAAGTGCAATTCCTTCCGGATCAAAATACTTCTTATTAATCATATCCTGAAAATTAGTGACTGCATTGATAACACCTTCATTATTCCATGGAGTTTTGCCAAGATACATATCAGTAAGTGCGGAAGCACCAACACTCTTCTCGATCATAGACTCAAGATACTCGGTTACACACCAGGTTTCTTTCCCTGAACAGCCAAAAGGAATAATTCCCTTTTTAACAAGAGCGTCACAGCAAGCAAGCAGTTCTTCATATGTACCAGGAACCTTATCGAAACCTGCTTGTTTCAGAAGTTCCATATTAGCAAACATAGCAACAACATTATAATTTGTTGGTGCAGCATAAAGCTTGCCGTCATATTTGTGGTTTACTAACACTTTATCAGGTAATTCAGAAGCATAAGCAGCATAAGCATCATCTAAGCTGTAAACACGACCAGCGTCAACAAATTCTCTAAGGAAACCGCCGCCCCATGTAAAGAAAATATCTGGCAGTTCATTTGCTGCTGCAGCAGCTTTAATTTTTGTCTTATAATCCTGGTTTTGTGTAGCTTCCCATTTAAGGTTGATTTCTGGATGAGCTGCCTGGAAATCAGCGATGGCAGTTTCATAAGCATGGCGATTTGAATCGCTCTCTACTGCGATACACCACATAGTAAGGTCGGTAGACTCACTCTGAGTAACAGCAGGTGTTTCGGTTGCAGCAGGTGTTTCGGTTGCGGTTGCAGTAGGTGTTTCGGTTGAGGCAGTTTCATTACTGCCCGTAGATGTGCTATCATCTTTCTTCGCACATGCAGCGAGTGATACAAGCATCATCATAGCCATCAGTAACGCAATAACTTTTTTCATAATACTCCTCCTAAATATAATTTTATTTATGTTAATGTGATATGACCTCATGCATTTTAGAGCCTCCGGCGTTTTGCCGTATATCAGCTTAAGTCCAAATCACATTTCCATCTTTATTATTAGTTGTTGCTTGTTTTAACCGGTAAACAGCCAATTTTGGTCTTACCGTCTTTATCCTTTCGCATCTCCCCTTTGCTTCGTTCAATTTAGCGGTGACATTCTACCACTTACAGTCATCAATAATATTATGAGCACAATAGCCAAAAAAGTTATCAAAAATTTATTATTTTTATGCAATTCCCTTTGTCCTGTTTCATTATATAATTATCTTTCCATAATTTAAATGGAATATATTTACTTCAACAAGCACTATTTTTACTATTTTGCCTATATGCACAATTAATTTTCGTAATTTTTTTCGCTTTATTTTATTCGATTGTTAATTCCATTATTAATTTTCGCTTTATATTTTCGTTTTAATTTTCGTTTTTTATATTATTTATTACTTTCGTTTATAATTTTTATTTATTATTTTTGTATATCGTTTTTATTTTATTATTTTTGTTTATAATTTTTGTTTTTTGTTTATGATTTTTGTTTGATTTTTTTGATTATTTTTGATTGTTTTTGGATTCTTCATCTTTTGATGAGGCTCTGACTTGTACTAAGAAAACCAAATACGTGGTCAGTAGCAAAAGGAATATGACGAAGAAGCTGTTGCAAATCAAAGAGTTAATTACTTGGGAGAGAATGGGGATAATGTTTTTTAGAAATTTTGTGTAACGTATGCGCGAATGGCTACAAGAAAGAGAATGCAGCCGCCTATTCGCGCATACGTTACATAAAATTTCTAAAAACATTATCCCCATTCAAAGCCAAAGTTCAAAAACCTTACAATTTTGCAACTCAATACAGCCAGAGTGACCTAAAAGAAAACATAGTTATGAGTGAATTTGTCATTAGTATTACTCTATAACAGCAGATTCCAATATAGTAAATTTTGCGTTATCACAATCTAATTCAGCAAGTGCCCCCATGGGAATCACCATCATAGGTGTTCTATGACCAAAATCTATATTTGCCAAAATCGGAAAATCTACTAATCCCTCTTCTTCACATATCACTTTCATTAATTGAGCTTCTTCCTCTTTCCGTATATTTGTGCAAATTAATCCTTTTGCTTGCCGAAACATACCTGTATCTGCAAAGGCTCTCACTTGATGCAAACCCGAAATCTCGTCACTGTACGGTATTCCGATTGACGTAACTTGTTCTAGGAAATTATCATTTGGAGCTTATCCTAATACATACTACAAATATTATATTGCCACATTTATCCATTATTGTAAATTACTTTAGCAAACTTTCATTAGATGTTGAACCGTATCATTTGATTCATTCTTCTCTGACCGAAATGGTTCGCATCAAAAATTGAAATACTACAGGGCAAAAGAACAAAGGTCGTGTCTGATATTTTCTGATAAGAATGGTTCAACCACCAGTGAACCCTTACTCCTTCCTGCCGATATAAAAAAAGCCATTCGATTGATTTCCATTCATCGTCTTAAACGTAACCTCTTCCATTTTACATTTTGTAAATGAAATTAATAGTGATTCAATATAATCAATATGGTGATGTCGTAAAACTGCCCCCTCAGTTAATTCAAACGTTCCGTACCCATATTTTTTTTCATAGGCGGCATACCTCATCAAATTACGCTCATCATTATTTAAAAGAAAATCATTAATAAAAAGGTATCCGCCAGGTTTTAGTACTCGTTTGATTTCTTTCACTAAATCTAGTTGTTCCAGATCAGACGAAATGCATGTCAGAACGGCAAATAAAATGACTGCGTCAAAAGAATTATCATCAAAATCTATATCTTTATTACATTTGACTCTTAAATCCAGGAAAGGAAATTGCTTTTTCCCTCTATTAATCATTCCCTCTGAAAAATCAATACCAACAAGGTTTCGAAATCCATGCTGATATATATCATTCAACGTTCTTCCGTACCCACAGCCAAGATCTAAAATGGCTGCATCTTCACTCACATACTGAACAAATTCATCTAAATTAAAAGGGGTAGTAAATTCCTTTTTCTCTGCTACACTATTCCAATACTCTTTATGACTCATAACTTAACCTCCACGAATTTTTATTGTATTATATTCTATTTTTATATATAATAGGTATGAGATTTCTCACATTAAATCAGTTTTCGAATAAGCAGAATAATTCTTCACTACCATTTTCTTTCCAATACGATAGAAGAAGTCTTAAATTATTCAGAGAGGAATTTAATATGCATTACATCACTGACCCTGAGTGTATCGCTAACTATAATAGACTTTATCAGCCATGGATTATGTTTTCCTTTGATATCCTTCCCTATATAAAAATAGCTGAATTTGATATAAATGAATTAATACTACCTGATAACCAAACGCCCAATTATTTCTATTATCTTCTCGAAGGTTCGGCAAAATTATATCTAACCCATCCAAATGGCAGAGTATCCTTGATTAATTTTATGAATGCACCATGCTTTATAGGCGAAATGGAACTTATAGGTGCCCAAAGTACATCAAATAGCGTAAAAGCCATTTCTCGATGTTTATGCTATGAAATTGATATTAAACCTATCAAGCATCAATTGTTGCAGGATTCTGTATTTCTGTTAAACCTTAGCCTCTTTTTAGCTACCAAAGCAATTGAAAATACTTCCAATTATTCCAGAAATCAAATCTATCCGTTGGAAAATCGACTTGCACTGTATATTATACAAACCTCACATAATGGAGTTTATAGAGAAAAGCATACGGAAGCTTCTGAATTTCTTGGTGTTACCTACCGTCATTTCCTATTTGTACTCGCTGATTTAGTAAAACAGGGTCTTCTGCAGAAATCACCTACTGGTTATAAGATAATTTCAGAAGAAAAATTAATGGCGATTGCCCATAGATCACTTGATCTAAATCAAGATCGACTCTAGTGTAATTTATAAGTAACGGTAAGATCGACCTTACTGTGATTCATAAGTAACGGTAAGATTGACCTTACTGTGATTCATAAGTAACGGTAAGATTGACCTTACTGTGATTTATAAGTAACGCTCTCTGTTATCTTACAGGAAAGTTTTTCAAACATATCATAAAAGACCCTTATATCAACTTTACCAGTTAATATAGGGTCTCTAACTTATTGCTAACAAGACTATGTTCTTCTCTCAGGGAAGTATCATCTTTATTATTTTAAAGCAGCTTGCACTGCTGTCGTTCAGTGGTACACAATGAATAGATGTTAGCTTCTTTGGCTCTGGGTTAAAATACCGTATTTAACCATACTGTTAATTGAAGCAAGAATTATTTCTTCATTATTTGCGATGGGCTTCCAGCCAAACATTTCCTTTGCCTTATTGTTACTCACATTACGGCTTATCTTTAATAGCAGGGCTCCCTCTTTGGCTTGCTTGCTAAATAGTGCGCTAAATTCAAGTACCCAATTGGGTATTGTTTTTAAAGAAATGTTTTTAGCTATGTCGGGTTTTTTATTTTTTAACAACGCTGCAATTTCAGGTAGGGAGATCTGACCATCTGCAGAAGCTATAAAACGTTGTCCATTTGCATCCGGATTTGTCATAGCACATATATGCAGCTGGGCTACATCTCGAACATCCACAATATTTAAAGGAATTTTTGGAATCACTTTCATTGGTCCGTCCAATAAATGTTGCAGAAGTCCAAAACTCCCTGATATGTGAGCACTTAAAGAAGGTCCTAATATAGCTACCGGATTGATGGTAGCAAATTCCATACTACCACCTTCTTTTTTCATAAAATCCCAAGCGGCACGTTCTGCTAATAATTTTGATTTTTCATAAGCTGATAAGCCTTTTTCATCAGGGTCTGTCCAATCTGCCTCTGTTGTTGCTTTATTCGAATTTTTATTGCTGAATCCAACTGCCCCAAAATTAGAAGTCATTACAACACGTTTTACTCCTGCATTACGAGCCGCTTTAAGTATACGGGTAATACCCTCCACTGCGGGTCGTATTGCTTCATTTTCATCTTTCGGTATCGTCATAAAGACAGGTGATGCCACACTTAATACATAATCACAGCCATTCATTGCTTCATCCCAATTATCATCCTTTGATAAATCTGCTTCAACAAAGGAAAGATTCTCAATATTAGTGATACCATTCGATTTTAATGTATCAATTACTTTATTACTGCTGCTTATTGAGCGAAGTGTAGTTTTTACTTTATAATCTTTCTGTAATAATTGAAGAATAATATGTGCACCAACAAAACCTGTGCCGCCTGTTACTAAAACTGTTTTTTGCATAACTTCTACCTCCAGTTAATATAAGTCACTTGAAAAATAATCACTTATTGTTTATAATCATCCTAAACCCTAGACTTGTGTCTAGGTCAAGCTTTTTAAAAAAATAAAATGTAAAATGAATAGTTAAATTCTTGATTGCAAATTCATTTTGAAATAGTAAATTCTTCTTACATGAATTTATTTCTGCACGACTTTCTGTTATACTAATTCTTTTTCATTGAATGAATGTTAAAATTATTGTAAAAATAAAAATTAAAATGTTTATACTAATTTAGGAGGCGATTATAAAAATGACTTATACGATAAAGGATGTCTCAATAATTACAGGATTATCCATATTTACGATTCGTTTCTATGACAAAAAAGGTCTGCTCCCTTTTGTCTCGAGAAACAAGTCGGGAATCCGAACATTTACCGAATCAGATATTAGTCAGATTAAGACTATATGTTGTCTAAAGAATACCGGAATGCAAATCAAAGATATAAAGAAATATATTGATTTTTGTATGGCAGGTGCTGCTACAATAGATTTAAGAAAAGAACTTCTTATTGATCACCGAAGCGAAATTGTAAACCAGATAAATGCCCTTACTGAGAATCTTAAGCTTGTAGATGCAAAGCTTAAAATCTATACTTCACCTAACGCTGCTGAAATCATTAAGGAACAAATAAGAAAAGTGAATGACGAAAAACGAGAGAATTGCTTGCTAAGCCGTTATACTCAAATTAATCAATCAAGAGCCTCAGATTGATGACAAACTCAGTTATACTGGGTTAAGACATTATCAACAATTAAGATGAGATGATGCGCAGAAAATGTTATTGTTGACAATTTCACCTAACTTTCATATAATTTAACTACCGACTAAACAGTCGGTAGTTAAATTATATGAAAGTTAGGTGAAAGCAATGGAAAAATTCTATGGAATGGAACCACGAATTTCATTCAGTCTTAAATCTATAGTAGGATTGGTTGTTATTTTTCTTATATGGCAAGGTGGCAGTTTGTTGTCCATTACGATGCTCAACGCTTTGATTCCAGCAACCCGCAGCGGGCTGCCGGGCTTGATAAGCATTTATTTAACGTTTTTATTTCTTTGGCTTGCTATCTTTGTTGTCACTAAGTATTTTTACAATATTTCTTTCAAAGCATTTTTATTAGAAGGAAAGAAACCAAATTTACGTATATTCCTGGTCTATTTTTCACTTTATCTTTTGGCGCTTATATTATATTTGCTAGTAGATTTATTAGTCCATCCTCAGTTATTTAAACTTAGTTTTGATCCACTGCCTTGGTTTGGCACCTTGATTGTAACAGCGCCTTTGATTTTGTTGCAAAGTTGTGCTGAAGAAATTTTGTTCAGAGGATATCTATACCGTATGTTCAGACCATTAAAAGGGGGTGTATTTTGGGCTATTTTCAGTACATCCATTTTGTTCACACTGATTCATGGGTTTAACCCTGAAATCCACGGCAATGGCATTTGGGGACCTTTTTATTACTTAATAATGGCATTATTTCTAGGATTTGTAGCATATCAAACCAACGGGCTTGTTGCACCAATTGCTATTCATTTTGCTGTTAACATTTTTAATACAGCTATTTGGTCTTACAATTCTTCAACCTTAGCTGGTATGGGATTGCAAAGTATTCTTTACAGAAATAATCTCGATATGAGGTTTGCATCCATTGGAATTTTTGTTATAATTGCATTATATCTTATTTACAAAATTTTTGTGAGAAAAAGGGACCTTTCATAGGTCCTTTGGGAGAGGTCTATGGCAAGACGAAGATTGCTGGCAGATGAAGCTAAAATTATAATTTTAGCTCATGCACGAACGTTATTTATTGAAAAAGGATATAATCAAGCAACAATGGACGAATTATGTGAATTGACCCAAATGAGTAAGGGCAATCTCTATCATCATTTTAAGAATAAAGAAGAGCTTTTTCTCCAAGTACTAACTCAGCATATAGAACAAGTAAATGATAAGTGGCTTGCTATAGTAAATCATGACATGTCTTCAACTAATCAGTTACTTGCATTAGCCGATCTATATGGAAGAGATTGTGAAAATCCGCTTATCAAGGCAGTGGAAGAATATGTGAAAACTCCGTCTAGCGATACGGATGCACTAGAAACAATACAAAAAATGATGAATTTAACATTTAATACGATCAAACAAGTAATAGAAAATGGAATTGTCAAAAAAGAATTCAAAGGTTCGGATGCCGAAGCTCTAAGTTTTGCTGTATGGTCCATGTTGGCTGGCTCAGCTCAGTTCTGTATGTCTATGCCAAACTTAACCGGCGATGATTACGCAGCCTTTCATGTCAAAACAATCAAACTGCTTTTAGAAGGTATTTCTCTTTAATATGATCTATCACTTTTTCTCAATAACTACTTTTATATTCTTATCATCATTGTATATAACCTTCATATTTTCACCGCAAATAATTATCCTTTTGTAGTTTTCAATTTATTATATCAAATAGGAGAATTTATCTCAAAACAGGTTTATCTGATTAGTCCATAAATTCCAATACAAGAAGTGAATCGTTTTTTGACTCAGTGGTGAGCAATGAATAAAGTATATCACTCTAACACGCCTTTTAAAAGTTGCATTACTCTTAATTATATTTAAGAACAACAATCCCAGAATAATTCTTAATATTCTCTTGGTTTAGTTCCAGGACCTCAAGTTCCTTTACTTTCAGCCCTGAAGCTTCTATAAACTTATCAACCTTCGCAAACAAGAAACCAAATATCCCAAATGCTTTCGTTCTATAGTGCATAGGTATAACCACTGTAGGCTTTAACTGCTTCATTACATGAACTGCATCAATGGCATCTATTGTAGCTCTCCCGCCAACAGGAAGCATCAGTATATCTACGTTGCCTATTTCTTTCAAGGGATTAGCGTCCAGAGTATGTCCAAGATCCCCACAATGACAAACATTTAGTCCATCAATTTTAAAATTATATATGGTATTTTTACCTCTCTTAGCTCCTGAAGCTTTATCATGAAATGTCTGTACGCCCTTTATCTCGATCCCATCTTTTGAAAAGACACCAGATTCATTTATATGCATGAATTTTCCTTTTACTGCCTCCATATTATTATGATCACCGTGATCATGACTTGTAGATACTATATTTGCTTCAATTTCAGGTAATTTATACCCCAACATATTATGAAACGGATCTGTTAGTACTTTAGTTCCATTTTGAGAAGTTATCATAAAGCATGATTGCCCAAACCATTTTATCTTCATAAAATTTTCCTCCATTAATCTTTTTTATGTTCTTCCTATTGGAAAGATTCCTTCTAATATATTCGCCTTCCTTGATATATAAGTATGTGCTAATTATAATCATGAAATTGGCTTTATTCCATGCAAAATTTTAATATCCATGGACATTTTTATGATAAAACTCTAAAGGACTTATACCTTCAATTTTTTTAAATATCCTGCTAAAGTAAAATTCATCAGTAAAGCCAAGTACTTGAGCCACTTCTTTTATTTTTTTATCCCCATCGATAATTAGTTCTTTGGCTTTATCAATTTTTATTCTATTAAAATACTCTATCACTGAATAACCTGTGATTTCTTTAAACACCTTAGATAGATATGCAGGGGACAAACGTACCAGTTCAGATAATTCCGTCAAGGTAATTTTATTTTTTATATTTAGCCGCATATATTCAATTACTTTATCAACCTTTAAAGAAGACGAATAGTTTTCGTTATTATTTTTTATATTTTGAAAAATCTCATATAATAATTTCTGAAATAAAGCTTTCGCTATGAACTCATAATTTGGAAGTTTTTCCATCCAGTTTTCTATTAACTCTTTAAATACATTATTAACCAGATAATAGTCCTTTAAATTTTGAACAAATTCTAATGACAAAGTTTCATTCTCCTCTGTAATATCCCATTTATCATTATCGAATCCTACTGTTGCATAACTAAAATGTACTGAAAAAAAGCTAATAGGTTCTACAGAGTCTACATTTATAGATTATTGAACATTTGGACAAAGATAGATCAAAGTACCTTCCTTAAGCTGATAGCTTTTATGTGGAACTCTAATGTATCCTTTTCCTCCAGTAACTAATAATAGTTCATGATGCTGTAATGTTCTATTAATTCTACTTGAATATTTCACAACTCCGTCTGGCTGCCTGCAATTGCAGTAGTAAAGATGAAAAAATAGATTGTTTATATTCATATTTTCCTCCTAGTTCTTCAACTAACGAAAACTACATGTTTTATGAATGTTTCTCAAGTATATCAAAAAGAGACCCTCATATCAACTTTTCCTGTTAATATAAGGATCTCTAACCTATTTTCAAGAAAAACTGCATTCTTCTCTTAGAGAAATTTCTCATCTTATTTATTCTTTAATACAGCCTGTGCTGTAGTGGTTCAGTGGTTAGCAATGTAATATTTATACATTATATAATTTCCATTATTTATCTTTTCTAATAATATCTATAATTGATTTTGAATATTTAGCTATTAAAGCATCTATAATTATGTCAATTTTCTCTGTATCAATATTAGCCGGATTTCCAAAATAACCCATTGGGGTTATACTTTTTGCAGCATTTCCTCCTTGACTCCAATTTCTCAATTCATTAAAACTTAAATTTGTTGGAGTTAATTTCTTAGCAATATCAGTATAAACTAAATCCTTATATGAATGTTCCATCCAACTCGTTTCAAAAGCTCCTGCATGAATATCTAAATACTCTTTTTCTAATGAAACATCATCTTGGTCTAAATTAACCTTAATCAGATATTCTTCCTGTTGCAAATACCCTAACTGTGAAAATACATTTTCAGAATTTATAAAATATGCTTTTACTGTTTCTTTATTTGCTTTCTCAACGACTTCAATAATTGTTTTAATATGAACAAAATCGCCATGGAAATTCAACAAAATGATTTTATCAAATCCCCATTTTGCTAAGTTTTTTATAACTTCTAAAAGCACAATGCTCATTGTATCTGTTTTAATTTCAAAGGAGCCTGTAAAACCATTTGTAATGCTGTTCACTCCCCAATAAAACGGAGGGGCAATTAATACTTCACAATTTTTATTTTGTAAGTATCTCTTTATTTTTTCAGATACTGTCTGTGTTAAATAAATATCCGTTCCAAGACATAAATGTGGTCCATGCTCCTCAACTACAGAAACAGGTAACAATACACTGGATCCTCTTTTTATTGCCTCTTCAATTTGAGGGTATGTCATGTCTACCATAGTATTTTTAAAAATAGAATATTCCATAATTCATTTCTCCTTAGGTTCTTTATTATTTATTATATTTATGATAAAGTTTGCCCTAAGGACAAAGTCAATAACTTTTTATTGAATTGGAATTTGTATTTCGGTTAAATAATTACTTTTACAATCTGTGATCACTTCACTTATATAATATATCTCTATTGGATTTCCTGTTATAATGTAATTTTCCTTTCGAATATTTTCATATAAACAATCATAAAATTTATTTTTCTTATCACCATAAGGTCCATGATATATATCGCATGCATATAATCCTGCATTTATTGTTTTATGACTTATATTTTCAAGTTCAATCATTTCATTTACCTGGTAACCTATTTGAATAATAACATTTTCTGATATGGATTTTGAACAACAAATTGCTATAGGCGGAGAAATTATACTATCGAAGCTCTGTTTTGATAAAAGGACAGAATCCAGTATCATTTTATAATAAGTTCTGTAAATATCAGGTGAATGTTTACCAGAATACTCTTTATAAATTATATTCCTATCAGTTAATTCTTTTTTTATAAAGCTTTCATTACAGTATTCTGATAGTTTATCACTAATATCTTTACACTGACTTTGAATCATTTTAATTTTGCTCTGTTTCTTTGAAAGTTCTTCCATCTGAGAAATAATCTCTTTTTCCTGAATCCTAAGCATTTCATCTAGTCCGCCTACTAAATTGGAACTAAAGTTTTTCTTATAAAATCTGCCTATTTGCTCTAAAGATACCCCTATTTCTTGTAATTGTTTTATAGCCAACACACGAGTGATGTGTGATTTAAAATAAAAGCGATATCCATTTTCTGAATTAATCTTTGCAGGTTTTAATAATCCTACTTTATCATAATAGCGTAAGGTTTTGGGAGTAACATTACATATTCTAGCTAATTGACCTATACTTAATAATATTTCATCCATTTTTCATCTCCGCAGTGTTTTGCATCTATCTATTGGCTATCTCTTAATTCTATAAATAGATTTTAACAATATTATACCATTCAAATTAGTAACTAACAATAATTACATATCTTTATCCCTAATAACACTTCATGTAATATAAAAGTTCCATATCAACTAATCTCTTAATTGATATGGAACTTACTATTTACATCTCAGATATTTATTACTCTCCTTACGGAGAAAATCTCTTCTTACTTATTATTTAAAACTGCCTGCGCTGCCCTCAATAAAAACACAGTGACTGACCGTTTAACAAAATCACTTTCGAACTTGTGTTCCGTTTGGTGCTATGGTATAATTTGTATAAGCAGTTATAAAACTGCTGGCAATCGTGTATAGGGTGGTTGACCTTCATTCTACATAGAGTGGAGGTGATGCTTATGAACAATAAGTTCGATTTTAAAGATATTATTCAATTCGGCATGTTCATTATAGCTTTACTGACATTCATTTATTTGATTTGTCACTAACATAAAAAACCTCCCCTGTACTTTGGCCGGTTCAGGAAGGTTTTTTACTATCTTATACTGGTCAACCACCCTGTGGCGATTGCCTTTTATAATATTATTATATCAAATTTAATTAATTTTGCAAGCATTTAAAATCTTTTGTCTTAATATCCATAATCTATCCATAATCTGTAATGTCCTTTCTTTTGCTGTGCAGGACTCAATTAGAACGCAGCCTTTCCTTCCATAATCTGAATTACTTCGTTATTTATAATTTCCGCAATCTCGTGATTAATGCCATGCCCAACACCATCATAAAATTTTACATTCATATTATATTTCCTTAATAATGCAGCACCTCCTAATTTCTGAAAAGGGTCTTCAAGTCCAACAAGGTAATATATTTTATCCTTAATTTGCTCTACTTCGTCCTCTGTAAACATACGAACCTTATGATACCTCATTGCCATATTATTAAATCCCTTTAATAACCATTGGTAATGCTTCAGTATTATTCCATTATGAGTGAACACATCAACATGACTCCCTGAAAGCTTTCTTAGAAGCCTTATAACATTTTTTTTGGTAGGAAATAATGCCTCTGGTAAAAATATTTTCATCATAGTCTTCAAATAACTTCCGCTACCATCAATAGGTACGGAAGATGAAACACTAATTGCTTTATCTATTTTCTCCTGCCTATATAATGAATAAAGCTGAACTAAATATCCACCATGGGAAACACCTATTATTGATGATTTTTCCAAATTAAAATAGTTCATTATTTCATCAATCCATATAACATCATCATAACTCGTATTATACTTTTCACCCATTAAACTTTTTCCAGGTCCGCCAATCGTATCTATCGCATATAGCTTGTAATATTCTCCAAGTGCTTTTGCATTATAAATCCACATCAATGCCGAATCATCACCTACACCATGAAACATAAGAAGAGGTTTACCATCCTCTTTTCCTGTAATAATAATATGAGTAGAGCCATACATAGTAGGCACCATCAATTCTTTCACTGGTATACCCCATTGTTTTAATAGTTCATCATATGTACTTCTTATTTTATTGGCAGCCTTTTCGCTCCGATATACTTTCATCATATCACACCCCCTTCATCTTTCTAAAAATATCGTTAATATTGATATTAATTTCTTCACATGCAATATTAATTTTTTCATCTGTCACCTCACATCCGACACAGTTCTTTTGAAATGCAAAGTAGATAACCGAGTAATATTCATGTGCTAATACTGTTGGATTATTAGGTTTTATATAACCTCTTTCAATCATCTCTCTAAAAACCTGCTCCTGCTGTAATAGCGGCAATTCGAATACAAGTCTTTGGTATATTTCATAAGCCTTTTTGTCAGACATCTGTTCAATTGTCAAAACCGATAACACCTTATAAACATGAGGGCTTAAAAGATAATTTTTCAAAAAACCGATAGCCACTTCACAAAATGCTACTTCTTGAATTGTATCCAGCTTAGTGAACTCTGTTTCAAAACTAGCTTTCATTTTACCTATAAGAATATCAATCTTTTGAAGCAGTGAATCCATAATTGCCTGCTTATTACTAAAATGATAATATATTGAGCTTTCTTTAATTCCGACTTGTTTACCAATGTCTCTTATAGATACCGCCTTATACCCTTTCTTTGAAAATAAATCCAACGCAACATTTTCTATCATTTCTTTTGTATTCTTCTTATCTACCATTCAACACCTCCCTATTCACCTAACAACTGTTAGTTACATTATACCTAACAGTCGTTAGAAATACAACTAATAATAAAATATAGCAATTTATTTTTGAATACTTACCAGAGTTATTTTTAATTGCATGGCTATGCTATAGATAGGTGCAAAAATACACCCTACCATTTTTACATGATAGGGTGCAATATTTGTTTCTTATTCGTTATTCAATACAGTCTAACCTAAGTCAAACCACTTAGAAACGTTGAAATCTCAATATTATTTATTGTTAAGAACAGCCTGAGCCGTCCTCAATGAAAACATAGTGAACAATTTTTAAAGTTATTTTCACTAATATCATTAATAAGGTTACTTTCACTATTTTTTCATCTGTCATGCTTGCAAATTTTGTTATAAAAGAATACTCGTGGAAATGAACAATTCTTTTATAGGGAGCGATAGTACTTGGAGTTTTCAATCTGTAGTGAGCTTCGCAGATTGGGTTTAACACTAGTTATACTTCGTATTTGTATACATTGTTATATTCTCCCGAAAAGGTAATCAGTACACTCCTCTTTGTCAGATTATAAACTGCTGACCACTGCTCATCACCAGGTATTACATTTTTCTTAAGTAACTCCAATGCATCATTTTCTGAAATAATTCCATGTCGTTTTTCCAATTCACTATCAATGTTTTCATATCTATCCTTTCCAAAGCCCTCATGATTTGGATTGTTGAATAATGTAAAATTAGTTACTACCTGATAATTCTTATTTTTCTTGATAATAGCCATCTTACCATTTTCGAATTCGATTACGGCGGAATCTCCATTTGCATCTGCAACTAGAAAATGTAGTGGAGCAATTATGTAAAACAAATTAAATTTATCCACAAGTTGAATTGCTTCATCGACTGTTTTAGACTTGTTTAAAATCAACCTTGGTAATGTTTCATCAAATAATGTGACTTTATTGTGTTGAGGATATTTTGCATGGGCATCAGTAAGACATGCAACCGCTAATCCATGTTCGTTAACTCCGTCTTTAGGGCTGTATGGTGCTGCTAAAGTTAATTTTGCATCCGTTTCAAGTGTATCATATGTATTTTCATCCCAGTCCAGTTCATCCATTGTTAAAAAAGCTAATGATTTATAGTTATCATTATCATTTAATTGAATGCACATTGGAATTGCACACTCGCAATCCATATTTCTCCCAAATAGAATATCTCCTTCAATGTTACTAGCAGTAAATGCCGCACATCCTTGCACTTTGTTATTAAGATTCATCTTTTTATTTACTAGATTCTTATCAACAAAGTTGCAAAATTCTTCAATATTACAAGCACCTTCCTTTAAATATTCTTCAATGCAGTAATCACCATAATACTGCATTGAATAATAAGGCCTATCACTTTCTTTCTCAATTTCTACTCTTATACTTTTATCTGCACTATATATAACCTTCATTTTATATCCCCCCTGCCACTTATATTTTCTAATTTTTTATCATATCATATTAATTTATATGTTACAAGCAAAATCATCCCTTAAAAAAACACCCTACCACTTTATGTGATAGGGTGCTCTATAATTTCTTCGCTATTATTCAATACAGTCTAATCTAAGTCAGACCACCGAGAAACGTTGAAATCTCAACTATTTTGCCTGATTCAACACTGCTTGTGTGGTATGGAATGAAATATAGGTGTTTTATTTTTCATTAACTTTATTAATATATTTCGTGATTCTTGAAAACAGTTCATTCATCAAACCATATTCTTTATGAAACGCCTCCGCACTAGCTCTTATCATTTCATCTTGTCCTACATCAGAAAAATCCACTTCATAGCCAGCTCTGTCTGCCAATATTTCAACATAAGCTCTCTGTACTCTTCCATTTCCTTCTCTGAATGGATGAATTGCATTAATTTCAGATAAATAATATGCTAACTTACTAGGCATTGCAGTTGCTTGAACACCTCTAAGGTAACCATCATTTTCTAATTGTCGGAAAATAACATCCGCATTTTCAAGAATGAATTCACTTTTACAAAACACATTACTTTTCGAAATATCAACTGTCCGAATCTTTCCTGCCCATGAATAAATATCTCCAAAGATATACTTATGAAGCCTGCATAAATATTGAAAATCAGGCTTCCCCTTCGGAGCATTCTGCTTCAGTTCTAAAATTCGTAACGCAGTTATATTACGTTCCGCTTCGAGGAGAATTTTATCATCTCTGATATTTAATTTATTCCGTAAAGTATATGAATTTGGATAACAATATTTATTATCATGCTCGTATTCATAATAATATTGCTGCATTAAGCCTCCTAATTATTCACCTTATACTTCTTTATTAAATCATTAATAATCAACTGCGAAGATTTCTTACCAGAGGCACATTGTTGAATTAATAAGAACTCTTTTTTATTTAATTTCATTCCTTCTATCGCCATAGTTCCAGCAACCTGTCTTGCTATCTTCAGACTCTTTTCCATATTATCACCTCTTCATTTCATAATAATAGTATATCATAATTTCTCCAAATCTTCCACCAAAACCTTATACTTTTAGTAAGTCAATTGATTATTCATACCTGTTTCTTAAATTCAAAATAATGATGAATTGAGCTCTTCTTTTAAAATCCGTTGTAAGATATCAATCAGATTGATGTATACACTTATCTAAATTCTCCTTAAAATCAGGCAGATGCATAAACATATTACTTAAGTTTTTACATGCATATTCTTTGCATAAATTACAACGAATTATTTTCCGTTTCTCACAGCAAGGTTTCCATGGACAACCTAATAAACAATAGTTTGCTCTCGTCCCTGACATGCAGCCAAAACAATAAACCTCTTCCTTAACAATATTTACACCTTGTAACTTCATTTCATTTACATAGTTTATTCTTAAATTATCGTCATCTTCAATTGTTGCTAAAAATGCATTGCATTGAAAACAATTTGAGCCACAGCTTCCTATCCCAATATTAATTATTAAGCCATTTTCATATAATTCATAAATAAACTTATAAAATAGCAGTCTGGAAATATTTATAACTTTTTTGGTATATTGATATATCTCATCTAAGTTATCTGTCAATTTATAGGTTTGAAGAATAGTCGTAGTACAATCATAATAATATTTATCACTTAACTGTTTGCCTTCCAGTGACCATTCCATTTTTTCTTTATTAATATAACCTTTCTCCATTAAAGAATTTTGAATCTCCTTATGTCCTTTAAACAAATCTTTTCCTTTTCTGTTATACATTGATGCAGAATGGTATAAAAATGCACATTCTATGTCATTCAAATCTTGAATTGGGGCAACCAGACATTTTTTCAATTCCCGATATTCTGTCGGAGTCATTCCAAATTCCTTTTTAAAAGCTCTTGTAAATGCTTCATGACTTTGATACCCAGTTGTCAGTGCAATATCAATTATTTTATCATTGCCAAATAATTGATAAGCACTGTAGAGAAGTTTTTGCTTTAGTATATAGTTCTTTGGAGTCTCACCTATATAGAAGCGAAACATATTACTATAGTATGGTTTTGATAATCCAGCCACGTTACTACATTGCTCTAAAGTCAAATTTTCTTCTATGTTATTTTTAATGTACTCAATTGAGCGAAAAATATCTTTAAGACAGCTCATTATAATCCCCCGCTATTATATTTTATTCATCTAAGTATAACAGTTCTGAGTTGTAAATACTTGATTCAAAATATGATTACGAAAATTATTTACTTCATTATATAATAAATAACCTCTCTTCAACACGATGATACCACGCAAAAGCACTCTATCACTTTGACATGATAGAGTGCTCTATATTAATTTACACTATTAATAAATATACTGATATTGTTATATCATTGTACCATTGAGACATTCTCAAAAGACCTTTTTTAGCAATTTTATAGGCTTTAGCTTCATTATAGTCGATATACTTATCAAACAAATGAATCTTCCTATTTCTGGTTAAGAACAGCCTGAGCTGCTGCAAGTCTAGCAATCGGCACACGGAAAGGTGAGCAGGAAACATAGTTAAGACCTACATTGTGGCAGAATTCAACGGTTGAAGGATCTCCACCATGTTCTCCACAGATACCAAGTTTGATGTTTGGTCTTGTTTTACGTCCTTTTTCAGATGCCATCTTAACAAGCTGTCCAACACCGTCCTGATCAAGTCTTGCAAATGGATCAGATTCAAAAATCTTATTCGTATAGTAAGCATCTAAGAATTTACCGGCGTCATCACGGGAGAAACCAAAGGTCATCTGAGTTAAATCGTTAGTACCGAAGGAGAAGAATTCAGCTTCTTCAGCGATTTCGTCAGCAAGTAAGGCAGCACGAGGAATTTCGATCATAGTACCGATATGGTATTCGATGTCAGATCCTTTTTCTTTCTTAACTGCTTCTGCTGTTTCTACTACGATATCTTTCACGAATTTTAATTCTCTCTTTTCACCAACTAATGGAATCATAATTTCAGGAACGATATCAAAACCTTTTTCGTTCTTTACTTCGATTGCTGCTTCCATAACGGCTCTTGTCTGCATCTTAGCGATTTCAGGATAAGTAACAGCAAGACGGCAGCCTCTGTGTCCCATCATAGGGTTGAATTCATGTAAGGAATCACAAGTAGCTTTAACTTCTTCTACAGAAAGACCCATATCTTTTGCTAATGCAGCGATATCATCGTCTTCTGTTGGAACGAATTCATGTAACGGAGGATCTAAGAAACGGATTGTAACCGGTCTTCCTTCCATAACTTCGTATAAGCCTTTGAAATCTCCTTTTTGGAAAGGAATTAATTGGTTAAGAGCTTCTTCTCTGGCTTCAACAGTCTTAGAAAGAATCATCTTTCTGATCTTGTGGATTCTATCACCTTCAAAGAACATATGCTCTGTACGGCAAAGACCGATACCTTCTGCACCGAATTTAACAGCGTTAGCTGCATCGGCAGGAGTATCTGCGTTTGTTCTAACTTTTAATGTTCTGATTTCATCAGCCCATGTCATAATTCTATCAAAGTTTCCGCTGATAGCAGCTTCTACAGTAGGGATGTCTCCAATGTAGATGTTACCGGTAGAACCATCAAGTGAGATATAATCTCCTTCTTTTACAGTCTGTCCAGCAATTGTGAATACTTTTGCTGCTTCATCAATTACGATTTCACCACAACCGGATACACAAGCAGTACCCATACCACGAGCAACAACGGCTGCATGAGAAGTCATACCACCACGTACGGTTAAGATACCTTCTGCTGCGTGCATACCTTCGATATCTTCCGGTGATGTTTCAAGACGGACAAGGATAACTCTTTCACCTTTTTCATGGTGATTCTTAGCATCTTCTGCTGTAAAGTATACTTTACCAGCTGCTGCTCCAGGAGAAGCAGGAAGTGCTTTGCCAACAGGTGCAGCTGCTTTTAACGCTTTTACATCAAATCCAGGATGTAATAACTGATCTAAGGATTTCGCTTCAATTCTTGCAATTGCCTGTTCTTTTGTAATCTTTCCTTCATCAACTAAATCGCAAGCGATCTGAAGAGCAGCTGGAGCTGTTCTCTTACCATTACGAGTCTGTAAGAAGTAAAGTGTTTTATCTTCAATTGTGAATTCCATGTCCTGCATATCTTTATAGTGATTTTCAAGTAAAGTTGCAATTCTCATGAATTCTTTGTAAGCTTCCGGCATATCTTCTTCAAGTTTTGTAATAGGCTGAGGAGTTCTGATACCAGCAACTACGTCTTCACCTTGTGCATTGATTAAGTATTCGCCATAAATCTTAGCTTCACCAGTAGATGGATTACGTGTAAATGCAACGCCTGTACCTGAAGTATCTCCCATGTTACCAAATACCATGGCCTGAACGTTAACTGCTGTACCCCAGTCACCAGGGATATCATTCATTCTTCTATAGTAAATAGCACGAGGATTGTCCCATGAACGGAAAACAGCAGTAACTGCTTCGATTAACTGTTCTGTAGGTTCCTGAGGGAATTCTGTACCTTTTTCTGCCTTGTATAAAGCTTTATATTGAGCAATTACATCTTTTAAGTCGTCAGCAGAAAGTTCAGTGTCAAATTTAACACCTTTCTTTTCTTTGATTTCATCTAATACTCTTTCAAATTTTGCTTTGCTGATTTCCATTACTACGTCAGAGAACATCTGAATAAATCTTCTGTATGAGTCATATGCAAATCTTGGGTTTCCAGTCTTCTTTGCAAAACCTTCCACTGCAACGTCAGTTAAGCCTAAGTTAAGGATGGTATCCATCATACCAGGCATGGATGCTCTGGCTCCGGAACGAACGGATACTAATAAAGGATTCTCAGTATCGCCGAATTTCTTTCCCTGTTGGTCTTCAAGAATCTTTAAAGCGTCAAAGATTTGACCTTTTATCTCATCTGTGATTTTTTTGCCACTGTTATAATAATCCGTACAAGCTTCTGTTGTTACAGTGAAACCTTGAGGAATAGGAAGTCCTAAATTAGTCATTTCTGCTAAGTTAGCTCCTTTACCACCAAGCAGATTCTTCATATCTGCCTTACCTTCTTTAAACAAATATACCCATTTTGCCATTTTAGTAATAACCTCCTAAAATATATTTCATAATTTTGACTTTCTAGTCACCATTTAACATTATATCATAACTTTTATAATTGTGGTATCATTTTTTTCTTTTTTTAGAATTCAAATTTTTTCTCAAAATACGCTTTTAAATCAGCAATTTTGACTCTTTCCTGCTCCATGGAATCACGGTCGCGGACCGTAACAGACTCATCTGTTTCAGATTCAAAGTCATAGGTTACACAGAAAGGAGTACCAATTTCGTCCTGTCTTCTGTAACGTTTTCCTATATTACCGCGGTCATCGAATTCACAGTTATAATATTTACTGAGTTCCGTATAAATTTTCTCAGCACCTTCTGATAATTTTTTAGAAAGAGGAAGGACGCCGATTTTAACCGGAGCCAAAGCCGGATGGAAATGAAGCACGGTTCTTACATCTCCTTCTCCTAGTTCTTCTTCATCATAAGCACCGCAGAGGAACGCAAGGGTCACACGGTCGGCACCTAAGGAAGGTTCAATTACATAAGGTACATATTTGATTTTCTTTTCATCATCAAAATAAGCTAAATCTTCTTTTGATACATTCTGATGCTGTGTCAGGTCATAGTCTGTTCTGTCGGCTATTCCCCACAACTCTCCCCAACCAAAAGGAAACAGGAATTCAATATCGGTCGTTGCCTTACTGTAAAAGGAAAGTTCCGCTGCATCATGGTCACGGACACGCATGTCTTCTTCTTTCATTCCAAGTGCCTTTAACCAGTTGATGCAAAACTGCTTCCAGTAAGCAAACCATTCTAAATCGGTATCCGGTTCACAGAAGAACTCCAGCTCCATCTGTTCAAATTCCCTGGTTCTAAAAGTAAAATTACCAGGAGTGATTTCATTACGGAAGGATTTACCAACCTGTCCAATACCAAAAGGAATTTTCTTTCTTGAGGTCCTTAACACATTTTTAAAGTTAACAAAAATACCCTGAGCTGTTTCCGGTCTTAAGTAAACCACATTCTTGGCATCCTCGGTAACCCCTTGAAAGGTTTTAAACATTAAGTTAAATTGGCGAATATCAGTAAAGTTATGTTTTCCACATGTAGGACAACTTATACTATGTTCTTCTATATAGCGAGCCATTTCTTCATGAGACCAGGCATCCACAGAACCCTCCAGTGTAATGCCATTATCATGGGCATAATCCTCGATTATTTTATCTGCACGGAATCTTTCATGACATTCCTTACAATCCATAAGGGGATCAGAAAAGCTTCCAAGATGTCCGGAAGCCACCCAGGTCTGAGGATTCATTAATATGGCACAGTCAACCCCAACATTATATGGGTTCTGCTGAATGAATTTTGACCACCAGGCTTTTTTTACGTTATTCTTTAATTCTACACCCAGATTACCATAATCCCAGGTATTGGCAAGTCCGCCGTAGATTTCGGATCCCGGATAAACGAATCCTCTTGCCTTTGCCAGGGCAACAATTTTTTCCATAGTCTTTTCCATCTTTTCCTCCATTTCCTGCGCTTATTTATAAAGCGCATCCATATGTAGCGAAATTTCCCGCACATATTTATTAGGCTGAAAGTAAATTTTTCAACCTATTTTTTAAACCGTATTCCGGCTTTCTTATCAGTTTTAAATTCTATAGGATATTCTTTAAAAAGTAAATCCTTAATCTGCTGTTTTTACAAATAATTTTTATTATCAGGGCTTATATATTATTACCGAAGGCTCTGCAGAACCGGTTTCAAAATTAGATTTGCCGTGTAAAGTCCCGTTAGCAAAAAACTTAACCTTACCGTCTACGATTACATCTGTCTTTTCATTTAATACCAGCACTTTGTATTTACTATTCTTAAGCGCTACATCCGGAGAAGTGTAAGCTCCATCTTTTACATTGACATACACATCTGGTAACTCCAATTTGCTGCTTTTGGCATCCGCAGTCGTAGTAAAAGATGCTTTCACCTTATTAAATGCAGTGTAGTTCTCTAAACTTTTATAATTTAATATAAGAACCGCATTTTTATCCTTTACTTCCAAAGTGTTGATTACAATGCTGTCGGCTTCGTTGTCCTGGTTGTATTTGCCTATTTCTTTCGTAATAAAAGCTTTCAGCTCATCCAGACTATAATTATTCTTATCAAATGTTTCAATCGTAGCAGCCTGCACTGTTCCGTCATTTTTCACCAGAATTGTGCTGTTTTTTACATCTTCAACCGTAAGTTCTCTATTTTTCGTTTTACAGCCTGCTGTCAGAACCAGGCAAAGAGTTAGGACTATATAAAGTAAAAACTTCTTCATTTATTAATTCCTCCGTCAATATAATATAAAGTTTTTTACCATTGTAACCTTAAAATGGATTATTTTCAACTTAATTCTGAGCTTCAAAATAGTTTTTCCAGTAAATCCAAAGACTTCATTTTCCTGTCTATGTAGGCTTCCTGATAATTTTCTATGCAGGTTTTAAGTTCTGACATGACTTCCTTTGACACGGTAAAGGTATATAACTTTTCAACGGAGGAAGATATGATATATTGCAGGGCGTAAACTGCCGCTGCGGATAGATGTAATGATTTTCCGGTCTTCTTAGTACATTCCGTACAAAGCATGCCGCCCTCTTCCTTGTTAAAGTGCAACAGCTTCTCTGTATTCCCGCACTTAACACAGGCAAATACTTGTGGTGCCACACCGTTTAAGGTCAGCATTTTTAGTTCAAAAACCGTCCTTACAAGTGGTCTTCCTATGGATTCCTGACTTAATGCCCGCAGGGATTGGTACAATAATTTAAGTACCTGGGTTCCATCTTCGTTCTCATGGGTATAATAATCCGCCAGTTCACAAAGGTATAATCCATAATAGGCTGCCTCTAAGTCTTTACGCAACTCATCAAAATAATTGGAGATATCTACAGATATCAGATTATAGGAACTTTTTCCTTCATAAAGAGTAAATTCTCCGAAAGAAAAGGGCTGGCTGCATGCCAAAAAGGCACTACTTTGTTTTCTAGCGCCTTTGGCAAATGCAGTAATTTTACCTCTTTCTTTCGTTAAGATGACCAGACGTCTGTCATAATCCCCAATAGGCATGGTCGACAAAACCATTCCCATCACTGAGGTTGCTATCATCACTGTACCCACCTTCTTCATCATCTATTGATAATAGCTGATTTAATTCTTCGACCGTGCAAGCCGTATAATTCAAATAGTCTAATATGTTTCCGGTTTTCGAAAATTTTTCCCAATAATCTTTATTTCTCATGGATGAGCCCCCTTACTGAAAAATATTATAAATCATATGTTAGTTACCTTATTATCATTTCCATTACTAATAATTCTAAACTGATAAGAATATCCCATATGAATTTTTTTTTAAGGGGCTTGACAAATTTTTTCTACCTGTTTATTCCATGTTTTTATAAATCCTGTTTATTATATCCGTAATTCTTTAAGAGAAAATCACTGTCCCGCCAATCTTTTTTTACTTTAACCCAAAGTTTAAGGTTAACATGCATATCCAGAAGATTTTCCATTTCCTTCCTGGCGGCAGTGCCGATACGTTTTAACTTCTCACCATTCTTTCCAATGATAATTCCCTTATGGGAATCCCGTTCACAGACAATGGTGGCATCAATATCTACAATATCACTGCCCCGTCTTTCCTTCATCTGGTCAATACCTACGGCAATTCCATGGGGTATTTCATCGTTTAGGAGCCTTAAGGCTTTTTCACGGATTAATTCCGCAACAATCTGCCGTTCTGGCTGGTCTGTTATGGTATCCTCGTCAAAATACTGAGGACCTTGCGGTAAATGACTGAAGATGGTTTCTATTAGCTGTTTGGTATTTTCCCCTTTTAGTGCAGATACCGGAACGATATCTGCAAAGGAATAAATATCTTTATAGGCAGCAATAAATTTTAAGATTTCTTCTTTTTTAACCGTATCTATCTTATTAATTACCAATACCACCGGAGTCTTAACCTTTGCAAGCTGTTCCACGATATATCGTTCACCGGCTCCAATAAAAGTAGTCGGTTCCACCAGCCACAATACCACATCTACTTCATTTAACGTTCTCTCCGCAACACTCACCATGTATTCCCCAAGTTTATTTTTCGCTTTGTGGATACCCGGTGTATCAAGGAATATGATCTGTCCGTTTTCTTCGGTATATACCGTCTGTATTCTGTTTCTGGTGGTCTGGGGTTTATCGGAAGTAATTGCTATCTTCTGTCCGATTAATTGGTTCATTAATGTGGATTTTCCCACATTCGGACGACCGATTAAGGTTACAAAGCCCGATTTATATTGATTTTTTTTCATATGTTTTTCCTTTTTTCGTAAAACTGAATTATTTTAATATATATTTAACTTTATCACATTCATAAGCAGCGATTATTTCAATTCAACATTCCTTATTTAATAAGTGTCTTTACTTCCAGGAACAAATCCTTGTTCTGTTCCACTTTCGTTTCATTGCCGATAACGCACAGATTATTGCAGTCTAAGATTGCCTTTACGATATCTGCTAAGTTTCTGATATCCTCTACTGTAATATTTAATATTTCATCCCGTTGTTTCTGCAAATCCTCCTGGGTCGTGCCTGACAAATAAGCTCCCATGGAGACATTGCCCTGGGTTCTTGGTGTTCTTGGAGTATCCGTACCGCTTATCGTGCCAATGATATACTTGGTCATATCTCTTTCCTCTGCAGAGAAATTCCTTATATAATCTACCGCTCTTTCATAAACTTCATTGGTTTCCTTTAGGTTAGGATCACGATAGGAAGTAAAATAACCATTGCCGCTGATACTGGAAAAACCGCACATGCAGCCATAAGCGCCGCCTTTGACACGGATATTGTTCCATAAATAATCATAGCTCATAATGATTCTTAAAACATCCAGAGCACCGGTATATTCAAATCCTGCATCCAGGAAATTACCGGTCCTTGCAACATATTGTACCTGACCGGAGGTTTTAAAGCCTTCATTGGTCTTATACAGTGTAAAATGCTCCGACACTTTATCCACCGGATCTGTTTTTAGCTGTTCCACAAAGGGAAGCAGTTTACCGGTTAATGTCTCAAGTCCCTCATCATTAGAAGTAAAGCTTATAATTAAATTTTCTTTTCTGAATATATATTCCATCAATAATTTTAGATTTGCTATTAAACTGCTTTTCTGATTCTGATAATCTGCTTCCAGATTCTCAATAAACTTAAAGTAGGCAATTCCTCTTGTTTCTTCGCTGAATCTGGAGGCTTCCGAAAAATATGACATGGCACGATCAACTGCAGCGGAATGTCCTGCAGAGGTTATGTGCATCAAAAGCCTTGATTTTACCTCCGAGATAATCTCAAGAAGACGCTTCTCATCATCTAGTTTCGTGAAGCTGATGATTTCTTTTAATAAATCAAAAGCATTATCCATTTCCTCGTGTAATACTTTCACATCCATCTGGAAGGTAGGCAGGTAATCCTTGGAACTTCCATTTTTACCAAAGCTTGCCACATCAGAACTAATACCTCCGGTGTGTATATTAATTTCATTGGATAATTCCAGATAGCTGTAATGTTCGGTATCAATATAGCCGAGTACAGTGGATAAAAGTCCCACATATGGAACCAACGCCTTTGGTATGTCTTCCAGATCAAAGAGGAGTTTCATATAGGCAATTCCATTGGTAAAGACATTATGATGGATTAAGGGTATGCCATCTACTTCCTTTTCTGAATTATATATCGGCAGAGCAGTCTTGCCAATATCCTCTCTGCTTAACAATGGAATTTTCTCAACATCTTCCTTTAACGATGGTTCATCCTGGTATGCTTTCAGGTGAATCGTATCCTCCACGATTCTTTTAATCTCTTCCTCTGATAATTTTGCCTTATAATCTGCAAGCTTCTGCCTTAACTGCTCATCCTTAAGGGCCGTCAGTCCGGGCTGGGGCTTTAGGGTAACCATAGCTACGTGATCATTACTCAGCAGATACTGATTTATTAATTTCGTATAGTAATCCGTGCCGATTCTGGTTTTTAATACATCAAATACCCGGTTGGCGCTTAATTTTAAGAACGGTCTGTTATCGTCATAGAGCCAGCTGGAAAGCATCTGGATTCCATACATTAAGCCCTTTGGAAATTGACCGAAATCAGCTTCTCTGTATTTAAATTCATAAAAGTTAATAGCCGCTTTTATGGACTTCTCATCCAGTCCATTTAAAACCAGTTTATTCAGAGTTTCCTGTATAACTTCAACAAATTCTTCCTTCTGGCTTGCATCGGCATTCTTTGCAATAATTGAAAAAATAGGCTGATACGTATCCGAATCAAAACTGCTGATAATATCCTTACCGATTCCAGCATCCAATAAAGCCTGTTTTAAAGGTGCACCAGGGGCTGATAACAGAACATATTCAATGACTTGAAAAGCCATACATAGATCCAGATCCAAACTTGTACCAATGGATAAATTATAACTTAAATAGGTATTATTGGCAGTTTCCTCATTTTCACTTAAGGAATACATAGTTTCCACTTCTCTTACCTTGCCGAAGGGAGTCTGATACTTAATATCGGAATCCACCGGTTCATCGCCAAAATTCATTAAATATTCCGTATCCAGCCAATTTAACTTCTCCAGAACATCCATATCCCCATACAGATAGATATAGCTATTGGAAGGGTGATAATATCTTCTGTGGAAATTAAGGAATTCCTCATAGCTTAAGTCCGGTATAAAATCCGGATCGCCGCCGGATTCCACTCCATATGCGGTATCGGGAAACAGGGCATTCTGGATCGTGCGGAATAGCTGCTGTTCGGGAGAAGAATAAGCTCCCTTCATCTCGTTATATACCACGCCATTGTATTTTAATTCAGCATCTTCATTATCCAGTTCAAAATGCCAGCCTTCCTGTTTGAATATCTCTTCTTTCTTATATATATTAGGATAAAACACTGCATCCATATATACATGAACCAGATTCTGAAAATCCTGGTCATTACAGCTGGCTACCGGATATATAGTCTTATCAGGATAGGTGATTGCGTTAAGAAAGGTATTTAGGGAACCTTTGGCAAGTTCAATAAACGGGTCTTTTGCTGGAAATGCCTTAGAACCGCAAAGTACGGAATGTTCAATAATATGAGGGACCCCCGTGCTGTTAAGAGGAGGTGTCCGAAATCCAATTGAAAACACTTTATTGTTATCATCATTGGTTACTACCGCTACTCTGGCACCGGTCTTTTTATGTCTTAATAATAACCCTAGACTGTTAATATCTTTTAATTCTTCTTCGATGACTAATTCATAAGCAGTAAGGTCGCCTAATTCTTTGCTGCTTTTTAAGTTTCTGGGCATATCATATCCTCCTTAAATGATTTAAATTCAAAAAATAAATGAAGAAAAGTCCCGGTTATAATATCCGAAGACTTATTTATGTTAATCACATGTTCAATCCTTTGACGATTCCCAATCACTATCTGGTAATTATATCATATTATAGCAGAATTGTCATGTTAAAGATAACACCGATTTATTTCTTACTACCAACCAAAATACTTTTATTCACCTGCTAAAAGCATCCGTGTTGTGAATAATAACACGCTTTGTTTTGCCCACCAAGGGCAAAAACAGCCTTTTAGTGCTGAGTATTCGATTTTAAATATTGTGTTCTTATTATTTATTTCCATATATGTCTTGAGGTATTCGATATATGCAAAGAAAATGAAATTTACCGTAAAAGAAAAAGGGTTTTTATTCGACATACCTGATATCGATAAAAACCCTTCTTTAATTATTCTATGCAATTTTATTTTTGAATCTATTTTTCTTTTTATTGCTAAAACTGCATTCTCTTTTAATACTTAAAGTCTGCAAGTTTCTTTTTAATGCTAATAATCATTTTCCTTTTTAGTCCTTAAGTCTTCCATACTCATTTCACTTCTAAATTTTGAACTTCCTTATTATTTGAAACTATACTTATTGAAAATTAATATCAATATTGCCAACTCCGCCGTCTATTTTCAGGGTGTTATCTGCATTTTTGTTATCCCAGTTTAAGTCAGAATATTTTTCACCATTAATACGAATAGAACCTAAGCCTTTTTCAACTCTCAAATTATAGTCATCGCTGCTTTGTAAAAGGTCCAAAGTTACACCGCCGACACCGCAGTCTATTTTATTATTTCCATACAAGGAACCTTGTATTTTCACATTACCGACACCACTGTCTATATCAGAATCGGTAAAATTAACCTGATCTAAAGTTATGTTTCCCACTCCGCCATCTAATTTGACTTGTTCAGCTGTAATCCTGATACCGTTAATGTTACCTGCTCCGGCATTAATATCCAGCTTTTCCGCTTCTAAGTCCTCAATATTAATATTACCTGCTCCGGCATCTAGTTTCATCCGGTCTGCAACAAAATCTGCGGGTACATAAACGGTAATTTTAGATTTATCACCGGCTCCGCCATTACCACTGATAAAATTCCAGAAATTAAATTTGCTTTCAATCTTTAATTCTTTGCTGAAGCTTTTTTCTACGACGAAATCACTGGGCATATTTTGTGCCTCAACCAAAATCTCATCACCTTCGCCCACTCTAATATTTAATGTACCGACTCCATTTTCAATATACAGGCTTTTTACATCGGAAAAACTTTTATTTATATCAATGCTGCCCTTTCCGGGATTATGGGATAGAAGCCCGGTTACGGCTAATACGGCTGTTACGATTGCCGAAAGAATGGTAAAGGCTAATGCCGCGGCAAAGGCCATTGCAATATATTTAATTACTTTTTGAAATTCACTCATTTTATATCAATCCCTCCAAACATGCAAGTTGAATTCAGGAAAATCGTAGGGGCGTTTGGATCCTGTGAAGTACCTGCCTTATTATCAACTCCGCCGAAGATTGGTACATTCGATACCTTAACCTTTACATTGGACGGAACCTTTATATCAATTCCGCCAAATACTGCAGTGGCATTAATTACTACATCTTCATCAATTATTGCATTTCTTAAATCCAGATCAACACCGCCAAATATTGCATTAATTGTTGTTCCATAGAATTTTTCACCGGTTACCTGATAGTTGCTTCCTGAAAATATAGCAGAGTGTTCGGCTGAACCTCCCTGATACTTTACATCGATGCGATGGCTGAAGTCTCCATGAAACATATTCTTAAATATCATGCTGATTCCTATTAAAACAAATATGAACGGAACTATTAATTTACCCATAACTTCACCGTTAATGATACCCTGACTCGACATCAGCAGCATGATACCAATTAACAGTCCTGCTAAATTGCTTACACGGAAGCCATTCTGAATTAGGCTTATTCCACAGGGGACTATTATGAATAATGTCCACCAGCCGCGGAAGAATAATTCAAAGTTCCATAGGTTGAATGCATTTCCTGCGAAGCCGACACCGATTACAATAAAGAACAGCCCCCACATTATATTACTTGTTTTTATTCTCATATTAAAAACCTCCCAGTTTTTTTCATTTATTTTATACTCTAATGATACTTTATGGACTGTTCATTAACAAGTTACATTTGTCATATGGTCATACTGTATTTTGTCATGATTTTTTGTGTTTATTAAATGGCTGTTGGGGCTAATTTAACAGGGGGGCTTAAAGGGGGCGGCAGTTTCTGTGGTCCGGGCTGATTTTTTATCAGTGAAAGAACCCCTATGACACTAAAACTGGAGAATTTGCTTATAACAGCTTGAAAAGGGGAAAACTCACTTCGTTCAAACAGTTCCCCTTCTCAAGCTTGACGCAAATTCTCTGGTTTAAGTGTCATTAGGGAACCTTTCAAATGATAAAAAATCAGCCCGGACCACAGAAGCTGCCTCACTCTTTGGAAGTAACCATATTAGTTACTATAATGACCATTTTGCTAAATCTTCATTTGCGTCAGCGAGTTTTACTCTTTTCCTGCTGTTATAAGCACTGATCAGAGTTTTTAGTGACACAAGGAACCTTTCCCTGCAGGAATTATATAACCACACCTGGAAGCCGCCGCATCTTTGTCAATCTTGTCAATTATCATCATTGACTTTAACCCAAATTTCATATAATATTTACATAGATATACAAAAAAGGAACGAATATGCAGAGGAGTTTTTTATGTATCACTTTATTATCAACCCAAAATCCCGTTCAGCAAGAGGCATTAAAATATGGCATACTGTTAAAGAGGAACTTGATAAACGAGGGGTGTCTTATACGTTCCATATTACCAGATACCAGTTTCATGCGACCGAGTTAGCACAGGAGATATGTCTTACTTATTCCGGCATTAAGAATATAGTGGTTCTTGGAGGGGATGGGTCTGTGAATGAAGTAATCAATGGGATTACGGATTTTAGCGAAGTGATATTAGGATATATTCCCTCTGGATCCAGCAATGATTTGGCCAGAAGCTTAGGACTGCCAAAGGATCCGATTGAAAACCTTAACCGAATCCTTACTCCTTCCCGCTTTCAGTATATTGATATGGGAAGTGTAAAAACCAGTGATAAGGTACAGGAAAGAAAGTTTACTGTAAGTACCGGTATTGGATTTGATGCTGCCATCTGTGAAGAGACCTTTCATTCTAAATTAAAGATACTATTAAACCGTTATGGACTGGGTAAGCTCACTTATATTATTATTGCTTTGAAGCAATTGATGTCCTGCAAGTTTTTAAATGGATCTGTAACCATCGATGGCTGCCGGACCATATCTTATAAAAAAATGCTTCTAATAACCAGTATGATTCACAAATATGAAGGTGGCGGGATGCAGATTGCACCGGCTGCAGATCCGTATGACGGTCAGCTCTCTGTCTGTATCGTTCATGGAGTTTCCAGACTGCGGATTCTTACGGTATTACCCTTTCTGCTTATTGGAAAACATATTCATTTTAAAGGTGTTGAAACCTTTAATTGCCACACCCTGGATATTGACATAACAGAACCGGCCTGGATACATGTGGATGGGGAATGTCCCAATCGGTTTCAAAAACTGACCGTATCCTGTCTTTCCAATCAGTTAAGAATAATAAAATAAATTTTATCATTAATAAGAAGATTCCGGTTAGAAAAGTAAAACGCTTTTTAACCGATAAAAAACACAGAGGATGCTTTCCACTCAGTATTTGATTGCCGCTATGGGCAGATGGAGGTTATTATGCAAAGGAGTTCGATCAGTTTTACAACCCTTATTATTTTGTTCAGTATCCTAACGGAACTGGCTCAGTTTACGGTCTATTACTTTCTTGGTCCTACGGTATTTGTCTATTGTATTGCTGCTTTCATCTGCTTATTGTTCTCCCATGTCTTTTTGGAGAAGACTCTTAGTTTTGAAGCCTGCTTCAGCTATTCTTTATTGAATGTTTTTATGTGTGCTATCATTCTAGCACTTTCTTATTTTGGGGGAACTGATTCCCTTCTAAAATATCAGCCTAATTTAATTTTGTTTGTTATCCTGAATTGGCTGATTCCTCTTCTATACTGCGTTATACGCAATTTAGGGGATAGATCGTTGAAATATTCAGATTTTAATAAATTTTACCGTAATACTAATCTGATATTTATCTTTTTTTATGTTGGTCTTTTCATCTTTTTGTTATTCTTTAGGAATAAAACCTTTGTGGGGCATTATACCGGCATTGATAAGATAAATTTAATTCCCTTTTTTACAATTGCTACCCTGATTGAGAATTACATAAACGGCAGTCTTACATTGGGTGCTGTTATAAAATATATTGCATATGATACGGCACTGTTCTTGCCCTTCGGCTTTTATGCCGTCTTATTGCTGCGCTATCAAAGCAGGTTAATCCGTTTGCTGGCTCTTTTATTCCTACCGGCTTTGGTCGAGGTCTTACAGCAACTATTTCACCTGGGCAAATGCGATTTAGACGATATAGTATTGGGCTTACTGGGAGGTTTTATCGGTGCTGTTCTTTATCATACTGTAAACCGTATTTACCGTTTTTTCACAGAGGAAGACTTTCTGTATAATAGACCTCATTATTCCTTTTCCGGCAGATCCCTGCATTTTTAATTATTATACCCTCTCGGAAAATTCATAAGAAAACAGCTGCTTAGCGGGATAAAATTCAATAATACCTAATTTTTTAAGTAGCCCATTAAAGGGCAAGTCCGTGCCGTTTAAAAAATCAACTGCTGCCCCTAATTTTCCTTTATCAAAAGATACGGTTAACTGGCAATCCGGTTTCCAAATTCCCGGAACAAAATAATTCCCATTGTCTTTATTCAGAAATTTACTAAAAGTTTTTTGAATTTCCTTATGCAATTCTATAATCTCACTATTCTCAGCTATATCGATCGTTAGAAAGGGATTCTGACTGGGATATATACCATACTTTTTAAAGTACAGCTCTATCTTTTGCTTTTTTTCCGTAAGTAAGAGAAGTTCTTTATTGGCATATTCTAAATCAAGTGAATCCAACATAGCAAATTTGATATGGGGACTATTGAAGGAATGAATCAGATAATCGTCTACACCGATAACTTCCATTCCTTTCCACAGTGCCTTTATTCTTTCTTCTGAAGTGTAATCAAAATAACCCACAACCGCATATCCCATAGAACTGCTCCCTTCCACCTTGAAATACCTTTACCTTAAGTATATCTGCTAACAATCTATTTCGCAAGATATCTATATAAAATTCGCAAAACCTTTCCTTATCCTGTAACAAATACAATTGTCCATTTTGGTGCGATGGTTTTTGGTATTCTATCATAAATCCATCTGATTCCAAAAATTAGTAAGTTCCGCTTCCATGGATTTTACATTAACGAGCAGATTCGGAAACCACTCTCTGGGAAAAAGACCGGTATACTGGGGCTGACGAAACCGTTCATCTAAAAGCAGAATGGCACCCTTATCCTCCATGGTCCGGATTACTCTTCCTGCTGACTGAAGTACTTTATTCATTCCCTGATATAAATAAGCATAATCAAATCCTCTTCCATTCCGTTCATCATAAAAGCTGCGGAATAGTTCTTTTTCATTGCCTATCATGGGAAGACCGGTGCCGACAATTACGGTTCCGATTAACCTGTCATTTTTTAAATCGATGCCTTCACTGAAGATTCCTCCCATAACACAAAAACCAATTCTGCTGGTATCCGGCTCTGTTGTAAAATCTTCTAAAAATTCCTCTTTTTCAAGCTCTGTCATATTATTTTTCTGGATAACCAGTCCGTTTAAACGGTCTTTCGCAAGTTCCGCTATCTGGTTTAACATCTGATAAGAAGGAAAAAAAACCATATAATTACCTTTCCTGGCATTGGTAAAGGCAGCAATATATTCAGTAATTTTTTCAAATTCCTCATTATTACGTCTGGTATATTTAGTACTCACATCACTGCCGATCATCAGCAGACGGTTCTCTTTTAAGAAAGGAGAAGGTGCATATACAGCATAATCTCCTTCTCTGCCCCCTAACTGCTCCTTATAATATTGTATGGGTAAGAGAGTGGCTGAGAAAAACACCGCACTTTTCCCTTTATCAAGGCAGGCATTCAGATTATCAGAAGGATCCATACACAATAATTTTATGCGAAACTCTCCCTGATCATCATAATCCGTATAGGTAAGGTACTTTTCATTATAGATTTCGTATATATTGAGAAAATGCCGGATATCCATATACAGGCTTAAGATTTCCTCCTTCCCTTCCGAGTCCTTATACCCTGTCAGATATTCCTCGTATTCTGTCATCAGCCGCATCAGATGCAAAACGAAATCCGTTATATTATCAATTACTTTACAATTCTCGCATTCTCTTTTTAGCTTAAGCAAATCACTGTTGCAGACCTCCAGCCGCTTTTCCAGTTTCGGGGTGTTATAAGGATTTGATAATGCTCCGTTTTGTGTCTTAATAATACGCTTAACTTTTAAAAATTGTTCTTTATAGAGCACCGCACTGTACATCTCTCGTGCACGATCCACCAGATTATGTGCTTCATCTATCAGAAATACATAATCATTCTTTTTATCACCCAGAAAGAATCTTCTAAGATATACATTAGGATCAAAAGCATAGTTATAATCGCAAATGATGTTATCCGCCCAGGTAGTTACATCCAGGCACATTTCAAAAGGACACACCATATGCTTTTGGGCATAGGAATGAATCAAATCCCTGGATATCTCATTTTCCTTCGTAAGCAAGTCATATACTGCATCATTAACCCGGTCATAATGCCCCTTTGCCCTCTGGCAGGAGACGGGGTTGCAGTCTGGTTTGTCCAGCACACAGATTTTCTCCTTTGCGGTTATGGTCACTGATTTCATATGAAGACCTTTTTCCACCAATTTCTGAATGGTCTCTTCTGCAACGGTTCTGGTTATGGTCTTGGCTGTCAGGTAAAAAATCTTACTGACAAGACCTTCCCCCATGGCTTTTATAGTTGGATAAACAGTCGATATGGTTTTGCCAACACCAGTAGGCGCTTCAATAAATAACCGCTTATCACGGATTATAGTCTTATAAACATCGGTAACCAGTTCTTTCTGACCCATCCGGTAAGCAAAGGGAAAGTCAAGGGTCTTAATGCTTTCATTACGTATTTTAGCCCAGCCAAGCTGCCAAACAGCCCATTTTCCGTATTCTCTGGTCAGATTCATAAACCAGGTTTCCAATTCAGTAAAGGTAAAGTTCTCATCAAAGTACTTCATAACTTCGGTTTCCAGATTACAGTAGGTTAAACGGATGCCGATTTCTTCATGTTCATACAGTTTGGAATAAATATAAGCATAGCACATGGCCTGGGCACGGTGTACCGCTACTGGTGCCTCTAGATGGCTTAATTCCATATAGACACCTTTTATTTCATCTATTATGACAGAGGGTGTTTCCTCTGGCTGGTTGATAATACCATCTGCTCTGCCCTCTACGCAAAGTTCAAATTCAATACCCTCCCTGGTAACTGGAACCGTTATGCTTAACGGAAATTCTGCACTGTAATTAGAACCCATTTGTTTTTGAATTTTTCTATGGATTCTGCTGCCCTCCTGCATCGCATCCGTATCCCGCCTGCCTCCGGTCCTATTATCTAAATCCCCGGAGCGTAATATGAATTCGACTAAGTTCCTTACGGATATTTTAATCATATCTGCTGCTTCGTTTCCCATAATAAATGTTTACCCCTATCTGTTAAGTATCCCCGTATTCTTGTGTGGGAATAAGCCATATATTATATAAGGCATCTTAAATGATTGCTTCATTTACAGATGCCTTTAATTTATGTTATTCGTATATATAAGATTATAGCCTATAAAAATTCGGTATAATCTTCGTCATCATCACCATACCGACCGCTTTCATACCCTTTCGTCCAGTCGATATTATTGGTTCTTCTTTGTTTTACCTGAGGTTTACTTGGCTTATCCGATTTTTTATTGATTTCCTGATTCTTCTTCTGAACTGCTTTCTTTTCTCTCTCTAAGCGCTTTATCGTCTCAAATTTATCAGGCTGTTGTTCCTTATCCTTACTTTGAGAGGTTTTTGTTCTGGAGTCACCCATTCGTTGGTCTCTACCGCTGCTATAGCCCTTGCCATACCGATTGTCACTGTCATAATCCTTATCCTTATTATAACCGCCGCCTTTTTGATCCCTGCCCCTGTTAAAGTTACCGGAGGGTCTGCCGTCCTTGTTATCTTTTCCGCTATAGGGTTTGGAATCTTTATTGTAAGGTTTGTTTTCCCTGTTATAAGAATTACCGGGCTTATTCTCCTTATTAAAAGAATTACCGGGTCTGTTCTCTTTATTATAGGGTTTATTCTCTCGATTAAAAGGTTTGCTGTCTCTGTTTCCTTGTCCGGTCATTCCATGATTATTTCCGGTTTCACGACTAGTTCCTGGCCTGTGGTTCTCGTTTAATCTGGCATTCATATTATTGCCACGATTATCTCTTGGTCTGCTATCATTAGCATTGGTTGTAGCCACTTAAATGTTCTCCTCTCTTTCCCGCCTGATACCTATTATTCTTGTCAAATCTATTGTATATTTTATTCTATTTTTATATAAAGTCAATATATTTTTAGTAAAAATAAATTTATTTTTATGGCTAGAATTACCTTGCAATTTAACGGTTTATCTGTTAAAGTCAAATTGTATGAAACAATAGAATGGATTCTTCATTTTATTGCCATAATATTATTTGCCGGAGTAGAATTCCTATTCACAGGCTTACTGAAAGAGAGGTATATTATAATGAGCGAACACGAACACGACTGTGATTGCGGTTGCGGACATGACCACGAACATGATCATGATCATATGAATGTAACACTAACATTGGATGACGGTACAGACTTAGAATGTGAAGTTTTATGTATCTTCCCGGTTGGTGAAAAAGATTATATTGCACTTGTTCCTGCCGAAAGAGAAGATGATGAAGATGGTGAAATCTTCTTATATCAATTCATTGAACATGAAAACGATGAAATTGAATTACTTAATATTGAAGACGACGAAGAATTCGAAGCAGTATCCGATGCATTTGACGAATTAATGGACAGTGAAGAATTTGATGACATGTTCGATGATGACGACGAAGACAGCGAAGATGAAGAAGTATAATATTCCTTTAAGCATACCAATGCTGTAAAAGATATAAGACTATTGATGATAAGGCTTTTAATACTTATTTTACAATAGTCTTTTTTTATGTAATAGAAATTGCGTCCTATTACATAAAAACGCTCCGGTATGAATGCGCAACCTATCGGAGAGTAAGTTTATTACTGCCTAATCCTCTCCGGCGCGAAGGTGTCAGTAAACTGACACCTTGTTCTTCTATATAATAGTTCTTCAATCTGTATATCTACTTTGTTCTTCTATATAATAGTTCTACAATCTGTACATCTATTGCAATCCTCTAATTTTTCTTACCTTCATAAAAAACTGTCATGTGATATTTCTGCATCCCATTAATATTAGCCACATCACTGCAATCAATTACCACTTATTAATATGTATCTTATCTTCTATCTTAACTTCTTTCTGTTCTATCACCGCTGCTTCCTCCGCCGGATATCCAATGGATAAAAAACAAGGCATAAAATAATCGGTCGGACACCCCATAACTTCAGCAAGATATTCCGTCTCCCCAGTCATCGGTATCCGCATAGAGCAAGCCAGACCTTCTGCTGCGGCTGCCAGGAAAATATTCTCAATGCAGCACCATATGGAGGCAAAACCATTCAGTGAACTTAAGGTTTTCGGAGCTAAAAGAGGGGCTTTCTGCCTATAAAAAGGTAATACCAGACAACCGGCATTATGAAGCATGGAATATTGTTTTGGAATTGCATCCTGATACATCTTCTGCTGACACTCATTCTTAAGCCCCATAGAATTTACGATAAACTCCAAACGTTTCTCCGTAACTTTCTTTGGAATCTTTTTTAGTACTTTTTCGATTTCACTTTTGTCATTCAATATAACAAATTCCCAGTTCCTTAAATGGTCGTTACTAGGTGCCTTAAGCCCCGCCGATAAGATTCTCTTAATTACTTCCATATCCACCGGTTCCTCTTTAAAATCCCTGACGGTTCTTCTGCTCTTCACAGCTTCATAAAAATCCATAATCTGTTCTCCCTCGTATTCTATTATTTCGCAGGTTTCTTCTGCACTGCTAATTAACCTTAACCACTAGTACAGTTTCTTCTTGAAACATAAACGTAAGATACTGTTTAGCCATTTTAACTGCTGTCAGACCTATGACTAGGTACAGTAATTATAGTAACTAGTATCAGTAGCAGTACTTTAGAATGAGAATACCCTTTAAAACCGATTATAGCACATATGTTCTGTTTTTACAACTGCTGAAATCCTTTTTTTACCTATTTTAAAATCATAAATTTCTTATCTCCAGAAGCATATTTTGAATACAGTACTCCAAATCCAGTGCCCGCTCTCTCTTTTGCTCCTCAAAGTAAATCACCAGTTTACCCTGATTATTCGCTTTGATAATTCCTTCCCCATAGGTCTTATGGATAACTTTCGTGCCAGCTTTTAACTGTTCTTTATTTAGGAGTAATTCCCCTACAAATCTGGAACAAGTCATTTCTTTATTGTAACGTTCCTTTACGGAGTATACATGCAGATATTCTTTCGCCCTGGTAACCGCCACATAGAATAACCTTCTCTCCTCCTCCATATCTGCTTCTAATAAAGCCTTTCTGTGAGGCGTTATTCCTTCATTAGCATCAACAATAAATACAGCCCTGTATTCCAGTCCTTTGGAACCATGCATGGTAACCAGCGCCACGCTGTTTTTATTCTGTTTCTGATTTTGAGCCTGTTTCTTAAGCTCCTCCTGGTACTCGCTGATATGGAAAAACCATTCCTCATAGGTTTTATATTCCCTGGCAGAATCCTGCAATTCGTTTAAGGTATCAAACAGCTCCTCTACTTTAATCCTCCGAAACGCAGCATACTCTGTTAAGTAATCCTCATAGCCGATTCCCTTTCTGATATAATTAATAGCAGCAAAAGGGCTCATATTTTTCATAAGTTCCAAGTCATATTCCAGTTTATTTATCCTCTCTAACATCCATTCCTTGTCACTGTAATACTCTCTTACTTCTTCGAATTCTACTTTGGGATTATGAAAACAGTCACGGCTTATATAACGCTTCGGACGGTTTACAACTTGCAGGAATAGATTCCGGTCCCGCTGACCCATTGCCAGTTTCATATAGGTAATAATATTAACGGCAATCCAGTGATCGTAAAGATTAGGTATCATATCTCTCATTTGAAAGGGTACATTATATTCCATCAGCTTATCAATTAATGCCCGGGGTTGGGTATTGGTACGAAAGAGAATAGCCATATCAGAAAAGGGAATGCCTGCTTTATAATACATCAGGATATTGGCAACCACCATACTGTTCTGCTCTTTTAACTCCTTAAAGGCTTTTATCATAACTTCCTGTCCTCCGGAGTTTTTTGCACGGATATCCTTTATAAACCGTTTTGTATTATTTTTGACCAGAGAGGTCGCACACTCCACAATTCTTTCCGTAGAACGGTAATTTACATCCAGTAAAATCCGTTTCCCCTCCGGATAATCTTTATTAAAGTTTAACATAATCTCCGGCTTTGCCCCTCGGAAACGGTAAATAGACTGGTCATCATCCCCTACGATAAACAGGTTATTCTCAGGCAGAGCCAATAGTCTTATAATGTCATACTGTACTTTATTTATATCTTGGAATTCATCAATTAAGATATATTGGTATTTTTTCTGCCATACAGACAGAATGTCCGGGCGTTCTGTTAAAAGTTCATAACACAGTACCAGCATATCATCAAAATCAATTAAATTTTCTTTACGGAGTCTGTTTTCATAGGCTTGATAGATTTTTTTGAATATTTCGTCAGAACAGTTTATGGAATAATAGTGCTCCAAGTCCATCCGCTCTCCTTTCACAAGGCTGATTTCGGAGATAATACCGGAGATAAATTCTTTTTCATCTTCTATTTCATACTCCAGATGTTCTACAATCTCCCGGAAAAAAAGATTTTTCTGATCCTCACGGATAATGTTGGCGGCACTATAGTGATAGGCATATTTTAATATGGTAAAAAACACGGCATGAAAGGTTCCAAAATTAACCCCCTCACCCTTACCGCCCATCAACCGGACAAAGCGTTCTTTCATTTCTCCGGCGGCGGCTTTGGTAAAGGTAATCACCAGAATGTTCTGGGGATTCACCCCATATTGTCTAATCAGTTCTTCGGTTCGTCTCGTTATTACCAGGGTTTTACCGGAACCGGGCCCAGCTAATACCAGCATGGGCCCTTTATTATGATTAATTGCTGTTAATTGTGATTGATTCACTTCCATAGCCAGCTTACCTTGTGCTTAATTTATCAATAGCAAGACGGATACGGCGAAGGCTTTCCTCTTTACCGATGATATTCATGATTTCATAAGCTCCACCTGGAGTTGACTGTTTACCGGATACGGCTGTTCTGACAGGCCATAAGCCCATGCCGTTTTTAATGCCTTTTTCTCCGATATAGCCCATAATTACACCTTCAATTCCTGGAATGGAATAATCCTCAAGAGCCTCCAGAAGCGGTAACTGTTCCTTTAATATGGATAAAGAGATTTCTGCATCGGTCTTCATCTTTTTATGAGTATACATAGCAATATCATAGTCTGGTATCTCTTCAAAGAAATCAATCATATCTTTAATATCTAAGAAGGTTTCAATTCTTGTCTTTACTAAATCCGCTATTTTCTTTAAATCCAGATCTTTGTGGATTACTTCCTGTATATAGGGAAGAGCAAGGGTATAATAACGTTCATTATCCATTCTCTTGATATATTCACTGTTCATCCATCTTAACTTTGCCATATCAAAAACAGCCGGAGATTTGTTAATGTGATTGTAGTCAAACTCCTTAATCAATTCCTCCAGGGAGAAGATTTCTTCATTGGTACCGGAACTCCAGCCAAGTAAGGCGATGAAGTTCACAATGGCTTCTGTTACAAAGCCCTGTTCCAGTAAATCTTCAAAAGAAGAGTGTCCGCTACGTTTGGATAATTTCTTATGCTCCTCATTGGTAATTAGGGGACAATGAACATAGATCGGCTCTTCCCAGCCAAAGGCATGATAAAGTCTCGTATATTTCGGTGCAGATGAGAGGTATTCGTTACCTCTTACCACATGGGTAATTCTCATTAAATGGTCATCTATAACATTGGCAAAGTTATAGGTCGGGAATCCGTCGGACTTAATAAGTATCATATCATCCAGCTCTGCATTATCTACTGTAATATCACCATAAATGGCATCGTGAAAGGTGGTACTGCCCTCTAAAGGAGTATTCTGGCGGATTACATAAGGTATTCCGGCTGCAAGATTGGCACTGATTTCTTCCTTTGATAAGTGGAGGCAATGCTTATCGTATTTAATAATCTCCTTATCTTCTTCTTCGGAAACCACACTTTTTAAGGTAGCCAGTCTTTCCTTTGTACAAAAGCAGTAATAAGCCTCACCTTTTTCAATTAATTGTTTGGCATATTCTAAGTAGATACCACTAGCCTGACGTTCACTCTGTATATAAGGACCACAGCCACCGTCTTTATCAGGTCCTTCGTCATGGGTCAAACCTGTTATTTTTAAGGTATTATAGATAATATCGATGGCACCTTCCACGAACCGTTCCTGGTCAGTATCTTCTATTCTTAGAAGGAAATCTCCTCCCTCATGCTTTGCAATCAGGAATTCATATAAGGCGGTCCTTAAATTTCCAACGTGCATTCTGCCCGTAGGACTTGGTGCATATCTGGTTCTTACTCTGTTCATATTACTCCTGCTCCTGTTCTTATACTCTATTCTAACTCCTGCCATACTGGGGTAATAAACTTCTGGTAAATTTAAATTTAGTATGACATTCATAAGTTGCTCTAATACCTATGCCTGTCCCAAGCTTGTTCATCTACTACTTAGAAAGGTACTATTATAATATTAAATTCGTTTATTAAGTATAATCCATGTACCAGGTTCTGTCAAGTAACTGCAGGTGCCACAATTGCTGTCTCTGTCAGGGTTTATAACTGATTTTACATCTTCTAAAGGCAGCAAGATTGTGAAAGTAACCTGCTATATTTCCTTTATTTTCTGTGATGTGACTCTGTACTTATTAGAAACACTCTTTTATTATCGTTTGCTTTTTCTATCCTTACCTTTTTTGTCTTTATCTTTTTCTATCCTTACCTTTTTTGTCTTTATCTTTTTCTGTCACTATCTTTTTTTGTCTTTATCTCTTTCTGTCTTTATCTCTTTCTGTCTTTATCTTTTTCTGTCTTTATCTTTTTCTGTCTTTATTTTTTTCTGTCTTTATTTTTTTCTGTCTTTATTTTTTTCTGTCTTTATCTCTTTCTGTCTTTATCTTTTTCTGTCTTTATCCTTTTCTGTCTTCATCTTTTCTGTCTTTATCTTTTCTGTCTTTATCTTAACCAGCATTTATATAAGATACTACATATATTACTATTTCTTACCCCCTTGCTTTCTATTCCCTAGGATTATATTATAAACTAGTAGCAAAGATTACCTGTCCTTTTTGCCTTAGATGCTAAGAATGAATCATACATTTTGTTTACCGCACTGTTTCTTATACAGTGGTGTAAACAATTACAATATTCAGCTTTAGGGTATACTGGGATAATAATAGAAAGAGGTGTTAGTGCAATGTACCAGGCAAGTGACAAACGCTATGATAATATGATTTATAACCGCTGCGGAAAAAGCGGACTTAAACTTCCGGCCCTTTCCTTAGGTCTTTGGCATAATTTTGGTTCTGTAAATAACTACGATACCATGGTTGAGCTGGTAACCACATCCTTTGATAACGGTATCACTCATTTTGATATTGCCAATAACTATGGACCAAAACCAGGTTCCGCAGAAGAAAATTTCGGCAGGATGTTAAAGCACGAATTAAACCCCTACCGGGATGAATTAATTATCTCAACGAAAGCCGGTTATGATATGTGGCCCGGTCCCTATGGTAACTGGGGCAGTAAAAAATACTTAGTTTCAAGTCTTGATCAAAGCTTAAAAAGGCTGGGTCTTGACTATGTAGATATCTTTTATCATCACAGACCCGACCCGGATACCCCTTTAGAAGAAACCATGGGTGCCCTAAGTCACATCCTTCGTTCCGGTAAAGCCCTTTATGTTGGTATCTCCAATTATAATGCAGAGGATACCGAAAAAGCTGCAAAGCTCTTAAAGGAGATGGGGACTCCTCTTTTAATACACCAGCCTAATTACAGTATGTTTAACCGCTGGGTCGAATGGGATTTGATTAACGCACTGAAACGTAACGGCGTTGGCAGTATTGCGTTCTGCCCTTTGGCACAAGGTCTGTTAACCGGTAAATATCTGAAAGGAATACCAACGGATTCAAGAGCTGCAAGTCCAAACAGTCCGTTTTTAACTTCTGATTCCGTAACTCTTGAGAAGATTGAAAAAGTTAGAAAATTAGATGTCCTAGCCAAAGAAAGAGGTCAGAGTATGGCGCAGCTGGCTCTTGCCTGGGTACTTCGTGGAGGCAATATTACAACGGCATTAATAGGAGCCAGTAAACCCTCCCAAATAACTGAGAATATTGGTACTTTAAAGAATCTTTCCTTTACGGAAGACGAATTAAATGCCATTGATGAAATTCTAAAATAAAATCATAAATAAACGGCTGTGCTTATTCAAAAACTCGAATACTGCAACAGCCGTTTATTTATGATTGCTTAAAACAATTTACTTTATATTAATGTATGAATAATCCTACTTAAAGAATAACTCTTCTATCTATTTTACAACTGATTATTATAAAGTTGATTCATATAATCATTCAGGTTCATACCACTATTTAATATCTGCATCAAACCAACGCTCAACATAAATACAGTAACTGCAATTATAATTGCAATCACAATAAGGCTGGCTCTTGCCCAGTTTTTTTTGCTTTGGGGTGTATCACTTCCAAAGGCCCATACAAACATCATAACTATAAAAAGAAAGGGACCAATAGCCGGAATGAGTAAAAGAAGCATGGATCCCATCCAGTTGCCGAAGGAAACCGGCTTTTCATTCTCAGAATTTACATCACTATTACGCTCCATGCTCTGTTTAACATAGACCGGAGCCGGCTCCTCCTGTTTAAAAGATATATTTTCACGGAAAGAAGTACCGCAATATTCACAGTAATTTGCATTTTCATTCTCAATATTACGCCCACAGGCTTTACAAACCATAGATTTATTGTCCTTTCTAATTTCTACACTGCCCATATCCAAAACTATCGTCTCTATTATAACACATATTGACAAAAATCCAAATTAAAATAATAAAATTATTGGAAAACCCATTTCCGAATCAGCCTTTTGCCGCACCCGCCAGATTGAATCCTTTCGACATATAATTTTGTGCAAAAATATATAAAAGAATGGAGGGCATGGCATATAAAGCAGAATACGCTGCTAACTGACCGTAAGCTACCATTCCGAAATTACCAAAGAATTGATATAGTTTTACTGAAGCCGGAAATTTTTTAAGTGTCTGCAGCAAAATATATGGAACAAAAAAATTACCCCAGCTTCCTGAAAAGGTAAAAATAGCAGTTACACAAATTCCCGGAAACATAAGGGGGATTATCACTTTACGAATACCGGTAAACGTGGAGGCTCCATCCACTTTTGCCGCCTCCTCCAGTTCCACCGGTACACCATCCATAAAACTCTTCATCAGCCAGATGCCATAGGGAAGGGAGGTTGCTGTCAGGAATAAGATGACACCGGTTATACTGTCATATAAACGAATAGATAAAAAGAGCTTGAATACAGGGACCATAACCGCAGTCATTGGTAAGGAGGTCATGAACAGTATGGTATAAAGAAACATTTTCCGATACCGTAATTCATATCTGGATAAAGGATAGGCTGCCAGCCCCGCCAAAATGACAACAAAAGCCGACTGAACCAGTGAGATCATAAGACCGATGGCAAACCCCCTTCGGTTTGCCTGATTGCTCAATACTTCCCTGTAATTACCAAGGGTAAAGGAACGTGGGATTTTTAATGCCTGTGACGCAGTTACATCTAGTGAAGCGAATAAGACCCACAAAAGAGGTAATATAAATACAATAGCTAATACTGTAAGAACAAGATATGGTATTATTTTTTCTGACCTTTTTTTATTCAAGCATATGCCTCCTCTATTCTCCGGTAAGCCTTATATAAATCACACTAAAGAGTATACCAATCACTAACAGGATCATGGATATAGCAGTGCCATACCCAAGCTGATAACTCACAAAAGCCTCTTTATACATAAATACAGGCAGGGTCAGGGTCTTCGTACCGGGACCTCCTCCGGTCATGGTATAAACAAGTCCAAATACTCCTAAGGTAGAAAGGGTATTTAACAATGTGTTGGTAGCAATATTATTTTTTATACTGGGTAATACAATCCATATAAGGTTTTGAAGCCGGCCGGCACCATCTACTTTTGCCGCATCAACGATTTCACCTGGGACGCTGTCTAACGCCGATTGAAAATTCATCATGGAAAATGCAGTCCCATGCCATATATTGGCCAGAATGACTGTCAGCATGGGAAACTGGTATAACCATTCTACTGTCTTAAGATGAAGAAATTTAAGAATAATATTTATCGTGCCGGAATCTCCAAAAAATGCACTAAAGCATAGAGCTGCCACAATTTCAGGCATGACCCAGCCTGCTAAAATGCAAGAACCCACAAACCTTCTGAAGGTTTTATTCTTATTTTTCATAAAAGCCGCAAGAACAAACCCAAGGATCTGCTGCCCCACCAGACTTCCGATTAAAAATATAATTGTATTAAAGATGCTAATATACAAAGAAGGATCTTCTAATAATTCCGTATAATTTTGTATTCCGACATATTGCAGATTTTTGGCATTTTCTCCGGTTAAGGCTAAATTTGTGAAAGAATAGTAAACGGTTAATAAAATAGGCAGGACAAAAAAACCTGCCAGCATTGCCACTGCAGGAAATAACAGAACAGATTCTCTTGCTTTTACTGCCGGTGCTCTCTTTACGGGTGCGCTTACTCCTCTCATAGTTGAAATCTCCTTTATAAAAAATCGGGCGGTTTCCAATTACAGCTAATGCTATTTTTGTACTCCGCCCTTTTTCAATTTCTTATGAACTGCCCTGTTTATTTACTTATTACGTTATCCTCTCCTACTGTCCGGGTTACATCCACGCCATAAGTTGCCATAGCATCCGCTGGACTGCTTCCGGATACTACCGATTCAACCATCGTCTGGATATGAGTGGAAACCGCGGAATATTTGCTGTCTCTCGGTCTGAACGCAGCACCTTTTAAAAATTCTGTTGCTGTATTTATGAAAGGCATAGAAGCATATTTTTCATTGTCAACGATATCCGTCCTGGTTCCAATACTTCCCATGGAAACAAGGGCATCCACATATATTTCCGGCTCCATTAGATGCTTAATAAATTCCATGGTTATAGCTTTATTCCTAGATTTGTACGGAATTGACCATGCCCAGCCCCCAGCCAGGGTAATGGTTCCTTTCCCATCGCCTTTTTCCGTCGGCATTGGTGCAAATCCTAAAACTTTACCATAATCAGGCCATGGAGAAGCCCCTATATCGATATAGTTACCCGTAATCCAATTACCGTCCAGGGATATTGCCAGCTTTCCCTGGGGGAGATATTCCCTGGCGGAAGTGTTACTAGCCTGACCGTTTAATACTTTTGATAAGGGCGGACCAAAATTATTTTGATATATATTTTCTAAGAAAGTTAAGGAATCTAAAATCCCCTGACTGGAAATGATCCATTTACCCGTAGTTTTATCCTGTAAGCGTTCACCGGTTCCATAAAGTAACATTTCATAAGTCTGCATGGAGGTTGCTTCACCTGTTGCAACTGCAGAGTTACACCAAAACGGTATTACATCCGGAACTTTTTCCTTAATCGTCTGACAAGCCGACAGAATATCCTCCCAGGTCTTTGGTTCCCAGTTTTCAGACAGCCCCGCCTGTTTAAAGATCTCCTTGTTATACCACAACCCTCTGGTATCGGTATTATATGGTATACCATACACCTTCTTATCGTCTGCAATAACACCTTCTTTTAAGGATTCATAATAGGAACCATCATTCCACTCCGGATAATCTGTTAAGTAATTATCCAGTGCTGTCAGGTATCCTGCTTCAACATCAGTCGAAAGCTGAAAGGTATCCTCTGCCACCAGATCTGGTGCGGTTTCTTCTGATTGTAAGGAAAGAGCAATTTTAGCAAAATAATCACCTTCGGAAGTAGTGATAGGGGCAATATTTAATTCGCAGCTGTCCTTTTTGTCAAAACTCTCATAACCTGCCTGAAGCCATTTCCATAAGGAACCGTTTTCCCCCCGACCGTCATCTCGAAAGGTTACCGTAATAACACTTTTTACCGGCGTCACTTTACTTCCGTCCTTCTCCCCGAATTCAGCAGCCGTATCATTTGCTTCTTGGTCAGTGTCAACCTTATACCCTGATATTACACAAGCGGCGGATAAGGATATCAATATTACCGCCATCAACAAACTCAGTAACTTTTTCATAAATGATCCCACTCCTTTTTCCGAATAACCATTGGGGGGTTACCAAGGATTTGCTACAAAATCTCCTCCCCTGCACCATTTTAAATAGTTAAGTCCATGAAGCTGGGCAGTCATCTCCCATTCACCCTGATAAATCGGATCATGATAACCTTCAATACAGATATCTCCGTCATAACCTCCCATATGCAGTATAGATATTACTTTGCGCCAGTCTGTATCACCAAATCCCGGGGTCCTGTCATATGCAAATTTCTCTGCACCAAATACACCCATACGGCGTACCACATCCCAGTCCACAGATGAGTCTTTACCATGTACATGAATTATTTTCTTAATCCATTGTTTCAACTGGGGAAGGGGATCAATTAACTGTGATAGCTGATGAGCCGGTTCCCATTGCAGACCCAGGCGGTCATCTGGTACTAAAGAAAACATCATCTCCCAGGCTTTTGGATTAAAACCTATATTACAGGTTGCCTTCTCCCAGGTTCCACCCATCGGACAGTTTTCAATTCCAATTTTAACGTCCTGATCAGCACCACGTTTCACCAGTTCACCAAATACTGTTCCGAATACAGGAATCGCTTCTTCAACCGGTCTTCCCTCCAGGGCACCGGCAAAGGTAGTAACTGTTTTCGCACCAAATAATCCAGCCGAATCAATGCAGTACTCTAAGGTTTTTTTATGCTCCTCATATTGAAGGGGATTACAGTAGTATCCAAGGCAGGATACTGTTACACCACTATCTCCTAGTATTTCCTTCACCTTTTTTGATAATTCCAACAAATCCGCACCCTCTAATGACATATGGAAATTCAGGGAGACGGTTTCAAAACCTGCCTTTATTATGTGAGGAAGCCAGGTCTCTGCTGCAAATCCCGGGATACAAGTTCCTATCTTAATTTGTTCCATCATTTCTTTCCTCCTTACTCAGTTCTCCATTTAAAGGATGGAAGCACAGCACTTTCCGCCCTGTGCCAAGTTCTTTCATCTCCGGTCTTGATTTTCGGCATTCTTCTGTGGCATATGCACAGCGGGGTGCAAACTTACAATAAGTAATTGCATATTCCTTATCTTCTGTGTCAGGCATAACCAGTTCCTGATTCCATTTTTCACCGACCCTTGGTACTGCATTCATCAAAAGCTCCGTATAGGGATGGGCAGGATTATCCATAATTTCTTTTGCTCTGCCGTATTCAATCAGACACCCTCGATACAGCGTTGCAATATAGTCCGATACATAGTAAGCCGTAGAAAGATCATGAGTAACATAAATAAAGGAAACATTGTACTTATCTTTTAGTTCTTTAAATAAATTTACGATATTCATTTTCATAGATGCATCAATAGCAGCTACCGGTTCATCAGCTATAATAAGCTTCGGTCTGGTAATCAGTGCTCTGGCTATGGATACCCTCTGTAACTCACCCCCTGAAAACTGGGCCGGATACTTGCCCTTTACTACTTCTAATGACATACCGACGCTTTTTAAGATGTCATCTACAAGCCTTTCCGCTTCTTTATAGTTTTTTGCTATTTTCAGCCGGAGTGCCGTATTAAACAGATAGCTATCTACCGTCTTTCGCATGGAAAAAGATTCATAAGGGTTCTGAAATATAGGCTGTACATCCAATCGGAACTGAAAAGGATCATAGCCTTTACGGTCTTTATATGATTTTCCTGAAAGCAGGATATCTCCCTGTTCCGGGTCATGCAGACGCAATATCATCTTGCATAATGTAGATTTTCCGCAGCCGGACTCACCTACGATGGAAAGAATAACTGGTTTACCGGCATCAATATCAATATTGACCTCATCCACCGCAATAAGCCTTTTTTTACTAAGCATTCCACCGATTTGAAAGAATTTACTGACATTTTTTATTTCCAGAAGTTTTTCCGCCATCTTACACCACCTCACTGTTTAGTAAATGACAGGCTGCATAACGCCCCTGTTCCACTTCACGAAACTTTGGTACCAGTTCTTTGCACTTATTCGTTGCCTTGGGACACCGGGGTGCAAACCTGCAGCCGGGAGGCGGATTGGTAAGTGCCGGGGGTCTTCCCGGTATTCCAGTTTTCTGACTCTTGTCACCGACTCTTGGAAGAGCTCCTACTAACATTTTTGTATAAGGATGAATGGGTTTTTCAAAGATATCAACGGTTTTTCCAAGCTCAATCATACTGCCCGAATACATAATTCCCATACGGTCTGTTACCTGATAATGTACACCCATATCATGGCTTACTATGACCATCGTATTCTTTAACTGCTTTTGCAGACGCATAAGCATCATAAGAATACCTCGTTGCACCACTACATCAAGAGCGGTAGTCGGCTCATCTGCCAGCACTACATTGGGCGACATAAACGTAGCCAGGGCTATAATAACACGCTGTCTCATTCCTCCGGAAAGCTGGAACGGATATGCCTTTAATAAATCCGAGGAGAGGCTTAACTCTTCTAAATAAGCCCCAACTCTCTTTAAGGTCTGTTCCTTCGTTTCTTTCTTTCTATCTGATTTCGGAATAGAATCCAGAAACTGGTTTTTAAGAGGAACGATGGGATTTAATACGCTCTGAGCCGCCTGGGGCACATAGGAAATATTATTCCACCAGTTTTTTCTGATTTCACCGGTTTCGTAGGAAAAATCTTTTCCTTCTTTCTGCCCGCTTAAAATAAGCTTACCTGAATCTACTACCAGAGGAAACTCAATTATATCATACAATGCTTTTAAAAGGGTGGTTTTTCCACAGCCTGATTCACCGGCTATACCAAAAATTTCATTATCAAATATTTCAAAATCCACATCATTAATAACATGAACCGGTCCGTCTATGGTGGTATACGAAGTGGATAAATGGTCTATTTTTATCATTGCTTATCTACCTCTCTTCTTTGATAAATAATCATTATAGCCTGTTATCAGAAGGAACAGTCCGATAAACATTACAGCCGTAGCAACTATCGGAGAACCTATCCAGAACCATTGCTTCGTAAAGATCGCATTACGGTCTCTTGCCCACTGGATCATATTGCCCAGGGAGATTAAATTGCCCGGGGACAGACCTAACACTGCAAGACTGGATTCAGACGCTATGGCAGCCAGTGTAGCATTCATGAAGTTGGAGAGAGACCAGGTAAGAGCATAGGGTAATATCTCGGTTACAACAACCTGAATGGTACCTTCACCGGAAAACCAAGCGGTGTGGATAAAATCCCGTTCCCGCATAGACAATGCCATAGAACGGATCTGACGGCTGGGCCAGGCCCAGGCAAACATAGCCAGTACCAGTGCCATTAAAATTACCGTAGAAGTTCCTTTCATAAAAGAGGTCATTAATATAAGTATAGGAAGGGAAGGTATTACAATAAACGTATCGGTAACAACTGTTAATACCCGGTCCAGTAACCCTCCTGAAAATCCAGCCAGGAGTCCGATAAACACACCGGCAACGGTACCGATCGTAGCCACAATTAGACCAATCAGCAGTGAATTATGTATCGCTTCAATCAGCAGCCATAAAACATCCTGCCCCATACTTGTAGTTCCCAGCCAGTGTTCTTTGGAAGGGCCTAACTTACTCGGATAAGAATTAAAGGTAAAGGGATTAATATGGGGGGAGAAGTATATAACAAATCCAACCACCAGAAAAAACGCAGTCATAATGAAGCCTATTTTAAAACCAAAATTCGTATTTTTCCAAAACTTTTTCATTTTTTTCAACATTCCACCTCCTGGCCTTAACTGTATCGGATACGCGGATCGATAAACGGATAAATCAGATCCACAATCAACGTTGCAGTGGATATTGCCACGATAGAAATTGTGATGCATCCAAGTATCATATTATAGTCCGACATCAGGATAGCCTTTTGTACCAGAGAACCAACACCGGGATATCCAAATACGATCTCTGTCATAATAGAACCGCCGAATACGCCGCCAAGACTCATAGCCAGAGCGGTTACCTGGGTCAGTATGGAATTTCTGAATACATAACCTAAGCCGATGGTGCCTTCGGAAAGTCCTCTATAACGTGCAAAAAGGACAAAGTCTTCTTCTGAAGTTGTACCTGCAAGGGATTTCATGGATATGATCCACCAGCCGGTACCTACTAAGAGCATGGACAAAGCCGGAAGAATAGAAGCTTTGAGAAGGGAAGCGAACAGAACTGCAAAATTACCCTGGGTGTTTATGGTAGCCTGAATCGGGAACCACCCCAAAACAAATGCAAATACAATCTGCAATATCAGAGCTATAATAAAATAAGGAACAGGATAAATGCATATTGCTATCCCCTCTAAAATTTTGGAGGATAACTTATTTTTTCTAAAACCGGCTAAAAGCCCAATGATATTACCAATAATCCAGGCTATAACAGTAGTCGTCAGAGAAAGGAAAAGCGTATATGGCAAATACATTCCGATGATATCTCCAACCGGAGTAGGATAACTCATAAGAGAGGGTCCGAAATTAAAATGCAGCAACCCATTCCAAAGAAAAGTGCCGTATTGCTCAAGCAGAGAGCCTTCAAGACCAAATTGCACCCGAAGCTGTGAACGAAGTGCATCCATTTGTGCTGGATCCATCTGACCAGAACGTGACTGAATCTGACCAATCATATTCTCAACGGGATCGGATGGAAACATACGTGGAATAAAAAATATAAAAGTAATACCAATCCATACAGTCAATATATAGGTTAAAAACCTAAGACCGAAATATTTGCGAAATTTCAACGGTTTCACTCCTTTTTTAATTCGTGATTATTTGTCTGAATGCTGATACTGCCCGGTGGGTGCCACCAGGCAGTAAAAGCTTTATATTGTAGGAACTTTTATACTGTACGTTCTTTTTATTGAACCGGTGAAATCTCTGTTGTTATATATTTAAAGCAGCTCCACCACCACCATGGGCCATTATAAGGATTCTCAGAGTTAGGATAATTATTCCAGTAGGTACTGTTTGTCGGAACGAACTTAACGCCTGAGTGGAAACCAATAAAAGGAAGTTCTTCTATGGAAATCTTAAAGAATTCCTGACCCAGTTCATAGGATTTCGGGTCATCCGGTGAAAGTTTTGCTAACTCATGAATGATTTCAGTCGCTCTGGTATTATTCCAGCGTGTTCCCTGACCGGAACCTTTCTCTCCCATCGGAACGATAAGGTCCGCATCCCAACCATTGATCTGTGAATAAATATCTTTGGTTATGAAACCAGTAGGCCAATATCCGGCAATATCATAATTACCTGTTTGACCATTGGTATCCCAGGTAGCGCTGGATTCACTTACTAGATTAATTTTAAAACCAAATTTGGTAAGCTGATCATAAGCCGCCTGAACACCACGTCCAGCCTGAGCTTCCGTATCTGCTAAATAAGTCATATTGAAGGTAAACGGTTTTCCATTAAAATACCAGCCGTCTGCTTTTTTCTCAAGACCGGCTTTCACGAAGAGTTTCTCTGCTGCTGCGGGATCGTATTTCCAACAGCCTACACCAAACATATCAACAAGTGCATCATGATCGGTTGGTATACTATATCCTTTCCCTTTCAGTACTTCTGCCATTCGATCAGCATAGCCTTCATCAAAAGGTTTCACCGTAGTACCATCACCTAAGTCAAGTGAAAAATCTTCTAACCAGGGAAGCAGAGGTTTTACATACAGCTCCTGTGCAGCACTTGTATTTGTAAGAATTGGGAATGGTGATGCACGGCCAACACCGTTAAATATGTTCTGTGATATCTCATCGAAATTCATCGCAAGTGCAATACCCCAGCGGAAATCTTTATTGTCAAAAGGAGCCCCTTTACCCATAGAGAATGCTAAACCTTTTGAACATGGGTCATCACTAGTAGCATATGGGAAGTCTTTGTACCAGCATGCAATATTGGGATTCTGTGCTGTCATAGCTTCTAACATTTCCGGTGATACTTCACAAAGAATATCAACTTCATTACTGATAAGACTCATCTGACGGGTTGTATCATCGCCTAGATTTCTGAACCATACGTATTTTGCTTTTGGTTCTTTTCCGGTTACAACGCCAACGGTACTGTCTTTCCAGTCTTCACGGCGTTCATACAGAATCCATTTTCCTAATTCGTCATATGCTTTTACGGTATATGGTCCTGCAACAACTGGTTCGGAATCTTTAAATTGGGTAACATCTGCCTGTTTTGAATAGATATGTTCCGGAACGATTCTTAAATCATTTCCCCAGATTGTAACACCAAATCTCTGTGCTAAACGAGGGAAAGACTCCTTGGTAACAATCTTAACGGTATAATCATCTACTTTTTCAACAGATTTAAATACCTGATTGTAATATGCATTCTGGGTGATACCAGGGTTAGTCATAATCATGTTAAATGTAAACACAACGTCATCAGCATTTAAGTCTTCCCCATCAGACCACTTAATACCTTGGCGAATCTTAACCGTATGCTCGGTAAAATCTGCATTTGATACGGGCATGCCATCTGCAACCTCGCCGAACTGTTCACCTTTTACCGTATCGATTTCCCACATCATAGCGGACATCAGCTGATGAATACCAAATCCCATAGAAGTCCCCTGCATATAGGAATTGAATTGTCCTGGTGTGTCAGTAGGTGACTGGCATTCAACAATAAGTGTTTCATTTCTGGGTGTTCCAACTTCCGTCATCTCTCCCGATGCCGTAGGCTCAGCCTTTGTATCTGTACCAGCCTCTGTCTTTTTAGTTGTACCACCTGTCTCCGACCCCGTGGTTTTATCCTTTGAACCGCCGCAGCCGGTAAGCATGACCGCTACAAGCACAAAAGATACAACGTACGCAAATAGTTTGCGTAATACCTTCTTCATATAAAGCCTCCTTTAATAGAATGAATCTATTTGTTACAATTCCATCTTAACACTTCTGGATTTTCGCAGAAATTCTAAATTTTTAATAAAGGAGTAAATTATTAACCTTACTTTATATGACTTTTTTCGAGGTGTGTTTTAAGACATACAACTGAGTTTGTCCTCAATTTCTAAGTTAATTATTTTTATAACTGGAGATTGCTGCAAAATCAAGGACAAAATACCTGGGAAAAAATATACCCAGGTTCCGTGTCCTGCAGTTTGCAGCTGCCCCGTTCGTAATTTTCTTCGTGCCTTAATTATCTATTATAGCTATCCGCACCTTATCCTGCATGGTATCTGCTATACTGTGGATAGAAGGATTCGATTCACTGATTAATTGATATACCCCCTCGGAAATAGCGGCAGAAATGTCAAACCAGGAGTTTAAAGAACTCTTGGCTATCCCATGCTCTCTCTGTTTTTGAATAAACTCTTTACTGATAACATATCCGTCATCACTAAAATCATAGTCTACATCTACTTGTACCGGTATGGTTTCCGTATCTTTTGCAATCTGTTTTACTATATCTTTTTGGGTAATATAGTTTAAGAATTTTATGGAAGCGGTATAATCTGCAGTTATGGAGATTCCAATATTCTTACCATGGAACATATAATTTTCTTTCTTCTCATAGGGAACTGCTGCAACACCTATTTCAAAATCAATGTTACTAGTCTTTAAAACAGATAAAGTACTGAGATTATTTATCATCATAGCAATTTCGCTGTCTATAAACTTATTGGTTAAATCCAGTTGATTCCAGTTAATACATTCCATGGGAATCAGCTTGTTCTTTTTCAGATAACTAAGGAGTTCAAATACTTTCATTCCGCCTTCCCCATTAATTTCCCGAATGGTACCGCCGGTTGAATAGAGCAGCTGGAGGAAAAGAGCCGTTACTTCCTCTGGCTGTCTGGCACCGATTCCGATTCCGCTGATACCAAATTCCTGAACTTTTCTGGCGGTAGTTTTTAAGTCCTCCCAGTTCTGCGGAACGGTAACATTATTTTTTTTAAATAAATTCTTATTCCATATCAGTACATAAGGGTCGCAGGTAAACGGTATTCCATAATATTTACCGTCACTTCTGGTATTGTTCCATTGCTCTAAATAATAATGGGACGTTTTAGAGGTCTCATTTACATAAGCACTAATATCTCTGAGCACACTTAGGTTAATCAGTGCAGGCATAATGGAATTGTCGCATATAATAAGATCCGCTAACTGGTCCTGATCCAAATTCATGCAGATTTCTTTTTTAAAATCATTTTTAGATATAAAATCGATTTCTACCTTGGGATTGCCTGCAATCTCAGAGTACTGCCTGGCTATACTATTAAGCATCTTGCAATTGGCTGTAGTTTCATATGGAGCCAGAATCCGTAACACTTTCTTTTCTGTAACCGGTTCGGTTGTCCTTGACTTACTTAAACTATCCCTGTAATAATTACCGGCAATTAGAAATAAGACAAAAATTACCCCCACCGATAAAACCGCAGTTATACGAAACAGCTTCATCTAAATCACCTTCTTATATTCTGAGGGCGAAATGCCGCAAACGGATTTAAATACTTTATTAAAATATTTTGGATCCTTAAATCCAACTTGTTCAGCCACTTCTTGTATCCGGTATTTTCCGGATAGTATCATACGTTTCGCAATACTGATTCTGAAATTTCTTAAAAATACTACAAAATTAATATTAATTTTCTGATTAAATAACTTGCTTAAATATTCAGGCGTTACCCCCACCAGATTTGCTGCCTCTGACAGGGTAATGTCTTTACTGTAATTATCCCTAATAAAATTAATTACTTTTAATACAGTCAAATTGTCAATATCCATTTCTTCATCGGAATCGGTTAGTATGTTATGTATAATTTTTTCATAGTTTAAGATCAAATCTGTTTTCGTTTTACTTTCAATCATGTTATTAATAAAGTAATGAAAGATTAACTTAGGTTCTGCCTGGGTATTATATTCTTTGGCCACATTATAGATACTAGAGGAAAATCTCGCTGTGTATTCTCTGATTAACTCCGGTCTGCCCTGGCTTTCGATAATTATTTCCTTAAATTTATCACTTATTTTTAATGCTTTCTCATAATTGCCGTTAATAATTTCTTTGCGGATACGGTTTTCTAAATCTACCGGATAACTTATACTGGTGAACTCCAGTGTTTCCACCATTTGCTTATTAAGAATCACCTCGCTGCCATATACGAAAGTATATGACAGCAGATCCTTTAATTCAGTTATAGCATTCTCAAGCCTTGTCAGTCCAAATATGGAATTATAACTGCAGCGACAGGAACCAATGCTGTTCAAGCAAGGTAATATATGAGCAGAAAATACTTTATTTAGAAACTTATTCTTTTCCGTATCGATTATCAGTACTAATATCCCGTACTCAAAGGATAAATGAACCACATGGAAATTCATGATGCATAAAGAGTTCATCTTATCTTTCATACAATGAATCATTTCACTTACTGTTTCTTGGTCTATACTATCCGGCTTTACCAAAAACAAGGTTATCTCCATTCTTTCATTTGCCTGTAATTGGTTGGAAAGCTGACGAATCAGATGTTCCTTCTCCTCTTGTTCACCTGTCATTAAGCTCCAGATCAACTGGGCCGAATTAATTTTTTCCGACTTTTCTTTTAAAATCTTAGCTTCTGTTTCATTTAATAAAGCTCTGAAATTCTCAATATCAACCGGCTTTAATACATAATCCACCACTCCCAGATGTAATGCCGTCCTTACATAATCAAAAGAAGAATGACCTGTCAAAATCAGCGCATAATATACAATGCCCTCCTCCTCTAATTGGCGAAGCATTGATAATCCATCCATACCAGGCATCTGTATATCTGTTATGATTAAATCCGGTTTCAGCTCCTTGATCAACTTGATACCTTCAAATCCATCTGAAGCAATACCGCATATTTCATAATCCGTACCAATAATACTTATTAGGCCTTCTCTTGTTTTGGGTTCATCTTCAACAATTGCTATACGCATAGGTCTCCTCCGATACACCTTAGTTTGATTTATGCTTTCCTTAGTTTGATTTATGCTTTCCTCTGTTCTTTTAACAATATGGTAAATTACTATATTTCATATGGAATCAGTATCGTTACCGTAGTCCCCTGTTCACTCGAATCCACATGAAAATAACTATTACCTCCGTAATACAGTTTTAATCTGGTAATAACATTCCTGACACCTATACTGGTTTCTATCTTATCCTTTTTATAATCATAACTGTTAAATACCTCCGCCAATTCTTTCGACATACCCTTTCCGTTATCCTTTACCTGAATCTGAACATAAAAAGCACCTTCCCTGCTGATTTCTATGTCAATTTCATCATGGTCTGTACTGCCAGGAAAGCCATGGACAATGGTATTTTCAATCAATGGCTGTATCAAAAGTTTATGTATTCTGGTACACATTAACGTGTCATCCATATGAATCATACATTGAAAAGAATAACAAAACCGCTGCTGTTGTAAATAGATATACCGTTTTAAATACTCCAGTTCCTCCTGTATAGTCACAATTTCATTACTCTTTTGAATACTGTATCTTAAAATGGCAGCTAAATTAATAAGCATTTTACTGATATGAAATTCCTCGTGTTCCAATGCAACCCAGTTGATTGCATCCAGAGTATTATATAAAAAGTGTGGATTTATCTGGGCTTCTAAAGATTTGATTTCCGCATTCTTTTCCCGTACCAAGGCTTCCACTTCCTGTTTATTGGAATCTTTTATTCTGATTATCATATCATTAAAGTGATGAGCAATTGTAGCAAATTCATCTTTGCCATCTATAGCTATCCGGATATCATAATCTCCCTGATCCGCTTTTCCCATGGCATGTATTATCTTCTTAACCGACTTATCCGTAGTAGCCGCAAAGGACATGGATATTAATATACATACCATGCCAACTAAAATCCCAATTAGAACAATAATCATGGAAATATTCTGGACATCCTTTAAAGCATAGGTTAAATTCTGCACATTAATAAGAGTAAAAACCCCGTCCTTTATACTGCTTACATGTACCTCCAGCTTTTTTGAATTCATGAAATTATTCCGAATAAAAAAATTCTTTATTGCTCCTTCCATTAATTCGTTCCTATTATCAGAGCTTCCATTCCTACTATCCGTGTTACCATTCCTATTCTCAGTATCACTATTCCTATTCTCACTATTACCATTCCTATTCTCAGTGTTTACTTTTCTGCTATCAGCGTTTACCTTTCTGCTATCAGTATTTTCCTTTCTGCTATCAGTATTTTCCTTGCTATTTTTGGTGTTTTCCGTATTGTAATTATTTCCTTTATTATTACTATATCCATCATATAAATTCAATCCTACGAAAGATGCTATAGGAAAAGATATTATATCTCCGTTTTCGTTTATTAAGAAGGTTAGGTTCGAATTAAAATCCATACCAGCAGTATATACATTGCGTAGAGCATTTTCATCAATACACAGAATAATACTTCCGACAGGACCGTTCTCATAATTATTAAAGTCTGTTAACTGATGTGCTATGTAAAAATAATTCTTATTTCCATAATTAAAATCCGATTTATGAACTGTACTGGAATAAATAGCATGTTTTACACTTAGTGAGTCTTTAAACATCGGATCTATCCTTATATGATCAATATCAAAGCAAAAGCTTTCCTCACCTGATAAAGTGATTGTATCATAAAAGGTAGCATCACCGTTTAAACCAACGATAGCGATACCCAGTATTTCAGGATAAACGTAAACAATATTTTCAAGTTTTTCCTCAATTCGATGCTTTGCTGTATAGTAATTCTTAGAGTCCCAAACGTTGATATACTTTAAATTATCAATATAACTGCTGTCCGTATACATATCCATAATAATCTTATCATAGGAATGAAAAAACTCATCCACACTATTACTCGATTGTTTCAGATTCGCCATAATCAGTTCTTTTGTCTGCCGTTCGATCGTTGAGGTACTTATTTTATAGGATATAAATTGAATTAAGAAAATTGGAAGAATTGAAATTAGCAATAACATAATCATTAATTTCTTAAAGAGATTCAAGGATAAAAACTTTTTAACCATTAATTTATGCAGCATACGAACCTATCCTTTTTAGTTTGATTGTAACAGAATCTAACACTCAATTTAATAAGGTTTGTTAATTATAGTGTATTACATACTTCAACACAAGTCATTTATGTCATTTTTACCAATATGTCCACTAATAGATTATCATATATTGTAAACCCTGTCATCACTTTTCACAAATTAATTTAAAATTTAACAAAGTAAAAAAGGAATTATGCACCGTTAAGTACATAACTCCTTTTTACAGTAAAATATACAAACCTATCTAATTCTAAAGTTAATTATTAAATTTGTTCATGTTTATCAATTATATGATGCATCTAATAGACACAAAAAAAGTTACCTCAATATCTGAGATAACTTTTATTCTTATATCTTCAAAACTACACATGTAATTGTCCATCTATATTTAAAACCATCCGTTAACTGAATGATTGTTTATATCATCCAGGAAGTTTCCTTCTTTGGTCAAGCCCTCGACCTATTAGTATTAGTCAGCTGCATGCATTACTGCACTTCCACCTCTAACCTATCCACCTTGTCGTCTTCAAGGGGTCTTACTGCTTTCGCATGGGATATCTTATCTTAAGGGGGGCTTCACGCTTAGATGCCTTCAGCGTTTATCCCTTCCCGACTTGGCTACTCGGCCATGCACTTGGTAGTACAACCGATCCACCAGAGGTCAGTCCAACCCGGTCCTCTCGTACTAAGGTCAGCTCCTCTCAAATATCCTACGCCCGCGCCGGATAGGGACCGAACTGTCTCACGACGTTCTGAACCCAGCTCGCGTACCGCTTTAATGGGCGAACAGCCCAACCCTTGGGACCTACTACAGCCCCAGGATGCGATGAGCCGACATCGAGGTGCCAAACCACTCCGTCGATGTGAACTCTTGGGAGTGATAAGCCTGTTATCCCCAGGGTAGCTTTTATCCGTTGAGCGATGGCAATCCCACTTTATACCACCGGATCACTAAGTCCTACTTTCGTACCTGCTCCACCCGTCGGTGTCGCAGTCAAGCCTTCTTCTGCCTTTGCACTCTGCGAATGGTTTCCAACCATTCTGAGAAGACCTTTGAGCGCCTCCGATACCCTTTCGGAGGCGACCGCCCCAGTCAAACTCCCCACCTGACATTGTCCACTGCCCGGATCACGGGCACATGTTAGAAATCCAATACTGCAAGGGTGGTATCCCAACAGCGGCTCCACTACGACCGGAGTCATAGCTTCAAAGCCTCCCACCTATCCTGTGCATGCAATACCGAATCCCAGTATCAAGCTAGAGTAAAGCTCCATGGGGTCTTTCCGTCCTGGCGCAGGTAACCAGCATCTTCACTGGTATTTCAATTTCACCGGGTGCATTGTCGAGACAGTGCCCAAATCATTACGCCTTTCGTGCGGGTCGGAACTTACCCGACAAGGAATTTCGCTACCTTAGGACCGTTATAGTTACGGCCGCCGTTTACTGGGGCTTAAGTTCAACGCTTCGGATTGCTCCTAACATCTCCCCTTAACCTTCCAGCACCGGGCAGGCGTCAGCCCATATACTTCACCTTTCGGTTTTGCATAGACCTGTGTTTTTGCTAAACAGTTGCTTGGGCCAATTCTCTGCGGCCTGTATTGCTACAGGCACCCCTTCTCCCGAAGTTACGGGGTTATTTTGCCGAGTTCCTTAACAATGCTTCTCCCGTCGGCCTTAGGATTCTCTCCTCATCCACCTGTGTCGGTTTACGGTACGGGCTTATATAAAACAATAGCGGCTTTTCTTGGCAGTTCGCTCACCAGCTTCCCTACTTATAGTTTCGGTCCGCGTCACGTCTTCGTATTGTATGACGGATTTGCCTGCCACACTACTATCCCGCTTGCACCGGTTTTTCCATTCCCGGCTCTGGCTTTCTCTCTGCGTCCCCACAGTTCTGTTTATATAAGGTACAGGAATTTCAACCTGTTGTCCATCGACTACGTCTTTCGACCTCGCCTTAGGTCCCGACTTACCCAGAGCAGATCAGCTTTACTCTGGAAACCTTGGATATTCGGCCTAGAAGATTCTCACTTCTATCTCGCTACTCATTCCGGCATTCTCTCTTCTTAACACTCCACGGCTCCTTACGGTACCGCTTCGTCGCTGTTAAGAATGCTCCTCTACCAATTGCATAAATGCAATTCCACAGCTTCGGTGTCGTGTTTTAGCCCCGGACATTTTCGGCGCAGGACCTCTCGACTAGTGAGCTATTACGCACTCTTTTAATGTATGGCTGCTTCTAAGCCAACATCCTAGTTGTTTTCGAAATCCCACATCCTTTTCCACTTAACACGCACTTTGGGACCTTAGCTGGTGGTCTGGGCTTTTTCCC
>NZ_CP121445.1:5762500-6817888 GCF_029689925.1 Anaerocolumna sp. AGMB13025
CTTGGGTTATAAAAGTTCATGAGTGAATCACTACCAAAAACAATTAACTTATTATTTTCAGGTGTCGGATAATTTCCGGCAGTTAAAGCCGGAAAATCAAACTCACTAAAGGTTGCACTATCCATTGCATATAACTGTAACTGTGATTCATAGTTACCGCTTTTTAGCATAACATTTGCTGATAAGATAGGCGAAACTGCTTTCACATGTTCAAGCCCTTTAATTTGTGCGACGAGACTATCATCCATACGCTGTTCTTTCGTATTAACATAATTACCGTCCGCATCCATTATATTGGCATATCTCTCCACTGTTACGGTAGTTAGACTTCCAAGTTCCATGACCTGTGATTTAAAATTAGTATTCATTCCAATCCCAATGGAAATCATAACTACTATAGAAATGGTACCAATAATCACACCGGTAACCGTTAATGCTGTTCTGGCTTTCCGTCGGCTAAGATTCCTAAGTCCCATTTTAATTAAATCACTAATCCTCATATAATTCATATCCTTTTTTTATTTTTCTCTTAGCTAACAATAACCCTAATAAAATGCTTACCGCTAATGTTGCAGTTGTAATTCCTATTACAAAGGGCCAGCTTGACATGAGAGGATCTTTAACTGACGGCCCTGCACCCATTGCATCTCCAGGCACTTCACTGACTGCATCGCCTCCGGTACTGGTAACCTTCCCGGTTGTAACAACAGCTTCATTCAGTAATACCTGTACATTAAAATTCTGATCCATTACTATATTCATATTTACCACCCATTGCATATCGTAAGTTTCTTACGATACTGCCACAAAGCAGGCTGAAAGAATCGTATTGTGGCATCCTTTCAATTCTTATTTTTCTTTCAACCTTACCACCCTAAGTCTATTCTGCCTCTTCCTGCTTTCTTAATTTTCTTCTATATAAACTAAGTCTTACTTTTCTTGTTACCGGAATTCCTATTACCAGTATAGCTAATTGTATGATTACAAAAGCCCATATGGGAAGAATCGGTGCCTTTCCAGCATCAGCAGGTGGTAATACACCCCCTGGTCCGCCTGCCGTTGGATCAGGAATTACATCACCTTGTATACTGCCTGTGAATTCTTTCTTAATGGAGACTTCATCTCCATTACTATCTTCGAAGGTAACCGTCAGTGTTCCTTTTGCCTCCCCTTCAACCAAAGGGATAACTTCTAATTCTTCCGGCTCCTGAACTCCGGCTTCTACATTACCGATATAAAGCATATCTCCGGAACTGAGCTTAAAATCTCCTTCAATTGATGCATGAACATTGTTAAGTGTAGATTTACCCATATTTAAAAAGTCAAAAGTCACGACTGTGGGCTGGTTAACAATTGCTGCCTCCCAGGAACCTACAACGATGTTATCTATTACCGGTCTTGCATTTTCCACTGCCTGCAGATTAATAGTCTCTTTCACAGTTTCTCCTATCTGACCGGTGGTAGGATTGGGTTTTGCTCCCTCGTATTCATAATCCATGGTTATATCCACCGGATATGCTTTCGTTGTCGCATCTGCTTTCGCTCTCAGTTCAAGAGTGTTCTGAACCGTTTCTCCGGCAGGTATCTTAGTTATGTAAAAGGTATTACTTCCGTTGTTTACTGTAAATATATTATCTGTCTGGGTTATTGTAACCTTAATGTTTCTGGCATCCACGCTGGAATGAGTGTTTTTTATATCAAAAGTAAAATTAAAAGTACTGCCTGCTCTTAATTCATCTTTATCTGCTGAATAATTACTGATGATTAATTTAGGTTTGCTGGTGCCTATTCCGTCATTTTTTACGTTTTGAATAAATAGGGTTGCCGTATCTGACTGGACTTTGCCGGTCTCATCTTTATAATCATACTTGATATTCAGGCTGTTGGTTCCTTCCACAACCGTTTCAGAAGCTTTTAACGGTATGGTTATTCTTCTTTTTTTGCCACCTGCTATTTTATCTATGTATTGATAAGGTTCAGAATTCATAGGGGCAAAACTAGCTCCCTCTGCACTTACTACCGCCACTTTTACAGTAGTGATATCAACTTTGCTTTTATTCTCTAAGTCAAAAGAAACATCTACCCGTGCCCCTGCATTCGGCTCATCCGGGCTTTGTGATACATTGCTTACCACAATATTGGGTTTACCGTCCGAATCAACACCGTCTGCTGCTATTACTTCCAGATATACCGTTGTTGAGGTTGTAAGTGCAGTTCCGGACGCATCTTTATACGCAATGGTTATGGGCACTTCTTTTAAACCCACTTTTGCTTCATTGGATACAATTAAGGGGATTTTAACATCAATTTTGTCACTATATTTAAGGTCTTTTACCGATATTGTCTTTGTCGTATATCCCGGTAAGAATCCATTTACATCCAAACCGCCTACCGATACTTCAATATTGTTCGCTTTTGTATCTCCTGCATTGCGCAGTGTCGTTACTAGATTAAAGCTGTCGCCGGCTTTTAATTCACTGGCATATTTGGTGCTTACTACTTCTATTTTAGGGGCTATACTGTTATTCTCAATATTTACGTACATATCAACCGTATTCGTTCCGGCTTCACCTTCATCATTCTTGTATTCCATCTTTACAGTTAGTTTTTTATTACCAGCTGTGGCAGCAGATGATATACTTACCGGTAAACTGATTTTATAAGTATCACCAGGAGATAGTCTTCCTGCTGTACCAATTTCCTGTTTTAATTTAGAATATTTAGGTATAATTCCTGCTGCTTCATAACCATCTACACTAAGGAAAGAATTAATAGCAGAGATTTGACCTTCATTCTTAACGGTAAAGGTCAATTTCGTATCATTGCCGATATACGCTTCGTCCATTTTAATGTTATCAATCGTTAACTGTGCCGGTTCTTTTTCATTATTGATTATAAGATAAGTAGTAGGAACATCAAGGGTAAAATTATGAACCGAACCATCATCCAGATTTATTGCTGTAAAATCTACACTGACCTTTAATTTATTTCTGGAGATCTTAGCTGTCTCCTTCACTTTTAAATCAAACTCTATATAGGTGGTCTCCGTATTGGATATTCCCGCAGGTGGATTTTCAGGTGTATAACCTGCCTGCGTATAGGTAATATTGGATACGGTAAATGGCATATTTTCCGTACTTACTGAAATTACCGGATCAAATATAAATCCCCCTACTGATTTTACAGGTAATTTTATATGTACTGTTTCCCCAGGTATTCCTGTTGTATTCTGAACTGATCCTACAAAGGTAATCGCAGTTGCCTTACCATCATAAGATTCCGCTCTGGCAGTTGTGTATCCGGTAAAATTACCAATGATTAAAGTCATCATTACAATTGCAGCAAAAATCTTTCTTGCCTTTTTCATTCTTTATCCCTCTTCTTCCTTTAATATTCTATTTCTTAATATCTTATAAGTAAATATTCCGATACATTTTATACGTTTTTATTGGTTCTTCCATAAATAATTAATTATTTATGGTCTTTACTTTATCTTCGTTGTCCGATGCTGCAATTTCGCTCTCAGTCTGTTCCTCTGTAATTATTGCAGAATTTGATTTTTCAGTAACTACAGCAGTTTCAGATGTCTTATCAGGTTCACTACCTGCTTGTATTATTTTATTGTCCTTTGGTTCAAGCTGATTTGGAGTTTCAGCTTCTGGTATTGCTTCTGAATTAATAATTGATTTCTGATCTATATTAATTTCTTCCCTATTTTCGACTTGATTATTTTCACTGATTTCTTCCGGTTTGACAGCCTTATGGTTTAATTCCACACTTTGGATTTTTCCATCTAAAATATGAATGATCCTGTCAGCGAAATCTGCCAGTCTTCTGTCATGGGTAACCATTACGATTGTCTGGTTGTTATCCCTTGCAATGGTTTTTATTAAGTTCATTACTTCCATTGCTGTCTTTGTATCCAGATTACCGGTAGGTTCATCTGCGAATACTATCTCTGGTTTGGCCACAAAGGCTCTTGCAATACCTACCCTTTGCTGCTGCCCGCCGCTCATTTCCTTCGGTTTATGGGATAATCGTGATCCTAGCCCTACCTTTATCAGCATATCCCTGGCCATCTTTCTCCTCGCCTTTGATTTAATACGTTTAAAAACCAAAGGAAACTCCACATTCTCCAGGGCTGTCATAGAGCCCATAAGGTTATATGATTGAAATACGAATCCCAAATAACGCTGTCTGAATCTTGCCAGACTGTTTTCATTCATTTTATGTATTTTCTTACCCTTAATAATGATCTGTCCGCCGGATAGCTTTTCAATGCCGGCCATTAAATTCAGAAGGGTTGATTTACCGGAGCCTGAAGTACCTAACAGGCAGCAAAATTCACCCTTTAGTATTTCAAAACTCACATCGTCTACTGCATAAATTTTTTCACTGCCCATTCGATATACTTTTTTCACATTCTTAACCTCGATTATCTTTTCAATCTGGTCATCCACTCTGGCAACCTCCTCCCTTTTATGATTCTTGTCTCTATAATATTCTACTCCAAAAATATTAAATAAAGTCTATGTTATTTCTTACATTTTTATTACTTTTTGTTAAATAATGTCAGGTTTTCTTTAACATCTTAATAATTATTTAGCAACACCTGATGCATCTTTCGTAATGCCTTGTTCTTCTTCCTTTTTTTCAAGTCTGTGATCTATATATCTCACAAATATTACTTTAATAAGTGCTCCTACCGGAACCGCTAAGAGCATACCCAGTAAGCCGCCTATGGCACTGCCGAATATTAAAGATATTATTACAAGTACCGGATGGATTTGGATGCTCTGGCTTAAAAGCTTTGGCGCTATAATATTGCCGTCTATTGCCTGAACAATAAATAAAGCAATTACTGCTATTATTAATTCCTTATATTGACCGTTAATAACACAGATCAGACCGGTACTTAAGTATGCTACAATAGGACCGCAGTAAGGTATCAAGTTTCCGATACCTGCAAGAATACCGATTATGACTGCAAACTTCACTCCGACAATAGACAGGGTAAGACTAATTATAATCATCATTACAAAAGCATCGGATAACTGTCCTCTGATATATCCGGAAAAAACACTATCCGCATCCGATAAAAACCTTACTATTCTTGCATTCCATTTATCACTGATTAATGCGCGGCTGACCTTCTTTAGGTATTCCGTAATCATTTTACCGTCAATCATAAAATAAATAGCAATAATGAAGGCAAATATAAAGGACGTTATATAAGAGGATATGTTACTGAGAGAGGTTACCAGGGATCCTCCTGCAAGCCTTAAGTAATTTAAGATATAAGTGGCAGCATCTTTAATATATTGGGTGATTTCATTGGATTGTATATTTAAACCATCCAGCTTACCTATAATATCATAATAAAATGCATTAATGGTATTCATATAGGATTGTGCAAGTACAACGATATCATCAAATTTTGCTACCCTTAACTGATCTGTTACACTGAATACAAGTAAGGAGATAATTCCCACTAAAACGATGAAGAAAAAAATAACCGTCGTAAATACTGCCCAGGAACGGGTAGATTTTAACTGCCAGTTTCTTATTCTGATTTTTTTTAACCGATTTTCAAAAAAGTCATTCAGAGGATTAAAAAGATAAGCAATTACAAAGCCAAAGACGATGGGTTTTGCTACTTTCATAAACCAATTTAAGCTATCCATTATGTTTCCCATAATGGATGGCGCACTTTTAGCCACTAAACTTAAGCAATAAATAATAATACAGGTTACAATTACGTAAATCGCAATCAGCGTATATCTCTTGTTTAATTTGTCATTCCATTTCATATAAAAACTCCTATTCGAATAATCTGGTACACTTCCTAACGAAATACAGATAACACTTTGGGTAATTACGACATGGGGACATAACCTATCGTAATTACCCAGCATTTTATCCTTTTATTTCATCTCTAATGTTCGTACTCTACATATGATTTGATGCAGTCTGCACATCTGTCCATACCAATATAATCACTTCGGATTGATAAATGATAATTCTCAATTTTTCCCCATTTGTCAGAGGAATGGTAATTGTAATAATTTGCTCTTCCTTTATCAATCTTATGGATTCTTTCCACAGCTTTTGCTTCCGTTAGTTTATCTGTCTCCATAACTCTTTTTATTCTGTAATTAATATCAGCCCATATAAATACATTAATTACACCAGGCTTTTCCTTTAATATATAATCTGCGCATCTGCCCACAATAACACAGGGTCCTTCTTGTGCAACCTTTTGGATGACATTGGTCTGTGCCAGATAAATCTGATCATCCAAGGAGACATTAGATATACCTAATTCCTGGTTCCCGTAAGCATTCATTCCCATGGCAATGGAATACAATAGGCTATTGGACGCTTTGTTTTCAGCATTCTCAAAAGCTGAAACAGCGAACCCGCTTTCCTTTGCAGCCCGGTTAATAAGTTCATTATCATAGAATGGAATTCCAAGCTTATCAGCAAGTTTTTTACCAATTACTCTTCCACCACTACCATACTGTCTGCTAATCGTAATTACATTCTTCATAAAACTCCTATCTGTGCGCAACTGCGCACGTATTAATCAGGATGTTGAAAAAATGTTTTGTTTTTTCAACTTACTCCAATCTGTGCGCATTAGCGCACGTACTAAACAGATGTTAAAAAATTTTTAGCTTTTTTCAACTTAATCCAATTTGTGCGCATCAGCGCACATACTACCTTTATCTTCGACATGTTACTGATCAATGTCAATATCCAGCGGTAAAATACCGTTGTGATTCATATATTATATTTTTATTATAGCATAGATGAAGTTTTCTGTGAACCTAATTTTGCGGTTAAAGGAATCTTTGGATTATCTAAAAACCTTAATAAACCTTAGTATAATCCTTTTAAAGGGACTGGTATTTTCATAGACAGAATGGATTAACTCCTTATAAAATTCTTCTGCCTCCTCCGATTCCTCTCTTGAAATACAATATTGATTAAATCTTGCCTTTAAAACAATATCAGTGAACCGCTTATACCTGCCTTCTTTTATATGCTTCCATTGTTTTTCAACCTGTGCTGCCGCTTCGTTAAAAGTCGTATTCTCCGGTATTCCTATTTGGTAATATTCCATCATACGCCCGATTTCATTGTAACGGAGCAGTACTCTTTTACTAAAATCAGTGGTTTTCTGAGCCTTTTCTCTTTTTTTCAATATAAGGAACGCCCTTACTAAGAGAAACATTATTGTTATACCCGCCAGAGATAAAATCCATAATAGTATCCAGGCCAGTTTTTCCAGATAAGAAATGACCCCCTTATCTTTTAAAGCCGTTGTCCCGGTTCCAGATACCTTACTGCCTCCGCTGTCTGCATCTTTTTCTCCGTCCGGAGCTAGAGTCTTGGTTGGCTTTGCCGTATCTTTTGAATTGTTTTTTGAATTGTCCTTTGATTCATTCTCCGCGCTATCCTTTGTACCATCCTTTAAGTCATTCTCATCAGCATCACCGGCTTTCGTTGGCGTCGGTATCTTAGGTGTCACGCTGTTCTTTCCCTGCTGCTGATTGTTCATTGTATCTGTAGTATCATTTGAATCAGAGGTCCCAGAAAATCCTGGTGTAACTTCTACCGGTGCCCATCCAAAACCGTCTACATATACTTCAACCCAGGCATGAGCATTGGCATCCGATATTTCAATCGTTTTCTCGTCCACCTGCTTCTCCAAAAACATTCCTCTCTTATGTTCCATCAATCCAACCGTACCTGTGACCTTACCCTGTGAGATGTCTTTCGTTTTTACAATGTAACCTTCCACATACCTCGCCGGCACACCCATAGTCCTAAGTATCATGACAGCTGCTGATGCATAATGAGAACAATATCCTGTTTTATTTTCGTATAAGAAATATTCTACAAAGTCCTTTCCTTTTGGCAAAATACCAGGTGCAAGGGAATATGAGGTAGTGGTGGAAAGATCACTCTTTACCAACTGGACTAAATTCTCCAGGGCCTGTGAACCGTATTGTCTTTTATAGTCATTATAGTGGATGCTTCCAAACTGTTCTTTTATCCGTTCTAATCCGGTATCCGGAACTCTGGTATACGTGTCATATACAAATTCCCGGTAAGCTTTTTCAAACCTACGGTATTCCTCCATCTCCCTTAGATTTTCAGGGAGGTCTTTATCGTCAATATCCCGAATTCTTTGCAGATATTTATTATAATAATTAGCGTATTCCTTCTCTTCGTCAAATTGAAGTGCATTGTTTAAGCCGCTGTAATAGTTTAATTCATACGTGTTCTGTTTCTTCTTAGGATTTACATATTCCGGATTCGAGACATCCATTAAAGTTCCCGGAGCATAGACTGAATAATAAGGTGCATAGATATAGTCGGGATTCGAATTAATCCCTTCTACTTCCATGTCATTAATATAATATTCAAAATCTGAATAAGCATCATTTTCGGCAAATTTTATCTGAGACAAAAAGTAACTGCTTTGATTTCCGATCGTAAAATCCGTTCCTTTCCAAAGATCAGCTATTTTGTCATATTTCTTTTTGTCTGCTTTACTAAGCTCGTCCCAGTAATCGCCTTTATATTCACTTCCTACATAGCCTTTTAGATATATGCTGTTATCCGTCGCCGCCGTTTTTAACTTAAGTGCCGTATGATAATTAAAATTCACTTCTCCTATTCTGCCCAGTTTACCACCGCTCAAACCACCGGAAGCCGTGATTCCCTGGAATAATTCCATACCGTCAAAGTGTAAGGAACTGATATTATTAACTGCCTCTTCCAGATTAAAATCCATCATTTCCTTTTGTATTTTTTCTTTTGTATCCGTGATTTTTATTTTACCAGAATAAAAATCCGGCGTTATGATAATGGATGTACACATTATTAATAATAACAGCAATGAAGCTAAAAACCCGCCGATTTTTAAGCCTATGACATATTTGAAATTCTGTTCCAAAAGCTTGTCATCGGCTTTTTGTTTTTCATGCAGGCTTTTTATATTGAAATGCCTGTGCTTTTCCCTTAACGTAGCTGCCATGCCAATAATACTTATTACAAAGGCCAAATAGACACCAAAAGGCAATGAGGAAGGAACGTACCCAACCGTAAAGGGTAACAGGACAAAAGCCACTGTAACAATCCCAAATATGATCCGGAATGAATTTCTTAAGATCAGACTACAGATGAGCTGACATAGAATTATAGTCACAAATATAAAAAAGATAGTATTTACTGCTTTTTCCGGATAATCGTCAACCAGATATTTTAGGATACTTGTTTCATAATAAGCATTGAATTTATCAATATATATATTTTCTACGTGCCAGAATCCATTTTTTATTTCATCCCAAAATAGATAGGCGGCAGCAAGATAGATCACTAAGGTTAAGGGCATGCTGTATTTTAACAGGCCATGCACTAAAAATGAGGTTAAAAAATACAGGGAGGACAGTAAACCCGCAGCAAACAGCACCGAGGTATAAACCGGTATATTAAGTCCGCTTATAAGGCTGAACAAGGTACCGTATACTCCTGCAGCTACCAGCATAAACTGTAGTAATTTTAGCCTGGGTGATATCAATATTTTATTATTTAAGGTAATCCGGTTTCTTCTTGTAAATTCAATTCCGTTGCCAGGTTCCCTTTCATTTTTATGAAACATGGATATCAGCCCCTTTCCAACCATAAATTGCCGACAGCCGCAATAGATTCTTTTATATTTTTTGTATCGATTTCAAAAAGAATAATCTTTAATTCCTGTATGAGTACTTTCATCGTTTCGCTTACAGGATTCAGTTCCATATCATTTACATAAATCAGATAAAAAAATGTTCCTTTATGATTTTGCACCCATCCATAAATCTCTTCTTCATTTAAAATTGATGTAATATAAATCACATGGGTATAAATCTCTTTCGGAAAACTTTCACTCTGTTCCGAAAGAATAACTCTTGAATCCGTGGTAAACTGATTCTTTAAAATTTCTTCCATAGCAGCAAGGCAATCTGTCTGGTTATGGATTCCAAACTGCCTTACAGCATTATAATTCTTATCGTACCAGGAAACTTTATGGACATGTTCATTGACTAACAGGTGATAGGATACAGATATTGCCAGATCCAGCAGTCCATCCACTATAGACAGCCTGGATTTCTGTGTTTCTTTGCAGGTAAATTCCATTAATACCAATACAGCATCCTGAATTGGATCACTGAATTCCTTGATCATCAGCTGATTCTGTTTATAGCTTAACTTCCAATGAATCCGGTTAGGCTTATCCCCTTCCCGGTACTCACGTACACCAAAGACCTCTGAAGGATCATCACCTGGTTTATATTCAGAATAGGTATCACTGTCTGCCAGGATAGTATTGTTTTCTATAATGATATCGCCAGGTATCTCATATGTTTCAGGCATTACGGCAACCTGAATGGATTGTCTGGTTTTTTTATTAACCGACCAGATTAAAAAATAATCATACAGCTTTACGCTTTTTACTTCAAACTGCATATTCCCGCAGTATTTAGAGGTAATTTGGCAGGATACATTCTGGGTACTTTTTTGGTCTACTGCCACCTGTATATTTTCCTTTTTTACCTCACCGGAAAATGTATTGTAATACTGGATAAAAAGATGCATACGTGAAACTGGAAAAACAGATGTGTTTTTCAGGTGTATAGTAAGGTTTAAGAATTCCTCTTTTCCAACTACCATAGTTGTGGAGTCCAGTTTTATTATTATCTTATAAGAGGAATAAATTACAATTCCAAGCAGAACAAATGGCAGCAGGACTGCTGTCAGAAAAATGATGCCGATAAAATACTCGTTATAAAGTACTGCAAAAAGACCGGCAAATATAAGAAAAAGAAGATACCCTAATTTATTTCTTAACATATGACAGCCTCCTGCCTAGCCAACTCTGGGAGCTTGTACCTGCTGTAATATTACCTCTACCATGCGGTCCATTGTTAAATCATTCAGTCTTGCCTTAGGTTTTAATAGCATACGATGGGAAGCCACGTCACGAAAAACCCCTCTTACATCATCCGGTATCAGATAATCCCTGTTATGGATAAAAGCAGTGGCTTTAGCCATATTGGTTAAAGCGATTGTTCCCCTTGGACTAAGACCTAATTCAATGAACGGATGCATTCTGGTCTGCATAACTATATTAACGATATAATCATAGATGGTCTCATGTATAAATACCTTTTCTACCATTGCCTGCATATTAAGAATATCCTCTTTGCCCACTACTCTTTGTACCGTAGCCATAGGATTCACTTTTTGTCTGCCTTTTAACATATTTACTTCACTGCGGATATCCGGATAACCCATAGTGAGTTTTATCATAAAACGATCCAGCTGAGATTCCGGCAGCATCTGAGTCCCTATGGATCCGACCGGATTCTGGGTCGCAATTACGGTAAAGGGTCTTGGTACCTCTTTTGTAATACTGTCCACCGTTACAGTTCCTTCCTCCATAACTTCTAATAGTGCTGACTGGGATTTCGGCGAAGTACGGTTAATTTCATCTGCCAGGAACAAGTTGCACATAACGGGACCAGGTTTGAACTGATAGCCGTCTCCGTCTTTATTTAAAAGGTGATAGCCGATTACATCCGTTGGCAGGACATCCGGTGTAAACTGCAGTCTGTTGTGTTCCAAATCCATGGCCTTTGAAAAAGCTAATGCCAGGGTTGTCTTTCCTACACCTGGTATATCTTCAATCAATATATGCCCTTTTGCAAGGATTGCCGTTAAGACTTTAGCTATGATATAGTTTTTTCCTATTATAACTTTACTTACTTCATTTATTATTTGTTTTGCATTTTCCACGTATGTCTCCATTACATAAATCCCCTTAGTTCTCCACATTTTTTTACCATAATAATTAACTATAGCGTATGTTGTAAATAATTTCAAGTTAATGTTGTATTAAGTAATAATGAATAATTTATGAATACGTTTATGGGGGGGCTTGATAAAATCAGATTTTGTTTTTGAGAAAGCATTGCAGGGGGGATGTTTTATATGCTTAGAATTCTTCGTCTGAATTCATTAATGGCTTTTGGATGTGGTAAAACAGAGTAAAAACGCACAAACTCCTCGCTTTGCTCGTCAGACAGTGTGCGTTTTTACTCTAAACCACATTCAAAAGCCATAAATGAATTTTTCAGACTCAGAATAAAGCGCATATAAAACATCCCCCCTGCAATGCTTTCTACGGAAGTTTTTAGACTGATTTTATCAAGTATTTGTTTTGTTCGTTAGCAGAAGAAAACCACTATGCCTGCTTCTTATCTACGAACCAATTATGTTTCTTTGATACTTTATTTAACCAGAAAGCCGGATAATGATCTCATTGGTTGAAAAGGCGTTAACCATAAGTATGTATCAATTATACTTTTATTGATTGATGGCATCCGGGTGATTATATATTTTTTTAACTCTTCTAATATTATTCAAAAAAATAAAGAGCCCGTATATCCAAAGAACAATTTGAATATACGGACTTTCTATTTAAATTTTAGTTTTTTATTTCTTTGCTATTTTCATAAATAATTTTTATCATTAATAATTATTATCACATTAATAATTATTAATATCACCCTTTTTATTACTAATATTAATTATCTTTTATTATCAGCGGAATACATGTATTGTACCCTCATCATTTAGTTTCTTAAGTATGGTTGCTGTAACCGGCAGGAGGAAGATTCCTACAACTCCTAATAACTGGGCTCCTACAAAGATACAGATTAGAGTTACTACCGGATGAAGACCAATCTGCTGACCTACCACTTTGGGTTCTAAGGTTTGTCTTACTACTGTTATGATGACATACAAGATTAAGATGCCGATTCCCATGGGATTGTTTCCGAATATGAAAGAGATAATAGCCCAGGGAAGCAATACAGCTCCTGTACCAAGGATGGGCAGTATGTCTACAAATGCAACCAGGGCGGCCACCAAAAACGAATTCGGTACTTTCAGTATGATAAATCCAACGGATAGTTCCAGGAAAGTAATTATGATTAAGGTAGTATATGCTTTGATAAACTTGCCGAGGGTTCCAATTACATTATCTTTTACTTTAATAATCATGCTTCTTTTTTCATCGGAAAACTGTTTTAATACAAATCCAGCAATACGGTGGTAATCTATCGTGAAGAAGAAAGAGGATACTATGGTAAAAATAAATTTAATTAAGATAGACGGAACCTGTCCCGCAAAACCGGTGATTGCTCCAACAACGGTGGAGGAAGCCTTCGTTAAGAAGGAGAATATGGAATCATTAATACTGTTAAAGATATCCTCCAGGTAATATTCGATATCCGGAAAACGCTTTAACAGTTCGTCGGAACCTTGATTGATCGCTGGTTCTATGGAATCTTTATAAAGTTTGGGCAGGTGGTAAAACAGATTCTGCAAAAATAAAAATGCCCTTGCACTCACAAGAATTGCCAGAGATGCAATGAAACTATAAAAAATAAGAAGAATGACAATGGATACGAAAGGTCTTTTAAGGTGCAGTTTACCAGATATGATATCGATGAAAGGCCGCAATACGGCCGCAACTATCAAACCAATGACAAAAGGCATCAGTAATGGCAGAAAATATTTAATGCTGATATATGCAAGTCCTAAAATTACTGCGAAATACGCAAAACGTACCAAAAACGACTTTTGCTTATTCAAATTCATTCTTCTTCTCCTATTTTATCGGATTCCTATTAAAAATTCCTCTAGTTGTTTAATGTTCATTCGTTTACCTATTACAACAATCTTATCATTCATTCTCAGCACGATATCCGGACCGATATCTGTCGTTGTCTTACCGTTTTGTTCCAGAGCAATGATGTTAAGATTGTATTTCTTACGCAGATTAGCCTGAACTACCGTCTGATCGGCAAGTTTAGCGGTTAAGCGAAGTTCTGCAATTGCAATGTCTCCGGTTAATTCGATGGAATCCAGGGTACTGGAGGAAATCAGCTTGTTAGCTAGTCGTATCGCCATATCGCTTTCCGGATATACGACTTCTGCGCCTATCTTTTCCAATACTCTTCCCTGCTCATAACTGATTGCCTTTGCGATGACCCGGGGTACTCCCATACTGATTACATTTAACGTAGTCAGTATACTTACATCAATCTGTTCACCAATACATACAATAACCGTAGCACAGTTTTGTATTCCCGCATCTTCTAAGGTTTCCTTGTCTAAGGGTCCTACAACAAATGCATTTTCTGTAATATTTCTGATTTGTTTGATCTTGCTCTCGTTATTATCAATAACCAATACTTCTTTTCCGGCATCTGCCAGGGTTTTTGCAAGTGCAAACCCAAAACGGCCAAGTCCTATTATGCCAAATTCTATGATTGATTTATGATTTACCATACTAACTCCTATCTGAGCGCTACAGCGCTTATCCTATATAATAATTACTATTTTAACCAATTGTTATGGTTTCCTCTGAATAGGAGACATTTGACATTGCTTTAAACGACCATATGGTAGCAATTGTGAGAGGTCCAAGGCGTCCGATAAACATGGTAAGTATAAGTATAATCTTGCTGAGCACGGATAAATCAGGTGTAATACCAGTAGTCAATCCAACCGTACCAAAAGCCGAAACCACCTCAAATAATATCTGTATAAAAGAGTATTCCGGTTCTATGATACTAATTAAAAATGTATCCACACAAACAAGAGAAATAGCTAAAAATGCAATGATGAAAGCTTTTATAACAACGTCATGAGGTATTTTCCTTTTAAAGGCTGAACAATGTTTATTTGTAGCTATACTATGTGCACTTTTAAATAATGTAAAAACCGTCGTCGTCTTGATACCACCACCGGTGGAACCGGGGGATGCTCCTATAAACATTAGTATTATAATAACAAAAAGACCTGCATTTGTAAATGACCCAACTGCATAAGTTGCGAATCCTGCAGTTCTGGCCGAGGTACTAAAGAAAAATGCTCCAAGCCAGGTAACGTTTTCTGTCAGCTTAATCAGTATAGTACCACTGACTAACAATGCCGCCGTCATGGTAATAACAATTTTGGTGTGGAGACTGAATTTCTTAAAGGAGTGCTTATGAATAATTTCTTTGATTACAAAAAAGCCAAGACCTCCGAATATAATCAGCCCGCAGGTTGTCAGGTTTAAAAGTACATTATCCGCATAATCTGCCAGACCTTTAAAACCTCCTAAAACATCAAAACCAGCGTTATTAAAAGAGGATACCGCATGGAATACGCTTATACCAAGGGCAGTAAGGGGCGGATAGTCTTTTATAAAGACAAGAAAACTTAATACCACACCGATTGATTCAAAACTTAAGGTTATTAACAAAACTGCCTTTACCAATTTAACGATTCCTTTAACGGAAGCCAGATTTAATGCTTCTTTAACAACCAGACGGTCCTTGAAACTGACTTTTTTCCTTGCCAGTACAAAAAAACCGACACCTACACATGCAAATCCTAAGCCACCAACCTGAATTAAAAGCGCTATTATAATTCTTCCAAAGACATTAAAGGAATCCCTGACATCTACAGTCCCCAGTCCTGTAACACATACTGCACTGGTTGATGTAAATAATGCATCTATGAAGGAAACCTTCACACCATTATTGGAGGATATAGGAAAAAACAAAAGTAATGCCCCAAAAATGATAACCGCTGCAAATCCTAAAACAATGAATCTGCCCGGACTCATTTTCTTTAATATAGCCACAAAAATCACCGTTCCTTCTATGAATTTTTCATAACTATGCTTTCAATGTCATTTGCCACATCTTCACAGGCATCACAGCATTTTTCTAATCTGCGGAATATCTCTGTCCATACCATCAGTTCGATTGGATCTTTTGTTGTCTTATAAAGGTTACGTACACCGTTAATATACAGGGTATCGCCTTCTTCTTCCAAACGGTTGATTTCTACGACCTCAGAATGTAATCTTTTTGACTTCTTAAAATTCTGGAATTCGTCCAAGGCAACATTCATTGATTTACAGCAGTCTACAATCATTTCAGTAAACTTTAATATCTCCGGGCGGATAGCCTGTACATTAAACATATCAATACAAATCAGGACATCTTCAACGGCATCCGTAACATCATCAATTTTTTGTGAAAGACTGGTTATATCTTCTCTTTCTATTGGAGGAAGGAATTCCTTAACAAGTCTGTTTAACATATCATGTTTGGCAATATCTGCTGAATGTTCGATATTGTGCATCTCGCGGATTTTTTCATCCAATTTCTTTATATCGAATTCACGTAAAGTTTTGTTTAAGATTTCTGCAGAATTTAATGAAAATTTTGATAAATGTACAAAAGCCTCAAAATAATTATAGTCTTTTTTACCTTTCATTATATCACCTTTATGTATCACAGTTTTCTGCAATACCGCCGCATCTATCGGTAATGATAGCGTTGCGGCTTTTCCTTTCTCTTAATTATTTTTTCATCCGGTTAATTAATTTATATATCCAGTAATTATACTATATATTTTACACTTTTTATACTATATATTTTTACAGTCTTTATACAGTATATTTTACCGTCTTTATACAATATATTTTTTACAGTCTTTATACGATTTATTTTTGCTGTCATTATGCAAAATATTTTACTTTATTAATCTATATATTCTTACAGTCATAAGACTATCATAATACGATATATTAACACAGCATTATTTAATTCTTTATTTCAAGTTTACTTTATTTTTATTTCATGATCCCTGTCTTATATAATTTTATCATTCGCTGTTTCATAACCATTTAAATAAGCAGTTTACAGCTTAAATTTAGAATATTCTCATAAAGATATAAGCCATCAGAAAACCAACTACACCGCATCCGGGGAAGGTCAATACCCAGGCCGCCGCCATTTCTTTTACTACGCTCCAATTAACAGAACTAAGCCGCTTCGAGGCGCCGACACCCATAATTGCCGTAGTCTTAGTGTGGGTTGTACTAACTGGAAGACCGAACACTGATGCCATTAAAAGACTTATCGCTCCTGCAAGATCTGCTCCGAATCCCTGATACGGATCCATCTTTACCATACCCATACCTACAGTCTTAATAATACGATAACCGCCGATGGAAGTTCCAAGTGCCATAACCAGTGAACATAAAATCATTAACCAGATCGGTATCTGAAAATTAGTTACATCACTCTTACCCTCTGCCAGGAAGATACCTAACATAAATACTCCCATAAACTTCTGTCCGTCCTGTGCACCATGCATGAAAGCCATGGATGCTCCACCAGCTATCTGAGCATATTGAAAAAATGGTCTGGATTTACGTTTGTCCACTTTTTTAAAGAGCAAACCTATCATTCTTACAGCAACATAACCAAGTCCAAAACCTAGTCCAGTCGAAAGTACCAAACCATAGATAACCTTAATCCATTCACCGCCATTAATTCCTGAAAATCCTCCCTGCAATGCAATAGCCGCACCGGAAACCCCTGCAATCAGCGCATGGCTTTCACTGGTAGGTATCCCAAAAGCCCAGGCTGCGGTAGCCCAGATTACGATTGCAAATAATGCAGCGCAAAGGGCGATTAAGGAATTCTTTGAATCCCCCCCAAAATCGACCATGTTATAGATTGTCTGAGCAACCGTTGCGTTTACCATGGTCATTACTAAGACACCGAAAAAATTAAAAATTGCCGCCATTATAATAGCTTTTTTGGGACTAAGTGAACGTGTTGAAACACAGGTTGCAATAGCGTTCGGAGCATCCGTCCAGCCATTAACCAATACTACACCCAGCGTAAGCACAACCGTAATTAATAAAGGCGGATTGCTTATCAGCTGATGCATGAATTCACTCAAAGAAATAGTCATATTTTTCTCCTTAAGTATAACATATTTTTTTACAAACAAGTGAATCTTAACACGGATTTTACATGAATACAACACGATTTTTACTTTCTTAACAATTTCTTAACTTGAAATTTACACTACTATATTTTCTACATTCAATGTTGTATAATAATAGAGTATGCTCAATTTTTTAATGAAAGGTAATTATAATGCAAAAAGTGGATTATAAACTTTATTTCTATGACTTTGTTAAAACAATATTAATAATCACAACTGCCACTCTGATATCCTTCTTTTTTATGGAGGCTACGGATACTACTGTAAATGTTGCAATTATATATTTCCTTGCAATCATCCTGATTTCCAAAATAACTAACAGGAATTTCTGGGGTATATGTTCTTCCGCTGCCGGGGTCATCGCCATTAATTACTATTTCACCTACCCTTATAACTCCTTTGATTTTACGAGGAACGGCTATCCCCTTACCTTCCTTGGTATGCTCATAATAGCCTTTATTATATGCTCTACCATATCAGGTCTTAAAGAGCATGCAAGAAAAGCCAGTGAGAATGAGAAAAAATCAAACCGGCTAAATGATATCAATAACCGGCTGTTTTCTTTAAATGATTTAAGTCAGATTATTGAACTGGCACTAGAATATATCGGGGAATTTACAGGCAGTACCGTGATTTATTATGAGGAATCCCCCCAGCTTGGCAGTAAAGGCTATATCCGCACCTTAAATGCAGAGCATGAAAGGATTATTCACTCCCATCATGAGGAGTTTATTGCCGACTGGGTATTTCAAAATAAAAGTCCGGCAGGAATCGATACGGACTTTCCTGGTGTTTCAAGCTGCACCTATCTGCCCTTGGTATCCCATGATACCATCTGGGGGGTTATGGGAATTTTTCGGACAGGTCAGGAAAACACGGAACAAAACAGCTTATCTTCTCTTAATTTAATTCTGTCTCAGGTAGCCATCGCCATTGAGCGGCAGCACTTATCCGATAATCAGCAGTTGATATTGATTGAAACGGAAAAAGAAAAAACCAGGGCAAACCTGTTACGGGCCGTATCCCATGATCTAAGGACACCCTTAACCGGAATGATTGGTGCCAGTGAAACCATCCTCAAAAACAAGAACGTACTAAGTGAAGAGGAGCAGATTAAGTTACTGAGATTTATTTATGAAGATTCCAACTGGCTCCTTCATATGGTAGAAAATCTGCTATCCGTTACCAGAATCCGAGAAGGTAATTCCTCTGTGAATAAGGTCTTAGAACCCCTGGAGGAACTGGTAACGGAAGCCATTATGCGTATACGCAACCGATTCCCCCAGTCCAAAATACTGGTCCGGATACCGGAGGAGTTTATCATGGTGCCTGTGGATGCAACCCTAATTGAACAGGTTATCATTAATCTGCTGGAAAATGCAATTAAGTACTCGGGAAATAACAAGCCTGTCACTTTACTGGCAGTACAGGAGGAGGAGTTTATGGTTTTTCATATTGTGGATGAGGGCAAAGGAATTGATGCCGATAAAATAGAATCCATCTTCGATGGTTTTTCGCAAGCTGAGAATCCAAACAGTGATTCCAGTAAAGGTCTTGGTATCGGCTTATCTATCTGTAAAACTATTATCAATGCCCATGGCGGCAATATAAGTGTAAGAAATAATGATGGCGGAGGTGCAGTCTTTACCTTTACCTTACCGTTAGAAGGGAGTCTTAACCCATGAATAAGAAAGCATGCATCCTGGTTGTTGAGGATGAACCTGTAATTTCTAATTTTATCACTGCAACTCTTATGGCCAATGGTTATAAAGTAATTGAATGCGGTACCGGCAAGGAGGCTGTCTCCTTAATTCCCTCCCACTGCCCCGAGGTGGTCCTGTTGGATCTGGGACTTCCGGATATGGACGGGCTTTCTGTCCTAAAGGAAGTCAGACAATGGACTGGCATACCGGTTATCGTGGTATCAGCCAGAGGGGATGAAGTATCCAAAGTCGAGGCTCTGGATTTAGGTGCTGACGACTATATTACGAAACCCTTTGGGACCTCAGAACTATTAGCCAGAATCCGCACCGCCATCCGTCATAATAATAAAGCAGAATCCGTCAGCAATGGAAAAAACGACACCTTTAAAGCCAAAGGATTATTAATTGACTTTAATAAGTATCTGGTAACAGTGAACGGTGTAGAAGTCCATTTAACTCAGATCGAGTACAAATTAGTATCCCTGTTGGCCCATAATCCCGGCAAGGTACTGACCTATGATTTCATTATCACTAAGATATGGGGGCCTTTCGCTCTAAAAGATAATAAAATACTTCGGGTTAATATGGCTAATATCCGGAGAAAATTAGAGCGAAACCCTATCGATCCCGAATATATCTTTACAGAAATCGGTGTAGGTTACCGAATGATTGAAGATGATTGATACTATTTTAAATCCAACCGGCGCCATATCCCCGTGAATGCTTGTATTCCATCCTTTTCCAGGATTTTGAAACAGACTTTGAATCATTACCTGCTTCGCATTCTGTAGGTTTTTCGTATCAAATACGAAGGAGCTTTTCGTTATCGTTTATCTTAATTATAGCGAAAGGCTCCTAACGCATTTTAGCTTCCTATTTTCCGACAGAAATGGTATTCAGCAGATATTCTCCAGCCGTTGTGACATCCGGGGTTACTCCGTCACCAGTATCCGTAACGATTACTTCAAATAGATAATCGTCAATAGATAAATCATAAATAGACTGTTTTATTGTATTACCATTATAAGTTACCGTGTAGTCAGTTTTGAAAGCAGTACCAAGTGTTGATACATAATCACTTTGTTTAAAATCAGACATTACGGCATCTGGACTCGATTGTGCCAGCTGTTGTTTCATATAATCCTCTGTTACTTTTTCACTCAGCACTTCTTTGATTAAGTTATAATCCGCTTTAGGCACACCAGTTTCCGTAATATTAAGGCTCATATTGGAATACGTGGTTATTTTCTTGTCAACTACAGGATGAATCGTAAAAATAGTCGTACTGCCCTGCTGATATGCCGAATCATTTGTCCAGTCTTTTGGAATTATGTACGTAACTTTATTATATTTCTCTTCCTGTGCGGCAAAGGGTGCATTGGTAACCTTTGGGTTTACAACTTTTGCTGCCGTTACCGTAACCTTGCAGGTATATTTTTTCTTATTGACTGCTGCTGTGATTACTGTCGTTCCGACCCCTTTCGCTGTTACTTTTCCGGTGCTGCTAACGGTAGCTACTGTCTTTTTGCCGGAGGACCAGGTAACTTTCTGTTTCGTACCGGTAATCTTTAAAGTCTGGGATTTTCCGACTTCAAGAGTTATTTCTTTTTTGCTTAAATTAATTGCTGCAGCCTGAGCTACTGCTATACTGCTTACTGGCACTATGGAAGGTGACACAAGGGTGAGGACCATCATCAGTGCAAATATCCTGCAAAACTTTTTTAATTGATTCATTTTCTTTCCTCCTGGAATATTATTTAGTTAATTATTTAACCAAGGGGTATTATACCTCTAGCAAGAGTTATCTACTAGTATTATTTTCCATTATTTAGATTAAAGTTTGATTAAGACAATTGCATCCCCATTTAAGTGTGCTATAATAGCATTGGTAAATATTTGAATTCTAATACGTATTATGGGCGGCTCTTTTAGGCTGCTTTATAATAAATATTCCAGGAGGAAAACAATATGGTTAAAAAATCTTTAAAAGCCGGTCTTTCCATTGTTGTAGCTCTATCCATAGCAGTATTCCCAAACACTGCAGCCTATGCAAAAACAATGACTCTCCAGCCTCAAACTCAAAGCACCTCAGATAAAGTTATGCTGTCACAAACAGATCTTACAGCACCAATTACCACTACTACACCTGACAAAACCGATCCCTTTTCTGCTACAAAGAAACTGGCAGAAACCAAAGCTGCCACCTTAACAACACTTTACGGGGCAACCAGCGTACAATATGCACTGATTGATAACGGTAAGATTACCATATCTGATGTTGCAGGTGTTTACAGTAAAAATTCACCCATACCTTTAACTGATACCAAGATGTATGGTATCGGTTCCATCAGCAAAATCTTCACCACAGTAGCCGTGCTGCAATTGGTTGACGAAGGTCTGGTAAATCTGGATTCTCCAGTAGTGAATTACATTCCTGAATTTACTATGGCAGATCCCCGCTATAAAGACATTACGGTCCGGATGCTTTTAAATCATTCCTCCGGATTAATGGGCAGTACCCTTGGAAGTTCCATGCTGTTTGATGATAAAGATACCACTACATATGACAATTTACTAAATACCTTAAAAACTTCAAGACTAAAAGCAGACCCAGGCGAATTCTCCGTATATTGCAACGATGGATTTACTTTGGCCGAACTTCTGGTCGAAAAGGTGACGGGAAGCAGTTTTACGGATTATTTGAGGGATCACATCTCAAATCCTCTGAATCTATATAATACCAAAACTCCCCAGGATGAATTTCAGATGGATCGTTTGGCTCGGACCTACATGCCGGGCTCTAAGGTAACTCTTCCTGTAGAGACCCTGAATGCAATCGGCGCAGGCGGTATCTATTCCTCCGCAAGGAATTTGTGTGAACTCGCTACTATCTTTATGGATAATTCCACTTCCTCTGTCCTTAGTAATACTTCTGCAAAGGCAATGGAAAATAAGGAGTATCTAAGAGGCTTTTGGCCGGAAGATAAACCCTCCTCTTTTACTTATGGACTTGGCTGGGACAGTGTCAGTACCTATCCGTTTGAAGAATACGGCATCAAAGCTCTGGCTAAAAGCGGGGATTCTTTATTTTACCATGGCAATCTGATGGTACTTCCACAAGAAAACATGGCAGTCGCTGTATTATCCTCAGGGGGCTCCAGTTCTTACAATCTCGTAATGGCCCAGGAGATTTTATTATCTGCTTTAAAAGATAAAGGCGTTATTCAGGAAGTACATCCTGATAAAACTTTCACAAAACCAGTGAAAGCTCCCATGCCTTTGGAATTAAAACAATATAACGGCTTCTATGGCAGCCTCGCCGGAACCAGTAAAATTGCAATCAGTGATGACGGCATATTAACCGTCTCAAGCACCATGGTACCAGCGGCCGGCTCACAGCAGTTTATCTATACTGGTGACAACAAATTCTATTTTTCCGACGGCAGTACCTATGTTACTTTTAAACAGGCCGCAAACGGCAATACTTACCTTTATCTCTCAGGATATGCAAATCTTCCTGGTTTGGGTCAGTCTGTCTCTGAGGAAATAAGGGCTCAGAAATTAGTCTCCAATCCTATATCTGAGGAGGTAAAAGCTGCTTGGGATAAGAGAGCCGGAAAATTATATTTTGTGTTAAATGAAAGATTCTCTTCCGAATCTTATGTCGTAAGTACACCCTTTTCCGAATTTCCCGCAGAACTGGAGGGGTATATTGTAAGTAATGCGATTATTGACGCCAATACCGCCAAAGCTGATATAAAAATACCCTGTATGTATGGAAGGGATTTAAACGATTATACGTTCTATAAAGAAGAGAATACCGAATATCTTAAACTCCAGGATACTCTATTAATCTCCGAAGACGGAGTTTCTAACCTTCCTGGTTCCTCCTTTACAGTGGATATAAACGGCAGCGGTTATGCCCATTGGTATAAAATTGGAAAAGATACCGGTAACAAAAAAATAAAAGTAACACTTCCTAAGAAGTCTACCTTTGCTGTATATACAAAGGACGGTACCTGCGTATTGGATTCTTATGCGAACAAGCAGAATACCGTTACCCTGCCACAGGAGGGTTATATCGTTTTTGCCGGCGAGGTTAATTCACACTTTGCTGTTTCTTATGCTAAAAAATAAGAAGGGCTTATAGGAACATTTTATCCTAAAACAAAAAACAGGCACAACCTCTCATTATTTAAGGTTGTGCCTTATATTTATTTAAATACCTTTATTCTGGCATCCACCTCGGAAAAGGTTTTCTCACCTGGATCTGCAAGAGGCTTTCCAAAAGGCATCTGAGCTACTAGTTTCCAGTTATCCGGTATCTCCCATTCCTTAGCAACTGCGCTGTCAATCAACGGATTATAGTGCTGTAAAGAAGCTCCAAGCCCTTCGGCCTCCAACGCTGTCCAAACAACAAACTGGTGCATTGCACTGGTATGCTGTGACCATACCGGGAAATTATCTTTATACAGAGGGAAATTATCCATAAGCCCTTTTACCACATCATGATCTTCAAAGAAGAGTATCGTTCCATATCCGGAAGCCAATCCCTGGTTAACCTTTGTTTTCGTATCTTCAAACTGCTCCTCGGTTGTATATTTTTTCAGCTCCTCCAGTGTAAAATCCCATAATTTCCTGTTATTATCATGAAACAGAATAACGATTCTCGTACTCTGTGAATTAAATGCAGATGGAGTATAATAGATGGCATCTCTGACGATTTGTGTAATACGTTCTTCACTGACCGGCTTCTCACTGCTAAATCCATATCTGCTTCTTCTTCCCTTTACTGCTTCCCAAAATGAATATGACATAATATTTACCTCCTTATAAATTCTTCTTATATAAATAGTTTAGTGACAGTTTTTAGTTTACCATATACATCATAATTCCTAACTTACTTTAAACAGAGTATTAATAATATATTTTAACTGACAATAATAAATACCTTTAAGTAAACAAATATTTTTGAAACAAGGTATTAACGCTAATCTAAGTGTTTTAAGCCTTACAATATATGGTATATACATGATAATAGCATTTGATCTAAATAGATTCAAGTACTTAATTATTTTATATATACTGACATTTTTGACTTTCGGTATACAAAAGATATCTTAGTATATTTTATATAGCGTAATTAATTTAGTATGATTTATTTTAATACGGTTTATTCTTAGTGCAGTTTATTTTGTATTTTATTTTGTGCGACTATTATGTATGATTATTTTGTATGTCCATTTTATAAGACTATTTTGCACAATTACTTTGTATGTTTATTTTGAATGATTTATTTTACCCATTTCAGTATTTTCTCATCCCCTTTTGATTACAATATCATGGTATGCACCAGATTTAAGCAATCTTTGTTTGTCTTATATGCTTTGATAAAAATAAATTTACCAGACATATTACTTACCTTTGTGTGAATAAGATAAATAGATCCATAAAATTTTCTATTTTCTTTAATTTTAGGTATTGCAATTTCTCAAAAATATGTTTATAATAATAACAGTAACTATTACTATTATTGAGGAGGTTAAGAAAATGCCAGCTTTTGGAAACCCTTTTCAGGGTAATGTTGAAAGAAAAATGTCAAAAGAAGAATTAATTCAGGCTATTCGTCTTGATATTGCCGGTGAATTGGAGGCAATCTATATTTATGACGCCCATGTTCAGGCAACGGACGAAGAGATAGCCAAGAAAGTGATTGCCGATATCCGGGATGAGGAAAAAGCCCATGTCGGTGAATTAATGACACTGCTGAGGATCCTTGACCCGAAAGAAGCCGAACTGTTTTTTTCCGGCGAGGCAGAAGTAAAGGAGATGCTAGAAGATCTTGGCATCTCGGAGTCTGATTCGGTACAAGCAGATGGAGCAAAAAGCATTAAGTCGGTAGGCAGCTTAATAAATTCATAAAAAGCTTTAAAGGAGGTGCATACATGAGTTATTTATCAAGAGAAAATTCGAACTTACCTGATGAATTATGGGATCAAATCGACTCAGTTGTCGTGGGTACTGCCCGCACAAGTTTAATTGCCAGAAGATTTCTTCATATCTTTGGACCTTTGGGTGCCGGAACAGAAAGTATCCAAATCGACGATTCAGAAACCCTTAATGAGCTCTTAGAGGACGGTTTTATCACCACCAAAGGAAGAAAATATGTTGAAATACCTACCCTATATGAGGATTTTACTTTATTCGCAAAGGATTTGGAAAACAGTCGGAAATTGGGTTATCCCCTTGACTTGTCAAAAGCAGCTGCAGCTGCAGAATATTGTTCTAAGAAGGAAGACCGTTTTATCTTCTTTGGAAATGAGAACTATGGATATGAAGGCTTGCTGACTGCTTCCGGGATCAATAAGCTAAAGCGTTCCGACTGGTCTAGTGATGAACATGCTTTTCATGATATTGTAACTGGTCTTCAGATCTTTTCAGAAAAAAATATATATGGAACATATGCCTTGATATTAAGTCCTGATCTATACATGCAGTTACAAAGAATACAGCCAGGTACCGGTCTTCTTGAAATTGACCGGATCAGCAAGCTGTTTAACGGCAATGTATATTCTTCCTCAGTACTTGGTACCGGTAAGGCAGTGATGGTTTGCCCCGAAGCAAGAAATATGGATCTGGTCATCGGCCAGGATTTATCCACCGCTTATTTGGAACAAAAAGATTTGAATCACAGTTTTCGTATTTTAGAGAGTGTTCTTCTTCGAATTAAACGGAAACAGGCTGTTACTGTTTTTGAATAAAGGAATGATAATAATTATAAACTATAGAAGCTATAAACCAGAGAAGTTATTAACTATAGAAGTTTATAAACTATAGAAGTTATTAACTATAGATGTTATAAACCCTATAAGTTATAAACCATGGAATTAATATAATCATAATTAAAGGAGAAAAATAATATGGCAGAAGTAACATTTTTTCGTTGTAAACATTGTGGAAATATAGTAGCGTTAATTAATAATGGTGGTGGCACTCTTGTCTGTTGTGGAGATGAGATGACCAAATTGGAAGCAAATACTTCCGATGGTGCAAAAGAAAAACATGTACCGGAAGTGATAAAAGAAGATGGTAAAATTAAAGTTACTGTTGGCTCTATACTTCATCCCTCCTTACCGGAACACTATATCCAATGGATTGCCTTGGCAGCAGATGATAAAGTCCAATTCAAATATCTGGAACCAGGCCAGGAGCCAAAAGCAGAATTTGAAGAAGTAGAAACCGGTACGGTTTATGAATATTGCAATTTACATGGTCTTTGGAAAGCAGATTTCTAATAATATAAAACAAAAAGGCTTATATACGGACAGCAGTGGTAAGAAAGAATACCTCTGCTGTCCTTTTCTTTGTATTATTATCTAATTTGAATCTGTGCTGTTACCTGAATTATTATCTAGTTTATTCCCTGTACTTTTATCTGTATCATTTACAGTATTTTTATCGCCATTATTATTAGTATTACCGTTTTGAGAGGATGGTCTTTCTGTTCCTCGCTGTTCTCCCATTCTCGGACCTCCCATACCCTGTCCTCCGCCATTACTGGTGACAACGGAAGAGAGGGTAACTTGTGCCGTCTGATCTCCACATGTTAAGGTATAGGTTTTATCTTTTATAAGATCCGGGGTACTGATGACTACGGATTGATATTTCTTATCCGGTTTATAGGAAGCAATTACCTTATCAGTCTCATCCGTTAGCTTTATTTCCGTACCTGCAGCACTGACTTTAGTCAGATTATATAACAGAGAATACTGGGTAGAAGTATCTGAAAATCCCTGAGCCATACCGGTACTGCCTGCCGCTAGAATCGTACCACCTGTAATCACTGCAGTTCCGTTATAATCAAGAGCGCCATTACCGTTGTCGGTAGGGCCGCTTACATAGGTACTGCCCCCTGATACATAGAGATAACCGTTAGAATCGATACCATCGCCGGCAGCATTGATGTGAATTGTACCACCTTTAATGGATATATAGCAGTCCGTGTCTGCTTCAAACTCACCGCCGCCAAATCCGCCGCCAAAATTACCCTGTCCAAAATCTCTGTTTGGGTTGGTCCCCTCCGGTCTTTCAGGCATATTAGGTCTGTCTGTTTCTTCTGTTCCGGCAGTTGCACCAGTCGTTGCGTCGGATGTTTCAGCATCTGGTGCTCTCAAAGAACCGTTGGCATCTGCATCTGTATTTTTATCCGGTGCAGTATTGGATTTCGGATTAACAGTCATATCAGCATCTTTATCTGTTCTATCCATGTCACCTGGGAATTTTACACCTGCCTGATTCGAGTCCTTATTGATACCGCTGGCGGAATTTAATCCATCATCATCTGAGGTTATGTCAATTACACCATCTTCAATAAGGATAACAGTGCCCTCTATTCCTTCATTACTTTTTAGTACGGTTATCGTACCGCCCGCAACATATACATAGCCCTTTGTGGCATCTTCATCATTCTTGGACTGAATTCCATTACCTGTGTCTGCACTGAGGGTCAGTGTGCCATCTTTAATCTTCACGCAGTCTTTGCCGTTTAGGGCATCTTTTACTGCAGTAACTATTATTTTTCCTCCTGTGATAACCAGGTCATCCTTGGATACGATTCCATGCTTATAATTACCGGTTACAGTTAAGGCTCCTTCCCCGTTAATGGTTAAATCAGCCTTGGAATAAATAACTCCGTCTACATTGTTGTCATCACTTTGCACGTATACCGTGCCATCCGTCAATGAATTCGCGGTACCCGCTTTTAAGGTAATGAATACTTTATCCGCATTTTTAACATAGACGGGAGCATTATTCATACAGGTAATGGCTGCTTCGGCAAACACAATATGGACTTTGTCCGAATTTCCGGCATCCACAATGATCTGCCCGTTATCCAAGGTACCGCTTATAACATACGTACCCTCCTTGTTAATGGTAAGTGTACTGCCCTTAATGACTGCACCAGTTTCTGCGCTGTTATCAGCTGCCTCAATACTATCACCCTTTAAAGTTATATTTACTGCCGTACTTTCTTCATAGCCTACTTCCAGGTCCCTCGCTGAAAATTCCGTATCCACTACGACTTGTGAAGAGGAAGTATCACTAATTTCACTGGTTTCAGTCGTATTCTCCTGAGCCGCTTTTGCCTGATTGTTCTGACTTGTACTGCACCCGGTAAATAGCAGGGCGCTAATAGTCAGGGTAATGATATAATAGTTTAATTTTCGCATAATTTTACCTCAATCTCTTTCTATTACAATTCTTCACTGCCATAGTTAACTTTACCGCAGACGATTTCCAGGTTACCGTTTCTGCATCGGAGCTCGTCAATCAGTGTTTTTTCCTGGATGCTATCTTTTAAAACAATTCGGTAATTCAAGCGGTAGAGACTTCCCATATTGGAGGTTTTCACCTGAACCAGCTCATTTTTTCTAGTATATTTTGAAAATAGATCATCAAATATTCCGGTGTAATCCAGTCCCTCCGGTATGGTTATCCGTAGCTCCTGTTCCTTTCTTTTTGGCTCACCAAAGCTTGTAACCTGATAAAGCATGCTTACCCCTCCAAGAATAAGGACAAATATTACTGCCGCTGCCAGATATCCGGTTCCGGTTGCCAGCCCGACTGCCATTGCCATAAAAATACTATTTATTTCTCTGGCATTTCCCGGAATGGAACGGAAACGAACGAGACTGAACGCTCCCATTACGGCAATTCCCGTACCAAGATTACCGTTCACTAACATAATAACCATTTGAACAATGGCCGGCAGTAATGCAATCGTCATAATAAAGCCTTTGCTGCTGTTGTTATATAAGCTGTGTATCCAGGCAGTAACAGCTCCTAATAAAACGGAACTGATCATACAGATTAAAAATGTCTCCATGGTAAATGTATCTGATAAAATTGAATTAAGCATATAGCAATACCTCTTTTCCCTCTTCTTTGTTTTTAATAAGTAACGATTCCTGATACCCTTTTCCATACTTTGAGAAGGATACCGGGAAAATTTCCAGATCGTTTAGCAGATGGGCAAGCCATAGCGGCATGGCACCCGGAATCTTAATTTCCATCAGCTGCACTCCTTGGTCCAAAAGAGATGCTCCAAAGATACCACTCTCCAGCCATAACTCTTCTTCCCGCCAGATAATATTGCTGTCAAAGGTTATTCTTAAATTATTGTCTTCTATCCCATACAGGGCTGTCCGGTCATAGGCGATATACATTGCTGGTCTGATATCCGGATAGAAGTTTAGAAACCAGTCAATTTCCCTGTTAATCTGGGAGGTTTCCTTGTCTGTCTCTCCATCATATAAATAATGCTCTGCACTGATAAGTTCTGATTTTATCCGGCGTTTATAGACAATGCCTTTATATTTCTTCTTCAATTCAATAAATACCGTATCCATTTCAGAAGGGACACCATAACTTCTTAACCGAAGCTTTTCCTTATATACTGGTTTTTCCAGGGAAGCCTGTATCAGACGGTAATCCGGTGTGTCAAAATATATATTGCATATGGTTGTTTGTCCGAATTCGTCTTCTTCCAAATAATCCCCTAACTTAAATCTTAATAACTCATATTTCTCATAATCCAGCAGATATTTTTTTTCATATCGTTTAAACGTATCCTGGTACTGGTTCATTACAATCACTCCTGTCTTATCTGATAAAGTAATTGTAAACTACTTACTTAAAATCAACCTTAAACCTTACTTTAATTTTACTTTGACTTTACAAAAATTTAAAAACATAAAAAAACATAACCTTTGTGTGAATGAGAAAATTATGAAGCTCATATTTATCTGGGCGTCATGAACCGAAGGTCCTAATTTTTCGTGGTTGAAATCAAGCGGAAATAGGATAAAAAAAGGATACGGCTGCTGAAATTTATAAGCCTGTATCCTTTCCTATTTTATATTATAATTAACATTTTTCCTGAGAGCTGCAGTATGTCCTATGCTTCTATTTATTAACATCAACCTGAATCTTAATACGGTTGTCATAAATCCTTTGTCAATCTTTCCAAGGAGTGCAGCTCTTTTGGTTCTGAACCGAATTCCATTTTCTTTCCTTAAGCATTAGATTATCACCGTAAAACAGATGGATTTTCCATCCTCACTTTTCACCGAAATCTTACCATGATGAGCTTCTACAATGGATTTGGCTATGGACAACCCGATACCATAACCGCCGGTTTCTCTGGATCTGGATGAATCCTGTCTGTAAAATCGGTCGAATAAGTGATCTAAATCTTCGGTATAGATTTCCTCCGCTGTATTGAATACTTCCAGTTTGATACCTTTCTTGGCATGAGTAAGCGTTATTCTAATGATTCCATTCTGGTTAGAATACTTAACCGCATTATCCGTAAGAGTTGAGATAAGCTGGTGAATACTGCTCTCATCTCCGTGCAGAATTATGTTCGGAGTAATATCTAATATCAGATTTTTATTGTGGGTTTCGACCATTGCCTCAAAGGAACCGGCTATTTCTGTTACGGCTTTACTCATATCAAAGTCATGAAACATAAGCTTAATACTGTCTTCATCCATTTTCGACAGCATCAGCAAATTCTTCACCAGTTTATCAAGTCTTTCGGTCTGATTACGGATACTGGCAATCCATTCATTGTCTCCGCCTGTCAATTCCAGTACATCGGTATTGGCTGAAATAATAGCCAGGGGGGTTTTGATTTCATGACCCGCATCCGTAATAAACTGCTTTTGTTTTTCCATGCTGATCATAATCGGTTTGATGGTTTTTTTGGACAGAACAGAAACCAGTAGAAATACCGTAAGAAGAGTACCAACAGCCACTCCTGCCGAAATAAGCAAAAATAAGGTTGCCGTCTGCAGCTGGCTTCTGCAGTCAATGAAAATCAGCATGGAACCAGATGGTTGTTTTATAATCGCATATTTATATATTCCCTTATAACCACTGTTATTCCCGCTACTTAGTACTTTTGTGGCAAAGTTTCGCGCATCCCCGGATGCTACAGCTGCTATATGGCTGGTGTCAATCTGTTTTATTGTGCCGTCCGTATTGACATTCACAGTAAAATACCTGGTTTCAAAGGGAGTCTCCTCATTCATCTGAAATCCAAAATCCGGCTTTTTCTGGGGTGGTTTTTTTCTGTCGAACTTAGGGAAATTACCATTATTTTCAGATAATATCCGAATTGCTCCGTTTATCCGGTGATTCATCTGATAGAAATTAATGATATTGATGGAGCCAACTACTATCACCATGACTAACATTAAGGACATCATCGCAATTGTAATGAATTTGCGCTGCAGTTTCTTGATCATTTATCTTCCTCCAGTGTATATCCAACTCCTCTGACCGCTTTGATTTTCACATCGGCTTCCAAGGATTCCAGTTTTTTACGGAGATAGGAAATATAGACCCACACCACACTGATTTCTGCTTCTGAATCATATCCCCAGATCCGTTCCATAAATAACTCCGTGGATATAAGCCGCTTATGATTATTCATCAACATCTCAAGCATTTGAAATTCCTTATTGCTGAGCCTTAGGGCGATTTTATCCTTGGATAATTCATAGGTTTCTTTATTCAGCCTGATGTTTCCAAGTGTAATTACATTAGGTGTAAATTCAGCCTTACGCCTGGTCATGGCACGGACTCTGGCTAAGAGTTCTCCCATGGCAAAGGGTTTGCCAAGGTAATCATCTGCCCCGGTATCCAGTCCAAGTATCCGGTCTTCAATTTCGGTTTTGGCAGTAAGCAATAATACGGGAGTCGAAATCCCTTTTTCCCTTAAATTACTTAAAACCTTAAGTCCGTTCATTTTCGGCATCATAATATCCAGAATTATAATATCATAATTTTCCGACTGTCCATAATCCAGGGCATCCGCACCGTTATAAACCGCATCTACTGAATAGTTATTATGTTTTAAAATAGCCGTTAATGCATTTGATAATTCTTTTTCATCCTCTGCAAGTAAAATTCTCATACCCTTTCCTCCCAGGCCCTGTCACTCTGATCTTTCATTGTATTATATAAAATACTTTTACCATCTTTGGTGCTCCCTTATGCATGCTTTCTTTAAAACCATGCTAACAAAATAACCTTAAATTAACTTAAAATACATTCTGACAAGAAAAAGAACGCATTACTGTTTCTATTATAAATCATATTATCTCCAAGGCAAGTTCTTTAAATGCCCGATAGATAAAAGTGCCCATCCATAGCAGAGCGTTTTTTTATGTAATAGGGCGATTTTACTATTGCATAAAAAAGTGTCTTCGACACATCAGCTCCCCTAGCCCCTCATTCATGAGGGGAATCTGGGGGTTTCTTTTTTTGTCATTCTGCTTCATAATAGTCATATGAATATATTACAGAAGATTTTCAATGACAATTATGAAATAATTAAATATTCTCTTCATCCTCGTCATGTTGTTATGGAAAACATTGAAAAGATGATTAACTGCGGCGATCCTTCCTTTGGTGGTGCCATGTACGGCTGTTCCCATTGCGGTGAACTTAAATTCGTTCCTTTCCGCTGTCACTCCAAGTTTTGCCCTACCTGTGGCAGCAAATACTCCAACGATCGTTCTACCACGATATCTTTTAAGTTAATTCGTTGCACTCACCGCCACTGTGTTTTTACTATTGACGAAGAACTTCGTCACTTCTTTTTGGAAGACCGTTCCCTTCTTAACTGTCTTTTCCAGGCGGTCCGTAGCGTTGTTCTTGAACTGTTCCACAAGATGAACAAAAGTAAGAACTATGTTCCCGGTTTTGTCTGTGTTCTACATACTTTTGGCCGTCCTCTTGAATGGAATCCTCACATTCACTGTCTACTTACCGAAGGTGGATTCTCCGATGATGGATTCTGGCGTGTTGTAAAACATTTTAATTACTCTTATTTTAGAAAAGCTTTTCAGACCGCTCTTCTTAATGAAATGGAGAAGCATATCGGTCCATCTTTCAAAAAAACCAAGGCCGCCATCTACAAGAAAGATAAAAATGGTTTCTATGTTTACGCAAAACCAAATCTTTGTGACCCTAATACCGTTGTAAAATATATCAGTCGCTATCTTAGTCGTCCTGTTATTGCTACTTCAAGAATTGACTCCTACGATGGTGAAAATGTAACTTTTCATTATAACAAACATGAGGATAATTCTTATGTTCAGAAAACAATTCCTGTGTTAGATTTTATTAAGCTTCTTATCCAACACATCCCTGAAAAGAACTTTAAGATGACACGCTATTATGGTCTTTATGCTCGTCATCGCGAGTTAGATAAAAGCCTTACCAAAGCTGTACCCAAATCCAAACACAAGATAATTCTGGATTTTAATAAATGGCGTAACCTTATTCTTTTGTCCTTTGGTTACGATCCCTTGAAATGTCAAAAGTGCAATCATACCATGGAGTTTCTGGAACTCTACTATAACCACAAACGTGTATCTCTAGTTGAACTTTACGAAAGGGCAATGGCAAAGTTTCACTGCCGCTCCAGCGGTAAAGCTACTTGATTTTCTATCCCATCTGGTCCATACTTAAATCATTCTAAGATGGGAGGCACTACTAATGGATCCAAAACAACTAGAGGAACTCAGACAAAACTATATCAAAAATCCTCCAGAAGGAATGACAGCTAAGCTTGTTCGGAACATGACTGATTCTGATCTGCTCGACATGCATTATTTTCTTACCGAGGATGATGACCTTGATGAGGACGAATTTGAAGAAGGTTTTTATATCTTCTAGCAATATCGTCTGTTTCCTATGCCCGCTTTTAGCGGGCATATTTAATACACAGGTTCTCCGGAGGAGAACTTTCCTAATAAAGAACAAAGAGTCTGGCTCGCCAGACTCTAGCGCTGACGCACTGTCACAACAGTGACAATCTTCCTTAAGTGCGTCATGCGCATCCTGCCTGGAAGGCTTTTTTATTGCATAGACTAACTATGTCAAGTAGTTATTTTATATTAGTTTACTGTTATATAATTGTACCTTGAAAATAGCATGACAAATAAAGCACCTTGAAAGCTGCCTTGAAAAATTGATATGAGAGATAAGAACTACTTTATGTAAGCTTCATGTTTCATTTCCATACAGTAAAGAACTCTGACCAGTTTTTTTGCAACGTGGGAAACTGCAACATTATAAGGTTTTCCTTCTGCCAGTTTTTTCTGTAAGAATAAACTGAAATTAGTATCCCATTTACCAACATTTTTAGCGGCTGTATAAAGTGCGAAACGCAGGTATTTTGAGCCTCTTTTAACCATTTTGGCATGGGTAGACGTATACTGCCCAGATTGATAGATAGATGGCTCCATTCCGGCAAATGCAAGTATTTTTTCGGCATTAGAAAAATCAGAAAAATCACCTATTTCGGCATGAATGATAGCTGCAGTTGTATAAGAAATACCGGGAATCGTTATAAAAGGAGAATCTATATTTTTAACAATCTCTTTTATTCTTTTCTCAATCACTTCGGTTTGTTCCTGCAGCAGAAAAATGCGAGCTAGGGTTTGTTGTAATTCAATGGTCTGTATGCCATCGCAGGTTCCGATTGATTGTTTGGCTGCTTCTTTGATATCAATTGCTTTTTGACGACCATAGTGACCTTTTGAATGTTTTGATAAAAGGTTAGTCAAACGAGTCAGATGAGCCTTTGAAATAGCGTTAGTATTGGTGTATTCACTCATAAGGTGATAAATCGAATTAACCTGTAGTTCATGAACTATTTTCTCTAATTCGGGAAAAATGATATTCATCAACCTAGCGAACGATACTTTGAGCCTGGAGCAATCTTTTACAAGGTTAAAACGATATCTTGTTAGTGACTTTAGTTCTTTTTCATGGTATGATGCAGGTGCATAGGGCGTTAGCTTCTGTGTCATCAGCATTGATACGATTGATTGGGCGTCAGCCTTGTCCGTTTTCGTCTTTCTAAAGCTTAGACTTTTTTTGTATAGACTAGTGTGAAGCGGATTGATAATAAAAATGTGGTAGTTTTTATTAGCGAGGAAATCAGCGATATTGTTGCTATAATGACCAGTTGCTTCCAGCCCTATTTTTATTGTTTCAGGGTTATTGGTGAAGGATTGCATACGTTGAAGCAAAAGAGAAAATCCAATAAGATCATTAGAAATGGTGAAGACAGGGAAAAGAATTTCGCCGTCCGAACTGGTGATAAGACAATCGTGTTTATTCTTTGCGACATCAATGCCTACGTAAATCATAATAATAGCTCCTTTTAGTAGATTGACACTGTTGCTTATTCCACAGAACTGCCTGCTATGTAGCCTCGTGCTAATTAAAACGTCATGCGTTATCTAACTGATCAACATTTAAGCAGGCAACTGTGGTTATAGCCTATGAACAAACGTCTAAGCGTTAGGTAAGTTCGACTAATCCACAGTGCCTATAAACAGTATACACTTACTCAAGAAAAGAGTAAGGAACTAATATCAATTTAACATACGAGGTAAGTTCGAAGAAGTTTCCTATGCAATAAAAAAAGATTCAGACCATACAGTTTGAATCTTTTTCATATCTGCTTTTATATTTTATTAAAAATTCACAGCTACTTGAATTGCTTTTTCAATGGTATCCTTTAAAATTCCTTCCACATCTTCTCCGATCACATCCAATTTTTCAGCTGCTATGGTTATAAAATCATTAATACCAAAAAATCCAAAGATTGTTCTTAAATATCTATCGCCCATTTCAAATTCGGCGGCAGGACCTTCGGAATATTCTCCGCCTCTGGCGGCAATGTGAACTACTTTTTTCCCCTGGCATAAACCTACGGGACCTTGTGCCGTATATTTAAAGGTAATACCTGTTACAGAGATATAATCAATGTATGCTTTTAAGATGGCTGGAATACTTAGATTCCACAAAGGAGCGGCTACAATAATCTTATCTGCCTCCATAAACTGGTATGCATATTTTAAAATGGGATGGTTTTTGCTTTCTTCATCTTTGGGTCCGAAGATGGAATTAATATCTTGTTCCCTAAGAAAATCTATCTTCTCCTGATACAGATCCAGAGTTACTATTTCATCCTCCTGGTGTGCCTCTTCATAAGCTTTGACAAACCTATCTGAGATTTGGAATGTCCTTGATACTCCTTCGGGTTTCGCATTTGCTTTGATATATAATATCTTACTCATATTCTGTCTCCTTACTATTTATTTATAGAAATATTTTATACACTTCGTTGTATCCTATCTATTCTTTCGCATTTTTCTATGATATTATAATAATACTGAACTGATTGATTAACAAGTAGGCACTTTTTTGTCATCTGGTGACAAAATTGTCAGTATAAAAAGGAGAGCCAAATATGGATCAAGTTGTTAACCTGCATGAAGAATGCTTTATGAAAGATAAATGTAATACTTACGATATCTGTCCCATGGTGTTGATACAGGACATTATGTCAGGTAAATGGAAAATATTGGTTTTATGGTATTTGAACTACAAAACCCTGCGTTTTAGCGATATTCAGAGAAAACTGCCCCAGGTCTCCCAAAAGGTACTTTCCCGCCAGTTAAAGAGTCTGGAGGAAGATAATTTAATTCACCGGGAGGTTTATCCGGTCGTACCGCCAAAAGTGGAATACAGCTTAACGGAACTAGGACAAAGAATCATTCCGATCTTAGAGATGATGCATAAATTCGGAGCTGAAATCCTGGAGGAAAATTAAATTTCTAATAGAATCTGCATTTTTTACCGAAATAATACATGTAACTTTATTTCTGCAGCTTAAGGAAAGGAGGTGTTGGTATGAGTATTTCCCCAATTGGTTCTCATGGTGTTGGTTATGATAACTACGCCAGCGGTTACCGGATTAAAACTGCCGCAGATAATCCAGCGGGACTTTCGATTGTAGAAAAACTAAAATCCCAGTCAAATGGTTATGACGTCGGTACAGACAATGCTGCTGCCGGACAGGATGTATTAAAAGTCTCCGACGGCGCTTTAGACAAGATTACAAATTCCCTGCAACGAATACGTGAACTAAGTGTTCAGGCTTCCAATTCAGCAATTTACAGCAGCGATGATATGGAGGCTATGCAGGAGGAAGTAGAGCAGCTGAAAAAGGATATCCAGGCAACCGCAAAAGGTACTGAGTTTAATACGAAAAAATTGTTGGATGGCAGTATGGCAGATCTGAATCTTGCCACTAATCCACAGGGTAACGGTATGACAATTCGTATGGCAGATTCTACCTTAGAAACTCTTGGAATCGACGATTATGATTTAACCGGTAATTTCGATATTTCTAAAATTGATGATGCAATAAAGAAAGTATCCGATTCCCGCAGCAGTAACGGAGCCGAATACAATGCCTTGTCCCATGTACTTAATTACAACACAAATACCAGCATAAACCTGACCTCAAGTATCAGCAATATGGCAGACCTTGATTATGGTAAACATATTGCAGAGCTTAAGAAGGAACAGGTTATGCAGCAGTACCAGTTCTTTATGCAAAAAGGCATTGTAGACAATGCGATAATCAAACAAAGGCTGTTGCTGTAACCAAGATGCTGTTGCAAATCCAAAGATTAAATTACCCAGGAGAGAAGGGACTGTTGCAAATCAAAGACTAAAATACCTGGGAGAGAGGCTGTTGCAAAATTGTAAGGTTTTTGAACTTGGGCTTAGAATGGGGATAATGTTTTTTAGAAATTTAGTGTAAGGATTGCGCGAATGGGCGGCTGCATTCTCTTTCTTGCAGCCATTCGCGCATACTTTACACTAAATTTCTAAAAAACATTATCCCCATTCTCTCCCAAGTAATTTACTCTTTGAATTTTGCAACAGCCTCTATGCCCAGGGTTGGTATCCTATATTTTGCAACAGCCCCTTCTAAGCCCTGGTTCTATAACCTACATTTTGCAACAGCACCTTAGTTTATTTACCATAAGTTAAATTAATTCCGTCCTTAAAGCCTTTCCGGAGATATCATCATAAAAAGCCGCATAGGCTGCATTGATATACGGATTCAGCCACAAATATCCAATTCCAAAGGTCAGGGCACTAAGGATTGCCCACCCGATAAAACTAAATGCCAGGCAAAAGAGCCGCCACTTATTTCCGTCCATCATTTCTTTGGAACGCTCAATTGCTTCACTGACACCCATGGAGGGGTTTTCCGTAAGTATATAGGGTGCCATGGAATAACTAAGGGCGGCAATAATTCCCGGGATTATTAATAGCAAAGACCATAATAAGGTATATAAGGTTGTTAAAACTCTAAGTCCAAATGCTTTCCAGAAAATATCAGTTCTACTGAATAAATCATTGAACTGAGGATTTGTGTTATGAATCAAGTTGAGATTAAAGGTACAATAACCCAGTTGAATTGTTCCGCCAATAATCAGATAGATCAACACAAACAAACCGATCATGACCAAGACCCATAGAACAAATAATGACGCATTGATGCCATAATAGGCATCCGCGAAATTCTTAACCTGATTATTCCTGTTACCTGAAGTATTGCCATAGATACTGTTTGCACCTAAAAGTACTGCAACAAAACCGGTTAATACCGCAAGAATCCATCTTCCTCTTAGGGCTTCTCTCGCTAATCTGCGAAAATCCTGTGCATATAACATATGATACCTCACTTAAGATATTATTTATTATTTTGTCATACTATTACTATATTATGCTGCTAATTCTTCATGATGTCTCATATTTCTATATTGCCATACCTGTAAATGATGTTAAAACTATAATAACACTATGTTATTCCTTTATCATTAAATATCCCTTAAAAATGACTTATTGCTGAATTAAATTTGATATCAATAACCCTGATTTCTATCATACTACTCTGCTGCACTTAACATTGCCATATAAAACTTAACAGAAACAGTTCTTCTTTTATTTATCTTGATCTTATTTGCTTTATTTGCTTAAATAGCGCCAGCAAAGATTATTTACTTTAAAGCTGCTCCAGTTTTCTTACTGTTTTAATTACAGTTTACCATGTATGGATAACACCGGGATTATTAAACAATTCATCCAGTCTTTTTATAAATGGTATGACTGCATAAAAATCAACTGCCCGGTGGTCAAAAGCCAGGCACAAGGGAAGTGTTTTTCTGATACCGATTTCCTTCTTTCCGACATTAGATATATACACACCCGGTTTTTCCTGTACGGAACCGATTCCAACTGCAAAAACCTGGGGCGGTATGACCTCTAGTAACGTGAAAAAGCCCTTTTGCTCCTTGTATAAAGAACCAATATTAGAAACAGTGACTGTTCCGTTTAAAATGTCTTGTTCCGTAAGACGATCTTTGTCCGGTATCCTGTAGTAATGTTTTTTTCTTTTACCACTTAGCCCTTTAAACTGGTTACTGCTGGTTAGTGATGCTATCGTTCTTCCTATTACCTTTTTTATATTTAACTGCCTTAATTCATTAACTGTATCCGCAATTACCGTTTTATACAGCATTTCATCTATATTGGTCTTTTTTATTTTTTCTGATAGTTTTGATATATATTCTGAAATTTCATATACGGACATCTTACCTGTATTATAAATAACCGGAGTTATCATTCTTCCATCCGGCAAAAGCCAGGGCATCGAAATATTTATACTTTCCATTATATGAAGAATGCCTTCTGTTCTTCTTTGGTTATATTCAATATGAGCATTCAGATTTGGTGCTTTTGACAGCCCTTCGGCAATCACCTTCAGCATAATCGTATTAAAGGATATTTTACGACCGGTATTTTCCCCGTCCCTCGCCAGTTTTATATACTCCTCATAAAAATCCGTTATGTCCGGTTCATAAACATAGGATACATGGGGAACACTTCTCCAGGATTCCAGCGTCTTATGGGATACGATTCTTCGCTGAAGGTCAAATTTTAAAGATTTTCTTACTCTAATGCTGCTGTTTTTCATGAATGACTCCTTTTATTAATATGGGTGTTGTCAGATGATTATAATAATATATTCCACGATTTTATTTTTGAAATATGCCTTATGCTTTCCTATGATATTTTTAACAATAAAAAACCATCTATTTATTCAGATAGATGGTAATCATTGTCCAGCCTTTACGCAACCAAAGTTATATAAAATTAACGAATAACTATATTATGTCCCTTTCGGAGATAATCCTTATCTTTCAAAGGGAAAATCAATGCAATATTCATTCCCTTATCCGCCGTGACATGTTCACCGTATCTGCTGCGGTCAAACCAATCTAAATCAATTAGTGTGGTTTTCTGTAATACTTTACCTGTCTCATCAGTAATCAAAACCTCAGCCTTATCGTGAATTGCTCCCCATTGAATCTTTCCAGCCACGATAACAACTCCTTTACCCTTTATCATAAATACATCCTCAATCTTTAGAATAAAGAATACGTTATCCAAGGATATATAACCTAAAATAATAACACCCCCTTATTACGAATGAATTTTTTCATATATTCACTTCCTGCTGTTTCTAGCACAGATTACTATAACACTCATCTATTTTTCCATTAACATATTATAACACTTCTTCACAGCATCTATATATAACAATTTTAGTCAATTAACTTTTTAATCAAATAATTAAATTCTGGGCAAAATCATAATTTCTTTCTACTGGACAAAATCGTAATTTCTTTCTACTTGACTTACAACTACAAGAGTGATACACTCCATTTATTACGAGTTCGTAATATACTGATTCGTTATATATAACACGAACTATAAAATTGCTTAAATAAAAGCAAATGATAAGGAGAGGAGGAAAAACCATACAATGTTTGAATTAGTCGAAATGTTAAGCCAGGTAAATACCCGTATTTTCAGGATTCTTTCCCCGATTGTAAAAGAGAATAATATATCCATATCAGAATTGATTATCCTCTGGAGGCTTAATAAAAGAGGTTCCTGTAAAATTACGGACCTGGCTAAGGCAGCCGGACTGCCAGCTAGTACTTTAACGGGTGTATTTGACAGACTGGAATCGAAAGGATATCTGGAAAGGGTTCATGACAGCGTGGACCGTAGAAGTATCATAATTGAAGGTACACCAAAGTTAAAAGAAATGATTGAATCCGTTGTTCAGAACGCTGATAAGGAACTTATTATGCTGTTCGACACATTGCCACCAGGTTTTATGGAGGACTTCACGAAAAATTTATCTATTTTGCATACCCATTTATCTCAGAAGTTATCTGAGCAAAAAGTTGAGAGAAAATAAACCCGAAAGGAAAGGAACTGTCACAGCATGCTTCTTTCAACTTATATCAATATCAAAGGAATAAAAATAATTATTCTATCATGTGACAGGGACTGCTGCAGAAATCTTAAGAAATACGGCTCTGATAATAACCACTTTTAGACCAGTCTATAAATCTATTCTTGCAACAGCCCACAGACAAAAAACTTATGAACACGACAAAAAATAGTAATCATTGGGTAGTACCCGTATTAATTGCACTAATCGGAGGATTCATGTCCATTCTGGACTCCAGTATTGTAAATGTTGCAATTTCAACCATGATGCATGTATTTAACACTACAGAAGGCCAGATTCAGTGGGTCGTAACCGTTTATATGCTGGCACTTGGTGTTGTAATTCCCTTCAGCGGCTGGGCAGGGGATAAATTTGGTTATAAGAAATTATATCTGTTTGCTCTGGCCATGTTTACCTTCGGATCGATTTTATGTACCTTTAGCTGGAGCGTAAACACGCTGATTATCTCCAGAATTATTCAGGCTCTGGGCGGCGGACTTTTAATGCCGGCAATGATGACCATGGTTAAAAAAATAGTACCGGAAGGAAGTTTTGGTACAGCCATGGGTATCGTAGGTGTGGCACTTTTGATTGCACCTGCATTGGGACCGACCATCGGCGGATATTTAGTAGAATATGTAGGCTGGAAATGGATATTTACCATTAACATTCCGATTGGAATCATCGGTTTCCTTCTTGCCTTCTTTTTCCTGCCTAAATTTGAGACTATAAAAGTAGAGAAGCTTGATATCGGCGGAGCAGTTACCGTTGCCGTTATGCTCTTTAGTCTGCTCTTAGCCTTAAGCAAAGGCGGCGATTGGGGCTGGACCTCTGGCTCAGTTATTATCTGCTTTGCCATAAGCCTTGTAACTTTAATCCTGTTTCTATTCTTTGAGCTTAAATTCAAGAATCCTTTACTGGATTTAAAAGTATTCCGGTATCGTAATTTTACCTTTGCAAACATAACTACGGTAATTACAACTGTCGGTCTATTCTCCGGTATCTTTTTTATTCCGTTGTTTTTACAAAACATAAAGGGTCTGGGCGCTCTGGATACGGGTCTTATTATGCTGCCGGGTGCTTTGGCTTCCGGTCTGTTAATGCCGATTGTGGGAAAATTATATGACCGTACCGGTCCGAAACCCCTGGCTATTTTCGGTATTATCAGTCTTGCTTTAACCACGTTTCTTCTCCATGATATTGAGGTTGATACCAGTAACCGAACTATTATGTATTGGATGATATTAAGAGGTATCAGTATGTCCTTTGCAGCGGTATCCGCTCAGGCAGCCTCCCTGGATTCTGTTAATAAACTTGAAGTCGGCAGCGCCACCGCCATCTCCAATATTATCTCAAGAGTTTCCGGTTCCTTTGGTATTGCCATACTTACTACCATTTTGACCAGCCGTACCAAACACCATGCACAAGTAATCGGAGCACAGCTTATGGCTTCCGGCGCCGATGTTACAAAACAGGCACTTCAGATTCAGGCAATGTCCTTTGTCAAAGGTCTTGATGATATCTTTATGACAGCTTCCATCCTAACCCTGGTAGGACTACTGCCGGCACTGTTTTTAAAGAAGGAAAGAAAGACAGAGAACGAAGAAATAAAACAACCTGACGTAGCATGACACCAAAACAGGGAATGGTTACCCGCCACTCCCTGTTACTTTATCCCTGCTTTGAATATGATCTACTGAATTTTCTGTTTCACTGTCCTATATAGGGTACTATATTAAAACTGTTCGTTGTTTGTTATTGTAATCTAAATTATGATAATAACATTATCGTGATCATTTTGACGATACTATCCTCTTATTCTTTTTAGAAAATTAAGTATCTCTGTATTTACTTCTTTCACCTGCTCCGTGGGCATATGGGGACGATGGCTTGCACCAGGTACAATATAGATTTCTGCCTGGGGACAACGTTTTTTCATATTCTGTAATTTATCGCGGGAAGCAAAGATATCCTTTTCTCCGCCGATTAATAACATCGGCATGGTTAATTTAGTCCAATCTTCCTCCGAAAGGTTAGGATATTCTCTCCAATCCTTAGCACTCTGCCTCAAATGGTGTTCCCAGTCCCCTCCATGAGCATCCCCATGAATTACTTTTATCCGTTCAATAAATTCCTGCTGATTATTTCGTATTAACGCCTCAGGCTCAAAATCGTCAGCTCCCGTAGGATCGGCAACACCACCGCAGCCGATGGTAGTTATACTTTGTATTAAATCAGGGTACTTTGCTGCCAGATGAAGAGCCACTCCGCCGCCCAGGCTGTAGCCGATTATATGTGCCTTTTCTATTCCTAGTGCTGCTAAAAAGCCTGCCATATCCTCGCTGATCTTGCTGGTATCCCAGTCCTTCTTTTCTGACTTGGTTCTTCCATGGCCTCTGAAATCTGGCAAAAGGCAACGATATGAATGAAAGAAGGGCTGTATCTGTCCGCCAAAAGCTATAATTCCCCTGCTGTAACTGCTGTGCAGGAATAAAACAGGCTGTCCCACACCGATATCTTCATAAAATACGGAACAATCTCCAACCTGTTGATACGGCATATGAATCACTCTCCAATCGAATCCACGGAAAACAGGTATTTCCCCAGCCCCCAGTAATTACCTTCTTCTGCTGTAAACCGTAACATACAGTAATCCGGGTCCGTCGGACCAAGGGGATAATACATCTCATCTCCCGGTTTCCAAAAGGCTAGTTTTGTTTCGTTATCGGTGAAAACCTCCATGTGTCCGGTCAGCATCAGCCCATGAATATTTTCTGAATCTAAAAAGTAAATACATGCCTTTGGCTGTTTCAGCCATTGGCTCGTGCGGACCGCTGATACATTGGTTGAAAACCAAAAGGTTTTAAGCCCTTCGTGTTTTGCCTTAAACATGGACTTTGCATTGGGAAACCCATTCTCCGCTATGGAACATACGATAATATCACGGTTTTGATCCACCAGCTTTAACATATCTTTTTTCACTTGTTCTTCCATAATAACGCCTCCTATTTATCTAAATTATTTATAATACTCCTTAGTTTGTGTTCAAACTCTTCTATTTCTCCTGCCGTAAAGCCTTCATAAAAAAGGGTATTCATCTGCTCCGATACCTGATCATACCTATCCCGGTATCCCTTTGCCTTCTTTGTAATGCATATAAATATCTGTCTTCTATTTTTCTTGTCGGGTATTCTCTCTACCAAACCACTCTCCTCCATACGATCTAACATACTGGTTAAGGTAGTTTTGGCAAGGGAGGTAAGCTTTCCGATATCTGTAATAGAAAGCTTTTCATGTTCCCACAATACATATAAGATTCTGCCCTGAGCACCGTTAAAGGCTTCAATTCCACTGTCTTTCAGCATCTTTTCAAAAGCTCTCCCCTGAAGTTTATGTATCTGGGATATTAAGAAACCGCCATGTGTTTTCATTTCCTTCACCTCTTTATATAGTATAGTACTATATAGTACTATTGTCAAGTGTTTCTTTACATGAATGATTGGAATATAGAAAGTATAAAAGTCCTTACATAATTGTTTAACGGTTATCCACTTTTTCCGGATATAAATCATGATTTATCAACCGGTTAAAGGCTACTTGTTCCCATTTTGTGTTTGGTTTTCCATAATTGCAGTAGGGATCTATGGAGATTCCGCCTCTTGGGGTGAATTTGCCCCACACTTCGATGTATTTTGGTTCCATTAATTTGATTAAGTCCTTCATAATTATATTCACACAATCCTCATGAAAATCTCCATGATTCCTGAAACTGAACAGATATAATTTGAGAGATTTACTTTCCACCATAATCTGATCCGGTACATAAGATATGTACATTGCCCCAAAATCCGGCTGTCCCGTCATAGGACAAAGGCTGGTAAACTCAGGGCAGTTAAATTTAACAAAATAATCATTCCCCTGGTGTTTATTCATAAAGCTTTCCAGCATTTCCGGTGCATAGTTATCGGGGTACTTGGTATTCTGATTTCCTAGAAAACTAACCCCTTTCAATTCTTCTTTATTTCTTCCGCTCATAATAATCTCCTCCTAACAAGAATAACACCTGTTTTGTACTTATGCGAATGCGACTGCATTAACTTTCCTTTATACCTTGTTTTAATAAAACACGGCCAAAAGCTTTCATGAGTATAACACCTGTAATTGCAGGAATAATTTGTCCAATACAAAGACTTGCTACCAATAAACCATAGGGAAGTGAGTTTATGATAGAAAGCCAGATAGGTACAATGGTACCTGGTATTACAATAATTGGAACGATACAGCTGGCTTTGGGCAATTTATATTTATGGATCAGTACAATAAGAAATGCTGTTATAACACCAACCAGACAACCGCCAAACATATCAATCGGTCCTAACCCGCCCAACATATTGGATAGAAAATTAGCAATTCCAAGGGGCAGGACCAAAAAGGGAAATAAATAGGCAAGTGCATAAAGTGAAGTTGCGATCCGAACCTGATATGGACCAAAGGCTATGGATTGGGTGAAATACATTATGACGCAGTAAAGGGCTATAACAATACCCGAGATGGTCAGCTTCTGAATATACGTATAATGTGGCGCAGAGGAGCTTTTTTTATTAGAGATTGAACTGTTCATTCATTTCATTCCTTTCTTTTTGTGCAGGATCTGTGGTATGGTTATTTTCAAAAGCCTTTTGCCTGTCTATGCAGGTACCGCATTTACCGCAAGGAGTTTTAAGACCCTCATAGCAGCTCCAGGTGAGTTCATATGGAACTGATAATTCAAGTCCTTTGGCAATGATCTGGGTTTTATTAAGGGAGATAAACGGCGCCATTAACTTAAGTTTCTGACCACTTCCCTCATAAATAGCTTTTTCCATGCCCGCTGCAAAGGCAGCACTACAATCCGGATAAGCATTTCCGGCAGCATCATCTTGATGTGCTCCATAATAGATATAATCACAGTCTTTTGAAAGAGCAACACTGGCTGCCGAGGATAAAAATAATCCATTCCGAAAGGGTACATAAGTAGAAACTGGATTCCCGTTTGTCCCTTTCAGTTGCTCTAAATAGGACTGTTTTGGAATATCCTGACTGGAGTGGGATAATAAGGAACAATTACTTAAGGCAAACACATTGGTCAAATCAAGAGTTAAGCTTTGAATTCCATAATAAGAACTGATCTTACCCGCTGCTTCAATCTCCTTTTCATGTTTCTGACCATAGAAAATAGAAAGACTAATGACATTCTCCTTACCAAAATCCCGGATTGCCATCGCCAGACAGGTAGTGCTGTCAACACCACCGCTAAATAGAACTAATGCTTTCATAAAAATCCTCTTTTCCGGCATAGTTCACGCTCCTGTTAAAAATAAGCAAAAAAAATAGGGCATAAGCCCATAAACAAACAAAGCAGTCTAACTACTAAAGTAGCCCTACTACATTTCCCTAGTTTTGTTTACCGACAGGATGGTCACGAACTGTCCTTTATAAATTATTACAGTAATACTTACTGCTTACTTAGTATAATCAATAACCTCTGCTAATGCAAGTCCAATTTCCTTAGTTTCTATAACTCAGGCACAAAAAAAAGGCCTCAGCCTATTAACAAGCCAGAGAACTTAAATTTATTCTGGGTGCAACCACCAGTTCAATATAGGTTAAAGCCTTTCTGCAAGCATCGTCTGCTTCTTCTGCAAATTCCTCATTATGCCGTATCGTCTTTTGAAGCCTTAAAACCATTTCTTTTTCTATCTCATAGATACTTTTGGTAGTAATATAATTTCTTGTATCTTCCTTGTAATCCTGACGAATCGAATAAATCACTGCCGCAACTTCATAGATTACCTTTTCATTCATACTCTTTTTAGCTATCCTGCCATACTTTCTAAGCATTTCCTTAGAAATGTCATAAATCTTATCTTCCATAATTACCTCCTGTTTGTATTACAATCCTTAAAATTCAAACCACCTAGTAAAACAACTTATTATCATTGTTACATATGATATTCTAAACCAACTCCGTAAATCTCATGTTACTTAAATGTAAAGTTTTTGGAAAATAAATTCTTCAAACTTCACATTTCACTCCTGTTCAAAAACCTGAAACAAAATAACGGGAATAACCAAAACACCCCCCGCAATCCAAACAGCCTTCACACCGATCATCGAAGTAAACATCCCCCCAATGAAAGCCCCTAACACAAATGTAAAAATAATAATGAAATACCTGGCTGCTATTTTGGCTGCTTCGCGGTCATGTTTCGTAAGTGCAGTAAATACTTCCTGGGAAGCAGAACGTAAATTACCTGTGCACATCGTTGTCGCATAAGGAGAATTCACCAGAGTACGAAAGGACTGTACCTGAACAGATGTTACAAATGAGATGATCACGATTACAATAATATCCGGCATGGAATAAGGAATAAAACCTACAATAAAAAGCACAATAACCTCAAGTATTAAAACTCCTCTTTTCCAGTCTTTTAAAAAAATCCTGTTAGATTTTGCCTTTATCATTTCCGTTACTAAAACTCCAAGAATAAAAGCAAGAATGGGAGGAATATGAAGCAATGCTTTCCCCCAGTTACCCTGAGCAGCATATACACTGACTAAAACGATATTACCGGTCTGGGCATTGGCAAATACGCCATCTCTGCCTATGTAGGTATATGCATCTAAAAATCCTCCGACTATGGCAAGAAGTACACCAAATAGCACTGACTCATGAATAGGGATTCCTCTATATGCTATCTTGCTGTTTTTATTTGTCTTTTTATTTATCCTGTTATATTTCGTGTTATGTTTACTTATCGTATTATTTTTTTTTATCATGTTATCTTTGTTTATCGTGTTATCTTTATCAATCAATTTATAAGCCTCCTTATCTGCCCTTTTATGATACTCTTGGCGGAGGCTTAAGTCAATATTTCCATTACATCCTTTTTAATGAAGACGGCAGACATCCCATATGCCTTTTATAGGTCTTTGAAAAGTAAGACAGGTTATCAAAACCGCATTCGAATGCCGCTTCTTCCACACTATATTTACCGCTTAAGAGAAGTTTCTTTGCATTAGTGCATCTTAATATATTAATATAACGCACGGTAGTATATCCTGTTATTTCTTTAAAGATACGGCAGAAATAAAATTTACTCACCCCTGCCTTATCGGCAATATCAGATATGGATATGTCCTTCTCATAATTGCCCTGGATATAACGGATTGCCTTTTTTACGATATCAATTTTATTGGTTTCCGGTTTACTTGATAGTGGAGTCTCCGATAAAATATAGTCTCGGTAGAGGCAGATTACCAGATCTGTAATGACCGATTTGATTCTGGCTTTATAAAGAGGTTTCTGTTTCATGAATTCCTCTCTGATGATTCTGAATTGATCCTTTAATAACTTATCTTTTATCAGTCTCTGAAATATGATCTCCTCCGTATCAATTCCGATTTCTTCACAGAAATTCCGGTCTACAATCAGGCAATAATATTTAGATTCCTCTTCCAGGGTCTGTATATAGTGGACATTATTGGAATTAATGATAATAATCTCCTCCGGATTCGCGGTTATACTGCTGGCATCCGAAAGTACGTTTATGGAGCCCTGCAGCACATAGAGGATTTCAATATTTTCATGCCAATGGGGCAGAAAATCATCCTGGCTTTTATTCCTGGTATCCAGGTGGAATATAATAGGAAAAGAAGGATCTTTATGGTTATGAGGTTCATAAAAATTATTTGGACTCATCTTCGGTCTCCATAGCAAGATAGTGTTAATTATTAGCAAGTTCATTTCTTTACTTCATGATAGTTCAATTATACAATGAGCTTAGTAAACAAACAATAAAATTATAAGTAATCCGAAACTTCTTTACTTACCTCACTTAGAGACTCATGATATTTATATGAAAGGATGGTTATCATGTACAATTTTCCCATCGGCGTCATGCTGGATAGTTTTAAGCTGGATACAAAAACCGCAATTGAAAAGGCTTCCCTGCTGGGAGCAAAAGGACTTCAGATGTATGCAACTTCCGGTGAGTATTCACCTGAGAATTTAACCGGCAGCAAAAGAAAAGAACTTTTAGAGATTGTTAAGTCTAACGGTCTGGTATTTTCCGCACTGTGTGGTGATTTGGGCCAGGGTTTTGGCAACAAGGAGAAAAACTCGGTCCTGATTGAAAAATCCAAACGTATTATGGAACTTGCCAAAGATTTGGAAACCGATATTATTACTACTCATATCGGCGTCGTACCTGCAGATAAAAATCATGAACGGTATAAAATCATGCAGGAAGCCTGCCATACCTTAAGCCGCTTTGCAGATTCCCTTGGAGGGCATTTTGCAATCGAAACCGGTCCGGAGATAGCAAGTACCCTGAAAGAATTTTTAGATGCCCTAAACTCAAAAGGTGTTGCGGTAAATTTAGACCCCGCTAATTTTGTCATGGTAACTGGTGATGACCCGGTAAAAGCAGTTTATACCTTGAAAGATTATATTGTACATACCCACGCAAAGGATGGCAGACGGTTACTGGTAAAAGATCCGGAAATTATATACGGAATAACTCCCGAAGATAGCGCAAAGTCCCAGGATGATTTTACCTCCGGAGAAGGAAACCTTCCCTTTATTGAAGTACCTCTTGGTGAAGGCGAAGTTAACTTCCCAGAGTATTTAAAAGCACTGGAGGACATTGGTTACAAAGGATTTTTGACTATAGAACGTGAAGTAGGGGCTAATCCAGAGGCAGATATTAAGAATGCGGTTATTTTCCTGAACCGTATGAAAGGGTTATAGGAGGAGATAGAAATGGAAAAAATTAAAATTGGTATTATTGGTACGGGCTCCATCTCCGTAGAACATATTGAAGCATATTTAAAAAACAGCATGGTAGAATTATATGCCTTTTGTGACCTGAATGAAAATAGACTTAACACCATGGCTGAAAAATATAACATCAAACATACCTTTACTGACCTAAGTGAGATGCTAAAGCTGAAAGAAATCGATGCAGTCAGTGTATGCACCTGGAATTCGGCTCATGCTCCCTGTGCTATTGCAGCTTTAGATGCCGGAAAACATGTTTTGTGTGAAAAGCCAATGTCCGTATCGGAAGAAGCTGCCAAGGCCATGAAGGAATCTGCCGAGAGAAATGGAAAGCTCCTTATGATCGGATTTGTAAGACGTTACGGCAATGACTGTAAAATTCTAAGAGAGTTTATTGACTCTGATTATTTTGGTGACTTGTATTATGCAAAAGCTACCTATTTAAGGCGAAAAGGCAATCCCGGAGGCTGGTTTGGAGATAAATCCCGTTCGGGGGGCGGTCCTTTGATTGACTTAGGGGTTCATGTAATTGATCTGGTAAGGTTTTTAATGGGTAATCCCAAACCCGTCTCCGTATACGGTGCAACCTTTAAGAAACTAAGTGACAGAAAAAACATCAAAGGCAAAAAATTCTACCGTGCCTCCAGCGCCTCAGAAAATGATATTTGTGATGTAGAAGATCTCGCTACAGCCATGATACGGTTTGATAATGGTGCGGTTTTGTCCATTGAAGCAAGTTTTAGCTTAAATATTAAAAAGGATGAGGGTAAGATTGAGCTTTTTGGTACCAAAGGCGGCGCCAAATTAAATCCGGAATTAGAGTTATACAGCGAAATTAATGATTACCTGGCAGACGTATCCTTAGATGCAGAAACCTCTTTAAGTTTCGATGGATTATTTGCCGAAGAAATCAATCATTTTGTTTCCTGTATTCTGGACGGAACCCCTTGTATCTCTCCTGCACAGGATGGCATTGAAATCATGGCAATTTTAGATGCAATCTATAAATCCGCCGAGACAGGACATGAAGTTATCTTATAGTATTTCTTTTACTAGAGAGTTTATATTATCTTTGTTACATTAAGATAATATTTGTAATATAAAAAAACTAAATTATCTTAAAGTTTTTTATTAGAGAATTTGCAATGATATAATTACCTTAAGGTATTTTCTTAGAGATTTGCAGCGATAACTAATTACCTTAAGGTATTTTCTTAGAGAATTTGCAACCATAACTAATTATCTTAAGGTATTTTCTTAGAGAATTCGCAGCGACAATTAATTACCTTAAGGTATTTTCTTAGAGAATTCGCAGCGACAATTAATTAACCTTAAGGTATTTTCTTAGAGAATTTGCAACCATATTTAATTACCTTAAGGTATATTCTTAGAGAATTTACAGCGATAACTAATTATCCTAAGGTATTTTCTTAGAGAATTTGCAGCGATATTTAATTACCTTAAAGTATTTTCTTATTGTTTGCGAATGAATTTAAAACACATTAACAGCAGAGAGGTTACTTGAATATGAAAATATCTGTCAGTTCCTACAGCTTCAGCAAATTATTATCCTCAGGTATAATGACACAGTTGGACTGTATCAAAAAAGCAAAAGAACTTGGCTTTGATGCCATAGAATTTGTAGATATCCTAGCTCCAGAGGGTGTTTCTACGAAAGAATATGCAAAAATTTTATCACAGGAATGTAAGCGTTTGGAATTACCCATATCCAGCTTTACCTTTGGTGCCGACTTTTTAAAGGGCAGTGGCGGTAATACCCAGTTAGAAATTGAACGGGTGAAAAAGATGGTGGATATGGCTGAAATTTTAGGAGCAAAACTGGTTCGGCATGATGCCACCACCGGTGATGGCAGATCCTTTGATGCTATCTTACCGGTTATCGCAGCTGCCTGCAAAGAGGTAACAATCTATGCCGCTGCCAAAGGCATTAAAACTACCGTTGAGAATCATGGGTTTTTCTGTCAGGATAGTGAGCGGGTAGAGAAATTATATAACGCCGTAGGTCATGAGAATTTTGGATTGTTAGCAGATATGGGCAATTTTTTATGTGCGGATGAAGCCCCGGATAAAGCTTTTGGAAGAATTGCACCTTACACCTTCTATGCCCACGCGAAAGATTTTCATGTAAAATCTGCTATGCTCCCCGATCCGGGGGAAGGCTTCTTCCGGACCAGAAGCGGAAACTATCTTAGAGGTGCCATAATAGGTCATGGTGATGTGCCGGTACTTCATTGCATCAAGGCATTAAAAAATGTGAATTATAATGGATATATCGCCATTGAATTTGAAGGAATGGAAGATACCTTACAGGGCATAACCATTGGCTTTAATAACTTAAAACAATATGTGAAGGAAGCTTAAATACAATATCACGGTGTATATAGAATTGACCTGGACAACGGGAAATTCAGAAAGCTTACGGATGACAGCTATACGCCATTTGGTATTAAGGATATGAGATTCCTGGATTTTAAAGTGAAGAATTCCAGTACCTTTTATATTCTGGCTGTAAATTTTGACAGTGAATGTGCCACAGATTTTTATACCTATACGAAATAGCTACTATACTATGACTGGAGCAGAAAACACTGTCTTTTCTGCTCATAAATATAAAAACTCCGCATATCACTTTACAGCGGAGTTTTTAAATATTTTATTAGTTTATGATTTTACTTATTCCGTTATTTATAAATACTACATTCCACTCCCAGCTCTATCAAACACTCAATCTTAGCGATTTCCACGACCCTGTGCGCCTGACATCTCAAGGAGTTTGTTCTTTAATTCATTCTCAATCCGGTTTAATTCAACTTCGGCTTCTTTCCTCTTTTGATGTCCTTCTGCCTGGATCCGCATTACTTCGTCAAGGGTTGAAATCAATGACTCATTGGTATTACGCAGCGTTTCAATATCTACAATTCCGCGTTCTGATTCCTTGGCAGTTTCAATGGTTGCCATCTTTAAGGTAGCTGCATTCTTCTTAAGCAATTCATTGGTCATATCCGTTACTTCTCTTTGGGCTCTTGCAGCCTGTCCCGAATGAGCAACTCCAAGGGCCAATACCATCTGGCTTTTCCAAAGTGGAATGGTATTCACAATGGTGGACTGGATTTTTTCTGCCATCATGGTATCATTCCCCTGAACAAGACGAATCTGGGGAGCCATCTGAATTGAGATCATTCTGGTAAGTTCCAGATCATGAATCTTCTTTTCAAAACGATTGCAGATAGCAACTAAATCATTCACTGCCTGAGCATCTTCTGGAAGACCGCTGCGGGTGGATTTTTCCATAAGTGCGGGTAATTCTGTCTCCTGTACTTTCGCCAGTTTCTTTTTGCCGGCTAAAATATACATGGAAAGTTCTTTAAAATAGGTCTTATTCAGATCATACATCTTATCAAGCATCGCAATGTCCTTTAAAAGCTGAATCTGATGGGTTTCAAGGACTTTGCAGATTTTATTCACATTGGCATCGGCTTTATCATATTTCGCTTTCATGGCTGTAATCTTATTGGAGGTTTTCTTAAATAACCCTAAAAATCCTTTTTCTTCTTCCTCTGTATCAAAACTCTTTAACTCAATTACCACGCTAGAGAGCATTTCACCGACTTCACCTAAATCTTTGGTTTTCACATTGTTTAAGGCAGATTCTGAAAAATCTGCGATTTTTTTCTGGGCTCCTGCACCAAACTGCAGTATCAGATTTGACTGATTAATATCGATCTGATTTGAAAAATCTTCCACCATCTTTTTCTCTTCAGGCGTCAGCGTACTTTCATCAAATACTTCCACTTCCGTCTTTTGCTTATCCTGAATAACGATTTCTTCTTTTGTTTTTAACTGACTGGTTTCTTCTAAAAATGGCTCAAAAGTCAAGGTAGGTACTTCCTGGTTCATACTTATTTCCTCCTGGTAAAATCTATTTTATTAAGCTTTTTAAATTCTTCTCGGTAAAATCTATTTTATTAAGCTTTTTAAATTCTTCTCGGTTAAACCTTCCTGGGCAAGCATGGTATTGAGAACAGAGATATCCGTTGAAACGTCCATCGCTGCATCTTCAAAGAGGTCATCGAGGAGATTCTCAAATGCCAGATTGATTGTGTCCAGTGTTTTTTCAATTTCACTCTTAGCCGTGGAGATATTCTCTCCTTGAATGGGCTGTCTGTCAAACTCTTTATAAGCCTCTAAAAGTTTTAAGGTAGTGGGCAGGTAATACTCCATAAACTTTCTTATTTCGGGAATCTGATCCGGATGGAGTTCCACGTAATCAAATATTTTACCGATTACATCCTCTAAACGGTCTAATTTTTTAGATACTTCCTCTCCCGGAATCGCAAAATTAGCCTCTTTTATCTTATGAATGAATTGTCTGCCTTCCTCAATTACACTTCTGGCTTCTCCTGGCAGGTCTTTAGCTGCTTTTACTGTCTCCTGCTGTTTTTCTTCTTCCTGTTTCTGGGCTTCCAGCTTTTTCTGTTTATTTACCTCTGCCTGTTTCATGCTCTCCTGCAAATCCAGGTATAATTTATAACTCTCATTATCTAACATAAAACTGGTTTTTTTCTCATCAATATGTCCCTCAGGAAACATGCCGATGGAGATCATCTTCTGCAGATCTTTCACGATATATCTGGTACTAAGACCGGTAGATATGGACAAATCCTTAATCTCACAGTAATTACGTCCTCCAAGCTGGGTTGTATATTGCTGCATTCTCCGTATCCGCTTCCGGATTCTGTTTCCCTTTGCTAATACGAATACACTTATAATAAGAAAAGGTAAAATGCCTAGTCCAATCGTTGCAAAGAATTCATCCATTCCCAGGAGATGCCCGGCTACCATCAAGACGATAACTGCAACACCAAGTACACCGACTCCGATATTACCAAAGATGGTACACAATATACCAGATACCCTGCCGACTAATACCGCTTTACCAGGAATAACTGCATTTTTGACATATGTCCGGCTGACCTGATTCCGATTAGAATAATTCATGTTGTTTGCGTAATTATTAATCTTGTTTTGCACGGTATTGTTTCTTAAATCCCTGTTTCTTGCATCTCGATTCCTGGACTCCCTGTTTCTTGCATCTTGATTCCTGGACTCCCCGTTTCTATAACCGGATTGATAGCCTGTGGAATCAGGGTTAGCATACTGATTTGAGTTATTTCGGTAATCCTTTGCCCATTTTATCGATTTTTTTGCCTCATCCAATGCATTGTCAACAGTATGCCCAATATCTTTGCTAAGCCTTCTAAAGTCCCCGGTGTTTACAGCATCCTGAACAATGTTTTTAATATCTTCACCTATATTTGAAAAATTCTGCTTACCCATATATCCCTCCGGTAATCATTATAAAAATGAGTCTGCATAGCAAACTCAAACGAACGCATTCAAAGAGCAGTTGCTAAGCCTGTACCATAAACAACTATCCTCATTATATCCCATAATCCAGTAGATGACAAGCAAACCCGCTAAAAGTCACAATTTTTTAACTTATTTTTAATTTGTTTTTTATTTCTGATCATTCGCTACTTTTCTGTATTCTATAAATAATACCAAATTTAGGGCAAATATGGAACCATAATTTTAAAAAGAATCCCAATATTCATTTACAGTTTTTGGTATACCATGTTTCTATACTAAAGAAATGAACTACTGCTATAATTATTATTATTATATTTTAGGAAAATATCTCTGTCTTCTTAAGGTAATCGGTATCTATAGGATTGATTTGGACAATGAAAAATTCAGAAAACATCTTGGAGGGCAGCTAAGAGCCTTTCAGATTCAAGATAAGCGGTTCCTCGAATTAATAGTAAAGAACCCAGATACTATATAATTACTGACTGTATTCTTTGACGGTGACAGCACAACTGATTTTTATATTTTTACAAAAGAGGCACAAAAGTAATTATCTAAAAAACCGGAGAGGTTTACACTTAAGCAAGTATAAACCTCTCCGGTTTTTTTGGGTTTATTATAGTAATAATCTTTACTAGTTATCTATTCCGTTATTGGCTTCAATCAGTATCGTGTAACTTTCACCGGCATCTAAAAGAATCCGGTCTCCCTCCATACGGGGTGTCTCCTTTTGGTACATTGTTTTACCCGGATACAAAGCTGCTAACGTAAGACGAAGTGTCTGACTGTGAGGTGCAATATTTTTTACCGTAAATCCACTGTCGCTATACGTATATTCGATTCCGTAGTTTTCTGCCGTAACTGTGCCATACCGGTCAAGCACCGGACGCAGTTCAATATCCACATCAATTCCCTGACGCAGCCCTAAGTATTCCTTAACAAGTACCCAGCTGTATACATTGGGGTACTCATAATAATACGGCGCACCATGCCAGTTTTTATCGTCCTGATAATAAACATGGTTCATATCATAACGCTCACCCATCCGGTATCCGTCTGTCTCAGCCTGGGCGGCCACTTTAAACAACTGCTGTCCCAATACATCCCCTCTGCCAAAGTACGCCCAGTAAGCAGCATCCCAGCACCAGTAGCGGCCGGCAGCACATAAATCATAAGGTCCGCCGTCCCCGATTTCATCCGGTGTATAATCGGCAATACAAGGGGATAAAAAGGTTGGAAAGCGTTGGAACTCTTCATAGTTTTCCTCTATCAGTTTTTTTACAGCCTTAACCTGGTTCTCATTGGCGTACCCAAACAACACCGGAAGACAATTCGCTAGCAAATGTATATGGTCATGAACCTGCCCGTTACGGTCAATCCAGTCGGTAAAACGGTTGTGTTTCTCATCCCAGAAGCCATATGGTACCGGTTTAATTAGTGTCTTTGCAATTATATCCGCCAATTTACGGTATTTACTTTCCTCTTCCCTGCGACCCATAAGCTGTTCTAAGTCCGCCAGGCATTGAAGCCCATGGGCTGCCAGTGCAGCGGACATGCATTCCATACCATCCTTAATTACCTGATCCTCATAAAAGACGTCGGACCATAGCTTTCCATTACGATCTGTCAGATGTTCAAGCAGCGAGGCAGCTCCCTCTAACTCTTCCATATGGGCGTCCAGCCAGTCCATATTTTTTACTGCCCCATAATACAGCCAGGCAGTTTCTAAAATCTCTACATTCCCTGTGATTAAAAACATCTCCGCATTGGCAGTATGGTCCATGCTGTCTCTTCGCACATGGTATTCCCGTACTCCACTTGGCTGAATGGCACAAGGATTACGCCACAGACCCACCGGGTCCTCCCGCATCATCTTAAACTGCAGATTCATCATTCTCTCCACAACAGACAGTTCACACTGACCATGAACTGCTATCCTGCCCTTGCATTGGAATTCATGATCCACATCCGGATAAGTACCGGCATACTCCCCTTGTTTTAGCGTACTCAGCACATAACCCAAGGTATTGGGATAATAAAGGGCATCGGTTTGTTCGATTACGGAAGGAAGCAGGGTATCCCAATAAAAGTGTGCATATGCCTTTTCCAGTATCTCTCCGTCTTTCATCTGCAGGGTCAGTCTCTTTCCATAGATATCACAAGGCGGCCAGCCGGAATATAGTTTTAGTATATAACTGCCCGGGGCAAGTGTTACCATTATGTTGTTCTCTGTTATTTCTGCTGCTTTTTCCCCTGTTCCGCTGATACACACTGCTTTTCCATGAGTAGCCCCATCGGTTAGAACCCATAAGTTTCCATTGCAGTTAATCTTTGTGGTTTTCTGTGAAAGACATAGACTATATAGTCCTGTTTCCTTGTGCTGTATTCCTGCTACCCTTGATAATCCAAACTTAAGGCAGGTTATCTCCTGATGGACACTTAACAGATACTCCGTCTCGTTTTGAGACTCCAATTGTCCGCCCGTAATTTCAAAAGGCAGCTCGTCCACGCTCAATTTATCTTGTTCCATTTCTTTTCTCCTCTTTCCGCTTCTTTTATTGCATCATTAATTTTCATCTATATACTTATTTTACCACTTTTTATTACAAAACCAACTGTTTTTCTGTCCTTAACCTGCTTTCGAGCTATCACGTAAAACAGGAAACAGAAATAGAAATACTGGCCGGGAACATGAAGTCTCCTTTTATTCCCGGCCAGTTTCATTATTTCATACTCTTAAGCTTTTCCTGATATTGTGTATTATAGAAACTTTCTACTTTGTCCATGCCAAGGGCATCCACCGCAGCAATAAACTTGTCATAATCTGCTTTCCAGTCATCGGAAAAAACCATACTAACAACATATAGCTGAAGTAATTCATGGGCTTTCTGCAAAATAATACCTTCTTCACTGGCCGGGTCCGGTGCTTGGAAATCCAGTTCCGGAGTATATACTACCCTGGGTCCGTAAACCTCATTGTACTTAGCCATTTTTTCATTGCTGGTATCCCACCAGGGCAGATTCCATAACATTTCATTGCAGGCAATCCAGTATTCACCCAAGCCATTTTTAGCTGCTACACCGCTCCAATCTGCATTCTTATCCTCAACATAAGCAGAAAGCATGGTGGGCTTGCCGTCTACAAGATTCCATTGGGGTCCTTTTACTACATCCCCGCTATACGTATCTCCCTGAATTCCCCAGGATACATCCTGATGTCCCTCTACTGAGGCCATATATTCCAGGAAACGGATGGCACGGGCAGGATCCGAACACTTTTTGCTGATAACCGTAGCAAGCCAGCCGGAACCGGTACGGTTCTGTTTATAGGTGTCAAGAGGTCCTACCACAATATACTGGGTATTCGGATTGTCTTGCGGAACTTTTTCTCCGTCAGAAATTACCCAGGTATAAGAAATTACGTCACCTCTCGTAATTTTTGCATTGTTTACATCTTTCGAATCAATGAAAGGATCCTGGTTCAGCAGACCTTTTGTCTGTAACTCATGGAGAAAAGCAATTGTATTCTGAAATTCCGTACTGCGTGCCTGCCAGCGGATTTGTCCGCCCTGATCCGTCATGTTGTTGCTCATACCAAACTGTACCCCTAAATTACCCATGGATGCACTGAGTGACAGTGTACTTGCAGATACTGCGTTATCTGCCGGATAAAAGGCAATCTTGTCCGGGTGGTTTGCGTGCATTTTTTCAAGGGCTGCTACTAAATCAGCCTGGGTTTTTATCTCCGGTGATCCGATTTCTTCATAATAATCCTTCCGTACAGACAACACCGGTTGATTGGTACCTACTATCTGGTTGTACTCCCTTGCTGCTTTTTGCCAGGCTTCGCCCTGCACCCAGGTGGTAAAACGATAGGTTTTGCCGTCTGCTGAACGATAATTTTGCAGTATTTCTTTTGGCAGAATTTCTCTCATTTTAGGCGCATACTGGTCAATCAGATCGTCCAGGGACCATACCAGTCCTGCATCTATCATTTTTTGCAGGGCCGGGTCATTGCGGTCGATTGTCATAATATCCGCGAGCTGATCCCCTGCAATCATCATGTTCAGTTTTTGTCCGTCGTCAGCAACAGGTTTGGTCAGTTCTAAGTCAACACCTGTCTTTTCCGTTACCCTTCGTGCCGTATCATCTTCCCAATTCAGTCCAAACCAGGAAAAGTTGACGTAATAGGACAGTTTGACAGGTGATGTGTCCTCTTTCCATTCAAGGTCTGCCGGATCAGCCTGCCAGCCGATACGCTCCCAGTCTATATCCTGCTGTACTTTGTTCTGCTCCGGTTCCGTATTTGAAGTATCACCCGAGGCAGTGTCTTTGGATACTGATGTATCCGAAGTATTCGTACCGGAGGGTGTTTCAGAAGTTGATTTACAGCCGGTCAGCCAGCTTGCTGTCAGCACTGCTGTTAAAAGCAGAGCAGCAATTCTTGTTCTTTTTTTTCTCATAAAAACTCCTATCTGTGCGCTCCTGCGCACGTATCAATCAGTATCAATATGTGGCACTTCTTACTTCTATTTGCATCATACTAACGTAACACAGCCATTAATCGGCTTATGCTACCAGAAATAGGGAGAAATACAAGAGATTCGCTCCTCCAGCAGAATTCTTATATTATTTGCCATTCCCCTTTTAATAAGTAACCTATGAAACCTCTCCCTTAAACTTCACCCCTCTACAAGAAAGCTTAGCCTTTTACAGAGCCGATCATCATTCCCTTCACAAAATATTTTTGAATATATGGATAAACAATAGTTATGGGTGCTACCGCAATCATAAGCATTGCATATCGGATGGATTCGGGGGTGGTAACTGAGGCTGAGCTTGAAACGGATAAAACCTTCTGTAATTCCTGCTGCGCCTGAGTCAAAGACATGGTCCGCATTAGTACGGCGGGCAAAGTCATCAGTTTTTCATTGGTAATAAAAAAAGCCGGGTGAAACCAGTCATTCCAATGCCATACACCGGCAAACAGGGCTAAGGTTGCTATTATGGGTTTAGAAAGCGGTATAACGATTTTAAATAAAGTTACGAACTCGTTGGCCCCGTCTATCTTAGCAGACTCAAGTAAAGCATCCGGGAGATCATTGATAAAGGATATAAATAAAACAATATAGTAAAACTGAAATATGTTCGGAAGTATATACACTAAAAAATTATTTAACAGTCCAATCTGGCTGTACAGCAGATAGGAATACACAACACTTGTTGGAAAATATAAGGTAACCAGTCCAAACACCATGTAAAACTTACGTCCTATTAATTTTTTATTTGCCAGGGCGTATGCTGCCATGGAGGTACCTATGATCGCTGCGGCAGTCCCCACAACCGTTCTGAGAACCGTCATGCTAAAAGCTCCCAGCAGGTTTTTATTCCGAAACACCATGATATAATTATCCAGGGTAAATGCCCGGGGCCAAAAGTAAATGCCGCCGCTGACAGCGTCCTTTCCTTCATTGAAGGAATTAATCAGGCAATAGTAAATTGGATATAAAGTTACTATTAAAACAAGAATTGAAATTACGACAGTTACCAGGTTAATTATACGGTCTTCTCTATTTTTTGCAATCATATCACTTTACTCCTTTACATAATGCCTGATCCGAACGCCTTTTTCGATGCTTTATTGGCACCGAATAACAACAATACGGATAGTACGGATAATACCAGGTTTGCAGCTGCGGCAAAGGAAAACCTGAGCTGATTTAATCCGGTGTTTACCACAAACGTCTGTAGAACATACGAGGTCTGGTGATTAAACGCATTGCCAAGCAGATAGGATTGGTTAAAGTTGGAACCAACCGGACCGCCGCTCAACAGATTACCCATATTCAAAACAAACAACGCACCAATGGTTCCGGATATGGACCGCAGCGTGATACTATACATTCATCGTAATCTGCCGGCACCGTCTACCGATGCGGCCTCATACAGCTCAGGACTGATACCAGATATTGCGGCCAGGTAGATAATTGCATTCCAGCCGGTTTCCTGCCAGCTGTCAATCATAACACCAATCCACCAAAACCATTTTGAGTCCGTAAGAAAATCAATTGGTTTTGCTATGACGCCAAGCCGCAGCAGTAAGTCATTGATTGGACCGCCTCTGTCTAAGAATACCATCCATAACGTGGCAACAATTACATAAGATAGAAAATGCGGCAGATAGCTACCGGTCTGGGTCACTTTTTTTAGCTTTGTAAATGGCAGCTCATTTAACACCAGGGCAAGGAGAATTGGTAATGTAAACGTAAATGCAAATTTAAGCAGACTCATCCCAAAGGTATTACGAAGTGCCAGATAAAAATCTTTGTCTGAAAATAATTCCTGAAAATATTTAAATCCTGCCAGGCTCTTTCCAAAAAATCCGTCGGTCAGATCATAATCTAAAAAAGCATTAAATAGACCGAAAATTGGTATATAAGCAAAAACAAAGAAGAAAATTAGGGCAGGGATGATCATAGCCTGGAGCTGCCACTGCCTTTTATACCCCTGTATTCTCTGTTTCGCCCTCTGTGGTTTTGCTAAAACTTTTTTCATATTAACTCCTATCTGTGTGCTTTAGCACACATACAAATCAGGTGTTGAAAAAACTGCTCTTGTTTTTTCAACCTAATACCCATTGCACTGCCACTAACAAAAAGGCGGAATCAAACGAGGAAAGATAATTGCTACTTGTTTTCACGAAATAAAAATGATAGAATAGAAAAACAAATTTAAGCTCCGTCAAAACTTATAATATGTTCGTGTGTTTCTAATAAAAATTGTATCTTTTTAACAGTGCGAAATCAGTAAACAATAATTGGATTTGGTATATTTTTTTCAGCTGCAGTAAAATCAGGAGAATCAAAACAATGAATATTATTCGTACCTTATCACGGTCCATGCGGTACAAGACCAAGTTAATGTTATGTTACCTATGCTCTATTTTATTTCCCATCCTCATTGGTCTTATTTACCTTTACAATACCATGGTGGCCAATGCCGGACAGCCTTTGCTTAATAGCATCTACCAGCGTATGGAACAGGAACGGTCCGGTGTGGAAAAAACCGTAGAGGATATGCAAAAGTCAGCTCATCTTCTATCCACCCAAACAGATATAAACCGTTTCTTTATCCGCAATTATTATGATCCGGCGGAATTAATCAAAACAATGAATTATCAAATCCTGCCAACCCTTTCCTGGTATGATGCGAATTCAAAATTTGGTCAGCAGTTCCGGTTTATCACACAAAACACCTATCTGCCTGAAAATGAATTCTGTGAACAGGCCGCATGTTACTCAGGGGAAGCCTGGTATCAGAATGCAGTTAAAAAAAGCAGCGGAGGCGTTTACTTCCGTGAGGCCTGGCATCCTGCCAGGGACTACCTCTATACACCTAAAAAAAACAACCAGCAGGTTTATACCTGGTTTTATCCGCTGTTATCCTCTGTCCCCGGTAATATTACGTTACTGGAAGTCTCCATTGATGCCGGACATCTTTTTGAAGGTATCAATAAAGCGCCGATTGCAGAAAGCGGCTTTTTATTTACTTTTTATAATGACACACTGATCTATACCGGAGGCTTTAAGGCAGAGCTGGCAAACTGGCTGCAATCGGACCAAGCCAGAGAACTTATTAATGGAAAAGCCCAGACAAAGGATACCATAGACATAAACGGTAAATCCTATTACCTGTCCACTTTGCGGATTAAAAATCTGGATACTATCCTTGGCTGTATCGTACCCCAGGAGGAAATAGAAGCTCCAGCCAGAGCTGCCAGAAATGGTTTTGCAGCCGTATCAATAGGTATTATCCTTGCTGTCCTTTTCATTTCCTATATTGTAGCTAGCTTTCTGCTTCAGAGAATCCACCGCATGCTGGCTGCTGTAAAAACAATTCAAAGAGGTAATTTTGACATTCGTATTCCTCTGAACGGGGAAGATGAAATTGATGAATTAGCACAGGAAATTAATATTATGGCAAGCAAGATTAATGAACTTATCAATACGGTTTATTTATCTGAAAACTTGCAAAAAGAGAGCCAGCTGGCGGCTTTACAGTCCCAGATCAATCCCCATTTCCTGTTTAACACTTTAGAGACCATGAAAATGGCGGCAGAACTTGGAGAAACCGAGAGACTTAAAACAGGACTTACCTCCTTAGGCGGTCTCATGCGCTATACTCTGTCGGCGGTGAAGACTCCGGTATCTCTGGATATTGAACTGCGTAACCTCTCCTATTACATGAACATTCAAACGATGCTCTTAGATGACAGAATCCGCTTTAACGTGGATATACCGGAGGACATACAAAAAAGGATATCAATCCTCCCTCTGACTTTGCAGCCAATATTAGAGAACAGCATCCAACACGGTTTTAAAAAGAGAATCGGAATTTTAGAAATAACTCTTACCGTAGAACAATCTGATACCGGAACGATTCTTACCGTGACGGATAATGGTTCCGGTATCAGTGAAGAGTCCCTTATGAATCTGCTGGCAGAACTAAAAAAAGACCAGCAGCCCCAGAACACACGGACTCGGGGCGGAATCGGCTTATGGAATGTAAACAGACGGCTGGTTCTGTCCTTTGGGGAAGCCAGTGCCCTTACTATAATGCAAAATCCCATGGGCGGTGTTATCACCCGTATCTTTTTGCCGAAAGACAATACAAGTACCAAGGAGGAAAACTAATGTACAGACTGTTAATTGCAGAAGACGATTCAACCATCCGACGGGGATTGGTGAAAATTATAGAAGATATGGGTCTGGCTGTAGAGAATATACAAGAAGCTGAGAACGGGCAAAGTGCTTTAGCTCTATGCGAAACCTTCTTACCACACATAGTTATTACGGATATCCGAATGCCCCTGATGGATGGTCTGGAATTTATAGGTACCATAAAACAGGAGCAGCCCGGACTTTTCTTTTTAATAATCAGCGGCTACAGCGATTTTGACTATGCAAAAAAAGCAATTCAGTTCGGTGTAAATGAATATCTTTTAAAGCCCATTGAAAAAGATGAACTAAAAACCGCCCTGCTTCGGATTATAGAACAGCTGGATGCCAGATCAGAGACCGAACATAAGCGTATCAGTGAAACAAAGGCATATACCGAACAGATTAAACAGTATGAAAAAAACTTAATGTGGGATGTTATGACTGGACATAATACAGCCTCAGAACTATCCAGAAAAGTTGAGATGCTTAACAATATTGTCCCTAATAAACCTTTATTGATTGCAGCAGGATATGGTGATACATTTCAGGCAAAGGATCTTTCCTCTGTTCTTACTTTATCTTTACCGGATTGGAAGCTGCTTTTGTGTAATACTGCCGCCTATCGCTACCACTATGCATTGCTTTACTTCGATTCCGGCGAACCCTTAAAAGATGGTTTTACCAAGCTCCTGCAGGAACTTGGTTCCAACCGGTCGGCTGTAAAAAACGGGAATTTTCCCAAACATATTCTGGCTTTGGCAATGGCTAAAGAGCAAAGCCAGATACCGGAAGCCTTAAGCACCTGCAGGTCATTGCTGGATTCCCGGCTGGTATCCCCTATAACAGAAGGTGTACTGACCGTGTCAAATCAGCCTAAGACCCAGTCTATGGAGGATGCCACCTTCCTGACTCATCCAATCCGTAATGCTATGGATACGAATGATTACCTATCCATTGAGCGAATTCTAAAAGACTATTTCAGTAATTTGCTGACGGATACCGGCTGTACGGCTGAAGCCTTGATCCGGCAGGCAAAAATAATAGAGTTATCCGTTCTGGCTTATACGGCAGAACAGTACCGTTATCACGAGAAGCAGCTGAATCAGCTCCAGACCATAGAATTTTTATTAAGTGCTTCCCAAACGGCCAAGGATTTCGTAGACGCCGTTGTTTCTCGTATTACCACCATTGCCAAAAACCACAGACCTTCCGATACCATATCCCCGGTGGAACAGGTACTTTTGTATGTGAACCGTCATTATGCAAAGGATATAACGCTTGTATATGCCGCAAATCTGGCTAATATGAATACGAATTATTTCAGTACGCTGTTCAAAAAGAAAACCGGTTTATCCTTTGTTGCTTATTTGCAGCTGGTGCGTATACAGCATGCAAAGGAACTGCTAAAGGACCCTACATTAAAAGTTTATGAAATTGCAGAACGCATCGGATTCCAGAATGAAAAATATTTTATGAAGGTATTTAAAGCTGTGGCAGGTAAGACACCTTCTGAATATAAACAGGAAAGTGAACATCAGCAGTAAAAATTAGTATACTGTGTCAGGTGTCAGGTTTTGACAGTAGCAAATCAAAAGAGTGGTAAAAACCACCCTTTTGATTTGCTACTGTGAAAGTCATGTTTCAACCATCAATCCTCATACTTATAAAACCACAGCATAATGATTCAAATTATTAATATCTGCTTAATTCATCGGTTCCATCGTCCATGGTTTTCTCGATTTTGCGGATAATGATATCATAGGAATAGGTATCATTGACTTTTACCTTAACCGTATCACCTGCTTTACCATGCAGCAGGGCTTTTCCTAAGGGGGAATCGATACTGATCTTTCCTTTTAAGGTATTTGACCTTACTGTTGTTACAAGCTTATAAGTAACTTCTTCTTTCTCTTCCGGTAAATATACCGTCACCAGGTTATTAAGCCCCGCCTCATCAGACTGGGATTCATCCGATATGATTTTTGCGGTTTTTATCATTCTTTCAAGATATCTTATCCTGCTTTCGTTCTGGTTCTTATACTGTTTGGCAGCTTTATACTCAAAATTCTCACTTAAATCACCCTGTGCTCTTGCTTCTTTTACATCTTCAAGAGCTTCTTTCCTGACAACAAGCTTTCGGTGTTCTATTTCTTCTTCCATCTTTTTTATATCCTGTACTGTTATCTTATCATACATAATCACTCACTCCCATTGGTATCAATATGAGCTAATTATAGCACAAAATCATCACTCTATCGTTAGAAACTGATATATTTTTATTGTTTATTCAAGATTCTTTTGCTCATTGTTTATCTAAGATTCTTTGTTCATTGTTTATCCGAGATTCTTTGTTCATTGTTTATCTAAGATTCTTTTGCTCATTGTTTATCCAAGATTCTTTGTTCATTGTTTATCCAAGATTCTTTGTTCATTGTTTATCCGAGATTCTTTTCCCACTATTTATCCTGGATATCAATATGATACCTTTATAAACCGTTTTGTAAGCAGAAACCGCTTATTCTGTTTTTTCTTGGACCTTTCCGTTTCGATTAGGCTGCTCAGCAGCAGCCTATGACATTTGAAACTTATTGCTAGAAATAAAAAAATGATAGAAAGAGAAATTGATATAAAGAAATTGTAAAATTTGGTCGAAAATAATAGAAGAAATGTACAGCTGTCATTTTTTTCAAGAAAAGGCAGCTGTCTTTGAGCTGTCAGGACTGGCAGTACAATCTCAAGTCGGAAGAAAGAACACAAGGAAAGGATGCCACGCAAACTCTTTCGACTATTTTAGCAGGATATTGGTACAACTTATATCATCTGTTGTAAGTGGCCGGCCATTCTATTTGAATGAGTTAAGTATAGGTATAAAAATGGATACAAACAATGTAGTATTTAACAGAAATAAGTTATTAACAAAACTAATCTGGTTTTCCTTGGCACTGGGTCTTATCGTAGATATCGCCAACAAGCAGAGTTTTAAGATGATTGCAGTCTTAGGGATTGCCGGAAGTTTTATCGGATTGATTCTTACCTTTCTGGGTATGAAGAGAATACTGGAGGATAAATTTAAGTATTTGGTGGTTTTAGCTGTTGCAATCTTTACTTATCTTTTACTCAGCAGTTCCACTTCAATTACTACTTACATTTTAGTTTATTATGGGTTGGCAATTATCTCTTTATACCATGATTGGAAGCCGATTGCTTTAATGGGTCTGTTCAATGTAATCTTTACAAATTATTTCTTTTTCCACTTTAGAGACACTATGTTTGCAGGACTAGAGGATAAAGCTTTGGTATCCTTTAATCTGTTTCTGATTCTAATCTGCGGGGTTTTAATTGCCCAAAGTAATATTGGCATCCGCATGAGAAAAGAATTAGAAGAAAATTACGATATGGCTGAATCGAATAAAAGCCAATTGGACCAGCTTCTTTTACAGGTTAAGAAAACCGTTAAGGTTCTTAACGGTTTTAGTACAAGCCTAAAAGATAATTTTTCTATAATCGAACAGAATTCAAACGAAATTGCTTCTGTTTTCTCTGAGATTGCTTCGGGGATAGATTCCCAGAATCAGAGTATCACAGATATTAATGAAACCATAACTGCAAATCAGAATGCCAGCAAACTGGTTGCAGAAACCTCAGTGGATATGCTGACTTTATCTGGCCGTACCTCGGACAGTATCTCTGAAGGCGGACAGGAGGTTGAATCCTTAAAGGGAGAAATTAACAAAGTCAATGATAATATTTTGGAAACGGTGACTTTAATGACAGAATTAGACGACCAGGCACAGCAGATCTTGATGATTTTAAATACTCTCAATGGAATTACCAAACAAACTAATTTACTAGCCTTAAATGCTTCCATTGAAGCTGCCAGAGCCGGAGAAAGCGGAAAAGGCTTTTCTGTCGTAGCTGAGGAAATCAGAAGTCTCGCAGAGAATTCACAGAAATCTACTGAAGTCATCTCAGCAATTATTAATACTGTAATCGGAAAAATCGAACAGGCCTCAGAAAAAGTTAAGATCATCGATATCAGTTTTAAAACCAGTAAGTCATCCTCTGATAAAGTTGATGATATCTTCCATCATATCATTAAGGATACGGATGAAGTAGTGGATAAGGCTAAACTGGTGAAGGAACTCATAAGAAATTTAACTGAGGATAATAGTAAGATATCTAAGGACATGAACACCATATCCGCAGGGTCTGAAGAAACTGCAGCCTCCATTGAAGAAATCACTGCTAATATCTTAGAGCAAAATAACCGGATTCAGGACATTGCTAAAAATTATAAAGATATTGATGAACTTAACCAGAGATTAAGTGAATTAGTGAACGAGGTGAAGTAATTCCAAATTAAAGCTGATTCCGAATCTTTGTTAAGTGAAGAGGCTGATGCAAATCCAAAGACTAAATTACCTGGGAGAGAATAAGGATTATATTCTAAACCCTGGTTCTATAACCTATATTTTGCAACAGCCCCTCTTTTATTTATCCCTTGCTTTTATTTTTATCCCTTTGATACCTTACTTTTTAACCCTTTGATCCTTAGCTTTTACTCCCTTTGGTCCGTAGCTTCTACCCCCTTTGGTCCGTACTTTTACCCCCTTTGCTTCCTAGCTTTTACCCCTTTACATTTCCCGCAAGAATCCAGCTTTTACAAGAACTTTTTCAACTTCCGGATACTGATCTTGAATTTTTCTTTTGGTCTCGTTTTCCCCATCTCTTTTTAAAAAGCCGCACCATACTTCATAAAAATAATCCAGATAATGTCCATAACCTTTATCTCTCCAACCGGCAATTAATGACAGATAATGCTTCTCTACTGCATCATATTCCAACACTATATTATTTATTTCTTCCTCCTTTAATCTATGGTATTTACCATAATGAATTACCCCTGGTCCGCTTAACCGCCCTTTACCAGTAGTTTTTAATTTACTTTCATCAGCATATCCAAGTATCAGTGCAATAAGAGGAAAACAATATTTCTCCGCTAAATTTAAAAGCTTATAAATCCTGTCGATATTCCCTCTATGGAGGCAGTTAGTGAATAGCGAATCAATACCAAGGGATTTTGCGGCAATCGCTGCTGTTTGCGCCGCAAGAACCGTATCCGTACTTCCGGTCACAAAGTCAGAAACTGCTTCCTGATAACTGAACTGATATCCCAGAAATTCTGCTGTATCTGCTATCCTGTTATAATCAACACAGAACACTAGCATTTTATTACCGGTATATCCTATCTCTTTCATAACACTTTTATCATCTACAACAATGATGGAATAGGTTTGTCTGGCTGAGGCTGAGGCCGCCTTGACACAGGAATTTAAAATACGTGAAAGTTTCTCATCCGGTATATCCCTTTCAGAAAAGCTTCTGACAGTTCTCAGACTTTCAATTGTTTTTAACGTTTCATTCATCTTAACATTCTCCTTATTTAATTCGGTACCGAACTATATAATTAAAAGATTATCGGGTAAAGTTTCCTATTACCCGATTGATTAAGGAAAGCAAAGTTTCTGTTTCCTCATCTGCAAATCCTTTGAAAAACACCTCTATTACTTTATCTGATATCTCTTTAAAATCTTTTTTAATATCCATTCCTTTATCTGTTAGTACAATGTAGTAAATTCGCTTATCCTCAGCATACGTTTCTTTCGTAACATACCCATGTAAGATTAACTTATCCACCAGCTGGGTCACTGTTGATTTTGAACGGTGGATTCCTTCACTTATCTCTTTCATGGTTAATTTTCCATTATTCTCATAAAGGATATCCAGTATATTACCATGAGATACAACTAACCCCTCAATACCTCGCTTTTTAAGTTCGATTTCTATATATGATGAAATCTCACTTCTAATTTTTGAAACAGTTGATATTGCTAAATATTTATTCATTCTAAACGTAGCTCCGTTTTATTTAATCTAAATTCATTATAGTTCGGTACCGTACTAATGTCAAGCTTTATTTAACAAATCTTAAACTCTTAACCGGGCATGCAGCAATGCAATGTCCGCACCTTACACATTTGTCACTATCCCACTCCCACTTCTTTTCTTTTTGGTTAACCGTGATTGCTTTGGGTCTGCAGCATCTCTGGCATTTGCCGCAGTATAAACACATTGCCAGGTCATTTTGTACATCACCTTTCGCTATTCTATGATCTTTTATAAATTTATAAAGTAAGTTCATTCCATTTTCTCCTCTTATGGTACCTGATATTTCAGAAATTCATGGTTTCTTTGCTTCTACTTTTTATATATTTTGTTTCTTGGAAACTATATTACTCTTATTCAATATATTTGTCAATATTGTTTCTTGGAAACTTTTTTTAAATAGTATGTGCTTGCCCGGATTTTATGTTATACTGTTTGTAAGTTATTAGGATGTGGAGGTATGAAATTGACCAATCGTTTAGAAAATAGATTTGATTCCAGAAAGGATAATGATGAACTTATTTCAGTAATAAAAAACCTTGTGAATGAAGTGCTTAACAAACATGCATCAGAAGATGAAGAAGAAAAACAATGGCTGCTGGATAACTGCCAAAATCCGGCAGTATTAAAAAAACTCAGTGACCTGACCTACATTATGTTGCATGTTTTAGATGCCATCGGTAGACTAGAACCTGTAAATAGTATATCGATATCTAAGGATACTGGCATTCCAAAAGGAACCGTGTCCAAATCCATACCCAAATTACTTTCAAAGGAACTTATTACCAAAGTTCCTTTGCCAAATAACAAAAAGGAGTATGTATTTCACATTACCCCCCTAGGCAAAGAAATTTTTATTCTTCATCAGACAATGCATAAGAAAATGGAGTCTACACTAAATAATTTTTTAAAGCAATATAATGATACAGAACTACAGTTTATTATTCGTATGTTAAAAGATTTTGCTAATCTCTCTATCTTGAAACTGATACCCTTTTAAAATACTTTTAATGTATAAGAAACGCAAATGATAACTAAAATGTCCTCAGACGGCAAGAGCGTTGTTGAACCTGCCGTACCAATGCATTTTAAATCAGCTAAGCATGATAAACCAGGAGTAACTCCTTGTAGATAATATTTAGAATTTCTTATGTTACTTTATTAAAAGTTCTAATATTATGCTATACGAGTCCCATATATAAAATACGGGCGCCTGCAAAAATTAAGGCTACCGCCAGGCATAGCATAATAACAGAACCTTTTATTCGTTTTGATATCCGTGCTCCAATCTGTGCTCCCACCACGGTACCGGCGGCAATACTTAGTGACATTGCAGCATTTTGTGTTAACGAACCATCACCAAGATGGACAAGAATACTTACCAAAGAAGAAAAAACCAGTACAAAATGTGAAGTTGCCGTGGCAAAATGAGCCGGAAAGCCAAGAAGTACCAACGCAGGCACATGTACGATACCGCCGCCTATTCCGAGAAACCCCGATATAAGTCCCACAAACATACTGATTATAATACCTGCTGCCATATTAAAGGAGAAAGCTGCCACATTGCCTTCCCTGTCGATCAAATTCCTTTTAGCACGAAAACGCCCCGGCGCATCGGTGGGTGCACTGCTGTTACCCATGCGGCTCTTTAATATAATAACTACTGCAAATATAAGCATAAAAGCTCCAAAAATAATATTAAACAAATCTCTGCTGACATGTGCAGTCAATATTGTACCGGCAATGGCACCTGGAAAGGTGGCTACTGCTAAAATTATACCCGTTTTATAGTCAATACGTTTCATATAAGCATATGCAGAAGAACCGGAGGAAGAGTTAAAAAAGACCGTTATCATGGAAATCGCCGTAACAGCGTGGGCTGACATGGAGGGGAAACATAAAAGCAGAATAGGTGTCAAAAGAAATCCGCCCCCTGCCCCAATTAATGTACCAAACCCTCCAATGGCAACCCCCAGTAGAATAAATAGAAATACTGACATATGGATATTCTCCTTTTATCGAATTGACATTTTTATTACTGTAAGCGTTGACGCCTTAAAAGTGCCGGTTTCAGTATATAATTCATTTGACTATAAGTAAAATAGTATATTATTATTAAATCTATAACAAATTCATTATGTATTTTAGTATTAATCTATTTCTGTATTAGATTTATTTCTGAATTAGAACTTTTTCTGATTAGATTTATTTCTATTTCTGTATTAGAACTATTTCTGATTAGATTTATTTTTGTATTAGATATTATGAATCTTTTAATAAAACTATCCTGCACAAGTATGCTTGACACTGCGACGAAAGATATTCTATAGATAGGCTCGGCATATAATACATACCTATAACAGAAGTAACCGGTATATGATTCAGAAAATCTGAACCAGTACGCCGGTTACTTGGGGTTGGATTACTGTCTATATAGTATTAATCTAGATACCTATTGACTTTTCATCATTTTATAAATAAGAATCCAATAAATCTATATCTCTGCTATTACTTCGTTCCCTTCAAATATTTACTTTTAATATTTACCTCAGATATTTATAATAAGTTCTTATATTTATCATGCAATAAATATAATCTGTACAAGGACACGCAATTTCTTGAACTTCACAAAATTATTTACTTAACTCATCTTTAAGGATATCATCCACGCCAGAGAGGTTAATATTTTTGGTGGTTTTCGCATCAAGGCTATCACCCATGACAATGTTCTTCATATCAATACCTACAGAACTTTGCACGGTATCAAATACTTTAGCAAGTACAGTTGGTACATTATCTGCTACATTATCAACACCACCGCCATAGATTTTTATATCCGAAATCTGACTCAGCGGTTCTGCAATGGCTTTTGCAATCTCAGGAAGTTTTTCAATTAATTTATCTGCCATAGCAGCACCGGTATACTTCTTGTAAGCATCTGCTTTTTTCTCCATTGCTTCGGCTTCTGCAAGACCCTTTGCTTTAATCGCTTCGGCTTCTGCAAGACCTACTGCAGAAATTGCTTTTGCTCTCGCTTCACCACTTACAGCAGCAGCATTTGCTTCTGCTTCTGCCTTAACTTTAATTGCCTCTGCTTCTGCGTTAGCCTCTGCTTTTTTCGCTTCTGCTTCTGCATTGGCCTCTGCCTTTCTGGCCTCGGCTCTTGCCTGTGCTTCTGCAATCCTGGTGTATTTTTGAGCATCTGCTTCCGCTTGTTTTTGCTGTCTGTCCGCATCTGCAGGCTCTACAATCTTAACCTTTAATTCCTCACGGGTCTTTTCAGCACGGCGTTGTTCCAATTCGGTCTGTTTTTGCTCTCTGGCAATCTCAACCTGTAACTGTGCTTCCTGCAGTTCTTTTTGCTTTTGCTGCTTTAAGATGTCGGCTTCCATTTGAGCTGCAATAACTTCTTTATAGGTAATGCTCTTTTGAATTTCATAGGCTGCATCTGCTTTCGCTTTAGCCGATTCCTGTTCACTTCTATACTGGGCTTCCTGTACTTCTTTTGCTTTTAATGCTGCACTTACTTGTGTTTGAGCTTCTAATCGAGCTCTTTCACCTTCTTTTGTAGCTTCTGATTTCTGAATGGACTCTTCTTTCAGTGCCATTGCCTGAGCTATTTCGGCATCCTTCTTCTTTTCTGCGATTTGTTTTGCACCAAGGGCTCTTATGTATCCATTGGTATCATTTACATCCTTGATTGAAAAGTCCTTAAGCTCCAGTCCCATTTCACCGATTTTAGTACCAACAACTTCCTGTACTTTCGCGGAAAAAGCTTCCCTGTCATTATAGATCTGCTCTACGGTCATAGAAGCTACGATTTCACGAAGCTTACCTTCTAAGATAAGGGTGACTTGTTCCGAGATTGAATTTTGAATCTGGCTTTCATTTGTCCCGGTAAATTGTTCAATAGCGGCATAGATGCTCTCATGTGTATTTCTTACTTTAATTACGGCAGTACCGGCAACATCGATAGGTACACCCTGGGAAGACATGGTCTGTGAGGTATTGACGTTTAACTGGATGTTCCCAAGAGAGATTGTATCCGTCCGTTCCAATACCGGAATAACCAAACCACCGCCACCAGTTATAACTCTCTTCTTCATACCGGTAACTACCATGGCCTTATCCTGAGGAACCTTCTTCCACATACGGAAAATGGCCGTTAGAATCGTTAGACCTGCCGCAACTGCTACAACTGTGATAATGATTGGAACTATGTCTATCGTTCCAAAGTACTCTGTTAAAAAACTCATTGTTACTCCTCCATTTTTATATTATTCTTTAAGCCATGGTATCACGATTGTTTCTTATGATACTGCCTGGCATTACTCACTCATATTTGTTTTGTGCTTCTACAAAAACGATACCATCCCGTAATTCAACCACTTTAACTATTTTTCCGGTTTGAAGTCTGAGGCTCTCATCTACACACTTAGCCGGATAGCTTACCATGACATTTTTTAAAGTAGTGAAGCTTACGGTTCCAAGCTGCCCCGGCAATATGGTATCCACTATCTTGCCGTCGTATAAAAGCAGCTCCTTTTCGTCGATTCCATAACTGTTGGTCTGGGCTTTCTTTAAGGTTTTAATCAGTGTCTGTACCAGAACAGAGGCCACATATCCGACAATAATTGCGGCAACTAAGGTAACTACCTTTCCTTTATTGCTATACGTTAATAATCCGCCCACAGCACCAAAGGTAACTGCAAGTGCTGATAGTGACATTAAGGAGGTAGGTATCAGACCAAGTGAAAACATGGTATGAGCATCTGCGCCAAGATCCGTATCCATATGGGTTCCTATATCTGAATGGTTTCCCAAATCCATATGTCCACCTAAGTCCGTATGATCTCCCATACCAGCATGGATATCAAAATCCGTATGACTTCCAAAATCAGCATGGGTATCAAAATCCATATGGGTATCAAATCCAGTATGGGTTCCGATATCGGCACCTGTATCAATATCTGTATCTGCGCCGTTACTAAGGGATCCCAATATAAAACTTACAAACGGGAGTACCGCTCCTCCGGCAAGAAAGCATAAATATAATGTTAACATAATAAACCATCCCCTTTATATTATCTTTTATAAACAGCACAAGGAATCTGTATAAAGTAAGCTTTTCTGCTGACTTAATTTTAATAAAGCATTCATCTTGAAGCGGTTACATCCATCCATTCTGATTCATTCAAAGAGATTAATAACCCAGTTACCACAAAATCAATTCTTGTGATGTCTGATGGATTTATATATGAAAACTTTATACTTTAGATTATTATACTGTATTTTTAATGAATTGAATTTAAAGAACGCTTCGATTTTCTTTAAAATTTGATTAAAACTTTTAACTGGCTCTTCCTTACCAATAAAAACGCATATTTATTCTGCCTGTTGTTTATTTTTCTTATTAAAATACATATTGATTTTTTGCATATTGATTTTTTTACATATTAATTTTCTTTTTACATTTTGTTTATTTAACACTCCCCTTAACTTTACCACATTTTGTAATATTCTTCTACAATATTGTAGAAAATAGTCTTTATTTTATTTCTAGTGTATTTTTAGAATACTCTAAACCTATAAATCCCTCGAACTTTATGAAAAAATATTACTAAAGCGAATAGGAATACAAACAGCTACTATTATGTTTAATGAACACTTCGTTTGAATGCCAAAAATAAGATGCCATAAAATGTAAAAAATATTGATTTTATGTCAAGAAATGCTTATAATGTAAGTACTATTTTTATTTATCATTTTACATACATTACGGTAAAAATTACTACTTCTGTGTAATTATTACTTTTGGTTTAGTACATAAGTTATGTAATTAGCCTTTTAATTTGGGGGCTTATAATTGGGGGTTTAATATAGTTTGGGGTTTAATAAATTTAACATTAATAAATAAGTTAGGGGATAACATACATGTTGGATACTGGTAGAACTACGACGAAAAACATTATACATTATATGAATACGGCTCTTATTGTGCTGATTTTTATTCTGTCTGTAATCAGTCTTTTCTTTCAGAAAGGTTTCTATTTAAAACCAGGCGCTGATATATTTATGATTCTGACATCTTCTTTATATCTTATATTCTCGGTAATCATTGCCGCTTCCGGTATTTTTTATCCCAAGAATCCAATTGCGGTTTCTGAAAAAGTCAAAAAAAGTATTTTTATATTAAGCATCTTTTCTTTACTAATTAACAGTAATAAGCTGCATGGATTGTCAGCTTTAAGGGAAGCTAATTCCTTAAAGTCCATAAGAAGGCAGTGGAATGCACCAGTAATTTTAATACTGGGAATCATCCTTGCGTTCATGGAAGGTATCACCGCGCTTATAGTAACTGGTTCTGGCACCCTGGACTTAAACTATGTTTTTAAATCCCTTGCCATTACTCCCTACGGTAAAATTCTAATCGCCTTGTTTATTGGATGGGTCTTGTTATTTTTAAGCTCAACAATCTGGTTTTATATTGATACAAATGAAACTTTGCAGATTTCTGAGGATACTCAAGATGAAATTAAGATGCCAAGGCAGCAGGATATGGAAGAGAATGAAAGAACTATGATTTCATGCAGTCACTGTGGTTTTATCTTTAATTACAGCCATCTAGAAGGGAACTGCCCTAATTGTGGAAAACACAATAAAGCAAAAGTCATTACTATTGCCCATAGGAAGTCTAAGTCTTACAAGAAAAAATCCTTGCTAGTACTTCTAAAGTCATATGGAACAATTATAAGTGTATTTTCTGTTATTCTGATTGGTAGTTACTTTATGAATCAAATAAATTATGGGAGTGGTTCTTTTGATCCTCCTGTTGTTAGTTATAATCCCCCGGCAAGCAGTAGCAGTCTACCGGCAAATTCCGGTTCTAATACAAATAGTAACAACAATCAGACCGATAGGAACGGCAGCTCCTTTACTGCTGAAGAAGTCCAAAAGCTGCTCGACGATATCCAAGCCGATACAGGCATCAAATTCCAGTATCATAAGGAATTATATAGCAACAACCAAACCGACGCCTCTGGAGAGAAGTGTCATAAGATTATAATACTTACAACTACAGACGACAGCGATAAGGTTTATTGGTATCAGTATTTTAAATATATAACCGATTCTGATACTCATAAAGCAGGAGAAATCGTTTTTTATGCGGGAATGGAGTCAAGTACCATAACAAAATCTGATCTTACTTCAGATTAACCTCAGGTTTCATAAACGCATAGTTTACTTAATAATTGGATTACTTAAACATGTTATTCTTAAATATCTGCAGTAAAAAAGGGAGCATATCACTTTAACAACTGCCCCCTTTTTTATCCTACTCTTTTCCCAGGCTGCAGCAAAACCGCAGGACTCTAACACTTCTTTTCATGTATCCAGCAAAAGGGGATGTGCTGCTAATAGACTAAACTATAGGCTGCATACTCTTCAATCCATTTATCCTGGGCTGGGACAGTTGATGCTTTATTCTTTGTGGACGCTACTATTATACCCATTTCACCCCCGACAAGAAATTTCTTTCCATCCCACATCGCTGTTTTTAACGGCTGACTGGTTACTTTTGCAGATTTTTTATAATCGATACCATTGATAGAATCGTAGAGAATTCCATTATAATCAATAGCAAGATAGGTCTTATTGCCATAGGTTCCGAACTCAAACCCGTTATCCGCTGCTTTTTTTACCTTCCAGTTCTTTCCGTCACTTGAAAATCCTACTACTGGCTCTCCGTTATAAATATTCCCTGACGGATTAATTACTCCGCCAATCGTTACAAATTGTTTTCCATTCCAGATAACACTTGGAGCTGACAGATAATACTTCTTTCCATCCAATTTAAGCTCTGCCCTAGACCACTTTTTGCCATCCTTAGAGGTATATAAGGTATTATTCTTGACTATTCCATCATAACTGCTTTTTGGTCCAATATATGTTTTTCCATTATAAGTAATATTTTTTAGGTTAACTTTTGAAGCGGAGAAATTACTCCAGTTTTTACCATCTTTTGAAGTAATATATCCATCCCCGGTAAACACGTAGAACTTATCTTTTATATATTGAGCCCCATATACTACTTTAAATTTTTTTGGAAAATCCATCTTTGTCCAACTGCCTGGTTTATCTGAATAGTAATAAAAGGCTTCGTTAACGGAAAACCAATACCCTCTGGTCTGACATATTGCAATAGCAGTATTTTTATGGGTTGCAATTCCCTCCCATAGAAGGGGCTCAGTAACCTCTGGGAGTTCCACCGCTTTCCAGTTATATCCCGTAGCAGATTCCCATATGGTACCACTTTCACCATGGGCTAAATACCTGCTGCCGCCATATGTAATGTTTTCATACTCTACGGATGGCCGGATACGGGCTATTGTTCCTGTTTTTAAATCTGAGGATACAAGTATTGTCCCATTATTGCAGACCTCGATATACTGCTGTCCGTCAAAGATTATTTTCTGAATATTAGCTTTGGCACCTGTCAAGTCAGAGGATACAAATGGAATAAATGTAACATCCCATGATTCATTCAGCATTTCCCAACTGGCGCCGGTTTTGGAAGTAAGAATCATGCCGTTATATCCTCCGATTACATACTGCTTGCCATCCCATAATAAACTGTTCATGATTAAATCTGAGAATCCGTTGGGTTTTCCATAGGCGTTCGTATCTTCCGATACTCCTGAGCCTATCATCTTTTTATTAATTACCGCCTTCCACTTCACACCGTCCACTGAGGTATAGATTGTCCCGGTTCTAGCAGATATATTTCCATCCCAGCCGATTGTCATGTATTTACCGTTTGTATATATAATATCGGTAAAATCACCTCTTATTTTGGGTTTTATGGTCTTCCACTTTGTTAAATCTTGAGAGAAGGATATCTCTTCTTCCGATATAGCCGCATAAGTACTTCCAGTATAAATAATTTTTTCAAAGGCTGGAACCTCTGCATACTTAGCGTTCCACTTCATTCCATCCTTTGATGTTAAGATAAAATTACTGGATAACTGACAATACGGTAATGAGTCCGAATACTGTCCCTTCCTTAAGGTACCTGTTTTCACTTCCCATCCGGCAAAGGCCACGTATTTCTTACCATCCCAAAGAATGTTTTTAAGTTGAAGCTGGGATTGCTTCGCTTTCGCCGACCAATTTATTATATAGCTGTCTTCAATATAACTTTTTGCTTTACCGGTCAATTGCCCGTAGGTATAGGCTTTGCTAAAACTTACACTGGATTTAGTCCAGGACTTTCCATCCGCGGAGTGTATTATTGTTCCGTTATTTCCTACAGCAACAAACTGTTTTCCATTGGTAGCCACGGCATTCAAATTCTCGGTTGTCTGCAAAGGTATTGTCTTCCACTCTTTCGCATCCACAGACCTTACCACCGCTCCCTCCTGTCCTACAACCACATAGATTTTATCTTTATTATAGGTTACATCATAAAAATCGTTGCTTTGGGATTCCCCAGTGGTTTTCGCCCAGGTTATATTCTTACCGGAAGTGGCTGCCGATACGGTGGCTGGACTTATGATTCCTGCCGCCAGTGCAAATAATGATACGGTTACTACTAATCTTTTAAACAAAATTTCTACCCCCTGATGTCGTAATTATGCTATTCATACGCTAATGTTCATTCCATACGCAATCTTGAACTTTTGACATATGAATCATATTTTTATCTATAAAAGATATAAATATGTCTAATTATATGATACCAGTCAATATTATTCAAACATATTATATAGAATGATGCCATATTTTGGCGAAAGAAAAGTCCAACACCTACAAAACTTAGTACTTCGGTGTTGGACTTTATTTTGTTATTCTGTTTTATGTTTGTTAATTACCTTTACCATATCAGACTCCAGAATCGATTGTTATGATATGTTCTTATTTTGTTCCAGCCATTTCAGGCAAAGTGTAGTCCATTCATTAAGGCTTAAGCCGTTAATCTGTTCTTCACTTTTTACCGAAGTATCACATAAACTCATACCATGAGGACCGTTGCCAAACATATGAAGCTCACAGGGTACACCCAGTTCATACAGGCGGGTGGCCAGTAAGGTTAAGTCCGTAGCCGGTATGATACTATCCTCATAACTGCCCCAGACAAATACCGGTGGTAAGTCTTTGTGAAGATAATGCAATAGATTTAACTGTTCTGCCTCTTCATCTGTTATGTTTTCATGTCCGGACAGAATCTCACGGATACCCGGTCCTCTAAAATCCGGCATAAGTCCAAGATCCATAAGTTTTTCCAGTTCCTCAGGTATGGTACCGCCTTCCCGTTTTGGCTTTAAGGTTACCGCAGGATACCCAAGGATAATCCGGTCCGGTCTTACCTGTTCACTGGTAAGACCTATTTCTTTGGTAATAACCGGTTGATTGACATATATGGCCAGGCTTAAGGCAAGATTTCCCCCGGCAGAAAAACCGGCAACCGAAATGTTATCCTGTATGCCCCACTCCTTTCTTTTCTCCTTTACAATACTTATGGCTTTCGCAAGCTCACAAAGTGCAGTGGGAAACGGATGGTCAATTTTCACACTATATTCAAGGACAAAGGCATGATATCCGTGGCGGTTAAAGAATAAAGCCACCGGCTCCCCTTCATTTTTAGAGACGGTGGTATAACCACCGCCGGGACAGATGATTACGGCTGGGCGTTTCAGGCCTCTTCTGTCATATTCTCCATCGTCTAAAATGTAAGTTGTCATGTATGCCTGGGTTGTATCTGATAAATTAATTTTTTGATGTATCATATTCTCTGCTCCTGCTATTACTTATTTTACTGAAACTGTTTCTTTCTAAAAAGTAAGCTGATTTGATTAAAGTTCGTAGTACAACCCATAAATATTACAATAAATAACCCCAATATAATATTGTTTAATGAGGAAGGCAAGCCGTATAACGTCAAGCCTTTCGAAAAAATTCCCATGGTTATGGTTCCGGCAAATATACCAAGAGCCATGTTACTGAATCTGGATAAATATAGTCCAACCAGCACTGCACCCATGGAACTAAACATCAGGTAAGTGGAACTTAAGTTGGAAACCGGTGCAACCACCGCTTTGGAAGCATTGATTAAGGACGCAATACCAATTAATACCCCTACAATCAGATAAGTAAGCAGTATATTTTTTCTCTCATTTACGCCGTTGTTCACCGCTAATTCTGCATTATTTCCAAGGCTTCTGGCATCAAAACCGTATTTGGTGTATTTCATTAATGCCCAGAATAAAACCAGTACCACCAGCAGAACGATATAGCAATAAGGCTGGGTTGCCAGGATTGACAGCTTGGGATACATAAATAAACGTACACCGCTTCCGTCAAATACCAGACCGCTTAAAGCTTCATATAACATAACAATTCCCAGGGAAATAATCATGGTAGGTACTTTAAATACCAGATATATAATGCCTTCGAATAAAGACAGAACGACTGCCACTGCAATGCTCAGAACAAAAAGCATCCCAAGCCCCAGCTGGTAATTAATAGCCAGGTTACCAGCTATTATGGCAGTTAATACCATAATAGCTCCCACTCCGAAATCCCAACGGCCTCCGGATAAGGGCAGTGCAACTGCCATTGCAATAATCGAGGTCATGACAGAGGTCTGAAAGATATCTTGCAGGCTTGCCTGGGTTAAGAACAGATTATTCCCTCCTGTCTTTACCTGTATCAGTAAAGCAAACAATACCCATAAACTGACTGGAAATATAAAGGTTTTTATAAGAATTATAGCTTGTCTTTTCATTCGATTTTTCATAATGCTCACTTTCCTTGCAGGTAAGTTATAGAACGAATTCGTAATTTCTTGCTTCTTTGAATTACTTTCTTATATTACTTCTTTTAGTTGTTTTCTTAATTGCTTTCTTTCATTACTTTCTTAATTGTTTTATTGCTTTCTTACATTACTTTCTTGGTTGTTTTATTGCTTTCTTTCATTGCTTTCTAAAATTGCATTTGTATTTCTTGCTTCTTAATTTCTTGCCGCCTTAATCTCACTTGTTCCTCTTGCAATGATTCCAGTTAAATCCTTATAAACACCAGTTCCGGCATATGCCTTCATAACACCTTTTAATTCCTCCGCAGTTACGGGGCATTTCGTAAAATCGTTATGGATGGTGGTTAAAATATAAGTTTCAAAATCATTTAATTCTTCTGTATTGCTAAAAGTAGGGTAATTAATTGTACCATTTATCTCAAAGCCGCTTGCGCTGTCTGTCTTCCAGTTCTTTCCGTTCACCGCATCAAACATTAAAGTAAATAAATATGCCACTGACTGGACATAGTTGTTGGTTCCGCCAATTACTAATGTACCGTCCTCTAAATATTGTCTTGAGGATTCATTGTAGCCTAAAGCAGCCAGCTTGATTGCTCCTACTCCATTATTCTTGCCGCTCCATAATCTGCCTGCTTCATTGATCGCCGGAAGTACCATATCCATACCGGAGCTTAAGCCAAAGATTAAGTCCATATCGGTATAATTAGCAATATATGCTTTGGTGTCATCTCCTACGGATGCAAAGCCTGCTTCAGCCGGAAGGGCTTTGGTATCTTTATTGGGGCAGATTTCAATTCCCGCTTTTGTTAATGCTTCTGTAAAGCCCTGGCAGATTGTAAGGGAATCGGTAAAGGCAAAAACCGGGAAGGAAATTGCTCCGACTTTTTTTGCACCGGAGGCTGCTACTGCCTCTCCATACGTTTTTCCTAATTCCAGTCCGTGGTCTGCACCAAATTGATAAATACCGCCAAGGAAATAATCACTGTAATATAAGTTTGATTGTTCCTGTGTTCCCCAGTTACCGTATTGATTATATTTGCCGTCTTTATCTGCTTCATCTTTGGCTTCGCCGAATAAAATACCATAGTATACACCGGCAGCGTCGCATTTTTCCATCGCTTGTCCGATTACGGTATCATATCCGCTCATAATTGCATTACAGCCGGTGGAAATAAGAGAATCCACTGCTGCTAAGTGAGCATCGTTGTCATTGGCAGTTGCTGTCTGGTATTCAAAAGTTACCGGAAAGTTCTTAGCCAGATAGTTATCACAATAATTCTTTAATTCTTTTCCCTGAATATCTGTATAGTTGTATAAAATAACACCGATTTTAACCTTCTTCACGTTGGCATCTTTACCGGAATCCGTTGATTCACCGGTTCCCTGTGACGTATTTGGTTCCGTTTTCGTACCGGAAGAAGAACAGCCGGTCAGTACGACAGAGATTACTAACAGAAAGGCTAATAACATTGATATCGTTTTTTTCATAATAATTTCTCCTTTGAAATTTTATATAATAGTCAATTACGAAACTCTAATATTGTATCTAATTACCTTGCAATGAATATAACTCAAAAACTAAAGTTTACCCAGCGGATAACGGAAACTTTGGAATTCATATTCATATAAAATGGCATATCTAAAACTCTATCGTTTCGTAATTATCTATTTAAAATAAGCCTACTTAGGCATTACTTTCAGATTATTTCTCTGGGAAGTAACATAGATTACCACCAGGAATACAATTGCTTTGATTAATAAGACCAGATTTGGATTCATACCTATAATGGTCAGACCCTTAAGCAGAAGCACATAGGTAAAAGCACCTACTACTGCGGAACTGATTCTGGTATTGGCTCCTCCGGATAAGGACATACCTCCAAGGACTACTACCACCAATACATCCATTTCCAGACCGTTACCGGTGGCTGACTGGACTTTTCCTACTGCTCCCAGTTTAAACATGGCGGCTATGCCCACACTGATACCGGTAACCGCATAACATAACAGCTTGGTTAAATTCACCCTAACACCGTTCTGCTTTGCCGCCAGAGCATTGTCTCCAATTGCTTTCGCACCTTTACCTAGTTTGGTAAAGTAAAATAAAATAGTTAAGATAGCTACAAATACAAGCATTAGTATAATCATAAAGGTGTGGTTTTTCTTAAACAGATTTAAGCTTACCGAAACCACCGAAATACTGTCATTTGGTGTCTGCTGACAGATATAAGTTACCAGTCCCCTGGCAGAAAACATAATTGCCAGAGAGGTAATAACCGCCATCAGACCAAATTTATTCGTAACTACCGCATTAAATTCATAGCAGATTACTGCTACTATCGTAGATGCCAGTACTCCAAGAATCAGGGAATTGGTACTGTTCATAACCACCACTGCAGTCAGGGAAGATAAGGCAACCACGGCTCCGGAGGAAATGTCCATTCCTCCATGGGCAAAGATAAAGGTCATGCCGACACAGACAATTACCAAGGGAGTAACTGATTCTAACATGGTGCCAAGATTATAAGCGCTGAACAGATTTCCTTTTGACCAGATTCCAAACACTGCTAGGACCATAAGGAGTCCAAGCCATTGGACGATAGTACTGAGATACTTCTTAATTTTGATTTGCATATTCTCTTCTCCTATATCATGAAATCTATGATATCTGTGTCACTTAAGGTTTCCGAACGCATAAATTCCGCCCTAATCCGCCCATCTTTAAAAATGAGTATACGATCACTCATACCGATTAACTCCGGTAATTCCTCTGATATAATAACGATGGCAAAGCCTTGCTGCTTTAAATCATAAATCAACTGATACATGGTAGTTTTAACCCCAATATCAACCCCTCTGGTAGGGCTATCAAGAATTAATACCTTGCTCTTATTACCGATTAACTTTCCAAAGGATACCTTCTGCTTATTACCGCCGGATAATTCTCTGACCGTCTGCTTACGGGAAGAGCTTTTAATATTTAACAGCTTAATCTGCTCTAAGGCAAATTTCTTTTCCTCTCCCGGCAGAATAAATAGTTTAAACCTTCGTAACATATCCCAGGCGGAAATTGTAAGATTATCCTGTATGCTTTCGCTTAAAATCAGGGTTTCTGCATCACGGTTTTTCGATATATAGCCTACTTTTAATTTAGCGGCATGATAGTTATCTTTTAACCGTTCACCAAAAACAACTACATTACCTTTTCTAACTTTCTTAAGGCCTGCCAAGACCTGTCCCATCTCATGCATACCACTTCCGGATAAGCCGCCAAGTCCTAAAATCTCACCTTCGTGAAGGTCTAAGGAAACTTCCCTTAGCATATCCGCAGATACTTCTTTCACCTGGACAACTGCCGGTTTAGGGGGAGTAGTCTCATAATCTGTACGATATAACTGTTCTGCCAGCGTTCTTCCCACCATGGACTTTTTGATATAGCTTTCATCAAATTGTTCCTTTTTAATGGTTTCAATTAATTTGCCGTCTCTTAACACGGTCAGGCAATCACAGGTTGCGACTAACTCGGGAAGGTCATGGGATATAAATAAAACTGCCCGTCCCTCTTCCTTCATTTTTTTCATGATTTCATATATCTTTTCCCGACCGTCCTGGGATAAGGCGGTGGTGGTTTCATCAATAATTAACAGCTCTGGCTGATAGTACAGGGCTTTTGCAATTTCAACAATTTTCCTGGTCTCAAAATTAAGAGAAGCAATGGGGGCGGTCACATCAACCGTATCTAGACCTACTCTTTTTAATGCCTCTCTGGCTTCTTTTTGCATAAGACCCAGGTTTACAAAACCTGCCTTACCAAAGGACTGTTCCTGTCCGAGAAACACATTTTCAGCAATCGACAGCAGATCAATGGTGTCCGTTTCCTGAACAATCATAGAGATATGATTTTCTCTGGCATCCAAGGGTGATTTTGGATTGTAGAGTTTCCCTTTTAAATATAATTCCCCCGAGGTGGCCTGATGAATTCCGCATATTACAGAGGATACGGTGGACTTTCCCGACCCGTTCTCACCGATTAAGCCATGAATTTCTCCTCCCCTGATCTCTAACGAAACCTGATTCAAGGCAGTGACTTCACCAAATTTCTTAACGATATCCTTTACCTCTAAGAGTACTGTGTTATTTTTCATAATCCTCCACCAAAGTTTTCCTTTCACTAGCTAAACGGACAGCACCGTTTCTAATTGGTTGTCAGATTGACCTAGCGGTCAATTTTGCTCTCTCATCAACTATATGCTGATAATATAACATAACAAAGGGTGCAAAAATACTCTGTATTTGTTCATATCAATGGTTGTTTTTTGCTATTATGATTCAATACTTTGCAATTGTTCCATTTATTACCTAACTATATCAGAGCGAATATTTATTTTAGTGGTAGTGCTTGACCATCTAGCTTTTTCTTTTTTAGTGCTTGACCATTTAAGTTTGGTTATTTTATTTTACAAGTATATACACTTTTAGCAGGAAATACTTGTTATAAGCATATTTCCCGCATATGGACGGTATGTTTTGGATAGTAATATTGGTTGTAATATTAATTTACCTATGATATATTGTCCTTAATTAATTGGTTAATCTATTTTAATTTTACAGGAGATAGTTTATTTACAGGAGACCCTATGGAAAATAATTTTGAAAATACCTTCATGGCAAACGATTTCCCGGTACGTATATTTTTGCAAAATATCAACCATTTTAAACTGCATTGGCACAACCATATCGAAATCCTGTACGCACTGGATGGTTCTATACGAATGACCACCAACGGCATCAATTTCACCTTAAATAAGGGACACATCTGCTTTATTAACAGCGGTGTAATCCATAGTACGAGCCGGGGCGATGAGGACAACCTGATATTAATTATTCACATTACAGACTCAAAAAAGAGTGTCTTTTATAACTTTAAAGATATGAAATTTAATCACGAAACCTATTTAGATAATTTTCAGAAGAATCTGGTACCTCTCTCCGATCTTCAGAATATTTTATTAAGAATCTACCTGGAATACCGAAAGAAACTTCCCGGATATGAAAATATGATTTTAAGTCTGATTAATGCCTGCTTTGCCATAATGATAAGGCATTCCTATCTGATACCCAAAAGCAAGGATGATTATATCGGCGAGAATAACATGGAGCGGTTTAATCTGATTTTGGATTATATGAAGGATCACTATAATGAAAAGCTGTCTCTTAGTGACCTGGCGGAAAGAATGCATGTCAATTATTATTATCTCTCACACTTTTTTAAGAATATAGCAGGCATCAGTTATCAGGAATATTTAAACGGCTTACGGCTGAATCAGGCGGAAATGCTGTTAACTACCACCCCAAAAAGTATTACTCAGGTTGCTTTTGAATGCGGCTTTACCAATATCAAATCCTTTACAGGTATTTTTAAGGCAAACTTTGGAATGCTGCCGTCGGAGTATCGAAAAATGATGTATAAGACTGCTATAGCGTCTCCGGCTGAGGAAGAGGAACTGCCGTTAGAACATATCATATATGGGAAAGAGGGAAACAGCACTATATCCGAGGAGCTGCGTTATCTGATTCAGTCTCTGGATAGGGAAATACAATGAAGTTTAGACGCCTGCTACGGCTCACTCCCCTGCTAAAAACAGCAGTTCTCTAAACAATAACTCGCGATGCAATACACGCAAAACGCAAAAGCATCATTTGGCGCTACAATTCACCGGTTTTCTGTGACAATACCCTGACAAAAAAATGTCACGTTTATCAGCAGTTAACAGCAAAAAATCAACTTATATAACATCTATCTGCAAAATTTATCTTTAAAATTTTTCTCTAAAATTTTTCTTGCAAATGACCGGATTCCGAGTTATTATGAACTTAGTTCACAAAAGGATGGATCTATGCCAAAGATATATGACGATTTAAGAGAAACCATTTTAATAAAGGCTAAAAAAATCATTGTCTCAAAGGGCTACAGTAAGCTTAATATGCGGGAAGTCGCCAAAGACTGCGGTATTGCAGTGGGCACAATCTACAATTATTTTCCGACGAAGGACAGCTTAATGTCTGAGTTAATGTACCGGTACTGGCTGGAATTCATTGATGCCATCAAACAGGCACAGCAGGAAAACCACGAATTGTTTGTAACGTTTCGAAGAATTTATGAACTTTTGGATTCTTTTTTGGATACCTTTAAGGATACCTGGCTAAAGCTAAACGGTACGGAAAAAGGAATGACAAAAGAACATCACAAACAAAAGCAGGAAGTAGTGGATTTATTCGCAGATATTCTGGAAGCAGCTATTAAAAAGTATAAGGATAATAATTTTAGTTCTGCAAAACCAGAAATCAATGACCGTGAACTGGCAAGCTTTATTGTCCAGAATTTCATGCTGATTGCACAGATGAAGCAGTTTGAATATGATACCTTTGAGAAGATTTTAAAGAGTTATTTTCTGTAGCAAAAAAATGCGGAAGATGTCCTGATTATTTTTTGCATTTTAAATGAACAATGTTCAGAAAGGAGATTTTATGGAACAAAAAAAACATACTGCGTTGATTCTAATTTTATTTTTACTTGGCATTTTCATGGGAGCAATTGATAATGGGATTGTATCCCCTGCCAGAGAGATTATTCAGAATAGCTTTTCCGTATCAAAAGCTACGGGTGCCTGGATGATAACCATCTACACTTTAGTTTATGCAGTTTCTATGCCCATCAGTTCTAAATTGTCCGATACGATTGGCAGAAAGAAAATGTATATCTTTGGGATTGCTGTTTTTGGAATTGGTTCTACCCTTTGCGGTCTCAGTAACTTCTACGGCAATTTTGCTTTTTTCCTTACTGCCAGGGTGATTCAGGCAATTGGGGCAGGCGGTATCCTTCCCATCGCAACTACCGTAATCGGTCAATCTTTTCCTCCTGAAAAGCGGGGCACTGCCCTTGGTATGGTAGGCGCGGTGTACGGAGTGGCTACTATTGTCGGCCCAACCCTTGGAAGTACCATTATTGATATAGCAGGGAAGGTTCACTGGGGTTTTATCTTCTTTATCAATGTGCCTATATGCCTTATTACCTTGTTTTTCTCACGGGTAATGGAAGAATCCAAAATGAAAGTTAAAAATAAGCTGGATGTCTTGGGTGCTGCCATCCTGGGTACTATGATCGCAAGTTTATTGTATGCTCTAACGAATATGGATTTCTTTGATTTCGTAAACAGTATTGGGAGTCTTAAAGTTTATCCCTTCCTGCTCGTTTTCCTGATATTAATACCTTTATTTATTCTAGTGGAAAAAAGAGCTGCCGATCCGGTTCTGTCCATCCGTTACTTTAAGAACCGGCAAATCCTGACTATTTTTATTATTGCCTTTATCGTAGGAATCGGTATGATGGGAATGGTGTTCATGCCTCAGTTTGCTGAAAATACTCTGAAATTAAAGACGGGTTCCGGCGGTTATCTGATTACCCTGCTGGCAGTATTTTCAGGGGTAGCCTCTCCCCTTAGCGGCAAACTTCTTGATAAGAAAGGAGCTAAGCTTGTACTGATTGTAGGATTTCTCTTCACGGCTTCCGGTACTCTGGTATTAGGATTAATAGCTGCAAAGGCCCTTACTCTGCTCTCTGTCTTACTTGGACTTATGCTAATGGGCTTTGGTGTGGGATTTACCATGGGACCTCCCCTTAATTACCTGATTCTTGGAGCAGTCAGGGAAGAAGAAGGCGCTACCGCACTGGCCACCATGTCTTTGGTACGCTCTATTGGGGTAACAATCTCTCCTAGCTTTATGATTGGCTTTATCGTAGAAGCAGGTAAGAATATTCAGACGGATTTAATGGAGACCTTACAGACCGGTTTTACAAAAGCCGGCGGTGGGAATATGGTGGCAGCTATGGGTTCTAATGGCTCTACGGGCAGTAAGAATCTATTCGCAACTTTGCAGAATGCTGATGTAACTACTATTGTCAGCCAATTAACCGATATCTTTAAACAGATCCTTCCGGCAAAGGTACAGCCTTATGTATTACCTGCACTTACTAATATGTCCGCTGAGATTGAGAAAACCTTTCAGCATGCTTTGAATCTGGGGTATACGCATATGTTTATGGCTTCGGCTATTATTGCCGGGATTGGGATTGTTGTTTCTTTTACTTTGAGGGGGAAACGGGTGAGGGTTGAATAGGCTTTTAATATTCTATATGAACTCAGGCAGTCCTTCTTTTATGGGCTGCCTGAGCTTTTTCAGTTACTTTTTTGGGTCAAATAACCTTTTTGCAGCTATTGAATTATCGGTCTTTTTGACCTGCTCTTAGGAATATACCGGTTGGTTTTCGCTTTTTCCGTCCGGAAGCTTCCTCGGGTAATTTTGCCAGCAGCACGATTATGGCTGCCAGTAAAAGCATGAAAGCTAATGCTAGTATGGATAAAAAAAGATTCCCTGACTCGGAAGTGTTCATGAAAGTTCTCGTATCAAACCCCATAACTGTCAGCCCTGCAAGGATAGGATAAAGACTGCGCAGGGTAACCTGTTTCATAAACATGGCACTATACCCAAATAAGAAAGCTGCGATAACACCGCCCAGATACCTTCCCGGTTTCCTGCTTGTAAAAGCAATAATGGGCAAAATAGCAATGTATGTAAACACTGCTGCTCCTATCATCTGAAAGAACCCGGTAAACAAAACAGTCGCATTAAGCCCGGCAATACCGCATATCAACCCGACAACCAGTGTCACCGCATAACTATAAATCCCAAACAGAACACTTAAAATCCCCATTGTCAGAAGTTTTCCGCAAAGCAGGTGTTTCATGCTAATTGGTATAGGTAAAATGCTTTTCAGTGTGTTATCGGTGTATTCCCGGTTAATAAGATATCCTCCAATCAGCGTGAAAACAACCGGCATAAAAATCGTTGTACCATTCCATATAGCACTGCTAAAGAGAGAGGAAAATACAAAATTTCCTGTTACAGTCTCTGGAGTCGCAACTGCCTGGGTAAATACAGACAAAATGGCAGGAAGTGTCATACCGATCAGACCTATGAGAAGAATATGAAATCTCTTTAATTTCAAGAACTCGGTTTGTATAATACGAAACATAAAAATACCCCCTTCCTCAAATTTCTCTGCGCTGGTAGATGCGGGTCATCAGGAAAATACAAACTGCTGCCTCCATTAAAAGCACCCCGAAACATACCGGCGCTGACACAAAATAATGGCTGAAACGGCTATAAAACTCCATTTGTATTTCACCTTCAGGTATGTAAAACTGGTACAGCCACCGAAAAATCATAGGAACAGGCATAAGGGTTCCGGCATTCATCCCAAGAGGCTGCATCATAATCGCATCACTGAAATGCATCACATAATTTAGCAAGGTGTAAAAGAATACAATAATCACAGAGAGAATATAACTTTTATTAAACCATACGACCAATACCACACAGGGAAGTGCTGCGGCCCACATAAGTACTCCAGTAGATGCAGTAAGTAAAAGCTGAACAGCAAAATTTTTCAACGGAATATTTTGAGCAACAGCAATTACTGTACTGACTGCAAAGCCCATTACTTGAAATACAATCGAAAAAATCAGCAAAACCAGCAGCTTTACAAGAACCAACTGATTTCTTGATACCGGTATACTCAGCAGATTTTTAAAGGTGTCATTGTCCTGTTCTAGAAAAAACAGACTTGCTGCCAAAATAATTAGCAAAGGCATCAAAAGCAAAAAGGCGTTATCCTCCCTAACTCCAGATTGTATACTTGCAAAATTGGAGTCGGCCAATAATACGGAATTGAAAAGAGGAAAAATGATAGCTGCCGAGATTCCAAAGAAAAATATTTTCTTTCGTTTGAATTTCTTAAATTCACTTAGAAGCAGGTTATGCAATGCCCTCACCTCCGGTTATACGCTTAAAGTAATCTTCCAAAGTTTCTTCACAGGTGTGAGCTTCGGATACCTCCAATCCATTTTCGACAAAAGCACGGTTAAGGGCTGCTACAGAAAATTTGTTATCATATAGACGCAGACTGCAATCATTTTCCACCGTAAAGTTTTTTGCTCCAAAGGTTCTCTCCAGGATTCTGGCAGCCTGTGCTGTATTAGAAACAAGAAAATGAATGTATTTTCCGTTCTTTCTCTCAAGCCCTGCAAGACTTTCTTCTTCCAGTAGTACCCCATGGTCAATAATACCGATGTCATCCACCAAAAGTGCTATTTCTGAAAGAATATGACTAGAAATTAGAATTGTTTTTCCTCTTGTGCTGCACAATCCCCGAATAAATGAGCGCACCTCAGCAATGCCTATTGGGTCAAGACCATTAATTGGCTCATCCAATATTAACAGTTCCGGATCATGCATAATAGCTAGGGCAATTGCTAAACGCTGCTTCATGCCAAGAGAGTATTGAGAGAACAGCTTTTTATCGCCGTAAGGGAGCCCCACAACTTCCAAGGCATCCAGGACGGCGGTACGCTTAGAAACACCTCGCAGTCCTGCAAAAATTTTCAGATTTTCCGTGCCGGTCAGGTTAGGATAAAACCCGGGTGCTTCGATTAAGCTACCGATGCGGGGCAGGACTTTCTTTTCATTTCCCTGAATACTTTTTCCAAAGATTTGGACTTCTCCGGAAGTAGGCCTCGTCAGATTTAAGAGCATTTTCATGGTCGTGGTTTTTCCTGCACCATTTCTGCCGAGCAAACCGTAGATACGCCCTTTTTTTACGTGGATATTCAGGCTGGCAACACTTTTTTGTTCGCCATATTGTTTGGTTAAATTTTTAGTTTCAATGATAAAATCACTCAAATGAAGAACCTCCTTTTCTTTCTGAAATCAGATTATCATGTCAGCCTTGCATTAACCTTGCCATAACCTTGCGTTAACCTTGCATTTGAAGGATAAAGTATCAGTTTACTACACTTTCGCGTTTGAGAACTTACCTATCAAAAAAAATCCCTGTCTATCGACAGGGGGTTTTCAATCATCCAAAGGAAAGAAGACAGTAAAAATGGTATATTGGTTTGGTTCACTTTGTACCTTAATACGACCGTTCATTTTTTTTGCCAACTGCTGTACAATAGCAAGCCCTAAGCCACTTCCCTTATGAGAACGGCCTTTATCGCATTTATATAATCTGTCAAAGATGTATTTAAGATCTGATTTATCAATGCCAATTCCATTATCCTCTACAGAAATTTTAATTTCAGAATTTACTTGGGACATATCAATCCTGATTTGGGTAGCCTGACTATGGGTCATAACATTCTGAACAAAATTGTTCATGATGCGTGCATATCCGTCTATATCTACTTTTACCGGTAATGGCTTTTCGGGAAGCTCAATCTCATAATTCAGATTTTTCTCTTCAAAAATGGGAATCCAGTCTTTTAAAATATTCCGTGTCAATTCCGAAAGTTCCACCGATGCAATAGATAAAGAAAATTCACTGGAGTTTAGCTTAAACCAGTCAAACAAAGTATCAATATAATCCTTCAAATCATGGGCTTTTTTTCTTGCAATAACAAGATAATCTTCACGGGTCTTTCCGGTGACAACCCCTCTATGAACAGCATCCAAGTAACCCAGCAGAGTCGTAAGAGGTGTTCTTACGTCGTGAGATAGACTGGTCATTAACTGACGATTGGCTTCGTTCGCAGCCCTTAGTTGTAAAAGCTGCTCTTCATAAGAATAAACAATTTCATTCATTTTAAATGAAAGCTCGGCCGTCAATTCATTCTCTGCTACAAGGATTTTTCGATTACCATTTCCGGACTGGATATCCTCAAGGGTCTCGGTCATATCCTTAAGCTGTCGTTTTACACTGATTAGTTTGGTGAAACACACTATGCTAAACAGAAGCGCAATACCAAACAATAGGGCTAAGACCACATTCCAAAGCATACCCTACACCTCCTTGTTAAAACGATATCCGATGCCTTTTACTGTTTGGATATACAACGGCACCACAGAATCAGGTTCAATCTTTTTTCGGAGTCGGCTAATGATAGCCATAATGTTGCTGTCATCATAAACATAAGGCTCACCCCAAACTTCTTCGTAAATCTGCTGCTTGGTTACAATTCTCCCCTGATTTTTAGCGCAAAACAGCAGAACATCAAATTCTTTTGGCGGTAGTTCAAACGTACCGTTTTGCGTGGTCACGCTTCGATTGTCAAAATCTATAGTCAATCCTTTATAAGTAAGTGGCTGTGTATAATTGCCAGCCGAATTAAAGCGTGTATATCTGCGAATCAAAGAGATAATCCGGGCAATCAGTTCCTCCATATCAAAGGGCTTGGTCAAATAGTCATCTGCACCGTCTCGCAGCCCCTGGACTTTTGATATACTGTCATTTTTAGAGGTAAGCATCAAAATAGGTATGCTGCTTTTTGCTCTTATTTTACCCAGGGTCTGAAAACCATCCATTCCAGGCATCATGACATCCAGGAGTATTAACTGGTAATTGTTTTTTTCAAGCAAGGCAAGTCCGTCTGTACCGGTGTAACAACAATCAGATTCTATTTGCTCCTTCAATACGCTTTGTTTAATTAAAGCGCATAACTCCTTGTCATCATCAATTACTAAAATATTGTAAGTCAATTTCCTTCTCCTGTATTTATAAATTATTAATTTTTACTTTAGATGAGCTTTATTTTCGTTTCTCAAGCAATTATCATTTTCTCTATATCTTTCTCTTCATTCTTCTCTATCCAAGCTTAACAAAATATTGGCTTTATAATCATTGGCCTTATAATCATTGGCTTTACTTGTTAAATCTATTATACGTTTTTATTCTTTAAGTCTCAATAGAATATGGATTATTTTTCTAATTAGCTTTTGATTTCCTCTTCGATCTGTTTTTGCTTTGCTTTTTGCTCATCTAAACAGCCATCTCTTGTTTCATATATGGCTGTGTCAGGTTTCAGCTGATTATCACAATAGAATATTGTAATTTCATAAGACCTGACTTATAACTAATCTACTTGTCTGCATTAAGCATATAAAAATCCTCTGATATTAATCGTTCTCCCTGAATGAATGGTAGAAATATTTGTTTGCACCATCTATCAAGATTTTTATTAAAAGCTTCTTCCTTACAAAAGTTCAAATGAATTATTATATATAGTAAAACACTTAATGCAAAATGTGTATCTAGCATAGGAAAGTCAATATCGTAACCAAGTGAACGATAACCACCTGCAATTGCTGCCCTGTTTTCCACTCCGTTAATGCAACCAAAGAGACCTCCTATATCCATCATCGGATGCGCAAAACCAAAGAGTGAAAAATCTATCGGGACTAAGCCTGACTGTGTTACTAGCATATTGCTTAATGACAAATCTGAATGAACTGTAATAAATTCATGTGTATCCTTTAATTTCTCACTAATCTTTTCGCAAGCAGCATCTAATATCAATCTATGTTTATCTTGTATGTTACTCGCTATTTTTTCATGTGAGAAACAAGTCCTTAATTTCATAAATAGATTAGAATCATATTGTAAAATATTCTCATCAAAAAATCCAATTGCAGCCTTATGCATTTTTGCAACCATTTGTCCAATCTCAAAACATAAGTCAGTTGTTACTTCTTCTTTCTTAATGATGTCTCCCGATATCCAATGGAGCATTGTGGCATATATTCCGTCTGATACTTCAACAACATAAGTATTATCCTTACTTCGAACAGGCATCTGAACATTCCTTCCATTTTTGCGAAGATGCTCTAAAAAAGCAATTTCTGCGCAGCGCAATTGCTTTATATTTATGTCCACATATTGATTAATCGCTTGAAATGTATCTGCTGATTTATGTATTCTTAATAAGTACTCTCCATTTATTTTTAAGGTAAGATTTTCATTGTGGCGTATAAATTCTACTGTTTTATCTTGAACGCCAAACTTATTCAGCGCTTCAATAATTAAATTGTTATCTTTTAAATCTTCAGTATTCTTACTCTTTTCCATAAGCTTCTCCTAAGATTATTTTAGTAACCTTGATATTAATAATAGCTTGTAATAGTAAAATATAAACATTCTTTCTTATAAATTTTTACTTTCCGTTGATTCGCTCAATAACTTTATCTTGCATCACTTCATATAAGTATAAATCAAAATGCATAATCTCTCGGTTAATCATTAGAAAATTAAGTTTAAAAACAGCTTGTCAAAGGTATCCCATTCCCTTTTACGATCATCTTCTAACCCAGTTACATATGTTTTATATTCAGAAAGTTCTTTTTCTATATACTGATTAAGAATATCAATCCTTTGTCCTTTACCGATTTCAGGAGTGTTGGCTTTCACTTCAAGAAGCTCCTGTATTACCTGTTCAATCTCATGGGGTAATTCCTGTTTCATTAATTCTGAAAATAATACAGGTGGCGGTGATATATGTTCCTTAATATATTTACAAGCAAGCAGTGGACGTATCACATAAAAGTATTTTTTATATTTCACTTTATCCTCTTGTAGATACTCTAAAAAATTGCCATTTGCTGTACCATAATAATGATACAAAGATGATTTTATTGAAAAATAATCCTTAGCTTCTGTATAGATCGCCTGCCATTCTTTTGTTGTTCGATATACGATTGGAGAATTGCTCCATTCAAATAAGGTTGCATTGGATTTATGAAAATGCTGCAAAGTTTTCTTCAAATCCCAACCATTGATATCAAGGACTTCATCCAATTGCCATTCAATTACATCTCGTTGGGGGTTCAATGCTAGGTAAGCTTCTTTTTTTCGTACATAAATAAAGCGTACATCATAATCGCTATCCGGAGAGGCAAACCCCCAGGCCCTGCTTCCTGATTCTACCGCATGTAATATTTTCACATGTTCTTTCTCTTCTATTTCATTAAGCTTCTCATCAATAATCTTCTCAATCTGATTCATCGTATATCACCTGTTATAACCCTTTCATTTATTCTCTCCACAAATTCCTCAACTCGCTCCATATCCGGATTATCAGGCAAAACGGTATGTGCAATGGCATAATTCAGCTTCTTTTCATAATCCGCTAATAATTCATAAAACTCATTACGAAACATACCGTCTTCCTTTTGATACTCCCCATTACGAATAGCCATTAAGAGATCATGTTCTTTCTCACGATAAGTAATGATTTCTCCTTGTTCCAAAATATCAATTGCCATCATGAAAAGGCGTATCAGGTGCATAGCATGTTTATTTAAGTGGGCATCATCTTTTTTATGATTTCTTTTTCCAATTTTTTCATAGTCTCGTACTACATTATGCATAACTGACCACATATTCTCATAGTCCCTTAGCGGATAATGATTATAATTAGCATCAATAAATATCTCCGTATCAAGCTCCGAATTTTCAGATTTATCAATATAGAGACGGATGGAACCCTTATCAAACTTACGAAAGCGTCTCTCAAAATCCTCCAGGGCATTCCGTACTGAGTTAAAAATGTGCTGCTCTTTTTCACTTTGAGGGAAGCTATCCCTTGCCAGGGCATTTTGCAATCTGCGAAGCTGTGCATCAGCATAACCACCAAAAGAACGTGCTGCCCGTTTTGACAAGAATATATTTTTATTGTTCAGCAATTCCTGTCCGATTTCTGAAAGAACCAAATAATGCTCCTCTCGCATCCCAAGTATTTCACAGGTATTCGGATTACATTCCAAAAGGAGTTTTACCATCTTATTAAAAGAATAAATGACAGTATCTGTTTTATCATCCACATACTGTTCAAATTCAGATAAACCAATTAGATCTGATTTCATATTCATGGTAATACCTCTGATATCAAGATCACTATTATCATTATTCGTCCCATAAGAATAGCTGCCGCCAAGACCAAGTAAAATGATGTTTTGTCCCAGGCGAGGATTTGTATGAATGAACTGATATTCCTCTTTTTTTAATAACTCTTTAAAGCTCATAGGTTTATTCTCACAGTCTACTATTTAATATTTCTTCTTGCTATGCATTACCTTCCCAAAAAACAAAAATAGCCGGAAGCGTTTTTTTCATCTTTCTCTGGATTCTCGCCATAGCTAGTCCTCCTCAATATGTGGAATTGCACCATACTTACCAAGGATATATGCCTTATATATATTTTCATCCTTCCTTGGCGAAAAGTCAGATAAGGAATACAAATTGGATGCTCCCGTTTTCCTGTCTTTATCAACAAAATAAATCTGGTCTCGTCTCAACATTTCGCGGCTCATAATCTCAGTACTATGTGTAGTAAAAATCAACTGCGCAGCATTTTTATTATTTTCCGGATTTTGAAACCTGTTTATAATGTATTCTACCAGAAGAGGATGAAGTTCCCTTTCAATATCATCAATAACAATAATGCCTCCACTCTGTACCGCCTTTTCTATTGCCGGGGCAATTGCCATCAGCTTTCTTGTACCATCGGATTCATCACCTAATCCTAAAGTAAAGAAGCCTTGATTCCCATTTCGGTCAACACCTATGTGATAGGAAGTGGTTTTAATTTCATTGACTGATAGCTTACCTTCCGCTACATTCGGATCACTTTCTAATGCTTTCTTCATCTGTACTAATGCCCTGCTTATCGATTGCTTTATATCATCATTAACATCTTTCGATATATTATCAAGATCTCGTATTTCCATATTGTTTATATCAAATTTCATATCAGCAATTCCCACATCGGCAATCTTAGCAGTAGATACAATGGACTGCAGCATCTGAGAGTCTTCCTGATATTCAATAATATTGCTGTCGATATCAACAAAATCTCTGGAGAAATAGATGTCATTCCGGAACCACCCCATTGCTTCTATACATGGTTGATAATTCATTACGCAGGCAACAGAAAAGAATAGCTGATTTACTCCGACCGCTTCCTTTAGTAATTCCTTCTTAGATTTTTCTTTATCCTCAGGAAATGAGAAATTTTGATACTCTCTGGAAAAAATTAATGCCTTTTTCCCTTTGGGTGCAGAATATAAATATTCTTTTACAATATGCTTCTTTACAGATGCAAATCCATACTCATACTTAATACCTTTATAAACATAAATAAACTCAAACTCTGTGGGCAGCTCCCTGGAGTAATCATCCAGTTCAAATGCTCTTACGGGTATTTCAGCTTTTTCGTGCTGTGTCCTCTGCGCATTTCGTATAAATTGTACCCCTAACCAGAACGCACGAATCAGATTACTTTTTCCTCCACCGTTCTTTCCATATAACGCAACTATTGGCAAATACATATTCTTTTTGAATGGAATCAAGCTCTCATTGTATTCCTTTAATCCTGCCGCTTCTAAGTCCAAAATTGCTTCATCCCGAAATGAACGATAATTTTTCACTCGAAAATTAATCAGCATACGAAATACTCCTTTTAATTATCAATATAAGTTATATATATTTATTATAATCGTAATACAAAATAAATACAAGTAATATTATCGAAATTATCACTTATTTTATATTTATTAATCTTTTATTAGCATTTAAAATTTATTTAGAACCGTAAAGTGAAAATGTAAATTCCATAATCTTGGAAATATTAAAAGGACTACCCATTTTTGAGTAATCCTCTCTTAGTAGATATTTTTTTTCTAATAATGCTCCTTAAAAAGTTAATTTGTACTATAAATCCATATGATTGCACTACTAACCTACTTGTCTGCATTAAGCATATAAAAATTCTCCAATATTAAACGTTTTCCCTGAATGAATAGTAGAAATGCGTATCCTTTAATCTCTCGCTAATTCTTCGCAAACAGTATCTAACAACAATCTATGTTTATCTTGTATGTTACTCGCTATTTTTTCATGTGAGAAACAAGTCTTTAATATCATACATAGATTAGAATCATATTGTAATATATTCTCATTACTAAATCCAATTGCAGCCTTGTGCATTCTTGCAACCATTTGTCCAATCTCAAAGCACATAGCTCTTCACGACTATCGACTAACAAAAAAAAGAACCAAACCCGAAAGTTTGATTTACTTTTCATTAAACAGGGACTTGAACCCCTTAAATAAATATTCGGTTAGTTTATATTCATACTTAAAAAAAGACTGTCAGAATTATAATAGACCATGATGCTTAAATATTAAATAAACGTAACACACATATTACTCCTTCTCCTTACTGACTTTAAATTGTGTATTATAATTGCCAAAGTCTATAATTATTTTATTATATTCATATTTATCATTATCAACAAAATTAATTATTGTAAATTTATTAACTCCATCATAGATAAACTTACCACCAAAACCTTTTCCATTGTTTTTCATTAAAGTAATTACATTTTTTTCAATTTTATCATCACTTATTTTTTTTGCAATTGTTTCATCTAAACAAACTAAATCTCCTTTTAGCAATGTTTCATTATTTTCTTCATATACTTTAAAATGTATTATCCATTTATTATCATCAGAAGCCCCGTAGTAATTTCCCATAGTTGTCGATAAATTTAAATGTGATTTAATAAAAATGACACTTATTATTGATATTGTAATCACGATTAGTAGAATTATGGTAATTTTTGTTTTATTTTTACTTTTATTCATTTACTTTTCCTTCCTTTTATGTTAATATTTTACATAGTATTAATATAATATAACACACTTAAGGGGGTTAAGTAAATGAGAAATAAGAAATATATTAGTAGAGTTATTGGTTTATTGAGTGCCATAGCAATATTATTCACATCATTCGCACCTACCAACGTACAAGCCAGTAACAATAATTCCAATAACACAGCAATGTCTTTAATCAATGACGAAAGAGTAACTACTTTAGCAGAAAAATACAATTCTACACCACAGATAATTGATGATAATACGGTATTTCTACCATTGTCCAGAGAACAAAACATTAAATATATTGAAGATTCAAAAAAAATAAGTTCTTATCAAGCTGAGAAACTTATAGATGATAAAAATTCTGATGCCTTAAAAAGTCAGAAATATAGCTCAGCATCTTATAGTACTACTGGTTATGGTAAATATGTGGATCTTACAGGAATTGTTCTAAAAAGATTCAATGTAGTCAGTGGTCTTAGAACAAATTGTACTGTCGTGGCAGCAATTAATGTATTAGTAAGAGTTTACTGGGAATACGCCAATGAAAGAGAGTTCCTGGCAGTTTATGATAGTGGAGTATCTATAGATGAATCCGGTTTTTTCACTTGGAATGAAACTACTAACTCCGCTGTAATTATGTCTAATGGATTTTTAAACTTCAATGGTAGTGGTACAATAACAGGTCAAATTGATGTATCCCTTTCTGTAGGTTATGAAAGAGCTGGATTCTCTGTACAAGGTTCGGTAGGTTCTACCATAAATGTTTCAAAGTTCCAAACAATTGGTTTTAATTTTGACCCAGATTATCCAGGTTGGCACTTATACTAATTTATACATATAAAATTTAAATGTAAATTAATTTATATTATATTAATACTTTAAAGCTCGACTTTGTCGAGCTTTATTTTTCTTTATTAATAACAATTCTTCTATAATATAGTCATTGTTCTAAAAAGGAAAGGGGTAAAATTATTATTATTTTTTAGATCGTACTATAATAATAATTGGTTTCTGGTTTCCGGATGAAGTTGGTAAGTATTCTGCTAGACTATATTTAGATAAAATTGATGATTCTTATGAACAAAAAAACCCCGTATTAGTATGTGTATTCAATGAGGTTAAATTCGGTAAAAGAATAAATTGGTCTGAAATAATACCTATAACTATTATAGATGATAGAGAAATTCATAGAGAGTACAGAAATTCCCTTCGGTGATTATAATTATTGGGTTCTGCCAGCTACCAATGCCTTACGCGTACCATTTATGACATTCCAACCAGAATCAGAACTTTTCCAAGCAATTTTCAGTAAGCTAATACGGCATTTTTGGCTTTATCACCATACTCTCTGTCCACCATTAATGCGGTAAAAACATTTACACTTTTAGGCAGTTGTTTACGATATACCTCCATTGGCTTGCTGAATTCTGGAATCCCTAAATTAAAATCAGGTTATCATAGTGTGGAGTTGCCCATACTGCTCCTTAAAAATCTTTACAACTAAACCTCCAATCACACTCAACTCCAACAAAAACTTAGCTTCTCCCGACTATCGCCTAACAAAAAAGAACCAAACCCGAAAGTTTGATTCCTTTTTCCATTACTGCAGTCGACGGGACTTGAACCCGTACGAGCGCAATGCTCACTAGATCCTTAGTCTAGCGCGTATGCCAATTCCGCCACGACTGCACATTGTTATAATATTCGTTCGCCTCACAAGTTCAGCGAACGAATTATATTATAACAAGCTTTGTACAAAAAAGCAATACTAAATTTTAAGAAATGACGAATTTTATTTAACCACAAAACATTAGGACAAAATAGAGGTAGTAACCCCTCTATATCCACTAAATTAAACATACCGCTTAACAATACCAACGATATCCTCCCCATATTTCAACGCCTTTGTCTCACCAAACCCGGAAACTGTTTTTAATGAAGCCAATGTAATAGGCATTTTTGAAATTAGATCTTTTAATTGGTTATCATTATAAATAAAGTATGGCTTGATATTTTCTTCTCGGCTTTTCGTTAGTCGGTATGCTTTTAGTTCTTTAAAGATCGCTGTTTCTTCAATACTCAGAGAATTGTTAACATTATAACTCTCCACTTCTTTATTTGGGTTTTCACTGCTGCTACTGATTTGCTCCTGTTCTTTTGTATCGGAATTTAGCAGGTATTGACTATATTTAGAAGTGTAATCTTTCACAATTTCTTTATGTAAAGATAAATAAGATTGTGCCCAGGAAAGCATACTTTTATCTGATTGGTTTGATTCCTTAGAATCCTTACAGGCTGTATTAATATAGCTAACTAGTTGATCTGCTTTGATTACCTGGTTTTTTATTTCTTTCTTTGCATATTTGTAGTTTAATATAGTCTTTGGATTTGCTAAGACAACAATTGATTTGTAATAGTCATCAAAATACCGTTCCGCCATAAATTTACTGAAAACATTGGTTTTAAGATTCGTATTTAATTTTTTCATCAACTCCAAATGACGTTGATTTTGTGTTATTGGTGAATAGATGCCTTCCCTTTTTTTCTTACCGTCTATTACCATTGTTCTTATGAAATCGCCCGCACTGTTAATTTCAATATTACCTACAAGATTTTTACATTCAATGATGAAACATAATTTTTTTGTAAATACCAGATAATCTATCTGGGCATTTAGGTCACCATCCTCTAAATAAATATCGCGTAATATATACATAGGCATATGACTGTTTTTCAATTCAAAAGCTATATTGCTTTCCCCGGCTATACCATATTCCAGATATTTAATATCCTGTTTAAGTTTTATTTTTCCTTCTTCATTAAGCTTTTCTTCAAAACTTTTAAGAAGCTCCAATTGAGCTTGTGTACTGCTGCTTTCCTTCAAAAACTCAGGTTCTTTCGTATTTGAAAATAAACCCATCTTATGTATCCTCCTGAATAATTCTTTATACTATCCACATCAACCCTACCCACATTCTATAGTATGACATATTTTTACATAATTTTCAATTGGTTTCTTCAATGATTATCTTTAACCAGCATTAAAATACAATAACAAATTAACATACAAACAAAGAAGCAACCTTATTGTTTGCTTCTTTGTTGTTCAGGCTTACTTATATATCAACCTATAAGTCCCTTTTTTTATAAAGTTGTACAGAAAGCCTATAGCAAAAAACATTGACAATAACTGCTGCAATAAGTACAACAATCCAAAGAGCGCCTCTCGTGACATAATGATACAAAAGAGCAATAAGCCCCATATATGGAAAGAGTGCAAGTGCACCGATAATATCCGCCTTTTGTGCTTCAAATAAATAGAAAATCAAAAACTCTATCGGCATAAAAGTTGCAGCTAATAGTAAACCAAAGGGCAGAATATGTAGTTGCATAATTGCAAACAGTTCTGGCTTTATCGCATTTGTTATAACAGAAAATAAACCCAATAATGGTGTGGCAATTAAGCAGAAAAGATAGATAATCAGGAGCCTGGACCATATAATTGTAGATGGCGTAACCGGTATAATGCTAAATAGCAGTTTTGTTTTGTATTTAGCGTCATTAAATGCAAAATTTCTTAAAAGCAGATAAGACAACATTAAAAGCCCGACAGCGAAAATGACTATATTAGCCAAGTCATTGTTCCTGTTAATCTGATTAAAAAACATTGGAAATAATGCAACACAAAGAAGTTGCAGTTTGACTATTTGACTTAGTGATAAAACCTGCATTTTTGTGAAGTTAAGAATGTTTGAACTCATTGTTATTCCTCCTTGTATAGTAAAGCATTATATCCTCTATCGAAGGTACTTCATAAACTGTTTTGTCCGGCAGTACTCTTTTTAGAGCCCCTTTGTTATCAGTCAATCCCTCAAAGCCATATGCAGATTTGTTTATGCCTATAAAATAGCTATCATAATCGGACGGTAATGCTGCATTATCACCTTTTATAATGGAATGCCGCTCCTTTATCTCATCTTTTTGTCCTTGCAGGATTATTTTTCCGTTGTATATAAAATATAGGAAGTCTGCAATTTTATCAAGGTCCGAAGTGATATGGGTTGACATCAGAATGGTTTTATTGTGATCCAATACAAGTTCTTTCAGTATTTCTATAAGTTCACTTCTCACCAGCGGGTCAAGACCAGAGGTAGGCTCGTCCAAAATAAAAAGTTCCGCGCCATGTGAAAGAGCAAGTACAAGGGCGTACTTCATTCTCATTCCTCTTGATAAATCCTTAATTTTTTTATTCTCAGGCAACTCAAATTTTTTTAGATTGGATTGGTAGACCGTATCGTTCCAGGTGGGATACATGGGTGCAATGAGATCTTTCATATTTTTTAAGGTCAAATCTTCGTAAAAATGTCCATCATCAAGGACAATACCCAATTTTGATTTTATTTCCAGCTCATTCGTAATGCTATCCATATTTAAAACCATGATTTTCCCATTATCAGGCTTGATTATATTTAGTATGCTTTTGATGGTTGTAGTTTTTCCAGCACCATTAGGTCCTATGAAACCGGTCAGCGTTCCTTTTTCAAGTGACATGTTAATATTCTGCAAACTAAAATCATTATAGTTTTTACATAGATTGTGTATTTCCAAAACCATTTCCACTCTTATTCCTCCAAACTTAGCTCATCAATGAGTTTTTTCAAATCTTCGCTTAAAATTCCAACAGGCTTTGCATATTCGATAATATCCGTAAGCTTTTTCTCAATCTCTACCAATCGAGTTTCTCTTAGAAGCTCCATATTCTGTGGAGCTACAAACGAGCCTTTTCCCATCATATTGATCGTAAACCCTTCCGCTTCCAGTCCTTCATATGCTTTCCTGGTAGTAATAACGCTTACGTTCAAGTCCTTTGCCAAGTTCCTGACAGATGGCAAAACATCTCCCTCTTTCAATTCACCAGACATAATCGCGGTTTTGATTTGGTTCATAATCTGCATGTAAATAGGTACCTCTGCAGAATTAATAATAATTATATTAATATTAAATCACCTCGCTATCTGTATACTGTGTATGCACTGTAAGCACAGTTTATCATAGAGGTTATGTATAGTCAATAGTTATATTTGTAGGGGGAGTGGATATTTTAGATGTTTAAATAACGATTTAGTTAAAATAGAAAAAAGTAATATAGAGATGAATTAAGAGCAAGAGGTTAATTAGCTTTTATATCATAGATTAAATCTATACATGAGGGGAGTATGTTAGATTTATCGGCTATTAACCTCTTTATATACACGATAACAGAATTTTACAATAATGTCAATAATTTTTATCGCTTCAATGCGTTATTTTTCATTTTATATCGCTTATATGTTTAAAACAAATTCAACAAAAAAGAAGCGTACAATATTTGCTTGCTTCTTATTTTGCTTACTTATTACTAATCAGTCTAAATAGAATTTCAAATAGACTTAAGACTTCTTTCTGTTCAGATGGCTTTAATGCATTCAACCTGTTTATTAGTAACCCCAGCGCGGTATCATTTTCACCATTGTCTTCTTTCATTGGTTGAATATGCCTAAAAAGGTCCTCAAAAGTTATATCTAAAGCATTAACAAGCTTTTCAATGCTGTCTATTTTAGGTATCGTTTCTCCTCTTTCAATGCGCCCTAAATGAGTAGTGTTTACATTTGCTTTATCAGCTAATTCTTCAATACTCATTTCTTTATTATTTCTGATTATTCTGATTCTATCACCGACTATCTTAGATATATCACTCATTTTATTCCTCCCATATAAATCTAAGATACCTTTTAAATTGCCTGCTCACAATATCATGCAAGCGTTACCAAGCTCAAATAAACGCTTTTATGTGCTTTATTTAAGAAAAAATCGAAAAATATAACTCATTTATACTCTGCTTCCTTCCTTTATATAACATCACGTCTACAAAGAATCAAATATTATGTAAGTATTTACTTCAATAATATAGGTTTCTTCATTGTAACGTTAATTATTCTATAGAGCTAGTTGTAAAATAACTATTCTGAACCCCAAATTTGTTTTTATATTCCTTTAAAAGTTTAATGAAAAGCTATTTAAAAGCGTATTTCAATAAAAAAGAAGCTCACATTGTAATTGCTTGCTTCTTTTTTGTCTACTTATTATTAATCATATTTAATAGAAGTTCAAATAGATTTAAGACTTCTTTCTGTTCTGACGGCTTTAAAGAATTCAACTTGTTTATAAATAACCCCAGCGCTACTTCATTTTCACTAATGTCTTCTTTTAATGGTTGTATATTCCGGAATAGTTCTTCAAAAGTTATATCCAAAGCATTAACAAGTTTTTCAATACTGTCAAAATTAAGTATAGTATCTCCTCTTTCTATATAGCCTAAGTGAGCTGTACTGATATTAGCTCTATGTGCCAATTCCTCCATGCTAAGCCCTTTGTCATTTCTTACAATCCGTATTCTATCCCCAAGTACCTTTGACAATTCACTCATAAAATAACTACCTCCTGTTAGTATTAATATACTTTTAATTACTTTCATCAACAAGAGTTTTTAAGTGATGTATTTTAATTAAATCACTTATACGTTATACTACTTTGAAATTATGAATCTAAAAAAGATTAGTCTGATTTATATGAGTCTCATATATAAGTCTCTGCAATTAAAATTAGCATGACTAGGAGTAAATTGTCTTTGTATAGGTTTAAGCATGGATTATATCACTACTCAATTTCTACCAAATCTTTATATAAAACGAAATATTCGAAACCTCATTAGGTAACTTCTCGTCTGCAAATTACAATCAAATATGATGTAGGTATTTACTGCAGTTTCTGCACCCAAACTATGTTACAATTCATTGATTGTGTCAGTAATCGCCATATTCCGAATTCGTTTCGCCGGTGTATAGACCGCAGCAATGGCAGCAGCAAGTACAAACAGAAGAATCACAGCAAGTGCAGTCACAGGAAAACTCCAGACGGCATAGCTAAAATGTGTGGTAATCAGATTATCATATAATAGCTTGCTCATGAGCAAGCCAACTACGCAACCGACCACACAACCTGACAAAGCATACGCGGCGGCTTCGGCGGCAATCATTTTTGTAATCTGTTGCGTATCCATCCCGACAGCACGCATCGCCCCGTACTGCTTGATTCTTGCGGACACGCTCATGGAAATACTGTTCATGATATTCAGCACCGTCACTGCTGTGATGATTCCCAGAAAACCGTACACGAATAGCAAAAATGCCATATAGGTGCTGGAGGTCCGCTGATCTCGCTGATCTCGGAAGGTGTATTCATTGCCTGCTATGTTATGGATTGCTTCCACGTCCTCATCCGATGCGCCGCTTGTTGTCTGCACCATGACAAGAGAATACCCGGAAATGCCGGTCAGACGGGCAAAGGTTTCACCGGAGGCAATGAGCGTGACGGTTCCGTGGGTGCTGCCATCTTCGCAAAAGGGGTTGTATTTCAGCAGTCCTGCGATTTCTACTGTTTGGCCCGCTACCTGTATTTGATCTCCAATTGCAATAGGGGTTTTCTTATCCCAAACCGCAAGCACAGCCTGGCTGTCTCCATATACTTTAGCAAGATCGCTCCCTTTTCGGAGCTGGTGATCTTTTACCAGGCATTCCAGATCAAAGTCATCATAGGCAATTAGATCAATCGCACTTGACCCGGCATTCACCCCGGCGGCAATATCAAGGCTGCTTCTTCGACCAAAAACGCGTTTTACCCCTGCCATGCCACTGATTTTATCCAGCAGCCCAGGGTCGATGGAATTGGTACCGTCGCTGCTTGCAATGTTGATGTCTGCAGTGCTTGAGGACTGAGGCATGATATATCCCACAAGGTCAATCATTACAGAGAAACTCAAAAATAAAATGATGCTGAGGGCAAAAGAGCTTGTCATGAGTAACAGGTTCTTTTTGCCTGATACGGCGTGATGAATGCCCAGCGCCGTTTCGATTCTAAGAAATCTGGCATTCGGCACATGGCTTGATTCTTTTGCTGTGTCTGAATTGCCTGATACCGCCATGACCGGTGATACCTTTGCCGCGCGTTTGGCCGGAGATCTTGCGGCAAGCAGCACGGTGACAACGCCCATTAGAATGCCGCTGATAATTCCAATGATGCTTACGCCAAAAAGCGGTATATCGGCAAATTCTTCACCAACAAGAAAGCGCAGTGCCCCACACAAGCCCCATGTGGCGGCAACGCCAAGGAGTACGCCAATGGGAACCGCCGTTTTGCACCAGTTAAGCGCCTCTAGCCGGACAAACCGGATGATTTGCTGGCGGCTCATGCCGATGCAGCGCATCATGCCAAAGAATTTTGTTCGCTGGGCAACGGTGCTGTTCATACTGCTTGAGATCATCAGAACACCTGCAAGCAGAATCAGGAGGAATAATACTGCTGCCGCACCAAACAAGGTCTGGGCCATTGTGCTGCTGAAAAGGCTTTGCAGCGCCTGACTGCCATGCTTGCCGATTAGCCTGCCTGCTTCCATCCGCACGCCCATCTCTGCCATACTGAACACGGCAGTGACCAAAAATACTGCAAACACAATGCACAAAAGCGTCATACGGTTTTGCCGTTTATGTACCTTTGCAGAAATTGGTATCAAACTCAGATAGCTTTTCATTCCAGACACCTCCCAAAATCAGTAAGCATGCCGTCAGAAACCCGCAGCACGCGGTCAGCGGTTTGGGCGATGCCGGGGCTGTGGGTAATCATTACAATGGTCTGTTCATACTTTTTGGCGGCTTCTTTAAGAAGGGCAATAACCTCGCTGCTGTTCTGAGAATCCAGGTTTCCGGTCGGCTCATCTGCCAAAATCAGCGATGGACGCGTATACAGCGCACGCCCGATGGCCACTCTTTGCTGCTGCCCACCGGATAACTGGCTGGGGAGGTGATTACGTCGCTCTTTTAGACCCAGCACCGTCAGCAATTCCTCCAGATACTTCTTATCCGGCTTCTGGTAGTCGAGCAGCACCGGGAAAATTATGTTCTGCTCCACCGTCAGCTCAGGAATTAAATTAAACGCCTGAAAGATAAAACCTATGTTTCTGCGGCGAAAAACTGTCAACTGACGTTCTTTCATTTTAAAGGTATCGTTGCCGTCAATAAAGACTTTGCCGGAGGTTGGCGTATCCAGTGCCCCAAGCATATTCAGCAGGGTGCTCTTGCCGGAGCCGGATTCGCCCACCACTGCGACAAATTCGCCTTTGGGAACTGTAAAGCTGATATCTTTTAATGCGTGTACAGCGGCTTCGTCACTGCCGTAAATTTTACAGATGGATTTTACTTCTAATAAGTTCATTATTGTACCTCTCTTTCTCTGTCTATATTGGTAATTGCGATACTATTTAGTTTTCTGAATCTATCCTACAATTAATACGAATTTCATAGCTTCAGATGCCCTTTGTGCAAGATTCAGCTCTGAAATTGTATTAATCCCATGGTAGATCGATACAATCGTAAAGTTTCACAATTGCCTATATGTCTATATTCTAAGGAAAGAGTATCATACGTTTCCTACAGTAAGATGAATTCTATCCTACAATTTTGTAGGAATTAAAAATTCTATGATAAAAGTAGTTCCCGCCCCCAACTCACTTTCAGCTTTTACTGTCCCGCTGTGGGCTTCAATAATGGATTTGGCAAGGGACAGCCCCAAACCAATTCCTTGTGTATCCTTTGAAAATTTACTACGGTAAAACCGTTTGAAAATGTGATACAAGTCTTCGGGATGAATGCCGCAGCCGTCATCTTCGATACGAATTTGAAGGATTGCAGAAACTTGTTTCCACGAAATCTGAATCCGATTACCCTTTTTCGTGTGGTCAAGCGCATTTTTAACGATATTGTCCATTGCCTCCGTTAACCAATCCCGGTCACAAAGCAAAGTAACCGCAGTGTCACCAGTCAAGCGGATTTCCTTTTCCTCCCGCTCGGCTCGGAACGCAAAGTGCTTTTGAACACGCTCCATCATTTCAAATACGTTTTCTGTCTGTTTCTCAAAAACAACTGTCCCAGCATCCATTTTGGTGATTTTCAAAAGGTTTTGTACCAAAGTCTCGATTCTGCCCAGCTCCTGTTCGGATAGAGTAGTAAACTCCTCGATTGCCTGGGGATTTTCTGCTTCGCTTTGCAGAATTCCATTATAAATATTGAGGGCTGCAAGAGGTGTTTTTAATTGATGTGAAATATCTGCCATGGTATTTTTTAAGAATTCCTTGGATTTTTGTTCCTGTTCCGCATGGGCATTCAGGATAGAAACCAAAGTATTGACCTCGTGAAACAGCCGATATAGTTCGCCCTCATCATTGCACATAATGCGGGCATCCTGATTTCCGGACATATATTCTGTAATTTGAGTCACCGCGGCCTCAATGGTTTTGTTTTGCTCCTTAAAATATTGGTAGCAAAACAGTAGGATTGCCAGTGCCATGCACAGCGCGAAGAAAAATATGGATAGCGCCCCAGGAACAAAGGATAAGCCCATCAGAACCGATGCGGCTGCCACAAACACAGCAATGCACGCTACTATCTCAACGAAAAGAAGTTTAATTTTTTGGTTCGCCAGGATTTTCATAATGCACCTCGATCAGCAAAATTCCACTTATACCCCAAGCCCCGCACCGTGATGATCCTTTTGGGATTACCGGGGTCATCTCGATTTTCGTGCGCAGTCTGCGGATATACACTGTGAGCGTATTGCTGTCCACATAGTTTTCCTTGCAATCCCACAGCTTGCTTAAAATCTGTTCCGGCGAAAGCACCCTGTCCGGGTTTTCTATAAATAAACACAGCAGCTTATATTCGCTGGCGGTCAGTTCAATAATTTCACCGTTTTTTGCTACCTCACTTTTCAGCAAATCAACCTTTATTCCGCCTGACACCAGCTCAGTATCTACTTGATTAAACTGTTCACTTCTTCGGAGCAGAGCATTAATCCTTGACAGAAACACTGCCAGTTTAAAAGGCTTTGTGATGTAGTCGTCACCGCCGATATCAAGCCCCATGATGATGTCGGTTTCTTCATCGGCAGCAGTTAGAAACATAATGGGTACTTTTGATGTCTGTCGTATCTTTTTGCATAATTCAAAGCCTGAGCCATCTGGTAGTGAAACATCTAAAATCACCAGATCATAGTTATCCTCTGCCCATTTTATGTTCGCTTCACAGATGGTGCGGGCAAGGTCCAACTCATATCCCTGCTTTTTTATAGAGAAGGATAACCCATTGATTAAACTTATATCATCTTCAACTAAAAATATTCGTTTCATTTACTTCTACTCTCCTTGGAGTCGTTTTTTATATTACTCGTATTTTATTTTTAAGTGCAATTATATTATCGTTGTTTTGAGATGAACCCGCAACTCACGGTAGAACAGGAATGTTAAACTTCCACAGGGTTGCTTGGCATAGAGGTACTGCCTTCGTATTCTCTGTGCCTGCTTAAACCATTTATGAAATTCTTTTTTCGCTCTGCTGTTTTTGTTTTTATAAACGGGGCGTTCCTTTTGCTCGATACGTTCCTTTTTGGCATGCTAAAGCTAGTAAATTCGCTCCTATTCCTGCATTTGCCAGGTCAGAAGCAATGCGGTCTAGGTATTCTTTCTTATTACCAATTTGCTTGCAGGTCCGTCCGCTTTTTCTGCTTTTGATTACAGTGATAGGTCTGGTGTTTGCTTTTAAATCAGTATATCATAGAGAATTGGTATTTAAAAATAAAATTCTTCAAATCTTTACAAGCGTCTAAATCTAAGCTAAGATGTAATAGGAGTTGAATCCATTTCATTTTGCAACATAAATACTACTCAAGATCAATGAAGATAGGATTCTATAATAAAGCAAATTTTTAGGAGGTTATCATGAAAAAAATAAGAATAACAGGCATATTAGTAATAGGGATTTTGTCCATATTAATTTTTGGTCAAACAATGAAAAGCAATGCAGATACTAAAATGAATGAAAATAATTTAATAGCCGAATTAAAAGACAAAGACATTTCCCTATACTATGACCAGAAGACAGATTCCGCTATGCTAAAAGGCTTTTATTTAAAAATGGGTGATACTATTCAGTATTTTGACTGGGAAAGTATCGACAAACCTGGGTTTTATCCAACTCTTAGTTTGATCCAGGATAAATACATAGCAATTATCTGCACCTTAGGAGAAGGCTCTGGTTTTAATGAGCAACAGCTGCATATCATTAATAAAGCCTCCCTTGAGGAAATGAACTATCAAAATCCCTTAGAGGTGCTTAATAAACAAGTAAAGACAAAGGTGAAAGCACCCAGTGTACATATAAGAATCGGCAATACTATATGGAAATCCTCGTATCCTGAGGTAAAGAATTTCACTAACTTTTTTAAGACAGTTTCTTACGAAAATATAATTACTTATGAGGTTTCGAATAATTCCTTTAAAGTAACTTTAAAAGCACAAGTTAGCCCTTCTCTTTTTATTGGTGAATTTGAAATCAATTATGGTATGGACAATAAAGGGGACGGATTTATTCCAGATACTATAAACTTTAAATTTGAAGATATTGAACTATAAGGAAAAATTAAACCCTATTCTATAAAAAATTATATAAAAATACTCACCGCTCAATGAAGTGAATCCCTTTTCTTAGATTATTATCTAACAAAAATGGTTCACGTCAATGAATGGTGAGTATTTTTCCGTAGTGATAAACAACATGTAAGTTTTTGCAATAATAGAGAATGTGGTATGAAAGAATTTGAGCATCTGGTTCCAGACTCTAGCGCTGGTGTGATGTCACATCCTTGACACCTTAAAATAACTTTCCTAACAATAAAAAAACTCCCCGAGTTGGGCTCGAACCAACAACCCCACGGTTAACAGCCGTGTGCTCTACCATTGAGCTATCGAGGAATACATCTGTAATTTTAATACTGTCCCTCGCTAAAGTCAAGTAGTAATTTTAGATTATTTATACATTAGTAATTTTAGATTATTTATACATTTTTTCAATAAATTTCTACAATACAGAAAAATACTATGTGGTCTTACCATATATCACCACCGGAAGTGTGGTATAGGTCTGTATCTGGAGGGACGGATTATTTAACTTCCTAAGCATCATAATACCGGCTTGTACCCCCATATCGTAAACATTGATGTCAATTACCGTAAGTTTCGGTTCGATTATTTCCGAATAAGGATAGATGTCAAAGGTAAGCACCGCGATATCCTCCGGTAACTTAAGGTTTAACTTTTCTATGGCTTTTATGACACCCACTGCAATGGTATTGTTTTCACAGGTAAGGGTTCTGGGTGGTTTGTTGGAATTAAGCAGGTTCATGGCTGCCTCATAACTTTCTTCCCTGCCGGAATCGGTGTAATATATCCGTTCCGGGGCAAGCTGATAACCATAATTATACAAAGTCCCGATAAAGCCTTTCTGGCGCTGCATGGATATATAATCCGTTTTTTTACCGCCGATAAAGGCGAAATCCGTATAACCTCCCGCTATCAGGTGCTCAGCTGCAAATTGGCCCGCCAAAGCATGATTGGTATCAATCCAGCATAACTGGGTTTCAAACCCGGGGTGCCCTATGACAATATGAGGAAATTGCCTCTTTAATATCAACGCGGCAGTTTCTTTATTGATGGCAGAACCATGGATAATCATACCGTCCGCACTCTTTTTCGCCATTACTTTCTCTACTGATTCACCCTTATAAGATTCTTCGGAGGTATCTAACAGGGTCATCATATAGCCCGCTTTGGATAATTCTTTATTAACCCCGCACATGATATCAAACATATGAGGATTATGATAAGCCTCACCCTTACCTAAGGAAGTTAAAAATACTATATTATCCGTAGTCTGTCTTGCAAAGCTTACAGCTCTCGAATTTGGGGTGTAATTTAATTTTTGAACTGCTTTATTCACACGCATTATGGTTGCCGGTGATATGGTCGTCCAATTATTTAGTACTTTCGAAACAGTTGAAATGGATACTCCTGCTTCCCGTGCGACATCTTGAATGGTTACAGACATAATTATTCTCCCGAAATATTTGACATTTTTATAATTATAGTATAGCGCTTTCCTAACAAAGTCAACTATTTTTACAATTTTTTATTGACCTTACCCCTTCTTACTTGTTAATATAGCTAAAGAAAGCAGCTAATATTGGCTATTCTGATATAATTGTTAGGAAATCGTTTTCCTATATGAGAAGGAGAGGTTAATTTATGAAACGTATATTGAGTATTCTTTTAAGTCTTTTATTTACCTTAAGTTTATTATCCGGCTGCAGTAGCAAGCCGGATGCTGTGCAGGAAACAGGTAAAGGGACAAATCAGCCGGCTTCCGTTGAAGCAACAGCAGAAGTAACAACAAAAGAAACTGCAGAAACTGAGCCGGTACAGCTTACCATCTGGCATGACGGCGACGAATCCATCATGGCAGTCATGGAGGAAAAATTAAATGACATGCTTCAAAATGAAAGTATTACCGTTCAGTTCAGCAAGAAAACCGGACTGACCGACCAGTTGAAATTATACGGCAACGATTCTGCTAACGGCCCGGACATGTATTTTTATGCCCAGGACCCTATCGGAACTTTTTCTGAGATGGGTATTTTGGCACCCATTACAGATTTTATCAGCCGCGAAACAATGTCTGACCTGCTTCCCATGACTCTTGAGGCCGGCAATTATAAGGATATGCCCTATCAGCTTCCAATGTATTTTGAAACCTTACTGTTTATTTACAATAAGGATTTATGGAAGGGAGAGATACCTACTACTACCGAGGAATTGTATGAATATATGACTGCCAATACGGATACACAGGCAGGTACCTATGCGGTTGTTAATCAGCATTCAACCGCTTATAATGTGGCACCTTTCATAAATGGCTTCGGCGGCTCCATTATAAATCAGGATGCCGTACCTGGCTTAAACCTTCAGGAAACAAAGGATGCGGTAATTTATAATAAGAAGTTTGCAAGTCTTGAGGCGGATGGTGACTATAATACCGTGGGTACTTTATTTAATGAAGGAAAGGCTTCCGCCATTATCGGAGGACCCTGGCTCATTGCAGGTATGAAATCTGCCGGTATTAATCTTGGTTTTAAATCCCTGTCGGATTTTATACTGCCAAACGGCAAAGGGCTTGCACCATATTCCGGTGTACAAGGGTTCAGCGTGTTAAAATATGCGGCTGTGGCGAAAAAAGAAGCCATTGCGAAAGTTTTAGAGGTTCTGTCCGGTCCGGAAATCAGTCTCGAATTAGCGAAAAAATCCAACTGCGCACCGGCTAATATAAAAGCTTACGAGGATATAGACGTAGCTGCCAATGAAATGATAACCGCTATTAAGGATACTGCCGAAACCGCAGTGCCTATGCCCAATATTCCGGAGGTGAGTGTTATGTGGGGACCAACGGAATCCTTTTTGGCTACTGTTAATAAATCCGGAGAAGATGTGGATAAATCAGCCAATCAGTACCAGCAGGAAGCTTTAACTGCTATTGCTGATATGCAGTAATTCCACCGGATATAAATACAGGGACTAATGTACCTTGTATAACGGATCAAAAATCCCGGGGGACTGCCGCAAGACCACCGTTTTGCACTGCCCCCCATTTATTAAGTGAAAGGTCTGACTTTCTATGAAAAGAAAACATAAATACCTGCCCTGGCTTTATACCTTTCCTGCATTTTTACTAATCGGAACCATTATTATCTTTCCTATTGTTTATACAGGATTCATTTCTCTGACCAATATGAGTTTATATCATTGGCAGGATTACACAATAAGCGGCCTGGAAAATTATCAGAGGGCGCTATTAAAGGTTGACTCCGGGTTCTTGATGGCATTGTTAACTACAGTGTTATGGACTATTTGCAATATGGTGCTTCAGGTTGCAATTGCTTTTTTGATTGCCCTGGGCTTAAATGTACCGGGTTTAAAATGGAAAAGGTTCTATAAAACCCTCCTCATGTTTCCCTGGGCTATGCCGGCTTATGTATCAATACTGTTATGGCGTGTGGGTATGTATAATACGGAGTTCGGACTTTTAAACAAGCTGGCTGCATTCCTTGGAATTCCCAAGATTAATTATTTATCCGAAAATATACCGGCCTTTTTGTCCTGTATGATCTTAAATCTTTGGATGGCACTTCCCTTTATGATTATGATGATAGACGGTGCCCTGCAAAGCATAGATAAAAACTGTCAGGAAGGTGCCATGATAGATGGTGCCGGCTTTATAAAAAGAAATTTCTATATAACTATCCCCGCCTTAAAGCCTATTATTGGACCTGCCATAGTAATGACGGCTTTTACCACCTTTAAGCAGTTTGATATTATTTACCTGCTTACCATGCAAAAAGGTGCTTTATCCGGTGCTACCTTACAAACCATCATAACCTATGCCTACCAGAATGCGTTTGTATCTAATAATTACGGTTTGTCATCCGCCGTATCCATGATCATATTTTGTATGATTATCCTATTTTCAATCACATTAAATAAAGGCATTAAGGAGGATAACTGATGATAAAGAAGAAAACCAGACAAAAACTCCGGTTATTGCTGTTAAACGGGATTTTCCTTGTTCTATGCCTGTCGGCATTAGTACCGATTCTCTATGCCCTCTCCATGGCTCTTAGCCAAAGCGGCAGCGGACTTTCTTCCGGTACTGTTCTATTCCCCGAACATCCCACACTGGAGAATTTCCGTATAATCCTGTTTGATAAACCCTTTATGACCTGGCTTAAGAATTCCATCCTCTTAAGCGGCGGAACTGTTCTAATTGCCATCGGGTTTGCGGTCTGGGCCGCCTATGCATTTTCCAGATACCGTTTTAAGGGCAGAAAAACGGTATTGCAGCTGCTCTTATTATTAAATGCCTTTCCCCAGATTCTTACCATGTTTGCTATATTCCGTCTGATGAAAACCATGAATTTATTAAACCGGCATATAGGACTGGCTATAATTTATGCCGGCTCCATGTGTATATTTGCTATATGGAATTTAAAAGGATATTTTGATTCCATTCCCATAGAGATTGAGGAAGCTTCTAAAATAGACGGGGCAAATGACTCGAAAATGCTTTTAAAAATTATTTTGCCGCTTGCAAGTCCTGCCATCATTGTAACCGCTGTTATGGTTCTAATTTTTGTTTGGAATGAATATTTATTTGCCACTACATTTATGTTAAGTGAAGGAAATTACACACTGGCAAGCGGCTTATATCAACTGCAGACCGGCGATTACGGACGTAACTGGCCTTTATTTTCCGCGGCCTCCATCTTAGTCTCAGTTCCTGTCTTAATCATATTCTTTTGCATACAGAAATATATGGTTTCCGGCCTGACTGCAGGCGGTGTAAAAGGATAAAATCACACACTTAAGGAGTTAATTCATGAATAAACGAGCTATTTTACATATCCCCCAGTCCCAGTATGCCTTTCCGCGTACGGAAAAAATCATGACCATCCGGCTTCGCACAGCAAGTGATGACCTGACTTCCTGTACCTTGTATTATGGTGACCGGGCATGCTGCGAGACCCCCGTGAGTTTTTACCCCCTGCCCATGGCAGTTGTAGCTAAGGACGAGCTGTTTGATTATTACGAAGTTACGTTTGACAGTCCATTTAACCGGTTATGTTATTATTTTAAAATAGAAAAAGAGGAAGAATGGACCTATTATTATGGGGATCAACTTACCAAGGAACTGCCTGATATACTCCTTAACGGAACTATTATCGAAGGACGCAGCGAATATTACCAATATCCTTTTATCTTGCGGGGAGAAATACCGGATGTTCCGGAATGGTTTAAAAAAGCAGTTGTATATAATATTTTTCCTGATAGTTTTGCCAATGGAAATCAAACACTTATCACCCAGGAAAAACAGATTTTAACTGATACAGGTTTTCCATCTAAAGCGAAGCTGGGAGGAACGATAAAAGGAATCACTGAAAGTCTTTCTTATATTAAAAACTTAGGTTTTACCTGTATCTATTTAAATCCTATTTTTATGGCAGGTGAATATCACAAATATGATATTCTGGATTATTACAGGATTGATCCCTGTTTTGGGAATGAAGAGGATTTTCGTGAACTGGTTGAAAAAGTGCATGAAAACCATATGCATATAATAATAGACGGTGTGTTTAATCACTGCGGCTGGTATTTCTTCGCTTTTGAAGATGTAGTTAAAAACGGGGAATCTTCAAAGTACAGAGATTGGTTTTATGATCTGAAATTTCCGGTGATCCGTCCTGTACAGGGAGAGACCCCGACCTATGCCTGTTTTGCTTACGAAGGTAAAATGCCGAAATTAAACACCTCCAACAAGGTGGTTGCGCAGTATTTTGCAGATGTATGCAGATACTGGATCCGAAAATTTGGAATCGATGGCTGGCGTCTGGATGTGGCCAATGAGATAGACCGGGATTTCTGGAGGGTCTTTCGGAAGGCCGCCAAGGATGAAAACAAAGACATCGTTCTGATTGGGGAAGTATGGGAAAATGCAGATGCCTGGCTACGCGGAGATATCTTTGATTCTACCATGAATTATGATTTCAGAAAACATTGCAGGGATTTTTTCGCTCTTGGTAAAATCGATGCTTTTACCTTCGGGGCACATATTTCCCAGATGCTGCTCAGATATCCGTACAACATTACCCTGGGGCAATTAAATCTGCTGGACACCCATGATGTATCACGTTTTCTGTCTCTTTGCAGCGGTGATATAAAGAGGTGGAAACTTGCCTTTATTACCCTTATGTTATTACCCGGTGTCCCAAGTCTATTATACGGAGATGAAAAGAAAATTACAGGTTTAAAAGAAGCCGATTACAGAAGTCCCATGCCCTGGCAGTCAGAGGAAGAGGAACTTGAGAATTTCATCCGTTTCATTATCAGTCTTCGAAAAAAATACATCGGTATAACCTCAGAATATCAGGTAATACCTGTACAAAAAGGAAGTTACCTGTATTCCTTTTACCGGACTGATAATCGGACCAAATTACTGGTGATTATGAATGCCGGGGATACTACGGAAGGGTTTAAACTACCCTCTTCCTCTCAGCTTTTAACAGGCGAAGGCTTCCGCCTTAGAGAACCGGATTTAGCGGAAATTCAGGCAATTGGTTACGGAATCTGTCTGCTTTAAACCTTTTTTCAAATTCTACAATACCATAAAAATGCCTTTACTAACTTACAAGATATAATTACACCCTATAACCCTTTATTGATTCAGTAACTGTAACACTAAAATTAAGCTTCGACTTTGCACCCTATTATAAAAAAGATCAGGAAAAACGAGCTTTGCTGATTGAAACAAAGCTCGTTTTTCTAAAATATTATCTTTTAATCTTCTGAATTTTTCTTCCCAGTATACAGTTTCTTTGTTATTCCATATACAGCTAAATCGCATATTCCAGTATTGTTTTTTCCAGCTTCTAATAGAGTCCCTTCATATATAAGACCCGATTTTTTCATGACCTTTCCTGAATTGGGATTGCAAATATCATGTCTGGCATAAATTCGATTGCACTCAACTTTTTCAAATAAAAACTTTATGACTTCTTGAAATGCTTCACTTACAATTCCTCTGTGCCAATATTCCTCCCCTATGCAATATCCTATTTCTACAGCATTAATGTCTTCCTCCATATGAACGATTGCAAAACTGCCAATTGCTTGGTGATTTTCTTTCCACTCGATGCACCATTGATAATACTTCTTATCTTCATAATTTCTTACCCATAATTCTAAAATAGATTTTGAACCATCTTCTGAAGTATAGGTTGGCCAAGTCAAATACCTGGTGACATTATCTTGACTTGCCCAGTTATGATACATATCTTTCGCGTCAGTCAGCCTAAAGGGTCTTAACACCAAACGCTCTGTTTCTAATACGACGGTTCCTTGATGATTCATATTAACCTCAATTCTTGCGCACGCTCTTTGCGCATATCAAGTTTGTGGTGCGCAAGCACAAATTTGCGGTTGAAACATTTATTTTTCAATCTATACACTCATTGCATAACACATCTGTGAACAGATGTGTTACTGCCACATATAAAAGGTTGAAAGAATCTATAAGTGGCATCCTCTCATTCATAATATTTTCTTTCAACCTATACAACCAATCTATATCGCAAGTTTACTCGCAATACTGCCACTAATGTAATGTGAAGAATATTTCGTGGCATCCTCTCTAATTGTTATTTTCATACAAACTTTTTTTCACGATACCAGTTCTGCCTGTTAAAAACTTTAACTCTTCCTTAGAAAAAAAGCCCTCCTCTCTGAAAAATTTCTTTTTCAGGGACGAGAGCGATGCTTCGTGTTACCACCCTAAATTCACTTATACCTCACGATACAAGTCTTATTAATTACGGACAAGAAATGATTCATCGATAGTCTATCACGATAACGGGTGCTCCCGTCGCAGCCTAACAAAATGTTTCGGTGCGCAGCTCCGAGGCCATGTTCAACCAGTTATTGCCTTCCTCATTTTCACCATACTGAGGTCTCTGTAAAAGCTCAAAAGGTTTACTCTTCTCTTCCATGCTTTTTTAAATATTAAATAATTATATCTTTCAAATTCTTAATTGTCAATCATGATTTTCCACTTTATTACATCATAATTTTTCACCTAATCAAGTAATTACATTCCACTTTATCAAGTAATTCCCTCCTACTTTATCAAGTAATTTCCTCCTACTTTATCAGGCAATTACTTTCCACTTAATCAAGTAATTACATCCCATTCTATTACTATATATCTTTCCTTTCTCAACCAAATTTCTTTTCCACTTTATTGCAAAACTTATATCCTACTTTGTTACCACTTCCCACTTATATACTAATGTAAATTCCTTTTCGATCGATAGAACATTATAAAAATCAAGATTCCTGCTAAAGCAAAAAAGAATATATAAGACTGTATCATTGGTACGAAATTATAAGCCTTTCCAATCCAAACCGAATAAAAGTCTTTATTAAAATACGTGGAGGGGAGGAGATTCGATATGATTTGGAGGTTCTTTGGCAGTTTATCCAAGGTAATTCCCATCATACCGCTTAATACCATCATACCAAAGTAGATGATCATGGTTATCATATAAGTAAGCCCAAACTTTTTAACCAGGTTTGCGATCCCATGGGCTAAGATAAACAACGCTGCTGCAAAGGTATATAAACAAACGATATAAATAACCACTCCTGAGGCTTTCGGAACAGCAATTTTAATTACCTTCCAGCCTACAATAAAATAAAGAATATAGGCAAAGGTCATATAAACAAATTCCGCAATCAGTCGATTAATCAAAGTATACTTTTCACTAAAGCCAAAGAGCTGCATTCTAAGGGGAATATCTTTTTCAATATCCTGGGAGCAAGTACTGGAATAACCCATGAGGATAGTTGCTAAAGGGATAACTGCTCCTATGCCAAGGAAAATAGAGGTGATAACTTCATTCATATAGGAAGCACTGCTGCCGATTTCTCCTTCAACTGACTTTGTAATAAGGATCGATAACAGGATCGGGAAGCCTAACCCAAAGATATGGACGAAGGGGTTTCCTGCTACATTTCTTAATTCATATTGTATCATTCTAGGTGAGATTCTATTTTTCATTACTGCTTCCTCCTGACACTGCCTGGGCTTTTGCATTGATAAAAATCATTTCAATGCTGTTATTGCTGCGTTTGTAATTTACATTGTTTTCAGTCAATAAGGCTGTAATCTCCAGCTCAATTTCCTGGGTATTACAAGCCAGGGCTATCAAATGCTTTGGTGCGGCAAGCTTTTGATACTTCTCTGCCAGCAGTTGATTCTTCTCATTGTTATCAAGAACAATAATGGCACGGCCGCAGTATTTGTGAAACAGCTCTTCTCTGTTACCAAAGTCGATTACCGTTCCCTGTTCGAGAATCAATAATTTATTGGTTAATTGCTCTAATTCTTCATAGTAATGGGAAACCACACATAAACCGGCATCTTTATCCTGATACCAGTTAACCAGCTTCTCCACCAGCTTTTGCCGTGTTTCAAAATCTAACCCGGAGGTAACTTCATCGTAAAAGGTAAGGGGTGAATCCTGCATCATGACTAAAATAATGGTAAACCGCTGTTTTTGCCCGCCGGACAGCACCTTATACCTTTTGTTCAGACATTTCTCAAATTCAAAATATGAAATAAGCTCCTGGAGCTTTTTATTCTTTCTGATACTAGTTTGCAGAATTGCCTCCATAATGTATTTTACCGCCATGCTGTTGGTGTATTCATTAAATTGCATATGGACTGCCATGTCGGAGGGGGTAAGGGTGCTGTCCACGGAACCGGTGTAGTTTACAATTCCTAACAGACTTTTTATTAATGTGCTTTTTCCGGCTCCATTTGAACCGATAACACCTATACGGTCTCCTTTTTCAATGGTAATGGGAGCGGTAATTGTAAGGGCAGTCATTTTGCCGTACTGAACATTTAAGTTATTTATTCTTAGTAACATGCTTGTCATCTCCTCTTCTTTATACCGTTATCTTAACAAATGGATATGAATCTCGTATGAAGATTCTGTGTAGACATGGATACCTATAATTCATGAGGCGCAAATGTTATCTGGGTAAGGACTCCGTCTTTTTCATTGCTTATCTGTACTTTTGCTCCTAAGAGGTTAGCATAATACGCCACAATATAGAGTCCAAGACCATGCCCTTTTCCGCTTCCGCTGACAAAGGGTTCAAATATGTCAGACATTAAAGCTTCCTCAATATGTGCCTTACTGTTATGAATTGCTAACTGACCTGGTTTGGTTGAAACCGTAATGACAGCACCTTCTTTACTGTGTACAATTGCATTTGAAATAAGGTTATCTAGAATTTTCAGTACTATATTGGCATCGGTATTGACATAGCAAGGAGCGGAATAGTCTGTTACGAGACGATAATTTCCTTCTGCCAGGGTGATTTGATAAAAGGATAATTGTCGTTCCGCCAGGGTATTCAAATCCACGGGTTCAAATTTTATGTTTTCTTCACGGCGGCTTAAATATAAAATATCTTCTACGATTTTCCGCATCGATAAAAGCTGTTTTTTCACTTCTGGTAAATAGGCTTTTGTATCCTGATATTTTCCGATCTGATTCATCATGCCATCCACTAACAAAAGTGCGGCGGCAATTGGGGTTTTTAACTGATGGGAGGAGGAACGAAGGAATACTTCCTGGCTTTTATTCTTCTCCCTTAATTCCTTGTTTTTACTCTCCAATAGATTGTAGTTATGGTCAAGTTCCTGATACAGCCCATTTAAGGTCTGAATAAGAACTGCAATTTCATCTTTTCCTTTTGAGGGCAGGGAGGCATTCGAAAGCATACCGCTTTGTTTTACTGCTTCAGTATGCTTTACTAATCGTATAATAGGGTCTACGATTCCTTTGGAATACAAAAAGGAAACAACTAAGGCAAATAGTATGATAACCGCGATCAGCATTGGCAGGGACCGGATTACAATGGGAGTAATCTCGTTCATCTGAGGCGTCATGGAGGGATAATAGGACATAACAAGGCGGTCATTATTAAAGGTAATCCCCATATAGTTGGTGTAATGGTTTTCGCCATCACTGACACCGGCATCTACTATAATTGTGTCATCTGCAATATAATGGATTTTGGTTGATTCCTCCCAGTAGTATTTATAATAAGAGGTATCTGTCTGGGTATCTACCGTAAAGGGCAAATCCTGCATTAAATCCACCTGCTTCAGAAAGGCAGCTTTCCACTCCAAGGCTTTATCTTTCAGTTCTGCCTGAAAAGCCTTTTCATCTATATGCTTATCCTTATCCTGAACGGTATCTATATATCCTTTTACATAGGTTTTGATACCAAACAGTAACTCCTTCATATCCTCTGTATTAGGTGTTATGGTCATCTGAAAGGTTTTGCCGGTAAGTTTAAGTGAATCCTCCGAAAAAGGAATATCGATTGTCATACAGCTAGGGTTTTTTACCGCTACATTTTTGTAGGAACCGTCCTTTAGATAGCTTTTATGCTGTTCTACCAGTGAGTTATAATTTTCATTGGACATATAATCCACATAGAGTGACGGCAGCATAAACACAAAATACCCAAGGACCAGAATGGTGAGAATACCTGTTACAATGGCCGTATAGAAAAAGTTTTTATGAATGAGTTTCACGGGCAGCTCCTTCTTTATCAAATTGATATCCGATGCCTATTATAGTCTTGATGCAGGACACAGGTAATTTCTTTCTCAGATTCTTAATATGAGCGTCAATAATCCGGTCATTTCCGATATAATCTTCATTATAAATTTTCAGGATTAACTGCTCTCGGTTAAAAACCCGGTTGGATTCTTTATATAAAGTCAGTAATAATAAGTATTCGCTTAAGGTAAGGGGTAACAGCTTCCCATTATAATAGGCGCAATAGGCCTCTTCTTCAAAGGTAAGACCAGATGAAGTTTTAGAATTTATCAGGTTTTGTTTTGTACGGCGTAAAATCGTTTCCATTCTTTTTAATAAAATGATCGGGGAAACCGGTTTGATTACATAATCATCTGCATATCGGTTAAAGGCATCCACCTGGGTTTTCTCATCTTCCAAGGCCGTAAGCATTATAGTAGCCGTCTGGGGATACTGGTTTTTGATGTGGCTTAATACCTCCAGACCGCTAACCCCCGGCACCATAATATCTAACACAGCAATATCAAAATCAGACTGATCTAATAAGGCAATGGCTTTATCGCCGTTGTCGGTTTCTGTTACCTGATATTGAGACATAAGCATATATTCTTTTAAAACTTCCCGGATGGTTGGTTCATCTTCCAGAAATAATACTTGGTATTGTTTATTTTGTTGATTCTGCATTAGGTTTCGTTCCTTTCATTACTTCCTTGTACTTCTATCTATTATAACATGTTGGTTTGAATTTCAGATGAAGATTTTTTTATTTGATTTCGTGCATGAAAAAAGTTTCAAAGTTTATTAAACTCCGAAACTCTTTTCGGTTTGATTGCTATAGTCACCCCGTTGTGCCTATTAGGTACTGCTTTGCCGGTAATTTATCAAATCGTATTTTATCTCTAAAGGCTTACTAACCATCATCATATATTTAGAATTTTATGACTTTCGTACCGGTCTAATATACTTCCAAAACCGCTCAGGGTCGTGGAAAAAGTAAGCCATCCTGCCAGGTGAAGTATCGTAGGAATAAGCTGTATCCGCGAAATCAAATTTTTCGATTGCAGCATCCATTTTTTCCTCCACGCTGCAGTTTTCTTGCTCATAGTTGAACGGACCATGTTCAAAAACAACATATTCGGCCTCGGGAACATCCAGTAAGAACATGTTTGCCGGCACTTCGCCGTTATAATCTGGTGCAAGGCGAACACCATAACATTCCACGCGGGGAACACCATAACAAAAGGATTTACCCTCTGGGTCGTTGATATAAGCCATAATCTGACCACTACCGCTGTTAGGCTCACTGCTGCCCATGTCATCCAACTTGCCCTGGATGCTCTCAAGTAGACCGCAGATGGTATCACAGTCTTGTCCAGGTATCGCACTCTGTCTTTGCCAAAAATCCCAATATCCATTACTTTCATAGTTTTTGATGTGCAAAAATTTGTGGGCAGGAATAGTTACAAAATAAATCTTTACACTATCGTTTGATTTTACCATACCAATCTCTCCAATTCCTAAAAAGTAGCGGTCGAAGGGAACTATTTTTGTGCGAAGGACAACCGGTACCGGTTTTTTTCGATATTCGCTTGGTGTGATGCCGAATGCTGCTTTGAAAGCTCGTGTAAAAGCTTCATGTGATGAAAAACCATAATCAAAAGCAATATCTAAAATACTTCTTTTACTATCTCGTACCTCAATCAGCGCAAAAGCCAGCCTTCTGCTTCTTAAATAATCCCTGAATTGCATTCCCGATATTTCCTTGAATTTTCTTGTTGTATGAAACTCAGAATATCCTAATTTGCGAGAAAGAAACCGTAGTGATACGGCTTCGTCATTATGATGCTTTATGCATTTATCGATTTCATCAACGATTATTTGGATTTGCTTGTGCCATTCGTACATTCGTCTGCTCACCTCGTTTCAACCACTCTATCGTAATTATAGTGTAATAAAAATCGAATTACTTGATTTTATTTGCTGAAAAACTTTTATTCTAGAATAACAACTAATGGTTGATAAAGCAACAAATGATTGTTTATTGATGTTAATTCCTTTGTATTTTATAATATAGCTACAAGTGCTTGTAAAAAATATTATAAGAACGGAGGAATATTTATGGTTATTAAAATAGGTGAAAAAATAAGGGAATTGCGAAAAAAAGCTGATGTTAATCAGGAAAGATTTGCAGAATATTTAGGGATTACGGCGCAAGCTGTTAGCAAATGGGAAGTTGAGGGCTGTTATCCTGATATAGAGCTTCTTCCGTCAATCGCGAATTTTTTCAATGTAAGTATTGATGAACTGATGTGTTTTGATGTTATGAAAAATCAGGAAAAGATTGATATGATTATTAAACAAGCGGGACCCGAGAGGAGCAAAAATTGGTTAGACGGTTCAACAATTGAAATGCTCAGAAACGCTGTTCAGGAATTTCCGAATAATTACGAATTGTTGTACTGTCTTGCGAAAACTTTATGTCTTTCGAAAAAACCAGAAAAAGAGAAACAGAACAATATACGGGAATCTATATCAATTTGCACACGTATTTTGAGTGATTGCACAGATGACAATTTACGTTTTCGTTCCCTTCAAGTTCTTGCACGTGGTTATAAAGATATAGGTGAAAAGGAAAAAGCTGTTGAAACAGCAAACAGATTGCCACTTGCACGTGATTCACGAGATATGGTGCTTCCGGAACTACTTGATGGTGAAGCGAAATCTAATCAGATTGTTCAAAATATGTGGATGTTATCGGATATGTTTGAATATTTAATTGAAAATCTTGCAAACACTAAATATAAGGATAATTCAGAAAAAAGAGTAGAGCTGTTTAAAAAGCTCGTGAGATTTGAGGAAATACTGCACGAAAATAATGATTATATTTATGAAACTTTAAGGTTACGAGCAGTTTATTATTGGCTTTCTGAAGATTATTTAAAACTGAAAGATTATGACAAAGCGCTTGACTGTATAGAGCAGTTTGCAAAATATAGCGTAAAATATGACACACTACCGGAAGTATCAACGTACACATCGATTATTTTTCAAGGACAGACCTGTTCTAAAAATAAGGACCTTGATATAAAATCCACGGCATCAGGCTCAAAAGAATACTTAGTATTTAGAGAGATTTTTGCACCAGTACGAGAACACGAAAGATTTAAAACAGTTATAACCGAACTTGAAAAACATATAAAATAAATCTATTGCATGACACTTTATCTTTTCCATTTACATCATAATTAGTTCATTATATAGACCATTTGGAATGACTAAAAAATTGTATTTCATTTTTTAGTTCATGCAAGGCGGTAACGGCAAGCTTTCATCTGTAAAAAGGCAAGTGACCAACGTATGTGCACTTGCCTTTTAAAATCCCGCAAGAAAGGGTTACTTGCTGTTATTTATTATATTAATCGCGTGTGCTTGCATAGTATAAATCTTTAAAGTATGTATTATTCTCCAGCAGTTTATTAAAGCTATCCTGACCAACAATACGACCTTCTCTTAAAACAAAAACATGTTCAAATTTCCTGATGGAGTTTAGACGATGCGCTATGACGATAACGGTTTGTGTTCGTAATAAATCCATTACCCGGTTCATTACAATTTCTTCTGTTATATTATCCATTGCTGATGTTGCTTCATCTAATATAATAATATTTGACTTAGAAAACCACAGTCTAGCCAGTGCCAATCGTTGGCGTTCACCACCAGATAACGCAGTTCCTCTTTCTCCGAGTTCAGTATCTAAACCGTTATCCAACTTGTTATATAAATCCAATAATTCAACCTGCTCTAATGCTTTGATAATTTCCTGGTCTTCTACAATTTTATCAAACACTAGATTTTCTCGCATTGTTCCATCAAATATCGGTGATTCCTGAGTTATATATGTTATACAGTCATAATAACTGTTTAAATCAATATTATTTAACTCATAGGTACCAATTGATATCTTGCCACCTTGAGGCTTTAATAGTCCAGACAACAATTTTATCAAAGTTGATTTACCGGAACCGCTTTCACCCACAAGCGCAACGTTTTCTCCATGTCTGATATTTAAGTCAATGCAATCCAGAACAACCCTATTGTCATATAAAAATCTTAATCCAGTACAAGAAATATCAGCTTTCAAAGATGTTATTTTTTCTCCTTTATCAAGCTGTTCATCATTTTCCGAATCTAAAAAATCGGTATACCTCTTAAATGCTGTTTTGTCCAGTTTATATTGTACGAACAGGACATTAAAAATGGCAATGGGGGTATATGCATTATCTATCAAAGTAATGAGTGCTATAATTGCTCCAATGCTTAAGGATTTCGTTACCCATCCGTAAGCAATGATAAAGATTTTAATTACAATCACCAATAATGCAAAAATTGCAAAAAAAGCTTCATGAATAAGCGTCATTTTAACTTTGGAATTTACTATATCTTTTTTTGCTAATTCCGCCTTTTCAATTTCCTGTTTAAACCTCTTATTTATTCGGAACACTACCATTTCCATGAATCCGCGAACCAGAATATGATTCATCATTTCTTCATTTGATAGAATACGTTCCTTGATTTGATATAAAACCTTTAGGAGCAAATTTGTAATAAAAAATACTACAATATAACCTATCAATATTATCAGCATGACCTTTTTATTGATGCTATAAATAAAAATCATACTAAATAGAATGGATGGACATAATTGCCTGAGTAGACACAACATGAAATCGAATAAAATACCTTTACCAGCAGATGCCCCATTCTCAATCCTCTGGACTAGTTTGCCAGTTCCCATAGATTGATATGCCTGATAATCTATACGGCTTATTTTATTCAAGGCTTTCAATTTTAAATCTATATAAATACCGTGTTCAAGGCTGCGTCCAGGGTATTCGTCCAAATAATCGAAAACGCATAATACTATAAGGACAAATCCATATATAATGATGTGCCTTACTGTTAAACTTCCATCATTAAACTTATCTATAAGACCCTGGAAATAATTGGCATTAAAGTTACTTAAGAAGGCTATTAAAATGCCTAGCAATAAATATGTACATACTAGAAACTTATTCTTTTTTGCTATCTCTACTAAATAGTTCATAACTGTACTCCTTTTCATTAATTGAATTATTAATTACTCCGAGTCAGTACAGTTGAAACTGCTAGCAAATTACATTAATTAATCTCAGTACAATCTGCTAACAGATTATTTCAACTGTACTGAGTTGTTACCTCGTTTTGACCTCATGTTGAGTTCACCCCTTTCGATGGTCTTTATACTGGTACTAATTCAATTATCCCCAACTGCAAAAATGCTAATGTCAGCTAAAGGTATCTGGTCTGTTACGTCTTTTCTCAATATATTCATATTTGAGAATATCACAAAAAATTTTTCTCATTAAGTTGAATTCATTTCGACTGCCTTCAACGATAAAGAGTACGCGTCCGATATGTTTATCCTTGTTAATTTTCATCATTCAGATCCTTATAATTAGGCAACCCTCCAAAAACACCGCTAACATACATTTTCTCAATATTCTGACCGGAACGAGGCTGTTCTGAAGAGAAACGCTTCACTGAACTTCCTTGGTTTCCATTAAATTCTACAGAATATTCCTGATCAGGCCGCAGCAATGTATTTGACAGAAGGTTCGTTGAATGTGATACAAATAGCATTTGGGAGCTTTTTGCCTGTTGCATGAAATATCTAACCATAAGCTCTTCTAAGTCATTATGGAATCCACTTGAAAATTCATCAACGAGCAAAATACCACTTTTATTAGCGACGCTTAGGAAAGCAGGAAGCAATCGAAGTAAATTCTGGTTCCCTAAGGACTCTTCTGAAAAAGGGATAGGTATATCAATATTTTTCCTTTTAAAGAATATTGATTTTTCATTATCATCATCTGAGACCTTTAGGGTTATATTTTTGCCATGGCTTTCATTGGCATATTCAATATTTTGTTCGAAATTATTATCGTTAAAGAAGTTATTGATATGGTTGCACCCATCCTCTTTAAGGTATTGCGTGAGTTGAAAATTTTCTTTTCCGTAAGAAATGATCGTTTTCTCAAATAAATTAATGTATATTGAGTTTGACAAGAAATCCATCCAAGCCTTTAAGGCTGAATTACCTGCAAATTTGGTATTAAAGTAAAGCGTTCTTAGGAATAAGGTTTCTCGATCCACATCATCTTCCATGTAGGAAATGCCATTGGCATCTGTAATGTAAGATTTTGCAGAAGTTCCCATACGTTCCAGCATTAAACTATTATTTACATATAGATTTTCAGTTATAAAGTTGGATCTCGTATCAACTTCAAAACAATATCTAATATTGTGGTCATCTATGAGGAAAGAATAATCAATAGAGTACTTTGGATTTGTGTGAAACATACAGCGAAAAAGACCGGAATTCATATTTCTCTCACGAAACAGGAAGTCAAGTAATAGCTTAATACTAAGTATAATATTTGATTTGCCGGACGCATTGGCTCCAACGAATATAGCACCTTTCAGAACGCCACATTCAGATACATTTCCAGGCAAGATGGCATAGTTTGTCTTTAATAAATCAATTTGAGTATTTTCTTTAAACGATTTAAAATTATTAAGAATAATCTTTGTAATCATAATTTACCTCCATGAAGTAATAGGTTCTGTGTTTAAGTATATCATTAATTATTCTTTGATGCAATAAAAATACGCTTTTAGTATAATGTATCGCAAAAAAATTACGACATATATCAATTATTTATGACAAATAGGATGGTTATAAAGTCTTATGATTTACAGATAAAGTTAATTATGCTGAGAATTGATAGAATTTAAGTTAGATTTTCATTATTTACCGTTTAATACCGAAACTAATGAAAAAAATATCTTCTTATCCATTAGTTGAAGGTGGTAGTGAAAAGCGTTAGCGCGTCCAGATACTAATGATAACTACAAATTTTTGTACTAAAAAAGCGACTAAGTAAGTTATTATACTTAATCGATCTTTACAAAAATAAGTAGAGACATTCCCCCACTTATCATATCGTTTTTGTTCAGAATGCTTCAATTTCCTTATATCTGCTCGGATATAGAAACGAATAAATATTTAAGGATGTTTATTTAGTATATCAACGCAGACGAGACACAGCATATGAGTAATTCTAATTAACGTCTAATTAATTCTGCAAGAAAAATAAATTGTAAAATCTAACCATATAATCTATAATATAGTACAGACTTACAATACTTGTTTCATGCCGTTCCTAACGGCGGAAAGGGAGAAACTATGAGAAAACGATTTATTACTTTTATCACTGCTATTTTTATGATGTTCGCTTTATCATCAACTGCTTATGCTGCTAAACAGCCGGTAATTCACGTTGCTCTTAATAATGAAATTCTACTTTGTCCTCAGGATGCACAGCCCTATATCGATACAAAGGGAAATGTATTTATCCCTCTTTCTGTAGCAGGGGAAAAGCTTGGGGCATCAGTAGAGTGGGGAAAAAACGCCGATTCGATTAGCGTGAAATATGGATCCGATACCATCAAGATAACTTGGCCAAAATCCAGAAAGAATGGCATAGTAAAATTGAATAATGTGGCCGTGAAAACAACTATATCACCTGTTAAGAAAAACAAATCTGTTTATGTACCATTGGAGTTTTTCTCTACTCTCTTGCATTGTCAAACGACCTGGGATAACAGAGTCTATACAGCCTTCGTGACATCGGAAAAAAATTCAAAGAATAGTGAGGCTCCTGCCGAAGCTACTGTAACCACTTCAGAAATCTTAAAAATAAAGTCCTTTGACGGCTATACACTTACCGGGAAACTGGATTTGCCGGTTAATGCTGCTGAGGTATCAACCCTCGTCATATTTGTACCCGGCACAGGGCCTAATACCTATGACAATCACAGACTGGTCGGCGATAAGGAATTTAACTATTATGATTTATTCGCACAAGAGCTTGGAAAGAGACAGGTAGGCTTTTTCCGGTATAATACCCGTGGTGTTGAAATGGGAACCCAGCCGCCGATGTATGATTCAATTGACATGAAAGAGTACCGAAAATATGCACCTGAAAATCAGGCTAAAGATATCGAAATCATGATTACGGAGCTGAAAAAGAATGAAGCACTGAAAAATGCAAAAGTAGTTCTGCTTGGTTGGAGTGAGGGTACAATTATTGCGCCTTTGGTAGCGGAACGAAAGAATGTTGAAATATCTTCTTTAATGCTGTCAGGATACTGTAATGAAAAAATGCAGGATATTATTGAATGGCAGTTATCCGGTGACTCCTCCATGATTTTTTATTGTCGGTATTTTGATACTAATTTCGATGGGGTAATATCAAAAAAAGAATATCTCTCAGATCCTTATGGAATAGTGAATTCGGTACTTGGCGATGCTAAATTTGAACAGCTGGATGCTAACACGGACAAAAAGCTTACAAGAGAAGATTTTGCCATTCTTTTATCTGATCAAAAAAATAAAGTATTGGATGCAATATCAAAGGGAGACGATGAATGGCTCTGGAATAACTATTTTCAGATTACTTCAGAATGGCTTTCCGGACACGAAGAGCTTGAAGCTAACAAAGACAGGCTGCTGAAATTAACTATACCTGTTAATATTTTTCATGGCGTTTATGACCAGGATGTACCGCTTCAAGGGGTCTACGACATCTATGAAGCATGCAGGAGAAAGAATAAGACAAATATAAAGGCTTTTGTATTCGATCAGCACGATCATGATCTGAATTATATTCAATATCCTTTAAATAATATAATCTCAGAAGGTTTGGCTCGAATATTTGATGAATGTGCCAAAGTGAAGTAAATGCCTGCACAACGCTTTCTCCTACAAAGCACCTGTTTCTCTTGGCATTATTAGGCAGGCTTGTAAAATGTGGGACGATAACCGAATAAAACCCAAAAACAAGGTAGTACAAATAGAAAAGTAATCAGTATATGAGGGTTATAAGAAGTAATCAAACTCAATTAAAAAGAAAAGCTCTTAACCCATTGATTTTACTAGGATTAAGAGCTATCTACTCGATGCAGTTGAGGGGACTTGAACCCCTACCCAGTTAACCCGGACTAGAACCTGAATCTAGCGCGTATGCCAATTCCGCCACAACTGCAATTAGTAACGTATCTATTTTACTACAATTTGAAGAAATGTCAAGTAAAATATGTTGTTTTTTTAATGGATTTTTTTAATGGACAGTAATGTTATTTTTTAATAGATTTAATTGAAAAGTAAATTCCAGTCATTTGCCCTTTATATATCATTGATAAAAAATAATCAAACTCTATAAGGTAATCCACTTATAAAATTCGATGTTATTGTGACAAAACCTCTTTTGTGATAGATTTATTATTACTATTATAAAAACTTAAATCTGATATTTCAGGATATAAAATCATTGTATTATTAGGGATTTTGCAAAAAGTATAAAAATATTCTTGTTGTGGAATATCTATTTTATAGATAGTGTTCTCTAATAATAACTTTACGTAATTAATCTTCTTTTCAGTATTTTTACCTGCTATAATAAAATATTTTGCTTTGTTTGTTTTCACTATATTATATTTAATAGGATTATTTCCATAAGATGTTGACCCTATTTTATATCTTTTATTAAATCCTTTTGTGAATTCTGCAACACCTAATTCATTACTAATTATATATAGCACATATTTTTTATTGTCAATGTTAATAGACTGCTTAATATCTAAATCATCTGTTGTTCTATGGATTCGTAACTTAATATTATTCTCAAGATTTTCTTTATTATCTTTAATTGCATAGGAGCTGGTATACTTATAAAAGACTAATGATACTAGTAATAAAATTATTATAAATACAACTAATAATATCTTTTTCATAAAATACTCCTCCCAATTAATATTTCATGTACCGAATTTTTCCCATTAATTTTATAAAAAATTCCCACCAAACCAATCAAAAGTCTTGGATAAAATTCCCTGTAAAAGTACAGAGCGATATAACCTTCAATTAATGTTGTATCGTTAATACAATGTCCTGGTCATAATCCCCAAAGTTCCTTCCAAAGATATTAAACCCTCCCACATACTGGGCATCTGGCTTATTACCGATCTTAACACTGATATACGGAAAGTCCATTAACTTTAACTCCTCGATGGTCCCATTTATGGCTTTCTCTCCATTAATATAGCAGCCCGTGTCATCCACCGTCCAGGTCATCAGCATTCCGTACTGAGTTCCTCCAAGACGCCAGTCCGGCTGATTCAGACGCCCTCTTCTGTCGCCGAAATCACCGGGGCAGGTAAAGGTACCGCAGTCGATTCCGTTAATCCACATCGTAATATCCGACTTCCAATCCCCGCGATAGCCAGGTGCTTCCGAACAGATTTCTAAAGATATTGCAATTTGCTTTGCACTCCGGTTCTTGGGTACTCCGTTAGCGAATTTGTATTCTACATATCCCGAGGAGCTCCATAATAACCCGGCATTCACACGCTCCGGCAGGTAAAAGCAAGGTTCCTGATCTTCATTTCCAATAAATCCATCAGCACCATATAAACCACAAGTCGGAGTTACAACACAGCTGCTAAATGCCCCTACCGGCATCTGAGTACTATAGATTTGATCAATATTGGGATTACAATTAGTAAGATCAATAGACAGATGATCCAGCTTTCTGGTGCAAAGTTTCATGGAACCTCTCGTTCCCGGCTGCTCCTCCATTCGGATCAGACCTGCCTGCTCTAAAATCTTTAAATGGAATGTGGTACTGGATGCAGGCAGTCCCAACTCCTTTGCAATCTCTCCAATGATCAAGCTTTTATCATATAATAAGCGCAGCATCTCGATTCTGACCGGTGAAGACAATGCCTTACCCAAATCACACAAATCATTGGTATCTTCTATATGAAAATTTCTGAATTTCGCCATAAAAACCCCCTCTATATTTCTTTTCAACCTACTCACAAACCTAACTATATTGAATAGACCTATTCTATCACGAGAATGAAATAGTCTGCAATCAGAATATTTGACTTTTGTAACCACTTATTTTATCGCCGGTATGGAAAGTGGGGAGATTTTCATCTCCCCACTCCTGCTTTCACCATAAAATATACCGGCATTTTTACATGTAAGAATCCTACAATTACGGACTCTTACATATAAGATCTCCAGTAACCGATTTTTCGTTCATTGATTTCTTTTATAATCTTTGGATCAATTTTAAAATTACGTTCCATATCCATCAGTCCGTTGATTTCCTGCTGTACATCAGATACCTGGGTATAACAGAAACCGCTGACATACGGAATCTCTTTTACTGCAGTTGTAATTTCATCAAAACGGTGTATAAAGTCTTCTTTGGTGCTTACCTTATTGCCATAACCCCAGCCGGAATCATCATTGTTAAAGGCAATTCCGCCATACTCACTGATAATGATGGGCTGTCCCTTATATGCAAAACCTTTTGCCATTGCGGCTTTATAGTTATTATGGAAAAGCCCTCCATTTAAAATATCCTCTTTATATTCCATATAACGGCGGCGAAGGATTTCACCTACCTCTTCATAGTCATGAAGCGTAATAATATCAGAAACTGTGTGTTCCCAGCCATCATTTACAATAACAGGACGATGTTTATCCACACTCTTGGTAAGGTGATAAATTGCTTCTGTAAAATGCTGTTCTAAACGGTTAGTTCCGATCCGGTTCACACCCCAGGATTCATTAAAAGGAGTCCAGGTGATAATACATGGATGATTATAATTCTGTTTTACGATTTCCATCCACTCTCTTGTAAATTCCTCCACTGCATAATCAGTATACTGGTAAGCTGCTGCCGCTTCACTCCATACAAGCATGCCCTTTACATCACACCAAAGCAAAAATCTTTCATCCTCAATCTTTTGATGTTTACGCAGACCGTTGTAACCCAGTTCGTGAATTTTATCAATATCTTCTATCAACGCCTCTTCATTCGGAGGTGTCAGATGGCTATCTTTCCAGTAACCCTGATCCAGAATTAACCTTTGATAGAGGGGTCTTCCATTCAGAAGAACATTCTGACCGTCTATACGGATCTCTCTCATGGCAAAATAAGAACCGATTTCATCATAAGTCTCCCCATTATGTATAAGCCTGAATTCAATATCATATAGATTTGGTGTATCCGGACTCCAGGTCTTTATTCCCCATTCGAATCCCTCAGGTTTTTTGGTGAATACAAAAGCCTTTGCTTCCATATGTTTCTCTATCATTGTTGTTACCGTTTTGCTTATAAGAGCACCCTCATAAGTAATTATAGTTTCAACAGCTGTATCTGCTCCCAGTATTTCTTCCCAGGCATTGAGTTCAAATTCCAGATCTAATGAGAAGTCCTGCATGTTCGGTGTCATCTTGATGTAATCCAGACTTATGTTGGGAACATACTCTGCCCAAACTGTTTTCCAGATACCTGTAGTCTGTACATACCAACAGCCGAAATTATTCTCCATCCAGCGCTGTTTGCCTCTTGGCTGCTGCATATCATAAGAATCTTCAACTTTTACCACTAATTCGTTACTTCCGTCTGCTACCAGATTCGTAATATCAAAAGAAAACCTGGCGTAACCGCCCCTGTGACTTCCGGCATACGTTCCGTTGACCCATACCTTAGTGATAAAATCACTTCCCTCAAAGTGAAGGACATAACGGTTCTTCTCCAGTTTGGAGGAATCCACCTCGATGGTTTTATGATACCAGATCGTATCATGTCTCTTCTCATCCTGAATACCGCTTAATTTCGTTTCATAGGTAAATGGTACCTGAATGGTTAAGCTGCTCGGAAAGGACTCATACCATTTATCCTTCTCTCCTGTATTTTGGTCATCAAAACTAAAGTCCCATGCACCGTTAAGATTAAACCAATTATCCCTCACCATCTGGGGTCTGGGGTAATCTTTTTTGTAGCATTTTATCATACTGACTGTCCTCCATGCATTATATTCTTTATCGCTGATTCTTGTTTATTACAGTTATACTGTATTTATATTGTTATAATAACCGTTTTGAAGTGGTTTTGTCAATACTATTTTTATCTTTATCACAGTGTTACTGTATAAATAGTGAAAACTGCAATATCTAATATCATAGGAGTACCTACATCTCATCCCCATATCAAAGAGGCTGTTGCAAAATTCAAAGAGTAAATTACTTGGGAGAGAATTCTAAGCCCAAGTTCAAAAACCTTACAATTTTGCAACAGCCTCTTTACATAATATGTTCAATCACTAACTTGTTTTGAGTACCAAAAGGACAATTTTATACTTTAAGCGACTTTTGACATTTGAAACCTAAAATTCAACCTCATATCACTTCAAACTATCATAAATCTTAGATAGATTATCCTCTATTCGTTCCAGATATGTTAAATTATCTTCGCCACTTTCTATCGTATAGATGGTTTCAACTTCAGCACCTACTTCTTTGGCTAATGTAGCTGATACCTCCGGACTTGCCATTTCTTCGGCAAAAATAGTCGTCACTTTATTATCCCTACAGTATTTTACTAATTCTGTCAATTGTTTTGCGCTGGGTTCTCCTTCTGCAAAGGTATCTTCCACACTGTTTTGTTCCAGTCCAAAATCCCTGCAAAGATAACCGAAGGCAGCATGACCTGTTACAAAACTCTTTTTCCCTGCTGCTTGGAATTTCTCATTATATTCTTTATATAAGTCTTCCAACTGGGTAATATACGTATTGTAGTTAGCTTCATAAAAGTCTTTATTTGATGGGTCGGCCTGAACCAGTGCTTCCTTAATGTTCTTAACTTCCAGTTCTGCACCTTTTAAACTGAGCCAGATATGGGGATCATATTGTCCGTGTTCTTCGATTTCCTCTGCGTCGGTATTTACAATAGCATCTGCTCCCTTGGAGGCTTCTACCGTAATCAGCTTGGTATTATTCGCTGCTGTTACCGCTTCCTCAGCCCATGCCTCCATCCCAAGGCCACTGTATACAAAAATCTGTGCAGCGCTAAGCCCTGCCAAGTCCTGAGCTTTAGGTTCAAAATCATGAGGTTCCATGCCATCCGGTATAATTGTTGAAACATCTACTTTATCCATGCCGACTGCCATTACGAATTCCTTCATTGCATTAAAGGTTACGGAAACTTTAATTTTATCTGTTTCTGCTGCACTGGTCTGTGCTGCATCGGTCTGTCCTGTGCTGATTTCCTCTGTATTCATCTGCTCTGCACTGGTATCCTTTGTCTGTTCAGTACTGCCAGCCGCCAAACTGTTCTCTTCGGTCTTATTTCCCTGATCTTTACTGCTGCCGCAGGCAGATAAACTTACTGCAACAATCAGGCATAATAGTATCGTAGTCCATCTTTTTAACATTAATTTCGCCCTCCTAATTTCTACTTGCAAATGCTTCGCGTTTGCATTATCATAATAACTGTTCCTTATTTGTTTGTCAAGGGTAAATGCAAATCATTTGCATTTGTATAATAAACACGGGATCAGAAAGGATACTTTATATATGATAAACGCTGAGAATTTATATTTTTCTTATACCAGTTCGCCGCCTTATGTACTTGACGGCATTAATCTTATCATACACAGCGGCGAATATGTATCGGTGCTTGGTGATAATGGCAGTGGTAAAAGTACGTTGATGCGACTTTTACTTAAATTTATAAAACCGACCAAGGGGAGTATTACCACCAATGCGGCTAGAATCGGGTATGTCCCGCAGAAAAATGACTTTTCCAATTCTGCTTTCCCTATTACAGTCTATGAAGTTTTGAATTCTTACCGAAAGCTTCTTAAGATTTAAGATAAATCTATCCTTGAGGAAAAGTTAGAACAGTTAGGTATGTCTGAGTTTAAGGCTTCCCTGATGGGCAATCTCTCCGGCGGTCAGTGCCAGAAGATTCTGATTGCCAGGGCACTTTTGGGAACTCCGGATTTGCTGGTTTTAGATGAGCCTTCCACCGGTGTGGATGCGAAAAGCCAGAAAGAAATCTATGGTTTCTTAAAGAAGATTAACAAAGATAATAACATTACGATTCTATCCGTAGAGCATAACCTGGAGGCCGCCATTACCAACTCAACCTTAATCTATCATCTGATGGAGGGTCATGGACATTTGTGCACCCCTGCCCAGTATGCCGGGGAGTTTTTAAAAACCAACGCAAAGGAGACAGAATCTAATGCTTAGTTACAGCTTTATGCAAAATGCTATTTTTGTTTCCATATTTATTTCTATCTTATGCCCCTGTATCGGTATCTTTTTAGTCCTCCGCCGGTATTCTATGATTGGTGATACATTATCCCACGCATCCTTAGCCGGTATTACCATCGGTCTTATGTCAGGTCAGAATCCGATACTGGGAGCCTTTTTGTTTACCTCTGTCTGCGGTGCGTTAATTGAATTCCTCCGCAGTTATTTTAAAAAGTATACGGATTTGATTCTGACTATTGTTTTATCTTTAAGCGTGGGTACTGCCATCACCATTATCAGCTCCGGAAAGCTCCATGCCAATGCGGATTCTTTTATGTTTGGCAGCATTCTTACCGTAACCCATTTTGATATGCTTATGGTACTAATCTTAAGCTTTATTTCCGTATTGACCCTTATTTTTTTATATCATCAGATGATTTACATTGCTTATGACGAAGAAGCTGCTAAAATAGCTGGGGTAAGAGTGAGGCTGATTAATTATGTATTTTCTATTCTTGTGTCCGCTGCTATCTCGGTATCGATCCGAATAGTAGGTGTACTGGTACTCAGCTCCATGATCGCTCTTCCCGTTGCTACGGCATTGCAGCTTGGTAAGGGTTTTAAGGTTACTTTGATTTTTTCGATTATCTTTAGTGTCACAGATATTATGCTGGGTCTGTTTATTTCATATTATCTCAATGTGGCTCCTGGCGGTTTTACCGCACTTATATCCGTTGCTGTCCTGATTCTTGTTTTGATAACCAGGCATATTGTGTCATCCTTACGCAGAACACATACTGGCTAATGCATGCTGGATCTGCATGAATCGAAACTAAAGAATATTTAAGCTGCGTTTTGATGCGAAGCAAATCTAAAGGGACAGGTAGGGTAAAGCACCTGCTATTTATGCTTTACCTTACCTGTCCCTGTTCTTAAAATACTTTTTGTTATTATTTTGTTTATTCTTACTTCTTATTTTACTGCTTATTTTTTCTATTTTTTTCTGCTTATATTTCTACTTATATATTCTGCTTGTTTTTAGTTTATTTTTTTGTTTATACTTTTCTATACTTAATTATCCAGCTATTTTTTCAACTTGTTCTATATATTTTTTATATTCCTGCTTATTTCTTTAACTTGTTCTATATATTTTTTATAAACCTACTTATTTCTTTAACTTGTTCGATATATTTTTTATAATCCTGCTTATTTCTTTAGCTTGTTCTATATATTTTTTATAATCCTGCTTATTTCTTCAACTTATTCTTGTGTTTATTCTCCCAGGCAGGCATCCAACTTCTCTTTGATTGCTTCCTGATCCATTTTTTGTCCGATAAATACCAGCTTAATGCATCGGTCACCATACTTTTTATCCCAATCGATACCTGGGTGTTCCTTAAGATATTGTTTACGCTGTGCCTCTGGAGCTGTCGCAACCCATTCCCCCGACATGGAAGCCACTTTTTGCTGACCGGACTGTTCAAATATATATACTTCATTTCTTAAGTCATCAAACCATACGATACCTTTACAGCGTATTACACTTGCCGGAAAATGCCCCAGCACAAAGTCCTCAAATTTCTTCTGGACAAAAGGCCGTTTCTGATTATATACAAAGGTGCCAATCCCATACTCTTCTGTCTCCGGTTCCGCTTCTTCCTCTGTCAGAGCCTGGATCCAGCCGGCAGACATACTGGCTTTTTCAAAATCAAACGCATGAGTGTTGATGAGTTTGCCAATATCAACCCTTGCATAATTTGTTTCAATGATCTCAGCTTCCGGCTGTAGTGCACGGATTACCCGGATTACTTTGTCCTTTTCTTCTTTTGTAATTTCATCTACTTTATTAAGAATAATTAAATTACAGAATTCAATCTGCTGCACAAGAAGATTCTCGATATCGTCATCCTCCATATCTTCCTCTAACAGCCTTTCTCCGTTGACAAATTCATCTACCAAACGCTTTGCATCCACAACAGTTACCACATTATCAAGACGGCAGATTTCAGGCAATCTTGCGTCTTCAAGGGATCCATCCAGCATGGTAATGGTCTGGGCAATGGGAAGGGGCTCACATATTCCGCTGGCTTCAATCAAAATATAATCAAAACGATTCATTTTCACGATATCTGCTATCTGTTTGATCAGATCCACCTTTAAGGTACAGCAGATACAGCCGTTGGATAAGGGTACCAGACTCTCATCCTGTTGGGTTACGCTGCCTCCTCGTTCAATCAGGGAAGCATCTATATTCACTTCCCCGATGTCATTCACAATGACTGCGACTTTATAACCTTCTTGATTTTTTAATATATGATTCAGTAATGTGGTCTTTCCTGCCCCCAGATATCCGGTCAGTAAAGTAATGGGTACTATATTCGTTTTCATCGTCCTACCTCCATATCTTCTGCCAATCGATTCGTCATATCTCCTGCTTTTTATCAATGCAGTTATCACATAATCCATAGAGAATCGATTTTCTGCATTGCAGCGCGAATTTATGCTGTAATTGTAAATGCTCCATTATCTCCTTCATAAAGCTGCATTCCAGGTGGGTCACCTTCCCACATTTCATACACTTCATATGCAGGTGTTCATGGCAATTGTCATTATCGCCTATATATTGATAAACTGCCTTATCTTCCTGACTATCCATATATTTTATCAGGACACCGTCTTCCGTCATCCGGTCCAGATTCCGGTAAATGGTAGCAAGATTTACCTTATTATCCTGTTCTTGCAGATATTCATGGAGTCTTGCAGCACTTACGGTCTGCTCTTTATGATTTTTAAAAAACATCAAAATACGATCTCTGCTTTTGGTCCGATAATTTTTTTGCATCACAACCTCCTTTATTCATATTTGCAAATGATTCTCAAATTATATTATAGAGGTCTTTTGAATCTCTGTCAATAAATTTGCGAATAATTTGCAAAGAGGGCGGTTACAATGAGGCCTAAGCAGGACTGTATAAAATTCACAGTTTAACGTATTTCGCAGCCTGTGATTTTCTTACAGCCCGCCGCTTCTTATCTATTCAAGATTTTTTACGCCAGAAACAAATCTCTTTTTCACCAATGTAGTTAAAAACACTCCTGCTGCAATAAAGCCAAAGCATATAGCAACAATCTGGTTTGATGCATCGCTGTACGACGTATTTAAATAATCCTGTATGAAGGAATTAATGCTTAAGTTTAATACTACTCCTAATAATAGTAATGAAAAAGCAGTCAGATATGCCCTGTTTAACCTTGTATAGAGAAACAAAAGGACGGTAGTCCACATACACACCAGTGACATAATAACAATTGGCAGCGCAAACGGAAAGACCCAGTTCTTCACCGGACAAAGATATTCGATCAGCATCAAAAGGGGTATGATTGAAACCGAAAGTCCTGCCATGGAAGTAAGAAACCTGTGCTTCTGCATTAATAAAAAAGGTGTAATAATCAGCCAGGCAGTGATTTCACTTCCTAAAACATAGAAAGACCAGTCAAACTTCTGGTTAATTGCAAAGTTACACAACATACAGATCAATACCGCAGCTATAAATGCAGCAGATATGGAGATAAAAAACACTTCATTCCGTTTTGAAGATTTCTGTTTATTAACCTCTTCCGTATATTCAATAACATCGGATACGATTTCTTCTGTTATTATTCTGTTTTCCAATTTAGTATCCATGTTTTGAACCTCTGTTAATTCACCGCTTAAGAGTTCACTAGCGGATATGCCAAGGGCTTCTGCCAGAGCCGGAATCAGGGTGATTTCGGGATAGCCGGCTCCTCTTTCCCATTTAGAAACTGCTTTGTCCGTTACATTTAAAAGATCTGCAAGACCTTTCTGTGTTAAATTCTTTGATTTTCTTAATTCCAGTATGAACCTTCCGATTTTTTGATTATCCATTCCAACCTCTTTCCTGAATAGTAACTGCAGATTATTATTCCAGCTTTCATTATTATTTTTCACATATTTATCCAATACCGGCTAACATAAATTATAACACAGACAGGTAATATTGCAATCGACGGAGCGTATACAAAAGCCTAATAATTAAGTAAACGTTTGGTAGAGCACTTAATTTATGAGTACGAAAAAAGCTTATTCACAATCCCTGCCAATCGGCCGGTTATGAATAAGCTCTTAAATTGCTGCTCTATCCTACACCATTCAACAATAGTATAAGCCCCATAAGGAAGAATATGAACACATTAATCAATTTAATTACATCGGTCCGCCTCACGATAAAGTTTGAAATGAGATGCATCCGTTGACCCCGATGTACTAATATAACAATACAAAATGACGGCAGTATCATTACTATAATAAAAATCAGTATAAGGATATAACTAAAGCCTCCCTTTGTCGTATCCATATAGTTCATGGTTAATAAAGTAGCTAAGTATACCTGACCGGTACAAAGGAATTCTCCGGCTGAAATGATAAACCCTAATACAAAAACAACGATCCAAAGTGGTTTCTTACTGTCTGAAATAAGCTTCTGCATCATATTCTGATCTGCTTTTTGCAGCTTTTTCGGAAGTTTTAAGAGCATTTTCCCATACTGTTCTTTTCTGGCTTTCATAAAATCAAATAAACTAAGTAATCCAAGGCAAAAAGCTGCTGCCACTAAAAATATACGGATTATATCCTGCATAGACCTGAATACACCGGATTCCAGTACCGTTAGGATACGGTAGAAAGATACGGCAATCACCAGATAAGCAATTAACTTACTAGCAAGATAAATGAATCCGAGCTTTAATACACCATTCTTCTTTACCGCTATCAGGGACAGCAATAAGAACAACATGGAAAACGAGCAGGGATTTAATCCTCCTGCAAACCCTGCTATGAGTATTTTGGGTATGTCTTTTAAGGTGAATCCTCCGGACTTTTTAGTAATGTCCGTTACTGTTTCGGTAAAGCCTACTGCCTTACCGTCTTTTAATACATTGTTAAGTCCTGTTAGAATCGCTTCTTTACCACTAAAATATCCTTCCTGATAAAAAACCATAGGAACAACATTTTCACGATCCGGTACTTTGTATTTTGTTAGAAGTTTTTGATATAAGGCAAGATTACCGGCATCTGTAATCGACCTTTCCTCCACAACGAGCTTAGAAGTTTTAGTAGTTCCATTCTTACTAATCACTATGGTATCCGGCAGTGATTTTATAAATTCAGAGACCTTTTCACAGGATTCACAGGCACTGGTGGAAAAGTACAGCAAATAGGAGTCAGTACTCAATAGCTTAACACCCGGAATCCGCTGCGAATCCAACTCCGGGTCGGAATCATTATCCGCTGTATTATACGTTGCATTATCTGCCACACTGTCTGCTGTATCTTCCGGCGAATTAACTGCTGCACTATCGACTGTATCAGCCGACGAATTATCTGCCGCACTGTCTGCTGTATCATCCGGCGAATTAACTGCTGCACTATCGACTGTATCAGCCGACGAATTATCTGCCGCACTGTCTGCTGTATCATCCGACGAGTTAACTTCTGCATTATCTGCCCCGTTGTCTGCCGTATTATCTGTAACCGCGTCCCGGGAGTTTTGCTGTACGCCGCACTGTGCCAGAAACAACTCCTTCATATTATTCTCAATGGTTTCGCTGCCGGTAAGGTATTGATTCCCTATGATTAACATAGGCGTAATTCTGTCGGTAACCGGAATATTAAATTCTTTCATCAGGTCATCATAGATATCCTTGGAGCTTTCAAGCAGGAGGTTTAATTCCTGTATGTGATACCCCTTTACAGCTTCTCTTCCCGCCATACTATTGAATTTCTGCTGAAAATGCAGATACTCCCTGCAGGACTCACAGGGGTTATTATGTATATAGTAAACCTGTACCGGCTTATCTCCTTTCTCCGAAGACAGTGGAAAGAAAGAATATGCCTTTGCTATAATGCATGTAAATAACAGACCTACAATGATTACTATTGTCCCGTAAAAAGCCTTTTTTCTAGCTCTCATATCTACTCTGCCTGCTCCTTTTATAAATGTAAAATATAGCGATTTTTATTGATAGTCCCAGCTTAAAAGCCCGTGTCTTTAAGAATCTTTACTAATCTTTAACCTTCTATCCTTTCAGGGAGCCAATCATAATACCTCTGGTAAAATACTTCTGAACAAAAGGATACAGTAATAACATCGGTACGGAGGCACAGACTATTGTAGTATACTTTAAGGATTCCGTAATCGCCAGGGAATCCGTGTTGGACACCTGTCCGGTGGCCTGTACCATACTTGCCTGAACCTGGGCATTATTCATAATATTTCTTAATACCACCTGTAAAGGATATTTATCATAAGAATTTAAATAAAGCACCGCATCAAAATACATATTCCAAAGACCCACCGCATAAAAAAGGGCCATGACCGCTATAATTGCCTTGGCAAGGGGCAGTACAATCTTGAAAAAAACATCGAAATCATTTGCTCCGTCTATTTCGGCGGCTTCATATAGTTCAACCGGTATCTGCTCATTAAAAAAGGTTCTCGCTATTATTATGTTATATACACTTAAGCAATTTGGGATAATGACTGCCCAGATCGTATTCAGCATATGTAAGTTCTTAACTACAATATAAGTCGGTATTAATCCGCCTCCAAAAAACATGGTAAACATAAAGAAAGCTAAAAATAGTTTTCTTCCCCTTAAGAATTTACGGGACAACGGATAAGCAGCCAATATGGTCATGGAAACGGAGATCAAAGTTCCAAGCACCGTATAAAGGATAGAATGGAGATAACCGCTCATTATGGATTTATCTTTAAATACAAAACCATAGGATTCCAGTGAAAAATTCACCGGAAAAAAGGTAACTTTACCATTAAGCACATCCGAAGGACTGCTAAAGGAGGAACTTAATACATTAACCAAGGGTATCAATATGATAAAAGCACATAGAATCAGAAAAATTCCGTTAATAAAGTGAAAAATCCTGTCCTGCCGGCTGATTTTTATACCATTTTTCATAAATCAGAACTCCTTCTTTCTCTTTAAAATAAACTGGTTTCTGTAGTCCTTTTGGAAAACCAGTTGACTAACAGCAGTAATACAACAGACACAAGGGAATTAAACAAGCCTATTGCAGTCGAATAACTAAACTGTGAGGAACCAATTCCGATTCGGTAGACATAGGTAGATATTACATCTGACGTTGACAGGTTCATCTGGTTCTGCAGCAGCAATACTTTTTCAAATCCTACATTAATAATACTGCCGCAGTTCATAATGGCTAAGATAACAACCACGGGCATAATACTTGGCAGATCTATGTAACGGATGCGCTGCATAATAGTAGCGCCGTCTAATTTGGCAGCTTCGTATAAATCAGGGCTAATCCCCGCCAGTGATGCAAGGTAGATGATTGCGCCGTAACCGGTGCCCTGCCAGAGTCCGGATAAGATATAGATTGGGCGGAAGGCGTGAGGATCGGATAACAGGTTAAGGGCATCTAACCCCATCCATTCCCGTACAATATTAAACATACCGCCTCGAACAGCCAAAAACTGGGTTACTAAAGATACCAGGATTACCGTAGATATAAAATATGGTGCATAGGTAATTAATTGTACTGCTTTTGCCATCCTCTTCTGTTTTGCCGCATTGATGGAAAGGGCAAGGATAATGGGACAGGGAATACTGGCTATCAGGGAGGTGGTTCCAAGGATTAATGTATTGGAAAGCAGCCTTACGAACTGATAGGACGTAAAGAAATTTTTAAAATGTTTTAAACCTACCCACGGGCTGCCGCTAAAACCAAGTACCGGAGTATATTCACGGAAGGCAATCTGCAAACCATAGATTGGCCAGTATTTAAAAATCAGCAGGTAAACCACCGGTGGAATTAACATGATATAAAGCCTCCAGTGTGAGAGACCTCTCTTTTTATATTTCTTCTTTGCAGGCATTGTAATTCTTACCTCTCTTTTCATATTATCATTCAGATAATTGCGAAACTCCAATATAGTCTTTAATACCATTCCGTACAATTGCAGAGCAGAAGCCTGCTTAGAAGGCATCTAAAGCTATGAAGTTGTAGTCGCATGTATTACCTGGTATATATCAAAAACCAGTCAGTTTCACAAATATCTGTATATAATCATTAAATAATTGCAAATGTGTATCGCAATTACCTATCTAGTTTCATTAAAACGGTATATAGCCTGAGATTTCTAACAGACCATATACCGATTCATACGTTAAGGATAATAAACAGGATCAGGCAGGCTTATCTGGATATATAGTTCTGGTAAGCTTTATTGCTGATATCCAGATACTGGGAAAGCCCAATATTATCAAGATCGGTTTTATAAGAATTCCAGTCTTTATCGTTATTTATATCGAATCCGCCGGTTATGAATTTAACCAGGGCTTCCTCCTGATAATCTTTGATTTCTATCTGAAGACGGGAGTAATCGTTGGCTGCCTCTGCATCTACATTTAAAGTAGGTATGCTTTGGTCTACACTTCTTGCCACCTCTTCATATGCCTTCGTACCACGGAATAACTGGATTTCCGTACCGTTTGTGATGCTGTCATCTCTGAAATCTTCTGCTGCCACTGCTCCCTCTCTGTACTTTTTGGAATACATTACAGGAACGCTTTGTGTAAAGTCGATATTGTTGTAATAAGGATCATCTTCCGGTGTTTTAAGCAGTGCATAATCCGCCGGTTCGCCATCAAAACCAAGTTCACCGGACTCTGCTTTACGCCATTCGATACCTTCACGGCCGGTTCTAAACATTGCACCTTCATCGGAATAGAAGTAATCAATCCAGCGCATGATTAAGTCAGGGTTTTTAGCAGCAGACGTAATGACCATGTTTCCACGGATAACATCTCTTGTTAACTCATAATTTGGAGTGGTCGCAGTTCCGTCAGCACCTTTAAGGGGTGGCAGTATATCATATTGCTTCCAGATATCTGTATCACCCGAATAAATCTGATAAGCCGTAGGGTAGGAACCAAACATGGCATAATCTCCGCCGGATACATTGATCTTTGCATTGGTTTCCTGATTATTGGTAAAGGCTTCCGGACTTAATAAGCCTTCGTTATATAATTTATTTAAAAATTTCACACCTTCACGATATTGATCCGTCGTTGCGGTATAAATAAGTTTACCGTCTTCCACTGCCAAATGGGTGTCTGCATCGCAATAAGTAAAGGCATTCATTAAGAAACCGTCCAGCTGTGTATGCCAGCCGTCTGAATTAGCAATCAAAGGGATTTCATCGTTGGGATCTCCGTTGCCGTTGGCATCCTTTTCTTTAAAGGCTTTCAGCACATTATAATATTCATCAATGGTAGTCGGCATTTTTAGTCCCAGATTTTTGAGCCAGGTGGAATTTATGTACATCTTCTGGGAGTAATTACAGTGATAGCAGACTGCAATACCCGGCAGAGAATAGATTTTGCCGTCATTCTGGGATATCAGCTTCTTAACCTGGGGATCATCAGCCATAAGTTTCTTAAAATTAACACTGTTTTTATCTATTACCTCATTTAAAGGTACAATTAGTCCCTGATTCGCATATAAGAGTTCATTGGTGGGAGTTACATTATAGGTATCCATTCCACAGATTACATCGGGCAGATCACCGCTTGCCATAACGATGGACACTTTTTCGTTCCAGGAATCGGCAGGCACTACAATCCAGTCGATGGATACATTGGTTTTTTCTTCATATGCATCATTTGCATATGATTTTGTTACATCTTCTGTTCCCATCTGAGGAATCATAATAGAGAAGGACTGCTTTTCATTGGTGATTGGGAAAGTACCGGGTTCGGTTAATTCGGTGCCTTTACCATCACTGCTGCCATCTGCCTTTGTATCCGTCCCGGCAGAGTTCCCGCCAGTGCTTTGGGGATTTTTGCCACACCCACTAAATCCAGACATAACAAGAACTACTAACAATAATACTGCAAAAATACGTCTGTTCTTTTTATCCATTTTTGTTTTCTCCTCCTAAAATATGAATAATATCTGCATTAGCCACTTCATACGGCGGGGCCCCAATACTTGCCGCACGGTACCATAAACCTCTAATGCCTGGTACAAGAACTATTATGCTTTATGATAGCTCTCTTGAAAAGATACACTTAAGTACTTTTCCATACATAATCTCTCCGGAAATCTGAAAGCTCTGGGCATACAAAATATTACATGCCATACATTTTAGTGATTGCCGATTTTAACCTCTATTTATAACATACAAATTCCGCTTTTACCATACAAATTCTACTGACTTTCTTACGATTCAACCGATTTGACTCTTTCTCCTAATAAAATTTCAAATTACTCTTTGATTTATCCCATTATGTATATTATACTATTGATACGCCTATTTCCGAAATATTTAATGCATATTATACAGTTCTTATTTTATTGAATCAGGCATTAAGGAGTTTTTAACATGAAATCAATCAAATCTATATTATCTATTGTGTATAATAAACTAACCCGCAACAAAATCTTTATGCGTTTTTTTGTATCCTACATACTGGTTTTGTTTATCCCGTTTTTAGTGCTTCCGGTTATATTTAAATTCAGTTATGATACCATTGAGAAAAAAGAAGAAGAAATGCGTTCCTTAATGAACAATGACTGCTGTTCCAACATGGATGCTGCAATCCGTAAAATAGATGATATGGTTATGTCGTTAGAAAAAAATACTTCCTTGTATAAACTTCTGTATAGGAAGGATCGGCCCGGTGATGGCTCAAAAGATATCCTGCAGCTATATGAAGCCCGGACAGAAATGAATGCTCTTGTCAGTTATGCTGATTTTGACTATGACTTTGAACTTTACCTTGCCGGACCGGATTTGGTATATGACGGAAATTCTATTGTTTACGGCAGGGAAAATTATTATAATCAAAGGGTTTCCTATGACGGAATGACATATGGTCAGTTTAAAGAACAAGTCCTTGACCAATATCACAACCGTGACGTAATAGGCGATGTTGTAATGATTAATAAAAAAGACTTTACAAAAGCAAATAATTTCAAAAAGAAAACAGGCATCCTTTATATGATTTCTCTGCCCTATTTAAGCAGTGCAAGACTTGGCAACCCGGCAACTATGACTGTTTTAATCAGTGATTCCATTTTAAGTGGACTGGACTATGTTCCAGTGGGGGATTATGGCTGCGCTTTTATAGAGGACAATAATCAGAATATTATTTATAAAAGCTATGGTAATAAATTCACTTATCCGGTGGAAAATCTGACTTATCAAGGTGCAAAGGGAAGTTATTATAAAAATCTGAATGGACAGCTCTCCCTAATCACTTATACCAAGTCCTCCTATAATGACTGGTATTATGTATCCATCTCACCCATAGAGGAAATTATGGGCAGCTTATCCTCTATAAAACACATCTTTTACGGGACTATGGTTCTTATCTTTTTGGTTGGATTAATTCTATGCACCCTGTTCAGCCAGAGGAATTCGACTCCATTAGAAGATGTCTTGTATGCCCTGCAGGAAAAAGATGGTGCTGTGATTGCTTCCTTTTCAGAACTTGGAGCTGAGATTCATCACATGATTACCAACAATGAAGCAATGACAAAAGCCATTGCCGAACAAAAGATTAAAATGGAACGGGCCTTTTATGAGAAACTCTTTGCCGGGGGCTTTAATGAAGAAAATGAGATAATGGTCAATGCCAGGTATCTGGAACTGGATTTAAAAGCAGATATGTATGCCTTCCTGCTGTTATCTTTTGGAACGGCAGAAAGCAGTCTTGAAGAGGAGACCTTTTCTGATAAAAACCTGGTACAATTATTCGCAGAACATCTTGCTCTGCCTCAGATGCAGTTCAGAACCTACACCCATGTTATATCCTTTGATAAGCTGGGGGTTTTGGTCTTCTTCTCCGGTACAAAGGTCTGTCAAAACAAAGATATATTACAGAAGGAGTTTAATTTAAAGCTAAAAGAAATGCAGGAACGATTCTCAGAGGAAATAAGATGCTGCTGCGGCACCTTTTATAACAGTGCAATTGATATCCCTCTGTCCTATAACGAAGCCATAATGACTATGGATCAAAGAATCAATCAGAGCCCGGATTATACCATAAGTTTTTATGAAGATATGACATCCGAGCCTTCCTATTATTTCTATCCCAATGTGATTGAGATGAAATTAAAAAGTTTGGTAGGGGCCGGTAATACAGAAGGTATGGAACAGCTGCTGGATTATATCTTTACGGAAAATTTCCAGAAGAAAAGTTTATCCCAAAGCACCATCATAAAGCTGTTTATGGATATGCAGACAGGTATTATAAGATTGTTACAGGAATTTAAGCTGAATATACATATTCATGGATTGTTTAAAGCAAACTTAAATAATCTTAACATTGAAAACGAGTGCAGCCGTATTCGTGAGGCATACCATCAGATTATATGCGCTATTAAAAGTAAGCCTGCCGATAACCGGTTATTTGAAGAAATGATTCATTACATCAATGAGAATTATAATAACAATTTACTGAGTGTAAGTATGATCGCACAAAAGTTCCACATGTCGGAATCCTATTTCTCCCAGTATTTTAAAAAATATGTGGATCAGACCTTCAGTAAGTACTTAGAAACTCTTCGAATCAATAAAGCCTGTGAATTGATAAAACAGACAGATATCACCATTGAAGAGATTTCTGAAGCGGTCGGCTATACCAGTTCTTTATCCTTCCGCCGCGCCTTTAAAAAAGTTATTGGGGTAACGCCCTCCTGTTATCGATAATTATAATGACGAGCGTGTTATAAACATTGATATACAGCTTTAAAGCTGAGTTTATGAAGCAAGAAATATCTGCACCACAGCGAATATTTTTTAACGAGTATTTATTGCATTTAAATTAATATGATACCTTCACAAAAATGGCTTATTCAGGTCAATAATTTTACTTGTTTTGAATAAGCTCATTATCTGCATATACGGTTTCGAATTTATTTTAACCGGTTTACTTAAATTACTTTGGATTAGTATTTTGAATAAATAATCTCAATATATAAAAAAACAAGAGCAGTTATGAAATTTACACATTTCACAACCTGCTCTTTCTATATATCAGTAAATGATTTACTTAAATTTATATTATGCTATTTTAGATTTTGCAACTTCAGCTAAAGCTGTGAAGCCAGCAGGATCGTTAATAGCCATGTCTGATAACATTTTTCTGTTGATTTCAACACCGGCAACTTTTAAACCATGCATAAGTTTGCTGTAAGAAAGACCATTCATTCTTGCAGCTGCGTTAATTCTTGCAATCCATAACTGTCTGAACTGTCTCTTTCTTTGTCTTCTTCCGGCAAAGGATGAGGTTAACGCTCTCATAACGGATTGTTTTGCTACTCTATATTGTTTTGATCTGGCTCCTCTATATCCTTTTGCCAGCTTTAATACTCTATTATGTCTTTTTTTAGCATTTAATGCGCCTTTAATTCTAGCCATGTTCTATTTCCCTCCTTATCACCTATATCTTATAGATATGGCATAATCTTCTTCATATTCTTTACTTTTGTTGAATCTACTAAAGTAGCTTTTCTAAGATTTCTCTTTCTCTTAGTACTCTTCTTGGTTAAGATATGGCTTTTATAAGCTTTCATTCTCTTTAACTGTCCTGTACCGGTTTTCTTGAAACGCTTTGCTGCTGATCTGTTAGTTTTAATTTTAGGCATGATATTTCCTCCTTAATCATGATACAATTAGCTTATCCTTATATTGGGTTGTCCAATTGTCTTATTTTATTATTATTCACCTGGTAAAGTCCTGCCTGACTTTCACCGAATAACCGAAGCCTAAGCTTCGGTTATTCTAATCTATAACGTTAAAGTGTCCCGGACATTTACAAAGTGTAATTAACGCTTTTCTGTCAGAAACAAAATCATGCTTCTGCCTTCTAGTTTTGCAGGTTTCTCAACGACTGCAATATCCTCAAGCCTTGAAAAGAAATCATCTAATATCTGCTTGCCGGTTGACATATGAGCCATCTCCCTACCACGGAAACGAAGTGCCACTTTTACTTTATCACCTTTTGTGATAAATTTTCTTGCCTGATTAGCCTTAGTACTAAGATCATTCTCATCAATATTAGGTGATAAACGAATCTCTTTTACTTCGGTTACTTTCTGCTTTTTCTTTGCTTCTTTATCTTTTCTTGCTAATTCATATCTGTATTTACCGTAATCGATAATCTTACATACAGGTGGTTTAGCGGTAGGAGCAATCTTAACCAAATCAAGATTTGCTTCTTTAGCAAGCCTCATAGCCTCCTTAATTGGCAATATACCTAACTGTTCGCCTTCTTCTCCAATTAAACGGACTTCTTTGTCTCTAATTTGCTCATTGATCATTAATTCACTAATAGTACTGCACCTCCATAGGTTGATATTACATTATCGTGTTATTTTAACATAAAAAAAATGGATAGCAAAGACCATCCACATTCAAATCCGTCAAATTCCTCATTGGATTTTCGTTCCAACAAGTACTCACAACCGAAATTATTAACCTGAGTCACACTATAAGTGCTGAGGTGAGAGTGGATACTCTGCTTTATTGTTGTCGCATAATCATATTGTTAAATATGATAGATTCACAAGCTTTATAACTATAACATAGGTTTGTTAAATTGTCAATAAGATTTTGTAATTTTTTGTGACTTTTTTGATGACCTTTTTTGGACATCGTGGCAGCCGGTGGGGGGAATCATTGGGGGCGTCCGGTAGTATCCTGGCAGGCTTGTAATATTTTTGCAGGGAAAGAACCCCCATGCCACTAAAACTTGGTGAACTGCTTATAACAGCCGGGAAAGAGTAAAACTCACTTCGTTCAGACAGTTACTCTTTCCCGGCTTGTCGCAGTTTACCAAGTTTAAGTGGCATGGGGAACCTTTCCAATGCAAAAATATTACAAGCCTGCCAGGATATTACCTGTGTCTTTGGTTTATTTTCTTTTTCGCGGTTGCTGTGGTTGTTTTTTATTAGGAATTTTGTTTCTTTTAGCAGTGAAATTATATGAGTTATTAAATTCTATTTTCTATTGTATATAGTAAACCATATCACCCTTTACTTCTTTAAATCCGTATTTTTCATATAAAGGTTTCCCCATATCGGTGGCGTTTAGCATTACTTTTGAATGTCCATGGATTCTGGCTTCTTCTACGATCAGGTTGAATACTTTTGATGCAATTCCTTTGCCACGGTAAGCAGGATATGTAAACATGTTACTGATATAGGCTGCTTTACCGGTTATACAGGCTTTATTCGGGGGAACTTTGTAAAAGGTAATTCCGCCGACTCCGGCAACTTCCGCGCCGTCTATGGCTATCCAGGCCACAAAACTGCCGTCGGCAAGGGCTTCTGCTAAATATTCTTTAATTGCCTGAGATAAAGGTATCTTTTCTTCTTCCGTCAACTGATTCACATCACTTAAGAAGTCAATTCTTACTTTGGTTAGTAAATCAATTTCTTCAATCGTAATTCTGCGGTATTCTATCATATGATCTCCCCCCGTATCTATATTTATAATTTAATGTTCAGTAATCAAAAGCAATTCCACAGCTTCTTTTAGGTTCTTTCTATTAAAATTCTATCTTCTTTGCCACTTTCTCTTAAGATTCTATCTCTTTCATTTTCTTTCTCTTTAATTTTCTATCTCTTTAATTTTCTATCTCTTTCATTTTCTTTCTCTTTTAGATTCTTTCTGTATTATTCCCTTCCGAATTCAGACAATTTCAGTTCTTTATTCCGGTCTAAAACAGTCTGGATACTCCAGCTATGTGTAAATAACAATAATGGATTTCCTTTTAAATCCTTTACCTTTTTGGTATCGGAAGTAACATTTAATTTGCTGACTTCAATATTCTTATTTTCAATCCAGCGGATATATTCATAGGCTAAGGGTTCCAAACGGATTTCAACACCATATTCGGATTCCAGGCGGAATTTTAGTACATCAAATTGAAGAACACCTACCACACCTACGATGATTTCTTCCATACCGGTATTAAACTCCTGGAAAATCTGGATAGCGCCTTCCTGGGCAATCTGTGATACTCCTTTTAAAAACTGCTTTCTCTTCATGGTATCCACCTGTCTTACCTTGGCAAAATGCTCCGGTGAAAAGGTGGGTATTCCTTCATATGCAAACTTTTTATCAGGCATACATAGCGTATCCCCAATGGAGAAAATACCGGGATCAAATACACCTATAATATCCCCTGCATAGGCTTCTTCCACTATTTTTCTCTCCTGGGCCATTAACTGCTGAGGCTGGGATAGTCTTATCTTTTTGCCGCCCTGGACATGGTTTACCTCCATTCCGGCTTCAAATTTACCAGAACAGATTCTCATGAATGCAATTCTGTCTCTGTGGGCTTTATTCATATTTGCCTGTATTTTAAATACAAAGGCAGAAAAATCATTCGCAATGGGATCGATCGAACCTTCTGTTGATTTTCTTGGCAGTGGTGTTGTAGTCATATTTAAGAAATGCTTTAAAAAGGTTTCTACACCAAAATTGGTTAAGGCTGAACCAAAGAATACCGGTGTCAGCTTGCCGGCTCTTACTAAATCTACATCAAATTCACTGCTGGCTCCATCTAATAGGTCAATTTCTTCGGATAAGGTATCATGATTGACCTTACCTATTAAAGTATCCAGACTTTCATCCCCTAATTCAGCTTCTACGGATTCTACTTCCTTTTGTCCGTTGTTGGCAGCAAAAAAACGGGTAATATGTTTTGTTTCTCTGTCATATACTCCCTTAAAGTTCTTGCCGGAACCAATGGGCCAGTTAATGGGGCAGGTACGGATACCCAGTACGGTTTCAATATCATCTAAGAGTTCAAAGGTGTCTTTGGCTTCTCTATCCAGCTTATTGATAAAGGTAAAGATCGGTATATTACGCATGACACATACCTTAAATAATTTAATGGTCTGATTTTCAACACCCTTAGAGGCATCAATCACCATGACCGCAGAATCCGCTGCCATTAAGGTACGGTAGGTGTCTTCCGAGAAATCCTGATGTCCGGGGGTATCCAGTATATTGATACAATAATCTCCGTAGTTAAACTGCATTACGGAAGAGGTTACCGAGATACCACGCTGTTTCTCAATTTCCATCCAGTCAGAGACTGCATGACGGTCTGTCTTTTTCCCCTTAACCGAACCTGCCAGATTTATAGCCCCGCCATATAACAGAAGCTTTTCTGTCAACGTTGTCTTTCCGGCATCCGGATGGGATATAATTGCAAAGGTTCGTCTTTTATTAATTTCCTTCGTATAATCAGCCAAAATAAATCCTCCAAACTATATATTTCTAAGTTTATTATATCTATCACTTGTTCTGTATGAATTTTATTTACTGCATGAATTCTAATTACTATATAAAATCTGCGTATAGCATAAGTTCTGTTTATTATATGAATTCTGTATATTGTATGAATTCTGTTTACTGTATGAATTCCGCTTACTGTATAAATTCTGCTTACTGCCAGATTAAAGTTAAGGCAATTTTCCTGTCATGAGAATGCAATCTCTTTATCATATAAATATCTATCAAAACCTCTTCATAATATAATAAAAAAGCACTATCTGTCAAGGTATTTCAATAATATCAGCACTTTAAATCACATATTAAACCTATTCCTGTTCTGTACGGATAGGAAATAACGAAATACGAATCCAAACCGATAAAACTAAAAGTAATACTTGTTTGTTCCCAAATATTTCTTATGCTATAATATACTTTGTAAACCTTTAAACTGCAATTAATAAGGGAGAGTTAAGTTTGTGCTTGCGCACCACAAACTTGGTATACGCAAAGAGCGTGTGCAAGAATAGAGGTTAATATGAACACGGTTAGTAAGATTATATATGTTAAAGCAAACAGATTAATACTCTACACAGTAGTATTATACTTTATTTTATTTACTTTTTGCCTGTCAGACAAAGCCAAAGCAGAAAGCAGCGAATTTACCGTAGAAAATGGTATACTGATAAAATATTCCGGTAAAAGTGAACATGTAACAATTCCTGATACCGTTACGAGTATTGGGAGCTCGGCTTTTTCAGGTTGTATAAATTTAAAAAATATAACAATTCCAAGTACTGTAACAAGCATTGGAAATTCGGCTTTTTCTTCCTGCACTAATTTAGTAAAGATTAAAATTCCCGATTCTGTGACGGTTATCGGAGAAAGTGCGTTTAACGGCTGCAGTAAATTGAGTGAAATAATAATACCAAAAGGCATAACCCAGATAGAATATATGACCTTTTATAAATGCAGCAGTTTAATCAATGTAACCATACCAGATTCCGCTATAACCATTGGCCCATGGGCTTTCAGAGGCTGCCGAAGTTTAGAAAGCGTAGTTATACCGGATTCTGTTACTGCGATTGACCATATGGCATTTTTCGACTGTAAAAACTTAACTGACATTAAGCTTTCAAAGTCCATAACAAATATCGGATACCGTGCTTTTAATAATACAGCCTGGATAGACGCCAGGAAAAAAGAAGATAAATTCGTTGTGATAAACGGTATTGTAATTGATATCAGCAGCAGTCTGAAGGGAAAAGTAACGATTCCTTATACTGTTACAGCAATTGGGGAAGGGGCATTTGAAGACTGTGTCACTATTACAAGTATTATAATTCCTTCTTCCGTTACAACTATAGAAAAGTCTGCCTTTGAAAGATGCAGTAAACTAAAAAACATAAAAATACCAGATTCTGTAAAGGAAATCGGTATCTGTGCATTTCAGGAATGCACATCCCTGGAAACAGTTCAGCTTCCATCTACGATTACGAAAATCAGTGATAATACGTTTGATTGCTGCAGTAGTTTAACAAATATAACAATTCCCAAAAAGGTTACCAGTATAGGCACCTTCGCTTTTTACAAATGCCATAGTTTAAAAAGTATAATAATTCCTGATAACGTTACAAGCATGGGTGTTCATTCTTTTTCTTATTGCAGCAGTTTAACAAGCATAACAATACCGGCTTCGGTAAAAAATATTGGCTCTCCTTTGTTCGTCAACCGCAATAAAGCATTAACAATTAATTGTATTAAAAATACTTATGCATATTCATTTGCCAGAAAATATAAAGTTAAGTATACCTTAATATAATTATGGTCTGATTATCTGATGTGTAAAAGGCCGGTCCCAGCAGGACCAGCCTTTTATCGTATAAATGAATTATTGTTCTACTTCAATCTTCTTAATCTCTTTCGTTCTGATTTCCTTGCAGATATCGTTAACAAATGTATCGAGAGGTTTCTGTCCTTCATCTCCAAGGTAACGGCTTCTTACAGACACTAAGCCTTCTTCTTCCTCTTTCTGTCCTACTACTAAAAGATAAGGCACACGGTCAAGTCTTGCTTCGCGGATCTTATAGCCGATCTTTTCTGCACGTTCGTCTACACTGCTGCGGATTCCGTTATCTTTTAATTCACCTTCGATTTTCTTGGCATATTCATGATATTTTTCAGAAATCGGAAGTACTCTTACCTGTTCCGGACATAACCAGGTCGGGAACTGTCCTGCGTATTTTTCAATCAGCCAGGCAAGGGTTCTTTCATAGCAGCCAAGGCTGGTTCTGTGAATGATGTAAGGACGAACCTTATCACCGTTCTGATCGATATAATACATATCAAACTGTTCTGCTATAATCGCATCCCATTGTATGGTAATCATGGTATCTTCTTTACCGTATACATTCTTAGCCTGGATATCTACCTTTGGACCATAAAAGGCTGCTTCGCCTTCTGCTTCCGTAAATGGAATGTTAAGTTCTGTAAGCACCTTACGGATTCTGCCCTGAGTTTCTTCCCAGATTTCTTCTGTACCAATATATTTTTCCTTATTGGTAGGGTCCCATTTTGATAAACGGTATGAAACATCTTCTTCCAATCCTAAAGTCTTTAAGCAATATCTTGCCAAATCAAGACATCCTTTGAACTCCTCATCCATCTGATCCGGTCTTACAATTAAGTGACCTTCGGAAATGGTAAACTGACGTACACGGGTTAAACCATGCATTTCACCGGAATCTTCATTTCTAAAAAGTGTTGAAGTTTCACCATATCTAAGGGGTAAGTCACGGTAAGATTTCTGGCTTGCTTTATATACATAATACTGGAATGGACAGGTCATCGGGCGAAGGGCATATACTTCTTTATCCTTCTCTTCGTCTCCTAAAACAAACATACCTTCCTTATAATGATCCCAGTGACCGGAGATTTTGTATAAATCACTCTTAGCCATAAAAGGAGTCTTCGTTCTTAAATAGCCTCTCTTTTCTTCCTCATCTTCAATCCATCTTTGAAGTGTCTGCATGATTTTTACACCATTTGGCATAATGAGAGGAAGTCCCTGTCCGATAACATCAACGGATGTAAACAGTTCCATTTCCCGGCCTAATTTATTATGGTCACGCTTTTTGATATCTTCCAGATGAGCAAGGTATTCTTCCAAATCCGCATTTTTCGTAAAGGCAGTTCCATAAACTCTGGTTAACATCTTATTCTTTTCACTGCCTCTCCAATAGGCACCGGAGGAAGAAATCAGCTTGATTGCTTTAATTCCTTTGGTACTCATTAAATGAGGTCCTGCGCAAAGGTCCACGAAATCCCCCTGACGATAAAAGGATATAACCGAGTCCTCTGGAAGGTCACGGATTAATTCTACTTTATAAGGTTCGCCTTTTTCCTCCATAAGTTTAATTGCTTCTTCTCTTGGAAGTGTAAAACGTTCCAGTTCTGCGCCTTCTTTGATAATCTTCTTCATTTCCTTTTCTAAGGCGTCCAAAGCGGCACGGTCAAAAGGCTCTGTATCAAAATCATAATAAAAACCAGTATCGATAGAAGGTCCGATTGCCAGTTTGGTATCGGGATATAAGCGTTTTACAGCTTCTGCGAGTACATGGGAAGCAGTATGTCTGTAAGCTGCTTTTCCGGCTTCATCATGAAAGGTTAATATATTTAAGTCACAATCCTCGGAAACTACGGTACGTAAATCCACAACTTTTCCATTTATCTCACCGGCACATGCCATTCTGGCAAGACCTTCACTGATATCCGCCGCAATGTCTATAACGGTCATAGCGCTGTCATACAGCTTTTCTGATCCATCCTTTAATGTTATCTTCATAAATAATCTCTCCTTATACTATTTGATATTTCTTTCATCTCCAGAATCCCCTGGCAGCTGGTCATCATTTTCTCGATCGCATAGAAAGAGTCTGCCTCGCTAGACTCTAGCGCTGACGCGCTGTCATTTTAGTGACAACTTCCAATAGCATGCCATGCGCATCCCACCAGTCGGGCTTTTAATTTTACAGGATAGTTGAGGAACTTTCCTGTAAAATAAAAAAATCCCGTCACTTCCGATTGCCTGATTGCAGCTTCGAAAGGGACGAGACATATCTCGCGGTTCCACCCTTGTTGGTATTTAACCTAATAGAATACTGATTTATTCGGTTAAATTCCCACTTCATTCGATTATAACGTAATCAACGGACCGGATTGGGGTCACTCAGAGGTAGTCTTCGGATGCCGTCCAATAAGATATTCTCAGCTTATCATATCTCTCTCTGCAATGTTTGGCATCTTACTCGTCTCATCAACGTATTCATATATTGTTTGATATTTTTTATTATAGCATTGTAAAACTCTTTGTCAAGAGGGAGTTTCTCTCAACGCTTGGGTAGCGTAGGATGCATAATCTTAATTTTTCTGAATAAGAACATGGCTATGATAAGGGGTGGCGTTGAACCTGCAATTGCCAAAAGGCATCCCTTGGATAAACTCATTTCTATTCCAATTATCGATGCCCCTCCATCAAAGCACTGCCCTATTACCAATGCGAACCAGTCTACCAGCATATGAATGATGATTGTTGACCAGATATTTCTGCATATGACAAAAATTGTTGCGAGAAGTACACCTGAGGCTGTTGCATTGATCACCTGTACAACCAGGGTTATAGGCGGAACAAAGAATATATTTGTAAAATGCATTGCCCCAAAAATCGCTGCTGACACGAATATTGCTTTTAATGTACCTTGATAGGTAGGATGATCCTGCTCCAATAAATTATTCAGTACGAAGGCTCGAAAGGTGATTTCCTCATTAACTCCAACCATGAACATATTAAGTGTAAATATGATAAAAATAATCGGTGCTTTCGGAATAAGAGTCTTTAAGTCCACTCCAATGTTACCGGCTATTGCTCCGCCTATCCCTATAAACAGAAATGGAATGCCTAATACTAACCCCAGCCCTAAGCCCTTTTTTCGAAAACCTGCGCCATCCCAGATACCAATGACGCGAATAACTGCCAGGCAGAATACTGTAATGATTATGTCACCAATCAGTTTATCTATTCCCATACCCGGCTTATCATCCCATAAAAAAAAGATGGAAATAACAAAAGTAATCATACAGACTATAGCCGAAAATATAATTTTATGTTTTTTAGAAAATGCTTTGATTGTTTGCTTTAATGTAACCATATTGTCCCCTTTTTTTGTAAAATACGATCATTAAATTGATTGGACAAATCCATTCAGTCTAATGCAAAAATTATCAGAATTTTTATATATGAGCAACCTTAGTAGCTTTCTTTTCCCAGTAAAAAGCTGTTTATCTTCATTAATACGCTTTATCTTTCCGTTTTCCTCCCATGATTAAGTTACATCATATTCCTTCCAATAAAATTGTAATTCTTTTGTTTTCAAATGATTCACTCCTTAAATAATAACTCTTTTACATTTCCTAAACTCTGATTAACAGTAATCATGCTGCGAAAAGACTTCACTTCTTTTCCACGTATTTTATCAAAATTAAATACCAACTGGTTTGAAATCTCTTTTTTTTACAATATTGCTCATATTATTTTATAATACCACAAATTTCCAAGCCAATCAAACAATTCCATCTTGTAATCTGATATACCCTACCGCCCACCTCTCTGATTCTTCCTACTCTATTATGAATGGAGCTCATGATTATTATCATTATAAAAATTATGAAGGAACCTTTTTAAGAAATCTCTTTAAGAGACTTCGAATTGCTATGATATGATAATTACTATTAGCTTAAAACTAAATCTTAATCATTTAAAAGAAGGGACAAAAAACTACCGGCTGTTCGGGATCCTATCGATATCCCCTTTGCAGGGTGTACGCCGATAGTATTCCAAACAGCCGGTAGTTGTAATTTGTTAACTGGTTTAAATCTCAGGTATGAAATAAGTGACTGATCTTTTTCGTCTCATATGCGGCACGCTGTTCGGATATGGTATCCCTATGCATGACCTCTTCATAAACCCGTTCCACATTACGGGCAAACTCTTCGGAGGAGTATTTTTGCATTTTGAGTTTCGCGTTTTCGCCATAGGTTATACCATTATTACTAAAAAAGATGGTATCTAGTCCCTTTATCAGTTCATTTCGGTCAGTAAAATCATAGCCATTCCAGCCAAACACTAAAATATCCTCGAGGCATTTATCTTTTTTAGCCACCACCGGCAGACCTGCTGCCATGGCTTCAATGTATGTCAGCCCCTGGGTTTCACTCTGGGACGCACTAACAAATACATCCCCAAGCTGATAAAACAGTCCGATGTTATCCCAGGGCTGAGGTCCGGTAAAGATAATCTTATCCTGCATCTTCAGATCGGCGGCCATCTGTTTTAAATGCTCCATCTCCGGTCCGCCGCCTACAATCAAGAACTTGACCTGTTCCCTGGTTTTCATATAGTCCGGCATAGCTTCAATGATTTCGGATATATTCTTTTCCTTTGATATTCTGCCTAAATAGAGAAGTACTTTATCTTCGGCCTTAATGCCAAACTGCTTTCTTAACTGAAGTACTTCTTCTCTTTTATAAAGCTCTGGATTGAATTTTCTTAAGTTTACTCCGGTAGGGACTACGGAAATATCCTTGAATACACTATACTTAAGCAGCAGCTCCCGGACTTTTTCTGTAGGAACGATTACCTGCTCTACGGTATTACAGCATATTTTGGTAAATATCCGTACAAAGGCTTTGGCCCTTTTATCCAGTGTCTTAATGTGGGTAATATAATGGGTATAGTCCTCATAGATCGTATGGTAGGTATGAACCATCGGTAATTTTAGTTCCTTTGCCATAATGCGTCCGAATATTCCTAATGAAAATTCTGTATGGGTATGGATTAAATCCAAATTCAGTTTTTTAATAAGGGAAGCCAATTTCGGCTGATAAAATAACCCAACTCTTCTTTCCGTAATCAATACACAGGGCAGACTTGGTACCCGAAACACATTATGTTCAAAGGCTGGCGCTCCCGGTGTTGTGGTAGTAAATACGTATACCGTGTGGCCGATTTCCTCTAGTTCATTTTTTAACATATATACCGAATTGGCAACACCGTTAATTTCAGGATAATAAGTCTCTGTAAATAAACCTATATTCAATGCTAACTCTCCTCTTTCCCTATTAAGCTATATATTCCTGTTAGCTTTATAATATAACAAATTACTGTCCGGTTCAACTATTTCCAATTAATTTATCCTTTTCCAGAATGTGATGCACAAGCCAGTCATTTAAAAATTCCAGTAATCCAAGCAGCGCAGCAGCCTGGTTGTGATCCATCTGTTCAAAATCATAGGTATTTAGTTTCTCAATAAAATCAATATGTTCCACCTTATGTGACAGAAGCTTTTTGTAATGGATACTCTGCATATATGCCTCTTCATCAGAAAAATGCTTAATGGCATATTCCTTTAAATTAGTAATTATTTTTACAATATTGTCAAATTTATCTGCTATGAATTCATCCTTTAACACCTGATATGCTTCGTCCGCAATCCGGAATAACTCCTTGTGTTCATCATCAATTAGTTGAATCCCGGTATAATATTCCTCTTTCATTTCGTACATAGATATCCCTCTTTCTCCTTCGCATAGTAATGACACTTTATGGTTTCCGAATACCCTTCCTTAATCCTATTCCACCCTCTTTTAAATGTGAGAGATTTTTTCATTTCTCTTCATAAATGAACCGGTACTTTATCCTTTATCACCATACTGTCCATAGCCACCTCACAATCTACTGCCAGTATGTGGACTCCACACTCAGCCGCTTCCCTTAAGGCTTTGCCAAATTCCGGATCGGTAAGGTCATTTGGCTCAAAGGATGTAACATCTTTCATCTGAACCACGAACACCAGATAAGCAGCATATCCATCCTCTAAGCACTGACATAATTCCCTGATATGCTTCACCCCCCGCTCTGTTGGTGCATCAGGAAATTTTACAACTCCATTCTCTTCTAACGTTACCCCCTTTACTTCCATAAATATTTTCTCTTTCTCTGTTTCTATGTAAAAGTCAAATCTGGAATTACCATAGGTTTTCTCAGGCTTAAGGTATGTAATGTCTCCAAATAAACCGCCGCGCTTAAGCCACTCGGAAACAGCCTTATTGGGAGCCTGAGAATCCATATTGATAAACCGTTTCTCCTTTATCACCCCTATTACAGAATACTTTGTTTTTCTGGACTGGTTATCTGCCTTTTGGACAAAGACCGTTGCACCAGGAATCAGCAGTTCCCTGCATCTTCCAGTATTCTTTACATGGCAGATCTCCACTTTTTCGTCTATCTCTACTAAAGCAATAAACCGGTTTGGTCTGGATAAAAATTTGCCGGCTTGTACATTTTTATAATTCATAATTTACACCCATTGCATTATCCCAGGTGACCTGGGATAATGCCACAAATAAGAATGTATGAAAGATTCTCAGTGTGTCAACCTTTCTTATAATATATTTCTTTCACGCTTGCTCCCATATTTATTAGAAACCAAATTCATGGTATTTTTATCCTGTAACTAAATGCGTTTTTTCAACATTTCATTTCTTCGACAAATTCCGCTGTATTTACAGGGTTTGTCCCTTTTTTGTAATGCTTTATTATAACATTTCTGAATTTATGAATCAATCATTTTCCAATTCAGAATTTTTAAATTATTTTGTAATTTTATTATATTTTATTGTTTTTTTGGTAAAAATTTATATAAGTTTTACTTTATTTTTCCACGGGTATCACTTATAATGGAACTGATAATTATTTTTTAGAAAGAAATTCTTGTAAACTGTATAACAAATAGCAGTAATTGCATATACTGTTTAACGAAAGGAAGTATGAACATGAAAAAATTTGGAAAGTTTTTATTTGGTACAGTATCCGTTGCAACAGTAGCTGCCGGAGCTTATTATTTGTACAAAAATTTAGTAAATAAGGACTCTTCTGATGATTTTGATGAATTTGAAGATGAATTTGAAGACTTCGACGCCGAAGACGAGGATACTACTGATCAAAACAAAAAAGATACAAGGGAATATGTGTCAATTAATATAACTTCAGAAGGATCTGACCAAAGTGCAGCAGAAGATATTGCAACCGCCTCCGAAATCACTTCTGAGGAAGAGGAAGAATAAACATAAAATGACCGCTTAATTCAGTTATGGATTGGCGGTTATTTTTTGTTTTTATATAAAGATTTTGGTTTAAAAGCCCTTTTAGGTTGTGAAATGGGGCTGTTGCAAAATATAGGATACCAACCCTGGGCATAGAATAAGGATTATATTTTGCAGAAATTTTGTTCCAAGTTCGCGCGAATATGCGGCTGCATTCTCTTTCTTGCAGCCATTCGCGCATACTTTACACAAAATTTTTGCAAAATATAATCCTTATTCTCTCCCAGGTAATTTAGTCTTTTGATTTGCAACAGCCCCATTAATTTAGTTTATTTAGGGCTTTTTACTTGAATTTATTCCTTTTCTCTTTAACTAATTTTTTAATCACTCTGCTTTTTTTACATTATGAACAGACTGGCAATAAATTCTTAAACACATTCTATTATTTTTATTTAGAGATACATCCCTAATCTTTTCGAACCATCACTTAATAGAATTATATAACTCATCTGCCTGTTTTAAGAGTTTATCCATGGAATCGACACGGTAATCTTGTGTGGTTGTTCCTGCGTTTGTGTTAGGATCTGTGGTTCCATTCTCCTGTAATACGCGGAGGTAATTACCTAATAAAATGGTGTACTTTAGTTTTTCTTTCGTAGTTATTTGAAATTTATAAACCCAGTCATCGGCTTCCTCGATGCTTTCTGTATTAACCGGAGTCATGGAATAGCCATCAAACAGGGTATATAATTCACTCACCTTAGTTCCAGCTTTCTTGGAATCAGCCTTTGCATTGTCAGCTTTTGCATCGTCACCCTTTAACTCTGCATTTGAACTGTTCTTCTTAAGCGCGGTAAAGGTTTCTACCTTTTCAGCGTCAACCGGATACAACACGGAGAACTGGTCCTTACCCGTACTTAATATTGTTCCATCATCTGATTTCACTGTATATTTTTCTGTCCCAGCAGTATTTTGACTCTCTTCTAAATCAGATGCAGTAGACCCTACCGGACTATCCGCCGCGGCGCTGTCCGCCATAGTGGTATCAAAGGTTAGATTACTCTCTGTACTGCCTGCTGCAGAACTGGCACTGTTATCCTGGATACCGTAACTTCGCATGGTTCCGTCGCCTTTTGCCTGTTCTGTTACGGGTGCCTCCAGGTTCATGGGTGATGAGGTTTTATTTCCTACCATACCATTTTTAAGTACGTTTATGCCTGCAAATAGTACGAATACTACTGCTGCCGCACTTACAAGCCTTCTTACAGGAAATGGTCTTATTTTCTTTTCTTCTTTACGCTGTTCTTCCTGGGGATCGGATTCTTTAATTGCCTTTAAGGTCCTTGCAATTAGATCCTCTGAGACCTTAATGTTATCAATGTCAAAAGAAGCATTCAGATGGTCTTTCAGCTGCAAATCATCAAAATCGTCTTGAAGTACATTATTTTTATTATTCTTTTCCACCTTAAATCCTCCCTTCAAGGCAAAGCTTTAGTTTCTCTTTTGCTCTGGATAGACGGCTTTTTGCCGTACCTTCAGCAATCCGTAATAGCTTCGCGGCTTCACTGATGGTCATATCATTGTAGTAAATACACAGTAAAACGTCTTTATATTTGTCGGGCAGTTTCATAACCTCTTCTCTGATTACCCGATTTTCTTCCTGCTGTTCTACAGCGGTAAAATCGTCATCACCTGCCATGGTATTTTCCTGAAACTCCGTAAAGGGCATAACTCTTTGATTCCATGCACTTTTCAAATAATCTTTACTGGTATTAATAGTAATACGTATGATCCAAGTCTTAATACTGCTGCTACCTTGAAAGGTACTAAGTTTCTGATTTACTTTTATAAAAACATCCTGGAAAATATCTTCTGCCAAATGACTATCCTTGACATACATATAAGCTGTCCGTAGAACATCATTTCCGTATTTTCTCATCAATGTCTCTATGTCGTAAGCCGATTCTTTATCCTCGTACATTGATAACTTCCCCCTATATACTTTTTACGCGGTTATATTAGCTCCATCTCCTATCCCGTGTATATAATTTAATCGCTTGGCATATATTTATAGCTGCAGTATCAGGTATACTATCAACTATTAGACGATACAAATTAAATAACGGTTCCAAATAATAACTGGTAATACTATGCAAGTCTTCCATTTCCCTGAGTCAGCTTATAAAGCCCTGCATAAATTCCATTTTGATTCAGGAGCTCATTATGGGTGCCTCTCTCTTTGATTCCCTCCTCTGTCAATACGATAATATCTTTTGCATTGCGGATGGTTGAGAGTCTGTGGGCTATTACAAAAGTGGTCCTGTTTTTCGCCAGTTTTTCCAGTGATTCCTGTACTACTTTTTCACTTTCATTATCAAGTGCCGAAGTTGCTTCATCAAAGATTAGTATTGGCGGATTTTTAAGAAATACTCTGGCTATGCTAAGGCGCTGTTTCTGACCGCCGGATAATTTCACACCTCTTTGTCCGATGTAAGTATCATATCCGTCCGGGAGTTCCATAATAAATTCATGGGCATTGGCATTTTTAGCAGCTTCTATGATTTCTTCATCGGTGGCTTCTAATTTACCATACCGGATATTATCCATAACCGTACCGGTAAATAGATACACATCCTGCTGTACGATACCAATATTCTTACGTAAGGAACGCAGCTTTATGTTACGGATATCAACTCCGTCTAACAGGATTTTACCGGAGCTCACTTCATAAAATCTTGGTATCAGACTGCAAAGGGTAGTTTTACCGACACCGGAGGAACCAACTAAAGCCAGATAATCTCCGGACTCCACCTTTAAATTAATATTCCCGAATACATCAGATTTTGTATCCTGATAACGGAAAGCTACTTCATTAAATTCAATCGTTCCTTTTACTTTTTTAAGAGCGATGGCATCTTTTTTATCAACGATATCTGGCTGGATTTCCATAATCTCCATAAATCGGTCGAAACCTGTGATACCATTTTGAAACTGCTCCGTAAAATTGATTAGCTTTCGTACCGGTTCTATTATATTGTTGATATAAAGCAGGAAGGTAAGGAGATCGCTTAAGGCAATGACTTTATTAGCCATGAGAACGGCTCCGCCGATGATTACCGCTACATTAATTAAACTGGTAAAGAATCCAAGTCCGGAATGAAAGGTAGCCATCTGCCAGTAACTGTTGCGCTTGCTCTCTACAAAACGCCGGTTTCCATCGTGGAATTTATCCATTTCCTTACTTTCATTGGCAAAGGATTTTACAACACGAATACCGGATAAATTATCTTCAATCTGGGCATTGATTTCTGCAATCCGTTCCCTGTTTTTACGAAAGGCCGCATTCATCTTATTCTTCATGTAATAAGCAAATACGAACATGATTGGAATAAAGGCAAATACGATTAAGGTGATGGGAAGATTGATGTTAATTAATATAATAAAGGCACCTACGAACTTAATGATGGAGATTACGATATCCTCCGGACCGTGATGGCATAATTCGGTAATATCAAAAAGGTCGTTGGTAATTCTGGACATTAACTGTCCGGTTTTCTGATTATCATAGAAGTTAAAGGATAACTTCTGATAATGTTCAAAGATGTCATTACGCATATCATATTCCATCTTTGCTCCCATAACATGCCCCTGATAGGCTATGTAGAAATTACATACCATTTCCAAAAGAGCCAATCCAATCATCAGAAAGGATAATTTTATTATGGTATTCATGACTTGATTAATCTCATAATGCCCCAGAAGGTCATTGGTTACATACCTGACTATGAGGGGGTATATAAGGGATATTCCTGCTGCCGTTAAAGCAAAAAACATATCCGAGAAAAACAAACCCTTATAAGGTTTATAATAGGATAAAAATTTCTTAAACTTACTACTCATACTGCCACCTTTTTATTCTTATTATTGTTATATCAAGTATACTCGGCAATGCATTTTTCGTTGACGGTTCCTACTTGATACAATTTCGTTTATTTGCTTCGTTTATCTGCTTCATTTATTTTTCTTTGTTGATTTTACTTCGTTAATTGTTCTTCATTGATCGTTCTTCGTTAATCTGTCTATGCTGTTTTATCTTCGTTGTTCTATTTTTGTTGTTCCATTTTTGTTCCACTTTTTGTTTCGCTTTATGTTCCACTTTTGTTGTTCCACTTTTTGTTCCACCTTTTGTTTCGCTTTATGTTCCACTTTTGTTGTTCCACTTTTTGTTCCACTTTTTGTTTCACTTTTCGTTTCATCAATTATAATTAAAGATTCTTCATTTATACTTACTTAATGCTTTTCGATGCTGACTCTTAGATACTGGTTCTAACATAAAATTCTCAGCTTAAACCAATTGACTCACTTTTCCCCGTAAATACTGACATAATAAGGAAGAGCCTGACCACACAAACACTTATATAAATAACTGGTACTGTTCCAAAGCTTTTTTTACTCCGTTAAATAACTTAATCAAGTAAAACAAACCCGGATAATTCATCAGTATTTTAAGTGGTTTTTGAGTCAGGCTCCTTATTAATAATACAAATATGAATTAATTCTTACACCCAAAACGTGCTTAACCGTTCTATTTGGATAATAACTTTGCCATATCATATAAGTATTGATCGATGTCTTTCTTCATAGCTAGAGCTTCTTTTACATCAAAGTCAACATATTTGCCGTTTCTGTAACCTACAACGCGGTTCGTGGCACCTTTGCATAATAATTCTACACCATATGCACCCATTGCAGAAGCATGTACCCTGTCAATGCAGGTTGGGCTTCCGCCTCTTTGGATATGACCGATGATGGTTGCTCTGGTTTCCATACCGGTTGCTGCTTCGATTCTCTTAGCCATGTTATTGGAATCACCGATACCTTCCGCATTGACAATGATGTAATGCTTCTTGCCGGTTTTTCTTCTTTCAATGATATTGTCGATTATTTTTTGTTCATCATAATCATATCGTTCTGTAATAAGGATGTCTTCCGCACCATTGGCAATACCGCACCACAGGGCAATATAGCCGGCTTTTCTACCCATAACTTCAATAATACTGCATCTTTCATGGGACGTTGAGGTATCTCTTACCTTATCAATTGCTTCCATGGCAGTATTAACTGCTGTATCAAATCCGATGGTATAATCCGTACAGGTTATATCAAGGTCAATGGTTCCTGGTAAACCTACCGTATTGATTCCTCTTGCTGCAAGATCAGCCGCGCCACGGAAAGAACCATCACCGCCGATTACCACAAGACCGTCAATGCCATGCTTTCTGCAGATCTCGGCACCCTTGTCCTGACCTTCTGTTGTCATGAATTCCTTGCTTCTGGCAGTATACAGAATTGTACCGCCTCTTTGAATGATATCGGAAACACTTTTTGAGTCCATATCAAATATATCTTCTTCCAAAAGACCGCTGTAGCCTCTTCTGATACCTTTTACTTTTATTCCATTGGCTAAAGCTGTTCTAACAACTGCTCTGATTGCTGCGTTCATACCCGGTGCGTCACCACCGCTTGTTAATACACCTATTGTTTTTATCTCGTTTGCCATGACTTCACCTCCAAAAAATCTAAATTGCTTATATTTTAATCTATTTTTCTAGCTTTTTCAATACTATTTTCTATGACTTTTATATTTGCTTCCGTATAAATTTGTTTTAGCTTATCAATCAGTTCCACTTCTGCCTTAATTCCCATGCTTTTAGGCAGGTGTTTTATGGCTTTTTCACCCTCGAGATATATACATACACTGTCTCTGCCGTCATATTCACTTAATATACCATACAGCCTTTGTTCATCTTCCACAAACCTGTCTTTATTGGGATACTTAATCCAGATTTCCTTTGGAATACTGTCAAAGGGGATGATTTCCTGACAGATTAATTTAGCGGGCTTGTCTTCTTCTACTGATATTTTTCCCCGTACCAGGACTTTATTATCCTCATTGAGATGTAATTTATATTTATCATAATCTCTTGGGAATATGATAATCTCAACGGCACCCACCATATCTTCCAGGGTGATAAAGGCCATCATGGAGTTGGTTTTCGTGGTTTTTAAGGTTTTACCGGTAATAATACCACCCACTGTGGCATAGCTGCCGTCATTTACTTTCACTTCGTTATTCTCTTCGTCAATGGAAAAGTCCAACGTAGTGTTTGTTATATTTTTCTTTAATAAATCTGCATAAGCCTCTAAGGGATGACCGCTTACGTAGACACCCATTACTTCTTTTTCCAGATTAAGCTTCTGTTCAATGGTGTATTCTCCTACCTCGGGCAGGTTTATTTCATAATTCATCTTATCTTCTTCCCCGGCAAAATCAAATAAGGAGATCTGACCCGTTAAGTTTCTCTTCTTATTCTGAGCAACATCATCCAGCACCTGGACATAAATCATCATTAACTGCTTTCTGGTACCAGGCAGGCTGTCAAAGGCACCGGATTTGATAAAGCTTTCCACCGTCCTTTTATTTACCTCTTTTCCCGATAACCGTTCTGCAAAGTCTTTTAGACTGGTAAAACAGCCGTTCGCCTCTCTTTCCTTTACAACCGCTTCGATAACCGGTCTTCCAAGCCCTTTAATAGCGGATAGCCCATAACGGATGGCGCCGTTTGATACGGAAAAAGTACTGTCCCCCTCGTTAATATCCGGCGGTAAGATTTTAATCCCCATCTGCCTGCAGGTAAAGATATATTCTGCTACTTTACCCGAGTTATCTATTACAGAGGTAATTAAGGCCGCCATAAATTCCAGCGGATAATAACATTTTAAATAAGCCGTCTGATAAGCTACTACTGAATAAGCTGCTGCGTGGGACTTATTAAAAGCATAATTGGCAAAGTCCGTCATTTCATCAAAGATATGATTGGCAACCTCTTCAGAAATGCCATTCTTAATACAGCCGGGTACACCAGCCTCCTCATTGCCATATACAAAATAGTAACGTTCCTTTTCCATTACGGAAGCCTTTTTCTTGGACATGGCACGGCGTACCAAATCACTTCGCCCATAGCTGTAACCTGCCAGATCCCGTACAATCTGCATAACCTGTTCCTGGTATACAATACAGCCGTATGTAGGAGCAAGAATCGGTTCTAACTGGGGGCATTCATAGATAATACTTCCGGCTGAATTCTTCCCTTTGATATATTTGGGTATGAAATCCATTGGACCTGGGCGATAAAGCGCATTACCGGCTATAATATCCTCCAGGCTGGTTGGCTTTAATTCTTTTAAGAAGTTCTTCATTCCGGAACTTTCAAACTGGAAGATACCGTCTGTTTTAGCAGAGGCAAATAAAGCATATACATTTTTATCCTCATAGTCAATGGCGTCAATGTCTAACTTTTTCCCATCTTCTAATTTTTTATTGATCAAACGTACCGCATTCTGAATTACGGTCAGTGTTCTAAGACCTAAAAAGTCCATCTTAAGAAGTCCCAGTTCCTCTAAGGTTGTCATTGTAAACTGAGTCGTGATCGAGTCATCGGAGGCGCGGGATAACGGTACATATTCCATTACGGGAGCTTTACTGATTACAACTCCGGCAGCATGCATGGACGTATGTCTTGGCAGTCCTTCCAGACGCATGGACATATCAATCAGATACCGTATTTCATCATCACCGTCATATAAGCTTTGAAGGTCCTTATTTAGCTTTAATGCTTTTCCTATGGTTATTCCCAGTTCGGTAGGTATCATTTTGGCTACCGTATCCACTCTGGCATACCCTAAGTCCAGGGCACGTCCTACATCCCGGATTACCGCTCTGGCCGCCATGGTTCCGAAGGTTACAATCTGTACTACCCGGTCTTTGCCGTATTTGCTTACTACATAATCAATTACTTCCTGCCTGCGCTCAAAGCAGAAGTCAATATCAATATCTGGCATAGTCAGACGTTCCGGATTCAGGAAACGCTCAAACAGCAGATTATATTTTGTAGGATCAATATTGGTAATCCCCAGGGAATAGGAAACAATACTTCCGGCAGCACTTCCTCTTCCGGGACCCACCATGATTTCATGATCTCTGGCATATTTTATAAAATCTCCTACGATAAGGAAATAATCCACAAAGCCCATACTGCGGATGGTTTCAATTTCATAGTCTAACCGCTCAACTAGTTCCTGGGGTGGGTTCGGATACCGCTCATAAAATCCTTCCTGGCATAATTTCTTTAAATAATCCAGTGCAGTGTAACCCTTTGGAACATCAAATTTAGGCAGCTTGTATTCACCGAATTCAATTTCCACCTGACAACGCTCTGCTATTCTTTGGGTATTCTCAAGGGCTTCGCCTGCATAGGGGAATAATTTGGCCATTTCCTCCGGAGATTTTATAAAATATTGTCCTCCGTCATACCGCATTCGGTTTTCATCCGTTACTTTTTTCTGGGTCTGTATGCACAGCAGGATATCATGGGCTGCGGCATCACTTTCCAGGGTGTAATGGACATCATTCGTTGCAACCAGGGCGATTTTTGTTTCATTACTCATTCTAAGAAGTCCCTGGTTCACGGTCTTTTGTTCCGGTATACCATGATCTTGAAGCTCTAAGAAGAAGTTGCCTTCTCCAAAGATTTCCTGTAAATTAAGGGCTGCCCTCTTCGCTTCTTCATAAAAGCCCTTGCGCAGGTTACTGGCAATCTCACCGCCAAGGCAGGCACTAAGCGCAATAATACCTTCGTGATGTTCTTTTAAGACTTCATAGTCAACTCTTGGTTTGTAGTAAAACCCTTCTAAAAAACCCTTGGAAACAATTTTCATCAGATTGGCATAGCCGGTATTATTCTCTGCCAATAAAACCAGATGATAATACCGGTCATCGGAGGAATTGGCTTCTCTGTCAAACCGGGAACCGGGGGCTACATAAACTTCACAGCCGATGATTGGACGGATACCCTCTGCACGACAGGCACGGTAAAAATCGATGACTCCATACATAACACCGTGATCTGTAATAGCCATACTATCCATGCCAAGTTCTTTGGTTCTTGCAACCATTTCTTTGATTTTGCCGGAACCGTCTAATAAACTGTATTCTGTATGTAAATGCAAATGCGCGAAATTCATAACTGCTCCTATCTACCCGTAAATTGGGCTTAAATCCGGTGATTCTTAAATGAACTGTATACTGTTACTTTTTTTAATATCTTTTTCGATATCTTTTTCAATATCTTTTTCAATATCTTCAGCCGGTTAAGGTTTTATAATAATGAAGTTTTGAAACCTAAGCTATATTTATTTTATTTGATACAGCTTTTGAAACTAATAACAACTTGATTATAACACATTTTTTCTAATTCGTAAAAGTAAATAACAAAATTCAAAACAAATGTTCTTTACTTCTATTACAGTTTTTTTATTTACAGGTTTTTTCTTAACAGACCGAATACAGGAAGTTACCATATCCTTATATTGGAGTCATTTTATTGATAACTATATTTTATGGCTTTCACTCGTAAAAAATAAGCCGCCACAGATAATAAATCTTACCGCTAGGGTGAACCGGAGCTTTCTATTCCATGAAATTTATGAATACACATATCCGCACAAAAAAAGTGTACGTTCGTTTACTTGTGTATTTACCACAAAATTCAAAAAATATGAAACCGGTTCAAACCTCTGGTTAACTTATTACCTGCAACAGCCTTTTATACCGAACTTTCTTTTGTAAATAGTTAAGAACAGTTGTTTTTTCTAAATATTTATATTGAGTAATAGTTATTTTACTAAATAATAGACTTTCGAATTAGTTATTTTGCGTAATAATTGTCTTTCGGATTCGTTGTTCTCCGGATTCGTTGTCCTCCGGATTCGTTTTATTTTGGATTAGTTTTATTTTGAATCAGTTGTCCTCCGAATCGTTATCTTTCGGTTCAGTTGTCTATCAGCACGATAATCTTTAAATCAAGGGTTACTTAAGCTTTGGTCTGCTCTTATCCACCACTTTACTAAGGTCAAACAGATCCTTTAACCGTTCGGGGAATTGCAGCATAGCCTGTCCGTCTAAAGGACGTCTGGTCATTCTGACATAATCCTCCTTGACCTGAATCCATGGATCCTTATAAACACCGCAGAAATAATCAAAGCCCAGACTCTTGATATATTTAAATTTATCACTTTCATAATGACCCATAGTAGTTTCAATATCGATTCCGAACGGGAATATATAGATATCCGTAGGTCCAATCAAAGAACCAACTTCCTTCATCCACCGGTCCGTATCTTTTTTGGTAAAGCTATAGGTTGCTTTACCCATATCTCTGTGTCCATAGCTGTGGGAAGCAAATTCCCAGCCCCATTCTTTCATAACCTTAACAATCTTTTTAACGGTTTCCTGATCTTGTTTATAAGTTGGTGAAGTCGGATCATTGGTGCGGTACCCCATACTTCCTTCGTACCCGGTTAAAGCTATGATTCCTTTAGCACCTTTATAGGAAAAGTCCGGATGTTTATCAATAAAGGTTTCCAAAATAGGAACCATGTCATAATCTCCTACGGAAACTGTTCCGTCATCCAGCTTCATCTCTGTGGAGGGACGTCCGTTTTCATCTATTACAATTCTGTTAGCAAAACCATCATCGTTCATATACTCATAATAATTCACATCATCCTGGGAAATAACAAAAGGCTTCTTATCCGGCGGCAGCATAATGTCTCCCGGCACGAATTTGGTCTTGCCATCTTCCCCTTTTACCTTCTTTGCAACATCATGTATGCTTACAATTACATAACCATCGTCATACATCTGCTGCATCATTTCATTAAATTCTCCGATGGTGGTCATATAATAATTATATCCGTTGGCTTCATAATCCCCATCAAAGGCTTTTTTTGTATCTGCAACCAAAGTATGAAAGAAAATATGGTTGATCTGATTCACCGAATCATATGCACCGAAGGGCTTCAAGGTTTGTTTGGTCGCTTCATACCCTGCAATTGCCTTAGTCAGGGCATCATAATCCGTATAATTATCTCCGAAACTTTTAATTAAATCGATTGCTTTATCATAATCATACCCCAGTGCCAGCCTGTCCGCTTTCGCAACGAGGTCTGCAATTTTCTGCTCTGTCTCTTTTTCAGCAGCTTCTGCACTTTGCTGTTCCTGTTCTTCCGGTGTTAGGGTCGGCTCTTTTGTAGGGGAGTTCTTGACCTCTTCTGTATTTTGAGCACCGCCGGGCTTGTTATTATTATTATCATTCTTGTGTTTTCCAAAGCCGGGGAGCACCATATAAGCAAATCCCACTACAATGACAATGAGTACGATTGCTTCAATGATCAGTAAAGTCCGAAAACTTTTCTTCTTCGACTTATTCGAATCTCTAAACGAATTCCTGTTATTTGGTTTTTGATTAAAATCATTATTCCCAGCCATTTCTTTTCTCCCTACTATTTTTTATCCTTTTCACCATTGTTACCATATAAAAATAAAATAATCAGGTTACTTTTATTATACCTAATATTTTTACTTCATATGCTATGTTCCGAATTTTAATCACCAAATAATACAGAATATTGTAAAGTCAGATTAAAATCTCCTATAAATTAGTTCATTATACCTAATATGTAATATTATAGCATATCCTCATTTACAAATCCTTACGTTTTTGTTAAATAATATTTCATTTTCTTTGCATTTTAAATGCTTTTCTGTTAAAACTTTCACTTTATTACTTCTTTCAGTAAACTATGCCGTTTCCGTCGCAAAAAAGAATCAAAACCAGGTTTTACTCCTGTATCCTATTACATAACAAAGTGCCTGGTACACCAGACACTAAGACTAAAACTAAACTCCTGTTAGGTCCTGTTTTTATTTTATAGGATATTTCAAATTACTTTCCTTTTTGTAAAATAAAAAAATCTGCCTCATAAGTCGGTCCATGTGGCAGATTTTATATACTATTTACTACTTAAATATTTTTCTATATTTTCCATTGCTACTTCTTCATCAGGACCATCAGCGGAAACAGTAACCTCTTCCCCTGCTGCCAATCCCAAGCTCATCATCCCCATAATGCTCTTGGCATTTACTTTTTTCTCATCGCATTCCACGTAAATGCTGCTTTCATATTGGCTGGCAACCTGTACTAATAAAGCAACCGGTCTTGCCTCTAATCCTGTAGGGATCTTAATTAATATTTTCTTTGTTACCATAATTTACTTCCTCCTTCTGTTCCCTTAAGTTATCAGCTAAAATGCTTAGTTTACGCAGTCTGTGATTTACACCGGATTTACCGATGGGCGGACTAAGCAATGCTCCTAATTCTTTTAATGAGCTTTCTGGGTATTCAATTCTCAGTGTCGCAATTTCTTCCAGTCCCTCAGTCAGTTCACTGAAGCCTATCTGATTTTTAATGTACAGTATATCATCAATCTGTTTGGTTGCCGCCATAACAGTTTTGTTAATGTTGGCCGCTTCACAGTTAACCTGTCTGTTGATTGAATTCCTCATTTCCTTCAAAATCCGCACATTCTCCAGATTCATCAGTGCTACATGAGCTTCCATAATATTTAGCAAATCAACGATTTGGGCGCCTTCTTTTACATATACCACGAAGTATTTTTTTCGGATAACAATTTTAGCGTCTATTTCAAAACTGTTAATAATCTCCTGTAGCTGCTTCGCCTTTGGTTCATTGGCTGCCACTATTTCGAAGTGATATGTCTTTTCCGGATCACTCATGGAACCGGCTGCTAAGAATGCTCCTCTTATAAATGCTCTTTTACAACAGACATTCTGGATTACAAGGTTGCTATTAATTGAAAGATTTTCACTGATTTCTTTGTTCTCATCTATCAATTTAGTCGCCTGCAGTACTTTTATTACAATATCATGGTCCATTATCACTAAACTATACATCTTGCTGGACTTTAAAAAAGTATTTCGCCTGATTGAAATTTCTGTATTAATATTAAATGTTTTTTTGATTAAAGTAAAGTACTTTCTTGCGACAGTTAAATTTTCCGTATGAATTTTCAAGATATAACGGTCATTTTCTGTTATTATAACTCGTCCGCATAAACTGATTAATGCTGCTAATTCCGCTATCTGGCAATGTCTTGCAGGACTTATCTGTTTTGATAATTCTTCCTTAATATCTTTGGAAAATGACATGGTATTCACCTCACAAGAAACCTATCTCTTTGCGTCTTTTTCTATGTCCCTATGTTCAACCTTTATTCCGTATGAAAGCTTTCCCAGTCTGCTTGTCAGCGCATTGGCAAGAGTAACAGAGCGGTGTTTTCCTCCGGTACAGCCAATACTGATTACCAGCTGGTTTTTTCCCTCCAGTATATAATTCGGGATTAAAAAGGTTATCATATCTTCTAATTTATCTAAAAATGTTACAGCCATATCGGAACTCATAACGAAGTCCCTTACCGGTTTATCATTACCGGTCTGGTATTTCAGCTCCGGATCATAAAAAGGATTCGGCAGGAACCTAACGTCAAATACCAAATCGGAATCCATTGGTATTCCGTATTTAAAGCCAAAAGATAAGACTGTAATAAAGAAATTGTTATATTTTTCATTCTTAAGGTATATTTTATCCACCTCAGATTTTAATTCACGGATCAGCATCTGGCTGGTATCTATAATTACGTCAGCTTTCTTTTTTATAAATTCAAGCTTATCCCGCTCATCTTCAATCCCCTGTTCCACTCTCCCAGAACCGGATAAAGGATGGGTTCTCCTGGTTTCCTTATACCGCTTGACTAAAACCTCGGTCTTAGCATCCAGGAATAATATCTCATACTTGCATCTTTCCCGTTTCATCTGTTCCAAAACTTCATCTAATTCTTCCAGTGCCTGTCCGCTCCTTATATCAACACCTAAGGCCACCTTGTCAAACTCTTCGGAACCATTAACGGTAAGCTGAACAAGCTTGTAAATGAGTTGGATAGGAAGATTGTCTACACAGAAATATCCGGCATCTTCTAGCATTTTTAATACCGAGCTTTTTCCTGCTCCGGACATGCCTGTTACAATAACCATCCTCATAGTAACCTCACATTCTGTTAGAATTCTCCTAAAAGTTTCACTTCCGGCTCTAACACAACTCCAAATTTATGATTAACGATTTCAATTACGTCAGAAATTAAAGTCCTAACCTCCAAAGCAGTGGCACCGCCTTTATTAATAACAAAGCCGCAATGTTTTTCAGAAACTTGAGCATTGCCTACCTGGTATCCCCGAAGTCCTGAATCCATAATCAGTTTTCCGGCGTAATAGCCTGCCGGTCTTTTAAAGGTGCTGCCGGCACTGGGGTACTCCAAAGGCTGTTTATCACGCCTTCTTGCATTAAGTTCATTGATTTTTTCTCTGATTTCTTCCTTATTTCCTGGTTCAAAGCCGAATAAAGCCTCTAAAACTATATAATTTTTCTCTTGAATGACAGTAGTACGATATCCCATCTTTAATTCGTCTTTTGTAAACCTTAGGATATTTCCCTCCTGGTCTGCTGCCAACGCTTCTAGGATTGTCATTTTGATTTCTCCGTCGTAGGCACCGGCATTCATAGTAACTGCGCCGCCAAGGGTTCCCGGTATTCCGGCCGCAAATTCAAAGCCTGTCAGACTATGCTCTGCTATCTGACTTGCCAGTTTTGACAGGAGCACTCCTGCCTGGGCCCTTACCGTATAGGATTCTTCCTCAAAGGTAACTTCACTGAAATCTTTGCCTAATTTTATTATGGTTCCCTGATATCCTTTATCGCTGACTAAAAGATTGCTGCCATTCCCCATAATATAAAAGGGCATATCCTGAGCACGACACAGCTTTATGGTCTCCGTAATCTGGGATACACTTTCCGGCAAGGTCAAAAACCAGGCCGGACCTCCGATTTCAAAGGTAGTATGTTTCGCGAGAGGTTCTTCTATCAGTATCTGATTATCTTTAAGTACCGTTTTTAGTTTTTGATAAAATGCCTCTTTCATAATTTACACCCATCGCATATCCCAGACCACCCTGGGATACTGCCACAAATAAGAATGTGTGAAAGATTCTTTGTGTGGTAACCTTTCTTATTATAAATTTCTTCACACTTCCAAACATGATGCCGCGTTGCGGCATCTCAGATAATAAAGGAAGAAGTTTGAAATGAGCATCCTTCGTGCTCATTATAGAGCTCTTCCAGTGTGAAGATGCTCTTTTTCTTCACACTTGCTCTCATCGCATATAAAAACTCCTGATCCGTTATTATAAAAACGGCTCCGGAAAAAATAAAGTAAACAATTAAATTGGATATTATCTTTGAAAATTTTCTTTTCTGTTATTTAGTATATGCTTTCCCTTAACTTTTATATGTTAGTACAATGTACCATAATTCCTTATTTGCCGATGATAAGTTTTGCACTTCCATAGATACCTGCATCATTGCCTAATTCAGCAAGTTTGAAATCTTTATTTTTTAAAGCGAATAATACATTATTATCATAATATTTTTTAATCTTCTCTGTTAACATGGTACCGGCTTTGGATACGCCTCCTCCGATAACAAAGGCCTGTGGGTCTACCACATGGGCAATATGGGACATGGCTATGGCAAGATATCTGCATAACTGCTCTACCAGCTTATTCGACAAATCATCGCCTTCTTTGGCATAATCAAAGATTGCTTTGGCGGATAAATGAGAAACCTCTCTTAATTTGGAGGGCTCTTTGGATTTCTCCAACATCCTCTTAGCTTCTTTTACAATACCCGTTGCCGAGGCAAACTGCTCTAAACATCCTTTTCTGCCGCAGTTACAGCTGTCTTCTTCTTCAAAATTAACGGTAATATGTCCGATTTCACCTGCCGCACCATTACTGCCGGTTAGAATTTCGCCATTTAAAATAACTCCGCCGCCAACACCGGTGCCAAGGGTTACCATAATCAGATTTTTATAACCTCTGCCGCCGCCCTGCCACATTTCTCCTAAGGCTGCTACGTTAGCGTCATTCCCAACTTTGGTCTCAAATCCGGTCAGACGTCTGGTTTCCTCTGCAACATTAAAAACTCCCCACCCTAAATTAACACAGTGGATTACGGTTCCATCCTCCGTTACAGGACCTGGTACACCGATTCCGATACCGATAATATTGTCCCTGTTAAGCTTACCATCTACAATCTTTTTATTCACAGAAGCGGCTACATCTTCTAATATATGGCTTCCATTCTCTTCTTTGTTGGTAGGTATCTCCCACTTGTCAAGCAGATCGCCTTTATCCGTAAAAAGTCCTAATTTAACTGATGTTCCCCCGATATCAATACCAAAACACAATCTTTCCATCATTCTTATCCTCTTTGTTATTTATTCTGTCTTTTCTTATTAAACAATGCCATTTAAACAGTCCATCTCTTATATCCTATGGGTTTACACAGATTGGAACAGCTTTATTCTTCCTCAAGTTTTGCTTTTTTCATAAGATTATTCGTAACACGGTTATATAATTCCTGGGCAGCATTATATCCCATCTTCTTCTGCCTGTAATTAACCGCTGCAGATTCGCAGATAATCGCCAGATTTCTGCCGGGTCTTATAGGAATGGAGTGGCATACTACCTTATTGCCAAGGAATTCCGTATATTGTTCTTCCAGCCCTAATCTGTCATATTCCTGGTCTTTGTTCCACTCCTCCAGTTTAATAACCAAATCAATGGATTGGGTATTCTTAACACTTTCAACACCAAACAGCGTTTTCACATCTATAATACCAATACCCCTAAGTTCAATAAAGTGCCTTGTGATATCCGGCGCCGTACCAATTAAGGTATCATCACTTACTTTTTTAATCTCTACCACGTCATCTGTAACCAGACGGTGACCGCGCTTAATTAACTCCAGGGCGGCTTCACTTTTACCGATTCCGCTTTCCCCCATAATCAGGATACCTTCACCGTAAACATCAACCAAAACACCATGAATGGAGATTCTGGGTGCCAGTTCCACATTCAGCCAGCGGATTACTTCTGCCATAAAGGAAGAGGTGGTCTTCCCAGTCCGTAAAATCGGTACTTCTTTTTCGGTGGCCATCTGTATGAGTTCCGGTGCCACTTCAATATTTCTGCAGAATACGATACAGGGAACTTTATAATCCATAAGCCTGGACATAATTCCAAGACCATGATCTTTCTCCATCTTCTGCATATATGCGTATTCCACATGACCGATGACCTGAACACGATCGGAATCAAAGTAATCAAAGAATCCGGCAAGCTGCAGGGCAGGGCGGTTCACGTCCGGCTGGCTTAATTTTATAGATCTTAACTCGATATCAGGTGTAACATTTTCAAGATTCATCTTTTCAATTAATTTTGACAATCGTACCGTATACATAATTATTCCTTTCTCCGCTGCCGTATTCGAACCATTCGGCATACCTGGCAACGAACCGAAATTCTGCTCTATAAAAGAAATGTCTTCCATTTCATTATATCAAAATCTAGACTTATTCTAACACAGACCCTCCTAAGATGTAAATAACTTTATCAAAACACAGAAGAAACGTACCTGTCAGTGGAAGAAATCATATACCTGCCTGGCAGAGCGCATATTCATGGTCTCCACCACCGCCAGCTCCTCTACCGTAGCGGCTTTGATTGCCTCTAAGGACTGATAATGCTTCATCAGGGCACGCCTTCTGGTGGTTCCGATGCCTTCTATGTCATCCAAAATAGAATGAACCTGAGCCTTACCCCGAAGCTGTCTGTGGTATTCAATTGCAAAGCGGTGGGTTTCATCCTGTATTCGGGTGATTAGCTTAAATGCTTCACTGCTGTGGTCAAGGGGTATTTCTTCATTATGGAATAAAAGTCCCCTGGTCCGGTGATTGTCATCCTTAACCATACCGCAGACGGGAATGTCCATCTTTAAATCCGCCAGTACCTTTTCCGCAATATTCACCTGACCTTTCCCGCCATCCATCATAATCAGATCCGGATACCGGTTAAAACTTCCGTAGCCATCCAGTTTTTTCTCCTTTAGTTCCTCATCTTCCTTTAACCCATGGGTAAGACGCCTTGTTAATACCTCCTGCATAGACGCGTAATCGTCGGGACCTTTCACCCATTTTATCTTAAATTTACGGTAATCATTCCGTTTTGGTTTTCCGTTCTCATAAACTACCATAGAACCTACAGATTCAAAGCCGCTTATATTGGAAATATCAAAGGCTTCAATACGGGATAAACCTGGTATATTAAGCATTTCTGCAATCTGTCCCAGAGCGCCGATGGTTTTGGCTTCTTCCCGTTTAATCTTTTCCGCATCTTGCTGCAATACCATAGAGGCATTCTTCCTGGCCAGTTCCACCAATCGTTCCTTTTCCCCTTTTACAGGTACTTTAATGTACACCTTCTGACCCCGCTTGGAGGCAAGCCATTCCTCAATGATTTCCTGTTCCTCCAGGGCTTCGCTTAAAATCAATTCTCTTGGAATAAAAGGGGTTCCGGCATAGAACTGCTTTACAAAGCTGGTCATAACACTGCTCTTTGTCTCATGTTCCACTCCGGTTAAGTAAAAATGTTCCCTGCCGATTAATTTGCCGTTTCGGATAAAAAATACCTGTACCACCGCTTCATCTCCGGCCGAAGCACTGGCAAGGATATCCCTGTCCTCAAACTCTCCGCTGGTTATCTTTTGCTTCTCAGAAATCTGTTTTACGCTATTTAACAGATCTCTGTATTCCGCCGCATTCTCATATTCCATATTCAGGGCGGCATCATTCATTTTCTGTTCCAGTTGTTTTGTAATAAGAGAAAAATTCCCGTTTAGGAATTCTAACACCTGATTAACAGATTCTCTGTAGTCTTCTTCTGAAATATAGCCCTGACAGGGCGCTTTGCACTGCTTGATATGATAATAAAGACAAGGTCTTTCCTTCCCGATATCCCTTGGAAGATTCCGGTTGCAGGATCTGGTAAAGAAGATTTTTCTTATAAGCTCAATGGTATCCTTGACGGATTTGGCACTGGTGTAAGGACCGAAGTACTTTGCTTTATCTTTTCCCCTTTCTCTGGCAAACAGTATCCTGGGATAAGCCTCTTGGACGGTAACCTTAATATAAGGATAATTTTTATCATCCTTAAGCATGGTATTATATTTGGGTCTATGTTCTTTAATCAAATTGCTTTCTAAGACCAGGGCTTCTAATTCGGAATCCGTTATGATATATTCAAAATACTGAATCCTGGCTACCATCTGTTGAATTTTGGGAGTTAAATTCCTGCTGCTCTGAAAATACTGCCTTACGCGGTTCTTAAGGCTGATGGCTTTGCCTACATAGATAATGGTATCATGCTTGTCATGCATAATATATACACCCGGCTTGGCAGGAAGCTTCTTTAATTCCTCTTCTATGTTAAAATACATGGCATACTCCTTTTATGTGGGGTAACTTTGGAACGTGCTTAGAACGGACCTGATATTTCTTACCTTTAAATCCTGTCCTAAGCTTATCTCTACTCCTATTATATTACATTTTGTGTAGAAATAACAGCGTATGGTATGGGTTTAAACTTAAAAAATAACAAGTCCGTTCTCTGAGTGGCATATATTGGTATGAATCTTTGGCTGTCTTCCATAAAACAATTGAACATGGATGATAATCAAGCCTGTATAACTATATTGAAAAACTAAACTAGTATATGAGAGATTCAAAAAATCTAATTTACGTATAGTATGATTATCGGCTTAAATAGCATTTTGGAAGCTTTTCCCGCCTTTTCCGGCCTTTTCCAGTTTTCCAGAAACGCTATATTTTAAAAACCTCTTATATCCCAAAGCCCAAACAGCACGGCTTGATTTTGGATTAGATTTTTGACTTAATAGCGTTCTTGTACGGAGGGCAAAAATCAGATTGAATATACTGATATTACTATACCTGATATGTGATTTTTAACACTCAACTTATATACTATAAATCTAAACTCATTGTATCAATCCTTGGAAGCTCGGTATTATCTGCATTCGCAGTATCTTCCACCGGTATTCCCTTTACCTCATGGAAAATTTCCATGAATTCTTTACCGGTAATAGTTTCTTTTTCTACCAGGAATGCTGCAATCCGATCAAGTACTTCCCTGTTATCGGCAAGTAAAGCTTCCGCTCTTTGATAGCATTGTTTTAAAAGAGCCATAACTTCCTGATCAATTTCTGCTGCTGTTGCATCACCACAGTTTAGGACTGCCCTGCCGTCTAAGTAACGGTTCTCAATGGATTCAAGTCCCATCAGTCCAAACTTCTCGGACATACCATATTGGGTTACCATTGCCCTGGCTAACTGGGTGGCTTTCTCAATATCGTTGGAAGCTCCGGTGGTTATAGAACTAAATACCAGCTGTTCCGCCGCGCGTCCTCCATAGAGAGTTACGATTCTGGCTAACAGTTCATCCTTGCTCATAAGATACTTTTCTTCTTCCGGAACCTGCATTACATATCCAAGAGAACCCATGGTCCTTGGTACAATGGTAATCTTTTGAACTGGTTCTGCTTTCTTCTCAAGAGCAGTTACCAGCGCATGACCTACTTCATGATATGCTACAATCTGCTTTTCTTCCTTATTAAGAATACGGTCCTTTTTCTCTTTACCGGCTACAACAACCTCCACCGATTCAAATAAATCTTCCTGAGTCACTACCGTTCTGCCTTTTTTAACGGCAAGAATAGCTGCTTCGTTAATCATATTGGCAAGATCGGAACCAACTGCGCCTGAGGTCGCAAGACCGATGGCTTCTAAATCTACAGAATCATGCATTAGTACGTCTTTTGCATGAACCTTTAATATATCAATACGTCCCTTTAAGTCGGGTTTATCAACAATAACACGGCGATCAAAACGACCTGGTCTAAGAAGTGCCTTATCTAATACTTCCGGACGGTTGGTAGCTGCCAGGATAACAAGACCTTTGGAAGTATCAAAACCATCCATTTCAGATAACAGCTGATTCAAGGTTTGTTCTCTTTCATCATTACCGCCGCCGTAGTGGGAATCCCTGCTTTTACCGATGGCATCCACTTCATCGATAAAGATAATACAGGGAGCCATGGATTGTGCCTGTTTAAATAAATCCCTTACTCTGGAGGCACCTACACCTACAAACATCTCCACAAAGTCAGAACCCGACAGGGAGAAGAAGGGAACTTTCGCTTCTCCGGCAACCGCCTTGGCAAGTAACGTCTTACCGGTTCCGGGAGGTCCTACCAACAAAGCACCTTTTGGAAGCTTTGCACCAATTCTGGTGTACTTACCGGGATTATGAAGGAAATCTACCAATTCGGTCAGAGACTCTTTCGCTTCCTCCTGACCTGCTACATCTTTAAAGGTAACTCCGGTTTCCTTCTCCACATAAACCTTCGCATTGCTTTTACCGACGCCGCCCATCATACCGCCGCCGCTCTTGGATATCATCTTAAATAAGAACCACATCACCAGATAAATCAGTGCAAATGGTAAAATCCATACCAAAATAAAATCAAGAATTGTGGTTTTGTTATTCACAATCTCTGGATTAATCGTAACACCTGCTTTTAGCAACCGGTTCGTTAAATCACCATCATTCATGACTCCTGTATAATAGGACATCTTATAAAGCGGATTTGGCTGCTTCACTGGTTCTATGACAATTTTATCAGGCTGTATGTTAACTGATTTTATTTCCCCTTTATCTAACATGTCGATAAATTTATCGTAAGAAATCTCTACATTGCTGCCGGCTTTGAACTGATTCGTCGTAAATGTAAATAAAGCAAGGGTAACAATTGCAGCAATTAAAATATAAATAAAAGTTTTCTTATTGTTCATTCCGTTTTTGTTATTGTTCGGTTTTTTATTATCCATACCCTACCTCCTTCGTATTATTTTTTAATATTATTTTGATAGGTATAAACCATATTTTTAACTATTTGCCTGTCATGCATAAAGCATAGTTTTGTATATTTACCGTATTTATGCGAAATTCTTATATTGGGGATGAAAAAGAATTTAATAGACACACTTCATTATAATGTTAGTCTAATTATAAATCAATACATATGTCATGAATTTTTTATGCTCTAAATTAAAAAACTATTAACTTTTTTGATTTTTTTAAAAATTCTACTGGATTTCTTGAAGCAATGATAGTATAATAGCATGTGATTGTTTAAAAATGTGCTTGTTAAGCAGCAAGCAATATGAAATGTTAGTATCAAAAACGGCTCTACCCTTATTTCAAACGCCTTAAACCGATGGAATGCACGACTGCCGTCGACTGTTTTTAGGGCTTTTTTCATTATTTACACCCATTGCATATTGCAGGTCGGCCTGCGATACTGCCACAAATAATAAAAGGGTGAAAGAATCCACAAATGGCAACCTTTCTTACTTAAATTTTCTTTCACACTTTAACCTCACAACATCCGTATGATATAAAGTATGCTTGTGTAACAAACAATAAATATTAAAATCGAAGGAGGAATCATAGAATGGGAGTTAAGTATGTATTTGTAACCGGAGGCGTAGTATCAGGTTTAGGAAAAGGTATCACTGCTGCTTCCCTTGGAAGACTGCTGAAAGAACGCGGCTATCATGTAACGATGCAGAAGTTTGATCCTTACATTAATATTGACCCCGGTACCATGAACCCAATACAGCATGGTGAGGTATTCGTGACGGATGATGGTGCAGAAACTGATCTTGATTTAGGTCATTACGAGCGATTTATCGACGAAAGCTTGACAAAACAATCCAACGTTACAACCGGTAAAATATATTGGTCCGTATTATCCAAAGAAAGACGCGGTGACTTTGGCGGCGGAACTGTCCAGGTAATTCCCCATATTACGAATGAAATCAAAAACCGTTTTTACCATAACGAAGGCTGTGAAGATACCCAAATCGCCATTATCGAAGTAGGCGGTACTGTTGGTGACATCGAAAGCCAGCCCTTTCTCGAAGCGATTCGTCAATTCCAGCATGATGTTGGTCCTGAAAACGCAATTCTTATTCACGTAACCTTAATCCCTTATCTAAAAGCTTCCGGTGAAATGAAAACAAAACCTACCCAGGCAAGTGTAAAAGAGCTTCAAGGTATGGGTATCCGCCCGGATATTATTGTATGCAGAACCGAACTCCCCTTAGAACCAGGCATTAAGGAAAAGATTGCACTCTTTTGTAATGTACCCAGCAATCATGTTATCCAGAATCTGGATGTGGAAACCCTATATGAAGCTCCTCTGGCAATGGAAAAAGAACACCTGGCTAATATTGCCTGCGAATGCCTTGACTTAGATTGTCCCACTCCAGACTTAAGCGCATGGGAAAAAATGGTGAAAGCGTTAAAACATCCTGAAAAAGAAGTTACCGTTGCTTTAGTCGGAAAATATACACAGCTTCATGATGCATATATCAGTGTTGTGGAATCTTTAAAACATGGTGCTGTTGCACATAATGCCTCTATTAATATAAAATGGATTCCTTCCGAAACTTTAACCGATGAAAATGCAGCCGGAATTCTTTCTGATGTAAGCGGAATACTAGTTCCCGGCGGATTTGGTGACAGGGGTATCGAAGGTAAGATCTCAGCTATTAAGTATGCCCGTGAAAACAACATACCATTCCTTGGACTTTGCCTTGGAATGCAGTTAGCCATTGTTGAGTTCTCCCGCCATGTGATTGGTTTCTCGGATGCCCACAGTGTGGAACTTGATCCTGGCACTACCCACCCGGTCATTCACCTTATGCCGGAGCAGGATGGTATTGAAGATATCGGTGGTACGTTAAGACTTGGTTCTTATCCTTGTGTACTGGATGAAACCAGCAAGGCCTATGAATTATATGGAGAAAAGACCATTCACGAAAGACACCGTCACCGTTATGAAGTAAATAACTATTACCGTGAAGATTTTATCCGTGGCGGTATTAAGTTATCCGGATTATCTCCTGACGGACGTATTGTGGAGATGATGGAATTAGAAAACCATCCCTGGTTTGTTGCTACTCAGGCTCATCCGGAATTTAAGTCAAGACCCAACAGACCACATCCTTTGTTTAAGGGGTTTGTGGGAGCAGCACTTGAGTATCAAGGGTAGGGTCGTGTGGATTGGTTTTTGCGTAGATTAGTTAGAGGCGGGATTCTTTGAATCCCGCCTCTTTACTGTGTTATTTTATTATTTCCATTTAATCTTTTTTCACCAAAGATACCAATGCCATTAATGCTGAACCCACAAAGATGCAGATATCTGAAATATTAAATACTATCTTTTTTAAGAAACTAAAGCTGAAATAATCAACTACATACCCTCTTTTCAAACGGTCATAAACATTGCTTAACGCTCCTCCTGATACCAGCGACAGACTTAATTTCAGCAAATAATTGCCTTTCTTAGGTAATAATACAGCGAATACTAACAATAGGATACCCAATAAGGTTAAGGTAATTATTTTTACGGTCTGTACATTATTTTCCATAAAATTAAGCATGGCACCTTTATTGTGATACCGTTCAATTATGATTTTGCCTTGCAGAATTTCTTCCTTTTTGTGCATTTCCTTGTTTTCTTCAATATATTTTTTAACTATGAGTTCGGTAATGAATATTGCTGCAACTATCAATATATAGATCATTGAGGTCCTCCTTATTAACTATCTGGATTGTGAATGTTAACAAATCACACGCTTGGTACAAAATACTTACTGAAACCAAATTACAAATTGCATACCATATTTGATATGAATTTTTATCATGATTCTTGTTTGTTATTTGTTATTATAATTATAATGAAAAAAGACAAACTTAGCAATAAGGTTAAGCTTGTATTACAGATATTTTACAACTGATAATTTTACAAATTTCTTAGTAACAAGCGTTTATTATTAAATTATCCCTCTAATAAAGAACTATACTACATATAAATAATAATTTATGCATAATAATTTATACAACTCTTTATGACTGTATCTTATTCTGGCATATGTTAATTAAAAACCATATGACTGAATGGTAATTATCTCGAATTATCTCAAAATCACATATTGGCGTTACTCTAGTATTTCACATATACTTTAATCTAAATGGCATCTCATAACCTATTCTGGTCTCGTAACATTATACTTTTCTCTAAGATTGATTGTGTAATGGCAAAATAAAAACAAAATCATTCATAACGTCCAAGTTTTAGCAAGTTCATAATAAGTATTTGCCTGGTCCTCTATGCCTAATTCTTTATAGCATAGTGCCAGACGTTCTAACGGATAATTCCCGGAGTAATGGATATTCAGATCACTTTCCGTTTCATAAGCAGCATTGTAAAACCATATGGTTGCTTCTTTATAATCCTTTAATCGAAAGTAATATTCGCCTACATCATAGCATACTTCCGCACTTGCTTTATCCAAGGAAATATTTTTTAAAGCGTATTTCATTATCTGCGCCGGTTCCATCTTTATCACCCCGCACCTCACCAGAATACACTGCACCTGCTTTAGCTGCTCCAGTGGTATCGCTTGTTCCGAAAGTTCTTCAAAATAGCATTCCGCTGCTAAAAAATCAGCCTCAGTTCCTGTAATAAACAATTCTCTGGCATACATACTTTGGACTTTTGCCGATAAAACCTTGCCGCTTCCGATTATTTTCTGAAAGATCCCAAAATCTCTTTGTCCGTGGTTGTCTTCCGGAAGATGTATGATCTCAATCTCACTGTTATATATTACCGGCTCCAGGGCTACGGATTCATGGATTGGGTCAATCCAGTAAAAGTTTCTTACTCTTTTATAGAGCTTTGGCCGATATTCCGTATCAAAATTATAAGTAGTGTTATGCTGCAATTGATTGGTATAAAGCATTTGTACAATCTCTATTTCTGGAAGCAGTGATTGTTTTAGCTGCATAAATTTATTCCTGTTTTCCGTATCAATCACTTCATCTGCATCGGCTGCATATATGTATTCCATTGAAGCTTTGGAGAAAGAAAAATTTCTGGCTGATGAAAAATCATCTGCCCATATGTAATCAAATACCTGATCCGTATAAGTGAAAGCGATTTCCTTCGTTCTATCTTTGGAACCGGTATCGATAATTATAATTTCATCTGCAATATCTTTTAGGCTGTCTAAACACCTGGCTAAAATCTTCTCTTCATTTTTTACGATCAGGCATGCACTGATTGTTATCATTTGGGACTCCTTGTGCCATGTTGCTTTGGTATTTTACATTTATCATTAACTTATTATATTCTAATTAACGGTTTAATAAGAAGTGCTTTTAGATTTTAATTAAAAGTGTAATTAGTTAGCTGCGTTGATTTTAACAGAAATCTTAGCTTCAATTGTCTGCAACAAAGGTATAATACCTTTTTCTAAGTTGTCCGCGATTTTTAGATCATCCTGAGCTTGTAAGCCGCTTCCCAACTCTTGTATGGAAGCATTCATTCTTTCCTTATCAAGGGATTCTCCGTTATCATTAATAATATCCATGGTATGATTCAGTACTTGGATGGTCCAATTGATTCCATTAATTATGATACTTAATAGTTCCTTGGTATCTTCCCGTCTTCCTTCCCTAAGCTCTGCAATCATACTTTCTACCGCCGGAATTAACTTCTGATTATATTGGTATAGTTCCTCCAATGCTTCCATCTGCTGTATTTTATACTCTTTTTCACTCATGGTTTTAGTTTTACTGAGATTTGTAAAATCTCTTACTCCTTAATTTGATATTTGAACATTGTTTTGGTAACATAAAAATTGTGAGATATGAATATTGATTTGATTTCGTATCAAATGGTTTCAGAATTTAAACATTTTAATTATGCTTTTTATAATATTAGAAATGTTTTGGGGTTTATAAATATTGGTTTTTTGACATAAATATATTGGGTATTACAAATATTGGTTTTATATCATAAGATGTTTTGGAATTTGTAAACATAGTTTTTGGGTTACATAAAATCTTTTGGGTTTATAAATATTGGTTTCAGAGAAATGTTCTGGTATTATAATTATTGGTCTCCAATAAATGCTTTGGTATTATAAATGATGATTTCTTATAAAATTCTTAGGCATTATAAATAATAATTTCTTATAAAATGCCTTTGTATTATAAATATCGGTTTTTAAAAAATGACTTTTGATAATATAAACATTGTTTGCCGTAACTTACAATGTCCTAGGTATTATTTATATTAGTTACCAGAAATTAAATAATTTAAATACTATTCAAATATAAATTTGCTCTCATGAAAAAATATGTTTTATGAAAACAAAATCACTAGTTTACATATTTGTTATATATTTCCATTCATACTAATTACCCATAAAATCGTATAATAAAGCATGTATATTCTTATACTTCTTAGGTACAAATTCCTATAAATTCAAAGATTCATCTAGTTGACAGGCGCAATTCTTATTGTGTTAAATGTAAATTATTTTAAATTATTTTGTTGAAAAAGACAACAGAAATTATAAATATTTTACGTTTTTATGTCATTTTTTGTATGCACTTTTTACATATAATGCCTTTAAAAATTGTCGTTTTACCAATATTGTATAATACTTTATGTCGTGTTATACTCTTTGTATAGAAATTTTCTATATCTTCTATATCTTGTAATATCTATTTATTCTTTATAAATTGAGTTATTTGTCTTATATTAAAATCTCAATTTTCTTAATTTCTATTTCATGTGATGGAGTTTTTAGAGGGGAGTATGTCTAGAAACTCCTGTCTTGTTTTATTGATGGTTGTTTGCTATAATTTCGCAGCATTGTCATACAATGCTTCTTATAATTTATTCTATATTTTGAGTATATATTGAATTCATCTGTAAAATAACGAGCTTCTTTTATTTAATTAATATAAATCAGACGTAATTCTGGAGTAGACCGCTATAACCTTTTCCCTCTTTGTGTATTTAACTATTAATTGTTTCATATTACAATTAATAAATTTAATACTATTATTAAAATATACCGAATTATAAAATCTATCTTTTTAAGAATTTGAATCTGCTTTTAAATTCACCTCAAATTCTTTTATAATTTGCAATACATCTTTTATTCTATGATGCCATGTATGTTTTTTTAATGCTTCTTCATATCCATTTTGTGCTATAATTTTTGCTTTCTCCGGATTGGATAATAAATCGGTAATTATATTTGGTAAGTTATCTAAGTCTTTTAGTGAATAAATAACGATATTGTTTCCATTAATAAACTTGTCTTCTATATAACCACTGGTATCTGTTAATGATATTGCTCCAGACAACATAGCAGAGGCAATTCTTTCCTGAAATCCTCCCCGGAACCAGGGCATGATATTCAAAGAAATCTTTGTCTGTAATAAACTCTTTAGGGCTTCATCTCCATAACCTTCTCTAATAACCAAATTACTTTTCTTATTACTAGGAAAATTGGTCCAACCATTTCCATGTATATTTAAAATAATATCATTCTCTAAAACAGTTTTAATCATTTTTTCCCTAAAATACTCCCGGACATACTTATCAGCTTTATTTAGCATAATTAGCATATAATGAAACTCAGAATCCGTTCTTTCAAACTCATACTCATCTAGGATTATATTTAAAGCCTCCTCAATGGTAAACTGAGGCTCATATATCATCTTTTCAATTACTTGCAAGGCTATTCTATAATAAACTTCCGGTAAACTTTTCAGATCATTAAGCGTTCTATCCTTATCCCCATAGGTACCGGTAAATAATACATCTATTTTTCTATTCTCATAAGGCAATCCATTCTCCAGATAGCTTCCTGATAACGGTAGAAACTTAACCACACCAATATTTCCATAATATTGTTCAAGGAATTCTTTATGTTTCCGGTCACAGGTAAAGATAATGGTATTCTTATCCGCTTGACATAATCTTTGACTGTGGTAGATTGGGTGATCATATAAAAAGGTACATTTATTAATACTATTCTGCCTAAATATATTATTGTAAAATTCATCCTCCATCATAATACCATTACAGGTAAATACCCAGTCGATTTCGCCACTTGTAGCATAACGAATGAAATCTTCTGTAAAATTATCTTCTTTTGCATCAATTATAATTGTATCTACATTCTCATTCTGCAGACATTTTGCATACTCGTCAATATAAATTCGCATTGCATCGTATTGGGAAATTCCTTTGATAAGAAGGATTCTTTTCATTCAATAACCTCACTTAATAGATTTCCGTTATGTCGGTTTTATTAAAAAAATAATGGATTGTCCTGAATTTTATGTATAATTTCATTCATTGCAGCCGCTGAATCCGTTAATACTTTTTCTCTGGCAATTGCTCTTTCAGCCATCAACTGATAAAAATCCTTATCAGTTATATATCTATGTATTATTTCGGTCATTTCGTCATAATTCTTAACCGTAAAAGGCTTTCCTGCTGCAATTGCAATATCTCCGTAATCTATGGTGACTCCTGGCTTTCCCTCATGAAATGCTTCAATAATCGAAAAACCGCCACCCAAACGCTTTGGATTGACATATAAATTACAAATTTCCATTAATGCTAAGATATCTTCACAATATCCAACAAAAGTTGAATGTTCTTTCAATCCCGGATATTTTTCACAATATAAAGTATAATGTTCAAAATACCCAGCAAAAACAATATGAGTTCCCCATTTAAAGGTAGAAAGAATAGTTTCCATAAACGTATCATCAATTTCCATATCAAGACGTATGCCAACTGTAATTAAAACAAAATCATTCTCTGGAATACCTAGTTCTTTACGGTTAAATATCATCTTTTTAGGCAGCAGCTCAAAGGTAAAGGTACTTTCTATAATGTTATTCCTTGTATAGCCTTTCTCTAAATAGTACTCCCATTCCAGTTCGGATAATGTTTTTCCGATAACTGAGAAAGTTGCCATGGTTGTAGGCAATGTTGAAAAAGCTACACCTATGGAAGCCTCGTGTACAATATTTCCGCATAAGTCGGCTATAATGCTGCCATTTCCAATACTAAAAATAAATTGCGGCTTAAGTTTTTTAATTTTAGTTATTATATTTCTTATACCTTCCAGAGAAGGCATATTATCTCCTGGTTGATAGAAAGGAATTTCACAGTCTTTGTACTGATATTTATTAATTTCACTATACTCATCCATCACATTTCCCAATGTTGATTTATATAATGGCAGCATACCTCTGCTGGTAAGTTGTTCTCTGGTGTTAATGAGTATGATATTTTTACCCAAAAGTTTGGATAAAGTATAGCACCTTTCCAGGGTTGTCCTAGTAGGGGCATGTCTTTCTGATAGGAACTGTATGGTAAATATAGCTATGGTATCTTTATTTCTTTCCTCTAGTGGTATTAGCTTTAATTCATTTACTAATTGAGATTTGAATTCATCATACGCCTTTTGGTATAGCTCTTTCATCAGAGTTTCGGTATTCGTATCACTGTTGGCTCTATTCGTAAGCATATATCTTTTGGCTTGATTCCATAAGTAGAAACGATTCTCACAGGATAGTACATTACTCTCAATTGCATATTCTATAAAACGGTTCAAATAAAATGGCTTTTTTGTTATCTGCAATAAGAAAGATGTTAGTAATAGCGCACGCAGGATATCTTTTCCTGTATGACTTAAGGAAATATCATCTAATATACAGCAGGTCATATTGTAGACGTAAGTATGGTAGCCTTCCATTTCTTTTTCTAATGTCTCTAGTAACTCATAGGTCTCTACCATGGATTGATAATTGAAATGTTCTGTAAGAGTGAGAAGTTTTGCTATGGTAGTTTCGTTATAGGAATAAGCATACTTTATCAAGGAAAATTTGGGATATTTACAATTATCAATAGTCGGTAAATTCGACCATATGTTATTGATGCTCTTAGAAATATATTTATTGATAACTACATACTTTTCTGTTATTAATGGTTCAAAGAAATAATATCTATCCTTTATGTAATATATTTTTTTCACTTTTTCAATTATACAACTAAAATTATCATCATCCATACTATGGTCTATAAATGAGTTTAGCTCCACTATTTTACATATATAGTTATTTATAATGAATTGGGGTGTATTAGTATAAATTTTTTTATAAAAGTCTTCAGCATCAGTTATTCTTAAATCCAATATAACCTGTAAGTTACCCTTAAATGGATAATTTTCGGCTTGATCTTGATAAAAGTATATAAAGCGGTCAAATATCTGATGATAGACCCTATATACATACTGGGTCAGATTACACATATTTGAAAAAAATGTGTATCTATCCTCTTTTAGATTCTCTTCTCTAATAGTATCAAGATTATACATTATATCACTTGGGTCTCCCTCCTGCAGGATAACGTCTAAATAAAGAAATATCTGATAACCTGCTTCATCAAGCTTTGCAATATATTCTTCTAATTCTCCTGAATAGTTCTCTTGTTTGTCTATATAACATATTATTTTATTCATTTTTATACTCCACTTTGGCTTGTTACATATACCATTAGCATTCAGTCAATAAAAAATCTACGATTTTTTTACTGGCCGTCCCATCTCCATATGGGTTAACTGCTTTATTCATTTTATTATACTCAGCCAGATTATCTAGCAACAATTTACAATTAGCGTAAATATTCTCTTTTTCTATACCAACTAATTTTAAAGTTCCAGCATCTACACCTTCTGGTCGTTCAGTCGTATCTCTCATGACTAATACTGGAATACCGAGTGCTGGCGCTTCCTCTTGAATTCCACCACTATCTGTTAATATCAAATAGCTTCTAGCCATAAAATTATGAAAATCTATAACGTCTAATGGCTCAATGATATGTATTCGGTCAATTCCATTGAACACGCTCTCAGCTATTTCACGAACAACAGGATTCATATGTATTGGATAAATAACTTTAACATCCGGATATTCCTCGATAATGGATCTTATAGCTGTAAACATGCCCTCCATAGGTTTACCGATATTCTCTCTGCGATGGGCAGTAATCAATATTAATCTACAATTGTTACACCATTGTAATTCTGGATGATTGTAATCTACCCGGACTGTAAATTTTAATGCATCTATAGCTGTATTTCCTGTTACATATATAGTATCTTTGTCCTTACCCTCCTTAATAAGATTAGCTTTCGCATGGATTGTAGGAGCAAAATTATAATTCGCAATAATACCAACAGCTTGTCTGTTAAATTCCTCTGGGTAAGGTGAGTAGATATTATAAGTGCGTAATCCCGCTTCTACGTGTCCAATTTTTATGTTAAGATAAAAACAAGCAAGTGATGCGGCAAAGGTTGTAGTTGTATCTCCATGAACTAATACTATATCGGGTTGTTCCTTAATTAGTACTTCTTTAATCTTCGATAGTATACTAATTGTAACATCAAATAAAGTTTGGTGTTCTTTCATGATATCAAGATTATACTCAGGTAAAACATGAAAAATATCTAGCACTTGTTTCAACATTTCCTTATGTTGCCCTGTAACGCTAACGGTAACCTTAACACCATTTCTTTTCTTTAGCTCATTAACTATTGGACACATTTTTATTGCTTCTGGACGTGTCCCGAATACAAGCATTATATGTTTCATAATGAATCCTCTTTCTGTAGATGGATATCAATAGTAATAGATTAAAATACAGTATTTTTAAAATTCATCATGTGAATATAATCTTCACAGAATTTCGTTTTAGAAAAGACTTGCATAATATTGGACAAGGTGTGCCCTAAATATTTACTATCATCTGTTTCTTTATAATCAATATCTTTTAACTTTTTAATGGATATATAGATACATCCAGTGATATTTCTTAAGCTTTTTGAAACAAATCTCTCTTCTTTTGTTACCGTAATCTCTGCATAATCTTTTAGCTTTTTAGTAACATTAATATAACCATCATTATTCCAAATAAGCAATTCACTTTTATCATTACTATCTAAATTCCATTGGTGTAAGTCTTTATAATTCTGATTTACTGCTTCCCGAATTGTATGCATCATTGAAATGATTCCATCTACCTTAAGAACCTGTAAACATGACACAATACTTTTTACAGGGTCAAAGCAGTGATCTAATGCATTATCAATAAGTATTATATCAGCATAATTATTAGGATAAAAGGCATCTAGGTATTCAAAAAGCCCAAATTGCACTATTTTATCATTCAATTTCTTTTTATCCAATGCAATCTTATTAATTTCGTTATACTGATGAGCTAAAGGATCAACTGCAACTAATTTAATTTTACCTGTTGCCGTTAAATTACCGTATTGTGAACAAAGCCCACACCCTACATCCATTATAATACTATTGTCACATACCCGGTCATCCAGATGTTTACAATCAAAAATCTTGTTACTACTTCTATCATCGATATATGAATCATGATATCTACCTGAATCTTGAGCCACATCTTGAATCCAAAACTTTACTTCTGCTAGTAGATTTTGTGCCCATTGTTCAATCGCATTAATCGGATTAATGACATATGCTTCAGGCAAACCAGGAAAACTATAGTTAGCGTACATATCTTCAATTACATTAGAATAACAGTATATGCAATTTCCATTGAATTCCTTTTCAATTTGCAATGCTATTTCATCATAATGAGAGGATGCTATAATTATTATATATTCACTTTCATGTCCAGTTATTTCTTCTTTAAGCGAATAAAATGTAGAAATAGTAATATTATCAATAATGGTTTTACCAGACATCTCATGATTATTATCTACACACATGCATAAGCTTAATCCCATCTTTCGTATAAAATTTATACATCTTAATCCTGATTTGTTTCCTCCAAAAACGATTAATTTCTTGCTACTTATCAAGTTTTCTAAATCTAATAGTATGATTTTATCCATATATATCTCCTGCTCTATGTTATTAACTATGTTATTTACTTTGCTCTATAAAATTCAGTAACTTGATAAAATCCTTAGCCTGGATGATCTTTTGTATTTTATCTAGATTTTGTACAGCTGGGTATGTATTGTTTCTAAACCATATACATGTACATCGAATTGATCTCAGTTTTATCCCAAGATAATTTTCAACTTCTTTTCTAGAAGTAATAAATCCCTTTATTAAAATATTGATTAACCATAACATCATCAGAATAATATGACCAACTAATGGATAATACCAAAAAGACATCTGTTGGTTAAACGGAAAAAGATAAAATATATTTAAGCGTGTTACCTAACATTTATTTTAATAAACTCATCCATATGGTCCATTCTATAACACATTTCATCTATACTTTTATGCCTAATAATCATAGCACCAATGCCAAAACCTGCATTATCAAATTTTTTAACTGGATTACCTTTTTCAATAAAAAGTTCCTCCCTTATAATATCCTTCTCAACTTCAGGATCTAATAGCATTTCAGAGTAATATCCACTGTTCTTACTGTGCACAATATAAGATGATATAAATTTCACCGCTTCTTTTTGATACAACCTAGAACAGTCCAAACCTAAAGCCGCTTTTATTGTATATTCTGCCAAATCTATCTCATTGCTTTCTTTAATAACGTCAGTAATTAAATTTCCACCATTTCTAGGACCTATTTCTAGAATGCAAACACGTCCGTCCTTATTAACTATAAAATCTAAATTAATTGCTCCCATCTTCATGTCTAGTGATGTAATTAATCTCTGTATTTCATTAATTGCTTTTTCCTTTAAACATTCATTTAGAATTGATGGATAGCTCTCGCCTATTGGGACTAAAGGATTACATTTTACATCAAAATGCTCATTCATTAAGCCAGTAAACTTTAATTTACCATTAACTATAAATCCATCACCCGCCACTTGATATCCATCTCTTTCCATAAATCCTTCTATTATAACAAAACCCGCATTTGAGTACGTAGTCGCTAATTCAAAAGCTTTTTTAAAATCACTATTTTCATATACCTTACTTACACCTTTACTGCCTGATGCATCCACCGGCTTTATCATTACCGGTTTATCTAAAGAAATAAAGAAATCATAAGCTTCTTTCTCATCCTCACTCTTAAAACTTTTTCCTTCTGGCACATAAAAATCGTTTCTTTTAAGAAAATCACGAAACATATCTTTTCTTGTCATTAGTAGCACAGATTCATATGGATTTGTTGGCAATCCCATTTTTTCGGCTACATAGGCTGCTGTAGGTGCAGATGCATCGGACGCATATGACACAATACCATCAATTCCTAATTTTTCTGCTAATTTTAGAATATTATCCTTATCTGTTGTGCTAACATTACAATATTCATCCGCAATTTTATGAGCAGGATTCTCTGGCAAATAATCTACGCTTATAACATGACACCCTAGCTCTTTGGCAGCCTTTGTTGCCGTCATCTGAAAATAATTACCTCCAAGTAACATGATTTTTTTCATATTCTATCACCTCTTACTTTAGATTAAGTCAATACTTTTCTTTTCTTTTAGAACTTTACTTTTTTCAGGTACTATTACATCATACTCACTTGGAGTTTTTCTTAAATATGCTCCTGCACCAAGAAGTACATATGATGGAACATATAATTCATTTTTTACAGTAGCGTTTGCTCCAAAAAAACAATTATTTTCGACATGAACATAACCAGTTATAACAGAGTTTCCACCAAAAAAATTAAAGTTTCCTACGGTGTCATTATGACTAATCGTAGCACCTGCAAAAAATAAATTACCATTTCCTATTTCACAAAAGGGTTCCACTACTGCTCCAGCCAAAAAAATATTTCCAAAACCCATTTTAACATCGTCAGCAATAACAGCAGAAGAATGTTTAAAATTTACAATTGTATATCCTTTTTTTATACATGTCCCATATATTCGTTCTCTTACTGCATTCATCTTTGAATATCCAATACAGAGAGATATTACATAACTAGTAGGTGAATATATATTCTCTACTGATTCCAAAGGTACAACTGGAAGGTCTTTATGGATTTTTTCAGTGATATAGTTTTCTTCTACAGTATAGGCCACCACTTTTCTTCCCGCATCTTTTTCCCAATAATATCGCATTAAATCTGCAAAATTGTTATTTCCTACAATAATAATTTCTTTCATAATTCTATCTCTATTTCTCATACATATCAGATGATGCGTCATAATTTTTCGTAAGTTCTATTCCATTTTCATCATAATGCTTTTCGCCTATTATCATCCAGTCGGTACATTCCCTGCAAATCTGAGGTAATTTATCAAATTCATGATTAATATGTTTTTCTACTAACTCTTTATTTCTTTTTTCCCATATTTCGTTGATAGATTGTTCTTTTACGTTTCCAAATATCTCTTTTCCATGAGCGTCTAATCCACATGTGACAATATTACCATCCCAAGTAATAGCACAAATGCCAACCGCATATCCGCATGCTATCCGCTCAGGTAATTTACCTTCATTTCTTAAATCTAGGCAAGCACCTCCCCATGATATAAGCCTACGTAATGTAATTCTTGCTTTCTTTTCATGCCAGTAATTTAAAATTTCTTCTATCTCATCCTCATTTTCTTTCATTTCTAACACCTTCACTTCAATAATAGGTGTTTTTATACCCATTTCTTCTTTTTTGAGTAATATATATTCTATATTTTTGTAAACCTCGTCCCTATTTGCTCCAATACGTATTTTTTCAAATACTTCTTTAGAATACCCATCCACATCAATACTAATAAAGTCAATTCCTGATTCCAACAACATCTCTGCCTTTTCTTCATTAAGCAAAGTGCCATTCGTGTTCATATTAATATTGGTTAAGCCTTTCTTTTTTGCATAATCAATCATATAGAATAATTTATATCCAGCTAGAAGAGGTTCTCCATAAAAATCAAGCCATAACCGTGTATTGACATTATTAATCGCTATTTCGTCAATAATTTTTTTATATGTTTTAATGTCTATAAAGCCTTTCTTTCTAGTGATTTTATCATTGGCGCACATAATACAATTCAGATTACAATAATTTCCTACTTCTATAGCAACATTTAATGGAAATTCTGCAATCTTAAATTTACTTTCAAGATTATCTAAATTTTCGTACATCTTTTATCCTCCATTATCAATAAATAACGTATATAGTTATCTTTATAACCTAGTTAACCTTCTCTTCATATAATTTTTCATACATATTTTTTCCTTACTTACTTTATATCAGAGAAACACCTTATTAACTTGGTCTATTTTTTGAAACATTGATGAATATATTCTACAATAAATTCATTAAATGACAAATAATAATTACCCAAGGCATACTTATTTGGGAAAAAATTAGTTTCAAATTTTTCTAATTTAAGTGTTTTAATAACCGAAGGATAAATAGGAATATCCTGTGCCTTTAAGGTACCAAAAAAATAATACATATCTTCTTCATTCATTGGATCATTAGCTATATAACCCAAAAATTTTAATATTCTATTTGCATATTCATATAACACTAAATTACTGGGATGATTAAAGGAATAAAATAATTGCTCTTTTTTATAATTTAAAATTATGTAATCACTTATTTTAATATCTACTAACTTCTCTCTTTTAATTAATTCGTTTATTGAATCTTCACAATGATTCAATATATCTGCACTGTCAATAAAGTTTGGATTATTAACAATTTCAATTATTTCGTTACCTTGTTTATTTTTATATATAAACTCTTCTATATATTTGTCGGCAATTGGGAACAATCCCGACTTATGTAGTTCTTCATAAATATTATGGTTATTTTGTATAGCTTGAGGGAAATAACCCGCAAAATATAAGTTTGAAATACAAACAGTTCTACAACTTGATTTCATTAATTTTTTAATTTGATCGGTAGCTAATTTTTCAGAAAACTTATTGTTATTATTAACTTCTTGATAAATAAATAAATCCACTTCTGTCCAATCAAAGTTATACACAAGATCTTCAATTTCATTTAATGTATAATCACAAACCCTGGGAAAAATTAAGGCGAAATAATCATTACTAAATTTCTCATTTTTAAGTAACATTTTTTCCAAAATACTAGTTTGACAATTGCCAAAAACTACAACTATTTTTTTATTTTTTTTAATTAAATTTATATATGTGTTTATCTCATAATTGTTAAAATAGTGTTTTAAAATTCTTATTTCAACACTATTATCAATCATAAAAGAAGGAATAAAATCTCTAAATAGACATAACCCCCTGCATTTCAGCTGATCCATAATTTCCTTCCAATATGAACTAGCAATTACAATGAATGAATCATCTTTTTTAAAATCTTCCTTCTTAATATTATCAATTACAATTTCATTTTTTTGATTTTGATTATTATCATAAAAGCATTTTATGTTGTAATTATCTTTTAACTGAAAATAACATCTTTTTCCTACACCTCCCGTCCCCCATATTGATATTTCATTATACGGAAGTTTCATTGTATTCATCTCTTCTCCTTTTTCAAACAAATTATTTAGCAGAAAGAATGGTCTTTAATACATTTACCACCTTTTCTCTGTCTTGATTCGGTATTCCATAAAACATAGGTAGTCTTATTAGTCGTTCACTTTCTAATGATGTGTAAACATCTCTACCGCTAAATTTACCATACTTAAATCCTGCCAAAGAAGAGTGTAATGGTACATAGTGAAAAACTGCACTAATTCCTAATTCTTTTAATTTACTTATTACTATCATTCTATTATCAAGATCTTTCACTTTGATATAAAATAAGTGACCATTATGTTTACACTCCCTGGGTACTGATGGTAACTCTAATTCTTTTATATCTTTCAGTTCATTGTAATAATAATCCCATGTTTCAATTCTATTTTCGTTGATTTTATCAGCAATTTCTAACTGTGCCCATAAAATTGCTGCATTAATTTCACTTGGTAGATAGGATGATCCTACATCAACCCAACTATATTTATCAATTTCTCCCCTAAAAAACCTCGATCGATCTGTTCCTTTTTCCCTTAAGATTTCAGCACGTTCAAAATATTTCTCATTATTTAATACAATAGCTCCTCCTTCGCCCATTTGATAATTTTTTGTCTCATGGAAACTATAGCAACCAATATCACCTATTGTACCAAGATACTTATCTTTATATTTTGCCATAACACCTTGAGCGGCATCCTCTATAACGGGAACATTATGCTTACGACTAATTTTCATAATTTCATCCATCTCGCAACCAACACCTGCATAATGAACAACAACGATAGCCTTAGTTTTATCTGTAATCGCTTGTTCAATTTGTTTTTCATCAATATTCATTGTATCTGGTCTAATGTCTACAAATACAATTTTAGCTCCCCGACATACAAAAGCATTTGCAGTAGAAACAAATGTATAAGATGGCATGATTACCTCATCTCCTGATTTTACATCCAATAATATGGCTGCCATCTCCAGGGCTGCTGTACAAGATGTGGTAAGTAATATTTTTTTTGCATTAAACCGTGACTTCATCCATTCACTGCATAATTTTGTATATTTTCCATCACCTGCAATCTTTCCTGTTATAATACACTCTGAGACATATTCTGTTGATTTTTCAAGATTAATAGATTTGTTAAAAGGTATCATATTTTCTCCTCAGTATTGTTTATTAACTCTTTAATTAGTAGAATACAATTTACTCCAACTAAACATGTTTTGTTTTGAATCTTTCAGATATTTTTCTATCTCCTCTTTATTAACACCACCAACTTTATTTTCTTTAAATTTTTGAAAATCATATACACTAATATCGCTAACATTAAATACCGTTATGTTATATTTAAATATCTCTCTATAGGAGTTTACAGATGTTAAGTAAATTTTCTTACCACCTTTTAGCATTGCGAAAATTGTAGTCCATCCGCAATTCCTTGACAATGGAAATACTCCAATGTCAACTTCTGACAACAATCTGCTATAATCTTCTAATGTCAGAAACTCTCGTATAACTTTTAATTTTTCTCCGAATATATCTCTTCCTTTTGCAATTACTTCGTTTATGTAGGTTTCATCTCCCATATACGAAAGTGGACATATAACATTCATATCTTCATCTTTAAACTTCTCCAGTAACTCAAAGGCTAATTTATGGTCAATATCTTTAGCAGCAGAATAGCCTACCAATACATTTAAAGTTTTATTGCTTTTTTCATTTGGCATAACGATTATTCCACTATCATAAGCCAAAGAACTATTCGTAATAACATTAACACCTTCATTAAAGTTATATAAAGAATTTAGTATAGTAAAATATTTTTGATTATTCAATACAACATTGCCTATCTTGGAGAAAAACTTATGATATTCGTTACTACTTGTTTTCCATAGTAATTCACCACCATGAATTATTAGATAAGTCTTTTCCCTAAACTCATTAATGAATTCAGAAAGAAAATCACCTAATCTTATAGAAATTACGCCACTATGAAATATAATCCTCTTGCTATTCTTTAAGGTTGTAATAAGGTGATATTTCGCATTATCATCAAGGTCAAATGAGTGATACATGTCATTTAATATAATTACATTATTATACTTGTTTTGATTTTGCTCATACAATTCCCAGACATTATATAAATCATCTGGATTAAGCTCATTTAAGTAATGTATTATAATTAAATGTTTACTAATATCCGATTCTCTTATAATAGCTTCTATAACATTAACAACGAATTTCCCATCATATATAAAATCAACAAAATCAAAATTACCTGTATGTAAAATTTCCTTATTTTTTCTTATCAGCTCATCATTTTTAAGAAATTCACTTTTATATTTATTTAAGGAGTTATATTTCTGAATATAAAATTCTTTAATCTGTATTTCTTTCATTAGTTGCATAATGTAGGAATAATTTTTTATTACAGATATAGCTACTACTTCAGCACTATCTAATTCACTGAAGTAATTTATGCTATGCACTATAAATCCTTCAAATACTTTTCCCTCCATTAAAGGATTACTATCAATAACAATGCAATTATTCTTATCTAGATATTTTGTGATATATGCTATTACCCTAGTTGATGCTCCTAATATAACAACCTGCTTCTTAGTAAGCATTCCAGCTAATCTTTCATCTGTAACATCTTCTAATTCATGGTTAATCCAACTCATCATTATCCCCTCTTTTTGTCTAACCAATAATACTTAAATGCTTTCATATAATTCTTATGCTTACTATAATATTGAGCAATTGTAAAAAGAACATCATGCCGAAGTTTTACATTATGTGTAGGTATACTTTGATAATGTTCCTCTAATAACTGTATTGTCGCTGATCTGATACTTTCTTTTCTTTCTGCTGTAAGAGAAGAATTATGTATTCTATAATAATATAACTCCTCATCTATATGTTTAAACTTATACTTTTCGTACGCTCTAATCCAAAAATCAAAATCTTCAACTAAAAATTTCTTTATATCATATCCATTTAACATTTGGTGCAATTCTTTTTTATACAGGAAGCAAGCACCTATATTGTTTTTTAAGAATATTTCCTCTTCGGGACCAGTTTTCACTCCAAAAAGCATAAAATCGTCAGGATCAATTACTATATAATTAGAATAAACAAAATCTATAGATTGGTCATTCATTAATACTTTATGCATTTTCTCTAATGCATCTGGCATAAACACATTGTCGTCAGAAGTCCAGGTAAACCAATCACCTTTAGCTTTTGTAAAACCTATGTTTAAACTCGCTGGTAACTTTTGATTCATCTCATTATGGATAACTGATATTCGGTTGTCACTTTCACTATATTTTTCTACAATATTAAAGGTATCGTCAGTAGAACAATCGTCTACTATAATTAACTCCCACTCTTTAAAAGTTTGATTAATTATACTGTCTATAGATTGTTTAATAAATCTTTCTCCATTATATGTGGGTAATACTATGCTAATCATAATATCTTTTCCTTTCCCAGATAGTATTGTCCTTTATCTGCAAAAGTGAATACCTACCTTGTAAGAAATGATCCAAGCAAATAATTCTCATTTTTTTGATATCATAACCATTATTTATAAGATCAAAGCAAATAGAAGTATAATAATTAACATTAACAACTAAGATAACTGTATTATCAGCCACTAATTTGTCAATTGCATAAACCATATGTCCCGTTATTAATGATTCGTTTTGCTTTTTCTCATCCATATCAATAATAAAATCTACGAATTTATTAGAAGAATCACATTGTGAAAGGAATGCCAGTCCCTTTAATCCAGCTCCCCAAACCACAATTTGACCATATTCTTTCCTTATAAAAACCAGTAAATCACTTAATAAATATGAATTGTTGCGATAATATTCACCATATAAATCATTTGCTTTTTCCAATAACTTTTTCTGTTTAAATCTACTTTTTATTAGCATTTCTTTCTCCGATACCAGATTATTTGTAAATTTCTATTAGCTTTACACCGTACCAGAAATCATATTAATTATATAATTAATATAATCTTCTAAATCGCATTTTTCCGCAACCAAATCCTTACAATATTGTCCCATTTGAGATAGTAGTTGCCTATTACTTTCCAAGTTTTCTATTTTATCAACTAAACCTTTATAATCCTCATAAGATAAAACAAAACCGTTTTCACCATTATTGATAAATTCATCGCATCCTGCTACATCAAACATTATCGGAACAGCTCCACACATCATTGCTTCTATCATTGATATGGATAATCCCTCCATCTCCGATAAACTTATAAAGGCATCTGCATTAGACCAAAATTGTTGCATTGCATCATGTTCAATTTTCCCATGAATTCTAATCTTATAAGATAACAAATGTTCTTCAACATATTTTATCAGAATAGGTAAATAGGTTCCATCACCCGCAATATCAAAACAATAATTACATCCTCTTTTTTCAAGTTCTTCAATAAAAGGAATGATTAAATCCGCTCTTTTTTGTTCTTTTTCTAATCTAGCACCATAGGCAATGCGAATCGGTTGTTTTCGACTCAGCGTGTAGGTTCTATCCAAATGTATTATAGAATTTGATTCATCAAAAACAACAGGACTTTCTTTATTAAATAGTCTATCCTCTGTAACATGATATTTTGTTTTCAACTCATTTTTAATCTTTTTACTCACACATAAATATCCCTCTAAAACCGTATCCATATAGGTATGCCGATCATATAAGGCTTCTAAATCGTTGTGTACTATAGAATATAACTTTACCAATTCGGGGTAACGTTGTTTTAATAGATATCCTGCATACATAACCTGTTGATGTTTATTAAGTAATAAAGTACAAGGTAAATTTTTTACTAAGTACTCATAAACCTCAAGAATACCTTTTTTATAATTGGAGTAATCTCCCTCGAATTCATCACAAGTAATATCCTTCCATTCATCTGGCATATCTTTCTTTCTTTGACAAAGAATTTTGGTATATATACCTTTTTTCTTTAATCCTTTTGATACATTATAGGACCAATTCTCTATTCCTCCTAATTGATATCCTTCCATTAATTCAAGAAAAACATTACTTCTCAAATTGTTGGTTTCAACATTATCATTTAAATTAATAAAAACCTCATTCTTTATCTCTTTATTCATTGCTTGTACTTTAGGCAAAATCAACTCTTCTTTTAAAATACAAGTATCACTTTTACCCATTTTTCTCAATTTATCTTTAATGGCTGAATATCCAGCGTCGCTTGCTATAATAATACTACACTCTTTATCTAATATATAGTCAGGAGAATATACTACTTTCCCCATAACAGTTGTACCCCACATTTCACTGTTACTATCAATGAAGCAATCGAATTCTATATCAAAACTACGAAGCGTTTCAGCCACTTTTTGTCCTCCGGCTGAACTTCCATATATAATACATAATTTTTTCATTCTATACTCCTTTACGCAGTCTACAACTTATTTCATCATACTGTTTTATATAACCATTGCTACCAATAACGTCCCGCTTCCACCTTCTTATAACCCTCTGGTCTTTCTGTCTCAGTAGGAGAAGTCCAATGTTCATTATATATCCCCATCTCATTCCACGCCTTACCTTTAATTCCAAAATATAATTGCAGCATCCCCCCTACGTGTATCGCCTTCTTGCCTATATGTTTCACATATGCCGCAAGAGGGAATCCGTATGCTCCAGCCCCAATCAATGCAATATCAAAATTTATAGAATTAATCTGTCTTTCCATATGCTCTAAAGCATTAAACCAAGTGGCAAACTCTGTTTGAGTACCAGCGATACTCTGAACAGCTTTTAAGGTAATCAATTCAAACTCTGGTAAAAATTCATTATTTGCGAATAATTTATCTCTTTTTTTATAATTGTATTGAATAGATTCTTCAAAAGGATGTATTACAAGAACTCTCTTCCCTCTTAAAGCTCTAGTCCATGGTTTTTCAATATTAATTGGAAAAGCTGTATCATCATATAATGCTAATGGTTTTTCAGGAATAAAATTGCTATATATCATATTTTCAAAGCGAGACAACCACATACTCCACATCATATCAATTTGTTTTGCATCTTCTATATATAATCTGGAGAATCGATCCATTAGATCTTTCGTTGGAGGAAAAAAACCCGCCCAATCTCTGATCATATTTTTAAGGTTATCATGATAGTCTTCTTTACCACCGTTAACTCTATCCAATAAATAATAGTATTCCACCAAGCATTCTAATTCAACAGAACCAAATCGGCCAATAAAAAAAGGATTCTCGCTAACTAAACCTTTATATATAAATTCATTTGCCTCTTCTAAGGTAATAAATGGCTTGAAAAATTTCTCTTTCGGTAACGTATCTTTTAACGCTCCAATTTTGACTGTTTTATAGCCTGTAAATCCCATATTCTTTAATTGAATTTTTATTTCCTCTTCATATGTACTTGTAATCATTATAGTTACATTCTTAAATGAAACGATATCCTCAGGTGACCATATCTTATACCCTTTTATCTCTTCACCGCGGCGTGATCTGTTGTTGTCACAGAATCCCACTATTTTCGCGTTAATTTTCTCAAATTCTTCAATACATTTTAAACCACATGACCCTGCACCAAAAAGAAGCACCTCTTTATTTCTATAATTTTGTAACTCATCATTTTCAATATAAACATACATAGAAATCACGCCTCCTTCAATTGATGACCTCACACCGCTTTATAATAATGTTTCAATTACCTTCGCTAATGCTTGACTGCCTACTATACTGCAATCATTAAATACAGTCTTTTTTACTTCTTTTCTATCATTTACATAATTATCCACATTATCTATTAGTATGTCTTTTATTGCTTTAACTAATTCTTCCATAGTTGTAACATGGTGCCCCGGCGTAATCTCATCATATGAAAAATACATTTGACGTGATTCCTTCAAATAAGTATTTAAATCATATGGGAAGAATATAATCGGCTTATCTGTTACCAAATAATCAAAATATATTGAGGAATAATCCGTAATGAGTATATCCGTTAAGCACAAATATGTATAAGGATCTGAATCCTTATCTACAACAATTAAGTTACTTTGCTTGATAGATTTAAATCTTTGCAAATTCTTAGATTTTGGATGTAGCTTTACATAAAAAGACATATTATTATACTTCAAAAAATCAAGAAAGCTCTTGATTTGAATAACTTCAAAAAATTCTGATTCACTATCTCTAAAAGTTGGCATGTATATGATGTTTTTTATATTATTTTTTTTATTTTCTAGCATGGATTCATATATTTTCTTTTCAGAATCCAAGAAGATATTATTCTCAAGATTTCCATTAAGCAAATCCACTCTGGGATAGCCGCTTACAACAACATTAGGTGTTGCAAAAGCAGATGCAAATATATTTTTTAAATAATCACTGGTAGTTAGCACATAATCCGTTGGTTTTTCATCTGATAATCTTCTTAAAACCCATCTAAGCTTTGATAATGTATTTTTAGGATGACGAACATGATCAAATTTATTATCCATTTGTATCATCTTTAATGGGATACCGTGCCAAGTATTAAATTTCAAAGCATTTCCTGATAACCAAAAGTTAATATCTTTTGAGTAATTATCATAAATATATACTCCACCCCTCAATGCGAACCAAAACCCTTTTAGTGAATTTGACATATAAACTTCCAGATTATTTTTTTTGAGTAAATTAAAGATTTCCAAATTGCGTGTTATCCATATAGGTCTTATATTGCTTTTTTTATTTTGAAGATATGTATATAGATACCTGGGATTATCTGCAAACCTTCTGCCAAATGTACTTCCAAAAAGCCAGATTCTCTTATTACGAGGAAACAGAAAAGACAATCCATAAACCGGTAACAGTAAAACTTGACTCCAATATTTCAATTCGTTTATTACCTTTTTCATAACCGTCTCCTCAATTACTTTAAGACTTTATTTTCATATGAAAAAAGAATAATTCTGGCGAATTATTCTGACTCATAATACACTAATCATTTAGCAAAGTGGATATTGTCAATCCTCTTTGCTACATTCTATTTAACATTATTACTCATCCATGATTGTGAATTACTTTCATCCTTGAAATTCGTTAAGTAATAGTTATATCGACATTATTCGTGCATATCTTAATAGTTTTATATTATTCTTAATCATTTCCAGTGTTTATGTTTTTATTTATGCAATAGAAATTATCATCAATTGGTCTCAATAGGAAATAGCTCTAGCATTGTAGTGATATACAATTAAAAAGCAATGGAAAATTAAAACACTCTAACTTTCCATTGCCTAATTCTAATATCTCACCATCTCTTCAATATAGTCTTTCTTTCGATCGGATCGAGTCTTCTTATCATTGGATCTTCATAGTAAGAATCATTTTTTATATGGGTTGTTGATATTTCTTCAAATATTGCACCTTTAACAGATGTAAACGAATGCTTTTCCTCCCTTAATACTGTTTGTATGTCTCCCGGTTTCATTACTTTTTCCTTACCCTCAATGTTAACAATTAAGTCCCCATAAAGTAACTGAAAAGTTTCTTCCTTAACTTTATGAGCATGGACTGGGTGTTTCTGACCAGGAAGGATAACCAGTAACTTTTTACAATATTCTCTGTTAATGATACTAATAATAATGGCACCCGTTTGCCTGAAATGCTGCATGCCATAGTGATGAGATAATTCCACTTCAAAATCATTTCCAAGAGCTATTCCTGCTTCATAAAGCATACCTTTAGCGTCATGCACCACATTGCGCACCATTCCGATATCCGTTATCTTTCTTTTCTCATGTAATTCTTCATTTATATTATAATCTTTACTGGCAATAACCCCTTCGGTAAAATCTCCGCTGCACATCTGCTTATCATTGCAAGGCATAGCAAAGAATACATCCTCACTCATGATAGGTTCACCCATTTTTATTGCTCTCTTTAAGTATACTCCTCTCATAAGAGACCTTAAGGAATCAACTTCTTCCTGGCTGATATATTTGGTATCCTCTTTCTTCATTTGACAGATGGTTTTCGCATCCATAGCTGCTTTAACCCATTTCTCCGCCTGTTCAGGGTTCATAGAATAATTATTTAATGTAATATTCTCTGTTGGAAGTCCAACGTGTCTTTCTAATATTTTAGCACCTTTTGCAATTGCTAACATAGGCACAATATTATCATCCGGAGCTTCATGTCCAGAATAACCAATTGTAACTTCAGGATATCTCCGGTTCATTCTATCAATAAAATCCAACTGCAAGTGTTCCATTGGCGCTGGATATTCTGCTATGCAATGAAGAAATGCAAATTCACAGCCTTTATGGGTAAAGAAATTATATAATTTATCAATATCAGATAAGGTCTTTCCACCGGTTGAAATAATAATAGGTTTCTGGGTAAATGCTATTTTAGTAAGTAAAGGCCAATCCAGAGAACTGCAGCTTGCCACCTTAATAATATCTATTCCTTGATCCATGCACCAATCTACCCCGTCTTCATCAAAAGGTGTACTCATGGCAATCATGCCTTCTTCATGAATTGCTTCTACTAATTGTGTAAACTGTTCGTAATTTAATTTTGTACTCATAAATCTTGGAATATGTTTAACATCTTCTCTTTCCTTATAATCTGGGTGTACAAAAGAATCCAAATTTCGGTATTGTAATTTAACCGCAGCTTTTATATTATATTTTCTCGCAATCCTGCTCATTGCTTTTATGATATCTATTCCATGTTCAACACTTCCCTGATGACTATTAGCCATTTCAAATATATATAAGTTTTCAAATATACCATTACTATTCATGCTTGTCCTCCAAAAGTTTCTTAAAGTAATTTATATAAGCTTTTATAATCAAATGTCATAACTACTTAATAAAACATATATCGACAGATTAAACACGATAATCAATACTTTTATAATCAATACATCGTATAAATTTTATAAACCTGACTTATCATAATTTTCATGAAGAAAATCCTGCAGTTTTACATTCCTCATGCCTTTAATTAATGCTCCACCTTCCGTGGCATTAATTAGTTCAATATCACTAATATTCCGAATATGATTTTCAATCCATTTTTTATAAATCAAAAAACTTCTACTCGTATAGATACTTTTTCCATTGATATCATTTACCTGCTCTAAGTCATCCGTGCTAACTAATTCTCTTCTCGAGGTGTCAGAAGCATGTACATAATTTTCAGTAAAAGCCAAGTCAAGTCCTAAAAATATAATACGTTTACTTTTTAATTTAATTGCCACGTCCAAAGCGGTTGTACTTACAGATCCACCGGTATCGAAAAGCTTCATATTATTTACAGTCGCATATTCCTCTGCCTTTTCATACCCATTCTGTAATACAATGTACTTCTTACCTTGATAGTTCTCTGTAAACCCTTTAAATGCAGTAGATAAATATATCATAGGAATATCTAATTGTTCCAAGCCCTGGATTTGTGCGTAGACTCTTGGATTTGCATCTGTAACAATAAAATAATCTGGTCTGATTCCTTCCCGTATTAACTTACGAAAAACCGTTCCGGTAGCTAAAATAATACTGCTGTTTATTCTATTTTTCAGCAAACGAAAATTTTTATCCAAAGATGGACCTGCAGCAACGATAAATACATCTTTTCCATAAAAATCTTTATCTAATGCATCCACGCTATCGTCATATCTCTTAGTATTTTCCCTAAAATTTCCATTCAATAAATGAAGTTGATTTTTTACCGAACTATACTGAAGGAAGTACTCTTCCAAATCTTCTCTGCTGTCTTTATTTTGAATACTCCGTAAAGATGGGTAATGTATTACAAACTCAGTATCGTTATAAACAGATTTTAAACGTTCTGATAGTTTACTAAAATTGGGGTCATACTGCAGTTTTACATTAGCAGATCTAAGTAGGTTTCCAATCCCAGAATATGCGCAGGCTAATTGTATTGTATTTAAATCGCTTTCAAAAATTTCTATGGTAATATTATTATCCAGATTAGTTAGTGCTTCGATATGATATCCAAGTCCTAAACCATATACAATGTATGTTGATTTATCTTCTCTGTACCAGGAGTTAGCCAGTGCAAACGCTTCTTGATAAACATTACAATTACTATGTAAATAAATCCGTTTCCCTTTATCATATAGCGAAATCGTCATCGCACCACAGGCTGTATATTCAACGTCATATCCCTTCTCTTTTAAATTATCAGGATGAGACAATGCTTTTAAATCTGCCGCCAATGGTATATCTTTGTTTGATATAACGCTAAGTGCCTCATCATATTTATTTTTATCAAAATATACATTCTCTTCATAGAGTAATACTTCTTCAATTTTAAAGAGAAAAGGCAATAATTGAGCTTCGTAGATATCTGCTAACAATATATAATCTTTATTTTTCTGAGACTCTAAAAGTGATGTTAATAGATCATTAAGAGAATTGTAATCTGTAAAAATTCCATAATCAGACCAATTAGTTCCATTTTGCTGTACCTTACCAAAAAAGCCTCCTAATCCTGTTAACACCTCTGTCATTTTTCTCAGGGCATAATCATAATTTTGGATACGGAAATAGTAAATAATCTTACTAATTTGGCAGATATAATATGATGTTTCTTCTGATAATACTTTATTTTTCTTTTCCAACGTAATTTCCCTCTACTTTTTGCAAAGTTTTTTGTGACCTTTCTAGAAAATTAAAATCTGGAATCAATATTTTAAATTGATCAGCAAACTCACATGCAAAAATAGATATACAACAGATTGCATACCTATCTTAAATATTCTAAAAGCCGATTCATATTTAGCATCTTATCATCAATATAATAATCTGCATTTGGTTTCCCAAATAATAACTTATGATATTTAAGACCCCATGCATTTAATTGGGTCCTGGTTACTTCTTCCCAGTCTATGCCGGTTACATAGCCTCTCGCAGTAAAAAGGACAATTTCATTACCGATTTCGTACAATTTATTAACGATTTTTATCATTTCGACATTGGGCTGCGCTTTTTCATAATCATTATCCGGTTGTAATTCAGCTATAACACCATCGATATCGAATACAAATTTCTTATTTCCACTTGTTACTTTTAAGAATTCTTCTGCAATTCCAAATTCTTCTTCCGTATCTATGTCATAGTTTTTATTCATAACATAACCGTAGATGTGCTTGCCCGACATAGATTTTTCCTTAAGGATAACTCTTCCCCTGATAACATCAATACAAGCATTTTGATAATAGGTTACAGGCAAGTTCTGCCTTGGCATATTATAGCACTCCTTTATGTTATCTAATAGAGGAGAAATTGTACCGTCACTGCTCCTATGCCACATTTTATATGGAATTTCTTTACTGGGGGCAATAGAACGAACTGAATCATATAACTCATTATCAACTAATATCTTTATCATCTTGTCTATATCTTCGATATTTCTAATAGGATAGGTAGGCCTTAACTGAACTACAATATCAGCTTTATAGTTTTCATTTTCTTGTAGATAATTTAAACAATGATAGAAAACATCAAAATCCAGTGAAAGGTCTTCTGCTAAAGAAGCAGGTCTTAAAAAAGGTATCTCTGCCCCATATTTCTTACCGATCTCAGCATATTCCGCACTGTCAGTATCAAGTATAACACGATTTATATACTGAGAACCCAGTGCATGTTCAATAGAATAAGCAAGCATAGGCTTGTCATTCATTAATCGTATATTCTTATGGGGAACACTTTTTGACCCACTCCTTGCAGGTATAATTGCTAATATATTCATACCCTTATCTCCCCTCCGTCAGACTACAAAGTTTAGGCAGCATACTCTCTGCTGACTTAATCATTGCTTCATACAAGTTTAGCGCCCTCTCAAACACTTTTATCTCAGCCGTCAAGGAGCTGTCGTTATCATTCACTAATCCTGCCACATCTTCCGAAGTTTCATTTACAATATCACCATCTATCAGCACATAGATAAACTGACTCTCGATCCAGCTGTTATTATCCCTCATCCTATCCAGTAAAACTTTCCTGGGTGATTTTCCTTTACTCATAATCTTTAAAGTTTCTTTTGCATTTTTTATATTTTCCTGCAGGCGTGTTATTATACTCTGTACTGTCACAGCATCCACTTTTATTATGTTATAAATTTCCGGAACTAACGTTTCCCCAATCAATACCAGTCTTTTTGTTACATGATTCTGCTCATTAATTTCCTCAACTACTTCATGTAACGTAAGAAGTTCCGTACCGTGAATTCTTGCTCCGCCTTCTGTTGCATCAATTACACGAATCGTATTATATCTCTTTACCGCATCTTCCAACCACTTTAAATAAACATACCAATCATAACGGGTCTGTACGATATTACCGTAGATATCTTCTACTTTCACCATATACCGCGCGGTATTTGCCACATCCACCGTCAGGCTTCCGGCATGGGTCTTATCATTTAAATATGCTAAATCCGAGCCGATAAGAATTATTTCTTGAAATCCTAAGGTTACACATACTGAAAAAGCCCCTGTGGTTACGGAACCTCCTGAATTACAGTTATCTGTGATTTTCCCCATCCGGTTAACCAAGGCTGCAAAATATCCTTCCATGTTAAAAAAGACCAGTTTTTCAAAATTCTTCAGTACAAGTGGATTGGCCTCAACTCTGCAAAACAGCGGAATGGAAAAACACCTTGGATCATTTAAGTGATGTGTAGATTTCTCTGGATCCAGCGTAACAATAATATCCGGATAAATCTCCTGTTTCAATAAATATTTAACCGCTGTATCCACTGCTATGATATAAGCATTGTGATGCAGGTTTTTGAGTTCGAATATATTCTTATCAAGAGAAGGACCTGCTGATACAATAATAGCCGGCAAATTCGCATCAAACTCCCTGGCCACTTCCGTAATTAGACAGCCTTTATTGCAATAGGACAGATTTGCTAGAATATTGTTGCTCATCTTCCTGCCAATGGCTCTCTCTGTCATATGATTTACTACCACCAGGTTGCGGTAATCCATATATTGTTCATAGTATTGCTTATAGACTTCCGGGAATAGGATATCGTATTGAGGGTGTTTAATAAATTGCAAGGCATCTACATTCGTCCAGTCTACCGTTAAACTTAGGGCTTGATGAAAGGCTTCCTCACAGCTTTGTCCCACAAGTAACTGCAGGAGTTTATGATTCCATAATTCCTGATATTCAAAATCCTGCAGCAGCTTCAGAAACATTGCTTCTTCCGGCTCAATTAGTATTAGAACCGTATCCGGTAAGATACGGGATACCAATTCTTTTAAGCAGACACCATTTCCAAGTCCAAAGCATATAATTACTTGATGTGCCTTGGTAACCCTGAATTGCTCTGCCCATCTTTCTGCTTCTCTTTTCTGATTATATAGGCTGTTCATCCGAACCGGCTTTCCCTCACAGGTAATGTTGTAGGTAGTGCCACCATCCTTAGTTTCCAGGGTTTCTACAAAAAAGGATCCTTCGGGACCATATTTTACTGCGCATTTCTCTTTCAGATATTTGTATCCTTCTAATTCAGATACGCCACCCCAATATTGTTTAAGTTCTTCATATAAATATTGATTATACTGTTTTAGGCTATCTATATTTTCCAGCCATTGTTTTTCTTCTGCTGCTTTCATTCAGAAGCCTCCAGTTGCAGCAACAAAGGAATCACTTCATATTCAAGGACATCTGCTGCAAGTACATCATCCTGTTGTTCCATAGCCTCCAGGCATTGAATGAGCGCTATGTTGATCTGAGGCAGCATTGCCTTCCCCATTTCACTTCCAGCTGCTTCCTCCAAAAATAAAAAAAGCGTATCGGCGGCTGTATTAATAACCCCGTAAGCTTCCTTTCTATTCTGCACATGTAATTTTTGAGCAGCAGCTTCCAACTGCTTTACTATACTTTCTACTTTATTCTCCATAAGTCCTCCTCAATTTTGCACAAGTATCAAAACACAAACATTTATGTTCCCATATTTGGACAAAATATATTTATATAAAGGTTAGCCGTAAGGCTAACCTTTATATTGTAAACTGTTACTGAAGTAATGATAATACACCCTGTGTAGACTGATTAGCCTGTGCAAGCATAGACTGAGCAGCTTGTTGTAAAATATTGTTTTTGGAGTATGTTACCATTTCTTTAGCCATATCAACGTCACGGATACGGGATTCAGCAGCCTGTAAGTTTTCAGCTGTATTATCGGCATTCGCAATGGTATGTTCAAGTCTGTTCTGTAATGCACCTAATTTAGAACGTTGGCTGGATACATCTGTAATTGCTCTATTGATGATGGAGATCGTTGCTGAGATAGCATCATAATCAGATGCTCCATTAGATATTACTTTTGCTACATTAGCATCAGTAAGACCAGCAGTATTACCTGAATTTGTGCCTAACTGGCTAGGTCTCATATCAAGAATAGATAATTTGATTTTCTGATCTCCATTAGCGCCAACCTGCAGATACTTATCTGTTAATTTACCGCTTAACAGTTTCATAGTATTGAATTCTGTCTGGTTACCGATACGGGAAATTTCGCATGTTAAAGCTCTTACTTCTTTTGCAATAGCCTGACGGTCTGCTGTAACGTTAGTAGCATTGGAAGCCTGAACAGCTAACTCTCTCATTCTTTGAAGAATGGAATGAGTTTCATTTAATGCGCCTTCTGCTGTCTGAATTAATGAAATACCATCCTGTGCATTAGTAGAAGCCTGTTGTAAACCTCTGATCTGTCCTCTCATCTTTTCAGAAATAGAAAGACCTGCTGCATCATCGCCTGCACGGTTAATTCTGTAACCGGAAGATAATTTTTCAGTAGATTTTGAAAGTTGTCCAGTAGTGATTCCTAATTGTCTGTTCGTGTTGGCAGATGCCATGTTATGTTGAATTATCATATGTGTTTCCTCCTTGAAAGTGCAGTAGCATCCATGCTACCGTAGTTATTTATTAGTAATCAATATTCTCAGCATAAAACAATGAGGCCGTACGCTCCTTATTGCTGCTGAAAATATTGGTTTTACTTATAATTTATATCGGTGTTAACAATACAAAACTTTATAGTACTTTTTGAATTTTTTATTTTTTTTTGTCGAGAAAATATGAATTGCCTTCGTATTGATTATTCATATTCTTATAATAATTAGAAACCGTTTGACTGCTTGTTTTAAAATTCTTAATTTCTTTCTTTTTCATCTGAAAATAAGCTTCCAATTTTACTTTATTGCGTAATTCAAGAGCCTGGATTTTTGTACTTTTATCAGTTATCTGGCGAATTAGATCCTGCAACGCTTCAATCTGCTCCTTGTGCTGGATTTGTTTCCTGATAAGCTCTTCTTGTACATAAGTATAGATTTTTTCAAATCCTTCATCAAGCTGATTAATTTTAGTTATGATATTCTCTTTTTCAATTAATGTCTGATCAAACAGATCCATGTCAGGAATTTGCTCATTAATATACTTTTCCTGAGAGGTAGTTATATTTAATAAACTATCCAGCAGGTTTTTTTTCTTAATTAAGGTATCCAACAGGATAGGTATATAGGTGTTGTTATCCACAATTAACCTCGCTTTCAAAGCAATTAATTTATTTAGCCTGATTCATAACTTCCTTCCAGGTATCTCTCATCACCCTCAAATGTTCCAATACTTCTTCCATTATTTCTTTTTCTTTTCTTATGTTGGCGCTAATTAACCTCTCGTAAATATACTTATATATTGCTTCAAACTCCCCTGCGATTGGATAATTAAAATCCAGAGTAGAGCGAAGATACGATATAATATTCTCAGTTTTTATAATATTATTATTGGTTTTAGTTATATTATTTTCTTCGATCCCAGTAATTGCTATATTGCAATATTTGATAGCCCCTTCGTATAACATTAATGTTAACTCTGCCGGTGTAGCGGTTGAAATTTTATTATTCTGGTATGCAATAGCTGCATTAATTGGCATTTTATTTCCTCCTACCTCTGTTACTTATTCGTATTAGAAAAATTAATTTAATACTTATGTATATGAGCTTATTATATCTCTTTTTGTCGAAAAAATAAATATTTATTTCGTGTCATATGGAACATAAATATTAAATTATTGTAAACGCGTTATTACTTTCCAGAATTCAGCAGTCCTGCCAACGAATTGCTTTGGGACTGTAATTTAGCCATTGCAGTTTCCATGGCAGAGAATTGTTTATAATATTTATTTTCCATCTGTGTCAGCTTAGCTTCCAAAGTAGCAACTTGTTTTTTATAACTATCCTGTTCTTTATCCATTAATTTATCATCATAAAAAGTATATATGCTTCTTACATTAGGAATAGCTTTCATTTTATCCCCCATTGCATCATACAACTTCTGGGATATACCTGATATCGCTTTCATAACAGTGTCCGGGTCATCTGTAAGTGCTTTCATCAGCTTATCTTTTTGGTCAGAATAGGTTGAATCATCTTTATCTCCATATATATGTAATAACCCTTTTTCCGTATAATCCGAAGATGTTTGGATTCCAAAGGTATCCAAAGAATATCGCTTGCCGTTCACTGTCACCGAGGACATAAGTGCGGATTTCATTGAATCGATCAAGAAACCTAGGGAACTGTCACGCCTCAACGAGGAATCTTTAATCTTGGTTTCCCATTTTTCAATTTGATCATCGGTCATGGCTTCTCTTTGATCATCAGTAAGAGGAGCATAGCCTTTCGCAGAATTTGCATAGTACAGTTTGTTCATTTGATCTAAGATATCATTATATGATTTAATAAAATTTTTCACCATATCATAAGTTGCCTGGGTGTTATCTGTTATGTTTAAGCTGATACTTTGTCCGGCTGCTGTTTTATCTTTAATATTTAACGTTAACCCATTCACTGTTATGTCATTTGTAGAATATTCAAGTTCAACACCATTAAGCTCAATTTTACTGTTTTTAGCAGCTATAAGGGTAGATAGAGTCGATGCTCCGTCAACTTTGCTTCCGTCAGATTTCAATGCATCAAGACCTAATTTATTCAGTTTGGTAAAGTCATCCGTTAGAACAGGATTCTGAAATTCTGCTTTATAATTATCTGCTAATGCAGAAACTGCGGCATCTTGATCATCTGGCGCAAAACCCGTAAGTATGTTTTTAGCGGTATCGATATCAGAAGGGACACTGGCATCACTAAGAAGCGTTGCTAAAGCACCATCAACTTTAGCTTTATCATTGGCAGCAAGTGATGAATATCCAACTTTATCCAATATATTATTTTTCATATTGACTGCCGAAGATGTGTAACTGGAAATTTGAAAGCTGTTTGCTGTACCACTTTCTTTCGAACTTATAAATAATCTCCCCTGCCCCGCATCATAACTTGCATTCAAGCCCGCCGATTTCGCTGCATTTACAAAATCAGCAATAGTTGTAGTTGATTTCACTTCAAGTGTTTTAGCAGCGCTGCTGCCGGATTTGAAACTAAACACAGTGCCTGCATCAATACCCAAAGCATTCAGAGTAGTTTTTTCAGTTGCTTTTGCACCATTAAGTTCGATAACTCCGCCTGTAACATACTGCGCACCGGCAGTCTCTAAAATCTTTAGAGTCTGAGCCCCTGTGGGCGCATCTTTACCCGCAGTAACCGTAGCAATGTTTTCATTGGATGAAGTTACCTTCTTCGTCATGTAACTTCCCTGTAACCTCATATCACTTAACTGTTCTTTATAAAGCTTAGTCAGCTTTATATTCAGTTCTTTCCACTTATCTTCTTTCCACTCCGATAAAGTCAACTTATCCGATGTCTTCTTATTCTTAAGTTTCTGAGCACTGACTAACTCCTTAATAATAGATTCTGTATCAAGTCCGGATATTAAACCCGTCATTCTTATTGTAGACATACTCCTACCTCCTTAGTGAACTATCTCTTTTCATCTACCAGCAGTCCGGCGACCTCCCATAATTTCTGCAGCATTTCCAGGGTCTCTTCCGGTGGAATTTCCCTGATTACTTTATCCGAATCCACATCCATTACTTTGATGGATACCCGGTTAATGTCTTCATGGTAGGAAAATTCACAGCGTGTTCTTGTTGGTTTGATTTTATTGTTGGTTTCGTTTAGTATACTCTTTAAGCGGTTTGCATTTGCCTGAGCATCTTTTTGTTTTTCTTCTTCTTTGGTTCCATCCTGTTTTCCGGTTAATGTTTTACCTGATGTTGTGTCAGCATCTGATCCTGGCAGGGTAACAGCCGGTTGTATTGTTACAGGTTGAACTCTTTGTTCCGGTTTATACTCTCCATATGGTACTGCATTTGCAATTGATTCGATTGCCATATTTGCCACCTCCGTGTGTGCGGGTATTATCCCATTCCATTGTATTTAGCTATTATATCGGCATTTTTATCATTTTGTTAATACCGGTACCTTCACTAATCGTTCGACATTTGTATCATGACAGCCTCCTTGCTGTTATTTGATACTGTTTTTATCGGTCTACTGAAACAACTTCTTTATAACTCTCTACTGGAACAGCTTCTTTATATCTTCCAATGAAGCCTGGCTGTTCGCAGATTCTTTATTGGCTTCCTGTATCTGTATATAGATCTCTTTCCGGTAGATCGGCACTGATTTGGGTGCGCTGATTCCTATTTTCACCTGGTCACCTTTTATTTCAAGTATGGACAGTTCAATGTCATTGCCGATCATGATGGATTCGTTTAGTTTTCTGGTAAGGGCTAGCATTAGTTCTCTCCCTTCTCTTCTTTTAGCCTTTGCATTGCATCATAAACATTATATTTTACTTCGTAATCCTGGTTATCCACAATGATCTGGCAGCCTTTTCTGGTATCGGAATTTATGATAAACGGCGCTTTGAGATTTGCCGACATTTTTGTAAGTTCTGCAGGAACCGTAAGGGATAATAAGATGACCAGATTCTGTTCCGTTATGTCTCCGATTTCTTTTAATATCTCATCTTCTACAATGGGATTGTAGTCTGACTTTATTAAAAAAGGATTGATAACCGGCAGCGCAAGACTTTGCTCCTCAAGGCTCTGAAGCCAGGATATCCCAGGTTTATCCCCTTCTTCCAAATCATATAGAATGGTATATCTTTTATATTGCTCAAAGCCCATAATACCACTGGCAAAGGTTATGATCTTTTCTTCCTCCAGATTGATTTCCCCAAAATATTTCGTTTTAACTAACATCATTTCTCCCTTCTTGTATTTAGGTGATTGCGAGAGTTCACATAAGGTTTAAAAGCTTCCTGGTTTTGCAACTACCTGCCCATTGTTTTATTTATGGCATACCCGGATTTCATACCGAATATGCCATAGAAAATCTCAAAGAAGTTTATAAATAGTTTACAGAAAATCCAGTAATGTATTCTGAACTACTTTAGATGCCGCTGATAGGGATGCATTATATATTACTTCGGCAGAATTATATTTAATATAAGTCTCTACCATATCCACGTCTTCATTCGTAGACATGAGGTCGGTAAACTCCACCTGCTGGTCGGATAATCTGTTTTCCGTAAGTTCAAGTCTTACATACCGGCTTCCTAAATCCGCAATAGCCACATTTACAGTATTCTGGGATTCGTTTGAATGGGTAATACCGCTCCCAAACTTCTTCTGCATAATATCATTTTTTAAGGTAAGCTCTGTCTTTAACTGCTGTTTTAACTGATTGAGCTTATCCGTCTGGTTGGCATAGTTAGGGTCTGCCAGCATTTTATCCACATCGGCAATTTTTTGTTCTGCTGCCTTAACATCCTGCACCGCTTTTAAGATTTCATCGATATCCCTTCCGATATTATGCTGTAAGGCATCACTACCCTGGGTGTTTACTGTTAATTTCTGATTGAAATTGATTTCATACTGGATATCCTGATCCTGCTTCGTGTAATGTTTATCCTCAGCCACAGGAGAACCGGTCAAATGAACATCACTGTCAAAATAGTGTTCCGGTCTCAAATCACCCTCTTTAAAATTGGTTTTTCTGTAATCGACGGATATACTGGCAGCATTTTTTAACGTATTATTTGCTCCATCCGAAAGGATCAGTTCACCGGTTTCCGGTATATAATTAATCTCTCCGGCAACCGGTTGGTATGCCGTAGGATCACTGGCACTCTTAGTCGTAATATGAGGCACTGTGATTGCAGCACCGGTTTTATCAAGTGCAGTCACTTTGCCGTTTAAGTCTACATCTGTAACACCATCCGGCATTTTCATATCCAGGTTATCATAGGAAAGTCTGATACGATAAGAAGTGTTCATAGTCGGTGAGGCACTATAGTCTGTTGAAGGATCATAGTCGTCTACCGAATAGGTTCCTGACACTTTTGAGATGCTTTCTATATTTTTCCCTGAAAAATTCTCTGTAATCGTATATTCTAAATCCGTGGAAGGTTTATCAAATATCAGGCTGGTATCCGTTTTATATCCGGTAAATACGTATCTACCGGCATAATTTGCATTGCCCTCCTGATAAATCTGCTCTTTGTACTGCTCCAGATTTTTTATAATACTTTCTCTGTCGTCTGCCGACAAAGGATCACTGGAACCTTGTACACAGGCAGTATTAATATTGGTAAGAATACTATTGATATTCGTCAAGGCGCCTTCTGTCACATCCATCCAGGATTTTGCATCAGGAATATTCTTTTCGTAATATTGATTCAGCTCTGCAAGATTCGTTCGCAATTTTAATGCCCGAACCGCAACAATAGGATCTTCGGAGGGACGCTGTATTTTCTTACCGGAGGCATACTGTGCATCTAATGCCGAGAGATTATTCTTATTCTTATTAATGCTGTTCATCATATTGTTGGTCATCATTTGATTTGTAATTCGCATATTATACCTCTTCTTACCACAGTCTTAATCTGTGATAATGCCATTCATCTGCGTTTGAAAGAATCTGATTCTGGCATTCCTTTCTTTATAATTTTTCTAAAAGACCGGTTCCGTCACCTTAAGCCCAGTTAATTATCATACTCCGGTACCATTGATTAATTTATCATAAACTTCATTCATGGTCTGTATGACTTTCGCCGATAAATTATAAGCATTCTGGAATTTTACCAGGTTCATGGCTTCTTCATCAACATCTACGCCGGATACGGATAATCTCTGGTTTTTTATCATATCCAAGATATCCCCCTGGTTCTTGGCAAATTTATTTGCTTTGTCGGTATCAACACCCACCTCAGCCACCAAAGTCTGGAAAAAGGATGCCGGCGTGCCCTGTTTGAACATGGATTTATCATCTTTTAAGGCCAGTAATTTTTTCAGGATATCATTTTTCTCAACCCCGTTTTCCACATTACTGCCGGTTACCACAAGGTTTGGATCATCTCTGACTTTATCTGTTATTGTAAAATTAGCAGCCGTGAGGTTGTAATAATCTTCATAATTTGCAAAGGTATAATTATCGCCCGTCACAGGATTTCTGCCATTAAAGAAATCTATCCCTGCATTCCCATTCAGGTCTACGCCGCTTTTATGCAGGTCGTTAAATTCTTTGGAAAAGGTTCTTACCAGTTGGTTAAGCTGTCCCATATAGTAAGGAATTCCTTTATAGTCTATACTGTCACCAACAGAAACCTCTTTACCGGCTGCATTAGCTGTCAGATTTTTATCAAGGGTAAAGGTATAGGAATTGGTATTCGTAGCAGCATCATAGGTTACTGTAAAATTGCTATAGGTATATTCTTCATTTCCGATTGTTATGACACCGGGAATGGGAGCATTTAATTTTTCAATGGAATTAATATTGGAATTGGTTACTGTTATCTGGTTGGAGCCTGCTGCTCCTGTGGCAACGGTTCCTCTTAGGTTTTCATTGTTATTGCCATCCCTTACTTCAATTAAAGACTTTAAATATCCGCCCAGAGATGAGCTGCTTGTGCCAAAATCATTTCCGTTGCTCCACTGGATATCATACAAGCCATCCACATCATTCTGGTTCACTTTATTGGTTCTGGGGACAACTTGTAACGTATTATAATCACCGGTGTTTACTAAGGTTTGTCCGTCTATCTTAACGGTAAAGCTGGTAACACCCACGTCATTACCCACTACGTTTTCATTATAGGTTATGTTTACGATACTTGATAAGTCATCTAGCAAAAGCTGTCTTTGATCTCTTAAATCATTGGCAGTACCACCGCCAGATTCCAGTACGTTAATCTGTTTTGTTACTGTTGCAATCTGCTGCCCCAGGGAATTAATCCGGTCTACCTGGTTTTTTACTTCAAAGTTACATTCTTCCTGTACACTTTTAAGGTTCGTCGCCATACTGTTAAAATAATCTGTAAGACTATTGGCGTAATTGGTTATCTCGGTCCGTTTGGTTAAATTGGCGGAATCCGTGGATAATGACTGGAGACTGGTAAACAGCTTATTAAATGAAGTAGTAAATCCATCTACTGATACTTCATTAAAATAATTCTCGATTTCAGTCATGGCATACTGTTTTGCCGAATAGCCTCCCAAAATCGTATTACTGTTTCTGAATTTCAAATCGTAGTAAGCATTCCTGGCCTGGACGATTGCTGTCGCTTCAACACCGGTACCCACCATACCGTAACTTTTGTTCACTTTAATGGGTACACCGGCCTTTTGTTCTAATATCTGTCTTGTATAACCATCTGTTTCCGCATTGGTTACATTATGCGCGGTTGTATTAAGTGCTGCCTGATAGGTAAATAATCCAGTAGTTCCTATATTTAGTCCGAAAAATGTAGATGGCATGTTATCACCTCTGTCCTCTTATTAATAATTGTTATCTCCCAAGTGTGTTAATAACGTGTTCCAGCATTTCATTTATTACATTGATATATCTTGAAGAAGCATTATAAGCATGTTGATATTTTATTAAATTGGTTAATTCTTCATCGGAGGATACCCCTGAAACCTGTTGTCGCTGGTTATCAATATTGCCTGTCAAAGTTGCCTGATTATCACTGATACCCTTTAACTGTTCTCCCCTTGTAGCAAGATCTCCGATAAAGGCCGTATAATAATCCTTAAAGGTACTCTTCGTCAGGGAATTGGGTGATAAGGTAGCAAAGGGTGTTTTCCATATGGAAGCCAATGCTTCCGCAGCCTTTACATCCACTTCTCCGGTACGTGCATTGGAGCTTAATGGTATTAATGAGTAGTTGCTCTTTATGTTTTTGTTGATTTCAATTTGACTTAAGGTAAACAGGGAATACGTATCCGAAGGATCTTCTTCATTATAAACCATAGTATCTGCCGGGAGCCCATAAGTTGCCGCTTCCGCTGCGGTTATAGGTCTATACCGGTCTACCGTCTTGCGATTGAATAATCCCTCTCCCATGGTATAGTTAGGATCCATTCCAACCGGTGCCTTATCCTTATCTAAAACCGTTATGCTTGTTCCACTCAAGGGATCTGTCACTGTCTTATTGGGACTTAATACATCATTGATCGCCGTTACCACTCCGTGAATTAACTGATCAAACTGTGCTTGTACCGTCATGATGACTGAGGTATTAATGTTGGTGTTATAGTCCTCAGGAGACCTGAGCATATCGGTGTAATTCGCGGTACCGTTACCTCTGGATACCAGTAAGCCTTTTAAGGAACCTATGTCTGTATTATCCTGGGTTGAAGTCGGTCTGTCCAGATTAAATACATCCGTGTCATTATAACCTGGCCATACCGGTTTTAGTAAAGGAGAGGAATCACTGACCTTGGCAGTACCCATCTTGTAAGTACCCGTTTCAGAAACTAACTGTACGCCTTCTGCACTGACGGTAACGACGCCATTCGGTTTTTCTTTATAGGTTATGCTGATGATTTGTCCCAATTCGTCAAGGAGGTTATTTCTTTCATCCCTTAAATCATTGGCATGTTCTACACCATTGCATTCATTTGCACTAATTTCACCATTTAATGTATTAATTCGGTCCGCAATGTCATTGATACGGTCTACCTTATCTGTAATTTGTTTATTAAGGTTTACCTGGTATTCTTTTAATTGATTCTGTATAATCCCGGCTCGTTCCAGGAAGGACTGTGCATTCTGCACTAAGGAAGCACGGGCTTCAATCTGACCCGGGGTTTTTGATAATTCCTGTAGGGAAGTCCATAAATCGTTCAGTGAATTCTGAAATGCAACCCCTTCTGTCTCTCCAAGCATACCTTCAACTTCTTCTACGGCTTGGTACTGTACCTCATAAAACCCTTGCCTTCCGGTTTCCTGACGATATGCTTTATCTAAAAACATATCCCTTACCTGTCTTACCGTAGCAATATCGGTACCTAAGCCGGTCTGAAGACTGGATAAATGGGTTACGCCCCATTTTATATAGGTACTGTCCTGCTGTAGTACCTGCTGCCTTACATAACCCGGCGAATTTACATTCGCCAAATTATGTGCCGTCGTATTAAGGGAATTCTGACTGGCACCAAGACCGGATACTCCTATATACAAACTGCTCATTAAACTCATAGAATTTCACCTGCCTTAACTTTTCTCTCATTACTACTGCTTTGCATCAAACATCCCTGTTTGCAAAGAGGGCATATCAAATTGTGAAGCGCCCTTATTGTAGCTTAGATTCCCCGGTGACATCCTTGTACTCTGAATAAAATTCATATTGAATTCTATCATCTCTAGGGATTGCTGTATTAACGATTTGTTATGATTGTTGATTTCAACAAGTCTTTGAATTGTATTTTTTAGATTATCATGAATTTCGGAAAGTTGTTTCTGTTCTTTCGGTTGTTTCTCCAGAATCTGGATAACTGTCCGGATATGGATTGTCCCTGGATCCTTATTTACTACTGTGCCGATATTAATGACTACCTCATCCCGTTTCCGTTCCAAAGCATTAATCGCTTCTATCATTGCCTGTTCCCGTTCGGTTATATCCTGCAAAGTTATCAGGTCATTGCTTACGATTACCTCTGTCTTATTTTCTGCAATAGGAATCAATTTTTTATAAATCTCATATTCCTGCTGCAGCGTATCAATTAATTCTTCAATTAAGCTTGCCACAGAAAAACAACCCTCTTTTCCTTAGAATTAAGCTTTCGCTTTCCGTTCTATATCAATTTTTCGAAATAGCTTTCCGTTATCTTATCAGCCACTTCTTCCATACTGATATTATAGTTGCCTGATTCTAATCGTTTTTTGATTTCATTCACTTTATCCGCTCTGATATCCTGCGTTGCTGATACTGCCTGCTTGGCTACCTGATAATCCTTAGCTGTTCTGGATATTTCAAGCTGGTCCGCAGCAGAAGTTCCCTGAACTTTTGATGTCTTCGTTACCGCACTGGTCTGATACACTTGTGAAATTTTGTTATATGCATCGATACGCATTATTTCCACCACCTGTCTTACTTTTCATTTAACTTATATTTTATTTATCGGATGTTTTGCACTTTATATTATAGCCAGTTAGAGCTTTTTTAAAAAAGTTATGGTAATTTTTTACTGCGTCCTTTAGGCTTCAGGAGGTAAGTTTCTTTTCTGTCAGATAATGTTTTCTGGTAAATTTTATTATATGTTTTCTTACTATTAAATGGTTATTTGTCTGTTTATTTACCTAATGTATTTCTAAAACTTATGCCATTTTTTCTGCGCTTTCATCTGATTCGTTTATCGGTTCATTTGCATGTATTTTTATCGTTGTTTTAAATTTTAATTGTGTTTTTATTTGTATTTTTTTGTGTTTTTATTTGTGATTATCCATATCCTTTTCTACCTTTTTATATAATTCCCAGATCACACAGTAAAAGGACTGCTGCTAAATTTCACAACAGTCCTTCCATCACTCGGTTTTCTCAAGCTATAAGCTAGTCTGGTACACTTTTATATTATAGCTTTATATTGGTTAATACATCACTAAAATCAAAGGTAGCAAAATAATCTTTCGGTTCTTCCGCCCGGCGTATTAACTGGACAGATCCGTCTTCTTTTAACAGTAACTCGGCAGATTTTAATTTGCCGTTATAATTATAACCCATTGCAAAACCATGGGCACCGGTATCATGGACTACCAACAAATCTCCTAAATCGATTTTAGGAAGCATACGGTCTATGGCAAATTTATCGTTATTCTCGCAAAGAGAACCGGTTATGTCATATTTATGGTCACAGGGTTCATTTTCTTTGCCCATTACGGTAATATGGTGGTAGGCACCATACATGGCCGGTCTCATAAGATTAACGGCGCAGGCATCCAGACCAATATATTCCTTATATATATGTTTTTCATGAAGGGCTGTTGTCACTAGATGTCCATAAGGTGCAAGCATATAGCGGCCAAGCTCGGTATAGATTTCTACATCCCCCATACCGGCAGGGACTAAAACTTCTTCAAAGGCTTGTCTGACTCCTTCTCCGATTTCCATAATATCGTTAGAGGGTTCATCGGGCTTGTAAGGGATTCCGATACCACCGGATAAATTAATGAATTTTATATGAGCACCGGTTTTTTCCTTTAACTCTACCGCCAGCTCAAATAATATTTTAGCCAGAACGGGATAATACTCATTGGTAACTGTATTGCTGGCTAAAAAGGAATGAATACCAAATTGTTTCGCACCCAGCTTTATTAACTTTTTATAGCCTTCAATCATCTGGTCTTTAGTAAAACCATATTTGGCATCACCGGGGTTATCCATAATATTATTACTAATCTTAAATAACCCTCCCGGATTAAACCTGCAGCAGATTGTCTCAGGTATTCCAATATTCTTATCCAGAAAATCGATGTGAGTAAAATCATCGAGATTGATTATTGCGTTTAATTCCTTGGCTTTGATAAATTCTTCCACGGGAGTTGCATTGGAAGAAAACATAATATCTCCCCCCGTAATGCCAAGGGCTTCGGAAAGCATGAGTTCCGTTAAGGAGGAACAGTCCGTTCCGCAGCCTTCTTCATTTAATATCTTAATAATATACGGATTAGGGGTAGCCTTTACTGCAAAATATTCTCTGAATCCTTTATTCCAGGAAAAAGCTTCTTTTAATTTTCTTGCATTTTCTCTTATTCCTTTTTCATCATAAATATGAAATGGGGTGGGATACTTGGCGGTTATCTCCTTTAATTGCTCCAGTGTTACAAAGGGTTTCTTCATCTTTGGCTCCAATCTGCCTATCTGACAGGCGTAAACGATACTGTAATAACGGCAAAAGCTGTATTGGGATTTCCCAGGGTGTTATCTTATATTAAAAAGAATGAAGGTCTGTATCACACCTTCATTGGCTTTCGTATATTTATACATTTTAATTTCTTAGAAATCACTATAATATATATTTAAAAGCTTGTCAATTGCTTTTCTTACCTAATTTATGTTGATGATAATTATTATTGAATACATTCTGCTTTATACAGAATACCAATGCATATAAGAAAGACTTATTATCCATAATCATCTGCCTACTGCCGGATTGTTTATATCATTATTACTGATGCATCTTTTTTTCGTTTTACACTAGTAATAAAATCCTGAATATTTGTTAATTCATGGTTAAACAACATACCGCCATGAACCGAATCGGCATGATGGGCATCTGAGCCTCCGGTCACCGGTTTATCCTGCTGTTTTGCGTATTCTATAGCTTTTTGATTATATAATGGGTTTGTATGGCTTGCATTTATGGTTTCAATCCCGTCTTCATATTCCGGATACAGTCTTATTTTAGAAATATAGTCTGCCTGACGGAACGGATGGGCATGAACCAGAAATCCGCCGTCCCCATGTATCCTGTCATAGTGTTCCCCAATATCCCACTTTAAAATCTCAGGATGGTTAAGAAGCCAGTCCTTGTCTAATCCATATACTAAAAAATCCATTCCTTGAAAACTTTCTTCCCATCCAAAGAATACGGAAAGGTTACACTTTTTCCCTTCTGCATAAGCATGTTCGAAGCCTAGACAAAATCGCTCCACTCTTTCTTTCCAGGGTAAACTTCTGGGTACCGTGGTATTACCATTAAAAAAGTGATCTGTAATAATGATTCCGTCATATCCTAATTTCTTATATAGTTTTACCTGTCCGGCTCCGCTTATGGACGCACAGGCACTGGTTTCAGAGGTATGTACATGAGTATCATATTTATACATTTAAGTCGTCTTCTTTCTGTATTTATAGTCCTTGCTGTATTTGTTTAATTTCTTTTGTATTTCATTCTTTATGTATTTGTTCTTTTTTATTTCCTTCTTTTTTATTTCCTTCTTTTTTATTTCCTTCTTTTGTATTTGCTACTTTGCATATAATGTACCCATAACGGAGAACACGTTTTTAGTAGAGACCTATTTATAAGTCATTCTTACTAAATAGATACTTAGTTATAGTTACTTACTCCATATTTATTGGTCAGAAAATTACAAGTACTTTTCGTATTCTTTTACTATTCCTTTTACTAGTTTTTAACTAGTACATTAACTATTCCTTTTACTTAAAAATCAGTTTAACATAAACCCTTTCTTAATTCAATCCATAGGTATCTATTGATCGTATCAATGCTAATGGCAAACCCTGAAGGGATATAATTCAAAGACATTAATCGTATTCTGGGCGGTTTGCTGTTCTATTAGTTTGGTTATGTCGTTCATGACAGTTAAACTTGGTGATCTTCGCTGTTCTCGCAGTTCATCAAGTTTTATGAAACATGAGGGTTCCTATGTGGGTAAATAGTCCTTGTCCCTTAAAATGGCGTATTATAAGGCATTTTCTGTCATTTCGGCGAACATATGATTGTTCAAAAAACTGGATTTTCCCCTATAGATATGTTACAATAACTCTAATTGCTTAAATTAATACAGTTATTTAGGAAAGGATTCGAAGAATGGAACAATATACAGGAAGTCAAATTGTAGTTTTGGAAGGTTTGGAGGCTGTCAGAAAACGTCCGGGTATGTACATAGGCAGCACCGGTTCAAGAGGACTTCACCATCTAATCTGGGAAATCATAGATAATGCCATTGATGAACATCTTGCTGGTTTTTGTACGCAGATTAATATCATTCTGCAAAAAGACGGAGGTATCACGATTCAGGATAACGGAAGAGGTGTTCCTGTAGATATCCATCCGACAAAACATATACCAACTGCCCGGGTAGTCTATACTATCCTACATGCCGGCGGTAAATTCGGGGGTTCCGTATACAAAGTATCCGGTGGTCTCCACGGCGTTGGTGCTTCTGTTGTGAATGCGCTGTCAAGCCGTATGATTGTTGAAATCAAGCGCGAAGGCAAGGTATACCGGGATGAGTACCGTGAGGGTGGACATCCTGTAACTGAATTAGAGGACGGCTATCTTCCCGTTGTTGGAAAATGCAACAAAAGTGATACCGGAACCAAGGTTACTTTTTATCCCGATGAAACCATTTTTGAAACCACGGAGTTTAAAGCCGATACCATTAAGAAGAAATTAAAAGAAATCGCCTTTTTAAATAAAAATTTATTAATCTGCTTTACCGATTCCAATACCGGAGAGGAAGTATCCTATCAGGAAGAATTCGGTATTAAAAGTTTTGTTTCTTATTTAAACCGTGAAGCTACTCCCCTTCATGAAGAGCCAGTTTATGTGGTAGGCACCAGCGGAGAGATTGAAGTCGAAGTTGCCCTGCAGTATGTCGATACTTACTCCGAACAGATTAATGCGTACTGTAACCGAATTAATGTAGTAGACGGCGGAACCTTAGTTACCGGTTTTAAAACCGCCCTCACCAGAGTAATGAATCAATATGCCAGAGAACTAGGCATATTAAAGGATAAAGACGAGAACTTTGACGGCAAAGATATCCGTAACGGTTTGGTTGCAATTATATCCATAAAACACCCTGATCCCCAGTTTGAAGGACAAACTAAGACAAAGCTTGGGAATACGGATGCTAAAAGTGCTGTGGATGAAGTATTTGCAGCGGAAGTAGTACGTTATTTTGATAAAAATGTGGAAGTATTAAAAGGAATTCTAGACAACTCCATGAAGTCCTATACCGCTAGAAGGGCCGGGGACAAAGCCCGTACTGCGGTTATGAAACAGTTATCCGATGTAGATACCAGAAGCAAGCTTGCCTCCTGTTCCTCCAAAAAACCTGAGGAATGCGAGGTGTATATCGTGGAGGGTGATTCCGCCGGCGGGACGGTTAAAACTGCCAGGAACCGCAGGACTCAGGCAGTTCTTCCTCTTAGGGGCAAGATTCTAAATGTAGAAAAATCTTCTCTGGAAAAGATATTGGTGAATAACGAAATCAAATCCATGATTGCCTCCTTTGGCTGCGGTATCGGAGATGATTTTGACATTAATAAGCTCCGTTTTGGTAAAATAATTATTTTAACCGATGCCGACGTTGACGGTGCCCATATCAGTACTCTTTTAATGACCTTCTTCTATCGCTTCATGCCGGAACTCATATTAGAAGGCAAGGTTTTCCGCGGTCTTCCGCCTCTTTATAAAGTAGAATATGAAACTACAGTAAAGGGCAAAAAGAAAAAACAGTCCGAATACTTATTCAATGATTTTGAACTGGAAAAATTTCGTAAGAAGACAGAAAATAAGATAATAAATCTCCAGCGTTATAAAGGTCTAGGGGAAATGGATGCCAATCAGTTATGGGAAACCACCTTAAATCCGGAGACCCGAATACTAGCCCAGATTACCATAAGTGATACCGTAGAAGCAGATGAAATTACAACTACCTTAATGAGCAGTAATGTTCCGCCAAGAAAAAATTTCATTTTGGAAGAAGCACGATATGCTAAACTGGATATTTAAAGGAGAACGTTATGAGTAAAAATACAGAGAATATTATACAGTTGGATTTTTCGGAAGAAATGAAAAATTCTTATAGAGATTATGCGATGAGTGTTATTATGGCAAGAGCCCTTCCGGATGTCCGGGATGGTTTAAAGCCGGTACAGCGCCGTATTTTATATGCTATGAGTGAGCTTGGTCTGGACCCAAAAAAACCGCATAGGAAAAGTGCCCGTATCGTCGGTGATACCATGGGTAAATTCCATCCTCATGGGGACAGTTCTATTTATGAAGCTTTAGTTAGAATGACAGAGGATTACTCCTTGTCCATTCCTTTAGTAGACGGTCACGGCAACTTCGGTTCTATTGACGGAGACGGAGCGGCCGCCATGCGTTATACGGAAGCCCGTTTATCAGACGGCGCCATGACCATGCTTGATCATCTGGAAAAAGGACTGGTTGAATTTATTCCTAACTTTGATGACAGCGAAAAGGAACCCACGGTACTTCCCGCCATGATTCCCAATCTGCTCATTAACGGCACTACCGGAATCGCCGTAGGTATGGCAACCAACATACCGCCCCACAACCCTGTGGAAGTAATTGACGGTGCCATTGCTTATCTCGATAATCCTGAGATTACCATAGAAAAATTAATGAAATATATCCCTGCTCCGGATTTCCCTACCGGCGGCTCTATTATCAATCAAAGTGATATCAGACAGATTTATGAATCCGGAGAAGGTAAAATCCGTATCCGTTCCAAGGTTGAAATTGAAACGGGAGAAAATGGCCGTAAAAATATTGTTATCACCGAGATTCCCTATACCATAGCCGGCAACAAGACGAAACTGGTAGAAAGCCTGGTTTCTATGATGAAGGACAAGGTATTTGATGAAATCTTTGATGTCAGGGATGAGTCCTCCAAAGAAGGAATCCGTATCGTGGTGGAGGTCAAAAAAGACAGGGATATCGAAAACCTGCTGAACGGTTTATATAAAAAGACTCCTTTGGAAGATACTTATGGCGTTAATCTTCTGGCAGTAAAAGATCAGCAGCCTATCGTATTTAATTTAAAAAGTATTCTGGAGGAATTTATCCGCTTTCAGGAAGAACTCTATACCAAAGAATTTAAGCATTTGCTGGAAAAAGCAGAAGCACGTCTGGAAATCGTAGACGGTTTAATCCGTGCTACCGATGTAATCGACCTGATTATTGAAATCCTTCGGGGCAGCTCCTCCATTAAACAAGCTAAAACCTGCTTAACTAATGGCGATACTACCGATATTAAGTTTAAGACAGCAAAATCTGAAAAAGAAGCTTCTAAACTAAAATTTACAGAACGACAGGCGGAAGCCATACTGTCAATGCCTTTAAGCAAATTAATCGGTTTGGAAATACTCAAACTACACGAAGAGAATGAATCCCTGCAAGGTAACATATCGGAATACAAAATGATTCTAGGCGATGTGAATGAACTTTATAAAGTCATTAAAAATCGTTTGAAAGAATATAAAAAGGCATTTAACATACCACGAAGAACCCAGCTTGATAATGTAGAAGTGAATGCCGGATATGTGGAGGAAGTTAAGATTGAAGATATCTATATCTTAATTGACCGGTTCGGCTACACCAAGTCCTTAGATGCCTCTAGCTTCTCCCGTGTGTCGGAGGAGAATCTAAAAGAATTCTCCCACATAATCCTGATGAAAAATACGGACAAGTTATGTTTGTTTACCGCAGAAGGCAATATGTATCAGGTGAAAGCATCCGCCATTCCAAAATGCAAGATAAAAGATAAAGGCGCACTGATTCATACCCTGTGTAAAGTTGACAAGGAAACCATAATGATGTATACGTCCTTTGAGCAGTTGTTTGAAGCCCAGTTAGTCTTCTCTACTAAGGCCGGCTATATCAAACAAGTATCCGGTGTTGAGTTTGAAACCAACCGCTCTATGATTGCAGCCACAAAATTAGAAGATGGTGACCAGTTGGTAAGTATTATTATGTTAAGCGCAGGAGAAATCTTATCAGGGGATAGGAAGGTAATCATCCTGACCGAAAAAGGCTTATCTCTTGGATTCTCATTGGAAGAAATCAGCGAAATGAAGAAAACCGGACGTGGTGTAAAATCCATCGACCTGGAAAAAAATGATACCGTTGCCTTTACTACGATTGTGAAATCAATGGAGGATACCTTTGTTTATAACGGAAAAGAACTAAGCGTTAAGAAAGTACGAAACCGTAAACGGGGGCAAAAGGGACAGAAGGCGCAGTTATAGATTATTCTAGTTGATTTGTGCAGATTATATAAGGATTCGTTGTCAGTCAAAAGGTATCCTATCCTCTAGTTTATATATAACATTGATACTATTCAAACCTTGGAAATGTCCTTTTAAAACTTTATTTATTATTATTTAACCGATAACTGGTTTGTTGCTTTCCTAATATAAGAGAATACAACAAACCAGTTATTTTTTATGTGTTTCACTATTATTAACTCACTACTTAAAAGCTTGCATGAAGATCTGCCAGCATTGTATTGCAAAGCCAAAACAGGCTTGAAGGTAAACTTTCTGGTAGCTATGCCCAATTGACAAGAAACCTGTAGTTTCCTTTACAAAATTAACAAGCGATACCAATCCTTGAATAACGAAGCACCATTTTGCTAATACGCTTACCGCTTATCTGCTGCCCTTATCATAAGGAATACCCTCTGCTCTTGGAGCCTGTGAATTTCTAGAGGAGAATGCAAGGATAACCAAGGTAGCAATATAGGGAATCATTTTATAAACTTCATTGGATATCGGCAGTTCTTTTAAAAATGGAATTCCGGAGTACGCAGAGGCAAAGGTCTTCATAATCCCAAAGAAAAATGCTGCTACAATAATCCGCTTGGTTCTCCACTGTCCGAAGATTAAAACCGCCAGTGCAAGGAATCCATAACCTGCAACGCTGGCATTAAAGTTTGTAGAGGTGGGTACAATAAACACCAATCCGCCAATCCCGCCTAACACACCTGAGATAATCACTCCGGCATAACGGATTTTGTATACATTAATGCCAACGGAATCTGCTGCCTGAGGATGTTCCCCACAGGCACGAAGTCTTAACCCAAACCTGGTATGGTTAATTACTACTCCGGATAAAATAGCAATACCAATTCCTAAGTAAGTGGTTATATAGCTGTTTTGGAATAAGAGTGGACCAATTACCGGTATATCTCCTAACCCGGGGACTTTTGCTATATGAAAGGTATCTTTAAAAGGAATCTGCTGCAAACCCTGTACCATTCTCGCAACGAAGATTGCAAAGGCTGGTGCAAAAAGATTTAAGGCAGTACCACTGATGGTCTGATCTGCTTTTAAATTAATAGAAGCAAACGCGTGGAGCAAAGAGAAAACTGCTCCGGATAATCCGGCAATCACAACTGCCAGAAGCAATAAAATCTGTCCGCTCATACGGTTTTCAAAGATATGGATAAAAGCGATACTGATAAATCCGCCGATAACCATAATCCCTTCCAAGGCAATGTTAACGACTCCGCTTCGTTCCGAAAACATTCCCCCAAGTGCAACAATTAACAGAGGAATTGCAAAAAACATGGTCTGCTGTACGATAAAATATAAGACATTCATCAGCCTTCCTCCTTTCCTTCTTTTGCTGTTCTACGGGTAAATCTGCCGATAATACTCTTAAAGAGCAGGGCAAAGGCACCACAGTAAATGATTGCAGAGATGATGATATCAATAACTTCCGGTACGAAATTATATAACTGGGTGTTACTTCCCCCCACCGTTATATGTCCGATAAATAATCCGGCAAATAAGATACCAATGGGATTGGACATACCAAGGAGCGCAACCGAAATACCGTTAAAGCCCTGAGGGGCTAATATATCTAATACCTGAAGATACTTTCCAGAACCGGCAAGGTATAATAAGCCGCCGCCAAGACCAGAAAGTGCTCCTGCTATTGTCATGGATAATACAATATTTCGTTTTGCATTAATACCCGCATATTTACTTGCACTGGGGCTTTGACCGCAGGCTTTTAATTCATAGCCGAATATGGTTTTATTCAGAACAATATATACAACAATTACCATAAGGACGGCTATAAAAATGCTAATATTCATATTCGATGAATGAAATAATTTATCCAGCCCCGCCTTTGGAATGATAGCTGTCTTGGCAACTGCTACGGACTGATTCTTAATTGGGTCAAATACATACTTCACAATTAGTATATTAACCAGATACATGCCAATATAGTTCATCATAATGGAAGTGATAACTTCATTTACATTAGAGATTGCTTTTAAAAGTCCCGGTACCATCCCCCAAAGTGCGCCGGCAATGGCAGCAACGATAAGAGCAACGATCCAGTGAATTCCAGCCGGAAGAAAGGTCCACTTTACTCCCACATAGATAGCCCAGAAAGCACCAAAGGTAAATTGACCTGAGGAACCGATATTAAATAAGCCGGTTTTAAAGGCAAAACCTACAGAAAGACCGGTAAGTATAATGGGATTTGCTAAATATAAAACCTGTCCGACTCCTTCCAGACCATCGGTAAAACCACCAGCTAAAATCATCCCGAAGGCCGGCAAGGCCTGCTTTGCGTTACTTAATAACAAAATCAGCAGACCAAAGAGCAGACCGGCTGCTATAGCCATGATGGAAGCAAAAAAGCTTTTACTGCCTTTATTGTTTAAAAAATTATGCTTCTGTTTCATGCTTTTACACTCCTTTTTGAGCCGGACATATAAAGTCCTAATTCCTGAACGGTCACATTCTTGGGATCAAGGTCTGCAACGATTTCGCCTTCATAAATTACCAGTATACGGTCACTGACCTCCATTACCTCATCAAGTTCTAAGGATACCAATAGTACTGCTTTCCCATTATCCCTCTGATTAATTAACTGACGGTGAATATATTCCGTAGCTCCGATATCCAGTCCTCTGGTAGGCTGTACTGCAATAACAATATCCGGGTCACGGTCCAGTTCCCTTGCTATGATAACTTTCTGCTGATTACCGCCGGACATATCCCTGACAATGGATTCTTCGCCCTGACCGCTTCTAATATCATATTGATTGATTAGTTTTTTTGCATATTCCCGTACGGCATTAAAACGTATTATACCCTTATTCTGGAATCTGGGTTCAAAATAAGTCTGTAGCACAAGATTCTCCTGGAGGCTGTAGTCCAGCACCAGTCCGTGCTTATGGCGGTCCTCCGGTATATGGGCCATGCCGTCTATGGACTTTTTACGTATGGATTCCCTGGTAATGTCTTTTCCATTTAGCAGAACCTGACCGGATTGGATAGACATCAGACCAGTTATTCCATAAACAAGCTCCGACTGACCATTGCCATCAATACCTGCAATACATACAATTTCACCTTTTTTCACCTCAAAGGATACCTGATTGACGATATTCTTATGAGAGGTTTTAGAAACCACGGTAAGGTCTTTGACTGAAAGGGTTACATCGCCGGTGTTAAGTTCTGGTTTATCCAGATGGAAGTTTACCTTTCGTCCAACCATCATCTCAGACATCTCTTCTTTGGTAGTGGTCTCTACCTCAATCGTACCAATGTAGTGGCCTTTTCTAAGGACAGTACAACGGTTCGCTACCGCTTTAATTTCATTTAATTTATGAGAAATGAAAATAATAGACTTGCCTTCGTCTACTAAATTTTTCATAATTTTCATTAATTCATCGATTTCCTGTGGCGTCAGTACCGCGGTAGGTTCGTCAAAGATTAATATATCATTATCGCAATACAGCATCTTTAGAATTTCTACCCTTTGCTGCATACCTACCGTTATATCAGAAATATAAGCATCTGGATCAATTTTTAATTTATAGTGGTCACTTAATTCCACAACTTTTTTTCTGGCTTCCTCCATCTTAAGGAAACCGCCCTTTACAGTTTCCCTGCCAAGCACAATGCTTTCCAGTATTGTAAAATTATGCACCAATTTAAAATGCTGGTGTACCATACCGATGTTTAAGTTATTGGCATCATTGGGATTATTTATTTTGACCGGTTTGCCGTTAATCTTAATTTCGCCCCGCTCAGCCTGGTACAGACCAAACAAAACACTCATTAATGTAGACTTTCCTGCACCGTTCTCCCCCAATAGTGCATGAATCTCTCCTTTTTTAACACATAAGGTAACATCGTCCAGAGCCTTAAAATTCCCAAACTCTTTCGTGATATGGTTCATTTCAATAACATATTCCATCGCAGTCCTCCTAAGCATCCTTTTAAAAATGAGGGTACTGTTTATAGCACCCTCATTGTATTCCATTATGCTTTTATAACTTTAATTACCAAATTTCCTTACTGAACAACGTTAACTTTAACCTTGTCAGCCGGAACGCCACTTGCATCTTTTGCTACGCTATCATTTCCAATGGTGATTTCTTTATTAACGATTTTAGCATAAATGGCATCATAATCTGTTTTTGTAAATTTTGTAAACTTAGAAGAATCCATTGGAAGTTCCACACCTTCGGTGCTTGCATTTAAAGAAACTGAAGTTCCGCCCGGGAATTTATTGTCATAGAAACTAGTAAGGGCATCGCTTACGGACTTACTTAAGTTCTTCATTGAGGAAGTAATAACCGTATCGGATTCAGAAGACTGGTCTACGTCAACACCGATAACTTTCTTACCTGCTGTTTCAGCTGCTTTCATAACAGAGTTACCAACTGCACCGCCGCAGGCAAAGATAACTTCGGTTCCTTCGTTATACCAGGCTGCTGCTTTTGCCTGATTATCAGGAGTTGCATCAAAATTACCTACATAAGTATACTGAACTTGTACTGCATCATCAGCTAAAGCTAATTCTTTTGCTGCATAATCTGCTCCCTGGATAAAACCATATCCATAACGAACAACTGCAGGAACAGCAATACCACCCATAAAGCCTAATTTGGTAAAGCCTTCTTTAACAATTGCATAACCTGCAAGGAAGCCGGCTTCTTCTTCTGAATAGAAGATAGAGTAGGAGTTCTTTGCAATGTCAGGTGCACTGCCTTCTTCTGCAGCATGAGGTACACCATCTAAAATAACAAAACTAACATCCGGATATTTCGTTTGTGCAGTATGAACCGGAACTTCAAATAGGAATCCCGGGCATACTATAATCTTTGCACCTGCTTTTATAGCAAGGTCAATGGATTGCAGGTAAGCGTCATCGGATTTTTCTGTAGGTCTGTAATATTTATAAGTTTTATTGTTTGCTTTTGCATATGCTTCAACACCTTCCCAGGCACCTTGGTTGAAGGATTTATCATCAATGGTACCGATATCGGTAATTAAAGCGATTTCATATTTGCCGGAGCCGTCTCCGCCATTATTTGCTACGGTATCCTTAGTATTTTCATTGGTAGCTGTGTTGTTACCGTTATCACCTGTATTGGTTTTCGATCCGCATCCAGCTAAGGACACCACTAAAACTGCTGTTAATAACACACTTAATAACTTTTTCGATAATTTCATTTAAGTTCCTCCCATTCAATAATTTATTCGTTGCAATAATTTGCAAAGTCTCCCGATTGCATGTCCAGGTCTATTATTATTTTGCCCCGGATATCTAGTTATCACTCTCCTTATTTTTATTTTCTATACAAAGCAAACCGTTTCCCGTTTGAATGTTAAGCAATTTCCAGTGCTATTTTCATCATATTGTGAAAACTATTCTGTCTTTCCTCTGCTGTAGTTGCTTCTCCGGTTACTAAAGAATCAGAAATCGTACAAATAGCCAAAGCGTTCTTTCCTGCTCTTGCTGCGTTCATGTAAAGGGCTGCTGCTTCCATTTCAACACATAGTATTCCCATCTTTGCCCACTTCATGGTACCTTGGGAATCATCATAGAATGTATCGGAGGATAAGAAATTACCCGCTTTATAATGAATTCCCATCTGTTCCGTTACTTCAATTGCCTTTTTCAGAAGATCAAAGGAAGCAATTGGTGCAAAAGTTCCAGGCAGTTCAAACTGAGATCCATAAGCTGAATTGGTGCAGGCACCCATGGCAAATGCAACATCTCTGACTTTTAGGTCTGCATGAAGGGAACCTGCAGTTCCGATACGGATAATATTATCGACCTCATAGAAGTTAAATAATTCATAGGAGTAAATTCCGATGGAGGGCATTCCCATACCACTCGCCATAACGGATACTGTTTTGCCGTTATACTTACCGGTATATCCGTTAATTCCCCTTACTGAATTCACTAGTACTGCGTCTTCCAAATAATTATCAGCTACAAATTTAGCTCTTAATGGATCTCCCGGCATTAATACGGTCTTGGCAAATTCTCCTGCTTTCGCGGATATGTGTGGTGTTGGTATACTCATTGTAATCCTCCTGATGTGGTATTTATTTTGTTTTCTGTACATATTACTTAATAAAGATTAAAACATGCTTTTAATCTTGCTTACTTAATATTAATTGCTTACTTAATATATATGCTCACATAGTTTATTTGCTTATATAATATACTTTTCACATAATTTATTACTTTACATAATTTATTTGCTTATATACTTGCTCACATAATTTATTGCTTACTTAATTTATTTGCTTACATAATCTTGCTTACATAACTTTATTGCTCACATAATATGCTTTAGAAACTTTTATTTGATAAAAGTTTCTTTTAAGACTTATTATTTACTTTCTTCATAATGCATTTCTTCTATATTACATTCCTTCTATAATACTTCTATTAATTCTTTGCTTCGTTTCATTACATTAATAGTCTTTAGCAAGCTTCCCTTTAACCAAGTTAACAGCTGAACTGGTTCCGATTCTTGCACAGCCTTCTTGTATAAAGGCTTCCAGGTCTTCTACGCTTTTCACACCACCGGCGGCTTTTATCTTTACTCTGGGACCAATATTGGCTTTAAATAAGATGATATCCTCTAAGGTGGCACCGCCTGTACCAAAACCGGTTGAAGTTTTGATAAAATCAGCACCTGCATTGGTAACTGCATGGCACATTGCAACCTTTTCCTCATGAGTAAGATAGCAGGTTTCAATAATGACTTTTAGGATCTTATTCCCTACGATCTTTTTTAAAAATGCAATTTCATCTTCTACTTTTTTGTAATCCCCATTCTTAACATCCGTCAGATTAATCACCATGTCAATTTCGTTGGCTCCGTCCTTTAGCGCCTGCTCACACTCTGCAGCTTTCGCTGCTGTGGTACTGTATCCTAAGGGAAAGCCTATAACGGTACAGATATTAATGGCATCGCCATATTTATCGTGGATTCTTTTTATATAGCAAGGCGGTATGCAGACCGAGGCCGTGTGATATTCCAGGGCTTCTTCACATAAGATTTGGATATCTTCCCAGGAGGAAACCGCTTTTAGCAGGGTATGGTCAACATATTGCAGCATTTCTAATTCATTCATATTTGTTATCCTTTCAGTTATCATACTATCAGGTAAATTGTAATATCGTATCAATTGATCTTTTAGGTTAATATTAATTTCATATCTTCTAAATGAATAAAATCTCATTCAAATCGGTAAATTCAAATATCTTGCCATAGTATGTGCGATACAGCATATTTATTACATTGAAAATATAAATTCTTGTAAATCACCTATTAAATATACTATCACTTTTCATTATTTCGGTCAACAGATTTTTGTTTTACTTTTCACATTTTACATGTTTGTATTGTCACATTTTATCATAATTTATGCTTTTTTGTTACAATACTAAAAATACAAGATAATTATTGAATAATTATAAAGAAAATGTTATAATACTAACATATGAGCAGAATCATTTTGTTATTTCCAATTAGATCAGGGAGTACAAGATGAGGAAACAGGAGAAAATATGAGCAAAAAGGCAGACCGAATGAATCGTTTAATCGATATTATCAAATCCAAAAATGGTGCATCCGTTAAGGAACTTGCTTCCATTCTTGAGGTATCCGAGATGACAATCCGAAGGGATCTAATTGTATTGGAACAAAATAATATTGTTAATAATGTATATGGCGCTGCTATCTATAATCCTGCCTATAAGCAGGAGCAAACCGATTCCTCTTACGAGCTGTCCCATGCAAAAATCACTCAGGATTTAGAAAAGAGTAAAATCGGTGCTTTTGCCGCTTCTCTCATTACCCCTGGTGACATTGTGGTTATTGATACGGGCTCCACTACAGAAATGCTTGCAGAAAATATAGGTGACAGCCTGGAAGCGACTATTTTGTGTTTTAATGCTAACATTTTAAACTCATTACGGGAAAAAGAGAATCTGTCCCTTATATTCTCCGGCGGCAGATACCATCCTAAAACCCAGATGGTTGAAAGTGCAGAAGGAATCGCTCTGATTCAAAGTATGCGGTTTACCAAAGCCTTTATCTCCGCAGCCGGTATGCACCATAACCTGGGGGTTACCTGTGTTTATCATTATGAGATTCCAACCAAAAAAGCGATTATGCAATCCTCTGTAGAAAAGATACTCCTTTTAGATTCCAGTAAGTTTGACCAGGTCAAACCGGCTTATTTTGCGAATCTGGAGGATTTTGATGTTATTATTACGGATGTTTCCATACCAGAAGAGTGGAAAAAAGAGATTGAAGACCTGAAGATAAAGCTCTATATTGTGTCATAAGGAAGATTTCATGTTGAGATGATTTGAATCTTGTATGATTTTGTCTGGCTAAATTGGATTTAGTTGATTTTGGGCCTGGTTAATTTAGTCTGATTGATTTGATGTCTTCTTGATTTATGATTTGCATTAGCTTTCGTATAGATATAAAAAAGAGCAGCTATGTCCACCCTGGTTAAAGTAACGGACCGTTGCTGCTCGAATTATTAAATTGATACCCTTTTGTATTAGTATAATAACTAATCACATAGTTTCATAATAATTATATGTTATTACGCAATAGACAACAAGTTTATTACTCTGCTTTATCTTTCTCTAAATTGTTTAAATATTCATCGAATTCTGTTTCACTTTCATCATAAAAAACATCAATAGAAGGTAAATTAAGTGCAAAGAACAAACCTAATAAGGTCTTAGCATCAAAGTCAAAGGTTCCGCTGGCTGTTTTAATTCTTACATCTGTTTTGCATTTTGAGGCCTCTTTGTTAAAATCATAGAGATCATTAGCGGTTTTAAATATTATTGTTTTGCTCTTCATATTATCACCCCTTGCATATCACAAGTTTACTTGCGATACAGCCACAATTAAAACAGGTTAAAAGATTCGCTTCGTGGCATCCTTTCTATTCTTATATTTTCTTTTAACCTAACTGTCAGGACAATGGCGGAAGTAGTTTTTTCTTCATGCCTTTGAATCCTATTTTGCTTATAAAATAACTATACCTTAATTTTCTGTTTATAGCAATTAGTACCATGTACATATTTAACAAATTTGCAGTGTTGCTTTTGGAAGTATTGCACAGCTTTTATGTACTGATATTTTAATCTGCCTATCGTAGTATGATGGAAAGATTTCTTGATTTTACCTTGATATATTCGCTTGTTAGCACACTACAATAGTATGTATCCAGTATAATGTCTAGCTAGAAATAAGTCAATAACACTTTTGTTTGTTTTCACTATATTTTCTTATTTTCTCAATAATTTATAGTGAATTATTACAACTTCATACAAGGATTTTTACAGGTCCAGACTTCAAACTATATAGTGCTAAAAAATACTGTACTACAAAGGTTGTATTTGGTTCTAATTGATTACGTCTCTCCCTAAAAGCTTTACGGCCGATAACTGAATTAAAAACAGGACCTGCAAACATCAGCTATCAGATGTTCCAAGTCCTTACTCTATTTCGTATCATAGTATTCGTATTATAGTATTCGTATTATTTCATCAAATGATAAACATACTCCGCTTCCATTGTAACCCGATTAATTTCACAGGCAATTCCCTTCTTAAATACCGGCCATTTCTCCAGATAGCGTTCCGCTTTTTCTTCTAATGCTTCTATCTCAATCTGTACTTTATCCGGAAAATCATAACGTTTCAAGCCGATTTCCCAGGTCTGTCCGGTATAGAACCAGTCATTTACCTGTTCTCCATCAATATAGAGTTTTGCAGTGTCTCCTCCGAACTCAACCTGCAAAAAGCAGTCCGCTGCTCCCACAGGATATTCAAGCGTGAGCTCATACAATTTACTTTTACTGTCTGCTGTTTCCCGGATTAATTTATATCTGGCTGCGGCTAAAAGATGTTTTTCACAGCTTTCATATACTGCAAAACTGTCTTCTTCTCCAATATACCGGTAACCAGAAGGGGCAGATGGCAATGCCGGATATGCTCTTAGCGGTTCATTATTACGGCTTAGGATTATATAACCATCTTCCGATTCTATGACTTCTCCTTCGGTCAGCAGAAGGTATTCCTTATCCAGGGATATTTTCCAGGCGTTTAGAGCATCCTTCCTGGTTAAAGTAAGCACCTCGGCCTTATCAGGCTTTTTCACCCAGTCATAGGCAGGTTTTGTATCCGTGTAAAAAACATAGCTTTCTTTCTCAGGGTTATGCAGTATACACAAAGGAGTTGCCATAGCCGTCCTTAGTTCTCCATCCCCTACCGGCATATAAAACGGCAGAAAGAAAAAGTCTCCATTCTTTATATCACGTATCGGATAGCTTAAGATGCCTTCACCGGTATCTGCTTTTAGTACTAGGTCCTTATGCTCTGCCATCTCGTATCTTCTCTGATAATTGTTCACAAACAGATAACCGCTTTTTCCATTTCTTCGCACAGAAGTCCTTAAATCTTTTAAGTTTGTCTGATATAAGGGATTGCTTTTAGGTATATAGGTATCCATTTCACATAAGGAATTTCCAAAGTCCTTACTAAACATGGCGAGCAGCTTGATTTCCTTTAAAGTTCCAGACATCTGTCCATATTCTCTTATAGGGGCTGCAAAATCATAGCTGAATACCGGAAGGTCATTGGGATATCCGGTTTCTCTGGATTCTTGCAGTGTAGTTAATTTGCCCCCAGGATTCGTACCGCCATGATACATATAATAACCCAGAAGATTAACACCACAGCCTAGTTTAACCATGGACATAGCCCCAATATCCTTAGGATAGGCTACTGGTCTTCTATGATGGGTAACCTGCAAGCCTCCCCCTAATTCTGCTGTCAGAAATGGAAACTTTGAAATATCAAAGGTGATACCGGTGCCAAATCCATAATCACTGCCAATATTGTGGTCGTTTCTTTCCGTGGTAAATACATAGTTTCCACTGGGTTCTATTTCTGTGAGCCTTTGATCCCAGGGCGCTTCGCAGTATCCGCCCATTACTGGAAGTAAACCTCCCGTAACTGCTCCGCCCCAGCCGGTTGCCGTATAGTAAGGCACTATAAAACCTGCTTCTTTTGCTAACGCAGTGAGGCGTTTTAAGTGTTCTTCTCCTGCCTCGCCCTGCAGTCCGCCGCAATGCCCATACTCATTTTCTATTTGTATTCCGATAATTGGACCATTATCCTTAAAAAGAAGACCTTTTACCTGCTCAGCTAATTTATTATAATAGCGACTTACTTCCAAAAAGTAATCTTCATGATTGGTTCGGGGTTCAAAGGATTTCTTAAAAAGCCAATCCGGCAATCCCCCATTTCTGGCCTCTCCATGACACCAGGGTCCGATTCTTAAGAACAAGGTAAGTCCAGTCTCTTTGACCGTTTCTACAAATGCTCTCAAATCCCTCTGTCCGGTAAAATCATATTCACCTTCTACTTCTTCATGATGAAGCCAGAACGCATAAGTCGATACCGTTTCTACGCCCCCGGCTTTCATTTTATAAAGGGATTCCTTCCAATACTTTCTTGGATAACGGCTGTAATGAAATTCACCCATGATCGGTAACCAGGGGTTACCATCCTTTGTCATATACTTAGCGGTAAATCCATACTCTGTTCTGCTCATTTTAGCACCCATTGCATAACACAGCTGCTAGCAGATGTGTTACTGCCACATATAAAAAGGTTGAAAGAAGCATTGTGGCATCCTTTCTGTAGTCATATTTTCTTTCAACCGTCCCGTAATAATGCCGCAGAAGTGACATTTTAAACAATATAGGATGAAGTTCGTAGTTCTTCCGTTTGTATATGTTTTTTCTTCACACTCATCCTTTGTACCTACCAGTATATTGCTGTTTTCGCAACAACATGAGTATGTAGGCAAAATATCATAATAGAATTTAAGGATATTAATTTGGGTATTTTAAGTATTAAGCAGCTCAATTGTGAACTGCTTTGTTCACACGTCGCGGCACAACTACCAGACCGACGTAAGGATGTAGGAAAATACTGTATAACTCAAGGCCGTGTCTTAATTCTGTTTCAGGAATCTAAATCTTCTTATTTTAGCAAATACCGGAGGAGATACCATGGTAACTCCCAGTTTGACACTGTCCTTTTCTATCACAACATCTGGAAGTTCATAGGTTACCCAGCTTTCATCCGTTGGGAATATCACCAGTTCCTTATAATTCTGATTTCTTTCCCCGGCATACAATCTCACATCTACACCTGTCGTATTGGTTCCTCTGTATTCTACAGACAGACAATACCTTCCAGGCTCCAGACCCTTCACCTGTTTTTCCAGCTTCCAGGTAAAATTAACCGGGCTTTCTACATAGATATAATTAACAGGCGGTGCTGGAAAAGGTTCTTCAAATTCTTGTAATAATTCTGTCTTAACCCGGTTATCCAGACTTTGTATCTCCCAGCCCCTAAGTCCGTCTTCAAAGGCTGCATTATCTAAATAATTATGACTGGTTTCAAACTCGTCTACCACCAGTACCTCTGCTTCTACCGTTCTGCCGATTGAGGGAATACTGCCTGTAATCTTAAACGTCCCTGCCCTTTCTGGTAAGAATGCTTCCCAACAAACATTTATTTCCTTACTTTCACCGTCAAAGTACAGCACCTTGATGTACTCCGGTAATCTGACTGCTTCACCAAGCTTTTGAATGATTTTCTCCGGCTCGTATAGTTTCGCAATTTCCCTGGGTTTAAAGTCCTCTCTGACAAACCGAAAGCAAGAGAGGGCAGGCAAGGCTGCTGCCTTTTCATTAAATACTCCCATATTACTCCACCAGCCGCCTTTCCCTTCAAGGGGAAGTACCACCGGTTCCCAATAATATATGCCAAGCCCCATGTTATTATCCAGTGAGGCTGTTATATTCATCACCAAATCAAGCACTTGTTTCTGTCCTCTGGGACTTGCAGAGAACCCCGCAATTTTCTCCTGCTGTTCACCTATGAAACCATCTCCTGCATTTCGCCAGGCATGGGCTGTTTCTGCCACCACAACTGGTTTTTTATAGCGTTTTACTAAGTTTACAAGAGAATTCTTAAGATCCATAAAGCTTCCATGCCAGAAAGGATAATAAGACACACCTATAATGTCAAATTCCTCAAGACCGGCCGCTAAACACGCGTCAAACCACTCCCTCAGATAATAATATCTGCCTCCCTGATCCAAATGAATCACTATTTTCATATCTTTGTCTATCTCTCGGACTGCCTGTATTCCGGAATTCACTAATAAAACCAGCTGACGGTAATTTGGTACTTCCCCTTCTGGAAATAACATACCGCTTCTGATTTCATTTCCAATCTGAACCAGCTCCGGCAGTACCCCTTCTTTCTTCATAATAAGGAGTACATCTCTGGTATAGTCATATACTGCCTGTTCCAGTTCCTCAAATTCAAGCTTTTCCCAGGCTTTTGGTTTCACCTGCTTACCAGGATCTGCCCACCAGTCTGAATAATGGAAGTCCAGAAAAAAGCTCATACCATTTTGTTTTATCTGCTTCGCCATTGCAATGGTCTGTTCCAGATTGCAATAACCACCGGATTCTGCAACATTTTCCGGTTCATGAAAGAGGCGCAGCCGAATCGAATTCACTCCATTTTCTTTTAACAATTCCCATATTTCTTTCTTATTTCCGTCTGCATCATAAAACTCTGGCAAGAGTTTATTTAGCTCCGGTAAAAATGAAATATCCATGCCTTTTATAAAATCCATGATAAACCCCTCCAGGTAGTAGTAATGGGGACTGAACAGTTACAGTCCCCATTATACTTTTAACCCTTATTTCTTTACTTGCCTGCGGTAACACTTTCGGCCTGCTTCTTGATTTCGTCATAAACGGATTGGATTCCTGCATTATCAAGTTGTTTACGCAGTTCAGCTATGGCAGTATCTACATCGCCGGCCATACCGAGTACCAGAGGGGTATAGTACTGATCTAATACGGTTTCAACTGCCGCCGCCTGTGAACTTACGCTAGCATTATTAAAGGTAAATCCATCGTATATGTGCTCTGGTTTGATATTTGCATTCCAGGAATCTTTAATAGCCTTAACCTTATTATCTACCTCATCCGGATTTGCTTTATATTCCGTACGTTTGATGTTCATGTTCACCCATCCCCAGTTGCAGTTTGCATCTACACCATAATTAGCTTCTGCATCAAGTACACTGTACTGGTTGTCGCTTTCTGCTTTCCAGTGGGTTCCCTCAATACCCAAAGAAGTAAGATCTTGTATCTCCGGATTGGTATAAAATTCATTTAATACCATCATGGCACGTTCTTTGTTCTTACTGGTTGCATTGATTGCCATACCGTTATTAATATAAGCATTTACAGCTTTCGCTACACTTGGTGAGGTATCAAAAATCTGGGCTTTCCATTCGGGATGTTCTTTATTGGCCTGATCAACATAAGTCTCAGTAGTTCCAATATTCCAGATTAAGGAGGCGGCAGTTCCGCTTAAGAACCCATCCTGTCTTTCCTCTGTAGTTGCCAGGGAATCTGCTGACCAATAACCTTTATCATATAATTCTTTAGCCAGTTTACAGTATTCGGTAAATCCATCCCAGTCAAGTGCATAAGTAACGGTTTTATCTTCTGGATTAACTGTATTGTAAAGGAACAATTCCTTGGTAGACGTACCGCTTACCGTATCCATACCTTTATCTAACAGATACTGATAATATAGTCCTCCAGCCTGAGTACCTAAAGGAGAGATAGAAGGTTCGCCTGCTGCAACCTTTCCATAGAATTCCAGCAGCTGGTCAAAGCTTGTGATATCGCTGTAGCCATACTTTGAAAGTAAATCTCCCCGAAGCCCTACTACATTATTACCGAATTCATTCTGATAATTGGGTACCATATAAATACTGCCGTCAATGGTTGCCTGGCTCCAGGCCACCTCAGGAACTACTTTCATGATATCCGGGGCATAGGTAGTTATAAAATCCTTGGTAAGCGCATAAAAACCACCCATGGCTACGGTGTTTTCATAATGTCCCCAGCCTGCTGCCGTAAAGATTAAATCAAAATCCTCACCGCCTGAGAACAACAGAGAGTATCTTTTATCATGTTCACTCCAGGACAGGAAATCAACATCCACCGTTGCATTAAGTTTTTCCTGTAACTTTTTATTAATCTCTGCATATACCTTATCAAAATCTGCTGTCCGATCACCTAAGAGATACATCTTTAAGGTTACCGGCTTCGAAATATCCACGCCGTTAAAGGTCCTTCCATCCCCCTTGGTGCTTCCCGTGTCAGTACCTTCTGTTTCTGTAACTTTTCCTGTCTCCACCGCGTTATCCTTTTTACTGCAGCCTGCAAAGAGTGCTGTTAATAATGTCAGGATAAGGATAAGGGATAAAACTTTTCTCTTCATTGTAATCCTCCTCTTCATTCATAAATTACCTTGTATACCTTCTATATAAATCCAGAACGGATCTATACTATCCTTTTACCGCTCCGATGGTAATACCCTGAACAAAATACCTCTGCACAAAGGGATATAACAAAATAATCGGTCCGGTTACTACTACGGTAAGCGCCATTTTTAAGGACTGGGTCGGCATAGACATTGCGGATACTGCTGCCGCACTGCCTCCGCCCATGGATTCCACCAGACGCTTATAAGCTTCTATATTGTTAACCTGCTGATATAAAAAATATTGCAAAGGCTGCATCTCATCCTTCCCGATATAGAGCATGGCATTATACCAGTCATTCCAGTAGGCAAGGGCGATAAAGAGACCTACCGTTGCCAATGCAGGCTTTAACAAAGGCATTACCACCTTTATCATAGTCCCGAATTCACCGCAGCCATCGATTTTTGCCGCATCGATTAGGGATTCCGGGATACCCATAATATAACTTTTCATAATTAACAAATTATAGACACTAAAAAGAAGGGGCAGCACCAGAGCCAGATAATTGTCCTTAAGACCCAGATACCTGGTCATTAATATAAAGTAAGGCACCAGACCGCCGTTAAACAAGGTGGTGAAATAAAAGAAAAAGGAAAATTTATTTCGCCATTCAAATTCTTTTCTGGATAAGACATAGGCGGTCATAGTCTGTAGGAATAAGCCTAATGCAGTTCCAAAAATCGTCAGCAGGATGGTCACCCCATAAGCTCTTAGTATAACACTGGGTTCTTTAAATACGGTGTTATAGGCCTCTAAAGTAAAGTTCTGAGGTAATAAGGAAAAGCCATTTTGTTTAATCGCTTCCTCTGAAGAAAAAGAGGCTGATATAACCATAATAAATGGTATCAGGCAGAATAATGCTACCGAACCGCTGATAAAGTAGGATAGGAAAGAAAGCACTTTCGAATCCAGACCCCTTTTCAATTTCTTTGACCTGGCAGTTGTATTTTTATTCATATACTGTTCCTCCTAGAACAAGCTGTAATCTTTGTTGTACACGCTGACTAATTTATTCACCAGTAAGATTGTGATAAAACACAATACGGACTGATAGAAACCGGCGGCTGCTGCCATACCAAAGTCATTATTCGCAATTAAAGCCCGAAAGGTTAAGGTATCAATAACATCCGTATAGTTATATAGGGTACCGTTTTTACCCACTAAATTATAAAACATATCAAAATTGCCTCGGAAAATTCCGCCAACCGATAAGAGTAAAAGAATGATTACCGTCGGCATCATAAGGGGTATAGTTATCTTAAATATACGTTGAAAAACATTCGCCCCGTCAATGGAGGCAGCCTCATAAATTGATGTATCGATTCCCATAATAGCCGCCAGATACATTACCGATCCGTATCCCACGCTCTTCCAGGCATTAAAAAGGATCAGGATAAAGGGCCAAAGTGCACCGGTATTATAAAAATTAATTTTAGCCAGACCGAGCTTTGCAAGAATCCCATTGATAAAACCGTAATCATAGCTTAAGAGATTAAAAGCAATTACAGATACGATAACCCAGGAGATAAAGTAAGGTAAAAACATAACGGACTGAGAAAGCTTCCTAACATGTTTATTTTTCATTTCTGTTAACAGTATGGCTACTGTTATCTGTAGCACGGTATTAAATGCAATGAACATCAGGTTGTACAGTACCGTATTCTTTGTTACCAGAAAGGCTTGTCCTGATTTAAAGAAAAATTCAAAATTCTTAAAACCATTCCAGGGACTGTTAAAAATCCCGCCGGCATAGGTATATTTCTTAAATGCCATAACTATACCCGCCATAGGTATATAACTAAATATCAGTGTATAAATTACTGCTGGAAGTATCATCAACAAAAATACCCTGTATTTCTTTAGCTTATGTAAAAAACCATTTTTATTCACAACTTATGTACCTCCAGTCCCTTATCTGACTCTTTTCTGGTTCTAATCTGGCTCTTTTCTGACTCTTCTCTTGCTCTTCTCTTGTTCTTCTCTTGCTCTTCTCTTGTTCTTCTCTTGCTCTTTTCTTGCTCTTTTCTTGCTCTTCTCTTACTGTGTTGAACGCCTTAAGTGAATTTCATAATTCAGTATCGTCTTATGTGTACTTGTATTCCCATTAATAATCTCTATCAGACGTTTGCCTGCGATGGTCCCTAACTCCTTTACATCGATACCAACCGCAGTTACCGGTGGATTATTGGTTTCTAAATGTATGCTGTCATAGAAAGAAGCCACTTTCATATCCCCGGGTACGGTTATACCCGCCTCCCGCAATAAAGACATCACTCTGGTACAGATTACATCATCGGTACATACGATGCATTCCACCTGTCTTTTTAAGATGTTGTGTACCGCCTGTTCTATAAATACCGGACTGTCACAGTCTGTAAATACCAATTCCTGTTCAATGGAAACCTGCCGTGCTCTTAAGGCGTTAAAATACCCTTCGCAGCGGTACCGGTTTACCATATGTTTTTTATCACCGGCTATGAGGGCTATCTTCTTCACACCCTCTGCCAGCAGTAAGGAGACAAGCTTTTCACAGGCCTCCATATGATTGTTATCAATCTGTACAATAGTAGTATCAAGGCTGGAACCTACCAGTACAAAGGGAATGCCTTTTTGCTTTAAGTACTCTGAGGCAATATCATTCATAAAATTTCTCGTAAGAATCATTCCGTCAATTTTATGGTGATCAACGATTCTTTTTAAAAGGTTAATGTCTGTCTCTTTCACAGTGGTTACTACTACATCATAATCCATTGCCGCTGCCACCTCACACACTCCCAAAAGACAAATCTGAAAGAAGGGGGTACTGCTTAAATTGGCATCCGCCGGAAAAGCCACTCCGATATTATATGTCCTTGAGTTTGCAAGTCCCTTTGCGATTGCGCTGGGTTTATAGTTATATTTATCAATACATTCAGTAACCCGCTGTATGGTTTCCTTACCAATCCTTCCTTTTCCGGATATGGCACGGGATACGGTGGATTTGGAGACCCCCAGTTCTGCTGCTATGTCGGTTATAGTTAATTTACTGCCGGTTAACAAATTCCTATTTGTTTTCTCATCCAGATTTTGATATGACATTTGTCCCTCCTCCGACATCTTCATGCTCAATCGGTTGTTCTATTTTAATTATATCATTGCGTATTTTTTATTCAATTGCTATAATTATCTATAATTTTACATTTTCTTTGTGCATTATAAATAATTATTATGTATTTTTAGCGCAATTTATGTTGCGCTTTTACTTATTATTCTGGACAATACTGCTAAATATTCTCGAAAATTGTTTCTTCTATTTTTTAGATATCTTTTTGTTTTTTTCCTTATTACTATTTTTTGTTTAGAAAACCTAGATATGTTGCGCTATTTTGCGCAATTATTTCTATTCTCTTTTGTTGTATCAATGGGTTCAATTACGGTACTTTTTATCCTCCTGTAGGAATATTCCTTGGATAATTTCATCTGTCCTGTTTGGCTAAGAAACTTTAGTTTGTATTTTAGTTTGTTTGCATTTTGATTTATCTATATTTGATTGTTTATGCTCCATCCATCTTCTAGTACTGGTTTCGTTTCAAGACTTACATTCATTGATATAATGATACTTATTGAAACACAAGACCACAGCATAAAAAAACGACCATCTAAAAGTTAAGTTATATAAGTTTAACTTTTAGTGGTCAGTTCAAAATGTCAGCATCGTTATATAAATTTTAATTTATTATTACACAGTTATTTATGACTCAAAAAACTTGGTGCATATGTCTGTAGCTGCTGTTGATTTGCGTCTGAATCATTATCCCATGGTTCTATCTGCATATGAACCGTCGACGGCATGATTCCTATAGTCGGTATGACTTATGTATATAGAGATTTGCCCCTTAAACATTTTATACTTTTAAGCAAAAAACAAAATAATTAAATATAATATACCTGGAAATAGTGTTGCAGGAAAACCTTTATACCATACTTTTTCTTTAATATTTGAAATCAAAAGAATATTTATTAATTGGCCTGCAAGAATTAGCAATACTATATAGCCAAAAACACTCATTCCAAAATGATGTATGGAAAACACAGATATCGTGCCATAAAAATACAAATCTCCCACACCTATAATTGGCTGAAGTCCTGGTTTACCTGGCACCGGCAAGCAGATACTCAAACGGGGCAGCGCATTGTTATTGCTAATTAATTTGGCATTTGGCGTCTTTTTTCCCGCTTTTGTAAAACTAAACACATCCATTACTACAAGTATTATAATAAATGCAACAAAGCTATCTACAGATTTTATAAATGCGGTAATAAGTAGATATGCGAGTGAAACGGACGCCAAACAATTTAAGACATTAAGGATATATAATAATTTTCTACTGAGTGGTTTCAGCCAAAGCACAATAATTCCAGCTAAATCCACTAAAAATAATATGAGAATCACCGGCAAACTCATTTTATTCATTAAGAAGGCTAGAATGCCGCTTATAGCAGTCATACCTAACATATATCCGTACTCCCATGTTAATTTTTTTGTACTATTTTTGCTCATTTTCCTATCCCTCAATTTCTTTTCTACTTTAAATAATAATAGATTCTTCCAACGAAAGGTTTACAGGCTTATCCGGCAGTTCACTGCTCAGATCAACATCGGTTGTCTCCACATTCTTATCTACTATCTCAAAATTCACATGATCCATCCAAACTGTTCCTTTTCCATTTAGGAGAATTCCGATATTAATCACATTACTATTTGTTGGTACATCTAGGACAACAGCATAGTAATTCCATTCCTTTGTTCCTTTTATTGGACGATTCTGCATGTTATCAATTTTTAGTATATTAGCTGTGGAATCATTAATCCTCATCCAAAGACCGCACAGCACTTCTACCTCTTGAGTCTTTATAAATGCCGAAAAACGTATCCTTTTACCTACGTAATTAGATGCTTTAAACTGCTGCATTACCGTCATATAGTCTTTATTATTAATATTTATACCTTCTCCCACTATTCGCACAGAACGATTTCCTTTGTGAAAAATAGCACGATCAAAATCTACACTGTACTCACGTGGTGCAGTTCCTATTACAATCCAGCCTGGAATACTATTGCTTTTATCCACGGTATCTACCTCCTCGATGTGAGTTAAATTACTCATTAAAATACGATATCTTCTAGGTGAAAGAGTATACTCTCTCTTAAAAGCCCTTGTAAAAGCTTCTTGTGAAGCAAACTGATACATTAGTGCAATATCAAGTATATTCTGGTTACTAAACAATAATTGTTTCGCCGCCCCAGCCATCCTACGACTTTGAATATATTCAAATATTTTACATCCAGTCTCATGTTTAAAGATTCTAATTAAATGATATTTAGAAAATCCTGCCAGATCCGCCAACTCATCTAAGGAAAGTTTCTTTCCAAGGTTTGCTTCTATGTATAGAATAGTTTTCTGAATACTATACGTATAATTCATATTTATTACTCCTCATATAAGGTAACTCTATTATAGCATAGATAAAAATATTTTTTTGATTGATATTGCTGTTCTTAGTAAACAAGGACTCCCCCAGAATCTTTTGGCTCTTTTATTTATAAAAATAGCGTTATCATTTTCATTAAAATTCAGAAATGATAACGCCATCCATATCTATATTTAAAAAAACTTCATTGCATATATCTCGAGTCCCTGTCTTCGGTTTGCATCTGGATCATTATCCCATGGCTCAATCTGAGTATGAACTGTTGAAGGTAATGAGATCAAATTTACATCAAACTTCAGTGAAGGTTCTACTCTTGAACTTGCACTATGTATTCTCATAGAAATTTGCCATCCCTCATCGCATACCACTTCTATCGTATTATTTGAATTTGGCTTGAAGTCAATATGGTAAAACTGCGTAGGCATTTTCAACATCGGAATTTTTGTTATTGACTTTTGGATTCCAGAACTCTGATTTAATGTACCTGCTATATTAATAGCTTCAATACGAGTTGTCCGGTTATTATCATCCGTAATAACTTTGTAGAAGTCATACCTGCCAAGCAAGTATTTGACCAATTTTTCTGGTATACCTGTATTCTCTCTATTGATTTTACTTAATTCATCCATAAATGCCCGTAATACAGGAATGTAATATTTTTCTGCCTTACCATCTATATCACTCCATAATGCCGAGGTACCAGCTTCTTTGCTGCTATCCCGTAGTTCCCGCAGCTCATGAAACAAAGGTACAATCTTATCAAAATAATCCTGTGAACAAGGTATACCTAACCACTCTTGTCCAAAATCTATGGTGCTGGATAACCGGCTGTGTTTTACAGCGTGGTGATTATGTTTACAGGATAGACCAACTTCCCATTTATTTTGCTTTCTTTGGCAAAGTACGTCTCTTACATCACCCTTAATCCCTGCTGCATCAGCTTGTAACGAAAAAAATAGCGGTGAATTTCCATTTGCCTCCACCAATTGGGGTTCCAGGCGTTTAATAATCCTTACCGCTGCTCTTGCTGCTGCATCCAAAGAATTTTTCATTTCCTCTTCCATGGCTTCGTATAATTTCTTCGCGGTATCCATCTGTGGAGATGGTTCCACGATTATTTTCTGTCCACAATCAAGTTCCTCGCACAAAGCTATGACACATGCATATTCAAAGGCTTTTCCATTGGAGGTTTGGATTCCGGCTGCCATAAAACATTCTCCTTTTCAAGCAATACAGCTTTTAATTGTAGTGCAACATATTCTGCAAGCTTCACAGGTACCGCATTCCCAATCTGCTTGTATTTACTGGTTAAATCTCCGTAAAAGTCAAGGTCTTTTGGAAAGGTCTGAATAGCTGCGGCCTCCCGCCAGCTAAGCCGCCTTGTTATTCCATTTTTACCAAACTGCCACAAATCCTTATCTAGTTTCACCATATCCGGAGACCCTGGATAAAGGGTTACTTGCTTGGCCATTGCCGGTATTGTATAAGAGACCTGGTTCCAATCACGTTTTCTGTTTCGCGACATATATCTTGAAGAGTATGAGGCATTGCAGATCTCCTCTGCTTTTGCCTCCGGCAAATCCTTTAAGGCATCTGATAAGGTCATCATTGGTATTTTGGGAATTGGCAGTTTAAAATCAGCTATATTTAAATCTTTTCTAAATCCAAAAATAATGACCCTTTCCCGGTCCTGAGGAACCCCAAAGTCTTTGGCATTCACCAACTGATAAAACACATTATATCCACAAATTGAAAATTCTTCGAGAATTGCCTCAATAATTTGTCCGCCCCCCATGGTAAGGAGACCCTTTACGTTTTCCCCTACAAATATCTTTGGCTGCTTGGCGGCAACAATCTTTACATAGTGCTTATATAAGACATTTCTGGAATCATCAATTTTTCTTGGTCCACTTAAACTAAACCCCTGGCAAGGAAAACCTCCAAGGATTACATCAGAATCTGGAATGGTATCAATATCAACTTTTGAAATATCACCACAGACTATTTTTGCTTTGCTCCAATTCTGATGAGTTTTACAAGCATCTGCATTAAAATCGTTTGCCCAGACAGTTTGGAAGCCAGCTTTGTCAAATCCCAAATCCAGACCACCCGCCCCGCAGAACAAACTTACGGCTGTAAATTCTCTCATCGTAATACTCCTAATCTTTTATTTTCTTAATTATTTCAAATAATTGGTCTTTTGGCACTTTCGGATGAATTCATTATTCTTACCAGTTTGAGTTATTTTGAAAGTGCAGGCAAACCCAAATTAATTCTACCATATTTGACACGAAATCTCTACCAAAAATCTGAAATCCTGTTATCTTAATATATAGCAGATATAAATATTCTCCTCCAAGCCACTGCTTATCTGATGTCAGATGGATTACCGCATATTGCATTACTGCCTTATTTTAGTGTGTTATATTTTCATAAAAATCATTTTAAAACAAACGGTTTTATTCTATCTTCTATAAAATCTATACGATCAAATACTGTTGGTTTAAAATATGAGGTAACTGATATCACCAAATTATTTTCTGAATCTATATAAATTACATTTCCGCTGTTACCAATTGCAGCATAAATATTTTTTTCGGCATCGATTATCCACCAGAGATAACCATATCTCATATTTCTAAACTCTTTTCCAGCTAAACATGTAGTTGTTGATATGAGATCAATCCACTCAGAAGATATGATGTGTACACCATCTACCACTCCCTTGTTTAAACATAGAAATCCTATTTTCGCCATATCTTCTGCGGACAAACAAAGACCATATCCAGCAGTACCTACACCTTGTGGATCGCAAAACCAAATATTTTCTTTTGGTTCTTTATTTATCGTAAAATTCTTATGTTCCTCCGCTGTTTCAGCTAAGTAATTAATATGTTTTTGTACTCCTATTGGTTCAAATAAATACTTATTTGCAAAATCTACTGTAGTCATTTTAGATACTTTATTTAATATACCAGTTAATATATGCAGGCAAACAGTTTGGTATCTAAATTCATTCGTGATACCCTTTCTCCCCCCTAAAATATCCAAAGAGGTTAAAGTCCAATCATCACTGGAGCATACTTTAGTCCATGGATCTCCTTTACATTTATAAGGCGCCGTCATCGTAAGCAAATGCCGAATGGTAATATCATAAATAGTTTTCTCACCACGTTTCACTTTATAGTCCGGAAAATAGTCCAGCACTTTATCGTTTATACTATTTATTAACTCTTGATCTATGGCTATACCAATTAATAATGATACAATGCTTTTTGTCGCTGACATAACATGAACGCAATCACTTTTTTTATAATCATTCCATTCATCTGAATATACTTCTTCTCCATCTTTAAGTACAACTATCTGGCATATGTTTGGCTGTTCTTTTTCTACGAAACTATGTAATTCTTTCTTATCCATATAATACCCTCTTTCAAATTATATGGGCTCAATTGGCATATAGATATCTACCTCAATGTGATGATTCGCTTCCTCCATAGGATTATTCAAATATACTTCAAAAGGGCAAACATCTCGTGGAACATAATCACTTGTAAATAACCACTGTTGATACATAAAGTCCCATGCATCCTGAAACTGCTCTTGTTGTATCCTGAAGTGTCCAATTGCATATAGACCACCTTCAATTTTCATAACACCCAGTTTATCATTTACTAAAGGATTTGTACCCTTTGGTAAAGACACGCATAAACTGGTCCGAAACTGATCTTCCAGACTAAATTCTGGATTATCATGATACATTGCCAGAATCTCCACATTATCATGGTCCATCAGATGCTGTTTTGCTGCTTCCCTACATAGTCGATGCATTAGTTTTGTATATTTTTTTTCTAACGACTTGTAATTACCTACATGACGTACATAGACAGCAGGCACCTCATCCCTTGATTCTATGCGGATTTCTCCCAAGTTTAAATATGATTTTTGAACCCATTTTTTCTTTTTTACAGGTTCATTATATTCAGAAATAAAAATATTTTCTTTGCACTTTGTGCTATATTTCTTTCGATATGCGTATGGACTAATTCCATAATTATTTTTAAACGCTCTTGAAAATATTGCAGAATCTGTATATCCCAATTCCAATGCAATATCTGTTAATGATATATCTGTGCGATAAGCTAGGAGAAAAAGTGAATGTTCTATACGAATACGATTAACATATTGGGATACCGATTCGTTCAAAATGCTCTTAAATATTCTATTAAAATGATACCTCGAAAAGCCTGCAACATCTGCAAGCTTTTCCACTGAAACATTATGAAAATAGTTTTTTTCGATATAGTCCTGTACTTTACATATTCTGGATATATACTCATTTTTACATTTGTCTGACATAAATCGTTCTCCCTGTAACGGCATCCATTGCTATATTCTCCTGTTCAATGGTATTCAAACCAAGCATTTCATCAGTTGTTTATCTTCTTACTATAGTAAATGAACTCATCCTCTTTCTTATACACAATATATCCCAGTTTTTGATAAAAAGCATTTGTTCGAATGTTCCAAACAGGTGTATCAAGATATAATTCTTTTGCATCAGAAAAGATTCTTTCAATTTCTTGCATAATAAATATACCATACCCTTTTTTGAAATATTCAGGGTCTACAAATATTCTACCAATATTAAGTTGTAATCCATCCACAAAAAGAATGGCGCCTCCTACAATAAGACCATCCACTAATAATTTATATAAATGATTTTCCTTTGCCATCTTAATATGAAAACTTACAGACATATATCCAGGTGGGCCTCCTCTTGACGATGCTCCAACAATAATATCACTATCAAATGCACGCTTTGAAATACTATTTATCACCACTACATCCAATGTACCGGCTTTTGTCAACTGCATCATTAATTAATCCCCCGTTTCTATTTTAAGCCACTTCAATTAAACGGCGAAAAGGCATCAACTTTAGTAACACCCTCAACATGAATATAAACTTCCATATACTCAATTCCGTTTTCTTCATATTCGTGTTCAAAACAGCTGACAATGTTATCCTGTTGCTTCTCTTTAAAATTATTTACCTGAAGATATTCCATGATAATCTTATATGCGTTAGGAATTCTCTCAAAAGGCTGTATAAAAGGCTCTTTTATGGTAATCATTGCGTAGTCAGCCTCCGCATTTTCTGCATACTCTACTACGCCAGGGCATTTTGTATCAAACCCTTCTGGCAAAATATAAGCAGACACATATCCGTGCATTCCGAATCTGTTTTGTTGTTCCTGTGATACAAAAGGAAAATCCCATCCTATCCTTCTCGCGTTTGGATTTGAAGCCTTAAGACCACTACTAATAGCCCATTTCTCCATATATTCATTAACATCGCTCTCAGGATTAGGCGAAATCATTACATATCTCGCCATTCTAAATGCTGCTACTCTTTTTATCTGAACTTTTGAATAAATATCTCCCTGATCTGATAGATTTTCTTTCACAAGTGCATCAAGTTTACATGTAAAAACATCACATATCTCAATGAGTTTTGCCAGCTCCGGAACTACTTCGCCAGACTCCCACCTTGATATAGTCTGTCGCGTAACACCCATCTTTTCTGCAAATTGTTCCTGCGTATATTTTTTCTGTTTTCTCAAAAAACATATATTTGATCCTAAGCTCATATATTTCATCTCCTATAAATGCAGACATTCGCAATCTGCTACGTTTCTTACTTATTAACACAGACGGCTACGCTGCCTACATTCAAAATATTATCTTTCGGTCATCTAGACAAGATATATTATGTCATATCATATGTAGCATAACAACCAACTGGCATTTGCTCTTTTTCGATTGTATGTAACACATCATGTTGCATTAACTTCAATAACTCCCCAAATATGAATTTGACACTTAAATATTCATCCCAAATCAATAATACTCTATTGTGATTCTAAATTCTGCTGACATTTTGCTGACGCAAAAACTGGGAAGTCGCTTATTTAGCGGCTTCCAAGCGTTTCCAGGTTACTCAAACTCTTGCTGGGCATTTTACCACTGCTCACTGAATGCTGATAAATGGCGGTTTCTGGTATATCTATTCCATGAAATATTACGCTTTCCGCATTGTTTTTCGTTCTTTTAGTAGCAGAATAGTAGCAGACTTTTAACTTCTAAAGATTGGTATAATCTACTTTTTATTATTCACCAGGCAGTTGTTCCTTGTGGCTTCGAGTCACTGGAATCATTGCTAATTACAAAGCGAATTATCGCGACACTGTCGCGACTTTTGAAAGGAGTTTGCTATGAGCAATCAACATAAAAATCCAACTATAAGTTTCCGTGTATCTGAATATGAACGAAATGCTATTGAAGCACACATCCTTGCCAGCGGTATGATGAAAAAAGATTACTTTGTTCGTTCCTGTATCTATAATCAAATCTGCGTTGTAGGCAAGAAAGAAACGATATATCCTTTGGTTGAAGTCCTAAGAAAATTATATCTTCAACTTTATACCATGCATGCTACTTTTACTAGCGATACTACAACTACATTTCCAACATCCGAGGAAATCTCGGCACTTCAAACCAAATATGAACTTGCACTAAAAGCTATTATTAATATGCTTGACGGTGCCAAGTATCTTTGGGAAGGAGGACATCATGAATGACTTTAACTTTCCACGATTCACATTGCTTCCTGGAAAAACTGGTATAATATTACCAATTGAACTAAGCTCGTTCAAAAATCCGTATTTTAAACAGATATGTGTAATACTTCAACATCAATCGCTCAGAATTTTCTTCATCTAAAGTATAATGTGATGCCACAATCTCTAGATAATCATAAAATTTGTTTAATACTTTTAATTTTGCATTTGTTTTTGAATATTTAACAGCCTTGCATATGTTTTCATAGGAGTCGTTTATATCATTTCCCTGTGCATAAAATTTAAGCATGATATGTTCAACAAAATTCCTTAACTGGGCAAGAATATCTTGTGATACTGCCCCTCGTGATGAAAAATCCGTTGCTCCAATATGTCTACAAATAACTTTATCAATATTTATAATTTGCTCATCTATACCCAGCATATTTTTCCTTCGTCCCCTTTTTTATCTATTAATACTAATCGTATTATATGTTTTTACCAAACGCAATCTCCATAATCTGCTACGCAATTTCCTTACTTACAACACGCATTAAATTGTCATCTTCTTTTTCCCAAGACAGCAAGTTCATACTTCCGTACCATACAATTTCCTCATCAATAATCGCATAGTGTTCATGCATGATTGGTTCCTGCCTTACCTTTATTCCAACCTCCATAAGCTGATTAATCAATTGTCTTGTCTTATCCACTCTGTTTTCAGGATAACTTTCTGGCTTCAAGGTTATGACGGTAACCGTCACCCCAGATTCTTGCCTTTTTCTTATCAATGAAATAATTCGTTTTACTTTCTTTTCATTGATACCTGGACTAGAAATAATAATATTGTTATTCGCTTCAAGAAGATCTTTTTCATAGATTGCCCCATAGGATTCATTGTCGTAAATGGCATTTGCAATCTGCTTTTTATCAGTTAACGTCAAGCATATTTCATAACCAATTTTCTTATATGCACGAAGTCTCTTATGGTACATTCTCTCCAGAACACGGATATGTGAATCTACATAATCATAAATTATTACATCCTGTTTTCCTTCAAAATCTCTATGTAATCGCCCTGCATATTGTTCTACATTTCCCTGCCATGCGATTGGTGTGGTTAGCATCATGGTATCAAGCCTTGGATAATTAAAACCTTCCCCAATATATTGTCCTATTGCCACGAGTACAGTTGTTTCATTTTCTGGTACTTCCTTCATTTTCTTTCTGATTAAATCTCGCTCTTTGGCACTTTTTCCACCCTGCAACAAGAAAATATGATCCGCTTTACCACTTAACTTGTCATATAAATACGCTGCATGATCTTTGAATTTTGTTAACACCAGAGGTGTTCTTCCATTCTCAAGACAAGCTTCTACATCAGAAATGATCTGATTATTTCTAATGTCACTTTCTCTAACCATTTGATATGCGTCATTTATTTTTAGCGTTTCTCCTTCAGCATGTACCAGCCTTGTAAAACGCGGATAAACAAAATGTTCAATTCCTTGCTCTTTTGCCTTATCCTTCGCTGTGTAACGATACCTGATTGGACCAAACTGCATAAATACTTTCTGCTCTTGACCATCATCACGTTTTGGTGTTGCAGTCAGACCATAGACATATTTTGCATTTACTTCATTTAACACTTCTTCTGCTGTTTGCGAAGCTCCATGATGACATTCATCCATGATAACTAAGCCGTAATCTTTCACCAATTGGTTGATTTCTCCTTTTTTGCCAAGGGAGGAAATCATTACAACATCTATAATTCCAGTAACCGAATTATGTCCTGCATACATACGTCCGATTACACTTTTTCTCTTTTTTATCCTGCCGGTAGCAGTTTTATACTCTGGTAGTTCTTCGTCAATATGTAGAAACTTTTCAAAATCCTCTACCCAGTTCTTCATAATTTCTGTATTTTGAACCAATATCAGAGTATTCACTTTACGTGCAGACACAAGATATGCTCCAACAGCTGTCTTTCCAAATGCAGTAGCAGCTCCAAGTATCCCAATATCAAAAGAAAGCATTTTATCAGCTGCTTTCTTTTGTTCTGGATACAGTTCTCCTACAAAAGAAACTGATATGCTTCTACCAGCTTGTCTACAATCTTCTTTATTAAATGATACTCCTGAATCTGTAAGCCGTTCAACAAGGTTTTCCTCACAACCACGAGGGATGCAAACATAATGTTCAACATCCTGACTACACGATATAATTCTTGCAGTTCCCTGTGATAAAAATCCCATTGCCTGATTCTTATAAAACTGTGGATTGCTAAATGCAGCTAATCTCCGAATTTGATTCTGCAAACGTGGCTTTACATTCTCTATATCTATATAAATCTGATTCGCCAATGTAATGTTTAAAATACCATTAACATCAGATGTCTCAAATCTTTGTTTCTTCTTTTCCCATGGCTTTGATTCTTCATTTTCACTTTTTTCTACATTCCCACTCATATCTTCTGCAAGAACTCCAAGTAATCCATCTGCCGTCCACTCATTTACTTTTTCTTCAATATAAGCTTTGGATATTTTACTGGTCTCTCCTAGAACGTTCCATTGATTCGGATATGCATTCCATTTTTCATCAATAAAAGCACTATTTCCATTTTTCAAAGCCTGTCCTTGTAGTGGCAATGCTATCAGATTCCCCAATCCGCCCTCTGGCATATGATCCTGTGCCGGTAGCATTCTATCATAAGACTTAAAATTCTTTTGATTTACAGATTCTGCTCCTTTTGTAAGTAATGCTGTTCCAAATTTCCGAGCAAGAGATGCAGGAATAGATTCATCAAAAAACAGCCAAATATGTGCACCCTTCCCTGAGCGTGAGCGTTCCACCAATACTTGAATATTATTATTTTCACATATGGCACGCATTGCATTTACTTCTTCCATCCATTCATCGTCAGTATTTGCAAAATCATCTCCATTTGTTTTTTCATCATGATTATCAAAATCAAACACGAGGAAATTACATGTTTCATCCGGAAACATCGGATATAAGCCAATTACGTCAGAGCAATCCTCTCTTTCGCCTTTTAGGTGATTCATTATATTTTCACCAATCAGTGGCTTATAGTTTTGATTCTTACACTCACCACACTTGATCTTGTTACCAGTTTTCTTAGGACATATACCATCTTTCCAGAAGTTCCAACACTGCGTATAATAACCAGTCTTTCCTGTCTTAGGATTAGGCTTACCACCACGCTTGCTATATACATCCATTCTTCCTTTGAACATAGAATAAAAGTATTTTGCGTGATTTTGGGTTATAACTTCTGGAATTATAAGTGCTCCTTGATTTTCTTCAGTAGAGTCAGTATGTAGCTCTGTTTCTTCAGGTTGGTCAACATCATTTTTATAAGGAATCTTTGCTTCCATCAAAATACCTTGAAGATAATCCACTCTGGATTCCAGATTGTAAACTTTTTGTTGTAATTCTTGTATTATTTTATCTTTGTCATCCATGGGAATACCTCCTTTACTTTTCCTATCAGGCTGCAAGTTGTTGCAAGTTACTGCAAGTTAAATTTTGATGTTTTCAGCTCAGTTCCATGTGTTTTTCGTTAAAAATGGATGGTATAAGTCCGATAAAACATTTTATTGCAAGTTACTGCAAGTTAAACTTATGCCCAGTGAGGAATATATTTCATATATCTAGGCGCCGTATTTTCATCAAGTGGTTTAATTAAGCCCGCATCTACTGTGTCCTTAATAACTCGAGAGGATTTATAACTTTCTTTATCCGTCAATCCAAACACTTCTCTAATGTCAGAATTTCCAACAGCACCAAAGTTAACATATGCCAGACACGCTTGCATATAACATGTTCTGATACGATCTTCTTTTGTAGTAATATCAAATGGGACTTTTGCAAACAAAACAACTTTTGTAAATTGATTATTTTGATTTTCAATACGAGGAGCAAGCATTTCATTCCGACTGGTTGCTGCTACAATTTTATCGTATCCACTACCACGTTCCTCGCATATACCACATTTATGCATAAATCCAGCCATATTCTCATTTCGAGATACTGGAACCGTATCTACAATACGATCGATTGAAATAAGCGGTGCACCTGCATTCGAAAACTCAATTCTATTTTCAAAAATCTCTACCATCGGATTAGTACCACGTTGTTCCAGTGATTGATGTATCATAATATTAGCAATCAATTCACGGATAGCAATTTCTGGAAAGCTAAAAATCGACTTTCTAGTAGCCTCTACAATTACCTCTTCCTGAGGAATAATCGTCATAATGTACTGCACAATGTCTTCGTATGCAAAAGCATAGCCACCGGAGAACTCTTTTTCTCTTACTGCCTCCAACCTAGAAATGCCCTTATACCAGATAACTCTAACCGTTCTACGTGCAAGATTATCAAACTTCTTTAAATCCTTTGCAATCATCAATGCACCTAAATTAGTAATATCCCAATTTCCTGCATCATTCTTCTTAATAAATTTTTCGTTATTTAAATCCTCAAAAACTTTGTCGCGGTTTCTCGGAATAGGCAGTTCCATTTTATCATAATACCTTGGATATTCAAGAAGCATAACAATTTCATCTTCCATCATATTACTAGCAGCAATACGAAGTTCGTATGGAGTCGTATCAAATATTCTCCATAACTCCATTTCCTTGTCCTTATATCCTACCAACGGTTTTAAATTAGTACCTACACGTATATACGCAGTTGCTCCAAACTTGGTTGTTTCTGTTTCTGCACACGGAATTTCTAATAACACCACTGTTATATTATTCCCCATCGACACTTCAAAAAACTTAAAATTTATCTTAGGATTTATCATTCTTGCAAGCCATGCTTCTAATTCTTCGTTTCCTTTTTTCATCTTTCTGTATTCAAAATTAGTACCACTTATCTCATGTGTATCATCCTCTATTCCCCATACAAGATATGCTTTTGGTTTTTCAAACAAAGCTGCCACATTACTAAGTCCTGAAATATATTCTGCTATTCTCTCTGGATCTTTGCTATTACATTTAAATTCAACCCATTCAACTTCACTTGGAAGCTTTGCTAATTCCCTGACAAGACTTTGAAGATATTCTATTGATCTAGTTGCCATTATTTCACCTACCTCTATGTTTTGACTTATAATAAATACATATTTTTTATGGCTTAGTTCTACGAATTCATTGTTTCTTTGGATATATTAATTTAATAATATTCTAGTATAATTCCTTAGTGGAGCTTGACCATTTACACTATTAACATTCTCCAAGTCGTTTGCAAATACACAAATGGTATGAATAATATTCTCTATTATTCCCCATCTCATTTCATTCTATAAACTTCACAATATCCACCAAAGAACTGATCTATTTTATCAAGTCTTTCTCGTACTTTTTATGAGTAATTTTATTCTTTTAATAAGTATCTTTGTGATTTTTATTTACTTTTTACTTGCTGTTTTTTGTATTTGAGAGTCAATGACAAATAGTAATGGTGAGTTCTCGAAACTCTCAGTTCTTTCTATATGTCTTTGTTCTATTTTCTTGTCTCTTATAGGATTTACAACTTTAACGTACACAAATATTCTTTTATCAGTTTCCTCTGCTTTTGCATACTTTTCTATTTGTTCTTCATACCCATGCATATAATCCTCATTTGAAGACAATTTTATTTCCACAACTGTTTTATCCATTCCTCGACTGATTTTCAAATCTACAGGACCTGGTCCTTCATTTGCTTCAAAAGACATATCAATGTTATTTGTTGAGCAATAATATTTTCCACTCAAATGTAATAATCGTTGCAATGACTTTTCTCTTCTATTTGTGGCTATCGATATAATTTCATCCCATCCTTTATTATTTTCTATCCAATCCTTAGAAGTGATAGAACCTTTAAAGATGCATGCCAACTATCGATTCCAGAATTATCTGCGTGTTCTAAGAAATTAAAAAGTCCGCACTTCTTCATCTGTTTAAATGTATCTGCAATCAAATAATCCCAATTATTTGCTAATTCGTATTCATTTATCTCCGCCTGCCTATAGCTTTCAATCAGACGCATACATCTGTCAAAATCATGAAATATATGATTTTTTATATACTCTTTTTTGTCGGCAGAACACATTTTTCTCCATTCTTTTCCTACTGCTTCATTTACTTCGTCTCTAATTGCTTTATTCTCTGCAATTACCCTATCGATGTCACTCCAAGAACGAGCAATTGGAATTTCATGCAAGATATCTATGGGTAAATATAGTAATTCACAATTTTTAAATGGATTAATTGCGATTTCATCCCTGAATTTAATCTAATAATATCTAGCAAAATTTAGTCCTAATTTACGGTTCACTTTCCGAGTATATTCCCTAATATCCGGCAGAATAATGGTTGCTATCATATCACTTAATCGATCAGATGAAACATTTTTTTCAAACAAACCAACTAATTGAAAAATTTCTGGCTGCTTTGAGCCTGCCTCTACGATATCAAAAGCATCACTAATAACTTGCTCCGATAATATTGGTCCAAACCCCGCATCCATTCCAGTTTCTGATACGCCCAAATTAATCCCTTTTACTCCCGGGAAATCAAATTTCTCCAACGCAGTTCGATACAATTTATCATCCTTATTATTAGAATTATCAAGCAAAATCATTATTGTGCGAAAAAAGTCATTTATTTCATCCAATTCATTATCTAAACGAAAAAATTCTGATACAAAAATATCCTCCATAAAATTCCTCCTTTTATCAGCTTTACACTTGCATATTTTTTATGCAAAAGTATTTTTCCTGTTTAAGAACATTTCCTATATCTAACGGCATTTTTTCTAAAAGTTTCTCTTTACTAATTTGTTTCAGCTTATTGATTCCAAAAGCATTACTTATTTGATTCAAAGTCTCTTTATCCGAACATATGCTAAACAATTGTTCAAAAAATTGATAAACCGATTGAATTACATTGTCTCGAATCATATTATCCAAATGAAACTGCATCATGTTTTCATACGAAAGAATTCCGTTTTTTAATTCTACTAACAACAATTCACTTTCTCCAGAATACTGCCATTTTGAATATTTCTCTAATTGAGAGATAAATTGTACAAACATTTGATTACTAAAGGACCAATTTACTCCATCAATCACGGTGACGATTTTTCCATCAGGATAATCAGTTTTTGGCCAATAAGCTCCATAACCTGGCAAATAGAAATTAACTGACTTTCCTGTGCGAAAATGAAAATATTCTAAGCTGTTCATAATATTTTTTCCCGTAGGAAGATCTGGTCTAGTTACAAGAATACCAATTGTGTCATCCATAATACCATGCCGTCTAACATTATCATTTATTTCTTCCATCATCATCTGATATGTCAATGCATCAAACATCCTTATCTTTTCCTCCGTTTTTTCGAAAGCTTATATTTTATCTTCATTTATCTTTATATCAAATGTCATCTCTTCCACAATCTTTATGCATTCGTCCACATGCCGCTTAATATCATCGCTCCAAAACCTAACAAACGTCCACCCTTCAAATAAAATTCTTTTGTTGACCTTATCATCTCATTCTCTATATCGAGAAATCTTGCTAATCCAGCACTCGCCATTATTACGCTTTTCTAATCTAGATTTCAATACTTCCCAGTCTTTTCCATGAAAAAATTCTCCATCACAGAATATTGCTATACTGTATTTTTTGAGTACAACATCTGGCTTCCCATAAAAAACTTTGCAGTTTTTTCTGTACCAGTATCCCTTATGCAATAATGCTTTATGAAGCTATTATTAATTATAAATCGAATTTCTCACCTTTTGTAATAACAAACATAATTCTTATTTGCATTTGAAAATCCCTGACAAGGTGGACCGCCTATAATAATGTCTATCTTAGGCAAACCTCCTAATTCTTCTTTAATTTGTTTTTCATCCATTGACGATATATCAACACATATTGCTTTTGATTTTTAAATGTTCCCTATATGTCTTTATGGCTGACTCCTTAAAATCAATACCCGCAACTGGAATAAATCCTGCTTGTTCAAAGCCTAAACTCAATCCACCACATCCACAAAACAAATCTATAAATCTAATTTTTTTCACTGAAATTGCTCCTTGTAATTAATTCTATAATGCACTCTTCCCAGTCTTCACCCAGTCATCCACCTCAGAAAATTTGAATTTCCAAAGCCTTCCTACCTTATGTGCTGGTATTGCACCTTTTTTTATCCAGCTTCTTATAGTGTCTTTGGTCACTCCCAGATAATCTGCTGTCTCTTCTAAACTTGACCATTTTTCAGTAACTTCTGACATTGCTTTTCCTCCATTTTTTGATACTAAGTATAGTTACCCTAATTTAAAATTATACATAATAAAATGTGAAATAACAACCGATATTTTACTTGTTAAGTATGATTTAATGGTATTTATTTTTTCATAAATTTAATAATGACCAGCCAACGCACACCTGAATTTCTTGCTTTTCGAGACGCAATCAAGGATAACCTGTATCGTATATGTGTTTTGAAATTTTATATTGGACAGGTATCCGAGAAGGTGAATTGCTAGCTCTGACAGCGGAAGATATTAATCTTACCGAAAAGAATATTCGTGTCAATAAGACCTACTCCCGAAGCAAAGGAAAAGATGTTATTACTACTCCAAAGACCAAGAAAAGCAAGCGCACCGTTCCTATTCCAGACTTTCTATTTCAAGAAGTAAAGGATTATATAGACAGACAATATATGCTTGATCCAAAGAGCAGATTATTTCCTTTCACCAAATCATTTCTTGCACATGAAATGAAACGAGGCACCAAAGCCTCTGGAGTAAAGAAAATACGAATTCATGACGTAAGACACTCGCACGTTTCCCTTCTTATCAATGAGGGCTACGATGCAATTGTGATTGCTGACAGACTGGGACATGAGAAAGTATCCACAACGTTAAACACTTACTCGCACATGTTTCCACACAAACAGAAAGAATTGGTTGATAATCTTCAAAATCTTGGTGAGAAAGCAATTCCTACACCACCTTCTCCAGATAATATCTTTTCACTGGACATTTTTGAAGATACTATGGAAGACACAGCAGCAGCTAATTTTCCACCAACACCAATTGGTCCTGTTCCAAAAGAAAAGGCACCCGGAAAAATAATCCAAATGCCAATTCGAAACATTGTTTAATATCAACTTTAATAACAGCCATGCTGTAAAATCATGCGCTGTATTGTCACTAAATTCTACTATAAGCCACATAATAACTAAGAAAAAGGATAGTTGCGGTTAGTAGCAGAGTAGTAGCAGAGACAAAAGAAAAGTCCAGGAACGCCCTATTTTATAAGGCTTCCCAGACTCATCGCTACTATTCAAACTCTATCGTAGCCGGTGGCTTACCCGTACAGTCATAGAGCACTCTATTAATATGTTTCACTTCATTTACAATTCGAGATGACACCTTCCCAATAACTTCCCAAGGCAGTTCCGCAGCTTCCGCTGTCATGAAATCCGAGGTAGTTACGGCACGAAGAGCCACTGCATAATCATAGGTTCTCTCATCTCCCATAACACCAACGGAGCGCATGTTAGTAAGGGCAGCGAAATATTGTCCTATGGATCTGTCCAATCCGGCTTTTGCAATTTCTTCGCGGTAAATGTAATCTGCTTCCTGTAATATCTTAATCTTTTCTTCTGTTACATCTCCGATGATACGGATGGCAAGTCCTGGTCCCGGGAATGGCTGTCTAAAGACCAGGTTTTCAGGAATTCCAAGTTCCAAACCTGCTTTTCGTACTTCATCCTTAAACAGGTTGCGAAGAGGTTCTATTATCTCTTTAAAATCCACATAATCGGGTAGTCCACCTACATTATGATGACTTTTAATCACTGCTGATTTGCCAAGACCACTCTCAATTACGTCAGGATATATCGTTCCCTGAACCAGGAAGTCCACGGTTCCAATCTTCTTCGCTTCTTCTTCAAATACACGAATGAACTCTTCACCGATGATTTTTCTCTTAGTCTCAGGCTCGGACACACCTGCTAATTTATCATAAAATCTCTGCTGAACATTTACACGGATAAAGTTCACATCAAACTGCTCTGTAAATATCTTCTCAACTTCGTCACCTTCGTTTTTACGAAGCAGACCGTGGTCAACGAAAATACAGGTTAATTGCTTTCCAACAGCCTTACTAATCATTACTGCAGCTACAGAGGAATCTACTCCGCCGGATAAGGCGCATAATACTTTTTTATCACCGATCTTTTCTTTTAACGCTTTTATGGATTCTTCCGCAAAGGAATCCATCTTCCAGTCTCCGGCACAGTTACATACCTTATAAAGGAAGTTGTGAAGCATTTTGGTTCCTTCCTGGGTATGGACAACTTCCGGATGGAATTGTACACCATATAAATTCTGTGAAGGCTTTTCTAAGCCGGCTACCGGGCAGGAATCGGAATGGGCAGATACAGTAAAGCCCTCGGGTAATACTTCAACGTAATCGGTATGGCTCATCCAGCAGATCAAGCTTTCCATTACATCTTCAAATAATTTTGAATTTTTATTCACCTTTACTTCTGTCTTACCATATTCTCTGACAGGAGCTTTGGAAACCTTACCGCCAAGTAAATACGTCATTAACTGGCAGCCATAGCAGATTCCCAGAACCGGAATACCTAATTCAAATATTTCTTTATCGCAGGTTGGAGAGTCTTCTGCATAGACACTGGCCGGCCCACCGGTAAATATGATACCCTTGGGATTTATTTCTTTTATTCTTTCAAGACTTGTGTTGTAAGGCAATACCTCGCAATATACATTACATTCCCTTACTCTTCTGGCTATCAGCTGATTGTACTGACCTCCAAAATCCAAGACAATTACTATTTCCTTATCCACTCGTTTTTCCTCCTACTAGACTATGATTATCTGGTATCTTGTCAATTTAAACATATAGCCTATTTTACAACATTTTTTTCGTGAACACCAGTACAAAATATTTCATTATTATATTAAAATCTGTGCAACTTATCTATAAAGGCAATTTGAAAAAGTTTTATTTTAAGCTGTATCCTATTTTATGGAGTCTTTAGGATAAATCCCTGTAAATTTAATTGTAAATCAATTGAAACTTAATAGAATTAAGACCTGTAAATAAAATGGATTACACCCTTGAACACACGTTCTTTCTATAGTATAATAAATCAAAGCATAATGTTCTTTTAAACGCTAAGCGACGACTAACATCGGTATCCTATGCATTAATAAGTTTATAACTTTATGTCCTCATTCCATATACCTTTTTTTGAATTTGAACTAATACAGCTCAAATTTTAAACTTGGAATTTGAACTCGAATTTTAAACTCGGATTTTGAACTCGAATCTTGAACGCGAATATTGAACTCGAATTTTGAACTCGAATCTTGACCTCGGATTTTGAACTCGAATCTTGAACGCGAATCTTGACCTCGAATTTTGAATTCGAACTATATATCTTAGATTACAAATGAAATCATCAATATAACTCAAATTTTGAAACTCATACTTTATATTACATTATGAACCCAAATTACAATCTAATACAAAATACAAAACTAATAGAAAGAGGTAACTAAGAGATGATTTTAGGAGAAGTATGTTTAGGAACAAATGATGTAATCAGATTGGCTGATTTTTACAGAAAAATATTATATATCAGTTCTGATTGTAAAGACGAAGTACATCAATTCATAATTACCGAGGGGACCACCTTAACAGTTTATAATGACGGGACAATTAAAAATAATCCAAGTCCGAATATCAGCCTGGCCTTTACTGTGGATGACGTAGATATAGAGTATGAGCGTTTCATAAAACTTGAAATTCCCATTCTAGATGGACCTACATTACAGCCTTGGGGCGCCAAGAACATGCATTTTAAAGATCCGGACGGTAATGATATATATTTTAGGAGTTTTCCTGAGCAAAAGTAAATTAAGAAACGCTTTTCATTAGAATGTTCAGATTTAATAATTTACATAACATTTTATTATGGAATATTAAAATAAAAATTTAAGAGGGTAAGATACCAATGTCATCTTAACTTAATGACATTGGTATCTTACTGCCCCTCTTTTTTTTGCCCATATATTATTTATTTTTTATCAAATATAGTCAATTAAGTTCATCCAAAGTTTTATAATAAGAAGGCAGAAACTCTTCCATAAATATCTCCACTTCCTTAAGTTCCATCTCCCTTAATGTCTCTGTTAAACTTAGCTTTGCACTGGAAAACTCCGTATTACCTGCATTTTCTTCCTGTATGCATTTTATGAGTGCCGAGAGTTTATCTGCAGCTTTCAGTAGTTTCCAAAGATATTCCTCCCCTTCCATTTGAAAAAAGATGGATTGATAGGAATCCCTCATATCTTCCGGCAGCATGTCAACTAAACGTCTGGCTGCTATTTTTTCTATGTCTTTAAAGGCAGCCTGAATCTCTTTATTATAATATTTAACCGGAGTTGGCATATCTCCGGTTATAATCTCAGTAGAGTCATGATAAAGACCAATTAGAGCAGCTTTTTCTGCATTCAAAGTATTACCCAGGCGTTTATTGCTGATAACAGCCAGTGCATGGGCTAACATGCTTACCTCCAGGGAATGTTCGGATATATTCTCTGTCTGTGAGTTTCGCATGAGTGCCCATCGTTCTATATATTTCATTCGTGACATCATAGCAAAGAAATGGCTGTCCATATATACTCCAATCTCGAAGCGATTAAAACTTAACTATAGTATCACCTCTGCTGTATTACATACTTTTTAGTTGTATCATACTTTTTTACTATTATATAGCCTACAATAAGTATAATAACGTTTGCTTATATTTTTTCTATTACATAGTTTAATACTACTATATTACCTTTAAGTTATCCTTCTGATAATCCTCCAGCTGTCTTTTTACATAAATACCGGTATAGGAATTCTTGTTCTCAGCAATTTCTTCTGGTGTTCCCTTAGCGATGACAGTACCACCCTTATCTCCGCCTTCCGGTCCCATATCGATAATATAATCCGCTGTCTTAATTACATCTAAGTTGTGTTCGATTACAACCACTGAATTGCCGCCCTCAGAAAGCCTTCTTAAGATTTCAATTAATTTGTGGACATCTGCAAAATGGAGTCCGGTTGTCGGTTCATCCAAAATGTATATCGTCTTACCGGTACTGCGCTTGCTAAGTTCCGTTGCCAGTTTGATTCTTTGGGCTTCCCCGCCGGAGAGTGTAGTGGATGGCTGTCCAAGTCGGATATAAGACAAACCTACGTCATATAAGGTTTCAATCTTTCGCCGGATGGAAGGCATATTCTCAAAGAACTTCATGGCCTCTTCCACCGTCATATCAAGCACATCGTATATATTCTTTCCCTTATATCTTACTTCCAGGGTTTCACGGTTATAGCGTTTTCCGCCGCAGACTTCACAAGGTACATAGACATCCGGTAAAAAGTTCATCTCAATTTTTATAATTCCGTCACCGCTGCAGGCTTCACAGCGTCCGCCTTTTACATTAAAGCTGAAGCGACCTTTTGAGTAACCTTTCATCTTAGCATCCGGTGTAGCAGAGAATAAGTCCCTGATCTGGTCAAATACACCGGTATAGGTTGCAGGGTTTGATCTGGGTGTTCTTCCAATCGGTGACTGGTCAATATTAATTACTTTATCCAGTCTATCCAGTCCAATCATATCCTCATGCTTGCCCGGAATACAACGGGCCCGGTTAAGATCCCTTGCCAGACGCTTATACAATATCTCCGTAACCAGAGAGCTCTTACCGGAACCGGATACTCCGGTTATACAGGTCATTATTCCAAGTGGGATATCCACTGTAACATTCTTTAAATTATTCTCCTTGGCACCTTTAATCGTTATATATCCGCTTGGTTGTCTTCTAATCTCCGGAATGGGAATCTTTATCCTTCCGCTCAGATATGCTCCGGTTATGGATTCTTCCACTTTCATGATTTCTTCCGCCGTACCGGCAGCAATCACTTCTCCACCGTGCTCTCCTGCTCCTGGTCCGATATCGATTATATAATCTGCCGCAAACATGGTATCTTCGTCATGCTCAACCACAATTAAGGTATTGCCGAGTTCTTTTAAGTTTTTGAGAGTCTTTAAAAGCTTATCATTGTCTCTTTGATGAAGACCGATACTTGGTTCATCCAGAATATAAGCAACACCTACCAGACCTGATCCAATCTGGGTCGCCAGTCGGATTCTCTGAGCTTCACCACCGGATAAGGAGCCGGTAGCTCTAGATAAGGATAAGTAGTCAAGACCAACATCCATTAAGAAGCCTACTCTTGCCCGGATTTCCTTAAGTACCAGTTCTCCGATTTTAAGCTGGGTCGGCGTAAGTTCTAACTTACTCATGAAGTCACTTAAATCACGGATGGAGTATTCCGTTACATCCGAGATATTTTTATTATTAATGGTAACCGCCAGGGATTCCTTCTTTAAACGCTTACCACCGCATTCTTTACAAGGTGTGGTTCTCATGAAACTTTCATATTCCTGTCTGGTGGATTCTGAGGCGGTTTCCCGGTAGCGTCTTTCCACGTTACGGATCAGACCTTCAAACGCTACGTCATATACCCCTTCACCACGTTGTCCCTTATAATGAACCTTTACAGATCTGCCATCGGTGCCGTGCATTATGACATATTTGATTTTCTCCGGTAAATCTTTATATGGTGTATATAGATCAAACTTATATTCCTTCGCCAGTGCTTCCAGGGTGCATCTGGTATAACTGGATTTATCAACTGCCGACTGCCAGCCTAATACAGCAATGGCACCTTCTGCCAGACTCAGGGAATGGTCAGGTATTATAAGTTCTTCTGCAAATTCCATCTTAAAGCCGATACCATGGCACTCCGGGCAGGCTCCAAAAGGATTATTAAAGGAAAAGCTCCTTGGTTCAATTTCATCAATACTGATACCGCAGTCCGGGCAGGCAAAGTTCTGACTAAAGGTTAAAGGTGCTTTATCCTGAACATCTACAAGCAACAGACCTTCTGCCAGTTTCAGGGAACTTTCGATAGAATCGGATAGCCTCTTTTCTATTCCTTCTTTTACAATCAGACGGTCTACAATGATTTCTATGTTATGTTTGATATTTTTTTCTAATTTAATCTCTTCGGATAATTCATAAAGGTGACCATCTACCATAACACGGACATATCCGCTTTTCTTGGCCTGTTCAAATAATTTAACATGTTCACCTTTTCTGCCTCTTACTACCGGAGCCAGCAGCTGAATCCTGCTGCCGCTTTCAAGACGCATTATTTCGTCCACCATCTGGTCAACAGTCTGTTTCTTTATCTCCTTACCGCATTTGGGGCAGTGGGGCGTACCGACTCTGGCATATAATAAACGAAAATAATCATAAATCTCCGTTACGGTTCCAACCGTGGAACGGGGATTTCGGTTAGTAGATTTCTGATCTATGGATATAGCAGGGGACAGACCTTCAATGCTTTCCACATTCGGTTTTTCCATCTGTCCTAAAAACTGCCTGGCATAGGAAGATAAGGATTCCATATATCTTCTTTGTCCTTCTGCATAGATTGTATCAAACGCCAAAGAGGACTTACCAGAACCGCTTAGCCCCGTCAGGACAACGAATTCATCCCGAGGTATATTCACACTGATATTCTTAAGGTTATGTTCCTTTGCCCCTCTGATTTTAATATAATGTTTCTTTTCAGCCATTTTAACACCTGTACCTTTCAATAACTAACCTGCTTAAGCTCCATAGCTTTCGTAATTACCTGGTCCTACTCCATATCATTTAACTGTTTTTTTAGTTCAAGCAGTCTATCTCTTAGTTCGGCTGCCAGCTCAAAGTTTAATTCGGCGGCTGCCGTATGCATGTCTTTGGTAATCTTCTTAACCACTGCTTCAAGTTCGTTCCGGCTCATGGATTCCGGATCTTTATCCATCTTATAATAATCTTTGTCTGCTTTTTTCGATATACGGATTAACTCCCGTACTTTCTTTTGTATTGTAGTCGGAGTAATTCCATGTTCTTCATTATATTGGCTTTGGATTGCTCTTCTTCGGTTGGTTTCATAGATTGCCTTATCCATAGAATCCGTTATTTTATCTGCATACATGATAACCCGGCCTTCTGAATTACGAGCGGCTCGTCCAACGGTCTGAATCAGTGAAGTTTCTGAACGTAAGAAACCTTCCTTATCTGCATCCAGTATTGCCACTAAAGTAATCTCAGGTATATCAAGTCCTTCTCTAAGCAGATTAATTCCAACTAAAACATCAAATACATCCAATCTCATGTCCCTAATAATTTCCGAACGTTCCAGTGTGTCAATATCGGAATGAAGGTACTTTACCCGAATGCCGACTTCCCTCATATAAGCGGTTAAATCTTCTGCCATACGCTTTGTTAAGGTAGTAACCAGTATCTTATTCTTTTTGGCTACTTCCTTATTCACTTCACCGACTAAGTCATCTATCTGTCCGTTAACGGGACGTACGGAAATCTCCGGATCCAATAATCCGGTAGGTCTTATAATCTGTTCTGTGCGCATCAGTTCATGATCTCTTTCATAAACGGAAGGGGTAGCGGATACGAACATCATCTGATTAATCTTACTTTCAAATTCTTCAAAATTTAAAGGTCTGTTATCCTTAGCAGACGGCAAGCGGAAACCAAAATCCACCAGGGTACTCTTTCTGGCCTGATCTCCGGCGTACATCCCCCTGACCTGAGGTATGGTAATATGGGATTCATCTACAATAATAAGGAAGTCATCTGGAAAATAATCTATTAAAGTATGGGGCGTACTTCCTGGTTCCAAACCGGATAAATGTCTGGAATAGTTCTCGATACCAGAACAAAATCCGGTCTCCCGTAACATCTCGATATCAAAATTCGTCCGCTCAGAGATTCTCTGGGCTTCCAGCAATTTATCTTCACTCTTAAAGTACCGGATTCTTTCTTCCAGCTCGACTTCAATAGTCTTAATGGCAGCTTCAAGCTTGTCCTGGGATACTACATAGTGAGAAGCAGGGAAGATTGCAATATGTTCCAGGCTGCACTTGATTTCACCGGTTAATACATCAATTTCACTAATCCGGTCGACTTCATCACCAAAGAATTCCACACGGATTGCACGATCATCGGAAGTCACCGGAAATATCTCAACCACATCGCCATGTACACGGAAGGTACCACGTTTAAAGTCCATATTGTTTCTGGTATATTGAAGATCCACCAGCTTTCTAAGAACCTCGTCCCTGTCTTTTGTCATACCAGGTCTTAGGGAAATTACCATATCCTGATAATCTATAGGGTCACCCAAGCCATAAATACAGGATACGCTGGCAATGATAATGACATCCTTACGTTCGGATAAGGCTGCGGTAGCGGAGTGCCTTAGTTTATCAATCTCATCGTTAATAGCGGAATCCTTTTCAATGTAAGTATCGGTTGAAGGGACATAGGCTTCCGGCTGGTAATAATCATAATAACTTACAAAATACTCTACGGCATTCTCAGGGAAAAATTCCTTGAATTCTCCATATAACTGAGCTGCTAAAGTCTTGTTATGGGCAATGACCAACGTTGGTTTATCCAGCGCCTGTATTACATTGGCCATGGTAAAGGTTTTACCGGAACCCGTAACACCAAGCAGGGTCTCAAACTGATTACCTTCTTTAAAACCATTAACCAACTGGGTTATCGCTTCCGGTTGGTCTCCTGTTGGTGCATATTCCGAAACAAGCTTGAAAATACTCATCTGTTTTATCCTTTCTATTAATCCTTACATGAAATCAAGCAGTTATAAAACTACATGATTTAGAAATATCTGCTATTTATATGAATATGAATTATATCTTGCACTGCCTTTTCTGCAATGGTTATACTTCTAATCTTACATTAATGGCATGAATATCGATTATAACTGTGAATGCACTATAACTGCAACAGTCGATTGTAAATGTGAATATCGGTTATAAATATGAATGTCAGTTATAAATATGAATTTCGATTATAAATATGAATATCGTTTATAAATATGAATGTCGTTTATAAATATGAATGTCGATTATAAATATGAATGTCAATTATAAATATGAATGTCGATTATAAATTTAATTAGGATGATTCTCAATTACTCCAGTCCTTATATTTGCATTCCCTACGGTTTATATCATCTATATCAAAAGGTATTATTTTAATCGATTTAACTAATCGTTAGTCATTATATCATATCTGGTTTTCAAACGCAACATATTTTCGAATGTCTGTTCTGCCATAATTTCTATAATATGTAATATCTTAAGCATTAACATACTGTGTAACTTTATCTAATAACCAAATAACTTAATGAATTATAATCATCATCATTAAGTAAATAGTCGCTAAGCAGTGAATTCACCAATTTGCTGCTATAATATGAAAAAGGCATTTGTAAATCTAACGGATTTATTCCTATCAACTGCCTAAAATCAGTTAATGAATAACCTCCGGATTACAAATGCCTAAAAAATTGTTGGTTTTAATTATATTTCTTTATACCTTTATTACTATATCCCTTGTTTTTAGTATCCTTTATTCTTCAATATTCTTTCTTCAAAACCCTTTATTTCTCAAAACCCTTTATTCTTCAATACCCCTTATTCTTCAATACCCTTTATCCTTCAATACCCCTTATTTCTTTATCTGATCCTTAATAACCTGAATTGCTTTCTGAAGCTGGTTATCTTCTTCTTTCTTAATGACTACCTCTTTTTTTAGTTTTTCTTTCAAATCTACGGTCACATCCGGTTTGATACCAATCTTATGAATGTTTTTACCGTTAGGAGTGAAATACTTAGAAACTGTAACTTTAATTGCGGTGCCGTCAGATAAAGGGATAATAGACTGTACGATACCCTTACCAAAACTGGTGGTCCCAACAATGGTACCACGTTTGTAATCCTGTATTGCACCTGCAAATATTTCCGAAGCACTGGCGCTGTTTCCATTAATCAGAACTGCTAACGGTTTATTAAACTCTTCTTTGGCGTCAGAGAATTTTTCTTCTCTCTTGCCATACTTATCTTCCGTATATACAATTAAACCTTTGGGCAGCATCCGGTCAAGCATGTCGCATACCGTATCCAGCAATCCTCCCGGATTATTACGGATATCAATAACCAGACCTTTTTCGCCTTGTTTTTCTAAGTCATTGACAGCTTTACGGAACTGTTCTGCCGTAACTTCGTCGAATTCAGAAACTGCAATATAGCCGATTTTATTGTCTAACATCTCATATTCGATGGTAGGAACTTCCACGGTTTTTCTGGGTATGGAAAACTCCATGGGCTTTGTTTCTCCTTCACGGACAATGGTTATCTCCGCTTTGGTCCCTTCCTCTCCTTTGATCTTGCTTACTACTTCGGTTAAATCTTTCCCGGTTACTTCTTCACCGTTAACCTTATATACAATATCCCCGGGTAAAATTCCTGCCGCATGGGCCGGTCCGTTCAGGAAGGGCTTTACTATGGTAATAATACCAGTGGTCACATTCTGAGTCACCGTAGCACCGATTCCGCAATAAACACCACCGGTGGACTCCATCAGGGCTTTATACTCATCTGCCGTATAATAACAGGAATATGGGTCACCAAGACTTGCAAGCAGACCTTTATAAATACCATCCGCTAACTTGCTGTCATCCACTTTCTCCATGTAAAACTTATCAATCAGGGTTTCAAGCTTATTTATTTTTTGCATGACTTCATCTGAAGATGTTTCTTTTACTTCAGTGGCTTTAGCCGTACCATTGTTTTGTTCACTGGCAACATTTGCTTCCGGGCTTTTTGAATCTCTGCCCTCAACCTGGGTAACATAAATTGTCAGTACGATTGTAAAAATAAATAGTGCGCCTGCTAATCCTGATAAAAATCCAGACATAAATTTATTCTTCATAGTTCGCTCTCCTTATCTTTTAGCGGGGCGCTTGCATAATATAAAATGCAAACGTTAACCAGACTTACTAAAATATTAATCCTTTACTCTATCTACGGGGAAGTAAATGTTTTTTATAAATAAAAACTCCCCCTGCAGCTAACATGAAAAAAATCTAATAACTTACATAATTCAGCGGATTTACATATGTACCATTTACAGTAACTCCAAAGTGTAAATGGGAACCGGTAGAAATTCCCGTTGATCCTACCAGGGCAATGGTCTGCCCCTTAGTGACCTCGTCGCCGACGGAAACCAGTAATTTAGAGCAATGCATATATACGGTATAGACTCCATCACCATGGTAAATCATGATGTAATTACCTGCAGATACACTATAGGCCGCCGTGACAACAGAACCGCTTCCTGCCGCTACAATATTACTTCCGGTGCTTGCACCGATATCAATTCCTTTATGGTAGGTACTTGCGCCTTCCGTTGGTTGTTCCCTATTTCCAAAGGTTGAGGTAATACGGGTACTGGACGGGCAGGGCCAGGTAAAGCCCCCGGTATTAACCGGACCTCCGGAAGAGGTATCCTGACCGGAATCATCGTTTTGTTCTGAATCGTTATTATTCTTAGCTGCTTCTTCCTGTCGTTTTCTTTCTTCTTCCTTTCTCCTGCGTTCCTCTGCTTCCTTTTTCTTACGTTCCTCTTCTTCCACACGTTTTCTTTCTGCTTCCAGTAATTGTTCGATCAGATCTTCCTGCTCGTTTAGTTTATTGGTATAGTCGGCGGAAAGAGCCTGTGTTTCATCAATGCTGGCCTCATATTTAGCCAGTTCTTTATTTTTATCTGAGGCTAATTTTTTAACCGTCCCTTGTTCATAAGTCAGCTCTTCTTTTAATGCATTTAATTCGGCAACTTTTGCTTCCAGCTTTTTTTCTTTATCCGCCACATCCTGTTTCAGTTTTTTATAGTTATCCAAAAGATTGTTGTCAAATTCCGTAATTTTAGACATGTATTCAACCTGATTTAACATATCGGAAATCGTATCGGATTTCATAATAATTTCGATATATTCCGTATTACCGTTCTCATACATGTATTGTATCCGTTTTTTCATTATGTTATATTGTTCCTGCTCAACTGCTTTGGCAGCTTTTAATTCCTTTTTCGCATTCTCCAAAGAGACACCTGTCTTTTTAATGTCACCGTTCAACGAATCAATTTCATCGGCTAAGTTGCTTAATTCCTTATCTAATTCTTCGATATATTTAAGTATATCGCCCTTTTCCTTTTCTAATTCCGATAATCTTGATTCTGTTTCCTGTTTCTTTCTCTCAAGGTCAGACTTAGCATCCTTAGCCTTGTCAATTTCATTGGCAAGGGAAGGGAAACTAAGAGAGCTTACTAACATTATAACCGACAATATTATAAGTATACCTTGTAATTTCTTTTTTCCAGTAAGCTTTAATGCTCTGGCAATAAGGTCTTTTAAAGGCTTTTTCTCCATAACGTTCTTCTCCCATTTGCATGACTTCTCATAGGTTCACCGCTTAACTCAGGTTACAACGCTTCATTGCGTCTTAAATGCCTTCTTACTGTCATATAGCTTCCGATCAGTCCAATTCCGATTCCGATACCCAAGGATATGGGAACCAGTTTGGAGAAAATCTCCGGTGCTTCCAAAAACTTAAATGCATGAAATATATTTATGTACTTTTCAGTAATATATGATATTACTTTATGATAAATGAAATATAATCCGGTAACGGGTAAAAGTGCACCAATAATACCGATGATTACACCTTCTACTATAAAAGGTGCTCTGATAAAGGTATCGGTAGCCCCGATTAATTTCATAATAGAAATTTCTTCTTTCCGAATTGCAATTCCCATGGTGACCGTAGTACTTATTAAAAATATAGCTACTGCCAGCAAAATTATGATAATTGCCGCTGAAACATAGCCCACCAAAGCATTGAAGGTTTTAAAGGTATTGGCAACGGAATCGGAATGATTGACCTGTCTTACACCGTCAAGGTCTTGTATGTACGTAACCAGGGACTTCTGCATGGATACATCATTTAAGTAAACCGAATAGGACGCAGAATCTGCTAATGGGTTATCATCCCCAAAGGTTTGTGCAAGCTCCGGTTTGAGATATTTTTCTTTATAATTCTTCCAGGTTTCCTCCGCTGAAATATATTCAATCTTAGAAACTTCCGCTCTGGATTTGATTTCTTCACCAATTTGCTTAATCTGGTCTTCGCTGACTCCGGCATCAAAAAAAACCGTTACCCCAACAGAAGTCTCGGCTGTTTTTACCATATATTGAAAATTAGCTACTACAAAATAAAATATGCCAAATAAAAACAGACAAGCCGTAATCGTGCCGATGGAGGCCAGGGAAAACATTCGGTTTCTATGTATATTCTTAATTCCTTGCTTTAAACTATAGAAAAATGTACTAATACGCATGGGTATACCCACCTTTTTGCTCATCACTGATCAGAATGCCTTTACTCATGGTGATCACTCTCTTCTGCATCTTATCTACGATATCACTGTTATGGGTAACCACAACCACCGTAGTTCCTCTTTTATTAATTTCATCTAAAAGCTTCATGATTTCCCAGGAATTCTTAGGGTCTAAATTACCGGTGGGCTCATCGGCCAGTAAAATAACAGGATTATTAACAAGAGCCCTTGCCAGTGCCACTCTTTGCTGCTCACCACCGGATAATTGGCTGGGGAGGGCTTTTTGTTTATCCGCCAGACCTACCACAGAGAGCATAGCTGGAACCTGCCTCCTGATGGAACTGTTTGGCATTTCAATTACTCTTTGGGCAAATGCAACATTCTCATATACATTCCGGTCCTTTAACAGACGGAAGTTTTGGAATACCACCCCAATGCTGCGGCGGTACTTTGCCACCTGACCGTGCCTTAATCTGGATAAATCCTTATAGTTTACGAAAACCTTGCCGGTTGTTGGTTCGATTTCCTTTAGCATAAGTTTTATCATGGTGGATTTGCCGGAGCCGCTGCTGCCAACAATGAATACAAATTCGCCCTTGCGAATTTGTAAACTGACATTGTTGATAGCAGGGGTACCTTTTTGATATGTTTTAGACACCTGCTCGAAGTTAATCACGGGAGCATCCATGTCTTTTAGCTGTTTTTTTAAATCATAAGCCATTTTAATACTCCAAAGTCTCCATATATTTCATGTATTTCACAACCATCAGTGCAATCTTAAAGGTAATAGCGTCTTCAAATACCCTAAGGTCTAAATTGGTGCTCTTCTGCAGTTTATCAAGACGATAAACCAGTGTATTACGGTGGATGTAAAGCTGTCTTGAAGTTTCTGATACATTTAAGCTGTTCTCAAAGAACTTATTGATAGTAGTTAAAGTTTCTTCATCAAATTCATCTGGGGATTTTCCGTCAAAGATCTCTTTAATGAACATCTTGCATAACGGCATCGGCAACTGATAAATCAGACGGCCGATTCCTAAGTTACTATAAGCTACCACATTGCGGCTGCTGTAGAAAATCTTTCCTACGTCCAGTGCCATCTTAGCTTCTTTATAGGATCTGGATACATCTTTGATTTCGTTTACAATGGTACCAAAGGATACATGTACTTTGGTCATTGCTTCCGTATTCAGCATGTCTAAGATTACCCTTGCGGTCTTATGCATATCATCATAGGTTTCATTCTGTTTTAATTCTTTTACAAGAATTATATTCTTTTCATCTACCGCAGTGATAAAGTCTTTTGTCTTGCCGGAGAATAAACCTCTTACGGTTTCAAGGGCATTGACGTCCTTCTCATTCTTGGTTTCTATGATAAATACAACTCTTCTGACATCGGTTTCGATGTGTAGCTTTTTCGCACGGTTATAGATATCTACCAATAATAAGTTGTCTAATAACAGATTCTTAATGAAGTTGTCCTTATCATATCTTTCTTTATAAGCTACCAGTAAATTCTGTATCTGGAAAGAAGCTATCTTGCCAACCATATATACATCATCACTGTCACCTTTTGCCAATATCACATATTCAAGCTGATGTTCATCAAAAACCTTAAAGAACTGATATCCCTGCAGCACCTGGCTGTCTGCCGGGGATTCCACAAACGTCAATACTGCGCTCTCATATTCGTCAGCATTATTTATAGTAGTTGCCAAAGCTTTACCCTCGGTATCCATAACACACAGGTCTACTCTGGTAATCGCTTTCAGTCCTTCGATGGTATTCTGTAGAATTTGATTCGAAATCATATCATACACTCCTTCTGTAAGCTGCTTTTTTTTATTATTATTAAAAAACTAAATTTTCATACGCTAATTTTAACATTGATTTCGTCGAAAGTAAACTAAAAAAATATAAAATATTATTAAAATTTCGTACAATACTGTCAAAACCCAAGTTTTTCAATTTAGTTTATTGACTGAACTATACATCACAACGCAAAATTCGACAATCAGATACGGTCCTTATATAACGTCAGTGACACCTTCCCCTTAAACGTCATGCGCATCCTGCCTGGAGGGCTTATTATTTCATTGGGAAGTTTAAAGAAATTTCTATGAATAATAAGAGGACGCCCCTTACTTATAAGTTAAAAACTTATAACGCAAGGACCGTCCTCTTATATTATTATTCTTTATAGTATTAGTGAGAAATTACTTGTTCTGTTTCCTTATCAAATAAATGCATCTTAGTTAAATCGAATGCAATTTTAATTGTATCACCAGGTCTTGCAGTAGTTCTTGGATTAACACGAGCTGTAATATCATATTCATCAACAGCGAAGTATAAGTTAACTTCAGCACCTAATAATTCGTATACCTTAACAGTAGCTTCAACAACACTGTCAGGAGAACTGCTGATAAACATTTCTTCGTCTTTTACATCTTCCGGACGGATTCCGAATACAACTACTTTGTTTTCATATCCGCCATCGATTAATTTCTTAGCTCTTGCTTCCGGTACCTTAATGGAATTTGTTCCAAAGGATAATAAAACGTCAGAACCGGATTTAACAACTTTTGCGTCAACCATATTCATCTGAGGAGATCCGATGAATCCAGCAACGAATAAGTTATTCGGAGCATTGTAAAGGTTTTGAGGAGAATCTACCTGCTGAATAACGCCATCTTTCATAACAACGATTCTGGTACCAAGTGTCATAGCTTCTGTCTGGTCATGTGTTACATAGATGATTGTTGTCTGTAAATTCTGATGTAACTTGGAAATCTCGATACGCATCTGCACCCTTAACTTAGCATCCAGGTTTGATAACGGTTCATCCATAAGGAATACTTTAGGATTACGTACGATGGCACGACCCATAGCAACACGCTGTCTCTGACCACCGGATAAAGCCTTCGGTTTACGGTCTAAGAGATGTTCGATATCAAGGATTTTAGCAGCTTCGTGAACTAATTTATCTATTTGATCCTTAGGAGTTTTTCTTAATTTAAGACCGAATGCCATGTTATCATAAACTGACATATGAGGATACAAAGCGTAGTTCTGGAAAACCATCGCGATATCTCTGTCCTTAGGTTCTACATCATTAACTAATTTATCAGCGATCCATAATTCACCGGCTGAAATTTCTTCCAGACCTGCTATCATACGAAGAGTTGTTGATTTACCGCAACCAGAGGGTCCTACAAAGATGATGAACTCCTTATCAGCTACTTCAAGATTAAAATCTTTAACAGCTACAAAACCATTAGGATATGTCTTGTTAATATTTTTTAAAGATAAACTTGCCATTTTTCATTTCCTCCCTAAATTTTATGTCTTTTTGAGTACACTATCTTGTACTATTACTATATGACTTATCATACACTATTAGCACTTGTAACGCCATATCTCAATTAAACAAATTAATTTTTGCCCTTTTGTATAATTTGTATATTCATTTTCAAAATAAGTACTTTTACCGATTTTTCTTATAATTTTCTATAAAATTACTGTCTATATTCTCTAAAACCCTCACCCATTACCTCTCTGGCATCACTTACGATAATAAAGGCTTTTGGGTCGATTTTTGCCACAATATCAGTTAATTCCACGATTTCTTTTTTAGATACTACACAGAAAAGCATTTTTTTATCTTTATTGGAATACATTCCAGTGGCTGATATTCCGGTTACGCCACGATCCAGTTCTTTTAAGATAACCCTGGCAATTTCATCATAATAATCTGAAATAATATAAGCCATTTTGGCAAATTTAAGACCCTCAAGTATGCCATCGGAGACTTTTGCTGTAATAAATACCGCTATAATTGCATATAACGCTTTATGAAGTCCAAAACTGATAACACCGGCCAGCACAATTATGCCGTCAATTACCGTCAAAATCTGTGGAACCGTATAATAAGGTTTGAATTTATGGATTACCATAGCCAAAAGATCCGTACCCCCTGTGGAAGCTAAGGTGACAAAAACCAGACCTAACCCGGCGCCGCCAAGGACTCCGCCGAAAACGGCTGCAAGGAGATAATCCTCATGAACAATATCAAAAGGCGGAACAATATATAATGCCACACTCAGACTGACCGTTGCAAAGAAAGTATTCTTTAAAAAGGTTTTTCCCCGTACGAGCCAGGCAGTTATAAACAGCGGGATATTAAGCAGTATATTCGTCAGCCAGATTGGTACGCCGCCCTTTATCCATATACTGGTGACTTTTTTTATTACGATTGCCAGACCGGTGACACCTCCGGTAACCATTTCCAAAGGATCATAGACCAGATTGACTGAGGCTGCCATAAGTAAAGTGCCGACAATGATCAGCAGATAATGTCCTGCTTTCGTTTTTTTAAATATTTTTTCCATTTTCCCTTCGCCTTTTCATTTAATTTAAGAGGTGCAATTGGGAGCTTAGTCCCTCAGCATACCAAATAATGTATAGCGCACCAATTTGTAGTATATCAAAATTAATATAGAAAGACAAGCTCTCCAAGGCAGCTTGTTAAAGCATTAAAGAGGCAAAATGTAATCTCTTATACAGGTATTATACCCTGTATTAAGCGGTCCCATAACTATTTACCGCTGTATTTCCCGGAAAATGTCCGAATATCACTGTTGGTTTGATATTTCTTTATAAAATAAGAAAATAAATGATCGATTTCCTCGGGTTTCAGGTTATTAAAATTTCCTTTCGTATATATAGCGTCACAGAGTGTCATAAAATCATAACGTATATTGGTGAGATATTGTTTTTCAATTTCCGATAACTTATTATCCGCATCAAATGCTTCATACTGGTAGACTTCCTGCCCATTCGTCATATTCTGATAAATCTGCTCCATAGTCAGATGAAAGGCGGAAAAACCGGTAATTATACGTTCCATATTACTATTTTCATTATCTAAGTTTATGATTGCTTTCAAAGAGTCCGTAAATAATTCATAGTTACCAAGACCTTCCTCAACAAATTCAATGTTATCCAGTGCTTTTACACCTTGATTACATTGGACATACAGTTGGTTAAGATATTCTTTCTTATCAGCTTCCAGGATATCTCTTTTATTTTTTTCCTTTATAACTGATATTGTAAAAAGCAGCATTATTGAGGTGGTTAATATCCCTAAGGCAATGGACCTCCTATTTCTTCTCTTCTTTTTTATCATCCTTTGCCTGTTTGCGTAATCTATTTCCCATTTTTTATCCGCTTCACTTTCTTTATCCAGATGTCCGAAGTTGGGATTTATAAAAGTGACTGGATATTTCTCATTATTCTTATAATCCGCTTCCGTTATTTCCTGCATAAAGGATGTCCCAGTGTTCTTCGGTTTTGTCTTATTATCAGATATTCCTTCTGCTCTTTTCAACTCTTCCTCCCACCTTTAACCTGTTGCACATCATATTCTATTTCATATATTATAGCAATAATATCCTATTAATTCCAACACTTTATTCTAATTGTTTGTGGCCATATATGTTCTATCCCCATGAGTGAAATAAGGCTGTTATCATCAACTCTTTTTAGAGAATTTATAGAATTTATTGATTTTAAAAAATGCCCCATAAGATCAGTGAAAGATCTATTTGGGGCATTCTGCTATATGTTATAAACCTGCATATATATTTTACTGTTTATCATTCGTTAATCCGAGCTTGTCAAAAAGAAAGAAGAGAAGGGATAGTATCATACCAACGATACAAGCAAGTACCATTCCTTTTAAAGTAACTTCACCAAGGTTTAATGCAACACCAGATAAACCAGTTACAAATACAATGGAGGTCAGGGTTAAGTTTCGGCTGCGGCTGTAGTCAACTTGTCCGTCTACCATAACACGGATACCAGAGGCACCGATCATACCATATAATAAGAAGGAAATACCTCCGATTACTGGTCCTGGGATGGTTTGAATTAAGGCTGAGACAGGTCCTACAAAGGAAGCTATTACAGAGAGGACTGCTGCACCTCCGATAACTTGTACGGAATAAACTTTAGTCATAGCCATAACACCAATGTTTTCACCATAGGTTGTGGTTGGTACAGATCCCACAAAACCAGAAAGCATGGTAGAAAAACCATCTGCAAATAAGGAACGGTGTAAGCCGGGGTCTTTTAATAAATCTCTTTCAACGATTTTACTGGTTACAATCTGGTGACCAACATGCTCCGACGTAATAACTAAGATGACCGGAAGAATCATGATAATTGCCTCAAGATTAAAGCGGGGTGCTTGAAAATTAGGCATAACCAGGATATTGGCATGAAGTGCTTTACTTACATCAGCCATAGTTACCAGATGAGTAAGTACTGCTGTAACATATCCGGCAATAATTGCAATCAAAATCGGTATTACAGCAAAAAATTTACGGAATAGTACGTTACCAAATACGGCAACCCCCAGAGTAACAGCAAAAACAATTATATTTTTGGGATTGATAGCAGCATCTTCTGAAGGAAGAATACCAGCGGTAGAAGCAGCAGTTCCTGCAAGTTCCAGACCAATAAGTGCTACTACGGGTCCCATTGCGGCTGCGGGAAGAACGACATCGATCCATTTGGTGCCGAACTTATAAATGATAAATGCAATAATACAAGCGGCAAGGCCGACTACGATAAAACCACCCAGTGCGTAAGGATAACCCCATTTTGAGATTACAATACCTGCTGGCGCAAGAAAAGCAAAGCTGGATCCGAGATAAGCGGGAGCTTTGCCCTTGGTGATAAGAATAAATAATAAGGTGCCGATACCATTCATCAGCAATACAACAGATGGATTGATCTGGAAGAGAATAGGAACTAAAACAGATGCTCCAAACATAGCAAACATGTGTTGAAGGGATAATGGAATTAACAGATTAACCCCGACCTTATCTTCCACTTGAATAATTTTCTTGGTTTCCAAAAAAAAAATACCTCCTTAAAGTTCATCCTGAAAGCTTGTCCTGAAATTCATTCTAAAAGCTCATCCTGACAAGTATAGCACGGTCTTCGGCAGATTTCTACAATTATTTTTATTATTTTGAATTTTTTTCTCGCCTTTCTTGTATTGATTATTAGATAATACTTCAAAAATTATTCATATTTTACCAATTAGTACTAACTGATTTATCATATGTGCACAATGATAGGATGTAAGCTCTTTTTCCATTCGCTTTACCGTATTATTTAGTGCCGTTATTTTATTTGAAGTGCATAGCCTTTTTAAGAACAAACATGGAACAAGTTAATAAGTTAATATATATTTTCATGTTTATGGATGATATGGAACATAGATACAATCTGTTTCCATCCGTTGTAACTTGTGTTATAATTTATTTGGTTATTTGATGTCCAGGCTCAGAATACTAAGCTTATGAAACATAGCATAATCAATGCTTTCTTAATCACCTTCCTTGCTGATTTTATCAAGTATACCAAGACAAAAATAACTGCGAAGTATGAATATATCATATAAAGAATCAAGATTGGAGCTATTATGAATCGAAGCACTGTATTAGTAACCGGTTCCAGTAGGGGAATCGGGAAAGCCATAGCAATAAAGTTTGCCAAAGAGGGTTATAACGTTATTATCAATTGTTCCCATCAGGAGAAAGAACTGCTTCTTACCAAGAAAGAAATTGAAAGCTTCCAGGTATCCTGCATGGCTTATGTCGGTAACGCAGGCAGCTTTGAAGAAGTAAATAATATGATTATGCTCGCTAAACAGCAATTCGGGACCATTGATGTGCTGGTAAATAATGCAGGGATATCCCATGTAGGTCTTTTTACCGATATGGATCTTTTAACCTGGAATGAGATAATTAACACGAATTTAACTTCCGTTTTTAACTGCTGCAGGCTGGTAGTCCCCGATATGATTGCCAGGAAGCAGGGGAAAATCATCAATATATCTTCTGTCTGGGGAAGTGCAGGTGCTTCCTGTGAAGTAGCCTATTCCGCTTCAAAAGGGGGTATCAATGCCTTTACCAAAGCCCTGGCAAAAGAACTGGCGCCAAGTAATATTCAGGTAAATGCAGTAGCCTGCGGAGCCATTGATACCCAAATGAATCATTTTCTAAACCAAGAGGAAGTGTCCTCTCTTATTGAAGAAATTCCGGCAAACCGACTTGGACGCACGGAGGAAGTGGCTGAGTTTGTCTATCATATAGCCTCTGGCAATGATTATTTAAATGGTCAGGTTATCCGCTTAGACGGAGCCTGGATATAAGCATTTAGTCCTTTTCCATTGGTCTCATTAGCGGAAACAGGATAGAATCTTTAATATTTCCAGTGCCTAAAAGTACCTGCAGGATTCTGTCAATCCCCATCCCCCAGCCGGATATGGGAGGCATTCCGTATTCCATGGCAGTAATATAATCCTGATCCATAACCATGGCATCCTCATCACCCATAGCGTTTAACTTAGCCTGCTCGGTTAACCGATTTGCCTGTTCTTTCGGGTCAACTAATTCCGAGTAGGCATTGATTACTTCTACACCGTTAATAACCAGCTGAAAGCGGTCGGTTAATTCTTTATCCGCATCATTCGCTCTGGCTAAAGGTGAAAGAGCAATCGGATGCTCGGTGAGGAAAACCGGTGCGATCATATTTGGTCTGCTGACCTTTTTATATAGAAGGTCAATCAGATTTCCCCTGCCTAACAGATTAATATCTGTTTCAGATTCCAGAGTTATGCCTTTTCGGTCAATTTCAGCTTTTAGCTCTGCTGCTGTCTGGAAGCTGGTTATATCGATACCACTGTCTTTTAATATCAATTCCCGAAAAGATACTACCGGCCACTGGGCCTTAAAATCAATCTCTCTGTCTCCTATCGTTATCTTCGTAGTTCCAAAGACCTGATTGACTGCATTGCAAAGCATTCTTTGGGTAAATTCCATGTTATCCTTGTAATTAAAATATGCACAGTAACATTCCAGCATGGTAAAATCCTGCAAATGGGTCGTATCCATCCCTTCATTTCGAAAACACCTTGCAAATTCAAATACTCTGGTAAAACCGCCGACAATTGCCCGCTTTAAATATGTTTCCGGTGCAATTCTAAGATAAACGTCAAGATCCAGGGCATTATGGTGGGATATAAAGGGTTTCGCCAACGCTCCAGAAGGCTTGTTGATTAAAACGGGAGTTTCAATCTCAATATAGCTGTTATCTTCTAAGAAGCGTCTGATTTCTTTCATAAAATTAAACTTAATTAGGAAGCGCTTTCTGGTCTCCTCATTCATAATCAGGTCTAAGTACCTTTGGCGGTAACAGCTGTCAATGTTACTGATTCCATGGAACTTTTCCGGCAGTGGTTTCAAGGCTTTGCCTAAAAATTGAAACTCAGCAACCCGGATTGTTTTCTCTCCGGTCTGTGTAGTAAAAAGCTCACCTATTACCCCGATAAAATCCCCTATGTCAAAGGATTTTTTAAAGAAATCATACTGGGCTTCACCTAAAATATCTTTCTTTAAGGCTGCCTGCAGGTGCCCGTTAATATCCGCTATGGTAATAAAGGTTAACTTGCCCATCTTTCGAATAAATGTTATTCTTCCGGCTGCTTTTATCTGGTCTGTTCCATCAGGCATGGTTGATAGTTCAGCCAGCTGGTGGGTTATTTCAAAGCGCTCCGGGTAGGGATTCGTTATTTCAGAAACCAGATTTAACTTTTCTCTTCTGACTTGCTCTAAGCTTGTTTCCATTTGTAATCCTCCTTGCATTTACAATTTAGGTTTTGTACTTTTGAGTATACTTTTGAGTATATTTTTATGAAGTTTTTATTTATCCATGTTAAAGGTAATTTTACCTTTAATTGATAAATCTCACCTGATTACGTAACGATACGACGATTGTTTTAATAAACCTTTCTTCATGAATTTTCTTTTCAAGAAATTAGAAATTATCGTTTTCGTGAAATTTTTTTAATCGTTTCCTACATAATCACTTGACTAAAAGGTATAATAAGAGTCTGGCCCGCCAGACTCTAGCGCTGACGCGCTGTCACGACAGTGACAATCTTCCTTAAGTGCGTCATGCGCATCCTGCCTGGAAGGCTTTTTAATTTATAGGAAAGTTCTTAGAACTTTCCTATAAATTAAAAAAAGCCCCCTTCCTTGATTTTATTCAAGGACGAGAGCATAAGCTTCGTGATACCACCCTGTTTCATCCATATTTCACAATAGGGATCTCTACAAGTACGGGTATACTAATTCATACCGATACTCTGGCGCTGTAATGGGCGCTCCCATCGTAGCCTCAGCAGGATAGCAGTCGGTACGCGGCTCCAAGTCTTTGTTTCGCTAATGCTTTTTGTACCTCTTTCCACCGGCTGAGGCTCTCTGTAACATAACACATTATCTACTTATCTTTTCATAGCCTTTATTTTTATTGGGTTTATCCTATCATATGGAATAGGAGGGTGTCAAGGGTTTTATTTCAACCTATAACTTTCTTTACTTCAGCCAGCCGTTCATAGAATTGAGAATAAAATTCTTTATCTTTATCATATTTCTTCAGGTAAAAGATATTGAGCAGATACATATTGATATTTCTAATTTGATTATCCTCTTTGGTATTTTTTATAATAACTTCCATATCATTGAGAAAATAATGCCAGTCTGTCAGAAACTGCTGGTTCTGCTTTATATCCGGTGTATCAATCCAATTCATGACTTTTCGTTTTGTCGCTATGTTGTTTTGGCATTCGTTGATTTGTAAAAAATATTTAAACCCATGATCTTCATAATATCTTCCAAGCGGAAAAATCCTGCATATCCCCGGTCGTAATCCGTGAATGCTGCATCTGCCTTGGGTATTCAGATAGGAACAGGCTTCATTGTTCCCCGCCATCTTCAGATTTGGAAGAATGATGCCGTCTACCACGTTTAATTCAATCTTATCAATTAAAAGTCCTTCAAACGTAGCATCCTGATACGTTGTTAACCGGAATATATCATAAGGATCCAGAATAATTGATTTTCCCATTCCGTGGCAGCAGGAGGCTTCTCCCTTACAGCCATTGCAACTGGCTTCTACCAGATCTTCCAGATCATATAGTTTTCCATCGGATATTTCATCCAGACTGCAGTTTCTTTTCATATGTTTTCCTCACTTATTAATTGCTATGGCTTATTCTTATAATTATTGAACTCCATTATAACATAATAATATATGCCTGCAATATAAATAAGATTATTTATATGGTTTTCGAATAATATACCTTAGCTGCCAGACTAATCATGGATTGCGCGACTGCAGCAGCAATCAGTGTATAGAAAACAACTGTGTTAAAATAACCGGCTACAATACCAGCCATTATCATAACCACGGCATTTATCCCTGCCATGGGCATTCCTGCTTTCTGGGCAATCAGCTGCTTACGTTCATCGTATTCCTCATTATACATTAGCTGAAGTTTTTGAGGATTTTTTAATGCCATTGCATATTTAATTGTTGTAACCAATGCAACCAGGCTGATTCCACACAGCAGACCGCTTTGAAAACTGAGCATCATTTTATTACCTGAGTAGAAGGTTATTACATTCGTATCTACTAAAATATTAAAAACAAATAAAATTAACGCAGCGGCAATCATGATGCCACCGATAAATATGCTTGAGATAATTTTTTTTCTGTAATTTTCCATATCGTTCTCCTTTTACCTTTCAATGTCTGTGAAGTCAAAGACTTCTTCAATGGGCAATCCAAAATAATGTGCAATCTTATATGCAAGGACCAGGGAAGCTGTATACTTCTCCACTTCAATGGATGTAATTGTCTGCCGCGTCGTCCCCACTGCAAATGCAAGTTCTTCCTGTGATAATTTGTGCTGCTTTCGCAACTCTTTAATGTGTGTTTTCACTAATACCGCCTCTCAAATAAAGCTAAGTTAACTTTGCATTTTTAGTATAGTCTGCTTTGCATTATTTGTCAAGTCTACTTTGCATATTAAATATATTTTTTTGTATCTTTCACATCTTATATTTATTCATTTCTTATTTTTCTTATTATTATTTTCTTATCTTTCTTTTCTCATCTCTTCTCATCTTTTTTTCATCTTTCTTTTCTCATCTTTCTTTTCTAACAGCAAACATTTTTCATTTTACAATATACTAAAACCCTGTAAATGTACTATCTACATCTACAGGGTTTTCAATAAACTTCATAAAATTTGTTATTCAATAGCTTTATTACTTTTTTTGAATACTCCCAAAATGTTCAATGGTTGTTGACAAAGCCGCCGATACAAATACTGCCGTAAACGTAAATCCCGATAAAATAGTTATCATAGATAAGATCTTTGTCGCTTCACAGACCGGGTATAGATCACCATATCCCACCGTAAAAAAAGTAATTACAACGAAATACAAAGCATCTCCCCAGGAGGTCAGCTCCCGGCTATAGCAGGCAGTGGGATAGACGTTCTGTATTTCAAAAGTAATATTGCTTAATGCAAAAATCGCAAAGCTGATATTCATAAAAGCAATACTCCAAATACTTTTTACCAGTACTTTCTTTTTAAAGATTGTCCAAATGATCCGACCAATGCCAAATATATTCACTACATATAAAACCGCACTGATCCATATAAATCCCTTGGGATATTCTATGCTCCGGGTTATTAACTGCCCAAACAGGATACAGAAGGAAACTCCCGAATAAATCAGAATACAATTAATGGTCTTATCCTTCATACTGACAATTTCTTTTATGATAACTACAACTAAAAAATATAATAAAAACAACAGCAGCAAACAAATTAGAGATAAAATCGATGAAATCAGGAGCCGGAATGCTATTCTTCCTTCACTGTCATTTAAGAAAATCACAACCCCCACTGCAATGAAAAGTACACCGTGGAATATTGCAACTGGAATTAAAACCGCCGGTTTCACATGGACAGCAGCAGAAGACTTTCCTCCCACCGTGGCGATATATTTTAATAAATATAGTCTGTTTTTCCAGATTTCCCTAAAGAAGTAGAGCAACATTATCATAGTCATTGCTAAAATCAATATGTCATCCACCAACATACCTCCTTAAAACTCTATTTGTCTCCCAATTATACTCCTTAATTCTCCTATTTGCTATGGGAACCTAAAAATGTATTATCACTGAATTTTACCTCTTCTATTCTCTGGCATCTTATCGCTTCATCGAATACACCATAAGCTGTAATTCTTTGTATGTCGCGGCTTTTCCGTAATAATTTGAAAATGAAGCTATTATCTTCATGTCTCTCTTCCGAAAGATTTCTTTTAGCTCATCAATAGAATACAGTCTGGTTGGATCTGCCGGACTTATCTCCGGTTTTTGTGCAGGAAATCCATAGGGTATATTGAAGTCTCCATACAGCATTCTTCTGTTTTTTGCATCCCAATCAAACACGGATAAAGCAAGTGCCTTATCTCCAACTTCCCAGCCCTGCTTTGGAAAATAAAGCTCTGCATGTTCCGCATTGCATATATCCATAAAATGCTTTCCTAAAGGCTTTAACGCTTTTGAGATAACGTCAAAAATCTTTAAGTTCTCCTCTTCATTCTCCAAATAACCAATTGCACCATCTGCCAGATTTACGACAACGTCAAATTCATTTTTAAAATTTATGCTGCGGATATCCGAATGGATAAATTCTGGGGTCAATGCTTCTTTTTCTGCCATCATCCTTGCGTCTTCAATTAATTCTTTCGTTATATCAACTCCAACAACCGAGTAGCCTTTTCTTGCAAACTCCAGTGAATGTCTTCCGTACCCGCAAGCAAGATCAAGAATACGTTCCCGTCCGGTAAGCCCGAGGGTGTTAATAATAAAATCCACTTGATTCTTAGTATCTTCCACCCATGACTGCTTTTTCATATCAAGGGTCCATATATTTTTATACCAGTCTGAAGCTTTTATCTTCACATACTGCCTCCTTATGCGTATATTGGGTATTAATTCCCCTGCACGTATTTTAATAATACTATATTAACAATTCATAATTACTTGCCGGCAGTATTATATTAGCAATAATTTTGAGAAAATAATAGACTTGTAATTCAATTTGTAATATAATGGATAATGAAGTGCGGACTAAATTTAAAATCTGTTATTGTAGCCACACAGAGGCTATTCTATCAAAATATTTATTGTCTCCTACAATCTTTATTTATTGCTTCGCTTATCTCCTTGTCTAATCGCCTTCACAATATCCAGGAACCAATTATACAAATCAGCTTCACCTAATCCAAATAATTTTTCTTTATTCAGAATAACCTTTCCATCCTTTATTTCCGAAATACCAAAAAGCGGCTCATAATTTAGTGCTTGAATGCTGCTAAATTCCTTCCATTCCTCAATTGTAAACACCTCTTTTTCTGTTATTCTTTTCAAGTTCTGATAAGTACTCCGGTGCATCAAATTCAACCCGGCATTAAAATCAATCCTACTGCACAGTTGGTTATCGATGGCCTTCCATACGGTTTCAATACTTTGCTGTCTTTTATATAAGCTTTCCAAGCTCATGTCCCCGGTATTTAGCATCTCCATTAGCAACTGCTCATAATTCTGCGGCTGCCATTCCAAGGTTCTGCTCATATGAATCAGCCATTTATCATGAGGGATATATTCTTTATTTGCAATAAATAAAGCGGATATCAGAGGTTTTACCGCATAGTTAAAACAATAATGTCCCTGTAAAATATCCTCTCTGTGAATCCATATATCACCTGCTAATTTATAATTCCACCAGGATTCAAACATGAGTCCTTCTGCCTGACTGACTTCGCTTTCTTTTTGGAGCTTTGTTTCAAACAGACTTTTTAACGCTCCATTCTCATCATAGATAATTTTTGCATACGATAGATCCCATAATGCAATGGTGTCATAATCCCTTTTTAACTCTTCTTCATAATTTAAGATTTTAATATCATACAGATATCCATCGACTTTTGTAATTCCAAGAGCAAGCGGCGTTTTTTTCGTTTTATAGCAATTAAAAGCCTCTTCATGGAGAAAAATCACCACATCTATTTCCGATAAATAATCAGCATAGCCTCTTGACATGCCACCGTCCAGCATAATACCTGCAATTTGTTCAAATTCTTTGATTTTATCCATATTTTTATTAAGCGCTTCCATAAGTTCTGTCAAATTACTATCTTTTTTAATACTGACATAAGGTCTTTTACTTTTCATTATATGTTCCCTTTCAAATGTAATGGTATTTTTATATTGTAATTAAGGTAATAAGTAATTACGGTCTTTTTTTGTGATAACATAAAAAGGCCATGGAACTCTCCACAGCCAAATAGTTGTTATTATATGAGCGGAAAAGTTTGATAAAACCATATTTGTGTATAGAAAATAATACTGTTATGGAACAGTCTTATATTTTCTATTAAATTATGATTTTTATCTTCCTTTCCACGTGCTACTTATATTACCGATTCTGTAATATCAAGTGTACCGGATATCGTCACCCCAGAATTATATTTTTATGTTATCACCTTTGTATCATAACATTACATTAATTATGATGTCAATATAATTTCCACCTCCCTGCTGCTTATGACGGGGAGGTGGAACTGTTCACAGCTAAATATATAACGTGTTTTTTGTATATGCTGCGAAGCAAAAATCTTATTTTACAAAGTTAACAGTTCCTTCTTTTCTAGGCGCAGCGGCAGGCAGCGGCTTATCGCTGTATCCTAATACAGCGGAACCAGATACTTCATAATCCTGTGGTACACCTAGTTCTGTTAAGATACTTCTTACCTTAGGATCCTGCCCAAAGTATGCCAATATATGAATCCAACAGGAACTGATATTAAGAGAATGGGCAGCCAGAAATATATTTTGAAGGGCAACTGCACAATTTGCTTCAACTGTAGCTGAGCTTTTATCATAAGAGGTGATAATTACTGTGGGTGCATTATAAAAAGGATTGAATTCAGGATTGCCAGCCATCTTTTGGAAACGTTCTTCCGAGGAATTTTTCATTAATTCTTTCACAGCAGAGACCAGTTCATCTACTTTTTCCTTATTCTGTACTACCGTAAAATGCCATCCCTGTTGTCCCATCCCACTTGGCGCATAGTTTGCCGCTTCTAAAATCAGATTTAAGTTTTCATCTGAAATCTGCTCCTGTGTATAGGATCTTACACTTCTTCTGGATAAAATATTCTGTATTATTTCGTTCATATATAACTCCTTTCGATTGTAAAAACTTGGTGACCACAATGTCATTAAACTTGTTTTGGAATCAGACTAGTTTCGGAATCAGATTAGTTTTGGTATCAGAAACCTTGCTTTGACTAATTTATAAATTTGTTTTATAATTAGCTACTGATTTATTTGATTATCTTGATAACACTGAAATAATAACAGTATTTTCATCTCAGGTCTAATGAATTCTTTTCATTAATTCTATAACTTTAAGTTATGGATGAAAAATTTTATGTCACATAAAATAAGTCAATTGGTTATTGGGAGTACGTTCCTTGATACCTTTATTGTTTGCTTTATCAGGATTCATTATCGGGGTTGTCTATCTAAGTATAGATGTATCATTACAAATTTATACTTCACAATTTCACAAATAGAAGTTTTATCATAAATGATAAATTTTATGTTTCGCATAGTTATGTACCATATTTATTTATTATTTTTCTTTACGACATAATACAACACATTTATTTGCATCATATTTATTTACATCATTTTTATTTACATCATTTTTATTTACATCATTTTTATTTACATCATTTTATTTACGACATATTTATTTACATCATATTTGTTTACATCATATTTATTTACGACATTTTTATTTACCTCATATTTATTTACCTCATATTTATAAATCAGAAAAAAGCAGGAGGAATTATGAACTGGCAGCAATTAGAATATTTTAAGACCATAGCAGAAACTGAAAATTTCACAGAGGCAGCAACTTTACTTTCCGTAACACAGCCAGCCCTCAGCAAGGCTATATCCAAATTAGAAGAAGAGTTAGGCGTTCCTGTGTTTGAAAAACATGGACGGAATATCCAACTGACCCGTTATGGAAGTCTGTTTCTTACACACACCCAAACTGCTCTCCGGGAAATCAACGAAGGTGTGCAGGAACTTAAGGATATGGCCAATCCGGAAACGGGTACTGTTTCAATTTCCTCACTCTTTACTCTTGGCACTCGCCTTATACCTGATGCAGTTAGTGAATTTCTGATTAAATATCCCAATATTAAATTTGAATACTGCATGGAAACTGCGGAAAATATCCTAAAAGGTCTAGTAAACGGAAGGTTTGATTTGGGCTTATTAGCTGATAACGAAATTGCTATACCAAACAGGGAAATTGAAGCCATACCCGTCAAACAGGAAGAACTTGTAATTATTGTTCCAAAGAATCATCCTCTTTCAAATAAAACTGAAATATCCCTGTTGGAACTAAAGGACGAAAATTTTGTTTTCTTTTCTGAAAAAACCAAAGAGAAAATTACTACCTTTTATAAAATGCATGGCTATACTCCAAAGTCCCTGCTAAAACCCAGTGAAAACGGAAGTTTAGTAACCGAATTTGTACGAGCAGGTCTGGGGATATCCATTGTTCCTTATTCCTGTTTCTTAAAAACGGAGGATATATCTGTACTAAGGTCAAAAGAACAGCATTGTTTCAGGACAATTTATATGGGTCTCAAGAAAAATGCTACTTTATCCTCTTCTGCCAAACTATTTAAAGACTTTTTGATTGAATATGTCTCCAGAACAACTTTCAGCAATCAAACTTAAGAACCGGATGCCAGTTTGTTTCAAACGTACTATATACAATCAATAAACATAGGGAATCAACCGGAATTGTGTCTGCTTACAATACTCATTAAATTCCTCCCTAAACCTACCCCGTAAAGCTGCCTCTTCTACCCTTATTCTAACTCCATAGAAGAACATGCAGGCGATCAGAACACATACAGGCGCAAACATATGCCTGTACACAGCTACCCCATTAGACTAAGTATACTTCCGGAATAGGCTGGATTTCTTATAAATTTAGTCTAAATGAATTTGTCTATATGAGTTATGTAGACATGGATTCAATTCATTATACTATTAGCCCGCACCCGCATAACATTCTACCATTCATTTGTATAAATTCTACATATCACTTAAAGCAACTACATTAATTGTAATTTATTATTCTATACACTAAACGTATATAAGAATTCTCCAATACTTCACACTTTTCAAGTGAGAGCACACCTAATTTTTCTAATTCCTCCTGCCGTGTAATTGATTCGCCGTCTATAAGGGTTGCGGTATTCCTTCCACCGACCAAAACCGGAGCTATAACTATATCGACGTAATCAAATAATTTATTACGCAGAAACATTCCGTTTAATGTTCCACCAGACTGTATCGTGATACGTTCACATTGATACTGTTCTGAGAGAACTTCAAGCATTGCTTTTAGGTTCAGCTTTTCCTGATATATAATGTTTAAATTCTTTTCTTTCACTGAATATGCCGGATGCCCATCATTCGTTGTAACCAATACAAATTCCTTTGCTAGTGAACAAAAATACCGTATTCCTCCTTCTTTTAGATGTTTATTATCAATAATCACAAATGATACTGGTGTTTTTTCAGGCATAGCCTTTTTATTAACTCCTAATTTTGCCTGTACGCGACCGGAATTCAAAGACCATAAATCTGTGGTCTGCTCTATCTCATAATACTGATGTAATCCCTCTTTTACACCAGCAAGCTTAGGATAATCCGTATCAACATCCAACGTATCCGATGCTCCGGTACTAATCTTACCATCTACCGATGACAGCATAAATAAGGTTGTAATAGGTCTTTTTTTCGCTTTTACTACTTTTTCAAAATCCATATGCTTATCTATCTCCTTCCTGCTTTTTATGGTATTAATCTATTTTACAGGAGGCAGCCCATTTCTTCATGATTTTTTTTGCATAAAATTATCAGGAATTATTTCTATACGATATCATCACATATCCTTTACCTGGTAACCTAAACCACCTTTTATACAATTAAAACAATTAATTAATAAGAATGAAATGCCCTGGTGGAAATTGCATTTAATAATATATTTCATTCTAGTCCAAAGAAAACAAATGGATACAGATAACTTTCTGTAAAAAACAAAGTGTCTGCCTCGCCAGACTCTAGCGCTGACGCGCTGTCACGACAGTGACAATTTTCCTTAAGTGCGTCATGCGCATCCTGCCTGTAAGGCTTTTTATAAGGTACCTTTAAGATTCTCTTGGAACCCCAATCATCTTCCGATTAAAGATAAGAATACTACCGCCTATACATGCGATACAAAAGAGTATGGTTAACAGAATCGTTACCTTGAAGTCCGTATCTACTGTTGTGGCAGTCAACAAAGAAAATCCACCTGTAAGCTTAGTCGGCAGGTATTTTTGAATGCTTGAAAACATATTAAGCAAATTAATTGCAATAAAGGTACCTCCTGTTCCAGCCAAAACAAGGGTATTGCTCTGTGCAAGGGAAGAGAACAATATAACCATTGCCAGTATCCATATTCCAAACAGCCAATAGCATAGTGCCGCATAAAATAAATGTGAGGCAATGCTGTTATCCCAAAAATATGCATTATATCCATAAGTAATGCCAAAGCATATCCAGTAACAGAATGTCCATAACAACAGCAGGACTGCTGTTTTTGCAAGAATAACTTTATATCTTGACAATCCTTTCGTCAAAACCAAAACTAATGTCCCGCTTTGATACTCTTTCGTAAAGGTATTACTAACAAGTAAAACAAAGATAAATAGTGCCATTTCAATATTTTTATAATACTGCATCCATGAAGTCATGGCATCAATCTTTATATCAGTTACAATCATTCCAGTACTTTTCAGGGAACTTTCCATCATTTCCATTAACCAGGGTGTTATTTTCGCTATAGCCGGATTCATAATACCAAACAGTACGAAAACCAATAAAAGGATTGTCAGCCGTCCAGAACGTATCAGTTCCATAAACTCCTTTTTAAAAAATGCAAATAATGTTTTCATTTGCTGACCACCTCCAAAAACAAAGATTCCAGAGTAGGCTCTAACCTCTCGATTTTAGTAAACGCAAGTTTCTGATTTACAACAACCCCTAATACATCCATCATTTTCTGCTCGTTAACGTCGTCAAAAGCAATATTCCTTTCCCTTCGTTTCTTTCCATCCGGAAAAACGAAAAGGAGCTTATCTGCATCGGAAGAATCCTCAAACTCAATTTCAAAGCCTGCTGCCTGATGCATATTTTTGATTTGTTCTAAATTTCCACTTAAAGCTATCTTTCCATCCTTGATAAATGCAATTGCATTGCATATCCGTTCCACATCTGACAGGATATGCGTTGAAAACAGCACCGTTGTCTGTTCTTTCGAAGACACTAAAATATCCAGAATCTCCTTTCTGCCTACCGGATCAAGCGCAGAGGTTGGCTCATCACATATAAGCAGTTTGGGTTGATTCATAAGTGCCTGTGCAATACCAAGCCGCTGCTTCATTCCCCTCGAAAAGCCCTTTATGTGTCTTTTTTCATGTTCTAACCCAACAAGTGCAAGAAGTTCTGTCGTTCTGCTTTTGTTTTTATTGGTTTCCATTCCCGTAATTTCACCGCAAAAGTTTAAATACTCTCTGGGTGTCATATAGGAATAAAATTCGGGAACATCCGGCAGATAACCCACATAACGGTTGGTCTTGTTCTGCCCGTAAGTAACCTTTTCACCATTTACATAAATCTCTCCACGATCTGCAGCTATAAGGCCAAGTATCATTTTCATTGTAGTAGTTTTGCCCGCACCATTTTGCCCTACGAAACCAAACACACTGCCTGCCGGTACGGAAAAACTCAAGTCGGAAAGTACCTTCTTTTCACCAAATTGCTTAGAAACATGGGATACGTTTAACATTTCCATTCTAATCGTCCTCTCTTCCAAGGAGGAAATAAAGAATTGGTCCAATAAACTCCATACCCACAATCACAATAATCAGCCACACCTTTCGACTGCCTCGTTTATAATTCTGATGTGTTAGTATATGGTGGAGCGTATATACTAGAAGTCCCAGTTCTGCTATTACAAGTGGTAGAATAAATGGTAAGTATTCGATGATTTTATTCATAATAAGTTCTTCCTTTACTTAGATTTTGTTTGATTTTTTGAAATGCCTCAGTATCTTTCATTGCTTCAAAAACCGGATGGTCAAGGGATTCTACTGCATTATCCATTATTAATTTTTTATCTCTTGGGGGTGCTGCACCAAGATCAAGTTGTGCAAACCATGAATCAAGTGCAGTGAAATAGCTGTCACCATGTAAATTGATATTATCCCCAGTGAGCAGATAAGTTACAGTGCGTTCGAATTTATGAAGCATCTCCAGTGCTTTATCCGTTTGTTTATATATTGCATAAACTACCGCCGACTGATAATAAAACTGAGCCGCCAAATTAGGCTGCAGTTTATCCAGATTATAGGCAGAAATGACACAACCAGTTCGTCTTATAGTTTCTTCGCATCCATTAAGATTGTCGCTATTTATAGCGAGATATCCAACGGACGTACCCACCAGCTCTAATAAGTGAATATAAATAGATATTTGAACGCTGCTTAACGCTTTATCTGTATCTCCCACCATCTGATAAGCTTGTATCAATACCGAATTATTAGACATAGACAGATTTTGAGATCTGACAATGTCCTCTAAAATTTCAATTACATTATGTGGGTTTCCCAGCTGTAATTCTACCATAGCCTTAAAGGATAGTGCATGATTACAAATCTCTATTATTTTGCAATTCTTAAGAATATGTTCGCTAAGGTCTGATATTTCTTCTAATACTTCTCGTTGTGCACTTTGAGAATTTGCTAACATAAAATGATTTAACCACAGAACACAGATTTGTTGCAAAAAGGGAAAGCAAGAATAGTATCTGTGCACTAGTGACTTACATTTTTCCATCGTATCCTCAAAGGATTGGGATGCAAAATCTTTAGCGAGTTCCTGATATATGCGTTGTATTTGTTCTTTACTTAGTTGTGGTTCATAACCAAGTAATTCATCAACCGTCACTCCAAAATAAACAGCAATTTGTGGCAATAGCAGAATATCTGGCATACTCTGCTCATTTTCCCATTTTGAAACGGATGCTTTTGTTACTCCTAAAAACGATGCAACTTCATCCTGTGTCACTTTTTTTTCATGCCGAAACTTTACCAGATTTTCCGAAATATTAAGTAACCTCATATTGGCTAGCTCCTTTCTAGTTCTCAGTTAATAGTTCTCAGCTCTCGATTCTTGGCTCTCGATTCTTATTTCTCAGTTCTTTAGCTCTCAGTTCTTTGGCTCTCAGTTCTTTTGCTCTCCGTTCTTTGGTCCTCAGTTCTTTGGCCCTCAGTTCTTTGGCTGCTTTCATAATAAATTATACAAAACTAAAATACAGAAAACAATGGAGAAGCACGATACCTTATAATACAAAATCAACCAACAGGAAACTTTTATTCTTGATTGATTCTCTTCATACTACTGTCTGTTGTTTACAATTAAATATCTTTATGGGTACTATTTCTATAGTTAAGGATTTTTACACAGAAATCTCTATCTGCTTTTACCTAGTATTATGTACGATAATCAATGTACCGGGCACCACTGATACTAGTAGTCGATTCTGCAGTAGATTCGTTTAAAACCATTGGTTTAAACTCACAAGAATTTTTACACTAAAAAAGGATGTTAGCAACACTAAAAAGCATTGGAAACATCCCCTATTTACCGTAAAATCATTTATCACCATAACGGTATCTGCAAGCCAGAATATAGATAGTATCATTGTCAATTTTATATATCAAACGATCTTTATCATTTATTCTCCTACTCCAAAAACCAGCCATATTTCCACTTAATGCCTCTGGCTTTCCAATTCCTTCATTCCCATTTCTGGTTATTTCGTCAATTAATTGATTTATTTTTCTTAATGTTTTTCTATCTTCCATCTGCCAATAAATATAATCGGTCCATCCATTTTTCGTAAAAACCTTAATCATCGGCTTCATCCTCTGATAATTCTTGTGTAGATACTATTCCATTTTCTAATTGTGTCCTTGATTCCATTAACCAGTCATAATTATTTTTATTTCCCATTACATATATATTTTCAATCATATTATTATAGGATTCTTCAGAGAGAATAACAACATTTTTATTATCTTTTCTTGTTACTATCAATGTCTCATAATCATCAGTGACCTTATCCATGTACGTCTTCATATTATCTCTTAACGTTGTATAGTTTATTACAACGTCCATTATTTTCTCTTCATTTCTACATACAAACAGAAATAAATCAGCCGAGTCTTTTGCTAATTTTTCATCTCCGATTTTCAAAAAATACGCTACAAACAGTAATTCTATATTCTTCATAACACATGCCATAGACTGCCGCTCAACTTGTTTTAAGTCTGCAAGTGAGTCGTATCCTTCAATCACCTGGCTTACGATACGAAACCAGAATTCTTTCTTTACCCGATTATTATCTTCCTGCATTAGAATTCCTAACAAGAAATAACAGATATCAAAAATTCTGATATTACTCTGGCTCAAATCAAAATCAATATATCCTGAAAACTGCTTATCATCAAACAAAAAATTTCCCAAGTATACATCTCTGTGTATTAACTGTTTGGGCAGCTCTCTATATACCTCCGATAATTGATGAATAGATTCCTTAATTTCATTCTCCGGTAAGTATTCGGGTGCAAATTCATCGAGATTTCTCGTAACCCAGCCTTCCATTTCTTCCAGAAGGCTATTATTCCAAAAACTTATTGTTTTCTCGCATTCCCGAAAGGCAATATGAAGCTTTGCGAGAATTCGCCCAAAATTGTAAAACCAATCTTCCTCCAACTGGTCGATATCAATAATATTTTTACCCTTCAATTTCGTTGTAAGCAAATACATCTTATCGTTTTTTACATAAAATTCTTTGCCATCTGCAAGTGGGCAGATTTCCGGCACGGTAACTCCGGCTTCACGAAGTGTTTTATGCATTTGAATATTTCTTAATAATAAGTTACGATCGCTGTATTCTTTTAAAACATATGTCTCTTTTACACTCCAAGTGGAATGGTATATTTGTTTTGGGCAATCCTTTAAATTCCACTCTTTTACTATTTCCTCCATCATAGCTTGAACAGGCTCCATTCTTCTTTTCTGCGTCATCACTATCCTTCTAATACTTTTAACAGACAAATGATAGCACTCTGATAATTCCATATAATCAATACCTTCCAAGAATTTATCGTAAATATGTAAATTCTTTAGTTCCATTTCCCGGCGGTGGTTTGTATTTTCTCCCCATTTATTTCGTTTTGAACCACTTTTAGAAATGTAAATATATACGCCATCGGTATATTTTCTTATCTCATTTATTAGTTCTTCTGGTAAAATATCCGCTCCATTTATATACTTCATTGAATCACCTCGCTTTACAACAAATTTTACCATATGGACTGTTAATTTTCATTCCCAATCTCATGTATGGCAAATCATTGGGCAGCTTCTTGATAATATCTTTCTCTGGACCTAATCTTTACATGCTTTGAACTAACTCTATTAAATAATGCTGCTGCAAATAGCTGCAGGTGTTAGAATCGCGCTTTGGGATAAAACAGTATAATAAATTACTGGAAATATCTAATAATTATAAAAAACCCCGAAAAACAAAGTATCTTCGGGGTTTTTCTTTTATGAATGGAAACATCTAATAAACTGTCCATCACTTACTTCTCTTACCGGAGGCATTTCCTTGGAACATCTCTCTTCTGCGACAGGACAACGGCCTTTAAACGGGCATCCTTTGCTTTCTGGTGTCCAATAAGTAACTTCTGATTCTTTATCTTTTAATACTGGCAATTCTACAACTCCTTCTCTTTCTGGATCTGGAGCAGCAGTAATCAAAAGTTTTGTATAGGGATGCGCAGGACCTACGATAACCTTATTCACATCACCCCATTCAACCATATGCCCGGCATACAAGACAATAATCCGATCAGCAAAATACCTGGCAGTGGCTATATCATGGGTAATAAAAATAAAGGATTTGTTATTTTCTTTTTTCAATTTATTCATAAGGTTTAGAATACCCAGCCGAATCGATACATCTAACATTGATGTTGGCTCATCTGCAAATATAACTTCTGCACCTACAGACAAAATTCTTGCTAAATAAGCTCTTTGTCTTTGCCCGCCAGACAGCTGATGAGGATTTTTGCTTCCTTGTTCTTCTGGTGGAACCAGACCTACCAAAGTCAAATACTCATCCATCTTCTTTTTCATGGTAATTTTGTCTGAAGGATGATATAACTTAAGGGGTCTCTCCAAATGATAATAAATATTATGCAATGGATTTAATGAGGAAAAAGGGTCTTGAAAAATCATCTGCACTTTTTGACGATAATTTTTTAAATTCTGGGCTTTTAATTTATGAATATCTTTATTTTCAAATGTCATTGTTCCCGAGGTTGGATTGTAAAATTTCATAGCGATCCTGCATATAGTAGATTTTCCACAGCCTGATTCGCCAACAATGGCTAAGGCTTCCCCTTTATATAAATCAAAAGTGATATCGTTTAAAGCACGTAAGGTTTTCTTCTTAGCCAGAATTGATTTTCCACCGATTTTAAAATCCATCACAACGTTTTTTACACTTAATACTATTTGATTTTCTTCTTTCATTTCACACCTCGTATTATTGATACATTGCGTTTGGTATTTGGAACGGTCCAGCCAGTTCACTTGTCATGAATTAAGTTACATCTATCCTACCTCTAATGGATTATGGCAATAAAAGAACCCCTCATTCGTTGTGCTATTCTCTGGTTCTTTTGTAAAACAGTCTTTACAGGTTCTAAAACAACGGTCTTGAAATCTGCACCCTACAGGAATTGCATTTAAATCAAGGGGGGTCCCGGGTATTCCTTCCATATACTTAACTTCTCCTTTTAAAGAGGGAAATGAATTTTTTAATCCGTAGGTATAGGGATGTCTTGGATTATGAAGAATCTTCTCCGAAGAAGCCTGTTCTACAATCTTCCCAGCATACATAATACCTATTGTATCGCAAAATTCCATCATCAAACTAATATCGTGTGTAATAAAAAGAATGGAAAATTTCAACTCCTTTTTTAAGTCGTAAATACAACGTAATATATCCCTTTGTACTACCGTATCAAGCGCAGTAGTAGGTTCATCTAATATAAGCAGCTTTGGTCTGAGCGCTAATGCCATTGCAATAACTGCTCTTTGACGCATACCTCCGGAATATTGATGAGGATAATCTTTTAACCTTTCTGCTGGGATACCTACAAAGGATAACAGTTCTTCAGACTTCTTTCTGGCAACGGTTTTATTATTGGTAATCTTATGATACTTAAATATTTCAAAAAATTGTTCCTCCATCTTTACGACGGGATTCAGACAATTCATAGCCGATTGGAATACCATGGCGATCTCGCTCCAGCGTAATTGCTGAACCCTGTCTTCTGTCATAGGTACGATATCATTACCTCCAACAATAATCTGACCATCTGATATTAAGGCTGGAGGTCTGTGTAATCTCATAAGAGAGTAAGCAATTGTACTCTTACCACAGCCGGATTCTCCCGCTAAGCCATAGCTTTGACCCTCTTGTATTGAAAAACTGACATTATCTACAGCTCTGACATGTCCCCCTTTTGCAGTCACATAATCAACGCTAAGTCCTTTTACCGTTAATAAGTCACCCATCTTAAAGCATTCCTCCTTCCTATTCGATGTTATTTAAACCTAATTTTTTCATTTTTTTTGCCTGTATTTTTTTCACTTTATAATAAGCTCTCATAATTCTTTGTGCTTTCAATTTCGGATTTGATACTTCATCGATGGAGAAGTTGATTAAGGTAAGCCCTACACCAAACAAAACAATCCCTGCAATCGGACCGATCAATTCCCACCATGCACCACTTGTCAACGCTCCAGATTTATTTGCATTAAAAAGCATGATTCCCCAGGTGCAAGAAAGGGGATCACCAAAACCAATAAATTCAAGCGTAGCACTCGCTGTAATGGCATAGATGATTGTGCTGACAAACGCAGAACTTATAATAGAAAGCATATTTGGCATAATCTCTATAAACAAGATCCTAAGCTTTGATTCTCCTAATGTCTCTGCTGAATAAACAAATTCCCTGTTTCTCAAGCTCATTGTCTGAGCACGAAGTACACGAGCATTCCAGGGCCAGGAAGTCAGCCCAATAATAATACAAATCAGGAAGGGCGATACCCCATCTAACATTGCTGCAACGATAAGCAGCAAGACTATATTCGGTATAACCATGATAATGTTTATCACTGTTGTTATTATGTTATCGTACCATCCTCCAAAATAGCCCGAAGTGATTCCAAAAAAGATTCCTAAAAACACGGTAAGAACACCTGCAAATATACCTACCAGGATGGATACACGGCCTCCATATAAGGTTTGAGCGAATACATCATTACCCAATTGCGTTGTGCCTAAGATATGACTATGTGAAGGTTGGCTGTGATATTCATCAACAAATCTATTTGTAGGATCAATACTCGTAAACAGGTTTGCTCCAATGGTAAGGAGAAGAATTATAAGTATCAGAATAGCTCCAATACTTGTTTTGGGGCTGTTTCTGAAAAAGCGTATTATCATACTATTCCATATTTTTTTCATATACTCTTAAGCCTCCTTTCCAATTAATTCCCATTCACACCTTGTCTTCTGGTTCTTGGATCCAAAATCATGATGCTGATGTCTGCTATAAAGTTTGCTGTAAGCATCACTATTGTAGTCATAAGTAGTATGCCTTGCATCAAAGGATAATCACGTCTGCTAATCGCCATAACCATAATTTGACCTAACCCAGGATAATTAAAAACCTGTTCGATTATTAATGAGCCGCCTAATAAGAATCCGATCTGCATTGCAAGTGATGTAACAACGGGTAAAAGTGCATTTCTTGCACCGTAGCCAAACATGATCTTCCTGTCAGGTACGCCTTTGGCAATTCCCATAACGATATAATCTTCACCAAGTTGGTTAATCATATTTGCTCTCATGCCCATAATCCCGCCAAGTCCTGTAATAATAACTGCAAGACCGGGCAAGAATGCATGATAAGCCACATCACCTATGTATTGAAAGACATTGTCAGGATAAAAAAGGGGAGTAACCGCATAGCCTCTTGGAAATATATCCGTATAGGCAAGTGCGATGCTTAAAATTATTGCTGTCACAACTGACGGAATATTAGCCATAATTTGCCCGCCAACTGTTAATGTTGTATCTAATCTGCTTCCACGTTTCCAGGCAACAAGAATACCAAGCAGTGTATTTATAATAAATCCGAGAATCAATGCTGATCCCAACAGGAATACCGTCCATCTCACTCCACGTCCCGTTGCTTCCAATACTGTCTGTGGGTAAAAAGTAAAAGAAATACCCCAATCACCTTTGAAAATACTAGCGATATAATGAAAGAAACTTATGATAACAGGTGTATGGGTATCGTATCCAAATAATTTCTCTACTGCAGCTATTGTATTATTATCAACAACTCCACCTGATTGATAAAGGTTTGATAAGAACATCTGAACAGGATTTCCCGGCATCATACGTGGAAGAAAAAAGTTTACAGCCAAAGCCCCAAAGAATGCTATTATATAAAACCATAACCTTTTTAAAATGTATTTCACAGCTATCCTCACCTCCAAGTATATGGTCTTTATACAGATCCAAAATTTTATATAATATTAAATTGTAAGGTTCTATGAAATTCCGGTGAAATTCGATAAATAGTAAAATCTATAGAAGATAAATAGTAAAATCTATAGAAATCCGGAATTATAAGGTGCAATATAGTAATCGTTGGACTATTACTATATCAAGTATGGCACAAGTAAAAACTTATGCCATACCTGATTCATTCATTACTTTTTAACAGGCTTTAAAAGCATAAGCTGTAAAAGTTTTGAATCATGCTGAACATTTGCAGGATTACATACTACATTGTTAGCAGTAGCCCAACCGGTAAATCTGCTTGTGTTGTAAACAAACCAGTTTCCATTGTAGAATAATGGAACATTGATCATATTGTTTGCAAAATGCTGCTCTATCTTTGCTGTTATGGATTTTAATTCAGAATCTTTCGCAGTTGGCATGCTGGCGATTAAAGCTGTCATCTGATTATTCGCATAGTTATTCATGGTAATCGTCCACCAGGTATCTGTTTTAATTCTTGATTGATCACCAATTGTGTCATAATAGTATCTGTACGGGTCACCGGAAATACCATATCCACCATAAAGAATGTCATGTTTACCAGTTTTCCAGCTTTCAATATACATTGCAAGATCTATCGCTTTTGCTGTTGCATTGATACCTGCTTTCTTAAGTCCTGCTGCAACAATTGCTGCACCATCATTCCAATCAGTCCAACCTGCAGGTGATGTAATTTCAAATGCCAGCTTGGAACCATCCGGGTTCTCTAAGAATCCATCATTGTTCACATCTTTGTATCCGGCATCTGCTAATAACTTTTTGGCTGCATTGATATCATATCTAGCATATTTAGCCAATTCAGCCTGGGCAGTTTTATCAGCGTACCCCATTAGTGCCGGCGGTAAACCGGTAACCGGAGGAACATCCTTTGAAAGATATCCGTATACTGCTGAATTTATGATACCGTTTCTATCAGCACATAATGATACCGCTCTTCTGAAATTAACATCGTTAAATGCCTTTAAGGTATCCTTATTTTCATCCATAAAGTTAAATGCAAGTCTTACAGCATCGTTTTTACCATACCAGTATTTTCTGTTCGGGTCACCCTGTACATAATTCTTTTCTGCGTCCGGTATAAAGATATGTGCCCAGTCAACCGCTCCTGTCTGAAGTAAGGAAAGTGCAGCTTGGTTGCCATTAAACTGCGGGAAACGAAGCTGATCAACACTTAGATTTTTACCATTCCAATAATTAGGGTTTCTATCCAGTACAATCATTTCAGGTTTAAATGACTTAACTACTGAGAATGGACCTGTAACTACAGGGTTTTTGTCTACATAAGTTGCCGGATTTGTAACCTTTGAATAAACATGTTCCGGTAACATCCAGCGTTGATAGAATAAACTGTTACGTACAAAACGATTTGCTTCTTTCATGACAATTTTAACTGTATAGTTGTTAACTATGGTAACATAAGCAATTCTTCCCTTTACGCCATTGTGATCCCAGTCACCGTTTCTGTCTATCTCCGGATGTGTCTTTGTATAGTTGAAGGTAAATGCAACGTCTTTAGCAGTAAAATCCTTACCATCGCTCCATTTAACTCCCTTTCGCACATATACGGTTAGGGTTTTAAAATCAGGTTCTGTTACAATCTTTTCTGCAAGCCATGGTGTTTCCTTATTATTGTTAAAGCTATCAAAAATAACCAATGGCTCAAACATAAATCCCAAAGAAGCGTGTAAAGCATTGTTAATAAGCGGGTTAAAGTTTCTTACCCAACCATTACTCTCCTGTGACATAATCGTAAGAAAAGCAGGTTTCTTTGCAGCCTTCGCCATAGTAGGCATAGTCATGGGAAATGATAGCACAACTATCAGCATTATAGCGATAAACTTTTTCATTTTCATAAGCTTATCCTCCTTTAAATTATTATTTTACTACAGAACATGTATATTACCTGATTATGATAATAATTACACTTTTTATAAATTTTGTTTAATTTTAAAGCTCATAATAATTATTTTATATAAACATTAGCCTATGTCCAAAAAAATATATAGAGCTTCAACCGTGAATATTTCTTAATTCGTTTGTATTTCAAAGCTATTTTAGTTAGTTTTTATTATCATTTTATGATAGGTGTCCCTCTATCTATCCTGCCATCATTTTATCACCTTTGAAAATATAAATTTCACCTTCCATAAACCGATTGACTGCTTTGTCAATCGGTTTTATATGATTTATTGATTGACAAGAAAACATTCTTGCATTAATATACTGTTATCATATCAGATTAATATGAATTAACAGATAGTCAGGTATCTATTGCCGGAAGCAAATGGTCTTATAAGGACCTTATGGGAGAAAATCAAATGGTGAATGCATCTCTAACATTTTTAAAGATTTGTGACAATCTGAATGGAAGAATACTGCAGAAAAAGGTATATAAGGAAAATCAAAAAATTGAACGCGTGAAGCTTTTTGACAGCAGCCAAGACCAGTTTGATCATGATACTGTATATATTGGAACAATGCAGGATTACATCTTAATAAGGGATTACGAACTAAATGCCATTTTGTGTTCGGATACGGAGAGCTCAACTGAAGAAGTATTCCACCCAGGTGCCAATATAGTTGTACTCCAGAGCAGCAATGTTGCCAAAACTTTAAGTGATGTACTGGATATGTTCTTTCATTTCAATAAAGTACTCACGGTTTACCATGAGTTTATGAAAACAATTCTGGAGGAGGATCCCCTTCAAACTGTTGTGGATAAATGTGAAAAAGTACTTCAAAATCCTGTAGCAGTAATGGATTCCAGCTTTAAGCTTCTGGCATGGACCAAAGACACAGTAACAAAAGATAACTATTGGAAAGAAATCCTAGAGAATGGATATCCCTCTCTGGCAACGATAACTGCGGTTCAAAAAGCAAACGGCTACAAAAGCTTTCTGCAGCCTTGTATCATTGAACCTGAATGTAAAGGCAATGTGAGAAAAATTCTAATAAGACTGCAATCCGGTAAAAGCAATTTAGGCTATATGGCAATCCTTGAAGAAAATCATATTTTTACAGATTATGATCTGGAATTGATAAAGTTGATTTCAAAGATAATGGCAAAGCTGTTATCTGATCAGAACACTGAAACGAATAAATGTGATAATGACAGATATGAACAGATGATAATTGATATCCTGGAAGACGGGCAGATTAGCGAAAACCAGCTGCAGAAAAGGCTTCCCTATTTGAAATGGAATTTTTCAGACAGGTATTATTTGCTTACCATAGATATAACCGGACAGGATAATTTTGACACGCTGAGTTGTTATATAAAAAACGCTGTCAGGAAACGATACCCCCGCTGCAATCTCCTACTATATAACCGGCAGATCATAATCATTGATGGTTTGGCAGCCGGGTTATTGGAGCCGGAGGAGAGTTATTTGAATCCTCTGAAAATAATCCTTGCAAAAAGTGGTCTGCGCGGAGGGATCAGTAATGTATTTAGCAATTTAGTACTGCTAAAGACCTATTATAATCAGTCTCTCTTAGCCCTTGAGCTGGGAGAAGCAGTACAAAAGGACATCACTCCTCTTTCTTATTACAGAAATTATGCACTGCAATATATGATAAGGGTCTGCAGCAGACACGCAGACTTAAAGTACTTCTGCCATCCGGCGGTTATACAGCTTTACGAATATGATCAAACCAAACATACGCATTATCTTGAAACATTGGAGGCTTTTTTAAAGTATAACAAAAATTCATATGCAGCAGCAGAAGCAATTTATATACATAGAAATACTCTTGTCTACCGCATAAATAAAATAAAAGAGATTACCGGTCTCAATCTGGATGAACATGAGGATTTGAGTCTGATGGTATCCTTAGAAATCTGTAAATACGAAAAACTGTAACGCCGACTTCTAGCCGTATAAATTCATTATTTATATTATTTGTACTCCTGAGTACAAATATGTCATTTAAAACCGTAAATCAAGTACATTGTCTTTAACAAGCCTGTGGTCTACAATAAATAAAACCCTATTTCATACTTAACATATATGATTACAGTATATATTTAATTGCATTGGAGGACAGTATGATAACTCAATTAAACAAGAGTAATTTCAGTGAATTTTTATCAAATTCCAATGAACTGCTAATGATACTTTTTTATAAGGAGGACTGTATCCATTGCAGTAAAATGAAAGCAGAATTAGATGATTTATCCAGTAAGTCAGCAGGTCCGGTTCTCTTCGGGAAGATTAATGGAAAGGAGGAGTATGAGCTCTTGGATTTGTATGAAATTGATTCTCTGCCAACACTACTATTCTTTATTAAAGGTGAGAAAAAAGAGTGTCTGGAGGGTTACTATCCCTCACTGGTAATTCAAGCAAACCAAAACAAATTGCTTCACCTGCTTTCCTAATAAGAAAAGGTAAGCCTCTAGATTGTAAAAGAATGGTGGAAAGGAGAAGTCGGCATATGGATATTAAATTAGATAATATCAATAAAGTCTTTGGCAATTACAAAGCCCTCGATCAGGTATCTTTTGAAATAGAGAAAGGAAAACTGATAGGTTTATTAGGACCCAGCGGCAGCGGAAAAACGACCATTTTAAGAATCCTTGCAGGACTTGAAAGACAGGATACTGGTAATGTATATCTGAACGGTATCCTGGTCAATGAGTTGTCTGCCAGCAAAAGGGGCATTGGATTTGTATTCCAAAGCTATGGTTTGTTCCCTTATATGACCGTTTATGACAACATAGCCTATGGCCTGAAGGTACAAAAGAAAAGCAAGGAATATATCAGGGACAGAGTAACGGAACTACTGGAACTTGTTGAACTTCCGGGTCTTGAAAAGCGATACCCTTTAGAACTTTCCGGTGGGCAAATGCAAAGAATTGCTTTTGCCAGAGCTTTAGCACCCAACCCAAAGCTGTTACTGTTGGATGAACCCTTTGCTGCTATTGATGCAAAGGTTCGTAAAGAGCTAAGAAGCTGGCTGCGGGAAATGATAACAAAAATAAGAATTACAAGTATCTTTGTGACTCATGATCAGGATGAAGCGGTAGAAGTCGCCGATGAAATTATTATTACAAATAAAGGCCAGGTTGAACAAATCGGAACACCGATTGAAATCTACAAAAATCCCAGAACTCCCTTTGTTGCTCAGTTTATCGGGCAATCCACACAAATTAACGGGTACAGAAACCTAAAAGGCTTTGAAACACTGGAGGAAGGCTTTAGAGCCGTTATTCGGCCTGAATTTATAAAGGTCTATAAATACGGAACAAAAGAGGAATATATCAGTGCCCTGGAGGATGGAATTGTAAGGAATGCTATTTTCAGAGGAGACTGTATGGAGGTTACCCTGGAAGTCAAAGGAAATTTCCTAAAGACCCTTCGTTCCCTGGATGACGAAGGAGTTGCCCTTGGTGAAAAGGTACAGCTGCATATCCTGCGTTTCTATCTATTCGATGATAAGAAAGCATATTCAGTTACGAATAAAAGTCTTGATGCGGCAGACACATTTTATATTTAGAGGGAGGATGGCATGAAAAGCTACGAAAAATATAGTAACAAGCAAAACCAGCAGGCAAAATTCTCCCCGAAAAATATTCCGGTTATTTTCACCAGAGGAGGACTGCTTTCCTGGCTCTTAATTCTAGCAGTCTGGCAATTGACTGCTCTGTCATATTCGGATTACTTTCTTCCCGGTCCGCTTTCTGTAATAAGGAATTTCGTAGAATTGATTGGCAACGGGGTGTTATGGACAGATATTATTTTCAGTGCAGTCAGAGCAGGAAAGGGCTGGCTTTTAGGTATCGTTCTGGCGGTTCCCTTGGGACTGCTGATTGGAAATTTTGAAAAGGTACGATGCCTTACTGAACCCTTCTTAAATTTCTTACGATTTGTTCCGGTGCTGGCTCTGACAAGTCTGTTCTTAATGTGGTTTGGAGTGGGTGAGGAATCTAAAATAGCTCTGATCACTTATGCAACTTTTTTTCCCATGCTGATTAATACCATTGCCGGTGTAGGTTCCACCAATAAAATTCTACTGGAGGCTGCCCAGTGTATGGGAGCATCCCGTTTAAGAGTGTTTTTGACAGTGGTAGTCCCCTCTTCCATTCCCTTTGTATTTACAGGGATACGGCTTGGTCTTGGCAGTTCGATTCTATGTGTGGTAGCGGCTGAAATGTTGGTTGCTAATAATGGGCTGGGATACCTGATCTATAGTTCACGCCTGTATTATAAAACCGGCTGGATGTTTGTAGGTATTCTGACTCTTGGTATATTAGGCTTTGCAGCAGACCGGTTAATTACATATTTAGGCAGAAGGTTTTTAAAACAATATGGTGTAAAATAACAACTTAAATGAAATAGCCCTGATAAAACAGCAGAAAGAAAGAGAGGATTTTGAATGATGACAGCCAGAAGAAAACAAATTGTAGGGTTACTCTTATTACTCCTAATGGCCGTTTCAGTTATTGGGTGCAGCAATGCAGCCCCTGGAAATCCTGAAACCAAAGAAAGTGCCGTTACCAAAGGAGACTCCTCGAAAGGTGAACCAAAGCAATTACGATTAGCGGTAATGACAGGAATGTTTAACCATTACACCGCTTTAATCGGAGTAGAACAGGGAATCTATCTGAAACATGGTATTGATTTACAAATAACTGAATATCCGGCAGGTATCAATACCGTGGATGCACTGGTTACAGACCAAGCCGACCTTGGATTCGTTGCTGATTTTGCTATCGTAAACCGTATCGGTAATACCCTTGATTCCACAAATCTGGTTATTGTTTCAGAGGTGCAGGGCGGACCTGTAAACGGCGGATTATATGTGAATCCTGACTATAAGGATAATCTGAACGCTTTAGATGGTAAGGGGTTCATTAGTTCGGTAGGTACAGTAATCGAATATTACAACAGCAAAATTTTTGAGTATTTAGGCTTTGAAGAGGATAAACAACAGTTATTGAATATTGACAATCCTCAGACTTCCCTTGCTCTGGCCCAAAAAGGAGATGCGGCTGCTCTCTTTGCTTCCGGTGCAAATGCAAAACTCTACGAAGAAATGGGTTGGATAAAAGCTGTAGATGCTTCTGAATTAAATATTAATACCTACAGCTTTGATGTTGCAACGAAAGAATTTAATGAAAATAACAAAGAACTAATTTCCCAGTATTTACAGGCAACTCAGGAAAGCTTTGATTATATTGTCAGTCATTTGGATGAATCTGCCGCTTACCTTGAAAAGACCCTTGGTGTAAATGCGGAGGTAGTGAAAGCAGACTGGTCTGCTGCCAAGTCTGGTATTGGTTTTAGTGAGGAGGGTGCCCTTCAGCTGGAAGCAATTGAGAAATGGGCCTTAGGTAAAGAGAAATTTAAGCAAGATTATGCAATCAGAGACTATATTAACACAGATGCAGTAAAGCTTGCATTTCCTGATAAAGTTACAATAGCCGGAAAATAAATCAAGCATTGGGAATGATGACTTTTTGGAAAAAATCAAAGAAAAGGAGTAAGAACCATGGGATTACCTACTATATACCCCACAGGGGTTACCTATTATGACAAGACAAAAGCTTTTAACGGATATACCATATATCCGTCATCTAAAGGAGCTCTGCTGATTGATATGAACGGAAACGAGGTTCAGTTATGGGCCGGCCTGGGTGGATTTCCAAATAAAATACTGCCGGGTGGTTATGTGTTTGGTACAACAGGAGAACGCAATGCTAAGTATGCTTTTCAGGATCAGCTGGATTTGGTTCAAGTGGACTGGGAGGGTAATATTGTCTGGAAATTTGATCAGACTGAACTTGTAGCGGATCCGGGTTCTGAGCCACGTTATGTGGCACGTCAGCATCATGATTACCAAAGAGAGGGATCTTCTACCGGATATTTTGCTCCGGATGCCGAGCCATATATCGATCACGGCAATACCTTAATACTTACTCACGAGAATATCTATAACCATGCTATCTCTGATAAACGTCTGTTGGATGATAAAATTATCGAAGTGACCTGGGAGGGCGATATTATCTGGACCTGGCGGGCCAATGAACATTTTGAGGAATTTGGCTTTGATGAAGCTGCCAAAAATGTTCTGTTCAGAGATCCCTGTGTAGTTAAGAATTTTGATGGTGACTGGCTGCATATTAATTCTATCTCCACACTGGGCCCAAACAAATGGTATGATTCCGGTGATGAACGTTTTCACCCTGATAATATTATCTTTGATGCAAGAAATGCGAATATATTGGCTATTATCGATAAGAAAACTGGTAAAATCGTATGGAGACTTGGCCCTGACTTTAATGAAAGTGAAGCAACAAAGAAGCTTGGGTGGATAATCGGACAACATCATTTTCACTTAATACCCAGGGGGCTTCCTGGTGAAGGAGACTTTCTGGTATATGATAACGGCGGTGCCGGCGGTTACGGCTCTCCTAATCCTTCTTCAAAATACGGCATAAATAATGCTGTCCGGGATTATTCCAGAGTATTGCAGTTTAATCCTCTGACCCTTGAGATTACCTGGCAGTATACCCCTCTTGAAGCCGGAGCAATGTTATTTACAGATGCCTCAAAGTTCTACAGCTCCTATATCAGCTCAGCCCAGCGGCTTCCTAACGGCAATACGCTGATTACAGAAGGTTCCGACGGCAGGGTATTTGAAGTAACACCGGACCACGAAATTGTATGGGAATTTATTAATCCTTACTTCAAAAAAATACTCGGTAAATTTGATAACAATATGGTATATCGCGCTTACAGAGTACCCTATGAATGGATTCCTCAGCTTGAGAAGCCCCTTGAAACAGATATTGAGAAAATTGATATTGTGACCTTTCGAGTTCCGGGAGCTTCCATTGGTGAAGGCAGCGGAAAGGTTACCTTAACAGAGGGAGTCGATCCTGAGAGGGAAAAACTGACCGGTTTTGGAAGTGAAGAGGAGCAGGTTAATTTCTGTGTAACCTCAATAACCAAGGAAGATACTTTGAAAAAACCATAAAGTTAATGCTTCGGCACCTTAAAGCTATGCAATAAGGTGCCGTTTATCAATACTTTTATTGTTTTGCGCTTAATACATTATAACAAAAGATAGTAACGTAAACGTTAGTTTAAACATTAGAAAGAATCTTTAAAGTAATAAGTGAAAAAGGTATAAACAAATCGGGCAGCAATGATAAGATATTTCCTCTTGTACGATTTTTATTCTTGGTTAAATCTGTAATTCTAACACAGGTTGCTCCAATACAAGTAGTTAAAGCAATAATTATGCTACAATCAATAAATTGTGATTTTTGCCATAAACTCATAATAGCAATTAACCCCATACCAAGCTCAGCAAAACCCAATTCTTTCTGAAAATAATTAGATTGCCAACCTATATATTCCGCAACTCTTTCAGAAGCCAATACATGACCTATAAAACATATTATACCTAAGGCTCCTATTCCAATAACAATCTCCCATAAAAGCATCCTGCTTGCAAAGGCTGCAACCGTGTTTGACTTTGAATAAAATAAGGCATCAATAGTACCTACAATAATACCCAATAAATCATAAAATAAAAATACCATCTTAATAACCTCCTCAATTTTTAATAAAATTTTTGTTTCTTGAGGAGAATTATAATGTCTATACTTACTATAGAGTCAACATATTTTTAACAGGAATTTGAATTTCTGTAATGAAATCATCTGTATTTTTTGTTATGGAAATATCTATGTAGCAAACTTCAATTGGATTTCCTACTATTAACAAATTATTATTTTTAGCATAATTATATAAAATATCATATGTTTTTGGCTTATTCATATGGTCTCCTAAATGCATTTTCGTTAAAAAATAACCTCTTTCTAGTTGCCTCCATTCAATTTCAGGTGTGCAATTATCCTTAATTTCCATACAAAGTTCAATATCACATGCTTCTCCTAAAATTCTATCACTATAATATATAACCATTGGATTTCCTACCGTATAATATTTATAAGCACCAATTAGTTTTTCAAATTCATTGAATAATTTAGTGAATCCATTGTTATCTAGTTCTATCTCTTTCCTTAAATAAATCACTTTTTTTTCATATGTTTTTTTTACTGTAATAGAAGTAAAATCTATATTTTCCCTAAGATTTATATTCTCTATATGTAATTCTAAACTTTTATCTGCATATAAAAGCTCATTCATTTTTTCTTCAATTTCTTTTCTTTTTTCTTCTAAAAGTAACTTTATTTTAACCATATCATTTCTTAGTAAAAATAATTTTATTTCATCCAGGGATAACCCTAATGTTCTCATCTTTTGGGTTATCTTTATAATAGTAATCTGCTCATTATTATAAAATCTATATCCACTCTGTACATCTGTAAATTTAGGCCTTAAAAGTTCTATTTTATCATAATAACGCAATGTTTGAATCGAAATACCGCATAATTTCGAAAATTCACCTATTGAATACAACTCTTTGCTCATACAAGTCACTCCTAAAAGTTTAATTTTATAATCATTATATAAAACCAATATGAATCAAATTTTATTTGCTATCTAATAATCCATTAAAATATTCCGCTGAAAAATACTTAGTTCGTAATTTCCACGTATTAGTTATACTATAATCAATTGATTCCTTTTCCAGTCTTGCTATATAAAGATTATATCACTAATTTTGTATGGCACAACTATCATCCTTTGAGTACTTGCTTTTTTATGATAGTAGTAAGTTCTAATAGATTATAACTTAGTTACTTACTTGTTTCCTACCCGTACTCTTCTATGTAATTTATATCGTTTTATATTTATTAACTATTTTCATTTAACGTAAAAAAGCCTTGCAAACATATTGTTTGCAAGGCTTCGAATAGCTTTGTATGAAATTTCCAATTATCTCTTTGAGAACTGAGGAGCACGACGTGCAGCTTTTAAGCCGTACTTCTTTCTTTCCTTCATTCTTGGATCTCTGGTTAAGAAACCAGCTTTCTTTAAGGATGGACGGAAATCCTGATCAGCATGTAATAATGCTCTGGAAATTCCGTGTCTGATTGCACCAGCTTGACCAGTGAAACCACCTCCGCGTACATTTACAAGAACGTCATATTTATCAACTGTATCTGTAATAACCAATGGTTGACGAACGATTAATTTTAATGTTTCAAGACCGAAATATTCATCCATACTTCTTTTATTTATTGTAACTTTACCAGTACCAGGTACTAAGTAAACTCTTGCTATACTGCTTTTTCTTCTTCCAGTTCCGTAATATTTTACTTTAGCCACTTTAATTTCCTCCTTTCAACCTCTTTGATTAATATTTAATCTCTAATACTTCTGGTTTCTGAGCTGCATTCTCATGTTCAGGACCAGCGTATACGTGTAATTTTGTGATCATCTGTCTTCCTAAAGGTCCTTTGGGAAGCATTCCTTTAACAGCAATACTAATAGCTTCGGTTGGTTTCTTAGCCATTAATTCTCTTAAAGTTGTTTCTCTCATTCCACCTACATAATCAGAGTGGTTGTAGTAAATTTTCTGATCTAATTTTTTACCTGTTACTTTTATTTTATCAGCATTTACGATGATTACATAATCACCAGTATCAATGTGTGGTGTGTAAGTTGGTTTGTTTTTTCCTCTTAAAATCTTAGCGATTTCGGATGAAAGACGTCCTAAAGTATGACCTGTAGCATCTATAACATACCATTTTCTTTCTATCGTTGCTGGACTAGCCATAAAGCTTTTCATTGGTTACCCTCCTTAGATTAATTTTAATCTCATTTCAATTATTTCATAGTTATATGTTAAAATACTTTACCGGGGCTTGGCTAAGTATTCTCACGTCACATCTCCATATTATAATACATTCCGCCTGGCGTGTCAATAGATTTTATGCGGTTTTGTGCTGTTTTTCCAATATTTTATATTGAGCATTTGATCGGTTACTATTTGATTACTTTTTTCTTAGTATACTAGGCTTAACTAATTTTATAATCACTATGCTGCAACTGCTAGCACTACTATTTCTAATACAATTATTACCATTCCTTTTATTATCAATTCATCTATTGCTATTAGGTTTATTGCTGCTTCATTCCTTCTAAAATAACCAGCATTTAAATTATGCTTTATTTAATCACATTTCATTCTATCAACTACAAAACAGAAATGTATTAATTCAGATATTCATTATTAAAGAGGTTACTTAGATTGATTCTATTGATTCTTCATATCCCACAATATTAATTAATATTATATATCCTTAGCATAATATAATATTTTTCACAACAATATTTTTTTTCATAATTCATAATTGATTTTTTCATAAAAATATTTTTTCATGATATAATCATATTTTTATCTCAACAATACTAAGCTTGTATGCTTTTCATATTAGTCCAACCAAACATGCCGCATATACATATTGATTCGTTTATATTAGTGATTTCCATTCATTTTACTATAAGTCCGGGTAATCTATCTTTATAAGGGTCAAACCCTGTGCCGGTGCTTTGGGACCAGCTGCCAGTCGGTCTTTTTTCTCCAGAATCTCTTTAACATGGACCGGAGGATATACACCGAGACCTACTTTTAATAAAGTACCTACGATAATACGAACCATATTGTATAAAAAGCCATTACCAGATATGGTAATGGATATGCTGTCCCCGTCTCTTTCCACCTTTAGATCATAAATTATCCTGACTGTATCCGTAACCTGCGTTCTGGTAGAACAGAAACTTTTAAAATCATGTTCCCCAATTAAATGCTTCGTCGCCTCTGCCATTAAATCTGTATTCAATGGATAGTATACAAAGTGATTATACAGCCTTAGGGTGGGCAGTGGGAACCTGCTGTTTAATATACGATACTGATAGGTCTTTGTACTGTTACAGAATCTGGGATGAAAATCTGACGGGACTTCCCTCGACATTTGAATCACGATATCCTGGGGCAGCCTTTGATTTAATGCAAAAGAAATCTTCTCTCCCGGAATACGGGTTTCTGTGTCAAATACAGCTACATTACCCAGTGCATGTACCCCTGAGTCCGTTCTGCTTGCACCGATTACCTCTATAGGCTCTTTTAAGAGCTCACTTAAATGCCGGTTCACTACTTCTTCAACAGTGATTCCATTGGGCTGCACCTGCCAGCCGCAATAACCGGTTCCATCATATGCGACTATTAACATAATTCTCTTCATAATATACTCCGATACCATTTTGGTAATTATACTGCGTTTATATAAACTGTATAAAAGGCAATCATTGAGTGATTGCCTGTCATATTTTTATAGTATAGTTCAATACTTTAACATCTACTTAACTGATTCAGTCCATGGTTATAACGAATATTGAATTAACCGATCTTACTTCTAGATTTTCCTTTTCGATTTTTAACATAACTATATATATCTTCTTAGTTTCTTGTTTCCTACTAAATTTACATATAGTATTGATTTCTTGTTAGCTACTTTATTTACATACAGTATTGATTTATCGTTTGCCACTTCATTTACATACAGTATTGATTTATCGTTTGCCACTTCATTTACATACAGTATTGATTTATCGTTTGCTACTTTTTTTACATACAGTATTGATTTGTTTTTCTTTCCTTATTATATTACTTTACTTAACGAATACATTCAGCACAACAATGGCTGCAACATACAAAACCAGTACAAGATATGCCATAATATCCCGGGAAGCATATTTAAGCGGCTTCATCTTGGTACGTCCTTCACCTCCGCGGTAACACCGGGCTTCCATGGCCATAGCTAAGTCATTGGCGCGGCGGAAGGCGGAGACAAATAAGGGAACTAAAAGGGGAATCAGGCTTTTAGCTCTTTTCATTAATCCTCCGGTTTCAAAGTCGGCTCCTCTTGCCATCTGGGCTTTCATGATTTTGTCCGTTTCCTCCATCAATATCGGTATAAACCGGAGGGCTATGGACATCATCATGGATATTTCATGTACCGGCACTTTGATTTTATTGAGGGGACGCATTACACTCTCTAAACCATCGGTCAAATGGTTTGGTGTTGTAGTAAATGTCATAAGGGAAGAACCTAATATTAAGAATATAAGGCGGATACCCATTAAAACGCAGGACCGAATACCTTCCATTGTTATTTTCAAAATACCCCAGTGGAATACCACTTTACCCGGAGTTAAAAATAAATTAAAGACAACGGTAAATAGTAAGAGCATAATAATCGGCCTTAATCCCCGAACGATGAATTTAACGGGTACTTTTGATACTTGTATGATGCAAGCCAGAAAAAGAGCTGCAAGTAAATATCCGAAGTTATTCCGGAATGTAAACAATGATACAATATACAGGATTGTGCCAATTAGTTTCACTCTGGGATCCAATCTGTGGAGAATGGAATCTGCCGGATAGTATTGTCCTATGGTAATGTCTCTGATCATTTTTATCTTCCTTCTTTATTAAAGCTTATGTTTTAAGGCCTTCAGGATCTCTTCTTTGGCTTCTTCCACCGTAGTAGCGGAAGTATTTACAGAAAATCCTCTTACTTTTAGTTCATTCATAACATAAGTAACCTGGGGTGCGGCAAGACCCATGTCCTCTAATTCTTTATAATGTTTGAACACATTGTGGGGAGTATCGTTAAAAACAACTGCACCTTTATTCATTACAACCAGCCGGTTAGCGTACTTTGCCACATCCTCCATGCTATGGGATACTAAGATTATGGTAATGTTGCTTTCCCTGTGGAGCTTTGCAATCTGATCTAATATCTCATCTCTACCTTTGGGATCTAGTCCTGCTGTGGGTTCGTCCAAGATCAACAGTTCCGGTTTCATTGCCAATACACCTGCTATGGCAACTCTTCTTTTCTGCCCGCCGGATAATTCAAAAGGAGAGGCATCCAGAATATCATCTCCTAGTCCTACCATTTTAATGGCATCATAAGTCCTTAAGTCAATTTCTAATTGTTCGAGACCCAAATTCTTTGGTCCAAAACTCACATCTTTATAAACGGTGGTCTCAAATAATTGGTGTTCGGGATATTGAAATACCAGTCCGACTTTACTGCGCAGGCTTTTCATGTCATAATTTTTTTCATAAATATCCTGTCCTTTAAAATAGATGGTTCCGCTGGTTGCTTTCATCAGTCCGTTTAAATGCTGTGTTAACGTGGATTTTCCAGAACCGGTGTGCCCGATTAACCCAATAAAATCTCCTTCGTCAATTACCAGGTTAACATCTTTTAACGCCTGTTTTTCATAAGCATTGCCCGGGCTATATATATAATTTAATTTGTCGATAACCATTAACATAATAACCTCCCTGCAGCATGTTACGTTACTGCACTTTTTTCATCTCTAAGCAATGTTGCTTATTGCTTCTACCAGTTCAGAGACAGTAAGTATCCCTTTGGGAATCTTCAGTCCATTTTTTCTTAGTTCAAAAGCTAATTCCGTTACTTGGGGTACTGCCAAACGGTATTGCTTTAATTCTTCTACTCTGGAAAAGATTTCTCTGGGAGTTCCCTGCATTACGACTTTTCCCTGATCCATTACAATGACGTTATCTGCATGAATAACCTCTTCCATATAATGAGTGATTAATAATACCGTTACTTTCTCACGTTTATTCAGTTCCATAACAGTCTGAATAACTTCCTTGCGTCCAATGGGATCTAGCATGGCAGTGGGTTCATCCAAAACGATGCATTCCGGTTTCATTGCCATGATTCCTGCTATGGCAACTCTTTGTTTTTGTCCGCCGGATAGTTTATTCGGTGAATGTGTACGGTACTCAAGCATGCCTACTGCACGTAAACTTTCTTCTACCCGTTTCCAGATCTCTTCCGTGGGTACACCCAGGTTTTCAGCACCAAAACCAACATCCTCTTCCACTACTGTAGCGATGATCTGGTTGTCCGGATTTTGAAATACCATACCGGCAGTCTGACGTATATCCCATATCTTATCTTCGTTTTTCGTATCCATTCCGTTTACCCAGACGGTTCCTTCTGTTGGGGTAAGTATGGCATTGATATGTTTCGCCATAGTGGATTTCCCTGATCCATTATGGCCTAAGATAGCCACAAATTCGCCTTTTTTAACTTCTATATCTACGTTATCTATGGCGCGGTTTATCGACTCCACATTACCGTCTTCATCCCGTCTTATATATTCAAAAATTAAATTTTTAGCATTTATCATTCCCATGATTATGACCTTCTTTATTGTTTGGTTTTTACTATTTCAGCCATTAAACTACTTTTACTTATAAATTGCAATTTTTACTTATAAATTACTACTTTAGCTTTCTACATTGTAAAGTATAATATAAATATTTGCAACGTATTTTTATGATTTATAACACTGATTCTGTCCAATTATTATCGTTTATCTCCTGCCTAAAACATCTATAATAATGGCATAATACGTCAGGGATTCGAACAAAACACGTAAACTGTGTTTTATCACTACAAACCTCTTATTTCTGTAATAATGCATTCAAAAAATACATGGCTTAATTAGGTTCTAAGACTTTTATCCTTCGCTTCTTTGACTATTTTCCAGGGTATTATAATATTAGAGTATAGGAATATTATGTCGAAAGTTCTTTTGTTGAATAATGTTATATTGCATTGTGTTTGACATTTATTAAATAGCCAGTTTGAATATATACGTGACATTTGTTGAATAGCCAGTTTGAATATATACTTGACACTTATTGTATAACCAGTTTGAATATATACTTGACATTTATTGAATAGCCAGTTTGAATATATACTTGACACTTATTAAATAGCCAATTTGAGTATATGCTTGACACTTATTGAATAACCAGTTTCAATATATGCTTGATATTTATTAAATGGCTAGTTTCAATGTAATTTGTTTACACACCTTTTGAAATTTGTAATGAATTTTTAAGATTTTTGGATTTGACTTTTCTTAAATATAGTAATATAGTAACTTTAGGTATTATAATCCATCTTTATTAACTATTAATATACTTAATATAATAATCAGATTTGCATTGGGCTCTGGAAATAAACTGTTTTTATTGGATTTTTCCCTATCGCTATTACATATTTTTTTATATGATTATAGTTTAATGATGCTCGGCTTAAGTTATTAATATAATTACACTTCGTTATTGGCACATTCTTGATATTGATACACTTTTTATTTTAGTATATTTTTATTATTAATATACTTAGATTTTAGTATGCTTTTGATATATATTCTTACAAACGTAGAAAGGATAAGTAATAATATGAGTGATAAGAAAAAAGAAATTCTGGATTGGGTCAAGGTTATACTGGCAGCAGTCGCAATCTCGTTTATTTTAAATAACTTCGTGATTGTTAATGCACAGGTTCCTACCGGTTCCATGGAGAACACAGTTATGACGAAGGACCGGGTTTTTGCTAATCGGCTTTCTTATTTGTTTAATGATCCACAACGAGGCGATATTGTCGTGTTCCCATTTCCAGATGATGAAAGTGTCAACTATCTAAAGCGTATAATTGGTCTTCCCGGTGATACGGTTGAAATCAAAGATGGCAAAGTATACATAAATAATAGTAAAGAACCTTTAAAAGAGGATTATCTCAAAGAAAAACCTACCGGTTCTTATGGTCCTTACAAAGTTCCGGCGGATTCCTATTTTATGATGGGTGATAATCGAAATATCTCTTTAGACTCAAGATTTTGGAATCATCCTTTTGTTAAAAAGGAAAAAATATTAGGTAAGGTGGTTTTACGCTATTATCCTTCGATTAAGGTATTAAAGTAAAACTTCTTATATTGCCATACATAATGCTGGAATAATCTTACGGTCTAATTAAATACTGATTTTACAGAAACTTGGAATAGTTATTTTCTATATTCCAAGTTTTATTTTTTCTTTTTTGATTACAAATGACTTTATGCATAATATCCAAATTATTTTTCAATTCATGGTTTACATTAATTTCATACCATAACTTTCTCATAAAACTAACTTACTACTATAAAATTAAAATTATTAGCCAGTTCATCTTTCCATCTATTGATACTATTTGAACTATGTTCTAGCGAAATGCAGAAAAGGTTACCTGGCAGTATATAGCACTAAAAGTATTTGCTGTAAGGAAGTTTAATCTTATAAATTATTTTATTTAGTCTAAAAGAAGCTGCTTCAATCAACTTGAAACAGCTCCTTTTCATAAACAATTATATGAATAAATAATTACAATTACAAAAGTAAAATTACACTAATTCGATTAATACTTCCATAGCTGCATCGCCTTTACGAGGTCCAATCTTTACGATTCTTGTGTAACCACCGTTACGGCTTACATACTTAGGCGCGATTTCATCAAATAATTTTTCTGTTACATCAACAGTTTTGGTGTTTTTCTTCTTACCAGCTGCTTCTGTAGGTACTTCTGTTACGGAATAAAGGAATTTTAACATTTGTCTTCTTGCATGAAGGCGGGTTGCACTATCTTTTTTGATTGTTTTTTCAACATCATCATATACTGTAACCTTTTTACCGTTAACAACTTCTTTTACTTTATTACCGTCTTTATCTTTACGAGCTACTTTCGCTTTTACTGTAACAGTTTCGAAATTATCTTTTTCTTTTACAGCTAAAGCTATCATACCTTCAGCGATTCTGCGGATTTCCTTTGCTTTCGCTTCGGTAGTAATTATTTTACCATTGTATAATAAATTTGTTACTTGGTTTCTAAGCAACGCTTTCCTTTGGTTGGATGTTCTTCCAAGTTTTCTATAGCCTGCCATTTTTTTCCCTCCTTTAACTTCTGTTTTTAGTCATCGCTTACATTAAGTGATAAGCCAAGCTCTTTCAGCTTTGCAAGTACTTCTTCTAATGACTTACGACCAAGATTTCTAACCTTCATCATATCTTCAGAAGTTTTATTCGTTAATTCTTCAACCGTATTAATTCCGGCTCTCTTCAGACAATTATAAGAACGAACGGATAATTCCAATTCGTCAATATTCATTTCCAGAACTTTTTCTTTCTCATTATCTTCTTTTTCAACCATAATTTCAGCGGTTTTAGCATTTTCGGATAAATCGATAAATGAATTAAGATGTTCACTTAAAACCTTAGCAGCTAAACTAACAGCTTCATCAGGAGCTAAAGTTCCGTTGGTATATACGTCTAGTGTAAGTTTATCAAAATCTGTTATTTGACCAACACGGGTATTCTCAACAGTTAAATTAACGCGTTCAACAGGAGTATAGATAGAATCAATTGGAATAACTCCAATTGGTAAATCATCATTCTTGTTCTTATCCGCACTAATATATCCTCTGCCCTTTGTAATGGTTATCTCCATATACAGTTTGCTGTCGTTGCCGCCGTTTAATGTTGCAATCGGCAATTCAGGGTTAAGCACCTCAATATCAGGGTCAGCCTGGATATCTCCGGCTGTTACAACACCTTCACCTTCAAATTCTATATAAGCCGTCTTCGGTTCATTTGTCTCACTGGTATTTTTGATTGCTAAACTCTTTAAGTTCATGATGATTTCAGTAACATCCTCTTTAACGCCAGGAATTGCACTGAATTCATGAACAACGCCATCAATCTTAACTTGACTGACTGCAGCACCGGGTAAGGATGAAAGCATAATTCTTCTCAAAGAATTACCCAAGGTTGTACCGTATCCTCGTTCCAAAGGTTCTACTACAAAACGTCCAAATTTTTTATCTTCAGAAATTTCTGCAATTTCAATTTTTGGTTTTTCGAAATCAAACACAATAGGACCCTCCTTATGGGTTATTATGATACGATTAATGATTACTTAGAATACAACTCGACGATAAGCATTTCATTTACCGGAACATCGATTTGGTCTCTTGAAGGAATCTCTTTTACTGTGCCGCTAAGCGCTTCGTGATTTGCTTCAAGCCAAGCTGGGGTTGTTCTTCCAGCTGTCACTTCTAATACATCTTTATATCTTTGAGCGCTCTTGAATTTTTCTTTGATTTCAATAACGTCACCTGCTTTTACTACGTAAGAAGGAATATTGATGCATTTTCCATTTACTAATACATGTTTATGATCAACGATCTGTCTAGCTTCACTTCTGGTTCTACCGAAACCTAAACGGAATATAACATTATCCAGTCTAAGTTCAAGAAGGATCATAAGATTTTCACCGGTTGTACCGTATTTCATTTTCTTTGCTTTATCAAAATTGTTTCTGAAAGGTTTTTCCAGAATACCATAGATAAATTTAGCCTTTTGTTTTTCTCTTAACTGTGTACCATACTCGCTTAATTTCTTGCCGGCTCTTGAAGAAGTTCTGTTAGACTTCTTATCAATACCTAAGTATGCAGGTTCCAGACCAAGTGATCTGCATTTCTTTAAAACAGGACCCATGTCTCTTGCCATTGTTATTTACCTCCTATTAGACTCTTCTGCGTTTCGGAGGTCTACATCCGTTGTGAGGAACCGGAGTGACATCCTTAATACTGGTTACTTCAATACCGCAAGCTTGAAGTGCACGAATTGCTGCTTCTCTTCCTGAACCTGGGCCTTTTACCATAACATCAACTGATCTTAAACCATGTACTAACGCTGCTTTAGCTGCTGTTTCTGCTGCCATCTGAGCTGCATAGGGAGTAGACTTTCTGGAACCTCTAAATCCTAATCCGCCAGCACTAGCCCATGAAAGAGCATTGCCTTCTGCATCGGTCAGAGTAACAATTGTATTATTAAAAGATGACTGGATATGTGCCTGTCCACGATCGACGTTCTTCTTGACACGTTTCTTAGTCACTTTTTTTGCTATCTTTTTAGCCATTTAACAAACCCTCCTATTGGATTTTTTAACTACTTAATTAATTCGTGACGATTTGGTCACGGCAGATTATATTACTTCTTCTTATTTGCAACTGTACGCTTAGGTCCTTTTCTGGTTCTAGCGTTTGTCTTAGTTTTCTGTCCACGAACAGGAAGACCTTTTCTATGACGGATTCCTCTGTAGCATCCAATTTCTTGAAGTCTCTTAATATTAAGGGCGATTTCTCTTCTTAAATCACCTTCAACCTGCTGGGTTGCATCAATTATATCACGAATTCTAGCTACTTCTTCGTCTGTTAAATCTCTGACACGTGTGTCCGGATTAACGTTAGCTTCTTTTAAAATACGGTTTGAACTTACTCTACCAATACCATATATATAAGTAAGACCGATTTCTACACGTTTCTCTCTTGGTAAATCTACACCACTGATACGAGCCATGTGCGTATTACACCTCCGTTGGATTTTAATAAGAGTGAAGTCATTTAGTATCATATAAAACTAATTGCTTTATATGGTGAAATGTATACTATAATCCGTCACCCCTGGATTAAATGTTTCTTTCATATAACATATTTTAGATAAAATACAATGAACAACTCTTCCAAGTGTTTCATTGCACAGCCGCTTTAAATTGTGACAAGCAAAGGGATACCCTTACCTGCTGAAATCATAATAATGATATGAAACGGGCGCGATGCGCCATCGTCTGATTCCAAAGCAATTTAACTAAACTGCCCACAATATCACAACTGCAAAAATGCAGATTGTAACACAAAAAGCAAGAACTAGATTATATAGAACAATAAAAGACTGCCGTCAAACAGCCAACTCTTCTATTGAATATTAGCCTTGTCTTTGTTTGTGTCTGGGATTTTCACAGATTACTCTGATACTTCCCTTTCTTTTAATAATCTTACACTTTTCGCAGATTGGTTTTACTGATGACCTTACTTTCACAGTAATTCACTCCTTTCAAAAAAAGTCCGTCTATCATTATAACACTGTTATAATAATATATCAAGTAATATTTTCATATTTATTTACTTGAAATTTATCGAAATTATTTGTCACGCCAAATAATTCTGCCTTTAGTTAAATCATATGGAGATAATTCCAGGGTAACTTTATCGCCTGGTACTATTTTAATGAAATTCATACGCAGCTTTCCGCTGATATGTGCTAATACTCTATGTCCGTTCTCTAATTCTACCTGAAACATTGCATTGGGTAATTTTTCGATTACGGTTCCTTCGATTTCTACTACATCTGATTTTGACACTATGTCACCTCCATGATTTGAAGAAATTTAGTTATCTTTTATTCCTTCACTCATCATCATTACCTACTAACTATGACTACATTTTTTTGTTTTATAGAGCTTTATGGCTCTTTTCACATCTTCATTGATTATCTTCTCTTGATTCGCATATCTTTGTGACAGCTTTTCATCTGTATATTGAATAGATTGGATATGCTTTCGTTTCTTTTTCTTGGGTTTTTCCAACGTTCTGTTTTTGCCGTCCATCAAATAAACATATTCAGAATCTGATTTAAGTATGACAAAAACTTCACCTTTGTCATGGCCAGCCTTGGATACTGCTATATTGCCGAATTCATATAACGACATATCGGATCTCCACTTAATTATAGTTACCTGTTCCCGGATTGACGCATTGACTACGGCGCCGGTACTAAGGAGTTGAAAAATCAGTTTAAACTGACCGTTATTACGTATTGCGGTTATAACCGTATCGATAAAATCTCCGGTTCACCTTCCGTAATAAGAATGGTATTCTCATAATGTGCTGATAAGGAGCCATCCTCAGAAACTACGGTCCAATCATCGTCTTCCCAGTATACATCATACCTGCCGGCGTTAACCATTGGTTCAATCGCTAATGTCATTCCGGGCTCTAAGCGGATACCTCTTCTTTTTTGTCTGAAATTCGGTATCTGGGGCTCTTCATGCAAATCTTTACCGATTCCATGACCTACCAGATCCCTGACTACTGAAAAACCAAAAGATTCTACATAATCTTGAATTGCAGCAGAGATTTCATATAGATGATTGCCAGCTTTTGCACATTTAATACCTTCATAGAAGCTTTGTTTTGTTACCTCGATAAGCTTTTGGGCTTCTTCGGTAATTTCTCCGATTGCCCAGGTTCTTGCTGCATCGGATTGAAAGCCTTTATGAATAACACCTGCATCCAAACTGACAATATCGCCGTCTCTTAAAAATGTACTCTTATTCGGTATGCCATGTACTACCTGCTCATTAAGGGATACACAAATGGAAGCAGGATAACCATTATAGTTTAAAAAGGATGGTATACACCCATAGCTTCTGATCAGCTCATCTGCTTTTTTGTCAATATCCAGGGTAGATATGCCGGGCTTAAGATATTTTTCAAGCTCTTCATGTACAATAGCCAGGATGTTGCCAGCTTCACGCATTAATTCAATTTCTCTCTCTGATTTAATAATAACTGACATAATCTCTCCCATGCATTGATATTCCTTGCATATCAATGTATTACAATTCATACACCTATGGATTTTATTGTTCCAAAACGCTTACGATTGCTTTAAATACCTCAGCCATGTCCTTCGTTCCGTCAACTTCCACTAAGACACCCTGATTCTTATAGAAATCAATTAAAGGCTGGGTTTGTTCATGATATACCTTTAATCTCTTTAATACAGTCTCAGGCTTATCATCATCTCGTAATACCAGCTCAGAGCCGCATACATCGCAGATGCCTTCAACCTTAGTAGGTATATGTTCCAAATGATAAGTTGCTCCACAGTTTAAGCATGCCCTGCGTCCAGACATACGATCAACAATGTTGGAATCCGGCACTTCCACATTAACAGCAAAATCAATTTTTTCATTGATTGCTTTCAGTGCAGTATCAAGTGCTTCTGCCTGTGGTATGGTTCTTGGAAAACCATCAAAAACATAACCATTCACGCAATCATCCTGTTTTACTCTGTCTACTACAAGGTCAACTACTAATTCATCAGGAACCAGTAATCCCTGATCCATATAAGACTTTGCTTTATTACCAAGCTCCGTACCATTCTTAATGTTAGCTCTGAAGATATCTCCTGTTGATATATGCGGAACTGTATATTTTTCAGCTATTCTTTTTGCCTGTGTGCCTTTACCTGCGCCAGGTGCGCCTAACATAATTATTTTCATTATTTACACCACTGCATACCTTAAAACTATCTGCAGTACTGCCACGAATATTAAGGAGTGAAAGAACCAAAACGTGGCATCCTTCCTGACTTTATTTTCTTTCACCATAAATCCTCTGCTTACATAAGTAAGCAGACCCTTCAAACTGATTTATATGCATAATACCTGTTCTAATGTTCAAAAACATAATAAGTCATCATAATGACCGGAATAAAGGATTAAGCACAGAACCCATAACTAAAAACGTTTCATTTTAACCTGCTGATAATGATTAGGATATTAAAGAATGTTATGATACCTTCAAATGCCCTAATATCTATATCCTTTGTACAGTAAAATCCGGCTAAATATTCTTGAATTACTTATAAAAACCCAGAATAAGCCAAGCGTTTTTCAAAAATGTATAATCTGCAAATGGCGGAGCAGGGGCTCCGCCTTCGCAAATTTCATTATGTCTGTTAATCGTTTAAAAATCCTTTATAATGACGTACTAGCATCTGTGATTCAATCTGCTTGATTGTATCAAGAACAACACCTACGATAATGATTAAGGATGTTCCGCCGAACGATACATCTGCACCAAAAGCTCCTGAAAAGAAAATAGGAATAACTGCTACAATGGTAAGACCAACAGCACCTATAAAAATGATATGGTTAAGAACTTTTGTCAAATATTCAGTCGTTGGCTTTCCTGGGCGGATACCCGGGATAAAACCACCCTGCTTCTTCATATTATTCGATACTTCAATTGGATTAAATGTAATGGAAGTATAGAAATAAGCAAAGAAAATTACTAATACAATATAAATCAATAATCCGATTGAATATTTGAATTCGCCTATACTTTTAAAATTTAACCAGGTATTCTGGTTTAATAAGTACAATACTTTAGGCCAAAAATATGCTCTTGCCGGACTTACACCAAAAAATGATGAAATAACGATCGGAAATTGCAGTAATGAACCTGCAAAGATTACCGGTATAACACCGGCTGTATTTACTTTCAAAGGAATATGGGAAGACTGACCGCCTACCATTTTCCTTCCCTGTACTTTCTTTGCATATTGTACTGGTATTCTTCTCTGGGCATTCTGTAACAATACAATGAAAGCTACTACCGTAACAATAACCACAAGGATTATAACAGCTCCGATAAGACCATTCATTACATTGGAAGCACCAGCTACAAATTTTCTATAAAGGTTTGTAATATCACTTGGCATTCTTGCAATGATATTAATTAAAAGGATAATTGAGATACCATTTCCAACGCCTTTTTCTGTAATTCTTTCGCCTAACCACATTAAGAACGCAGAACCAGCAGTTAAGGATGCTACGATGATGACAACATTCGTAAATGTGGTGCCACCTTCTAACAAGCCTGAACTTCCGAAACCGATTGCCATAGCAATAGATTCGATTAAAGATAAACCAATTGTCACGTAACGGGTAAACTCTGCAATTTTCTTTCTACCGTCTTCTCCTTCTTTCTGAAGTTCCTCGAGCTTTGGAATCGCTATGGTAAGGAGCTGCATAATAATGGAGGAAGTAATATATGGAGTAATATTTAATGCAAAAATTGACATTCTTGTAAAAGAACCACCTGTTAAAGTATCAAAGAATCCTAAAGAAGTCTGAGTTCCAATCCACTGTGCGAAGTATTCTCGATCGATACGTGGTACAGGAAGTTGAGAGCCAAGTCTAACTAAAATCAGTGCTATAAAAGTAAACACTAATTTGCTTCTTATATCTTTAATCTTAAAAGCATTTCGGAACGTTTTAAACATATCCTAAATCACCTCAGCATTTCCACCAAGAGCTTTGATCTTTTCGATTGCACTTTCACTGAATGCATTCACTTTAACATCAAGCTTTTTGGTAAGTTCTCCATTTCCTAGAATCTTAACACCATCTTTGGGGTTATTGATGATACCAATTTCCATTAATGACTCAACGGTAACAACGGCGCCATCTTCAAATCTGTTTAATCTGTCTACATTAACTGCAATGATTTCTTTTGTATTTCTGTTTGTAAAACCTCTTTTAGGTAAAGTTCTGATAAAAGGGGTCTGACCACCTTCAAAACCTACTCTGGGTGCGCCAGAACGGGCTTTCTGTCCTTTATGACCCTTACCTGCGGTTTTACCATTTCCTGAACCATGTCCGCGTCCTCTTCTAAAATTATCACTGTGTTTAGAGCCGTCAGCTGGTCTTAATTCTGATAAATTCATCGATTACACCTCCTTACTTGTTTCGTAATTATATCTCTTCAACCTTTACTAAATGTCTTACCTGGTTTACCATGCCTCTGATTGCTGCATTATCCGGCAATTCAACAGTCTTATTCGGTTTTTTAAGTCCTAATGCTGCAACTGTTAATTTATGCTTAGGGATTGAACCAATTGTAGATTTTACTAAAGTTATTTTTAATTTACCTGCCATTTTAAAGTCCTCCTAACCTAACATATCTTCTACAGAAATACCGCGAAGCTTAGCTACTTCCTCAGGAGTCTTTAACTGACTTAATCCATCAATTGTAGCGAGAACTACGTTTTGTTTATTGTTAGAACCCAGTGACTTGGTACGGATATTCTTAAACCCTGCAAGTTCAAGAACATTACGCGCAGGACCTCCTGCGATAACACCGGTACCTTCTGGGGAACGCTTAAGTAATACAGTTGCGCTTCCGAATTTACCAATGTAGTCATGTGGCACACTGCCATTCTCATCGATAGGAAGGGTAATTAATTTCTTCATTGCGTCTTCTTTTCCCTTACGAATAGCTTCCGGAATTTCTGCTGCTTTTCCTAAACCTGCACCAACGTGTCCATTTTTGTCACCAACTACTACTAAAGCTGTAAATCTGAAATTACGTCCACCTTTAACTACTTTAGTAACACGCTTGATTGATACTACTTTATCTTCTAATTCGCCTAGTTGACTAGCATCAACGATTGTACGTTTCATGTGTTTTCCTCCTTGCTTAGAATTCCAGACCAGCTTCTCTGGCTGCATCTGCTAATGCTTTTACCTTTCCTTGATATATGAAACCGCCTCGATCAAAGACAACTGCTGTAATACCTTTTTCCAATGCTTTTTTTGCAATTACAGTACCTAAATATGCTGCTGCAGCCACATCGTTTGTTTTCTCGAGTTCAGCCTTAACATCCTTTTGAAGTGTAGAAGCTGATACTAAAGTATTACCAACTGTATCGTCAATAATTTGAGCGTACATATGATTATTACTTCTAAACACAGCTAAACGTGGTCTTTCAGGAGTTCCGGTGAAACGATTACGTAATTTTCTATGTTTATTTACACGAACTTCAGATCTTGATTCTTTACTAACCATTGTATTTCACCTCCAATTATTTCTTACCAGTCTTACCAACTTTACGTCTGATAACTTCATCAGCATATTTAATACCTTTACCTTTATAAGGTTCCGGTCTCTTCTTATCTCTGATTTCGGCAGCGTATTGGCCAACTTTTTCTTTATCAATACCTTTTACTGTAATCTTGTTCTGTCCTTCTAATACTGTTTCAACGCCTTCCGGATCAGTCATTACTACTGGATGAGAATATCCTAAAGTTAAAGTTAATTCTTTACCGGCTTTTGCTGCTCTATAACCAACACCGTTGATTTCAAGCACTTTTTCATAACCAGCTGTAACACCGGTTACCATATTAGCGATTAAGGTTCTTGTAAGACCATGTAAGGATTTCATCTTCTTTAATTCACTTGGTCTGGTTACTATGATTTCAGAACCTTCTAATTTAATTATCATTTCAGTAGGTAACACTCTGGAGAGTGTTCCTTTCGGTCCTTTTACAGATACTTTATTATTTTCTGCTATATCTACAGTTACGCCTGCTGGTACAGCGATAGGCATTCTTCCTATACGTGACATGCCCGCACCTCCTATGATTTGTTATAGGTCTTCTTGTATTCCATTCTTCTTAACTACCAGATGAATGCTAATACCTCTCCGCCTACGTTAAGCTTTCTAGCTTCTTTATCAGTAACAACACCTTTGTTCGTGGATATAATAGCTACACCAAGACCTCCAAGTACTTTTGGAAGCTCTTCCTTGTTAGCATATACACGAAGACCTGGCTTAGAGATTCTCTTAAGACCTGTAATAATCTTAACATTTTTATCTTTACCATATTTTAATGTGATATGGATGGTTTTAAAATTATCTACTTCTTCAATATCATATTTTTTGATATAACCTTCCTTAAGAAGAATATCAGCAATTGCTGTCTTCATCTTTGAAGCAGGTATATCTACTGTATCATGTTTTGCAGTACTTGCATTACGGATTCTTGTAAGCATATCTGCAATAGGATCACTCATTGTCATGTCATTTGCCTCCTTCCTTGTTTCCTACCAGCTTGCCTTCTTAACACCTGGTATTTGTCCTTTATAAGCTAATTCACGGAAGCAGATTCTGCAAATTCCGTATTTTCTTAAATATGCATGTGGACGACCACAGATTCTGCAACGATTGTACTCTTGTGTTGAAAACTTAGCTGTACGCTGTTGCTTAATCTTCATAGACGTTTTAGCCATGGAATTCCCTCCTAACTATTTTTTGAATGGCATACCGAATAATGTCAATAATTCACGAGCTTCTTCATCTGTTTTAGCTGTGGTTACGAAGATAATATCCATTCCTCTAACCTTATCAATTTTGTCGTATTCGATTTCAGGGAAAATAACCTGCTCTTTGATACCAAGTGAGTAATTTCCTCTGCCGTCAAATGCATTGCCATTAACACCTCTAAAGTCACGTACACGAGGTAAAGCCAAGTTAATAAGACGATCTGCAAATTCATACATTTTATCGCCTCTAAGGGTTACTTTACATCCGATAGGCATGCCTTCTCTGATTTTAAAGTTAGCAACAGACTTCTTAGCTTTTGTTACAACAGCTTTCTGTCCTGCTATGATTTCCATATCCTTAACAGCCGCATCTAAAAGCTTGGAGTTATCCTTCGCTTCACCAACACCCATGTTAATTACGATTTTATTTAATTTAGGTACTTCCATAACATTCTTATATCCGAACTTTTTAGTCATACCATCAATAATTTCATTCAAATAAGTTTCTTTTAATCTAGTCAACTTATGAGACCTCCTCTCTTAGAATTAGTCGATTACTTCGCCAGTTGATTTTGCGATACGTACTTTTTCAGTGCCTTTTTTACCTTCTTTGGTAGTAAAACCAATTCTGGTAACTTTGCCCTTATGAACGTACATAACGTTTGAAATATCAATCGGTGATTCCTGGTGGATTATTCCACCCTTTGGATTAGACTGGCTGGCTTTGCTATGCTTAGTAACCATATTTATGCCTTCCACTAATACCTTGCTGTCCATAACAGCAATAACTTTGCCTTCTTTGCCTTTATCTTTACCGGTTACAACTTTAACGTTATCACCTTTTTTGATTTTAATTGTAGACACAGCCGACACCTCCTTATAATACTTCTGGTGCTAATGAAACGATTTTCATGAATTGTTTTTCTCTTAATTCTCTTGCTACTGGTCCAAAAATACGTGTTCCTTTTGGATTCTTATCTTCTTTTATGATTACAGCTGCGTTCTCATCGAATTTGATATAAGATCCATCTTTACGACGGGCTCCTTTTACGCTACGAACTACAACAGCTTTTACAACGTCACCTTTTTTAACAACACCACCTGGTGTTGCATCTTTAACAGACGCAACGATGATATCGCCGATACCAGCATATCTTCTAGTTGATCCGCCTAAAACACGGATGCAGAGTAATTCTTTTGCGCCGGTATTGTCAGCAACTCTAAGTCTTGATTCTTGTTGTATCATGACCTTACTCCTTTCAGCACAGCTTATTTCGCTTTTTCAATAATTTCAACAAGTCTCCATCTCTTATCTTTGGATAAAGGTCTTGTTTCCATAACTTTTACTCTATCGCCAATACCACACTCATTATTTTCATCATGAGCCTTTAATTTGTAAGTTCTTTTAACAATTTTGTTATATAAAGGATGTTTCACATGGTCAATAACTGCTACTGTGATTGTCTTATCCATTTTGTCACTTACTACTTTACCGGTACGAACTTTTCTAAGATTTCTTTCCACAACAAATTCTCCTTTCCTAACTTAAGATCCCGTGATTAGTTAGAAGCCTTAGCTTTTTCAGAAATCACTGTTTGAATTCTTGCAATATTCTTTCTAACATCTTTAATTCTGCTAGTATTATCTAACTGGTTTGTTGCGTTTTGGAACCTTAAATTAAAAAGTTCCTTTTTAGCAGCTACTAATTCTTCGTTTAATTCTGCTGCAGATTTTACCTTTAAATCTTCTACATATTTATTAGTTTTCACTGCCCGCACCTCCTTCTAAGTCTGCGCGAGAAACTACTTTACACTTAACCGGTAATTTATGCATAGCAAGACGTAATGCTTCTCTGGCTAACTCTTCAGAAACACCTGAAATTTCAAACATTACACGTCCTGGCTTTACAACAGCTACCCAGTATTCTAATGAGCCCTTACCGGAACCCATACGAGTTTCAGCTGGTTTCGTTGTTACAGGTTTATCAGGGAATATTTTAATCCAAACTTTACCACCACGTTTGATATAACGAGTCATCGCAATACGGGCAGCTTCGATTTGGTTAGATTTAATCCAAGCTGGTTCTAATGATACCAGACCAAATTCGCCGTTAGAGATTGTATTACCTCTTAATGCTTTTCCTGCCATGGAGCCACGGAATTGTTTACGGCGTTTTACTCTTTTTGGCATTAACATTATTTATCGCTCCCTTCCTTTTTTGCCTTTGTTGGAAGTACTTCACCCTGGTAAATCCAAACTTTAACGCCTAATTTACCATAAGTGGTATCTGCTTCTGCAAATCCATAATCAATATCCGCACGTAAGGTCTGTAACGGAATAGTTCCTTCACTATAGAATTCAGTACGAGCCATATCAGCACCGCCAAGACGTCCAGCAACCGCAGCTTTAATTCCTTTTGCGCCAGCTTTCATAGTTCTTGACATAGTTGACTTCATTGCTCTTCTGAAAGAAATACGGTTTTCAAGTTGAGCGGCAATATTTTCAGCTACTAATTGAGCGTTCATATCCGGTTTCTTGATTTCTTTGATATCTACCATTAATTTCTTGGTAGTAAATCTTTGAATATCTGTTTTTAATTTTTCAATTTCCGCTCCGCCTTTACCAATTACTACACCAGGTTTAGCAGTGAAAATGATAACCTTTAAACGATCGGATGCGCGTTCGATTTCAATCTTAGAAACACCTGCGCTGTATAATTTCTTTTTCAGATATGTTCTGATATTGTAGTCTTCTACTAAGTTATCTGCAAAATCAGCTTCAGCATACCATCTTGAGTCCCAGTCACTAATAACTCCGACTCTCAAGCCATGAGGATTAACTTTCTGTCCCATTACCTGCCTCCTTATCTTTCATTTAGTACAACAGTGATATGACTTAATCTCTTTAAGATTCTGTAAGCCCTGCCCTGTGCCCTAGGTCTGATTCTCTTCATAGTAGGTGCCTGATTTGCGTAGCACTCTTGAATATATAATTTTGATACGTCCATGCCATTATTATTCTCAGCATTAGCAATAGCTGACTTTAATACTTTCTCTATTACAGTTGATGCATATCTTGGATTATAAGCTAAGATACCAAGAGCTGTTGTGGCATCTTTACCGCGAATGGCATCTAAAACGAAACAAGCCTTTTGTACAGACACTCTTGTAAAAGAAACTTTTGCCTTCGGTCTGGTGTCTTTATTCTCATTTCTTTCTCTCTTAATCTGCGATCTATGTCCTTTCGCCATGGATGAAACCTCCTTTCAATACCATTACTTTCTATCTCTTTGTCTTCTTTTCGTCTTTTCCATGTCCTCTATAGGTTCTAGTTGCTACAAACTCACCAAGTTTGTGTCCAACCATATCTTCTGTTACATATACAGGCACATGTCTTCTTCCGTCATGGACTGCAATTGTATGTCCAACCATCTGAGGGAAAATAGTAGAACGACGTGACCAAGTTTTGATTACAGACTTGTCACCTGCTTTGTTCATAGTATCTATTTTCTTTAATAAATGATCATCAGCAAATGGTCCTTTTTTTAATGAACGAGCCATAGGTTTAACCTCCTTAATTATTTAACAGTTTTACCGTCTCTTCTTCTTACGATCAGTTTGTTAGACTTCTTGTTGGTCTTTCTTGTCTTTAAGCCAAGAGCAGGTTTACCCCAAGGTGTAACAGGACCTGGACGACCAATACCAGTCTTACCTTCACCACCACCATGAGGATGGTCATTCGGGTTCATTACGGAACCGCGGACAGTAGGTCTGATACCCATATGACGTTTACGACCGGCTTTACCAATGTTAATTAATTCGTGATCAATATTACCAACCTGACCAATTGTCGCACGGCAGATGATAGGAACTAATCTCATTTCACCTGAAGGCAAACGAAGTGTAGCATATTTTCCTTCTTTCGCCATTAACTGTGCAGCGTTACCAGCGGAACGAACTAACTGTCCACCTTTGCCAGGATATAATTCAATGTTGTGTACCTGAGTACCAACTGGAATGTTTTGAAGCGGTAAGCAGTTACCTACTCTGACTTCTGCAGTTTCACCATTCATGATTACTGTTCCAACGGTAAGTCCGTTCGGAGCAAGAATGTATGATTTTTCACCATCTGCATAGCAGATAAGAGCGATGTTGGCTGTTCTGTTCGGATCGTATTCGATTGTCTTTACAGTTGCAGGTACACCATCTTTCTTTCTCTTAAAATCTACTAATCTATATTTTCTTCTAGAGCCGCCGCCCTGATGTCTTACAGTAATTTTTCCTTGATTGTTACGACCAGCATTTTTATTAATGGATACTACTAAGGATTTCTCCGGGGTAGTTGTTGTGATTTCATTGAAATCAGATGCAGTCATATGTCTTCTGGAAGGTGTATATGGGTTAAACTTTTTGATTCCCATCTTTTGCACTCCTTTCGAGCAGTTATTTTATTCTGTTATCGGCGAATAAACACCATAATTTATTTGTAACTCTTAACTACAGACCTGCAAAAATTTCGATTTCTGCACTGTCTTCTGTTAACTGAACGATTGCTTTTTTCACAGCTGAAGTTTTACCGGTTGTATTTCCACGTCTGCGGTTTTTACCGTCTAAGTTCATTGTGTTAACACGTACAACCTTTGTTCCCTGGAACATTTTTTCTACAGCTTCTTTGATCTGGTTCTTTGTTGCATCCGGATGAACTGAAAATGTATATTTCTTCTCGCTCATGGAGTTCATACTTTTTTCAGTAATAATCGGTTTGAGTATAACATCATAATATTTTAAATCTGCCATTATGCGTACACCTCCTCAATCTTTGCCACTGCATCCTTAGTTAATACTAAAGTATCATATTTTAAAATGTCATATACATTAATGGAGTTAGGTAATGCAGTCCTGATGGAAGGAATGTTTTTAGCAGAAAGAATTACATTATCATTCTTTTCCCCAACAACTACTAATGCCTTATTTACTTTTAAGTTACCAAGTACTGCAGCCATTTTCTTTGTTTTGATTTCGTCAAAACTAAGGTCTTCAAGTACTACAATTTTTTCAGCAGCTACTCTGGAAGTTAAAGCTGATTTTAATGCGATTCTTTTTTCCTTCTTGTTTAACTTAAAGGAATAATCTCTTGGCTTTGGAGCAAATACAACGCCGCCACCTTTCCATTGAGGTGCTCTGGTTGAACCCTGTCTTGCATGACCAGTTCCTTTTTGTCTCCAGGGTTTCTTTCCGCCGCCGCTTACTTCCGCACGGGTTTTAGCGCTTTGTGTTCCCTGACGTTTATTAGCAAGTTGCTGAACAACTGCTAAATGAACTAAATGTTCATTAACTTCTACTCCGAAGATAGCATCGTTTAATTCGATAGAACCAACGGCTTTGCCATCCATATTATAAACAGATACGTTTGCCATCTGTGTGTTCCTCCTTTCTCAAAGCTTCTAGTTTGCTTTCACGGTATTCTTTAACATTACCAGAGATTTCTTAGGTCCTGGAACAGCACCTTTTACTAAGATAATGTTATTTTCGGTGTCAATTCTGACAACTTCAAGATTCTGAACGGTTACTTTTACATGACCCATATGTCCTGGCATGTGTTTGCCTTTAAATACTCTACCCGGGCTTGTAGCAGCACCATTGGAACCTGCATGTCTGTGGAATTTGGAACCATGAGCCATAGGTCCTCTGGACTGTCCGTGTCTCTTGATTGCACCTTGGAAACCTTTACCTTTTGATTTTGCAGTAACATCAACTTTGTCACCTTCTGCGAAGATGTCAGCTTTAATTTCTTGTCCTACTGTATAATCAGCGGCATTTTCAAACCTGAACTCTTTAAGATGTTTTTTGTTTGCAACACCTGCTTTTGCAAAGTGTCCTTTTCTTGGCTTATTTACTAATACTTCACGGATATCGCCAAAGCCAACCTGAACAGCGCTGTATCCGTCATTTTCAACTGTTTTAACCTGAGTTACTGCACAAGGACCTGCCTGTAATACAGTTACTGGGATTAACGCTCCATTTTCATTGAAAATCTGAGTCATTCCGACTTTTGTAGCTAAAATCGCTTTTTTCATTACTTATTGCACCTCCTGTTTAATCTACAGCGGATTACACATTTCGTGTAATCATCCTAGATGGTCTACCTTGGGTGCAGGTTTCTTTTCCGAACCTTTTCCCTATATATAAACCCTAAAGGATTTCTTCTAATTTTACTTCTTTTTGACAAAGGAATGAATTACTTCATTTTGATGTCGATGTACACGCCAGCCGGCATTTCTAATCTTGATAATGCATCAACTGTTTTTTGTGTAGGTGTGATGATATCGATTAATCTCTTATGAGTTCTTTGTTCGAACTGCTCTCTGGAATCTTTGTACTTGTGTACCGCTCTAAGGATTGTTATTACTTCCTTCTTAGTAGGTAGGGGTACCGGTCCACTCACCTTTGATCCTGTCTTCTTTACAGTTTCGATGATTTTTGCAGCTGATTGATCGATTAATTGATGATCATACGCTTTCAATGTAATTCTCATTACTTGACTTGCCATAAAAAAAGTCGCCTCCTTTTCGCACTTAATTGCAGTACGACAAGCGGTGACTGTACACTCAACCGTGTGTGTCATAGCATTAAAACCCGCAACGCAGATTGCTCGCACAATCTATCTGAGTTTACACGCGTGACTTACCCACGTTTATCTGCCCGAAGCAGAAAGATTTGTTTTGTACAGTGACTTGTCGCCAGTTTCATAACTTGACATTCGCTCCACGGAAAACCTACATATTATGTAGCAACCTCACGTTTCTACGCTATCAATGTCACAGCACTAATTAGTATACTACAGGCATTTCATTAATGCAAGTATTTTTTTACAAAATTTTATTTTTTTTATTACAATGTATTAGTAATGATAAATAGAGTGTTTTTCAGTGCTTTATGGGATTAATTATTACTTTTCCCAGCTCTGAAGTTCGATGATATTGCCTTCTGGGTCAGCCGCATAAAGAAAGACCGCAGTGCCCTTTCCAGGATAAACCGTTTTAACTAATTCACCTATCTTTTTTCCTCCGGCATGAAGAAGCTTTTTAAGCAATCCCTCCACGTCATCTGTCTGAAAGGCCAGATGACCATATCCGATACCGTTAATCCTCTTAAGGTTATACTCTTCCATCCTATCATAAGAAAAAATTTCAAGTGTCGGAAGAAAATCTTCATACCCCGGTAAAGCCAGATGCACTCCTGTTATATGTGCATTTGGCAAACCTGTCAATTTATCAACCCATTCTCCTTCTAGGTTTCTCTCCGGCGGTACTGGTTTGCAGTTAAATACCTCCTGATAAAACTGGGATAGCTTTTTCCAGTCTTTTGCAATAATGTTAGTGTGTACATACTTTATATTCATTATGCTATTCCTCCCGCACAGATTATCGCTTTCCTTTCTATGCTCTTTTATATATAATAAAATTATACCTTATTTTATATAGGAATCAATCAAGAGTTTTCTTTAATTAATATGAGTAAAGTCAGGAGCGGCAATGAATACACAGAGAATAATGAAACATTTATCAGAAAATATTGAAGATCATATTAATCTCATCAATTTTATAGAAGATTATGAAATCCACGACATAAAGCAATATGGCAATACAATCCTTGTAAAAGGTACCAGCGATAAGAACTGGATCTACATAAGTTCCTCTTCTATAGAAGAACTGGCTGCGCTTGCAGAAGAACTGACTTATGAGGATACCTGCTTTGCCGCTGTTAAGGACTGGATGCTCCCAGTCATCAGCAGGGGCAGGGACTGCAAATGGATCTTATCCTCCGTTAAGCTGATCCTGCCGGAGGATAAAAGTGTTGCACTTCCCGTGCATTCCATGACGGAATTAACATTAGAGGATGCTGTGTTCATATATACAAATTCCGATTATAAAGATTTTATTTCTCTTCCTTATGTTTTGGACCGTTTACAGAAAGGTGTTACTTCCTGCATTCGAAGGGAGGGCAAGCCGGTTGCCTGGGGAATGACACAGGATGACGGTGCAATCGGTTTCCTTCATGTTTTGCCTGAATACAGAAGAATGGGGCTTGGACAGGAAGTAACACTGGATTTAATTCGCAAAGTACGCCTAAAAGGCAAATTACCTTTTTTACATATTGAAGAAAAGAATACAAAATCCATGAATCTGGCATTAAAGCTTGGATTTCAAAAAATGGATTCTGTAAACTGGGTAGAATATCATAAGGGGTAAAACCCTTATACTTCTAAATAGAATACCAGCGTCCGGACGCCCCGCAAGGTAAAATCAGATTATTAGAGGATACAGGAAGTCCGACTTCATCTGCCGCAACAATGCCTCCGAATTTGGATTTTATCTCGATTCCCAGCAAATATGCCAGTACTGCCGGCTGTAAACCGGTGGTATAGGAGTTAATCAGGAAAAATAACGGTTCTTTTGTTAATACCCCTGAGCTTAATTTTACAAAAGGGTGGATACTCTCTTCTATCTTCCAGATTTCTCCCTTGGGACCTCTTCCATAAGAGGGCGGATCCATAATAACTGCATCATAAAAGTTCCCTCTGCGGATTTCCCGTTCCACAAATTTTACGCAGTCATCAACAATGTATCGGATTGGTGCCTCTGAAAGACCGGAAAGTGCAGCATTTTCTTTTGCCCAGGTCACCATTCCCTTGGAGGCATCCACATGGGTGACACTAGCGCCTGCCTTGGCGGCTGCGATGGTTGCCCCGCCGGTATAGGCAAAGAGGTTTAATACCTTGATTTCACGTTCCGGGTTTAACTGTTTCTTTCTGCGGATTAAATCACCAAACCACTCCCAGTTAGCCGCCTGCTCCGGAAATAATCCCGTATGCTTAAAGCTAAAGGGCTGAAGGTTAAAACTTAAATCTTTATATTGTATCTGCCATTGCTTTGGCAGGTCAAAGAATTCCCATTCTCCGCCGCCTTTACTGCTTCTGTGATAATGGGCATTTCTTTTCTTCCAGCCAGTATGGGTTTTCGGTGTATCCCAAAGAACCTGCGGATCCGGACGAACTAATATATAGTTACCCCAGCGTTCCAATTTTTCTCCTGAAGAAGTATCTATGACTTCATAATCTTTCCATCCATCTGCAATCCACATATTTTTCTCTCTTTCAGTATAAATTTTTATTAACGGTTCCAAGCCTTTGTCTGATTGTATCTTTAATAATCTTTCTATATTTGATTTTAGAATATTTGTGTTTTTTTAATCGTTTCTATATATAATGGTCCTTTACTAAAATACTCCGTTTCCGCATCGTAATATACTTCCAATACTCTATTAAAATATGGAAAATTAAATATAGTAAACATACCTGGTCAAATTAAATACACAGTATTTTATTATAAAGGTAATAAACCATTTGTCAACGCAAACCAATATTCCAGCTTTATTTCCTCTTAAGTGATGATTCCCGGATTATAGGTTCCGTATTAATAATAACAATTTCTTTGGGTAATTCCATATTTTCAATACGCCAGATCAATATCTGCACCAGTCTCCTGCCCATTCTCTGGTTGCCGATATGCACCGTGGTTAAAGCAGGGGATAACAGCTCCACTTCTTCCTTATCATCAAATCCTGTCACCGCAACCTCCTCTGGTATCTTAATGCCTTTTTTCTTAAGCCAGAGCATAGTGTCTTTGGCAATATCGTCATTCGCACACACAAAGGCTTCCGGCATCTGGGGGAGACTTTCTAGTACCTTAGAAATCTCATCCTGGCGGTAATATTTATGTTCAACATGTTTATTAATTATAAACTTATCATCTGCCTGTAACCCGTGTTCAGTCATGGCAGCAAGGTAACCTTCATAACGGTCTTTAATGGTCCTGCAGTAGGTGGTATCACCGATAAAACCTATTTGCTTCATACCCTGGGATATCAGTTGTTCTGTTAATAACCTCGTGCTGTTATAGCCTTCAAATAAAATGATATCCCCTAAATCAGAGATTTCATGTACATTTCTTGGTCCATCTAAAAATACAACCGGAACATTCTTCTTAATTATTAATTCCAAAAATGATTTACAAAATACACTTAATATAATGATTCCACTCATTTCTGACTGCATATCCAAAGGGAGGACGTGGTTTTCCTCATCCTCTTCGCTGATAAAGTTAAACTGGAGCTTGCAGTTATTTTTATTCAGTTCATCGGAAATCCCCATAATAATCCGATTCCAAAAGGTGGACAGCTCCCTTCTTGCAAATACAACTATGGTTTTGGTTTTTTCCAGCCTGTCCTTAATATTAAAATCATTTAGAACCACCTGAGAAAGCTTGGAATAACCCATTTCATAGGCTTTCTTAATTACCACATACCTTGTCTCATAAGCAACCGTTTCGCTGTTATTCAATGCTTTAGCAACCGTATTGCGGGACAGGTTAAGTTCCTTCGCTACGTCTTGTATTGTTATCTTTTTCACTTGCTTCACCTCAATCTTATTCTAAGTAATGGCTGGTTACCTTCTCCATTCTGATATAACCATTTAACCGGTTTATGAGCATGCTCTCTTGTACCCTTGTAAAAAGCACCGACTTTTGCACGAAACTATACACAACGTAAAAAGCGCTGATTTTTGCACAAAAAATATACACAATATAAAAAGCACTGATTCTTGCTCAAAAATACAGACAATATAAAAAGCACTGATTTTTGCACGAAAATTACACACAATATAAAAAGCACCGATTTTTGCGCAAAAAATACAGACAACTGTAAAGGTATATAACATAATTTAATACATAATAAATTTACAACAGGCATCTGGGGATGTCAATTGCATTTTCCCCTTCTTTTTTATTCTTACCTAATTCATAAATATGAAATAAATGATTTGAGAGTCAAAAGCCTAATTTAGGTTGTAAAATGAATAAGCCAGTATATATATTCATTAATTAAGTTGAGGCTTTTGACTCTCAAATCAATAAATATATATTTATAAATTATTTTTACATACAGTTCTCGTCCGTATGGGGGCTGTGTTTTTGTAATTGCAGTAACCCAGGAAGTCAAAAAAAGCTTGGAGAAAGGTGTGTAAGCAATCAAGTTTTAATCTGTTCATCATTATTTTAACCGTTTTTTAACTTGACGTTACCACAAAAAAAATATAAACTGAAAGAGCAGACAATACATGGAAATAACATAGAAACTTAAGATATCTGCTAAAAGCAGACGTCTTAGCCAATAACAGTTGGAGGGATTGTACAATGGGAATTTTAACAAGATTTAAAGACATTATGTCAAGCAACATTAATGCATTACTGGACAAAGCAGAAGATCCAGAAAAAATGATCGATCAGTGTTTAAGAAATCTTAATAGTGATTTGGGTAAAGTAAAATCTGAAACCGCTACCATTATGGCAGAAGAACAGCGTGCAAAAAGGGTTCTTGATGAATGCAGTGAAGAAGTTGCTAAAATGCAGACTTATGCAATAAAAGCACTTGAAGCAAATAATGAAGAGGATGCTAAGAAATTCCTGGAACAAAAAGCAACCTTAACCAATAAATTAGCCGGCTTACAGGAAGCTTACGATTTATCTCATGCCAATGCGCTTCATATGAGAGAGATGCATGATAAATTAGTTGGCGATATTAACGAACTGGAATCCCGTAGAGAAATGATAAAAGGTAAGTTATCCGTTGCCAAAGCCCAGGAACGCATTAACAAGATGACTTCTTCTTTTGCAAGTGCCAATGATTCTTTAGCAAGCTTCAGCAAATATGAAGAAATGGCTGATAAAGCCATTGACAAGGCAAATGCCATGGCTGAATTAAACCGCTCTACCTCAGATAATTCCATTGATGACCTTACAAAGAAATATGCTTCCGATTCCGATGTAGATGCAGAACTGGCAGCACTCAAAGCAAGCTTAAATAAATAAAGAAGAATCAGCCTTATAAATTCGAGATCAAATTATAACAATAGGAAAATGGCGGCAGGGAACTTAAGCCGCTGTTTTTCGCGCTAAGGTATCACTATAGCAGAAAGAGGTAAGGTTTATGGTAGTACAATATAAATGTCCAAATTGCGGAGCCGACATGGCATATGACAGTACCTCCGGTATGCTCCATTGCGATAGCTGCGGAAGAAATGACTCCATTGAATCCTTCCAAAAAGCCGGTTCAGGTACGGATTCAAAAACAGAAACCGGTACGGACAGTTTTCACTCCCACGAAGAACACCACAAAGAGAAGGACAGGGATTTCCATTCCTATGACGAAAATGAAACAGCAGAATACCACTGCAAGAATTGCGGTGCTGTATTAATTACCGATAAAAATACAACTGCAACTACCTGCAGCTTCTGTGGTGCCGGAGTTGTCCTTGCGGACCGGTTAAGCGGCAGCATGAAGCCTGCTAAAGTAATTCCATTTACAATCAATAAACAGCAGGCACAGGAAGCTTTTAAAAAATGGTGCAAAAAAGGTCTCTTGACTCCAAAAGGTTTTATGACCGCCAACCGTATCAAAAGTATTAGCGGATTATATGTACCTTTCTGGCTTTATGACTTAAATGGTCAGGGGGAAGCAGATGCCACCTGTACCAGGGTCCGGACGTATCCCCAGGGAGATTATATCTATACCGAAACCAGTTATTATCATGTCTACCGGCAGGTCAATTTAAATTACTTAAAGGTTCCTGCTGATGCCTCTGAAAAAATGAATGATGAGTTAATGGATAAATTAGAGCCTTATCATTATAACGATTTAAAAGACTTTAATATGCCTTATTTGGCAGGATATCTGGCAGAAAAGTATAATTATGACGATAAAACCTTATTTTCCAGGGTTGAAGACCGGGTAACGGATTTTGTAGACACCTATATTAAATCTACGATTGGCGGCTACACCACAACATCTTATAACCAGAAAAATATCCGGGTAAAGGAACAGCAGGCGGATTATGTACTTCTTCCCGTCTGGATGGTCTGCTACGATTATAAACAATCAGAACACACCTTTGCCATGAACGGTCAGACTGGTAAAATCGTAGGTAAACCTCCCCTTAGTGTCGGTAAAATGGCTGCCTGGTTTACCGGAATCAGCGCCGGTGTCTTTGCAGTATTAAAAATCATTGCAGTACTGACAGGAGGACCGATATTATGATGCAGACAGGCAGAATTAATAAATATTACAGACTTTTTATACTTCTTATCCTATCCGTACTTTTAGGTGGCACTGCTTTGGCTCCCCTTAAAGCCCTGGCAGCCCCGGAGGATCAGAAGGTCTATGACAATTATGGGCTGTTTAGTTCGGAAGAAGTAGCAGACTTAGAAGATATCTGCTCCAAATATGGTGATGAAGGAAAAATAGATATTGTTATGATAACCGATGATTTTTCTGATAAATCACGCCAAGAGTATCTGGAAGATTTCTATGATGAGCATGGTTTTGGTTTTGATAAGGAATTTGGCGATACCGCAATGATTTTAATTAATATGAACCAGGACGACCGGGGTGTTGAAATCCAGGGGTACGGAAATGCCGAATATTATCTGAATAATGACCGTATTGAACATATGCTGGATGATGTTGTGGCTCTGCTTAAAGACGGCAGCTATTATGATGCCATGGATGAGTTTGCCAAACAGGCTGCTTATTACATGAATCAGGATAAGGGTGTTAATACTTCCCCTGCTACAGGGGCTGATGATTCCGGCGAATCTGGTTATACCGGTCCGGGTAATAATTATGGTGGGTCTGGTTCCAATAATTACGGGGAATCCGGTTACGCCGGTCCCAGTGATTATTATGGAGAAAAAGATGATAATATTTTCTATAATACCTTTTTTCAAGTAGCAATTGCTGTTATAATAGGAGCAGTAGCCGTAGGTATTATGGCAGCAAACTCCGGAGGAAGGGTTACCGTTTCTAACCGGACTTATCTGGATGAGGGGCATTCGGGAATCGTTGCCACCCGTGATGATTATATCAGGACCACCACAACCAGGGTTAAAAAACCTACCAATGATAATAACAACGGAGGCGGCAGAAGCAGTGGCGGCGGCGGAATCTCAAGCGGCGGTCACTCCCACAGCGGCGGCGGCAGAAGCTTTTAAATTTTGGCACCTTATGTTTTATAGAAAGGAAGTAGGAAACGATGGGATTTTTTACAGGACAATTATCCAATGTAATTGAATGGGAAGAGTTTAGGGAAGATATGATCTTCTATAAATGGCATAACTCAGAAATTAAAAAAGGCAGTAAATTAATTATACGTCCGGGTCAGGATGCTGTATTTTTATTTAACGGTAAAATAGAGGGAATCTTTAAAGATGACGGAGATTATGATATTGAATCCGACATTATACCTTTCCTTTCTACCTTAAAAGGGTTTCGTTTTGGGTTTAACAGCGGTATGCGGGCGGAAGTATTATTTATTAATACCAAAGAATTCACGGTAAAATGGGGCACCAGGAGCGCAATTAATATTCCTACCCCACAGCTGCCGGGAGGTCTTCCAATCCGGGCAAATGGTACCTTTAATTTCAGAGTAAATGATTATATTAAATTAATAGATAAAATAGCAGGTGTAAAAGACAGCTATCTGGTTGAAGATGTAAAGCTTCGTATTTCTTCCCTGTTAGATCAATTATTAATGAAGTGGATTGTTAAGGAAGGCAAGGATATGTTTAACCTCCAGGCCAATTCTTTTGATATCAGCACCGGCATAAAGACCGATTTGGATATGCAGCTATTTGATACAGGTCTTACCATTGCCGGCTTTAACATAATGAGCTTTACCTATCCGGAGGAAATCCAGGAGATGATTACCAGAAGCGCTTCCACCAGTATGATTGGCGATCTCGGCAAATACCAGCAGGTTATTATGACAGACGGTATATCAAAAGGCCGGGTAAACAGCGGCGGCTTTGCTTCTGATATGACAGGCATGATGATGGGTATGAATATTGCCAATCAGATGATGCAGAATATGAACCAGAGTATGGATCAGAATGCGAAACAACCTAATACTTCCGGTCAACCCGGTAACCAATTTGTAAGCAATGGTACAAAACCTAATTTCTGTCCAAACTGCGGTCAGAAAACCGGAGATGCCAATTTCTGTCCGAACTGCGGTCAGAAATTAGTATAAGCTGAATAACTTTTGAATCGTTTTATTTAAAGAATGCCCAATCAAACTGTAATTGCAGGATATATGTTTCCTTCAATTATTGAATGATTGGGCATATTTAATAACTTTATTCAGTCTTAATTATTTATTGTACTTTAAAGACCGGATCCTGAACCAATTTATTCAGCTTATCCTGTGCGTCTTCCAGATTTGAACCTTTTACACCAAAGTAAAATTTAATCTTAGGTTCTGTTCCAGAGGGTCTGACTGCACACCAGGCATCTTCTTCCAGTTCAAAATATAATACGTCAGAGTTTGGCAATCCGGTTTTTGTCACTGTTCCAGTAGACAGATCGGTTATGGTATCTGCTTCATAATCCCTGAATTTTAGCACCTTGTAACCACCGGCTGCAACTGGAGGATTCTTTCGGTAATTGCCCATAATCTCTTTGATTTTCTGCATTCCTTCAATACCTTTTAGGGTAACAGATACTAAATCTTCTTTAAAATATCCGTATTTTTCAAACAGGTGGTTCATCTGCTGATACAGTGTAATACCCTTTTGCTTATAATAAGCTGCTGCTTCGCATAAAGCCATAACTGCCACAACCGCATCTTTATCTCTGGAATGAGTTCCGATTAAACAGCCATAACTTTCTTCAAAGCCAAAAACATATTCATGAGAACCGGTTTCTTTATATAATTTAATCTGTTCACCAATGTATTTAAAGCCGGTTAAAACTTCAATCAGATCCGCACCATAGTATTTTGCAATCTGGTCTGACATATTTCCAGTTACTATTGTCTTAACTAATGCTGCATTAGATGGTAAGGTATGGTGTTCTGCTTTCTGGGAAAATACATACTCTGCTATTAAGGAACCGGACATATTACCGGTCAATAATACAAATTCGCCCTGCTCGTTACGTACCTGCACTCCAAGTCTGTCTGCATCCGGGTCTGTAGCCATAATTAAATCTGCACCCACTTCATCTGCCAGTTTTTTCGCAAGAGTGAATACTTTCGGGTCTTCGGGATTGGGGTAACCAACTGTTGTAAAGTTAGAATCCGGCATCTCCTGTTCTGGAACTACATATACATTAGTAAAGCCCAGCTCTTTTAAAATACGTCTGACCGGAAGATTACCGGTTCCGTTAAGAGGAGTGTAGACAATTTTCATATCTTTGCAGCTATCGGCAACAGGATTTACTACCAGTTTTTTAAGTTCTGCTATATATTTATCATCAATTTCACTTCCGATTACATTATATAAGCCTTTTCCTTCAGCGGTTTCCTTGTCCATTGTTTTTACTGACGCATAGTCGGTAATGGTATTTACTTCTGTTATAATCTCCTCATCCTTGGGATAAGTAATCTGGGCACCATCTTCCCAGTATACCTTATAACCATTGTATTCTGCCGGATTATGGCTGGCAGTAATTACGATACCGGCAATACAGCCTAATTCCCTTACCGTAAAGGATAATTCCGGAGTGGGTCTTAAGGCTTCAAATACATAGGATTTAATACCATTGGCATTTAAGCAAAGAGCTGCATCAGAAGCAAATTCCGGAGACATTCTTCTGGAATCATATGCAATAGCAACCCCTTTCGCGGCACCGCCCTGCTTAATAATGTAATTAGCCAGACCCTGGGTTGCTTTTCTTACCGTATATAAATTCATTCGGTTACTTCCGGCACCTAATACGCCGCGAAGACCTCCTGTTCCAAATTCCAAATCTTTATAAAAACGATCCTTAATTTCTACATCATTATCTGATAAATCCTTTAATTCCTGTCTGGTTGCTGCGTCAAAATACTCATCTGTTGTCCATTGTTTATATTTCTCTAAATAATCCAAAATCTTATCTCCTTTCAATCTGTCTTATTATTATACATTTTACTGAATTTCATCATATCTTGCAATGCATTTTTTAAACTATTATGAAAATACCTATTATATTCGGAATAATCAACGACTCTATTTGCCTGTCAGCACCTGCTTAACAATCCGTTAGTCTTAGTCTTAGGGAAATATATCGTTCTATAGGTTGTTAACAATGTATTTCTGATTGATTTAAATTATCTTACGTTCCTGTTATACAAATAATATAAATTTTCATTGCACTTTTGAGGTTTTATGAATTAGAAAAATCTTGTAAATCATGAAAGTTCTGATTATAATGAGAAGACAAAGATAAAAACACAGTCTGGTTGGTAGTCCAGGCGTAGCGTAAGCTATCAGTAACCTGCCTCCTTGGTTGTCCGTTCTTTGTTCATTTTATTTTAAGGAGGAATATTATGGACAAAGTATCAGTAGCTTTACGTGTATTTTTTGAAGATCCATTTTTTATCGGTATCTGTGAACGCAGGACGAATGGGTGGTTAACTGTATGTAAAATCACCTTTGGGACAGAACCAAAAGATTATGAAATTCAGGAATATATACTTAAGAACTGGCAAAAGTTAGAATTCAGCCCAGCTACCGAGGACACCGTAATCAAAGTATGTACCAATCCCAAACGTATGCAAAGAGCCATAAAACGGCAGCTTGACCATATGGGGGTTGGCACCAAATCACAACAGTCACTCAAATTGCAGCAGACTTTGGCTAAACACAATCGGGCAAAAAAAAAACGAGAGAGAAAAGAAGCTGAAAATAATCGTCAATTTGAGCTCAAACAACGCAAGAGAAAAGAAAAACATAAGGGTAGATAACTGCCACTAAGTTATCAAAAGTGATAAACCATACTTTTCTCAGCGTCCACAACTGGATGTAACCTGCAAAGATTACAGCGGTTTTTCAAGATAGGAGTTATTATGCATATATTACTGAAAGGATTCCGCTTCGGCTTACTGCTTCAGATCGCCGTAGGACCAATTTGCTTTTTTATCTTTCAAACAGCTTCTGTATCCGGCTTTTATACCGCCATGACAGGAGTCCTTGGAGTCACATTAATTGACGGGTTGTACATACTGGCTGCCATATTAGGAATTGGTACCTTACTGAATAAAAACAGCAGGGCAAAGACGACTCTCAGGCTTTTTGGAGGATTGGTACTCCTTGTATTTGGTCTCAGTACTATAGCCGGTGTATTTGACCTCAATTTTCTTCCTGGTCTGAGTTTTAAGGAAGCAGATACCCTTAATAATATATTCTTAAAAACTCTTTTATTGACTTTATCCAATCCATTGACCATATTATTCTGGGCAGGAGTATTTTCAACGAAACTCTCAGAAGGTGACAGGGACAGGAAAACTATGTATGGCTTTGGTCTTGGTGCCTTGCTCTCTACTTTGGTTTTTCTGTCGGCAGTGGCTTTTACCGGCAGTTTATTAAATTCGTATTTAAATACAACCGCCGTTAATTTTTTAAATATCTTGGTGGGTATTCTCTTAGTATTTTTTGGTATCCGGACCTTTTACAGGAAAAGTTAAAACTGTACTGCTTATAGAACTTCATCTCACCCTTATATGAGCCTTGAGGTATATTAAACTCCAAGGGTGATTTTAAGATACTTGGTAATGATTCTAAGGTTTGCATTAAATCTTATTCCCTTTAAGATATTTCTTATGGCAACTATAAGCGTCTACAAAGCATAAAATACCTGTAATAATATTTATTACAGGTAACAGAACCATAGTTCCTGCCCGTAAGTTTAGTATGAGGGTTTATGTTATTCATTGGGATCCGATACCCATTCCTTTAAAAAAGAGGTTCCTCTAAAGGCATTATTTTTCCCATTTGACTTATGTAAATAAATATCCTCATCAGGATAATAACAGGTATCTTCTTTTTCTTTCGTTCCTATATCAAGGATAACCAGTGGTTCTTCTCCGGAATTATAGAATGTATGGGCTATATTTTCACCTGCCGGTTTGGATAAGAAATCACCTTGGCTAACTGCTGTCTCCTTATTATTCAGGCGAAGAATTCCATTACCTGAAATGATATAGAAGAATTCTTCCTGTTGGGAATGGCTATGGTATTTCGTACTATAGCCCTTTGGGGGAACGCTGTCCATGTTGACATACAGCTTTTGACTGCCTGTTGAAGTTCCTAATTCTTTCGTTATGAGCCCGATTCTGTCTTTCCATATAAATTCGTCAGAAATCTCATTGATGTTACCGATTCTTTTCATTATTTTCCTCCTGCCCTATTTAATATAAATTATTTAAATAAGAAAGTTTCTGCTATATTCTCATATATAGAAGGGTATTCAGTTTTCACAATGTCCTCCATAATAACAGGCTTATTACTTACTGATTTTCCTAATGGTCATATTACTAATTTCTATATCTATTTAAAGTTTGGAGTTGTAATCCCGGCTAATATAATTAAGAAGGATATGGCTGCAGCGAGAATGTACTGATCTGCCGACTCTTCTTTATTGACTTTCAGTGCTATACCCTTAGCCAAGGAAAATACAAACACAAAAGGCCATATAAACCATGTCCAATAATAAAATATCCCTATGTATCTCATAACCTCTATCACCATGTATATACTTCTCCTATCCAATTTTCTTTATTTCAAACGTCATTTTAATAGTTTAATATACAGTTTGGTTGTCCATCAAAAAAATTGCCCTGCATTTCTCTGCAGACGCAAAAATTACAGCCCCTGCAGGTGCAGAAATGATAGAAGCATTATTGCATATTAACTTTCACAATATCAAATTGAGAAGTTATTACCAACCAAAGTTGAGGGTTGTAAAGGGTTATATTCCAGATTCCGGAACCATGTAATCCATATTTAACTACCAGCTCAAGTAAAGCATTAATACTGCGTGAATCTATAAACCAAACTATGTATTGTACTTTATTTTCGTAATAAATGTAATACGGGGTCTGGGACAGTTCATCAAATTGAATCACAGCACCATGTACTTCCGCCAGCTCAACTGCCCCTTCAAAGGATATAGCATTAATACTTGAGAATCCTGGCAAAAATGGCAGTTCCCATTTATAGCCGATCGTTGGAATACCAATAATTATTTTATCCGGTGATATGAAGGTATCAACATAACTTAAGAATACATCCATTTTATATATCGAACTGATTGGTGATGGAGGGTTAATGTTGGTAGCCCACTGATAACTCATAAATATGATGTTTTGGGCATATTCATTTAGTATCGAATAATCCACTCGTTCAAAGTCAACTTCACCGGTGATATTACTGAAATTAGGGTTTATTGTAATAAAAACATAAAATCCTTCGCTGTTCAAACGGTCGGATATAAGTTTAAAAAACGTGTTGTACCAGTATATATTGGATACATTTATATACTGAAATGAGATGTTAACGCCCTGGTATCCCTTCTGTTTAATAATGACTAACAGATTGTCAATATATCTGTTTTGATAATTACTATTCAACAGCAAATCATATTCAATACCGATATTAGCTTCACCTCGAATCGTCAAGGTAGTTAGTAATAAAAGGGGCATTACTCCATATTCCTTTGCAATTTCTACCACCTGGGTATCATCAAAATAGGTTATTATTTCACCCTCTTTGGTTGCTGTATAATTCAAAATTGAAAGATAGGTTAAATAAGGCAGGGTCTTTCTTAAAATTCCAGAATCAATATTGGGGTTGGTATTACCGTGTATAGTTACACTTCCCCTATGTGGGTAACTAATTACAATTTCTTCCCCAGGATATATATATTCTCTATCGGCTAAAAACGGATTATTCTGTAACAGCTGCATTACCGAAACTTGAAAAACTTCTGCGATCTTAGTTAAGGTATCCCCATCTTTAACCGTATAGACAACCTCCGGAACCGCTATAACGATTGACTGTCCTATAACTAAACCTTGATTTTCTCTCAGACCATTATCTACTCTCAATCTGGTTACGGGTATTCCATAATAATCAGCGATGGACTCTAACGTTTCTCCCTGCTGCACAACATGAATTACCATACGAATCCTCGATTCCAAACATATGCTTACTTTAAATATATGTCTGAAATTATAATTCATTCTAAGACTACTTTAAGATGATTTGATAATGCATTTAAAACTCTCATTTGCCTATTCTATAATATTTTTGGCGTTTAATCTGCTTATTTCTGTTTTTAAACTAATTATCATCTCATTTAATTCTTCCCTTCCAGGACGATAGGAATCATGAAATAACTCCTCATCGGGTAATCTCCATATCGGAGCTTTTACAGGTGTATCTCCCTCTACTCTTGGAATCAGGTGCCAATGTACATGGCTATCCAGATTTCCAAGCATGGCATGATTCATCTTATCAGCTTGAAATGCATTATATACTGCTTCCGATACTATACTCATTTCTTCCAAGTGTTTATTCTGTATTCCTTAGTCATAAAATGAAGTTCCGTAACATGTAGTTTACTTAGAAAGCATGTATAACCTTTATATCTCTGGTAATCTCCCAATACCACATATCCTGTTTCAAGTTCTGTTACGAAATATGGATTTGTTCCGTCTTTTATCATTTCAATTCTTTCACATATGAAGCAGCTCATAATTTTACCTTCCTTAATTTTCGCGGTTTTATCTAGCACATAAATACCTCTCCCCAGTAAGCGTATTCAAAATTCTATAAAAAATGTGGGCTTGTAAATAGCTATGAAAATCCTCTTTTTCGTTTATTGCAGCAGTTAGTTTATCAATCAATATATCAGTTAAATAATGAATCGTCTTATCCACTATCACCTCTATTGTCTGTCTGACATCTATCAATTTATCTGACATTTATCAACTATTTGATATTTATCACTTGTTTGATATTTATCAACTTATTTGATATCTGTCAACTAACCTGATTGCTGTCATTATGTTATGACATACCGATTAGCGTAACTGCAAAACAACGAAAAAAATAATTCATAGGTATATACAAGCCCACATCATTTCAGAGCGATTTATTCACTTTAATTCACAAAGTGATTAATTGCTATGTTTATAAATTTAAGCTTTTCCAACGGAACCGAATAATTCCATTTTTTCTTTAACGGTAGCTTTAATTGCTTCTGTTCCAGGAGCTAAAAGCTTACGAGGGTCAAAACCTTTGCCGGTTAAATCCTTGCCTTCTTCAATATACTTACGTGTACCTTCTGCAAAGGATAATTGGCATTCTGTATTAACATTGATTTTAGCAACTCCAAGGGAAATCGCTTTTTTAATCATGTCTTCCGGAATTCCAGTACCGCCGTGAAGAACTAAAGGCATGTCTTTCGTTAATTGCTGAATAGCATCCAAGGTGTCAAAGCTTAAACCTGCCCAGTTTTCCGGATATTTACCATGGATATTACCGATACCGGCGGCAAGCATGGTTACACCAAGATCAGCAATAGCCTTACATTCCTTAGGATCTGCAACTTCACCGGCACCTATCACGCCGTCTTCTTCTCCACCAATGGAACCAACTTCTGCTTCTATGGATAAACCTTTTTCTGCACAGATTTTAACTAATTCAGTGGTTTTATCAATATTTTCTTCAATAGGATAATGTGATCCGTCAAACATAATGGATGAAAATCCTGCTTCGATACACTTTAATGCACCATCATAGCTGCCGTGGTCAAGATGCAGAGCAACAGGCACGGTAATTTTTAATTCTTCCAGCATTCCATTTACCATACCAACTACAGTCTTATAACCACACATATATTTTCCAGCGCCTTCGGATACACCAAGGATTACCGGTGAGTTTAATTCCTGGGCTGTTAATAATACTGCTTTCGTCCATTCAAGATTATTAATATTAAATTGGCCCACTGCATAGTGGCCTGCTTTTGCTTTGTTAAGCATTTCTTTCGCTGATACTAACATAAATCTACCTCCATCTTCTTCTATTTTATCGTATAAGCTGTATCACAACTTTTTGTTATTATAACCTATTTTCAAAGAAAAAGAAATAAAAATTCCATTAAAACTTTTTTTTGTTATAATTTTATCAATAACCTATGTTCATGGACACCTATATTATCATCCCCTGTTCCTCAGGTTTCATGGAAGGTGAAAATCTGTTGATAATAACGGATCTATGCAGTAAAATGTTATTAGATAATATGGTTAACAATTTTGCTCATAACCTTGAAGCAATTAAACATCTATAGGAGAGGAGGGATTTTTTTGCAGGAAAAAATTATATTTCATGTGGATGTAAATTCCGCATTTTTAAGCTGGGAAGCTGTTTACCGCATGAATGTGTTAGGCGAAACACTGGATTTACGCTCGATTCCTTCGGCTGTTGGCGGTGACAGTTCTAAACGTCATGGAATCATCCTCGCCAAATCCACTCCGGCAAAAAAATATAAGGTGCAAACCGGAGAACCGATTGTTCAGGCTCTGCAAAAATGTCCGGAACTTGTCCTGGTTCCTCCCAATCATGCGCTATACGAACAGTGTTCCCAAAGCCTTTTGAACCTCCTGTCTGAATACACGCCGGATATTGAACCTTTTTCCATAGATGAAGCTTTTCTTGATATGACCGGTGCCTGTATTCATTTTGACTCACCCCTGAATGCCGCCCAAATTATAAAGAACCGGATTAAGAACGAACTGGGATTTACTGTGAATATTGGTATTTCCTCGAATAAGCTGCTGGCAAAGATGGCCTCGGATTTTCAAAAGCCAGATCTGATCCATACGCTTTTTCCGGATGAAGTTCCGGCTAAGATGTGGCCTTTGCCTCTGGAGGAGCTTTTTTTCGTAGGCAGGTCCACCAGTAAGATTCTTCGCGGTTTAGGACTTTGTACCATAGGCGATATAGCCAAAATGGATCTTGGTATATTAAAGACACATATTGGAAATAAACATGGACAGCTTATTTATCAATATGCCCACGGAATTAATAATGACCTTGTGGAATCAGCTGAGTCCCCGAACAAAGGAATCGGCAGCAGTACAACTTTATCCCGGGATGTTACCGATCTTGATACTGCAAAGCTGGTGCTGTTATCTTTAAGTGAAACTGTGGCTGCAAGACTTCGTACCAGTGAAGTAAAAGGGAGCTGTATTACGGTAGAACTTACGGACTGTGATTTTAATCATCAGACCCACCAGACCACCCTATTATCACCGACTAATACTGCCAACACCCTACAAGAAACTGCCTTCCGCCTGTTAAAGGAGTGCTGGAATGGTACTCCACTTCGGCTGCTTGGTATCCGGGTTACGAAGCTTACTACAGAAGAATATACTCAAATGAATCTATTCGATATGTCCAGAAATGAAAAATTAGAAAAACTGGATAAAGCCCTTGACAGTATTCGAAGCCGGTTCGGCAGCGATTCCGTCAAGCGGGCCAGGTTTATGGAACCTGAGAAAAGCCAGTCATCAAATAATGCTCAGATGAAGTAGTTATGCTACAAGCAGGAAGATATTCTTAGGCGCAGAATAAAATTAGTTAAAGGGTCTGTTGCAATTTAGTCTTTGATTTGCAACAGACCCTTACTTTTATAATTTATTTTACCTGACGTAGATAAGAGACTTCTTATTTCTTCAAGTTAATCCTTTGTTGTTAGTCATGACATTGGCAGTCTCCGCTGCACTCTTCATGGTTTTGTCCATGATGATCACACTGACCTTTTCCTTCCGCAAGGCTTCCGTCTAAGTAAGCTGCTGTTACTACATCTGCATCACCTTCTGCTCCCGGTATTACCAGAATACCTGCATCCATAAGTCCTTCCATGGCTCCCATGCCAATACCACCGCATATTACCACATTGACCTTTTCACCACTTAGGAGCTCTACCAATTCAGAATGTCCGCTGCCATTACTTTTTAAAACAGATTTGCTTATTAATTCTTTCCCTCGTATTTCATAGATGTTGAACTGTTCTGATCTTCCAAAATGACCGAATACAGTATTCTCATCATCCACCGTAACTGCAATTTTAATGGTCGCAGCCTTTTCTTGGGCTGCAGTTACTTCCTTTGAAGCCTTTATTGCTGCTGCCCCTTCCACTTCATGTACAATCTCAATAGTTTCTGCTGCGAGATCAAGCCAGTCACCCTTTAACTCCTCAATACGCTCACCGTCAATAGCTGCAGCAATTGCCGGATCAATGGGAACTTTGGCAAGGACCGGCAAATCATATTTATTGGCAATTTCGTCGATGTGGCTGGTACCAAATACACTAATCTTTTCTCCGCAATTACCGCACTTGATATAACTATAATTTTCAATAAGACCCAGAATAGGAATATCCATGGCATTAGCCATATTAACTGCCTTTGATACAATCATGGATACCAGTTCCTGAGGGGATGCTACTATAATAAGTCCGTCCACCGGCAAGGACTGAAATACGGTAAGCGGAACATCTCCGGTTCCGGGAGGCATATCCACAAACATATAGTCAATATCTTCCCAAAGCACCTCAGACCAGAATTGTTTTACGGTTCCTGCAATCACTGGACCTCTCCAAATCACCGGAGTATCTTCGGTTTCCAACAATAAGTTAACCGACATAATCTTAACACCGTTTTCACTTACTGCCGGTAAAATTCCAAGCTCATTGCCGGCTGCTTTGCTGTGGATACCAAATGCTTTCGGAATAGACGGTCCGGTTATATCCGCATCCAAAATACCGATATTGTAGCCTTTTTGGTTCATCAATACGGAAAGATAAGACGTAATAAAGGATTTGCCCACGCCTCCTTTACCGCTTACAATTCCAATTACCTTTTTCACCTTACTATAAGGATTAAGGGGGGCTAAAAAATCTTCCTTGGAAGATTTCCTTGAGGAACATTCTGTTTGACAGCTTGAACAGTCACTAGAACAGCTGCTTTGTGATTCATACGTTTCACTCATATCTTTATTCTCCTATTCTTATTAACACATATTCTCTTACTTCTGTGGTCTACCCGGCTGTGGTTTACCAGACTTTGGCATAACTGGATATTGTTATTTCCTCTTAGTGTTTTACTCAATTTTGAATTTTACTTAGCTTTGAATTTCACTCGGCTTTGTATTCACTCGGTTTTTGGTTCAAAACCTTTTTACAACGTTTACAACCGCAGTTGCAGGGCAGGTCCATCTCCGTAATTTCATAATTGCCACCCTGTATCAATACACCTTTCCCTTCACATAGTGCTTCCACGGACTTATGCCTTCCAGAGTAAAGAATTCTTTGAAAAGTCCCTCGGGAGACACCCATTTTCTGAGCAGCATCCTCCTGCTCCAGATTTTCAAAATCACAAAGGCGGAGGGCTTCCAATTCGTCTACACTGAGTATAATATACCCCTGCCCGCCTTCTTCCGGCGTAAATACTTTATGTTCAAACTCCGCACAAACTTTCCTGCATTTTGCATTTCTTGGCATAAAGCATCTCCTTTCCGGCACCAGTATCCAGCTGCTTGCTACTATAACTTAACATAAACTCTATCTTTTATTTATATTGTGCATATGCACAAATTAAATTATACTACCTGATAATTTTTTGTCAATAGTTAAGCTAAAAATATTAATAACCTCCTTTATGTTACTCATTTTCTCAAACTGTTAAAAGCCAGCTGAGATCTATGTGAACATAGTACATTATTATCTTGTGTCAGAATAAATCTATCTGAATATTATGTTAATAAAATCCTTAAGGAGTTTTATAACTTTGCCTATACGAATATTTATAGATCAGGGACATAACCCCAGCGGCTTCAATGCCGGAGCTGAGGGTTTTGGTCTTAGGGAACAGGATATCACTTACCAGGTCGGCATGTACCTGGCTAATATTCTGAATGATGACCCCAGATTTGAAGCCCGCACATCAAGGACAACACCGGAGCAGGTTTTAGGTTACAGCAATACCACCAGTTTAGCAGAAAGGGTAAGGCTGGCTAACTCCTGGCCGGCTAATTATTTTATTAGTATCCATTGTAATGCAAATGATAATCCCGCCATCAACGGAACAGAATGTTATGTCTTCCAGAATTATACCCAATCCTATTACCTGGCAGAACGAATACTGCCTGCCATCGTTAACCGGGTGGGAACAAGAAATAACGGTGTCCGGATTAATCCTTCTTTATATGTATTACGGCGGACTAATATGCCTGCTGTTTTAGTAGAGCTTGCCTATATTACCAATTATGAGGATGCTCAAAAATTAGGTTCGCGGCAATATGATTTTGCTTATGGTATTTATCAGGGATTGTTAGATTACTTTGGATTTTCTGTTTTAGGATAAGGCGCTTTATGACAGCAGTGACAATCAGACAAAAAAATCCCTGAGAGGCAATTAATTCTCCAACTGCCGGCTCAGGGATCTTTTGAAATAATCTCTTTGTCTGTTGTGTTACTGGCTCTAAAAATTACTTCCGTTCCAGCCCCAGTTACTTACTTCTTCATATTTTACATAGATATGATCCGGACTAATATCCAGTTCTTCCTCCAATATTTTAGTTATGACAGTAGTAAGTTTGTTATAGGAATCGGAATCAGCTTTTCCAAACAATTTCACTTCTACAAATGCAATACCAAAATCACCTTCCCCTTTAAAATACATAGAGCATTGATCTTCAAAGGAAACCATAAGCCAATTTTCACTTTTACCGGGGATTAATTCTATTGCCTTTCCTAACTTTTTCTTTATATCCAGTTCTTTACCTTTTGTTATAGTTACATTGGTCTGTGTATTAATATATGGCATGTCTTACCTCCTAAAAGTTACTAACCTTCCATTCCTTCGTTAGGCCCAGTTTCTAACTGATCTGGAATAAATTTAATATACTATATAATTTATTGTTAGTTATCCCATTTGTCAAGTTATTTATAGGATAATTACAAGATTTTTTCCAATTCGGCAGAAATTTTTAATAAACTTTACGAATATTACAAATTTTATATTGACAATGAAAAATATTCTAATTATACTATAAGATAATTCATGAATAATTATAAATAAACCGTTGATTAAGAAGAGTACGTTTGTCTTACATTTTCAGAGAACCTTACAGTGGTGGAAGTAAGGTAATAGAGGGCAGACCGAATGGGCTTAAGAGGTTGGGAAGAAAGGTCAAAGACCAAGTAATGCCCGACGGGATCTCCACCCGTTATCCTGGGAGCATATATTCTAGGTATATGGAATAAGTGGGTGATTTTTCACCAAACAGGGTGGTACCGCAGAAGGATATACAGACTTTTGTCCCAGTAAATTTACTGAGGCAAGAGTCTTTTTTTATACCCATTTACTTATAAACATGCATTAATGAATCGAAAGGAGAACTTAAGTTATGGCAAAAATTCCACACAGACTTTATCTTACGGAGGACCAGATGCCCACCAGTTGGTATAATCTAAGAGCTGATATGAAGGAACAGCCGGATCCCATGTTAAACCCAGGAACTTTTAAGCCCGCCACCGAGGAAGATTTATACCCTGTATTTTGTAAAGAACTTGCCCATCAGGAAATGGATGGAGTCACAAGGTATGTAGATATTCCGGATGAAATACAGGACTTTTATAAGATGTACCGACCCTCACCTTTAATCCGTGCCTATAATTTAGAAAAAGCCCTGGGGACACCTGCTAAAATCTATTATAAATTCGAAGGGAACAATACCTCCGGAAGCCATAAGCTAAACTCTGCCGTTGCACAGGCTTATTATGCCAAAGAGCAGGGTCTTAAAAGCCTAACGACAGAAACCGGCGCCGGTCAATGGGGTACCGCCCTGGCAGAAGCCTGCTCCTATTTTAACATTCCCCTTACGGTTTATATGGTCAAATGCTCCTATGAACAAAAGCCCTTCCGCAAATCCATTATAAAGACCTTTGATGCAGCTATCATTCCAAGTCCAAGTGCCACCACAGAGGCAGGGCGAAAGATATTAGAAAAATCCCCGAATACCGGCGGAAGCCTTGGGTGTGCTATCTCGGAAGCTGTGGAAAAGGCCGTTACCACAGAAGGCTGCCGTTATGTACTGGGTTCCGTATTAAATCAGGTACTCCTTCATCAATCAATTATCGGTCTAGAGACCAAAACTGCTATGGAACTTTTAGATGAATACCCGGATATTGTAATTGGCTGTGCCGGGGGCGGTTCCAACCTTGGCGGGTTAATTGCTCCTTTTATGCAGGATAAATTACTGGGTAAGGCAAATCCCCGAATTGTAGCCGTAGAACCGGCCTCCTGTCCCTCCTTTACCCGAGGCAAATATGCTTATGATTTCTGCGATACCGGTAAAGTCACACCTATGGCCAGAATGTATACCTTAGGCTCTAGTTTCATCCCCTCCGCCAACCATGCCGGCGGTTTAAGATACCATGGCATGTCTCCGATTCTTTCTAAATTATATCATGACGGATATATGGAGGCTGTGGCTGTAGAACAGACCAAGGTATTTGAGGCCGCTTGTCTTTTTGCAAAACAAGAGACCATCCTGCCGGCTCCGGAGTCTGCCCATGCCATACGGGCTGCAATTGATGAAGCCTTAACCTGCAAAGAAACCGGTGAAGCAAAAACCATTCTTTTCGGTCTTACCGGTACCGGTTATTTCGATATGATGGCTTATACCGCTTATCTGGAAGGCACTATGACGGATTATATTCCCACCGACAGTGACCTGGCAATGGGATTTTCCCAATTGCCTATAATTCCTGGATTAAAGGCTTAACTTATTATTTTTGATGGAGGCTGTTGCGGAATAAAATCTCTATTATGGACATCGGTCTGAGATAGCAATACGTTTTTAAGTAACTTTGTCCCAATTTATTTACCAGATAGATATCAAATATATCTCTGATATCTATCTGCAACAGCCTGAAAAAATTGTAGTAATTCATACCTATTTTTCATCAAGTTACTATTTTCTCACATTATGTCACCCTGATTCATGAATTCATGACTATTTTACTTTCTATATTCATATTTTATTCTGTAAGATACTTTCATATAGTATATGATAATTTTCGTAGATTTCGCTGTTTGATAACAAAAAACTCTTAATAAAATTACTTCAAGTGCCTAAATTGTAAGCAGGATTATGCGGTGTTTCATAAATACTTATTGACGAGGTTTAAATACTTTATTCTATTATGTTTTCATCTTAATGCATAAATCCTCATATTTATAAGTATGTCTGATGCACTATCCGAATTATGTCGAAATTAAAAAATCTGCTTTTCTTCTAGGACAGCCTGTGCTATAATGATATTTGGTGATAATATCGTCCCAGGAAACTTATTTACTAAATATTTTTGCATGAAATGTCCCTAAGATAATCATACTATGAAAAAGGGACTCTTAATTTTGTAAATAGTTTCTTTTTTTATTGTACATTAAAAGCAACCAGACCCATGGAGGAATAAAATGAGCGAAGTAGCACATAACTTTGAAGAGAAATTAAGAGAATTATTATCCTATGCCAATGACAATAAAGGTGTTGTTGATGTGGGTAAAGTCAACGACTTTTTTAAAGAGATGAACCTGGATGTCAGGCAAATTGATAAAATATATGAGTATCTGGAAGCACATAATATTGTTATCCTGAATCCCATTGAAGAGGATGAACCGGATGATGAGATTATTATGGATTTGGAAGACAGTGATGAGGCTGCTCTTTTAGATTTTGAAGATTTTTCCATGATCGGTACCATGTCTGATGACCCGGTTAAATTGTATTTAAAAGAAATCGGAAGTTATCCTCTTTTATCCGTAGCCGAAGAAATTGAACTTGCAAAAAAAATCGAAGAAGGCGATGCCAATGCAAAAAGAGTACTGGCTGAATCGAATCTTCGTCTGGTTGTCAGTATAGCAAAACGTTATGTCGGCAGAGGCTTATCTTTTCTGGATTTAATTCAGGAAGGTAATTTAGGTCTTATTAAAGCTGTTGATAAATTTGATTATAATAAAGGATATAAATTCAGTACTTATGCTACCTGGTGGATTCGACAGGCGATTACCAGATCCATCGCAGATCAGTCACGTACCATTCGTATACCGGTACATATGTCTGAGGTTATTAATAAGACTTACCGCGTATCCAGAAGCCTTTTACAGGAATTAGGAAGAGAACCTTCCGAGCAGGAAATTGCAGATGCCATGAAACTTCCCATTGAAAAAGTGAGGGAAATCCTTAAGGTTTCCGCGGACCCTATTTCTCTTGATACCCCCATTGGTGAAGAAGACGACAGCCATCTTGGCGATTTTATCAAAGATGATTCCATTATGGGACCGGAGGATGCAGCATCTTATTCCGTGCTTCAGGATCAGATCTCAAAATTATTAGAGACCTTAACTGAGCGGGAACAGCGGGTATTAATATTAAGATTCGGTCTTAAGGACGGAAGGACCAGAACCTTGGAAGAGGTAGGTAAGGAATTTAACGTAACCCGTGAACGTATCAGACAGATTGAAGCAAAAGCACTACGAAAATTAAGACATCCAAGCCGCGCAAGAATGCTAAAAGGCTATGACATCATGTAAGAATTCTTGGAATTATAAAATATCAAGTATAAGCACTGTTATTGTGGTTATACCCATGGAGGACACACTATGGAACGTATTATATTGATGGTTATAAGAAGTCTTTTGGAACTGCCCTTTTGGTTATATAAAATATTTCGATACGCAGATATTGACAAATATGATGAAACAACCGGATACGCGCTTTTATACCGGCTGACTAAAAAAGCCAATCGCAGAGGCCGGGTTACGATTCAATGTTATGGTCTTGATAATCTGCCTAAGGAGAATGGTTATGTTATGTATTCCAATCACCAGGGTATGTTCGATGCATTAATTTTACTTGAGACTCATGAACGCCCCTTTGCAACGGTGTCAAAGAAAGAGGTTGAGAATGTATTTTTCATAAAACAGATTTTTGTTATTCTCAGATCCAAATTTATTGACAGAGAAGACGTCAGACAATCCATGAAGGTTATGATGGAGGTAACCAAGGAGGTTAAGGAAGGTCGTAATTACTTAATATTTCCCGAAGGTACCAGATCTAAGAACCAGAATCAGATACAGGAATTTAAAGGCGGCAGTTTTAAATGCGCTATGAACGCTAAAGCTCCGATTGTCCCAATCGCCATAATTGATTCTTATAAGAGCTTTGACACCCATTCCATTGCAAAATTAACGGTTCAGATTCATTACTTAGAACCACTTTACTATGAGGATTATCAAGGTATGAAATCCGGTGAAATAGCGGAATTGGTTGCAGCCAGAATTGAAAAAACTATAAATGAGTTTGAAACGATTCCAGCTTGAAAGTAAAGCATCTACGTTATTGTTTGCGATGCTGCATCAAAGAACATCCTGACAGAAAGTTGAACTTTTAACTTAGCCGCTAACTCAACTACTTATCAATATAAAATCAGTTATACTTATAATGGTTAAGGCATAAAGCCTTAGCCATTTTTTTGGCTTTAGCCATTTTTGGGGCTTTAGCCATTTTTGGGGCTTTAGCTATTTTGGAGGCTTTAGCTCCCCATCACAGACACTTTTTTTCTTAAATTACCTTATTTTATAATTAAGTTTTATAATTACCTATAGAAAATTTATCCTAAATTTGTTAATATTTAATTACCTTTTTTACCAGTTTATTTATTAATATGACTGAATTTTAATGAATTTTGACGAAGTAGTGTGTAGAATTACAGACAATACAGAAAACAGGTACCACAACTTATTATATAATAAGGTACCTCTTACCGTGTATAAACTACCAATTAACCCTAAATGTCGGAATAGTCAGTAAACTCTTATTATACCAGGGAACATCTACCCAAAACCGGATTATATAAATCCTGTCTCATATTACTTCTAAGGTGCATTTTGCTATCACGTTTCTATGTAACGCACACTTCCTCCCGGTCAGTTTGTTACATCTTGTGAGAGATTTGTTAACCGTTTTTATATAATTAACCGTATAAAAAGCAAAACTTTACGAATCATTAGAATATACATAATACGAAGGATAAAAAGGTTACTACTATTATTAGAAAGGAATATGTATGGTGATTTTTCCCAATCATTTATACATGGGGTATTAATATGTCTTCTATAGGCAGCAGAGTGAAAGAATTACGAGTTAAAAAAGGCTTGACCCAAGCCCAACTAGGCAGTTTGTCAGGCATACATCCTACCAATATAGGCAGAATTGAAAATAAAGATGCCGTGCCGCAGGCAGATATTTTATATCTGATTGCCAAAAATCTGAATACCAGTGTGGAATGGTTACTTACGGGAGTCTCTTCGCCTCCCTGTCACGAACTGCTCCTTGAAGCAGCCCTGACCTTTGAAAAGTCTCTGCAAACTGACCCTTTGTTAGGGGAATTTTATAAACTGTATCAGAATCTAAACGACAATGAAAAACACGAAGTAATCAGATTTGTAAAATTTATCCTATATCAAAAAGATATGCAGACTAATTGATGATGAAGTCCTACCCTCTATACATTAAGAGCGAGTCTTGATAATTCTGTCGACATACTAGTAATCTCTTCAATACTGGAAGTAATCTCTTCTGTAGCAGCCGCCTGTTCCTGGCTTGCACTTAAAGAATCGCTGCTTTTAATGCCTGCCTCTTCTACTTTTTGTTTTATAGTGTCCGTGAGTTTATTAATGATTGGCACTGTACTTTTAGACTGATCAGATAATTTTCGGATTTCATCCGCAACAACTGCAAAGCCTTTACCGGCTTCGCCTGCTCTGGCAGCCTCAATGGAGGCATTTAATCCAAGCATTTTGGTCTGGTCTGCTATTACTTTAATAAATTTGGTTACCGAATTGATTTCATCGGAGATACCGGCAATGTCTTTGATTATTCCATTTAGTACCTGTTCATTGGAATGGATTTCTGTGGCTGAAGCTGCAAGCTGCTGTATGGCAGAGGATATTCCGGTAAGGCTGTTTTCTAGATTGACTGACATACCGCGGAGTACGGCTGCATTCTCCTTAGGCATGATAATTCCTAAGGTAGCTACAAGATCTGTTCCGTTCTCCTCATCAAAAAGAGGATAATTGGCTGTAAAAACAGGCACACCATACTTTGCTTCATCCAGTTCTGCAGTCATCGGAGTTTTAGATTGTATCACCTTATATGCTACATCTTCTTGGGTTAACTCATAACCCACCGGGAACATAGGCATCTGAAATTTGTTGGAATTCTGACAATACGCTATTTTTTGAAGATCTGTCAGGTAAAGAAAGGCTCCTTCATTAAACATCTCTGTCAGAATCGGGGCGAAATCATAAAAGGAAGCAGCTACCGGATGTAAATGAGGCACTGCGATAAGTAAGGCTCCATAAGCTTCTCCGTCACTGTTAAGTATTGGCAGCGATGATACCTTAAGTCTTACACCGTATACACTGCGGGGAATGTTCTGAACTAAAACTTTCTTTTCACGAATTGCTTTTATGGTAGTGGAATCCTGTTCCAACTGATCACCTAACTTTAATATATCCAATGCAAAGGTCCTGGACTTTTTCTGCCATGTAACCGTATCGCCTTCAATAACAGCAAACAGAATCCCTCCTTGTACCAGCTCGGTAAGAGTTTCTATCATAAACTTACATTCTTCTAATCCCGACATATGAATCATTGCTTATCCTCCATCTCATAGCTGCTGTTAAAACTTCTGTTAAGGGTCTTTGAGCAACCGCTAATATAATGAAAATATTGATATTTACGTTAATGAATTTAATGACATTTCCTTTGATCTTTACCTTATATCATAACGTAATTCTCTTACATTATTTGTTACATAATATCATTTTTTGTTAGTTTTTGTATTCGTTTACCATTATATATGCAGTTGCGCAGGTTGTCAAGAGGTCAATGTGCATTGACGCATGTTTCATTCATCTTTTTGTTATTACATTACCGGATTACCAAGCCCTGGCATATGAGATGGGATGTTGGAAAAATTGCATAATACAAAAATCTTGATACAAAAGAATGGCAATGGAATTATCAAGGTGTAGTAATTGTGTTAGAATCCTTGACGAAATACAAAAAATGAAATAGTATTAAATTAAAATTTCTTCACTGATAGCAGTTGTCAGTGAAGCTGCTCTATTATGAAACTGCTCTATTATGAAACTGCTCTATTATATAGATATTCCCGGAGGTTAACAAAAAGCTGTTATATGGTAAGACTAAATCCATCACCGTGGAATTGTGTATTGAAAGAGGTGTATAATGAAATTTCTGTTAATGGTATTTGGGCTGATTTCTTTTTTTATAAACGAAGGTGGTAATATAGCTGCCGGAAATAATAGATTTGTAGTTACTATGCAAAGTAATATAAATCAAATAGTTACTAAGAATAATCAGTCAGAGGATCAGGTCCAGAATTATAATCTGCCAGACACAATAAAATTATCCTTAAGTAAAGTTAAACTTGATCGTATTGAACAGGCTGGTGACTTTGAATTTCTCAATGAATTAAAGAGTGAACGATTGGGTAATGCAAGTAAAAGTCAAATTAACATCACATTATATTCAGACAAAGATAATAATATCTTCGGAGTTTTTAAACATAAAAGTAAAAAGTATATGTTAACTTATTTAGGATATGCTCATGATATTAACTCAATTGAAATTCATAAATTACAGCTCAAATTCAATTTCAATGGGAGGATTATTGATTTGGTTTCTTGTATAGGCTCTTCCACTCTGGGATATACCTATGTAATTTTTGATGAGGCAAGCAATAGTTGGTTTTCTTTTCATAATTGGGGTAAACCGCAAGTGATTGATGTAAATCAGGATGGGATCAAGGAAGTAATATTACAATTTGGAGGAATGCATCTAAATGCTCCAGAGCTAAATATACTTAGTTTTCAAAAGGGATCCTTTATGCTTGCTGATATAAATGATGAAGTAGACAGGCTTGATACAAACATCACTAAGATATCTTCCTCCTTTTTAAAAGAGGTAAATAACAAGGTAATTGTTGAAATCGATGATGAAAGAAGCAATGAAGCACCGGTTCTTTACTATTTGGATTATGGTAGTAATAATTGTTCCTTAAAACAGATTCGTCTTCCTTATAGGTTCTTTGAGGAATCTGTGGGGTAACATTTTTAAATGCGAAAAAGATGAGACTGTTGCAAAATTCAAAGAGTAAATTACTTGGGAGAGAATGGGGATAATGTTTTTTAGAAATTTAGTGTAAAGTATGCGCGAATGGCTGCAAGAAAGAGAATGCAGCCGCCCATTCGCGCAATCTTTACACTAAATTACTAAAAACATTATCCCCATTCTAAGCCCAAGTTCAAAAACCTTACAATTTTGTAACAGCCTCGTCTTTTTATTTTTAACATTACATCTGGATTAGATAAGATGTTCAATATTTATAAGCTTATCAGATGCTATCTTAAATAACATACAGCTAATATTTTATTTCAGATAATTACCCAACAATTCCGGCTATATGTTTCCTTAGTACCGGTCCTAGTAATAACGCTGCCGCAATCTTTAAGATATCTCCCGGAATATATGGGATAACCCCCATTAAAAGTCCCTGTTGAAAGGATAATTCCAGCTGAAAGGACAACCATGCAGTTCCAAGTAAATAAGTGGTTAAAAGTCCTAGAACCATGCCAAGGGTATACATATAAAGCTTACCTTTGAATTTTTCGATAAATAAACCGCTGATTACAGCTAATAATATAAATCCAATCAGATATCCTCCTGTTGGCCCCATAAGTTTTCCCGGACCGCCGCTAAAACCTGAGAATACGGGTACTCCTACGAAGCCGATTAACAGATAGATTAAATAACTTATGGTGCCTTTTTTCCAGCCAAGCAAAAATACCGTGAAGTATATTGCCAGATTGGTAAACGTGATTGGAACCACGCTAAAGGGCAGCGGTATTGAGAGGGGACCTAATATACAGGTGATGGCAGTCATAAGACCAATCAGTGTTAGTTCTTTGGTAGTAATTTTTTTTGTATTCATATGTACCTAATTATTGCAGTCCTGCTGCAATAAGCCGCATCATATATTGTTTGTACGGCATTCCTTTCCTGTTATTTTGTTTCTTCGTGTTGTTTAGATAAGTCAAAGCCCAGTGTTTCAAGCATTTTTATATCCTGTTTTATATTATTACCAGAGGTAGTAAGCATATTTCCGGTAATGGTAGCATTGGCACCGGATAAAAAAGCCTTTTCCCCGGAATTGTCCATAATTGCACGACCGGCCGCCAATCTGATATCTGCCTGGGGATTTATATAACGGAAAATAGCTATGGTCCGCAGTAATTCTTCCTCCGTTACCCTTATATTGTCCTCAAGGGGGGTTCCTTTAATCGGCATAAGGGCATTAATCGGGATGGAATCCACCTTTAACTCTGATAGACTAAATGCCATGTCCAACCGGTCCTCCCAGGTTTCTCCCATTCCAATAATACCACCGGAGCAAACCTCCAAACCGGCTTTTTTTGCCAAACGGATACCCTCTATTTTGTCTTCATATGTATGGGTTGTACATATATTGGGAAAATTTCTTTTGGACGTCTCTATATTTTCATGATATCTTGAGACTCCGGCTGCTTTTAAATCCGTATAAGCCTCCTCTGTCAGTAATCCATGGGAAGCACATAAATTAATATTACACTCCTCCTCCATAACCTGATAGGCAGCTATGGCCTGATCTAAATCCGTGCCTGACAGCGACCTGCCCGCAGTTACGATCGAATACCTATGGACGCCTTCCGCCTCATGCTTTTTACAATCCTCTAAAATAACCTCCCTGGTAAGGAAACCATATTCCTCTATTCCTGTATTATGGTGTCCGGATTGGGCGCAGAACTTACAATCTTCACTGCAATTACCGCTTCTGCCATTTATAATGGCACACAAATCCGCTTTATTACCATGAAAATGCTCCCGCAGTTTATTGGCACCCTCACATAGTTCTTTTAAATCTGCGGTTAAAAATGCGGTTACATCCTCCTCCCTGGTAAGACGGTGCCCCTTTATTATTTTATCTGCCAATTCTAGCATCCCTTTTCTCCTCACTGTAGGTAATCGAAAATTTTCATATTTCCTTTTATCATACTTTAAATGATCTTGCTGCTTTCTTATCTTATCTATAAATTGCCTTACTGATTATCTTACTGCTTAACTATTCTACTGTTTCTCGATTATCTGCTGTCTCATTATCTTACTGTTTTTTCTATTATCTACTGTTTCATTATCATACTTCTTTATTATCTACTGTGCATTTATCATGTTCAACCAAGCCTATTTTCTATCTGACTCTTACACTTACTTCTCCCGAGGTCAGGGCTTTGATCTCTCCATCCGTCAATTTTATAATAAGCCTTGCTCTTTCATCAATATCAAGAGCTGTTGCCTGCTCCGTTCTGTCTCCGGTTAAAACATCGATTTCTTTCCCGATTAAGAAAGAGCGCTTCCGGTATTCCTCAATAAAAGCTTTACCGGAAAATTCCCGGTAATATTCCCAAAAAAGATTCAGTATCGTAGCAGCCAGCCTGCTCCGAAGATCTGCTGAATACATCCTGTTTTCAAATATACCTGTTGCTACATCTTTTAATTCCTCCGGGAAATCTTCCACCGGTCTGGCAACATTAATTCCAATCCCTACAATGCAGTATTCCAGTCCTCCACCCTCAAAGTCTACCCCAGCCTCCGTTAGGATTCCGCAGACTTTCTTCCCGTTACAATAAATATCATTGACCCACTTGATTTTAGCTTCGCAGCCAGTAACCATTTCAATGGCTTTGGCAACAGCGGCGGCAGCCGATGTGGTAATAAACAGGGCATCCTCCACCGTTAGCTTAGGACGCAGAAGTATACTCATATAGATTCCGGTATTGGGCGGAGAATAAAATTGACGTCCCTGGCGGCCTCTTCCCCCGGTCTGTTCCTCCGCAATCAGGACTTTTCCCTCTTCTGCCCCTGCTGCTGCCAGTTCTTTGAGCAGGGTGTTTGTGGAGGTTACGGATTTATGAACTTCTAACTTTACATTCTTTAGATTATCCGCTAAATAAGGCATTATGCTTTCATTTGAGAGTATGTCATTGTCTTCCGATAAACAATACCCCTTATTTGGTACCGCTGAAATGGCATATCCTTCACCCTGGAGCGTTTTAATTGCCTTCCAGACCGCATTCCGGCTGATGGAAAGATCCTGGGCCAGTTTGGCACCGGATACGCTGGTTCCCTTATTTTTTTCAAGCATAAGTAATACATGTTGTTTTGCACTCATGAAGTCACCTTCTTTTATTTATAAATTTTAACCTGCTTTACTACTTTTGACCTCAAAAAATATATGTACTTAATTATTATTTTAATTTTCTACCTAAAGATAACATAAGGGTCTTCAAATGTCAACCTATATCATTACAATGGGTGACATTTAAAATTGATATTGTTAGTAATCAAATACCTTAAAACCAGGGAGATATTAATCTGTAATATTACATGGCACTTTCTCCCAGAGCAGGTTAGGCAAAGCTGACTTATATAGGAACAGCCGCATCGAATTAAGAATGCGGCTGTTCCTATTTCTTTTCTATCTCAATAATTATGATATCCGTTTATGCCTGTGACTGATAAGTTATCGTTAATCCTGTACTTGAACCAGTTGTAGCAGACTTAAAGGAAATACGGGTAAAGTTTGCAAATTTGTTAGGTCCCAATACCAGCGCCGCTGCTCCTGCTACTGTAAATTCCGCACTGTCATCTACCCAGAGAGTGCCATCTGGGCTGATTTGTACCTTTACTATAGCTGAATTTGTACCGGTGTTGCTGATAAAGAAACTATATTGACGCTGGAGAGATATGTCTCTTTGTGTGGAGCCGGCATAATCATCAGCAGATGTTACATTTTCGCTCTGGTTAGTAAAGTTCATTCCAACCGAGACCTGAAGTGCTCCACTGTCATTGGTTTTTAAGATACGGTTCGTAGTTCCGTCATTACCATACACAGCAACATTATCCTGTGTATTTGACAGGTTTCTTATATCAAAGTCATTTGCATTAACTTCAACTGTTGTACCTATTTCTGTTGTAATATATAACCGTCCGTTTGAATCTACTTTTATTACCTTTGCTGTGGTTCCGTCATACCCATAATGTATCGATTTTAGGCTTTCGGGAGAGTCCTGATATACAGCAAGACCTGACATAAAAATCATCTCCTAAGATTTTAGTTGTAATTCCTATCTCAATAATGATTAATCATCCCGCTTTAACTTGCTCTGATTCCGATTACCAGCTTCATAGAATCGGGCGGATTTAATCATCACCATAACATAATATGAGCTTTTCTTAACTTTTGTGATTGTAAATCCCTATATTTTATTATATTCGACATGATTCATGTAAAATACATTTCAACGAACTCTCTGAAATACCGCTAAAAGGTAATAAAAGGTGACCAGAGGAATCCTATTCAAATACCCAAAGAACTATCAAAAAGCAACGATAGACTCAGCAAGAAGAATATCAAAAGAATGTCCTTTAAAGACCTTTAGTATCTGATTTTATTAACAAAACAGCAACAGGATGGAGTGCTGTTCCTTTCACTCCATCCTGTCGGGTTTAATGTCTTTATTCCAATCTGGGTTAACAGATTATTACTTTTTTTTAGAAACCTTATATAATATTCTTTGCATTATCTATCAAATTCCGGATTAAATGCGTAGAAGTTTCTGGAATCCAGATGATCCTGGACGATTCTTAATGATTCACCAAAGCGTACAGTATCAAGCAGATTATATGTTACCCAGTTAATGTACATATTTTAAATACCCCAGATATCACTCTGTATTTTTTAATCATAAATAGTAGTCTGGATATTTTGGTCACAATGTAATAGTATCTACAAGATCTCTTTTAACGAACATGCAAATAACTTAACACCTTTTTCTATATCTTCAAACGATGAATTTGTAAAGTTCATGCGTAATGTATTAATATCCTTACAGTTAGTATAAAAAGGTACTCCTGGTACAAAGGCTACATTTTTAGAAGTAGCAATATTAAATAACTTAATAGAGGATGTTCTTTCTGGCAATGTTACCCAAAGGAACATACCTCCCTTAGGCCTTGTAACTTCTACACCTTCCGGGAGTTCTTGATCAAGCCATGCAAGCATACAATCTTTTTGTTCTTTATAGGCTTTGCAAATATGGGCAATATGTTCATCCAGACTATTACTTAATAAATACTGATATAAAACCCTTTGTGAAAAATTATTGGTATGTAGGTCTGATGCCTGTTTTGTGATAACCAGTTTGTCTATTATTTCATCATTGGCGCAAATCCATCCAAGTCTCATTGCTGGAGCAAATACTTTCGAGAAAGAGCCAAGAGAAATCATCTTTGTTCCTAATATTGAAACCATAGATTCTATCGGTTCATTATCAAATCTTAACTCTCCATAAGGATTATCATCAATTAGTATCGTTTCCGTTTCTTTCATAATTTCTGCCAGTTTTTTTCTATTTTCAGAAGAATAAGTTATGCCAGTAGGATTCTGAAAATTAGTTACTGCGTAAAAAAGTTTTGGATTATTTTTTTCGATCACTTGTTTCAATTCTTCTATATAAATTCCATCCTTACCAAGTGATACGGCATTAAAAGCAGGTTCAAAAATAGAAAAAGCCTGAATTGCACCTAAATACCCTGGTTTTTCTATTATTATATGATCACCCGCATCTATAAGAATTTTTCCAATTAAATCTAATGCCTGCTGCGAACCATTTGTTATGATAATATTATCTGCAGTTATTCCTAAATCTTTATAATACCTATTTGCGATAAACTCCCTAAGTGGTCTGTAGCCTTCCGTTGTACTATACTGAAGTACAGATTCCCCACATTCATGAAGAACCATATTGGAGGCTTCTGCAATTTCATTTACAGGAAAAAACCTTGGATTTGGTAATCCTCCTGCAAATGAAATTACTTCCTTATTTTCTGTCACCTTTAATATTTCACGAACAAAAGACTTTTGTACTTTATTCATTCTGTTTGAAAATCTCATATCCTTGCTCTCCTCTGTTTTTTCTAAGTCTTTTATAACTCAAACAAATTCTAAACTGCACATTTTTCTAATAATTTCACTCCATTATAGGATGTCCCAAAGGTAAAAAGCATAAAGGGTGAACCAAAATCATATATTTTCTCCAGTTCATAAATACTTCTTGCCTTTTCCGTTGTTATGCATAATGATCCTTCCTCTTCCTTACATCTGCGAGCTGCATAACCATTTGAATCAGAGTATTCAAGCTTCACATTGTTAATGCTATCCACTAATTTGGCTGGAGAGGGATGTGTGAATACCTTATAGTTATTTTTTTCGATATAGGATAATGTCGCAAGCTGCATATCATCCAGTTTCATATATAAATGATCCATAAAAAAAAGACAATCGGTATTGAAAAAATAAAGTTCATATAATTTAAAATAAACGGCACATAACACAAATACTGGCAAAATGTTTTTATCATTAACCTTTTTGGCTTCACTCACGGCTTCCTCCGGTGTAGTACAAAGTACAAAGGAGCATTTATTCTCAATGTTTCTTTCCTTTGCCCATAATTTAGCCGCTTCATATATATTGGTTCCTTCAGGACCCAAGGCAAAAATCCTAACCTCTTTAATTAAGTCCATTGTTAAATAAGTTCCTATCATACTTAAATTAAGGTTAATATCTATGAATCCTTTTAACTTTTCAGCGAACACTATATTATTCATTCATTATATCCTCCATCGTCCATCCAGCACGATAACTATAATTTCCCAAAGAATTAATTTTGTGTCCGTAATTTATTAAAAGTTTTCTAAAATCAGCTACTTTGTCATCATCTGCCAGATTAAACACTACTTTAAAATAGTCATTCTGCGTTTCTTTAATACCAAGTAAATCCTGATTTTCATATTTTCCAGGCATCGCCTTTTTTAATAATTGAAATGCAGGTGCACCCGGATTTACTTCTATAATATTAGCTATTATTTCTTGAGGGGGCCTTCCTATATGTTTAATAGCCAATTCCCGTATATACTTGGCCTGCTCATACGTCATATCCAAACTTTCGATATCTTCTCCCGGTAACCCAATTACATAACTGGCTATGGTATCAATATTATTTTGATATAATATTTTAGCTGCGTTTATGTTATCAGCAGTAGTGGCATTTTTATTTATATTAGATAATATCTTATCACTGCCCGATTCAAATCCAATAGCAACCTCTGTTATATTCAACATCTTTAAATATTTGACTACATTTTCGTTTACCCTGTTTGCTCTGGCAAAAATTTTAAGTAAAACTTTTGAATCCTTCAATTTTCTTTGGTATAAAACAGCCACTTCCCTTAGCCAATCTTCATTTTGTAGAAAATCATCACCAATTTCAAATATATATTTAATTGTGGGTATGGTTACAAGATATTCTAATTCTTTTATATAATTTTCCGGCGTTTTAAATCTTACACCTGCATCTGCCCTACCACAGAAAAAGCAGTATTGTGAGTTCTCCCTGTTGCTGCAGCCTTTATGACTGTAACTGCGAAAGCTTGTCAGCACTTCTAATCTTTCCAACTTACTGTCTCTGACCGGTATTCTTTTGTATTGCTCGAATAACTTATTATCAATCTCCAATATGAGATTATCATTAATTGGAAATTTTTCATTTTTATTTATAATGACCTTGCCGTTTTCATAATCCATATAAGCAAGATTATTAATATCTTTCCATGGTTTATTTAATATTAAATCAACGAAGGTCTGTTCGCCGTCACTTGTCATAATACAGTCCAAAACACTATGTCTGTTTTTCATAATACTTTGACAAAGCTGTGTTGCATGATGTCCCCCTAGCACAGTCGTAATATTATATTTCTTCGCTTCGTTAAGAATTTTTAAGGTATTTTTATACGAGGCCATCATCGACTGAACACATACCATATTATATTGGGGTAATAGATTTAAGATTTGTTCCAGGGAATAATACTCCCCATCTATGATGTCTATGTAAACATCTAACTTACATACCTTGATTGCATAGTTATATAGCGCCAGCAATCCAAGTGGAAGGCAATCATTAACACCATCAGTATAATAATCATCATCCATAGGAGCATAAATTAACACTACATTCATATTTGATATTCTCCTTTAGCAGTATTCGACTTATTTTGTATAATATATCCCACTAGCAAACAACAAAACACAGTCATTAAAATAAAATACAAGGTTTATCAGCGTAATATAATTTACTTCTTAAGACTCTTAACAGCCATACTTACTCCATTTCATAAACAATAGTTGCTACAGCAGTACTGGCTCTTTTGTATGCTTCATTGCTGTCTTGCCCCTGATACATTAAGACAATTCCGTAACCATCCATCTTGTTTTCAATCAGGTCACCAGTTTTAATCCACTGATCCATATACACAAGACCGTCCATTCCTTTTACTTCCTCAATACCCCTGATATTTTTTACATAACCAACTCCCGTAAATGCGGTACAAAAGGCAGTTGGTATTCTTTCACTGACATTTATATGTATTTCTTCTCCCAAACTGATTTTCACTAGACATTCAGAAAGATTTACCCGGGTTGAATTATATGCAGATGCTGCAATCAGCACACCACCTATCCTTGCATTTACTTCCAAAAGCCCCAGCTTCTCACCCTCTACTCGGTACTCTATGTGAGCAATACCATTATCATATTCCAGCGCTTTTAAGATTTCCCTACTTCGGTCTGCTATTTTTTGCTGAATTTCTTCACTTAGTCTTGGAGAAGGGGTAACCGCATACTGCTCAAGAAAATCATCATAATCATTCAAAACCATTTTGTCGTGAATTGCAATTATATGTGCTTCTCCTTTATCTACAACACATTCTACAGTAATTTCTGCTCCGCTAAGATATTGTTCAGCCAACCAATAATCTTTTATTGGATCCATAAAATGTTCATTGGAAGGTGCATTTTTTTTAATATCATACAAATTTTTAACGATTTCCCTCAAAGCGGTTTCGTCTTGCACTTTTGTAACCGCGCAGGACCCTGCAAAATTCATGGGTTTTACAATAAACGGATAACCTAATTTATCAGCCATTTCATATAAATCCTGAGGCTTTCTCACCAAACCGAATTTAGGTTGCTCTATTCCTTTGTTACTTAAACAAAAACGGGTCAGGTATTTATTCCTGCATCTCTTTGCCGCACCTACATCCAGTCCTTTTAACCCCAGTGCACTGCAAAGAATTGCTGTCTGCTCAACAGCATATTCATTTACTGTAACAATAGCATCGATTCTATTTTTAACCTTGTATTCCGTAACTTCAGTTATGAGGGAATCTACATTATAGACATCTACATCAATCATATCTTCTGCATAGTTATCAAACTCATTTAAGTTATCATTTTTATTCTTTGCAAAGACAATTTTATGACCTGCTGCAAACAAATACTCCATTAATTGTTTTAATGGGTAATGACCTCCGCCTTTTGCTATAACAACTAATACTGTTTTTCTCACATTCGCTCCTCTCTATCCGTCAAACGGATAAGTATATTCTTGTAGTATTCTTTTATATTTTTTATTTGTTCCTGTATGTATGGGAAATCAAAGATAAATAAAACACGTTTCATTCATTAGCACCTCTCACTTTATACTTTTTCCAATACTACGGATGCAATGCTTCTATCACCCTCACTGCAGTCATATGAACCTATTGCTAACAGCAACATATACCTAACTTCCTCTTTTTTCTGGTCCGTAAAGTCCTTTAAATTTCTTACTATGTCCACATCCCCGATATGCCCTCCATACTCTTTATTTTCCATGAAAATGATATTCTTCTTAATCCTTAATAATTTAAGCAATACATTAGAATTAAGATAGTAATTTGTATTCTGGCATATAATTTTATCAATTTCATCCATTAAAAGACCACTGTCCGTAACTGCTTCTTCCATTGCCTGCTTATATATCTGAGCTAATTTCATATTATTTATCTTAACGTTATCTCCTTTCTGTTTACAATAACTTCGTTCCCCATAAGATTTAAGACTGGAACCTCTAAGTTTTAGTAAATAGTCCTGATTACTTATAACTATAATTCCTGCACCATCTCCAACCAGACAATCCCCATGATATCTGTCTGTAAAATTATCCATAAAACAAGAGGTTAATAGTATTACATATTTATTTTTTGTATTTTCAAGTAGGCTGCTGCTTAGTTTTATACCGGCAAGTGTTCCAGAGCATTGTTGATTTAAGCTGATAACCCCAGCATTTTTCATTTTATATTTATGCTGAATATAGTAGGGAACATTGATTCCTTCGTTTTTAAAATTATATATATCCGTAAAAAATAATCCGATTATATCATTGACATCCACTTTGCTATTTTCTATAAAGCGATCTACTAAGGATTCATATACTAAAATATGTGATTCCTTGTCGTCATATACAATTGTATTACATTGACTCATTTGTGAAATATAATTTATTTTTTCTTTAAAATCATCTTCTTTAGCCTCTCCAAATAAATGAGATTCTTGTAATACTTTCTTTATATCTGCTTCTTGCATACCTAAGTAATAATCCATATAGGTTATACCAATCATGTCATCACCTTTACTTAAAATTACAGAAATTCAAGCAGTCCCTTTCTGTCAATTTTACCTGAAGCCATATATTTTAATTCACTTTCGTTAATAAAACAAATAACAGAAGGAATCATATAATCCGGTAATTTACTCTGTATTTCCTTCCTAACGTCTTCAACCTCTAATTCATAATTCATATTTTTTACTATAATTGCAGCAAGTTTTGTACCCAAATCATTTTTTACCGGTAGTACAAAACAACGATTGATCCTTTTATCCGTAGACAAGACTTTTTCAACTTCTGATGTATAAACCAGATTACCGCCAACTTTAACCATGTCATCTTTTCTAGAAATAAAATTATATTCTCCGTTTTCATCCAGATAAACAATATCACCGCTTTTATACAGCAGTCCTTCGTCAAACTTACTTTTTATCAAAACTCTACCCGTTAATTCTTCATGATTACAATACCCAAGCATTAACTGCTCTCCACCTATTAGTAATTCGCCGGGCTCCCCCGTTTTTGCAATATTCCCATCTTCTTTAACAACATAAAGCTTCACGCCCCTTAAGGCTTTTCCTATGGGGATAGTTTCATTTCCTTCCTTAGGTATTCCATCCAATATTTTAACTGTTACGGAATGTGTACTTTCAGTTGGTCCATAGCCGTGGATGAATTTAACGTGTTCCAGTTTACTCATTAATTTTCTTATATTCGTAACAGAACAAGATTCTCCCCCAAACCAGATACTCTTTAACGCCAGGAAATCCTCTGTAACCAGCTTATTTATCTGGGTTATGATGATATTAATTACGGAAGGCACAAGAAGCGTATCCGTAATCTTATTATCTTTTAACATATTAATTAACTGCATGGGCCAAATAAATTTATCCATTAAAACAATTGTCCCTCCACAGTAAAGTGTAACAAAGATATCTAGTACACTGGCATCAAAATGCAGTGGACATACATTAAGGAAACGTGTGTTAGAATCATACAAATTAAGATTAGCTGCATTGTCTATAAATGTAAGCACACTACTAGTGGGTATTACAACACCTTTGGGAACTCCGGTTGAACCAGAAGTATAAATTATGTATGCTGCTTTGTTCAGGGTATCTTTACGGGAAGTTAATTTTTTAGCGTTTCTCTCTGATTCGTCTGTTTTTAGCTCTTCTTGGATATTTACCATAGGAATTGTCATGACTCCATTTAATTCTTCTATTTTAATACAATCCGTTATAATTAATTTCGCATGGGAATCTTGTGCAATATAACATAATCTTTCTAATGGAAGGGTATAGTCTATTGGAATATAAGCTGCACCTATTTTCAAAACACCAAAAATACTGATAATTGCAGATATTGATTTTTTCAATAAGATAATAATATTATCCTCTTCATAAACATTATATTTTGCCAATATTTCTGCTACTCTATTACTTGACTCTCTTAGCTGCTTGTAAGTAATACTGTCACTTCCATGCTCTACAGCCTTCTTAGAGTCATTTATTTCACTTCTATATAAAATATCCGCTAAATTATACATTTCCCACCTCCTTATCTTTAGATCCCGAAATTTTTTGCGGTCAGAAAACCACTCCCACATGAACAATTATTCCAGTCAGTCTCAGCTGGATAGCCCATATAATTTATCCCCTTATTGATTGGATTACAATGGCTTCGAAGAACCCCTTTCAGATTTCTTCTGTCTATATCAGGATGTAATTGAAGATACAGCGCAATCAGTCCGGTGACATAAGCTGCTGCGGCTGAAGTTCCACTAGATACCATCCAGCCGTCTTCCTGTCCCGTTCCATCCCTCTTGCCATTGGAAACATCAAAAATACAGCCGGGCTGGGTCGGCATAAGTATTAATTGGGCCTTTGGCATCTTACCGCAAATACCGCATAAATCTGGAACACATCTTTCATCAAATAGTTCTGATTTATAACCACTTGAAATATCGGATAACTCAAGTTCCATATTAGTATTAACAAAACAACCACCTACAGAGATTATATCCGGATATGCTATACTTTGAAAAAATGCATTTTTTCTGTCACTAGAACCATTACCGGAGGAATATACCATAATTATATTTTTAGATACCGCATTGGCAATTTCCAAATAGATTTGTGGTTCATACCCTATTATTCCCCAGCTACAGTTAATCACATCCGGTACCAATCCCACAGCTTTTTGTAAAGCGGGTATGGGATAGCTGTTTATTTTATTACATGATTTTACTAATGTGTAGTCACATTTCGGGGCAATTGATAATAATACAGAGGACATAGCTGTTCCATGTCCTCTTTCATCTTTGTCCACCAAAAAGCTGTTAACAGCTCCTATTCTATTAAAAGATATGCACTTTTCTTTGTAATACTGATGCTCATATAATCCAGTATCAATCATAATTACCCTTATGCCTTGTCCAAAATATCCATTATCATGTAGTGTCCCTGCATTTGCTATTGCGGCAATATCCTCTGGCACATTTAAATGCCTGTAATTTAAATCCGGTCTTTGTGTCTCTTTTGATTCCAGTTCAAAACTTTGTTTTGGTAATATGATTCTTTCTATCTGCTTTAATTCCTTTGGAATAATAATCTCTTTTTTGTTTTCATATATGTATTTATCAAAATCTTTTATGTATTTTATTCGATTATAGACAATTTCTGTGGTAAATATTTCTTCAAAGATTTCCTTTTCGCAGCTTACGGTAATCCCAACTTCAGACCTGGCTTCTACAATACATCCCTTGGCTAAAAAGAAGTGAACGGCTTCCTCAATCCCTTCCTGTTTTGGAATATAATCTTTAAAAGTATCCCTATTAAGTTCACCAAGTTCCCTATATATGGACTTTCCTCCATCTGAATAAAATGTTACACTAAATACTACTTCCAATATCTCCATGAAACTTCACCGCCTATCTACATAAAACTGGATTGAATCAAGTCTGCCAGCGCCTCAACGCTGCTAAAGTTTTCTTCAGTCAGCGTATCCGTATCGAATTCTTTATTATAATAATTTTCAATTGCAACTGTAAGTTCAATAAGCTGCAGCGAATTAAGATTAAGTCCTCCGTTTAGCAAAAGCGTATTCTTATCAATTCTGCTGTCAGCCATTTTGAAGCTTTCATTCAATATGTTATTAATATCTTCATATATTTTATCTTTCACAACTTTACCCCCTCTTCCTGATATGCAACGAAAAAATTATTTAACCTTTTTATCGATGTTCATGTCATCCTGATTAAATGGATTTTTATTATGTTTAATCGATTGATAATAGGAATTTTTATTACGTTTTACTTCACTTTCCGAATAAAAAAAATACGAAATATTTCCTGCCCAGTCTAACCCTTTTTCGCTTAGAAAAATAGTTTGTTCATCTTCATAAATATAACCGTTTTCTATAAGTACTTTCACTTTTTGATGAATGTTATCATCCTCAGGTATGTCCTTCTTGTTCATTTTTGTAAATGCTGGAAAACATACCATGACTTTATTACGTTTTTCTTCATCTCTTGATAAATGTCCGCATTCAATAGGTAACATATTATTTTCCAAAGAACCTATATATTCTTTAACGGAACAGAAATTTCTATGATTGCTTTCTTTTAGGTAACTCATTGCACCTGGTCCGATTCCAATCATATAACTTCCATTGTATCTGTTGTTTCCCAAAGAAATTTCAATACCTGTCCAGGGTTTTGAATCCACATTGCTATAAAGATTAATTAATACTCTATTCTTATAGCCTAATTGATTCATTTTACTTTGAATAAATTCCGCCATTTCTTTTTCACGTTCCTCAGAGGGAAGGACTTTAAAATCACCTTTTCTAATGCGGTTAGATAACGTTGTGTTATTAAACTGATTAAATTGATAGGTTTGAATAAATACAGGTTTTAATTCTCTCCCTGCTATTTCCAAATCATTCTCAAGAATTTCAATTGTTTGATTTGGCAGGTTATATATCAAATCCAAAGCATAGGAGTTGATTCCAACCATGTTCAATTTTTCTACAGTCCCAAAAATATCACTAAGCTTTGCCTTGATGTTTAATTCTTTTCGTAATAACTTGTTAAAAGTCTGAACCCCAAAGCTTACCCTGGTGACTCCTGCATCCTTTAATATTTTTAATTTATCATAATCATTTAAAGACATAACGTTACCTTCAAAGGATATGCCTTCATTTTCGCTTAAATCTATATTCTCATTAATTCCTTCAAAGAGTCTTAATAGTAAATCCTTATGTAAACAGGAGGGCGTACCTCCTCCAAATTGGATATACCTTACTTTTATCTTTTTATCATTATTTAACTTCTTTAAGATTGACATTTCTTTAACAAGAGAATTTATAAATAATATTTTTTCTTCATCGTTGTATTGGTGGATTAATTCCTTGAAGCAGGCGCAGTAAGAACAAAATGAATCACAGAAAGGAATATGTATGTAAAGTAGTTTTTCGATACCGTCATCCTTATAATTATTGTTAAGTACCCCCTCTATTGATTTTGCATTATCTTGGAATTTACACAATTTTGGATAAAACCAAGTTAAATTATTCCTATCAGTGAATAATTCTCTCCCCATAATAAAAACAGTGTATTAATTACACGACTCCTTTCCATTTTATTCCCTTTTATATCAAATTTTGTAAATTTTATTCTTTATCACATTATACGAGTGACGCGTTAATTTGTCAATATTTATAAATATATTTTTTTCTATTTATTTCCAGTTTTGAATGATGCATAAAAATGCGAAATTTTTAGAATTTTAACAAAATATATAGAATGAACTCGTATAGTGCCATACCGGCACACCGCAAAACGCACTCCCCAACCAGATATGTTAGACAGTGCGCTACTTCGTAAGAAAGTTTTATATATTCCAGGTTATATCAATTTTATCCTCTGTAATATAAATTATTTTGATTAATGCATCCACTACTGCCTGCTTGTCGGCAAAAGAAATTATTTCCCATTTTTCCACATGATCTTTAATCACCTTCCTATCACTGTCAGTTGAAGTGCTGGTAAGTTTTATAATTTCTTCTTTTAGCCGGGTACGCTCTGAATCCAGTTTACATATTTTTTCATTTATATATCGCAGTAAAACTTCGTTTGCATTACTGACTTTCGCAAGTAACTGTTCTATTTCATTTTCGATTTGTGATAACTGCATTTTATCTTCATTTAATTTTTGATTAGGCTTATAATCAGCTTGTGCGGTTAATTTAATAAATTGGGAAAGTTTCTTTTTTATAGCAGCCCCCATATAATTTTCTAATAAATCTGCATAAATGGTTCTTCCAACACCGCTACACTTCTTCCTATTCAACCTGGAGCTGCATACAAAGTATCTTCCCCATTTTGTCTTTGATTTTGCTATCGTCAGGGCATATCCGCAATTTCCGCATTTCACCTTCCCCGCAAGCCAGGAGTTTCTAGCTTTGCCTGCTTTAGCAGATTGCCTGTTATTTAAGCATCTTACTCTGCACTTAATCCATTCTTTCGAGGATACAATTCCTTCATGGGGTGCTAATACTATTTCCTTATCTGTCAGATCACATTGCTTTCTGGTTTCTGAAGCAGAACCTCTATAAAGGTAACAGCCATTTACTCCGATAAAATCCGTTACCGGATTAATTATATTAGCCCCCTGACTTTTAAAAAATTCATAAACCTCTACATCAGCCTTAACATATACCGGGTTACGAAGCATTTCCGAAATCCTGGCAGTACTCCAACTGGCTCCTCGCAGATTTTTAATATTATTTTCATTCATATAGCGAATTAAATCCCCTAAAGAATTACTACTGTCGGAATACATTGCATAAAGCAATCTGATCTGTTCGCTTTCCTCTGGAATAGGAATATATCTTGAGGTATTCACTCCATCAATCATTGTTTTTTCTATAGCAAAACCATAAGGAATACGGCCTCCCATATAAAAACCCTTTTTGCTGCGGGAATAATAAGCATCCGCCACTCTTTTTTGTATGGTCTCCCTTTCTAGCTGGGCAAATACAATACAAATATGAAGCATGGCCCGGCCAATAGGGGTAGAGGTATCGAATTTTTCTGTTGTTGAAATGAATTCCACATTATATTTTTGAAATTTTTCCATCATATTAGAAAAGTCTAAGATGGAACGGCTGATCCTGTCCAGTTTGTAAACAATTACTGTGGAAATTTTTCCCGCTTCCATATCACACAGCATTTCTTCAAATGCCGGACGATTTGTATTCTTTCCACTGTACCCTCTATCAATATACGCTTTATAAGGCTCACCGTGGGTCTCATACTTGCAGTAATCAACTTGACTTTCTACGGAAATACTATCTTCTTTTATGATTGACTGACGACCATATATGGCTATATAGGTATCGTTCATCCTACACCTCCATTACAATGTTAGAGCTTATGTGTATTTACTAAATATTTTATATAGTTCCTGTTCAAGAGAAAGCCGTGCATTCTCTTCTGGATTCACAGGTGTATGGTTTATAACGGTATACTGCATCTTCTCCTCATTCAGTTCTGAGATTTCTATCGCATAAATACTATCTTTCTCCTGCATGAGCCGCCTCCTGATATAACTTCATAAAAAACTATGCAAGACAGTTCGTACAGTATGCATTAAAAAAGCTGCCTTATATGGGCAGCATTCTTCTATGCAATATCAGATAAGGATTTGGATAAATTTCAAATTCTTTTTTAAGTGTCAGAAATCGGGTTTATCCCAGATTATTTATACAGGCTGACCACTTTTATCTGTTCTATATTATGCAATAATATTCGGTTAAAAAGGGGAAGGAGAGGCATTGTCATTACAATATCCTTTTTACTGTTCAGGGCATAACAGTAAACCGTTTCAACCTTTTCTTTATCTGTAGTTACTGCTTCTTCTCTAAGACTTCCAAACCATATATAATGGTACTCCTCTCTTAGCAACTCTTCTCTGACTTTTATATCATCAAACCAGGTCCTATCCCAAGAATAAAATTCAACGATACCCTGATCTTTTAAAAATGCTACCAGATCCCTATCAAGGTGGTTGTTTTCATTCCCCAGATATAAAATATTACTATTGTTAAAAACTGTGGTTCGTACTTTTTTATTCAGATAGAAATTATTGATATTATCTCTGCTTAAATTGGTTTCTAAAAAATCAAAAAAGTCTCCGAGAAAATTGAAGGTTTTATGGAAGTAATTTAGGTAACGGCTGTAAAGCGCAGTAATTAAGGGGGTCAAATAGCTGTTTCCATGATATATGTTAAAGGTATCCGAAGACGGAATTCCTACATAACTGTCTGAAAAAATAAGCCTGTTGTTAATTCGGTCCAGATGCAGATATGGTATCTGCAATGTATCCGGGTTGCTTTCGTTTTCCGGGGTAATTGCAGTCTCCGAGCAGCTCACCGATTCTAGGTTGTTTCCCACCGCCAAGCAATTTCCCGAAACCGAACTTATCCCCATAACCGAATCAAATCCAGCAGGATAGGATATACCATTTTTATTATTATCCGCAGCAAATATGGCAATGCCTGCTCTATAAGCCCTGTCACATACATCCTTTAGCATAAGTACTTTTTTCTGTTCAGTCTTATCTGCTTTCCAGGTAAAACCTAAACTTAAATTAATGATATCAACACCTGCTTCGATGCTATACTTAATGGCTCCGCATAAATCTTCCAAGCTTCCCCTTAACCGGTCATCTAATATCTGAATGGATATAATCTCCGTATCAGGAGCTTCATAAAGCAATTTCTTAATAATATTGGTACCATGGGAAGCTGTATCATATCCGGATTCTTTGATGCCCTGTCTATCATATCCCAGTCCTGTCACCTTTTTTCCTGCAAAAAAACTATCCTCTAAATTTACACCCGAATCAATTACAGCTGCTTTTATTGGCTTCATATCTGCTCCTTTCCTTATCATTTACACTTTACAGTAACCGCAAAACCAAAGATAACATAAGTTTCAAGGGGAGCTTTAACCTCCCAGTTGAAACTTATGTTTTGAATGATACTTAAGACATCCAGACCCTTAGTAGATTCCGACTTCTTCCGCAAATTTATAAATATACTGAGTAACTGCTTTGATAGCATTTTGGACGCTCTTTTCTCCTGCAATACTGTATGTACTGCTGTTTTGTGCCTGTCCTGCCAAAGCTTTCGCCAACTTTGCCGTAGCCTGCATAAGGCTACCTACGGAAGTATTAACAGCCTGCTGGTAAACACTTGAAGAAAATGTATTGCCGGCAATTTTATAGGAAGTACGATGGTCATCCACATAGGCTTCGAATTCGGTATGATTGCTGTTTAACGCTGTAAGATTTGAGGCATGATGAGGCTCGTTCGCATCGGAAACATAATGGGTTCCCCTGCCAAGATATAAGAATGCTGCTGTGATGTCGCCTGCTTTATACCGTTCAATTGCCTGGTTATAATAGGATTCTGCTCTGGTTTTTGCCGTTGGAGAAGTTTGTCCCAACCAGTTTTTATTCGTATCCGGATCATAAAAGTGTCCGGCAAATGTGGCAAAATCTGTTTCATTGCCAAGTCCATCCGGCCAGTCGGTATTCGATACAATAACCTCTGCATTATAAGCTGAATGAAGAATACTGTTTCCCTTGTCATTACTTATTATCGCCAGGGCATTGGCAACAATATATTGATGGGTATGATCCACACCTCCGCTGACAAAGCTTGGTGTAAATTCGCCCTGGCTGTGATTAAGAGGTACTCCGCTGCCGTAAATATCATCAGAGCCATTCATAATCTCCAGTACTTTCTCCGGCAGTCCCTCCTCCTTTCCCTCTGTTCCTGCTGCAAAAGCAGTACTGCTGCAAAAAACTGTTACCACACATAAGGTACATAATACTTTTTTCATGAATTGTTTCATTCTACATTCCCCTTTCTTTTTGTTGCGTAATTAAAACCAGCAAAGCAGCCGGCACTTAATTACTTTCGTTGGTTTCTTATCTATGAACGCAACAATCTAATAGATCGTTGCGATTTCATACTCCTTAACCACTGCTGCAATTCCTTTTTTCACGGAATAAATTCTATCAAAATATGCACATTCCTCGATATTGTGGGATATAAACAGGATAATTTTATCTTCCTTTAATTTATCTATAATAGAAAAGAGTTTTTTTCTCCGTTCAATATCAATAGAAGCAGTACTTTCATCAAATATAAGGATGTCTGCATCTTTTAATAAGGCTCTTAAAATATCCAGCCTCTTTTTCTGACCGATGGACAAATTAGAAGTCCCTGCACTTAATTCTTCTTTCCATTTAGCTGGTAAGTCAAGTATTTCCTCTTTTAAGTCTAGCAGCTCACTAAAGGTAATCAGCTGCTTTTCACTAAACTCCCCACTTATATTAAGATTCTCAAGAATGGATTCTTTATAAAATAGTGATTCCTGCTGTACGAAAGCAATTTTTTTGCGAAGGGAACGAATATCCAATTGTTTTATTGGGATATGATTAAAGTATATGTTTCCGTCACTGACGGTATAAAGTCCTGTTACCAGTTTCATAATAGTAGACTTGCCGCAGCCGCTTGGTCCCATAAAAGCCGTTACTTCTCCACGGTTTATGGTTAGATTAAGACGGTTTAGTACCTTTTTTCCTTCCTGATACCAAAAACTCACCTCGTCAAACCGGATGGTTTCCACCGGTTCCTCCAGTTCCCTGTCGCCACTGCTCTCATCCTGTTCTTTAAGTATGGAATATAAACGATTAATTGCTATAACAGCACCCTGATAACTGTTATTGAACTGGGTGAAAAAGTTCGTCGGGGTAAGGAGAAGGTTTTGGTAGTTAACAATTGCCATAACCGAACCTACGGTAAGTGTTCCGGCAAATATGGAAAAACCGCCGATTACCCAGATACAACCGGAAAGAAGGTAAATCAACAGATAACTTATATTAATATTGACGGAAGAAGTCAGCTTTAACTTAATCTGAGCCGCATAATACTTTTCGTAGGCTTCCCAGAATTTTTCATTTACCTGCTTATAAGCTGCGTATAATTTCGTGATAATTACATTATTATAATTTTCCGTAATCCGCTCCGTGGCTGCTTCATTGCTTGACATACAGGTCTCCGAAATGGCCTTGATTCTGGTACCGAAAAATCTGTTACAGTAGATATAGCCTCCTATGATAGCAAAAGAAATCACCAATACCCGCCAATCCATTAAACATATCATTACACAGGCAAAAATCAACGTTGCAGCATTGCTTACTGTTTTAATCAGCAAATAACCGCAATTGTCTTTAACAATCTCAACTTCTTTATTATATTTTGATAATACATCGCTTAAGCTATGATTATCAAAATAGGAATAAGGCAGGGTTCCTAATTTATCATTTAATTCTTTTCTGAGTCGAAAACATAATTGCTCCGATAATTTTGCCAACAGATAATCCTTTACGACATTAAAGCACATATTTATTACAAAACAAACCATCATAGCACTTATCATAATTAGGAATAATTTCATATTCCTGTCCGGAAAAGCATCATCTATCATAACTTTATAGGTCCAGGGAATAATTATCGTAATAATACTTTGCAGTATGGTCACGATACATACTAAGATAAAAACAGCTTTTTGTTTAAAAACATAGTTTTTGACAAAAGATAAATAAACCTTCTTCATGCTTCCCTCGATTCCGCTGTCAAAGAATCAACATCCGTACAGCTGTTTAAGTACTGGTAGAATAAATTAAGATTCTCCTCTAAGGACCTTTTTCTTTCATAATAAAACATCATAAACTTAAGAAATATTAGATTCAGTCTGCAATTTCTCTTTAAGTAGGCTGGATCTAACAACCCTTCTGCCGCACAGGGTCCGGTACAAAAGTATTTGACCCTACACTTACTGCACATGCTTTTTTCTTTTACTAAAAACATGTCCTTAATACGTACCTCTTTAAGCTTCTCCTCCCATTTACATAGGACCGTCTCTAAACAATCATTAATAATATTACCAAGCTCACATACGTCCTCTCTTATGTTGGAACACATATATAAGTTACCGTCCGGTTGAATGGATAACAATTTGCCGTACCCCCCACAGCCTTTCGCTGCCTGTAATCTTGGCATAAAGACACCGGATAGCTCCTCTGTATAATACTTTTTTTCCAGAATGTAACCAATCACTTCAAGGTATAACGTAAGAATTTCCATGTCAGTAAATATTTTCTCTTCCAGAAAGGCTCTGCCTAAAGGCGCTACAAAACGAATTTCAAACACTGCCTGATAACGATAACATAATTCCACTGCCTCTTTTATAAAACTACAGCTATTCCGGTCTACTACAAAGGAAAAAGCAAGGCGTATCCTGGCATCCCGTATGGCAGCAAAAACTTTCTCCATTTGTTTCATAAGTACGGGATTTGAGAACAGATTTTCTATACTGATTTCAATATTTCCAATATAATCCGATAATTCCGGTATCATATCTTCCTTCAATAATAAGCCATTGCTTTGCAGAATTAGTTTATCTCTTCCAAAAGCTTTTGAAAATTCCCGGATAATCGGCAGGATATCCTTTCTTATCATAGGTTCACCGCCGGTTAATATGATCTTTTTTAAGGCAAGCTTTTTTAATTTAGGTATTACAACTTCAATAATCTCATCCGCTTGCATATCCGTCTTGTTATCCAAGCCAGGTTCTGAATTCATGGAACAAAATGCGCAGTTTAAATTACAGTTTTTTGTCAGGGCAAAATAGACGGATTTCATGTTTTCGTTTAATAAGGGGGTATTCAAAAACAGCTCATATTTCATATTAAGTTCCTCATAAAATAGTTCTGCCTCCTGCATTCTTTTCTGATACAAAGCTTTGCTTAGGCGTACCCACCTACAATTATCCGTGTTAAGAAGAATCACTTTGTTATTCTCTTCATAAACCTTAAGAACCGATTTTCTGTCCACCTTTACTGCCTCCTTTCGGATACTGACAGATCTTCTTTTACATCGTTATAAAATCCATACTTAAACTGTTCCAGCCTGCACAAGATTTTATCGGGTTTATTTATATCCTGGTTACTGGCTAAGCTGGACATAAGACAGGCCCTGGCACCGCAATACTCATATATGGAACAACTCCTGCAGGATTCATTTTGAATTCCACTGATTTCTTTTAAGAATTTTATTTTATCCGGATACAAGCCCTGATCAGTATCTCCCAGGGAAAACTCCTTATCTAAGCAGGCGCTGCAAGCAAAAAAGCTCCCGTCTGTTCGGACATAATGAGTTATTAGCCCTGCGCCGCAGGTATAAAACTGTTTCTTTTTCTGTGCTGCCTGCTTTAATTCATTTATAAAATTCCAGTAAAATTCCCGGTGATTCTTTAAGGAATCCAAATAAAAAACATAAGACTGTCTGATTCCCTCCATAATGCTGTCCAGTTCCTCTTCCTCCCAGGATGCAGTGAGGTCAAGGGCTGTGTCAAGGACCTTTACCCCCAGTTCCTCAACTAAATATTTTAAACTCTTAAAATAATCCTGATAGTTATTTTTAGTAACTACATTTGTTACCTGAACATACTTATTACTTTTTTCCTCATATTCTTTTATGTAAGGCCAGTTCTTTATTATATTGTCATAAACACTGGTACTGTTTTTCGATATCCGGTTTCTGTCATTCGTTTCCTTGTCTCCGTCAATGCTTATCTTTAATATAAAGTCATTGTTAACAAGCCAGTCTACTATTTCTTTGTTCAATAACGTAGCATTGGTCGTAAGGGAAAAAATCAATTCCTTTTGTTCCGACTTATTTTTGTCTCTGATATAAGAGACCATTTTCTGCAATTGCTTAAAATCCAGGAGCGCTTCCCCGCCTACAAAATGAAACCACAATTTATTATCTCGATGGTGTTTTACATTCCGGTATGCCATATCAATACTTTTTACGGCAGTTTCATACGCCATGGTACTGCCGCTTATCTCCCCAAGATAGCAATATTTACAGGAAAGATTGCATTTCTGATTAATTTCCAATATTATAGTGTACATAACTCCCCCTTACTTTACCGGAGTCAAACCAGAACAGAGGAATCTTTTAGAAGTTCCGCTGACTGATGATTGATCTCTAATCCATAACTTATTGCTTCCGTATATAATTTCATTATTCTTTTATGCTTGTTCTGAAAAAGTTCCTTAATTACCTTCCTGTCATGCTTGTATAAAATCCGCTCCAATCTGCATATACAGTCAAGTGGCGTATTCAGATAACCGGACAGACTGTAATTTTGAAAACCGCATTTGGTTCCTTTGCAGGTAAATGCAATGTCACAGTCTCTGCATTTAGAAATATTATTCACAGATTTTTTAACATTTCTAAGGAAGGCTGCCGGGTCCATCCCATCTGTTACAGTACCAAGCTTCCAATTCTCTTGATTTGCCACATACCCACAGGGATAAATCTCACCCTTACCGGTTATGGTTATATGGGATTTTGTTCCAGCACAGCAGTATTTGCTGTCTTTCTTAAAAAGTATGGTGGTATACTTGTAATCATATAAATCAATAAGCATATCCTCATAATCTACTATCTTCTTTAGATAAAATTCATCCAGACTATTCAGTTGTTCATCCATTTCCTTTAAGGTTCTATCCTCCCAGGCTCCAAAGGAATCAAATGCAATATGATACGATTTAATCCCCAGATTATAAAAATATAAAATATTTTTATAGAACAGGTGAACATTATTGGCGGTTACCGTCATACGAATATGGAATTTGATATTGTTCTCCACTAGCTTTTTAACTTTGCTCATAATAACTGGGTAAACATCCGCCCCACTAACGCTTACCCGATTCAGGTTATGGGTCATTTGATCCCCGTCCACACTGACAGATAGATTAAATTGATTCTTTGTCATAAGTTCAATGAGCCCATCATCCAGTAGTATTCCATTGGTTGTTATGGAATATCGAAACAAATCCTTCCACTGCCGGTATTTTGTATGAATCAAATCCATTGCTTCATAAATACGGTCTTTATTCAGAAGTGGTTCTCCGCCTAAAAAAGTCAGATAGATATACTCACCTGGTATATTATTGTTAACGATGAATTCCAAAGCTTTATTTAAATTCTCACTGGAGAGGAAGCTTCTATTCTTAGTATTTCCCTCATAACAATAGGTGCATTTTAGATTACAACTGTCTGTTAAATATAAAATACATTCCATAAACTTTTTACCTTTCTGGAAACAGAGCTGTTATAAAAGAGCCTTAATCCATAAGATATTACTTTTACAACAGCTCCATTATGTACCATATCCCTGTGAATTCACACGAATCGTTCTGCATTTACTGCAGGTATCCATTCTACATTATTCCACATCACTAAGTGTAGGTGTGCCATGCCATGGTCCTAAACAATCGTTCATGCAAACGTCTTTACGGGTTTCGCAGTAAGCATACCCTTCAATTTCATCTTCAGCCAGTTCAACTGAAAATACTCGTTCATCCTTATTCATATACAACCCTCCTTTATTATGATTTTTTTAGCGCCTTTTGTTTCAGGCAAGCTTAAAATACCATAAATGAAAAATTTTAGAACTAATTTTGGGTAACTGGAATCTGTCATTGAATAATTGGCAATATGCCGTTATTTTCTGACTGGTTTTGGTATATTTATGAATATGTATTGTAATATTTACCCAGTTATTATACAATTTAAAAGAGGAAATGGATTTCCGTGATGGGAGCCCAGCAATGATTGCGGGTCCAGCAAAAATTTGATTAAGATAGGATCGCTTATGAAATGGATATTAATAATTGAAGATAATGAAGCACTCTTAGCCGGTCTTCGTTTTGACCTGGAGGAGGAAAAATATATGGTTACTGCCACCGGCTCTGCACAGGAAGCATACCAGTTAGTAAATCAGAAGGAGTTTGATCTGATCCTGCTGGATGTGAATCTTCCTGATGAAAATGGGTTTGTCCTTTGTCAGAGAATCAAGCAGCTAAAAGATATTCCCATCATTTTTCTGACCGCCTGTGATTTGGAAAAGGATGAAATCAAAGGCTTTGAACTGGGGGCCGATGATTATATTACAAAACCTTTCAGCATGCCTTTGCTGCGAAAAAGAATAAGTGCAGTTTTAAAGCGTTATTCCGGAAATAAAGGGAGGCATATCTATAACGACGGATTTCTTATGTTTAACTTTGATACTATGTCTGCATTAAAAGAGAATACTCCTCTTATTTTAACTCCTACGGAATATAAATTACTGAAATTATTTATAAACAACTCCGGGAATGTACTGACCAGACAGATTATTCTGGAACGGCTCTGGGATAAGGATAACAACTTTGTGGATGAACATACTTTGACCGTTAATATAAACCGGCTCAGATCCAAAATTGAAGACCATAACCATAAGTATATACGCACAATATATGGAATGGGCTATCAATGGATAGGGGAAAGGGAACAGGCATATGTCTAGAAAAAAGAATTTTCTTATTCCGTGTTTTACTTCTTTATATATACTGCTCTTTGGCATTTTTCTTCTTATTGTATTGTTCTTAAAGGATAGTTTTGTTAAACAGGTCTTGCTTATTTTGTCAGTCCTCATAATTTTATCGGTCAACGTACTGTTTTATTCTCTGCTTCGAAGGGATATCTGTTCTTTTTCTGATTCTTTAAGTTCTATACTGGAGGATCTAATAGACAGAAAAAAGGATTTGAAATTTGACCTGGTATCCGAGACACTCCTTGGCAAATTAGAGCTTAAGTTAAAACGGCTTTATGAAATCCTGGAGCATGAAAGCGAGATAAGCAACGAGGAAAAAGCTGCCGTACAAAGCCTGGTTTCTGATATCAGCCATCAGGTCAAAACCCCTATCTCCAATATCAAAATGTACCTCTCCATATTACTGGAACGGGACGTTGATATACAAAAGCGGCGGGAGTTTTTGCAGGCTGCAAACCTTCAGGTGGATAAACTTGATTTTCTAATGCAGTCTTTGGTTAAAATGTCACGCCTAGAAACGGGGATCTTAGAGGTCTGTCCGAAAAAGGCAGATATCGTTCAAACCCTCGCCCAGACTCTTGGTCAGATACAGTTAAAGGCAGAACAAAAACAAATTGAAATACAGGTTGACTGTCCCGATAAATTGTTAACCTGCCATGATGAGAAGTGGACACAAGAAGCCCTGTTTAATTTACTGGACAATGCTGTTAAATATACGCCCTTTCTGGGAAAGATAACAATCGCTGTTATAAAGCAGGAGTTTTACACCAGAATTATGATACAAGATAATGGAAAAGGAATCCCGGAAAAAAACCAGGCCGCAATCTTTAAACGGTTCTACAGAGAACCGGAGGTACATGACCAGGAAGGTGTTGGGATCGGATTATATCTTGCCAGAGAGATTATCAGTCTGGAGCTAGGATATATCGAAGTCCGGTCCGAACCTGGTAAAGGGGCCTCCTTTTTTGTATACCTTCCGAACACTCAGTTATCTGTTAAATAAACCGGTAATTGTCTCTAAATTGAGATATTTCTGTGAGGTTTCTGTAATATTTAAGGCTTATACTTGATATAAGCTCGGGGAATCTGAGTAATCTAAAAATAAGGGGAACTATTATGAAAACTGTATTACAGGCAATTGATCTTAAGAAATATTACGGGAATGAGCCTACTGTGGTAAAGGCCCTTGACGGTGTGTCTATGTCCATTGATCAGGGGGAATTCGTCGCTGTAATCGGAACCAGCGGAAGCGGCAAGTCCACACTCCTTCATATGATGGGCGGACTGGATAATCCCACTTCGGGAAGCATTAAAATCAATGATATGGAATTATCCGGTATGGATAATGACCAATTGACTTTATTTCGAAGAAGACAAATCGGCTTCATCTTCCAGAATTACAACCTGGTACCTATATTAAATGTCTATGAAAATATTATTCTTCCCATCGAACTAGACGGCAACAGACCGGATAAGGAATTTGTAGATGAGGTAATAGAGACCTTACATCTGGAAAGCAAGATAAACAGCCTTTCCTTTAACCTGTCCGGTGGTCAGCAGCAACGAGTCGCCATTGCAAGGGCATTGGTAACAAAACCGGCTATTATCCTTGCTGATGAACCCACCGGTAACTTAGACAGCCATACCGGCCAGGAAGTTCTTGGTCTGTTAAAAATGAGCAGCCAGAAATTCCATCAAACGCTGGTTATGATTACTCATAATATGGATATTGCCCAGCTGGCCAATCGGATCATCCGGATTGAAGACGGTAAAATCGTGAACGAAAGGGGGTAAGCTATATGCTTCATAATAATAATGCAGGCGTAATCAGGCATTTAGCAAAAGCCGGGCTTGCTCATAATAAGATTAGGAACCGTTTTATCGGCATTGTAATTATCCTGGCTGCTGTACTCCTTACCTTTTCCGCAACCTATGGATACAATGTGTCTCTGGAGGTAAAAAATGAAACCTTATATCATGCATTATACAATAACGTTAGTACTGCCTCCCTGGAAAAGTTAAAGTCAAATCCAGACATTGAAGCCGCAGGCATTAACCAGCCCGCAGGACTAGTCAAAGACGATGCTTACAGTCTCGCTTTGCTCTATTCGGATCTGGAAACTATGGAATTATCCAATGTACGTATCAAGGAAGGCATTATGCCGCAGAAAAGCAATGAATTGGCAATTGAAAAAGGATATCTTGAATCTCTAAATAAGGATGCTGCTCTGGGGGATACCATAGAATTGGATTACCGCAATAACGCCAGTAGACAAATGCAGAAAAAGAAATTCCTTCTGGTAGGTTTTCTTGGTACAACAGCAGAAAATGATACCGACCGGACCACTTATAATGCTATTGTTTCAGAAGATTTCATGAAAAGCGATAAGGATTTATCCGCTCAGAATCCTTCTGTCGTAATCCGGATTGCTAATTCTGACCGGTACTCAGGTGAAAAGCTAAAAGAAAAAATCAAAGCAGTTGGAGAGGCCTGCGGTATTGCAAAGGATGACATCTTAATCAACAATTTATATATAAACAGTAATAACATATCCTCAGATACTGTCACCGCCGTAATTGCTGTATCCTTAGTTATCCTCACCGCCTGTTCCCTGGTTATCTATAACATCTTTTATATCTCAGTCCTTGGAAAGGTCAAGGAATATGGACAACTGCGTACACTTGGCACTACATCCCGGCAAATTAAAAAAATTGTAACATATGAAGGGCGCAGCTTATCTCTTCAATATATTCCCATTGGGCTCATTCTTGGATGCCTGTTAAGCTTTTTTATCAATCCATCCTCCTGGAATACAGGCGCAGATCTTCTCCTTGCACTCTGTATGGGCTTTATTACCTATGGAACCGTTATGATATCGGTCAGAAAGCCTTCAAAAATAGCAGCTTATGTAACCCCCGTAGAGGCTACCGTTTACCAGTTCTATAAAACAGATTACCGGCTGAATAAACCCTCGGCGGGCAGACTGACACCCTTCTATCTGGGCTTTTTATACCTTACGAGAAATAGGAAAAAATCCTTCCTGACTTTCTTATCTTTAACCTTTAGCGGAATTTTATTTCTTGGTACCGCGTCCTTACTGTCTTCTCTAAATCCTGTGGAGCGTGCCAGACAGAGTTTTCCTTACGGCGGTGAATACAGTATTTCCCTAAACAGTGAACTTTTATCTCCTTCCACCGGTTACAATGACTTGCAGGTTAATAATCCATTGACAGAGAAATTAAAAAGCAGCATATTATCCCTTAAGGGCGTGGATGGTGTCGAGATCCAAAAATATATCCTGGTTCAGCTAAACGATTCAGAGAACTCACAGTTATCCAGCTTAAGTAACCTAAGGGATAAGGATTTAAACCATTTTAAAGGAAGGCTGGTAAGTGGTACTCTGCCGGAACCAGGTTCTGACGATACCGGCTCCCTGATTGTTAATACCGGAAACGGAGAACTTGAATTTCTCGGTATGGATTTCGTTTTGGGAGATATGGTAACCATGCTTTTATATGACGGAAACAATAAGGTTTCAAAAACCTTTACTGTGACTGGTATCATTGACGATAAATCCGATGGTAATACGTTCTATCTTCCAGATCGTGCTATGGATACTATAATAACCCAAAACTGTAACAAGGTGTTTGAAATCCTCTCAAAGCAGGGCTATTCTGTCAAAATTGCTGCGGAACTGAAAAAACTTATTTCTACAGAAGACAGACTTACGCTTAAAACTTTACAGCAGCGGGCCGCACTTTACAAAAGTGCCTTTCACACCATGGCAGCGGCCATCTACACCTTTGTAGCTTTTATTGCATGTTTTGCTGTTGTTAATCTGGTTAATACCATAATAATGAGCATTCTTTCAAGAAAGAATGAAATCGGAATTTTACAGGCTGTAGGACTTGACAGCCGCCAGTTAAATACCATGCTGGGAGCAGAGTGCCTCTTTTTAACTCTGGGAAGCTTTCTTGCATCGGTAGGTTTAGGAAGCCTGTCCGGCTACTTTATCTGTAAATTTGTAAAGAATATGGCTGGTTTTTCCTTTGTACAGTATCATTTCCCTACTGGAATTACATTCCTCTATTTCCTTATCATGCTATTCCTCCAATTTCTGCTTACCAAAAGCATATCCCTTAGCCTGAAAAAGCAGACGGTACTTCACCGGCTGCAGGTTGTGGGATAACAGTATTGACATAACAGTGGGTGCTCAATAAGTCAGATCGCTGGCTTAAGAGCACCCTGGTCAAAAGTATGTCTCGGAATTTTCTTATAATAGATTCAGATTTTTTCTATCCTCATATAATATTCTAATCAATACTCCTGCCAGAATAAGGTACGAAAGAAAGATAATAAGTTCCTGACCAGAGATGAATATATATATAAAAGTAGCAATTAAGAACACCGCTGACAGAATCTCAATACCGGCGTATTTTCCTAAAATATTCTTAAAAAAAGCTGACTTTATTTTGCTTAACAGCCAGATAGCTGCAAAATATACACCAAAGAAAAAAATCTCCATATTATTCAGCTGAAAGATTACAGCCCCAATCAGCACAGGAGGAAACAGGGTGCTAAAATAGGGCTTGTAATTTCCTTTCTTCTTGTAGATAAAAACAACAAGAAAACCGGTAAAGATTAGTACATTCAGAAGAATATATGTTTTTCCTAAAAAATAAGGCAGTCTGATATACCGGTTATGAAATACTGCACTAATTAGAAAAAGGATGAAAGAAAATAGAAATAACTGATAATTTAAAAGCTTCATCATAGGAATTATATTCCTGGGCTGTTCCATTAGATTCCTTTGAATCGTGTGAAAAAGATACCCATTAATTACAGAGACATAAGTGATTATTCCAAAAAGAATTAGCCCAAATTTAAAATTTTTATAAAAAATCAGATCGAGCTGCTCTTTAAAAACAAAGGAAGAGGCATAGAGCAGGCAGCAAAATATAAAACAAATCAGTATCTGAACTACTATTTTATTTTTAAGGACTGCAAATCTCATATAGTTTATCCTCCCAATTCTCCTCTAAATAAGCTTTCTCTAAATCAACCCGTTCCGACATACAATATAGCAGATATGTTATTTCCTTACACAAAAACTGGAAAGAACTGAATAAGATATCGTACCGGTAAAAGGAGTTAACCTTATACTTTAGTACTTCTCCCAGTTCATCCATTGCACCTCTTATTTCAAGTACTATCAATTTCGGTTTCTTTTTTATCTCCAATGTATAACCTCCAATTAAATCGCTAAAAAGGATATGCATACAATATGCAAACAGTTCCCCGTACAAATCTGCCTGCAATAAGAGGTTAATACCAGAACCATCCGGCTTTTTTACTGCCTCAATTATGTCTATCCGTTCTGACCACCTCTTGAGTTTCCTATTTTCTTTATAACGCTCATAATGCGTTTTTTCCGGATTAAAAAAAACAGCTGGTCCAAAGAGAATAGTATGGTAATTCTGGTATATTTCTCTCTTTAACCTGTTTAAAACAGCTAAATTAAAGTTTTTGATCTCCTCTGTGGTACCTATCATAGTATCTGCTTCTACTCTGCCTGTCCGGTTGGACAGCAGTGCATGCTCTTCCAATATTGTTTTTTGTTCCAGCTCAAGTGACTCCTTACGAAAGAACTTTAAAAAGGCCAACTTCAGTGACCCACTTTTTAATTGCTGCGTTAGCTGATGACCTTCTGCATCCAGAAAAACAAACTCTGTCATATACTCGGAGGTAAGTGCGTTAAATTGTATACCTTGTTGTTCTAATTCTTTAAAATATTCTTTATTTTCCTGAATAATCATATGCTCCATCAGGTGGGCATATCCTTTATTTTCACCGTCTGATAAGTATCCATAGGGAATCATAAACTTTATAACAGCAGTTTTTGAGTCCAGATCAAACCAATAATCATATTCTGAAATTTTATACAGGCTTTTAAAAAAATCCATATAGTTATTCCACTCCCACCTTAATTGTACCTCTATCCTTTATTAATAGTGCGTATACCTGTTCTTCTCGAATCCGGTCTATTGCGTTATAAATGTCTCCCATTTTTGTAATCGGTTCCCTGCCGCTCTGAAAAGGATACAAAGCAAAGATTTCTCCATAATAAAATTTGATATATGCCAACTCCTCTTTCAGCCATCTTTTGGCACGATCTATCTGAGTTGGGGTAATCGTTACAGAAGAAATGGAGGATAGTACCTCTTCATATAACGCCTCCTGATAAGTACCCAATACTCCAGTAACGAATATGCCCTTTTCTCTGACATAAGAAGTAAGGGCTGTATATATTCTCCCGCTTTCCCGAAATTTAAAGTAAATACTTTCTGTCTCATTCGTACCATATATCTTTTCCAATAATTTATACTGGAGTATCTCATCAAAAGACACTCTCCCTGTATAAAAATAACTACCCATAAATGACAGCTGGCTGTTTGTGATATTCCCTTGAATCGATTTTGTTACTGCGCTGCCTCCTTCTTCAGTTTGACCATTGATATGCCTCCGACCATATTGAAATTCGACCGAAAAAGATTCCTTTATTAAATTTAACTGCTTATAAAATTCTTCTTTTTTTATAAGCTGCTGTCTTCTTTCTCCCATAGCCTCCAAAATTTTTGATATTATATCTAAGCTGTAAGACAGCTTGTCCCAGTAACTCAGATATTCATCATAAGATGGAAAATCACTTATACTAATACCGGTATTAAAAATTTCCTGTACTTTCTTTTCTTCCGGTATATCCAATGCTTTTGACATAAGGCAGAGAACTTCCACACAGGCTCCATTCTCATTATTAAAATTCCAGGAACATACCAGATTTTCTCTAAAAAAAGCAAATTCAATTTTTCGTTTATTTTTAATAAAAAATAAACGGAGAAGATATTCATTAATCCCTCTATCTTTTTCCCTTGTAAATAAACCTGTATGTATACCTTCTGACATATTAAACATAATTTAAATTCCCTTTATAAAACTCTAATACTGGTTCGAGCCGGTTGAAGTTTATCCAACTGCAGGGCTGAACGGAGTCTTTATTTTTTTCAAGTCCCTTTAAGTAACAGCCCCTGCAATGGTATAAGTATTTACAGGAATTCGGACATCCGTTCGCTTCACTCGGCGGTTTAATATCAGCAATCAGTTTATATATTTCTTTCTGAAAAATATCTGAAAATTTCTCTTTATTTATATTACCCAGTCCTTGAATTTTGGGAAACAGAGCGCAGGGTCTTAAATTGCCATCTGCCCCAATCAGTATGGAAACTGTTCCTGCACCGCAATTGCTTGATCCGGATATAAAATCATCACTTTGAATAACCGGTATAATGTTCCGGTATTTCCGTATTACTCCATTAATATAATCCGTATAATTTTTAACCTCAGTGGATTTATCTGTCTTAGCGGAAGAGACCTGATTTCCTCTTCCGAAATCTTCCACAAAATTATAGGTAAAAACCCTGGCCCCCAGTGAAACTGCCAAATCAGCCAGTTTATCGATTTCCCACATATTATCTCGAAATATACTGGAAGCGACCCTTACATTTAATCCCTTGCCGGTAAGCCGTTTGATCGTTTCACAGGTTTTATCAAAAGCACCCTTCTGCCCTCTAAAATCATCATGTAATTGGGGATTTACACTGTCCAGAGAAACGTTTAACAACACCTTTTCCTTAAAATTACTAAGCAAGGCAAGCATAGCCTCCGTTAAGATGGTTCCATTTGTTAATATACCAACCATAGCAAACTGTTTTAGTGCGAGCTGGACAATTTCATAAGCCTCTGGGTTCATAAACAGTTCTCCGCCGGTTAATTCTATGTTTACTACCTTATTTTCTTTTAACTGATTAACAATCTCTTCAAACTGCTTAAAGCTAATACACTTATCTTTAAGCACAGAAGCATCCAAATAGCAATGTCTGCATCTTAAATTGCAGGTTTCTGTTATCTCTACTGTTGCATGCATCGGAGATATCAGTTTTTCTTCCCCGATTACCTTAATACAATGTTCCGCAATAGGCTCATCTGCCAGATACACAGCTCCTTTTTCTTTTAAGGAATAAATAAATTCCAGTATCCAATCCTGATTTTCTTCCATGGGTATGGCATTGATATTGCAGAATTTTTTTATCAGATTTCCGGTACTGGTATTACCTGTTATACATTCCATAATATTTCTGCCGGTCTGGTTTATGGTAAAAAACCGGTAGCTGTTCTCTCCGTTTTCTTCCTTTTCCATAAGAATATTGCACTTTTTATTGGTTAGATACATAAGAGTACCTTCGAAAATACCAACATATTTATCCATTACTTCTTCCATGGATCCGTTTCTCCCATCCTTTTATACAATTTCATTATCAGTGTCAAAACAATTATATTCTGGATATCCATTAATCCTTATACTTAATAGGGAAGATAAAGTATGAATGGGTTTACATTAACAAATTCTATGTATGGTTATTTTAGCTGGCTATACCGAATAAACCGGCAATTGCCGCAACTTCAAAATCAGGTATCGGTCCATCAACCAGGCAAGCAGCACCGATTGAGCAGGCAGCACAATATTTATTTTCTACGATCATAGCTTTTTCAATTTGATTAACATTTTTTTCAACTGTTTTATTCATATGGCATCGCTCCTTTACTTAAGTACTTTATCTTCCCTCTAGCTCTTACTATAACGGAATCTTTCCATTCCGCAATCCAAATTGCTTAACCGGTTCATGAAATCGTTTAACTGGATAAGGACTAATCAAACGTTTTTTTAATCTTTTGCAGTTCACCAGCACCTTCTACCCAGTTTTCTACATACCCGCAGCCGCAGCATACATAGCGTATTACTGGTATTTTCCCCATTAAGGTTATATTGCTGGTATATATGTTGTTTCCACTGGAATACCTGCCCTGATTATCCGGAATTCTTACAATGTCCTTTGACCCGCATTTGGGGCATGTGTGTGTATTTTTCATATAAAAACCTCCCAACCAATAATTTAATTTACTCTACAACATTATATTAGTTATGTTTTCCAAAGACTGCTGACACTACAAAAGCTTCCTGAACTATGATAAGAATCAGCAGCAGTAATGATGTCCATGGCTGTGAAACAATTAATACAGCTATCCCGGTCATACTTGCCGGTACGATATATTTTCTCGGATGATGCCATAAATCACTTTCTACCTTCCAGTTTACAACCGGGAATTTCCATTCCAGAAAAACATAGATTGCTGCGCTTTCCCAGGCAAATAATAAGGCAAGTATTAAGATGGTGCCGTGAAACGGTCCGTTTGTAATTCTCCAGCACAAACAATAAATCAGATAAGAAAGTATATTAGATAAGCATATCACAACTCGATACGGCAAAAAGACCAAGACATTTTGATCCGGAAGGCTTTGCACCTTCATTCTGAAATCCCTGTCTCCAGATAATAAAATACCTATGGGCGTATTCAGGGATAGAATGGCAAACCCCAGCGGCATAAACCCGGCAAACCCGGTTTTGCCCAACATAACAGCAAATACACAGGCAAAAACCCACATAATAATCGTATTAAACAGATAACTTTTTCGAGCTGTCATATACCGAAAAAGATAGAAATAAACTGGTAGTATTTTTTTGATTCTTCCCGCATACTGTTTAGCCCTGCCTTCAGGACCGGTATGATAAAACAGGTACGAATCAGAATATGCTATATACAGGAATAAAGCAATGAAAAGAAACGCCTCTGCTGCCATTACAATACTTGTAAAATTACTGAACAGTACCATCAGTGCTTGTATTAAAACCAGTATAACGGCCCTTACCAGATATTTTTGTCTTGTAAATAAATAAAAGCAAAAACCGGCTGCACAAGATTGTACAAAACTAAGCAAAAGACATAAAAATTGCAGCAAATTCCATTGACAAGCCCCAATGTACAAAATAAAAAACAAACCAGTTTTAGTTGCCAGGGTATATATTATAATGCCGGCAAAGTACTGCAGATTAAACCGTACTCTGGAAAAAGGAAGTATAAACTGACCTGTCAGGTTACTAGCACCGACCTCCGAATATAAGACCTGCAGAATAACTCCAAACGAATAAACCAAAATAATTAAAGTTAAGATTGGAAAGGATATAGGAAACTGTATATCACAATACCGAAGTACCCCATACAAGATTACAAAAAATACTCCATTCTTCCATAACCGCTCGTACTTTTTACCTATCAGTTTCCACAGGACTGCCTGAAATATTTTCATACAGCGAACCTCGTATTCTTTCCGGAATAATGTCACCCTGGTTAAAGATATCCCGTATTGACCCATTTTCCAATATAATCACCCGATCTGCCGTTAAACAAATGCTTTCCAGTATATGCGAAGAGAAAATCAGAGTCCCATAGGCAGAATAGTTCCGCATAAGCTGATATAGATATTCAGTACTTTGAAAATCCAGTCCGTTAACTGGTTCATCCAAAATGAAAAGCTCTGGCTCCAAAGAAAAACCAGTAATAAGAAATACCTTTTTCTTATTCCCGGTAGATAAATCTTTCAATAAAACATTTCTATACGCTTCAAATTGAAACCCACTGCAAAGTAGTTCGATCTTCTCCATATCCATGTACTTTTTATAAGATAAAAAGACATGTCGAATATATTCCTCAAAGGTTAAATACTGAAAAGAATTATCATCTGAGAATACGGTATAACGGTGTTTCTTAAAGCTATTCTCCCGCAACCGGATGTCATTCCCATTTAACTTTATATACTCGGCTGTATAACCATCATGCAGACCTGTGAGGGTTTTAATCAATGTAGTCTTACCTGCTCCATTTAGTCCGATCAGACCTATTACTTCCTTTTTATTTAATTGTAATGATAAATCGGACAGCACCTTCTTGCCTTGCTGGTACCAGGCATTTAAACCGCTAATCTGCAATAAAGCTTCCATGATTACCTCTCCCTGTCCTTACTGTTTCCTTTTGAGAAAACAAGAAAAACGATACCTACCACCATAAAAATAGCTGCATTCACATAAGAGCCTTTAACTAGGTTTAATACTCCTATTCCAATCCATACCAATCCGATAACAATCCTTATCAATGTCTTATTCATTCTTCACTCCTATCCGCGTGGAATACACGCCAATCATTAAAATGTTATATTTACATCACATTATATTACAAATATATCACCTTATCGTCTTTACGTCAATCTTAACCGAATTAAAACCTTAACAATTTGGTTTACTGCCATATACTTTCTTATGACCCTGATTGACTCAAAAAGCAACTGCTTGTATTAATCATAAATAAAAGGTATAATCTTAATAGAATAATAATAAAGGGAGCATGGGTTATGCTTAAAAATAAAAAATACTATAAATATAACTGGCTGTTGGGCTTTATTGGCTTCTTGGGTTTTAAATATTTTGAAAATCAGAATACTTCCATGCTATTTTTCTTTAGCTTTTTCGGTTTATTTTCTAACTGCATTGTATCAAAGCTGGCAGCGGAAATGCCCGACGAACGTTATGTTTCCAACCGGCAGAAAGCTAAAAACGTTGCAATGTTAAGCCCTGGGACCGCTTTATTTATAATTGGTATAAGCTCTCTTTTTCCTTTTGGAACAAAAGATTTTATGGTGTTAATCAGTGCGTTCGGATGGGCGGCTACGTTCTTAACCTATTCTATAGCCTTTTACTATTATGAAAAACATTAACTGAGACAGAAAGTTGCATTATCGCAGGTCAGTCTGTAGTATGCATGGGGTAAAAATGGAAAATTTTAAATGTAATTTAAAAAAATACCGCCAACTTGCGGAATTAACGCAGGAAGAACTGGCTGCGAAAGTAGGGGTCAGAAGGGAAACTATCCTTCGTCTGGAATCAGCTAAATATAATCCTTCCTTAAAGCTGGCTATTGATATATCTCGGGCTGTCCATGCACCGATTGAGGAATTATTCATCTTTGATGATAACTAGACGTTAGCCTTAATAATTTTACAACTGATTTCCATAATATATAGATATCTGATCCATTAATTCCTTTTTTCTGTGCTTACTTACCGGAAGTATTTCACCGCTTTCTAATTCAAGCTCCATTTTCAGGAGGCTTTTTATATTGTTTAAATTTACAATATAGCTCTCATGGATCCTGTAAAAATCTTCTCCCAGCAATTCCAGATGTTTTTTCATATTCTTATAACTTAGGATATTACCTGCTGCAGTATGGATTAAGGTATTGCGCTCAAAGGTTTCTATATACCTGATATCCTCCTGATTTATTTTAAAAATACCAAAATCATTCTTTTCCAGTATATACTTTTTATATCTGGATTGTAGGAGCTTTATGGCCTTATCCAATTCCCGAAACAAGGTATTATATTTAACCGGTTTTATCAAATAATTAGCTGCCCGGACATTATAACCTTCCATAATATATCTGCTGATGGAGGTGATGAAAAAAATCTGCATGGAAGTATCCTGTTCCCGTATTTTTTTGGCAACTTGTATACCGGTGATATCTTTCATCAATATGTCCAGGAAGACCATGTCTATATCCTTGAATTTTTCATAATACCTGAGGAATTCTTCTCCTGATTTAAAAGACAGTATTTTTTTATTAATCTGTTTTTCAGATAAAATCTTACTTATATACCCATTCAATTTTGTTAAAAAGAATTCATCATCATCGCATATTACTATTTTCATAATTTACCTCATTTCGATTAAAACCCTGATAGTTTTTATGAAACAAAAGTATTTTTGCTGCATAAATACAGGGGCTGCCTACAATCTTAAGCCATGATGGTAAGCAGCAGCCCATATACTTATTTGTCCTGATATTTTTCCAGAAGTTTTTTTGGAACTTCCGGTTGATGCAGTAACATTAAGCACCATACATTTACTGAATTAACAGCAGTTGTAAGTGCTGCCTTGCACACTAAGCCGCTCATCATGTTTTTTCCCTTATTCATTCATCTCACCTCTTTGCTTTTATATTTTATTTTACCTATTACAACTAGGGTTGTAACCCATATAATAGCTACTGAACCTAAAAGAGCAAAATTCGCATAGGTCCGGTCTAATAATTGGATATACGTGATAACCGCCGTATAAAAAAAAGTAAAGTAAAAAGCCTTGCGTTTCATCCCTTTTTTTCTTTTATAAGGTAAAGGGTTTTCGCTGGATTCTATAGGTGCCAGCATAAGTATTATTATATTACATATATAAACAAGTGCTAATATAAAATAACCTATTGGCATTTGGGTTCCTTTAAGACCGGTATATATGGATAGAATAAGAAAATACAAGAGTATGAAAGCAGAAATGCATTTTAGATTGGAATCTGTATGATATCCACCTGCAAAGGTTCGTATCGGGCAATAAACCATCAATAAAATCAAAGTTTCTGCACCTTTATGTAAACATAAACCGGATAGTAGCAGAACTGTTATTGTGAACACTGTTGCTATTAGTATCTCAAGACCGTAGCTGTAAATCTCCTCATCCTCTTCTGGTATAATACCCCTGTCTGCATAGATTCCAGCTAATTTTTTTGAATATCTATGAATCATTTTAACTTCCCCCTTGTACTAAAATCTAACATTTTTATTTACCGAATTAAAGTTTAAACGAATAATTGGGCTTTGTAATTGCGTATTTGTCCTTATAATCAAATTGGTTTATCGGTATAATGATATTGACGGCAAATTCTCCGTTAGCCGAAGTTACTGTTACATTTCCCCCATACTTTCTAACGGATTCTTTTATACTCAGCAGTCCCATACCATGAAATTTTTTATTAACTTTAGCAGTCTTAATATAATTATCAAATACTTTAACCTGCTCTGCAACACTGTTCACAACTTTAATAACCATAAGATTACCCATTGCTTTCGTCCGGATATCAATATAACGCTTCTTATCGTCTTCAATTTTTTCACATGCTTCAATGGCATTATTTAGTAGATTTCCATAAATGTCACAGATATCAAGGGGCTCTATAAAATCTCCATTTAAGAAATCAACGGAACAAGTGACCTCTATTTTTTTACGGTTCGCTTCCAAATATTTTTCGTTAATTAAAGTATCCAATATTTCATTATTTGTCGATACATAAGTCTCATACTTTCTTAAAGGTTCCAGAAGCTTGTCCATGTCAAGGGTCTCCTCCCTCCGGTGATCCTTAAAATACATCAGGTAATTTTTTAAATTGTGATGTATTTTTAGTATTTCTGCTTCATTTTCTTTCTTTGCCTGATAATAATGTACTCGATACTCTTTCCGGTACCTAATAGTTTCTAATTGTAATACATGGTATTTCTCATTGATATAAGCATCTGTAAGTATGGCATTGCAAGTGGTTTCAAGCAGAATAAGAATCGGAATCAGAATTAACATATAGGAGGAATATTTATTTAATTTAATATCTACATCAGATAATACCGACATGTAAATCAGAATGATTATTAGCCTTAGCAGCATGGGTAAAAGAATAAATAGAAATTCTTTTTTGGTGTAAGACTGTACTACCTTCACCTGATATTTTTTAAACAGAATTAGTAGCAGGATCGTCATGGTTTTCGCCAGAATAACGGCATCCCATTGGTATTGACCCATATTAAAAATAAACTGGGTTCTGTATTCGTTATTCGCAAGCATTATTATACCGATTGACATCAATTCAGAAATACCAAGAATTACAACATAAATAAATAAGTTAATAAAAAGTTTTAAATATGAACTATAATAGCATAATTTTATCATAACTCCAATAAAGATAATCCCAATTGAGGTTTTTAAATTACCCTCAACTCCGATCCCATTTAGTAAGATGATTAGTATAGTATAGGTGGTATAAGCAGCAGCCAAAGTAATCCTGTTACATTTAATATCATCATCCAGATAATAATATAAATATAAAGTCTCGATTACAATAATCATAATATCAAATACCTTTAGCATATTTTCTATTCTCCCCAACGATTATTGTTTTTTATTTTAGCAAATTATATCATATTTTTCCATATATTTCAAGTTTACTTGTAAATTTTTCGCTAATTTCGTGTAAATTATACCCTGCCTGATTCCATCTGATTTATAGGGACTGTAAAAATTCATCAACTGAGAAGACTACACTTTCAATGTAAACGGCATATACTATACTTGACATTGCCCGATTCGCTTCACCAAATCTCTGATAATGAACGATTTCTCTTTCCCTTAAGAAACGGATTGGGTCAATGATATCAGGGTCTTTCACCATACGAAGAATATTGTCATAGGTAGTTCTTGCCTTTTGTTCTGCTGCCATATCTTCATGCAGGTCTGTTATTGCATCGCCCTTTGATTGGAAGAAGGTTGAGCTAAAAGGCATACCGCTGGCTGCCTGAGGCCATAATCCTACTGTGTGGTCTACAAAGTAAGTGTCAAATCCGGAGGCCTTGATTTCCTCAATACTTAAGTTTCTGGTTAATTGATGAACAATTGCACTTACGATTTCCATATGGGCCAGTTCTTCTGTACCTGGCTTGGTAGCGGTATGACGAATCAGCGGTATGGCGGTTCAGCGGTATGGCGGTTCAGCGATATGACGGTTCAGCGGTATGGCGGTTCAGCGATTGATAGTTGTCGTATACGACTACGCAAGTTGTGATTTATTGATTAAATAGAATCAGCTCTGAACCTAATTTTTTGAGAAAATATAATTATATTCTATATCTGAATTTTTTAAATATATTGTAACTTCCATATACGGATTATACTGATTTATACAATAGTCCCTAACATACTGTATGCTATCCTCTATATGATAGGCTAAGATATGTTCCTGACTATGGGCTAAGCTATGCTCCTTACTCTGGTCAATATTCTGATACAGATCCCGTTTTAGCTTCCTATCCTGGTCCATACTCCGCTCCAAATGCTCTTTACTATGTGAATGTGTGATATCACAGGTAACAGTAATACGGTCAATGATACCTCGGTAAAAGGCATCACTCCATTCCTGTCCGTTTATTACTTGGTACAGGTAATGTTTTACTGTAGAAAGTTTATCGTTATTAGTCCCCCTAGTATCTTCACATTTTTCTTCAAGTTCTTTACATGTTTTTGTTATCCGCTTCATATCAGCTTCATATTTTTGTTTAATACTCTTAAAGTCATCTTCTGTGATTTCTTTTGAGAGGTACAATTCAATTAAGTCTTGTTTTTTTATGGTATAGGTATGTAATTTATTTTGTAATTTCACAAGTTCCTTATCATCTCTTTTCTCTTCTTTAATAATTTTTTTAAGAATACCGACAAGATTTCCGACAAGTTCCTCTTTGTCAAGTTTAAGGGTTTGAAACAATTGCTTTAATATTTGCTTTAGCTCCTCTTCCTTTAAGGTATTATTATTACAACCCGTTTTTATACCCTTGGGGTCAAGATGTACTCTGCCGTTTTGCACCGCTTCATAGCAGCGCCAGTAACGGTAGCTGCTGCCGTTCTTTCCCTTTTTGGTACGTGATACATAGGAGCAGCCGCAGTCTTTACAGCGGATTAAGCCGGAAAAGCAGTAACGGCTGCTATATTTACTCTTTACATTTTCTGAGGGGCTTCTTTTTTTTATCTCTGCCTGGGTTTTGTTAAAGAGTTCTCTGTTTATAATGGGTTCATGGTGATTGGAGATGCAGACGAGTTCCTCCTGCCCCTTATTATATCTCTTTTCATGTTTTAGATAATCCGGTGTATAGGTTTTTTTCTGTATGAGATCTCCGCAGTATTTTTCATTTTTAAGGATACGAAGGATTACATTCCCATGCCACTTGCTTCCGCCCGCAGCCGGTATTCCTGCCTCTGTAAGCTCCCTGGCTATTACATGGGTACCTTTTCCTTCATTTATGAACTTTTGAAATATCAGTTTAACGGTCTCTGCACCCGCTTGGTTTACATAGAGCTTTCCATCCCGCAGGTCATACCCTAACAGCTCCCGCCCAAAGACCACTCCCCGTTCCATACTGCGCTTTTGTCCCCACTTTACCCGTTCTGAGGTTTTACGGCTTTCCTCCTGCGCAATGGAGGCCAATATGGTAAGGCGAAGTTCTGCATCGGCATCCAGGGTATCAATATTATCGTTTACAAATATAATACCGATGCCAAAACTTTTTAATCTTCTGGTGTAATAGATACTGTCTAAGGTATTACGGGCGAAACGGCTGATTTCCTTGGTCAGGATTAGATCGAACCTGTGGTTTTTTGCATCGTTTAACATCCGGTTAAATGCATGCCTTTTCTTTGTACTCGTTCCGGTAATTCCTTCATCAGCATAGATTTCTGTAAGCTCCCAAAGGGGGTTGCGGGTAATATACTCATAAAAATACCGCTTCTGGCTTTCCAGTGAATTCAGCTGATCCTCTTTATCCGTAGATACCCTGCAGTAAGCGGCAGCTCTAATCAAGTTCCTCACTCCATAACGATACGTTTATTTCATTCAGACATTGATCAAACTGACACCTGGTAATCATTTCTTTCTCAAAGAGGGCAGACAGCAGGGATGCCTCCATCGTGGAAAGGAATTCCTTATTTCTCATAAGTTCCGTATCGGAAAGATTATTATCCTTACGTGCTATAGTTATATTATTACGTTTCAACAACCAGCCTCCGGCTGTACTTTTATTATTGATATATTTTATTGGATTTCTTCCTGACTTATTCAACATATTCATAGCTTACATAAGGACTTTTTAAATCAAATATAAGCTTTTTTCTGTCATAAAGTACAAATCTACCGACACTCAGATGCTGTTCCTTGATTTTCTTAGTCATACCGCCCATCACCGGAGCAAATAATTCCTGAGAAAATTCCTGTCCCCCACGAAAGGACTCTTCTTTTTTATCACTGCTTGGTTTATTACGGGTAAGTTTATTTTCCTTTATATTATTACCCTTCGGATTATTATCTCCTGGTTGATTATCCTCTGGTTTATAACTCTCTGGTTTATAATCCTCTGATTGATAACTATCTCCTTGATACCTCTCTCCTTGATAACTTTCTCCTTGGTAACTTTCTCCTTGGTAACTTTCTCCTTGATAATTTTCTCCTTGATAATTTTCTCCTTGATAATTTTCTGCTTTATAACCCTCCCCTATATAACCCTCCGCTTTATCTCTGACCGTATTATTATACTCTTGTCTACTGCCCGCTGTATTATTACCCTCTACTTTACTATTTGTTTTATTGCCATCTGGTTTCGTATTCAGATAAATTTTTAGCAGATACCGCCCCTGTTTCAAGCAGATCTCCTTAGGGCTGCTGCTTACAACCTTAACGCCTTTATAAGTTGCCAGCCTGTATTCTTTCCCCTGATAGATTATGGAGCAGATACATCCTTTAAACTTCATGCCATGATAAGGTATGTCTGCGATAGATAAAAATACAGAACAAGACTCTCCCGGAAAGCAATTACACTGAGCCCACAGATAAGACTTCGGAAAGGAATGGCCCAGATCCTTTTCGATATACCCGATTCCGGGATAAAAGGGATATTTCACACCGTTTAGGGCAAATTCTCCATAGATTCGGTGGTACATACTGATAATCTCATGCTTACATTCCATTCCGGGTAAAAATTTGAAAAACCCCATAATCGTATTCCGTATAGGAAGTATCCTCCCATATCGCAGCTTTCCTGTCATACTGATTTCTTCCGTCTTTATATTTATCTTTATGCCCCTTCTGCTGAAACTGTTGTTTCCTAACCGGATGATAAACTTTCTGCGGTCAATAGAAAAATCCGTAATGGAATATGGTATTAGATAAGAATTTTCATTCATGATAATCTGCAGAAAAGCCTGGGAAATCCCCTCCCCGTCCGTATTAAAGCCAGGTATAAAGGCAATTATGCTGTTTTCTGCCTGATGTTTAAAGTACCAGCCTTCGAAAAAGCCATTTTTTTTACTATTATTTATGAAATTGTTCATATTCTATGCTCTCCAAGGCAGGGTTATTAATTAGAACGCCGGTATAATCAAAACGGGAGCCATGACAGGGACAGTCCCAGCTTAACTCATCTGGATTCCATTCCAGTTGGCAGCCTAAATGAGTGCATTTTGTGGATACCATATGAATCTTACCATCCAGTTCCTTATATACACCAACTTTTTCTCCGTCCTCTTCAATAATAGCTCCATGTCCAGGCTGTACTTGTGCAAGGCTTGTATCCGGTACTTTAAGCTTTTTAAGAATCAGGCTTCTGACAGTATGCTTCGCTTCATCCAAAAGACCAGACATAGAAGCTGTTACTTCAAACCTCTGAGGATGAAACACTTCTTCGTACGGATTTTTCAGTCCACTTATCTTATCACTTAAAATCATGGCAGACACCATGGAACTGGTCATACCCCATTTTTTAAAGCCGGTGGCAACGTACAACTCTGGGGTTTTCGCAGAATACAGTCCAATATAGGGAACATGGTCAACACTGTGGCAGTCCTGGGCTGACCAGTTACATACTTCCTTGCTTTCCGGGTAATACGTGCTTGCTGCTTGTCTTAAGGCTTCGTACTTTCCTCCTTCTAAATTTTCTCCTGTTCTGTGGGTACCTCCCCCAATAATAATCATATCCTTATAGTTACGGAAGGAGTACCCCGACTGGCTTTCATCCTTATACATGCCATCCAGTTTGGGAACGTTGCTTATTGCGAGGGCATAGGACCGCTCCTGATGCATTCTTGCAAAATAATAACCAGGACTGTTAATAAATGGATAGTGGGTTGCCACAACAATAGAACCTGCCTTTACCTTACCTCCTTTTGTGATAATTACCTGGTCTTCAATTCCCTCCGCCATGGTATGTTCATATATTTTAAGAGGTTTTATGATTTCTTTTATGAATTCCAGGGGATTAAACTGTGCCTGTCCATGAAATTTCACTGCACCTTTTACAGGAAAGGGTAATTTCGTATCCGTAGTGAATTCTGCCTTGATACCGCATTCTAATGCTGCTTTTACTTCTTTCTCAATCTTATTAACCTCTTCTGTCGTATATACATAAGATGGCATTCCTTCAAAATGGCAGGAAATATTAAATTCCTTAACCAGCTCCTCATACATACCGATTGCAGTCTCATTGGCCATTGCATACATTTGCGCTTTTTCTTTTCCAAAGTCCTGAATCAGGGTATCATAAGTCAGGGCATGCTGGGAAGTAATTTTAGCTGTGGTATTACAGGTCTGTCCACTGGCAGTTTCATTGGCCTCCAGAATAACCGAATCAATTCCTTTCTTCTTTAAAAGACAGGCTGTTAGTATACCGGCCATCCCAGCACCAATAATTGCAACGTCAGTAGTAATATCATGATCTAATGTCTCCTGTTTTGGTAGTTCACATTCCTTTTTCCATATGGATTCCATACTTAAAAACCAGCATAATAATTTTTTATATTCATTATGCATTTTCCTTTCTGTTATATCGTTTTTATTTTTTATATCGTTCTATCCGGTTATATTGTTTCTATCCCGTTACATCGTTTTTATCCTGTTATATTGTTTCTATCCTGCCATATAGTTTCTATCCTGCCATGTCGTTTCTATCCTGCCTTGTCGTTCCTATCCTTCCATGTCGTTTCTATCCTGCCTTGTCGTTTTTATCCTGCCTTGTCGTCTTTATCCTGCCATATCGTTTCTATCCTGCCATGTCGTTTTAATCCTTCGTTTTAATCCTGCCTTGTCATTTTTATCCTGAAGTTTACTGATATGTTTACCATGTAAGCACTATAGCTATTAGAATTACCATTTTTTCTTATTATAATCGGACTTCAATAAACTGCTTTACTTTATTGTAATCCTATTTTGTTTTCCTTTTTCTTTGCTGATTTTCTGTATATTTTTACATAATTCTTGCAATTTTACTAATTAGTTGAAGTAAACCGGTTGACTTACCTTTACAGAATGAGTATACTAAATCAAGTCAGGCACAGTAAAAACTGTACCCTTACGAATCAGTCTCAGATTAGATTTAAGCATCAGTCTTAGATTGGATAAATTGAAAAAATAAACAGTTCTCTTAACATACTGATATTTAATGCGCTGTGGCGCATCGATGGGAGTTTATATGCATATTACGATACATACTTTTTTCATTGTCTGTCCTTTGGTATTCCTCGCCGGGTTTATTGATTCCATTGCCGGAGGAGGTGGCTTAATCTCTCTTCCCGCTTATTTTATCGCAGGTATTCCGCCTCATTACGCCATTGCCACCAATAAACTCTCCTCCTGTATTGGTACTGCAATTTCTACCTTTCGCTATTGTAAAAACAAGCTGGTAGACTGGGGTATTGGAATACCTTCCATTATTCTGGCATTAATCGGTTCAACCGTAGGAGCCAATCTTGCTCTTTTAGTAGATGAGAAAATACTGAAATTCCTTCTGATTATTATTCTGCCTGTGGTAGGTTTTTATGTTTTAAGAAACAAAGATTTTACGGAGAAAACGAAGAAAGAACCCCTGCCTAGAAAAAAAGTTTATCTGATAGCCTGTACCGCTTCCTTTATTATAGGGGCATATGACGGTTTTTATGGTCCGGGAACCGGAACTTTTTTGATTCTTATCTATACCGGTTTCGCCAGAATGGACATTAGGATTGCTTCCGGCAATACCAAGCTGGTTAACTTTTCTAGTAATATCGCAGCTCTGGTAACCTTTTTATTTAACGGCAAAATCGTATTTATACTTGGTATTACTGCTGCCCTCTTTAGTATTGCAGGGCATTACATAGGTTCGGGGCTGGTTTTAAAAAATGGTTTTAAAATCATTCGTCCAATTATATTAATTGTGATTTCCTTGCTATTTGTAAAAGTAATCGCAGGATAGTTACAATGAAATGACAGAATTCAAAGGCTTAATAAATGAAATAGCTTTAGACTCTCTCGCTAAATTATGTTCAATATTATAAAAAAGCTGCAGATATATGAATTAATTTTCTTATTCAAAAGAAAATTACTATATATCTGCAGCTTAATTTTATGCGCGGAATCCTCGTCCCACAATTTCACTGGTATTGGTGATTAGAATAAAAGCCTCCGGTTCGGCCTGTTTAATAAATCTTCTTAACTGTACCGCCTGGCTCCGGTTCATGACTGTTAATATAATCTTTCTCTCTCTGTCAGAAAAGGCACCTTTACCGTCAAGAATAGTCGCACTGCGGTGTAAGTTATTCGTAATATAATTACAGATTGGTTTTGGAGTCTCACATATAATGGTAAAATATTTATTTAAATTCAGACTTTCAATTACGGTATCTACTAACGTTGTCTTTAGCAAAAGACCTAACATTGACAATAATCCGGTCTGAACATCGAAAACCAGGAACGAAAACATGGTAAGTATAAGATCTGAATATAATAAAGAACGTCCGATATCCGTATTGGTATATTTCTTTAACAACACGGCAATTACGTCAGTTCCGCCTGTAGATGCACCGATATTAAACAACGTAGCCGCTCCCACTGCCGGCAGTATAACCGCAAAGGCCAGTTCCAGCATAGGTTCCTGGGTCAATGGTCCCTTCATTGGTACAATGACTTCTAAAAGGCTTAAGGATAACGACATTAAAATACTTCCATAAGCAGTCCGGTTACCAAAGCTTTTGCCTAAGAAGATATAACCCACTACCAAAAGTATAAGATTAATAATTAATACGATAGTTCCGGAACTTATTGCGGGACCTAGTACCTTGCTTAAAAGAATTGCTAAACCAGTAACCCCTCCTATGGAAAAATTATTGGGAAATTTGAAAAAATAAACTCCCATAACAACCAACTCAACACCAAGGGTTATTAACAGGTATTCCCTTACCTTTGTCCATATTGTATTTTGCTTTTCCACTGAATCCTCCTTGTGCCATAACAAATATTTATGTAATGCTATCCCATAGTATGATAGGAAGAAATTGAAAAGTCAAGTACATTTAGTATCATTTTGAAACCGAGATACCTATATCGGTTAATACCCCAATAACTTCCTTGTAAGGCATGGTATATCTTTGAGATAAATAGCGCATGGAGGCTGCTAACTCACCGTCTGGACCGCCAAACTGGGTAATTATAATCATGGCTGCCTTCGCATTGGGATTTTTAATGTTTACCGGATACTGTAATCTTTTTTCATAATTCCACATAAATCAGCACTCTCCTTCCCATGGCCAAGGTTGATTAATCCATGTCCATACATCAGCCTCTGCCACATCATAAGCAGAGATTGGTCCATAGCAGTCTCTATATTCTTTCATTGCTTCTTTCCGGATCATTCTGTAGTTTTGATAATACTCTAACGCTTCCTTGTCACAAGGATGGGTATCCAGAAATAATTTGACATCATCAAGTGCAAAACTTGATTCAGTGATAACGCACATTAATTGATCACGGCTTTTATTCGTCGTCATGGCCTATCACCTCTCATTCCACACATTTTTTTATCGCCATACCAGGGCTTGTATAATTCCTCGAAAATAGTTCCTGCTGCCAAACCTGTGGAAGCATCCCATACCTTTCTCCATTTCTGGAAAGGCACATACGCCATTGCTAATGGTAATTTATCAACACATCTATCAATATCAGCCTCTTTATCACAGCACCTGTCAGCGCCGGCTTCCATAACCGGAGTCACACCGCAGCCACACTGAGGATTTTGATAGGAACCCATATTACCCATATTGCCCATGTTTCTGTTATAACGGGTATTCATTGGACGTCTGTAGTTATCCATTGAGTAAATCTCCTTTAATATTTATACTCTATTTTATGACTTATCTCCTATTCGGTTACTGTAAAAGAAAAAAAGACACATATTCTATCGGTTCCCCGCATAGGTATGTGTCCTTTAAATACTATTATTCATTAAAATAACCAAAAGTATACTGTTCAAACTTTTTAACTGGTATCGGTTTGGAATAGAAATAACCCTGTGCCGTTTCACAACCGGCTTCGTATAGGAACTCTGCCTGTACAAAATTTTCGACCCCTTCCGCAATTACCTCGATATTTAACTTCTTGGCCATTGCTATGGTATATTGGATTACGGTTTTGCCTCTTTCTGTTTCAACGATTTCACTTAAAAATCCCCGATCAATTTTAATAATATCAATCGGCATGTCTCCCAGCATATTTAAAGAAGAATAGCCTGTCCCGAAATCATCCATGGATAGGACAAAGCCTTCTGATTTTAAGGAATGCAATAAGTGGGACAGCTCAGATAGATTATTTAAGAACACGGTTTCCGTAAGTTCCAATTCAATCAGGTTTCTCGCTACCTTATACTTATCTGCCAATGAAATGAGCTTCTGAACAACATTGTCATTATACAGATGGATTCTGGATACATTAATGGAGATTGGTATCGGAGGATACCCTTCGTCAATCCAGCTTCTTAAGGTAGCAAATGCTTTTTCCCAAATATAATAATCCAATTTTACAATAAAACCATTCTTCTCAAATAATGGAATGAACCGCTCCGGTGAAATGATCCCCTTTATGGGATGAACCCATCTGACCAGGGCCTCCGCTCCCACCACCTCCGTAGAGGCAATAGAAACCTTAGGCTGCAAATACATTTCAAACTCCCCGTTTTCCAGAGCAAAATTCATTTCATTCTCAATATCCTTATCTTCGATTCCCCGCTGTCTTAATGTTTCGTCATAATAGGCGACCAATTTTAAGACGTTCCCTTTTATGGTTTTTTTGGCCAGACTTGCGCGGTCGCAAAGGGTTATGATATCCGCTTCCCCATTTGCCTTGCACACTCCAAAAGACAGCATAAGCCCGAAATTCCCGGGATATTGATTAATTTCTTCACCCAACAAATCTGCTACATAGCCAAAATCAGAATCCTTGTCATACTCCATCAGAATCGCAAAATTATCTGCATACATGCGGCAATATAATAAAGATTGACTAATTTTAGTTTTTAATATGTAGCCAATATATTTCAATACTCCGTCCCCTGCTTTCGAACCGTGTAAATCATTCACGATTCGAAATTTATCAATGTCGAAAACGACGATTGCATAATTTTTGTTCCTGTTATTTTTTATTAAGTTACCGGCATCGACGTTAAATTTTGATAGGCTTGGAATATCCGTTAGGACATCCTCATCTGCCCGACTTTTAATCTTTTCAAAAAGTTCCATCTCCGCACTAACATCCTGTGCCGTTCCCAGAATGCGTATTAACTTTCCGTACTCATTAAATATATTCTTTTTGTTACTCCGAATCCAGATATATTGACCCGTTTGATTCTTTCTCCGATAGGTGATGGAATCCGTCATCATGCCTTCTCTGCTGCGTTTCACATAACTTTTAAACTTGTCCAAATCATCCGGATGGATATCTTTTAAGGATATCATCTGTCTTAATATGGCTTGCGTGCGATTTTCGATTCCGGTTTGTTCAATGAAATTATCCGATACGTAAATTTCACGGTTAATAAGGTTCAAATCAAAGATATATACATTGGTCTGCTCTATTATTACTCCATAACGGTCACGTATTTTGCTAAGTGTTTCATTCTCACTCACTTTTAATCGTGAACTACCTTTTCTTTTGTCCATAAAAACCTCACTTTGCGTTAACACAAGCCAAAATACATTTGCTTTGTCATTTTAATTCAATCAAAATACATTGACCATATCGCAACTGGCTGCCATACCTATTGTTTAGGCCCTCTAGTTTTGCGTCTCTGCCTTTCGGCAGGTTTGCTAGTATTTTTAATACTTATGGTAAAAATTTTATAGTTAAAACTCCCCTCAAAGTTTTGATAATAAAATTTTTAGATTCATTTCTTTTTACCTTAAATTAAAAGTTAAGAGCTATGATATGTACTTGCTATTAGATTTTGAATTCTAAGTGAGCAATTTTAGTATGATTCCTTTTTCCGATATCCCCTTTCTCCGTACGGATTAATTTTGGTAACCAGTATCAGTTTAGAAAAATTGTAAATATTTTTCATAACACATTTGAATCTTTATGCAGGATATGTTATAATATGGTATTAAGAAGTCTCAATTCCCCATACGATACTATTCCCTAAAGAATGTATGTCGATGGACTGATTTGACTGGTTAAATGATACAGTTACATTTGAAATTGCTAAGACGATAACAATTAATGCAAGATAATAACGAATTTTAGCCACAAGTTTCCTCAAATTTTTATCCTCTTCTTTCAAATTTGATTAAATTATAACATTATTTTATAAACGAATAAATGGACGCTTGCGTCCACTAAAAGTCAGGTGAATGTCGATGAATTATAAGCATTTTGGAGAGTTTCTACAAGAATTAAGACTGTCAAGAAATATGACCAGAGAACAACTGGCTCAGGATATCTGCACCCCGAAACAGATCTATCGAATTGAGAAAGGGGTTTATGAACCCTCTTTATATCTAATAAATCAATTATCTATTAAGTTTAATTTGGATTTGAACGATTATTTCAAAATGTATTTTACCAATATTACTATCGCTGGCTTAGAAGGTATTAACAATATTAATGCAGCTATAGAAAACAATGATATGTCCTTATTAAGATTAATAATTAATAAATATGAAGACCTGGAAGACTTTAAGAAAGGTGAAAACCTTCAACATATTTACTTTGGTAAAGCACTCTGCTGTGCTTTATTAGATAATGATTATAAAACCTCTCTTGAATACTGTTATAAAGGTATTCAGGTGGAATGTCCCGCTTTTTATTTAGATAAGATTTCTAATAACATGTATTCCAATGTGGGCATATCGCTGCTCAACTGTATGGCTCAAAATTTTTTTGCAATGGAACAGTATAATAAGGGTATGCAAGTTCTTACTCAGCTTCTGACAATATTGGAAGTTTATGCTATTAATTCCCCTTATCCGCTGTTTAAATCTTCACAATATTCGAGGAAAACATATCAGGCTATATTATATAATCTAGGGGCTCGTTTGTTTGAACATGGTGAAATAAAAAAAGCATTAAAATATGTGGAAAAGGGTATTGAGTTTTCTTTAAAAGAATATAATTTACGGCATCTTCCCAACCTGATATTTATGAAATTTAAACTTCTTTATTCTGAAAAAAAATATGAGGAAGCCATGGAATACTATAACCGTGCTATATATCTCTATAAAATAACTAATAAGGATGATATCTTAAAAGATTTAGAAAATACTGCACATATAGATTATCCCGAAATATTTAAGAAGAAGTATACATAAATATTATTTTTCTTACCTTATACATAGGGAATCAAGTTCCTTTTATTTTAGTTATTATATCAATATTCTCTTCTATAATAAATGGACACTTATGTCCATTTATTTTTTACATAAAATGGTTATAATAATTATTAGAAACTATCATTATAAACTTAGAAAGTTTTATAAATGGTGATTATTATGAAATATGAACATTTTGGTAATTTGCTTGAAGAATTAAGATTGAAGTATAATATGTCAAGAGAAGAGCTTGCTCATAACATATGTACCCCAAAACAGATCTACCGAATTGAAAAAGGGGAATCCGAACCCTCCATCTACTTATTACATCAACTTTCACTTAAATTTAGATTGGATTTAAATGAATATTACAAAATGTATTTTACCAACCATACACTAGAAGGATTAGAAGGAATTAAATCCATTAATCATGCTATAATAGTTCGTGATAATCACTTATTGAAATCTTTAATTGATAATTATGAACCAATGGAAGCCTTTAAAACCGGAGAAAATCTACAACACATATACTATGGCAAAGCTCTTTGCTCCGCCTTATTAGATGAAGATTATAAGAAGTCCTTAGATTACTGCTATCAAGGCTTACGAGTAGAATGCCCCGAATTTAACATAACCAGCATTTCTAAATATATGTTTTCCAATGTTGGACTAGCTCTATTAAATTGCACAAGCCAGAATTTTTTTGCTATGGATAATTACGATGCAGGGATGCTTGTATTAAATGGTCTTCTTATGGTCTTAGAGTCCTATGTAATAAATTCCCCTTACCCCTTATTTCGTGATACCCAATTTTTCAAGAAATTCTATCAGGCAATATTATATAATATGGGTGTCCACTTATTTGAACAGGGAGAATATAAAAAATCCTTAATATTTATAGAAAGAGGCATCAAATTTTCCTTACAAGAATCGAATTTTCGGCATCTTTCCGAGTTACTCTTTTTTAAATTTAAGCTACTTTATCATAAGCAAAACTATGCAGAAGCCAGGGAATATTATAATCAAGTTATTTCACTTTGTAAAATTACTAATAAAGAATCTATTTTGAACGAATTAGATAGCTCAGCAAAGATAGATTACCCTGAGATATTTAAATAAATTAGTTTTGCAGATTGGTAATATTAAACTTTTATTTATATACATATAATTACAGGTGATAAATATGAGATATGAGCATTTTGGTAATTTACTACAAGAATTAAGATTGAAATATAATATGTCCAGAGAAACGCTGGCAGAAAATATTTGCACCGCAAAACAAATATACCGCATTGAAAAAGGTGAGTCTGAACCCTCCATTTCCTTACTGCATCAGTTATCCTTTAAATTTAATCTGGATTTAAGTGAATATTATAAAATGTATTTTACCACTAACACCATTACAGGATTTGAAGGGGTTAAATCTATTAACGCTGCATTGGAAGCCCGTGATATGCCTTTATTAAAATCTATGATTGAAACCTATGAAATATTAGAAGATTTTAAAAAGGGTGAAAACCTCCAGCATATCTATTATTGCAAAGCTCTTTGCACTGCTTTATTAGATACTGATTATACGTTATCACTAGAATACTGCTATGAAGGAATCAAAATTGAATGTCCCGGATTTAGCATTGATAAAATCACGGAAAATATGTATTCAAATGTTGGTATCACACTTATTAGTTGTATAAGTAATAATTATTTTGCCTTAGATCAGTTTGATATTGGCTTGAAAGTTCTTGCTGGACTTCTTTCCGTATTAGAGACTTATGCAATAAATTCTATTTATCCACTTTTTAATTCCTTACAATTTACCCAGAAGATATATCAGGGATTATTATATAATATGGGATTCTATTTATATGAACATGGTGAATATAAAGACGCTATAATTAATGTGGAAAAAGGCATTACCTTTTCCCTAAAAGAAAATAATTTCCGGTATCTTCCCGGCTTACTCTTTATGAAATTCAAATTACTCTATCATGATGAAAAGTATGACGAAGCTTTGGAATACTATAAGCAGGCTCTCTCACTATATAAAATAACGAATAATGAATCTGTTTTAAATGAATTAGACAGTACTGCTAAAAATGATTTTCCCGAAATATTTAAAAGAATGAATTAGCTTACCTTTTTCCAGCTTTCTAAATCGTTATAATGAAAAATAGCGTATCCACCCTAGGTCATTTTTCATTAACTACTTTATAATCTTAAACTAGACCTTATGACCATTTATCAATACATAATATAGTTATCATTTTAGTAACCCCCAATTACATATAAAGGATTTTAGGTGATTACAATGAAATATGAGCATTTTGGTAATTTACTACAGGAATTAAGATTGAACTATAATATGTCCAGAGAAACGCTGGCGGAAAATATTTGTACCCCAAAACAAATATATCGTATCGAGAAGGGAGAATCTGAACCTTCCATCTACTTATTACATCAGCTCTCATATAAATTTAATCTGGATTTAAATGAATATTACAAAATGTATTTTACCACTAACACCCTTGTAGGGTTAGAAGGGGTTAATGCTATTAATGCCGCATTAGAAGCTGGTAATATACCTTTATTACGGTCTATCATTGTGAAATACGAAAATTTAGAAGATTTTAAAAAGGGTGAAAATCTACAACACATATATTATTGTAAGGCTCTTTGCTCCGCTTTGTCAGATACTGATTACAATACATCCTTAGAATATTGTTATGAAGGAATCAAAATTGAATGTCCTGGATTTAACATTAATAAAATTACCGAAAACATGTATTCAAATGTTGGTTTTGCATTAATCAATTGTATGAGTCAAAATTATTTTGTTTTAGAACAGGCTGATAATGGCATGAAGGTACTTACCCAGATTCTTACAGTATTGGAGTCTTATGCAATCGATTCAATTTATCCTCTTTTCCACCACTCTCAATTTTCACTGAAAATGTATCAGGTATTATTATATAATATCGGGGTTCAGTTATTTGAGTATGGCGAATATAAACAAGCTTTAGATTATGTGAAAAAAGGTATTGCATTTTAATTAAAAGAACAAAATATCCGTCATCTTCCTGATTTAGTTTTTATGAAGTTCAAATTACTCTATCATGATGAAAAATATGATGAAGCCTTGGAATACTATAAACAGACGCTCTCTTTTTTTAAAATAACGAATAATGAATCTGCTTTAAATGAATTAGAAGACTGTGTTAAAAATGATTTTCCTGAATTATTGATTAGAATGAATTAGACTAACCTATTCAGGCTACATAGATAGGTATAGATAATTCCAAAAGATTCGAGACCGGTCATAAACACAAGAGCAAGGTTGTTTATTTACTCTTGTGTCTAAACCTTATAATAATGAATACCGGTATATTATTCCTGTTTCATAAAACGATATAGCAAGTACTGATTAACAAGTATGACTAAACCCCAAATTACAGATATCGCACCAATTAAAAATGTATATGCTGATTTTACATTACTAATATTAAAAGAAATAATCATGCAGAAAATAATTGCCATCAGTGCAAATCTTGTACTGAATATTCTTGCCTTATTTTCATTAACTATAAACTTCTCATTTTTCCGATCATACGGTATTTTATTCTCAAAGAAAAATCCGAAGAAACCGATAAAGGCAATAAAACAAATCATAAATGGCTCTTTCGTATAGTAATATGCTATTGGTCCGATTAAACCCAGTAAACCACAAAAACCTAGTATAGTATTTACTTTCTTCTTTCGCACATCTGTACTTTTAATCATTATAAGTCCCCCTTTTTTAAATTTATTGATTAATAATTTTCATATTATTAATTTCCAACCTTGAATGTTATTGATATAAATCAGCTTGTTTATCATATAAATCTGAATAAACTCCTTTTAATTTTATTAAATCTTCATGTGTACCTGATTCAACAATAGTTCCATTATAAAAAGTCAATATTATATCTGAAAATCGAGTAACTGCCATTCTATGGGATATAAATATAAATAATTTATTATTATAAAACCTGTTAAACTGAGAATATATTTCATATTCTGTTTTTGCGTCCAGTGCTGATGTTGGCTCATCCAATATCACTATCCTGGAATCTCTGTATAAGGTGCGCGCTATTGCTATTTTTTGTGCTTCACCACCTGATGGTTCAAACCCCGTTGAGCTAAATTCATTATAAATATAAGTATTTATTCCATCAGGCAATACACTTATTTTTTTATCCAATTTACATTCCGTGAGAATACTATATAATTTATCCATATCAACCGGTTCACTATTTAAAATAATATTGTCCATAAAAGGCATTGAATACAATTTATAATCTTGAAATACTGCGGATATCATGGATAAATAAAAATCATAATCTATGTCATTAATATTTATACCATTCAATAAAATAATACCATCTGTTGGCGTATAAATACGCAAAAGCAATTTAATAAATGTCGATTTACCAGAACCATTTTCACCAACAATTGCAACTTTATCTGTACTTTTGAACGAGATAGAGACATTTTTTAAGGCGAACTCATTCTGTTGTGTATAACGATATGAAACATTTCTAAATTCGAACATAAATCCATTATTTATATCGGGTTTTAATTTACCTTCGTTATTAGTAGCTTCTGTTAGATTTATAAACTCTTCAAACGAATTGTAATAAATTGTATATTGCTGCAAATCAACAAGACTTTTGAGAATTGAGCGAACAATGGATATAAACTGAGTGATTGCATTTAAATACATTGAAAAATCACCCACTGTTATGTTTTTATATATAACATAAAATAAAATGTATGCATACATTATGCCTTGCTGTATAACATTAATTATAACACTTGTGGAAGAATATGTAATATTATTTTTAGCTACTTCTTTATATATTCCCTGCATTTCTTCAAGAACAGTATCATATTTATTTAACAACCATTTTGATAAATTAAAAGTTCTTATTTCTTTACCATATCTGAAATCAGAAGAAATATTTGTAAAATACGAACTTCTCCTTTCATAAATTGACTTTTTTAAAGCCAAATCTATATTCTTTTTTTTATAATATGAATCACAAAAAATATTAAAAACAATTGTAACCAACAATACAAGAATAAAATATAATTTTAAATGTCCAATAATTCCTATAATGCTTATTAAAATTATAAAGCTCCCTAAAATTTTAATACTTTCTTCTAATAATTGTGCAAAACCGTTACCATCACTATAAAGATACTTATATGCTTTATTTCTAATTTCTAAAAAATCATTACTCTCTAACTTATTATACTCTACTTTCATCATTAACTCATTTAAGTAAATTTGAAATTTTTTAAATATTAACATACGCCTAACCATGCATTTATTCGTTATAATATTAATTATAATCATGGTTATAAAGGTTATTATAATCTGGAAAACAATAAATTTAATTGAATTAATATAATTTTTCTGTATGAATATCGCATTAATGATATATTTAGGTAATATTATTCCTATAATGGTTGTAAAACTTGTTAATATTTGCCCTAAAAATAAATAAATTATGTATTTCTTATCACACTTCCAGCAATATTCAAAAAAATACTTGATTCCATCAAAAGCTAGTAATATTTTCTTATTCTCTTGCTTTATCATACTCTTCATTTTCCTTTTTGGCGATATCCGTAAATTTAGCCAGCCTTAAAATCACATTTTCAGCCATTTTTCTTGACATATCACAATTTTTATCATCCATAGTGAATATATCTCCTGTATTTAAAAAATTTAAACCAAGGCATCCACTACAAAGGGTTTTTATTGAGCAATTAATGCACTTTTCATTACTTGCCTTAAGATTAAAATTATGGATTTTATTTAAGTTATTTTCATACAATTGAGATGAAAATATATTATCATCATAAATATTTCCTAAACATATATCATCAAAATCTGTAAACATAAAACACGGATATATATCGCCATTTACACTAACTGATAAAGTTCCGCTTCCTGCATCACATATAGATTCACTTCCAGGATATTTGTTTACCAAGGAGGCTATAATACGTTGAACAAGCGAATAAATATGCTTTATATCCCCTTTATCAGAGGCAGTATCAAAAATATCATTAACTGATTGAGTAAATTGTGATAGATCTGTCAGGGCATATTCACAATCAATGTTTCCACCGGCCGGAACAAGATGAATATAAGTTTCTGGCAGTTCTGTATTTAAATGTTTCAGAACATCCATTATAGTAATATTATTATCAATATGAAATTGAGTATAAGTTACTTCAATCGTATTAGGTTGCCCTGTAATATTTTTCAATCGCTTTGCATTTTCCAGTATTTTGCTAGAAGTTCCATTACCATATGCATCTATTCTAAGTAAATCATTGACTAGCGGATGTCCATCGTAACTGATAGTGACTGATATATTATAGTTTTTTACTAACTCAATAAATCTGTCACTAATAAGTGTCCCATTCGTAACGATTCCAATATGTGTACTATGACCTTTTTCCAAATCCCTAATTTTAACATATTGACAGATATATTCGATAATATCAATATTCATTAAAGGTTCTCCGCCAAAAAGCTGTATACTCCTGATAATATTAAATTTACCATAGAATTTAATAAAAATATCGTCAATCATTTTTTTTGACATTATAGCCTCATCAGAATGATAATGTCCACCATTCGCATAACAATATTTACATCTTAAATTACAGCAATTTGTTAAATTTATTACTAATCGATTAAGGACCTCTCCATCTGGCACCTCAAAATGCTCTTGGCACCATGTTACTGGGGTACAATATTCCTCTATTTTTCTTCGATATTCATCATATTGAAGATTATCCAATTTGAATTTGTTCATAATTAAATCGCTATTTTCATTTGTAGAAATCGCTTTAATTAATTCATATCCACCATCATTTATTACAAAAAATCTTTTACTATCAGGAAAGAATGCTACACTTATTTCTTCATCTTTAATAAATTGTATATTCATATGATACTCTCCTCTACTGCAATTAATATAAACATTCTTTAAAGTGTTTTTACCTAACCTTCTTATACCATTCAACATTCAAACAATATTAAGCAAACCACACAAATAATGTAGTATGGTTTGCTTAATATATATTTTAATAAGCTTGCATTGTTAGACTATTACGTCTACTTACCGCATCCCATTCCACAATCAACACCTGTACCTACACAAAAAATGCCGCAATTAGCACCAACTGTACAGAATACACCGCATAAATATCCACCATTTGTTTGATATTCAGTAGAATTAGCATTTCCGGGATTAGAAGGAAGTTTAACTTCTTCTATTTTAATACTAGAAATCATACTTTACCTCCTTGTTAACAAAAAGCACCACAGGCTGCTCCACCACACATAATACCGCAACCAGCTCCTGCTCCACCACCAGCACAGACAGCGCCAGCGGAACCGCCTCCACATGCAAGTCCAAGACTTCCGCCTCCACAACCAGCTCCTGCGCATATAGCACCACATCCTAACCCTGCACCTACTTGTGGGGTATATTCATTTGAATCTGATGGTAATTTTACTTCTACTATTTTTATACTATCTACCATTTTGTTATCCCCTTTCTCTTATGGACGAATTTTATTATTCGCCATTAATGAATGATGTATTAGAATACCAGATACCATTTACTACTTATAAATTGATATCTTTTTGAATAAAACGTTTTATCCACTTCGATCGTATTTATATACTACCATTTTACTTATTGGAAATAAATGGACTCTTATGTCCAAGTATTGTGCTGGTCATTATAGTACTTTATTTGTAACTTAATATTTTTATTTTTTCATTCTGCATCTAAATTTTTCACAATTACAATTTAGTAAAATATGTAGATTATGTTGTTGATTCGATTTATAATATATAAAGATACAATGATTATTAGAAAGATGTATTTCAAATAAAAACGCCTTTAGAATTAGCATTCTTAAAGGCGTTTGTTATTTGATGACTATATATTTGACGTTATTACTTCTGAAAAAACAATATCAATTTTACATTTTTCATAGCCTGTTACGCAGAACAAACTAAAGCAATAATGTGTATCCAATATATTATATTTATCCCAGTATAAAATTTTATTTATATTTACCTCATCTAGTCGGATTGTTCCTTTTATTTCTACTCCTATCACATTCTTAAATTGGACAATTATATTCGCTGTTTCTACATCTTCATACCTGCGAGGTCTTTTATCATCATAGCATAAGATCTCATGAATTGTAATTTTACAATAATGTTCCTGATTATTGAGTTCAAAATTTGTTAAACGTCCATCACAAAAATTATAACCGTTAAATACTGATAAATCACAGTATCTTTGTTTGCTAGCCTTTTCTTGTTTGTCAGCTAAAAAACGTATAGTATTAACATACTGTAATAACTCTTGTAATTGACTGTCATCAATTAAAAATATATCTTTTCCTCAATTAATGAACAATGTGAACTTAATTTTTGTACTCTTTCTTCTATATATTTATCGAGATGTTTATTTCTATAATCAAAATCTGAATCCTCATCAAAATAATGTTTATTAGGAAAATTCTCAAATTTTTCAGCAAATATTTTATCCAGTACCAGTAATTGTATACATAAATCATTTAAATACTTTAATTCTAAATTAATCATAAAATACCCTTCTAACGGTCAAATTAGAAATATACAGGAACAGCAAAAAATATATGACTGCTACTGCTTCCATGCTATTGGTCCGATTAAACCCAGTAAACCGCAAAATCCTAGTATACTACTAATTTTTCTCTTTCTTACTTTTGGATTTTTAGTCAACAATTAATCCATCCCTAGAAATTTATTAATGGCTTTCACTTCTTTGCACATGGATCCAGCATGTCATTTCTATGATTATTATACAGTTCGCCCTATGTCGCAAAATATTGCCCTTGTGTGCCCTTTAAAACCGATAGTGAAATAAACATTATGCCATTAAGGCAATAAAGAACCTCATTGGGCAAACTTTAAGTATTGAAATATGTTATTATTTTTCTAAAATATACTTACTAGGTACCATATCTGCCAGCCATACTTTCTCATTACCATAGTAAAATTTTATGCCATCCTTCCAAGCGCTTAAAGAATCAATTACTAATATTCGTGGATTATTATCATGTCTTTTTCCTACGTTCTCTGCGGTTTCAATATCCTGTGACAAGTGAACATACTGTCTGCTCCGTGGTAACAGCCCCTTTTCTGCAATTGAATCCATAAATCTTCTTGCTGTTCCATGGTATAAATAATTGGGCGGCATTTTTTCTTCTTTCAAAATCTTCATTGGTATAGAATGTCCATAAAATGCTCGGATTTTCCCATCGCTAATTTCATGCCGTTTCTTTTCTGATTTTTGAACTATTTCAATTAGATCATCTTCAATAACATTTTCCCATTTAGGATTTTGATGCAAAGCAGATAATAATTGCTTTATTAGAACTCTCCCCTCTTCGTCCATCTCAAGTTCATATTCCCAAGGAGCATGTCGCAAAGCATATGAAATTTCTTTACTTAGTTCTGTATAATTCATTTTATCCCTCTTCTTTCACATCATAATCTTTATATCTTTTTCCACTCCTTTTCCCCTCTATTTCAAGAAGATAAAAGGGAGCATCCTCTTTTAGATGCCATTCAACATCCCTAATTTGACCTATTGATGATTTTTCAATTATTTCTACCATTTCTCCTAATTTATATTTGGGCTCATTTACTATTTTATAAAGCTTAGGATTATCTCAGCCCACAATGCGGGCAGAGAAGATTTTTTATAGGGTTGGATTTCTGGCATTGGAGTCGTAACTTGGGTCGCACTTGCATAGAATGCCCATTTATGTGAAAGAGTTACTGGGTTATGAACGACTCCGTATAAACTTTATATTTTCTATACAATCTTTTCAACGCCTTCTAGTATCGGATACTGAATAGCCTTTACAATTTGAAATGAGCTTCAAAATTTATTCATTAACTAAAACTAATGGACTTATATCTAATAATGACACAAATCCATTAAAATTAGTAATCTATTTAATCCGATCTAAATTTCCGAAAAGTACTTCTAGAGCCTGTTTTTCATTGTAAGTAAGGTTATTAAAATATGTTTCTGTTAATACTTTATTTTCTTTAAAAATACTTATTAATTCCACTTTATAAATATTGGATTTTTCAGGATAAAGCTGAGAACGTCCAAGTTTCTTGCGCACTTCTGTACGAAATTCATAGAAGTCATTAAACATATTATAAACTCCTCTATTCTGAATATTCCTTAGCTAAACTAATTATTGAATCTAAATTTAGATTTGGAAATTTATTCTTAAGATTTTCAAGTTCCATTATGTATCTATCACTTTTTAGGTTATATGCAACATCTTCAAACACAGCAGATAAAAAATCAATTTCCTTTTCATTACATCCACATAAATAATTAGTTGTATTTTCTGAATCAACACTAAGTAACTGTGTTAATTCATCCCAAATATCACTAATTGATGGATCGTTTATATCCAACAGCATACCTTCACAAATTAAATCTGTTACTTTTTCATTTAGCATAAATTCTTTCCTTTCTATGGTTGAATCGCATTAGGGAATATGGTTGCAGGCTTATCATTAGTGTATATTACTCCAACTTCAACACCATCGTATATTCCATATATCGGAACACCGTTAGTAATGGTTTCCCCCTTATGTAACTCAACTACGTATTCCCCTGCTTTATTAATTTTTGTCGTATCCCAAGTTTCTGGAAACCATGACTGACCTGTTCCAATTCTTTTTAGAGGATTTTTGTGATCTGGAATATTTCCAATTCTAACACCGTTATCATAAGTTTTTTCAATATTATATGGAATTCCATTTTCCTCCAGGAAGTCAATATTAGCTTGACCATGCCCTCCACCTTTTACTTTTGATACTGCACCTGTTTTAGGATTGTATGTAAAATCTCCTATTGTTGAATGTTTTATTGTATCTTGGCTTATACTACTTACAGTTTTACCCGTCCCCTTAGGAACATTACTTGGCTTCTTAACACTTCTCGCAATGCTTCCCGAACCCCGGATACTAACCCCGGCAGTTACCAGCATTCCTATGGACATCGTTACTGCCTGAGCCAGCCTTTCACTGGAATTCATGTAATCGATTTGTTCAACCGTCATACCTTCTTGAACCAATCTATATTGTAGTTCTGCTAATCCCATAACATATATATCTACAAAACCAAATTCACGATACTGCTTTTGGGTCAACGTCCCCTTATTTACTCTTAATGCAACGGTTAAGTCATAAGCCTTGTCAAAAGTCATTCCAATAGACTCCATTTCAGCTATAAATATAACTTCTGCCTCGCTTACGCTTCTATTGTCCTGCATTTCAAGTTGTCGAAAGCCTGCAACTGTATTGCCTAACCCATCAGCCACAGAATCATTTGAATGTACTTTTTTGCTCTTATCCTTTAACTCTACCTTACCATTTCCTTTCCAATTATTCAAGTTAGAAAAGCTCATAGGACCATTTTTAAATAAATCAAATTCCATCCCATGAAACAAACTGGCAACACCTACCCCTGTAGCTGCTACTCCGGCTATATTAATATGAGTTTCTATCCTACCAATTGCTTCCTTACCTTTTCGTTTTCCAGCTTCGGTCTCATACCAATGCTTTATAGAATCATTCAGAGATTCGTGGATGGCAGCCATACCTCCTAACAAATCTGCAATGGTTGATAATGGCGGAGACCCATTTTTGATGTCTACCAATAACTCAATTAATTTTGCCTTCCAGTCCTCTAACCCCAGGGACTTGTGGTGCTCTAGCTCCCCTCTCCTGCCTGTAATGGCATCTGCTACTTCCTGATCCATTTGTTCCGCAACTTCAAGGAGTTTCATAATCTGTTCTGCAAACTGATAGAATGCTTGGGATTTTTGTTTCAAAGCAGTAATTTTATCCCTTACCGAATCACTTGCACTTAATAAGTATCCAGAGGACGGTCCGGTAACAGTTCCAATCCCGCTTATCATTTTTCTTTCCAAGTCAGCGGCATATTCATCAGCCCGTTTTCCCAGAAACTTGGAATGATTTGCAACCGCCTCTAACCTATCATAATATAAGATAAAATCTGACATCATAATCCTCGCTTCCAGCCTTTTTTTCAGTTTATTCCTTTAACGACTTTCCTGTTTTTTTGCCGCATACTCAGTTGTTAATAATTTGTTATGTGATTTTATACTTTCACATACAATATGACATATCATTTTATATTTTGAGGTATTTGGGGTATTTTCCGAACAGAACTTATAAAAAGACGATAATATTACTAGAAAAAGCTAAAATCATGTGGATACGAGGGGTAGAACGCTTACTTATTAAAACAAACTACCTGCCATATACTAACTGCTTGTTTATCCATTGTCACAATAAAATCTCTGGAGTCCTGGTACCCAAAAGGTAGTTCCATCATGCTGGATACAGTCCAAAATCATTTCTGCTTTATCTTTTCTGAATAATAAGCTGTAAAGAAAAAGGTCACAACAGCCGAAACTGTGTGACCTATATGATATGTCTTAATAATCTACTTTATAAAGTAATATATTTTCTGTACTAACCATTATGCAACTATTAATCATAAGTGGTATATCTTGTGTTAAGGCGGTTCGATTATAGCATCACTTTTCTTTCTGAATCAAGTTTCACTTATACTTAATATCTGTCAAATGACCTATAACAAATTTGTTATAGACTTATTATAACGAATATGTTATTATAATATTACGGATTGGGGGAAGCATAAAGAATGTTCAAAGTCATTTTTTATAAAGACAAAAGCGGAAATGAACCGATAAAGGATTTTTTGTTAGAACTGAGTCAAAAAGCCCAAGCCAACAAAAACGACCGCATACAGTTTAATAAGATAAGTGCCTATATTAAGGCATTACAGACCTATGGCACCCGCATTGGTAAGCCCACTGTTAAGCATATAGACGGCGATTTGTGGGAACTACGACCACTCGAAAATCGTATATTTTTCTTCTACTGGCGTGACAATACTTTTGTATTACTGCACCATTTCATCAAAAAAAGCCAGAAAACGCCGACGAAGGAAATAGAGCAAGCCCGAGCCAATCTAAAGGACTTTTTAGAAAGGATTGATCATAAATGAGCATTAAAGTAGGAAACACCAATTTTACAGAATTCGATGACCTGTATAACGACCCTAATATCGTTCCCCCCGCTGAACGTGCTAAAATTGATTTCGAAGTAGCATTAATCGGAAAGCTGATAGAAGCCCGGGAAACAAAAGGCTTATCACAAAAGCAGCTGGCAGACCTGGCCGGATTGAAACAACCCGCTATAGCCAGGTTAGAAAGCATGAAGGCTACGCCGCAAATTGATACCCTCTTTAAAATCCTACAGCCTTTGGGATATACCTTGGCAGTAGTCCCTGTTGAAAAACCCCCACAGCAGCCGTAGGCGCTCTGCGAACCTCATAACACAACAAGCCGCTTAGGTCTTAATAGGCTACCAGCGGCTTTTCTGTTGCCTGTAAAATTGTCAGGGTACCGTCCAAGACTGTATGCCTACCGTGGCTATAGCCTCTTCAAAGGTTCCCATTCAGGCAGTAAAACACTTTGTTGGGCAAATTTGAAAAATATAGAATTTTCCCTTTGTACAGTGTAATTGTTTGGATTGCTATTGCCTCCTGTTCGTCTTCGGGATCGCACTTGTGGGAAAATCCCATTTACGCAGATAATCTATGGGGTCGGGAACGGCTCCTATAACTACCTGTCCAGCAATACTTGAATCCGCCATCTGTTTTATATGTACTTGGATGAAATTTACCACTGTCTGTGCTAATCTTGATATATGGCGATTCTCCATGACGACCACCGCCTGGTGACACTTGAACCTGCATTATATTTCTGCCTTCTCTTTTATTGTTAACTGTAATACTCTGTGCACCTGATGATTAGCGTGTCGAATTTTTTATAGTTACATCATATCCTTCTGCTCTCAACATATCAGCTATTTCGTTTGTTGTTTTCCCTTTAAACGTTTGTTTTAGTGCCTCAGTATTATTACTTCTAGCATTCCTATAATTCCAAAAATCATAGCCTCCTGGAGTCCTTAAGTCTTTAGGTATTGAAACTTTAATTTTATGGAAATTACAATTTCAGGCATACTGGTCAATTTATAATCAAAACTAAGCAGGATTTTCTCGATTTCTTTATCAAGTCCTGCCAATTCTTATTTTTGGTGTTCCAATTCCCGTACCAGACTTGAGTTACTGGGTTATAAAATGACTCCGTTAAAACATTACCAGCAAAACAAAGAATAAACAGTCCATAAATCCTTTTGGTCTATTTACCAAAATCAAAGCATCCCTTTTGGGAAGAAGGTTTTATGTCATTAGCATGAATTTATGGTTGGCGTACTATTATATATTTAAGTAATTACTCACTATTTTCATTATCTCTTCACTATATGAAGAACTGTTAATATAAAGTTCCATAAATATACTTTCTATTTCCGTTGTTTTATAATAGCTTAAACTTTTTATTATTATTTCAAATAAGTAATTATTAAGCATATAAATTTTATCATACAGCATCTTTGCAAAAATATTAATATCATTTTCCTTTGCTTTAATAAAAAAAGCTTTTACTAATAAGTCTGCATTTTCGTCTTGATAACCCAAGATTTCTAAATAGGACAATAATTCTTTTGAATCAAGTTCATTTGATAAAATTGATATAAAAGCATTTTCTAATTTTTCACTAGCAATTATAGATTTTTCATTCTCTGAATAATAGTCTACAAAAAAGTCTTTATCAGATAAATTTTCATATAAATATTTTAGGACTCTATTATCATCCCCAGCTTTAATATATCCTTCCTTGGTGTAACTAACCACATCAAATCTATCAATCTGCCGCCACGATAAGCTCCTATTATCATCCATTATTTTACATGCACTAATGTCATTATCTAAGTTAATTTCATATGCAATGACAGGGTATAGCCTATTGATAGTTAAACCCTCACTGCTCACATTCCGTTTGCTCTGTAATATCATTGCCTCACCCCTTTAGTTATTAAATCTTCATCCAAATCAATAATCCAAAATCCATCTTTGTCAGTTACTGTATTAAATAAATTGCCTCTTAAACTTTTTGGTACTGGTACTTTCATTTTGGCGTCATAAAAACTAATTTTACCTGTTTTTACATTTTTATAGTAATGTATTTTACCACTTCCAAATTCAGTGGTATATGAATATGTAGATTCCATTTTTGCCCAATCTTTAATTGTACTTCCATCTTTTGTTAACTCAGAGATTAACTTTTGATCACCAAACTTATCTCCAGTAATAATTACTTCTGAGTTTTCAAGTACATCACCTTTTACCAATGATTGTTTATATTTTTGATATGCTGAAGCATCTTTGGCATTATATCCTGTCCCCTTAGGAACATTACTTGGCTTCTTAACACTTCTCGCAATGCTTCCCGAACCCCTGATACTAACCCCGGCAGTTACCAGCATTCCTATGGACATCGTTACTGCCTGAGCCAGCCTTTCGCTGGAATTCAAGTAATCGATCTGTTCAACCGTCATACCTTCTTGGACTAATTTATATTGTAATTCTGCATATGCCATACCAAATTCATCTGCAAAACCAAAATCACGATACTGCTTTTTGGTCAATATCCCTTTATTTACTCTTAATGCAACGGTTAAGTCATAAGCCTCATCAAAAGTCATGCCAATGGACTCCATTTTAGCTATAAATATAACTTCAGGCTCGCTTACGCTTCTATTGTCCTGCATTTCAAGTTGTCGAAAGCCTGCAACTGTATTACCTATTCCGTCAGCCACAGAATCATTTGAATGTACTTTTTTGTTGTTATCCTTTAACTCTACCTTACCATTTCCTTTCCAATTATTCAAGTTAGAAAAGCTCAAGGGACCATTTTTAAATAAATCAAATTCCTTCCCATGAAACAAACTGGCAACACCTACCCCTGTAGCTGCTACTCCAGCTATATTATTATGAGTTTCTATTTTACCTGCTGCTTCCTTACCTTTTCGTTTTCCAGCTTCGGTCTCATACCAATGCTTTATGGAATCTTCCAGAGATTCGTGGATGGCAGCCATACCTCCTAGCAAATCTGCTATGGTTGATAATGCTGGGGACCCATTTTTGATGTCCACCAATAACTCAATTAATTTTGCCTTCCAGTCCTCTAACCCCAGGGACTTGCGGTGCTCTAGCTCCCCTCTCCTGCCTGTAATGGCATCTGCTACTTCCTGATCCATTTGTTCCGCAACTTCAAGGAGTTTCATAATCTGTTCTGCAAACTGATAGAATGCTTGGGATTTTTGTTTCAAAGCAGTAATTTTATCCCTTACCGAATCACTTGCACTTAATAAATATCCTGAGGACGGTCCGGTAACAGTCCCAATTCCGCTTATTATTTTTCTTTCCAAGTCAGCAGCATATTCATCAGCCCGTTTTCCCAGAGACTTGGAATGATTTGCAACCGCCTCTAACCTATCATAATATAAGATAAAATCTGACATCATACTCCTCGCTTCCAGCCTTTTTTTCAGTTTATTCCTTTAACGACTTTCCTGTTTTTTTTCCGCATACTCAGTTGTTAATAATTTGTTATGTGATTTTATATTTTCACATATAATATGACATATCATTTTATATTTTGAGGTATTTGGGGCATTTTCCGAACAGAACTTATAAAAAAAGACGATAATATTACTAGAAAAAGCTAAAATCATATGGATACGAGGGGTAGAACGCTTACTTAATTAAAACAAACTACCTGCCATATACTAACTGCTTGTTTATCCATTGTCACAATAAAATCTCTGGAGTCCTGGTACCCGAAAGGTAGTTCCATCATGCTGGATGCAGTCCAGAATCATTTCCGCTTTATCTTTTCTGAATAATAAACTGTAAAGAAAAAGGTCACACCAGCCGAAACTGTGTGACCTAAATGATATGTCTTAATAATCTACTTTATAAAGTAATATATTTTCTGCACTAACCATTACGCAGCTATTAATCTTAAGTGGTATGTCTTGTGTTTCAATAGCAAGAATACTATCACCTATTCTTACTACTGCATATCCATCATCTTCAATAGATTCTAAAACACCATATAAACCTACTTTACCATTTTCCAATTCTTCAATTCTATTAATTTTATCTGATTTAAATATATCCTTTTCCCAAATTAATACTCCAGTCACTTCTATTTCAGCATAATACTCTTTGCTAATTAATGGTTTATCACCATTCCAAATAGCTGTAGCATTTCCGTATTGATTGCTAAAATAAACTTTATATCCATTTTCTATATTCTTTATTATCTTTTCTATTGTTACTCTCATTTTTCACCACATTTTATTTTCTTTAAAACTAAAATTTGCAATAATTTACATAGCACAAATTTAATGCTAAGATGGGAAAGAATTCTGTTTTTATAAAATCACTTTTCATGATCTGTACACCTAATGATGAGTGTGTCGTATTTTTTATGGTTACATTATATTCTTCTGCTCTCAACTAACATTCCTATACTTTACAAATCTATATTTTTTTCACCTCCACTTGATGACAAACTACAGAAACATCAATTGGACCACCTTGAATTTTTATTAAGTAATACTCATTACTAATAGGAATAGCTGGTCCATCTGAAAAGGAAAATGCATAATTCAGTTTTTCAAATCCCAAGCTAATTTCGTCTTTTTCAAGTTTAGTAGAACTAACCTCTAAAACTAAACATGGCATAGCTTCTTCATTTGGCTCTAATACTGTATGATAATTAAAAGCAAATATATTTTTACAGTAAATTTCACCCACATCATTTCCATTTGAAGAATCATAGAATTCAAATTTAATATCGTTCTTAAATTCTACAAAAGTCATTCTATTTAGCATCACATTATTAAAAATTTTTTCCATATTTAACCAACTATTTATAATTGCTTTAAACGGGGCATGACCCGTTTCAACATTTCTTAACAATGATGGTTTTCTGAAACGTAAACTAGTTTCTAATTTGAAAACTGCTTCTTTTTCTGTTGATTCTAAAAATGAAACATTTATCCAAATTGGAACGAATGGGGCTTTACATGATAAAAGCCTTGTAGCTTCATCCAGGGATAATAATCTTGAACCAACATTTTTTTCACTTAATGCTACAAGTCTCATAGAATCATCTCTAGCATTTAAAGGTTTATCTGGCTCTGAAACAGCAACTATTTTAAATTTCACCTCATTAATATTTAAAATCATTATTTTTTTTATTTCTTCAACTGTTTTTAGTAAATTGTTTTTGAAAATATCCCGATTCATTTCTCTTAATTTTTCCATACTTTTTCCTCTTCCTTGGCAGTAGTCCCTGTTGAAAAAACCCCACGGCAGCCGTAGGCAGTCTGCGAACCTCTTAACACAACAAGCCGCTTCGGTCTTAATGGGCTACCAGCGGCTTTTCTGTTGCCTGTATAATTGTCAGAGTACCGTCTGAGACTGTATGCCTACCGTGGCTATAGCCTCTTCAAAGGTTTCCCAGGTGTTAGGTTCATTTACTTTTGACTATCTTACAACCCTTATATGATATTGAGTTACCAGCAGCTTATTTGTTCACTATTAGAACATAATTTTCGCTAGGGTTCATGGAATGAATTTATTTAATTAAGTCTTTTAAACTGTTGCAAAATATAAATCGTTTAGGCTAAATTTATTAGGATTAACAGCTTCTTCGGTAGCATGCCAGCTAATCTGACTTACATCTGTTTTTAATTTACCCAAATCAATAAACCAATCATCTTTATCATAATTTTCAGTAATAAATACCTCATACTTTAAAAAAAGAGCTTGATGGATCTTACTTTCATAACTTTTTCTAGCAAATATTATACCTATATTGGAATTGATCATATAAACAATACCATGCTCCTTATGGCTTAATCTAGCCCACTCTTCACCTGCTCCATCATCCCAATCTAGTTTCTGTCTTATTTTTCATCATTCCGTAAACACTGTTCGTCTTCCGGTTGCTTTTACAAAAAATGTCGCATATAAGCTAGTTTAGTTTTTCATATTCAAGTTGCATAATTGCAACTATTCATATAATCCTGAATTGAAAATTTCTCGCCCTATTTTACTCCAAAAGCAGGGATGAACCATGGGGTCGAAATTCTGGCATTGGGGTCGTAAGCGTGTTCGTAAGCGCAAGAAATTCCCATTAGTGCGGAAGATTTATGGAGTCACGAACGACTCCTAGCATTAATGTTCTCTTCAAATTTTCTAAAATCATCAATTATTTTATTTTGTTCATATTCATCTAGATTATGATATCTTTCCAATAATAAATTTAATAACTCATCTGGTATTTGAATATTTGTCTTTTTAATTTCAATAGATACTTCAGACATTATATCTCCTAATAGTACTACTCCAATATCAGCTTTTCGTTTATAGATGCAATCCAATGTTTTCATCGGATTAATATCATATATAATATCAAAAACGGTAGCTTGCAAATAATCATCACCCTTATTATTTTCAAGAATATCTATACCTAATTCAAGGGTTTTATTAATATCTCTATTATATAACTCAAGCAATGCTGCACTAGTTTCCTCAAATCCAAAAATATCTTGTATTATTTCAATTAACTTACTTGTCTCCAATCTTTTGATATATTCTAATTCATCTTCCATACAACAACCTCCATTAATTAACTGAAGCTACAATATCACCCATTCAATAACACTCCCATTAAATCATTTACTTTTTTATATAATCGCATTTCTTTTGCGTATTTTGATAAGTTTGCAAGATTTTTCTTTTCATCAGCAACATATGCATTAATTGCTTTATTAAATAATTCACTATCCATTTTTGTTCGATATTTAAAACAATCACAAATTGTACGTTCTCTGTCATACACCGGCAGCTTAATTCCATTAAATATACCCTCTGTTTTGCCTATCATAAGCTTCTCATTCTGTACAAAGTATACTTTATACGCAAAATTATCTATTTTTGTTTTTGACCGTGTAATAGTTCTTGGCACAGCAATCGTCCAAACCAATGGCGTTTTATCGCTATATCCATAATGAAACAATGCCGATTCCATACAAATGATACCTTCCTTAAAAAAAGAGGCAATCATCTGTTCTTCAGACACATCTTCATTATTTGCAACCTGATAATATCCGTGTTTAACTCTCTCCAATTCGCCTTTTTCGCACAATTTAACAATTTCAAAATTTTGTAATCCAACTTTATTCAAAGTCGATGTTTTCGCAATACCACCAGATTGTTTTATAACTTTTTTTGCTATATCAATTTTTTCCATAGTTTCACCATTTTTCAAATACATTTTTTTATAATTGTGTTTATTTTATAGTATATATTACTTCCTATAATAATTCAATAACAATATTTCATTTTTGTGTTCAAAAAATTGTCACAAATTAAAAATAGCGAGATATAAAGTAAAACATTTTCACTTCTTATCTCGCTCCATTGGCTTTCTAAGGTGTCTGTATGGGTACACTGCATAAAATACCACCAGATACAAATTATAAACTGGAAAAGAGCTTAGATTAAAACTGAAACCAGCCGTATTCTAAGCTCCTTTCCTGTGCTCTCTTGGTAAATTTACAGATTGGAAGCTTTATTGTTATTTTCTAAAACGTACTTGTAAGGCACCATATCTGCTAACCACACCTTTTCATTACCATAATAAAACTTTATCCCATCATTCCAAGCTTTTAAGGAATCAATCATTAAAATACATGGCTTATTATCATGCCTTTTCCCTACTGTCTCAGCCGTTTCAATGTTTTGTGATAAATGGACATACTGCCTACTTTGGGGTAATAAACCATTTTCCTTAATAGAATTTAGAAATCTTCTTGCTGTTCCATGGTATAAAAATTCTGGGGGCATCTTTTCTTCTTTAATAATTTTCATAGGTATAGAATGTCCATAAACTGCTTTGATTTTACCATCATAAATTTCATGTCGCTTCTTTTCTGATATTTCAATCATTTCCACTAAATCTTTCTCAGTAAGATGTTCCCATTTTGAAATTAGGCGTAAAGAAGCTAATAATTGCTCTAGTGGTACACCACCGTTTTCATCCATCTCCAGTTCATACTCCCATGGTGCATGACGTAAAGCATAAGATACTTCCTTACTTAATTCAGAATAATTCATGATTTCACTTCCTTACTCTATTCCAATGAGTTCTTTAATAGCGCTAATAAACCACGACCAAAAGTCATCAAATTCTTGCCTTCTTTCAAATCCTTCAGTCGCATAATCGTGAACAATAAATACTTTTTCGCCAAAATCTATTTCAAAACATGCAATGTCATCGCTATCGTATCTTCCGGCAAAAGGAACCAGATTTCTATTGGGGTATCTTTTAATTAGTTCCTCCCTTCGATCCACCAATTGCTCAAAGCTCATTAAAAACCAGTTGTCAAAATCAAGTAATTTAAGTTCAACAACCTTTAGATATGCATCAGAGTATTTATAACCAAGTAAATTCTCATATTCTTTTAATTTTTCTAACATTTTTAATACTCCTTTAATTTTTCATTTTAGGCATATCAAATGATCCCGATGGATAATTTTCTCTAAATGCTGAATTTTGTTTAAGTATTCTTAAGTTTGTAGCTTCACCCCACGTAGATGGGACTCCCTTTGGAGTTGTAAAACGGTTGACAAAATTACTTGGCAATGGATCGTTATAATTATGTACGTTAGCCTGAACATTAATCCCAGCTTCTCTTGCTGCTGCAACCCTTGTATTGTCAATGGTGGTATAACTTCCATCAGGCATTTTAACTACATCAATTGGATCTCCAACCCAGCCATCTTTCTTCATACTTGTAATAATATCATCTGCACCATTTACAGAACTCTGGCTAAACCTAATTTCATTTGGATTAATACTCTTACCCGCTCCCTTAGGAACATTACTCGTCCTCTTAACGCTTCTCGCAATACTTCCTGATCCCCGGATACTAACCCCGGCAGTTACCAGCATTCCTATGGACATCGTTACTGCCTGAGCCAGCCTTTCACTGGAATTCAAGTAATCGATCTGTTCCACCGTCATACCTTCTTGGACTAATTTATATTGTAATTCTGCATATGCCATACCAAATTCATCTGCAAAACCAAAATCACGATACTGCTTTTTGGTCAATATCCCTTTATTTACTCTTAATGCAACGGTTAAGTCATAAGCCTCATCAAAAGTCATGCCAATGGACTCCATTTTAGCTATAAATATAACTTCAGGCTCGCTTACGCTCCTATTGTCCTGCATTTCAAGTTGTCGAAAGCCTGCAACTGTATTGCCTAACCCATCAGCCACAGAATCATTTGAATGTACTTTTTTGTTGTTATCCTTTAACTCTACCTTACCATTTCCTTTCCAATTATTCAAGTTAGAAAAGCTCAAGGGACCATTTTTAAATAAATCAAATTCCTTCCCATGAAACAAACTGGCAACACCTGCCCCTGTAGCTGCTACTCCGGCTATATTATTATGAGTTTCTATTTTACCTGCTGCTTCCTTACCTTTTCGTTTTCCAGCTTCGGTCTCATACCAATGCTTTATGGAATCTTCCAGAGATTCGTGGATGGCAGCCATACCTCCTAACAAATCTGCAATGGTTGATAATGGCGGAGACCCATTTTTGATGTCCACCAATAACTCAATTAATTTTGCCTTCCAGTTCTCTAACCCCAGGGACTTGCGGTGCTCTAGCTCCCCTCTCCTGCCTGTAATGGCATCTGCTACTTCCTGATCCATTTGTTCCGCAACTTCAAGGAGTTTCATAATCTGTTCTGCAAACTGATAGAATGCTTGGGATTTTTGTTTCAAAGCAGTAATTTTATCCCTTACCGAATCACTTGCACTTAATAAGTATCCAGAGGACGGTCCGGTAACAGTCCCAATTCCGCTTATTATTTTTCTTTCTAAGTCAGCAGCATATTCATCAGCCCGTTTTCCCAGAGACTTGGAATGATTTGCAACCGCCTCTAATCTATCATAATACAAGATAAAATCTGACATCATACTCCTCGCTTCCAGCCTTTTTTTCAGTTTATTCCTTTAACGACTTTCCTGTTTTTTTGCTGCATACTCAGTTGTTAATAATTTGTTATGTGATTTTATACTTTTACATACAATATGATATATAATTTTATATTTTGGGGTATTTGGGGTATTTTCCGAACAAAACTTATAAAAAGACGATAATATCACTAGAAAAAGCTAAAAACATATGGATTCGAGGGGTAAAATGCTTACTTAATCAAAGCAAACTACCATATACTAACTGTTTGTTTTCTCTTGTTTATCCATAGTTACAATGTATAATGGTTTTCAACCCCTGTTTTATGGCGTCTTATATACTTTAGGACATATAAAAAAGGATATTGTTAAATAAACAGTATCCCTAAGTTATGTACATCAATTTTATATATCAATTTTACATATAACAATTTTTTGTATAAACATTGAGCCATGAAAAGACTCAAAAAAATCATAATCAATAAACAGAATTATAAGTTACAAATTCACTTAATCTGGGAGTCTTACGGTAATCTCTTTTATATATGAGCTTGGAGCAGGGAAATTTACAATGCTCTCATTGTAAATCAGACATAATGAGTTAATAAACTAACCTTTTAGATTTGATAAAACACTACTGAATATTCATCATCGTTTCCGTATTTATTCGTTATATATTGTCAGGTTATTTAGATAGTATTTGAAATAAATATAACTATACCTCTGGCTTTATCAGTCTTTTAAGAATTCAATTACCTTCTGCCAGAAATCTTCATACTCCTTCATAATAGCCGGTTTTTTGCCTCTAAAGCCACTATCAATAGGAAATATAAATGGAGTATAAAACTCGTGTCCACATTCTTCATATACCAATCCCCAAAATATATGCTCCTTATTTTTAGTATCCATAATCTTTTTAATTAACTTTAAAGCATAAACACTATTCCACATCGAATCCCTTTTACCTGCAATTAAACAGACATCTCCTTGGATGTTTTCTACTTTGATACGCTTTAGTTCTTTATGAAATGATAACATTCTGCTTATTTCGTAGGTCATAAAATACCCGCCTTCTATATTCATCCATTGAAGAATTACATTCTTAATCCAGTCAATAATAGGGATAAGTGGGATATAATGAATATATGGCAAAGGTTTATTTTGATAACTCCAAGAAGAATGAGTTAAGGATAGACCCTGATTAACATATGCTGATGGTGAAATAGCAATAACTTTACTTACGGAACGATTTAACGAAGCAGTTAATAAAGCTAATTCTGCTCCTTTGGAAACCCCCAAAAGGTATACTTTATTCCTTAAATCTGTCCCCTTTAACCAATCAATCGCTGATTCTACATAATCTACAGGTATAGTTTCCAAGACTCTGGGAAATACTAGGGGTTCGATAGACAAATTCTGATCAGGATCAAAATATTGAAGAGCAAGTACATTAAAACCTTTATTGGCCAAACAGGCCGCAATTGGTAAAATTGGATTAATAACGCCTTCTGAGCCACCTAGTAATACTACTTTATGATAGCATATAACTTTCTTATGGTAAAAATAGACCCCACGGAATAACTGATTCAAATGGATACATTCAATTTCAGATGATAGAAAACTTCTTATGATGGTTTTATTTAAGGTTTGATTTTTATATGTAACAGTAAATTTACATTCTATAAACTCTTTTGTAAAGTCTCTTTCCTTTCTTTTGTTAAAGGAGCCCCTGGCATCTTTTAGTCCCGCAAACAATCCCATAGAATCGATGCCAGAATACGTACCTTTCACAGGTGCTGCCTTAGCTAGATTAATTTCACCAAATGAATCAGCTTCATAGCAGGCATATGAATCCGAAGGACAGTCTGACCATGAATGAACGACACATAAATCTATTCTGCATACCTCAAATGCACTTATATCAGAAATAATGAAATTTAGCCTTTCGTCTACATAATGTATGTTTCCGATAATTTCAAACTTCATACTAGCTGTCTCCAATCATAATATTATTTGTCTGTATGTTCTTGTATGTTTCATTAGTAGTAATAATTATAATTAAGTTATTATTTGATATTAATTTTTATCTGTTTATGCAATTCAATACTGCTTTCTTTTCTTTGTCTATAAATGCACACTAGATGTATCAGTCTCTTCTTTCCAGTTAAAGGTACTTTAATTTACTTAAATACGGGTAATTTTGTTTAAACCTTAACATTACAATTCCAAATTAAATATACAATAAAATGGACATTTATGTCTATTTAAAAATTACAAAAAATGTATATAATAGTATATGGGAACCCCAAGATTTTACACAAAGGATAGTTAATAGGTGATTATAATGAAATATGAACATTTTGGCAATTTGCTTCAGGAATTAAGGGTAAAATATAATATGTCCAGGGAAAAGCTCGCTCAGAATATCTGTACACCGAAACAGATCTACCGGATTGAAAAGGGCTATTCTGAACCTTCCATCTACTTATTGCATCAACTTTCGATTAAGTTTAATTTGGATTTGAATGAATATTATAAGATGCATTTTACCAGTAACACGATTGTAGGCTTGGAGGGGATAAAATCAATTAATGCTGCAATTGAACATAATGATACTCCATTAATAAAATCTGAAGTTGAAAAATATGAAAAGTTGGAGGATTTTAAACACGGAGAAAATCTTCAGCATATCTATTACGGTAAAGCACTTTGCTCTGCCCTCTTGGATGAGGATTACAATACCTCTTCAGACTTCTGTTACAAAGCTCTTCAAATAGAATGCCCTGATTTTAATATTGATACCATTTCGGAAAATATGTATTCCAATATTGGAATATGTATCCTAAATTGTATAAGCCAAAATTTCTTTGCTTTAGATCAGTATGACAACGGCTTAAAGGTACTTACCGGAGTCCTAAAGATGTTAGAGACTTTTATAATCGATTCCCCTTACCCACTGTTTCAAGCCACGCAATTTGCGCAAAAGATGTATCAATTAATACTATATAGTATGGCTATTCATTTATTTGAGCATGGCGAAATAGAAGATTCTCTCACATATACTGAAAAGGGTATTTCATATTCTTTAAAAGTATATAATATGCGAAGGCTTCCTGGCTTAATTTTTATGAAATTTAAAATCCTTTATTCCTTAAAAGATTATGATCACGCCAAAGAATACTATGATCACACTCTTTCCCTTTATAAAATTACTGATAATAAAATTGCTATAACTAATTTAGAAAACTCAGCCAAAGGGGATTATCCTGAAATCTTTAAAGTATAACCTACATAAGGCAATCAGATTCAAGCACCATATAACATCACTTTTCTTTCGTTCTGAATCCTAGTTTCACTTATACTTATTTTCTGTCAGGCATTTAGTATTTGTTAGTAACTGATAATTGATATGGAATCTATATAAATTGCGCCAGCTTTATCTGCTCTAACCCCGCCTAGATAGTAATCGCTATCTAAGCGGTTGATACCAGATAAGGAGGGGGGGCTGGCTCATCCAGTAGCTTATTTACTTTTAGTTTAATCATAAACAGCGCCAATGTAAATGGACACTTATGTCTAAATTTGTAAATTGGAGGATGTCATGAAATACGAACATTTCGGTAATTTATTACAGGAATTAAGATTAAAATATAATCTATCCAGGGAAAAACTGGCTCAAGATATTTGTACTCCAAAGCAAATATACAGAATTGAAAAAGGATATTCAGAACCTTCCATCTATCTCTTGCATCAGTTATCTATTAAATTTAATCTGGATTTAAATGAATATTATAAGATGTATTTTACTAAAAATAGTATTATAGGGTTAGAAGGTACGAAAGCCATAAATACGGCTATAGAAAGCGGAGATTTACCGTTATTGCAATCATTAATCAGCACCTATGAAACACTTGAGGATTTCAAAAACGGTCAAAATTTACAATACATTTATTACGGTAAAGCACTTTGCTCATCCTTGATAGATAAAGATTATAATACATCCTTAGACTATTGCTATAAAGGGATTCAAGTTGATAATCCAAAGTTTTCGATACAGGATATCTCTAATAATATATTCTCAAATATTGGGATATCACTACTAAATTGTACAAGTCTGAATTATTTTTCATTAAATCAGTACAATGTTGGTATACATATTTTAAAAGAACTATTAACTGTGTTGGAAACTCATTATATAAATCCTCCCTATCCTTTATTTGAAATATCTCAATTTTCTAAGAAAATTTATCAGGCAGCATTATGTAATATCAGCGACATATTATTTGAAAAAGGTGAAGTACAAGCATCTTTAAATTATGTGGAAAAGGGCATTCAGTTTTCTATAAAAGAATATAATACTCGTTTTCTTCCTGATTTATTTTTGATGAAATTAAAAATTCTTTATATAGAACGTAAGTATGAGGAAGCTAGGGTCTATTTTGATCAAACTGTTTATTTATATAAAATAACCGATAAGAAAAATAAGCTGTCTAATTTAGTAGCTGACTCCATAATAGAGTACCCTGAGATTTTCAAGGAAATTAAAAAATAAAACTCATAACAATACAATTTCCACCAATAAAAGAACTGAATTACGTTAAAGAAGTCAATATACCACCATACCTTGACCAATTTGTTATGACAAACAGACACTCTTTTATTTTATTAAAAATCGTATATATCGGTAATAGGGATATAACAGAAGAAGAGCGAACAAAATATACAGATAATGTAAAGCAATTTTTTACCGATTTTACTAATTGCTTAGATAAACAAAAATAGTATTAGTAAAAAGATAAAGATGCAATACGATTTGTCTGATTGATGAGGTTTTCATTAACTCTTAACATATTGGGATTGTGTATACTCTTCTCCATTAGTTCAATCAATATAATTACTTTATGCCAATATTTACATTTTTACAGCAAATGGTTATAATTGTAATTAATATTATAATAGATTTTCGTGATTTGGAATATCTCTGGTCCGTTATTTTGATGTTAATTATGTACACTTGTGCTATCTTTTATAAACCAGAAAAAATAATAGAAAAACACTATGGATGGATACTTGATATCAATCCATTATATTCAATCATAATTAACTTTCGAAATTCTATATTCGGCTTGCCGATTGATATGAAAGCATTTCTAATTTCGATAATCTTTAGTTTAGTTTCTCTTCTCATTGGCATATTTTTATTTTATCATAAACAAGATAAATTCATTCTTCACATTTGAAAGTACTACGAAAGGAACGGTAGCATATATGGAATATGTATTAGAGCTGGAAAATGTAAGTAAGAAATACAAGCGCTTTCAGTTGCAACAAGTCAGTTTTCGGATAAAACCAGGCAGTATCACTGGTTTTGTTGGTATTAATGGATCAGGGAAAAGTACCACCATCAAAATCATAGCCGATTTGATTCGAGGGGATAGCGGAACCGTAAAGTTCTTTGGCACCGACCGGACCAAACAAAACATAAATGAGCAGATCGGATATGTAATGGATAGCAGCTATTTTTATGAGAAGCAAACTTTAAAAGCGGTAAAAAATATTATTTCCAGTGCATATCAAAACTGGAACGAAACGGAGTATCAGCATTATATAGAACTGTTTCAATTAGAGGAAAAGCAGAAAATCCAGGAACTTTCGAAAGGTAATAAAATGAAATATGCCTTAACCTTAGCGCTATCCCATAATGCCCGTCTGCTTATCATGGACGAGCCTACCAGTGGTTTGGATCCATTGGTCAGGAAGGAGACAATGAAGGTACTGAAAGAATTTGTTGCCGATGGTACGAAAAGCGTTCTTTTTTCAACTCATATCACCTCTGACCTTGAAAAAGCGGCAGATACTATTCTTTTTATTCACAATGGAAGGATTATATTTGACGAAGCACTGAGTAATCTCCCTGCCTTACATAAAAAAACATTAGGTAAATCCTATGAATCTTTGGAAAATTGTATGTTGGATTTTATTGAGCATATGAAACAAGGAGGCGCTTTATGAGAAATTTAATTATCCTGTTAAGAAAAGACATTACCTTGGATAAGGCTAATTTGATACTGGTTTTCCTTATATCGATTGGAATTCCGATTTATTTATCTTATTCCTTACAAGACTTAGGCTTCCAAAAAGGGACGGATTTTGTATCATTATTCTTGAGTTCCTTTTTCTGTTTCTTTCTGTCCCTTAGTAAATTAGGTTTAATTGAACACAAGTACAGAGGGACTGCTTATTTGACCCTGACCCCCATTCGCAGAAGGGATATCGTACTGTCTAAATATATATTTCTTTTACTTATATTTTTTATTTGTTTGGCAGGATATGGGGTATCCTATTTATTGTTTCCTTTTATTAGCCCTCTTTCTTTTACGGCTGTTGTAACTGTTTGGACGGCTAACAGCCTATTTCTTAGTTTTTATGTACCTTTAGAATTAAAATTAGGCTATGAAAATGTGAAGTATTTTTTTATGGCCGCAATGCTTTTTACACCCTTTTTAATCGGTCTTATAGGTAGATATGGAGGGACTACCATATTTAAACAGTTCATTGAACAAACCGGAAGTATAGTACTTATTATGGTGATAGTTTCCTTTGTTTTAATTGGGATATCTTATTATGCATCTGTCCTGATATTCCATTCAAAAGATTTATAAAATGTATAACCCTATTGTCAAATCATAAGGTTCTTATAATTTTATAACTACAATTTTTCCAAAGCAAAACAATCATAAAATTAAAGGAGAATACCTAATTGGAGATATATGTACTGATTACGGTTATTATCATTCTAGTTTTAATTATCTATACTTATCTGGTACAAGCCAAAAAACGTAGAAAAAGAGAACTATTACTTAAAATTATTGAAGATGATTGGGATTTTATAAAAGAGGATAAACAAGATTTATCCTATATAGACTATTTATACAAGATATATCAACACCAAGATCAAAATCAAAGTATGAAAGTGGACGATATAACCTGGAATGATTTTGAGATGGATGGTGTATTTGACAAAATTAATTATACTTACTCTACCATTGGTGAGATCTATCTTTACAATATGCTAAGAAATCCTACTAATAATATTAGTATCTTAAAAGAAAGAGACCGCATAATCGAATACTATGCAACCAATAAAAAAGCTAGAGTATTAAAACAGTATCAACTAAATAATATAGGCAAATTCAATAAAGTATCGATTTACGAGTATAGTAAACTGATCGAATCAATACCGCCTTTTAACATAGCATGGCATATTATGATTCCTATATTACAGATACTATCAATCTTTATACTAGTTATTAACAGCAATCTTGGAATACCATTGTTTATTGCTGCCTTATCCGTAAACCTTGTATCGTATTATAAAAGAAGTAAACATATAGAGGGTTATCTGCCTGTAATTATGCAGATCGGCAGCTTACTAGAAGCAATAAAAGACATGAACGATATGCAAGGGGATGCAGAATTAATAGAGTATTCTAATATACTATCAAAAATCTCTGAACTCACGAAATCCTACAAACGGTATTATCGGTTTTTTGGTTCTCTTACCTTTGGTAAAATACCGGATATCGATATGTTCTATGATACCATTATAAAACCTTTTCTGCACACTGATATTATAGTCTTTCTTAAATTAATCAACTTTATCAGGAATAATATGTCTACCTTAATTGTAGCTTATGAAACTGTCGGCTTTCTGGATAGTATGATTGCAATATCAGCATTCCGTCATAAAGTTTTAGAGTTGCAGAAAGAAAATATATGCAAACCTGATTTTTGTACCCATCAATTATGCTACATAGCCCAGGATATCTATAATCCTTTAATAATTAGACCTGTTACCAATTCAATTAATACCATTGCTTCCATCTTAATTACAGGCTCTAATGCAACGGGTAAATCAACTTTTTTAAGGACCATCGGGTTAAATGCAATTTTAGCCCAAACCATTTATACGGTATGTGCCAAAAGTTATTCTGCATCCTTTTTTACAATCATGTCTTCTATGAGCTTACGGGATAACATCTATCGTGGTGAAAGTTACTATATGATGGAAATAAAGGCTCTAAAGCGGATACTTGACGCTATCAATGCAGAAATACCAATCTTATGCTGCATTGATGAGGTTCTGCGTGGCACGAATACCATTGAAAGAATTGCTGCCTCCTCAAAGATATTAGAGAGTTTAGCCAAAAGTAATGTTTTATGCCTGGTAGCCAGTCATGATTTAGAGCTGACTTATATTGTTGAGGATTCTTATAAAAATTATCATTTTCAAGAAAGCGTGGATAGTTATGGGGTTGTTTGTGACTTTAAATTATATGCCGGGAGATCCTATACCCGTAATGCCATAAATTTATTAAAATTTATGGGTTATTCAGAAGATATTATAGATGATGCAAAAAGCAGAGCTAATACTTACATTAGCAGCGGAAAGTGGACTTAAGATTATAAATTACGGGTAAAACCTTACTTTCATCTTATTTTCTAGCTACTCTCTTGTTAATGTAATTCAAGCTGGGGAAGTTTTTCCCGGCTCTTTTATACTTATATTAATTTTCATAATTTGACCCTGTTATCCAGCAAACAAGTTAGGCTATCAAATCAGGTCAATACACGATTCTGCCCATTTCTCATACCAACTAGCGTATATCACTCGTTATAATAATCATATCCAATGCTGCAATTGTACTAATGCAAAATTTATACATTGTACTTTGGGCTCTTCTCTACCCTGCTTTTTTACAGTACTTAAATAATCAATCACAACAAAATTATTATGTTCATCGGTACTAACATCGGACATCGTAAAAGAATACCGATCAGTAAAAGAATATATTTGACATTCTTTTACTTCTATGATAAGATGCAATCGTTGGAATAAATTTTATGTTCTAGCAATTCAATAATAATTATGAATGATTTGAAAGGATGGTTTTGATGTCGGTATTATTTGTAAAAGAGGTTCGTGCTATCTAGCACATAATTTCATTATGAAGTAAGGACAGAACATGGCTTTTTAAAGCCTTATTTTGTTATGCCTTTACTTACCAACCTTTACAGTAATACTCAGAAAACCAGACTTGTTATAGAATGCATTTATCCGCCTTTACTATCTTACCTAACACAGCTATATATCTTACATCAATATAGCTTGCCATTAATAAGACTGTAATACCGGACATTTGTTTATTATAAGCTGGCATAATAGGTATATCCTGTTATGCTTTTTTTACGTCTGTTTAAGAAGAAGAGTTTTTTATTGATTGAATGCCCACAGGGAATATTCTGACTTTGTAAAGGAAGGATATCCCTGTGGGTGTTTTTATTATAAGAATTTTAATTATAGAAACTTAAACTTGAAAGAATTATGAACTCAAAGAATGTAGCTTGTTCGAAACACTTAGCCTGTTTTAAAGCATTTAGCCTGTTCAGAATATATAGCCTGTTTCAGAGTAAAAACTTTGTCCTTCTTAGTTGCCTTATAGTTATATAAGATATTGCAAAAACAGTATCCTCCCTTATAAGTGAAAGAAAATATCAAGAAAAAGGAACGCCACATCAAACGTCTTTCACTTCAAATTTTTAGTGGCAGTATCGCAATAAGCTGCGATATATTATGGTATATAAAATGATTGAAAAAACAATAAAAGCCTTAGAATTTGATACAATACTAAACATGTTAAGCGAAAACGCATTTTCTGAAAAAGCCAGGTTAAAGCTTTTAAACTTAAGACCTTACCTGTCCTTAACCGAGGTAAATGCGAAAATGAAAGAAACCACAGAAGCCAGAAAGATTCTTGACAGTATGGGCACACCGCCCCTGCCGTCAATGAAGGATATGGAAACCCTACTGGAACTAACGGAAAAAGGTTCCATGCTCCTGCCGGAACAGTTAAGCCTTACCGCACAATTTATTACGGCTTGTGTAAGGGTTAAGAATTATCTGAAAAAATCAGAATTCCTTGGAGTGGATATTGCCTATTATGGCAACTCCTTACAAGACCTTGACCCACTGCTAAAAGAAATCAATCTGGCAATACGGGGTAACAGAGTGGAGGATTCCGCTTCTACGGAACTAAAGAATGTCCGTCGCAAACAAGAGCAAGTGAATGCAGAAATCAAATCAAAACTGGAGGGTCTGCTTCGAAGTAAAAAGGAATGGTTTACGGAAGGTTTCATTTCCACCAGAAACGGTCATCTGGTTCTGCCGGTCAAAAAGGAACATAAAAACCAGGTTAGCGGCTCTACCCTTGATATCTCTTCCACCGGCTCCACTTACTTTATCGTACCAAATGCGGTTTTAAAACTGGAAGAGGAACTATCCCTTCTTAAAATCCGGGAAGAGAATGAGGAACGTATCATACTGTATACTTTAACAGCACTGGTTCATGACAATATGATGTCCTTTCAGATAAATATGGAGGGCTTAGAAACCCTTGATTTTATTTTTGCGAAAGCGAAACTGAGTATCGATATGAAAGCTGTCCCTGCCGTTATGAATACGAATCGTTATATAAACCTAATCAATGGCAGACATCCCCTGTTAAAACCAGCCGATTGTGTACCCCTTAACTTTACCCTGGGAAATGAAACCCAGGGGGTTATTATCACCGGTCCCAATACCGGCGGTAAAACCGTAGCCCTAAAAACCGTTGGTCTTTTGTCCCTTATGGCCCAGTGCGGTCTTCATATTCCCTGTGAATCCGGGGAATTATGTTTAAACAACCTGATTTTGTGTGATATTGGCGATGGACAGAGCATTACGGAAAATCTCTCTACTTTTTCCGCCCATATTACCAATATCATTGAAATATTGAGCCATACCAGCAAAGAAAGCCTTGTTTTACTAGATGAATTAGGCTCCGGCACTGACCCGGCAGAAGGCATGGGCATCGCCATTGCAATCCTGGAAGAACTAAGGACCAAAGAGTGCCTTTTCCTTGCCACCACTCATTATCCGGAAGTAAAGGAATATGCCGATCTAACGGCAGGGTTACTCAATGCGAAAATGGCCTTTGACAGAGAAAGTTTAAAACCTTTATACCGTCTGGAAATCGGAGAAGCCGGAGAAAGCTGCGCGTTATATATTGCCAAACGGCTGGGGCTGCCAAAGAGGATGCTTGACCGAGCCTATCAGGAAGCTTATTTAAAATCCTACAGCGAAATGAAACAAACCCTGCCTGACAGCTCCTTCTTAGAGGATGCTAAGGAGGATACGGTTTCCGTAATTACAGAGCATATAAGAAAAGAAAAGAAGGAAAAACCGGTAAATACAAGAAGTATGCGGTTTCAGATTGGGGACAGCGTGGTCGTGTACCCTCAGAAAAAAATAGGTATTGTTTATGAAACAGCCAATGAAATGGGTGAAGTAGGTGTTCAGCTTCAGAAACACAAGCTGCACATTAATCATAAAAGGCTTCAGTTAAAAGCTTCTGCAAAGGATATGTATCCGGAAAACTATGATTTCTCCATTATATTTGATACAGTGGAAAACCGAAAAGCAAGACATAAAATGGAGAAAGGGTATCAGCCGGATCTTGAAGTCAGCTATGACAAGGAAGATCTATGACAAATCACACAGCTACTTTTTGGATTTTCCTGGTAATTTAAAACAATACAAGGATAATACAGGGTCATTATTGCCTTCCAGGAATATATTAATTCTGTAGAAGTATGTATATAAGGGGTCAACATGAATCATGATGATATGTCCTTTGCTCCTGATAATATCCATTATATGAATGAGGATTTTGTTATGACAATTCAGGACTGTGAAGCCGTCTGTGAACACATGAGCCATCATATTATGAGAATGCGTATGGAGGACCGGGTTTCCCAGGCGATCTTACTTAGAGAATGCGCGGATATCTGTGGTCTTACCGCCAAATTTGCAGCTCGCGAAGCCATCTATGCCAGACATTTGGCTGCTCTGTGCGCAGACATATGCCAGGCCTGCGGAACGGAATGCTTAAGCCATTCAGATGATATGTCACAGCAATGCGGTACGATTTGCTTAAACTGTGCCAAACATTGCAGAGCTTTTGCTGCTATCGGCATGCCGGGCATGAAACGGCAAAGAGAGAACAATATGGATTGCACACATTAAGTACCAAGCCTAATATGAGCAGAATTCAATAAAGGAACCAGTGGGAGATAATCTTAGTTTTCCCTGCTGGTTCCTTTAACGATCTGCTGATTCCTTTAACAATCTGCTGGTTCCTTTATCATTCTGCTGCTTTCTTTAACAATCTCCTTCTTATCTGTTACCAGTGTTTATCCCCATTCGCAGTATTAAAACAACCAATGACATACACCGGTATCACCCTGGTTTAGGATACTTTTTGTGGCAGTTTAATCATAACCTCTGTTCCTTTACCATATTCACTGCTTACCGTAATGTCTCCTTCATGGGCTTCAATGATAGCCTTGGTAATGGTAAGTCCGACTCCTACTCCGCCGGTATGCCGGTTCCTGGATTTATCCGCCCGGTAGAAACGTTCAAATATGTTAGGCAAATCGGCTTCTGAAATTCCAATGCCGGTATCTTTTATCCGAAGCAATACCTCCTCTTCACCTTTTTTCGCTTCGAGAGTGATAGAACCGTGCGCTTCGGAATATTTCACTGCATTGGAGATAAGATTATTGAGTACCTGGCTCATCTTATCCGGATCGGCCAAAAGCATTACCGGTTCCTTTGTATAGTTAACCTGGAGGTATTTTTGCATAAAGTCATTTTCGTAATTGTTAACAAGTCTCTGAATCAGTTTTGATACATCAAACTCTTCCTTGTGCAGAATTACGTTTTCATTCTCAACTCCGGACAATTCTTCTATGCTTCCAATTAACTTCTTTATTCGGATAATTTCTTCATAGCAGCTGTTAAGTCTGTCTTTATCCATTGCCCAGATGCCGTCAATCATGGCTTCCATATGCCCCTGGACAGAAGTTAAGGGCGTCCTTAGTTCATGAGCCACATCCTGGGTAAGCTGCTTTCTTAGTTTATCTTTCTGTTCCAGCGCATCGGATAAGCCGTTTATGGTATCACTCAGGACTTCTATTTCCCGGGTGTGGGTTTCATCTTCAAGCCGTTCCTTATAGTTGCCCTCTGAAAGGGAAGAAGCCTTTGTAGCTATTTTCTTTAGTGGTCTGCTTATCCGTACCGACATATATATGCCCAGGGCAAACGCAATAACCAGGGAACAGATTCCTGTGAATAGAAACAGGGAGTTCAACGCTTTTATAAAAATCAATTCTTCATCATTAAAATAATAAGGACCAACATAGCCGGTGGTCAAGGTACCAATCTGTCCCTGATCCATAACAATGGGATAGGTTTTTTCAACATATTCTCCATTCCACTTATCGGAATAGCTATACATATTCGCCCGCATATCCATAATCATAGCCTGGCATAATCCGTTGTTGTGTTCATAAGCGGACCAGACCGTTTGCTTTTTGTTATCTTTCACCACGATAATCATGCCGTTTTGCAGAGCATTCATACCGATTATTTCAAGATATCCGGAATTCCAGTCCTTTTCTTCCTGGTACTTCATTGTTATTAAATCAATAAGTTCGGCAGTCTGCTTTTCCTGCCGGTGAATCACATAATTTTCAAATTGTCTTTTTAGACCCATATTAGCTGCCAGTGTTGTAAGCCCTACCACCACTGCTACAATAAAAATATACGAAAGGGTTAATTTACTTCGTATGGAAAGTCTCAGCCTACTCACCTCCGAAACGGTAACCGATTCCCCGGATAGTTATAATATAAGTACAGTCCTTTGGGTTATCCTCTATTTTGGCACGAAGATTCTTAACATGGGAATCTATCGTTCTGTCATAACCGTCATAATCACCATCAAAAGCCACCTGAATCAGTTCTTCTCTGGTAAATACTTTATTGGGACGCTTTGCCAGGGTAGTTAGGATTTTATATTCACTTGGAGTTAAACAGGTAACGGTTCCCGACTTCTTAACCGTATAATTTAACATATTAATAGTCAGGTCTCCCTGGTTAAAAGATAAGAATTCGGAATCGCTTTCTTTAGCCCCGTGGGATACGACCTCCGAGGCTCTGCCAGGTAAGTTTTTAGAAGTCTCCTGGGATGTAGGGGTATCCATCCGGCGGAATAAGGCATTGACCCTTGCTATCATCTGTCTGGGACTAAAGGGTTTGACTATATAATCATCGGCTCCCATATCCAAACCGTCAATGATATTTTCATCACTGCTCTTGGCAGTCAGCATAATAATTAGTACACCGGAGTTTTTGCGGATTTCTTTGCAGACTTCTTCCCCGGAAATATCCGGAAGCATTAAATCCAGCAGAATTAAATCAATTTTCTGACGTTTAAAGATTTCAAGTCCTTCCAGGCCCGTAGATGCTTTATATACTTCATACCCGCTGTTTAACAGGTAGGATTCTATGAATTCAACTATCTTTTCCTCATCCTCCACCACAAGGATCCGCTTCGTATCCGTTCCCACAAGTTCACCTCTTTTTCGTACTGTTTAATTTACAACAGTCCATTCTCTCTTTCCCGTATAATTCTTCATTTTCTTTTGCCATTTGAAGCAGAAAATTGTGAATCGCTTTTTTTATTTTTTTAAACATAGTGTATCCTCCTATTATGTTTAACTTTATGATTCGAGTGTCAAAAGTCTCTCAACGTATATTTTATCAATACCAGTATATATATATTCGATGCGCAAAATTGACCTTTCGGCACTCGAATCACTTTATAAAACTTCACATCAGTGCCTGATAATTTCCTATCCATTAAAAATTCAAGTTAAATTAGTTAACCCAGCTACAGGAAAAGCATCCCCTGCAAAACCCGGTATCTACATATACTTTACTGAACTTAAGTATACTACAGAATCCCCGGTTTCACAACGGATGCAGCCTGTTATTTCAAATCAAAAGGTTTTAGAAGTTTTTCTACCTCTACCATTTTACCCTTACCATTATCCACCTTTACGGTGCCAAATACCCACCCTTCCACTTTGGCAGGATCCACACCGGCCTCCAAAAAGGGCTGTGGATTTAATACAAATACCATATCTTTATCATTTTTATCCATATCCTTGGCCCATTCGAACATGTTTCCATCACCAAGTGCTATGCCGTAATGACCAAGCTGGGCATGGTACCCTATTACTTTCCGGTTGGTATCTACAAGCTGTCTAAAGGTATCCACCACGGTAGCTTCTCCCGAATAGGTAAATTCCTCCTGCCCAAACTCATAAGGCATTCTTATCTTACCTGCTCCTGAATCATATACATACTGATTGACTGGAAGTTTCGTAACCTCCAGACCTGCATTGATAAAAGGCGCCGCATCAAATTCCACTATGGCATCCGGTTCATCACTGCTAAAATCTTTACTAAGTTCCAAGGTTTCACCAGTTGGCGAAACGATAACCCAGGAATTCTTGCTTTCATCAAAGGTCACTTTGTCCCCTAGTTTATTTACTAAAGTATCAAAGGATGTTACGGCTGATTTACCTACTACGTCGACCTGGTCACAAGCAGAGAGCACTCCGGCAAGGGTCAGCACGGTCATAACTATGGCTATTTTTCTTCTAAACATTATTTTCTCCCTTACATCTAAACAGTTTTATATGGTTTAAATCTCTTAAGTCTTAAGGCATTGGATAATACGGAAACAGAGCTTAAGGACATGGCTGCTGCTGCCAGAATCGGATTTAGTTTGGGACCTCCAAAGGCAAAGAGAATGCCTGCTGCTACCGGAATTCCTGCAATATTGTAAGCAAAAGCCCAGAACAGATTCTGCCTGATATTGCGGATGGTGCTCTTGCTTAACTGGATGGCAGTAGGAACATCCATTAAATCGCTTCTCATTAATACAATATCGGCTGATTCCATGGCCACATCCGTACCGGAACCAATGGCAATACCAATATCAGCCTGGGCAAGAGCCGGTGCATCGTTAATACCGTCACCGACCATGGCAACTTTTTTACCTTCTGCCTGAAGTTTCTTTACTTCATTGGCTTTATCCTCCGGTAATACTTCCGCTAATACCCGGTCTATCCCTACCTCTTTCGCAATAGCCTCCGCCGTTCTCTTATTATCACCGGTAATCATGGCAACTTCTATACCCATCTGGTGTAATTTTTTAATCGCACCTGCGCTGCTTGCCTTAACGATATCTGCAACTGCAATGATACCTGCAAGCTCACTGCCAAAGGATATATACATCGGCGTTTTACCTTCGCTTGCCAGTCGGTCTGATTCCGTTTCAAGACTGGTTAAATCAACTTCTTTATTCAGCATTAATTTGCGGTTGCCTAAATAGATAAGTCTGCCGTCTAATTCTACTTCTATTCCATGACCCGGTATATTGGTAAACCGGTCAAGTTTTATGATGTCCAGATGTTCCTTTTCCGCTCCTCTTACAATTGCTTCCCCTAAAGGATGTTCCGATCCTTTTTCCGCAGAGGCAGCTAGCTGTAAGAGCTTTTCTTTCTGGATAATTCCCGTCGTTATGATATCCGTGACCTCAGGTCTTCCTTCCGTAATGGTACCCGTCTTATCTAATACGATCGTCTGTATCTTATGGGTGCTCTCTAAGGCTTCCCCGCCTTTTATCAGTACTCCGTTCTCCGCACCTTTACCGGTACCAACCATGATTGCGGTAGGGGTTGCAAGTCCCAAAGCACAGGGGCAGGCTATCACTAATACTGATATGAATATGGTAAGGGCAAATACTTCTCCCTGACCGCTGATATACCAGGCAAGGGCTGAGAGAATTGCAATTGCAAATACGATAGGCACGAAATAGCCGGATACGATATCCGCCATCTGTGCAATCGGTGCTTTTGAGCCCTGGGCATCCTCCACCAGTTTTACGATCTGGGCAAGGGCCGTATCGCTGCCGACTTTGGTAGCTCTGAACTTAATAAGTCCGTTTTTATTGATACTTGCTCCGATGACCTTATCACCGATTTTCTTTTCCACCGGAATACTCTCCCCGGTAAGCATCGATTCATCCACCGAAGAGGAACCTTCTAACACTTCTCCGTCAACCGGAATCTTTTCACCGGGTTTCACTAACAGAATATCCCCTGCTTCCACTTCTTCAATGGGCATTTCCATCTCTTTACCGTCTTTAATTACGATAGCAGTCTTTGGTGCAAGACCCATCAGTTTTTTAATGGCTTCGGAGGTCTTGCCTTTTGACACTGCCTCTAGTGACTTTCCTAATAGAATCAGTGTTATAATTACACCTGCAGTTTCAAAATACAAATCCTCTACATGTCCAAACTCTCCCGAAGCAATCCGGAAAACAGAATAAATACTATATAAAACTGCCGCAGTGGTTCCCATGGCAATTAAAGAATCCATATTAGGGCTTCTCCTGATGATTGCACGAAAACCAACGGAATAAAACTTATTGCCGGCTATCAGCACCGGTATTACAAGGAATAATTCCACTAAGGCATACACCAAAGGGTATTGCATGGGATCAAGACCTCCGGGGAACGGAAGGTTGACAAAGGATATCATAGGCACCATGGCAATGTATAACAAGGGTACTGAGAAAATGGCTGATACAATGAATTTTGTCCAAAGGGTTTTAATTTCCTTTTGCTTACGAATGCGGTCTTCATCGGTTTTATTCCCTATTTGGGCATCCAGAGCTTTATAACCGGCTTTTGCAATGGCGTCCTTTATCTCTGACAACCTGATTTTCTGGGGATCATACTTAAGGGTTGCTTTCTCCGTAGCGAAATTAACCGCACCGCTTTCTACACCGTCTAATTTACTTACGGCTTTCTCTATGGTTCTTGCACAGGCTGCACAGGTCATACCGGAAATACCAAGGGTTATTTCCTTCGCCCCCGTTTCGTCTAAAGCATGATAACCTGCCTTTTCTACTGCAGACTTAATTCGTTCTTTATCTACTTTGGTATCATCGTATTCCAGATGCAGTTTTTCTGTGGCAAAATTTACATTGGCCGTAGTGATTCCCTCTAATTTCCCCACTGCTTTTTCAACGGCCTTGGCACAGGCTGCACAGGTCATGCCTGTTATTTTAAGTTGTTCCGTTTTCATTCTTTTACTTAACCTCCTAATCTTATTCCAGTTCTTTCTGTTCCTCTTTACAGCAAACTTTCTGTTTTTCTTCCTGAAACATGCGAAATCTCATGATACCCATATGACCGGACAAATCCGGGAAGATAAGGAAGCAAATACCTCATTAGCTTCCGATGTTTGCTCTATATTAAAAGCGGCAGAACAGTTATTTATAATAAGCGGCAGTAAACAGCCGATACATTTAATTTCCTCCTATCCTATTGGAATACTAATTTGTTATTTAAAATAGTAGCAGAGGTTTATGGAGTTTTTATGGATATTAACTGATATATTTTATCACTATACTATATTCTATTATATTTGGTAATTTTTCAAAAAAAATACCTGCTGTCCTTACTGAAATCTTCATTCCCGGGCATATAATGAAAAAATCCTTTTTTTCCATATAGTACCCTGTCTGCCTGATAATAACAGGCTTGTCCTGATGACAGAATGAATTGTTGTATGTTAGAAGAAAGCCTGTAAAAATTCATCCGTCAGACTCACCCCATATTTACTTGCAATTGAATATAGATCATCTCCCGGTTGAACCACATAAATTTCCATATATATACCTGTAATTTATTCTTATTATTAATATATGACCTAACACGTATCTATAATATATTTATAAAGTTGATTCCAGTGCCAAAACATCTCTTCGATCTTTGTGTGAAATCTAATCTAATTTTAATTTACTAGTGAAAGAAATTATAGTACAATAAATTACCAAAGTATAAAGCTGTAAAGAATTGAAAAAAATAGAAATAAAGATACCCGCTAATGCGGAAGATATGAAAGAGGTGTTATTAAATGTGGTTTTCAAAATCCACGGAAGAAATTTTTAAAGAATTAGATGTAAACCCTTTAACCGGACTCACAAACAGTGAAGCCAAAGCAAGACTTGAAAAGTACGGTATGAATAAGTTAGAGGGTAAGCCAAAAAAGTCCCTGCTATCACTTTTTCTGGCACAGCTTAAGGATATGCTGATATACGTTCTTTTGGGAGCTGCAGTAATTACACTATTTATTGGAGAATATGTAGACGCCGTTATCATCATTCTGGTAGTGATATTAAATGCAGTAATTGGTGTTGTGCAAGAGGCGAAAGCAGAAAAGGCCGTGGAGGCCCTCCAGCAGATGACAACTCCAAGATCCTTAGTCCGCCGTGATGGGGAAGCAAAAGAGATCAACTCCGAAGAAGTTGTACCTGGCGATATCATTATCCTGGATGCCGGCCGTTATGTCCCCGCAGATTTAAGGCTGGTGGAAAGTGCGAATCTTCAAATTGAAGAATCTGCCCTAACCGGTGAATCCGTTCCAACCTCCAAAGATGCCGGAAAGATATTAGAGGATCCCAAAACTCCCATCGGAGACAAAGTAAATATGGCTTTTATGTCGACTCTTGCTACCTATGGCCGTGGAGAAGGCGTGGTAGTTGCTACTGCCATGGATACAGAGATTGGTAAAATAGCTAAGATCCTGGAGGAGGATAACAATGAACTGACGCCTCTTCAAAAAAGGCTGGATGAGTTGGGCAGAATCCTTGGATTCATCGCAATCGGTATCTGCGCAGTTATTTTTATCGTTGCAATTATCCAAAAACGAGATTTGTTTGAGATGTTCTTAACCGCCATCAGCCTGGCAGTTGCAGCCATTCCCGAAGGTCTGGCTGCCATAGTTGCCATTGTATTAGCCCTTGGAGTAACCAGGATGTCCAAAATAAATGCCATTGTGAAAAAACTTCCTGCTGTTGAAACCCTTGGTTCTGTTAATATTATATGTTCCGATAAGACTGGTACCCTTACCCAGAATAAAATGACCGTGGTCAAGCAGTACACCCTCCATAATTTAAAAGATATTCCCGTCGAGGATGTACGGCCTATGCAGGCAGGTAAGGATGAGGCGGATTTAATTAAATCCCTGGTTCTATGTTCCGATGCTACTTATGAAAACGGTCAGGGTACAGGTGATCCTACGGAAGTAGCCCTGATTCTCTTAGGTAACCGCTTTAACCTTACCAAAGCAGAGTTAAATGCCAAACACAAAAGGGTCTCTGAAAAACCTTTTGATTCCGACCGTAAATTAATGTCTACTTTAAATGAAGAAGGTGCCGGTTACCGTGTCCATACCAAAGGTGCTATTGACAATCTGTTAAGTATATCCACCTCAGCCCTTATAAATGGTCAGATTGTTCCCTTAACAGATGCCCTGAAAGCCGATTATTTAAGAATTACAGAAGAGATGTCAAACGATGCCCTCCGTGTTTTAGGGGTTGCTTATAAAGATACACCCAAACTTATGGTTCCTGAAGATATGGAACAAGATTTAACCATCATCGGACTTGTAGGCATGATCGATCCTCCAAGACTGGAAGTCAGAGATTCTATTAAAGAAGCAAAAGCTGCCGGTATTACACCAATTATGATTACCGGTGACCATAAGAATACCGCTGTTGCAATTGCCAAGGAACTGGGCATTGCTACTTCCCTGGAACAAAGTATTACCGGAGCAGAAATTGATGATTTTTCTGAGGAAGAGTTTTCTAAGAAAATTAATGATTACCGTGTATTTGCAAGGGTTTCTCCCGAGCACAAGGTTAAAATCGTAAGAGCTTTTAAATCCCATGGGAATATTGTTTCCATGACCGGTGACGGGGTTAATGATGCGCCTTCCTTAAAATATGCAGATATCGGTGTTGCCATGGGTATTACCGGTACGGATGTTGCCAAAGGCGCCAGTGATATGATTTTAACCGATGATAATTTTACCACCATCGTAAATGCCATTGAAGAAGGCAGGAATATCTACAATAATATCAAGAAGGCAGTTATTTTCTTATTATCCTGTAATTTAGGAGAAGTAATTACCATTCTTGCCTCAATCCTCTTCTTCTGGCCGGTTCCTTTGATGCCTACCCAGATTCTCTGGATTAACTTAATTACCGACTCCCTGCCGGCTATCGCTCTTGGTATTGATCCCGGTGACAAGGATGTTATGAAGAAAAAGCCCAGAGATCCCAAAGAAAGCTTTTTTGCCAGAGGCGCAGGTCTTCGTGCCATCATCGGAGGTCTCTTAATCGGTATTCTTACCCTGGCGGCATTTTATTTTGGACTAAGCGAACACGGTTATAGTTTAGGGGCTAAAAATATACCGGAAGAGGTACTAACCTATGCCAGAACCATGGCTTTTGTAGTACTGGCAGGTTCCCAGCTGTTCTACTCCTTAACCATAAGAAGTTCCTCCAAATCCATCTTTCAGATTGGTGTATTTTCCAATAAGTATCTGATTGGTTCCATTATTATTGGATTCGTTCTTCAATTAGGAGTAATTTCTGTTCCATTTTTAGCAGAGGCTTTTAAAGTACACAATTTAAGTTTAAGAGACTGGGGAATTGTTATCCTGTTTGCCTTGATACCACTGGTTGTTAATGAAATCATTAAGTTATTTTCAAAAACTGCTGTTAAAAATGATACTAATTAAAAAACCCGTTACCCTTTGGGTTAACGGCTAAACTGCAATTGAACAAAATCGCTGCGCCATGGCTGACCAAGGCCATAGTGCAGCGATTTCTCGTAGGTGTTCTGTAGTTTTCTTCTACAGAACACACCTCGGGATATCATAATCTGAACTGTAATAGGGTAAACTCTGTAAATTATCTTATTCTATAGTATCTTTTTTTCTGAATCATTACTTTTTCCTGGATCATTACTTTTTCCTGGATCATTACTTTTTCCTGGATCATTACTTTTTCCTGGATCATTACTTTTTCCTGGATCATTACTTTTTCCTGGATCATTACTTTGGCTGTGTTGTGAAGACGAATGCTTATCCCTGATATTTTAGCAGGGCTTTACGGATATCTCCGGTAATAAGCTTACTGACGTGATTGGTAATTTCTTTTGGGTCTTCTTTCATACCGGTGCGAATCCATTCCATCATAATACCTACGAAGGCATATTTATAAAAGTCGGCTATGAAGGTTTTACTTTCCTCCGATACATTTAATCCTTCCGCCTGTTCATTTACCACATCAATCAGCATTTTATAGACTTCGTTGTATAAAAAGCGCTCCAGGTGGTCTCTTCCTATGGAGTGAAAGGTGTTTACGACTAAGGGCTTATTCTCCTGTACGTAGTAAAATACCTGAAGGAATCCTTCCTGCCAGCTGTCGGAGGTATTTTTGCCATCCAGTGCTTTCATGCCCTCTGTAATGAAAATCCATTCCACCAGATCATAGATATCCTGAAAATGATAATAAAAGGTCTGTCGGTTTACTCCGCAGTCTTCCACAATGTCTTTCACTGTAATTTTATCCAGCGTGTTATGAGTTAAAAATTTTTTTAGGGACTTTGCCAGTGCTATTTTTGTTATTTGAGACATAGTTATACCCACTGCATATCGCAAGTTTTCTTGCGATATTGCCACAATTGATTCTTCCAAGCTGTGAAACAAGTTACATAGGTTGGAAGAATCGTTTGTGGCACCTTTCAATTCATATATTTTTTATTAACCTTCCCGTCATGATGCCACTTCTGTGGCATCTGGCAAAATGCAGGTTAAGCTTATAAAACCTTACGGTGATGTTTTTCTTTACACCTACCTCTTTTTATGAATAATGCCCCTAGTCAAAACAAACCTATATTGAACGTGTGCATAATTTTAATTTAAACCTGATTATAACAGAGCGCCTTCGGCATTTCAAGTACAGCCAAACTTTGGCGTACAAAAAAATCGATACCTTAAGACACTGCTGCAAATGATCTCACTGGAATAGATTTATTATGGATTCCGGTTCTTTCACTACCCGAATTATAATAAATTATATTATATATTTATGGAATCGGAGAACAGACATGCAGCATAAGATTACAGCGCCTTCGGATTTACTGGACCCAAACGGTAAATTGATTCAGACCGGGTATGCAACTACCCCGCTGCTTCGGTATAACAGAGAAAATGCAGCTTATAAGCTTCGTTTAAAAGAGTGGGATTATTACTTATTATACAATGAGGAGTCAGCTTTTGCACTGACGGTGGGTAACACTTCTAACTTTCTGTTAATCAGTGCATCGATTATAGATCTAAAGAATGGAAAAGAACAGTCAAAATCTGCGGTTAAATATGTCCCTAAATTTTATTTACCCGCAACCTCCCTTTATGGGGATATTGTTTATAAAGATAATACGATAGACTTAAGCATCCTTCATGTAAATGAGGATCGGAAAATCTCACTTTACATCAGAGATTTTATGAAGGGTTCAGACCTAACCGCTTCCCTTTTGCTTATGAAAGAACCTAAGGATTCTATGGTCATTGCGACCCCTTTTAAAGAGAACCAAAAATTCTTCTATTACAATCAGAAAATCATCGGAATGAATGCCTCTGGATATGTACAACTTAAAGATACCGGTTATTCTTATCTTCCTTACTCTTCCTTTGGACTTCTTGACTGGGGGCGGGGAATCTGGCCTCATAAAACCACCTGGTACTGGAGCGCGGCACAGGGATATATTGCTGATAATATCTTTGGTTTTAACCTTGGCTGCGGTTTCGGGGATACGAAAAATGCTACTGAGAACATGCTGTTTCTTAATGGTACGGCAAGCAAGCTGACCAAAGTTAAATTCCAGATACCGAAAGATAAAAAGAACCGGTATGATTACTTAAAGCCCTGGCTTATTACCACGGAGGATAACCGGCTTGATCTGACCTTTTCCCCTATTTATGACCGGAAATTTGATTTATCCGCAGTCATTCTTGCAACCAATCAGAACCAGGTATTTGGTAAATTCACCGGCACGGCAGTTTTTGATGACGGCCGTACCGTCTATATCCATGACTTTTTAGGTTTTGCAGAACATGTAAAAAACAAATGGTAGTCCTTTGCTTTACAATAGTAAGGTACGGATATCCTCTAAAAACCGGTTAACCGTCTCCTTGTTGGTAGTGTAATAGATCTTATTGGCATCTTTTTCTATTTTAATCAGGTTAGCCATTATTAAACTGTTCATATGATAGGATATGGTAGAGGTGGATAAGTTTAAGGTATTTGCGATTTCAAATCCGTAGGCCGGTTTATCCTTAATTAACTTAAGTATTTCGAACTTGCTTTTATCACTTAGGAGTTTTAGTGCAGTATTTAACTTCTCACTGTCTACTTCCGGATGTTTAAAAGCAAGGTTCGAATCTAAAATAACACCTAAACGTATTAAATCCGGATTTTTCTCCTCCTCATCATTGATACTAAAGGAAATGGACTGAGGACAGAAGATGGAGGGAAGGATATAGGTGCCTTCTGCGTTATACTCCCAGACTATATTGGTATAGTCCTGCAAAAGCTTTATGATATCGGTATCTTTCGTATAATCCAGCCAGTAATCATAAAATTCCTGCTCCAATTCATTGATTTCCTTCTGGCATTCTTTTAATAATTGTATTGTCTTATCTAATATCAAAAGGACTTCCTCCAGATAAGCAGACCGGTCGATAAAAGCCTGAATGATTTTCCACTTTTCTTCTGCCGATAAATCGGTCTTATCCATAATGCGCATCAGATCTTCAAAAGTTTCGACCTTACTTTCATCTCCGGATTTACCTATGCTGATGTACTGGGATAATATATAGTCAAAATCCTTAATGACTTCTTCGCTGCTTTTTCTCCTGGCAGCCTCTTCATATTCCTTTAAACATCCATACTGGGTGCCGGTATAAATAGGCAGCAAATAATTTGACAGGCTCATTTTGGAACTGCCGATTTCTTTAAAATAAAAATCCAGTTTATTTTTATCAAAGCGCATATTATTGATTACATAGTGATGTATGCCAAGAATACGTTCATATTTTTTATCAAAAATCTCTTTACTGTAAGCAAAATTCTTGTAGCTTTCCGTCATCATTTTATCATAAGTAATTCCATTAACATAATTAAATAATAATACATGGGCTTCTTCCACATAATTGATTTCTTTCTTTATAACTGCCTGCATTGCTTACACCTCACTCATAAGTATAATATATTGGTAACTGCGAAACTATTTAGTATTCTGAATATAACCTACAATTAATACGAATTTCATAGCTTCAGTTGCCCTCCGGGCAAGATTCAGCTCTGAAATTGTTTTAATTGCATGGTATATAGATACAATAGCAGAGTTTCTTAATTACCAAAAGCATAATATAGAATTCCACCTATATAATAACAGATAGAAAGAAAAAACAAAACCCCTATCAAATCAGCAGTGATGTGTATCGAAACAGCAGGGTCATACTTATTCAAACTTCATCTTTTTTATGTATATTAATAAAAATAGCACAATTCCGATTCCGCCCATTGCATAAAAGATTACCGATACAGGAAGGAATGCTGTGAGAATGCTTATGATAAAGGAAACCAGCGGCATGGTGCATACACAGCCAGAACTCATAATAGCGCCGGCTCTTGCCAGATAATCCGTTTCAACATTTTTCATGAACTGGACATTTAAGGCTGCTAACATAAAAGCCAGTAAACAGCCGGTTATCAGGGATGAAGCCGCACAGATGATACCTACCAGAATTTTATAAGTACTTATATAGCTGCTTAAAATCAGGATGATATAATAGAAGCTTAACATCATGCCGGAGGTTAAAATAATTGTCCTGATGCCCAGTCTTTTTGCAATATAAGGATAAAGAGCAGAACCAATCCCCAGACCTAAAGACAGGGAAAAACCAAGGACAGACAACAGATATCCTCCCTGCTTTAAGATATCCCTTACCAGTGGAGCCTCCAAGGAATTCAAGGGAACAAGAATTGCATTGGCTGCCATGGCCAGCAGAATAAAATTTATGATAATCCGGTTCCTTCTGATATAGCTGATTCCTCCTTTTAAGGTATCAAAATAATCCTTTAAATTAATTTTTTTATAAGTTTTTTTCTCTTCCCCCGTATGGATAAATAAGATAACAAGAGCAGAACCCCAAAAGGTAGCTGCATCAATAAAGATTGCAGTCTGTGTTCCAAAAATTCCTATAATAGCTCCGGCTAACCCAAGTCCTGCCAGTTCTACAATATTGGTCAGGGTGGAATTTAAGGATATCCCAAAGTCATAACAGCTTTTATCTAATATTCTTGGCAATACCGCCGTTCCGGCAGGACCTCTAAAAGCCTCCGCACTGGATATTATCACAGTCATTAACAGCAGTATCCAGGGATTTAAAAGCTTAAGGATAAGCAGGACTGCTATTAGACTTACACAAATCCCACGGATTATATCCGTTACTACCATAATAAACTTTTTATTCAGGTTCTCTACCAAAGCACCTGCAAAAGGCTGCAAAAATATAGTGGGCACTCTGTTAATACCAAAGATCAGCGCAGACCAGGCAGCACTTCCGGTTAAAGAAAATACCAGCCAGGAAAAGGCAATGGAATCAATGGAATCTCCAAAACGGTTTATGATATTAGCAAAGATAAGCTTCATATATTCTTTCTGCTTTATTACGTCTTTGTAACCAATCTTTGGGTTTACCTCGGTAGTTGCTATCTCACTCATGTGTAACCTCCTATGTTCGATTCATATCGAATATTATATTTTATCATATGCTAACATATCATTTTATGTTTGTCAATTATAATATTCTATATTCATCGAATATCTAATCTAGTTGGTATTTTCTTAGTCATTTATATAATAATAACTATTTTATAGTTATTACTGTTTTTAATGACGGTGATTGTATACACCATATTTGAGCAGCCGCAGCCTTGTCGTTCACGATATGGCAAGCGGCGCACTCTCATCGAAAAAACGCAGTTTGGTGACGCAGACTAATATTTCTACAAACCGGGCGAAAGCCTTTAACTGAAAAGGAGGATTTACCATGAAACAGGGAGCTTTGATTTTTTGATTAGTATGCACAGTTTAGAGCATATTAAGAGCAAAAAGCCCTGTGTATTGACTTTTTATTTGAAATATCATATACTTTTCATATCGGTATGAAAAGTATGAATTGGAGGATTGAAAAATGTCAATGCCAAAGGGAAAGCATATTTTTGGAACAGTAAAGGTTGGAGAGCGTGGACAAATAGTAATACCTAAAGAAGCAAGGGAATTGTTTGATATAAAACCCGGAGATACATTGTTGGTTTTGGGCGATGAAGCACAAGGGCTTGCCATTGCTAAAGCTGATATTATGAAAGAAGTTGCTGTTAAAATATTGAAAGGTTTAGGAGGATTTAAACCTGATGATGAACAATAGTTTATACAAGGTCTTTGAGTCGTCAAATGTGGGATTTTATTTACTCATAATTGCAACCCTTAGCGATATAGTTATCCCTTTTATATTGGCTCCTTTTTGCAACAAATACAATCATCTTACTATGGTAATGAGCTTGTTAGGAAATCGAAATAGCCCCGTTTGTGTTCTTTATAATACTTGGTTAGTAATAGCAGGCTTAATGCTTGTTTGCGGAAGTTTAAGTTTATATAAATTATACGCAAATACATCAGCCCAATTTGCAACATGGCTATTTAGTGTGATTTTATTATATGCCGTTGGGGGTTGTATTTTGTCTGGTATATTTCCAGTAGGTGAAACAAAGGAATTATTAACCGTATCAGCAAAAATACATGGCTATGGTTCTGTTTTTGGTTTTTTTGCTTTAACTTTTGCACCCTTAATTATTGGTATATTATCATTACGCTCAAAACATTTACCAATGGGAATTATATCAATCTCATTTTTTGTTTTAGCAGTCATGTTTTTTGCATTCTTTGTTATGGCAGATAAGAAAGTATTTGCCCAAACAATCATTGCAAATGAGGGTTTATGGCAGCGATTAAGCTTAATTTGTATGTATGCGCCGATTTTCATAGTTGCATTCAAGAAAGTATTTTGAATTGGGGTGTGTTTGGGATAAAAGGGAGTGGGTAATTTGCCCGATATGTGAAAACAAAACTCGGATAAGAGTAAGGGTTATCAAAGAGCCAGACGCTAAGACGCAGAGCCGATAACCATTGAGGTTTCATCATACTCATGGTTATCGGCTCTTTCTTTATGATAACAATGCTATGATTACTGACAAACTACAACGATAGCAAAACCGATGTGTCGACGGTAGCATAGCAAAATTTCTCTTTAATAACTATATTCCATATAAATACCTGCCTATAGCCTGTTCTGAATAATTGTATATAAAAAGCTACTTCATTCATATAATCAGTAGGTTTTCCTGCACTTTAGGAAAGCAGAAACACTGTCCCAAATACATATTACAATGATAACAGCCCCGCATACATAGATTCCTCTGCTCCACCATTGAGATATGGCTGCTGTCAGGTTTGTATCTGTCATAAGGGCAATCTTGTCTGTTTGATACAAGACCTTATCATTTAACAAAATAACTAGCAGGATGCAGAATGTTCCATTATAAATGGCATTGCAGACCGCCATAGGCGTGCTCCAGCTTCCGGCAATAATCTTCCATATGAATAAACCTAATTGTATCGCTGCCAATATAAGTATAAATACCAAATACGGCTGTAACCGTTCTGTATTAAAAAACGGAATTACTGTAGTCCCATTCCCATTGTTAATATATGCAGCAATAAGCTCTGGTTTCAAACAAACCACAGAGGTGATAAGAATGGTCCAGAAAATTGAAAATACTGCTTCTCTTCTGGAAATCTTTCTTTTGCTATATAACGGATAATCCGGCAGGTCATCCGGAGTCCACTTTTTATTGGAAAAGGGCATATGTCCTTCCTCCACGCCGCTTCTCTCTAATATAGCAAACACCAGTGTTACCCACAGCCCGCCTTGCAGTAAGCCTTCTATTCCTCCAGTTATTACCCTGCTAATCAGCCTTGTTACATCAGAACTTGAATTCCCGGCACTAGATGGATCTAATGCAAAATCTATTATAGCAATACCAGCAAATACTACCGCACAAATCCCGAGTACCAGTTTAAGTACAGTAATATAATTATCATAAAGTCCAGGACCAATCAGATATCTTTTCTTCGGGTTATATTCTTCGGCAAGCTTAGCCGGACTTCCCATCTCAGTAAGAGCCTTTTTAATATCCTCATCCGTTGCTTTATCCGGCAGCATATCCTCAATATTGGACCTTAGCTCCCGCCCCACATCTTCTCTTATCTCCTCTGGTAAATGCCCGGTAACTGCATATACATAACGGTCAATCATCTGCATGATTCTCATCCTCCAATAATATGGATTCCATCTGCTTAGAAATGGATTCCCATTCATTTTTTAATCTCTTATAAACTTCTTTCCCCTCCCCGCTTAACTTATAAAACTTACGGGGCCGGCTCTCATTGGTATCCCATTCGCTGATTAACAGCTTCTGCTTTTCCAGTCTTCGCAGCAGCGGATACAGGGTTCCGGCATCAATGGGAGCATTCTTATCTTCAAGCTTCTGAACCAGTGAATAACCATATTCCCTTGTACGAAGCTGACTAAGAACTACTAATACTAAAGTACCTCTTTTTAGTTCGACAGTAAGCGAACCGATTATATCTTCTATAGAATCCATGTTTGTTATCACCTCGAATTCATTATACTGTACGTCATACACTATTGTCAATATATTATTATTAAAATATCATTATTATTTTATTATTGACAATTTTATTTGATTGTTATGTACCTTGACGCGTCAAGTCTCTCTCCAAAAAATAGTATAACAAACCTTAACATAAAAAAATTAAACCCCTCCACAGCTCCTCTGCGAAAGGGTTTAATTTCTTATTGTTAACCATGGATTACGTTTACTGCCTACTAAATCCTACTACTATATGTCATATAAAACGCCACAATGAGGCATCCTATATGGTTTCTGTTTAAAAGCGGAGTTTTACATAAATTCATGCTGATCTGTCATTGCTTTTAACAATCCTCACCAGAAATAGCAGCAAAGCTGTGTTTATGCGGTTCTTCCTGGCCTTCTGCTATTACTATACTTCCTAAACTTCACGAACATTCTTTGTACCCCTCAATTGTCTTGGCAATTGCAATTTGAACGCCAAAACCGGTGGAACGCTGCAAGCACCGCAGGCTCTGCCTCGTTTTTTCATACATTGCACTCTTTGCATACTACCTTGGGAACGTCACTCCCAATAATATAATATGCTATTGCCTTCCCGTCGTGACAATAACTTTCATAATTAGACATTTTTATATTATTTGTAAGTTCGGCTCTTGTAAAACCCAACTAATATAACTCCTAACTAATTGTTCCAAATTAAACAATTGTTCCAAATCAAACTAATTTTTTCAAATCCAAACTAATTGTTACAAATCCAAACTAATTTTTTCAAATCCAAACTAATTGTTACAAATCAAACTAATTTTTTCAAATCCAAACTAATTGTTCTAAATCAAAGTAATTTTTTCAAATCCAAACTTACGATTCCAAATCATACGATTCATAACCACATATTTAACTTATATCCTTACTTACACGGAACCAGTAATGATATAAATACTTAAAACCTAACGATTCATAAAGCCTATAGGCCCTGTCATTACCATCAACTACCTGCAGATATGCCTTCTTTGCGCCTCTTGTGATACCTTCCTTTAAAATACAGGTACACATGGAGCGGGCCAGTCCTTTCTTTCGGTAATCTTCCCTTACATAGATGGCATATACACCGACGTAATCCCTGTCAAGAATACCAAGACCGGTAGCTACAATTTCACCCTGACTCTGGACAAAGACGCAGATGGTATCCTTGGCTATGGCGTCATACATAGTTGGTACAATGGTTTTGTGTATGGTATTGGTGGTACCATTTAAAGTAAGGAGGCTGTCAATCCATTCCCTTTGTATCGTTTGACTGACGGTAACCACATCGGTAGGTGCGTCTAAAACAGCATCCTCTAAGTTTACAACCATAACATTGGTGGTATGCTGTATCTCATAATCACGGTTTTCTAACATATAGTCGAAGTCCTTTGACACCAGGGGACTAATCTTAAAGATTGCCGGTGTACCCCAGCGTCTATAGGCAGTCTCACAATAAGGAATTTTTTCACGCCAGGTAAGAGAGGAGGTTCCAAATTGCTCCACACTATTGGTTCTATGTGTGTAAAAATGAGAAAAGCGAAGAATCCATCCGTCATACAATTCCATTTGAAAGGACGGCCAGGCATTCAGTGATAAATCTTCAATTGTTTTAATATCAATGTTTGTTGTCATTTTATAATTAATCCTTTAGTATTCACTAAATCTGATTCAGCGCCTGAGCCAGATCTTCAATAATATCATCGACATTTTCAATTCCAACAGAAAGGCGGATTAAATCTGGGGCTACTCCTGCTTCTTTTAACTGTTCATCGGTTAACTGCCTATGGGTATGACTTGCCGGATGCAGTAAACAGGTTTTACTATCGGCAACATGGGTTACGATGGAAGCAAGCTTTAAGCGATCCATAAACTGAATGGAACGTTCTCTGCCGCCTTTAATGCCAAAGGCCAATACCCCGCAGGAACCTTTTTTGAGATATTTCTGAGACAGTTCAAAGTATGGATTGCTTTCAAGTCCCGGATAATTTACCCAGGCAATTTTATCCTGCTGCTCTAAAAACTTAGCGACTGCCAATGCATTTTCACAATGTCTTTCCATTCTAAGATGTAGGGTTTCTAGACCAAGATTGATATAAAAAGCATTTTGCGGTGACTGGGTTGAGCCAAAATCACGCATTAATTGGGCCGTTGCCTTGGTAATATAAGCTCCTTTTCCAAATCGCTCGGCATAGGTAATACCATGATAAGAATCATCTGGCGTAGTAAGTCCAGGAAACTTGTCTTTATGAGCCATCCAGTCAAAATTTCCGCTGTCCACGATACAGCCGCCCACACTTACCGCATGTCCATCCATGTACTTTGTAGTGGAATGTGTCACAATATCCACTCCCCACTCAAAGGGTCTGCAATTAATGGGCGTTGCAAAGGTATTATCAACAATCAACGGAACTCCATGGGAATGAGCCAGGCGTGCAAATTTTTCAAGGTCAAACACCGAAACAGTTGGATTTGTAATGGTTTCCCCGAATACTGCCTTTGTATTTGGTTTGAAATATTTCTCCAATTCTACTTCTGGTAAATTCTGATCGATAAAGGTACATTCAATTCCAAGTTTTTTCATGGTTACGCCAAAGAGGTTATAGGTTCCGCCATAAATAGAGGAGGATGCAATAAAATGATCCCCTGCTTCACAGATATTAAAAATTGCATAAAAATTCGCTGCCTGTCCGGAGGAGGTAAGCATTGCTCCCACGCCGCCTTCCAAGGCACAGATTTTTGCAGCTACTGCATCATTGGTTGGATTTTGCAGTCTGGTATAAAAATAGCCCTCTGCCTCTAAATCAAACAGCCGTCCCATCTCATCACTGGAATCGTATTTAAAGGTTGTACTCTGATAAACTGGTAATTGTCTGGCTGCACCCTTCTCCGGCTTCCAGCCTTCATGAATACATTTTGTTTCTATTCTGCTCATACTCATTCTCCTTCTAATTATTCATAATTTTACTTATTATCTTAGCTGCCAACTTGATCGTCCCTTTTTGGCCGCCACGACAATAGATAAAATACCCTAATCCCAGTTTATACCTTCTACTTCATGGTAACCATAAAAGTTTTTATCATTTCTATTACACATTGTACAATTTCAACCTGGGTAATACAAGAATAATTTTATGTATTTTTATACATATTAAGTTATATGTGCTTTTACACAATATTTTTATTAACTTCTTACATAAAAAGTGAGCAGAAAGCCCTTTGCTTGCTGCTTTATACATAGCAGACTGCTTTACATACGTTTTTCTTACTGTCTAATTTCCCACTATAAGTCCCACAAACAGTTCTTTGGTAATTCAAAAGAATTAGTACTTGACAGCATCACTATTCAGTGTTACTATATAGCAGTACTAAGTAATACTGAATATCAGTCATACAGAATAGTAAGGAGTGATTATACTGGAAAATCTAACAGAAATGCTCAAAGGCGCCCTTGAAGGCTGTGTCCTTGAAATTATAAGCCGCGGCGAAACCTACGGCTATGAAATCACACGGCGATTGAATGCCCTTGGCTTTACAGATGTTGTGGAAGGAACGGTCTACACCATTTTGGTACGGCTAGAGAAAAATAAACTCGTAGACATAGAAAAAAAACCATCCGATATGGGACCCCCTCGTAAGTTCTATGTGTTAAATGAATCTGGACATAAGGAACTTGAAAGGTTCTGGGAGAAATGGGAATTCGTATCTTCAAAAATCAATGAGCTAAAGGAGAGAAAATAATGAATTTTTGGGATAAAATAACTGGCAGTGACATGACAAAAGAGATGAAAACTTTTGAATTACGAATCAAAAAACTGCCGGCTGATTATCAGGCAGCATGGGATACAATTACTACGATTCTTTGGTCGTATTCAGATTTTACCGGTCGTAATCTCATGCCGATTTTAGATGGTGTGCTTGGTCTGCTGGAGGAAACAGCAGCCGATGGCCAGAGTATCGAAGAGGTTTTAGGTGACGATATCAAAGGCTTCTGTTTGGCGCTGGTCGGTGAAGAAGGGGCAAAGTCTTATCGCGATAAGTGGCGTGAACAACTTAATAATACTATTGTTAAAAAATTAGGCAAATAGGAGGATACCATGAAAATACAAGATATTATTGAAGGCAAAAAAGAATGGCGGGCTCACATGGCCCGAGTCAAGGCGCTCCCGCAAGATTATCAATTTGCTTATAAAGAGATTCAAAAATATCTCTTTAAGGTCGGCCCTGTGCAGCTAACCGACGGAACGGGCCCGCTTTCGGAGATTGTTGATTTTTTTGAAGAGGGGGCAGCCTTGGGGAAGCATGTGCTTGATGTGACGGGCAGTGACGTAGCTGCTTTCTGCGATGATCTGATTAAAGATTCCAAAACTTACTCTGACCTTTACCAGGAAGCTGCCTGCCAGGCAGTTAATAAGGCTATCAAAAAAGCAACAGATAAAGCAAAGTAAAAAGGGGGTATCAGAATGGAAAAAGCAATAGAAGTAAAAGGACTGCGAAAGTCTTTCAAGGACAAAGAAGTGCTAAAGGGCGTAGATTTTGAAGTAAAACACGGTGAGATTTTCGCCCTCCTCGGCTCCAATGGTGCGGGTAAAACAACAATTGTGAAAATCCTCAGCACACTGCTTAAGCAAGACACTGGTACTGCCACCATTAACAGCTTTGACACCCTTACAAAACCCGACTATGTGCGTCAGTCCATCAGCCTGACCGGACAGTTCGCCGCCGTGGACGAAATTTTAAGCGGACGGGAAAATCTCATCATGATTGCCAAACTGCGGCACCTTGCCAATCCCCGCCAAATAGCTGAGGATCTGTTAAAACGCTTTGGCTTGACGGAAGCCGCAGATCGCAGGGCATCTACCTATTCAGGCGGTATGCGCCGCAGGCTCGACATCTCCATGAGTCTGATTGGAAAACCACAGCTCATATTTCTCGACGAGCCAACCACCGGCCTTGACCCCGAAGCCCGCATCGAGGTCTGGAAGACGGTAAAGGAGCTTTCAAAGGGCGGCACTACCGTATTTTTAACTACTCAGTACTTAGAAGAAGCGGAACAGCTTGCAGACAGAATTGCCATTCTTCATGAAGGTAAAATAATCGTAGACGGCACCCTTTTAGAGCTGAAAAAACTGTTCCCGCCTGCTAAGGTGGAGTATGTGGAAAAACAGCTGACATTAGAGGAAATATTCCTCTCAATCATTGGTACAAAGGAGGAGAAGTAGATGGAATTGACCAATCATTTATTCAGCGATATATGCGTTATGCTCGGACGTTCCATGCGTCATATTTTCCGCAGTATGGATACCATTATCACCGTCACCATCACTCCGGTAGCAATGATGCTGCTATTCGTTTATGTGTTCGGAGGAGCAATACAAACCGGCACAGGCAGCTATGTGAATTACTTGCTGCCCGGCATCCTCTTAATTGCAATCGCAAGCGGTATAGCCTATACAGCTTACCGACTGTTTATGGATATGCAAAGCGGAATCTTCGATCGGTTCCACTCCATGCCAATTGCGCGTTCGGCAGCACTTTGGGGGCATGTGCTTACCTCAGTGGTATCTAATGGGATTTCTGTTATTGTAATTATTCTTGTTGCACTGCTTATGGGTTTCCGCTCCCAGGCAGGAATATTGTCCTGGCTTGCCGTTGCGGGTATACTCGTGCTGTTTACACTGACCCTCACATGGATTGCAGCGATTGCTGGATTGTCCGCAAAATCAGTAGATGGTGCTGGAGCATTTTCTTACCCTCTTATTTTCTTACCATTTATCAGTTCAGCCTTTGTTCCAACGGAATCCATGCCCGCAGTTATTCGCGCCTTTGCCGAAAACCAGCCGGTGACCTCCATCGTAGAAGCGATTCGCGCATTGCTCTTTGGTCAGCCGGTGGGTAATGCTATATGGGTCGCTCTCGCATGGTGTATCGGAATTATGATTATAGCTTATATCTTTGCTATGAGAGCATATAAAAAGCGGGTGTAGCACAAGCTGTCTTTTATTAGTACATCCAAGTATTATCCTTCGGGGCATAACAAAACCATCTTCCGACTTAATCGTTAGATGGTTTTTGTTATTGGACCAATTATTATCCTGGTATGCCAAAATACTGCCCCACCCTTTACAGTTCCTACCTTCCTTGGTTTATCCCTGGCTATAAAAGCTAACCTACCACCTTCACACAAAATATGATATAATAAGAATTATAATACCTAATACCAAGGAGGCCTGTTCCATGTCACAAATTACAAAGCGGGCTCTGGAAACCTCGCTAAAAAATCTTTTATTAAAGAAACCACTAACTAAAATTACAATATCAGATATTGCGACTGACTGCGGGATTAACCGGATGACTTTTTATTATCATTTCAAAGATATCTATGATTTGATTGAATGGATCTGTATCGAAGAAACGTCCAGAGCAATTAATGAAAAGAAAACCTATGAAACCTGGCAGCAAGGGTTTTTGCAGACATTTCAAATGGTTCTTGAAAATAAACCATTTGTATTAAATGTATATCATTCGATCAGCAGGGAAAAAATCGAAGACTATTTTTATGCAATCACGTTTGACCTATTAATGGGAGTTGTAGAGGAAAAGGCAGCAGGTCTTTCCGTTACGGAGGCAGAGAAAAAGTTTATTGCCAACTTCTATAACTTTGCCTTTGTTGGTCTGCTTTTGGATTGGATCAAAAAGGATCTGAGGGAGGACCCTCAAATAATCATAGATCAAGTCAGCGCGTTGATAAGCGGTGATATATCAAGAGCCTTAGATAAGTATCATACGAACCGTTCTAATCAAAAGCCCCGAATTGATTAAAAAACCTACAATAACTTCCCCATGATGTGATTCTTAACAAAACCATGTTATTGATGATTGTATTAATTCCTATAAATATTATACTGGTGAGTGTTAAGACAAACAAAAAAATAATCATGGAGGTAGGTACTATGTATTATTCAAAAGGAAATTATGAATCACTGGCCAGACCAGAAAAACCCAAGGGAGTTGACGGCAAATCAGCCTATTTAATCGGATCCGGTCTTGCCTCACTGGCTGCTGCTGCCTTTCTTGTCCGTGACGGACAGATGGACGGAAAAAGAATCCATATTTTAGAAAAGGATACCCTTGCAGGCGGTGCCTGTGATGGCTATAAATATGATGATGTAGGATATGTAATTCGCGGGGGACGTGAGGTAGATAACCGCTATGAATGTTTGTGGGACTTATTCCATTCCGTTCCCTCCCTGGAAACAGAAGGCGCAAGTGTATTAGATGAGTTTTACTGGCTCAATAAGCACGACCCTAACAGTTCCCTCATGCGTGCAACCGTTAACCGTGGTGAAGATGCACACACAGACGGTAAATTTGCTATATCCGACAAAGGTATGCAGGAGATAATGAAATTATTCTTCACTCCGGATGAAGCTTTGTATAACCGCCGAATATCGGAAGTGTTCAGTGATGAAGTACTAAATTCAAATTTCTGGCTGTACTGGAGAACCATGTTTGCATTTGAAAACTGGCATAGTGCACTGGAAATGAAATTATATATCAAACGTTTCATTCATCATATTGGAGGAATGCCTGACTTTACAGCAGTCCGTTTCACAAAGCTCAATCAGTATGAATCCATGATTCTTCCTTTAGTAAAATATTTGGAGGCTCATGATGTTCAGTTCCATTACGGTACTAAAGTGGAGAATATCCTGTTTGAAACCAAAGATAATAAAAAAATCGCTACCAGCATCGAAGTGATCCAAAACGATACAAAAGAACATATCGATCTGACTGAAAATGATTTGGTATTCATTACGAACGGCGGCTGTGTTGAAAACTCAACGATTGGCAGCCAAAACACTCCTGCGGCTTTCAACTATGAAATCAAGCAGGGCGGCGGCTGGGATATGTGGCGCAAAATTGCGGCTCAGGACCCTGCCTTCGGACATCCGGATAAATTCTGCTATGATGCAGAGCAAAGCAATTGGATGTCTGCAACCGTAACCACCCTTGACAACCGTATTCCTCCTTATATCCAAAAAATCTGCAAACGCGATCCCTTCAGCGGTAAAGTAGTTACCGGCGGTATTGTAACCGTTAAGGATTCCAACTGGCTCCTTAGCTGGACCTTTAACCGCCAGCCTCATTTTAGCAGTCAGCCAAAGGATCAGTTAGTTGGCTGGATTTATGGATTATTTACTGACAAGCCCGGTAATTTTGTGAAAAAGCCTATGAGGGAATGTACCGGTAAGGAAATCTGTATGGAATGGCTGTATCACCTTGGTGTTCCGGTAAATGAAATCGAGGACATGGCAGAGAACAGTGCGAATACAGTTCCTTGTATGATGCCTTATATCACTGCATTCTTTATGCCCCGGCAAGCCGGTGACCGTCCTGATGTTATACCAGAAGGCAGTGTAAACTTTGCATTCCTGGGTCAATTTGCAGAGACAAAACGCGACACCATCTTTACCATTGAATACTCTGTACGTACCGCAATGGAAAGTGTTTATACTCTTTTAGATATTGACAGAGGCGTTCCCGAAGTCTGGGGAAGTACCTATGATGTCCGTGATCTTTTAAATGCCACTTCAAAATTAGGAGATGGTAAAAAGCTTACTGAATTAGACCTTGACCCGAATATCAAGGCAGTTCTGGGAGAAGCTCTTAAAAAGCTTGCAGGTACCGATATTGGAAAACTGCTGAAAGAGTATCATTTAATTTAGTGAGTCTTTATAGAGAACCCATCGTTAAAAATATTTAAATTTAACCTCAAACTATATGAACTACTCACGTTACACCGCCAATCGCTTCCTAATTTGTGATTGGCGGTTTTTCTATGCTACAGAGTTCCGATCACCATATATAAAAACAAAGGTATCAAGATTTACTGTCCTGATACCTTTGCTCTTTTAAAATTATATTCTTATTTGGGAATATTCTCAACTAAACTAACCTTGCCATTCATCCTTATCCGGTTCCTTATAGTGATGTCTTAGTAATCCCTTGGGCAAACCAACCTCTTTTATTCTCCTTCATCCTTACTTAAAAGAAATGATATAGCAAATCCTATACAAAAAGTAAGAATCGTTACCAAAACAGCAGGTAAAGTTACAGAAGAAAGACCAATCTTCTTTAGAATAGCGATTGGCGACCCAATTATTAATCCAAGGATTGCACAGTAAGTTACAATCGGAAGCCTGGTAAATAATAGTTCAATTAGTTTAGCAATCAAGCCGATTCCTAATAAAACCCCTATGCCAAAGGGCATTAATACCCCAACTTCATGCAGTAATACTGTCATATTAAAGTTAACGAGAGCACTGATAAAATAACTTATGCTGTTTATTATAATACCATAAAAGCCTAATATCATCATAACCATAGAGCCGCTAACGCCTGGAATTATCATGGTAGCAGATGCTATCATACCTACAAAGAACAACTGAAGCACGGTACCTGCATTAATCGCAATATCTGTTGCAGCACCTTCGTTTCCGCTTAAAAAAGCCATACCGGTAACTAGTAAGAAAAATAGGAGGAAAGCTGCCCCATTTTGCACATTAAGCTTAGCACCTTTCATTCGTTTCACAATCACTGGTATGCCGCCAATAATCAACCCGATAAAGGCACCGCTGGTCTGCATAGGGTAATTACTCAACGTATATTCTACGAAAAAGGATAATGCTCCGATTCCAACTAATGCTCCAAGTACATAAGGAAGAAGAATTAGCACGCTCTTCTTAAAGTGTTTTAAAAAGCCTGTAATAGCCATTATAATTTTATCATATACCCCCATGGAAACTGCCATGGTTCCGCCGCTGACTCCCGGAATAATATTGGCTATCCCGATTAAAATGCCCTTTAAAAACTCTTTTATTAAATTCATAATGTACACCCATTGCATATCCCCGGCTGGCCTGGGATACTGCCACAAATAAGATATGTGAAAGATGCTCCGTGTGGCAACCTTTCTTATATAATTTTCTTTCACACTCACTCCATTCTGTTGATACTTTGGGTATTGAGCAGTCGCAGTTGACCCCTGAACATCCGGTCTGAGGCTGTTTTAAACGGCAGCTCAAAGGCTGGAGTACCTTCTTTGCGCCATTTTATACAGAATTTAATAAAAAGTCAAGTCAATTAAGTAGAATTATGTCGGCAGTCAATCAAGCAGAATTATGTCGGCCAAGTATGACGTCTGGTATGCTGACCTTATGGAATTCTTCCGTTACTTCAGCTCCTTTGGGCAATTTATCAGCATTGATACCGCTGCCGAACACCCCCAGGCAGAATAAAAAGTATCTTCGGTTTTTGTATAAAATAAAGTCCACATAATGCCGTTACTGTTTTGATTACTCCAGGCAGCCATTGCATTTTTATTAAGCCAGCCAGTATATTGGTACTGATGGCAATCACGGACAAATTTACCCATCCACCTTGCCAGAATTCCCTTAAAACCCGGGAGATCATTGCCATCTCCCTCCGTATTCATGACCTGATCTGAAAACATGGTATTTACAGTATAATCAGCAGCCTTCTTTGCATCTTCAAGATAAGTCTCATCTCCAGAATACTGATATAGTTTCATAGCTGCTCCTATGAACGTGCCTTGATTATAGGTAGAACACCACGTATTAATCCCGCTTTCAAGATCATATGCATCAAAAACCGCACCTGTAGTGCCAAACAGGTTCTCTTTTTCCCATTGATAAATCAGCAGGGCTTTATCCATATATTTCTTATCACCAGTTGCTTCACGAAGCAGACAGGCTGCTATGACAGCAGGACAATTGATACAGGAATTCTTGGTTTTATTTTCGGTTTTCCAGAATAAGCCTCCGCCTAAATCTTCACTCCAAGCCCGGTCATATACCAAATTGAAATGTTTTTCCGCCTGATTCAGGTATTTTTTATCGCCAGTTATCAGGTAAGCCCGTGCACAAGCAATCGTCATCCACATGATATCATCATTAAATTCATTATAAGACCAGTCTTCGCCATGGTTCGTAACAAAACCCTGATACATATCCTCTAACACTGTAAGATATTTTTTATCTTTTGTCTGCTCACAGGCATCAAGGATTACTTCAAAGATTTCTGCCTGCTGCCAGAAGTCTTCCCCTACGATATAACCACCTGCTTCCTCTTTCACATAAAAACTCTCAAGATATTTATCAAGGGCAGTTTCAGCCATATCTAACGTGGGACTATTCTGGACTAATCCAGTGGAATCATTTGTTTCTTGTTGGTTTGTATTCTGCCATTCCTTATTCGTATTATTACTCATCTTCTCTTCTCTCTTTTCGTTCTTGTGAATATTGCCTGATATAAAGACATAACATATAGTTCCAATCATTAGGATTAATAAGATGCAAGTCAGGATAATACTCTTTTTCACTCTGTTATTCCAGTCAGCATTTCTTTTCATCCCCACTCTGTCTCCTCTCAATCCGCAAGGAGTTTTGCTGCTGTTTCGAGCAGCATAATTCCACTTAAGTGCTGGGCAAGATCAACACAACCTGTTGGTTTTTTCTTCCAGTCTCCACCAATTAACCCATTTTCACTCATACCGTTTTCAATTACACATTGGGCATTTGTTAGTATCATCTCTTTTATTTCATCTAATTCCCGATAGATCAAAAATAATTCATAAAGATACCTTACCAGTATTCCTTTAAATAACCCACAGTCATCAAGCCCTTCATAAGGCAGAATTCCCTGATTCGCATCTGCTAACAATGCTTTTGTAATTTTAGCAACTTTTGCTGCATTTTGAAGGTAATCCTGAGATGGATTGATTTTATAAAGTTCTACCAGGGCACCAATTACCACCCCCTGATTATAGGTGAATTTCCATTCATAATCGATTGATTTATCTCCCAGACGATTGATACCATCCCATATGAATCCGGTATCCGGATCCATTAGATTTTCCATATTCCAGCGAAGGATCTTTTCACCCCATTTTAAATCCTCCTCCTGACGGAATCTTTGATAAAGACGGAACGCCAGTATGGCTGCCGGAGCATTGGCAGGTGTATTTTTATAGTCCAGCTGGTCTTTTTTCCAGGCCATGCCACCGCCCATAAAATCATTCCAGGCAGTCTTGATGTCCTCCCACAGAGCTAGGGTCTGTTCCTTATATGTTAATACTCCTGTTGCATCATAAAGTCTTAATTGGGCTAATGCCATCCACTCCATATCATCATACCAATTATGCAGAAACGTATTTCCGTTTTTAATAAAGGTACCATTATATTCTTTTTCAATCTGTTTCAGGTATTTATTATCCTTTGTACGGTTATAACCATCTAAGAGGCAGTCTAAGGAATGGGCATGCCACCAATATACCCAATTTTCAGGTTCCGTTACCGGATAATGGTTTACAAAAGTTCCCTCGTCATCACTCCAAAAATAGTTAACCAGGCTTTCCTGAACTTTATCGCAACTCTCTGTTATCGTATCAATCATAATCCTTTCCTTTCCATCTCAAAGTTTTTAGGGAATTACTAAACTCTCTTATTACATTGATATACCATGCAATTAATGCCTATTACTACGAAAAAGGATGTAATAATCATTCAGGAATGTCTCTTATTCTGCCTTAAGTCAAATAAGTAGCGCAATCCAGTCAGGATTATTAACACCCTCTTTGATAATTTATTTATTTATTTACTGCGTCTGCTAAGATTCCATCTCCTTGGGACTGTGCATTTTTTAATGCTTCCTCTGCGCTGGTTTCCCCTGCCACGTACTTTTGCAGCTGAGGGATTAATGCTAAGCCTTCCACATCGGAATATCCCGGGACTTTTGACCGGATGCTGGCATATAGCATCGTATCAGAAAATACTTTAAGGACTTCATCCTCCATAAAATAAGGATCTGCCGCTGCATCTTTATTAGCTGGAAGATTTCCACTGATTTTCGCAAATTCTACACCGTTAGCAGGCTGCGTTGTCCACCATTTAATGAAATCCCAGGCACCCTCCGGATTTTTTGCTTTATTAGGTATGATCAGACCAAAACCACCCATCATAGCTGATTTCCCACCGCTTGGTCCTGCCGGCTGTCCGATTACACCAAAATCGATCCCCGCTTCCTTATAACTCTGCAAGGTCCATGGTCCGTTAAAGGTAATGGCGACTTTCCCTGCTTTAAATCCATCACCGCCAAAGCCGTCTTCAAATCCTAAATCATAAACTTTATCTTCATTTAACAATTGGTTCCAATATTTTAGAACCTCAAGACCTGACTGTGAATTAAAAGCTGTTTTTGCAGGATTAACCGAATCGTCAATCATCTTTCCTCCTGCCTGCTGAATCCAGTTATTAAATAGACCAACATCTTTTAAAGAAAATCCGGCCTGGACTAATTTATTCCCATCTCTCTTCGTCAGTTTAATCGCTGCCTGTCTTAAACTTTCCCAATCAATAATGGAGGCTGGGTCAACTCCTGCTTCTTGAAACATTTTTTTATTGTAAAATAATATTCTGGTATCTACTGTTAATGGAATACCATATAGTTTATTGTCATAGGTAAGTTCATCTACAGCAGGTTCATAAAATTTAGTTAAATCTACGCCATCTTTTGTTACCATATCATCAAGCTGTGTAAATGCGCCTTTTGGAGCATATACACTGGTATTGAAGCGGTCCCACAAAACAACATCCGGTGCCTGGTTACTTACAATAGCAGTAAGCAGTTTCTGCTCCATCCCATCCTGTACTGCGTAAGTAACGTGATACTTATTCTGTGATTCATTATAAGTCTTTAGCTGGTTCTCTAATTGCCCTACCTGGTCGCCGCTCCAGGAACCCCACATGGTAATTTCCTCAGCTTTTCCATTTCCTTTGTTTCCTGTTTCTGACCCATTAGCAGTTGTGTCATCTACTGCACTTTTGGAACCGGAACATCCTGTAAGGGATCCAGCTGTCAGAATAACGGCAAGCAGGACTACCCCAACCTTTTTGTACATACTTTTTACTGCTTTCCTCATAAATCTTCCTCCTTTAATTTTGGTGCCATTCAGGGTAAATGACACGAATGCTTTTATTTATTGCCGGTAAAAGCAATGCCCTGGATATAATATTTTTGTGCAAAAACAAAAATCAAAATAGTTGGTAATGTTGCAATGACGGTTCCGGCCATAAGAGGACCATAGCTGGTGTTATACTGATACTGGAACGTAGATAAACCAACCTGTATGGTCATCATCTCTTTGGAGTTAAGAACAATCATTGGCCACATAAAGGAATTCCATCCGGCTTGAAAGGTCATAATTCCCAAAGTCATGGCAGCCGGTTTAATAAGTGGTAAATAAATCTGCCAGAATATGCGGAATTCATTACATCCATCTACTCTCGCCGCTTCAGCCAGGTCATCCGGCAGGGTCTCAAAAAACTGTTTCATAAAGAATACTGCAAAAGCTCCTACTGCGCCGGGAATAATGATAGCCGAATAATGATTGATAAACCCGGCTCCTCCCTGTCCGAATAAATTATTACCGCCAACCAATGGAAAATACTTTAATATCAAAAACTGCGGTATCATTGTTACAATACCCGGAATCATCATTGAAGATAACAGTAGGGAAAAGGTTAATTTTCTTCCGCTGAACTTTAATTTAGCAAAGGAATACCCTGCCAGGGCTCCCAAAAATACATTCGTGATTACTCCTGCTGCCGCCAAAACCAATGAATTTAGAAAATAACGGAAAAACGGTATGGTATCAAAAACTTTCTGATAATTATTCCAGGAAAAGTTTTTTGTAACTAAGGAGAGGGAATTGGAGTAAATTTCTCCCTCCGGTTTAAATGACGTGGATATCATCCATAAAAAAGGGAAAACAGTTATCAGAGCAATACAGACTGCTCCTGTATACCACAAAAAGTCACCAATTTTTTTCTTTGTTTTCATGTTTACATACTGCCTCCTTTTTTAGATATCTGCTTTATTGATTTTCTGGTTAAGAACGGTCATAGCTAAAATAATCAAAAATAATACAAGTGAAATACTGGACGCATAACCCATATTCAGGTTTTTAAAGCCGCTGTTATATATGTAATAAACCAAGGTGATTGTTGCATTCCCCGGTCCGCCTTTTGTTAATATGAAAGCCTGGTCAAATACCTGCAAAGTACCTATAATCAGCATTGTAGATACCAAAAATGTGGTTTTGGTAAGTGATGGCATAGTTATTAACCTAAACATCTGCCACCTGCCGGCACCCTCTACCCTGGCTGCTTCATAATAGATTTGCGGAATACCTTTTAAACCAGATAAAAAAATCATCATATTTCCACCGAAACCTGCCCATAAACTCATCATTACAATAGCAAGCATAGCTAGCTTAGAATCATATAACCACGCAGGTCCATCGATATGGAATATACTTAAGATTCCATTTAAGAGACCTAACTGAGGATTTAATATCCAGAACCATAACGTAGCGGTTGCTACGCTGGAAGAAAGTACCGGTAAATAAAACAAAGTCCGGAATAACCCAACCATTCTTCTTTCAGAATTTAAAAACAACGCCGCGCCAAGGGATAAAAACAATCCGGCAGGCACATATAAGACCGTATAATAACAAGTGTTTTTCAGAGAAATCCAAAAGAACTCATCCTGTATTATTTTTTGGAAATTCTTGAATCCAACAAATCTTGGCATGTTAATAATGTCATAATCCGTAAAACTTAATGCGATTGCCATTATCATTGGAAAAAGGGTAAATACAAAAAACAAAATTACCGGAGGTGCAACAAATAACTTTCCAATAAAATTTTGCTTGGTAGCTGCACGGCTTTTTACTTTCAAACTTCCATCTCCTTTCCTATATAACAAGCAAGTTTAATCATAAAAAAAGCAGTTTAATCATAAAAAAACAGTTTAATCATGTATAAATCACCAATATATATATCATTTATACCATTTCACCATATTAAAAAATATAAATAATTTAATTAATGCTTTTATGATTTTCAATATCAGTTCACAATACATTATGTATATTGTATACTTATTACGGTTTATTTATGTTTTGCTTGTTAATTGTATCCATATACTAACATTTTGCGAATCAATTGTCAATACATTAATTATATTATTTATATCATTTATTACATTTATACCATTCATCTTATTATTCATGACAAAAAAGAAAACCCTTATTTCATTTCATATCACGAAATAAGGGTTTTTAATCTTATAAAACATGTTAGCCTATTTTTTACCTTCCACAATTTCATAGGGAACCAGAATTGTCTCCGAACCAGCTTTTCCATTCATCTTATCAACAATCAAGTCCACGCTCTTCGTCCCAATATTATATTCGTCCTGTTTCACTCTGGTGAAGACCGGCTGGGGATCATAGCGTTCATCAATTCCATCAAAAAATACAACCGCCTTTTCTTTTTCCAGTCCCAGCACTTTTAAAGCTTTATAAACCAGAATCCCTACGGTATATTCCACCGCAAAAAAAGCTGTCGTATCCGGGTTCTTAATAATGTATTCTTTGATTTGGTCCAAATCCAAAAATTTATTTGACTGCTCCAAACCGGATGCAGATGGAAGCATGGATTTCAGATTAGTAATCCACATGGTTTCATTGGTTATAATATTATGTTCCAGATGACTGTCAACAAATCCATTTTTACGTTCTAAAATTGTAGGAGTCTGCAAAGAAACATGGGTGACAAAACAGATATTTGTATGGCCATGATCAAACAGCCACTGCGTTAACTCTTTCGCAGCTTTATAATTGTCTGTGCCAACATAAGGAATGGGAATTCCTTGTAATTTCCTATCAATCAGCACAATAGGAAAATTCTCCACCGTAAGCTTAAGTACTTCCTCATTATAGGTTTCATCGTGGACGCACATGATGATAATACCGGATACCCCTATATTTAATAATTCTTCGATTGCTTCTGTTTCCGACCTTTTACTGCCGTAAGTGCATTTTAATATAAAGTTTAATTTGTGCTTTTTACATTCCCGCTCAATGCCTAATAAAAGCTGATAACCATAACTTGCACCAAATGCATCCATAATTACACCTATATTCTTCCCTTGACCGTTATGTTTATTACCCGCTATCTGTCCGAAATCTGTATCCTGTGTTTCATCTGATACAAAAGATCCTTTCCCTGGCATTCTTAAAATCAGGTTTTGCTCCGACAACATCTCCAATGCTTTCTTACTGGTAATTCTGCTTACCTTATATTGTTCGGATAATTCCTTCTCCGAAGGCAGTCTGCTTCCGGGTAAGTATTTCTTCGTCCTGATTCCCTCAACAATATCATTGTAGATTTTTTCGTATAAGGATTCTTTCTTCATGTACTCCACCTCTCAATACATTAGTATTTTAACCGGTCATTTTTATATAAAGAATGCTTCTTATATGTCAAACATGTCCAGTTTTATATTATATATAATATATATCATTTAATGATATGTCAACCTGGATATGTGCAATGAGTTTTTGTATCAAATTCTTCATTATGTTTCAGTAAAACAGTTCTGATTTTGCAGAGACAAAACGTGACACGATCTTTACGATTGAATACTCGGTAGTGTTATCTTATAGTTAACCAATGGATAAAATAATAAGTATAAACTTAAACATTGGCTGAAATTCTGATTGACTAAAACGGCTAATGAAATAGCTAAAATAATCGAACAATCGTTAATATGGCTGCATTCTTTCAAATTTAAAACAAAGGTATCAAGATTTGCTGTCCTGATACCTTTGTTTTTTTATTATCCTATGCAGAAAGTTAAACTTGGCCTCTGCGTTTTTCCAGTTCATATCGTATTTTAAGCATTTGTTCCTGGGTAAGTGGATAAAGAGCAATAACGGTAAAAGCCAAAATACATGCTGCCAAAGGCAGTCCAGCATACAATAGCCGGATTGTTTGTATGGTACCGGCAGATTGGAGTTTAATATTACTATCAAATCCAGCCAGACCTAAGATAGGACCAACGATTAGCATGCTCAGCGCCATACCAACTTTAAGTACCCAGGAAAAGGAGGCGCTAAATGCCCCTTCACGCCGCTCATGGGTGGATAATTCATCATAATCAATAACATCTGCACTCATAGAGGGCAGTATAACCCATACACCTGTGGCACTAATACCATATAGACCACTGCAGATAATACAAAGCCACGGAAGAGCTGGGGTATAAAGCCAATAACTTAATAAAAAGGCACTTCCGCAACAGAGGAATATAATTTTAAGTGCATCACGCTTACCAAGCTTTGCTGATAAGGCTGTTGCCACTGGTATGCCTACTAAACTAAAGACACCAAAACTCACACCGGACCATCCATTTATTGCAGAAGCTGCCACTGCATCACCAGAGAATACATAATAAGTCTGTACATAAAACCCTAAGTTATTAAACAAAGCCGTCGGAATGGAGAACAGTAGTACCGCTCCTAAAAGTATAAGATTGGGTTTGCAGCGAAACGTTTGTTTCATCATTTTAGCAAAACCAACTTTATTTTGTGCCAGTGCCTTTTGGTAGTATCGCTCACGGGTAAAGCAAAAGCATAAAACTCCGGAAAGAATCATAATACATCCGGCAATTGCCCCTGCCCAGGCAGCACCTTTTGCAAGGTTTAGCTGACCAGTTCCCTTGTCGTTAAAGATTGGCCGGCTGGCAAACCACCAGGCCCAGGAAACCATCATTAACGCTATCGTCTGAACCACTGCTTTCCAGGACATAACACTGGTGCGTTCATTATAATCCGGCGTCATTTCAGCTCCCAAGCTCTGATAGGGCATATTGCAGGCACTTACTAACGGCATATAAAGGCAGGAAGAAAGTATCATATATAAAAATACCATATCTTTATCCCAGTGTTTTGATGCCGTGAATAAAAAGGGCAGCGCAGCACCTGCTGCCAGAGAACCGAATAAGATATAGGGTCTGCGTCTTCCCCACTTCGATCTTGTATTATCGGAAAGCCATCCAAATAATGGATCTGTAAATGCTTCTACGAAACAGGATAAAAACAATGCAATACTAAGACTAGATGGGGCCAGTTTAAAATAAGTAACATAAACCTGATTGGCAAGTCCACTGTATAACCAACGGCCAAAGCTGTCTATTGTCCCCCCAAAAGCATACGAGGCTTTTGAGGGAATGTCTAGTTTATCCGAAGGCGGATAGTTCTCATCAACTTTAGGGTTGATTTTATTTTTATTGGTGGAACATTTTCTCATAATCCTCTCGTCTCCTTGAATCCAGCCAATTTTCTTTATACCAATAGGACTTACTATTTCTTAGGGCATAGTTTTCTTTCGTTGACTCTTTTGCAGTATTAAAAATTGACATGGTATCATGCATTTCATCGTAAATATCTATTGTGCTATTTTTTTCACTGATATTGTCCTTTAGTGTCTTATACTGTTCACCGCTTATAATTTCCCTCGCTGAGTTATCTGGAATTGCAGCAAGGGGCAGACAACAGCCGCAATTTCTGCAATTATTCGTAATTTGATCCTTCCATTGTGTTGCATCCCGCTTCCACCAGCCCGGGGTAACCTTAACACCGCTCTGACCATTATGCAGCAGGTCGATAGTGGATGCTATTTCACAGAAAAATGCTCCTCGCTTTGTAATGATATGACAGTAAATCTGTTGAACCCAACAGCGGCGTATTAAGACATCACACATTTTTTTATCATCAATCACCTCATAACCAGATACCAGAATCGGTTGATGTAACGAGGGCGTTTTGTGGTCATTGAAGTTAATGACACCAAAGGTTTCCTCAATCATGTCCTTATATTTTTCGTATTTGCTGCCGCCGCACGTAAATATTGCTCTTTGTTCTTTAGGGAAATATTTACTTAGCAGTTCACAAACTTGTGGAAAGTCAGGATGGAGCGTTGGTTCACCACCAAAGATTCCTACCGGACGTGTCCAACCTTCAAGGGATTTTAAGGCAGTCTCAATTTCCTCCAAAGTCATATATTGGTGCTGTTTCAGCAGACTAACTGCACGGGAACAGCCGGAACATTTATTAATGCAGGAATTGGTTATTTCAATCAGGGTGAAGTGCTTATCACTTAAATTCTTAAAATAGGAATCCCTATATCTGTAATAGAAGGAATTGTTATTATCTAATAACTCTGCTCTCTTCTTATTTATGTAGTTAACTTTATCGGGTAAGCCAAGAATAGATTTGATTATAATATTTTCTTTATAGTTTAATCCTTCCAGCACGAATTGAATCGTTTCTAAGGTCCCCATATCATGGTATATTGCTTTAAACAGGTCGCAGCTTTCCATTAAAGCTTTATTGCTGTCAGTAAAGTGTTCAGAGCCATTTAGTTTTTCCCTGGCTGCTTCTGAAACTTTTACTTGTGCAGTATTTACGAAATAGGAAGACAAGCCAAATACATGGGCTCTGCAGAAAAAATCAAAGTCACAGACAGGTTCTTCAAGGGTTGTATCATAGAATAACCCGTTAAAGCAGTATAAGCCGCTTTTTTGAATAAGATAACAGTAGGAAAACTTTATGTATTTTTCATGTGCTTTTTCAAATCTTGCGTAGTCCTCAGTCGTTAACCTGGTAATCTTTGGATAAACAATGCTGTAATGGGGACATTCCTCAAGCAGGGTAGTTAAGGAGTCTTCTGTAATAAGAAATCCCGCATCCAGAAACAGGATGTAATCTCCTTTTGCTCTTAGGATACCTTCATTCCTGGCAGCAGGAAATCCTTTTTGATTGGTGTAAGTTACCAAAGTAAAATTAGGTTTGTCGCCAAAATAATACATTGTCTTATCCGACGTATTATCTGTGCTGGCATCATCAAATACAATAATTTCATGAAATTCATAGCTCATCTGGTAGATGCCATCAAGAGTGTCCTTTAGACCGTCAAAATTATTGTGGGTGCATATGATTAGTGATACCTGTAAGTCCTTTTGTCTGATCCTTTCGTTGTCTTTGTCCTTTTCAAACATAGTTATACCCTCCTCATAATTGGTTGCATATGCATGTTTATGTATATGCTAACTTGAATATACCGGTATATGCTGATGTTATATAATTAAATATGCTGTATATCTTGCATATAGCTGGATATAAAATATATAGCTGCATATTTTGCATATAATTACATATGCTTACATATAATTACAACATATTCCACTATTAATTTACAATTATTTGCAATATTTGTCAAGTAATCTTTTCTTTCGTGTCTGCAAATTTTTCGTAAAATTTCTTCGCAACCGCTAATGCCCGACACTTATAACGGGTATAGAAAAAAGCCCGTACAAAACGTTTTGTTTGCGCGAGCCAATGTAATAACATATTCACTTTATGTATTTGGAATAACTATTTCATTCTACTGTTTTATTATAAAATATGAATAAGCAACGAAAAAACCGAAATTATAATTCGATTCATTAAGTATCTAATTATTTTTCTTTATTTCATAAATTATCTTCATGACTTCATTTTTTTAGTATTCTCTTTAAGTTTTGGATATCTAATAACAAATTAACTGTCTCAAAATTTCCTTTATAAAAACACCCCAATTATTGAAAACACAAGGCAATTCCTTTGCTTTTTGCAGCGTATCCACCTGAATTAAAGACACCAGAACCTTATTCAACTCACAATACTGTTTGATTATCTCAATATTCTGATTGACAAAGGGACATTGCATATCATAATAAATGGTCAGCTCTTTGTTTTCAATTTTTGAGTTTTTTGCATTTTGTGTAAACTTCGGAGCTGTTCCATCCAAAGAAAGTGCCAGCAATTGATAACCATTATCGGTAGAATCAACCACCTCAAAGCCAAACTTTTTTGCAAATGACTGGTCCGTAAGCCATGCTTTTTGCCTTTCTGCTCCAAGCATACAGATGCCCGATTTACCCTTTTCTTTGGCATCCGCCAAGCAATACTCCATTAACTCTTTCCCATACCCTTTACCTTTGTAACTGCCAGAAACCCATAAACAATAAACATAATAATAATTGTCACCGGCAATAGGAACCCACGCAGTTTCAAGAGGAGCATATTCAATGAAAACCGTAGCTTTTTCATTTAACTTTCTAAAGACATGACCTTCCTTAAGCCGGTCTGAAAGCCATTGCCGCTTTGCATCAATACCCGGATGTGACTTTTTACTACGGATAATGCAGCATAAATGCTCCTTGTTAAGGTTTTCTGTAGTTAAATTTATATATTCTTCATTCATGTGTACCCTCGCTTTAAATTACAGCTGCCATTTATCAGACTGTAAAAATTATTGCTCTCAGCTTTACTTTGTTAAGTAAGCTATAACAATTTCAACTTTAAACTTTTTGTGACTTTAAAATTTCATTCTGATTTAGGTGTTTTCTATAAACTCTGATAGTAATATAGATACCTGATTTTCATTTAATTGTAAGAATTCCATATAATTAAATTCTTCTCTGTTACATACCGAAACCAAATAATCATTGATTTCAATGGTGTTAAACATCCTGCCTATCTGGGTATCGGTTACATCAAAGGTATTTAGAGGAATTGCTAGTCCTTTGCCAAGCCATTTGATATAGGCTTCTTTTTTAGTCCATATTTCATAAAATAACGTTTCCTGCTTTTGATTGTCTGACAAGATATATTGCTGCTCACCCTTACTGAAAAACCGCTCAGCAATTTGTAAGTCCGCTGCTTTATTTTTCTCAATATCAACACCAATTGGAGTTTCTGATAAACCAATTGCGATTGCATATCTTGTGTGGGAAATATTATAATGGAAGTCCGGATATCCAACTAAGTATGGTTTACCATAAGTATTCTTATCAAAAAGTAAATCAGAGTTTTTTAAATCCAATGCTTTACACGCAGAATAACGGACAAATAAATCAGAGAACAGGCTGAGCTTCTTGTCTATATCAAATCTAAATTTATCTATTTGTAATTGTCTCTTTGGTGACACAAACTTTATGAATTTCTCATATTCTTTCAAATTCTCATGTTCACTGAGCTCTATAAAATATATCGTTGTTTTCATAAATAAATCCTCTTGTCCATTCCATTGGGTTAAATATAATCGGAATATCTCCTTTAATAATCAAATAGAATAAATTTATTGAAGATGTGACAAACTTATCCATCTACTCAAATGATAAAGGAGATTTTTAAAGATTTTATGTAATAGCTTTAAGCTTTATTTGCTCATTATATTTATTGGTCGCGTCTCTATTATTCTTCTTTATATAAACCAACGGTAAAGGATTCAACATCGTCATGCATCATCTTAAAATCAAATAAGTAGTCCGCATCCCGCAATCCTGACCCGTACATATATACTTTTATAAAACCCTCGGGGTTACCATTTCTTTCATCTATAATTAATTTATTTTTTGTCTTGGATTTATCAAAATAAAAATGAATACTATCGTCCATACCATATTTATTCACTAGAAGTGGTGTACACACCACTGATACCGCTTTTCCGTCTATGGAATGATAGGTCTCTTTCTCCTTTTTAATCTCTTTTTCAGCAGGTATTTCTTTTAAATCTAAAGCATAAGCACGCTCATTCCAAACGAATTCTATGCCATTCATAGTCTCTGAACGATAACGGGAATAACTGCAAAATACAGTATCGTCGTAAATGTAAGTATCTGAATCTTCATCGTAATTTCTTACTCTATAGGAAGTGATAATATCACTTGCCCTATATCCATATTCAGGACCAGATAATCTATAATAAGAGCGATGTGATATTAAATTACCGTTATTATATCTATCCTTGCTGCGAAAATTAATTAGTGCCAGATATATATCAGATACCTCTGCTGCCGGAAAAAAGCCTTTGGTATCAATACTTCCGAAGTCCATATCACTGTCAATATATTTACATTCTAAATAAATATCGTACTGATTATTTTTAAATAAATCTTCTGCTGACTTGATGCCATATTCCGCAAAATTGACATTGTCACCGCCTATCAATTCTTCATATAAACCCTTCCGGTAGTAATGAAGTTCGATTTCATATGGATTATCAATAGATAAAGTATCTATTGCATAGTTTTTAAAATCCTCCGCAATCAATTCATCATTATAATTGTCGTAACATTGACCTGTTTCTATATTGGTAAAGACTTGAAACTCTTTTTTATTTACCAAGACGGAAACTCTTACATATGAACTGGGTCTTTTTGTAGCAAGAAAAGACAATTTATCATCATTCTTTATAATTAAACACATTTCAGACGTAACTTCTCCGCTTCCATAATTTAAATCTAAATACTCCTGTACAATGGTCTTGGCTAATGCTTCATTCTTACTTGCTAATTCCCTTTCCTCCCGTGACATACAGGCAGTTAACAACATAAGGCAAATTATAAGTAAAACACAACTAATCTTTCGTTTTGATACCGCATTCTTAATACCAATTCTTTTGTTCATTCTCTCACCTTTGTCCTCATAATCGTTTATTATTTACTGGTGTCTATGGTGCAGCGCTCTGATATGTATATTCTCTTTTGATATCCTATCAAAAAACTTCTGGGAAAACATACAATCCTGTAATTCAGGGTGTTATATAATTGTATATTTTTTTCCAGAAGTTTTCAACAGGAATCTATGCTTTTAGACAATAATAATTATTTAACTTATCAAGTCTTAATGCAATAAGTTAATTGTGATTATGAATTGATTTATGATGCTTACTTATTCTCTTCATTGTATTTTTCATACATTATTGTATCTGTAAGCGGTCTTCTTTCCGTGTCATGACGTTCTGGATTTAAAAAGCCTTTCTCAGGATATCCTAAGATCAGCAGTGCAGTAGGTTCTATGTAGTCCGGTATATCAAAATCTTTTCGAACAATTTCGGGATCAAACAGTCCAACCATAACACTACCGATATTCAGTTCCCTTGCCGCTAACATCATATGATCACAAATAATACCAATATCCAAATCACCTGAGCACTTTCCATCAAAGGGACGTATTAAGGCATTTCTTTTATCCTGACACACAATGAGAACACATGGTGCACCAAAAGTTTTATATGCTTTTTGCAGCTTGATTATATTGTCTGGCTGCTGAACAACAATAATTCTTTGTGGCTGCCTGTTACACGCTGTCGGTGCAACACGTCCGGCAGATAAAATATGAATAAGGTCGTTTTTCTCTATCGCTTTATTCTTAAATCCGCGTGTTGTACACCTGCTTTTTACCAATTCTAAAAAATCCATATTTTTTCTCCAATCTCTGTTAATAAAAGCTCTAGCACTTTGAAGCTTTATCATGCCAGACAGAACCATGGGTGGGTTCCTCATATCCCGCGAAAGATATTTTATGAAATAGATTCAACTTTCATATCAATCTAAAATGCGAATAATGCTTCATGTTTTTAGAGTAACATGATATATCTTGCTTGTCAATATAATGTGAATAATCCTTCGTATTATATTGACCGATTGCTGTATCAGAAGTATAATTATTCAATAAAAGAAAGAGGTAATGTAGATGAGTAAAGTAAGAAAACCCGTACAAAACCGGTCAATAGAAAAACTAGAGAAAATTTTAAATGTCGGTTTTGAGCTTTTTTGTGAAAAGGGATATTATGGAACTAACACCATAGAAATTGCGAAACACGCCGGTATCTCAATTGGAGCATTATATAGTTATTTCAAGGACAAGCGTGATATATTTATTGCTGCATTCGATCAATATCTCGATTCCCGATCTAAACTTCTATTTGAAAAACTTGAATCCTTACCAAACCCCTTTAACCTGTCTGATTTCATCGAAAATTGGATTTCTTGCTATGTCGATATATATGCTGCGGCAAATCAGGCTTTGGTAAAATTAAGAATGATGATGATAGAAGACGCCGAAATTAACCGGCACTTTTGCAATTCCGAAAATGATTACTTCTTAAAAATAGTAGAAATACTTATGAATAACGGCACATCTGCTGACAATTTATCTGAAAAAGTATACGCATCTTGTATTTTAGTTGATTCTCTGAACCGTGAAAAGTCTTCATTTCCACACAATAACTTGAATTATGAGATTCTAAAAGGTCAAATAGTTAATACAATCTATCATTTATTATCATAACAAATTAATTAATTTTAATGCAAACTTCATAGTTGTTTTTTCATTTGCATACTTGATAAAATACTTGATAAAATCATCCGACAATATTAATGTTCCTTTTACTACTTGACAGTGTGTAATCATGAAAGAGTTGTTTGGATGACCTGCTCCCATGCTATAAGCTAGTGTTGATTTTAAGTATTATTTTATGATAAAATAATACTAACTTAATATTAAACTTTATTATGCTGGTTTGCCTGGGGAGAACCTAATATGGATATATCAAAGGAATGGTATCGAAGTGAATTTATTAACCATGAAATGTTAGAAGGACACCGGATCATAGAAACGGAGTTTGCTTTTTATGATGCCATTGCCAATGGAAACCTGGAATATGTAAAAAAAGATTGTAAGCGGAATACCTTTACAAATCCGGCCGGAATGGGGAAGCTATCAGAAAAGCCCTTGCAGAATCTTAGATATCACTTTGTGGTTACCGCCGCTATGATTACCCGTTACTGCGTACATGCCGGAATGGAACAGGAAAAAGCATACAATTTAAGTGATTTTTATATCTACAAGATGGATGCCTGCAAATCAATTCCTGAGATTGCAAGACTCCACGATATTATGTGCCTTGATTTTTGTAAACAGATGTATATCCTTAGAAGCAGTCAGGTCCTGTCCAAACCTATTGTCCTTTGTATTGACTACATCTACAGTCATATTCATTACCGAATTACCATGAAAGAACTTGCTGATTACTTAAACTTATCTGAAAGTTATTTATCCAAACTGTTTCACAAAGAGATGGGATTACCCATCAGCCAATATATTATCGATCTGAAGATTGAAAAGGCAAAAAACCTATTACAGTATTCAGAATATAACATCATTGATATTGCAAACTACCTCTCCTTCTCTTCCCAAAGTCACTTTATACAAGTATTCCAGAAAAAGACCGGACTAACACCTCACAAATTCCGCACAAAGAATTTTAGAATGAAATGGGATAGTATAGACCCAAAGAAACAGAGAACGTAATCACATATTTATTTGCAGAAATATTACGGAATCATGATAATCTTGTTGTTACCAGCTATCAAGCAGTTACACCGGATAATAAAGATTCTATAGTATACATAGATATTGTATTCAATAATGTCAGATGAATATATTAATATTAATAAAGAACCAAGAAATTCTTTTGATTATCACCTTCAAAAGTCTTTCTTGGTTTATTAATTAATAACCTATCCAAATAGTATACTAGGACATAAAAAGTACAATTTCTGTTTGGTCCTCAAGTAATTCTGCCGGAATATAATTACCTTCTAATTCTTTTCCATTTACAATCATTTTTTTACATCCGCTTTCCACATGTCCTGGATTCTTCACTTGAATATGAAGCTGTCTGCCTCTAAAATCCTTTTTGATTTCGAAAGCATCCCATGACTTAGGTATAGCAGGCTCAATTTTTAATCCATAGAAGTCCGGGCGAAGACCAAGAATACCCTCCACACAGCCTACCATAACCGTGGACGCGGTTCCGGTAAGCCAGTGAACATGGGAACGTCCAAAATACGGGCTTGCCTTTCCTTCTGTGAACTGACCATAGCAATATGGCTCCAGGGTACGGATTTCAGCCTGTTCATTCTGCGCTGCCGGTGCATTTTCCATAAAATAGGTAAAGGCTCTTTCTCCTTGTCCTCTCAAGGCTTCTGCAAGAATGATCCATCCCTGAGGCTGAGAAAAAATCCCTGCATTTTCTTTGGAACCCGCATTATAAATTACCCCCAGGGCACCTGCAAAGGCATGTTCATGATAGGGGGGATCCATTAAAATTGCACCATATTTGGTATTTAACTTATGAAATACATTATCAAGGGCTAATTCCGCCTGCTCTTTTTTAGCATATCCACTGATTACGCTCCAGCTTTGGGGATTTAACCACATATTTGCTTCTGGATCGGTCCTTTTTCCAATTACCACTCCAGTATCCGTAAAGCCCCTGATAAACCGGTCTTCATTCCAGCATAAGGCTTCGATTTTTACTGCTAATTCTTTCTGCTGTTTATTTAAGTAATCAATATAATCCGTATCACCTTTATACTCAGCAAATTTTTTCATTATTGTCATGGCATAATAGAACTGAAAAGCTACAAAGGTTGACTCTCCATCTTTGCCAAGTCTCAGACAGTCATTCCAGTCCGCATATAAACCTGCCGGCATTCCGTGAATACCTGAGTGCTTTATGGAAAAATCAATGGCGCGCTTTAAATGTTCATAAACGCTTCCTTCGTCTTTATTGGCAAAGGGAATCACCTCATCGATAAAGGCAAGATTTCCGGACTCAGCCACATATTTATAAACCGTTGGGAACAGCCATAATGCATCATCTGCACGGTACTCAGGATGACCGGTTTCTTTTACATAGGAAGCATCCTCCGGTGTATCCTCATGACCCGGTTTGTGGGTAAATTTAACAAGGGGAAGTCCAGCACCATGGTCTACCTGTGCGGATAGCATAAAGCGGATTTTCTCCACTGCCATTTCCGGTGCTAAATGTATTACCCCCTGGATATCCTGTACGGTATCCCGGTATCCGTATCCGTTTCGCAGACCGCAATAGAAAAAGGAGGCAGCCCGGGACCAGATAAAGGTCATAAAACAGTTATAAGAATTCCAGGTGTTAATCATGGTATCAAATTCCTGGCTTGGGGTTTTTACCTGAAGATGGGAAAGTTTTTCATGCCAATAGGAAATCAACTCGGATACTTCTTTTTCACAGGTCTCAGCAACCTTCTGATACTTCTTAAGAATTTCCTTACTTTCGTCTTCGTATTTCATTCCCAGTATAAATGCCATATTTATAGTCTCACCTGGCTGCAACACAAGCTTAGAAGATAATGCTCCACAGCTATTGCCATTGTAATTCATTTCTCCGCTTAGTTCTCCCTTTTCTACCCCTATGGGATTCCCATATCCACGGTAATTTCCTAAAAATTTTTCTTTATCTCCACAGCAAGAAGTAACCTTTGAACCTGCCAAACCAAAAAAACGTTCTGTAACGATTTTTTCATCTACATCTTTCCCGTCTTCCAAACCATCTAAATTACCATGAATCAACTGACGAATCTGGTTTTCTCTAAATTCTGTTCTGGTAATAAACATGGAATATTGCAGATTCACCTGATCCTGTTCGTAATTACTGTTATTGGTGAATTCAGCATAGCCTGTAATTGTTACTTCTCTCTCTTTCTCTGACTCATTGGTCAATTGTAACTTCCATACCTCATAGGCTTGATTCAGTGGTACATAATAACATACTTCTGAATGAATACCACTGTAATCTGCAATCATTCTGGTATAAGCCGTACCATGACAGCATTTGCTTTTATAAGTGCTTAAATCCTTTCCCACCGGCTGCCAGGAGGCCGACCAGTAATCTTTGCTTTCATTATCCCGAATATAGATATAACGACCTGGCTGGTCAAAGCTATTAAATATGTAGCGCAGAATTCTTCCATTCGCACCTGATTTTGCAAAACTGTAACCCCCCGCATTGTTGGAAATAATAGCTCCATATTCTGGGGAACCCAGGTAATTCGCCCATGGCGCAGGGGTATCCGGTTTCGTTATTACATACTCTCTTTTTTCATTGTCAAAATAACCATATTGCATGCCTTTTCTCCTTTTATAATTTATTATTATGAATACTACTGTTTAAAACTTAGTTTTTACAATAGTCTCATATATCCCCTTTTCCAGTTTTTAAAACAAAGCGTCCGTTTACTGACCCTTTCACACCTGAGCAGACCTGGCTGCAATAACTTCCTCTCCACAAGGTACACTTCCAAAAGCGGAGCGTTTTTGTGTAATAGAATGCATTTTCCTCGTATGTCTATTGCATGAAAAGATAGTAATCAGATAAAATACCTGACTACTATCTTTTTACTAAATTTACTTTTACTACAGATTACTTTCACTACAGATTACTTTTACTACAGGTTACTTTTACTACAGATTACTTTTACTATAGATTACTTTTACTACGGATTACTTGCTGACCTTAACTAGGGATAGCTTTGATAAGGTAATCGCAGATGCCGGTGTCTCTACACCCTCTATCTTTCCCATTGAAATATAGAAATCTGCCGCCGGATCCTCCTTATTCATGGTAAATTCATAGGATACACTCTTTGTGACATTCCCTTCCAGAGTAATATCACTGCCGCCGTAAAAAGCGTAGGATGTACTCATAACTCCGGATTTAATCACTCTTGCTTCCGTAGACATTACGTCAAAGGTTACTTTGTAGGTTTGCCCATCTTCCAGGGGGATACCGCTTTGCTTTAATTGTATATGCCAGTCCGCAGTTCCAGGATTGGTAATATGATAGGTAATGGCACTGCCGGATACTGTATGTACAGCCGCTGCCGGTATCCAAGTTGCAATGGTTTCAATCCAGTTTGTCAGGTCGCCGGTTGCAAAATCTGCATTTTTTAACATATTTTCACCAGCCCCAATTTCCGGGGTTTCAGGTGCGTCCACCTTTACCAGGCTGATATCATCAATGCATACCCTATGCTGGGTTGTAATCACTTCACCGCCAACTGCTCCAAGGGCAAAGCATAAAAATGCCTGGGGATCTGTATCTGCTGTCATTACGAATTCTTTTTCAAAGGTCTGATAGTTGCTGGTAAGTGTTACGATATTCTCACCGGAATAAACCGCCCAGCCTTTATCTTCCAGACCCTGCATAATAACTCGGATTTTTCTTCCTAAATCAGATTTTGCTTTAAAGGTTAATTTATACCATTGTCCTTTTTCCAGGGGAACATTATTCTGCTTTAACTGGATTTTCCAATCTTCATTGCCGGTATTTTTAATGGTAATATCCGCAGCATTATCTTCTGTAATACTATCCACCACACTGGCTGCCTCCGCAGAAGCATCTACAAACCATTCATAGCCTGCAAAGCCTGCGTTAAAGGAGCCATTTTTAATCATTGCGTCTTCTACCAGTCTTACATTATCAAGATAAGTGGTACCCTTTTCTCCCAGGTAGAAAGCTATGTTTTTATTTGTCAAGACTGCCGGTAACATGATTTTAAATTCATAGGACTTATTATCCGTTGTGAGACTAGCGAGGTATTCTTCTCCAGCAACTACAATTTTTATATCCCTTGGAGCGTCTGCCTGCGCATCAAAGCTTAAAGCATAATCTTTACCGCCTGTAATTGCAAGCTCGGATTGAGCGACTAAAACATCCTCCGGTTTTGCTCCATCGTTTAAAACCACTACCTTTAATCTGCGGTCGTTATTCTCATTGGTTACTGAAACCAAAGCATTCGAAGGATTGGTAATCTCCCAATAACCAAGTCGTTTCTCCCCTTCCTGAAACCCTCCATTATAAATATAATTGCCGTCTGCTAAAATGGTTTTCACTTCTTTTTCATTGGGGTCTGGTGCCTTCGTCTTCTTAATTGACACCTTGCTGATATAAATATCTGCTGATGAGCCGCTAGCTCCCATGTTAAACTCTAACCGGCCATTGGCATCTGAATCACCTTCCATCTTAAACTCATAGGTATAAGATTGGTTTTCTGTAGTTAAGCCAACCGTTTTCGAGTTCATATACTCTGCATAGCCGCGGTCTGGTGCCTTTACTGCGGTTTTTAAACTTCTTGCCTGGGAGGCTCTCGCATCAAAGCTGACGGCGTAAGTTGCTCCCTTTTCAAGTGGAATGCCCGCTTGTACCAACTGGACACTGTAATCCGCTGTGCCTTCCTTGGTGGTTGTAATTTTTATTTCATTACCTGCAATGGACGCTGCTGCTTCTCCCCCTAAGGCAGTTAACCATTCCCAGTTAAGCTTATCATTTAAAGCTTCTGGTATTGAAAAATCCCCATTATTGACATAGTTTCCGTTCACATCCGGGTCTCTTAACACAACTTCCTTAACTGGTTTTGTTACATCTTCATTGTAACTGTCCTTTTGATATGCTTTTACATAATCTATCGTATACGCTGCATTACTAAAATCTGTGGAAGCATCCGGATTGCCTACCCAGCTTCCGCCTACAGCAAGATTTAAAATCATATAGAAGGGCTGGTCAAAAGGCGCCGGATAGGTTAAGGTTCCTTGTCCCACCGTAGCAGAATACCAGTCACTTTCTTCGTGGTACAGGATGCCGTCAAGATACCATCTGATTTTGCCGGGTTCCCACTCGCAGGAGAAGGTGTGATAATTATCTGCAAAATTATCTCCTGTAAGCATATAAGTTCCTTGACTTTCATTATGGGGATTACCATAATGAAGGGTTCCGTAAAGCTTATCCGTCTGTTGTCCCATAATCTCCATAATATCAAGCTCACCGCATCTTGGCCACTGACCATAGAGATTCTCATCTGCTGCCATCATCCAGAAAGCCGGCAGAAATCCCTGCCCGGCAGGAACTTTGGCTCTTACCTCAAACAAACCATAGGTAAAATTATGCTTATTCTGCGTATTTATTCTTCCTGATGTATAAGAAACTACTCCGCCCTCATTTGTTTTGATTGGCTTAATTACCAATTTACCATCTTTTACAGATATATTCTCATCGGAGTCTGCATATTCCTGTAACTCACTATTTACCCAGCCTGGTGCGTGGGTTTCAACATTCCAATCCGCTCTGTTTAATGCGGTTCCATCAAAATCATCCGACCATTTTAATTGATATCCATCATAGGATAATTTTACCTTTTTTATTGTTACATTGCAAGCAGCATTTAAAGCTGTGCCTTGCACCGTTGCAGTAATGGTTGCAGTACCTTCTTTTACTCCGGTTACAACTCCCCCTGCACTCACCGTTGCCACCTCATTATTAGAACTTGTAAAAATGACTGTTTTGTTTGTCGCATTTACCGGCAATACCGTTGCAATAAGTGTTGCAGTATCTGCTTCATTCATTGTGATTTCTGACTTGTTTAATTTAATTTCACTGGGGTTTACTACCACTGGGTGGGGATTCGTTACAACATCCGGCGGGTTCACCACTGCCTCGTTGCTTTTTGGCGGTTCCACCACTGTCACTTGGCAGACCGCTATTAATTTTGTGTTCTTAAGCTTAACGGTAATTGTCGCCGTACCAGCCTTTATACCCTGAATTACTCCCTTGGAAGAAACCTTCGCAATGTTCTCATCCGAACTGCTAAACAAGAGGGTTTGATAACTAGCCGTCTTAGGCGATACGGTTCCCTTTATTGTTATTGTCTCTCCAACCTTTAACGTTGCACTGGTCTGGTTAAGGGTTAATTTTGCTGCCGGTGTTTTTACTGTTACCTTGCAGGCAGCCTTCATTTTCGTTCCCTTAATGGTTACGGTAATGATTGCGGTTCCGTTTTTCATTCCTTTTACCACACCCTTAGAGGTTACGGCAGCAACCTTCTTATTACTGCTGGACCATACAAGCTCCCCCTTGTATTTGGTGTTATTCTTCTTTGCCTTCAAAGTAACCGTCTTTCCTTTGATTAGTGTGCAGGAAGTCTTGCTTATTGTAACCCCTTTTACCTTTGCTGCTGCCGATACTTGTATCACCTGTAATCCTATCATAGATACAAACACAATAACCGCCATCAGCAGAGCAATCCATCTCTTAAAATGCTGTTTACAACTACCCATAAGTTTCTTCTCCATTCTCCTTTTTTGGTATGTAAAATAATACCAAAACAACCGACTATAAAATACAATAATCATGTTATAAATATTATAATAATGTCCATCATAATAATTATGGATTATGATTCAGAACTTACATCACCTCACTATTCTCTCTGGTATTCACTCTGATATTCTCTCTGGTGTTTCTCTGGTATTCTCTCTGGTATTCTTTGGTATACCTGCTTATTAATAGAATCTCCGGGCTATTCATACAGCTCCTTGACTAATCACATACCCACCATCATTTCCAGCTCCTGGTCCAAGTTCAATTATCCAGTCACAATTATTTACGAACTGCTTATTATGTTCAATGGAAATGACTGTATTTCCGTTAGAAATCAACTCTTCTAATAATTTCAGTAAATTCTCAATATCAGAAAAATGTAATCCAGTGGTTGGTTCATCTAACAGATATAGAATATTGCCATTTCTTTTTGTATTCAGCTCTTTTGCTAGCTTTAACCGTGCAGCTTCTCCACCTGAAAGTGTAGATGTTCCCTGACCGAGTTTTAAATATCCAAGTCCAACTTTCTGCAACGATTTTAAAACCTGAACTGCTTTTCCGGATTCACCGAAGAATTGAATTGCTTCCTCCACAGACATATCAAGAATTTCATCAATTCGTTTACCTCTGTACAAAATGGAAAGAATATTCTTTTTATACCTTTTCCCCTTACAATCCGGGCATTGTACCAAGGTTCCTTCTGTATATTTTACCTTGATTTTTCCTTCCCCCATACAGGTATCGCATTGTCCGTACGGGCTATTAAAGCTGAAATATTTATCATCCCACCCATTCTGAAGGGATAACGTAGTTGCTGCATATTCACCACGAATAAAATCCATAAAACCAATATAAGTAGCAACAATAGATTTTGTTGTCTTTCCTATTGGCAATTGATCTACCAGAACAGCCCCGGTAAATTCCCTGCTTCCTTGTGCACGGCTGTAAATCTCTCCCTTCATTAAAGAGGATTTACCACTTCCACTTACTCCGCATATACAGGTAAGTGCCTTTTTCGGGAATTGTATACTTATATTTTTCAAATTATTATAGGTCAGCTTTTTCATATGAACGAACTCTTGGTTTAAAGGGAGTGTATTCTTTTTAGAAACTTTTTTGAGGATTCCTTCGTTATTCATGTACTTACTAATTTGTGTACTCTTGTGAGTAAGCATAGCTAAAAGAGTTCCTTCCCCAACCAGCCTGCCCCCCCTTTCGCCTGCCAGGGGTCCAATTTCAATAATATTATCTGCAATCCGAATCATATCTTCATTATGCTCTACCATAATAATTGTATTTCCTTCCTTTACAAGCCCTTGAATTAAATTTATTATTTTTGCATAATCAGTTGGATGTAAACCTTTTGAGGGTTCATCAAAAATATATAAAATGCCTGAGATATGATTTTTAAAAGCTCCAAGCAATTTCAGCCGTTGCCCTTCTCCGCCTGATAAGGTACTCGTTTCCTGGCTTAACTGTAAATATCCGATTCCCAGTTGTATCGCAGCCTTAGAAATTTCAATCAATAAACTGACAGCAAATTCTATCTTTTCATACTCGTTATCACTTAATTCTTCTATTAAAGACTCACAAAATTCTTTTATTTCATAAAATGTCATTTTGGCAGCTTGGGGATATCTGATTTGATGAAGGGTTGCTATTCTTCCTTCCATGCCTAATCGCTCTCCCTTGCAGGTATTGCAGATAGTTTTTGTCATATATTTATTGATACCGCTGGAGGTTGAATTCTCTTCATAGCTTCGTTCTATCATTGGGATTATTCCTTCTACCTGACGCTTTATTTCGCCTTTTCTTCCATTTTTAATATTATGATAGTGATAGGTTACCTCCTGTTTCGTGCCATACAGCAATGCCTCTTTATATGCTTTCGGCAGCTCACACCACGCCTTTTCTAAATCTACATTTCTCGCAGCAGCAAGACCAAATACCTGACCCTTCATCCAATTGGCATTTGGATTTTCTTTAAAAGCTCTTAATTTCCCATAAAAGGAGGAAGCACCATCTAAAAGAGATAATTCCGGGTGATCTATCACCTTATTTTCATCAACTATGACGGTTTTTCCTGTTCCATTACAAACCGGACACCTGCTATCTGAATCCATGTAACTAAAAGTAGCTGGTGTCATTTGAAACAGCAGTTTATCACAGTGATAACATTTTTGCTTTGTTTGAAACAGCAGTCTTTCTTTTTTATCTAGTTCTGCATAAAATGCTCCTTCCCCATCTTCTAAAGCAATCTCAACCTTCTTTTCTAAAGATTCTCCAACAATTAATTCCTTGGAACGATTAAATATTTTAACCTTCTCATTGCTTCTTAAAACGGTCAGAATCTTCTCTCTGGATAGAGGAATGATTTCATTTCCACAAGTTGGACAATGACGCACCGATACACTGGCATAAATATTTCTTAAATAATCATATGCATCTGTGTAAGTTCCGACCGTTGAAAACGAATTTCCTTGTATTGCATTCTGGTTAATTACTACCGCAGGAATACAACCAGTCATTTCATCCACCTTTGGGGTCGGAAGAATACTATTGCTATGACTTAAATATTCCATCCTCCTTCTACACTCCGCATAAATTGTATTATTTACAAGACTTGATTTCCCACTTCCGCTAACCCCCACGACTGCTGTTATTTTCCCATAGGGTATACGAACATGAATACCCTTTAAATTATTTTCTCTTGCTCCATATACTATGATTTCTCTCTGCTTAGGAGCTACTGTTTTTTGTTCGGTCTTACTTTTTTGTTTCGTTCTCTGGCGGGTATTACGATCAGATAAATAATTAATTAATTTGCTGTCTATTAACTTTATTTCGTTGGTATCTATATTGGGAATTGCTTCATCAAAGGATTTTGGCCAGTGCTTAAGCCATGCCGGAATTCTGGCATCTAGGACACAATGCTCTCGGGAGTCATATTCACTTATTCCAAGACATGGCGTCTTGTCAAAACTCTCTATACCATTTATATATATTCTTTTTCTCTCAATATCAATATTAATAATGCGGGCAACCGTCATTGCGATAGGATTGGGTCTGACGGGTGACCGTGTAGCAAAAATTCCACTTCTCGGCGCATCCTCATAAGGCGGGTTGCACTCTGTGATACCCCTATACCGATCCGTATCAAACTTATGAAACCACCAGAAAACGGTAATATACCTTCCAGCAATACTTATCATATTAGTTAACTGAATGTAATTATCTCCATTTACATTTCGGATTTCACCAATGGTATTGACTTCATAAATTAATGAATCTTCCTTCTTTTCAACTTCTATATAATTTTCTGATTTTTTTGATAAATATACTGTGGGTTTTACCGTATCCTCACTCGGAAAATACGGCTTAATATCAACCAATTCAGCTTCCTCATATGTATCAAATATTGTAGATGATACAATACATCCTTTTTTTAAATCAATTTCTTTGATTTTAAGGATAACTTTATTCATTTTACTTTTTTCAGTATTACCAGCTATAAAAAAGATATGAATATGGCTAAATTTATCTACGTGTTTCAATGCTTTTTGAAATTTTTGATTAACATATAGGATGGTTTTTTCATTGGAAAACTTTACTTTCCCAATCGGTTTTATTTTATACATATTTACACCCAATGCATATCGCAGGTAACTTGCGATACTGCCACAGAATAAAATGTGAAACAAGCTTTCCCGTTGAAAGTAATCTTTCAACCTTTGAAACAATCTTAGCGTGGCATCCTTTCTATTCTTATATTTTTTTCAGCTTCCCGTTATGTTATGTTTCCGCTTCTGCGGTCTCTTAAACAATAAAGGAAAAAAATTTATTCTGCCACTACTATAAACCATCACACCGTGTGAGGGTCAAGAAAAAAAAGAGCAAAAAAAGAGCAAAAAAGAGCAAAAAAGAGTAAAAAAAAGAGCATCTCTGCCCTTTAGCTTGAAGTATATATCAATGGTATTTGTAATTCTGTTATGTATTCCTCCGGATTTTTTGTATGACACCATGAAATATGACATACTTGTCTATTTTCTCCGTGCATTTGATATTCATTATGCCGTTCCAGCCAGTATGCGAATTCTTTATAGGCACGGCTAATATTATCATATGGTCCATAAATCATAAAACAAGCTGCCATATCTACTTTCTCAACCTGCCGATAAATAACCTCCTTATTTTTCACAGGTATATTCAACTCCTCTGCTACCACACATAGTTCAATATCCACATCCTTTTCCCTATAATCAAGATCATGGTAGATTGAAAAACTCTGTAGTTTATCTATATTCCTGACATTATTAAGAACCTCTCCAAATTCCTTCCATAATATTGACTCGTAATAGTAATCCGGAACTATTCTTCTTATTGACATGACATGCTGCATTGGTAAGGCTTTCCTGATAATCTCAATCGTTAGTTCCCTTTCCTGATTATCAAGATCAGATAGCAGTCCCTGTATTTGCTTTAATTTCCTTTTCTCTGATTGAATATTTTCTTCTGTCTTTTTCATTTGCTCCATAAGTGTAATTTTTATATTTTCTGAATTCCATGTCTCTAACAATGCTTTTATATCTTTTACACCAAAGCCCATATCTCTTAATAATACAATTCGATTCAACTGATCAATCTGTTTCGCAGAATATAACCTGTACCCATTTAGATTGTCAATCATGCATGGTTCCAGTAATTTCTGTTCATCATAGTACCGCAGCATTCTTACGGATATCTGTGTAATTTTAGAAAATTCCCCGATTTTAAACATTTCATTCTTCCTTATAAAATATTGTCCTGTAAACGTCTATGCTACTTAGAGGTAAAATAGCGGACTATCTTCGACCTCATATCACCATCTGGATATGCGGAATACTGTTCCATACGATCAACCCAGTCTAAATGGACAAGTATATCCTCCTGAGTCAAACCGCATTCCTCCTGCCAATGGGACCATTCGGCTACGGATTGCATCATAATTGCCATTTTAAAAAAATTCAGAATGTTATTTTCCTTCTGCTCATAACGTTTCTTTTTCGTCTGGTACAGCAGTTTCCATTATTCGATATTATGTACATCCAGCAGTGCGGGAACCACATACTCTTTAAAATCCTGTCTAATCTGAGTCAATATATTCTCAATTGGTTCATCCGTGGGCAAATAATTGCGATATCCGTCAATCTTATACATATTCCCGCTGCAATTGTGTGACAGCATACCCCCATAAGGCAGAAAATCAAACTGGCTTAAATCTTTCCCCTGATTATAAATCCATTGCTCTGTAATTTCTGTTCTAATATCAGATTTTTTTGTAACACTTATATAGAAACCAAAACAAGCACCCGTTAAACTACTGTTCCACTGGGAATTCTGCATATGAATCAGCATCCAGGAATCCTCCAGTTCCTTAAACCAGTCTTGACGCCTGTTTTTAAAGCCCGCGGACTTTAACAGTGGCTTTACTACTTCACGAACTACAAGATCACGTTTTTTTACCGGCTTCATACTGACTTCTTTTTCTTTCCTGGCCTGATATTCACACCCATCTTCTTCGGTTATATCAAGTATTTCACGTAATTCCTCCGAACCTGGACCATCAGGTTTAACCACTGCTTTAAAATAATATTCCAGTCTTAAGTCCTTAGATTGTTCTCTCAATATGTTTAAATCATTCTTGTATATATCCTCATTAGTACCCATCTATAAACCCTTCCTCTATTTTACGCATTCGTAACAAATAATACAGAATTATGTATTAATAAATTCATTTAGATTTTCTATTGGTCTTATCAGCCTGTTTATTTTCTTTTCTCTTGCAGTAAGGCAGTGCATGATATTTATTGTTTTTATGATATTCTATACAATCCTTGCAATTTCCGTGATGTACACATTTTATTTTTTTACAGGTACATTCCGGTAAATTATTTGCATACATTGAACTCTCCTATCTGATCCTATTTTCTAATACCACAACTTATGGTGTGCCAGTCCCATATATCAAATATTATACCATCTAGATAATTCCATATCACTACTTATCCATTAAAATTTCTCTGTCTACTTTATCCATTTTTTCTAAGGCATATCTAAAAGCGGTTCTGGGCATAATTTCCTTATTCTTTAATAAGTAATCATAAACTATTTGTTTTTCTTTTATTGAGTATATTTTTAGCATCCAACCAAATCCTTTTTTAACCAAATCATGCTCATCTTTCATTAAAGCATCCGCTATTTTTAAGGGATCGAAACTAACATAGTTACCTTGCGAGATTGCGGGAATTAAAATAACTGCGGAGGCTCTTCTTACCCAAAATTCCTTATTACTTGTCCATATAAAAGCTCTTTCATACAATTCTGGATATTGTATAAGCAATTCAGCAAATGCATGTGTGCAAAAATCATCGCAATCCCCCCACCCACTTACGTATTTTAATAACCACGATTCAAAAGTAAGAAAGTTCTTTTGAGTATACTGTTTTCTGACTCTAAATGCCCAATCATAAGCTATAACACCTAATTCCCAGTTATGACATTCTAGCAACTGCTCACAAAGATTAAAAATTGTATTAATCTCCTTATCATCAAATGAATGGTATATTTTGGCGGAAATTTTTCGTATTGTATTTGTTTTTAATACTGGCTCTGCGGACATTTCATATAATTCCTTTTTCACTATATTTACTATATTATTCATTCTTGTTACCCCCTCATATAATAGTTAATAGATAATACTGGCTATTATCTGGTCCAAAACAAAACAATATAACTCCTCACTGATTGATAGAATAATTAGAATTATGAAAAATCTCCCACTATTTTGAAAGGAGTTATATATACACATATAATTATCTTCAATAGTAATTGACAGCATCGATGTTCTATCTTTTACATAATTCTGGAATCAATATTAAATACTTGTCCGCTAACTCCGTTTATTTCATCAGAACATAATACTGTTGTAAAAGCAACCAGATCATTTAAAGCATATTTATACTCCAGTGTACTCCTTCTTTTTGCATCGAATTTCTTTTCAGTAATATTCCGGTTCAGATCAGTTTCAATATACCCTGGGCAAATAGCATTTACCGATATGTTGTATTTTCCCAGTTCTTTTGCTAGAGATTTCGTAAATCCTATCATACCTGCCTTTGATGCCGAATAATTAATTTGTTTTTCACAGCCGATAATTCCTTTCAGGGAAGCTACATTTATAATTTTTCCATATTTCTGGGTAATCATTTCATTTGCTACATACTTTGTACAGATAAAGGCACTGGTTAGGTTAACTGTTAATACATCATTCCATTGAGAAGTACTCATATTTATAATGTCGCTATCTCTGCATATACCCACATTATTTATTAGTACATCAATCTTTCCGAATTTTTCTTTTGCAGCATTACATAATCTTATCACTTCTTTTTCCTTGCTAACATCAGCTTTAATAATAATTGCGTTACTTAGGGCCATTGGCTTACTTTGACACATTGTTTCCGCTTGTCTGTCATCCTTATGATAATTAACAACCACTATGGCACCATTTTCCATAAAAGACTCAGCTAAAGCTTTTCCAATTCCCTTAGTAGATCCGGTAACTTTAATTACCTTGTCTTTAAGTGATACCTCCATTTATATCCTCCTTCGCACTTTAATCAGTATTCATGCTATGGAACATAATATTTATACATATTTTTCTGCTTGGGCAATAAACATTTTCTTATATAAACCACCTAATCGCATTAATTCGTCATGCTGTCCCACCTCTACAACACTTCCATTATCAAAAACATAGATTATATCCGCATTTTTTGTAGTTGATAAACGATGAGAAATCATAATTACTGTTTTTTGTTCTGAATAGTTTGATACTGTTTTATTAAAATTGTATTCAGCCAGCGGATCTAAAGCACTGGATGGCTCATCCAAAATAATATAATTCTTTTCTTCATACAGCACTCGCGATATAGCCACTTTTTGCTGCTGCCCCCCCGACAGACTTTTATCGTTAATATCAAATTCATTTGTCAGCCTTATATTTAAATCATCCGTAAAATTGTCATTTAAGAAAAATCCTGTATTCTCCAGTGTGGCACGCACTTTATCCTGCAGACTATGGTCTACAGCTTGGTCCATAATTACATTTTCAATTAACGGCAATGCATAAATATTAAATTCCTGTAAAACAGTTCCGAAAACTTTTCTGTAACTTTCCAAATCAATTGTCTCGATTGGCTGCTGACCTAGTTTAATTTGTCCGCTTTGTAATTTATAAAGCCGTAACAGTAATTTCACAAATGTGGTCTTGCCTGCACCATTTGTTCCGACTATTGCAATTTTATTGCCATAGGGAATGTTCATACTTATATTTTTAAGCGCAGGTTCAGTGTTATTATAGTATTTATAACTTACATCTTTTATATCAAAATTATCTTTCGTGCCACTATCAAATAATACACCTTCTTGCCATTCCTCCCTGGTATTTAAAAATTTTCTGATATCATCAATGTAATTTGCTAACTTACTGAATTTCATTATTGAACTCTGAAGGCCGCTTATATTACTGCTAATAGAACTTGATGCAAAATATAACGCAGAAAATCCACCAATTGTCAAAGTTTTTAAACTAATTACCTGGAATAGTAATATTCCATTATAAATTAAATTTCCTAAAACGAATTCCAGTAGATATTCCGGCAGATAGAATATTTTATTAATATACTGATTTTCTCTTTCAAACCTCCTTTTTTTTATATCAACGCTATAGGTAAATTTCCCATTTTTTATGTTATTGATTAAGGATAAAATATAAGTAATTAAAATAATTACCAATCCAGGAGTGGATAACTTTACAAATAATGCACCTAACAACGCTACACTAACAATATTAGCCATTATATCAACCATATTATTAAAACATTCCGATAACTTTTGTTCACTGTTTATCATAGCATCATGGTATTTTGAATAAAATTCGGCATTATCATAATTTTCGGCATTTTGATGTTTAGATACGGTAAATAAATTACTTTGCATAATACTGTTTAATTTTTCTGTTGTTTTTGGCATATAATAATCTACCAAAAATCGATCAATAAAGGTTACTATAACTGAAAACAGAAAAACACCGGTAATGATTGCTATAACATTTTTAAATTGTTTTCCTTTTTCAATATTATCAATAACAAACATAAGGGAATACTGTAAAAGAAGTACAAAACTTACCCGTTGTAAAATAGTATTAAACATTGTAAGGAAAGAATAGACGGGGGCATGTTTATAGTAAAATCTTAATACAAAAAAATTATTTTCTAAAATACTTTTCTTTGTCATCTTACGCCTCCATTGCATAGCTGGATGCTTGTAAACGAAACATCTCTGCATATTTCTTATTCAGCTTCATAATTCCTCATGGTTTCCTTGCTCAACTATTTTTCCATCTTCCAGTAACAAAATCCGATCAACTTTTTTAGCAAATGACATCCGGTGCATAATAAATATAGTTGTCATATCACTGCTTAATTCAAGCAGCTTATTTAACATATCCTCTTCACTTAAGGGATCCAATGCCGAAGTAGGTTCATCAAAGATGGCAATTGATGCTTTTTTTGCATACGCTCTTGCAATTGAAATTTTTTGCAGCTCTCCTTTTGAAAAATTTACACCTTCCTCGGAAAATTCTTTTGTTAAAATACTATTTATCCCATTTTTATATTTTTCTATCTTTGTTAATAATCCTGAAAATTCCAGACTCTTTTTGACTTCGGTGTCGTACTTCTGATTCGTACTCCTGCAAATAATATTTTCAGCAATTGACATAGCAAACAACTTTGAATTCTGTTCTACTACTGTAAATAACTTCCGGTATTCTTCTATGTTATATAAACTTATATCATTATTATCAATAAGTATTTTGCCACTGTCAGGTCGGTATAATTGAAGTAATAAGCTGGCCAAGGTTGTCTTGCCTGCTCCATTCTGACCGACAATTGCAATTTTTTCTCCCTTATGTATTATCAGGTTTAAATCCTTAAATTGGAATTGATTCTCTTTTCCATAACTAAATTGCACATTATTAAATTCTATGGTATTCTTAAAATCATTAATTACCTGCTCACCAAATTCCTCCTTTTCATTGCTATATTTCTTCAGGTATAAATCAATATCATAAATGTACCGTTTACTCTCATCTAAAGTAACATAAGAATTTGCAAGTTCGGAAATTTTATCACTTAAATTAACGAGACCTATTAATAAGACTGATATATCCGATACCCCCATAGTCTTTGTAATCATAACTTTGTATACACCATATGCTAAGATTAAACTAAAAGGAATTCTATTTTTACATAATTCAAACAAGGAAGAGAGTTTCACACGCTTTTTTCCACTTTTAATGTTAACATTATTTATAATTGTAATTCCTTCATCATACAGCTTCCTTAACGCATTACTTATTCCAGTCATTCTAATTTCATAACTATATTTTTTACTATAAAAACATCTTTTTACATATTCTTTCCGAATGGTACCCTGGAGCTTTTCCATGTCTGCGTCATACTTTTCCTTATTATACTTTTTTCCAATAAACCAAGTTGTACTAACAGGTAAAACCAGTATAAGCAAACCAGGTTTATCAATGGTCCATAATACGGAAATAACCAGTAAGCACATAAGTAACTTTCCAAACAAGCCGGATAAATTGTCCAGAAAATTAATAATCTTACTCTGCGCCGTATTCATTACTTTTTGATACTCTTCATAATGCTTTGGATTTTCCATTTGTTTCAAATCCATAGAATTTATCTTTTCAAAAATTAATTTACTGAAATTTCGTTCTATCTTACTACACTCCACCGGTCTGCTAAGGAGTTCGTACCAGCCACTGTAAAACCGGATTACTCCAATTAATAAAGCGATTCCCAAAAAGCTCAACAATATTATTTCATACCTGACATTGTGGTCAATACAATACAATAAAAATCTTAAATAAACAACAGAAAAAAAAAGATATTCTATACTGCAGAAAAATTGGTATAATATTGATATTTTTGTAAACTTTTTTATTCTGCCGTTATATTCTTCCAGCATTTAAATGCTTTACCTATCTTTTTATTATCCCTCTTTTTTCTCACTTATTTTATCCCTCTAGATACATAATAATAGTTTATTGTATATATTTACTATTATTTTCCATTATAATCAAATTTTTGTCAAGGTGTACTTTTTATCAGGGATTTTTTAGCTCCGAAGCATCGTTCCAGCAGATTATATAAGTTGTACATGCTTATTTCTTTATCTTCATTCTGCTTGTCTATTAAATCTTTTAATATACTTTTATCATATAAATTTAATTTTCTGCTCTTAAAAACATTCATTGATTGCTTCCGTAATGTTTATATTTCCGCAATCAATCCATACCTGATGTGAGGATTGAAAATATACTGTTAACCCATTTTCTATCATTGTTCCTGCCAAAGCTTTTGCGTTATCTACAACATGTTTTGCATAATTTTGATAAAAAATTTTCCCTTTTTCTAACATAAGCGCCAAGGATGCGGTATCCCCAATATGGGTATGGGCTAAATCTCCGATTTCATAACGGTGTATCAAAATAATTGAGCCCGGTTACTACAACTTTTTTTGATTGGATACCCTGCTGTATTGAAGGAATCAATTCCACAAATACATTGTCCTCTAGTATATGAAGGTGTCCGCACTCACGGCTGGCGGCAATAAAGTTAATTTCATTTGAATTATACACACAGCATAATTTGATCGCCAAATACAGCCTTAATCGCTTTTGCCTGCCATTCCAGACAAGGCTCGCTATGCAGTTCGATATACTTAAACTTATAAAACAGGTTCTTTAATGGACCCCTCATTTCATTTTGAAAAGCCTAAATAAAAAAGAAGCGATGCCTATCCGTCATAAGTTGACCGAAAGACTTCGCCTCTTGATTTTATTTACTTTTTCATCGGGTTAATTATTGTTAGGTTTGCATTTTATGAATTTCAGCATTAACTAACAGCCAAGCTATCTGGCAGAATGGAAGTAATAGCTTAAGCGTATTCAAGAACCATCTTATAATGCTTATTTTCTTTTACGAATTATGGCTCAATTCCCCAAACAAGATTGTTATTAATATATCCTGTTACCTTATCCGTATTTACGTATTGATTACTTGATGCATTAAACGAGTAGTCATCAACTTGGTTGTAATCTGACCAATCTGATTTTGATAACCTCCCTTGAATTTCTGCGCTTTCTCCCGGCTTAAGTGTTCCAGCCGATGCTGTAAAAGTTATTTCCAGATAATAATCCGCCCCTGTAACCCCACTAGCAAGCTTAACAAATTCACCCTTTACGTTCGCACTTCCTATACTTGCCCAGTCACACCAAAAATTCTGTGCTTTTTCACCGTTAATTGTATAATAATACCGTAGTACTATATCACTAAGTTTAATGACTGAATCACCTGTGTTAATTATTTTGAATCGGGGAGAGATTCCGTTGGTCAAGGCACTCGTATTCCCGTTATAGGCTTGCACCGCTAAGTCTCCGGTTACTACGGGATTAGCCGTATCAACCACCTTCAAAGTTAATATCGGATTATTTCCTCCATTGAAATGAAACGTTATCTTATTATCCCCTAGGGGCAGCGTGGAAAGATAGGATTTTAGCAGGACAATAGTATGATCCGATACCGTATAATCACTGTCTAATACCAGTGTATCGTCATTGTTTTTAATATTTACAAGCTGATATCCGTTAAAGGTGACTGAAACAGTAATATCCTTCTGTTTATCTTCCGCTTTATCAAAAGTTGCAGTTAAAGGAGCGATTACAGAACTTGGTGTTGAATCTAAAACCGTGATTTCTAAAACAGGATCTTTTCCTTTATCAAAGTCAAAGATGATTTGATGTTCCCCTACTGACAACTGGGATAGGAACTCCCGCTTTAGGAGAAGCTTATTTCCATCTAGCGTATAATCCGTATTTAAATTTAATGTGGCTCCACCTGTTTTTAGTGAATTTAATGTATTGCCGTTAGAATTAATTAAAATTGCAATATCATTTTGACTAGACACATATTTATCAAATTCAGCACTCGTAGGTGTAATGGATGCATTTGGCGTATCCTCATGATTCTTTAAATCCGGCAGTTCATCCAATGTAATTACATAATCACTTTGGTAAAGCTCAATCAGCGTTTCAGGATAATTATAGGCAGAACTCATGAGATACTCGCCATACCATGGGCAAAAATAAAGCCAGCCGGCCTTTTCTTCTGTAAGATTTTTAACATTTGGTATGGTATCATTCTCCGTCATTGCAACCATTTTCTCACCGTTCGTTAAATCAACCAGCTGATAGAAGATCGAGGAAATAGCATCTTCATTTGGTACGCCTGATAATCCATCATAGCGGTTGTAAATAGTATTGTACTTATCATACCCTACAATATCCACCATCTGTCCACCAGGAAACCAGGCAGCGGATGTGTTGTAAACATAGCTGTTATAAGTCCAAATCAAATTGTGTATTCCATAAGTTTGAGTAAGCTCTGTATACAGCAATTCCCATAACTGTTTATAAACTCCCGCTCCTGACGAAGCCCACCAGAACCACGCACCTTCTCCATTTTCACCGCCGTTTCCTTCCGCTTCATGATAAGGTCTAAAAATAACCGGTATGTTGTTATCCTGCAATAGAAGCAGCTGTTGTGCCAAATCATCAATTGCCATCATCACATATTGATATTCTTTTGTACCGGGAATAACAGCATTAGCCGTGTTAAAATTTGTTTCACTGGGCTTATAGGTGGTTTTTGTCCAGTCTACTGCTTCACCAGGCTTATAAGATGTGAAATCTTTAGGTACGGTAATATGCCAACATGCCGCAGCAATACCACCTCTGTTATTAACCCAGTCTATAATACGGGCTGTTGTCCCGTCTTCCCAACCATATAACGGATTGTAGTTCATAAAATCGAAGCCTCTGATTGCTGGGTACTTTCCTGTTAAATCGTGAATCCAATCAAACTCCAATTCCATATCTCCGTTATTTCCGTTACCATAAATTTCCTGCTGTCCAGAGATTATATTATTTCCGTAAACCTCCGTTAAATAATTCATAAGAATCTGTGTTTCCGGTGTTGCCTGACTATCAGAAAGAACAGGCTCTACATCCAGATTGTCCAGGTCAGCATAATCTACAGTAAAAGTATCAAAATAAGCAAATCCCCAGCCTGCTTTGATCTGTATTGTGTTACTGCCTTTGGTTAATTTAAAAATGCCAAAGTCATAATCTGACCACACTGTAGTGTAGGGGAGCATATAGGAACCCTTATTAATTCCATTAACCGCCAGATATTGAAGCCTGCCCTCCGTACTCAATTCCTGCATATACCGGGTTGATATGGTATACATTCCTGTTTCCGGTACATTTACTTTAAAAGTTAATGTGCCGGAATTCTGCATCCAGACAAATCCCTCTCCTGAGTATCCGGGTTTTTCTTCTCCGTAAATCTGAGTTGTTACCTGAAGTTCGGAAGATAGTTCCACATTTTCGCTTTCAATAACGAAAAGAGCTGTATCTGCATAAACTGGAGCTGTCGTTAAATTAATTAACAGTAAAAATGCGAGTAGAATAATACTTGTCTTTTTTAATAATCCCTTCATTCTTATACCCCTTTCTTTGTATAAACTTTGATTTATCAAAGTTTTATTACAGGTATATAGTAACCCCTGGTACAATAAATATAGCATATTTTCCATTATATGTAAATTAGGTCAAGCTCATTATTCTCCATAAATAATCTCCTCGTAGACTCCCTCCTCCAAGAATACGATTTCGCTCTGCTTATACGCATCTTCTTTACCACATGGTGGTAGGTAGGGTCTCCCCAGTCCCGAACCACACCTTTCATACATACCGCTTCCCATATACCGAAGAATTATCAATGGCGCTTCCAGCATCTTCTCATCTTCCATGGTCTTCGCCTAATAGGACAAGGCTCGACTTCCTCAACTCTCCTCTTTTCAGAGCAGTTTATTTTACGATACGGCAGAATTCACTTTATGTTACGGTCTGCATGATTGTTAGCACTTCTATTGAAGTTACCTTACCCTCTCGCTTAGCACCCTACATTACTGCAACGCACCGAGTTTGACTATACGGTTCACTGGCGATTACCGTAGTCGGACTTGCACCGACTGGTATGGTCCAGCTTTGCTGGAAACGCTCCTATGCAATAAAAAATCCCCTCATTTTCACTTACACTAAAGGTAAGAAAAATAAGAGGAAAAAGATACGTTGTATTATTCCATTTCACTATCTATTGTACGATTTCATTATTTATTCTCTCAGCAACCGTGTCATTAGGTGTATCATAAAATTCTAAATTCTCGTCTCTGTTTTTTATCAATGAATTTTTCATTTTTATTGCTTGATATATATGCACAGGTTTATAACCAGTTACTGTCTTATAATATGCCATCTGTTTTTTTGCCATATGTTATTTTACCTTCCGCTGTATCTCCCCCACCAGCTCATGCACCGTTGTACACGGCCACATCTCCGATGGTTTTACTTTTCCATCTCTTATACACTGCGCCAGTTTCTGCTGTGCAATTATGATGGCTTTGTCTTCATCACCATTCCTGCTAATTCTACTGTACATGTCGTTGTCCGCTTTGGAATACTTTTGTCCTGTCCTATTTTCATACACTTTCCCGAATTCAGAACAACACGTCCATGATTCACGCAATGCAGGCATGGAACCAAAGTAGGCGTACAACCAAATTTCAAAACATGGATTCGACCAGCCTACTCCGATTCCTTTTTCTTTTGCTTCTCGGATAATTGCATCGAAATCTTTCACTTGATCTCTATCAAACACAATCCAAGGCATGCGATACTGTGCTTCATATGCTGTTAATTCCATGCATTTATCTATCATTTCACGGGTTTTAGTTTCAATTACACTTATGACTAATTTACCTTGAATATCTTCTGGCAAATCATCTCGTAATCCATTGAAATAACATCGTTCTGTAGCCTCTGTATCGGTAACAATTAAATAATAACCCAATTCAGGTATTCTGACCTTTTTGCGTTGTTCCCTTGTTTTTCTATTACCTGTTCTTTCGTTTCTTGCCACTCTTAACCCTCCTTAAAAATGTCAATGCTCTTTAAGGTTGGAATTGCGCCATACTTACCAATCAAATAATTCTTTTCGTAGCTCTCATCCTTCCTGATTCTAGTTCCATCTTCATCCACAAAATCCGCTAGTGAATATAAGGTCGATATTCCTTGATGACTTTTTTCAGTAAACCAAATTTCATCCCGTCTAAGCAATTGATTCGATAGCTGCCAGGTATCATGCGTTGTGAATACCAACTGTGCATGATTTACATTTATCTGTGGATTTAGAAATGTAAGAATAAAGTTTCTTACCAGTAGCGGGTGTAATCGTGCATTTAATTCATCAATAAAGAACACGCTTCCTTTGTTGATTACTTCTTGTAGCTCTGGATATAAAGCAAACATTTTTAAAGTTCCTGCGGATTCCATAGCCAATGGAATCTCTGCCATTTCATCCGAGTCGATCTTTTTATGAATCGCATTAATTTTATAAATATCTTCTTTTGAGTCTCCCTCCGCTGGTATCTTTTCAACACGGAAGTCTTTAATGTTTTCATCAAAAGATGCAAAATATTCAACTACTTTCTTTTGCACGTTTTTATCTTCTACGAACTCTTTTGGCAATCTCCTTGACATGAAGAAATTAGTAATCATATCTCCAAAATCTGCAAATTGATTTGTGAAGAACCAATCACGGATTGATTTACATTTTGCAATCTTTAGTTTTGCACCCAAGGATACAATCAGAACCTGCTTTTCTAAAGCAACTTCAATATTCTCTCTGCTATTCTTTGGAATACCTGTCAGATCTAAAGTATCCTCTGAACGATAAAATACAGGACTATATTTTCTTGCTGTTTTTGCTTTTACATTTAGCCATTCTTCTGTAATTCCCACTTTACCAACGCAGAATCCATAGTTATATGTTTTTTCCGCTTTATCACCAGGGGTTGTAAAATAAACTTCAAAACTAGATTCTGCATTTTCTGATTTGCTGTCAAACAAAAATGGAGTCGGTCTATATTCTGTAAATTTTTCTTCTTCGTCTCCGTACTTAAATGATTCCACCACATATTCCGTCATGTATTCAAATGCGTTGTAGACATTTGACTTACCACTGGCATTTGCTCCATAAATTGCTGAAACCGGAAGAATTTTCTCACTGCCAATGCAAACAACACGATCTGAAAATTCAGTCATTTTAGCTGCTGATAGGTCTAATGTAGCTTCGTCTCTGAAGGATTTATAATTTTTAAAATTGAACTGTATTAACATGGTATCTACCTCACCTTCTATTCTATATTCTATTATACCCACTTTTCAAATAAAATCAACATTCAAATGTGATTATATCTCATTTAAATGTATTTTAAATTTTAAAAGGCGGTACACTCTCGTACCGCCTTAATCTAATCATTATTCATTTTTGTATTAATGTCACCTGCTGCTTCATTGCCTCCAACTTGAAGAAAACTGATATTGTGTTCCATTCTTTCTTTTATCCCCCTTTTTCCAATAACGAAAAGGTTGTATACCAAGTGCTTTTGTAATATCAGTTTTTTCCTTCTTTCAAATCACCTCATAATTTCTAACATTAATGACTTATTTGTAAATATTGAGGAACGTTTATTAATCATTGATTATTTTAAAAATACGCTCAAATTCACCCTCATTAATTAAAAACTGTATAACTTCCTGTATTCTTTGTCTACTAACTTCATCTACAAGTATCATATCTGATGACCAAAAGTATTTTCCATTTAAACATTCACCTGTGCTTTTGTTCTTTTCTACAATTTTACTAATATTGTTGTAGGTAAAGAAAGATGCTACCCATCTTTTTTCATTATCAAATTCAACTATAACATCTGTATTACCATTATGAATATCCCACTCGCCAACTGCCCACTCCTCTGCTTCTATCCAAACATTATATTTATCGTTTACCATAAAATCCTCCAATTAAATCTACTATGCAGATAGATTGATAAGATAATTTATTTTATGAATTAAATAAATTTAATAATTAACCAGCTCAATTAATATGGGCTGATTGAATTCTTCAAGATTATTAGCATCTGGATAAATATAGCTGTATGAATCTCTAACAGCATAAAATCTAATTGTTGCAGATGGTGAAACATCTGCAACTCCTTCGGATACAGATAATACAATATCAAAACACGTATCAGCATATTCATTCTCTAAATGAGATTTCAACTCCATAACTATCGAAAAAGCATCACTCACAACATCTATTAGTATACACGGTGTTTTTATATTGCTTTTATCAGCATCCCACCTATTGATATTGATTTCATTACCATCCCACTCTAAGTCAGTTAGTTTTTTACCATGGATAGATGTTGGTTTTCTTCCGACACATCCACAGAAATTTCCCACACCCCAAAATGTCTCTCCTATATCGTTTTTCTTTACCCATATAGACAAGGTCTTTGCTATTGGTATGTCATTTTGGTTTGTTTGTTTTAACAGCTCTTGCATTTTCCTATTACAAATCATAGAATGACTACCTTCCTTATCTAACAATCCCAAAATTCGTTAATAATAAATCTTAATGAAGACCATTCCAATAGCGACGACTTATATTATTTAGCTCATCATAAATAATCTCATTTCCACTTTCATCAAATATCATTATATCATCAGCTATCAGAATTAAATCCCCTCCACAATTACCATCATATGTATTGCATTCGATAGCTATTTTGTTATCAATTACTTTTGCAGATATTATCTCTAAATCCAATGTCCCTAATGTTTTTAAATCATCAATAGCCTCAAATTCTTTTCCCCATACAATAAATTCAAGTTTTGAACAGTTTTTAAGCTTTCCACTAAATGAAGTAAATTTTGAATTTACTGTCTCGGCCAAATACTGAATATCTATTATAAAATCAACATCTTCATTGCATCTTAAAAACTTTGTAAAACTCCCATCATGGAATTTATCAAATATATCTGCTTGAACTTCTATTAGCATTTTATCATACTCCTTATTGAAAAGCTTAATTCTTCAGAAACATATTGATATCATCTCAGCTATCTCGTTTATAGTACTGTTTTGATAATTTGACTTGCAATCTTTTTGAATTCAATATCATACTCATGCTCTGGGGCATGTGGTAATAAACCCATAGGATTAAGCTCATCCATAAATTTCTTAACAACATTAAACATATTCGTATCCCACTTTATTTTGTCCATAAATCGTCCTCCGATTCAAATTTACTATACAAGCTGTTATACTTTTAAGCAAATTCTACGTTTACCGTCATCTTCATGCGTAATTATGTATGTCCATAAAAAATCATCATCAAAAATATAAATATCTTCAGGAAAATAATCTATACCTTCAATTAAATATTTCGTATCTATTCTCACAACGCTGTCTTTACCAAATTTCCAATAATCATTTGTAATAATTCTATTGCTTGAATGGATATCCCACAAAACTAATACTGATTTCTTATTTGAGAGTTCATTTATCAATGATTGAAAAGTAATTCTTTGATATTTCTTAAGATAGTCCCATAAGTATCCTGTATAACAATATCCATCAGGAAACAATTTTCTTACAGATATATTATTTTTATAGCCTTCCTTAGTTTTATCAATAAAATTATCGATATACAATTCTCTCAAGATGTTAGCTTCATCTAAAGGGAGAACTTCAACTTTCTTTTTAAAATCTTTTAATAACATTATGCCCTCCAGGCAACAATATTGTTTATTTTCTTGCAATCGTATAAAAACAGATAACAGAATTTACTTTTTATATTCATCACATTCTGAATGGGGCCGATAATATATAATTTCTTTCCACATTTATTGCAATGCCTTTGTCCTTTATGCCAGTATCCATATTTCCTTTTTCTGAGGACTGAAAACCATAATTCTTCCATAAAATGTATGTGGATTCCCTAAGATAAAATGTTTCCCCGAGCAATCCTCATCTTTTTAAAAAAACCATAACTTTTCATCAATATCAACATCCAAATTATCTATCATATCATTCCCCCACAGCAAATAGAATTTCAAATAAGAAGTTATTTGCTAAATCTCCGTTTAAACACTATATTATAGTTACTTAATAGCTTACTTCATATTTATTCCTGATTCATCCAATGCTTTACACAAATATACCACAATATACCTTCTATCCGTTTTTTCCTCTAAACCAGAATTATCCACTAAATTACTCCCTGCAAATTCTATTACATTCCATATTTTCGTATCTTTATATTCTTCATAAGGAAATTCACTTTTCATATATGAACCTCGTTTCGATTGCTAATTATAATAACAAAATTGACTCCAAAAAGGTATTAATGCAATTTCATCTTTATCTATTGCTTCGTTTATAACATCCCACCTCAAAAAATTAAATTCAATCCGAAAATAGTTTTCTAAATCAATTCCATAGTATATGACATCCGTCTGATATACTGAAAAAATAGGTGGATTATCGACTCCCTTTACTGTAGGAATATATCTATGTCCATATATCGGAATCAGCTTAGGGACTTTTTGCATTTCATTTATGCATTTTTGTTTTGCTTCAGATATTTCAGTAGGTTTTTCACCCCAACTACTATCCCAAAAAACATTTTCTTCTATATCAAAAAGAACACCTTCTAGCGGCCAATTTAAGCTCTTCTGTATATTTTTAATATTCTGTTCACTAAAATCTCTCCAATTATAAAATGACTTTGAAACAGGCAACGATATTTGATACATATCTTGTAACGACTTAGGAAAATAGATGTCATAAGTTTTTTCAATCTTTAATATTTCTTCGCAAGTTAGACCTTTATCAAATTTTATATGCTTCAGTTTTAAATCATTAATTAATTTTTCGTATTTATTCACTTCATCATCCTCTTGAGATTAAAACTCTCTAAATGAGAAACCAGTCCATTCTTCTATTTCTATACAATAGTATGTAACAAAATCAAATATAACGCTATAAAATATCATTGCCTGCTAATATAAACTTCTTCATCACCAATGTATTCATCGGCAATTCTCCACTTCATTTCTTTTGCTTTTATCCATGTATAGTCATCCTGTTTTAAAGTATTGGATATATTTTCGACTTTTAAATCATCATCCACCCAAATAATACATTCTTCATTTACAAAAATACTTGCTCCATATATTATACCATCATATTGTTCATCACTTGGCGATAAGTTCATTTGTATTAGCTTAGAGAAAATCACCTCTATTACACAGGGCTTCTCCCATTGTCGTTGGAATATTATGCTCAGTTCATGTACCATCTTTTTTACTTACGTACTATTTTATTCATGTACCAACTTTATTCTTCATCAATTTTTACATATTCATGTTGGCGTTCAATAAATAATGTAATACATTACAATAAATAATGAAATATTTTAGCCTGTATTTCTCTCCTTATCAAAATTTTATCTAACATTTATTACAATAAATATTGTAATAACTACTTCTACATGAATATGTTCATATAGAGGGTAATTTCTATTAAAGCAGTTTATATAAAGACATCTTGATTGGGATTAATATCATTCAACACAATACGCGAAGAAAACGGATTAATTATTTTAGGGACGATGTTAAAACCTTATGCAGAAATTATATCTAATTATAAGAGAATGATTGGTTTTTCTTACTTGAAATAAGAAATGACTTTTTAACAGCTTTTAAGTTTTTAACAGTAAATTATATATGATATTACATTTCCTATTTAGTATCTTAATGTTATCTCGGATCTGACTACAACTGTATTTTCATAACCATTTTTCATTAAGAAAAACTCAGTGCCTGTAAGAGAAGTATCGGTATTATTTTTAGCTCCTATCATGATCCTGTTAATTGGTATATTGATACCGTCATGTTTTAAATTCACTTTAATATAAGGTATGATACTGCCGCTTCTTTCTCTGAATTCAATATTGTCTGAATAAGCAGGATGTCTTTCTCTTTTAGTTTTATATTTGCTTTTATCTTTCTCATCATAATAAAAACAAAATCTGTATTCCTGTTCTTCTTTGAATTTTTCCGATTTGAAGTATGGGGCATATAGCAGTAATTCAGTAGCGATATACATTACAAAATTGTCAATTGCTTCTTCGTATTCTTTACACTTTATTCTAAACATATTATTAATTGTCGGTAGTCCGTTGTTTTCGTTCACCAGAGCATCCCAGTTTAAATTGAAGTCATTTTTTAAAATTTCTATTTGTCTTTTTTCATCATATATAACCTTTCCGTCTACAATAAAACACTCGTACTTTATAATTTCCAAATCTAATTTACTTCTAATATCTCCTATATTGAATTCTAAATTATAACCATAAAAATTCGAAAATTCAGACCATAATGTGAGGGAGTCACTGTTTGTAGAGAATGATAGTATAAATAATTGTGAAAACCAATCATGGTCTTCTTTATGTTTCTTCATTATCATTTTATATAACTTCATAGCATCATTATTGTTCTTCATTATATCTTGGCATACTTTAAGTATAATTTTATATATATAAGTTACCTCTGAATAATCATTTAAAAAATTGCCATGAGTAACCCATAACTCATTATCAATAATAATGTTTTTTAAAGCGTTCGCACTTGTGTAATGATATATTTTTTCTGAATCATCTAACCTTTCTAAATGCTCCTCAAATGACTTATCGTTATCCATATGTATTTCCTCCATAAATCTTCAGATGTATAAGTAAGGGCAAGGTGCCCCTATATATGTTTATCTCTTAATACAAAAATGGCAATATATATTTATTCCTAAAATTGATAAAGTGTGAAATGGGATCTTACTATAATATCTAAAATGAATTATATACTACCCCATATTTCAAGTGCTTTAACTTTTCCGGAATTATTAATATAGTAATTAGCTGCAGCTAATATTTCTTGAATTTTTCCAGGCATACTTTCACTTTTACTAATGGAAGGTTGAACTATAACGATTTTCCCCCTTAGTTGTTTATTTTGCTTTAAGACCATTTTAAATTCATCAAATGTTCCAGTCTGAAATATACAATGACCTGATCTTCTTCTTTCTGCAACTTTACTTATAAATCCCGGCTTAGTTTTTAACCAGATTGTTGATTTTACAGCTTGACCTGCAACTTCATATATGTCATCAACACTACTATTATAATTTTGAGCTGTCATTTTCTTTACGTGATATAATGTTACTTGAAATACATATTCTTCTTCTTTTATAGTTATAAAATCAGCCATCTCACTTGAAGAATGATCATAAATCAAGAATTTAATATCTTTATCGTCATGTAAAATTTGTTCTAGTGTTGTTTGAATTGATATTCCAGACGGATTATATTTAGGATCGTTTATCTCAATTCTTCTATCAGTACCATATTGGTCCCAGTCAATTCCTATTATATTATCCGAACTATATACGATAGCGTCAGGATTTCCTTCACAGTATTCGATATCCTGTATCGTTGTATCATCAGTTGTCTTAAAAATTAATGGACACTCATTTAAATAATCAAATAAATATATCTTTTCTCTACCTATCACTACTTCTATTTCCGGCTCGGTAGATAGGTATATTCCACCAGTGTCACAAGTTATCATTTCTATCTTATTACCATAGATAAACTCAATGGATATTCTATCTTTTTTTATTTCTTTAATTGTTGGTACTATATCTACAAGAATATCTTTTAAGGTTCTGTCTTCACTATTATGTATTAGGGGTGGAAAGCTATATGTTTTAGGAGAGTAATCACATACAAAAATATTCTTAGGATACTCTGATAATTGCTTTGGTATAGGTAGATAATCATAATTTGTATAAGTTTTTACTTTTATTTCAGAGTTCTCGATTTTTTTACCATTAAAATCACACCACTTAATATATTCCGGTACTGTAAAGTAAGTACTACTCCACATCTTTGCTCCGCTACTATAACCTATAGTAATCACATTATCATTGTCCTGGGCTTTACAAAAGACATGGCCTGCAGAATACAGTTTTCCTGTAACAGGATCAATAGATCCGCTAACATAAGATCCTGCTGAAATCCGATATGATTCTCCTGATTCAATAAATCTATTCTGCATTCCCGAATTAAATATCTCAAATTCCTTTAATTCGCCAAGTACACGATTCATTTTATATTTTGGTATTTTCTCTGCAGATTTACAAAATGACTTAACTATATTATTATAAACTATTTCCGTTTTAATTTGTGAATATATGTATACAAGATTTAACTCTTTCTGATAATGAATGATGTATAAAAAGTTATTAATATCAAATATATTCTCAGATGTCATCCATAATGGTTGCTGTATCTCTTTTCCTATTCCAATAACAGTATTATCCTCTTCATTAATAAAGATTCTATCCTCAACATTGCACATATCTGGGAAATGAGCATTTATGTTAAAGTCCGTTACCTTATATATCTTAGCATGACAGTTCGGTCTTATACTATGTAATGATATTTCATCTTCGCCTACAATACTCCCAGTGATTCTCCTGAACTTCCCATAATAGGCTTTTATACTTTCTTCGGCTTTAGTTTTTCCTTCACTAAGATCTATAATGATGTCTTGCCAAATAGCATCACTTTTATATAGTGCCTTATTTTCTAGAATTAATTCGTTATCATTCATTGCAATAAATTTTGCTGTGCCGATGTTTTCTCCGTTCGTTCTTGCAAATCTACCGATAAATTGCAAGGTACTGGCTAAAGATTTATGCGGAGCATGAATAGCCGCAATTTTCAAATTAGGAAAATCAAATCCTTCTCCTAACATATCCACACAAATAATTCCGTCTAACTGTTTCTCCTTCAATTCTCTTATGCATTTTTTTATTACATTGTTTGTCATCGAACTATCGATACGCTTTAATTTTAAATTCGTTTCTTGCAAATAAAGTGTTTCAAGTTCTTTTGCCTTCTCTTTTGTATTTGTCCTTACCATTAAATAATGATCATAACCTAATTCTTTATCAGTTAGGATAACCTCTTCCGTTTTCTTTGCAATTAAATAATCTTTATTGGATGACTCATCAATTGGTACATATTCAATCTCCCCAAAAATACCATCACTATATGCCATTGATAATGGATATGTATATATCATCTCTCCTTTAATTTCTTTTTTATCCAGTCTAAAGGGTGTCGCTGTAAATAACACTTGTTTTGCAAAGTTAATATTTATAAGTATTTGTTCCCAAGTCTTTGCAGGTACATGGTGAGCTTCATCTATTAAGACTAAATCGAATAGTCTACGGGTCTCTTCATCTTCTGAAACAGTTAGTGCCCCCTGTGGTGTTGCTATTATTACATCTGAATCAATTATTGTTTGATAATAATCTTTGCTATAATTATGAATTAATTCATAAACCTTTGGTTTTTTTACATTTTCATCGAAAACTGTTGATCTACATAAAGTATTAAGATTTTGAAAATCCTCAGCAATTTGGCCTCTTACCATTACACTCGGTGTGACTATAAGTACTTTAGAACTCTCCAAAACATATGGGGCCATCATGAGAACAGCAGTTTTGCCAGAACCAGTAGGCATTACAATTATTGCAGTTTTATTTTTCATAAGTGTAAAATAAGATGCAATTGCATGAATAGCTCCTATTTGTGCGTTTCGTAAGCCTGGTTTAGTTTCTAATTCTTTATGATATTTTAGGTTCTTATATTGTTTAATAAAATACTCACTCATAATCCTAACCTTTCCCATATGTTTTAACCAAAAGCGTTCAACATATTATACCATATATTCTCATATGCCGCCATATATTTACTTAGTTCTATGATGAGAAAGTGTATTTTTAGTATAAAATGATTCGGTGGAAAAAATCTAAATAGACTTCTATATTTTATTTAGTTTTGTAGTGTAAGCGCTCAATAATAAAGTGCCTTGTATAAAATTAAAGGACCGGTTATAATACCGATCCATAAGTTACTTGCCACATACTGCTTTTACATTTTTTGACCACGGCATCAATAAGTCCAGTTCCTCCGGATAATTACGCCAATCCATGTCCGGCATGTACAAAAGCAGATATTCAAGATAGGTATATACATTAAGACCATTTGCTTTCGCTGTCTCAATGATACTATATACAGCCGCTGATGCAGTAGCTCCTTTTGGGGTATCTGAAAACAGCCAGTTCTTACGTCCGACTGTAAAAGGACGGATGGCATTTTCACAGAGTTATCTTCATATGAGAATAACTCAGTGAAGCCAATATCAGGCCATTTGCCACAGGAAGACGTGCCTGGCTTTTTGCAGATACTCCAAAAGGAGCAACTGCTAACGCAGTCCTCTATACCTTGGTGGAATCTGCGAGGGCAAATGGACTTGATGTGTATGAGTATATAAAATATCTTCTGAGCGAGATGCCAAATAGAGATTTCAATAACCATCCAGAAATTTTGGAGTGGTACCTGCCTTGGTCAACTGAACTACCAGAAGAATGCAGGCTTAATCATAAACATAAAAAGTGCCTCAAAAAATGATATCATTAGCTTACCACCATTCAGGGCGTAATACTAGACGTCATCTTTTGAAGCACTTACCTGTGTATAAACTGAGTTATTCTCATATGAAGATAACTCTGTGAAGCCAATATCAGGCCATTTGCCACAGGAAGACGTACCTGGCTTTTTGCAGATACTCCAAAAGGAGCAACTGCTAACGCAGTCCTCTATACCTTGGTGGAATCTGCGAGGGCAAATGGACTTGATGTGTATGAGTATATAAAATATCTTCTGAGCGAGATGCCAAATAGAGATTTCAATAACCATCCAGAAATTTTGGAGTGGTACCTGCCTTGGTCAACTGAACTACCAGAAGAATGCAGGCTTAATCATAAACATAAAAAGTGCCTCAAAAAATGATATCATTAGCTTACCACCATTCAGGGCGTAATACTAGACGTCATCTTTTGAAGCACTTACACTAATTTGTCAAGTTTTTTTCAAATATTATAATAAAAATTTTTCGATATCTTCCTTAACTTGACGGCATTGCTTTTGCGACACTCCATAATGAGTCTGAATTGCTCATCCGCAGTAACCCTTTTTGATCTCATAATTGTTAGCCTCCAAAATAGAGTGAAATGATCGCATTCTCGCAAAGTAATGGAGTGAAACGCTTGCATTTCCTGCTAATAATTATAAAGATATATGTTAGTGGATGGAAGCCACCCTAAAATTAGTCGCTTACGTAAAAAATACTAATATCTTCATATTCATAAACATTTTCTAGATTTTTGTTTAACTAAAATACTGCATACAACTTCCATCAGGTCTTGTACAATACCGCATCCTTTTGTAATAATCATATCTACATTGAATCTTTGGAATGAAATGGAGTTAGCATGCAATTTAACTATTTCTCCATTTCATTAGTTCTTTCACTGTAAGAATTTTAACTTTTTTTAGTGCCAAATTATCACACTTTGAGTCAACACATAATGCTGTAAGATGTTGATCATCTAATTGACCTGTTTTGAATAATAAATTATTATTTTTTTCCCCCTGCAGATAAAACTGGATTTTATTATCATAAAACTGGAATGAAAAGGAATCAAATGGAATACTTAGCCCCTTACCAATATTTTTCACATAACTCTCTTTCAATGTCCATATCTTGTAAAATGCCTTTTTCCTATTTTCCAGAGATTGCTTAAGTATAAAATAGTTTTCTTCTTTTGTATAAATCCTATCAGCTATTGAAAACTTCATCTCATTTATTTGCTCAACATCTATTCCAAGCGATATATCACCAATTCCACATAATACCCAGCTTCCTGAATGAGCTAAGTTGAAATGTATATCCTTATAATTAGTTAAACTAGGCTTTCCATATTCTGATTGTTCAAACTCTATATATGGACCATATATACTATACCGTTCCCATAATGCATATCTTAAGATAACCTCAGCAAACAGGCTATGTACTTTATCTTTCATAAAACATAATCTATCTATTTTTTTCCTTCTCTCATCTGAAATTATATATAAGAGTTCACTAACCTCTTTCATGCTTAATATTCCGTTTGTATTAATCGCATATTGGTAAATCATAGCTACCTAATCTCCAAGAAAGGTATTAAGGTTTTGTCCTGTTCTATCTATTCCCCTTCTTTTTTGCTTTCATAAATTCCAGGTCCCTGGATTAGTTATAATTGTGTTCATATCCTTAATTAATAGGCTTGTCATCGAAGTTCCTTTGCTTCATACCCTTCCATTTTATCAATACTACCCTCCTCATATATTTTATTAAGAAATGCTAATAACATCTGATCATTTTCTTTTTCTTCCATAACAAACTTTTTCATATAATCATCTTTTAAACGACGATTAATAAAGAAGTATTTATACATTGCTAAAAAGTGTTTCTCTCGACATTTGAAATAAACTTTCTTTAAATCTTCATATTCTGCTCCTTTAAATTTAGAACAGTTACTATGTTCTAAGAAATAATCTAATGCTCTAAACATTCCTTTCATATTACCTATTAAAAGAAGTATATAATATTCTGGATCCTTCATAACATCATTAAGAATTTTGTACCCATCATCCACAAAACATAATAAGTTACTCTTCTTTTCAGTAATTTGCTCTATAATATTCTTTAATATATCTTGAAATGTTAAATTGCAAGAAGATGCTACTGATTCTAATGTAAAAAAGCGATTCAAATACTGAGACATATAATCTTTTACTGTATTCTCTGTATTATAATTCCATATATCCATAATCATATTTTCCGTTAATTGAATAGGAAACATAATATCACTATCTTTATCTAAAATTTCAACACCTCTTAAAAATGCATTATCACGAACTCGAAAAATATTTTTATCCGGATCATATCCGTCAATTATTAGTAGATGAAGATTTTCACCTGTTCCATCCTTATAGTAAAGGTTATAAAATAGGGAACAATGTTGAACATATAGTAATATAGGCACTTTTCTTTGCAGGGATTCTTTAAGCCGATCTAATACATCTTCTTTTTTGTCAATTAAGTGAGTAATCATTTGTAGTCCTATTACCTTTAAAACATTATCGTTTCTTGTATTAATAACATTATCAATTGTATCAAAATCAAGTAAATAAGAACTCCCCCAGTTTCTTTCTACAGCAGTTAACATACCATAATAAAAGTAATAATCATAGTTATAATAACCTGCTGCTGCTGCTAATGGTATATCAATACAATCAAACATTTCCTTGCTATAACCATTCTTATACATATCTATATTAAGTAAATCTTTCATAATTTAGGTCTCCTTTCTTTCAAAGAATGACTCTACTCTTTTAATTTTATTTAAATAAGTATCTTCTTGAAGCATACATTCTCCGGACCCTTTACAGATATATCCTAGACTTAATTTTCTTTACACTAACTCGCTAATCGCCTGTATTTATTTACTAGTGGCGCATTATTTTACTCGTTCTTCCACTTCTTTCCTTGTCATATGACCTTCTTTAATATGATTGCGCAATTATACCCCATCCATTGTAATTACATTATGAAAAAAATATTTTCCTAAATTATGTATCCCACAATAAATCTGTTTTTTTCCTTCTAGACATACAACGTCTATCTGAAAGATAAAAACTTACAAAGCAGATGCAGTTAAACTCACTAATTATGGACCTCCAATTGGGTACTATTTCAAAATCTTATTCTGACGAGGATGATACCCGTCTAAACAATCAATAGTTGAATATTTTGAAAGTGACTATATCTGTTCAGATTTTGGAAACGCAGCTTTAAGAAATTTAATTTCTTATTTATACTTCTTGTTATTGAACAAATTATTCATTAATGGCAAGGCCTTGACAATTTATCCACTAACAAGTGGCAGATAGTTAAGCAGAATCGCAGTTGATTTCTCATCTACAGCAAAATCGATAATACTTTGCCGAAACCAAGTTTTCTGCAACGCTTTTACCTATGACTTCTATTAGCGAGTTCTAGAATTGTATATCTCCTATAACTTATACTAAATTTTCTTTTTCCTTAAGTTTTAAGTTTCTGTATTTATTACAAACTACCGTAATACATTGATTGTCTTTTATTTTTTCTTTCAATGTTATTCCACTAACAATACCGTTTTCTATTAACCTTGATAGCATGCTCCGGGATATAAAATCACATCCCACTTTCAATACATTTAATACTTTAATATCAAATAAATATTGAGATTTTATGTATATGTTAATCATGTCATATTCATTATTTATAATGTCTTCTTCAGTAAGATGCTCTCCTACTAAATCAAACTCTATATTTTCATAATTTACCTGTATAGAATTATTTCTAATAACATCTTTATTAAATGAATACTCCCAAGCTAACTCTTCATCGTTTGCTAATAAACGTTTATATATTTCTGGATTTATTTTTTTAGGTGAAACACGGTCATAAATAGGTATATTCCAAGTAGTATCGCATTCAGTACATCGGTAGATTAACCATACATCAACAAGCTTCTGATTGGCATTGATCCTAAATTTCTTGCTATTGTAAAAATCCATCTTTCTGTTACATTTTGAGCACTTACTAATATAATTAAATGTGGTCTTTGGCTTAACCATCCATATTATTTCTTTAATTTTACTCATCTTCTTGCCCTCTCTAAAAACATTTTTCTCTTCATCGCTATATTTAAATCATCTTTTTTTTCTTTGTCGACTTCATTTTCTTCTGGTTCAATCAGATTATACATTTTAGAAATTGTATTGCAAGATAGTAAATCCACAATATCAATTTCTTTTGAGAATGCAGTTTCTAATTCATTTCGTAAATGATTTAACAATAATGAATTACCTCCTGCTTCGAAAAATGGTGTATCTTTTGAAAGTACCTTAGTATTTAATACGTGTTCCCAAATATTTTTAATAATTAACTCTGTTCCTACATAATTTAGTCCAACATGATGATTAACAGACTGTTCTGAAATAGCAATATGATTAGCAGCTCCAAACTTATTTAAAATTTCATCTATTGCTTTTAACTGTAAGAATCTGCGATTGATTTTATTATTTTCTGTCAGCGGAAAATCATTTACTAGATATATTTGAGTCGGTATCATATATTGCGGTAGAAATTCACTCAACTTTTGAAAGTTTAAGTTTTTTAGTCTGTTATTACTATCTTTGATAAAAGCACACAGATAATCTTCTTTCTTTTCATCCGTTCTAATTACTACTACCACCTTTTCAATTTTCATTTTTTCTAGCATAATATGTTCAATCTCTTCTAACTCAATTCGATAACCATGATATTTGATTTGGTTATCCACTCGTCCCAAATAATACACATCACCATTGGATGATGTTTGTACAAGATCACCCGTTCTATAGATCTGCTCAGTGGTTTGAAAAGGATTTATGACAAATTTCTCCTTTGTGATATTTTCCTTATTGTAATATCCGTTTGCAACACCCAGACCACCAATATATAATTCTCCAGCATTTTCATTAGTTGGTTTAAATTCATTATTTAATATGTACAATTGTGTATTATCAATAGCATTTCCAATGCTAACATTATCAGAATCTACAATACGTTTTACCATCGACCATATCGTTGTCTCTGTTGGACCATACATGTTCCACAATTCATCACAAAGTCCTAGTAATTTTCTTGAAAGATTATTTGAAAGCTTTTCTCCACCACAGAAAATTTTAATATTCAACTTAGAATTCCAGCCAGCCATTAAAACCATATTCCAAGTACTTGGCGTTGCCTGTATAACAGTCGCCTTCGAGCTTTCCATCTTTTCTTTCAACAACCTTCCATCAATTGCTATGTTGTCTTGTAAGATTTCTGTTGTACCACCACATATTAATGGCAGATACAATTCTAAACCGGAGATGTCAAAACAGACTGTTGTTAAAGCCAACAATTTGTCTTTTGGAGAAAAACCAGGTACCTTCTCCATAGATAATAAACAATTTGACAATCCACCATGATTTACCACCACACCTTTGGGATTTCCAGTCGAACCCGACGTATAGATGATATATACAGGATCTCGAGGAATAATTTCGGTATTATATTCCTGTTCATATTCCTCTTTCTCTTCGATATTATCAATAGAAATTACTTTAAAATTACCATTTATAGCAGATGTAGTTTCAATTTGTTCACAGAGTAGATACTCTATCTCAGCATCTTCTGCCATAAATTCCAGCCTTTCTTTAGGATAAATAGGGTCCATCGGAATGTACACTCCACCCAGCTTCATTATTGCTAAAAAGGATATGACCAATTTCGATGAGCGTCTTAAAAGTACCCCGATATTTGTACCTTTCTGTACCCCATTTTTATGCAAAACTGCTGACAAAATATCAATTTGTTTACTTAACTTCTTATAGGTTATCTGCTCATTTTTATAGATGACTGCCACGTTATCATCCCTTGATTTTTCTACCTGTATCATAAATAATTCATATATTGATTGGAATTTATTCTTTTCATTTTTTCTTACATTAATTTTATAAGAAAGGTAGTACTCTGATAGTTCTTCCAACCTTATCAAAATATCGTTAACCTTACCACTTTGATCTTTATTTTGATTATATATAAATTCACACGCCTTGTTTTCCTCGTTGAATTTTATTACTAATGCAGCTTGTTCATCGTTTCTGGTATCTTCTGAATGGCTTATAATAACAGAAGGTATAAATTGCATACCATACAATCTTACATAACGAATGAAAATATCTTTCGCAAATGAAACCTTTTCTTCAATATTTTTGCGTTCTTCCCGAATCTGATTAATTCTTTCATCTAACGTGTCATTCTTACCATATTTAAGTTCGAAAGGAACATAATCTTGACATAACTGACACTCTTTTAGTACAGAATTATCTCTTTTAGGTACAAAACCTAATACAAAATAAGATATTCCTAACTCTTTATAAACAGCATCTTGCAGAATAAGCATGATTTTTTCGAAGAAACTCACCCTTTGCAACTCGTATGGTATTGGTTCTTCCTTGATTTCTTCTTTAATATTAGATGCTATGTTATAGTAATGTTCAAAGATACACTCCATCTTTTTCACCCAATATTCCTCATACATTGAAATTATCTTTAATTCCATTGTTAACTGTTCTTTTTTTTCTTTTGTTAACGAAAGTTGAATTAGTGAGCCATATTGCTCCTCTAAATCATCGATTGAAACATACCTGCCATATAAATCAGTAAGTTTGTTAAATTGTATGATTCCATCTTTTGCTTGAACAGATAATACACCTTTCTTTATTTCTCCTTCACCGTTTTCAAACTTGACTTCTCCCTCTTTTATTTCAAAGTCAGATATAGCAAATACATTTCCTCGTATCATGATTTTGGGGGTTGCAAGTGTATTATCATATTTACCAAATTGTAAACCCAGAATATAATTCCGTATCAATTTTAAAGATTTACTAAAATCAATAATGCCTCCACCGTCTGGTTTTTTCTTCTTTTTAAAATAAGTTCTTTGGGATAAGGCTTGTGATGTAGGTGATATCTGTCCATTTGTTAGTTTTTCTACTAACTCTTTAAATCCTTGCAAACCTAATTGAAAACATTTCATATTTAGAGAAAGTGAGGTTTCATTATTTGCAATCTCTGTTTCTCTCTGGATTAAGATATCACCCGTATCTGCCTTTTCCTCCATAACGTGCCATGTGATTCCATGTTTTTTTTCTCCCTGAATAATTGCCCAAGAAGTTGCATTAATTCCTGCGTATTGGGGTAAAATTGCATCATGATAATTAATCGCCATTTTATTTGGTAAGCAAATAATTTCTTTTGGTAGAACTTTTAAATATACTATACTGAATAAATAATCAAATTTATTTTTTTTCAGTTTCTTCATATGTTCTTCTTTAATATGAGCTATGTTATTCGCCTTACACCAATCTATAATATCTTGACAAGAAGTCACAATACCCAAAATTTCATGCCCTTGCCGTAATAAATATTCACTACAAGCGATAGCTAATAATCCATCTCCAATAATAAAACAACTAAAACTTTTCATATTATCCATTTTTTCCCCCTGTGCAACAACCAAAGCCTAAAATTCTTACTCAAGCCAACAAATACTTTTCTGAAACACATACCCTGGAAGGTGAATATTTCTTTTCTCAGAAAGTTCTTTATATAGATTCCAATTAATCTTAATTCCACTTTCCCATAATACAGATAGTAATTGATTTATGAATTGATCACACTCTATATTTGTGTTCATTCCTTTCCCTTCTCTCATTAATTCTACTGTTGAAAGTATTACTGTCCTTTTGTCAATTGAAACAACAGAAGGGTCTTCAAACAATATAATGACAGGTTCATCTACAATCGCTTTAATGCATTCTCTAATATAATGTCTTGTTAGGTAGATACTTACTTCGTCTAAATTTTCCTCTCCTATCACCTTATCGTAGACATCCTGAAATTGATTACATACGTATTTCATCTTATTCACACAGTCATTGACACTTTGATTCCTCATTCGGCTATCCCAAAGAATCGTATTAATTTTATCATTCTTCTCTTTTTCTATAGTGCTTTGCAAATAATTTTTAATCTCTTTCTCTAAATCTTCTTTGGTTTGTATGCAAAAAGACTTTCTTACTGGAAATTCTTTTCGAAAAAACATTAGTGTACTTTCTATATCACTTACTTTACATTCCCTATCTTGAATAAAAACTAGAAAACTTTCAAGAATAGCCAACAGCGAGTTCTGGTTCTTTGCAGAAAAATTCAAAATATACCCTGCTCCATTGATGTTGTTGTCATGGTTATATTCAATTTTATTATTTTCCAAAATTACATGTATATTAGCTCCACCAACTCCTAAGGAAGTAACTCCGATTACCATATCTTTCTCTTCCTTTAGCATAATAGGTTCTTTATTAATATAGAACGGAGTTTCTTCAAAATTAATGTTAGCATTGACCGACTCATACATTGCCTGCGGTGGAATACAGCGCTTTTCTGCTATTAAACAACCTTTTATAAAACTGGTAATACCGGAGGCTCGATCCAAATGTCCTAAATTTCCTTTTATAGAACCAACAGCACAAAACTGCTTTTTATCTGTATATTTTTCAAATGCTTCTGTTAAAGAAAGTATTTCTATTGGATCACCAATTTTAGTAGCAGTTCCATGTGTTTCAACATAAACAACCCTTTCAGGGTCTATACAACCTTTTTCATATGCACCACTTATACAATCCACTTGTCCTTTTACACTTGTACTTAAATAACTTACCTTTTGTCTGCCATCATTATTGCAATTTGAAGCTATTACATTAGCATATATATGACAGCCTCTATTTTTCGCCCATTCACTTGAAGCAATTACAACTGCACCAACCCCATTGCTAAAAATTGTACCATCTGCCCTCTCATCAAAAGGATATATCTTACCGGTCGCAGAAAAGATAGACCCTTCCGTGTAGACATATCCTTTTTCTTGCGGTACTTCAATATTTACACCACCAACCAAACATACATCACAACCCCCACTTTTTAATGATAAAATGGCATCATCCAGTGCATTTAAGGAACTAGAACAAAATGATTGAACCGTCCTGCTTACACCTGTTAAATTAAGCACATAAGACACCCTAGTCGCTAATGCATCTGGACTGTTATTCATGAGTATCGAATATGTATAATCATTTTTCGCGCAATCTTTATCTAACAAGTTATTAATGTAGTATGTACTTACTCCCTGGCTGGCGAACACTCCTATTTTCACATCATCAACATCATTTACGCAACCTGCATCCTCTAAAGCAGTCCAAGCCACCTCCATAAATTTCCTTTGTTGTGGATCCATGCGCTCTGCTTCATATTTTGATATATGAAAGAATTCATAATCAAATCTGTCTACATTGTTAATTATACCTCGCACTTTTATTTCCTTGAGACCGTTTTTCTCCTGTACGTATTTATAATATTGTGAATGTGTAGAATCGAATTGACTAATAGCACATTCTTTTTTCATAATTAAATCCCACAATTCATCAATACTGTCTGCTCTAGGGAATAAACCAGCCATGCCAATTACAGCAATTCCTTCTTGTTTTGAATCCATTGCTATTCTTTTTTTCTTTTTTACATCTATCTGTAATATTTTTTCTTCGATATTATCTACCATTAGAGCAATAGTAGAGTACTTAAAAACATACTTAATTGTAAAATTATTATCAAAAGCTTTATTAAGACGACTTATTAAGCTGACTGCTAATAAGGAGTCTCCACCTGCATCAAAAAAGTTGATTTCTTCATTACAAAATACACCTAAAGTCTCTGACCAAATTGTTTCAACTTCTCTTTTTATTGCTTCCCTTGTCCATTTAATTTCCGAATTATTAGTTTTCCGTATTTCTGAGTGAGACTGGAATGTCCTAATACGTTGATTAATATCACTTTTACTGATTATTAAGAGTTTTGAATCAGAATTAATAATCTGATCAAATATACTTGAAAATTCATCTACAGTTAATGTATTTGCATATAAACCGCGATATTTAGATTCATCTGCGTCAAAATACTCATCTTTAAACACCCTTGGTAAATAATCAAAAGCTACAGCTACTATATTATTTTTTGTACTTTCCCTGTATTGAAGTAGATAATTGAGTGCAGCATTACACCCTGAATATATTGAATCTCCAAGTCCCCCTAACACAGAAACCGTAGAAGAAATAAAAATACAAAATGAAAATGCAAATTTTTGATTTAATTCTAATATTTTCTCAGCTACTTTCAATTTGACCGATGTATATTCTTTTATTGTTTCAAGTTCTATATTTTTTGCATAGTTTCTAGCTTTTCCAACTTTTCCAGCAGCATGAATTATTCCATCGATTTTAATTTCCTTCTCAATAAAATATTGTTCTAGTTTATATAATTCATTTTCATCACTTAAATCATAAGAAAGGACATGAACAGATATAGATTTTTCTTTAATTCTCTTAATTCGTTGATAAATAATTGTTGCTTTTTCATCTTGTTGTTCTTCTAATTTTTCTTCGGAATAAGTTGTACTGATTAAATAAATATTTGCCGTGACACGTTTATATATTTCTTCTGCAAATAGCAAGCCTACATTTCCTGTCCCCCCTGTAATAACATAGTTCCCACCATCGCATAAACTTATTTTCTTTTTTTCCTGATTACTTTGTATATAATGAGTTACAAATATATCACCTTTTTGTACCAATAGTCTTCTATATGAATTAATATCAAATAATACTTTTATCCATTTCTCAACATTAAGTAAATCTGCTTCTTCGCAAAACATAATTTGCTTCAATTCAATTTTTTTCATTTCCATCGGTAATGAAGTAACCAGCCCATAAACTAATCCAGCTGCAATTATGTTTTGTGTTCCATTAAATAGACCTTCTAATAGAGTTATATGTATATTGTGTTGATATGATTTTCTAATATTAATACAATCTGACAAAATGGAATAAAAATAACTTTCTGCATTTTCACAGGTTTCAAGGCCATTTGTCAAGATAATATGAATGTCTCTATCTACATATCTTTGTGTAAATAACTCCTGAATATTCTGATTATCATAACTATCTAATAAACACTCTATACTGTGATAAGGTACACACCCTTTTTCCAATAACTTTTTTATGTGTTCTACTTGTTTTTCTTTTCCAATTATCAGAATATCATTATTACCATGATTATCTGATTTTAGCAGACTATCAGATATAGAATTTAATTGCTCATTCCAAGTGTATAATGAATTTGCAATAAGATTTGTATACCAGTGCTTTTTCTTTTCAAAATAGTAAGTTGGTGCTGAAACTGTATGCTTTTCTGATTCCTCATACATCTTCGACCAATCTAACTCCAATCCACTTTCCCACAATTCCCCTACTTCCCTTAAAAATTGAATGACCGAATATTGTGTGTAATTACGTTTTATCCAAAAATGTTCCTCTAATTTATCCCACAAACTCTCTATATCATCATCATCTGTCATTTTTTCAAATTTTGCACTCTGACAAGTGGTATCTCTACGATCCACTAACAGGCTCTCAATTGCTATTTTCCAAGCAATGTCAATCACAAGTTGCTGCCTGTTTTCATGTAAATTCTCTAATTTTCCCAATCTATCTGTACAAAAATCTAAAGCAGTCTTAAAAGGTAATAATTCACAATATAGAGACTGCCAATAATTTTGATAAGCCATATTTTGGGGGACATATAGTTGTTCGTTTGTATTTACAAGTTCAAATATACCATTGCTATTACGCTCTAATATCAAAATTTTACGGAACTCATAATCATCTCTTTTAGTATTTAATGTATAACAATAACGTCCTATATTTTCTTTTGGCAAATGACTCAAGATATCCTTATACATATGATTAAGTGAATATTGTGACTTTGCAGAAACCTTGATAATATATGCCTGATGCTCTTTACATATTACATCCTGCCCATCATCGTATTCTTCCAAAAAGGCACATACATTTGTTCCACCAATTCCCAGAGAATTAACCATAGCTCTAATTGGAAACTCTCTTATAATCTTTTCTACTTTGTCTGCAATATAAAATCTAGTATTTTCAAATGATACTTTATTGTTAAGTTTCTTAAAATGTACGGTTGGAACAATTGTTTTCTGATATACACACAAACACGCTTTAATAAAACCAATAACACCAGCGGCTACATCTAAATGCCCAATATTTGATTTTACTGATCCAATGGCACATGGGTATTTTTCATTATCTTCTGAATTCGTTAATCCAATTGCATTCATTATACTACTCAACTCAATTGGATCACCTAAAGTTGTTCCTGTACCATGAGCTTCCACGTATGCAATTGTCTCTGATTCGATTTCTTCTAATCCCATGGCTTCTGTCATTACATCCTGCTGTCCTTCTCTACTAGGTGCTGTAAACCCTATCTTACGACTACCATCATTATTTACAGAAGTAGCTCTAATTACGGCATATATTCTATCATTATCTAGAATCGCATCATCTAATCTCTTTAAAACTACAGTTCCAACACCACTTCCAAATATAGTTCCGCTACTCTCACAATCAAATGAGCGGCATTTACCATCAATAGAACGTATAAAACCATCCTGGTATTTATAACCTACTTTAAGGGGGCCTCCCACATTAGCACCTCCAGCAATACAACAATCTGATTCATATAATAGTAATGACTGGCATGCTAGGTGGATACCAACTAAAGAAGATGAACAAGCTGTTTGTACTGTTACACTGGGTCCAATTAAGCCAAGTTTATAAGAAACTCTTGATGATATATAATCCTTTTCATTTCCTATAAATGTTGAATAATAATTTTCATCTTCTAGAAGTTCTGGTATATCTTGTACAGCATTTAGTAAATATTTGTTAAATCCTGCACTTCCAAAGACACCTGTTCTTCCTTTCATTTTATTTGGGATATATCCTGCATTTTCAAGTGCTCTCCAGCAGCTTTCAAGAAATAACCTCTGTTGAGGATCAATAATATTAGCCTCTTTTTCCGAATATCCAAAAAATGCTGCATCAAAACAATTATAATCATCACACTCGGAACTTCTTTTTACATAATTTTCATCATTAAGCAGATTATGGTCAACCCCAGCAGATAATAGTTCCATATCAGATAAATCATGAATCCCTTCCTTACCTTCCAAAAGATTATTCCAAAATTCATCAATAGAATTACTTCCGGGAATTCTTACATCCATACCTATTACTGCTATTTCCCTTCCATTTTTCAATTTCTTATTAGACCTCACTTTCCCTATAGAAACTAAGTAATTCCAACTCATAACTTAACCGTTCAAGTTTAGTGATAAGTGGCTTTTCTATTTCACAAATTTTTTTTAAATTATTTTCGAATCCCTTATGATTAATCTTTATTTCCTTTATTCCCATTGAAAAAGAAAACCACATTCTATATAACTGTGTAAAATCTTTTCTAATTTCGTTAAGAACATGCAGCTTATATTCAGGATAATCTTTTTCAAACTCCTCTATAAATTTCATGCAATTCATTGAGTCACACATAAATGCCCAAGAGCCTGGAATTATAAGTGCTTCTGCTTCTTTTTCAATATTTATTACATTTACAAGATCTTCTATAAATACGTTTAAGCAAGTAAGGCCAAATTTATCCTGATCTTTTAAATTATATAAGCTTCTATTTATATCTTCTATGAAATTTTGTATATTCACTTTTTCTTCCAATTTATCTTTTTTAATTGATAAAATATGTATTGGGCGATTCCTATTTAAAACTACATCATCAAAATATTCTTTGAATTCATCGAAATAAATACTAGAAAAACCTAAGATTGCATCTGATACTTGAAAACATTTTCTCTCCCAATCTACTTCATAAACAATCATTACATGCTGCTCATGCAGTTTTTTGTAGTAATCATGATTTCTCATATAATAAAAATCAATTTCTACTATGACAGGCTCATGTTGCATGTTTAGCTGAGTTAAATCATTGGTTAATTTAAAAAAATCATAATAGTCTGCAGTATAATGTGTAATTCCATAATAATTATAAAAACGTTTACAGAATTCTTCCTTTGAAATTGGCACTTCTCTTGAGAACCAAACATTAAGCCCACCTATTTGAGGCAAGTACAATACTTCAGCTCCTTTTTGATAAATATAAGAGTGATGGAAAAACAGTTTATTTACATTATCTACATCATATTTATACTTCGCTATTGCACATGTTGCTCCCATTAGGCAATTTGGAGAAAACCCCTCAATTTTCAAATCATTTATATCAAACATATGCATCCTCTTCTATTTACTCATAATATGTTTCATCAGGAACACCTTCTCGAAATATGAGCTGCTTTTCATTCTTCTCATAAAAGCCACCTGAAATCATTCTTTCGACTGTCCTCCTAACTGCATTTATAATTTCATCAATATCATCATATGTATGGGCACTGGAAATAAAACAGGTTCTCCCTTCCCATGTATATACATTCTCATCTAGTAATGTGTAATAGAAAATATCCATGACTAAACTATTTTTTGAAGTTGTTTTGAACGTAAATAGGGACGAGAAATTACCTACTCGGATTGGTACATTATTAAGTTCAAAAATATCATTTAATTTATCCCTTAAATAATCTGTCTTTTGATTATTAGATTCAATCATTTCTTGTCCATGTTCCTTGTAATATTTCAAAATTTCATAAATTGCTGCCATCGAAAATGGATGTTTAAAGAATGTTCCTGCAAAGAATGTTCTTTCTATAACCGGGTAGGATTTATCTCCAAATCTCCACGGCCCTCCATCTACTACATTCATGACTTTTTCCTTTCCAGCAACTACTCCAACTGGCATTCCGTTCGCAATTGCCTTTCCATAGGTCGCAATATCCGGTTCTATATTAAATAATGCTTTTGCCCCACCAACATTGCACCTAAAACCAGTAATAATTTCATCAAAAATTAACAAAATCTGATTTTCTTCCGTCACTCTCCTTAATTCATGTAAAAACTCTATTGGATGGCATTCTGGGAATCTACTTTGAACTGGTTCAACTAAAACTGCAGCAATTCCTTCCTGTTTTAACATTCTTTTTATATCTTCCATATCATTATATTTAAAAATCAGAATTTCATTTGAAGCATTCAAATCAATACCCGGTGCTATCGGAGAATTCACATCTTCAATTCTAAATTTTGAAACTAAAGTTGCATCATTGTGTCCATGATATGCATTTGTAAAAATTGCAATTTTATTTTTTCCCGTATATGCTCTTGCTATTTTCATTGCAGTCATAACTGCCTCTGTACCTGTTACAGTAAATGTTACTCGATCAAAACCTGTTAATAGGCAAATTAGTTCTGCAATTTCACCTACATGTCTTTGTCTAGCCCCAAGTTGCATTCCATAATCTACTTCAGCTTTTATAGCATCTAAGACAAAATTAGGTGAATGACCTAAAATTAGTGTCCCATAACCCATTGCAATATCAATAAACTTATTACCATTTAAGTCATATAGGTAAGCTCCTTTACCATGATCAATCGTAATCTGATAATGAAGTTCCTTTAGTAACATTTTAAACCCTGCAATCTCATCTAAGTCAGCTAGACAGCCTCTATATTGCTGTGCTATATCTTTTGAAGTTGATGTCTTCGTACTCAATCTATTAATTAAATCGTCTACGAACTGCTTTTGCTCCAATGTTAGTGAATCAATTTGTATTGCATTCCCCTCATAGCTGTTTGTAATCTTCATTTCCGATTTCATTTTCAATACTTTCTTCTCTGTTTTTGCTGTATTTGGGGTTTGTCTGTTATCATCTGATGTTAATTTATTATTAACATTTATTCCGCCTAATAGATCAATTTGTTTTGCAAACATTTCTTGCATAATTTTATTTTGCTTATTAATAACATCAATTATATTTGAACTGCAATAATCATCTTTGCTGACGAACGTTTCCTTTGAATCTGCTACTTTTTCTTTGTATTCTAAAACAACTTCTGGCTCTGTATTATTTATGGCACAGGCCTCTAAAGTTGTGCTTGTTATGAGACTTGCATCCCTATATTCCTGAATGTAAGAACATAAGGATTCAATACTATTATATGTAAATGCAAGATCAGTTAACTTTAATGAAACATTAAAATGTTCGTTCAATTTATCAACAAAAGCGACCATCAGAACCGAATCAATACCCAAATCAAATATACTAGTATCTGCTTTAATTTTTTCTTCGTTTATTCCAATAAATTCTGATAAATACTTTTTTAATCTCTTAAATATTGCACTATCCAATTATTCTCCTCCACCATTAACTATTGAGTATCTCAATAGCATTTTCTAAAGACTGCATATCTTCGATATTAACAATTCGAATACCCTTTTTAGAAGAAGATATATCCTTAATAAATCTAGATAACACTCTTCCTGGCCCTATCTCAATAAACGTATCCATTCCTAAATCCAACATGGTTTTAACCGATTTACTCCACCTAACAGGTTCTATCATTTGCCTCATCATAAGTGCTTTAAGATCATCCTTTTTATTCCACACCTCTCCTGTATTGTTTAAAACAATTGGACATTGTGGAATATCAAATTTTACTTTCTTTAAACTTTCTTCAAATTCAACCATTGCATCTTGCATAAATGGAGAATGAAAAGCTCCATTGACTGCAATCTCTGCTGTTTTAAAAGTACCATAATTCTCAATTATATTAAAAACCCTTCTTATTTCGCTCCTTTTCCCCGAAATACTTATCTGTGTATCTGAGTTGTAATTCGAAATATAGACGCCTTCAGTTTCATTACATAACTTAACCACTTCATCAATATCGTTTCCGGTTATAACTCCCATCCCTAAATCTTCTGTTTTTGAGGCTCGCTCCATAGCAACTGCCCTTTGATTTACTAAAAATGATCCTGATACAAAATCAATTACACCAGCTGCATATAATGCCGTATATTCACCTAATGAATACCCTGCTACACAGTCAGGATAGATATTATACTTCTTTAAAATCCGGTGTATCGCTACTGACGTTGTAAATATTGCTGGTTGTGTGTTATAAGTTTGCATCAAATCCTGTTGACTTCCTCTAAAGCAAATTTCCGAGATTTTTTTGCCTAATATCTCGTCTTCAAATTGATATATCTGTTCAACTTCATAGTACCTACTAAATAATTCTATTCCCATTCCAGTATACTGAGCTCCTTGACCAGGAAAAACAAATACACACCTACTCATTTTCTTATTACTTACCCTCCATTACTTCACCATCTCGAAAAGCTATTCCATCTATCGTTTTTAAAGTTTCAATATCAGGTAACTTATTATTATTCTTTATAAATGCATTAACAAGTTCCAGCCATGTCACTTCTCCCTCCCCAATAGAAACTATATCTACATTTTTATCCTGTAAAATTTCTAAATATGAACCAGAATGAGCGCCACCAACGATAACAGGAATATCAAAATTTTCTTTAATACATGCAGCAGCAGCATGCATATTCTTCTTAAACATTGTAACTGTACTTAATCCAATTACATCAGGTCCATATTTTTTTACAATATCTTTCAATTCTTCCATATTACAATAATCTACATTTTCTTTTGCAATCTTTATATGTACTTGATTTTTCAACTTATCTTTCAGATAAGTTGCAATGAAAAGAATACCCATCGGTGGAATAATATATCTGTTTTTTTCCTGCTCTACCTGATGAAAAGATAATGTAACATCAATTAATAATATTTTTAATCCATTTGTAAAATATACTTTATGCTTATTAAAATAATTTTCAATTTTCAACTGAAAATCATTTACTTCAATTTCAGCTTCACTCTTAAAAGTTTTATTTATAAAATTATCTTTTGGAATAGAAAAATAATCTAAAATTTCATTAAACTTAGTTGCATTAATACCAAACCAGTCATTATACATTAAGACCATTTCTTTTTCAGTCATTTGTTTCATTTCACCATGAATAACTTTTTCAATTCTATCCTTATTCATCCAATAATGTTTATAAAATCTTCTTCGCAAACTTTTAGCAAAATCCTTATTCCTAAATGGAAATGTTAAAGGTTCTTCATCTAAAGTGGAATTACTCATACTTTTTAAAATGACTTCTGGACTAATTCCATTTCGAATTGCAATTTTCTCCATCTCTGTTCCTTGATATATTATCAAATTAAAATATTCAGGAGTATGTAGCCATTTAATGCTTTCTACAAATTCAATAGTAGATATTGCTTCTTCTTCCGTTTCTGTAGGAAAACCAACCATAAAATATAATGATGAGATAACTTCTGGATATTTTTCGCATAAATAAGAAAGATTTTCATGCAATTTATCAATGTTTAAATTCTTATTAATCATTTTTTGTAGTCTAGGAGATGCTGTTTCCAATGCCATTGGAATGTATGATGTTCCAGCTTGTACCATTAAATCAATATAATCCTTATCTAGGATATCGCCTCTTACACCATTTTGGAACATAATTTGAATATTTATATTCTCTTTGATAATAGTTTCATAAAATTTTTCACTATTTTTTCTATTTAAATTAAAGATATCATCTAAAAAGGCAAAGCGCTTAATCCCCATGTCATAATATAATTTTACTTCTTCTAAAATATTTTCTGCTGTTCTATATACATGTTGCTGTGGCCATATACTATGACAATATGCACAATGATATGGACATCCTCTTGTTGTAAATAAAGGAATTGTGTTGTAAAACATTGTATGATTTCGAAATTTGAAATAATAGTCATAATCAATTAAGCTTCGATCCAAAAAAGGTATTTTATCCAGATCTTTAATTGTTTCCCTCCTATTTGTTTTTACTATATTGCACATCATAATTTAATTCTCCTTTAATTCAATTTATAATGATATCATAGTTAACTTTATCTACCAAACATACCATTTTGCTTGTGCATTATACATTTCATAGTATTTACCTTTTTTTATTATAAGTTCATCGTGTTTTCCTTCTTCGATAATTTTTCCGCCATCCATTACAACAATACGATCAGCTAATTTCACGCAACCTAATCTATGTGTGACAATAATCGATGTTTTTTCTTTTAACAGTTCAGCAAAAAGTTCAAATAAATTAGATTCTTCAATTGGATCTATGGCTGCAGTTGGTTCATCTAAAACTAGTAAATCGTGATCTCTATACAGTCCTCTTGCAATGGAAATTCTCTGCCATTGTCCACCTGATAAATCTATTCCATCAAATTCCCTTGATAAAGTTGTATCTAAACCTTCTGTAAACTTTTCTGAATTTACATCAACACCAACATGTTCTAAGAAATCTTTAATCTCACTCGCATCATCATCTTTATTGCTACTAATTGTAATATTATTTCGTAAAGTCATCTTATATCGTTGAAAATATTGACTTACTATAGAGATATTACTATAGATGGAACGATTATCGTATTCAGAAATATTCTTTCCACTATACAAAATATTTCCGGATGAAGGATTAAGCAAACCGGTTATCACTTTCGCTAAAGTTGTTTTTCCAGAACCATTTTCTCCAATAATAGCAACAGTTTCACCTGCCGTTATATGAAGGTTAATATTACTTAATGCTTTATTTTCTGCATCAATATATCTGTAGGATACATTGCTTAGATCTATCCCTTCGTTTATTAGGATAGATTCTGCCTTCTTCTCAATTTTTCTCTTTTCTTCAATATAATCAAGTAGCTGAATGTAATTCCGCATTAATCCAATATTTTCGGTACACTCTCCAATTGTTTCAATAACTTCATCCATCATACTAAATAATTTTTCTATAGAAATATACAATGCAGAGAAAACACCTACTGTTATTTTCCCATGTAGCAATTCAAATACAAACAGTATGAGTATCCCCATATATCCAAGCAATGTAATGCTCTTTACAACTGCACCTATTAAAGCTGCTTTTTTATTGGTTTTCCATCTTTTATTAGCTAATAGTTCTAATTCTTCCTTATACAACTTTTGAAAAAAAGGAAGTGCTCCTAGTGTTCGTGTTTCTTTTAAAAATTCTTTTCCACAAATACAATTTTCGTAATAACCTACTTTTCTCTCATGAGAAGCACTATCATCTGCTAACTTAGCATACAAATAAATTTTAAAGAACTGTCCAATAAAACTTGGTACGAAAACTAATATAATTGCTATTGACAGAATAGGGTTTATCTTAAAAATATACCAGCTCATTCCTAAAAAGTAAGCTAAGTAAAATGTTGATAAAGCTATAACCGCAAATAAGGGTTGTGTAAAATGTTCCGCCCCACTAATTGCCTTTTGAAGATTGTCAAGAAATTTTGTGTTTTCAAATTCTTCTGCTGGAACAGTCGCTACATTTTGATATAGTTTACGATAAGAAAAGCCACATATCTTCTTATAATTTACTTCCCATAGATAGTTTTCGCCTCCATTTATGATATGGTTTCCAATAACAGTAACCCCTAATATAATTGCCCCTATAATTACTTGTTCAATATTTTCATGATGACCAATAGCCGTAGATGCCTTATCAAAAAACTTTTGAGTCATGATAGTAACTAAAACAAACGAAAAACCATGAATAATAGATGCTAATATTTCTGCAGTCATTAAAAAGGGGCAGTTTAAAAAACATAACCTCAATTCAAATTTTAGCATTCTTCTAATAGTTACCTTCGTTTTCTTCATCACTATACCATCCTCTTTGACTTTCATACATTTGAGCATATATTTTTCCACTTTTCATCAATTCCTTGTGTGTGCCATATTCAGCAAGACTGCCATTATTTAATACTAGAATATGATCTACTAATACCGCAGCACCTAATCGATGACTAATCAATATAACCATCTTTTTATCACAAATTTTAAAAAATTCTCCATAAAAAGCACTTTCTGCTACAGGATCCATTGCTGATGTTGGCTCATCTAAAATAAACAACTCAGCCTTACCTACTAAAGCTCTTGCAAGTGCAAGTTTTTGCCACTCACCTCCTGATAAATCCTGACCATTCTCTTGAAACTTACCAAGCTTTGTATATATACCGTTTTCTAAAGAATTTACTTTTTCACGAAGTCCTACTCTTTCCATTAGTTTATTTATTACTGAATCGATATTTTCTTTATTTTGATCCTTTATTCTTCCAATAACAACATTATCTTTTAATGTAATATTATATTTAGCAAAATCTTGATAAACAACTGACATGTAATCTATTTTATCTTCAAAACTAATGTCTTTAATATCCATTCCATTTATCAAAATCTTACCTTCATATTCATCATATAATCCTATTAATAATTTAAGTAAAGTTGTTTTTCCAGCTCCATTTACACCTATAAGAGCATACTTTTTATCTCTTTCAAATCGATAAGAAAAATCTTTTAATATGTAGTTCTCTGTACCTGGATATTTAAATTTTACATGAAGAAATTCAATACTTAATAATTCTTTAATTGACTGGCCTTTTTGTATATTTTCTTTTTTGCTGTCAAACTCCTCCAAATCCATTAAATTTGTAAGTTCCTTCATATATATACTATTATTAGCAATTGACTCAACATAACTTGTGAAATTCCATGTCATATTATTCACTAATGAATATGTTGCATTAATTAATGCAATAAAAATACCTATTTTAATTTTTTGATCTACCAATTGAGGAATTAGGATTAGAGTTGTAATAATGCATATAATACTTGCAATAACTCCAGTTGATTTCATTCTGACAAACCATTTAAATTTAACAATTATCTCTACTTTTCTAGCCTTTTCATACCACTCATACCATTGTTGTCCTATTTTGGAACTGTATCCAAAAATGCTTCTTTCTTGAGCAGCATCTCTACTTGTTAATAGCTCAGCCAAATATTCATGTTTTCTATGATATTTTTGTGTCTCAAGTTTTACATCATAGTTCATTTTTCCACTTTTAAATGCTGTTATAAAGATGGGTATTCCTATTGTAACTATAATTATTGCTGTAGTCCAAGATTGTGTAATAAAAATAAGTATTAAGCCAACTATCTCGATAATCAGACCAATAAAATCAAAGAACTGTATAAATGCATTTTTTAGACGTAATTCTGGTTTCTCAGTTACTCTACTCACTAGATCCCAAGTTTTTGGATCTTCCACAAACTGATATTTTATCTTAGATCTTTTATCTGTAAGCATAACCCTAAATGTATTACGCAAATCTATTTCTAACCGATTTCCATAGAGCTGCTTAACATTATCAGACATCCATGTAATAAAAATACAGCCAATAATCGCTAGAATCCAGCCAAAAATATTAATTGATCCTTCTGCACCTTCATTTATTCTAATTGCAGTGTCGATAAACCTTGCAACTACCAGTGTCTGTATAGATGGTATTAATCCTCCTATAACTGCTATAGCAATGAGTACAAAAGCACATTTTTTTGAACTCATAAAAGGAATAAAAATACAATCAAATACAGTGTACCTTTTTTTATGCATATTTTCTATCCATCCTTATTCTCTGATTTTACTCTCAATAAATCCCGCATATGGAATACACTTGAACGAACTGTTGTATATGCGCCCATTCCATACATTTTTATTCTATCTCCGATGTACAATTTTTTTTCCAATGGAAGAGTAAAAAAACTTTCATATTCACAAATCGTATCAACAAAAGTAGTTTGTATAATATTTTCACAATACTCCCTACTCATATGACGCTCAATATTATAGATTTCCTCTTCTTCTCCATCATACATGATTGTAATTTTATAAGGATGAGAACCAACTGGAATACCAATATTCAAATTTATAAATACAACTGCCTTTCCTTCTTTTTCAGTTACGAGTTCAATATCTGTAATAATATGACATGCTGATTGAACAATCCCACGCCCTGGTTCACAAAAAAAGTCCACACTGAACTTATCTCTGACTTTCAATATCCTTTCATTTACACATTCATAATATTGATTTAAATCATATTTTAACGCCAAATGAGGTGGTAGTTCTCCACGAAATCCACCTCCTAAATTCACAATTAATTTTCTATCACCAAAATATTTCAGAAATTTTTCTATTCTGTCAAATACTCTGCCTATTTTTTGAACTTGATAATTTCTAGCTATATGGAATGTTAACCCACTTACAGACTGTATAAATTCATTATTTTTTGCTATTATTGCTTCGAAATCTTCACTTTTTATTCCCCAAGGTGCAGATTCATGATCTATATCACTAACATATATTCTCATCACCTTTTTGTTTCTGTTTGCATATCTAACTAATTTATCATACTCACAAATATCATCAAAAACAAAATACTCTAATTCTTCATTCCCAATTTTTTTTAACAGTTCTATTGGTTTTACAGGAATACCACAAATAATATCTTTTGATTTTGTACCAATCTCAATTACCTTATTATATTCATTAATACTTGCTATTTCAAAAAAACACCCGATTTTCTGCAATTCTTCAAGAACAAATAGACTTGAATTAGCTTTTAAAGAATAGTAAAATTTATCTATAGCTAATCTATCTTTTATCAAGTTTACGTTTTGATCTATCTTTTTTATATCAACAATAAATTCACTCATATTTATACCTATTAGAATTTATACATTTGATGCATTGCTACTGCAACCCAACGATCAATTCCAAATCCAACACATCCACTTACAATAGTTCCATCATTATCAAAATGAAATGGTTTACTAAAATGTTGGTTATGGTAATTAAAAGACCCTAATGAGACTTCTTTGTCACCAATTGGAACTCTCAATTCCATCTTTGAATCATTTTTATTCTGTATTCTTATCTTTACCCTATTTCTAGCATTATCGTAAAATGGATCCTGAGCCTTTTCTAAATTCGCTTTAGGGCATATTTCTTTTGCAAAATTTAAAGCCTTTTCTTTTAAATCCTCTAATGAATTATGGACAAAATCCTTATTTCCTACAAAAACAATTTCACGAACTGTGAAATCCCACATCCTAGTCAATTCTTCAAATCCTTGTTCTTCAAATCGATATACTCTTGCTAACGTAGTTATGACTTTTTTTGATATGATCTTTTCCTCTAGCATAGGATAAATATGTAGGCACGCAGAAGGGGTTAGGTACTTACCAGCAAAACCCATTTGACTACCTGTTGGAATATGTCCATTTGCCGTTTCATCAATATTTTCTTTTTGTATCTTCCCAACCATACTAACTTGTCCTGGGAATGATTCGAAATAACCGCACTTTCTCAATACATCTTCATCAATTAATGCTGGAATCCCTATGTGTTCATAATCATATTTATCTATAAATGATAAAAACTTTTTATCAAAATTATGAAAGAGTTCATATGCTTCTTCATTATAGCAAGCATAACCCTCTCTATAAAATATATCCTTTTCCATTTCGAATCTCCTATATTTATATTTCCAATAATTGATATCTGCCTTCTTGAGCATATGACTTCACCGCGTTTCGAACAAGTGAATAATCATTATACTGCTCACATACTTGCTTAAAATTTAGTATATTATAATATGGACATCGTAAGCCATAGCATAGAGGATAAACAATACAATTTTTACAATAATCGGATTCCTTGACTTCATTCATCCAAAAATCTTTTGCATTTGGATCTATAACCATATTACCATCCTCTTTAAACTCTCCAAAGTGGCTAATATGTTCTTTTCTCATATCCATATCACATTTGTAAACTGCTCCATCTGATGATATAAAAAATGAATTTTCAAATAATGTTTTGCACATAAAATCCCCTGGCTTTAACATTTTTAAACCAGTTGTTCTCATACCAAGTTCGATACACTTATCATACATTTTTTCTGTCACATTATGTAAAGATAAATATTTTCCATTCATTTCAGTTAATTTTATGTCATTATGTCGTTCAACGGCTTGTATGTACATTCTAAATCTTGGATCGCTTCCAAACTCACTATATACAAACTCAATAAATTCATCTGCATACTGTACAGTTTCTTCTGTAACGTTTAAACGAATCAGTACCTTTATAAACTTTGTTTTTATATTATCTCGAATACTTTTTAAGTTGGTAAGTATTTTATCGAATGTTTCTTTCCCTGATTTTAATGGTCTATTCGAATTATGTAATTGCGCAGGTCCATCTAATGTTATTTGAAAAAAGTGTGTATGATAATTAATTAAGAATTCCGCAACATCTTGGGTTAAACAATATCCATTTGTTGTCATAGAACAAGTATATGGCACCTTATATTGGTTACAAAGTTTATCAATTTCAATTATAAGCGATTTCACCACATTCAATGCAATTAATGGCTCTCCACCAAACCAGTCAATATCAACTGCGTTTGATTCTGGTAATTTTTTCTCAATAAACTTTAATAATTTATTTTGCGTTTGCTCCGTCATGTTGTCAATCGTATCTTTTGTATTTTCCCAACAATAAATACATTTAAAATTACATTGGTAGGTAGGTATGATTGTAATTGATAATCTATGTTTTTTCTGTTCGATATCATTCCGCTTCATTTTTTGAACAACTTTCATTTCATCAATATCATCTTCTATTATAATTCCTTTTCCTATCAAGATGTTTATCACATTTTCTTCATTCATATCTGGTTCTGATTTTTCAACTAATTTTTGAAACTTATCATTTTGTTCTTTTTGAATTAAAATTCCTTGCTCACTAACCAAATTATGTATAACATAATAATCCTTATAATTTGTTAATATATTATATTTAGAATATTTCATTTATATCTCCCATGCCTAATTGATCATAACTCTTTTTCATCCACTTTTTGCTGTACATATTTACGAATATGCTCAATATTATTAAATGTATCTAAATCTAAATCGTCTTCGTCAATAAAAATATCATACTGTTTTTCTAATTCAATCACAACATTTATAAACCCAATTGAATCAAGTCCATAATCAAATAAATTATCTTTTTCTCCAATTTTTGCAATATTAACAGTTAATTGTTTTCCTATTGTTCCATCTAAAATCTCTAATAATTTATCATTCATTTTTTCAACCTTTACCTTTCTTGTAACAATTTTATTATTTTACAATTAAGTGATTTCATGTTGATTTTCATTTTATTCGAAGCTATAATTTGAAGAATGCGTAAATAATTATTCCTTATTTTATTAACCTTGCTGAAATACTAATTATCTAAGCAATTATTTTTCTAAGATTCCCTTATAAAAATCAATTATTTAATTTTACTCAAACACTCCCATATAATGTACACATCAACAACTTCAAAACTCATGCAATTCCAAATATCTTATCATTTATTCTCTAAGATTGTATCAACTCTTTGGCACAAAGATTCTAACCCTACATAACTTTCATATAACAAATCTTCTTCTTGGAATTCACAATCAAATTCTAATTCCAAATCAATTAAGATCTTAATGAATGCTAAAGAATTAATTCCTAAATCAGTGAAGGATATATCTGATTCTAATACTTTATCACTCACCTTATTGTTTAATAAAACTTTTACTACTCTTTCTTTTATTGATTTCATTTGCCATCCACTTTCCATATATTAACTCAAAAAATTCAGGTTAATATTGTTCTTTATTTTATAATAATATCTATAGTATAAAATTTCTTGTAAAAAATAGAGTTCTATTAGCCATACATAGCTTTTTTAGTCTGGAATTCTGACTACATGGTGGATCTGCTATTGAATGATGAGAACATAATTATATATTTTGTACTGAAAATAACCCATCATATCATCTCCTTTCTAATATTTCCAGCAATAGATTCCATTCACAATTATGATAGTTGCATCTTCTAAGACATTTCGATAAAGTTTTCAAAAATCTTTTAATATAATCAATACTTCTTTATTTTTTCATGAATTAGCTATCTGTCCCCTCTCTCATGTATTAATTATTAGCATTCAAATCAATTCTACTTTTAGTATTGTATTCCGTAAAGTTCCTCTTGAATCATGACAAAACATATTGGACCTTCTTTTAAAAAGTTAAAATAAAATGTAACCCCAAACACCCCTATGGTTTTTACTTAAGAGCCAAGTCTTACTCCTGACTCATAATCATACCATAAATATATTTACCTATACCTTAACCAACCCGTTGCTGCCACTTCCCGCATTAAACAATATGGCTTCGTGACTTTTCAATATAAAAACATGAAGATAATGAACTTCTGACTGAAACTGTTCCTTAACTTGATTTTATAAAGTGCTAAAAGTTATATATACTTTGAGTAAATTTAAATTTCTTCATTATTAAGGTATTAATGCAATGCATCTAAAGCAAAAAAGTTCAAAAATATCTCTGATTAAAAATGTAAATTTCATATCCACTACTTGTTTGGCATAACTATTGCGAATAGGCATACAATTTATTCATTTAATATCCAACACTAGATTAATATTAATTAATATTCGTAAAAACTTAATTAATATTCTCATCCTGCTATTTTCTAATTTCTACAGCTTATTCAGAAACTGACTTAATCTCATTATTCGCATACATTTTACCTTTTTTTGGTTTTTTTGTCAATAAATATATTTTTATACGCTTTTTGATAAGAACCATTTTGAGTATAGTTTTAAGTAGCCTCCTTTTATTATGTGCTAATCGACTAATTAATTAAATTGCTATAAAGCTTGGTAGTAACTAAGGTATTGTCGGTATAATGATCCAAAGACTTCGAAGAAATTTCCTCACCTATTTTACTTCTATTACTTGGAAATTACTTTTCATGTATTTATAATTATCCTAAAGGGAACATATGTTATCACTTCTTCTGTTATTAATCCCTAATTGACATAACACCACCTTCGGATTATTATATTAGCAGAGAGAACATTTCAGATTAATGCAATTATTGTATTAAGTGTTTTCCGTGTTTCTTTTGTTTTAGAATATGGTATCAATGTGTCGACAGATCTAGTTCTAATGTAAGCCACACAACTTACAGAAGAGCTGTTTTTTTGAACCGCTAATTATAAAGATAGGGCGTAGGAGCAATGTGTCGTGTATAATTACAGGAATTACAGGAATCAGGAATGCCCATTCAGTATTTTGTTACAGACTTAACATAACCTCTCGGATTCCTGCGGGATGATACCCCTTTTGGATTAATGAATAACGACAAATACATATTAGCCATGGGATACATTTAAGAATAATTGATTTCAAAAAAGCGTTTTAAATGACTAAAATGATATAGTCATTTAATTTCTATAAACACCTCTTTTCTCATTGAGTTCAGTAAATGGCGTAATATGTTTCCTTTAGCAGTATTCATAAATTAACATGACATTAGGGCGAATCAAACAGGTCGTCAGGAATAGTAGTAATAAAAAATCGCCTTCAATCCAAAAACACCTTATAAATAAGGGCTTAAAGTAGCACATTTTTCGGAAACTTTGTAAATACTTTAAACAAAAAGTGAGGGGTTTTAATAAAAAACCTAAAAAACCAGATGATCAATGCTTAAAGATACGAGAGGTTATTTATTAGGAGGTAGTGTAAAGTAACGTATGAAAACCCTGAGTCAAAAATTAGTCTCATTCAGAACCTTGAAAATCGTTAGACACAATCTTTGAAATGCTACCGCCGCCCTTGACAGCATGACAAAACAATGCTCCGGCATCTCTGCCGACGGCGAGGAAACTCAGGAACAGGCATTCCTGAAACCTGCTGTTTCTGCAGCTGAAGGATGGTTTGCAGACCAAGAAAGATAAGAAGCTGCTATTTACCTGGCATATTGCCGTCACCATTTAAAATTTCAACTTCGTTTAGAATTTTTTTATATCCAGCAATATTTTGAGATCTTAAAAATTTATAGTAAGCAACCCAGAGAGATAGATTGTAATTAAGTCCATCGTAATATAACCACATGTGACGCGGTAAGAAGCCTTGAAGGTACGTTACAGACGTTCCACCATCTTATTTGAAGGGGCGGTATTCTTCAGACACTTCATCGTCATTGGTAAGACCGATTACGTGAGTGATACTAAACTTGAAGGGATCACCGAATTTTCGAATGAACTGTTGGGAGGTAAGGCGATAGGCACTGTAACCAACAACAATGAAGTGAAAGTTTTATAAAGTTCTTTAGAATGACGGAACGCCATATGTATTGCAGGATACAGGGACCGACACTTCGGTTATCCGAAACCTGAAAGCCAAGGATGGAACGGGACACTGCATCCATTATGAGTCAGACATATCCCTTTATAACAACTGTAGCAGTTCGGGCATAGTTGGCAACCATTTGATGGGATATGTTAATACCGTAAAGATTTTTTAATGCCTGTGAAGTCTTACGCAGTGACAGACCAAGATTTATATAAAGGGTAAGGCATAGAGACATGATATGGGCATCGTTTTTTCTAAATTTCAGCGATAAAGTTTTCTTTGGAAGGGAATCCAGACTCATCTTAAAGAAGTTCATGGTGAACACATGGTAGAGGTAGTGGAGCTTGTAATCATTTTTCTTGTATCCTTTCAACTCATCATCCGGCGCTTTTGCCTTGTTGTGTAGGTAATAAGAGCATTTGGGATTAACACATTTGTGAATGGTAAAATGTTTATGATCCTTCTTAGCAACAAGGGTATGAGAAACAGTAAGGACACCGCAAGGTATACTGTTTGAAAATCGGTTCTCTTGTAAACCAAGTTAGAAGAGTAGATTTTAAGTTGATTTGTCCTTTTGACCCATTGTTTTATGTAGATAAGACATAGGAGCATTACAACGAGGGCATGTGCATTCCTCAGAAATATCACAGTCAGATCGTCTATGGATGGGCTTTATGAATTTATGGTTGCGCTGCTTGAAGTATTCCAGAAGCCATTGTTACTCAACAACTTCATATGGATAACAGTGGGAAGAATATCGGTTTACTGCTTCAGCGGAATATATTTAGCGATAAAAAAGTAATAACCAGTAGATTTGTTTATATTGGTAATCGAATAATTGTAACCATATACAATGATATCCTTTCGTAATATTTTGTTATGGTAAATCAATTATTGACAAAAAATTAGGGGGGGTAATTTGTTTTTTATGGAAAGAAAAATGTAAACCTTATAAATAAAGTTTTGAAAACAAAAACGGGGTGTCAGACTTGACACTACCTTATTAGGCCAGGAGGTTTAGATATGAAAAAAAAAATATTACCAATTTCTGTAGCACCTATAAGAGGGTATTCGCATCAAGCAGCTTTACTTTCAATACTATTATCATATAATCAATGTAAACCTTGGATATGCAATAATTATATTCAAATATTTTCATTATATAATTTGAAAGAATCAGATAGAAGTGGAACACTAGATTTTCTTTATACCGATTATGGTGACTTTAGAAATTATGAATATTCTGCTAATCCCTGGTTAAGATTTTTTGAAATGCCTATATTTATGATGAAGCATAATGATTTTGATATAATCGAATTTATAATAAATGCAATTAATTCAGACTATTATATGCAAATAGAAGTTGATAAATATTATATCTGCAAATATGACGAATATCATAAATATCATGATATGCATTGGATATATATATATGGATATGACAAAGAAACTAATATTTTTAATTGTTGTGATAACTTTTTAGATGGAGTTTTTTCATATGAAAATATTGATATAGCACAAATATTGAGCGGATTTAGAGGTAGTTATGAGGAATTTGCAAAAAAAATGGTAAATAGTGAAGCTTTATCGAAGATAGAAAAGATAGGTCCAAGTTTTACTATGTTTCAAATTTTAAATAATCATGCTGATTCTAACTATACAGAATTAAATGAAATAAAAGTTAAAAAAATAATTAATCAATTGAAAGCATATCTATGTGAAAGTAATTTAGCATTAACTTATATTGATACAAAATATTATGTATTCGGGATTAATTGTTATAATGAATTAATTGTATATGTTGAGAAAGCTATTACATATAATCATGAAATAGATATTCGTGCATATTATTCCATGATGGACCACAAATCACTAATGATTTGGAGATTACAATATATGACTTTAATATTAAATTTAAAACTAGATTTATTCATTGATATTTATAATGATTTATATATGAGATTTAAAAAAATTATTTATCTAATTATTAAATACAATCTGTCAAAAGAACAGACAATCAAAGATAATATAATAGTTATGTTAATAAAATGTTTTGATGATGAAAAAGCAACAGTACATAATCTTATTGATTTTTTAGAACATAATGAAAATGCCTTGCTTTAATATTAAAATGGAATTATACCTATATAGATCATATCCAGTATTTTAATCATTAAGTTTATTATGACACGGAAGCTTCGATGCATCATTATTACATTGAATAGTGTGGTTGAGAGTACGGTAGAAATTTATATTAGGCCTGCAGTGAAAAAGATTAAAATATGTTATATGTTTAAACCGTGTATAAAATATAATCTCAAAGGAGAATTTAATTTGTATAATGAGCTATCATTTGATTTGGCACCATTAATTAAAAGTTATCAGTACTATTCATATCCTCTTAGTATACTTAAATGTAATAACTCTAGTAATTATGAATATTGTTTATTAAATAACTTTAAAACTATTTTTTTTGCAGGAAATTTGCAATTTTATGTAGATGAGTATGATTTTTGGAACGTATTTAAAATCGAAACAATGGATATTTTAGATCGTAAAAATGTACAAAAAGATATTATAAATGCTATTGATAATTATCAATATATTCATTTAACATGTATTGATGAATACTATATTCCATCTAGGTTTGCCACCTATAAAAATCATAACTTACATGATATATTAATTATTGGATATGAAAATGATGAGTTAATTACAGTGGGATACAACGACAAAGGAGAATACAATAAAGAGAAAATTAAAGTTAATCTATTAGTAAATTCACTAACAGCGATAACAAAATCAAAGCTAATTAAAATAAATGAAACAAAATTAGAATTAGATTACAAAGATATATTGGATAGTTTAAACGTATACTTTACATCTAAGAAAATGTTAAAGACATTTAAAACTACAAATACAATTTTGGATTTTGATTCATGGGTATATGGAATTAATTCTATGGGAAAAATGATTTTAAATATGAGGAAAATGGAGAATGACTTTTTGTTTAACAACTTATTATTATGCATTGAATGCAAACAATTAATATTAGTTAAAATGCAAAAAATAATAGTATATCTTAAAAATCCTCAATTACTAGTAGAATACCAGGAAATATTAAAAAAATACGAAATAATCCGATTTAAAATATTCAAAAAAATTATTAAAACAGACAATTTTATTGATGAGATAGATCTATTGGAAAAAGTATATTGTATTGAAAAACAATTTGCCGAAAAATGGGTAACAGGATTTATAAAATAATCGAAAGATAATATATAAGTACAAGTCAAAACAAAACATTTTTAAAAAGTAACCGTCAAATAAGTCAGTGTCTATAAAATAGCCAACCTTCTGCTATTCTAAAAGGTTGGCTATTAGCGGCATATCTTTTGAATCATTGGATCCCATGGCATGTAATCTTCCAGAAATTCAGGATATTGAAGAAAAGCAGTACCAGGAATATCACTTAAAATAAACTGAATATATTTATAAGCATTGAGACCATTTGCCTTCGCAGTTTCAATCAAGGTATATACACCTGCGCTGGCCTCTGCACCTTTGGGGCTTCCGGAAAACAACCAGTTTTTCCGGCCTATGGTAAATGGGCGTATACTGTTCTCACAGAGTTATCTTCATATGAGAATAACTCAGTTTATACACAGGATATTTTTATCCTCATCTTTTAATAAGAATCGCATAAACATTAGCCTTTTGCCACTAAATATATGGATAAACATTTCGTTGTTATGGATAATGGAATCACCAATAATAAGGAGGTGGTTCCCTATGGAACAATACGAAACAAATATTGCTACTGTTATGGATTTCTTAAAAGATAATGATTTTAGTCCTTCTGTAATTAGTCTGCACAAGTTATGCTATCAAGAATTAAAAGGCTATCTCTTATCTTTAAGCCTCAACTATTCAACCGAGTTAGCATATCAGTGGATTGAATCGAATCAATCGGACTGGAATTACAGGACGTATACAGGATGGCGGCACTGTATAGACCAATTAGAAGATGTCTATAGCATGGGTTATATTTCATTGGATCATTTATCGTGTAGAACACCCGCATATGCGTTACTAAATGATTCATTTAAATCTATGATTGATGCTTTCATTTCTGATTATTCAATATCTGATGACCGGTATAGAATTGCATGCTCCCGCTTTCTGTTATATTTGCAGAATAATTCTTTGAATAACATCTCTGAACTAGACTACAATGTGGTGCTTCAATTTCATCAAAAAGACTATCACTGTTCTTCAAAATCAAAAGATGTATATGAAGATTTGATACGCGTCTTTTTACGATATCTAGCAGTGCAAGGTATGTGCTCTTTCGGATTATCGCTTGCATTAAATAGACTGTTAATCTATCAGATCATAAAGTTATCTGATGAAGAGTTGAATAGCTATACAACTACAAATCAAAAGTATCCATCAGTGACATGGAGCATTATTTTAGAATTCCTTACTAAAATGGCTGATGCCAGATATGGAAAAACCGTACTAAAAAGTTCAAAACATATCTTAACACTTCTTTATATCTTTTTAGATATGCATCAGATTTGCCTGGATGATACTCTATTATGGTACTGGTTTGATAAGATAACGCCATTATTGGGTACTGGCTGGAAACAACATCGCCGTACCATTTGTCAGTTCTTGGATTTTCTACGCAACAATACAATCACAACAAAAGTCACTGGTAAACCAAAGGGTGTAAAGGCAATTCATTTGCTACCGAATTGGGAAGCTGAACAGCTAAAGAGTTATCTCAATCTATTGAAACGTGAAGGCTGGCAACCTTCCACCATTGCTATGTATAGATCAAGTAATCTCAGGTTCTGCAAATATCTTCAACGTTTAGGAATTGAAGGCTTTTCGAGTCTCACTACAACCATTCTAAAAGATTTCAATCTTCAGGATAAACATGTAACACCTGAGGGAAAAGCAGCATACAACTGTCGAATTCGAAACTTCTTAATATACCTTTATGAGCAGAGTCTTATAGATGATCCCTACCTGTATAAAGCATTGCCAACCTTTTCAGCACCAAGAACTTCTATAATACAGACACTTTCAAAAGAAGATGTAGCTTCTATTTGGGCAACAAATCCTGACACACTTTCGCCTAAAGCACTGCGTGATTACGCAATGGTATGTATTGGTCTGACTATGGGATTCAGGGCATCCGATATTTCGGCTCTCCGTTTTGAGAACATCGACTGGAAACAGAGAAGTATCAAGATTGTCCAGCAGAAAACTGGTAAGGTTCTTACTATGCCAATGCCAATAAAAACAGGTAATATCGTATTCCGATATATACGTGATGGTAGGCCTCAAAGTCCTGAGCCATATATATTTATCCGCCATGAAGCACCTTATAACCGCATACAACGTGGTGTCTGCAGAAGTGCGTTGAAACGATTTATCGCTGCCTCAGATGATAAAAGTTGCTGCTTTCATTCTGTAAGAAAGACATTTGCCACACAGCTATTGAAAGGTAATACCAAGGTTGAATTGATATCTGATTCTCTGGGACATTCCACAGATGGGACTGTTCATAAGTATTTGTCCTTAGATGAAAAACAGATGAGAATGTGTCCATTATCTATGGTGGATACAGGTATCGCCTACAAAGGGGGTGTCTTTCATGCATAAGAAGTATGTTTATTTAAGCGTATTTTCAAATCTATTGAATGACTATATATCAACTCATCGAGAAGCTGGATTCATGTATGATAATCCAGCATACTGGTTGTATCGTTTCGATCAATACTGTGATGAAAAACAGGTTAAAGGGGCAATCATAACAAAGTACCTTTTTGAAGCATGGGCTTCAAAGTCTGATTCGGAAACAAAAACAACCCAAAACAATCGCCTTCAGGCAGTACGAAACTTTAGCGTTTATCTTAATACGTTAGGGATATCCAGTTATATTCCTCTAAATCTGCCACGACCAGAGAAAGTGGTTCCGTATCTTATGGCAGATGAAGACATCCGCGAATTTTTCAAGCAAGTAGATCTTAATGAAGTATTATCTCCTGCAGATTCCTTTAAAAGGATGGCACAGGAATATAGAGTATTGTGGTATGTGGCTGATGGAGACATTACATGGCAACAAAACGCACTTATGGTGTCAAGGGTTCCTTTTCTTAAGAAAACTGAGAAGGAAAAAGCTATTTTAAATGAAGATTGCCTTAAAGCACTTCTTTCAGCACCTGACAATAGTAATCTTGGAATACGTGATGCAACTATAATGATAGTATTGTATGATTCAGCAATACGCCTAAGTGAATTACTTGGATTAAAAGTATCTGATATAAATCTTCAAAAAGATACTCCTTACCTACGTATTAGAGGTAAAGGCGATAAAGAACGTATTGTTTCTATATCGGATAATGCTGCTAGTCACTTGAAGAATTATATATATAAGTTCCATCATTCTGGTACTCCCAAAACAGACTATTTATTTTATACAGTTATTCATGAATGTGCTAATGCAATGTCACCAGGCAATGTAGCACGTATTATTGACAAGTATGCTGGAATGATAAGACAGAACTATCCGGAACTGCCGGACAAAGTTCATCCACATATGTTCAGAAGGACAAGGGCAACAAATCTTTATCAGAGTGACATTGAACTTGAATTGGTTTCCAGAATACTTGGACATGCATCAACTCAGACTACCAGGATATATGCAAAACCATCGCTTGAGATGATTAAATCAGCCATGGAGAAAAGCAACCCCGAGTTGAACTCTGAGCAGCCATTGTGGCCAGACAATGAAGATGACTTTGCCAGGATTTGTGGTCTAAGGTGAAAAATGTTATCCTCATCTTTGGTAAGAGAGGCTCCTGGATTTATGCACTTTTCTGAAAAAGATGAGGATAAAAATATCCTGTGTATAAAGCTAAGTTATTGGAAATGCTACAGTTTCCATCAAGAAGATAATTCATCAAACCTCTGGTTTGCAGCATATTGAAATGCCTGACCTAATTTCGATTTTGGAAGAATTCCAGCAAAAGTAATCTCTGCCCACGACCAAAAGGCATCCAGTACAGGCTTTTCCTGTATCAGACGCTGTTCTTTTCTTCCTTTTGGAGAAAGAATCTCAAGTTTCTTTTCGATTTCGAAGAGCTTATTTTATTTATATATCCGATTGCCTGGGATGGAATCGTTGCTTCCAGGCTATAAATATCTTTTGGCAGGGCATCCACAAAATATCGTCTCAAGTGAGACCAGCAAAGGCATCTGATGATACCGGATACTTTTTCATAGCCTTTATAGGCATCCGTATGGATATAACCAGTATAGTCTTTCAGGAATTCCTGTGGATATTTTCCGCTTCTTCCGGGTTGATATTCAAACAGTCTTACCGGCTGCTCACAGTTCTTATTAGAACTATATACCCACATATAGGAATCCGTGGTATTTCTACGTTCAGATTCATTTAACACCTGAACTGGCGTCTCATCTTATGTAGAGTACTTTATTATGTAAAGTAATCTTCACACGGCCTTATCTATTCAGTTTTTTTATTTTTCTACTCCACATAATCTATATTTAGTTGTATCCTCTAAAGAAAAAGGAGGATTGGCTTATGTCTAAAAGCACCAAAATCATCTTATGTTATCCATTGTATCAAAATATTATTAAGCAGTATCTGAACCTTGATGAATTCAAGGAAAAAGCTACTGAAACTATGCGAAGCAAACGTGTTACGGTTACAGCTTTTTGTAACTACCTCGGTGATAATGGTATTAAATCCATTGATTTATGCTTACAGAAACATGTTGCGGGCTTTATGAAAAACATTTCATCACTTTCCACATCTACAAAAAGCGGAAAATCATTTATTCTCCGGCATTTCTTTAACTTTCTTCATTCCCAGAATCTAATTCTTTATTCTGGTAGGGAGCTTTTCCCTGTTATCGTAACAAATAAACGTGACCGTATACTATCATTTTATTCTGAAGAAGAAGTAAAGAGATTAGTTTCATGTATTGATAACAACACAATCAAGGGCAAACGGGATCTGATTGTCGTCCTTCTTGCAGCCGAACTGGGTATCCGGTCAGGCGATATCTGCAGATTAAAACTCTCTGATATCCATTGGGAACGCGGCACAATTGAATTCATCCAGTTTAAGACAGGTGTATTTAACCAGCTCCCATTATTGGAAAATATAAAGTTTGCTTTCATTGATTATCTTCGTGGTTCCAGGCCTCCATGTAATTCTAATCTGCTTTTTATAGGCATCAAGAATAACTATGGTATGATCTCTGCCGGTCAGATGCATTCTATTGTGTCAAAATATTTCAAGTCTTCCGGTGCCGACATATCAAAACGTAAACATGGTCCTCATGCTTTAAGACACTCATTAGCTAGTAATCTCTTACAGAAGAATACTCCTATGTATGTAATTAAAGATGTGCTTGGCCATACAAATCTCAATACTACCAAGATTTATCTGAACATTGACTTTGATACTCTGAAGCATTTCGCATTGGAGGTTCCTGATGAAAATAAAAACTGATTATATATTTCCTGAACAATACCGGCTTATGGCAGAGGAGTATATTTCATACAAGCATTCTCTTGGTTTTATTTTTGGTTATGATGACCAGAAGAAATGTGACCAGCTTCTCCGATATCTTTATACTAATTCACCTACTAACGATGTAACAGACCTGACGAATAAGCTAGTTGATGGATACTTGGAACAATTCAATGGTTCAAAACCTAGGACTGTCCATGCAAATCAATCCTATATTAGGCAGTATGGACTGTTTTTAAAACAGCGAGGCTATGCTCCATACATATATCCGGCTACACTTATTCGGTGTCCAAAAGATTTTACTCCCTATATTTTCTCAAAAGCAGAAATTTATAGGATATTCAATTGTGCGGATCAGATTGGTCCTAATAAGAACAAGTTCGTGAATACTCCTTATATATATCCTGCAATTCATCGGCTGCTTTATGCCTCCGGCTCACGTATAGGGGAAACTGTGAGCCTAAAAACAGAAGATGTCAACCTATCTGATGGAATCATCACATTCCATAACGGTAAGAACAACGTTTCGCGTATGCTTCCTATATCAGATTCTCTTACAGCATATCTCAGGAAGTATGATTCGCGGGTTGACCGAACCGGAAATGCTTACTTTTTTCCTTCTCTTAACGGGGAATGCTATTCGCCTATTACCATACGGAACACATTCAGGAAGCTTATGATTCAAGCTAAAATATCGATACTGCCAACAGGAAATTATCCTAGAATACATGACCTGCGTCATACTTTTGCAGTACATTCATTAGAGCAATCCATTGACCAGGGATTGGATCCGTATTGTTCGCTTCCCTCTCTGAGCACATATATGGGGCACAGGGGGGTAGAATCAACTGAATATTATCTGCGCCTGACAAAACATTATTTTATAAATGTTCTCCACTATACGCAGACTCAGGCTGATATCATTTTTCCGGAGGTATGAATAGTCATGAACACATCATTAACAACACTTATCACAGCTTTTTTTACAGCTTATCTTCCAAATGTCGTTGGGTATTCAGAAAATACCATCAAATCTTATCGGGACACATTTGTCTTACTATTTAGCTTTGCTGACGAAAAGCATCTTTGCCCGAGAGGTCGCGTTAACACTGATATTTTTTGCAAGGAAAATATCATAAACTTTCTTGAATGGTTGGAATCCAGTCGGAACGCCAGTGTTTCGACCAGAAATCAGAGGCTTGCTGCCCTAAAGTCGTTCTGTAAATGTGCGTCCTCAAACGCAATCGAATATCTTGATATATTTCAGCAGGTTCTTGATATCAAACCGAAGAAAGGTCTATCAAAAACGGTTGACTATCTGAGCGTTGATGCAGTAGCGTTATTAATTAAAAAACCCGATTCCAGTACGCATAATGGTATCAGAGATTTGGCATTATTATCACTTTTATACGAATCCGGATGCAGAGTACAGGAAATCATTGATGTAAAGTCAGGCAACATATCATATAATGCTCCTGCAACTATCACTGTAATCGGCAAAGGCAATAAGGTTCGCATTATTCCTCTCAGTCCAAATGTGACTGCTATAATTGGCAGGTATGTTAAAACATATCGGATATCCAATCCGGAGCAACACTTATTTACCAATCACCATAAAGATCCATTAACCCGCTCCGGGGTAACATATATTTTGCGAAAGTATGCGGTGAAAGCAAAGCAAGAAGAGTCAGCATTGTTTGGTAATACGAAAGTTCATCCCCATGTTCTAAGGCATTCCAAAGCAATGCATCTTCTTGAAAGCGGTGTAAATTTAATCTATATAAGGGATTTCCTGGGACATTCATCTGTTACAACTACAGAAATTTATGCAAAATCAAATCCCGAAATCAAGCGTAAATATTTAGAAGCGGCTGCATTAAATATTGATTCGGCAATCAATAAATACTCTGAAAAAGAGAAACAGACTCTTCTGGACTGGTTAAGAAAAAGCATCTAAATATTATGCAAAGTTTCGATTACGGGAATCTCTTTATTTAGTGAAGGAATCCCTTTTTCTTTACATAATAAAACACTCTACATAAGATGAATTATGTGAAGCTTCACATAACTCATCACAGTGAACGATATCTCTGGCAAGCAGTTCCTTTCGAAGATGTTCTGTTATTGGAAGGAGATAATCCTCTGAACACCGAATTACCCAATTAGCCATAGTTGCCCTTGATAGGGAGATGCCAAGTTGTTCCCAGTCTTTTTCCTGACGATAAAGTGGAACACTGTTTACATACTTTTGATACATTACATTTGCCACCGAACTTGGAGAGGCAAGAGAATGATTCATTAAAGAAGTAGGAGTATCTGCCTTCTGAATATAAGGATGAGCTGTGTGCTTGCACTTAGGACATTCATAAGCCATTCTGACATAACGAACGATTTGAAGCTTAGCTGGGATGTATTCCAACTCCTCACGGACTGTTTCCTTACCAATCGGCTTAAGCTCAGTGCCGCACTGAAGGCAATGCATATCTTCTTTCGAAGATTCACAAAGGATTTCCCGAACAGGAAGGTCTTTGATTAGTTCTTCGCGTTTGCGCTTAGAATGAACTCGTGTATATCCATCTACTTCCTTTTTGATTGGTTCATGGATGGAAGAATCCGCTTCTATTTCCGCTTCATTAAAAAGAGAGATCTGTCCAACGATTTCATCCTTAGGAGTCTTCTCGCTAGAAGAACCAAACTTTTCTTTGCGGAGAAGCAAAACTATCTCAGTAAGGTTGTTCACCTGGGTCTGCAGATTCTTTATTGTATTTTCAAGGTGCTCTATATAAGCATCTTTTTGATTCATATTTTATTAATTCCTTATCGTTTTTGATAAGATAATTATACCATAAAATATACCAGAAATCCAGCAAATATGCGGTTTCAAGCTATATTTATCATTAACAGAACGCACCTGGAAGTGCCGGTTTAATTGCACCTTTTTGCTCTATTTCAAGACCCTCCATTAGCCACCTGAATTCTTGCCAGCTAATGGGACGGACTTCTGCTTCATGACGTGGCCATTTGAAGTTGCCGTTTTCTAATCGTTTGTATAGAAGAACAAAACCATCACCTTCCCACAGGAGAGCTTTCATACGATTTCTCTGTCTTCCACAAAAAAGGAAGAGACATTTTGAAAACGGATCCAGGTGAAACTGTTCTTGGACAATGGCAGCAAGTCCATCGATGGACTTACGCATATCCGTATACCCACATTATTCTAATGATAGGATAATGTGGATTATTCTCAGGATATTTTTATCCTCATCTTTTTTGAAAATCCTGAATTTTTAAGCTGTTTTGTTTTAAAGTATGAGGATAAAAAATTCTGTGCAATAATGAAATCACTATAAATTTCCGAAAGGATGGTGATTTCATGGATTATCATGTAACCGTTGACAAAGTAATGTCTCTATTAAAAGAAAAGGAGGTATGTTCCAGCAGTCAGAAATCTCATAAAGAGTGCTATTTTTCTCTTGGATCATTCTTAGAGCAAACAGGACAAGAATACTCAGAAACATTGAGAAATGAATGGCTTTCACTGATCCTAAATGAATATCCAAGACAAAGATGTATGGTATGGAATCAATATATCTTTCAACTGGAAGAGATGTCGGCAACTGGCACTGTATCCGACCGGCGTTTATATCTCAACCGCTCGAATTATAATAAACTTCCAGATACACTGAAGTGTGACCTGAATATCTATCTTGAGGATTGTCGAGGCAGATATACTGCCCGTAACTGGGAACTGACACGCATCTTTTGCTCGGAGGCACTCTTGTTTCTTTTTGATAATGGCATTATTGATATCAGGAAGATTACTTACCAGACTATTATAAATCTGATAGAGATGGATATGTATTGTTCCCAAGAGACCAGAACGATTATTCTTAGGCACACCGCCACCATGATGTCGTTTTTTGGGCAGAAAGGCATGTGTCCAGCCGGGTTCAACATTCTTCTCGATAGTCAGACCTATCCGCATGTAGGGATACTGGCTGGATTTTCTGACACGAATCAATGTATGATTGAGAATAACCGGCATCAAAGCGAGGATTTTCCTACTAATGAATATCGAGAGACAATCGAACCGTTCATAGAGACTTTAAAAAAACACGGATATGTCGGAACAACACTGTATCTGGCCAGGCATTCTCTGACTGCTCTTTATCTATTTCTGGATATCCATAAGCTTGGATATCATCCCGAAATCATGTGGGCCTGGTTTTCTGAAATCCGCAAAGGGATGGGACACTCATGGCTGCACTGGCGCAGGATATTGAAGTGTTATGAGGAATACACGATGTTGGGGGATATCATGCCGGACGGGAAATACCGATACGCCCCCAGTTCGCTGGAAATGCTTCCGGATTGGTGCCGACAGGCTATTGACCCCTTTCTTGAACAAAAGAAACGGGAGTTCCGGGCAGAAGGGACAATCAGAGCTTATCAGTATTCCTGCATCCGGTTCTGCCGGTTCCTGATAGGGCACGGCTATGATAGTTTTGAACCACTCTCGCCTGCCGCTGTGAAAGAATTCGGTCATCAGGATTTCTACACAACGTTTCGTGGACGCTCCGGATGCTTTACGATTGTAAGGGGATTTCTCCGGTTCCTTGGCGAGAACGGGTATATCATGGGCACTGCACTGCATAACTGTCTGTTCTCCGGAAGCGCTCCTGAGGAAAAACTGGTTGATGTATTGTCTGATGAGCAGCTCCGAAAGATTGCGGATTTCCGCTCATCACATCAGGAACCGATAGAGCTCCGAGATACGGCAATGGTCATGCTTGGTGTGAAGATGGGGTTCAGGGCATCTGATGTTCTTGATCTTGAATTCGGGAACATCAACTGGGGCAGGCGTGAGATATCAATCGTTATGGACAAGACCAGAACGCAGATTACACTGCCAATGCCTGTTGATGTTGGAAATGCCATATATACATATATCTGTAATGGCAGACCGCATTCAGATGACCGACGCATCTTTATCCGCACGAAAGCACCTTATGGAAAACTAACAGGAAAAATCTGCACCAAAGCCCTTTATAGGATTCTTCCGGAAAGAAGAGCAATGATAGGAGGCGGTTTTCATGTGACTCGCAGGACATTTGCAACGAACCTGCTAAGGAATCAAGCGGGAATAGATACAGTGATGGATGCCCTTGGACACAGGGATCCTACAAGTGTTATGAAATACCTTCTTCTTGATGATGAAAGAAGCCGCAGCTGTGCGTTGTCTTTAGCAGATGCCGGGATTCCGATGAAGGGAGGTCTGGCATGAAGATAGCAGGATATCAATATCAGAGCTGTTTCGGATCTTACATTGAACAGTTTGTGCATGAGAAAAAAGAAGCTGGCTTCATCTATGAATCAGAAGAATGGTTACTAAAGCACTTTGATGTATTCTGTTTCCAAAAAGGAATATCAGAACCACTCATTAGCAAAGAGCTTGTGGCAGAATGGGGAACGCTGAAGGATAATGAGGAAATGGTCACCTGTTCAAAGCGGATATCGGTCGTCCGCCAGCTTGGATTATATATGATCTCGCTGGGGATGGAAGCCTACACTCCGAACCGATTCTATAAAGCGGCCAAGAAGGTAGTACATATCTTTTCAGATGAGGAGATCATATCTGTTTTCAAGGTCATTGATGAATACGTACCTGCTGTGTCTGGTGTTTCTTTTCATCGGCTTGCTGTAGAGTACAAGGCGATCTTCCGTCTGATCTACTGCTGTGGTCTTCGTATATCAGAGGCTCGCAACTTATGTAACGATGATGTAGACTTGAAGCATGGGACCATCCGGATCCTACACTCCAAAGGTCACAAAGACCGCGTGGTCTATCTTGCAGATGATCTTACAGAATTACTTCGAGAGTATTCCTTGATTCTATCATCCGTGTTTCACTGCCAGTCAGTCTGGTTCTTTCCGGCCAGAGAATCGGAAAAACAGCTCAGCACCGTAACGATCGGCAAACGTTTCCGTGAAAGTTGGGCAAAAACTCCATTTGCAGAAAACTGCGACCGGAATCCGACGGTTCATTGCCTTAGGCACAGCTTTGTCGTTAAACGGATGAACATGTGGATGGAGGAAGGAGTTTCTCTCAAAGAGATGCTTCCGTTCCTGAGTAAATATCTCGGACATACAAGTCCGGATGAGACGTTCTACTACTATCATCAGATTGATTCAGCGTTCCGCATCATACGCTGCCGGGACAAGAGTTCAGTAAAAGTGATTCCGGAGGTGCCATCTGATGAGTAAGAAAGAAAAGATGAAAAAGCTGTTCTTCTCAAGGACATTGGATTTCTTGGATCATTATCTGCCTGAGCAAGCAATGAAAAGCAGCAATACAATCGAGACATACCGGGATGCACTGACTGTATTCAGAAGATATATCTCTGATGCACTCCATCTGTCTATCCGGTCATTCTGCCTTGAAGACTGTACGCATGATCTTCTGCTCGAATATCTGCGTTTCCTGAATGCAAAGGGAAATGCGGCCAGCACCTGTAATAACAGGCTTGCTGCCATCAGGGCATATCTATGGTATGTTGCAGATGGAGATATTTCGTTGCAGTCAGTAGCACTGGCAGCTTCGCACGTTCCTTTTCTGAAAGTGCCAAAGCTGACACGGGAGATCATAGAGGAAGAAGATCTTTCAGCACTTTTGTCGGCGCCAGCGAATACTAAGATGGGAAAACGTGACAGGATAATCCTGATACTTCTGTATGATTCAGCCGTTAGGGTATCTGAGCTGTTATCACTTGATATGCGAAGCGTAAACCTGGAAGCGGCTATCCCGTATATCCGGATCTATGGAAAAGGCGATAAAGAGCGGATCGTTGCACTTACGGACATCACTTCTGGGCATCTGAAAGACTACATGAAGATATATCATCCTGAAAAAGAGGCAGCTGCTCCATTAATCTACACGGTCATTAAAGGCCACCGTGAGCGAATGTCTGTAGGGAATGTTGAGCGGATCATAAAGAAATATGCGGAGCAGATACGGCCAGAACATCCAAACCTACCAAAAAGCTGCTACCCTCACATGGTTCGCAGAACAAGAGCCACAAATCTGTATCAGGATGGGACAGAACTAGAACTAATCTCAAGAATACTTGGCCACTCATCGACTGAAACGACCCGGATTTACGCTATCCCGTCGGTTGAAATGATGCGTAAAGCGATGGAGACCGGAAAACTGTCGACAAACGAAGTACCACAATGGCCAGATGATGAGGCAGAGATGGCTCGTCTGTGTGGTCTACGTTAAAAAAATTATCCTCATCTTTTTCTGAAAAAACAAAGCAGGTAGGCCATTTCTTGGAAAGATGAGGATAAAAATATCCTGAGAATAATCCACAAGCCAGATAGATATGCTCCGCGCGTGAGATATCACCTAACATAATTGTTTTATCTCCACTAATACAGAATGGATAAGTTCAGCTGTAGCAGTGTTATTGAATCCGATATCAATTCCATTAACAGACAGCGTTACATCCGTAGTCGTATTTCTCTGTGGAATCGGAAGCCTAGCAAAAACAGTGTTGTCCTGAGGAGAAGCAGGCAGGATTGCACTTCCTGTTTTGATTATAGGAAGTGTTTCTAATGTTTTAAGACGTATTTTCTTTAACCAGTAGTAATAACTTCCCTCAAGGATACCGTTTTGCTGACACCACTGTCTAACAGGAAGTCCGCTAGTTGTGCATTCTTTAATAATGGAAGACCATTTCTGTGAACTATAATGATTCTTTACTTCTTGGGTCATCACTTAAAAACCTCCTTGTAGTATTTTGAGAAGCTCAAAATACTTGTAATAGTAATTTAAGTGATTATCTCATAAAAGTGATATATTTAATATCCACAATCTTATTTGACGGTTACTTTGTAGTTCTGTTATAGTATATAAAATGATAGTAAAACATAAAAAAGCATCTTTCGAACTAAAGTTATTATCTTAGTTCTAAAGACGCTTTCCCCTGACAGGTTTCAATAGCTATTCACACTGAATTGGTAATTAAAGTATTAACCTAATATAATAAATCATTCATAAGTATAAAATTAAATTTAACTTACTAATAACTTCATAAAGTTCTGCTTGCTATATTCTAATTTCCGATTAAAAAAAACTATTTTTTAGCTTCTACATCTAAACTGTCTACCTAAAGACATAATGTATTTCAAATCAGGTAACGCATTCACGGAAATTTTCAACAACAATTTGACCCGATTTGCCTTTTTATCGTTAATGTAAATATAAACCATTCTTGACACAATAATTGCTATAATATTAAAAGCACTAACGAATTAAGTTTTCCGACTCTTCGTTAATGCCCATTTCTAATATGTACTATTACTCCTTCGTAGTCCGATAGCCAAAAAATATTATGATGTAAGTAGCTGCCTGAATTTGTTCCAATCATCAGGACGTATACCCGATTTTTGTAATACTATATGAGGAGTAGCACTTTTTCCTTCTTTTTCAAGCTCACTTTTCGCCCACTCAATTTTCCTTAGTCGATAATCATAAATGGTTTCAACATATTGTCCAATTTTATACATAGTTTTTGGTAGTAATTTATAATTTCTTTGAAGCAAAACTTTGGGTCTTATGTAACGGCGAATATTAGCTATAGTAATACGCTCAGGTTTTCCCCCTGAATTCTTAATTTTATAAACAGCCTTTTCTACTAGACTCTCAAGCTCGTTATCAATTTTAATCCAGTCCTTGACCTTTGTCCTCACTTTTGGTTTCTTAATCTGAGGTAAATGGTTTAACAACCACTCATGATCATGTCTTATCAACCAAGTATAAGCCGAGGAGTCAGACTTTTTTAAATCAGACCTACAACCACATGGATTCTTATTCCATGCGTCAAGCCATCGCTTCCGATATTGCACCAACTTTTCTTCATATCCATTTGGTGGATTATACTCCTCCTTTTTCTTGTCAATAAACTTTTCTTGTTCATTTAATAACCCCATAAAAGATTCTAAGCTACCTGCAAGAAAATTGGTGAAGAGAATAAATCTAATAGGAACAACCGTATTTTTTCCTCCTCTACATAATGTAATGAGCCAATCTGCTGTTTTATTATCTTGCAGATTAAGTAGTATTTGCTTAAAACAAGTAGAAATATACTTATTATTAAACTCATGTCTTAATCTATTGTTTTTTACCAAACCCTTTTGTGTGGCAAGTTTTCTGTTAAATAATAGGGCAATCGTAGTTTCTCTAATTGAAGAATGTTTCTCCCATAACATTCTTCTTATAAACTCATAATTCTTATAAATATAGTCAATATCATATGCTATTTGCAATTCAATATTAAAGCAGGGTATATTCTCCTCCTCAAGAGTAACAGTTATTTCATTTAGTAAGTTTAAAGCAATATATCGATTGCTCCTACTATCTATTATTTCAATATCACTTTCTTTAAGAAGGCATCTATGCTTATCACACATCTCTACTCCAAATGATTGATGTTTCCGATGCCAATAAGCCTCTCCATATTCGTCTCTGTCATCCATAATACAATGTGGACAATATTTTAGAAATCTAGGGTATATACTATCTTTGTATATACACAAGGGAATTATTAATTGATTTTCATTAATAACAGATTGTAAAGTATGATCATAAGAGTTCTTGCTTAAGAAGCATGTTATTAAAGGAAATATTGTATGTTCATATAGTAAAGTTTCATAACTCAAACCGAACTCCTTTGTTTTTTCGGCTAAATATTTAAAATGTTTTGGTATCAATAGAGTTGCTCTTTCACGTCGATCACCAAAGAGTTGTTCCATACTATCTGACATTTCATCATTTCCACTCCAAACGTGATATCTAGCTATTATGCTGTATAACAATTCATCCGGATATGGTTTAGGGAAAAATGTAAGCATTTTTTACCTCCTTGTATCTGTTTGATTATCTCCTTGGACTATTCAACGGTACTGAACGGGATACCGGTTTATCCAAAACAGAATGTTAGTAGTCAAATGATATATATTACAAACTATTGAGTGTCTAAATCATTCAAAAGAGTTAGGGTGTGATTATACCCCTACTGCATATAATTCAAATAGTTCCTTAATAAGACGGCTCGAGTTCAAGCTAGATACTTCAGGTATAAAATAAATATCTAAATTTGTTCCAATCTTCATCTCGAATACCTGCTTTCCGTAATATCATCCATGGAATAGAAGGTATTCCTTCTCTTTTAAACTCATTTTTAGCCCATTCTATTTTTCTAAGTCGATACTCATTGGTACTCTCGACATATTGTTCAATCTTATTCATTGTTTTCGGAAGTAATTTATAATTTCTTTCTATCGTATCCTTTTGCCTCATATAACGACCGATATTTGCTTTTGTAATACGTTCTGGTTTCCCTTCAAGATTTTTGATACTATTTACAGCTTCATATACCATTTCGACGAGCATAGAATCCAGCATGTCCCAATCTTTGTTAATAATTGTGCCCTTTGGCTTTGTTATTTGTGGCGAATTTTTTATCATCCACTCATTGTCATGCCTTCTTAACCATGTATACGCGGCTCGATCAGTTTTTACTAGATTAAACCTGCAGCCCTTGGGGTTCTTCTCCCATGCATCAAGCCATCGTTTACGATAATAAATCAATTTTTCTTCATATCCATTTGGTCGACTGAATAAATCCTTCTCTTTTTTAATAAACTCATCTTGCTCATTTACTAACTTGATATAAGCTTCTAAGCTACCCGCAAGAAAATTAACGAAGAGAATAAATCTTATAGGGACAACCGTATTTTGCCCTCCTCTACATAATGTGATTAGCCAATCTGATTTTCTATCATATTCCAGGCCAACTAACATTTGCTTTAAATTGGTAGAAATGTACTTGTTTTTGAACTCTTCTCTTAATCTTTTAGTCCTAACCATACCCTTTTGAGTGGCAAGTTCTCGGTTAAATAATAGGCTAATCGTTGCTTCCCTAACTAAAGAGTGTTTCTCACATAATACTCTTCTTATATATGCATAATTCTCATAAGCATATTCAACATCGTATGCTATCTGTAATTCAACTCTGCATTCAGATATATTTTCTTGCTTTATAGTCTCTTTTATATCATCCATTAATTCTAAAGCAATATATCTATTTTTTCTATTGTCTGATATATCAATTCTACTATCCATAAGATAGCACCTATGCTTAACACACATATTTACCCCGTAAGTTTGATGCTTACGATGCCAATATGCCTCACCATATACATCTCTGTCATCTCGAATACATAACGGACAATATTTTAAAAATCTAGGGTTTATATAATGTTTGTATATGAATAAGGTACTTTCATATAAATCACTATTTATAGTATTTAATGCATTATCAAACATAGCCTTATTTAGAAAGCAAGTTATAAAAGGAAATATAGTATGTTCATATAAAAGTGTTTCATAGTCCAAACCAAATTCCTTGGTTTTTTCAGCTAGACGTTTTAAATGCTTTGGTATCAATAATGTTGCTTTTTCGCGACGATTACCAAATAGCTCCTCCATAGTATCTGACAATTCCTCATTTCCACTCCAAACGTGGTATCTGGCTATTATACTATATAAAAATTCATCTGGATATGGCTCGGGGAAAAATGTCAGCACTATTCAAAACCTCCGTGGTCTACGCCTGATTATGTAATCCCCTCTTCCATATTATTTTTTAGATATTCCGCTATCTTTGAATGAAAATTAGAATTTGTTCGATGCATTACACCTTGTAAATTGTCTTCCACAAAATACTCCTCTTTCATCTTTTTATTATCTTTCTTTATGTCATTTATGCCTTTCTCATTTGATTTTAATATATTTATTAGTATTTCTTTACTTTGAATTTTTTTTAAAATCAGTTCTCTCTCAACTTTAAACTCTTTAGAAAAATATGCAATCTCAATCAATTCAACTGTTAATATTTCATTTTGATTTGGATTATCTGTGATTATCTTTTTTTGTGCCAAACCGAATATTTTTACAGCATAGTGGATTATGCCGGCAGACGCCATATAGACTGCTAAACTTAGTTCTGGTGTTAAAAGTGTCTCCGTTTTTGTCCATTGATATTTCCATAGTTCCTTCATGAGTCTATCCCAATCCGGCGCATGGAATTGAAGATTGGATATCTCCCCCATTCCTGCGAATCCCATCGTTCGCTTGGCATACATTAAGTTATCTGAAATATTATCAATTGCTTCTCCAACTCCCATTAATATTACCGGTACTCCGATGGTATTAACTAAATTTAAGATATAATTCATCATTTTATCTTTAATCTTTACCACCGCTTTTAGCCTGGTTTATGTTTTGAAACTCATCAATAATTAACACTCCCAAATTGTGCCTGCAGGCTATTACGGCCATTTTAACCATCATAGAATGAGTTGCAATGTCTGATGTATTTCTATAATCTTTAATGGTGTTTTCTCCTGTAATCTCATCAAATTTCTCCAGGAACTTTTCACATAACCCTTTGACAGTTCCATCAAAAGGGCAATCAATTTTCATCCAAGTGATCTGCATACGTGGAATGTCTTCACCCTTATATTTTCCATGAATAATCTTTTGAGGTATGCCAGAACAAACTCTATTTGCACATGAGGTTTTCCCCATACTTGTCAAGCCAATTATACAACCTCCACCAGCTACAGCATTGGTTCCGATAAACTTACTAAAATCACTTTCATGTTCTTTCGCACATTTTGCTAATGCATTTATTTTACGTACATAATCCCTATTTAATGGATTTCGGTTTTCATACCCCTGGTAAATAGTATTAATAATAAACTCAGCCATATCCATATGAATGCCTAGAGGTTTAAAGAACTGTGGTATTTGTGTTAGGCACCTTCTTCTGATTAATGCATTTTCTTTCCTTTCGTCCTTCTGAAAAGGTAAAGGATTAATTAATAGTTCATAAATATCTTTACTTTCCTCAAAGGAGGGCAGAGCTTCTATTAATGGATTTCCTTTATAATCATTTATCTTCTGATCACTATATATTGCATCTACAGTAAATGAATTTTTAGGATATTTGCCCATCATTCCTCCTGATCCATTGAATTTAAAAAAGCTTCAGAATATGATTCCTCATTTTCAATCCACACTTCATTATTATCGCTCTTTTGAACCTTCGGTGTAAATTTCTCTTCATCTCTCTTAAGTTGTTTTTCAATAGATCGGGATACACTAATATTCTTAACTTTATTCTTAACAATTTCTGCTTCAAGAAACGTAACTTTTTGATTATTAACAGCTTCTTTAATGATCTCCTCAACATTGTTACGATAATCAATATCATTTTGAAGCATCTTAGTCTTCATCCCTGCTTGCATTCGTGCCTGTATTATCTCAAGTGTTAATAAATCTTCATAAAACCAATTAACAAATTTTCCTTTACTCGCATCAGTTCTTTCACACCATTCAAAACTTCCATTATCAAGACATAATAAAATATGTTCCGTATCTCTTGGATCAATTTTGATTGTACATTTATGAGTATCGCCATGTCTGGCTTTCTGCATCCACTTCTTCTCAATTATTGTGTCACATATATAGAAATTTTTATTATATGATAAACCTTGTTCAGTTATAGTTACGTCCTCTATTTTTGGAAGCAATGCTATTCTTATTGATTCATCATCCATTTGACGAAGTGTTCCTCCGCGGTTTATTGTACCCCAATTCCAAATATCTATTGGTATAGGCCTTATACCAGCTTGTAAAATATCATCTGATTCCTGCGGAAATTTTTTTAGTGCTCTTTGGTTATATAATAAAATATAGTTTATAACTATTTTAGTAAATTCTTTTATATTTAATTTAGCATCCAGACGATAATCTTTTGCACCACGTTCTCTAAAATCCGGTTGTATCTTTCCTGGTGTTGATAGAGTACTCAAATTTAATAACCTAAAGCTTTGTTCAACAATACCCTTCAAATCAGGTCTCCACGCTGAAGTATTCTGCAAATAAATTCCCAATTCCTCAACAACATTATTGCTGTTTTTGCTTATTAATTCACCATTATCAGATAAAATGGAGACCGGCAAACCATGGCATGGCCATTGTTCCTCGGTGATTTTGACGCCATATTTTTCACATAATTGAACCTTATTAGTAAATGTATAATATAGTGCCATCATTGCACCTATCCATGATGGTCCTTCTACTCCAACATAAAATCCTGTAATTATTCTGGAGTAAATATCCGTAACAAAATACAAAACTGGTCTGCCAATAACTTGCTTATTATTAAAAGTAGCTACCAGATAAATATCCGCTATCGTTGCGTCTATCTGATACTTTTCGCCGGGGCAAAATGCCTCTTTCTCCGAACTTCCTGTTAATCCCCGATGATTACGTGCGTAAGCTTTTTCACCAATTCTGGTAACCTCATTTCTGAATTTTAAAGCATAATAGTAAAATTGACGATATGTTGGGTATGTCAAAAGCAACTTATTGGTTTTCTTATCTGTGTAAAAATCCTTACACATTTGTTTATGAACATCCATCAATGTTCTGGTACTATTTTTATTATAATAACGTTTTATAGCAATTTTAATATTTGACATATCCTTAGGCTTTAAAGCCTTCCGATTATTCAAAGGATCTTCTTTCGCCGGTGCTCTACCTAATACTTTATCACCACGTTTTCCAAGTTCGGTTCTATTGCCTCTGGAATGGTAATCAGGTATTAAAGCAGTCTTAACACTACCTCCCGCCCAAAATTTGTGTAAAATACGCTGTACCTTCACTCTATTTAAACCAAGTTCCTGTGTTACATAAGTGAGAAATTTTATTCTTTCAGTCCCATAATAACAATACGGTATATTCTGAACAAAATTCTTTATAATGGCCCACTCATTTTCAATTTCTCGTTTTTGTGCCTTAGTTAATTTTTCAATATTTACTGAAGTTGTATGTTCAATAATTAATGTTAGTAGACCAGATTCAATTTCATATTCTACTTCTGAAAGGTCAACAGGATACGGCAACCTAGCTCCACACAATTTAATCATTGTTACTTCTTTATCTATAGCATTAACATATAATATCCTATATTTTTCGTTACTGTCTCTATCCTGATAGATCTGATTACACAATATCTCCATTTTCCATCTCACCATTCATCATATTTTCGAAGGTTACAAAGTCAACTACTTCATCAATTATGCATGTCCCAACAATTAAGTGCTTCAGTTTAACAGGAATATCTTTTAAAGCAGCATAATAATAGAAAAATCTTAATGTAAAACCATTTTCATATCCATTATTTATATCTATCCCCTTACAAATTTCACATAATCGTACCCCTTTGTCCTTATAATAAAAAATTGCATCAACTAGTTCATTATAAATATGGTCTATTACCTCCTCACTTATCTCAGGCTTTAGTATCGCATGAGAGAACAAGAATGAGATATTGCGTGCAGCCATACGGTTGAAACTATCTTCTGTGATAATTTCATAAGGTACATCTCGGTATCCCCAATATGTTTCTTCCAAAGCAAGCTTTTCTAAAACCCGTTTTTTCTTTAGATCCTTTTTATACTTTACTGAGTAAGCCTTTTCAACTTTCTTATGATTTATTTTTATTGTTACAAACATATCAGTTGACATTATAAAATCACATCCACTTTTGTATGGTTTTGGTGGCTTATAATGTAGTTCTTTGGCTATGCTAATGATCTCTTTGGCCGGTCGCAAAGGATATTGTTCCCGGAGGTCATCAACATCATCATCCCAAATTGTATAAAAAAAATAATCTCTCTCAAGATCGCTATGGAAATGATGAACTCGTTTACTATTAGGCGCATTAACACGGTTCCCTCTTCCTAAAGATGAAAAATCTCCAATTTGTGACCATGGTATATAATTTTCTTTTTCACCCTGGCCACGCCCTTCCTTAATCAACTTTGCGATTTTCTCTTTTGTTAAATTATTTTTTCGTCTTGGCATAAAAAACTCCTATTACTTACCTTTTATATTGTTGTAGTTTTCATATGCGAATTATATCATCCAATTTTTTACATGTCAATATGTGATACTATATATAGCATCGTATTCAATTTATGCACAAGATAGACACAACATATTGTGCTAACCTTCGAATTAAAAGAAATTTTTCACAGGTGGAATCGGCAAAACAAACAAATGTTGTTAACAATATCTACCTTGGAAGACAATATTGTTGTGGTGGACACGATGCATTGATGATAATCAGTTCGTTATAAATATATGATAAAAGCGCCTACAGGCATAGCCTAGAGGCGCTTTTATCCCGACAAGCTAGGATAGCTGCTACTCATACCGAATCGGTAATTAAAGTATTTACTAAATTGAATCTTTAATACAATTTAATTAATTTGAATTGCGAAACCAATATATTATCTACCATACCCTTTAGTTGATAAATAACTCATATTTCCTATAGTAAATATAATGAGCAGTTCGGCAAGAACGACAATATCAATAAAAACAGAGTTGTTGCAGAAGAATCACTTTAACTAAACTGTTCTTTCCTGTAATAGTGTAACGGATAGTTCTTCTCCTTCGGAGTCTCGCTTTCTTCGCGTAATACGTCTCTCAAAACATTTCTAACTTCGTCCCATGTCATGTCTTTGTGAAAGCCTTTACTACAGTCAGGTGATACATTAAGCTGAACTGTTGCGAAAACGGTTTCACAACTTCGCCTTGGGAACATTCCTAAATACGAGTTAAAGAAGTCATTTGTATACCGGTAATGATGTGAGTATATAAATTGATTCCACTTATTTAACATTTCATCTTCGCTAATTATGTCAATAACTGAAACCTCCTCAAGTTGACGTTTTTTTAAATCACCCCAGGCTTTTTTTAGTAGTTTTACTGCCTCGCCATCACTGGATGGGGCACTGTATCCAAAAATCGTCAGCATATATGAGTTTTCAATTATGTATTCAGTTGCATCCCAACAGCCTTTGATATATTCATCATTTGTGTAATTCTTGTGCTTAACCGGAAACAAAAGCTTTGTTGGAGGCAAGGGTTCTCTGCAAATAGGACATAGGGCATCTATCGTGCCGAACTCTCCATGCTCCGTGCAGTATCCAACCCCTACATTACCATGTAAACAGAGAATGTGTGGTAAGTTATCTGTGAATTTATGACATCTTACATAAGCTTGAAGTAGTAATGGATCCCAATTAAATGTTGCAATCACGTCCTTATCTGTCAAGCTCAAAACAAGATAATCATATATTGTTGGAGAGTCAGGAAGTTCAAGTCGTGAAAAATAATTATAAAGAGTCCGCTCCATCTGATTCAATGTTTCTTCGCACTCTGGTCTTGAGCACAGCTCTGAATATATATCTTCAAGATTGCTGCTTTTAGTATTCAATATAATACCATGTAAAATGTTTTCTAAATGCAACTTTTCTATCAATCCGTTCATAACAGAAGACTTATTCCCGTTTTTGTCCCCGCTCGGAATAGCCGCCACTGTAGCTCCTGCGCCTAGAATTACTGTATGAGCTCTCATATAATACTCCAATCTTTAATTAATCACGCTAATTTTTACACCAACTGCTAAATATAATGGGAAGTTAATTTGAATTATATAGTTAATTCTATAAATCAAGTTATGTAACTCAAAACATAAAAACATTTTCAATACATGAATAGAACTTATCCAAAGTCTTTCTTCGTATTAATGCCCTTTTGCAAATATTGACTACATATAAACAAACTGGAGAATTGAGGCAGTTCTAAATTCACAACCAACCCTCGTGTCTCCTGTCCATTCGATGAGATATTAATTGTCGCAATACAAATCTTTGTATTGTTCTCCAAGATTAAGATTATATTTTTTTATTAACTTAATATCTTCGGGTAATGGCATTAAGTAATATCCTTCAGCTCGTCCACCAACACCCATGCTATGCCTATGCTTCTTGCCGTGGACACATATTGTTTGTGCATATTTAACCGGAGGACTTTCAGGGTTTGGTTTATCAGTCTCCATATTGTTTTTATCTATCCATATTATTTTAGGGGTAACAATCAGTCGCCCTTGATTGTCGGTATAATATTTACTATCATATCCTGTTTCACTCGGTAAATTTCCGGATTCGTCTAAAAGCCTATTGTCTTTTGCAAAATCCTCTATCCATTCATAAGTGAAATAATGTTTTCCATCAATACAATCTGCATGCAGTAAACCATATTTAGTATAAATTTTAATAACATATTTATCACAATTTAATAAATCTGCCGCCACCTTTTCAGAAATATTGTTTTTATTTCGTACTGGTTTACTACTTCCCACGTTTACAAACCAATCTCTTGAACTCTTTATAAAATCATTTAATCTCTCATAATAAACTTTCCCGTCTTCTTCATAAACCATTGTATATTCTCCTATTCTATCTATGACTTATTGCTTTATTAATAACTGAATATTATCTTTTGAAAATGTAAAATAGGAGAATTATAGTTCTCCACTCTGAGCTTCCCATTATTCCGCTAATGTGATTGTGTGTAGTGGACTTGTACTGTTATTCATAATGGGAAACTCAAGTAACGTTCCGCATCTTGATGACGTGAATATCCTTCCTCACTTCTGTACATGTTGTCAACATGCTGTTATTAAATGTTATCTACGGAAGTATCCAACCAATCAATAAGAGTACTAAACAGGAGTAATAGTTTATAGAACGTCACCATATTGCCGTATTTCCTATCGAATCCATGCATTATTGCATGCCTACTAATATTTGATTCAAGCTCCTGTCCGTAAAGAAAATTACTAAATAATTTTGATTCAAAGATATTCAAAACAATACTTGATATCTTTGAATCTGATAAACTCTTTATACGATTTAGAAATCTGTCCTGTCTACAGTAAAACTCACCATCAAAAGTGTCAAAAACTGCACCTTCAATCAGAGGAATTAATGTTGAGCAGCAAAGATAAAACTTCTTTTTGTGAAAAGCAAACCTTATCTCTTCTAGTATATGCTGCATAGAGTTCAACCGGTCCCGGCTAATCATATCTGTTAAGATTGACTCTACAACTTCGTATGTCAAATAACTCAAATACAAGTCATTAACAAGCTTTTCTTTCTGGTTCTGAGTATATTCACTGCTATTATGAATATCTACGATTTTCCTTAAGTCAGAAATTTCCATATCATCATATATTACCCACTCATATTCAGATGCGATTAGAATATAGTCATCCACCCACTCGAAATATGGCTTGAAGTCAATTCCCTTAAAAGCATCAAACACTGGTTTCGTGATTTCTTGAATTCTCCTTGAAAATTCCTTCAAAGAATTTGCAATAATCTCAGCAGAAGCTACTACATTGATTTTTGAAATGGATTCTAATGCAGGTCTAATTGCTGTTCTTAACTCTTCCTTATACCTATCAAGCATTACATCTAGTAAATCAAAGAAATCTTCAATGGAATTAATATCATTTGAAATATCCATATTAGATACAGAAAATTCACTAAGTATACCTAGAAGTTCATCATCACCTAATAGGCTATAATCTTCCGTTTCGTCAATAATTGATAAAAACTGACATGCTCTATCATGATCACTTATATCAGTGTTAATTCTTATCTCATCTTCATATTTACTAAGTTCTTTAAACCTAAACTTGTATTTCGAAAAATCCATTTTTCACACCCCATAACATAGTAGATAATGTCACATACCTACGTTTTTCCTGAACCTTATACCTAATTACGTTATAAAACAATCAACATGAGTTTATATTTTCAACAGCACTTCCCATTATTCCGCTTACCTGCTTCTTCTTTCTATCTCTAAATAAAATAAGGCACTACTCCTAAAAAGGTGTTGATCATATGCAATCAAATAAAAATAAATCGTGCCAATAAAGCATTAACCCTAACTCATTTGAAGTGCAATTAACTTGTTTTTATCTGATAGCAAGAGCCATAAAATTTAGTTGAGAGCTTCATCAAGATAAATACATATATTACCATAAGTCCAGTTTTCAATGCTGTACTCAAACTCGTCAAACCAAAAATCTTGCATGAAAGATTGTCGGTATTGTTCCAATAACTGTTGCACAGCCTCAAAATCACCATGTCCAATTTTATTTCTTAACTTACGCATGATTTCAGAGAACAAAACTCGTTCTTTTTGAGGAATACTATCCGATAAAAATTCTGGGAGTTTCTTTTCTATCTCTCCTGCTGTTTTGCCTTTACCCTTAGAATTGATAATAAGCATTTCGATAAGGGACATAACTTTGAATACATGGTAAGCATTATGTTCCTCATTATTAAAATAGCATTGACTATGTAATCAAATATCCAAAAGTCCTTATCTGCTATCAAGAAATCATCAATCAACTTTCCTATGTATACTAAAGAAGTAATGCCACCTTTTGTGTAGTCAGTTACCGTTATTTTATATTGGGGACATGGTTTTAACATTGCCTCTAAGTAATTGATTATAAAAGGCTTCGTTTGAAAGTTATCCGAATCATCTATCGAAAACGGTATTTGTTTTGGAATAACCTTTTGGGCACTTTTGGATGATTGTACCTTGCAACATAAATCAAGAAATTTTCTTGTATATTTGGGCTCACATGTAGGACTGTCTAAATGGTTATTTTTCAATTGAAGCAAAGAATTACTAAAATCCAATACTTGAATTTCAATTAAGTGTTCAGCAATAATCTGCATATCAGTTTTTCCATCTTCCTGCCACCCTAATTCTCTAACTATGTTTTCTAAATCGTACCGCCCCTTAGCCCAAGAAACATCGATACCCGATTGTTCAAATGAGAATATCTCATGATTATGGATTAGTATTTCTTTCTTAAAATCATCTTGTAGTCCTTCTACCCAATCCTGGGTAGGATTACAAATACCGACTCCTAATTTTTTAGAAATTATGGTTGGTTGTATTTTACCATACATATTTAGCAAAACCAAAGTACCACCTCCATACATTGAGTTTTTTTCTATAATTCTAATTTACAATCTGGCTTTTCAAAATAAAGAGAAAACCGGTACATCAACCAACCAGAAAGGGCTTCTTTATTTATTTGCATAGTTATATAGAGTTGTCCAGAAAGGTGATGGCTCTTTCGCAAACCATTTCCCATATTTATTTGGCAAATTTTTCGACCTCACAAACAAACATGCCTTTCTTGCTCGACTAACTGCAACAAAGCAAAGTCGCCTTGCTTCTTCAAATTGTCTTTGAGAGGTACAGTAGTAACTTGGGAAACTGTCTTTTTCCATTCCAAGCATGATTACAGTATCAAATTCAAGACCTTTTGCGCTATGTCTTGTAGTTAACATAACTTGGTTTTTGGGAATTCCAAGTCGTGATATAAACTCAATTGTCAACATTTGTTGGTTATCATTTGCAATTTCTAGAAGTTTATATAAATTTTCAATCTCATCTGGGTAACGATCTAATTCAGAAAATACTTCTAAAAATTGAAGTTCCGTAAAAATATATGAAAGCCATTTACTTAGGTCATCTTCAAAACTCTTACTCTTTCTCAAAACATTAAGAATCATTTTCTTCACGCTTAAAAACTCTTCTTCATTTACGGCATTAGATTTTTTAAGTGACAAAAAACCTTTCCACGATAGGCATATTTCATTAAATGAAACCTTAGATTTATCCTCAACCCAACGAGCACAATTCTGTAACCAGTAGATAGCGTCAGTATTTCTAAACTCTTGTCGTGCGAAATATACTGGTATGCCTTGTTCATCACATACCGCACAAAGCTCCTTTACTTGATTATTACTTCCAACTAAAATGGCGATTTCATGATAAGGTACATCTACATCGTGAAACCGTTTTATTTGTTCGGTTGCTACTCGATACTGCTCGTCCATTCCTCCTTCGCATTCGTAGAACTCGACTATAGCACTGTAATCGCTCAATTGCCCTGAAGCTATATACCCCCTCTGGCTCTCGAGGATATGTTCAGACGCGTTAACGATATCCTGAGAACTGCGATAATTATTTTTCAATTGTATGAGTTCCACATCTTTGCGAAAACTAAGTTCGGTAAGATAGTCAGGAGCGGCACCTTGAAAATCATATATCGATTGGTCTCCATCTCCAACCGCAAACACTCTTATATTTGTTAAATTAAGCAAAGCAAGGACAATCTCATGCAATGGTTTTCCTAAGTCTTGATATTCATCTACTATTACCCAAGGAAAACGTGCTCCAAGGCTTTTTCGGACATAAGGCTCGTTTTGAATTAACTTTACGGAGAATTTGACCATACTTATAAAATCGATCCATCCATCTTTAAGTAAAGCATCTTCAAATTCAACAGCAGCTTTTAATGCTATATCATAACTTTCGATAGAAACTCGGCTAATCCCTTGGATATCTCTAGTCCGTTCTTTGTCCATTTCGGTCATACTACATTGACCTTCATTTGGAATGGAGTCAAATATTTCTTTTTTATCTCTTTCTGAAATAATCCTAATAGGATTAGGAATGCGGTATTGAGGGTATAAATGTGCAAAAGGCGTTAAGATTTCTGCAAGACAGAAGCTGTGGACGGTACCAAGAAATACATTTTCACGCTTTTTCAATCCGAGTTTTGATAACCGATCTTTAAACTCACGTGCAGCTTCAGTGCTGTATGTTAAACAAGCCAAGCCTCTTGGGGGAAGTATTATCTCTTCCAAAAGCCGCATTACTTTAAGCGTTAATACAGTCGTCTTTCCACTTCCTGGACCAGCAACAACAACTGCGCTACCTCTCGAATTATACGCTCTAAGTTGCTGTGAGTCTTGTTGAATTTCGTTTAATTTTTTAATAAAGTACTCAGTCAATCTTACCTCCTCACTTTGGATACTATTTTATTAATTGCATCCAAAATATATTGGGGAATCATCGTTGATGTTGCCTTGTCAGCAAGCCGCTGAGCGAATCTTCCTTTTCCTATTTCACTATATGATGACTCAATTTGACTTAGGCATTTGTAATAATCACCATTTATCAAGTTTTCTTTGAAGCTGCTTTGTTGTTTTTCTCCTCCACTTGTTAGTTGATTGAAAAGAGAACATATAATTTCTTTGTCACCCGAATTTGCATGTTTGAATATATCCACTTCAAATGTATACTCACCAATAAATATCCCAATTTTGGCAAAAATATTTTTTTGTTTAATGAAATCCAAGTCACAAAAGTTATCATGTTTTCTATCAATGTATTTTTTACACATTCGAACCGACCGATCTATACCATCAAAACCACTGCCAGTGTCAGTATCAGAGGCTATATCGCCAAATTTCTTTTTATCTTCTTCATCTTTTGTACGAATATCATGATAGTAGTCACCATCTGTTATTACCACAAACGGAATACCAAGTGCTTTCGCAAATTGACAGTATGGGGTAAAATTCGTAGAGTTTATGTTGCAAATGACTAAACCAAGCCGATCAAGTTCAAATCCCATGATTTCCGAAAATCTTGTTACTAAATACTCCTCGGAAACCCCCTCAACAAACAAGATCCCTTTTGCAATGTAGATTTCGCCACGCTTTGTATCTATGTATCTTGATAAATCTGCAAAATCAGATTCTGATAATTTTAAAGAAGCAGTAGTTTTTACATCTGTACCGATTTATGTGCCAATAAGATGTACAAGCGATGTTATAGGTGCGGCAGAAGATATATGCGGGGAATGAGTTGTAATAATAACTGATGTATTTGCCTTATTCATTACATGCTTATATAACAGCCTTTGATATATTGGATGTAAATGTGCTTCTGGTTCTTCAACCGCCAGTATTGTAGCACCTTGCTGACTTGGAATCGAAGTTGAAAAGAACGAGTAAAGAGTCTCTCTTAATGATTCATCATTAAGCGCAGTTAAATTTAATGAATAACCATCAATTCCTTCAATTTCGGTATAGCATTTTATAATAGTACCGGATGAATCAAGCTTTACCAATTCATCATATAGATCACTTGTCAAATAGGTTCTAATAGTATCATCTTCAATCAAAAGTAATATCAAGGCAATAAATAAAATATTATTAATACCAAGGCTTGTATTTGCTGATTCACGATTATTTATCAATGGACGCAATGCATATAAAAGTTTTGTTGCATCTATGTTAATGGTTTTTAAAGATACGCTCAGCTCATCCGAACTAAAAGAAACCATTGAGTTAATCAATGTGTGAATACGACTTTCCAAATTAGAAACTTGTCCTATTTGCAGTGTATCTGCTCCCTTTTCCTCAAGCGCTTTTGATATCTCAGCAAGTACATCTTTGCTGATAGAATACTTTTGTTTGATAATTTGTGTAAGTGGGGATGTTCTGGAATTACGCATTTCGGATTCGACATCTCGAATTGCCTTTAAAAGCGTATGTTTAAAATCTTTCGGTCGTCATATGTAAATGTTCTCGATTCATCGTCACCCTTGAAAATCACATAACTATAATCCAACCTATTCTCGTCTTTTTTAAAGAATTTATATGTTAATTTAATAGTTTCTTTATTATCAAGCATCACCGTAGCATCAGTTAACTGGGCCAGTATGTTCGGATTATCTTCGAAATTAGAAAAATACAGCTCTATCTTGATCTCTTCGCCGTTTTCCATAGGATATTCCAACCCTTCCCAGAAGTCTGACTCTTCAAGCATACGATCTTTCTCTGAAAGAGTTGGGTCTAGAATGAGTTGAAGAGCAAAAAGCAAGTTACTTTTACCCACAGCATTTTCACCGATGAGAACTTGTTTCTCACTCAGTGTAAATTCAACATCGTGGAAATTCCTAAAGTTTTTCATATGTATTTTGCAGATATAAGGATGTATATTCATTTTAGTTCCTTCTTTCAATTATTGTTATATTTTTAAAATTAAAAACTTTTACGCTCTGTTTGAAATGACCATGGCTTTAACTTTCTGTTTATATGCAAGACATAAATTTCAATAATAGTCAAACATCTGGACAACTTCCTATTGGTACTATATAAGTACAAGAATCTTTTTCATCTTTGATGGTTAGAAACTTGTGCTTGTTTTATTATAATAAGAGAATAAATGGTCTGGCGAACTTCCCATTGGATTTAGCATCCGTGCAATAATCTGCCAACCATCCTCTTGTTATAAGCATTCGGTTTAGCAGGTTGAAACCTTAATGGCTTTCGTGTAACAAACCAATGTGAATGTTAATAAGCAAGGATGGATGCCATTATCAAATACAAAAGGAGAACAATTATGGTTAGTATTGGTATTGATATTTCCAAAGGTAAAAGTACAGTTTGCTTTTTAAAACCATATGGTGAAGTGCTGCATAAACCTTTTGAAATACAGCACACCGAAAGCGGGCTCAATCATTTATTAGAACTCATTAGCTCTGTCAACGAAGATGCTAGAGTTGTCATGGAAGCAACCGGTTCATACCATGTTCCTGTACTTATGTATCTAAAAGAGCATGGAATCTTTGTTGCAGTAGTTAATCCATTAGTAATGAGCAAATATGTAAATCAATCAATAAGAAAAGGGAAAACTGATAAACTCGATAGTATTAAAATCGCAAATTATGGTCTGGATCATTGGTTTCACTTAATTGATTACAATCCAACTGCGACTATATATGAGGAACTAAAAGTTCTTAACAAGCAATATCTTAGTTATCTATCAATGCGAGTTCATGCAAAACAAACACTTACAAATATATTAGATCGTACAATGCCCGGTATTAAAACCCAACTTATGAATCGATCAGATGTCCCTGATCGAGACAAATTATGCGATTTTGTAAAGGAATACTGGCACTTTGATAATATTACCTGCATGACAGAACCACAGTTCATTATCAGTTACAATAATTGGGCTAAAACCAATAGATACCGAGTATCAACCGTGAAAGCAAAGATCTTATATACAATGGCGCAAGACAGTATACCTACACTGTCCTCAAGTATTTCATCGACAAAACTTCTAGTGTTAGAAGCTGTACACGTTTTACATATGATAGATACTACCCTTGTTCTGTTACTTTCGCAAATGCGAACTTTAACAAAATCCTTGAAAGAATACAAAACAGTTATGGCTATGCCAGGTGTAGGTGAAATTCTAGGTCCGCGAATCATTGCTGAAATCGGCGATGTAAGGCGTTTTCATAGTGCAAGTGCACTTGTGGCTTATGCAGGCCTAGATGCTCCTCCATTCCAATCCGGTTCCTATATGGCCGGGAAACGTAGCATATCTAAACGAGGATCTTCAACCTTGAGAAAAACAGGTTACGAAATAATGATGTATTTAAAAATAGCGAAGCCTAGCCAGGATAATGCTGTATATTTATTTATGCTAAAAAAGGAAAGCGAAGGTAAACCTTTACGAGTAGCCAAAATCGCTGCATTAAATAAATTTCTTCACATTTATTACGCGAGAGTAAAAGAAATTTATAATTAAATAATTGCACTGCCGTTTCTTTTTGCTAGCTTATGTATTTTAAGGTGGCTTTATTGTTATGTTCAAAATTAATCTCACTACTAAATAATATCGCTTTGTTAGATATATTTCTTGAATAATGACAAATGAAAAGGAGGGACATATCTCCTTTAATTCACAATCGTGAAATAAAGTGAATAATCACTCAACTTCGCTTAATGCTTATACTATTCCACACTCTAACTGTCGTGTCATAGTAAGAAACTTAAATCAAATCTTTAATCAAATAGTAATGTTTATTGTCTTGTGGGGCATTTTCAATAATGGCAATTATTTTATAACCATATTTTTGATAGAATTTAGGAGCTTGAAAACTGAATGTATTTAATTTGATGAATGTACATTTCTTTTCTCTTGCGATTTTCTCAGCTTCTTCAAGTAATCTTTTTCCAAAACCTTGTACACGATATTTATCGTGAACCCATAAAATATCAATCTCCATCCAGTTCCAACATACCGCACTATTTAGTCCTGCGATGATTTCCTCTTTATCATTCTTAATACATAAATTTACTTCCTCATAGCGACCATTTGGTGCGTGAATGGAATTAAATTCAATTAATTTGTGCCGTACGTAATTAGCATCTTCACTTCCACTTTGAAGTATATCCAAATTATTCATTTATGTCCTCCTGTATTTAGAATTGCATTGTCGCTATTCGTTGTATATCTCCTACACTGTATATAAATTAACGACAGTTACTATTAGTAAACTATAGCGTACCTTTTTCGTATTTGTTTGATATTTATATCTTTTTCTGACAGCTTTGTCTTGACTTTTATTAGCAGGATTATTGCTATAATCAACAGTTCAGTTTCTCATAATTTGCTCATCCAACTATCCATATATTACCACTTTTAATGACAAAATAAAATACATAGTTACATATTTAATCATTCATTCGAAAGAGGCTACAAATTACTTTCACCTAGATTTAAACAAACAATACTCTGTCCTCATGGTATAAAAAATCCCCTCATCTTCACTTACACTAAATGTAAGAAAAAATAAGAGGAAAAAAATACGTTGTATTAATCGATTTCACTATCTATTGTACGATTTCATTATTTATTGTTCAATTTCATTATTTATTGTATTTCAACAATTCACCCTTTGTAGACAACAGACTGTCTCAACATGGGTACTATGAGCAAACTGATCCACTGCCTGAACCTTCTCCACCTGATAACCCCTGTCACAAAGATACCTTAAATCCCTGGCCAGGGTTGCCGGATCACAGGATACATACACTACCCTTTTTGGCGCCATCTGTACAATGGTATTAAGGAGACTTTCCTCGCAGCCTTTTCTTGGCGGGTCAACAACAATTACCTCTGCATAGATATTGTCTTCTTTATATTTTAACGGAAGTACTTCTTCCGCTGCCCCTACAAAAAATTCTGCGTTTTTTATATGATTGATTTTTGCATTCTGCCTGGCATCTTCAATGGCCTCTGGAATAATCTCAACGCCGTATACCTGTCTGGCTTTTCCAGCTAAGAATAAAGATATGGTACCGATTCCGCAGTATAAATCCCAAACTACCTCGTCACCTTTTAAGTCTGCATAATTTAGGGCTGTCTCATATAAAACCTTCGTCTGCCCTGGATTGACCTGATAGAAGGAGAGCGGGGATATCTGATATTTAATCTCACCGATATAATCCGTTATAAAAGGTTGTCCCCACAGAGTAATCACCTTATCCCCAAGGATTACATTGGTCTTCACTTTATTGCTGTTTAGACTGATACTGGTCATTCCCGGTGTTAAAACAAGGCTTTCTATGAGCTTTTCCTTATAAGGCAGGTCGTCACCGTTAACAATAAGGCATACCATAATCTCACCGGTCACAAACCCGACTCTGGTCAAAATATGACGGACTAATCCTTCATGGCTTTCCTCGTCATAGGTACTTATCTGATATTCTTCCAGAAAAGTCCTGATCTTCTCGATGATTGTATCATTTACCTTTGCCTGAATTGCACAATGTGAAGTATCGATAATAGAATGAGTTCCACCTGCATAAAACCCAATTACCACTTTCCCCTCCTTATTTCTGCCAACAGGGAACTGTGCTTTATTACGGTAATAAAAGGGCTCTTCCATTCCGATAATAGGCTCTAGTCTAATATCCTCCTTAAACCCTCCAATTCGTTCCAAACAATTCTTAACCTTATTCTGTTTGTACGCAAGCTGTCTTTCATAGGATAAGTGCTGAAGACTGCAGCCACCGCATTTTCCTGCAACCTCACATAAAGGATTAACACGATAAGCAGAGGGCTGTAAAACCTCTAGGAGCCTGGCATATCCGTAGTTTTTCTTGGGCTTCATTACCTTTACCCTTACCTGGTCACCGGGCAAAGCATTCTTTACAAATAAGGTATAGCCCTGATATTTGCCGATACCCTCTCCATCAGAACCAATATCCTCTATATCAATTATTACTTCATCATTCTTATTTAACATCGCGCACTCTCTTTCCATCCCTTCGGATGACTGCTTTGCAAAACTTAAAACAAACCACCGCAAAATTCTTATGCAGTATATGCCTTCAAACAAATACTAAGTCTGGGAATTTTGCGGCGGTCTCTTATGTTTCATTCTAGTATTAAGGATATCTTTTTGTATATCCAGATATCTTTTTGCGTATCCAGATATCTCTTTTTGTGTATCCAGATATCTTTTTGTGTATCTAGATTTCTTTTTCTTGTATCCAGATATCTTTTTGCGTATCCAGATATCTTTTTCGTGTATCCAGATATCTTTTCATGTATCCAGATATCTTTTTCGTGTAATCCAGACATCTTTTCATGTACCCAGATATGTTTTTCGTGTATTCAGATATCTTTTTGTGTACCCAGATACCTTTTTCGTGTAATCCAGATATCCTATCTATAACTTACCTCTTTAGCCTCTATCTATACTCTGTGACCTCTCACAGCATACTTCATAGTCTCTTTATCCATAACCTATACGGACCTTTACCACGTACCCCTACAGCCTCATATATCGTACATTATGTGACCTCACATATCCTGATATCCTGAATCAATAGAGTATTAGATCGTAGTCCTTCTGATATTGGATTCAAACAAACGGCTTAACCCTAACCAGGTCATCTTCTCATCTCCGCCATTTAATATCTCCGTCATGGTCTGTAATTTGGCATCGGTATTATCTGCAAAATTAAGGGCCAAGGCTTCAATAATAGCCGGTTTCTTTGGGGAACCGTATTCCAGCTCTCCGTGATGGGCTAAAATACAGTGCTTTAACTCAGAGCCCAGCTGGGTCGGAAAGTTTGGTATGGTCTTCATTCTGGCACTGATTATCTCCGTACCGATGTAGATATGTCCTAAAAGCTGACCTTCATCGGTATAATCATTCTCAGGGAAAGAGGATAATTCCTCCATCTTGCCAATATCATGGAAAATGGCTGCCGCAATCAACAGGTCGCGATTAATTAAAGGATAATTCTTAGCATAGTAGTCACAAAGTTTTACTACACTTAACGTATGTTCTAATAATCCCCCTACAAATCCATGATGTACGCTTTTGGCTGCGGAATGTTTCTTAAAGTTTGCAGCAAAGGTTTTATCATCCGCAAAAAAGCTTTCCAAAAGCTTTCTTAGCTGAGGCTGCTCCACAGAGCTTATAAACTTAAGTATTTCACTGTACATTAAGTCTATGTTCTTGTCCGTAGTAGGTACGAAATCCGTGGGGTCATATTCCCCTTCCTGACTCCTTCTTACCCGTTTTACATTCAATTGTAGGGTCCCTTGAAAACTAATCACCTGACCGTCAACCCGGATATATTCCATTGCTTCAAAATGGTCTATACCAGCAGACAGTTCCCAGATCTTAGCGTCTAATGTACCTGATTTATCCTGTAATAGTAGAGAATAATAATTCTTACCCGCTTTTGTTTTTAATGTCTGTTTCGTTTTGCAGAGATAGGTTTCTGAAACCATTTCTCCGTCCCTAAGTTCTCCAATATATCTCATTCAGATACCCGGCCTTTCTAACTCTCATTTTCCTTTTAATATAACTTTAGTAATAACCCATTTATATGCACCGGATTTTCCATCGTCCCATACATTATACCTTAGGAGACTGCTGTTTTCAACCTACTTTCGCTCAAAAAAGGAAAAAGGGTTACATATTCAAAAATTATTGCCTGACAGAGAATTAGAATTATATTTTGCTACAGTCAATGACCAAACCCTTCTATTTTCCATCCTGTTTGAGGAGACTCATAAACCATACTGCAATCCCATGACTGCTCACCGCTTCCCAGGGTCACTTCTTCTTTATACTGAAGATTTACATACACTCTATATGTTCTGGAATTTTTACCGCTTTCTTTGATGAGTTTGGTTTCCATAAGTTTTGAGGATTTTAAGTTATCAAAGTTAGATTTGGCTCCTGAATCAGCGTCCGTTAATGGAAGACTTAACCCTTCGTTAAATAATTCCTCATTTGGCATATTAACTGTTAGATTTTCAAGAAAGGTCTTTCTTGAGATACAGTATTTCGCGCGCTTCGCATCTTTCTGATCCAGTGCTGTAAAATATTCCTCAATCACCTGTTCAGGTCCTAATTCAGCCAGTCTTTCTTCCTCACGATCCGCCTTAACTTTATCCCCAAGCCATTCCAGAAGGGTTTTGTCAACCACACGTTCAAAGCTGTTACCTTTTAGACTGCAAGCATTAAAAGCACTGTGCCGCCCGGCACTGATGAATGCACCGATTATTTTGCCGTCTTTTTTTACTACAATTCCTCTGCAATCTAAGATCGGATAAAATTCCTGGGGCATGCTCTCATGAATCCGATAAATTCTGACATCAAGCTCTGTACTGCCAGCGTATGGACTTAAATCTAACCCGATATCTTTTGAAAGCTCGTTGTTATAGGCGAAATAATATGGATTGGGGTTAAATTCGGACAAAGCGCTGATGTCACCTAACTTATTTTCTCTCTCGCTAATCTGATAATCCAATGTCCAGCCATACTTCTTAAAAAGAGCCGAATCTGCTTCATCTATCATAAAGGTTATGGTTGTATTTTCAAAAAATGAATTAATATAGCGGGCAAAATCGGTTCCAATTTCATACAAACCTCCATCTTTTTTAAGGTAAGCTTTATTATAAAGGGTATCATAATAAAGTTTACAGCTATATCCGCCGGTATTACCTGATACTTTTATTGTATATTGATTTGTATGATTGTTTTCTAAATCAATGTTTTGTTTCGAGATCATACTGGTTCTAATTGCTGAATCCATGTAGGCTATTGCCTGAGTATCGGAGACTTCAAATTCCTTTGATTGATATCCTTGATATTCAGACAGCAAGGATATTTTTATACTATTATACTCTGTGGTGTACACCGTTTCTGACGCTTTTTCAGGCGCAGACGAGGATGCCTCTCGTTGATTCGGCGTGATTTTAGAAGCATTCGGGTCGTATTTATTGTTATTACCTGAGGTATTATAGGAAGCAGGCATCTTATTAGGTATCTTAACTGTTTGCTTACTGACTATAAGTGAAAGACTCACCACCAGAACAATTATAACTGCCGTCATGCTTACCCAAAATCCAGGTTTCTTATACTTTAATATATTTTTTACTCTTCCCTTTACTCCTGTTTCCCCAAATGCAAGAGTACCAGGAAGTCCGCTTCTATTGATTGCCAGTGCCAGCAAGGAACTGGCATAGTCCCCCCGGATATCAATAGTATAATGTTTCATAACGCTCTCATCTGCCGATAATTCCATATCCTTTACCATAAGCAGGTAGGAACACCACGCCAGAGGATTAAACCAATGTATGGCAGTAATCATAAAAGCCAGGGGCTTTATCAGATAGTCCAGGCGTCTAATGTGTGCATTTTCGTGAGCGGTCACAAATTCCAGCTCATGGGCGCTAAGTCCCGTTGGTACGTATATTTTTGTATGTAAGAAGCCAAGTACAAAGGGTGTTTTTATAAATTCAGTTTCAAAGATATTATCCTTCACACGAATCCCGGTCATAACCCTTCTTTTTAAACGCAGATAGCCGATAATCCCATATAAGATAAGTGCAGTAACTCCCAACATCCATAAATATGCCCCTGCTTTTAGTACCGTTCTCACAAGATGGGTGCTTTGGGACTGACTAGTGCCTTCTGCTGGATTGATGCCTTCTTCCTGGCTGTTACTTTCTGCCTGGCTGGTGCTTGGATTGGTACCTGATATTGTACTTCCCGCTGAGTTTTTCAGGACATTATTTACAGTATGGTCTACCATAGATACTCCACTTTGTATGGAGGGACTCTCAGAATATATCAGGTCATGGGATATGGTATGTGGTTGAATAGGGATGATACTTGCAGACATTGGTATCGTAAACGGACAAATCAACCGAAAAAATACCACGGTCCATAAGATATAGGAATATAGTTTAGGTGTTTTTTTTAAGAACAACCGAATTATCATGACAATCAAGGCAGCAAAACTAGCATTAATACTCAGGTTCAGGATACTGATAAATAAACTGCTCATTTCGTTGCCTCCTCTATCATTTTTTTAATTTGTCCGGCTTCTTCCTGAGTAAGTTTCTTATCCTGTAAAAATGCGGTTATAAAACTGGGCAGCGAGTTATCAAAAGCCTTTTCAAGAATCTGTTCACTCTCATATTTTTGAACTTGAATACGTTTTACTAGTGACGTTACCACGGCATTTTCGTTTTTTAACATTCCACGCTCGGACAACCGCTTAATCACGGAATAGGTAGTAGATTTCTTCCACCCGAATCCACTTTGGCATAACTTGACAAGCTCCGTGGAGTTGATTGGTTCCTTCTCCCAGACAATACACATGAAGCGGTATTCGGCATCGAATATTTTTAAATTTTCCATTTTGATTTCCTCCCGCGTAGTCTAATGTATTAGACCTTGTGTTTAGTCTAATCCATTAGACCTTTCTTTGTCAAGAAGGAACATTTGTTTTCATTATAGTTAACCTTACCATGGTTTCTGATTTCTAAAACCTCTCATGATATACTCTTATAGAACTCAACTTAGTTTAATATATTCGTTTTATAGTTTCATCCCAAAAAACGCCCCATCCCGCAAATACATTCTGGGAATGAGGCATTTTGTTATTAATATTCAGTTTTTTACCAGTTCCTTCTATCTATTTTTTGCCGTCCTTTTTCCCTAGGACAACGGATAATTCCATATCCAGCGAAGAGTTCTTAACATTCCGCTTGATCTTAACCTTCATGGTGGTTTTTGGTTCGCTTTCTGCAATGAGGTTGTTAAAGGTCTTGACCGTGATAATTTCAGTATCATTGACTGATACGATAATATCTCCGTTTTGAAGTCCTGCATTTAAAGCCGGTGAATCGGTTTCCACCTCTGTGACAAAAATTCCATGGGTGATACCGGACTGCTCAAGGGCCGTCTGGGTCATATCGACTCCTTTGATACCAAAATAACTCCGTTCTTCATTGTTTACCAGGCTCTTAATAATATCTTTTAACTGGGTAATACCAATGACCGTATTCACATTCTGGTTATATTCATCCTTTAGCTTCTGGGTGATGATTCCAATTATCTCACCTTTTAAATTCACAATCACCCCGTCGCTGTGTTCATTATCTGCTATATCTGTATTAAATAAATCTATCTTATTATCCGTTATATAAGCACTGGAACTTTTACTGGTAATCATGCCGTATTCCATGGAGTTAACGTATCCGTTGGGACTTCCAAGGGCAAGGATTAGAGTACCCGTTGTAAGAGGATAGGATTCCCCCAGATTGGCAGGTTTTATATTATTCAGTACAGCCTCAGGTATATCCTTAAGACTTACTGCTATCACTGCAAGATTTAAATCGTTATCATAACTTAGCAGCTTTGCTTTCACGCTCAATGAATCGGTGAGGGTCACCTGGATATGCTTGGCATCCTGGACTCTGTCATAGCTGACAAGGATTAATAAGTCCGCGCCGTTATTGGCTACAACAAGACCTGAGGATACTTTATCCGCCTCATATTCTTTCTCAAGTAAAGGGTCTACTCCGCTGCTTATACTGGTTATATTAAGAATTGATTTGTCCGCTTCTCCGGCTATGTTTCTGAGTTCCGTATACATATTCGTTAAATCCTTGATATCGCCTGTAATATATTTTTCAATTATAACCGTATCCGGTTTTGTATCTATCTCATCCTCCGTTTTACCGTCTTTGCCGGTATTATTAACTCCCGTATTCGGATTGGAAGTACCTCCTTGGCTGTTCTGATTTACACCTGAGGGTATTGGTGTGGTACCAGGACTTAACGTATTATCTTGTGGTGTAGTTGTCGGAAATTCCACCATTTTTTTGTCCTGATATTTTCCTAATATCTTACTGATTGCAGGTTCGGATATACAAAATGCAACTCCGGCTACGATGCCAAAAATACATGCAAGTATTATCGTCCACGTTACGGAGTAGAACATTCTTCTGAATTTAAACTTCTTTTTGGATGCTATCTGCTCCTGTATAAAAGAGTATCCTTTCTCATCCTTACTGTTGTTATCATTTGACATCTCTTTTCTCCTTTAGGACAATCCGTATGCTTATTTTATCATGGACATATGAACATTATATGAATGATTTGTAAACAAAAGGGTATTTCCATATGTATTTTCAAATTATAGTTTTATTTTTCATGAAAATAAGGTAAAATAGTGAATTAGGGAATCACCTTAAGATCAGCAAATTCTACAAACCAACGATTAAGAAACCAATAATAAGCCCTTATTGTTAAAACAGTTTCTGATAAGATATATTATATACTATTATCAAAAATTGGCAATAGATTTCATGTGGAGGAAACCTTATGAATGAAAAAGCTTTAAAAAAATTAGAATATAACAAAATTATAGATAAATTAACTGCTCTGGCAGGTTCCGGTCTTGGAAAGGAACTATGTGCCTCTCTTTTACCAAGTAATGATTTATTTGAAATCAGAGCCAGACAAAAAGAGACTTCCGATGCCTTATCCCGTATCTTTAAAAAAGGCAGCCTTGGGTTTTACGGGCTTCATGATATCAGAGGTTCCTTAAAAAGACTGGAGGTCGGTTCTACCTTAGGTGCCGGAGAGCTTTTGCATATCAGTTCGGTCCTGGATGCCACTTTAAGGGTGAAAGCTTATGGTGCCAGGGATAACGAAGAACATGCAGGAGATTCTTTAGATGAGATGTTTACCTCCTTAGAACCGTTATCACCTCTTAACAACGAAATAAAACGCTGTATCATCAGTGAAGAGGAAATCGCTGACGATGCCAGCCCTGCCTTAAAGAGTATTCGCCGTTCCATGAAAGTTACCAATGACAAGATTCATGAACAGCTTAATTCCATGGTTAATTCCTCTTCCACCAGAACCATGCTCCAGGAGAATATTATTACCATGCGAAACGGCAGGTACTGCATTCCCATTAAACAGGAATACAGAGGACAGGTTCCCGGCATGATTCATGACCAGTCCTCCTCCGGCTCCACTTTATTTGTAGAGCCTATGGCAGTGGTAAAGCTAAATAATGATTTAAAAGAACTTGAAATAAAAGAACAGGAAGAAATCGAAAAAATCCTTGCCGATTTAAGCAATCAGGCAGGTTTTGAAGCGGAAAAGCTGGATACGAATGTAAAAGTCATCTCTCAGCTTGATTTTATCTTTGCAAGAGCTGCCCTTTCCAAGCAGATGAAAGGGTCCGAACCGATTTTTAATGACAAGTTCATTATTAATATCAAAAAAGGCAGACATCCTTTGATTGACCCAAAGAAAGTAGTGCCTATTGATATCAATCTTGGAAAAGATTTTACCCTCTTGGTAATTACAGGACCGAATACCGGCGGTAAAACCGTTTCCTTAAAAACGGTAGGTTTGTTTACTCTCCTGGGGCAGGCTGGTCTTCACATACCGGCTTTTGATGGCTCTGAACTGGCAGTCTTTGAAGAAGTTTATGCGGATATCGGCGATGAACAGAGTATTGAGCAGAGCTTAAGTACTTTCTCCTCTCATATGACCAACACCGTATCCATACTGGAACAGGCTAATTATAAATCCCTGGTGCTCTTTGACGAATTAGGGGCCGGAACCGATCCTACAGAAGGTGCCGCACTGGCTATGGCTATCCTCTCGAATCTACATAAGAGAAAGGTCTGTACCATGGCAACTACCCACTACAGCGAGTTAAAGGTTTATGCCCTCTCAACAGAAGGCGTCTGCAATGCCTGCTGTGAATTTGATGTGGAGACCCTGCGTCCGACTTACCGCCTCTTAATCGGTATTCCAGGCAAAAGTAACGCCTTTGCAATCTCCTCTAAATTAGGTCTGCCCGGTTCTATCATAGAGGACGCTAAAAATCTCATCGGAGTTCAGGATAAGAGCTTTGAAGACTTGCTAAGCGACCTGGAGAAAAACCGTGTTGCTCTTGAGAACGAACAGCTGGAAATCAGCAAGACCAGGCAGGAAATTGACGAACTCCGCCGCCGTCTGGAACAAAAGAATGAAAAGTTAGATAGTTCCAGAGAAAAGCTTATGGCAGAAGCAAAAGAAGAAGCCATGCGAATCCTATCTGAGGCGAAAGACTACGCCGACCGCACCATTAAAAACTTTAATAAGTGGAGTGAACAAGGCGGCATCAGCAGGGAGATGGAAAGCGAGAGAAGTGCTTTAAGAGAGAAATTAACCCAGGCACAGTCCGGTCTTTCCTTAAAGAATAATAAAAAGGCAAAGAAACCTGCCAAAGCGGGCGAATTTAAATTAGGCGATGCCGTTAATGTATTAAGCCTTGGCCTAAAAGGCACCGTAAGCAGTCTGCCGAACGCAAAAGGAGATTTATTTGTACAGATGGGTATCTTAAGGTCCCAGGTCAATATCAGCGATTTAGAGCTGATTGATGAGCCGGTGATTACCGGACCTAATATAAACCGTACCGGCAGCGGCAAAATTAAAATGTCCAAAACGGCAACCATTAGTACCGAAGTTAATTTAATTGGAAAAACGGTAGATGAAGCGCTTTCTGTCCTAGATAAATATTTAGATGACGCTTACCTCTCCCACCTTCCCCAGGTTACTGTGATTCATGGCCGGGGTACAGGCGCTTTAAAGAATGCCGTCCATTCCCACTTAAAACGGACCAAGTACGTGAAATCCTACCGGGAAGGTGCTTTCGGCGAAGGTGGACAGGGAGTTACCATTGTGGAGTTCAACCAATAATAAAAAGGAGGATTTATGGCTACAAAACAAAAAATTCTAATCGTTGATGATGATGTAAATATAGCCGGATTGATTTCCCTTTATCTGACCAAGGAATGTTTTGATACCCTTATGGTTCATGACGGAGAGGAAGCAATTCAAAACTTTGCTACGTACCAGCCCAATCTGATTTTGCTAGATTTAATGCTTCCAGGGATTGACGGCTATGAAGTATGCAGAGAAATCCGTAAAACCTCCTCTGTCCCAATAATTATGTTATCTGCTAAGGGCGAAATCTTTGATAAGGTATTAGGATTGGAATTAGGTGCTGATGATTATATCATCAAGCCCTTTGATTCCAAAGAATTAGTTGCCAGGGTGAAAGCGGTATTAAGGCGGTTTCATCCGGCGGTTACCCAGGCGGTCGAACCGTCTTTATCTACTGCGCCGGAACAGACCGGAGATTTCGTATCTTATCCGGATCTTATCATAAATCAGTCCAATTATTCCGTTCTATACTATGGCAGCACCATAGAGATGCCTCCGAAAGAACTGGAATTGTTTTATTTCCTGGCTTCCCATCCAAACCAGGTATTTACAAGGGAACAGCTCTTAGACCATATCTGGGGATATGAATATATCGGTGATACCAGAACTGTGGATGTGCATATTAAAAGGCTTCGTGAAAAGATCAAAGACCATACCTCCTGGAGTCTGTCAACGGTATGGGGCATCGGATATAAATTCGAAGTGAAAAAGTGATGGATTCTTATCAAAAAGATTCTCATCAAAAAACAGGTTATTACCAGCAGATGGAGGCAGTATGAAACGGAGTTTATGGCTTAAGTTATTGGTTTGTTACATCTTTTCGGCAGTGTTTATGTTTATACTGCTTAATACATATGCAGCAAATCGCTATGAGAACAAGTTAATCGATGATAAAAAGTCTTTATTATATAACGAAGCTGCTTCCATTTCCTCTGATTATATGACCAGTTTCTATAATGAGGAACTCTCCCTGCCTTATCTGACCACCCAGATTAAAACCATCGGCTCCATGTTAAATGCCCGTATCTGGATTGTGAATACCGACGGTCTGGTCATCTCAGATACAAAGCCAGATCCTGACAGGGAGGAACCCATTAATGTATTGTCTATTGACCCGGATTTTCTTGATGTGACCTTTCACAACCGTATGGTGATGAAGGGAATTCTATCAGAACCCATGATAAGTGTAGTATATCGGGTAATCTATAAATATAAGGTTCAGGGTTATATCGTTATACACTCCTCTCTTAGAGCAATCGAACAGGAATGTACCCATGTTATCGACATCATTAATATATGCTTTATTATCTTCTTAGGGTTTCTATTCCTGATTTTTGCCTATGTTTATTATATCACCATAATACCTTTGGGGAAGCTAAACAAAGCAGCCTCCGAATACACGAAGGGCAATTATTCCTATGTCCTTAAGATGAAGCGTCAGGACGAGTATGGAAGTCTTGCGAATTCCATTTCCTATATGGCCGGTGAAATAAACAATCTGGACGATTATCAGAAGAAATTTGTAGCCAATATCTCCCATGATTTCCGATCACCCTTAACATCCATAAAAGGTTATGCAGAAGCAATGCAAGACGGCACGATTCCCTATGAAATGAAAGACAAGTATCTGGGTATCATACTCTTTGAGACAGAACGCTTAAACAAGCTGACCACCAGCCTGTTAGCTTTAAACAGCTTTGAAAATCATGGAACGATTCTGGATATCGTGTCCTTTGATATTAATCATATCATTAAAAAGACCGCAGAAAGTTTTGAAGGTGCCTGCACCCAGAAAAAGATTACGTTAAATCTTATCTTTTCCTCCAAGGAGACTTTGGTGGATGCCGATATGGATAAAATACAGCAGGTGCTATATAACCTCCTGGATAATGCCATAAAATTCAGCCATCACAACTCTACGATTAAAATATCCTCTGTAGAAAAAGGTGATAAGGTATTTATATCTATAAAAGACAGTGGAATCGGTATTCCAAAAGACAGTATAAAGAAAATCTGGGAACGCTTTTACAAAACCGACGCTTCCAGAGGGAAAGATAAAAAAGGTACCGGGCTGGGACTTTCCATTACAAAAGAAATCATTACAGCCCATAATGAAAATATTAATGTAATCAGTACAGAAGGTGTCGGAACAGAGTTTATTTTTACCCTGCCAAGAACAGAAGGGTTCCTGTTATAAATAAACTGATATAAACAGTTTTAGTAAAAACCTCATCAGATATAAGCCGTTTAAATAAAAGACCATATCAGATATAAGCCGTTTATATAAAATCCCATACAGATATAGGTCGTTTATATAAAAGCCACATCAAATATAGGCCGTTTATATAAAAGCCACATCAAATATAGGCCGTTTATATAAAAGCCCACATCAGATATAGGCCGTTTATATAAGAGCCCCATATCTGTATAAACCGTTTATATATAAAACCCACATCTGGTTATACCTCTTCAATAAGCCCATCTTAGGTTATAAATTGTTGTATATAAGCTCGTATCTGGCTGTAAACAGATATGAATAGACTCACATCTGTTTTTTTACGATTTTGTACTCGTCATATATTTTATAATGGGGACAGTTCGTATAGGAATTACTTAAGAATCTTCCCATTTCATCTTCATCCAGATAAATGTCACAAACATAGCAATTATACGCTTCATCATAACTATAATTGCTGCAATAATCACAATTCGTTTTTTCTTTCATATTAGCTCCCACTGCATGCAGCATCTGCTTGCTGATGCTGCACTGCCTCTAATCAGGGTGTGAAATTGGTTTTATTTCACACCAGCTCCCACTGCATACAGCTTCTGCTTGCTGATGCTGCACTGCCTCTAATCAGGGTGTGAAATTGGTTTTATTTCACACCAGCTCCCACTGCATGCAGCTTCTGCTTGCTGATGCTGCACTGCCTCTAATCAGGGTGTAAAATTGGTTTTATTTCACACTAGCTCCCACTGCATGCAGCTTCTGCTTACTGATGCTGCACCGCCTCTAATCAGGGTGTGAAATTGGTTTATTTCACATTAAATTCAACAACTCTTTACACTATTTCATCCCAAGTATGGCGGTGAAGCTGACCGGTTCTCTTCATACCTGAGAAATTATTCTGTCTAAGGGCTTCGTAAAGTACGATCGCTACTGAATTAGCTAGATTAAGGGAACGGATATCCCCAATCATGGGGATACGGACGGATGTTTCTTTATTCTTTAAAAGAATTTCCTCCGGAATCCCGGCACTCTCCTTACCAAACATAATAAAGCAATCCGGTTCATATTCTGCTTCTGAATAGACTTTTAAAGCCTTAGTGGTTGCCATATATATCTTTGCACCTGGATTTCTGGTAAGAAAATCTTCAAAATTCTTATAAACTGTAACATCAAGATCCTTCCAATAATCAAGTCCAGCCCGTTTTATTTCTTTTTCATCCAGCCGAAAACCTAAAGGTTCTATTAAATGTAACCTGGTTCCAGTCGCTACGCAGGTTCTTCCTATATTTCCCGTATTAGACGGTATTTCCGGTTCGAATAATACAATATTCATATTTACACCCATTGCACTGCCACATAAAAATAGATTGAAAGAATCGTATTGTGGCAGCTTTTCAATTCTTATATTTTCTTTCAACCCTACACCACGCGTATCGCAAGTTATCTTGAGATACTGTCACTATTAAAACGGGGTTGAAAGAATTGTGTTTTCAGTATTCTTTTCATACTTAAATATTCCTTCAACCTTTTCACTACATCCAATTTATGTACAATCCGGCAAAAAATTTAGTTACAACGCGAAACATGCCATGTCTGCATGTCCCTGGTTTATCACCAGACGTTGTAACTTATAAAATCTCGAAATACTCCGCTATTTATATAATTGGTTAAATTATGTATAATTATTCTTTCATTGCCACATTAATTTCGATGACCTTCGTATCGTCATAAATTAATGGTATGCATATATTCTGGGAATAGTTATTGGTAAATGTAACATTACCGCTGCACAGTGTGGGTGGTGTTATATCGATACCTACCCCTTTTGTTGAAAATATGGTTGCGGTATTTCCCATTATCATATTTCCCAATTCACAAACGGCACTGGTAGATAATTCATCTAATTGTGTTACCGGCATCATTATCATTTTTGATGCGATATCGCATGCTACCGCATCAGGAAAAGCTATCATCGCCTGACCGCGTATTTCACCTGTTATCCCAATCATTATGACTAAGGTATTGCCTGTGAAATCAGTGTTTTTTACATATGGTTTTCCGATTTTTACATCTACAAAGCACATATCCTTCAGTATCTTCGTAGCAGCTATCAAAAAGGGATTAATGTGCTCTGCATTCAATCCTGCCATAATTTTTCCTCCTAAGTAACCTCGTCTATTAAATATTAACTCCTAAGTGATGTTAATTCGATTTTAACACATTTTCGACAAAATATACAACAATAATTATAAATTTAACAAACAAATTACCTTTTTGTTTTTTTTACAAAACGTTCCATTCGTTCGATTGCAATCTTTAAATTTTCTATGGAATATGCATAGGATATTCTTAAGAAGCCTTCTCCGCAGTTTCCAAAGGCCGTACCGGGTACAACAGCAACTTTTTCCTCCCTTAAAAGGGCTGTCGCAAATTCATCCGAGGTCATTCCTAAGTTTTTAATACAGGGAAAGACATAAAATGCCCCGTAAGGCTCAAAACACTCCAAACCCATTTCCCGAAGGGCATGAACTAAGTATCTCCTTCTCTGGTCGTAGGCATCCCTCATCATTTCCACATCGGGATCACCATTTCTTAACGCTTCAATTGCCGCATACTGACTGGTGGTAGGTGCGCACATAATGGCAAACTGATGAATCTTTACCATCTGTTCAATGATTTCTTTTGGTCCGACAGCATAACCGAGTCTCCAGCCCGTCATAGCATAAGATTTGGAAAAGCCGTTAATCAGAATGGTTCTATCTTTCATGCCGTCAAGCTCGGCAATGGATACATGTTTTCTGCCATAGGTAAGTTCAGAATAGATTTCATCAGAAATCACAAATATGTCCTTTTCCTCCACAATCTTTGCTATATCAGCCAGATCATCATACTCCATAATAGCACCGGTTGGATTGTTGGGAAATGGCATAATAAGTACTTTCGTTTTATCAGTTATAGCATCTAATACTTCCTCTTTCGTAAGCCGGAACTGGTTTTCTGCTTTTAACTCTATAATTACCGGTTTACCGCCGGCCAGGGTGACACAGGGTAAATAGGATACATAACTTGGCTGAGGGATTAAGACTTCATCTCCTGGATCTAACATGGCACGAAGGGCAATATCAATAGCTTCACTGCCGCCGATTGTTACTATGGTTTCATGATCCGGGTCATAGATCAGATTAATTCTTCGTTTCAAATAACTACAGATTTCTAATTTCAATTCTTTTAATCCGGCATTGGAGGTATAAAAAGTCCTTCCTTTTTCCAAGGAGTAAATGCCTTCCTCCCTGATATGCCAGGGGGTATCAAAGTCAGGTTCGCCCACACCTAAAGAAATCGCATCCTTCATTTCACTTACAATATCAAAGAATTTTCTTATTCCGGACGGCTGTATATCCACTACTACTTTTGATAATGGGTTTCTCACGGTGTAATCAGCATCCTTTCATCGTTGGATTCATGTACTAAAGGCAGACCATGTTCTTTATATTTTTTTAGCACAAAATGAGTTGCAGTACTAAGAACTGCTTCCATAGGCGCTAACTTACTGGATACGAAATTGGCCACTTCCTTCATGCTCTTTCCTTCTATAATAACAGTTAAATCGAAGCCGCCGGACATCAGATATACGGATTCCACTTCATCAAACTTATAGATTCTTTCTGCAATCTTATCAAAGCCCTGTCCCCGCTGAGGTGTTACCTTCACTTCAATTAACGCAGTTACTTTTTCACTCTCTGTTTTATCCCAGTTAATAAGGGTTGGATAACCGCAGATAATGGTTTCAGCTTCAAGATCTTTGATTGTTGCAGCTACCTCGTCTTCTGTGCTGCCTAACATGGCCGCCAGGTCCTTCGCTGTTAATTTGCTGTTCTTATCAATGGCAGATAAAATTTTCTCTCTCATTTTTGTCAATCCTTTCTATGTTTTGGTTCATATATGAATTAATAAATTATATTATCTTCGATATAAATTTATTGTTGGAAGTATTCTATAAATTGTAATTCTTCCAATTGGGAAAATACATATTAAAAATTGCCCATCTGTGGATGTATATGCTTGATAGGTTTTCTTAACCTGTCTATAGGTTCTCGCAACCTGTCTATAGGTTTTCTCACCTGCCTGTAGGTTCTCTCAACCTGCCTGTAGGTTCTCGCAACCTGTCTATAGGTTCTCTCACCTGCCTGTTGGTTCTCTCAACCTGCCTGTAGGTTCCCTCAACCTGCCTGTTGGTTCTCTCAACCTGCCTGTTGGTTCTCAACCTGCCTGTAGGTTCTCTCAACCTGCCTGTAAGTTCTCTCACCTGCCTGTAAGTTCTCTCACCTGCCTGTTGGTTCTCTCAACCTGCCTGTAAGTTCTCTCACCTACCTGTTGGTTATTAATTACATCTTGCCCTACATATTAACCTTATATAATTCATCGCTTTTAGGCGGTGCCAGAAAGCGCTTTTCCTCTTCATTTATGACTACTCTGTCATTACCTGCCATAATACGTCCGATTACTGCTGCAGGTATTTTATTTTTATTAAGAGCCTCCACCAGTTCGTTGGCTTTATCCGTAACCATCAGCATAACTCCGCTGGATATAAGCTGATAGGGATTTAAATCATAAAACTCGCATAATTCGATGGTTTCCTGTCTAATAGGAATTTTTTTTAGATCGACCAAAAGTCCTACTCCTGAGGCTTCCCCCAATTCCCACAAAGCTCCGAATATTCCGCCTTCCGTCACATCATGCATTGAGGTTACGGAAAGCTCTCTTGCTATCTTTGCTTCGGGTACTACAGATATATTCTGAAGGAAATTTTTTGCTCCCGTTATAAAATCTCTGGTATATTTACTTAACAATTCAGTTTCCTTACATTTTGCTATGATTGCAGTTCCTTCTAACCCTGCCCATTTCGTCATTACTATTTCCTGGCCTGGTTTTACACCTGCTGTTTTGATCATGGATTTCTTAGGCATTTTACCAACACCGGTAACGGTTATGATAGGCTGGTTCACGGCTTTCGTTATCTCCGTATGACCGCCCATAATTTCGATATTCAGACTTGCACACACGGCTTCGATCTCTTTCATCATATCCTTTAAGTCAGATTCCCTGCTGCCCTCCGGTAATAAAACTGTAAGCATAATACCTATAATCTCCGCTCCATTAGAGGATATGTCATTGGCTGTTATATGTACTGCCAGTGTTCCGATATCTTCGGTTGTACCGGTAATGGGATCGGTAGAGATAACAAAAACCTCATCCTCTGTAAGTTCCAATACGCTGCAGTCTTCCCCAACTCCCGGACCCACTAATACTTCCTGCCTTCTATGTTTGATTTGTTTTAAAATAGACCTTTTTAAAACTGTCTCCGATACTTTTCCAATGTTCATACTGCCTCCTAATTACTGGTAAATCTATAGTTAAATAGCAAAGCAGATATAATCCGCTTTGCTACTTCCTGACTTCTATTATTATCCATTTCATACATGGATTAAAAGACTATAAAAAGTTAATTTTCATTCGTTTCATTACCATCTGCTGCATCATCCGACGGCACATCCCCTGGCTGTATATCCTCCCAGACAGGTTCATCCTCAGGTTCTGTCTCGTTCTCAGCGTTATCAATGCCTGTATCATTATCGGTATTACCAGCAGTATTATTGCTGTCTTTGGGTGGTGCATCGTCACCGGCTGGAGTTTCATCCCCTGCTGTTACCGGAGGTTCTTCCTCCTTGGTACCAATCGTAACGTATCTTGGAGATGGATTATAAACACTTTTGTTAATTCTGGTACGGCTTACTTCTACACCATTCTCATAAACTACCTTATATAATTCAGCGGAATAACCGGTGTGTGCCGGCTGAGTCGTTAAACTATACGTAGTTGGTTTGGTCGGATCCTTGGTAACCACATCTGGTCCTGGTGACTTTTCATTCAGTACTACAGTCTCAAATTTAATCTTTCTGCCGCTATCATCTCTGGTTTCATCACCCCAGATATTAAATGTAATAGTTCTTCCAGAGGTATAGGCTTCAATCAGGATCGGGGCCTTGGTATCATTTTTAAACTTTAAATCCTTCCAGGTACCGGCAATAGCGGCATCTCTTGAAAGGTCGACATAACTAATCGTCATGGAATGAGGATACCGTTCTACTATATCCAGTTCAGAAAACAATACCGCATTGTACAAAGTCGTAGTTACCTGGCAGGCACCGCCGCCGATACTGTCAATAACTTTACCGTTGCTGTAAGCTCCGGCTTCATAATAACCGTTGCTCGTTGTAAAGGGAGTTAATTTATCATAAGCGGAAAAAACATCCCCGGGATATAACACTGTATTATTAATAAGTCTTGCACCATTAGCTAAATTACCTGCCCTGTTTTGGGAGGAAGTCGTATAAGTCGTCGAGAAGGTACCCAGTTTTGTCTTTACCTTTTCTACGTCTTCCGTAGTATATTTTGGTTGATCGTCCTCCACCACTGCTGACAGGGTAATATCTTCGCGATTCCAGCCGTCTGAAAGAGAGTTATCAATTTCCTCCACGGTCTTATCTACATCCACTTTACGTCCGACTTTATGATCTGTATAGACAAACTGCCCATTCTGCCGCTTTACACTTGCATTCTTAGAAGGCTGGTCATACGCACTTAATTTGTCTTTTACGAATTTCTTTATTTTTTTATCATTAACATTAAATTCCAAATTATAAACCAGATTGGAGGCTTCTGTATCTTTAAGCTCCTTATACCGCTTAATCAGATTACCCGTCTTACCAATCATTACTGCCTGATTGATATAATCGTTGTCCTTTACATCATAACCCAGTTTGCTTAAGGAAATACTTTCCGTATCTTTGCCAATCTGAACATTTATTTTTTTAGATTTTAAATCTTCCACATAGTCTTTTACTGCCTGCTTTGCTTCCTCTGCTGTCATGCCGCCGATATGAATTGAATCTATATATACACCCTTGGTAATTGTCTCATCTTCCGATGCCGCAAATACCCTGGTGCTTATGGCAGTAGAAAACAAACATATTACAAATAATAATACAATTGTAACAAGATTTTTCTTCTTAGCCATGCCTTTTCCTCCTCTTTCATTCTATAAATATTAACTTTTACTTGCCAAATTTATTTTATCATAATCCTTTGATTTATCAAGTCAATAATTTCTGCCCTTGGGATTATCAGACTTTTGTCATAAAGTATATTCGCCTTCTTAGAACAAGCTTTGACAATTTAAGTGATATTATGTATATTAATATTAGGCAGAATGAAATTAATACATAATCGCACTTAATACGATAGGCACTACCATGGATAATACAATAATTAAAATAATTATAGTGGAAATAATTCTTTTTGTTTTTCTGCTTCCAAAATTCATGCTGATCACCATTACCTTTCACAGGAAGACCTGTGCTGTTGCCACGAATACATAGTTGAAAGAGGATGAATGTGGCTTTCCTTTCCTGATTTTTTTCTTTCAACTTACCTAAAATACCGGAGGTAGAAGATCAAGTGAAATTCCTTGGATTTCATATTGAATTCTTCCAATGTTAAGATTGATAAGATTCTTAACACCTGCCTCTATTATATCAACAGAAAGGATACTTTACCATGTTAATCGTAATAGGAACACTCCTGTTTATTTATATCCTGATTCAGACTTCCTCCGCCAATCAAAAGCGGAATCTCCAGAAAGCCAAAGACGCTTACTGGCAAAGAGAACGTAAGGCTAATTCAACCAGAAAGGTCGATCTGTCCGACCTAAACTACATCACCATACCGGTGGACTCCCTGCCTTTTGCCGAACCAGCGGAGGAGGAGCTGACAACTCTCCAAAACAACATTAAAAATCTGGCAAAAGCACCTATCTTAAATCTGACCGGATTATCCAACACCGACTTAAAGCTTACCTATGGTGTTGCAAATCTTACCTTTTTAACACAATGCGATAATAACTATACCCTGTTAGTACAAAATCTATCTAAGTGGGGTTCCTATCTCTACGACCATAATAAATGGAACGAAGCCGTTACCGTACTTGAATTTGGTATCAGGTGCAAGTCGGATATCAGTAAAAATTATATCCTTTTAGCACAACTATACAAAACTATGGAGGTTCCCGAAAAGATTGATGATTTAATCCAGTCTGCACAGGCTTTAGATTCCCTTACAAAAGAGAATATCCTGAAATCCCTGAAAGAAATCAAGATGTCTTATTATTTATAATCTGTACTGTTTAGTATGTTTCAATCCGCACATTATAATTCATGGACATCAGATTATTCTGCCTTTTTCCAGAATAATTTTATCAATCATTTTGGAGGCTTCACTCTGAGTTAAGGAATCCATTGCTTGTATACCCTCTATCTTATGATATTTTATTAAATCAATCAAGTAATTTTTTTGTTTATTTGTAATTGATTGGATTTTCTTTACTTTATACCACAGAGGTTTCGGTTTGAAAACTTCTGGTTTGACTTTGAAAAATTCATTGCATAGATTTACATACAATAGTGCTGTCGCCTTTGCATCGTCATATGCCCGGTGTGCATTGTCATTGATAATATGATAATGCCCGCACATGTTTCCAAGGCTTTTGCTCTCAAGCTGGGGTAAAAGCTTTCTGCTTAGTTCCAGGGTATCAATTCCAAACTTTTCGAATGGGACCTGCTGCAATTTCGCTGCTGTTTTAATAAAACTGTAGTCAAAACTAATATTATGACCCATAACAATATATTCCCCGGTAAAGTCGATAAAGCGTCTCACCACAGCTTCCTGGGTATCGGCCTCCTTAACCATCTCATCCGTAATTCCGGTGAGCCTTACAATATGTCCAGGCAGCTTCATTCCAGGATTTATGAATTCTTTAAAGCTTTCAACTATTTTACCATCTTTCACCTTTAAGGCCCCTATTTCAATGATCTTATCCGTTACTGGACTAAGTCCCGTGGTTTCTATATCAAAACAGATGAAAGTAGTAACCCGTTCCTTTAGGATGTTTTCCTTCATGTACTCTTTCCTTCCCATTTGCACAGGGAGTATAAAAAGCATTCACTGCATTTGGGATTTCTGGCAGTACAGATTGACCTGCCATGGGCAATAATCTGCAGATTATATAATATCCAGTGATCCTTTGGTAACAGTTCCATTAATTCAAATTCTATTTTTTCCGGATCTTCTGATTTGGTAAATCCTAATTTACCCGATATCCGCTTAACGTGGGTATCCACCACAATACTGGGTTCCTTATAAATATTTCCGCGGATTACATTGGCAGTTTTTCTTCCCACTCCTGCTAACTTGGTTAATGCTTCCATATCCCTTGGCACTTCACCCCCATGTTCCTTTATAAGGGTTTTGGCACATTCGATTATGTTCTTAGCTTTATTATGATAAAAGCCTGTAGAATGGATATCTTGTTCCAGTTCCTTAAGATCCGCATCAGCGAAATCCTTAAGAGTTTTATATTTTACGAATAAATCTTTGGTTACCAGATTTACTCTTTCATCCGTACACTGGGCACTCATTATGGTGGCAAATAAAAGCTGCCAGGGTGTTTCATGGTTTAAGTAAGTTTTATGTTCCGTAGTATAATATTGATCAAGTAAAGCCAAAATCTGACCAATTCTTTCTCTTTCCACTTTTGTAATCCTTTTTCTCGGCACGTCTGTCCCCTTTTCTATTACAGCCCGGTCAATGATATAAACTCATTAGGGCTTAGATTTAATTCCAATAATGTTCCATGTCAGGTTTTACTGCCAATCTATAAATGCTGTCATTAAATTTACGATCACTTTTATTAAATATACTATCACTATTATTGTATATACTATTACTATTGTTAAGATAATTTTACAGGAATTGTCCTGGCCTGAGAATTTAAATGACCTCTATGCAGATAATCATATAAAAGGCATTGATCCTCTTTCACTGTTATCCCTGTCTCTGCTGTTTTCATTACATCCAAATCATAATGTTCCAGATGTAAGTATGGTTTTATCTGCTCAATCTGAATATCCATTACGCTTTGCGGCATATATTCCCTGATTTTTTGTTCATTGGTATAAAAATCCCTGAACTGCTTTTTATACCGTTCATACTCCTTTGCAAAGGGTGGTCGGCTTTTCATATTTTCCCTTAAATATAAGTCATGGACCAATATGTTACGAAAGGCCTCCAAGTCAATCTCAACAGCAATGTCGTTGTTCTTCTCTTTTATGGTATCTTTATTGTTTTCATTACCTTTATTATTTTCATTACCTATATTGTTTTCATTGTCTGTATTGTCTTCATTGTCTTTATTGTATTCATTACCTATATTATTTTCATTGCCTATATTGTTTTCATTGTCTGTATTGTTTTCATTGCCTTTATTATTTTCATTGCCTATATCGTTTATATCGTCTTTTTTATCTTTGATTAAAGTCTGAGCCTTTTCTGAGTTCAGATTGTTCTCTGTATTCAAATCCTTCTCTGTGTTCAAATCGTTTTCTGAGTTCAGATCGTTTTCTGTGTTCAATTCGTTCTCTGGCTTCTTCTCATTTTCTTTCACTTCTGTCATAAAAGCAAGCAATATCTCATATCTTCTAAGTCTGGAGTGATTGATGCCATTGAAACCCTTCCGCTCATAATACCTGCCTAATTTATCATATAAATCAAAAGGAGTCAGAAAGAAATGTTCCATATAGGTAATTGCAGATACAAACTGACCGCTGTTATAATAGATTTCAACCATTTCTTCCACTGCCTTCAGCTTAAGTATATCATCATAACTTAACCATCTGGTGAACAGTACTTCGTAGGGAGGTATGCTTTGGTATTCAATTCCCCACTCCCTGCTCTGCCTGTGCATGGCGGAACCTTTTAGAACCTTAAGAAAACCCAATTGAAACTGGTCTGGTTTTAGGGCGTATACCTCATTAAATGACTTTTTAAAGGTATTCAGATCTTCATAGGGCAGCCCGGCAATTAAATCCAGATGTTCATGGATATTCCTTCCCATATGAATCTTGTCCACTGCCAGCTTTAGTTTATCCAGTTTCATCTGCCGTTCTATGGCTTTTACCGTATCCGGATTCGTAGACTGAACTCCGATTTCTAACTGTACCAGACCTTCTCTCATGGAACTTAGAATATCAAATTCTTCTTCCCCCAGAATATCTGCTGATATTTCAAAATGAAAATTGGTAACACCATTATCCTGTTCCTTAATATACCGCCAGATAGAAAGGGTATGACTTTTGTTACAGTTAAAAGTTCTGTCAACAAATTTGACCTGTGGAATCTTGTGGCTTAAAAAGAGATCCAGGTCCCTTTTAACAAGTTCAAAATCCCGCAGCCTTACCTTTTTATCTATGGAGGAGAGGCAGTAACTGCAGGAATATGGACAGCCTCTGCTGGTTTCATAATAAATAATTTTATTCTTAAAGTCCTCTAAGTTATCATAGGGAAAGGGCAGGCTGTTTAAATCAAACTCCGGTCGGAACGGGGTTTCTAAAACCTTATCTTTATCCCGGTAAACGATCCCTTTAATCGAATCAGGCTCACCCTTACCGGCTATATAATAATCTAACAGTTCCAAAAAAGTCTCTTCCCCTTCACCAGTCATAATGCCATCTAATTCTTTATGTGCTTCCATATGTTTTACGGCATCATAGGATACTTCGGGACCTCCCAGCCAAAGCTTTGTCTCCGGTAAAAGCTTTCTCAGTTCGACACACAGCTGTTTAATTATGCCGATATTCCAGATGTAACAGGAGAAACCTATAAAGTCTGGCTTTTCCTTGTAAATAGCCTGTAATATGTCATCGGTATAATTATTTATAGTAAACTCTGCAATCTGAATCTGTTCACGGTAAGGTTTTGCATATGCCTTAAGACAGTAAACGGCAAGATTGGAATGGATATATTTCGCATTGATGGCGGTAAGTAATATTTTCACGTAGTGCTCCAGTCCGTGTAAGTACACATTTATTGTTACGATTCTATTTTAGCATAGTTTCCGTAAAAATAAAAGGAAAGAGGCAATTTAAAAAATCTTATAACTCGGTTTTTCTTCCCCCAGCAAAAAATATTTCAGATAATCGTCTAAAAGGATTGCCCCAAGGGATAAGAGAAACCAGATATTCGAATACAGCAGGCAGATCTGACCCATGAAATTATAAGGAAGCTTTGAGTAATCCCATACATTTAGCCCCAGCCAAACATTAACAATGAGACCTGCAATGAACTCTACTGCCGTTATGATAAAAGCCGAAATAACCATCTGGCTGATAATTGAGATTTTACGGGGAAAAATTTCATTTAACAGACCGATTAGTATAAAACAGATTCCGCCTGCAATTAACATGGATATATGGGAGAAGCCTCGGAATAGTAATTCCACGCCACAATAGGAATAACCACCGACAAAGAAAAGAAGAATATATTTGAGGGTTTTGTTATATAATTTGAGCATCTGTAATCTCCTTTTTAAGGTAGGTTTTGCGTTAAGGTATCAATCGGAAAGTTATTACCTACTCAGACATTTTTCAAATAGTATGCTCAAATTAATCGTTATTATAATAGAAATGAAATGCCAAAATTGGGCAGCAAAAAAGCGGGTGATGGGAATCGAACCCACGTATCTAGCTTGGAAGGCTAGTGTTCTACCATTGAACTACACCCGCATATAAATATTCAATTGCTTAAGTTAGAAAGTAATGCCGGCGACCGGAATCGAACCGGTACGGGAGATTAGTCCCGCAGGATTTTAAGTCCTGTGCGTCTGCCAGTTCCGCCACGCCGGCATCTGACTTAAGTTTGATTTCTTAATCAAATCTTTCTGACAAGGATGAATTATACCATACAAAAAACACGATTTCAAGTGTTTTTTTCAATTTTCGTAATTTTCGTAAAACGAAATATTACCAATCCGTGACTTTATGGACGGTGTGTCATTTTTGAGCGTAATGTCGTATAAACGCTTCAGATTGTATCCCTTAAATCCCTAGATTTCGTTCTCCTGTACATCCATAAATTTACAGCTCCCACTTATGAATCACTTTATGCTGATTGTTATTACTTTTGTAAGACCAAACTCAAATAAACTTAACAATAACTTACGCGTAATTAATTTACAACATTTTTTATAACAAGTGAGGAAACCGGGGGCATCGTAAGGCTTAGTATTCCCTTTTCCGTATGATAGATAACCGCATTCAACCGGTATTCTCCATTCTCTGTTTGGATCAGGCTGCTTAAGGTTTCCTCATCCCTTATGCCAATTTTCCAGACCTCAAGGTCTGCCGTAATTTCATAGTCATTATTATTGACTGCTATAACAAACTTATCTGCCAAATCAAATCTTCCAAAGCTGATAAACCCATGGCTTCCGTTTATAAACAGGAAGGAACCGGTACGCAGCACCTTATAGCTTTTATGGATTCTAATTATTTCTTTGTGAAACTCTAACAGTTCCTTATCTTCCCTGCCCCAGGGGTACGTTCTGCGGTTATCCGGATCCGTCCACCCGCACACCCCGGCTTCGTCGCCGTAATAAATAGTGGGTGCTCCAATCCAGGTCATCTGAACTGTCACAGCTGCCATAAAAATCCCTTTATTAACGCCTTCGTCAGCCGCCTCCGGTCCTAAACCGGCAGTTCTCCCAATCCTTTTATTGGTACGGGTCAAAAATCTGGAATGATCATGGTTAGATAGTTCATTAATAGCCGTCATAAGGGACGTAGTCTGGAATTCAGACATATGAAGCCTCATGGTATGAAAAAAGATATCCTCATTGTTAAGCAGTTCCTCTTTATAATCATCACTATGCTTTTCCATACCGGTGAAAAACCAGGTAAGGGGCTCCATAAATGCATCGTAATTCATAACCGTATCCCATTCCTCACCCATAAGCCAGTCTTTTGCACTGCCGTAATGCTCCGCGAATATAACCGCCTCTGGATTTGCCTCCTTAACCGCCTTTCTGAACTCCTTCCAGAACTGGTGGTTAAATTCCGCCGAGTATCCTAAATCCGCCGCCACATCAAGCCTCCAGCCGTCGCAGTTAAAGGGCGGCGATACCCATTTTCTTGCAATCTTCATCATATACTCATATAACTTAGGAGAACCTTCATAGTTTAGTTTAGGCAGAGTATCATGCCCCCACCAGCCGTCATAGCTTTGATTATAAGGCCAATTCTCCTCCTTAAACCGGAAAAAGGAACGATAGGGACTATCCTCCTCCAGATATGCACCTTTTTGATATCCTGTAATCCCTTCATAAATCCCCTCTTTATCCAGCCATTTATTAAAAGAACCACAGTGGTTAAACACCCCGTCTAAAACCACCTTAATCCCCCGCTTATGAGCTTCCTCCACCAGTTTTATCAGCAGCCGGTTGCTTCCCCTTAAATTCTTTTTATTGGTGACCCGTTTCCGGTATTTTAAAGCCTTCCGATTATCTAACTCCCCCTCGGCAAGTACACCTTCTTCATCCTTTAAAATCATACCATAATGGGGGTCCACATAATCATAATCCTGGGTGTCATATTTATGGTTGGAGGGCGACACAAAGATAGGGTTCAGATAAACCGCTTCTATTCCAAGTTCTTTCAAATAATCCAGCTTCTTAATAACACCTGCTAAGTCTCCTCCGTAAAATTCTCTGACACCCATAGAAGCCGGATACTTATTCCAGTCTGTGATTCTTTCTACAGAACCCTTAATATAACTATATTCGTCATCAACCACATCATTGGTCTCGTCCCCGTTAAAAAACCGGTCCACAAAAATTTGATAATAAACTGCTCCTTTGGCCCAGTCCGGAGTTTTAAAACCAGGCGTAATAGCAAAATTAAACTCTCCCGGCAATTCTTCACTTACGCCCCACCGGTTATAAAACATAAGCTTATCACCGCAGACTATTTCAAAATAGTAGGATACCTTTTTATCCTCAAGCTGTACCTTAGCCTCATAGTAATCAAACAACTCATCCTGACTGACAACCTCCATCATCAGGGAAATCTCTCCACTGATATCCCTCTCGCCGGAAACATCCTTTTTCTCCGGTTTAATTTCCACTACCAGCCTGACCCCGTCTGCATTATCTCTGGCTGTCCGGAAGCGAATGGTCACAATATCATAAACTGACGGTTCGCAAGGCATCCGATAGCCTTTCGTCCCATCACTAAATAAAGCATTTTCATTAAGCATAAGTTATTGAATTTCCTTTCGTATCAGATTTTAAGGATCCAATAATAGATACACCTATTTTATAATAATAAGGTAAGAAACTCAACTAATTTAAGGAGAAGAACTGCTTCTCCGGCTTTCGTAAAATACCCTCTATGTTATTGTTTATATTACAAAGGTATGAATAGAATGTGGTTCAATCGCAGCAGAGAAAGACCGTTCTCCATCTTGAAAACAGAAGGTTCTGGTCTGGTTCATATTACTTCCAACTATAATTACCAGTCCTCCGTCTGTATTTTCAAATACGATGGAATTAGAGGCCCATCTTCCTTTTGTCTCCAATACCCTTGCACCTTTTTTAATATAATGGGAAAAATGCTTCATCAGATAAAATTCCGGCTGATAAGTTATCTTACCAGTGGTCTCATTTACCGTGACCAGGGAATTCTGTCTCCATCCCCATGTACTGATACCATCCTCTGGTAAAACCAAATTCCAGTAAATATAGCTTTCCACTCCGTGTCTAAAATAATGCCACATCTGACGGAAGATGTATTCCGCATGTTCCCAGCTGTTTTCACCATTGCCGCATTCACTTTCCGTCATCATATAACGCAGCTCGGGATAACTTAACACGGTCTGATCAATACTGTGTTTTCCGCCCCATTGAAAACCCAGACCGGTAATATACTTTCTTGCCTCCTCATCCCATAGTATAGTATTTTCAAACTGATCATAATACTCTGAAAAAGGAGCACTTCCTGGTCCCATCATAAAGTCAATAAAGGGACCATTAATGGTTCCTACCCAGATTTCTGTTTCCTGGCTGGTCTGTTCCACCACAGGTCCAAGATAATCCTTTATAAAGTCCCGCATTTGCTCCCCAGTCCAAAGACAGGAAGGGAATTTTTGATCTGCCATAGGTTCATTCTGGATATGAAGCTGTCTGATTTCAATTCCCTCTTTCTTATATTCTGTTACGAATTTTACAAGATAATTGGCATAGGACATAAGAACCTTATCCTCCATCCTAAGGGTTCCGTAATTATAAACCTTTTTCGTTTTCATCCAGGTAGGAGGGCTCCAGGGTGAAGCAAACATCATAAGCTCCGGCTGTCTTTTCGCTGCCTCTTTGATAAAAGGAATCGTATATTGTTTATCCCGTTCTATGGTAAAGTGTTCCAGTTCATAATCCTCTTCTGTTTCATCACAACTGTACCACTTAAGGCTGAAATCATTGGCTCCAACTGGTACCCTCCCAATCCTAAAACCTGAATTCTCTTCGAGGAAAAACTCATCTAAGACAGTTTTTTGTTCTGCCTTGCTTACCTTTTTCAGTGCTTCCCAGCCAATCTCATTAAAGCAGCCGCCAAAGCCGGTAATGGATTGATTCTTTTTGCCAGTAAGACTTAACGTGTCTTTCCCTGCTTCTTCCATTATGGTTCCAGCCTGCCAGCAATTATTTTCTGTACTTACCATATGTATAACCTTCATAACGTTTTACCTCCACATATTAGTATACCACTTCGAGTTTTAATCACTTCGGGATTTTAACACTTAAATCTTAGTATGACACCTAAAGTTATGACATTGTATATTTTATGATCCATCGCAATACAGCTTCCCTACTCTCTATAATTAATTGCCAATTTTGAATAAAAATCCTCCAGTGTAAATCTTGCATCCAGGGAATGATATACCCGGATGGGACGATTATTCTGCTTATGAAGGTAAAACATCTCTTTTGAAAATAGGGGGGCAGGAACCCATTCGTAATTTCCCCGGTTATTTTCTTCCAGGAGCACCGTTACTGTTCCCTGGTCCCCCAGCCCCCAGCTTTCGCCGTGAGGCCAGCTTTGAAAGAAATGCATTCTATTATTAAAATCTACCATCTGACGGAACAGATAATCCCCTATTTTACCGCAGGGCTGTACCCGGTACTGAAGTTCAGCCAGAGAGACCTCCATCTGCTTATAGACATTCTCCGGTATCTGCCATAGCGGCATATCAGAAGCAAATACCGTATTTGCCGCAGGAATGTCCTGAAAAAGATTAAATTCAAAACCGCCGCTGGGATAGGTGCCGCCGCCAATCCATACTGCTGTCATTCTCTTACAGATTTCCGGCTCCTTTAATATTGCTGCTGCCAGATCTGTAAGACAGCCTTGAAATACTGCATATAGTGGGGTTTCGTCCTCCCTCATAGCTTCCTGTATAATAAAATCTGCTCCTTCTGAGGGAATAAGTTCCTTCTCCTCACGCATTGCTCTTGACGCTCCTTTTAATACCTTATCTTTATATTCCTCCCAAAGACCCATATACTCCAACACCTTGATTATCTCGTCATAACTTGCCTGGGTGGTCTGTCCTTCTCCATAAATCATGTGATTAGCCTCAAAATGACCGGCAATAATACCTTTTACCATAAACTGAGGAGTCATAAGATGATGCGCTAAGGCAAACTGATCGTCAGCTTCATTTTTACAATCCGTATGTACGATTACACGGATTTTTTTGTTTTCAGGAACCTGGTACATATATTTAAGCATATTAACCTCTATTCTTGCGCACGCTCTTTGCGCATACCAAGTTTGTGGTGCGCAAGCACAAACTTGCGGTTGAAAAATTAATTTTCAACCTAGTCTACATTCCGCTGCCAGACAGCAGCATTTTCATTCGTTATTCCATAAATACTCCGGTAATCCTTCGGAGTCATTCCAACACGTTCTTTAAATATCTTTGTGAAGTAAGAAAAATTATCATAACCTACTTTAATCGCCACCGAATTTACCGATTCATTGGTTTTTTCCAGATATTCTTTTGCTATGGTAATCCGCTTTCCGGTGATATAGTTAACTATGGATTCACCAATCTCCTTCTTAAAAATCCGGGCGAGATAATCCTGGTTTAAATAAACCTTTTCTGCAAGAGCTTCCCTGGTCAATTCTTTATCCAGATTATTATCAATGTACTCCTTTACAGTCTGAATAATAGACTTATCGCTATCCGGACTCTTTAACATATTCATTATGATATCTATCATCTGACCGAGATCAGTTTTTGCATTGCCTACATTACGAATGGAATGATTAATCTGATCCGTATTAAATAAGGCCTCGCCAAAGGCATCTGAGTGAATACCATTTTCATTCAGAATATTCATTAACATGTGAATTACACCGGTGATAAATTTCTTTAAGCTATCCTTATCAAGATTGTTCCCTTGATTCTGGCGGTCTAAATAATTTGCCACCTCCTTTTTAACAGTTTCAAATTGTCCGCTTTTTATAAAATTCTTCCATAATCTGAAATCCGGCAGGATAACGTTCACGGACTGTTTCCGGTAATTCTTTAATACGGTAACTGTCCCATATTCCACCAGTCTGCTATTCATAACGTTGAAAAAATCTGCTACTTCCCGGGAAAGCTGTTCCAGGGCAGAAATAGTACCAATCGTAACACCACAAGTAATTTCCAGCTTTTTTTCTGTCTTTTTTAATAAATTTTCTGAGAGTCCCTTAATGAAGTCCTCACCCATAAGGCTGTCATCTATTTGAATCAGTACCAAAAACTCATCTGTGTTCCGCTTTATTACTGTTTCTGCCAGGGTTTTGTCCGTAGTATAAGCTTCGGCAATTAAATTGTTAAGGGTCCATTCAAACATGCCTTTTCCATTGTCACTGCCAGGAATACACTTGCTTAAATCACACCAGACTATGACCGGGAGAAATAACTGTTCCAAGCGGTACTTAAGGTCATAAGCTTTCATATCCGGTTCTCTGCGATTTATTAGTAAATCATAAAAAAACTGTTCCTTTCTCATTTTTATGGATGTGGTCCAGTATTCATAATATTTCTCATGATTTACCAGGCTTAACGCCCGCTTTTCTTCCTGGATGGCTCCAAGTATTAATTCTTCCAACTGTCCGTAATCAATTGGTTTCAGTGCATAGGCATAACAACCAAACTTTATAGCCTCTGTAGCATATTTAAATTCTGCGTAACTAGTCAGTAATATTTCTTTGATAATATAGTTTTTTTCCCTGATCCACTTTAATAATTCAAAGCCATTTTCCTTGGGCATTTCAATATCACAGATTAGTATCTGAATTGGTATATCTTCTATGATTTTCTTTGCCCTGTTAACACTTGGCGCAGTATAGATATTATCAATCCCTATTGTTTTCCAATCAAGAGTTTTACGCAGCGCCTCCAACACATAAGCATCATCATCCACAAGTAATATATTCAAAAATACCTTCCCCTTCCTGAATTCCTGCGATTGTAGTAATTGTATTTTAATTTATACCATGTTAAAGGTTATCTTTTTCCGTTAATGGAAATCTGATTTCAACTCCTGCACCACCTCTGTCGCAGTTATAAAAACGGATCGCGGCTCCTCTACCAAATTTAAGCTTCATTCGTGATACTGCATTCATAATACCAATTTGCTTTTCTCCATTGCTGATATCAATTCCATTCTGAAGTTTATATAATATTTCTTCCTTGAAACCTTCTCCGGTATCTTCAATGGTAATCACCGCTTCTTCTCCTATTGTTCCCGTAATAGATAAAACAATGTCATCCTCCCAGTTAATGGTATGCTTTAAGGAATTTTCCACGAAGGTCTGAAGTACCAGCGGTGGAAGAGACAATTCTAATATCCTCTCATCCATTGTGATGTGAGATTCAAAGCAGTCACCGTATCGTATTTTTTGTATTTCAAGATATTTTTTTATATGCTCTAATTCGTCTTTTACTGTTGCAAAACCGTCACGGCATTTAAAGATATATCTTAGATACTCTGAAACACAGTTGGATAATCTCTGGATTTCTTTATATTGTTCCATCTGAGCCATATTGTAAATAATATTTAAGCAATTAAGGTAAAAATGCGGTTCAATCTGCAAGGTTAAAAAGTCCATATTGGTTTTTTGCTGTTCCAGTGTTTTTTCATAAATATTGATTTTTAAACCTTTAATCCTTTCAACCATTTCAGACATGAGCCTGCTGGCATTACCGAGTTCATTAATCTGGTAATGAGTAGCTACATCATAAACCTCATCATTTTTTAAGGTTTCCAGATTCCTATTAAAGGTTTGGATGGGTTTTAGAATCGTTTTGTTGACGAACCGCAAAATGTAGAGAACCACAATTACAATTGCAATCAATATCAGCACCAGTACAAGCTGTATCCAAAAGGTTTTCAGAATACTGTTATAATTATGGATTACCATAATAATATGAGTGCCCTCCTTAACCTTCTCTTTAACCACAAGCATCTGTTTTAGTAGGCTTTTTCTTAAAGTACCGGTGATTTCCTCTGAAGCAGTAATCTTATCCTTTGCTAATTCCTTAGCACTAAAATAAGCCCGGTCGCTGTTATCTGTTACAGCAATATAATAATCTTCTCCATAAAAATCAGATTGTATGGAATCTACTACTTCTTTCAAGTCAATATAGGCTAACATATATCGCCCGTTATTGCTGATTATATCCGTAAGATAATAAGCCTTACCAAGTTTCGCTATATTCCAGTTACTTTTATAGTCCTGATTATTAATCTTAGTTATAATATCATTTTGCACCGTTCTCCACAAATCATATTCTGCATTATTATCCGCATCATTTATGATTATCCCGTTATTGGGAAAATAAAGAGCATAATGTACGGGGTAGGGTAAATCCTTTGACCAGTTCGTTATCATACCTTTAATTCTTACAGTTATATTTATTTTATTGATTCGATTCTTAGCCGTATCTGCAACAAAAAGCGTATCCAAATCCCTGTCATATCCAACCTCTGATAACATCATGGAATGGATACCTGATAAGGTGTCTGAAAAATTATCCACATCGGTTGAAAACCGGTTGATAATAGACTCCATAGAGCTTTTGGTCAGCTGATGGATTGCATAAAAGGCGACTAAAAAGTTTAATAAAACCATGATAGCCAGAGTAATTTCAATCCATCTTATAACATTGGAAAAATTGTATTTTTTAATAAAGCAACCCACCCTTTCCTTCTCTGGTACTGCCAGCATAAATAACACTTTATTTTGCACCCCGTTATTTAGGATGGCTGTACGAGTCAGTTATTGTTGTTTGGTTATCCAGGCATCTAACTGCTTTTGCTTTATATCTATTACTTTTTGCAGTCCGGCATCATATAATGCCTGATTAAAGACAGGGATTGCCTCCTCTGGATTTATCGCTCCAAAACCAATTGCGTCATACCATTCATTCTTTACATTATTCAGTGCGGTTAACAAATCTTTTACACCGGAAGGATCATAGTTAAACCCCAACGCTCTGGAATGTTTTGCGGCAGCAATATAGTTTCTTTGTTCGCTCCATTTTGCAGCTGTTTCTCCTTCCCATACATAGGCAAGTTCCTGATTGGGCAGCTGCCATCCAATATTCATGCAATAGCCCGTGTTGCCTGGAGTTACACCGTCCGCATAATTAATTACCTTATTCACCGAGTCGACAACCTTATAATGTTTATCTTCAATACCCCAGTTAAGAAGATTCATAATCTCAGGACTCCCATACATATAATCAAGGACTTTAAAGGCTATTTCCGTATTTCGTGAGTTCTTCGCAATTCCCCAAGTAAAGAAATTTACGGAAAAGGAGGTAATATACGCATCCCCAAATAAAGGTGCTACAGCAAGGTCATAACCGGTGCTTAATTCATCCTGTTCGGCAGCTCCTGCTTTTAAAGGCGTAAAGTACGAAAATACCGTTCCAGATTTCATTTGATTTATGGTGGTCTCTGTTGTAGTGGCTCCATCCTTGGTTAAATACCCCTTTTGATTCCAGTTATATATTAATTTTGCAAAGGTTTTAAATTCCTCCGTTTCATATAGGTTAACAACCCGGGTGCTCTGACCATAATCCATTAATACGCCAAAACCATCAAGGAGATTATCACACACCTCCCACCGGAATAAAGGTGTACCGGCTGCACAGCTGGCTAACATAGTCATATCAGGATATCGTTCTTTTATCTTTTTATATGCTTCCCCTAATTGCTCTAAATTGGTGATATCCGTACAGACATTACCATCTATGGCATATCCAAACTCTTTTAATAAATCAGCCCTCATAATAACACCTTCCCAGGTAATTTGTTCCCTTTTTGTTGTTACCCCATAAGTAAAATCTCCAATCCTGGGGACATTAAGAAATTCCTGGTCAACCGCAGCTTTAATATTAGTGCCATACCGTTTTATCAAATCGGTCAAATCAATTACCTGTCCGCCTGCAACATAATCTGAGGCATTAAAGATAACAATTGGTATAATATCAAGTTTCTCATCACCAGATAATGTTAATTGTATTTCCTGTTGATATCCTCCCCTGGAATAAGCCCTCAAATCAATACACGCATGTAATGCCGGTTCCAGAATTTTATTCACAGCTTCCTCAATCTGCACCTCATCTGCCTGAGTGTCTCCAATGTAGCCCATAACTACTGTATAGACCTGGTCTTTATCATCCGGTACAGTTTTATTCTTGGTATTACTATCAAAGGCAGAACTTTTATTATCATGTCCAGTAATGTCTGCACCTATTGTACGGGTGATGAAATATGCAATAAAAATAACCAGAACAAGGAAACCAAAAAGAAACTTTTTGTACATAACACCTCCATAATTCCACCTTTAAAAAGTATATCATAGCTTTATACAGGACAACTATTACGATACAGACTGTTCTCTATCACAATTCAGACTTTTTAATACCTAAAATAATTATATAGGATTGCCACCAGGTGACTTTTTGATACGAATACAATGATATGTATCTTCTTTGCCCGGATTTATAGATTCTAATAACTAAAAAACTTTAATTACATTATAGATTATCTGTAAGAGTTTTCAACTAAATTAATCAACCTTTGCAGTTATGCTTGTATTGGTATACTTGATAAAATCAGCAAGGAAAGTAATTAAGAAAGCATTGACTGCAATTTCAATTTAGAATCCGGACTGTTTTTAGCAAGTGCTTTTAAAGTTAATTTACTGGAAAGCTTGAGTGAATAGGAAAAGAGGCCTTGTACCAATGGTACAACCGACCTCTTTCCTATATTATTCCAGCTACTTATTTTTTATTTATTGCCCTGAAAGCCAAAGATCCAGCTGTTTCTGCTTTGCATCCATTATATCCTGAAGTCCGGCTGCATAGAGCGCGTCATTGAGTTGTTTAATGGTACTTTCCACATTTTCAGAACCGATACTGCCGGTATTTAATGCTGCACGGTAAGTATTAAGTGCATTATTTAAAGCTGTTAATTCTGTTGTATATTGGGTGCTGTCCCACATAAATCCAAAGGCTGGTGAAAGCTGTGCCCAATCATTGTGCTTCTTTAACTTATCCCAATAATCAGCAGCCTTCGTACCGTCATTCCAAACATATGAGATATATTGGTTACCCATGAACCAGCCTGTATTCTGATGATATTTATAATTTCCTCCGTCTTCCCCGTCTGCAAAGAAAATAGTACCATCATCAAGCATCTTATAGTTTGTATCTTTAATACCATACTGCCATAAATTCATTAACTCAGAATCAGAATATAATGCTGATATGAATTTAAATGCCATCTCCGGATCCGCACTATTAGTAGAAATACCTGTATTAAAGAAGTTTACATTGGTTGTAGACATACCGCCTTCTTTATGGGTATTAAAGTACATTGCATAACCTTCACAGCCGTTAGCGGATTCTGCTTCTGCAAGAAAACCAGGCTTAATAGCCGAAAGATAACTAAAGGTATTACCGGCTTTCATCATAGTTGCGCTACCCTGTGTATCTGTAGCAGCATCCTTATAGATAAACCCTTTATCATACCAGTCAGCTAACATCATTGCTGTCTTTTTATAAGTTTCGGTTTCAAATTTGTTGACTACCTTTGTGGAATTATGATCCGCTTCCCAATCAAGAGTTCCAAAGCCATCTATAAGGTCATCAAAGAAGGCAAAACGGGGTAATTGGTCTGTACTTGACATATATAGTGGTATCATATCCGGTTTAGCAGCCTTAACTTTGGCAAAAATATCTGCTGCCACGGACCAGTCATAAAAGGTTCCGTCAAATTCATCTTTATTATCAGTCAGACCGTATTCTTTGGTAATACCAAGCTCATCACAAATATCTTTTCTCATAAAAAGACCACCGAGTTCAACGGATTCTTTATTGGCAGGAAAACCATAGAGTACACCGTTCATGGTTCCTACATATGCATTGTCTTTTCCAAGGGCTTCTATGATTTTTTTACCATCCTCGGACTCCATCAGTTTCGTCATATCATAGATACCGCCCATTGCATTCCAGCTTGCTGCATTGGGATAGTAAACAGGAATAATATCAAGTGCATCACCGCCGGAGAACATAAGCTGAATGGTACTTTGATAATCTGCATACTGTAATGGAAGTAATTCCACTTCAATATGATAATTAGGTACCATATATGCATTTATGGCATCTTGTACTGCTGTACGGGCTGTATCATCCTGTTCATAAAATTCGATGTAAGAGAATACCAGATGATAAGGTTTTTCTTTGGTATATTCACCGACAGCCGTTTTTGTAACTGATGCATCACCGGTATTACCAGTTGATGACTGTTCTTTTGTACTTGTTTGTGTACTACTGTTATTGCCGGGGCTATTATCTGCTTTTTTCCCACAGCCCGATAACATGGTAACGAATACTGTAATAATAAGCACTAGTGATAAAATTCTTTTTTTCATAACATCCTCCTTTTTTATGTGAAATGCGAAACAAACGCATCTCCATTCCTTTCGTGTCATCCCTTAACACCACCCAGGGTAAGTCCTTTCGAATAGTATTTCTGAAACATCGGAAAAATTAACATAATAGGCAGAATCGCAACAAAAGCAATTGCCATCTGAATAGCAGTGGAAGGAATACTTCCTGCTGCCGCCGTTACGTTTGAATTCTGGCTGGTAGCCAGATACTGAATATTACTAATCATTTGGTTTAACAGGTTTTGGACATTATATAAATCCTTATTCTTAACGATATAATAAAGACCATTGGTCCAATCGTTCCAGTAGGTAAGACCTGCAAAGGTTCCCATGGTGACAAGAATCGGTTTACCAAGAGGAATTACAATACTTGAGAATATCTTAATCTGTGGAGCCCCATCAATTTCTGCCGCTTCATAAAGGCTTTCCGGAATGCTGGTCAGAAAATAAGTTCTTATCATCATGACATTCCAGGCGCTTAATAAAAAGTTAGGTAAAAGCTGCGCCCACATGGAATCTTTAATATGAAAAACACCTGACCACATCAAATAAGAGGGTACAATACCTCCATTAAACAGCATGGTAAAAAATACAAAGAAGTTAAGTAATTTTCTACCCGGAAGATTCTTAACGGATAAAGGATATGCCATCAACGCCGACAACAAGACATTAAGAGCTGTTCCTACAATTGTAACTAATATACTGACACCATACGACTTAATGATTTTATCCCCAGCCTTAAAGATATAGGTATACGCAGCGAAAGAAAACTTTCCCGGAAAGAACGAGTACCCATGGGCCACCAGTGTATTTTCATCCGTAATTGATGACATAAGGAGCAACAAAAATGGCAATATAACAATCAATGTCCAAATAAGCATTGATACATTAGCTAAAATCTGAAATTTCGAAAAAGGTTTCTCTCTCATAATACCTCCATAATGCTGTATGAATTTTATTCAAAAATTGCCTTAAAAAACATTCCGTTTCCAGTAAGCTTTTTGAAATATTCTTTTTTAACAGTTTCTTAGAATAACGCGTTCTCCTTGCTTACCTTTCGTACAATCAAATTAACCGTAAGTACAAGAATGAAACCTACTATGGATTGATAGAAACCGGCGGCCGCTGACATACCAACATTTGATTGTTCCATTAACCCCCGGTACACATATGTATCAATAACATTCGTAGTAGAATAAATCATACCGGAATTACGTGGTACCTGATAAAACAATCCAAAATCCGAATAAAAAATACGCCCAACACTCATCAACGTTAACGTTATGATAATTGGCACCAGGGTAGGCAGTGTAATCCTTTTAATCTGCTGCCACTTTGAAGCACCATCTAACTTTGCTGCTTCATAAAAAGAGGGGTCAATACTGTTAATTCCAGAGATATAAATCAAACATCCATATCCAACTGATTTCCAAGTGTTAACAAAGGTAAGAATAAAAGGCCAATAACCAGCTTTGGAATACCAGTTAACCGGAGCCAAGCCAAGTGCCGGCATAATCGAATTATTCACAATACCAGTACTCTGACTTAAAAAAGCAAAAACGATGTAACTAAGAATAACCGCTGACATCAAAAAGGGAAAAAGAATCGCACTTTGATATACCTTTTTTAATCTTTTACCAAATACATCACTGATAAAAATAGCAAAAGTAATTCCCAGAACCATATTAATTATGATAAACACCGTATTATAAAGCAGTGTATTCCTCGTAATAATCATTGCATCCGGGGTTGCAAAAAGAAACTCAAAATTCTTAAATCCAGTCCAGGGACTGCCTAAAATACCTTTGCGTACGTTATATTGTTTAAAAGCAACAATCAATCCATACATCGGAAAATAATTGTTAATCAGCAGGTAAATTCCGCCAGGTAAAAACATAAGATACAACGGCAAGTATCTCCTTAGCTTAACCGTCTTACTTTTCATCATCCTACCTCCTAGTTAATTAACACTTAAGGATTATCCATTCTGTCCGTGTCACTTATTGTGAACTAAGTATAGCAAAACCTAGAATTCACTTCTATCAGAATACGGACCTAAAAATAACATAATACCGACTTATTCATTAAAATTGCACAAAAATCGCCCCGCAATGCGTACTTAAAAACAAAAATTCACAACAGGACCCACCCGTCTCCCAAAAACACTCCTACACTATATACTAAAACACTCAAACTACGAGTAAAAAACTAAAAAACAATTGATAAAGCCAGATCAAAACCTGGATTAAAAGCACGATACTTTTGTTCCATAAGTGCTTTATACCGAGCCTGAATTCACTCATATATTCAACTCAGAATCCTAAGCACACTCTAACCGTCTTAAACCAACAGAACAGATTACAGTCTGGGAGTCTGGGGGAGGCGCGCTGTTATATTTCTTCTGCATCAGAAAGGACCCCTATGTCACTTGGGCTTCCATAAATGCGCCAAGGGAAAAAAGGCAATCTGTCTGACCGAAGGGAGTTATTGCCTTTTATCCCTGCCCTAAGCATTCATGGAAGCCCTAGTGACATAAGGGTCCTTTCTCTGCAGAAAAAATATAACAGCGCGCCTCCCCCAGACCCCCAGACCGTAATCTGTTCGTCCGTCAAAAATATTTCAGCGCAAAAAAAAGGACAGCTTTCCGATCGCTGTCCTTTTTTTGGAGAAGGTATTTTTGTTACTTATGGGGTGTAGCAAAAACTATATAATGTATTGGGGTTTACGTTTATTAGTATAACACCATGCAGTTTAAAAGTGTGCACAAACATTAAAAAATAATATAATATTTTTTGTTCGTTTTTACAGCCTGAAAACTACCCCTTCAAAAGTCATATTATAAAACCAATAAAAACTTTAACATTTTTATCTAATTTTTGTAAATCCACTGTTTTGACAAAAATTTATACATCAAATACCATGGAATTCATGTCATCATTTCCACCTTTTGTTCCAGGAAATAAAGCTTCAAATTCCTCACGGTTAATTCTTTCTTTTTCAATCAATAACTTCGCGCAATTATGAAGCACATCATTATATTCCGTTAAAATTCTCTTGGCTTCACTATAGCAGTGATCGATCATGACTTTAACTTCGTCATCGATGGTTCTGGCAACACTTTCGCTGTAGCTTCTGGTGTGACCAAAATCACGGCCGATAAATATTTCATCGTCATCGCTATCGTAATTTACCATACCCACATTCGTGGAAAAGCCGTATTTGGTAACCATGGCTCTGGCAGTTTTCGTTGCCATTTTGATATCACTGGAAGCTCCGGTAGTAATATCATCAAAAATAAGTTCTTCGGCAGCTCTGCCTCCAAGTCCAACAATAATATCCTGCCTCATCTTGCCCCTGGTGTTAAACATTTCATCCCGTTCCGGTAAGGGCATGGTATAACCTGCCGCACCGTTTCCGGTAGGAATAACGGATACCGTATAAACCGGACCCACATCTGGCAGAACATGGAATAAAATTGCATGACCGGCTTCGTGGTAAGCCGTAATTCTCTTTTCTTTCTCGGAAATAATCCTGCTTTTCTTCTCGGTTCCGATACCAATCTTAATAAAGGAACGGTTAATATCTTCCTGAATAACAAAAGCCCGGTTATCCTTGGCAGCACAAATCGCTGCTTCATTCAACAGATTCTCAAGATCCGCTCCGGTAAATCCAGCCGTAGTCTGGGCAATCTGCTTTAAATCCACATCTTCACCAAGGGGTTTGCCTTTGGAGTGTACTAAAAGGATTTCTTCCCTGCCTTTTACATCGGGGCGGCCTACCATAACCTTACGGTCGAAACGACCGGGACGTAAAATAGCGGGATCTAAAATATCTACACGGTTGGTAGCTGCCATAACGATAATTCCTTCGTTGGCACCAAAACCATCCATCTCAACTAATAACTGATTTAAGGTCTGTTCTCTTTCATCATGTCCGCCGCCCATACCGGTACCTCTTCGTCTGGCTACGGCATCGATTTCGTCGATAAATACGATACATGGTGAGTGTTTCTTGGCATCTTCAAATAAATCTCTTACTCTGGAAGCACCCACACCTACAAACATCTCTACAAAGTCAGAACCAGAGATACTAAAGAAGGGAACCCCTGCTTCACCGGCTACTGCCTTGGCAAGGAGGGTTTTACCGGTTCCCGGAGGACCCTCAAGCAATACGCCTTTTGGTATTCTGGCGCCTACCTGAACATATTTCTTTGGAGTTCTTAAGAAATCCACAATCTCTTTTAGTTCTTCTTTTTCTTCTTCCAGACCTGCCACATTCTTAAAGGTAGTCTTCTTGTTCTCATCTGTAGTCATCTTCGCCCGGCTTTTACCAAAATTCATGACCTTGCTGTTACCTCCGCCACCTCCGGCAGCCTGGTTTGATAAAAAAGAAAACAGAATAATAATTACTACAAAACCTAACAGGTAAGGCAGAACACTGGTTAAGAACCAGTTCGGCTTGGAGATATCATGTATGGTATACTTTAAGCCATCCGTACCAAATAAGTATGAGGTAACCGAACTTACATCAGGGACATTAAACTGTTCCCTCTTCCCATCGCTTAAAGTAACGGTTACTTTACCGCTTGGAACTTCCTGATTCTGATATAAGTCTACTTTCTCTACCGTCTTATTTCCCAGGTCTTTCAGGAAATCATTATATTCATAATTCTGTGAACCGGAATTGCCTAAGCTGTCTGATAAAAGAAATGCTGCTAATATAATCCCAAGGATAATGATATAAAATCCATACCCCTTTAATTGTCTTCTCACGAAACGACCTCCTCTCAATTATTCTATTACGCCGATATACGGCAAATTCCTGAATTTTTGTTTAAAATCCAGTCCGTAACCCACAACAAATTTATCCGGAATCTGAAATCCGATATAATCTACTTCTACATCGGCAGTCCTTCTGTCCGGTTTGTCAAGCAGGGTACAGATTTTAATGCTTGCAGGTTTTCTGCTGTTCAGCAGATCAATTAAATATCTTAAGGTATTGCCCGAATCAATAATATCTTCCACAATCAATACTTCTTTGCCTTCAATGGAATCATCCAGGTCTTTGATGATTTTGACCCTTCCTGAACTTACCTGTTCATCTCCATAGCTGGAAACAGCCATAAAGTCCATGGAAAGGGGAACTGTAATATTCTTAGCCAGTTCACAGGTTATAAAAACGCCGCCTTTTAATACACAGATCAGGTGAAGCTCTTTTCCTGCATAATCCTTACTGATTTGTTCTCCCAGTTCACGGATTTTATCATCTACCACTTCCTCCGGTATTAGTACATTCAGTTTATTTTCCATCTTGTTTTCCTCCATCTAAATTTATCTCAAGTATTACTTTTGTATCCTCATTTACTTTATAGGCCTCACTTATCCTGCCGCCGATTACCCACATAATATGGGCTCCGTCAGCCAGTAAGGGCAGGAGATCTCGTTTCTCCTTCGGAATCTTTTCATCAATAAATAAGGATTTGATTTTTTTTCTGCTGCCGGCAGAATCTATCTGTACATAATCTCCTTCTTGTCTGGTTCTGATTAAAACAGTATTTTTTATTTTATCATAGTCAAACCATTTCGTACACCCATTTCTCGGAATTATCATACTTTTTTTATACTTTATTAATTTTATATGCAAGATTTGATTTGTTTGGGGTATGGTAACCTCTCCGGGAATTTCCAAAGGCTGCCACCCAGGCACCTCCAGACTTTTGCTGTCTTCCTTATTTTTGTACTGAAATGGTGCAATTTTCAAAGTTATGGTATGATAATCCCTGGCTGCCAATATTCCATAGGGTAAATTAATTACTTTTCCCACCTGTTTTTCCGCTAATTCCAAAATCAGCTCTATATGAAGGGCTTCCACATCCTTTAACCAATTCGAAAGACCCATTAAACTCTTTCGAATAATCCCTTTTTGTATTACAGGATCCTCCTGCCTAAGTTTCTCAATATTTATTTCATAAGCATTGTTATATTCTAAGTAGGTTACGGCGGTATCATATGCAGAACTAATATTTTTTTCAAGATAACAATCTATTTCAGATAACTTTTTTGAAGCACCCACAATGTGCTCAATTGCTCTTTTATTTATTTCCTCCTGTGCAAAGCTTATGATTTGATGCCTGATTTTATTACGGCTATAATCCTGGGTCAGGTTGGTTTTATCCGTCTGATAGGAAATCCCGTTTTCCCCAAGAAATCCTTCAATCTCCTCTCTCCCGGTGTCCAGTAAGGGTCTGATGATTTCCTCTCTTACTGCCGGTATTCCGGTGAGTCCCTTTATGCCGCTTCCCCGGAACAAATGGAACAGAATGGTTTCGGCATTATCATTTCTATTATGTGCAATTGCGATTTTATTACACTTATTTTTATGAAAACAATCATAAAATGCTTCATACCTGACTTTTCTCCCTGCCTCTTCTTCGGTCAGACCTTCTCTGACCGCCAGGGCTTTTACATCCGCTTTTATCAGGTCACAGGATATGTTATGAGCCAGGCACAGCTCCTTTACATAAGCTTCATCCTCCTCTGCTTCCGTCCCCCGGATTCCATGGTTTACGTGAACCACAAATAGGGTTAGATCATACTCCGGTGTTAACCCAAGCAGCACATGAAAAAGACAGACAGAGTCGGCTCCACCGGAAACACCAACTACGATTCTGTCTCCTTTTTGTATCATATTATGTTTATCAATAAATTTTTGTACGGTTTTTAACATCCTGACTCCTGGGGCAACTATAGTTTATATAAAAGTACATTTTTTAACATTTTACCTCTAACTTACATAAATTACAAGCTACTTGCTCCAAAAGCCTGCTGCCAGTACGGTCATATCATCTCTTGGAACCCATCCATTTAGTTCCAGAGCCTGATTTAATACAGCATTGGCAATTTCCTGGGGATTATTCATGTGGAGGTCCATAATAAATTCCTCCATGAATTTTTCTTTCTCATCACCTGGAATACAGTCGATTACACCATCCGTTACCATTATTACAAAATTCCCGTCATAAAGTTTTTTGGTCACTACGTCATAATCCACCTGGTTTAAGATTCCTACCGGCAGGGTAGACAAATTTATTGTCTCCACCCGGTCCTCCCGTTTTATAAAGGTGGTGGAGGCTCCGATTTTAATAATATCACAGATACCGGAATAGAGATTGATAACACTCATATCAATGGTAGAAAAGGTCTGCTCCTCTGACCGCAGTACCAGTATGGAATTAATCAGTTTAATAGCAGATTCCTTTCGAAAACCGGCTTCGATAAACTGCTCTAATAATTCCACTACAGACTCGCTTTCCTCACAGGCAGTCTCTCCGGTGCCCATTCCATCGGACAAGGTCATAACCAGCGTACCGGGGTCGGGATAGATAAAGGAATAATTATCACCGGAAATTCTGCCGCCTTCTTTGGTCATTTTACTCATGCCCGTAAAAACGGTATAGTTAGCATCTTCAATGAACACAAAGGTATCATATTCCTTGGTAATAACTTTTTTACAACTTTCTGAGGGCCGCATCCGTTTGCCGAACACCTCACTAATTAAACCTGCCGCTTCTTTGGTAGTAATACAGCGTCCCCTCTCGGTTCTGGCAGTCATATATAGTTCCTGTTTATTATTTCTCTTTTCGAATACCGCAATACGGTTTACTACGATATGATTGGATTTTAGATGATAAATCATATTGTTTCTGTCTGTTTCCGTGGTTTCTGAGGTTTTATAAAGATCCAGAGAAAAATCATCTATGATATTGGCCACCTCAGACAACTGACCGGCTATGGCCTCTCTACTTTCTGCCATCCGGTTATGCCAGGTTAAATTTAATTTTGCAACTTCCAGGACTCTTCTGGTTTCAGCCAGAAAATTATCTAAAAAGATGCACCGTCCTGCGAATTCCACCGGTACCTCGCTTAAGGCTATGGTACCGTTTTTTTCAACCGTCTCAAGGATATGATAGGCTCCCTGGTAGGTTTCATAAAAATGGCTCTGCCAGCAGAGAGTACAATTGGAGCAGTCCTTACACAGGTGCTCTGAGACTTCATCGAATATATCATTTTTATCCTTTTTACTTAGGGACATTTTCTTATCCGATATGGTAGCGAAGGTATTGGAAAGACTGTGGAAGGACTCGGAGAAATCCCTTAACTTCCCCCTTGCCACGTTTTGAATGCTTTGTCTGACAAATATGTCCTCTTTTTCCCCTTCCTCCCCTCCATTTACCTTAAAGATCAGCGTTTTAGGCAGCAGCAGGAATACCACTGCGCAGGAAGCCAGGGCACCCATGCCGGATAATCCAATCTGGGTATTCTGATATAATTCTCCAAGTATAATGACTCCTGCCGAATACATAAGCAGGGTCACAAAACGACCCAGTTCTCTAAACGTGCCTGCAAGTATACCAAGCATGCACATAAGCCCAATCTGGTTTATCTGACCGGATTTTAAAGCCAGAATAACACCGCAGGCCGCACCGGTCAGTGCCCCACAGCCGGCTCCATATTTATAGCCAGTAAAAAGGATGCTGAATAAGGCAGCTGTCATGGTCAGTGAAAATCCCAGAGCGTCAAAATCTGGTATTCCATATAAAAATACAGCCAACAGGACTGCTATACTAATTATCTGTTCATTATCCAGGGCTTGTCCTCTGACTCCATGTAAAAGGGGTTCAATCCCTTTTCGGAATACAAAGCTGCAGGCAAATATGGATACTCCTTCACCAATTCCCGTAACGATATAGTAAGAGGGATTTTCACTCATAAAACCACCTGCTATGGCAATTGCCGCAGTGACTGCTCCGGCAAGCCCTCCAAGCAGTAATACCGATACCCGCTTATTATTATATTCAAGCAGTGCCGTAATAATGGATACTACAAGTAGTACCATTGCATATTTAGCTGTATCTTCTACAGGAAGTACCGTAAGCATGCCAAGGAGTACCGTAAGCATAATTGTAAGTCTTCCTTTTCTCTCCAGGTAAACTGCCGCAAAATAACCCACCGCAATGGGGTTCATTCCTGCAAAGACCGCCCGCGCCATGACTATTCCCAGTAAATTAACCATAAATTTTCTGATATTTAATTCTTTCATTTTTATATACCCATTGCATACCGCAAGTTTTGCGATACTGCCACATAATAAAATGTGAAACAAGTTTCACAGGTTGGAAGAATCGTTTTGTGGCATCCTTTCATTTCTTATATTTTCTTGCAACCTTTACTCCTCCTCAGCCATATGTTTATGATAAAACCATTTCTATCTCAAGATTTATCCGTTAGACCTGTATTATAGGATTTGAGTTTTGAAATGTTTGTCAAAAATAAGTGAGGGTTTTTAAAAAGTTTTTGACAAGAAATTCATTGTCAGGGGCATAGAATCGAATCAAGAGAGTTAAGGGTTATTAAGAGTTTCAGAGTTCTTTTATTATGAGGTCATTCATAGAAGGCTCTTATAACAGAAAGGGGTGGGAGTAACTATGAAGCAAATTTTTCAGTGTTCTGACAATTACCAGTGGTTTGTGCACCTCTTTTAAAGACAACAAGTTGTCTCCTTAGGATGTAAGCTACTGGTAATTGTCGCCACAGATGAAAGATTGCTTTCTCATAGTGACTCCCATGCCTTTTGTTACGACAGGGTTATAAAGAATGTTCTGATAATTATGGGATTTAGTATCTAGATCATGTATTTAGATTATGTATTAGTGTATATATTTGAGGTTTCTTTGGGTTTATGTTAAATGTTTGTTTATAAATTTATATTTGATTTGAGAGTCAAAAGCCTTAAAAAACTTAATTAATGAATATATATACCGGGTTATTCATTTTACAACCTAAATTAGGCTTTTGACTCTCAAATCATATTTAAATATATATAAGTTTACACTTGCATTTAATTTGGTTAAGGGGTTGATTAAACGTTCTGAACTTAGATTCTAAGAATAGTTAAGGATTTTTTGTCGTATTTCTTGACATTATTTTGTTTAGTAATGGGGTATTAAGAGTTAAAATTTAATGGGTCTTGTTTATTTAAGTATTGGTAGTGATTCATAAAAATAAGTATGGCAAGTTATCGCCCTGGATGTTGTCAGTTGAGCTGACAGTTATGCTGTGTTATTGTGTACCTGGTATGGTCTGGCTCTGCAAGATTTTTATCACACAGGGAATTCAGAAGATTTTTAAATGAAGTTTGAAAGGGCAGACATCTTAATCACAAGGATGAGATAAAAAAAGCCTGCCAATTCCTTCTATGATTGCATAAAGAAATTGTAACAGGATTATTTGGAACTATTATGCTGTTTAATTGATGTTGTAAAGATTAGTAGCGAAGGACGGATTTGAACCGCCGACACTGCGGGTATGAACCGCATGCTCTAGCCAACTGAGCTACTTCGCCGAAGTGACGAACTACATTATAACTGTTTTTTCCATGCTTGTCAATATTTTAATGTAAGTTGTTTTAATTTTTTGTATAATTTAGATTACTACTCACTCTCCTTTCGCTACGTGTTATGTGTGTGCAGCGAAAGTCACTAAAAATCAGAGATTTGCAGTGCTGAAATTTCTTATTGCTTATTGCGCCTCTTAAATGCTTCTGATTCGTGGTAGCAACTACTCAATTGTGATTATGGCTTGCATGGAAAATCAGTTTTTGTCTTCGGCTTTAAATATGATTTCATCTTTATAAACCAGTCCGAGTTTTTCTCTGGCCATTTCTTCCACATATTTCTTGGTCTGAACGTAGGCTTTTTGTTCTTTTATCTCTTTTGCCTCATCTTTTGCCTGATCAATATCATCCTTTAATTCGGCTATCCGGGCTGCAGCTTTGGCATTGGTCTTATCCAGTTCCTGCCTGTTATAGGTTACGATTCCGCATACTAATAGTACCATAACTGCAATTAATCCCAAGCCTGTCCTTCTTCTTGCTTTTCTCTTTCTTCTCAAGCTGACTCCTATCTGCATACTGTATCATGCATTAAAATCAAGATAGTGAAGCAACAAGTTTTGCTTGTTCACATTAATCACTTTTTTCATTTTCCGTTACTGCTATTTTACCCGATTTCAAAATTTTTTTCAATGATTTTAACAGAAAGTGATTAAATTTTTTGATTTTATTGTAAATCCACACAAATATTCGTTTTATTTTCCGGAATAAGAATAGGACCGGTTTAAATATCAAGGTCAGCAATTTTCCGATTAGGGCAAAAACCTTATTAATGGAACCGGATATCAAATCTACCAGCAATTCACTTAACAGGGAATGGTATATCAGCATGCCAAGGAGCATGGCTAATATTGAAAATCCCCGGATGATGCCATTGTTTTGCTGATACATCATATGGAAGATCAAAAGGCTTGATATGACCCAGTATAGTAAGTCTTCAAATGCAATAAAAAATCCGTTGTGAGCAAGGATCCTCCTGATGATACGAAGCACGTCGTAAAATACCAGCAGCAGAGCGCCCCACATTACGGAAGTACCAAAAAAACGCAGTTCTAGCAATATCGCCTTGTTCATCTCCTGTTCTACCTCCTGCTTTATTTGAACAGTCTGCTGATTAAGGATTCTCCTGATTTACCGTAGTTATTGGAATCGGAATAGGTTAAGCTGTCTATTTTACCGTCTACGTCTACTTCGCCTTTTTCTAAAGTAAGGCGGTTTACATGCAGGTCATTGCCCCGAAGCATAAGTATCCCCTGTTCTGTTTCTAAGAGTACTTCTCCCGCATCAAAAGACAACACATCTTTAACCCCTGTTATATTGGCTGAACTCCTTGCATTCAAACTCACTTTATGATTCTTTTGAACCGGTTGTTTTTCATCCATAATAAAAGCCTCCTAATATACTTTATTTCATTTCAGTATATTAGAAGACTCTTGATTTCATGCCTATAATATCCATTATTACAGATACTTGTATAATTCTTTGGCGTCATCTTTGCGGACAGTTTCTGCAACATCTAAAACCTGTACTTTGACCGCCTTGCTACCAAAACCGATTTCGATCACATCGTCTACTTTCACGGCGGCAGAAGCTTTGGCCGGTTTTCCATTTACCAGAACACGGCCTGCGTCGCAGGCTTCATTGGCAATGGTCCTGCGCTTAATCAGTCTGGATACTTTTAAAAATTTATCTAATCTCATAAATAATCTCCTGTCTAGAGAGGGTTCGTTTATCGATAAAAAAGAAGCCGTTATAAAAATCAATTCATCCGATAAAACGCCTGAGGCGAAGTAAAAGGTGGGAACTTGATTTTTATAACAGCTTCTCCCTGAATTTAATTAACTATGCGTTAATAACGTCCTTTAAAGCTTTTCCTGCTTTGAACTTTGGAGCTTTAGATGCTGCAATAGTTATGGCCTCTTTTGTTTGAGGGTTTCTGCCTGTTCTAGCTGGTCTTTCAGATACTTCGAAAGTACCAAATCCAACTAACTGCACTTTTTCACCTTTTGTTAATTCTTCTGTAACGACATCGATAAATGCCTTTAATGCCTTTTCTGAATCCTTCTTGGATAATTCTGTTTTTTCTGCGATTGCTGCAACTAATTCTGCTTTGTTCATGGATAAAACTCCTCCTCTAAAGTATTTGTTATATTTGTTTTAATAATCGATATGATTATTTCACACGTCCCCAAAGAGCATCAAGCTCGGTATCGGACATTTCGCTTAAACGCTTGCTTTTAGACTCTGCAAGCCGTTCAATTCCTACAAATCTATTTATAAACTTATTAGTGGCATTTGTCAAGGAATTTTCTGCATTTAGTTGTAAAAACCTTGATAAATTTACCACGGAGAACATCAAATCGCCAAATTCTTCTTCAATATCCCTGGCGCCCCCATTTTCCTTGGAGTTTTTCAGTTCTTCAAGCTCTTCATAGACCTTTTTCAGTGCCTGTTCATAGCCTTCTAAATCAAGACCTTCCTTAGCGGCTTTTCGTTGTACTTTCTCTGCCCGTATGGTTGCGGGAAGTGCTTTTGGTATCCTTAAGATACCTTCTGATGCTTTCTGTTGCTTTTTTTCCTGCTTCTTAATTTCTTCCCAGTTTTGTACCACGGTATCTGAGGTAATCCCGTCTTCTTTCAAAGCCCTGGCGGCTTCGCCAAATACATGAGGGTGTCTGCGGATCATCTTGGTGCTTACACCGTCTATTACCTCTTCAATGCCAAATTCCTTCTTCTCTTCGGCAATTACCGTATGTAAGGCAACCTGGAGCAAAATATCTCCCAATTCCTCACATAAATTCTCAGTATCTTTATTATCTACCGCTTCAATCACTTCATAGGCTTCTTCAATCAAACAATTTTTTAAACTTTCATGAGTCTGCTCCCTGTCCCAGGGACATCCGTTCTCGCTCCGCAATTGTCTGATGATATTTATAAAATCGGCAAAAGTATAAGATTTATTCATAGTATTTTTCTCCTATTTTCTATAAAATCGGCTTATGTAAAATCGGTTCCGAAAATAATACCGCACATCCAATAGCAATCAGTACACTGACTAAAGTTCCAATCAGATATATTTCCGCAAAATCTTTATCTTCCAATTGTTTAAATCTTGCAATACTTTTAGCAGTAATAACAAAACCAATTGCAGAAAATTGCCCTAACAGACTTAAAGTCAGGATAATTTCCCGCTCTAATATTCCTATTGCAGCACCTATATTTTTACTTTTCTGAACTTCCAGGATGTTAAGCCCCTTTTTTTTAGCTTCCCTGGCATCCTCTATTGCAGCCGCCTGCAATAATACCGGCGTTGCCTGTGTACGGAAATTAACTGCCGCCAGCAGCATTTTAACGAAAACCGCAGAAGGTTTTCCGCATATGAGATAGGCTGTAATCATCCATAAGACTTTATTCATATCACCGATGTTTAGTATATCCTCTATCATTAACAGAACCGGCGTATTACCCGTACTCATAGGATACGCAAGAACCAGGAGTACTATCACAATCAAATGAATGAATTGATCAGCTAGAAACAATTCTAAATCAAAAGACCTATGCCTTGTATTTCTTTCTGTCTTACGGCTGATGCCACATTTTATCAGGTCAATCATGCCATGGGATGTTATTAAAAAACCAAAGATCAGCCAGGCAGATGTTATCGGAATTCCTGGAAACACCATGGCTCCCATTGCAGCCGAATAAATCAGGCAGTGCCGCATCAATTTATGGAAGCTATGGATTTTACCCCTGGCAAGGGAATTACTTTGTAAATAGAAGTCTCCCAGTAAATGCCCGATTAATAATAAAGCGCAGCTCATATTATTTCTCCTCATATTTTATATTAATATATCTTACTGCCGCCAGATCTAAACTCCGGATTCCTATCATATTGCCGTTCTTTATCATCTTGTCAATATTCTGCCTTGTCGTTCCCAGAGCTTTTGATATTGCAGCTGCCATTCCCTTTATTAAAAGCATTTCTTCTAATTCCTGATGGGGCTTAAAAATCCATATTTTTTCTGCCGGGTCCTCCAAAATTTTCAGAGTGTCTAGTCTCGTATTTCCGGTTCCCGATACGAAATTACCTTTATCCCCGGTTCCGGTCTTATATTTCTCAATTATCAGTGGTTTAAGCTTTTTATATCCATCCTCCCTAATCAGATTCTGCTCTGTAAATGGATACATATATTCCATAAGCAGCAGGGTTAAATTTTGCAAAGGACTTAACTGCTTACATAATCCATAGGAAGCATTGAGCATGGGATTCGCAAAACTGTCTTCCTGTTTTCCATAAATCCGAAACCTTTGTGTCTGCATTCCATAAACATCCTCTATGGCCTTACGCGCATAATGATAGGCTGTCCCATCCTGTTGTGCGGAATTACCCTTTTCCACCCTGACCGACCATTCCCCGATTCCAAGACCACCGCGTATCTGAACCGGATAAACAAGAAGTGACAGAAGCCTCACATATAGAACTGCAGATACCGTTGACGAAAATAACCCCTGTAATTCATCGCCTCCACTAAAGATCACTTTGCGCTCTATTTTAGGACGGAACACCATATTCAGTGCTTCTATACATTCAATTATAAATAACTGGATCCGGTTTCTTTCATCTATGCCATAGGACTTGGAATTTTTTACGTCAAGGATTAACGCAGTATATAACTGCATATCTATATCACCTCCAATTTATATTATAAATAATCGGCCGGAATATTGCAACTACTTTTGGTTGCTACCTTGTTTTGCAACTACTTTTGGTTGCTATCTTATTTTGCAACTTCATTCCGTTGCTTTTTCGCATCACAACTGATTTACAACAGAACTATCCTCGTAAAAATAAAAAAAGAGTTTCCCATAAGTTTATAGCTTATGAAAAACCCTGTTTATTTAACTATTATTGCTCCATTTGTCTTCCTAAGAAATAAGCCGCCGTACTGGCAAGTTTATTCTCCACATCTCCGAATTTCACTTTAGGGTCCTTAGAGAGTAAAATGACGGAGCCAATTGCGTCTCCTTCACTGATGATCGGCCAGATAACCTGATAAGTGTATTCCGTGTCATCATCTGCGACGATATGGATAAAATTTTTATCGTCTTTGGAAGCCATGACATTCTCTCTTTCGTTAATGACCTGTTCAAGTTCCGGTGTAATGGATTTTGATAACAGTTCCCTTTTCATACTGCCGGAGGCTGCAACAAATTGATCTTTGTCTGAAATAGCGATAATATGCCCCGTTGTCTGTGCCAGGGAATCAGCATACTGTTTTGCAAATAGTCCTAGTTCTCCAATAGGTGAATATTTCTTGAGTATGATTTCTCCTTCTCTGTCTGTAAAAATTTCAAGCGGGTCTCCTTCACGTATACGCAGTGTGCGTCGAATTTCTTTGGGGACAACAACACGTCCCAGATCATCTATTCTCCTAACGATTCCTGTGGCTTTCATATTTTATTCCTCCATCTTGCTTGATAATCATAATGTGGTACTTATGGTTATTATTGTTTGTCAAAAGGAAGAATTTATACGTTAAACTATAATATTTAGTAAAATTTTTTATTTTAAAAAACTAATATCTGACGTTTAAAAGGCACAAACCCTGGGAACTAACTGTAATTCCTGCCTGCTGCCGGTCTTTACTCTCCAGTACTTTTACCATATCCTCCGGCCGTCTGATTCCCTTGCCGGTTTCGATTAAGGTACCAATGATGATACGGACCATATTGTAGAGAAAACCATCTCCGGTTATGGCAATTCTGATTTCCTCGTAAGGTTTATTGTGCAGTGGGTTAATCTTAACTATCTGGATTCCATCAATTGTCCTTACCGTGGATTTGCCATCTTTCCTATCTGTGGAAAATGCTTTAAAATCATGAGTTCCAAGCAAATATTCCGAAGCTTTTTTCATGGCAGTAAGATCCAGTGGTTCCGGAACATGAAGCGTATATTTTCTGGTAAATACAGGCTGCACCTCGCCCTGGGCAATACGGTATTCGTAGGTCTTTCCTTTCGCACTGTATCTGCTGTGAAAATCCATATCCGCCTCATTAAGACGAAGCACTCTGATATCCTCCGGAAGACGCTTGTTTAATTCCTGCAGCAGCTCACTGAAAGAAAAATCGGTTTCACAATGAAAATTCGCCGCCTGCCCCAGAGCATGGACGCCTGCATCCGTTCTGCCGGAACCAATTACTTTAATATTTTGCCCAAGACAGCTTGATAAACACTCTTCTACTACGCTTTGAATGGGACGCTTTTTTGCAACAGCTCCCAGCCGCTGCCAGCCGGCATAACCACTGCCGTCATATTCGAGAATCATTTTTATATTTCTTTTCTTGTTCCGGTTTCCGGTTATATTATTCATGAAAACTCCAGTTATCCATTTCTTTTATCTCACCAGGTAATAGATTGCCTGCAAACCACAGGATTACACTTAGCTGCTGCAAAATCCATGGCAGTCCCAGCTTCCTATGCATTAAACATTACCTTTTCACTGTTAAATGCCTTAGTTATGAAATAGGTGAATATCGCTGCAAGTAATAAGGTTCCCCCAATGGTAGCCCCGAATTGCTGAAGGGTCAGTTCTCCCATAAGAATTTTCTGTATGGATATGGCACTGCCGTAAACCGGTATTGCATACATACCAAGAGTTTTTTCTCCATTGCCGGAAAACATGGTCGCCATACCTGCTACAATTACTGCAATCATAATTGGGGATACATAAGCCGCCGCTTCCTTAGCTGTCTTGGCAAGAACCGAGGTAAATGCCACTATTCCAACATATAAATAAACCAAAGACAGCATTATAACAAGAAGCTCAATTACCTGGAGTGCCGAAAATGTTATGGTTAAGCCTTCCATTATATCTCCGCCCCCAAAGCCGCCTAACATAAGAGGCATTGCTACTATCATGGAAACCGCGTATATAGCCGCAGATAGACTTGCAAGTATCGAAATGGAGATTAATTTACCAACAACAATTTCACTCCGTTTTAAAGGTGTTAAAAGCATACTTGCCATGGTACCACGCTCTTTTTCTCCGGTAATGGCATCAATGCCAAGGCTCATGGCACCCTGGAACAACATAAAGGTAATCAAATACGGAAGCAGGGTTCCAAATATCTTACCACTGGCTTTTTTGTCATCTACGATAACGGAGGAATCAGGATCCACATCAATATGGAATACCGTTAACTGGTTAATGTCTCCAAACCGTTCCGTTAAGAGTTTTTGCTGGTAAGCGTTTAATATGGTATCCACAAAATTATTTCTGGCAGAATTTGAGTAGTCCTCGGAAGTATTATAAAATGTTTTTACTTCCGGTATTTGGCCACCGGATTTATAATCCTTTACTTTATTTAAGAAGTCATCCTCAAAGGTAACTAAAAGATCTGTGGTACCCTTTAGTATGCCGTCTTTGATTCCGGTTAAGTCAGCTTCTGCACTCAGATAATTAATATCAGCTTCTAATTTGGCGGAGGCAATCACGTCTTTTAGATCCTCCGGTGCATTTTGGATATAGATGCTGGAAACATGTTTTTGTATATCATTAACCATGGCAGACTGCATCTGACCCATGAAATAATAGATACCGATAATTAAAACCGCAGGTAGTACAAATAAACTGATAATGAGTTTTTTATCTGAAAATACCCTGGTTAATTCCTTCTTTATAATTTGTTTTGTTCCGTTCATGCTATGCCTCCTCCTTATTATGCTCTTTATAAAGTTCAAAGAATGCATCCTCTAAATCATCTGTGCCGGTTGCAGTTAAAATCTCTGAAAGAGTTCCATCCATTACCTTACGGCCGTTAATAATAATTCCGATACGGTCACAAAGTTTTTCTGCTTCAGACATAATATGTGTGGAGACAATGACTAATTTTCCTTCTTCGCGTAATAATTTTAAGTAATCTGTTACACTTCTGGCGGTTACAATATCAAGACCATTGGTTGGTTCATCAAAAATGACTACCTCCGGGTCATGGACAAGGCTTACTGCGATAGAGGCCTTTTGTTTCATACCGGTTGAGAGTTCATCGATTTTCTTATCCTGGAAGTCGTTAATTCCAAAATGTTCAAATAATAACTCCCGTCTTTTATCAATGGTTTTTTCGTCCATTCCATGTAGTCTTCCAAAAAAATTAAACATATACTTTGGTGAGAACTGAGGGTCCAATTTTATCTCATTGGTTAAGAAGGAGATGGATTCTCTTACTTTCTCCGGTTCCTTTACCGTATCATGGCCGCATACCGTAATTTCACCTGCGGTAGGTTTCAGTAAGGTAGCAACACAGCGAAGGGTCGTAGTTTTTCCTGCCCCATTAGGTCCTAAAAGACCATATATCTCGCCTTTTTTTGCCGACAGGCTGATATCATCGGCTGCCTTTTTCATGTTCTTCTTCGTCTTTTGCTCTGCCATCTGTTTTTTGCTTAGCTTGTAAACTTTGGTTAAATTATTGATTTCTATCATATTGACTCCCATCTGCGTGGTCTTTACACGCGGGCAGGTCACTCTTGCAAGAGTACCTTTTTACACCTGCCAACTAAAATAAGCTGTAAACTACACATGAAAATAGATTAAACCCAGAATTTACCTTTGTCAATCTATGAATCATTAGAATAAGTTTAAAATTTCATTAAGTTCCCTTTTCTAAAGGCTCTGCTTCTAACCCCATACATTTCATGGTATAATAGACTAAATAATAAAGTAAATAGAGCCGCTGCGCCAGATAATGAAGTACTGGCTTTTGCAGCAGCCCCTGTTCTGAAAGGAGATTACTGAAATTGGGATTACTTCAATCAATGGATGAATCAATTTTATTCTACATATTGGAACACTTTCATACACCGCTGTTAGATAAAATCATGATTGTAATAACTACCCTGGGCAACTCTGGTTTTATCTGGCTGATAATTGCCGCTTTACTTCTGATTCCAAAAAAGACAAGATACATAGGAATCTTTCTTTTCCTAGCCCTTTGTACAGAGTACCTGCTTGGTGATATGTTTTTAAAACCACTAATAGCCAGACCCCGCCCCTTTATCCGTTTTCCGGAGATAGATCTTCTAATCAAAAGACCGGGTTCCTTTTCCTTCCCCTCCGGTCATACCATGTCCTCCTTCACCGCTGCCACCGTCATCTTTTGGGCAAATAAACGTGCTGGCATTTCAGCCTATATATTGGCGGTACTCATAGGCTTTTCCAGGCTGTATCTGTTCTGCCATTATCCTACGGATGTATTGTCAGGAGCTGTCCTTGGTACCCTCACCGCACTATTTGTTATTACTTTTGCCAAAAGCTTCCCTAAACAAACACAAGTAAAGCAGTAACGGACAAAAATAAGTTACATTAAATATAAATTCAATCTTACGGAAAGCATACTTTCCATATTAATATAACAAATTAGTATCGATATGTCAAGCAAGCTTTCCATGGCAGAAAAAATACTTAATTCTGCCCTTTTAACCCTGAAGAGAATAGAGATCCCTGTTCCAAAATAAAAAACTTGATAAAATCGGTCCAAAAACTAAATTAGAAAGCATCCTTATGATATTCTTCATAAGAGCTTTGTTCAGAGTCTGAATAAGTCATTTGTGAATTCAGACTCCAAACAATAAGCTTAGGAAGGATATCATAATCATGCTTTCTTCACAGTGTCCAAAACCGATTATATCAAGTATTCACTACAAAACAACTGTAAAGTCAACGATTAATCTCCCTCAACCTCACCCGTTGTATCCTGTGTATTACTATCCTTTGTATTACTATCCTGTGTATTACTGTTTTGTTTATTATTTTCCTTTGTATTACTGTCTCCGGTATTACTGTCGGCAGTATTGTCTAGGGTATCCGCATCTGCCGGTTTATTAACCACTGGGCTTATAAGCTTTAACTGATCCCAGACTTTATTATTGACATCAACTTTAACATCGGAAGCCCAGCCTGCATACAGATCCTTAAAGGTGTCATTCTGTCTTTGGGCTATTATTTTTTCTTTCTTTTCCAGTGTGGCATCCTCATTGTAATCATTAACACAGTACAGGATGTGATAACCGTACTGGGTTTCCACAATACCGCTGATTTCTCCCTTTTTTAAAGCAAATGCGGCATCTTCAAAGGGTTTTTCCATCTCCCCTTTTCCAAAGGTGTATTCCACGTTAGAATCTTCTGTATTCGCTTCTGCGAAGGTATAAAAATTATCTGCTTTTTTAGCCTGCTTTAATAAATTCTGGGCTTTTTTATAGGCTTTCTGCTTATCCGCGTCACTCATTGGAAGCTGCTTACCGTCTGTATCGGTCTTAGAAGTCAGGACTAAGAGATGGTCTACGGTAATCTGCTTCGCCTCCTCATCGGATACGTCCGTGTTCACATTCATAGTGGAGGCATCATATACCTTTTCATAAATCATGTTATCACGATAGAACTTTTCTGCCAGCTCCTGGGTAAGTCCATATCTGTTCTTATCTTCTTCGGTAACACCGGCTAAAAGATTTTGCGCATTCTCTTTAATCTGCGCTTCATCCTCTTCGGTAATTTCGGCTCCATACTGATCCGCCTTATCACAGGCTATCTTAGTCTGGGCTATCATATCCATAATCTCCTGTTTCGCCATTTCGCCAAACGTCTGTCCATTAAAATCATAGGACCAGATCTGATCACCAAAATAGGCTTCATACTGCGCTTTAATATATTGAAAATAAATCATTGCTTCACTATAACTTACTTCTTCTTTTCCGATTTTTACAACAGTTTTCTTAAAAATACTTTCATCTACAGGAGCCTGTTCCGACTCCTTCCCTTCTGCTATATCTGTTGTATTCCCGCCCTTTACCGAGGCCGGGGCATTAGATGCAGCATTTTGATTATTCTTATTATTTTTAGAGCAAGCTGTGGCAGTCAATAGCAGGACAGCCATCAGGCTTAGCACGATTGCTGACTTTATTCTGTTTTTTCTTATCTTCTTTTTTAATACGTCCTTCATTCATACTCCTATCCATCCGCTTACGGCGGTAATCTTTTGGCGGTAATATTTTAGCTGTAATCTCTTGTTGATTATCTCTTGGTGATTATCTCTTGGTGACTATCTCTTGGTGGTACATCCTGTTTTCCTAGGTTTATTATAGATTATTTTTCTTCCTCTATCAATAACTTTAAATCTCCCAGGAGATTCTTTACAAGTTCAAACAGGCTTATCACGTCCATTTTTACAGGCTTACCCGGTTTTTTGAGGGAATAGGTAAAATACGGGTTGGTTTCCGGCACCAGTTTTAGGGCTGGCTGGTATTTCTGGATGAATTCCGGTATCTTATCTACCTGTAATTTTGCTTTGTTATACATAACCAGCTTGATTTCCTCGTTCCGATATACTAAGGAGGTTACATATACACTATGGCAGATCGACTTAATAAACGCGATGTTTAACAGATTATTGACTGAGGAGGGCATATCACCAAAACGGTCTAACAATTCCTCCTGCATATCCAAAAGCTCTTCCTCATTTTCAATTTCCGCAATCCGCTTGTATACGTCTAACTTCTGGAACTCGCTCTTAATATAAGTGGCAGGGATAAAGGCGTCAATATCCATATCCACCGTAGTATCAAAGGTTTCTTCCTCTTTTACTTCTCCCTTCATGGAACGGATGGCATCATTTAACATCTTACAGTATAAATCATACCCTACCGCTTCCATGTGTCCGCTTTGCTGGGCTCCCAATAAATTTCCGGCACCCCGGATTTCAAGGTCACGCATGGCTATCTTAAAGCCGGAACCTAGTTCCGTAAATTCTTTAATGGCCTGGAGTCTTTTTTCCGCCACTTCCCTTAACATCTTATCCCGTTTATACATTAAAAATGCATACGCCGTACGGTTGGAACGGCCAACACGTCCTCTAAGCTGATAGAGCTGGGAAAGTCCAAGGCGGTCTGCGTCATCGATAATCATGGTGTTAACATTGGAGATATCCAGTCCGGTTTCGATGATGGTTGTAGATACCAGCACATCAATTTCCCCATTAATAAAGTCAAACATAATCCGTTCCAGTTCTCTTTCGCTCATCTGGCCATGAGCAAAGGATACATTGGCTTCCGGTACCAGCTTGGCAATCTTACCGGCAATCTCATCAATGCCGTTAACCCGGTTATATACATAATATACCTGACCGTCCCTTGCCAGTTCTCTATGGATGGCTTCTCTTATGATTTCTTCGTTATGTTCCAATACATAAGTCTGGATGGGCATACGGTCTACCGGAGGTTCATTTAACACACTCATGTCCCGGATGCCGATTAAACTCATATGCAGGGTTCTTGGTATAGGAGTGGCTGTCAAGGTCAAAACATCTACGTCCCCTTTTAATTGTTTTACCTTTTCTTTATGTGCCACACCAAAACGCTGTTCCTCATCGATAATAAGCAGTCCCAGGTTCTTAAACTGGATATCCTTTGAGAGGACTCTGTGAGTTCCAATCAAAATGTCCAGATTTCCTTTTCTTAACCGCTCAATTACTGCCTTTTGCTGTGCTGCCGTCTTAAAGCGGGAGAGCATGTCAATGCTGATGGGAAAATCCATCATTCTTTGTACAAAGGTATTATAATGCTGCTGTGCAAGGATTGTGGTGGGTACTAAAAAAATAACCTGTTTTCCGTCAGATACCGCTTTAAAGGCAGCCCGGATGGCAATCTCTGTCTTACCATAACCTACATCACCGCAGACTAAACGGTCCATGATACGCTTGCTTTCCATATCCCGCTTGGTTTCTTCGATTGCTCTTAACTGATCATCCGTCTCCTCATATGGAAACATCTCTTCAAATTCCTTCTGCCAAACCGTGTCCGCCCCAAACTGAAAGCCTTCCCTGGCCTGACGGGTGGCATACAATTCCACCAGTTCCCTTGCAATCTCTTTTACCGCTCCCTTTACCCGGGTTTTGGTGTTCTTCCACTCGGGGGAGTTGAGCTTGTTTAGCTTAGGCTTTCTGGCATCGGCGCCGGCATATTTTTGTATTACCTCAAGACCTGTTGCAAGAATATACAACACGCCTCCGCCGCCATATTCAATTTTCATGTAATCCTTTGCGACCTTGTCTACTTCTATTTTCTCAATGCCCCGGTAAATACCCAGACCATGGTTTTCATGGACCACATAATCACCGATATTTAAATCCGTAAAGCTTTGGATTTTCTTACCGTCATATTCTTTCAGTTTTCGCTTTTTCTTTTTTTCCGCACCGAAGATATCGCTTTCGGATATAATTACAAGATTAATAAGAGGATATTCAAAGCCTCTGTGAAGGCTTCCATAGGTTACCATAATCTCGCCCTTTTGGATAATCCGGTCCATATCCTCGCTGTAAAAGGCATTTAACTCATGTTCCCTTAAGTCTTCACTGAGCCGTTTTGCCCGGGTCCTGGAAACAGATAATAAAAGGATACGGTAGCCACTCTTCTTCCACTTCTGCAAATCCTTTACCAGAATATCAAAGTTATTATTATAAGGATTCACCGAACGTACTGTAAAATCCCACCTGCCCTTAATCGTAAAATAAGGGGCTTTGTAATCCATGGTACTAAGAAGTAAGGTAGTCTTATGATTTAACCCGGTAAGCAGTTCCTTATAGCCGTAAATTGCATCACTTTGACCGGGAAGAATGTAGCCTTTTTCAATTCTTCCAATCATGCCTTCCCTGAATTCGGTTTCCACCGCTTCGCCCTTTTCCTGAATCCTGCTGGGTTCATCCAGATAAATCACAGAATTATCCCCTTCAAAATAATCAAAAAAAGATACCGTATTATCATAAAAATACTTAATATAACTATCAATACCCACAGAACCCTGAAAGCTTTCCAGATTCTCCTTAAATTCCCCTACAATATCCTGAATTCTTGCGGCTTCCTCGGTCTTTCTCTGTTCTCTGAGTTTTTTTACATACTCCTTTTTTTCTTCTTCTATCTTTCTAAGCCCCACTGCCATCCGGTCCTGATCTAAAATCATCTCAGCCGCAGGATAGATATTTAAGCGTTCCATGCGTTCAATGGATCTTTGACTGCTGATATCAAAGGAACGTATGGAATCTACTTCATCACCCCATAATTCAATACGGTAGGGACATTCCTGTGTGGGTGGAAATACATCCAGTATCCCACCCCGAACAGCAAATTCCCCGGGTCCTTCCACCTGACCGGACCGTTCATAACCTAAGTGGACCAAATCCGCCTGAAGCTTAGTTAAATCAAGGTTTTTCCCCTCTTCAATCTTAAGAACCCTTTTCTTAATAAAGTCTAAGGGCAGAATCTTATCCATACCTCCGTCTAAGGTGGTAATCACTGTGACAGGTTCTTTTTCAATCAGCCGTTTTAAAATTTTAAGACGGTCCCTTACAATTGCATTTCCATGAATATCCGCACTATAAAAAATAATATCCTTTGCAGGATACAGATAAACATTCTTATCATATAGCTTATAATCCTCATAAATTTCCTTGGCCTTGACGTCATTATAAGTAATGATTAACTTCCACAGGTAGCCTTCACTTAAACCATTTACCAGGTGACATTTCTGGGAATCAATACAGCCGGTTACCTGAACCGGCGTATTTTTTAATTTTAAGTTATCTTTTATGTCATTAAACTCTTTTAATTCCTTCAGGGGGGTAGTAAAGGTCTTCAAGCTGTTGCCTCCTTATATCTGATCTAAAGGTTTTCCCTATTTTCTATTATAGATATTCATAGCAGTTTCCATTCCATCTTTTATGATGGATTTTACAGCTTCTGAGGATTTCTTAATGGCCTCTCTGATAATGGGCTGCTCCTCCGCTTTAAAACGGGACAATACATAGTCTGCCAGATCATAACCTGCCGGTTTATCACCTACGCCTACCTTTATTCTTGGGAATTCTAAAGTCCCTAAGTGGCTGATTATACTTTTGATGCCGTTATGACCGCCGGCGCTTCCCTTGCTACGAAGCCTTAACTGCCCCGGCTCTAAGCTGATATCATCATAGATTACTATGACTTCCTGGGGTGTGACCTTATAAAAGTCCACCAATTCCCTGACACTTTCCCCGCTTAAATTCATATAGGTCTGAGGTTGGGCAAGTATGACTTTTTCCCCTTCGATAAATCCTTTGCCGCAGACTGCTTTATGTTTTTTAAAATCCAACGGGATATTATAGTCATCTGAAATTCTGGTAATCACATCAAAGCCGATATTATGCCTGGTAGCCTGATATTCCCTGGTTGGATTGCCTAATCCGATAATAATGTACATGTTGCTGCCTTTCTGTTGGGTTTGAGAAAACCCTTCTATTAATGTATTTTAAATGTCTGCTATACGGGGCTTGCTAAGGCTGCTTCGTAAAAGTAAAACTGACCCAAGCTAACTACACTTAAATTCCTTGAACTGTTTCTTACTTTAAATTTCTGCTTCTGAATGCACTGTTTCTTATGTCCCGTTCCTGAATATATGGTTTCTGAAAGCGATATTTCTTAATTCATTATTATTTTTAATCCTAATTTCTTAAAATCATTATTACTTAAAATTCATTATCTATTAAAATTCATTATCTATTAAAATTCATTATGTCTTAATATCATCAATTTCTTAAAATTCAATTATTCAATTATTTTTAAAATTCATTATATCTTAAACTTCATTATTTCTTAAACTTCATTATCTCTTAAAACTCATTATTTCTTAAAATGCATTATTTCCTAAATCCATTATTTCTTAAAATCCATTATTTCTTTAAATCCATTATTTCTTAATATACAGCCCTTCTAACTCTGGATACCCGATATATTATGAACCCGAGGAAGAAGATGCTGCTGCTCCGGCAGCAGCTGTGGCTGCAATTATCATAGCGGTCTGCTGAGCGATTACGATACTTGTCAGACTGTTTGCAAAGGCTAATTGGACGGAATCTTTACCTATTCCCTCCATATATTCCGAGGTTACCAAGGCTGCCGCATACATGATCCGCTCGTGTTTTCCCATAGACCAACTGCCAAGTCCTTTTTTCCCAATTAATATCTCATAAGTATCTTTTATTTCATCCGTTATCTTATCCACATCGGAAGAAATCAATACAAGAATCCCCATAGAAGCTAATTCTTCATATCTACTGACTTTACAGCCTTTTTCCTTTAGTTTGTCATAAATCTTAACTGCCCTGCTGCATTTTATATCTGCTGATTCTTCCCCTAAGGTAAGTACATGGGTTAAGGATTGAAGGGCGTTGCCACTTCCGAATTCTTTTTTTAACAGTTCATAACAGGTTTCCATTTCGTTTATCGCCGGTTCAACCGATAGTCCTGTCAGGGCAAGCATAGCCGCATAGCCGTAATCATCGGTAGAGGTAAGGAAACGGTGTTTCTTTTTCATAGCATCATAAAATTCTTTTGCTAACCTGACCACAGGTTCTGTATCCGTTATATCCGCCCGCTTTGCTATAGAAAATGCCGCAAGGGTCAGGTAAGGAGAACCATAAAATCCTGCGTTCTTTAATTCTCCAAAGATTTTAAAGCTGCGTTCAAACAACCCCTGGGGGTCTGCATCTAAGGACAGCAGAACGGAAAGGGCGAAAAAAGTTGTTTCCTTAAAGGAGGAAAATAATCCGGTATTTTTCTTTATAATCTCTTTTGCAGCCTTAATAGCTTCTACATCTGCCGTCCTGCCATCATTCGTATATAACAAAGCCCCAAGGCAATGCATCATGGCATAATCCCATCTGAAATTCTTTCGTAGTATCAGGTAATTCTCCGCGAATAAATCACACTTAGCCTGTAAGCTATTGTTAATCATTCCTGCCACCTCTTTCATATACTGGAATTTCTAAAAATAAACGCGCAATTATGCTGCACATAGACCGTCTATGTGCAGCTAACTTTAATGTTGATTCTTATTATAATCGATTGGGAATTTTATAGCAATAAATTTATGGGAGTTATTGATAAGAGCTAGTTCACACCACTGCTAAAAACAGCAGTGATGTGAAATGTGAACAATAACACGTCGCGTTTATCACCTTTGAGCAGTAACTTGATAAGATACTTCTGCCATGGTATAAGTCTCATAAAATTCTGCCGTACTAAATTCCGTATCTCTGGTATGACCTTTAAAATCCTCATCAGACTTTAGAAAATAATCATAAGTTGATATATGCTTGCCATCTATTGTCAGAGGATCATCCCAGGTGCAGTCAATATTATACCATTTTCCATCAAGCTTTACGATATTCCAACCATGACTGTCTTTATTGCCGGTTCCGGTAATGATCCTGGAGGAAATTCCGGCCTGGGTAAACATTTTGTAGGCCACACTCATATAGCCCTGACAGGTGGAGCTTTTTCCGATTAAATTATCGTAGGCAGAATATTGCTCTGTATTGGTATCATATGAGGCATTTTCAATAATGTAATCATGGATTTTCTTGATTTTATCATAATCGGACAGTTCTTCTATCTTCCATTTTGCTAATAGCCGTTTTATGGTTTCATCCACTTGTCTGGTCTCATCTGCAGTTTCATTATATTCAAACTCATAGGTCACCGTCAGCGCATTGCCAAATCCCACGATATGAGCGTAAATGCTATTGGTCTTATACCTTAAATAATCATAATCACTAGAAGTTTCAGGATCATCCATATTATAGACCATATCAATGGCATCCTCCGTAAACCACTTCATATCTTCAACTTTCCCAACATATTTTACTTGTGTACCGGGTAATCCATTTAACATGGCGACCCTGATTTCACTGACAAAGGTCTGCTCGTTCTCTGCCTGATTGGTGCTCCCGGAGACCATAAGCCAGGCGGCCAGGTTATATCTGTCGTTGACGGCATATAATATAATTCCTAATAGGATTAAGGATAACATAAATCTAAGAAAACTTCTCATATACCATCTCCTCTCCGTTTTTCCATGCCTGCTCTTATTATTACACGGTTCCTTTTATCATATTTCTTGGTTTTATCTATCATTATACTCTAATATTAGGTTAGTCTGCAATCAATAATTGGGTTGTTGGCAATATCTGTGTGTTGGGTATTGTTGAAGGTGCTTCGGACTTTTATTGTATTGGGGACTTGATAAAATCAGCTTGAAGGCTGTGAAGAAAGCACAGCTTGGAATCTCCTTCCTAAGCTTAGTATTCTGTGTCTGAATTTACTAATGGTTTTTTCCTGTGGTAAGACAAGAGAGAAAAGCACAAACTCCTCGCTATGCTCGTCAGACAGTGTGCTTTTCTCTCTTAAACCACAGGAAAAAGCCATAAGTAAATTTAGCAGACACAGAATGAAGCGCTTAGGAAGGAGATTCCAAGCTATACTTTCCTTGTTTCGGTTTATTGAGCTGATTTTATCAAGTTTTTTATTGTTTTTTGGAACGGCGAAGCAGTTTTGGGTGCAGGGAATGGTACAAAAGCAGTTGCAGTAGCAAGGTCTGTTAAGCACAGGAAATTATCAAATCGCCCTGTGATACTCTTAAGTGCTTAGGTTTCAGGTTCTCCTAAGAGAACAACGCTAACAAAGTAAATATTATAATGGTAAAATTATGATATTTGATGTAGTATGTATTTATGAAAGTGAACCTTATTTGCTGGCAAGTATGTCATAAATATTAGAAAAACAAATTCATAAATAGAGAAAAGGATGTCGAATGAAAAGAAAAATCTTGATTGCAATTCCAGTTTTTATAGTTGTAATACTATTAACAAGATATATTCTAAGTGAAACGTGTAATGTCTCAAATAATTCCGGTGTTGAAAGTAATTTTAGTAATGGCAGTAATGATAGTAATGATAGGTACTCTGATATTACCATTCATTCGCCAATGACGTTATCAAACAATGATATGTATTCTATAAATGGAGAACATCAATATCTAAGACTTCAAATGATAAAAGGCAAATATTATGAAGAGTGGAATCCAGGACCATATATGGGCACTATTTGGGAGGGCGATTTCATTATTGAGTTAATTGATGATTCAGGTGAACTTATCAGCCAGATAGATTTGAGTAAAGTATATAAAGGGAAATTAATTTTCACATCTTCTTTTCAAATAGAATTTGATGATTACAACAAGGATGGGGATCTAGATTTTACCATCGGTCAGTATGCTTCAAGTAATGGCAGAGAGTATACCCTGTTTACACTAAGAAAAGATGGGAAGATAGAGCTTTTGCCTATTAACGGACATTCTTCTCTCTTTATAAGCAAAACCACAGGATACTACTCAACAAAACTTACTAAGAAAACTGATACTTCTTTTACAATTGAGTATTATGACAATTCGGTGGCTAAGAATATCGAAAATGAATTTGAATGGAATGGAAAAGAATTTATCAAAAATTAAGATGAGGCTATATAATGCAGGTAGCCGTTCTTACCCTAATGCGTATTAAATGAAAAATTCAATGAGTAGAGTTAAATTTAAGCTCTACTTAAAAAATATGTCTACTATCAACAATCTGTTATGACAAAGCCAAAATCTTTAAGATATATTTATGAAATCTCCTGTATATGTTTCAGTTCGAAGTTCCCTCCGTTGCCACGTCGAAAGTCCTCACAACCTGAAAGCAAGAAGGAGCTGCTGCAAAATTCACAGCATAAATTACTTGGGAGAGAATATGGATTGTATTTTCCGGATATGTTGTGTAAAGTATGCGCGAATGGCTGCAAGATAGAGAATGCAGCCGCTTATTCGCGCGATCTTTACACAACATATCCGGAAAATACAATCCATATTCTAAGCCCAAGTTCGGAACCTAACCCATTTTGCAGCAGCCCTTCCTCCAACACACCCCCGGACTTTCGACCCCCAAACTCAGCCCCAGGAACCCCAAAATAAAGGACAAAAAAATAAGGAGTATCTCAAAACCCCCTATTTAATAGTCTTGAGATACGCCTTATTTATAAAATACTAGACTTCTTTTTCTTCATATTCCTCGGCAGCGATTTCATAGCTTTCGAGAATAATTTTTTGAATCTTATCTCTTGTTTCTGAGTTAATCGGATGTGCGATGTCGCGATACTCCCCGTCACCTGCTTTTCGGCTGGGCATTGCAATGAATAAACCTTTTTCGCCTTCAATTACCTTAATATCATGTACGACGAATTCATTGTCCATTGTAATAGATACTACCGCCTTCATCTTTCCTTCTTTGCTCACCTTGCGCACACGCACGTCTGTTATCTGCATTGTGTGATCCCCCTTTAATATTATTTATCTAATTGTTTTAGTTAAAGTATATACCTTTCATTTTTTTCTACTACTATTCTAACATTATCCGGTTCACCGATATGGGTTGTATTATTCCTTATAGTGTCCCGGCTTTCTACTATGCAGTTTTCTATATAAGTGTTGTCCCCAATGTATACATCATTTAGAATGATGGAATTCTTAATGGTACAGTGATTGCCTATATAAACTTTTTTAAACACAATAGAATTTTCAACTACCCCGTTGACAATGCAGCCGCTGGATATTATGCTGTTCTTAACTGAAGATCCCTGATTATACTTTGCTGGTGGTAAGTCATCAATTTTTGAATAGATGTCCGGATATTCTTTAAAGAAATAATTTCTTACTTCTTTATCTAAAAAGTCCATATTCGTCTTATAATAAGATTCCACCGTAGCAATATTGCTCCAGTAGGTATGCATCTCATAGGCATATATTTTCTTAATATTCTTATAGCGAATTAAAATATCCTTTACAAAGTCATAGCGGTCTTCCAAAGCTGACATTTCCAATAATTCAATTAACAATCTTCTTCTTATTACGTAGACACCGATGGAAACGGTATCCGCAGATGTCTTTAGTGGTTTTTCTTCATAATCTGTTATTCTTCCATCTTCATTTGTTCTTATAATTCCAAATCTGCTAGCATCCTCCCCTTCTTTCAACTGTTTACTTACCACCGTAATATCTGCTTTTTTGTTAATATGATACTCCAGCACTTTATTATAATCCAGCTTATATACACCATCGCCGGATGTAATTACCACATATGGTTCATGACTGTTCTTTAGAAAATTAATATTCTGATACATGGTGTCAGCCGTACCCCGATACCAGAAACTGCTGTCCGCAGTTATCGTAGGAGTAAAAACAAAAAGTCCTCCCTGTTTTCTCCCAAAATCCCACCACTTGGATGAATTTAGATGTTCATTTAAGGATCTTGTATTGTATTGTGTAAAGACCGCAACCTTCTGTATATGGGAATTGGTCATGTTGCTTAATGCAAAATCGATACAACGATAGCTGCCTGCTACCGGCATGGCAGCTATTGCACGTTTGTTCGACAGTTCCTTCATCTTATTGCTGTTACCACCGGCTAATATAATTCCAATTGCTCTCATCGCTTACCACCTGCCTTAATCAATGTCTCACCACCGGCTAAATAACCGTCTGTGTAGTCCTCCATCGTGGTTGTTCCAGAAATTGCCGTATTTTTACCAATTTTAACATGTGAGGGTATGACAGATTTCTCTGCTATGGTTACAAGTCCAAAGGAATAGATATTCGGTTCCTTCTTATTTGGTACTTCCTCACCAATGCCAAGTTCTGAATAAGCTCCGACTTTAGCACCCTCTGCAATTATGGCTTTTAAAACGACTGCTCCGTCTTCAATCACGGCATCTTTCATTATAATGGAATCACGTACCACAGCGCCGGTTCCAATATAGGCTCCGGAACCAATAACGGAATTATGGACTTCTCCGTATATTTCTGCACCTTCACCAATTATGGCTTTGTTAATGACTGCGGTATCTGCTATGTACTGAGGCAGTATAGTATCACTTTTCGTGTATATTTTCCAGAATTCCTCATATAGATTAAATACGGGTATCAGATCGATTAATTCCATATTGGATTCCCAATAGGAACCTAAGGTGCCTACATCCTTCCAGTATCCGTTATACTCATAGGCAAATACCCGGTCACCTCTTTCGTGACAGTAAGGAATTATGTGTTTACCGAAATCACAGCCTTTTTGCTCCGATAAAGTAATTAAAGCTTCCCTTAATACATCCCAGGTAAAGATATAAATTCCCATGGAGGCCAGGTTGCTTCTTGGCTTTAAAGGTTTTTCTTCGAATTCCGTGATTCTCCTTTCATCATCTGTAATGACTACTCCGAACCGGCTGGCTTCTTCTATGGGAACCGGAATCGTTGCCAGGGTAATATCGGCCTTGTGCTGTTTATGGTAATCAAGCATTGCTTCATAATCCATCTTATAGATATGGTCTCCGCCTAAAATCAACACATACTCTGGATTATAATACTCCATATATTCCAAATTCTGGTAAATCGCGTTGGCGGTACCGGTATACCATTCACTGCTGTTGTTCTTCTCGTGGGGCGGCAGAATGGATACGCCACCGATATTCCGGTCAAGATCCCAGGGAATACCAATCCCGATATGGGTATTCAGCCTTAAGGGCTGATATTGGGTCAAAACGCCTACCGTATCTACACCGGAATTAATACAATTACTCAGGGGAAAATCGATTATTCGATACTTTCCTCCAAAAGCCACGGCAGGTTTTGCAACATTAGAGGTTAGCACTCCCAGTCTTGAACCTTGTCCACCAGCAAGAAGCATAGCAATCATTTCCTTCTTTATCACGCAATCACCTCATATTGTTTATTTTGACACCATTATACCATTCTTTTACATAAATGTGAATAAATTTTACAAATATTTTAAAACAAATTATTCTTTTTTTAGCATTATACCTAATTAAATTAAGTTTTTACTTAAAAAAATAATTCGTTACTTTGAATGTCTTATTTTTCCAATAATGATTATACCAATAAATTAATAAAAATTCAAGTTTCTTCCAAGTTATATCGATAAAGTCAAGCTGCAATAACCAAATTTTTTCATATCTTGTTGGTATGCCAAAATTTTTAATTGTATTTTTATAGGAAATGATTATAATAACTTATAGATACGAAACTTCAAACGAAACTATTATAAATGGCAGATTCTTTTTGGCTGCCACTTAGCATAACACGCAAATTACAATAGTTATTACAAAAATAATTAATTAAGAATAGGAAGTGCAATTCTATGTATCATATCAATTTTAGCAATCCCATTAAAGTACACTTTATAGGCATCGGCGGTATCAGCATGAGCGGTCTTGCCGAACTTTTACATACGATAGGTTTTACCGTAGCCGGCTCTGATGCGAAAAAGAGTAAAATCACCGAGCATCTTGAGTCTTTGGGTATCCAAGTGTTTTATGGACAGCGTGCAGCAAATATTACAGACGACCTTGACCTTGTGGTCTATACCACTGCAGTTAAGGATTCAAATCCTGAATACCAGGCAGTTATAAGTGCAGGGATACCAATCATTGACCGGGCCGAGTTATTAGGACAGGTAATGTTAAATTATTCCGATGCGATTGCCATCTCCGGAACCCACGGTAAGACCACCACGACCTCCATGCTCTCCCTTATCTTACTGGAAGCCGGCTTAGACCCTACCATATCGGTAGGCGGAATCTTAGACAATATCGGAGGCAACATCCGAATTGGTAAATCGGAACACTTTATTACGGAGGCTTGTGAATATACCAACAGTTTTCTTAAATTTAACCCCACGAAAAGCGTAATTCTAAATGTGGAAGCCGAACATCTGGATTTCTTTAAAGACCTTGACGATATCCGGAGTTCTTTCCGTCAATTTGCAGACCGTCTGCCAAGTAATGGTATGTTAGTGATTAACGGAGATATTGAGAATGTTTCTTACTTTACAAAGGATCTTCCCTGTTCTTTCATGACTTACAGCATTAATGAGTCCGTGGATCCGATTCCCGGTGCTGCCGCCCACTACACCGCTGCTAATATTGAATATAATAAGTTAGGTCACGGTCACTATGACTTACTGGAGAATGGCGAGTTCTTAACTCATATTGAGCTAAACGTAATTGGGGTTCACAATGTATCCAACTCCCTTCCTGCCATAGCACTGGCAAGAAGCTTAGATATATCCTTAGAGGTCATTCAGAGGGCTCTCTCCGCTTTTACCGGTACGGAACGCCGCTTTCAATATAAAGGTGAAATCGGAGGCGTGACCATTATTGACGATTATGCACATCACCCGACGGAAGTTGTAGCCACTTTGACGGCTGCCAAAAATTATCCTCACAAAACTACCTGGTGCGTCTTCCAGCCCCATACCTATACCAGAACCAAAGCCTTCTTAAAAGAGTTTGCAAAAGCCCTTTCTCTTGCGGATAAAATTGTTCTGGCCGATATCTATGCCGCCAGAGAAGTCAATCCAGGGGATATTTCTTCTAAGGATTTACAGGCAGAACTAATCAAAATTGGTAAGGATGCATACTATCTTCAAAGTTTTGATGAGATTGAAAATTTTTTATTACAAAATTGTAATAACGGTGACCTGTTGATAACTATGGGCGCCGGAGACGTTGTAACCATAGGAGAAGCACTCTTAGGAATATAGTTATCCACATTATCCACAACCTTATCAACAATTTACCTGTGATAAGGCTGTGGATTTTTTAGTTCACATAATGATTTTCTACAGTGCTGGAATATGCAAGGAAGAAATATTGATTTTTATTGATTTCTACGTATTATTACATTTTTTTACATTTTTCTTAAACAGTCTTATCCACACTATCCACACTATCCACATTCAGATTTATTCGGACATCCCTTGGAAAATGCCCTATTTCCTTATATTCTTACCTGTGATATAATGGCAGGACAAAGGAAGATGTGAGGTTAAATTATATGAGTACGATTATATTAAATTCCAACAGTGTTTCAGATACTACCATGATACCGAATCTGTTTATCGATCATTTTATGCCTTCTGCCAATGGTTCTTATGTGAAGGTATATCTGTATCTGCTTCGGTGTATTAACTGCACCACGGATGCCCAGATTACAATCTCCTCCATAGCCGACAGACTAGATGATACGGAAAAGGATATTACCCGGGCTTTGTGTTATTGGGAAAAAGTGAATTTAATATCCCTTGTAAGAAATACCGACAATGACATTATATCAATTACTATAAATGACATATACGCCCTGAAACGTGCTGGAGAATATACGGCAGAAGAAGCTGCTCTGTCAATTTCCGGTGTTTCAAGTGGTTTAGGCGCTGCTGCAACTGTTTCCGGTGCCTCAAGTGGCTTAGGCACTGCTGCAACTGTTTCTGGTGCCTCAAGTGGTTTGGCGGTTGTTTCTGGTGCCTCGGGTGATTTGGGTGCTGCTGCCGTTCCCAATGATTCCAGCAGTTTAGGTGCTTCATCTAATGGTTCAAATGGTTCTCAAACTTCAACTGATTTCCCTGTCTATGCCGGCGGGTCTATCGAACAACCGGAAGGTAAGGAAACCCCTGGGGAGCGGAACTTTGAAAAGCCTACTTATTCCGAAGCCCAAATCAAACAGCTTACGAATACCGATGAAGTAAAATGGCTGCTAAACATTATTGAAATTTATTTAGACCGGCTGATTAAACCCATGGATCTTCAGTTAATCCTTTACTTATACGAAAGCGTAGGGTTCTCAGCAGAACTGATTATGTACCTTTACGAATACTGTGTCTCCAAGAATAAGAAAAATCCCTCCTACATCGAAGCAGTCGCTATGTCCTGGGCGGAAGAAGGTGTGGATACGGTGGAAAAGGCAGAAGCTGCTACTGCTCTTTATAACAGTAACTACAATGCAGTGAATAAAGCCTTTGGATTAAACCGTGCTCCCGGACAGGTGGAAAAACAGTTTATCAACAAATGGCTCAATAAATTTGGGTTTACGATTGAAATCATTGTTGAAGCCTGCAACCGAACCATCTTACAGACTCAGAAACCCGACTTTAAGTATGCCGATAAGATACTGGAGAACTGGCATAAGAAGGGTGTAAAAGAGTTTGGCCAGATTTCTAAACTGGATGAAGAGCATTCTAGAATCGCAGCCATGAAGGCAAATAATAAAACGGCAGCTCCGCAGAAGCCGGCAGCAAACAATCGATTTAATGCATTTCCCCAGAGGACTTATACCGATGAGGATTACTCTTCCATGGAACAAAGATTATTACATAAGCAATAAGTTACAGGTGTTACCAGATTGACATAGTTACCGCCTGGCAGTTTGTACTCTTTAACAGGTTTAAAACTGCCTTTAAATTCAACATTGTCACTAATAGTACTGCTTTGTGTAAATTACATCCTATTCAAAGCCTGAAATTTGTGTTGAGCCGAGACAGGGTAATGAGTAACAGCGGTTCTGACAACGATTGACTGCAACGAAGTATCCGCGTATATGACAGGTACGGAATTAAGTGAAATTTATGTAAGGTAGTATTAGGGCATATCTATAAAATTGTATTTTCGGATATAGCCTTACACAGCCGTTTACTGTTATTAAGGTAAAGGAGAAGTAGCATGGCTTTAAAGAATTATCAGTATAATAAGATTTTACGGGAATACGATATGAAACAACTTAAGAATAAGCATGATCTGGATATCCGGACTGAAGAGGTTTACAACGCCATTCCGGAATTAAAGGAAATTGATGATGCGGTGGTTACCTGTGCGGTGCAGAGTGCAAAGCTTATGTTAATGGGTGATGATAAGCCTTTACCTGCCTTAAAAAAGGTAACGGAGGAAGCTTCCGAGAAACGAACTGCTTTATTAGTAAAGCATGGGTATCCAGCGGATTATTTGCAGCCTGCTTACCACTGTCCGGACTGTAAGGACACCGGTTATATCGGCACAGAGAAGTGCCACTGTTTTAAACAGGCTATTGTAGATATCGTCTATTCCCAGTCTAATATTAAAACAGCCATAACGAGAGAGAATTTCGAAGTTTTCTCTTATGACTTTTATTCGGAGGATTATGTGGACCCCAGTACCAGGCTTTCTCCCAGGGATAATATCAAGAAGGTTGTGGAGGTTTCCTGGGATTTTATCCATAAGTTTGACGAAGAATATAATAACCTTTTGTTATACGGCAACACCGGTGTTGGAAAAACCTTTCTTGCCAACTGTATCGCCAGGGAATTATTAGACCGTGCCCATACGGTTATCTATCTGACCGCGTTTCAGCTCTTTGACATATTAGAAAAAAATAAGTTTGGCAAGGGTGAGGATAATTATGAATCCCAGAACCAGTTTGAGTATATATTAGACTGTGACCTGTTAATTATTGACGACTTAGGTACAGAGCTTAATAATTCCTTTGTCAATGTCCAGTTATATCTGTGTATTAATGAACGTTTCCTAAGACGGAAGGCAACGATTATATCTACCAATCTGTCCCTGGATAATATTAACACCATATACAGTGAGCGGGTATTTTCAAGAATTGCCAGTAATTATTCCCTGCTTAAAATTGTAGGTGACGATATTCGTCTTAAAAAGTTATTTTAACCTGCAAGAAGCGTGTTATTGCTCACTTCACAGCTGTTTTTGATGTGGGTAGAAGCAACCGTCTGCAAATTTTTCTAGGTCAGGTTTACTATTTTAGCCTTGACTAAATAAATGGTTAATGGTATAACGTTAATGGACATTTTACCATACATATAACGACAGCATATGTTTTGGCTGTTGTTTCACAAATTTCATTGGAGGTCAATAGAATGCCGCAGCAAGAAAAAATATTTGAAACGATCCCAGCAGGTACCTTAGGTATTATATCTTTGGAGAGCAGCAAATCACTGGGACAGAAAGTAAATGATTATATTGTGGATTGGCGGAAAGCGAGAGAAAACGAACATACATCTACAATAGCATTTGCCGGTTACCAGCGTGATTCCTACTTAATCGATGCAGGCTGCCCTAGATTCGGCACAGGTGAAGCCAAAGGTATTATCAGGGAATCCGTTCGTGGATCTGACTTATATTTATTACTGGACGTTTGCAATTATAGTTTAACCTATACGGTTTGCGGACAAACCAACCATATGTCTCCCGATGACCATTATCAGGATCTAAAGAGAATTATTGCAGCAGTTGGCGGCAAAGCCCGCAGAATCACTGTAATTATGCCTTTCTTATATGAAAGCCGTCAGCACAGAAGAAGTTCCAGAGAATCCCTTGATTGTGCATTGGCTCTACAGGAATTAACTAATATGGGTGTGGAAAGTATTATCACTTTTGATGCTCATGATCCCAGGGTACAAAACGCTATTCCCTTAAAGAGTTTTGAAACCGTTCAGCCCACCTACCAATTCATAAAAGCTTTACTTAAAAAAGTACCCGATCTTAATCTGGATGCGGAACATATGATGGTAATCAGCCCCGATGAAGGTGGTATGAACCGTGCCGTTTATTTTGCCAACGTACTTGGTGTTGACCTGGGTATGTTTTATAAACGCCGCGACTATACTACGATTATCAACGGACGTAATCCAATCGTAGCCCATGAGTTCTTAGGCACCGATGTGGAAGGCAAAGATATGTTGATTATCGATGATATGATTTCTTCTGGTGAAAGTATGATTGATGTTGCCAAGGAATTAAAGAGAAGAAAAGCCGGCAGAATTTTTGTTGCTTCTACCTTTGGTTTATTCACCAATGGTTTGTCCAAGTTTGATGAAGCTTACGAACAAGGCTTAATCGACAGGGTTTTAACGACTAATTTGGTTTACCAGACTGAAGAATTATTATCCAGACCTTATTATATTAATGTCGATATGAGTAAATATATTGCTTTATTAATTGATACGTTGAATCATGATTCTTCGATCAGCAAGTTATTAAGCCCTACAGAGAGAATTCAGAATATTCTGAATAGGTATAAGAAATAGGTTGTTGCGGTATTTTAGGATTTTATTTTACTATATAAATGCTATTTATATAGTTAGCTTGTTTTGATTGATTAAGATTGGTTTATTATTAAAAGCCGGATGGGATGAAAGGTAGCTTTCAGACTGTCTGGCTTTTGTTTTTGGGGGATGTTTTATAGTGGGATATTTTATAGATTTAGGCTTTGGTTTGTGTGAGTCTTTGAGTCGTAAGTCTTTGAGTTATAAGTCTTTGATTACAGGAAAGCATCGTTGATAAAATCAGCTTTTTCGTTATTGATGGAAGGATTCGTTATGGCAGCTTTTCTATGCTTCATATTCTTTGCCTGAATTCACTAATGGCTTTTCCATGCGGCAAGGCAAGAGTGAAAATGCACAAACTCCTCGCTTTGCTCGTCAGACAGTGTGCATTTTCACTCTGAGCCACATGGAAAATCCATAAGTGAATTTGCAGGCTCAGAATGAAGCGCATAGAAATGCTGCCATAACGAATTCTTCCAGATGAGTGTTTCGAGCTGATTTTATCAACGATGCTTTCCTGTAAGTTTTAGGTTTTTGGCTGCAATGTTCTTACGGGAGTTCTATACAATTATGTTACAATTATTATTGGTTTTTCGGGAAAGTTACTTTTTGTTTGGTATCCTATTACTTTTACATAGTATAACTTTATAAATTTCATAAATTACCCAGTACAAATGGGCAGAATCGGACAGGCTATGTTGTATAATATAAGAGAATCGATTACTTATTGGTTTGAGTAGAAACATATGATTATTTTTTAATTATGATATATCTATTATAACATGGGAGGTTTTCTTTATGAGTACATTTAAAGATATGATGGAACGAACCACAATTCAGCATTTATCACATTTAATTAGGGATTATAAACAGACATCCATGATTTATGAGACTTTTGATAAAAGAGAAGAAATCGCCGACGATGATTTATATAGTAGGCTTAGTGAATTCTTAAGCAATGAGCAGATTTTTGATATTGAACCTCTTTTGAATGAATACTCTTCTAGTATAGGAGAAATTTATTTTAATATGGGGATGAAAGCCGGTGCCAGGCTTTTGCATCAATTATTGGATAATGAGGATAGGGATTATTAAGAAAAGACTATTCTTGTCCGTAATTGCCAGATATAGAAAAGTCTTAGGGGTATTTACATTATTTTATAGATCCATAAAGAGTAGATGATCGACTTATTGGTGTATTTACTACTTCCGAAATTATGCAGTAAACTATGCGCTAACAATCATACCATTAAGATTGTTTCTGACCGATTTGTTGTAGATACTGTTTTACAATAATCACTTTCACTTTCGTTTAAAGTAAAGAAATTACGTAGAAACTGATTTAGGAGCAGGTGATTAATAGATAGATATTTACATATTTTTCTTTTTTATTCGACCGTTCTATGTTATAATAATCATATCAAGTTAGAAAACAGAGGATAGTTATATGATTCCCTTTTCGGTGGAGTACGCAAGAAAAGGGGGTGGTACCATGACATTGTTTGAATCCATAAACTTAATGTTGGAATTTGGATTATTCATCATTGCCTTTATCACCTTGATTATTAGTATAATCAAATCGATAATTAAAAAATAGCTATCCTCGACCATCAAGCGTAGGATAGCTATTTTTTCATTCACACTGAATTGGTAATCAACTGACCTTCCAAAGTCCTTTGATTATTTCTATCTTGATTATATATCACTTGTTAAAATAATGCAAGTGATTTGATAGTGGCAGTTTTTTCTGCCACTTTCTTTATTTTATCCATATATTAAAGAATTATTTTACTTTTTTCTTTATTTCAGAAATTATGTTTACCGTCTTATCTGTTATTGTATATGGTGGAACATAACCTTTTTCTCACAATATTTCCCTCACTTTGTGCTCAATTTTGCACTTACATGATTACACTTTAATACTTTCTTACTTGTACACTATTATACCGTACAAGTTTAAATATTACTACTACTTTCAAATAAATTTATATCAGTTCCTCCACATAAACAATCATTACATTAAGAGTGATTTGGAATTAATTAACATTTTATTTGGAAGCAGAACTTATTGTAATGGGAATTTTTTTAACCCAACTAAGTTTTTTGCCAAATCTTCTTTCTGTATAAATGCACAGTATAAGCGGATTTTCAATCTCACTTAAATCTTTTTCTGAATTTATGTAAAATCTTGAAATGTACTCTCCTGCCTCATTAGGCAGAATATAACTAACTATGGGCAGGTCATTGTTTATAAGGAAATTATTATCTCTTAATATTTTCTTGGCAATTATATAGTTTTCACCCCCAGCTCCTAAATTCTCCGGCACAAAGAATTTATTGCCATCTGTTGAATCAAATGTTAAATTTTTTAAGCCATTAAAATAGGGGTATATATTAAGGATGCCTTTTTTGCTTTTTATAACTTTTATATCAAGACAGTATTTTTGATACTCGGATTTTCCTGTAGTATTGAGACCTAATGTTGCCTCTATCGTAACATCCTCCTTGTTTATGGTAGGTTTAATATTACAGTAAATAATTATCAATATAAAACATGTAGATATAGCAGCATAAAAGCATATTTTTTTCTTCATACTTTCTCCCTCATTAACTCTAAAAATAAATGAGATACACCTAGAATTTTCTCAAAATGTCGACCTATGCTTTAAACTCAGTAATTCCATAAGTTCTTTCGTTGAATATCTTTATCACCAATAGCCTTTAGTAATTTTTCTACTTGTTCGGTTACTTGTTCGGTATCTGCAATTTCACATAATGCATCATAAAAAGTTTTTAGCAGAAACTCTACGAATTTCCTGAATCAGCTCTATGATCACAGCTCTCCTTAAACTAAATAAATATATTTGAATTATAACCCATAATATGGCAATGAACAAGTATCGCGTACTTTCATATCCATGAATTCCTGCTTCCTCCAATTTTTTTGATACCATTCTATTTTTTTCTTGATTTATCATACTAAATCCGGTAAAATCTACATATAAATACTGTTAATCCGGTTGGGCAGTTAACTGCTTCAAGATTTAAGCTTAAGGGTGGAGGGCTTCGTTAGAAGGTCTCTATTTTTTTGTGTAATAAGAAAGGACGGCTACTATGCAATATTTTTTATTAGTACTTGGTTTAGTTTTGATTATCAAATGTGCGGATATTTTAATTGACTCCTCTTCTAAAATTGCGAAACGATATGGGGTTTCTTCCTTTGTTATTGGAATCACGGTAGTGGCCTTTGGCACCAGTGCGCCAGAACTCGCAGTTGGGGTTGTTTCTGGTATATCTCATACCAATCAGCTTACCCTGGGTAATATAATTGGCAGCTCTTTAGCTAACACCGCCATGATTGTGGGCATTGCGGCCATTATCATGCCCCTTCGGGTTAAGGATTCTGTAGTGAGGCGTGAGATTCCAATGTTAATAGGAATTCAGATACTACTGGCTGTCATGCTTTTTCGTAATGGAGTACTCTCCCGTTTAGGTGGTGTTATACTCATTCTTGGCTTTGCTGCTTTTATGTTATATATTATGAAAGATTCAAAGGGTTCTATGAAAATAGAGATTGATGCCGAAGGTGATATTGATACCGATGCAGATGGGAATCAACTTTCAAAGGAAATAATAGAGGCTGGGAAGAATGAAAATATAATAAAGCTTTGGTGTTTTTCGATTATTTCCCTTACGGGTCTTTTTATTGGCGGAAAGCTGACAGTTGATAGTAGTACTTCTATTGCTGAAAGTTTAGGTTTAAGTGAAACCTTAATCGGTCTTACTGTGGTTGCAATAGCAACTACCATGCCGGAGCTTATCACCAGTATTATAGCTGCTCTTAAGAAGGAACCGGATATTGTGTTGGGTAATTGTATTGGAAGTAATATTTTTAATATTCTTCTGGTGCTTGGGCTTTCCTCTGCCATCTCACCAATTCCAGTGGAGACAAGCCTTTGGTTGGATGTTGCTGTTATGATACTGCTTACGGTTTTGGTATTTATTATTTCTTGGTTCAGGAAATCAATTAAAAGACGAGCTGGTATTCTTCTTTTACTGTCATATGTGTTATATCTTGTGTACAAAGTGATTAGTGTGCTTTGAACCCTGTTAAAAAGGCTGATTCTTATATGTGCAGGAATCAGCCTTATTAGCCCTGGGTCAATTTAAAAAATCAATTATGTTTCCGGATTTGCCGCTCAATATACCAACGTATAATCCCAACAAATTCCGGCAATTCGCCAGCACTATTTTGATTTTTACATAACTGTTGTATTTTTCTCAACAAAGGTTTTGCATCTTGTCCAGGTTTTAATTTCCTTAATTGGTTTTGTACCGCTTTTAACGCAGCTTGACGATTATCGATCAAGTATCCATATGGATCATTTAGATTTAATACTTTATCCAGATCCTCCTGATAATCTTTATTACTTGAATATATTTTTCCCTGTGCATCATAATAGATTGTTTCAATATCTGATCCATTCTGGGGATTTATATGTAATGCTTGACTTTTTTTCATTGTGTCACAAGTAAACTTTTTGGGATCAATTTTTCTGTATTGATTCTGTAATTTCTCATTGCCCGTACATACTGCAAGCAAATTCGTGTAAATCAATTGGTTCTTTGCATTTCTAGCCTCATAATGCTCAATTTTCGTATCCTTTGCATCCTTAATTCTCTTCATACAATATGCACACAAATACCCCTGTTCCGATAATAAGAAATCACGTAATTCTGTTTTATCCAAACTATCAAAGTCCGCCCCAGGGGTATTCCTATGTGCTTTCAGACTTTGAGGTTCCGCATTTTTCTTAATGTATATCAAAGATAAACCCTCCTATAATACCTCTAGATCATATGTCAATTTTGCCTGAACTACCTCGGAATCATTGCTCCCCAAAATATTTTCCAATTTTTCGAGCCGGTGTTTTGCATCTTCATATTTTTCCTCTGTGATAAATTTATAAAATTCATCTTTTAGATTCGTTACCTCCTCCGGGCGAACATCCACATGCATCATTTCTTTCAGTATTGCCGAAATGTCCCGTCCATAAGTTGTGTTACTTGGTTCATAGACTTTTCCATTATCAAGTAAAATGACATGTTCTTTTTTTACATTGGCTAAAATACTTGGTGAATGTGTTGTCATAATAAATTGCACGTTAGGAAAAATGAAATGCAGATCCTCTACAATGCGCTTTTGCCATTCGGGATGTAAATGCATATCTACTTCATCAATCAGTACTATTCCTTTCGTTTCTTCCAAAACATGATCCAGTAATTGGGGATTAAGTACCGCCATTCTATATGCAATGTCAGCTACCATGCTGATGGTAATTTTTAAGCCATCACTTAACATCTTCATCGGCAGTTTTTCTAACACTCCATCTTTCTGATAGGTAATCTCAATTTCATGAGATTTCATTTTGTATTCAAAATTTGCCTTAATCTCAGGATTTTTAGCTCCTGAATAACACTTACCCATTGCTTTTTTTACCGCTTCTAATTCTGGGATAAGTTTTCCTTCCTGAAGCTGAATCGAAGTCATGTCTTCGAACCATTTCATCATCAATTTATCATTGGAAGCAGAATCAAGGCAATCCTTATATCCTGTCGTTCTTGTAAAAAAGGTTGAATTCTTGGAGTTATTTTTCATTTGTCTTTTTTGCATATATAAACGACCGGTACCATAATATGCAATCAGCGGTAGAATTGTCCCCTTATCTCCTTCACGTACGCGGGTTTGTAGTTTTTCACCATATTTCATAATATTTTTAGCTTCACTGATATGTGTTTTTCCATTTTGGGCATGTAGACTCCTTTTCCATTCTACTTCACTGCCTTCTATATCAGCATGTGCCGTAATTTCTACAGGATATTGTTCTTCTGCTTCAATACGGCTTCCCAACTCATACATTTTTCTATGTGCATCTTCATGTGAAATTCCATTCGATGCAATTCCATCAAAACCAGCAATATAGCTTCCTAAAGCTGTTGATATTGCATCAAGAATCGTTGACTTACCTGAACCATTTACGCCAACTAAAATTGAATAATTCGGATTAAATTCCATTTGCAATTCTTCATAACAGCGATAATTTTTTAATTCCAGTGATTTTATGTTCATCTTAATACTCCTTCCTACTTCTGAATTTCATTACTCTTCTTATATTTCGATTATAGATATTATACCAATCTATACACTAAAACATTATTGTTTATCATACTAACAATCCAACCATTCGTATAGCAAGTATTTTTTGTCATTCCTTAGACCTTGGTTCTGAATGTTCTTGTTCTTCTGTAACAAATTCTACAATATCACCTACATTGCATTCCATCGCATTACAAATTTTTGCAAGTATCTCTGTTCCAACATTTTCGTTCTTACTTAATTTTGTTAAGGTAGTGGTACTGATTTTCGCTTTTACCCGCAATTGTGTTTTTGTCATATCTCTGTCTATTAACATTTTCCACAACTTTTTATAACTTACTTTCATACACATGCTCCTCTTATCTTAAGCTAAAAATAACTTAGTTCCATTTTAACACCATATAGTATCCCTGACTATTACTTTTTGTAAAATTCTGATAAGTTTTTTGCATATGCGCATTTAATATTATATGATAATGATTAAAAATTTTTTATGACGACTCATTTCCAACCACCTTCAATCACAAATTGTAAACAAATATCCGTAAACAATTATCGAATTCTGATCGTATTCTGATTACCGAATTTTGACGTGGACACGGGATTACTCCAAATATAGGATTACAGATTTATTACTGTACAGCCATGGTATCGTTCACCACATAGCAAGATAGAACATCCAGAAATTTTTCAGTTACAAAAAAAGATAGATTACCTGTTAATTAAGCAATCTATCTCCAAGTTTAACTCTTTAAAACACTAATTCAAAACTGGTACAATATCCGTTACGTTCTATAATTGTTTTGCTATATTAATCCAAAATGTAAATCAAAGTTTCGAATCTATCCATCCAAGAATATAATCCAAAGCCAATCCTACATTACCGACCTGACAGTGATGGGAGGCGTTTTCTTCTTTTGTAAATATTCGACCGCTTACGGATTTTGCATTCGTCAGTGCCTTAATTTGTTTCTCAAAATATACGGTATAGAGATCCTCCGCTCCGGCGAGAATCAATACATCTTGTTTCATCAATGGTGAAAGAGTGATGGTATTATACTTCATCGTGCATTTGTAATAATCATAAAGGGTTGTGATATTACCAAAGACATGACGTCCTTGTTGAAACAGCCAAAGTGAAAATGGATTCGCTTTCATTAAGTCCTCTATACTCTTCCACTTTGGGCTGTCCGGGACTTCCATTAAATTATTTATCAACTTCTTAAGCTCCTCCGGTGCTTTATCTATTAGTGCTCCGTAGAAATCATAAATTAAATCATATAATACAACCCTCTTAATGCGATCCTCATAAGCCGCTGCCCGGGCTGCCAGATAGCCTCCTAAAGAAATACCGATTAAAGTTACTCCATTTAACTGGAAATAATCCAAAATTACTTTCGTGCAGATTTCCCATTCGGGTTTCATTTTCATTTCGCATCTGCTTAAAACCTCTCCTTGACCAAATCCCTCAAACATATAAACGTTGTATCCGCCCGCATATATATATTGCATAAGTGGGATAAGTTCCTGAATAAAGGAGTCATATCCGCCATGTATGACAACATCGCCTTTGCTTTCATCCGTATGGCACTTGTATATAACAGGAAAATAACCGGCTTCAAAAGGAACTCGTACATATGTAAGTCCGGCATCTTTATATGCAGACTGGTATTCGTTCATACATTGCTCATAGAGATTAGACTGTTGCAGTCGTTTGCCTGCATCACCCTCATCACCTAACATGAAAAACATTGCCGCCCGCAGGCATGTGGCTGAGGCGACCAACTCACCTTTATTATGAAAGGACTTAACCCTGCTAAGAAAGGACTTGGACCAGCTTTCAAAATCTGTTACCTCCTTGCCTATTTCGGCAACCGTGTCATAACTTAAGCAGCCGAAGGAATAAAATCGGTTTAATTGAAAATTAAATGCTGTATCCTTATGGAAATCATGATAACCTACTGGAAAATTCATTATGATACCTCCTTGTATATTGATTCATTCTAAAACGTTTAAGATTGCATTTCAGAAATGTTTTAGGATGCATTTGATAAATGTTTTAGATTGCATTTTAAAAAATGTTTTAAGGTGCATTTTAAAATTGTTTTAGAGTGCATTTAAAAAATGTTTTAGGGTGCATTTAAATATGTTTTAGGGTACATTTAAAAATATTTTAGGGTGCATTTAAAAACTGGTAACTTACAGACATAGGAATCAGTTCTACCAATCCGTTTCGAAACACAGCTTTTTTTATTCATCCTTTATATATCTCCCATCTTTGTATCTAGAATTTTAGAAAGAAGTACTTTAATGTGGCTGATTTTTTCTTCCATGGAATTTACTTCTGTATCGTGTATTATTGCGCTCATTCCAAAAAGAATAAATTGACTTAGTAAATGGGTATTTGGTACCGGTCCTGTCATCGTATTCTTTTCTATGCCTTCTAGAATTATTTGTTCAAACAGAGGAACCATTGTTAGTAACGATCTGGTGTGTAATACCGCCATAATCTGGGGATCTGCATTTTCGGTATACATTAGACTATATTCTGAAATAGAGCCTTGCAGGCGGGTAAATATTTGATTCAGCTTTTCTTCAAAACTCAAACCGGCTGTATTGACAATTTCAGCAAAATTGGCAATGTATTTCTCGTTGTAACTCTCTAAAGCCGCTTCATATATCTCGTTCTTGGATTTGAAGTAGTGATAGAACATACCAATTTCACCACTTGCTTCATTTAAAATAGAGCGGACAGATGTTTTCTCATAGCCGTTTTCTAAGAATTGCTTTAAGGCAATATCTATAAGTTCCTGACGTCTTACGTCTGGCGCTTTTACAATTCGGGACATAATATCCTCCTTTCTCACTTACAAAACAATGTTCTGTACTTATTCTATCAACAGAACATTGTTCCGTCAATAGGCAAATAATAACCCTCATTAATAAGCTTACTTAATGAGGGTTATTATAGCTGACTATTTGAAGTTCTTGGGACTTGGATAGATAGCCTTTGGAAACCTTGATAAAAGGGAATTAACAACTATTTTTATTTTCTATCCTTACTACGCACTACTTAACATGCCATTTTATAAGTCCAATTAACATTCATAAAATTTTGTTCTACTACTTATTAGTTATTCTGCTTGCTAACGTTTATATTTTGTATGGCTTCCTCAATTAATTTCGATAATTCAAAATCTGTTAAATTCTTTATATTTATATCTCCTGCTTTTGTTGTCTTAAAAGAGTCAGTATTCACATACCTGCCATTAATATATCCGTTTCCAGTATGAATGAGTTCCATTATTACCCTGGCGGGTCTATTTCTTTCCGTAATTAGGTAGTAATAATACCTATCATATTTATCAATCCTCTTATTGAGTTCTTCATATTTCTCGATTATCTTTCGCTTACCATCACGTTCACTCATGAAAGACCTCTTTCCACAAACAAGTTTGATAAACTAAGGACATTCCTGAAACTTAAGCCCAATTTAGTACCAATTTTACAAACCAAACTTGTTATACTTATTAGGATTAATTGTAAACCAGTATTCCATCAATTCGTCAATGCAAATTTTAAAACTACATCCCGTCCATTCTTATAATCTTCTATTGTAGGTTGTATCGACCTGTCCGGCAAAAAGGTTCCGACTCCCTTATTTTTATACTTAAAGGACTTACTGAACTCGAAAAACTTGGTACTATAGCTGATTGGAAGCTGACTGTTGGGCAGATTAAAGGTCTTTACTTCTCCGTAGCAATCCAGCGCGCCTCCTGTGGGTTCCCCTACAGATATTGCTTTGGGAGCCGCCTCTTTTACCCGGTAGATTGCAAACATGCCGGAAGAAAAGGTACTTCTTCCTACCAGTGTATAAACCTTTACCTTTGGATTTTTTGCGATATAACTCTTAAGACGCTTTGTAAATGGATTCAGTATTTCTGAATTTCCACCGGAGTTATTTCTTAAATCAATGATTACTTTCTCTACCTTATTTTTCTCAATTACCTGAAACATTTCCTTATTAAAATCTGCAAATTTCCGGTTTTCCATATCTGCACAAACGTTGTATTGGAAGTAAAGTGCTTTACTATCTGGCATGTATTTATAATCATAGTATTTATCATAATAACCATTTAGAACATCTTCTGTTTTTTTATTTACAAAATCAGCAGTTTTGCCGTACTCAAGTGAGGATACGGTAAACTCCTGTATTTTTCCGTCTTTTTCTACGGTAAATACTGCTTTAGTTTCATCCTTTATGATACCCAGCCCATACATAAAGACCGGTGCTTGAAGATAACTGGTAATATTCTTCATTTCCCAACTATCATTTTCATGGGAGATCAAGGTTTTAAGCTTTTCAATGATGCTATCAATCTCTATGCCGTCTATCTTAGTTACTTTCGAAAACATCATTCCTTCTAAGCTGGTGTCAGCATTTACAATATATACTTCTGAGCCAAACATCTGGAATTGAAGGGGATAACTGTACCCGTCCCAGTAATTTATGGTCGTATGTGCATCTCCAACAGAAGCAATAATCTTATTAAGCTCGGTAAAAACCTGCTTATTGTTTAACTGGTCTACCTTTTCAAGCAAGGCATCTGTTCTATTGTTAAACTCCTGCTTTGTTATCTTATGGAACAGATTTTTATGTCTCTTAGGCAGCTCCGTTTTAAAATACTTAATATCCTCTGTTAATAAACGATTCCGTTCTGAATTGGTATTATCATTATAAAGTATTACTTCTCTGTTGGTGGTCTTACCCTGGGCAACCTTTTCACTGCCAAAGTATGTTGTAAGAAGTAAGGTCACGCTAAGCAATACAGCAACGCTAAGCAATAAGGTGAAACGTTTCTTTTTCATTTCTTTTCTTCCTTTCAAAAAAATATAATTTAAAACAAATCAATTTCTAAGAACCCACTCAAATAAACAATAACAAACTTAATGCCATCACAGCCATACCTGCTATTAATCCATAGATGGACAGATGATGTTCCCCGTATTCCCTTGCAGAAGGAAGCAGTTCATCCAGACTGATATAAACCATGATTCCTGCTACGGAGGCAAAAATAAAACCAAATACGGCATCATTAAAGAACTTATATAATAGCAAATAACCAATCAGTGCGCCTACCGGTTCTGACAAACCAGATAAGAACGATAGTTTAAAGGCTTGTTTTCTGCTTCCAGTGGCGTAAAAGATGGGTACCGCCACTGCTATTCCTTCCGGGATATTATGTATTGCAATGGCAAATGCAATGGGTATCCCAAGACTAGGATCACTTAACGCTGCCGTAAAGGTTGCTAAGCCTTCTGGAAAGTTGTGGATTCCGATTGCTAATGCCGTGAACAGGCCCATCCGCATTAGTTTGGATTTATGTTCTTCACTTTTTCCATCCATTTCTTCAACCGTATGAATTTCATGAGGATTTTCGGTAGAAGGAATTAATTTATCAATGATTGCAATTATTAAAATACCAAAAAAGAATCCGCCGACAGTAGCCCAGGTTCCTCCTTTGATGCCAAGTACAGAAATCAAGGCATCTTTTGCTTTTACAAAGATTTCAACAAAGGAAACATAAATCATTACTCCCGCTGAAAACCCCAAGGCAACGGATAAAAATTTTGTGCTGGTCCTCTTTGTAAGTAAGGAAAGCGCGCTGCCTATTCCGGTTGAAAGACCGGCAAAAAGAGTTAAGCAAAATGCAAATATTACACTGGATAGTTCCATAGGTTTCCTCCTTAAAGTAAATTATTAGTACGGATGGTTGATAACCCTAATTAGAAATACGAATAGTTAAATAATTTTGGAGAGTCCTCTGCCTCATTCGCATCTGTGCTCTCAAAAACCTAAATATAACGCCTTACCTTTTTCCTATAATTTATGTACTCTTGTCCAAATTCCCCTGCACACCATCTTTCTTCCGACAGGATAATCCAATGTGCTGATATTTGAAATACGATTACGATACTAAGTAAAAGCAAAGACCGGGTAAGCAGACAACAGCCTAAAAAGTATACAAAATATGCCACGTACATCGGATTTCGGGAAATCTGATAGAGTCCCTTCTGATTAATTCCATTTTCCCCAGGTTCTGCAAAATTTAATACAGATACCAGACATAGTAAGACTCCTAAGCCATATATCGCAAGACCCAGATACAGCCAATAGGAATCCGTCTTAATCTTTAAGAAACAAGGATATACCAAAATCAGAATATTTGAAATCTCATAAATCCAGAGTGCTGCTTTTTCTTTTCCATACATAGGCGCAAAGTGGGCTGCGCGTTTTAACGCCTCCTTGTTTAATAGACCTAAAAGTACAAACCTAATAAGTATAAGTGGTATTACTGTCAAAAATGCATTCATGATAAACTCTCTTTCCCTAAATGGCTAATACTCAAACCATATTCTTTTATCATTCTCTGCTACCAAGGCGGATAAAAACATAATGGATTTGTTTAACCTTATATATGCAGTTCCCAATCTTACTTGTTCATATCTGCTATAAAATCATTACTTTTTGCTGTGACCTGAACCCAGGCCGGACTGAAACCGCTTTTAAATGCATTCCTGGCTGATTTGATATTTGACCATGCGCAACAATAAAACGGAACGATATTCCTGTCTAATACCTCTTTGGCAAGTATACTTGTAAGGCTGGAGGCAATCCCACGTTGTCTGTATTCCGGCAATACATCCACCCCTATTTGCCACATGGTATCACAATCTGCGGAACACCCGGCAAGGCCAATCAGTTTCCCTTGGTCAAAAGCACCCACCGCCAAGATATCTAACTCCTTGCGCTTTTCACACAGTGCGTTACTCCATTCCGGCAAATAATATTCTAAAAACATGCCTTGTTCCAACAGTTTTGTTTCATAATTACAGCTTAGGGGTTTTATGGAGTTCATATCCGGCAAAAAATATTCCGCCATAAAACAAATATTTAATTGAAACTCTTTTAGGCTTTCCATTAATATATGTAAGTTTGGAGTTTCAAAGCAATGTTCTACCGGATATTTGTTTATATAAGCGCTTACTATTTCTGATAATTCCTCTGAAACTGAGGCGACTATATTATTTCCATAAGAGGTTAAATCACAGGAAAAGGGTAAGTCCAAATATCTTCTGGCATTTGGATTTTTTTCCGAGATTACTATTTTATTTTCGTTCCTTATAAAATCCTCCCTGCTGCAATTACTATCAATCGCAGATTGCTGCATTGCTATGTTTCTTATCTCTTGGTTTGTTAATATTTTCATGTTTGTCATTACCTTTTTCATTGTGATAATCTGATTTACTCTTAAATTTTCTAAAGACCATCCTGTACCAGTTAAAAGTCACACATCAACTCCCACTTAACCCCGAAGCGGTCCTTTACTTCACCGATAATAACCATATACGGCGGTCTTTCAAGTGGCTTTAATATTTCTCCGCCTTCGCTAAGTACCTGATAAGCATGTTCAACCTCGTCAGCTGTATCAAACCCGATCATGTGTTTTACTTCTTTTGTCAGTTTTACATCTGCTTCATCAGACAAATCACTCATCCTTACCTCTTGTTCTCCAAACATAATCTCAGAATGGTAAACGAGTAATTCTTTTTCCTTATCTAATTTCTCCCATCCGTTAATAACAGCATCAGAATAATGCAATAAACTCCTTACGGTACAGCCGAAAGCTCTCTTGTATAGTTCCAATGCCTCCTCTGTTTCTCCAGAAAAGCATAATTTTTGTATAAATTTCATATAAGTTCTCCCTATGATACCATGTTTAATGGATAACCAGCCAATTACAAATTATAATGCAACAATCGGAACAAAATTATCGGTTAGATGATAGCCCATCTTTGTTTTAAATATTTTGGGGGTTACCACATGATTCATGGCATAACGTATCGTTGTATCATTTTCACTCGTTGATAATGCAAAACAACCGCTTTCAATAACCCATTTGCGAATTTGCTCTTTCGTAATATTAGAGTCTTCCTCTGTGTCCTTTGACGTTGCAACAGCATATAGCCCACCTGGGAAATCTACAAATTTGTACTTATCAAAGTTGTTATAATTGTCTGGAACAGCAAAAACCCATTCCATATATTTTTCTTTCTCGTTATACCACATAAAGTCACGAGGTGTAATATACTGACTTACGTCTATAGCTGACCACCAGGTATCAAACGCCTCTAATTCCTCTATATTAGTTATTGCTCCTGAACTTACCACTTTTAATTGCGGCATTTTTATTATTCTTATATCCTGCATGTAAATGACCTCACAATCCAATGTTCTTATGTACTAACTTAGATTTCCGTATCAAAAAGTCTCTCTGTATCTTTTATGAATATCAGTGTATATAGATTCATTTCATGTCAACCGGCCCAGGACACTGCTTATATTTTGTCAAGACTCTACTCTGTCCAAAAATCAAGCCGAGAGGCTTGTAAAAAAAATTATTCTTTCATTTTTCCGGGTTTTACCCCTGTAAGGACGTCACGGTATGAAGCAACGGAGCAGCCTTTCTTTTCAATCATTTCTTTCGTTCCTGACTCACTTTTTTCTGTACCACCGCCGCCAGAACATAAAAAGAGTTCAACTTTTTTACCCGCCGGCAGCTGCTGCACAATGGCATTAAAGGCAGGGGCAGGATATCCGGCCCACACAGGACAACCAATATAAATCTGATCATAGTCCTTTAAATCAACATCTAAGGGTTGTATGGATACCGGTTTTCGATGCATTGCTAAATAACCTCCCGGAATAAAAGACCCCAGAAAACTACGGTTTCGGGTTTCCTTTACCCGGCATAAAGGAGCCTTAAGCTCTGCGGCTAATCGTGCGGCCTCTTTTTGTGTAGAGCCGCCAAAGGTGTAATAAATAATAATCGTTTTCATAGTTACCTCCATTGCATATCGCAAGTTCAATTGCAATACTGCCAATTATAAAATGTGAACATTTTTTACAGGTTGTAAGAATCAATTCGTGTGATGATTCTTTTTCTTCGAACTAGTTCCTTAAAATTTATAATTTAATTGCTTTTACAAAAATAAATTCGTTTATCCACAAATAGTACTTATTAAGTTACCCATGATATTAGGTGTTGTAGGTGTTATTAGTCTTTCCATATGTGGGGCAACAGTTCTCTTAAGGTAAAAATCCCTCTGTCTAATAGAACTTCTGTTTCTAAATTGTCATGATTTATTTGGTACATAAATTCCCTGCATCTACCACAGGGAGCCACAATTCCATTGCCTTCACATACCGCCACTATTTTGGTAATTCTACTTTCTCCGGCTGTTACCATCGCTGCAATTGCAGCATGTTCCGCACAAAATCCCATGGAGCAGGGTGTATCGATACACACTCCTTTATATACATTGCCCTTATCTGTAACTAGAGCTGCGGCAACTGAGCCAGCATAGGAACCTGCTGATAATTCATGGGGATTTAGTGTGTCAATGGCTATTCTTTTTAATTCTTCAAATTGCATTCCACTTCTACCCTCCTTTTATTTGAATATGGAGCTAAATAACTTTACCTATATGATGGTCGATAAAGCTGTAACCGCTTTGGCATAAGAATCCACGTTAATATTTCTTCCATTGTTATTCCTTTCAATGCTGTCTATCCTCTTATGCTTGATTTTGTATTTCTATTAAGTGCTTCAAAAACTTATAAGTAATTTGCATAGAGTTTTCAGAAACATACTTTATATTATCTTTTGTACCATTATGAGTTGTTTCAACAAATGTCGGTGGCCTAAGACCCTCTACAGTCGAAGGATCTTTGCCATCCATTTCACATTCTATTATAGCCAATATTAACGGGACATCTTCACTTGGAACAATTCCTATGGATAAATTAGGAATGTCTACATTTTCAAAACTCCTGTCATCGGAACCTGGTGTTTTATTTATTAATTGTACCAGGTGCTGTTCTAATATTTCCTTCGTAATAAATTGAAATATACTATTTGCCAGATTTTTTACAGGACCAAGCATAATAGTATTGCCAAAACCACAGGTATCAACATTAATAGCACCTAAAATATTATCCTTGCCTATATTTTCTATGTATTGTTCACTGCCTCTGTCTTCATATTCTTCCCTGTCAAAAAAAACAACATCGTAACGATATATTAGTTTTACATTTTGCATAAATTGTGCCAATTTTATTAATACTGCAACACCAGAGGAATTATCATTCGCCGCTGTGCTTCCATCAAAATTATCATAATGTGCCGATAAAACAAACCTTTTTACTCCCCATGTCCTGTTAACTGGAACGACTATATTTTTCACATAGTGATTTCTAAATTTAACATCACAAATATCATATTTTAAATTATAATTCTCCAATATTTTTAGTAAATTATTAAAACGCTCGTTTTTATTACTCTTTGCCAAAATTTTAACATGATTCAACATACAATTTACTCTGGTTTCCATTCGTTTTTTAATATTCTATATTCCACTCTATCCTTCAATTTCCCATCATGCCAGACGTATGATTTGAATTCAGCTTCTTTTATCATTCCGCCTTTTATCATGACTTTTTCAGAACCAATGTTATCTTTTATGCAGCCGCAGGAAATTCGAAACACTCCATCTTCTTCAAATGCAAAACGGATCAGTTCCTTGAGGGCTTCCGTGGTATATCCTCTGCCCCAAAACTTCTGCCTTATAAAATAACCCATCCCAACCAGTTTGCCTAATGGAGTAGTTTTTTCTACTGTATAACCGATTTCACCGATATGTTCCCGCGAATCTTTATCTTCTATTCGTAAGAAGTATAGTTTTCGATTCATTTTATCAATTTCATTTATAGTAGTTTGAAGGTTTATTTTTGATTCTTCAAGGGTGTTAGTTGCAATATCCTGCAAATAATACATGCCAGTCTTGTCACTAAAAAGAGCATGATGGGTTAGCAGGTCTTCCTCACAATGGTCTCTAATAATTGTCCGTTCTGTCTGTAACTGTACCACTTTATTTACCTCATATCTGTATTTTCTTCGAGAAACCTTCGCTTATAACTTAATGTTGTCTATCCAGTACCGGTTAATCTCTATTCCATCTTCATCAAAGGTTTGATTTTCTAAAACCCCGTTATTATGCAAAATCACCTTTTGGGATGGGATATTATCGGAATCACAGGTTACAAGGACCTTAGAAACTCCCATTTCTGCTAATTCTTTTAAAGCTAATTGCAGAATTAGATTTCCATATCCCCTTCCCCGATATTCCGGGCATATACCATATCCAATATGACCGCCATCAATGATATTCGTATGATTTAAATAGTGTCTTAAGGATACTGCTCCTAAAATCGCTCCTTCGCTGTTCTTAAGAAAAAATAATGTTTGGGGTACTTCCTCTCCTATGTTAATACCATTACTGCAATTCTCAATATACAAGAGCCATTCTGAGAAGTTACCTGTAAAACTTCTTAAGAGTCCCGGGTTCATTCTGCCGCCAAATGATTGCCACTTGTCAGTTAAAAGTTTTACTGCCTCCTCATCGGATTTCAGGGGTTTTACCAAGTAATACTGTTCTGTCAATTTTTTCTCCTTCCAGGTATATCAATAATTTGTCTTTTAGGGACCGCATAGTATATCCGGTCAGAAACTTTGATGCTTTTTCATTACCCATTGGAATGGTAGAAAATCCATCCTCACAGGAACATAGCAATTGCCATAACTATATCAAACAAGCTGAAATACATCATCGTAATATTTACCCTCTTGCGTATCCAAGACCACTCACCTTCCTACAGTTTTCTTGCCTTAAAACATACTGAAAGCGGAAGCATTCTTGCCTTTTTCGCCTTATCGCTATCATCTTCAAAAGATTCCATGATTTTTTTATCAGTTTCCTCAATCATCTGTTCAACAACAAAGCCTGCCCTTGCTAATGCATTTATGTAGGTTGATATTTTACGGTTACATAGAACAATCTCGCTGTCATGGACCGGCATAGTAAAATACGATTCATCAAAATAACTCTTCTGAAAAGTCAATTGATTGTTCTCGATTACTTCTTTTCGTTCCTCACAGGACCACGCCACACAAAGATTCAACGTATGATGCCAGCTAAATATAAATATCCCATCTTTTTTTAAATAGGAGGCTATTTTGTTAAAGGTTCCTTGCAAATCTGTGGTCCATCCAATGCCATAGATGGAATATACATAATCAAAATAATTGCTTGGGATATCGAGGTCTGATTCCATGGGACCACATAGAAATTTGGCTGTATAACCATTTTCTTTCAAATATGCTTTTGCATTTTCAATTTGTTTATGAGATAAATCCACCCCCCATAATTCAGAAGCATTTCTATCTGCATTGTATTTTAAAGAATGACCGCTACCGCAACATACTTCTAACATTTTTTTGCCGGATACATCCCCAAATAAATGCAAGTCATCTTCTGTTACAAATTTCACCCCATATTCCGGAAGTGCTGTAGTTCCAAACCAAAAATCCGCATTGGTATCCCAATAGGTTTTATTATTTTGTATAATATCATTGTTTTCCATGTTGATAGTTATCCCCCACTAATTTTTATTTCCCTGTTAATCAACACTAATCCTTGTGTGTTTCTCACTCTGTTACTCTAATATCCCTAAAAGCTTTTTGCCTAATGAAGCTATCCATTTTGACAAAATCCTAATTCATCAAGATAGATCCAGACATCTATTTCCTATAACAGCCCAAAATGTTCGCTTTCCATTACCGTTTTCATTTGACATAAACAAAAAGGATGTCCGGCGGGGTCAAACATGACTCTCCAATCATCAGAAAATTGATCCTCTGCAATAACTGCCCCACACTGGATTGCATGACTAACTGCTTTTTCTAAATCATTCACCGCGAAGTCCAGATGTGCCATTTGCTGTTGAGAATCCGGCTTCTCCGGCCACACTGGCAGTTTGTACTCTGGGTTTTTTTGAAATAGTATACTGGGATAGGTGCCTTGAAAGGTTCCCGGAGCATATACACATGCCCAGTCTTCCTCCATAAGCATTACTTCCCAATTAAGCAATGCCCCATAAAATTTGGCTAATTCATGAGAGTCTTTGCAGTCCATGGTAAAGGAATACATTTTGATTTTCAATTCATGATCCATTCAATCATACCTCCTATTATAAATAATAATTTATTTCATAATTTCATAATTGCCATTTTTATATTTAACTCTATTGCTATAAGCGCTGTACCTTTGAACGTTAATATTTTTATACAGTTATTCTGTAAATACTTGAGTGAGTAATCTACTTGCATTTTGTTTTAATTAATCTTGTTATTCATTACGGCTTTCTCTGTATTATTAGATGGATTAAGCGATTAAACGTTTCTATCGTTTATATTCCTTTCGGTAGTTCCTGAATAGCCTTTTAGTATTGTACTATTATATCCTTTGTTTATTTTTCTTTTATTTATTTTTCTTTTGTTTATTATTTCTTTTGTTTATTATAACAAATAAAAATAGATAAATAAACATAAATTACCAATAAACACGGACTGGCAGTACATTTTCAGTTTCGACAAATTATGGTGTTAAGTTTGAAAAAAATATAGTTGCTATAAGAGAATATCTGATATTCTTATTAAGATGTAAGAAATTTATAATTATTTATGATCAAACATATATCAAGATTTATGCCTACGGTTGAGGTATCCTTAAGAGGGGTGTTTGTTATGGCACTCTGGGGAATTGATGTTGCTCCAAAGGATATCAATATTATTTTCCCTAACTTTTCTGATTTTGGTATTTTGATAAAGTTAGGAATCATTTTTACGAAATGGCTATAAAACCAATTGAACGATGTGATACTGGTTATGAGTAGACTTGGGGATGTTTTCATAGAAGCCTTATCGGAAATGTATTTCAGAATAAAGAATTAGAGCTAAACGATATGAGTACGTTAGGAAAAGTCATGTACAACGGGATGGAAGTATAAGCGCCGAGTCTTGAAATGCTTTAAAAAGATAATGATAACTTTAATCGGTAAGAATGTGTGAAAACATTTGGGATAAAATAAAGCAGAGCACCCATGAATAAACTATCTTTCAAGATTGTTTAGTAATGGCTGTCCTGAAGAATGGACAGCCTACTGCACTCCAATATCAGACCCGTTACCTGTCTGGAGATACGCATTTGTATAGATTTATATGTATTCACCGATAAGTCCAGCGATACTGTCAAAGGCTTTTCTCGCCTTGGCAATGACCTCTGGTCTTCCGGAATTCACACTGAATCCGTCAAATTCCAGAATCATGTCCAAATCATTAAAATTATCTCCAATAACCAGTACCTTCTCTTTCGGAACTTCCTTTAAATTCATGTAACAAAGTAATCCTGTGGCTTTATTCACTCCTATCGGAACGATATCAATACAAACGCCATTTTGGAAGGCGGTTACCTTGTCACCAAATAGTTCGTTGATTTGTCTAGTACATTGATTCGCCTGCTCTTCTTTCTCATACTGGGTACTCAGCTGGGTAAAGTACGTAATCTCCTTCAAATCCTCCACTAAAATTTTAGTAAATTCAGGACCTGGTTTACTATCTGCCTTCTCACTAATCCAATAATTGGCTTCTTGGTCAAGCTCTATTCGACCGATTGATGCATGAAAACCTCCAGATTCTAAAATTAATGAAACCAGCGAAGGGAGAATTGCACCGTCTGCAGTTTTCTGTTCCACCGGCTTCGCTTCATTTTCATAAATCAAACCACCGTTGTTACATATCAGATAATCAAATTCTACCTGATGGCGTTCCAGTTCTGCCTTAATACCGCAGTAGCCACGACCGGTATTGACTCCGAATAGATTACCCTCTTTTCTCCATGCCGCAATTGCAGCCTTGTCCTTGTCTGATACAGTACCATGCTGCGTTAAAGTACCGTCAAAATCGCTTGATAAAATATACATGTAATCACCTCGGTGATATTCTATCATATCTTTTTTGAAAAAGATAGTTTGGGATAAAATTCGTTAATAATCATTGCGATGTTACAATACCTTTTCAGTATGCTCCTCTTACATATTTTAAATAAAAAAGTTCATTTGCCTTTTGGGTAAATAAAGAGGGAGTCCACTTTATATTAGTAGCAAAATCATTGGCAGTAATAGCAGCAAGCAGATAATCTCGCAATGGGAGCCTGTCCTTTACCTTCACAGGATGTAATCCGTCTCGAGTTACTAGTTCGTCTGCAAACATTTTCCTCACATCGAAATATAACCTGACACCAGGGGTATAGATGGTATTTGGATCAATGCAGACACTTCCAATGTTATGGGAATTTACTACAAGTTCACCACAACCGTCAAGTACGTCCAGCATAATATAATCCGAATAATCTTTTGGTTCATTCATTGGTTTTAATCCAATTTCATTTACCGCTCTATTATTTTCCTTTAATAAATTAGGAGATAACAATGCTCCATCTTGCTTAATTGATTCCCAGGCGGACAGTGTTGTACTGTGTACCATATAATTCTCGTCAGAACTTCGGTATCTAACCTGATGTGGTGTTTTATTAAAAAGCTCAATAATGTCTTCTGCCTTCATACCAATGTTAACTTTTAATATCACATTTCTTTGATAGGATAATTCGTAATTTAAAAAGTCAAACAATCGTATATAATTTTTGTCAGCATCAGGTGAAAATCTAATCACATGCAGATTAGTCCCCGGATAGACGTTAGTAAAATAGGATACGTCTGAATCGTATAGAAAGGCTGACCAATTCTCATCATATAAGCCTTTGGCTGTAAATGGGTTGCTTTTCGTAGGATTCCAATTAGAATCTGCTATATATATCAAACTATCACCTCAAATCAACATGCTTACTAATAATTATAGTACCGTATAAAGGAAATCCTCTTGTCTTTTTTAGAGATTGGATACACTTATTACTTTTAATAAGTAGAACCTTTTACACATTACAACTATGAAGTCCATCTTCCTTTAAAATTGCTTCAATATAATAATGTACTCTATTTTGTTTGCTTCCGCCAAAAAAACAGTTATTAACATGTTTAATTTGAACGATGTCAAAATTACATAAGAAATCTAAGATATCATTTAATTCAACATAATAATGAGGTACATCCTTTTCAGGACCATCTGTTTTCATAATTGTATTACTATCAACAACTGGAAAACCGGCTTCCTTATATGCCTGGTCTTCTTTTGAGCATAGTGTAAAGTAAATGTTCCCACCAGGCTTTAATACTCGTTCTATTTCCTTTAAGATTACCAAAAAACCTGCCGTATCCGTATGAGAAATAACATGGTATGACCAAACGCAATCAAACTCATTCGCTTTAAAGGGAAGTTGATTCATATCACATACTTTAGTCACTATTTCAAGACCAACTTTATTCTTCCAATCGTTTAGATAATTGATACCCTCCTGGGATAAGTCGGCTGCCGTTACATCAAAACCTTCCTTTGCAAATAAAATAGAATGCCTTCCCAGTCCGCACCCCAAATCAAGAATTGTTTTTTTACCTTCTCTCTTCCATTTGTTTGCATAGTAATAACTCTCTTCACATGGATTTGTCCATAATACTTCATTTGCTTCTTTCCAATTCCATCCTTTTGGTTTCACCATTATTAGGTCCTCCCTTTGAAAATTGCTAACCTACAAATCCAAAATTTTCAGCACATCCAACGGTCTTTCCATTTGCAAGAAGTCTTTTATACGCTTTACGGGCTGAGTAGTTCCTTCCTGCAAATACCAGGCAGCTTGAACTGCTTTCATCCCTAGTTTTCTGGCAGTCTCTAACTCATAGCTGCCTCCATCTCCAACATACATGCATTCTTCTGGCTTCACCGATAAGTGATTCATACATCTGATAAATATATCCTCATCCGGCTTTTGAATCCCTTGCTCATAAGAAAGATAAACTGCATCAAAATAAGGAAATAGTTCACTTTTTCGGATTACGTATGCTTCCTCCGAAAAACAGTTACTTATTAATCCGATTAAGAAACCCTCATTTTTTAGCGCTGAAAGCATTGGAACAATTTCAGGATGTAAATGCCTGAAACACTCTTCCTTTGCTGCGATCCGTTTATCTGTAATTTTCTTTCGCAGTGTTTCGGAATAACAATGATTCTCTCTAAGTATTCTCTCCACCACTTCCTCCAAGGTTAATTTCCCTATCGTTCGTTCCTCTTCGGTGGGGCGCCAAAGTAATTGAAACTTATCTTCTGGAATTCCTGCGTCCTCCGCCATCTGTGCACCAAAATACAGGGGACTATTATAATGTGTGATTAATGTTTCAAACATGTCAAAAATTACAGCTCGTGTCATTGTTTTTCCTTCCTGCAATTACTTTTGTATGTAAAAATCCAATCTACGATTTAAGATTACCAACGCTTCATATTTTTTTGATGTTTATCTACATATATCTTTTCTAGTTCTTCAGGTGTTATAGAATAACACAGCATTACATCATTCAAATACATAAAAACATCACAAATTTCTTCTATAAAATGATTTCGTATTTTTTCATCCTTTACAATTTTTTCGTCTCCATCCTTTTTAATAATATCGGCTGCTTCTCCAGCTTCAATTATCATCCAGAGCAACGTTTCCCTTCCCTTTTCCGGAGATAATCCACCCCATTTATCGATATATTTTTCTTGTAGTTCCGCCTGTATTGCCTGCATGTCTTTGAAACCAAAATCACTCATTATTTTAGCCTCCATCTTAGTATAAAAATCCGTTATGACTTTATGTGCAGCCTGTAATTTAAGATTAAAAGTAAAGAAACCCTTTGACCATTATTCCCTGAAGGAAATTAATCGCTGAATTACTTTGCTTTTTTCTTAAGCAACTGCGTAGCAAAAATTGAAATTATTAAATACAGCAACACTACAATAACCTCAAAAGCAAAATCAGTGTATGGTCGAGGGTACAGCCTTATTACCATATTCATAAGTAATCTGATGGGAAAATATGCTGCTAGCCAAAAAGTAACAATATAGAACTTGAAATAGTATTTTTTAGCGCTCTCTGGTTCAGGTGTGATTTTATGATAACCAAACCCGAAGCCAACTGCTAACGTAATACTAAGCATGGTTCCAGCCAAAGAAAAAATCGCGCTTTGGATGACAAAGCAAGCAATCAATTGCTGTATTAAAATCACCAAATTCAGACCTATTAGAACAATAAATGCTAATTGCCGATTGGCTTCGGTCTTTCTTATAGTTTCGGTTTCATTCACAATAGGTATAGAATGTTCGCTTTCATAATCATCGTTTAATAAGAAATCGGTAGTAACACCAAAGAGCTTACTCAACTGCAACACATTTGGTGTATCCGGCTGAGCAGTCCCCATTTCCCAGCGAGAGACCGCCTGTCTGGTAACCTTTAGCTTATCAGCTAAATCCTCTTGTGACATACCATTCGTCTTTCTAAGGTTTAATATTTTATCTGCTAATTTCATCTGAAATCCTCCTCATAATTTGGTGATTTCATTGTAGTAAAGAACTCCTTCTCTTGCCACCACATCAACTTTGCATTTCCGCAACTTGACTTTACATTTACTTTTCTGTTTGTTTATATAGTTTTGTTTTCCAATAATAGCTTTAGGTTAACCGAAGACTTCAAAAGTAAACTTGCATGGCTTCTCACCGTTAGTATTAAGTGGGGATGAATTGATTTCTTTCAATTTCAGTTTTACTCCCAAGGCGTTTTGATAATGATATAAAAAGTGTCCTGCACAGCAGCCGCAATAGGTTGGTGAGATGGAAAAAGGTTGTTTTACTTTTTTAATCGAACCACAGGAACAAGTGGTCTTACCTTTATGTACGCCATTTTGATAACCCTCTAGAGTAATTGTAAAGGTGCCATCTTCATTCAGACAAGGCGACATCATATATTGAATAGTTGACATCAAGGCAAGTTTTTCAGCAAAAGGTTTGTCTCCGTGTTCCAGAGCAAAAGCCTTACAGTCCCGATCACGCTGACCGCTCTTGCAGCAGCCTTGTTTTTGCATAATCGACAGACATTGCTCCTTAGTAAGCAACTGATCCATTTTGTCAATCAGAGCAGTAATATTATGCGGATTATTGCAGTCCGCTTCAAAGTCCATTTGTTCCATTATGTTATCATTTATTTTCTGCTTTTTCATGGTGTCTCTTATCTTTTTTAAAGTCGGCATTTTTTATTCCTCCATTATGTTTATTTTAGAACGTAAACGGATAATTTCTTTCTTAATCCTACTGATCAATTCTTTTCTTTGTCCGTCATCTGGTCTTGTTGACTCATCAAATAATTCTTCATTAGACAGTTGATACACTGAACTTATTATTGGTGTATCTCCTGTGCGTCTTGGGTATAAATGCCAATGAAGATGTTGACAACCATTTCCAAGCAATTCATAGTTCATTTTTTCAGGCTTAAAAACATTAAAAACCGCCTCTGCCACCAGTGCCATTTCTTCAAGAAATTTTACTCTAAAGTTATGTTCTAAGTCATGTAATTCGGGACCATGTTGTTTACAGTTAAAAACTGTGTAACCCAAAAACCTCTGATACCAGCCTAAAATCACATATCCTGTTTCAAGCTCCATGATAAAATATGGATCATATAGTATGTTCTTATGATTTTCGCACATTTTGCAGCTCATCTGGCAACCTCCTCATGTAACTCCTGATACCATTCTTTTGCTTCCTTCATTCTATTTTCCATATCCTCCAACGATTTCACTTGAATCAACTTTTCCAAACGATTAACAACATCAAGTGGCATGTGCCTTGATATATGGAGTAAATAATGATACGGATATAAGGGAGTAAACTTTAATCTCAATAGCATAACAAGCGGTTCAATTACAAACTTATTGTAATACGCGTAGCATTCTGCGAAAGTACCCCGGTTAATATACTTTCTTACACGGAGATGCTGACTATATCTATAATCACATTCCTGCATACAGATTTTTTTATTCTTGAGGATTTCCTGTTTGTCTGCCTCTTCAAATCTTATAACATCGTCTTTATCAAATATGACTAAGGCTCCCTCTACAATATCATTCTTAATGTAATGATATTCTTTTCTGTCTCTTGAATGGAGCTGCCAGTTAAAATCCAATACTAAATAGGGACTTGAACCTTTTATGTGATATACAATCTGTCCAAGTTTCGGATGATCATTGCCGGTTTCGTCCCGCTCATCCAATTCCCCTAATTTTCTTAATGCCAGTTCAACATGTTCTAATGCATCCTTTACGTAATTATCCTCAACATCAATCCAATAGTCAATATCTGAATATTCATCAGCATCTCCCATAGCAAAGGAACCCTCTATCCAGAATGCATATAGGTAAGGAAGCGGCTGAAGCTCAGTTTTAAGGGTTTCTGTTATATCTCTTTCTGTTATCATGATGTCCTCCGATAAATTTCTGTTTCGCTATGTAATAAATTAATTTAGTGTTGGAATTGCAATCACTTCACCGTTTGCCTATTAAGGTAAGTCAGTAACGCCACAAAGATGCAAAAATTGCACAGCCCAAAAGGTCAAATCACATTCAAGGGCATATTTACGTTTATAATCCGGTTCCAGGCGCACATCGGCATAAGGAGTCGGATATTCAAGGTTCTTTGGGGAATAGCGCTTGTTATGGGGCAAATCAAATCTCATTTTGAGTATACCATCACTTGTGAGAGCTTCTTCAATGCCTGTAATAGAATCCTTTATCACCCCCACGCGTTCGCCTACTCCAAGCATTGCAATTTCAGTCAGCAGCCGACGGTAAGTTAAGCTGTCAATTAAGTCTGCACGGAATGGTCGGATGGGGCTGTTTGACATATTAAGCGGAAAAGGAACGTAATAGGTAGAGCCAATTTTAACATGAATAGGATTTGTGCCATGTAGAATTGTGTTATAATGATTCAGCGCATCAGCCATCAACATTATATTTTCTGGAGTTCTCCATGCGTTTGTATAAGCCAGAGTCTCTAAATGGTATTGACACGGGAAGCTCGCATTTTCCTCTAGGTATGGGTAGTTACATTTTGCTTTGCTTTGGCGTATCTTGGTTATTTCATTGAGGGATGAGAGAGGTAATATGCTCTTAAAGGCTTCTAGGGCAATATTTTGAAAAGGTCTTACATACCCGTCATCACCATAGCCAAGCATGGCCTGCATGGTATAGATTAAAATCATCAGACAAAAGCCGCTGCTGATGCCCCGGAACCGATTTTCATATCGGACTGCTTCAGGCGGTATATACGAAAATTCTTTCCGCAAGGTTTCCTCATCACGCATAGCTGCTACGAAATTCACAACAATCGGGTGAGTTTTGGGTATCCCAAAGTAGGAGAGCAGCCGTGCAGCTGCTTCACCATCCTGCAAAGGTGTTTCATGGAGTACCACACCCCGCCAGTTATCCCAGCTATGAGCCCCGCTGCCAATATATCCATTGGGCTTGATGTAACTTTGCAGTAACTTAAAATGGGGCGTTTGATAGATTTGCTCCAACAGGTTTTTTTCTTCTGGTTCCTTTAGATTGCCGAGAATTTCTTTCCGTAGTCTATATTGTATCACTGGACCTGCGTTTTCCAGTAGAAAATCAATTGATTTTGAAATATTCATAATAAACCACCGTTATTGTAAATAGTATGTACTCCTTGTACTCTTATAATGGTTGTTAACCAAATATTATGGAACATTCTTTTAGAATTTAGTTATACTTATGAGTTTATTATAAGTCAGCTAAGCAAGTTACTGTTATACATCTGCAAGATAAAAGATTTCGAATGCCATTGCCAAGTCACAATTAACCTCTGAAATGACTACAGGAGCAGACACTCATAGGATACGGATTTATTTAGCCGTATGATTGATAAAGTCAACTTCATACTGGGACTCACCGTATTTTTGTTCATTATCAATAATAGTTCCCTCTGTAAGGGTGATTCGCAGAACGATTGAAGTTTTATTATCTTCGTCTCCAACTTCATCAAACCAATCGAAGATGCTTTTGAACTTCGCTCTAATTTCGGCATTCTTCTCATCTTTGACCCAACCAAGATTTTCGGCCGTACCTTGGAATGCATACCAGCCTAACCCACAGACGGACACCTCCGTGTTCTTCTCAATTTGCAGCATTTTATTCTTCTTTGCATCCGTAGATATGAAAAATGCCCCATCTTCATAATAGGCGCAGACCATACGGACAGCAGGGCGGGGATTTCCCGATGCGTTAGGAGACAGTGCTATTGTACCAAGTGCAATCACTTCCTCTTTGCCATTTCCGCACCGCTCCTCCATTAGTTTCATTGCGTTTTCGTATTTGCTCATTTTTTTCTTCTCCTTTAGTTGATGTCATCTATATTGTAATAAACCGAGCCACCTAATAAGTGCCCCAGGATATATTATTCCAAACTCAGCCACAGCGCAGGACGAACTCCCCCACTGTTGTCACCCGTCAAAGGGTGAATCGTGTTACTGCTATACCGGAAGGTACCATTTCCCTGAATGCCTATATTGCCATCGCCGTGGATATAAACAGCTCTTTTATTATCACGCCCGGGGGAGCGAAGCCACCACCACCATACATACCCATCAAAGGTAGACCTTCGTTTGGTGTTGTTATCGTCTTTCTTTTGAAACCAGTATCGTTGTTTGGTGCTGCGGTTTTCAAGATTTTTACTGCTGTCACCGAAATATTTACTCACTGCTTCTTCTATACTTAGAAGAAATATGTAATCTTTGGTATCTTCCCCGCCTCTTGAACCGTACCACTGATTGTCTTGATTTTGGTTTAATACCGGAAGGATTCTTGACTGTTCTGCCTGGGTGAATTTGTTATAAAACTCACCGTTAAGATATGTTCTTAGGGAGCAGTCAGCCCATGTCACCTCACCGGCATGATCATGATAGGGGTGTTGTTCAATTATGTATTCCGTTATAATCAGGGCTGCATTGCCTTGTACCTCAAGAACGCGCCACATATAACTGCCAAATGGCACGATTGAGCCAATGGAAAACGCTGTCATTCTTCTTCTCCTTGTATTATATAAGATTTCTTTCGTTCAGTTTCGATATTGGAAAGTAGTTGACCTCTTCCACAAACCAGGAGTTCTACTTCCAATTTGCACCCTTTATTTGTAAAGGAGTTCCCTCTTCCATGATTTCAAATCCGTGCTTTTGATAAAATGAAACATTTTGTTTTTCATCAGGAACCACATCCACATATAGAAAATGTTCATAATCCTTTAAGAGCATCTTTAATAAAGTGGAAGCAATATGCTGCCCTTGATATTTCGGATTCACTAATAAACAATCAATGGTAGCCTGCCAAATACCATCATCTAATCCTCTAATTAGACCAATCAGTTTTTCACCCTCCCATGCTGAAATAACTCGGCTGGAATTTTCAAAAGCAATTTTTAACTTTTCCGGAAATTTTCCGGAATACCAATCGACAGATAAAAACAATTCGCTTAACTGTTCTTGTGTAAAATTCTTTGTGTATTTAAACTCAAACATTGTATACCTCTATGTATAGTAAACTATATCCATTAGTTAATTTGTACGACTGTCATCCAATTCTTTCGCCTTTTTATATGCCCTGCCAAGAAATTCTTCCATTGATAATTTTTCATATCCCCAATTCATAGGTTCTAATGTGATTGCACCTTTATATCCTGTAAGTACTATTTTTTGCATAAGCCTTGACCAGTCTAAATTACCATCAAAAGGCAACTGATGTTGATTTCTCTGCCCACCATTATCATGTAAATGCAATGCCAACAAGCGATTTCCATATTTCCCTAATAAATCATCTTCACTTGCATAATTGGCATGATGACAGCTATCGTAACAGAAACCTATCTTCTTAGAATTGACCGTGTTAAAAACGTAAGCTAAATTATGAATGTTTTCTAGATTTTCAAAGGCAACCTTAACATTGAATTCTTCTGCTTGATTTGTTATCTTTTTAACTCTTTCCATCCCTAATTTATTAATTGGATACCGATCACTTGGTAAATGTATGACCATTGTTGGTATATGAAATTCTGAACAATCTTTTATACATTGTAAATAACACTGAAATACCCTTTCTCCATCCAGATTATTCAAGGAAAAATTATTCTGTTCCTGGACGGGTGTATGTATATTTTCTATAAATAATCCTGTGTTTCTTGCATATTCCACGCTATTTCGGTAATCCGTTCCTCTTCCAAACCCCTCACTCCACCATAGCATTACAGTATCAAAACCAGCCTCTTTTATGAGTTTATATCTATCTTTGATAGATACGTCATAACCGAACCAGTCATAAATTCCTAACATGAATAAATTCCTCCAAATTCTTAGCTTGCTTATTTTATAGATTATTTCCATATCAACAATCAGCTAATTATCTATTCTCTCCCCATGAATACTTACCCTCCCGCTATCGGGGCATTTCATATCAAACTGCGGAGAACGAATATTTCCATAATCTAAATCCGCTCCATTTTGTATTGCGTAAATTAGCGGATACATGCAATTCCACAATTCATGGCAAATTGGCGGGCACAAGTCCTCAATTATAAATATATCGCCTTTTTTACAATAACCACCTCTGCATTTACTCTCTGTCACCGTTAACTTTACTTTTGGCATTCTAATTCTCCGTTTCATGTTATCCTATGTTTTCTAAAAGCCACATACGAACTGTTTCTGCATCCTCCTTTTCCATAAAGGGATGTTCACTGCTTGATCTCTGGTATTTTATTATTTTCCTTATAAAATATTTTTTTCAGAAATTCTAATGTTACTCTCTCCATCTCTTTTCGTTCCTGCATGCATTCCTCCTGGTGCTGGCGTTCAGACCGAAACAGTATGCGCAGCAACTTAAGCGATTTTTTTTCAGTCATTGGCAAAAGAAAATGGCTCATATAATTAAACGAAATATGTTGTACTTCATATGAGAAATGATTCACCGCAAGCCGTTCTTTAATTTTTTTAGCATATATATCACAAGGCCATACCGTATCCGCTTGGGTAGACATCAATAGAATCGATCCATGAATTTGTTCTACTGGAATGACGGATTCTTCTGTAACATTTTTATCCCTGTTTATAGACATCAAAGAAAACTGTTTCTCAATCAATAACATTTTTAACTTACTGATTATTCGGGTTTTATATGGTGTAAACGAGAGTTCTCTTCCTTTATAGCTCCAGCAGGAATTACCAGCAGGTCTTTTTTTAGCCAGTCCCTCACTGATAAAGTATGATGGCACTCTGGCAATAACACCGGTAATATCCGATATGACAGCTGATGCATATAATGCATATTCCGATCCTTTGGATATTCCATCTACGACAATCTTACTGTAACCACCCTTTTTAAGCCAGTCTACAGCTCGTTCCATGTATTCGACCGGCACTTTGGAGAGGGATTTATTCGTATGCCTGGTGTGGAATAATCCGAGTGCCAGAGTCGAATACCCCAGCCCCTGATAATACAATCCCATTCTCCTACCTGCACCCAATCCTCCCTCAGAACCTGATATGAAAATAATTACATTTTCCTTTTGTTGTGTTGGATAAAATATACCATCAAACCCCTCATTAGTTACGGACGTTATTATCGGTATTAACATTTTCATATATTTTTAACCTTCCTTTGTAATACTTTATCTTACTTATGATACTTACCGTTGGAACATTTTTAATCCATCACTTGTAGAAACATCACCTTTTTTACAATAACCGCCTCTGCATTTACTCTATGTCACCGTTAACTTAACTTTTGGCATTCTAATTCTCCATTTCATGTTATCCTATGTTTTCTAAGAGCCACCTACGAACTGTTTCTGTATCCTCTTTCTCCATAAAGGGATGTTCACTATTTTGAGAGATTGTCAGTTTACAGTCGTGTGCTTTCACAAATTTCTGAATCACTTCTACTGATTGCAGGTTGTCTTTTCCCCCATAAAGTATTGAAGTCGGGATGTCCCATTTTTTAATTGGATGTTTTTTTATGTACTGATAATAGTCCCAACGTAATAAATCAACAGGCGTCGGAATTTCTTTTTCCATATATAACTTTTCCTCTGTTATATGAAACCAGCAAAACATTTGCTGAACAAGGTATTCCATATCTAACACCGGTGATTGGAAAAGACAGTTTATAAACTTTCTGTCTGCATATGCATTTAAGCTAAAGTATGCCCCAAGACTGCAAGCAAATAGCGAAACATCACTCCACCTTGAAAATGCATAATTACCAATCTCAGTAAGGTCGTGGATACCATTCCAGATGTCACAACGATAATCACTGTCTTTTCTTTCGCCATGTTCCGGCAAATCAAAACTAAGTGTTTGATAACCCTTTTTTTCAGCGATTTGTGCAAAACTCTCTGCCTGTTCTTTGCAGGACATTTTTCCGTGGACATGAATATATATCTTGTCTGACTTTTCTCCCCAAATAATAGCTGGGATCGTGTTAATTTTAATACTTTGTGTTTTCATGTTTGCCTCCAACTATTTAAAATATGTCCATTCCTTCTTGCTTATTAAATAGCAATCCACCAACACACTCCAAATTTATCAATAACTGTCGCACAACATTTGCTCCACGGAACTTCCTGAATGGGATGAATAACAACACCGCCATTACTCAAAATATGAAAGGCATTATAAACCGCTTCTTCGCTTCCCATCTCAAAAACATTAAAAGTCATTGTTTCCCATTTCATTTTGTGAACTATGTTTATGTCGCAAGGGTTTGCAGCTTCGCTTAATGCTAAAAAACCTTCACCATTTACGGATAATTCACAGTGTTCATATTCTGTTTCGGCATTATTTTTCATTTCAAATGTAATTTCTGCGCCAAAGGCTTTGCAATAAATTTCTGCCGCCTCGAAACTATTTTTCACATAAACCTGAGTATAATTTTTCATATTTCCCTCCTGTACAATATAAATCATAATGTATTTACTTTTTCTTTAAAGTGACTGCTTGCAAATAATTATATAAGGATAATGACTCTCCACCAAATATCATTATTTTTGCTTATCACAAAATTCTTGTATGATATTTAGTATTTTACTATCATAGAAATCATTCCCACCATGTGAATCGTTTCCTTCCAGTTCATAATAATAGACTTCATGGTGTGTATTACTAAGCTTATCATACAATACCCTGCTATTTTCCACTGAAACAATTGGATCGTTTTCACTATGAAAAAGCAGGACAGGAGGAAGTTTCACATCGTTTGTAATATACCTCCCACAGGAAGCTTTTTCAGCAAGTTCTTCATTTCCTTCAATTTTGTCTATCCCAAGAAGTACTGTAGACGGACGAACCTTCATCCATGGTGGAAGCGGATCCTTTTCACAAATCAATAGATCGGTAGAACCACTTTCCGAAATCACGCCTCGAATATTAGGTAACGTTTTGCATAATCCATGTGCATGAAAAAGAACCGACATCATGGCAACATGACCCCCTGACGAATTTCCCATTAAAAATATGCGATTCCTATCAAAATGAAATTGTTCTGCCTTAGCAGCTATAAATTCTAACGCATTACTCACATCCTCAACCTGTGCCGGAAATACAGAAATATCTGATTCACGATATTCCAATACAGCAATCGCAAACCCCCGCTCCGCAAGTTTTGTAAACTTTGGAATATCATTATATAGTTCCTGTTTATGCCAAGCTGAACCAGGAATTAAGAGTATAATTGGGAATGTTTCGTCTTGTTTCCATTCATCTTTATAGGGTAAGAGCATCTGCAAATGTCTTTTGCAATAACCATAATCGTAGTACTCCCAATCTGGCGAATAAAGCCATTGTAAGTCTTGATTATTCACTACTAGTTTTGTTTTCATATGATTACCTCTCTGTATATAATTACAGGCTAAAGTATCTATCCACTTTTACAAAAACACAGAAAATATTTACTAACTTTATATGTAAAATTAATCAATTACAAATTAGTAATTAAAAGGATTGCCAGGAATAATACCATGAAAACCGTTCCAATTGCAGCCACTATATTAACAAATTTATGAGCTTTATCCCTATTACTAAATAGTTTGACGATTACCTTATATATCAATAAACCTATAATTCCTCCCAATGTATTATTGATGATATCTGTAATATCAGAAGCTCCCATAGCAAATATGAATTGTAGTACTTCACATATCAAGCTTATAATAAAAAACATTGAAATCTTTTTCGTAATGGACCATTTCGAGAATATCATCTCTACATAAATACCCAGAGGTACAAAAATTACCATATTCATAATAATTTCTGAATAATCAATTTTTCCGTTTAGTATTACGGATTCATGAAATGGAATTAAATTTATATTTCTAAGATATCCTGTATTACTAAACGGCAATTCTAATTTAAATACTATAATTTCAAGCACAGCAATTAAATATATGATAAATAATATAATTGTTAACTTATTCGTTTTATTTATTTCTTTCATGGTTCAATTCCTTCCTTTCAACTAAATCAAAGAAATATTATTTTAATTTCTTCTTCGAGTTGAAGTGTAATAATCATTGTAGTATTTGCTTCTTAATGCTGTAAAACCTTCACCATTTACGGATAATTCACAGTGTTCATAAACCGTTTCGGTATAATTTTTCACTTCAAATGCAAGTTCTGCGTTAAAGACTCCGTATCAAGATACCCTTGAATATTTATATCTCCACTCATATAGTAATCCTCACATAAAGCATTTTGGGTCTGATTAGTCTGTTTCTTTCTTTCGTGTTTCATTAGTTAATTTCCTTATAAAGTTATTAATCTCTCTATTATTTTTTATTGCAATAACTTTCCCTTGATAGGGAGATATCCTTTCTTTTAATTTATCAATCCCTAGATCATAATCCTTCGACCATTGCAACATGCATTTAAGCATATTAATATCAGGATTATAAATACATTTTTCAATACCAAGTAGTTGTTTTATCCATCGCTTAATAATTCTATAATTTCTTGTCCGTGTCGGGACTTCAAGAAGTATAATTGTATCAGCTACCTTTAAGCCCTCAACAAAACACGGTCTTCCTATATCTTCAATTATCCACATTGACTGTTGTATTATTGAGTAAAACATAGTATCTCGTTCTTCAGGTTGTCTTTTTCGATTTCCCCAAGGACTCGATTTATCTGGAATATGAACAACTTCATCAAGGGGTTGATACTGAATATTTAGTTTTTTTGATAACTTTCTAGCAAGCGTAGTCTTACCACTGGACACCGCACCAACAATGTATATTTTCATAATCCCTCGTTTATTCCGATTTTTTATCCTCACATAAAGTATTTTTATTTGATTTGTCTGTTTTCTTTCTTTTGTGTTTTATTAGTTTACTGCTAGCGCAGTGGTTCCATAAACGGATAACTATTTATTCATAATAGGAAGTCGGATCAATTCTGTAAGTTACTTATACTCCAAAATGTATCATAAATTTATTGTTTTCAATTGCAATCTTTATTTTTTCTGCTAGTTCAACAAGATGGTTATCAGAATTAATGCGATAATCGCTAATCACTATATCTTGAAATGTTGCTAAAGACTCAGGTGGTATTAATGTGATCCCCCAGCGATCAAGCGCTATACTGGGTCTCTCCATGCAATGAAAGTACGTTTTCATGGTACTTAGACGTATCCACCAATCATCAATATAGGTGTCATCATCAATAAAAACACAATTATATCTTTCTGGTTCATACTTATAATCTTTTTTGAATTCAATTTTGTCTATAATGCCAAATTCAGTTTTTATCATATTTTCACCTCTTTGTATATATCTTGAGATTCATGTCTTTCATTGCTTTAATCAACACAATGTGAAGTTTACAACTTATTAAATCTTAAGCTGTTACTCAATTGATTCTGTGTCTACTTTTGTATTAAAAGCCTTTTCATACAATTCAATCACTTCCATGCATTTCCATCAGATCTTCTTCCAATGGGTCCATACAATCCCGTCAGAGTAACCAATTTTCTTATAAAATTCGTTCCCTCCGCCAGTCATGTGAGTTGCACCAAGCTTCTTCATTCGTTCATAATGTTTCGATAATGCAACCGCTGCCAATCCTCTGTTTCTATATTCTGGTATGGTGCATAAGGGCTCCATATAAGCTAAATTGTTCTCCTTAACCCACCACATTCCGGAGTAACAAACATACTCTTCTTCTTCGTTTGCAATGACTACATCAAATTGGGGCGTTGCATGAGGAGCCGGACACATCCTACCTTTTCGTACACCATTATATCCCTTTTGTGGATTCCAGCCAGTTTCGCAATCTGCCTCTTCCCATTTTTCAAATGGACCTATATTCTGCTCATGATCGAATCCTTTCCAGCAACACCTAGCCAGTTTTATAGGATCAACCTCACTCTCCTTCACGAAGTGAAAACCTTCCGGCAGCTTATAGGTAAGTTCATTTTGAAAATCGAAAACGAAGTCGTGTTCTTCATGCACCTTACTATATCCTCTCTTTGCCACTGCATCAATTAGAACGTCCTGACCTTTAAATAAAATGAATTGTCTCTGCTTATCAAAATTCGGCATATAATCTTCCGCGTAATCAAGTAATTCCTCCACTAATTCTTCATATCCCGGACGAAGATTAAAAAATATATTAGTAACCGGTGATTCTGTGAAAACAAATGCTACAATTTTGTCTCCATCAAACCAAATACGGTTCAAGTACTGATACGAGATGTCCATCCAAGTTGATGTGATGGCATATTCATAAAAAGGAGCCGCCACACCATTGCTGAAATTGCGCCCATAGATTTCCACCATAAAATCCCATATTAAATTAATGTCTGTTAATATCTGAAATTGCTTTGTATTAATATTTCTACTGTATTCTTTCCTACCTATATTGCATGCTTTTCTTACGTCCATATTTTCTTTCATTTCTACTTCTCCTACACAACATTATGTTTTCACTTCTCATATCATTGCTCATATATTGTATGTTTAAGAATGACATGATGAAAAAATGCAATATTCCTAAATTCCGGCATTTCCTCGTTTTTACAAAATTGAGTATTTTTTTACCTTCGCAGTCTATGTTGTGCCATACCAATTTAATAACAATTTTCCCCACGGTGCATTTACCGTATCAAGATGCCCTTGAGCATTTATATTTCCACTCATATATTAATCCTCATATAAAGTATTTTTTTATCTGATTTGTCTGTTTCTTTCTTTTGTGTTTTATTAGTTTTAATAAATAAAGTGGGCAGTTGGAATAGCTTCTGATTATGCTTATTAGGCAGTCACCATAAAACCCCATAAAACCCCAAATTTATCTTTAAAATTACCTACAAGCTTACTGTATGAAGTTTCATAAAATGGAGAGAGTTTGTCATCTGATTTTAAAATTTCATAACAAACTAGTAATTCATCTACTGAATTAAATGTAATTATTAAATGGGCACCACAATTTATATCGAATGTATCGTTTATAAATTTCAATGCATCATTTAAAAATACTTCTGTACCATGAATTTTTATAATAGCGTGAGCTATTTTTTTACCATCAGACATATAATCAATTGATTCTGTGTCTACTTTTGTATTAAAGGCTTTTTCATACACGTCAATCGCTTCCAAGCAATTTCCGTCAAAATGTAAATGAGGTATAAGCATATATTATTCCTCCACTAATATAATTTTTCTACATCATATTTAATTGCTTTTTCCAAAAACTTACTCGCAAAAAACTATTGTTGTATTGTTATGCAGTTATAAGTTTAAAAGTTTCTTTTTCTTCATTTCAAATTCTTCTTTCGTTATTACTCCCATATCTAACAAGCCTTTGAATTTCTATATTTCATCTGCTGCAGATATTGTGTCTGCCACTTGTGTTACTGGAGTATATCTAGACTGTATATATAATTCCTTTTGTTTGTTTACAGTATCTGCAAAGAAACTTACCGTTTCCTTAGATACATTTTCTATAATTCGAGTAATTGCACCATCTGTTATTGCAAGATTTCCAAACATTAACCCTGTTGTATATGTAATACTATTAACTCTATCTAAAGGAATATCTACAAATTTCAAACCATATAACAGCCCTTTATCTAACATAAGTACTCGTTTGTTTGTACACACAATAAGCCAAGTATTACCATCGGTAAGCCCACTAGTAATCGCTTTTATACTCTCCTCTTTTGACAGTATATTAGGCAATTCTTCTATTTCTTTCGTCGTCATCCATACATTTATATAAGGTAATGAATTTATTTCATTTTGTATTTCAATTGAACTTTTTTTATCTTTACAACAATAATCTCGTAAATATGCGAACGCTTTCTCGCCATCCTCTTTCATTTTATGAGAATATACTAAAGGTACAACTTTATTATTTACAATTAGTTCAATTACTCCATTTTTAGTAATTGATGATTTGCCAAATAACTTTACAGTTTGGACCTCGCTTAACTGTATTTCTTTTCCTCCATAGATAATTTTTTCATCTAACAATATCCATGATTTTTGTAATGCAACTGACTTAAATCTTAATTCCATATTTACCCTCTATTCTTGCACACGTTCTTTGCGGATACCGAGTTTGTGGCGCACAAGCACAAACCTTGCGGTTGAAAATTAGCCAACTTCTTTTATTATAGCCCTATTACCAGCTTTCCATTGCTATAACATCCACCTTAAATATACCATTTAATACCAAATTTTTCAATTTATTTGTCGATTTAATTATTTCCTCAGCATCTCAAACACTAAACTCAAAAAAAAGAATAAACCTTCAAACCGTCAATCCGTTCAAAGGTTTATTCCCTATTTTATAATGTTTAAATTAAACCAATAACAGTATTCTGCTTTAACCCCTTACGGCTCAACACCCCAAGCCAAAGTTCCGCCTACATATCCTGTAGCCTTATCCCAATCCGAATAGGTATTACCGGTTTCCTGGAAGGAATAATCGCCGGTCTGGGTATAGTTTGTCCAGTCGGTCTTTGAGAACCTTGCCTGCACTTCAATGGCGGCTCCTGGCGCAAGAGAACCGGCTGCACTGGTAAATCCGATTTCTAAATAGTAATCCGCACCGGTCTTAGGGGTTTCCAGCTTCACAAAAGTTCCGGTCACATTGGCAGTTCCGGCAGATGACCAGTCACACCAGAAGTTCTGAGCTTTTTCACCGTCGATGGTATAATAATATCTTAACTTAACATCAGCGAGATTGATATTTTCTGTTCCTGTATTGAAAACCTTGAATCTGGGTGCAATTCCATTGGTAGCTGCTGCATTATTTCCATTAAACATCTGTACCTTTACATTGCCAGATACTACGATGGAGCTGTCAATTACCGTAACCGTAAGCACCGGATCATTGCCTTTGTTAAAGTCAAAGGTAAGCTCCAGCTTGCCAAGGGGTTTTGTGGCTAAATAGGTTTTTAATATGGTAACTGAACTTCCAGTCACGGTATAATCCGTACCGCTTGTTAACAAGGTACTGCCGTTACGGATTCCAGTCAAGGTGTTGCCGTTTAAAGTAAGATTTACAGCGATATCTGCTGGTGTGCTCTTATCAAACTGAGCCTGGGTTATGGAGATTGCTCCACTGGGTGACGAATCCGTAACTGTAATGGTTAACGTCCGGTCAAGACCTGCACTAAAATCAAATACCAGCTTTGCAGTTCCCGTACTCAGGGTTCCCAGATAAGAGGCGGCAATAGTTACTGTATTACCGCTTACGGTATAATCAGTACCTTTTACCAATGAGGTTGTTCCGTTCTTAATTGCATTTAAAGTATTATTCTTATAATTTACTGTTACACCTATATTCGCAGGTGCGTATTTGTCAAAGGCTGCGGTTTCCGGTGTAATAGTGGAGCTATCAACGGTATTGCCGGGTTCATTGCCAAATACCTTTACTCCGGCATCATATACCGGGATATAAGCCGTTTTTACGGTATTACCAGAGGTCACACCGGTCAGGTCCGTATAAGAAAAATCGTTGGCATTGTTCCAGGTTACTGCGGTAGGTGCAGCAATACGGAATTGAACTTCTTTTCTATAAGCGGACTGTCCGCCGGGATAAATCTTGGTTCCGGTGAAATCTACATTAACATAATAGATATTAGAGGCTTCATCCCAGGGCAGTAATTTGGATACCACTGCTCCGGCATTGTAGTTGGTGGTTACTGTAATATCAGAGGCTTTATAGCCTAATTTTACTGCTTCTGAAATATCAATAAAGTATTTAAAGGACAGTTTATCTCCCATTTTGGCCGGCCAACCGGAACGGTTGTTAAGCAGTGCCTTGATTTCAACAAAATTACTGCTGGAAGCATTGATTCCGGCTTCTACAAAGAACTCATCATTGGTTACCGGTTCAATTGCTTTAAAATCAGGAATGGGGGTTCCGCCGTATTCGCCGTATAATTTAGCAAGGGCACCTACAAAACCTGCATTGTAATCACAGGCAATTTCATTATTTACATAATTTCCAATGTCATCGGTATAACTGTCATCCTTTCCGGGGCCGCCAACTAAGGCACCGTAGATGGTATGTCTGTGATAAGTAGGAACCGTCTGGCTATCGGCCCAGGAACTATGAGCAGTTCTGTGATGAGGTCTTTTCGGAGGATTCACACCAAAACCAACCTCAAAACTGTGTCCTGAGCTGCCCAGTGCATAGTCCACCTGCTGCTTGGCAAAAGTATTATAAGCAGTTACCTTGGAGGCTGTGCAGCCGGACCAGTCTGCATATACACTTGCTAAAAAGGCTGTGGTCGTGGCATAACGCAAAGCTCCCCAGGAATCCAGCCAGGCGAGACCTTTTGGTGTATAGGAGATACGTTCTCCGTTATAACCGGTGGTCCAGAAATCCAAATGCATTTCTGCTGCTGTCTTATAGATTGCTTTGTTTGTTATTCTGGCAAGAAGGATTTCTGTACCATAATGTACATCATCCCAGCTTTGAGCCCATTTGTATGCAATAGTAGTGGACTGAGGCTCTGTTCCCCAGTTTCCCACATAAGATTCTGCTTTGTTTAAGTAAGTAGTTTCTCCTGTTGCAAGATACAGCCAGGTACCTGCCCAGCTAAGTTCATCATAAAAACCGCTGTAAGAGGTGTAAAAACCATTGGCTGCGGTATAACCTGCATCACTCTTGGTAGTATCTGCAAACGTAAAGAGCTCTTTGGCATGACGGATGCATTCGGCAGCATACGTCGGATCGCTATCTGCAAATATGGCACCTGCTGCAGCTAACGCTGCTGCTGCCCCGCCTGCTACGGACGAACCGGGTTTTGCTGAATCCACCTTATAGGAAGGACGTGCCATCTGCATGACTTCGGCAGGTCCCCACCAGGAATGATCGGCATTGCCGTCTCCTACCTGATAGTAAAACACATTGGCAGATGGATGGCATTTTATCAGATAGTCCGTTGCCCACTTGATTTCCTCTAACAGATAATCCAGCTGACCGCTCTGCTCTAACTCATCCCTTGATTCATAAACACTCCAGGCTAACATAGCCGCCGTGTAAGCCATTGGCAGGTTGAATTTCACATGATCACCTGCATCGTACCAGCCGCCGGTAAGATCAAGTCCGGCATCCGCACCATCCGTCATACCGGAATCCCCTCTCCAGTTATTTCTAATGTTATCCGGTAAGTCTCCCGAACGCTGGAATTCATAGAACATAATTGCTTTTTGTAAAGCTTCTCCGTAATTATAATTCGTCTGCGCTTTCGCAGGTTTTGCTGTTACAAGTCCTGCTGTTACAAGGCATAGGATAAGAAAAATACTTGTTAATTTACGCATATCGTAACCTCCTTATTTTTCGAGGCATATCCGCAATATATGGTTACTAAAAGAGCAGCCAGACTTACAGATATGCCTGATTATGTGCTATATCTGCTTTTCACTCTGTGCTGTAATTGATTAACCCCAGAGTGAGTCTTATATACACTGTCTTATCTGTAAGTTTATGGCTCAACTCCCCAATTTAAAGTACCGGAAATATAACCGGTCATTTTTGACCAATCCGCATAATTGGTGCCGGTTCCATTAAAGGAATAATCTCCTGTCTGGGTGTAATTCGTCCAGTCACTCTTTGAGAATCTTGTCTGAACTTCAATGGAAGCTCCTGCCTGTAGTTCTCCTGCGGCTGTTGTAAAACCGATTTCCAGGTAATGATCCGCTCCTGATTTTGATGACGGCATAGTTACAAAGTTGCCAGTTACATTACTGCTGCCGGCACTGGACCAATCGCACCAGAAGTTCTGAGGTTTATCACCGTCAATGGTATAATAATATCTAAGAGTTACATCGGATAGTTTTACATTGGTGGTTCCGGAATTATAAAGCTTGATTCTGGGTGCAATACCATTGGTCTGTGCAGCCGTGTTACCGTTAAACATCTGCACTTTAATCTTTCCTGCTGCTACCGAGGTATCAATTACGGTCAGGGTCAGCACCGGATCTTTTCCTGCACTAAGATCAAATACAACGCTGTACACTCCGGTCTGTAAGGCAGCCAAGGCTGCTTTATGCAGGGTAACCGTGGCTCCGTTTACCGTATAATCCGTACCGCTTGTCAGTACTGTACTGCCAACTTTAACAGCATCTAAGGTATGACCTGCCGTGGTAAGGGTAACTGTCACATCAGCCTGCTTTACCGGGTTTTTATCAAAGGTTGCAGTGGTAGGAGTGATGGAGCCTCCTAAAGTCGTATCACTAATCGATACGGTCAGGACAGGATCCACTCCCTTGCTAAAATCAAAGACTAGCTTTAAATCACCTATTTCTTTTCCTGCCAGATAAGCACTGGTAAGAGTTACCACGTCACCGGCAAGGGTATAATCCGTACCTTGTACCAGATAAGCAGTCCCGTCTTTTATTCCATTAAAGGTATTACCGTTTAAGCTCATGGTAACGTCTATGTCTGCCTGGTGCAGGACATTCTTATCAAAAGTAGCTGTTACCGGTGCAATTTCAGAGTTTTCTACCGGCTCTGTGCCTTCGCCAAAAAGCAGGGAATAAACACCATTGGCAATGGCAATATCACACTGTGCCCAGAAACGATGGTAATAGAATTCCGGGTCTGTACCGTTATTATATGCATCCAGTACTTTCTGGTAATCCGGATCATTTTTATATTGGGAACGGATGTCTAAGAATTTTACACCGGGTTTGATGATGTCACCATTGGGCATTTTTCCGCTCCAGCCAGCAGGTATCGCAATTTCCTGGTCGAAGAAACGGTGATAATCCGCTCTTGTTTCCGGGGCTGCAAGCCCTTTGTCGTCTTTATACAGATTCCACATACGGTCTAAGAGTTCCTTGGCAATCACTCTGGCTTCATCATCACCGGAGGCCTTAGAGTAATACAACAAGGCATTGGCTAAGGAACCTGCTACTCCGAGGTCCGTACCATAGCTGTTTACTATTACGTGAAGGTTTGGATTACCGGTATAGGTACCGTTCCAGGTATCCGGCTGACCACTCCAGTCGATATTACTTGGTATTGCAAAGGTACCGTCACTGTTTAATTGAACCACGGTCTTAATCCAGCCCACCCATTTATCCAAAAGTGCTTTGGCTCTAAGATCGCCGGTCTTATAATATAATTCTGCAATACGCTGCATGGACCATGCCTGGAAACCAAACCAGGTATTACTGCCGGGGTCGGCATATACCGGATTCGCTTCGTAACCCATACCATAGAAGGTAGAAGTTCCTGCCGGCCAGGCTTCATAACGACCGTTGCGGGAATTGCTGGCACCTCCCGCTATAGCACCTTCTGAGGACTGTAACCACTGGTAGAATTCCAGCTGTCTGTCAAGGCTTACACTCCAGTCGGCGGCACCATGGGCAGAGGCCGGTTTAAATTCATTGTCTTCTGAAAGGATCCATGCTGCCATAGGATTCTGGTAACCAAAATGGTTATGGCTGCTGCCAATCTTCCAGGCCCAATTGGAGCTGATTCCACCGCCCCAGGCATAATACCAGGACATCAGATAATGGGCGGAATCATAGCCGGTTCCTGCCACTGTCGGAGCACCGATCTTTCTGAAGTACTTATCAAACATTGCATATCTTAAATAATCTCCCATCTTACTGGCTTTACTTCTGTAAGTGCCGATGTCAACACCGGCTTCATCTGCCCACTGATCTGCCCAGTAAGTTGCCTGTATGGCACGGGCATCCGCATCGGGTGCATCGGTGTACCGAAACTGGGTGGAATAATTACTGTCTCCGGTAAATAAGTCCAGATAACCGTTTCTGCCGCCGAATTTCATTGCTTCCCAGCTGGGCTGGGGAACTGTTTCCCAGGTAGATTCTTCTTTGCCTCTTTGGAAGGTGTTGATATAAGATGGTGCTGTTACACCGTCCCCCCGTCTGCCGTAACCATACCAGTTGTCCACATCCAGGAGCCAGTGCATGCCGTACATGGTGCTTGTCCCATACGCAGAGACAAGTTCGCTGTTAATAGGATCTCTTCCGACTGGCGCGCTGAAATCTAACTGTGCCGGATAGAGGCTTGGTAATTCCCACTCTGGCGCATAGGTTGCCGGTTTGCTGGCATCATATCTGCTCATACTGACATTGGGCTGGTCTGCTTCTGTCGGAATGAGATATTGTTCTGCTACATTCCAGGCTTTTTTAAAGCCGGAAAAATCGCCGGTAAATTTACCATACATGGCTCCAAGCCACATGTAATAGCTCATAGCTTCGCTGGTCGTTACATGACCGTAGTCCGGTGCTTCCACGATTAAAGTCTCAACAGAATGATAGGGTATTCCCTGTGGACTAAAATAACCATTGGAGGGATTATTAATATCTCCCCAAAGTTCTAAAAATCTGTCCTGATAGGTGTCCGTACCAGTTTCTGCCGCCTGAGAAATTCTGTCATAATTGCCGGGCACAAAAGAAGCCGCAAGCATTCCAAGGGAGACTGCTGTAACTACCGCAGTCTTTAGGAACCTCCTGCCCCTTCTTATAGGCCGGTGCTGTTGATTACCACGTTCCAATAACTTTTTGTGTAACATACTATAACCTCCTCATCGATTTTTTATCTTACAATTACTCTCAAAATCCTATATCCTGCCGCCGTAGTTTTAGTCACTGCTCCTTTCTCTACCGTATTACAGCCTGATTATAAGTTGTTTGAAATAACTGAAAGCCCCTCAGAAAAATTGTGAGTCGTTATGCTGATACCAGTTGTTATTATGTCCCTTATGCATTTAATGAAGATCTGAGCTCAAACACGCTCCCCAGCTTGTCCTATGTCTGCCCAGTCTGATAGTAATCCTCACTTTCTTATGATTTTGCTCATATTGTCAGATTATTCATCCATATTTACCATTTTATGTAACTATTAATCATGAATATATCATCTATGCTAATCTATGTCAATCATAATTGTTAATTAATTACATTTATTAGCTATATTTACAATAAATTTCAGGTCATATCACTAAGTTACAACAAATAATAGTAAAATATAAATATACACGCGAAATTATGTGATTTTTACTGTAATTTTCACCCTTAGCGGACCATATAGTAAATATCTTTTTCTGTAAAAAATCATCTATAGCGGAAAGTTATGTAATAAGGCATATTTTTTGTTACAAAAAAGAACTCACGCTGCTTTTTTAAGCAAGGTGAGTTCTTATTCTTTTCAACATATTGTTTTACAGTTGACGATGAAGGTTTCCTGCATACTTTGTCCGGTTAGAATTAAAACTACCCGACTTAGTTAGACTGAAACCGGAACCTGTAATTCTGTAATATAATCCTCCGGACTTTCTGAGTCCCATTCCCCTTTTAAATAAAGTTCTCTCTGGGGACCGGTGATGGTATAGCCATTTTCCTGAATCCAGGTTGACAAAGCTGTATATGCCTGGCTTAAGGTCTGATAGGAACCTTTGTGAACGACACAAGCCATTTGTTCCACCTCTTCTAAGAGTCTCACTTTAATCCGGTCATTTCCTTTTAGTTCCCCCACAATGGGTTCTATAATTTCGGCATCTACCTGGTCTTCTTTATGACCGGAGTCGTAATATATGACCATACAAGGCGGTACTATTTTAACTCCTTTCTCTTCAATATAACCTGCAAGCTCTTCCCAGAGATGACCCTGTTCACTGTAAGTGGGTATGAAATCCCTTACGCTTGCTGCTTTTATCGGTTCCACATGTTTTAATACAATATCATAATCCATAGTATAATTCTCCTGTTCATACATCTTTATAAAGGTTTCAAGTTTAGCAAGTCTTTGCTGTTCTGACTTAATTCTGTCCTCCAGTTCGTTATGCTTTAGTTCCAATAATAACTGGAAGGGGTCGGAACTGGCTTTATTCCCTAACACCAGAGCAATCTCTTCAAGGGAAAATCCAAGTTCTTTAAGCGTAATGATGCGGTTTAACCTTGGCATCTGATTTGCAGAATAATAACGGTACCCGGTGAACGTATCTATTTTCTCCGGCTGGAGCAGTCCTATGGCATCGTAATGCCTTAAAGCAGTAACCGTTACGCGGTTTAATTTTGCAAAATCACCTATTCGAAACATAATCCATCCTTTATGTGTACACATATTTTTTTCATACTTTTTTTTAAATAAGGCCTTGATGTAATGATAAACCTTAAGGTAACAGGAGAGTCAATATACAAATATAATTTTATGAATTTTTATTTTGTGGGTTTTATTTTCTGAGTTTTAATTTCTAAATTAAATTTTGTGAGTTTTATTTTGTGAATATCATTTTCTGCACTTTATTCTGATTTTTATTTATTTATTTTGTGAATTTCATTTTCTGGATTTTATTTTCTGGATTTTATTTTCTGGATTTTATTTTCTGAATTTTATTTTCTGAATTTCATTTTCTGGATTTCATTTTCTGAATTTATTTTCTGAATTTGTTTTCTGAATTTGTTACCTTAATTAGTTATCTGAATGAACTGATTATTGTGTCGTCTCTCAACCTGCTTATATGAATATCAGTATATAATAAAGATACAAAATTGACCTCTAAATGCGCATTTCTTACTCAAGCTAGCAGTATAAAAACGAAAAAACACTTGATAAAATCAGCTTTTAACCTAATTGAAAGATGATTATACTTGCTCCATTTCCTTCAATGCTGATTTTATCAAGTATACTAATACAGAAATACCTTAAGGATTACCCCCATTTACACTTTTCCCCTGATCGTCCCAGCTGTTCCCGTTACCCCAGGAGTCATCCTCTGAACCGTTGCCGGAGCTGTCATCTGTACCCGGATAATCGCTCTGACCGTCATCGATGGTTGTACCGTCCTCCTGACTGTTATCGCCCCAGCCGTCATCGTTATCACCTGGTGTACCAGAAGTATCGCCCGGGTCTTCCTCCGTATCTCCGCTATCTATGGTCTGGTCTTCGGTTCCCGTGTTTTCACCTGTTTGTTCCTGGGTTTCGGTGGTCTCCTGGGTTTCCTGGGTTTCAATCGTTTCCTCCTGAGTATTCTCCGGGATATGGTTATCTTCATAAGGGGTAAAGGCTTTGTATTCCAGTCCTTTGTGGATTGCATTCATATACTGCTTCCAGATGGACCCCGGATAGGTCGCACCGGATAAGCCGCTCATGGCTTTTGGAATGTCGTATCCAACCCATACACCAGTGGTATAATAAGGGGTAAAGCCTACAAACCAACCGTCTTTTTTCTCATTGGTGGTTCCGGTCTTACCGGCACTGGCCATATTGTCAAGTCCAAGACCTGCTCCGGTTCCTCTGATAATAACACCCGTCATTACATCCGTCATCATTCTTGCGGCATTGACATCATAGATTCTTTTTTTGGATTTGTTTTCCTCTACGATTAAGTTTCCTTCGGAATCCGTTATTTTTACAATACAGGTCGGTTCCCTGTAAACGCCGTCATTTTCAAGGGTAGCATAACCTGCGGTCATCTCGACCGGACTTGCGCCGTTGGTTAAGCCGCCAAGAGACGCTGCCGGGTAATAATCGTTTTTATCAATTTTACTAAAGTTCATTTTTAACAAATAGGATAAGCCGACTTTGGGAGTAAGCTCTTCAAAGAGTCTCCAGGCAACGGTATTTTTAGACTTTTCAACTGCCTTACGAATCGGTATTTTACCCAAATATACGCCGTCTGAATTGGACGGGCCGCCTTCGAATTTTTCATCTGTTACAATGTCCTCGGGATAACGCCCGTTTTCAAAGGTCGGGGTGTAAACAATCAGGGGTTTAATGGAACTTCCCGGCTGTCTGAAGCTTTGATATCCCCGGTTAAGGGTATAACCCACTGACTTTTGGTATCTTCCGCCGACAATGGCAACCACTCTGCCGGTTTTATTTTCAATGGATACGGCTGCTCCTTGTAAGGTAAAAATGCCATCTTTGTTCTTATCGGTAAAAGCTTTCAAGTTTTCATCCACTGCCGTTTGCAGTTCCTTTTGCTTCTTTAAGTCAATGGAGGTATAAATGCGGTAACCTTCCGTATACAGGGATTTCTGCAAACGGTTATAGGCTTCATTGTATTTTAGTTCATATTCCTTCCGGTCTTCGTCGCTGTCAAAAACATTACGGAACTCAAAACCCTCCTTTGCCATTAAAGCCCTGGTGGCAGAATAAAAGACATAGGTTTCAACATAATTGTTCTTCGTTAACTTCTTTTGGACCAGTTTAATTTCCTCATTACAGGCGTCGTCATACTCTTCCTTGTCAATCCGTCCGTCCTTATACATCTGAAGCAGGATTCTGTCCCGGCGTTTTACCGTATTCTCAGGATGGTCTTCCGGATCATATAAGGTAGGGTTATTGGGTATAGCACAAAGAAAGGCTATCTGGGATAAACTTAATTTATCCACGGTTTTGTTAAAATAACCCCGGCTTGCAGCCTGGATTCCATAATATCCGTTGGCAAAATAGATATTATTAAGATAAAATTCCATAATCTGTTCTTTCGAGTACTTCTTCTCCAGTTCCACCGAGATAAAGATTTCCTTTAGTTTTCTCTCGATACTTACTTCATTGGTTAAAAAGATGCCTCTGGCAAGCTGCTGGGTAATGGTACTGGCACCCTGGGTTACACCGCCTTTGTGCTTAATTAAGGCGATGGCAGCACGGATATTGGCTTTTAAGTCTATCCCCGCATGCTCCATGAATTTTTTGTCTTCAATGGAAATCATAGCCCCTACGGCTTCTGTTGGTATATCGTCATAACTTAAATAATAAACATCCTTGACTCCCTTTAAAACCGATATAAGCTTTTTATTAGAACCATATACCAGACTGGTTTCAGCCTGTCTGAAGGTATCTGGAGTGGACTCACCCACTAACTTTTCTGCCTCTTTTTGATAGTTGGTAAAATCATCTCCGTATTTTAAGTAGATAACCAGGATTCCGATTAACATGGACATTGAAAATACAAAACTGGAGATTAGCAGAATCCAGTGAAGCCTTTTACGGAACTTGGAACGGTGTTTTTTCTTTTGGGGTTTGGTACCGTCTATGTTTGTTTTCTTATGTATGTTTCTATTCTTTTGTGAATTGCTGGTTTTCTTAGCAGTATTACTGCTGGTATTTCTGTTTTGATTACTTGTATTTCTATTGCTTGTGTTTTGATTGGTTCTAGTCGTGTTATTTTCCATAATATCCTCTTTATTTCCTTGCTGGGACATTGCTGTTCCAGACTGATTGGGTCTTAGCCAAAGGTTAACTGCCCTCGGTTAAGTCTATATAGTTATAATTTATATTTAACCTGTCTAATATGGATTTTTCCCTGTTATGGCAGGTAAATAACAACACCTGGCCTTTCCTTTCTTTCGCAAGATATAAAAGGGCTGCTTCGGTCCGGTAATCGTCATATAAAGCAAAACAATCATCTATAAGGATTGGCATAATTTTCCCTTTATAAACCAGATCGGCTACGGCAAGCCTAAGGGCAAAGTATAATTGCTCAATGGTTCCTGCACTTAATTTATTTAACAATACATAATTGTCTTTATGACCTACTTTAATATTTAACTTTTCATCTATTTTAATATCCAGGTATTTTTGGTTTGTAACCTCACCGGTAAGTTTCGATACCAGCTCGTTTAACTCTCTCCCAAAACTATCATGAATGTCAAGGGACAGACCGTTAATGGTATCCATGGACAGTTTAATGGCTTCTAATTCCAGGTCATTGGCACGTTTCTGCTTTAAGAGTTCTTCATATTGTTCTTGATCCTTAAGCAGTTTATCTTCACAGCCTTCTAAAGCTGCCAGCTCCCATCTCAACTTTTCCTTTTGTATCCGCAGGTTCTCTGTCTTCTTCCCATAGAGTTCCTGATTTCTTACCAGGGATTGCTTTTTGGAAATCACATAGTTTTCTATTTCCATAAACTTATATTCCTCCAGCCTATCCCCTTCCGGTTTCGTCTCATTCAGCTTATTCTCTTTCAGCTTATCCTCTTCCAGTTTATTCTCTTTCAGCTTATTCTCATCCAGCTTATTCTCATCCAGTTTATAATCTGCAAGCTTATTCCTCTCTAAGCAGTTGCTTATAAATACATCTCCTGTTGCGCTTAACACTAAGGGTTCTAAATATTGGGTGATTTCCTTCTCTGCCTGAGTGATTTTTTTATGAAGCAGTTCTATCTGTTCACTATATTCATTTCTCTGCTTTAACAGATGTTCTATCGTCATCTCCAGTCTGAGGGCTTCTTCATATTTGGTCTTTAAAGCCTTTTCATCCGGTGCTTGAAAGGTAGTTAGTATAGTTTTTATGGTATTTCTCTTTTCCCTAAGGATTTTATCCTGTTCTATCTGCGCGAAATTTAACCTATTCTGACGTTTTAATAATCTACCGTTAAGAATAAGAAACACAAGTATTCCTGTAAAAAGGAACAAAAAGCCGATGAAAGAAACCATAAAGTTTTTCCCCATAGATAATAATAGCAGTACAATACCGGTCATTACAGGCAGTAGAGAAAAGACTGCCCGCTTCGTTTTATCCTGGTTTAGGAGTTGGTTTTCTTCACTTATATACGCCTTATTTTCTTCTTCGCAGTTTGCGATTTCGTATTTTAGTGTATCCAGTTCTTTTATCTTATTCTTTAGTAGTTTGATATGGTCATCCCGGAAGTCCGGAAGGCGTTCTTCCACTAAGGCAAGCTTTTCCTGATAGGATGCTTTTTGCTGTCTGGCCTCTTTATAATTCTGATACTTTTCTTTTATCACCGGGAATTGATTCAGATAATTAATAAATTCCTGCAGTGGGGTAAACTCTTTCGACGTAGTCTCCTTCGCTAAAACTTCCTGACTTCTTTTAAGTGCAAGCTCCTGTTCTTCGAGGTCTTTTAGTAAAAGGGTTAATTGATCCAGCTTCTCTTCCTGTTTAATACCTTCTTCTATATCTTTTTCTAGGGCTGATAGCTTATCACTTAACGAGCTGGCATCAAGTGCCTTTTTCTTATCCTGCAGGTAGCCAAGGGCTTTGGTGACATCCACTTCATTGCTTTTGGTCAGGGAAATATTCGTAATATAATTACGCACCTCCTCTGCCAGCTCCTGGTCTGTCCTTACCTTTAGCTGCTCGATGCTGATGGTATTGCGGTAACCCGCTTCGGTAAGCCCTCCGTATAGATTTTTAAGTTCCTCTGGTCCTAACTCCAGTTCCCTGCCGGTATCTATGTCAAGAATTGTACAATTCTTATTGTTTTTATCAAAATTTCTAATAATCCTAATGTTTTTACCCTCTGCAGCCAAATCCAGGCTGCCGTAATAGGAACCCGGGCGGTCCCAGGGTTTATACTTTTCATATATATCATCTTTAGAAGCCCTGCCTCTTAACTTCTCAATTCCAAAGAGCATGCCTTTTATAAAGGTATGAAGGGTCGATTTACCGGCTTCGTTTTCACCGTAAATTAAGTTGATGCCGTCCTGTAAGGGGAGGGATTTGTTATGAAATTTTCCAAAATCGTTAAGGCGTATCTCTTTTAGCTGCAAATCCGTTATCCCCCGTTACTTATAATTTTTAGCCCCAAGCAAGGCTTCAATGCCGTAATATAAGGCCTTATCCGCTACCTCATCCTGTTTTAAGCCTTCTTTAATCCGCTTTATGTAAAGTCCTATGATATTGTCCTGATTTTCCAGATATAAGGTTTCAAAATCATAATCCGGTACTGTATCGTCTATTACTTCTACTACATTGCCAAGTTTTTTAAATTCTTCTGTATGGAATACGATATCCGTATCCCGAAAGCCAATCAATTGAAGCAGATATAAATGATGACTGCCCTGTTCGGAGATCATTTTCCTGGCTATATCAAGAAGTTCTCCATGGGTCATACCCTGAGCCACAGGAAGTTCCAGTTTTATGTACTGCCTTAAAGAATTTGGTACAAATGTTATTTTGAGGTCTGATTGTTCTCCCTCCTTATTGATTTCTCCAAGGATATAACCCCGCTCTCCGGTTTCTGTCTTATCAAGAGGTTCCAGGGAGCCGGCATAAGCCATTCGTTCACCGAACATCTGAGGTTTATGGATATGCCCAAGGGCTATGTAGTCAAATCCATTTCCCAGCAAAGCTTTTTTATCTATGGGTATATCATATTCGCTGCCGCCGTGGGCCAGTAAAATATTAATCCGTTCCTCACAGCCGGGACTGGCTCTGTCATAGAGAGGTTCCTTTATGAATCTGGTGTGATAGCTCAGTCCGTAAACCTCTGTATTGATGTCCTCCAGATAAATGCTGTCTAAGGAAGCTTCCGAAAGCATATGTACCCCCTCTCCCCAGTCAAATGAAACATAATTTGATCTGCCGCTGATATAATCATGGTTTCCGGCTATAAGCACTACCTGGGTTTTGGTTAATTTCTGAAAGCAGTAGCTGATCTCTTTTAATTCACGGATTAGGGGCTGCTTATGAAACAAGTCACCGGCAATCAGCAATAAATCCACTTCCTGCTGGTTACAGATATCAATTATGTTATGAAAGCTGTAAAGGATTTCTTTCTCCCGCTCTGCTCCCCAGGGATAACCTGGATCCGGTGCCGCTCCGAGATGTATATCTGCAATATGAATAAATTTCATCCGGTCACCTCCTATTGCCTGGATATCATCAATTTTATATCGTCTACTATATCACAAAAAACTTTAATATTCTATTAATGTTCTATTAAAAAAACGCCCCAAACCTTAAGATTTCTTGTCTTTAAGGTCTGGGGCAGACTAATTTACCATAGGCTTTTTCTACAATTTTTTAATTGTATCGCTTTAAAATCTCTGTTCAAAAATCTGTATATTATTCATATTTACTTCGTAAGTACCCGTATCCGTATATTTGTTAACCTTCTTGCCGGCAAATACATCTACAAGCTGTTCTAAGGTTACCGAGCCCCAGACAAAGGGGCGCTGGGCAATGGCTGCATGGATATTGCCTTTACGCATGTGATTTGCAATCTCCTTGGTAAAATCCACGGTAACGACTTTGATACTTGGATGATGCTTATTCATATATCTGGCATAAGCCAAGCCCCAGCCTACATTGGTTGCAAATACCAGTTTTGTATTCGGATGGTCTTTTAACATCTTATCGATGATTTTTTCTGCCTCTGCTTCGGTGGGTTCTCCTACCACATCTACTTTATGTACCTTAATGTCCGAATCCTTCAACTCTTTTAAGAAGCCTTCCGCACGTTCTTCTATGGTGGCCATCTTGTAATCCGACCACAGACCAATAATTACTTCGCCTTCATTATTTAAGAGATGTTTGACAACTCTGCCGGAATTCATACCGCATTGGAGGGCGTTGGTGCCAATTAAGGCTTCATAGGGTATACCTTCTACGGTGGATAAGATAAATATGATTTTAATGCCTGCATCCACTGCTTTCTTAAGCCGTTCCCCAATCTTTGGATCAGCTATGGGGGATATGACAATGGCATCGTATTCATTCACCAAAATCTTATCAAGGATTTCCGCCATCTCCTGGGTTCCCTGTTTACCTCTGGTCTTAGGCGCAAATATGGAGATGTCAAAATCAAGGATTTTTGCAGTCTTTTCCGCTTCTTTTGCTGCCGGTTCCCAGAATGGATCATCTAAATCCCAGATCATGGCAATCTTTTTCTTTTTCTTAAGGCTTACCGCAGTCTGAATGGTTTTGGAATTGCCGTGGATAAGTTCTACTTTACCGCACAGATTCTGGGACATCTTGACTAATATATCTGCCATACTGTTCTGATTGATGGTTAAGGAAGCTACTTCTTCCGTCGTTGCAGACGCTTCCTCCACCACAGATGCAATACTGCCGATGGTATCAATCAGCTTTTCCTTCTCACCGGTTAATTCCTCCACATCCTTATTGAATTCCTTCTGCCTTACAATGAAATCATCTACCGTAGTGGATACTTTCTCCGCTGAGGTAATTACTTTATCAACAGACTCCGTCTGGGCAGAAAATATGGTGCCCGAAGTATCTATTACAACTTTTAAGTTATCCAGTTCTTTTACCACATCTGTTATGGACTTATTAATATGTTCGCTGGCTTGTCTGCTTTCTTCGGAAAGCTTTCTTACTTCTTCTGCTACTACTGCAAAACCCTTACCGGCATCCCCTGCTCTGGCGGCTTCGATGGAGGCATTTAAGGCAAGGAGGTTGGTCTGGGAGGCGATTCCGTACAAAACCTTGGTTACCTCGGTTATTTTCTGGGTCTTATCTAACAGCAGATAAATCTCCTGTGTTATATTTTCAATTACTTGCTGGTTTTTTTCCTGGTTTACAATTAGATTTTGGATGGCTTCTTTTCCATTCGTATTTTCTGCGCTCATGCCATACGCCATCTGGATTAGTTCTTTGGATTTTGTGTCCATACTGTTAATCTTTTCTGCCAGGTGATCCGCCACTTCCATACACCGCCCCACATCTTCGGTCTGTGACTGAGCCCCTTTGGCTATGTATTCCGCAGATAATTTAACACTGTTGGAGGCATCTACGATTTCTTCTACTACACCTTCTAATTGCCCGGAGATGGATTTCACGTTTTCAAATTCATTCTTAAACTGTGTGAAATAATTCCTGTAATCTTTATAAATCTGTACCAGATTCCCTTCACCAGTCCCTGTATCCTCTTTAAAATCCCAGCTCAAAAGCTTCTCCAAGGTAATTATATCACTTTGTCTGCCCTTTGTTTTATTACCCAATTTCAACATTATATGAACCCTCCGACTGCTATATAGTTTCTCAAATTATAGCATAAAATATAGTAATTTGCAAACATTAACTGGTTTAATTTCACATTTATTGGAAATATTAGGCGTATTATGAAAGACTGTGACAAGCAATCTTCTACCCCGATTTCACCATCTAATTACCTTAAATTTTCCATGGTAAATTATTGCAAATGAGGTGAACAAGTAGTATAGTAAAACTATACTTTACTTAGGAGGAAATTGCTATGCCTTTCGGAATGAAAAATATCTTACAGGGTGGTTTTGCCGGTAACTACAGCGAAGTTCCTATTGCAGAACTGGAAAAAGACTACGGACAGTATTTAATGGACGGCGAAAAAATTACCATGGGCTTTAAACTGGTAAGAGATGCCCTTATCTTTACGGAGAAACGTATTATTATGACGGATAAACAGGGTGCCACCGGTACTAAAATGAGGGTCACCTCCATCAATCTCTTATCTGTTGTTAATGTCACAATGGAAACCTCCGGCTTTGGCTTTGATGACAGCGAACTGACCTTCACTTACATAAGTTCGCCGGAACTAAAGGGCCATCATGTTGAGTATGCAGCCCACAAGCTGGAATTCCCGAAGAAGTTCAATGTTCAGGGACTTTATAAAATTCTGCAGGAACTGGCTTATGAAAACTATTTAAGGATAAATAACCTGTCTGAATAATCTGAGGATAGGATAAAAACTTTAATTGGTTTTACAAATTAGAACTACAATAAGTAGTACAATTAGTGGCACAATTAGTAGTACAATAAAATCGAAATTAATACTATTAATTTGAAATTTAGTTAGTTAAAAACTTAGTTAAAAACCCAATATAAAAGCAGGGAATCTGATTGTTATGCAGGCTCCCTGTTTTCAGTTTTTTGTGCATGTCAGTTACTGAAAAAGGCGTATTCCTTCTAGTTGTCATTACTATTTTTCATTAGCTAAGATGCCAAAATCTAAATTTGCCGTTACTCTTATATCCTCTATTTAATTTAACAGAAAGGAAATTTGTATGAATGATTTAATCAAGTTAGGTATCATCGGAGATTATGATGAGAAAAAACCCTCCCATTTGGCTACCAATGAAGCAATAAGACACTGTGCCGCACAGTTATCAATGAATGCTGAGATTTTCTGGCTTCCGACTAAAAGCCTGGAGGACGGTATCTATGGTGGTAACGGAAAAAATATGGAACCGGAAGCTTTTGACGGTTTCTTTTGCTCACCGGGTAGTCCCTATGTAAGCTATACTGGAGCAATTAAGGGGATTCGGTTTGCCAGGGAGCATGATTATCCCTTTCTTGGCACCTGCGGAGGTTTCCAGCATGCAGTTATGGAATATGCTAATGATGTTCTTGGAATTTCTGAGGTTTCCCATGCAGAGTATAACCCTGACGCCTCTAAATTCTTCATTGCGCCTTTATCCTGCTCCCTTGTGGGCGAGACAAAAAAAATATATTTGAAGAAGGATACTCTTATCCACAAAATCTACGGCGAAGCAGAGATTATTGAACGGTACAACTGTAGTTTCGGCTTAAACCCCACTTATCAGCATATGTTTGACAACAGCGGCTTCCATATTGCCGGTACGGATGAACAGGATGAAGTAAGGATTTTTGAACTTGCCGGTGCCAGATTTTACGTCGCTACCCTGTTCCAGCCCCAGCTAAGTTCCACCAAAGAAAATCCTCATAAATTAATCCTCGCCTATCTGGAGGCCGTGCGGAAATTTCATGAGGAATATCATCCTTAATATAGGCTCCTTTTGACATACAAATCATATATTAAATCTTCAAACTTCGCAGTTATTTTTAGCCTTGGTATACTTGATAAAATCAGCAAGGAAGGGGATTCAGGGGCTGTTGCAAAATATAGGATACCAGCCCTGGGCATAGAATAAGGATTGTATTTTGCAAAAATTTTGTTCCAAGTTCGCGCGAATATACGGCTGCATTCTCTTTCTTGCAGCCATTCGCGCATACTTTCCACAAAATTTTTGCAAAATACAATCCTTATTCTCTCCCAGATAATTTAGTCTTTGATTTACAACAGCCCCAATTTAGCTTTCGGGCTGATTTTATCAAGTATTTTTAAGTTTATTAACTGCTAAGTTAGAGTTATATATTATAAAATTCCTTCAGTAGCTATTCCTGCTTCTGTTAATCTTTTGTTGTTATCAAGAAGCAGGCGGTTGGCTGTTACCTGAATTAAATTAGGCGCGGTATCTTTATAGGTCTCAATGGCGATTGGCTTAGTACCTGGGGTGGTTCTTCCAAACAGCTTTTCTTCTATCTGTTCTACAATGACATAGGCAGCATAGGCATGGGGTAATGTTTTATCCTTTTTAGCCTGGTATTTAAACTTGTAAAGTAAATCGAGAGGTTTGGTATTATAAATCAATTCCACCAGTTTAGCGCGGTATTCCAGATTTCTTGCATTCAGATTTGGATAGTTTATGTAATCATTTAGATGCTGGGCTTCGTGTTTTAAGAACCATACCTGAAACTCTTCACTCTGTGTATCAACAGGCTTTGCTGTGTTATTCACATAGAACAGACCTTCCTCATTTGCCCAGCCTCCCGTATGGCGTTTTCCAAAGGTGGCATAAAAAGCCCAGCCCAACATCAGAAAATCGGACAGGAAATAAACCGTTACTTTTTGCTCTCCTACCGGAAGTGTAACGATAAAATCCTTTTTACAGGTCGTTTTCCATATGTAAGGACCTCGAAAGGGCGGCGTTACACCTCCTAAAAAGGTATAACCTTTCTCCCTGAACTTAATTTCAAGGAGCTCTTCTGTCTTATCTAAATCTGTTAATGCATCTTTAACACCCTGATCCGCCAATAGCTTGAATAATTTCATATTCAGCTGTGTTTCGGCGGGTTCTGGAGGGTTTTTTGTTAATACGAGACGAAAATACTCGTAATAACAGTTCATTACCTCTTCTATCCAGGGCTCCTCGGTCGTTATGCCGGTTGGTTCTGTTTTGCTTAGAAACCGATTGGTATATTGCTTTTCCAGTAATAATAACTCATCATTTTTATCTGGTTCTGATTTCAAATATTCGATTGCCTGTAATACCTCTCCCTGCAAACACAGGGAATAAAATCTCTGTTCATCCATTTTTCGTATGCTCCTTCTATATTACTTAATCCGGATGATTTATTGTAGCAGGTACTTGCTTTATCCTACAGCAAGTAACCGTTGAGTGACACTAAATGAATAGTTGAGTTTTAATTATGCCCGATTGTATTTACCTTACTCTGATAGTAAAGATAATTTACACGGTGTTTAAATTTTGGAGGTTCGGGTAAGTGTTTCGGGTTTTATAAAGCTGTACCGCCAAGTGTTTTATAATTGACATAGTTGTACTGCCTGTTAGCTATATCCTGGATCTTATCGATTTTTATTGATTTTTTTAGATTTTTTTAGATTCTTGCATGATAACAGTATATCGGTCATCTATATATTGATTATATGATGACCGATATACGTTGAGATTGTCAATCTATTCTACAAAATAACAAAACTCTATTGAACAGCTCATTAATTGATTCAGCTCTTTAACTTAATTCAGCTCTTTAATTTAATACAACTCTTTAATCCATTCCATATTTCCATTGATTATATTCCAGGATCAGCACATCTTATTTTTTACATTTACTTTAACGCATCTATGGTACCAGTCCCGGCACTCCAGCCGTCTTTTGCTCCATCCTTGTTCCAACCACGTTTTTCCCAATAGATCAGCACGGCTATTCTGACCTTACTATCATAAATTCCGTTAACTGCAAGAGGGATAAAACTCTCTCCAGCCAATACACTGTTAAGTTTATTCTGCAGCCATCTGATATCATCCTTAGAGGAACTTTTAGTTATTGTTTTAGTCGGCACGATAATCTCCTCCACATAGTTTTTACCTGTATATTCACAGATTCCCATACATATTTCCCTGGCAGATTCCTTCCAGTAGTCCTCACTTCCCATTAACTCCACTGCTTCCCGCTGATTTGTCATAAAAGCCAGTTCGGTAAGGATTGCTCCTTTTACACCAAGGCTATTGCAATTACACATAGCCAGAGCCTGTTTCGTTATACCCCTGTTTACTTGAACCGTGCCTTTTACCAGATATTTTAATACTGTCTGGGCGAATTTTTCCGATTCGTTATTATATTTATCATGAATATATATCCCAAGGCCCTCCGGAGCGGTAAAAGCAGAGCCGTCCCCGCTAGCATTAAAATGGATACAGACGGAATAATCACATTTGGCATTCTTTATTACTCCCTGACGTTCTACTAATGGAGTATCGTTATCATTATAGGGATTCTCATCGTCAAAACCGGTCTGTACCGTATCAAAGCCGCAGCGCTTCAATTCCTTAATCAAGTAATTTGCAACTCCTGTATTGGCAGTATGCTCCCTGATACTTCCCCCTTTTTTCACATCAATCTTACCATCCTTGTTAAAATCTATATTGACTGGCAAAGGAGGGGTCCGTTTCCCCGGGGTCTCACTGCCATGACCTGCATCAACAGCTATTTTCATTTTAACCTCTATTCTTGCGCACGCTCTTTGCGCATACCAAGTTTGTGGTGCGCAAGCACAAACTTGCGAATGAAAATTTATTTTTTAGCCTAACACCCATTGCATGACACATCGGTAAGCAGATGTGTTACTGCCACATATAAAAAGGTTAAAAGAATCCATAAGTGGCATCCTCTCATTCATAATATTTTCTTTCAACCTAACTCCCATTGCATGCCGCATCTGCTCGCAGATGTGGTACAACCTCAAATCAGGGTGTGAAATGTCTTTTTATTTCACACTAGCTTCGATCTGTGCATTACAGCGCACGTATCACGCAGGTTATTCCCTTCACTTCCATAAAGCAAAGAAAAATACCTATAGTATTATATTAAAAATCTTATTACCTGTTCTTCTTGTATCCTATGGATACAGAACTAGCTGAATATTTAAAGAATACGTAGCAATAGGAAGGGGATATTAATAAATCAACGCGTGCTTACCGGTTTATGTGCCCCCTCACCAATTAGGTTAACTCTATGATGCAAATGGTACGAAACAGAAGGATTCTAAGATGTGGATTCAGGACTCAAAAAGCTGAATACAAAGTAATATAAGGTAAGATAAGGCAATGAAGTACTTAACCAATAAACCGGTTGACGGTATAGCGCATTGGTTATCATAAAAAAAACTTCAGGCTGGGCATACACCCAACCTCAGACTATAGACAAAGTCATTTGTTTCTTAAAACGCTGAGTATTGTGATTATAAATATACATCCATTTATTTTTATTCCCCTCTCTGCTATAATTAATTAAATTTGAATTTGTGATGGAGGGAATTATGGTACGTTTGGCAACGGTGAATGACGCAGAGCAATTAGACATCTTAAATAGTGAGTTTAATGGTAAAGGTGAGACAACTTTTGAGAATATAAAAGATTCTCTTTTAAACAATCAGCAGGAAGTTGTCATTGTAGCGGATGATAATGGCTTACTTGGGGGATTTGTTTGTATTCAGTTGAAAAAATCATTTTGTTATGATGAATATATGCCTGAAATCACAGAGGTATATGTTAAGATGGAATACAGAAAAAGAGGTATTGCAAGTGCAATGATAACCTTTGCGGAAGACTACTGTAGCAAGAAGTATCCAATACATAAATATGAGCTACTAACTGGAAAAAATAATTTCATTGCTCAATCAGTATATGACAAACTTGGATATAAAAATGATGGGGAAATACATCTATCAAAGCGGACGAAAAAATAAACAAATTCCAATATAAGAACAATCTAGCACAATACTAGATAGCATAATTATGTGGTAACTGTATATTCAAACAATAATTAAATAAAGAAACTATAGAAAACGCAGTTTGTCTACAGTCTGGAGGCTGGGTATATACCCAGCCTGTTTCTAGAAAAGAACTTACATAATATTATAAATATAGTAGACTTTCATTAGGAGTTTTACTAACCGTCTTGCAGACAGAAACTTCCTTCTAATCGATTAGCCCAAGTATCAATCAGAGACTACACTGATTAGATGCATCAGCCTGCCTTGATAATCCCCCCACATATTCGGAATGTTGAGTCCGGCATACATAAGGGCTCCGCCGCTTACTATTTCCCCGGTTTCTTCCACCTGGTACATAACTTCTTCCCTTAAACCTTTTAAATAAACCCTTCTCATATGAAGCCCGGTCTTGCGGATACCTGAATAAAGGTAACCAATGCTTCCTTTTTATCTTTGGAAACCACACTGTAGCAGTCGTATTCATTATTTTCCTGATAAGAGGCAATACGGAAGTAGTCTCCCTCCCGAACCAGATCATTATATTTATGATACATGGCAACCTGTTCCGGTATCAGGTTCCGGTCGGCTTCCGGTATTTTAGTAACGTCTAATTCATAGCCAAAGGTACCGGCCAGAGCTACATAACCCCTGGTGGATAATGGCGTAATCCTTCCATTGGAATGGCTTGGGCAGTCTGCTATATGGGCACCCATAGAGGACAGGGGATAAATAAGGGCGGTTCCCTCCTGTATCTTTAAGCGGTCTATGGCATCCGTGTTATCAGAAGTCCAAATCTGAGGACTGTAATAAAGCATACCGGGATCGAACCTACCTCCGCCGCTGGAACAGTTTTCGAGGAGAATATGAGGGAAATCTCTGGTGAGCTTATCCTGCAATTCATACATTCCAAGGACATAACGGTGATAGAGTTCCCCTTGGGTATCCCCGCTAAGGCTAACACTGCCAAGGTCTGTCAGAGCACGGTTCATATCCCATTTTACATATTCTATGTTGGACTCGGACAGAACTTTATGAATACTCTCATAAATTCCCTCCCTTACTTCTTTTCTGGATATGTCTAATACCAACTGATTTCTGGCTAAAGCACCACTTCGTCCGGGTATCTGTATCGCCCAGTCCGGATGGGCCCTGAACAGTTCTGAATCTGGTGACACCATCTCCGGTTCAACCCAGAGACCAAATTTCAGACCAATTTTATTAACTTCCTGAACAAGATAGGATAACCCGCCTTTTAATTTATTCTCATTTACAAACCAGTCTCCGAGTGAGGTGTTATCATCCTTCCTGTCACCAAACCAGCCATCATCCATTACCAGCATTTCAATACCAAGCTTTTTAGCTTCTCTGGCAATGTCTAATAGTTTATCCGTATCAAAATCAAAATAGGTGGCTTCCCAGTTGTTGATTAAAATCGGTCTTTTCTTATCTTTGTATCCGCCTCTGATCAGGTGGCTTCTATATAAATCATGGAAGGTTCTGGTCATCGCCCCGATTCCCTCTGAGGAATACACTAATACGGCTTCCGGAGCAGTAAAGGCAGCCCCTTTATCAAGCTTCCAGCAAAAATCCACCGGATTGATTCCTAAGGTTACCCGCAACATGTCCAGGTGGGTAATCTCTGCCTGAGCCATAAAGTTTCCGGAGTAAACCAGGTTAAAGCCATAGACTTCTCCCTGTTCTTCCTTGGCGTTGTGGTCTAATACCGCTATAAACGGCTGTTCCTGATGGGAAGATACCCCTCTTAGAGAATTAATCAGGTTCTTGCCGTCGGTAATTTTCCTTCTATTAATCATGCGTTCCTTGGCCCATTGTCCATACAAGGTTATCATGTCATACTCTTTGTTATCCATATCCACGCATGTGGTTAATACTTTGGTGAGGTAAATCGGTTCTTCGGAAGCATTAATAATCTTTACACTTCTAGTGATAGCATCCAGTTTTTCAAAAACGGTATATGTCAGTATAATGCGAAGCTTTAAGACTTTATCCTCACAAACCAGTTCCAGGGAAGTACATTCCTCCTCATTTCCAAAAGTAGCGGGAAGTCCTTCTAGTACCTTTTTCCCCTTATATATAACATGGGAAACGTAGGATAAACTACAGGCTGAATGACCGTCTGCTGTCTTAACAGAAAGACAGGATTCCCTGAAATCTCCAATCCCATGGGTTGAATATTCCATAGGCAGGGAATCTAAAAAGTTTACCCTGTCCCTATTACTCTTAGAAGGTAGCACGGAAGGATTACGCATTAAATAGCTAAGGTCTTCATCCTTTATCCTCCTGCCGTAATACATATGTCCTACAAAATTTTCTTCATCCACAATACCAAACATATAGGTAGATTTTGGTGTGTCCAATTTAAAGATTCGATTCGTTTCATTATACTTAATTCCCATAAAAGTTCCTCTGCCTTTCTCTCAAGTATATAGTTTTAGTCAAACTACTATTTAGAATTGCCGGGTGACCCCCTCTTAATCTAACAGGCATATTATAACCCTTCCTGGGACGGTTTATCAAATATTTCCTTTGGGAATTGGTAAATAATGCATTCTATGGTTTTACTTTATGAACTATATGACCGTTTTCAGAAAATAAGTATAAATATGGTTATGCCTTACATTAACCATTTTCCTAATTTGGGGCTCATGTTAAATAAGTATGTTGTAACATGCTATATTGCTATAAAAAAATAAACTTAAACCCAAAAAGAGTTATTTTATAGTTAATAGTAACACGAGAATTATTTTATCAAACTGTCATTATGACATAGGAAGATGATGAAGTAATATAATCTATTGTATGACATTTTCCCACAAACAGGAATGTACAAGAAATGCATTAATTGTAATGTTGAAGGAAAAATACCTCAAAAATGTTTAAACGGATTAATTGGAATTGAAAAAAGCTCCTCCTTATAGCAAACAGTTTATATTAAATAAACTGTCTACTACAAAGGGAGCATATCACTGAAACGGGGCTTTTCCCATTACTGCCTAATTATAAATAGTACCTACAGAATTTATAGATAACGAAACAATTCTAGATAACTAAGCAATATCTAGTTAACTAAGCAATATTTAATTCATAATCCATTTTATCTGTAAAGTTATAATCTAGCCAGTTCCTTAATAGTCCCAGGACCAACCTTCCAGCCGTCTTCTTTGCCATCCTGTTTCCAGCCTTTGAATTCCCAGTATATAAGGACTGCAATCCGGGTTCTGGTTCCAAATACTCCGTCAGCTATAAGGGGGATATACGTTACACCGGGTAAAGCCGTATTCAATTTCTGCTGTAACCATGTAATTGCTTCTTTGGGAGAAGTTTTTGTAATGCTTTTGGTTGGTGTCAGAATTTCTTCTACATATTTAACTCCAAAATAGTTACAGATTCCCTTACAGGTAGCTTCTCCATCGGCTTTCTGAAATTCTGGATCAAGCATTGTCTTAGCTTCTGCTAAGTTGTCCATAAATCCGGATTCCGTCAGTATGGCAGGCATATTCGTGTTATGTAGTACCGCTATATTAATGCCTGACTGTACAATATCTGCCTTAACACCCCTGTCTTCCCTTTTATGAGCCTGTACCAGTTCTGCCTGCACCAAACGGGCAAGGTTTTTACTGTCTTCTCCGGCATATTGGGATATGATTGTTTCTATTCCATGGGCATTTCCCCAGTTACCGGTTGAAGCGTTGTAATGCTTGGATATAAAAATATCCGCTTTTGCAGCATTGGCGGCTTTCCAACGGTCTGTTAAGGGTAGATCGGACGTCCCAGGACTTACATTAAGCGTCTGAAAACCGCACCGTTTCAGTGCCGCAATCAGGTATTCGGCGGCTGGTTTATTAAATTCTTTTTCATGAATCACCTCGCCTTTCTTTTTACCGAACCATTCTTCCGGTATGGCAGGAGTCCGCTTCCCTGCCGTTTCCATTCCATGTCCGCTGTCAACTGCAACTAAATAAGCCATATTACCCCTCCATTCTGCCGCCCTTAAGGCGGCTTAAATCTCTGGGAAGAAGTTATATTTTTCTATTACTCACGTGACTGCTGCCTTAGCAGTCGTTTGCAGTAACTAAGTATCTGCCCCTCATTCTTCCCTTTTTAGATAATTGTGAAACCTTAGATAAGCATTCTTTTATACCTTACAATTTATACAATTCCAGAGCTGAATCATGCTCAGATGACCTTACCCATACAGTCTCGAACGACCTTATCCATACGGTCTCGGATGACCTTATCCATTCAGCAACTGTAGCTATGAAATTTATATGAATTGTATAGATTTGTATAGAATTGTATGGATTTATAACGCTTTATGGTTTCGCAGTTACTGGTTTCCTTCTTTGTTAATTAAGTTTCTCATTGCTTCGTATAATCCGGTACTGGCCAGTCCGCTAATCATTCCGCCAAGTATTACGGCGGCAGTGATATGAGACAGGTTCATTGCGGCATTTACGCAGGTTCCAATTATCAGCATGATAACGGGTATGTATTTATTATTGATGAAATCAAGGCTTGTTTTAATGACATAACCGATACACAGGCAAATGCCTAATACTACCAGATTAATGTAGTCCTTTAAAAATGTAAGTTCCATATATTTCCTCCTTTATTATATCACAAATCCGCCTCATTCGTTCTTTTTATATAATTCAATATTATCCAGCCTTTTATGGGCCTGTTTTGTTAATTCCTCCAGTCGTATAATCCTTTCCCTGTCCTCTTTGCTATCGTTTTTCACATTGGTTAGTTCGGATTTTATTTCTGAAATCCCATTTCCTATATTCTCAAGCTTGACAATCACCGTTGTAAGCTCAGCAGTGTCCTGTTTTGTATCAGTCTTCTGATTTCTCTTTAGATTTGTTATCCCTGTATATATGCCAAAGGCAAGGGAAACACCGGAAATGAGCATAGCAACTTCGATGGTCATAGGCAATTGTCTCCTTTTTTAGTGATGAAACCCTTATATGTTATGTCATATAAGGGTCTCTGCTTAATAATATAGTCACTTACTTTGTGAAAACCTCACCGGTTATCTCCTGATATTGTTCTGGTGTAATGACTAAGTAGGTCTCTGCCATTGCTTCCATTAACATTAATTTCGCTTTCTTTTCATTAGCAAGCTGTTTCGTAAGGTCTGCGACTATCTCTTCTAAGTTATCTATACTGTTTTAAGAATGTCTGCGAATACAGGACTATGCGGTTTTTTCGATGTATCTATGCTTACAAGCCGTTTATCCTCTGGTACGGTTAATTTTATGAATTGTAGTCCTACAGGTCCTGCAAGAACGCCGCTTGTCTAATAATAAATTTTTCTGGTGTTATCATGATTAACTAAATATTCCATATATCCTCCTATTCATAGGCATGCCAATAACATATGGTTCCAGCATCGCCGAGCAGTATTGGAGCACAAAAACCGGTTGAATTAACATATGCCGCTCCCTTAAGCGCGCTAAAATTTTCGCCTCCTGACGGACCTGACGATTTATTATAGATTGCTGTTTTAAAAGATGGCTCTCTTGTTTCATTTCCTGTAATTGTTGTATATTGAGTCACATATTCATAGACTCCATTCCATTGAAAACAAATAATATGAATAAATGTAGGTGTAAATGTAAGTCCAGATACAGTTACAAAAGGATAATTATTTACTATACTGCCTGATTGATAATAAAACGTTGCTCTTGCTGTAGTTATCTCAACACTTCCATTTGCAAATTTTTTACCCATTGACGCAGCTCCCGCGACTCCCATTATGGAGGCTCCAGGTACTATACATGCAGGTACTAAATACGGCTCATAATGTCTTATGTAATTGATTCCATTTACATACTTCCCGTTAAGTCCCAAATGCATATAAGCATAGTTTGCACCATCGCCGGTGTAAGCCCCCGCGCTAACTGAACCGGTTCCCATTTGGTCATTGTAGTCTGGATTGACAACGGGTATATTTCCATTGATTTTGCTTCCATTTACATACCCAGAATACCCAGTAAGCATTTGCCCCGCTGTTACATTAGCATCTGCTGTATCTACCACACTATTTTTACCTGATTTCCCAAAGATACTAACACCAGATTTTATATTACCTGATACTAAATTAGGATCGCCGGCAACACCCCCGCTGCCATTATGATAACCTTTCGGGATTACTTGATTAGCTGTCCCTGGTGTAATGTTTACCACCCCATGGTTAGTCATATTACCAGTCACCTTGACTCCCTTTACATAAGCCGTCATTCCAGTCAATATCTGCTCTGCCGTTGCTGTGGCATCCTCGGTATCAACCCCTGTCTTTATTTGCCCTATAGCCGATGCAAGCTGAGTAAAAGTTGCATCGGTTGGTAGACTTACATCCGGATCCACGCCAGTAATAGCATTCTTAATTAAAGCCTTACCATTACTGGCTGACTGAAAAGCCTGATCTGCCTTATCTTTTGCTTCTTTTAACCCAGAGTCTATAATATCAAAATTCCCATTCAGCCCCTCAATACTGACATAATCATTCCCCTTCTGTTTCTCCAAATTATAATTCTGTGTATATTCTGCCATTCTCTCACCTCTCTCTTAACTGATCCCAGGTAAAGCTTCCTGCTTCTGCCCAGGTCATGTGCAAAATATCATTCCAGGTGTTATAGGTATACTCAAAGATAAAGCTCAAATGAGCCGGTTTAATTTCCTCAATGGTTAAAGTCAAATCCGCCATATTAGCCGGAATCCCTTTGGTTCCTACGAACTTCACCACAAAGCTGCTATTCTCATTATCCTCAATCACCACTACCTCGCCGTTGGAGTAGGACCTGGCTGCCTCTGCAATCATTTGTTTCGTTACAGTTCCGGTTCCCCTTACCTTGGCGCTGATTCGCTCCCGCCGGAATTCATCGCTTTTTGTTACATCTACCGTCAGTCCGTAGACTTTTTCATATCTGCTTAACAAAAAGGTGGCAGTATCAATAAAGCACTGGTCTACGGTTTCTTCCAGGTTGCCAGCTAGTTTATTTATCTCACCATTTAGCAGTCCTTGGAGGTTTTCCATGGTCTGATTGCCGGTATAGTACTCCGGTAGGTATTCCATTAAGTTCAGATTCATTCTGTAACCACCTCCGTCAGAGTAATTATTCCGGCAATTGGCATTTCCGTATCTTCTATCGCTACATTGGTTACTCCGCCATTTACAAGCAAATCCGAATAATCCGCTATCCCTTCCGTTGCCAGCAAAAGACTGCCAATTCTAGCATAACTGACCATATAGGCTTCAAATATGGTTCCTTTTAAATATCCGGTAAAGGCTTGTGTAAAGCTGCTTACAACCTCCTGTAAATGCCTGGTTCCATCCAGTTTTATATTGGCTGTTACCGATATATCCCGGCTGGCAGGACTGGTTACCGTAACTGTGGCTCCAATGGGTCTCACGGCTTCGATATGATTGTAAACCGGCTGTTCCAAACCGGTATCAATGGCCATATTGCTGTCCACAATAATAACTTTTACGGTTCCATTCCCATTCCAAAGAGGATATACTTTGGCATCCCCTACACCTGGAACTTCTAACGCCCATTTTTTATAATTATCCGCATTGCCGCTGGTACTTGGGGACTGAATCTGGTTATAGAACCTGATACGGAGATTATCATCCGTTTCCTCCTCTTCCCCGGCGGTTATAATTTCTGCCAGGGTTGCCTTGATATCTGGAATATTATCAAGGGTCAGAAGGTTACCGGTATATAGGTTTCCGGTTTCTCCGTATTGTTCACACTGGGCTTTGTAACTGTTTTCCGTTAAGCTGCCGGTAATAAGATACGTGGTTTCCCCAAGACCCCATCTGGAGCCAATTGGAATAGCACCAGTAGCCGTTACCTTTCTAACCGCCATAGTGGCAGGCTTTCTGGTAATACCGTAATCTGCTACCACCCTGTCCAGATAAATTCCCACTGCCGTATCCCCGGAAACCAGGTCTATAAAGTTATTTAAGTTAAAATAATTCTGTGCCAGCTGATAAGCACAAGGGGCAAGGGCATCGTAGATCACACTTCCTTCCCGCTTGTCCACATCACTGGTGACACGGCTTAACATATCTTCTAATATGGCTTCATATGTCATTACTTCAAACACTTAGTAAGTCACCTCCCTTGTAATCTGCATTTCCCCATAGATGCTGGTAACGGTAAAGGTACAGTTTATTTCATCCCCGGCCTCTGTAAATTGAAAATTGTCCACACCAGTAATCCTTTCGTCTGTTAACAGACATTCTCTGATTCTTCGCATGAGTTCTATTTTTACGTAGGTCGGGTCCTGCCCTATGAGATTATTCAGTTCAATTCCGTATTGAAAGCTATAGATGGGATACTCATATTTTTCTGTATTTAACACCTTATAGATAGCTTGTTTTAATGCTTCTCCATCGGTTACAAACCCCTGGATTTTATCTTCTGTCAACTGATAGGTTCTGCCAGGTTCTAAATCCTCGGAAAAAGTTAGTCCGTCCGGTATTCGATTTACTGGAATCACTTTATCACCTCCAGAATATAATACTGCTGCCCGCCGTGATTTCTGATTAATCTGACTTTATCCCCCGGCACTGCGGTAAGCTTTAGATTACCGATAATCAGTTCCTCCGGTATGGTCAGCTTATCACTGATTTGAATTCCATCCGCTGTAACAGTTCCAGGAAGTATGCTGCACAGCTTCGCATTATTTAAATAATTTTCCACGATTCTTTTAATCTCCTGTATCATTCATTACCTCCAGACTCATGGTGTGGGATGGCAGGAAGTCATGGGACACACTTTTTACCATCAGTTTCTTATTGTAGTTAATGTCTCCGATTAAACAGTAAAAACCGGAGCCGGCCCTTATTCTGGTATCTCCGATACAGTCAAGGCTTATGGTCTCTTTCTCTTTGTTGTGAAGCTTTAAAAGGTTATTGGCCATTTCTTTTATCTGGGATGAATTATATTTTTTATCAATATTCTCATAATATTGTAATAATCCATATTTATCGATAGATGATTCATCTTTTTTAACTGTAATATCCACCTTTTTCGCTTCTTCATCTTTGGAAACCAGCTTAATCATGTTATAAAAATCATCATCAATGGATTGATCAAATTTATAGTCATAACATAAACTGTTATCACCCAGTATCAAATCTGTACCCAGCTTTCCAAGTTCTCTTAAGGAAATCATACCAAATTCATCCCGAAGAGCGTACTGTTTCCCTTTGTGCAATGATGTATCACTGATAGCAGAATAAATGATATCCAGCCAGGTTTTATCATCCTGGACACCAGTAGCCAGTATATATTTTGTGTCTGCTATATCACCTTTTGAAAGTTTAAAATAATTGCACATTTTGTTGACTAACGTAGTCACTGTATCCCCTTTTACTACCAGGGTATCTTTGGCTTTGCAATATCTTAGCTGATCATAGGCTGTTATGCTGATTTCATTTCCTTTGCCGCGGCTTACTTTAAATACATACCCCTGAAATATATTGGCATTTTTATAAGTGAATTTTACAGCACTGCCATTTTTTATTTCAAGGTTATTATTTATATAGGAAAATTCCAGTTTGCTGCAGCCGTCATTTAATTTATCTTCATAGGATATTTTCGTCACCAACTCACTGATTTCATAAAACTGGTTATCCACACTTACTATAAATTCCATCATGGTATCACCAGCTTCTGCCCGGGATAAATCAGTGATGGGTTTTTTATTTTGTCTTTATTGGCATTATATATTTTTGTATACTTCGAGCCATTTCCATAATATTTCTTAGCAATTGCCCATAGACTGTCACCTGACTGGACCACATAAGTACCTTTATTTTTTGGATTTGTTTTATTATCATCTTGTTTAATCCGGTCGAAGTCCCTATATTCCAGAAGTTTAAAGGAAATGTATTTATCCCCTTCTTCTCCTGCTCTTTCTTTAATAGATAAATCTTCGATTAGCACCTTGATGTTTATACTATCATCATGCAGATTATCATTTTTAATTACGCGACCGGCTATAAACCTTACAGGTATTAAATTCTCCTGCCATTTAGAAAATAGCTTAATATAAAAGTTCGCTGACTTAAAAATAGGATCTTCATTACTGTTATTTTTTGCTGAATCTTCCTTTGTTTTTTTTGTTTCTACATAGCTGTACCATTGTAAAGGAAATTCACATTCAAAACTGTACTGCTTTAACTCCATATGGGTTGGGACTGCAATCTGACCAAGCTTTAGGACTTCAAACTTATTAATTGCCTGGGTGCTTGAAACTTCAATTTCTTCCGGGTTGGTCGGCAATCTGTATTTAGATTTTCCGGTATCAAAGAACACCGCGTACATAATATCCCCCCTCACTTGCCACTGCAATTTGATTTTGTAATATTTCCCTGATGCGAGCTACTATCTTATTGACATCCGCAGTCTCACGGACATCACCAAATTGAATACTTATATTAGGTGCTAAAGTGTTGGTCTTTACTTTAGATATGTTATCCTGTTCTGCAATTTCTTTTAAGTAGGCTAAATCATCCTCTGACATTTTTACATTCACTGAACTATTAGGATCAGTACCTGGAATCGGGGTATTATTGTTTATACCGAATCCATAGCTATTATAATTTCCTAAATTCGATAAATCAAAATTTGAGTTATTCTCCCTTGAATTGGTTGGTGATAGATTAAAATCTCTACCATTAGCAGAAAGCATACTATTTAACATTGCATCTAAATCATTCGTATTGATGTTGGTTGTATCTTTTGTATCATTAATGTCTTTGTTATGCAATATATTACTTAGATCTCTTGTCCCAGGTGAGTCATAAAATTTGTTATTACCACTAGGTCTTAAACCCTCTTCAGTTGGATTACCACCCAAAAGAGTTTCAATAGATTTTCCTACTTCTCCTCCAATATTTTCACCAATTTTCCAACTATCACCATAATTAGCACGATTCATAGGAATGCCAACATTACTTAATAAATTATTAATATCTAATTTAGGCACCTTATCCTCATAAGTTCCATCACCATATTTTTTTGCCTTTTCATCAGCATATACTTGTATATCTGCACGCAAACCTTTAATGGTTTCTGCAAAATTAGTTCCTAGAATAAAATCTATTCCAGTTGCCATTTTTTCAATAGCACCAAGTACATTATCCACTAAATCCCAAAACAGGTGTATAACGGAGCCCACGGGATCCTGTAAAAAATTTGCGAAAAAATTAGCAAATGCTACAAATAAATTAACCCAATATTCAATTTTCCGAAAAATTATCTGTGTTGCTGCAAAAAACAAATTAATAAATAAGGCTATAATAAAACCTATAAGTCCACCTATAAAAGCCATAGTTTCTTCACCCATAGTACGCAGTAAATATATAGCTGCCGCAATAGTCACTAATAGGATAATTATAGGAGCATTTAATCCCAAAAACGTAGCCAAATTAGTCAATAGCAAGGGAAGTAATGTAGCTAAGTATCCAATTATTACTGGTAATTTAGCTATTATATTAACTAATAATAATACACCTATTGCCATTAATGTTGATTCTATAAACGGCCAATATTTAGTAATAAGACTTACTACATAATCAATAGCGTCACCTACAGCATAGATAACTTCTATTATTAAATCAAAAAAATCTATAAAACCTTGGCTAGTAACCACATCATTAATTGCTATAAAAAGACTACCAAATGCATCAGTTCCAGCATTTTTAACTTTGTTCATAATATCCGTAAATGTTAATGGCATCTGATTAAAGTTATTATCAATTTCAGCTTGCATACCGAACATTGAATTTTTTATTTTTTCAGCCGTTAATTCTCCCTTATCTGCCATATTCAATAATTCATTTCCTGATTTACCTGTGAACTTAGATATCGCTTCATAAATTACCGGCGCGTTCTGCGCAATTGATAATAAAGCACCACTACCCATACTGCCACTAGCCATTGAATCTACCATCTGCTGCATGACTAATGGTTTCTTACTTTCACTTGTACCGCTGGCAACAACTGATTTTTGCAGTAATTCTGAAAATGAGACTACTTCTTGATTTGATTTGAACAAATTTCCTGTTGATAATCCTAGCTTTGTTACAGTATCGACCATATCTGCATAAGAGGTTCGTGCCTTATTTGCTGATATAAAAATTTTATCTTGTAACTTTACATGATCTTCCAAGCTATTAGTCATTAATCCTAATCTCGCATCCGTCTTTACATAATTTTCAATGCCGCTTAATCCTTTTTGAAATTGGGTAGCTACATTTCCTGCAACCTTATTTAGTTTTTCAAACTGATCGATAGGATCTGTCAATTTTTTGCTCTTCACCATAAAATTTGTAAATATACCTAAAACCGCACTAATATCCGCCATTACCTTCTGCCTCCTTTCGCCTTTATTCTATCCGACTGCTTTTTCTCCTCCTCAACCCGCACTGAGATACTGGCGTATATAAAAGCTTTTTCCCGTTGGCTCATGGCATCCAGCACGGAGGGAAGGATATGCAGTTTCTGAAGTGCAAAGTGAGCTAGATTAAACTCAGCATCACCCTGCCTTATTCGTTTTTTGCTTCTTCAATGTCCTCATTCACATCGGTATCAAGACCGCTTAAAGATTGAACTGCCTGGGCTAAGGTGGCATATTCGCCTACTAACAGCATGTTCTTAAGGGTTTCTGTTTCGCCAAGACCGTATTTATCCTGAAGCTTGGCGTCAAATAAATTGGGAAATACTACAGCGCTTGCGGTTAAGGCCTGAACATATTCCGTACGGTTAAAGGTTTCTGTTCCTTTTTTATCTTTTCTGGTATATTTCTTAATCAGCTGTTCGTTTTCCTTCTGGGTAATGGGGCGGATAATAAACGGAATTACTTTGCCGTCCTCCATAAAACGATTGGATACCACTACCTCCTGATTTTCAACTTGTACCGGATTTAAAAATGCTTTTAATGAACTCATATTAGTTCTCCTTTCCATTCAAATGAATCTGTTATTAAATTTGTGATGAACTACTTCGCTTACTTACTTAGGCTTACTTTCTTAGGCTTGCTTTCTTTGCCTTTCGCTTCGGGCTATTTTTCATCTGCTTTTCTTAACTAAATTCTTAACACCTATTACAAAATATACTTATCTTAATCTACCTTACTTAATCTACAACTCTTAATCCATAAATCTATAACAATATTTTTCAACAATCACCTTGTAAAAAGGGGGAATACAGACCTGATGCATACCAAATAGGTTCAAATTATTGATAAACCTTATAAAACATTTATCTCAAACATTTCATAAACAATACCTGAACAATTCAGCACTTAATCCCTTTACTAAAGTAGTATAAAAAATTAGTATTCAAATTCCGTATTTTCCAAACCAGCCCTCCTATCTATAATAACAAAGCCGGCCCTTATAAATACTTCCCGGGATCGATCAGATGAAGTCAGATGCAGCCAGCCCCCCTGCCAAACCAAACCTATGTATCGGGAGAAATATCCTGTGGCTATTGGCATTTATGGATAAAGTCAGGAAGAAATATACGTTCTAATCAGGTCTGTACTCTGCCTGCATCTACATGTTTTTATTTATATTTATATTTATTATTTTAATTATTAAAATCCGCATAATTTGCCGGTGTATTAAAATCGCTCAGCTTTTCAATATTATCAAAGGTAAAGTCCGTATCAATGGTAATCGGATCATCGGATTGGTCATCCAGGGTAGTTACCGGTATGGTTTTTAACAATACATTATGAAGCCGTACCTCCTGTCTGCCAATAGAAGACTGAGGGTCTTCATTGATTGCATGAATGGTAATATCACCGAAATTTCCCCCACTTAGATACTCAACTGCAAGTTTTAACATATCGGAGTTCATAAAATACATGGTCATACTTCCGGTACCTTCTGCCCCTACTACTTTGTGCTGAGTCATGCGGTGACCTAACATTCTTCTGGCTTGTACCGTTAAATCAATCTGGGCTTTTAAGCTGGAGATTTCAAATAATACTCTGCTTTCTCCGTTGATTATGATAAAGGCTTTCCCCTCTTTTGAAGAGATGGTATCTGCTAATCTTACATAATTATTATTGTCTGACATATTCTATCTGCCTCCTTAGGATAATTTTACTGTAATGTACATCTTTTCGACGCTGTCAACGGGTTTCACATAGCAATCAACTACAACAGCATCGGAATCTGAACCCTGGGATATGGTAACATCATCAGCGGTAAAATCCTTAATGGCATCCAGTCTCTGTAATTCATTGAAGTATTCAACGAGGGTTGCCCTTAACAGGGATCTGCCGTCCTGATTGTTATTTAATTGTCCCACATAGTTAGACTCAAAGATTTCCGTAATATCATTGTTGATACCATAAAGGGTACGGATTACCCTGTTCTTGGTAAAGGGTTTCCCTTTTGCTTCTGTAAGCGTTGTCAGGGAATTGATGTCGTAAGCAGCCGTAACATTCTGTGCGCTGTCTACCTTGAAAATGAATTCACCATTGGTAATGGCAGCTTCCATTTCCGCTTTTGTTTTACGGGGTACAACATCAATGGCACCCTGATACTTTTTACCTGTATTGGAACGGTTAATATTAGCTCCGGCAGTGATACCAGCCACCCATGGTGTGGTTTCTGCGGCTGTAAGGATCGTTCCGTCAGTTAATTTAACCCCCTGGGTTACGTTAATAATACCTTCAAAGTCTCCCTTGTGGTTTGCCAGCACACCCTGGATTCCTTTTCCTTCACTGTTTACCATGCCGCTTATAAAGTCTGCAATAACCGCTTTGTTACTGTTAAAGTCCGTACCGTCATAAGGATAAACCAATACGTCAAAATCTACGGTTTTAATGGCCTCAAGAGCTGCCTGTACTGCTGCCCCGTCATGGGTGCTGCCAAGGTTATATACCTTTACGGTCTGTGCGCCTTTACAAGCCTGTCCTGCTAAAAAAGTATCCTTTGCTGTTACCCCTGCAGGGAAATCATTTTCTAACGCCGTTACTGTATAGATATCACCTGCTGTTCCAACGCTTACCTCCAAAAGTAAAAGTACGGTTCCACGTTCTCCCGGTGTAATTGATAAGGGGGCATTGGTTAAGAAATTAATATATGCACCCGGTAAAATTTTATTTTGATTGTTCCATGTTCCTGCCATGATAATCCTCCTCTATAATTTTGTATTAACTTCCTGTTTCTGCATTTTAATAAATTCTTCCTCTTTCCTTACGGAATACTGGATTTCAAAGGTGAAATGCAGTACTTTTTCAATGGTTTCTGCTTTTTTATTTCTAATCTGGCAATGATTCACACTGTCAAATCCGATAAGCAGGCTATTAGAAACTCTTAGACAATCTCCATTTATAGTTTCAGAAACATTACTATAATAAGAAATGTCGAGCATCATTTGGTTCTTATAATTTCCTTGAAGCAGACTGGTATAAGTCTGACTCTTTACCTGAATTAAAAATGATGGCTTTTGATATTCTCCCGGCAGATCCTCGTCGTATACGGTATAATCCGGATAAAGTTCTAACAGCTTAGTTTTAATTGCCTCTTTTATGGTATCCTGCATCTTCCCTCCACCACTCCTTTCCTTCTGGCTTCCCACTTTACGGTATGGCTGCTTTGACAGCTGCAAATGGTTCATGAAACTTTAGTGAACTTTTTTTATAAGCCCCTCCATGAAACTCAAGCGTAATATGTTAATGAAGCCTTTCGTGATAAGCGATCAGATTATCCACATATAAGCATTTTCATTTCACCATGACTTATATAAATGTTTAGTACCCGCCTGTCCTCAACTATATACGAAACAGCCCCTCATAAGACGTTTTGATTTCTTCCAGCTGCTCCTTAATACCGGTTACGGTACCATCCTCAGCAACCGAAAGCCTGGATTTATCAAACATGCCGATTAACAGGTCCGTGTACTGAAACTTACCAAGTGTGTGGCGGATCGCAAGCTCCTTGAGGAGATCCTTCATTTTCGCTTCCTGTTCCGCTTTTATGGCAGCATTGGTGCTTAAAATGTCACGAATGATTTTCTCAAGTTCCTGGTGGGTGAGTTTACTGGCATTTTGTTCTTTCCTTTGAACCTCCAAAGTAGCTAGTTTTCTCTCCAATTCTTTTTTAACATCATTTACCTGATCAAATCTGGACTTAGGAATATAGCCTTTTAATTCCTCTTTCAGAATATCCACAGCTTTTTCAGCCATTTCTTCCGTAAAGCCAAGTTTTATAAATTGCTCTTTCTTCATAAAATCCTCACTTTCAAATACATTGTTTTTGCATGGTTTAGTCCAAGTTATTTGTCTTTGTAGTTAACGTCAGAAATACCAAAATGACGAGGTGTTCTCCATTCTTACTTCTTCTATTATGAAAGCTTTAAAAAATAAGCTGAATATTCAACAGTCGCTGCCCGCCCCTCAACTAATATGACCGTTTTTCCCTATGCCTTTTGGGCATCTACACTGATATCATTTATAACTTGTCTTACTTTTTACGTAAGTTTTTAGGTAAAAAAAATAGTTTTTGATATGAGACTAAATACTATTAATAAAATAGTAATAATAACATTTAATTGATACTGTAAATATGAGTTTTACTTAATCAATTTAAAGAACTAATTTATAAGTATAAATGCGTATAAATGCATCTAATATTTTTAAATTTACAACTCACTCTTAGACTTCCTTGTTTCTTAGACTTACTAATTTTTTTGTTATCTAAGCCTTATACCTTGGTTGCTAATTCAATTTTACTATCTAATTCCTTTGTTATCTCTTCACTAGCTATAATGAATTAGTCATTGTAATAGGATTAACTATACTTTATGTCTTTATCTGTATTTCTTTAACCGCTTGTACAACAATCTTTATAAGAAGACTATAAACCTTATTTAATATCTGCCAACGTTTGAGAATTACAAATCTGATCAACTTTGATATCTATACCAAATCTGCTTTGATTCATCTCTTACGTATTGCGTAAGATAATAATACCACCCCCTTTACGCTTTGTCAATACGTAATACGTAAGTTTTTTTAATTTTTTTATTTCAATATTGCATTTGGAGAAAGTTAGTGTTATATTAATCTTGTACCTTTTATTAAGAAGTAACCTGAAATGTCAGAAATATGTATTCATTCCATTTCAGGTATTTATGCACTAATATCCAAGTATTTATAGGCTTTGTGTGCATTGGCTTTGCAAGATGCCTATAACGGTAAAGGTACTACGCAAGTTACAAAATTATCATGAAGATGATAAGAATATCCTATATGAGAACACCTTGTTGTTCAGTATAATAATACCTAATCAGGTAATGAGCTGATCGATACGCTGATAGGTTTATGGGTTTCCCTTATCAAAAACCTAAATATATAAAAATCAGGAGCCGGTACTTATGTCAGTTTTACAAGGAAGGATAAAGGAGAGAAGGTTAGCCTCAGGAATGACTTTACTGGAAGTAGCAAACCAATTGGGAGTAAAAGAAGCTACCATGCAACGGTACGAAAGCGGAGAAATCAAAAATATCAAGCATGAATCAATTGTTAAGCTTGCCGAAATCTTTCAATGCTCCCCCGCATACCTTATGGGCTGGGAGGAAGTATCCGTGCCAACCATCGCGGCTCATAAAGAAGAGAATGAAAACTGGACCGCAGAGGAACTTTCTAAGATCGAAGAATATAAGCAGCTGCTTCTTGCAGCAAGAAGTAATAAACAAAAGGGTTATTAAAGGGGAGAGGTTAATGACATACGAAGATTTACAAAAGCAGCACGATAATCTGTTTGTAAAAGAAATGGAACTATATGAAGTTGAGGGTTTAAAAGGTTTATATATTGACGGCTGCATTGCGATCGACAAACATCTGACCTCCAAGGAAAAAGGCTGTGTCCTGGCAGAAGAAATCGGTCATCATCTGACCTCTGTCGGCAACATCCTTGACCAGACAAATGAGAATAACAGAAAGCAGGAATATCGTGCCCGTTTAATTTCCTACGATCTTCAGGTAGGTTTAGAGGGCATAATAAGGTGTTATGAAGCCGGTTGTACAAGCCTTTATACCATGGCTGAACACTTAGATATTACAGAGGATTATTTAAAAGATGCCTTGGAGGCTTATAAAAATAAATACGGAACCTTCGTAGAATATAAAAATTATCTTATCTATTTCACGCCCTGCCTAGGTGTTTTAAAAAGGCTGGAATAACACTTACTGCCTCAAATAACAAATGGAGAACAAACACATGAATACCTTTATATTTGATTTAGACGGAACCTTATTACCCATGCCAAGCCAGGAACTGTTTTTAGATTCCTACTTTAAAGCTCTGGCTGTAAAACTAATCCCTTATGGTCTGGATGTAGAAAAATTAACAAAAGCCGTATGGACCGGAACCTATGCTATGATAAACAACGACGGAACCAGGACTAACGAACAGCGTTTCTGGGATACTTTTAGCAATATATTAGGGGAAGACATGAGGGATATGGAACCCATATTTGACGAGTTTTATAAAAATGAATTCAATTTGGCCAAAACCACCACATCCTCAAACCCCTTAGCAATGGATTGTGTCCGTCTGTTAAAGGAGAAAGGCTACACTGTCGTCCTTGCCACTAATCCTATCTTCCCTCAAGTCGCAACTCACACAAGGATAGGCTGGGCCGGACTTGAGGTTAAGGATTTTGCACACATTACTACCTATGAAAACTCCAGCTACTGTAAACCTAATCTGGATTACTACAAGGAGATTCTTTCTGTGCTCCAAAAAACACCGGAGGAATGCATCATGATCGGTAATGATGTAAAAGAAGATATGTGCGCCAAAACTCTGGGTATGGAGGCTTTCCTCTTAATGGATTGCTTAATCAATAAGGAGGAAGCTGATATCGCTGCATATAAACAAGGTGATTTTTATGAATTACTGGAATTGATTAAGGGACTGCCGGATTTAAGATAATAGTCCCTTCCTTTATTTCCCTTCCAATAATTTTTTAACCCTGTAGGAAGACAAATTATAAGCAGTTTTCGGATTAGTCTGATACTGATTCAGTTTTCCGTCCAGCCAATCGCCGGTATCCAGATTTTCTCTTAATACATACACCAGGGCATCATCCGACAGATTGCACAGGGCATATACATCCAGTTCTTTCAGATAGCCAGTCTGATACATTTTAATATTGTATTTAGCAATATTGCCATCTACATTAGAAAAGCACAAAATACCAAAGAACAGGACAAATGTTACTACGGAATAATTGATAAAATTAAAGTTACCCTTAAATTCATTGATTAAAATAAGCATATACAGTACCCCCAATAAAACCATAAACCATGAGGTGTATACCCTAAGGGGGGTCAGTCCATAATTACCGATATACAGAATCATTTTGCTTAATGCCGTAGCAATTATAAGGATGGTAAATACGGAAATAAGTACGGAATATCCCTTTAATATAGCTGTTTTTGTATCGCCGGATTGTTTGGACAGGAAATTAATTGCCATAAGAATCAACAGATTAATGACCGCTATTACAGACAATTCAAAAAATCCTTTTCTGGCATATTCGGCATAACTATAGGTTTCCGGTAGTATTCCAGAGAACCCGGAGGTAAAATACCGTAATTGTAATACGAAAAACAGTACATACAAAAGGCATACCGGGGTAGCGGCAGAATACATCAAAAGATTGGGAAAAATCTTTATGGATTTTAGCGTATTCTCACATTTCTCTTCGGTAAGAACATCTATCTTTACCCTATTTGCATTCGAATAAAGCATACCAAATAAATAGAAACCAACCAAAACACTAATAACAAACTGCATAATCATATCGGGGCTGGAATTAAAAAGCTTGCCAAACACTGCATCCAGTATCACTTTAATACCGTCATCGGCACTTATTAACAGCCCTGCCACAACAAAAGTTAAGGGAATCGTTATCACTAACCCTAATAAGATTAACTTGATATTATTACTGGATTTTGATTTATTCGCGGAATCAATAATGGCTTTTGGAGACTTGCCTATACTGGCAAAGGGCATCACAAGAGTGGCTTTTACCAAATCAAAGAAGAAAAAGCGCTCCGTGGTCTTATTCTCCTTAGATACCGAGTAAACCCAATATGTCCCGGTCATAATTAAAAATAAGGCATCAAGAAACTTGATAAAGCCATTATCCGTAATTGAAAATACGGTACTAAATAAAAGCAGTAAAATAAAAATCACCTTATTATAAGTATTCAGCTTATAGCCACTCTTTTTGAGATAAAACCAACAGATAAATGTGGTTCCGGCAAAGAATAATGTAGTTAGTATTCCGGTAACGTTCCAAAGAACAAAACGGACGAAGCAGTATCCAAGTACCAGCATAATAAAAGCAAATATACGCTCCTGACGGCTAAAGGTTACCGTCTCCTCAGTCTTTTGTAAAGGATTTATTATTTCATAATTGATTGCTTTTTGATTTTCTTCCATTATTCCTCTTCCTCCTCTTTCCATTCAAGGATATCTCCCGGCTGACACTTAAGGGCAAGACAGATTTTATTGAGAGTATCAAGCTTTATAGCCTTGGCTTTCCCATTTTTTAGGATTGATATATTTGCCATGGTAATTCCTACTTTTTCGGATAACTCGGTAACGCTCATTTTTCTCTTTGCCAGCATAACATCAATATTTATTATAATTGCCATAGTAACCTCTTTCCCATATGCCGGATCCTAATTCTAAAATCCGTTCATACATTGTTTCGAATTTTATGCTTCATATCATCTCCTCAGATTGTAAGTTCATTTTCCTTTTTCAGCTCATATGCTTTTAATATCAGGTGGGACAGGGCTGCTCCCAGAACCGTCACCGTAATACCAATAAAAATGACTCCCGCCAACAGGAACATAAGCCCCAGATTCAGCCACTTATTCATCCCTAAGTAAAGCATACCGCAAAAGCAGATAATTGAGATCACGACGCCTAATTTGCTGATTATTGCAAAGGATTTTGAAGTTTCAGGGGAAAAGGAATTGTCCAGACCAATCTGCACACATACTTTCCAGAACTGAAAAAGAATACTATAACTGAGAATCCCAATGGTCCATACGCTGATTAAACCTGGCCAGAATAAATAGGCTATCTCGGGATTCAGCCTTTTACTTTCCAGTGCAAGGTTAGGAATGATATACCCAAAAAAAATGAATCCCATTACTGCAATTCCAAAACAGATTCCTTTTAACCAATTCGCTATTTCATGCTGCTTCATACTACATCTCCTTTTAATTTACATTATTTTTTGCTGTTTTTGCATTGTTGTTGTCTCATTTTTATTGTCTCTTTTTGTTGTGTCTCTTACTATTTTCTAATTTTTTACTCTTTTTTCTCTTACCATTTTTTAATTGTTCCCTCATGCTATCCTCAGCTGTCCTAAGCTGTTTAGTATATTATATTCTATGTTATGCAATAATGCAATATATATTTATTGTTTTACGATAAATTTTTATTATAATACGGTGACTTACCAAAAAATCTAACTTAAATGTAGTTAATAGTAACACGAGATGCCACTTTGTAATATGAGATGCAATGTTTGTAAACGACAACTGAATATTTGTAAACGAAATGCAGGTTTTGTAAACGAGATGCTACTTTGTAATTTGAAAAGCCATCTTTGTAAATGACAACTGAATATTTGTAAACGAAACGCAGTTTTTGTAACCGAGAATACTCTGGGATACTCTGAGTTACTATATAGTACTTAAGTAATAAACAAAAAAACCACCATGTAATTCAAGTTGCATTTTTAGCTTTGAGTTGTTGGCAAGTTAAAGAGCACAAAAAAAGACCGGTATAAAACCAATCTCTTTTCAACTCAGGTATACCCTAAGTATTTTGCTATTAGACTTAATCTCTCTTAAAAAACCTTAATTCTGCTTAAATCAACTTCATCTCGAGCAGAAGTTATGTGTACAATCAGCCGTTTGGCTTTATAACCGATAGAACTAGTAAGGGGGTTCTGTCCTTTAAAAGGGTCCCATAGCCTGCAAATCTTGCGGTTACCAATTACAGTTCCCTGGTAGAAGGGATAACGGCTGCCTTCCTCGGTTTCCGCCTCAATTTGAAAACTTTCCACTCTTTGTCCCTTTGCGATATTTTCCTGTAAAACAATGTATTTAAAATCATTTCTGGGTTTGTCAAAGGTTATGATGTATTTTGGCTGGGTTGGGTACTGAACATCAAGCTTCTCAATTTTTGCAGGGATTTCACTGCCAAACTCCCTTTGCAAAAGCTCTCCGAACTCTTTTAGACGGGTAACATCCCGTTCATCAATAAGCCCCTGCGTGGTAGGCGGAAGATTAAGATGAAAACAAGCATTGGCTCCTACAGAAGTCAAATAAGTATTAAATAACCGTTCTATACTGTGGGGTTCTTCCTTTTGATGCCAAAACCAGCCTGGTCGTATGGACATATTAATTTCAGAGGGAGTGAAAGTCAACCCTTTTGAATAAATAATGTTGTTAAGCTCTCCCAGATTCTGATTCGTATTATACAGAAAAGATAAATCCCCCTCCCCTGCCATGGGACCGGCACCGGTCTGTACGTCACTGTAAAAGCATAATTCCTTTGGCACCACAGCCCATTCCGAATGTCTGCTGATTCCGGCTTCATTCCCACACCAGCGTACATCCGGACCAAAGTCATTAAAAATAACTGCCTCCGGCTGATATTTTCGAATAAGCTCTATGTATCTGGGAAAATCATATTCCTGTCTCACTCCATTAGGTCCTTCTCCGCAGGCATTGTCAAACCACACATAAAAAATATCGCCGTATTCCGTTAAAAGCTCCGTTAACTGATTGCAGAAATAATCATTATAAGCTTTCGTTCCATATAATTTTGAGTTTCTGTCCCAGGGAGATAAATAAATACCAAATTTTATCCCGCCTCTCTTACAAGCCATTGCAGCTTCTTTTACAACATCCGTCTTGCAGGGTGAGTTTTTCACACTATGTTCCGTGTATTTAGACGGCCATAGACAGAAGCCGTCATGATGCTTCGCAGTAAGAACCATTCCTTTCATACCGGCACTTTTAATTGCTTCTACCCATTGGTCACAGTCCAGATTCTCCGGATTAAAAACCGTCTCCGATTCACTGCCTTCTCCCCACTCCCGGTCTGTAAATGTATTGACTCCAAAATGGATAAAAGCATAGAATTCTGTTTCATACCAGGCAAGCTGTCTTTTACTCGGGCTTACACCGGCAGCTTCTTTCATAAATGTTTTCATATCGTACCCATTCACTGACACGCTGTAGTTTTGATGTGCCAGCCGCCGCATTCAAGTTGGTATAAATCCTCTGGCGGCATTCCTTTCAATCGTTTTTTAATGGAAGGAGTGTCAAAGAGTCTAATCATCCAATCGAAAGATTTATCTTTTGACACTCGGTTTTCCATATATAATTGTTAAGCTTATCTATCTATATTATATAATAAAATCCAGTAAAATTATTTAAATTGTTTTGCTTTTTCCGTTGCAGCATTCCATTCCTTGGAATACCAATCGATAACATCTTTCAGCCCTATATTATTGAATTCTTCCATTGTCTGCTGCTTTAATGCGTTGTATTCCTCTTCATTGGAAGCAAGAATAATCTTAGAGGCGGCTGAGATGGCAGCTTCCACCAGGCTTGCTTCTTTTCTTGCAATCTCATCGGAGGCCGGAGAAACAAGGGCAATGGTAAAGGCATCCGTATTGCTTTGATCTTTTACATTATATTTTTCTCTGTACTGCTTAAAAATTTCGTCCGGATAATTTACTTTATAGTAATCTGAGAAATCCTTCTGGCATTTCGTTAACATTTGAGAATAGATAGAAGGATCTACAAATAAGTCTAAAGTCTTTCCATCCGCTGGATTGATGGTATAACTACCAAGACCCACAATATTACGGTCAAACCCAAGTCCGCTTACTTTCCATTCTTCTCCGCCTTTTAAATACAGGTCAATGCTTGCCTGGGTTAGAGTAGGTTTGCCGTCCGAAACTGTATAATCCTTACCTGCCACACCACTGTATAGCTGACGGCAACCTTCATAGGAATAGATATAGTTTAGATATTCCATTGCCTTTTCTGGATTCTTGCACTTTGAGCTGATACCAAAGCATTTATCAACCCAGCCTGCTTTATAATTGGTTCCACCCCATTGATATGCCCAGTTGGTAGGGATAACCTGGAACCCAACCGCCTCCTCCGAGTGTTTTGAGTTAAACTCACCCATAGCCCAGGTAGCCGGGCCGGTTAACAACTGTTCATTGGTTGCTTTTGCCGTAAAGTCATCAAATTTTGAAATAAAAGCATCCGGATCTAAAATACCAAGCTGATTTGCTTTAAAGTAATATTCAATACTCTTCCAAAACAGACCATTTTCTTCAAAAAGATTACTGTATTCCATAGTGGATGGTTTATATAGACCAGTCTGGGAACCACTTAATTCATTATAACCATAGTAGCAGGCCAGAGGATATTTATAGCCCCAAACTCCCCAGTCTGCAAACATGGATACTCCGTAAACCGGAAGTCCGTCGTTTGTTTTTGGATGGGCTTTTTGCATGGTTGCCAGCATATTCAGCCAGTCATCCAGATTATTAATTTCAGGATATCCAAGTTCCTTGTAATAATCCCATCTGGTTAAGGGTCCCATTCCCTGATAAATACCTTGGGAATCCACACCTATCTGACAAGGAAGGAAATAAAGTTTACCAGTTTCGTTACTCCAGGAGCTTTTGCTGAATGCAACCGTATCTGATATATTATAAGTAATATCCTTACCATACTTACCCAGAAGATCATCTAACGGAGTAACTATATTACCTTCAATTAGCTGATTGAAATTGTTGGTAGGCGTAAGAATTAAGTCAAAGCCTTCTCCTGATGCCATATATACGTTATATTTATCGGTATCGGCTTCAATAATATTTATTTTTACACCAATCGCATCTGCAAGTGCTTTCGTGACAGGCGTATCCGGATAATCGGTTACATTACTGGATATCTTTGTAGTAAGAACATTTAAGGTGACCACCTCTTTACTGCTAGATTCCTGATTGGCTTGACTGCTGGTGGTCTGAGAATTTCCCTTCGTAGTTCCTGTCTCCGTGTCTTTGCCTTTACTGCTGCATCCCCCTAGTAACCCCATAAGCATTGTTACGCATAGTGTGGTTCCTAATAACCTTTTCATAAATTTTTTTCTCATAATTTTTTCATTCCATGCGTTTTGCGATGTAAAATATTTGGAAGATATATTTTGCATGGCCTCCTTCAACTCATTTTTCCTCCAAATTTTCTCTTATACCATTACACCCGTTGTAACAATTTGTTGTATTCTCCTTCCTTTATACTATTTATCCTTTCACTGCCCCAAGCATAATTCCTTTAACAAAATACTTCTGCATAAAGGGATATACAAACAGAATAGGCAGTGTTGCTACCATGGTTATGGTCATACGAACCGATTGTGCCGTCAGAGTATATGCCGCTGCTCCGTGCTGGAGGGAGGTAGTACTCATTTGTGATAATTGACTGGCTTGGTTTAAGTAGTTATATAACATTAATTGCAGAGTTTCCAGCTTTTCCGACTGAACCAATATGTAATTATCAAACCAGTTGTTCCATTGGGCCACTGCGGAAAATACGGTAATAGTTGCAAGTATAGGCTTCGATAAAGGAAATACGATTTTAGCAAATATGGTAACGTAGCCTGCGCCATCTAACTTTGCCGATTCTTCCAGTGAAACCGGCAGATTCTCGATAAAGGTTTTTAATAAAACCACATAATAAGCCGATATGGCCGAGGGTATAATATAAACCCAAAAGGTATTGGTCAGATGATAGCTTTTCAGCGTCAGATACCAGGGAATCAGTCCTGCGTTTAAATACATGGTTATAATTACAAAACGGTAAATAAACCTACGTCCATATATATTCTTTGTCACCAGATAAGCAAAAAAGGAACAGGCTAATACCGTTAATCCGGAACCAAGTACCGTTCTGGATAAGGAAATGAAAAAGGATCGTAAAATTCCATCTAAACTTAAAACTTTGCTATAATTTGTAATGGTAATTCCTTTTGGTAAGAATGTAATGCCTTTTTGCGCAAGGCTTGGATCACTTATGGAATATATAAATACATAATAAAACGGATATAAACAGACAAACAGCAGTATCAGCATAACTGTGTAGGTTACTATATAAAATAATTTATCCATTTCTTTTGTTTGGGTTTTTCTCACTTTATTTTGCATACCGGTCTCCTTTTACTGTATAGAATCATAATACATTTAAACAAGGCTCTCTCCCCTTAACTTCTTTGATAAGCCATTGGCACTAAACAGTAAGATAATACTGATTACAGATTTAAAAATACCTACGGCTGTCGCATAAGAATAGTCCTGGGTTACCAGTCCTAAACGGTATACATACAAATCCAAAACCGTAATCTTATCCGCTACCATGCTGTTGTAAAAAGCAAGATACTGATCAATTCCCAGTGCTAAAAGATTACTGATTTGTAAAAGCAGAAGCACAAAAAAAGTAGAAGAAATCCCTGGTACTGTTATATGCAGGATTCTTTTAAGCCTTCCGGCTCCATCTACACTGGCGGCATCATATAATTCACTGTCAATGCCTGCAATGGCTGCAAAATAGATAATTGCATTCCACCCAATGGATTTCCAAATTCCCAGTGCTGTTTGAAAATACCATACTGCTTTGGAATTACCAAGAACATTGGTGGCTTTCTCAATCAGACCAAGATTCATAAGAATGTGGTTTATAACACCTTCGGAAGAAAATAGTGCATAGGAAAGTGCATATATAATAACCCAGCTTACGAAATTTGGAATAGTCGTAATGGTCTGAACTAATTTTTTAAACCTGACGGATTTTAATTCCGAAAGAAAAATTGCAAAAATCGCGGGCAGGGGGCTGCATAAAAGTCCTAATAAGCTCATTGCCAATGTATTTTTAAGTACCGAAGACATTTTATGCCAGTCACTTAAAATCATTTTAAAATAATATAAGCCTTTAAAATCACAGTTCCATATCTGTAGACCCGGTTTATACTTAATAAAGGCTAAAATCCACCCAAATAGCGGAACATAAGAAAAAGCAAATACAAAAATCACAAATGGCACCGCAAACAACGTTAAAATCAGTCTGTCCTTTTTTATTTGGATTTTGCTTGTTAACTTAATCATTTCTCATCCTCATTTCTCCCTGTTTTTCCATGTAATCCTCATAAATATCCTGAAAGTTTTGTATTGCCTCTTTCGGCGTTATATCACCAGCGGCTGACCTTGCATATTCTTTCCATAACTCTTCAAAAACAATACTGCATTCTGACATCTGATCATTCATTGTATAGATATAGTTTCCGGCAGTTACATAATCCTCATTAAGCTGTTGTAAACAGTCAATTATTTTTCCGCCTTTTGTATCATTAAATGCATTGAAGCAGCCCTGCCTGAAAAAATAGATGTTTTGTATCTCCGGCATTGACCAGGCTTCTAAAAATGCCCTGGTAACCCCAGTCTGTTCTCCGTCTTTTGGTACAAAAAGCCCGGTAACGGACCTTGATACAGGAAGAATATCTTTATTCCCATAAGGAATTACAAATGCCCCTAGTCTGCACCCTGGATACTTTGCCATAATATCGGCAGCACAGGTTTCGGTGGTTAAATACATGGCGGCCTTGCCGGTCCCTATCATTTCAATTGCTGATTTATAGCTTGCCGATGCTTGATTATCATTAACATATTCCCTTTTTATCAGTTCGTTATACTGTATCAGCAGCCTCTTAAGCTCCGGAATCTCTGTCCATTTTATCTGATTCTTCTGAAGCTTTTGAAAGGTTTTTAAAGCTCTGTCCCCTAAAACAATCGGCAGACCACTGGACATAAAAATCTGGGTGGTCCATACATCTGCATTGGTTTCGTATAATGGTACTACCCCGTCTCCATTTGTCTTTACCGTCTCTAGAATCTCTAAAAATTCCCGATAAGTTTTTGGATGGGGATTTACAATCCCACATTGTTCCATTACCTTTTCATTATAGTAAACTGCCAAATATCCTGCTATGGATTCCTTGGGCATGGCATAAATCTTTCCATCCCCGGTATCCTTTATACCCTCTTTATTTACTAATCTCTTAACCCAGGGTTCGTTACTTAAATCCATACAATACTTAGAAGCCTCAATCTCCCGGTTCCTTACAGGGCAATTGTATTCGAATACGTCCGGTACTTCCGTGGTAGCCAGTTTCAGCTTTAAAAACGAAGCATATTCATTGTCTGGTACTACTTGAAACTCTACATCACAATCATACTTTTCTTTCATTGCGGCTGCCATGAGACTGTACTCATCAAAATATTGATTTTGACTTGTTAAAAAGGTTATTTTTTTTCCGTTTAAAATTGAACTGTCTCCTTTTTTCAAAGCATTGCCATCCACATGCTTACAGCTGCAAAACAGTAAAACACACCCCATAAATGCAGCAACTCTACCCATTACCCTAAGACTCCATTGTTTTTTCATGTTCTCTTCCTCAACTCCTCTTTCATTATAGCTCAGCCTTTCTTTGGTGAATATGGAATAAACATGACGGATTTATGTAAATAAGTAGACTCTTTTTACCAAATAAAAAATTTATATATTTATATATTGACAGCAATTCGCATAAGCCTTATCATGTTTATATCGTTTCAATTCGTATATATTGTTTAGTTTTTACTGTAAAGCATTTCAGTAAATATGACAATGTTTGTTTTTCATAATTTATGTATGACTGCTCTGGCAGTCACAACTCTATTTTCAACCTTAACTCACTCAATAATATGGCAGCCAATAGCGGAGGTTGATTAATGAAACCTACTTTTAAAAACAAACTCTTTTTTAAAATATCCATAATTTTTACCTGTTTTATCGTAATTCTTTCCATCATTTTCTTTGGCTATGCTTATAAGATGTTACGCTCTGATTCGGTCAAAAACCTAAATTATGTTTCACAACGTACCGCAGATGAAATTAATAATCTTATCACCAGCATGGACAGCCTGGCATTAAACATTTCCACTAATCATCAGGTCCGGGACTTTTATACCGCCGCTGTTGCAACAGACTTAGACAATGCCGAGCTTTCCAACCAGATTAATGATGTCCTTATTTCTGCCATGATTCCCAAAAGTGTCTCTAAGTTCCGGATTTCCTTATATAACCGAAAAGGCAATTTCATCTCCACCGGGTTAGCTTATAATCAAAATATAACCAGCAAATTATTAAATTCCGATGATTATCTGAGCTGGTATAATTCAAAAGGCATTCTTGGGCAAAACGGACCACTCCTAGATGTTACAAAGGATTTCTGGTCAACCAGTGCAAGCACTACCATTACCTTATACCGCAATATCTATCCCTCTTCCTACACCAGCCAGTCCTGCGGAATTGTAGAAATCCAATGTCCCATAGACTATATCACTGAATTTATGTCCACCACAGAAAATCACTACTACTACAAGCTAAATGATCAGAACGGTAAGAAAATCTACTGTTCCGACTTAACCTACAAGGCAACAAAACAGAATTCTATTCTTACCTCGGTAGTTTTGGATTCCGGCTGGGCACTTACCAGTGCCTGTCCTAAGATTTATGCCTTCCGGCTATTGTTACCTTTGTTATTTTATACTTTCATGATATATTTCACTATGATTGGAATCTGTCTGCTGATTATAAACCGCATTTTGCAAAACATAACAAAACCTTTAACCATCCTTACCGACAAGGTACACAATATTACAGTTCATCAGCCGGCTCTTGGAATCTCCTTCTCTGGCTATCCGGATGAATTTGAACAGCTAAACGAAGCTTTTGCAGATATGATGGAGCGGCTTCAGCTCTATATGGAGGAAAATATCAAGCGAAAAGCTTATGAGATGCAGGCCAATATGATAGCTCTACAATCCCAGATGAACCCCCATTTTATATACAATATCCTGACGGTAATCAAATCCCATGCCCTGGAAGAGAATTATGAGCAGATAGGACCAGCCTGCAATTATCTGGCCCAGATGCTTCGCTATATTTCTGTTTATTCAGAAGAAAGTGTCCCCCTATCCAGTGAGTTAAATCACGCCATCCTTTATCTAAAGCTTATGAAAATCCGGTATGAAGACAACTTTAGCTATTCTATCCAAAATGAGGAGAGCTTAGACAGCAGTAAGATATTCCTTCCAAGACTATGCATACAGCCACTCCTTGAGAATTGTTTTCAACATGGCTTTAAAAAAGTGCTTCCTGTCTGGGAAATTAATATAAACTGTTACCAGGACGAGACTCTATTTATAATAGAGATTTCTGACAACGGAATCGGCTTTTTGCAAAAGGATATTGACAATCTGAGGGAGAAAGTAGACAGTTTCTTAAAAGAACCTTCCGCCTCGCTCCCCTCCTTAACCCTCGGAGGAATGGGTCTGATTAACACCCTCGTCCGCATGAAGCTAAAATATCATGAGAACTTCCAATATTTTATTAAACCCTCGGATACCTTTTTACACGGTACAAAAATTGTATTTCAGATAGGAGGAATCAAACTATGAATATCTTACTTGTAGAAGATGAACCCCCAATTCTTCGAGAGCTTGAACATTATATCAAAAAATTTGGCGAGCCTTACCATATCATAGCCACTGCCGCTGACGGTCAAAAAGCTATGGAGCTTATTGACAAATATCAGACAAAGATAGATTATCTCTTAACAGATATCCAGATTCCAATGGTCAATGGTTTAGAATTAGTGGAATATGTAAAAAGCCGCTATCCTTCTATCATCTGCTCCATTTTATCAGGATATAATGATTTTTCCTATGTACAAAAGGCTTTACGGCTTAAAATTCTTGATTATATCCTAAAACCCATCGAGGAGGAGGTTCTGCAAAACCAGTTAAAAGATGCCTATGAAAGTAAATGCCTGGACTATGCCAAATCAGAGATTATAACCGGTTATACTGCCAACTCTTCTTTTTCCCAGGAACTATCCCTTAATTACCGGCAGCTTCTGATTAATATAGGGCAGTTTTCTTATAAGTCAGACCAATACCTGGAGGAGAAGACCGCTAATGTCCATTTTAAAACCTTAGAAAGTACCTTAAGATTGTTTTGGAACCAATTTATTAAGTATTGGATTATCCGGGACAAAAACTGCCATACCTACTTTGTTCTCTTTTCCTTTAACAAGAAACAACTGGAAAATTGCAATACCTTTTTCCGCAGCTTATATGATACTCTTAGTCATAAATTTCCTATGGTAACGGTGATTTGCAGTGAAGAACAGATTACCCTTGATACTATTAACCCCAGTATTCAGAAACTAAGTAAATACACCGATAAAAAAATCTTATTTGCCAAATCAAGCTTTATGCAGATGAATTCCATAGAAAATAAAACAGATGCCCAAGTTCCTGAGTATTCCGTCCAGATTGATAATATTATGCAATTATCCAAACATTTTCTTAATGGCAACAGAAATACGTTCCATACAGAGCTTAAACATTTTATAAAAGAGTTAGAACTAAAACCGGTAAAGCAAAAGACCTTAGGAATTTATCTGCTGACTTTATTTACTGAATGTACCGTTCCCTATCTTCATTATGATTCCGTGCAGAAAATTGAACCTTACAATATTGTAAATGATGTCCTTATGCTTTCTGTTTCCTATGAAAGTCTGTATGCTAATCTAATTTCGATATTTGATGACATCCTTGCTACTATAATCAATGAAACCGGGAATATTAAAGATAAGTCAACCACCTTCCTGCAAATCAATGATTATATCAAGAAGCATTATACAGATACCATTAACACCAAAATCATTGCTGACAAATTCGGCTTCACCCCAGCCTATTTAAGTAAACTCTTCCGGGAATACAAAAAAATTACTCCCTCCGAATACATATCAGAGCTGCGTATAAATAAAGCAAAGGAGCTGCTAACGAATAACTCCTCTTTGTCTGTCAAGGAAGTTGCTGCAGCTGCTGGTTATGAAGACCAGTTGTATTTTAGTAAAGTATTTAAAAAGCTGGTAGGTATTACACCAAAGGCTTATCAGTTGGGTCAAGATAAATCATCCTAACTTATGAGTCATGCTTATAAAAAGGGATATCCTCTTTTTTCACTTACTGGCACTACCCAAAATGCTGTTTCTTCCTGAAAGCTGTTATGAATATTCTTCTTATTTAATATCATCAAATGCTCAGTATATCGGCTAATTGAATAATTAGTATTAAAGATATAACAATTGATGCACTATACTATTTGCAGGATTTTTATTTTATGGTAAACTAAACTAATAAAAATTAGTAATTAAATGACGAAAAACATTATATGTTCAAAAAGGAGCAGCCAATGAAACCAGGAAACATTATCGGCATAGGCAATACGGCAGTGGTCTATGAATTAGAATATTCAAAACCCGGGGAAGAAGATAAGGTACTTAAACTTTTTAATGCAGGTTATCCTAATGAAGCGATTGAGTCCGAATACCGCAATGCCCTGGCAGTCAGAGACTTAAATTTTCCAAAACCAAAAGCATATGAACTGGCAGACTGGGAAGGTAGAAAAGGTATTATATATGACAGGATAAAAGGAACTTCCCTTTTGGATTGGGTCTTGAACACCGGTGATGTGGGAAAATGTGCGAAATATATGGCAGATCTGCATAACACAATGATACATAATTCCATTAGCGAGGTGCCAAATTATAAGGATTTTTTATCTTACCACATTCAAAACGCTCCAATTACCACCGAGGAACAAATAAAGGCAATGCAAATCCTTGAAGAATTACCGGAAGGGGACACTCTTTGCCATGGTGATTTTCATCCCGGTAATATTATAATTTCAGAGGATTCTGCTTACATCATAGATTTTATGAATATCTGCCAGGGGAATTATTTATATGATATTGCAAGAACCGTTTATCTGGTAGAGTATACACCGGTGCCTGAGGGTACTGGCGATAAAGCTGCGGTTTTGGGATTAAAGAAGACCTTGGCAGACCTTTATCTGGAACAAATGAAGGTTACCAGAGAAATGATACAGGATTATATAATCCTGATTGCTATTGCCAGAAGGGGAGAATGTCCTGACGAAGGATAAAGAACGGTTATCCAGAACTGGAAATTGGAAATAACAGAAGTATCTAAAAGTAGATAACGGCACTGCAAAGGCTCTTACTAGGTTCGGCAGGCAAAATGAGATAAGACTGATATAGAACGGTGTTGCCACAACACAGATCAATGATGATATCTAAAGTTATCGTCCAAAATATAATAAATACATATAATAGCCGAAATATGTTGATTAATACATTATTTCGGCTATTATCCAGTAAATAATCACCCGTATATCTCGGGTAATTGAAAAAGCTGGCTTGGCCCACCTTAACCAAAATGTCCGCACACATAATCCGAAGTTTTCTTATTCCTTGGATTGGTAAAGATTTTATCGGTGGTGTCAAATTCAACCAAGTCCCCCATTAAAAAAAACGCTGTTTTATCTGCAATACGGGAAGCCTGCTGCATATTATGGGTAACGATAACCACCGTATAAGACTTTTTAAGTTTTATTAGCAAATCCTCAATCTTATAAGAGCTTATGGGATCAAGGGCACTGGTTGCTTCATCCAGTAAGATTACCTCCGGATTAAGGGCAATGGTCCTGGCAATGCATAAACGCTGCTGCTGCCCCCCCGACAGTGACAGGGCGCTTTTTCTTAAACGGTCTTTTACTTCCTCCCAAAGGGCCGCCGCTTTTAAGCTGCTTTCCACGATTTCATCCAGTTCGCCTTTTCTTTTGCCGTGATATTTTGGCGCATAAGCAATATTATCATAGATACTTGAGGGAAAGGGATTGGGTTTTTGAAATACCATACCGATTTTTTTACGGATCAGCATAGGATCAATCTTATTGCCATAAATATTAATATCATCATAAATCACTTCCCCGGTAATTTTACAGCCCGGAATGATATCATTCATTCTATTTAAAACTCTTAAAAAGGTTGATTTGCCACAGCCAGAGGGTCCGATTAAGGCAGTAATCTCATTCTTTTCTATTTCCATATTCACATTGTTAATAGCCTGTTTATCTCCGTAATAGAGATTTAAATTCCTGGTAGAAATAATCGCCATTATTAAGCACTCACTTTCTTTTTAAATAATCCTGCAATTATATTGGCAGTAAGGTTAATAATAAACACCAGAATTATTAAAACCGCAGCCATAGCATAAGGTACCCAGTCCGGTGTGCCCCCTTCGGTTGCATATAAATAAAGCTGAACCGTTAAACCGGCACCGGGCTCTACAATATGCCTTAGATAATTGGCAGGCATGGTGTAATCCACACCGGCGGTGTAAATGAGTGCTGCCGATTCACTGACGATACGCCCGATACTTAAAATAACCGCCACAACAATTCCAGGTAATGCACAAGGCAGCAGTATGGTGCGGATTATGTACAGTTTGGAAGCTCCAAGAGCAAAGGCTGCTTCCCGGTAACTTGGATTAACCTGAAGCAGGGCTTCTTCTGTGGTTCGAATCATAGTGGGCATAACAATCAGGGCACAGGTCAGCGCACCTGAGAGCATGGATCCGCTTCCGCTGCCAAATCTTAACGCATTCACGAAAAATGCCAAGCCAAATAAACCATATACGATGGAAGGAATACCGGCAAGAATTTCGATACAGAAACGAAAGGCTGTAATTATTTTACCAGGTTTCGAGTATTCTGCCAGATAGATTGCTGTTCCAATACCTACCGGGATTGATACAACAAGGGTAATCACTACGATATACAGGGTGTTAATTATCATCGGCGCAATTCCATAGGTTTCCTCAAGACGGGAGGGTGCTTTGAATAAAAATTCCCTGTTAATATAAGGCAGTCCCTTAACAATAAGATATAGTATGATTGCTACTACTAAAGCAACCACCGCAGCCGTTACCGTATAAATCAAAGCCCGAACAGCTATTATGCCGGGTCTTATTTGTTTCTCATACATATTTTTATCCATTTAGATTACCCGCCTTTTTTATGAAGAAATGAAAAATAGAATTGATGATAAAAACAAATACCAGCAGTACCAAACCGATACCAATCAATACACCTCGGGTTTGTTCTGTTGCATAGGACATTTCAGTAACAATGGCTGTTGTTAAGAAACGAACCGGTAAGGTCATTTTCGGCATCTGGGGAATATTACCTGCCACCATGATAACTGCCATGGTTTCGCCTATAGCCCTTCCCACTCCAAGGAGAACTGCTGCCATAATTCCTGATTTTGCTGCCGGTAAAACAACCGTAAACAGTGCATATTCCTTACGTACTCCAAGTGCAAAGGCAGTTTCCAGGTAATTTTGATTTACTGCATTGATACTTGACTCGCTTACACTGATAATAGTCGGAAGAGTCATAATAATTAATACAATAATAGCCGAAAGCATGGATAGCCCAGAGGATAAATCAAAGATTTTCTGAACAAACGGGACAACAAAGATTAGTCCTAAAAATCCATAGATAACCGAAGGGATACCCGCTAACAAACTGATAATAGTCCGTATAACCGAACCCAGCTTTTTAGGCATCAGCTGACCTATGGCCAGAGCTACTAAGATTGAAATTGGCACTGCAATTAAAACGGTAAAAAAGGTTACATAAAAAGAAGATAATATAAAGGTTAATATTCCATACTGAGGAGGTTCATTTGCAGAATTCCATACAGACCCAAATAAAAATTCTTTCAGCCCAACCTTAATGATACTGGGACCTCCGTTTGCAATCATAAACACTCCGATTAATACTACTGATATAATAGTAATGAATGCGAAGAAAAATACGATTGCCTTAAAAATGCTGTTATAAATATATACTTTCTGCTTATTCATATCTTCTCCTTGAAAATAGGATATTGACACTGCCAGAAGGCAGTGCCAATAAGAATTCTGTATTGTTAAAACTTACCAATCAGTATAACGAGCTATATGTAAGAAACTATTAAGCAGTAATCCTAGTTAGGTAATAATTATTTTGTTACCGTAACCTTGCAGGTTGCTGTTTTTTTACCTTCTTTTGTAGTTGCCGTGATAACTGCACTTCCTGCTTTTTTACCAGTAACAACTCCAGTGGAAGAAACAGTTGCTACTGTTTTATCAGATGAACTCCAGGTAACATTTTTATCGGCAGCAGTGGAAGGACTAACGGTTGCTTTTAAAGTAACGGTTTTACCTGTTGCTACAGAAGCCTCTGATTTGCTTAATTTAACCCCTGTTACAGGACTTGCTACAGTTACTTTACATTTTTTAATTATATTGGAACCATCTGTTGTCTTAACTGTAATTGTTGCAGTACCAGCTCCTACGCCTTTAATCATACCAGTGGAAGAAACTGTAGCAACACCAAGGTTTGAAGAAGTATAAGTTAATTTCTTATCACTTGTATCTGCCGGCTGGAAGCTTGCAGTTAAAGAGTAGCTGAAACCTGTATTAATTGTAACGGAACTACTTCTTAAAGTGATGTCGGCAGCTTTCGTTTTTACAAGACCATTCTTAACAAAACCTAATTTATCAATAATTGCCTGACCGTCAGCGCTTGCAATGAAATCTAAGAAGGACTGTGCAGAAGGAGAAATTGTTTTATTCTTATTATAAACAAGTAAGAAAGGTCTCTTAATTGCATAGGTACCATCTGCTACTGTATATTTAGACGGTTCAACACCTTCTATTTTAAGAGCTTTTACTTTCGTTTCATCCATATCTCCAAGAGACATATAACCGATTGCACCGGCATTATTCTGAATTGCTGCCTGAACAGATCCTGTACTTGATAAGGAGCCGTCAAGTTTGAAATCATATCCACTTGGAAGTGCTTTGCCATAATCTACTTTAAAGAAATCTTCAAAGCAGCTTCTGGTACCGGAACCAGCTTCACGGCCAAAAGGAGCTATCTTCGTGTTTTTTGTATAAGAACCGCTGATTTGATCCCAAGTAGCTGCAGAAGCATCTTTGGTGAAAACTTTGTAAAGATCAGCAGGAGAAATCTCATTCAGAGGGTTCTTTTTATTAACAACAACTGCAAGTCCGTCCATGCAAATCTGGATTTGATTTAGTACTGCAGATTCATCTTTTGTTAACGCTCTGCTTGACATACCAAAATCAACTGTGCTGCTGGAATTTTTAGCATCTGAAATACCGGAACCGGAACCCGTAACATTCTGTTCAATAATTTTAATCCCCGGGTTTTTAGCCATAAAAGCCTCGGCTAATGCCTGAATAAGGGGATTTACCGAAGTTGAACCGGAAAATACTACTGTTTTTGAATCTGCAGCTAATGCTTTGGTTGGAACGAAAGAAAAACTGGTAAAAATCATTGCTACTAATACCACTAAGGATGAAACTTTTTTTACAAAATTTTTCATAAGAATTCTCCTATCTTAATAATTTTTTATGTACTTTCTTGACCACCTCGTAATTATAGTTTAGGAATGTAAAGATAACTATCATAAACCCTGGTAATTTATGTGTATTCTGTAATGAATTTGTAAATTTTTTATAATATTCCACTTTTTACATTTATTTGCTGGTTTTAGGTATACTATCCAGTCTTATGGTAATGCACATATGTAGATACTATAAAGGGGCGGCAGTAGCCTGGTATGCTTGAAATTTTTTTGTAGGGAAAAGTTCCATATGACACTAAAACTTGGGGAACTGCTTAAGGCAGGAGGAAAAGTGTAAAACTCGCACGCTCAGACAGTTACTCTTTTCCTCCATGGCGCAGTTCTCCAAGTTTAAGTGTCATAAGGAACCTTTCCAATACAAAAAAACTTCAAGCATACCAGGCTACTGCCTTAGTCTTTAGATTTAGCAGTTTTCCTTACATACCGGGTAATTTTTCGTAACCTTAATTATGTTAAATATTCCATATATTAAAGTTTTATTAATTAGATTCGTTAATTTCTTTCTCTCCTCTTGTATCCTCAATTTCCTGGATTATTTTATTCCTTTGCTCTAACTTCCTATTAATCCAAATCTCATCCTGTTTATTTATTTTGTTATTGTGTACTTGTGATCCATGCAGATATAATGCCATATATAATTACACACATGAGGATGTTTTTTAATCTAAACCCGAACCAGTAAAAGGCATAGGAAAAAGCCAGAACGATACAAAAGTCCAGAAAGTAAATAATTCCGAGTTGCAGGTATTCCATCTTAAAATCTAGTTTATTGATAATATGATTTACCGTGTAAATTAAATCAGACAAACTATAAATTGCAATACAAATTTGTGATACCCTGTTGGATCGTTATGATTATTCAGGTTGAAGATTGAGGAATAAATAAAAACCAGTAACTCTCCTTAAGTTAATAAAAGAGTTGCTGGTTCTTAATTTTATACATTTTTGCAGATAATTTATCTATTAAGGAATTATTTAAAAGATTGCATAAGTAGTTTTCAATTGCCAAAATCAGTCACTGTCTCCTAAAACAAATATATGAACCTTATTACTTAAGTTAATGCCATACCATAAATCATTACTGCTATTCACATGGATTGTCTGATACCATACATCTTTTTCTGCCTTCTCCTTCAGGTGGTCATAGTTAAAACCCATTAATCCAAAGCCTGCAATAGAAACAAACGCACCTGTCAAAATTGCTAAAAGACTATATACAACAATTTTTTTCTTATAGTTTTTTATACGCATCACATCACTACCTTCCTTTTAAATAAAGTTACTAATTTGGTATTAAAATTTTTGGTTATAATAATAAATTTCGTTGATAAAAGTATCGTTGCAGTGCCTAATAAAACTGAAAACCCAATTGCTGCAATTCCGGTGCCTAATTGAATAATTCCTAACGGCAAGCTGTTTGCCATGATAAAAGGCGAGCCAATAATACTGATAATAGAGGTTGTAAACAGACCGATGCTGCCGACTCCGGTAGTAAAAGGCAGACACCAAATAACAATATAGCTGGAAGCTAATAATAAAATTCCGGCCAAAACTAAACTCCCCCATAACGGAAACCCTAAAATTAATAGTATTGTATTAATAATTCTACTGCTGGTCATAGGCATATTTATTTTAACAGTATCATAACTTTCCAAAAGTTCTTCCGCCACCATCTTTGGAGTGCCCACTTTGATGACTGCATCCTCTTCTGTCATGCCATCTTCCATATAATCGGATATCATTTCATCATAAAAGGAAATGAACCGGTCTTTATCCGTGTTCTTCATTTTCTGCAAATGAAATCCCAGTTCTTTCAGAAAAATTGTTTTATTCATGATTTTATTCTCCTTTAATAAATTTATAGATTTTCATAACCTGCTTCCATTCTTCCAGAAACTCATCTATATAATCCTTTCCTTTGTCAGTAATCTTATAGTACTTTCTTAACCGACTGTTATGTTCAATGGAATATGTCTCCAGATAAGAACCGGTTTCCAGTCTTTTTAAGATTGGATACAGCGTTGATTCCGATATCTCTATGCAGGTAGATATATCTTTAATAATCTGATAACCATAGGAATCCGATTTTTTTAATACGGCAAGAACGCAAAATTCTAATAAGCCTTTTTTTAGTTGTACATCCATGTTACGCCTCCTTATGCATTATACTATACATAACATAGTATAATATGTCAAGGGGTATTCTTTCTTTTCTTCTGGGTACCTCTATATAGATAGCAAATAGCTGGAACTTCCGGTCCAGCGAGCATTTTGGTGCGGCTTGCTTTAGGTCTGTTCGGAATGTACCATACCTATATTCCTGAATGTTCCATATAAATTATGTTAATATTGTTGAAATAGAAACAAAAATTTACTATAATACTGTTAATGAACAGGTGAGTTAGGAGGACAGGTTATGAACAAGGAAGATCAGGTCATAATGACTTATAGAAACTTATATAACAAGATGGTTTGGCTTAATAATTTTAAGATGAAAGACTGTTTTAATGGTTATACCTCTTCCGAAGTACATTGTATCGAATACATTGGCAGTAATATCGATCCCAATGTGACAAAACTTGCGGAGTCCTTTTATATGACAAGCGGGGCAATTAGTAAAATGACTAAGAAGCTTATAAAAAAAGGTGCCATCGAAAGTTATCAGAAGCCGGATAACAAGAAAGAGATCTATTTTAGACTTACCAAACAGGGACAGGAAATATTTAAAATACATGAAGGACTGCACAAGGAGTTTCATGAACGTGATAAAGTTATATTTGATCAGGTAACCGAAGAACAATTTGACATTATGCTTCACTTCATCGATATGTACAGCAGACATTTGGATGCTGAAATAAAGAAACTGGGTCTTGATATTAAATCGGATAAATCTAATAATTAAATGAAATTGAAGGCAGTCTGACTCTATTTAGAGCAGGCTGCATTTTTATTGTCATAATATTGTTGACAAGGAAGCAAAATTATGTTACCATGTTTTTTGTTTCCAGGGAAGCAAAATCTTTATTACAAACGCCCGTACATGAAACTTATCTTTCGTTCAAAATCACGATAATTATTGGTACTGGTATTTTTAATTAGAATCTCACGTTTGAAAGGAGAACCACTATGTTCAAATCAAAATCACAAAATAAACAGAACACAGAACAAACCGTAGATAAAAAGGCTTTATTATTCGGTCTTATGTCTGTGTTCCTTGTCGGAATAGGCTTTACTATCATAGCACCTGTTGTTCCCTTCTTAGTCCAGCCTTATACAAATTCAGAAAATCAAGCAATCGTAGTAACGCTGCTAACCTCCGTTTATGCCTTGTGCGTATTTTTTTCGGCACCAGGACTTGGAGCTTTGAGCGACCGATACGGCCGTCGTCCAATTCTCTTGGTATGCCTATTGGGTTCTGCCATCGGTTACACCGTTTTTGGTATCGGAGGCGCTCTATGGGTATTATTTGCCGGACGTATACTAGAAGGTATAACTGGCGGAGATATCAGCACCATATTCGCATACTTTGCCGACATCACTCCCAAAGAACAGCGGACTAAAATCTTTGGATGGGTGAGTGCGATTACAGGCATTGGTACTGCCATCGGTCCGACTCTGGGGGGATTGATCGCTGACAGGTTTGGTTACGCTGCGCCTATGTTTTTTGGTGCCGGAATCACTCTGCTTAATGTTGTTTTCGGGTTCTTCTTTATGCCTGAAAGTCTTAATAAGGATAATAGACTAAAAGAGATTCCTCTTGTAAGACTAAATCCTTTTACCCAGCTTATCAACGTACTTTCTATGAAACATGTAGGGAGGATACTTATTTCTGCCTTTTTAATCTGGGTACCCAACGGATCTTTACAGGCAATCTTTTCACAATTTTCTATCGATACCTTTAATTGGAAGCCAGCACTGATCGGACTTATGTTTTCAATTATAGGCATCCAGGATATCATTTCCCAAAGTTTCATTATGCCAAAGCTGTTACAGAAACTTAACGACAAACAGATAGCTATGCTTGGAATGGCTTCCGAGATTATCGGCTACTGTTTTATAGCAGCATCCGCTTTGACTGCATTCTATCCTCTTTTTATTGCCGGAATGTTCGTCTTCGGCTTTGGTGATTCGATCTTTGGACCTTCCTTTAATGGTATGGTTTCCAAGTCAGTTGATTCCAGCGAGCAGGGAAGGATTCAAGGCGGCAGTCAATCGATTCAATCGTTAGCAAGAATAATCGGACCGATCATCGGAGGACAAATCTATATCTCACTTGGATCTGCGGCGCCTGCTTTCATGGGTATCATTCTTATATCAGCGGCGATACCGGTTTTGTATAAGAGTACGCATAAATAAGGAAACCGTTTCTTTACATTATTTAATGGTCAGCCAAATAAACAACCACAGAAGTAATGGTCTTACCGGTAAGCTTTTTCTTATAATCAACTAGGTTGCCCTGCTGCTAATTAGTAAACAGGATTAATCTGATAATCTTGTAAAAAAAACAAGTATAACAGCTGCCTGTCATACTTGTTTTTATTTAATATTTTTTATAGCTATTATTTATCTAAACTGCATTTTGTCTTATTAATCTTCTTAAATTGGGCGGCTATGGCAATACCCCGGATTCACCTCTTTGGGCTACTTAACTCCCAAGATATTCCCCAACTCATCTGTTTCATATTTTCCTTTTGTCATATCCAGTATGACATATTCATTGGACCACTTATCCCTTACCACTGCACACATTCCGATGGGAATATCAAAGGGCCCGTATATGATTTGTCCGCCTGCTTCTTTTATTTCTTCAACCGCCTGAAGAACGGACTCTACTTTAATGTCAACATTCATCTTTTGTCTCTCATTTTGCAGAACAATCTCTGTAAAATCATCTTCCATTCCCATGCCAACAGACGTTTCATTCTTCCATAAAACTTTTAAACCAAGCTTCGAATAATAATCTATGCCTTCCTTAAGATCCGATACATAAAGCTCGATGCAGTCTATACATTTTAGTAAACCCATCTTCATAATCCCCCTAGTATTTTTCTGGTAAATATTACATTTCTTTTCTAAGATGATTATAACATTTCAGGCTTTGGCTGTCTAATGTTGTATTATTTTATGTTTTTTGTCTATATAAATATATTTTATTCATATAGGTTATTCTATCATAATAATATAATATTTACAATTAGAACATTAATATATTTACACAGACAAATTCAGGAGGTGTTCCAGTTGAAAAACGAGGCTGATAAAAAGAATATCAATTATGAACAATTGGGGTTACGAATAAAAGAAGCGCGAATAAGTAAAAACCTGACTCAGGAAAGTATTGCTACTTACGTGGGTTGTAATGTTTCTCATATTTCTAATATTGAAAATAACCATACAAAAGTGTCTCTTACTATCTTATTAGCAATTGCCAATGCCCTTAATACAAGCATTGATTACCTTTTATCTGACCAATATGAGAATTCATCCCTTGCATTAGATAATGAGATCATGCGGGCACTAAAAGACTGTGATAATGAGAAAAAGCAGAAGATTTTAAAGATGATATCTATAATATAAATGGCTGAATACTATGCCTGTATCAAAAAATAATTTACCTCTGCCTCAAACTTTGGATAATCCATTACTGTTCTTAATAAATTGTATCGACGCAATTTATTCCAATAGATTCTGTCTTGAGTTTTATAGGAAACTATGGAACAAAACACTTATAATTGAAATTAATCTACTGTGAATTATTTGTATATAAGACTTAATAACTAATTACCGAGCAAACATATAAAAGCGGATGCCCCAAATTGTTTTTATAGACCATTTTGGTGGCTTCCGCTATTAAGATAACAAATATAATGCTCTAATTATTTTGAGATGCATCGATTAGCGCTTTCAACTGTTTTTTGCTAATAACCTTAATTTCTTTTATATGGCCTTTATCATTCCTTACCACCTGTAAAGCTGCAGATTCTTTTGAAGATACTCCTTCATTCAAATAAATATAAGCCCCATCAATCAATGCTTCTACTTTTTTATCTTTGTAAATCCAACATTCAAATTTATTACTATAAGTTACACCCAATTCAATATAATCCTTTAAAGTATCCGCATCAGAACCCCCAGTTTCCATTGCGGAACTAGTTTCCACTGCGGAGTTAATGCCCTTTCCCTTAGTCTGTACTTGATAAGGTACATTATCAGTACTTTGTTCAACCGCGTCTGAATTTGAATGATACATCCAAAAATCAACTTCTTCAAAACCTGTAAGTTCATAATTTTTATCTCTGACTGCTTTAATTCCTATGGTTCCTGTGGCATCCGTCAACCGGGTATATACATTCTTTTTTGTCTCATCCATAAAATAACCGACTGTTTGCTTTTTATAGATGAGTTTACCTTTCCCTTTATCATAAGATAATCCAAATTTTTTATAGTCAGAGAACCGTTCTGATTTAGCTATCTCTCCAGCCAGTTCTAATTCAACAGCATAACTGGGATCTGCTGTTGTTGTATATTCATAAGTAACAGCCGTACTGTTTGCGTTACTGTTAGTGCTGCTTGTATCTCTATTCTTCTCTGCTGCCGTGAAAACATTGGTAGAAGCCAGTATGGCAATTACAGATAAGGCCATTCCCATAGCCGTCAATTTCTTATATTTCATAATTGTAATTATCCTTTCTTTAATTGCATTTTTACCAAATCCATTATAAATTACATTCATCCTTGCTTTTTGCTCTGCCAGACCAATCAGGGTATATGCATAAAACTGCTTTTCATTTTCACCCAGCATTGATAGTACCTTTTCATCACAGGATAATTCCAAATCCCTGTTTAATAAAAAGTACATAACCCAGGTAAGGGGATTAAACCAATGCATACATAAAATTATCATTGATGCGAATTTTAACATATTGTCAAATCGCTTAATATGAACCAGTTCATGAGTCATAACGCATTCCAGTTGTTTCGTATTCGACAAATCCATTATTTTAGGCAGTATAATTCTTGGTATAATAATGCCATAAGTAACGGGTGTTGCTATAAAATCTGATGTCATTACCTTAATGTCCCGCTTTATTGGCTTATTAGCCAACCAGTGATTGATAAAGTCAGAATTATTAATTGGCAATGCCTCCTGCATTCTTTTGTATTCTTTTCTATACAAAAAAAGAAATATTCCAAAAAACAAAACTGCTCCCACAAGCCATACTATGGTAAGAACAGGGAGCTTCTGATGCATTACACCAATAGTTGCGGCTTCCGTACTTTTAACCACACCGGAAGCAGATTGGCTTAAGATATCCCGATTGTTATAAAGAACTTCTTTATTGTCTGACAATGAAGCGATCAGATTCGCTATACTGAATTTCATGGGTATTGTAATCGGTAAAAGCATCCGCAATAATGCAATCTCCCACAGTATTACAAATGTTCTTTTTTTCAGAAGATCAATGGACAGGCAGCGCAGGAGAATAATACATATAATTAAGATACCGCCTGAAATACTCATTTCAAAAATATTCATTCTCCACACCTCATTTTAATTTTTCAACCATTTGTTTCAGCATTTTTATTTCGTCTTCCGACAAGCTCTTCTCATTTAGAAAAGCGGCAAAAAAGTTCATATTAGAACCATCATACATTTTCTCAATCAGTTCCTTTGTTTCATATTTCTGAACCTTTATCCTGCTAATGGCTGCTCTGCATATAAAATTTGGTTCTTCCCTTTCAATTGCTCCCTTTTCTATGCATTTCTTAATAACCGTATAAGTGGTATTCCGGTTCCATCCGATTTCTTCTTTCAGAAGCTTTGCAAGCTGCCCGGCCGTCATATCACCGTTTTTCCATAAAACCTCCATAACCTTTAATTCGGAATCAAATAATTTAATATCCATATAACCTCCATGTGTCATTCTGATTTGATATCTTTCGTCTAATGTTACTATTGCAATAGTCATCTTTAATTTAGACTATCACAATAGTCATTATGTGTCAATGACTATTTTAGTAGTCATTTATATTTCTGGTTATTAAATAAAACAGGTATTTATTCCTTATGTGTGTAAGTATCGTCCCAGGAATAGAACAAAGAGTCTGGCTCGCCAGACTCTAGCGCTGACGCGCTGTCACGACAGTGACAATCTTCCTTAAGTGCGTCATGCGCATCCTGCCTGGAAGGCTTTTTTATTGCATAGGTAAGTTCGAAGAAGTTTCCTATGCAATAAGAAAAAGGACTGTTACCAGTCCCCTTTCTCAATACGTGCCATAACATAACTAAAATATTGTTTAGCCTAGTCTTTCACGACTCTGGCTGCACTTATAATCGGGCGATAATCATAAGCAGACACCTTAACGCCGTCTTTTAAATTTGAAGCATGAATGACCAAGTCTTTCCCTATGTAAATTCCATTATGACTAACTGTATTATCTTCCTTAGTCCCATAAAAAATAATATCCCCAGGCTTAAGACTGTCCAGAGAAACTGTAGCAAAACTACTTGCCTGTTCCTCAATGGTCCTTGGGAGTTCATAACCTGCTTCTTTATAAACAGCCTGAACAAAACCACTGCAATCTACTCCGGTATTAAGGTCATTGCCTCCGTACAAGTAGGGAACACCTTTGGCTGTAATTGCATAATCCGCCACCATTTCACCACTGGCTGCTGAAGTTTTTGTATCCGATGAACCCACATCATTATTCTCGTTATTTGCGTTCTCCGGTTCTTTCACTGCTGTATCAGTTAAATCAGAATTAGTTGAAACCTCCGTATTCTCAGACTTATCAGTACTTTGATTCAACGTTGATAAGCTAGTTTCCTCCTGCTGATATGCAGTACTTTCCTTCTCCGTCGAAGCCGACACACTGGTACCATGATGAAAAGCCACAATTCCAATTGTAAATACCAAAAGTACTGTCAGGGTTACCAGTATATTACCGGAGCTTTTTTTTCTATGTTCCATGATAGAACCTAACCTTTTTTTCATATATTTCTTACCTCCAATCATATTTACAGTAAATGCCCTATCTTCCAGGGTCATGGCATATCGTAATAAAAGCTTGCCATAATACAGACAATCTGATTTTGGTTTATTCAGCAGAACAAGTTCATCGCAGGAAGTTTCACTCCACTCCTCCAAATGTCTTGATACTACATAGCAAAATGGATTATACCAATGAATTGACCGTACTATAACACCTATTAATTTAATGATAGAATCCAATCTTTTTATATGGACAAGCTCATGTTTAATCACGAAATAAAACTCTCTGTCCGTATACATTTGGTCGGGCAAGACTATAAACGGGCAAAATATTCCGATTGTCATAGGGCTATTGATAACAGCACATGTATATATCTTAGTCTTCCTAATCTTTATGAGCCTTTTGCCCTCTTTCGGATATAATTCATGCATACATTGTTCATATACCGCTCTTAACTCATTCTGGTCAAAGGGTAACATAAATCGTTTTAACCGTTTTAAAAAACTATAATAACGAATTCCATTTTTAAGCAGAACCACCAAGCCTGCTATCCATAACATACCTAATAACCAATATCCGCTTTGGACTATTACAGAGGTTTTCATTGTTAGTAACTGCTTAAGAAAATACGGATACCCGACTTGTGTCTTATCCTTAGAATTGGTATCTTTGGCTACGTAATTTGGCAGCAGGATCTGTGACTCTTTTGTGCTGAGTTTATTAGATCCTGGCATATCGTTGCCGGGACTGACCGCAATATTATCCTCAGCTATCCGCGGCAAGCTGATGTAAAATAATGCACTCATACCATCAAAACGCATTGGCAGGAATAATCCAAGCAGCAGCACAATCCAAAGCCGGTATAGACAAACCGCAGATAAAAACTTCTTTATGTAGGCTTCTATAAGAACCAGTAAAATAATAAAGAATGCAATATTAAGAGAATTTGACAAGAACTTATAAAAAAGAGATACCATATTAACACCCATTGCATAACACATCTGTAAGCAGCTGTGTTACTGCCACATATAAAAAAGGTTGAAAGAATCCATAAGTGGCATCCTCTCATTCATACTATTTTCTTTCAACCTATTCTTCCTCTAATTTCTTAAACCATATACTCAGTTCGTCTATTTCCTCTTTGCTTAATCTGTTACCTCCGGAAAATGCATTCACCAGCTGATATAAGGAATTATCATGATACCGTTCCACAAAAAGTGCTGTCTCATATTGAATATAGTCCTCCTGCATGACCGAGGGATAATAGTTACGTTCCTTTCCCTGTTTTTCACTGCGTAAGAAACCGCGCTCGATTAAACGGTTTAAGAGGGTAACCAAAGTCTGCAGCTTCCATCCTTTTTTATTTCCCAACTGATTCATTAGTGTTGTAGTTGTAATGGGAACGGTATTTTTCCAGATTACCTGCATTACTTCGAATTCCGTTTCCGGTAATCTGGTTAAGTTATTTACTTTCTTATTATTGTTATTCTCCATGTCATACTCTCCTATATTATCTACATTTGTCTATATTAATAATATACACTTGTCTATAATAAATGTCAATGCTAATTTTATCTAATTTTTCTATCCACTATGTACATCCTCTGATGGTAACAGAATCGTCCGTTCGTTACCTTGGGATAGCAACAAATCCTATCTCACAAGAATTTGAACAGGTACATTCAAATCCTTATTTTCTGCATATACCCTTGTTATTTCCTGATAATTAGCTTCTACCTTTAGGGTCAGCTTTGCAATGGTATCTAATAAATATAAGTCCTCTTCAGTCAGTTCCTCATCCTTTGCCCCGACCAAACGCCAGGCTTTCCAGTCCAGGCCTTTACCTATCCGCACCAGATAAGGAACGGTTTCAACTTTATTTAATGCAGCAAAATCACGGAGTAACTGACCTCTTATAAACCAAGAACCGTGTAAAGAATCAATTCCCCACTCTGGTCTGATTGGGCAGCCTATTCCAAAGTTCTTAGGGTCAGCAGCACCTTCTCTGCACAAAATCCAGGCCTGTCCGGCAGTTATAAATTCATCTGCCTTAAGATTGCGGGGGGTAAATGTATTTATACGCTGCAATGATTGGTTGTTTCCCCGGGCACGATCCATCCCCCAGCCTATTACTATACTTTGCTGAAAGGGGTCAAGCTGAGGGTCTGACATTACCCACCTCTCTCCATCCCAATATTCACAAATCCAATGGTCTTCATATTGACCATCCCATCCGAAATATACTGCAAACCCGCATCTGCTTCTTGCCGGAATGCCTTTTGCTCTTAGTAAAGCACACATTAAGGTAGCAAATTCACGGCAGCAGGCAATCACACGGTTACTAGGATGGCGTGGAATTAAGAGATTGCTATGCTCAAGTTCTAACGCTTTGTCAAGTAAGTCCTCCATATAAGCAAACTTTTGAGTATATTCATGAGCTTTTATATACTCTACTCCATATTGCCCTACCCACCTATCATGAATAAGTAAGCCTTGTGCTGCCTGGTAGATTGCACCTGGATCAGCCGGCAGGCATTCCGTAAATTCTTTGTATTTGTTAAGACTGGTAATATCACCTGGCAAGCTATAATACAGTAATACCTCATTCATCTCTTATCCTCCACTTATTTGTTTTTGATATTTTAGTCTTGTTATTTAGTCTTTTACCCTTTTATTTGGTCTTTATATTTACTCTTGAAATTTTAATCTTTTATTTGACCTTTTATTTAATCTTTTATATGACCTTTTATTTGATCTTGTTATTTACTCTTGATGTTTGATCTTGCTAATTGTCTTGTTATTTGCTCTTGTTATTAATCTCGTTATTAATCCCGCTGCATATTCATGTTTCTATCACAGGAATCAATAACTGAAAACTATGAAAAGCAGGATCTTTAAATACTTCTTCATAAACCTCAATGTCATCGTAAGCCGCTATTTCATACCCCAGACTTTTTGCATAACCAATGGTACCTGCATAGGCATCCGGTACACTGATAAACTCTGGCACCTCCGCCTGTAAAAAGGTTCTTTCCTGTACTCTGCGGCTTACCATGCCTGATGGAATATCCTGGGTACTGTTCACTCTTATGCCCGCCAAATATTTAAAATGATACTCCTCGCAATACTCATGTTCACAAATGCCATACATAATCATCGGTTCACAAGAATGCTTCACTTCATCAGCCCGAGTAAGGAAATCACTCCACAGCCTGCCAATTGCTCCATCTAAATCCCATTTTGAAGCAGTACATTCCATTCCAATTACTTCAAAACCCTTTGTGTGCAGGATACTAAAGTTCATTTGTTGATTTTTAACTCTCTGTTCTTGCTCTAGGGTCTGTCTTTTTAAAGGCGGCGTTCCGTTGCTTTCTTTATACTTTTTAGGAGACACCCCATATATCCTTGCGAAAGCACGAGTGAATACATCATGGGATTCAAATCCGTATTCATATGCAATACAAGCAATTGTCTTATTCGTTTTCATGATATCTTTCGCAGCCATTGATAATTTTCGTCTTAAGATATATGCACCAACGGTATCTCCCGTCAACCGCTTAAACAACCGATAAAAATGCGGTACTGAAAAGCCTGCTGCGGCTGAAATATCATATAAACTTAGATCCCCCATTATATTATCTTCAATAAAATCCAATGCTCTTAGCATGCTCTGATCCGTAGGCATCTTTCCTCTCACCTCCAATTAGATTGTAACATGTAACATTATTTATATCTCGATGATTTTTATCAATTTCCTTTTTAAAAGCAATCGAATTTTAAATTCATCCTTGCAAAAAAGCGGTTATAGATGTATAGGTGACTCACACCTTAACATCAATAACCGCTTTATTTGCTCTGAGCAGGCTTTAAGGCTATTTAAAGCTGCAAAGAACCGGTTTTTAATTCATTTACTATATTTCTTACTCAGATACATCGTTACCACCGCCGGCAGATGCCAGCACCTCTGCCACCTCCACTACTTTTGGTGCATCCATCGTAAGCTCTGCACTGTCTGCCACTTCATTTGGATCTGGATTCTGGTCAGCAGGCTTTTCATCCTCCCACAGGGAATCGTATTGTTTTCTCTCTTTCCGTTCATTCATCATAGCCACGTTTTTTGCAGACATATACATTACCATGCTATATTCCATGAGCTTCTTTTCATCTGCGGCAGGCACTTTTCCGCCTTTCGAGATTCTTCTTGCTACCTCCGTAATTTTTGCCATATCCTTGGCATGATCCGCCATGATATCCCCTTGCTGTTTGGCTACCTCTGCATTATATAAACCGGAACGGATCTCCATAACCCGCCCCATGAAATTATGGTATTCTTCACACTTTTCTGAAACAGCATTATAGGATAATTCAAGGGTTACAGCTTCTTCGGAAAATTTCTCCTTACCATTTGGAACGTTCTTACTTTTTTCTTCTAATTCTTTCTTTTTTTTCGCTAAAGACATCTTTTGATCCCAAAACTCTTCGAACCGTGCCGAATAAATCTTTCGCGCATCACCTATTTTCATGATACTACCTCCTTATTGTCCCCATATAATCCATTGTCAAAGATTATATCGTCATATAATTAATAATATTAAACCGTTTGGGTTTTAATGGTAGGAATCGCATCATTATTCATAACATTGCTTCTCATTCTTTGCAAAAGCCTAGTTTCAAATTCAATCAATTTATCTATATTAATTTCTTACACAACCAATTGCTTTGTGTCAGCGCTATTTTTTACAATTCTTAAACCCCCGCGTTACACTTACTATACCGATTACTACAACATAGGTACAGATAGCTAACGCAATCATAGTAATTTCCGTTCCATAACTGTTGATGGTATTCGCCTGGATTGCCCCTAATATTCTAAATTGCAGATAAGTAACGAGTGCAATTAACCCAATATTAATAAAAAGCATATAAACCCCGGTTTGTCTGCTTATCTTTACTTTGTCATATTTGCTTTTTTCCTCTTTACTCAAGGTATTAAATCCAGTTACAAGATTGCTTCCTCTGCCTGTGAGCAAAATAATATTAACAAGTATCATAAGAGCTACAAGCCCCCAAATCACCCAAATAAACCACATAATAGTTATCTCCTTTCAATTCAATCAAATGCCTTTAATCAAATAAATAATATCAATAGCAACTATTACGAACCACTGAACTATCATGCATGCAATAACAGTTTCAGCAAAATATATCGGAGCAGCAATCAATACACTGGTTGCAATTGGTAAGAGTATCACAGCAACAATACCATTAAAACTTAAGTTCTTGCTTAATATACTGGTGTGGTATTCATCAAATCTTTTGAAATATAGGGCTGAAAACAAATCAATCAGAATCACAATACCAATCATACCAAAACCGATATACTTTAGATTACCCTGGGTAATAAATTCTGACCATATACTATCAGAAAAAAACAGCCCAGGGGTAAGAACTATTAATCAAAACCTGTCATCTTTCTATAAATGTTAGATTATTCTCTTTTGCAAAATCCTCTGCACAAGTATCCTTATATCCATAGATTACTACTTGATTACAACCCTTTAATATATCGGACTCAATTTCTTTAATTCCTTTGGGAAAGTATAAGCTTTCCAGATTGACACAATTGCAAAAAGCCTCTGAACCGACACGGGTTATCTGTTCCGGTAATTCAATTGATTTTAAAGAAGTACATCCTTTAAACGTTTGTTCCCGAATAGCGGTTAATTCAGAAGGCAGCTTTATTGTTTCAAGAGATACACAGTTTTCAAATGCAGAATAATCAAGAAATATTACCCGATCCGGGATTGTAACTTTCTTTAAATTAGTACAGTTTTTAAAACCATCAATCTGGGTAACGCTATCAGGAATTATAACTTGTTCCAATTGGGTATTCTCGCTAATACCTCTAACCCATGTAACCTCTCGTTTATTAATCCTAGATGGAATGGTAAGGGTTGTGTCAGTTCCCGCATAACGGAGAATGATTGCTTGATCTGGTCCGTTTGGCACATATAATAATCCTGTTCCCGTACATCGGATTGTGGTATTTTTGTAGTTTCTGGTATAGGTAACCTGAGTTGTTCCATCTGATAAAACTAATTTGCTTCTTGTCACAATCTTGTAGTTCCATATTTTTTTTGTGTTGTCGGTATTGTGATTCTTATAGAATGTAATGGTTTTATTTACAACATCTAAGGTATATGAACCCCGTTCAATTTCTTCACCAGCAGAGATATCAGCCTTTGAATACTCCCCCGTAGGCGAGAGATAAAGCTTGCAGCCATATGGTCCTTGGTCGTAGTCCCATCCATAGCTACATACAAATTCCTTTTCAGAATAAACTCTTACATAAAAAGATACCTTTTTATTGCTTCCATCTTTTGTTATTCCTGTGATTTTACAGAACCCCCGGCTGATACCGGTAACAAATCCTTTCCTATTAACACTTGCAATTGTCTTGTCTGAAGAAGACCAAGTTATGTTTTTATTTGCTGCATTTTGAGGTGAAATTGAGGTTTTTATTTGTAATGTCCCACTTACCCTCATTGAATAAAAATTTATAGAATCTATATTTGTTACTTTTAATTCTGTTACTTTTACTGTTTTTGAAGCTGCATACGTAGTATTCCCAATCAATAAGACAGCCAGTAAACATATTGCCATACTTGCCATACACATTATTACTTTCTTCATACCATTCTCCCCTCATAAACTATACAGAAACCTCATTTCTAAGATAACTCCCTAAATCGTACCACTATATCAATATATATTCAATAAATTTCCTTTTTGTTTTTTGCAAACATTCATATTTAGAAGCTTACAATTCAGGACAGAACGCTAGAAAGTATAAGATCCTCTCCCCTCCGTTTTTACGCACCTCCTAATATCAATTACCGTTGTTTCCTCTCTTCACTCCTGCTCTTTTACATAATTCTCAATATACGCCTCCAGCTTACGCTCTTCTCTGACTAACTGCTCATTAATTTCACTCAGTTTAGCATAGTCACAGGCAATTTCTGGATTCTCCATCAATGCCTTTATTCTTTCAATCTCCCTTTCCGTCTCTTCTACCCTCAGTTCCAGCTTTCTCATTTCCTGTTTCTTTCTGTCCTCTGCTTTTCTGCCCTCTGCTTTTCTGCCCCCCGATTTTCTGTCCTGCTCTTTTCTGTCCTGCTCTTTTCTGTTCTGCTCTTTTCTGTCCCACTCCTTTTCATTTATAACTGCTCTTGGAGTGTTTGTCTGATCTAGAAATTTAATGGCAGCATCCTCTTTTGCTGAAGCGAGTTTTCTCTCCGTTAATTCCTGATAACCAAAAGGATAATAACTCACCTTATCCTTTTCAAATATCAGCAGAGAATCTGCTATTTTTTGTACAAAATACCGATCATGGGATACGAACAGAACGGTACCTTCATAGTTCATCAGCATAGTCTCAAACGCCTCCTTCCCGATGATGTCCATGTGATTCGTCGGTTCATCTAGGATAAGCAGATTAGGTCGTTTCTTCAGAATTTTGGAAAGACTTAACCGAACCCTTTCTCCTCCTGACAGCTGACAAACCTTCTTATATACCGTATCCTGGGTAAATAAGAAGGCTCCCAGCGCAGAACGAGCCTCCGATAAAAGCATATCGGGGAATTCTTCACAAAAATCCTCTAGCACGGTCCTGTCATTCTCCTTCTTTGCAGGTTGTTGGTCGTAATAACCCGGCTCAATTTGAAAACCATAAAAAAATGTCCCTTCCAGCTGATTAACCTGTCTCACCAGTGTTTTAAGAAGTGTTGATTTCCCGATCCCATTTTCACCAATCACTGCAAGTCTCTGCCCCTTCTTTAACTCAAAACTCACTTCACATAGTGGTTTGTCATAGCCAATAACTAGCCGGTTTACCTTTAGAACCTCCTGTCCTCCCTCCTTAAGCGGCTTAAAATCTGCATGGAAGGACTTAAGGTCATAATTTTCCGGAGCCCGGACAAGATCCATGTGTTCAATCTGCTTTAGCTTGGATTTCGTCATAGCAACCTTTGTCGGATGATGCTTGTATTTCTCGATTAATGTCATAAGCCTTGTGATTTCCTTCTGCTGCATTTGATAATCCTTCTGCTGCTTATCCCAATTTAACCGCTTTTGTTTTACAAATGCCGAATAATTTCCCTGATATCGTATCATTTTCCGATGTTCGATTTCATAGGTAACATCTGCTATCTTATCAAGAAACGTTCTATCATGGGAAATGATAACCACCGCTTTCGGATACTGCTTTAAATATTGTTCAAGCCATTCAATCGTTGGGAGATCCAGATGATTGGTAGGCTCATCCAACAGCAGGATATCAGGTTTACATAACAGCAGTTGAATGAAGGCCAGTTTCGTTCTCTGCCCACCAGAAAAGTTTTTTATGGGGCGTTTCAAATCCGTAAGAGCAAATCCAAACTTAGTAACAACGGTTTCCATTTCCGACTGATAGGTATAACCTCCCGAGTGCTCTAAAAGTTCCAGTGTTTTTGAATAACTTTCAAGCACCTCCTTTGATTGATCTGTTTCCATGCGGATACAAAGCCGGTCTAATTTTTTCTTTAACTCAAGTAACTTTGTAAATGCCTTCATAAGCTCTTCTTCCACTGTTAAATCTTCATTCTCAAAACTGATCTGCTGTAAGAACCCAATGGTTATATTACCCCCTTTGCTAATCCAGCCATCTTCATCACTGTCTTGATTATCCAATGGTAGCAAGCCGGCAATCAGCTTAAACAAGGTGGTTTTTCCACAGCCGTTTCGTCCAACAACTGCAATCTTTTCTGTATTTCTTATTTCAAAATTAATATGATCAAGTATGGTTTCGGCAGAATATTTCACAAGTCCGTTATTGATTTGATAAATCATAGATATCTTCTTTCCTTTCACTTAAATCTTTTGGTTAATAGGCAAACTTTCTATTGCTGCTTTCAGCTGTATCGGCCTTCTGCTAAATTCGGCATATTAAAAAAAGCCGGCTCAGGTTCGTGGCTGCAAACCTGTCCGACAGTTATTGGTCTAATACTCTTTGTTCGAAAACCTTCCATTTCTCCAATGCTTTCCAACAGAGCAAAGAGTCTGGCTCGCCAGACTCTAGCGCTGACGAGCTGTCACGATAGTGACAATCATCCTTAAGCGCGTCATGTGCCTCCCCCGGAGGGTTTTTATCGAATAGGACGAACTTTCCCTATACGATAAAAAAACTGCAGACAGACTAATGCTGTTGCAGTCACATATCAATGGATCAATCCTGATCACCGCTTCTTAAACTAGGATGCCAAAATGAGGTACTCAAAATAATCCCCCTGATAACGATTAGGAGAATTAACGAATATTGTTTGGCATCAGCTATTTAAGAAATGAAACCTCCGAACAAAGCATAGCCGACTTTTTAAATTGTAGTCCTTGCGCGGAGATAAGTTTCACTGCTATAATCATCATAATAGGTTTCACAGAATTGTTCCTTTCCAGTTTATTTTTCTTCATTATATCATATATTCCAATAAATTCAAGTAACTAAATAGAACGCGAACTTACCTTGACTATATTACATAGTAAGGGAGTGAGCCTTATGACAGTTGCAGAAGCTTTATCTTTAATGGTAACCTTTGCTACTTTTGTTGTAGCTTTAATCACTCTTGTTGTCCATCTAATAAAGATGAACAACAAAAAATGATTATCCTGCACCGTCCAAAGTCTAGGCCTAGATCGCTATCCACCAAAATACACCAAATTTATCCACAACATCAGCACAATATGGATTCCAATCACATGGTCCCAGCGGATGAATTACCGTTCCTCCATTACTTAGTATTTCAAATGCGTGACGTACAGCCTCCTCATTACCCATTTCATACACATTAAAAGCAGTTGTCTGCCACGCCTGCCCTTTTGTACGTTCGCAATTATCCGGTGCTTCACTCACAGCCATAAATAATTGGTCGTTAATCATTAACTCACAATGTTCATACGTGTTTTCCGGTGTTTTGAAATTCAATCCAATCTTTGCCCCAAAGGCATCACAATACCGCTCGACTGCCTCAAAACTACCTTTTACATATACTTGCGCTCCTATTTTCATTCCACATATCTCCTTTACTCACGTTTCTTTACTACACTGAATTATACGATATTTCAGAAAAATAGTATTGCAAAAAAGCGACATTTATCGTCGCCAGGCAGTCTTAAGGGCTTCCCTTGGAGTCATGGTATGATATTTTCTAAAATTATTTAGCAAATGAGCCTGGTCAACATAATAGTATTTATCAACCGCATCTTGTATGGTTCCAATTTTAGCAAAAGCAATATCGTGCCATAAATTCTGATACCGAATCAAATCGCTTACCTTTTTTATGCCCATCCCAAAGTATCCTTTAAACAAACGCTCCAACTGCCTTTGGGAAATAACTGCATAATTGCAAGTTTCTTTTACTGAGGAAATACCTTTAGCATGTAAAATATGTGACAGTGCATTCACCGCATTCTGATTATAATGATTTGGCTGAATTTTCTTCTTTAAAAACTGGTCCGTCAATTTTACTCTCTCATGAAAATCAATTTTATCAAGCAGCAACCTTTCAAAAAAGCTCTTCCATCCCGGAAAATATGCTTCAATATCAACATATGAATTATAACTTCTTTCAATACTGTCACTCATAAAATATTGCACTCCCCAGAAGTAAAATTGTATAGCAAAACGGGATATATTCGGTCGGTCTTTGATTGACCATGCATAACCCGGATGATCGGATATGCCACAAAAACCACCCTCTACGATCCCGTTTGAATGGTCAATTGTAAAAATTATATCTACACATGCATCCGGGACAATTAAGGAAGGTTCAAATTCCTGTACAGACCATTTCGTTGTTGGTCTTTCCGATCCCCAATAAGAAGAAATATATGGACTCAAAAAGCTACAAGGTGGACTGTATGACATTACACCCGATGTTGTTCCTGATATATATGCCCCTGTAGGTTTTAATAATAAGTGAAAATCTTCCATACGCACTCCCCCGCTAAGTCATAAAATTGTATCAAAATCAAGAACTGTTTATCGTCCTCTTCTTACTTCATATCTTTCTGCATATATTATCTGACATTTTAATTTTTCTCCATAAATAATTATATCACTCTTATCCCATTATTTCCCCATGTATTTTATCAATTTAAATATTGTAGCTCTAATATGTGAAGTAACACTTGAGTCAGACACTATGTAGTAACACTTGAGTCAACGCTTGACAACCTCCATTTTCATGCTATACTAATAAGGTCACAAACGCCCTAAAAACAAGGTCATTATGGGCAAGCAAAAGAGTACCTAACGCTTTTTCTCTTTTGTTTCATAAACCGAGTGTTCGAGACCTTCCACTCGTAAAACAAAACTTTTAAGGTGTGGGATTTATGATGGGTCATAGTATACTATAGCCGTTTAAGATACTGGATTTTATTACATGGTGTTTCATGATGGGTTATTATAATCTGTGTAAAAACTGTGTAGTAGCTGTGTAAAAGAATATACCCCTGCAAGAACATATTAAATACCTCTTACAGGGGGTGGTTTAATCATTATCAAAGATAATTACTTTGCTACGGTGTTATCGAGTTTTATAATTATATCATCTAATCTTTTTATGATTTTTTTAGCTTTCTCACAAAAATTATCATCGTGAGAATATTTTAAAACACTAATGATAAATGCTCTATTGCCTGCAAAATAGTTTATTAATTCATAGATACCATTTATTTTTAAATAATCCGTGCCCATTTCCGATTTTAGAAAGTCATTTAACTTTTCATAGTATGATTGATTTTTGTAATCTTTGTGATTTTCTACATAAAAAAGGACTCTGCTTAAATTAGAAAGTTTACTTCTTGATAATCTAATATTATCTGATATGACATATCCACCTAGTGAAATTTGATTCTTAGCACGTACAACTTTGTTATAATTTAAGTATAAATTTTCAGTAGCAATTATCTTCGATACACCCGATATAAAAGACTTTTTCAATATAATAGGGTTATTTGAAGAAAAAAGCATATCATCTGCATACCTTGTATAATTTATTTGAAAACATCTACAATATTTTTCAATTCTAATATCTAATTTTCTAAAAACTAAATTAGATATTATGGGTGATGTGGGTGCTCCTTGAACCAGCTTATTGTCATATGTTAAAATATCAATTATTCTATTCAAAATTATTTTAATATCAAAGGCTGTAAAATCTTTATTAATTTTGAAATAATATTCTAGAGCTTCTTTAATTGATGCTGTATTTATTGACTCAAAAAAATTTCTAATATCTAGCCTTAGATAAAAATAATCTTTATAAAAGCATATGTGCGGTAAAAGATACTCTATATAATTTGTATCTTTTCTAAACCCATGAACCGTATCTGGTAACAAAATATTATGTAAAAACTTATCACATAGTCTTTTTTGAATTATATATATTTTAGATGAATTATTAATAGAATAAATAGTTCTTTTTCCACTCTTTTTAGGGATTTCAATAGGAATTCCATAATACTTTTTCTTATTTTTATCACTCAAAATACCAGCTAATTCATCCTCGTTAATTCCTAAAATATCATTATAAAACATTGCTTTATTTTCTATTTTCCATATTTTCATATTCTAATCCTCAAAATTTAAAATGGCTTCCTTAGGAAGCCATGAATGAGTACTTCTCATCTTTCGCCCTGCGAGGTAAAAGAGAATAATATAGCTATGTAATAGCTATCATCGACTAAAATTGTAATTATCACTCCTTGGCTTTTTGATTTTATATTATTTTGTGAAAATAATATATTCAACATCTCAAGGATATTTACTATGTATACTAGTAAATTATGTTACTACTCATTATAATTAGATTTTACCATATCTTGAACAAGTTGTAAAACAAAAGCTAGTTCTCTGAAATTCTTTTTAAAATTTAATAGTTTTTCATTACTCTTAATTTTATCAATATAATTAGTAAAATAAAAATCTAAAAAGCTTATAATCCATCCGCTGGTCTTGTCACCCACTATCTTATTAAAATAGTTTATTTCCCTTACAAATTCGCTCGTCACTAATTTGCATTTATGGGCTTCTTCTAATGTCATTAAATTATCTAATTTACCATTTAAAATTAGCCTAAATACCGTTAACTTATATGACATATCATTACTATACCCCAAAAGCAACTCCAGCCTTATGACATCAGTTTGTTTTAAAAATGTTAAAAACCATTCCATTACAACATCATAATTATCTTTATTTATAATGCACCCCTCAATAGTAGTACTCACAGGGTAAACATTATAATTTAAGCAATATTCTTTTGTTAATACTCTTAAATTATTATACACATGATTATTTAGCCAAAATACATCTTTATTCTGTTCAAATGTACATTTCTTTAATGATTTTATAATATAATTATATTTATTATGTGTTGATAATTTCTTTTTTTTCTTTAAATCATAATATAATAACTTTTGGGATTGAATAATTTCTTTGCTATATAAAGGATTTGTTGTATTATTAGGTTTAGGAGAAAATCTTTTCTTTTTAACATTATAATTTAACACTTTGTCCATATCAACTAAAACAATAAATGGTAGATTATATTTATTATTATTAGGATGTATAAGTCGTAGACTTGCATCATTTGAGTCACAGCTAAAGAACTTACCATATTTAATAAATTTATATAATTCACGTAATCTTGGATATTGGAAAAGTTGCATTTCGGTAGTTCCCTCTACAAAAAGTATTCCATTTGCAAAATAGCATTCAGTTTCTTTATTACTTATTAAGAACTTATCATTAACTTCCACAATATCTTTAATATTTTCTAATTTTGTATAATTGGATTTTATGAATACTCTCTTTAAACCTACTTTCAATTGTATCTTTATTAAAGAAGTTATTAAATTCGTTGAATGTGTTGTTAATAACGTATTTACTCTAAGACTATTACATTCGTATAAGCATTCTACTAATTCATCAATATATTGGGGATGTAGACCAATTTCGGGCTCGTCTATTATAATTAATGGATTTTTCCAACCAGTATCAGATAATAGCGAAGCCAATTGAATTATCAACTTTATGTATTTTAAAGAATTTGTACCATCTGAATAATAGTCGATTTTGTTATTATTACTTAAAAATTCACTTCCCCCTAACCTAGTATATAAGGCATTTTTAAATCGTTCATTATAATTGTTTCTATTTATTGAAATATTTTCATTATTAAATATAGTCTCAATCTTATTTAATGACTTACTATATTTTTCTCCATAAATTTCATCAAATATCTCATCTAATTTACTATTTACTTTTTCATCAGCTTTTTTTAAATTACTGATTGATAGTTCCCCAACAATATCCCATATTATTGACCAATCTTCTAAAGTTATGAACCTAGTATCAATCATATAAATCGGAAATAATTTTGATAGATTTTTTCTTATCTTCTTTTCAAAGGGATACCATTCAATTTTACCATCTTTGTATTGAGTCAATCTTAATAAAATTTTATTATTTTGTAGGTATGGAAATAATTCCATTATCATCATATCTAAGTAATTATTAGAGTTAAGTTTCACCTGCATATCTAAATCGTATAAGAACTCTATTTGCATACTTTGAATATATTTGTTATAACTATCTGTATGATTTTCTACTGAAACAAAATCATTTTGAGACATTTTATAAAAATAGCTTATAGCATCAAGAATATTTGATTTTCCTGTGCCATTTTTTCCTATAATACATTGAATATCATAATTTTCCCTATCAAAGTCGATTGTAACATTTTGTAACGATTTAAAGTTCCTTATATTTATTTGCTTTATTCCCATATCTTATCCCCTCACATGATATACAATTTAGTGCTGTTAACATATTATAACAAAAATCATCCTATAATTATATTAATTTTACTATAATGTGTTATTATAATCTGTATAAAAACTGTGTAGTACTTATGTAAAAAAATATCCCCCTGTAAGAGCGTTTATATACCCTTACAGGGGAGAGTTATATCCTAATGATAGAATAGTAAATTCTTTAAGTAGATTGTATTATGAAGAAATAACAGAACGTTTAAGGGTTATAAGTTGTCCCATTCCTGTCTTAATTGAAATCCTCTATTTTTTTCTAATCTTTGTAATGCTGACCTATTTACATCCACCATATCTTTAAAACTTCTGGCTTGGGCATAAACACCATTCTTTTCAAGAAATTCAATACGTCTCATTGCATTTTCTAACAATACCTCATTTGCAACTACAGTATCTTTATAGGTGGGTTTGCTTAATGTCCTTATTTGAACACGGACGCAATTTAAATAATGCTTAAATGCCATCGTTTCATTAAACGAGGTTGATGATGGCATAGCTCCTGAAAATAATACATCTACATATCCATTATCCATTTCTCTAGCTGGTTTCATTTGCTCTAAAATACCATTATTATATGCTGTATCTAGAAATCCTATTTTATATTCAGATAATGCAGCTGGGTAATAATACCATGTACTCTTGCGTTGAATACTTTCGTCTTTTTCAAACTTATTTGTAAAGCGTCGCACATTTAAATATGTACCTGTAGCCATAGCATCAATTCCAGTTGCTGTTAAACATAGTAATTGATGGTTTCCATATCCCATAATAACTTTTTTCCCTTGTAACTTTAATCCTGCACATAATTGTAAGAGATTAATTAGCCACATTGGTTTATCTACTAAATAGGCGTCTTGAGGCGGATGTGCTATAATATAATATCCATCAACATCAAATCTTTCTGTAGCTTCGATAATTTTCTCTACCTCATCCTCTTTTTGAAGTAGTAATTCATCCGATAAAGCAATGGTTAATATATGTTTTTTATACTTCACAACTTTTTTAGTTGCCTCTATTAATTTATTGCATGCATTCGACCAACGTTGAAACCATGTTTCATCAAATCTAAGCATAGCTGCGGGGATAATAAATTCTTCTGTTCCAATAATATCATTATACACTAATATAGATTTAACTAAATTTTCTTCAAATGTCTGCCCTAATTCTAATTTAGTAGAAAATGATTCGTCCCAATAACCATATTTTGCCAATCCCTCGTGATTAGATTTAGGATAATAACATTGTGGGTCAAACAAAGTTTTAAGACCTGCTTTATTAAAGCCACCTTTCCATGCTTCCAACTGAATAGGCGATATATCTCTAGGACTTAATATAGTCGTAGCTCCATTCCAATCCTTACTTAAATCCATTGCTATTTTTTTCATGCCATAGGCAAATTGTAAATAAAGTTCCATTATATCCCTCCCTTAATAATCTCCTCTTTCACACTCTGAAACCATTGCATAGCTTGCTTTACAGACTTAGGCCTTCTGGATATGTGCTTTTGCATAAAAGTTTGAATAAGTCCCATAAGCAACATATCTTTATCCCCATCTATAACTACACTCTGTGGAATAACCGTAATTGTATTATACCAAATTTCATTTCGATTTAACTCATCACCTTTTAAGAATGGATGACTACCTGTTACAGCTTCAAATAAAACTACCCCCAATGAAAATAAATCTGCTCTATTATCAATATCTTTTTTGGAATATTGAAACAACTCTGGTGCTCCATATCCCGGAGTGTGTGGACCTATTCTAGCTTCTGTTAACGTAAGAGAATTCATATCTAAAACTCTTGCTATTCCAAAATCTATAAGATACCATTCTTCATTTTTCTTTTTTATAATATTGTCTGGTTTTATATCTCTATGAACTATTCTTTTTTCTTCCATTTCAACCATAACACTTAACATATTATTTGCTAAATCCAGTGCATCTGAAATTTCTAACTTACTCTTTTTTAGTATATTTGTTAATGTATCACCTTCAATAAATTCCTCAAAAATGTAAATTCCCTTTTCATCATTACAATCATAAGAATCCATTTCTAATATTTGTGGTACATTTCCAAAATGATTTTCGGTTACAATTGCTATTTCACGTCTGACTCTTTCACTATCACCTTCTACAATCTTTAATATTACTTTACCATATTTATGGTGTTGTATTAGTAACACTCGTTTTTGTCCACTTCTTGGATAATTTTTAATTATTTTATCCACATGAAAATTTTCAACAATTTGTTTATCCGACAGCATTCAGTCTTTTCTCCTTTACGTTTAGTATTCGACCAATCCATTCATTAAAAATAATTGAGTTGAAATTCACGGGTATAGGAACTTTTTTTGCTTCTTTTATTATGTCAAATTCGGTTCCATGTTTTAGGCAAACTCCAATACCAAATTTCTTGAACTTAGATAAAACTTCTTTTTTCAACGTACTTTCTGCAATAGAAAGAGCATAACTTTCAGATGCAAAATTTTTATTAATTATTGATTGTTGCAGAACTTGTTCCCAATGGTTAAGCTTTGCCTCTACAGCTTCAATTTTATAAGTTGAAATCTTTTCAACGTCTGTCAGTATCCAATTTTGATTTTTACGAAATATCAAGTCTGCATCATATAAATTTTCAATAGCCAACATAGCAGACTTCCAAGTAAGTCCTAATTGTGTAACTATATCGGTTGACTGAACGCCATTCTTGGAGTAAATATGATATAAGACTTTCAAATCGTCTTTATTCAAATTAGCCCTAGTATGATTCCATTTGTTGTAATTATTAGGATTATACTCAACAAATACAATATCAGGATATGAATTATCTATTTTGCTTTCAATAAATATTGCCAATTTTTTTTCTGATAAAGGATTAAATTTCTCTTTTCTATAATCAATATAGTCTCTAACAAGTTCAATCTCTTTTCCCTCTGTTATTTTTCTATTAATAATACCTAAATCACGATAGTCATCATAAATTTCTATAATATCTGGCAACATCTTGCCATCCTCCTTAAAATATCTTTTCTACCTAAAATTTTACTTATTATCATATTATACCGAATTCGCAAATACGTCTATTAAAAATTAAAAATTTCATAAATATAATACCGTCGGGTAGTAAACTAGGAATTTTACTTCATAATACGTATCTAGGTGGCTTGGAAAATTTATATATTTTTTTTGCTATATTGGAATTTTTTCATAGCCACTTTTAGCGACTACTTAGCAACAATGATACATCATTAGTCTAAAAAATATAGAAAGATAAAATAACGTCATTCCTAAAAGCCCCTTATTTACTGCGGATTATACCAAGATATATAAAGACAGAAAAAAGCATGGAAGCACCCATGCTGGCGCACAAGTATCTGCCGTCGTCATTCGCGACGTCAGTATCTAATATTTAATAATGCGTATGTTTAAGTCGAAGTTTCTAAAAATATATATGATTTTTTCTGCTATATGAGCATTTTGAAATAAATTTGTGTAAAACTGTGTAGTACTTGCTTTTTTCTAGTCCATGGTTTATAGTAGTACATGCTGAAAGCCTTTCAACACAGGGCTTAGCAAAAATTTTATCGAGTGTTCGAGACCTTCCACTCGTAAAACAAAACTAAAGGAGAATTTCACATGAGTAAAAAGACTCTATACATCACTCAGGCTGCCCTCATTGCAGCTATCTATGTGGTCCTGGTTATCATTTTTAAACCCATCAGCTTTACCTACATACAGGTAAGAATTGCTGAAGCTCTGACCATATTACCTTATTTTACACCTGCCGGCATTCCAGGGGTTACCATAGGATGCTTACTGGCTAACGTGGTTTCTGGTTCGGATATGCTTGATATTATCTTTGGAACATTGGCAACCCTAGTCGGTGCCATCGGCTCCTATGTACTAAGAAAACACAAATTCCTTATTCCCCTGCCCCCCATATTAGCCAATTCCATCGTCGTACCCTGGATACTCCGGTATGCTTATGCCGTGCCCCTTTCAATACCGTTTATGATGCTAACAGTAGGAATTGGTGAAGTAATATCCTGCGGTATTATAGGTCTAATATTACTGTTTGTACTTAATAGACATAGAAATGTTATCTTTAGAAATAATTAAAAAGTATTAATAACTATTGCAAAAATTAAGAATCCTTTCTTCGGACTGGGTTCTATTTTTAAGGTACTGGTAATTACATGCTTACAGATGAACTGCTCTTAGAAAAGGCAGAAGTAAAACAAAGTATTATAAAAATAGCCGAGCTGAATACAAAAGTCATTTTGCTTGAATCTAAAGAGACAAAGTAGTTTTAATACATAATCCCTTAATCATAAGTGAGGGTTATATGATATTGAAACTACTTTGAACTTATCTAAAATTAATGAATATTAAATTTTACATAGGTGAAGAAATAAATTCAATAACATGCTTTTCATGTGTAAATATTATGGCAATCAGAACAATGATTGTAAAACTCATGGCAATAATAATTTTAACCGGAATAAATACAGCAAGTAACCCCCCTAAGGCCATTGCAAAAGGTGTCATGCACTGGGTTGACATGCTTGTAAACGCCATGACCTTTCCTCTGAATTCACTTGGTGTATTAGACTGAATCGAAGAAATTAAAATCACATTAATGATTGCATTAAAAAACCCGCCTACTAGTATAAACAGAATCATAACCGGGAACCTATGCTGAACTATTGCAATCACCAAACTTATGTCAGAAATTATGTTGGAACCTAAAAACAATCTTAATCTCCTTTGCTTTTGAATGTTTACTGTCGACATAACTATATATCCCAGCATAGCCCCTCCCATAAAACAAGCCATGGCTATACCATATCTGCCTGACCCGAGATTCGCTGTTTGTTTAAAGAAGGGCAGAAAGAGAACGATTGCGATATAGGAAAAGAAATTGAGGAATGCACTCATCATTAGCAAATACCGAAGCCCCTTTTGACTCCACATATAGCGGAATCCCTCCTTTATATCAGAGGATAATTTCTGTTTTACATGGGTATTAAGCTTATTTTTTGATTGTTTGATAAGAGCCATTGAACTTCCTGAAAAGAAATAAGATAACCCATTTAATAAAAAAAGAAAGGGTGCTCCCAGCAATTGATATAGTACCCCGCCGGTTATGTTACCTAACATATTGGAACCTGTCGAAGCAATGGATAGGATGGAATTGGCATTTGAGAGTTTGGATTTTGGTACCATTTCAGGAATAACTGTATTCACTCCTGGTCGAAAAACCGCACCGCAGATGCTGAGTAGAATTCCAGCGGCAAAAACTATCCATACAGCCAGGGTTTTATGAAAAGCCATATATGTTATATAGAGCATACAAAATCCCCGAATAAGATCCATTGATATTAACAAATATTTTTTTCTTAAGCGTTCAATCCATACCCCGGCAAAAGGTGATATCAAAATTCCCGGCAAGGCTGATACCGCCATAAGTGTTCCCATCATAGCAGTGGAACCGGTCACTTGCAGAATCCAAAAGCCCAAAGCTATATTATAGGATGCATCTCCCAAAGTGGAAATTAGTTGTCCTTGCCAGATTAAAAAGAAATCTTTTGTCCATAGTTTTTCTTTATTATTCACAAATGTTCTTCCTCCCCATATTTAAGAGGATTCGGACTTAGCATAAGCAATATAGATGACTTCAAGGTGTTTATTGATTGAATAATATTAAACGGAATTTCCCCGACTTGAGGAACTTCATAACAGTTCAAAAGGCATCCATCCATAACAATGCCATCAATCGCAATTGAAATAAAACTTAATATATGATCTGCCTGTATAACCGGCTTAAAATCACCGGAGGAAATCCCATTTCGTATAGTCTTATTTACCTGCGCTATAAAGTACTGTCCGCTTTGCCCATCTTTTATTTTTGATTGAATTTTTCTTCCTCTCTCAGGCTCGATAGACATAATTACCGTAAGCTCAAATAGAATTTTACCCATAATGCCTGAGCTTTCCTGCATATAATTCCCTAAAAATTCGAAGAGATTTTCAACGGTTTGTTTTGCTGATTTACTAGTTTGAATAATGGAATCTATGGATTGTTTATAATCTCCTTTAGGATTACATCTGTTTATCATCTCAATCAATACTTCATCCACATCAGAATAATAACGATATATCCCTCCTTGGCTGATACCCGCCTGTTTGATAATATCACTCATGTTAATTTGATACAATGGCTTTGTCTTGCATACGGCAAGGGCTGCTTGTATGATAGTTTCTCTTTTTTGGTTTAAATATTCTTCACTTACTTTTGGCATAGTATGACCTCCTCGCGCAAAATGATAGTGCTGTCATTTTTATTATACTGTACTTTTCTATAAATGTAAAGAAATAAATGACTACACTGTCATTTTTACGACAACCCAAAAAAGGGTCAGAAAAAAGGGCTGTTCCCAGCCCTATCCTTATCCCCTAAAGAGAACCCTATGTTTCTTTTGAAACTATCTTTTTACTAAAACAAACTAAAATGCATCCTCAATATCATTAATAAATTCCTTAAACTCTCTTTTTGCTCCTTCAATCGCACCACTGTCCTGGGTATCCAAGGCATCTTCAAATAATTGAAGAGCTCTGGCAATCCGCCCCCGCTCCATACCGGTGCTTTCTTCATAAAGCCGTTCACCCTTTAATACCAGGAGTTTATTTTCTTCCTTGTCTCTTGGATGAATCTTAAGATAAGAAATTTCCTTAAGGCGGCTTTCAATCTCCTCCTCATCCATATCCGTCTGCTGGCTTACAATTACTTTTCTTAAGCTTTTCCCAGTGGAAACCACTTTAATCTGAACCTCTAAAATGGCATTGACGTCATAGGTATACGTAACATCCACCGCTTCCTCACCTGCCGGGGCAGCAGGTACATCAATGACTAATTCCCCAAGGGGCAGGTTATTGTAGGCAAACCGGCTTTCTCCCTGCAAGATATGAATTCTGATTTTTGACTGATTATCCTTAACCGTATATAACCGTTCGGTCCGACTGGCAGGAATTGTGGTATTCCTTTCAATAATGGGACAAAAATGTCCTCCCTCCAACCGGTTATCACCCCGGTCTACCACTACCTCTGTACCCAGGGTAAAAGGGCAGACATCCGTTAGGATAACCTCTTTCACTGCTTTATTCCGCTCCTTCATGGCTCCCTGGATTGCCGCTCCCAGTGCCACCGCTTCATCAGGATTAATGTCTGCATCCGGCATAATTCCAAATAGCTTACTTACGAATTTTCTTACAATCCATAGCTTTGTGCCACCGCCAACTAAAACTACCTTGTCAATGTCCGAGATACGGATATTGGCATCTGCCAGGCTTTTCTTAATGGGCTGCTTGATTTTATCAAACAGTTTCTCACAGTTTTTCTCATATTCCTGTAAGTCTACGGAATACTCAATCTGTTCCTCTTGTATGGTACAAAGCATCTTAGAGGTCTTGTCCTGGGAAAATCCCCGCTTGCAGAGTTCTGCCTGTTTATGTATATGACCCTGGGTTTTCGCACTGAGGGCATTCTTATCAATTTCCTTATGACTGTCGTAAAACATCTGCTCCAATACCTGGGTAAATTCTTCACCGCCTAAGAAATTATCTCCTGCCACGGCTCTGACTTCAATAATTGACTCAAACAATTCCAGGATCGATACGTCAAAAGTACCGCCCCCTAAGTCAAAGACCAAAAATTTTGCATTTTCCTTATTCTGATACAGCCCGTAAGCGATTGCCGCGGCCGTTGGTTCGCTGATAATACGGTCAACTTTAAGTCCTGCCAGCTCTCCTGCCCGCTTTGTTGCCTTTCTTCTTTCATTATTAAAGTACGCCGGCACACTGATAACAGCTTCGGTTACCTCTTCGCCCAGATAATGTTCTGCATCTTCTTTTAAGGACTTTAACACAAAGGAGGATAATTCCTCAGCCGTAAACTGTTTGCTTCCCAGAGTGAATTTTCTGTTGCTTCCCATATCCCGTTTAAACACAGCGGCAGTGCACTCGGGATATAAAAGCATCCTTTCCGCAGCCGTTTCACCCACATAGATCTGATCCTGTTCATCAATACTGACTACCGAGGGTGTCAGATGCTTTCCCAAACGGTTTGGTATAATTTCTGGACCACTTTCTGTAAAGTAAGCAGCCAAACTATTTGTAGTTCCCAAATCTATTCCAATTATCATATGTACCCCCTCATTTCCTGCTTATTTTTGACTTTAATGCTTTCATTCTTTTTTTGCATCGTATATAATTCTTGTTACTATTCAAAGCTTTTTCATAGTACTCAAGTGCTTTTTCCGGCAGGGACATTTGTTCATATACAAGTCCCAGCCCGTAATATGCCTCATAACAGCCGCAGTATTTACAGGTTTCACAGGGCATCTGGGTACAGGCTCTGGCAAAATACTCCTCCGCCTTCTCCTCATCCTGCATAAACAAATAGATATAACCAAGGTTATTAAGACGAATTGGCCCTTTTATGTGATAAGAAGCATACTCCAACAATGATTTATATTCTTTGGAAGAAGTCTCATATCTAAAGGTACCTTCCTTTAGGGAATTACGTTCCAAATTGGAACTATTCCCTTTTTCAGAATTATTATCTTCATCGGAAGCACTGCTTTCAATGGGTTCATACTGCCTCAATATTTCGCTCAGTGCCTTTTTGGCATAATTATCAGCTTTCTCTGTCTGTCCCGATGCCCAGGAAAGGTAGGCAAAATCAATACAGCATCTAATATAAGTCCAGTCTGTCTTATCCATATCGGCCATTGCTAAAGAATAATATTTGGCAGCTTTGCGGTAAAACCCATAATCAATTAAGAATGTCCCATATGAAATACAAACCTCTGTACTCTTCTGGCTCAATTTTATGGCACGTTTATAATTCATAACCGCACGTAGGAATAAGCCTGCTTCACCATTTATTTCACCGCACTCCATATAAAGCTTGCTCTTTTCTGAATCAGAATCTCCATATACTTTTTCATAACACTCGCATGCGGCTGCATAATTGCCCATTCTGATATATACACTGGCTTTTTTCTTATATAGGTTTCTATTAGTCGGAAAGAGCTCAAGTGCTTCATTCACATATTCAAGAGCCTTATCATACTGTCCTTTTAACAGGTAACAGGTTGCCATATTGCCATAGGGCAGTACCGAAGCACCTTTCTCTGCCACAGATATGGACTTTTGAAGCATTTCCATGGCTTTGTCTATTTCTCTTAAGGTTATATAGATACAGCCCATATTATTATAATTATATAAGTTATTCGGGTTTAATTCGGAGGCCTTTGTAAAATCTGCGATTGCCTTATCAAATTCATACCCGTCCATATATAAAAGACCTCTCTCAAGATAATAATAATCCCTGGGTACTAATTCCAACTGCCGGTCCGCATAGGCTAGCGCAGTTTCATAATTATGGCGGCGACATCCTTTCTGGTAATAGCCCTGGTACAGATTCATAAGCAAACTATTGGCAAATCGATGTTCGGGATTTAATTCCAAGGTTTTTTTATACTCCTCTATAGCTTCTTCTATTTTGCCTGTCTCCTCCAGACACCTGCCCATACTATAATGAAGACCGTCATGCTCTGTCCAAGCCTCAGAAAGTGGCTTATATGCATTTAAGGCTGTCTTATATTCCTTTTTATCTAAGAATATATCCGCCTGCAGAATCTTATAGCGCATATCAGAAGGTGACAGTTTGATAGCCTGCTGTATGTGTTCTAAGGCTTTATCTGACTCATCCTTGTTATAATACAGTCTGGCCATTTCATAATCCACTTCCGAAACGTCCTCAATATCATTCTCCTCACGGTTTAACTTACCCTTTAAACCCCTTGCCAGTTTTATTGCCGCTTCGTAATCAGCCAGGGTTTGGGCCTGTCTACTCATAAGCTTAACCTTATAAAGCTCTAATTCATTACTGAAAAGCTTAGCCTTCCTGGCATTTGTAACAATCTCCAGTGCATCCTTATAATACTCTGCATAATAAAGGGCCTTTACCGCCAGCAGATAGGGTTTTACATAACCGGCGTAAATTTGGATACAGGAATAATAATCCTCCATTACCCCTTTTAAGTCCCTTAGGTTAAAGTACCCCTCCTGTCTCCGCAGATACGCAGGATAATAATTTTTATCCTCTTTTATAATCTGGTCGCAGAGATCAATAGCCGCTTCGTTATTCTTAAGTTCAAGGTATAAGGAAGCTAACCGTTCCATATAGTTTAAACGGTCCCCTATATTTTCTTCTGCTTCAATAGCCTCTTTAAAATAACGAATCGATGTTTCTGATTCTCCAGTTTCTTTATAGCAATACGCCACGCAAAATTTAATAAAGCCCAAACGTCTTACTCTTTTCTTATCCTTTTCTGACTTAGCTTCTTTTATCTCTTTTAACACCTCAAGACAGGGCAGGAACTCTTTTAACGCTTTCTCATACTGGGTCAGGGAAAAATAATTCCTTCCGCTTAAATAGCAGAAATCATAGGCTTTCCTGTCTTCCCCTGTTATTTCCCGAAGAGTCTTTTCACATTCTGCAAACCGTTCATTCTGATAATAACACCAGCCTAAGTCAATCAGCAAATCCTGAACGCTCTTATTATCCCCCTCAGGGTCTGCATTGGAACTATCCTCTGTTACCAGAGAACTGTCCTTATCTGAACGTAAGCTCGCGGCAGTTAAAGACCCTTTTTTATAATCCTCATACTTATCTTTATACTGTACGATTAGTTGCTCATTGGCTTTTTTCAGGCAATCTAGCATATCCTGATCGGTCCGGTAAAGATTCAAAAGCTCTTCCGCCATTGCTTTTGCTTTTTCATATTCCTTTGTTTCTAACAAATACCTGGCAATAAAAGCTTTCGCCTGATAATGTTCCGGACAGATTTTAACAATCAGCTCACAGATCCGGTTCGCTTCTATGTAATCCTTACTGTCCCATTTTACTTTCGCGTATTGATATAAAACATAGATATCCTCCGGGTACTCATCTAACAGCTTTTGGGCTATACGAAGGGAAAGGTCTGTATCTGTTTTAAAGTAGAACCGTACTTTCTCCACCTCCGTATAAGGATGATAAATGGGATAGCTGTCCAGTTCCTCAAAATCTTTCATTAGTTCTTCTCTTGCTTTTGTCTCTTCCCCCCGGTCAAGTACCCCTTTCACTTTAAAGTACAGTCTGATATAGGCATCTGTCTCTGCCTCGCCGTTTACCTTAAAAAGGTCAAACTCCAAAAACCCTTCCGACTTAACCTGTCTGGCTGCAAACTCCAGAAAATCCACCGGAAATTTTTCCCTTAATTCTTCTTTGTTTTCCTCAAAATGTAATTCCTCATTCAAAACCTGCCATACAGACTGTGGCAGATAGTAATGCTCCAACAGGTATCTAATCAGCCCTTCTCCCGCCTCAAAAGAGGTATCCAGATTCATCCATACCTCATCACGGAGCAAATCCTCCCAAGAGGTTACCTCTTTTCTTTTATTAATATCGGAATAAACCTGATCTACCTTTATAAGCCACCGCTCTACATCTGTTTTAGCCTTATCGTCTTCCTGCTCCCTGCCTTCTTTTTCCTTGGCTTCCTCATCTTTTATAAACTGCAAGGCTTCTTCATATGCCTCCCGCAGTTCCATAAAGCCTTTTTCATCATCCTCCGGATTCACCATTACAAGTTTCTTCCGGTAGGCTTCCTTGATTAAATTTAAATCTTTCGTTTCTTCAATGCCAAGACAGTTAAATATTCTTTGTTTTGTCATACTCCGCTCCTTGCATATCGCAAGCCTGCTTGCGATACTGCTTAAATAGAATGATTAAAAATGCAATGCATTTTTCAATCTATCCCCTTAGTTTATTCGTAAGTTTACGGTTTTTTCTTCTGTACTATCTATGATTCAAACAAAGAGCTTGCCTTCGCAAACTCTCCGTTTCAGATACCTCCGGTTAATCCGGTTTGATTGATACCCCTTGATATTGGTTTACGAAAGAAAAGAATGTCAAGGCAGTACTTATGATATTATAATTCGCAGTTATTTACGGTACGAGGGAATGGAATAACGTCCCTGATATTGCCCATACCGGTTAAATACATGACACAGCGTTCAAAGCCAAGTCCAAAGCCGGCATGCCTTGCAGAACCGAATTTTCTAAGGTCTAAATAGAAGTCATAATCTTCTTTCTTAAGACCTAACTCATCCATTCTGGCAACCAATTTATTTAAGTCGTCTTCTCTCTGGCTTCCGCCGATAATCTCACCAATACCTGGAACTAATAAATCCATTGCAGCTACGGTCTTATTATCATCATTTAACTTCATATAAAATGCCTTGATATCCTTTGGATAGTCCGTTACAAATACCGGCTTTTTATAAATCTCTTCTGTCAAATATCTTTCATGCTCGGTCTGTAAATCACAGCCCCAGCTTACTTTATATTCGAACTTGTCGTTGTTTTCCTCTAAGATTTCAATTGCCTTGGTATAAGTAACATGACCAAAATCAGAATTCATAACATGTTCCAGTCTTTCCAGTAAGCCCTTATCTACGAACTGGTTAAAGAACTTCATCTCTTCCGGTGCATGTTCTAAAACATAACGGATCACAAACTTAATCATACCCTCTGCCAGCATCATATCATCTTTTAAATCAGCAAACGCAATCTCCGGCTCAATCATCCAGAATTCTGCCGCATGACGTGTGGTATTGGAATTCTCCGCACGGAAAGTAGGTCCAAAGGTATAAATATTACGGAACGCCATGGCATAGGTCTCACCGTTTAACTGACCGCTTACGGTTAAATTGGTCTCTTTACCAAAGAAATCCTCCGCAAAATCCACCTTTCCTTCCTCGGTTAAAGGAAGATTCGCCATATCCAACGTAGTAACCCGGAACATCTCTCCGGCACCTTCTGCATCACTTCCGGTAATTAAAGGTGTGTGCACATATACAAAGTCACGATCCTGAAAATACTTATGAATTGCATAAGCAATTAAAGAACGCACACGAAAAACCGCCTGAAAGGTATTGGTCCTTGGACGCAAGTGACTGATGGTCCTTAAAAACTCAAGACTATGTCTTTTCTTCTGAAGCGGATAATCCGCAGTTGAAGTTCCTTCCACCACAATGCTCTTAGCCTGAATTTCAAAAGGCTGCTGTGCCTCTGGTGTTGCAACCAGTTCACCTTCTATAATAATAGCCGAACCTACATTTAACTTTGAAATCTCAGCGAAATTCTCCATCGTATCATGATAAACAATCTGAAGTGTTTCAAAATAAGTTCCGTCATGTAACACAATAAACCCAAAAGCCTTTGAGTCTCTTATACTTCTGACCCAGCCTCCAACTGTAATAGTTTTCCCAATATATTTTTCTTTTTCTCTATACAATTCCCGAATTGTAATCAGTTCCATATATCTGGCTCCTTTGTCAAATTTTACTCTTTTTCTATTATATCATATCATAGTATGATTACAACCGAAAAGTTTTATGTACCGACATCAAAAGCAGGAAGACAAACACTTCCAGAGATGAAAGAATAAGGCGCAGAGTTTGCGGCAGTATCCTGGTATCCCTGTAATTTTTTTGTAGGAAAAGAACCCTCAAGCCACTAAAACTGGATGAACTGCTTAAAACAGGAGGGAATGAGTAAAACTCACTTCGTTCAGACAGTTACTCATTTCCTCCTTGGCGCAGTCCATCCAGTTTAAGTGGCTTGAGGAACCTTTCCAATACAAAAAAATTACAGGGATACCAGGATACTGCCTTAGTCTTTGGAAGTGTTTGTTTTCATGTATTTTCCATGTTTAAAAATACAGCATACAAGCCCGTTCCACCAATCAATTACCCTTTGACAGCCCCAGCTATAAGTGTTAGAATAACTATCGAACATTGTTAAATATCAAACAATCTTTGTGAGGAGGATAAAGGTGTGGTAGTTACAATATGTATTGGAAGTTCATGTCATATAAAAGGTTCAAGAGAAATAGTTCGGATACTGGAACAGCAGATAGCCTTACATAAATTAGAAAACAAAGTTGAATTAAACGGTTCCTTTTGTATGGGTCAGTGTGTAAAGGGTGTTTGCGTAAAAATCGGGGAAGACATATTCTCCTTATCCCCGGAGAATACCAATAACTTCTTTGAAAAGGAAGTACTTGGGAGGCTTAAGGAATGAATGTAATCGGTTTTAAAGAAGCAAAATGCAGAAACTGCTATAAATGTGTAAGGACCTGTGAAGTAAAAGCAATTACTGTAAAAAACGAACAGGCCCAGATCATGAATGATAAGTGCATTCTGTGCGGTCACTGCCTGGAAGCCTGTCCACAGAATGCCAAGACCTTTATCAGTGATTTAGAAAAGGTAAAAGGCTACTTACGGGCCGGAATCCCCACAATCATCTCCTTAGCACCGGCTTATCTTGGTATATTAAAATACAAAACTCCCGGTCAGGTCATTACTGCCTTAATGAAACTTGGATTTGCCATGGTTCGGGAAACCGCCGAAGGAGCAGCCTTTGTAACGGAAGAATATGAAAAACTCCTAACCGCAGGCACCATGGATAATATTATAACCACCTGCTGCCCCAGCGTTAATGATCTCATTGAAATCTATTACCCCAGTCTTACCAAATACATGGCACCCGTAGACTCTCCCATGATTGCCCATGGTAAGCTCCTTCGCAGGGAATTGGGTCATGACGTAAAAATCGTATTCTTAGGTCCCTGCATTTCCAAAAAACGGGAGGCAGAAAGTGATCCAAGAACCGTAGGCTACATTGATGCTGTAATTAATTTCCCCGAAGTAGAGCAATGGTTAAAAGAAGAACATATCGATATCCTGGATCAAAAAGATACCCTTCCCCATAATCCCAACCCCATGGTCAACCGCTTGTATCCGATCAGCAGCGGTGTCTTATCCTCCGTTGTTGCTTCCGGAACATCTCCGGATAATTATCGCAAATTTTATGTCCACGGCATTAAAAACTGCATTGAATTATTCCAGAGTATGGAGCGGGGTGAAGTATCCGGCTGCTTCATTGAGGCGGATATCTGTAACGGCGGCTGTATTAAAGGTTCTGCTGTCGACAGGGATGCCATCTCCCGGTTTAAAGTAAAGCTTGATATGGAGGAGGCGATTCCCAAAAAGCCTTTGACGGATACTGCCTTTTTTGAACGTGGAGCCGACATCTCCTTTCATAAGGTATTCCTAAACCGCTCTCCAAAAGATCCTCTTCCCACAGAAGAAGAACTAACCCATATCTTAAGTAAGATCGGAAAGACCAAACCGGAGGATGAGCTAAACTGCGGCGCCTGCGGTTATATCAGCTGCCGCGAGAAAGCAATCGCGGTATATCAGGGCAAAGCCGAACTTACCATGTGTATCCCATATATGCATGAAAAAGCCCAATCCATGGCCAATGTAGTTTTAGATACAACTCCAAGTATCATAATACTGGTGGATTCCGATTTAAAAATTGTGGAATTCTCCGGAGCGGCAGAAAGTTATTTTCATATAGCAAGAGCGAAAGCCAAGGAACTGTATCTTTATGAGTTGATCGACCATACCGATTTTATGGAGGTCTTAAATACCCACGAACCTATTATGAGCAAAAAGGTAGAATATCCGGACCAGGGACTTATCACCCTGCAGAATATCGTATACGTTCAGGAACAGAATGCGGTCCTTGGAATATTCCAGGATATTACCGAAGAAGAGGAGAAAATAAAACAGGCCTATAAGATAAAAGTAGACACCATTGAAATGGCCCAAAAGGTCATAGATAAGCAGATGTTAGTAGCCCAGCAGATAGCCGGGCTGCTTGGTGAAACTACGGCTGAGACTAAAGTGACCCTGACAAAATTAAGGGATACCATACTTTTTGATGGTGTGGAACAACCTAAAAATAAATTATAACACCTGAAACTATATATCAAACAATTGCAAAACCATGAAGTTTGTAGAATATACCATACCATTAATATGAATTTCTCAGTTTTAACTGCCCTTTTGTTAAGGTTCAGCTCTGAAATTTGTTAACCTCGTGGTATATACCTACAATATTTGAGTTTCACAAATACCTCAATCTCTATATCACAGAAAGGAGCGGGTTTATGAACGTAACAATCGATGCCTCCTACAAAAGTTTAAATAAACATCATGAAGAATTATGCGGCGATAAAGTTGAACTGCTAAAAACGGAAGATTCCAATATTATGATTTTGGCAGACGGCATGGGCAGCGGAGTAAAAGCCAATATCCTGGCGACCCTTACCTCAAAAATTCTTGGCACTATGTTTTTAAATGGCGCTGGAATTGACGACTGCGTGGAAACCATCGCCAAAACCCTTCCTGTCTGTCAGGTCCGCCATGTGGCCTACTCCACCTTTAGTATCTTACAGATTTTTCATAACGGAGAAGCTTACTTAGTCGAATTTGATAATCCCAGCTGTGTATTTATCCGTGACGGCAAACTCCTTGAAATTCCCTGCAAGGAAAGAGTACTTGAGAGTAAAACCATCCGGGAATACCGGTTTCAGGTAAGGTTAAATGACTGCTTTATATTAATGAGTGACGGAGTAATCCACGCCGGCGTAGGTCAGCTCTTAAACTTTGGCTGGACCTGGCAGAGTATGGCAGATTATGCTCTTACCGCCATGAAGGAATCCCTCTCCGCCTCAAGACTTGCAACCGTCCTTACCAAGGCCTGCAACGACTTATATATGCAGGTACCAGGGGATGACACCACCGTTGCCGTTGCCCGAATCATTGATACCAAAATTATAAATCTTCTAACCGGTCCCCCCTCAGATAAAGGCGATGATGCTTACCTGATTCATCAATTTATGAAAGAGCAGACCAAAAAAATCATCTGCGGCGGCACCAGCGCCAATATCGCTTCCAGAATACTTGACAGGCCTATCAAAACCACGTTAAACTATACCGATCCTGCACTTCCACCCATTGCCTGGATCGAAGACATTGACTTAGTGACCGAAGGTGTGTTAACCTTATCCAGGGCTTTGGTTTTGATGAAGCATTACGTGGAAGGCAATGTAGATGAGTTTTTCTTCGAGGAACTGGATAAGGACAACGGCGGCTCAAAAGTCGCCAAACTAATTATAGAAGACTGCACCGTCCTTAACCTTTTCGTAGGGAAAGCCATTAACGAAGCCCATCAGAATCCAGGTCTGCCCTTTGATTTAAGCATTCGTATGCATCTGGTAGAACAGATTAAGGATACAGCGCTTAAAATGGGCAAACAAGTTACTGTTAAATATTTCTAACCAAATATTTAACTGCTGTACATATGTAAGGAGCGATAACATGCTTGGAGATAATACAAATATTGATACGATTAAACAAGAAGTCCTTTACGGCGTTGCAAAGCTGGCATTTTCCGGTGAATTGGAAGCGAAAAAAGAGGCACTTCCTTATGAACTGATTCCAGGACCTCAGGCTCATTTCCGCTGCTGTATCTATAAAGAGCGGGAAATCATCAGACAGCGCATCCGTTTAGCAGAAGGAAAATCCCCTTTGGCAGGCAGTGATAATAAAAATGTGGTTCAGGTAATTAACTCTGCCTGCGAAGGCTGTCCCATTACCCGCTTTGTTGTAACGGACAACTGCCAGAAATGTATGGGTAAACGCTGTCAGTCTGCCTGTAACTTTGGTGCCATCACCATGCTCAGAGACCGGGCCCATATTGACCCGAATCAGTGCAAGGAATGCGGTAAATGTTCCCAGGTCTGTCCCTATAATGCCATTGCTGACTTAATGCGTCCCTGCAAGAGAAGCTGTCCGGTAGATGCCATTACCATGGATGATAATAATATCGTAGTGATTAACGAAGAAAAGTGTATCGACTGCGGTGCCTGTATTGAAAATTGCCCCTTTGGTGCGATTTCCGACCGTTCTTTTATGGTGGATGTGATTGATTTAATAGAAAATCCGGAGTTGGAGGTTTTTGCTATGTTAGCCCCTGCCTGGGAAGGTCAGTTTGGATCTGAGGTCAATGCCGCCGGTATGGCAAAAGCCTTACAGGAATTAGGGTTTAAGGACATGTATGAAGTGGCTTTGGGTGCCGATTTTACTGCTGTAAACGAAGCGGCGGAATGGGCCGAGGCTCACCGGGACGGCAAAAAGATGACTACCTCCTGCTGCCCTTCCTTTGTTAAAATGGTCCGAAAACATTATCCAAAACTAGAACCAAATATATCGACCACCGTTTCTCCCATGACTGCCACCGCAAGGCTGATTAAATCTCTTCACCCAAAAGCTGTCTGCGTATTTATTGGTCCCTGTATCGCCAAGAAAGGCGAGGTGATTGATACCATCGCTTTAAATGGTGCTGATTATGCTTTAACCCTGGATGAATTATACGCTATGTTTCGGGCAAAGAACGTGGAACCGGCTGCGGCAGAAGATAATCTTCAGCAGGGAAGCATATATGGAAAGAAGTTTTGTATCTCAGGAGGTGTTACTGCCTCAGTTATACAATCCTTAAAGGAAAAGGAAGAGGACTATTATCTGTCTGTAAAGGCCTGTAACGGAGCAGCGGAATGTAAAAAGGCCTTATTGCTTTTAAAAGCCGGCAAACTTCCCGAAGATTTTATAGAGGGCATGGTATGCGAAGGCGGCTGCCAGAATGGTCCCGGCAGTATATTAACCGGACGTCAGGCATTTGTGAACCGGGATAAGCTTTTTGCCAAGGCAGATGACCGAGAAATCAATGAGAATATAAAGCAGTATGAGGAACTAAAGATACCGATGCATCGGACAAAATAGAGTTAGAACTAATTAATTCTAAGACTGATGGAGTTTTAGCAAACTTCTGGGGTTTACATGCTCACTGCTATTCTGTCCTTGGATTCATCTAAGTGGCAGTTTATGAGCATGTTATTTTAAACCGCAACAATCATTGTAAAAACATTGTCTGCTGCTTCAAAATTAAATAATCCATTATGCTTTTTTACGATTAACGCAATGCTTCTGGTACCGGTACCATGACCGTATTCCTTTGCTACCGGCATTGTACCGTCAAATTCAATGGTTCCTTCAAAGGGATTCTCAATTTTTATGAACAATTTATTTTTCTGCATACGGGCAGCAATATGGATGGAGCGTTTTTTTATATCTTTTATTTTCTCGCAGGCATGAATGGCGTTATCCATTCCATTAGCAAGAAGCGTACATAAATCCGTAACTGGTATGGTCAAGTCATCTGAGATTTCAAAATCTACCACAACCCCTATGTCTGAGCCTTTGGCTTTGGCAATGTAAGCAGACATAATTAAGTTAATGGAATTATTCGTACAATATGTTTCAACCTTCTGATTGTGTAGGTCGGTACAGATTTCCTTCATATAAGCAAGGGCCTCTTTGGTATTTCCGCTTTCAAGACAAGAACTTAAATAGTTTAGATGATGCAGCAAATCATGACGGTAAATCACTGCCTGTTCATGATTTTTTTTAAGCTGATCGATCTCTTTTTCCGCCTGTTCCGACTTTATTAAATTAATCTTTAGATCCATTTCCGCTTCTTTTCGCTGACTGATCTCATGGAGATAAACAATGGAAAAGAAGAAGTATAAAATAGCCATATTACTGTCTAAAAAGCCTGCAACAGCTCCCGTATCTTTATAGAGGAGCTCTGAATAAACCGTTAATATATACTCCATGACATAGTACACTAAAGGTACAATAGCAAATAGTTTAGCTATTTTTTTTGATTCATTTTTAAGAGCAGCAATATGAGGCGCAAAGAACCTGCATATGAAGTAGGCCATTGGAATGGTAATGATGATCTGGACCATATAGGAAATTTCTTGTGAATGGTGGAACGGCATAGCAAGAAAAGTCCCAATCCATTTTCTTGGAGTACATAACAAATAGGCTGTCGTAACAGCAATGACTGACAGCAGAGGCGGCTTTTTCATAACAATTACAAGAAATCCGATTAACGGAAGGTGAATGAGAAAAGGATACGCTTTAAATAAAAAATCCTGTCCTAACAGTAAATATACAACGAATTCTAAAATTCCAATAATGGCGCACACACCCCATAGGATTATCCTGTCATTTCTTGATTTTGCAGCACCTGCAAGGGAAAAACTCAAGGTTACTCCAAATATAAGTGCAAAGGCATAATTTATGATAAAAAGAATGTTCTCCATTATTCCTCCCTCCCCAGAAACGGAAAGGATAAATATGCATTCTTAATTTCATTGGCCTTAAGTTTAGAGAGAGGAATTTTTGTTTTTGACTCCATAATTATTTCATTAGCAGAAATCGAATCAATATAAGCCATATTCACAATATAGGAACGGTGGGGCTTAATAAAGTTCTGAAAACCTGCCAGATGGGTATCAAGGTCTGTAAAGCTTCCGTAACTTTTTAGCACGGTATTGTCACTAAGATAATAATAGATAGATTTATTGATAACTTCACAATAGCAGAGTTTACTTAAGCGTATCCGGGATATTCCCGTTTTACATTTAATTACGATACTGTCCTCCTGCTTTCTTAATTCTGTTATGACATTCTCAAGCAGTAAAAATAAATTATCCTGATTCACCGGTTTTAATGCATAATAATAAGCACCCACCCCATAGCTGTCAACTGCATACTCAGACGATGAGGTAAGAAATATAATTTTAACATTCTTATCATATTTTCGGATTTCCCTTGCAGTTTCTATGCCATTTTGTATGGGCATAATAATATCTAAGAGAATCATATCAAAATAAGCCCCGTTTGATATACATTCTGCAAGTTCAATCGGATTGTCAAAAGCTTTATAAGTAATATCTCCATGTTTTACGCACCGGTACTCGCCAATTAAAGTGCATATACCTGCAAGTTCCTGCAAATCATCATCACAAACAGCGATTTTCAAAACTGTCCCTCCCAGTGAATTCATTTCATTTTCATTATAGTATGAATTATATTGTATGTCACTATCAAAAATTATCATTTCATGGTGAAAAAGCTCCATTTCACGCCATTGTGTCCCAATACCCCAAGCTATGTGCTATAAAATAATTAATTCATTATTTTCAGGTATCCGTTACTGGACTGTCACTAAATATATTATGTTAGGACGTGATAACCATGTGGTTTCTTATCCTCATAACCGCAGCCGCCATCTCTGCCCTTATAATACTGTGGTTTTACACCGTATGGAAACTGTTTTCCCGTTTAAGGGGAGGACTCATAAGTGCCAGACAGCAGATTTATCTCCATCAGAAATCAGCTGATGAGGCAGGCTCCTGGGCAGACTTTAACTGCGCCAGTTCTCAATTATCGTTAAGTATAAAGCTCTTTAATGAAACAGTAAGGCAGTATAACAAGGTATTACATAAACCCTATTACTTTTTCACTGCAATGATTTTGGGATTCAGAACAGAAAAACAGCAACTGACAGAAAAGAAAGGATGAAAAAATCATGAGCGATCAATTTATACCCGAACTACTTGAACTTGTAAATGAGAATAATAAACGAAGCGATTCTCTGGCTTTAGCGAAAGAAGACGGTATAATTCTTACAGAAGGGGCAGGCATATATTATGAGCAGTTATTACCTCAAACCAATGATGTTATCCACGAAGAACTTGGTAATGTAAACGGGGGCTGCCGCAATGCCGAGGGATGTATTATTGTATCTGGTCAATATTTTTGTAATATGTGGCTGTGCAGGCGATGTACAGAGGATATCAGGGACCAGGTCCCTACGAAGAGTGCAATGCGCTCCCTAAGCTGCATTCCTTCTCATAACTGTTTAGATGGAACCAATGTCCCTGTCATCTGTACCACTTGCCAATGGTGCTTTTATGAAGCCACCTTATTGTTGTGCAAAAATCCCGAAAATAAAGTATAAAAATAGTTTAAATCATACTGCGCCAGCAATTGGTTTTTACTCTTGACACTTGTAAAATAAATATTTTATATGTGATTTAGCTGTATTGCCCTGAAAGACAGCCGGATCAGATAATTACATCTCAAAAGATACTTATGTACTTATTAATCAGAGATACACAAATTTATATATGTATATCTACCTCCTAGCCGGCTGCCGTACAATCTAAATCACATACTGATTATTATGCTGTGTTTATTTAACCAGCTATATGCTTTAGATTGTGCGGCAGCCAACAAGATAAACCGTGCTGCTAATTTTGGTTATGAAGTTTACTCCTAATATCCTTCACGCTCTTATATATATAATCAAAACAATCCTTCTCAAAAGGTGACCGAAGCCCACATTCCTTTACAATCCCTGTGAAAGTCCTGGTACCCGCCTTACTCAAAAATGACATATAGCGTTTCCAGGCACCCTCCAGATCCAGCAGGGATTCCGCATAAAACTGAAGTGCCAGGGTCTGTGCTAAGGCGTAATCGATTAGATAAAAAGGCATAGCATAAATCACCATGGTGTCCTGCCACATACATCCCCAGGTCTCAAAGGGGAGGTCGGAATAGTCGATATATGGATTATACTTTTTATATATCTCTTCATAGGCTATGTTCCGGTCTTCTGGCGTCATCTCTGGATTATCATAGATCCTGTGCTGAAATTCATCGCCGATACAAATGGAACTGATAAAGTAAGCCGCGTACTCTATCTTCTTCTGTTGGTACTTTTTCAGATTATACTCATCAAAAAAAAGCTGGTCAAAGCCGCTGGTAAGCAATTCCATACTTTTAGAATGGGTTTCGGCGATCTCCTGTCCGATGGGATTTCTTGATGCAATGATTAAATCCGGCTGACGAATCGCTATTTCTCCGGCAAAAGAATGTCCGAATTCATGAGTAAATACTTCCAGATCAGTTTCTTTCCCGTTAAAATGACCAAAGATAAAATTCTCGTTATAGGCAGTAATATCTTCACTAAAGCCATCATAAGGAACTTTGCCGGGACGGTCAAACAGGTCCATAAGTTTATTTTCCGTAAGAAAGTCGATATAATCTCCGGTTTCTTTACTCAGGGAATGGAACATCTTTATTCCGGCTTCCAGGAATTCCTGATTTTTAACTTTCAGCTTGGGACTGCCGTCTTTGAATCTAAGGGGCGAATCATAGAGGCGGAATGTAGGTATTTCAAGCCGCTTACGCTGCTCTTCTTTTAGTTCGGCCACAAAAGGCACCCATTTTTTTAAGACTTCCTTACGGAAGGCTTCAATCTCCTCCCGTCCATAACCAATTCTTCCTCTTATAAGGTAGGCTAATTCCGTATAGCTGTTAAATCCCAGCTCTCTGGCTTGTTTTGTACGGTTCTTAACCAATTCATCATAGATACCGTCTAATTCCTCCCGGTGTTCATAAAACCAGTGGTGGTAGATATAAAAAGCTTCCCGGCGCTCCTGCCGGTTGGGGTCATCAAAAAAAGTTTTCATCTTTGACAGGGACACCGTTTCGCCCTTGTAGTCAACGGTTGCTCCACTCACTAATTTTGTATATTTTGTAACGAGTTCATTTTCTTCTGCCATCAAGGGCAGGATTTTCTCATGAATGGTCTGGGTTTCCAGTTCCCATTTTTTTAGTATAGTACTGCCCAGGCTTTCTTTTAGTTCTTCCAGATATGGCGATGTCGCCAGGGCTTTATGTATTTTGGCTTCTGCTTCCTGAATTTCTGGAATTACATTATCCCAGTATTCCTGCTCCCCGCTATAGAATTCATCGTTGACATCCAAATAAGAACGGATTGTACTTAGTTCCTGCATGGTCAGAGCTTCATAAAATTTTTTTTCATATTCCCGGTATAATATTTCTTGTTCCTTGGCAGAAGATGCTCTCTGGATACGTTTAAAATAGTTCTCCATATCCGCCATCACCGCTTCCATATCCGGTCTTTTGTAGGTCATGTCACTAAATTTGATACCTTTTCTCAACTTGGTCATTACACGTTCCCCTTATCTAGGCAAAAAATAGGTTGCTAGTTTTATCACCTGTTTGCAGATTACTTTCCTGCAGCGACTCGTCTGTTCCATATAAACTGCCTTACACGTTCTGTCTCCTCTATAGTTATTGAATACCCAAGCTTTTCAGCTACGTAAGCTTCCAGCTCTGCAAAATAATCATACATTATGAAAAGTTTATTCCAGATATCCTCATATTCTCCACTCGGAAATATAGCCTGGAACCGGCTCATTTCTTCCTCTGATAAGTACCGCTTCAGATATTTGCTGTGGCTTCCTGTTGTAACCTGAAACAGATGGTCTGCGGCTATCTTCCAGTTTAACATCTTAATAAACATATTCATAACCAGGACATCAAAGGCATACTTTGCATAATACAGTTCTTCTCTGCATAAACCCTTTGAAATATAGATGCACAACCACCGGAATTCATTACAGGTATTATTAAATTCCATAACCTCCGGCTTCTTAATGAAAAATTCTCTTTCATCCTCTACGGGAATCAATTCCTTTAAATTATCCTTGTTCAAAAGAATTATCCTGGGTTCTTGATTCAAAGCCTCTTTTTCTATATTTCTGATATCCACTATCGTTAGATCAATACGGTTTCCGTCTTCAAATTGTATCAGATAAGCGAAGGTATCATGACTATTATAATCATAAGGATGGGAATACCAATCCGCCGGGCATTGTACAATTAATATCTCCCCAAAATACTGAATCCACGACTTATCTTTCGTAAATTCCCGCACATCCGTAACATAATAAACAATATCAAAATCGCTATAGATATCATGGACCGCATTACGGTTTGCTCTGGAGCCATCCATAGAGACTCCCCGTATTCGTTCATCTTCTATTGCTTTCTTCATGATTAAAGCCATTATTTCCTGTTCCGGTCTCATAGTCTTTCACACCCCCGTATCTAAATTCCATTTATAACTTTATGGACCTATTCTTCTGCCGTTTCCTTAACCGGTACCGCAAAGCATATCTGGGTCGTATTCTTATAATAACTATCGGTATAGGTATACTTATTATCACCGGTAAGATAATTAATCCAAGCTTCCGGTGAAGGAAAGACTGCTGAATAAACCGGCATTGTTACCGGATCGACATTACCGTATTCATCTATCTCTAACAGCACAAAATCCCGGCCCAGTTGTGCTTTGGGATTCTCTAAGAGATAGTTCTTAAGGATAACAGAGAAGTCAAAGAGCAGTGATATATTTATATTTGAAGCTTTATCCACCCGATAAAGGGGACTGATAACGCGAAAAGATTCATCCGTAAAGCGGCTAATCGGCTCCTTTGGGGGATCAGCAGATAAGAGTGCCAGACTATCCGTGGCAACAGGTGAATCTGAATAAGGGTCCTCAACAAAATAACCTTCCACACCTTCTGCCTGACTGGGTATCATCACTGGTTTTGACTGTTCATAATTAACGAGTCCAAAAGTAGTTAATTGTAGTAAATTTAAATCCTTCAAGGCCTGAACAGGTAGTGATGGTGTAACAACCAGGGCATTTAAAGACATCACGTCTGAAAAACCTTCCTTCAGATTTTTTACATAGTCACTGAAGCTGCCATACTTATTCACATAGTCAGTCAGGCTGTCCGGTCGTATTGCTATGTATAAGGAACCGCGAGTATTAGTTTCATTAAAAAAGGCATAATGTGGCGTTTCCATTGGATAGGACAAAAATTTTTCTAAATCACCGTCCCACTTCTGCTCGGCAGCTTTTTGTAAACTCTCCCATAACTCATCCGGGCTGTCCTCAGAAATAGGATTATAAAACACCTCATAATTATCAGAAAGTGGATTATCTGCTATAACAGCTTTAAAGACCTCCTCTACCTTAGGATATTCTCTGGTATCCAGACAGCGGTATTTGGGTTTTTCACCTTTTTGGGTAAAGACATTCATACGAATATAATAGCCTTCTTTTGTTTTGGCATAATAACCTTGTGAATAATCTTTATTCCTATGCCAGCGTACCCATTCAAATTCCGGCACATCTCCATACTTTTCCTGAATAAATTCGGTCATTATGGATTTTGCATCTTTCTTTGAGTACCCCCTACCTTGGCAGCCTCCCATCAGTAATAAAGATAACAGCAAAATAAAAGCCAAGATGTACTTACTTTTTCTGGTGTGTTTCCTCATGCCTTTTCTCCTTTGTTGTTTTTACTGGCCTTCTATAACGGACAGCTAATAAGCATCCCTATTAAGCAGTCATGCCAATAATCTTCTATGATAAATTTATATATCCTACCATAACATACCTACCCGGTATTTGTGAAGCTATGCCTTGTAATTATTTGAAATTTGATAATTAAGTGTTACTGTTCACAAGTGATAAACGCGACGTGTTTTTTGTCAGTGTAGCGAAGCGAAATTCACAGAAAACCGGAGAATAGCAGCGCCAAAACGCTGTTTTTGCGTTTTGTGTGCATCGCGAAGCGTGTTATTGTTCACATCACTGATGTTTTTAGCAGTGGTGTGAACAGTAACAATTAAGTGTTACTGTCCGCCTGCTTAACTATCTTATTTTGCACATATTAACTTATGGATTTGTAACTAATGCCTTTAAAATATCCCTGATATCCCGGCTTTCTGAATATAGGAAATGCACCGGTTCATTGATATGCTCCAGATAATGGGCATCGGAATTGCTTATAATATTGCACTGCTCCAGGTAGGGGTTTGAATTTCTTAAGCTATGAAGCTTAGATAAGTCCTTAAGCTCGGCACAGGAGAATTTAGAATCCGGCGGTATAAAGCCTAAATTAGATATCAGACTGTTAGTGGGTTTATCAATATGCGCTGGAATCATGATTCCCTGATACTGCTTCACTAAATCATAAACCCGGTCGAAGGAGATATTGGTTGCATTGATTAAGAGATTGGCTTCCTTACCTATAATTTCATCCCTTTCATTGCAGATCTCCTGTTTTCCGAATATGTTTTCCTCGTTGGGAAAGGGTATTAACTGCCCATACACGTATTCATCAAACTTCATGGCTTCTTCCAGGGTAGGAAATAAGCATACCACATGTACCTCTTCCAAAGTACATAACTCCATTCCGGGTATTGCAATAATCCCGTAGTCCTCAGCAATTTTTAAAAAGGCAGGACAATTCTTACAAGAGTTATGATCGGTAAGTGCGATTACTTCCAGTTGTTTTACCACTGCCATACCGACGATATTGCCGGGGGTCATATCTGCATCGCCGCAGGGTGATAAACAGGAATGAAGATGAAGATCATAGCTGAATGGAAGCATGGAGTAATTCATGCACCATAAGAGATGCATCAAATATGGGCTTTTCGGTACAAAGTACCGTAATCTTTTGAAGCTTAGCCTTATTCAGTGCTGCTTCATCAAGCACCGCCCCCTCGGCTAAGATGATACAGGCAATATCGGCAAGGACAGCTACCGCCAGTGTATTAATATTACCCATCACTGTGACCCAGGCAGCATCTGTGGGAGCCTTACCCATGGCAATGCTTAATAAATCACAGCAAAAAGGCTTTGTTATAACCCGGTCTAACTTATCTCCTGCATGTATCACTTTAAATATATTCTTATCAATTAAATCCTGTACTGTCATTATTACCTCCATCTGCTGCATGAAGCGGCAAACTATACTTAGCTAAAAACATCCTCAGTCTTTTGCCAGTTCTAAATAATCTTCTATTCAATCCTGACTCAATTTCAAACGATTTTATGATATCCTTCTTGGCAGGAACACGGCTCATCGTTAGAGACTGGCTTCCGGTTCCGTACTTTTAATAGGGCTGTCAAGCATGGACATCTCTCCGGATATCTTATGAATATATTCTCTTAGAATATGGATACAATCCTTTTCACTGGCTACTCCACGTACTACGTCTTCTGCCAATGCCTTACAGGTAGGTGCCCCGCAGGAACCGCAGTCAAGACCCGGAAACCGTTCACACAGCTCCTCTACCTTAGCCATCATGGCTATGCTTTCTTTCATATCCATGCCAAGTTTAAACACCGGTTCATACCTTACTTCCTCCGTCCAATATACATCGTTAACTTTACTGTTGATCAAATGGTTGCAGGCCACCGGCATATATTTTCTAAGCCTCTTAATTTTTACCTTTGCCACAAAGGGATTCTCAACCGTCAGAACACCGCCTACACAACCGCCGCTGCAGGCATTTAGTTCTATGAATTCCAGGTTGCTGAATTTCTGGTCTTCTAAGTCCTCTAATACCCGGATTACGTTCTCAATTCCGTCCGCCGCAAGATAACTGTCGGTAAGAAGCCCTCCGGCTTCGCCACCGGCTCCTCCCCAGCTGATTCCTATCTTGCCTGAGATAGCAATTTCTTCGATATCCGAAGTCGCCTCCACCTCCTTCATAAGGGGTAAAAGTCTTTGATATACCTCCTTAATCGCAAGGACGCCGTCTACCTCACTTTTTTCTATCCCAAGAGGTATCTTAACGGCACTGACCTTGGCAGGACAGGGGGATATGAATATAATGCCGATTTTGTCCCCAGGCAGACCGGTTTCTTTCATTGCCTTTTCCCTTGCTAAAGAAGCCGCTAAATCAACCGGCGCCTTAACCGGCAGCAGATGTTCAATCAGATTTGGAAACCGTACACGGATTAAACGCACCACAGAAGGACAGGCCGTACTGATGAAAGGCCATTGATCCTTATGTTCCTCCACGTACTTTCTGGATATTTCTGAAACCAGCTCAGCCGCACCGCTGACTTCATACACATCATCAAAGCCCATGCGTTTTAGTGCAGTCAATACAATATTTACATCATCCAGATTATTAAATTGTCCGTAAAGGGACGGTGCAGGCAGCGCTACGGTATATTCATAATTATTCAATATACTTAACGGGTCATAAATCGCCAGTTTTGCATGATGGGGACAAATCCTGATACATTCTCCACAGTCAATGCAGAACTTCTTTGTAATTGCAGCTTTTCCGTTCCGAACCCGGATTGCCTGTGTGGGACAGCGTTTTATACAATTGATACAGCCCTTGCACAAACTTTCATCCAGCCGGACAGCAGTAAAGAACTTATCCATTTCTTACTCCTCCCCAATTTCTTCATGTATTGGCTTGCCAAGTCAATACATAATCTAGTCGGATATAACAGCAGTACTTTATAAATCAAAACACTTAGAATTTTTCTGTGTTCTCTTCTATTTACTCTTAGTAATCAAGTAAGTATTGTATTAATATAACTACGTTAATTTTTAGACAATATATTATTTTCTGTATATTAATGCTGCTTTTCATTCTTCTGATACAACATATTATAGATTTTTCCTAAGAACCTAAGAACGCTTCCTATTTAAAAGAGATTTTATCATTACAGGTAAAATCCTTTCCTCGTCTTTTTAAGGAAAGACTTTCATAATAACCGTAGTCCCGACTCCAAGCACTGTCTGGATTTCCATGTCATCGGAATACTTCTTCATATTGGGAAGACCCATTCCGGCTCCAAAACCCAGGGCTCTAACATTATCCGGGGCAGTGGAATAACCGTCCTGCATAGCCAGTTCAATATCGGGAATGCCAGGACCTTTATCTGCTAATACCATTAGGATTTCATCGGCAGAAATCGTTACATCAATGGTACCTCCCTTAGCATGGATTACCATATTGATTTCGCCCTCATACATGGCAATCGCAACCTTGCGCACCACTTCGGGACTGACTCCCATCTGCTTTAATTTACTTTTAACATCACTAGAGGCCTCTCCCGCTCTGGTAAAATCATCAGGAGAAACATGATAGGTTAAGTGAATTTGGTTATTCAATCGGATGCACCTCCATGCAAACCTTTTTCGTAGAGCATTCCGCAGGCGGTAAACATTCTGTGTTCTGTAGACAATAAGACAATTCCACTTATCTTAGCTAAGTCAATCATAGCTTCATCGGGCTTCTTACCACGGACAAACACAATACAGATAATATCCATCATCTCTGCTGTCCTGATTACCTGGGGATTACACAAACCGGTCAAAAGCACCGACTGATCCTTAACAAAAGCCAGCACATCACTCATCATATCGGCACCACAGGCCGTATGAACTTCTTTTCCTAAATATTGTTCTCCGTATAAAAGATCTGCCTCCAATATCACCTTTACATCATTTACGGTCATAAAAACCTCCCAGTATGCAATTCTAACAGTAATTTCATCTTTGCGAAACAAATATAGTATAACATTACCAAAGGTTTTTTTCAACTTAATATAATTTCTTAGAATAAAATAGAAAATTAGTGGGCAAACTAGTAAGTTATGTGAATTTTCGTTTATATGTAGATTTTTTATCAATAACGTGCTATACTGATGTTGTTTGTCGACAGAGAGTTGTATAATAAGTGTTTTCTTATACCGTATCTCTGCCGTAGTTTAAGTATATCAACAGAAGTGTATTAACAGAACAAGATTAGAATCAAGGAGGTTAAAAGATGGGTTCCCAGAAAAAAACAGTCCCTTTTGCCGGATCTAAGGAGCAAGAAGCGGAACTTCTTAAAGTCATTGATGAACACAAGAGTGACAAAGGCGCATTGATGCCAATACTGCAGAAAGCGCAGCAAATTTATGGATACCTTCCAATTGAAGTACAGACCATAATATCAAACCAAATGGACATACCATTGGAAAAAGTTTACGGTGTTGTGACATTTTATTCACAATTTTCGTTAAATCCGAAAGGAAAATATAAAGTTTCCGTATGTTTAGGTACAGCCTGCTATGTAAAAGGTTCCGGTGATATCTACAACAAATTAATGGAACTACTTAAAATTGATGGCGGTGAATGTACCCCCGACGGAAAATTCTCATTAGATGCCTGTCGTTGTATCGGTGCCTGCGGTTTAGCGCCCGTACTGACTATTAACGAAGATGTATACGGCAGATTAACCGTTGACGAGCTTTCAGACATCTTAGCTAAATACGAATAACACATAGTAATCCTATGATGACAGAACTTTCTCTTAATGTATTGGATGTGGTTCAAAATTCCATTCGTGCGAATGCGGATTTCATACAGATTCAGGTGGTAATTAACAGTGAACAGGATAGCCTGACTATTACAATTACTGATAACGGCCTCGGAATGACAAAAGAACAGATAATCAAAGCTGAAGATCCTTTTTATACAACCAGGACGACAAGACCTGTGGGACTCGGGCTTCCGTTTTTTAAGTATGCAGCAGAAGCCACCGGCGGTGAATTTAAGATTAACTCAGAACCCGGAAGGGGTACGAAAGTTACTGCGGTATTTGGTTTATCCCATATTGACCGTATGCCTTTAGGTGATATGACCAGTACGATACATGCCTTAATTACATTAAATCCAGATATAGATTTTTTATATATCTATCAAGTAAATGATAATAGTTTTAAATTAGATACTCGTGAGTTTAGAGAGATCCTTGACGGTATGCCGTTTAACGTACCAGAAGTATCCGTCTATATTAAAGAATATCTTACTGAAAACCATATAGAAATAGACGCCGGACGAATTTTTTAAACTGTTGCCTATTATTAACGTGCTGTGATGAACACCTTGCTTTAAAGCTTATCTGTTTTGTCATGGTTTATTTTGATAAATATTTAACAGATTAAATGTCTAATTTTTAACAAGGAGGATATTATATGAAAACTCTTGAAGAGTTAAAAGCGATCAGAGAAAAGATGCAGGGCCAAGTTGGCTTACGTTCTGAAAATGAAAGCCAGACCAGAGTTGTAGTAGGTATGGCTACCTGTGGTATTGCAAGCGGTGCAAGACCCGTATTAACTGCTCTTTCTGATGCTGTTCAGACTAAGAATTTAACTAACATTGCAGTTACCCAAACCGGTTGTATCGGTTTATGCCAATATGAACCAATCGTAGAAGTATTTGAACCTGGTAAAGATAAAGTTACCTATGTAAAGATGACAGCCGAAAAGGCCTTAGAAGTTGTAGAACAACATCTAATCCGTGGTCAGGTCGTTAGCAAATACACCATCAGCTCTGAAGGGAGGCTTTAAAACATGTATCGTTCACACGTTTTAGTTTGTGGTGGTACTGGATGTACTTCTTCCGGAAGTCAGAAAGTGATTGACACCTTACAAGCAGAAATCCAAAAAAATGGACTTGAAAAAGAAGTTTCAGTCGTACAGACCGGCTGTCACGGACTTTGTGCCTTAGGTCCCATTATGATTATATATCCGGGAGCAACATTTTACTCCATGGTAAAAGTTGAAGATATTCCTGAAATCGTATCGGAACATTTATTAAAGGGTAGAATTGTAACCCGACTTTTATACACAGAAACAGTAACCGAAGACGGAATTAAGTCTTTAAGTGAAACAGACTTTTATAAGAGACAGCACAGAATTGCCCTTCGTAACTGTGGTGTAATAAATCCTGCTAATATTGAAGAATATATAGGTACCGGCGGTTATGAAGCCTTAGGTAAAGTATTAACCGAAAACACTCCGGATGACGTTATCCAGACAATTTTAGACAGCGGACTCCGTGGCCGTGGCGGCGGCGGTTTCCCTACCGGTTTAAAATGGAAGCTTGCAAAAGCCAACGATGCAGACCAAAAGTATGTATGCTGTAATGCCGATGAGGGTGACCCAGGTGCTTTCATGGACCGTTCCGTATTAGAAGGTGATCCCCACGTAGTATTAGAAGCTATGGCAATTGCCGGCTATGCAATCGGTGCTTCCCAGGGTTATATCTATGTACGTGCCGAATATCCTATTGCAATTGAACGTCTTGAAATTGCAATTGACCAGGCAAGAGAATATGGCTTATTAGGTGAAGATATTTTCGGAACCGGCTTTAACTTTGATATCGGTTTAAGACTTGGTGCAGGTGCTTTCGTATGCGGTGAAGAAACTGCACTTATGACCTCCATCGAAGGTAACAGAGGAGAACCTCGTCCAAGACCTCCGTTCCCGGCTCAAAAAGGTTTATTTGGAAAACCTACTATATTAAATAACGTTGAAACTTATGCCAACATTCCGCAGATCATATTAAATGGTCCTGAATGGTTTGCTTCCATGGGAACCGAAAAATCCAAAGGAACCAAAGTATTTGCACTTGGCGGTAAAATTAAAAATACTGGTCTTGTTGAAATCCCTATGGGTACTACCCTCCGTGAAGTTGTAGAACAAATCGGCGGCGGCATTCCAGGAGGCAAGAAATTTAAAGCAGCACAAACCGGCGGTCCTTCCGGCGGATGTATCCCGGTAGAACATTTTGATATTCCGATCGATTATGATAACTTAATCGGCATCGGCTCCATGATGGGTTCCGGCGGTCTTATCGTAATGGATGAAGATAACTGTATGGTTGATATCGCTAAATTCTTCTTAGAGTTTACCGTAGATGAATCCTGCGGAAAATGTACTCCCTGCCGTATCGGTACAAAACGTATGTATGAAATGTTAGACAAGATTACAAAGGGCCAGGGAACCTTAGAAGATCTTGATAAACTGGAAGAGCTCTGCTACCACATTAAAGAGAATTCCCTCTGCGGTTTAGGTCAGACTGCTCCTAATCCGGTATTATCAACCCTTCGTTATTTCAGAGATGAATATGTTGCCCATGTTGTGGATAAGAAATGTCCCGCAGGTGTTTGTAAAGCCTTACTTTCTTATGTAATTGATGCAGATAAATGTAAAGGCTGTACCCTTTGTGCAAGAGTATGTCCAAACGGAGCCATCGAAGGCAAAGTAAAGGAAGCTCATATCATTCATCAGGATAAATGTATTAAATGTGGCGCTTGTATGGAAAAATGCCGTTTTGGTGCAATTTCCAAGAAGTAATTACCGATAGATTCGATTCTTTAAGGAGGACAATAATGGAAACCGTAAATATTAAAATAAACGGTGTAGATGTAGCTGCACCAAAGGGTTCTACAATTCTTGAAGCTGCCAGATTCGCACACATCGACATTCCTACTCTTTGTTATTTAAAAGAGATTAATGAGATTGGCGCCTGCCGTATCTGTGTTGTAGAAGTAAAGGGTGCCAGAAGCCTTGTAGCTTCTTGTGTATATCCGGTTAACGAGGGTATGGAGGTATTCACCAACACACCTAAAGTATTAAATTCCAGAAAGAAAACATTGGAATTAATCCTTTCCGATCATGACAGAAAGTGTTTATCCTGTGTCAGAAGCGGAAATTGTGAATTACAAAAATTAAGCAAAGACCTTAAGGTTGAAAACGAATGTTTATATGACGGCGAAACCAACAATTTTGAAATTGATTATACTGCTGCTCATATGTACCGTGATAACAATAAGTGTATCCTTTGCAGACGTTGTTCCGCAGTCTGTGAAAAAGTTCAGGCAGTAGGCGTAATCGGTCCCAATGAACGTGGATTTAAGACAAACATTGCATCTCCTTTTGATATGGGACTTGGTGATACCAGCTGTGTATCCTGCGGTCAGTGTATCGCTGTCTGCCCTACCGGAGCACTTTCCGAAAAGGATAATACCGATGAAGTATTTAAAGCAATTGCAGATCCAACCAAACACGTGATTGTACAGACTGCTCCTTCCGTACGTGCAGGTCTTGGTGAATCCTTTGGTCTTCCAATCGGAACCAATGTAGAAGGCAAGATGGTATCCGCTCTACGCCGTTTAGGCTTTGCTAAAGTATTTGATACCGACTTCGCGGCTGACTTAACTATTATGGAAGAAGCCCATGAATTCTTAGACAGAGTTCAAAACGGCGGTGTTTTACCTTTAATTACTTCCTGCTCACCAGGCTGGGTTAAATATTGTGAACACTACTTCCCTGATATGACAGAGAATCTTTCCAGCTGTAAATCCCCTCAGCAGATGTTTGGTGCTACCGCTAAGACCTACTATGCAGAAAAAATGGGAATTGATCCAAAAGATATCGTTATGGTAAGTATCATGCCCTGTACCGCAAAGAAATTTGAAGTTGGCCGTGACGATCAGGATGCTTCCGGTTATGCAGATGTAGATATCGCACTTACTGTAAGAGAACTTGCAAGAATGATTGAACGTGCAGGCATTAACTTCTTAGCTCTTCCAGATGAAGAATTTGATTCTCCTCTTGGAATGTCAACTGGTGCCGGCGTTATCTTTGGTGCTACCGGCGGTGTTATGGAAGCAGCTCTTCGTACCGCAGTGGAAACCTTAACCGGTGAAGAATTAAAGAGCCTTGACTTTAAAGAAGTAAGAGGCGTAGAAGGCATCAAAGAAGCTACTTATAATGTAGCCGGTATGGATGTTAAAGTTGCTGTTGCTTCCGGTCTTAAGAACGCAAAAGAACTTCTTAGTAAAGTACAGTCCGGTGAAGCAGAGTACCACTTCATCGAAATCATGGGATGTCCCGGCGGCTGTGTAAACGGCGGCGGTATGCCTCAGGTACCCGCGAGTATCCGTAACTTCAATGATATCAGAGCTCTTCGTGCAAAAGTACTCTATGACCTGGATTCCTCCATGCCATATAGAAAATCCCACGAAAACCCTGCTATTAAAGAATTATACGCTACCTACTTCGGAAAACCGGGCAGCCATAAAGCTCATGAAGTGCTTCATACAACTTATGTAAAAAGAAGTGTTAATGCAGTAAAGTAAATTATTAAATCGAGTAGAAGGCGGTTACTAACTGCTGTCCTCTCGCAGCACCGTGCATACCGTTTGTTACACGGTGCTTTCAATAGTTGTTGTACACCGACTGATAAGCAGTGGCTAGGTCATAAAAGCCACTGTTTATCAGTCTTTCTTTTGTTAAAGTTATGTTGACCGCACCATTGATACTACATAACGATTACCCTCTTTTGCATACTCTTTCACCTTAATGATGGCATCTTTCGCGCGTCTTCCCGGATCGGGTGTATATTTCCCTTTGTATATCCTCTCAATCATGGTTTCTTGATTGTCCCATAGGTATGCACCAATCTTATCAACGGTTATACCGTCAATTCCCGGTGCTCCCTTGTTTGCCTTCATTCTAAATTACTAATATCTTTATTAAATCAATAATTATACTTTATGTAATATACATCTATTTCCATTTTTTATTACAAATTACAGGTTTTACTGATATCCAGGATAAAATACATCAAATATAAGTTGACAAACATCAATATTTAGCTATAATTAATCTATAATATCTTTGTATGACGAGGAAGTCACAAAATTATACTAATTTTGTGGCTTCCTTTTTATATTTATGCAAAAAATGTCATATAAAGTAAAACAAGGAGGAATCGTGTGAAAAAGATTAAAAATTTCATGTCACTACTATTAGTTGTACTATTAATGCTGTCCTTAACCGCTTGCGGCGGCAGTAAATCAGGTACAACATCCGGCACTGGTGCAACTACAGAAGCCGAAACAGATGGCGGAGCAGCACAGACAGACTCAGGATCCGCAAATACTACGGAAGCCACAGGTAATAATTTACTAAACGTTCAATTCGATGTTGAGGTAGCCTCTATGGATCCTCAGATAGCAACAGACGGAACTTCCTTTGAAGTAATAGCAGCAGTAACCGAAGGTTTATATTCCATAGACAAAGCCGGTTCACCCATTCCTGCCATGGCAGAATCTGTGGATAAAAGCGCCGATGGCTTAACCTATACCTATAAGCTGCGCGATGCAAAATGGTCTAACGGCACTCCTGTTACCGCCAGTGATTTCGTTTTTGCCTGGAGACGTCTTGTAGATCCCGCTGTAGCAAGTGAATATTCCTTTATCGTAGAAATTGCAGGAATTAAGAACGCTGGAAAAATCATCGCCGGAGAATTAACTCCTGACCAGCTTGGTGTAACTGCACAGGATGATAAGACTTTAGTTGTAAGCTTAGATACACCCGTACCATTCTTTGACTCCTTAATGTCATTCCCCTCTTTCCTGCCTGTAAATGAAGCTTTCTTTACCTCAGCCGGAGACAAGTTTGGAACTTCACCTGATACCATATTAAGCAACGGACCATTTATGATTACTTCTTATGAACCGGCAGCTACCTCAATCACACTGGTAAAAAGCCCTACATACTGGGATGCTGGTAAAGTCACTTTAGACGGAATCAACTATCAGGTAATTAAAGATTCACAACAAGCTATGTTATCCTATCAGAATGGTGATTTGGATGTGGCTACCTTATCCGGTGAACAGGTGGAACAATTCCAGGGAGATCCTGAATTCCACAGTATTATGGCTGGTTACTTATGGTACATCTCTCCGAATCAGAAAGTAAAAGGTCTTGAAAATTTAAACTTAAGAAAAGCACTTTCCTTCGCATATGACAAATCCGCTATTGTTAATAATATCTTAAAAGATGGTTCCATCGTGGCAGATTTTGCAGTACCTACCTTATTAGCCACCGGTCCGGACGGAAAAGATTTCCGTGAAACAGCCGGTACCTATCCTACTACTGACAAAGCCCAGGCATTACAATACTGGGAAGCAGCGAAAAAAGAACTAGGTGTAAGTGAATTAAAATATACCATGATTGTTGAAGATACGGAATCTGCAATGAACGTTGCACAGTTCATCCAGTCCGAAATCCAAACCACTCTTCCTGGTATCACTCTTGAAATTCAGTCTATGCCTAAGAAGAACCGCGTAGAAAGAATGCAGGACGGTGATTTTGAACTTGGTCTTACAAGGTGGGGTCCTGACTACGCCGATCCTATGACTTACCTGGATATGTGGACCACTGGCAGCCCTAACAACTATGGTTTCTGGTCAAATCCTGATTATGACGCAATCATCGAATCTGCGAAAAAAGGTGATTTGGCACTTGATGTTAACGCCAGATGGGATGCTCTTAAAAAAGCTGAAGGCATTGTTATGGATAACGCAGTTATTTTCCCGGTATACCAAAAAGGTGATGCCGTTATGATAAAGACTGGTGTTGACGGCATCGACTTCCATTCAGTTGGCATTAACAGAATTTATAAAAACGCTACTAAGAAGTAATATTACTTTTATTCATGGGGTTTACCTTTTTAAAGAAATAAAGTCGTATCTGCTCCTTTTAGCAAGCAGTATATAAAACGGCTGTAAGCCGTAAAAATATCCATATAAACATAGAATGACGCTGGGAATATTGATACCATTGACAGCGTCATTCTTGTATGGTAAGGAGAGTGGTTTTTTGAAGAAATATATCGCAAAGAGAGTTATTATATCAGTAATAACCTTACTGGTTATTTTACTGATTTTGTTTTTAATGTTAGAATTAATGCCCGGGTCACCCTTTAATGATGAGAAATTAACAGATGCCCAGCGTGCTGTCCTTAATGCAAAGTATGGTCTGGATCAGCCTATCGTTATCCGTTTTGTTAACTACATAAAATCTATGCTTTCCGGCGATTTTGGTGTTTCTTATTCCATATCCAAGAATACACCGATTACCGCATTGCTGGAAACCAGACTTCCCATATCCCTGAGACTGGGTGGTCAGGCAATCTTAATCGGTACAATAATTGGACTTATTTTAGGTATTATTGCTGCTATTAAACATAACACCATTTATGATACCATCACTACCGTAATATCTGTATTGGGTGTAAGTCTTCCCTCCTATGTATTTGCTATGACTTTAATCTATTCCGTAGGTTTTAAACTAAAATGGCTGCCCCTTTTGTATCAGGAAGGCGCTCCCTTTAAATCCTCTATTATGCCCACCATATCCTTGTGCATGTTTACAGTGGCTACGGTGGCCCGTTTTACACGAACTGAGATGTTGGAGGTATTAGGTTCTGATTATATGCTCTTAGCGGAGAGCAAGGGCATCAACAGTTTCCGGCTAATATTCAGACACGCTTTAAGAAATGCCCTGATTCCTATTATTACCGTATTAGCCCCCCTTGTCGTTGGATTAATGACCGGAAGTCTTGTTATAGAGAAACTATTTTCCATCCCAGGTATCGGAAGCTTACTGGTATCTGCCATTCAATCCAATGATTACAACGTAGTAGTTGCCCTGACCTTTATCTATAGTCTAATGTACATCGGAATTATGTTGGTGGTTGATATCCTTTATGGTGTCATTGATCCCAGAATCCGGCTTGCAAAAGATGATACCAGCGGCAAATAAAATAAGAAGGATGTGTGAAGTATCTTCACACAAGTTGAAAGAAAATATAAGAATTGAAGGGTTGCCACAATACGATTCTTTCAACTGTTTTATTTTGTGGCAGTATTGCAAGGTAACTTGCGATATAAATGGGTGTAAATATGAATAATAATGAAATGGAATTTTTACAGGACGATTTTGAGTTAGTAGGCGCCGATAAAATTGTTCATCACGATGAAACCTTTGCCGGTCAATCCTATTGGCATGATATTATAGTTAGATTTACAGGTAATAAAGGAGCCGTTGTAGGTCTCATCTTTATCCTGTTAATCATTTTTATGGCGGTAATCGGTCCAAAAATAAGCGGGCACACCTACTATGACCAGATAATTACCCACCAGAACCTTGCCCCCAGAATAAAAGGTATTGAGAAGCTTGGTATCTTTGATGGTTCTGAAACCATGAGTACCTCCACCGGTGCTGTGAAACAAAACAAATATATATCAAAAGACTCTAAGACCCCAACCGGTCTTGAGAATATTTATTATTGGTTCGGTACGGATGTATTGGGACGTGATATATTTACAAGGACCTGGGAAGGAACCAGAATTTCTCTTTATATTGCCTTGGTAGCGGTACTTGTTGATATGTGTTTTGGTATGATCTATGGTTTGATTTCCGGTTATTTCGGCGGCAGAGTAGATATGATAATGCAGCGGTTCGCAGAAGTATTAAATGGAATACCTACCCTGGTTATCGTAACTTTATTAATATTGGTATTTAAACCTGGACTTGTGACAATTACCATCGCTCTTGCCATAACCGGGTGGATCGGTATGAGCAGGATTGCAAGAGCTCAGGTACTAAAACTAAAGGAACAGGAATTCATATTAGCTTCCAAAACCTTAGGTGCAAGAGACTTTTTTATTATCTTTAAAGAGATACTGCCTAATATATTTGGTCAGTTAATTGTTATGTCTATGTTTTCCATCCCTAATGCCATCTTTACGGAAGCTTTCCTGGCTTTTATCGGCCTTGGAGTACCCCAGCCTCTGGCTTCCCTTGGCTCCCTGATCAGCGATGCCTTTAAGTCCTTTACCACACATCCGTATATGATTTTATTCCCAGTTATTGTACTGGCAATCATTATGTTAAGTTTTAATATGATGGCAGACGGACTCAGGGATGCGTTTGATCCGAAAATGAAAGAAATGTAGGAGGCACTTATGGAAAGAAAGAAAATTTTAGAAGTTAAAGATTTATCCATATCCTTTAAGACCTCTGCTGGTGAAGTCAATGTAATAAGAGGCATGAATCTTTCCCTGTACAAGGGGGAAACCGTAGCAATCGTTGGAGAATCCGGAAGCGGTAAATCCGTAACGGTAAAAGCCATTATGGGTATTTTAAGCAATAACGGGAAAATAAACAGCGGTTCCATAGAGTATACCTATAACAATGGTACAAAAGAAGTTACAGAAGATATATTAAAACTTAAGAAAAGCGAAATCCGTAAAAGAATTAACGGCAAACGTATTGCCATGGTATTTCAGGATCCCATGACTTCGTTAAATCCTACTATGTCGGTTGGTGCACAGATTATGGAGGGTATGATTTACCACTATAAGACACCCAAAAAAGAAGCTTATGAAAAGGCTGTTAACTTATTAGAACTAGTAGGTATCACTGACCCTGAAAAAAGAATGAAGAACTATCCCCACCAGTTATCCGGCGGTATGCGCCAGAGGGTAGTTATCGCCATCGCCCTTGCCTGTGATCCGGACCTGCTTATCTGCGATGAACCGACTACCGCCCTTGATGTTACCATACAGTCCAAAATTCTGGAACTCATTAAAGATATCCAGGCAAAGACCGGAATATCAGTTATTTATATTACCCATGATTTAGGGGTAGTTGCAAAAGTGGCGGATTATGTTGCCGTTATGTATGCAGGAAAAATCGTCGAAAAAGGAACTACGGACGAAATCTTCTATGAGCCGAGGCACCCTTATACCTGGGGGTTGTTGTCCGCTATGCCAGACCTTAATACCGAGGACGATAAGCTGTATACCATTCCCGGAAGCCCCCCTAATCTGCTTCATCAGGTACAGGGTGATTCCTTTGCCCCCCGTAATATCTTTGCCCTAAATATCGATTACCGGAAGGAACCGCCTATGTTTCAGATCTCGGAAACCCATTATGCCGCCACCTGGCTGCTTCATGAGAAGGCACCTAAAATCGAGATGCCGGCAGAGCTTAAAAACAGGATAAACATCATGTTACAGGAGGGAAAATAATATGGAAGACAAAAAACCTCTGTTAACCGTTACTAATTTAAAGCAGCATTTTAAAATCAATAGAAAATTCACCGTTAAGGCAGTGGATGGCGTTACTTTTGAGATTTTTCCCGGTGAAACCTATGGTTTGGTAGGAGAATCCGGCAGTGGTAAATCAACGATTGGCCGGTCCATTATAAGGTTATATAAACCCACTTCCGGAGAAGTAGTATTTAACGGCGTTACCATCTCCGGCCAGCTCTCTAAAAAGGATACCACACACCTTCGCACCAGAATGCAGATGATTTTCCAGGATCCTATGGCATGTTTAAATCCCAGAAAGAAAGTTATGGATATTATCGCTCAGGGTCTGGATATCCACCATTTATACAAATCCCAGGAGGAACGGAGAGTAAAAGTCTATCAGATTTTAGATATGGTTGGTTTAGCCAGCGAACATGCAGACCGCTATCCTCACCAGTTCTCGGGAGGTCAAAGACAGCGTATCGGTATTGCCAGGGCTTTGATTATGAATCCCGACCTGATTATCGCCGACGAAGCCATCAGCGCACTGGATGTTTCCATTCAAGCTCAGGTAGTAAACCTGATGAAGGATATTCAGAAACAGACCAATACCGCTTATCTCTTCATCGCCCATGACCTTTCCATGGTAAAATATATCTCAGATCGGATTGGTGTACTGCATTTAGGCCACCTGGTAGAAACCGGAACCAAAGAAGAGATCTTTTCCAACCCCATTCACCCTTATACCAAATCCCTGCTCTCTGCCATTCCACAGGCTAACCCTATTGTGGAAAAGAAGCGGGTAGCCCTTACCTACGATTACGGTAAGAGCGGCATCGATTACAATAAAGGTGAAAATAAACATTTAGGGGGCACCCATTATGTACTGGCTACTACGGAAGAATTAGAGCTTTGGAAGAAATAAAAACTATGCTTTATTTGGGTTGTGGATACTTGATAAAATCAGCACGGAAGATAACTAAGAAAGCATCGATTAAGGGATGTTTCATAAGCTTAGTATTCTGAGCCTGTAATTCACTAATGACTTTTCTATGTGGTAAAACAAGATTGAAAATGCACAAACTCCTCGCTACGCTCGTCAAACAGTGTGCATTTTCAATCTGAACCACATAAAAAAGTTATAAGTGAATTATCAGACTCAGAATGAAGCGCTTATGAAACATCCCTTAATCATGCTTTCAATTTAGGTTTTTTTGCTGATTTTATCAAGTATTTTCTACCTTATTGGCTATACTGGGAAGTTATTGTTTTCTATACTGGGAAATTATTATTTTGCAGAAAGTTTGTAATTACAATATTTTTAAATTTTTACAATATCTATAAAATGAAAGAAGTATTGATAAAATCTGCCAATACACTGAATTAGGAAGGGACTGCCGCAAAATTCAAAGACTGAATTACCTGGGAGAGAATAAGGATTATATTTTGTAAAAAGTTTGTGGAAAGTATGCGCGAATGGCTGCAAGATAGAGAATGCAGCCGCTTATTCGCGCGATCTTTCCACAAACTTTTTACAAAATATAATCCTTATTCTATGCCCAGGTACAATACCCTAAAATTTTGCGGCAGTCCCTTCTTTCACAGCATAAATTATATTAATTATTCCAATACAATCTTAGCCAAAGTCAGGAAGAATCGTCCGGAAGCCTCCTGATAGAGGACTTCTTTTGCATAGGATGGATCGTCGGTTATAATGTTATCTACTCCGAGCCGCTTCATCCGTTCCAGTTCGCTTCTGTTGTTAACGGTCCATACATGAATTTCCTTACCGGATTTATGGATGTCACTGCTGACGGTTTTGGTAATCAGATTGGATCTTACACTGAAAAAATCAATATTCTCATTGGTCAGATATCCTCTGTAGATCTGATAGGTGATATAGCCAGTACGGATATCCGGGTTAAGCTCCTTGATATGTTCCAGAGCTGTCAGACTGGTGGAACTGATAACGCATTGCCACTGCATTTCGTATTCTTCAATGAGGGCGGCTACCTTCTCCTCAAGACCTTCCCCTTCGTTCCGGTATTTTAAATCCAGATTCAGATTTACTTTACCTTTGCATAGCTCAAAGACTTCCCGCAGGGTTGGAATCCTGGTTCCGGTGTAGGCTTTATCTTTCCATTTTCCTGCATCCAGATGGGAAACTTCTAAAAAGTTAAGCTGCCAGATTTTTTTATTTACTCCGGTAGTCCGTAATAAATTCTCATCATGGAGGAGTACCAGTTCCCCGTCTTTTGTCATTCTGACATCCACCTCTACAAAGTCTGCCTGTTCCTCAATGGCTCTTTCAATTGCAGGCAGGGTATTCTCAGGGACGCCAGCGGAAAATCCACGGTGGGAGGTTACATGGATCATATCCAGATTCATGTAAGCCAGAGGAGAACCGTTTCTTACGATATCGTAAAAGGAATAGAAATTAAAGCAGGCTAACAATATGAGAGCGACTTTAATTACTGTTTTATAAGCTCCTACCTGGATAAAGATAGTATCCACGGTATGGTCAATGTCTACATTTTCGTTCTGTTCCAGTTTATACTGGAAAAACAGGTGGGTATATAAAGCAAAGTTGGCAAGGGTATTGATGGCAAAGATACCGATGAAAAAGTACCCGTTCATTTTATCGTTAATGGTAAGAAAAGTCGCAATTGCCAGGCTTTTATCCGGTATGCCGGTTATAAAAAGCGCCGTAATAGCCATAGTCAGTATATATAACGCAAGATCGGCAAGTCCAATCCATATATTCCATATGATAAAATAAAAGAAAGTACGAGGGAAACTGATTCGTTTGAGATATTCTTCTCCGATGACTGCTGTACGGAAGATGATGTTTTTTAAATTATTACTGTATTCCATGCTTTTGTTATTACTGTATTCCATGCTTTTGTTGTTATTGATACTTCTTTTTACTTTTCCCTTATCCTTTGGTTTAATTAAATCTGCGGTATCCCTAGTTTTTCTGCGATTATTATTATCAAGTTTTTTGGATTTTACATAAGTTTTCCCTTCTATTAAGGAGTATAAAAAGATAAACAGCCGCCGTATCATTAATACAACCAACCCCACAGTAATTAATACTGCCACAGGGATAGCAAAGTCAAAATCCATCAGGTTATCTGAAATAAAGGAAAGTACCCGGACCCGTTTGACGGCAAATAGAAACAGAGGTATATTCGAAATGCCAATAATCAGCCAGACCATTGGCAGCAAAGATAAATTCCTGCGCAAAAATATCAAAATCAGTTTTTTTAAGGCTAAGACCAGTACCTTTATAAGACCGGGTTTTTCACCATCTTCAATTAGGGTATAAAAGGTAATCAGGTAACAGGCTTCCAACAGCAAAGCAATTCCCATTACAATAAACACCAATAATAAAAATAACAAAACAATTGGATGAATCAAAATGTTTCCGATATTACTTATTGTCACATAACTATAACCGGTTACAGACAGCGCTAAACGGTAAAAAACAGACAATAATGGAATTAATAATAAAATATATATGCCGGTTAAAATACCCTGGCCCGTAAGCAGTAAAATGCTGTGCTGGAATAACAGCCTGACGGTATTTTTAAATATTCTTTTTTTATGACGGAAGATTTTACTGTTAATTTTCTGTTCGCTCCTATGCTGCATAATTTCAATTCCTTTTCTTACTATTTTAATACTTTCATAATTGTTATTCAATCCTTATCTGAAAGTACTTAAGAATTTCCTTATGAAATTATACCGGCAGCCTGCATCAGACGGAATCAGACAGAGCTGCGCTGTTTTCCTAATAGGTGTAATGCATTGTCATAATCTTTTTTGTGTACATAAATATAATATTCCAGTTCATACTTTTTGTTTATACCAAAGTTACCTCTGTCTTTCGACCCAAAATGAATGATTCGGTAATCGTATTTTACATGACTTGCTTTTAAGATACTTCTTACCTCAGCCTGCTCTCTTAAAGAAAATCCATGATACACTTCTTTCCTGCTTAAGAACCACATAACTAATTCCTCCCTGTTAAAGATCTGAAACCCAGCCCCATTTTTACATATATTACCATGATTGTATACTTAATTAACATTTTCGTCAAGAATTTATCTAGCCGAAAGTACAGGTAATATTTGAAATATATTCCTCTGGTAATAAACAAAAAAATGAAAAAAGAATTGGTTACACAAAAAGCAAAGCCAGGTAATTAACATAATAATTCAGAACAAAAAGCGGACCAGCTAAGGAACACCTCGTAAAAGGAAAAAGACCATTTCCTCGTAAAATAAAAAAGCAGGCAAACAAGACGCCATGGTATCTTGTTTACCCACTTGTATTCATATCTATGTCAAGCAGCCGAATAGTAATAGTACTTTTCAAAAAAAAGAAAAATATAAGGTATAAGAGCTTTCGGTTGCGAATTGTTTTAGATATGTACTCTCTTATTCCCCTACATTTTATACTTTATTATATTCAAAACATAAGGTTATGTTACTGTCAGTTCGGGTATTTTTATAGTTTTATTTGTAAGTTTTGCGTACGGCCTGTCAAATTAGTATCGATACAGGTTAAGAATTGTTACAAAATTCAAAGCATAAATTACGAGTGAGTATAGATATTTATATCCTGCAGGTCCTGTTTTTATTATACCAGATACTTCAGAGAACTTTCCTCGTAAAAGATCAAAGAGTCTGGCTCTTTCCTATAAATTAAAAAAAGGCTGATCTCAGTGAGGGCAGCCTTTTCATTATGCTTTTGGTGCTTATCTTAAATACAACATAGGATTAACGGTTTCCTTATCTTTTAGAACCTGAAAATAAAGATTGCTGCCTTCTACTGTATAATACATGGTAGGTTTTGCAACAACTCCCAGTTCCTGACCTTCCTTTACCATATCTCCTACTTTAACCTTTAAATCAGCGAGCTGCCCATAAACAACGCTGTAACCATTGCCAAGAGAGGCGGTTACGGTTGTTCCGGTTTCATCTACCTTAGTAATCTTAGTAATAACTCCTTTTGCTGCACTAACTACTTTCGCACCTACCTTTGCATCAATCAAAACGGCAGGATTCACGCGAAACTGCTGTAAGGTTTCATAATAAACAACCCTGTCTACGCTGTAGTTTTTAATAATGTTGCCGGTAACCGGCCATGCCAGTCCTTTATCAACATCAAAATATAAAGAATCCGGTGTCATAACCTCTTTTGAAGGTTTTTCCGGTTCAGAAGACGTTTTATCTTCTGAGGAATTTGCTGCAGCATTTTTATCTGCTGCGCTTGCTGTTTGTTTTGTAGAATCCGATTTGGTACTATCTTGTGCATCTGTTTTGTTGGCAGCAGCACTTTCATGATTGTCTTCAGCATCAAATTCTAAAACGCTTCCATCCGTAACCGGCTCAGTTACTTTGCCTGTAGGTTGTGGAGTGGGTTGAAATGCTACCTCAGTCTGACTAGTGCCCGTTTTATTATTAGCAGCAGTTGACGAGGTTGGGTTATTTACGGCCGGTTTATCCTGGGCCTGGTTACTCTTTTCACCAGCCACATCTGATACAATTGGCTCATTCAAATCTACCAGATTTTTACCTTGATCTTTGTCAGATGTTTGATTCAATGCTACCATTGTAATCGCTACGATTGCCAAAGCACCGACGCATAATAACGCATAAAAGCTCTTGCTTTTGAAAAATTCAGCTAAGCTATGTTTTTTCATTATTATCACCTCTAGATATATTTTCACCAGAAATGATAGTTTTATTCATTGATAAAAATGTAGAAACAAAAATCTATCAAAAAACATTCTTCTTTTTCCCAGTTTTTCCTCCAAATTATTCTGTAACTGCCTGGAAAAGTCCATAACTGCATTAAGTTCGTCTGATTTAACCTCATATTCTCCGTATCTGACCTTCATAAAGACTGTTGCAACGTCTAAAAAACTAGTCTGATGAAAAGAAATTTTATCACCGATTCTTCCCGCATAGGTAAGCAGTGTCTCTTCTTTCGACAGCAAAAAGCCTTCCTTTTCCAGATAGTGAAGTATGAAAGCCATGACCAGGAATAATTTTAAATCATTCGCAGCATGATCAAACCTCTTATTGTATTTTCTAACTAATATTCCGTAATAAATAAAAATAATACAAATAAATAAAATTAAAATACCTGCGATCAAACCGGCTCCCTGTAGGATGTGAATTCCACGTTCCAGCCCATAACTGCCAAGATCACCGTCCACCGTATTAAACTCCTGGTAAGATGGCGGCACGGAAGGAGTTAAATTAACGGGTGCTGTCACCTTCTCCGAATCTGATACGGTTCCATACTCTTTCCAGGGAGTGTATCTTGCTCCGTAAAAGGCAGGTGTAGGCTCAAAAGGAATCCAGCCGACTCCGTCTATATAAGCCTCCACCCAGGAATGTGCATTATTACTTAAGACATTATAGGTATTGATTCCATCCTTGTTTCTGTAATCCACCAGGAATCCCTCCACATACCGGGTAGGAATCCCGACACACCTGGCCATTACTCCAAAGGCTGAAGCAAAATAGGTACAATAGCCTTTTTGCTGTTCAAATAGGAAATAATCAACAAAATCTTTTCCCTTTGGTGTCTTCTCCACTCTGGTCGTATAAGGCAGGGTATTTAAATACGTTTCCAGTGCTTTTAGCTTATCATAATTGTTATCATATCCCCTGGTCAGTTTATCGGCAAGGCTCTTTACCCTGGCAGGTAGCGTATCCGGAAGCGTAGTATACACTTTCTTAATTTCTGCCTGCCGCCTGATTAAAGCCTTCCTAAGACCTTGCAGATCAAAGTCCGCCCCCAGGGCATTATAATCAAAGATTTCTCCTGCTGTTTTATTAAGATCCTCCAAAGAAACTAAAAAGTCAGAGCTGTTTCCCTCCCTTAACAGCTGTTTTAGGACTTCATTATTCAGATTAAGTTCATAATACTGGACTTCATAATTCGTACCGATTCCTTTGGCCCTATCAAAGAGAAACGCCCCCTGTTCTGTTTCACCGTACTTTAATTTCTTACTTAGATTCATAGAAAATGTTTTTAAAGGATAAAATAGAGATCTGGTCCTGATGTCATAATATTCAATATCATAACTTCTTCGCTTTATCACATTGGACAAATCACCCCCTGCCTCTTCCACTCTGGTAAAAGCGGCAAGCAGTTCATAAAAATCATAATAATAATCTGCTTTTTCAAACTCCACTTTTCGCCCACTTCTTACCCAACGTCTACCGGTATAGGTATCACCTATGGAACCGATTAAATACCCTCTGGAGGTACTTTTATTCTGGGTGCTTACTTTTAGGGCTGTTTCCTTATTGATATCAAGTTCACCCCCAAGCTCCGTATCTTCTTCTGAATAGCCGGAAAAATTTAAGGTAAACTCTTTTCCGGTACGGTCGAAAAAGTATTCAAACTGAGTCATTAAGATGGAGCCTCTTTCCTCTGCTTTTTGTAGTAAGAGTTTTACACTCTTCCACTGAATCGGTTCAGGCTTTGACGGCAGGGATACCGAAAGTAAAGCAATGATAATGCAGGCTGGTGCCAAATAAACCGTGGCAATGCTATTATTTACGGTATTGCCGCTTTTATAAAAAATTCTGCCGCAGACTTGTGCTAATACCATAAGAGAATAAAAAATAACGATTCCTACGGTTATCTTTGGAATATCAACTTCATTAACAGCTGAAATCATAAGCAGCAAAAGGAGTACAAGGGCTGTAAGGACTTTCACATTTTTAAAACCTTGGAGGAGATACATTATTATGCTGCATAATAACAGAATGCCGGCTGTTACTGCAAACGCATTGTAAAATACATACAGCGCTTCCTCTCCGTTATAAATAAGGCACCACTGATATACGCTTTGGATTCCTTTTATATAGTCTGCTTTTAATATTATACTGATAAAAACTCCACAAAGGAGAAACCCGGGCAGTAAAATGAGGGTAAGCAGGCTTTTTTTATACTGGTCAAGAAAATATATCAGCCCAAGGAATATAACTGTAAATACCACCAGCACCAGAAAATGAATTCTTAAGTGAAATAAATTATTAAAATAAGATCCCAGGGCAAGGGTAAGCAAAAAACTGTCCGTAACCGCTAGTCTTTTGGTTACGGCGGTATGAGTCTTTATTTCATGCATTTAATACCTCCCCGATTTCATCCTCTCTGGTTATAAGCTTGATGACAATGCCTGATTGTTTCAGGCTTTTAATAATATCCTCTTCCTCTGGGGCGATTTCATCTTTTATCAGCAGCAGGGATAAATCACTGCCATTTTCACAGATCCAAAGCATGGTCTTATAAAGGTCAAAAGTAAGTTCGTGGGTAATCAACATGTAAAAGTCCGCAGCTTCTTCATAAATCTGAATGCTGCTTAACAGTTCCTCCAAAGAAACCTGTGACTGAAAATGCAGTTCCATGGTGGTCTGGTAGAAAAGTTCAAAATCCGCCTTGCTCCTTACCGAAACCGCTTTAACCCCGGACTGTTCATAATAAATCTTAACCCTGGTATTGTTATCCTTGCAATAATTTGCAATAGCAAGCCCGCTTTCAATAATCTGATCTTCGGTAATCAGAGTGGACAGTGTGTCCTCATGTATACGCTTTAAGTCCATCAGGATAATAATCTCTGATTTGGGATTGCTGATATTTTTTCTGCTGAATAACTCGTTTCTTTTCGCGCTTACTTTCCAGTGAATCTGTTTTCTACTGTCACCGCTGTTATATCTCCTGGTTTCTATGTCCATGGCATCGGTTTCTGCATTACGCAGATAGGGTGAATTCTTGGTATCCTTTAGAGCCGGTACAAATCCAATCCTTGGGATTTGGATGACTCTTGGCAAAACAGTTACCTTTAGTTTAGATGAGACAGGGTAGGTGATTTTGAATAAATACAGATAATCAATAATATCCACCGTATTCGCCCCCACATAATATTCTCCCCGATAGTTACAGCGCAGATTCGTCCTAAGGGTCTCTGACTGACTTGGCAGCAGACAGTATTCTTTTATGTCCTGGACATCGGTTATGGTGGATTTATCATGAAGGAAATTAACTTTAATACTCCGAAAGGTTATATAATCTTCATTGGCTAAGGTAAAGGAATAAGGAACTAAATCTCCTTTTACCACTACTCTTTGACCTATCTCCTGAAAGATACGAAAACGCACGTAAACATAAAAAGTATAACTTAAAGATACCACTGGAATAAATAGGCTCATATAAAAAAGTGCATAGGAAACATTCCCGCCGTAAAAACTGGCGAAAACGCCCGAGGCTATAATAAATATCAATAATAGGATACGGTTAATAAGCATATGGATTCCTTCCTGCCTGGGGCACCTTAAACTATAAAGCAGGCAGTATGGGAACCTGGGCTAAGGCAATAATCTTATCGAGGATTTTTTCAGCGGTCAGCTTATTTAATCTGGCCTCCGGAGATAGTATCAGCCTGTGGGTGATAACCGGATGGATTACTTTTAATATATCATCCGGAATACAATAATCCCGGTCGGCATAATAAGCTGCGGCCTGGGAAGCCCGGATAAGGGCAAGTGTAGCCCTGGGGCTGGCACCAAGAGCAATACCTGGATTATTTCTGGTACTATCCATTATTCCAATAATATAAGAAATCAAATCTTTATGTATTTTAACGGTCTTAACTTCTTCCTGAAGGGCAGATACGGTCTTGCCGTCGGTTACTGGTTCCAGAGACTTTAAGGGACTCTGCTTAAGATAAAAATCTGCCATACGCTTTTCATCTGCCACGCTTGGATATCCAATGGATAATTTCATAAGAAACCGGTCTAACTGTGCCTCCGGAAGATTATAAGTACCCAGATAATCAATGGGATTCTGGGTGGCAATTACCATAAACGGACTGGGCAGAGGATACGTCCTGCCATCCACACTAATCTGTTTTTCCTCCATAGCTTCCAATAAACTAGCCTGGGTCTTAGGTGAAGTCCTGTTAACTTCGTCTGCCAGTATAATATGATTCATAATGGCTCCCGGCGTAAACTCAAACTGACCCGACTGCATATTGTAAACCGACACCCCGGTGATATCACTGGGCAATGTATCCGGGGTAAACTGAATCCGGTTAAAGCCGCAGTCAATTGACTTTGCTATGGCATTTGCCAAAGTAGTTTTCCCGACACCAGGCACATCCTCTAATAAAAGATGCCCCTCTGAGAGCAAAACTATCATGGCATATTCAATCACCTCTCTCTTGCCTACAATAACTTTTTCAATATTTCTTACAATTTCCCCTAATACCTTCTGTTTCTGCATAAAACCTCCCATAATTTTATATTTAACTTTTGCTGCCCTTCTTCACTGTCAGAAACCTGTTATTATCGCATAATCTTTAACTATGCTTAATCATATCTCCTATTTATCTCCTATTTATTTACCATTTAACTCCTATCCAATCGATATACTTATTTTATTTGTAAACCGTTTCACTTTAACCTGTCTTTTCACGGCATAACTTAACTGTATTATACTTCTATCATAACATCTCTTTCCTATTTGTCAATTACTTCCACACAGCCCTATACCAGACATCCGATGCAAGATAACACAATCTTACCAGTTCGAATCAAAATCCCAGGGGTTAAATCCTCTTACGGGTTTGTGGTCTCGTTATACGTACAAAATAGGACTGCTGCAAAATATCAGATACCAACCTGGACATAGAATAAGGATTATATTTTGAAATACTATCTATAAAATATTTCAATAATATAATCCTTATTTTATGCCAGATCATTTAGTCTTATGGTCTGAAAAACCAATTTAGAGCTTAAACTGCTCCACCGCTACCGTTAACTTGTATGACAAGTCCTTTAATTCTCCGGAATGGGTTGAAACCTCCTCCATCTGAGCCAGCTGTTCCTGTGAAGAAGCAGAAACCTCCTCGGCAGCCGCTGAGGTCTGCTGGGTAGACGCTGAGATACTGCCCATGATATCAACAATTTCGTCCTTTCTATCCTTCATAGAAGTACTTTCTGAATTGATTTCGTTCACATAGTGAAGAACTTCCTTTAAGGAACTAGAAATCTGGGTAAAAGCATGTTTGGTATCGTTAACAGCCGTATTTTGCTCCTGTGCTACTTCACGTACCAGCTCCATGGTACTTACAGAAGAATTGGAATACGTATGGATTTCAGCTATGATTTCTTTAATTTCACCAACTGCATTACCGGATTGTTCCGCAAGCTTTCTGATTTCTTCCGCAACTACGGCAAAGCCTTTTCCTGCTTCACCGGCTCTGGCCGCCTCAATGGAAGCGTTTAAGGCTAAAAGATTCGTCTGCTGTGAGATTTGAGTTATGGTCTCAGTAATAACATTAATTTTCTTACTGCTTTCACTGACCTTACCGATTACTTCACTGATTTCTTTGGTTGCTTCATTATTTTTCTGAGTGGATTCCGTTAATTTTTCAACTGCAAGGAGACCCGCATCACTTAGTTTATTGGTGGCATCCGTTGTTTTATTCATTACCTCGGCAGAGTCTGCTACTGCTTCGATACTGTCCGAAAGGAGATTTACCTTGCCTACCGCACTTTGGGTATCGGCGGCTTCTTCCCCTACTGCAAGAGCCACTTCATTCATTGTAGTCGCTACTTCATTGATTGCCCGTTTCGTTTCCTCCGTAATAGTAGCAAGGGAGTCAGAGAAGTTCATAACCGTTTCAGAGGAATCTTTCATGGTACCTAGAAGGGATTTCATATTCTTTAACATTAGATTAAACGACTCTGCCAGAATACCCGTCTCATCCTTATTCGTAACCTTAAGTTCGAAAAGCTGTAAGTTACCCTGGGACACTTCCTTTAAGTTGCTGCTGATTTTATTAATAGGCGCGGCGATATGCCTTGAAAATAAAATAATGACAGCAAGACCGATTAGGATAGAGACGATTATTATAGTTACTAACACTTGTAAGATTTCAGCAGAACCTGCATTATAGTCCGACATATAAGCTCCGGCAGATACAATCCAGCCCCAGTTCGGGTCCTGTTCCTGATAGGATATTTTCTCTCCTAACTTCTCTGTATTTGGAAGGGTCCAGGTGTAGAATACGAAGCCTCCTCCGTTTTTCGCAGCCTTAATCTGTTCCTGTACCAGTTTAAAACCATTTCCGCTTTTATCCTCCACATCCCAGACGTTCTTGCCTTCTAAAGAGGGATGGGCAACCTCCAGACCCGCCTCATCGTAAACAATGAAATAACCATTCTTACCCAGGTCAATATTCTTATTGATCGTCCGCTTTCCTTCGCTGTCCTTTTCACCCAACAGGTATGCCTTAACTTCTTCCTGGGCCTCTTCTAGGGATTTGCTTCCGGCTGAGACTTCCTTTTGTTTTGCTTCAATTAACTGGAGTGCCTGGCGTACGCTGTTCTTTAGGATTATTTCCCCTTTCTTATCCAGTTCGGACTTTGCAATCTGATAGTTTACAAGTCCTGCTGCCAGCAGCGGGATAATTAAGAGCAGCGTGGTCATTAGAATAAGTTTAGTACGAATCGTAGTCCGTACCTGCCGTTTTGCTTTCGTTTTCATCTTTTGTGTTCTCCGATTCATTTTTTAGTTCGTAACTGTCACCTTATTAAGATGCCATATATCCCTGACATATTCGAGTATGGTTCTATCCGATGAGAATTTACCGCACTTTGCCGTATTTAAAAGGGCTGATTTTGCCCAGTTCTCCTTGTTAGCATATGCCTGTTCCACCTTTTTCTGAGCCTCCTCGTAAGCCCTGAAATCCTTTAAAATAAAATACTGATCTGCCGGTTCTCCTCCCCTTGGCTCTAATAAGGACTGATAAAGCTCCCTAAACAGCTCCTTATTTTCCCCGGTATACTGCCCATTTATCAACTGATCCACAACCATTTTAATTTCCTCATCCGTATCATAAATATCCTTTGAATGATAGCTCCCGGATTGTTGGCAGCTTATTACCTCATCAGAGCTTAATCCAAATATAAAGGCATTGGAAAGACCTACTTCCTCCACAATTTCCACATTGGCACCGTCCATGGTCCCAAGGGTCAATGCTCCATTTAACATAAATTTCATATTACCGGTTCCAGAAGCTTCCTTACTGGCCGTTGAAATCTGCTCGGAAACATCCGCTGCCGCAAATAAAAGCTCAGCATTTGAAACCCGGTAATTTTCTATAAATACTACTTTGATTTTATCATGGATGGCTTTATCCTTATTGATTACTTCTGCCACGCTGTTAATTAACTTAATGATGGCTTTCGCTCTGCTGTAACCGGCAGAAGCTTTTGCTCCGAAGATAAAGGTCCTTTTTGTAAACTCCATTTCGGGATTTTTCTTAAGTTTATTATAAAGATGCATAACGTGGAGAATATTAAGGAGCTGGCGTTTATATTCATGAAGCCGTTTCACCTGGATATCAAAAATGGAATCAGGGTCTACCTCGATACCATTATGTATTTTGATATATTCGGCAAGCCGCAGCTTGTTCTGATATTTAATCTCCATAAATTCCTTAAGGCTTTTTTCCTCTTCTGCTAATGGGCTTAGTTGGTTTATACAGGACAAATCAGTAATCCAGCCATCACCGATTTTATCGGTTACCCAGGCGGCTAAGAGCGGATTACCATGAAGTAAAAACCTCCGCTGGGTGATACCATTGGTTTTATTATTGAATTTGTAAGGGTACATCTGATAAAAATCTTTCAGCTCCTGATTCTTAAGTATCTCCGTATGAAGTTTGGCCACACCGTTAACAGAAAAGCTGCTTATAATAGCCAAATGTGCCATTCTGACCTGCCCGTTATAAAGCACCGCCATTTTCTCTGCTTTCGTAGAATCATCAGGGTAGCGCATACGTACCTCAATTAAAAACCGTCGGTTAATTTCCTCAACAATCTGATAGATTCTTGGCAGCAGTTTAGAGAATAAATCAATGGGCCATTTTTCCAAAGCCTCCGACATAATGGTATGATTCGTATAAGCACAGGTTTTACCGGTAACTTCCCAGGCTTCCTCCCAGCTAAGAGAATATTCATCCAGTAAGATACGCATCAGCTCTGCCACGGTAACCGTAGGATGGGTATCATTTAGCTGAAAACATACCTTCTCGTGGAGTTTTCTAATCTCCGTATGATTTTCCATATATTTAAGAACTGCCCGCTGTACACTTGCCGATACGAAGAAATACTGCTGTTTTAACCTTAACTCCTTACCGGCATAGTGATTGTCATTAGGATAAAGCACTTCGCAGATGGTTCTTGCCAGATTCTCCTGTTCCACTGCCTTTTCATAATCCCCTTTATCAAAGGAATCCAGATTAAAGGTATTAATTGCCTCCGCATCCCAAATCCGAAGGGTATTTACAATATGATTGCCGTAACCTATGACCGGCATATCATAAGGAACAGCCAGTACGGACTGATAATTTTCCTGTATGAAGCGGTCTCTTCCCAATTCATCCCGTATCATACGTACATAGCCCCCGAATTTTATTTCTGCAGAATATTCGGGACGTTTGATTTCAAAAGGATTGCCATTTTTTAACCAGTTATCCGGCACCTCTACCTGAAAGCCATTCTCAATTTTTTGTTCAAACATACCGTATTTATACCGGATGCCACAGCCATACGCCGGGTAACCCAGTGTAGATAAGGAGTCCAGAAAACAAGCCGCCAGACGTCCAAGACCTCCGTTGCCAAGAGCCGCATCCGGTTCCTCGTCTTCAACTGCATTCAGGTCAAACCCTAACTCCTCCAAAGCCTCTCTAATCTCTTTATCTGCTTTCAGATTAATAATAAGATTTCCAAGGGCCCTGCCCATAAGAAATTCCATGGATAAATAATATACGGTTTTTACATCTTCCTCTTCGTATACCTTATGGGTAGTCATCCAATCCCCAATGATGAGATTCTTAACCGTATAAGCCACACCCTGAAAAATCTGCTGTTTTGTAGCTTCCTCCAGGCTTTTTCGAAATAACAGCTTAACATAACCTTCTACATTATTCTTAAATTCTTCTTTATCAAAAGACTGCATAAAACTCCCATCTGTGCGCTTTAGCGCACCTTATAATCAGGATGTTGAAAAACGATTTTTGGTTTTTCAACTTAAACTCCCGTCCGTGCGCTTTAGCGCACTTTAAAATCAAGATGTTGAAAAACGATTCTTGGTTTTTCAACTTACTCCCATCCGTGCGCTTTTAGCGCACTTTAAAATCAAGATGTTGAAAAAATCTCCTTTCGTCATTATCCCTTATAATTCTACATTATATAATAATATTTCCATTATATCTTATGTACCCAATAATATACAAGTGGCTGTCTTACTAATTTATAAACAAATAATACAGGTAGACTTTAGCTATAAACCGAAACCGCGCTGGTACTGACGTAAAGTGTGCATCTATACTTGCAATTATATACTTATTAGGGATATTTTCCATTCATTTTTTAATTACCCCTTTTTTCATAGAATTTATTCCTATTGTGACACTTTTTTTATCTGACCTCGAAACAATAAACCCACGCTTCCCAAGGTATTCATAAGATCCGCTTCCATATAAGAATAATATTGATATAATGCGCTATTTTCTATAGAACAAAGAGTCTGCCTCGCCAGACTCTAGCGCTGACGCGCTGTCACGACAGTGACAATCTTCCTTAAGTGCGTCACGCGCATCCTGCCTGGAAGGCTTTTTAATTTATAGGTAAGTTCTTAGAACTTTCCGATAAATTAAAAAAGACAGCCAATAAAGACTGTCTCTCATAAATTAACTTATTCGGTTTTTTCTCTGGCAAGTCTTGCATTTACAAAACCAATCTTATACCAGGCAGCTTTATCCGTTATTCCGGTTATGGGCAGGTTAAAGATTTCCTGAAATTTACTTACTGCTGCTTCCGTACCCTGATCGTACAATCCGTCCGCCATTGTCTTAGGTATTGCCGGATAGGCTATTGCAATGGCATTTAACTGATTCTGAATAATGGTTACTGCATCTTTGGAGGATCCGATGGTTAAATTGGTCCCGGGCCAGTTGACCTCTATCCCTTCTATATTATCAGTTGAGTTTATATATAAGTCATTTCCATAGAATTCATGCAGTATGTGGGTCGCCGTATATCCCTCATCACCCAAAAATTTTGCCTCCCATAGGGATAACATCCTGGGGCATATGGCAAGTTCGCCCTTACATAATTGGGTCAGTATTGGCTGTAGGATGTCAGGTCTTGATAAATAGTTGTTAAAGATATCATCCACTGCCATACTTATATTGGTATAGATGTTTCTTCCATATAGCCACTTGTGGTCAAAGGCAACCGTAGATGTGATATCAAACGAATATCCCTGCCTGGGGTACCAGTTTGTATAGACCCGGTTTAAGGAAAAAGATAGAATTGATAAAATACTGGCATAAATAGTTTCTAAAGGCCAGGTTGCAAATAAGGTACTGGATACCACATTTTTAATAAAAGACGGATATTCCACTCTGTAATTAAGTGCTGTGATATTAGAGGGAATTGCATCATGGACAGTAATGAACTCTGGTATTACTACTGCTTTATCCTCCTGTCCGGGAGGCATCGGTTTTATCTCAGCCTCGTAAACCTTTGGGGTATAGGTTCCTATCAGGTAATTGTCATCAATTGGAATAACCTGCATAGAATCCATACCCGCCCTAAAAGGTGTCATTTTTACAGGCTGTATGGATTTAACAAAAGGCAGTATTTGGGCACTGTCTATCCTAACCGTCTGATACCCTTCTGCCAAAACCATAACCGGATATTCTAAATAAGGCATATCCCTGGTAGGCTCCAGGCTGTATTCCAAAGGCGGTGAAACAAGTTCAATTTCTATTGTTTTCCCTGATATGTCCGTAGTAAGAGTTTCTATTGCCATAGTCAGGTTATCTTTTTGATATATTTGAATGAGCGCACCCTCAATGGGATATGAGGTTGTCAGGTCTACTACCTGTACCTGTAATATTCCATAGTTTCTTACTCCTAACTGGGCAGGATATAAAATTTTTTTGTTAAAAGGCATACCGTCACCATTATGTGTTGCATAAAAAAACTATGCATATATTTATTGTTATATATGCACCACTTATCCGAAAAATAACTAAAGTATTACATGTATTACAAGTACCAGCCATTATCGGTACCAGCCACTATCGGTACCAAACCGTCATAATCCATTTAAATACCTTTACAGGCACTTTAAGACTTAGTGCGGATTTAACCCTGTACTTAAACTAGCGGGTACAATAGCCACTGTCAACTTATATAATCGAAGGCTCTGATGTACCGGTTTTAGTTCTTTCATTAAAAAAAGAGAAGGCAAGCCTTCTCTTTTTTAGTACCTATAATTTCACAACTCCTAAGGTTACGGTTTCCCCATTAATATTCCATTCCTTGGTAAAGCCTTCTGCACTGTCTAAAATCAGGTCTTCTGCTAATACTTCGGACTTGATTTCTTCTGCATTCTGCTCAAAGATTGCTTTAATAGTATCATTGCCGGTCTGGAATATTTTTATGTGATCCATTACTTCAAAGCCTGCATCTTTTCTCATGGTCTGGATCTTACTGATGATTTCCCTGACAAAACCTTCTTCAATCAGTTCCTTGGTAAGGTTGGTATCCAGAACTACGGTAATTCCGGAATCAGAATCCGATACATAACCTTCCGTCTGGGCAGCTTCAATCAAAAGATCATCTTTTTCAAGTAACGCTTCCACACCGTCTAAGGTAATCTTAAGACCGCCGGTTGTATTGATCTCATCCATGGCTTTATTGCCGTCTAGTTCGGAAAGAATCGTTCTGATCTGTCCAATCTGCTTGCCAAACTTAGGTCCTAACGTCTTTAACTGAGGCTTAAAGCTGTAGGAAGTAAAGTTCCTGACATCATCCGTAAAGGTCACTGCCTTTACATTTAATTCTTCTTCTATAATTTCTTTATAGAAATCTGGTAAGCCTAAGACTTTATCTCCTGCTGCATTAACATAACTATCCTTGGCTTTCACATACATCATGCCAATCGGCTGTCTGTTCTTGATATTAGCAGCATTACGGCAGGCACGGCCTAATACCACGATATCCAGAACGGCTTCCATATTCTTCTCAAGATCTTTATCGATATATTCTTCCCTATATACAGGATATTCGCATAAGTGAATACTTTCCGGTGCGGATTTATCAATACTAACTACCAGGTTACGATAGATATCCTCTGTCATATAAGGAATAAACGGTGCGGCAACTTTTGCCAGGGTAACCAGTGCGGTATAAAGAGTCATATAGGCATTAATCTTATCCTGTTCCATGCCTTTTGCCCAAAAACGTTCCCTGCTCCTTCTGACATACCAGTTGCTCATCTCATCTACGAAATCATCCATGATTCTGGCAGCTTCGGTTATTCTGTAATTATCAAGATTGTCATCTACGGTTTTAATTACGGTATTTAATTTGGATAATAGCCATTTATCCATAACCGGTAATTTATCATATTCCAGTGAATACTTCGTGGCATCAAAGCCGTCAATATTAGCATACAGTACAAAGAAAGCATAGGTATTCCAAAAGGTTCCCATGAACTTTCTCTGACCCTCTGTAACGGCTCCGTTATGGAAACGGTTGGGAAGCCACAAGGCGCTGTTAATGTAGAAATACCAGCGGATGGCATCTGCGCCGTGTTCTGCCAAAGCGTCAAAGGGATCAACTGCATTGCCTTTGGACTTAGACATCTTCTGTCCGTTTTCATCCTGAACATGACCAAGTACGATTACATTCTTAAAAGGTGACCGTTCAAAGATAAGAGTTGAAATAGCAAGTAAGGAATAGAACCACCCCCTGGTCTGGTCTACTGCCTCACTGATAAAATCAGCCGGGAAATTCTTATCAAACATTTCCTTATTTTCAAAAGGATAGTGCCATTGTGCAAAGGGCATGGAACCGGAATCAAACCAGCAGTCAATTACCGGTTTCACACGGCGCATTTCCTTGCCGCATTCCGGACATTTTATTGTAACATTGTCAATGAATGGTCTGTGTAATTCAATATTATCCGGACAGTTATCTGACATTGATTTTAATTCTTCAATGCTTCCGATGGCATGTCTGTGACCGTCTTCACATTCCCAGATATTAAGAGGTGTTCCCCAGTAACGGTCACGGCTGATACCCCAGTCCTGTACATTCTTAAGCCAGTCACCAAAACGGCCCTGACCGATGCTTTCCGGCATCCAGTTAATGGTGTTATTATTGCTAATCAGCTCTTCCTTAACCTCTGTCATCTTAATGAACCAGGATTCCCTTGCATAATAAATAAGAGGTGTATCACATCTCCAACAGAACGGATAGCTGTGTTCAAACTTTAAGGTTTTAAATAATAACCCTTTCTGGGCTAAAAGTTTTATAATACCTTCGTCTGCTTTCTTGCAGAACATACCGGCAAAGTCAGTAACCTCCGGTTTCATTTCACCTTTTCCGTCTACTAACTGTACGAAAGGAAGGTCGTATCTGCGGCCGACACTGGCATCGTCTTCACCGAAAGCAGGTGCAATATGAACCACACCAGTACCATCGGTAAGGGTTACATACGTATCACAGGTCACATAATAGGCTTTCTTATCTGGTGTTACATAATCAAACAGGGGTTCATATTCCTTATATTCTAAATCGGTTCCGACATAAGTTTCTTCTACATTGTAAAGACCATCAATAACGGATAAAAGTGCTTCTGCCAGAATGTATTTTTCAGTTCTGACAGCTTCTTTGTCTTCTCCTTCACTGGTTTCTTTTATGATATCGCCTTTTGCATTCAGACTGACAGATACCTTTACATAAGTTTCTACCGGATTCACACAAAGTGCCACGTTAGAAGGCAGTGTCCAGGGAGTTGTGGTCCAGGCAAGGATATATTCATTGTCGGTGCCTTTTACTTTGAATTTGGCAATTACGGATTTTTCCTTTACATCCTTATAACCCTGAGCTACTTCATGGCTGGATAGTGGTGTTCCGCATCTTGGGCAATAAGGTACAATTTTAAAGCCTTTATATAATAAGCCTTTTTCCCAAATCTGTTTTAAGGCCCACCATTCGGATTCGATAAAATTGTTGTCATAGGTTACATAAGGATTCTCCATATCAGCCCAGTAACCTACTGTACCAGAGAAGTCTTCCCACATTCCCTTGTACTTCCATACACTTTCCTTACATTCGTGGATAAAGGGTTCCAAACCATATTCTTCGATTTGTTCTTTGCCGTCAAGACCCAGTTTTTTCTCAACTTCTAATTCAACCGGAAGTCCATGGGTATCCCAGCCTGCCTTACGAAGTACATTATAGCCCTTCATGGTGCGGTATCTGGGAATGATATCCTTTATAACCCTTGTCAATACATGACCGATATGAGGCTTTCCATTGGCCGTGGGAGGACCGTCATAAAAGGTGTAGGCTTTGCCATTTTTACGTTCTTCAATTGTTTTTTCAAATATTTTATTGTTTTTCCAGAATTTTAGTACTTCTTTTTCTCTTTCCACAAAATTCAGATTGGGAGATACTTTCTCGTACATATGTTTCCTCCTTATATAGTATCAATAGTTTATTCTACTGGAGAACCAGACACTAGACTGACGCGCTGTCACGACAGTGACATCTTCCTTGAGCGCCATGTGCATCCTGCCTGGAAGGCTTTAATTTATAGGTTAAGTTTGGAGAACTATCCTATAAATTAAATAAAGCTCTCATCCATAAACAGGATGAGAGCAGAAGTGCTTCATTGTACCACCTATTTACATACGTTTCCATTCGGCATAAGTATATACCAAATTAGAACATGATATGCTTTCATATAACGGTGAATACCGGCGCGGCTTACTTTTAAGGACTTCTTTCAGCTTACAACTTAGGAGTGATTTTCAGAAATCTGCTACTGGTATCAGGCTTTCACTGTCCCTGACTCGCTTTGACTTTCGCTAAAACCGGATTCTTACTCTCTCCATCATAGTTTTTAAGTTTTTATTTTTATAGCTTTTATCATAGTATATTATATTTTAAATGTCAATCCTATTTTAAATTTTTGTAAGTCAGAACCAGAATCATCCTTTGCTACCTTAAATAGGACTTAATCATCTGATCCAACAGCTTATTAATACCTTGTACATTAATTTTACTATTAATACCTTTCAGATAATTTACAAAATCCCCCTTATTAAAGTAGGTATCCATCTGGGTTGTCATATCATATACGGTATCCGATTCCGAAGGAAGATCAAAATCTTCATAGGGAAGGATTTTCGTATCTATGGTTACAGATATCAGGTTTAAGGTTCCCTGTACAAAATCCGCTTTTATTTTCTGTGCTGTTTCATTGCCGTTAAAAGCCACTAAGAGGGTGCTTCCTGGCAGACTCTCTCCGGTAATTACTAAATTGCCATTAAGGTAGTAACCACTACCAAAAGAGGTATATTTTAAATCCTTTATCAAAGCCTTAAACTCTACGGAGGTCTTATCAGTAGCATACGTAATGACTGCATTACCGTTTATTCCGCTATTATCCTTACTTGTCGTACTGGATAGCTTAAAAATAGTTTCCTTATCAGGACTAATCCAGGCTTCCATTCCGGTTACCTCTCCCTTTTTGACTGTTTTGTAACCAAAAAGAGAATTATCCTTATCCGTAGCTAAAGAAAAGTCACGGCCTGTAATAGTTCCATCGGAATCAACCCAGACCCTCATAGTAAAAAGTCCTTCCGGCTCAAACATATTAACATAATTTATCATCTCTTTCACTTCATTCTGTGCCGCAGCGATCATCTTTGTATATTCTGCCTTAGAGCAAAGGTTAAGTTTTACAAATAAATCACTTAATTCTTCATCTGTACTGGCAACGGCTAATACATCCTTTGCAATCTTTAGCACAACCTTTTCATCTACATTTACCGTATATCTCGTTTGCTGATCACTTAATCCGCCTGCACTCATATAGTAATCCATGGCACTGACATCGTTTAAATCACTGACTACAATATCAGCATATCTCTTTAATAACTGATTCAGAGTTTTTTCCGTAAGGGCAGGATTGTTTAAAATATCCAGAAAGTCTTTCGTGGTAAAGTTTGATCCTGGTCCATAGGAATTAAGTCCTGTGGATTTGGGGTCTGCTTTTAAGTAAGCTTTACTTAACTCTGGGATTAACAGATATGTTAGTTGCTTTTCTAAATCTGATATCATATTTAAGGAAGTGAATTTTATATCATTCGTAAAAAGTGTAATAATAGATTTCACTTTTTTAGCATTCTGCATAGAGACCATGTCAGCTTTTACACTTTTTAAATCAGGTAAGCCCAACGCGGCTGCAATGGTTGGATCAAATTCAGACCGGACCGTTAATTCAGACCCCATACCCTGAGAAACTTTTTTATAATTCTCAACATAGTTTTCATAGGCTTTTGTAAACTTATCAATTTGTTTATGCAAATCTGCTTTTTCTATCGTCTGGTAATTGTCTGCTGATATTGCAGCCGGACTTGCTACCTGGGCTGCATATGCCTTAACGGCAGCCGGTGAAAAAACAGAGAGCAGCATGCACACAGTGGTTAGCATAAGGGTTCCGACTATATTCAAAAGCCAATGGCTAGAACCGTTCTGCCTGTCCTCTTTTGCTTCCCGCTTTCGCGTAAACATTCCTGTCTCTTTTGTAACTGGTAATGAAATCTTTGTAATTGTTTTCTTGTTTTCCATATCGGTTTCTTTCTCCTCCATTTTTTATTATATAGTATGATTTTTGAATCCAAAATAGCCGCACTCACCTGTAAATAAATACAATTTTTTCTATTTTAATCAGCATAACAAATTATCCATTATTCGTCAATAATCGATTATTCCTAATACCTTCTTGTAAGAGAATAAAGAGTCTGGCTCGCCAGACTCTAGCGCTGACGCACTGTCACGACAGTGACAATCTTCCTTAAGTGCGTCCTGCGCATCCTGCCTGGAAGGCTTTTTTATTGCATAGACTAACTATGTCAAGTAGTTATTTTATATTAGTTTACTGTTATATAATTGTACCTTGAAAATAGCATGACAAATAAAGCACCTTGAAAGCTGCCTTGAAAAATTGATATGAGAGATAAGAACTACTTTATGTAAGCTTCATGTTTCATTTCCATACAGTAAAGAACTCTGACCAGTTTTTTTGCAACGTGGGAAACTGCAACATTATAAGGTTTTCCTTCTGCCAGTTTTTTCTGTAAGAATAAACTGAAATTAGTATCCCATTTACCAACATTTTTAGCGGCTGTATAAAGTGCGAAACGCAGGTATTTTGAGCCTCTTTTAACCATTTTGGCATGGGTAGACGTATACTGCCCAGATTGATAGATAGATGGCTCCATTCCGGCAAATGCAAGTATTTTTTCGGCATTAGAAAAATCAGAAAAATCACCTATTTCGGCATGAATGATAGCTGCAGTTGTATAAGAAATACCGGGAATCGTTATAAAAGGAGAATCTATATTTTTAACAATCTCTTTTATTCTTTTCTCAATCACTTCGGTTTGTTCCTGCAGCAGAAAAATGCGAGCTAGGGTTTGTTGTAATTCAATGGTCTGTATGCCATCGCAGGTTCCGATTGATTGTTTGGCTGCTTCTTTGATATCAATTGCTTTTTGACGACCATAGTGACCTTTTGAATGTTTTGATAAAAGGTTAGTCAAACGAGTCAGATGAGTCTTTGAAATAGCGTTAGTATTGGTGTATTCACTCATAAGGTGATAAATCGAATTAACCTGTAGTTCATGAACTATTTTCTCTAATTCGGGAAAAATGATATTCATCAACCTAGCGAACGATACTTTGAGCCTGGAGCAATCTTTTACAAGGTTAAAACGATATCTTGTTAGTGACTTTAGTTCTTTTTCATGGTATGATGCAGGTGCATAGGGCGTTAGCTTCTGTGTCATCAGCATTGATACGATTGATTGGGCGTCAGCCTTGTCCGTTTTCGTCTTTCTAAAGCTTAGACTTTTTTTGTATAGACTAGTGTGAAGCGGATTGATAATAAAAATGTGGTAGTTTTTATTAGCGAGGAAATCAGCGATATTGTTGCTATAATGACCAGTTGCTTCCAGCCCTATTTTTATTGTTTCAGGGTTATTGGTGAAGGATTGCATACGTTGAAGCAAAAGAGAAAATCCAATAAGATCATTAGAAATGGTGAAGACAGGGAAAAGAATTTCGCCGTCCGAACTGGTGATAAGACAATCGTGTTTATTCTTTGCGACATCAATGCCTACGTAAATCATAATAATAGCTCCTTTTAGTAGATTGACACTGTTGCTTATTCCACAGAACTGCCTGCTATGTAGCCTCGTGCTAATTAAAACGTCATGCGTTATCTAACTGATCAACATTTAAGCAGGCAACTGTGGTTATAGCCTATGAACAAACGTCTAAGCGTTAGGTAAGTTCGACTAATCCACAGTGCCTATAAACAGTATACACTTACTCAAGAAAAGAGTAAGGAACTAATATCAATTTAACATACGAGGTAAGTTCGAAGAAGTTTCCTATGCAACAAAAAAAGAGTGTATTTATGCAAAAGCACAGCTACACTCAATTAATTTATATGTATTTCTTATTCTCAGATTCGTTCTTACGGTGTGGTAACAGACAAATCTGTTGATTCCGGTTCCTCTGACTGTTCCTGAGTAATAGGTGGTGTTGGTGTCATGCTAGGTGACTGGTTGTTGTCGTCCTCTATAGGAGGTGTCGGAGTTGTAGTATCTCCATTGTTTCCGTCATCTTTCGTACCTCCGTCACTATCGTCTTTTGTATTGCCGGAGGTATCTCCATTTCCTTTACCGTTCGTAGGCTTACCATGGCTTCCGGTATTACCTTTCGTATCATCTTTGGTATTACCTTTGGTACCTTTGGAATCCTCCTTGGTATCATCCTTCGTATTATCTTTGGTATTGTCTTTGTCGTCTATAGTATTGGTGTCGTCCTCGGTTTCTTTTTCGGGAGCTTTCGTGGGAGCCTTTGTCGGCGCTTTGGTCGGTTGTATTACGTCATCAAGATCTATTCCATAGTCCACCAGTTTATCATAACTGATTGTATCGGTATAATCCATACTTGGTTTAAAATTGTAATATTCCTCCAGGCAAAGATTATTCTCATAAAGATATTTGGCTAACGGTTTTCCTACATAACGAATATGCCAGGGTTCATAAGAGTAACCGGTTATTTCTGTTTTATCTTTTGGGTAGCGGATGATAAACCCATACAAATGTGCATTTTCTGCAAGCCACTTACCTTCTGTGGAATCTCCAAAGGACTCGTCTAACCGGTTATTAACGGACTTTGCGGATACATCAATAGCAAGTCCGGTCTGATGTTCACTAAATCCCGGCGTTGCAGAATACTTCGTAGTATGTTCCAGACCCTGTTTTTTTACATTGTCCGTAAATATATCATACTGTCTTTCATAAGAGCGGTAAGCCGATACTCCGTTCAGCTTAATATCAACAGCTACCCCCCCATCAAACAGTGCTTTTAAGGCCTCTGCCGCTTCCTTTCTCATAAGCTTCTTTTCATCATAATAGCTAAAGGAAAAGCTTACGTCAGGCACCACCAGATCACTTGGGATATAATCGGAGGGCAGCCGTAATTCTTTATTAACCAGCACCGTCATGCTCTCCGGTTTGGTATCCGGTACAATATTATCATGATTTGATATGACTTCTACCGCCCCGTCAGAACTGCTATTGTTTCCCACACTAGAGTCTCCTGTATTTTCTTTTGTACTATCATATTCCTGGCTTTTATCTGTATATGACGGATCATCATAATAATGTTCAAAAGCATAAGTAGATTCACCGGCACGGGATAAAGAGGAAAGAGAAGCATAGGTAATCCCACATAATATAGCAAAAGGTATACCCACAATGGCAATCCTTTTAAAATTCCGTTTTAAGTTCCGCTTCTTCCTTCTATTTAACATATTAAACTCCCATCTGTGCGCTGGGGCGCACATTAAAATCAGGATGTTGAAAAACTGTTCTCCGTTTTTCCAACTTAACTCCCATCTGTGCGCTGAGGCGCACATTAAAATCAGGATGTTGAAAAACTGTTTTCTGTTTTTTCAACTTAACTCCCATCTGTGCGCAAAGGCGCACATCCCTAACTTAACTCAGACATGTGTTCCATGCCCTGGGTTTACTATGGTTGTATTCGCATTAACAGGGGCTGATGCAAACTCTTATCTTAAAGGATCTTTCGTAAGTACAAAAGTTTTTGCAAACAGCCCGCTAAAATTATTCTTACATTCTTCAGGTGTATAAAGGACACTCAGACCACAACAAAGCACAGGCAGAAAGTAAAGCCTGTATATTGCCTTCATTATAACACATTTTTCTACAAAATCCACTGTTTTTCACAAATTGACAGCAATAAAGTGAAATTAAGTGCCTCATTTAGAAAATTTCTAGATAATCATGGAAATTATGACTAAATTTGGTTGTTGCCATTAATATTGTCTAATAATTGATTTTTTAACTGGTAAAGCTCATTGGATAAATCTACATAAACATCATGAGGATTGACCAGACGCCTGGTTTCATCCCATAAGGTATCCAGTTCTTTCCTGCAGTATTCCCTGATTTCCATAACGGACGGTGAAGTATATACACAGGTTCCGGCTTTAAACACAGGCACTAGGATTTCTCTTAAGGTATAGGTTCCGGCTTTTAAATAAGTCTTCTTCCAGGTAGCCAGAGGGTCAAATATCTTTAAGGGATTCTCTTCGGAATATTTTTCATCCGCCATGGCAATTAAATCTGCTTTCACTTTACCGCTTTCCTTCTCATAGATCCGATATATGGTTTTATTACCCGGATTGGTGATTTTCCAGGGGTTCTCAGACAATTTGATTTTCGGTATATATTTGCCGTCTTTTTTTATGGCTGCCAGTTTGTATACTCCCCCAAAAGCCGGACAGTCCTTGGAAGTAATCAGATTTGTACCTACTCCCCAGGAATCAATGGCTGCTCCCTGGGTCTTAAGGGAATCAATCAGGTATTCATCTAAATCACTGGAGGCAACAATAGAGGCCTCGGGAAATCCTGCGGCATCAAGCATCTTTCTGGCCTTTTTGGACAGATAAGCTAAATCACCGCTGTCTAAGCGGATACCGTATTTCTTTGGCATCTTTCCTGCTTCTCTTAGCTCGGAAAATACTTTAATGGCATTAGGCACTCCAGAGCGCAGTGTATCGTAAGTATCTACCAAAAGGGTTGCATTACCAGGATAAAGATCTGCATATTCACGAAAGGCCGTAAGCTCATCCTCAAAACTCATAATCCAGCTGTGTGCATGGGTTCCTAAAGCCGGTATATCAAAAGCCTTAGCAGCAAGGACGTTACTAGTACCGATACAGCCGCCGATTACCGCCGCTCTGGCACCATAGGTTCCAGCATCCGGTCCCTGGGCACGCCTTAGACCAAATTCCATTACGGTATCACCCTTGGCCGCATAGCATACACGGGAGGCCTTGGTTGCAATCAGACTCTGATGATTGATAATATTTAAGATAGCGGTTTCTACTAACTGGGCTTCCATAATAGGTGCGATTACTTTTATTAACGGTTCCATGGGAAATATAACCGTACCTTCCGGTACCCCATAGATGTCTCCAGTAAAGCGAAAACCCGACAGATAAGTTAAAAAGTCCTCCTCAAACATTCTTAAACTTCTTAAGTATTCAATATCCTCATTACTGAAATGAATATTCTTTATATAATCAATAACCTGATCCAAGCCGGCACATATGGCATAACCGCTGCCAGAAGGATTGGTTCTGTAAAAAACATCAAATATTACCGTATCATTGCTATCATTTTTAAAATACCCCTGCATCATTGTCAGTTCGTAAAAATCGGTCAATAAAGTAAGATTTTCCTTATCCATGCTGCTACTCCTTTGTTCTTAAGCCAAACCTTATAAAAACTTTACAATTACTCATTCGCTTTACATTATATCACATAATTTAAATAGTACAACCAATAGCAAAAGATTTAATAATAGTTAAGAATTTCGTAAAAATCAGAGATTTATAAAAATATGAGCTGCTTTTATTAGAATTTAGATTGAAAAATACTTCGTATTTTTTAATCTGCTGTGGTATAATATATAAAGCAAAAGTTACTGTTACCTTTATTGTTTGTAATTATAACAGATTCTTATATTCGCTAATCATATGAAATAGGAGGGTTTTATGAAAACCTTATTAACACTGCTGTTTTTACTTATATTTTTTATTATCAGCATACCTCTTTTAATATTGGAAACAATTATAGGAAAGATAAATCCACATGCAAAAGCACGCTCTTCACAAGGGATTGTAGTAACGGCTTTCCGTATTATTTTATCCTTTTGCGGGGTAAAAAAAACTGTACTGGGTCTTGAGAATATACCAAAAGATGAGGCTGTTTTATATGTCTCTAATCACCGCAGCTATTTTGATATATTAATCGGCTATACCTCCGTACCCACTCTGACCGGTTTCGTGGCAAAAAAAGAGATGGCTCATATCCCCTTTATCAGCTGGTGGATGCGCTTTTTAAATTGTCTGTTCTTAGACCGGGATAATGTCAGGGAGGGTCTTAAGACGATATTAGAAGGCGTGGAATTAATTAAAAAAGGATATTCGGTTTTTATTTCTCCGGAAGGCACCAGAAGCCAGGACAGTGATATGCTTCCCTTTAAAGAAGGCAGCCTTAAGATGGCTGAAAAGACCGGTTGCGCTATTATTCCTGTATCCATAAATAATACGGATAACATATTTGAGAATCACATCCCCTGGATTAAAAGAGCCCATGTAGTCATTGAATTCGGAAAACCGGTGTATCCAGGTGAATTGGATAAGGAAAACCGCAAATTTATCGGTTCCTACGTACAGAATATTATTCGTGAAACACTGAATAGAAATGCATCGTTGGTGAAATTCTAAGGCTTGAACTTTTAAATAATTAATGTTACAATATTACCACTGTATTAATGAGGGAAGGAGGTACATACATGAAACCCATTGTAATAGTTTTGTTGATTGTTTTGGCTGTCGTTATCGCAGGGCTTATATTTTTAATGATTTATGGACGAAAACTTCAGAAGAAATCTGAAGCTTCCCAGGAACAGATGAAAGCCGGCGCACAGTCAGTCTCAATTTTAGTTATAGATAAAAAGCGCATGAAACTTAAGGAAGCAAACCTGCCAAAGATAGTCCTGGATCAGACCCCCAGATATCTGCGTGGTTCCAAAGTGCCCATCGTAAAGGCAAAAATCGGACCCAAAATTATGACTTTAATGTGTGATGAAAAGATATTCGATTTAATCCCAGTTAAAAAAGAAGTCAAAGCAGTTATGAATGGTATTTATATTATGGATGTTAAGGGACTGCGTTCTAACTTAGAAGTAAAACCCGTTAAACAAAAATTCTTCCAACGAATGAAAAGTAATCTCATAAAGAAGACAAAAACCTGATTATAGAAGTTCAAACAATAAGAGGTTACAATATAGTAATAAGCTTTCTAATACTGCAAAGTTTATTACTATATTGTAACCTCTTATTTTTATTCGTGTACTCTCGGAAACTCTACAGCCTGTTTTACTGATATTTTAGAGGCTGTCGATAAAATTTCACCTCTATTCAGCGTCTAAACTATCTATTATTGACACTATTCGTTTCCGAAAGTACCCTATTAATTACACCCGTTTAGAGAGTGTCACTTCCCATCTTCTTGGAACTGATCTTTAATTGTATCTGGCAGTCTGAAATGAAGGCATAGTTAATATCCAGCCCATAATTAATATTTGCAATAATTTTATTCTCTTCTTCGGTAACCTTAATCTGGGTCGTGTAGATGCCCACTTGAAGTTCTCCGTAAGGAGTCTGGTAATAAGTCGTGTTCTTTGTATTCTCTTCAAAGACCATATGAACATTACTGGCGCCACGTTTAATTATATCGATTTGTTTCTCGGCTATTTTAATCGTGCAGTTTGTAGTGCCTTCCATATCTTCTAAGATTTCTTCGTAAACAACATAGTGCTTTCCATTGCGGTTATAATATTCTCCTACCGAAATGACTTCTACTGCTTCCTCTTTATCTATTTCATATTGGAGTCCGGATATTGACACCAGTACATCTTTTTTCATAAAATCCTCCATCTACCGCATGAGCGGCAAACAAATGCAGAGCAAAAAGCGCCCCCTTCAAACCGCAAACCTGCTCGTGATACTGCCTTTAATAATAAAGCATTTATCTCTTGTGGTTTAAAACCATCATTCTACTATCTATAGAACCTGCAAGCTTTCTATATTAACATCTTTTGTTTCTACCACTTCACAGGGCAGAATTGTATTGGCAAACTTCTGAAACTTTTCGGCACCGTCACTGACATAAAACTTATGCTCCTTGGCAGGCGTTACACTTTCTAAGCCCTTGGATTCCAATACCTGTTTTAACGTTCTTGCCGTTTCAAAGGCTGGATTCACCAGGGTCACTTTATCTCCCACTATAGAACCAATCGTATGTCTGATTAAGGGATAATGGGTACATCCAAGAACCAGTGTGTCTATATTATAATCTTTTAATTCAGCCATATACCGTTTCGCTACTTCCACCGTAACTGGATCGGAGAGCCAGCCCTCCTCTACCAGGGGTACAAAAAGGGGACAGGCTTTGCCATATACTTTTACGCTGGGCATGGTTTCACTTAAATACTCATTATAAATACCGCTGTTTATAGTTCCTTCGGTACCAATTATACCAATATTACCGTTTCTGGTGGTTTCCGCTGCCACCTTTGCTCCGGGTTTTACCACCCCGATTACCGGAATGGATACTTCCCTTGTCACAGTTTCAAGGGCAAAGGCACTGGCTGTATTACATGCGATTACAATTGCTTTTACATTCTTTGTCTGCAGGAATTTAACAATCTGTCTCGAATACGTTATAATTGTCTGTTTTGATTTGCTGCCATAGGGCACTCTGGCCGTATCCCCAAAATAAATAATGGTTTCATTTGGTATCTGTCTCATGATTTCTCTGGCAACTGTTAACCCGCCGACGCCGGAGTCAAAGACTCCTATAGGCGCACTACTTGACATCTCCTTCGCCTCCTGCCTCCAAAGCTCTGGCAAAGGCCAACTGCAATAATTTTTCAACCAACTGAGGTTTACCGATTCCTTTTGCTTCCCATAACATAGGATACATACTGATACTGGTAAATCCGGGCATGGTATTGATTTCATTAAAGATGACTTCTCCGGTTTCTTTATCTACAAAGAAGTCTACCCTGGATAAGCCGTAACCATCCACGGCTTTAAAAATTCTTACTGCATAATCCCTTATGGTTTCAGCGGCATTTCCTATTAGTACCGGAGATAATATGGTTTTGGATTCCGCGTTATTATATTTGGCATCATAATCATAAAAATCGGCAGCGGCGACGATTTCACCCACACCGGAGGCTTTGGGTTCATTCCCGCCAAGCACCGCACATTCTACTTCTCTGCCGTTAATGGTCTCTTCCACTAAGATTTTTCTGTCATGTTCTGCGGCAGTATGTAATCCTCTTATCAATTCCTCCCTGTTATGAGCCTTGGAAACGCCTCTTGAAGAACCGGCATTGCTGGGCTTTATAAATACAGGATAACTTAACTTTTCTTCTACTTTTTCAACTGCCAAACCAATTTGTTCCAGTTCCTTTTTCATAATGGGCACATACTTTGCCTGTCTTATTCCTAACGTATCCACAATAATCTTGGTAAACAGCTTATCCATGGACACACCGGAAGCGACTACACCGCAGCCCACATAAGGAATTTTCGCCAGTTCCAACAGTCCCTGAACGGTTCCGTCCTCACCGTAAAGACCATGAAGTGCAGGAAATGCTGCGTCAATTTTCTCGGCAGTTACCTTGCCGCCCTCTATGAATAAGACTGACCTTTGGGTGGCATCCGGTGAAATCACGGCGGTTACACTGCCTTTTGTCCATTGACCGGATTGTATTTCCTCCACATTATTTACTTTAATCCATTTTCCGCTTTTCGTAATTCCAATTATAATAACCCGGTATAAATCCGTATTGATATTCTTAATAATAGTAGTTGCCGAAACACAAGAAACTTCATGTTCCGAGGATTGACCTCCGAACAATACTGCTATTGTTTTTTTATTCATACTATTGTGCCCTTTCTTTATGACAAAATTATACGTTTTTACACCAGACATTTATTAAGCCCATAGACTATTTTACCGGTAATATCCCTAATTTTACGGTCGCCCGGTGTAGCCGCCTTATATTTCGCTGTTCATTTTACAATTTTTTGTATCCTGACTACCGGTATTCTGGCCGCCGGATTATAAAAATGTAAATACCTATTCCTATAAATTATCTTTAAAAACTATGTTCAGGTAAATACAGCACTTATAGTAATTCTATTAGGTGCTTAAATACTTTATTCATTTTACTATTTATTTCTTCAAGATTCAATAGATTTTATGAATCCTCTTTTGGATTTGTACCAAAAGTTAACCTTTTTGCTTCATTCTAACATAAACAGAACCTTATTACAAATGTTTAACCTTCCTTATACTGGTAATACTATAGCTATTACTTATATTCAGATACCGAAACAGCCTGTCCTCCAGGCAGATTGGAGTTTTATGAAAAATTATATATTTAATCATGTTTTGACCTTACATAAGAGTACAAACCGTTTCACTTATTTTTACCGTGGTATGTTTTACTTTTGCCTTTCTCTCTCCATATTTTCCTTATTATTGTTAAAGTCTTTTCCTTCCAATGCCAAAGAAGAACATCTCCAGGAAGGAATTGCTGCTGATATTATCCGCTTTCATGTAATAGCCAACAGTGATTCTGAAAAAGATCAGGCTCTTAAACTAGAGATTAAGCAAGTCCTAACTGACGAGCTACGTCCCAAACTAGAGCAGGTAAAAGATATTGATAAAGCCAGAACCATACTAAAAAACAATCTGGAGGAAATGGTCTTAACGGCCAACCGCATTATTAAAGAAAACGGCTTTGACTATACTGCCAGAGCATCCTTGGAACAGGGTTATTTTCCCTTAAAGGTATATGGGGACCTTTCCCTTCCTCCGGGACAATATGAAGCAGTAAAGGTAGAGCTTGGCGCGGCTGCCGGACAGAACTGGTGGTGCGTTATGTTCCCCCCTCTGTGCTTTGTGGATGCCACCTACAGCGTTGTCCCGGATTCCTCCAAAGCAGACCTTAAATACCTCCTTACCGACGAGGAATATAAGGCAGTATTTAGGAATGATACAAAAGTAAAGGTTAAATTTAAACTATTATCCCTGATTAAGGATGCCTTAAAAGATTAAATTTTTATTTCCCCCTGGAAAAAAACCATGAAAAAAAGGCTTCGCTTGCAAATATTGCTTTCGGTGTTTATAATCATAATAAAATACTACATATTCGATAAACAGGAGTACACATGAATTCAATTAAATTAAAAGCCCACGCAAAAATCAACCTTGGTCTTGATGTGGTAAGAAGGCGAGAGGATGGGTATCATGAAGTCCGTATGATTATGCAGACCATAGGACTTTATGACAAACTTACTATCAACCGAACCAACAATAACTCCATTGTTATTAATACCAATCTTCATTATCTGCCAACAGATGAAAATAATCTTGTGTATAAAGCGGTTTCCTTGATCCAGCGGGAATATCATATTGAGCAGGGCGTTTATATTAATCTTGAAAAAAAAATACCCGTAGCTGCAGGTATGGCAGGCGGAAGTACCGATGCCGCTACCGCCCTATATGGTATGAGCCGGCTTTTTGATTTAAATTTAAAAAAACCGGAATTAATGAAATTGGGGCTTCGCTTGGGAGCCGATGTCCCTTATTGTATTATGAGAGGCACCGCTTTGTCCGAGGGAATCGGAGAAATCCTTACACCCCTGCCTTCTTTTCCTGCCTGTCAGGTTTTGATTGTAAAACCAGGTCTTAGTGTTTCCACCAAATATGTGTACGAGAACCTGAAACTGGACGAGACTACAAAACATCCGGATATTAACGGCATCCTTACATGTATCCGGACCAGGGATTTATACGGTGCCATCGGTCTGTTTGGCAATGTATTGGAAAACGTAACGATAAAAGAATACCCTGTCATCGGGGAAATAAAAGATAAGATGACGGAATGGGGTGCCATCGGTGCCTTGATGAGCGGCAGCGGTCCAACCGTATTTGGTTTGTTTGATGATATAAAGAAGGCAGAGAAAGCATTCTATCAGTTTAAAGTCAGCGAATTGGGTAAACAGGTGTTTCTCACCGATTTATATCAGCCTTACTATTAACTTTTTGAAAAGCCTCTCCGATAATTACCATATGTAACTAAGTAATTTAACTACCAAGGAGGGTGAACGTTATGGGTTTAAATGGAATTACAAGTGCCGCAGGCAGTTATGCAGGCACACCGGCAAACCAGACAAAGAGTAAGGATGCGACAAGTAAAGCTGCAGAAGAATCCAGTAAGGATAGTCCGTCTGCCGTATATGAAAAAAGTACGGAGGAGGGCGTAAAAAAAGTAACTTATAAACCTGATACTGCAACGATAGCACAGTTAAAAGCCGAAGCGGATAAAAGAACGGCACAATTAAGGGACTTAGTCGAAAAGATGCTCCTAAAACAGGGACAGACCTTTGATGAATCCACTATGTATCAAATGTTAAGGGAAGGCAAAGTAGAGGTTGACCCCGAAACTGCGGCAAAGGCCAAAGCCGATATTGCCGAAGATGGTTACTGGGGAGTAAATCAGACCTCTGACCGTTTGGTTTCTTTTGCCAAAGCACTTACCGGAGGGGATCCGGATAAAATTGACAAGATAATGGATGCAGTAAAAGAAGGCTTTGAACAGGCTGCCAAAGTCTGGGGCGGTGAACTTCCAGACATCTGCAAACAAACTCTGGATACTACGATGGATAAACTGAATGAGTGGAAAAAATCCGCAACCGGTTCTTCTTTAGAAAACACAAAGTAATAAGTATATACTGAACTAATATTACTTACATATTTAAGGCTCTGTCATAGGCTGTGACAGAGCCTTTTTATTGGATAAATGATGCATACCTTGAATGCTGTAAAACAATTATCTGTAATAAATCTGGCTATAATACATCTGGCTGTAATAAAATAAATACTTATAGTAATCTGTCTACTTTTTTCATAAGGATTAATTTATCTCCGACCTTTAAGTTCTCATCTTCCAGATCATTAAGTTCTTTGATTCTATCCACAGTGGTATAATAATTTTTTGCAATATTCCACAGACTATCCTGGGCTTTTACCACATAACCCACAATACTTGGCATACTCTGTATTTTTTCATAATCCAGTTCATAGGCATCAATATCCGTAATGATAGGTTCTGTCAGGGTGTCAAATACCACCGTATTTAATCCGATTCCAGCTTTTAATTCGATTTCTTCACTGTCAAGCATCATGACACTAAGCTGCTCTAAAGCCGGTTTAACCCGGTAAATACTGGAGGGTTTTATGCCTTTGGCCTCAATTGTCTGGTTAAACGGAATAATACCTTTTACAGAATTAAAGGGTTTACTGTCATCTGCACAGATGTAGAGAATCTGCACTTCCAAAACACCGTTTACTTCCAATCCGTTTTCTACCGGTTCGATATCATCTACCTTAATTTCGCCGGCAGCGTGGCAAACCTGCAGAATTTCCGGCTGGTTTCCTGTTATTTTAACTCTGTCATTTACTCGTACTTTGCTGTTATTCTTTACTAAGAGGTTTTCGTAGTGGGCATCTTTTAATACGGGAACCAGGTCTTTTGCCGGAGAATATACATCGTTAAGCAGTTCCAGCTCTTCTTCCTCATACATCTTGATACCCATTTCAAGTACCACTTCCACATCGATGATTCTCTCTTCCCCGTCTGCATCCGGTACTACCTCAAGACTTTTACTAGCTATGGAAAAATCAATATTATCAATCATGTCCTCTGTACAGCCGCTGCAATCCACCATAGTACTAAAGGGGAGTTCCGTCTCAAAATATTCTACTGGATTATCATCGTTTTCACTTGCATAAAGGATAAATACAAGAATTTCACCTTTGACACTGAATTTATCATCCATCAGCCTTACTTCGGGGTTGCGCAGTTCCAGTTCACTATACAGGATTTCTGAAATATTTCCTTTATTGGAAGGCAGATGTATCTGATCTTTTATACGGTAGGTATCTTTTTTATCCACTGCAATATCTGTAACCGTTATGTTCTTATTAATAAACTGGATGTCATCGTCGCCTTCAATGGAAACTGCCGTTGCCTCATCATATAATTCTTCCACTAAAACCGTAAGTCTTACTATTGCTTTTACACTGATTTTCCTGGAATTTATAAGTCCCGGAGTCATATCCTCAAGTTCCCAGTTTATTATAGCTTCATCACCGGCACAAGCATCATCTAAATGTATGGTTTCATCAAAGGGCACTTCACCTGACATATTATGTACCGGCCGGATATTCTCATCACTTAAATACAGCATATTAAAGCAGAGAACACCCTTTACCATCAATTTTCCATTTAACATTTTTACATCATTAATTTTAATAGCGCCCTGTTCTTTAATAATTTTATAGATGTCCGGTTTCACATCGGGAACATTAAAATCATCATCTAAGGTAAGCTGAAGGCTGCTTTGACATTTTAATTTATTCATGTGAACATTTTTCTTAATCAGCTCCACAAAAAATCCCTCCTTGTCTTATATCATATCATATTCAGGAGGGTCGCTATTTATGAATAAAGAATAATAAGTTGTAAAGAAAGAGTCTGGCTTGCCAGACTCTAACGCTGACGCGCTGTCGCGACAGTGATATCTTCCTTGAGCGCGTCATGTACATCCTGCCTGGAGGGCTTTTAATTTATAGGTAAGTTCGAAGAACTCCAATAAATTAAAAAAGGCTTTCATTTATTGAAACATAAATGAAAGCCTGTCTTTCTCTTAAGTTTATATTAAATTAGCAAAGCATCATCTGTACGTCTTTTGTTAACACATCTGCATAACTAAAAGAGATGGTTTTCACCGCATCACTACCGCCGTCATCAATCTCGATGAGAAAAATACTGGGATAAGTCTGAGTAATAATGCCTTCTGTTATATCCATTTTATTTCTGCCTCTATTCGCCTTAATCTTTACCCTACTTCCTACGTGACTTATTATTTCTCTGCGAACCTTGCTGACATCTGCCTGTTTCATCATCATAATAGCCTCCTTAAAGGTAGTACAACTTTATATTAGGATTATTGGATATCAAACTTTCCAACTCTCTGGACATAAGTTTCGAAAATACAGCTATTGCTACTATAGCATGTAATTTCCAGCCTGTCAATGAATAATCAGACAACTTGCGTTTTTTTGATGACTTGTATAGAAAAAAGAAACCAAACAAAATTGTAATTATTTGCAAACTATAGTAATGATTTTAAAAACCCTAAGCCTCTTTCCAAATTTTATAGTATTTATGCATATATTTACATATTTAAACCATGAAATTATGGATAAGTTTCACATATTTTATATTTTTGAAGATTATATTTATTTTTTTGATCGTTTTATACAATTCTGGAACAAGAAGTCAAAAAAACAGTCTGAACCTTGCTTACCCACCGTTTCAGACTGTTATTACTGCTTCTTATTCACTTTATTTAAATACTACACTTTTGTCTATGAATTCTGTCTTTACCACAACATAAGGATATGTAACCGCATTAACAACTTTTTCTGTCTCGGAAGGGCCGATGAGATTCGTATCAATATAGACGGCATTGGAAGTCAGAAACAAATCATCCACGGAAATACTGTAACCTCCAGTGGGCTGCTCTCCATATCCTACTACAATATACAAATTATCGGCATTGGAATACGATAATTTAAAAGGTTCTTTTTTCTTCTCGTTAATTATCTGCATCAGCTGTTCCGGAACATCTGCATCTTCGACTACGGTAAATTCCAAATCTTTGATTTTCTTAACATCGGTATTTTCTGACTTACATGCGGTAAGTAGTAAACCACTTCCTATTACTCCCAGCAAAAGTAATATAATTCTAAGCCTTCGCATCTTAACCTCCATAGAATTTCCTTATTTTATTCTATGTTGGAAGTCCCAATTTATGCAAGAAGTCCTTATAATCTGCTATTTTTTATCCAGTTCGGAAAAACTTAGATTAACATCCTCACCGTCATTCCTGATTTCCACCGTATAGGTTTTTGTCTGATACCCAGATAATATCAACGTCACATAATGGGTTCCGGTAACTTTCGGAAAGCTAACTGGAACAGTCCCCTTAAACTGACCATCAAAGTAGGCACTGGCACCCTCTGGGTCTTGAATGTATATATTCTGATCAGCCTTGACTTCATTATAATTCGTATCTTTGGTGTCCTTCGTATTGGAGTCAGTCGCTGAAGTATTGTTATCCACGGGGTTGTTATTATTGTTGTTGTTATTATTGTTATTATTATCACTGCTGTTATTATTACTGTTGTTATTACCATTACTATTATTATTACTATAATTATTATTGCTATTGTTACTATTGCTATTGTCATTACTGTTATTCTCGTTACTTCCCGTATCATCTCCGGTATTCCGGGAATCAGAAAGATCTATGGTAACCGTTTTCGTGGGACCGTCAACCTCCAGGGTGCCATTATAATCCACATACCCGCCAAGAGCTGCTTTCACCGTATATTTCCCATAAACCAGTTCCAGGTCCTTATTATAATCCGTTAGTTCATCATTAATATAAAGGTCCGCACCCTCCGGAGTAATATGAAATTCCACCTTGCCTTTTTCCACCGGAGGCAGTTTAAATTCTCCCATATTAAGAACGTTCTCTAAAAATGGTTCTACCTTAAGTTCCTTACTGCCCTTAAGGCTGCCCTTTTCCATTGTTATTTTATAAGTGCCTTCCTGTGCGGTAATAGACATATCCTCTTCTATGGGAAGAATCTCCTTGTTCCCGATGTATACTGTACCACCTACAAAGTCGGCATAATCTTCAAACCGGATGGTTCCATGACCTTTTATCACCTGTATGGACCATACTTTCCTGTCCACTCCTTTTACCACAAGTTCATCTTTTTCATCCAGGTCTTTTATGGTAAGAAGCTTTCCTTCTTTTTCTACCACCAGCTCTGGGGGGAGCTTATATTTGGAATCTATAATTCCAAAACTGCCTTGTGCCTCATCAAGACTCCACTTGGTAACCCCTTTATATTCCCAGGCCCGGTTTGATATCTGAAGCTTTGAAAGAACAGCAGTATTCCTGTCGTAATAGGCATCCACCATCTCCCCAATGGCTAACTGGGACGCTGCAATCACCTTGTCATACTTATCTATAATATTGGAGGCTCCGGTATAGTTAACAATAATATCTTGTCCCTTAACCGTATCTAACAGGGTCATGGTTGAGGCACCTGCATCGATTTCTTTCAGCACTGCCAGTACCGGAACCCCCGTATCTTCTTCCTTGCTATTATCCATATTCTGAGGCGTTTTGCCGGAATAGGTGGTTTTTGTGGGACTGCCAGCCACAACAGATAAAACCGTTGCCACTAAAATAACAAAAAAAGCGCCAAATAACAGGAAGGGAAACCAACCCTTTTTATTTTTCTTATGTTCTTTGTTCTTCATTATCGTATCGTCCAATGTTTGACCTCGCTTTAAGGAAATCTTATCTTAAGTAATTTTATTATAGTCTATAATGTATTCATAGGCAACCGAATCCTTTTGCTCTTAACTTAAAGTTGTTACCAGGCAATCCAGAAATTGCTTTTTCCGCTCCATCTGTTCCTGTATTCCAATAAGTTTTTGTATATTTCTCTGGGGTACCCAGGACTTCTTGCCATTATAATAAAAGTTTGTAATCTTCCAAAACTTTTCCGGATACAAAAGTAAAACATACAAAAGCTTTAGTTCGTCCTTATCTACTGACAGAATGCGGGTATAATTGTCTAAGATCATACTGCCGATATCAAGATCCCAGTCATTTTTCTCCATGACCTTACGAATGAACTGGTAAAGATCTGTAATTTGTATACCGATACAGGCTTTATCAAAATTAGTGGTTGCCATATTAGCTTTAATACTGCCCCGAAGTCCTGCCGCAGATAAGGATTCTTCATTGCTGTAATTTTTCCAGTTAGGAAGACTTGCCTGACCGGATTTTAGCATTATGACATTATGGTAAGTATAATTGCCGTGGCAGATATACTTATGTTCCACCGCTTCCTTCATAAGCTGCTCATAATTAGAATCACCAAGTATTCTGGTGGCTTCCTGGGATTGTTCATAAAATTCATCATAACAGTTTAGATAGCACAATTCAAATTCATTTTTCTTTCTTTTTTCCCGTATGTAACTTCTGACCCGCTTAAGTTCACGGTTTCTTTTATCAAAGACCTCCATTAAGTCCACATAAGAATTATAAATAAGCTGTTCCTGCGTCAAAGGAACTTCCCGCAGCAGGGTATGCAGTATTGCCAGATTAACGGCGGCATCCGCAACATCTGCCTCATCCCTTAAATTACATTCCTCTCCCGGGAACCAGTTCTTAAGAACATATTTATTACCTGCACTGTCTTCGGTTATAATCTCACCTGAATTGTTCTTAACATATAAATCTACATAAGGGTAATTCTGAACCGTCAAATATTCCAGCACGGTATTCTCGAAATCCATGCGGCTTTTTGAACTCTCTAAGCTTTTCAATAGCTTGAGTCCCTTATCTGTCTCTACTATAAATGCCCCCCTGATTCTGTATGTATTGTAGATTTTTATATTATATTGTCTAAATAGCTCTAAATTTCTATCCTCCATAGGAAAGCCTCCTGACCCAAACTATTGCACCGCTACATAGGGGTGTCTCCTTTAATCCTATGATAAATCATTCCAATTCATGACAGGTATAGCAGGGATTTTTTGATAAAATCGGAGGTTTTTTTGTATGCTTATGGAGGAATTCTTCTTTATAATAAGGTGGTAATTCCCTTGGAGGTCAGGGCACCACGAACAATGGTTTCCTGGATCAATCACAGGATATATCCTGACAGAAACCGTTTAATCCGTAATATATTCTTTCGCCAGTTCCAGCAAAGCCTCTTTATTATTTAAAGAGGGATCTTCTAAGACCTGCATAAGAAGGCGGTCTAAAATCTCACCCATGGATTTTCCTGGCTTTAGACCTATAAGGATTAAATCTTTTCCATTTACCTCAAGATTCTTTAGATTTACACATTCATTCTTAGCCTTGATTTCCTGATACAGACGCTTTGCTTCCTTGATATTCATAAGCTTTTCTGCCCAGGTCGCCGGACTTTGAGCCAGGCTGTCGGCTATCTTTACTTCAAAGAGCAGGTCCATAATATCAGTACCTGCTTTATTGATCCCGCGCCGCATACCCTGGGGGGTTAAGGTGAACCGGTAATCATGCCACCTGATTAAACGGGTGACAAGTTCTATGGTTTCATTATCAAATTTAAGCCTTCTTAATATTGTCTTAGAAACTTCAGCCCCCTTTTCCGGATGCCCGTAAAAGTGATCCTCTCCCTGATCGGTGGTCTTACTGCCTGGCTTTCCTACGTCATGTAAAAGCATAGTCCACCGCAGAACCAGTATCTCTTTTGGAGTTAAGTCATTCTCTGTCTTCAGGATTTCTAAATCCGGAAGTACCTCTTTTGTATCCATATCCTTTAACCGGCTGCTAAAATCCCTTCCCACCTGCTCTACCGCTTTTATGGCATGAATTCCAACACTATAGATATGGTGTGGATTCCTTTGTTCTGTTTCCATCATAGCATCAAACTCCGGCAGCACAATCTTGGTTATTCCGGCCTTATATGCCTCTACTAACTTATCCGGATTAGGGGACAGAATAAGCTTATTTAATTCCACACGGATACGTTCTGCGCTGATTGCTTCTAAATTCTTAACTTTCTCCTTAACTGCCTTTAAGGTTTCTTCTTCAATATCAAAACCCAGCTGAGCAGAAAAACGGATTGCCCGCAAAATCCGAAGAGCATCTTCTTCGAACCGTTCCACAGCACTTCCGACGCAGCGTATAATCCCTTTTTGAAGGTCACTTAATCCTCCAAAAACATCCACCAACCCTTTCTCTCTGTTATAAGCCATAGCGTTGATGGTAAAATCCCGCCTTTTTAGGTCCTCCACCAAATCCGCTGTAAACGCAACACTTTTCGGCCGCCTGTTGTCTTCATATTCTCCGTCAATACGGTAAGTCGTCACTTCATAGCCTTCTTTTTCTAACATAACCGTTACCGTACCATGTATAATACCTGTATCTATGGTACGGCGGAAAATCTTTTTTACTTCCTGAGGGTTAGCAGAAGTGGTAATATCCCAGTCCTCCGGCTCCCTGCCAAGGATACTGTCTCTGATACAACCGCCTACGGCATAGGCTTCATATCCATGTTCAATCAGCTCATTTATAATATAATCCACTTTCTCGGGTAATACTATCTTCATATAAATCCTTCCTTGGAAACTATAAATTTTACAGATTCATCTTGATGTTTAAAATTTGTTTTGTCTGTATTTCGTTTTTTTATATTATATCCGAAGTTTTGTGGTATAACAATGATTTTTCTAAATCCTGTTTTTAAGTACAGCTTTTAACTAGGAACCGCCGTAATAACAAGGAGAGCCTTCTCGTTTGTTTATCTTATTCTATTGGTAAATAAAAGTCAGGAAATCATTTACCCTCATAGTAAATGATTTCCTGACTTTATTCAATGCTTTTCCTCTATTTGGGTATAATGACTTACGAACTAGTTCTTCGATTGCATAAGTCCATAAACCCCTTAATCCTCAACGGCTGCTTTCTTCGTATTGATGGCTTTTATCACTGCCGGATCAAATTTTGCCTCTCTGGAATACGTATATAATCCGTTTACCTCCTGCTCTACATCGTAAAGCTGGGTATAACAGAATGCAAACATGTTCGGGTGTTCCAACAGGGCTGTGGTCAATTCCTCGTACCGCTTTATGAATTCTTCTTCTGTTTTGGGAGCTTCCCCGTAACCCCAGCCGCCTTCTTTTTGGGAAGCCGGATCCCACTTGATCCCACCGTATTCGCTTACGAACACCGGAAGACCTTTGGTATAGGTCTGTCTGCTGCTTAAGTCATCCCTAAAATCACCACCGGTTTTAAACGCTTCATAATATTCCTTAAACTTCAGAGGATCCTGGGTATAATTATGCAGATCAAAGATATCTGTAATTACATGATAATTACCGCTGGTATCTATGCAGGGTCTGGTGGTATCAAACTGCTTGGTAGCAAGGTACACAAGTCTTAAGATATCGTCAAGCTGTTTTCTTCCCCCACAGTCCCAGGTTTCATTAAAAGGACACCAGCCGATAATGGCAGGGTGGTTAAAATCACGTTCCAATGCTTCCATCCATTCCGGTAAAAATCCATAAATTCCGGCAGGTTCTGAAATATCAAGCCCCCAGTTGCCCTGTTCTCCCCAGACCAGATAACCCATTTTGTCACAGTGGTATAAAAATCTTGCTTCAAATATCTTCTGATGCAGACGGGCACCGTTAAAGCCCATATCCTGAGATAACTGTATATCCCTTATTAAAGCTTCCTCCGTAGGCGCGGTGTAGATGCCGTCAGGGTAAAAGCCCTGATCCAGTACCAGACGCTGGAATACGGACTTACCGTTTAAATAAAACTTCATATTATCAAGTCTTACTTCTCTGAGTCCAAAATAACTCTTAACTTTATCCTCTCCGAAGGTAAGTTCCAAATCATATAAGTTACCTCGTCCTACTTCCCATAGATGGATTTCACTAAGTTTAAGGATTGCCTGAATATTACCGTTTTCCGATTTTACAGAAACCTCACCGCACTTTTTACCTTCAAAAGCTGCTGATACCTTAAATGTTCCACTGCCGGTAACCGTACCGGTAATTAGTACCTGACCTTCCGATATATTCGGATAATATTTCACATTCTTAATATAAGCCTTCGGCACGAATTCCACCCATACCGTCTGCCATATTCCGGTTGTCCTGGTATAATCACAGCCGGAGGAATAAAAACTGCCGCACTGCTTGCCTCTTGGCTGATTACCGGATCTGGTATCATCTTTGGCATAAACGGTAAGATCATTCTTACCTGTTGTTAAAAATTCCGTAATGTCAAACTGGAAGGAACTATAACCGCCCTTATGGTGTCCTGCCTCTTTTCCATTCACATATACAAAACATTCATAATCTACTGCTCCAAAATGCAGCAGTACTCTTCCCTTTCCCTCTTCCTCTGATACCGTAAGGGTTCTTTTGTACCATACCCCAGGTATAAAATCCTTATAATTTATCCCGCTTAATTCGCTTTCCGGGCAAAAAGGAACGATAATCTTATCCTTTAAGGATTCTCTCTCATAAAATTTGCGGTCAATTCCGCTGTTGCCAAAATCAAATTCAAACTGCCATTCACCATTTAAATTTCTCCAGTTATTACGTTCCATCTGCGGAAACGGATGCTCGGGTCTTGGTATATTCTGCATGATAACACTCCTTACTTTACTTTTTCTTTGTTGTTTCATTTGGTTTTCGTATTCTCATTTGCCTGTTTCATTTTTCTTGTTTACTTTCTTGTATTATACTGCTATATTTTATATAAAAACATAGATTTTATAGGCAAAAAAGTGAGGAATACCAGCATATGGAGCATATCATAAGTTTTTTATACGACGAAAACAGAGTAAATAACCAGTTTAATGTAGAACTAGCAGGAATATCCTATCCAGACCCTCATTATTATGTGGAACGGGAAGATTCAAAGATATACTGTATTGAATATATCATGGAAGGGGAAGGTACTGTCCACATGGATGGAGAAACCATATACCCTATAAAAGGTGATATCTATCTTCTCCCCGGTGGACATCATCACAGATATTATTCCTCACAAACCAACCCCTGGAAAAAGATCTGGATGAATGTCTATGGTCCCTTATGTGACCTTTTAATCCGTGTATATCACTTAGAGGGAGTAATATTGGTCAAAGATCTGGCTCTGCTTGACTTATTCCAGAAATTCCTGACGGTCTGTGAGGAAAAAGATCTTGGGGTTACCGTTACGTTCCAGCGCTGTTCCATTATCTTTCATGAAATCCTTTCCCGGATTGCCATGCACCTGTATGATAAACCCATTGTTAAGAATGCAGCCGCATATAAGATAAAGGAATACATTGACTCTAACATCTATGATAAATTCTCTATAAAAGAACTGGCAGATACGGCCTGTTTATCTCCCTCCCAGTTAAACCGGACATTTAAAAAGGAATTTCTGCAGACCCCATATGAATATATCCTGACCCAGAAAATAGAGACTGCCAAACTGTTACTGACCAACACCAATATTTCCATTAAACAGATTGCATATAAGTTAAGTTTTGCCGATGAACATTATTTTTCCAACTGTTTTAAGGAAAGATGCGGGGTTTCGCCAAAAGTATTTGCAAGCAGAAGGACAGCTCCTAATCAAAAGACGGTGATATAAACGATATACACTACTTTTCTGTCGGTTCGGTTGTTCCTATAGAGAAGATTCCTTCTTCCCGGTCTGCCCCCTGTTCAAAATTAAAGGTAAGAGGAGTTACCGTAATATAGCCTTTCCTAACATAGTCAACGTCCGAACCTGCCTCTAAAACCCCCACTGCTTCCGATACAGGAAAATAATACCACTCCTTATCCGTCACTTCATATTTATGAAACCGAAACGGATATTGGGAATGACCAGATAAAGGGGCATAGGTTATGCCTTTAAACTCATCTGTGGTACAGGAAGGAAAATTCACGTTCCAAATGACTTTGGGGTTCTTGTTGGTTTTGATAAAATGATTCACAATATCTACAGCGGCGTGATAACAAATCTCATCGTCCGCGCCGTCTAAGGAAAATGCCAGGGACGGGATATTATAAAACATGCCTTCAATGGCACCGGAGACGGTACCAGAATAGATTACATCCTGACCAAAGTTAGGTCCGGCGTTGATTCCTGATATAAGCAAATCCGGTTTATCAGACATTAAATCCTCTACTGCCAGCCTTACACAGTCTGCCGGTTTGCCGCTTATACTATAAGCCTTTTTTACGTTAACCGGAAATTCTACTTCTTTTACCACTAAAGGCTCATGAACTGTGATACCATGAGAAACCGCACTTCTTTGCCCGCTTGGCGCAACTACTGTAACCTCACCGATTTCATTTAACAATCCGGCAAGCGTTATAAGCCCTTTTGCAGATATACCATCATCATTGGTTATTAGTATTTTCATTTTTTATACCATTACTGCCACAGATTATGAAGTGAAAGAATCACAATATGATGTGGCACCTTTCTCTATGCAGATTTTCTTTCACTCTTTGCGTTAGGATGACCTTTTTCTTAATGCTAGTATTATATCATTATTTGTTTACCTTTTAATATATTTGACATGATATTTTTTATTCAAATATAGCCAAATAAATGAATATGGTCTTACGTGTTGGGAGAAGAAAAGCTGAGGGTCTCTATTAATTAGAAACCCTCAGCCTTCCCTCGTATTTTCGCATACTCAAATATATACCTATACTTATAGATTCAAGTACTTTATACTCCGGTATTCCTATTCTTAAGAACTCATATACTCTTTGGACGGAATAAATAAATTTAATATGCCTTACCCCAATAAACCATAGCCTTGGCTTTTTTACCACAGCATACACAGGTATCCGTTATCTCCTCCTGTTCAAATGGCATACAGCGGGACGTTGCACCAGTCTTTTCCTTAATGGCATCTTCACAAGCCCTGTCACCACACCACATTGCCTTAACAAATCCAGGTTTATTTTCAATGGCATCTTTAAATTCTTCAAAATTTGCAGCTGTACTGGTATGGGTATCACGGTGAGTTCTGGCTCGTTCAAGCATCTCTTTTTGCATCGTTTCAAGTACTTCAGAAACTGCTGCTTCCAGATTATCAAGGGAAGCTACGATCTTTTCTCTGGTATCACGGCGAACGATAACTGCCTGATTCACTTCAATATCCTTAGGTCCGATTTCAATACGGATTGGAATACCACGCATCTCCTGTTCGCTGAACTTCCAGCCAGGACTCTTATCGGAGTCATCCACCTTAACACGGAACGCTCCCAGTTTTTCTTTCAGTTCGGCTGCTTTTTCTAAAACGCCTTCCTTATGCTGTGCGATTGGTATAATCATAATCTGGGTTGGCGCAATTCTCGGAGGAAGAACTAGACCGCTGTCATCTCCGTGTACCATGATAATCGCTCCGATGATACGTGTGGATAATCCCCAGGAGGTTTGATGAACATATTGCAGTGTATTATCCTTATCTGAGTATTGAATGCCGAAGGCATGAGCAAATCCGTCGCCAAAGTTATGGCTGGTACCGGACTGTAATGCCTTGCCGTCATGCATTAATGCCTCAATCGTGTAAGTTGCATGGGCTCCTGCAAATTTTTCCTTATCTGTTTTTCTTCCCTTAATCATTGGTATTGCAAGTATCTGTTCACAAAAATCAGAGTATAAATTTAACATCTGAATTGTTCTTTCTTCCGCTTCTTCTGCGGTTGCATGAGCCGTATGGCCTTCCTGCCATAAAAATTCCGTAGAGCGCAGGAAAGGTCTTGTGGTTTTTTCCCAACGGACAACCGAACACCATTGATTATATAATTTAGGCAGATCTCTGTAAGACTGCACGATATTTGAATATAAGTCACAGAATAAGGTTTCAGAGGTAGGTCTTACACATAGTCTTTCCTGTAAGGGCTCCAGACCCCCATGGGTTACCCAGGCCACTTCGGGAGCAAACCCCTCCACATGATCCTTTTCTTTTTGTAACAGGCTTTCCGGTATAAACATAGGCATATATACATTTTCCACACCGGTTTCTTTAAATCTTCGATCCAGTTCCTTCTGAACGTTTTCCCAGATTGCATATCCGTTGGGTCTTAATATCATACATCCTTTTACACTGGAGTAATCAATTAATTCTGCTTTCTTAACCACATCCGTATACCACTGTGCATAATCCTCTTCCATGGAGGTAATTGCTTCTACTAATTTCTTTTCCTTAGCCATAACGCTCTCTCCTTTCGATAGTAGAGTACCTTCAAGCCTCATTTCATCTTTTTTAGCTTTGAGTACTCCTTTCCTGATTATATAAATCAAAATGGATTGATGAAGGCAATAAAAAAAGCCCTTCATCCACAAGGGACCGAAAGACCTCGGCGGTACCACCCTAATTAACTGCAAAATGCAGTTCTCTTAACCTCCGTTAACGCCGGTTCTACGCTGTATTTTCATACAGTGCTCCAAGGTAGGTTCTATAAAGTTATCCAAAGAATCTCCCACCAATCAATCCTCTCTCTGGATGGACAACCATTATATACTATTCCTTATCAACGCTTTTATATTGTTGATTTTATGCTACATCCTATATTTTGTCAACTGATTTTTTATTACTGGCTTACTATTTTTTATTACTGGCTTACTATTTTTTATTACTGGCTTACTATTTCTGATTTTTTATTACTGGCTTACTATTCTAACTATAATTGTAACTATGTTTATCACTCCTGCTTCGCTTGAAGATTCAGACGGTGCTTATATTCATTTACAATAGTAGTAATGATAACCAGACCCAAAGGTCCTAATATAAATCCCGGAATGCCAAATATCTTAAGTCCGGTATACATAGACATCAAGGTATATATGGGTTTGATACCAATACGGTTACCCAGTAGTTTTGGTTCTAAAAACTGTCTGATTAACTGGCAGCCTAAATATAGAGTAAAAAGTATCGCCGCCGAATATAAATTGCGGTTGAATAATTCGATAATTCCCCAGGGCACCAGAATAAGACCGCTGCCTAAAATCGGAAACGCATCAAAAATACCAATTCCGATTCCAATAATCAATGCATATTTATTATTAATCAGTAATAGACCCAAAGAACATAAAATTGCAATGAATGTCATCATGATTGCCTGAGTCCTTAAATAAGCAACGCCCATCTCTGATAATTTGCTGGTAACAAGATGAATATCCGGATAAAATACCGAGCTTTTAAAGCTGTTATGATACTGCTCGTCATCTTTAATCAACAGGAGTATGGATACTAAGATTATTAATATGATACCTGCAATCCCAGCGAGTCCTATCATTATATTCAGACTTTGGGATGTTATAATAGGCATTATTTTCGTCTTCACCGTGCTTAACAATCCATCCATGCTGCTGTAAAAATAACTCCTCATAGTACCAAGCTGTATGCCAAAGAATGCATCGCATCCATCGCAGAATCGATCAACATGAGCACCTAATACCGAAAGATAAATAGGCATATTCCGCAAAAGAACCGTCAGCTGCTGTAAAAAGATGCCACACAGATGATATAAACCCCAGCCTACCGCCGACCCTAACAGACTCAAAGAAAGGACGCCGCCGCAGAGCTTTGGCATATGGATTTTACGGTTTAAAAACCGCACTACCGGCAAAAGTATCCAGGCTATAAAATACGCCAGCACAAAGGGGATAAATAGGGGCAAAATGTATTCAAACCCAATATATACACCGATAATTGCGGCAATCATTACATATAATAATTTTACCTTATTATTTATGTTTATCATAGAATCCTCCCTCTTCATTTAATTAATTATCTATTTCTATTATTTAAAAAACAGAGAGTAATTACATATGTAATTACTCTCTGAATCTATTGTCTGTTAAATTATATAATTGTATGTTAGGTGATTGTTTCATGGATTGCAAATCATTGGGTTACCAAAATTATTAGAATGTTCCATGTATAAATTGTAATGTTAATTTTGTGTTTATTTTACCCTGGAATTTAAAACTGTTTTACTAAATAAATCTAAATGTGCAGATCTAATTCCAGAAAAACTAATTCAAACCAATGCATACGAATTCAACCAATTCAATTCAAATTAATTAAAATCACTCCATTTTTAGTAATGCCATCAATCCAGCCTGACCGGTATATAAGGTACTTCCGCCAAAGCAGCCGCCTTAACCTCTAAAAGACCATTAATAACGGTATACTCATCGCCTGATTTGTGCACTGCAATGGTCTTGTCCAGATAATTTGTTACCTTTTTATATTCTTCCACCATATCCTTTAAATCAGCAGCTTCGGCTATTTCAACCGTTTTATTATATAACCGCTTAGGTGATAAGAGTATCCGGTTAATCCCCTGATTTCCGGCCTCATAAACTTTTTCTTTCATAACTGTCTCGAAATTTTTAGCCTCCTGCATGATTATGGAAGCTATCTTTTCCGGTGTATGATAGGTGCTGTCAATAACCAGATTATAATTGGAAAAATCAAAATAATTCAGATTATACATATCTTTATAACGCTTATCCTCCGTGGCTGCTCTGGCGGCAAGCATGTCCCTTGCCTCTTTTAGGGTAGCGTATTTCTCTTCTTTGCCCCGGTTATCGTTCATAACACGCTCTGCCGCCACATTAAGGCTTACCGATAAAAATATTTTAAAAGACTGTTCAACAAAATGCCAGGCCAGACGAGAATCAAATATAATGTTCTTGTCCCTGTTTTCTCTTGAAATTCTGGCGGTTGCATCATCAATCATTGTATCATACTTACGGTCACTGCACATGAGCTGATTCATTTCCAGTGTAGTGATGTTCATTTCCCTGGCTAACTCACGCTGCACTTTTCCGGTAGAATATATCTCAAAACCATATTTATCTTCTAGTATTTTGCAAATAGTTGACTTGCCGCTTCCTAGATTGCCTGTAATAGTAATATGCATAACAGTCCTCCCAAATTATAAACCGACAGGTATCAGCCATGTAGTTCTGATACGGTATCTTTTACATTATTTTAAGTTATAGTGTTTAACATTATACCACCACAAGCAAATAACGTAAAGACTGAAAAACATTCGTTTTCAAGAGACTATCCCACATTAATTTTAAAGGTTTTCAAAATCTTTTTTAGCACGATAAGTTCTGCCGAAAGTGCCTTTATTTCTTCTTTATTATGGGTGACAACAATCAGGTAACTGGTCTGTCATTAGATTAATCTTAGCTTCGTATAATTGTTCTCCGATGGAGGACTTAGGCAGACCAATGACTTCCGCTGCAATTCCTGCCTTCCAGCACAGCCCTAAGCCTACGGTGCTTGCAGATACAAAGTAGGGCATGACTGCCGGAATATAGGTTATATTATAATAAGGCAGGGCAGGTTTTATTTACCATATTTTGAGTATACCGTTTTCACGTTGATCCCATTAATCATACCTAACTTACCAGATAAGGAACTAATTACATTATTGTCGGCATCAATTACTATACTGATTATGCTGACACCCTTTTCTTTATAAGGAATACCCATTCTACCAACAATATACGTTCCATATTCATGGAGGATCTGATTCACATTTTCTACTACCTCCATGTTTTCCACAATAATTCCAATTAAAGCTATTCTGGTATCCATTCTACTCTCCTCTTTTATTTCTCTTATTTCCTGCAAACTTTTTCCCTATCACTTCCAAGTAATCATAAACTTCACCTTACAAGTAACCCTTAGCCGTTCTGCATAAGATAACTTATCCCTAAATACAAAAAAACTCCGAACCATAAGGCACCGGAGGCTGTTACATCATATTCCTTCACCGTCTTACCATCCCGGCTAACCCGAATGCCTTAGAACGATTCATTATCATCCGTTTCTTCATCAGCTATATCTAAGCAAATTCTTAACTACCCCTTAGCTACACCTTTTAAACCAACTTCTATATTCTACCATTAGTACTAGACCAAGTCAAATGAAAAACTTGATAAAACCACTAAATAAGGAAAGCATCCATCATAATTTAGTTCCTATCATGATGGATGCTTTCCCTCGTAAGCTCTAAGCTGATTTTATCAAGCATTCCTAAAGTTATACTTTAAATCGATATCCAACCCCCCATATAGTTTCAATATACTGAGGTTTAGAAGTGTTAAATTCAATCTTTTCACGGATTTTCTTAATGTGGACGGTAACCGTAGCAATATCTCCAATGGATTCCATATCCCAGATTTCCTGGAATAATTCCTCTTTGGTATAAACATGATTCGGATTTTCAGCCAAAAAAGTCAGCAGATCAAATTCCTTGGTGGTAAAACTCTTTTCTTCATTGTTGACATAAACCCTTCTTGCGGTTTTATCTATTTTAATCCCGCGGATTTCAATAATCTCATTATCTTTTGCACCAGACCCGATTAATCTGTCGTAACGGGCCAAATGTGCCTTAACTCTGGCTACTAGTTCGCTAGGGCTGAACGGCTTTGTAATGTAATCATCTGCTCCAAGACCTAATCCTCTGATTTTATCAATATCATCCTTTTTGGCGGAAACCATAAGGATTGGTATATTTTTAACCGCCCGGATTTTTTTGCATATTTCAAAGCCATCTACATTCGGGAGCATCAGATCCAAAATAACCAAATCAAACTCTTCCTCAATGGCCCTTACTTCCCCGCCGTCACCGGTAGTTTCCATCTCAACCTCAAACCCGCTTAACTCCAGATAATCTTTCTCTAATTCTGCAATTGCTATTTCATCTTCTACTATTAATATTCTACTCATGTTATATAACCTCCTTACTTTTTTTCAATGTGAAATATATGGTCGTACCCTTACCTTCTTCACTTTCTGCCCATATGGTACCCATATGGTCTTGTATAATTTTCTTTACAATGGCAAGCCCTAGTCCGGTTCCGCCCTTGGTGGAATTACGGGAGGCATCTGCCCGGTAAAACCTGTCAAAGATAAACGGAAGGTCTTTCTCTGCAATACCCTGTCCGCTGTCTTCAATGGATATCTGTACATACTCTCCGATATCTTTAATCTGTATCTTGATAAGCCCTTTTTTACTTCCGATATATTTAACGGAATTACCGATGATATTATTGATAACCCGCTTTAACTGCTCTGCATCAGCCGATACCTTAAGCCCGTGATCGGTTTGATTCTCGTATATAAATTCAATATTCTTAACCTCCAGATCCAGATTAAGTTCCTCGATACAATCGCTGAAATAATCATGAAGATTAATGTTGGCAAAGGTATAGGGCATCGTATTGCAGTCGATCTTGGAATAAAAGGACAGCTCGTCCACCAGTGCCGACATGTCGTTGGCCTTTGTATATATGGTTTTGATATACTTTGCCTGTTTTTCCTGGGTGTCAGCAACTCCATCCATTATACCTTCTGCATAACCTTTAATTGCTGTAATGGGCGTCTTTAAATCGTGGGATATATTACTGATTAATTCCTTGGTATCTTCTTCATACTTAAGCCTTACTTCAATCAGTTCCTTAAGCCTAATTCTCATTTCTTCAAAGTCAACACAGAGCTGCCCGATTTCATCTTCCGGATCACCTTCGATGGAGTAATCAAGATTTCCCTCCTTCATAGCATCCGTAGCTGCATGAAGGGTATTAAGAGGTCTTAAAATACTTCGGTAGATCCAGATAATTAACACACCTGCCGTCAGCATTACCACAAAAACCAGGGAACAAGCCAGCTGTATGGCAGACGCCTTAATCTGCGGAACTAAAGTATCCACATCTGTTACTACAAATATGCTTCCCTCGGTTCCATCGGTAAAATGGAAGTCCTGTTGTTTTAATAAAAACGGATTTTTACCGTCTACATAAAAGCCTCCCTCCATATCCGTCTTATATTCACCATACCTTGGAAAGTAACTTTTATTATTATCCAGTTTTTCCTCGTCTCCGCTGTATATAAAATTGTCGCCTTTTCGCAGGACAATATAAGAATACTTACCCTTTAATTCATTATTCAAATAATTAATATATTTTTCATCCTCAAACTTTTCAGGAGAATGGACGGCAGTTATTACAATTTCATTATAGACTCCTCTGGTAAGCCGGCTTAATATCTGAAGAGGGTTGGATATCAGCTTTATGGTATCGGATTTAACATCATAGGTCTGCTCTATGGAGTTAGCCTGATACCTTGCTATGGTTCCGACTGCTATGGTAATTAAAAAAATGGGAAGTGCTGTTATGATTAAAAAGGCTGTAAGCAGCCTGCTTTTCAGTTTCAAATTCTTCACCTGCTTTAATTTATATTGTTACAACTATATGTTTTAGTCTCATTATATCATAAGAGGGTCATAATTACACATAAACTAACCATGTCTTTTATAAATATTTTATTAAAAGGAGCTTTTTATCATCGTTTCAACCAGGGACTAGAATTTTTGGAAGAAAATACGATAAAGCTTATGAACAACGAGTCTGGCTTGCCAGACTCTGGCGCTGACATCTTGTCACACTAATGACATCCTCCTCTTAAAGCGAATGGGCATCCTGCACACGGAGTGCTTTTAATTTAACATACTAGGATAGTTCAGCGCTCTTTATAAATTAAAAAAGCCGGTGCCACAGAACAGAAATCAATCCCGGGACATCGGCTATACCTTATATATTAGCTATTGTTATATCTACTTATAACAATTTATATAACTTTTCTTATCTCATTCTATAACAGCTTCAACCATAAACTGCCTCATTAAAATTCATAACCAGTATTCTTCTCAAAAAATCTTTTTAAGAATCTTTTCAAGAATCTTTTCAAAATCTTCTCTAAAATCTTTCAAAATCTTTTCTAAAATCTTCGCAAGAATTTTTTCCAGAACTTTTTTTCTATAAATATTTCTTTAAATCCTCAACCTTATCTAGTCTTTCCCAAGGCAGGTTTAATTCATTGCGTCCGAAATGACCATAAGCTGCGGTTTTCTTATAAATTGGTCTGCGTAAATCAAGCATTTTAATGATTCCGGCCGGACGAAGATCAAAATTGTCACGGATAATCTGAATCAGTTTGTTATTATCCAGTTTGCCGGTATGAAACGTATCAACCATAATAGAGGTAGGCTGTGCAACACCGATTGCATAGGATACCTGGATTTCACATTTATCAGCAAGACCTGCTGCTACAATATTCTTGGCAACATAACGTGCTGCATAAGAAGCAGAACGGTCAACTTTAGTACAGTCTTTTCCAGAGAAAGCGCCGCCGCCGTGACGTGCATAGCCACCGTAAGTATCTACGATGATTTTACGGCCAGTTAAACCACTGTCGCCGTTAGGACCGCCGATCACAAAGCGTCCGGTAGGATTAATAAAGAACTTGGTGTTCTCATCTACTAAATCTTTTGGTAATATAACATCAAATACATACTTTTTAATATCTTTATGAATCTGCTCCTGAGTCACTTGTGCATCATGCTGAGTGGAAAGAACTACTGCATTTAAATGAACCGGTTTACCTTCTTCATTGTACTCAACAGTAACCTGTGACTTACCATCCGGACGAAGATAGTTTAATGTTCCGTCTTTTCTGACTTTGGTTAATTGTTTTGTTAACTGGTGGGCAAGATAAATGGGATACGGCAGGTATTCTTCCGTTTCATTGGAAGCAAAACCAAACATCATACCCTGATCTCCGGCACCGATTGCTTCTAGTTCGTTGTCCGTCATGGTATTTTCCCTGGCTTCTAAAGCTTTGTTAACACCCATGGCAATATCAGCGGACTGTTCATCAAGTGCAACAATAACACCGCAGGTATTGGCATCAAAACCATAATCAGATCTGTCATAACCGATCTCACGGATGGTATCACGTACAATTTTTTGAATATCAACATAACCGCTTGTGGTGATTTCCCCCATTACCAGCACTAAACCGGTAGTAATTGCGGTTTCACAAGCTACCCTGCTCATAGGGTCCTGTTCTAATAACGCATCGAGAACTGCATCTGAAACCTGATCACAGATTTTATCCGGATGTCCTTCTGTAACAGATTCCGAGGTAAATAATAATTTATTCATGTTCCTGCTCCAATCTGCGTGTATTCACGCTTAAAATAAGATGAAGGCTTTTAATCTGACAGGTTTTTATAGTTCTATCAATAAAAAAAAGCCCGATAAGACGGACTTGACAAATTCAAAATCAAATCCTCTTATTGTTCGATTACTCGCTCAGGTTGGCACCTTCCGCTTAAGGGGGTTGCCGTGACTTCATAGAGCCTTTACTCTCCGTCACTCTGAATAAGAGAAATATAATGTTTTATGCTATTAAATATATCTGCAATTTTGAGAATATACTATTTCAGGAAATTTGTCAAGGACTTTTTTCTGATTGACTTTTGTTGACAAAATTCTTATACTTATGCTATGAAATAGTAATTTTATAAGTGCAAAACGCAAAGATTGGGGGCAATTCGTGAAAAAAAAACGTATTACAATCAGACAGGCTACCCCGGGGATGGTAGCAGGAGAAGATGTCTATACCTATAATAATCAGTTGATTATATCAGAAGGTACCGTTTTAACTGATAAAATAATTACCCGGTTAAAGTTTTATTCTATCAGTGATTTTACTATCTTTTTAGAGGAATCCAAAAAAACAGTCGTAAATGAAACAAGTCAATCCCAGATAATTCGTGAAAGTGCCGAATTCAAACAGTTCAGTTCCGACTTTATGGAATCTCTGCAGGATTTTAAGGGAGAATTAAATAAGATAAGCAGTGACGATAATAAAATTGATATATCCGGTTTGTTAGACCATACCACCAATATATTATCCAACAGCCGTAACGGTATCCATGTATTTGATATGCTGCACTGTATGAGGGAATATGATGATCTGACTTATGTACATTCCGTCAATGTTGCTTTAATTGCCAATGTATTTGGTCACTGGTTAAAACTCTCCGAAAAAGACATCGATATCCTTACTCTTTGCGGTTTACTCCATGATATCGGCAAGCTTACCCTTCCACCGGAAATTATTAATAAGAATAACCGCCTTACGGATTCCGAATTTACTACGGTTAAGACCCACACCCTGGAAGGTTATCAGATCTTAAAGAATAAGGACATAGACCTTAGGATTAAATATGCCGCACTTATGCATCATGAACGTTGTGACGGAAGCGGTTATCCCAATGGTTTTCACGGTCCCCAGATTGATTCCTTTGCAAAAATCATTGCCATTTGCGACGTCTACGATGCTATGACCTCTGCAAGAGTATACCGCCCGGCTTTATGTCCTTTTGATGCCATCAGCATTTTTGAAGCAGAAGGTCTGCAGAAATTTGACCCTCATTACATAATGACTTTCCTTCAGGAAATTGTACAATCCTATGTTGGAAAACGTGTCCGGTTAAGTGATCGGACCGTTGGAGAGATCCGTATGATCAACAAAAATTCCCTTTCAAAGCCTATTGTCCAGACAGCGAATGGTTTTATTGATCTTTCAAAAGAACATGATTTATTTATTGAGGCTGTTTTATAGTTTAGTAAAAGATTGGGGATGAGTTAGGCTGTGGGATATATGCAGGGATAAAATCAGCAGGGAAGTCATTGAGAAAGCAGTGGGTAGGATCTCTTTTGTATGCTTAGATTTTTCGTCTGAAAATCGCTAATGGCTCTTTCTTATGGTAAAACAGAGAAAAAAGCACAAACTCCTCGCTATGCTCGTCAGACAGTGTGTTTTTTTCTCTAAACCATAAGAAAGAGCCATAAGTGATTTTAGCAGACTCAAAATGATAAGCATACAAAAGAGATCCTACCCACTGCTTTCAGCTTTATGCTATGGCGCTGATTTTATCCCTGCTCTATCTTTAAGTTCTATCATTCAACTCTATCTTTAAGCTTTTTCTTTAAACTCTATCTATAAATCTTTTTTTAATTACTCAGAAACCTCTTTTTTGTCATATTAAAGTTATTACTATTTGCATGTTCAACACAGAGATTCTTTGTTTTACATTTTGACCCTGGTCTCATATTATTACATACCTATAATTACAATTACATTAATTCCATAAACTAGAACTACTTGATAAAATCAGTCAGAACACTAAAAATGAAAGTATTGATTATGATATTGTTCATAAGCGCTTCCTTCTGCGTCTGGAAATTTACTTATGACTTATTCTTGTGGTTCAGAGTGCAAATGCACACTGTCTGACGAGCTTTGCGAGGAGTTTGTGCATTTGCACTCTCGCTTTACCACAGGAATAAGTCATTAGTAAATTCAGACTCAGAATACTAAGCTTATGAACGATATCATAATCAATACTTTCCTCAAAACGTCCAACTGATTTTATCAAGTATCACAGCCTAAATAATTTATAAACAATCATCAACTTACCTTAAGTTTAAATTTCTGTACCGCTTTTTCATCTTCTATATCGATTTTAGCCATAGTTGCACCAAGACCCTGCATTTTTTGCTCGAAATGCTCATAGCCTCGTTCGATATATTCAACCTGCTCAACGATGGTAAAACCTTCCGCAACCAAACCTGCAATTACTAATGCAGCTCCTGCCCTTAAATCCGGAGCACTTACTATGGCTCCTGTTAAACCTGTGGTTCCGACAATTATTGCAGAATTTCCTTCTACTTTAATATTGGCTCCCATCCTGGAGAGTTCGTCTACATATTTCAGACGGTTTTCAAAAACGGTCTCTGTAACTATGCTTGTCCCTTCGGAGGTAGCAAGGGTCGCTGTCATCTGGGGCTGCATATCCGTTGGAAAACCAGGATATGGCAAGGTTTTAATATGGGTGTGTCCAAGACGGTTTGAGGCTATTACTCTTACCGAATCATCATATTCTTCCACCGTTACGCCGATTTCTATAAGTTTTGCAGTGATTGCCTCCAAATGCTTGGGAATTACGTTCTTAATCAGTACATTGCCTTTGGTGGCTGCTGCCGCAAACATAAAAGTACCGGCTTCTATCTGATCTGGTATAATTGCATATTCACTTCCGGATAACGAAGTTACACCTTTAATACGTATTACGTCCGTTCCGGCACCTTTGATACTGGCACCCATGCTGTTTAAGAAGTTAGCTACATCAACTACGTGGGGTTCTTTTGCGGAGTTTTCAATAATGGTTACACCATCAGCCAAGCAGGCTGCCATCATGATGTTAATGGTAGCACCGACACTGGCGAAATCCAGATAAATATGATTGCCCTTAAGTTCCTTTGCCTGAGCATGAATCATGCCGTGTTCGATTTTAACAGTTGCTCCTAATGCTTCAAAGCCTTTAATATGCTGGTCTATAGGTCTGCTGCCTATATTACAGCCGCCAGGCAAGGCCACCTGTGCATTTTTATATTTACCCAGTAAGGCTCCCAACAGATAGTAGGAAGCTCGTATTTTTCTTATGAATTCATAGTCTATACTTCTGGAATTAATTTTGCTTCCGTTGATTTTCACGGAATGTTTACCGATTCGTTCTACTTTTGCCCCTATTTCCTCAATTGCCTGCAGGAGAACATTAATATCACCTATATCCGGCAGATTTTCAACAGTTACTGTATCATTCGTCATTATGGCTGCAGACAGAATTCCAAGCGCTGCATTTTTAGCGCCGCCAATCGTAACTTCGCCTTGCAAAGCCTTGCCGCCTTTTATAATATATTGCTCCATTGCACACCTCATTATGCTGTTACATGATTTATCCATTTTGCACAGAAATCACATAATATAATTGTAAATTTTGTTAGATTATCTTGATTATACCATAAAACCCTGGGTTGTAAACTTATTTTTATGATTTTCTCCAGTCACGGTAGAATACGACCGGATTCTTATTTTATCGTCAGTAAATATCTAGTTTTCGATTTTGTTATTTTACTATTCAATTATTATGAATCAATGCTTACCTGGTATCTCTTACACTTTGGTTCTTGCATCTCAGTTCTTGTTCTTGATGTTTTATTTCTTATATTTCTGCTCTTCAATACAGTTCTTACATTTCTGTTCTTACATTTTTGTTCTTACATTCCAGCTCTTACACTTTGGTTCTGGTAAAATAATTTGCTAAAGTACCGCCGTTACATACCCTTAGAATACCTTTTTACTTCCTCTGCGATCTTATCCATAAACTCCTCAGCAGATAAGTCTTCTCCATCAACAACAACATGTGCATACTTCTCATATAACGGACAGCGTTCTTCATATAAGGATTTCAGTGTTTGTCCTGCCTTAAAAACGACACCTCTTTGCTTAATATTTCCCAAACGGTTGGAAATAGTCTCATAATTAAGTTTAAGATAAACTACTATCCCGATTTCTCTTAAATGCTTCATCGCTTCCGTACCGTATATAATGCTTCCTCCCGTTGCTATAACCGTCTTGTCTGCGTCGATTTCACAATTGACCTGGTTTTCAATAGCTATAAAACCCTCCAGACCTTGAGTTTCAATTATATCCTTAAGTAAGCATTTTTCCTGCTTCTGTATTAACAAATCGGAATCCAGAAACTGGTATCCTAACACTTTGGCAAGAATTATACCGATTGTACTTTTCCCGGCACCAGGCATTCCTATAAGTACTATGTTCTTCATATTCAATATGACCTTTCGCACATAATGAACAGATTATATCACCTTTTGCCCACCTCGCCAAGCACTTTTTATTTTTTCCCGTTTTCTGAATTCTAAACAGGTTATTTTTTCTTAACACTATAGCCGAATTTACCAAAAAGTTCCGAAAGACCATAGTACTCACCATGAGAGTAAACAATGGGCTGTGACTTGCTTAAATCAAATTTTCCAGCCTCATTCATATACGCTTTATCTGCATGGACACCTAAAACTTCTGCAAGAAACATATGATGGGAACCCAATTCCAAAATCTGCGTAACTCTACATTCAATGCTCACCGGTGCTTCCAAAATTAAAGGCGCACTTACTATATTAGCCGGAACAGGTGTTAACTTCATTTCCTTGAATTTATCCACCTCTCTGCCCGATTTTACCCCACAATAATCAACCGCTTTTACCAGTTTTTTTGTAGACAGATTGATTACGAACTCTCCCGATTCCTTTATAATGTCATAGGAGAAACGACTGGGTCTTACAGATATATATACCATAGGTGGATTGGTACATACGGTTCCGGTCCAGGCCACCGTAATAATATTGGGCTTTTCTCCCTGTCTCCCGCAACTAACCATAACCGCCGGCAGGGGATATAACATATTACCGGCTTTCCAAAACTCTTTCTCCACGAATAAAACCTCCTAGGTCATATCAAAAACACTTTTTTCTCAAAGCTTTTTTCAATTTATGCCATTCGCTTATACTTTTATTAACTATAAATAAAATCATGATTCTCATTTACTACTATGCTATTTTTGTTAAATATAGTATAATAAGACTGTAAAATGCAAAAATCGATTATTATTTACCAATAAACTTATAATTAGACAAGCGGTAATGACATTTTAAGATAATATTTTGAGGTGAGTGTTATGAATAATAATTTTTTAAATATTGAAGCCGTATCCGACGAAGTACAAAGCAAAGTAAAACAAACACTTAAATTCCGGACCGGCAATTTCGTATGGCGGGTTAAATTTTCCTCCCCCTTAAATCCGGCAACGGTCAACAATCGAAATCTCTATGTTACCACCCTGAATCAAGTTCCTTTAAAGACCCATATCAGTTATGATTCCATTAACCAGTATATAGAAATCGAACCCTTGGAACCTTACACGGAAAATGAGTCCTACATATTAACCATAACCCAGAATGTTAAATCAGTAGGCGGTAAAAATTTAAAGAAAAGCGTTCAATTACAATTTAAAATCTAAACATTATCCTGCTGAAGGGTTACCATCAAGGCGGGAATTAATTGCTTCTTTCTTGATACTACCCCCTTCAGGTAGATAATTTCAGTATCCTGATCCAGTTTAAACGCATTCAGCAATAACTCTTTTGCTCCAGTTCCCTGATATAACAATTCTGTGGAGCTTTCCATAATGTTGGTCAACATAAAAAACAACATGCCTACTCCATGATCACGGAAGGCTTTCTCCATATACGGTACCAGTTTTTCCTTAATGGAATCCAGTTCCTCTTTATTCATGGAATTAATCTGACCAACTCCAAAGATAAGATCCCCTGCCGTAAATTTTTTAAAATCCTGATAAAAAATTTCCTCCGGTGATTTAGAGGTCAGATTACTGCCTGCCGCAAACATCTCTTTTGCATATTCTTCAACCTGAATTTCTGCTATTACAGCCAGTTCTTCTGCCAAAGTCCGGTCAATCTCCGTACAGGTAGGGGAGCGGTAAACTAGTGTATCCGACAAAATAGCTGAACATAACAGGCCTGCTATCTGTGGTTCCACTTCTATTCCATTTTCGCGGTACATCTGATATATAATCGTTGCCGTACAGCCAAGGGGCTGATTACGGAAGAATACCGGACTTATGGTTTCTAAACTTCCCAGGCGGTGATGATCGATAATCTCCATAATCTCCGCATCTTCCAAGCCGTCTACTGCCTGGGATTTTTCATTATGATCCACCAAAATTACTTTTTTTCTTCTGGCATCCAAAAGATTTCTTCTGGATATCATTCCGCTGTAAAAACCGTCTTTGTTTAAAATAGGAAAATCTCTGTGCCTTTTCTTGGCCATAATACCCCGGATATCTTCTATATAGTCCTCTGTGGAAAAAGTGATTAAATCCTGATTGGTCATAAAAAACCGGATGGGAATACTTTGATTTATTAGCCTGGCTGCCGTAAAGGTATCAAAAGGTGTACTGATTATAGTACATTCATTATTCTGGGCAAGCTTGATTATGGTTTTAGATACCTTGGCTCCATCGCAGACCACGATGCATTTTGCACTCATTTCTATTGCGCAGAGCTGAGATTCATACCGGTTACCAAGAATTACGATATCTCCCTTTTCAATATAATTTTCCATAAGGTCAGGATTGGCGGCGGCTATTAACACTTTTCCTTCAGAAAAATTATCTTCTGAACTGCCTGCTATAAGTTCCCCCTCTAAGGTCTCTATAACATTAATACAAGGTGTTCCTGCTTTGGTTAAAATCCTGCTGTCATAAACGTCCATATAGGACTTGGCTATATCGCCGATTGTTATTAACCCTTCCAGATGGTTAAGGGAATCTACAATCGGAAGGGTTACCACGTTATTCTTTCTCATATAGGACCAGGCAGTTTTTAAGGATATGCCTTTACCAACACCTTCTGTCCTGCGGATTTCTATATCCTTGACCTGAGTACGGATATCGGATAAGTAGCTGGGAGCCGGGATACCAAACCGTTCCAGTACAAACCTGGTTTCTGAGTTAATCTGTCCTGCCCTCTTCGCTTTATACTCACCACCGGTTAAAATTCTCTTTAACTTTGCATATGCAATAGCAGAGCATATAGAATCCGTATCCGGATTAATGTGGCCGATTACGTATATTTCCTTATCCATTCTCTATTTCCTCCCATAGGAAGTCTTCCTTTTTTATGAATAAGAAGTCTTCCGAGCTTAAATCTCCTGCCGCAAGCATATCTGACAGTAATCCTTTATTTCTTTCATCGGCAGAAGTCTTTGCTTTCCTGGCTAGGTTCATAACAGCCTCCAGCTGGTTTTCCTCCCTTAGGGCATTCATGATTTTTTCTACTTCATTATGAAAAGCCGCCTTAACATCCCCGGTAATTTCATAATCGTTATTCTGTATATAAGTGTAAGCAAATCCAAGCAGATCACTAATATTATATTCCGGAAGATTTATCGTACTGTTAAAAATATCCCTTAATTCTATGTTCCTTTGAAACAGCTTTTGAATTTCCTCTGCCTTGTCTTCTAAAATAACAAATATATTACCGTGTAAATCCTGTATCAGTGACATTAACTGCTCTGCTGCACTAAGTTCTAACTGCCCTGCATCTTCAATGATTAGAGAACAGTTAACCAGTTTATCCTTTTTTGATTCCAGGGAAATACTGTTTAATTTTAACGCTGCTATTTTAGCTACTCGATTCGTGTTAATGCGGTTTAAACCGTATAGAGCTTTGGAAATCTTCTTAGCTAACGTGGTTCTTCCAGATTTTCTTTCACCGGTAATAATCATATGATTGACATTAGTATAATCCGATACTATCGTTTCTAAGCATGCTTCTATCTGTTTTCTGACTAAGTCCATTCGGATAAAATAGCCAAAATCTTTCTTAAAATTCATATTGGCCTCTGAAAAGATAGCGTCAAACCTGCCCTCCATATATGGTTTTTCAACATACGTTTCCCTATGTACATTTACATCTTCCTGCCTGGCTGTAGTTTCATATTGAGTAAAATCTTTGCCAATCTCCGGCTTGTATTCCTCCTCGGAAGGTTGGTTACTATCTTTACCGTCTTTCGCATTATTTTCAGCATACGCTTTTGCATTACTTTTTGTTTTGTTTTTTGCAGTATCTTCTGCTACGTACTCTATTCTGCTTTCAGCAGCATCTTCTGTTATGTATTCTGGTCTGTTCTCTGTGGCATCTTCTGCCATGTATTCTGTTTTGTTCTGTCCGGCATCTTCTGCTATGTATTCTGGTCTGTTCCCTGCGGCATCTTCTGCCATGTATTCTGGTCTGTTCTCTGTGGAATCTTCTGCCATGTATTCTGTTTTGTTCTGTCCGGCATCTTCTGCTATGTATTCTGGTCTGCTTTCAGCGGCATCTTCTGCCATGTATTCTATTTTGTTCTGTCCGGCATCTTCTGCTACGTATACTGATCTGTTCTCTTCGGCATCTTCAGCCATGTATTCTGGTCTGTTCTCTGTAGCATCTTCTGCCATGTATTCTGTTTTGTTCTCTCCGGCATCTTCTGCTTCTTCCTCATTTTCAGTATGATACCTATTCCAGGAAGCCTTATCGTCTTCATTTATTGCGTCATTTGTATCTTGATATTCCTGCTGGTCTCCGGTTTCAATTTCTTTTTCTAACTTTCTGGCGACTTTCTTAAAGAATTCCTTAAGCTCAATATTCTCTGTATGGGGCAGTTCTTCCTTCCTGCTATCCATATCCTCGTATTCTTTCCATATCCGCATCAATCCAGGTGAATTCGAGGATTCCCCTGCTGCCGTCTCAGAACCTGAGAAAGATGTCTCGTCTGAAATATAATCGGTAGTACGTTCTAACTGTCTATCTACACCTGATAATCTACTGTCTTCTTCTGTATCTCCTTCTGCCAGGAACTGGTCTATCTTGCTTCGCATGGCACTGTAATCTTTGGTTTTATCAAGACCCAGCTTCATTTCAGCTTCTTTTTTTTCTTTTGCCTTTAGCATATGGATTGGGTTAATATCCCCCACATAATATCCTTTTAATAGCTTTGCTTTTTCTACATAAATGCCTTCACCAAACCATAAAATTATATCACTGCATTCTCTGACACATTTATCCTTCATACCGGCTTTATGATATACTTTGGCCAGTTCGTAAGCCCATTTTTCGTAATATTCATACTCTTTCAGCTTCTCTAATGAATCAATTAAAATATCATAGGGTTCCCCCAATAATTTATCAATACTATACCGGAAGATAAAACGGCTGGAATCCTGAGGCGCAATTTTAATATACCGGTCTAAGTACTCCTCCGCCTCATTTGTGCTGCCCCGTTTTATGGATAAATCCACCAACTGGTATAAGATTCTTCTGGTTTTGGTTTTGTTATATATTTTAGTGAGAACTGCCATCGCTTCGTCATACCGTTCGTTTTGCATATAAACCTCGGCAATAATGCTTAAATCGGTAAGCGCTTTGATTTTGCCAACATCCATGGTATCCAGTATTTTGATTGCCTTTAGATACTGGTTGTTATCAGTCAGCTTTCTCATTTCTTCAATTTTAACAATATTCTCATAACGTTCCATGCCCTGTTCAACACCCTTCTGCGTGTCCTGACACGCAATTTTATCAAGACTATTTTTTATAGCTGTCTTGTATGTTTAATTTTCTTTTCTTTGCAGGTAAAGGTTTGTTCCCATTAATTCATAATATAAGGTTTCCAGTGTCTTACCGGAATCCTTTAGTAACTTATCTTTACTGCCCCATACAATCTCCCTGCCCTCATGCAGCATACAGAATGAATCGCAAAGCCGCTCCACTTCCTCCATATAATGACCGCAATAGAGAATGGTGGTCCCCATATGATTTAACCGTTTGATGGCTTCTAATATCTGGTTTCTTGCTATCATATCAATTCCCACGGTAGGCTCGTCCAAAACGAGAAAGTCCGGTCGGTGCAAAAGTGCAGCACCTATATTAAGGCGCCGTTTCATACCTCCGGAATAAGAAGCTGTCTTTTGACTTAACGTATCCTTCGTAAAACCTATTATATCACAGATTTCGTCAATTCTCTCATCCAATTTATTTTTCGGAACGTGGTAAGCATTACCCCAAAACACCAGATTATCTCTTCCTGAAAGAGAAAGATACAGGGCAATATCCTGGGGAACATATCCAAGATGTTCCCTGATAAGTTTCGGATTACTTATAATACTTTGCCCCTGGAATAAAATATCTCCGCCATCTGGTTTTAACATGGTAGTAATCATGGATATAGTGGTTGATTTGCCGGCACCGTTTGCTCCGATCAACCCAAATATTTCACCTTTTTGTATCCCAAAGCTGACACCATCCACTGCTTTTTTCTTTTTATAATATTTTTTAACATCCTGCAAATAAAGCATATGATTCCTCACTCGATTCGTAACTATTCTATCTTATCTTATCATCCAAAGTGCATTAAAACAAGTAAAAACCTGAAAAAATGTGGCTTAGCGCATTCTAGTAATCTGCTAAGAACTTCAAAAAGGGCCTGCCATAATATTGTTATGGCAGGCTCTTACCTGTTAATTTATTAATTTTCTTATTATGTTACATATCAGAAGTTCTTATTATATCTTTGTCCCGCTTAAGCTAAAATGAAATAACAGGTTTTACAAATTCATCATTCCTACATGCACCAATCGTTGTTAGTATATAACTTCTGTTTCATTCTCGAATGTTCGTATATCTTCATATGTTCATATGTCTTTTATATGTTCATATATCTTTTATACGTTCATATCACTTAGATATGTTCATCTATATTGAAGGCCTTTCCAGCAGGACAACCTTTTGTGCATGTAATGGATAGATATATCTTTAGAATCTTCTTCTAAAGAGCCCATTGGAATCTCCTCCTTTCTCTTTAACACCAAATGAATGATCTAATTGTCTGTTAATTAAATTATTCATTTGGTTTATGATGTCATTATACATAATTAGTCGGTATTTGTCAACACCTTTTTATCTTTTTTACTTATATTTGTTTTATTTGTATTCATTGCTCTTATTGTCTGATAATTTATCCGAAATGTTAAGCCCATGAACCTATATAAGTTCACAGGCTTATATATAGAAAAACTATCTGAATAGATTAGGTATGTATTATTAAATTATCGGCAGCAGATACCAGGTTATCTTGCGCTTAACCCATATCAACCCTGGTTTAGCCCGTTAGAAGCGTTCTATAAATCTCGATAGAATATGAAGGTTTCCATTAATTCCTCTGTAAGTTCTCCGCCTTCTTTTTCGATTGCACGGTATCTGAGCTCCAGTTCCTTTATCTTCTTTAAGGTATTTCTTGTGAATCGTTCCATGGCATCCGCAAATAACGGCTGTCCTTTTATTCGGTCCCTTATGGGCTTACTAAACGGACAATAGGTGGCAAGTATTTCCCTGGCTACTCTATTTAATCGTAAGGCACCGGTAGCTTCCCCTTTTATCCAGGCTTCATAGTCAATCACAAAGATTTCCCTGTAATTTCCTTTGCCTTTTTGGATCTGCAGCTTTACCTTTTCTTTTACTTCTTCCGAAAGCTCTCTGTTCTTACGGTAAAACTGGATATAATCCGCATACTCTGAGGTAAGAGATTTATATTTAATATTATTCCAGGCACTGCCTTGGATGCTCCGGCAAAGTTCCCAACGAAATCTTCCCAGCACTTTAACTAATATATCTTTAACCGATAGCTCCGTAAAGATGGGCAGTACAAATCTTCCTTCATTTGTCTTTCTCTTTCCAGTGATTTCCTGCCACATAACACCGTTATAGCCAAGCGTGGGCATAAGGAGAATATCCGGAAATACCTGCATAAGTACGTATTCCTTGGCAATGCCTTTCTCCGTGTTAACATACATCGCTTCCCTGTGAAAGACCGAATAATCAATTTCAAGGAGCTCTTTCATGGCATCATTGACCACAGTTGAGGTCACAATAAGTTTCTGTATTCCTTTAACCATATTATCACCCCAGATAAATGGCACGAAAGTACTGATCTGACCGCTGACAACCCGGTGGTTATAACGGAACATATTCGTTATTTCATAAAGAACCTTTTCTTTTTGGTTTTCTAAAAGTTCCTTCTCCTGAACTTCTGTGATTTCGCCTTTTTTCTTTCTGTCCCGGAGCATGTCCGTATAGTCCAAATCAAATTCATTTTTGGAAGGCTGCTTTTCTCCTTTGTATATGGCGGTAAGCCATTCTTTAATGTTGTATACCTTACAAGGACCTGTCCCTTCCGGTATCTGGCTGTCCAGATAATAAAGTTCTTTTAGCTGTTCTTTGGTTAGCAGCCTTTCATCTAAGAATCCATATTTCAGAAATAACTCTACTACAGCAGGAGCTGCTTTGTCCTCTAGGGATTTAAAAAATACAGCTTCATATAACTCATAATAATTCTGCATAATCTTTCTGCGCAGTACCCGGCTGTTGTCATCGGTTGAGAATTTATCCTTTAGATTGATAAAGGTAAGAACCAGTTCATTAAATTCTTCTACTTTCGACACATCACGGTTTCCATACTGTTCAATCTGTTTTAAGGAATCCGTAAAATCATCGGTCATCTGCTGCATTTCACTCTGAGAATACTGGAAATTGTTTTCTACCTGTTCTTTGCGGCCGCTGTTTTTTGATAACAGCATATAATATATTTCCTCCATCCGCGTCCGGTCCACATTAACAGTACTTCCTATTTTATCTTCAAAAAGCTTCTCAATGGTATTAATCTGGTCTATAATTTCATCAATTATCAGTAATAAATCATTATTATAACCGCCGCTTTCTTCAACGGAAATAGCTAGTGCGGCAAATCCTTTAAAGAGACAGATATCCGTGTTGTTCATTAACAGGCCGAATAAGTTAGATAGGTAGTCCGCCAGTTCCATACACTCTATCGTCAACTGGGCAATAATGCCAGCTGTCTCCTCTACCAGGTACAAGATGATTCCATCCCCTGTGGAGCAGAAAGATTTCCAGATATCGAGAGATATTTTGGCACATTCCTTGTAATATTCCAGTTTCCTTTCATCGATTATGGAATCACTGCTGTAATGCTCCATCTCTTGTACGGCGGGAATGGGCGTAGTGGTATATCCATATCGTTTACCAGTTTCCGTATATCGGTTATAATTCTGGTAAATAAAATTATAAAGCTGCTCGGATGTGGCGGTAAGGGCACTGTAGACCTTATCCAGTTCGCCTATCTGCCTGGTTAAAGACGCAGCCATAAGACCTTTATAGTCTTTATTGGAGGCAAATATTTCAGACAGCTCTTCTTTTTGCTGTATTGGAAAACAATAGAATGTTACATCATCATAGGCAATATAAGAATTCAAATACCGCCCCATATATAACAGATCACTGACACCTAAGAAATTACCCGAACCTAAAATAACCTTTGAGCCCTTATTAACAGCCTGAACTCTTCCTTTTAAAATAATACATACACTGCTTACCTGCTCGTTTGCTTCATATATAACTGTTCCCTTATCCGCTTGATTCACAGCATAATTGTTGATCTTCATTGCCATAGCTCACCTCGATTTATGATACATTTTAACACATAGTTATATTATAATCTAAAAATCGACATTCTGAAAGACAAATTTATAAAAATACACTCTTGTTTAATAGTAAAAAAGCACCAATAAAAAATTATTATTGGTGCATTCATGTTATCTTTCATATTTGAGGGGGCCGGGCCACCGTTACCGATGGCTATGAGCAAAGGCCTATCCCCATTGATAGTATCCGACCCCAATATATTGTATATAGAAAACTACCCCCTTTGGCAGCTCCTACCATAGGAAATAATTTTTTATGCAATAGAAATGTAATTTGCTACAGCATAAAAAAAATGCCGTTCACAATTGTGACGACATCGTTGCCTTATCTATTTATATTAAATTCCGTGCGTCTTGCTTCGAATGCTCTTCATAGGCGTTACCCCTACAGTTAACTCGGCCCAGGCTACCTCACGGCACACAAGAGCTTTCGCTTAGTGCTGCTTCATTCCTGACCTGACACGGTTCACGAATTCCTGTTGCGTAAGACCCAGACGTCAACATCACTTATAGGGGGCAGCCCTACAAAAAAGCACCCTAGGCAAGGCATCACCCCTGCTGTAGCGGGTTGCAGGTACAGGGCACCGCTATCTCCCCGGCTGCACGGAAACTTTATGACTGAATAAGAATCGGAATTATACTTCCGATTTGTAATAACTTCCTGCGTTAAAATTTAGAATAGCACAGGTCAGGAAACCTGTGTGAATCAGTATACTTCATTTCCTGGTAAAAGTCAAGCACTATGATAGAGGGCAATCATGGTAAACGCTCCTCTTTTTATGAGGAAAAATTACAATTGATGCGACATAAATCCCCATAATATCTTTAATTTCGTCAAAATAAACGAATCTATGCATTGTTTTAATTTTAACACAATGATATAATAATATTATTAAATTTTTATAAATAAATATGCTTATGAATAACAATTAACGGAAACGGAGTTTACCAAGAATGAATATACTCATAGCAGATGACCAGAAACTTCTAAGGGAAAGTTTTAAATATATAATCGAGAACAACAGTGATATTAAAGTCATAGGCTGTGTCGTTAACGGAAAAGAAGCCTATGATTTTTGCTGTAAAAATACTCCTGACCTGATCTTAATGGATATTACCATGCCGGTCTGTAACGGAACTGAGGCAACAAAGCTGATAAAGCAGAACTACCCCCTTATAAAAGTCCTAATCCTTACTGCCTCCAGTAACGGGGATGATGTAGCAGAAGCCATCAGTAATGGAGCCGACGGTTATATTGTTAAGGATATCAGCACGGATGAACTAATATTATCGATTAAGAGTACTGCGGCAGGTCTTGGCATAATCCATAAGAATGTAATGAATTCCATACCTGTTTCAACGAAGAATTTCAGAAAAGGAAAGTCCGGTGAAAAAGAGGTACTTATTAATGGTATCTCTGTTGCTTTATCGGAAAAAGAACTTAAAATCATATCCTTAATTGTTGATGGCTATGATAACAAGCAAATCGGTTCCGTATTATTTATGGCAGAAGGAACCGTTAAAAATAAAATTACCGATATCATATCCAAGCTTCAGTTAAAGGACAGGACACAGCTGGCTGTATTTGCCTTAAAAAACAAACTGATGGATTAATTAAGAATGAAAGATGGATTAGGAATCAAAATACATAGTAATGATATCAATAACCCGGTCAATTGCTCTATTAAGCTTATCGATATCCCCAAGGAAATTGTCGAATTCCTTATTTTTTAATTCTGCTTCCAGCTTGCCTGCAATTTTAAGAATAACGGGTGTCCGGTAACTGCTGGCTATGCCTTTGATTTTATGTATGACATTAATAAGCTCTTCCATATTATTACCGGATAAATACTCTTCAATTTCCTCTTTCTCCTGTTTTATTTCATCTACGAAGATGAGGTAGAGTTCCTTCAAGGTATTATAATCCAAACCGGCTTCTTTTTGAAATGTAAAGATATCTACAATAATCTGTTCCATTACTTCTCCCCCTTTAAGAATAATTATAATGCAGATAATCCTTTCTATTCCAGTACTAAAAGTCATTTTATATCGTGCAAAAGGCATTAATACATCGTTTTAGTATGATTTGAATAAGGGACTGCCAAAATAATGGAACATTGTGTGTTATTCTTTCTCTGACCAGTGTTTTATGACACGGTTCAGTTTATCTAAGGTAATCGGTTTACTGATGTAGTCATCCATACCGGCAGCCAGGCATTTATCCCGTTCTCCCTCCAGTGCGTTGGCAGTCATGGCAATAATGACCGTTTCCTGATTCACACCTTTTTGCTTAACCACGGAGGCTGCTTCATAACCGTCCATAACCGGCATCTGACAATCCATAAGAATTAAGTCATATTTATTGCTTAAGCAGTCAGCCACTGCTTTCTGACCGTCAGCAGCTATACTGATATCGTAACCTAATTTCTGCAGGATAACAAAAGCCAGCCTCTGGTTTGCTAGGGTATCCTCTACTACAAGAACCCTTTTTGGTTTCTTGGGCTCTTTTGTTTCGTCAAGAAGTTTAAAGATATGGTCCTGCCAGATTTCTTTTTCCCCGGAATCCTTCTCCTCCTCCCCGACTTTTAGGAAAGTAACCTCAAAGCAGAACTCTGACCCGATTCCCTGGATACTGTTTACCTTTATTTCCCCTTTCATTAAGTCGATAATGCGCTTGGAGATTGCAAGTCCCAGCCCGGTACCGCCGTATTTTCTTGTGGTGGAGGCATCTGCCTGGATAAATGCTGAAAAAAGTTCCGGAATTGCCTCTTCGCTTATTCCTATCCCGGTATCCTTAATTACAAATCCTATCTTCACCAGGGTATCACTTTTCTCAAGAAGTTTGAGTTCTATGGATACTTCTCCTTTTTCCGTGAATTTTACCGCATTACTGATCAGATTATTAAGGACCTGCTTTAGCCTTCCTGGATCTCCATACAGAAACTTAGGGATATTATCAGGCAGATCCAGTTTAAGCCTTAAGTTTTTTTCTTTAATTTTGGGTACAAATAAAACCGCCGACTCCTTCACCAGACGATGAAGATTAAACAGGATCTGCTCCAGTTCCAGTTTATCTGCTTCGATTTTAGAATAATCCAGAATATCATTAATCTGCATCATCAAGGTCCCAGAAGCCTCTTTTACATAGTTTAAATACTCCGACTGTTCATTGGTCAATTCTGTTTTTAGCAATAGATCCACAAAACCCAAAATCCCATTCATGGGTGTCCTGATTTCATGAGACATATTGGCGAGGAACTGGCTTTTTAATACATTGGCAATCTCCGCTTCCCGTTTGGATTTTTCAAGTTCTTCCTGAAACCGGCTTCTTTCTATTGCTCTTTCCAGAGAATTGGCAAATGCACTTAAAGCTGAGAATTCTGCCTTTGACCACATTCTCTCTGTAACGCAGTCATCAAATCCCACAAATCCCCAAAACATCTTGTTAATGAAAATGGGAATTATGGCAACGGATAAGATGTGCTGAGATTCAAACAATTCTCTGGTTCCCAGATCGGTTAAGTCCTTTGTATAGCCATAAAAATAACCTCTTAACAACAAAGGCTTAATCATCGTTTGTATATCCTGGAAGGTAAGCTTCTTTAGCAGGGCATGATCAAATAATGCCTCCCTGTTCTCTGAATACCATTCGGCTTTTAAACTGGTGTAGCTTAACCCATCTTCATAGTAGTTCTGATATAAATACACCCGGTCCACACCGGTAGCAGGACCAAGCAGGTCAAAAGACTCTTTAACCGCTTCCATATAATCGGAATTATCTAAAAACTCTTTAATGGACATGGCTACTGCAGTAAGAATTTTTTCCTTACGTATGAGACGCCTTTCATATTCCTTCCTGGCGGTTATATCCCTTGCTATCCCAATAATCCCAGCCGCCATACCATTTTCGTTAAAATAAGGTGTTTCAGAAATTTCCACCTCCGCTTTGGTGGAATCAGACATAATAACGGTCTCCTCAAGAAATCTTGTCCTGTAATCCTTAAGAATTTCCTTTTCCTTCTGTTTTAAGAGTTTAACCAGTTTTTTATCCGGAAGGATGTCTGCATCTGTTTTTCCTATGATTTCTTCTTCCTTTAACCCCACAAAGTAATCGGCAAAGGTCTTATTACAGCCTAAATAGGTGCTGTTGATATCTTTAAAAAAAACGAGATCGGGTGTTGCATCAATCATCGTTTTTAAAAATTTCTGATAATTTTTTAATACCGACATATCTTTAATAATTCCGATACCCACGTCTTTTCCATGCCATCTGCCTTTATAGACCCGTGTCTCGCAGGAAATAGAATGACCTTCTTTTGTTATTAACGGTATGGCGCAGTTATATGCTTTTCCCTTTCGCAGGTCCATAGAAGCCGCCAATACTTCCATATGTCTCTCTGTGGGATACAGGGTAAGTATATTTTTTCCGAGCAGTTCTTCTTTTGTAAACCCAAACTTTTTGAGGGTGATATGGTTGGCATCCAGGATAATTCCAAATTCATCTACAATAATGACACCATCTTCAATCATATTAAACAGGGTATTTAATGTCTCAAGGGAACCATCATTACTATTTTTGTCAAAAACCGACATATAAAACTACCCCTTTCAAGGTACTTGTTTTTCCTTCTCAAGCTTATTGCGGATTCTTAAATCCTTAAAAAATTCCTTTAATACTGCCTCACATTCCTCTTTCATAACTCCGGTAGTTAATTCTACCTGATGATTGAACTCCTCCATCTGAAGGATATTAAGAATGGAACCGGCACAGCCCGCTTTCGGATTCATGGCACCTACGATTACTTCCTTAATCCTGGCCTGTACAATCGCTCCGGAACACATCTGGCAAGGTTCCAGAGTTACATACATGACACAGTCCTCCAGCCTCCAGTCTCCTACGGCTTTACTGGCCTTTTGTATGGCAATCAGTTCCGCATGGGCTAACGTGGTTTTTTTGGTATTTCTTTTATTATACCCTCTTCCAATAATTTTATCTTCATAAACAATTACACAGCCAATAGGGACTTCCCCAGCCTTTGCTGCTTTCCTGGCCTCTTTTAACGCTTCTTTCATATATTTAAAATTCATTTCATGTTCCTTTATGTTTAATCATAAATTAGTGTAAAAGTCGTATCAATATACTCAGAATAAATAATAGACGAAATTCTTTTAATCTGCTATATTAATCTTAACACGAAGTATGCCAATAGGCAATGTATAAATGCCCCTATTAAAGGTACAGAAGGGATATAAGTTGATGGAAATACATGGTTTTGTAAAAACTACATTACTGGATTACCCGGGACACTTAGCTGCTACCATATTCACAGGAGGCTGTAATTTCCGCTGCCCTTTCTGCCATAATGCCTCCCTGGTACTCTCTCCCGCCGCACAGCCAGTCTTTGACGAGGCGGAAGTTTTTAATACCCTGCGTAAAAGAACCGGAATATTAGAAGGTGTCTGTATCACAGGGGGAGAACCTACCCTCTATTCCGGCTTAGCGGAATTCATAGGCAGAATCAAGGATCTTGGTTATCTTGTAAAACTGGATACAAACGGGAATAATCCTCATATAATAAAAGAATTAGTAAAGAACGGATATCTGGACTATGTGGCCATGGATATTAAAAATTCCAGGGTCAACTACGGTTTGTCAAACGGGCTCTCAGACTTTGATACCAGACGTGTGGAGGAAAGCGTGTCCTTCCTTCTCTCCGGTACTGTGGAGTATGAGTTTCGGACTACTGTAGTTAGGGAACATCACACCAGGGAGGACATGTTAGAAATCGGTAAATGGTTAGAAGGTGCCAGCGCTTATTTCCTTCAGCCTTATAAAGACAGCGAGGATGTAATTCTGTCCGGGCTGACGGCCCCTTCAAAAACAGATATGTCTTCCTATAAAGATCTGCTAAAACCCTATATTCAGAATGTTCAGATACGCGGCATGGATTAATACGCTTACTTTATTTTTAGGAAAGCAGCTGGGAGAATAATATTATGCAGATGACTTATCAAACCGAACGCCTTACCTTAACTATTTTGCATCCAAATGAAGCAGATAAAGTTTTGGCTTTTTACGAAAATAATAAAGAACACTTTGAACCCTGGGAACCGGAGCGGGATCCGAATTTTTATACCCTCCCTTATCAACGGCTTTCCCTGTCGATAGAGTATAACCTTATGTTACAGTCCAAGCTGCTTCGGTATTGGGTATTTCACAAAGAAAAACCGGGCACTATTATAGGTTCTGTCAATTTTTACAATATGATAAAAGGTTCCTATTATACCTGCCAGCTGGGATATAAATTTGACCAGTACCATACCGGCAATGGGTACGCGGTTGAGAGTATTTTAGCCGCCATGGAAATCTTGTTCTCCGATCACAAAATTCACCGGATTGAAGCTAATATTATGCCTGCAAATTTACGTTCCATCCACCTGATTGAAAAGCTGGGCTTTGGTTATGAAGGTCTTTCAAAATCCAGTATCCACATCAACAACAAGTGGGAGGACCATGCCAGATATGCCTATATTAATACAGCTTTTGAAGATTAGAACAACGGCTATATAATGAAGCAGAGTGCCGAAGGCCATGTTTTATGCATGGGCTTTCGGCACTCAAACTATAGTCCTTATATGAAAAAGGGTTATAAAACCTGGGCTTTAGAATCAGGATTGTATTTTGTAAAAATTTTGTTCCAAGATCGCGCGAATATGCGGCTGCATTCTCTTTCTTGCAGCCATTCGCGCATACTTTCCACAAAATTTTTACAAAATACAATCCCGATTCACTCCCAGGTAATTTAATCTATGGATTTGCAACAGCCCCTAGCGCTGTCACAACTGTCACGATAGAATCCTTATCTTTAATTCAGGGTAATTGGTATATACCAATAGCCAAACTCCCCAGTTCTCTGGGTTTTTCTTTTCACACATTTAAAATTCTCAAAGCCAAACATTTTTGCCATGAATTTTTCGCGGTTATGATAAATCCCAGGAACTCCAAGTATGTAATTGAACCCGTTTTTGTCGTTGATTCTTGCAAAGATTAAATGGCGGTAGCTGTAATATCCATGGAGCAGGAAGCTGTTATTCCCCAGCAGCCAGGCTTCCACAGGGAATAAACCAATATCCTGGGGTTCAATTCTTACACACCAGGCGATTTCATTGTCTTCAAAAGGATACATTCTGGGATAACTGCGATAAATTCTCTTGGCTAAGGGATGATCTTCAAAAAAGGGTTGCTGCTTATCGCTGTTTCTTTGACCATCTTCTGAGTCGGCCTCAAACTGGGTATCTGGATTTTCTGCTATTGGCTGTTCTTCTGGACTGCCGTTTTCCTCTAAGTCTTTTGTTATTTGCTCATAAAGACTCTGGGCATTCTGATCTGTTTCTGTATTATCCCCTATGACCTCATCTTCTCCGGTCTCATAATCATAATAATGAAAACCGTCCTCCAGGGTTTCGGGCTCCTTATATGGTTCCGGCTCCTTAATCGGCTCCGGCTCACTAATTGGCTCTGGTTCATTACTCGGTTCTGATGCTCTAACTGCTTCCGATTCTTTCACTGCTTCTGTTTCACTGGCTGGCTCTGTTCCCGCAAAGGGATGTCTTAAGTCCTCGTTCGAATTTTGCCCTGTGCCTCCTGCTATTCTTTCTTGTTCCTTCGTTATATCCTGCTCTTTTGAGGAATTTTCTCCTAATTTGGCACTATCAATTTTATGTAAATCTTCTTTTATTTTGGAAGCATCAATTTTAAATAAATCGTCTTCCTCATCTTTGACAGACTTTCTAATCTTATAATAATCGTCCTTCCGGTCGTTGAATACTTCCCCTTCCTTTAGGTCACTCTGGTCATCTAGTTCGATTATGTTTTCCTGATGGTTCCGTTCACTATGTCTGTCCGTATTTTTAAAAATCAACTGTATAATATTGTCCGGGACATCATCTTCCGCCTCTTCTTTTTGACTGGCAGCCGGTGCGGGCCGTTCTGCTGTCACGGTAGCAGCCTTAATATCTCTGTCCTGCCCTTTACTGTCAATTCCGGCAATCATTTTAAGTGTTATGGGAACATCATCCCAGGCGGTAGCAAAAAACTTTCTTTCCGAAAGATATAAAACAATCCCTCCCATGTCCTCAATTCCATATTCGGAATTCATGATATGCCTGGAATCCGTTACGGTTTTATAATCTCCGGTTCCGTTTTTCACCAAAATGTTACCAAGTAAAATCCCCGCCAGCCCTTCTTTATTTCTTCTAAATATATATACCTGCAACTCTTTATCATTTAAACTGGGGGCTGCTATATGGAGGGTATATTTGCACTGTCCATTCCGGGCTTCTACTCTGGCATATCCTACATTATTCTTTTTCATGCCGTCTTCATAATTATAAATGTATGAAACTAATCTTTTATAGTCAGGCATACTTAAACTCCCTTGCTTTCCCGTGCCTGATTGTACAGACTTGTTATAAGGTACAACCTTGCACTGATATACTTATAGTAATTATATTCCTGTTTTATAAATATATGACAAAGCTTGGATTAGTTTTCATGTGAGCAGTCTTGTAATTATCCGTAATCCGGTTATTCCGTAAACTGTCCGGTCCTTCCCATTTTATAAGCAAGTTCTATTATCTCTGTTTCCTCTTTGGTCATAGGTCTGCCGTACATTTTCTCAAATTGTTTCAGCAGCTTATCATAGTTTATGGTTTTCTTATGAGACCTTTTTACAGGGCTTACATCCGTGTACTCATAAACGTCAGGGATCAAGGAAGGACTGTAGATTTTTCTAAATATCTGGGCAGTGTAAATGGCGTCATTACCGGCATCATGAAAATCAACCGATAAGGGTATCTCCAGTAACTCTGCCGTTGTCTGCAAACCAATAAGTTTCTTGTCCGACAGGTTTAAGTAAGCTGGCACATAGGACTGTATGTTAAGATATTGTTTTGGTATCAGACCAGTATCCAGACGGTGGTATCCTGCATTCTTGTACAATACATTTAAGTCAGACATTCCCCAGACGCAAAGGATTGCATCCGTCCCCCCGATAAACTCAAGAAATGACAGGTATGCCAGGGTAAAGGGAACCCCGTCATTTAGCTGTTCTGTGGTTATGCCGGTAAGCTCCGTTACAAAAGAGCTTACTTCTTTATAAATCACAGGCTTTACATACCTGTTAAAGGTTCCTGTGGTTTTGAGTTTTTCGTCAAGCTTTACTGCACCAATCTGGATAATTTCATAAGGAAACCCGGATCTGGTCTCCGGATTTACTGCAAGAATCTCATTCTTCCAGTTCAGGTGTTTATTCTCCTGCAAAGACGGCAGATCCTGATTAAATTCTAAATCGAATACTATGTAATTCATATAATCCCTTTCTGGTCTTTTCTTTTATCCTTTTGATTTTATCCTTAGGTTTCAACCTGTGGTTTTATCTTTTCTTTGGTCCCCGTCTAAATATTCTTATGCCTGAAATAACCCCGCAACTATATCATTAACCAGTTTGCCATCCGCTTTTCCCTTCACTTTCGGCATTAATTCCTTCATGATTTTTCCTTTGTCCTTTGCTGTGGGCTCTGTTATGGAAAGGTCATTAAGTACCTGGTTTATTACTTGCTTTATTTCCTCCTCGGACATGAACTGGGGAGCAAACTCATTGAGTACAGCAATTCTCATATTGCATTCCTCAATAATATCGGTTCTATCCGCTGGTGCGGATTCAAGAGTTTCTTTTAACTGCTTGATTTCTTTTACTACAACTGCATTTTCTTCTTCCTCGGTTAAATCTTCCCGCTTATCAATGGCAACATTCTTAAGGGCGGTAAGGAGTGCCGACAGGGCATCCTTTCTTCCTTTATCACCTGCCTTCATAGCTTTTACCATTTCTGCTCTTACTAGTTCAATCTTGGTCATATTGTTTACCTCCTGATATTTGATTATTAGTTTTTATTTATTTTTGGCATTCTCAATCTGTTCTGCCAGATCATTTAAATACACCCATCGGTCCATTTTCTCTTCCAATTGCTGTTCCAGTTCTTCTTTTTTAGCCATTAAATCATTTAATTTTGAATAATTACTGGCTTCTTTTGCTATATCTACTTCAAGCAGTGCTATACTGTCCTCTAAACCGGCTATGACATTATCTATTTCATCATATTCCTTTTGCTCATGATATGAGAATTTTAATTTAACTTCTCTTTGCCGTCCTCTGTCAGAGGCGTCGCTATTCTTACCCGCGGCACTATTCTTTGACGGGGTATCACTGCTCTTGTTCGAATCACTGATACCTTCTGCTTTTTCCTTTCGGGCTTCATTTTCTTTATAATCAGAAAACCCGCCTTCATACTGGGTAATCACTCCCTTTCCTTCAAAGGCAAAGATACGGTTTACGACACGGTCCAAAAAATACCTGTCATGGGATACGGTCAGCACAATACCATCATAGCTGTCCAGATAATCCTCCAGTATGGTTAAGGTCTGGATATCCAAATCATTGGTAGGTTCATCCAGTATCAGTACATTCGGGGCTTCCATTAAGACCTTAAGCAGATATAGCCTTCTTCTCTCTCCGCCGGATAACTTAGCTATCTGGGAATACTGCATAGCCCCTGTAAATAAAAACCGTTCAAGCATCTGGGACGCGCTGGCACTTCCTTCGCTGGTTTCTATATATTCTGCCACATTCCTAATATATTCAATCACCTTAAGGTTCTGATCCATATATTCATTTTCCTGGGAAAAATATCCGATTTTAACGGTTTCCCCGGTTATAACCTGACCTTCGTCCGGTTCTACATACCCGGTTATAATCTTAAGAAGGGTGGTTTTACCACTGCCATTCGGACCCACAATGCCTAGTCTGTCATTCTTTAACATAATGTAGTTAAAATCCTTAATCAGTACTTTCTCTCCAAAGGCTTTGCTTATATGTTCAATTTCTACGGTCTTTTTACCTAGTCTTGAGGATAACGCATTTAATTCCACTGACTTATCCTTTTCTAGGACTTTTCTGTCCCTTAATTCCTCAAACCTTTGTATATGGGCCTTTTGCTTGGTGGAACGGGCTCTTGCACCACGCATCATCCATTCTAAGTCCATGCGGTACAGGCTTTTTTTCTTTCTCTCGCTGGCCTGCTCCATATCTTCTCTTTCCGCTTTTAACTGTAAGAATTTAGTGTAGTTCGCTGCATAGGTATAAAGGTTTCCCTTATCTATTTCCACAATTTTATTCGTTACCTTATCCAGGAAATAACGGTCATGGGTTACCATAATAAAGGCACCCTGATATTTACTTAGATAGTCCTCCAGCCATTCTGCCATTTCATTATCCAGGTGGTTGGTAGGCTCGTCCAGAACCAGAATCTGTGCAGGGGTTAAAAGGGTCCTCACTAAAGCGACCCTCTTTTTCTGTCCGCCGGATAAGGTATCCACCCTGCCGTTATACTCTTCTAACCCAAGCTTTACAAGCATGGTTTTGGCTTCCCCTTCTAAGTTCCGGTACTCTTCGGCTGCTTTTTTACCGGTAATGACGTTCTCAAGGATTGTAAGGTCCTCTGAAAAGACAGGGGTCTGGGCCAGATATTCCACCCGGACGGTTTTACCTTTCGTCACACTGCCCTCATCCGGTTCTTCCAGACCCGCTATCATTTTTAACAAAGTGGATTTACCGGTACCGTTGATACCAATGACACCGATTTTATCCCCTTCCCCAATTCCCAGGGTTACGCGGTCAAATAATACTTTATCGGTAAAGCTTTTGCTCATCTTTTCTATATTTAACAAATTCATTTTTATAACTCCTTTTGGTAAGCTGATAAACCAGTGCTTGCATGGATGACGTTACGGCTAGTCCTGGACATGTTGTCAGTGACCAAAAAACAGACTACTATAAAGCCAACTACTATTTTAACACAGGTTTATTACCTTAACAATTATATATTTCAGTTTGTTTCAGCTGAGCATCCTTGATAGGGAGTATTACTTAGCTTTACCCTTCTTATACGATAAATTTTCATTTTATAGAAACAGTTATTCTTTTACTGTTAATTCTTTTGCGTTATTCTTTCAATCGAACCTCCAGTTTGTTAATAATCTCTGTTGCCACCTCCTCAATACTTTTTTCTCCATTTAAGGCTGCCGGACCAAGCTCAGTTATACTATCGATAATTATACTGTCTGCAATATCCGGCGTACTCAGATTATTTATCAGTGAACGAAGATTATCCGCCTCTTGCCCTGATAGTTTCTCTATCTCCAGAATAATGGTATCCCCGTTCCAACCATCCATTCCCAGGGTGCCTTTATGGTCAGTATCTTCACCTGTTGCCATATAGTCCGTTAACTGCTTTTCAAAGGACGTTTTATTTACCGGGAAGCCATCGCCTAAGTCTATGGTCTGAAGCTGCTCAGACAGTAATACCTTAATAAACTCCTTTGCTTTGTCGGGATTTGCAGTTTTTGAATTCACCGCAGCTATGGTTCTGGGGAGAAATACATTGTGGGATTGCAGCTTCAGGCTTTTGATTGTTCCTTTTTTATCCATAGTGTGGAATAAGGAGGTAAGCGCGGAATACCCCATATCAATTCCTTTCATATAGCCGCAATCCACTACCAGTTCCCCGGCCAAAAGATGGAGGGCATTGGTGGAAGCCTCCAGATAGTAATCATTTTCCTGGTGATCCTTTTCCATGGTTGGTGTAATTCCCTGCTTCTCCGTTTCATAAATCTGTTTTGCATAACTTAAAAATTCTTTCAGGGAGCCCTGGTCTAATGTACCGTCTTCCTTTAACCAGGAAGGGGCACAGCCAATGGCTAACAGCTTAAGAAGCTCCTTTTCCGTATAAATCCCAAGAATATTCCCAGCCGTCTTTTGGGCTCTTATCTCCTTTACGGTGGCCGCTAATTCCGGCAGACCGGTTATCCCATCCACATAACGGCTTTCTCCTGCTATCACCGGAACCATGAATTTCGCCGGTATGGCATAAACCTTATCTTTTATCCGGCAAGCCTCCGTAATATTGTTAAAAAGTTCTGAATCTGCCTCTATTTCCTTTAACAGAGAGGATAAATCCAGTAACACACCTTTGTCCGCATAAGTATTTAGGAAAATATCATCCATTATTAAGATATCCGGTCCATTTCCTGCTAGGATTTCTGTATTTAGTGTTTTTAGTGCCTCTTCTTTCGATAGGTTTACCGCTCCGTCCATACCCAGCGTATAGCTAAGATAAACATCCGGATTATCCTTTTGATACTGGGAAATAGCCTGGCGAACTGTCTGGTTGTCCTCAAGGCTGTATAGTTTCAGCTCGGTATCAGGAACGGCTGGTACTGTTTCATCATAAGCATACCGGATAAGCTCTTTGGAGGCATCCTCCTTGTTGTAAAGCACTAAAAAAGTTCCGCCCTCCTCCGCCATCATGGAAAGTAAAAAGTCTGAGGGATTTCCAAAGGTACTTAAATTTCCATCAATCACCTGCTCCATAACACTTCCTCCCAGTATATGGTAGAACAGTCCGCCTTTGCATGCCAGATATATACTGTTTTCTTCGATTCCCGGGATGATAAGAACCGCATTGGCATAGGACCGGTAGCCTGCCTCCACCTTGGTGGTATCCTGCAAAAAACGGTCCAGTACCATATCCGCCTCAGCCTTTTGATTCAGCTTTAAATCATAGATCAGGGACTTTCTATCTCTGTATACCGCCACAATGCTATTTCCCGCAACCCTCATATAATCAATTGCATTGTCCCCTTGCAGGATTTTGGTAAAGCTGCCGGTCTTCTTATCCACCTCATAGATTTTTCCGCCCGAACCGCAGCAAAAAAGCCTTCCGTCGTCGCTGAACGTAAATTCTGGCATATAGTATTCCTTTTCCGGTTCCATACTTAAATCCACCATACTCCCATCAGCTGCTATGTATTTATACAACGGCAGATTGGAATCATCCCCCTTACTTTTCGGATAATACGTGACGGCAAACTCCCCGGCAGTACTGATGGCAACCCCTGCTATCTCAAAGTCCGAGGTTATCGCTTCCCTCCAGGCAGCCTTTTTCTGAATCCAGGTCTTGCCCTTATCTATGGATTCATACAGTCCGTTTGCTATGTCAAAACATAAGTAACTGCCGTTTTCCTGTTTGGCTATGCCATTACTTTCTGTTATTTCTTCGGGAAATTTCAGGGATTCTTCCAGATATCTTCCCTTTCCGTTGTTGGTGCTTCCAGTTTCCTGTTCCTCCTTCTGACTGCATCCTGTCAGAATTGCCAAAAAACATACCATAAATATCATTAAAACCACACTTTGCTTTTTCATAATCGCTTTCTCCTTACTCTCTTAATTTTTTTTCAGCTTATTCAGCCCATAATCTCAATTTATTAAGTTAACAGAGTAATCTTTAAATACCCTCTAAATTTTGATTCGAGTGTCAAGAGATTAATTTTATAATACAGGTTGAGAAACCTTTTGATACTAGCATCAATTTTAGAGGTTTTTTAAAGACTGCCCTATTATTATAGATGGGGAACAGCTATTGTTCAACGTTGTTTATTTATTTTGGGAATGGTATACTTGCCTTAAGGTTGATTATTAATGGAGAGATGTTAGAATGAGAATATTATTAGTTGAAGATGACAGAAAATTAAGCTTTACTCTATCCTTTCAATTGGAAAAGGAGGGCTTTTTAGTGGATACCTGCGAAGACGGTGAGGAAGCTCTTTATTATATAGAACAGAAAGGACATGACCTCGTCCTGCTGGACCGTATGCTTCCTTCAATGGACGGTATCACCGTGTTGCAAAGGATACGCAAGAAGGGAATTTTCACTCCGGTTATTGTACTGACCGCCTTAGGCGAGCTGCAGGATAAACTGACAGGCCTATATACCGGTGCAGATGATTACCTGGTAAAGCCTTTCGCCTTCGAGGAATTATTAGCAAGAATAACCTGTATTCTAAGACGTCCGGGCAAATGGGAAAGTTGTGAGGAACTGGTCTTTCACGATATTTCCTTTCACGTAGAGGAAAAGATACTGACTGGAATTACCGGCTCCTGCACTTTATCGAAAACGGAAAGCCGTCTGCTGGAACTATTCCTTCGGAATCAGGACCAAGTCCTGCCTCGCAATTTATTATTGCTAAAGGTCTGGGGGTATGAATCGGAGGTGGAAGATGGAAATCTGGATAACTATATCCACTTCTTAAGAAGGAGATTAAAAAGTGTTGGAAGTAAATCATTAATCAGTACCGTAAGAGGCACAGGCTACAGATTGGAGAAACATGTTTAGAAAAATACATCTGAGACTAACCCTGATGTTTGCTGGTATCAGTTGGTTTATCTTACTCATCATGTCGTTAAATACGATTTACATAGCAGAGCATGGTCTGAAAGAAAATAGTTTTCAATCCTTTCAGAGCGATATGAATACCTTGCTCACCAATTTGGGAGAACAGCCTGTCATTACTTATGAATGGCTATCCAAAATGGAGAATGACGGAAAGTATGCAATCGGAATCTATGATAAAGAAACCGCCCTGTCTTTCCTTCGTATCTCCAAGGACAAGCAGGAACAGGCTCTGTTTCAGGAGGCAAGAGAATATGCCAGTCAGAATTTTAACACCGACAGAGATTACTTAACTTCCTCTCATTCCGAATTCAGGTTTCTTTCTTCCGGAAAAAAAAATTATTATGTAAGCTTTGCTGTAATCAAGACTGCCAACGGCAGCTTTGAGGCTGTCATTTTATATTCACTTCGTGAATTACAGGAACAGTTATTTCGCCAACGGATGCTTTTCTTATTACTGAATCTGCTTTCGCTTATTATAATTTCTGTCTTTTCCTGGCATTATACCAACCATTTATTAAAGCCAATTGAAATGAATCAGAATAAGCAGGTGCAATTTGTTGCGGCGGCCTCTCATGAGCTGCGCACTCCACTGTCTGTTATCCTGTTTTCTTTATCCGCCCTAAAAAAAGCTGATGAAACTCAAAAAGAAGTCTTTCTTCAGACAATGACAACCGAAGGTTACCAAATGTCCCGATTAATTGATGATATGCTGGTGCTGGCCGGCGCAGATAATAAAACCTGGAACATCAATAAAGATGATGTGGAATTGGATACGCTGGTACTGGAAATTTTCGAAGCTTTTTGGCCTCTGGCAAAAGAAAAGGGTATGTCTCTTTTCGTGAAATTGCCGGAAGCATCCTTGCCACACTGCCATTGTGATAAGCAAAGGATTGGACAAGTACTTTCCATTTTACTGCATAATGCAATCAGTTACGGCAAAAAGGGAGATCAAGTAGTTCTGTCTCTGAAAAAAGGCATAACACATTTTGCCTTAACCGTGGCTGATCATGGTACGGGTATTGCAGATAAAGATAAACCCTATGTGTTTGACCGTTTTTACCGGGCTGATTCCTCCCGCAGTACAAAAGAACATTCTGGGCTTGGATTAAGTATCGCAAAAGAAATCGTGAATGCACACAGCGGAACGATACGACTGGAGGACACGATAGGGGGCGGGGCGACTTTTACGGTACTGCTGCCTTTATAGACGGTCTGTTTTTCTTTCTTCCTAATTTCTCAATAAAAAATTTTAAATTTTTTTTGAAAAAGGACTACTATATCTAGTACAGATGTGATATAATACCACTGCATATAGTAATTATATTACAGTTAAAGTTTTACTTCAAATATTTGATAAGCTTGTGGCTCGTAGAAATAACATTAGATTTCGGGGCTGATTGCGTACAGTTGATGGGAAAGAAGGAATAAGCATGATAAGAGTAGTCAAAAAGGATAATACCAAGGAAGAATTTAATGTACAGAAGGTAGTTTGGGCGGTAGACAAGTCTGCGCAACGGGCCTTAATTAAATTCACTCCCAAAGAGCATGAATTTATATGCAGCTTTGTAGAAAACAAAGTAGCAGAGATGAATAAAAGTGAAATCTACATCAGCGAAATGCATAATGTAGTGGAAAGCGCTTTAGAACAGACCAATCCCCTGGTAGCAAAAAGTTACCGGGATTACCGCAATTACAAGCAGGACTTTGTACATATGTTAGATGAAGTTTATAAAAAGAGCCAGTCCATTATGTATATCGGGGACAAGGAAAACAGCAATACAGACAGCGCCTTGGTTTCCACCAAACGAAGCTTGATTTTTAACCAGCTCAATAAAGAACTGTACCAGAAATTCTTCTTAACGACAGAAGAACTTCAGGCAGCCAGAGACGGTTATATTTACATACATGACATGTCCGCCAGAAGAGACACCATGAACTGCTGCTTATTTGATGTAAAAGAGGTATTAAAAGGCGGTTTTGAAATGGGTAATCTCTGGTATAACGAACCTAAAACCTTAAATGTAGCCTTTGACGTAATCGGAGATATCGTGCTTAGTGCTGCCAGCCAGCAGTACGGCGGGTTTACCGTCCCAAGTGTTGATTTATTATTAGAGCCCTATGCACAAAAATCCTATGCCGCCTTTTTTGAAAAATATACTGCCCTTGGCATATCCCCAGAAGCCGCGGAAGCAGAAGCCCTAAAAGACGTGAAGGAAGACTTTGAAAAAGGCTTCCAGGGCTGGGAATATAAATTTAATACGGTAGCTTCCAGCCGGGGAGATTATCCTTTTATTACGGTTACGGCAGGTACTGGTACCGGTCAGTTCGCTAAGATGGCTTCTATTGCCTTACTGGATGTGAGAAGAAGAGGTCAGGGTAAAAAGGAATGCAAAAAACCGGTACTCTTTCCGAAAATCGTATTTTTGTATGATGAAAATCTCCATGGTGAGGGCTGTGAATTAGAGGAAGTTTTTGAAGCCGGTATCCGTTGTTCCAGTAAAACCATGTATCCGGACTGGTTAAGCTTAACCGGGGATGGTTATGTGTCCAGTATGTATAAGAAATACGGGGAAATCATCAGTCCCATGGGCTGCCGTGCCTTTTTATCACCCTGGTATAAAGAAGGTGGTCTAAAACCTGCCGATGAAACAGATACCCCCGTATTTATCGGTCGTTTTAACATTGGCGCTGTTAGTCTTCATCTGCCCATGATTTTAGCAAAGGCAAGACAGGAAAGCAAAGATTTTTACGAGGTTTTGGATTACTATTTAAACTTAATCCGTAATTTACATATCAGAACCTATGAATATTTAGGGGAAATGAGAGCCTCCACCAACCCTCTCGCCTACTGTGAAGGTGGTTTTTACGGTGGTCACCTAGGCATTCACGAAAAAATTAAACCGGTCCTAAAATCCGCCACCGCTTCCTTTGGTATTACTGCCCTGAATGAACTCCAGCAGTTATACAACAAAAAATCTCTGGTAGAAGACGGGGAATTTGCACTGGATACCTTAAGATATATCAATAAAAAAATTACGGAATTTAAGGATGAAGACGGTCATCTATATGCAATTTATGGAACTCCGGCAGAAAGCCTGTGCGGTCTTCAGGTACAGCAGTTTAGGAAAAAATACGGTATCATTGAAAATGTATCCGACAGAGAATACGTCAGCAACAGCTTCCACTGCCATGTTTCGGAGGAAATCACCCCCATACAAAAGCAGGATATGGAATACCGTTTCTGGGATTTATCAAACGGCGGTAAAATCCAGTATGTAAAGTACCCGATTAATTATAATATGAATGCAATTAAGTCCCTGGTAAGACGCGCTATGGCCATGGGCTTATATGAAGGGGTTAACTTATCCTTAGCTTACTGCGATGACTGCGGTCACCAGGAACTTGAGATGGATGTCTGCCCAAAATGCGGCAGCAGTAATTTAACCAAAATCGACCGTATGAACGGCTACTTATCCTATTCCAGGGTAAAAGGCGATACCCGGTTAAATGATGCAAAAATGGCAGAAATCAAGGAAAGGAAAAGTATGTAATGAGATACCATAACATAACCAAGGATGATATGCTAAACGGTTCCGGCCTCCGGGTGGTCTTATGGGTATCCGGCTGTAACCATGGCTGCAAGGGCTGCCAGAATCCAGTTACCTGGAATGTGAATGACGGACTTATCTTTGACGAAGCCGCTAAGGAAGAACTGTTTGCAGAACTTAATAAAGATTACATAGAAGGTATTACCCTAAGCGGAGGCGATCCCCTCCATCCAGCTAACCGTGCTGATATCGGTGTCTTAATCGAAGAAATACATACAGCTTTCCCAAGTAAAAATATCTGGCTTTATACCGGGTATTCCTGGGCGGATATTAACGACCTTCCTTTCATTCCTTACGTGGATGTTTTAGTAGACGGGAGATTTCGAATTGAACTTTTAGATAATCAGCTCCATTGGAAGGGAAGCAGCAATCAGAATGTGATTCATGTTAAGAAATCACTGTCTGAAAACAATCTTGTATTGTTTCAATATTAAGAGACTTGATCGATATAAGATACGGATACGGAATATAGGGCAGCTTTTCCTATGCATGTGAAATCTGCTTCCCTAGGGGGGACCTTATTCCGATGTTTTAGGAGGTAACAGCAGAATGGAATATGTAATCAGGGAATGTACCATAAATGATCTTCCCCTACTTCGCAATATATCTTATCAGACCTACGATGATACCTTCCGGGATATGAATAGCGCCTCCAGTATGATTGCCTATCTGGAGCAGGCCTTTGATATTCGTAAACTGCGCGGTGAATTAACAAACAGCCATTCCGCATTCTATTTCCTGTATTTAGGAGAAGAACCGGCAGGTTATCTGAAATTAAACGAATATCAGGTACAGACTGATATTAATGACCCCGAGTCACTTGAAGTAGAGAGAATTTATATCATTAAGAAATTCCAGGGGCAGGGTCTTGGAAGTGTATTAGTGAATAAAGCAATTGAAATAGCAGCCCTTCGGGGTAAACAGTATATCTGGCTTGGTGTTTGGGAAAAGAATAAAAAAGCCATCTCTTTCTACACTGGGAAAGGCTTTTACAAAATGGGAACCCATTCCTTTTTTATGGGAGAAGAAGAACAGACAGATTATATTATGAGAAAAGACTTAAACCAACAGACTGAAAATTAATATATTGGAATCTATTGCAAAATTCACAACATAAAATACTTAAAAGAGAAGGTCATTGCAAACTTCACAACGTAGCCTAAATTACTCGGGAGAGAAGGGCTGATGCAAACTTACAACGTAAATTACTTGGCTTAGAAGGGCTGTTGCAAAATTCACAACATAAATTACTTGCATCAGCCCTTCTAAGCCCAAGTTCAATACCCTAACAATTTCGCAACACCCCTCCGGCTACCACTTCCTTATCCCTTCAGACCTTCCGTACTGATACCCTCCACCAGATATTTCTGGCAAAAGATAAAAATCAGCAGAATCGGCAGAATAGAGAGGGTTGCCATTGCAAACATGGCGCCCCAGTCTGACTGGGTGGAAGGATCAGAAAACATCTTAAGTGCCAGTGACACGGTATAATTGCTGGGATTATTCAGATACAAAAGTGATGCAAGGAAATCGTCCCATTTCCACATAAATGCAAAGATGGCGGAAGTAATCAGTGCCGGTACTATCAAAGGAAGTATAACCCGACCGAATATTCCGTAAAAAGAACATCCGTCGATTTTGGCCGCTTCATCCAGATCTTTTGGAATTCCATATATAAACTGCATAATTAAGAAGATGAAAAATCCGCCCCCGAAATATGCCGGTACAACCAAGGGTAAAATGGTGCCAATCCATCCTGCCCGGTTAAAAATTATGTATTGCGGTATCATGATAATCTGAAATGGCAGCATCATGGTAAGTAACATCATAACAAACCAGATTTTTCTTCCTTTGAACCGGAGCCTGGAGAGCCCATAGGCTATACAAGCCGAGGAAAAAACGGAGCCTGCTGTTGAAAGCCCGGATATAATAAAAGAGTTTTTAAAGAAGGTTGAAAAACTAATACCGCCAAAGCCTCTAAAACCGGTAGTATAATTAGACGGATAAAACTTTTTTGGCAGTAAAGTCCCTGCATTGGCAAAGATTTCATTACTTGGCTTAAAGGAACTCATTATCATCCATAGCAGCGGATAAATCATTACAAATCCCAGCAAAACAGCCACCACATGATAAAGTACGGGTTTTATTTTTGTTCTAGCTATCATTATTAACACCTAACCTCCTTCCTGAATTTATTCATCGTCCGAAGCACGGTATACCCAGCTGCTGGAAGACCTGAAAATCAAAACCGTAAGCAGCGCTACCACGGCAAGCATAAACCAAGCCATAGCCGAACCATAACCCATTTCTGAATACTGAAAGGACCGCTGATACATATAAACCGTATAGAAAAGCGTGGAGTTTAAAGGTTTTCCGCCAGTAATAACGTAACTCTGGGTAAATGCCATAAAAGCATTAATGGTTTGCTGGATCAGGTTAAAGAAGATAACCGGAGTAAGCATAGGAAGGGTAATTTTGAAAAACTGCATTATTCTTGAACATCCGTCTACCCTGGCTGCTTCATACAACGTAGTTGGAATCTGCTTTAATCCAGCTAAAAATACCAGCATGGAGGAACCGAACTGCCACACAGAAAGAATTATAAGCGTCCAGATTGCTGTCTTTGTACCACTAAGCCATCCGATACTACTGTTTATACCAAGGTGCTGCAGTATGCCATTAATGACACCATCGGAGGCAAACATACGCCTCCAAAGAACTGCCACAGCAACACTGCCCCCCATAATAGAAGGAAGATAATAAACTGCCCGGTAAACGGAAGTCGCTCTGCTGGTTCTTTGAAAAAATATGGCAATCATAAGGGCCATGATCAGTTTTAAGGGGACTGATATTATGGCATAGAAAAATGTAACTCCAAAGCTTTTCCAGAAAACCTTATCCTGTGTCAGCATTCTGATATAATTATCAAGCCCCGCAAACTTTGGTGTGGAAAGTATATCATAATTGGTAAAGGAAAGTGCCAATGAGGCAATCATGGGAATCAGGGTAAAGGCAAACAAGCCAATGATAAACGGCGTAATAAAAACATACCCAGCTACCTGTTCTCTTTGTAGAAAAGTCATAATTCGCTTTTGGTTTTTTATTGGAATCCCCTCCTCTTTTAAATTTTATAATAATCAGGTAATTGCAAAACAAGGTTATTGCATCTATATTCCATAAAACTACTACAGACTCATTGTCTAGCAGCTTAAGACACGTTGTCCTTTTTAACAGTTTAAGACTTATTGTCCCTTTAAGCTGCTTAAGACTTATTGTCCTTTCTTAGCTAAAATCTCATTGGCTTCTTTTATAAATCTGGAGGCGGCATCCTTTGGAGTCGCTTCATGGTAACGAACGGAATCCGTCAGATCACCCAAAAGAGTAATCACTTCATTGGAACCGGCAGGATAAGGCGGGTCAATGGGTGTTGCCACTTGTGTTACCTTAGCAATATAATCAAACTGCTGTTTCTGAATTTCATCCAGGGATGGTTCCATATATTTTGCCATTTTTGAAGAGATTGGTACCCCACGCTCTGCTTTTAAATTATCCTGAGCCTTCTCAGAATTTGTAAAATAATTAATTACATCAACTGCCGTATCCTTATATTTTGATGATTCTGCAACACACCAGAACATGGACGGTCTTAAATACATATTTTCGCTGGTTGCATCATCGGTCTGAGGATACATTACCATCTGTAAATCATCTTTATTTGCATTACGGATTGCTGCAATCTGATTGGAAGCCGGGAATGCGATCCAGGCCTTACCGGTAGCAATCGGACTACCTTCTACACCGGCTGTAGTAGCTTCCTGTAACACATCGATTGTAAGACCCCAATTACTGTTAATTTCTTCATCAATATCTGTAAAGTATTGCAGTGCTGTTTCTTCACTGATGCCAAGCTTAGCATTTTTACTGTCAAAGAGTACTTCACCCTTATTTCTAGCCATCATCTGCAAAGCCCATTCTGTTGAAGGCATATCGGTAGACACATCTACTTTTTCTTTCATTTGAGCGGCAAGTCCTTTGATTTCACTATAAGTAGGATGATCTGAAATCGTAAGTCCTGCCTTTTTTAACATATCTGCATTATAAACGGTGCATACGGCATTCACACCGGCAACAATACCGAATAAAGAACCGTTCATTTTACCTGCTGTCAGAACGCTGTCATTAACATCTGCTACATTTAGTGCGCCGGAGGTTACATATGCATCCATGTTAGCAAGCTGATTCTTCTCCTGATACTGAGATATATAGGCATAGTCCTGTTGGATGATATCCGGCAGGTTATCAGACGCTGCCTGGGTAGCCATCTTATCCCAGTAACCACTCCAGTCTGAAAATTCAGTTTCAAAAGTTACATTGGGATGTTCTTTTGTATAAGCATCCAATGCAGCTAATGTTGTATCATTACGGACCTGATTACCCCACCAGGCGATTCTTATTTTTTGGGCTTTCTCCTCTGTCCCTGTACTGCTACTTGAGCTGTCACCTGAAATATTACCACTTTCCGTGTCCTTACTCTTTGTACAAGCGGTTAAGGAGCCAACTACCATCACGGAAACAAGAAGCAGCGCTGCCCCACGTTTTAAAATAGTTCCTAACTTTACCATAATTAATCCTCCTCTGTTTTAAATAGGGATAAGCACGAAGGCTTTACCTGTTTAAAAATAATATCATACTACAATAACCCTGTTTTGCAATTACCTAAATCCTAACTGTAAGATACCAAAGAAATTGTATATAACTTATATCTCATAACTAAAGGGCTCCATAAATCACACAAGTGCCAAAAATTATCCTCCTGTTTTTTTACATTCCTTTCATTTCAAAGTTATAAAGGGATGAAACCCGTCGGTTACTTTTTCAAGGATATCGTAAAAATGAATAAAAAGAAATAAAAAAAACTTTGTTTTATGTTCAAAAAAACGACTGGTTTAAAAAAACACTTTACCCGGTTGTGAATACTTAATATAATATTTTAAGAGGTAAGGAAAGGATAACTGCATGAAGATAACTACATCATTTTCAACGATTAAAAATGTCCCTTTAAAATATAAATTAATCTTTATTACACTTTTGGTGGCACTGGTTATAGGCGGAGAATCCATTATGGGCTTGCAGCAGGTGGTGGACAGCTCCAATAAGTTAATCTATAAGCAAACTGCTACTTCCATGGGTTATTTGTCCAAGGAAATAGCAAATGCCCTGGATACCATAGAGGGCGATACCTTAACCATAGCGGTAAATCAGACTCTTCAGAAGAATATTGGTACGTTGAACACTTCTTCGTATTTAAACATTCGCTCTGCTGCTCAAAAAGAAATACTAAAAGTCATCTATACCAACTTTAATTCCGACGTAATCAGTATTTCTGTTCTGCCTGAGTCCGGGGATCGCATCGTCTGGGGACAAAATTCTTCGCCAGAACGTCCTGAAATACTTGACGCCGCCAAGGAGCTTGCTGCCAAAAGAAACGGCTCCCCTGGCTGGATGCCGTCTGGTAGAACGGACGGCAGTATATTATGCGTACGCCAGATTAAAAAAATAAAGGCGCTCTCTCTGGAATCCATGGGTATTGTAATAATACGGGTCAATTTAAACCGAATCGTCCGTGATACCGCTAAACGGGTTATGGGGACCCCTTCCTATACCATTAATATCTATGACGGTAGTATCCGGCTTTACCCCGCAGACATTGAGGATTCTATGGCTGTTTTTCCCCCTCCAGAGGAGAAGGAAGCCAATACCTATTCCATCCAGAAATTTGCGGATAACATGTATTTTGTAACCCGCATCCCCATTGCTACGTCGTCCATAAACTGGTCCCTCACGATGGGCGTACCCTATAACGATTTGTTCTATACCGTGAAAGAAGCAAAAGCCACCTATATCTTCCGCATCGTTATAGCCGTAATTCTTACCGTTCTTTTATCCGGACTGTTATTTAGGGATATCACGGTACAATTTAACTATTTGCTGGAAAAGATGCGCAGGGTACGTTCGGGTAATCTGGAACTATACCCCTTCCCCAAAAAGAAGCGCCAGGACGAACTTGGTCATTTAAATCAATATTTTGACCAGATGACTGCGGATTTTAAAAAAGTTATCGAAGATAATTATATAAAAGAGCTGCTGCTGGCCGAAACACAGTTAAAATCCCTGGAGCAGCAGATAAACCCACATTTTCTTTATAATTCCCTGGAAACAATCCATTGGTTTGCCAGCCGCAGCGGTGAAAAAAACATCTCTGTCATTGTTCAGGCCTTAGGAAATCTTCTGCGCAGCAGCCTTTCTGAAAAACAGGACCTGATTTCATTAGCAGAAGAAATAAAGAGTTTGGAAAACTACCTGCTGATCCAAAAGATACGATTTCCGGATACTTTATCGGTTTCACTGGAAATTGCCGATGAGGCCAGACCGTATTTCGTGCCCAAGATGTCCATCCAGCCCCTGGTGGAAAATGCTATTATTTATGGGCTGGAGGAAAATATCGACGGCTGCCTGATTGTTATCCGGGCAGGCATTAACGAGGATATGCTCCATGTGGAAGTAGAGAATAACGGTTCAGAAATTAATGAAAATATATTACAACTCTTAAAAGAACACAAGGTGACTGCCAGAAGAAACGGAGTTGGACTTACCAATATTGACAGCCGTATAAAATTATTATTCGGCAATTCCTATGGCCTGCAGTTGAAAAATGATAATAACCATGTAATTGTTTCTTTTGATATTCCTGCCAAAACAGAGGAAAGCAGCGGTCTTAAGCAAAAGATACAGCTTTAATTGACAAATTACAAATTATACTACCAATTACATAGGCAATTACGAGACCAAAAACAAGCTGAAAGGAAGAATAGATATGTTTACCATGATTGTTGCAGATGATGAAAAAGTTATCCGAGAGTCCATAGTGGAATGCATTGACTGGGAATCACATGATGTAAAAATCGTCGCCACCTGTAATAATGGTGTGGAGGTAATGGATGCCATTATGGATGAGTCTCCCGATATTGTATTGACTGATATTAAAATGCCTGGCTTTACCGGATTGGAGCTGATTGAGAAAATAGGGCAGATGGATCCGGATGTAGAATTTATTATTTTATCCGGTTATAAAGAATTCGATTTTGCCTCTCAGGCCATACAGCTGGGGGTACGCTGCTATCTGTTAAAACCTGCCGGTGAAGAACAGTTGATTTCGGCTGTAGAAAACGCAAAAGCAAACTCCCTGCTCAAAAAAAAACAGAGTTCTATGGTACAGGAGCAAAAACGCCTTAGTGAACAGGCCGAGGAGTATCACAGACAGCTTCTTTTATATGATATTTTTGTTGCGGGTACGGACCCGGTTAGAGCTGTTCAAAACCTGAATGCAGAAAGCTCTGACGGATATTTAATTGCTTATTTTTCTTTTGTTGAAGAGGATTTTTTAATTCCTTTTGCAGATGCCCTCTATCAGCATCTTGGTAATTTGGGCGTTAAGCCCATTGTGGATTTTTTGTATGTTCAGCATTCCATGGCACTCCTTGTAAAGCTTAGTGAAGGTCTGTCTGATAAACTCAGGATTTTCAGTGAACAGATCTGCTTACCCGGTCAGACCCTTCGAATCAGCTATAACGCAAATACTTACGAGGACCTGGCAAAAGGGCTCACTCAGCTGACTTCCAAATTATTAAGATACCCCAAAATATTCAGCATTAACCGTCACCTACAGCAAAGGGAGTTATATAATGCCTTCTTATCCTTTGAAAAGATACAAATTTTAACTCGCCAGCTGTTACATTTAAAAGACCAGGAGCGGGGTGACACAGAGATACAAAAACTGCTGCAAAGCTATTTTTTCCCAGTGGAGGATATGGAGCTGCTTCATAACTACGGTATCCATCTGTTGTCCCAGTTAATGCGGAAACTGCCGGAAACCGTATACTACAAATCCATCTATCATGATTTACTGGAAAAACTATCGTCCTGCCAGGATATGAAAGTATACCGTGAACTTTTTAAGGAACATATTCTTTTACTGCTTTCTGCGGATAGCGAAAAAAATTCCATCATTGCACAAGTAAAAAATTATGTGGAGGAGAATCTTTCCGATCCTGATATTTCACTGAAAAAAATCGCCAGAGAGCAGATACATATGAACGTAGATTATTTAAGCAGAATTTTTGCCAAGGATAATGGTGAAAAGTTCTCCCATTACTTAAACCGACGCAGGATTGAGACTGCGAAGGATCTGCTTTTAAAACAGAACGCCACCATTTCCTTTGTTGCTAACAAAGTCGGCTGCGGAAATAATCCAAGATATTTCAGTCAGATTTTTAAAAAATATACCGGTTATACTCCTTCTGGCTATATGGAACAATATGCAAAGAAATAAATCCAGTCTTTATCAATTGTTCCTTTACCATAAAAACAAGTCAACTTTTATATATGAAAAGGTTTAGGAATAAAAACCCTGGAAACTTATCGGAGTTTTATCCCTAAACCTTTCTATGTATATCCTGTTAATTATTCAAACTTCGCAGTTGTTTTTGTCTTGTATACTTGATAAGATCAGCAAGGAAGGTGATTAAGAAAGCATTGATTATGCTATCCTTTCATTATCTTATGCTGTTATAATTAATATGCTTTGGCAGTCCGCCTATCATGATGGGAGTCAGTTCCTCCTGGATTAACGGTCTGGCATAGTCCATAAATTCTTCTGTAACACCCGTGCTGTCCTTTTTAATCCATTCGTAAGGGACTTTTTTCTCTATATTGGCTATTTTATGGATATCAAATGTTTCTGTTGCGCATTGATAGGGTCCCTTGCTTACTCGGGTAAGGATAACCATTTCCCCGGTCTTCCCTTCTAAGGCTGCCTTCACTGCCGCAGCACCTACCTGATAGGCTTCGGTTATGTCTACTAAGGATGCCATATGGGAGGCACAGCGCTGTAAGGTATTTAACTCAATCCCTCTGGATTTGCAGCCGATTTCCCTGGAAATCAAATTGGATAAGTATTTTCCTGAGCCGCTTAAATACGCATGACCGAACTGGTCGGTATGTTTCACATCCTCTGCCAGTTCACAAATATATCTCCCATCTGCAAGATGGATGCCTTCCGATACCGCAATAACCAGTGCTTTTTTCGATTTTTGAAGGTGTTCTACCTGTGTAATAAAATCCTCTGTACTAAAATCCACTTCCGGCAGGTATATTAAGTCCGGTCCGCTGCATTCGGTACTTTCTGCCAAAGCCGCCGCACCGGTAAGCCAGCCCACATTGCGTCCCATAATTTCTATGATAGTCACATTTTTTTGGTCGTATACCAGACTATCACGTATGATTTCCTTTGTAGTAGCTGCGATGAATTTAGCCGCACTGCCGTAACCGGGGGTATGATCGGTTGCTGCCAGATCGTTATCTATGGTCTTTGGTACACCGATAAAACGAATCTTACTTCCTATGATTTTCCCATAATCCGATAACTTCTTAATGGTATCCATTGAATCATTCCCGCCGATATAGAAAAAGCACTCTATATTAAGCTTACGTAATATCACAAAAATCTTCTCGTAAATACTTAAATCTGCCTTATAATCCGGCAATTTAAAGCGGCAGGAGCCCAAATAGGAAGAAGGCGTCCGCTTTAATAATTCTATTTCTAATTCACTATGAAAATGTTCATCTAAATCCACATATTTATCTTCCAACAAGCCTTGTATTCCAAAAAGCATTCCATATACTTTGCCTGCTCCCTGATCCTTCGCTGTTTGATACACTCCAGCCAGACTGGAATTGATTACTGCAGTAGGTCCTCCAGATTGACCAACCAGGACATTACCCATCATTCTTTCTCCTCCGTATGTTTAAGGTCACACCAGTTTCCCGTATTGACTGTCTACTATTAGATTAATCTAAAATGACTTTTTATTTGCGCTAGTACACAATAGCATTTACTCTTATCCGATGTCAATATGTTAGGGACCTTTCGAAATTATTCCAGTTACTAAACTAATTTTTTCATAAAATTAAGCCGCCATTTTCTCTAATATCTGGAAAATGGCAGCCATAATTTGTAATTTTCACTAAATTTTTTTTATTTACAGGCTTATTATTTTAGAACTATTATGCAATAGTTCTAAAAGAGAATAGGTACTCCTCCCTATCCATGGATTTTATCATAAATAATATCACTGAGTCTTCCAAACTGCTCCAGGGTCAGAGCTTCCCCTCTAATTGTAGGGGATACCTTAAGCTCACTAATTGCTTCTGCTATGGTTTCTTTGGGAAGTTTTACTTCCGCACCATTATTTAAGCCGTTAACCAGGGTCTTTCTTCTTTGATTAAAGGACTCTCTGATAATACGAAACAGCAGCCTTTCATCCTTAACTTTAACCGGGCTGTCATTATGAAGCGTTAAGCGTATTACGGCAGAACCCACATTAGGTCTTGGCATAAAGCAATTGGGAGGAACGTTGGCAGCAATATAGGGTTTGGCATAATACTGGACTGCCAGGGAAAGTGCCCCATAGTCCTTGGTTCCTGGTCCTGACTGCATCCGGTCGGCTACCTCTTTTTGTACCATTACGGTTATATTCTCTATCGGTACATGAGCTTCAAATAATCCCATAATAATAGGTGTAGTAATATAATATGGCAGATTGGCAACGATTTTTACAGGCTTTCCGTTATTCTTTTCCTGAACCAGTTTATTGATATCTACTTTTAGTATATCTTCGTTCATCACCGTAACATTATCATAAGTTGATAAGGTGTCCTCTAATATGGGAATCAGGGATTTATCGATTTCTACGGCAATGACTTCTCTGGCAGCTTCACACAGGTACTGGGTTAAAGTCCCGATTCCCGGACCAATTTCAAGTACCATATCGTCCTTGGTAACTTCGGCAGCTTTAATGATTTTATCCAATACATGGGTATCAATTAAAAAGTTCTGTCCGTATTTCTTCTGAAATACAAAATGATATTTATTTAAAATTTCTATGGTTTCCTTCGGATTACCTAATTTATTCTGCATATAGTATTTCCAATCTTATTTTAGTTTTATAACCTGAACCTATACGGTGCTTATTCTGTGCTTATTTGAATTTTTTATTTGATTCCATACATTGTTTTTGCATTCTGTTCTGTGATGGAGATCACTTCTTCATAAGGAATACTTTTTAGTGCGGCGATTTCCTTAGCCACATAAATAAGATTCAGGGAAGAATTCCTTTTGCCCCGGTTCGGCTCCGGTGCCAGATAAGGGCAGTCTGTCTCTAGTATCAGCTGCTCAATGGGGGCATATTCCACTACTTCTTTTAGTTTTTTAGCGTTTTTAAAAGTGACCACGCCACCGATTCCTAGATAAAATCCCATATCCAGATAGTTTTTAGCCATTTCCTTTCCATAGGAAAAACAATGAATAACACCACCGGTTTCTTTCAGTCCTGCCGCTTTTATCATATCGTACGTATCTGCTGCCGCATCCCTGCTGTGAATAATTGCCGGAAGCTTTACTTCTAAAGCCAGCTCCATCTGCCTGTTAAACCATTCTTTCTGGATTTGCCGTTCTGGCGTATCCCAGTAATAATCAAGACCGATTTCACCAATTGCCACTACTTTTTTTAACAAGGCAGCTTCTTTTAACCATTTAAATTTTTCTTCGTCTAATTCAGCAGTTTCACTGGGATGGACTCCGACAGCTCCATATACAAAGGGAAACTGTTCCGTTAATTCCAGAGTCTTTTTTGTTGTATCTATACTTGCACCTACATTTACAACATATTCGATACCAGCCTCATACAGGCTGTTTAATAAACTTTCTCTATCTTCATCAAAAGCTTCATCATCATAATGAGCATGTGTTTCAAAAATCATGATAAACTCCAGTCCGTGTGCTTTAGCACACATCTAAATCAGGATGTTGTAAAACTGTTTTGGGTTTTCAACTTAATATCTTACTTTAGTTCATAATGTATTATAGTGATTTTCTGTTATTTTGTCTATGTTTTCTTATAAATAATTCAAGTGCCGGAAGTCCTTGTAATATATCAGGTGAAATATCGCTCTATATTTACCAAATATAATTCATAGGATTTTTCGGCACTTGATATGTACTTATATCAAATCATTCCGTAGCTGCTATTTTTCCAATTATGCAATTTAAGGGCGGCATAGGCAGATTATATTGTCCCCTTAGCAGAACTTAATTGTAACCACCCCACCAGAATCCCGGTTGCTCAGTACTAATTGTCCTGCATGGGTTTTTACTACCTGGGCTGCAAACCAAAGCCCAAGACCATTGTGTCCATCGGCGCTGCGGGCTGTCTCATTACGCCACAGGTACTCTGTTGCATGATGTAATGCCGCCTTGCTAAAGCCAGGACCTTCATCACACACCGTGACTTGCCAGCCCCCGTCTATCATATTGCCTGCTAAATACACGTTTCCACCTGCCGGTGTATGCTCGATGGCATTCTGCACCACATTACCCAGGGCACGTAGTAGATGACCTTTTTGAATGTTCGCAAACCCCTCCAGACCATTTTGGGTTTGCAGGCTAACTCCCTTGGTTTCTGCAATGACCATTGTACTCTGACAAAGCTCGTCAAACACAGCTGGCAGGCCGATGTGTTCAAATGCCTCATCCCCACCGGCGGAGGCTTTCAGCAGGCTTGCAACATACTGTTTTGCCCGGTCATTGCTTGCCATAATCGTTTCTACCATTTTACGGCTGCTCTCAGACAGATCCTCATCCAGCAGAAGTTCGGCATTGCCCCCCACCAGAGTGAGGGGGGTTTTTAAATCATGTGCAAGTGCTGCTATTTCTGCCTCCCGTTGCTGCTGTGTCGCCCACTGAGAGGACAAGGAGTTGTATAATTCCTCCCGCATATGCTCCATAGCACCAAGGGCCTGGTCATACTCCCTTATGCCCGCATAGGGAATTACAAAATCCAACTCCTGTGCGCCTACCTTCTCACTCACATCCCCAAACAACTTTAACTTGGCCGAGAGATGCTGCCCAAGCCACAGGATATTAAACACCAGGCAAAGCACCAAGGCTGCGCCAAAAGTAGACAGCCACAGGTATTCAAAGGGAGGCAGCAGGTGGCGCAGCACCGGATTGACAAACTCTGCCCTGTATTCCCAGTGAAAGATTACAGTGCTTCCATCTGAATAGGTATGTCTGGCAACATGTATATCGTAAGCATCTTCCTGTAAAAACCCGGTCAGGACCTTAAGTTTTTTTCCCTCTACGTTACTCTTAAGCACCTCGCCGTTTCGGTCAAACAAAGCGTACTCCGCCAGGAAATCATCACCAGGAGAAACAAAAGTTTTTGGATCTTTGGAAAGTATTTGCTCCACTTGTAGGTTGGAGACATATCCCCGGTATATAATACCACTCCTTTGAAACTGCCCAAAGCAGGAAGTCCATAACAGGTAGCATAACAGCATACAGCCAAACATTACAATGGCAAAACGCAAAAGCACAAAGGATAGGCTTACAGAACGCTGTCTTTTCTCCATTTATATCCCACCCCCCAAACAGTTTCTATTGGACTTAGACCGACGACTTTTAACTTGATGCGGATATTTTTAATGTGCTCTGCAAGTACCGACGAATCGCCTTCCGCGTCGTAACCGAAAACCGCTTCATATAATTGTTCTTTCGTAAATACCTGTCCGGCATGCAAAGCCAGGTGCTCACAAATGGCGTATTCACCCTTTGTAAAGGATAGGGTATGTTCGCCTGCGATTACCTCTTTTGCCAGCATATCAAAACGAACACCGCCTCGGCTTAAGGTTCGGGTCGGCTGGCGTACCTCCCTCCGCAGATGTGCATTAACCCGTGCGCGAAGTTCTGCAACACTAAATGGCTTTTTTATGTAATCATCAGCACCCAGACCGAACCCCTGTACAAGGGCAGCGTCTTCTGCCTTAGCGGTTAAGAACAATATAGGGCAATCCACTTCGGCACGGATCCGGCTGCAAAGGGAAAAGCCATCCTCGCCGGGCATCATCACATCCAACAGTAAAAGATCGTACATCTGGCACCGGGTGGGCAACACCGTTTTAGCATCCGCTTCGATATCTACCAGGTGACTGTCCTTTCTCAAAGCAGCACGTACCAGATTCAGCATATCAAGGTCATCATCAACCACTAAAACTTTCGACATAGTCAATCCTCCTTGTTTTTTCGAAGAAAAAATGCGACTGCCTTTAGGAGCAGAGGATTTTCCTCCTACTACTCTTGAATCACTTTACCTTCCCATCTACTATACCACAGTATGGATAAAACCAAAACAATCGATGTTGTTGTAATCAGTGAAATGATTCCATAAAAAACTGGTACGCTTGAAAAGTCAAAGTGGTTTTCCAAAAACCGGACCCCCCATTCCCAGGGAATGACCGGCCAGATTTTATCGCCAATCGCATTTTCAAAATAACCTGCTAATATCGTTCCACCTATCCCCAAGAGAATCGAGATACTAAAACCAAACCGAAAAGAAATCGGTATGTGTATTAAATATAAAAATAAGCTGCTGGATATGAATATTACGAATATGGCAAGATAGGAACCGAAGTGTTCCAGGCCAAGATTCAGGATCCAATTCACTCCAATATAGAAACACAATTCATATAATATTATATTTATAGCTGAAAGAAACAGTAAAAAAAGCAGTTTCCCCAGATATACACTTCTTCGCGACGCTACTAATCCCAGAGCATTTTGAATCCCGACTATATTCTTGTCCAAATGAATGAAAATTGGTACAACAATACTAACAAAAACAGGGTAACCTATTTGTAATATTACAAAAAACATCCGCACATCAGAAATAATATGATATCCGCCAGTAGCATAATACGCTAAAAATAATGCCGTTAACACTATGGGTGGTACTATATGCAGAAAGATAATTGGTGTTCGTCTGATTTTGGTAAAATTAGAAAGAAACTCTCTTGTAATAATCATTAGCGGTACACCTGCCTTTTGAACCAGCGCGAAAATATCTCTAAAAGAACTAGCATTGTAAGCACAGATACCAATATCAGTAACAAACTTTTCCCTAAACTTAAAATTAATCTTGAATTTGCTTGAACTAATAACCCGTTTGGCAGAACCCCAAACAATGTAATCATAAGCCTCCCAGACCAGCTATAGGGGAAAAACCAAAACAACGGCGTCAAGGAAAAAAACAAACCACCTATGGCACTGGCAAGAAAATTTATAATCACAGAACCAGTAAATCCTATCTTTTGATCTAAAAACAAACAAAAAGGAATCTGCCATAATAAAGAGAGCCACAATAATACGTATCCGAAAACATAATATCCGGTATGGCCAATTGCAACTGAAATACCTGACGATATGATTTCAGCAATAACCGTGATAACCGATAGCACGAATGATATAATTAATAGATTAAGGGTAATTAGTAATGTTTTAGAAATAAATGTCTTCTTTAAGTCAATCGGCAAACTATAAAGAGTTCGGTATTTGTGTTTCATATCCTTATTATTCACTAAATGACATAAAATCACAACACCCAAAGCTGCAATAGGCATACACCAATTGCAAACAAGGGAACTTGAAAAACCACCTAAACCAATGCCGACAAATATAAATACCATGGATATTAAAATTAAAGCTGCCGGAATAAATAGAATGAGCTTTCTGAATAGGGAGCGTTTAAATTTCAGGTTTTCTGCTTTTAAATAGGTAAGCAACATTAGGAAACACGCTCCTTTCTGACAATATCCATAAACAGCTGTTCCAAATTTTCATTTGCATCAATTTTATCTTGATATAAAAGGGATCCATTGTATATAATTCCTATGTCATCGACAACTTGCTGTACTTCGCTTAATATATGACTTGATATAATTACTGAAATTCCAGAGTCTGCAAAGGTTTTAATCATACTTCTTAATTCTTCAATGCCAAATGGATCTAACCCATTGGTAGGTTCATCTAAGATTAATAATTGGGGGTTGTTTAGCAGTGCTAATGCAATACCCAGCCTCTGTTTCATTCCCAATGAAAACTCTGCTGTCTTTTTATTTTTCGTATTCATTAAGTCCATTTTTTGAAGAACATCTATCCATTTATCTTCTGAAATCCCCATAAGTGTCCCTCGCACTTTTATATTTTCGTAGGCTGTTAAATTCTCATATAGTGGAGGTGATTCGATTAATGAACCAATATTTATTAAATCTTTCCTGGTCCAAGAATGATTGTTGAATAGTATCTGTCCGGAGGTCGGTCTGATAATTCCTGTAATCATCTTTAATAATGTTGATTTGCCGGCACCATTAGGTCCTAATAGACCGTAGACAGAATTTTTTCTTACTGACATAGATAATTCTTTTATTGCATATGTCTTTTTAAATTTTTTAGAAATATTATTGGTTTTTATTATGTACTCATTCATTATAACTTCCTCCATTTCCTATTAAACCCATTGCTAAACCCAGTGTATTTAGCAAGTTCATTTGGGATACTGATACAAAGTAAAACCTTTTTAATTATTTCTGCTATGTTATCAATAATTTTTAAAGATTTTATAAAGAAACAGGTGCATACATAAAGTTTTATTCCGGTCAGCCGCTTGGAACCATTCTTTTAATTATCTTTTTTATCATATAAAATATGGCTTCCATACTTATTATTACTAGTATTAATTCTTTCGCGGATGACAAACTAATTTTGAGAAATTCTATATTTTTAAAATTTCTTAATTTGAAACGGAAAGGAGTTTTTATATGGGTATAAATATAGTTCAGGCTGATCTTAATATAGCTCCAAAAGATTGTTCCCAGTCAGGTATTAAATCTCTTCCCTGTGACACCGGCGAAAGGAATTCTTTGTATACACCCTCACTTGGTATGGCATATGTTCCCATGCAGCAATATAAGGAACTGTATGATGCGGATTATGCATTGCAGGTGGGTACTATTTTTAAAGAATTGGATTTACCTTTTTACGGAATAGGAGGTACTCTTTTATGAATCAGGATAAATGTAACTCCATGAAGAATTTACAGGCGGTCAGCTTTGTTTTGGATGACTTAAGATTGTTTTTAGATACCCATCCCTTTGAAGCAGAAGCCCTGAATAACTATGAGAACTATAAGAAACAGCGTAAACAAGCCCTGGAGGATTATGAGAAAAACTTCGGACCGATACTTTGTTACTGTGTGAAGGAAGATAAACAATGGACCTGGGTAGACAGCCCATGGCCCTGGGAAGGTGAGGTGTAAGATATGTGGACTTATGAAAGACGGCTTCAGTTTCCGGTAAATATTACGAAACCAAATCCAAAAATGGCTCAGCTTATTATCAGCCAGTTTGGCGGACCTGACGGAGAATTGGCAGCCTCCATGCGGTATCTCTCACAAAGATATTCTATGCCTTATAAAGAAGTCGCCGGATTATTAACAGATATAGGTACGGAGGAACTGGCCCATATGGAAATTATCAGTGCCATCGTATATCAGTTAACAAAAAATTTAAGCCTGGAGGAAATCAAAACCGGGGGATTTGATGCCTATTATATCGATCATACCACCGCACTCTGGCCTCAGGCCGCCGGTGGTATTCCTTTTAATTCCTGTTTTTTTCAGTCAAAGGGAGATGCCCTGACAGATCTTACAGAAGACCTGGCGGCAGAACAGAAAGCACGTACCACTTATGATAATATTCTAAGGCTTATTACGGATCCTGAAATAGTAGATCCCATCCGGTTTTTAAGAGAGCGGGAAGTCATCCATTTTCAACGTTTTGGTGAGGCTTTAGTAAGGGTTCAGGACAGGCTGGATTCCAAGAACTTTTATGCTATAAATGCAGAGCTTGATAAACCCTTGATAAAGCAGTAATTAAAAAATTTAAAAACCTGTCATCACATTATATTTTGAATTCTTCTTTAATATAAGATTTAGCAATATATTTTTGGTGACAGGCTATTTACATAATAAGGTTTCAATAAAAGCCTATGAAAAAAATGATGGCTTATCCGTGTGGTGGAGTCAACAAGATTGGAATATCGTTTATAATGGACATAACTCAGAAGTATTACAGAATTTTGCTACAGCGTTTTCAAATACAGATTTAACGGTTGCAGATACCGGAGATATAATAATAAGATAATTATTCCTTAGCTAAGTAAAATACATAAAATTAGTAAATGTTAAAACTAAAATCCCGTAGTTCCGCAAAAGATGATTTTGACTTTACGGAGCTACGGGATTTTAGTTACTAAATTTAAATTAACAGATTTCAGCACCAGCAGGCATTTTCTTCTCAGGAATCATAAGGGCTAATTCCCCGTTCTCATCCTCCGCGCATAATAACATACCTTCGGATAAAACTCCTGCTAATTTGGCGGGTTTTAAGTTTACTAAAACCATAACCTTCTTACCCACCATCTCTTCTGCTGAATAATGGGCTTTAATCCCGGATACGATTTGTTTAACCTGGCTTCCGATTTTAACCTGGGAGCATAAAAGCTTTTTAGATTTGGGTACTTCTTCACAGGCAATGATTTCACCTACCTGGAACTGCAGTTTCATAAAATCATCATACGTGATTTCGTCTTTGGCGGGAATATCAATAACCGCTTCGTCAGTCCTGGCTGGTTCACTGCCAGCTTCCAACGCACCGCTTTCTTTAGTTTCTGCTGCCTTTTTTGCTTCTACTTTCTCTAATACTTCTTTTAAATCTAAACGTGCAAATAAGATTTCAGGGGTTTTCGTAACCACCGTGCCAGAGGGGTATACTCCGTAAGTGCTTAATTCATCAATGGTTCTTCCCTTGGTATTTAACTGGGCAAAGATTTTAGCGGAAGTTTCCGGCATAAAGGATTCTAAGAGGCTCGCACCAATACAGATACTTTCTACCAGGTTATATAACACGGTTTCCAGTCTGCCTTTTTTCTCTTCGTCCTTCGCTAACACCCAAGGCATAGTCTCATCAATATATTTATTGCAGCGTTTAAATAATGTAAAGATCTCTGTCAGGGCATCTGCCACTCTTAACTGTTCCATTTTAGCAACAACTTTTTCCGGGGTTTTAAGGGCAAGCTGTATCAATTCTTCATCTACGGTTTCTTTGACACCGGCATTGCTTACAATACCGTCAAAATACTTATTTGACATGGAGATGGTTCTGTTCACCAGGTTGCCTAAGGTATTGGCAAGTTCCGAATTCATTCTCTCCACCATAAGTTCCCAGGTAATGACACCGTCATTATCAAATGGCATTTCATGAAGCACAAAGTAACGCACCGCATCTACGCCAAAAAATTCTACCAGCTCATCGGCATACAGTACATTTCCCTTGGATTTACTCATTTTGCCTTCGCCCTGTAACAGCCAGGGATGACCAAATACCTGCCCTGGCAGGGGAACTTCAAGAGCCATTAACATAATTGGCCAGTATATGGTATGGAAACGTAAAATATCCTTACCGATTAGATGCAAATCAGCCGGCCAGAACTTTTTATATAAGTCACCGTGATTACCATCCACATCATAACCTAAGCCGGTAATATAGTTGCTTAAGGCATCCAGCCACACATATACTACATGTTTGTCGTCAAAATCCACAGGAATGCCCCATTTAAAGGAGGTTCTGGAAACACAGAGATCCTGAAGCCCCGGGATAAGGAAATTGTTCATCATTTCATTTTTTCTGGACTCCGGCTGGATAAACTCCGGGTGGGTATTGATGTGTTCAATCAAACGATCGGTATAATTGCTTAATTTAAGAAAATAAGCTTCTTCTTTCGCAGGCTGTACTTCTCTGCCGCAATCCGGACATTTGCCATCTACTAACTGAGAGGCGGTAAAGAAGGACTCGCAAGGGGTACAATACATTCCTTCATAATGCCCTTTATAGATATCTCCTTTTTCATATAGCTTCTTAAATATCTTCTGAACCTGTTTTTCATGATATTCATCCGTGGTACGGACAAATTTATCATATGAGGTGTTCATGATATCCCAGATATCTTTGATCTGCCCTGCTACGTTATCTACATATTCCTTTGGGGTAATTCCTGCCTCGGAGGCTTTATTCTCAATCTTCTGTCCGTGTTCGTCCGTTCCGGTCTGGAAAAACACCTCATAGCCCTGCTGCCTTTTAAATCTTGCAATACTGTCTGCTAACACAATTTCATAACTGTTTCCGATATGAGGCTTTCCGGAAGTATATGCTATTGCTGTTGTAATGTAATATGGTTTTTTGCTCATATGATCCCTCCTAAACTAAAAAATCAAAAAAAGCCCCCGTCTTTATTCTTAAAGACGAGAGCTAACATCCCGTGGTACCACTTTAATTCAGTCTGTCTCTAAAGCCCAGACCCTTATCTGCTGCAAGATAACAGCATATCACAATAACGGATGCACCCGTCGCAGCCTAAGGAAACGCTTTGCTTCCCTCAGTGCGCAGCTCCAAGACCATCTTCAACAATTCACCAATGACTCTTTTTCAGCTTAACAGAGTTCTCTGTACATGGCAGCCTTGTTTACTCTTCTTTTCTCAGCCTTTTGAATATAATTATTTTATTACCGTATGGATATACTAATTATTAGTTTACCCATATTTTCTAAAATTTAGAATAGCACGTAGGATTTATTTTGTCAACAAAGGAAATTGATTTGGTTAGAGAATTCCTTTATCTGCTTACATCCTTCAAATCTGCAACATAAACTATACTTCGGGAACCAAATACATACATTTTATTATTCAGTACCTGTGCTGATTTCATAATCATCTGCATACTTACATCTTGAATGGTCCAATGAACGGCATCCTCAGACAGGCTTATGGTTCCTCCGCAGCCAAGGGCAACAAACAGATCACCGGTATAATAGATACCATAATACCCTTCACCTACTCCTTCTCTTGACCAATTATCACTTAAGCTGCTTTCCGTCCACTTTTTCCCGTCTGCTGATTTATATAACATGGAGGTTTCCGTAGAATATGAGGTATCTGAAGAGGTAACGACAAAAGTTCCTTTTGCCCAGACGATGTCGGAATAATTATTGGTATCACTGCGTTTCACCTTTGACCACTTAATACCGTTATCCGACACCAGCATTAAGGCTTCATCACCTACTGCAACAAAGGTTTTTCCATTCCAGGCAATGGATTTAATATCGCTTTTTACATTTGTTTTCTGTTTCACCCAGGTTTTTAAATCCTTTGATGACAGAATTAAGCCATGGGTTCCGGTGACATAATACGTATTTTTTACTTTTATAATTCGATATAGCGTTTCACTTGTAGGGGATTTGCTTTCCACCCATTTCAAACCATCCGTTGATGACATCATCAGACCCTGGTAGCCTACGGCAAAAAAGCGTTTACCAGTCCATACCAGATCGTATAACGGATATTTTCCCTTTACCATCGAGTATTTATTCGTTCCATTTGGACTAATTTGAAGCAAGCCCTGATAATCAAAACTTTCTACTTCCGGGTCAAGAATATCCAGATCTCCTCCAACGGCAACCAATTTCCCATTGCCAATAGCAGAACGGTTGATATCCCAAGGCTTGTGATTGGTACTTTTCTTGAGTTTCCAATTAACACCATCAGAAGAAGTAAATTTACCTTTATATGGGTAGCTGACATAATTTTTACCGTCATATTCCATGGTTTCAATATCAAAACCAGTAGTACTGCTTTTCAGGTCCGTCCAGGTTTTTCCATCTCTTGAAGTACGGTTAATTAATATAATCTCTTTTTTCTTTCGTTCATCAGCATAGCGAAAGCCCTCCAGATAAAAACGGTCCTTTACCCAATAAATATCTGACCAGTATATTCCGTTAGAAGAATGCGCCGTCCAATTTACTCCGTCCTTTGAGGTAACAAGAACACAATCTCCCACTGCCACAAAGACTCCATTCGCATAACAGAGATTCCATAAGTTATAATAACTTTCAAAAGGGAGTTTTACCTTTTTCCACTTGATACCATCTTTAGATACCGCACAAATCGCTCCTTCGTAGCCCATTGCCACGAAAGTTCCATTCCCCCAAGCGACACCTTTTATGTCTGTAAAAATATCATTGCTTCTTACTGTCCAGTTAATTCCATCTTCGGAGCTAAAAATTCTGCCTCCATAGCTATTTCCTCCAACCGCTACAAAGATCTTGCCGCTAAACGCTATTTCATCCATCATACCATTCGAATCAAATACCTGCTTATTCAACGTCCAATGGATACCATCCTTAGATATCCAGGTTTTCCCCTCATAGCCAAGACCAACAAATTTATTCTTCCCCCAGGCAATATCCACCAGTTTTACATCTTTAAACTCAGAATTTTTCTTCCATTTCACACCGTCCTTTGAGGTATATCCGTCTTTTGACACATAGATACCATTTCCATATGTATATTCATCTGTATCCAGGTGGTAATCCGAATCAGCAATGGTTTCATCGTACAGGGTTTTCCAGGTTAGCTTAATATCCTTTTTGGTTACATCTTCCTGTTCTTTTACTTTCTGATTATCCGTATTAACAGCAACCTTATTCTGTTTCAATAACACTATTGCGTTTTGGTTTGCCTTATCCTTAAGGTTAATGCAATTATTAGCTGCACTAACCTCTTTCAGATTTTTTAAATCCTGTAGAGAAGATAGAGCCGTAACCTGATTATCGGAAAAGGCAAAAGTCTCAAGTGATGTCAAGGAACGGACAGGCTCAATGCTCGTTATCTTATTATTCACCACATATAACTCCTTTAATGCTGTTAATGCAGCCAGAGGAGTCAGGTCATTGATTTTATTATTATTTATAGACAGATATTCCAATTTAGTCAAACCAGACAATGCACTGATATTACTGATTTGATTATCCGATAAATAAATGTGAGTCAACTCAGTCAATGACATTAGTGGTGATAAATCCGATATTTTATTACCCGGCATCTCAAGGATGCATAATTTCTTCATATTAGACAGCGGGCTGATATCTGTAACCTGGTTTTGACTAATTGTAAGGTACTCCATGTTAATGGCATATTCTAATCCCTGTAAAGACTTTACTTCACCCTTTGTTATATCCAGATAATTTAAAGACGCCATCATCTCTTCCGTAATTGGTCCGTCATAAGCTAATTGACTTCGAATGGCCTTCTCCAGGATGGGATCTCCAAATATAATTCCTTCAGCCCTGACCTTATAAACCGGATTCATCTGGAATAAAAGTACAAAAGCTATAAAAATTACTAAATAACGTTTCGAACTCCGCATAAATTTCCCCTTTATACAATTTATATATGCTTAGCGTATTTTTGCATATTAAATCAATTATTATTTATTTTTGATTAAAAAGCAAGAAATTTGCAACATGAATATGATAAATTTATGTAAATCATGTAAATAATAGGCTAAGCCCAGTCATACTACGAAATCTAACAGGGCTTAGCCTGATAAAGAGGTTGATTTTAATGTAGCAGATTGGTTCTAGGACTTCGATATTTTGTGAATTTATTATAAAATATGTACATTGAAGATTAATTTTACCTATGATATAATGAAGCGAAATACGGCAATGGAAGTAAAAGGATATCTCAACTCTCCCATTCAACATTAAAAAAGCTTACATAACGGAGGATGAATACCTTGTCAGACGTCAACAGTCAGTTTTTATTATCTCTATTAATTATTGCGTTAGGTTATATCAGCAAAAGGCTTAATCTGGTTAAAGAACAGGATGGTGAAGGTATTTCACGTATTATCTTTAACTTTACTCTGCCCTCTCTGGTGATTAATACCTTCAGTACCATTAAAGTCGAACCTTCCTTAGCCCTTATTCCCGTTATTAATATTGTTTATTGTACATTCCTTGCGGCTTTAGCTGTTTTTTTCTTTAAGAAGGAATTCCAGAAGAACAAAGGTGTATTTTCCATGACCTCTGTGGGTTTTAATATTGGCCTGTTTGCCTATCCCTTAGTGGAAGCTTTATGGGGCAAAGAGGGGTTGAAGTATTTTGGTATGTTTGATATGGGTAATGCACTGATTGTATTCGGACTTTGTTTCTTTATGGCAAGTTATTATTCTTCAGAAGACGGCAAAGTGGATTTTAAAGAGCTGCTTAAAAAGATAAGCACCTCGGTTCCTTTACTTGTTTATATTCTTACCCTTTTATTAAATGTTACCGGCTTATCCTATCCTAAGACTGTTCTTGAGGTAACCGGCATCCTTTCAAAAGCGAACATGCCATTGTCATTACTGGTGCTTGGAATTTATTTAAGTTTTTCTTTTGAAAAAAGCTACTGGAAAAGCATGTTTAAAGTTCTCGCTCTACGTTACGGCATCGGTCTGCTGGTTGGACTTTTGTTATTTTTTACTCTGCCCTTTGAGCCGATGTTTCGATATACCGTATTGATTGGTCTGGTATTGCCAATCAGCATGACAGTGATTCCTTATTCTGTACAATTTAATTACGATAAAAAATTCGTAGGAACCCTGACAAACTTTACGATAATTATAAGCTTTATTCTGGTGTGGATTATAGGCCTGGCAGTTTCTTAAACTACGGGCTTATTGTACTAATCTTTTCCGGATAAAATTCCTTCCTCTTTTTCTATCAGCTTTCACTTAAGATATTCTCTAAGTAATTCGTCCTAAGAAAAATATTTCTACTTAGCAATTACTCTTATAAAAAACATTTATTCTTAAGGCATATACCTTTATAATAAAATTTACCCCCTAAGCAATTACACTTACGAAAAATATTTAGAATGAATGGTTTCCCGTTTTACATCATAAGTTAGTAAATAAGAATGAGAACAAAGGGATTTAAAGTGTCATACTAAAAGAAAGGTTTGGTCCTATTATGAAACGGAAAAAGAAATACCTCCTATTCGTCCTGTTGGTACTTTTGCTGATAGTAAGTACTTTAGGATGTTCCGGAAATAGCCGCAGTGCTGCACCTGCTGAAGATTTTAATGCTTTTTTAGACCGAGTATTCACAACGGAAGTGCAAAAAGATACGATTACGCTTAATTATTCCCTGGCAAATCCGGAAAGTTACGGTATAACCAATCCGGACATAACCTTTGGTCACTATTCCAAAGAATCCATTGAGAAATCTTTAGTGTCCTCGGAAAATTATTTGGCTACGTTAAAGCAATATGATTATAATTCCCTCTCAGAGGATCAGAAGCTTTCTTATGATATATTAAAAGAGGATTTAGAGACAGAAAAGTCTTTAGGTGATTTTATCCAGTACAATGAAGGCTTAGGTCCTACCACCGGAATACAGGCACAGCTTCCCGTACTTCTTGCCGAATATAACTTTAACAGAAAAGAAGACATCATAAATTATCTAGAACTGCTGCCTAAAGTCTATGATTATTTTAAAGAAATCTGCGCCTTTGAAAAAGATAAATCAGCTGCCGGTTTATTTATGAATGACGAAGTGGCAGACAGTATTATCGATCAATGCAAGGAATTTATTAAAAACAAAGAAAACAACTACCTAATCAGCATATTTAATGACCGGATGTCTGATTTTGACGGATTAACCAAAGAAGAGGTTAAAGAATACAAGGCTGCAAATAAAGATGCTGTCCTTAATTCGGTAATTCCAGCCTATGAATTATTAATTGATACCTTAACCAAATTAAAAGGAACCGGCACAAATAAAGAAGGCTTAAGCCATTATGAAAAAGGAAAAGAATATTATGAATACCTCATTAAAGTAAACACCGGCTCTTCCCGTTCCATTCCAGAGTTAAAGAAGATGCTTGAAAACTCGTTAAGTACTAATATGTTAAAGTTAAGCAGCATTATGAATAAAAATCCGGATGTATACGATACCGTAATGTCCTTATCCTATTCTCTAACAGACCCTTCCAAAATCATTAAGTATTTAAAGGAAGCAATTAAGAAGGATTTCCCCACCTGTCCCGATGTAAAATGCTCTATAAAATACGTGGATAAATCCCTACAGGATCATTTAAGCCCTGCCATGTACTTAGTACCGCCGTTAGACAGTTATAAGAATAACATTATATACATTAATGAAAATCCGGATTTTGACTTATCCCAGATTTTTACCACGATTGCCCATGAAGGCTATCCGGGGCACTTATATCAGTCGGTATATTTTAGAAGCCTTAATCCTCCGGCTATCAGAAACCTGCTTAGTTTTGGCGGATATGCCGAGGGCTGGGCTACTTATGTGGAATATTATTCCTACCATCTGGCTGGTTTCAGTGAGGATGTAGCCGATTTTTTGGAGGCTAATATGGCTGCCAACATGGCGCTTTACTGCCGGATTGATATGGGAATCCATTATGATGGCTGGAGTCTTTCTGATACTGCGGCTTATTTAAAAAATTATATTACGGACAGTACCACCATTAAGCTATTATACAACACTATGATTGAAGAACCTGCCCTATATCCACAGTATGGCGTTGGATACCTGGAGTTTATGAATTTAAAGGAAACGGCACAAAAGACACTTGGGGATAAGTTTGTATTAAAAGATTTCCATAAGTTTTTACTGGATGTTGGACCGGCACAATTTGATATTATTGCGGATCGGATGAATGGCTGGCTAAAAGAGGAACAGGTGGCTAAAAGGTGATTTGTTGGAAGTACGCCTTAATAAAATCAGTCTTTCAGGCTGAGAGAAAAGCAGCGGCAAGGGTATCATTCTTATGCTTAGATTCTTCGTCTGAATTCACTAATGTATTTTTCATATGGTAATGCAAGAGCAGAAAAGCACAAACTCCTCGCACAGCTCGTCAGACAGTGTGCTTTTCTGCTCTAACCATATGTAAAATGCATAAGTAAATTCGGGACTCAGAATAATGCGCATAAGAACGATACCCTTGCCGCTGCTTTTTTATTTAGGTTTTGGACTGATTTTATTAAGGCTGTTTTCGGAAATGTTCAGATACTTATTTGGCACAGTGATTTATGAATGGGTATATTTTAAAGCGGGTTATGGATAAATGTTTTCATGAGCCGGTTGATTTATAATGCCTGATTCCGAATTTCCAAAACAGATAGCAGGGGATGATAAATAGACAGGCTATTAGTGGTAACAGGATATAGAAAGGATTCTTTGTCCGGTCCAGTATATACAGCAAAGGGTAATACTGAATCAGGGCATAAGGAACAAGGATGGTACAGATTTGCAATACTCTTTTCCCGTAGATGCTAAGGGGGTATTTGCCGTATTCTCTGGCTCCGTCGGTAAATATGTTCATGAATTCCAGACCTTCTATGGTGAAAAAGCAAAATGCGGCGTAAATTATAAAGATTCCCGTAAATACTACGGTTCCGCCTATTATCATAAAGATTACGGTCAGTACTTTATCGTAACTCCAGGTTATCTGACTTTTCATAATGCCATAAGCAAACATGATTATGGCTTGGAGCATACGGCCGATTCTGGTAAATTCTATTTTGTTTCCAAGTACCTGAAAGATTTCATTACGGGGTCTTACCATGATGCGGTCGAATTCACCGTTACTTATGGTAGCGGAGAAGGTGTCAAAGCCTCTTGCAAAGCACTCTGCTAAGGAGAATTCGATCAGCACAATGGAGAAGCATAATAATATTTCGCTGTAGGTAAATCCCTTTACTTTATTAAACCTTTGGAACATAAAATATACCCCTAAAAACACATTAAAGGATACTAAAAATTGTCCAATGGTGGTTAACAGAAAGGATGTTTTATATTGAAATACACTTTTTAAGTGTATGGAAAAAAACTTAAAATATAATTTCATGGAGCCTCCTGTTTTATAGTAATATAGTTCTATTGTTAATATTATTTTGGGGTTTAAAAGTTTTTTATTAATTCTGGTTTTTGTTACTGTTTTTTGCCGTAGCAACCGCTTTATGCTCTCTACTTTTACCATCACTGAATCATATGCCTTTGCATATTATTGTGCTGATACTGTCAAGATAGTTATTATCTTTCATAAACTCGTCCTGTGTGTCCTATCGGAGAGCTATTTTATTGGAGACCTTTACTGTGAGGGAAAAACCCTTATGCGGATAAACGGTTCTCCTTCAACCGCCTTGAACAACCACTTTTTTTAACGCCTTTTTCATTAAAACCTTTCCAGAGGTTATGAGTACAAATATCCATAGGATTTGTAAGAGGACAGCCCTTTTTAGGCTCTGCCCCTGTAAATCTCCGGTATACGCCCTTAACGGGACATTCTGCATAGCGGCAAAAGGAAGCAGTTCAAAAATCCGCTGTACCTTATCCGGCAGGAACGGCAGCGGTATTACCGCACCTGAAAAAAATTCCACACACGCAACGGCTACCATGCGTACTCCCATGGGGGAGAGGGTAAAGAAGGTTACAATATAGACCAGCATACAAAAAGCAACTACAACGATAAAAGCAAACACCATAGTTACTAAAAACCAGAGAAAGGAGGTCAAATCCTCCGGTAAACTAAGACCATATGGCTTTGGCAGAAACGCTGCAATCAATAAGATAGGCATACACCTTAAAACTGCTCTGGATAGACGGTTTGCCATGCTTCTGGTAAACCACATATCATAAATATCAATGGGTCTGCACAGTTCATAGGCGATATTTCCGTTTTTAATCAGCTCAAATATATCATTTTCTAAAAACCAGGTCATATATAAAGCTAAAAATGCCTGCTGCATCCATATATAAGTAGTAAGTGCGGAAAACGTCATAGGAAATGCCCCCAGGTCCGCCGTATAAAAAGCATAGAACATAAGCAGTTCCAACGCCCCCCAGGTAAACTGCGTAGCAATTCCGGCTAAGGCCGCTGCCCGGTATTGAAGACCATATAAAAAGCGGAGACGGAAAAAGGACAGATATTTATTCATCCTGCACCTCCTAAATTTCATACTGCTTATAAAGCTCCACCACAACTTCATCAATGGAAGAACCAGATACAGAAATATCCCTTAAATCAACTTCGGCAGATAAAGCAGCTATGGCCTCGGAAACCGGTATTACCTCCGAATCCAGTTCAATTACGGCATGTCCGTTCACTACCATACCTTTATCATCATGGGAATAATCATTGGAGATGATATGCATGCCCTCGCACACATGGATTCCTCCTCCACTATATTCAACCATAAGCTTTTTATATCCCCCGAATTGTTTCTTCATCTCAGACAGTTCTCCGTCCATCAGAATCTTTCCTTTTCCAATGAGTATAATCCGCTTAGTCAGTGCCTCAATGTCCTGCATGTCATGGGTAGTGAGGATCACTGTAGTTTGATGACTTTTATTAATATCTAAAATAAAATTTCTTACCGCAATCTTAGAAACCGCATCCAGTCCGATTGTGGGTTCATCTAAAAATAAAATACTTGGATTGTGAAGAAGGGACGCTGCGATTTCACACCGCATTCTTTGCCCTAAGGATAATTGCCTGGCAGGTGTTTTAATAATTTCCTCCAAGTTAAGTAAAGTAACCAGCTCCGAAAGATTTTCCTTAAATTTCTTTTCAGAAACCTTATAAATATCCTTTAATAACTCAAAAGAATCTATCACCGGTACATCCCACCATAATTGAGATCGCTGACCGAATACAACACCAATATCCCTGACATGTTCAATCCGATCTTTCCAGGGTGTTCTCCCATTAATCAGACAGCTTCCGCCCTCAGGTGTCAATATCCCGCTTAAGATTTTAATGGTACTGCTTTTCCCCGCACCATTGGGACCGATATACCCCACCATCTCTCCATCGGCGATAGTAAAAGAAATATCATCAAGAGCCTTTACATATTCATACTTCTTGTTAAACAAGGCCAAAAACGCCTCTTTCATGCCAGCATTACGCCTGGCGACCTTAAAGGTCTTTTGGATGTGCTCCACTTGAATCATACTAATTTCCTCCTGGTAGTAATATTTTTTGAAATCCTTAATCCATCAGCGGGCAGTATAACTTACATATGGCATATACCAATTGTATACACGATGCAGCTTAAATGTCTTACATGGATTCTTAGTTTCGAAATATCTTGCCAAGCGTTCTGTCCTCTTGGATTTTGCCAAGAAAAACCGTGGTAAATGTATTTCCGTTTTGCGAAGGATTTAAATAAATAAAAAAGGCAAAACTTATCTTATGGATTGTAATGTTAATATGTGGTAAATTTGTGGTAAACTAAAAAATATTTATTTTTATTTCGTGGATAACTATGTTTTATTATAATTAATACAATTAACTTACTTAAATGCAACTTATAAAATAATCCTTTATTAATCATAACTCTAAAAGCAACCTTACAAAAATATATCCTTTTAAGTAGTATGAATTAGAAAATCAGACTTTATAAAAAAGTATGATCTGCAAAAATATAACCTTTGCAAAATAACCTTACAAATATAGACTTAAAAATTGGTTTTAATAAAATAGCTTTTAAAAATAGTCTTTGAAAATAGCCTTTAAAAATAGCCTTTGAAAATAGCCTTAAAAAAATAACATTAAAATAATCCTGATAAAGTATAATCTTTTCAAAACATGATCTTTAAAAAATAACCTTATACCTATCATAAAAATACGGTACAAGACTATAAAGAATCTTACTAGTACTACATGATATTTATTTATAGTACAAGATTCCATCTTTGCAAATAAAGACAGAATAATAATAAACAAAACACCACCACCTTTATAGGTGATAAACAAATAAAAAAGACACTTACCCCCTATAAATAAACTACAGTTTAAGAAACTTCGCAGCCTCAACCTAACACATTTGATAAAATCAGTTCAAGCTCTTACCTGGAAAGCATGGATTAGGATCTATTTTCTATGCGTATCATTCAGCGCCTGTATAATTCACTTATGGAATTTCTACGTGGTTCAGAGCAAAAAGGCACACTGTCTGACGAGCCTGCGAGGAGTTTGTGCCTTTTTGCTCTTGCCTTACCACGTAGAAAATCCATTAGTGAATTCAGGCGAAGAATACTTAGCATAGAAAATAGATCCTAATCCATGCTTTCCTCAAAACCTAAAAGCTGATTTTATCAAAAGTAATCCCCCTACCACTGCGAAGTTTCCCCCACAAACTAAATTTCTAAAAATTTTTTTTAAATTTTTTAAAATATGAAAAATTTTCATATCCCCAATTGTATTATAAGTGAAAGGAGTTGAAGCGGATGGAATATTCATTTGGTACCGATGAATATATAAAACATGTATTAGAAAAATATTCTAAGATGTTAGTTAAGCTGGCCTTCACCTACGTAAAAAATATGGCAGATGCAGAAGACATAACTCAGGACGTCTTCGTCAGTTTAATAAAGAAGGGAACTGGCTTTGACAATGAAGAACATGAAAAAGCCTGGCTTATCAGAGTAACGATAAATCATTGTAAAAATCATTTAAAATCCTCCTGGAACAAATTAAAAGTTCCCTTAGAGGAGGATATTAGCTATATACCCAAGGAAGACAGTGAGGTGTTGGTCCTGGTCTTAAACTTGCCTGCCAAATACCGTAGTGTAATCCATTTATACTATTACGAAGATTACTCCATTAACGAAATAGCCTCAATTCTGCACAAAAACCCAGCAACTGTGGGGACCTGGCTGGCCAGAGGACGTAACTTATTGAAATCACAATTAATTGGAGGTTTTGAATATGAATAAGAATAATTATGTGAAATCTATGGACGAACTTAAAATATCAGAAGACTTTAACGAAAGAACCGCACAAAAAATGAAAGCTGCTTTAACCAAACAGCCAGAGAAAAAATATCCTTCCCTTAAAAAGTTTGCACTGTCTGCTGCCAGTGTAGCGGTTATCATAGCTGCCGGCACTGCTGCCGTAAACTTAACAGGCGGTATATTAAACGGCAATCATAGTGACGGCTATACTACGGAAAGTACTGTCAATACGGAAAATGCAAAAACTCAGGGCATCACAGTTCCCCTGGTGGAAATCCCGAAATCTGAAAACTCCGGGATAAAATCAAGAATGCTGCCTCTGTTCGTATATAAAGGCCATGTCTATATTCAAAGTGCAACTACCTTTGAAACCACTGACGGCATGACTTTAAACAAAGATGATGTAGTAAGCTTACGAGGCGATTATATAGGAAAAACCAAAGGTTCCCTTAATGAATGGAGCAGCCAGAAGGACTATGCCACCGAATTCGCTTCAACAATTGGTGAAGGGGATGTGTACACTGTAAAAGGGTATGACAGCAATCACCGTTTAATGGTTTATTATGAATACCAGGACGGCGGTTTTGGCTGTGAACTTTATGACAGCTTCGGCGGTATGACATTAAAGCGCGGTGCAGATTATTTTAACCTTTTAAACTTAAAAGGCAATGTAGAATCCTATAACTGGGAAAGCTATAACAGTTGGAATAACGGCATGAATGAAGTGACAGAAGTAAATTCAGCAGATGCTTTAAACGCATTCCTGGATAGCCTCTATTCTTCTGTACCCATTGGCGAAAACATAGATATGTTAACGGAAAATACGGATTATGACAGTCAGAAATTTGTTGATATCAAAACAAAAGATCATCTGGTTACTTCCTTAAGGCTATTCAAAGGTGGTTATGTTTATGATTCTCAGATCGGCTTCTTTAAGGTAGATGACAAAGCTTTTAATGCTTTCTGGGATACTATGCCGGTTACCGCTCCTGCTGACGAAACTACTGCTACAACGGATGCTGCTGTTGAAACCAGCCTTTCACTTAGTCCCTCAAAAGCTTCTTTACCGGCAGATACTAAAACTCTTACCTTTACTATTAAAAATACAGGTAAGGCAGATGTGTTTTTCGGTGCTGACTATAGCCTTGAGCAATTAAAGGGCACCAACTGGGAAGCCGTTCCTGCCACTGCTGATTTAGCTTTTATCGATATTGCCTACTCGGTAGCACCCGGTTCTACTCAGGAATTTAACGTGGATTTAAGCCAGCTTAAGCCAAGCCTCACTGCCGGAAGTTACCGATTGGTCAAAACTATTAACGGTCAGACCTTCTATTCAGAATTTGAATTAACGAAATAATATTAGTCGCTCATAATTTGAATAATAATCGCTCATAATTTGAATATTAGTCACTTATAATTTGAATAGTAATCACTCATAATTTGGGGATAGCTGCAATTTGTAATTGCATGCTATCCCTTCATAGTAGATACATTAAAAAACCCTTCATGTCCAAAAGACCTTAAGACTGTCCCTTTTTTCTATTTTAAACTTCTCGTTCTATTTAATTCTGTCTGGTTTCTCTGCATACTCTTATTTTACTGACCTCTGCTTTAATTTTATTATCTTTTGCAAGGTTATTAATAACCTCCCTGATACCTTCTTTATATTTATCTAAAAAATAAACGGTCATTTCTTCTTTAATCTTCTCCGGTAATACATCCAGGGCTGTTTTAGCAAGGGAACCCGGAAGTTCGTCCAGTCCATTTAATAATTGGATGAACTTTCCCGAATCTTCTCTGGATGATATTTTATCTATAACAAGCGGAATAACCGTATCTGCAATTTCACCGTAGTTGATTTGATCTAATGAAATTTCAATTTTAATCATATCTTCCTACCTCCATCATTTTATTAAGTCCCAATCACATTATATGAAGGTTACCGCTTAACTGTCCTTGAAGCACACTCCTTTTCGGAGTATATTTTACAAAATTCGCAGGTTTTCTTTTTCTATCCATGTATGACTCGTAAGGACATAGATAAAAAATAAGGCTGTTATCCCACCAGTGAAATAAATAAATCCGAAATCCATTTCCAGGTGTCCGGATACTGATCAAGGATTGCCTGCTTTAAATCAGATCCGTTTATATCACTGAATTTATTATCCTTTGTCAGAAATTCAACAGTTCCTTTTACGGCATCTCCTACGGCTATATGACCGCTTGCATATCCACCCAGGGCAATTTTATCTGCCAAGGCACAGCCTCCGATTGAATATGTCCCTACTGCCAAGCCCCCAAGTGCAAGATAACCAACTGCGAATCCACCGATAGCAAATAGTCCCACCGCTATTGCTCCAATAGATAGTATTCCCACGGATAAGGCTGCCAGGGTCAACAATCCAAGGGATACGGCCCCCAGCGAAATAAGACCGGCAGAAACAGCTCCAATAGCAATCAGCCCCGTTGCTATATTACCGATTGCCAGAATGCCCCTGGCATGATACATGCCATAGCCTAGATTAATATGGACAAGGGGCATTCCCTTTACCGTCCTTTTACTCTTATATTCATAATGCCTTCTCTGTTCAATATAGATTACTTCCTTTTCTATTCTTCGGCCTTGGCCAGGATTCTGTTCATATCCAGTACTTTGTTCTTTCCCGGATATAAGTTCATCAAGACTGATCTGAAATAACTCACTTAAAGCGGCAAGTTTATTCATCTCCGGTGTGGTTTGACCTAATTCCCACTTAGAAACAGTTTGCCTCGTTACCTCAAGTTTATCTCCAAGCTCTTCCTGGGACCAACCTTTACTTTTTCTTAATTCCATTAACCTGTCGTTAAATTCCATTTTTATCATGCCTCCCATAATTCTTTATGGCTTTACTATATAATTCGGTGTCAACAAAGTCTACCAAGGAGACTTGGAAATTTGTCAACCAAACTTAACATCCCTGTATTTATGCTGCTTCCGGCTGGTTTTACTTGCAGGATATAAACTTTGATCCGTTAAGTTTTAAAAGTTACATAACCAGACTACTCTAATTGTACTGCTAATTTAAAGTAAAGCACAATACAAAAAAAGTGGCAGAAGCCACTTTTCTTGTATTTATTTTAATTATATCTCCCACTAATTTAAATAACGATTAACTGGGAGTGTATATAGCATTATCCGGACAAATAAACCTGATTACTTATTTTTATGGATAACATTATAAAATTACAATCCATTAAAAATATAAAAATTGCCGGTTGCACTACTAGCTATATATACCCCAAGTGCCCATATACAGGATATATCCTACGCATCAATTTCATATTTTTTAATATCCAAATCGATCAATGATGTTTTATTCAGCATAAGTTGTTCAGATATTAAGTCTTTATGGTGTTGGTTGGCAAAAGACAAAATTATTTTACCATAATGTGTCATATTTTTCAATATTACATTGCAAATTGTTGTCGATTAATGAATAATTATGCTAATATGGAACTAACTATATCTAAAAACCATCAATATTACGCTATTTATAGATTTCCTTCCCCTATCATAGCAAGCCAGCAGTAGGGTCTTTCTCCTTTTTCTTAGAAATCTCACGGAGTTTATCCGCATACCAGAACACTACTTCTCCGATTCGATATAGCTCTGCTTCCCTGCTGACACTTCTCCATAATTCCTTATACTCATGATACCAGTATTCCAAAGAAACCGCCACTTCAAATGCCTGGCTGCCCGCTTTTTCTTTTTCTTCTCCCAAAGCGGTTATGGCTCCTGTTTCATTCCAGAGTTTCATGCCCTCCGCTGCCAGGATGTAAGCTTTATAAAGATGCCTTTTCTCCTGTTTTGCCATAGACAAAAGCTGATACAGTTCCGCTATTTTTTCAGTGATAAATAGGTTTGATGCCTTTACCTTATCCCAGGTAATATTCTGCAATATAGGTGCCCAGGGCTTTCCCTGAAGGCGGTTCTGCTCTCCTTCCTTATGACATACCAGTTCAAACCAGGAGGCTTCTGCTTTTGTCGCGATTTCTGCAATGGTTCCAACAAAGCATTCACTAAAGTCACCATACTCAAGCCTGGAAATTTCACGATTTATCTCCTCAAACTCAGGGATGGTTTTATTCCAGGAAAAGGCCGCACCGTAAATTAATCCGGTAGTTGAAAATTCCGGGTGGTTAATATGTCCGTAATCGCCCCAGTCTGTATTTAACACCCCTGCTGCATTATATTTATACCCAAAGGTGCACATTCTGCTTATATTATCATAAGAACTCTTAATTAAATTAATAAGCTGATTCCAGCCCCCCACTCCTGGGCAGACATACTGGATTGCTCCGGCATTATAAAGGTCTTTTGTTCCCTGTTCACTGTGATCTGGAGCATAACCCCAGTTTAAGCAAATGGTTTCCTTGGGAAGTTTTTTTATATATTCTGGCATTCCGCAGATGATATCTCCCCAGAACATAGGGATTTTCCCTTTTGATATGATAAAATCACAGATTTTTTTGACAAAGTTAATATACATATCATTCACACCGATTTTATCTGCCAGTTCCTTACTTCTCCCCTTACCAAGGTCAAAGGTTTCATCCGCACACAGATTAAAGTAATCCGAGGAGAACAAAGGCATATATTCCTCCAGCATTTTGACAACAAAGTCAAAGCTTTCCTCCTTGGATATATCCAGTGTATGATGAGCCATCCGTTCAAAAAAAGAAAAGGGCTGCACTTCTGCCTCCTCAAGTTCACAAAGACCGGTATAAGACTTGGTACCAAGGACTTTGTAAAGGTGTCCAAAGCTTGCAATAGAGGGAATTAAATCAATATGAAGGTTTTTACAGTATCGATCAAACTCCAATATATCCTCTGGCGTAAGAGGAGTATCATCCCGCCAGACTTCGCTGAAATCCTGAAAGAGAAAACTGTGTTCAATATATAATTGGAGTTGATTTATTTTATAGTAAGACAGTTTGTCTGCAAGGGCCTTAAGAGCTTCCATAGTAGGAATCCTTCCCCTGGTTACATCATGATAAAAGCCTCTGTTTGGCATATCCGGTTTATCTTCTATCCTTAGACAGGGAATCACCGCTCCCTTATTCTCAAGGATCTGCCTTAAGGTCTGAATCCCGTATAAAATCCCAGCTCCGCTTCCGCCGGAAATGACAATCTGCTCTTTTGTTACCGTAAGCGTATATTCCTCTTTAGTAAGTTCTTTATTAAAGTTTATAAAGACAGAACCCTTTTTCGCTTCCCCCTTAGTCAGTAATAAATCAAATCCAAGCTTATGATTTATATCCGCCTTTAGCAGTTTTGCATGACTGGTAATCTGCAGGTCACACTCCTTATCCAGGATGATTTTACTGTTGTACTTAAGAAGAAAAAATTGCTCCTTCTCAATTGTCATTTTACTTGGTGCCGGTATCAGATACATATTGTTCCTCCTTATATTTCGTGTTTCCGGAATTTTTTGAAAATATTGGTAAAACAGCCGTAAACAACAGAAGAACCCTTAAGAGGTGACCTTAGTAAAATCTCAGTTTACATCAATCCATATTCCGGGGTTTTCTATTGCTTTTCTGCCTGCCTGCTGCATTGCCATGATTTCCATGGTTTCTTCTCTGGTGACAGGTACTCTTTTGTCTAAAAAGAAATGCAGCAATTTATTCATAAAATTCATATAATAGTCACTCACCTCTATGTTCTTAACTCCCTCCGTTTTGGTAGCGGCAAAGAGGCTAAAGGGCAGTTTCCTTCCCTGGGTAAACGTACACATTCTTCCCCCGGTATAAAAATTTTTATACTGGTCAGCAGATGTATTTTTATACTGGTCCGTATTCTGGTCAGAGTTTTGAATCATGTCTTTGTCAGTCTGTACCATATACTGTTCCATATATTGATAAATAATATGTACCGTTTCGCCGCTTATAAACGCCTGACAGCGCTTTGCACCTGTTCCCATTAGCATCTGGAGCATTTCATATTGGTGTATGGAGTAGTTGACCATATCTCCGGGACTTGTAGAAGCACAATAATCAACCAGTTCCGTTATCTGCCTCTTATAGCTTAAGAGTTCCATGCAAAAACGCTGTGCAGAACAGGTAAATACCGGTGTGTTGTACTTCTTGGCCAAATCAAACATTCTCTTTGCAGCCTCCTTCGTTGGCGCAAAGGTTTTATCACAATAAACCGGTTTCCCACTCATTAACGCCTTTTCCGCCAATTCTTCATGGGGCAGACAGTCATCCGCACACATGACCATAATAGCGTCTACGGAGTCAATGAGTTCCTCATAGGTCTCACAGGGAATGCAGTCATACTGCTCACACCAGGCTTTGGTAGTCATTCCATATTCATCCGGTGTATCCCTTTCGGCATAAGCATGGGTGATTTTGGCCGCTATCCCATAAAGTTCTGCCCCAAGACTTAAGTATTCCGGGTAATGATTCGAATGCCAGTTATCCAGGTACCGGTCAACAAATCCAATTTTAATCATTATACTATTCTCCTTTCAGATATCAAGTACTTTATGAAGCAATTACAAATCTATATAGTATTTAAAATATACCCTTCAATTAACATAGCTTTTATTGTCCTTTGAACAAGATTCAACTTTACAACCGCATTAATTGCTAATTACATCCTTTTAAAAGCCCCATCACTAATCCCGTATTCATGATGATAGATAGCGCCAAGAGTCCAGAGCCACCTACAAGCCGATGAAGTCCATACTTCTTTGTAAGTGGCGTTATTATTATGGGGCCAGTAAGGGAGATCCTCATCTTCGTTGGTTTCTATTCCAACCGGAATCTCTCCGGTCATTTCTCCGGGCATAACTGCATATTGCTGTACATAACGGTCACCTTCACCGTATAGTAAGGATTGTCGGAATGGATTCCTGCCGCTTATCCAGTAAAGCTGATCCTTTGCAATCTGAACCAGCGAGATATCATTAAAATAGCTGCCGGTTGCTGCCGCGGCCATTCCCATAGCCAGATGAACGGCTGTATTCCCCCGGAAGGAAAACCATACGGGGAAGTTCTTTATATAATAACCATCACCTAAAGCAATTCCCTGTTTTAGCTGGGCTTTATAATGTTCCTTCTGCTCCTCATAGTCTACTAAAAGGTGAAGGAGTTTAAAAGTCTCCTTGTCCTCTGCTTCCTTCTCATGGTGAAGACCAGCCGGTATCATCCGGTAAGGGCTTGCATAGTTCATTACCAGCTTTAAGTAAGTGCCGTATAAACTAAGGGCCTTTTCCCATCTGGGCTTATCCTTATGATCAGGCTGTGTTTTACATAATAGTTCAAACGCTTTGGTAAACATATATTCTCTTGACTGGTGGTTATAATGTACGATACTTATTTTTTCTTCATCCCGGTAAAAAAATCCGGTAAACCCCTCTGTCTTGACTCCGGTCTCCTGACACTCTATGAGGCAGTTGCCATACCTCGCAGCGGTATCCCCATACAGCCTTTCCCCGGTTGCCTCATATAATAAAGCGGCGCACCAGGTTATCAGTGCATAATACTGGGATTTAGAGGAGGAGTAGGTGTGCTCCCACATGATGGGCAGTTCCATTCCAACCCTGATAAACCGTTCCATTCCAAAAGCAAAATCTTCTTTGGCGATTTCAAGGCATTTAAAAGAAAGCTCTTTGTCGGATTCTTTCAGGGCACCTGCGGCCACTGTGCAGACTCCGCTGCAAAGAAGATTTTCAAAGGCATGGTTATGGTAACGCACTTTTTCATCATCCTCATCCCCGATTATCCCATTGGTCCATCTGACAATTCCCGCACTGGCAGCCCGGTAACCGTCTCCAAAACGGCTGCCGATTACAAATTCCAGCCCCCAGGAGGCTTCTTCTATTAGTCTTTCATATAAAAGTTCTGTTAAATCCATCTTACTGTCACTGATTTTACCAAAATCCTGCTGTCTTTCCTGTTTTAATTTTACGGCTTCTGCCATCTCAAACAAAGCCTGAGTCACTTCTGCCGTGTGAATCAACTGCTGGGACATATCACCTGCGTCATGCCAGCCTCCACAAAAGGATATAATCTTATCTCCGTGCTTTGCTACCACATCCTTATGGCAATGACCATGTCTGCCGGGAACCGGATAACCGCACCGTTCACAGAACAGAAAGTTTACTACTTTCCATAATGCTTCCTCATAAACCTCTTCAGAAACTGTAAATGACTTGGTTATTCTCCCGCCTGCCTGTATATAGTAACTGCCCTCTTTATTTAGCGGGGAAAAATCCAGAATACGGTATTCTTTCCCAAGATAAGTACCCTTGCTGCATAACCCTTCATACACAATTGATTTCGTACTGTCATCCATTATACAAAAGGAGTCAATCTCCATTGATGTAACGGCGGTTTTATCACCATTAAGAAAATAGCCGGAAGTTGAGTAGGCAATTCCTTCGTTGCAAAACCAACCCTTATCCGGTTCTGCCTTCTCTGTTTTCTCAAGACAGATCTCTTTTACCAGATACGATACTTCCTCCCCTGTGGCAGTATCTTTTCCGTTTAACCTGCAGGAAAAGGCAAGCTCTGTTACCTGATCCCTGGCCATACTGCCAAATTCCCAGATGCATCGGTTCCACTCATGATTGATCAGATTCACCACATGATTGCCTTCCCGGTAATATTCATCTGGAATTTTTACAGTTCCCTGGTTTTTTATACTTACGTTTACATTAACAACTCTGGAACCATCGCAATCGGGTTTCACATAAAAGGTCAGGCAGTTAAAGTTTTCCCAGTTCTCATTATTTATCTTAAGTTTAGCATGAACCATTCCGTAAAAAGCATAGTCCCCGTCAGGACTCATTGCCTCCGGCCAGCAGTAGGTTACGGTGTTTCCCTTTAATCCCAGTATCAGACTGCCAGTATCATCTTCGTAACAGATTGTATTGCCTTCTCCCTCATGGGACAGGGCAGATTCCATGCCTTTTTTTAATACCGGGTTTTTTAAAAGTACATCCCGCTTCTCCCACTCTTTTTCTAAAGCCCCCTCTTCATAAAGTGGCAAAGGTTTATGCAGGAAAGCAGACTGAATTAAATCCTTTTGAAACTGTTCCTTCACGTAAAAGCCTCCTATCGGTTTTTGGTTGCTGTAACGTTTCCCGCCACAGCCCATTCACAGCTTCTTAATAACAGGGTTTTAAATTGGGGCGGTTCCATGGCAATAGTACTATCCTCCATTAATCCGTGACCGGTATAATATTCCCATACGTGTCCGAGAATAAAATTCACCGTGTTTCCTTTTCCATACTTGCCTACAGTAAGGACCGGTTCCTCCCTGCCGGTACCATAAAGCCCCCATCTGGAGACCACCTCCGGGTTTGAATAAGCTGTTACCAGAATCTCTACCGGCACATTCCAGGGATTTTCCAGTAGGCAGAAAAGTTCTTCTTTGGTCCGAAACGGTGTGACTCCCTCTGTTATCGGATGTTTCTTATCCTTAGCCCAGTCAGTTATGGATACATCAAAATAATTAAAATCACCGTGGTTTGCGGTTTCTCTCCATAAGAGACCAATCATCTTCTCTATTTCAGGATTATCCTCAAAGCAGGGATGAAGACCGTGATAGAATAAAACTCCTTTACCTTCCCTTACTGCTTCTGCCAGATTCCCTTCCGCCGCTTTATTATTCTTCCAGTATTCATCGGAGCAGAGAAAGAAAAACAAATCTGTTTGAAAGACCTTTTTCCGGTCAGTCATATACTCATCTATGGAAACGCAGTCCTTGGAATAGGTTCCTGCAATTTCCACTTCAAAAATGCCTGTTTCCTTAAGCCATCTGCTTACAATGCTGCAAATACGATTTACATCATGTCCCATAGGACTTACCAACATTACTGCGCGATATTTCTCCATGTTCTGATCTCCTTATATCTTCCAAAACCTTTACTATAACCTGGATGCAGCCTCTGCGTCCAGTAAAACTTCACAGTTTGGATGAAGTTGTAAAACCGAAGCCGGAATATCTGTCGTTACCGGTCCCAATACAGCCTGTCTTATAATTTCTGCTTTATGCTTACCCTTGGCAATCAATACTATTTTTTTTATCTGCATTATATTTTTAATCCCTAACGTTAAGCCCCCCAAGGGATAGGTTTCGTCTACACGGGTTTCCTTCCTTACCCTGGCTTCAAAAACCGGATCCATGGGAGATACCCAGGTAGTACTTTCAAAGGGTGTTCCCGGCTGGTTAATCCCAATATGTCCGTTCCAGCCGATTCCAAGCATCTGCAAATCTGCGCCGCCGGCTCTTAAAAGGGCTTCCTCAAATTTCCTGCACTCTAGCTCAAAGTCTTCACTCATAGTAGGCGGCATAATAAAATTTTCTTCCGGTATATGTAACGTATCACAAATCTGTGTTTTTATCATTGCATAACAGCTCCCGGCATACGTTCTCGGAAGGTTGGTAAGTTCATCTACATTAAAAATACGTATCTCTTGTGTGGGAAATGGATTTGCATGATATATTTCACTTACGATCCGATGCATATTCTTAGTTGTCTGTCCCGTAGACAATCCAATTACAGAATCTTTCTTTTTTAACATCTGCCCGATGATAAGCCAGGCAGCTTTTTGGTCAAATTCATGTTCATTCTTCGCTATAATAATCTTCATTGCGCGATTCCTTCTAATCCTTTCTTAATATATCTCCCTTCAGGCAATTGGGAAACTATGCAATAATGGTGTTTTTTAATTACCCTAGATATCTCCGGTGTTCCTGAAAGGGGCATATATCCTGTAATTTCTTTATTTAAATTTTATATCAGCCTGTGTTTAAGTTCCTGTAGCTTCACAATTCCCTGTGCTCCGGCGCCAATAAGCCCTACCAAACCGGGGTTGAAATTAGATTTTATTACTCCGTTTTTTACCCCTCTCATGGTAGAAGGATTCAGTTTTTCACAGATTTTAGGTAAAAGCCATCCATCACTTACAACACCTCCGCCTAAAACAATGGTATCCGGATCAGTGGTCCTAACCAGATTCATAATCAGGTTGCTAAGGTTATCCATTGCCTGTTCTGTCAGTTTCATACAAAGAGCGTCCCCCTGGTCCGCCCCTTTAAAAATTTCGGATACATTTACTTTCCCCTTCCCTACACCTTCAAGTCTGGTAGGATACTGGTCTAATAAGCAAACTGCCTGTTTTGAAAAACCAGAGCCGGAAGCAATTCCTTCCACACATCCGTGCCTTCCGCATATACAGATTTCCTCTCTGGATAAATCTACTACGCAGTGCCCTACTTCGCCACTGTTATTGTTTGCCCCTCTTAAAATATTTCCCTCCACCACAAAGCCTGCGGCAATTCCGGTTCCGATATTTAAATATATAAAGTTATCACTATATTTTCCCTGTCCGAACATCATCTCAGCTCTTGTGGCGCATTTTACGTCATTATCAACGGCAGCGGGTATACCAAGTTTATCTGATATCAGTGCGGCCAAGGGTATCGGAGTTGTTTCTACATGGTCCATGGACCGCCAAATCCCCTTTGCATAATCAACAACACCGACAACACCTGCTCCTGCTGCCTTTGGTTTGCCTACAAAACCGGCTTCCCCGATATAATCCGTAAGACAGGAAAGAATATAGGCCGCAGCTTCCGTATGTTTTTTAATTCCTGTATCATAGCGTTTGCTGTTTAATATCCTGCCCGTTTCATCTATCTCACCAATCAGCAGTTTAGTACCGCCAAAATCACATCCAATGAATGTATCCATTATTTCCTCCAAAAACTCTTATGTTTGATAAACAACGTCTGTATAACAGGCACATTATTAATAAATTACCTGGAAAACCGACCTTCATGCTTAAAAAAAGGGCTGTCTTATCGGTTCACAATTTAACTTAACCTATGTAAACTTCAATTCCTGACAACCCTTATAAATTTTGTATTTACCAGTTCAACAGCATAGTACTTGTATGACTATCTTTTCGGATAATCACTTGCTATTATTATAATCCTGCATCTGTTTTTCCACTTCCTGCATATAGGAATCGATTCCGGCATTGGTAAGGGCATCTCTATACTGTTTCACCGCGTCTGATGGATCTCCGGCCTTACCAAACTGGATTGCAGGCAGCCAGGTAGTTCCGGCTTCATTAATGGCTGTAACCTGTGAATTAACAGTAGAAGTATCTACGATAAAGGAGCCCCAGGGATTCATTTTAGTCCAAGGTTTGATTTTGGCATTCACTTCATCAATCTGTTCCTTGAATGGATTGAATTCAGGAATTTCCAAAGCATCATTTCTGGTGCTCCACATATCCCAGATGTAATCATCTCTGTCTTTATCATACCCTTCCGGTTTTTCACGGTAGCCGTCTTTGTTTACAACATACTGCTGCCCTTCTATCCCGTACTGGGTAAGGTGATAGATATCCTTATCATACTGGAATAAGTCATACATCATTAAGGCTCTTTCCGGATTCTTTGCATTGGCGGTAATGGAACAGGAATCCTGAGTCATTACGTCTGCCACACAATATCCTCTCTTTTCATCAAAGAAGAACGCGCCAAGTTCTGCCTCCGGGTTTTCCTTGGCAAGCTCCTGGAATAAGGGATAATAGTTTGATACGTTCATGCTGTATAAGCCGGATTTGCCGGACAGAAAAGCAGCCTTTGTATCAATGGTTGCAGACATAACGTCCTCCGGCCAGAAACCTGCATCCCCCCATGCTTTCATCTTCTTTGCAAAATCTATAAATTTATCATCAAACACCGGTGATACTGCCGTCCAAGGCTCCTCATAGCTTTTGTTGGCTACCGGACAAGCCATTCCAACGCTTCCCGGTCCTAATATATAATCCGTATCCTGTCGCATCCACAAGGAATATAATTCGTTGGAGGCAGCGCTGCCGCCTACATTGTAAGGAACGGCGTCCGGTTTATTATCTTTTACACCTTTTAAGTATTGTTCCAGGGTATCCATGGAATTCACATTTTCAATTCCAAACTCCTTGGCCCAGTCTTTGCGGTAAGCAAATAAAGGTGTGGATAACTGCCATTTTCTATGTTCTGGAAGTGCTACAATCTTGCCTTTATAGGTACAGCCATCCCATTCTTCTTTCTTAGTATCTGCCCACAACAAAGGTGCATAGTAAGGAAGCATTTCAGACATATCCATAAACGCATCTTTTTCTGAGTTTTCCCACAAATTAAGCCAGGTGGAAGAAGTGAAGATTAAATCGATATCACTTCCTGATACCAGTTCCATCTGATATTTGGTTTCATAGTTGTTCCATTCAATCCACTGTATCTCCAGTTCCGCATTCAAACGTTCTTTCAATTCTTTATTTAATTCCGCCAGTACCTTTTTATCTGCTCCGCCAGCCGGGGGATCTCCCAGAACAAGCATTTTCACCGTAACAAATTTAGAGGTATCTATTTTACCGTCTTTAACGGGAGTATTACCGCTTGGTCCCTTAAAATTACCCTCACCGCTTCCTTCTGTGGTTCCAGCAGCCTGATTACTGCCTGGATCTGAATCAGTTGCCTTCGTCTCTTTGGATTTGCCGCAGCCTGATAAGGACAGGCAAAGCATACACACAAGCATGATTACGGAAATCAGCCTTTTCATTTTCATAACTCTCTCTCCTTTGGTTATATGATATCGTTTTTGCTTCCTGTATTTATGTAACCCCACATTATCCTTTTACGGCCCCCACCGTAATACCGGATATAAAATACTTTTGGACCATAGGGTACGCTAAGATTACCGGTCCGGTAGCAAGTACCGCCGTTGCCATCTTCACTGTTTCAAGAGGCAGATCCTGCATCTGTATGTTCCGCCCAGCCATAGAATTTTTTAAATACTGGGCCTGGTTTATTAAGTTATATAACAAAAGCTGCAACGGACGGAATTTTACGCTGTTATCCAAAAATAACATGGCATTATACCATTCATTCCAGTACCCCAGACCGATAAACAAACCAATTGTGGCAAGGGCGGGTTTTGACATGGGGAATATAACCCTGATAAAGGTTTTAAAGGGTGAGGCCCCGTCAATATTTGCTGCCTCGCTGACCGAATGGGGAATGCTGTTCCTTATATAATTTTTCATCATAATAATATTCCAGGCGCTGATTAACGACGGTAATAAAACCGCCAGATAATTATTTTTTAACATCAGATATCTGGTCATTAACAAATAAAAGGGAACCAGACCTCCTGAAAATAATGTTGTAAAAAATAAAAATAAGGATACTTTATTTCTTCTCTTAAAGTCCGGACGCTGCAATACATAGCCGGTCATTGCAGTGATAAACAGACCAAGGCTTGTTCCTGCCACAGTTAATAGTATGGTCACGATATAGGAACCAATAATTTCGCTGTCATTTTTTAAGATAACTTCATAAGCAAAGGTGGAAAACTTCCTTGGAATCAGGCTGTATCCTTCTAATACCAAAGTTTTTTCATCCTCAAAAGAAGCCGACACCATAATAAGAAAGGGCAGTAGACAAGCCAAAGCCAAAAATCCGATAAATAAATATCCGATTATGCGAATGACACGCCCCGATAAATCATCTTTCATTTTTTTATTCCTGTTCATAAGCATTCTCCTAAAATAGTGCATACTCCGGTTCAACTTTTTTCACGATTGCATTGGTTGTCAATACCAGGATAAATCCGAACACGGATTGTACAAAGGATACCGCAGCTGCCGTACTAAACTGGAAGTTATTTGTCATGGCGCGGAATACATAAGTTTCCAGTACATCCGTGGAACCATGCAAAATCACGTTACTGCTTCCGATCATATTGTAGAACAAATCAAAATTACCTCGTAAAATACCCCCGATTGACAATAATACCAAAATAATAAGGGTCGGTTTTAAACTCGGAAGGGTAATATAGCGAATACGTTGAATCGTACTTGCTCCATCTACCTGTGCAGCTTCCAGTATCTCGTGGTCCATGCCAGTCAGTGCCGCAAAATAGACAATTGACCCATATCCTGCACCTTTCCACAGATTCACCAGGACTAAGATAGCCGGCCATGCAGAAGGCATGGAGTATACCGACACATTCTCCCTGCCAAGCCTTGCAAGGATATCCCCAAGAATACCATTCGTACTGTTAAAAATAGCAAAGCTAAATAATCCAACTAATACATACGAGATAAAATTCGGTAAGATAATAAATGACTGGGACAATTTACGGAATTTTTTACTTCTGATCTCGTTTAACAATATTGCTATGGTAATCTGCAGAACGTGGCTCGTTACCAGGAAGGCCAGATTATATAAGACCGTATTACGGACTAATAAACCCAGTTTGCCAGACATGGTAATGAATTTTAGATTATCAAGTCCAACAAAGGGACTTCCAAAAATTCCTTTTGCATAATTAAAATTTGTAAATGCAACATAGATTCCAGGCATTGGTAAATACGCAAAAATTAGAAAGTATAAAATCGTCGGAAGGCACATGATTAAAAATGCCCTGTCCTTTTTCATGGAACTCTTCCAACTGCTAAAGCTGCCCTGCAAAACTGCTTTTTGCAGTCCGGACCTCGTTCCTTCTGTCGATTTCAACAAGCAATCACCCCTTTTCATTTTGTTTTGAAAACGTTTTCACGTTAACAATATAGCACACCCCCTTTTTCTTGTCAATACATTGTTTATTTTGATTGATTAACCAATTTTAAAAGCCTTTTTATTGTGTATTATTATGTTTTTTATATTATTTTATCTGCTTTAAAATTTATTTACTTAGTTTTCACCTTACTTTTTTTCAATGCAAGAAAACCTTTTCAAGTTCTATTGCATTATTTCTCAAATCGTGCTATATTTAATTAAGCTGGTGATTCTGCTTAAGAAATTTCCTGCAGCGCTAAGAAAGGAACAGTTTTATGGCTGAAAAAGAACATATTACCATAACTCAGATTGCGAAAGAATCCAACGTATCAATTTCTACCGTATCCCGGGTTTTAAACGGCAATACTCCCGTAGCAGCGGATAAGCGAAAACGAGTTGAAGAAATCATTCAAAAATATAATTTTACTCCCAATGCCCTTGCAAGAGGACTGATATCAAAACAGACAAAAACCCTTGGTGTTATCCTGCCTGATATATCAAACCCCTACTTTTCTTCTATGTTTCTGGAGATGGAACGTTATGCACTGGAATCCGGTTATACCCTTTTACTGTGCAACACTTTATTTGGTGGTTCCTCCCACGGTATCCGCAATACAAAAGAAGAATCTTATTATTTTCAGATGTTAATTGATAAGCAGGTAGACGGAGTTTTAATTATTGGTGGTCAGGTAGACTTAACAACCGTAGATTACACTTATAAGCTGGCACTGAAACGGCTGGCAGAACAGCTGCCTGTGGTAGTCATCGGTCAGGAGATAGAAGACGTAGATTGTATTTTTATTCAGGCTGAAAACGGTCAGGGTGTTATCACCGCCTTAAACTATCTCTATATGCTGGGACACAGAAAAATAGCCTTTGTTGGCGGACAGCCCAATGTAACCATTACAGAAATACGTGTAAACGCTTACCAGAATGCTTTAAAAGCTTTGGGGCTTTGTGTGGATGAGCAGTTAATTTCCCTCTCGGATTATTATTCCGAAGACGGATACTCTGCCATGAATACCTTACTAAGCCGGGGCGTTTCCTTTACAGCCTTTCTGGCAATTAATGATAATGTAGCCCTGGGAGCACAGCGGGCCTTATATGACCAGTCACTGACTGTACCAGAGGATGCAGCGGTGATCAGCTGCGATCTGTTTTTAACCGGAGAATACCATATACCGAGGCTGACGAGCATTAACCAGCATCACGACCTTTTGGGCCGCCTGGTTATCACAACACTCATTAATGCCATTAAAGGAATTGGCAAACCCGCAAAGTTTACCTTTACCCCCGAATTAGTAATCCGGGAAAGCTGCGGCAGCCACCTGGGAATCCGCAATTATACCTGATTCACTGATAACCCAAAAGAAACTATGCCAAATATTGGCAATTGTGATAAGGAACGAGGAGAATTAATTATGAACCGAACAGAATATTATGAAACCTTAAAACAGATTTACGAAGATCTTGAAAATCCAAACGGCAATTTTCAGGATTCTTTTCCTGCTTCTGGAGAAGAATTGGAGGATCTCAAAAAATATGCGGCTGTTTCGCTTATGGTAACTGACCGCTTCTATACCAATCTGTCTAAACTTATGCATGATAGAAAAGAACTTTAAAACGAATGTAACCCTATGAGTAAAATCATCTGCTTATCCTCCATTCGTTAATAGGAGATAAACCCGTTGTCTTATATTTGGACAACGGGTTTTTTGCTGCAAAACCCTCTGGCATGTTAAAGGCGCTAAAACCCCATAATCAGGCATTTTACTTAAATATCATATTAGTTATGATTACACTGGCTAACACCCCCACGAAAGTGGCAAATAAAGCTCCTGCAAGGGTATATCTGGTCTTCTTGACCTTAGCCGCCATAAAATATACGCTCATGGTGTAAAAAACCGTTTCGGTACTGCTCATAATAATGGAAGAAAGCCTTCCTAGGTAAGAATCAGGTCCATGCTGTTTGAAAATATCCAAAAGAAGACTGGTTGCCGCCGAAGACGAGAAGAGCTTGACTGTCACCAGGGGTACCAGTTCCGAGGGAAACTTAAGAAAATTCGTTATGGGTTTGATTATATTGGCTAACAAATCTAATGTTCCGGAGGCCCTGAGTATTCCAATGGCAATCATTAACCCAATCAAAGTCGGCATAATATTTAATACCACTTTAAAACCATCCTCAGCCCCTTTGGTGAATTCGTGAAACACCGGAGCCCTCATTAACAGACCAAAACCAACAATATAAAAGATAATAAAAGGTATGATATAATCTGATATATACAGTAAAAACTTCATGGAACTCCCTTCTGCCGGCAATTCAATTCTTATTCCGGCTTAATTTTCTTGCCACAACAGAAAAAATTACACCCGCAATTGTAGAAATGGTAGTTGCCACCAAGGCAGACCCAAGGATTTCCGTGGGACTTACCGACCCGTACTGGCTTCGGTAGGCAATTATATTAACAGGTATTAATTGAAGGGATGATATGTTTATAATAAGAAAGGTACACATATCCACACTGGCGGTATCACTGTCATTATTCAGTTTCTTAAGTTCTGTGATGGCTTTTAACCCCATCGGAGTGGCTGCCCACCCAAGGCCTAATATATTGGCTATCATATTGGAGGCTATGTATTCATTGGCTTGATGCCCTTTTGGAATATCAGGAAATAATAACCGCAGTATGGGATTCAGTGCTTTTGTAAGAGCATCTAAAATACCGGTAGCTTTTGCCACCTGCATGATTCCGGTCCACAAAGACATGATACCAAGCATAGTAATGCATAAGGTTATGGCTTCTTTTGCCGAATTAATAGAGGCTGTGCTGACATCGTCAATTTTTCCGTTTAATACGCCTACTATAATTCCGATTACAATCATAAACCCCCATAAGTAATTTAACATAAGCAAATCCTTTTTTGGTTTCTTACTAATTACTATATTCTGAGTATATAAAATACATTACTAATAAGTATTTTCCCTTCTACCATCCCTTATTTTTTTTACTTTTTAATACTCTTTTTACAATTTTTCCTATAAAATACTAAATTATTGCTGAAATATCATAATTAATTTATTGACTTTACATTTCTTGTATGCTATTTTATTAAAGTATTGTAGGAGGTACATATATGAAAAGCACAGGAATAGTAAGAAAATTGGATGAATTGGGAAGAATCACTCTCCCTATTGAGCTAAGAAGGACTTTAGGCGTAAGCGAAAGAGATCCTCTTGAAATTTTTGTTGATGAGGATAGAATCATATTAAAAAAATATGAACCTACCGATATCTTCAACGGTTCAAAAGATAATCTATATGATTATTGCGGTAAGAAGATTTCGAAGGAATCTATCTTAGAACTTGCTAAGTTAGCAGGAATTATTGAATAACATAAGCTCAAAGAAAAGAGTCTGTCCCAGAGGACAGGCTCTTTTACTTTATATTTTTACTTTATATTTTTACTTTATATTTTTACTTTATATTTTTACTTTTTTATCTTCCTCCTCCCTTATCCTCAAGAAGTATCTGGTATATCTCTCTTTTCGTGACTCCTCTGTCGGCTGCCACGGCTTTCATTGCTTCCTTTTTGTCCATGGCCTTATTTAGATAAATATCCATGTGTTCCTGAACCGTTAAGGACATCCACTGCTCTCTGCTTTCCTTTTCAATATCCTCCGGATGCCTTCCTTCTATAACAATTACACATTCTCCCTTAGGCTCTTCCTCTTTATAACGTGTTATGGCTCCGGAAAGGGTAGTGCGAAACGCTGTTTCATATTTCTTGGTCAGTTCCCTCACTAAAGTAATCTGTCTCTCCCCGAGGGCCTCCAGTAATTCCGTTAAGGTCTTAACTAATCGATGTGGTGCTTCATATATAATAATAGTTCTGGTTTCATTCTGAAGTTCCTTAAGTACCTTTTGCTTTTCTTTTTTATCCGCCGGCAAAAACGCTTCAAAAACAAATCGCCTGGTGGATAAGCCGGATAAGGTAAGCGCTGTAATACAAGCAGCCGGTCCGGGAAGGGAAGTAACTTCAATCCCTGCTTCATAAGCCATTTTAACCAGTTCTTCTCCGGGATCTGAAATACCAGGTGTTCCCGCATCCGTAATAAGCGCGATATTAAGACCTGCTTTAAGCTGTTCCACCAGGTGTCTTCCTTTCTCTATTTTATTGAATTCATGATAGCTGGTCATGGGGGTACTTATTTCAAAATGGTTTAATAGTTTAATGCTGTGCCTCGTATCCTCTGCTGCAATCAAATCAACTTCCTTCAGGGTCCTGATAACCCGAAAGGTAATATCCTCCAGATTGCCGATTGGAGTGGCACATAAATATAATTTCCCTTCCATATTAATAAACTGCCTCGTTTCTTTTTATTAAGCTGGAAAACATAAAAATGAAACTACTATGTCTTCCATATATTTGTTTCTTTCGATTGTTGTCTTAAACTTTATTAAATATAGCCTATATGGCAGCAAAACCTAATAGCCATAAATATCATAAATCTCATCCGTATACACATTCTGTTCCTTATAAACAATGAGCGGCGCCTCTACTTTTATCATAGAACCGCCTCCTTTGATGCTCTCGATTAAGACCATATTGGGTTCTTTATCAAGAAAGGGATGTACCAGTTTCATGCGCTTTGGCTCCAGTTTATAGACGGATAGCGTATTGATGATTTCTACCAGACGGAAAGGTCTGTGTACCATATAAAACCGCCCCCCGGGTCTTAATACCCTGGCAGCCTCTCTTATGACATCCTCCAGTGTGCAAAGGATTTCATGCCTTGCTATGGCTTTGGGAAGCTCTGGGTTTGTAATCCCGTGATTATCATTCATATAGGGCGGATTGCTGGTAACAACATCAAAAGAAGCCGCACCGAACAGTCTGGAAGCCTCCTTAATGTCACCGGATATAATATCTATTTTATCGTTAAGCTGATTTAAGGCAACACTTCTTCTAGCCATATCCGCACTTTCCTCCTGGATTTCCAGACCGGTAAAATGGCTTCCTTTTGTTTTTGCTTCCAAAAGAATAGGTATGATGCCGGTTCCCGTTCCAAGATCCAGTGCTGTTTCCTTCTGTTTTACATTCGCAAAACCAGATAAAAGAACTGCATCCATCCCAAAGCAGAACTTCTTGACATTCTGTATAATTTTGTATCCGTTTCGGTGGAGTTCATCGATTCTCTCCCCGGGCAGCAGATTATCTTCTATACTCAAGTTTGTATCCTCGCGATCTTTTTCCTATATTAAGAAGGCTGCTTCAAAAACCACAGTTCTTAAAATATATGAACCGGAAATTTTGCAACAGCCTTCCTATTATTGTGAAATCCCTCTAACTGTTATTCATCATCCAGATGGGATTTGCCTTCTTTCATTTCAAGCATTTCCAAAGCCCTTAATTCATCATCGATTGCAATCTTTTCTTTCCGTTTTCTCGGTTTAAATTTCAAATCGGTGGTTTTATATTCCCTAACTTCTTTTTCATCATTCTCCAGGGTTACAATAACCTTAACCAACTGCTTTAATACCGTAACACTCTGCACTTCCCCTTTTAATCCGTCGTTGGTGGTTACAAAATCCCCTACATTCGGCAGGGTACTGTTTAATTCTTCATAGGCTTCCTCTTCATTCTTAAGGCAGCACATCAGACGTCCGCAGACTCCGGATATTTTGGTGGGATTTAAAGAAAGGTTCTGCTCCTTTGCCATTTTGATGGAGACCGGTGCAAACTCTGACAGATGAGTGTGGCAGCACAAAGGTCTTCCGCAGATACCAATGCCTCCCACCACCTTGGTTTCATCCCTGACACCTATTTGCCTTAGCTCAATACGGGTCTTAAATACAGATGCTAAATCTTTTACCAGTTCCCTAAAGTCAATTCTTCCGTCTGCTGTAAAATAAAAGAGTACTTTATTATTATCAAAGGTATACTCTGAATCAATCAGTTTCATCTCAAGGGCATGTTTTTGAATCTTTTCCAGGCAGATATTAAAGGCATCTTTTTCCTTGGCTTTATTCCTGCTCTCTATTTCATCATCCTCAGAAGTAGCTGTTCTGATTACTGGTTTTAAAGGCTGTATGATTCTGTTTTCCTCCACATCCCTGGGACCGATTACAACTTTGCCGTACTCTACCCCTCTGGCGGTTTCAACAATGACATTGTCCCCCTGCTTTATCTCATAGCCGGCAGGGTCAAAGAAATATATTTTTCCTGCTCTTCGAAATCTTACTCCGATTACATTAACCATTACCGTTCTCCTTTATTGTAAATAACATTAATTCTATAGCTATATCAAAATTAACATTAGCGTTTAATCGTATTTTTGCTTTTTCAATTGCAGCTATGATTTTTTCGATCCCTTCATAGCTTTTTAGACTTGCCTGTTTTGTAATATCCTGATATTCACTCTTATATGTCAACAGATTTAAGTCATTGGTTACCTTATACATTAGAACGTCCCGGTACCAGATCAGCATTAAATCCAGATAATCATTCATTCCGTCTTTTTTGTCTGAAAGCCTTTTCAAGCCATCGACAACTTCATATAATTCCATTTCATCAATATACTTAAGAAGATGCAGTACATCATTCTTACGTTCATTAAAGTCTTCGGAGGAAGCATATTTTACAGCTTTTCCGACATTTCCCTGGGCAAATACAGCACTCAGTTCTGCCTGATAGTCCGGCACCTTATATTCTGTCATAAGGTATTGTTTCATGAGTTCCTTATCAACAGCCTTTAATTTCAGGGTAATACATCTGGATAGAATCGTAGGCAGCAGCGCATTTAAATTATTGGTAAGAAGCATAATCACTGCATAGGCCGGCGGTTCCTCGATGGTTTTTAACAGGGCATTCTGAGCCGCTTCCGTCAGTTTTTCGGCCTCATCGATAATATATATTTTATAAGTGCTGCTGTAGGGTTTCACTAAAATGTCGTTATTAATCTGAATTCTGACATCATCAACGCCAATACTGGCTTTTTCATGAGTAACCCTTATAATATCCGGATGATTATCAGAAGCAGCCTGGATACAGGATCTGCATTTGCCGCAGCCATCTTTCGTTTCTTCCCGGTCTTCACACTGGAGGCTCATTGCAAATGCATTACTAAGCAGATTTTTGCCTGCACCGTCTTCTCCTGAAAAAATATAGGCATGGGATACTTTCCCTGACCGGATGGCTTCTCTTAAATGCTGTATGATTTGTTCATGCCCGATAATATGATTAAAATCTAACATTGACAGCACCTCTTTCTGCTAATCCACATGTATATTGCAAGTATTCTTGCAATACTGTTTAAATTGACAGTTTATCTACGCAATCAGATCTAATAAAATACCTCTGATTTCATCTATTTTATTTAAGATTGCTATATGATCCTTTTCCTCCTTAATTAATTCTAAGGCCAGCTCATCCAGATTCTGATCAATGAGCTTTATCATACCGTATACACGGTGTCTCCCCCTGCGGTCCAAGAAATTCTCCCTGCTGAATTTATGTGAGCGGTTCACGATTTCATTCATGAAGTTTTTAATCAGCTGGCGGTACCGTTTCATATCCCGTACATCCATATGCTTGGATAACCGTTTACCCTGCATTGTAATATCTTCTATCATGACATTAAGCCGTGCCTGCAATTCCTGTTCCTCAATGTTGCTGATTAGGGTAAATTTAAACGACCCGTCTGCTTCCGGAAGGGGCGCTTTTTGTTCCACTTGATTCACAATTGGTGTCTGGTTTACCTTAATATCCATAAGAATCACTGCCTCACTTTATCCTCTGAATTCGTAAGATGCTTTCACATCCCTTTATCAATTCAGTATTCTCTTTTGCATTGATATCCTTGCTACTCCACTTAAGTAAACACAAGCAAGCTTGTATTTACTCCATTATATCATAGTTTAGTTATAATAAATAGAAAAATTTTTTGGGTACTTACACCTTTGTACCGGGCTTTTTCATATCGTTTATAATTTCATATAAAACTTTATCAATATTGTGATTTTCATACCGTTTCTTAATATTTAGTTTATTTAGATTTTCTTCTGAAAAATCTTCCTCATCTGCTAAATATCTACGGCAGAGTTCTGCATACTTAGGTTTTACCTGGCTCTGTTCCCGCTGCAGGGCCCGTTGTAAGCGGATTCCATCCTCAACCTCAATATAGATGGGAACTACTGTCCCTTCTCCGTAATAATCTCTGATCTGTTCAAACGCTTCTAAGGTGCCAATCATAATATAATCCGAGCTGCCTAAGTCAATCTGTCCGTCATCCACAGTGAAATAATACCAAATGCCATGCATGGTATTGTAAGCACGGTGCTCAATTACTCTATTTTTTTCTTTTAATTCCTGTAACACATCTTCCGTGACGAAATAATACTCTACGCCTTCTGTCTCACCGTTTCGTATGGGTCTGGTCGTATAACCTGTTACGGATTTCAGATGAAGTTCTTTATTTTCTTTTAACCTCTTAAATACCGTATCCTTTCCCGTAGCACTTTTTCCCATAACCACATATAATTTGGACATATAACTATTTCCTTTCCTGTTCCAGATATATTATTTCATGAATTTTTTTCATAAATCTTTTTCATAATTTATTTCATTATTTATTTCTTGATTTATTTTTTGATTTATTTCTTGATTTATTTTTTGATTTATTTCTTGATCTATTTCTTGATTTTTTTCTTAAATTTTTTTCAAGAATTTTTACAAATATTATTTCAAATGCCAACTCTCTCTTCGTTTTAAGCTGCAACTACCTTTATGTATTTTCCCTCCATATCCGCCAAGCCCTGGAGTGATAACCCATCTTTTTGATACGTAAGAATCTCGGCTAAAAGACTGGCGCTGATTTTTTCTCCCGGCACCAAAAGGGGGATACCCGGAGGATAGAGATAGAGATATTCGGCAGATACCCTCCCTTCACTTATCTGTAACAGAATCCTTTCCTGGGGTTTTTCATAGGCCTCATGACATAACATTACCCGTTCTGTCTGGGTAAAACCAGAAACACTACTATTACTTATATTTTCTCCTTCTAGTTTATCACAGGTTACAAAAGACCGGTCCTTAACATGCTTTTTCGAATAATCGTTTCTGTCTATATTTTTATCGGAGGTCTTAAGACTTTTAAGAAGCTCCTCACCACATTTCCCATCCAGTTCCAGAAGTGCATCACCAAGGCGTTTAAAACCTTCGTTTGTATCACCTATACTGGTCATACCAAGAACATAGTCCCCAGATACCATTTCCATTTGAATCCGGTAAGTTTCTAACAGGCGGTTATATAACTCATTGCCGGTCAGGGCCGTTCCACGGACAGATATTGTTATTTTAGACGGGTCAAATTCATAAAAGCCATACTCCTTCACCCTCTTACGGGTAAGGATTTTCATATGTGCTAACTTCTCCATCCGGTTATAGAAAAATTGGAGCTGTTCGTTAAAGTTACTAAAGAGTTCCTCTTTTTGCTGCTCCAGTAAAGAGATGCATTTATCAATGCCTGCCATAAGGACATAGGACGGACTGGTGCTCTGATATATGCTTAAATACCGCTTAACCTCTTCATAATCCACCAGACTGCCATTTACATGAATTAAGGCTGACTGGGTAAAGGCTGGTAAGGTTTTATGGATACTGTGAATCACAATATCTGCTCCCAACGTTACCGAACCTGCCGGAAAGCCCGGGTGAAAACCCAGATGGGCGCCATGGGCTTCATCTACCATAAGAGGTATGTTGTACTGGTGGGCAATATCAGCTATGGCTTTTACCTCCGACAGAATTCCTTCATAGGTAGGTGAGGTAATCATGACCAGCTTGATATCCGGATATTTTATCAACATTTTCTCAATTTCAGCCGGGGAAATTCCACCGTTTATCCCGTATTCCGGCAATTGCTGTGGATAAATATATACCGGGTTCAGTTCCTTTAGATAAATAGCATGATAGACTGATTTATGAGAATTCCTTGCTACTAAAATCCGATCCCCTTTTTTTGTACAGGCTGAAATACCAGTTAAAATACCTGCTGTACTTCCCCCGACTAAATAATTGGTATGGTCTGCTCCATAAAGTCTTGCCGCCCGTTCCATTCCCTTAAGCAGGACACCCTGTGCATGATGCAGGTTATCAAACCCCTCTATCTCCGTTATATCAATGGAATAAGGATCAACCATACGAATCAGCTCTTTATTTCTTTTATGACCCGGCATATGCATGGGGTAATAATCCCTCTTGCTGTATTCGGTTAACCTATCATATAAATTCATATCAGGATACTTCCCTTTCTATATTATTCGGCTCTCTTTCAGGTTTTATGAAACACTGTCTGAAATTTATTATTTTTATTTTACTCAAAGCAGACCTTTTATTCAATCTTTTTATGACAGAAGAAGCATAGAAATAAATATCAACATTTAAAAATTTTCCCATTTTCTTACTTAAACTATACTTTTGGGTAGTAGGTCACAAATTAGTAAGCTATTTCAATTTTAAAAAACATGGTTTATACTAATAATAAACCAATCAGGTAATTGGATCACTAAATAATCTAAGAATATATCCTACAATTAATAGAAATTTCACAGCTTCGGTTACCCTCCGGGCAAGATTCAGTTTCTAGATGGATTCCATGCAGGGTATTTAGATGTAATATTTTAGTCTCCTCAATTACCGAAACAAAAACATATAAAAATATGAGGTGTGATTATGAAAGTCTTACTTATTAACGGAAGTGCAAAGGTACACGGCTGTACGTATACTGCTTTAGAGGAAATTGTAAAAGAATTGAACAAAGAAAATATCGATACCGAGATTTTACACATTGGTAAAAATCCGATCCGGGGCTGTATGGCCTGTGGGGGCTGTTATAATGGCTCCGGTAAATGCATCTTTAACGATGACATAGTAAATGTTGCCCTGGAAAAGGCCAAAGAAGCCGATGGTTTTATCTTTGGTTCTCCGGTTCATTATGCCGGTGCTTCCGGTCATATTACTTCTTTTCTGGACCGCTTTTTCTACGCTGGTGACGGTTATCAGTATAAACCAGGTGCAGTAATCGTAAGCTGCCGCCGCGGAGGTTCCACCACTGCCTTTGACCAGCTAAATAAATACCTGACCATATCAAGCATGCCCGTTGTATCCTCTCAATACTGGAATATGGTACACGGCAATACCCCGGAAGAAGTAAAGCAAGACCTGGAGGGCTTACAGACTATGAGAACCCTCGGAAGAAACATGGCCTGGCTGTTAAAATCCATTCAAGCAGGAAAAGAAGCCGGCATACCCTTACCTGAAAAAGAAGAACGAATCGCCACAAACTTTATCAGATAAAAACAAAAGGTAGAAAACTATTAGTGCCCTAATAATACACAAAAACTTCCCAGTTTAAAAATACCAAAAAGGATACTTGATAAAATCAGCTACTGATATAAGTTTTTGAGTTTTTGAGCTGATTTTATCAAGTTTTCACAGCTAATATTCCTGCGAAGCAACAAACTCCCATTAACTGAAATACAAAATCTTCCCCTTCCCAAACCGCCTTTCTATTTCGCCTAAAAGCCAGGCTTCCCCCTCCGCCCTTAACTCTGGTCTGTAGCAGTATTTTCCCATACCTCTGCCGGTCATTCTATCCTGATCATATAAATCGATGGCTTCCGGAAACGCTTCGCTATTTATTTTTCTATGGACAAAACTATAGGTCATGAAAATGATTTCAATAAACATCTGCTTTTTCATTTTTTCTGAAAGCCCTTCCATAAGCTGATCAAGCAGTTCCGTATAAAGAGCCTTCCAGTCCTCTAACATTATTACTGGAGCAATCAGAATACCTACCTTATAATCTGCCTCCACCATTTTATTAATGGCTTCAATTCTGTGTTTTAAGGATGCTGTTCCCACTTCGGCGCTGCTGATAATCTGCTGAGGATTCACAGACATACGAAAAATCACACGTCCCTGATGGGATAAGGGTAACAGCGGCTCCACCATATTGAATTTGGTGGGAAAGGTCAGTTTTCCTTTTTTACTTTGTAAAAAATTCTCTATTGTCCAGGGAAGGTTTCCGGTAATGGTGTTTTCCAGTACCAGGTCACTGTTGCTGCCGATTTCAAACGTCAGTTCCCTGTCACTTTTATTGGACGTCCTTATCAGACGGTCCATCATCTGTTCCCTGTTTACAAAAAGCCTTAGATAAGAGCACTTATTATAATTGCAGACCAAATAGCAGTACAGACACATAGCAGTACAGCCAGACGACGTATAGGGAACCAGATAATCCGATACCTTGTGGTTTTCTGAATATTTATGGGTCTTTCTGATTCCTATAATCAGCAGTTGTTTCATACTGGCAAATTCTGAGTTCTCTTTTTTCCGAAGTTCCTCAATATTATTATGATTTTCAATCGGTTTCCATTCGATGTCGTGAAACTGTTCCTTAAGCTGATGCCCAAGGTCATAATCAAGTACTTCTGGTTCAAAATATATTTTATCCGGGCGCATTTTAGTTACCTCTTCTTTTCTGTGAAATAATCCTGATTTATAAAACAGATCAGATGATAACTATTATGAATAAAATTCTTGAAATTTATCATGGTAGGAGAAATTATTGAACAAATAATTTATAACTATAAATTCAAATGATTTTGTGTTAATAATAAATTTTTTTTTGAATGAATTGTTTTATATGATTTGTTTTGGATGGATTGTTTTGTATAAAGCGTTTTGGATAAAGTGTTTTGGATAGAGCGTTTTGGATAGAGCGTTTTGGATAAAGCGTTTTGGATAGAGCGTTTTGGATAAAGCGTTTTGGGTAAAGTGTTTTGTATGTATCCATTAATATATTTAGCTTAGAGATCTCTAACACCAAAAAAACACCACTAATTCACCCATATGGGTTGCTGCAAAAAATGTAAATGGCTACAGGTAACTTAGGACAGAGATTATGTCCGAGCTTCAAACTATAAGCTAAGTTCATTCACAATTTAATTTTGCAGCACCACAGGGTAGATCAGCGGTGCTTTCCATTTGTTATTTTTACAACTACCTTTATTCTTTTAAGGCACCATAATACCTATAAGAGGCTTCTACTTCATATATCCGCCCTTCATAGGGGATACGGCATGTTTGGCAAATAAGTTCAACACTCCGGATTTATATTTCTCTTCTTTGGGTTTCCAATCTTTTTTCCGTTCTGCCAGAACCCGGTTTACTTCTTCTAACGAACATCGTCTGCCATCTATACCAACAATCTGCAAAATCCGGTTCTCAATATCAATTTCAATTAAGTCATTTTCCTTAACCAGCCCAATGGGACCGCCTTCTGCTGCCTCTGGAGATACATGACCGATAGCAGGCCCTTTCGAGGCACCAGAAAAACGCCCGTCTGTAATTAAAGCGATGGATTTGCCTAGTTCTGGGTCTGAGGATATCGCTTCTGTGGTATAAAACATCTCCGGCATTCCGCTGCCTTTTGGACCTTCATAGCAGATAAGCACTGCATCCCCTGGCTTAATCTGTCTGTTTAAGATGGCTGCAATGGCATCTTCTTCACATTCAAAAGGTCTTGCCAGGAGAATGGCCTTATGCATTTCTTTTGGTACTGCGGAGTGTTTTACTACAGCACCTTCCGGGGCCAGATTCCCTTTTAAGATAGCAACTGTACCATCGGCTCCAATGGGATTATCAAAAGGACGTATAATATCTTCCTTTTTGCGTCCCACTTTCTGAAGATAGGAATAGCATTTCTCGTAATAACCGTTTTTCTTTAACTCCTCTAAATTCTCACCCAGAGTTTTACCCGTAACGGTCATAACCTCCAAATGGAGCTTATCCTTAATTTCCTCCATAATGGCAGGAACACCTCCGGCATAATAAAAATACTGAGCCGGCCATTTACCCGCAGGACGGATATCTAAAAGGTAGTGAGCACCCCGGTGAAGGCGGTCAAAACTGTCGCTGTTAAGTTCCAGTCCGAATTCCTTTGCAATGGAGGGCATATGAAGCAGGCAGTTCGTGGAACCGGAGATGGCAGCATGCACCATTACCGCATTCTCAAAGGATTTCATGGTAACCATATCCCTTGGTTTTAATCCCATTTTGGCTAAATTAACTACCTGTCTGCCGGCTTCTTTGGCATAAGTGTTCAGGTCTTCGCACATGGCAGGCATTAAGGCACTGCCTGGCAGCATAAGCCCTAATGCTTCCGCCATAATCTGCATACTGGAGGCCGTGCCCATAAAAGAGCAGGCTCCACAGGAAGGACAGGCATTATGTTTATAAAAAGTAAGCTGTTCTTCTGTTATTTCACCCCGTTGATACATGGCACTGTAAGCACCAATCTGCTCCAGGGTAAGTAAATCCGGGCCGGCATCCATAACTCCGCCTGTTATCATAATGGAGGGAATATTCACTCGTCCAATTCCCATCAGGTGGGCTGGTACCCCTTTATCACAGCTTGCCACAAATACGCTTCCGTCAAAGGGTGTTGCACCTGCATGAATTTCAATCATATTGGCAATGGTATCTCTGGACACTAAGGAATAATTAATTCCATCATGACCCTGAGCCATACCGTCACAGATATCTGTAGTAAAATACCTGGCGGCTTTTGCTCCCATCTCGGTGACACCTTCTGCCGCTGTGTCCACAAACTTAAGTAAATGTGCACTACCCGGATGGCTGTCTCCAAAGGTACTCTCAATCATAATCTGAGGCTTTGATAAGTCCTCAACACTCCATCCCATACCTCTTCGCAAGGGGTCCAGCTCCGGTGCTATCTTTCTTAACTTCTGACTGGTCAGATCTTCCATTTTTATCATACTGTCTTCTCCTCTGTCAAATGCTGCAAGTTGTTTTTATGTTGCTTCTTCTTTCTATTCATTATAGCAGACTGATTTCGGAATGCAAAACCAATCTTTTACTAATCGTCTTATAAAAGATTCTCTCAAATGTGATTTTTTTTAAGTAATTTTTCTTAAGAGATTTTTTTTAAGCGTTTTTTCTCTTAAGCAATTTTTTTAACGATTTCTATTTTAGTCGATATTAATTTTAATCGTTATTAATTTTTATAGATCTTGTCCAGGATTAACCTATATATTCAACCAGATGCTTCTCATTCAAAAACACTCCCTTAAACTTTTCCAACCCAAAACGCCTTACAAACCAGTCACACTTGCACAGGAATATGTAATAAATATTGAGTCCGCAGCCATTTAAGGTTTCAAAGTTTCCCTGGCCTTTGGATATAATTAGGTCTGCATTGTTTATTTTATTCCGGGCTTCGTCATCTATTCCCTCCAGATAAGTGCCGGGTACATCTGTACCGTTTCCAATAACCGGAACCAGTTCCTCAAGATGTATTAACTTTGCATCCTCTATAGTTGCATCATTTAGTATCGGTTTTCCACGGACGATAACCGTTATATTTAATTCTTCATAAACTTCTTTTATGGCTCTGATTAAAAGCTTGTCCAGTACAATCTCACCGCAGTTATCCGTTAGATAAACCAGTTCCTTTGCCGTACTCAAATCCTTTCTAAAGTCCTTATATTCTACTTTATCAATCAGCTCTCTGTCAGCATTACAAAGAAGGTTCTCTAACTTATCATTATCTATCGTTCCCATAGCCCCAAAATCAATATAATTGCCAACTCTGGCATATTTGATTGCTTCCAGTATATTGTCGTTTGAAGCCTTGATTTTTTCATAAAGTTCAGTTTCCTTTTCAAGGAGTAACTTATTATACATTTCTTTTAATTTATCAAAGCTATAGGTGGTTTTAAAATACTCCTGATGGAGTCTGTTTATCTCTGCCGTTATTACCGGTGCGGTTGCATATTCTTCCGCTTCTGAAATAATCTTAAGAACTTTTTTAAAGTATTCTGCCTTGTTCTCCTCCTCCGTGTATTTTTCCAGGTTCTCTACCTGCCTTTTTATCATACAATGCATACAATCGATACCAATTTTCATATAACTCCCTTCTGTGCGCTCCCATGTATTTACTAAAATATTGTAAATATAATTATCCAACTCTTTACTTTTTAACCCAAAGCCCTTGCGTACTACTAGTCCGCTTTTAATACTGAGCCCTGCTGCCAATCCCAAGGCTTGGAATTTTTAACTGTCCCATCAGAAATTAAAAGATAATTTGATATTAAATCAATTAATCAATGACTTACTATAGTTTACCATATTGATTTTAATAAGCAATTTGAAATTATATTAGGTAAAGTAAAAACAATATATTTTATGAAATAGCCATGATTCATTGATATATTTATGTGTTTTGGTAAATGATAATAGTTACAATAAAATAATAGTTACAGTAGATGTAAAATCAGCTCTCATTTACTGACTATACTTGATAAATACTTATATCTTTTAACTCAGACTCTGCAAATTAGAAACTAATTAATAATAAAATCAGCTAAAAATCTGGTGTGAGAACAAAATTTATGCTTTCTTATTTACGTCTACTACTGATTTGATCTGGTATACCAAAATAAAAAAACTACGATGTTTGAGAATATAAATTTAATCTGGAAGCTCAGGAGCAATTACTATGGAAAAACATTATTTTAACCGAGAATTATCATGGCTGGCATTTAATAGAAGGGTTTTAGAAGAGTCCACCGATCAACGTATTCCATTGCTAGAACGATTAAAGTTTCTTTCTATTTTTGCATCTAACCTGGACGAATTTTATATGGTGCGGGTTGGTAGCCTGTTTGCACAATCCCTCCTTGATAATATGACAACGGATAACAAGACCCACTTAACCCCCTCCGAACAAATTCAGGCAATTAATGAAGAGGTAAAAAACCTGTACCACCAAAGGGATGTGGCTTATACCAATATTATGGATGCCTTATCTGTTTTGGATTTAAATCATATAAAAACCAAAGATATGAACAAAACTTATAAAAAGGATGTAAAAGATTATTTTAAGAGCCACATATCCCCCCAGCTTTCCCCCCAGATAATTGATGCAAAGCATCCCTTTCCCCATCTTGAAAACAAAGCCCTCTATATCGCGCTGCATTTATATTCGGATAAAGGCGAAAAATTTGGTATCATACCGGTTCCCAAAGATATACAACGGGTTTATATACTGCCTGACGGGAAAAGCTTTTTGCTGACAGAAGATATCCTTTTGCTCTATTCTCATCTTATATTTAAAACCTATAAAGTCCATAACAAAGCTGTAATCCGGCTGACCCGGAACGCAGATATTGATATTACGGATGATTTTTATGACGAGGATACGGATTACCGTGCCTTTATGCAGAATATAGTAAAAGCACGGGGAAGACTTCATCCCGTGCGATTTGAAATCAGTTGTAGCGAAGACAGTTCTATATTAGACTATTTTTCTGCTAAACTAAACCTGAAAAAAAACCAGTGCTTTAAGATAAACTCCCCCCTGGATCTAAACTTTGCCCGGATACTGGAAACCATATGCAAACCGGAGATAAAACGAAGTCTGCTTTATCCCCCAATCAGACCACAATGGCCCGTTCATTTTCCCCACCGGAATATTATCAGCCATGTAATAAAGGAAGATTATATATTATCCCTACCTTACGAAAGTTTCCGTCCCCTGTTAGAGCTTATCCGAGAAGCGGCTGAAGATGAAAGTGTTGTATCCATCAAAATCACTTTATACCGGGTTGCTTCCCAATCCCAGATTGTACAGCATCTTTGCACTGCCGCAGAAAACGGCAAGGATGTAACCGTAGCCATGGAGCTGCGTGCCAGGTTTGATGAGGAAAACAATATTCTCTGGTCCAATCTTATGGAGGAGTCCGGCTGCAAAATCATATACGGCATTGAAAAAGTGAAAGTTCACAGTAAAATTCTTTTGATAACCAGAAAGAGCCAGGATAACTTTGATTATATTACCCATATAAGCACCGGGAATTATAACGAGCTTTCTGCCAGGCAATATACGGATATCGGTATCATTACCGGTAACAGGGAAATCGGCACCGATGCCTTGGCCTTCTTTAATAACCTGGCCATATCCAATCTGGAAGGAGAATATACCCATCTGCTGGTTTCACCGTCCAGCTTAAAAAGCGGAATCATAGATCTGATAGAGGAAGAAGCCGAAAAAGCTTTAAATGGAGAAACTGCAAGGATTATTGCTAAAATGAATAATTTAACAGACAAGGAGGTTATAGACTCCTTTATAAAAGCCGCAAAGGCTGGGGTAAAGATCAGCCTCATTATCAGAGGTATCTGCTGCTTAAGACCCTGTAGCGAAGACCAGACGGATTCTATTGAGATAATAAGCATCGTAGGCAGATATTTGGAACACTCCAGGATCTATTGTTTCGGTGAACGGCTAAATGCCAGGATTTATATTTCCTCTGCCGATATGATGACCAGAAACACCGAGAAAAGGGTAGAAATTGCTGCCCCTGTCTTAAACCGGGATATCTCTGTTCGAATCTATGATATGTTAGATATCATGCTAAGAGATAATGTGAAAGCAAGAGTGCTTATGCCTGACGGCACCTACCAATACAAACATACAGAAGCGGAACCTGTGGACAGCCAGATGTACTTTTTTGAAGAATCCTATTTGAATAACAACTATAATCCGGACTGATGCAAATTGCCGAATACTAATCTTGGAGATACCGGTGTAAATTAGTGACTGAATTCTGGGAGAAGCCGGTGTATATTATAAAACTAAGCTCCTGGGATAGAAAATATATTTATAAAAAAAGTGGCAGGTTGCCTTCCTTTTCACTGCACTCGCATAGCATATCTAATAATGCGTCAGCCGGACGCCATCACATCGTGATGCCTTAATAATTGTCTCAATACTTAACAGGTTTAATTAGTACGCCTTTTTGTAACAGGTAGTAATTTTAAATAAAAATAGCCCTTAGGATGAACTAAGGACTATTTGTTATAATATATTTATAAATCGAATAAAAACAATTGAGCCATACTGCCTAAATCATATTTGTTTGATAATTGCTGTATTCCCAGTTTTACTTCGTCCCGGCTAAAGCCATGTTCCTCTAAGAATTCGGTACTTTTATCATTTAAAAAGGAATAAAATAAAAGTGACACTTCTAAGTTTTGCATGCTTTTCTCTTTTGTAAGATCATATAATTTATTTTCCGCTTCATTAATATAGCCGGAATCAATCAGCTCCAACAGGTTATTCAGTTCCGTTTGAGCTTTTTTATCCTCCAGTAATTCTGCGGATGGTGATTCAGTATCTATATTAAACATTAACTTTAAAACTACTCTTATTATCTCCTTGATAAGGCGCATAATATAATCCTGTTCAAACATAGGATGAACTCCTTTCTGCATTTCTTTCCATTTGCAGAATGGGGTTCAATTATCTAAACGCACCTTCAAAGAAACAATCGTATTACTCGGGGGCAATCGAAAAACGTAGCTGCTAAATCTAATATATAAAATTATCATCAAGCTTATAAACCAATAATTATATACATTAACACCCTTTCGATGCATCTTCTCGGTTAACTTTCTCGCTTCAATCAGGTGTTTTACTGCAGACCTATTCTCACAAATCACCGCGGCTTTTATCTCTCCAAGCAAACCATAGGTATTTATTATACCACTTGGGATTACTGTCATTGATATCGAAACAGTAAATAGCCATATATATAATAGTGTAATCCGATTTCTCTTCTCCAAAAAGCCACCTCCGGTTTTAACCGTTTAATACGTCAACATTACCGTTTTCCTTCACTGCCTTCAATTAAGATATAACCCATATTATTATAGGTAGGTATAATAAGTCCAATCTCCCTGCCTTTTATATACTAATCCTTCGTATGAACCGACTGTCCGAAGTTTTTAACAAACGCTTCAACAAATGGTGTGTTCTCTGCCATATCATCAAAATTATTCTCTACAACTATAAAATTTGTATACAAATGATTTTTTATAAAAGACTAATTAACCTTAAGAAATGCTCTAAGCTCCATTCTATATTGTCTAAATTTACATTATCACTTTATACTATAATTTTCAATACTATTAGCTCTGAGCAAACTGCTTAAGGGACTTAAATCTCATCTGTTTATAACCCAACCCTTTCGCAGGTTCAACTTACCATGGATGTTTTTGTAGATTATGAGTCCTGACTACTTAATCTGAAATTCCCATGCTAATGAGTTTTTTGTACGGAAGGCATAAAAAAAGCTGCCTGCCATTAGCAGATAGCCACAATACGTAAATTCTTAAATTTATCCATACCTCATTATCTATCTTAACACATCTTTAAAATAAAGTCTAGTAATATTTTTGTTATTCTATATAATAGACTTTGCAACTGATAAACAGCGGATAACGGCAGTTAAAACCGTCTGTATGCAAGAACAAAGATAGCTTTTGCAAGACAGCGAAGTTAATGTGCCGAAAAAAGGAGGTCACCAATATGACAAACCAGACAGAGCGTCTTCTGGAAGAGCAATATTTGAATCATTGCATCGGTATCATTAAAAAAAATATTGATGAATATAAGAAAGACATTGAAGTAATGAGTGCAGACATTAAAGACATGTATGATCGGTATCGGCAGGATGATCCGGAAATATTTACGGAATTGTCAAACACCATCACTATGAATGAGAATATGAAAATAGCCCTTCATAAAAATCAGCGGGCTTTGATAAAACCTTATTTTGGGCGGATTGACATTAAAGACCATACCCAGAAAGAAGAGACCTTCTATATAGGAAAAGGCGGAGTTATGAAGGACACCACCACCATCCTGGTTGTCGATTGGCGGGCTCCGTTGGCCAATGTTTATTATGAAAATGGACTCGGTGAATGCTCCTATATAGCTCCGGATAAAGAAACGATTACCATCGATCTAATGAAAAAACGTACCTTTGAAATTGCAGGAGAAAAGCTACTTGATTACTTTGATACCGAAGTAGTTACCAATGATGAACTGCTGACAAAATATTTGGCTAAGAACAAAGAAGCTGTTCTAGGTGAAATTATAGCAACCATTCAAAAGGAACAAAATGACATAATAAGAAAATCCCCCTATCGCAATATGATTGTACAAGGAGTTGCCGGAAGTGGAAAAACCACCGTAGCAATGCACCGAATCTCCTATATCCTATATAACTATGCAGAGGATTTTAAACCAGAAGACTTTTACATTATTGGCAGTAATCGTATTTTGCTGAACTATATTACTGGTGTGTTACCTGATTTGGATGTATATGGCGTGAAGCAAATGACCCTGGAGCAGCTCTTTATCCGTTTGTTATATGAAGATTGGAATGAAAAGAAATACAAAGTGATTCCATGTGATAAAAAGAGCTATCGCAAAGGAACCTATGATTGGTTTCATGCTTTAGAAGAATTCTGCTTCACGTTAGAAGCGAGCGTGATTCCACAAGAGGATATCTATCTGGATGACAAGCTGCTTTACTCTTCTGAGCAGATTAAAGGATATATTGAAGAAGGTAAAAGATTATCCATACAATCAAAAATTGACGGGTTAAACCAACGTGCGTTAAACAAGCTTAAGAATGAGATTACTGGTAAGGAAATTAGTTACACACCGGAAATGAAAAAACAGTTAGTGAAAGATTATACGAAACGGTTTGGAGAAAAGAAATGGAAGGGTTCCATATTTGATTTATATCGTGAGTTTCTGATAACGCAAAAAGAAATATGGCATGAGGATATGGCAATACAAGAGATTAATGTATCTTCTAAGGAATTTGATGTATATGATTTAGCTGCACTGGCATATTTGTATAAACGTGTGAAGGAAACAGACCCTATCCGTGAAGCACACCACATTGTAGTGGATGAAGCACAAGATTTTGGCATGATGGCCTATGCGGTTTTGCATTATTGTATTCCAAGTTGTTCTTTTACTATTATGGGTGATGTATCACAGAACATTCACTTTGGATATGGGCTCCATGACTGGGAAGAATTAAAGGACCTCATATTAACAGACCGCTTTGACAACTTCGGAATATTATCTAAGAGTTATAGAAATACCATTGAGATATCTAATTTTGCACAGAAAATATTACAGAATGGCTCATTTTCCAGTTATCCCATTGAACCCATTATACGACATGGAAACAAAGTATCTGTAACTGAATGCAAGGATGAGAAAGATATGTTAAACCAATCCGCCGGGATTATTAAAAAGTGGCAGCAAGAAGGCTATGATACCATTGCGGTAGTATGCAGAGATGCTGTGGAAGCCGGGTTTGTAGCTGAACATCTTGGTAAGCGTATTACCATAGAGGAAAGCGATCTGGAAAAAGCAGAATTTAAAAAAGGAGTTATGGTGCTTCCGGTTGAGTATACCAAAGGACTGGAGTTTGATACGGTTCTCATTTATAACCCAACCAATAACCACTATCCAAAGGACGATGGCCACGCCAAGCTGTTGTATGTGGCGGCAACTCGTGCTTTACACGAGCTGACTGTACTTTATGCCGGGGATGTAACAGAATTATTGTAAAAAAATAAGCATCATATATGTGAAGAGTCATTATTGTATTAAAACTAAGATAATGACTCTTTACCCTGTGCTCAACTATCCGGTGGGATGATTACTACCTTGGGATATCATAGAAGAGTGTTATGATTTATTTATTTTCCATTGGGCTTTGCAGCTGCTATTTCTTCTAACGAAACTAACTCATTTAATAGTTGTTCTCTCATACGTATAATATCTGTGAATGGAATACATGTACCTTGTTCTGCTTTTCTTATTAACTTTCTAGCTTTTGCGTTAATTTTTCTTTTTAAGTCATTGGGTATTTTGACTGGCCTTAATGTATCAACATATGTATATTCATTTAATATATACTTTTCAATAACAGGACACATATTTTGTAAAAGGAATGCATTCTTGTCCCCCTTTAGATAACCAAAACTAATTTTGTCACATAATCCATATTTGTCTATAGATTTATTATATTAATTTTCAAATTTTTCGACCTGAAACGAAACTGTTATCATCCAGTTCCGTCTGCCAAACAAGGACTTTACATGCGCTTCAGGGGCTCGAACCCTGGACACCCTGTTTATTTCCTTTAATCAGTAATAATTCTGTTGGTTGTCTTCCACCTGCCACCTTCTCACCTCCTTAAAAATTTTTCAGTGGGGAATTTCCGCGCAAGAAAAGAGTGCCTGCGGTCTTACAACCGGAGGGCTAAAACTTTTCAGACACCCACCTGCCCTCGAATCTCCCTGTTCCACCTGTTCATTAGCTCGAATAGCTTCCCTGCGCCTTTCTCTTATCCTTTAAGTACATAGCACTTATTGTGTTATGGTTCTGGTTGGATAATGGTATCAGGTTTGTTATGTCTAATCTCCTGTTCCAATCTTCTTCCAGTTCTATTATGTGGTGTACCATCTCAGCATAAACGATTTTGTTATCAATATAGTAAGCGTATATGTCTAAGCCTTTGTACCGTGAAATAACAACCTGGCGTAAACTTATCCATTCACCTGAATGATAAAAGGCTGTACTTTGTTTATTCCTTAAGTATTTATCATAATGTCGGTTATTGCTTACCTTCTCTACTTCCCGCTTCATTATGCATTCACTCGCAATATGTTTGACCGGCATCTATTATCCTATGGCATTTAGGGCATATCTTTTTTAATGGCATTTATTACACTCCCTGTAGGGATTCAATCTCTAGCATTTTTATTAGGAATCGTCCTGATAAAGATTCCATTTCTTTCTTGATTTCTGCTGTTTCTTTATTACCTTTCAGCTTAATTAATTCATCCAGTATATCTGCCGCTTCCCGAAATGTATCCCTTAATTTTTTTAACTCCATATCTCTAACCTCCAGTCATCTGCTGCCGCACCGGCTACAACGTTTATATATTGGCATCTTATCACCACCTGAACTGCATAATAAAAGCACCTAGTTTCCTAGATGCCTTATTATAATTGTTATATATTCATTTTGTTCATAAGTGCTTCTTGCAGCACTTGAGAAAAATTAATATTTTGTTTCATGGCTGCTTCATTTAACCATGACGGAATGCTCAATGTTTTTTTAACGGCTCTTGATTCATTCTTTTTTAAATACTCTAACATGTCAAATTGAATTACAACTACGTATTGGTTATTATCTAGTTGTATATCCTGTGGTTTAGAAGGTTTTGGAATAGTTAAATTATTATCCTGTAGATATGACAGTGTTAATCCAAGCGCATCAAATGCCATGTCATATGTTTCTTCCACTGTCTCGCCTTGCGTATTGCACCCTTCGATATCAGGAAAAAAAACTGAATATCCGCCTTCTTCCTCGACTTGAAAAATAGCCGGATAAAATAATTTGTTCATGTAATTACCTCCTATGTTATATATTTCTATTGTTTAACAGGAGCAAGGGCTTTTATTTCAGCCCTGCATCCTTTAGGATTTTTTGTTCCGTCCCCTTTTTAAGGTCTTTGCAATGATAAGGAACTGTTGTACATCTGTTAGTTTCTGGATTCTTAAAGAATTTATGTGAACCATCTTGCCTATCTTCGTAAAATCCATTTTGTTTTAACAGTTTTATCATTTGCTTTGGTGTCATTGGCATCTTTTGTTATCCCCTTTCCTTATCATGTACTTATTATAACACGTACTATTACGTATTTCAATATATTTATTACGTATTTTTACGTATATTATTAAGTCTTTGTAAATTCAAAGGCACCCATCTGTTGCCTGAGTGCCTTTAATTGGTTTCTTTGTTATATATTTGTACGAAAAAAACCGGAAACCCTTGATTTTAAGCATAAAAAAAGCCCTAACCCAGCAGCTCTTCCGTCTGCCAAACAAGGACTTTACATGCGCCTCCAGGGGCTCGAACCCTGGACACCCTGATTAAGAGTCAGGTGCTCTACCAACTGAGCTAGAAGCGCTTACGTTATGTCTTGAACGCAAAAATCATTATACTTTATAGTTTAACAAAATGCAAGCATATTTTTATATTTTTTTAAGATTTTTTAATATTTTTAATAATTTGTAAAAAATATGATAATTTTCGACCTTTTGAAACAAATAAAAAACAGAATAAATCCTGTGAAAAATAAGTTAGCAGCAAAGAAAACGAATCAAAACCTTAATAGTAATATAATGGTCCGGCTTGTTAGACTTACAGCACCGGACCATTATAACTCCTACTATTTATACTTATCTAACTTATCAACCACGGCCGATTTTGGAACTGCCCCAACGATGTTTTCCACAACCTCACCGTTTTTAACAATCAATAAAGTTGGTATTGACATTACCCGGTATTTACTGCTGATAGCCGGAGATTCATCTACATTTAGTTTGCCTACTTTAACAGCTCCTGCATATTCTTTTGCTATATCTTCAATAACAGGTGCCATCATCTTACATGGACCGCACCAGTCTGCGTAGAAATCCACCAATACCGGCATCTCCGATTTAAGTACCTCTGTTTCAAAATTTTCATCCGTAAATTTTAGTTCCATGATTTTTTGTTTTCCTCCTTCGAATCTGTCTTATATAAATCATTACCTCTCCTGTTATATAGAATGCCTCCTGCAAAATAAGAATATGCAAAAATAAGAAATATAAAATATCCACTAGATAAATCCATTTTATTGTCAGTCTTTTGGTTTTGATTTGTTCTTACCAAGCATTGCAGCAACTTCATCCCAGGACCGTTTTATCTGTATCGCTTTTTTATTCAAATCTACATTTTGACCAAGGGCTTTCGAGAGCTGATATTTTATAGATTTTTTCATACCGCTTTACCTGATTCCTATTATTCTTGATATATGTTATTACCAAAAACAGAACAATATCACCATATCACCGTGTTCAAGCAGATAATTTTCTAAAACTGCTCTTACCGGAAAGCCTCCAGCCTGTGAATCGGATTTCCCATCGCCGAAAATTTCTCTTCATACTCCGTCATAACATTACCTTTAACAAATTCACTATGATGCAGGTCATGGGTATAATTACGAAGTTTCCAGCCTGCCACTTCCACTTGCTCTAAGGAAAATTCAAACAAACCACTGTTATCCGTTTTAAAGATAACCTCGCCGTCTGCTGCCAGGAATTTATCATATCTGGCTAAGAATTCCTTAGAGGTCAGCCTTCTTTTCGCATGGCGGTCTTTCGGCCAGGGATCGGAAAAATTCAAATAAATCCTTGCTACTTCATTGGTATCAAAGATATCATTAATATAATCCGCATCAAACCGGATAAGCCATAAATTGTTTATCTCCAGTTCCTTTCTTTTCTCCACGGCACGTATTAAAACACTGGAATATTTCTCAATGCCGATATAATTAATATCCGGATTTTCCTGTGCCAGCTGAATTAAAAACTTTCCTTTTCCCATACCAATTTCAATGTGCAATGGGTTATCATTTTTAAACAATTCTCTCCACTTACCCTTATAATTCTCCGGTTCATGCACTACAAATTCATTTTCGGCAATTATTTCCCTGGAGCCTGTTACATTTCTTAATCTCATAGAGTTACCTTACCCTTTCACATTCCGCGACAGGGCTGCTCCTGCAGCCGCTAACGCTTTCTCTATTCGAAACCGGTTTAAACACCGATTGTCTATTCAGCAAATAAGCTGTTTTATCCGTTTTACATTATAACACAGAGTATAGCAAAAACAATTCTTAAAATGCTTAAATATCAATATTTCACCTTTTATCTTTTTTGAAATACCAAATGAAGTGAACTGTTTCCGCCATGCCTAACTACCAAAATCATAAAATCAAACGGCTAACAAAACATCAAACGATCATCAATTAAGATAATATTTGATAAATCCATCCCGCAAGTAACTTATTTACAATATTTTGTATATTTTTACTATAGAAATTTTAGTAAATTATAGTAATATATAGTTAGGGTAATCTTACTAATCTAGGCTACCTCTTATAAATTGATAATTTTTAGTTCTTATGCAGACAGATGCAGATAGGAGTTATTATGGAACGTGTTATTAATCTATTATATGATATAGAGGAAAAAGCGAATCAAATTGTAAAACGGGCTAATGAAGAAAAGGCAACCCTTTACGACAAGCTTCAAAAAGACATGGAGCAGTTCGGACGTGATATCGAAACCGGTAACAAAACCAAACTGGAACAGTTAAAAGTACAGCTTGAAAAAGATTTAAACCTCGAAAAACAATCCTATCTTGATGACTGTCTAAAACGCCTTGACAGCCTGGAAGCAGATTTCCTTACCAGGCACACTCTTCTGGCAGAGGAACTCTTTAGGCAAATCATAAAATCTTAGATCACAGGGGGAGCTTATGGGTAATTTATTAACGTACAGCGGAATTATTACCAAGGTAAGGGCAATGGAAGCAAACCTTATTTCTACCGAAGAGTATAAGCTTATTGCTGAGTTTGAAACCACGACAGAGTTTTTTACCTTTCTTAAGAATCACCCGGGTTACTGTGAGATATTTAACCGCTATGATGAACATGGATTACACAGAGGGCAGGCTGAAGGGATATTTATCAATGCGTTATACCTGGATTTTACTAAGCTATATGAATTTGCCGGTATACAACAACGGAAGCTATTAGATTTTATTTTTTTCCGTTATGAGGTTACTATATTAAAAGCCTGCCTTCAAATGGTTTATGCCAGCCACGAAGATTACAACCTTGATTTGTTCACTGTCTTTTTTACCCGCCATTCAAACCTTGATGTCAAAGCCCTGGCTGCCTCCCATTCCATGGAAGAGTTTATTAACAACTTAAAAGATACCAGGTACTATCCCCTTTTTTCTAACCTATCAAATACTCCGGATATAACCACTTATACGTACCAGATGCAGCTGGATATATATTATTTTAAGAAAGCCTGGCAGTTAAAGGATAAATTACCAAAAGGCGAAGACCTGACCGCTTTTACAAACTGCCTGGGTACAGAAATCGATCTAATGAATCTTTTGTGGCTGTATCGTTTTATAAAGTTCTATTCCTTGCCTTCTGCCGACCTATATGCCTATGTTATACCAATAACCTATAAGCTTACCAGAGAAAAATTAATGCAGCTTATGGAAACTACCTCTATGGAAGAGTTCCTGGCTGTGATAAAAACTACTTATTATGATAAAATAAGCTCTGCCGTAGAAGACGGTTCTATTGAAATTACCTGCGAAAAGCAGATTGCCCGACTATATAAAGACAATATGCTTTTGTATCCCGCCTCTATGTCACCGGTGAATTGCTATCTGTTCCAAAAACAGAATGAAATCAGAAAACTGACCACTGTCCTTGAATGTATACGTTATAAGTTAAGTCCCCAGGAAACTTTAAACTATGTATTTCCATAATTTATCACAGAGGTGAATCTATGATTGAGAAAATGAAGTTTTTAAGCATAACCGGACCCAAAAGTGATTTTGACCGGGTAGTAAGTGTATATCTGAGTAAATATGAAATACATTTGGAAAATGCCTTGTCTGAGCTTCGTTCCGTCCACGATTTAAAACCTTTTATCGAGGTGAATCCCTACAAAGAAGCCTTCTTAAAAGCCGAAGAATTATCAGAAAAACTTGACCGGAAAGTGTCCCTTTCCCAAAACTCCCTGACTCCTAAAGCTGCTGCAGAGCTGGTAACCTCTATTGCTTTAGACCTTAGTGTCTTAGAGGAAAAGAAAACTGCCTTAAAAGAAGAGCAAAACCACCTAAGGGATCTTCTTGCTAAAATACAGCCCTTCATACATCTGGATTATGAAATTAATAAAATACTAGACTTTAAATTCACCAAATTCCGCTTTGGCCGGATATCCCACGAATACTTCACCCGATTTTCCAAATATGTATATGATAACTTAACAACCCTGTTTTTTGAATGCGACAGTGATGCCGAATACATCTGGGGGGTTTATTTTGTTCCTGCTGCCTACTCCGTCAAAATAGATGCGATCTACTCCTCTCTTCATTTTGAACGGATTTACCTTCCGGCCGAGTATGAAGGAACGCCGGAAGAAGCTTATAAGATAATCAGTGCCAAGTTAGACACCATCACAAACGAAATAAAAGAAACTTCCTCTTTAGAAAAGGAAAAACTGATAAACAGATCGGAAGACATTCTGTCTGCCTATGAAACCTTAAGCATCTTTTCCAAAAATTTTGATGTCCGAAAATTAGCCGCCTGCACCAAATCCTCAACCGATAGCGACTTATTTTACTTTATCTTATGTGGATGGATGACGAAAGACAATGCCGTTTCTTTCTTAAGCGAAATCGAAGATGACCCTAATGTTTACTGCTTATCAGAAGATACACATGAAGATTTGCTGACAAAACCACCTACAAAACTTAAGAATATCCCTTTATTCAAGCCCTTTGAAATGTTTATAAAGATGTATGGTCTTCCTGCCTATAACGAGCTTGACCCAACTTCCTTTGTTGCAATTACTTATTCTCTTTTATTCGGCATAATGTTTGGAGATGTGGGGCAGGGGCTTTGTTTAGTAATTGGCGGCGCATTCATCTATAAGTTTAAGAAGCTGAACCTGGCTGCCATCATATCCCTTGCCGGCGTCTTTTCCACCCTTATGGGCTTTTTATATGGAAGTGTGTTTGGATTTGAAGACCTTATTCCCCATCTTTGGTTAAAACCTATGGATAATGTAATGACCATACTGCTGACCGCCGTCGGTTTTGGAGTCATATTAATCCTTCTTTCCATGATTTTAAACATCATAAACGGAATCCGCTCCAAAGATACCGAAAAAATCTTCTTTGATACCAACGGCATCGCCGGTCTGGTATTTTACGGTGCCGCTATCACCTGTGTCTTGCTGATTGCTTCCGGAAAACCCTTGCCTGCTGTACTCTTGCTGGTTCTGTTCTTTGGAATACCTTTGATCCTGATATTTTTCAGAGAACCCTTAGCCCATTTGGTGGAGAAAAAAACAAAGATATTTCCGGATAATAAGGCTATGTTCTTTATTGAAGCTTTCTTTGAACTGTTTGAAATTTTACTGTGTTATGTAACAAACTCTATCTCCTTCCTGCGTGTGGGGGCTTTTGCCTTAAGCCACGGGGCCATGATGGGTGTGGTAATGTTACTGGCACATGCGGAATCCGCCGCCCCTAACATAATAATATTAATTCTAGGCAATGCCTTTGTGGCGGGTATGGAAGCCCTGATTGCAGGAATTCAGGTCCTCCGGCTGGAATATTATGAGATGTTCAGCCGTTTTTATAAAGGCACCGGAAAAGTATTTAAACCATATAAGAATAAATAATAATTTTATTAGGAGGAACTTATCATGATAGTAAAGATACTTTTGGCAGTAACCTTGATCTTAAGCATTATCCTTCCCTTTGGTGCCTTTTTATTGGGAGAAAAGAAAAAAGGTCATTTAAAAGCCGCTCTGGCCTGTAACGCCTTTTTTTTCTTTGGAACTTTAATCCTTGCGGATATATTGTTATTTACCGGTAAGGCATCTGCCGCCGAAACAGAGGCGGTTAACGCTTCGGCAGAAGGACTGCGTTATATTGCTGCGGCCCTTTCTACGGGTCTGTCCTGCATTGGCGGCGGAATTGCCGTAGCCTCCGCATCTTCTGCTGCCCTTGGTGCGTTAAGTGAAGATTCCAGTATCATGGGTAAAGCCCTTATATTTGTAGCTCTTGCAGAAGGAATTGCCCTCTACGGTCTCATTGTGTCTTTCACAATCTTGGGTTAACTAAGGATTTGGTTTACACTATATTGGGTTTACACTATATTGTGTATACACCCTTTCGGAGGTAACTTACATGCGTATGTATTTGATCAGTGATAACGTAGACACTTATACCGGAATGCGTCTTGCTGGAGTAAACGGAGTGGTCATTCATTCCAGGGAGCACTTAAAACAGCAGCTAGATTTCGTTTTGGGAGATAAAACCATTGGAGTCGTATTGATTACAGAAAAACTCAGTGCCGAGTTCCCGGATATTATTAATGATGTAAAATTAAACCGAAAGCTTCCCTTAATTGTAGAAATACCCGACCGACACGGTACCGGGCGCAAACCAGACTTCATTACCTCCTATGTGAATGAGGCCATTGGCATAAAAATATAAAGCAGAGGTGATTTCCTATGACTTTAGATGAAAAATTAGAGCAATTTTATCAGGCAGCAATTGAAAGCGCAACCAATCAAAACCTTCAGATAATAGAAGAATATAAAAAATCACTTCAGGTTATTTATGATAATTATAAAAATGAAGTACTTAAAAAAATAGAAAATGCATATCAGGAGGAATCCGAACGGCTCCTTCGGGAAAAAAACCGGGAATTGTCGAAAGAAGCAGTTAAATTAAAACAGAAGGTCAGTGAAAAGACCTCGGAATTAATAGGTAAACTCTTTCAGGAAGTTTTAAAAAAATTAACAGAGTTTAAGTCCACTCCTGAATACTTTGATTTACTGTGTAAGCAGATTAGAGAAGCCTTTGAATTTGCCGGCGGGAATTCTATGACCATATATCTGACCTCAGCTGACAGTAATCTAAAGTCTTCATTGGAAACTGCACTAAATACAACCCTTACCGTCAGTACTGAGGAGTTTGTCGGTGGCATCAAGGCCTTTATACAGGATAAAAATATTTTAATTGACAATTCCTTTGCTTCTAGAATAGAAGAATTAAAAAGTAATTTTTCCTTATAGCGTTGTATTACTTGTATGCCATATCAATCCAATATTGAAGATTCAAAACATCTATTAACTTAATTTAAGAAAGGAGTGTGCTCTCTCCATTATGAATACAACCGGAATAATATACGGTATCAACGGCCCAATTGTTTATGTAAAAGGCAGCCAGGACTTTAAGATGGGAGAAATGGTATTAGTAGGCCGACAAAATCTGGTGGGTGAAGTTATTGGTCTTGCAAAGAATGAAACCACAATCCAGGTATATGAAGAAACTTCTGGACTTAAGCCCGGGGAAGAAGTCAAGGGCACCGGTGCTGCCATCTCAGTTACCTTGGCACCAGGGATAATAAGCAATATTTTTGATGGCATTGAACGGCCCTTACTAGAAATCGCTGCCCGCTCCGGTGCCTTTATCACAAAAGGTATCACTGTGGATGCCCTTGATCCGAATAAACTGTGGAAAGTCCATATAACCGTAAAGCCCGGCGAGGAATTAAACGGCGGTTCCATTATTGCCGAAGTACCAGAGACTCCGGCTATCGTTCATAAAGCCATGGTACCCCCGGACATCTTTGGAATCGTTACGAAGGTTTCAACTGATGGCAGCTATACCATCAACGATCCGTTAGTAACCATAAGGACTCCTTCCGGAGAGGAAAAAGTACTGACACTTACACAAAAGTGGCCTATAAGAGTCCCAAGGCCGGTGTATAAGCGCTATGCCTCCGACCGGCCCTTAATAACTGGCCAGCGTATATTAGATACCTTATTTCCCATTGCAAAAGGAGGGACCGCTGCCATTCCCGGAGGCTTTGGCACCGGAAAGACCATGACCCAGCATCAACTTGCCAAATGGTCCGATGCAGATATCATCATCTATATCGGCTGCGGGGAACGGGGTAATGAGATGACCGAAGTCCTTGAAGATTTTAGTAAGCTTGTAGATCCGAAATCCGGTAACCCCCTATTAGACCGTACTACATTAATTGCCAATACCTCCAATATGCCCGTTGCAGCCAGGGAAGCCAGCATCTATACCGGTATTACTTTGGCCGAATATTACAGGGATATGGGATACCATGTAGCTATTATGGCAGACTCCACTTCCCGTTGGGCAGAAGCCTTACGAGAATTATCCGGTCGTCTGGAAGAGATGCCTGCCGAAGAAGGTTTTCCGGCCTACTTAGCTTCCAGATTGTCCGGGTTTTATGAACGTGCAGGTTTTATGGCGAATTTAAACGGCACGGAGGGCAGTGTCTCCATAATTGGTGCAGTATCCCCCCAGGGCGGTGATTTCTCAGAACCGGTAACCCAGAATACCAAACGTTTTGTCCGCTGTTTTTGGGCCCTGGATAAATCCTTGGCCTATGCCAGGCATTTTCCAGCAATCCAGTGGCTTACCAGTTACAGTGAGTACTTATCCGATTTGTCTCCCTGGTATACTGCTAATGTGGGTAGTGATTTTGTGGACTGCCGAAACCAGCTGTTAAGTATCTTAACTGAAGAAAGTAAGTTAAATGAAATTGTAAAATTAATCGGCAGTGATGTTCTGCCCGATGAGCAGAAGCTTGTACTGGAGATTGCAAAGGTAATCCGTCTTGGCTTTGTCCAGCAGAATGCCTACCATCCCTCCGATACCTTTGTTCCCTTACCAAAACAGCTTAAGATGATGCAGACCATACTGTACTTAAATACCAGAGCAAAACAGCTGATTGCCATGAATATGCCTATGTCCGTGTTAAAACAGGAAGATATCTTTGAGAAAATTATTTCGATTAAATATGATGTGGCAAATGACGAACTTCATAAATTTGATACTTATAAAACCATGATTGATGACTTCTATCAACAAGTTCTGGCCAAAAATGCATAAGGGGGAATCCAATGTCAATAGAATATTTAGGACTTAGTGAAATTAACGGGCCTTTGATTGCCCTGGAGGGGATACGAAATGCCGCTGCAGATGAAATCGTAGAACTTTTAGTAGAAGGGCAGAGAAAAATCGGCCGTATTATAGAAATCTATGAGGATAAAGCAGTAATCCAGGTATTTCAGGGTACAGAAAATATGTCCCTGCATAATACAAGGACCAAACTTACCGGTCATCCCCTGGAAGTATCCCTCTCTGAGGATATTTTAGGCAGGATTTTTAACGGTACCGGAAAACCGATCGACGGACTGGGACCAATTGCTGCCGCAATAAAACGGGATGTCAATGGGGAACCCCTAAATCCCTGTGCCAGAGAATATCCAAGAAACTATATTAAGACCGGAATCTCCGCTATAGACAGCCTTACAACCCTGATCCGGGGTCAGAAACTGCCCATCTTTTCCGGCAACGGTCTGCCCCATGATAAACTGGCAGCACAAATTGTAAGACAGGCCTCCCTGGCAGAAAACAGCAGTGAAGAATTCGCCATTGTATTTGCTGCAATGGGCGTAAAACATGATGTTGCAGACTTCTTTCGCCGTACCTTTGAAGACAGCGGGGCAAGCTCCCATGTCGTCATGTATTTAAACCTTGCCAATGATCCGGTAGTGGAACGGTTAATTACTCCTAAAGTTGCTTTAACTGCCGCTGAGTACTTAGCCTTTGATAAAGGAATGCATATACTGGTCATTTTAACGGATATGACTTCCTTTGCAGAAGCCCTCCGGGAAGTCTCCTCCTCCAAAGGTGAAATTCCAAGCAGAAAAGGTTATCCGGGCTACTTGTACAGCGAACTTGCCACGATCTATGAAAGGGCCGGAATTATCAGATCTTCCAAAGGTTCCGTTACTCAGATACCCATACTTACCATGCCAAATGACGATATTACCCACCCTATTCCCGACCTGACCGGATATATCACCGAGGGACAGATTGTCTTAGACCGTTCCCTTCATCAGAAAGCCGTCTACCCTCCTATCAGCATACTGCCCTCCCTTTCAAGACTGATGAAAGATGGAATTGGCAAAGGCTACACCAGAGAAGACCATCAAGATCTTGCCAACCAGTTATTCTCCTCCTATGCCCGAGTGGGAGAGGCCAGAAATTTAGCCAGCGTAATCGGTGAAGATGAACTATCTCCCTTAGATAAGCAATATTTAAAATTCGGCACTGCCTTTGAACAGGAATTCGTAGCACAGGGTCTCTTTGAAGACCGTTCCATCCTTGATTCCCTGAACAAAGGCTGGTCCTTGTTATCCTTACTTCCAAAGGAGGCCTTAGACCGTGTAGATACCAAAATTCTGGAGCATTACTATCCATCAGAAACGAAAGCCGCCCCACCGGATCATGAAAGGAATTAACAATAGTATCTTTAATCTAAATGGAGGTTATCATGGATCCTAATACCTTTCCTACCAAAGGCAATTTAATACTGGCAAAGAACTCTTTAACTCTGGCAAACCAGGGTTATGATCTCATGGATAAAAAAAGGAATATCCTGATACAGGAACTTCTGGAGTTAATTGACAAGGCCAAAAATATCCAGTCTGAAATAGACGTAACTTTTACCGCTGCCTACTTATCCCTACAAAAAGCCAATATAGAAATGGGTATCCGCAATATAGAGGATTTAAGCAGTACCGTACCGGAGGAGAACTCCATTACAATAAAACAGCGCAGTATCATGGGCACTGATATTCCTCTGGTAGAATTTGATGAAACTGACAATAAACTGTCCTATTCCTTTTATAATACTAAAATTTCCTTAGATGAAGCGGTAAGCCGGTTTAAAAAGGTAAAAGAGCTGACCCTTCGCCTGGCCATGATTGAAAATTCCGCCTACCGTCTGGCTGCTAATATTAAAAAAACGCAAAAACGAGCAAATGCGCTGAAAAATATAACCATCCCCTATTATAAGGAATTGGTACATGATATACAAAACTCTTTGGAAGAGCGGGAACGAGAGGAATTTACCAGGTTAAAGGTGATAAAACAAAGACGTACCCTTACCAGTATTTAGAATTGTTTATCTTGTAAAAATATAGTATAATATGGGGAATAAGGCCTAGTATTATTGTTTTCATATGAACTGGAACAATTACTTGCCTAAACGTTCAGTTACAACACCCCATAAGCCACGGTGTCAAACCTCTGCACCTACGCCTTTTGAATGTAACTGTAAACGGTTAGTCTGGGTACTCAGTCAGGTTATTTAAAAAGCAATGTACTAGTCTAAATGAAAACAGGTAACTAATTTAAAAACTTCAATATTGTGGCAATATACTAAACCCACATATTTTTGCCATTACCTGCAAATACCAAAAGAGAAAGAGGGATCGGAATGAAGATAGGCTTATCAAAAAGAATCGGCGCCTTTATAGGTATCCTTGTATTATTTGTTTCAATAATTATCGGTTTTCTCGGAATTACTTACAGTTCAAAGGCTTTACTGAAAAATCAGGAAGAAAGTATAAAAGAAATTGCAAAAGACGGTGCTGGCCGTGTACAGGAAATCATATCGATGCGTTTACTGATACTATCAGAATCCGCCAATGCAGATAATATGAAATTCATGGACTGGAACACTCAGAAAGCGGCTCTAAGTGATGATGTAAAACGTCTTGAATACCTTGATATGGCCGTACTTACCCCGGACGGAAAAGCTAATTACGTCTTAAGCGGGGAAACGGCTGATCTTAGTGACCGCGAATACTTTAAAAAGGCTTTAAAGGGAGAGGCTAATGTATCGGATGTATTAATCAGTAAAGTTACCAACACCGCTGTTATTATGTATGCTGCCCCCATTATGGACGGTGATAAGGTGGTCGGAGTACTGGTGGGAAGAAGAGACGGAACAGCCCTTAATGATATTACAGACCAGCTTGGTATGGGAGAACGAGGTTATGCCTTTATTATCGGTTCCGATGCAACCATGTATGCCCATCCCAACAGAGACCTGGTTATGAATCAGGTCAATGTATATAAAGAGATTGAAGATAATGGCCCATTAAAAACCTTTGGACTGGCCCTTAAGAAATTAGGAACCGGCAAAGAGGGTATTTTACGGTACAGTTATAACGGAGAAAAAAGAATTACTGCAATGGCTCCCATTCCAGGTTCCAACTGGACTCTGGCAATTGGCAACTACGAAAGTGAAGTTTTAAAGGAAATGAATACTCTGCGTGGTTTACTGACTACAGCTACTGCTGTGGTACTAATACTTGGGGCTGCGGCAGGTATTGCTATCGGATTATACATAACAAAACCCGTTGTGCATTTACAAAAATCCATTGAAAAATTGTCTGTTTATGATTTCAGCCCTCAAACTGATAAAAAAGATGGGCTGATTGAACGACGAAGAGATGAAATTGGTAATATAGCCAGATCTCTTACGGTTATGAAGAACAATATTACGAATTTGATTAAAATTGTAGCCGCCAATTCAGAACAGGTAGCTGCTTCTTCGCAGGAATTGACCTCTACCTCCAGACAGTCTGCCGAATCTGCCGGCGAAGTTGCAAGAACCATTGAAGAAATTGCAAGAGGTGCTTCCGATCAGGCAAAAGAAACCGAAACCGGGACCGGGACTATTCAGGAATTGGGAGATATCATTACTCAGGATCAGCAGTATCTGAATGAATTAAATGATTATATCAAAAACGTAACTACGTTAAAAGATACCGGTTTAGAGACGGTTACAGAATTAAGTAATAGAAACCGGGACTCCAGTACATCTGCTAAAGAAATACAAAGCCATATTAATGAAACCGCTAAGAGCGCTGAGAAGATACAAGCGGCAAGCCTGATGATTAAAAGCATAGCCGCCCAGACAAACCTGCTGGCTTTAAATGCAGCAATTGAAGCGGCAAGAGCAGGCGAAGCCGGAAGAGGTTTTTCCGTGGTGGCGGAAGAAATCAGAAACCTGGCAGAACAGTCCAACAATTTTACCGATGAAATATCTGTTGTCATGAAAGACTTAACCGATAAAACAGAAGCATCCGTCAAAGCAATTGAAGCCGTAGAATCAATTATGGAAGCCCAGACGGTCAGTGTTACTGATACCAGCCAAAAGTTTGACGGAATTTCGGCTGCTCTTGAACATATGCAGGAACTGATATCCAATTTAAATCATTCCGGCGCCAGAATGCTGATTAAAAAAGACGAAATCATATCAACTATGGAAAATCTCTCAGCTATCTCAGAGGAGAATGCTGCCGGAACCGAAGAAGCTTCCGCCTCTATGGAAGAACAGACCGCTGCCATGGATGAAATCGCCAATGCCAGCGAATCTCTGGCAGAATTAGCGCAGGAACTCCAGACAGAAATAGGTAAGTTCAGGTACTAGTGGATTTAGATATCTTTCTGACTGACAAACCCAGGAAAATATATTCAGCAAATGATTATGGCATGTACTGATTTATGTATTGTTTTAGTATAAATGGTTTCATTTATACTAAGTACAGCCTTAAGCATTCCCTGAATTTCTCTTTCTGGGTTTGCCTGATTTCTTGTATATAGTGATACTACTTGTTCAGAGTGGGAATACCATGTAATACATATATTATATATGATGCATATAATATATATGTTGCATATAAGTTGATGTTGCATATAAGTTGATGTTGCATATAAGTTTGTGTTGCAAATAAGTTCATGTTGCATATAAGTTATGTTGCATATAAGTTCATGTTGCATATAAGTTATGTTGCATATAAGTTCATGTTACATAAAAAGTATATGATGTCTATGGTATTGACAATTCTTCAAAAAACATACTTGTATTTACAACTTTACTTATCTATACTATAATTACAATAACAACTACATCTCCATACGCAGAAAACGGGGCATATATGATTAATAATGAACGATCCAAACATGCTGTGCTCAGCCAGTGGATTAAAGATAAAATAGCAGACAATACCTTTAAAACCGGTGAAAAAATACCCTCTGAGAATGAATTAGCTTCCCAGTTTTCTATCAGCCGCCAAACGGTAAGGCAGGCTATTGGCACACTAGTGGCCGATGGGATTCTGATCAGAGAACACGGAAGCGGTACCTATGTAAGTCTTCCCGGCAGCAAAACCGTCACTGGAAAGACCATGCGGATCGGTGTTATCACCACCTATCTCGATGATTATGTTTTTCCAGGCATCATTCATGGAATTGAAGAAATACTGACAGATAATGGCTATACGCTCTCCCTTGGTATCACCCACAACAAACCTTCAGACGAGGAAAAAAGCCTGATACAAATTATGCAAAGCGGAGTGGATGGTCTTATTGTAGAAGGTACCAAATCCGCTCTTCCAAACCCCAATGAATCTTTATACCATCAGTTAAAGGAAAAAAATATCCCTGTTGTGTTCATTAACGGATACTACCGGAATTGTCAGGATTCTTATGTTATATTAGACGATGTTAAAGCTGGGGAGATGTTAACAGATCTCTTAATTGACAACGGACACACATTAATCGGCGGGCTTTTTAAATCCGATGACTATCAGGGAATCGGCCGTTATGAGGGGCTTTTAAAGTCTACCAAAAACCATGATCTTACTGTTAATGACAATGAGGTCATCTGGTATACCACCGAAGATTTTCCATACTATTTTGAAGGCAGTATGGATAAAATTATTTTGGACCGTTTAAAGGATGTTACTGGTGTGGTATGCTACAACGATTTAGCTGCCGCTGCCTTAATCCGCTTATTAAAACGAAACAATATTTCCGTTCCTGAGGATATCTCCATTGTAAGTGTGGATAATTCCTTTCTGGCTAAAGAACTCGTGTGCAATTTAACCTCCGTGATTTATCCTGCCAGAAAAATCGGTAAACTGGCTGCTCAATTGCTGCTACAGCTTATTACGGATCCCTTAAGTCAGAACCGGATTATACTAGACCCCTATATAAAAGTCAGAAACTCTGTTAAAAAGTTAAATTAAGAATAAATTGTATACCTTTATTCCATACCGAATAAACAAGAACTTTAATACTAGCTTTTGCTTGATTTTTTATATAAATTCATATAAAATAAACTTATATCAACTTGTACGTACATCTTCACAGTAACGGTTGTTACCCATATTTATTTGTCTGTAAAGTTTTATCTTTATAGCCCTTAAGGTAATACCTTCTGGGTATAATACATATTAAAATTTAGGAGGTATATAAAATGCCAAAGTATACAATTGGTGTCGATTTTGGTACATTATCCGGGCGTGCATTACTGGTTAATGTAGAAACCGGTGAAGAACTTGGAGATGCTACCTTGGAATATCCCCATGGGGTAATGGATGAAACACTGCCTGATGGAACAAAACTTGCTCCTGACTGGGCACTGCAGCATCCTTCTGATTATCTGGAAGTGTTTGCTGCTACCATACCTGCAGTTTTACAAAAATCCGGTGTATCCCCTGAGGATGTTATCGGTGTAGGTATTGATTTTACAGCCTGCACCATGCTTCCGGTCAAGGCCGGTGGAACACCCCTTTGCCTGATTGATAGGTACAAAAGTGATCCAAATGCTTATATTAAATTGTGGAAACATCACGCGGCTCAGGATAAAGCGAATAAATTAAACCAGATTGCAGAAGAAATGAATCAGGACTGGCTGGCAAGGTACGGCGGTAAGATTTCCTCCGAATGGATGTTTCCAAAGATTTGGCAGGTCTTAGACGAAGCACCTTATATTTATGAAGAAGCCGATTACTTTTTAGAGGCAGCCGATTGGGTAATCTGGCAATTAACAGGAGTGCAGACCAAAAATTCCTGTACTGCAGGCTATAAAGCAATGTGGCATAAACAAAAGGGATATCCGGACAAAGCTTTTTTCAAAGCGCTGGATCCCAGACTTGAAAATGTTGTGGAAGATAAACTTAACTGTCCTGTTACGCCTCTTGGTTCAAAGGCCGGCGAAATTACGGAAAACGCTTCAAAATTAACTGGTTTAAAGCCAGGTACTGCTGTTGCCGTTGCCAATGTGGATGCCCATGTTACCGTTCCTGCCGTTAAAATAGACGGACCTGGTAAAATGCTTGCAATTATGGGTACCTCTACCTGTCATATTTTATTAAGCGATGAAGAACACACAGTACCCGGAATGTGTGGTGTCGTAGAAGACGGTGTATGTCCTGGATTCTATGGCTATGAAGCCGGACAATCCTGTGTTGGTGACCATTTTGCCTGGTTTGTGGAGAATTGTGTCAGCGCAGAATATTATGAAGCCGCCAAGGCAGAAGGACTTTCTATCCATCAGTATTTAACCAAAAAAGCAGAACAGCTCAAGGTTGGTCAAAGCGGTCTGGTGGCATTAGATTGGTGGAACGGAAACCGCTCCGTTTTAGTAGACGTTGATCTTACAGGTATGATATTAGGTATGACCCTTCAGACAAAGCCAGAAGAGATTTACCGTGCCTTAATAGAAGCTACCGCCTATGGAACCAGAAAGATCATAGAAACCTTCCGCGCAAACGGTGTAGCCGTTAATGAATTTTATGCCTCAGGCGGAATATCCTTAAAAAATCCGATGGCTATGCAGATTTATGCAGATATTATACAGATACCAATTAAGATTGGTGGTACTACTCAGGGACCGGCACTCGGCAGTGCCATCTTTGGTGCAGTAGCCGCAGGTACTGAAAAAGGCGGGTATGATGATGTATTTAAGGCCGGTAGTGTCATGGGTAAATTACGTGATACCATATATACTCCTATTCCTGAAAATGCCCAAGTATACGATTCCCTGTACACTGAATATTCCAAACTGCATGATTATTTCGGTCGTGGAGAAAATGATGTAATGAAGCGGCTTAAAGAAATAAAAAAACAACAAAGTAAATAAATATAAAAACAGCAGAGTAAATAAATACAAAAAACAGCAAAGTAAATAAATACAAAAAACAGCAAAGTAAATAAATACAAAAAACAGCAACTACAAATTACAAATGTTTGAATTAATTACCAACAAAACAACGAATTCGTGTCGTCTCCGTTTATCACTAGGCATCCCTTACGTCAAGTGCCCGGGGGTTACTACAGGAGTTCAAAAGAACCGGGAACAAAGTGAAAGTTTTCTTTCTCTTATGTTCCCGGTTCTTTTGCTATCCTGCATAAAAACACGAATTTTAAATATTTAATTTTTTCTTAAACTTTCGTTTTTCCTTGATACAACTAAGAAAATAATCTATAATATAGGTATTGTTTTCATATACTATCATAAGTTCTCAACAAAAACTTATAAGCGTAAAATTAGCATTAACTGGACATACTATTCAAACTTGATTATAAATATAAAAATATACCAGCCGGTTTAATATAAAGGAGTTATTATGAAAAAGCCATTAGCCATAATAAGTATTATCTGCTTATTATTTATAAATACAACCGTATCCTATTCTCAGACAACCAATGTACCCGCTAATACATCTATAAACAATACGAATAAATCAGAAGCGTCAAAACTTAAGTGGCCGGGTAATAAACCCGATGTAAGCTCCGATGCAGCAATTGTAATGGAAGCCTCTACCGGTGCTATACTATATGCAAAAAACATCCATAAAACTTACTATCCCGCCAGCATAACTAAAATATTAACTTCCCTACTGGCAATCGAGAATTCTTCCCTTGGAGATACGGTAACTTTCTCGAAAAAAGCGATCTATGATGTAGAATTAGACAGCAGCCGCCTTGGCGGTACGGATGTCGGCGAAAAACTTACCATGGAACAGTCCCTTTATGGAATCATGCTGGTATCTGCTAATGATGTTTCTTATGCGGTAGCAGAACATGTTTCCGGCAGTGTTGAATCCTTTGTAGACCTTATGAATAAAAAAGCAAAGGAACTTGGCTGTGTGGATTCCAATTTTGCTAATCCTCATGGTTTACCGGACCCGAATCACTACACCTCCGCTTATGATATGGCTTTAATATCAAGAGCTGCAATTAATAATGATACATTCCGCAAAATAACTGGGACAAGAACCTATACCATCCCCCCCACCAATATGCAAAAGGAAACCAGATATTTGGCGAACCATCATAAATTTATTAACGGAGCTCTTAAGTATGATGGTGTTATAGGAGGTAAAACCGGTTATACCTCAGTAGCCAAATATACTTTGGTAACATTTGCACAACGTAATGGTATGACTCTAATCAGCATCATATTACATTGTGACAGTATTCAGAATGAATATTCTGATACTGCAAGTTTATTAAATTATGGCTTCGATAATTTTTCACTCTACAATATAGCAGACATGGAGGATCCGGATACTGCGGATACGAATCCGTTATTTACAAAATACAGCCCCTTATTCAGTGCTACCTCTTCACAGCTTCAAATCAGCCCCAAAGGAAATATTGTACTTCCTAACTCAGCTGATTATAAGGATGCAAAGAAAGAAATAATATTATCTCCCATAGATAATGCTGTTAAGGGTGAAAATGTAATCGGTCAAATTAAATATACCTATGGTGACAAGTTCGTAGGATCTGCCGATATTGTATATAACAACACGGTTTCGGATAACCTCTTAAAAGGCTCCTATATCCCCTTACCTACAGCCACACCTCAGGCTTTGGATGACAATCCCGCGAATACCTTAGAAAGTAAAGGAAATCTGAAACCTGTAATCATTCTAATCATAATCGGCTGCGTCCTCATTGGTCTGACTTTTTATATTATCTTTGTAGAGCTTCCTTATCGAAAAAGAAGAAACTCATATCTTGAAAAGCGGGGCCGCAGAAAACATTATAATAAAAAAGTTTTTTAGACCATGATAAAAATCTGTTATTGTAACGATTTAGTCATTCGATTACTAGATAACAATATGAATAAAAGCTTTTTTAAGACAGTGTTTTCATAAAGTTCACAAAATAGCGGTTTATAAAATCAAGCATTAGATAAAGTGTCAGTAAACTGACACTTTCGTGCCTGAGCCGTTTGTACAGCAATAACTTTCTCTTCGCGAGGTGCCCATCCATAATGGAGCGTTTTTTATGTAATAGGACGATTTATCTACTTTGCATTAAAAAAGAAGGATTTATGCAGATAAGCATAAATCCTTCTTTTTTAATGCACCTAACTGGATTCGAACCAGCGGCCTACCGCTTAGGAGGCGGTCGCTCTATCCTACTGAGCTATAGATGCATTCACTACCAAATGGCAGCAAAACTATTCTACTATTTAATTTGAAATAAGTCAACCTTAATTCAAACATTTATCTGAATTAAAATCTATATTCCCCTGAAGCCAGATATTCCCCTTAAAACGCCTTCCCACTACCGGTTCCCCTAGTAAATCCTTTTTATTAATAGCAACCTGAAAAATAACGTCATTACTGGATATCATAAGACTGTATACCTCTTCACCCGTATAATCATTAGTCAGAACATCCATATCCACAATGGTACCTAAAACTGTATAATTGTCGGATTCCGAACCAAATGGTGTAAAAGAAGTTTCGACTATCGTATAAATATCCTCTACCTTAGCCCTTCTTGATATCATGGCATACATATCTATATCATCTATTGTAAGGCTGTCTATTGCTTCCTGATTTCCTTTTTTAGCCTCAGCAATTAACTGTCTTCTATACTGCACATCGGCACTGTTATTCTTCGCCAGCTTTTCATCTAATTCCATAGGCAGGATAATCTTTCCGGATATAGAAAGAGCCGATAAATAAATCGGAAAAGGTCTATCCGTTTTCTCTTTCCCTTCCGATAAATAATCCACAACATTCTGCAAATAAAAGATTAAAGATACACCCAGTCTGATATCATCGCACATACCAGTATAGGCTTCGGTGTCCACTCTCTTTATAATTGAAGTTTCTTCTTTCGTACTCATATATTGACTTCTGAAATATGGATAATAATGTTCCATGTAGAATTTTCCTTCGGAGTCTATTTCACCTCGTAAGGTAATACCCATCTGTTTTGAAAACATCTTTGATATTTCAGTAAATTCTTTATTATTAGGCATATTATATATCTTTTTCTCTGTTGGCTGATCTATGATTATGCCCAACAAACGTTCTAACTCTATTCGATCTATTACTTCACTAAATCCTATTGCTCTTAAATAACTATGCACAATCATCCACCACCTAACTCAAAATATAAACCAGATTACCTTATTATATGGAGCCTAGCTTATTTAATATATCCAATTTTTTTTAGATTATACAAAAAAGTATTTATCTATTACTTATATCATATTTTTGCATTACTGGCAAGAAATATTCCTTCCAGTAATTCCACCAACTACCACCTATAATTACCGTTAACAAAAAATTCTCCCATCCCGAATAAATTTAACAGATGAAAGAATTTAACAGCCTTCTATTATAATTCAATTGTATCTTCAATTAGTAATGTTAATTCTTTATTTAAGTCCTTTTCTACCCAGGTTGAATATTTCTTACCATTAGTGTCAGATATCATATGTAACACAGGTCTTGTAGGGCATTTTACATTTTGTCTGATTACAATACCTTTTTCTCCGGTATTCGTAATAACAACTGTACCATTAGGATAAGCCGCAACTGATTCTATGAAACAATTAACAATATCAAAATCGAACTTGACACCGGCTTGACTTACTATGTAATCAATCGCGTGATGTACTTTCATTTTAGGACACAAAAAACCATATACTATACTGTCAAAGGTATCACAGACAGCAACAATCTTGCTTCCTATCTTTATTTTATCGCCCTTTTTATGAAACGGATAGCCGGAACCATCCATTTTTTCATGATGGCATAAGATAATGTCTTTGGAAGCTAATGTTAACCAATCTTCCTTGATAACAGAAGAATAGCCGTATATAACATGTTTTAAGAGTTCTTTCTGCTCCATTTTATTTAAATCATTATAATTGTTATTGATGTAATCAAACTGCATAGAATTATAGCCTATATCATGTAAAAGACTTCCAACAGCTATTTCACGTACTTTAGCTTTTGGAAGTTTCATTCTTAAAGCTAATAAAACCGACAAAGCGCATACATTAATGGAATGAGAATATGTGCTTTCACTCTTTCTGCGAACTCCTGATATATTAAATAAAATCTCCGGCTGCTCTATCATGTCACCGATGATTTGTTCAGCAACTTCCTGTATGTTTACTAAATCGCCATACCCCTGGTAGGAATACTTGTCGATAATACTTCTTACAATATCCTGGCACTGCGCTTTTATCATTTCCTCTGTATTATCTACATCTTCAATTCCCATGGATAATTCATCTTCGACATAGACATAATTTATATCCAATTCTGTTAACCTTCTGATATATTCCTTCTTAATCACAGAACCTGCCGACATGATTACAATTCCACTGTTACTTATTATATCTCTTGCAAGCAATTCATGTCCCTTGATAAAATCAAGTAACATTCTTCTCATATGAAACACCTCGTAATTTAAACATTTGCGGATAATGAGCATTTAGTGTAATTGTAATTCTAATTTCCCGAGGCTTAACTTATCCACCTATATAATACAATATCCAATAATACTATTAATGTCAATATTATGATTGATTAAAAATAAATTAATATTGTTATATATTTAACATACTTATGATTTTATTTATTTCTATTTGTAATATTTACATAATGCTTTTTTACCAGTTGTGCATTTTGTATATAATTATAGGTTATATTCTCTTTTATTTTACATCTATTTGTCTAATTATAATAAAATATTGTTTGACAAAATTCGTATTCTTTGTTATATTCAAAGTGTAATATCGATTTGCAGATATTTGTTAATAAATTAACATACATTAAAAATTATTTACAGGAGGATTTTAATATGAGTGAAAAGAAACAACCTACACCTCAAGAACATGTTGACTTATTAGTTAAAAATGCACAGGTTGCATTAAAAGAATTCATGAATTATGACCAGGCTTCCATAGATAATATTGTTCATGAAATGGCTTTAGCAGGTCTTGCAAAACAGCAGGTGCTGGCTAAAATGGCTGTTGAAGAAACTGGCAGAGGCATTTATGAAGATAAGATCACTAAAAATATATTTGCAACAGAATATATCTGGCACTCCATTAAATATCAAAAAACTGTTGGTATTATCGAAGATAACGAAGAAGAAGATTTTATGATGGTTGCAGAACCTATCGGTATTGTTGCCGGTGTTACTCCAGTTACCAATCCGACCTCAACTACCATGTTTAAAATTATTTCCTGTATTAAAACGCGTAATCCGATTATTTTCGGCTTCCATCCCAGTGCTCAACAGTGTTCCAAGGCAGCGGCTCAAACATTATTAGATGCCGCCGTTAATGCAGGTGCCCCTAAAAACTGTATTCAATGGATTGAATATCCATCGGTTGAAGCTACTTCCGTTCTTATGAATCATCCTGGTGTTGCATGTATCCTTGCTACAGGTGGTCCTGGTATGGTAAAAGCAGCATACTCCTCTGGAAAACCTGCACTTGGTGTAGGACCTGGTAATGTTCCCTGCTTTATAGAAAAAACTGCCGTTTTAAAAAGAGCAGTTAACGATTTAGTATTATCCAAATCTTTCGATAATGGTATGATATGCGCCTCCGAACAGGCTGCTATTATTGAGGCTCCTGTATACAATGAAGTTGTTGACCTAATGAAAAAAGCAGGTTGTTATTTTGCAACGAAAGAAGAAATCAAAAAACTTGAACCTATTGTAATCAATATTGAAAAAAGAGCTGTTAATCCTCAGATTGTAGGACAGTCCCCAGCAGCAATTGCTGCCCTGGCTGGTTTTACAATTCCTAAAGATACCAAGATTTTATGCACCGAACTTGAAGGTGTCGGAGCAGATTATCCACTGTCCATTGAAAAATTATCCCCAGTATTGGCAGTAGTTAAGGCCAAAAATGTGGAAGATGGTTTAGTGTTATGTGAGAAAATGTTAGCAAACGGCGGAATGGGTCACTCTTCTGTACTTCACTCTACTGATTCAAAGGTAATTGAAGAATTCTCCAACCGTATGAAGACCGGACGTATTATTGTTAACTCACCATCTACACATGGCGCAATTGGTGATTTATATAATACTAACATGCCTTCCTTAACCCTTGGCTGCGGATCTTACGGCGGAAACTCAACTACACATAATGTATCTGCTGTTGACCTTGTAAACATTAAGCGCGTAGCAAAGAGGAGAAATAATATGCAGTGGTTTAAAGTTCCAAGTAAAATTTATTTTGAGTCCGGATCAACCGCTTATCTTGCCAAAATGCCGAATATAACAAAAGCCTTTATTGTTACTGATCCATCTATGACTCAGTTAGGTTATGTAAATAAAGTTCTATATCAATTAAGAAAAAGAGAAGAATATGTTCATTGCGAAATATTTGACCAGGTAGAACCAGATCCATCCTTAGAAACCATAATGAAGGGTGTTGATTCCATGAATAAGTTCAAGCCTGATGTTATTATAGCACTTGGCGGTGGTTCTGCTATCGATGCTGCAAAAGGTATGTGGTTATTCTACGAGAACCCAGAAGCTGACTTTAAGAATATGTCCTTGAAGTTCTTAGATATCAGAAAGAGAACCTATAAGTTCCCTCAACTTGGAAGAAAAGCCAAATTGGTTGCTATTCCAACAACCTCTGGTACAGGTTCCGAAGTAACTTCCTTTGCCGTAATTTCTGATAAAGAAGAAAATAAGAAGTATCCTCTGGCAGATTACGAATTAACTCCCGATGTAGCAATCATTGATCCTGATTTCGTAATGTCAGTTCCTAAGAAATCAACTGCCTGGACAGGTATGGACGTTTTAACTCATGCGATCGAAGCTTATATTTCTATATTAGCTTCAGATTATACAGATGCTCTTGCTATTCATGCAATTGAGATGGTATTCACATACTTAAGGAAGTCTTATGAGTTTGGAGCAAATGACCCCGTTGCACGCGAAAAGATGCATAATGCTTCAACCATTGCTGGTATGGCATTTACTAATGCATTCCTTGGTATCAATCACTCACTTGCTCATAAACTTGGTGGTGAATATCATGTACCTCATGGTTGTGCCAATGCAATCCTTTTACCTCATGTAGTTCGTTATAATGGTACTTCCTGCCCTACTAAGTTTACATCCTGGCCAAAATATGAAAGCTATATTGTAGGGGATAAGATTTTTTCCTTAATGAATAAGCTAGGATATAAACCTAAAAATAATGACGATGCAGTAGAGATTTTAGCAACTGAAATCGAAAAGTTAAATGCTTTCCTTGAAATACCTGCAACTTTAAAAGAATACGGTCTTGATGAAAAGGAATTCTTATCAAAAGTTGGACCTCTTGCTGATTTAGCTTTTGGTGACCAGTGTACAACAGCAAATCCTCGTCTTCCATTAGTATCAGAACTTGAAGATTTATACCTGTTATCTTACTATGGTAAAGGTAATGTTCCTGTTAAAAAGTAATAGATTTAAGCATCAAATAAAATATGTAATCAATTAATCTGCCAATAAAAAAGGAAAGCCTCAACAATAATTAATGTGAGGCTTTCCTTTTTTTAGGTAGTGTTTTTACTGCTTTTTAAATTATCAGAGACCATTGCTGAAAAACTAATATTATATTACTGGTATAAATCGTTACTAAATGAATTATTATTATCATCTAGTACATAAACTCATTATTAGAATATATTACTAAACTACTTTTTTATATAAAAAAATGTTACAGAGATCAAGTTAGTATGACCCCTAAAAGTAGAATCAGAATCTAACTTTTAGGGGTCATATCAAGTCTCTCAAACATTATTAAATTACTTATCCCATATAATCTCTTGACTTTTTAGCTTCCTCTAATGCTAATTTTTCTTCCTCCGCCAGAACTACAAATGCTTCGCCTTTAATAACTTCTTTAATATAAGTGTAACAACCTTCCCTGCTGGAATGCATAGAATTAAGTATAAAACCGTCATTATTATCATTTAACATAGCTACAGCAAAACTTAATTTTCCACCCATTTCTTTAAAAGCATCGTATTTTACTATTCCAACCTTTTGATAAGTTAAAATAAGGTTTTCAGAAATTTTTTCTATTTTAGCTTTGATTTTTTTACTCTCAAATTTCAATTCATCAACTTCAGTAAATTTTGTTATAAACTGGTTCTCTAGGCTTTTTCCATCAGCTCCCGCCATAAATTTTCTATATTTTTTATTGATTTTGCTTAACTTAGCCATTAATATAATTACAAGAATTAATAATAATAGTGAAAAACCTGCTACTCCAATTAAAACATAACCAATATCTAATCCTAACGATTCAAATAGCTGCATTTGTACTTAATCTCCTTTAAATAATTGATTCAAATAATTCAATAATTCTTTCTAGCTCTTCCGTGGAATAATATTCTATTTCAATTCTACCATTATTATTAGCCTTTTTCTTTATACAAACTTTTGTACCGATTATTTTTTTCATTTTTTCTTCTATGTCTCTATATATAAAAGAATCTTCCTTCGTAATAGCTGTTTCTTTTAAACTATCTTCTTTTGTAGTTAAGATAGTTTTAACTAACTTTTCTGTTTCTCTTACACTTAGCTTTTCATCAAATACTTTCAATGCAACCTGATATTGAACATCTGAATCTTCAATTGCTAGTAAAGTTCTGGCATGTCCACTTGAAATCATACCATCGACTAACATCTGTTGAACTTTCGAATCCAATTTTAGTAATCTCATGGAATTTGTCACTGCAACTCTACTTTTAGATACTCTCTCTGCAACTTCATCCTGCTTTAAATTAAATTCTTTAATTAAATTTTGAAATGCCAATGCTTCTTCTATCGGATTCAGATCTTCTCTCTGTAAATTCTCAATTAAAGCAATTTCCATGATTTCCTGTGGTGAATAATCTTTTATTATTGCTGGAATTTTCTTTAAACCAGCAACTTTAGCAGCACGCCATCTGCGTTCACCGGCCACAATGACATAATACTTGTCTTTTTTCTGAAGAATTAACGGTTGTATAATTCCAAATTGTTTTATTGAATCAGCCAATTCTTGTATTGCATCTTCATCAAAATTTTTTCTGGGTTGTCCTTTATTTGGTTCTATTTCATTTATATTTATTAATGTTTCACGTGAAACATCTTCTTCTTTTTTTATAGGTTCTGATTTTGTACTCTCAACCTTTTCCGGTATCATTGAGTCTAAACCTTTACCTAATCCCTTTTTTACCACTGCCATATTACCACTTTATCCTTTCACTCTGGTTCATTATGAATTTATGTAATACATTTAATAACATCTGGTTTAATTATTGGTGTCCCATATCAAATCACCTTATATATAAAGCACATAAATACTAATACTCTTATATAAACTTCTTTCAATATATCAATTTACTTTTCACATCAATTATTATCTTGTTCGATAACTTCATCTGCCAAGTCTCTATATCCTTCTGCACCTGCTGATCTGGAGTCGTACAAATTAATCGGTAAACCATGACTGGGTGCTTCAGCTAATCTTACATTACGTGGTATAATTGATTTATATATCGTTTGCTTTAAGTTCGATTTTACATTTTCAACTACTTGTAAGGATAAGTTTGTCCTTGCATCAAACATAGTAAAAACAACTCCTTCAATTTCGAGAGTAGGATTTAGTCTTTGTTTAACCAGGTTTATTGTATGTATTAATTGGGATAGACCTTCCAAGGCATAATATTCACATTGAATAGGAACCAGAACTGTATCAGCCGTTGTCATTGCATTAACAGTCAAAGTATTGAGAGAAGGGGGACAATCAATAATCAGATAATCGTAATTATCTTTTATCTTATCAATCTCTTTTTTTAGTATGTATTCTTTATCGTCAATCCCTATTAACTCAATCTCAGCACCAGCTAAATTTACATTAGAGGGTAACACAGAAAGATTTTCAATAACATTCGAAAGCAAACATTCATCTATCGTACATTCACCGATCATTAATTCATAAATTGTGTTTTCAAGATTATTCTTATCTATGCCTAATCCACTGGATGTATTACCTTGTGGATCTATATCGATAGTTAATACCTTTTTTCCCTTTTCAGCTAAGCAAGCAGATAAGTTAATAGTTGTTGTTGTTTTACCAACACCGCCCTTTTGGTTAGCCACAGCTATAATACGTCCCACGTTATTCCCCCTTTACTTTAAAATAAACAAATTTTTAGTCAATTTATTATAACACTAATTCATGCATATATCTATACTTTCCGACACTGTTTATAAAAATGTTTCACGTGAAACAAAAAAAACGTACAACTCTATGAAGTAATTGCACGTTTTAATCTAAGCTTGTACTAGTTAATACTATATTAACTCAACAATATTATTTTTTATAGCATATACAGCTGCCTGAGTACGATCCGAAACACTGATTTTTTTGAAGATATTAGACACATGATTCTTTACAGTCTTTTCACTGATTGACAGTTGATATGCAATTTCTTTATTAAATAGTCCTTCTGTCAATAATCTTAAAACTTCCATCTCTCTTTTTGTAAGTATATTATCATCCATAACCGACTCAGTATCAGAATTCTCTAACTTATCCTTCATTAAAGATACTAATTCGCTTTGTATATAACTTTCACCACTTTTTACGGCAAAAATAGCTCTCCTTAGAACGTCTGACTCTGAATCCTTTAATATATAGCCATCAACGCCAATATCTACAGCTTTCATCAAATATTCAACTTCATTATGAATAGTTAATATTAGAATACGGCTATTACATTTGTTTTCTTTTAATTTTTGAAGTACTTGAAGACCATTCATGAGTGGCATATTAATATCTAATAAAACAACTTCCGGATTCAATTCCTCAATGATACTAAGACATGAAACCCCGTCTCCAGCTTCCCCTATAACTGAAATATCACCCTCTAATTCTAGCAGTTGTTTTAGTCCTTCCCTTACCATGCGGTGATCGTCTGCAATTACAATTTTAATAGGTTCCATTACTTATATGTCCTCCTTGCATGATTTAGTGGTACCTTGACTAAAATATTAGTTCCTTTGTTTTCACTTGACTCTATATTAAAATCACCAGATAAAAGAAGTATTCTCTCTTTCATCATTGATAATCCGTATCCCGAAAACATATTTGCTTTTGTTTCCATATAAGTATCTTTCTTAAATCCTATACCATTATCAGATATACTTAATGCAATAGTTTCATCGTCATAACTTAAATCGATAACTATCTTATTTGCCTTACCATGTTTCATTGCATTATTCGATGCTTCCTGAACAATTCGAAACAATGTTAAATTTATAACAGGTAAAATGCTTTTTTCCTCATTGTGAACCCTTAATGATATATCTATCTCATGATTTTTCTTAAAATCTCTTATATATCTTTCAATAGTAGCAATTAATCCCAAATCATCCAAAGACATCGGTCTTAGGCCAAATATGATATTACGCATATCATTAATGGTAGATTTAATTGTATTGATCATAGTCTGTAGTTCTAATTTTGCCCTTACCGGATCAATATCAATTAACCTAGTACATAATTCAGTCTTATGCATCATATTCGTTAAGTTTTGTACAGTGGAATCATGTAAGTCTCTGGCAATCCGTTTCCGCTCATTTTCCTGTGTTTCTAAAACGTTGATGCCCATGTCCTGACTTATATTATAAGTTGTACTTTCATTTACTGTACCTGGTTCCTCTATACAATTGCTTTTCATAGTATAAAAACAATTAATCAAATTATCCAGGCTGTTCTTCCTGTTAATAAAAAAAAGAAAATTCTCTTCTGCTTCTTTCATCTTCGATTCGATATTTTGTTTTTCTGCTATTAAAAAACTTATCCGATTATCTTTTTCAATTTTAATAGAAGGAGAAAACAAGTCAGCATTAGAATTATTATTTTTATTAATAACAGTTAAACTATTATTAATTTCTTTTAATTCTTCTTCTAAACACTTGATACTGATATTAATTTGATCAAGTTCTTTCTGGGTCTGCTCCTCATTCTGAGTTAAGAAATCAAGAGCATCACTTAATTGTTCCATGAACCCCATATTATCATCTTGATGAATCATAATAATGTAACTCTCCCTATTTTTTATCTATATAATATAACATATTTTGCTTTTTTTAAAGCCTAAAATGAAAAATAAAAAATTATTTTTCTAAATTCTTTCTAAATAGTTATTTTTTGTCACATTTCCTACATATGGTATCTAGCTTGACTTTCATAGTAATGTGATCAATATCGGCTTCCTTATATATCTCCCCAAAAGAAACAAATCCAATTTTTTCATAAAAAGGAACCGCACTTACTTGAGCACCGATTACAACTTCTTCGGCCCCCGACATAAAAGCTTTATTCACTAAAAGCCGGACTGCAAAATCACCATAATATTTTCCTCTTTCTTCTTTTAACACAGCGATTCTTCCCACCCTGTAGTTTTTACCATCATGATATACTCTTCCGGTTGCAACTGGCTTTTTGCTATCGTCAATATCATAAACAATAGCATGAATTGCAAAATCATCATACTCATCAAACTCTTCTTCCTCAGACACCCCCTGTTCTTCAATAAATACTTTTCTTCTAATTTCAAACACTGGTGATAAATCATCACCATAAGATAAAAATTTACCTTGAATCAATATTTTCACCACCTATTATGAAACTTAATAATCTATACCTATTTTACCATATATTATATATATAAATATATAATTAATTTGTCTTATTATAAATTATAATTTGTTTTTTTGTATTATTATAATTTTAATTGTCATTTTTATTATATAATGCAAAATGCCAATTGTTCTTATATATGTTTGCTTGTATAAATATTATCTTTATACACATAAGACAATTGACATTCCTCTAATTTTTTTAATTACTATTCACAATTTTATTATTACATGTAGAATTGATTCTATATAATCGGCTCTTTATTTGGTTTACCACCACTACGGGGATATGACTTAGGAGTGGGAGAAGTTTTTTTAATATTAATTAACGTCCGTTCTATATCTGTTCCTGGAAGACAAAAGCTTTTTATCTGCTCTACTTTACCACCAAAAACACCAATTGCTTTTTTGGATTCCTCCAGCTCATTTAAGACATTACCTGCTTTATATGAAATAAAACTGCCTTTAACCTTTACATATGGTATACAATATTCCGCTAAAGTTGATAATTTAGCCACTGCTCTCGAAACGCATATGTCAAAACCTTCTCGATATCCTTCCTTTTTTCCGTATTCCTCTGCACGTCCATGAATTGCAGTAATATTAATTAGACCCAGATTATCAATTACATCATTTAAAAAGTTCACTCGTTTATTTAATGAGTCCAGTAATATTATATCAAGATCCGGGAAAGCTATTTTTAATGGTATTCCCGGAAAACCTGCACCAGTTCCCAAATCCAGTACTTTAATACCTTTACTCATATCAATAATTTTTACAATAGAGAGACTATCAATAAAATGCTTATTTACGACTTCATTAAATTCGGTAATTGCAGTAAGGTTCATTACTTTATTTTTTTCTATTAGAAGCTCGTAATATTTTATAAACTGTCCCATTTGATTTTCTGTTAAGGTAATATTCAACGCTTGAAACGCTGGGACAAAGTCCAATAAATTATTCATAATTTAAACCCATTGTATATCCCAGGCTGGCCTGGGATACTGCCACAAATAAGAATGTGTGAAAGATGCACAGTGTGGCAACCTTTCTCGTTATAAATTTCTTTCATACTTTTTCCTTCTTATCTTTCTAAGAGGTTCTTTATCTATCTGGTTTTCCTAAGCTGTTCCAGATAAATAAGTAAAACTGAAATATCAGCCGGAGATACTCCAGATATTCTAGATGCCTGTCCCACTGACATAGGTCTAATCTGTATCAGCTTTTGCTTTGCTTCAATCCTAAGACTTGGTACAACAGAATAATCAATATCCTTTGGAATTAATTTTCCCTCTAGCTTCTTAAATTGCTCTACCTGCTTTAACTGTCTTTGAATATAACCTTCATATTTAATATTAATATTAACCTGGTCGATTACAGCTTGATCCAGGGGAATTCTGTTTTTGTCAATAGGTTTTAGCATCTCATAGGTTAGTTCCGGACGCCGTATTAATTCACCCAAAGTCGTACCTGTTTTTAAAGAATTACTTCCATATTGTTCAAGTAATGTCTGAACTTCCTGATTGGCTCCGATTAACGTATTATTTAGTCTATTTATTTCTTCTTCAATTTGTACTTCTTTTATTTTTAGTTTCTGATATCTTTCTTCTGGAATTAATCCTACCTGATATCCAATTTTAGTTAATCTTAAATCCGCATTATCCTGCCGTAATAATAACCGGTATTCTGCTCTTGAGGTCATCATGCGATAAGGCTCATGGGTTTCTTTCGTTACCAGGTCATCAATTAATACTCCAATATATGCCTGGGAACGGTCTAGTACAAGCGGATCTTTGCCAAGCAATTTCATAGCTGCATTTATTCCGGCCATTAAGCCTTGTGCTGCAGCTTCCTCGTAACCTGAACTGCCGTTAAACTGTCCACCACTAAATAGACCTCCAATTTTCTTAAACTCTAAAGAAGGTTTTAATTGCATGGGATTGATACAATCATATTCAATTGCGTATGCATTTCGTACTATCTTAGCATTTTCCAGTCCGGCTACGCTTCGGTACATCTGATATTGAACATCCTCCGGAAGAGAACTGGACATACCGCCTACATACATTTCATTGGTGTAATTTCCTTCCGGTTCGATAAATACCTGATGTCTTTCCTTATCTGCAAATTTAACTACTTTATCTTCAATGGAAGGACAATATCTAGGACCGGTACCCTTAATATTACCAGAGTATAATGGAGATCGGTCAATATTGGCCCTTATTATATCATGGGTATTTTCATTGGTGTAAGTTAACCAGCAGGATACCTGCTCTTTCTTTATATCCTCTGGGTTGTTTGTAAAAGAAAATGGTACAATTTCCTCATCTCCAAATTGCTCCTCCATCTTTGTAAAATCAATAGATCGTCTGTCAATACGTGCCGGAGTACCGGTTTTAAATCGATACATCTCTATGCCGATAGCTACTAGGGAATCGGTTAAGTGATTAGCAGCCTGTAACCCGTTAGGACCTGTATGGATACTCACATCCCCAAATACACATCTGGCATTTAAGTAAGTACCTGTACACAATACAACTGCCTTACAGGGATAAATTCCACCTGAAAAGGTTTTTATCCCCACAACGTTACCTTCCTCCACTAAAATCTCCGCTACTTCAGCCTGTTTTAGGGTAAGGTTTTGTGTGTTTTCAAGGACTTTTCTCATAGATCTGCTGTAGTCCTGTTTATCTGCCTGAGCACGAAGGGAATGAACGGCCGGACCTTTTGATATATTTAACATCTTAGATTGAATATAAGTTTTATCTATATTCTTACCCATTTCACCGCCTAAAGCGTCTATTTCCCTGACTAAATGTCCCTTTGATGTTCCTCCAATATTGGGATTACATGGCATTAAAGCAATACTATCCATACTAATTGTTACAATTAAGGTGTTAAATGATAATCTTGCACATGCTAATGCAGCTTCACAGCCGGCATGACCCGCACCAACTACGACAACATCATAAGTTTCATACGTATATGACATTATGTCCTCCTCTATACTAAAAAGTCTGATATAATTAAGATTCAGGCAAATAAAAGCAAACTATTGAATGAAACTACAATACCTTTTTCTGTTTATCTATATATCAAACTAATGACCAATACTCAAATAATTACTGTTATTTCATATATTAATAAATTTATTTACCCATACAAAACTCACGAAAAATGGTATTTACCAGGTCTTCATCCACAGCTTCACCGATAATGCCCCCCAATAATTCATAAGCATGCATCAGGTCTATGGAATAAAAATCCTCGGGCATACCGTCACTAATACTTTGTTTAACCATTTCAAGACTTTGTATACTATCTGCAATGGCTTCTTTCTGCCTTATATTAGTGATAAAGATTTCATCGTTAAAACTAATATTACCACGAAAGAACTGCTCTGTTATCCAGGTCTCTAATAAATCAATTCCTATATTTTCTTTCGCCGAAACCGGAATAATTTCTTTTCCCGTTAAAGTTTTGATCTCTTTTTGGTCTAACACTACAGAAAGATCTGACTTGTTAAATAATATGACAGCCTTCTTATCCTTTATCAAATCAATAATTTCCATATCATTCTCATCAAGAGACTTCGAAGCGTCCACAACATAAATAACTAAATCCGCATCCTCCGCAGATTTTTTTGCTTTGCTTACACCAATCTTTTCAACGATATCCTCTGTAGTCCGTATGCCGGCAGTATCTATTACATTTAATGTAATATTACCAAGCTGTATCGTTTCCTCTAAAGTGTCCCTGGTAGTACCTTCTATTTCAGTAACGATAGCCCGGTCAGAACCAACCAGTACATTTAATAAAGAGGATTTTCCGGCATTGGGTTTACCAAGAATAACTGTTTTAATACCTTCCTTTAATAACCTGCCGTTTTCCGAAGATCTTAAAAGGATCTGTAATTCATTTAAATTACTATCGATATGAGTGTTTAACTCTTCTGAAAAATCCTCCAGACTGATATGTTCCGGATCATCTAATGCAGCTTCAATAAAGGCAAGATCATGTATCACCGAGTTTCTGATTTCTTTTATTTTATTTAATACATTCCCTCTTAACTGATTCAGAGAATTCTTTAAGGCAAATTCATTTTTTGCATTAATAATATCACTGACTGCTTCAGCCTGAGATAAATCAATTCTACCGTTTAAAAATGCTCTTTTCGTAAATTCCCCTGGTTCCGCTGTTCTTGCCCCATACTTTAATACCGTTTCCAGTATTCGTTTCGTAACAACAATACCACCGTGGCAGTCAATTTCAACCACATCTTCTTTCGTATAACTTTTGGGTCCTTTCATAATTAATACCATTACTTCATCAATAACAGTATCTTTATCCACAATAAATCCATAATGTATGGTATGACTGTCCGTAAGTGATAACTTTTTATCACCCGACCTGCTCTTATATATCTGATCCATAATTGGCAGGGCTTCTTCCCCGCTGATACGGATGATACTGATTCCGGCATTATTCATTGCAGTAGCAATTGCAGCAATCGTATCTGTTTTCATAAACTGCTCCCATCTAAGAATGTTATGGAATGATAAATGTCAGAAGAGAGTGTATCAAAGCAAATTTATCTTTAATACACCCTCTGTTTTTATTCCACTTCACTATGCTTTTGACTATATTCTTTGTTTTTATTATAAGTTCCGCTGTTTTCCTTGGAAGTTCTTGTATTGTGTGAATACTTATTATGACTGCCGTATTTATAATCCCTGGTCATAGCACTCTTCTTTAAGGTAATAACTACTCTTCTATAAGGCTCTTCCCCTTCACTATGAGTTTCAACAAATTTATCATTCTGTAATACAGAATGTATAATTCTTCTCTCATAAGGATTCATAGGTTCTAAAGAAACCGGCTTTTTAGTCCTTTTTACTTTATAAGCAATATTCTTTCCAAGATTTTCAAGTGTTTCTTTTCTTCTTTGACGGTAATTTTCAGTATCAAGCTTAACTTTCAGATAATTTTCACTTTCCTTATTTAATACAAGGCTTACTAAATACTGAAGGGAATCCAAAGTTTGTCCTCGTTTACCAATTAGTACTCCCATATCGTCTCCGACTATATTAATATCAATGGAAGAGGCGGCTTCATCATATACAAGTTCTAACTTTGCATCAATACCCATAGCTTTAAATACTTTACTTAAGAAATCCTTCGCAATATTATCTACACTATCTTTTAGCTTAACACGTATTTTGGCGGGCTTATTGAATAAACCTAAAAAACCACTGCTCTCTTTTTCTATCACTTCATACTCAACCCGGTCACTGGTTGTTTGTAATTTAATTAAAGCTTCCGTCAATGCTTCATCTACAGTTTTAGCAGTAATTTCTAACCACTCCATACTTACTTTTCCCCCTTATTATTATTCCTATTACTAAGAAGGTTGGCATTAGCAGCAATACTTCCTGCTTTATGGGATACTTCACTCTTCTTATAATCGGAAGGTTCATAGTTCTTTTTCACAGAATTCGCATAATTTGTTGTTGACGTATCTTTGGTTTCCACTGTTGATTCAATTGATCTGGTCTGTTTCTTTGCTAACTCTTCCATAGTAGCATTGGGATCGATTCCTTTTTTAGCTTTACGTTTATTTGCCTTCATAATATTTTTCTCAATTAAAGCATCCACATCTACTTTTTCCATATGTTTATTGATGATAAACTGCTGCATAATTGCAAATAAACTGCCGGCTACCCAGTAGATACCAACACCGATAGGAAGCATAACACAGAAAATACCTGACATAATAGGCATTACCGTATTCATGGCATTCATCGTTGATGACATAGGGTTTTCTTTATCCGTCGGGTTTAAAGCCTGAGTCTGTTTACCTTGGATAAACTGGAGACCAGCTGCTAAAATCGGTACTAAAATACCCGGGAATTTATATCCAGGTGCATCGATAATATTTAAACCGCCGATAAATCGATTAACACTTAATATATCAGCAGCATTCGGTTGGATAATGGACTGTAATGTTGGGAATTTATTACCAAGTTCTACCCATTCTGCTGATTTAAATTTCGCTAAAATATCAATTACATGATTTAAGGATATAACTCCATTCGAAGCGATTTCATTAAAAGAACCTGTTTTTACCCCAACCTTTGTTGCCATGTCCGTAAGTATATCAACATAACCGTTGGTTCCGATTAACCCCTGGGCTATATTGGAATACATATGGTTAATATCATTAACATAAGCCGGTATATTATAGATTACACGGTATAATGCAAACATGATTGGCAAAGTGATTAATAATGGCAGGCATCCGGCAGTCGGGTTTGCACCATATTTTTGGTACACAGCCTGGGTTTCAAGCTGCTGTTTTCTTAAAGACGCTTCATCTTTCTTACCTTTATATTTAGCCTGAATCTTTTGTATTTCCGGATTCATCTTTGATGACAATTTTGAAAATTTTTGCTGCTTAATTGTTAAAGGAATCATAAGTCCCCTAACGATAAATGTAAATAAAATAATTACGATAGCTACATTTTGTATGCCGAACAAATTCAAGAACTCATAAATAGCATTCAATATCCATCCTAATAAGGATTCAATCGGACCTAATATTCCACTGCTTTGCGTTAAAAATATACTGAACAAATTATTTTCCTCCTTGACACATACGAAAGTGTCTTAATCCCTGACCAAACTCTTTATGGAACCGGATCATACCCACCAGTTGCAAAAGGATGGCATCTTAATACCCTCCTTACTGCTAAATAAGTTCCTTTTACCGCACCATATTTTTCCAGTGCCTGAAGTGCATACAAAGAGCAGGTAGGCGTATAAATACAACTGGACCTTCCTTTGAGAGGAGAAATAAATTTTCTATACAATTTTACCAAAAATATTAAAATTCGTTTCATCACGACTTTATCATCTCTTTTAAAATTTTATGCATTCTTCCTAAATGAAGCAATGCGCTGTTTATTTCAGTATAACTTTTTCCTCTTGCACCTGCTCTTGCTATCACTACTATGTCTAAACCACTATTAAACATATTTTCATTTAATCTGTAACTTTCACGGATTAACCTGGTCAATCTGTGTCTTATTACACTGTTACCAACTTTTTTACTTACAGAAATACCGATTCTGTTCATTTCTGTGTCATTCTTTATAACATACATAATTAAATACGTATTAGCATAGGATTTTCCGTTATGGTATACATACTTAAAGCTGGTATTATTTTTTAATGATTCTGACGATTTCAAAATCTCACGGCCCTTTCTTATAACTAACAGATTAAATAACGACGTCCTTCAAAAAAGGGACGTCAAAATTAACAAAATAGTCTGCTATGGACATTATGTTAACTTAAGTCTTATAAGAGAAGAAAAGGCCACAATAATGCGACCTATGCTGATAATTTGTGTCTTCCTTTTGCTCTTCTGCTTGATAAAACTTTTCTTCCGTTTGCAGTACTCATTCTAGCTCTGAATCCATGCACCTTAGATCTGGATCTTTTCTTAGGTTGGAAAGTCATTTTCATACCTTTGCACCTCCTTTTAATATACCAATATATATATGGTAAGCGTATTTGTTCTATTTTAATTAAATTTAAAATATCATGTTTATTATATTCGCTAACGGCTTGTACGTCAAGAGTTATTTAATTATATTTATGCTGTTAAACCAATAATTCTATTATCTTACTATTATACTAAAATATTTAATATTTAAAATAAATCTAAGGTAAGTTGCTATATTTTAAGGAATTTCAAAATACTATTTACTATAGTATTAAATCTTAAAGGAGGTATTATATGGAAAGCAGGGCCTTAAAAATCACTTCACCAATGAACAGTAAAATTTCCTTAAAAATCATACCCGGGCATTTTGCCACAGGATACTCCCACGTTAATTTTTATATTGATATGACCTCTGTTAAAACTCGTCTGAATGAAGCTATGGAGGCCGCTAAAACCATGGTCAAGTTAAATAACAACGACATGATAGTGGATACCATAGTATGTATGGATGGTTGTGAAGTCATCGGGGGTTTTCTTGCTTTAGAATTAAATCATGCAGGGATACTATCTATGAACACCCATGAGACCTTCTATATTATATCTCCTGAATACAATAACGGCCAATTAATATTCAGGGAAAATAACCTGACTGCCGTATCCGGGAAACATATCTTATTACTGGTCGCATCAGTTACAACTGGTAATACGGTAAGAAAGAGCCTTGAGTGTATAAAGTATTACGGTGGTAATATACAAGGAATTAATGCTATATTCAGTGCTGTTGATACTATTGAAGATATTCCCATTAACTCAATTTATAAAACAGCGGATTTGCCGGAATATAAAAATTATAATATCACCAGTTGTCCACAGTGCAAAAAAAATAATAAAATAGAGGCAATTATAAACGGCTATGGTTATACAAAGTTATTATAAATCAATCCTTTAGCATATATCCAATACATATAAACTCAAACGTTCTATCCTGTTCACCATTATAACCTTGCTATATTAACTTTTACAACAGAACAGCCTCACCAGGATTTAGAATAAGAAGTATGCTTAAATCCTGGTTTGACTGTTATGCTTTATTTTTCCTTAGAAATCTCCAAATAGAATTAATCTTAACTCCTTCTATATGTCGTTTTTCCCCTAAAATATAAGTAAAATACACCGAAAAAAAATAATAACAACCGTTTCACACATAGTTATCCACAAATTGTTGATAATTTGTGGATAACTATGTGAATTGGTGTGAATATTTTAAACAATTGTAAATTTAGTTCCCGCGAAAACTGGAATTTTTTGATGTTTATACTTTTTATAATTTATTCACACAATTGTTATTATGCATATATCTACTGGGGATAACCTGTGTATGAAGAGATTAATTTACATATTATCATTGAAATATCCACAATTTTGTTATATCATATAATTAAGTATGTACGAAATTTTATATTAGGGAGATTAATGTA